>CAXXLL010000001.1:0-17590 GCA_963662545.2 Gammaproteobacteria bacterium
AGAGGTGCGAGGACATCGCGCATGAACCCGTGCTTTGTTTCACCAGCGCGTGGTAGCTGCAATTCGTCACTTGCTGCGTGATGGACCGCTTGGGCGGCGGGCTTGAGGTCGTCAGATGCGTGCTGGACACCGGCAGGAGCCAGAGCGTTATCTCGGGCTGTTCGGATCGCGTCGAAGCAGTCAGGCCTGCCAAGACTGTTGCAGAGTCTCGACAGTACGCCGTCGGAGAGCAGCATCGATTCGATGTTCCTGTATTCGGACATGACGCGAACGTCACCGGCATGCTTGTCCTCGATCTCCTCTGGCGTTAAGGCGTCCCGATCCCGAAATCGCACAATTGACGCGGCGCTGACAATCTTCTTCAGGAAAGGAAGGAGGTCGCCCATGCGCTTCTCCACCTCCGTCGCAGAGCCGACAGAGACGAAACGGGTTGTCGGAAATTCCTGCGCGAAGATCTTGTTGTAGCAGGACTCGTCAAGCGCTGGATCATCCTCTTCGGAGGAACCTTCGCAGAGGACAATGTGGTCGGGGGCCAGAAGTGCCGCTATGTCGTCCAAGGCCACAGTATAGTGCCGCGACCAGAAATCGTGATCCGGATTCGCTGGTTCTATGGTCTGCGGTTTATCGTAGTCCCGCTGCTCACCGTTCGGACGAAAGCCCATGTCCAGAAAAACAACATGTTTCAGGTGCACAGCGCGCATTCCCTGAGCCGTCCTCACCATTCCGATGGAGTGAGTGGCGAGCCAAAGCTGGGAGTTGCCCGGTACTAGACGGTACAACTCCTTCAGGAGCTTGCCTTGTAGTTTCGTGCTTAGGTGTGCCTCTGGTTCGTCAATGCAATAAAGAGAATCGTTGAACGCAGCCTTGTTCACGACGACATCTAGCAGCAGATCGAAAGCCGCCTTTTCTCCGGCGGATAAGTTTTCGTAAAGGAAGTTCCGCGACTTCCGCTTGGTGAATGTGAACGTGCCGGTGTCCTGGGCCGAAACGAGTGTGTCGAGCCGAATGTCTCCAAATATGCGCTTCATAGACTTTTGGAGATCACCGATTACATCCTTAATGATGTCGTCGGTCTTCAACCCAGGTGTCGTGACCTTGCTCAGGAGACGCCAGATGATCCTATGATAGTTGTTCTCTACAGTCCGATCCGTGTCGATCAGCCGCCGGACTGCGTGTCTGTCTAGGACATCCGGTACCTGTTGGATCGGCCTGTTTTGGAAGGATGGGTCATGCCTGTACGCAGAACGAATGTAGATACTCTTCTTTAGATCCACCTCGGAGGTGGGGTAGGGGCCATGGAATTCCAAGGCTACTTCGTCATCCTCTGTAACGGCCTCCGATGTCGTGCGCCGGTAGTACCTCATGAATTCGGCGCTCATTCCGAAGAACTGATCCACCTTGAGCTGCCTTTGGAATGCGTCGAACAGCGACGACTTGCCGCAACCGTTCGGCCCCAAGAGAACAATGAGCTTCGCGTCGGATGGCAGGTTGTGAATCGTGAGATCGACGAATCGTTTGAACTTCTTTATCTGGGCAGACTTTAGTCTCATAGGAAATGCCTTAGTGTGCCGTACATACGTGTGACCAAACTTGGAACCCCAACGTCAATGCGGCGTCGGACCGGGATACGGCATGATCTTCTCCCCGCTGGGTTGCCAGATTCCAGGAGATAAGACATCGTATCAGGCGGCTTTGATTTCGAACACAGCAGGTGCCTGATAATCGAGCGAGCTGTGTGGTCTTTCGTGGTTGTAGTGATGCTTCCAGGCGTAAATGATGCGTCGCGCTGCGGTCAGGTCTTTGAACCAGTGTTGGTTGAGGCAGCTGTCACGTAGTCTGGCGTTGAAGCTTTCAACGAACGCGTTCTGCGTTGGCTTGCCCGGCTGGATGAAGTGAAGTTTTACAGCGGCTCGTTGCGACCAAAAGAACATCGCCTTGCTAGTGAGTTCTGGGCCGTTGTGCATGCCAATGGATGCTGGCAGCCCTCGACTATTTGCAAGCTCATCCAAGCAGCGAGCGACGCGCAAACCGGAGATCGAAGTATCGACGGGTTGGCCGACGCAGGTTCGCGAATAATCATCCACGATGTTTAGGATACGGATCCGCCTGCCGTCCGTGAGTTGATCGTGCACGAAGTCCAGTGACCAGCGTTCGTTGAGCTGTGTCGGCACAGCCATCGGTATCCGGGGTCGGGCGAGCTTCTTGCGCCGCTTTGTGCGCACCTGCATGCCCAACGCCTTGTAGAGCCGGTAGGTCCGCTTGCGGTTCACGACCAAGCCTTCAGATTTAAGCATTGCGTGCAGCATCAGGTGGCCGTAACGCGGATACTGTTCACCGAGCGTCTTGAGTCGATCACTCAGCGGTTGATCATTACGAGGCTTCGCTTGATAAGCGGCTGACTTGCGGCTGAACTTCACTAATCGACAGGCTCGACGTTGGCTCATTGAATACCTTTGCTGCAAATAGCCGACGACAGCGCGCCGCTGTGCCGGCTTCACCACTTTTTTTGCACAACGTCCTCCAGCGTGTCAACGGCGGAGCAAAATTAGTCCACCCGGGCGGAGCAAAACTAGTCCACTTAACGTTATGCGGTACGCAGTGTTGGGGGGTTGTCCCGGTAGTCCATAGGAGGGACCCGCGCTGCTTCGTGTAGCGCTTGCGTTACGCGGAGCGAAGCAGCGTGGGAGGTTCCTGTGGACCCACCGGGTCAACCTTGAGTTCGGTGGTCAAGCAGGCGTATTTGGGGATTTCCGCCGTTTTTGGCTTTGGTTGAGACGATAGCTCTCGCCGTTCATTGCCAGGATATGGACAGGGTGGGTCAGGCGGTCCAGCAAAGCCCCGGTCAGACGTTCCGAGCCGAATATCTCCGTCCACTCATCGAACGGCAAGTTGGAGGTCACCATGATCGAGCCCCGCTCGTAGCGCTGGCTGAAGACTTCGAACAGCAGCTCGGCGCCGGTCTTCGAGAGCGGCACGAAGCCGAGTTCGTCGATGATCAGAAGGTGATACTTTGCCAGTTGCTTCTGCAGGCGCAACAGGCGTTTTTCATCCCTGGCCTCCATCAGTTCATGAACCAGGGCGGCGGCCGTGATGAAGCCGACGGAGAGCCCCTTTTGGCAGGCCGCCAGACCGAGACCGAGGGCGATATGGGTCTTGCCGGTTCCGCTGTTGCCGAGCGCGATGATATTCTCACGACGCTCTACGTATTCGCATCGCGCCAACTCCAGAACCAGCATCTTGTTGAGCGAGGCGATGGCCTTGAAGTCGAAGCTGTCGAGGCTTTTGACGGCGGGGAACCTGGCCTGTCTGCTCCGCCGCTCGACCATGCGGCGCTCACGGTCGATCAGTTCCAACTCGGTCAGACGGACAAGATACCGCACAGGGTCGGCGCCCTCGGTGGCGCATTGGCGGGCCAGCTTGTCGTATTCGCGCAGGAACGTCGGCAGTTTCAGGGTCTTGAGGTGATGGGCCAGCAACACTTGCGGCGTATCGGTCATGACGCGCCTCCACCCAACAAGCTCATATAACTGGCGGCGGCCGTGGTCGCCACGTTGGCCCGAGGCAGGTAGGGATAGATATCCAGGTCGAGTTTGGGCGGGCGTCGCTCGATACGGCACAGCACAAGGTGTTTGACGGCGTCGTAGCCGATCGCGCCCAGGCGCAGGGCGTCCTTCACCGCGCCGTGAAGCACCTCGAGATCGAAGGTCTCCAGAAGCCGAAGGACCTGGACGTATTCCCGCTTGCCGGCCTTGCCCATGCGCGCCTCCAGGAGACGGCGCAGGGTTGGGAAGGCATCAGGCAGTTCCCATCCGGCTAGCGGCGCGGCCTGATCCAGGGCACCGATCTTGTGCTCCAGCAAAGGCAGGTAGTGGATCGGATCGAAGACCATATCTTCCCGGTCGTAGGAACGGGGGTGTCGGGCAATGATCCCGGCGCCGCAACCGATAACCACCTCGTGGACATAGCCACGGATCCAGACTTCCTGATGGCCGTAGGCGACGGGCACGGAATAGTCATTCGTCCGGTAGCGCACCAGGGACAGCGAGTTGACCCGCGTGCCCTGCTTGTCGCACGCGTCGAACGGTGCCGGCAGTGGCCTCTTCAACGCTTCGCGGTCACGCACAAACCGTTCGCCGATGCTCTCGCGGTGGCCGCGCAGGACGTCGTCTTGCCGTTTGCGGCATTGTTCCTCCAGGTAAGCGTTGAAGGCGTCCCAGCTCGCGAACCGGGGAAGCGGCGTCATGAAGTTCCGTCGGGCGTAGCCAACCACCCCCTCAACATTGCCTTTGTCGTTGCCCTTGCCGGGACGGCCGTAACGGTCCTCGAAGAGGTAATGGGACTGCAGTCCGCTGAACGCTCGCGTTCGTTGTCGCGTGCCATCCGGCAAGATGCGCGACACCAGGCACTTGTCGTTGTCGTAGAGAATCGATCGGGGAACACCGCCGAAGAAGGCGAAGGTTCTGTTGTGCCCGTCCAGCCAGGCCTCCGTCGTCGCTGACGGGTAGGCCGCAACGAAGCAGGCATCGCTGTGGGGAAGTGTCATGACGAAAAAATGCGCCCGATACTTGACGCCGGCGATGATCGCATCCGCCTCGCCAAAGTCCGCTTGAGCATGGCCCGGAGGATGTGACAACGGCACAAACATCTCACGCCGACGAAGGCGCCGTTCCCGAACGTAATCCTTCACGATGGTCTCTTTGCCCGTGAAGCCATGTTCGTCGCGAAGGCGCTCGAATATACGCTTCGCCGTGTGGTGCTGCTTACGGTGAACCGTTCGGTCCTCCTCCAGAATACGGTCGATGATATCCGTGAAGGGGGCCAGTTTCGGGCGTTTCGGTGGCTGGCGTCGCCGATATCCCGGCGGTTCCGAATGCCGCAGCATCTTCCTCACCGTCTCGCGCGCAATGCCAAACCGACTTGCCGCCTCTCGCTGGCTCAGACCATCAACATGGCAGGCCAGCCGAACGCGCAGATATAGGTCCACGGTGTACATCCTCCCGCCTTCCATCTCAAAAAAGATCGAAGGCTACAGGTGGCAGAGTTTTACTCCGCCCGCGGCTGGGAAATCCCGCCGCTTCCGTGGACTAATTTGTCACCGCCGTTCTCAATCTCGCACCGCAGCCTGCAGGTCGAGACGCCGGAAGAAGTCGCCGATGACATCCGCAGGGTGCTCGAACTCATCGACGCCGGGCGCTTGATCCTGAGCAGCGACTGCGGCTTCGGCCGCCAGGGGCTCAGCCGCAAGCACGCGTTCTACAAGATGGTCTCACTGGTTCGCGGCGCGAACATCGTGCGCCGCGAACTCGGTCTGGACGAAGTCTCCGTGCTGGCCGAACAAGCCAATCTGTCCTGCCTGTAGTGGTCAGGCTTATACGCTCGGTAAAGAGGAGATAGCTTACCCATTTACGATGAAGCGCCTCGCTACCCTGGTTCGCCCGAATTCGGATCGCTAAACGATTCCCGCATCAGCCGCAATTATTATTCGAGCGAACGACGCCTGCAATCGGCAACAATGAGCAACTCCGTCAATGCGTGATAAGACCGTGCCTGCAAACCCGTGATACTGAGGATTTTTTGCAACCGCGAATAGATCGTATTGGGGTGCACCGACAGCCTCTGCGCGGCTTTCAATACATTCATATCCGCGTTCGCGTATGCGCGTAAGGTCGCGACCAGAGAGCCGCCAAGCTTGTCATCAGCCAGAAAGAACTCACGCGTCCAAGCCGGCAATACTCGCTGCAATTCATCGCCAGCCAAATGTAACATCAGACGCCGCGCCGGTACTTCGGAGATATGTACGACCCGGTGAGTTACCTCGGCGAGTTCGAGGGCGAGCAGTGCCTCTCTATAGGCCGTCGGAATCTGCGAAGTTGATGGCACGTCATTGCTGAGGCCGATTAAGACCGCGTTGCCGACCATCGATAGCCCAGACCTTACCCGTCTGCCGAGCGCTGTGTGCGGCGCCGTCCAACCGGACAGTCGGCAGGTATCAGAAAATACGATGGCGACCTTGTCGTGACGTAAATCGATGAGGCGACGCGACGGTGATCTCTGCAAAATCTTATCGATTGAATCGACCAATCGACGTGCGCGATCAAGATTGATCATTTCTGAAGGATCTACAGGCTGCACCATTGCCACACAAAACGACTGGCGTTTGTCGAGATAGCCGGCGTCGCGTAATACCTTCGCCACGCGCCCGTCCGACTCATCGTAGCCATCGAGCAAAATGGTGAGCAACTCCGCGCGCCGGTCCCCAGCGACATCGGCGAGCAAACGCGTTTGGGACAAATAGGCGCCCGCAGCGATCGAAGTGATCGCATCGGTATATTCGACCGTGAAATCCAAAGTAGCAGCGGCAAGTTGCTGCGCTTCTTTCGGGGACGATACCAACGCCAGTATCGCCTCACGGACCCAGCGCGAAAAGACCTTGTGACTGCAGCGGTACGCGTGCAGCGTCGCCTCCAATGAAAAACGGTGCTCAGCGAGCCGCCAGGCATGCTCGCGCACGAAATCGAAGGTATCTACAGGACCGCCGCCAAGCAAATGTAGCATTTCACTCGTATGCCGAGCGAGATCAGGCACGTCGTCGGGGTTCCTGGATTCAGAGAATGCCGGTATCGCGGCTAGGATTGCTTCGCTTTGTTCGGCATTGATGGCCGCGGAATTATCAGCTAGATGCCTGACGGCGACCGGCAGGAGTGGGTTGCGGCTGAGCTTCCGCAGTGCTTCATTGAGGGCCTTGGTATGATAATCGGACATTGGCCTCATTGTGCACTCTACACATTTAGCAGTGCTATTTATCAGCACTTTACCCACTGTCAGGGGGTTCTGCTGATGATAGTCTCTAGTTTGATTGGCCTTTGCAACGGTAAGGCGTCAACCCGGCAGAAGCCTGGAGGCTGCCTTACAACGGCCGGGCCGACAGTCATTCCAACTCGTTAAATCGGAGATCCGAAAAATGTCGAAATATCTATTTGTGTATCACGGCGGCAGCGTTCCAGAAACGAAGGAAGATCAAGCAAAAGTAATGGACGCCTGGGGGCAGTGGTTTGGATCGCTGGGTAGTGCCGTTGTCGATGGTGGCAATCCGGTCGGCAAGTCATCGACAGTGCAGAGCAACGGTTCGGTTGTTGATAACGGGGGTTCCAATCCTGTCAGTGGCTTTAGCTTAATCGAAGCTTCGGATGTCGATGACGCGGTTACAAAAGCGCAAGGGTGCCCTATTCTTGGCGCGGGCGGTTCGGTCGAACTTGCGGAAGCGTTTGATATGTAGGTGAGGGGGTCAGGTCGTTCATTGCCGCAACCATACGGCAATGAACGACCTGACCCCAAAGATCCGGACTTGCCCGACTATTGCGGGTCGAGCAGGTAGCTGTCGCCCTCGCGCATATTTTCTTTGAGCCACGTAGCGGCGCCGGCTTCGGTCGGTTGCAGCATCGGTACCTCGCCTCTTGTGGCTGTGATCTTGGCGCGAAGCTTTGCAGTGGCGATCTCGTCCAGCTGGAAGGTCTCCGGATCCATTACGACGCCGTAGTTGTCCCGAGCCGTCTTGAAGCTGATGATCTCGTCGCGCACGTGTTCACACACTTTTTCCGCCGGGCGAGCTAGCGGGTCACCGTAACCGCCACCGCCGGACGAGACACCCACCCAGACCTCACCGGGCTCGATTTTCATGTAGCCCTTGCTCGAGCAGTAATCGCGGTGCCCGGCTGCCAGATTTTCGCGGTAGTTGCCGCCGCCGATGCCGGGCGTGCCCCCGAACAAACCAAAGGGCGGGTTCGACGCGCCGTCGCCCGTCACATGGCAATCCATGGGCGTGCCATAAGGCCGCACGACGATATTGATGCCGGCACCCCCCATGGTGTTGCCATGACCCATGGAATCGGTCTCGATTTCATGCTTATCGATCATGAGCGGGTAGAGCAGTTCGCTCATCTCGGTGCTCAGGATCTTGAGGCCGCCGAGACCAGACGAAAGCATGATCAAGGGCCAGCCGTCGGCATTTTTCGAAGCGCCGCCGCCGGAGCCCCCGTTGAAGAACATCGCAGCCCAGTCCACCGGTTCGTCGCCGCGCTCGTCGACGCCCGAGATTGAAGGGACGCAGTGGAATCCGCCGTAACCCGCGGACGATCGTTCCGGAACTGCCTGCGCCAGCGCTTTCCACACGACCTCCTGTTCCTGAGCGGCAGGACACAGCGTCGCCATGGCGGTTGCCGCCGGGTATTTGGCTTTAACGATCGAGCCTTCCGGGGCGTCGCAACTGATATGTCTCAAGCAGCCTTCGTTATGCGGAATGTTGGGATCGATGGCGCACAGCACCGGGATTCCGGCCGAGGCCTCCATCACGCCCTGCGTGCCGTTGGTGCCGCCCGCGCCCTGGGGCGAGCTGCCCGCAAAATCGACGTGAATATGATCGCCTTGGACTTTGACTTCGGCGCACACCTTGAGGTTGGTGTTGCCCATGCCGTCGGAGTCGATCCACGATTCCGCGAAATAGCTGCCGTCGGGTATGTTGTGGATCTCTTCGCTGGTGCGCCGGTCGGCGTAGTCGAGAATCGCGTCGATGTAATGGGTCAGCTCTTCGGGACCGTATTCATCGACGAGTTCCACCATCCGCCGCTTGCCGGTCCAGATGGAGCCGAGCTGCGCCATCAGATCGCCGTACAGCAGGTCGCGATAACGCACGTTGGCGAGATACATGTTGATCACATCGGTACGCGGCTCGCCTTTTTCGTAGAACTTGATCGGCGGCAGTTGCAGCGCTTCCTGCCACACGTTCTTGGCGCTCGGCGCGACGCTGGTTGCCTCGTAGGCGCCGCAGTCGAGCTGGTGCCCCTTGGTCACGGCCCAGAACAGGTGTTCGCCCTTGTAGAACACGGGGCAGGCGGTGACGAAATCGCCGACGTGAGTGTTACCGCTGTACGGGTCGTTGCTGACGATGACGTCGCCGTCGTAGACCTTGCCCTCGAAGGCATTGACCATGGAGTGCAGAATCACGTGCAGCGAATTGGTATGGATGGGCAGTGCATCCATCATGCACACCTGTCGCGCCTTGGCGTCGTAGATGGCACAGGAGAAGTCGCGCGCCAGCGCCAGGATCGACGTCCATGCCGTGTACTCCAAGGTCAAGGTCATCTCCCTCGCAATGGTTTTGAAGCGGTTCAAAATCACGGAAAACGTGATCGGGTCGATGTTTTCATCGGCCAGCAGCGGGATCTTGTCGTGCTGGGAATCGAAATCCTTAACTGGTTGTACAGTACTCATCAGGAATCCTCCTGTTTACTCTCTACGCCCCATTTCAAAGCTCTAGGACGAAATCACCGTACTCATTCACTTTAAGCTTCTGGCCCGGAAAGACCACGATGGTCGTGTTCTGCTGCTCCACGACGGCGGGACCGGTGATCATCATACCGCGTTTGAGCCGATCTCCGTCGTAAATTTTGGTGTCGCGATAGTCGTCGATATCGCCGAAATAGACCCGACGCGTCCCTTTCTGGACCGTGGTGACGGGTTCGCCGGTCACCGGCAGCTCGGGGGTTTGCGGCGACTGCACGGCCCGGTGCGCGATCACGCGCCAGTGGAAGAAGTCGACCGAACTCTCGCGCACGCTGTAACTGAACATGCGTTCGTGTAGGTCGTGGAAGGCTTCGGCCATTTCATCGATATGCGCCTCGGTCAACGGCCCGTCGGCCTTGAGCGGAACCGTCAGCTCGTGGATCTGCGCCGGATACTTGGCATCCGCGAAGCGCGTGAGGGTTACCTCGCCCTCGGGAAAACCCTCCTCGATCATATCGTCGAGCGCCTTGCGTTCCAGATCGGCGATGACTTTATTCGCGCCTTCCAGATCGAAGCGCTTGGTGTTGGTCGCGAAGGCCTGCATGTAATCATGACGTACGTCGCTGACGATCATGCCGACGGAGCAGAACACGCCACTGTAGCGCGGAATAATCGCAGTTTTCATGCCGAGCGTGCGGCCGAGCATGCCGGCGTGGATAGCGCCCGCCCCGCCCCCGACCACGAGCGAGTAATGTCGTGGATCGATTCCACGCTCGATCGAGACCACGCGGATCGCATCCACCATGTTGTTGTTGATGATCCGGAATATGCCGTGCGCCGCTTCGGGCACCGTCAGATCGAGCGGCTTTGCAATAAGGTTCTCAATCGCACGTTCGGAGAGCTCAACATTAATCTCGCGCCGCCCGCCGAGAAAATAATCCGGATTGATATAACCCAGGACGACGTTCGCATCGGTGCATGTTGGATCGGTGCCGCCCTGAGCGTAACACACCGGTCCCGGTTCGGCGCCCGCGCTCTGCGGACCGACCTGCAGTGCGCCGCCCTTGTCAATCCAGGCGATGCTGCCGCCGCCGGCGCCTACGGAATGCACGTCGACCGCGGCGACGCCGACCGGCAGGTCGTGCACGCGAAGCTCGCGCGTCAAAGTCGGCGTGCCGTCGGTAACCATCGAGACATCGAAACTGGTACCGCCCATGTCGATCGTGATCACATTCTCCATCCCGACTCGTTGGGAACAATGGAGCCCGGCTATGGGTGCCGCCGCCGGACCGGAGGCCAGCGTGTAAATCGGCCGATGCAGAATCTTGTTGACCGTCGAGCTGCCGCCATTGAGCTGCATGATCAAGAGCGGATGACGAAAACCGTTACCGTGCAGGAACTCTTCGAGTTCCACCATGTAGCGTGCAATGCCCGGGATCACATACGCGCTCAACACCGTGCAGGTCGTGCGCTCCCATTCGCGGATCATCGGCAGCACATCGGAACTCAACACCACCGGCACGCCCGGCAGTTTCTCTTCGATGATCGCTTTAACGCGCCGCTCGTGATCGGCGTTCATGATCGACCACAAAAAGGCGACTGCCACGGATTCGACACCAGCATTTTTGAGCTTCACGGCGGCGGCATGCACCGAATCTTCCTCGAGCGGTGCTACGACCTCACCGGTGTAGTTCACGCGCTCCTTGATCGGAATGCGCAGGTAGCGCGGAATGAAATCTTCCGGCGGTTGCAGTTGGATGTTGTAGCGGTCGGGTTTGAAGCCATCGCGAAAGTGAATGACGTCGCGGAATCCCTCGGTGCATAACAGTGCGGTCTTAGGTCCGTTACGTTGGATTACCGTATTGGTCGCAATGGTCGAACCGTGGACGAACAAATCGAGGCGATCGAGGAATTTGTCGAGGCTCATCTCGGCCTGTTCGGCCAGAGCGCGAATCCCCCGCTGGATCGCTTCTGCGGGATCTTTAGGCGTCGTCGCCTCTTTCCACAGCGCAATGTGACCGTCTTTGTCGAGCAGGGAGAAATCGGTGAAGGTGCCGCCGATATCGACACCCAGTACGTAGTGCATATTATTTCCTCTTATCGGTCATGCTTCGCGCAGGTAAAGGTTCCGCAGGTGCCTGTCGGATTTCACATAAATTTCACGACAAGCAATTTAGGATCATAATCGTCGACGTGCCAGGATCCAATTGCCACGGGAATTATCGAAGCTCGTAAACCAAATGAATTCATAGAGTTTCACTCGTGGGACCCGGATTCAAGCGGCCAGATTCGGACTGAGGTGGGCCGGTTCCGTGCCTTTTCGGGCACGGTAGCGTTCCGGAAAATTCTTAAAAATGGACAAAATAAAAGTCCTTCCATCTTAACTAATTTGTTTATAATTCGATGTTATGGTCGCGATTCGCGTCCTGATGGAGGGAATTCAATGAACCTATTTAATCGGTTAGCCGCGCTCGCCTTTTGTAGTGTCCTCATTGCAAGCGTGCATTCAGAGCGGGCTAGAGCAGCTGGTGTCGAAGAATTCGAAGGATGGCTTAAAGCCAATCAAGACGCCAATTTCCAATTCGTCGACGGCGATCTGATTCACTACGAAGACTGCGAAGAGCTGAAGCCGTTCGTCCCACCGGGCTGGATCCAGGCCGGTTTCTGTTTCGAAGGCATGGAGTACCGGATCAAGGATCCGGGCGATCTCACCCCACCGCAGGCCTATAAGGACGCGACGGAGAAATTCGCGGGCCAGGCCACGCTGGATGATAAAGGTGGTCTTCAGAATTACACCGCGGGACGCCCCTTCGATCGGACGAAGTTTACGCCCGGCAGTACGGAAGATGGCTATAAGGCGATTTGGAATTACAACTGGCGCTGGCAGCACGATGGCCTGCGCATCGAGGAAGTGGAATGGGTCTGGGTCGAACGCGGCGGCACGCACGACGACCATGAACTCATGAAGCGTTGGACCGGCAAGTACTATGGTGGCGGCGGCAAGTTCAGCCGCGTTATGTACGGCCCGTACCAAAAAGTGATCATGAATGGTCTAGCACACCGGGCCGATACCGGCTACCGGATCCCCGGCCGCTGGGCCGATAACACGGAGTTCCGGGAATACACGGGTTTCACCTCACCGTTCGATATCGCCGGTACGGCTTTCCTCATTCTGCGCTACATGGATCCCCATAAAGCTGATCATTCCTGGGCCTACATTCCGAGCTTGCGCCGCGTGCGCCGCATATCGGTTGAGGTTAAATCGGATGTCTTGTTGGGAACAGAGGATACGCTTGAAGACTTTTACGGGTTTGCGGGCCGCCCCGTCGAGTGGGACTGGGTGTTCCTGGGCACGGTCAAGACGCTGTCAATCTCGAGGTCGCGGGACCTCAACACGCACTTTGGTGGTCCGGACGGCTGGCAGGAGGTGGACGATTACGCCTTGATGGAAATGGATGTCATCAAGGGCATTCCGCATTTGGCGCCGGGCCATCCCTATTCGAGCAAGATCGTGATGACTAGCGCGATGAGTGGTACGCCTTACTATTCAGAAGCGTACGACGTAGGCGGCAAGTTGTGGAAGGTGTGGAAGATCCCGAAAGTCTGGACCGAAGATCCCTGGTTCAAAGCCAAGGATAAAGCCGGGGCTGGCGAAACGCCGGAGGGCACGCGGATGAGCGCGTTTCAGGGGATCCAGGTGGTGAACCTGCAGAACTGGCGTGCAACGATTATTCCGTGCCGCGGTTTGAGCTATCCGCGCGTCGAATTCAAGACCATTAAGCGAACCCATGACGTGAACCGGTTGACGGAAGGACGTTAGTCAACGATCACGCTTTACGTCTATCGAAGATAGATGGTTTCACACCGGCTCCGGTAGGGCGACCTGCCGGAGCCGGCACATCTCGGTGGCGGTGATGGCTCCGCATTCTCACGGCAGAACGCACCCGTTTCCGGTGTCACTCGTATCGGGCGGTGTCGAAGACGATGACTTGCAACGGAAGATTTCCGGTCCAGTCATCCGGCTCCAGCTGGTGGACTTAAGCTGCGCTTACAATGCGCGCCAGCTAGTCCTACCATAAGCAATCACACGCAGTAATCTCATATACGAGAAGCTTTTCGAGCTGGCCCGTATCGGTCGCATGCGTCGGAAAAATCGCATTGTGCGCGCACCGAATACAACCCTCTACGCAGCGCAGAAGGATGGGCGGGTGACGCATTTGCTTTTCGATCGTTATACGGCCGTGTATTGGATCGGTGCCTGACTGGGAACAAGGTCGAATCAACGAAAAGTAGATATGCCGCAGCCGTATCGTAAAATGATTCACCGTCACCAGAGCTAAGGGTTGCAATGAACACGAGCAGCGTCCCGGCCCACGCCCGTGCCGTCGTCGTCGGTGGCGGCGTCATTGGCTGTTCGACGGCCTACCATCTCGCCAAGCTCGGCTGGACCGACGTGATCGTGCTCGAGCGCAAGCAGGTGAGTTCGGGCACGACCTGGCACGCCGCCGGACTCGTCACCACGCTGCGGGACAGTGAGAGTCAGACCCGGCTGGCGCAGTATTCGCTCAAGCTCTACGAGGATTTGGAAGCGGAAACCGGTCAGGCGACCGGGTTCATCAAGTGCGGCTCCATCCAACTCGCGGCGACGGCCGAGAAAGCCGAGGAGATGCGCCGCGGCTGTGCGATGGCGCGCATTTTCGGCGTCGAGAACGAAGAGATCTCACCCGGCCAGATCAAGGAACTCTTTCCACTGGTCTACGTCGACGATCTCTTGACCGGCTTTTATTTTCCGGATGACGGACGGGTCAATCCGGCCGATGTAGGGCAGGCGCTCGCCAAGGGCGCGCGCCAGAACGGCGTCAACATCATCGAGGATACGCCGGTGACCGGCTTGCTCGTCGAAAACGGCCGTGCCGTCGGCGTGCGAACGGACAAGGGCGAGGTCCGCGCCGAGGTCGTCGTGCTGTGCCCCGGCATGTGGGGCCGCGAGGTCGGCTTGATGGCGGGCGTCGACATCCCGCTGCAGGCGGCCGAGCATTACTACCTTATATCGGAGCCCATCGACGGCGTGCACAATCGGCTGCCGATCTTGCGCGACCCGGGCCGCTGCGTTTACGCGCGCGAGGAAGCCGGCAAGATTCTGCTGGGTTTCTTCGAACCCGTCGCCGCGCCCTGGGGCGTCGACGGGATCCCCGAGCATTTCTGCTTCGACGAGATCCAGCCCGATTGGGAACGCATGGAGCCGCACATCGAACGCGGCATGCAGCGCTTACCCGTTCTGTTCGACACCGGTATCCGCCAGTTTTTCTGCGGTCCCGAATCCTTTACGCCGGATCACAACTACCTCATGGGCCGTGCGCCGTACGTCGACCGGCTCTTCGTCGCCTGCGGCTTTAATTCGCTGGGGATCCTCTCGGGTGGCGGCGCGGGCTACGTCGTGGCGAATTGGATCAACGACGGCGTACAGCCGATGGATATCTGGGACGTCGACATCCGGCGCATCCAGCCCTGCCATAACAATAAGCCCTTTGTGGTGGATCGCGTGGTGGAGTCGCTCGGGATCGCCTACCAGATGCACTGGCCGAACCGCCAGTGGGAGACCGGGCGCAACATCAAGTTATCTATCCTGCACGACCGCCTCGCGGCCGCCGGCGCCTGTTTCGGGGAATCTGCCGGGTGGGAGCGGCCGAACTGGTACGCCAAACCAGGTCAGAAGCCGGCATACGAATACGACTTCGGCCGCCAGAACTGGTTCGAGAACAATGCCGAGGAACACCGCGCCGTGCGTGAAGCCGTGGGTGTCTTCGAGCAGACCTCCTTCGCCAAGATCTTCGTGCAGGGAAGGGATGCGGAACGCGTTTTGAACCGCATCGCAACCGCCGACATGGCGATGCCGCTCGGCAAGGTCGCCTACACGCAGTTCTTAAACGTGCGCGGCGGGGTCGAGGCCGATCTGACTATTACGCGTCTGGCCGAGGACCGCTACCTGGTCGTGACGGCCGCGTTCACCTGCACCCAGGTCCATGCCTGGATCCGGGAGAATATTCCGGACGATGCCGCCTGCGTGACCACCGACGTCACGGGCGCCTACGCGATGTTGAACGTGCAGGGCCCAAATTCTCGCGCGCTCCTGTCGCAGATCTCGAGTGCCGATTTCACCGCGCAAGCATTTCCCTTCGGCACCATGCAGCACATTGAGATCGGCTACCAGTCGGCGATGGCTGTGCGACTCTCCTATACGGGCGAACTCGGCTGGGAGCTCTACATTCCGACTGAGATGGCGTTACCCGTATACGACCGCCTGATCGAAGCGGGTGCCGATCTGGGCCTCAAGCATTGCGGCTACCACACCCTCAACACCCTGCGCATCGAGAAAGCCTATCGCGAGTGGGCGCATGACATGGGACCGCTGGAGACCCTGCTCGAAGCCGGTCTCGGATTTACCTGCGCCTGGGACAAGCCCGGCGGGTTCATCGGGCGTGAAGCATTGATCGCCGAGCGCGAAGCGAACCCGCTCAAACGGCGGCTGGTGCAATTCCTGTTGGACGATCCCGAACCGATGCTGGTGCACAACGAGCCCATCCTGCGCGATCGCGAGCGCGTCGGGTATACGACCTCGGCAGGCTATGCACACACCCTCGGCGCCTGCGCGGCGATGGGCTATGTCAATCACGAGGACGGCGTGACGGATGCCTTCGTCGCCGATGGAACCTATACGCTCGAACAGGCCAACCGCACGTACACGGCGAAAGCCTCGTTGAAGCCGATGTACGATCCGAAGAGCGAGCGTACCAAGTCTTAAGCCGCGTCCGTCGATTTACCCCCTCTGTTTGAGTAAATTCGCTGCGTTAACAACGATTTAGCCGCCCCCGAAAGTTGGCTGTCCCGGAATTTTCGCGCGGAATTTTCGGCGCCCGCCAGGCCGGGCATTTTCTAAAGAAATGCTGTCCCCGCCCGATAACCAGCAACAGGGTTCGTGCGCCTCGGAAAGCTATGCAGCAGATGTCTCCGGCAGACCTTGGATTTCGGCGCCGAGCCCCCTAAGAGCCACGAAAAAGGCAAAAGAACCCAAGGATCGCCCCATATGCAGGCCGCGCCGGAACAGATGACCAGAATCCTGCTGATCGAGGATGATGAGGCCGATTACGAGTTGACCTGCGCCATGCTCGATGACGTATCCGGTGTTCACTACGAGATCGATTGGGCACGCGATTACGACGACGGACTCAAGGCCATTCGTTCGGCTGCGCACGACGTGTGTCTGCTCGATAATCGACTCGGTGGGCG
Organism: Gammaproteobacteria bacterium; assembly: GCA_963662545.2. GTDB lineage: Bacteria > Pseudomonadota > Gammaproteobacteria > JAYYZW01. The sequence goes on from CAXXLL010000001.1 coordinate 16,567, forward strand.
CAGCGGTCTCGATCTGCTCGACGCGTGTGGTGGTGCCGTCGCGGCCTTACCGATCATTATCTTGACCGGTGTGGCCGACCGGCAGGTCGATGAAGCCGCCATGGAAGCAGGTGCTGCGGATTTTCTGGTTAACGATCAACTCAGTCCCAATATTCTGGAACGGGCGGTCCGCTATGCGACGGAACGTCACCGCTTGCGCGCCGAACTCGTGCGTTTAGCGAAATACGACGCCCTCACCGGTCTCGCCAGCCGCGTGCGGTTCCAGGATTTTCTGGACGGTGCGATGGCGCGCGCAGACCGCGGCAAGCGCCCCTTGGCACTACTGTTTCTGGATCTAGACCACTTCAAATACATCAATGACACCTTCGGCCACCTGACAGGCGACGCATTGCTGGCCGCGGTTGCCGAGCGCCTGAAGGCCTGTGTGCGCACGGGTGATCTGGTCGCGCGACTCGGCGGTGACGAATTCGCAATCGTTCTCGATGATATCGGTACGACGGATAACGCGGCGCGAGTCGCGCGGAATATCGTCGAGGCGCTGAAGCAGCCATGCGAAATCGCCGGGCACGAAATCCACGCCCAGACGAGTATCGGTATCGCGCTTTATCCTAACGGCGTCAGCGATAGCGCCGAATTGATCAAGGCCGCCGATACGGCGATGTACGAGGCCAAGCACCAGGGACGCAACACGTATCGCTTTTTCGCCCCGTCGATGCAGCAGGCTGCACGGGTAGCAGTCGACCTCGTAGCGGCGCTTGCTGCAGGACGTTGCTAAGGACCAGTTCGCGATTCATTTTCAACCGCAAGTCGATGCCGCTACGGGCATCATTGTGGGGATGGAAGCGCTGGCGCGGTGGGGGCGACATCCGCCATCAATATTCATTCCCGCAGCCGAACGCTCCGGTCTGATCATCCCGCTGGGCGATCGACTACTGCAGCGGGCATGCACGCACTTCAGTCGTTGGTGGCAGTCGGGACTGGCGGGTGTGGACGCGCGTCTAGCGGTCAATGTCTCGGCGGTACA
>CAXXLL010000002.1:0-2591134 GCA_963662545.2 Gammaproteobacteria bacterium
GGCGAGCTGCTCGAGAAGCTCATCAAGGCCGAAGTCGCCGAACGCGAGGTGCGTTCCATCAACTACCAGATGAAGATCGCTCGGTTCCCGGCACACCGGGATCTCGCAGGCTTCGACTTCAACGAAAGCAGCATTAGTGTCAGCCAGGTGAAGTCCCTGCATCGCTGTGAGTTCCTCGACGATACCGAGAACATCGTGCTCATCGGTGGCCCAGGTACCGGCAAGACACACATCGCCACCGCGATCGGCGTGCAAGCCATCATCCACCACCATCGCCGGGTTCGGTTCTTATCCACCATTGAACTTGTTAATGCGCTTGAGCAGGAAAAGCTCAACGGCAAGCAAGGACGCCTGGCCAACCGGCTGGTGCACGTCGATCTGCTCATCCTCGATGAGCTCGGGTACCTGCCGTTCAGCCAGGTTGGCGGTGCCTTGCTGTTTCACCTGCTGAGCAAACTGTACGAAAAGACCAGCCTGATCATCACCACCAACCTGAGCTTCTCGGAATGGCCCAACGTATTCGGCGATGCCAAGCTGACAACAGCACTGCTGGATCGACTCACCCACCACTGCCATATCCTTGAGACCGGCAACGACAGTTATCGGCTCAAGAACTCAACCACCAACAACAAGGAGACAAAACCTAAGAAAAAGAACAAAACCTGAGCCATAATCGGCTCATCCGGGTGGGTCAATTTTCAGTGCAAATACCGGGTCAATATTCGGTGCAAATCAACACCGTGGTACATTTTTACGCCGCCGCGCGGTACATAATCCCGCCGCCGTTGACACAGTTCAGCTTGACCGTCCGGGGTCGGCTACTGGGCCAGGCTTTTAGTTGCTCTCATCCCAAACAGGCGGCCGACTGCCGTCCGGCCAGACGAATGACTCAAGGTGTCCGCAGTGGCCACATACGAAATAGGTTCGCTCGTACATTATCCTAACGTTTCCCGCGATCTCGTCTCTAGGTGACTTTTTATATGTGCCGATTCCACAGAACCGACATCGCATCCTACGCTTCCATCCCGGCAGCTGACAGCCATGCGACAGCGCCGCAATTGTAGTGTCGACCTCTTCGAGCAGCTCACCTGCGTCGTGCAATTTCGTCTCGTCCTCTTGTTGCACAACGCACTTCCCAAGGATTTTGTGGACGAAGTGGACACCAGGTTCATCCGGGAACATCTGGCGCAAGTCGTTATCCTCACTGTCAAAGTACCAGAGGGCGAACTTCGGGCGACCGGACACCATTGCCCACAACAACTTTGCCAGACTGAACACGTCGTATGCTGGCTGCACATCCGCCAAACGCTTTGTGTAGCTCCAAGGTGGCTGAAAGTCGCGGGTGCCTACGTTTTCCCATGTCAGCGTCAACCTGTCCTGGCTCTCGACCTTGAACGCCAGGCCACAATCACCCAGAACGAGATGCCCGTCAGACGCTACAAAGATGTTGTCGGGTTTAATGTCCCTGTGAACAACCTTCGCGGTGTGGAACGCAGACACCGCGTCAACAATCGGCCTGACAGCCCTAAGCGCATCGAGCACACGCCCCTTGTAGGTCTCCAGACGGTCAGACAACTTCCCACCCTCAAGGTACTCCATCACGAACCACTTCTCGTCGAGGTTGCTGTCCAGCACCTTCACGAGCGACGGATGACTTACTGATTCGAGGACTGACAATTCCCGCTTCATCCGATCGAGAGCGGCTGCCTCATCTTCCGCTGCGCCATCTTCAAAGGGCAGCATTTTTTTGAGGGCACCGATCGGCGCTTGCGATTCACTCACAATCTGACGAATCTCGTCCGCAAGTTGCGAACCGGCCTCCTCATATCGCTGTTGCTCGCTTGCGATGTTCAGGGTAGTGATCGGCTTCTGTAGCTTCCTCCAGCGTTCCCCTGTATCTGCTGCCCCGGACACATCGCGAACCAGATAAACCTGTCCCTGCCCACCTCGGCCAATGGGCTCGATCACCTCCCATTTCCCGTATCTTGCGTACTCGGTCATATGAGGAATCCTCTCCGATGCCTTTCACTTGAGATTCGTGGGAGTGTGTGCGCCAAGGTACGGTGACGCTGATCTTCTCCCCGTTGGGTTGCCAGATTCTAGGAGATAAAACATCGTATCAGGCGGCTTTGATTTCGAATACAGCAGGAGCCTGATAATCGAGCGAGCTGTGTGGTCTTTCATGGTTGTAGTGATGCTTCCAGGCGTAAATGATGCGTCGCGCTGCGGTCAGATCTTTGAACCAGTGTTGGTTGAGGCAGCTGTCACGTAGTCTGGCGTTGAAGCTTTCAACGAACGCGTTCTGCGTTGGCTTGCCCGGCTGGATGAAGTGAAGTTTTACAGCGGTTCGTTGCGACCAAAAGAACATCGCCTTGCTAGTGAGTTCTGGGCCGTTGTCCATGACAATGGATGCTGGCAGCCCGCGACTATTTGCAAGCTCATCCAAGCGGCGAGCGACGCGCAAACCGGAGATCGAAGTATCGACGAGTTGGCCGACGCAGGTTCGCGAATAATCATCCACGATGTTTAGGATACAGATCCGCCTGCCGTGCGTGAGTTGATCGTGCACGAAGTCCAGTGACCAGCGTTCGTTGACCTGTGTCGGCGCAGCCATCGGTATCCGGGGTCGGGCGAGCTTCTTGCGCCGCTTCGTGCGCACCTGCATGCCCAACGCCTTGTAGAGCCGCTAGGTACGCTTGCGGTTCACGACCAGGCCTTCAGATTCAAGCATTGCGTGCAGCATCAGGTAGCCGTAACGCGGATACTGTTCACCGAGCGTCTTGAGTCGATCACTGAGCGCTTGATCGTTACGAGGCTTCGCTTGATAAGCGGCTGACTTGCGGCTGAGCTTCACCAATCGACAGGCTCGACGTTGGCTCATTGAATACCTTTGCTGCAAATAGCCGACGACAGCGCGCCGCTGTGCCGGCTTCACCACTTTTTTTGCACAACGTCCTCCAGCGCGGTCTTGTCGAGTAGCGTCTCGGCGAGCAGCCGCTTCAGCTTTGCATTCTCGGCTTCGAGTTCCCGTAATCGCTTCGCATCGGATATCTCCATGCCGCTGAACTTTTCCTTCCAGCGGTAAAACGTGCCGTTAGCGATACCGTGTTTGCGAATGACTTCCTGGGCCGGCATCCCAGCTTCGTGCCCTTTGAGGATCGAAATTATCTGTTCTTCGGTATAGCGCTTGCGCTTCATATCGAGACCTCCCTTGGGTCAATTTTGTGGGAAATCTCCTAACGAATTTGGCTACCTTTTGGGGGGAAAGGTCAACCTACAACCACCGCCGTTATCACGAGAGCATCGGTAACGTCACGCCTGCCGATACCTGCTTCGGCCGGGACCACGTCATCATTGAGAGAAAGAGAAAGATTAAAAACCTGACCATCCAAAAAGCCGCTTGGCTCATCACAAGCAATCCGCTTAACATCAATCAGGATGAGCCAAAGCCTCCGTTAGATAACCGCCTACACTGTCCTATTTATTCTGACGACGGACACGGCTTATAGTATTCACGGTGGCGGTGTCTTTCATGGGCTACTGACACAGCAGTTGTTGATTGTCTTGATGGAGTACACACTCTTTTATCCAATCGCCTTTTCCAAACCTGCCATAAACCAGGGGGCATTGTCAGAGTAAATGGGCTTGAGCTGAAAAGTAAGACCTCGTAGCCTCCGGTGATGCACAATCCTTTCCGTTATTTCAACAGTTCGCCCGAAGTGATCCGCTTCGCGGTGATGTTGTATGTCCGATACCCTTTGTCGCTGAGATAGGTCGAAGACCTCCTGTTCGAGCGCGGCATCGAGATCTGCTATGAGACCGTGCGGTATGGGTGGAACCGCTTTGGTCCGCTGTTTGCCGCGGAGATCCGGACACGCCGTGTTCATCATGGATCCTATTCGAACTGGCGCTGGCACCTTGATGAAGTGTTTGTCCGCATCAACGGCAAGACACATTACCTATGGCGTGCCGTTGACCATGAAGGCGAAGTCCTTGAGGGTTTTGTGACGAAACGGCGGGACCGCAAGGCTGCGCTTGAGTTCCTGAAGCGTACGATGAAGCGTTATGGCCGGCCGGCTTCGATCGTCACGGATAGGCTACCGTCATATCGTGCTGCGATGAAGGTGCTCGGCAACGAAGGTTGCCAAGAGACCGGGCGTTGGCTGAACAACCGGGCAGAGCACTCACATCAGCCCTTTCGAAGGCGGGAAGGGGCAATGGCGCGCTTCAGAGACATCAAGACCCTACAGAAATTCGCCGCCGTCCATGCCTCGATCTATAACCATTTCAACCACCAACGCCACCTCAACCGCCGCGCTATTTTCAAACAAGCCCGAGCCGCTGCCCTGGCTGAGTGGTGTCAACTTGCAGCTTAAAAGGCCTCGATTGTTGGCTCTACTGGTCAGATCAAGTTAGTCTGACAATGCCCATCCGAGAGCTGATCTCGATGGATTTCTTCACCGTACCTTCGGCGACGTTCCGGGTATTGTTTGTGTTTGTCTTGTTGAGTCATGAGTGCCGGCGGACCTTGCATTTCAACGTCACGGAGCATCCGACCTCGTGGTTGGCGCTGACGGTTCCAGCATGCAATCGCCATCGAGGGTTTGAAGCCCCATGCTCAGGTCTTCGCTTTCCAGATACGAAGCAAAACCGTCGACATAGGGCCTCATGCAATCGTTATAGGCATAGGCGCGCGCACTGTGAGCGACGACGAGCCCGAGCACAAGGACTATCACCGCCAGCACGAGGTAAAAGTAGCGCCGCCATATGCGGCGGGGCGGATCGCCTTGCAGTTGAAGCCGCAAGTCCACATCGCCTGGTGTCCTGGGCTCCCAGGTGCCGGTGGATCGCGGCATGCTCGCGAGGCGCTCGAACATCCGGCAGAGCGCGGTCATGTGCGCTACCGCGCGCACGGCGAGAGGGTGTTTGAAGTTATTCATGTTATTTCTTGAAATCCATCTTAACTATAGGAATCATATGCAATGAAGTAGTGCCGATCAAGCTAAAGACGGATCAGGCATTGCTCATCAGGCTGTGCCCGAAACATCCGGGAATGCCACCTACCCGGCATCCCGTTTTTCTTCCAACGTCGAGGCGTCAAAACCAAACCAGTCTGCTGGGGCGAAAATTTTTCGCCCCACTTGCGAGGGCCGCGACGAAACAGGGGTGTCTCCTATCTCGTCTCCTCCACTCAAGCATTGAGCGGGCATTGTCAGAGTAAATCGGCTTGAGCGGGGAAGGGGAGTTCCGTAGCCTCAAGCGATGCGAAATCCCTTCCGTTATTTCAACAGTTCTCCCGAGGTCATTCGCCTCGCCGTGATGTTGTATATCCGCTATCCGCTGTCGTTGCGCCAAGTTGAAGACATTCTGTTCGAACGGGGCATCGACATTTGTTATGAGACGGTGCGGTACGGGTGGAACCGCTTTGGTCCCCTGTTTTCAGCCGAGATCCGGAAACGCCGCATTCATCATGGATCCTATTCGAACTGGCGCTGGCATCTTGATGAGGTGTTTGTCCGGATCAACGGTGAAACACACTACCTCTGGCGCGCCCTCGATCACGAAGGGGAGGTACTCGAAGTTTTTGCCACGAAACGGCGGGATCGCAAGGCTGCACTGAGGTTTCTGAAACGCGCAATAAAGCGCTACGGCCGGCCGAAGGTGATCGTGACGGACCGGCTCAAATCATACCGGGCTGCGATGAATGTGATCGGCAATGCCGCCGCTCAGACTTGCGGTCAGTGGCTCAACAATAGAGCCGAAAACTCACACCAACCGTTCCGCCGACGGGAAGGGGCAATGGCCAGGTTCAGGGACATCAAGACCCTGCAGAAGTTTGCTGCCGCCCACGCCTCGATCCACAATCATTTCAATCAGGAACGTCATCTTTATAACCGCGAGAACTTCAAACTCAATCGCTCCGCCGCTTTGGCCGAGTGGCGTCAACTTGCAGCCTAAGGGTCCTCAACTGAAGGTTCTGTATGTCCGATCCAGTTAGTCTGACAATGCCCTTAGCAGACAAGGTGATCCCGGCGTTTAGGTGATGGTGTGGAAGGGTGGAGGGATGTACAAGTGGATCAACGCGCTCGACAGCTCGACGACTTAGCAGAACAGCTAAATAGGTGATCCAAATCTTGCGACACTCGGGCAGTTTCCCGGGAATGGACTTGCCGCACGCATGAAGGCACGTACTGCGTCCATCAGACGGTCGATGGTCGAGTAACGATGATTCCGGGTGACATTGTCGTGCAACTGTTTCCAGAGTTTCTCAATGTCATTGACCCAGGGCTGATAGGCCGGCTGGAACAGCAATCGGAATTTCGGATTGTGCTTTAGCCAGACGTGTGCCAAGCGACATTTGTGGATGATGTAGTTATCCACGATCAAGATAATTCGACGCGCGGCGCGGTAAGTTTGCCGCAGGTGGTCGAGCAGGCAAAGGAATAGGTCGCTGTTTTTCCGTGTGCCCTCGACATACGCAACGCGACCGGTTCGTGCGTGCAGCGCGCCCGCCAGATAGCGTTTCCGGTTTTGCCCAGGCGTGGGGATGGCACGTTGACAACCTTGAGTAGACCAAAGGAAACCGATTTTGGGATTGAGGTCGATATCGACCTCATCGGCGTAAAACACTTCATGCCCCGATGGGGCTCGAGACAACGCACGATGAATGGCTTTCAGGCGCGTGGCTGCCCGTGGGTCGCGCAGATGTAAGGTCGGACGAGCACGACGCCAGCCGAATCCCAAATTAACTAGCCAGCGACGTACCGTAGAGGCGTGAATGGGCCGTGACAGCAACGAATTCAGCGTCTCGGCCAGCATCTCGCTCGTCCACGTACTGCGCAGGTAGCCATAATCACTGGGCGGCTGCTCAACTAACTCGGCGAGCGTCTCCAACAGGGTGTCATCCACCGTATACGCCCGCCGGCCCGAGCCGCACGCCTCGAGAAAGGCTTCACCCGCGGTCTGGAATTGCGTGACCCATCGATAAACCGTTGAACGCGCGACCGACAAACTGCGTGACACGGCCGTCGGTGAGACGCCTGAAGCTAACTGCAACAGGACTTGAGCGCGGCGAACCACCCGCCCGTTATCGCTGCGTTGAATCAACCGCTTAAAGCGACGTTTCTGTGAGCGCGTCAATGACACTAAACTATCCATACTCAGGTGACCTCTTTCGGGAACGTAGATTGCTCGATACAACCTCTGATCTCTGAATGTCACCTGAGTTCTTTTTATTTGATCGAGTTTTTGGAACACCTATTTAGGCTCCGAGATCGGAACAACGGATTGGTTCTCGATCGATCAGCGATCGGAAGACGTGTTCTCGTTTCTGACCGGCGATCGGGACGTCAAACACAATAACCCCGAGTGGGCCAAGGACAGCCAATGGGACACCACCACTGTACACGGTCTGCATCTGTTGTCTTTAATTTTCGAGTCCTGGAAAGCGCTCGACCTACCGTTTGCGACGACTGAGGAGATGACACCGTTGTATTACGGTTTCGATCGCGTGCGATTCACGGCGCCGCTGCGGGTTGGGCGCCGTGCCCGCATTGCACTCGACAACGTGACGAAACGGGACGACGGTTCTTATCTGATCAAGGCCACCCACACCCACGTGGAGCACCACGACCTGACACTGCGAATGAGTATGATGCGGTTTACGCAATTGACAAACGCTGTCTCGAAGCGGATTGAAAATCACGTGCACATACTGGTGCTCTGTTTCGCCCATTAACACTTCTGCCGGATTCACAACACGTTGTAAACGTCGCAACACCCTAGACCAAGTCCGAGACATCACCGAGCGCTGGCCCTGCACCTACAATGAGCAACGTCCTCACGAGTCGCTCGGCCGGATCCCGCCCTCGGTGTTCCGCCAATGGCTCGCCGGAACTCTAGCTTTGAACTGTCTACTTGACGGGGAAGCTTACGGAGTGGAGGTTTCGTTCACGAAGGTGATCGTTCATTTGGATCCCTGTCAGTGTAAGGTTACGCGGCGGTTTTCGGGTGCTGCAGTCGTCGTTGTGACATGATTCGTTCTTTGATGATTCGCCGCTTCCTCGACACGGGCTCGGCTTGATCGAAGTGGATGGCGGCCGGTATCAGATTCTGCAGGCTCTCGTGGTAAGGCTGATGATTGTACTATTCAACAAAAGCGTCGACATCGGTCGGTAGATCACTAGGCAGATAGTCGTGCGCTGGCAACACTCGGTTGTTCATCGCCGCATGCCAACGTTCGGTCTTGTAGGGGCGTGTCTGACGGTTACTGAATCAATCCCTGTTGCGGCCAGGGCCATCTCCAGGGTTGCCCGTCACATCGTGTGCCGTCATCTTCGTGCACAGGTCCCAGGCCATGATGCCGATAGGGCCGAAAGCCGAAGCCATCGTCGATCAGTTGATTGCCGAAACGCCCTTCCTTGAGTGGTAGCGAACAGGAAACCGCCACCTGGAAGTTCCGCGCGGGCTGAAACGCTTATCCCGTGCCCGATCCATTCGCTACGAGTTCGAAGTACACCAGCCGACCCATCTGGATGGACACGCTCGGCGAGTGTCATGAGATTATGCGGTCATGTGACAATTGGGAGCAGCGCGGATATCGGGAGAAATCAGCGCCGGTCGAGTGCAAAAAGATGACGCGTGATTTTTATTTTTCATTGGTGAACATTGCGGCTTTGTTTACCGCCGGTTGGGTCGGCCGGGGTCCTTTAGATGGTCGAGTCTGAGGGTCAGCATCTGGCCAGTTCAGTTTTCTTCTGTCGGGCGTCAGCCATTACGGGACGGATTGAGTGGAGAATTCCGGCTCTTTGAGCCCGGTAAGGTTGGAACGGTTATGAGCCATTTCGAAAGGTCGAGTACCGACACGTTTCGAATGCTCCAACCGGGCCAAGCGTTGCTGCGTGTCTTCGCCGGTATCGCAGAGTCGCTATTGGATCGAATAGTCGCCAATACACCGAAGGGCCGCACGCTTGCCCAGCTTCGTCAAACGCGCTTCCCAAAACTCATCCGGGGCGAAATTAGCCTGTCGGACGCCGAAGCCGTGGAGGCCGCGGCGTGAGCGACGAATACCCAACCCTAGATGCCTTGGTCGCGCTCGGCTTTGAGCACCAGGAGCCCGAATTCGGCATGGAAACCGTCGGCTATCGGTTTCGCTATCTCGACTTGAAGGCCTCCGCCACAATAAGTAGGTATTTTCAGCCCGACGTGCTTCTCAGCGGTGTTCTCAATACCGGGCGTACTCTGAGCCAAATAGAGCACCACCTTTCTGGAGATCTCGGGACCCTTCAGGAAGCCGCGGCCTGGGTAAGCTACGTTCTCAAATCGGACCGGTCCGATCTAGAGCCCTTGCCAGCTTGGTTTCTGGAGGGAGAACGCCACTGGGACCTCGTGCCGGCCGTGCGAGAGGAACAGGCGAGTCAGGAAAGGTTAGAGGCCTATCGGGCGGCCTACCAGGCAAGCCCTAAGTGTTTCATCGACCGGGAGTATGCCCGCCTTCTTCGACGTAAGCTGCAAGCTGCTCTGTCCGAGATTGCCGGGGAGGCCGAGATGACGTTCAACTTCGACGGGCGCGTTCTTAGTATCGCCTTGTGCGGCGCCGTGCATGAGGTCGTTGCATCGGGGGAAAGTTGGCCGTCCTCCTACCAAGTTACGGTATCCTCGGAAACGCGGCTGCCCCCACGGTTTACCTCCTCGACGGTTGAGGTGAACGTGTTCAAAGACAATTTGATTTTGGCGGAGCTTCGCTTGGGGCCGTGTGAGGTGGCCGCATGAAATTGTCTGAAAGCGAGGTCGGGCACGCCGGGCGCGGAGTGCACTGACTACAGCGCGGTCGTGGTGGGGGCGGTCGCGAGACGCGTTGGAGCGGCTGAACCTGTAGGCTAAGCTCTCGACAACCCACGTGATCGCGGAAAGTCCCGCTTATTCGCCCAGCACCGGGAGCTACCCAGCGCTGCATTGAACAGCTGTTGTATTCAGCGGGTGGCCCGACAGGGCGGACCACATGAGTTGTCACGGTGGGCGGTGTGCTATAGCGACGTTGAGATCGTCAATCGTATATAGGTGTTGACGAATAAACGACAACGGCTATGGGTGCTTAGTGGTCACTTTGTCAACGGTGACGCAAAAGGTTGGCAGCCGCGAGTGTGTCAACCGGCTTTGAAGGTCGCTTCTTCATGCTGAGCAATATTGCCCTCGTTTTCCGCTGGAGGTGGGCCCACCGGAGCAATCGGGCCGCAGGTGCGTTGCTGTTTGTTACGGTCTTGGTGACTCTTTGCGCTTTAGCGGTTTGCGGTTGGAACCGCTCTTGTGGCGCCGTTTGTTTGCCTTGGCTCAGGCGCCTGAACGCGGTCAGTCGGACTCGACCTCGACGAGCTCGTAGACATCCGGGTGGTTCTGGGCCATGCGTCGTGCCTTGTCTATGTCGGCGAGCGGCTGGATGTCACCGGGGCCGTGCCATATGAGGCCGGTCCCATACAATCCATCAGCGTACCAGGACCGCCGACCAAGGTAGCGGATCGCCACCGCAGGCTGGGTCGACACCGGCTCGGCAGGGGCCGGGGCCGGCACACCGTTGACCGCACCGCACAACGGACAGTGCCTAGACGTCGAGGCCACCACGCGATACATCCACGGACCTTGAAAGCCGCGACGCCGTTTCTCGATGTCTCCGGTTTGCTGTAACCATCGGCGCGCCTTGTTCAGCGCGGTACGGCTCACACCGGTCTTCGAACGCGCCACCTCAATCGCGCGCGCCGACACCCAGCCGGCGGCGTCCAAGCAGCTGCCCGCCTCCAAGTGCGACAGCAGCCACGCGCTCGCGCGTTCCACCGCGGTGCGTGTGCCCCCCCGATTTGACAGGGCCATCATCTCACCACGCTTCATCAATGTTCCTCCAATGATGTTCGTTCAGGCATGGGTTCACGTGTCTCTCCACCACCGCTCCGCGCGCGCGACGATACTAGGCCCACGAAACCACACGGCGGGTTGTGCTGGCAAGTCTCTGCGCTGGTGACATCATTCTCCGTCTCCAATCGGCGTCGTACACCTGTATCGAAGGGCCCTCGTTCAAGGCGGACTGCTGGTGAGTGGAGGATCACGAACCGGCAATCATAGGGCAACACTCCGGGGCATTGCGCCTGCACACCACCGTCTGCCGAGCGCTTCGCACGCCGGTCGCGCGGGACCTTTGCCGGCCGCATCGACCAGGTTCGGAGCCCAGTGCGAGCCTCGGCCAGGGTTCTACGTGTGTGCCCAGACATCGTGGAGAAGTCGGAATGAGCTGGCACGACACCCTGGGGGTGGCTCAACCACCGGGCTTTCTCTGCGCACGATTCGCAGAACTCGGTTGAACTAAGCAATTGTGCGGATATTGCGGATTCTGCGTCTAGGGAGCGCAAAATGGACGAACTTCGTCTGCACAATGGTTCGGATCGCTCGAGCATTGGAGCGAAACGGAAGCGCGACACGGACGCCCTTCGACGTTTGATTCTAACGCCCCACGCATCGTTGATGCGGGTTGGCTATGGCTGTCCATTGTTCGTGATACGTTGCGTTGGGCCATGATCACGCGCATGGGAACGCCCTTCCGTCGTGCCGGAAAAAAGTTGCCGCCTCTCGGTGGCACAGACGGTCACGCCACGCAATGACCACCTCTCTCCGACGGCCGCGTCATTCGTTGTTGACACGGTTTGAGTTACGCCGTCTTTGTGACCCGAACGGCGTCAATGTTGCGCTGGAGGAATACGATCACACAGCTGGAACTCAGGCGAGCAGAGCAAAAAGGCGAAGTGCTCTCCTGATTAAAGCGCCGCGGTTCTGGATACCGAAGATAAACCGGTGTGTCTCATGAGGGTCTGTTGAGAGGAAGGATCTCCGCGCCCGCTTTCAGCTTATCGAGGTAATCCGCCCAATCCTGCATCATCTTCCGCCGCTCGGGCAGATGTGCGGTGCGGTTGTAGGCACGGCCGAGCGGATCCCGCACTGCATGTGCCAACTGGTGCTCGATCAGATGCGGCGGAAACCCGAGCACCTCGTCCAAGATGGTGCGGGCAGCGGCCCGAAACCCGTGAACGCTCATCTCCTCCTTGCCGATTCCCATTCGACGCAACGCGGCCAGCACGGCGTTATCGCTCATCGGGCGGTCGCCCTTCGGGTTCCGTGCACTAGGAAAGACGTACCGCCCCCGGCTAGTGACGGGTTTCAACTCAGCCAAGATAGCTACAGACTGCTTGGACAGGGGCACAATATGCTTCGTGTCGGTCTTGGTGACGGTATACCGCCATTCTGCCATCTCCAGATCGATGTCGGCCCACTGGGCATGGCGCAGCTCGCCAGGGCGCACGAACACGAGAGGGGCTAGCCTGAGAGCGCACCGGACTACGAGGGTGCCTTCGTAGCTGTCCAACGCCCGGAGAATGCCAGCGAGCTTCTCGGGTTCCGTGACGGCCGCGAAGTGCTCCCCCTTTACGGGTGGCAAGGCACCACGCAGATCGCCCGACGGGTCCCGCTCGGCCCGTCCGGTGGCCACCGCATAGCGAAAGACCTGGCCGCAGTTCTGCAGGGTACGGTGTGCGGTCTCGAGGGCACCCCGCTGCTCGATGCGGCGGACGACGTCCAGTAGCTTTGGCGCGGTGACTTCCGCAATCGGACTGCCGCCGATCCAAGGGAAGATGTCACGCTCAAGGCGTCGGATGATTCGGTCCGCATGGCTCGGCACCCAGTTCGTGCCGCGCTTCTTGAACCACTCCCGGGCAATCACCTCGAAGCTGTTCGCGCCGCTCTCACGAGCTGCGGCCTTTTCGGCCTTCCGATGCTCGCTCGGGTCTACCTGGTTCGCGAGAAGCTTTCGTGCCGCCTCGCGTCGCTGGCGGGCGTCCTTGAGCGTCACTTCGGGATAGACCCCGAGCGAGAGCCGCTTCTCCTTGCCCCCGAATCGGTACTTCAGCCGCCACCACTTGCCCCCTTTTGGCGAAACCTCAAGGTAGAGGCCGCCACCGTCGAATAGCCTTTTGGGCTTGTCAGCGGGCTTCGCGGTACGGATCTTGGTGTCGGTGAGGGGCATGTCGGGGGCAACTGCGACAAGTACTTAATGAGTAGCCCCTAATATTGCCCCAATTTGCCCCCGGATTGCAATGGATACTCGTCGACTATCACGGACGCGGATATACGATATTCAACTGATTTTGCAAGTCAAAAAAGCCGTCCTAGGACGGCTTTGGATGTTGTTTTGGTGGAGCCGATGGGGATCGAACCCACGACCTTCGCATTGCGAACGCGACGCTCTCCCAGCTGAGCTACGGCCCCACGTTAATGTTCAGTTTAGCGAGCAAACGAAGATCTATCGAATGGTTCGTCCGATCCCGCGGGGAAAAGCCCGAAGGTGCCCGCATCGCTTTTAATTGAGACGCCAGCTATCGTAAGCCAGTGCCGTCCATGCTTTCGAGCCTGACCACTTCCTCGATCGGGCGCCGGTAACCGCGCGGCGGCTGCTCGCCGTTCAGGGCCTTGCCCAGCACCACCATCATGACCGGGATGGTGTCCGTCCCCAGCCGCAGCATCTCGGCGACCTTGTCCGCCTCGAATCCGATCATCGGGCCCGTGTCCCAGCCTAATCCCTTCGCCGCGTACATCATGGACATCGCGGCCATGGACCCTGACCGGATCGCTTCCTCCCGCCGCAGGCGCTCATCATTCTGGTAGACGGCCTCGATCATGGGGATGAATTTCTCGCGCGCTGCTTGATCCGCATCGCGGTAGATCCGCGGCGCGTCCGCATGGCTGTCGAGGCGCCCGCATACCAGGATCACGGCCGCGGCCTGCTCGACCTGTGCCTGACCGAAGGCCAGAGCGCGCAGCGCTGTTTTGCGCGACTGATCGCGCACCACGACGAATTTCCAATGCTGCACGTTGAAGGAACTCGGACCGAGTATGACGGTTTCGAAGATCGCCTTCAGATCCGCGTCGGTAATATCGACACCCGGTTCGTATTGACGAACGCTGTGGCGCGTGGCTGCTAGCTTGAAAAAATCCACAGATGTTTCTTCCCTAATGTCTCATCACCGTGCATGACTCAAGGCTTCCCTGCATCATCAAGTTCGTGAATTGCTGCGCTCAACGCTTCCGCCGCTGCCAGACATTCGTTGACGAGCTGCTCATCGAAATCAATATGCCCTTCGTACTCCGCTCGGTTGCGGCGTTCGTGGCACAGGGCCAATACGCGCCAGATTTCCGGGCCGATCCCAAGCGTATGTGGGATGCATTGGAAAACCGTGTAGCGGTTCTTGGACCGGTAGCCGAGACGGCGTAGCGCGGCGAGCGACAGCGCATGCGCCGCGTTGTATGCGAGATCGAAACGGCTCTCGATTGAAAGTTCTGTGTTGCGGGCGTCCGCGAGCCGCGCGTCGGCCGAGCGAACGAGGCTGTTGAATTCATTTAGATCAAACGGTTCGGCCTGAAGGTTGCCCGTTTTGACGAGATTCTCAAGATTACGGGAGGTCATCTTCAGTACCGATGAGAAAGATTTTTGGCTGCGCGAGCAGACGTTTCAAGAACGCGCTGTCATCGGCGAGTTTCCGCCGCAACTCTGAGGGACTGTAGAGCGTCGGGTTAACCGGCCGGCCTAGCCTTGGCTCGACCTCGCCGAGCACGCCCACGGCATCGCCGTAAGAAAGACCTGTCCCGACGATCATGACGTCAATATCGCTTCGTGCCGTATCGGCGCCTGTGGCGATCGATCCATAAATGAAAGCGTAGTGAACGTCGCCGCCAAGCGTGGCGAGCGCCTCGCGGATGACATCGGCGATACCGAAGGTCTTGAGCGCAATGCCTTGGAGTTCGGTAAATATGGGTGACTCGTGATTGGCCTGATAGTGCTTCTGGTTGCCGACCTTGCGTACCGTGATGAGTCCTGCCGCCGCGAGTTTGTTCAATTCCCGCTGTACCGTCCCGATGCCGACGCCGGCGAGGCGAACGATCTCGTTGGCGTAGTAGCTGCGCTCGGCGTTACCGAACAGGAGTCCTAGCACCCGCCGCTGTGTCTTGGAAAAAAGGGCGCTTGCGAGCCCCCCTTGCTGCTGTGGCATCATACCCATATTGGGAACGATAATACCCAAATTGGGAATTATCAAGGTGCTGGTACGTCTGCATCGGCGTGCCGACGTCGTGCGCATCGTGCGGTACGCTTTCTGCGTGTCGAACCTGGAACGCAGTTGCTCTTCCGCACCGCCCCTAAAACGATAACAAGGCCACGCGATAGTGACCTTTTATCGTTTGGTGGGGCGGCGGGAAGTGAACCAAAGCCGTAACTATTTGTTATATAAAATGTAAATATCTCTCGTTCTGTTTTGGTACTACTAACCGTACTACAAAAACTAAAAGTCACCCCCTTTTCCTCGCAGATTCGATTCCAAAACTGGAATCGAACTCTGGGCCGTCTTGAGTTCCCCCGAATGCGGCCTCGGCAAAAATCGCGCCCACCTTCGTCATCTGCGAAGCGACAATCGCGCTCTCACCGTGAAATCTTCCACCCGCAGCCCTTTTGCCATTAACGCCACCCTGTTCTCGATGGGCTATGGCGGCCACTTGCGCGCACGGGATAAGATTCAGTTCATCATCTCGGGGCGTTCGCAATAGCTGTTTAGCGAGCGTTCAAGGAGCAAAAGCCACCAGAAAAAGTGCGCTAACCGGGCCGAACAATAACCATGAAACTAACCCTCCCCCGCCTCGAAAACCTGCTACTGACAGCTTGCGACGACCTGCGCGGCAGCATGGATGCCAGCGAATACAAGGAATATATCTTTGGCATGTTGTTTCTGAAGCGCGCCAGCGACCTGTTTGACCAGCGTCAAGCCGAGTTACGTGCCCAGTTCAAGGCGCAAGGCATGGCCGATGCGGATGTCGAGACTGAACTGCAGGACCCGGATCACTACTCCGGCAAATACTTCTTCGTCCCGCCGCGTGCCCGTTGGAGCCAGGGATGGGAAGAGGTCGTGATCGAGGACGGGCAGCAGAAGACGGTCCAGCGCCCGGCCCTGAAACACGTCAAGGAGAATGTCGGCACCACCTTGAACAAGGCGCTGGAGGCTATTGAGGACGCAAACACGGACGCCCTGCAAGACGTACTCAAGGGCATCAACTTCAACCGCAAGATCGGCCAGCGCACGCTCGATGACGATACCCTGGCCGACTTCGTGCTGAACTTCGAGAAGATCCCGCTCAAGGATAGCGACTTCGAGTTTCCCGATCTGCTGGGCGCGGCTTACGAGTGGTTGATTAAATACTTCGCCGATTCCGCAGGGAAAAAAGCCGGTGAGTTTTATACACCTGCCGAGGTGGTGCGCATTTGCGTAGAAATCTGTAATCCGGACGAAGGCATGGCGGTCTACGACCCTACGGTCGGCTCCGGCGGCATGTTGATCCAGATGCGTGACTACCTGCGCGAAAAGGGCGGCGACGCCGACGAGCTGGCGCTCTTTGGCCAGGAGAAGATGGGCACCACCTGGTCCATCTGCAAAATGAATATGCTGCTACACGGGATCTCCCACGCCGACATTCGCCAGGAAGACACCATCCGCGAACCGCAACATCTCGGCGAGGACAACGAGCTGAAGCGCTTCGACCGTGTGGTGGCCAATCCCCCTTTCAGCCAGAACTACATCAAGAAAGACTTGAAGTTCACCGGTCGTTTCGCCGTGATGTTGCCGGAGAAGGGCAAAAAGGCCGATCTGATGTTCGTCCAGCACATGCTGGCAGTGCTTAAAGCAGATGGTCGCCTGGCGACGGTGATGCCTCACGGTGTGTTGTTTCGCGGCGGGGACGAGCGCGAGGCGCGTAAATACTTTGTCGAACACGGTTTCCTGGAGGCCATTATCGGTCTGCCCAGTAACCTCTTTTATGGGACCGGTATCCCCGCCTGTATTCTGGTTATGAACAAGGCAGGCGCGGGTAACCGCGACCATGTGCTGTTCATCAATGCCGACCGCGAATATCGCGAGGGGAAGGCGCAGAATTATCTGCGCCCGGAAGACATCGACAAGATCATCTACGCCTACCGCAACGGCGAGGAGATCCCCGCCTACGCACGGCCTGTGCCCAAGGCCGAGATCGTGGCCGAAGACTACAACTGCAACATCCGCCGTTATGTGGACAACGCCCCGCCACCCGAACCCCACGATGTGCGCGCCCACCTGCATGGTGGTGTGCCCAAGCTGGAAGTCAAAAGCCTCACGCACTACTGGCAGAACTATCCTCAGTTGAAAGACGACGCCTTTGTCGAAAGGGACGAAACCTATCTGGACTTCGCCCCCGTGCTTACCGACAAACGCGACATCGCGGATTTCGTTGCCACGCACCAAAGCGTCGTTACCCGTCAAGAGCAATTCATGCAAACGCTGGAAGCCTGGTGGCAGGAGAACCTGCCCATCGTCGAGGCGCTGGCACCGGATGCGGACAATCAGCAGGCGAGGCCACGAAACGTTTATGTCATGCGCAGCCAGCTACTTGCCAGTATCGAACAGGCGCTGGCCGAGCAACACCTGCTTACACCGTTTCAGGTGCGCGGCGCCTTTGCGAATTACGTGGATATGCTGAAGGCGGATTTTAAATCCATCGCCGCCAGTAGTTGGGGGCCGGAGCTGATCCCGGACGAAGACATTTTGCAAAGCCAGTTTCCCGAGGTGTTGGAAGAACTGGAACAGACTCAGACGCGGCTCGCTGAGCTGCGAGCCTTGTTCGCCGCTGCTAATGAGGAGGACTTTGACGACGCCGACGATACGGGCGTCATGCGCGGCGATGAGGTGAAGAGCAAAAAGGACGAACTGAAGGATGCGGCCGCCGAGTGGAAGGCACAGATCAAGCAGATCAAAAACCTCGCGGCCGATTTGTTTACCGAGCTCAACGCCGCCAACTTGCTCCCGGCCGGTAGTAAAAAGGGCGTCTACTGTACGGAAGGCTTCACGGCCAAAGCGCCGCGATTCGCCAACGGCCAGCGGATTCTGGACCTTGCCTCAGAGGTCGGTCACCGCACTGATTATACCGCCCCGCTGACGGATGCCATGCAACAGGGTCAACTGGCCTTTGAACGTGCCGCGAGTATCGAGATGAGTCTAGAACATCACCAGGCGTTGAAGGATGAGGTAAAAGCCCTGAAGGGCACTAGCTAGTGTCCGTCCATAAACAGGCATTTTCTTCGATGGGCACGGAGAAATCGAGGTGTTGAAAGTAGGTTGTTGGAGCGGTAGCGGCGGTTCGGTGGGGGTCGAAGGGCTCTTCGAGCGTAATTGTGAGTACGTTCGCCGGCCGCAGAGCGCTGCAACCCAAAGTCGCCCGTTCGACGATATCGAGGAGGTCAGTTAGTGCGAGTGAACGTCGCTATTCGAGTTGATAGCGCGCGAGCAGGCTGAGGTTGTAGGCGACCACAGAAGACCACACGTAGGCTTCGAAGTGCGGCAGGCTCTTCCAGGTGCAACGTGCCAATCCGTATGCACGCTTCAGGCAGGAGATACCGGCCTCGATGCCGGCGCGGAAGTTGCGCAAGCGTCGATAGACCCACTGACTCTTGACCATGTCGGCGATCGCGAGCCCGCGCTTCTTGTGGAAGGCAACGTCTTCGATGCCTTCTGCTTTCGCCGCCCGGAGATTGTCGAGGCTCGCATAGCCGCCATCGGCGGCGACCTGTCGTGGCATCGTCCCGTAGTGTGTTCGATGCCGTTCGAGCATCGGCATGAAGCGCTGACTATCGACCGGATTGCCTCGCTCGATGACCACGTCGAGGATGAGGCCACTGCGCCCCGAAGCCAGATTGATTTTGTGTCCGTACTGAACGTCGCGCGCACCCTTTATGATGATGTCGGTATGCGGCTCGAACAAGCTCACGCACTTCTCGCTCGCGGGGACCTTCTCACCGCCGAACACCCGCCGCTCAGTTTGCGAAATCACCTGCAGAACAAGTGTTTCGTAGTGCGCTACCTGCGCTAGCCAGTCCGGCAGTTCAACGCCGGTGACGCCCGGGCTCAGCAGCTGCTCACGTACCCTCGCTACCGCTTCCAAGGTTGAACGCGTCGCCCCAATCAAATCGCGATACAGACGTTGGCGTTGCTTCGCACCACGCGCATACCACAGCGCCCGCGCACGCTTCTTCGCCAATCGAGTGTGGTTCACGAAGCACAACTCCGGCGCGCCAGGCAACTCGCGCGCCTGTGCGAGCAGACGAACCACAACACGCACGCCATCCCACAGCAGATGACTGTCGCTCGGCGCGTGGATGGCACTGTCCGTTACCGTGCTATCAATCCGTACACGCTGTGCCGGCTCAATGCGCGTCTCTTTCGCCGTCGCCAGCAGGGCGCGATGAATAGACTCCCACGTCGATACCTGGATCGCCGAGACCACCCGCTGTAAGGCAGACTTCTTCGGACGTTCATTACCCGGCAACCGGGCGAAGGCCTGAAAGCTCGCCGAGTCCTGCAGGTGAAAGGCCAGCTCCTCGTAACTCAATTGCCGGTGCTGCTTGAGCACCGCGCAGCGCAGCACCGACTCCGCCGACAGTCCGCGTCGACCGGTGGGCTTCAAACCCCGCCGACACAGATCGTTCATGACCGGCGTGAGGACCTTGGGGTGAGCATCGAGCCACTCGGACATGCCCTGCAGCTCTCGCCCCAGGTCATGGTCAGCAAACAGCTCGTATATACTCGCTTGGGCCGTGCGTTTCTGACGCATTCCCCCTCCTGTGGTGTCGATGATTGTGTGGAAAATCAGAGGTTTGAAGTTCCATTAGATCACGACCCACCGGAGGTTTCGATCCCTTAAGCGACAAATTTTCCTTTTTATTTCAACCGCATCGCGTTTAGGGATGCACACTAGCTAAGAGGTTCAAGCGTTCGCGCCAATGGAAACCGTCATCCGAATCGTCTCGGCAATCATCGTCCTGTCCGTGATGACCATCGGCGTGTACAAGCTCGATCTGCGGTGGCGAGGACGGAGCGCATGACTCCATCACTCTCTCGAATCGCAGCCGGAATCATGATTTGCGCCTGCACAATTGCAAACGCCGCGGCGGCCGAATCGAGCGACAAGCACGCCTTCGAGGTGAACGTCATCGTCGAGGGCCTCGATCATCCCTGGGGACTCGCCTTTCTACCGGAGGGAGGTTTACTCGTCACCGAACGCGCCGGACGCCTGCGGGTCGTTGAAAGCGGACACCTTGCACCTCGTCCGGTCGCGGGTCTGCCGGATATAGTCGAGCAAGGTCAGGGTGGTCTCATGGATGTCTTGCTGCATTCTAATTTCGAGCAAAACCGGGTCATCTTTTTGTCCTTCACTGCCCGCGGTGACGGTGGCTACGGCACCGAGATTGCCCGCGCCCGTTTCCTGGGCGATCACCTCGAAGACGTCGAGATCATTTTTCGCGCGCTGCCTAAAAGGCGAGGCGGGCAGCACTTTGGCTCGCGTCTGGCGATGCTGGCCGACGGCACCCTGTTGATCACACTCGGCGATCGCGGGCATCGCCCGAACGGGCAGAACCTGGGTTCGCACCCGGGCTCCATCATCCGCGTCAACGAGGACGGCACGGTACCGGCCGACAACCCGTTCGTCTTATTAGATGGCGTGCGCCCCGAAATTTACACCTTCGGTAACCGCAACGTGCAGGGCCTAGCGCTCGATCGCGCGAGCGGCTGGGTGTGGGCGCACGAACACGGGCCGCAGGGCGGCGACGAGGTCAATCTGATCCGCGCGGGTACGAATTATGGTTGGGCAGAGATCACCTACGGGCGTAACTACGGCACCGGTACGCGCATTGGTGCAGGAGCGCGTCGCAACGGCGTGGCCGAGCCCGCACACCAGTGGACGCCGTCAATCGCGCCTTCCGGCCTCGCGTTTTACGACGGTGACAAGTTTCCCGAATGGCACGGCAATCTCTTCGCCGGTTCGCTCAAGTTCCGCATGTTGAGCCGGCTCGAAATCGAGGACGGCGTGGTCGTCGAGAAAGAACGCCTGCTCGCGAATAAGCTCGGCCGCATCCGCGACGTGCGTCAAGGACCGGACGGCTATCTTTACCTGTTGACCGATGAGCCGAACGGCGTGATCGCGCGCTTGGAGCCGGTTGAATGATTGACGTCCAAACGTTTTCGATAATCCGCGCAGGAACCCGCTCGCGGGCGAATACCCGATTGGGTCAAACACATCGGTAATCCATGAACGATAAACCGCTGAGCGTCGCCGCCGCACGCGTGCAGCGCGTCGTTGCCGCGAAAGGTTTCGACTTTGCGGTTCGCGAACTGCCCGAGTCGACGCGTACGGCTGCCGACGCCGCCGCGGCCGTCGGCTGCGCTGTTGGCGACATTGCGAAATCACTGATCTTCAAAGCCAGGGATTCGGGAAGGCCTGTGCTCGTGATCGCGAGCGGCGCCAATCAGGTCGACACGGGTAAGGTGTCCGTGCTGCTCGGCGAAAAGATCAGCAAAGCCGACGCCGACTTTGTGCGTGTACAAACCGGTTTCGCCATCGGCGGCATTCCGCCGGTCGGCCACGCGGTGCCCATCAAGACCTTCATCGACGAAGATCTCCTCGTACCTGAAACGATCTGGGCTGCTGCGGGTACGCCGAATGCGCTCTTTTCGCTGCCTTCGAGGGCGCTGGAACCGTTGACCGGCGGGACGGTCGCTGATGTGAAAGCCTAAAAGGCTATTGAACATCCGCGTTTTCGCTGAAGCGTATTCGAACAAGAATGGCAATTCTTTTTCAGCGATCCAGCCATTGGAACGCTGCGCGGGCACGGGCTTTTGCTACTCCGCATAATCCTTTTGATTGAAAGCCTGCGCGTGATCCAGACCCATGATTCTACTAACATGCCACGTATCGCCCAACACATCGCCAAAAGGACAACAACATGACCGACGCAGTGATCGTTTCGACCGCCCGAACCCCGCTTTGTAAGAGCTGGCGCGGTTCTTTCAACATGACCCATGGCGCCACCCTGGGGGGGCATGTCACCCGGGCGGCACTCGACCGCGCCGGCCTCGAGCCCGACGAAGTGGAAGACGTGATCATGGGTTGCGCCAATCCCGAAGGCGCCACCGGACACAACATCGCGCGTCAGATCGCATTGCGCGCGGAACTCCCGGTCACCGTTTGTGGAATGACGGTCAACCGATTCTGTTCTTCGGGATTGCAAACCGTCGCGCTCGCTTCGCAGCGCGTCATAGCCGGCGAAGGCGATGTCTTCATCGCCGGCGGCGTCGAGTCGATCTCCTGCGTGCAGAACGAAATGAACCAGCATATGGCGCATGAGGATTGGCTGGTCGAACACAAGCCGGAAATCTACTGGTCGATGCTGCAGACGGCGGAGGAAGTATCGAAGCGTTACGACATCAATCGCGAAGCGCAGGATCACTACGGTGTTCAAAGTCAGCAGCGCGCGACCGCCGCGCGCGAAGCGGGCAAGTTCGACGACGAAATCGTACCCATGACGACCACGATGAAGATCGTCGATAAGGACACCGGCGCGGAATCGACGAAAGAAGTCACCGTTTCCCAGGACGAGGGGATCAGGCCCAATACGACCTTCGAAGGCGTGTCGCAGATCAGGCCGGCGCTCGAAGGCGGCGTCATCGCGGCGGGCAACGCCAGCCAGTTTTCCGACGGCGCCTCGGCTCAGGTCGTCATGAGCGACAAGCTTGCGGAAAAAAAGGGTCTCGAACCCTTGGGTATCTTCCGCGGTTTCGCGGTCGCAGGATGCGAGCCGGACGAAATGGGGATTGGACCGGTCTTCGCGATCCCCAAGCTTCTGGAGCGCGCTGGTAAAACGATCGACGATATCGATCTGTGGGAACTCAATGAAGCCTTCGCGGTTCAGGTCATCTACTGCCGCGACAAACTCGGGATCTCGAACGACAAACTCAACGTCAACGGCGGCGCGATCGCCGTCGGCCATCCCTACGGTCTTACCGGTAGTCGGCTCATCGGCCACGCGCTGATCGAGGGCAAGCGGCGGGGCGCGAAGAACGTCGTCGTGACCATGTGCATTGGCGGTGGCATGGGCGCCGCCGGCCTGTTCGAGGTTTGTTAATCGGTATGCGTGCGTAAGATGAATATTGCAGTTGTCATGGGCGTGGGGCCCGACCAGGGCATGGGCGCACAATTGTGCAGGCGATTCGCGTCCTTCGGCCTGCACGTTTTTGTCGCGGGTCGCACGCAAGCCAAGCTCGACGCCGTCGCTAAGAACATACGTGCGGACGGCGGCGAGGCGACGCCGGTCGCGGCTGACGCCACGGATGAAGCAGCGGTGGTGGCGCTCTTCGAGCACGCTGCCGCGCAAGGGCGTATTGAATGCGCAATTTACAACGCCGGAAACAATACGCCGGGGCCGATCGAGGGCATGAGTGCCGAGTTTTTCGAACAGAGCTGGCGCATTTGTTGTTTCGGCGGCTTTCTGTTCGGGCGCGAAGCGATCAAACATATGAAGCCGGCAGGCGGCGGTACCATCCTGTTTACCGGCGCCAGCGCTTCGCTGCGGGGTCGCCCGAACTTCGGCGCGTTCAATTCGTCAAAAGCGGCGCTGCGTACCCTGGCGCAGGCCATGGCCAAGGAGTATGGGGCCGACCATATTCATGTCGGCCATGTCGTTATCGACGGCGCGATCGGCGGCGAAAAAATTCGCAACCGGTTTCCGGAATACGCAGAGAAACTCGGCGAAGCGGGTCTCGTTGACATCGGTGCGATCGTCGACGCCTACGAGTACCTTTACCGGCAACCCACAGGCGGCTGGAGCTTCGAAGTCGACGTGAGGACCGCCATCGAATCGTGGTAGTCTGCCGCGTTCCGGTGACGATCACCCGGAGGTTCGTGATGAGGCTCAAGCGATGGATTTGGACGATTGGCACGGTCGTCGTGCTCACGGCGTGTTCGGGGGAAGCGCCTGAAGAGAACGTGTTTAAGGCACAGACCGACGCTATCGGCAAGGCCGAGGACGTCAACAAGCTGATCGAGGATGCGGCCGAAAAGCAGCGTGCCGCGATCGACGCACAGGGCCGCTAATTCGAAGTTCCGAACGACGGGACGCTTTGTTGATTGCAGCGGAACACGCGGTTCGCCCGCACGCGGGCTTCTTGGTCGAACCTAAATAGGTGATCCAAATCTTGCGACACTCGGGCAGTTTCCCGGGAATGGACTTGCCGCACGCATGAAGGCACGTACTGCGTCCATCAGACGGTCGATGGTCGAGTAACGATGATTCCGGGTGACATTGTCGTGCAACTGTTTCCAGAGTTTCTCAATGTCATTGACCCAGGGCTGATAGGCCGGCTGGAACAGCAATCGGAATTTCGGATTGTGCTTTAGCCAGACGTGTGCCAAGCGACATTTGTGGATGATGTAGTTATCCACGATCAAGATAATTCGACGCGCGGCGCGGTAAGTTTGCCGCAGGTGGTCGAGCAGGCAAAGGAATAGGTCGCTGTTTTTCCGTGTGCCCTCGACATACGCAACGCGACCGGTTCGTGCGTGCAGCGCGCCCGCCAGATAGCGTTTCCGGTTTTGCCCAGGCGTGGGGATGGCACGTTGACAACCTTGAGTAGACCAAAGGAAACCGATTTTGGGATTGAGGTCGATATCGACCTCATCGGCGTAAAACACTTCATGCCCCGATGGGGCTCGAGACAACGCACGATGAATGGCTTTCAGGCGCGTGGCTGCCCGTGGGTCGCGCAGATGTAAGGTCGGACGAGCACGACGCCAGCCGAATCCCAAATTAACTAGCCAGCGACGTACCGTAGAGGCGTGAATGGGCCGTGACAGCAACGAATTCAGCGTCTCGGCCAGCATCTCGCTCGTCCACGTACTGCGCAGGTAGCCATAATCACTGGGCGGCTGCTCAACTAACTCGGCGAGCGTCTCCAACAGGGTGTCATCCACCGTATACGCCCGCCGGCCCGAGCCGCACGCCTCGAGAAAGGCTTCACCCGCGGTCTGGAATTGCGTGACCCATCGATAAACCGTTGAACGCGCGACCGACAAACTGCGTGACACGGCCGTCGGTGAGACGCCTGAAGCTAACTGCAACAGGACTTGAGCGCGGCGAACCACCCGCCCGTTATCGCTGCGTTGAATCAACCGCTTAAAGCGACGTTTCTGTGAGCGCGTCAATGACACTAAACTATCCATACTCAGGTGACCTCTTTCGGGAACGTAGATTGCTCGATACAACCTCTGATCTCTGAATGTCACCTGAGTTCTTTTTATTTGATCGAGTTTTTGGAACACCTATTTAGACGTTTGCGAGTGAATCGGAATCGCCCCAGCCGGGATCACCTGTGCAGCGTGTGACTGATTAAAAGCGCATAGCAACGAGGAGAAACACCATGCCACTTCCACAAGACATCACGCCGCTCAACCCGGCACTCATGGATACACTGATCAGTGCCAGTGACGGAGATTGGATCCCGCAACCCTTTGATCCGGAGCGTGCGTTCATCAAGATCCTTTGGACCGGGCCAGAGAGCGGCGCTTGGGCCGCGCTGTTCCGGTGGAAGAAGGGATTTACAGCACCACAGCACAAGCATCTGTCACCGTCACACACTTTCATCCTCTCAGGCAAGCTCCAGGTGCGTGACGGAACCTTGAATGCCGGCGATTACATCTACGAGCCCAACGGCATGCTGCACGGCGCCACGACGGCGCTCGAAGACACGGAATATCTTTTCATCTGCAACGGCACGGTCTTGTTCTACGACGACGAAGGTTTCACGTCCTATCTCGGGTGGGAAGAGCTTCGCCGTCTCGAGGAATCCCATCGCCAGCAGAAGGAGAAGGCCGCCTGACAAGCCGGGCCGTGAAACTCTACTGGTTTCAGGTCGCGCCTAATCCGACCAAGGTCCGACTTTACATCGCTGAGAAGCGTGCAGGTGGCGCGACGATCGACTTCGAGTCAGTCATCGTCAAGCTGCCCAAGGGCGAGCAAAATACGCCCGAGCACCTCGCGCGAAATCCCTTCGCCAGCCTGCCGGTGCTCGAACTCGATGACGGCACCTGCATCATCGAATCTCTCGCGATCATCGACTACCTGGAGGAGGTGTATCCGGATCCACCGCTGTGGGGCAGGGACGCCGTTTCGCGCGCCCGCGGCCGCGAGCTCGAACGCATCGTCGATCTCAAAATTCTCGCGAATGTCGGACGATACATCCATGCGACGAATTCGCCGATCGGACTCCCGCCTAACGCCGGTGTGGCCGATAACGCGCGCAAGGCCTTGCCGTCGGGTCTCGACTATATCGACGGCGTTCTGTCCACCGGCCGGGCGTTCATCGCGGGTGACGGTCCAGGTGTCGCAGACTGCACCTTGGCGGCGACGCTGCAATTCGCACGCTATGCCAAGTTCGACGTCATGGGAGACTTCGCGCATATACGTCGCTGGGATGCCGATTACCGCGATCGCGACGTTGCACGATCTGTCTTGACGCTCTGACGGACGGCGAACAACTTCTCTACAATCGGGACTCCCACACAAGGAGACGAACGGATGGGCATCAACAAGCGGTTTTCTTTGGGACTTGCTGTCGTGGTCGCGAGTCTCGCACTGGCGGCCTGTGCCCCCAAGGTCGGCAGCGAACGCTGGTGCAAGGCGATGGACGACAAACCCAAGGGTGATTGGTCTGCCAACGACGCAGCAAGCTATACCAAGCATTGCGTGCTGGGCATCGAACCGG
Source organism: Gammaproteobacteria bacterium (assembly GCA_963662545.2). Classification (GTDB taxonomy): domain Bacteria; phylum Pseudomonadota; class Gammaproteobacteria; genus JAYYZW01. The sequence goes on from CAXXLL010000002.1 coordinate 26,697, forward strand.
AGTAATTAGAACCTATCTCAAATTTATCCGCGTGTAGGCCGGGATTTTTCGCTTAGAGTGGTCCCGGTGGGCAGCATCCGCCACGGTCGAAACCGGGGATCCAAACTCATCGAGGCAGCCATATCCGCGTTCAGGCAGGTCATCCTCGTGATCGCTGTCGCATCAGCGTGTGTTCGCGCGCAGGCGTACGTTTACAGTGAAGACGAGCGGCGGCTGTGGACTGCGCTCGACGAACGATCGATCTTCCCCTACGCATTGACGGATGGCCGGGACGGCCGCCTCAACTCGGTCGGCGGCATCGTTTGCGATGATCGTTCGGTGTTCTCGGGGTTCATTATCGACGTTTCGAAAATCACACCGAAAATTAGGCGTCCGGTGCTGATCACGACCGCACATACGTTCATCAATCGCGACGGCGGATCCCGCGGGTTTTGTTGGTATCTCCCCGGGGGACGGCTAGATGAGCGATCGCTCATCAGCGGAATCAGCCTCGGTATCACACCCGAGCAGAAACGAAAACCAGCCGACGGCGGCGATTGGGCTCTGGCCCTTGTCAATCACCCGGAGCCTGATTCACTCCCCGGCCTCAAGGTCGAATTCGAGGATATCTACGATTTCGACCGCGAACATGAAGACCCGGACGATTACTTCGCCATCTCGTACATGAAAAAACGCGAAGGCGTCATGTTGGCTTCCCGCTGCCGGCCGGACGACAAGCGGCATTACCCGGCCTTCGCTGCTACCGCTGTTGATGTCGCCGATTTCAGCCGCATGGTGATACACGATTGTGATTTCGCGGTCGGGGGGAGTGGGGGACCGCTTTTGAAACGCACGGCCGATGGATGGAGGGCGATTGCAATCAATACGGGTGAGACCGTGGCGCATGAGTCCGGCACCCTGACCAACCGAAATTACGCGCCGCCTGACGCATTCAATTTCTCGCGCCGCCTGGACCGGGATCTCGAGATCGAACTGACCCGCTACCTGAAATCCTTGGAGTGAGTTTCCTCGACGGCGATGAAACCACGGCGGGTCCGGACGAAAACCGCGAACCAGAATCCGGCCGCTCCCGTCAGCGATACGCCGAAAACCGCCCACAGCATCATGGCCGGGTCGCCCGTTTTTGACCAGATCGCGGCGGTCGTGAGCGGCGCCAGCGCCGCCGCGACCATCATCGGCGCGCCCATCGCCCCCATTAATTTCCCGAAATGTTCTCGCCCCAGCCATTCGGCGGGGGCGACGCCCCGCAGAATGGTGCTGATCCCGTTGGCAATGCCAAATCCCGCGGCGAACAGGCCGAGCCAGCGCAGTTGCGGCGGCGCGAGAATCAGGATCAGGATCGCGGCCGGCAACATGAGCGTTGTGACGGCGCCGACGACGACGATGCGCATGCGTTCGCCGAACAGCATCATGATCACGCGCCCCGTCACCTGCATCGGTCCGATGAGGGCAACGGCGATGAGCATGGTCGCGGTGTCGACGCCGCTCGACTTGAGGTAGGGGACGATCTGAAACATGACGCCCGAGACCGTGCCCATCCACGCAGTGAACCACACGGTAAGTCCCCAGAACACGGGGTTGCTCAGCCGTTCCCGCATGAGCTTGCGAGCTGCATTGCCGTTCGTTTCGGTGCTGTCGTCAAGACGTGGATGAGCGTTTCGCTTTTCCGGAATAATCCACCAGTGGATGGGAACGCAGATCGCGAGGTTGAATGCCGCGAGTACGAGCAACACCCGCGGCCACGGCAGAAGGCCCAGTAGCGTCTCGGTCAAAGGAATGAAGACGGTCCCCGCGAACCCAGCGATCAGAGTGAGCGCCGTGATGGCGCGCTGCGCGTCCGGGCCGAAATGCTGGGTCAAAACCACGAACACGGGTTCGTAGAGTATCGCGGCCATGCACGCGCCGAGACCGAGCCAGATGGCGTAAAACGCGTAGGGATCGGCGATCGTGGACCACAGCGCCAGCAATACGGCGGCGCAGAACGAACCTGCCGCCATGATGTAACGGCCGCCGTGGCGATCGATCAGCGCGCCGACGGGGTAGGCGCAAAGACCCGTCACCAGCAGCCCGCCGGTCGCGGCGCCGTTCAGCAGCGTCAGCGACCAGCCCAGGGATTCCGCCATCGGCAGGACGAACAGCGGGAAGGCATAGTAGGTCGTTCCCCAGGATACGATTTGGGCGCAGCCGAGGGCCGCGATCAGGACGCGGGAATGTCGCCTCAGTGCTCGCATGACGTGAAGTTAGACGGCAGCGCGTACGACTGGGCCAAAAAAGGTGTTTCGAGTAACAGGACGCGAAGTTATTCCGAACGGTACGCTTTATTCACCCGCAAGCGTGCGGATCGATAACTGTCGCGGCTTCTCCAACATTTCTCGAGAGACAGTATACGCAACTGTCGCAGTGGCGGCGGAGTGAACCGCAGACTAGAACGGGTCCGATTGACCAGCGCCGCTCAGCCCTGATCGGCGAGCGATACTCGGAGTTTGTCGATCAGCTTCTCGGCGTCTTCTTCACCGGTAAAGGCCTTGCCGGAATCGACAGCAGCCTCGAGTTCTTCGAGTGCTTCCTCCTCTCTGCCGAGTATCATCAATGCGACGCCGATGTGGTAACGCACTTCCGGATTCGTCGAAGATCGTGCGAACGCCTCCCGCAGCAAGGCGAGGCCGTTTTCAGGCTCGTCGTTCTGCGTCAAGATCCAGCCGTAGGTATCGAGCACGCTCCAAGCGTCGGACGCGAGTTCGTGGGCTTGCTTTGCGGTCCTCAGAGCCCGGCCGTCACCGGTGAAATGGTAGATCATGGCCAGATTGTTGAGCAGGATCACGTCTTCCAAGCCGCCCGCCTTGAGCGCCTCATAGACTTCGCGCGCCATGCGATAACGCTTCATGTGCATCAATGCCTGACCGAATATGCGCTTCAAAGCAATATCGTCGGGATGTTTGGAAAGCCACGTCCTCATTAGTTCGACCGCGGCGTTGTTCTGCTTGTCGGCAACCAGGGCGCGAAACAGGGTCCGCACGGACAGATGAATCGGTGCAATGCGATGCGCTTCGGCGTATAGCGGCAATGCCTCGTCGGTTTGATCCTGTGCCATGTACCAGTCGCCGCGCTTGATCATGATCGGCGCAAGCGTGCCGTGGTTCTCTGTCAATGTGTTCAGCAGGTCATCGGCATTAGCGAAATCTTTGAGTTGAATGAGCACGTCTGCCCTCAAGACGCCGGCTTCGAGGTTGTTTGGGCTCCCTTGCAGCGCCTTGGTCAAGGACCAAAGGGCGCCGTTTAAATCGCGCAGCGCGATCTGCTCGTGCGCAACCGGGAGCAATATAGCCGTGTCGAAATCTGCTTTTTGTACGGCATGGCGGAACTGCAGTTTGGCCTCGTCCGCGTCACCGATGGCGGCGGAAATCTTTCCCGCGACGTAATCGGCCTTCGGTTCTTCCGGAAATTTTTTCAGGAACTCGTACGCTGTGTTGCGCACGCGTTCGATCGGTTCCTGCTTGAGCAGTAGTATTTGCAGCTGCAGCGTATGAGCGTCGAAGGATTTCGGCTCGACTTCCAGCACTTTGGCGATTCGTTCCGCCGCCTCATCGAGTTCGCCCTGATCCAAAAGCAGTTGTGCGAGTTCCAGCCCGCTCGGAACGTGGAAAGGATGAACCTGCAGGAGCGACCGGTATTGCGTCTCGGCCGAGGCCGGGTGATTTTCCATGCGTGCAAGGCGAGCGAGGTTGAGCTGCGGCAGGATCAACGACGGATCGATCGCGTTCGCCATTTGCAAATGGTCGCGCGCACGAGCGACGTTGCCGGCGGCCAGCAGGGTGGCGCCGGCGATGTTGTGCACCGAGGCATTGTCAGGGTTTTTGTTCACCAGCGCTGCGATCAAAGTGACGGCGTCGTCGACCCGGCCCACTTTTACGTAGACGCGGGACAGTTGTACGTGGGCTTCGACGAGTTCAGGAAATTTTTCCACGAACCATTTGAGCTCTTCGATCGCTTGCTCCGGTTTGCCGGCATCCATTCGACTCATCGCCAGATTGACGCCCAGCCCGGCGACGTTCGGCGCAAGCTTGAGCGCGGTTTCATAATAGCGTTCCGCCTTGGCGTAATCGCCGATGGACCGGTAGGCCTCGGCAAGCATCGACAAGGCCATGGGGTCATTGGGCGGCTCCGAGCGCGGTCCCGGGCGGTAGACCCGGATCGCGTCTTCCGGGAGTTTCAAGTTGAGATAAGCAGCGGCCAGATAGCGCTTGGCACCGAGATGGTTGCGCGCCGAAACGAGAAACTGATTCAGGTGCGACACCGCTTCTTCGAAATTCCCCTCGAAATACGCCACGACGCCGAGCATGAGCTTCGTGTTGGGTAGTTTTTCGCGAACGTCTTCCTTGATCGCGCGAATTTCATCGGCGCTTTCACGCAGGACTTCGCGCGCTTCTAAGGACTTCCCCTCCCGAAACAGCATGAGGGTGCGGAGGTAGATGGTCTCGAGGGTGTCGATGCCCAGGTCGCTCGCCTTCTCCAGGTCCTCCTTGGCCGCCTCCACGTTGCCGAGGTCCAGCCACAGGGCGGCGCGCGCGGCGAGCGCCCGGCCGGACGTGGGACGGATCTCGAGCGCACGCGCGAAGGACTTCAAGGCGGCCCCCGGCTGCGAAAAATCGCGGTGCGCGAGCGCCTTGAACATCCATACCTCGAAGGAATCGGGGGCTAGCGCAATGGCCTGGCCAATCAGCTTGTCGGCTTTGTCACGCTTGCCGCGCCTGAGCGCAATGTTCGCGCGACCGACCAGGGGGCGCGGATCGACCGGCAGCAACACACCTGCGGCCAGATAAGCATCCTCGCTCAGTTTCCGGTTGCCGAGCATGCTGTAGGCGGCGGCCTGCAGTAAGTGCAATTCGCCATCGACCGTCGGGGTATGGCCCTCGGGCACGAGCCCGGTGATGACGAACTGTGGCTGGGCGGTTTCCATGTAAGCCCGGGCCAGCGGCACCAGGACGAGGTTTTCGTCGCCGCCGAGGCTGAGCGCTTTTTCGAGTTCCTTGATCGCCGCGCGAGGCTGGTCTTCGCGCAAGAGGGTCTCGCCGAGCAGGATGCGGGCGGGAAGGTTATCGGGATCCTGCTGCAGCGCATTACGCAACTGAATAATGGTCGTTGAGTACTCTTCGGCCTTAAAGCCCGTCAGCGCTTCTTCATAGAATTCCTGCGATCGTTCGCGGTCGATCGCCGCCTGAACCGCGGGCATCGCGCCCCACCAGCCGAAGATCGCCATTAGCGCCGCAGAAGGGGCTGCGGTTGCCGGGAATACCTTAAAAAGTCTGCTCAATCGCATCATCAGAGCCGGAATTATAGACATATACCCGGCTGATCAAGGCCGGCGACCGCAAGCTTGTGTAAATTGTAGGTAGCGACAGATAGCGGCAGGAGCGCGGTGGACTGATGTGCCGGAGGTCGGAATGCATGCCCGCCGCGCCCATGCGCCCGGTGGACGGCGGTACGGGCGCGGGGTGTGAGCGCCATTCAGGTTCCCCGCGTTGTGCACGGCTAAAGTCTCCGCTCGGCGACACCGCCGCTTGAACGTGTAAAAATTCTTGACAAGTTCGCGAGCACTAAGTGTTTGTTTTATAATGGATTTGCGATCGGCTCACGCAAGTGTAAAATCTACTGACACCGGAATTCGGCGAATTTGTCAGAAAATTTTACAAATGTCGCCGATCCATGACATCTGCGAAGGTCGCAAAAATATCAATCTATTGATTTAAAAGCGTTTTATATGATACGGCACGATACTTGCTTATTGAGTACCGCAACAGATTTCAGTTTCGAGAGTCAGAAAATAATGAACTTAAGAACATTGATCATCGCCGTCGCTGCATCGCTGCTTCTGGCATCGTCCGGCGCCCACGCCGTCGTCGTGTTCATGCAGGATTTCGAAAGCGGAAGTCTGGGAGCGAACGAACGGACGTTTTCTGAATACGACACGGGCAGCTTAAATTTTTTGCCAACCAATAACTGGGGTCTGCATGACAAAGACACCAACACTCCGATTAGAGCTGGCTTGACTGGCAACGTAATGGGTCATATCGGCAATGATAACGGCGGAACGGGAACTAATAATTACCGCCCCCTGGAGACATCTTACTACGAGATTACGGTCGATCTGTCGCTGTTTAACCTGGCGAATCGCCAGTTGATGTTCGACTACGATTCGTGGATCAGCACGGTCTTTTTGGACGACGGCTTCAATGTCGTGGCCTACACGGGCGATTTTCTTACGGGAACGAGCACCGACCTCTGGCTCGAAGGGACGGTAGGCAACAACCTGACCCTTCTGGCCCCGACGGGGGCTTCGGACATGCAGTATGACGCCGATTTGACCAGCGGCGGCGCTTTCACGCGACTGGATGACATCTCGGGTTTCGCCGACGATCCGGGTCAGGACGCGTTCACCGGTACCGGCTCTTCGCTTATGACGGGCGTCGCGATGTTTGATCTCTCGGGCTTCGACCACGACCAGTTCAACCTGCGGTTCTCATTCGGGTCGGGCACGGCCAGCACCGCCGAAGGCATCAACATCGACAACGTTAAGATCACGGGCGACTGCATCAACGGCGGCACCGATCCGACCTGCCAGCCCCCGGGCACTGGTGTACCGGAACCGGCTTCACTGGCCTTGGCCGCGCTCGGCTTGACCGTAATGTATCGCCGCCGCAGCAAAGCGAACTGAACCAAACCTACAGTCCATCGATAAAGCCCCGCTAGATGCGGGGCTTTTTTATGGCGGTGAGGGGGAAGCAGCTGCTGCCAGGAGGGATGCGTCGGGATCGTGTTCGAAGGCGTCTCCGCGCGTTTTAGAAACCAGCGCATTCACGCATCGGATCGCGGCCGAAGACCGGCAGGATAGTATACTTTTCGCCCGGACTCAGCCGAGCGATCGACCGATTATCATGGCGACACACGCCTCATCATGCACCTTCGACACGTCCTATGGATAATTCCGTAGCCGTTGTTGCGGTATTCGGCACGCGACCCGAGATCATCAAGCTGGTACCGGTGTTTGAGGCGCTAGCCGACACGCCCGGCGTCCGGTTGATCACGTGTTCGACCGGGCAGCAGGCCGATCTGCTGCCCGCCTTCGTCGAGGCGTTTCACGTTAAAGTCGACCACGATCTGGACATCATGTTCGACGGGCAGTCCTTGAATCAGCTCCTCGCTCGGCTAATCGCGGACATCGAGCCCGTTCTTGCGCGTCATGTGCCCGCTGCCGTGCTGGTGCAGGGAGATACGACCTCGGCGCTCGCGGGTGCACTGGCTGCCCGATACAGGGCGATACCAGTCATCCACGTCGAAGCCGGCTTGCGCACGGGTGAGCCGGACAACCCGTTTCCCGAGGAGACCAACCGCCGTTTGATATCGCATATCGCCTCGCTGCATTGCGCTGCAACCGTCGGGAACCGGCAGTCGCTCATGGACGAAGGGATTGCCGACGGGGCTATCCTCGTCACCGGTAATCCGATCGTCGATGCCCTGCAGAAGCTCGGTCAAGGAAACGGCGTGACGGCCGAGATCGATCGCATCCTCAATACCTTGGACGGCAGAAAGCCGGTGCTCCTGACCATGCATCGACGTGAGAACTTCGGCGCGCGACTGACGGGCTACTTCGAAACCATACGCGGGTTTGTCGAGCGCAACGACGATGTCGAATTGGTCTTCCCGGTACACCCGAACCCTGAGGTGCGGAATACGGCCAGGGAAATCTTCGAAGACGTCCCGCGCGTTAATCTGATCCAGCCACTCGCTTACCCCGAATTCATATGCCTGCTCAGGCAGGCATGGCTGGTACTGTCAGATTCGGGCAGTATCCAGGAAGAAGTGGCGGGCTTGGGCAAGCCCATGCTGATACTGCGCAGCGTCACCGAGCGCCCGGAGTTACTGGAAACCGGTCTCGCCCGCCTGGTTCGTTCGCCGGGGCAACTGGCCACCGAACTCGACGAAGTTTGCAAGCCTGACAGCTGGTGTACCCGAATTACACCCGGGCCGAATCCGTTCGGCGACGGTCGCAGTGGACCCCGAATCGCAGCGGCCATCGCCACCTTCCTGCTCGAACATGCACATGTGGGCGACGGCTCGCTGCCATGAACGCGCGTGTTGCGGGCACTGCCCGAAAACATATTTTCACCATCAACGTCGAAGACTATTTTCAGGTCGGCGCCTTCAGTCAATTGATCCCGTATGCGCACTGGGAGCGGTTCGACGCGCGGATACAGCGCAATACAGAAACCACACTCGCGCTATTAGATGATACGGGCAACCGCGCAACTTTTTTCGCGAGCGGCTGGATAGGAGAGAATTTCCCAAACATCCTAAGGTCGATCGTGGACCAAGGGCACGAAGTCGGCTGCCACGGGTATTACCAGCAATCGATTCGAGAGATCGCGCCGGCCGCCTTCCGCGAGGATCTCGCGCGGTCCAAGCGGACCATCGAAGACGCAACCGGTCGGGCGGTACAGGGCTTTCGCGTGGGCCGGGGCTGGATCGGACCCGACGATTTGTGGGCCCTCGATGCATTGGTCGATCAGGGGTTTCGATTCGACTCCAGCGTCTGTCCGATCGGACGCCAGTTCGCAGATGATCACGATCGCTTTCTGCTGCACCCGCATCGGACCGCATCGAACATGCTGTGGGAGGTCCCGGTTTCTGCGACCCGTAAATTCGGTTGGGCGATTCCCTTCTCCGGCGGCAATTACGTCAGGCAACTACCACAATGGCCCGTGCGGGAAGCGGTGGCGCGCTGGGTCGAACGCCGACAGGCACCGCTAGTGATGTATTTCCACATTTGGGAACTCGATAGCGAACAGCCGAGCATTAGCGCGGCGAGTTGGCTGCAGCGCCTGCGCCACTACCGAAACCTGTCCGCAATGCCGGCGCGCGTGCGCTATTTTCTCGAGCGGTACCCGTTTACGAGCATCAGTGATTATCTGAGTTTGGCCGACGAAGCGGCCACGAAACCCAGAGCTACCGCCGCTAGCGTTGACGAGCGTGTTGCAAGCCCGAGCGAACCCGTCGAACGGGTCGATCTCACGGTCATCGTACCCTGTTACAACGAGGAAGCGTCCTTGGCCTACCTGCAGAAAACACTGTGGGCCTTCGGCGCGGCGAGCCGCGACTCGCTGGCTCTTCAATTCGTCTTCGTTGACGACGGCAGCGTGGATGCCACATGGAATCGACTCGATGCGCTGTTCGGCCCCGAAAGCAACTGTAAATTGCTGCGGCATTCCGAAAATCGGGGGATCGCGGCCGCGATCCTGACAGGCGTCAAACACAGCGAGACGAATCTCGTGGCGGTCCTCGACGCCGATTGCACTTTCGATCCGATGCAGCTCAGGGACATGGTGCCCATGATGAACGACGGGATCGCCGCCGTGAGCGCGTCACCGTTCCACGCGCGGGGCCGTGTCGCCAACGTGCCGGGATGGCGGCTTGGGCTCTCCAGGGGCGCCGCGTTTCTCTACCGTTGCGTTCTACATCACCAGTTTTCGAGTTACACGAGCTGTTTTCGAATCTATCGCCGCGCGGCCATCGCGGAGCTCAGCGTCTACAATCTCGGCTTCTGTGGTGTGGCTGAAATACTGGCGCGCCTTGATCTCGCCGGGTACCGGCTGGTGGAATGCCCGGCCGAGCTGCAGCTCCGGCTGCTCGGAGAATCGAAGATCAACCTCGCAAAAACCATCGTCGATCACGTGCAATTGATCGTCCGGCTGGCCGCTGCGCGCTGGCTGAAGATACCGCTGCCGACCGGATTCCGCCCGTAGTCGATGTCGCGTTCCGAGGAACGCCAAGAACGCTGGGCCGTCCTGGGCGGTGGCATGCTGGGTCTGAGCCTGGCGCTCAGGCTCGCCCAGCGCGGCAAACAAGTCACCCTGATCGAAGCGGCGCCGACCATCGGCGGTTTGACGTCCTCGTGGCGGTACGGCGATATTTCTTGGGACCGGTTCTACCATGTCATCGAGGCATCGGACCTGTCTTTGATCGAGCTGCTACGGGAGCTCGGCCTTGAAGACGAGATCGTCTGGGGCGTCACGAAGACCAATTTTTACGATGGCCAGGCACTCTACCCGCTGAACGACGTCTTCGATTACCTCAAACTGCCGGCCCTCGGCCTGATCGACAAGGCGCGTCTCGCGGCCAATATCCTATATGCCGCCTGGCTCAAGAATGGCGTCGTACTGGAAGCACAAAAAGCCGAAGACTGGCTGGTACGCTGGTCGGGGCGGCGCACCTTCGAAAAATTATGGCGGCCCTTGATGCGATCGAAATTGGGAGACAATTTCGAGAAGGCGTCGGCCGCCTACATCTGGTCGGTCATGCAGCGTTTCTACGGGGCGCGACAGGGCCGGCGCAAGACCGAATTATTCGGCTACGTTAATGGCGGCTACGCGCACGTGGTTGCAACGATCCTGCAGCGGTTGGACGCACTTGGCGTCTGCATTGAAACGGGCGCGCCGGTCGAGCGCGTGACGCAAGCCGGGGCGGGCGTTGAGGTTGCGACCGATGTGAATCTGCGTCGTTTCGACAAGGTGATCGCGACTTTTGCGTCGCCCATTGCGGCGCAGCTTTGCGAGGGTCTCGATACCGAGGAGCGCGCCCAGCACCAGCAAATCTTGTACCAAGGCGTAGTGTGCGCGTCGATGTTGTTGAAAAAACCGTTGGGGGGTGCTTACCTGACCTACATCACAGACGATACGATCCCGTTTACTACCGTCATAGAAATGTCGTCCTTGACCGATCGCGATAAACTCGGCGGTTATCATCTGGTCTACCTGCCGAAATATCTGCCGTCAGATGCACCGATGATGGAAGCCGATGACGCCGCGATCAAGGCGAATTTCATGGACGGACTCGCGGGAATGTTTCCCAACATCAGTGCATCGGACGTATTGGTCAGCTATGTCGCCCGGGCGCGATACGTTCTGGCGATCCCGACGTTGAACTACTCCGAAAAACTGCCGTCGATGGTGACCGCGATCTCGAATCTGTATATTTGTAATTCGGCGCATATCGTCAATGCATCGCTGAGTGTGAACGAGTCGGTCGAACTGGCGAACCAGACGATCCGCCAACTCCTGGATTGAGCGGTGTCGGACATGGACAAACCGCCGGCGACGCTTTCCATCGACCTCGACGATCTGTGGTCCTACCTGCGGGCCCACGGTGACAGCGCCTGGGTCCAGTATCCGTCGTTTCTCGAACGGGCCGTGCCGCGTGTCTTCGAAGCTATCGACGACGATCTAGGTTTGACGTTCTTCATCGTGGGGCGCGATGCCGAAAAAACTGAACTTCGCGGTCTATTCGCGGATGTTGGGGCGAGTCATCATGAAATTGGAAATCACTCCTACGATCATGCGTCGGATTTTCATCTCGCGTCCGCCGCGGCGGTGACCGAAGACATCGAACGTGCGGAAAGGTCGATTGAAGCAGCGACCGGCGTGCGCCCTCGAGGGTTCCGCGGACCTTCATTCCGATTGTCGAAAGCGATTCTCGAAGTGCTGATCAAACGCGGTTACGCTTACGACGCATCGATCTTTCCAACTTTCGTGGGACCGCTAGCGCGGACTTATCACTTTGCGACCTCCAAGCTCGATCGTGCGGGGAAGGCTCGGCAGAAAGACCTTTTCGGATCGCTACGTGATGGTTTGCGGCCGCTGCGGCCGTTTCACTGGGACCTGGGTGCGGCGCGGTTGATCGAAATTCCCGTTACGACGATGCCGCTCTTGCGCATGCCCATACACATGACCTACGTCAACTTCATTGCGGATCTCTCGCCGCGACTTGCCGAAATCTGGTTTCGAGCCGGCCTCGCACTCTGCCACGCGCGCGGCATCGCGCCGTCGCTCTTATTGCACGCGACGGATTTCATCGGTGCCGGCGATGCGGGGCATCCGGCTTTCATGCCCGGAATGCGCCGTGCCAGTCGCGACAAGATCGCGTTGTTGAAGCGATTACTCGATGTGTTTCGCGAACGGTTCAATGTCCTTTCGCTCGGCGAATTCGCCAAATTAGCGGAAAGCGGCAAACCCTTACCCATTATTCGACCGCGATTCGACGCTCGCGTGCATGCGCCAAGCCGTTACGACTAAATTTTCGCGGTGACGTGCTCAGTCGCTCCACGATTTCGGTTTGGCGCCCCACCAGGTGCCTTGATGATCGTTAAACAGCCCTGTGTAATGGGTCTCGATGAATTCGAGTACCCCACCGCCCCGCAGCTTCATCATGTCGAGGTTTCGTTTGTCAACGTAAATGTAAGGCGCACGTGCCGCTTCGAGTTGCTCAGGCAATTTGAACCATTGCGACTGTAGAAAATAGCCCCAGGGCCAGCCGATGATCGATAAGGCCGATTCGCGGCCGGACAAATAGTAATAGAGTGGGTCGCCGAAGACGTAGATCTTGCCGGGACGCGCTCCTTCATCGACCAGGAACCGGGTGCTCCGGAATATACGCGGTAAAACGTGCTGATCCCCTGGTGAAAATCCTGCACCGTGCCTGGCTTTTTGACGAAGACTTCTATATACGCATTGGCTTTCTGTCCGGCGGGAACGGCCAGTGCGGCGATGCCGGGAAAAACGATCATCGCCGAGACGAGGTACGCACTCCAGGCTCGTTCGCGCTTCACGTTCATGATGAAATCGCACGCGACGTCCGCACCACGGATGCCGAGTATGCCGGCCGGCGTGAACAGGATCAGGAAGTGATAAGGCCACCAAGAAAACCGTTGAATATAGATGATCACGATGCCGACGAGGAACCAGGCGACGAGCACGCTGGTCAAGGGATCGCGCTCGTGCCGCCACCAGTGTGCCACGGCGAACGCAATGAACAGGGCCCAAGGTGCGAAATAGGTGCCGATGAAGATGAGTGATTCGCCGAGTCTGTAGTAAGGCGCGGGCGTAGACATGGCCAGCGCCTGCGGCGGGTATACGAAGGCGGTCCAGTAGAGCTCAAAGAGCGCGCCGTCGAGCCAGAATTTGAGCACCACTGCACCGAGCACGGCGCCGACCCCGACGCTCACCGGCAGCCAGACCCGCGCGGCAATGCTAAACCACTCGAGGCGCTTCGAAGCGCGGAGATGCACGGTTACAACCAGCCAGAAAGCGACGAAAAGCAGGGCGAACACGAGCTTGAATACGACCGCGATGCCTGCGCACAATCCCGATGCCGTAAAGGCCAGAATGAATCTGCCTGCCGATTTCGGAAACCGCGTCGCGAACCACGCGGACAGGAACATCGGTAATGCGACCAGAATTTCGAGCTGCGTGAGCTGCTGGGTTTCGACGCTGACGTAATAAAGGCCCACGACCGTCAGCGGCGGCAGCGCCGACAGCCAGGGATAAGTGAAATAGGTGCGCAGGCTTAAGGCCAGGATCACGGAGAACACCGTCATCCAAATCATGTCGAGAAGGTGGATTCCGAATTCCGTATAGCCGAACGATTCGCCCGCGAGGAGGTAAAACCAGTAGAGCCCCGGCATTTTGTTGTCCCAGAAGTCGACGTAGAGCGTGCCGCCCTGGGCAAGGGTTTTCGCGCCCATCATGGTTGCGATCTGATCGCTGACGAAGGGGAGTTGCAGGTTGAGCGCGCCGAATGCAAGCACCAGCACGAGCGCAATGGCGTACCAGGCCCATTCGCAGAGCCTGTTTCGTCCTCCGGCGAGCTGTTGGCTGGCTTTCATCGAGTCTCCAAATTAGATGAAATGGCAGAGCGACGATCGGGTTTTATTAAGCCTCGGTTGCGTGAAGTTTGCAGTCCGAAAGCTTGGACGGAGTTTAAACCATGATGTGAAAAAGGGGACATTCTTCTTTTCCAACGTGCGAAACTTTTTCGCACGTTGGAAAAGAAGAATGTCCCTGAGGGATCCCCACAAATTCGACTAGCAAAATTCAAGTTGCACAATGGCGCGTGCCTGTAGATCCCGGAGCGCCTGTAATAAAGTTGAGCGCCGGATTTGAAGTTGCTTGGCAATGAGGCGAGCACCAACGAATACCACGGATAGGACGGGCTTACGTCTTTCGGTATTGGCCTGTAAACCTTTCACTAAACCTGTTTGGTAACCGACCAAGCCGACCAACCATTGGGCCAGTGTGGCCAATGCGCACAGCAAGAGTAAGTTCGCCACTCTCTCGGGATCACGTCCCATGTTTTCTCTAAGTGCAAAGCCGTAACGGGGCGACTTCATGTCGCGGAAGCTCTCTTCAATCTGCATGCGGCGACGATACACGGCAACTACCCGATGCGCACTACGAAGGTTGTCCGGCAGATTGCTGGCCAATAACCACGGCTCACGCGCCGCTGCCGACGGTTTCTCGGTATTGCGAGCCCGCGCCGGTTTGCCGTAAGCCGTATAGCAGACACGCCCGCGTTTCTTACCTTTGTAAACGAATAAATGGGTGTCCAGCGGATTACTTTTCGTGATCAAAAAACGACCCAGTGACTTCGGACGAGCATTGGCTTGGCCGTAGAGCACTTTGTTCGAATGCCATGCCGCCTCATCCATACCTCGCACGAGGTGACGATGACGGATGCGACCCACGTAATACCATCCCATTGAGGCCACAAGACTCAACCAGGGCGTCCGAAATCCTGCATCACTGACCAAGATCGGACAACAGCCCGCAGGCAGAATGGCCTTCAGTCGCTTCAGAAAGCGTTTCTCCGCTTTGACACTCGCGTAATGGTGTTCGACTTCTTCATACACGGGGATGGCTCGACCACCGACCGCTAAGGCCGCCCGCAATACATAGAGCTCTTGACGTTGATCCAGATTAGACCAATCCACCAACACCACCGGATGCGCACAGTCCGATACCAATAACCGAGCTATCCATTGATACCACTGCAAACGCTCACCACCGAGCTGACGATTACCCAGCAAGCGATCGACGCGCTTAATCGCGTGTTTCTCGCTCGTGCCACTGTCTATGCTCCGACCGATATGCGTCAGCCACAAACGTCGGCCCCGAAGTAAACCGCCGACCGCCGCCCAAACCGAGAGTCGACGACCCAAATGCACACCGTATAGCGCTTCGCTGCTCATTTCATGTAACAATTTCAATACCTGCATGGCTCACCTCGTCGTTCACAGATTGTCTTGCAACAACTGAGATCAACTCGAGCCATGCAGGTTCCACGAACCCACAAATCAATCTATCGCTTTGTATTTCGTTGGGGTTTTATGGGGATTCCTCAGAGAATGTCCCCTTTTTCGCGCTTAGCAGGTTGTTAAAGCAGGATGTGGCGGATATCGCCCAGAACCGTTGTCAGGTAACGCGCGAACTGCGCCGCCGCGACACCGTCGATGGCGCGATGATCGTATGACAGGGTGAAAGGCAGTATCAACCTCGGGACGAAACCGCCGTCCCGGTAGACCGGTTTCATGACCGCGGGTGAGACGCCGAGGATCGCCACTTCGGGCGTGTTGATGATGGGGGTGAAGCTCGTGCCGCCGACGCCGCCCAGGCTCGAGATCGTGAAGCACGCGCCCTGCATTTCAGCTGGGGTAATCTTGCGCGCGCGTGCTTTCTGGCCCAGCTCACGAACCTCACGGGCGAGCTCGTAGAGTCCCTTTTTATCGGCATCCCGGATCACCGGCACGACCAGCCCGTTGTCCGTGTTCACCGCCATGCCGACGTGGAAGTACTTTTTGTGAATGATTGATTCACCGTCGGGCGACAACGATGCGTTGAAATCCGGAAATTTCTTCAGACCGACGACGACGGCCTTGACCAGGAATGCGAGCAGCGTCAATTTCGCGCCCTTTTGCTCCGCTTCGTTGGCCTTGGATTTCCGGAAAGCTTCGAGCTCGGTGACGTCCGCTTCGTCCATCTGAAACACATGGGGCACGGTGATCCAGCTCCGGTGCAGGTTGCGCCCGGTGAGTTTTTTGATCTTGGTGAGCGGCGTGACTTCGATTTCGCCGAACTTGGTGAAATCAATCTCGGGCGGCGCCGGCAGACCGAAACCACCGCTTGGGGCGTGACCCCGCGTGCCGCGCATGACTTCCTTAACGTGCGCCTGGACGTCGGGCTTGAGGATACGCCCCTTGTTCCCGGAGCCCCAGACCAGCGAGATGTCGACGCCGAGCTCGCGCGCGAACTTGCGTACTGAAGGGCTGGCATGGGCCTTGGTGCTTGCGGCCTTCGTTGGCGGCTTATTCGATTTCGACGTTGGCGGCGGCGGTTTGGGTATAGAAGCCGGCACCGCTGGCCCGAGTGTCGGGGCGGTTGGCTCGGTCACTGCCGCCCTGAGCTTGAGCGCTACGATCAAATCGCCTTCGGAAACCTTGTCGCCGACCTTCACCGTGATGTCCTCGACGGTGCCCGCCACCGGCGACGGGATGTCCATCGTGGCCTTGTCGCTTTCGAGGGTTATTAGCGGGTCTTCTACGTCGACCGCATCCCCGGGCGCGACGATGACGTCAATAACGTCGACGTCATCGAAATCACCGATATCCGGAACGCGTATTTCGAGGGTGTGCGCCGGGCCGGCGTCGCTCGCCGGCGGTGCCGCTGGAATGTCCGGCGCGGGCGTGAGATCGGGTGACGGCGGCGCGGCCTCGGGGACCGGCGCGGCCGCGGTTTCGGCGGCGCCGGTGGTTTTTAGGATCAGAATGAGCGCGCCTTCGGATACCTGGTCGCCGACCGAGACGAGAATTTCAGCGATTTCGCCGGTGCCCGGCGACGGGATGTCCATCGTCGCCTTTTCGCTTTCGAGTGTGATCAAGGGATCTTCCAGGCCCACGATGTCGCCGGGCTTGACGATGACGTCGATGACGTCCACATCGTCAAAATCGCCGATGTCCGGCACGCGTACCTCAAGATCCGCGTCTGTGCTCACGTTCGATTAGCCGATCCGTTTCATAGTTTCATCGGGTTGGGCTTTTCCGGATCGATGCCGTAGCGTTCGATGGCTTCGGCGACTTTACCCGGATCGATTTCACCGTCGTCGGCCAGGGCCTTCAGCGCGGCGACAACCACGTAGTGTCGGTTGACTTCGAAGAATTCGCGCAGCTTGGCGCGCGAATCGGAGCGCCCGAAACCGTCGGTACCCAGCACCTTGTAACGCCGCGGTACGTACGCTCTAATCTGCCCGGCGTAGGCCCGGACGTAGTCGGTCGCGGCGATGCAGGGCCCCTTGTACGGCCCGAGCTTGCAGGTGAGAAAACTGACGCGCGGTTCTGCCGTCGGGTGAAGCATGTTCCAGCGCGAAGACTCGAGGCCGTCGCGGCGCAGTTCATTGAAGCTCGTTACGCTCCACACGTTGGTATCGATGTCGAAGTCCTTTTTCAGCAGGTCGGCACCGGCGATCACTTCGCGCAGAATGGTGCCGCTGCCCATGAGCTGCACCGTCGCACCCTCGGTTTCCCGGAACAGATACATGCCCTTCACGATGTCGTCTGCGACACCGTCGGGCAGTGGCGGATGGGTGTAGTTCTCATTCATGACCGTGATGTAGTAGAAAACGTTTTCCTGGCGCTCGAACATGCGCTTCATCCCGTGATGGATGATCACCGCCAGTTCGTAGCCGAAGGTCGGGTCGTAACTCACGCAATTAGGTATGGTGGAGGCGATCATGTGGCTGTGACCGTCCTGGTGTTGCAAGCCTTCGCCGGCAAGTGTCGTGCGTCCCGCAGTGCCGCCGAGCAGGAAGCCACGGGCTTGCATGTCACCCGCGGCCCACGCCAGATCACCCACCCGCTGAAATCCGAACATCGAATAAAAAATATAAAACGGGATCATCTGCAGGTCATGGCTGGAATAAGCCGTCGCCGCCGCGTTCCACGAACACATGGCACCGGCTTCGTTAATCCCTTCCTCCAGGATTTGTCCGCGGATATCCTCGCGGTAATACATCACCTGGTCATGGTCGACCGGCTCGTAAAGCTGGCCGGTGGAGGAATAGATGCCGAGCTGGCGGAACATGCCCTCCATACCAAAGGTGCGCGCCTCGTCAGGTACGATCGGCACCACGAGCTGCCCGATTTCCTTGTCGCGCACGAGCACGTTCAAAAGGCGCACAAAAGCCATCGTGGTCGAAATCTCGCGCTCGCCCGTGCCCTCCAAGACGTTCTTGAATACGCCGATGTCCGGTATCTTGAGCGCCGCTGATTCGGTTCGCCGCTGCGGAAGAAAGCCGCCCATGGCCGCAGTGCGATCGCGCAGGTATTGCATTTCGGGACTGTCCTCAGGCGGCTTGTAGAAGGGTGCGTCGGCGATCTCGGCGTCCGATATGGGAATATTGAAACGGTCGCGGAAATGCTTGAGCGACTCCTCGCCCATCTTCTTCTGCTGGTGGGTGATGTTTTTGCCTTCGCCTGCTTCACCCATACCGTAACCCTTGACCGTCTTGCAGAGAATAACGGTGGGCTGCCCCGTGTGTTTGACAGCTGCCGCATAGGCCGCATACACCTTGTGCGGGTCGTGCCCGCCGCGGTTCAGCCGCCAGATATCGTCATCGCTCATGTTGGCGACCATGGCCTTTAGTTCGGGATACTTGCCGAAGAACTCGGCTCGGACGAACGCGCCGTTGAAGGCCTTGTACGCCTGGTACTCGCCGTCGACCGCTTCCTCCATGCGTTGCAGCAGCAGGCCTTTGGTGTCGCGGGCAAGCAGGGCATCCCAGCCCGAACCCCAGACCACCTTGATGACGTTCCAGCCGCCACCGCGGAAATCGGATTCCAGTTCCTGGATGATCTTGCCGTTGCCGCGCACCGGGCCGTCGAGCCGCTGCAGGTTGCAGTTGATGACGAAGATCAGATTGTCGAGCTTCTCGCGTGATGCGAGCCCGGCCGCGCCGAAGGCCTCGGGTTCGTCCATCTCGCCGTCACCCATAAAGGCCCAAACCTTGCGCCCCTGTGCTTTGATAAGGCCGCGGTTTTCGAGATAGCGCATGAAGCGCGCCTGATAGATCGCCATGATCGGACCGAGCCCCATGGAGACCGTTGGGAACTGCCAGAATCCTGGCATCAGCCACGGATGGGGATACGAGGACAGGCCCTTGCCGTCGACCTCCTGTCGGAAGTTGTCGAGCTGCTCCTCGTTCAACAGACCGAGCAAGAAGGCACGCGCGTAGATGCCCGGCGCGGAATGCCCCTGAAAGAAAATCAGATCGCCACCGTGATCTTCGCTCGGCGCATGCCAGAAATGGTTGTAGCCGATCTCATAGAGCGTCGCCGCACTGGCGTAGCTCGCGATGTGGCCGCCGAGTTCGCTGTTCTTGCGGTTGGCCTTGACCACCATGGCCATGGCGTTCCAGCGGTTGATGGATCTGATGCGCCACTCGAGAGCCGGATCGCCGGGCGTATATTCCTCCTTGTGAGTCGGGATGGTGTTGATGTAGGCCGTGTTCGCCGAATAGGGCAGGTTGACGCCCGAACGCCGCGCCTTGTCGATCAACTTTTCGAGCAGGTAGTGGCTGCGTTCGACGCCTTCGATATCGATCACGGCATCGAGCGCATCCAACCATTCCTGGGTTTCTTGTAAATCGTCGTCAGGTAGCGCGGCCATATCGATCTCGGAACCCTTTTAGCTGTGGGTTCTAGTGTAATGTAACTAAGTTATAGATGGGATCGGCGGTGCTTTTGGCGCGGTCCCGTCCCCATGGGCTTCACGACGTGCTGCGCTTTGCATGGGTGGTTGATCTACGGGAACCACGGTTAAGAGAATCCTGGTTTATTCCTGCGCTATCCTCGCACTATGTCAGCTCACGGGC
Source organism: Gammaproteobacteria bacterium (assembly GCA_963662545.2). GTDB lineage: Bacteria > Pseudomonadota > Gammaproteobacteria > JAYYZW01. Next base: position 46,443 of record CAXXLL010000002.1, read on the forward strand.
ACGATGTTTCGCGCTCGCAGCGGATCCCATTGTCGTAAAGAAACTGAATGAATTCCGATCCCGGCACGAAGCGATCTTCAATGCCTGCGCTCTGCGACCCACGGTCTATTTCGAGCAAGTAGCATTGCAGGATCGCCCCGGATTCGGCGCAGACGAATTCTATCGGACGGACGACTTCCGAATTCGTGTACAGACGGTAACCCTCAGCGGTCTTTTCCCATGAACGCACGAAACGCATCCTGGCGCAGTCGCAGGCGAGGTAGCGATCGGCGAATTCGATCATCTTGCCGACGGTCATGCCCGGCGTGTCGGGATTCGCCCGAGGGTTGATGAGCTTCGCCATCAGGAGATCCCGCGGGGTGGCGGTGGCGTCGTCCGGCTCGTCCTTGCCGCCGAGGCTGGGGAGCTTAGGCATCGACATTTTCGGCATAGAAACCTTCGGCATGGAGACTTTTGCGCACCCTGGGAGCACGGCGATAGCCACGGCAGCGATGACGCAATAAACCGTCGAAAAAAGCAGGGTTGGACCCGAATTCATGGTCGATTAGTCCTTCCCCATGGTGGTCAGAAACTTTTGGCGTTCCCTTTCGAGGCTAATGCGCGCGATGATGAGGTCGAGGATCGTGTGCACGCGTTTTTCGAGCCGGTGGCCCGCACGGAAATCGGCGGGCGCATAGAAGTCGATGCGATTTGCGTCGACCAGGTTCCTACACACGGTGATTGACGCCCGATTTCTCGGTTTGTGTACGGCGACGGCGAAACCGCCATAATTCTTGACTACCGTCATACAGGGCACGTCCGTGAGGCCGTCGCCGAGGTACAACATGTGCTGAAACGGTATCGGGCGTTCACCCTCGGGCATGTATTCGTTGATGGTCTCCTGAGCGTCTTCGCGGCCCTTGTTGATCCGAAAAAGGTACTGGGTCTTGCCGGTATCATTGATGACGATGGTGGGGAAGCGCGCCGCTTCGTGATGATCAAAATAGTATTGCGACGCGTAGATGCGGGCGAAGTGATGCTTGATGCTGACGCCTTCGAGAATCTCGCTCAATCCTGCCGAAATGATGTAATGCCGGACCTGAACGTGACCGCCCGATTTATCACGGACGTAACTATTCAGCCGATCGAACCAGCTTTCGACGCCCGGGTAATACTTGATGCCCGCCGCGAGTTCGCGTAGCGCATCGCGACTCAGGTGCGCCTTGTTTTGCTCGATTTTTTCAACCAGGAGGCGCATATACGTCAGGATGCTGTCGCCGCCCGTGCGCGCGACTTCCGCGTTGACTTCCTTCCAGAAGGCCTTGCCCGTAATGCCAAGCTCGGGCAGGACGGTGTATTCCTGCATCGGCTGCGGCGTCAGTGTCCCGTCGAAATCGTAGACGACTGCAAGCGTGTTGCGGGGGTTGTGCTGTTTGCGCGCCATGATGAGTAATTCGTATCCGATAATTTCCTAAGTCCGACAGGCTGCTAGATAGTAGGTCAGCACCTCTTCACTGAAACATGCGAAGACGATGGATTCCAATGTTTCCGACGCCGTTACTCCCTTGACGACTTCTTCCACGGCGATCGCCGTCGCGGCTTCCAGCGGGTAACCGTAGACGCCGCAACTGATCGCCGGAAACGCAATCGAGCGCATACCGCGTTCGTCGGCGATCGCGAAACAGTGGCGATAACAGCTGGCCAGCAGCGCCGGTTCCCCCTGGGTTCCGCCGTGCCAGACCGGACCGACCGTGTGAATAACGTGACCGGCGCGCAAACGATAGCCGCGGGTCAATTTCGCCTTGCCGGTTTGGCAGCCGCCGAGTCTGCGGCATTCTTGCAGCAACTCAGGGCCGGCCGCACGGTGGATGGCGCCGTCCACGCCGCCGCCGCCAAGCAGGGTTTCATTTGCCGCGTTTACGATGGCGTCGACGTCGAGCGTCGTGATATCGATCCGGCGCGGGTCAATGATCGCGCGCACTGATCGCATAGTGGCCATCGCGGCTACCCCTGGCCCCCCGTTTTCAGTGAATACCGAGGAGGGTCACAACCACGCGCGCAGCACGCGTCGTCGTCGGCAGGACGTAATCCGCCAGCGCGGTGACTTCAGGCGAGGGTTGATGCAGGTCAGGTACCATGATGGTCAGCATATGCGCACCGGATGCCGACCTTATGCCGGCTTCGGAGTCTTCCAGCGCGACGCATCGCGTCGGATGAATGCCGATCGCCGCGGCCGCGTGCAGGAATATTTCCGGCGCCGGTTTGCCCTTGTCAACCTCGTTCCCGGCGATGAGGCAGTCGATATTGGACCACAGACCGGCCATCTCGAGCGAGCGCTCAGCCTGATCGCGCTGCGTGGACGTCGCGACGGCGAACGGAATACCACGGGCTCTCAGCGTCGTTAGCAGCGTGTTCATGCCGGGCTGTGCGGGTACGCCGTGCTGCTCGGTGTGCTCCGTCCAGATTTCGCGAAAACGATCGCGGAATTGCCGCATCGGAAAATCGGGTCCCATGGTCTTGATCACCGAAGCTTCGACCGCGGACGGCGGCAGGCCCATCCACATGACGTAGACCTCGTCGGTCACTAAGTGTCCGAGATCGCTCGCTGCTTGCTGGGCCGCCATGCGATAAAGCGGTTCGGAATCAACGAGAATACCGTCCATGTCGAACACGACGCCTGTGTAGCGCTCGTGCACGGCGTTCATGGGCCACTCGATTCCATGACAGCGTCGAGCAGTGAGGAGGGGTGCGGCCGCACGATGATATGCGCCAACTCTTCCTCGCTCACAAAACCTTCTTTGGCGAGGTGAGCGAGCAGTTCGAACCAACGATCGAAAAAGCCAGCGACGTTGAGCAGGCCGATCGTCTGTCGCAGTTGCCGCAGTTGGCGCCACGCGATGACTTCGAGAATTTCGTCCAGGGTCCCGATACCGCCCGGCAGTGCCACGAATGCATCGGAGCGCTCGATCATCAGCGACTTCCGTTCGAACAGGTCGTCCACTACGAGACACTCGCTCAGACTCTCATGGGCGACTTCGCGCTCGCGCAGAAACTCCGGAATAACGCCGACCACGTAACCTCCCGCGGCAAGTGTGGCGTTTGCAACTGCGCCCATCAGCCCGACACGACCCCCGCCGTAGACGAGCGCAATGTTCCGCAGCGCCAGCTCACGACCGAACGCCTCGGCCGCCAACAGGTAATCTTCGCGGGCACCTGTCCGTGAGCCGCAGAAAACACAAATCGAAAACAAAGGACTGAATACTCGCAGGTGACCCCGATAGGCCTATTCTGTCATCCATACCAACGCGCCGCCCTGTACGCGCCATGCGCCGTCTGCCCGTTCGAGGTGTACCAGTCGCCCGGCGCCACACTCGGCGCCGCACTGATGTTCGATATAGACCAGGGCGTGCGACAGCGAATCGTCGAATCCGGCGCGCGACAGGCGCAGAATGCCCGGCGCGCCCGGATATCGTTTGAAAAACTGTAGCCAGCCTTGCTGCGGTTCGACGTTATTGAACAATTCGAACAAGCTACGCTCGCTCAGGAGGTGATAGGACACCTCGAGGTTTAGTGGCTGGTCAATCAGACGGGGCAGCGTGTTCCGGAGCGACCAGTTGTCGAGGGCTGCACGCGGGATATCCAGTTGGGTCACGATCGCCGCTGCCGTTTCGGCATCGACGACGACCGCGGCCGGATCTCCGGTCGTATGGTCGGCAATGATGACGATAGGCGTATCCGAAGCTACACCGTGGTTGATCAAGGCCGCGATAACCTCCAGTTCGCGCTCTGCAAAAGCCCTGGATTCGTCGGCGCGCACCGCGGTTGAAAACGACACCAACAGCACAAGCGTAATGGGTACACAGACGAACATCGATAGCGTTTTCACGGTGATTTGATTCTCTGGCAAGAGTGTTAAACGACTTGTTTATGCGGAGCGGATTCGACGGCGGTCAGCGCTGCGGCCAGTTCCTGAAGGTCGGGTGCGGATTCCAGACACAGCACGATATCCGCCAGGCGCTCCGCTGCCGATGGGTTCAACGCGAGACGCGTATTGTCGAAGTATTTGTCGAGAATGTCAGATTCGCGCAGGGGATTGGCATCGGCACCCCGGTTGACGGCTTCACGATGTTCGAGTCGACGCCCGTCGTGCGTGTTCACGACGAGGCTGCCGGAATAGTATTTCGGATAGGCTGATTCGGGATCCTCGGCATAGTCGATGCGCGCGGCAAGTGCCACGATGGCGGGATCTTCGAGCGCCTCGGGTTCGAGTTCGGCCAGGGTGAATCGTCCGCGCACGATGCTTGCTGCGATCATGTACGGCACGCTGAACTGCGCTTCGTAATGATTTGTCGGACGGCGCTTCTCGGCCAGGGGTTCGCACACGACGGCAGCCTGGTCGGCATGAATTAAAGCCGTCGCTGACTCGATATCATTTGCCTCGATGCCGTGTTCTTTTTTGAGCGCGATGGCACAATCGGCAAACGCGTGATTGAAATGGCAGGCCGGGTAGGGTTTGAACGCGATCCCGGTGGTACGCCAGTCGCGGCCCAGGTCGTTGCCGATTTGCTCGACATCGATGCCGTGACCGGGACCGAGCAGCGTGTTGTAAAGGCCGAAACGCCCTTCAAAGGGCCTTTGTGGACCCTTGAACGCGTGGCCGGCGAGGGTCGCCGCGGTGAGCCCTGCCACCGCGGCCCAGCCGGGATGCATGCGCTTGGTCCAGGCGCCGTCGGCGAGGAATTCCATCGAACCCGAGGCCATGCTCAAGGTGATGCCGAGCGCATCGCAAAATGCCGATTGCGTGAGCGCCTTGAGCCACGCCGCCGCACCAGCACAGCCGAAAGCACCGACGATTCCGGTCGGGTGTAAGCCACGCTTCTGCAGGCTGCCGCGGGCCGGTTCGCCAATGCGAGCGTCGATTTCGACTGCAAGCACATAGGCCGCGATTGCGTCGGCGCCCGATGCCCGGACGTTCAAACCCAGGTTGAACGCAAGCGGTATGGCGCTTGCGGAGCAATGCACGACGCTGGCGCCGTGCGTATCGTCGAAATCGAGCCCGTGAATGAGCGTGCCGTTGGCGAGCAAGGCATCGCGTAGCGAAAGCCGCGCATGCTGCCCGATGACGGGCGATTGACCGTTGCCACCCAACTCGGTTGTGGCTGCCACGATCGAATCGGCAAAATCGTAGCGGGTGGAAGCAAGACCTATCCCGAAGCTGTCGAGCATACAGAGCTTCGCGTGGTGGACGACTTCGCGCGGCAGGCGGGACGGATTCAGTTGCGCGGCAAATGCGGCGAATTTCTGTGAGATCGTGGGCCTGGACATCGATAAGTGACTCGTGGTCAGTTTAAGACGGCTGCAATTGCGTGCATGATCGCAGACGGCGTATCGTTCGATCAACGTGTGTCGCGCGGTGGTCTGCGGCCACGGGGGTCGCGTTAATACACGGGGCCTGCGGGCGAACGCGCTTTAACAAGCCGTTGAAGACCTGCGTATTTCGACTCCCTTTTAAGAGGAGCAATCCTGCAAGGACATGGACCGACGGTGCAACATTCCAACCAGGCGGCTCGCCTTGGTCTGGTGCGTGATCGCTGTATGGACGAGCGCCGCGCATGCTGATGCGGAAAACTGGGCCGAGATCATCATCGGGGAAACGGCTAAGGGCGCGTCGATGCCGGTCTTGTCGGCCTACGGCGCCGGACTCGACGTCGCGACCGCCTATGAAATTCAGCGCATAGTGGTCGAAGACGCGCTCGAAACCCGTCAGATCGGCGGCTACAAGGCGGGCTTTACCAGCGCCGCCGCCCGCGCCCGGTTCCAGCTCGAAAAACCATTGGCCGGCGTGCTCTTCGCCGATGGGCGGTTCGACGACGGGGCCGAGATCCGCCGTGATGCTTTCAAGCGCTTGATGGTCGAAGTCGAGATCGGCTATGTCCTCCGTTCACCCATCACGCGGCGGATTCGATCGACGGCGGATCTGAAGACCTATGTGCTCCATGCCGTGCCGGCCGTTGAACTACCCGACCTGGATTACGACGACTTGAGCCAATTGAATGGACTGGACATCGTCGCAACGAACATGGCCGCCGCCGCTTACCTGGTGGGCAAGCCATTCCGCTTTACCGATCTAGAGGAAGTCAACGCGCTCGAGGTTGCGCTCTATCGCGACGGCGAGTTAGTCGACGACGGCCATGCGGCGAATGCGCTCGGTGATCAATTACGCGCCCTGCTGTGGCTGGTCAACGATCGGCAGGCACGCGGCTGGCCTCTTCGTGCCGGGCAGCTGCTCTTGACCGGTACGCTCGGCAAGATCAATCCCGGGATGACCGGGAATTACACTGTGAATTACGGGCGCGGCGAGCTGCGTTTTCGAATCGTCGAGGGCGCTCCCCGTGCCACTGCTCAAGGCAGATAAACGCGATCGTAGACAGTGAGCAACAGGCTGCCGAACGCGAGGCCGACCAGCATGTAGCGAAAGTTCCAGCGCAGGAATTGGGTCGACGGGATCCCAAAACGGCCCTGCAGCGCCAGCGTCGCACCCGAGAACGGGGACGCGCCGAGCGCGACCGACCAGGCCATGAGCGCCATCATAGCGATCAGATCCGGATGCGAGACCACGGGCGGAAACAGGCTAGCTAGTGTGCATCCCTAAACGCGATGCGGTTGAAATAAAAAGGAAAATTTGTCGCTTAAGGGATCGAAACCTCCGGTGGGTCGTGATCTAATGGAACTTCAAACCTCTGATTTTCCACACAATCATCGACACCACAGGAGGGGGAATGCGTCAGAAACGCACGGCCCAAGCGAGTATATACGAGCTGTTTGCTGACCATGACCTGGGGCGAGAGCTGCAGGGCATGTCCGAGTGGCTCGATGCTCACCCCAAGGTCCTCACGCCGGTCATGAACGATCTGTGTCGGCGGGGTTTGAAGCCCACCGGTCGACGCGGACTGTCGGCGGAGTCGGTGCTGCGCTGCGCGGTGCTCAAGCAGCACCGGCAATTGAGTTACGAGGAGCTGGCCTTTCACCTGCAGGACTCGGCGAGCTTTCAGGCCTTCGCCCGGTTGCCGGGTAATGAACGTCCGAAGAAGTCTGCCTTACAGCGGGTGGTCTCGGCGATCCAGGTATCGACGTGGGAGTCTATTCATCGCGCCCTGCTGGCGACGGCGAAAGAGACGCGCATTGAGCCGGCACAGCGTGTACGGATTGATAGCACGGTAACGGACAGTGCCATCCACGCGCCGAGCGACAGTCATCTGCTGTGGGATGGCGTGCGTGTTGTGGTTCGTCTGCTCGCACAGGCGCGCGAGTTGCCTGGCGCGCCGGAGTTGTGCTTCGTGAACCACACTCGATTGGCGAAGAAGCGTGCGCGGGCGCTGTGGTATGCGCGTGGTGCGAAGCAACGCCAACGTCTGTATCGCGATTTGATTGGGGCGACGCGTTCAACCTTGGAAGCGGTAGCGAGGGTACGTGAGCAGCTGCTGAGCCCGGGCGTCACCGGCGTTGAACTGCCGGACTGGCTAGCGCAGGTAGCGCACTACGAAACACTTGTTCTGCAGGTGATTTCGCAAACTGAGCGGCGGGTGTTCGGCGGTGAGAAGGTCCCCGCGAGCGAGAAGTGCGTGAGCTTGTTCGAGCCGCATACCGACATCATCATAAAGGGTGCGCGCGACGTTCAGTACGGACACAAAATCAATCTGGCTTCGGGGCGCAGTGGCCTCATCCTCGACGTGGTCATCGAGCGAGGCAATCCGGTCGATAGTCAGCGCTTCATGCCGATGCTCGAACGGCATCGAACACACTACGGGACGATGCCACGACAGGTCGCCGCCGATGGCGGCTATGCGAGCCTCGACAATCTCCGGGCGGCGAAAGCAGAAGGCATCGAAGACGTTGCCTTCCACAAGAAGCGCGGGCTCGCGATCGCCGACATGGTCAAGAGTCAGTGGGTCTATCGACGCTTGCGCAACTTCCGCGCCGGCATCGAGGCCGGTATCTCCTGCCTGAAGCGTGCATACGGATTGGCACGTTGCACCTGGAAGAGCCTGCCGCACTTCGAAGCCTACGTGTGGTCTTCTGTGGTCGCCTACAACCTCAGCCTGCTCGCGCGCTATCAACTCGAATAGCGACGTTCACTCGCACTAACTGACCTCCTCGATATCGTCGAACGGGCGACTTTGGGTTGCAGCGCTCTGCGGCCGGCGAACGTACTCACAATTACGCTCGAAGAGCCCTTCGACCCCCACCGAACCGCCGCTACCGCTCCAACAACCTACTTTCAACACCTCGATTTCTCCGTGCCCATCGAAGAAAATGCCTGTTTATGGACGGACACTAGCTAAGCTTGCAATGCTGACCACCGGATGCACACCGACCAGGGACAGGCCGGCCAGTACGCACATCAGACCGATGGCTTCAGCCGCGTTTGAGGGGTCGACGACGAAGGCGAAATCCATCACGCGCACGGTGGCCGCGATCCCGGCCGACAACATCGCAGCGCCTAGAAATAGCGCGAATTCAGCGCCCATGCCGGACAGTTCGAAGGTCAGATGATGGCGCAGGAGATCCCGTGTCTGGCCGGGAGGTTCGCGCACACGCATCAGAAAAAAGCAGCCCGCGGCAGCGATCACGATGATCGTGAGAATGGACAACGAGGCCGGGATTGCGTGCAGCGCGAATACCAGCACAGCCAGCAACAGGGGCACGGTCAGCGCTTCGGCGTGGATCGGAAAGCCGACGAATTCATCGATCCCGGCGTCGGCTTTGAGGTCCCAGGCGCTGTAGGCGATCAGAAAGGCGGCGAGTAAGAAGTTATGGCTGGCGACCGCGAAGACGTCCACATTCGGTACGTACAGCACCACCACGCCCATCGACGCAAAAAATGGCGACCAACAGGCGCCGGCGACGAACGCACGGCTGACGACTTTGGCCTGTAAGGGCGTCAGAGAGCCGTCGCGCGAGATGCGTTGGCCGACGATGTAAGTCGCAGAGATATTGATAACAGCGCCGAGCAGATGCGTGGCCAGCAGCGTTTGCCCGATAGCGCCTGTACCGCGAGGCAACGATTCCCCAACGTGTGCGCCGGTGCGGGTAACGAGGCGCAGAAACGTAACCATCGCGAGCATTGCCAGGATCGCCTGGTTGCCTTCGATCAATTGCGGCCACCAGCCGAAATCCCCCGAGGTACTGGCCAAGAGGATTCCGGCGAGACCGGCCAGACACATGATCGCGACCTGGATCCGCTGGAAGTTGACCACGCCCGCGAACAAAAGGGCGCCGACTGCCCAAGCCAGAAGACCAGCCGGCCAGGCGGGAAAGGCATCGCCTGCGATGCCGTGTATGACAGACAGCGCGATCATCAGGCAGATGAGCGCACCTGCGAGGCGCGCCCGCGGGCGCGCCGTTAACGGTGTGCTCACCGAACCGAACGATCTTGGCTGATGCGCGCCGTCCATGGAGCACTGCTGATGTTCAATGCAGCTTCATGTCGCGTCCAATGGTGGCCGCGATTTCTTCGATGGAGACGGTCGTGGTGTCGATGTACTGAATATTCTGGGCTTCGAAAAGGGCTTCGGCCCTGGCGACCTCCGAGCGGCATTGCGCGAGCATCGCGTAATTCCCGTGCGGCCGGCGTTCACGCCGAATACGGCTCAACTGTTCCGGAACAATGGTCAATCCGTAGAGCTTGTCGCGGCAGGGCTGCAGGGTTTTCGGCAGCGAATCGTCCTTCAACTCGTCGTCCGTGAGCGGATAGTTGGCGGCCTTCAGTGAATAATGCATGGCGAGATATAAACAGGTGGGTGTCTTACCCGAGCGAGACACGCCGACCACTATGATGTCCGCGTCATGCAGATCCCGCGGGCTCAATCCGTCGTCATGATTCAAGGTGAAGTTCAGGGCCTTGACGCGGCGTTCATAAGTACGGGAGTCGCCAATGCCGTGCATGCGGCCGGCCGTATGGGATGACTGCCGGCCGAGGATTTCCTCAAGCGGTTCGATGAAAGTGCCGAATAAATCGAATACGCATTCACTGCTTTCGGCTATGATTTTCTGAATGGTCGGATCGGTAAGCGTACTGAAGACCAGCGGGGGCGTTTCGTCCTCGGCCGCTGCACTGTGGATCGTCGCCGCTGCGTTTCGGGCGACCAGTTCATTGGTGATGAACGGGATATTTGTGCGCATGAATTCGAAATCCGGAAACTGCGTAAGCAGGCTTTCGCCAAGCATTTCCGCAGTGATTCCCGTGCGATCTGATACGAAGAAAACGCGGCGTTTCATCAGTTCCGGGGACATGCGTGACTCGGGTACAATTGCCAACTTGTTGCTGGTGGTCAAACCAGCCGACCTTATGTCACAACACCGTGTGCCAAGTTAAGGAACCTCTGAATAAGTCATGGCACATCTGCCTTGCGCCTGAAATCGCGGAGCCTTACGTTACGAATCTTAGCCCTAGTTCCCGCTATGGCCGGCGCTTCGTGCCTTGATCTGCACCATTGCGTGAACCATTCAGACGCACCAGGACTTATTCGAAAGTTCCATAAGGTCGAACGAATACCGTAATGAGCGATTATATCGTGTCTCTGGAAGACGTGGGCATGGCCGACGTCGAAAAAGTCGGCGGTAAAAATGCGTCCCTCGGTGAAATGATTAAGAACCTCACCGACGCCGGCGTGCGCGTGCCCCCAGGATTTGCAACGACCGCACAAGCTTTTCGCGACTTTTTAAATCACAAGGGCCTGGACCAGCGCATTAAAGAGCGCCTCGCTAGTTTCGAAATGAACGACATTGCCGAACTTTCGAAAGCAGGTAGGGAGATTCGCGAATGGGTATCCGATACACCGTTCTCCACGCGGCTGCAATCGGAGATTGAACAAGCCTACGACACGCTCGTCAATGGTGTGGGCGGAGAATTATCCGTCGCGGTTCGCTCGTCGGCAACCGCCGAAGACCTACCTCAGGCGTCTTTCGCCGGGCAGCAGGAAACTTTTCTAAACGTCTCTGGAATCGAGCAGGTGACGCTGCGTATCAAGGACGTCTTTGCGTCGTTGTTTAACGACCGTGCCATCTCCTATCGCGTACACCACGGATTCGATCATCACAAGGTGGCGTTGTCCGCGGGCGTGCAGCAGATGGTTCGCAGCGATCTCGGCGCCAGCGGCGTTATGTTCACGCTCGATACCGAGACCGGCTTCCGCGATGTCGTATTTATTACGGCGAGTTATGGTCTCGGCGAAACGATCGTGCAGGGAGCCGTCAACCCCGACGAGTTTTACGTCTACAAACCGGCCTTGCTGCAAGGGCGTAAGGGGATTCTGAGACGCAATCTCGGTAGCAAACACCTGCAGATGGTCTATGCCGAGCGGGCGGGAAAGGACGGTCAGAGTGTGCTGACGCGCGCGGTCGACGAGGCTCACAGCCGGCGCTTTTGTCTGCGCGACGACGACGTCGAGAGACTTGCGAGGTTGGCTATCGAGATCGAGTTGCACTACGGGGGACCGATGGATATCGAGTGGGCCAAGGACGGTAATGACGGTGAATTCTATATCGTCCAGGCGCGGCCAGAGACGGTGCAGAGCCGCGGCGGCCAAACTATCGAGCGCTTTGAGCTGAAGGCGACCAGCACAGTCCTGGCTGAGGGTCGCAGTATTGGCCAGAAGATCGGCGTCGGTACCGCCAAGATGATCGCCAGCGTCGAACAGATGGACACGCTTCGCGACGGCGAGGTGCTGGTGACAGATATGACCGATCCCGATTGGGAGCCCATCATGCAGCGGGCATCAGCCATCGTCACCAACCGCGGCGGGCGCACCTGCCACGCCGCCATCATCGCGCGTGAACTCGGCGTGCCAGCCATCGTTGGCTGCGGAAACGCAACCGAAAGCATTAGTGATGGGCAGGAAGTAACGGTGTCGTGCTCGAGTGGTGATACGGGTTACGTCTACGAGGGCGCGCTTGAATTCGAGCGCCAGGAAGTCGAACTCGACGCCATGCCGGAAGTCGGTGTCAAGATCATGATGAACGTCGGCAATCCCGATCGCGCGTTCGCGTTTGCATCCCTGCCGCACAGGGGCGTGGGACTTGCGCGGCTCGAGTTCATCATCAATCGTATGATCGGGATCCATCCCCGCGCCCTGCTGGAATTCAACAGCCTGCCCGACGATCTGCGAGCAACCATTGCCCCGCTCATTTCCGCTTACGATAGTCCGCGCGATTTCTTCGTCAAGCGGCTGGTCGAAGGTGTGGCCACGATCGCGGCTGCATTTGCGCCTGAACCCGTGATCGTGCGCCTGTCCGATTTCAAATCAAACGAATACGCAAATCTCGTCGGCGGTCGGCGTTACGAACCGGACGAAGAAAATCCCATGCTGGGATTGCGCGGCGCGTCACGCTACGTCTCGGATTCCTTTAGGGCCTGTTTCGAAATGGAATGCGAAGCGCTGCGCTTTGTACGTAACGAGATAGGTTTGACCAACGTGCAATTGATGGTGCCCTTTGTCCGAACTACGCAAGAAGCGGCGGCAGTCGTCGAACTACTCGCGGCAAATGGCCTTGGGCGCGGCGAGAACGGTTTGACTGTCGTGATGATGTGCGAGTTACCATCAAACGCGGTCCTGGCCCGGGAATTCTTAAAGTACTTCGACGGATTTTCAATCGGATCCAACGATCTCACGCAGTTGACGCTTGGCCTTGACCGCGATTCGGGCCTGGTGGCCGATCGATTCGATGAGCGTGACGCCGCCGTCAAGGCGTTGATGCACGCGGCGATTGTGGCCTGCCGGGATGCGGGGAAATATGTCGGGATCTGCGGACAGGGACCCAGTGATCACGAAGACCTTGCCGAATGGCTGCTGGACGAGGGCATTGATAGCATTTCTCTCAATCCCGACACGGTCGTGCAGACCTGGTTGAAACTCGCCAATCGTTGAAACCGGCGCTGGAGAAGGGATCAGTTCGCGCTTAAATCGATCAAATAAAATCCTCTAGCATCTGTCTCTCGTCTTCGGAAATTTCAGTGTTTTGCAAGCGATTCCGAATCATCAAGTCGTCGATCTTGCCCGCATCAATAAGATAGCGTTTTTCGTCTGGCAGCAGGTTATCCAAGAAAAACAGGTTGCCGGGCGGTACGACTTCCTCATCGACGATCATGTGGATTTCGTCAATCATCATGCGCAGATCGCCGATGGGACTCTCCACGCGAGCCGTTGCGAACGCTTCCGTGGCGATTCCACCTGCGTAAACCGAGTGGACCTCCATTTTGTAACTGATCAGCAGTGACGGGTCTGCATCATCGCTCAGCGCTTTTTCGATGTTTTCGAGCCGTGGCACCATCAATTCACGCAGCGTCGCGAGAATATCCGGGTCTTCGAGATACTCGGAGTAGATGTCGACGACGTTGTCGATGTCGAGCTGCTTGTAGGCGTCAGTGGAGAACAGTTCATTGCGCCTGTACGACAGGAGTTTGTATGACGTAAAGCCGATCACCGACAAGATGTCCGTCAGTTCGCGAATGTTTTTGTTGAATCCGAGGGCGCATACGAGCTGTGAGTGGTTGAGATCGAGCTGCGCGGCAGCGTGATTGATCTTCTTGATGAAATCGCTGTCGCTGCTCGGTTTCAGCCGATAAAAATGCTTGACAAGATCTGCGTCGGAAGCCGTGAGAATATCGCGAAATGAAGGCATTGTTAACTCTGTGTTGTTGGTTTTTATCGGCTACGTATCGAGCAGCTTTATTTGATCTTCCAGCACGGCGCGTTCCTGCTCGGAGACGGTAGGGTCGTCGAGCCTGGACAGCACCAGTTCGCGCGGGATCAGTCCGCGTATCATGAGCCTTCGCTTTTCCTCCGGCAAGATAGAGTCTCGGAAGAAAATGTCACCCACCGGAATCATCCGGCTCTCGACGATCAAGGCAACTTCGTTGAGGAGCGCGCGAAAGCCGCTGTGGGTCTTGCTCAGTCGCTCTTCGGCGAAATCGATCTGCGCAACGCCATCATTATAAATCGCACGCATTTCCTTTTTGTAGCGGTCAATCACCATGGAATTGACCGTCGCCTCTATTCGTTTCTCTAGCCGATCGAGTCGCCGGGTCAGCAGGTGCTGGATGATTTCCAGCAGCGGTAGGTGGTTGGCCACGTGAACGTAGATTGCGAGTACGTCCCTGATACCGAGCTGCTGATAAATATCGGTAGTGAACGCCTGATTGCGCTCACGTGCCAGCGCTTCGTAGGAATCAAAGCCTATAACAGCAAGCACGTCGGACAATCCCTGAATTTGTGCATTGAAACCGACTGCGCAGACGAGTTGCGGATAAGTCAGACCGAGGTTTTTGGCGGTTTTCTTGGCGCGGCTGGAGTCAGCGCTTTCGTCCTGAGTGGACGATGACTTGTACAGCGTTTTCAGTAGATCCTCACTGCTCGCGGTTAGGATCTCCTCGAATCGGCTCATCTCCGTCGCACAAACTCATTGGGGGTGCGGGGATGATAGCACCCTAAATAGGTGTTCCAAAAACTCGATCAAATAAAAAGAACTCAGGTGACATTCAGAGATCAGAGGTTGTATCGAGCAATCTACGTTCCCGAAAGAGGTCACCTGAGTATGGATAGTTTAGTGTCATTGACGCGCTCACAGAAACGTCGCTTTAAGCGGTTGATTCAACGCAGCGATAACGGGCGGGTGGTTCGCCGCGCTCAAGTCCTGTTGCAGTTAGTTTCAGGCGTCTCACCGACGGCCGTGTCACGCAGTTTGTCGGTCGCGCGTTCAACGGTTTATCGATGGGTCACGCAATTCCAGACCGCGGGTGAAGCCTTTCTCGAGGCGTGCGGCTCGGGCCGGCGGGCGTATACGGTGGATGACACCCTGTTGGAGACGCTCGCCGAGTTAGTTGAGCAGCCGCCCAGTGATTATGGCTACCTGCGCAGTACGTGGACGAGCGAGATGCTGGCCGAGACGCTGAATTCGTTGCTGTCACGGCCCATTCACGCCTCTACGGTACGTCGCTGGCTAGTTAATTTGGGATTCGGCTGGCGTCGTGCTCGTCCGACCTTACATCTGCGCGACCCACGGGCAGCCACGCGCCTGAAAGCCATTCATCGTGCGTTGTCTCGAGCCCCATCGGGGCATGAAGTGTTTTACGCCGATGAGGTCGATATCGACCTCAATCCCAAAATCGGTTTCCTTTGGTCTACTCAAGGTTGTCAACGTGCCATCCCCACGCCTGGGCAAAACCGGAAACGCTATCTGGCGGGCGCGCTGCACGCACGAACCGGTCGCGTTGCGTATGTCGAGGGCACACGGAAAAACAGCGACCTATTCCTTTGCCTGCTCGACCACCTGCGGCAAACTTACCGCGCCGCGCGTCGAATTATCTTGATCGTGGATAACTACATCATCCACAAATGTCGCTTGGCACACGTCTGGCTAAAGCACAATCCGAAATTCCGATTGCTGTTCCAGCCGGCCTATCAGCCCTGGGTCAATGACATTGAGAAACTCTGGAAACAGTTGCACGACAATGTCACCCGGAATCATCGTTACTCGACCATCGACCGTCTGATGGACGCAGTACGTGCCTTCATGCGTGCGGCAAGTCCATTCCCGGGAAACTGCCCGAGTGTCGCAAGATTTGGATCACCTATTTAGCAGCCTGTCGGACTTAGGAAGAATTGACTTGGGCGTTTCGATAACGGTCCAGATGTGTCGTGGATCTGCGCAGCGTATTCCTGCGCTTCATCCATCCAGCACTTACGTCCTTGCTGGTTACCGAGACATCGCTGTACCGGCAACAGTTTGCCGAAAACGGAAATCTGCAACATCAAACTATTCCTCGACGTTCGGATCGGGCTCGACCCTTTTTTTTCTTCCAGAGCGTTCCGACCGCCGCAGCTCGCGTTGCAGCGTTCCGAAATGGCGGACCCAGGGCCTATTCACCATTATTGCGGGCGGGAGATCGGCGAGTCTGCGTTCAGCCGCAGCAGAATCCTCGTAAGATCCGACGACCGCACTGAACGGTTCGCGCGCGCGCGGGCGATGCAGAAAATAGGCCGAATCTTCGCCGCGCGCGTGCTGGCGCAACAGCAGTTTCAAGGCGACGGCGCTGCGGCTCGCGGCGACCTGCAGTGTGAAGTGGGCGTGCGGTTGTGCCTTGACCCACTCGACGCCGTGGATTGCGCCTGGGGACGATTCGGGCTCCGCTCGCTTTACGCCTGCGACGATGCTAGCGGTCGATACGGACGGTGCAGACGCCCGGGCGGGCAGGGATTCGAGCGCGCGCAAAGCCGGTTCGAAAGTAACGGCCGCGGCTTCGAACCAGGTTCGCGCGAGATCGGTTCGTTGCTTTTCGAGGTGCCATCGCGCCAGGTTGTATTGTGCCGGCGCGTATCCCTGCCGGGCTGCGCAATTAAGGTGGCGTTCGGCGCGCGCGGCCTGCTGTTCGCGTGCCGCATACCAGGTTCCCGCGGCAAAACATGCCAGAACGTGATCCGCTTCGGCCGCGCGGTCGAGCCATTCGAGCCCATCGGCGGTGTTCTGTCCCCTCTGGAGCAGGACTAGCCCCAGATTGTACTGTGCGTCGACGGCGCCTAATTCGGCCGCCTTGCGCCACCAATTCAACGCCGCGGCCGAATCGGCTGTCACAGCGCGACCTTCGAAATACGCGTTTCCCAACGCCAGTGCCGCTTCCGCACGGCCATCGCCGGCAGCTGCCTTCAGGCTCGTTACCGCCTGCTCAAGGTCGGCATTGTTGCGGCCTTCCAGGGTCAAGATTGCGAGGGCCAGTGCCGCTTCGATATCACCATTGCCGGCGGCCGACCGTAGTCGCGGCACGAGTTCGTCGAGAACGGGTGTCAGCGCGGTCCCGTGCCCTTCGTCCGCAGTGGATTGCGGCACCTGCGCGAATCCGACGGGCGCCAGCGCCGCAGCTGCCAGCATCAAACAGAACGCGATCGCGTGCTTACGCGCCATCGGCCTCGATACATTCGATGGAGTCATTTCGCGGAGAATTCACTCTCTTGCTTACAGGATGCAGATCAAAACTCGAATCGGGCGCCGGTTTGAGTACCGCGGCCAGCACCGACGGCTCCGCGGCGGCGTCGAGCCACAGATTATAATCGTCTCGCCGAACGACCACCGGCATGCGGTTGTGGACCTCGCTCAAGCGGCGGTTAGCGTCGCAGGTCAAAAGCGTGCAGCTTTCGATCACCTGGTCATCGCGCTGCCAGCGCTCCCACAAGCCCGCTATACCGAAACATCCGCCCGCCGCAGCATAGATGAAATAAGGCTGCTTGCCGCCTGGCCTGGCCTGCCATTCGTAGTAGCCGCCCGCCGGTACCAGGCAGCGCCGGCGGCGAAATGCCGCTCGAAAGGCAGGCTTCTCGGCTACCGTTTCGGAGCGGGCGTTGATCAAGCGGTTGCCTATCTTGGGATTCCGGCTCCACGAAGGGATGAGTCCCCATCTGACTTCGGCGGCAGTGCGCCCATGCTCCTCGTCACGAATGATCAGGACCGGTTGACTGGGCGCAATGTTATAGCGTGGCTGGACTCCAGCCACCGGCTCGATCTCGAATTCGGCGACAATCTCCGCGGCGTCGCTGTTCAGCATGAAGCGGCCGCACATCATCGAAGGCGCTCAGCGCCTCATCACCATGGCTTTCGCCAGTTCGAAAATCTCGGGCGCGTCGAGCACGGCGTCGTTGGTCTCGAACAGCCGCTCGATGCAGGCCTGGTGAACTTCGAGTTTGAATGAACCGAATCCAATGGCGCCATAGCAGAGCTTGCCGTGATGCTCGTGCGCGCGGTTCTTCATGTCAACGCCCTGAATTCCGAGCGGCGGCGTCGCGTTGGCGTCCATCAGGATCTCGAGCTCTGGCAGGTCCTTCCATTCGTCTTCATGGAGCAACTCGACACCCGCCGCACCAGTCGCGAGGATGATGTTGGCGCCCTCTAGGACGCGGCCGATGCTCGTGCGATCGTCCGCGGCCGCTGCGAGCAGGGTCACGCCGAAACGGCTGCGCATCGCCTCGCAGGCAGTCTCCGCTCGATCGACGTGGCGCGAGGTCAGGATCACTTCGGCGCCTTCCTGGGCAAACATCATGCCCGCGCGCTGCCCGACCGGGCCGGTCCCGGCGAGCACGACCACGCGCTTACCCGTGAGATTCGTATGCAGGCCTATCGTCGCGACCGCCGCGGCTGCGGTGGTGTTGCTGCCGTTGCTGTCGAGCATGACGGACACGCGGAAATCGTCGAAAAAATGATTACGCACTGAGGCAAGCACGGCTTCGCCGTCTGCTATGTTGCTGCCCGACACGAACAGCGCCGTGTTTTTCTTCATTTTCGGCGGGCGCGTAAAAATCGCGCCATCGACTATGGTTCCAACCGTACTCGGCTTTATGTTGCCGTAGGACAAGACATGGTCAGCACCGCCGTCGTAAGCGACGACGGTGTCGAAGATATTCGGAGTGGGATCGGTATCCAGTTGAAACAAGAGCTTTTTCAATGTTGTTGCCTGATGTCACACCGCGTTTCGCAGCCTAACGCGTCCAGGCTTCTACAGCAAAACGGCGTCCCGGAAAGGACATGGTAATCGCTGTCGATTGGGATCGGTCGTTCAGCGTTTTTCGATACGCATCGAGAAATCGATGGCGCGCACGTGCTTGGTCAAGGCGCCGATCGAAACGTAATCGGCGCCGGTATCTTCGATGTCGGCCAGGTTCGCCAGGTCGACATTGCCCGAGATTTCGATCACGGCGCGGCCGTCGACGAATGCGGTCGCGTCACGGATGGCCCCGGTTGGAAAATTGTCGAGCATGATCATCTCCGCGCCGGCGTCGACCGCTTGCTCAAGCTCGCTCATGTTTTCGACTTCGACCTCGATCTTGATGTCCGGATGTGTGCGGCGCACAGTGGCGAGGGCGGCTGCGATCGAACCGGCTGCCGCGATATGATTCTCCTTGATCAAAACCGCATCGGACAGACCCATGCGGTGATTGACGCCACCACCGCAACGCACCGCGTACTTTTGCGCCGTGCGCAATCCCGGCAGAGTCTTGCGCGTGTCCAGCACGCGCGTAGCTGAACCCGACAATGCCGCCACGTAATGGCGCGTGACGGTCGCGGTTCCGGACATAGTCTGCAGGAAATTGAGGGCGGTGCGCTCACCGGTGACGATCCCGCGCGTCGGTCCCGAGATCCGGCAGACGACGGCAGCGGGAAGCATTTCGTCGCCGTCGCTGTACGACCACTGTAAGACGATGGCGGGATCGAGCGTTGTGAAGACCCGATCGAACCACGGCTGCCCCGCGAGCACTGCGGTTTCGTTGCAGACGACGTCCGCCATGCAAGTGTGTCGGGCGGGAATGAGTTCGGCCGTGATGTCGCCACTGCCGACGTCTTCGGCCAACGCGGCCGTGACTACGGCGTCAAGGTCGTCGGGCACAACAATGGGTTGCTCTCGTTGACTAAGCACGTTTGTCAAAATCTGTTTGTGCTTGGTCCGACCCGGACAAAGCGTCCCGCGTCATCTTGAAAATCACGGGACTCAGGAGCAGCAGGGCGATGAGGTTGGGCAGCGCCATCAGGCCGTTAAACACGTCGGCCAGCGCCCATACGAGGTCGAGCTTGACCACGGCGCCGATCATGATGGCGATGATCCAGGCGACGCGGTAGCCCGCGATCACCTGTACGCCGAATAGATACTCGGCGCAGCGTTCCCCGTAGTAGCTCCAACCGACGGTGGTGGTGAAAGCGAAGACCGCGAGTCCCAATCCGACGACGGTCGCGCCTGCCGGCCCGATCCCTGATGCGAACGCGGCGGCAGACATCGATGCACCTCGTTCGCCGAGCGTCCAGGCATCCGTAACCAAGATCACCAGTGCGGTCATCGTGCAGACGCACAGCGTATCGATGAAGGTGCCGAGCATCGCGATCATGCCCTGTTCGACTGGTTTGTTGGTGCGCGCGGCGGCGTGGGCGATGGCGGCGCTGCCGAGCCCCGCCTCGTTCGAGAAGATCCCGCGCGCGAATCCCCAGCGCAGCGCCATCCACACGGTGGCGCCGGCGAATCCCCCGGTGCCGGCTGTTTGAGTGAAGGCGCTCTCGAAGATCAACACGAGAGCGCTGGGGACAGCTTCGATCCTGATCACGAGAATGATCAGGGCGATGCCGACGTAGAGCAGCGCCATAACGGGCACCACCGCCTCCGCCACGCGTGCGATGCGCCGTACTCCACCAATGATCACCATTCCCGTAAGCGCCGCTGCTACGGCGCCCGTGATCCAGACTGATACGCCAAATGTCGAGTTCATGACGTCGGCGACCGAATTGGACTGCACGACGTTGCCGATCCCGAAAGCCGCCAGCATGCCGAACAGCGCAAAGCAGGTGCCGAGCCAGGCCCAGCCGCGGCCGAGGCCGTTGCGGATGTAATACATCGGCCCGCCGACGTAATGGCCGAGACTATCGACTTCGCGGTAACGCACCGCCAGTACCGCTTCGCCGTACTTGGTCGCCATGCCGAACAGGGCGATCATCCACATCCAGAACACCGCGCCCGGTCCGCCGAAATAAATCGCGGTAGCGACGCCGGCGATATTGCCGGTGCCGACCGTCGCTGAAAGCGCGGTCATCAGCGCCTGAAAGGGAGAAATTTCGCCGCTCGCGCTGCCGCGGGCGCGGCCGCGCCAGAGCAGCGCGAACGCGTGCGGAATGCAGATCCAAGTCATGCCGCGCAGGCCGGCGGTGAGGTAGAGGCCGACGCCCGCCAGCAGGGGAATCAGCAGGTATTCGCTCCAGATGAACCCGCTGAACGCGTTCAGCAGGTCGTGGGCACCGGCCAGTGCGCCAGTCAAAGCGCCGGCGCTCCGTACGCTGCACGCCGTGATTTCAAGACCAGGGTTTCACCGCTCTGGGAGAAATCGAGTCGCTTGAGGAAGCTCATACCCAGCAGCACCTGTGGGTCATCGAGATTGGGTACGATGCTCGCCCTGACGTCGTATTCGACGATGTCCCCCAGCCTGAGCGACTCGATGACCGTCGCATAGGCAATGGTTGAGCCATTGGCCGTCGACACGGGATAGGCCGGTCCTTTCGCGAGCCCGGCCATGGCTGCGACGGCCTCGGAGACGGCCACGTCCGTCGCCCCGGTGTCGAGCATGAGTTCAGTGGTGATGCCGTTTATCTCGCCATTGGCGACGTAATGGCCGTAGCGGTTGCGGTGCAGAACGATGGTGGCTGCGCCACCTGGCGCGCTCAGGCTTTCAACCGTGCGATTGGGGTTTCTGTAGTCTTCGATCCGCTCGGAAAACAATAGGGTCAGAATCGCAATTAATCCGATAATTGCGATGATAGTCATCGTCGAGCCGATCTTTTTCGTGGACATCGCGTGGAGCGAACTGAGATGTTCGCCGTATATCTTGGTTGTCGCGAATGTTAATCTTTGTGTCTGGATACAAAGATCTCGCCGGCCGGCGAGTATCGCACAAGGATTCATTCGTGAACACCGCCATCACAACCACCATCGAATGTCAGACCATCCAGCCGACGCGGTTGGTTTCGACCCTCTCCGAAGACGTCGTCAACGGTCTGTTCGGCGAGCCTCGGAGCCTGCCGCCGAAGTATTTCTACGACGAGCGGGGATCGGATTTGTTCGATCGGATCTGCGATGCGCCGGAATACTATCCGACCCGCACGGAAAGCGCGCTGCTCGAGAAGATTGCCGGCGAGGTGATCGAATCCGCGCGCCCCGAGTGCATCGTCGAACTCGGCAGCGGCACGTCGCGCAAGACGCGCCACCTGCTGAATGCCTGTGACGAACAAGCCTACTATCCCGTCTATGCACCGTTCGATGTCTGCGACGAAGTATTGGTGAGCAGCGGTAAAGCGCTGCACGCGGAATACGATTGGCTCGAAGTGCAGCCCATCGTTGGCGATTATACAGCGGGTCTCGGCAATCTGCCGCGCCGGGCGGAGCGCACGCTCATCGTTTTTCTGGGCGGTACCATCGGCAATTTCACACAGGCGGAACGTTTGGATTTTCTCGCGGAGGTGCGCGGTGTCATGGGCCGCAACGATAAGCTGTTATTGGGTGCCGACCGGGTCAAGGAGCCGGACGTGCTGCACGCCGCGTACAACGACAACGCGGGCATAACCGCCGAATTCAACCTCAACATACTGCGCGTTTTGAACCGGGAACTCGGCGCGGACTTCGACCTGGGTAGTTTCGAACATTACGCCCATTTCAACCTGCTCGAATCGCGCATCGAGATGCATCTGATTTCAATGCGTAAACAGACCGTGCATTTCGAGGGCATGGACAGGCGGCTCGAGTTCAAGGAGGGCGACCACATCCTGACCGAGATCAGTACCAAGTTCACGCGCACTGAACTCGAAGCGATGTTCGCCGAAACGGGGTTCGAAATCGTCAGGCATTACGAATCGAATGCCACCAAGTTTTCATTGCTGCTTGCGCAACCCTTACGCTAGCGGGTATCCGTGATCGGGTGAGCCGGCACGCGCCTGACATCGACAGCGGCTGGATCGAGACCGCCGCCCGGGTCGATTCGCCGAACTGCGACCCGCGGCCGCCCACGGTGGTGGTCGATCTCATCGTCATCCATGCCATCAGTCTGCCGCCAGGCGAATTCGGCGGCCCCTACATCCATCAACTCTTCACCAACCGGCTCGACACCGCGGCGCACGAATATTTTCTCGAGATCGACGAACTGCCCGTATCGGCCCATTTTCTGATCGATCGAGAGGGCGCGCTGACCCAGTTCGTCAACATCCGCGATCGCGCCTGGCATGCGGGCCAGTCGTGCTGGGAGGGCCGCAGTGCGTGTAATGATTTTTCGCTCGGCATCGAGCTCGAAGGCTGCGACGAGGCGGCGTTCACCGATGCGCAGTATCATGTCCTTATCGATCTGATCGGAGTATTGATGGCGTACTTCCCCGGGATTACGCGCGAGCGCATCGTCGGACATTGCCACATCGCGCCGGAGCGCAAGACTGATCCGGGGCCACAATTCGACTGGACGCGTCTGCACAGCCGTTTGAATGCATGAACTTTCTGCTCATATTGATCGCAGCCATCGTCGAGTTCACCGTCGCGAGCTTCGAGGGCATGCGCTCAAAGCGCTGGAGCCGGGACTGGGCGATTTGGATCAACCAGGTAGCCGGTGCTTATGGCTGGTGGCCCGGGCTGTTGGGGGCGGTCATCACGGTTGCAGTTCCCGTCGTGATCGTAGCGGTGCTGTTCGGCTTGCTCTACGCCGCATCGGCGTTTCTCGGCCACCTCGCGGCCCTCTTCGTCCTGTTGCTGATGCTGGGGCCGACGGATCTCAACCGGGAGATCGATCGCCACAAACGCAACATCGATCTCGCGCTCGGTGGGACATCGAGCGTTGCGGAGCCTGAATTCCTGGCGCGCGGCGAGACGCTGGATCTAGAGGATGTCAGCGGGGAGGAGGCTTTTGACCCGCACCGCGGCGAACTGGCCGAGCTCGCGCTCGCCGCGGATACCGCGTGGTTCCAGCCACTCTTCTGGTTTTTCGTGCTGGGGCCGGTGGGCGCCGTGCTATACCGCTTGTGCGCCAACCTGCGGGCGTTCGCTGCTATCGAGCCTGGCGTCGCAAAGCTGATCGGAGAGTTACGCGAAGCCATGGAGTGGCTGCCCGGCCGCCTCACGGTATTCGCCATGGGCGTTGCCGGAACCCTCGTGCCGGTGCTGGAAACCGCGCGTGACTTCGGCGTATTTCGCTGGTCCGTGACCGCTGATCTCGTCGCACGCGCGTCACTCGCTGCCATCGACCACGGTCGGGTTCAGGAAGTGATCACACTCGATCCACGGGTCTACCGCATCAATCTCATGCATGCCCTTATCAAGCGAACGCTCAACGTATGGCTGGTGATCATCGCGGGGGGCGCGTTGCTTTTTTCCTGAGTTCCCTGGCCGCCCGCTTGCGGACTCCTACTTCTATCAAATACTCCGTGCCTGCCATCCATGGCGGTACGTTACGGGCTTTGTTTGAACCCAGGCTGGAGTAGTAGCGAATGTTGGTGCCTGCCATCCCTGGCGCTACGCAACCGTCTTCGTTCGACTCCAGCCCGGCCATTCATGGCCGGGCGCTCGCCGGGCGAAAGCCACGTTAAGTGGCTTTCTCCTTACTCCGGCTCACCCAAGAAACTCGCTGACCCGCAACGCTCGCGGCCCGTCGCCGTCACAGAGCAATACGCTGTCCTGCTCGTACCAGTCGCCGAGTACGATGCGACGGCAAGCGCGGCCCTCGACGTCGAGGTCGTGAATCGCGGGGCGGTGGGTGTGTCCGTGGATGAGCAGGGTCACGCCGTGTGCCGCCATGACGTTCGTCACCGTCTCCTCGTCGACATCCATGATGTCATCCGGCTTGGCGCGCATCGATGCCTTGGTGCCCGACTGCGTTTTTAAAGCGATGCGCCGACGCAGGCTCAACGGCGTGCCGAGAAACGCAGAGCGGACGATGGGGTTTCTCACGAACTTGCGGAATTTCTGGTATTTGACGTCTTTGGTGCAGAGCAAGTCGCCGTGGGTCAGGAGGGTGCGCTGGCCGTATAGATCGATGACCTCATAGTCCGCCATGAGCCGCGCGCCCGTGGCTCGTTCGAAGCGGCGCCCGAACAGAAAATCGCGATTGCCGTGCCCTACCGAAAGCTCGACGCCTGCATCGCTTACACGCTTGAGTGCTTCGATGACCTGCGGGTGCGGCGGCGTATCGTCGTCGTCGCCGAGCCAGACTTCGAAAAGATCACCCAAGATATACAGCGCCCGTACGGTCGAGCATGCTTGCTCGGCGAAGGCGAGGAACAGGTCCCGTTGATCCGGGCGCTCACCGCTCAGGTGCAGGTCGGAGACGAACAGCGTTGCCATCGCGCGACCCCAAAAAGATCAGTCCGTGATCACCGTTACGCTCTCGATCTCGATCGGTTCCGCGGGAACGTCCCCGTGCCCCCCATGGGAAGCAGTCGCGACGCCCTTGATCTGATTGACCGTATCCATGCCGTCGATGACCTTGCCGAATACGCAATAACCCCAACCCTGCTGCGTCTCGCCGGAGTGGTTCAGGAATTCGTTGTCACCGACGTTGATGAAGAACTGCGCGGAGGCGGAATGGGGATCGCCGGTTCGCGCCATGGCGACGGTGCCTATGTCATTGCTCAGACCGTTGTTTGCCTCATTCTTAATGGCGTCGCGGGCAGTCTTCTGATTCATGTCGCGGTCCATGCCGCCACCCTGGATCATGAAGCCGTCGATGACGCGATGGAAGATGGTACCGTCATAAAAGCCGTCCTCGACATAGGTAATGAAATTTTTCGCCGTGATCGGTGCGGCCTCCTCGTCGATTTCGAGCGTGACTTCGCCCATCGATGTTACGAGTTTTACATTGGTCATGGGTTCCCCCGCTTGCTTGCAGTGTCGTTCGCTCGGACTCGTAGATGACGGTGGCCGTAATGTGGCACTACGACCCGCAAAGGCGATGCTGTTCATCTGGAAACAGTCGATGCTGTTATTCGAAGCCCACCGTCATGGTGCCGGTCCGATCGCCGGATCGCAAGCTGCGAACGGCGTTGATGTTACCTCGTGCGCACCGTCGTAATGCCTTATTGCATCGACAATTTCCACACCCACCGTACGCCATTGACGCTTCCATGAGGCGTGCGTATCATCGGCGTCCCGTCGGTAGGCAAGGCGTACGATGCCGGGGCATAGCGCAGTCTGGTAGCGCACCTGCTTTGGGAGCAGGGGGTCGGGGGTTCAAATCCCTCTGCCCCGACCATAATCGTGAAAAGTCGTAGGCGAGAAGCTATAACTAAACGTAATGCCGCCGTTTGCAAACTCGAACGATTGGCGCAGAGCTTGTAACGTATAGCGCACCGTGTGCGCCTGTAGCTCATTTGGATAGAGCATCGGCCTTCTAAGCCGGCGGTAGCAGGTTCGAATCCTGCCAGGCGCGCCAATTTAGGCAAGCGGAAAGCGAAGGGATCGGACCCCTGTTTCGATCGGCCACAAATCGAAGTGAGTCCGAGTGAACCCGACAATTTTCTACTTGCGTCAGTGGTGGGCGTAGCTCAGTTGGTAGAGCACAGGATTGTGGCTCCTGAGGCCGCGGGTTCGATCCCCGTCGCTCACCCCATTTATTCGGGCCATTAGCTCAATTGGTAGAGCAGCTGACTCTTAATCAGGAGGTTGTAGGTTCGAGTCCTACATGGCCCACCACTTACCTTTCCCAAGAAGTCCAGCGTTGTCCAGAGACTTCTTTATAACGGCTTAATAACAGAAAGTTAGTGACCTATTAAGTCCCAACCTCTCCATTGACAGCCACTATTTCCTGACGGTAACTTTGACGTTAACACTATCACTCGCCGCCAAAACGGCAGGGAGTTACCGTCATGTTAGGGAAACTCACCGACACCGGAATTAAAAACGCCAAGCCGAGAGCCAAGCCCTATAAGCTGGCTGACGGCGGGGGCATGTATTTACTCGTCACGACGAAGGGCCAGAAGTGGTGGCGGCTGGACTACCGACTCCACGGCAAGCGCAAGACTTTAAGCCTAGGCGTTTACCCTGACGTGAAGTTGAAGAAAGCCCGCAAGCGGCGGGAAGCCGCACGCGAAAGCATAGACGACGGCTTGGACCCCTCAGACATACGCAAAGAAGAAAAAGCCGCCCGCGAGGGCGCGGACACCTTCAAGGCCGTAGCCGAAGAATGGTTAGCCAAGTGGAAGCCCGACAAAGCTCCTCACTACACGGATGAAGGTGCAAGGGCGGCTCAGGAATGACGTGTACCCGTGGCTGGGCGATTCCACCATTAACGACATACAGCCAAAGGACGTGCTGCGCGTCTTGCGGCGAGTAGAGGACCGGGGTGCAGCCGAGGCAGGCCACCGCATTCGTCAGCATTGCAGCGCCGTCTTTCGCTATGCCGTGGCGTCCGGGTACGCCGACCGTGACCCGACTCAGGACTTGCGGGGGGCCTTGCTACCAACAAAGCCGAAGCATTACGCCAGCATTACGGACGCGAAGAAAATTGGCGAGCTTCTACGCGCCATCGACGCCTACAAAGGGCAGTTGGTGACTCGCTGCGCCCTCACCCTTACCGCGTTAACTTTCGTCCGTCCCGGCGAATTGAGAAAAGCTGAATGGGCCGAATTCGACTTAGAAAATGCAGAGTGGCGCATACCGGCCGAGAAAATGAAAATGGACAGGCCACACATTGTCCCCTTCTCTGAGCAAGCCCTAGACGTGCTGAAAGAAATACAGCCGCTCACGAGTGACGGACGCTTCGTGTTTCCTGGCATTCGCAGCCAACAGCGTCCCATGTCCGAAAATACGGTAACGGCGGCACTGCGTGGCATGGGTTATACGGGCGACGAAATCACAGCGCATGGCTTCCGCAGCATGGCGTCTACCCGTCTGAACGAAATGGGCTGGAATAGAGACGCAATTGAAAGACAACTAGCCCACATTGAAGGTAACGCAGTGCGGGCCGCGTACAACTACGCCGAGCACCTGGAAGAAAGGCGGCGCATGATGCAAGCGTGGGCCGACTATTTGGACGGTCTGCGAAACGACGCTGACGTAACACCCATTCGCGGAAAAGGAAAAGCCGCCTAACGTAAACTTCTCAATACAGCCCTAGTCCAGCGGGACGAAAAGGCGGCACCTTCCCGCCTTGGGCTGTCATCACTAGAAGGACGCCGAAAGGAGCGTGTTATGGGACAGCCAGCTGAAGACGAAATGGAGAGAAGCCCCCGCGTTGCCGCGAAGCACTTGGAGGATGTTGTTCTTCATGGGAAGAGTATGAAGGCCCCAGGCACATATACGAACACCGTGGCAACGGCTTATTACCAGCATTTCATGAAATGGCTGAAAGATATGAGAGAGGGACAAAAACAAGCCACGAAGGCGAGCGCGGAGGCGCGCAAGTGCAAGAAGGTCGCTCGGGAGAAGTTATGGCGGGAAATGACCGAAGTTCAACTGAAAGAACACTTTGAATGGGACACTAAGGACATAGTGAAATATATTCAAAATCAAGGGGACGATAAAAAGTCCCAGACTATCGCTCGCATCGTCGCACCACTTGTCAAAAAGCATAGAAAAGACCAATTAAACGCCTAACTTTGCGGTGCTGCCTACGCTGCACCGCAAAAGCACTCCATGTCTGCGCCTTCATGTGTTTCTAATGGCAATTCATTAGAAACCAAGAAGGCCATTAAGATGCAAAAAGCAACCAGCAGACTGCCGGAGCCCGGCTACTCCCGCATTCGTGACATCCTGCACGTTATTCCCGTCAGCCGCAGTCGGTGGTATGCCGCCGTATCCGACGGCCGCATAAAGCCCCCGACAAAACTTGGCGAGCGCACCGCCGCGTGGCCAAATGAGTACCTTAACGAATTACTCACACGCCTCGAGGCGGGCGAGCGCATTCTCTAGAGTGGCTCCGAATGGAAGCACTAATGCGCGGAACCGACTGGCCCGCGCGCGGCTAAGCAGCCGCCGCTCTTAGTGGTCGCAGCACTGAACGCTATTGAGTGACCGCTTCCGAGGGGATTGCAGACGTAATTCTAACTTGTGATGCACTACCGCGATTAGGCCGCTGACGACCCATAGGAGATATTCGGAACTGCGCTATCCTCGACGTATTTATTCATTAGAGCCGATTATGGGTGCTACAAAAGGAGTGAATTAATGAACCGTTGGCTAATCGCGTGTGTGCTGCTGTGCTCTTGGATCAGCGTCCCGGCTGAGGAAACGAACGAACCGGTGCTCGATGCACCCGAGAATGCCTACTGGCACGCCGGTTCGCAGTCCTGGTTCGTCTCCAGCCTAGGCGGTGGCTTGTCGCTTGAGGTGGATGGTTATGGCTGGGTTTCCCGTTTCGATGCCGCAGGCAAAATCGTTGAACCGCGATGGGTTGAAAACCTCGATGCGCCAACTGGAATGGGGGCAATGGGCGACCGGCTCTACGTTGCCGACCGCGGGCGCGTGCACGTCATCGACATCCCGTCGGCGCAAGTTGTCGCGACCATCCCGCTCCCCGGCGCGGAGTTTGTCAATGATGTCGCCGTGGGTCCTGATGGCGCAGTCTATGTTTCGGATACCGCGACCAACCGGATTTATCGCATCGTCAACGGCGCTGCGTCGATATGGCTCGAATCGGAAGAACTGCAGAGCCCGAATGGGTTATGGCTGGACGGTGACACCTTGGTGGTCGCCGCGTGGGGACCGATGACTGACATCGAGACGTTCGCGACGAAGCATCTGGGCACGCTGTTGCGGGTGGATTTAGACTCGAAGGCCGTGCAGCCGGTCGGAGTGGGAGCGCCTATCGCCAATTTCGATGGCGTGGTCACGGTAGGCAATTATTACTACGCCACCGATTGGACAGGGGGACGCCTGCTACGAATCGACCGCGAGGGTCGCGTCACCGTCGTTATGTCAGGCTTCAATCAGCTTGCTGACCTTGGCTATGACCCCGTGCGGGGGATCCTCGGCCTGCCCGTTATGAGTGATAACCGCTTCATCCTGCTGTTCCTTGATCGATGAGGGCAACGTCTGAAGAAGAGTCAGGACATTCGGAAACACGCAACGGTATTTTGAGTACTCAAACGTTCGCTTTTTGGCCGACTGCCGCCGCCCTCCCTCAGTACTGCTTTGGAAGCAGCGGGAGGACCGCTTACGAGCGCATTGCAGACGTAATGCTTAGTAGTGCTGCACTGTCGCGATCAGGCCGTTGACGACCTATTCTGTTGAAAAAGTCCGATTCGCCGTCGGTCGCGACGTGTGCAGAAAAACCGACCGCGTAGGATCGCCTGTAAACGACGATCGGCACTCCGGGAACGGTTTAGCGACCCCCAAATATATCGAAATCGCATGCGGTACGACTTTTTCAACACAATAGACCCTTTGCGGTCGCTCGAAGTAATTCGCGATGGGCGTGGGAATTACCACATCGCCGTCTCAGTCCTGTCCCTACACTGACTTCCAAGAATCACATGGAACCCCCAATGCGGGCCGCGAAACGACCGTCGAGCGCCCCGGCAATGACTTGAAAGAGAGGACCATGAGCACATTCAACGACCGGATCTCTGCCGCCACCACCACGCTCACAACGATAGCCCTCATCGCCCTTATAAGCTTCGGGGTAAGCGCGAGTCTGACGCCGCTTGTCATCTGAACACAAGCTCCGCAACGAATATTTAGGGCCAAGGCAAAAACTTGCCTTGGTCACGTTCACGTCTGCTTCTCGCCGAGAGCCGCCGCTCATCGCGGTCGCACCGCATAGCGCAACTCGACGACCGCTTATGAGTGTATTGCAGACCTACCGCTTAACAGTGCTGCACTGCCGCGATGAGGCTGCTACCGACCTATTCTGTTGAAAAAGTCCGATTCGCCGTCGGTCGCGACGTGTGCAGAAAAACCGACCGCGTAGGATCGCCTGTAAGCGACGATCGGCACTCCGGGAATGGTTTAGCGACCCCCAAATATATCGAAATCGTATGCGGTACGACTTTTTCAACACAATAGACCCTTTGCGGACATTCGCAATAACCGACCGCGCCTTGAAAACATCACTGCGTCCTGCTTTAAAGAAATTGAGCAACACGTTTGATATGCCCATCTGCGCCAAGCTCCTCGAAGAGCCGGTGAGCCTCACGCATTTCGTCGTCGGCCGTCCACTCGCAATCGTAAGCCTCGGCGAAGGCCGCGCGGCATTCGTGCAGGAAGGGTTGATAAACGATCGCACCGGTCTCGTTTATGATTGCTCCGTTTCGTCGAGCACCTCGCGCGCACCCTTGTGATCGATGTCTCCGATTCGCACGCGCGCGAGCGCCAACCAGGGTTGCAGCGTCCATTTCAAGCCGCGCGGGCGGGAAAACGCCACCGCGTCTTCGGCGCACCGCCGCGCCTCACCGCCTTTCCCGCATGCCAGGTTCGCGGTTGCCAGGAACCCGAGCGCTGCGCCCCGGAACCAGCCACTTGCCCGAGTTTCGTCCGCGACGCGCAGGCACTCGCAGATGCCATTTCTAACCTACAGCAAGAAACTCGTCGTCAAGCGGTGACGATCACGCCAGTTCAACTGGCTGGCAACGAAATCTATGAGATCCTCAAGAAACGCCTCATCGATGAGATGCCTGACGAGCGGGTGCTCTCCGATGTAGCTCGAGAGTATGTCCAGCAGATCAAAAAAGCCGAAGATGGTGGCTACATCACGGCAACCGGCATTGAGCAAATCGCTGCGCAGGTTCGAGAAACTTACCCGTTCCATCCGTCCTTCAAACACCTAGTGGCACTTTTCAAGGAAAGCAAAGGATTTAGGCAGACGGGCGGATTGATGCATCGTAGACGCCTTCGTTTCGATGTCGTCTAAGTATCCGCGCTTTTTGAATTGGCTTGAAGTTCTTGAGTATTGGAAAGAGAGATCTGGTGACCGAGCAGGGGGCAGAAAACAGAAAGACAGTAAAAGGACGGAAGAGGTGACGGAGGGAACAATTTTAATCCCGCCGTCGCCCTTAATAATGCCTGCTCGCAGCCTGCTATTTTCAGGATGACGGGCTATATCGATCTCCATTGATGATGGCGATTTTGCGGACGTTCTCCTGCATCTCAAAGGTTCCGGTAAATCCTTTTTTCAGCACCAGTGCCTGGCCCGGGTAAAACTCCTCGAGATTTCCGTGCTCATCGGTAATCAAAATCTTGCCGCTCAGCAGATACATAAATTCATCGTGTGGATAATCTTCGAGCGCGAGCTTTGCCGGTTCCGCCTGGTAGGCGCCGACGAAGAGTTCATCGTGGGTAAATTGCCAACGTTGATGTTCGGACTTGCCTGACAGCACCACTTCGTCGGGGTAGGGGGCAAGCTCGTTTAAACCCAGACCGGCCAGTTTTTCCGGGTCCAGTCGGATCAGATTGTTGTTGGTTTTCATTGTGTTGCTCCTTTCGCCCGTTTCCGTTATGACGATGCGACTTTGACTGCAAACGTTCGTCCACCCTCATTGGGAAGTCGCTCGATCATGGTTTCCACGATGCGGGTGCCCCGTGCTTTTGAATAACCTTCGGGATTCAGCAATGCCGCTATGCAGACGCCGTCCAGGACCGCGAACACCAAATCCAGAACATCGTCCGACGACTTGTCGACAAGGATTTCACCGTCATTGATCGCGTCATGAAGATAAGACTTCAGCAGTCGGCGATATTCGTTTCTCTTTTTCTTATAGTCCGTTGCCAGTAGCGGATCGCTATTATTGCGAATGCCGAAACACATCGACACGAATGCGACACTTTCGGGTCGTTTCTTGTCGGGAATGAGCGCTACGAGCGCGTTTCTAAGTCGCGTCAAGCCCGATGAAACAGCTTCATTTGATTGCAGTATCCGGTCATTGGCATGCTGATATGCGAGATTGAATGCATATCTGAGAACGCTGTCTTTATCGCGGAAGTAGTGGGCGAACACACCGGTGGTGAACCCTACCTCGTCGGCAATATCCCGTAATCGAAGACGCTCGATCCCGACATCCTGTACTGCCGCCCACGTTGCCTGCGCGATCTCCGTTCGTCGCGCGTCGTGATCTACCAATTTCGGCATATTTCACTGCTCATCGAAGACAATGTTCGTCGGTATCCAATCTATCGGTTCTTGTTTTATTATAATCATGATTACATAATAAAAGAGGGTCTACGCGGAAACGTGTGGGTTGATATTGGCATTTCTGGGTAGTGGCGGAAGAAATGCCGCAATGATTTTCAGTTTGAGGAATTCCTCATCACGATAGCCATAGGCGCGTCGTTGCAGGACCCGGATTTTGTTGTTGACCCCTTCGACCAATCCAAGACTGACTTTATTCTTAGCATCACAATAGGAAGCAATGCCATCCCAATGGGATTCAATCAGCTCAGCAAACTTGCGATACGGCGCCAATCGCTGCCATTTCAGACTGTCCTTCCAGCGCTCGAAAAAGGCACGCGCGCCGCGCTCGGTACGGTAGTCCCAGAGTTGGCCGAAGGTTTCCTTGAGGACGTAGGCGGTGTTCAGACGCCGGTTGGCCTGGAGCAGTTTTTTCAGGGCTCGTCTGCCATCCAGATTCAGGTTCTCGCGTCGCGAGAGCAAGGTATATCGCTGGCCTTTGATGTAACTCCTGTCCTTGCCGCGGAGACGTTTGTATTCACGGCGCCGGACTTCATCGAGAGCCTTTGAGAGGTGGCGCATGATATGGAACTTGTCATAGATGATCCGCGCCTGCGGTGCGTTGTTCATGACCGAGTTACGGAACGGCTTCCACATGTCCATCGCCGCCAGTTCGATGCGAGCGCTCTTGTTCTCGCCCAATGCCTGGAAAAACAGGTCGATGTCAGCCTCTTTGCGACCTTCACCACCGACCCAGATAGGACGCCCCCGATCCAGGTCACTGACGATGACCCGGTAGTTATGTCCTTTGCGGATGGAGATCTCATCAATACCGATGGCCCGGGGTGCTGGCATGCCCGCCAGCTCAACCTGCTTTTGCATGTACAGCTTATCGAGGTCTTTCACCGTGCTGTGGTGCAGGCGTTCCCTCTCGGCGACAGCCTGGTTCGGCATGTCCCGGCACAGCTTGCCCACCTGCATGGC
Organism: Gammaproteobacteria bacterium; assembly: GCA_963662545.2. Taxonomy (GTDB): domain Bacteria; phylum Pseudomonadota; class Gammaproteobacteria; genus JAYYZW01. Next base: position 80,051 of record CAXXLL010000002.1, read on the forward strand.
AAAGCGCTGCGTATAGCGAGGGTTCTTTGCCAGCCAGTCAAGATGTTCTACCTGCACGCCGCCGCACCTCCGGCAACTGACACGCCAGCGTTCGAACTCCAGGTAGATTCGCCATCCGGCAACTGACAGGTCTCGTACTCGCAGCACCTTCTTGTCGTAACGCCCGCGGCACCGGTGAGCACAGTGAGAACAGATCGCTGTTTTTTTCGCCTCTTGAGTTGGATCACACGGGCATACCGATCACCAAACATGCCCACCAATTTCGATGCGGCGGTAAAACCAGGGAACGCAAACAGCGCTCGGATCGACTTGGGATTCTTCATGGCCTTAGCCTACCCACAAAATGAAACCACTTTCACCCCATACGAAATCTCTGAATGTCTACATGATTTCAATGGTTTACACTTGGTCTAATTCAGAATTTACCCACATGAATCCGCGTAGACCCATAAAAGAAAAGATGATGTCGACACGATGAGCTTCATCGTCGAGGTCAAAACTCATGAAACGCGAGCCGCCCACTAGATGACTATGAAAACAACGCCGCTGTGGTGGGAAGACAGCCTGCCGGTGCCGCTGGCCGACACCGAGCTGCCACAGCGCGTCGATGTCGCGGTGATCGGTGGCGGGTTCGCCGGCCTCAGTGCCGCGCTTGAACTGCAGCGGGCCGGAACACAGGTCGCCCTGATCGACAAACAATGGCCCGGCTATGGCGCATGCTCCAGAAACATGGGATTGGTAGTTGAGCGCGTCGATGGCAAAACGACCGGAGAACTGGACGCTGACCTACATGGTGTGCCGCGACACGAGTTGATTGCCGAAGGACAGCGCGCTTACGATTTTGTGCTGCACCTCATAGACCGTGAACAAATCAGCTGCGGGTTAAGAGATCGCGGCAAGCTCGTACTGGCGACCACAAAATCTGCCTATGACAAGATGGCCCGGTATCTCGATCGTCACGAGAAAGTTTTTGGTGCCAACGACGCCTACATGATCCCCAGGGCCGACTTGCAAAAAGAAATTGGCGGCGAAGCGAGTCGCTATTATTACGGCGGCAAGGTTCTCCCGAATCATCACGATCTGAATCCGGGTCAACTGACAGCCGGACTCGTTCAGGCGTTAACGAACACGGGCGCTTCCATCTGCACTGCCACTGAGTGTCTCGCGATGGAACGTCTACCGGATCATAAATTCCGGCTTAAGACCAACAAGGGCGAGACGGTCGCGGAACAAGTCGTTGTCACGACGCAGGGCTATTCCGGTGTTGGATCCGGCTCTCTGCGCCGTCAGATTTTTCCTTTTTTGGCTCACGTCGTTGCAACTGAACCACTCGACGCGGACCTGCTGAATGAGTTGCTTCCGACCTTGCGTGGTGTTGTCGACACTAGACAGATGTTCTACAACTTCAGGCCTTGTGATCGAGAACAGCGGTTGCTGCTTGCTTCCAATTACCTGCGAACGGATAGCGACGACGCTCAGGCGAGGAGAATACTTAAATCCTACAAGCGGCTGTTTCCACAACTGGAACACATCGATGCTGAGTATTGCTGGCACGGCAACCTCGCATTAACGGCTGATAGTCTCCCGCATATCGGTGCCGATAACGGCATCCATTATTGCGCGACGGGCAGCTTTTCGATGGCGCTTTATCTGGGTTCCAAAATCGCGGATAGAATTCTTAATTATGATGATGCGCAAAGCGTACTCGACCGTATTCCACTACCCAATTTCCCTCTTTATAACGGCAACCCTGGATTGCTCTACGTCCTGTTGAGGCTCGTTTTCAACACCCTTGATGTCGCGAAGGTCGCCGCGCCGAAATAGCGGAAACTTCTCGCTGTTATTTAACTTTCCGGGAGCACGCTTGAATGTTGTTACCACCCTATGACCCCCGTTTGATCATTGATCCATTAAGCGACGAGGAAATCGCAGGCGTCCCGGGCGCTGTTGATCGCGGCCGCGAGGACATCGACCCGGTGGTGTTCTCGGTCGTTTACGCCCGGCTCGACGGCATCTTGAGCGAGATGACCGAGACTATCCTTACCACCGCGCGCAATCCCATCCTCTACGGCGCCAAGGATTTCACCTGCACGGTGATGAGTCCGCGCGCCGAGGTGCTATCCATGCACGACTGCCTTCCGATTCATGTCGGTACCATGGACCCTCCCCTTCGATTCCTCATCCGGGTGTTCGGCGAGGACATCCGCGAAGGCGATGTGTTCGTGAACAATGCTGCTTATGCGGGCAATGCACACGTCGGTGACTGGACCATGTTCGCACCTATTTTTCACGACGGCACGTTGGTGGCGTGGGCGGCCAACAAATGTCATTTGATTGATCTCGGGGCGCACATACCGGGCAGTGTCGACGCCAGTGCCAGGGATGTTTACGAGGAAGCCATGCATTTCCCCGGCGTGCGCGTGTGCCGGGACCACAAGCCAATTGAGGATCTGGTGCGATTTCTTGGCTACAACATTCGCTACCCGCAACACTGGTACGGTGATTTTCTGGCGCAGCTCGGCTCGTTGTGGACGGCGGAGAAGCGCATCAAGAGTCTCTGTGATCGCTTTGGCATCGATGTGGTGAAAGGCTGTTTTTCCGAAGCACTCAACTATGGCGAGCGCCGCATGATCGATGTAATCGGGAAGCTCCCTGTGGCCGATATCGAGGTCAGCATGATCGGGGAGATCTTCGAGGGGTTCTTTCCCGAAGGGGTCCCGCTCAAGCTCAAACTCAAGGTGATGCCTGACGAAGGACGTATCGAGTTCGACTACACCGAGATGCCGGATCAACAGGCGTTCGGCTACAACCTGACCTATGCCACCGCGCGTTGTTCAGCGCTGCAGGGCACGTTGCCGGTGCTCGACCCTGACATACCGACTAACGACGGTGCCTTGAAACGCATCAACGTGAAGCAACGCGAAGGGGCGCTCGCCGGGATCCCGCGCTGGCCGGTCGGTACGTCGCTGGCGACGATTGCGCTCTGTGACGAAGTCACCAATCTTGTGCTCAAGGCGTGGTCGCAGATCTTGCCGGAGCGAGCTATGGCCGGGATGGGTGAGTACTGCGCGGCGAACTTCATTGGTTCGGGGCGCAGCGCCGCGGGAGAGGATTACGCACACGCCTTTTATCTCGCCGCGAGCGGTGGCGGTGCGACCGGAAATCACGATGGTCTGCCCCACATGTTCGGCGCGTGCATCATGGGCAACATGGGCTACGAGTCGATCGAACAGCTGGAAATGGCGCGACCGTTCTACGTGCGAGAAGTCAGCGCGATCGCGGATTCCGGCGGCGTCGGCAAGTTCCGTGGTGCGGTCGGTGTACGTCAGCAGATCCAGCCGCGCGATCACGTGATGAACATTAACTACGGTGGCTCGGGTCATACCTGTCCTGCGTTTGGCATCGGCAACGGGTCGCCCGGAGCGCTCGCCGATCACTGGGTGGAAGACGCGCTGAGCGGCGAGACGCTTACCGCACTCAGAAATTCAGGCAGCACCAATATTGAAGCCTCTGAGGTGTGGGTTGCCGACACCGGCGGCGGCGGAGGGCACGGCGATCCGAGATCGCGCGATCCGCAAGCGGTGCTGGACGATGTGTGTGACGGTTTCGTCACGCTTGAAGCGGCAGAGCGTATTTACGGCGTGGTGCTGGTACCTGCTGACAACGGCTATCAGCTTGACGAAGCGGCGACCAAAACGCTGCGAGGTTCAGACTGATGGGTTATCGCATCGGTACCGATATCGGCGGCACTTTCACTGATTTGTCGATCGCACGCGACGACGTGCTTGTCGGCCGCTTTAAATCTCCCAGCACGCCCGGCCGGCTATCCGAAGGGGTCATGGCCTGTGTTCAACTCGCGGCGGACTCGCTGGCGCTCACCGTCGAAGATCTGTTGGGCGACACCGAGGTGTTCGTCCACGGCTCTACCGTCGCGACCAATGCCGTACTTGAAGGCAAGGTCGCCAAGACCGGCGTGTTGTGTACCCGTGGTACGAAATACACCTTGTGGCGCGGTGAAGGCCGCCGCAAGGACATCTTCGATTTTACGAAGCCGCCACGCGAGCCGCTGATCGCGCCGCGCTACTGCGTCGAACTCGACGAGCGCGTCAATGCCGACGGCGAGATCGTTGCTGAGATCAAAGACGACGACGTACTGCACGCCATAGACACACTCAAGCGTGCCGGTTGCGAGGCGGTTGCTGTTGCGCTGCTTTGGTCAATTCGCAACGGCGCGCACGAACGGCGAATCGGAGCGCTGCTTAAACAACACTGGCCGGAGGCGGTGGTCAGTTTGTCGTCCGAAGTGCAGCCGGTATTGCGCGAGTACACGCGGACCTCCTGCACCGTACTGAACGTCATGCTGAAACCGATGGTGGCCGCCTATCTGAATGAGCTCGAGGCGGCACTGAAGGAGAAACAGCTCGGCGGCGAGTTGCTGGTGGTGTCTTCCGACGGCGGCGTCCAGCCAGTCAGTGAGATCCTCCAGCGTCCTGTCTATATGCTGTTCTCCGGGCCTTCGACGGGCCCGGCTGCGGCGCGCCAGTTCGCCCATGAGGAAGGTACGCGCGACGCCTTGCTGATCGACATGGGCGGTACGAGTTTCGATGTCAGCACGGTGATTGATGGACAGATCACGGTGACGCGCGACGGCCGCATCAACGATTACCCAACCGGCATCGCCGCCGTCGAGATCCTGAGCCTTGGTGCCGGCGGCGGCAGCATCGCCCGCGTCGATAGTGGCGGATTGTTGCAGGTCGGTCCGGAATCCGCCGGTGCTGAACCAGGCCCCGCGTGTTACCACCGCGGCGGTACGCGCCCGACAGTCACCGACGCTTATATCGCCTTGGGCTACCTGGTTCCGGAGCACTTTCTCGGTGGCCGCATGCAGCTTTCAAGAGATGCCGCTGTTGCCGCGATTACGGAACATGTCGCGAGCCCCTTGGGCCTTGACCTAGAAGCTGCGGCACTCGGGATCCTGCGCGTCGTTAATGAACGCATGATCAATGGCATTCTTGAGATGACTGTGCGTCGTGGCATTGATCCCAGGGGACTCACACTCGTCACCGGTGGCGGGGCTACTGGCGTTGCCGCAATTGAACTCGCGCGCGAACTTGGCATCCCCAAGATCATCGTGCCGCGTGAAACATCGGTGTTGTGCGCGCTGGGCGCGCTGAATGCGGATCTCAAATGGTCTAACGTCGTCAGTCTGCCTTCTACGATTCGCACCTTTGCAGCCGACGAGGTCAATGGCGGGCTTGCCACGTTGCGCGCAAGCGGCGAGGAATTTCTCGATCGTCTCCGCGTTGAAGCGTCGCGCCGCCGCTACGAATTGTTTGCGTCGGCACGATACCCGCTACAGGTGACCGAACTTGACGTCGCCTGCCCGGATACTCAGATCAGTGAGCAGGACCTCGCCGCCATTGCTGCAAGGTTTCACGATAGCTATCGCGATCGCTACAGCATTGCGGAACCGGAGAATGATGTTGAACTCGTGATGTGGCGTCTAGTCGCTGCCGGCGTAGTCGAAGCACCACGACGTCCCAGTCCATCGACCGATGCGGACGAAAGCAGCATCGGCAACACGCGCTTTTTCGATGCTGTCACTCAATCGTGGGAGCAGGCGACGATGACCGATCCGGATCGCATGAGCGAGGACGAGGTCGTCAGTGGTCCGGCCTTGCTGGTTGCCGTGGATACGACCGTCGTCGTGCCGAGCGGCTACTCGGCAAGAATGACGACTGGCGGTTACGTCGTGATTGAACTCGATCACTGATCCCTGGAGTGCGCGCCATGTCCGCTTTGGGCTGCGGATTCAACCAGTCGATGCAACATCTAATCTCTAGTCATCGAGAGGAGGATGTTGAACATGAAGTACAGACAGAGGACTTACTACAGCGAAACTGACAAGGCTCTAATGTGGGATCGCTGGCAGAAAGGCGAGTCTCTGCAGACCATCGCTCAGCTTTTTAATCGAAATCATTCATCGATAGCTGGCGTGTTGTCGAGAACTGGGGGCATCCGTCCTCCTCAGCGAACCCGTTCAAGATCCGCACTAAGCTTGGCGGAGCGCGAGGACATCTCGCGGGGTGTTGTCACCGGCCATTCTGTTCGTTCGATCGCAGCAACGCTCGAGCGGTCGCCTTCTACGGTGAGCCGAGAGATCGCCCGTAACGGTGGCCGACAATGTTACCGCGCGAGCGAAGCTGACTTAGCCGCCTGGGATCGGGCGCCTCGTGCCAAGACCTGTAAACTGGTACAGAACCGCGACCTGGCCCGCATCGTGGCGAGCAAACTCAAGAAGTTCTGGTCACCCGCGCAGATTGCTGGCTGGTTGAAGCAAACGTATCCGCACGATGAGAACATGCAGGTGTCGCACGAGACCCTCTATCGCAGTCTATTCATTCAAGCCCGTGGCGCCTTGAAGAAAACGCTGCTACAGCACCTCAGGCGAACACGTGCGATGCGTCGTTCGCGCCATCACACACAGAAGACCGATGATCACGGCAGGATTAGTAACGCAATCTCGATCAGCGAGCGTCCGCCATCGGTGGAAGACCGGGCCGTGCCAGGGCATTGGGAAGGTGATCTGATCTTCGGTTCGAACAACAGCCAGATCGCGACCTTGGTCGAGCGCCATACGCGTTACGTCATGATGGCAAAGGTCAACGGCAAGGACACTGAGACGGTGATAAACGCGCTAATCAAACACGCACACAAGTTACCAAACGAACTCTACAAATCACTCACCTGGGATCGTGGCAAGGAAATGGCTGATCACGAGCGCTTTACGTTAGCGACCGATATCAAGGTGTACTTCTGTGATCCTCAAAACCCTTGGCAACGAGGCTCAAACGAAAACACGAACGGTCTTCTCAGGCAGTCCTTCCCGAAGGGAACGGACCTGTCGGTTCATTCGCAAGCCAAGCTCAATACGGTCGCACGGCAACTCAACGAACGACCTAGAAAAACGCTAGACTTTGAAACACCGGCGCAACGTTTTAGCCAATGTGTTGCATCGACTGGTTGAATCCGCAGGGCTAAACGGACGTGGGCTTAATCGACAGCTTCTTATTCCTCTTCCCCACCCTCCGGCCATAGTGCCCTACCAAATATTGCCTTCGTCACAGCATTCCCGATCAGCACAAACAAGAACATCGTCGTTGCTTCTATCGGCACTGCTTCGGACCCTCTTGCACATATCCAATAGCTGAGTGTAATTCCGTACAGGTTTCCGATAGCTACGCAGGCGCACAGATACGAATTGAAGCGCACATCCATTAAGATTGCCCCTACGGCTGTCAGAATGAACGGTACCGCGCTTCCTATATGGTGGTGCGCTAGTGGGACCATCGTGACGGGTCGCGTGGGCGTGGCCGTGATTTCAGTGTTCGTGATTGATGGCCGTATTGACGAATCGAACATGCGACAACTACCAGAGAATCCTACCCCAAAAAATGAACGTAAATGTTCTCTTCCTATAACACCACGGTCATTCGTTATCAGAGTAGTAGACGGATAAGTTGACCTCTTATGTCGAAAGACTGCCCGCCAAAAGTTGTTATTGTTGGCGCCGGCTTCGGCGGATTGTTTGCTGCCAAAGCATTATCAAGGGTTCCGGCCGATGTCATCTTGGTTGATCGCCATAACTATCATCTGTTTCAACCCTTGCTTTATCAGGTTGCGACGGCCGGCTTGGCGCCTTCTGATATTGCCTGGCCGATCAGATCTATTTTGACCCGACAGCGCAATGTATCGGTCCTATTAGGCGACGTGCAAAGTGTGGATATGGACAAGCGACTGGTGAACTTCAAGGACGAGCGCATCGAATTTGATTACCTTGTCCTGGCGACGGGAGCCCGGCATTCATATTTTGGCAATGATGAGTGGAGTCACTCTGCCCCAGGCTTAAAGAGTATTAATGATGCAACTGCCATTCGCCGCCGCCTGCTGCTGGCATTTGAGCAAGCGGAATCATGCAACGACCTGAGTGAACGTGAGCGTTTGCTGCGATTCTTAATCGTCGGTGCCGGTCCCACGGGAGTTGAGCTCGCAGGGGCAATAGCGGAACTGGCACACTTTACTTTAGCCGCGGACTTCCGGCGCATTGACCCACGCAGCGCCAAGGTCCTTCTCGTGGAAGCCGGATCGCGAGTATTACCGACCTTTGATGAATCTAGTTCGAAGTATGCAAAAAAGGCCTTGGAACGACTGCACGTAGAAGTTCGGCTCAATTCACCCGTTACTCATTGCGACGCTAGTGGGGTCGTGATTGGCGATGAAAAAGTCGATGCGGCAACAACACTCTGGGCCGCTGGCGTAGCAGCTTCTCCAGTCGGCGACTGGCTAGGTGCGGAGACCGACCGAGCTGGGCGAGTAATAGTAAAACCAGACCTGTCCATCGAAGACGCGCCTAATGTTTTTGTGATTGGCGATGCTGCAGCCGTCACGGATTCACGGGGTGTCCAGGTGCCAGGGATCGCACCAGCTGCAAAGCAACAGGGCCGGTACGTTGCCAGAATTATTGGCTCACGAATCAATGGGGGGGGCAAACCGCCGCCGTTCCGCTATCGGCATTCCGGAAACCTGGCAACAATCGGCCGTAAATCCGCCGTAATTGAGTTTCCTTTGTTGCACCTCAAAGGCTTCCTGGCCTGGTGGATCTGGGGAGTCGCGCACATCTACTTTTTAATAGGCCTGCCGAGCCCTCTAATGGTTTCATTCCGCTGGCTCTGGGAATACATCACCTACAGCCGCGGTGCCCGGCTAATCACGGGTAAAGACCAGAATGCTGGTCATGGATGAATTTGAGACGCCGACCGCAACAGAAGTAATTCAGCGGTTGAACTCCACAATGCTGCGAGTATTCTCGAGTTTGAGAGTTTTGGCTTTGAGTGATTCGACCTTCCCGGCAACTTGAAGCCGACCGAACTTTCCCGAAAACAGTTATCGGAGCCCCACGTTCCACGCGCCGGCAGGCCGCATAATTACTAAAACGTCAAATCAGAACTTTCCCGAAAAGGGGTATTTTCGAGATGACCGCTTAGCACCCGAAAGCGACCGTGACCGACGATGCAAATACCTCGGTCATAAACGGATGTCCTCGGATACTCGGCGACGCCCGAAAGTTTAATAATTTGGGCGGTGTATCCGGGAACCAAGGGAGTGAAATTCCTGGTTTTTAAACTGGCGTTTAGCTCCCCTAAGTTCCGTTCAGGTTTCGCGATCGTCTGCGACCGAAATCCGTTTTAATTTCGCGGCTGTTAATCGTTTGGGCAGGTCTATTTCATTAGCGCCTTAAAGTAATTTTTCGATACTTCAATTTCTTTTAGCAACGCCGCGCGGTTTTTCCGCAAAATTTCCTCAGGCACCGCATCCATGGTCGGGTTCTCAAGTTTCGCGGCCAGAAAGTCAAGATTGTCTTCCGCGAGGACGCGCTCGAGGTCGTTCAATCTCGCTATAAATGCTTGGGCGACGATCCTGGTGCGTGCGCTTTTCTCTATTCCGGGGCGATTCTTGATTGAGACATACACGGGTGCGGAATGGAATGTGCTGTTCGGCGCGAAGGTGCCAAAGATAATCGGTGTGGCGAACGGGACTTCATCGATTCGAGCGCCGTAGCCTCTCATGGCAAGCCAGGAACCATTCTCGATCCGGCGCTTTACCGAGAATTCGATTGTTGCGGCGTTGCCGACGCGCGAGATGCGCTCGACGACGTTGCCGTTATGAATGAGTTCAACGAAGCTGACGTCGTCTCGTGTCGGGTCAAAGGCGACGCTGCCGGAAATTTCCACGTCGGATGGCGTGTCGAGCTCTATGGTGCTGCCAATATCGCCACCATTCACGCGAAATTCTACGAGCGGACCCGTCGTTACGAATGTGCGACCTTGACGCACGCCTTCCAGCCATTTTGCGTAGGTCAACGGTCCGTCGACTTTGGTGTAAAACCGTTCGTGCCCCGGAATGACCTGCCCGCCACAGGGGTAGTCGGTACCGGCGGTCGGTGTAATGCGCAGGCCAAGTGCAAGCAGGTCGTACCAGACGTCATAACCACTACGATCGAACTGCAACACCTCGAGAAAATGAAGCAAACCGTGCGGTACGACGACCGCCATGCCGTCGTGAGGGGCGATAAATGAAGCATAGGGAAATACCGCGTGCGCGAATCCGTTAAGTGCGCCTTCCTTAACAGTCTGTTCCCAAATAAGGCGGTAGATCAGGTACTGGTCCTCATTGAAGTGCGTCTTTTCCGCACCCAATGTGATGGTGTGGCCGAGGAAGTGTGTTCGCGGGTTTTCCTGACCGGCGGCCAAAATGTAGTGTCCCTCTTGATAATGACTGTCTGGTCCGTGCGCGTATTGGTGCGCAATGCCGAAGTCGCCGACTTTCCCCATCTGAAGCAGATTGGCGACGTGAACGTCTTCGGCCTGCATCATTTTTGATACGTCGTGATTGTGCGCAGCGCTTGGTCGCTGAATATGCAGGTGATCGTCGCCGCTGTACCAGCCCTTTTGTGGCATGTTGATCCAGCGGGTCAAACTGATTTCCAGATCAACGTTGTCGGCTTTAGAAATCTCGACGTTTGCCTCCGCGACCTTGTATTCGGGGCCTTTGAATACACGAACGTTTGCCGATCCGGCTGGCAGCCTGAGGGTTGACGTTCCCGCACTATAGAACTGCGTAGACTTGGTGTAGGGATTTTCTATGCCAACACGGCCGGAGTAAGCGGGGACCGACGCAGCATCATCCAGCAGTCCGGCGCCCGGTTTGCTCATCGTGCAATCACCGCTGTAGGCGAGCGCATTGTCGGCGACGAAGTACTCTCCGTTGGCGCCCTGGACTTCCAAACGCGCCGGCACGATGGCGCCGGATTCGGCGTCTTTGAGCGTCAGGCGTAGTGTCCCCATACCCTCCTGCGCATGAAGTGTGTGAGAACCCGTCGCAATGACGATGGACAGGATCAGCGCACGTTCAAAGTCGCGGTTAGTCAGACGCCACAATGGAATCATCGATTCGCTCCCTTATCCGATTCGAGTTCGCCTAGCGTAAGGCATGTACGCGTCATTGTAGAGCGCCTAACTGAGAACAGACTGACGCGATAACTATCTGCGCCGTGTAGTGGAGCTAAGCAATCCTCGAGTACCGCGAGCTATTAGCACTCGCGCAAAGTAGCGGGCGGGATGATTAGTGCACCGATACGTCCGTTTCGGGTCCAGGCTGTCCGAAAACTAATTTCGATTTTGGAAAGTGGGGTATGCGTTATCCAATTTGATCAATTTGCGCAGTGTGGTCCCTAATTTATCTGCTATGGGGACAACAAGTGGGGAAACTTTTCGTCGCGTAACGATTTTTCGGAGTTTTCGGACAGCCTGGGTCGTCAGCGTGGTAGTACGGTGCCAGATATTACGGGGACAAATTACTTAATCATGCCAAGCCGGTCCGTTCGGTATGAGCCGCGTGGCAATTAGTTAGTGTCCGTCCATAAACAGGCATTTTCTTCGATGGGCACGGAGAAATCGAGGTGTTGAAAGTAGGTTGTTGGAGCGGTAGCGGCGGTTCGGTGGGGGTCGAAGGGCTCTTCGAGCGTAATTGTGAGTACGTTCGCCGGCCGCAGAGCGCTGCAACCCAAAGTCGCCCGTTCGACGATATCGAGGAGGTCAGTTAGTGCGAGTGAACGTCGCTATTCGAGTTGATAGCGCGCGAGCAGGCTGAGGTTGTAGGCGACCACAGAAGACCACACGTAGGCTTCGAAGTGCGGCAGGCTCTTCCAGGTGCAACGTGCCAATCCGTATGCACGCTTCAGGCAGGAGATACCGGCCTCGATGCCGGCGCGGAAGTTGCGCAAGCGTCGATAGACCCACTGACTCTTGACCATGTCGGCGATCGCGAGCCCGCGCTTCTTGTGGAAGGCAACGTCTTCGATGCCTTCTGCTTTCGCCGCCCGGAGATTGTCGAGGCTCGCATAGCCGCCATCGGCGGCGACCTGTCGTGGCATCGTCCCGTAGTGTGTTCGATGCCGTTCGAGCATCGGCATGAAGCGCTGACTATCGACCGGATTGCCTCGCTCGATGACCACGTCGAGGATGAGGCCACTGCGCCCCGAAGCCAGATTGATTTTGTGTCCGTACTGAACGTCGCGCGCACCCTTTATGATGATGTCGGTATGCGGCTCGAACAAGCTCACGCACTTCTCGCTCGCGGGGACCTTCTCACCGCCGAACACCCGCCGCTCAGTTTGCGAAATCACCTGCAGAACAAGTGTTTCGTAGTGCGCTACCTGCGCTAGCCAGTCCGGCAGTTCAACGCCGGTGACGCCCGGGCTCAGCAGCTGCTCACGTACCCTCGCTACCGCTTCCAAGGTTGAACGCGTCGCCCCAATCAAATCGCGATACAGACGTTGGCGTTGCTTCGCACCACGCGCATACCACAGCGCCCGCGCACGCTTCTTCGCCAATCGAGTGTGGTTCACGAAGCACAACTCCGGCGCGCCAGGCAACTCGCGCGCCTGTGCGAGCAGACGAACCACAACACGCACGCCATCCCACAGCAGATGACTGTCGCTCGGCGCGTGGATGGCACTGTCCGTTACCGTGCTATCAATCCGTACACGCTGTGCCGGCTCAATGCGCGTCTCTTTCGCCGTCGCCAGCAGGGCGCGATGAATAGACTCCCACGTCGATACCTGGATCGCCGAGACCACCCGCTGTAAGGCAGACTTCTTCGGACGTTCATTACCCGGCAACCGGGCGAAGGCCTGAAAGCTCGCCGAGTCCTGCAGGTGAAAGGCCAGCTCCTCGTAACTCAATTGCCGGTGCTGCTTGAGCACCGCGCAGCGCAGCACCGACTCCGCCGACAGTCCGCGTCGACCGGTGGGCTTCAAACCCCGCCGACACAGATCGTTCATGACCGGCGTGAGGACCTTGGGGTGAGCATCGAGCCACTCGGACATGCCCTGCAGCTCTCGCCCCAGGTCATGGTCAGCAAACAGCTCGTATATACTCGCTTGGGCCGTGCGTTTCTGACGCATTCCCCCTCCTGTGGTGTCGATGATTGTGTGGAAAATCAGAGGTTTGAAGTTCCATTAGATCACGACCCACCGGAGGTTTCGATCCCTTAAGCGACAAATTTTCCTTTTTATTTCAACCGCATCGCGTTTAGGGATGCACACTAGCAAGGGAATCGAAGGCAAACGTGATGAACTCGTGCACAGCGCACGCGAGAAGATCACCAAAGACGAGGCCCGCACCGTAATCATCGCGCGTCTGCGGCTACTTCTAACGGACACCTACGTCGCTTATTTACGTGCCGACCAACGAAAATGCGTAAAGTGCATCGAAAATCTGTGGGATAAGTACGCAGTGACCGCAACTAGCATCGAAGCAGAACGGGACGCTGCATCAGAGCGGTTACAGACCTTCTTGGTAGATTTGGGCTACGACGTTGCCCAATCATGAGGGAAGCAAACGAGTGGTTAGAAGAAAACATAGGTGAAAATCTAGCGCTCCTAAGCGGTTTTCCCTTTCCATCGAATAAGTTTTCCAATGAAGAGGGATTCCCGCTAATCCGGATTAGGGATGTCGTCGAATCAAGCGTCGAAACCTACTACCAAGGCGCTGTACCTCCAATGTTCATTGTAAAACGCGGAGATGTTTTGGTTGGTATGGACGGCGATTTTAATTTGGCGAAATGGAATAACCGCGATGCTCTGCTCAACCAGCGGGTATTGAAGGTGGACGTTCTTGACGCAGAAAAGCTCGATATTAATTTCGTATTTTATTGGCTTCATTCATACATAAAAAAAGTCAACGACATAACAGCGGCAACTACAGTTAAGCACCTATCGACGAGGGATATAAGAAAGGCTAAGGCGAGAATACCGAGCTTGCGCGTTCAAAAAAGAATCGGGTTGATATTGCAAACCATCGAAAAAGCCGAAGCGCTGATCGAAAAATACCAGCAAATCAAAGCGGGACTGGTGCACGACCTCTTTACCCGAGGCATCGACGCCGACGGCAAACTGCGCCCGCCCCGCGAACAAGCCCCGGAGCTGTATCAGCAAACCCCGCTTGGGTGGATTCCGAAGGATTGGGAAGTAAAAGGGCTTAAAGATGTGTACAAAAATCCTATACGAGATTTTGGGAGCTTCTCATCAACTAGTTTGATCACCTTTCTAGAGGAGGGCGTACCGTTCATAAAGTCGGAAATGGTAAAGGAGGAAGAAATTGATTGGACTAGCGTTAGCTTTATTTCAACTTCGGTGCATAGGCTTCTTTCTAAATCGCATGTGCAAGAAGGTCAAATACTATTCAGCAAAATTGGGTCGGCGCTCGGCAAGGCTGTTTTGTACGACGGGGAAAGAGGAGAGTGCAATAGCAACGCGGCTGTTGCCAAGATTGAGGTAAATGAAAGCATAATTGAGCCGCAATTTGCAGAAATATTTCTCAATAGTAATTTCGCGAGAAGGCAATTCGAGTTGATGATAATAAGCCTTCTTCCGAGGATAAATTTGGGAGACATCAATAAAGTGTTGGTCCCATTGCCGAAAATCGCGGAACAGGAGTTGATTTGCACACGGTATAACTCGATAAGAGCGAAACTGCGGTCGGAAAAAAGCACGTTAGCGAAACTGCAATGCCGAAAATCCGGTTTATTGCACGATCTGCTTACTGGTCGAGTGCAGGTCAGCGCAGAGCAGCCCGAGGCGGCCCTTGTCTGAATACACGGAAGTAGAACAGCCCTTCCTGCATCAGATGAAGGTGCTGAATTGGCAGACTATCGATCAAGGGCCGGACATCCCCTCCGATCCGACCAGAAGTAAACGACTAAATTTCCGCCAATGGCTGCTGCCAGAAGTTTTCGCACAATCGGTTGCCGCACTGAATACCACCGCAGATGGCGAGCCATGGCTGACAGCTAAGCAGTTGCAGGATTTACAAGACCAAATCCTGCGCCAGCCCAACCGCACCCTCCTGGAAGCCAACGAGGCCATCCAGAAGTTGTTTTTCAAGGCGCAGGTGGATGTGAACGAGGTCACTGGCGAGCAAGACCCGGTGGTCAAGCTAATCGACTTCGCGAATCCCAAGAACAATCACTTCCTGGCTATCAATCAGTTCCGCATTGATACGCCGGGCTGCGTGAAGCAGTTCATCATTCCCGACATCGTACTGTTTGTGAACGGCATCCCGCTGGCGGTAGTGGAGTGTAAAAAGGGTGGGCCAACGTGCGCCAACCCGATGGCGGAAGCGTTTGAACAATTGCACCGCTATATGAACCAGCGCCCATCGACGAAACAACAGGGTCTTAAAGAGGGCGAAGCGCGCCTTTTTCACTGCAACATGCTGCTAATCCGCACCAGCGGCGTGGAAGCTGATTACGGCACCATCACGTCCGGCGAGGAACATTTCTACCCCTGGAAAACGCAGTGGCCGGAGCCGGACAGTGTGGCCGAGGGCAGGAACCAGCAGCAGCAACTAATCAACGGCATGCTCAATAAACTCAACTTCCTTAGCGTGCTGCGGACATCATCGGTGTTTATGGATACCGACGGCGGGCCGCGCATCAAGGTGGTGTGCCGCTACCAACAGTTCCGTGCCGCGAACAAGATTGTCGAGCGACTGCGCGACGGTAAAACCGTCGAAGAGAAAAGCGGCGTGGTCTGGCATACCCAGGGTTCGGGTAAGAGCCTGACAATGGTGTTCGTGGCCCGCATGCTGCGTACCTCTAACGATCTGAACGATTACAAGATTCTGCTGATCAACGATCGGGTTGATCTGGAAGACCAGCTCGCCCAAACCGCGACCCTGATAGGTGGCCGCGTGAATATCATCAATACCCGCAAGGCGCTGCGTGAGCAGTTATCGACCGACAGTTCTGACGTGAACATGGTGATGGTGCATAAGTTCATGCTGCGCGACCAAAGCCTGCCGCTGAAGGTGGCGGAGGCGTTGGGCACCTATCAGGCCATCCCGACCAGCCAAACCTTCGGCGTGGTGAATGATTCCGCGCGCATCGTGCTGATGATCGACGAGGCGCACCGCACCCAGGGCTCGGACCTGGGCGATAACCTTTTTGAGGCGTTTCCCAATGCCGCGCGTATCGCGTTTACCGGTACGCCGCTGATCACCGAGCGCCACGGTGAGAAGAAAACTATCGCGTGCTTTGGCGATTACATCGATACCTATCGTCTAATGGATGCGGTTAACGACGGCACTACTCTGCAGATCCTTTATGAGGGTCGCACCGCCGATGCCGCGCTGAACGACAAGCACGGCTTTGAAACCCAGTTCGAGAACCTTTTTAAGGATCGCGGCGAAGACGAGCTGCTCGCGATCAAGAAGAAATACGGCGCCACCGGCGATTTGCTGGAGGCCGAGCAGCGCATTGCCGCGATTGCCAGGGACATGGTGAAGCACTATCTGGAGCATATTTTTCCCAATGGCTTCAAGGCGCAGGTGGTGTGCCACTCGAAGTTGGCGGCATATCGTTATCAGCAGGCCATTCATGCGGCGCTGGCTGAAACGCTGACCGAACTGGAGGCGGCAGCCGAGCCGGATGTCGAGCTGATCAAAAAGCTGCGGTTCCTGAAAGCGGCGGTGGTGATCTCCGGCGATGGCACGAATGAGGCGGCCTATATCACCGAGGCACGCAAACAGGCCAGGGCCTGGAATGCGGTTGATAATTTCTGCAAGCCATTTGCATTCGACGATCCGGACAAACCTTATGCGGGTATCGCTTTTCTGGTGGTGTGCGACATGCTGATCACGGGCTTCGACGCCCCCATCGAACAGGTGATGTACATCGATAAAAAGATCCGGGAACACACCTTACTGCAGGCCATCGCCCGCACCAACCGGGTGAAGAAGGGCAAGAAGCGAGGTTATGTAGTGGACTACATCGGTCTCACGGATAACCTTACCGATGCCCTGACCCTGTACGCGGCCGCCGATGAACAGCAGGAACTGGCACAGGGTTTGAAGAGCATTGCCTCGGAAGTGCCGGTGCTGGAAGAGCGCTATCAGCGCTTGCTGCAGTTATTCACCGAACACAAGGTGGCGAATGTGCGCGAGTTCGTTGAAGGCACGCTGGCATCCATCGAGGAGGATGCCGCTGTAGTGCATGAGGCGGTGAAGCTGCTCAAAGACGAGAAAATCCGCGCTGATTTTGATGTTTATCTAAAGAAATTCCTGATGAGCCTGGACATTATCCTTCCGCACCGTTCCGCCCATGCGTACCGTGTACCCGCCAAACGCCTCGGATATATCTTGCGTGTGACCAAGGAGCGCTACAAGGACACCAGCCTCAATCTGGGCGATGCCGGGCAGAAGGTGCGCGACCTGATCAACGAGCATTTGATAAGTCTCGGCATCAATCCCAAGGTGCCGCCGGTGGAGTTGCTGTCGGAAGACTTCATCGCCAACCTGAACCAGCACGCCGCCGGGAATGCAGAGGCCAAGGCCAGCGAGATGGAACACGCCATCCGTAAGCACTGCACGGTGCATAACGATGAAGACCCTGCGTTCTACAAGAGCTTGTCGGAGAAGGTGGAAAACCTGATCGACCAATATCAGGACCAGTGGGAAAAACTTGCCGAGGAGTTGGAGAAGTTGCGTACCCGCGCCATCGACGGCCGCACAAAGGGCGAGGAGGGCATGAGCAAAGAGGCCACGACCTTCTATGAGCACATCGCTAATGAAGCCTTCAAGGATGGCGACGTACCGGCCAGCGCCAAACCCAAAATGAAAGCGCTCATGGCGGCGATTGTCGATACGCTACAAGACAGCATTGGCAGTATCGATTTCTGGAACAACAGCGATAAGCAGAAGAAAACGCGCAGCGAAGTGAAAACAGCCCTGACCCTGACTGGCATCGCCGAGCTGAAGATCAACCGTGAACGCGTTGCAATCGAGATCATGAAGCTAGCAAAGAACCGCCATGATGAACTGCTCAAGGGCGCAGCCAAGGTAGAAGACGCATGAATGCCCGCCGCGTGAGAGACATCGATTACCAATTGCTGCCGGGGAGCAAGCGTAAAACGACAGATATCGTAATAGAGCGCGATGGTGTCGTGTCTGTGCGCCCGCCCGCCGATTACACCCCGGAGCAGGTCGATGCGGTGGTGGAAAGCAAACGCATGTGGATCTACCGCAACCTCGCCGACTGGAAGGATTTGAACGCCAGCGCGGTCGTGCGCGAATGGGTTAATGGTGAAACGTTTCTGTACCTTGGTCGCGCGTATCGGTTGTCCCTAGTATCCGATCAGGTTTGCGCCGTACAGCTCAAGGAGGGTCGATTCTGTCTGGATCGTGCGCTTATCGAACAGGGTGGCACGGCGGCGGCACGGCAAGCCTTTGAAGCCTACTTTTCTGATAAAGGCACGCACCGCATTACCGAACGTGTGGCTTACTTCGCGCCGAAAGTGGGCGTGAGGATGGCCCGCGTAAAAGTGAAAGATATGGGGTATCTCTGGGCGAGTTGCGGCAAGAACGGCACGCTCAACTTTCACTGGAAGTGCATGATGGCGCCGCCGAAAATCATCGACTACATCGTGGTGCATGAGCTGTGTCATCTCCATTACCGTAACCACAGCGATGCATTCTGGAACGAGGTGGATAAAGTGATGCCGGATTATCGCGAACGGAAAGAATGGTTGCGGAAGCACGGTGCCAGCCTGGATGTTTAGCGGAAAGTGGCAGAGGACTTATGCGTGGCCCATAGCAACCAGCCGATTGGTACTCGTATGAGAATTTTCGCTTGCGCATGTGGGATAGCCACAAGGCACTAGGGATGGCCAGCCAGTACTCGCATTTGCAGTTTTTCCGCCGCGTCCCGAACGAACTGCTGGCCCGCTATTTTTCATCGCAAGACGTAGCGCTTGGTCTTGATCTGACGAAGCTCAAACCCACCGAAGTGGAACCGCTACTCAGTGCCTTCATGCAGCTCGATGACGAACGCCAGGCCGGGATGGAAGCTGAGTTTCAGGATATGCATGCACTAGCCTGTGAGGGCGGTGTGGCCGCTTTGATAGATGAGGCGGCGTTTCATCCCGGCGACAGCTTCGTCTTCGAATTGGCGAAGCAGGAAGGCTTTCACGCGAAGGTCATGTGGGCGTTTCTGGAAAGGCACGCGTATTGGCGCGGCGCTAAGATGTTCCTGCATGCGGATAACGTGAGTCCGTCGTACTGGAAGAAGCGGAATGATTTACCGAAGCTGCCGCCGCACGTAGACGACTCGGATATAGGGGCGTTGGCCACGGCGATCAGTGCATTGTTCGTTAAGGAAGGCCGCGGCAAGAACTGCAAGGTTGAGCCGTACCGGAGGCACAATCGCGAGTACTTTTTCGCGTACCCGGAAGACTTTGCACAGCTCGGCATTGAGTGGATAAGCAACACGCTGAAGACACTGCCGCACCATCCGGCTTTTGAGATCATCTTTGTCTACTGCGAAGAAGAAGGTCCTCTGGATATTTATGCGCCGCGCAATACCAAGGCGGTTCCGGACTTGCAGCGCGCGTTTGCCAAGACGATTCTTAAGCTGGAAACGTTAGCCGACGGCACGATAGACAAACGCGTGTATGACCTAACTCCGCTACAGGATGCGAATTTCAACTTTACAATTGCGCCAACCAGCGGAATAGCGAACGTGGTGGTAACGCTCATGCGTTTAACGTTGCAGCACGGAACCAAGCGACGAATAACCCTAGAGGCAGACACCAAAAGCAATAGAAAGGCGGTGTACGATTTGCGGGATAGTCTGCAACTGCCTGCACATCACATCACGCAACTCGGTGTGAGAGTGACCTTCGAGTCGGTAGATGGGAAACGAGCGAGAATGCGCACATTCAATATCACATATCCTAATTCCTGTGCGCTCAACAATGACGGGTTGGACTTGAAGATCCGGAACATGCTGAACGACTCGGGCATCGAACCACGGGCGGCGGGAGCCGGTTGAAGCCTTGAACATAGCGCAAGCGCTGGGTGATTTGCTGGCAGGTGTCGAGGCCGGGGTGGGTAGGACGATTATTGGTTATGACGCGGTATCGGCTTGGGATGCGACGATCCTGGATACGTTCATATCGCTCGGCCTTCTCAAACCAGCGTCGGCGGCGCAAAGCCTTGAGTGCAAGGGCTGCGAGGAGCGCTGCTTCACCGATGTCGTGGTGCAATCGTCCAAGGAGGGCGAGGACCGTGCATTTGTGGTCTGCGAGGTACCTCACAAGCGGGAAGAAATGGGGCGAGTGCCAGTGCGCATGGAGCGCCTCGGCCAATGGCTTTGCAATGCAGAGCTACTTGCGCAGTTCATCGCCGCGCAGTTGGGTCTGTCTAACGAGTTTGCAGCAGGTAATGATTCGCGGTCGATTCGATTGGGCATGCTGAAAGGGCCGGAAGGTCGACGTTGGGTAACGTTGCTGACCGTGCCGCTGGCGCTGGAAGTTAATCAGCAGAACGTGCCGCTCTCTGAGCTGCTATTTGCGGATGACGGTGAGATCGCACTGGACGTTGCGCGTATTCAGTCTTTACTGGACATGCCTGCCGGTACAGCCGGAAAGTCATATACGCCGAGTACCAGTGGGCGGGAAGCGCGCAAGCTGGCGACTCAGGCCATGTATCAGGATTGGCAGGATGCTTACGATTCGCTTCGCGAAGAACATCCTGACCAGACCAAGAAATGGTATGCGTTAAGACTTGCCCGCACGCCGGTGGCGCGCCGCCGGGACTCGGAAACTATTCGCAAAAATATAAAGTGAAAAAGTTGGGCGGAAACTTTTCGCCCACGATACCTCTCTGATTCCGAAAGGAATTAAAGCTGGCCGCAATGGTAACGCCGGTTTCTTGCGGGGCGAATAACCCACTGAAAACCTGAAGAAGCGCACGATTTCGCGCGAGCCGCGACCTGATCCAATCGCCCAATTCGCCCATGCACCGTGGAACCTCATTCCTATTTGAACTTATGAGGTTTCATCATGGCGCACGTCATATTAAGGCTACCTGAAATCATTGCCCGCACCGGGCTGTCGCGCAGCAGTATCTATTTGAGGATCTCGAATGGCGAATTTCCGCGCTCTGTGTCGCTGGGAGGCAGAGCAGTGGGCTGGCTGGAGGAGGACGTGGAGCGGTGGTTGGCCGAGAAAGTTGAGGCCAGTCGCGAGGGGCGCGCGTGCCAAAGCTAGTGAATCCCAATCTGGCGAAGATCCACCGGAACTACACCGTGGAAGATGTCGCTGCGTTATTCGGCGTTCATAAGAATACGGTACGGAGCTGGATCAAATGTGGCCTGCCACTTTTAGATGACCGGCGGCCCAGTCTGATCCTTGGCGTCGAATTGCGAGGCTTCTTGCAGAAGAAAAGGCAGTTGCGAAAACGACGATGTACGCGGTTTGAAATTTACTGCTTGCGCTGCCGCGCGCCCAAACGCCCGGCTGAAAACATGGTCGATTATTCGCGTTTGAGCGAGTCGTCCGGGCGTCTCATCGGCCTTTGTCCAGATTGCCACAGCGTGATTAACCGGTACGTGAACGTGGCCAGCCTGGCAGAGATCCGGGTCGTTTTAGATGTTTCGATCCCGACAGCGGAGAAACACATAAACAAGAGCAGCGCTCTCCCCGTAAACAGTGACTTCAGCTAGAGGGCTCAAACCGTGAAGAAACACCATCCCGATAACGAGCGTTTTAAGCGCAAATACTTTGTGTTTTTGAAGGAGGCCAAGCGTCAGAGCGAATCCTCAGTAGACGCTGTTGCAAAGTCCATCAATCGATTCGAGTCATATACAAAATGGCGCGACTTTAAAGCCTTCCGTTTTGAGCAGGCAGTAGGTTTCAAGGCACATCTAGCGAAACAGCGAAATGGGAAAACCGGCGCCGCTTTGAGCAAGGCGACCATGAACTCGACGTTGCGCGCCCTGAAAACATTTTTCCAGTGGTTGGCGATGCAGCCAGGATATAAGTCCCGGATTAGCTATACCGACACCGAGTATTTCAACTTGTCTGAAAAAGACGCCCGAGTTGCGACGGCCAGACGAAACCGGGCGTATCCAACGCTAGAGCAGGTAAAACGGGCTATTGCGATGATGCCCAACGGTACGGCGATTGAGCGGAGGAATCGGGCACTGGTTGCGTTCACATTACTGACCGGCGCGCGGGATAGAGCGACTGCCTCGCTGAAGCTGAAGCATGTGGATCTCGAATCCAGAAGCGTTTTTCAGGACGCGCGAGACGTAAACACGAAAGCCAGCAAAACATTCACGACCTATTTTTTTCCGATAGATGATGAAATTAAAAAGATCGTGCGCGAGTGGGTGACGTACCTGAAAGAAGAATTATTTTTTGGCCCGGACGATCCGTTGTTCCCCAAAACAGAGGTGAAACAAGGAGCGGCCAGAGTGTTTGAGCCGGTGGGCGTTAAGCCGGAGCACTGGAGCAATGCGACGCCTATACGCAAAGTATTCAAGGATGCGTTCGAGCAGGCGGAATTGCCTTACTTTAATCCGCACAGTTTCCGCAAAACGCTGGTGCAGCTTGGCGAAACTGTTTGTCAGAGTCCGGAAGAGTTTAAGGCGTGGAGTCAGAATCTCGGCCACGAGGGCGTGTTGACTACCTTCCTCAGTTACGGCGAAGTGCAGGAGAGTCGCCAGGCAGAGATATTCCGGTCGCTTCAGGATTCAAGGCTTAGCCCTGATTCGCAGAGCGCAAGCGAATTTGCGAAAGCCGTGGCGCGTGAGATGAAAGCGCAGTCCGAAGCGTAGCGTCAGGTGTAATAGTCAGCATCCGATCTAACAGGCAGCATCAGATCCGCTTCAGCCAGCCACGCCTAAAGCGGACACCCAACCGATAAGAAAATGATTTTGTAGACCGACTCAAATCGACTCTATGCTGTCGGGCGGCTGGGTCGCAGACGCGGTGGTCAGGCCGAGCATAGCGGCCATTGGCGATCATACCGGCGATCCGCTATCGCGACCGTATCGGGACAACGCCGCATGCAGCGAGCAGGCGTTCTCATTTAATATCGGGCAACATATCGAGAGACTTCCATCGAAAGCAGCGGTCCGAATGAAGTCCGTGAGGACCGAAACGGGTCGCAGAGGCTGCGCCGATAACCACCACTTTCGCGCCTTCGGGATGAACGTCTGTTAACCTAGAGTGATCAGAAGCCATGTCTTTCGTTTTTCTGAGCCATGCCAGTGCAAACAACGCGCAGGCCCTCGCGCTCGCACAGTGGCTCGAAGGCAATGGCTGGGCGGATTATTTTCTTGACATCTCGGAAACCCGCGGTCTGATCCCCGGAAGCCAGTGGCAGAACGCGCTCAAATACGCCTCTCATCGCTGCGAAGCGGTGGTCTTTCTCGTCTCGCGTGCGTGGCTTGACTCGAACTGGTGCGTCGCCGAATTTCTGCACGCGAAGCAACTTGGCAAAAAAATCTTTGGTGTGCTCATCGAAGACATTCCCATCGAAGAGTTGCCCAATGAACTGACCACGGAGTGGCAGCTATGTGACCTGGTAAATGGCGAGGCCAGGGCGTCGTTCGACGTTGTGCGCGAACCCTTTGTGCCGCCGAGTCGCGTTGACCTGCCGGAGCTGGGACTCACTGCACTCAAGCGTGGGTTGAAGAGAGCGGGCCTCGAAGCCACCGCCTTTCCCTGGCCGCCAGAGAACAAACCCGAGTGCGCGCCTTACCGCGGCTTAAAGCCCTATGAGGCGAAAGACGCGGCGATTTTCTTCGGGCGTGATGCCGCCATCGTGCGCGGCCTCGACCAGGTGCGCCAGTTGCGCGACAACGGCATCGATAAGTTGCTCGTGATCTTGGGCGCTTCGGGCGCCGGCAAATCCTCCTTCATGCGCGCCGGGCTGTGGCCGCGTCTGCAACGCGACGACCATCACTTTTATGCGCTGCCGGTCTTGCGCCCGGGACGCGCGGCGATGAACGGCGAGGAGGGGCTGGTCAGCAGTCTGGCCACCGCGTTGAGCGATGTGGGCATAACTACCGCCAGCCGCGGCGAAATGCGCGCCCGGTTTAAGGCTGATCGCGACGGTGAGGCCTTGATGGGATACGTGCAACAACTGCGCGATGCCATCGTTGCGCGAGGCGTTAGCGATCGGTCCGAACCGACCTTCATCCTGCCGATTGACCAGGGCGAGGAGCTCTATGCGAGCGACGGCGCCGAGGAGGCGGCGCAACTACGCGCGCAGTTGGTCTGCCTGGAAAAGCGCTATGACAAACTGCCCGATCCGGGCGACCGTCCGCAGCTACTGGCCATGATCACCATCCGCACCGATCTCTACCAACACCTGCAAACCGACGCGTTGCTGCAGGAGGTCGGGCGGCAATTTATCGACCTCACGCCGATGGATCGGTCCGAGTACAAGCGCATCATCGAAGGACCCGCTGAGCGCGCCACCGAGGCTGGAAACGCCTTGCTCGTCGAGCCGGCACTGACCGAGCAACTGCTCACCAAGACCTGCGGCGCTGACGCTCTGCCGATGCTCGCGTTCACGCTCGAGCGGCTCTATAACGACTACGGCGGGGACGGCGACCTGACGCTTGAGGAGTACCATCTTCTGGGCGGCGTCACGGGTTCACTGACGGCCGCCATCGACGCGGCGATGGCGGCACCGCAAAACGCCCCCGTGATCCCGGCAGATAAAGTTGCCCAACAGCGCCTGTTTGCGTATTCCGGCGAAGCCGATCACTGATTCCATTTGATGCCGATCACCTGTTCCGGTCATGCCGATCGCTCATCGGAGCGTAGCGACGCAGGTGTAGTTTATTGTGCCGAGTGATCGGGCTGAGTCAAGTTCGCTTGTTTTTTCCGCATGGATTCTCCTTTTAAATTGATCGTGTAGGCGTTGTGCACGAGCCGGTCGAGGATGGCATCGGCGAGCGTGGGATCGCCGATGACCTCGTGCCATTGTTTGACGGGTAATTGCGATGTCACGATGGTCGAGTGCAACGCGTGCCGGTCGTCGAGGATGTCGAGCAGGTCCCGCCGTTGTTCAGCATTGAGTATCGCGAGTCCCCAGTCATCGAGGATGACGAGGTCAGTCTTGGCAAGCTGCGCGAGGAGCTTGTGCTAGGTGCCGTCGCCGCGTGCGAGGGTGATGTTGGTGAGCAATCGCGGGACACGGAGATAGCGTGCCGAGAAGCCGTTACGACAAGCGCTATGAGCAATGGCGCAGGCGAGATAGGTTTTGCCGACGCCGGTGGGTCCGGTGATGAGGACGTTGAGATGGTCGTTGATGAAGCGGCAGCGGGCAAGTTCATTGAGGGTGGATTTATCGAGGCCGCGGGGTGCGCGATGATCGATGTCCTCCACGGTGGCGTTGAGCTTGAGCTGGGCGCGGCGGAGTCGATAGGTGAGTTGCCGGTTCGAGCGTACAGCGTGCTCACGTTCGACGAGGAAGGCGAGCCGGTCGTCGAAGGATAAGTCGTTGAGGTCGGTGCGTTGCAGCTGCTCTTCGAAGGCCTGGGCCATGCCGGTGAGCTTCATGCTTTGCAGTTGGTCGAGGGTCGGATGATTCAGCATCGATGTTTCTCCTTAATGATAGTAGCCGGGTCCACGGAGATTGCCGTGGTCGGCGGGCAGCGTGGATTCCGTCGGTGGATTCAGGGGTTGCTGGTCGAGTCCTTTTTTGAGGATGGACTCGATACTTTTGTAACGATGGGTGCCGAGGATGAGCGCGCGGGCACAGGCCGCATTCAGTCGTTTATCGCCGTAGCTTTTGGCCAGCCGCAAGATCCCGAGGCAGGCACGGTAACCCTGCTCCGGGTGGGGTCGTTCAGCTAAGACTTGGGTGATGAGGGCGGCGGTCTCGGGGCCTATCTTCGCGGCCCAACGCTGTAATCGCTCGGGTGAGAACTGGGCCAAGTGCCGATGCTGCTCGGGCATATGCGCGGTGATGGTGGTATGCCGCCCGGGTTGATTGACACGGCGATGACAGGCCACGCGTTGGCCCTGATGGAAGCACTCGATGGTGGATGCCGTCACACGAACATCGAGTTGTCGTTTCACGAGATGATGCGGCACGGAGTAGTAATGGCGCTCGACCTCGATGTGATAGTCGATATGCACGCGTGCCTGCTTCCACTCGGCGTATTCATAGGGGGTACTCGGTAGCGGTTTCAGCGCGGGTCGGTCGATGGCCTCGAACTGGCTCTGGCGAGAACCGGGTAGTTTCTTGAAGGGTCGAAGGTTGAGCCGGATGAGCAGTTCAGCGATGGCGGCATTGAACTCGGCCAGCGAGAAGAACTGCCGATGACGCAGCGCCGCGAGGAGAGTGCGTTCGACGATCTGGACACCGACTTCGACTTTGGCTTTATCGCGTGGTTTGCGCGCCCGGGTTGGCACGACAGCGACGCCATAATGGGTGGCCATGTCCTGGTAGGTGGGATTCAAGTCGGGCTCGTAGCGATGCGCGAGCGTGACACCGCTTTTGAGGTTATCCGGCACCACGATGTTGGGCACACCGCCAAAGAAGCTGAATGCGCGGGTGTGGGCGCCGATCCAATCCGGCCGACTTTGCGTCCACGTCGCCTCCGCATACGTATAGTTCGAGGCGCCCAGCACGGCGACAAAGATCTCGGCCTGGCGCACCTCACCGGTCATGCGGTCAATCACCGGCATCGTCTGCCCGGCATCGTCGACGAACAGTTTGTCGCCGGCCAGATGCGTCTGGCGCATCACGACATCGAGATGGTCTCGCCAGGCACGATAACGCTCGCAGAAGGCGGAATACATGAGGCCGTCGGGATGGGCGGCCTTGTACTCCATCCACAGCAGCATCAGGGTCACGCTTTTGCGCCGCAGTTCGCGATGAATATCGGCGAAGTCCGGCAACGGTCGTGGGCCACTGGGCGGGTTGGCGCTTGAGCCGTACAGCGCCTGCTCCAGGGCGGTGTCGCTCATGCTCTCGGGCAACGGCCAAGCGATGTTCGCGGCACGCGCCCGACTCAGGCAATCACTGACCGTCGAGGCCGACGCCTTGATGGCGCGGGCTATCGCCCGGTTACTGAGTGCGGCGGCATGATGCAGCCGCACAATATCGCGTATTTTGCGCATGGATAACCTCGTCGTGGCCATGGAATTCCCCCGGACGGCAAAACGTCCAGGGTGCCATGGGCCAGTTGTTATCCTGCGGTCGTCAACGCTCCTTCAGTGCTCGAAACCGATCCCGGCAATCGCCCGAAAGTGATCGCGATGAGCCGGAATCGATGATCGGCATGCGCTGGAATCAGTGATCGGCATCAGCTGGAATGGGTGATCGGCTTGCGCCGGAATCGGTGATCGGCATGGGCTGGAATACGCAGCGAAACGCCGTTTGCACTATCAACGACGCGCCGTGTAATATGAAAATGATGAGCAAAACACGCCCTTAGCAAGACCAAACATCTGTCCCATTTGTTTGAAGACGGACAGCAGACAACGGTAAGCTTTCGGGGCGCGGCCAGCATACGGGGACACCATGAAAACAGATCATTCTGCTGAAAAAGAGCGAACTCCGGCGAGATTGAAGGCCGCCCTGCTGGTTTGCCTCCTTTTCACCCTCGCGACCGGCGAGGTCGGGGCGCAACACGGCAAGGGGTTTTACGCGAACCTGGAACTCGGGGCGAACTTCGCTCCGAGCATTCGGATTGCTGCAAACGCCAATGGCAGGGGGAGCATCTGCGACGAGCACCTGAACCCGTTTACCGATCTCATGCCGGCGTCCTGCGACGACCCGAATGCTCCCGGTACAGCCTGGAGCAACGGTTTCGGCGGGGCCAACGGGTTCATGGGCGGTGGAGCGGTGGGATACCGCTTCCGTGACGGAGGAAGACTCCGTATGGAGCTGGAGTACCTGTTCCGCGAAACAGCGCACAACGAGACATCTCCTATCGAAGGTCGCGGCGGAGTGGCCGTAGCCAAGCTGGGCGGCGAGGTCGTCGAGGCCGTGGACCGAATAGGCAGCGTCACGTCGCATAACCTATTCGCCAACCTTTATCTCGACTTCATCAATCGCAGCAGGTTTACGCCCTATGTGGGATTCGGTGTCGGCGTTGGGTTTACGCGGATGGACCACGGCTTGTTGTGGGTCAGGAACAGCGACCCGCGCCAGATCACCTCTATCGCGGGGTATTTTCCCGCAGACCGGCAGAACGATCTGCAGATCGTGCAGGCCAACCTAGCTTCGACAACCAGCAGCAATCAGACCGAGCTTTCGGATAGCCTGTTTGGCTACCAAGCGGTGATCGGTTTCGACTACGCCCTCACGGAGTCGGTTTCCATCGGCCTGAAGGGGCGGCACACCATATTCCACGCTTTCGAAGACAGCAGCGACCCAGACCGGCTGCGCGGCCACATCTCAAGCAACAACCTGGACGGAAGCGACCCGGTGATATACACGATTAAGACCGATGACATAGACATGTTCGCCATCGGCTTGAGCCTGAAATATCGGTTCTAAAGCGCTCCGGGCCATGAGTTCTTCACCTGCACAACAGCAGGCAACACCCAAACTGGACTTTTCATGGTCTACACCCACAAGATTGAACTCGCCCCCAGCCTGTCTGACGTCAGCGCTTATGGAACAGATTTAGTTGTGGTTTAAGAGCGTGTTTTTGTTCATCCAAGCTGAGGAGTTGAGATGAGACAGAAACGGGCAGGACGGCCATCGTCGTCAGAACACCTCATTAAGGCGTACTGACAAGTTATTGTCCCTGGACCGCAGAATTTTGCTCTCCAGTTTTACGCCACTGCCGATGACCAATTATTAAACGCATCTTCCCTGAGATTTCGATAATGTGCGGCTTTGACTAAGTGACGACCCAGATTGAACAAGTTGTAAACGGCAGCGTGAACAGTCAAGAATCTTCCCGCGTGCCTTGGTGACTTGAATCTCCGCATCCCGCGCTCCCTCACGCTGGTTAGTTCGTGCGATTGCTCTGCTCGATTATTAGCATATTGCGCTGTATCGTGTATCGCTTCAGGAATAATCTCCCGATGCGCCACGCAATAACTCCGCAATTTGTCTGTCACGATCCGCCTGGGTTCGCCGCCATGGCTTCTCAGTAAGCGCTTGAAGAAACGCTTTGCAGCCGCGCCATCTCTACGGCTTTGGAGAAACACGTCCACCCCTTCACCATCCTGATCGACTGCCCGCCATAGATAATGCTGTTTGCCATTGATCTGCACGAAGACTTCATCGATGAAGAAGGTATCGCCGTAGCCATGATGCTTTCGCTTCAGTCGCCTGGCGAACCTGGGACCGAACTTGATACACCAGAGCCGAATGGTTTCGTAGGTGACGGTGATGCCTCGCTGAGCAAGCAAATCTTCGATATCACGGTGGCTGAGGTTGAATCTGCAGTAAAGCCAGACTGCATAGCTGATGATCTCAGGTGGGAACCGGTAACGTTTGTAGATATTCATTCCGGAATTATCCATTTTCGAGAGTTAAGTTGTCAGTACGCACAAGGCGATTAAAGAAGGCGTAGAGGAGGAACCGAATGAACAAACAGAACCGGAAGCGGGCTAAAAAGAAGCTTGGCAACAAGCCGCTAATCAACATAAAACCGTCCAGTCACCAGCCATCTAAGGCTGAGCTGGAAGAGACAATTCACTTGGCGGTCAGCCCCGAGAAGTAGGGCGCGCTGCTCAAGAAAATAACTGTCTTGATCGAGGGGCAACCGCGGGTTGTGGGACACGCATGAGCGCACCGAGATCCAATAGCCGATGCGCCGCAAGAGCTAACCGATGCGCCGCAACTGCAACGCAACAAATACCGCACCGCAGCAAAGGGTCCTCCTGGGCGGGGTGTGGGGGCCGCCGTTGGGGTGTATGGCAAAATCTCACTATTTTTCGGATGGCGTAAACGTGAGACACTTTAGACACTTTAGGGAAAAGCTATGACTGTAACGATTAAGGTCGGCGATGTGCGGGATCGGCTGCGTGAACGTGAGACACTCCGATCCACTATGACCCCCGCCAAATTCCGCGCTAAGGTCAACGCTTGTGGGTCTGCTGAAATCGCGCAGAGAGCGGGCACGACGCGCCGTTCGGTTGATCGTGCGCGTGCACGTGGAGCGCCGCCCCGCGGCGAGCGTGGAGACGCGATGCTTGCTGCCATCGCGGCGCTATCCGCGAAGCCAGTTGAGTCGAATGGGGCGGAGCACCGCGCGGACGGCCAGCATGACAGCGCGATCTATCGAGATGAGCGCGGCCTCTTAACGAGGGAGAGGCGGATACAGATGGAGCGCCAGAACGCCGTCGAGGCCGGCGAGCTGGTGAGCACGTCTGAGGTTCTAGCCCGTGTCTTGTCGGCGGCGTCGGTGCTTCGAATGGGCCACGAAAACGCGCGGCGCAACGTCGAGTCGGTGTGCTGCGGATCGTGCCGAGGCCCAGCCGCGGAGACCGTTGACGAGGTATTCGCCGCGACTGCAAAGGCTGTCGGGGAGGCGTTGCGGGGATGAACCGCATTCACGAGAGAGCGGCGTGCCCTGGCCCTGGCGGACGCTGACACGATCCATTTCACGAAGCCTTCAATTGCAGAAGTTAATCATGTCTTCGCCAAGTGCCATCAGCATATCCACCAGTCCGACAAAATCAGCCAAGCGAAGGGGTTTGAAGAATTCGTTAAGCTCATCACGCTCAAGCTCCTTTCCGATAAGTCAATCAAGGAAACCTATCCTGGCCTAGCCGCCGAACGGCGATTCGAGCATCCATCTGACGAGGTAACATTTTCCCTTCGATGGATTAAGGCGCATGAAGCGTCAACGCCTAATCCTGTCAACTCGATACTGTTCAAGGACTTCATGGACGATATGGAGAAGCAGATCGCCAGAAGAGTCAGAAAGCGGTTCTTTGACAAAGACGAACAGATAGATCTCAAACTGAACCGCTCCGGCTTTACCGGAGGCTCCAAATCTTGAGAGGATTGGAGCATGAGCAAATCAAAACGATATTCCCGGGAGATACGGGAGCGGGCTGTTCGGATGGTATTCGAACATGAGAAGGATTATGAATCGCGCTGGGCGGCACTGGTGTCGATATCCGGCAAGATTGGTTGCACGCCGGAGACGCTCAGAAGCTGGGTGAAACGCACTGAAATCGATACGGGTCGTCGAGACGGTGTGACGAGCGATGCTGAGGATCGACTCAAGGCGTTGGAGCGAGAGAATCGTGAGTTGAAGCGGGCGAATGAGATCTTGAAAACGGCGTCAGCGTTTTTCGCCCAGGCGGAGCTCGACCGCCGACTGAAGTGATGGTCACCTACATGGATGAGTACAAGGGTCGATTCGGGGTCGAGCCAATCTGCGCTATTTTGCCGCTTGCTCCATCGACGTACTACGAGCACAAAGCACAGGAGCGCGATCCAGAGCGGCGCTCAGCCCGTGCTCGCAGTGATGCTGAACTAAAGCCTGAGATTGAGCGGGTATGGAAGGAGAACTTTCGTGTATACGGTGTCCGTAAGGTGTGGCGGCAACTGAGACGTGAAGGATTCATCGTCGCGCGCTGTACGGTCGCACGATTGATGAAGGAGTTGGGATTGCGAGGTGTCGTGCGGGGTCGTCGCATTAAGACGACGACGGCTGACGGTAGTGCGGCACGCCCATTGGATCGGGTCAACCGTAACTTCACGGTATCACGTCCGAACGCTCTGTGGGTCGCTGATCTCACTGACGTAGCAACCTGGCAAGGGTTCGTCTATGTGGCTTTTGTCATCGATGCTTTCTCCCGTCGGATTATCGGTTGGCGGGTGTCGAGTGCTTTGCATGCGGATATTGCATTGGATGCCTTGGAGCAGGCGTTGCATGCGCGTTGCGTCAATGAAGACACGGGCCTGATCCACCACAGTGATCGAGGTACGCAGTACGTATCGATCCGCTACGCCGACCGGCTCAATGAGGCCGGTATTGAACCTTCGGTCGGCAGCGTCGGTGATTCCTACGACAATGCACTCGCCGAGACGATCAATGGATTGTACAAGACCGAATTGATCCGACAGCAAGGCCCGTGGCGAAACATTGAGGTTGTTGAGTTCGCAACGTTGACTTGGGTGGACTGGTTCAATAATCGCCGCCTTTTGGAACCGATTGGCAGCATTCCGCCGGCGGAACTGGAGATGGCTTATTATCAACAACTGCAAGAGTTAGCCAGGGCGGCCTGACTCAAACTAATGAGCCTCCGATATTCCCGGGGCGGTTCACCGATACAACTCAAGCGTTTTACGGCCTCATCGGAACGGTCGATGTTGACGAGTAACACGGCCAGACTCAGCTCAACACGTAGCGTATCCGGATGGTCATCGCCGAGGACGGCGCGGCGTTTCTCCAA
Organism: Gammaproteobacteria bacterium; assembly: GCA_963662545.2. Classification (GTDB taxonomy): domain Bacteria; phylum Pseudomonadota; class Gammaproteobacteria; genus JAYYZW01. Next base: position 112,350 of record CAXXLL010000002.1, read on the forward strand.
CGCCGTCCGGTACAAGGGTTCGGCCTCGGCGTAGCGGCCCTGGGAGTCGTAGAGAAACGCGAGGTTGTTGAGGCTAGTGAGCGTCTGCGGATGGTCATCACCGAGGACGGCGCGGCTTTTCTCCAACACCGACTGGTACAAGGGCTCGGCCTCGGCGTAGCGGCCCTGGGAGTCGTAGAGAGACGCGAGGTTGTTGAGGCTAGTGAGCGTCTGCGGATGGTCATCACCGAGAACGGCGCGGCGTTTCTCCAACACCGACTGGTACAAGGGCTCGGCCTCGGCGTAGCGGCCCTGGGAGTCGTAGAGAGACGCGAGGTTGTTGAGGCTAATGAGCGTCTGCGGATGGTCATCACCGAGGACGGCGCGGCTTTTCTCCAACACCGACTGGTACAAGGGCTCGGCCTCGGCGTAGCGGCCCTGGGAGTCGTAGAGCCCCGCGAGGTTGTTGAGGCTACTGAGCGTTTGCGGATGGTCGTCGCCGAGGACGGCGCGGCTTTTCTCCAACGCCGTCCGGAACAAGGGCTCGGCCTCGGCGTAGCGGCCCTGGGCTCTGTAGAGCGCCGCGAGGTTGTTGACGCTAATGAGCGTATCCGGATGGTCGTCGCCGAGGACGGCGCGGCTTTTCTCCAACGCCGTCCGGAACAAGGGCTCGGCCTCGGCGTAGCGGCCCTGGGAGTCGTAGAGCCCCGCGAGGTTGTTGAGGCTAATGAGCGTATCCGGATGGTCGTCGCCGAGGACGGCGCGGCTTTTCTCCAACGCCGTCCGGAACAAGGGCTCGGCCTCGGCGTAGCGGCCCTGGGCTCTGTAGAGCGCCGCGAGGTTGTTGACACTAATGAGCGTATCCGGATGGTCGTCGCCGAGGACAGCGCGGCTTTTCTCCAACGCCGTCCGGAACAAGGGCTCGGCCTCGGCGTAGCGGCCCTGGGAGTCGTAGAGCCCCGCGAGGTTGTTGAGGCTAATGAGCGTATCCGGATGGTCGTCGCCGAGGACGGCGCGGCTTTTCTCCAACACCGTCCGGTACAAGGGCTCGGCCTCGGCGTAGCGGCCCTGGGCTCTGTAGAGCGCCGCGAGGTTATTCATGAACGCCAACATTTTCGGGTCCGTCGGCGCCAGTGACGCCTCCGCTTCTTTCAAGAGGCGTTCGCCCACTACAATTGCATCGCTATATTTGCCTGTGCGATACAGCTCGAACAGGCGGGCGTTGAGTTTGTAGAGGTCCTCGGTCTGAGCGGTAGCTGTGGGACCGCCTGATACCGCCGCAACGACAAGAATTACTCGGAGAAATGAATTTATGGCTCTACTCATGACACTGACTAAGCCTTCCTTAGTTATGCATCCCCGTATATGAGCTTCTATCCGAAACTCAACTCAAAATGCTCGAAAGTGGGGAGCGGACTAACCTCGCTGAGGCAATAAGCAGGTATACCTGTCGTGCAGATGCTGCGTCACATTCCATTCGTTACACACCAATCACCGAGAAAACACGGCTACCCGCGAGACTCATGTTGCCGGTTGCTGCCTTCTCGATACGCTCACTCCACCAGTTCATCATAGGAATGCGACGTGCTACATATTCGGCTCGATTATAGGCGTTGCGGACTTCATCCTTTCCGGAGTGGGCCAGCGCGGCTTCAATCACTTCAGGGTCAAAGCCCTGGTCGTTGAGTGTAGTACTTGCTAAAGCTCGCATGCCGTGGGCAACCAGCGTCTTATCGAACCCCATCCGTTTAAGTGCAGTGTTGGCAGTTTGCGGATGCGCATGCCTTCTTGTGTTTCTGTCGGAGGGAAAGACAAACTTGCTGCGGCCACTGATCGGTTTGATCAGTTCCAGTAGCTGGACGGCTTGAGGAGATAGCGGCACGGTATGAGGCTTGTTCTTTTTCATCCTCTCGGCCGGGATCGCCCAGACATTCTTGGTTAAGTCGATTTCAACCCAGCGCGTACCAGCTGCTTCGCCGGGGCGCACCATCGTGTGAAGCTGCCATTCAATCAGGCAACGTGTCGTGAGCTTGATGCTGGCGACCGAGAGCGCTTTCATCAATGCGGGGAGCTGCGCCGGAGTTAACGTTGGTTGGTGCCGCTTGGCAGGCGTTTGGAACGCCTTACCAATGCCGGTCAAAGGATTAGCGGCTACGACGCCGCTATTCACGGCATACGTCATCACTTCGTTTAGCCGTTGGCAGAGCCGTTTTACCGTTTCCAGGTTTCCTTTTGCGGCAATCGGCGTTATGGCTTCGATGACCTTCACCGCCGTGATCTTATATATGGGGATCTTTCCGAGAGTGGGGAAAATATGTAATTGAAGCGATCGCCAGGTATCTTCGGCATGTTCCGGCGTAACGGTGGTCTTTTTGATTTCCAGCCATTGTGAGGCGATGGATTTCAGGGTGTTGTTGTGAGCAGCTTCATGTTCGCGCGCGCACTCATCTCGATATTCCTGCGGATCGATGTCTTGGGCGAGGAGTGCTCTGGCTTCGTCACGTTTAACACGAGCGGCCGCCAGCGATATGGACGGGTAGGCGCCGAAACTCAGGCTCGTGCGGGCCTTGGTATAAGGGCGGCGATAATCTAATAGCCACACCTTGGAACCGTTCGGTTTCACGCGAAGCTGCAATCCGCCGCCGTCTGAAAGCGTGTATATCGTGCCCTTTTGCTTTGCTTGGCTGACTTCCGTATTGGTCAGTGGTTTGGTGGTGCGTGCCATTTTAGTAGTACCGCTGATTGCCTTCCGGCGATGGTACTACAATCAGTACTACTAAAATCTATGGATTCGCTAGAACTAGCTAGAATCGCATAGGCATAAAAAAAGCCCTTAATCACAAGTAATCAAGGGCTTTTTCGGTATTCTTCGGATGTCGAAGAATCTCTTGTTGGTGGAGGCGGCGGGAGTCGAACCCGCGTCCGCAAGCCCTCTGCCGTCGGTTCTACATGCTTATCCGAGTCTATTAATTTAACCGACTGCCACCCGACCGGCAGGGAAAGCAGTCAGCGATTCCGATTAAGTTTTAACGGATCCGCCTCGGATTGCTTCACCGCGATCTTGTGAGCAATGACGCCCGAAATCTGGACGCACAAGTACGGCTCCAGTCGGACGGCACCCTACTGGGTTTTAAGCAGCGAGTGCGTAGTTGTCGTCGTTGGCAACTATAAGGTTTGCAGTTGTATTAACGAGGTGTGCTGCCCCTCGGCATGCCCCTTCGGTTTCGCGACCCGCGTCGAAGCCGTGACGCCCCCAAAAGGAAGCTCACAGTATAAAGGAACCTCTGAATAAGTCATGGCACATCTGCCTTGCCCATGAAATGGCGCAGTTCGGCGTTACGAACCTTGCCCATAGTCCCCGCTATGGCCTGCGATTCGTGCCTTGATCTGCACAATTGCATGAACATTTCAGACGCACCATGACTTATTCAGAGGTTCCTAAAGCATAAAACGAACGCTCTCGTACTCATTTTACGGCGCCGGCTGGATTTTGTTCCGGGGGGCGATGTCCTAGCAGCCTGTTGCACTTAGGAAATCTATTCGGCAATTGCTCCTGCATTGCTCTACCTCCTGCATCCATGCAGTCGTGCGGCGTTGGGATAGCGGTCCAGATGCGCCACGGTTTTCGTTAAATAGCACCACTATTCGCCTCAAACCATGGCGCATCTGGCCTCGCTCTCCCACCCGCCTCGCTACGACTCCCTAAGTCCAACAGGCTGCTAGCGCGAACTCTCCCACCCGCCTCGCTACGACTCCCTAAGTCCAACAGGCTGCTAGCGCGAACTCTTCATGATCCGTGCTTTTTCGCGCTGCCAGTCGCGGTCCTTCTCGACCGCGCGCTTGTCGTGCTGCTTTTTACCGCGCGCCAAACCGATCTCGACTTTAACCTTGCCGTTCTTCCAGTAGAGCGCGAGAGCGATCAAGGCCATGCCCTTGCGCTCCACGGCGCCTTTGACGTAGTCGATTTCTCGGCGATGCAACAGCAGCTTGCGCGTGCGCTGGGGCTCGGGGTCGACGTGCGTCGACGCCGAGGGCAGGGGATTGATGAGCGCGCTGAACAGGAATGCTTCGCCGTCTTTCAGCAGCACGTAGGTGTCACGCAGTTGCACCTTTCCAGCACGCAAGCTCTTGACCTCCCAGCCTTCGAGTACCAGGCCCGCTTCGAAACGCTCTTCGATATGGTAGTCGTACCGCGCTTTCTTGTTCTGGGCGATCGAGCCGGGGTGCTGGACTTTGTACTCTTGTTACCCGCCATGATCATTTCCACGGGCCAGTGTTCCGCGGCCCAAAACCCGGCCGCGATTATAGCAATGGCGTACCGCTTGAAATGGGCGCAATGGCGAGCGCGAAGTCTTGTCCCCCGACATCGCTTGCACCATAATGCCGACGGTTTGCTGGCACCGGGGCGCAGTCACGAAACACGTCGGCCGCCCGACTTTGCATGGTTGAAATGAGTCGGGGATCGACTGGCGCGACAACTCGGGTTACATGGAAAGATCGAACATCGACGCGCCAAGGCGCAAATTGGAAGAGGCTTATGGTTGCGGGCCGTGAATCCATCCACGGACAGTGGTCATCGCGCTGGATGTTCATCCTGGCGGCGACGGGCTCGGCCGTGGGACTCGGCAATATCTGGCGGTTCCCCTATATCACCGGCGAGCATGGAGGCGGCGCTTTCGTGCTGGTCTACCTCGCATGCGTGCTGCTCGTCGGGTTGCCGATCATGATGGCGGAAATCCTGCTGGGGCGGCGCGGCCGCCGCAGTCCGATCAATGCGATGGCCGTGCTGGCCGAGGAAGAAGGCGCGCACACTGCCTGGCGTTTTCTCGGCTGGATGGGCGTCATCGCGGGGTTTCTGATCCTGTCTTTCTACTCGGTCGTTGCGGGCTGGTCGCTCGCTTACGTCTTCTATGTCGCGCGCGGCGTCTTCGACGGTGCGACGATCGCGACCTCGCAGGAGACCTTCGCCGCGCTCACGGGATCGGCCAGCCGGTTGACCTTCTGGCATTCGGTGTTCATGGCGATGACGATGTTCGTCATTGCCCGGGGCGTTCGCGGCGGGCTCGAGCAGGCGGTCAAGTTCCTCATGCCGGCGCTTTTCGTGCTGCTCGTCGTCATGGTCGGCTATGCCATGAGTACGGGCGACTTCAGTGGCGCTGTGGATTACCTGTTCAGACCCGATTTCAGCAAGATCACCGGCGCGACTGTGATGACGGCACTCGGGCAGGCGTTTTTCAGCCTCAGTCTCGGTATGGGCGCGATTATGATCTACGGGTGCTACCTATCGGCCGACGCCTCGCTTCCGCAATTGTCCTTCATCATCGCTGGCGTAGATACCCTGGTTGCGCTACTCGCTGGACTCGCCATCTTTCCCATCGTGTTTGCCTACGGACTCGAACCCGGGCAGGGCCCGGGTCTGGTGTTCGTAACCCTCACCATCGCGTTCGGACATATGCCGGGAGGACAGTTTTTCGGCACGCTTTTTTTCGTGCTGTTGTCCGTCGCCGCGTGGACGTCGGCGATTTCAATACTCGAACCCGTGGTGGCGTGGCTGGTTGAGACCGCCGGGTGGAGCCGCGTTAAATCCTGCCTCGTCAGCGGCATTGGCGCTTGGCTACTGGGTCTGGGTTCACTCTTGTCGTTCAACGAGTGGAGCGGCTTCGTACCGGGCGGCAGGAACTTCTTCGACTGGGCGGAGTTTTTTAGCACCACGTTGCTGCTGCCCCTGGGCGGCATGCTGATCGCCGTCTTCGCCGGTTGGCGGATGTCGCGCTCGAGTACCATGGACGAACTCGGAACCGGCAATTCTTTAATCTATCGTGGGTGGCTGCTCTTGGTACGCTTCGTCGCGCCAGTGGGTGTAGGCATCGTCTTCATCGAAGCGATGAAACGGTTCATCGAAGAGATGATCACGTTTTTCGGGTTGTCCTGAGCACCCGCCCCGCGGCTTACGAGTGGCGCTCGTCAAACGCAAGGCGTTTTCGCCCTTTACCTCCGCGCAGATGTATGCGCTCGTGAATGACGTTCCGTCCTACCCGTCGTTCTTGCCGTGGTGCGCTGAGGCCATGGTGTTGGCGCAAGACGAGAACACGATGCAGGCGCGATTGACCGTAAAAAAGGGCCGTTTCAATTATTCGTTTACTACCAAAAATCACCTGCATCCGGACCGCGCCATCGAAATTCATCTCGTCGATGGTCCGTTCAAGAAATTGCACGGGCAGTGGCGCTTCGAGCCGGCCGATGGCGGTTGTCTGGTGACGCTCGAACTCGAGTTCGCGTTTCCCGGGCGCGTGCTGGGCGCTGCGCTGACGGTGGCATTCACGCCGATCGCCGATTCGTTTGTCGAAGCTTTCAGGAAACGCGCTTATGTCGTCTACGATCGGTGAGAAGCTCAAGGTTCAGGTGGTCTACGTGCTGCCCGACGTACAGCGCGTGATCGTGATCGAAGTTCCCCGGGGTGCGACGCTTCGAAACGCCGTCGAGCGATCGCGCATTGCCGATCACTTTCCGGATCTCGATCTTGCGGTGTGTGAATTGGGCATCTTTGGCGAGAAGAGGGATCCCGGTGATCTCGTGGCGGCAGGGGATCGGATCGAAATCTACCGCCCGCTCGAGGACGATCCAAAAGCGATCCGCCGCCGCCGGGCGCGGGAGCAGCGTCGCGGCAAACGCTAACGGGCTAGCCGGCCTTCATGCAATTTGCGGGCTATAGATCGTCGGGGTTGGTGATGTCTTTGTACTTCGGATCGCCCGGGTCGTATTCGCCCGGTTCCTCGTCCTCTTCTGCGCCAAGACCGATACCGTCGAGGATCCGACGAAAGAAGCCGCGCTTTTTCTTGTTCGTCGGCGCATCTTTCGGCACCAGAACCGAAGGTCCGGTCACTAGCAGCGTATTGTCGGCGTCGTCCTCCTCGTCGTTATCGTCCTCCGCCGACGCCTTATTCTGGTCGTCTTCACCCTCGTTTTCTGCTGGCGCGTTGTCGTCCTCATGGCGGCGGAGATCCTTTAGGTCATAGATGTATTCCTCTTCCACCTCCTCGGTAAACGGTATTTTGTCCCTGAGCCTGGCGAGGAGTTTCTTCCTGATGTAAAGGGGCACCTCGACATTCACGTCCTGGCGTGTGTTCACGACCAGTTCGCCCGTCGCTGGCGTGACATCTCCTTCGACGTGGTCCAGCTTCTCGTCGACGAACACGAGCGTTACGCGGCGGCCCTCGGCGCTGCCACCCCCCGGCTGAAAGGTGTAGACGTAATCCCAGCGGTGCGCGTTGAAGGTATCCATGATGATGGGCGAGCCCATGATGAACGTGGCCTGTTTCTTGTCCATTCCGCGTTTGAGCTGCGCGATCATCTCCTGGGTGATGACGTTGCCCTGTTGCACATCGATCTTGTAAATGAACGGCAGATTGCGCGGGCTCGGCAGACTTGGCAGCGGCGATCCGGTCGGCGTTGAGCAGCCGCCGGCGATGATCACCACGAGCGCTGTAATCAGGCGAATTGCAAGCAGATGGCGCCGCGCGTGACGGGAGCCTCTACGCCGTGTCCTGGCGGATATGGAAATGCGATTCACGAACTCGGTTGATTCCGCCGCAGTTTTGCCGGGGGGCGAAATCCTAGCACAGCGACCCCGTTCCGGGCGAAAGTGCTATGCTGGATGGGTGCCCGGCGGATAAGGATTATCATCAAAAATGGATACCCAAGAACTTAAAAAAGCAGGCCTCAAAGCGACCCTACCGCGGCTACGCATTCTGGAAATTCTCGAAGGTAGCGACGAACGCCACCTCAGTGCGGAGGACGTTTACAAGGCCCTCATCGATATTGGCGAGGACGTCGGTCTGGCGACGATCTATCGGGTCCTGACGCAGTTCGAAGCGGCGGGCCTCGTGCAACGGCATCATTTCGCCGGTGGCCACGCCGTCTTCGAAATGCGCGCTGAATGCCACCATGATCACATGGTCCGGGTCGATACCGGCGAGGTCATCGAATTCGCCGATGAGGACATCGAACGGCGGCAGCGACAGATCGTCGAGGACCACGGTTTCGTGCTGGAAGCACACAGCCTCGTGCTCTACGTGCGTCCGAAGCCCACCGGCCCGACCGCGGCTGACTGAGCTCTCTAGACCACCTAATTCAAAAGCCGGCTGACGGGATCGAGACGAGCCCGGTTATTTTTTTGGCGTACCGGTATCAAAGGCGTCGGGTGGCCGTCGCGATCAGATCGCGGGCGTGGGCGACGCTCGATTCGGTCGCTTCAGTGGCGCCCAGCATCCGCGCGATTTCCGCTTCGCGTTCAATTTCGTCGAGTGCCTCTATCCGCATCTCGGTGTGGCCTCCAACGATGGATTTACTGACGATGAGATGCTGATCGCCGGCGCTGGCGACCTGTGGCGAATGCGTGATACAAATGACCTGGCAATGGCTGGCGACGTCACGCAGATTGCGCCCGACGATGTTTGCCGTGGTGCCCCCGATCCCCGTATCAACTTCGTCATAGACCACGACCGGGATGCCGGCATGACGAGCGGTTGCCGCCTGGATAGCCAGGCCGACGCGCGACAGTTCACCACCGGAGGCAATCTTATTGAGCGGCCCGGGCGGCTGGCCGGGATTCGTGGAAATGACGAACTCGATTCGATCGCGGCCGTGGAGGCGGGGTACGGCGTCACTTGTGAGTTGCAGCGAAACGGTGAACTCGGCGTGTGGAATACCGAGATCTCGCAAGCGGCGAGTGATGTCCTCCTGCATTTTTCTGGCGGTTGTGGCGCGCCGTTTGCTCAGTAGCGTAGCGGATTCGACATACGCCAATTGCGCCGTGCGCAGCCGCTCGTGCAATTCCGCTTCGGCCGCGCTTCGGTTCTCAAGCGCCGCAAGGTCCCGTTCGAGGCGCTCGAAGAGTTTGGGAAGTTCCTCGATTTCAATGTGATGTTTACGCGCGAGCTTGTGCAGCTCCGCGAGGCGTTCGTCGAGACGCTGAAGGCGCTCAGGATCAATTGTAATCGAGCCTTCGAGACGATCGAGTTCGTGCAGTGCTTCTTCTATCGTCACGGTCGACTGGTCCAAAAGCTCGAGCAGGGTCGCGGAGCGACTGTCAACGCCCGCGAGTTCGCGCACCCGCGACGAGGCGGTCTGAAGCGCAGACAACACCCCGGCACCATCACCGTTTAGTGCGTGTCCGACCGCGGCGCAGTGTTCAAGATTCGCGGCGGCGTTCGCCAGCAGTTTGAAATCGTCTTCGATACTCTTTATTTCGGCCGCATCAATGGACGCCGCTGACATTTCCGATACTTGATAGCGCAGGAGTTCGAAGCGATCACGATCCGACCCTTTGGCTTCGAGCCGTGCCAGTTCGTCGCGCACCGATTTCCACGTTTCGTAGGCCTTGTTGACTTTGGCGACGGCTGCTTGCAGATCGCCATATTCGTCCAGCAAGCGCCGCTGGATTTCGCGCAACAACATTTGCCGCCCTGCATGTTGTGCGTGAACGTCAACGAGGCCGGCACCGATCTGTCGCAGTAGTTGCACTGAAACCGGGCTCGAATTGCAGAATGCTCGAGAGCGGCCATCCTTCGATAGGACCCGCCGCAATACGCATTCGTTGTCGGCGTCCACGCCGTGGGTTTCCAGCAGGGTGCGTACGTCGCCCGCGTCCGAGAGGTCGAACTCGGCAGTGACGGTGGCGCGTTCGCTGCCCGCGCGCACGAGCTTCACGTCGCCCCGACCACCGAGGGCGAGGCCCAGCGCCTCGATCAAGATCGATTTGCCCGCGCCGGTTTCACCCGAAAGCACGGTCAGGCCGTGCTTGAATTCGACGTCGACCGAGCGGACGACGACCAGATCCTGAACCGTCAGCGTTCTCAGCAAGGTTCGCGACCCCAATTCAATTTGGCCCTCAAGGTGGCGAAGTGATCGTAGTTTGCAGGGTGCAGCAAGGTGATCGACTGTTTGCGCCGGAACACGCGCACGTGATCGCCTGGCAGTAGATCCTGGATCGAATTGCCGTCACAAGTTACACACGATTCATCCTCGCGTTCAGTCGCTACGTGAATTTCGATCTGTACGGAATCGCTGACCACGATCGGTCGGTTGGTCAGCGTGTGCGGACAAATGGGCACGAGGACCAGCGCGCCGACCTGCGGATCGAGAATCGGGCCGCCTCCGGATAGTGAATAGGCCGTGGAACCGGTCGGGGTCGCGACGATCATGCCGTCGGCGCGCTGCGAATGGAGAAACTTTCCGTCTACGTAGGTTTCGAGCGTTATCAGGCGCGCCGTATTCCATTTCTGTACCACGACATCGTTGAGGCCGTCTTCCGAGGCCACCACTTCGCCGCCGCGCACGATCTCGCAGCCGAGCACAGCCCGCTCTTCGGACACATAATGACCGTCGAGCACCGCGCTTAGCCCGCTTGACGCGTCGACCTGCGCGAGATCGGTCAGAAAGCCGAGCCGGCCGAGGTTGACGCCCACCAGCGGCACGTCGCGGGGATAGATCAAACCGGCTGATTGCAGCAGGGTACCGTCGCCGCCCAGTGAGACAACGAGATCGCAACGGTCCGGCAGCGCGGCCGCGGAAACTGATTGAAAAACCCCTGCCATGCCGGCCGTATCTGTGCGCTGGTCGATTAGCACCTCCAATCCGCGTTTGTTCAGCAGGCGGATAAGGGTTTCGAGCGCATTTTTTACGGCAGGCTCGTGCGTTTTCGTCACGATCCCGATACGCGTGAACATTGCGATTTATGCCCGGTCAAAGATTATCAGGCAAGTTAGCATTTAGGTGAATTGCGGGGCAACGTGGATTTTGCATGAACCCGGGGACGGTGGTAGATTTCCGCTACCGGAACCGCGCGGCCACAGGTCGAAAGATGCCAAATTATCATACCGATATCCAACTGAGCGAACGATCGCAGTATCTGTTCAAGTGCCTTGTCGAGCGCTACATCACCGACGGGCAGCCGGTCGGTTCGCGCACGCTCGCACGCGACGCGAGGCTCGACCTGAGTCCAGCGACCATTCGCAATGTCATGTCCGATCTCGAGGACGCGGGCTTTATTAAATCTCCGCACACCTCGGCCGGGCGGATACCGACCGTGCAAGGGTACCGGCTGTTCGTCGACTCCATGCTGACCTTTCGCGACTTGAGTCCGCAAGAGATCCGGCAGATGGAGACGAGCCTCGAGTCCAAAGACGACATCCAGACGCTGCTTGAAAACACTTCGAACATGCTGTCGGAAATCACCAAACTGGCCGGACTGGTCATGATCCCGGTGATCGATCGCCGCGCGCTGCGCCAGGTCGAATTCCTGCCGCTCAATGACAATCGTGTCCTCGCCATTCTCGTCACCAACGATCGCGAGGTCGAAAACCTGGAAATCACCAAACTGGCCGGATCATGATCCCGGTGATCGATCGCCGCGCGCTGCGCCAGGTCGAATTCCTGCCGCTCAATGACAATCGTGTCCTCGCCATTCTCGTCACCAACGATCGCGAGGTCGAAAACCGGATCATCAAGACCAACCGGGTGTATTCGCCCGCCGAATTGACCCGCGCGGCGAATTATCTGACCTCCGCTTTCGCCGGCCACGACATCGAAGCCGTCAAACGGGGCCTGATCCGCGAGATGTCGGCGACCCGCGAGGAAATGGACCAGTTGATGGCGCTCGTGGTCGAGGTTTCGCAAAAGGTTTTTCTGGACCAGGATTCTCAAAAGGATTACGTCCTGGCCGGACAGACCAACCTGATGGATATCGACGAGCTGTCGGATATCGAGAAGCTGCGCAATCTGTTCGAGGCATTCAACCAGAAGCGGGAAATTTTGCACCTTTTGGATCAAGCACTTAAAGCTTCCGGCGTGCAGATATTCATCGGCGAAGAAGCAGGCTACGAGGTGCTCGACGACTGCAGCATCGTGACCTCGACCTACGCGGACGAAAACCACACCTTGGGCGTGCTCGCCGTCATCGGGCCGACGCGGATGGAGTACGAGCGCGTCATACCCATCGTCGAACTCACGGCAAAAATGTTGAGTTCGGCGTTGAATTCCAGGAATTAGTCCCCATCTCGACGGAGCGATCGGTCCGGCTGGCCGCGGCCGTTATGGTGCGCTGACGCCTTGCTGGCGCCCTGACGCGGCCGCCGCGCGTCGGTATCGAGTATTAATACGGCCGCCAACCGCAGCATGGCATTGAGTACAAAGGGTGATGGGGTGAACGAAAAAGAAGACCTTAAAACGGCAGACGAAGCGATCGACGCTACGGACCAGGCCGTAGCCGCGCCCGAGGATGGTGAGGTGCAAGTCGAGGTCACCGACGATGCCGCGCCTGAAAGCGACGGGCAGCACTCGGAGCTCGAACTGCTCACCGCCGAAATCGCCGATCTCAAGAACGAGGTACTGCGCGCACGCGCGGATGCGGAAAACGTTCGCAAACGGGCGGAGCGGGACGTCGAGGCGGCGCATAAATACGGCTTGGAACGGTTGGTCGGAGAATTGCTGCCGGTCAAGGACAGCCTCGATTTGGGCTTGTCTGCCGCGGCGACGGCTTCCGAGGTCGAGAGCCTGACCGAGGGCATGGAATTGACCGTGAAGATGTTTAACGATTTTTTCGAAAAGCTCTGCATCGAGGAAATTGATCCCGCGGGCCTGCCTTTCAATCCCGATTTTCACCAGGCAATGACGGTGGAAGAATCGACGGATGCGGAGCCGGGTACGGTCGTCAAAGTGATACAAAAGGGCTTTCTGTTAAACGATCGCCTCGTCCGCCCGGCACTGGTCATCGTCGCCAAGGCGGCTGAGTCGAGCGCTTGAAATCGGGAACCAAGGACCCATTTAAAACCAATGATACCGGGGCCTGAGCTAGGCCCTGACAATCAACGATTAAACAGAGGCAAATCATGGGCAAAATCATCGGTATTGATTTGGGTACGACCAATTCCTGCGTCGCGGTGCTCGAAGGCGGCAAACCCAAAGTCATAGAGAATAGCGAAGGCGCGCGCACGACGCCCTCGGTCGTCGCTTTTGCCAGTGACGATCAGGTGCTGGTCGGGCAATCGGCCAAACGGCAGGCGGTTACGAATCCCACCGACACCCTGTTCGCGGTCAAGCGGCTGATCGGGCGCAAGTTCGACGACCAAGTCGTGAAGCGCGACATTGACATGGTGCCCTACAACATCGTCAAGGCAGATAACGGCGATGCCTGGGTCGAAGCCAAGGGCAATAAGATGGCGGCGCCGGAAATATCCGCGCGTGTCTTGATGAAGATGAAAAAGACCGCCGAGGATTATCTGGGAGAAGAGATTTCAGAAGCGGTTATCACCGTGCCGGCCTACTTCAACGACTCCCAGCGGCAGGCAACCAAGGACGCCGGGCGTATCGCCGGACTCGAAGTCAAACGCATCATCAACGAACCGACGGCCGCTGCGCTCGCCTACGGCATGGACAAGCAAGAAGGCGACGCCAAGATCGCGGTTTACGATCTGGGCGGAGGAACCTTCGACATCTCGATCATCGAGATCGCCGAGGTGGATGGCGAACACCAATTCGAAGTCTTGTCGACGAACGGCGATACCTTTCTGGGTGGTGAAGACTTCGATTTGCGCTTGATTGATTTCCTGGCGGACGAGTTCAAGAAGGATCAGGGCATCGATTTGCACAATGATCCCCTTGCGTTGCAACGGCTCAAGGAAGCCGCCGAGAAGGCTAAGATCGAACTGTCGTCGAGCCAGCAGACGGATGTGAACCTGCCGTACATCACGGCGGATGCCAGCGGGCCGAAGCATTTAAACGTGAAGATCACGCGGGCCAAACTCGAGTCGCTGGTCGATGACATCATCGAGCGCACGATCGAACCCTGCCGCATTGCGCTGCAGGATGCGGGTATGAGCGCTTCCGACATCAACGACGTCATCCTGGTCGGCGGCCAGACCCGCATGCCCAAGGTCCAGGAGGTGGTAAAGGACTTTTTCGGGCGCGAGCCGCGCAAGGACGTCAATGCCGATGAAGCCGTGGCCGTGGGCGCCGCCATCCAGGCCGGCGTACTCGGCGGCGACGTCAAGGATGTCCTATTGCTCGACGTGACGCCGTTGTCGCTGGGTATCGAAACCCTGGGTGGCGTGATGACGAAACTCATCGAAAAGAACACGACGATTCCGACCAAGGCCCAACAGGTGTTTTCCACGGCAGACGACAACCAGACGGCCGTCACGGTGCACGTTCTCCAGGGTGAGCGCGAACAGGCGATTGGCAACAAGTCGCTGGGCCGTTTCGATCTCGCCGACATCCCGCCGGCCCCGCGCGGCGTGCCGCAGGTCGAGGTCGCTTTCGACATTGATGCGAACGGCATACTCAACGTTTCGGCGAAGGACAAGGCGACCGGGAAGGAGCAGTCGATCATCGTCAAAGCGTCCAGCGGTCTTTCGGACGATGAGGTCGATCGCATGGTCAAGGACGCCGAAGCGCACGCGGAAGAAGACCGCAAGTTCCATGAGCTGGTGAATGCGCGCAACCAGGCGGATACGCTGGTCCATGCGAGCAAGAAATCGATGGAGGAGCTGGGAGACAAAGTCGACGAAAGCGAACGGACGGAGATCGAGTCGGCTATTGAAACGCTCGAGAAAGCTATCGAGGGCGACGACATCGAGGACATTGCCGGTAAGACGCAACAACTCGGAGAACTCTCCGGTAAAATTGCGCAGAAGGCTTACGAAGCGCAACAGGCAGAAACCGACGGTGGTGCGGCCGCGGAAACCGTGTCGACCGCCGAGGAAAACGCCGATGATGGGAACGTCGTCGATGCGGATTTCGAGGAAGTCAAAGACGACAAGTAAACATTATCTACTTTTTGGATCGAATGGCCCGGTCAGGCTTCGTGCCTCGCCGGGCCTCGATGTTATTACGGGAGCCTCTGAATAAGTCATGGCACATCTGCCTTGCCCATGAAATTGCGGAGCCTTAACTGACGAACCTTGCCCATAGTCCCCGCTATGGCCTGCGATTCGTGTCTTGATCTGCACCATTGCATGAACCATTCAGACGCGCCATGACTTATTCAGAGGTTCCTGTACCTCTGAAAACGAAGGAATATCGTTATAGACATCCAACCCCGATTCTCGCCACGAAAGTGAAAGCGCGCATCTTTCACTCGGACGAATACGGGACATCGGCATAATCGACATGGCTAAGCGTGACTATTACGAAGTTCTCGGCGTTGATCGCAACGCCAATGACGCCGACATCAAAAAGGCCTATCGCCGCCTGGCCATGAAGCACCACCCCGATCGAAATGAAGGTGACGCGAAAGCGGAGGATAAATTCAAGGAGGCCAAAGAGGCCTTTGAGATCCTGAGCGACGGGCAGAAGCGCTCGGCTTACGACCAGTTCGGCCATGCCGGAGTCGACACGTCCGCGGGGGGCGGCCCGGGCTTTGGCGGGGCTGCGGGCTTTGGTGATATTTTCGACACGGTCTTCGGTGATATTTTCGGCAGCAGCGGCCGTGCCGGTAACCGCGTCTATCGCGGCGCCGATCTGCGTTACGACCTCGAAATGTCGCTCGAGGACGCAGTCGCCGGCCGCGAGATTAAGATCCGGGTGCCGACCATGCTCAACTGTGATACGTGTCGCGGCAAAGGGAGCCGCAGCGGGCGTGCGCCGGACAATTGCGGAACTTGTGGGGGCGCCGGCCAGGTGCGCATGCAGCAGGGTTTCTTTTCCGTGCAGCAGACCTGTCCCCGGTGCCGCGGAAGCGGCAAGGTGATTGCCGATCCCTGTGCCAGTTGCGGTGGCTCGGGCAAGACCCGCGGCCACAAGACGATATCGGTCAAGGTGCCGCCGGGAGTGGACAACGGCGACCGGATCCGGCTCGCCGGCGAGGGCGAACCGGGACAGAGCGGCGGACCGCCGGGCGATCTTTACGTCAACGTCGTGGTCAAGCCGCACGCCATTTTCACGCGCGACGAAACCGATCTGCACTGCGAAGTTCCGATCAATTTTGTCGTCGCCGCACTTGGAGGTGAGCTCGAAATTCCGACCCTTGCCGGTCGTGTGATGCTCAAGATCCCGTCGGAAACCCAAAGCGGCAAGATGTTCAGGCTGCGCGGCAAAGGTGTGCGTTCGGTGCGCGGCAGCGGTATCGGCGATTTGCTTTGCCGCGTGTCGGTCGAGACTCCGGTAAACCTGAACAAACAGCAGAAAGAACTGCTCAAGCAATTCGGGACCTCCCTGTCCGGTCACGGCAATAAGCACAGTCCCCGGGCGACCTCCTGGGTGGACGGTGTTAAAAAATTCTTCGAAGAAATGAAGTTATCCTGATACCTGCAATAGTCGGGCCGGCCCGACTATTGCACGAAGGCGGCCACTGCGCTCGGAGAGCTTTATGAGTGAAAAAGATAAATGGAGCCATTCGACGATGTTCGAACATGTCGCAATTACTGCCGCCGCATGCGGCCTACGACGGCGCCGGCTGGTCTATGAACGCCTGGACTCAGGCCAAGCTCTCGCCATAGCTACAGCTCAGAGACGAGCTCCAGACCGGCTTCTTCGCTGTGCTATCCCTGCTTCGCTCGAAGTCCAGCCGGGCCATCCATGGCCCGTCGTTCGCGGCTATGCCGCCTACCCAGACGCACCGGTCCTCAGCCGGCATCCGCCGTCCTTCAAGCAATAGACGGGCTAGGAGATTCCGGATGCAGCAGTCGAATACGCGTATCGCGATCATGGGTGCGGCGGGCCGCATGGGTCGAGCATTGATCGGTCTGAACGACACACGGGCGGAACTTTCCCTTGGCGCCGCTCTGGAACAACCCGGGTCACCGCATCTGGGCACCGATCCCGGCTTGCTGGCCGGTACCGATGCAACGGGAATCGAGATCGTGGACGACCTCAAATCGGTCATCGACCAATTCGATGTCCTGATCGATTTCACCGTTCCCGAATCGACCTTGAACAATGTCGACATCTGCCGCTCGGCGGGCAAACGCATGGTCATCGGTACCACCGGGCTCGGTGATTCCGTTCGGGATCTAGAAGAAGCGAGCCGGGAAATCGCCATCGTTTTCGCACCGAACATGAGCGTTGGCGTGAACCTGTGTTTCCGCCTCGTCGAACTCGCCGCCAGAACCCTGGGCGATGATTTCGACATCGAAATTATCGAGGCACATCACCGCCACAAGATCGACGCACCGTCGGGCACGGCAGTGAGGATGGGCGAAATTATCGCTGACACACTCGGGCGTGACCTCAAGGAATGCGCCGTTTACGGACGTGAGGGTCGGACAGGCGTTCGAGATCGGAAAACCATCGGCTTCGAAACGATACGCGCCGGGGAGATCGTGGGTGACCACACGGTATTGTTCGGCGGCGCCGGAGAGCGCATCGAGATCACCCATCGCACTGCCGATCGTTCGACGTTTGCAAGCGGCGCATTGAAAGCTGCGGCTTGGGTCACGACCCGGGACTCTGGCATGTTCGATATGTTGGACGTGCTCGGACTCGGTGTGTGAGCGATTATCGGTGATCGCGTTTCGGCAATAGTTTTGTCCGATCGATTATTCACGCCGGCGGTTGACGTCATCTCCTGAGGTATACTCTTCCAGCATCGCTCCAAGCTCTAGCAGCCTGTCGGACTTAGGATGAAACTTATTCAGAGGTTCCCTAAGTCCGACAGGCTGCTAGGGGACTGGAGTGCACGGCGTAATCTCGGAAGGACCGGATGGGAATATTGCGTGCAGCCGTAATAGGCGTAGGTTACCTGGGTAACTTTCACGCGCAGAAATACGCTCAGATTGCGGACGTTGATCTGTATGCGGTCGTGGACACCGATCTAGCGCGGGCTCGAGAAATCGCGCAAAAGTACGACACTCGCGCCGTGACTGAATACGGACAAATCTTGTCGCAGGTCGATCTCGTGTCGATCGTCGTGCCGCCTTCGCGACACTATGACATCGCGTTTGACTGCCTAGCCGCCGGCATCCACACGCTCGTCGAAAAACCGGTTACAGAAACCGTTGGTGAAGCCGAGGAACTCATTCGACTGGCCAACGAACGCGATCTCGTCTTGCAGGTCGGACATCTTGAACGCTTCAATCCCCTGATCCATGGGCTCAAAGAGCGTGCGGCAGCGCCGCACCGGATCGAAGCGCAGCGTTTCGCCGAATATAAATCGCGCGGGACGGAAGTGGATGTGGTACTCGACTTGATGATTCACGATATCGACATCGTACTCAGCATCGTCGATAGCGCCTTGATAGCTGTGCATTCCTCGGGTACCGCTGTCGTCACTAACGACATCGACATCGCTCATGCGCGCCTCGAATTTGAGAACGGCTGCATCGCTGAATTATCCGCCAGCCGCGTGTCGCAAGAGGCAGCGCGCACCATGAAGGTCTATCAGGACGATGTTTACTTCGTAGTCGATTACGTCAACCACGAAATGCGTGTCGGAATGGTCGAGGATGGGCGTGAAAAACCGGCCCACCGCGAGGCCAGCTTAGAGACACATATTGTTGCCGGCACGGATATCTTAATGGCGGAAATTGTTTCATTCATCGAGGCGGTCCACAGCGGTTCGGCGCCCAAGGTCACCGGCGAGGACGGCAAGCGGGCACTAGAGGTCGCGATCGAGGTCAGTCGTCGGATCAACCGCTACCGGGCGACCGGGACGACGGCAAGCGATATTCAGAACGGCTGAACGCCGCTGCCCGGTATCCGCGCCTTTCCGGGTTTCGCTGTCTAGCAGGCTGTTGAGAAACGATAGGAAATCGTTTTTCAACAACCTGCTAAAAGGCTCCGATTGCAGGTCGAGGCGCAACAAGTGTGCTGTCCCGTGAAAAACTTTCATAATTCGCTGGTCTTTTTTGCCCCCAGCCGCGCTCCTCCTTGTGTAGAGCCCGCAACATGGCGTCGTCGCGCCTTGCCAGCGACAAAAAATCCGGCGCGACTTACGCAACTTTTTCACGGGACAGCACACTAGGGTCCTTTCTTGGGTGGAGGGGCTCAAGTACAATGACGCCCGCCCTTTGAATCAGCCATAGGGTCCCCCAGCGGGAGCAGCCGGCCGGCTGCTCCCGCTTTGTATATGCAGGAATCATAGTGAGCAACGCAGCTGTTTTAGCGCTATCCGACGGCACGATCTTTCGCGGCCGTTCGATCGGTGATACGGGCTGCGGCGTTGGCGAAGTAGTTTTCAACACGGCCATCACTGGTTACCAGGAGATCCTGACCGATCCTTCCTATGCGCAGCAGATCGTGACCCTCACCTACCCCCACATTGGTAACACCGGGATCAATGCGCAGGACGCCGAATCGAGGCACGTATTTGCCAGTGGCCTGGTCGTGCGCGACGCCTCGATCGAGGCCAGCAGCTGGCGATCCGCAGGCAGTCTGTCGGACTATCTGCGCGAACAGGGTGTCGTTGGCATCGCCGATATTGATACCCGCAGATTGACGCGCCTGTTGCGGGAAAAGGGCGCACAGAGCGGTTGCATTGCCGCCGGGGGGGATTATTCCGAAGCCGAGGCCTTGCTGCGGGCCCGTGAATTTCCGGGCCTCAAAGGCGCCGATCTCGCACGGGTGGTAACGACCGATGAAAGCTATCGATGGCGCGAGGGCAGCTGGGAGATTGAAAGCAACGGATATCGACCGATGCCGGAGGAGCGATGGACCGTCGTAGCCTATGATTTCGGGGTGAAGGTCAACATTCTTCGACTGCTGGCCGATCGCGGTTGCGCCGTCGAGGTCGTGCCCGCCACCGAACCGGCCTCGCAGGTGCTTGCGCGTCGGCCGGATGGGGTGTTTCTCTCTAACGGTCCCGGTGACCCCGAGCCCTGTGACTATGCCATCGAGGCGATTCGCGAGCTCGTTCAGTCCGGTACGCCGGTGTTCGGGATCTGTCTCGGCCATCAGCTACTCGCGCTCGCCTGCGGCGCCCGCACGACCAAGATGAAATTCGGTCACCATGGCGCTAATCATCCAGTCAAGGATCTCGAGACTGGTCGGGTTCTCATTACCAGCCAGAACCACGGTTTTGCGGTCGACGAAAGCAGTCTGCCGGGCGATCTCAAGGCGACTCACCGCTCGCTCTTCGATGGCTCGCTGCAGGGGATCCGTCTCGAGGGGAAAGCGGCGTTCGGATTTCAGGGACACCCGGAAGCCAGCCCGGGACCTCATGACGTCCAGCCGTTATTCAATCATTTCGTCGATTTGATGCGCGCGAATTGAAATCGGTCTCGAAATTCGGCACACCTTAATTAGCGAGCACCATGGGCAAACGTACGGACATCGAATCAATCCTGCTGATCGGCGCCGGCCCGATCGTGATCGGCCAGGCTTGCGAATTCGACTATTCGGGATCGCAGGCCTGCAAGGCGCTGCGCGACGAGGGTTATCGCGTGGTCCTGGTCAATTCGAATCCGGCGACGATCATGACCGATCCGGACATGGCCGATGCGACCTACATCGAGCCGATCCACTGGCAAACGGTGGCTGAGATCATCGAACGGGAACGTCCCGATGCCCTGTTGCCCACCATGGGCGGGCAGACCGCACTCAACTGTGTGCTCGACCTCGCGCGCGAAGGCGTGCTTGAGCGGTTCGGGGTGGAGTTGATCGGCGCGTCGAAAGAGGCCATCGACAAAGCCGAGGATCGCGAGAAATTCCGCGAAGCGATGCACCGGATCGGCCTCGAAACAGCTCGCTCCTTCATTGCACACGACTTGGCCCAGGCGACCGCGGCGCAGCGGCAACTTGGGTTTCCCGTTATCGTCCGCCCGTCCTTCACGCTCGGGGGCACAGGCAGCGGCATCGCGTTCAATCGGGATGAATTCGACGCGATATGCCGGCGTGGGCTGGACGCTTCCCCGACGACGGAAATCCTTCTTGAGGAATCTGTACTCGGCTGGAAAGAATTCGAAATGGAAGTGGTTCGGGACAAGGCGGATAACTGCATCATCGTGTGCTCGATCGAAAATCTCGACCCCATGGGTATTCATACGGGTGATTCGATCACCGTAGCTCCCGCGCAGACGTTGACCGACAAGGAATTTCAGATCATGCGTAACGCATCGATCGCCGTACTGCGGGAAATCGGCGTCGACACCGGCGGTTCGAACGTACAGTTCGCGGTCAATCCGGACGACGGCCGCTTGATCATTATCGAAATGAATCCGCGGGTATCGCGGTCTTCGGCGCTGGCTTCGAAGGCAACGGGCTTTCCCATCGCGAAGGTAGCTACGAAACTCGCCGTCGGCTATACACTGGACGAACTCAAGAACGACATCACAGGTGGTGCGACCCCGGCGTCTTTTGAGCCGACGATCGATTACGTCGTAACCAAGATTCCGCGCTTCGCTTTTGAAAAGTTCCCACAGGCGCAGGACCGCTTGACGACGCAGATGAAATCTGTCGGTGAAGTCATGGCAATCGGGCGCACATTCCAGGAATCCATGCAAAAAGCCCTGCGCAGTCTGGAAACGGGCGCAACCGGTTTCGATGAAATCCCCAGATCAGCCGCGCGGGCAGACGAGGATCGATTAAGGGCTGAGTTGATTACCGCGGGCGCCCAGCGTATCTGGTACGTCGGAGAAGCGTTTCGCCAGGGGTATACGGTCGATTACGTCTATGATCTGACCCGCATAGACCCGTGGTTTCTCGCACAGGTCGCCGATCTCATCAATGAGGAAAAAACGCTCGAAGGGCAGCGTAGCGCAGGCTTGGACGGCGAGCGCATTCGGGCACTCAAACGCAAAGGCTTCTCCGATGCGCGCCTCGCGAAGTTGACCGGCCGCAGCGAAGATGAATTTCGCGAGATGCGCCAGACCTTCGGTGTACGGCCGGTTTTCAAACGCGTCGATTCCTGTGCCGCAGAATTCGACGCGACGACCGCCTATATGTATTCCAGCTACGAAGAAGAGTGTGAAGCGAAGCCTACGATGCGCGAAAAGATTATCGTCCTCGGCGGTGGGCCCAATCGAATCGGGCAGGGGATCGAGTTCGATTACTGTTGTGTGCAGGCCTCGCTGGCGGCGCGCGACGCCGGTTTTGAATCGATCATGATCAACTGCAATCCGGAAACGGTTTCAACCGACTACGATGTCTCGGATCGTCTGTACTTCGAACCCTTGACCCTGGAAGACGTGCTGGAAATTGTCGAAATAGAGAAGCCGCGAGGCGTGATCGTTCAATTTGGCGGGCAGACGCCGTTGAATCTCGCACGCGATCTCGAACGCGCCGGCGTGCCGATCATCGGCACTTCGCCCGATTCCATCGACCTGGCCGAGGACCGCGAACGGTTCCAGCGGTTTCTTGAGGACATGGGGCTTAAGCAGCCGCCGAACCGGACCGTCCGCAAGGTCCAAGAAGCCGCTTTGCGCGCGGCTGAAATCGGTTACCCACTCGTCGTGCGGCCCTCTTATGTGCTGGGTGGCCGCGCGATGGAAATCGTCCACGACGAACGGGATCTCGAAACCTACATGGCCGCGGCAGTGGCGGTGTCCAACGAGTCCCCCGTTCTTTTGGACCACTTTCTGGAAAGCGCAATTGAAGTGGATATCGACGTGATTTGCGACGGCAGCATGGTGTTTATCGGCGGCATCATGGAACACATCGAACAGGCAGGCATCCATTCAGGGGACTCCGCTTGCGCGTTGCCGCCCCATACGTTGTCACAGAAAATTCAGGACGAACTCCGGCGGCAGGCGGAGTTGATGGCGAAAGGCTTGAACGTCACCGGACTGATGAATGCGCAGTTCGCGATTCAGGGGGAGGACATTTACGTCCTTGAAGTCAATCCGCGCGCGTCACGTACGGCACCCTTTGTATCTAAGGCAATTGGCATTTCGTTACCCTATGTTGCTGCCCGATGCATGATGGGTGAAACGCTGGCGTCGCAGGGCATCGCATCCGAACGCACGCCGCCCTATTATTCCGTTAAAGAAGCAGTGTTTCCCTTTGCGAGATTTCCCGGTGTCGATTCCCTGCTCGGTCCCGAAATGAAATCGACTGGCGAGGTGATGGGTATCGGCCTAACCTTCGGCGAGGCATTCGGCAAGGCGCAACAGGCAGCCAACATGCCACTTCCTTCCGGCGGGACGGTATTCATCAGCGTAAAAGATCAAGACAAAGAAACGGTGGTGGGCCTGGCACAAACTCTCCTCGATCGTGGTTTTCGCATCGTCTCGACCAAGGGAACCGCGGTGCGGCTGCGCGACGCAGGGGTCGAATGCGAGCGTGTCAACAAGGTGCAGGAAGGGCAGCCGCATATCGTCGATATGATCAAGAATGACGAGATCGATCTGATCATCCATACCACCGAGGGTAAGCAGGGGATCTCGGATTCCTACGCGCTGCGCGCAAGCGCGCTACAACGACGCGTCGCGTACACGACGACGCTTGCAGGCGCGACGGCCGCCGTGACGGCGTTGGCTGATGCAAGCGCCAGCAAAATTCGGCGTCTGCAGGACCTGCATGAGGAGTGTGCCGCATGAATAAATCTCCGATGACATCCAATGGCGCACAGTCGTTGCGCGAGGAACTTCAACGGCGCAAGACCGAAGATCGGCCGCGCATATCTGCCGCGATTGCCGAGGCACGCGCGCACGGAGACCTGCGGGAAAATGCCGAGTATCACGCGGCTCGGGAACAGCAGAGTTTTAACGAAGGGCGGATCTCCGATATCGAGGGCAAGCTTTCAGTCGCGGAAATCATCGACGTCACCAAGATCAATGCCGCTGGCAAGGTGATCTTCGGAACGACGGTGGAATTGTGCAATACCGCGACTAATGAAGAAGTCATCTACAAGATCGTCGGCGAGGACGAGGCGGACATAAAGGCGTCCATGGTTTCGATCAATTCTCCCGTGGCACGCGCGCTGATCGGAAAGGCCGAGGGTGATCACGCGGTCGTGGAGGCGCCCGGAGGCGAGGTCGAGTACGAAATCCGGGCCGTGCGCTACGAATAAAAGTGGCCCGACGGTCTTCCAGTCGGCGCTGGTTGCAGCGTCAAAATGCCGATTCGTACGTAAAAGATCGTCACACACGCGGATTTCGTTCACGTGCCGCATTTAAACTTCAAGAAATCAATCGCCGCGACCGACTTATAGGGGTAGGTATGAGCGTGATCGATCTCGGTGCGAGCCCCGGCGGCTGGACCCAGGTCGCCGCCGGTATCGTCGGTTTGAGCGGAACTGTCGTGGCAGTGGATGTCTTATCTATGGAGCCTGTGGCCGGAACGGTGTTTATCGAGGGCAATTGCCGCGATGCCGATGTGATAGAAGCCGTGAGAACGGCTCTCCACGGCGGTGGCGCCGATCTTGTAATGTCCGATATGGCCCCCAATATAAGCGGTGTGGCGGCGGTGGATGAGTCCGCTCAAAGCGAACTTTGCGAAGCGACGCTGGATTTCGTCCGCGAATTCCTGCGACCCGGCGGATCATTGTTGATCAAGCTGTTTCAATGCTCTGAAACGGATGCGATCGTCGATGAAATTTCGAGGCGATTTCGGGATCTCTGGCGGCGCAAACCGCCCGCGTCGAGGTCCCAGTCGCGAGAGTTTTATGTCGTGGCGAAACGATTTGGTATATAGTTTTTGTAGCCGCTTCCTGATTTCAGACGTTTGCGTAAAAGCGGAAAATATTTGGGTTAAGGCATTTAATGGCTAGAAATCTCGTACTTTGGATCGTCATCGCGCTCGTGTTGATGCTGGTGTTCCAGAATTTCACACCGCGTACGGGCGCTTCGCAGCCGATCGATTACTCGGATTTCGTCTCCGAGGTGAAGAGCGGCCGAGTGGCTAAAGCGACCTTGGACGGCCCGACGATCGAGATCGAACTGCACGACGGCTCCCGGCTTTTCACTTACAGTCCCGAGTCGGACAACGGTCCGATGATCGGGATGATGCTGGACAATAAGGTACGCATTGAGGCGCAGCCCCCGGACCGACAGGGGCTGTTGATGCAGATATTCATCTCCTGGTTCCCGTTCCTGGTGCTGATCGCCGTGTGGATCTACCTCATGCGCCAGATGCAAGGCGGTGCTGGCGGACGCGGCGCATTATCGTTTGGAAAGAGCCGCGCGCGTCTTCTCGGTGAAGACCAGATCCGTGTGACTTTCAACGATGTCGCGGGCGTTGATGAGGCCAAGGAAGAAGTGAAGGAACTGGTCGATTTCCTGAAAGACCCGGGTAAGTTCCAGAAACTCGGCGGCAAGATTCCCAAAGGCGTGCTCATGGTCGGTTCACCCGGCACCGGTAAAACGCTGTTGGCCAGGGCGATCGCCGGCGAGGCCAAGGTTCCGTTTTTTACGATTTCCGGATCGGACTTCGTCGAGATGTTCGTGGGCGTCGGTGCGTCGCGGGTACGCGACATGTTCGAGCAAGCCAAGAAGCACGCGCCCTGCATCATTTTCATCGACGAAATTGATGCGGTCGGCCGGCACCGCGGCGCGGGACTCGGCGGCGGCCACGACGAGCGCGAGCAGACGCTCAATCAACTGCTGGTTGAAATGGACGGTTTCGACGGGAACGAAGGTGTCATCGTGATCGCGGCGACTAACCGACCGGACGTGCTAGACCCCGCCTTGCTGCGCCCTGGACGGTTCGATCGCCAGGTTGTCGTTCACCTGCCCGACATTCGCGGACGCGAACAAATTCTCAAGGTCCACATGCGCAAGGTCCCGCTTGACGACAATGTCCGTCCCTCCATCCTCGCACGCGGCACGCCGGGGTTCTCCGGCGCCGATCTCGCCAACCTGGTCAATGAAGCGGCGCTGTTTGCTGCGCGCGGCGACAAGCGCCTCGTCGACATGGATGAATTCGAAAAGGCGAAAGACAAGATCATGATGGGGGCGGAGAGACGCTCGATGGTCATGAGTGCGGACGAAAAGAAGTTGACGGCCTATCACGAGGGCGGCCATGCCATCGTCGGACGCCTGGTCCCCGAGCACGATCCTGTCTACAAGGTCACCATCATCCCGCGCGGGCGTGCGCTTGGCGTGACGATGTTTCTGCCAGAAGAAGATCGACTGAGTTACAGCAAGGAACGGCTCGAGAGTCAGATCTCTAGCTTGTTCGGCGGTCGTATTGCCGAGGAACTCGTCTTCGGGCCTGAGGCGGTGACGACCGGCGCGTCGAACGACATCGAGCGCGTCACCGAGATAGCGCGTAACATGGTCACGAAGTGGGGATTGTCGGAAAAACTTGGTCCGATGACCTACAGCGATGACGATGGCGAAATCTTTCTCGGACACTCGGTGACACAGCACAAGACGGTGTCGGACGAGACGGCCCATGTGATCGACGAAGAGGTCCGTATCATCGTCGAGCGCAACTACGCGCGCGCAAAAACCATACTGGATTCGAATCTCGACAAACTGCACCTCATGGCCGAGGCCTTGCTCAAGTATGAAACGCTCGATACCGCTCAGATCGACGACATCATGGAAGGCCGGCCGCCGCGACCGCCGGATGATTGGATGGACGACGATCAACGCAGCGCCGACAGTGCCAGTTCCAGCGACGCTTCCACGGACGAACCAGATCCTAAGGACGGAACGATCGGCGGGCCGGCCAGCCTCCATTGATCAGGTCGACGTGCTGAATCCCTCTGCGCGCGGGTTAAGCCACCATTTAGCGAATTTCAATCTCTGTGAGAAGCGTCACGGTGATCCGGACTCGCTTCAGATTATCCTCATAGATACCGAAAACCTTTCGGTACTCTAAGGAACCTCTGAAAAAGTCATGGCCCATCTGCCTTGCCCATGAAATCGCGGAGCCTTACGTTACGAACCTTAGCCCTAGTCCCCGCTATTACCTGCGATTCGTGCCTTGATCTGCACAATTTCATGAACCATTCAGACGCACCATGACTTATTCAGAGGTTCCCTAAATCAGGACTAATCAATGAGCGAGCGTCAACGAAAATACTTTGGTACCGACGGCATTCGCGGTACCGTCGGGCAGAGTCCTATCACGCCCGACTTCGTCATGAAACTCGGATGGGCCGCGGGCCGCGTTCTCGGAGCGCAATCGTCTGGGCGGCAAAAGGTGTTGATCGGCAAGGACACCCGGATATCCGGATACATGTTCGAATCAGCACTCGAAGCGGGCCTGTCCGCCGCGGGCATCGATATCCACCTGCTTGGTCCGATGCCGACGCCAGGCATTGCTTACCTCACCCGCACGTTCCACGCCCGGGCGGGTATCGTGATCAGCGCCTCGCATAACCCGTTCGACGACAACGGCATCAAGTTTCTTTCGCACGAGGGGAAAAAGCTCCCAGACGAAATAGAATTGGCGATCGAGGACGAACTCGAAAAGCCACTACAGACGGTCGATTCCCGCAAGCTCGGTAAAGCGAAGCGCGTCGAAGACGCGCCCGGGCGTTACATAGAATTCTGCAAAAGTACGGTGCGCTCGGGTATCGGTTTGACTGGATTGAAGCTTGTTGTCGACTGCGCGCACGGCGCGACTTACCACATTGCACCGGCGGTCTTCTCCGAACTGGGCGCCGAGGTGATCGTTCTCGGCGGATCGCCGAACGGATTCAACATCAACGAGAACTGCGGTGCTACGGAGCCGGCTACGTTGCAGCGAGCCGTTTGCGACGCACAAGCTGATGCGGGCATCGCGCTGGATGGCGACGGCGACCGCTTGATCATGGTAGACGCCGACGGCGAGATTGTCGACGGCGACGAATTGACCTTTATCATCGCCCGCCGGCGCCAAAACATCGGCGCGCTGGCCGGCGGCGTGGTCGGGACGCAAATGAGCAACCTCGGACTTGAGCAGGCGATCAAGACGCTCGGCTTGGGATTCAAACGCGCAAAAGTCGGTGACCGTTACATCATGGAGATGCTGCAGAAGGATGGCTGGTCCCTGGGCGGGGAATCCTCCGGTCATATCATTTGCCTGGATCTGACCACCACGGGCGACGGCATCATCTCAGCACTGCAGGTTCTCGAAACCATGGTGTGCAGCGCGCAGCCCTTGCACGACCTAAAGCGTGGCATGACGAAATATCCGCAGACGCTAGTCAACGTACGCATGCAAGAGAAAGTTGACGTCCTAAGTTTGCCGGAAGTTGCGCGCGCCGTAGCTGCGGCCGAGGCGCGCCTCGCCGATAGCGGTCGCGTCCTATTGCGGCCCTCGGGTACCGAGCCTGTCGTGCGGGTCATGGTCGAAGGCCGCGACCGTGCCGTCGTCGATGAACTTGCCAATGAATTGGCGCGTGAGGTTCAGAAAGCTGCGCGTCAGGCTCACGCGGACGCCGCGGCCTGAACCTGTTAAAAACTTGACTATTACACGTCGCGCAGTAAGGCGTTGATGCCGACCTTCGCGCGCGTCCCGGCGTCGACCCGCTTGACGATGACGGCGCAGTAGAGGCTGTGGCTGCCGTCCGCGGCCGGCAGATTTCCCGAGACGACAACGGATCCGGGCGGTACGAAGCCATGCGAGACGGCTCCCGATTCACGCTCGTAAATCTTCGTACTCTGACCGATATAAACGCCCATCGATATCACCGAACCCGCGCCGACGATGACGCCTTCGACGATTTCCGAGCGGGCGCCTATGAAGCAGCCGTCCTCGATAATGGTCGGTGCCGCCTGCAGCGGTTCGAGTACGCCGCCGATGCCGACGCCACCGGACAGGTGAACGTTTTTGCCGATCTGGGCGCAGGACCCGACGGTCGCCCAGGTGTCGACCATGGTGCCTGAATCGACGTAGGCACCGATATTGACGTAGCTAGGCATCAAAATGACGTTCGGCGCGATATAACAGCCGCGTCGCACCGTCGCCGGCGGTACGACGCGCACACCGATTTTTGCAAACTCCGAAGCACTCATGCCGTCAAACTTGACGTCGATCTTGTCGTAATAATTGCTGTGCCCGCCTGGCATCACTCGGTTCGATGACAGCTTGAATGAGAGCAGCACAGCTTTTTTGACCCATTCGTTCACCCGCCATCCGTCGTCGGTCGGCTCAGCAACCCGCAACGAACCGTCGTCGAGTTTGGCCAGGCATTCGTCGACTGCGTCGCGAATCGCCGGGCTGGCCGATTCAGCATTGAACTGATCGCGATTCTCAAACGCCTCGTCGATGGCGCGCGCGAGGTCTGTCATGATCTGTCCTCCGCCTTGTGACTTAAGAAACCTCTGAAAAAGTCATGGCCCATCTGCCTTGCCCATGAAATCGCGGAGCCTTACATTACGAAGCTTGCCCATAGTCCCCGCTATGGCCTGCGATTCGTGCCTTGCTCTGCACGATTTCATGCACCATTCAGACGCACCATAACTTAATCAGAGGTTCCTCAAACTTTCGCGCATTCGAAGCGCGGCCTCTTCACAATCCTGAAGATCAGCCACCAGGGCGATCCTCAGCCGGTTCGCTCCGGGGTTTCCCGTCGCCGTCGCGCGGCCAAGGAAGCTTCCGGGCAAGGTCAATACGCCTACGTCGCGGAGCAGCTGTTCGCATGCCGTCAGGTCATCGATTTCGAGTTCCGGCCATAAGTAAAAGCCGGCCCTGGGGCGCTCGACACGGCTCACTTCGGCCAGGATTGGCAGTACGCGCTCGAATTTTCGTCGGTAAAGCAGGCGATTTTCGGTGACGTGATCCTCGTCGCTCCATGCTGCGATGCTCGCATGCTGCACAGGTATCGGCATGGCACTGCCATGATACGTTCGATAGCGGTAGAACGCCTCGATCAGGTTTACGTCGCCGGCGACGAAGCCGGAGCGCAGTCCCGGCGCGTTGGATCGCTTCGAGAGGCTATGCATTACCAGGCAGCGCTCGAACGTATCGCGCGCGTGGCGCGCGCAGAATTCGAGCAAGCCCAGCGGTGGATCGTCTTCATCGAGATAGAGTTCGCTATAGCACTCATCCGCGACGATGACAAAATCCCAGCGATCGGCCGCCGCCGTCAGTAATTCGTAATCCGCTTCATCCAATACGGCGCCCGATGGATTCCCCGGCGAGCATACGTAAACGAGCGCCGTTCGCTCCCACACAGCGGGCGTCACGGCGTTCCAGTCGGGTCGAAATCCGCGCGCGGCTGGACACGGCAAATAATGGGGCCTCGCACCTGCGAGCAGAGCCGCGCCCTCGTAGATCTGGTAGAACGGATTAGGTACCAGCACGGTATTCTTACGGCCCGATCTATCCACCACGCATTGTGCGATGGCGAACAGTGCCTCGCGCGTACCATTCACGGGAAGAACGTGACGCTCGCCGGTCAACGCGCCGTCCGGGAGGTGAAAACGCCGGCGCGCCCATACGCCAATAGCCTCGCGCAGCTCCGGCAATCCGCGCGTCGCGGGATAGCGGGCGGTCCCCGACAATGCGTCGATCAGCGCCTCGTGGATGAATGCGGGCGTCTGGTGCTGGGGTTCACCGAGAGAGAGATTGATCAGCTTTCGATCGTCGGGTGGATTTATCCGGGCGCGGATTTCAGCAAGCCGTTCGAAGGGATAGGGTCGCAGTTCCTTTAGGCCTTGGTTCATCTGGCGACGGTGGCGGGATTTTACGGAGCGCGCAAGTATATCCGAAAGGCTGCTACGCTGAGGCTGGTTTGACGCCCCCTGGCTTTACTGTATTCTTGCGGCCTTTTTCGTAACGGGACGAAACCGTGGCACATAAAATCCTGTTACTCATGGGTGACGGCATCGGACCGGAAATCGTTGGCGCGGCCGAGCTGCTGCTGGGCGCCCTGGTCGAACGCTTCGGCCTGTCGTGCGAGATCGAACACGCCCTGATGGGCGGTTGCGCGATCGAAGCGCACGGCGATTCTCTGCCGGACGCAACCCTGAAGCTTGCACATGCCGCGGACGCGATATTGCTGGGCGCTGTCGGCGGACCACAATGGGACAAGGCCGAACGCTCGATCAGGCCGGAACGCGGGCTGCTGCGTCTGCGTTCGGAACTCGACCTGTTCTGCAACCTACGCCCAGCCGTCTTAATCGACTCGCTGGCCGAGGCGTCTACACTCAAGCCGGAGGTGGTCGCGGGTCTGGATTTGATGATCATTCGCGAACTAACCGGTGGGATCTATTTCGGAGAGCCCCGTGGTATCGACACCGATGCGGACGGCCGGCGGCGGGGGTACAACACGCTCGTTTACACGGAAGACGAAATCGAACGCATCGCCCGCCTCGGATTCGAAGTGGCGCGCAAGCGTTCGTCCCGTCTGTGTTCGGTGGACAAGGCGAACGTGCTCGAGGTGACGGAACTGTGGCGCGATATCGTGCTCGGTCTAGCCGATGATTACCCCGACGTGGAATTGTCCCACATGTATGTCGACAATGCGGCAATGCAGTTAGTACGAGCACCGAAGCAGTTCGACGTCATCGTCACGACCAACTTGTTCGGCGATATCTTGTCGGACCTTGCGGCCATGTTGACGGGTTCCATCGGCATGTTGCCTTCCGCTTCACTCAACGCCGAGGACAAGGGATTGTTTGAACCGGTGCACGGCTCGGCGCCCGATATTGCGGGCAAGGGTCTGGCGAATCCGCTCGCGACGATTCTGTCGGTCGCGATGATGTTCCGCTATACGCTTGGCGAAGAGGCGTTGGCCGATAAAGTCGAAGCGGCGGTCACGGCCGTCCTCGCAGATGGCGTGCGCACCGCTGATATTGCACGCGACGGCGAACGGAGTGTCAGTACCGGACAGATGGCGCAGGCCGTGATCGAGGCCTTAGGAACCTCTGAATAAATCATGGTGGGTCTGAATGGTTCATGCAATGGTGCAGATCAAGGCACGAAGCGCAGGCCATAGCGGGGACTATGGGCAAGGTTCGTAACACCGAGCTGCGCGATTTCATGGGCAAGGCAGATGTGCCATGACTTATTTAGAGGTTCCCTTAAGGTAATCGATCCCAAAAAAGGGTGAGAGAGATGACGAAAAGTTTCAAGGTCGCGGTCGTCGGCGCCACCGGAGCGGTCGGCGAAACGATGCTCTCGATCCTGGCTGAGCGCGCATTTCCGGTCAGCGAGGTCTACGCCGTCGCGAGCGCCCGTTCTGCCGGTTCCAGGGTCGCCTACGGCGGCCGTAATCTGGTGGTTCAGGATCTCGCCTCCTTCGACTTCGACGAGGTCGATATCGGCCTGTTTTCCCCCGGCGCCTCGGTGTCGAAAATCCACGCGCCGCGTGCGGCGGCGGCTGGCTGTGTGGTCATCGACAATACTTCAGAGTTCCGCTACGACGAAGATATTCCGCTGGTCGTCCCGGAAGTCAATCCGGATGCTCTGGGGGGCTACCTGTCGCGCAATATCGTCGCGAATCCCAACTGTTCGACCATCCAGTTGGTGGTCGCGCTGAAGCCGATTTACGACGCGGTCGGCATCGAGCGCATCAACGTGTGTAGCTACCAGGCGGTTTCGGGCACCGGCAAGGACGCGATCGAAGAATTGGCCGTGCAGAGTGCAGCGCTGCTGAGCGCCCGCGAAGTGAGTTCTAACGTTTACCCAAAACAGATAGCTTTCAACTGCTTACCGCAAATCGATACGTTTGAGGAGAACGCCTATACCCGCGAGGAAATGAAGATCGTATGGGAGACTCGTAAGATCTTGGGTGACGCCGAGCTGCGGGTAAATCCTACCGCTGTCAGGGTTCCCGTCTTCTACGGGCACTCTGAAGCCATCCACATCGAAACGGGCGAGAAAATCAGCGCCGGCGAAGTCCGGGCGCTGTTGGAGAAGGCGCCCGGCGTAGTCGTTGTAGACCGCCACGAAGACGGCGGGTATCCGACCGCCGTCACCGAAGGAGCGAACCGGGACGAGGTTTTCGTCGGCCGTATCCGCGAAGACATATCATACCCGCGCGGAATCAACCTCTGGGTGGTCTCGGACAACGTTCGAAAAGGTGCCGCGCTCAATAGTATCCAGATCGCGGAAATGTTGGTGAAAAACCATTTATAAGCTATAGTTAACAACCAATTATAAAGAATATTCGAAGGTACTAGAGGCATGCCTGCGAGAAGTGGGAGGGCCCGACATTTCGCGCGAGCGATCAACCCGATGCATTTCTATCGTCTGCCAATCGATTAAGGAACGACCTCATGCTACGGATTCGAGCACTTGCGCTGATATTCTGCTGTTTGGCGAGCCCGTTCGCCTTCGGTCTGGGTCTCGGGCCGCTAAAATCCACCTCGGCCCTCAATGAACCGTTTGAGGGCCGCATCGAGATCATCGGCGCGAAGGCCGGAGATTTCGACACACTGACGATAGGGATCGCCGGACAGGAGCATTTCGAGCGCGCCGGTATCGAACGGCCGTCCGTGCTGTTGCAGTTGCGTTTCACCATCGATGATTCTGCTGCGGACACCAATTTCATTTCCGTTGCGTCGAAAGATCCGATACGCGAACCGTTTCTCAATTTCCTCCTGGAACTGAACTGGTCCAGCGGCCGACTGCTGCGCGAGTACACTGTGCTGCTGGATCCACCCCTCTACGATCCGAATCGACGTCGCGCAGCACCAGCCCCGGCCCCGAGTGCCGAGGAACCCGCACCGGCGGCCCCCGCCGAAGCGCCACCTGAATCCGACGAGGCGCCGGCACCAACGGCGAGTATTAGTGGGGAATACCTCACAGGAAGTGAAATCGGTCCGATGGTCGCGACCGATACATTGTGGTCAATAGCTTCGAACTATCGGCCCGACGAGTCCATTACCGTGCAGCAAATGATGCTTGCACTACTGCGTGACAATCCCGCAGCGTTCGGCGAGGCAAACGTGAACCGGCTGTTGCGGGGCGCGATATTGCAGCTACCCGACGAGGCCAGTATGCGCTCGGTAACAGCCGCAGAAGCATTTGCCGAGGTCAAGCGTCAGCATCAGCTTTGGGAAGCTTACCGGCAAGAGATCGGCACGGCGCCGACGGCGCAGCCGCTTGGCGCACCGGCTGCCGCTTTGAGCGAAGCCGCAAGTACCGAATCCGAAGGCACCGATGCCCGCCTCGAACTCGTCGCCCCAGAAGGCACCGACGGTGGCGCAGCCCCGGGCACTGCGGACACGGATCAGGGCTCGGAGCTGCTACGTGAGGAGTTGGACGCAACCTCGCAAGCGAATCTCGAGTTGGACGAGAAGCTGACAGAGGCCGAAGAAATCATCGACCTGCTGCAGCGGCAGGTGAACATCCAGGATGAAGACCTGGCGGCCTTGCAGGCACGGCTTGCTGAACTGGGCGTTGAACACGGAGACCTCGGCGCCGTCGATGAGCCGACGGAGTCCGAACCCGAAACGGTTGCGACGGTAGAACCGGAGATCGGGATAGAGACGGCAACGGAGCCCGAAGTCGACGCCGATGCCGAGCCGGAAGCAGAGATGGCGGCCGCGCCGGCAGACGCCGTCGAGGAAGATGTCGCCCAGGAAGATGCAGAGATAGGGGCGGAAGCGGACGTCGCGGACGAACAGACCGTCGTCGACAGTGAAGCGGCCGAAGGCATTATCGAGGAAGAACCGGGGCCGTCGGCCGCGCCTGGATTTCCAGCGAATCTCATTCCCGAATCGCTCGCGTCAAAGGTCCCCGGTGGGGCCTTGACAGTTTTGGGGATCGCCGCGTTGGTCATTCTCGGCTTGTTCGTCGGCGTAGTGCAGTTTCTGCTCAAATCGCGCTCGGGGCGCGACGAAGCGGAAGTGGTTGCCGTATCGGCATCGGCGATGGACGACGACATTGAAGAGACCGAAGACCCGATGATCACGGCGGCGACCGCCGTGGACGAGGATGACGCCTCCGAGGCGATCACTTCAGTGGACGATGTAGACGACGCGGCTGCGGACTTCGATCCCGACGCGACCGTCGAGGCGGAAGCGGAAGTCGAGGACGACTCGACGGTTGTTACGGCCGCCGAAGCAGCTGTTTCGGCGCCTGAAGAAAGTGAAGAAGACCCGCTCGAAGAGGTGAATGTCTATCTTGCATACGAGCGGTTCGACCAGGCGCAGGAACTGGTCGAAAGAGTCATCGCTGATCATCCGGATCGGCACGAATACAAACTTCGCCTGCTGGAAGTCTATTACTCTTCGAACGACAAGAGCGCGTACGAAGAAGCTGCCAGGAGTCTGCACGAAGGCGTAGGTGAGGCGGATCCGCTATGGGAGAGCGCAGTCGCGATGTGGTCCGAAATGTCACCCGAACGCGCCTTGTTCGAGGAAGGTGCGGAAGCGGCGGCACCGGCACCGGACACCGATGCAGCCAAGGCCTTTGTCGATATTACCGGCGAGGACGAAGATCAATCTGCCACGGGCGATCAGACCGTGGCGCATGCGCCGGGCGGGGCCGACGACGGTGGTCTCGATTTCGATCTGGCTGCCGGCAAAGACAATGAAGCAGACGAGGGCATCCTCGATCTAACGGCTTCCGCCGGCGCAGATGACATGCTCGACCTGACCGTCACTGATACCGACGAGGAGGGTGGTGACGAAGAAATTCTGGACATTACCGATGCAGGCGCACCGGAAGCAGATGTGATCACCGATGATGATGTGCTCGATCTAACGGGCGGAGCCGACGCTGACATTGAAGCAAGCGGCGGGGATGCCAGCGATCTCCTGGATGTAACCAAGACGGGAGACCTGACGTCCGTCGAAGATAACGATTTGCTCAACGTCACGGCGACTAGACTGAGTGCCGACGAGGAAGTGGACGACGCTACGGCCGATGCGGGTGAAGACGCCGGACTCGAAATAACAGATATCACTGCGGCAGACGATTCCGGCGAGGCAGCGGACGCAGGATTGGACTTCGATATCAGTGATTCTGTGGCGCCGGCCTTCGAAATCAACACGGACGAGGAAGGCGGGGACATTCTCGATCTGAGCGACACCGGCGACATGGAAGATATTGCATCAGAAGCTGTGAGCGCCGAGGACGATCTGCTCGAGTTCGATATCGGCGGGCTCGATACTGATATCGAGGTGACTGGCGCCGAAGACGATGCTGCTCCAAGCGGCCCCGATGGCGATGAAATGCCGACCGTCGATCTCGAATCGGCGCTCGAGTCCGTTCAGGAAGGCGGCGGCGCGGAAGAAGATGGCGATCTTGATTTCGACATCACGATGGATGCGGAGAGCGATGCCGGTGAACTCGGAATTTCCGCGACCGCCGATGCCAGCGAAGACGTTTCTGGCGACAGCGATCTCGATTTCGACATCACCATGGGCGAGGAAAACCTGTCGGATGGGCTCGATATTACAGGCGCCGACGACGGGGAAGGTGAGAGCCTGGAAATTACGATGGGTACGCCCGAGGAAACGCCGGCGGATGGAGAGATGTCGCTACAGGGGTCCGAACTCGATGAGATCGCGCTCGACGCCGGCGGTGATTTGAATGCCGAAGACGAAGATTTCGATTTTTCGCTCGAAGGCACTGCGGAAATGGACGGCATCGCGGCGGACGATACCTTGGATATGGCGAGCGTGGGATCCGAGAATGAAGGAGAACTCGAAATCGATGAGGATGCATCGCTCGACGATTTGGCGATGGATCTGGATGCAGCCATCGACGACCCGTCTGGCGGCGAGCTTGATCTCGAGATCGAAGCCGTCGTCGAGGACGCGGGCGATGGACATCTGAAAACCGTCGCGCTCGATGCCGACGCACGGGCCGACCTCGACGACGACGGCGAGAAAACCGTTGTCATGCCGATGTCCGACGATGTCGAACGTCAGAGCGATACCGATGAAGCAGACACCAAACTCAACCTCGCCAAGGCTTATATCGAACTCGGCGATACTGAAGGTGCTCGTTCAATATTGGACGAGGTTGCGAGCGACGGTAACGACGAGCAAAAAGCAGAAGCGAAAACTTTGCTCGATCAAATTTCCGGTTAGTCATCGGCAATCCAGCGTCGCGTGCGTCGAACCGCGGTGCGCGCTCGTCGCGGAAGTGTCCTAAGCTTCTCATGCGTATCGCTCTCGGGATCGAGTACGACGGCTCCGATTTCAGCGGCTGGCAAACGCAGTGCGGACAGCGCACGGTTCAGCCGCTTGTAGAGCGTGCGATTTCTAGCGTTGCTGATCATTCCGCCTCGATTCAATGTGCCGGTCGAACCGATGCCCGGGTGCACGCCAGTTATCAGGTGATCCATTTCGACACGCCGGCGCGCCGCAGCAACCGTTCGTGGGTGCTAGGTACCAACGTTAATCTTCCGTCCGACGTCAGCATTTTGTGGGCGTGCCCGGTATCCGACGGGTTTAACGCTCGTTTTTCCGCGATCAGCAGGACCTATGACTACATCATTAGTAATCGGTCGACCAGGCCGGGCCTCTGGCACGGCAAACTGACCTGGGAACACCGGCCACTCGACGTCGCGCGCATGGCGCAGGGCGCCGCGTACTGGCTTGGAGAGCACGATTTTTCCTCTTTTCGGGCGAGTGGGTGTCAAGCCAAAAACCCGGTGAGAACGGTCAATCGGTTCGAGGTCCACGCGTCGGGTGGACTCGTGTCGCTGAAGGTTGAAGCCAACGCGTTTCTTCAACATATGGTGCGCAATTTTGCCGGCGTCTTGATGGAAATCGGGATGGGAAAACATGAGCCCGAATGGGCGAAGGAGGTTCTCGGGAAAAGGGATCGCGAATGCGGCGGTATAACGGCGCCACCCGACGGATTGTATCTGACAGCGATCCACTACCCGGCCGAATTCGCCTTGCCCCAGCCGGGATTGTTCAAACCGGTTTTCAGCGAAGTTTAGATGGTCGCCACGGGCGTGGTGTATAAGATTTTGAGTTACACGGCGTTCTCCGGAGCTCATTCATTCAGTATAAACTGCGCTCCTCACAATCCGCGCTCCCCGAAAGCGCACCTCGTCTGATCGCCGCAGAGGAAATGAGACCACTTTCAGTCAAAATAAAGTTTTGCGGCATTACCCGATTGGAAGATGCCGAAACAGCGGCGACGCTCGGTGCTGATGCCATCGGGTTCGTATTTTATGAGAAAAGTCCGCGGTTCATCGATCCGGCCGCGGCAGCCGAGATTATTCGGCGATTACCGCCTTTCGTTTGCAAGGTGGGTTTGTTTGTCAACAGCGAAAAACACAGAGTGGAGAGCGTCGTCAGTGAAACGGGAATCGATTTGGTGCAGTACCATGGCGACGAAACGCCGGTTCAGTGTGAATCTGGATCCAAACCCTGGATGAAAGCGATTCGAGTCAGCGCGGAGATGGATATCGAAGCAGAGGCGGCGCGCTATGCTCATGCCAGCGCCATTTTCCTTGATGCGCACGACGCCGCGGTATACGGCGGTACCGGCCAGTGTTTCGACTGGCGCGTCATT
This sequence comes from Gammaproteobacteria bacterium, assembly GCA_963662545.2. Classification (GTDB taxonomy): domain Bacteria; phylum Pseudomonadota; class Gammaproteobacteria; genus JAYYZW01. Next base: position 150,564 of record CAXXLL010000002.1, read on the forward strand.
CCGCGTAACCTGACGCGTCCGGTGATCCTCGCCGGGGGTCTGACGCCGGAGAACGTCTGTGAAGCCATTCGGATCGCGGCGCCCTATGGCGTCGACGTGAGCGGCGGAATCGAATCGTCAAAAGGAATCAAGGACCCCGTTAAAATGGAGAAATTTATTATCGAGGCGAGGCGTGTTGACCGCTGAGCTCGACGCGATCGTGAAAATGGGGCCGGGGGAGGAGACGTCCTGGCCCGACGCCAACGGACACTTCGGCCCCTACGGTGGGCGATTTGTCGCCGAGACACTGATGCAACCGCTGGCGGAACTCGAGGCGGCATACCATCGCTATTTGTGCGACGAAGAATTCCTGCGCGAACTTGACGAGGATTTACGGTGTTACGTCGGACGGCCGTCTCCGCTGTATTTCGCCAAACGGTGGTCGCATGAAGTTGGCGGGGCCCGCATCTATTTAAAACGCGAAGATTTGAATCATACCGGCGCGCATAAGATCAACAATACCATCGGCCAGGCTCTGCTTGCACGGCGCATGGGCAAACCGCGGGTCATCGCCGAGACGGGTGCCGGGCAGCACGGTGTTGCGACGGCAACCGTCGCGGCGCGCCTCCACATGAGTTGCTGTGTTTACATGGGTTCAGAGGACATTCAACGGCAGTCGACCAACGTCTTCCGCATGAAATTACTAGGTGCAGAGGTCGTCGCGGTGGATTCCGGATCACGCACTTTGAAGGACGCTCTCAACGAAGCGATGCGCGATTGGGTTAGCCATGTCGACGATACGTTCTACATTATCGGTACGGTTGCCGGGCCGCATCCCTATCCGGCGATGGTCCGCGACTTCCAAACCGTCATCGGTCGCGAAACACGTGCACAATGTCTCGACTTGGAAGGCCGCTTACCGGACGCACTGGTTGCTTGCGTCGGCGGCGGATCGAATGCGATCGGCATGTTCTACCCGTTCATCAACGACGCCGCAGTGCAGTTTTGGGGCGTCGAGGCCGGCGGAGACGGGCTCGAGAGCGGGCGCCACGCAGCCCCGCTGAGCGCCGGCAGACCTGGTGTGCTGCATGGCAACCGTACTTACCTGATGCAGGATGAGTGCGGACAGATCGAATTGACTCATTCGATATCCGCAGGGCTTGATTATCCGGGAGTCGGGCCGGAACATGCGTGGCTCAAGGATGAGGGAAGAGCGCGCTACGTCAGTGTCACAGACGAGGAGGCGCTCGCGGCATTCAGGCGCGTGACCCTGCTCGAGGGCATCATGCCGGCCTTGGAATCGAGCCACGCGCTGGCATACGCCGAAGGACTGGCGCGGAGAATGCAGACGGATGAGTTCATCGTCGTGAATCTGTCGGGTCGCGGCGACAAGGACATTCAAACCGTTGCGGACATCGACGGCATTACACTTTAATTGGGAGTTGAAAACCGATTTCCTATCGTTTTTCAACAGCCTACTAACCATTGGCGGCGCGTCGGAATGCGATCGAAAGCGATACGATGAGACGGATAGCGAAGCAATTTGGCGTACTCAGATCGGCAGATCGAAAGGGCCTGGTCACCTTTATTACGGCCGGCGATCCGAGTGTGAAAGAAACCCCCGGCCTCATGCACACGCTAGTCCGGGGCGGTGCGGATATCATCGAACTGGGCGTCCCATTTTCCGATCCGATGGCGGACGGGCCAGTGATTCAACGTGCCAGTGAGAGGGCTGTCAAGGCCGGAGTTTCGCTCGGTGACGTGCTCGATTGCGTTACGGAATTTCGCAGGACCGACGGGAAGACGCCGGTCGTGCTGATGGGATATCTCAATCCGTTCGAGCATATTGGGGCTGAAACCTTTGCAAAACGGGCCGTTAGAGCCGGGGTGGACGGTGTTTTGGTAGTTGATATGCCGCCCGAAGAAGCGCTGGAATTTCACGGTCATCTCGAAAGCGCCGGACTCGATCAAATATTTCTCGTTGCACCGAATTCCCAAGTCGAGCGCATTCGTAACATCTGCCAGCTCGCCTCGGGATTCGTGTATTTCGTCGCCGTCAAAGGCGTGACCGGCGACAAGGAAATCGACATTGATGCGATCAATGCGAGAATCGCCGCTACGAGCGCGATGGCTGGTCTTCCTGTTGGTCTGGGGTTCGGCATTAAAACACCCGCGGCGGCGGCGCGGGCATCGACCGTGGCTGATGCCGTTATCGTGGGCAGCGCGCTCGTGGAATTAATCGACAATGTCGGTGCTGGTGCCGCAGATTTGGAACGATTTGTGAGCGAGTTGCGGCAGGCGATCGACGCCCAAACCGCCGCATGATAGGAATTCAGCCTTGAACTGGTTCAAAAAGCTCCTGCCGACGAGAATACGCACCGAAGGCAAGGCCAAGCGCTCCATCCCGGAGGGATTATGGACTAGTTGTCCCGAGTGCAAAGCGGTACTTTACCGGGCCGAACTCGAGCGCAACCTGGAAGTCTGCATCAAGTGCGGTTACCACCTGCGTGTCGGTGCGCGGCAACGCCTCGAAAAGTTTCTGGATCCCGGCAGCGGTAAAGAACTGGCGATCGAATTGGAACCGGTAGATTTCCTCAAATTCAAAGACACTAAGCGTTACCGTGATCGAATCGCTGCGGCGCAAAAGGCAACTGGTGAGCGCGACGCCTTGATCGTCATGGAAGGCCGCGTCAACGGATTGCCGCTGGTGGTTTGCGCATTCGAATTCAAATTCATGGGCGGATCGATGGGTTCGGTCGTCGGCGAACGTTTTGTTCGCGCGGTTCGGCGCTGTATCGAGGCACGCCTCCCGCTGGTCTGTTTTTGCGCGAGCGGCGGGGCGAGGATGCAGGAAGCGATCGTTTCACTGATGCAGATGGCGAAGACCAGCGCGGCGATCGCGGAATTGAAGGAGCATCGCCTCGCTTATATCACGGTCCTGACCGATCCGACGACCGGCGGCGTGTCCGCGAGTGTAGGAACGCTTGGCGACCTCATCATTGCCGAGCCCGCCGCCCTGATCGGGTTCGCAGGACCGCGGGTCATCGAGCAAACCGTCGGCGAAATATTGCCGGAGGGGTTTCAACGCAGCGAGTTTCTGCTTGAACACGGTGCCGTCGATATGATGGTTGACCGCCGTGAACTCAAGGCAACGATCGCGTCAATACTTTCTATTCTGAGCCACCACCAGGCCGTCGAACAAAGCGATGCCGAAGTGCAACAGACGACTGCGGATGCGGTCCCGCCATCGGCAACGACGGACACCGAGTGATGGTTGCCAGAACAGAAGGTTTGATTGCCCTCGATCCCACCGATATGTCCGGCAGGTTCGACTCGCTGGCAGCCTGGCTTGCCTGGCTCGAAGCAGGGCACGGCGTGCACATCGAGCTGGGACTCGAGCGCTGCAGGGAAGTCGCCGCGAATCTCGGTCTGGGAAAACCAGCGCCTACCGTGATTACGGTCGCCGGGACTAATGGTAAGGGATCGAGCGTTGCTCTGCTGGAGAGCGTCTGGCGGGATGCGGGTTATCGGGTCGGTACCTATACCTCACCGCACCTCGTACGCTACAACGAACGCATATGCATAGATGGCGTCGAAACAGAAGATGCGACAATATGCGCCGCCTTAGAGAGCGTCGAAAGTACCCGCCGCGGGGTACCCCTGACGTACTTCGAGTTTGGCACCCTGGCGGCGCTCAAGATATTCGAGCAGTCATTCCTGGATATCGCGATCCTCGAAGTCGGTCTTGGCGGGCGTCTCGATGCGGTCAATATCGTCGACTCGGATGTCGCGTTGATCGCCGCGATCGGTCTCGATCACGAGGACTGGTTGGGATCGTCGCGCGAGGAAATTGCGATCGAGAAAGCCGGAATTATGCGTCCTGGACGACCCGTCATCTGTTCGGATAATGAGGCACCAGAGTCTATCTTGGCGACTGCGGAAACCATCGGCGCGAAGGCCGAATTGCTGGGCGTCGACTACGCATTCGAAGACGAAGAGACGTCATGGACCTGGTGGTCCGGACCGACGGTGCTGTCCGGTCTGCCGCTACCGGCGCTCGCTGGGAAGCACCAGTTACGGAACGCGGCCGGCGCCCTGAAGGTCATCGACGCAATGCAGCATCGCCATCCCGTCCCGGCGACTCATATTCACCGCGGTCTCGAACACGTGGTTTTGCACGGCAGGTTTCATCGCGTTCTCGGCGCTTTCGAGTACATAATGGATGTCGCGCACAACCCGCAGGCGGTGGAAACTTTTGTCGCGACAATAGGTGCGTTGCCTCGACCGGCACGTACGCATGCTTTAATCGGTATGCTCAATACCAAGAATCACGTGGAATACCTAAGGCGTCTGCTGCACGTGGCCGATACCTGGCATTTTGCTTCGCTTCCCGGATCCATGGGTGCAAAAGCTGAAGTGTTGCGCCGGAGCTTCCATCAGCTGGTTCGGAAAGGGGATTGTGCCTGCTATCAGTCAGTTCACGATGCACACACTTCGATTATTGCCGGAGCCGATTCTAGCGATCGCATACTCATACTCGGCTCGTTCTTAACCGTTGGTGCGCTCATGAAACTAGTTCACGGCGAACGCGAGTCGGTCGGTTAATGGACCGTCAGCTCAAGCAAAGAGTCGTCGGCGCCGCCGTGCTCGTCGCATTCGGCGTCGTATTCATCCCCATTTTCCTGGATAACGGGGCACTCGATACCACTATTCCTGACATTACCGGTATACCACCGATGCCGGATCGCGATTTCTCTTCACGCGTTATTCCCTTGAGTGAAGAGAAAATAGCGAAACTGAAGGCGGACGCTGCCGCTACAGTTCGGATACCCGAGCGGGAAACGTCCAGGCGTGTTCCCGCGACTCTCGAACCTTCACCGCGATCTCAAGCTTCGACTATCATCGACGAAAGCGCGCCCGGGCCTTATGACAACCGCGAAGCGGCGCCCAGGACCGGCGTCGTCGCATGGTCGGTACAACTCGGAAGTTTTTCCAATAGCGAGAATGCTAAACGGCTGATCGAAAAGCTCCGCGCGGAGGGGTTTCCCGCGTATCTGGAGAGACGCATGGAACAGGATGGCGCCGTATTCAAGGTGCGCGTTGGACCGGAAATCCGAAGAGAGGATGCAGAGCGCCTGCGCGCGCGGCTCGAGGACCAATTTACGCTCAAGGGGATGTTATTGCGCTACCAATGATACCGCCGTCGATAGGCTGCTCGACGAGGTGTCTTCAGGTGACATCACCTCTCTGCTACACTCGTTTTTCCGACGCGCGCCGGCCTTTCTATGAACTGGGCGGATATCATCATCATCAGTATCATCCTGGTCTCCACTGTGATCAGTTTATTCAGGGGATTCGTCCGTGAGATCCTCTCACTCGTGGCATGGATCGTCTCTTTCTGGGCGGCAGCTACGTTTGCACCACAGGTTGCAACCTTACTTGAAAGCTATCTCTCAATCCCTACGGCGCGCACCATTCTCGCTTTCATCGGCGTGCTTGTCGTGGCGCTCGTATTGAGCGGCCTCGTGAACACTATGATCGGTCGCCTGATTGAAAAAACGGGCCTGTCCGGCACCGACCGTATGCTGGGCGGCATATTCGGCCTACTCAGGGGTGTGGCTATCGTGGCAGTCGTCGTACTGATCGCTGGACTGACACAAATTCCTGGCGCACCCTGGTGGCAGCAATCGCAGGTCATTGCGCCGTTCGAAACTGCGGCATTGCAAATCGTCGACTATATGCCGCCCGATCTGTCCAAACACTTCAGTTACTGACTCGAGCAGAACACTATGTGCGGAATCATCGGAATCGTCGCGAAATCCGCGGTCAACCAGATGATCTACGACGGCCTGACCGTATTACAACACCGCGGACAGGACGCTGCGGGCATCGCCACTTACGAGGAAAGCCGACTGTATTTGCGAAAGTCGAACGGATTGGTGCGCGATGTCTTTCGTACGCGCCACATGGTCAACCTGCGCGGGCGCATGGGCATCGGGCACGTCAGATATCCGACTGCTGGCTTGTCGTCTAACGCGGAGGCGCAGCCCTTTTACGTCAACTCACCTTACGGCATCACGCTCGCTCACAATGGCAATCTGACGAATTCCGATCACCTCAAACAGGAATTGTTCGAGGATGATCTGCGGCACATCAACACCGAGTCGGACTCGGAAGTCCTGCTGAACGTCTTCGCCCACGAACTTCAAAGCTTCGGCAAGTTCCGGATCGGACCGGATGATATTTTTAGCGCGATCGACCGCGTCCATGAACGATGTTCGGGCGGTTATTCCGCGGTGGCCATGATCACCGGTGTGGGAATTGTCGCGTTTCGCGATCCTTACGGGATCCGCCCGATCGTATTCGGTAAACGTGAAACCGCAAAAGGGATGGATTACATCGTATCCTCGGAAAGCGTTGCGATCGACGCTCTGGGCTTCGAGTTGATTCGCGATCTCGCTCCCGGAGAAGTTATTTTCATCAGTAAGGAAGGCGAGGTTCATACGCACCTTTACGCGGCCGCTACACACTATGCACCCTGTATCTTCGAGCACGTCTACCTGGCACGACCGGATTCAATCATCGACGGTATTTCGGTACACAAGGCCAGGATGCGCATGGGTGAAGCCCTCGCTGAAAAGATAAGCCGCGATTGGAGCCACCACGAAATCGACGTCGTTATTCCGATCCCGGATACGGCGCGCACGGCAGCGGTGGAGCTCGCGAATTCTCTTGACCTTAAATATCGCGAAGGATTCATCAAAAATCGATATATCCCGCGGACATTCATCATGCCGGGGCAAGCAGCCCGGCGTAAGTCGGTGCGGCAGAAGCTGAACGCCATCGGTCTCGAGTTTGACGGCAAGAACGTGCTGCTGGTGGATGATTCGATCGTGCGTGGAACGACTTCCTTGCAGATTATCGAAATGGCCAGGGAGGCGGGGGCGCGTAAGGTCTACTTTGCCTCGGCGGCGCCGCCGGTGCGCTTTCCCAATGTCTATGGAATCGACATGCCGACCAGCGAGGAGTTGATCGCTCACAATCGGACTACGGAAGAAGTGTGCGAATTAATAGGTGCCGACGGTTTGATTTATCAAGACCTCGAAGCGCTGGTGGACGCTGCGCGCCGCGGCAATCCCGAGATCACGGCTTTCGAGCAGTCTTGTTTCAGCGGCGAGTACATTACCGGGGACGTCAGTGAGGTCTATCTGCGCCACGTCAGCACGTTGCGATCGGACGAGGCCAAGCTGCGGCGCGACGAGGAAGACGATTCGCTGCAGGACCTTTTTACTGCCGGCGAGGTATCCCTCGACGCCTGATCCGTTGATACATCGAAGACGGTGTCGACTTGATCGCGGACTTCCACCAGGTCCTCGGCGGGATCGCGTAGCGCGGAACGACGACGTGCAACGGTGACCTTCTCGACGAGTGACTAAACCGAGAGTCATCGTTACCCGGCGCTGGCCGGCGGCGGTTGAAAGGGAATTAAACGGCCGCTTCGACGCCGTGCTCAATCCCAGCGATACGCCGATGTCCGACGAAGTGCTTGCAGAAGCATTCAAGCGTGCCGATGCTGTTTGTCCGACCGTGTCCGATTCGCTGTCCGCAAACGTTTTCCAGGCGGCCGATCCTCGCGTCCGCGTCATTGCTAATTTTGGCGCCGGAATCAGCCATATCGATCTGGAAATGGCCCGCGAGCGGCGGATTATTGTCACCAATACGCCGGATGTGCTGACCGACTGCACCGCCGATCTCGCGATAATGCTGATGCTTATGGTGGCGCGCCGGGCCGGTGAAGGGGAGCGAGAACTACGCGCGGGTGCATGGCGCGGCTGGCGCCCGACCCACATGATGGGCACCCGGGTCAGCGGCAAAACGCTTGGCCTGGTCGGCTTTGGCCGCATCGGCCGCGCGGTCGCTCTGCGCGCGCATTCGGGTTTCGGCATGCGGGTCATCTACCATACGCCACACCCGCCGCCGCCGGAGGTGAGCGAAGCCCTTGGCGCCTGCAGCGTCGATAGCCTCGAAGATTTGATCGTCGCTGCCGATTTTATATCCTTGCATTGCCCGGGGGGCGGAGTAACGCGCCATTTGTTTAACGAAGAACGTATCGCGCTCGTGCGCAGGCACGCCTTTCTGATCAATACAGCGCGTGGTGAAGTCGTCGACCACGGCGCTTTAATCGCGGCTCTGAAGGCCGGAAGCATCGCCGGTGCCGCGCTCGACGTTTACGAAGGCGAGCCGGAAGTGCCCGCCGGACTCAAGTCGATGGACAAGGTCGTGCTTCTGCCTCATCTCGGCAGCGCGTCGCGCGAAACGCGCATCGCGATGGGTATGCGAGTGGTCGAAAATCTAGAGGCATTCTTCGCGGGCCGTGAGCCGCCGGATCGGGTAAATTAATCCAAATTCTCTAGCGCGCGAATTCTCCTACCATCGTCTGCGGTCCGATGGCACAATGGCCTTCCCCAACGAGGCCGAACCATGCGGAGGTAGCAGTGACAATTCAAGTAGGCGACAAAATGCCGGAAGGCGCTTTTGGAATGATGACCGCCGAAGGACCAGGCGCCGTTTCGACGGCTGACTTGTTCGGCGGCAAGAAAGTCGTGCTCTTTTCAGTGCCGGGTGCGTTTACTCCGGCGTGTTCTTCGACGCATTTACCGGGATTCATCAAACAGGCCGGCGCGATCAAGGGCAAGGGCGTGGATACTATCGCCTGTCTCGCGGTGAACGATGTGTTCGTGATGGACGCCTGGGGTAAGAATCAAAATGCCGGCGACGACGTCATGTTGCTCGCGGACGGCAATGCGGAATACACCAAGGCGCTCGGACTCGATCTGGACGCGACGGGATTCGGGATGGGTATACGCGGACAACGTTTTGCAATTGTGGTCGAAAACGGCGTCGCGACGCAGGTCCACTGCGAAGCCGCGGCAACCGACGTCAAGGAAAGTTCCGCCGAGAATATTTTGAGTAATCTCTAGCCGGTTAGCGTAAATCCCCGTCTCTTCGAAACCTTCTGCCAGGGTGGCTGATGCGCCGAAACACATGTCGGCCGAGGAGTTTCGTCGCGCGGGCCACGCGGTTATCGATTGGTTGGCGGAGTATTACGAACGCGTAGAATCCTTTCCGGTACAACCGGATGTCCACCCGGGTGATATCCGTGGGCGGCTTCCGATAGCGCCACCGGCGCAAGGCGAATCGTTTGATGCAATCATGGCGGATCTCGAACGCGTCGTGATCCCCGGCCTCATGCATTGGCAATCGCCGAACTTTTTCGGCTACTTTCCCGCCAATACCTCACCGCCGTCCGTGCTCGGCGATCTCGTCAGTTCGGGGCTGGGCGTACAGGGAATGTTGTGGCAAACGAGCCCGGCGTGTACTGAAATTGAGACCCATGTCCTCGATTGGCTGGTCGACATGCTCGGTTTGCCGGGGAAGTTCAAATCCACGACTCAGCGCGGCGGCGGGGTCATTCAGGATACGGCTTCGAGCGCAACGCTTTGCGCGCTGCTCGCGGCCCGCGAGCAGGCTTCGGTCTTTACCGCGCGTGAGCGCGGTACGCCGGTGAATCTGATCGCTTATTGCTCGGAAGAAACGCATTCCTCGATGGAAAAGGCAATGAGCATCTCGGGCCTCGGTCACGAGAACCTGAGGAAGATCGCGACCAATGCCGAACTCGCCATGGATCCGGCTGTTCTTTTGCAAACGATCGCGCGTGACCGGGAGACCGGATTTCGTCCTTTCTTCGTCTGCGCGACCGTGGGAACAACCTCTTCGCTTGCTATCGATCCGGTCGCGGAAATTGGCGCCATCTGTACTGAGCAGGATCTGTGGCTACACGTCGATGCGGCGATGGCCGGCACTGCGGCGCTGTGTCCGGAATACCGTTACATTCATTCCGGTATCGAACTGGCAGACAGCTACTGTTTCAATCCGCACAAATGGATGCTCACCAATTTCGATTGCGACTGCTTCTATGTCGCGGATCGAGAGCCTTTGATCCGCGCGCTTACGGTGATGCCCGAATACTTGCGCAACGAAGCGAGCGAGCGTGGCAATGCCATCGACTATCGCGATTGGCATATTCCGCTCGGCCGGCGGTTTCGCGCAATGAAACTCTGGTTCGTGATCCGTTCTTACGGTGTTATCGGATTGCAAGATTTTGTACGACATCATGTCGGCCTCGCTGAACGATTCGAGCAGTGGATAGCGGATGATCCGGAGTACGAACTCGCGGTGCGGCGCTCACTCAACCTCGTTTGCTTTCGTAGACACGGCAGCGACGAAGACAACCAATCCCTATTACGTCGGCTGAACGAGAGTGGGCGAATGTTCCTGACACACACCGTGATCAACGGCCGTTACTGTCTGAGATTCTGTATTGGCCAAACGTATACCGAGCAGAGGCATGTCGAGCAGGCGTGGCAGCTAATACGAGAATCGTGATGCAAAGCGCGCGACATTGGGTTCATACCTTCAATAAAAATGCAGGGAGTTGAATCGAGGTCACAGTCAACGGCACCATCGAACTGGCGCCGTGAGAACTGCCCGGTTCTCTAAAATAGCCCGACTATCCGCCCGTCGGGATCGACGTCGATTTTTTCCGCTGCGGGTGTACGCGGCAGACCCGGCATCGTCATCATGTTACCCGCGATGGCAATGACGAAACCCGCGCCGGCGGCGACGCGTATCTCGGTGATCTCTACCGTATGGCCGCTGGGCGCACCGCGTACTCCGGGATCGGTCGAGAACGACATCTGAGTTTTCGCCATGCACACGGGGAAATCACCGTAGACCGCATCGAGTTCCTCGATCTCCCGGCGCAGTTTGAGTGTGGCATAAATATCCGAGGCGCCGTAGATCTTCGTCGACACTGCGCGGATCTTGTCCCACAGAGGGTCTTTTGCATCGTAGACGTAGCGGTGGGCGACACCGTTTGCATCGACGATTTCACTCACTGCCCGGGCCAGATCCTCAGCGCCCGCACCGCCTTCGGCCCAGTGGCGAGCGACGACCGCTTTGCCGCCAAGCGAGTGCACACGGTCGAGGAGCAGAGTAATTTCCGCGTCGCTGTCGTGCGTGAAATGATTGATGCTGACGATGCACGGCAGTCCAAAATGCTGCCTGATGTTGTTCATATGGCGTTCGAGATTCACGCAGCCAGCGTTCAATGCATCGAGATTTTCATTGTTCAATTGATCCACGGCCATGCCCCCGTGGTACTTGAGCGCGCGAACGGTCGCCACTAGCACCACCGCCCGCGGTTTGAGGCCCGCCATGCGGCACTTGATGTCGATGAACTTCTCGGCCCCCAGATCGGCGCCGAATCCGGCCTCGGTGACGACGTAATCCGCGAGTTTGAGCGCCGTGCGAGTCGCGATCACCGAATTACATCCGTGCGCGATATTCGCGAACGGACCGCCGTGCACTAAGGCCAGGTTGTTCTCGAGCGTCTGCACGATATTCGGGTTGATCGCGTCTTTTAGTAGCGCCGCCATGGCGCCGTGGGCCTTGAGATCGGCTGCGGTCACGGGCCGTCGGTCGCGGCGTGTATAGGCCACGACGATTCGCCCGAGGCGGGATTTGAGATCCTCCAGTGAGCTTGCCAGGCAGAATATGGCCATGACTTCGGAAGCAACGGTGATGTCGAATCCGTCTTCGCGTGGAACGCCGTTGGCGGTGCCGCCGAGAGCGATAATGGTGTTGCGCAGCGCGCGGTCATTCATGTCGACTACGCGTTTGAATTTGATGAGACGCGGATCAATGTCTAGCGTGTCGCCGTGGTGGATATGGTTGTCGAGCATGGCCGCGAGCAGGTTGTGGGCGGCCCCGATGGCGTGGAAATCGCCGGTAAAGTGCAGATTGATGTCTTCCATTGGCACCACCTGGGCATAACCGCCGCCGGCGGCCCCGCCCTTGATGCCGAAACAGGGTCCGAGCGAGGGTTCCCGCAAGCACATGATGGTGGTCTTGCCGATCCGGTTCATGGCGTCACCGAGACCGACGGTGGTCGTTGTCTTGCCCTCGCCGGCCGGGGTCGGGCTGACTGCGGTAACCAGAATGAGTTTGCCGTCGTCGGCGGTATCGAGACTGTGGATGTAATCGAGCGCCAGTTTGGCCTTGTAATGACCGTAGGGCACGAGGTGTTCCGGCGCAATGCCGAAACGCTCGCGAACGAGATCGACAATCGGCTTTTTGACCGCCTGTTGTGCGATTTCAATGTCCGACATGGGTTATTCTCGCGATGATTGAAAACGATCCAAGGTCGCGCGCTTGCGGCTCCGAGCAAGTCGGTCAGGACGGCGCGCGCGAGTTTATCATCAATTCGGAAGTCGAGCGTCCGCTCCTGTTGCAGGCCTTAGATCTGGCGCGCCACGTCGAATCGCAACCGGACGAAGACGTCGATCTCCTCGCGATCCCGGCCGAGCGATACGAGCGCGCCCCCATTCATCTGCAGGCGAACCTGTTTGACGCGCGCGGGTTGTTGCTGAGCGAGGGCGCGGACGCACTCTACGTGAGGCGGCCCTCAGCGCCGATGAGTTGTCGCACCTTCAGTGTGCTGCGTAGGGAGGAAGTTGAGCCCGCCTACGAATTTCGGCGCTGAGATAGCGCATGAACGTTCGTTCCCATTGAGAATCGGCGAGTCTTCTGGTAATTTCATCGGCGCACGTTCGGCCGCGGTCGAGGCCTGAACCCGGCACCTGGAAGCACATAAAATACTGCATGACGCGTTATATCTTCGTTACCGGCGGCGTCGTGTCCTCACTAGGCAAAGGCATCGCATCCGCGTCTCTTGGCGCTATTCTCGAGGCTCGCGGGCTCGAGATTTCCATGGTGAAACTGGATCCGTACATTAACGTCGATCCAGGTACGATGAGCCCCTTTCAGCACGGCGAAGTCTTCGTCACCGAGGACGGCGCGGAAACCGATCTTGATCTGGGACATTACGAACGCTTCGTTCGCTGCCGTACCTCGGCGAGAAGCAATTACACCACCGGCCGTATTTACGCCAACGTCATACGCAAAGAACGGCAGGGAGAATATCTCGGCGCGACGGTTCAGGTAATCCCGCACATCACCGATGAAATCATCCGCTGCATCAAACAAGGTGCGGGCGGTGCGGAAGTCGCGATGGTCGAGATCGGCGGAACGGTGGGCGATATCGAATCGCTGCCGTTTCTTGAAGCCATCCGCCAGATGCGGGTCGAACTCGGTGCTTCGAGTTGCCTGTATATCCATCTGACCCTGGTGCCGTTCATCCACTCTGCGGGCGAAATGAAGACCAAGCCGACGCAACACTCAGTCAAGGAACTTCGCTCGATCGGTATACAACCGGACATTCTGCTGTGCCGCGCCGACCGTCCGGTACCGCCGTCCCAGCGCCGCAAGATCGCCCTGTTTACGAACGTCGAGGAACGCGCTGTCATCACCGCCGCTGACGCGGACACGATCTACAAGATCCCGATTCTGCTGCACGAACAAGGCCTGGACGAAATCGTGGTCGAAAAACTCGGCTTGAGCGTACCCGAGGCCGATCTGTCCGAGTGGCACGACGTGGTCAATGCTTTGGAAAGCTCCCAGGGCGAGGTCGAAATAGCAATGGTCGGCAAGTACGTCGATCTGACGGAATCCTACAAATCGCTGTCAGAGGCGCTCATCCATGCGGGCATTCACACCCGTACTCGCGTGGATATTCACTATGTTGATTCTGAGCGGCTGCAGGCCGACGGCGTCGGCGTTCTGGCCAATATGCATGCGATCCTGGTGCCCGGCGGTTTCGGCGAACGTGGTATCGAAGGTAAGATTTTGGCGGTGCAGTATGCCCGGGAAAAGCGCGTGCCCTATCTGGGGATATGCCTTGGCATGCAGGTCGCTGTAGTCGAATTCGCGCGCCACGGGGCGCAGCTCGAGCAGGCCCACAGCACCGAATTCGACCCGCACACCCCGCATCCGGTAATCGCGCTGATCACCGAATGGAAGGACGCCGACGGTATCGTCGAGGTACGCTCGTCGGACAGTGATATCGGCGGCACCATGCGCCTGGGCGGTCAGCAGTGCAAACTTGCGCCCGGCAGTTTCGTGGCACGTGCTTACGGCACCGATCTCATCGACGAACGGCATCGGCACCGCTATGAGTTCAACAATACCTACATGATGGAACTCGAGGGTGCCGGTTTACGTATTGCGGGCCGCTCGATGGACGGTAATCTGGTTGAGATCATTGAAATCCCAGACCATCCCTGGTTTGTCGGATGTCAATTCCATCCAGAATTTACCTCGACACCCCGGGACGGTCATCCGATGTTCACGGCTTTTCTGAACGCCGCGCTCGAGCATCAGGCGCGCCGGTCGCCCGAGGTCAGCGATGCGACTGTGTGACTATGAGGTCGGTCCGTCTAAAGCCTTTTTCCTAATCGCCGGACCATGCATTGTCGAAAACGAGGCCATGGCCCTCGAAACGGCTGCGGCTCTGCAGGCAATCACCTCTGAGCTCGGCATTCCCTTCGTCTTCAAGGCTTCTTACGACAAAGCCAATCGCACATCGCACACCAGTTTCCGCGGACTCGGCATCGAGGAGGGCCTGCGGATACTCGGCCGGGTGCGCGAGGAAATCGGAGTCCCGGTGCTGACCGATGTGCACGAGGATTCTCCGCTGGACGAGGTAGCGGATGTCGTCGATGTATTGCAAACACCGGCATTCCTGTGCCGCCAGACCAACTTCATTCAGAACGTCGCGCGGCAGGGAAAGCCGGTTAATATCAAAAAGGCGCAATTCCTCGCGCCGTGGGACATGCAGCACGTCGTAGACAAAGCACGGGCGGTAGGCAACGAGTCTATCCTGGTGTGCGAACGCGGGACCTCCTTCGGTTACAACTACCTCGTCTCGGACATGCGCTCACTCGTGATTATGCGCGACACGCAATGTCCGGTGGTCTTCGATGCAACGCATTCGGTCCAAGTTCCGGGCGGGCAGGGCACCGTATCCGGCGGACAGCGCGAGTTCGTGCCGACGCTGGCCCGTGCCGCAGTCGCGGTCGGGATCTCGGGATTGTTCATGGAAACGCATCCTGCGCCCGACCAGGCGCTCAGCGACGGCGCCAACTCCTGGCCCTTGGCTTCGATGAAATCCTTACTGACAACACTGAAAGCTATTGACGAGACCGTCAAGCAGGGCGGTGCCGCCAATGCCTGACGGGTTGGGCGTGGAAAGATAATCAACCATGAGCAGGATCGCGAGTATATCCGCACTTGAATTCATCGATTCGCGCGGCAATCCGACTGTACGGGCAGAGGTGACGACGACGCGTGGTCACTCGGGTGCCGCTGCTGTACCGTCGGGCGCGTCCACCGGCGAACGTGAAGCGCTCGAAATGCGGGACGGCGATCCTTCCCGTTATCTAGGCAAAGGCGTTACCAAGGCCGTTGCAAACGTCAACGGTCCGATCGCCGCCGCATTGATCGGCCGGGAAGTCGCGGATCAGGAAGCGCTCGATCAAAAAATGATCGCGCTCGACGGCACGGCCAACAAAGCTACACTCGGTGCCAACGCTATGCTGGCAGTTTCGATGGCGGCGGCGCATGCGGCCGCTACTGAAAGTGGCCGCCCCCTGTTTGAATCACTGAAAGAACGCGACGAGTACATACTGCCCGTGCCAATGATGAACGTGATCAACGGTGGCGCACACGCCAACAATAACGTCGACCTCCAGGAATTCATGATTCTGCCGCTCGGTGCGCCGAGTTTCCGTGAGGGGGTGCGCTTCGGGGCCGAGGTGTTTCACGCACTGAAGGCGCTTCTCAACGCCGATGGCGCGAGCACCGCGGTCGGCGACGAGGGTGGTTTCGCGCCGAATCTTGCGTCGAATGAGGCGGCCCTGGATCTCATCATGCGGGCGATCGACAAAGCTGGTTATCGCGCTGGCGGCGATATCATGCTCGGTCTCGACGTCGCGAGCTCAGAATTCTACGTGGATGGCGAATACCGGCTCGCATCGGAAAACCGCGTGCTCGACAGCAGGGCCATGGTCGAGATGTTCGCGGCATGGATCGAACGCTATCCGATCGTCTCGATCGAAGACGGGATGGACCAGAACGACTGGGAAGGATGGCAGCACTTAACCGAGGCTCTCGGGTCGCAAGTCCAACTGGTGGGCGACGATCTATTCGTCACCAACGTCGAAACATTGCAGCGCGGTATCGACACCGGGGTCGCCAATTCCATCCTCATCAAGGTTAATCAAATTGGAACCTTGACCGAAACCTTCGCCGCGATCGAGTTGGCAAAATCCGCCGGTTACACGACGGTCGTGTCGCATCGTTCGGGTGAAACCGAAGACACCACGATCGCGGACATCGCCGTGGCTTACTGCACCGGCCAGATCAAAACAGGGTCGATGTCGCGTTCCGATCGCGTTGCGAAATATAACCGCTTGCTGGTGATCGAAAACTTGCTGGGAGCGCGCGCGATTTATCCCGGGCGCAAAGCGTTTGACAGCTTGAAAGGAAAGTGAAGAGTGGCACGAAGGTATTATTCACAACCTTGCACGGTACGCGCCTTATCGAGGAACGTCTGAGAGTCGGGCGGTTGTGCGCGTCGTCATCGCGATTCTCCTGCTGGTTACGATCTATCTGCAATATTCGCTTTGGTTCGGGCGAGGGGGTATACGAGACGTGAATAAGCTCGCGCAAGCGGTCGAGGCGCAGCGCGACGAAATCGCCAACCTGCAGGATCGCAATCGAGCACTCCATGCGGAAGTCATGGATCTCAAGCAGGGCCTCGAAGCAATCGAGGAGCGTGCACGCAGCGAAATGGGCATGATCAAAGACGGTGAGGTGTTTTTCCGGCTCGTCGACCCGGCGCATGTGGAGTCGGCCGAAGGTGTGACAGAGTGATCACGATGCAGGTAGAAACATGAGCGACGCCACCGTGTGCGCAGTCGTACCCGCCGCGGGGCAGGGTCTCCGCATGGGCGGCGGCATACCGAAACAGTACCTTTTGCTCAATGGACGAAGCGTGCTCGAACATACGCTCACCAGGCTGGCCGCACATCCTCGAATCGAGCGGATCGTCGTCGCAATCGCCGACGGCGACCTGCGCTTTGCAGCGCTCAGCGACCGCCTGCCGAGCAAAGTGGTCGCGGTTCAGGGCGGGCCCGAGCGCTGCCACTCGGTGCTTGCCGGACTCGAATGGCTCAGTGAGCGCGTGCCACCGGAGGCCTGGGTCATGGTGCACGATGCAGCGCGACCGTGCCTGCGTGCGAGCGATATCGATCGTATGATTCGCGACCTGGCCGAGACGACGACCGGCGGTATTCTCGCAGCGCCTGTGCGCGATACGCTCAAGCGCTGCGACGCGGATGATCGGATTACCGAGACCGTCGAACGCCAGGCTATGTGGCACGCGCTCACACCACAGATGTTTCGATTGCAGGCATTGCGAGTGGCGATCGAATCGGCGCTGGCCGAAGGGTTCATCGTGACCGACGAAGCGCAGGCAATGGAGCGCCAGGGCGTGCGGCCGAAAGTGATCCCCGGGCATAGCGACAACGTCAAGATCACCCACCCGGAAGACCTCGAACTGGCCGCATTGATCATGAAGGCGCAAGGGGAGCCGCGGGTATGAGGATAGGACAGGGTTATGACGCACACCGCTTCAAGAGTGGGGACAACATCATTCTGGGCGGCGTCGAAATTCCATTCGACAAGGGTCTCGCGGCTCACTCGGACGGCGATGTTCTACTGCATGCGATCTGTGACGCGCTTCTCGGTGCGTCTGCGTTAGGGGATATCGGCAGCCATTTTCCCGACTCCGACCCTGGGCTAAAGGACGTCAGCAGCCGGGATCTCTTGCGACGCGTAACCGAACTGCTGCGGGAGGCAGGCTACGCGCTCTGCAACATCGACGCCACCGTTATTGCGGAGCAGCCGCGCATCTCGCCGCACGTCCGCGCGATGCGGGAGAATATCGCCGCCGATACGGGGCTGGCGATCGACGCCATCAGTATCAAGGCGACGACGACCGAGCGCATGGGTTTCACCGGACGCGGTGAGGGTATCGCGGCGTCCGCGGTATGCATGGTGGAAGTAGTTTAGCGCTGACAACGGCCGACTTCCTCGAAAACGCTCTGAGAGAGTTACAGAGGTCCCCTAAATCTGTTTGCGCCGCAGGAGTACGTACAGCGCGCCAGATCCGCCGTCGTTGCGCGGCGCCGAGGTGAAGGCGAGCACACCGCCGTGCTGGCGCAGCCAGCGGCCTACCTTGGGCTTGAGCACTGGGTTCTTGCCGGGTGAACTCAAGCCTTTCCCGTGGATGACGCGCACACAGGCGAAACGCTGGCCGCGCGCGCGCTCGAGAAACGCTGCGAGTCGTTCCTTGGCTTCAGGCACCGTCAACCCGTGGAGGTCGAGTTCATCCTGTACGGCATATCGGCCGCGTCTGAGTTTGCGTAGCACGCTGCGCTGCAGACCAGGACGGTGGAACTCGGTGACCTCGCTGCTGTCAGCGGCATCCCAGTCGAAATCGCCGCGATCGAGGTCGCGTATGACGGCGGTTGCATCGCGTTCGGAGTGGCGCGGCAGTGGCGGTGGCCGCGGATGATCCGGTGCTACCGTGTCATGTTCGAGTCTTCTTACCTTGCCGACGAGCTTCCGAAAGGAATCGAGTTCCGAATCATCTTGCGCCACGATACCCTGTCTCCTCGTGGTAGTTACTAAGGAACCTCTGAATAAGTCATGGCACATCTGCCTTGCCCATGAAATCGCGCAGCTCAGCGTTACGAAGCTTGCCAATAGTCCCCGCTATTGCCTGCGCTTCGTGCCTTGATCTGCACAATTGCATGAATAATTCAGACGCACCATGACTTATTCAGAGGTTCCTTAAATCGATCGCCGTGTCGCGGCGAGGTCAATTGCCGGCAACCCAGCGCCTTGCGTTGTTGAACAAAGCCATCCACGGACTTTCCTCATCACTCCAGGACGGTGGGCACCACGAATACTGCTTGCTCAGAAACCCTCGTTCCGGATGCGGCATCATGATGGTGATCCTGCCGTCGTCGGTGGTGAGCCCAGTGATGCCGCGTGGTGACCCGTTGGGATTAAGGGGATAAGACTCGGTGCATTGTCCGCGGTTGTCGACGAAGCGCAAACACACCCCGCGTTCGTTGTCCGGGGCGCCGGATGGCCATGCGGCGCGGCCTTCGCCATGGGCGACGATGATGGGCGCGGCCAGGCCTTCCAGGCCCGCAGTCAAAATCGAGTTCGATCGGACCACTTCGGCCATGACGAGGCGCGCTTCGAACTGTTCGGAGGTGTTGCGCTCGAATGACGGCCAGTGCGCCGCGCCTGGAATGAGGTCCCGAAGGTCGCTCAGCATCTGGCAGCCGTTGCAAACCCCGAGCGTAAACGTATCTACCCGCGCGAAAAACGCTTCGAACACGTCGCGGGCGCGCCTATTCAGGCGGATGGTTCCAGCCCATCCGCGTCCCGCTCCCAGGACGTCACCGTAGGAGAATCCTCCGCAGGCGGCGAGACCGACCATGCTGTCCAGTGATTCCCTGCCGTCGATGATATCGGTCATGTGTACGTCGACTGCATCGAAGCCGGCGCGGTCGAAGGCCGCGGCCATTTCGACGTGTCCGTTCACGCCCTGCTCACGCAGCACAGCGACCCGCGGACGCGCGCCTATTGTGACGGCAGCGGCAATGTGGTGATTGTTGAAGTTCGTTCGCGGAAGCCTGATCGCAAGACCTGGATCATCGCGATCGAGAATGACGGCGAGTTCTTGATCCGCACACTCAGGGTTATCGCGCAGGCGCTGTATCGCATGCGTCGTCGACGAATAGCCTGCCAGCAACGCGTTTAAATCCGCTTTGATTACCTGTTTTCCTCTGTGGCCCAGCTTGAGCATCCGATTGTCAACAGGCCGTCCGATCAGGTGAACGCAGTCGCCAAGGCCAGTGGACTCCACGAAAAAGGCTTCGACGCGGTCGCGTTCAGCGGCCGGGATCTGGATGACGGCGCCGAGTTCTTCGGCGAACAAGGCCCTCAGCGGGTCATCACCGAGCGAACTCAGATCAATATCCAGTCCGAGCCTCGCGGCGAACGCCATTTCCGCGAGGGTAACGGCAAGTCCACCATCCGAGCGATCGTGATAGGCCAGCAGATAACCGCCATCGTTCAGCGCCTGCACGGCGCGGAAGAAATCCGCGAGGTCGCGGGCCTCCTCGCAGTCGGGAGGAACGCCGCCCTGCATGCCGTAACTTTGCGCCAGGATCGAACCACCCACTCGATTGCGCCCGTGCCCCAGGTCAACGAGCAGCAACACCGTGTCTTCGTCGCGGGAGAGTTCCGGGGTCAGGCTCTGGCGCACGTCCGTGACCGGCGCGAATGCGGACACGATCAGCGAAACGGGCGCCACGGTTTGCCACGTTTCGCCGTCGACATTCCAAGCTGAGCGCATAGACATTGAATCTTTGCCAACCGGAATGTTGATTCCCAGTGCGGGACAGAACTCCAGGCCGACCGCCCGAACCATGTCATAAAGCCGGGCGTCCTCTCCCGGATGTCCTGCCGGGCACATCCAGTTTGCCGACAGCACCACATCGGCCAGCTGTTTAATCCGGGCCGCCGCGATATTGGTAACAGCCTCAGCCACGGCGAGGCGGGCGGACGCGGGTCCGTCGATCAAGGCGACGGGCGTGCGTTCGCCCAGCGCCATGGCTTCACCGACATGGTTCGAAAAACCGCTCGACGTCACCGCGCAATCGGCCACCGGCACCTGCCATGGCCCGATCATCTGGTCCCGCACCGCGAGTCCGCCGACCGTACGATCGCCGATCGTGATCAGGAAACGTTTGTCGCCGACGCCGGGAAAGGATAATACGCGCTCTAGTGCTTCGTGGAGATCTACCCGCGAGAAGTCCGGCGAAGCCAGATTCGTCTGCACGTGTTTCACGTCACGCTGCATACGCGGCGGCTTACCGAAAATGACATCCATGGGTAGGTCGATGGCCGGCGTTCCCGTGAGGCTGTCATTTACGACGATCTGTTCGCGTTCGGTCGCCGTACCAACTACCGCGTAGGGACAGCGTTCGCGTTTGCAGATTTCGGCGATCTGTTCAACGCCGTCGGCGCTGACGGCGAGGACGTAACGTTCCTGCGCCTCGTTACACCAGATCTCGTGCGGCGACATACCTGGCTCCGCATTGGGAATGTCGCGCAATTCGATGATCCCGCCGCGATCGCTGTCGTGCAGTATTTCCGGAATCGCGTTTGACAAACCGCCGGCGCCAACGTCGTGTATCGTGAGGACGGGGTTGGCGTCGCCGGCGGCCCAGCAAGTATCGATCACCTGCTGGCAGCGTCGCTGCATCTCGGCGTTATCCCGCTGTACCGACGCGAAGTCGAGGTCCGCATCGATGGCGCCCGAACCTAGCGATGATGCGGCGCCGCCGCCCAGGCCGATGAGCATGGCGGGCCCGCCGAGTATAAGAATCCTGGCACCGGCGGGAATCGCCTGCTTGGCGACGTGCCCGGGCCGGATGTTGCCAAGGCCCCCGGCCAGCATGATGGGTTTGTCGTAACCGCGTACGGTACGTTCGGTATCACCAGGCGACTCGAAGGTGCGGAAATAACCGGTCAGCGCCGGGCGTCCGAATTCATTATTGAAAGCGGCGGCGCCGACGGGTCCTTCGAGCATGATTTCGAGTGCTGTCGCGAGTCGGGGATTCAGCGGTCGTGCGGTTTCCCAGGGCGGCGCGGCGCCGGGCAGGCGCAGGTGCGATACGGTGAAACCGGTCAAGCCCGCCTTTGGCTTCGCGCCGCGTCCAGTCGCCCCTTCGTCGCGGATCTCACCGCCGGCGCCGGTCGAAGCGCCCGGGTAGGGTGATATTGCCGTCGGGTGGTTGTGGGTTTCGACCTTCAACACGATCGGCACGTCTTCGTGATGATGCGTATAAGTGAGGTTCGCACCGTTCACACAAAACCGCTCCGCGCTGTAGCCTCGACTGACCGCGGCGTTGTCCCGATAGGCAGACAAGACGTCGTTGGGATGGCAGGCATAGGTGTTTCGAATCATGTCGAACAGGCTGAGCGGTTCCTCACGTCCGTCCACCGACCATGATGCGTTGAAGATCTTGTGACGGCAGTGCTCGGAATTAGCCTGCGCGAACATCATCAGTTCGACGTCCGTCGGATCACGTTCGAGTTCCCGATACCGATCGTCGAGATAATCGATCTCTTCATCCGCCAGCGCGAGGCCGAGAGACGCGTTGGCGGACAGGAGTGCATCGCGTCCCTCTGCCAGCAGCGGAACGCGCACCAGCTGCCCTGGCCGAGCCGTCGAATTGAGCACATTGAGTTCGGCGCACGATCGCATGACGGTTTCCGTCATTCGATCGTGTAGAAACGGCAGCAAGCGTTCGATGTCCTTCGGGTCAAGGCCGGTGACGAACCAGGCGGTCACACGCTCGATACGCGCGAGCCCGGTCACGCCGCAATTCATGCAGATGTCGGCCGCCTTGCTGGACCAGGGAGATATCGTGCCGATGCGTGGCGTGACCAGAAAGTCGGGCTCGGCGGCTTGGTGGTTGCCGGCGGGGTCGCGCGCGCGCGTAAGGCGGTTCAGCAGGGCCCTCTCGGCAGTCGTCGCGCCGTCGGCGTTATAAAACCAGGCGGCGAACAAGTGCTCGGCGTCAATCGTCTCCAAGGCCGGCGCTACGTGTACGCAATCAGCCTTGAGTTTTTCGATTCGAAAGGGAGAAAGGGCGCGCCCGCCCCGTAGTAACAACATTCGATCTCTAACCCTTAGGGAACCTCTGAATAAGTCATGGTGCGTCTGAATTGTTCATGCAATTGTGCAGATCAAGGCACGAATCGCAGGTAATAGCGGGGACTATTGGCAAGGTTCGTAACGCCGAGCTGCGGAATTTCATGGGCAAGGCAGATGTGCCATGACTTTTTCAGAGGTTCCTTAGGGTATGACTTCCACCTTCACCCAGACGTCGTAGACGTCGCTACCCTGGCGCCGCGTGCTGTAGAGCGTACCGCTCGTCGCATCATTGAACGCCTGGGCAGCACCGCCGAGTGGTATCCATTCACCCAGCCGACCGCTGACGGTCGTTGACAGGCCGCGTGCATCGATCAAACCACCGCCGGAACGATTGAGGTTCTCGGCAAACGGCGAGATCTCGAGGTGAATCCGGTCGCCCGCAACGCGCGGCAGGACGTAGAAACCTGAACCGACATTACGATACCTGATGGATCCGAACACGGTAGCGCCATACGGCGTCCACACCACCGAGTGCTCCGGCAGCGGGACGGATTTCCCCGCACTGATGAAAGCAGGCGAGCCTTCAATGGCATGCACGAAATGCGTATTGTCAGCGTCGTGCACGCCCTGCGTGCTGTAATTGCGATACTGCAGTTGCTTGTCTCCATCGCCATAGGTGATGCTCGCGCCCGGCCCGCGCCGCGGCCGGCCGACTCGGGCCTGAACATCACCGCCAGTAATGCGGGCCGACAGTTCGTTTTCGCGGATCCGCGAGTGAGCATCGATGTCCTGACGCACGGTGATGCGCAGTTGTTTCAATTTCGCATCGAGCGCCGCGAGGACGTTCTTGAGATCGACCAGGTTTTCGGGCGTTGTGCGGATGATCAGCTGGTCGTTCATGCCGGTTACAGTACCGCCATCGGTAACCAATGCCTGGAGCGTCGGTACGATGTCGCCGACGAGACGATGCTTGAGTGGAATAATCTCCAAGATCATTTCGGCACTTTGCACCGCTGGCGCGATCGAGATAAGGGCGATCGTTAGGATGAGGATACGGCTCATATGTGCAGCCTCCGGAAATTCGTGTCGGGCACGCCGCGTTCCCACATTTCCTCGATCCGATCGGCGAGCCCTTTGGCGATCCGCCTGTCATTGAAATCCGCCGTACCTTCGAAGCGATCGGAAAACTGGCGATGTATGTATCCAGTGTTATCGGCCACGAGGATCGCTTCATTAAACTGCTTGTGCTGAGGCGCGGGCGCGCGAATTTCAATGTAACTCGCTAGACGCGAACTCAGTTCGAGCACCCGATGACCGGTCGAAATAAGCGGCCTGGACTCGACGATGAACAGCCTTATTTGCGCAGTTCGGTTGTTCAAGGCCACGTTCTTGAGGGCCTCGACAAAGGCGTCATTGTCGTAGATGGCAGGGTCTAAATGGCGGCTGACGATCATCAGCGACTGCCTGCATTGCCGGGCCATCGTCACACTGATCACGGCGAGCGATTCGTGATCGTCGAATGTCAGCGGCGCGGCCGTCTCGCCGAGCACGGCGCCTTCGTAGCCGGCGATTTCACCTCGGACCTCAGACATCTTTGGCCAGCGCGGCGGCGTTGCCGATGTAATCCGCGGGCGTCAGCGCTTTGAGTGCCCGCTTGGCGTCCGTTGGTATAGCCAGCCCATCAATGATTTTTCCGAGGCTTTCACGGTCGATGCGCTGCCCACGGGTCAGTTTTTTCAACTGCTCGTAGGAATCGCTGATGCCATGGCGGCGCATGACCGTCTGAATCGGCTCGGCCAGTACTTCCCATGCATGTTCGAGGTCGCGTGCGAGGCGATCCTTGTCGATCTCGAGTTTACCCAGGCCCTTGAGCAGCGATTGGTAGGCGATCACGGAGTAAGCAAGTGCACTGCCCAGATTTCGCAGCACGGTCGAATCCGTGAGGTCGCGCTGCATTCTCGACAGCGGCAGCTTCCGTGCGAAGTGATTGAGCAGCGCATTGGCGACGCCGAGATTACCCTCGGCGTTTTCGAAGTCGATCGGATTCACCTTATGCGGCATGGACGAAGATCCGACTTCGTCATCGAGATGCTGCTGCCTGAAATAGCCGATCGAAATATAGCTCCAGATGTCGCGGCACAGGTCCATGAAAATCGTGTTCGTGCGCGCCAGCGCATCGGCGAATTCGGCGATACAGTCATGCGGTTCGATTTGGGTCGTATGCGAATTCCAGCCGAGTCCGAGGCTCACTACGAAACGCTCGCTCAAGCGCGGCCAGTCGACGTGCGGATAAGCCGCGAGGTGAGCGTTGTAGTTGCCGACGGCGCCGTTCATTTTCCCGAGCAGGGCGACTTGTTCCAGAGCATCTATCTGGCGGCGGAGGCGGACCGCGAAATTCGCCATTTCTTTGCCCATCGTCGTGGGCGATGCGGACTGGCCGTGCGTACGCGACAGCATCGCGTCGCTGGCATGTGCGGCGCTGAGGGAGGCAAGCCCACTCAGCAGTTCGTTCATAGCCGGGAGCAATACTTCGGCGCGTGCATCGCTCAGCATCATGCCGTAAGCGAGGTTGTTGATGTCCTCGCTGGTACAGGCGAAATGAATGAACGGTATGGCGGCATCGAGAGTCCGATGTTCCGCGAAATATTCTCGTAGGTAATATTCGACCGCCTTGACGTCATGATTGGTCGTCGCTTCCAGCTGCTTGATCTTTGCAGCTTGGGTCTCATCGAACGAACGCAATAGGCCTTCGAGAATACCGGTTGCCGAGTCGTCGAACGCCGGTAGTTCAGTGATCGAGTTTTCAGCACCCAAGGCCTCCAGCCAGCGGACTTCGACGACGACACGATAACGCATAAGGCCCAATTCACTGCAGATGCGGCGCAGCGGAGCCGTATGCCTGGCGTAGCGGCCGTCCACCGGCGAAACGGCGTTGAGTTCTGACAGCGGCGTCGTATCGCCGGGGGACTGCGTCATGGACACGGGTTGGAAATCTCCTCATGCACAGCATCGATCGCTTTCAGTAGTTCGCGCGGCAACTCCAATCCGCTCGCCTTGAGATTGTGATCCAGTTGCGCAATTGAACTTGCACCTATGATAACGCTGCTTACAAAGGGTTTCGACGTGACGAACGCGAGTGCCATGTGAGCCGGGTCGATCGCGGCGGCAGATGCGATCTCGACGTAACGTCGCGTGGCCGCACGAGCGGCCGCATTCGAATAGCGGTCGTGGCGTCCAAAAAAGGTCAGGCGTGCGTCCGCCGGGACCAGATCTTCCAGGTATTTGCCGCTCAGGGTACCGGATCCAAGGGGCGAATAAGCGAGCAGGCTTAAGCGTTCACGGTGTGCGATTTCAGCTCCGCCGACTTCAAAACTGCGATTCAGGAGGTTGTAGGGATTCTGGATCGAAGCGATGCGCGGTAAGCCCTGTGCGCCCGCGATACGCAGAAACTCCATCATTCCCCAGGGCGTCTCGTTTGACAGACCTACGTAGCGAATCTTGCCGCTGCGAACGATATCGTCTAGCGCGTAGAGGGTCTCCTCGATGCTGAACGCCTGTTCGTTGCGAGCCGGGTTGAATCCGAGTTGGCCGAAAAAATTTGCGGCGCGGTCGGGCCAGTGCAGTTGAAAGAGGTCAATATAGTCCGTTTTGAGCCGCACGAGGCTCGCATCCACTGCGCGTGCGAGATTTTCGGCCGTGTGGACGGAGCGCCCACCCCGTATCCAGGGCACGAAAGCGCCGGGGCCCGCCGCCTTGGTTGCGAGCACGATACGATCCCGGCCGCCCCGTTGCTCTAGCCAAGCACCCACGATGCGTTCCGATTCGCCGTAGGTCGCCTCGCGCGCCGGACCGGGATACATTTCGGCCGTATCGATCAAGTTGAGACCGGTATCGCAGGCCCGATCCAATTGGGCATGCGCCTCCGCTGCGCTATTCTGTCCGCCGAAGGTCATCGTTCCCAGGCAGAACGCACTCACTTCCAGATCAGTATTTCCGAGCTTGCGATATTCCATAACCAGAGATTCGTGATGATTCGATGTAAATTGATGGCTAGCCGGGCCGCCAGGTCCCCGAAATCGAACACCAGGCCGTCCCAACCTGTTCGCGCCGGTTCAGCGGCACGACTTCGGAGTCGGCTTGATGCCTGAGTATTCCGTCGCACAGCGATTCCGCGGATTTCTCCCCGTTATCATCGATGTGGAAACAGGAGGTTTCAATTCGCAAACCGACGCGCTGCTGGAAATCGCCGCGGTATTGATCGACATCGATGACGAGCGGGGTTGGCACAGGCGCACCACGATCGGTTGCCACGTCACGCCCTTCGAAGGCGCTAATCTCGACAAAAGCTCGCTCGAATTCAACAAGATTGACCCTTATCACCCTTTTCGGATCGCGGTCGACGAAAGTGAAGCTCTCGAACAGATCTTCGAAGCCATCCGGACGGAAATCACGCGCCACGGATGCAGCCGGGCGATCCTCGTCGGTCACAATCCGACCTTCGACCTCACCTTCGTCAAGGCCGCAGCGTCGCGTAGCGGCATCAAAAAGCTCCCCTTTCACAATTTCAGCACCTTCGACACGGCGGCTCTGGCGGGTGTGGCGTTCGGCCAGACCGTGCTCGCGCGCGCGGTGCTGGCTGCGGGCCTCGAATGGGACGCTGACGAGGCGCATTCAGCCATTTACGACGCCGAACGCACGGCCGATCTCTTCTGTGAAATCGTCAATCGCTGGGATCGCTACTTGGACGCCGCCGAAGTTCCTTAATATAAGCAGAGCGCGGGCACTCAATCGTTGCGGATCCGCCGGCGCCAGCGATCAGCGCTGGCCTTGAGCTCACCCGTGTCGAGTGTGGTGAGTCGGCCTTGTTGCACGACGTGGCGGCCGCCAACCCATACCTCCCTCACCTGGTCGCGGTGTGCACCATAGACGATATGCGATACGGGATCGTAGAGCGGGCGGGCCTCGAAGCCGGCGAGATCGATCGCGACGAGGTCCGCCAGCTTGCCTTGCTCGATCGTGCCGAGGTGGTGGTCCAGCCCGAGCGCTTTCGCGCCGTTGAGCGTCGCCATGCGCAGCGCCGAGGCGGCCGGCAGAGCGCAGGGATCACCAGCAAAGCCCTTGGCCAGGAGTGATGCGGTGCGCATCTCGCTCAGCATGTCGAGATCGTTATTACTGGCTGCGCTATCGGTACCGCAGGCGACGTTGATCCCTTGCGCCACGAGTTCCGCAACGGGACAGAAGCCGCTGGCAAGCTTGAGGTTGCTTTCCGGGCAATGCACGACATGTGTTCCAGTACGGCTCAGAATCTCGATCTCCTCCGCAACAAGCGCGGTCATGTGCACGGCCACCAGTCGGGGTGACGGCAGACCCAGCGCGCCAAGACGTTGCAGGGGCCGCATCTTCGTCGCGGCCAGCGCTTCGTCGACCTCGCGCTGCGTTTCATGTAGGTGAATGTGAATGGGGAGATCGAGTTCGTCAGATAAGGTCGCGATCCGGAGGAGCGCGTCATCGTCGACGGTATAGGTTGAATGCGGCGCGAACGCGGTCGTGATCAATGGATGGGAGCGAAATCGATCGTGGACTTCTTCTCCTTTACGGAGATATTCGTCGACATTGTGGGCCCAGGCGCTCGGAAACCCGATCACGATCATCCCGATGACGGCGCGCACACCCGCTTCGATCGCCGCTGCCGCGGCTTCGTCGGGGAAAAAATACATGTCGTTGAAGCAGGTCGTGCCGCCCAGAAGCATTTCCGCGGCAGCCAGGCGGGTGCCTTCGCGCACGAATTCTCGATTGACGAATGACGCCTCGGCCGGCCAGATGTGCTGTTCCAGCCATTCCATCAGCGGGCGATCGTCAGCCATCCCGCGAAATAAGCTCATCGCGGCATGCGTGTGTGCGTTGATCAATCCCGGGATCAGGACATGTTCGCTACAGTCGATTTCAACGATCGCATGCGACGGCCGCCGCCATTGTGCGGTGGGTATGATCGAGGTGATCCGCGTGTCCTCGATAAGGATCGTGCGCCGTTCGTAAACCGCGCCTTCTGGTTCGACCGGTATGACCCAACCCGCATGAATCGCCTGCATCGTGTCCATTGTTGATTCGTTTTCAAGCCGCCGAGCGCCGGTTCGGCTAAAGTACCACAGACTCGAGGAGAACATGCGTGATCAAAGCTGCCGACGGTCCTGTCCCCCTGCGCTGGGAAAACGAACGACTCGTGCTGCTCGATCAAACGCGCCTGCCGCACGAGATCGCCTACGTTCAATGTCATTCGGCCGCAGACGTCTGCGCCGCCATTCGCACTATGGTCGTGCGCGGCGCCCCCGCGATAGGCGTCGCCGCGGCTTACGGCGTGGTGCTTGCCGCGCGTCGGTGCTTCGAGGAAGAGGGCGCGGGATGGCGCGTAGCGATGCAGCCGGACATCGACGATTTAGCAGCCTCGCGGCCGACCGCTGTTAACCTGACCTGGGCTCTCAAGGTTATGAGCGAAGGGCTAGAGGACCTCACGACGGATCCCTACCCGTTGTTACTCGCCCGCGCGCAGACACTGCATAGAGAAGACGTCGAATCGAACAAAGCACTCGGAGATTTCGGCGCGCGCCTGATCGCGCCGCGTTCGGGCGTGCTCACGCACTGCAATGCAGGGGCATTGGCGACGGCCGGATATGGGACTGCGCTCGGCGTCATTCGCAGCGCATGGCGTGACGGCCGCTTAGCGGAAGTATTCGCGACCGAGACCCGTCCCTGGCTGCAGGGCGCACGCCTGACCGCGTGGGAACTCGACAAGGACGGCATCGATCCGATCCTCATCGCCGACAACGCTGCGGCCTACCTCATGCAGCAGGGACGAATCCATTGGGTCATCACCGGTGCGGATCGAATCGCGGCCAACGGCGATACTGCGAACAAAATTGGAACCTACGCTCTGGCGACGCTCGCGCGTGCCCACGGTGTGAAATTCATGGTGGCCGCACCGCTGTCGAGCATCGACCGCGACGCTGCTAGCGGCGCCGATATTCCCATTGAACATCGAGACGCATCGGAGCTTACCCATCTCGCCGGCCGCCCGGTGGCCGCCGCCGGCGTCCGCGTACTCAATCCCGTATTCGACGTTACCCCGGCGCATTTGATCGATGCCCTGGTGACCGAAAAAGGGGTCGTCGAGAAGCTCGATCAAGCGGCGATCGCGCGTCTTTTCAAGCGCTGAGATCGCGGCCGCGAAAAGGTGCGCCTAGGGGGGCCGCGTGCTATAATACGCAGGTCTAGCGGACCAAGAATCCTCCTTTAAAATCAATCAGTTAAATTCATTCTGATGGCCGACATCGCGCGCCAGTTACTGCCGGTCAATATCGAGGACGAGATGCGGCAGTCGTACATGGATTACGCCATGAGCGTAATCGTCGGCCGTGCCCTTCCGGACGCCCGCGACGGGCTTAAACCGGTGCACCGGCGCGTACTCTACGCGATGCACGAAGCGAACAATCTCTGGAATCGGCCGTACGTCAAATGCGCTCGCGTCGTCGGCGAGGTGATGGGTAAATACCATCCCCATGGCGACAGCGCCATCTACGATACCCTGGTCCGTATGGCACAGGATTTTTCCCTGCGCTACACGCTGATCGACGGTCAGGGCAATTTCGGATCGGTCGACGGCGATGCACCCGCGGCGATGCGCTACACCGAATGCCGACTCGATCGGATAGCAAACGAGCTGCTCGCCGATATCGACATGGAAACGGTCGAATTTGCGCCGAACTACGACGGCAAGGAGCACGAGCCGACGGTGCTGCCTTCGCGTATTCCCAACCTGTTGGTCAATGGTTCCAGCGGTATCGCCGTCGGCATGGCGACGAACATTGCGCCGCATAATCTGAACGAGGTAATCAACGCCTGCGTCGCCCTGGTCGATGATCCGAGCCTCGAAATCGACCAGTTAATGGGCTACATCCCGGGACCTGATTTCCCCACGGCGGGGATCATCAACGGTTCGGCAGGGATCCGCGAAGCTTATCGCACGGGTCGCGGGCGGATTTACGTGAGGGCCCGTACCGAGATCGAAGACGCCGATACCGATGCGCCGCGCATCGTCATCTCCGAATTACCTTACCAGGTCAATAAAGCTCGGCTGATCGAAAAGATCGCGGAACTGGTCAAAGAGAAGAAGATCGAAGGTATTCGACAAGATGGATTGCGCGATGAATCGGACAAGGACGGGATGCGCATCGTCATCGAGCTCAAGCGTGGTGAGTTGGCGGCAGTGCTGCTCAACAATTTATACCGGCATACGCAGATGCAGTCCGTATTCGGCATCAATACCGTTGCGCTGGTTAACGGTCAACCCAAAACGCTCAATCTGCGCGAGCTGCTCGATTGCTTTTTGCGCCATCGCCGTGAGGTCGTCACCCGGCGCACCCTGTTCGAACTCAGCAAAGCGCGCGATCGCGCCCATGTACTCGAAGGGCTCGCCGTGGCGCTGGCGAATATCGACGCGATCATCGCGCTGATCAAGGCGTCCCCGACCCCCGCCGACGCGCGCGAGGGTCTGCTAAAACAGGCGTGGGAGCCGGGCCTGGTACTGACCATGCTGGAGCGCGCAGGGGCGGAGGTATCACGGCCGGAGGACCTGCCGCAGGAGTACGGCCTCAAATCCCACGGCTACTTTTTGTCCGAGCGCCAAGCCAAAGAGATTCTCGAGATGCGCCTGCAACGCTTGACGGCGCTCGAGCAGGACAAGATTCTCGATGAATACCGCGAAGTGCTGAAGCGTATTGACGACCTACTCGATATTTTGCAGCGCCCCGACCGTTTGATGCAGGTCATTCGCGAAGAATTACTGGAGATTCGCGAGCGCTACGGCGACCCGCGCCGCACTGAAATCGTGGAGATGCAGAAACACCTTTCCTTGGAGGATCTCATTTCCGAAGAGGACGTGGTCGTAACCTTGTCGCATGCCGGTTACGCAAAATCACAGCCGATCGAGGTCTACCGGTCGCAGCGGCGGGGCGGCAGGGGCAAGACGGCAACCACTACGAAGGACGAGGATTTTGTCGACAAACTGTTCATCGCCAACACGCACGATACATTATTATGCTTCTCGAACAGCGGTAAACTGTACTGGTTAAAAGTCTACGAGTTGCCGCAAGCCGGCCGTACGGCGCGTGGACGGCCGTTGGTCAACCTACTGCCGCTGGCAGACGGCGAGCGCATTACCGCGGTGCTGCCGATCAAGGAGTTCGATCCGGAATTGTTCGTCGTTATGGCGACCGCGCGCGGCATCATCAAGAAAACCTCGCTGGCGAATTTCTCGCGGCCCCGCGCCTCGGGCATTATTGCCGTCGATCTCGTTGCCGATGACCGCTTGGTCGGCGTATCGCTGACCCAGGGCGCGAGCGACATCATGCTCGTCAGTTCAGGCGGCAAGGCCGTTCGATTCTCGGAAACCCACGTTCGCCCCATGGGGCGTACGGCACGCGGAGTGCGCGGTATCAAGCTCCGCGAAGAGCAGGAAGTGATCGCGCTGATTCCCATTGAGGGCGAGGGCACGATCCTGTTCGCGACGGCCAAGGGTTATGGCAAGCGCACGCGCTATTCGGAATTCCCGGTCAGGGGACGCGGCGGCCAGGGCGTGATCGCGATCCAGGCCAACCAGCGGAACGGCGCGGTCGTCGGCGCCGTGTCGGTTGCAGACGATGACGAAATCATGCTGATCAGTGACGGCGGCATCCTGGTAAGAACGCCCGTCGAAGGCATCTCGGTCATCGGCCGTATTACTCAGGGTATCCGACTGATAGCCCTGGGCGAGGGGGAGCAGCTCGTTGGGGTTGAACCCATTGCCGATCTCAATGGCAACGACGAAGCCGCCGACGAATCCGATTAGGCCTACACCGGCCGAACGGTGGCCGCGGACTCGAATTCCTGGATCGGGGTAAGGATTCATGTCGTCTGATCAGCACATCAGCAATTTGCGAAAGGGCATCGATGCGATCGACGACGAACTCGTACGTTTATTGAACCGCCGTGCGGCGCTCACGATCGAAGTGGGTGAGATAAAGCGTGCTGGCGACGGGGAGGCGCAGTTTTATCGCCCTGAACGCGAAGCACAAATACTGCGGCGGCTCTTACAAAGCAATGCGGGCCCGATTTCGGATCAAGATTTGGCGAGGCTGGTGCGCGAGATCATTTCGACCTGCCGCTCCCTCGAGCAGGGATTGCGCATCGCCTATCTCGGTCCGGAGGGGACTTTTACCCACGCTGCTTTGCTCAAGCATTTCGGCGGCGCGGTGGAACCGATCGCCGTGACCAGCATCTCGGAAGTGTTCCGCGAAGTCGAAGCGCGCGCGAGCGATTACGGCGTTGTTCCCGTGGAAAATTCCTTCGAAGGTTCGGTGAACCAAACGCTCGACTGCCTGGGCGAATCAAGCTTGGTGATCTGTAGTGAAATCATTCTTCCCGTGCACCACCAGCTTCTGAGTACGGAAGCCGCGCTCCACGATATAAAGCGGGTGTACGCACACGAACAGGCATTGGCACAATGCCGCGGCTGGCTCGATAGGAACCTGCCGGGTGCCGAGCGCTCGGCATTCAGCAGCAATGCTGCTGCTGCCGAACGCGCGCGAAGCGAATCGGGCGCCGCTGCGATTGCTAGCAAACAGGCGGGGGAACGGTATGGACTCGATGTGCGCGCATCGAACATTGAAGATCATCCGCAAAACACGACGCGATTCGCGGTTCTAGGGCGTTCCATACCTCAGGCGACGGGGGAGGACGTGACCGCGATCATGTTCAGTATGCCAAACGAGCCGGGTGCTCTTCATAGCATTTTGAGCGTGCTTGCGGAGGCGGGGATCAGTATGTCGCGTATCGAATCGCGACCGAAGCGCACGGGCGATTGGGATTATTTGTTCTTCGTGGATCTGCTCGGTCATTGCAACGATGCCGATGTCGCGCCTGCGCTGACCGAAATGGAATCCCGGGCGGCGCTGTTCAAGGTGCTCGGCAGCTGCCCACGAGCAGTGGTTTGAGCATTGACGGGTGGGCGCGCGCGGAACCAGTTCGGTGATCGACAGACTGGTCATCATCGGCGTGGGCCTCATCGGCGGATCCCTGGCGCGAGCCTTGCGGCGGTCTGGCGCGGTCGGCGAGATCGTCGGCGTCGGACGCAGCGCGGCGAACCTCGAGGCGGCAGTCGAACTGGGCGTGGTCGACCGGTTTGAGTTCGATGCCGCCGAAGCGGTTAGAGGCGCGGACATGGTGGTGGTCGCCGTAACGCTCGGCGCCTCGGCGGCAATTCTCGAAACCATCGGCCCGGCCCTCGACGAAAACACCTTCGTGACCGACGTCGGCTCAACCAAGTTGAGCGTTGTGGCGTCAGCGCGAGCGGCGCTAGGCGCGCGGTTTCCAAACTTCGTTCCGGGGCATCCGATCGCCGGCACCGAACGGAGTGGCGTCAAAGCCTCCTTTGCTGAACTTTTCGAGGATCACAAGGTGATATTGACCCCGGTGTCGGAAACGCGCGAAGAAGCCCTGCATGCCGTGGTGTCTCTGTGGCGCGCAACGGGCGCGTCGGTGGTTGAGATGGAGGCCGCTCATCACGACCAAGTGCTTGCGGCGACGTCGCATTTGCCGCATCTGCTCGCCTACACGCTGGTCGATATGCTTGCCGCCGCGAAAGATTCCAGTGAAATGTTCGAATTCGCTGCGGGCGGGTTTCGCGATTTCACGCGCATTGCATCGAGTAATCCGGAGATGTGGCGCGATATCATTTTGGCCAACCGCGAGGCAGTGTTGCAAATGTGCGAGATGTATGCCGATCGGTTCGAGACACTCAGGCGGGCGATCGAAGCGGGCGACGGTGCCGCCATCGAGGTGATCTTCGAACGGGCCAAGTTGGTCCGCGACCGCTCAGTCGTTTCCCCGCACCCGTCCAAGCGGCCGGCGGAGCATGCGGTACTGCCGCTCAAGCGTGGAGACGGCGATCAATAAGCTGACCGTGCAGGCGGGCGGACGCCTGACCGGCGAGGTTGCACTTCCGGGTGACAAATCCTTGTCGCATCGCGCCGTCATGCTGGGCGCGCTCGCGGACGGTCCGTGCCGGGTACGATCCTGTTTGCTGGGGGAGGACGTGCGAGCCACGATCGGCGCCTTGGAGGCCATGGGGGTTGCGATCGAAGTCGGCAGGGATCAAATACTCACCGTCCATGGCGTCGGGATCGACGGCTTGAAGGCACCGCGCGCGGCACTCAATCTTGGGAATTCCGGTACGTCGATGAGACTCCTGTCTGGGATCGTGGCCGGCGCCGGCGTCGCCGCCACGCTGATCGGCGACGGGTCCTTGAGCACGCGGCCGATGAAGCGCGTAGCCGATCCGCTTAAGCGCATGGGTGCCCATATCGAAACCTCGGCCGACGGTACGCCGCCACTGCGGATCGCAGCCGCCGGATCGCTGAGGGCGATCGACTATGCGTTGCCCATGGCGAGCGCCCAAGTCAAATCCGCGGTGCTGCTAGCCGGTCTTTTCGCGTCGGGCACGACGCGCGTGTCGGAGCCGGCGCCAACGCGCGACCACACCGAGCGTATGCTGGAGGCTTTCGGCGTCGAACTTTCCCGCGAAGGTCCTTGGATCGGGATCCGCGGCGGACAAAGGTTAGCGGCGGTCGATATCGCTATACCCGCCGATATTTCATCTGCCGCGTTCTTTATCGTCGGCGCGGCGATTGCGGAGGGCAGCCGGCTGGTGTTGCCCGGCGTGGGCGTGAATCCGACCCGCACCGGCGTCGTCAACATCCTGCGGGAAATGGGGGCGGACATCGCGATCGACTCGCGGCGTTCCTACGGCACCGAGCCGGTCGCCGATATTTCCGTGACAGGCTCCGTGCTGGATGGCATTCGGATCCGGCCCGAATCCGTACCGCTCGCCATCGACGAATTCCCGGCGATCTTCGTGGCCGCGGCCTGCGCGCGTGGGCAAACGGTCCTGCGCGGCGCCGAGGAACTGCGGCATAAGGAAAGCGACCGTATTGTGATCATGGCCAAAGGCCTGCGGCAGCTCGGTATCGCCGTGGAAACATTCGACGATGGCATCGCGATCGAAGGCGGTGAACTGACTGGCGGCGAGGTCGACGCACACGGCGACCACCGCGTCGCGATGGCCTTTGCCATGGCGGCGCTTCGCGCGAGCGGGCCGATCAGCATTCACAATGCCGCCGCCATCGCGACCTCCTTCCCGGCGTTTGCCGAGACCGCGCGGAACGCCGGATTGCGCGCGGCCTGACGGTGCTTGACGGGGTTCCGGTTATCACCATCGACGGCCCGAGCGGCAGTGGCAAGGGCACCCTGGCCCGAAGGATCAAGGGCTGGCTCGGGTGGCACCTGCTGGATTCCGGTTCGCTCTACCGCCTGGTCGCGCTCGAGGCGCGGCGTGGCGGCACCGATTTCGAAGACGAAGCGGCCCTCGCGGTGGTGGCCGTCGAACTCGGCGCCGAATTCGTCGATGAGAAGGAGGAAACAAAGGTTGTACTGTGCGGCAGTGATGTTACCGACGCGCTGCGCTCGGAAGCGTGCGGCACAGACGCATCGAGCCTGGCGGCCTATCCCGCGGTGCGCGCGGCCCTGCTAGCACGCCAGCGGGCATTTCTCGAACCGCCCGGCTTGGTTGCGGACGGGCGCGATATGGGCACGGTCGTTTTCCCCCACGCCGACCTCAAGATCTACCTCACCGCGAGCCCCGAGGAACGTGCCCGAAGGCGCTATAAGCAGTTGAAACAAAAAGGAATGAGTGTTAACCTCGCGCAGCTTTTGGGGGACATCGCCGAGCGTGATCGGCGGGATAAACAACGTACAGTATCCCCTTTAAAGCCTGCGATCGACGCCGTCCTCCTCGACACGACCCTAATGGACGTATCCGCTGTAGAGGATCAGATAAAGCGTCTGGTGCGCGATACCGGTCTGGCCTGAAGTACGCGATTTAAGCGCACGACGCCGGATTGCCCATTAACACGACTAAGAGACGAGGACGTTTGCAGACAGCCGGCGGTGACCGCGCCGCGGCAGAACAGGCATTCGGTTAAGAAATACTATGGCGGAGAGTTTCGCAGAATTATTCGAACAAAGTCAGATTGAATCTAAAATGCGGCCGGGCACCATCGTCAAGGGCACGGTCGTGGAAATCCGCGCGGATTTCGTGGTCGTCAACGCCGGTCTCAAGTCCGAAGGCGTGATCCCGGCAGAGCAGTTTCGCAATTCCGAGGGCGAAGTCGACGTCGCCGTCGGAGAAGAAATCGACGTCGCGCTCGACGCGGTAGAGGACGGTTACGGGGAAACACGGCTGTCCCGGGAAAAAGCCAAGCGTGCGAAGGCCTGGGAAGAGCTGGAAGAAGCCTGCGAAGAAAGCAAGACCGTCACGGGCGTCATCAGCGACAAGGTCAAAGGCGGATTCACCGTCGATATCAGTTCCATACGAGCCTTTCTGCCGGGTTCGCTGGTCGACGTGCGGCCAGTCCGCGACACCAGTTATCTCGAGGGTAAACCCCTCGAATTCAAAGTCATCAAGGTCGACCGTCGCCGCAACAACGTCGTCGTTTCACGCCGTGCGGTCGTCGAAAGTGAGAATTCTGCGGAGCGGGAGGCGCTGCTCGACAGCCTGGCGGAAGGAACCGTCATTAAGGGCCTGGTCAAGAATCTGACCGATTACGGCGCGTTCATCGATCTCGGTGGTATCGACGGGCTGCTGCATATTACCGACATGGCCTGGAGGCGGGTGAAGCACCCGTCCGAGGTGGTCAATATCGGCGATGAGATCGAAGTCAAGGTCTTGAAATTCGATCGCGAGCGCCAGCGGGTGTCACTCGGCCTCAAGCAGTTGGGCGACGATCCGTGGGTCGACATCGCGCGGCGCTATCCGGAGCACTCTCGACTGTTTGGCAAGGTTTCGAACATCGCCGATTATGGCTGCTTCGTCGAGATCGAAGAAGGCGTGGAAGGGCTGGTTCACGTTTCCGAAATGGATTGGACCAATAAGAATGTGCATCCCACGAAAGTCGTTCACCTCGGCGAGGAAGTGGAAGTGATGGTGCTCGACATCGACGAAGAGCGCCGCCGCATCTCTCTCGGTATGAAACAGTGTCGTTCCAATCCCTGGGAAGAATTCGCCGCGACGCACAACAAGAACGACCGTGTGGTGGGTACGATTAAGTCGATTACGGATTTCGGCATTTTCATCGGCCTGGACGGCGGCATAGACGGCCTCGTACACCTGTCGGACCTGTCGTGGGATCTACCCGGCGAAGAGGTCGTACGCAATTATAAAAAAGGCGATGAGCTTGAAACCGTAGTGCTGGCCGTGGACGCCGAACGCGAACGCATTTCCTTGGGCGTCAAGCAGTTGGCCCAGGACCCATTTTCGACCTACCTCGCGCTGAACCCGAAGGGCACGCGCGTCACCGGCAAAATCGTGAGCGTCGATG
The DNA here is from genome assembly GCA_963662545.2 of Gammaproteobacteria bacterium. Classification (GTDB taxonomy): domain Bacteria; phylum Pseudomonadota; class Gammaproteobacteria; genus JAYYZW01. Next base: position 188,775 of record CAXXLL010000002.1, read on the forward strand.
CGAAGGCAGCGGTCATCGATCTGGCGGAAGGGGTAGAGGGCACGATCAGGGCCTCCGAACTCTCGATCGATCAGGTAGACGATACGCGTAAAGTCCTCAAGGAAGGTGAGGAACTCGAGGCGCTCATCGTCGGTGTTGATCGCAAGCGCCGCGTCGTCACTCTTTCAGTCAAGGCCAAGGAGAGTGAAGAAGAACAGGCGGCGCTGCAGGAATACAGCGCCGAAAACGAATCTTCGCGGGCGACACTCGGCGATCTGCTGAAAAAGCAGCTTGATTCCAAATAGCATCGTCCTGAGCTAATCGAGAAGAATAATGACGAAGTCTGAACTGATCGAATCGCTGGTATGGAAACAGTCTCAACTCGGCTATCGTGATGTCGAACTGGCCGTCAAGACTATGCTCGAGCATATGGGGCAAACGCTCGCCTCAGGCGAACGAATAGAAATCAGAGGCTTCGGCAGTTTTTCGTTGCACTACCGGCCGCCGCGGGTCGGGCGCAATCCCAAATCGGGTGATGCCGTGTCATTGCCGGCGAAGTATGTGCCGCACTTCAAACCGGGGAAGGAATTGCGCGAAAGGGTAAATAACGGCGCCGCCAAGGCGCGGGAAATCAAACCCGCCAACGACAACGATCCCGATACCGAATCCGACCAAGAGCAGGCTGGATCCGATACCATCTCCTAAGCACCCTTACCGGCTGCTAGGTTCGTTCCCGACCTACGAAACCGCTGGCGATCGAATCGAAACTCGATCCAGCCGCGGCATCCGTGCGATCATACCTCCCTGCCGTGAGCAGGGGTTAGGAGACCGTATGCCATACAGGGTCTCAGTCGTTAATCGATCGCAACCATTAGGGAATTGAATTGTCTCGTGTCCTGTATATGGCGTTCGCTATTTTCATGGCGGTGTGCGGACTCGCGTTTCACGTGCGCAACGATCAGGAAATCGTTTTGAATTATTTTACGGGCAGTCTCCAAATCGAATTGTCCATCGTCGTCGTCGGTGCGCTCGTTGCCGGCGCGATTCTCGGCGTGCTTGCAATGACGGCCACCGTATTACGCCTCAGGCGCAATATCAGGCGTCTCTCCCGGCGAAATGAAATCGCGAACCGGGAGCTTTCGAGCTTGAGAGCCATATCGCTAAATGATGGCGGCTGAGTACCTTTTCGGTATCGTCGTTTTTCTGCTGCCGCTCGCCGCCGTCTCCGGATGGTATTTCGGCCGCAGGGGAAATCCGCCCGAAGCGGGGCGTAACGGCGTGTCAGGCATCCCATCGGACTATTTCCGTGGACTCAATTACCTGCTCAACGACCGGCCGGACAAAGCCATCGAGGTTTTCATCAAGGTCCTGGAGGTCGAAAGTGAAACCGTGGAAACGCACCTCGCCTTGGGCAATCTGTTTCGGCGTCGCGGCGAAGTCGACCGGGCGATTCGCATTCACCAAAACCTGGTGTCGGAGCCGAGCCTGGATTTCGATCAACGCGCGCTCGCATTGCTCGAACTGGGTTTGGATTATATGCGTTCGGGTCTGCTTGACCGCGCTGAGAGCTTGTTCAAGGAATTACTCGATTCCGGTGCGCACCAGCGCCAGGCCATGGACCACTTGATCGATATTTACCAGCAGGAGCAGGACTGGGACAAGGCGCTCGAATATACAGGGCGCCTCGAGAAACTGGCCAACCGTAATTTAGGTGACGTGCGCGCGCATTTTTATTGCGAGCAAGCGGCGACGCAAATCGAAGAGGGCAACGTCGAGAATGCGAGCGATCTGTTGCGCCAGGCGATGCAGATGGACAAGAACTGCGTTCGCGCAAGCCTCATGCAGGCGCGAATCGCGATGACCGCGGGAGCATACGAGGCTGCGATCCGTCATCTCGAGGAAATCGAAAAGCAGAACCTGGCGTTTCTGCCCGAGGCGATCACTCCACTGGTTGAAAGCTACCGGGCTTTGGATCGAATTGCCGACCTCGTGCGCTACCTCGAACGTTTAAGCGCGCTTCACGCCGGGATCACTCCGGTACTCGTACTGGCCGAAGTCATGACGGAGCTGGGTAATGTCGAGGAGGCGAAAAAGCGCATTATCGACGAACTCAAGAACCGGCCGACTGTCCGGGGTATCGACCGATTGATCGATTATTCACTAACCGGCGCGGACGGTGAAACGAAGGAGAATCTCGTACTCCTCAAGGAACTCACGGCCAGCCTCATCGAGGAAAAGTCGAGCTACATGTGCGGAAACTGCGGATTTAAAGGACGCTCGCTGCACTGGCAGTGTCCCAGCTGTAAGCTCTGGAACTCGGTAAAACCGATCCACGGCATCGAGGGCGAATGAGCCGACGCCGCAAGCGTTTGTGCGCCGATCACTACGCCATAGATTTAGGGAACCCCTGAATAGGTCATGGCCCATCTGCCTTGCCGATGAAATCGCGGAGCCTTACGTTACGAACCTTAGCCCTGGTCCCCACGATGGCCTGCGATTGGTGCCCTGATCTGCACCATTGCATGAACCATTCAAACGCACCATGACTTATTCAGATGTTTCTTAGGTTGCGATGAACAGATCGTTTAAACCGGTGATCGTCGCCCTCGATTTCCCGAATCTGGATCTAGCGCTCACCTTAGCAGACCAGCTCGATCCCGACGCTTGCCGCGTCAAAATTGGCAACGAACTATTCACGCGGGCCGGCCCGGGATCGGTTCGCACGCTGATCGAACGCGGTTTTGACGTTTTTCTCGATCTCAAGTTTCATGACATTCCCAACACGGTCGCGGGCGCCTGTCGCGCTGCGGCTGAATTGGGCTGCTGGATGATGAACGTGCACACCGGCGGCGGCGCCACCATGATGCAGGCGGCGCGGGAGGCGATTCACTGCGGCGATGGCCCACTTCTCATCGGCGTCACAGTTCTGACCAGCATGGGCGACGCGGCACTCGACGCGGTCGGCGTTCGACACTCTGCAATGGATCAAGCCTCGAGACTCGCGCGGCTGGCGGCTGACGCGGGACTCGATGGTGTCGTCTGCTCGCCGTTGGAGGTCGCCCATTTGCGCCGACAACGGGGCTTCGAGTTCAAACTCGTGACCCCTGGCGTCAGGCCGCTCGGATCGGCCCGGGGCGACCAGCAACGTATCGCGACGCCCACGGAGACCATCGCAGCCGGAGCTGATTACCTCGTCGTCGGTAGACCGCTGACAACCGCCGAGCATCCCGATGAGGTGCTGGCCATGATCAACGCCGAATGCGACGCTGCGACGAAAACGGCGGATACCCACGACCACTGACGCGTTCGATCGCCATGTTTGAACCCGCCGCGCGACCTAGCCCACTCGACCCACCGCACCCGGGCGAACCCGGCGAGATCGGTCAATGGACGCGCCTCTTTGGCGCGGCGAAATCCGTTGTGATTGCCGCCGCCGCCGCCGCCGATCAAAACCGTCCGGTGGTCGTCATTGCGTCCGATACGGCAAGTGCGACCCGCTTCGAACGGGAGATCGCTTTTTTCGCCCCGGAATTACCGCGCTATGCAATTCCTGACTGGGAGACGCTCCCATACGATCGCTTCAGTCCGTACCAGGATATTATTAGCGAACGGATCGCGACCCTGATTCGGATGCCCTCGATCACCTACGGCGTGGTCATCATGGGGGTGCACACGGCGATGCACCGATTCGCGCCGCGCGAATGGATGGATGCTCGTGCATTCAGTCAGAATTCCGGTGATCAGCTGGACCGCGTCGCTTTTCTCGCGAAGCTTGATGCGACCGGGTATCGCCGATGTGTGCAAGTGGCAGAGCACGGAGACTACGCGGTTCGCGGGTCCTTGATCGATGTTTTCCCGATGGGCGCGGATCAACCGTTTCGCATTGATCTCTTTGACGATGAAATCGAAACGCTGCGCTGCTTCGATGTCGAGACCCAACGCTCGATTTCCAACATCGATGCCATCGAACTAATGCCGGCGCGCGAGTTCCCGCTCGACGACAAAGCGATCAGAGAATTCCGCCGCGCCTGGCGCCTCGAATTCGAGGGTCGCCCGCAAACCTGCTCCCTGTACGAAGACGTGTCGGCCGGTCTGGCGCCGGCCGGCATCGAATACTACCTGCCTTTGTTCTTCGATGAGCTTGCGCTCGTCACGGATTACTTCCCGGGTAACGCGCTGGTAGTAATCGACGAAGGTGTAGAGACAGCGTCGGAACGTTTTCAGCACGCGATCCAGGAACGCTATGAAGCCCTGCGGCACGATAGCGAACGTCCGATCGTGGAACCATCGCGAATGTTTGTAGATTTCGACATCATCCTCGAAGCGCTGGCACCCTTTTCCTGCTTGACAGTTAGCGGCATCGAACCGACGCGCGGCATGCACGATACGGAGTTCGCTGCGCACGCACCGGTGCAGGTTCCCGTCGACGCACGCGCCGCTGATCCTTTCGCTCTGTTGCGCGACTACACCGCGCGCGCGGACGGACGCATCTTGTTCCTGGTCGATTCGCCCGGCCGTCGTGAAACCCTGATGGAACTCTTTGCCGAGCAGCCGTTTCGGCCTCGTCCCTTCGAATCGTGGTCGGATTTTTTGCAGGCGGACGCGCCGGTCGGGATTACGGTGGCGCCCGTTGTTGAAAGCGCCGAAATCGAAACGCCCCGGATCAGCTTACTGACCGAAGCGCAGTTGTTCGGCGAGCGTGCCGCACAAAGTAGACGCAAACGCCGCAGCGCTGCAGATAGCGAAGCAGTCATCAGAAATCTGACCGAGCTTCACGATGGTTCACCGGTCGTACACGAGCATCACGGGGTCGGTCGTTATCAAGGCCTCGAGGTATTGCACGTGGGCGGCATCACTAACGAGTTCATCAAGCTCGAATATGCCGACGGCGATATCCTCTACATACCTGTCAGTGGGCTCAACCTGATCAGCCGCTACTCGGGTGTCGACCCAGACCATGCGCCGCTGCACAAACTGGGTAGTGGGCAGTGGGACAAGGCACGCCGCAAGGCCGCCGAAAAAATTCGAGACGTGGCTGCAGAGCTGCTCGAGATCAATGCCAGGCGCGCAGCGCGCAAGGGTCATGCGTTCACGGTGGATCGAGGTGCCTACACCAGCTTTGAGCAGGCGTTTCCCTTCGAAGAAACAGTCGATCAAATCAGTGCTGTCGAAGCCGTGTTCGATGATATGCAGAAGGAACAGCCCATGGACCGGTTGATCTGCGGCGACGTTGGGTTTGGTAAGACCGAAGTCGCAATGCGGGCTGCGTTCGTTGCGGTTAATGATGGCTTTCAGGTCGCCATCCTCGTGCCGACGACTTTGCTAGCGCGCCAGCATTACGAAACTTTCAAAGATCGCTTTGCAGACTGGCCGGTTCGCATCGAGCAGCTTTCGCGCTTTCAAGATTCCAAGACTGCGCGCGATGTACTCGCCGGCCTTGCTGACGGCAGGGTCGACGTCGTCGTCGGCACCCATAAATTGCTGGGAAAGGACGTCAGATTCAGGCGCATGGGCCTTTTGATAGTCGATGAAGAACATCGCTTCGGTGTGCGCCAGAAAGAGCAGATCAAGAAACTGCGTAGCGATGTCGATATTTTAACGCTCACCGCAACGCCGATCCCGCGGACCCTCAACCTGGCATTGGCGGGAACGCGCGAACTCTCGATTATTGCGACGGCACCGGCAAAACGTCTTGCCATCAAGACCTTTGTCAGAGAGTGGTCGGAACCGCTGGTGCGCGAAGCGATTCTGCGCGAGATCGGACGCGGCGGGCAAGTGTACTTCGTGCACAACGAAGTCGAGAACATTGAGAAAATGGCGGATAAGCTACGCGAGATAGCGCCCGAAGCGCGCGTCGAGGTAGCCCACGGTCAAATGCGGGAGCGCGCGCTGGAGCAGGCCATGCTCGATTTCTATCACGGTCGGTGCAATGTGCTCTTATGTACGACGATCATAGAATCCGGCATCGACGTGCCGAACGCGAACACCATGATCATCAATCGAGCGAACAAGTTCGGGCTCGCTCAACTCTACCAGCTTCGCGGTCGAGTCGGACGGTCGCATCACCGCGCATACGCTTACCTCGTGGTCCCGCATCGCAAGGAGATGACCGCCGACGCAGTCAAGCGACTGGAAGCCATTGAATCACTAGAGGAACTCGGCGTCGGTTTTACCTTGGCCACGCATGACCTCGAGATTCGGGGCGCCGGAGAAATCCTCGGCGAGGACCAAAGCGGTCATATCCAGGAAATCGGGTTCGGACTGTACTCGGAGCTTTTAAGACGCACCGTTTTGGCGCTCAAATCGGGCCAGATCATTAATTTAGATGACGCGCTCGATGCACGCGTCGATATCGAATTGCATATTCCCGTGCTGCTGCCGGAGGACTATCTGCCGGACGTGCATGCGCGTTTGATTCTTTACAAGCGCATTGCGAGCGCGCGCGACTCCGAAGAGCTTAACGATCTACGCGAAGAGATCATCGATCGGTTCGGCGTTTTCGGCAGCCCTGTCGACAACCTGTTTCGTGTAACATCGCTACGCCTTGACGCTGAGCGTTTCGGAATTCGGAGAATCGATCTCGGCGGCAGGGGCGGCCGAATCGAGTTTCATTCAAATACCAGTATCGATCCGAGTAGCATCATCGATCTCGTGCAGACCGACCCTGATTACCGCATGGATGGTGGCGAGAAATTACGGATCGTCAAAGAACTGCCCGATCGGGAGGCCAGGTTTGAAGAGCTGGCATTTCTGTTTGAGCGATTTCGCCGTAGACATGCTGCTTAAGAAATACCTGTCCGTTGCGCTCGCCGCCGTGCTTCTGCTACCGGCTGCGGCGGCGGCACGGTGGTACCAGGTCGAGGTCGTCGTATTCCGACATCTCGAGGGGCTGAGCGCAGGCGGTGAAGCTTGGCCGGAACTTACAGATCTTCCCGAGTTCGGCCGCGCTATGGAATTGATCATCGATCTGCCCGAGATGTCCGACGAACCGCCGCCGCTGACAGAGGGTTTAGAAGCCGGACCGACTCCTATTGCATTCGAATTACTGAATAAAAAGGACCGCAAATTGAATGGCGTGGCGACTCGATTACGGAATAGTGGCGCGTATGAACCGCTGCTTTTCGCCGCCTGGCGTCAACCGAGTTTCGGCGTTGCGCGCGCCAAGCGGATTTATCTTTCTGACGTCTATCTCACGAGGCGCGGCCCGATCTTCACCGAATCAGATTCCGCGAACGGCGTTTCGGCCATGGTGCCTCGTGCCGAGGGCGTGATCAGGGTCAAAGTCGGCCGTCTGCTCCATGTTGACGTGGACTTTCTTTATTACCATGAGGGTAGCCCGGTAAGACTGACCGAAACGCGCAAACTCAAACTACGGGAAATTCACTATTTCGATCACCCGCTGTTCGGCGTCATTCTTCAGGTATCCCCGTGGGTGCTGCCGCAGCTGGATCCGGAATCCGAGACCGATGGCCCTACAGAGGACCGGCTGTTAGACGAGGTCTCTTCGTAATCGGATCTCAGGCAAGCTTGCGGGTCAAAGCATCGATTATTGAACGAAGCTTCACCATTCCTCGCGATAATTCACGCTCGATCGAAAGCATTGTGATCGGTTTAGAAGAACGGCCGGCGGCGGGATTGACGACGAGCGAGAGATTGGCGTAATCAATGCCGAGTTCGCGTGCGAGCGCGGCTTCCGGCATGCCCGTCATGCCGACGATGGTGCAGCCGTCTCGCTGCAGGCGATCGATCTCCGCTGCGGTTTCGAGGCGCGGCCCCTGTGTCGTGCCGTATACCCCCGAGTCGAGCACCAGGACACCGGCCGATACTGCGGCCGCGACGAGTTTGGCACGTAACGCGGAGGAATAGGGTTGAGCAAAGTCCACATGCTCCGGCCGCGGCTGGGAGCCATCGAAAAAAGTGTGTTCGCGATCACTGGTGTAATCGATCAACTGATCCGGGATGACCACGATCCCGGGTACGGCCTCGGTTGTGATACCGCCGACGGCCGCAGTGGCGACGATTGCTTCGGCGCCTAAATCGGCAAGCACCCCGATATTTGCACGGTAATTAATTCGGTGAGGCGGTAGCTGATGCCCCGCGCCGTGCCGCGGCAGGAACAGCAATTCGACGCCGTTGAGCATGCTGGACGTGACGGCGTCCGACGGCCTGCCCCAGGCGGTCATCATGCGGTGCGATTGGCCTGTTTCGAGCCCGGTAAATTCGTCGAGCCCACTACCGCCGATGACCGCGAGCTTCATGCGGTCGTCTTGACGGCGAATATCCCGGCCGCATTGCGTAAATAAGTCTTGTAATCCATGCCGAATCCAAAAAGGTACTCGTCGGGCAGTGCCAGCCCGGAAAAATCCGTAGACTTAAGCCCCGCGCGGTTGCTGATATCTTTACTTACCAGTACGGCAGTCAACACTTTTTCGGCACCCAAACGCTCGCATTCGTCCACCACCGCCGCTAGCGTTATTCCGTGATCCAGCAGATCATCAATCACGAGTACGGTACGTCCTTTGACCGCCTCGGGCGGCTTCTTGATCCACCGTAGGTCCCCGCCCGTCGTATCCATGCCATAGCGCGTCAGGTGCGTATAGTCGACTTGTAGCGGGAATTCGAGGCGCTGCAGAAGCATGGTCAGCGGCACGACGCCACCCGTCATTATGGCGAGCAGCAACGGATTGGCTTGGCTCAGATTTACGGTGATTTCGCGTGCCATGCGATCGACTGCGACGTTGATCTCCTCAGGAGCAGCCAGGCGGTGCGCGTTCGCACGCACCTCGCTTAGTTCCGGGGGAATACTCGGCTCATTCATCGCATCGCCCCAGCGCCGTACGACCCGCCCAGTCACGGGCGAACTGATAAGCCGAGCGGCCGCTTCGAGATCCGTGAAGCAGCGCCCATTGCAGCGCAGCCTCGCGTACGGATTCAGATTCGAGTGAATCGGCGCCAAGAACATTCAGCCAATGCATGGCGATGTCCAGGTATTTCTCCTGGTTTAGTGGATGAAAAGAAAGCCATATTCCGAATCGTTCAGACAGCGAGATCTTTTCTTCCACCGCTTCCGCTTGATGCAGTTCTCCGTCGACGATTCGAGCGCCCAGATTGTCGTTTTGATGTTCCGGCATGAGATGCCGGCGGTTGGAAGTCGCATAGATGACGATGTTTTCGGGGGTGTCCAATATCGATCCATCAAGCACCGATTTGAGCGCGCGGTAGGTCGCGTCGTTTTCGTCAAACGAAAGGTCGTCGCAATAGATCACGTAGCGTGATTCGGTGTCGTGAAGGCGGTCGACGATCTCGGGCAGATCGGTCAAATCCAGGCGATCGACTTCCACTAAATGGAGCCCCTCGGACGCGTAATCGTTTAACAGGGCTTTTACCAGCGATGACTTCCCCGTACCACGCGGGCCCCATAGAAGGGCGTTGTTAGCAGGCAGACCGGAGAGGAATTGTCGCGTATTGCGCACCAGGGCATCTTTCTGGCGGTCGATGTGCAGCAAGTCCGCGAGCGCGATGGGATTGAAACGCGTAATCGCCTGCAGCCGGCCACTGTGGCCGTTCGTCCTCCAGCGCCAGGCGATCGCATCTTCCAGTTCTTCGGCGCCAGATTGCGGTACTAATTGCTCGAGGCGATCGATGAGGTGTTCAGCCCGCTCGAAAAACTTGTCTGCCTTACTCAATTCAACGATCCGGGGAATAAAAACGGGAGCTATTCTACTTGATTGACACAAGAGGCGAGTTCGAGGCGTGCTAATCTGAGACCATGGATTCGGCAAGAGGGCGGTGCGACGGCACCGGTCAGGCTGGCGTAAGCCCGGCGTCTAATAGAAGGTTGAAAAACGGTTTCCCATCGTTTTTCAACAACCTGCTAACTTATGAAGCCATTGCAACCCGGCCGTCGCTGGCGGCCTCGCGATTTAGGGCGCGGGTCAATTGGATTTCAAATCGCTTCTTGTAGTTCAACAGATCTAAGGGCCTCAGCGATTGGGCGCCAATTTGTTGTCTAAAGCGGGTCGAAAGGTCAAGGTCGGTGATGTAGATAGGGTAACGTAACCCATTGCGGCGCCGCGCTTGAACGTACTCCGCGACCTCTATGAACAGCGAACCGCCATGCTCCCAGGTCGAAAATTCCCTGTTATTGCAATAAATAGTGAACTGCTGGTGACCATTAGAATCGGCGTCCGCAAGAACCTGCAAAGGTAGGTAGGCCGAAGTCGCGGCCAGATCGTCAAAGTAGGGTTTCAGTTGTACATCGCGATTATTGGGGACGATTTCTACCGTATCGATCGCTATCTCATCAATGGAATCCCCTTCTCCAGGCGACCCCGAGCAACGGGGTAGGGCTGATTCCAGAAACCGACGGTAGTGTTGTAAAAGTGCAGTAATCGAATAGCATTCCTGCACCTGCACCAGCAGGACGCCGCGTTCATCCAGCACGTAAACATCGGCCCGCGCGCCGCGCCGCTGGGCGAAGATCTGTACCCGACCTTCGCGGTTATATGCGTAAATATCGGGCAATATACCGGCCATGCGGCAGCTGGAATCGAAGTGAAGCTTGTTGAAGCGATCGTCACACGGCTCTCCAAGCACACTGATGAGCGTCGCGTGGCCATGGTGAACATCGACCTTTGGTTTGCCGTTGGGAATGCTGATTCGGTGGAGTTGGTTTTCTATCTCAATGATGAAATGGGGTGTGCTTCGGTTCGAGTTGGTCGCCAGAAATCCAAGCGCGTCGTTGAAGGTGGTCGATACTCTTTCTTCGATCGCGGCGGCGTGATCCGATGTAAAACAACGCGCATCGATTCGGGGTGCGGTGAAAAGATCGCCGTGAGTCGGCAACCATTGCAGACACTCGGCCAACGCTTCCAGCAACGCATTGGCACCTTCGTAGTGAAAGCAGAAGGTTTCCGACCAACTTGTGGTAAACACCAGGTCAATACTTCGAACGAGGTTGATCCGCCGGCCACCGAACTGAAACGCATCCGTACGATCGCTGGTCAGTACGCCGCCCGCAAACAGGGAACCGGAGAATGGATTGACGCCGATGTTTGCCAGGATTATCGCGTTCGTCAACCGCGGACGCGCGCTGAATTCGTGAGGCGCTGCATCGGTTTGGTGATTCGCGAAACTCGATTCGAGTGCGTCGATGATGCGTTTGATTTCGGGCGGGCTGAGTGCGCTTTCGTGGGTGAACAGATGCCAAAGCGTGTGCGGGCCGATCAATCGGTTCATGTGGCACCACACTAGTATATCGGCGGCGGAACCGGTGCGTTTCATCGGCCGGTGTTGGTTGATGTCCTCTGGTTTGACCAGGCCCGTATAGAGCATCCAGGCTAGTTTTCCGTTGCCGAGCGAAACCTGGTGCAGGGACAGGCTGGGCTCCTGGGGATTGCTGCAGAACCCGCGGGTGAGCACTTCGATCTTAGCTGGCTTTTTCTCGAACGCGGCATAGAGTTTACGCCCCAGTACGTGCAGATCGTGCTCTGTAATCTTGCGGTCGGTCGAATGATTACGCGCGAATTTCGATAGGGCTGCGTAGCTGTCCTTCAACGTATTGATAAGATCGCGCCGCTCCTCTATCGCCGCGTCGATGCGCCATCGATCGCTTTGATTAAGGCGTGCGATCTTGCTGGGCGGCCAAGCCCAGGCGTCTGTCATGGCCGTGAGGACTTCCAGGCGCCAATCGTCGGCGCCCGTAGTCGCCCGTTCGCCTATTTTAAGATTTGTCTTGAGATAGAAACTCCGACGCAAGACGTCCAGGCGAACGGGATCGTTTTTTGCCAAGAGATAATCTTCAACCTTCTTGTACATCAATATGTAAGGGTCAACTGCATTGATGTCGACGTCGGTGGACTCGATGTTGTTTTTGTAATGATGGCTTAACAGTGTGATGTTCGGGTATTCAGCCGCATATGCCTCCATCAGTAAAAGCTTTAAAACCGATTTGTAGGGCGATTGAATGCTCTTGTACAAGTGCCATACGGCGGCGCCGAAAAACTCCTCCGCGGGAATACTGGAAAGGCCGCCGAAGTCGATGTAATCGCGACTGTCGATGAGGCGTCTTTCGAACGCGTCCCGGACGAAATCGTCGTAGTCGGCGTCCCTGCTGGAAGGGACTCGCCACCACAGGGGTTTCAAACCGGCGACGAGAAGGCTCGAACGGTAGAATTCGTCCAACAGAAGATAATGCTGCGAACTCCCACTCGATTCGCTCGAAAGCGAAAGCGTTTCGCCGCGCCTGAGGCTTTCCGCATCAAACACGAAGAAATGCACTTCGAGGCCGATGTCTTCCGCGAACTCTTCGATCTTTAGTGACTTCTCTTTCAATTGTTCGGTCGCCTGCGGTTCGAGATCGGGGTCATGGCAAAGCCACATATCGAGATCACTCGCGCGCGAATAAGCTATCGTTCCCGGACTACCCATCATGTATACGCCGCGAATCGGCAGCTTGGGCGCCGAGCGCCGATCGTATTCAAATGAGCGGCAGATACGTCTTGCAGTGCGAAGGGTCGATGACGACGGCATGTAATCGCATATCCCGAACGGTGTCGTCTTCGAAATGTAGCCAGGAAGCAGCGGGTGATTGATGTGAAATAGCACGGGCAGGATGTCGAGAAAATCCCTCTGCCTCGGCGTCAGGTTGATTTCGACCCGCCGCAGCCGGTCGCGGTTGATTGTCAGGAAGCGCTTTTCAGTGGTTTCGGCAGCTGCGGTTCGGGAATGTTTCGCATTCGTCCTCATGCCGTCTAATAGCGGCACCGCAGGTGATTTCTCCAGTGGCGGAGGGCTTCGGCCACATCATTTCGGCGCCCGTGGGTCAGCCGGATAATCCCTGTAAATTCAACGTGTTTGGATTGTGTCCGGTGGCACGATCGTAGATAATTTCAAGCGATGTTTTCCCGCACCGAGACGATTGCTGATTTCGACCCGGATCTTGCGCACGCACTGAACGACGAACGAATGCGCCAGGAGACGCACATCGAACTCATTGCATCCGAAAATCACGCGAGCCCCCGGGTGCTCGAGGCGGCGGCGACGGTTTTGACTAACAAGTACGCGGAAGGTTATCCCCGCAAGCGTTATTACGGCGGCTGCGAACATGTCGACGTTGTGGAACAACTGGCGATCGACCGTGCCATGGAATTATTCGGCGCAGCCTACGCCAATGTGCAACCGCACTCCGGATCGCAGGCCAACGGTGCGGTTTATCTCGCCTTGCTTGAGCCCGGCGACACGGTACTCGGTATGAGCCTGGCCGACGGTGGTCACCTGACCCACGGCGCCGCCGTCAATTTTTCGGGCCGGATTTATCGCTCTGTACAATATGGCTTGAATGCCGATACCGGTGAAATTGATTACGACGAAGTAGTGAAACTCGCCCGCGAGCATAAACCCGGCATGATCATGACGGGCTTCTCGGCTTATTCCAGGGTCGTGGACTGGGCACGATTTCGTGAAATCGCCGATGAAGTCGGCGCTTATCTCGTTGCGGATATCGCGCATGTGGCGGGGCTGGTCGCCGTGGGTTTGTACCCTTCTCCGATCGACCTAGCCGACATCACGACCACGACGACGCATAAGACCCTGCGTGGCCCACGCGGCGGATTGATCCTCGGACGGTCGAACGAGGAATTGGAGAAGAAGGTTAATTCCGCAGTCTTTCCAGGCCTGCAGGGTGGGCCGTTGATGCACATCATCGCGGCGAAGGCCGTGGCTTTAAAGGAGGCGATGGAGCCCGGCTTTCTAGGCTATCAGGAACAGGTGATTACAAACGCACGCGCGATGGCGGGCACGTTCATGAGCCGTTCCTACGAGGTCGTCTCAGGGGGCACGGACAATCATCTGTTTCTCGTCGATCTGGTGGCCAAGGATATGACCGGTAAGGCTGCTGACGCGGCCCTCGGCGCCGCGCATATCACAGTGAACAAAAATGTCGTGCCCAATGATCCGCAATCCCCGTTCGTCACGAGCGGCATACGAATCGGCACGCCGGCGATGACAACTAGAGGATTTAATGAAAGCGATGCGGCGGAGGTCGCGGGTTGGATGTGCGATGTACTAGATGCCATCGACGACGAAAACGTAATCAGAAGGGTGCGCGGCAAGGTGGAAGAAATCTGCGCGCAGCACCCAGTATACGGCGATTAACTGTTGACCTATTTACTGGACACCTGCCCATTTAAGACGTTACGGATAACTTGAATGCATTGCCCATTTTGTGAACATACCGATACTCGGGTAATCGATTCCCGGCTTCTCGGTGACGGGGATCAAATTCGCCGGCGCCGCGAATGCCAGAGTTGTAAAGCACGATTTACAACCTACGAAACCGCTGAATTGAGCCTTCCTCGAATTGTTAAAAGCGATGGTCGCCGCGAGACTTTTAACGATGAAAAACTCCGCAGCGGAATTTTGAAGGCGCTCGAAAAACGACCGGTACCCATGGAGCGCGTCGAAGACGCGATCAATCAGGTTAAGCGCCGCATACGTGAAAGCGGTGAACGTGAAATCGATGCCGTTAAAATCGGTGAACTCGTCATGAATGCCCTGCGCGGCCTGGATCACGTTGCCTACGTGCGCTTCGCCTCCGTGTATCGGAGTTTCGAGGACGTACGCGCCTTTCTCGAAGAGATAGAGCAACTCGAAAACGAACTGCCGCCCAATCTTCGCGATCAACAACTCGAATTGTTGAAAGCGGAAAAGCCGAAAAAACCCCGCTGAAGCATTTCATCGGCGGAGCGCCGCATGCGTGACAATCAGGACGAGCACTACATGGCGATCGCGCTCGAACTCGCGCGCGCCGGCCTCTATTCGGCTGCACCAAACCCGCGCGTGGGATGCGTGCTGGTCAACCACGGCGTCGAAATTGGCCGCGGTTACCATCGCCGAGCGGGTGCGCCACACGCGGAAGTCGAGGCGCTTACAAAGGCCGACGGCGATCCCCGCGGCGCGACCGCTTACGTGTCCCTGGAACCCTGCAACCATGCCGGACGCACCCCGCCCTGCACCGAAGCTCTGATCGATGCCGGCATTGCGCGCGTCGTCTACGCTGCAACCGATCCCAATCCCAGCGTGAACGGCCGCGGCGCCGAGCGTCTGCGAAATGCGGGCATCGAAGTGCTCGGCGGCATTCAAAGCAACGAAGCGGCCGCGCTCAACCGCGGGTTTTTTTCGCGGATGCAAGATGGGCGTCCGTTTGTTCGTGTCAAAATCGCTATGAGCATGGATGCTTGCGTTGCTCTCGAGAACGGCGAGAGCCAGTGGATCACAGGCGAGCAGGCGCGCGCCGATGTACATCGTTTGCGAGCGGAGTCCTGTGCCATCGTGACGGGGATCGGCACGGTACTGACCGACGATCCATCGCTGAATGTCCGCGACCATCGCTATGAATTACACGGCCGACATCCTCGACGCGTCGTTTTGGACGACCGGTTGCGTATGCCGGTGGACGCACGCATGTTATCGCTGGCCGGCGAGACCTGGATCTTTCACGGCGAAGGCGAAGCTGATAAAGCATCTAGCTTGTCGAATAAGGGTGCGCGCATCGAGGCCATTGCGTCCCACGGGGGACGCATTGATATCGAGACGCTGCTGGCGCGTCTGGGCGAACTCGAGATCAATGAACTCATGGTCGAAGCCGGACCGACGCTGACCAGCGCTTTCATTACCGAAGGTCAATTCGATGAACTCGTTATTTACGTTGCGCCGAAGCTGCTCGGCAGATCGGGGCGCCGCGCGCTGGAAGTCGAATCCCCTGCCGATCTGGCACGGGCCAGGCAGTTTGACCTTGTGTCCTGCGAACCAATCGGCGATGACGTACGATGGATCCTGCGACCAAAGCCGGGCCGACAGCAAAGCTAACAGCGATTGATTTAGCACATATGTTTACAGGAATTATCGAAGCGACAGGCACGGTTGCACGGATGCATGCAAGGGGCGATGCCATGCGGCTGCGCATCGATGCGGGATCGTTCGACCTGGGCGACGTTGCACTCGGCGATTCGATCGCGGTTTCAGGACCCTGCCTGACAGTGGTCGAGGTCGCGGACCACACGTTCGAGGTGGATGTATCGCCAGAGACGCTAGCGCGCACGACTCTCGGTCAGAAACACCCCGGCGATGGCGTCAACCTGGAAAAAGCACTGCGTATGAGCGATCGCCTCGGCGGCCACCTCGTGAGTGGGCACATCGACGGAATCGGCACCGTGACCCGCCGCGAGTCGCGTGACGACTACGTTCGATTCGTGACGCAGGTGGCGCCCGAGTTCGCCCCCTATATCGCTTCCAAGGGCTCCATTAGCATGGATGGCGTGAGTCTCACCGTGAACGATGCCGGCGATGCCTGCTTCGAGGTGTTGATCATCCCGCACACACTCGAGCATACGACGCTGGGTTCCTTGGGTGAAAGCGATTCAGTCAATATCGAAGTTGATCTGATCGCGCGATATATCGAGCGCCTCGTCAGCACTTCTAAAATCGGGAATGCAGACAGGGGCGCAACGCTTGAGAGTGCCATCGAGCGCGGCGCCTCCAAGCGAAGCTAAAAGGCCGACCGCCGCGGCGTAATCACACGTGAACAGCCGCGAGATGGCCCGATTCGCATTACGGACGATATAATCGCCGGACCACAAAGGCGTAATCCCTGCGATGTCACTCAATACGACAAAGGAACTTATAGACGAGATTAGCGACGGCCGTATGGTGATCATCATGGACGATGAGGATCGCGAGAATGAAGGTGATTTCGTCGTCGCCGCCGCGCACTGCACGGCCGAGCACATCAATTTCATGGCGCGGCACGGCCGCGGCCTGATCTGTATGACGCTGACGGAAGAACGCTGCCGGCGTCTCAACCTGCCGTTGATGGTGCAGGATACTTTCTATACTCATCGTACGAATTTCACCGTCTCGATCGAGGCCGCGCAAGGGGTTACGACGGGCATCTCAGCGGGCGATCGGGCGCGCACGGTACAAGCAGCCGTTGCTCCTGATGCGGTCATTTCTGACCTGGTCCAACCCGGGCATATTTTTCCCCTGATGGCGCAGTCGGGCGGCGTGCTGACGCGTGCTGGGCATACCGAAGCAGGGTGCGACCTCGCCCGACTAGCAGGGCTCGAGCCGGCAGCCGTCATCGTCGAGATTCTCAACGACGACGGTACGATGGCGCGGCGACCCGATCTCGAACGAATCGCGCAGGAGTTCGATCTCAAGATCGGAACGATCGCCGACTTGATACGATTTCGGATTGAAAATGAAAAAACGGTCACTCGCGTAGCAGACTCTGAGTTGCCGACGGAGTTCGGCGATTTTCATCTTTACGCCTATCAGGATGCCATTCGCGGTGATCTGCACATGGCCATGGTCAAGGGCGTCATCGATGCGGACAAACCAACTTTGGTGCGGGTGCACATTTATAATCCATTCGAGGATCTGACGGCGAGCGTCCGCCAGGACGCCGGCTGGCCGTTGCGGGATGCGCTACGTCGCGTGAATGACGCCGGCGAAGGCGTGATCGTCGTGCTCAGCAATCAGGTCACGAACGAGGACCTGTTGCGACAGATCGAGCGGTTTCGGGAAGAAGACGCGCGCTCAGCCGACCGGTCGCGAGACAGCAACCCGATGGATTGGCGCCAATTCGGCCTCGGCGCGCAGATTTTGGTGGACCTGGGCGTACGCAAAATGCGGGTCATGAGTAATCCGCGCAAGTATCATGCGATCTCCGGCTTCGGCCTCGAAGTCGTCGAATATGTAACCTGACAGGTACCGGGCGATGCCAAATGCAACCATTATCGAAGGTCAACTCGTGCTCGAGGCCGAAGCGAATATTGCGATCATCTGCGCGCGTTTCAATAGTTTTATCGTTGAGCAGCTCCAATCCGGGTGTATCGAAGCGCTGCGTCGCCACGGTGTTTCCGAAGAACACCTTACCGTGGTGCGGACGCCTGGCGCTTTCGAAATACCATTGGTCGCGCAAAAGCTCGCTGGATCGGGCAAATATGACGCCGTGATTGCGCTCGGTTGCGTCATTCGCGGATCCACCGCTCATTTCGAACACATCTGCAGCGTCTGTTCACACGGACTCGCGGCAGCGGCCCGCGATACCGGCGTTCCGGTCGTATTCGGCGTTCTGACGACGAACAACATTGAACAGGCAATAGAACGGGCAGGTACGAAAGCGGGGAACAAAGGCGCGGATGCGGCGGCGACGGCGATCGAAATGATTTCGTTGATGCGACAACTGTAAAAATGGCCGCCCGGGGAGGACATCGCGCACGGATTCGCGCCCGCAGATGCGCCGTGCAGGCCCTGTATCAATGGCAGATCGCCGGGCACGAACCTTGCGATATCCTCACCGAGTT
Organism: Gammaproteobacteria bacterium; assembly: GCA_963662545.2. GTDB lineage: Bacteria > Pseudomonadota > Gammaproteobacteria > JAYYZW01. The sequence continues at coordinate 207,119 of CAXXLL010000002.1, forward strand.
CGTGGCCGAGCGCGAACTCATCAGCGTGGACATGGATTATTTCGCAATACTCATATCGGAAATCCCCACTCAGTTCGATATCCTGCAGGCCGATCTTCAGTCCTGCCTGGATCGTGAATGGAAACAACTCGATCCCGTGGAACGTAGCGTTCTGCTGATCGGCGCCTACGAGATGCGAAACTGCCCCGAGGTTCCTTATCGCGTGGTCATCAACGAAGGCGTCGAGTTGTGTAAGATGTTCGGCACGGTTGAGGGACATCGATATGTCAACGGTGTACTCGACAAGTTGGCGAAGGACCGACGAACACCGGAAATCGCCTCAACAGAATAAACCGAAACCCGTCGTTTTTTGCCCATGGATGAGTTCGACCTCATCAAACGATATTTCCAAGCGCTGGAATCCGCGCGCGGCGATGTAAATATCGGAATCGGGGACGACGCCGCAATCGTCGCATGGGATTCAGCGGATGACATGGCTATCGCCGTCGATACCCTTGTCGAAGGCGTCCATTTTCCGGCCGGCATGCCGGCCGACGCGGTCGGCTACAAGGCCGTGGCCGTCAATCTCAGCGATTTCGCCGCGATGGGTGCAATGCCGCGCTATGCGACGCTCGCCCTGACTCTTCCGCGGGCGGACGCCGATTGGCTCGAGGCGTTCGCGAACGGCATGAATAAAGCCTTGGTGGACGCCGACACGGTACTTGTCGGCGGCGATACGACACGCGGCCCGTTGACGGTCACGGTACAACTCGTGGGTCCATGCGAGGGTGCGCCGATGACGCGTGCGGGAGCCGAGCCCGACGACGTGATCCTGGTATCAGGAAGTCTGGGTGATGCGTGTGCGGGGCTCGAACTGCTGCGTGGCAATATGCCCCCGTCAGGCGGCGACGAACGAGAACTGATTCGACGATTTCTGCGGCCCGAAGCCCGCCTCGAACTCGGCCGCGCCTGTCGGATACACGCGCATGCGGCCATCGATATTTCCGACGGATTGCTCGCCGACGTGGCTCACGTCATGACGGCCAGTGCTTGCCGCGCGGAACTTGAAATCGACGTGGTGCCGCTCTCCGCCGCCCTGACATCTACTGTCGAACGTGGTCGTGCACTGCAATATGCAGTGGCGGGTGGTGACGATTATGAATTGGTCCTGTGTGTGCCGCCGGCCGCTCTCGACCGCGTCCTAGAGGAAGCAGATCGAATCGCCGTACCATTGACATCGATCGGGCGTGTGGTCGTGGGTGAGGGCGTTATCTGCCGCGATGCCGACGGCGCGGACGTAACGCCGCGCGAGAAGGGATACGTCCATTTCGACTGACAGAAGCCGCCCTTCATGCAATAGGCGGTCTAGAGCTGAACGAAACCCGCGGATTTGAGTCGTTCGATTTCGTCGGGCCCATAGGGCACGAACTCGACGAACGGAGGGACTTCCGATTCCTCGAGGCCAAAGCTCGCGGCGGAGGTGGCACACATCTTGAAATCAAAAACGTCGAAGGCGTCGAGTTTTACGGCGAGGTCGACAATGTTCTGATATTTCGAATAATTCCGGGACGAGAAAAAATCAATGTCAGGACCGTGGAGCACGAGCACGACTTTGAGGCTCGCGCGTTCGGCGGCGGGCGTGTCTTCGTAAATCATGTGGGCGCGATCGAGCAACGCGAAAAATTCTTCCGCGCTGTGTCCAATGACGTCGAAATAGAACCCGGCTTCACCGGCCGGCGCGGGCACGTCATTCTGCGACGGCGCCTGCGGTAACCGGATCGCGGCGGTGTCGGGCGTCTCGTCCTCGGGTGCGGTAAGAAACAGCGCCATGAGAACGACGGCAGCGCATGCTCCTATCACTACGACTGTTTTCAAGACGGGATTCATGGCAATCGGCGAAACTATCCTGGCGGGGCGCGATTGGGCGGCCCCGGGGCCTCCATTTTATGGCTAAAAGTTGCGGTTACGAATGGGTAGCCGGTCCAGCCGCCAGATCAATCTATGTCCCCCTATCTACTGATAGGTATATACTACTGGCCGTTTCGAACGGTGGGTGTGTGGACGTGGCGGCAACAACGGGCGGCATGGCGGACAGGATCCTGGCCACAGCGCAGCTGATGGTCCAGCAGCGGGGTTTTCACGCCTTTAGCTACCGCGACATCGCGGCCGAAATCGGTATTAAATCGGCCAGCATTCATTACCATTTCCCGACCAAGCCGGATCTCGCCCGCGCGATTCTGGACCGCATCACCGTCGCCTTCGACGCACGCCTCAAAGAACTCGACCTATTGTCCGACCCGCGGGAGAAATTATGGCGGTTCTGTGCGATATTCCTCGATACCTTTCAGGGCGGCGATCGCCTGTGCGCTTTCTGTATGGTCGCGACCGCACAGGACGGCGTGCCCGCCACCGTGCGTGAACGTGTGACTGACTTTTGGGAAACCGGCGAGATCTGGCTGGAAGGCGTCCTCGAAGAAGGCCGCGCGGACGGCCGCCTTGCGTTCTCGGCGAGTTCGCAAGCGGTCGCGCGGCTTTTCATCGCTGGGCTCGAAGGCGGTATGGTTACGGCGCGGGCTTTTGAAGATCGAACGCGTTTCATTGCCATTGCGGATCAACTCGTGGCATCCGTCATGCCGTCAGGGGTGAAACCTGAGTCGCTTGATAGGGTCCAACCGGATAGACGGGTTCGATCGAGCGGCGGCGATCCTACGATCGTTCTGTGATGAAGAGCATCCGCGAAGCCGGGTAAAGGTCGCGGTTGAAGGAGAAGGAAATGAGACGCATGGTTGACCTGATCACGACAGCGTTGATGATCGGCGCGATTACCGCGGTGTTTCCGGCGGTCGCCGAGCAATCGGATGTGGACGTCTGGGCGACCCTGTTGAAACCCCATTACTTCGGTGACGCCGAACTGGTGGAAGGAAATTCCGTCATCGAGATGAAAACGCCTTACCGCGCGGAGGATGCTGCGTTTACGCCGGTTTCCATCACGGCGAACATGCCGCAGACCGAAGAACGTTACATCGAGAAAATCTATCTGTTCGTCGAGAAGAATCCCCAGCCTTTGGCCGGTATTTTTCAATTGACCCCGGCGATGGGGCGTGCCGATCTCGCCATGCGCGTGCGCGTCGATATGTACACCAACGTCCGTGCGGTGGCGGTGCTGAACACCGGCGAACATCACATGGTAACGAATTTCGTCAAGGCTCAGGGCGGCTGCTCGGCGCCGCTGGCCTCGGATTTCGCAGCAGCGATGGAGAAAATCGGCTCGATGCGCTTTCGCACGATCGGCGAACGCACTACCGAGGACCTCATCATCGGCCAGTTCATGCTAAGCCATCCGAATGTTACCGGCATGCAGGAAGACCAGAAAACCCACCTCTTTCGTCCCGCTCATTACGTGAAAACGATCAAACTCTATCAGGGCGACAAGCTCCTCATGACTGCTGAAACCGGTTTCTCCGTGAGTGAGGATCCCACGTTCCGTTTCTTCTTCCGTCCCGATGGCTCTGCTGAACTGCGTGCGGAAGTAGAAGATTCCAAGGGCCTTTCCTGGGCAGAGAAATTCAAGATCAAAACTTGAGAAGATTTCGTAAGTTCTGAATGTTGCCCGTCTGGATACGCTAGAATCCGGCGCAACATTCCACCAAGCGGCCTACCCTATGACCGGTAATTTCCGCCAACGACTCATCGCCGGCGAAACCCTGATCGGCACCATCGTCACGCTCGAATCCCCCGAGATCGTCGAAGCTCTGTGTCATATCGGGTTCGACTGGCTGTTCATTGAAACCGAGCACTCACCACTGCTTCCGCACGCAGTGCAGCAGATCATCCAGACGGCGGGCGACACGCCGTGTGTCGTGCGCCTGTCACGCAGCGACGAAATCTCGATCAAGCGCGCGCTCGACGCCGGTGCAGCCGGCATCATCGTGCCGCAGGTCAATTCGGCAGCACATGCCAGGCTTGTTGTCAGCTACGCAAAGTACGCGCCGATGGGAACGCGCGGCATCGGTTTGAGCAGGGCCAGCAAGTACGGGCTTAACTTCGAAGACTATGTGGCGAACGCCAACGAGAACACCGCAGTCATCGTCCAGGCCGAACATATCGATGCGGTCGAAAACATCGACGAAATCTGTGAGGTGGAAGGCGTCGATGCCGTTTTCATTGGTCCCTACGATCTTTCCGCAAGCCTCAACAAGATCGGTCGCCTGCGCGACCGTGAGGTGCTGGATGCGATGAACCGCGTACGTGATGCCTGCCTTGAAAAGGGCGTAAAGCTCGGCGTCTACGGCCGTGGGCCCGAAGAAGTAGTGCCCTACGAGGCCGAGGGCTACAACCTGCTTTGCTGTGGCGCCGACATCGCGATTTATGCGGCCGGCGCGCAGCACTTGCTCGAAACCTTGCGCGACAAATAGGACCTCCGAATGGATGCGGGCTTACGAAAGGCGTTGCTGGAACTGGATTGCGCATCGCTCGCAGACGCCGACAAGTCGCTCAGGGTCGTCGATGCGTCGATCCGTCCACTCAATCCGGGCCGAAAATTAGTCGGCGTCGCCCGCACCCTGCGCTGTCACGAGGATTTTCTGACGGTGATCAAGGCGCTGGACGAATCGCGTCCGGGCGAAATTCTGGTCATTGACACGCAGGGCGGCAGGCGAGCGGTGGTCGGCGAATTATTTTCGCTCGAAGCGGCGCGGCGCGGCTTGGCGGGGATCATCGTTGACGGTGCGGTGCGGGACACGCGTACCATTCGTACCCTCGACATCCCGGTATATGCCCGTGCGTTCTGCCCCTGCTCGGGCACGACGCACAGCTTGATGGAGACGCAGTGCCGCATTGAATGCGGCGGCGTCCCGGTGGAACCCGGCGACATCGTCGTGGGCGACGAGGACGGCATCGTGATCGCGACCGAAGAAGAGTTGCAAGCGCTGGTTCCGACCGCGATGGAGATCGAGCGCACCGAAGCGCAAGTTCGCGACCGTATGGCGGCTGGAACGGGACTCATCGACATGCTCAACTATCATGAACACGCCGCGGCCGTGGCGCGCAGCGAAGACAGCAAGCTGCAGTTCAAGCTCAACGAATAGGGTGGACCGCGATAGGGTATCTCGGTTTCGCGGGCCAGCCCTGGTTGGCCTCCTCACCGGATTTATCATCGATATCGCGCCCGGCATGGAACCCGACGGCGAGGCTCTGGCACGCGATCTCGCACAGTGCGCGGCCTTTTTCTTCAATGCCACGAACGCTCGTCCCATGGAAGAATACGAGCGCCTCTATGGAGCGGGAGAACGAGCCGTCAATCGCGCAATGCAGATTCTCGGGCGCACCACGATCGACCGCCTGATCGGCGATGCGTCTGTGGAAATGACCGCGGACATGGGTCAGGATTGGAGAAATTTCGGCCGCATCGAGGCACGCTTAGGTGAGCAGTGCTGGGAGTTGGTCGGTATCGACCGTGAGTGAGGTGAAGGCCGTATCGGTACCGCTGCCGAAATAGTGAACGCCTGCAGCGTAACCCGGTGATCGGATATGCAGCTTAGGCGTCGAGTCCGCGCAGGTACCAGATCAGGTCCATTTCCGGTACGTTGTGTCCGAATCCGGATATGGCTGAGGAGATCTGTCCGCGATGATGGGTCCCGTGATTGAATACGTGCAGTAATATTGAAGGCAGCGAGTCGCGAAAATCTGCACCCGACATGTTCTGGTAGACGAGATCGCGGGCAAGCGCACCCTCGTCCTGCCCTGCGATCCAGGTCTTCCATCGGGCGGATTGTGTATAAAGCCTGCGTTCCAGTTCGGCACGGTCGCCCTCGAGTTCCGCGTCCAGGCCGGGTACATCGAACGGCTCTTCAGCGCAGCGTCCATACCAGACATTGTCGCCGACGAGCAGGTGATTCAGCGTTCCGTGAATACTTCGAAAAAACAGTCCCGAATCAGCGAAATACTGATCGCCAGATACAGAGAGCAGGGCGCCGTAAAGCACTTCGAAGGCCCAGACGTGGTAGTCGGCCAGCATCAGTAAATGATTTTTCACGGAGTTCTCTAAAATACCGATATGCGCGCAGTAGGTCATAGCCTACCGCATGATATTGATGAAAAATAAGCCTTAAAAAAGGATTGAATATGAATGGCGCTCACGCCTTGCTAGATGCGCTGGTCGACGCCGGCGTCAAAGTCTGTTTCGCCAACCCGGGCACCTCGGAGATGCACCTGGTTTCGGCCATCGGCAAAAGCGACGCCATGCGCCCGGTCCTGTGCCTGTTCGAAGGCGTCGTTTCAGGGGCGGCCGATGGCTATGCGCGCATGAGCGGAAAACCTGCGATCACCTTGCTGCATCTCGGACCCGGATTCTCCAACAGCATGGCGAATCTGCATAACGCGCGCCGCGCGCATTCGCCGCTCGTCAACATCGTCGGCGATCACGCTACCTGGCATCACAAGTACGACGCGCCGTTGACATCCGACGTACCTGCGCATGCCCGCATCCATTCGCATTGGCTCAAGGTAACGGAGTCCGCCGACGACCTGGCCCTGGCCGGAGCCGAGGCGGTGCAGGCATCGATGGAAGGCGCGGGCAAGATCTCGACCCTCATCGTGCCGGCGAATCATGCCTGGGAGCCGGCGACGAAATCCTATGATCGCCTGCCGCGCCCGGAGTTGCCGGCCGTTATTGACGCGCACGTCGATGCAGCCGCGAAGGCTTTGAAGAATGGCAGGCGAACGGCGCTGCTACTCGGCGGCCACGCCCTGCGCGATCCGTCCCTAGCGTCCGTCGGACGGGTTGCGGCGGCCACCGGCGCGGCGCTGTTGTGCGAAACGTTTTCGGCCCGACTTGAGCGAGGCGCCGGGCGTGTTCCCTTGCAGCGCATTCCGTATTTTGCGGAACTGGCCAGCGAATATCTGAAGGAATTCGAGCAGATGATCCTGATTGGCGCACAAAGACCGGTCGCTTTTTTCGCGTATCCGGACGTCGCGAGCCTGCTCGTGACCGAAACCTGCGAAATGATCGAACTGGCCGGTGTCGATGACGATATTTCCGCTACACTCGCCGCGCTTGCAGACGCACTCGATGCGCCGGCGAACGTCGCCGTGCAGCAACGCGTCGCATCTGTCGTGCCTGATGGCGAGCTGACTCCCGCCGCTGTCGGCGACGTCATCAGCGCGCTGCTGCCCGAGCAGACGATTCTGGTTGACGAAGGGATTACCTGCGGTCTGGAACTCTTCACCCGCACCGTGGGCGCGGCGCCGCACGACTGGCTCTCGATAACAGGCGGGTCGATCGGCCACGGCCTGCCGGTCAGTTTGGGCGCGAGTATCGCCTGCCCGCAGCGCAAAGTCGTTGCGTTTCAGGCGGACGGCAGCGCTATGTATACGGTACAGACCCTGTGGAGCATGATGCGTGAAGAGACTGACGTTACGGTGGTGTTGATGAACAACGGCAGCTACGCCATTCTCAACATTGAGCTCACGCGGCTCAAGACGGGTGAGCCCACGCCAAAGACGCTGTCCATGCTCGACCTGTCAAACCCGGACATCGATTGGGTGAGCATCGCCCGGGGCATGCAGATGCCCGCGAACCGTGCGGCGACGGTCGCGGAATTTCATCAACAGTTTGGAGAAGCCATGCAAACGCGCGGGCCGTGCCTGATCGAGGTGAAGCTTGCGCAGCGGCCGGGCGCAATTGCTTATTCAGAGGTTCCTCAGATTCCGGATTCCTGAGCGGCGATCCCTATCGCGTTCGTCAACAAGACCAATAAGGAATCGAATAGCGTCGTGCGATGCGATTCTCTAATTGCCTGCACACCAGAGCCGGTTTCGTAACTGGGCCGCCAAACGGACTCCGCCAGCGGGGCGACCTGCCGGCCGCTCGCTCTGCCGACAACGAATTTCCCTTTCACGTCAATCGCTTCAATTGCGATAGCGGCGTAGGCGAATACGCCGGTATCGAAAGCCTTTTGAAAACCGTAACCGCGAATATTCTGGTTGGTCTGGGTAACGTAGTCATCCGTGACGTTCGGATAGACCACCACCACCATGTCGAGGCCTTTTACCGCGCCTGCCTGGTAAATGCGTTCGTGAATTTCACCGGTATCGCGGTAACCCCATTTGGATTCGGCAATACCAAGGAAGCTGTCGTCCCGGCGGATCCGGGTCACCTCGTACCCTTTGCGCCGCAACCGGGCCCCGACTTTTTCGTAGACGAGGGCGTCAGCGTCCCAGCCTTCCAGCACGGTGCTGGAGAACTTGCTTTCCATGGCCGATGTCGACAGGTAACTGATGTAGGGTTGCGGGTTGACCAGCGACAGCACGCCGACCTTGGTGATCCTCGCCGCATGATCCGCGGTCATGCGTGGTTGGCTGGTATTCAGCAGGCAGCCCGTCAGCGCGGCGCAGCACAGATAGATCAAACTTCTGATCACATTCGATGCCGGAATCGTCAAGCCTTGTCCGCGTCCCGCGTCCACCGAAAATCGCAGTGATCCGCGCCTTCCATCATTGTCTGCGTGCGTTCGAGTTTGAGATCGGGGTCTATGCCGGCAGTCATGGGCGGATCGATGCCGCAAACCATGAGCCGTCCGAACTCCCGATCACCCAGTTCGTCAAACAACTCCGCATACCGACAGCGCCGTACGTTAAACGCCATCACGGTATCGGACTGTTCCAAGGGTTCAATTTCTATGGCGTCGCGCGCGGTGAACATGGGAACGGCTTTACGCAATTTGTCGAGAGAATGCGCGCCCTCGATGCGCGCGATAGACCGTCCGAGTCCTGTTGCAAATTCGTCGACCGCTTCTTTAAGCAATTCGCGCGCCCGGGATGGACCGATTTCGGTTTTAAGGCGCCGGTACAAGGGCATCAGAATTTCCGCCTGGATTTTGACGCGCTCGATATAAGGTAACGGAGGGGATGTTTCGTCTTGTTCCTCGCTCATGGAATCATCCTCGAATCCCGCGGGTATTGTCGCCCGCCGTCGACCCTGACTTTTGCTCCCAGCCGAACGCCAATGAACGCCAGAGGTCACGGTAATCGTAATCGGTGTCCAGCGCGAGGTTGAGGCGATTGTAGGCCGCAAAATCGCTGACCAGGTGCACGATCTGAACGATACTCTTGTCGGTTAGACCAAGCTCACGCAATGCGTCGGTATCGGTGTCGGTCACGGACTTGGCATCGGCGTTGACCTTGAGCGCGAATTGGAGAATGACCTTCAATCGCGGCTCGTCCACGCCGTCAATCCCGTCGCTTAGCACCCGCGCGACCGCTTCCTCGGCTGCGCCGAGACCGTAATTTAGAATCGTGGAAAAGGCCGCGGTACAGTACGGGCAGCCGTTCGCCTTGGATACGAGGATGCCGACGTGCTGGATCTCGGGCATCGACTCTTTCCGGCTTGATGATTGCGACTCTGGCCATGCTTAAGCTCTTGCGCCTGTAGTGATTTAGCCGGCGCTGGCCTGTTGCTCGGCCGCCCCGGTTTGCGACACCTTCAGCGCCTGATCGAGATCCCACAGGAGGTCTTCCAGGTCTTCTAGCCCGACTGAAATCCGAATCATGTCTGGGCTGATCCCCGCTTCCAACTGTTCCTCGTCGCTGAGCTGCTGGTGGGTGGTACTTCCCGGGTGGATCACGAGGCTCTTGGCGTCGCCGACGTTTGCCAGGTGCGAATGGAGTTTCAGCGCATTGATGAATTGTCGGCCCGCGTCGCGCCCGCCCTCGATACCGAAGGTAAATATCGACCCCGGCCCCTTGGGCAGGTATTTTTTCGAACGTTCGTGGAAGGGGCTGTCCGCAAGGCCGGCGTAGTTCACCCACGGTACGTGCGGATGCTGGTTCAGCCATTCTGCAACGGCCTGGCCATTCTGAACGTGGCGCTCCATGCGCATCGACAGGGTTTCCAGGCCCTGCAAAAACAAAAATGCATTAAAGGGGCTCATGCAGGCGCCGAGGTCACGCATGATCTCGACCCGCGCTTTCAGGATGAACGCGAAGTTACCGAAGGTCTCCCAGTAACGCATCCCGTGATAGCCGGGCGAAGGCTCGACCATCTCCGGAAAGGTGCCGTTGTCCCAGGGAAAGGTGCCGCCGTCGACGATGATGCCGCCGATGCTCGTGCCGTGGCCGCCGATGAACTTGGTGGCGGAATGCACGATGATGTCGGCGCCGTGTTCGAACGGCCGGCAGAGGTAGGGCGTCGCGAAAGTGTTGTCGATGATGAGCGGTATCTCGTGGTCGTGGGCGATCTTCGCCACCGCTTCGATGTCGAAAATATCAGATTTCGGATTGCCGATGATCTCGCCGTAGCAGAGCTTGGTTTTCGGCGTAATGGCGCGGCGGAAGCTATCCGGATCGGCGGCATCGACGAAGTGCACCTTGATGCCGAAGCGCTTGAAGGTCAGCGCGAACTGGTTGTAGGTGCCGCCGTAGAGTGTGTTCGACGATACCATCTCGTCGCCGGCCTGCAGCAGGGTCGCTATCGCGGTGAGCTGGCCGGCCTGACCCGAGGCGCAGGCCAGCGCGCCGACGCCGCCCTCGAGCGCGGCCAGGCGTTCCTCGAATGCCGCAGTCGTCGGGTTTGAAATACGCGAGTAGATATTGCCGAATTTGTTGAGCGCGAACAGATGCGCGGCATGATCCGTATCCTCGAATACAAAGGAACTGGTCTGGTAGATCGGCATGGCGCGCGCGCCGGTGGTCGGATCCGGTACCTGACCCGCATGCAGCATCTGGGTGTTGAAGCCGAAATCAAATTTCTCGGGCATGGTGGGTCCCCTGGTGTTTCCCGGACCGGGCGCGCTCGGTGCGCGGATTAATTGAACTTGAAGTGACAGTCGACGCGGTTAGCGCTGAGCACGCCCGTGTTTAGTCCGACGACGTCCAGCCCGTAGTCCTTTTTGCCAAAGAAGCGGCACTGCTCGATTTTCACGCAGCGATCCATGATGACTTCCATGCCGGCCTTTTCGGCGGCGGCGGCGGCTTCGTCGTTGATCACGCCGATCTGCATCCAGAACACCTTGGCGCCAATTTGTTTGGCCTCGTCAACCAGCGGCATGACGGTGTCGCCGCGCCGGAAGATGTCGACGATGTCGACCGGCTGGTCGAGCTCGAGCAGCGAGTCATAGCAGCGCACGCCCTGGATTTCCTCGTAGCGCGGGTTGATCGGGTACACGGTGTAGCCCTTGCTCAACATGTGCACCATCGCGCGGTAGCTGGCGCGGGTCGGGCTGGCCGAAACGCCGACCATGGCGATGCGTCGATAGGCGGTCAGAATATGCTTGGGGCGCTCTGAGAGCGCTCCGGTCATGATGCCGGCGTATTCGCTCAATTCGGATTTCCTCCCTCGGGATTCTCTATTTTGAGGCAACCCTACTATATCCGAACAGATGACCGGCCGCATCGAACAGAGACGCGGAACCGTCAACCCGGTTGGTGTCGATCCATCCACCGTCGATCGGCGAGCACCACCGAGGTTTCGATCTGACGCTCGGGGATGTTCCAGTATTCACGGAGCAAGCGTTCCTTGTCTGCATAGGATACGGGTACGAAACCCTGACCTTCGTAGAAAGCGATGGCCCAGTTCGCGGCTGCCCAGGTCCCGACCAACAACGGCTTGCTGCAAGTCGACTGAACATGCGCTAGCAGCGCACGGCCGATGCCGGCGTGCTGCCGGCTCGGTGCGACGTAAGCGTGGCGAATCAGGGCGAGATCCCCGAGAACCTGAATGCCCATTACGCCCGCGATCGCGGTCTCGTCGCCGGCCAGCCAGAATTCGACCCGTTGGGTGATTTCCCTTTCGAGTTCCTGTCTCGGCATATACGGTTCGTGCCATCGATCCGGCGGTATGACGCCCCTGTAGGCGACTGCGGCATCGTTGATGATCTTTAATACATCGTCAAAATCCGGTGGGCTATAAGGCCTGATTAACATTTCCAACCAGCAGTGTGTTACGCCTAGGGTGCGGGACCGAGCACGCCGGATTTTTCCAGCTCCGCGACCTCGTCTATCGTCATCCCCAGATGGTTGGCCAGCACCTCGTAATTGTGTTCGCCGATACGTGCAACCGCGGGACCGACGGCGGCATGGGTGTCGGAAAACAGAAACGGCGAGTTCGGCACTTTAAGCGGCCCGGCCGCGTCATTCACTTCGGTCAGCATGCCGCGATGAACCAATTGCGGATCGCCGTCCAGCTCGCCGATCTTGCGATAGGTTGCGCACGGAAGCCGGCGGGCCTCGAAGGCTTCCATCGCTTCAGCCGAGGTCTTCGTGCGCGTCCAGGGTTCGATTTCGTCCTGCAGGAAATCGTAGTTGTATATACGGGCAGTGGTCGTGGCGAAGCGCGGATCTCCGATTAGATCGGGGCGCCCTACACAATTCATGAGTTCGACGAAATGGTGCTGATTGAGCGGTATCACCATCACGAAGCCGTCGCGGGTTTCGAGCGGGCCGTAATGCCGGTCGTTCATCTCCCCGTTGAAGGCGGTCTGAAAGTCCTTGTGCATCGTCGCCAGCAGGGTGTCCTGCATCGCGATGTCGATGTACTGCCCTATCCCTGAGTTTGCGCGGTAATACAGCGCCGCCGTGATGGCGCCGAAGGCCTGCAGCGAGGCACTCGTGTCACCCACCGGCAGGCCCATGTTCAACGGCCGCGAATGTCCGGGCTGGGCCCGCTGGGTGACTAAATCGTAACCGCTCGTCGCCTGCACGATCGGCGCGTAGGCAGGACGCGACGCTTCGGGTCCGGTCTGACCGTAACCCGATATAGAACACATGATGACTCTGGGATTGACCGATTTGAGGGTTTCGTAGTCGAGGCCCAGGCGGCGCATGACGCCCGGGCTGTAGTTTTCGACTACCACGTCGTGGGTTGCGAGCAGGCGCTTGCAAAGTTCTATCGCCTCGGACCGTTTGAGATCCATAGACACGCAGAGCTTGCCACTGTTCACTGCACTGAAAAGGGCGCTGACATCGCCGCGCATAGGCCCCGCCGTGCGGAGGATCTCACCATCGGGTGCTTCGATTTTGACGATTTCAGCACCGAGGTCCGCCATCAGGCGCGTGCAGTAGGAGCCCGCGATCACGGCGGTGAAATCGAGCACGCGCACGCCGTCGAGTACGCGCGGTCCGTTCTCATTGCGATTGTTTTCCATGCCTATCATTCGGGGTCTGCCGTCCGCTGGAGATTGTGACCTGCTCAGGTCGCGATCACTACCCGTATCGCGTCGAGTTTCAACTGGGCCGCACGCACATAGCGTTCGAGATTCTGCATGCTCGTCTCGAAATGCACGATTTCTTCCTCGCGTACGTTCGGATTCACCCTGGCCAGGCTCCGCAGGCGGTCAATTTCGGCCTGCACAAGCTCCGTCATCACCGTGCTTGCCTCCTCGACGATGGCCTCCTGCGCGACCTCTGCCAGGTGCGCAGCATGATCGAGAAGCCCACTGATCTGATCGCGCGTCTTCGCGATCACTTTCTGCGCCGTCGACGGCGGCACATCGCGCACGTGCTCGTTGAACCAGGTTGCCGGGAATCGGTCGGTCGCGTCCTCACCCGCGGCATCGATCAACAGTCGCAGCGAAGATTGCGGCAAGAACTGTTCCACCTGTAGCCCGCGCGGGGCGGGACAAACGATCACGAACAGGGCTTCGACCAAAAGGGAACCGGGATTCAAGCCCGGTGCCTTGACCACACCAAAACCGGCATTGCCAAATTCGCTGTTCAATACCATGTCGATTGCACCGGTCACCATAGGGTGTTCCCAGGTGAGGAAATGCATGTCGTCTCGCGATTGGGCCTGGGCGCGATCGAAGGTGACCGTCAGCCCTCCCTCGGGCAGCCCGGGAAATTCATGGCAGCTCATGTGATCGCCGGGATGGACGACGAGGCTGGTCTCATCATTTTCTTCGTGCTCGACGCCGAACTCGCTGAATACGTCGTCGATCCAGGTGCGCAGTTCGTCGACGCGCTCAGCGGTGCCGATAGCGCTGAGGATTGCGTCGGCCCGACTTCGGTCGAAGGAATTGCGTTCGAGCAAGCGGTCGCGGCCACGCTTCAGTATTTCGGTCAATTCCAACGCCCGCGCCCGCGTGGCCTCGACGAGACGCGCCAATGCGGTTTCGTCTTCCGGACGTGCCATGCAATGTTCGAGCGGTGCCGAGAATTCAGCGATGAGAGCCGGACCTGCGGGACAGATGTGAACGAAGGCGTCCAGGCCCTCGTGCAGCCAGTGGAATAGCACCGCCTGCGCTGTGCCACGAAACCACGGTATGTGAATTTCGACCGTGTGGCTCTGGCCGATGCGGTCGAGGCGCCCGATCCGTTGCTCGAGGAGATCCGGGTTAGGCGGTAGGTCGAACAGCACCAGATGCCGCGCGAACTGGAAATTACGACCTTCGCTACCGATTTCCGAGCAGAACAGCGCCTGCGCGTCGTCTTCGGTGTCGGCGAAGTAGGCCGCGGCGCGATCGCGCGAGACCAGTTCCATCCCTTCGTGGAAGACCGCCGAACGCAGCCCTTTTCGCGAACGCAGGTGAGCCTCCAAGGTCTGCGCAGTATCGGCGTAAAGGCAGATCACCAGGACTTTCTCCGTGCGGTGAGACGCCAGCCATTGCGCCAACCATTCGACGCGCGGATCGAAGCTCAACCAATCGTCTCCAACCAAGGCCTCGGGCGTCAGCCGTGCCACCGCGGGCACGCTAGTGTCCGCTTCCAGGTACTCCGCGGGCGGCTCGAGTTCGTGGGCATGGAGGCGCCGTTCCGGAAACCCGCTGATGCTGTCCCGGCAGTTGCGGAACAGGACGCGTCCGGTGCCGTGATGTTCGAGTAATTCCCCGACGATGCGATCCATGAACTCGCGCGCCGGGCGTCCTGCGTACGCCGAGCGCAAAACGGCGATGCGATCGGCCCCGATGTAGCCGGCGGTGGCGGCCTCCAGATCGGCTTCGATCACGTCGCGCGAATCGGTAAGCCGTTCGACCAGGGCATTGACTTCCCCGTAGCGCCGTTCCTCTTCAAGAAACTTCGCCAAATCGTGATAGCGGTTAGGATCGAGCAGGCGCAGGCGCGCAAAATGACCCTCGACGCCGAGTTGTTCGGGCGTGGCCGTCAGCAGCAGCAGGCCTGGAACCGCAGAGGCAAGTCGCTCGATGCGATCGTAAGCCGGCGTGGTATGTTCCGGCGTCCATTGGAGATGGTGGGCTTCGTCGACGATCAGAAGGTCCCAATCAGCGGCGCAGGCTTGCTCGTGTCGGTCCGCATGGTCGACCAGAAAGGTAAGGCTGGTCAGAACGAGCTGTGCGGATTCAAACGGATTGGCCTCGCCCGAGGCTTCGAGTTCTTCGCAGATCTCCTCGTCGAGGATGGAAAACTTCAAGTTGAAGCGACGCAACATCTCGATCAGCCATTGATGGACCAGGTTCGTCGGCACCACGATGAGTGCCCGATTGACGCGGCCGTTCAACAAGTGCCGGTGCAGGATCAGGCCGGCCTCGATGGTTTTGCCGAGACCCACTTCATCGGCCAGCAGAACGCGCGGCGCGTGACGGCGGGATACTTCGTCGGCGATGTAAAGCTGGTGCCCGAGCAGCTGGACGCGCGGCCCCACCAGGCCGAATACGGGGGAAACCCGATGGCGGTGCTGATGACCGAGCGTTGCGCTGCGCAGGCGAAAGCGGCTCGCTTTGTCGATTTGCCCGGTAAACAGCCGGTCGAGCGGGCGGTTGAACTGCACGAAGCTGTCCAGATCGATCTCGTGCAGGCTGAGCGCCCGGCCGCGTGCGTCGATGCCCTGGTAGACGACGCAGCCTTCGATTTCCTCGACCGCCTCAACGATGATCTCCGCACCGTCCTCGCTGCGGATCCGGTCGGCCGCGCGGTACTGAACGCGCGTCAAGGGGGCATTGTCCAGGGCATAGGTCCGGCGTTCCTCGCTCGCCGGGAAATTCATGACGACGTGCCGGTTCTGCACCTCGAACACGATGCCGAGGCCGAGCTCGGGCTCGGTATTACTGATCCAGCGTTGTCCGGGATGGCATTCGGTCATGAACTTAAGCCGCGCACATTTTTATCGGGAACAGTGATCGAAGGATCGCACTGATTCATTGATCACCAGCCGATTGCGGTGGCTGATCATGCGGCACCTGCCGCGCCTTGAAATCCGCGGTCGTATTCGCATGTGGGAAGGGTTCGTCGGGCACGGGCAGGTCGAGCGCTGTGCAGATCGGTTCCCATCCCTGTTCCGGCCGCCAGGTGACCAGGTGCGAACCCGGCGCGGTCGCGCGCACCCTCACATTGCTCGCTTCGTAGGCGGCGATGCAGGCGTTCTTGTCCTCGATAGCGCTGATGAACCGGCTTTTGAACAGCGCGTCCATCATGCGCCGCCAGTCGTTGTGCGCTCTCAAGGTCGCGGGAATGATGGTGTTCGACATGCTTCGCCACCAGGATTCAGAATCTCGCTCGGAGAGAACGATCTTGGCATCCGGAAACGCTGCATGAATTTCCGGCCAAAAGGACGAGGCCGGCCAGTCGACCGCGGCCGCGTAACCGTCGAACAGGGCATGCCAGTCGGGCATACGGCCCTCGGCCGCGGCGTGCCACAGCGGCACATCCTGCGGGCGCGATAAGACCTCGTGCATGTGATAGCACGGCGCGCCAAGCAGCTTCTCGAGCGCCACTTTGAGTGAGGTCGTGCCGGTACGGCCGATGCCGGCACCGATGATACGCAGGGTCATGTGAGATTCCTCCGGCTTGTCTGCTTCAGTTTTTGAGATCGACGGATTCGAGCGGGCGTTACGGTAGCGCCACCGGCGCCGATTTGCGATAGTTTTATCGTGCCTAGTGACCAAACCCCGACTCCGGAACTCGAACAGACCGCACTTTTTGCGCTGCACGCCGAATTGGGCGCCAAGCTCGTTGAGTTCGCCGGCTATGCGATGCCTCTGCAATACGCCCCGGGCATCGTGCAGGAGCACATCCACACACGCGAACACGCGGGGCTTTTCGACGTTTCACACATGGGACAGATCGCAGTTCGCGGATCCCCATCAGCGCTCGAGAAGCTGGTACCTAGCGATATCACCGGCCTCGCTGAGTTCCAGCAACGCTATACGGTCTTGACCAACGAAACCGGCGGCATCATCGACGACCTGATGGTGACGCGCGTGCCGGACGGCCTGTTCGTGGTCGTCAACGCCGCTTTCAAGGACCGAGTTTTCGCCCATCTCGAGGACGGACTCAAGGGCGAATGTGGCCTCGATCGCTATCCCGATCGTGCCCTGATCGCGTTGCAGGGACCGGCAGCGGCCGAGGTATTGGCGGCGCACAGTGGGCAAACACGGGCATTGAAATTTATGACGGCCGCCGAGTGCGACCTCGCCGGGATCGCCTGCCTGGTCAACCGCTCGGGTTACACCGGCGAGGACGGCTTCGAAATCTCGGTCGCGGCGGGTGATGCCGAGCGGCTCGCCCGCTTGTTGCTCGAACACCCGCGGGTTTTACCGGCCGGACTCGGCGCACGCGATTCGCTCAGGCTCGAAGCGGGATTGTGCCTTTCGGGAACCGACATCGATGCCAGCACCACGCCGATCGAAGCAGGCCTCGGCTGGATCATCGCGAGGAAACACCGCGAAGAAGCTGCGACCGCCGCCTTTCCAGGCGCCGAAATCATTCTACGGCAACTGGAGGCCGGCACTTCGCGCGTACGCGTCGGCCTTCGTCCTCAGGGCCGTATCCCTTTGCGCGGCGGCATGGTGTTGTTGAACGATGCCAACCACGAAGTGGGTAGAATAAGCTCCGGCAGCTTCGGGCCGACGGCGGGACACCCGGTCGCCATGGGCTATGTCGACAGTGGGATCGCAAACGCGGATTCGCTGCTCAAAGTGTCGATCCGAGATCGGATCCATGGGGTCGAAGTCGCAAGCTTGCCGTTCGTCCCGCACCGCTATCACAGAGATTGAAGAATTTCACATGAGCACACTCAAATTCACTACCGCGCATGAGTGGCTGCGTGCCGAGGACGATGGCGTCGTCTGCCTAGGCATCAGCGATTACGCCCAGGAGCAACTGGGCGACATCGTCTATGTAGAATTGCCGGACGTTGATGCCCGCTTCGAGAGCGGTGCAAACCTGGCCGTGATCGAATCCGTCAAGGCCGTCGGCGAGATCAATATACCGTTCGCAGGCACGGTGCGATCGGTAAACGATCGCCTGACCGACGAACCCGAAATCGTCAACGCCGACCCCATGGGTGACGGCTGGCTGCTGCGGATCACGGCCGATGATCCCGATGCACTTGATGACTTTATGGAAGAGGCCGCCTATCACACTTACCTCGAAGGACTTTGAACGATTTTCACCCACCTGCGAATCCGCCCGCCGACGGATGACTGAACGATCGCGGCTTGCCGATCTCGAAATGCGCGGCGATTTCATTCGCCGGCACATCGGCCCGGATCGGGGTCAGATCGCGACGATGGTCGCGGCAGTGGGGCTGGATTCCCTGGAGCAGATCGTCGCGGCGGCGGTGCCCGACGACATCGTCTCGAACGAGCCGCTGGCGCTCACCGAAACCATTAGCGAGCGCGCGGTCATCACCTATTTGCGCAACATGCGGGCGCGCAACCGCGTCCTGATCTCCATGATCGGCATGGGTTACTACGGCACCATCATGCCTGCGGTCATCAAGCGCAACGTGCTGGAGAACCCCGGCTGGTATACCGCCTACACGCCTTACCAGGCCGAGATCAGTCAGGGCCGCCTCGAAGCCCTGTTGAATTACCAGCAGATGGTCATCGACCTGACCGGCATGGAGATAGCGAACGCCTCGATGCTTGACGAAGCCACTGCGGCGGCCGAGGCGATGGCCATGGCCCGGCGAGTGTCGAAGACCGCATCGATGCGATTTCTGGTCGATCTGGACTGCCATCCGCAGACGATCGCGGTGGTGAAAACGCGTGCACGGTATTTCGGTATCGAGATCGTGGTCGACGAAGCGGTGAGCGCCATCAATGAGGGCGAATTTTTCGGTGTGCTCGTGCAGTACCCGGGATCGAGTGGCACTGTCAGCGACTACACCCGCCTCATCGAGACGGCGCACGCCGGCGGTGCGCTCGTCACCGTGGCTTCTGATCTGCTGGGCCTGGTCTTGCTGAGATCACCGGGCACGATGGGTGCCGACATCGTCGTCGGCAACGCGCAGCGCTTCGGTGTCCCCATGGGCTACGGCGGACCGCACGCGGCGTTTTACGCGACGCGTGAAAAATTCGTGCGCTCCATGCCGGGACGGGTGATCGGCGTCTCACTCGACAGCGAAGGGCGGCCGGCGCTGCGCATGGCCTTGCAGACTCGCGAGCAGCATATCCGCCGCGAGAAGGCGACCAGCAACATCTGTACCTCGCAGGTGCTGCTCGCCGTGATCGCGGGCTTCTACGCGATCTATCACGGACCGAAAGGCCTCGCGCTCATCGCCGGGCGGGTCCATCGCCTCATGCAGATCCTCCATGCGGGTCTCCGCAGACTCGGCTACGAAGTGCTGACCGAAGTCTATTTCGACACGATCACCGTGCGGGTTCCGCACCGCGCGCGCCATATCGCCGCGAAAGCGCGCGAGGCGGGTATCAACCTGCGTGTAGTCGACGCGGATCATATCGGTGTCGCGTTCGACGAGACCATCAACCGCGCGGCTCTGCGATCGCTCTGGCGGGTGTTTGCGCGCGAAGCGGATGACGCGCTCGACCTCATTGCCCTCGACGCCGGCATTGAAGAATGCCTTCCCGCGGCGCTGCGGCGCAGGGGCGAGATCCTGACCCATCCGGTGTTCGAGCGGTATCACTCGGAGACCGAGATGATGCGCTACATGCGCCGCCTGGCCCGGCGCGACATCGCGCTCGATCGCGCCATGATCCCGCTGGGTTCCTGCACCATGAAACTGAACGCCGCGGTCGAAATGCAAGCCCTGTCCTATCGCGAATTCAACAGCCTGCACCCCTTTGCGCCGCTGGATCAGGCGCAGGGCTACCAGCAGATGTTCGATGAGCTCGAAGGCATGTTGTGTGATCTCACCGGTTTCACCGCCTTCTCGCTGCAGCCAAACGCGGGATCACAAGGGGAGTACACCGGGCTTCTGGTCGTGCGCAAGTACCACGAAGTCCGTGGCGAGCCGCAGCGCGACGTCTGCCTGATCCCCGCCTCGGCACACGGCACAAATCCCGCCAGCGCGGTGATGGCCGGGCTGCGCGTGGTGGTCGTTGCCTGCGATGACGAGGGCAACGTCGATGTCAAAGACCTCAAACGCAAGGCCGACGAGTACGCTGAGCGACTCGCGGTTTTGATGATCACCTATCCGTCGACCCACGGTGTCTACGAAGCGTCGATCCAGGAAGTCTGCAACATCGTGCATGGGCGCGGGGGCCAGGTCTACATGGACGGCGCCAATCTCAACGCATTGGTGGGCGTGTGCCGGCCCGCCGAAATCGGCGCCGACGTCATGCACGTCAACCTGCACAAGACCTTCGCCATTCCGCACGGCGGCGGCGGTCCCGGCATGGGACCGATCGGCGTGATGCCGCACTTGACGCCGTATCTGCCGGATCATCCGGTGGTCGGCGGGGTCAATCCGGCGGCGGGCAAGAACGGGACCGTAGGGACAGTGTCGGCCGCGCCCTGGGGCTCTGCCAGCGTCCTCACGATCTCGTGGGCTTACATCGCCATGATGGGGGCGCAGGGCCTGCGCCGCGCGACGATGGTCGCGATCCTCGCGGCGAATTACATCGCGCGCCGCCTGCAGCCGCATTACCCGGTGCTTTACACCGGCAAGAACGGCATGGTCGCCCACGAATGCATCATCGACCTGCGTCCACTCAAGGCCGCCACGGGAGTAACAGTCGACGACATCGCCAAACGCCTCATCGACTACGGCTTTCACGCCCCGACCATGTCCTTCCCGGTCGCAGACACCCTGATGATCGAACCGACGGAAAGCGAGAACAAGCGCGAGATCGATCGCTTCTGCGACGCCATGATCGCCATCCGCGCGGAAATCGAGGCCATAGAAAAAGGCATCGCGGATCGCGAGAACAATCTGCTCAAAAACGCCCCGCACACCCACCGCATGCTGATCGCGGACGACTGGGACAAGCCCTATACCAAGGCGCAGGCCTTCTTCCCGATGGAGGGCCAGCACGAGGACAAGTACTGGCCGCCAGTCGGGCGGATCGATAATGCTTACGGGGATAAGAACCTGTTTTGTAGTTGTCCGCCGATGGAGGCGTTCGCCGATTGACGAATCATTGACATATTGATGCATCATTAATATGCTTTGATGCATGCGTACCACCATACGACTCGACGATGAACTCCTGAAGGCAGCTAAACGCCATGCGTCGGAATCCGGCAGCACGGTCACGGCGGTCATCGAGGAAGCACTACGTGAAAAGCTGTTGCGCAGCCGAAACCAGCCCCAGGCCGCCCGTAAAATTCGCTTGAAAATAACCGGGGAAGGCGGCGTACAACCGGGTGTCGATCTGGACGACAGCGCAGCGCTGCTGGATGCGATGGAGGGCCGTTATTGATCCTGCCGGATGTCAACGTGCTGGTGTACGCGCACCGGCGGGACGCAGAGAATCATAAGCAATACCGAGCCTGGCTCGAAGAGTCGGTAAACGCCGAAGAATCGTTCGGTCTCGCCGATCTCGTCTTGAGTGGATTCGTGCGCGTCGTCACCCACCCCCGCGTGTTCAAGGCGCCGAGCCGCCTCGCCGACGCTCTCGCATTTTGCGAACAATTACGCACGGCCGAGAACTGTGTGGCGGTCAATCCGGGGCCAAGACACTGGGAAATTTTCGGCCGACTGTGCCGGGCGGCGGATGCCCGCGGTAACCTCGTCCCCGACGCCTATCTCGCGGCGCTCGCGATCGAGGCCGGATGTGAATGGATCACGACCGACCGGGATTTCGGACGATTCCCGGGCCTACGGTGGCGGCATCCGCTGCGCTAAAAGTGGAGTCAATGGCGCTTCGTCAAACGCTCGACGTGACCTTGCGCACCCAGCTTCGAAAACGCGTCCTTCGCATGCTGAAGCTCCGAGGCGGCGTCCCAATCCGAGTCGAACGCCCGCGCGAATTCGGCGCGGCGCTCGTGCAGGAACGGCTGAACGACGACCGCACCCGTTCGATCGATCAGTGAGTGCGTTTCCTCGAGGGCCGCGAGTGCGCCCTGCCGATCACCCAAGCCTGTATGGGCCTGGGCCGAGGCCAGCCAGGGCGGAAGCTCCCAATACAGTTGATGTTCGTGGCAGAACCCGACGGCCTCCAGGGCTATCTCACGCGCACGTTCCAGATTGCCGAGCGCGACTTCCGCTTGGGCGAGGATCCCCATGGCACTTCCCAGGTGCGCCCGACCGATATTTTCACCCTCCATGATTTCGATGGCTTTCTTCGACGCCGCGGCCGAACTTTCGAATTCACACTGATAAAGCAACGCGTTGCCCATCGCCCAATGCGCCATACCCCTCGCGTAACCCGTTCCCCCAAATTCGGCTTCGGACACAGCCGTATGTGCCAAACTCATCGCCCGCTCAAAATTCCCGTAATAAGCAGACACGATGCTCTCGAGGGATATGAGTGAACGAGACGAATTCGGGAATCTTGTTGGTCTGAGCATGCGCTTTTCGAATGAATTCGCGAGCGCGCGAGTAGTCTCCAAGGTAACAATTCGTCAAGCCGACGCCCATTAAAAGCGACCACCGGATACTAAATCCTGTATATCGTGCGCCCCAGTAGGCCTCATCGGGAATTTTCTCGAGTACCTTATTCGCGAGGTCGATAGCCTCTTGAAAACGGCCGGAAAAGATATAACCGAACACGACCCAGTTCCGCTCGCAGCATTGGAGTTCCTCGTCATTCGTGAGATCGGCCAGGCGCGCCGCTTCTTCCCCGTAGGTCGCATAATCGTTGGCATAACCCTGCGAGATGCCGCGTAATGCTGAATAAGAGCCGGTCAAAACGGCTTTCAGGGCCGTGTTTCCCGCACGTTCCGCGAGCGAGATGCCGTCTTCGAAATACGCGCGCGCCTGGTCTTCCGTCGCACCCAGTCGCCACCAGAGGTTACTGATCTGCCCGCAAGCCTCGGCCCCGATGGTGAAAATCTCCGTCGACGGTTCCAATTCGTCAACAAGTCCCCGGACTTTCTCCCAATGCTCCAATGCCGATGCGGGATCCTTGACGTTCGCGATTTCCGCGGCCTTCCGATGCCAATTAAGGGCCTGCTCCGGTATGCCCGCGCGTTCCCAGTGGTAGGCAAGCATCGAAGAAAATTCGTCGATACGTTGTACTTCCAGTTCTTCTATGGCAGCGGCCACGGCTGCATGCCTGGCAGCGCGCTGCTCCCTCAATTGAGTCTCGTAGGCGACCTCGTGGACGAGCGGGTGCTTGAACGAATACTCGACGACGGGGTAGAGCGAGGTTTCGTAAACGAAATCCACCGCTTTAAGGCGTTCAAGCGCCGCAGCCAGGTCGGCCGCGGCGGTGTCGGTGATCTTCTCAATGAGCGGGCGTGAAAAAACTTTCCCGGCAACCGATGCCGCCTGGAGAACGTGCTTCGAGGTTTCATCGAGCCGGTCGATGCGCGCGGCGATGATGGCCTGCACGTTTAACGGCACTTCGAGTAGATCGACGTCGCGGCTCAGGCGGTAGGCCCCACGCTTACCTTCGAGCTGCCCGGTTTCGATCAAGGTATTGATCACTTCCTCGGTATACAGAGGGTTGCCGCCGGTCCAGTGCATGATCTTTTCAGTCAATCGAGTGACGGAGGCATCGTCGCCCAGCAGGGTTTCTACCATTTCCTGCAGCGCCTCCGGCCCCAGCGGAATCAGCGGCAATTGCTGGTAATGGGCTCTTCCGTTCCAGGCTGCCTGGTATTCGGGCCTGAAGTTCACGAGGACGAGGGCATGGCTGTTCTCGGCGGCCTCGACCAGCTGTGCCACGAACGCGTCGCTCCAGCTGTCGACCCAGTGCAGATCGTCGATGAATGTAACGGAGGCCATGCCGCGCTCGCTTCGCGCACGCACGAGCTTGTGCAGCAGGTCGAACAACTGGCGCTGCCGGGCGTCGGCGTCGAGTTGCGGGGCGGGACGGTCGGGATCGTCGACGCCGAGGAAATCGAACAGCACCGGCATTCCCTCATGCAGAGTCGGGTCGAGCAGGACCAGTGCGCCGGCAATCTTCTGGCGTGCCTGCCCGGCGGAATCCTGCTCGGAGATATCGAAGTAATTGCGGAACAATTCGAGGATCGGAATGAACGGTATCGTCTTGCCGTGCGCTGGGCAGTGCGCCTCGTAGACCGGAACCCCCTGCACGCGGCAGCGTTCGGCGAACTCGAAACACAAGCGGCTCTTGCCGAGCCCCGGCTCGCCGACCACGCCGACTACCTGCCCGTGCCCGGCTTTCACCCGCTCGAGCGCCGTTTCCAGGATCCGCATTTCGTCCTCCCGGCCAACGAATTGTGTCAATCCCCGGGCGCGGGATATGTCCAGCCGAGAGCGTGCCGTCGTCGTCCCGTCGAGATCAAAGACCGCCAATGCTTCTTCAGCGTCGGATAAGTTCGACCTACCCAGATCCGACAGTCGAAAAAAACCCTCTACCAGGCGCGCCGTGTGTTCGCTGACGTACACGCGGCCGGATTCGGCGATCTGCTCCAGACGCTGGGCGACGCCCACCGTGTGTCCTTGTGCGGTATAGTCCATGCGCAGATCGTCGCCAATCTTGCCGACCACGACTTCGCCCGAGTTGATCCCGATTCGCACGCCGAAATCCAGCCCGCGCTCCAAGCGCAGTTCGATCGCGTAGCGCCGCAGATCTTCCCGCATCTGCAAGGCCGCATAACACGCCCGCTGCGCGTGGTCTTCGTGCGCGATCGGCGCGCCGAACAGCGCCATAGCGCCGTCACCGGTATATTGATTGACGGTGCCCTCGAAACGGTGCACACCTTCAGTCAAGATCGAAAAAAAGCGCTCCAGGATACGGTGCCAGTCTTCGGGGTCCAGGCGGGCGGCGAGATTCATTGAGCCCTTTACGTCGGCGAAGAGTACGGTTACCTGTTTGCGCTCGCCTTCGAGCGCCGAGCGGGAATTCAAGATCTTGTCGACGAGGTGCTTCGGCGTGTAATCGGCGATCGCCCGGGTCGGCAAGGGTTCAGTCTTCGACGCTGTAGTGGATGCCCCGCACTTCGAGCAAAATTTCGCGCCGGGTTTGAGTTCGGCGCCGCAGCTTGCGCAGTTTGCCATCAGCGCGGCGCCGCACTCCGAACAGAAAACGTCGTCGGATCCGTTTGCATGTTGGCAAGCGGGGCAGTTCATTTTTGCATGCCTGCACCTATCAACCGATCAGCCGGGCCATCCGCTCCGCGTTCCCGGGCGCGCCGATCTCCAGAAACAAATCATGTGCTTTCTGCAACTCGACCTCCGGCGACCAGTCACACTTAAAGGCCTGTGCGAATTCCGCGCGGCATTCATGCAGGAAGGGTTCGAAAGTAGACGCGCCCGTCTCTCGCAGGATGCCCGTAACTTCGTCGATCAGTTCTCGCGCGGCGGCCTGGCCACCTGCCTGAATATGAACGCGTGCCATGGCGATCCACGGCTGGAGGGACATTCTGAAATTGTGCTCGCGGCAGTGTGCCAGAATCTCTTCTCCCACGTCCCGCGCTTTATCGATGGCGCCGCTGTTCAGCAGTGCTTCAACCAGAAACGGATCAGCCGTGGCGCGAAGTAATCCGTATGCGCGGTTGTCCAGAGAAATCTTCCGCCCCCTCTCGAGGTATTCAATCGCCGCCTCGAAATCTCCATCGATAAACGCGGTGACCCCGGCGCCGAGATCCGCCGCGACCGGTATTACACCGGATGGCGATTTTTCGGCGGTCTCAAACAGCAAATGAACGAAACGGCGCGCGGTAGTCTGATCGCCGGCATAAGCTGCGTTCGTTAATTCCCAGTAATCGGCGTACACCTTGCCATCGGGAAAAAGGCTCTGCTGCATTTGCTCGCGCGCCTTTTCATATTGCGGCCCCGCTTCGGCCAGATGCCCGACGACGGACAGTCGCACGGCGTCGGCCAGTGCGATCAGCGCCGACGGACTGATCGCGGTTGCTGATGTGCCAAAGCGCGTATCATCAGGCAGTTTTTCACGGAGCGCCTGAATGACATCCGCGGCTTCGTGCAGGTTGCCGTTTGCGTTATGTGCCCAGGGCAGGTAACTCTCCATACTGCATTGCAACTCGAAATCGTCGAGTTCCTTCGCAATATTCGACGCTTCAGTCGTATAAGTCAGATAATCGTCGGCATTGGCTAGCCCTACCCCCCGCACGACGCCGTAACCGAGGTAGAGTCCTGCCATAAGTGCCTTGTTCCCCGCGGCCTCGGCCAAGCGTTTACCGTCTTCGAATAGCTGTTGGGCTTCGGCATCGGTCGAACTCAAGCGCCAGCCGATCATCAGTATGCGCGAGCAGGCAACAGCCCCGGTCGACAGCGTTGCCGCGTCCGCTGGCAGCTCCTCCGCCAGTTCGCGCACGCGATGCCAATGACGCATCGATGCTGGTGCGTCATGCCCTTCCGTTATTGTGGCCGCGCGTTGATGCCATTCGAGCGCCTTCGCTAGATCACCGGCAGCGTCCCAGTGGTAAGCGAGCAGTGATGCCTGTTTATCGAGGGCGCTTTGTTCCCCGGCCTCTATCGCTTGAGCAACCGCTGCGTGAACCTCCGCGCGGCGCGTCTCGAGTTGTCCGTCGTAGGCGACTTCTTGGGTCAACGGGTGTTTGAAGCCGTATTCGGCAATCGGATAGAGCGCGCGCTCGTGCACGAAATCACCGTTCTTGAGGCGGTTGATTGCCATTGATAGTTCGTCCGCACTCAATCCGGCAATAGCATTCAATAGCGGCCCAGAAAACTCTTTGCCGATCACCGAAGCCGCCTGCAACACGCGCTTGGCGGTGTCCGGCAGCCGGTCGATACGTGCAGCCAGCACCGAGCGCACGTTAACGGGTACCTGCAATTCGTCGACCGGCGTCACGCGGCGGTAGGCACCCGGCGCCCCTTCCAGATGCCCACTTTCCGCCAGCATCTGCACGACTTCTTCGGTAAAGAAAGGATTGCCGCTGGTCCATTGCATGATGCGATCGACGAGTTCCGAAGTTGACGGATCCGTGCCGAGCAGACTTTCGACGAGTTCGCGCAGATCGGCGGCTTCCAGCGGTACCAATGGGAGTTGCTGGTAATAGGTCTTATTGGTCCACTCGGCCTGGTATTCGGGCCGGAAATTCAACAGAAATAGATTGCGGCTGGCCGCAGTGGCTTCCACGAATTGGGCCACGAAGGCGTCACTGCCCTGATCGATCCAGTGCAGATCGTCGATGAAGGCCACGGTCGAGATCCCCTGCTCGTTGTGCACGCGATAGAATCTATGCATGAGTTCGAAAAGCGCGTGTTGCCGCGCATCGGCATCGAGCTCGGGCGCCGGCCGATCCGGATCGCCCACCCCCATGAAATCGAACAGCACCGGCAAGCTGTCGATCAGGCTTTCGTCGAGCAGGAGCAGCGCGCCGGCGATCTTCTGCCGCGTCGCGGCCGCGCCATCTTGCGACGTGACGCCGAAGTAGCTGCGGTACAGTTCGAGGATCGGGATGTAGGGAATGTTCTTGCCGTGCGCCGGGCAGTGGCCCTCGATCACTTCCACGCCATCTGCGCGACACTGCTGGACGAATTCATAGCACAGCCGGCTCTTGCCGAGCCCCGGCTCCCCGACAACACCGACGACCTGTCCATGCCCGTTCCTGGCCCGCGCCAGCGCGGCGTTCAGAATGTTCATCTCATCGTTGCGGCCGACGAAACGGGTGAGACCGCGTGAGCGGGATACATCGAGACGCGTGCGCGATGCCCCCACACCCTCCAGTTCGAATACCCCAACGGGTTCATTCGCGCCGCTCAGTTTCGACACGCCGAGGTCCCGCAGCTCGAAATAACCGTCGACGAGCCGTTGCGTATGCTCGCTCAGGTAAATTCGATCGGTCGCGGCAAGCTGTTCGATGCGCTGGGCGAGTCCTACGCTGTGTCCCTGGGCGGTGTAGTCCATCCTGAGGTCGTCACCGATCTTGCCGACGACCACGTCGCCGGAATTGAGTCCGAGCCGCACCCCGAAGTTGAGCCCGCGCTCGATGCGCAGTTGATCCGCGTAGGCCGTCAACTTCGCGCGCGCGTCGAGCGCCGCATAGCACGCGCGTTGCGCATGGTCTTCATGCGCGATGGGCGCACCGAACAGCGCCATGATCCCGTCGCCGGTGTATTGATTGACCGTGCCTTCGTAGCGGTGCACTGCATCGGTCAGAATCGTGAAGAAACGGTCGAGAATGTAGTGCCACGCCTCCGGATCGAGTTGCTCCGCCAACTCCATCGATCCCTTTACATCGGCGAACATGACCGTCACCTGCTTGCGCTCTCCTTCGAGCGCCGATCGCGTGGTCAGGATCTTTTCGGCAAGGTGTTTCGGCGTGTAGTCGCCGATGCGACGAGGCGGCGGCTTTACCGATTCACCATCAGCCGTCCCAGTGCCGCACTTCGGGCAAAATTTGGCAGTCGCTTTAAGTTCGGCGCCGCAATTCGCGCATGACACTGCGAGCTTCGCGCCACATTCTTCGCAGAAGAGAGCGTCTTGATCGTTTGCATGCTGGCAGGTAGGGCAGTTCATCGTTCGTCAGGTCCGCACAGAGATCCAGGGTGATTATCGATCAACCACCCCGCCAGCTACCGAGTGATTACGTCGCGCTTGCACAAGAGTACCTCAACCATACATAATGTCGTTTGATGTCATTGACATTAAACGGGGTTATTATGACTCAAATTACCGCGCGCCTGCCCGACGAACTTGTCCAGGCCTTGGATCAAACGGCGCGCAGCCTTAATCGCTCCCGGGCCGAAGTGATCCGGCAAGCCGTGGAACGTTACCTGGAAGATTTCGATGACCTGAGTGTCGCAATCGAGCGATTACAGGATCCTAATGATCCTGTTCTCGACTGGGATGAGGTCAAGCGTGATCTACTCGGTCAGAATTAAGGGTAGTGCAGCGAAAGAGCTTGCCGGGATCGAAAAAGCACCTCGGGCGCAGATCATCGAATCGATCGATGCGCTGGCTGAGAATCCCCACAGGGGCAGTGCGCTGAAAGGTGACCTGAGCGGGCTGCGCCGAATACGCGTTGGTAACTATCGAGTGATCTACGAGATTATCAAGGTTGAAGTCCTTGTCCTCGTAGTCCAGGTGCGACACCGGCGAGATGTCTATCGCAAGAGAGGCGCGACTCGCTGAGATTGACCTTCAGCGCCGAGCTCGGTGTGCATCGCGCAGTTCGTCGTCCGCCGACCACTCGCATTTGAATGACCCGGCGAACGTTGGGCGGCATTCGTAGAGCAATAGTTGGTAGACGTTACTGCTATGCTGGCAGGCGGGGCAGTCCATTGGCTAATCGAGTGCCTTGGCGAGGCGTTCTACGTGCGTAGTAAGCCCCATCTCTGTGCACAGGCGATGTGCGGTACGCAACTCCTCCTCGGCCGACCACTTACCACCGAAAGCCTTTGCAAATGCGGCGCGTTGTTCATGGATAAACGGCTGAAAATAGCGACCCTTCGTTTGTGTGATCAGCGTTTGCAGTTCGTCGAGCGCCGCGAGTGCCCCGGATTCATCGCCCAGCACGATGCGGGCGCGCGCGAGCGAGACCCATGGTTGCATATCATGAATCGAGCGTTTCGACCGACAGAAATCCACGCCGTTTTCTGCCCATCGCAGGCCGTCTTCAATTTTTCCTTGTTCGATGCAGGCCTCACTTAACGCGCCAGTCGCGGCGCCGCGGTAGTAACGCATTTGCATTGCATCACCGATTTGCACCGCGGTTTCGAGAAAATCGTGCGCTCTATCCGTCTCCCACATGTTTAGGCAGGTAATACCCATGCACAAATTCGCAAGCGTACCGGCAAACCCGGCTTCGCTGTGCCCGGCGTCCTCGTAAACTGAGCGTGCTCGGTCGAGCGCCGTATCCCGATTGCCATCGAGGATCGCGAAACGGCACGCATGATAGCGGCCCAGCCACATCATCTCGGGAGACATCTCGGTCGTTGGAAATCGCTCGAACTCACTGAGCAAGCGCTTCGCTTCTTCAAATCGTCCGAGTGTCCAGAGACTACCGCACGCCGCGACCGTTAGGCCCGCGCGTATGCTATTACCCATTATCCTTACGCCGAATTCGCCATCATCGGGGCTATTGGCGAGTGCGTATTCTTTGACATTTAGGGCATCCTCGAACCGGCCTGCCGCGAAGTAGGCCCAGATGAGATAAAAACGCATGCCGAGCCGCAGTTCGGTTTCACCGATCTGATCTGCGAGACGGACGGCTTCCTCGGAGTGCTTAACGTACTTCTGCGAATCCCCGATCGTTACGCCTTGCGCCACCGAATATCCACCCTGCAGGTAGACAAGCGTGGTCAGGTCACCAGAGCGCTCGGCGAAAGCCTTGCCGTCCTCAAAATTGCGTTCGATATCTTCTTCCTTCCCACCGAGGCGCCAACCCAAGGTTAGGATCTGTGAGCATGCCTGAGCACCAAGCATGAGGTTCTCTTTCTCGGGCGGCAGTTCGTCGATGAACTCACGCACGCGACGCCAGTGGTGGATCGAACCGGTTGCATCTTTGCGATAGGACCAGACTGCTGCACGCCGGTGCCATTCAACGGCTTGTGCGTGATCGCCCGCGACCTCCCAGTGATAAGCGAGCAGCGGCGAGCGCTCATCGAGATTGTCGGGCTCGAAGGCCTCGAACGCCTGCGCAACGGCCCCGTGGACCTGTGCACGATGGCTCTGAAGTTGCGAGTTGTACGCAACTTCCTGCGTCAGTGGGTGTTTAAAAGCGCACTCGACGATCGGGTATAGCGAGCGCTCATAGATAAAGTCGCCGTCCTTCAGAATCTCGAGGGCAATACCGAATTCACTGCTTGCCAGCTCCGATACGGTCTCGAGTAGCGGCAGGGGAAACTCCTTACCGATCACCGCTGCCGTTTGCAGCAGCTGCTTGCTCGGATCGGACAGGCGATCGATGCGTGCAGCGAGTACGGCCCGCACGTTGACAGGCACGGCCAGTTCTCGAACGTCCATAACCAGATGATAGGCACCGGGACTACCCTCGAGCTGCCCGGTCTCGACCAGTTCCTGAATGACTTCTTCGGTGTAGAACGGATTGCCGGTCGTCCACTGTACGATGCGGTCCGACAACTTGTTCAGCGATGGATCGCCGCCGAGGATACTGCCGACCAGTTCCCTGATGACCTCGTTGCCCAGAGGCGCAAGCGGCAATTGATGATAATGGGCGCGTCGCATCCAGTCGGCCTGGTATTCGGGGCGGAAATTTAGCAGCAACAGATTTCGACTGTGCTCTATGGTGGACGCAATTATTTGCGTCAGAAATGCATCACTACCCGGGTCGATCCAGTGCAGGTCGTCGATAAAAAGAAGCATCGTGATGCCGCGCTCCGCCTGGGCACGGTAGAGCGTATGCAGCATGGAGACGAGCTGCCGTTGCCGGGCGTCGGCGTCGAGCTCAAGTGCCGGCATATCGGGATCGCCGACACCCATGAATTCGAACAGCACCGGCAGTCCATCGCGCAGACTCTCGTCAAGCAACAGCATCGCGCCGGCAATTTTTCGCCTGGCTTCCGTTTCATCGTCCCGGGCCTTGATGCCGAAATAGCTTCGGTACAACGCGAGAATGGGAACGAAGGGAATGTTTTTACCGTGTGCCGGACAGTGCGCTTCAAGGATCATGAGACCATTTGCACGGCAGCGTTTTACAAATTCCAGGCACAGCCGGCTCTTGCCGAGCCCGGCCTCGCCTACGACCCCGACCACTTGGCCGTTGCCGGCGCTGGCCTGGGCCAGTGCCGCATCCAGTGTCTGCATTTCGTCATGGCGTCCGACGAAGCGGGTCAGGCCGCGCGATTGCGACACCTCGATGCGCGTTCTCGATGTCCCGACATCTTCGAGCTCGAAGATACCGGTCGCACTGCCGGTTTTGGATAAATTCGAGGCGCCCAGTGAACGCAGGCGGAAATAGCCTTCAACGAGGTGTTGTGTGCTTTCGCTTAGATAAACGCGTCCGGGTTCTGCGAGTTGTTCGATGCGTTGCGCAAGGCCGACGGTATGCCCCTGGGCCGTGTAATCCATGCGCAGGTCGTCGCCGATCTTGCCTACCACGACCTCGCCGGAGTTGAGACCGATGCGGAGGGCAAAACTCACCCCTCGCTCGATGCGTAACTGGTCGGCGTAAACGCCGAGCTTCTGCCGGATGTCCAGGGCGGCGTAACAGGCCCGCTGGGCATGATCCTCGTGGGCGATCGGCGCGCCGAAGAGTGCCATGATGCCGTCGCCCGTATACTGGTTAACCGTCCCTTCAAATCGATGGACGCCTTCGGTGAGGATGGCGAAGAAGCGATCGAGGATCTCATGCCATTCTTCCGCGTCGAGCTGGCGCGCCAGTTCCATCGAACCCTTTACATCGGCGAACATAACGGTGAGGTCTTTGCGTTCGCCTTCGAGCGCGGCTCGAGAGGTCAGGATCTTGTCAGCGAGGTGTTTGGGTGTGTAGTCGGCGATCGATCGTGGTGCTGATATTTCATTTTTGGGGCCCGCTGAAACGTCAATCCCGCACCCGGGACAGAAACGCGCATTAGGTGACAGTGCTTCGCCACAACTCGCGCAGTTTCGCTCGAGCTTTGCTCCGCAGGATTCGCAGAACCGCGCGCTGTCGTTATTCGCGTGTTGGCAGGATGGGCAGTTCATGGTTCGTAAAGGTGATTCTTCCCCAAAACGTATGATCAGGCTGTGTACTCTACCTCCGCCTGAATACGTTCTCCCATTTCTTTCTCGACAATCGTCAGGGCTCGGTGGTTCCTACGGCCTCCGGTGAGCTTGTGCAGGCCGATGCTCTTAAATGGTCTGCGGTCGTGCAGCGAAGTTGCGGCGTTCAAGGCGGCCTGAAGATCTTCGGCAGCTTCATAGAACGCGTTTACGGTGCGGCTCCCGACCCCATGCGCATATCCTTCATCCGCCCGTCACTTTGCAACAAACCGAGTACCGCATGATCAAGATCCAATCGCTCGCCGCGCCAGTTCGCTACACACGTCTCCGCGGAAACGTGAATACCTCTCGCCCGTACTAATTGGGCAAGGTCTTCGGTCGCGGGCGTCGGTGCGGGTACCTCTGGGAGCAGCATACCGTCGGGACGCAGGAATAATAGCTTGCCGTCGTCGCGCCGTTCGAGCGTAAAGCCGCCTTCGTGTATGAGTTGGTGATGATGCCGGCACAGCAGTACGAGGTTCTGCACACTGGTCTCGCCGCCGTCCGCCCAATGCCTTATATGGTGCGCATCGACGCTGCGGTGGCGGATACACCCCGGAAACCGGCAGCCGCGGTCGCGCGCTTCGAGCGCCCGGCGAATAGCGGACGGTACGGCACGGGTCTTGCGGCCGATGGCGAGCGGTTCACCATCGGCGTCCTCTTCGATCTGGACGATCCCGGCGTCGCAGGCGAGCCGCCGGGCGGTCTCCGCGGCCAGGGCCGGGCCATGCTCGATTTCGCAGCGCGTCGTGCGGTCTTCTGCGCGTAAGGTGTCCCGATCGACGTATACGACGATTTGATGGCGGTCGGCTTGTTTGGATGTAAGCGCGCCATGCGCCAGGAACTGCTCGCCCAGGTGACTGAGCGCATCGGCACGGCGTGTGGCGGCCGGATGCGCTGCACCGGGTGACGTTCCCGCGGGAACGTCGGCGTCGACGAGCGGTTCTTTGATCTGCCCGGTGGGCACGCCGTCCGCCACGAGATCGTCCGCCGCCGCGGCGAGGGCCTTAAGCAGCATCGCGCCAGTTTCGGTCGGCAGGCGCGCCTGGATGACCAGCATGCCGTCGTCGTCGTAATACCAGTCCAGGTGGCGCGCTTGGTGTGCACCGTTCGCCTTCTCGGTTTCTTCGATTCGCTGCACCTGCCGATAGGCGCGCACCGTCTGCTCGACATGCATCGCCGTGCCGTGGCGCGCGATCATCAATAAAGTGTCCTCGTTCTCGGGTGTCGCCACGCGGGTCATCGCCCGCACCTTGGAGTAGCTCACGACGCCTGACGCAAACGCCGCGCTGATCTGGGGTAACGATTCCAGTGCCCGCGCGACGCGCACCTTTTCACGCGCCGCGCCGAGTGCGATCCCGCATTTCCAGTTGAGCCAGTGGGCGCAGGAGTGTAGGCCGTGCTTGCCCCAGACTTCGCGGCGGTCGAACTCCGCGATCAGCATGAGCAACTGCCAGGTGGCGGCGGCGATGTTGGCGGCGAGGGTGGTGATCGAGTCTTCCAGGGCGTCGTCGGGGGATCGCTCAGAATGGAACTCGGGAGGGGTATGGCAAGGCGTGATAGCGAGGTCTTCCATGGCGTATTTCGCTCCAGCAAATATACTGTAATTATATCCAGTATTTGCTCGCACAGCCAGCATTTTTTCCCTTCGCGTCGTGGAAATTTTTACGGCGACCGGAAGGGCTCAGCCAGTACTGACGGGCAGGCGCAGTCCTTTCCGTTCTAGCCGCGGCAGGACTTCGTCCACGAAGTAGGGGAGTTCGTCGGCGTAATTGACGAATGCCACCGTGGCGCCCGCGAAACTGGCACTCGCGATCCGTTCGAGCGCGTCGGCGACCGTATCCGGATCCCCTATCAGCGGAAACACGCCGTGGCCGCCGGCGAATTGCACGCGTAATGACTCGATCATTTCTTTCGGGAAAGACTGCGCGTGCATGCCCTGTAAGGTCATCAGCCGCTCGACCGCTTCATGATCGGCGCACTCTACGGCGTAATGTTGGTGATAATCCTCCGCCTCCGTCCGAGTCGGCCGGCATACCACATAAGTAGTCGTGAACACACCGAGTTCGCGCTGGTAGCGTGTTCGGGCGACCGCCTGCATTTGTTTGACGACCGCCGCGCCCGAGTCCGGATCGACCATTACCGTGAACAGGAAGTCGCAGTTCTTCGCCGCGAAATCGCAGCCTTCGTCCGAAGAGCCGGCGTTCATGATCGGCGGGAGCGTGCCGCCAGCCGGTTGCGGTGTACAGCGTCCGCGGCGAATGCTGAAAAATTCGCCATTCCAATCGAAATCACCGCCCTGCCACGCTCTGCGGATCACGTCCCACCATTCCTGCCCATAGCGGTAGCGGACGTCGTGACCGGAGGGCAGCTCGAGGCCGAACATCTCGTACTCGGGCTGGTTCCAGCCGCACACGATGTTGAGGCCGAACCGCCCCGCCGCGATGTGATCGGCCGTTGCGAACTGCTTGGCCGCGACTAGCGGATGAAGAAACGCGGTGTGGGCAGTTGCGAATACCGTGATGCGCTTCGTTTGCGCGAGTAGGCCGGTAGCCCATGTGACGGTTTCGAGAGAGTCGCCCTGGAAATCGGTATCGCCGCCGTAACCGGTCCAGCGCGCGATCGGCAATATAAACTCGATCCCCGCCGCGTCGGCCGTTTGCGCGAGCGCGAGATTATTTTCCCAGCTCGCGTCCCAGCGCTCGGGCACCGTGGTGACCGCCATGCCGCCCGAGCAGTTCGGGGAAAAGATCCCGAGCTTGAAAGCGTTGCGACTGAACATCGCATTGTGTGGCCGCCGCATAATTTTCAAACCCGATCGGTTCTGCTAAATAGTTGTACGAATGAAAGTGTTTGATGACATTTTAAGCTCGGGTACTCACTGCAGTGTCGTCTTCGTTACACCGCAGCGCTCACACCGTTTGATCGTGACCAGCCGACCCTGCTTCACATCGAACTGCTTCTTTTGATCAATTTCCCATTTATGAAAACCGCTTTTACAGAGCGTCTTCCCCTTCGACTTCTTTTTTCGCCGTGCCTTCTTGATAGAGACGATTTCGCCCATAAGCTTCGCTTAACTGGCGGACATGCCACCGTCCACCGAAAAGGTCGTGCCGGAGCAGTAGCTGCTTTCGTCGCTCGCGAGAAAAAGCGCGAGCTTGGCGACTTCGTCGGCTTCACCGTAGCGTCGCATCGGCACCGAGCTTTGCATCTTTTGCTTGACGCTGTCGTGGGCGCCGGGGGCGTAACCTTCCTCGATGGAATCGATCATGCGGGTCTGGATCGGGCCCGGGTTGATCGTGTTGACGCGGATCCCGCTCTTGGCGCATTCGAGTGCAGCCGAACGCATGATGCCGACCACCGCGTGCTTCGAGGCGATGTAGGGCGAGACGCGCGGCATGCCGCGGAGCCCGCCCATCGACGAAGTTATGATGATGCTGCCGCCGCCGCTTTTTGCCATCGCCGGAATGACGTACTTCAATCCGAGCCAGACGCCGCGGACGTTGACCGCCATGACCCGATCGAACATGTCGATGGGATAATCGATGATCGTTGCGACGGCGCCTTCTATCCCCGCATTATTGAAAAAGACGTCGACTTGGCCGTGACGCTCGAGCGTGGCCTCGACATAGGATTCGACCTGCGCCGGGTCGCTGACATCAGCCGCGATGGCGCTCGCGTTTTCTTCGCCGATCTCGGCAACGGCGGCTTCGAGTGCTGCCTCGTCGAGGTCGACGAGCACGACTTTAGCGCCCTCTGCAGCGAAGAGCGCGGCGCTCGCGCGGCCGATCCCGCCGCTGCCGCCCGTGATGATCGCGACTTTGTCCTGCAGGCGCTGCATTCGATGACTCCTTGCTCTGTAGATTTCTCAAGCTCAATTAAAACACAGTCCCTTCCGGGCGAAACGATTGCGCTACAATACTTGCCGAACCAATCGAAAAGGATGATTCGATGGCAGGCAGCAAGGATGCGTTCAGGTGCGACCCTTTGACCGATCCCGCCCACCAGGCGCTCAAAGAAGTTTTCGGCTACGACGCCTTTCGCGCGGGGCAACTCGATGCGATCGAAACCGTACTCGCAGGCCGCGACAGCGTCGTGCTCATGCCGACCGGCGGCGGCAAATCGATCTGTTATCAGATCCCGCCCCTGATCAACGGCGGCTGCACCGTTGTCGTCTCCCCGCTGATCGCGTTGATGCAGGATCAGGTCACGAGTCTGGACCAGCTAGGGCTCGCTGCCGCGAGTCTCAACTCCGCGATGAACGGTGCCGCGCAGCGCGACGCCATTGAGCGGCTACGAGCCGGTACGCTCAAGCTGATTTACCTCGCGCCGGAACGCTTACTGCAACCAGACACGCTCGAAATGCTCAAGCAGTGTGCCGTCAGCTTGATCGCGATCGACGAGGCGCATTGCGTGTCGCAGTGGGGACATGATTTCCGTCACGACTATCTCGAACTGCACCAGCTGGGTGAGCATTTTCCCGGCGTGCCGCGCATGGCCCTGACCGCAACCGCCGACGAACGCACCCGCGCGGATATCGCCGAACGGCTCGCGTTACGGGATCCGCGCTGGTTCATCGGCGGATTCGACCGGCCGAACATCCGCTACACGGTGCGTGCCCGCGGTAACGCGCGCCAGCAACTGGAAAAATTCCTGGCGACGCGGCGCGGGCAGGCGGGGATCATCTACTGCATGTCGCGGCGCAAGGTGGAGGAGACAGCCGTGTGGCTGGCCGGGCAGGGGCATCAGGCCCTGCCTTACCACGCGGGCCTCCCATCAGATGTGCGCAGCGACAATCAACATCGCTTTCTCAACGAAGACGGCGTGATCATGGTCGCGACGATCGCCTTCGGCATGGGCATCGACAAACCCGACGTTCGCTTCGTCGCCCATCTCGATCTGCCCAAGACCGTCGAGGCCTACTACCAGGAAACCGGAAGGGCGGGGCGCGACAACGAACCGGCCGACGCCTGGATGATCTACGGTTTGCAGGATGTCGTGCGTCTGCGCCAGATGCTCGACCAATCCGAGGCGGATGAGGATCACAAACGGATCGAACGTCACAAACTCGATGCCTTGCTCGGCTGGTGTGAAGCGACGGAGTGCCGGCGCCGCCCGCTCCTGGAATATTTTGGTGACGGGCTGACCGCGCCCTGCGGCAACTGTGACAACTGCCTGGAGCCGCCCGTCACCTGGGATGCGACCGAGGCGGCGCAGAAGCTCCTGTCGTGCATTTTTCGCACAGGGCAGCGCTTCGGCGCGGCGCATGTGATCGATGTGTTGCGCGGGGCCGATACGGATAAAGTGCACGCGCACGGCCATGCTTCCCTGAGCACCTACGGTATCGGCAGCGAACAGAGCGTCAATCATTGGCGCTCGGTGCTGCGCCAGCTGATGGTGCAGGGTGCGGTGTATGCGGATGTGGAGCGTTTCGGTGCGCTGAAACTCGGCGCGGACGCGCGGCCTATCCTGCGCGGCGAAGTCGATCTGCGTCTGCGCGAAGACCTTGCTGAATCACGCGCGCCGCGGCGAACCAAGTCGAAAGTCGACCTCAGCGACGTCGATCCCGAGCTCTGGGAGCGCTTGCGCGCGTGCCGCAAGCGCGTGGCGGACGAACAGGGCGTGCCGCCCTTCGTCATTTTCCACGACCGCACCTTGCGCGAATTGATCGTCGTGCGTCCCGCGACGCTCGAAGCGATGCTCGACGTGAGCGGGATCGGTCAGGCGAAACTCGAACGCTATGGAAAAATATTTCTGGACGAATTGAACGCGGTGCCGGCAAACGCGCGAAGCGGAACCGATCGCGAAATTCGGAACGGCAATCCGGCCAAGCGATGACGAAAGCCCTGTTGTGAAACTCGAAACACTTTTGCCTCTCGGCAAGCTCGATCCCGGGTTACGGGAGCCCGGGACGCCGTTCGATATTGCGCGCCTTGCCGAGGACGCGCGCCGGGTGGAAGCGCTCGGTTACGACGCCGTCATGTTCGAGGAAACCAAGCACGATCCCTATGTGCTCATGGCGTTGGCCGCCCAGGCGACGACTCGTCTCGGCATCGGTAGCGCAGTTGCAATCGCGTTTCCCCGCAGCCCCGCCGTCACCGCGATGAGCGCCTAGACGCTGCAGAAGCTTTCCCACGGTCGTTTCGTTCTAGGGCTTGGTACGCAAGTCAAGGCCCACATCGAACGCCGCTACGGGGTCAAATGGTCCGCCCCTGGACCCTGGATGCGGGAATACGTGCAGGCCGTGCACGCTATCTGGCACGCCTGGCAGAATGGTGAACAGCCCGCGTTTCACGGCGAGCATTATGAAATCAGCCTGAACGTACCGCTGTTCGATCCGGGACCTATCGCGCACCCGAAGATCCCGGTCCACCTTGCGGCCGTCAACGCTTACATGTGTCGGGTTGCGGGTGAAATTGCCGATGGGCTGCGCCCGCATCCGGTGTGTACCGCGGATTACATTCGAGACGTGATGCTGCCGGCCGCGCGGACGGGAGCGGCGCGGGCGGGCCGTACGCTGGACGACTTCGCGATCAGCATCAAGCCCTTGATCGCGACTGCGCCCGACGAGGACTCGCTCGAGATCAGGATCCGCGACGTACGTGCGCGCATCGCGTTCTACGCCTCGACTCCGGCCTACCGCGCGGCGTTTGCGCTGCATGGTCTCGGCGAGCTTGCCGATGAACTCAAACATTTATCCCGCGCACAG
This sequence comes from Gammaproteobacteria bacterium, assembly GCA_963662545.2. Classification (GTDB taxonomy): domain Bacteria; phylum Pseudomonadota; class Gammaproteobacteria; genus JAYYZW01. The sequence goes on from CAXXLL010000002.1 coordinate 246,704, forward strand.
CGCTGGGAGGAGATGCCGCCCTTCATTTCCGACGAGGTATTACACCGGTACGCGTGTGTCGGCACCTACGATGCGATTGCCGGCAAGCTCGCGGACCGTTACGGGGGGCTGGCGACCAACGTCGAATTCAGTATTCCGGTCGCGACCGATGAAGATGAAGAAATACTCCGAGGGATCCTGAAGGACTTGAAACGGGTGTGAACGGCTGATCTAACGTGTAAAAACTCAAACTCGATTTGACAGATTAAAAGCGGAGTTCAAACTTGCTCGGTCAGTTCCGACACGTGAATTGATGTCCGCTAATGAAGGCATTCCGGCCAAACTTCGAGGTGACGATTTCCGTCGCAACCGGCCAATAGCGGACAGGAGGGTGGCTAGTCGGCCGCGAAGCAATACAGGAAGCCTTCTCCGCCGGTGTTCACCAGGTTCTGCTGACTGCAGCCGCGCGATGGATGAGTGGAGTTCCACGAGGTGTTGCCGCCCCCGTGCCGATCGTGGTGGCCTACCTGCGCGCTACCTTTGCCGTCTTCCGAACTCGTCCAGTTACTGCAGGTATGGTCGCCTTTCTCCCACGGAAAGTAGGCCGTGCCGTCGTCCTTGGAACCTGTCAGGATGTCGTGTTTGTTTGGCTTGTCACCGCGCCCGTTGACCAAATTGCCGTTTTCATCCAGCGCTGTGCGTTTGACGATGTTGGGGCCCAGGTGCAGTTGGTCGAGGTCGCTGGCGATCAATTCGCCGCGCGCGTTATACCAGGGGCCTTTGCCGATCCGGTCGCGCGCGGATTTAGCGTATGCTTTGCCGTCGGGTGATTGTGTGCTCAGGTAGGCGCGCCACTCCCGTGCTTTGGAACCGGCGGCTTCGGCCAACTTGGCGCAGTGTGCATCGGCCCCTTTGAGCCCGCCGAGGTCAGCGCCTTTACCGATACTAACGCTGGTCACGAAAAAGCCCATCGAGTGATCGGCTGCGGTCGTAGTACCCGTCACCATCAGTAGTCCGGCGACAATCACTATTGTTGTGGCGGTTTCTGCGATTTTCATTTTGGTTTCCTCCTGAAATACGGCGCTTATTGGACACTGCAGTTTAGCGTCAACGGGGACAGATTTGTTTGAGTGAACTACGTGACTAAACAATTCCGCCACCTTGAGCCCGAAACTTCCGCTTCGGGTCGTGAGCTGCCGGATCGCGGCAGTGCAGCACGGCTCTAGATTGCGTCTGCATTGCGCTCAAGAGCGGTCGTCCAACAGCGTTCGGCAACGTGACCATAACGAGCGGCGGCTAGCGGCCAGGAGCAACGGTCGTCCGGCACATCGCAACATTGTCTTAATCCGGAATGATCGCCATCAAGTCGATCGCGACCTTACAATCCGGGACCAACATCGGTTTCGGCACGCGCACCGTCGTGCTCGCCGGTGGGTCGCTCGGGAATTCCTCGGCCCAGGTGACGAACGACGTGAAGAACTCCGTAAAATCGTTATACAGACCGCGCCGGCGCACCCCGTGTGGTGCCTGCAGCCTTGCAGATCGCATCGATGTTTTTCACGATATACAGCACCTGCTTCTCCGCCGCGGAGCTGAAGGAGGGAAAGTTCGGATCGACGCGCGCCTCAGCTGGCAAGCCGGTTTTATAATCGGTCGCCATTTGCTGCGAGAAAAAGAGAAACGGGCCGGCTAGCACGGCCTGGGGCTCATGCACCGACGGCGTCGGTGCTTTATCGGTGTGAATCGTTCGCTTGGCCGGACCGTCTTCTGGTACATAGGCGACCAGGTCGACGGCGATGTCGATCCCCGGGACGCCCAGGCTGTTCACCGGGATGGTGCATCGCGCGGGTGGATCAGTCGGGAAGTGCTTTTTCCACACCTGCTCGAAGCGGTAGAAATCATTCGGGTTGGTTAAATACACGTTGGCCTTGACGACGTCCGCCATCGAGGCCCCGCCCTCTTCGAGAATGATCTTGAGCTTGTCGATGATGTACTCGGTCTGCAGCCGGGCACTCTCGCCGTAATAGATGAAATTCGGATCGAGCCAGGCTTCGGGGGCCACGCCCTGGTCGAAATCGGTCGCCGTTATGCCGGCGGTAAAAATATAGGGACCGGCCTTGGTCCCGTAGTTGAACAGGGGCCGGTCATCGAGCCCGGTGGGTACCGGACGCGGGAGTGACGACGGGTTGAGGACCTCGATCTTCTCCCCTTTTTCGGGCACGAACCCGATCGCGTCCACTTCGAGCGTGCAGCCGGGTACGGGCAACTCTTCGACACACACAGTTGTATGCGGCGCCACGCCCGCTTGACCGAATGCTTGCTGCATCACCTTCGACGCATCGTGCACCTCGCCGACATCCGTTTGATACAGGATCATTTGCAGGCAATTCTCCAGCGATGAGCCGCCCGCCTCCAAGGTGGTTTTCAGATTCTTTGCAATGAAGTCGGTTTGTCGTTCGATGTTCGATCCGTGATGCGGAAACCGGTCGTTAGTTTTTGCCGCGGGCGGAATACCTTTCTCGAAGTCGGAGGCGACCTGCCCGGAGATGAGAACCAGGGGACCGGCTTTGACTAAAGGTGAATATTGGACGCGCGGTCGTGGCAGAGTATCGGGGAAAATTGCTTCTTTTTTCATGTGTTCTTACTCCCAAGGGCAGCCACATCGTTTGCGTTTTTACACTGGACAGTCAATAGGCCGATGAATGCGCGATCGCGATACACGAAATTTTCACTTGGAAATCGCGGGTTCAGTCAGCGCCGCGTTCACCGCGGGCATGACCTCCGTCGCCATCAATTCCATCGAGCGCTGCGCCAGGTCGGGATCCATCCAGTCGTGCCCCGCATAGACCAGCGTGCCGAAATCGCCGACTGTTTCGCGAAAGGCCAGGAGCTGGTCGACGACGCTGCCGGCGGTACCGGCGATGACCAGCGAGTCCATCACGTATTCATGGGTGACCGCTTCGTCCGGCATGTCGGGATCCTTTTTAAAGAGCTCGGGCCGACCGTTGCCAATGAGTTTGCGCATGAGGTTTTTGTAATAAAACCCGTAGGGTCCGTCCGCGCTCTTGCCGTAAGCCCGGGCCGTTTTTTCGTCGTCCGCCACGAAGATGCTTTTCGCGACGCGCCAATTGCTCGCCCGTGGCCGACGACCGCCCAGCGCACAGCCTTCGACGTACTTCGGCCAATGCGTGGCGACCCATTGTGGCTGTAGAAAATTCGCGGAAATGATGCTCCAGCCGCGTTCGCCGGCCCGCGTTACGCTGCTGGAATAAGGTGACATCGAGGTCACGACAATAGGTGGGTGCGGCTTTTGATAGGGTTTGAGCATGATGCCCTGTCCGATCTCACGGTCGAGCGTGCGCGCGGTGGTGATCTCCCAAAACTGGCCCTTGATGTCGTAAGGTGCGTCACTGCGCCAGATCTCGAGAACCTGGTCGATGGCCTCGACGAACATCGCCGTTCGGTCGGCCTCGAGGTTCCCGAACACCTCGGCATCGGAGCGCAAACCGCCGGGGCTGATGCCGAACAGGAAGCGGCCTTCCAACATCGTGTCGAGCATGGCGACCTGAGCCGCCACCTGTGCCGGGTGGTTGTTCGGCATGTTGACCGTGCCGCTGCCGAGTTTTATTTTTTTTGTCTCGTGCGCGAGACTGGCGCAGAACATCAATGACGACGTGACCGTTTCGGCAATGTCGGTGACGTGTTCACCGATAAAGGCCTCTGCATAACCCAAATCGTCGGCCAGCAGGATGGCTTCGCGATCTTCAGTGAGCGTTTCGACATAGTTCCGCCCGGGTGGATGAAGCGGCATCATGAAGATACTGAGTTGGACGGCCGTCTTTGGCATCGATAGCAGTTCCGTTAGCACGCAGCTGCGCCGGAGGCGAACGATTCTAGGGGAGGTCTTGATCCGCGACAAGCAATGGTGGCGCGTAGATAAACGCGCGTACGACGTCTTCGACAACCTGGGTCTTTCCGTGTTAGAGGGCGCGCCCGCGCTTGCGACCTGCCCGGACAACGCGTGTTCCCTGTGGGGGGAGCACTATGTGAATCACTCCTCCTGGGGTGTGGCGTTTCACGATCGGTTTCTGAACGGCCCGGCGCTGCGCTCGAACCTGCTGTACACGCACCTCGTTTTTCATTCAATCGTCTTCGTGCTGCTGCATATACAGCTCATGCGGCCCGGTTCGGCGAACGACCGGGGCTGGCACAGCCTGCTCGGCCGTATCTCGTTCGTTTGTCTCACCATTGCGACTGCCTGCGCCGTGTGGTTGGCTTCCGAGCACGGGCCGGTCACTGCCTACGGCGGCGAATTGTCGAAATACGGGTTCTGGTTTATGTCGCTTTGCGTTTACTCGTGCGCCGTGATGGGCGTCGTGGCGATACGCAATGGCAATGCAGTTGTTCACCGCATCTGGATGATTCGCTTCGCCGGATCGATGTGGGGCTCGTTTTGGATATTCCGATTTATGCTGTTGGTGACAGGTCCGCTGCTGCGCAATTGGGAGTCGGCTTCTTTGTTGATCAGCATCTGGTTCTCGGCGCCACTCGGTATTTTGATCGCTGAGGCATTACGCAAGAAGTGGGACCGGCGTGCTGATGGCGCCGAGGCGCCAGCTATGTCGAGCGCCGTTGGCCTGGAAGGCTGAATGAGGGGGCAAATATACGCGGAAGCAGCGCACTCCAGCCTCAAAGAATTCCTCCCGCTGAGCAGAGGGGAGTCGAGCTGCTGCCGATCGCCGCAACGGGTCGACTCCGGACTCCTGCAGTGCAGCATGGCGTGGCTGCTCACCGCGGTATAGCGGACCCTCATCTCGTAAAGCCTGATAGCACAGTGCTGTGTATATGCGACGGCACTCGCCAGGGCAGGTCGTATCCAGGATGCCAATCTGTAAGAACGAGTCCAGGTTTTTACATCTAACGTGGTTTTACCGCCGGCATCCGTCGCGGGCTCAGGACGGCTCCGTGTCGCGAATAACGGAGCCACCGACCCCGTAAGTGCGCCCACGAAAATGACAGACCGCCTCGCCTTCTCCGTTGACGATGCTGACGTTGTACATACCCATTCGTTTCGTGCGATTGCCCTCGATCGCCTCGGCGGTCAAGGTTTCGCCGACTTTTGCCGGACGTAAATAATCGATGTTCGCGTGCAATGCGAGGTGCTGTTGATTGTGTGAATTACTGGCGAAGGCCATCGCCGAATCGGCCAGGGAGAAGAGCAGCCCGCCGTGACACATGGTATGGCCCTGGATCATCCAGGCTTCGACCGTCATCGACATGCGCGCGTATCCCGGCCGGATTTCGTCGAGCGTGATCCCCAGTTCGCGCGACGCGCGGTCGCGTGCGTACATGGAATCGCCGGCGGCCTGCGCCAGTGCACCCGGGTCTAGATCGTCTGCATCGATTGATTCACTCATCGAGTAAGGTTCAGTCCCGTCCGGCCTCCAGGATCTTGCGTGCCAGGAGCGCCGGATCGGTAAAGCACAGTTCGTGACTGCCGGGCGTCTGTACCAGCCGGAAGAGCCCGAGCTTTTGTGACAGCCGCGGATGCCAGGGCTCGTGATGCGGCAGCGCCGTATCCTCGGTGCAGTTAAGGTAGGATTTCGGGATCGTGAATTCCGATGGATTGCTGGACAGCTTGATCGGATCGGAAAACGTTTTGCGCGGGTGCGGGTTCAACTGGTCGTAGGCGCTCTGCGCGAGCTCGCAAGATGCATCGTTGATGAAGGCCTCCCGCCAGATGGGAAACGGCAGCGAGAATGAGCCGTCGTCCTGAACCAGTTCGTTGAAGAGGTCGATGTAAATGGGCGGGATCATGTCGTCCAGTGCTTCGCCGTCGTTGGGTACGAAAGCATTCCAGTAGACAAGGCGGCGGATCTTATCGGCGATGCGGTCGGCCGCGCCCGTGATGACCATGCCGCCGTAGCTGTGGCCGGCGAGGATGATGTCGTCCAGTTTGCGCTCCGCGATGAATGCGACCAGCGAATCGATCGCCTCGGCCAGGCCAACCTGCTTGGAATCGCCCGGCCGGTTGCCGGCCAAGGTGGGCAGGTGCACCTCGTGACCGGCTTCGCGCATCGGCGCCGCGGTGGCTTCGAGCAATTCCCCGGTATGCCAGGCGCCGTGCACGAACACATAGCAACTCATTTGGTTTCTATTAGAATCTCGCGGTAGCGCGTGGGTCCGGCGTTGCGCGCACTGTGGGTTGCTGGCACGCGGTGTCCCTTGTCATCCACCGATATCAACTCGTCACCGTCACACCGGAGCGCGAATACGGCGCCCGTCTGGGCATCGAACGGGCTGAGTGCCTGATCATCCGCGTCGAAGACCTCGAGCGGGGCACCGTCGAGCACGTAGAAGACATAGTCGTGTTTGTGGGTGTGAACCGGCGTCGTCTCGCCGGGTTCCAGCGTGAATTCCCAGACGATGATCTTGTCGTTTTCGAATACCTTGGTCGTGCCTACGTCGCTCATAGCTCTTCTCCTCGTCGTTGGTGATTGATAGTAGGTTTAAGAGTAACCAAACTTGCCGGTACCCGCCATGAATGTTCCCAATGAACGGCGGTGTCGTATATCACTATCAAGGCCCGCCGATGCACTCCTGACCTTGGCCCGAGTGCCGTTTCGAGATTTCTATCGGCGCCGCCATGATTGCCCGGCGAATGTCGGCGAGCTTTGCATCGTCTCGCATATGAATACGTCCGGAGTTCATACGTATACCCAGGTCCTGCAAGCTTGCGGCATAGTCGGGAAACCGACGGCTCGTGCGGTGCCGGTCGTAGAGGCGTTCGAAAAGCGGGAACGGGCTCAGTTCGTCCAGTTTCCGAAAGAAAGTCCGGCCGTCCCAGCGGCGCTTTGACGGCAGGCAGCATGCCTGTAGACGATCGAGCACCGCATCGAGAGATTCTTCGTTGCCAGATTTCGCGCGCAGTTCGACATCGGCGAGCAGGAACACGGCGGCACCGCCCCAGTAAGTCTTCATGATGCCGTCCCAACTGCCGACGGGCATGGCGTCCTCGAGGCTCAGATGCGGGACCGATTTTTCTCCGCGCTGAAATCCTTCGACGATCTTGCGCCAGGCTTTTTCTTGCGAGTAGGCGCCCGCGCGCGCCATGAGCAGGTTCTGGTAGTAACTCGCGAGTCCCTCGGAAATCCATTTCTCGTCGCTGGTAATGTAGGGGATCAGCAAATGGCTGAACTCGTGGGTCGCGGTCCAGTCGGCAATGAATTCGTCGTGTGGCCGCCGTTGATTGACGAAGAACTGCACGGCTTCGCCGCCATCGCGTATGACGTGTCCGAAAGGACAGGCTTCGCGCGCATCGTCGCTGCTTTTCGCGACGGGAACGACGATGACCTGGGCGGTCGGATTCGGAAAACGTCCATAAGCCAGGGCTACGTTGCTCGCTGCCGACTGGATCCAGTTCATCAACTCGTCGGGCGCGCCGCCATAGCGACCGCGTAACACGGCCGTGCGCAGTCTCGCCCCCGGTACCTCTATGCCACAGTTATCGAAACGGCCAAAGACGGTCACTGCGTCGTCGCTTTGTGGAGACAAGGGGATCGAGTAGAGCGGACGTGCCGGATCACTGCCGTCGACCAAGGTCCAGGGCACGGATACTTTAAGGCCGCCGGCGAGTTCGAAACGCACTTCGGTTGCGAATCCGCCCTGACCGGCCGGACGCCACAACCACACTGCGGACGTGGTCGCGACATTGTTGTCGTCAAGTTGGGCATACCGCTCAATGAGCTGCGCGGCGGCGCGGAGGTCGACACGGTACTCGACGCATCCCTTCGCATCTGCAAGTGATAGCTGGCCACTCTCTAGCGGGATGCGGTGACCCGAGTCGATCGAATGCGCCTCGAGGAGGTAGCGTTCCGCGTCCGCGGAGCGCGCAGCGAGCGCGTGTGGGGAGCCGGCCGCGCAAACCTTTACCGTCAGGCCCTCGAGCGCGTCGTCGACTTTCACCGTATAGCGGTGTACCTCCGCCGCGGGGATTGCCGGCACGCCGATGACCGCCAGGACCAGCACTAAGAGTCGTGTCTTCAAAGTTCGCCCTGCGGACGCCACGCGAGGTCCTGTCCGCGCTCGATGCCGCGATCCGCGACCGCGCCGGCGGCGAGCTCGAGCGTCATGGCGGCACCGAACGCCATCGAAAAGCGCCACGGCACGAGCTTGCTGACGACCTTGATCACCCGCAGTTCGCGGCTCAGATAGACCAGGTCGATGGGGTAGCGCATCATGAAGGTATGCACGCCACTACAGGGGTCCAGCAACAGGCCTTCACCCACGCCCAAGGGTGAGCGCCCGAGCAGACCGCGCAGCCGCTCCCACGGCGTGGTGGTGCGGTAGACGGTCGCCACCAAGGGTTCTGCCGTGTCGGCATGGACGAGGCTTCCTATGTCCAAGCGGCGTCGTTCTCCGTCCCCGCGGGACTTTGGCCATGATCCCGCCATCGGTCCCCTGGGCGCCAAAAGCTCGAAATGGCGCACATCCATAATCGTAAGTTTTCGTTTCGCATTGAATATTCGTGATAAATTACAAGATTCCCGATTGGCGTAAGGGTTCTCATCGTATATCTTTGTGGTTATCTAACAGAAGTTGTTTCCGGCGGATCAACCGTGGCGGGAGCAGAGGAGATCAATGATGAAGCAGAAGATGAAACAACTCGGTCAGGGCATGACGGAGTACATCATAATTGTCGCGTTGATAGCGATCGCCGCGATCGCGATTTATGGCCTTTTCGGCGACACCATCCGCGGGCAAATGGGTATCATGACCGAGGAGCTGGCGGGTGGTGCCGGAGACCGTGGAGCCGTTGACGACGCTGAGGGTGCCGTTTCGGACGCGGAAGGCGTGGGAACCCTCGGCAACTATGAGACTACCGGATCAGGGAGCAACTAAGCGTAACGAAAGGTGCTGCGACAAGTGCAGCGCCATGAAAGTCCCACCTTGAACCGGTCCGGCGCCCTCAGGCGCCGCGCCAAACCTATGACGCGTCAACGCGGCCTTCGCGGGCAGGCTGCGGTCATGACGATGATGTTCGGCGTCGTCCTCGTCCTCGTCGCCTTAACGCTCTTTCGCACCGGTCGCATCACCAGCGACAAGATGGAGATGCAGAACGCGGCGGACGCCATCGCCTACAGCATGTCGACGATCGAAGCCCGCGACCTCAATTTCGCTGCTTATACCAACCGCGCCATCGTCGCCAACGAAGTCGCCATGGGCCAGGCGCTAGGTATGGCGTCCTGGGCCCATCACTGGGAATCGATCGGCGATTTCCTGCAGGAATACGACACTTACCTGGCCACACCCACGCTCGGAATTTCGACGACGATCATAACGCCAATGGCGACGGGCTTTAGGACCACGGGCACCGTGTTCATGACGATCATGGACGCGTATGCCAAAGTCATGACCGCCGTCAATACGAACGTAAATCTGGCGTACGGCATCGCACAGCAGATCTACCATCTCGCGGCCGTGGTCAATACGCTCGGCGTGATCGACGAGATGATCCAGAAAAACGCGCCCGATAACACGCAGATGTCGGGTTACGGCGTCCTCATGCTGTTGGCGCATCTCGGTACCTATGGCGGGCTGCCGCTGCCCGGCGTGATCACCAGTCAAGATGCCTTCGCGCCGTTCACGAAGTCTTACAACCCCACGAGCAAGGAAACGAAGGAAGATTGGCAGGCCGACACCGCGGGCGAAACGGATGCCGGCGGTTATGGCCGTCTCGCCGCCATCATTCAGGATTCGGGCGACCCCTTCACCAAGGGCCGGCAGAACCCACCCTACCACGACAATCCGGATTACACGGGCCGCGGCTGGGAGATCAACTTATTCAAGAAGATGGAAGAGGCCGGCTTGTTGCCGGCACCTATCTCACTAGGCGTCGAAGGACCGCCAGTCAGCGGCTATATGCGTTTCGGCGTCTGGCCTGACGGTTGGCTGGGCTTCGAGATGGGGGGCGGTTTCGATACCCCGATCGGCGGATTCAGCATCGACTATTACATCAAGATCCAATTCACCATGAAGCGTGAGGGCGGCAGCGAGCTACGCGCGGTCATGCCGGTCACCGGTAATCCTCAAGTGGGCGGTACCAGTTTCGCCTGGTCGAGTGCGGATGCGACCAATTTCGAACTCGGCTTCGCGGGTGGCGGCGGGTTCGAGGCCTGGATCACCATCCCCATCATCGATCAGGATATCACTATCATCGACATCGGTTTCGATATCCTTGTGGACAACGACCACATGTTCATCGGCTTCAGTTTCGGCGGCAGCGAGTCGGGCTGTCATACAACGCAAGACGAAGACGGTAACGACGTGGAATCCTGCGAGACGGTCGCGGGTGACGCCGATGTCTCGATCTACGACGGCCCGTTCCCGAACACGGCACCCATAGGCGCGGCGTTCGTGCAATCGGGTTCGACTGCCAATAAAATTACCACCCCTCATCTGGTTACCGAGGCCACCGGCGGGCCGGTCTCCGAGGACTCTTACGGCAAGGCCGCGGCGCGGCTGCTCGCTAGGTATTACCCCACCGGCCCCCAGGCTACCGGCATCGTGTTCCAGCCCTCGGACCCTCGCTATACCGATGTCGTCTCGACCAGCCATAAGGGCCTGCCGAGATATATCGATACCACGGGGAGCGAACCGCTGGCGAAAATGGGCGGCCCCTTACTAATCGTCGGCTTGCAAATGGGCGAAGACGATTTCGATACCGCGCACTACGATGATCACGGCGGCGCCGAACCGGCCGGGCAGTTCACACTGGACGAGGCGTTCGGGGCAGGCGACATGACCGCGATCGCGAAGTCGGAGGTGTACTTCGATCGACCGCTGGATCGGTTCGTCGACTATTTCGCGCGCAGCGACGGCCACGTCGAGCACGGCAGCGCGTTCAATCCGTACTGGCAGGCGCGCCTGATCGAGACCAGCCATGCCGATCGCGTCCTCGCGCTGCTGGTCGAGCACGGCGAGGTCGCGCAGACGATCACCTTCGGAGAGGATATCGACAGCCTCGTGGACTGGCTGGCGGGCCTTTTGCCTTGAGATGAGTACGGGCGCTGGACAGGGGCATTTCGAACGCGGTCAGGCGATGACCGAGTTCGTGATCGCGGCCACCTTCGTGTTGGTGCCCCTGTTCATATTCGTGCCGATGCTCGGCAAGTATATCGATTTCAAACACGCCGCGATCCAGGCGGCGCGCTACCAGGCGTGGGAGTACACCGTGTGGTACGAGGACACCGATGACCGCGACATCCTGGACAATTTCGATTCGGGCATTGCGAACTATCTCCACCCCGAGAAAACGGTGCCTGACACCCGCAACGAATCGCGGATCAGGATGATGTCGACGGTTGGCAACGAACTGACAGGGACTCCGGGAGATACCACCCCCGGCGCGATTCGATACATACAATCGAGCGACGCGGGTGAGGACTATACGCCAAATGCTATATGGACCGATCATCGGGGACTCCCATTCTTCGCTGACGGCGACATGACGATCAACGCGGTGAATACCGATGACGATACGCCCACGATCACCATATTTGGCGTCGATGTCGGCTCCGTGTTGAGCGCCATCGTCGACGTCGTGCAGTCCGGCTTCAATGCCATCGCCAAGCTCCTCAATCCCGACGACACTGCGGCCGCGGCCGGATTCTCGGCCATGCATACCGACGGCTTTTCGCATGTCGACTTCGACGCCGAAATCACCGTACCGCAGAACGTGATCTTTTTGAGAGACGAACTCGGCGAAGCGGCAGATACGTCCACGCGGACCCTGGGGTTCAACGCCAAGGCCGGCGTGCTGGCGGCGGGCTGGAATGCGGGCGGTACGGACCACACCTATCTCCAAGTCAGTGGCACGACCCCGTCGACCCTGGTCAACGCCTTGCTCAATCTGCCCCTGCTCGACGAAGTCTGGACCGCGATCAGCTTCATCGCGCCCGAGCTGTCCCGTTGTTATTCGGGCTCAGCCACGCCCATATCGCCGCTGGCCGCGCCCGATGGGCACCTGTGGCTCGGCTATGTGGATGGCGACGTGGTGCACGTGGATCGCCTCTCCGAGCTGGGCGGGGATCCGGACGACCGCCTTGGCAACCATGCTTGCGACGACGCCGGTCGCTGCATCTGGGACGACGACGCATGGGCCGATTGGGCCCCCGACCCGCCGTTGGGGCATTCGGATTGCATACCGTGATGCATAAGGTGCACGTCATGGCGCGTCGGCAGTTATTGGTACTTGCGATAACTTGTTTCGCGAATTTCGCCGCTAGCGCGCGACCGCCGGATTTTCCCGCACCCGACGACGCCGACGTCAGTCAGGTCGCGCGCTCCATGACCATCAACGGCCGTACGATGTCGGTACGCGCTTTCGTCGCCGACGATACGGTCGAGGAAGTCGTCGATTTTTATAAGGAAATGTGGCAAGACCCGCCGGTCAAGGGCGCGCCGGGCTTCGCCTACGAACCGGAGGTGCTCGCGCCCTGGCACCTCGTCACCCGTGTTGAGGACGGTTACGTGCTCACCGTGCAGGTGCAGGCGGCGAGTCCCACCAGCTCGCGCGGCTATCTTGCGACGGGACTGCTGCCCGAACCGGGCGAACCGCCGCCGTCGGCGCCGGAGCCGACCGCCATGCGAGGGAGCACCGTGCTTTCCAATGTTACGAGCGAAGACCCCGGCAAGTCGGCGCAGACGGTCATGTTGGCCAATGAGTTTTCGGTCGACAGCAACGTTAATTTCTATCGCAATCAGTACAGCGGCTGGCGTACCGATATCGACCAAAAACTCGCCAGCGACAAGTATCATGCTTTGAGTTTCACCCGCGGTCGCCGGCAGGTGCAGATCACCATTCAATCGAGTCGTGACGGGGCGCATATAGTGTTAAACTCTGTTGAACACGATCTGCTGTAGAGCCTTGATGAGTAACCGATTTTATTCTTCCCGCCCAACCGCCATATGGCGGGTAGCGGGCCAGGCCATGGTCGAATACACGATAGTGCTCGCATTCGGGGTGATGGTGCTGTACGGGCCGGGCGGGGACGTCATCGAAGAACTCGAAGAAGTGTTTAGAAACAATTACCGCGGTTATTCGTATGCGATGTCGCTGTCGGCCCTGCCGGATTTCGGCAACGGCGAGGAATACCGGAACTACATCGAGGATTTGCAGCTCGACCCGGCACTCGACGACGCCACCCTTGACCGTCTGGCCGTCGATCCGGGAGTTATTGTCAAAAGTGGTGTTCAGGCGGTTGAATCAAGCGGCGACCTGATTGACCCTTGTCACCTCGATACCATCTTCAAATTTAACTCCAGTAATCACCTTGGCCAGGTAGTCGAATCCACGTAGGCGTCGCCAATTCTTCTGCGCACACCGCCCCAGCTTGAACATCATATGGAGCATGCCGTCCCGAGAGAGACCGCCCTTGGAGCGCCGGGTCCGGTGCCGGATCGTAGCGAAGGTGGATTCAATCGGATTGCTCGTGCGAATGCTTTGCCAATGTGGTGCCGGAAAATCATAGAACGCCAGCAACTCCTCACGGTCTTTCTGTAGGCACAGGGTCGCCTTGGGATACTTCGGTTCATAGGTCTTGAGGAACAGCTCGAACGCCTTCTCGGCGTCGGCCTTTGTCGCGGCCTGCCAGATCGCGTGCAGGGCTTGCTTGGCTTTGGCCTGTGCCGACTTCGGTAGGCAGTTCAGCACGTTCATCGTCTTGTGCATCCAGCAGCGTTGCTGGCGGGTCTCACCGTAGACTTCCTCCAGTGCGGCCCAGAAGCCCATGGCACCGTCCCCGATCGCCAGCTTGGGAATATTCATCCCGCGTGACTTCAATTTCAGCAACACCTCGCGCCAGCTCTGCGTGGACTCCCGCACACCATCCTCCATCGCCAAAAAACGCTTCTCGCCTCGCTCATTGACGCCGATCACCACCAACGCACACAGCTTCGTGTGCTCCGCCCGCAGGCCACTGTAGACACCGTCCGCCCACACCTACACCCAGCGGTCTTGGTCCAATCGCCCCTCGCACCAGTCGCGGTATTCTTGCGCCCACACCTGCTTCAAGCGCGACACGGTGCTCGCCGACAGGCCCTTCGCCTGCGGCCCCAACAAAACTTCCAGCGCAGCGCCCATTTCGCCACTGGAAACGCCCTTCAAATACAGCCACGGCACGGCCGCCTCCAAGGTTCTTGTCTTGCGCACATACGGCGGCACCAGCGCTGAACGGAAGGTCACCGGCTCGCCGAGCTTCGAACGAACCTTCGGGATCCTCACCGTCACCGGCCCCAAGCCCGTCTGCAACTGGCGTTCCGGCAAATAGCCGTTGCGAACCACACCTGCTTTGTCGTCCGCCGTGCGATGTCCTGAATACTGCGCCATATATTCTGCCAGCTCGATTTCAACCGCTCGTTCAATCAGAGCCCGAGCACCGTTTCTCAAGACCTCCGTCAACGGATCTGGTATTCCTTCTCGACCTGATAATTCAACAACCTTACTCTCTCTCATGGTGGCGTATCCTCTTTGGTTGGCTTGCTGCTTGGTAACAACATTTCAACCAGATACGCCGCCTTTATTCAATTCGCTCAAACACCAGATTCAGTTATAACTCTCGATCCGGTTCAGGAGGCGATCTCGAGCGCGCTCGAGCCGTATGCGGATGTAACGAGCGGCCTTAGTGACATCAGTGGCTTGATTGGGGACCCGGCTACGATCATGTCCGATCTCGCTGAAGAAATGCTCTCGGATGCGATTAATATCACACCGTTCTGATTTGATTGATTTAGGTGAGCTGAACGCCGTTCTGATGGTTTTAAAGAGGCCTTAGAGCCGCCGGCACCCGGTCCGGCATCAGAGCGAAAACTTCACCCAGCCTGAAGGGGAGGACTCGACTGGCATGGCCGCTGATCCCGAACGCAAAAGTGCATTTGGCATACCCTTACTCGTGGGCGCGGTCGGCTTCGGCCTCGTGGCCGCCTTGTTGTCTTTCGTTTACCTGAAAAGTGAAGCCAGGGCGCTGATCGAGAAATACGCCGGCCCCGATCGAAAACAAGTGTCGGTACTCGTCACCGCGCAGGACGTGCGAAAAGGATCGGTGCTCCGGCGAGAGCTGATTTCGCAACGTAAGATCCCGGCGCGCTTCGCCCATGGTGATGCGATACGCGCCGCTGATTTCGAGCGCTATCTCGGCCGCGTTGTCGAGGTCAATATCGCGGCCGGCAAGCCGATACTCAAGAGCTTTCTCGATGATAAGTTTCCGGTCGATTTCTCGGATACGATTCCGATCGGACGCCGCGCAATGACGGTGCAGGTTGACGAAGTCAATTCGGTGGGGGGATTCATTCGTCCCGGCAACACCATTGATTTATACGTCAACATTCCGTCCGGCTTTTCCGGCTTTTCCGCTGGCTTCATCACCGCCGATCTGGTCGACGTGATACCCGCACAGCTGCTCGATGCAATTCCGCCCGCGCTGCTCGACGCGGCGCTGAGCGCGAATCCCGACGACGCCACGGTTCAATCACTCGTGGCCAATGCCATGCCTAAGGACGTGATTCTCCCGGTCCTTCAAAACGTGCGTGTTTTGGCCACCGGACGCGATGCTTATCGTGAACAGCTCGATGCGCTGCGCTATCCGCAGCGGCGCAGCGAACGAACGTTCAACACGCTGACCCTCGATTTGTCGCCGCGAGAAGCGGCGCTGATAACAGCGGCGGTCGACAAAGGCGATCTCCTGGCAATCCTCCGTAATCGCGAAGACGAGGGTTCGGCCGATTTTTCGACGGTGGCAGCCCAGGATCTATTCAGCAACGCCTTCGAGATGGCGCAAGCCGAAGCCGAACGCCGTACGCGCGTCAGCGCGGCCGCCGGCGTCGATATCGATGGCAATCTCATAGACGCGGATGGCAATAGGCTCATGAGCGCCGAGCAACTCGCGGCGGCCGGTCTGCACGTGAACGAAAACGGCGAATTGGTCGACGCGGATGGCAATGTGGTCGATCCCAACGACCTCGTGGTCACAGCCGACGGTCGCGTACTGAACAAGAAGCAGCTCGCCGCCGCCGGCTTCACGGTCAACGCCAGCGGTCAGATCGTCGACGCCGACGGCAACATCGTGTCGGCGGACGATATCGTCATCACCGCGAGCGGCGAAGTGCTGACCAAACAGCAATTGGCGGCCGCCGGACTCAGCGTTAACGAGAATGGCGAGATCGTCGATGCCAGTGGCCGGGTCGTCGATAGCTCGCAGCTCGTGATAACCGCAGACGGCAAGATCCTCACTACCGAGCAACTGGCTGCGGCTGGTTTGAGCGTTAACGAAAACGGCGAGATCGTCGACGCCGACGGCAATGTCGTCGACCCCGACAGCCTGATCGTATCGGCCGCTGGCGAACTGCTGTCGAGGGAGCAGCTCGCCGCAGCCGGTTTGAGCGTCAACGAGAAGGGTGAGATCGTCGATGCCGACGGCAACGTGGTTGATCCGAGCACCCTGGTCCTCGATGAGAACGGCAATGTCGTCAAGGCCGAAGACCTGATTGCGGCCGGCAGACCTCATCGCATCGACATGATTATCGGCGGCGCGAGTGAAGACGGCGTCGCGAAGTCGACCACGCTCCAGGTGACCGATTAGCGGCGGGTTTCAATGGCTGCTTTATTCGTTAATCCAATTGGTCGCGGTAGATACAGATGGATTTTAGTCATGACGCTTTGGATGTTCGCGGCCGCGGCCGAAGAGAATATGGGCGCCGCCGCGGGCAAGGCACAAGCGCAGGATACGGAATTCGATGCCGAAACATCGCTCATTACCTCCGGCGACGTGACGACATCCGGCCGCCGGGCCACCGACGGCCCTTCGGTCGAATACATTACCGGTGGTAACAGTACGGACGGGGCGGCCAAGGTCGGACGACTGCCGGTTATCGATTGATTGCTGAGGGGGAAACGACTTGAACTGTACGGTGAACGGATCGGGCGTTCGGAGATTCGAACCTATGATTAGCATGCACTTTGGGGTAAAGAATCGCTGCGGCGCAAACAAGGTTTTGATGGCGCTGTCGGTGGCTTTGGTGTTGATCTTTTCGGGGCTGAGCTCAGCATGGGCGGCGACTGTCAACATCAAAGTTGGCGAAGTCAAGATCATGAAGCCCGGGGACATCGAGCGCGTTGCTGTCGGCAACACGGGATTCATGGGCACTTCCTTACTCAAAAACGGTCAGTTATTGCTTTTTGGAGAGTCACCCGGCGCGACGACCTTGCATTTGTGGCTCAAGAACGGACAGGAACTCGACTACGAGATTTACGTCGACGAGGCGGCATACGCTCAAACGGTAAATAGCGGCGTACTCCGGCAAAAATTCACAGAGATCGATGCGCTCATCGGCGACGTACTGGGCCTCGAAATGTCGATCGTCGGCCCCAAGATCGTCTTGTCCGGACATTACGTCAACACCGTGGTTATCGACGCCGTCAAAGCAAATTATGCGGATGTCATTCTCGATCTGTCCTTATCGACCAAATTGAGCGAAGTGCAGCAACTGCTGGAACACGTTCCCGGTATAGAACTTCGCGTCGTGGGCGACCGCATTGTGATTCACGGCGTCATCGGTACAACCTTCGTCGACACGATCGCGACGGTAGCGGCCGCGTACCCGGAGATCATGGACCTCACCCGCCTGAAAGACGAGGAATCAGTCGATGACAAGATGGTCTTGATGAACGTCAAGATCACCGAATTCAACCGGGCGGCGTCGGATAGTCTGGGCATTAACTGGACCACCAATTTCGCCGGTCCCGCGGGCGCCTTTGCCCACGAAGTCGGCCTCGGCGGCAGGCGGGGGGATGGCGTGACCATACTCGGCGCTCCGGGTACGCCAACGAGCATCGCGGGTGTCGATGTCGCCCAGGTTCAACCTTCGTTCGGTTATTTCGGTATCGCCACGGAGATCGCCTCGCGGATCAACGTCGCAGTCAGCTCCGGGGACGCCTTGATCCTCGCCGAACCGAGATTGATCGCCCGCAGCGGGGGTGAGGCGAGTTTCCTCGCGGGCGGGGAAGTGCCGATCGAAATCGTCACGCCCACCAGCGCATCGATCGAATTCAAGGAGTTCGGTATCTTGATGAACATCAGCCCGCGAGTGGACGCCTATGACAACATCCGTGCGACCGTCGAGACTGAGATCAGTGCGGTCGACCAATCCGTGTCGGTCGGCAACACGCCGGGCTTTCTGACCCGGCGCACCTCGGCTGACGTTCTCCTGCGATCCGGCGAGACCCTGGTGATGTCGGGCCTGGTCGATCGGGAACTTGGCAGGGACGTATCGGCCGTCAAAGGGCTGGGGGCCATCCCGATCCTCGGCGCCTTATTTCGCTCGCGGGATTTTCGCGACTCGATCACCGATTTGGTGATCTTCGTAACACCGCTTATCTACGATGCTTCGCATCAGCAAAATATTGAGGACGTCGCCCGCGAACAGCAAAGAACAGGCGCTTTCATTGAATCGATGCGTGGGTCGACATTTAAATTGCTCGACTAGATAGGATCTTTATGTAACAAAAATTACGAATCATTCCCGCTGCTGCGCGGTAAAATTGACCCAAGCCCACAGAGTTAATAACTTATGTTCAGTGTCATCGTAAAAAACGGCAAAGGTGAAACCTTACAGACCATTGAATGCCCGGTCGCGATCTGCGCGATAGGTAAGTCGCGCAGCAATCTCATTCAACTGCGCGGCTGGAAAATCGCTCCACAGCATGCAGAGATCCAGCGCACGTCTGAAGGTCTATTCGTCGAACGGGTCGCGCAAAAGGCTGCGGTGGAAATCAACGGTAAAGCCGTCGAACATTACGGGCCGCTCAGGACCTCCGACGAGATCCGCATCGGCGGTTATGTTCTGCAGGTCGGTTCCTTCAAGAAAAAGGAGCAAGCCGAAAAAACCAAACCTAAAACTGACAAAAATATCGATTTTGTACTCGATCAAGACGATGACGATGACGAGGAAGATCTAAGAACCGTTATCGGCGTGCCGCGGCATGCCGAGATCGAAGGGTCCGAAGAGCTGTCTAAAACGCTGCTCGATCTGCGTCACCAGGACAAATTCAAGTATCGCAACCGCGTTCACGAAGAGCTGCTCGCGGCGATGGATCTCAGGCGCACGGACGTCAGCTCGATGGACGAAGAAGAGCTGCGCAAACACGTCAAAGGATTGATCAAGGAGATCATCGACGAACTCGGTGCGAAGATTCCCGCCGACGTCGACCGATCGGGTCTTGCCAAAGAGGTACTGGACGAAGCGGTCGGCCTCGGCCCGCTAGAGGAACTGCTTGCCGAAGAGGCCGTGACCGAGATCATGGTCAACAAGTTCGACGACATCTACGTCGAGCGGGGCGGGAAGCTGACCAAGTCTGAGATCACGTTTTCCAGCGACGATGCGGTGATGTCGGCGATCGAACGTATCGTCTCGCCACTCGGTCGCCGCATCGATGAAAGTTCGCCCATGGTCGATGCGCGCCTCAAAGACGGTTCGCGCGTCAATGCGATCATCCCGCCATTGGCGCTACGCGGCCCCTGTCTGACGATCCGGAAATTCGCCGTCAAAAAACTAACCGGCGATGACCTCATCGGTTTCGGTGCCATTAACAAGCCGATGGTTGCCTTTCTCAAGGTGGCGGTCGAGATGCGGCAAAATATCGTCATTTCCGGCGGTACGGGATCGGGTAAGACGACGACGCTCAACATCATGTCCAACTTCATCCCGCCGGATGAACGCATCGTGACCGTAGAAGACGCGGCGGAATTGAAATTGGCCCAGCCGCACCTGGTCAGCCTCGAAGCCCGGCCGGCCAATCTCGAAGGCAAAGGCATGGTGACCATTCGCGATCTCGTCAAGAACTGCTTGCGCATGCGGCCGGATCGCATCGTCGTCGGCGAGTGCCGCGGCGGCGAGGCGCTGGACATGCTTCAAGCAATGAATACCGGTCACGATGGATCCATGACCACCGCACACGCCAATACGCCGCGCGATCTAATCTCACGGCTCGAAGTCATGGTCATGATGTCGGGCATGGATCTCCCGCTTACCGCCATTCGCGAGCAGGTTGCCTCCGCGGTCGACGTCATCGTGCAACAAACCCGATTTACGGACGGTTCCAGGCGGATCATAAACATTAGCGAAATTACCGGTGTCGAAGGCGGCACCATTCAGATGCAGGACATCTTCCGTTACGATCAAAAGGGCTTTAACGAAGAAGGCAAGGTGGTCGGCGAATTTGTCGCGACCGGCTGTGTGCCGGAGTTCTACGAGGATCTGCGCTCGCGCGGGATCAAGGTGGATATGAGTATTTTCGAAAACTGATGGCTACTCTGTGGGCCATCGTCGCCACCATCGCCTTTCCGCTGGCAATTCTGGCGGTCTTTCTCTCGGCCACCTTAGCGTGGGTGATTATCTCCACCAAAGCGCAAAGCAAGCTCGAAGCATATCGGCAGGATTTCACCACCTCGGCGTCGTCCAACATGGCCGACATGTTCATGTTCGTCGACCCCAACCGACTGTTCCGGATCAATTTGATCGTGCTGGTCGTTGTGCCGATCGTCGTATGGTTGCTCCTCGGCGATTGGATCACGACGCTTGCCACGTTCTTTATCATTTTGATATTTCCAACGTATTACTATCGATCGATGAAGAAAAAGCGCCTCGCAATGATCGAAGCACAACTGCCGGATGCGCTGGCCATGGTAGCGGGCTCCATGCGCGCCGGCGCGAGTCTCAGTATCGCACTCGATAACCTCGTCGCCGAGCAACCGGCCCCACTCAGTCAGGAATTTGAAATTTTTACTCAAGAGCAACGCCTCGGCGTCGACTTCGAGCTATCGCTCGACAATATGGAAAAACGTATACCGATGCAGGATTTCGCAATGTTGATGACCGCACTGCGAATCAATCGTGAAGTAGGTGGGAATCTCGCCGACACGATCGATTCACTAGGCGATACCTTGCGGAGAAAGGGCACCATGGAAGGCAAGATCCAAAGCTTGACGGCACAGGGAAAATTGCAGGGCATAGTGATGACCGGCCTGCCGGTACTGCTCGGCGTTCTGCTCAATTTTCTCGAACCGGAGGCCATGAGCAAACTTTGGACGACCGGTATCGGTTGGACCGTGTTGGCAGTGGTCATCGTCATGGAAATACTCGGTTATCTCATGATCAGCAAGATCACATCGATCGACGTCTAATGCGCATGAGTATCGTGTAAATGGAAGAAGGCCTCTCAGGACCGATGCCGTTCATGATCATGCTCGCCTGGGGGCTGAGCGGTTTTTGTTTTCTGCTGCTCGTGTTCTGGGTGAATTCGCTCATCGAGGAGGAAGATCGAGCCTACATGGATCCGTTGCCGCCTTTACTGAAACTGATCTGGCCGTTCGTTCAAATCATTGCTAATTTCGTCGTGGCGTTTCTGCCTTACGATTATCTCGAGTACACCGAAAAACGGCTGCAACGAACGGGCGTCAGTTATCTCGTTACCGCCGAGCAGTTCGTCGCGCTGCAGCTCTTCCTCGCGATGCTCTCGGCGCCCGTCGTATGGATGTGTCTCAACGTAATGCAAAAATCGCTTCCGCTGGCGATCATTTTGGCGCCCTTCGCTGGATTTCTATTTCCTAACGTGTGGCTGGCTGATACGCGCAAACGCCGGGAACTCGGCGTAATCCGGAGTATGCCCGTGTATCTCGATTTCATCACGATGTGCGTCGAAGCCGGGCTTAATCTATCCGGCGCGCTGGCGCAGGCGATGGAAAAAGGGCCGCCGGGGCCCTTACGCAATGAATTCGCCATCGTGTTGCGTGACCTGCGTGCCGGCGTGACCCGAGCCGACGCTTTACGGCGCATGGCCGACCGCCTCGACATTCTCGAAGTCACGAGCTTCGTCAGCGCCGTCATCCAAGCCGAAAAGATGGGCGCAAGCCTCGCATCCGTGTTACGCGTTCAAGCTGAACAGCGCCGTAACGAGCGCTTTCAGCGCGCGGAAAAACTCGCCATGGAGGCGCCCATTAAACTCGTTGGGCCGCTCATCCTGTTTATTTTTCCGGTCACATTTATCGTGCTCGCATTTCCGATCGTCATGAAATTCATGGCTGAGGGTTCAATGTGATTACGGTGCGCTCCTCATAAGAGGCGCGACGCGCGTTCCAAGCGTCGCGAGATGCTTGACGAAGGTGAATTCACTCTATTCCATCGGCCTTGCGGTTCTGATTGTCTTTCTCGCCGCTTGCGGGAGCACTCCGGAACGTAAAGAAGCGGCCGCTGCTAAAGAGCCGACGGCAGTCGACTTGATGGCCACACTAGCCTCGGCGCGTTCCGCATACGCTCAGAAGAACTGGCGCGAGGCGGAGCGGCATTACGAAATCCTGGTGCGTCGCGTGCCGAAAGATCCAGAGCACTGGTTCCGGATGGCGAATATCTATGCGCGTACCGAGCGTCCGGATCTCGCGGTCACGGCTTATCGCGAAGTCCTCGTGCGCGACTCCAATTACGCTAAAGCGTGGTTCAACATGGGCATCGTGCAACTGCGGCAGGCAGCCAATAGCTTCCGCAAGATGGAAGTACACGTTGACGAATCCGACCCGGCGCGCATGCAAGCTGCGGAAGCCTATCAGGGTATTCTCGACATTATCGGCGGAGAGAATGGGCGGGCGGAACAACCTGCGCCAATCGTGCGGGCCATTCCGGATCAGCAGTTCGAAGCGCCCGAAAGCGATGCCGCTACCGTATCGGACGCGGAAATTGTAGAAATCCCCGACGCTTCCCAGGCCGATGTAAGAGAGGCTTCGACACCGGTGCAAGCTGCTGTAAGCACCGGAGATGTCGAAGCGATCGGTGCTGCCGAGCAGGTCGATGATAGAGAAATCGCTGACGTCGCCGTACAACCCGCGCCGGTCGAGGACGCTGAACTTGAGAAGGCCGGAGAACTGGAAGCGATCGCCGGAGCCGAGGAAGCGACGGCAGTCGAGGAAGCTCCGGCACTCGAAGAGCCGGCCGGCGCCGTGGTGACAGAGCAGCCAGGCACCGTGGCGCAACCGGTGCTGGCTGATGACTCCAACATTGAAGAGACCGGAGATTTGGAAACGGCTTCGCAAGCCCAGGAAACCGCGGTAGGCGACGACACTCGAATCCTTGGAGAGGCGGGCCAGGGGGTTATGAACGACGAACCAGAAATGGCGGGGCACTCCGCGGTGGTCGAGGATTCGGTTCCTGAAGAGACGGCCGAGGCTGCGATGCCCGAGGAAGCAGAAATAGCGGCACAATCCATAATGGTCGAGGATTCGGTTCCTGACGAGTCGGCCGAGGCTGCGATGCCCGAGGAAGCAGAAATAGCGGCGCAATCCATAATGGTCGAGGATTCGGTTCCTGAAGAGACGGCCGAGGCTGCGATGCCCGAGGAAGCAGAAATAGCGGCGCAATCCATAATGGTCGAGGATTCGGTTCCTGAAGAGACGGCCGAGGCTGCGATGCCCGAGGAAGCAGAAATAGCGGCGCAATCC
This sequence comes from Gammaproteobacteria bacterium, assembly GCA_963662545.2. Classification (GTDB taxonomy): domain Bacteria; phylum Pseudomonadota; class Gammaproteobacteria; genus JAYYZW01. The sequence continues at coordinate 270,223 of CAXXLL010000002.1, forward strand.
ATAATGGTCGAGGATTCGGTTCCTGAAGAGACGGCTGAGGCTGCGATGCCCGAGGAAGCAGAAATAACGGCGCAATCCATAATGATCGAGGATTCGGTCCTTGAAGAGACGGGAGAACTCGAAGCCGCAGTTGACGCTCGGGAAGCCGTGCCATTTGATGAAATTCCAGCGAGCGAGGAGACGGCTGGGGCCATTGAGCCAGAACAAGCGCCTGTAGCGGTGCAAGCTGCGGCCATTGAGGACCCCGGCGTCGATGAGACGGGAGCAACTGAAGCTCCCTTAGAAGTAGATGAATCCGCGCTTGTCGACCTTGATCGAACGATCGAAGAGACCGCCGAACCTGCTATGCCCGAACCACTGGAAACAGCAGTGGAATCCACGGCTACCGAGGGAACGATTGATACTGCGGAAATCGAGCCGGGCGAAACAGTCGGTCCGGCTGGGCAAGCCGAGCCGGTCCCGAACGCGGAAGTGATTGAGGAGTCACGCGCAATCGAAGAAGTGGAAGAAATCAGACAGGCTGTCGAAGTTCAACAAGCCGGGGTGGTCGAATATAGCGGGCTGGCCGAACCAGTCGTTCAAGATGCGAAGTCTGTCGCAGCGGAGTTAGTAGATGGGGCCGAAAATGCCCGCAATAGCGGTGATCTCGAGGACGCCGGGCATGCTACCACTGAATAGATCCAAGCGCGGGCAGGCGATGGTCGAGTTCGTCATCGTGGCCGGCGTGCTCCTGATGCTGATCCTTGGATCGATCCAGTTTGCGCTCATCTACCATGCTAAAACGACGCTGAATTACGCAGCCTTCGAGGCCGCCCGCGCGGGATCGGTGACCAACGCGCGGATGTTTGCAATGGAACTGGCCTTCGCGCGCGCGATGGCACCGCTATACACGACGCCTTACGTGGACGAAACGTGCAATTCGGTTTTCGTGCCCACTACTAAAACGGCAACCGATGATTTAAGTCCGCTCCACGGTACCAGCCTGTCGCTCTTCCACGTCCAATGCGCTCGACAACGCGTCCGCGACATGATCGAGGAAGGCAAGTACGTCCGTATTCTGCTCGTCAATCCGACTGAGGATTCCTTCATCGATCACGGCGAAACCGTAGGCGGTACCCGTTACATTCCGAACGACAATTTGATGTACCGCAGTGCGTTTGTAAGTCCACTGTCCGGGCAATCCGTTCAGGACGCGAATCTCATCAAGGTTCACGTCAGCTTTTGCCATAAGCTGATCGTACCGCTGGTTGATCGCATGATTTCACGCATGATTACGGATGCACCGGACGACGAGTTTCCGGAAAACTTCGGGGCGCCCGATGGGAGCTCTTTTGCGTTCCGCTGTTCGGTCGATGGCGCTAACGAGGGTCGCTACGGTATTGCGATCCATGCGGAAGCGGTCATGCGTATGCAGTCTGATGCAATCGAAGATATCTTCTGTGCTGGATCCTGTGGCACCTAAGACGACCCGAATCTCCTGCTCACCTTGCCGTAACCACGCCGCAGTAACTCTAAAAGTGATCTACGTATGCCTAAGGATCTCTTCACCATCGAGGGCAAAACAGCACTCGTAACGGGTGGATCGCGCGGTATCGGGCTCATGATCGCGCGCGCCTATGTCGAGGCGGGCGCGAAAGTCTACATCTCGTCACGCAAGGTCGATGTTTGCGCTGAAGCCGCGGCAACATTGTCGAAGCTCGGTACCTGCACCGCGCTACCGGCCGACCTGTCGAAGATGGACGAAATCGACCGTTTGGCGAACGAACTCAAGGCGCGCGAGGATGCGCTTCACGTGCTGGTCAATAATGCGGGCGCGACCTGGGGCGCTAAGGTGGACGACTTCCCGGAGCAAGGCTGGGACAAGGTCATGGACGTCAATCTCAAGGCGCCGTTCTTTCTGATTCAGAAACTATTACCCGTATTGGAGGCGGCTGCCCGTGCCGATGATCCCGCGCGGATCATCAACATCGGTTCGGTCGATGGCTTGCATAACTCGCTCTTCGAAAACTTCTCCTATGGCCCTTCCAAAGCAGGACTGCATCACATGACACGCAATTTGGCGGCGCATCTCGCAGCGCGGCACATTACCGTGAACGCAGTCGCCCCCGGACCCTTTGCCACTGACATGATGAAACCGATGATTGAAACGATGGGCGATGCCATAACTGCAAACGTCCCGCTTGAGCGCATGGGCTCGCAGGACGACGCGGGGGGCATTGCAATCTTTCTGGCGGCGCGTGCGTCAGCGTATATCACCGGTGCCGTCATACCACTCGACGGCGGGGTTATCGCGGCGTCCTGAGCCCACTCGATCGAATCTATTCGGGCAGCGTATCCCCCGACCCCCCCATTTCGGCCGGCACGTCCTTCATCTTCGGTAAGCCGTCCTTGATGCTCAGCACAGACTCTGCATAGAAGACGTGCACCGCGGGCTGAAAGTCGAGTTGCGTAAGAATCGCTGCGTAAACGTCGATCAATCCCATGCCGGGATGATTCGTCATGATGTGGCCGCCGCAGTCCCTGCACCATTTACGATGGCTGTTGTCCGTTTTGGCATAGGTATCGAGCTTGTCTTCACCCTTTGTAATCTTGACGGAATCGGGACTCCACAGCGAGAACGCATTGATCGGTCCGGCCGACCAATGACGGCAGGATTCGCAGTGGCAATAGCCCATTGCCGTGGGCGTGCCGGTCACTTCAATTTGGACGGCGCCGCAGAAGCAGCCGCCGTGGTAGGTCTGGTCGTCGCTCATGACGGTTTTCCTCCGAGTTCAGATACTGCGCGAGGCGCAGTATCGGTCAATGCGTTTACGTAGCCATCGTATCACCTGCCTTAACCCTCACGATATATACGTGCCGTGCTTCGATTTGGATGATAATCCGGGCGGTGACGCGCCCATTCGACAAACGTGCTCCCGTCCGGGTCGTAATCCTTTTCACCGCCTGGGCCGTCTGGCTACCGGCATCGGCTGAGCGCGGCCTCGATCTCACGATCGCTACGGTACACGCACCGACCGTACCCTGGGTGACTGTGATAAGAGACTACGTGTTGCCCGAGTTCAACGCGCAGATGGCGGAGCAAATGCCCGATATGCCGGTTAGATGGACCGAGGCTTACGGCACGCTCTACAAATGGCACAACAGTCTCGATGCCGTCGAGATCGGCCTTGCCGACGTCGGTTGGGTCGGCGCGCTGTGGGAAACCTCCAAGCTGCCGCTGCAGAACATCACCTATTCGCTGCCATTCATCACTGACGATCTGTTGACCTTGGTGCGCGTAATGAATCGACTGCACGACGAGATCCCTGGGATGCGTGAGACCTGGGAGCGGTATAACACGCATTTTCTCGGCATGAGTGGGGTCGAAACCTACCACCTCATGACTAATTTTCCCGTGCATAGCCTCGACGATTTGAAAGGTCGCAAGATCCTCGCGCCCGGCGCGGCCGCGATCTGGCTCAAGGGCACCGGTGCCATCGCCGTCGACGGCGCGCTGTCGACCTATTACACGCAGTTGAAGACCGGTGTGGCGGAAGGGACCGTCTCCATTTTGACCGGTATTTATCCGTTTCGGATCCACGAGGTCGCGCCCTATGTGACATTCGTCGGCATCGGTGCGCAATGTACCGGTGCGCTGACGGTTAACCTCGATGTATGGCGGCGGCTGCCGCCGGCGGCGCGTGACATTCTAAGCCGGCTCGGTCGTGAATACGGCGAGCGAGCCGCCCTCGAAGTCCTCAAGCGTTACGCGGACGCCTACGAGGGTCTCAAGAACGACGGCGTGGTGTTCGCCACCCTGCCGGCCGCCGAAAAGCAACGTTGGATCGACGGACTGCCCGATCTGGGCCGCACCTGGGTCGCGCGCAACGAGGCCAGGGGATTACCCGCGGGCGACGTGCTCCGGGGCCTCATGCGGGGCCTGAGGGAATCCGGAATCGAGCCCATGCAAGACTGGGACCTGCAGATCGATCCCTGATTTCAAGATGGCCCCCGCTGATCATTCACATGGCGCGGCACACGCTCGCCATAGAAATCCCGGCCGACGGATTGCGCAAGCACTGGCATGGGTGTCGGCGCTGGCGATCGCGGGCCTCGTCGCTCTGATAAACAGCGACATCGTCAGCCGCACGCTGTTCGATGTACCCATTCGCGGGGTCACCGAAATCGTGTCGATTTCGATCCCCTCACTCGTATTCCTGGCGGTCGCGGAGCTCTATGCCGCCGGCGGTCTGATTCGCGCGGGGATTCTGTCCCGCTGGTTCGATCCCCGGTCACACGTCTTTGGAGCGGCGCTCGAAACCGTTTTTCACGTGATCGCCGCGGTGCTGGTCTCGAGCTTATTCATTGCCACCTGGCCCAATTTCGTGCGCGCCTGGCGGACCGACGAATTTCTGGGCGTCGAAGGCGATTTCACGGCGCCGGTATGGCCCGCCAAGCTCGCGATCCTGACCGGCACGCTGCTGGTTGCGGGGTTCTCGCTGACGGCGGGCTTGCGCATGGCACGGGCGACCTTCGAACGCCTATGGAAAGCTGCCAGGCCAGGGCGTGATGTCTTGATTTGGAGTGCCGCCTGCCTGGCGATCCTGCTCATTCCCACTCTCTATTTCGCAATCGACACGCGCGTCGCCGCGGGCGGATTGTCGATCGCTGTCATGTTCGTCCTGCTCTACGCCGGCTTGCCCGTCGCTTTCGCTCTGATGAGCGCGGCGGCACTCGGCATCGCCTCCATCACGGGCAGTGCGATGATCGCCGTCGACACCCTCGGCCTCGCGGCCGCCGGCGCCGTCTCGTCGTACGTTTTTGCGGCGGTGCCCTTGTTCGTTGCGATGGGGCTGATCGTGGGGGCGGCCGATATCGGACGCGACAGCCTGCAGTCCGCGCACTGGTTCCTGCGCAGGCTCAAGGGCGGTCTCGGCGTCGCCACGGTGGCAGCCAACGCTGTGTTCGCCGCGATCACCGGGATTTCAATCGCTTCGGCCGCGATCTTCAGCAAGGTCGCGGTGCCCCCTCTGATTGAAAACGGATTTACAGCGCGTTTTGCCGTCGGCCTGGTCGCCGGATCTTCGGTGCTCGGCATGCTGATCCCGCCGAGCCTGCTCCTCATCATCTACGGTCTGGTCGCCGAGGTGTCCATCAATGCCCTTTTCATCGCCGCGATCATCCCGGGCTTACTGCTGGCGAGTGTCTTTTCCCTCGCGGTCGTTGCCGTGGCATGGCTCCGACCGGCCTTTGCTGTTTCCACGCGGACGATGACCGCACCGGGTACCACCATTAATGCAGCGGTCGCGGTGCGCAAAGCCATTCCGGTTGTCGTGTTGATCGGGATCGTTCTCGGCGGTATTTACGGCGGCATCTTCACCCCGACCGAGGCGGGCGCCGTGGGTTCGCTGTTTGCGTTCATCATCGCGCTCGTCATGCGCCGGCTCACTTTTAGACGCCTGTGCGGGCTGTTCTACGAAGCCGCCCAGACGTCCGCATCTATTCTGTTCTTGATCGTGTCGGCATCGGTTTTCGGCATGATGATGACCTTGTCCGGCATTCCGGGCCACCTGGGTGCGGCGGCGGCCGAGGCGGGACTCGGCCTGAGCGCTTACGCCATCGGCTACCTGGCCGTTCTCATCGTGCTCGGCATGGTGCTCGATTCGACGTCCATATTGCTCATCATGGTGCCGCTCGCGGTACCGGCGGTGACAGCGCTGGGCGGTGATTTGATCTGGTTCGGTATCATCACCGTCATCGGCGTCGAAATCGGCCTGTTGACCCCGCCGCTTGGGCTGAGCGTGTTCGCGATCAAATCATCGCTGGATGACCCGTCGATTTCGCTCAACGACATCTTCATCGGCGCGATACCGTTCACGCTGATGATGCTGGCCGTGACCCTGTGCCTGATTGCAATGCCGGGCTTGAGCCTGGTACTTCTTTAGGCGCCGAATCTTCCGCTGGGATCGATCATTATTGCTTACGCGCCCGGAATGACCTCGCCATAGGTGTCCAGATACGCGATTTCATCGAGCGGTTTTCGGTAAAGCTTCTTTGGAAAGGGCTTGACCGGCCAGCCGAGCGTGATCATCGCGGTCGTCGCAATGTCGTCGGGTATCGAGAGAACGGCTTTCACTTCAGGTTCCACGATGCAGAGAATCGTAGTGAGTGCCGTGCCGAGACCTTCGTTACGCGCCGCGAGCATGAGGTTCTGTATGGCAGGGTAGATCGAGGAGCCGCCGGCAACGCTTAAGCGGCCCAGATTCGCGTCGACCGCGGTGATTTCGTTGACCGCCGCGCATACGACGATCATGACGGGCACCTCGGCCAGGTGCTTTGCGAAATAGTCCACCCGTTCCATGAAGCCGGGGCGGAATCCGGCGCGAATCTCTCCGGATTGGTACTTCTGCATGATGCCGTCCCACACCGGCTGGTAGAGGTCGTGAAGTTTGCGACGCTTGTCGGCGTCCTTTACGGCGAGGAAGGTCACGGGTTGCTTGTTCGACCCGCTCGGGGCCCAGCGCGCACCGTCCAACACCTTGAGCAACAGAGCGTCCGGCACCGGGTCGGGCTTGTAATTACGGCACGCGTGGGTGGTCCGCATCGCTTCGATGAGATCCATGGCGGCTTCCTCAGTTTCTGACAACGGCGCGCAGTGTAGCAGTCCGCCATGGCTTAGCTAGTGTCCGTCCATAAACAGGCATTTTCTTCGATGGGCACGGAGAAATCGAGGTGTTGAAAGTAGGTTGTTGGAGCGGTAGCGGCGGTTCGGTGGGGGTCGAAGGGCTCTTCGAGCGTAATTGTGAGTACGTTCGCCGGCCGCAGAGCGCTGCAACCCAAAGTCGCCCGTTCGACGATATCGAGGAGGTCAGTTAGTGCGAGTGAACGTCGCTATTCGAGTTGATAGCGCGCGAGCAGGCTGAGGTTGTAGGCGACCACAGAAGACCACACGTAGGCTTCGAAGTGCGGCAGGCTCTTCCAGGTGCAACGTGCCAATCCGTATGCACGCTTCAGGCAGGAGATACCGGCCTCGATGCCGGCGCGGAAGTTGCGCAAGCGTCGATAGACCCACTGACTCTTGACCATGTCGGCGATCGCGAGCCCGCGCTTCTTGTGGAAGGCAACGTCTTCGATGCCTTCTGCTTTCGCCGCCCGGAGATTGTCGAGGCTCGCATAGCCGCCATCGGCGGCGACCTGTCGTGGCATCGTCCCGTAGTGTGTTCGATGCCGTTCGAGCATCGGCATGAAGCGCTGACTATCGACCGGATTGCCTCGCTCGATGACCACGTCGAGGATGAGGCCACTGCGCCCCGAAGCCAGATTGATTTTGTGTCCGTACTGAACGTCGCGCGCACCCTTTATGATGATGTCGGTATGCGGCTCGAACAAGCTCACGCACTTCTCGCTCGCGGGGACCTTCTCACCGCCGAACACCCGCCGCTCAGTTTGCGAAATCACCTGCAGAACAAGTGTTTCGTAGTGCGCTACCTGCGCTAGCCAGTCCGGCAGTTCAACGCCGGTGACGCCCGGGCTCAGCAGCTGCTCACGTACCCTCGCTACCGCTTCCAAGGTTGAACGCGTCGCCCCAATCAAATCGCGATACAGACGTTGGCGTTGCTTCGCACCACGCGCATACCACAGCGCCCGCGCACGCTTCTTCGCCAATCGAGTGTGGTTCACGAAGCACAACTCCGGCGCGCCAGGCAACTCGCGCGCCTGTGCGAGCAGACGAACCACAACACGCACGCCATCCCACAGCAGATGACTGTCGCTCGGCGCGTGGATGGCACTGTCCGTTACCGTGCTATCAATCCGTACACGCTGTGCCGGCTCAATGCGCGTCTCTTTCGCCGTCGCCAGCAGGGCGCGATGAATAGACTCCCACGTCGATACCTGGATCGCCGAGACCACCCGCTGTAAGGCAGACTTCTTCGGACGTTCATTACCCGGCAACCGGGCGAAGGCCTGAAAGCTCGCCGAGTCCTGCAGGTGAAAGGCCAGCTCCTCGTAACTCAATTGCCGGTGCTGCTTGAGCACCGCGCAGCGCAGCACCGACTCCGCCGACAGTCCGCGTCGACCGGTGGGCTTCAAACCCCGCCGACACAGATCGTTCATGACCGGCGTGAGGACCTTGGGGTGAGCATCGAGCCACTCGGACATGCCCTGCAGCTCTCGCCCCAGGTCATGGTCAGCAAACAGCCGTACTCGCTTGGGCCGTGCGTTTCTGACGCATTCCCCCTCCTGTGGTGTCGAGGAGGAAAATCAGGTTTGCGAGTGAACGTCGCTATTCGAGTTGATAGCGCGCGAGCAGGCTGAGGTTGTAGGCGACCACAGAAGACCACACGTAGGCTTCGAAGTGCGGCAGGCTCTTCCAGGTGCAACGTGCCAATCCGTATGCACGCTTCAGGCAGGAGATACCGGCCTCGATGCCGGCGCGGAAGTTGCGCAAGCGTCGATAGACCCACTGACTCTTGACCATGTCGGCGATCGCGAGCCCGCGCTTCTTGTGGAAGGCAACGTCTTCGATGCCTTCTGCTTTCGCCGCCCGGAGATTGTCGAGGCTCGCATAGCCGCCATCGGCGGCGACCTGTCGTGGCATCGTCCCGTAGTGTGTTCGATGCCGTTCGAGCATCGGCATGAAGCGCTGACTATCGACCGGATTGCCTCGCTCGATGACCACGTCGAGGATGAGGCCACTGCGCCCCGAAGCCAGATTGATTTTGTGTCCGTACTGAACGTCGCGCGCACCCTTTATGATGATGTCGGTATGCGGCTCGAACAAGCTCACGCACTTCTCGCTCGCGGGGACCTTCTCACCGCCGAACACCCGCCGCTCAGTTTGCGAAATCACCTGCAGAACAAGTGTTTCGTAGTGCGCTACCTGCGCTAGCCAGTCCGGCAGTTCAACGCCGGTGACGCCCGGGCTCAGCAGCTGCTCACGTACCCTCGCTACCGCTTCCAAGGTTGAACGCGTCGCCCCAATCAAATCGCGATACAGACGTTGGCGTTGCTTCGCACCACGCGCATACCACAGCGCCCGCGCACGCTTCTTCGCCAATCGAGTGTGGTTCACGAAGCACAACTCCGGCGCGCCAGGCAACTCGCGCGCCTGTGCGAGCAGACGAACCACAACACGCACGCCATCCCACAGCAGATGACTGTCGCTCGGCGCGTGGATGGCACTGTCCGTTACCGTGCTATCAATCCGTACACGCTGTGCCGGCTCAATGCGCGTCTCTTTCGCCGTCGCCAGCAGGGCGCGATGAATAGACTCCCACGTCGATACCTGGATCGCCGAGACCACCCGCTGTAAGGCAGACTTCTTCGGACGTTCATTACCCGGCAACCGGGCGAAGGCCTGAAAGCTCGCCGAGTCCTGCAGGTGAAAGGCCAGCTCCTCGTAACTCAATTGCCGGTGCTGCTTGAGCACCGCGCAGCGCAGCACCGACTCCGCCGACAGTCCGCGTCGACCGGTGGGCTTCAAACCCCGCCGACACAGATCGTTCATGACCGGCGTGAGGACCTTGGGGTGAGCATCGAGCCACTCGGACATGCCCTGCAGCTCTCGCCCCAGGTCATGGTCAGCAAACAGCTCGTATATACTCGCTTGGGCCGTGCGTTTCTGACGCATTCCCCCTCCTGTGGTGTCGATGATTGTGTGGAAAATCAGAGGTTTGAAGTTCCATTAGATCACGACCCACCGGAGGTTTGATCCCTTAAGCGACAAATTTTCCTTTTTATTTCAACCGCATCGCGTTTAGGGATGCACACTAGCTAGTGTCCGTCCATAAACAGGCATTTTCTTCGATGGGCACGGAGAAATCGAGGTGTTGAAAGTAGGTTGTTGGAGCGGTAGCGGCGGTTCGGTGGGGGTCGAAGGGCTCTTCGAGCGTAATTGTGAGTACGTTCGCCGGCCGCAGAGCGCTGCAACCCAAAGTCGCCCGTTCGACGATATCGAGGAGGTCAGTTAGTGCGAGTGAACGTCGCTATTCGAGTTGATAGCGCGCGAGCAGGCTGAGGTTGTAGGCGACCACAGAAGACCACACGTAGGCTTCGAAGTGCGGCAGGCTCTTCCAGGTGCAACGTGCCAATCCGTATGCACGCTTCAGGCAGGAGATACCGGCCTCGATGCCGGCGCGGAAGTTGCGCAAGCGTCGATAGACCCACTGACTCTTGACCATGTCGGCGATCGCGAGCCCGCGCTTCTTGGGAAGGCAACGTCTTCGATGCCTTCTGCTTTCGCCGCCCGGAGATTGTCGAGGCTCGCATAGCCGCCATCGGCGGCGACCTGTCGTGGCATCGTCCCGTAGTGTGTTCGATGCCGTTCGAGCATCGGCATGAAGCGCTGACTATCGACCGGATTGCCTCGCTCGATGACCACGTCGAGGATGAGGCCACTGCGCCCCGAAGCCAGATTGATTTTGTGTCCGTACTGAACGTCGCGCGCACCCTTTATGATGATGTCGGTATGCGGCTCGAACAAGCTCACGCACTTCTCGCTCGCGGGGACCTTCTCACCGCCGAACACCCGCCGCTCAGTTTGCGAAATCACCTGCAGAACAAGTGTTTCGTAGTGCGCTACCTGCGCTAGCCAGTCCGGCAGTTCAACGCCGGTGACGCCCGGGCTCAGCAGCTGCTCACGTACCCTCGCTACCGCTTCCAAGGTTGAACGCGTCGCCCCAATCAAATCGCGATACAGACGTTGGCGTGCTTCGCACCACGCGCATACCACAGCGCCCGCGCACGCTTCTTCGCCAATCGAGTGTGGTTCACGAAGCACAACTCCGGCGCGCCAGGCAACTCGCGCGCCTGTGCGAGCAGACGAACCACAACACGCACGCCATCCCACAGCAGATGACTGTCGCTCGGCGCGTGGATGGCACTGTCCGTTACCGTGCTATCAATCCGTACACGCTGTGCCGGCTCAATGCGCGTCTCTTTCGCCGTCGCCAGCAGGGCGCGATGAATAGACTCCCACGTCGATACCTGGATCGCCGAGACCACCCGCTGTAAGGCAGACTTCTTCGGACGTTCATTACCCGGCAACCGGGCGAAGGCCTGAAAGCTCGCCGAGTCCTGCAGGTGAAAGGCCAGCTCCTCGTAACTCAATTGCCGGTGCTGCTTGAGCACCGCGCAGCGCAGCACCGACTCCGCCGACAGTCCGCGTCGACCGGTGGGCTTCAAACCCCGCCGACACAGATCGTTCATGACCGGCGTGAGGACCTTGGGGTGAGCATCGAGCCACTCGGACATGCCCTGCAGCTCTCGCCCCAGGTCATGGTCAGCAAACAGCTCGTATATACTCGCTTGGGCCGTGCGTTTCTGACGCATTCCCCCTCCTGTGGTGTCGATGATTGTGTGGAAAATCAGAGGTTTGAAGTTCCATTAGATCACGACCTACCGGAGGTTTCGATCCCTTAAGCGACAAATTTTCCTTTTTATTTCAACCGCATCGCGTTTAGGGATGCACACTAGTTAGATTCCATTAGTCGCGCAGGAGCTTGCAATGAATGTGGACATGACGGGCGGGTGTCTCTGCGGTGCGGTTCGTTATCGCTGCAAGGGTGATCCGTTGCGGCAGGGATTGTGTCAGTGCGATCGGTGTCAGCGGCAGTCGGGATCAGCCTTTCTGATCGCCGTTATCTTCGAGCGGCACGCGGTCACCATCGAGCAGGGCGCGCTTCAGATCTTCGAGGCCCATGCCGATGACGGGTCCGCGCTGTATCGACACTTCTGCCCGAACTGCGGATCGGCGGTGATGATTACCCTGGACCGTGATATCCTGAGATCCGTTCAATGATGGGCGGCAGCCTGGATGATAAAAGTCGTCTCGCACCCGCGTTCAGCCTGTGGTGTTCTAGCGCGCAGCCGTGGTTGACACTGCCCGATGGTATCGAGCTTTTCCAGGGCTATCCGGATGGGCTGATCGCCTAGTGTAAGCCGTCGTCAGTGGCTGCCGCTGCTTTGAATCATGCATCCGTAATAGACCGCATCGGTCAGTGCGGCGCGGTGGCAGATGCGCACCGAGACCGCCACCGGGTCGTGCTGCTGCGGCATTTGGATTGCGAGCGCCAGCGATTGACGTTCGCGCAACAAGGCATCGGTCTGTTCGTCGACGATGAAGCCGATGCCGCGTGTCGAGTGGTTGAGCACCTTAAGGTCGACTCGGGCTTCGCCGACCAAGGTCGCCGAAGCCGCGCTTTCGGGCTCCGATGCGGCCTCGCGTAGATCGGCGCGGCGGTTGAACACGCTGAAAAAATCACTGGTCGCGCGGTCCGACAAATCCGGCGTTTGTGTGAACACCAGTGCGACGACGTGACGCGATGCCTTGATCGCGGAAAATATGATCCGCGCCGGAATGTCGGCGCAACCGTCGAGGCCGGGTGCCTGAACCGACGCCGTGACGTTTTCACCCGGTACGATGTTCAAAGTATTTGATCCTTCGAATTCGACCCGGGCGCCACTCAGATTGACGTCGATGACGGTGTCGGCGGTCACGCGCCGCCCGTCATGGATGATGCTGAGGATCGGCTCGAGGACCGGCGACGGTTCGAGCCGGTACCGTTCCCGACGATTGGAATCGATCGTGTTCTCTATCATGGCCCCCTCCCGTGCGTGCGACTGTAACAGATCCGAACGGTCGGCAATGTGAATATTCGTTGACCGGCCGCGCCTGCCGCTCAATCGATCTGCATACGCACCGAGTCCATTAAGCGCTGATGGGATTCGAGCAAGCGCGAGCCCAAGATATTGCTGATGTTTTGGTGCAGCCGCGCGGCGATACGCGGGTAAAAGCGTAGGCCCTTGCGGGTGCTTTCGGCTTCGAGCCGAACGACCGTCATCGGCTCTTTGGCGGTCACGGTGGCCGTGCGCTCGACGTTCTCCCCGGAGAATCCGATCTCACCCACGATGCCGCCCGGGCCAATTTCATCGAGCGCCAGCGCGATGCCTTCGCGTTCGATCGAGATATCCGCACGCCCCTGCAATATCACGTACATGCCGCTCGATACCGTGCCCTGCTGGATCACGGTTTCGCCGGTGTCGTAATCCTGCATGTTCGACAGCACCACGACTTTCTTGACGTCGAACGGTGACATGCCGCTGAAGAGCGGGCAGTTGACGAGCACTTCGCGGTCGAGTTGCAGGGCAACGATGTCCCAGACCGTGGCCAGGCGTAGATGCCTGAGCAGGATCGGCATGATGAGCAGATCGGCCACCGCGGCGTAGATCATCGTCGCGGCGGCGAGCAGGCCGAACTGCGCCACGATGCTGAAGTTCGACAGCGCCAGCACACCGAAGCCGAGCGCCAGCGCGATCGAGGTGGAGACGATCGGGACGGCTTCGCCGCGTATTGTCGCGCGCACGGCATCGCGTTCGTCGAGGTGCAGTTTGCTCTCCGTGCCGAAGCGCGTCATCAGATGAATGGTGTCGTCGACGGCAACCCCGATGGCAATGGCCGCGACCATCGCGGTACCCGGATTGAGCGGCACGCCGAGGTAGCCCATGAGACCGAAATTGAGCACGATCGGAATGAGGTTAGGCACCAACGCCAGCAGACCCGCGAGCCATGAGGTGTAAAGCACCGTGAACAGCACGAAGATCATGAACAGGATCAGAAGCAGCGATGCGAACTGTCCTTTCATCAGGGATTCGGCGGCCCGGTTAACCATCAGATTCTTGCCGGTGATCGCGAATTCGATGTCGGGCCCGAGTAGGGTCGGCAAGACTTCCAGCAACGCATCGACGGCGGCGTTCAAGCGCACCGAATCACTGACGTTGTGCCGCACGGAGATGCGCGCGGTCGAATAGTCCTCCGTGACGAAGCCCTCGAGATCCCCGCGGGTCAGGCTGGACAGATAGAGGTCGATATCCTCGGCTGATTCGGGGATCTTGTGGAAATTGGTATCACCGGCATGGAATTCCTGGTGCATGAGGGACATCAGGGTCGCAAGCGACAGGGTCTTGTCGTAAAGGCCCTGGTGATCGATAAGACCTTGCACCGCGTCGATCTTCTTCATCCCGGCGCTGGTTTCGAACAGTCGCGGTATCTTCGAGGTCATGGTGACACTGAAGACCTGCAAGCCGGCGAGTTCCTCGTGCACGGTGTTGGCGTCGCGTACGAAGGGATGATCATCGGGGAAGTAGGACAGCGGATCGTTATTGACGTAAATGTCGAACGCCTGGACACCGAACCAGAGCATGACGGCGATCGTGGCGGCAATGACGACGACCGGCCCCCGTTCACTGGCGGTCTCGACGGCGCGAACGATGATGCCGATGATGCCGCCCGGCATGCCCGAGACACGCCTCAGGCGGTTCACGCGCGGCCCCAGCCAGTGCAGCATTAGCGGTACCGTCAAAACCGTGACGATGAGATTTGCGATCATGGCGAATGCGCTGGCCAGCGCGAATTCGAAGATCAAGGGGATCTCGGTGATGACGTTCGCAAAGAAGCCGATCGACGTGGTGAGGGCGGTGATGACGATGGGCAGGCCGACGTGCCTGGCCATATGCGCCACCGCGCGCCGACGCTGATCCTCCGGATCATCGTCGAGGCCTTCGAGGTAGGACGCGATCAGGTGTACGTCTTCGACCGAACCGACGACGATGATGAGCGCCGGGATCATTGCGGTCAGAAGCGTTATCGGAATGCCCGCGGCGGCCATGAACCCGAGCGTCCATAACACGCTCAGACCCGAGGTGACGAGCGGGATCGGTATGACCCGCACGGACTTCAGAAAAAACGTGATGACCACTACGAGGATCAGCAGTGAGGCAGGGATCAATCGTTGCAGGTCCTTGAACAGGCCGCGGTCGATCTCGACATTCAGGCGCGGCCGTCCAAGCTGAAAAATGACGTGAAAATCGTCTTTGAGCGGCGCGACCCGTTCCTCGATCAGCCGGAAGATCTCGATCTCGTAATTCGGGTCTTCGGGCTTGCTTTTGTAGCCGAGGCTGATCGCCGTGGCGAGTCCGTCTTTGGAAATGAAATTTTCCCTGATGAGGGGGCTGTATTGGGCATCATCGCGATACCCCGGCAGTTTTTCCGGTGTTGCGGGGACCAGGATCATCAGGGGTCCCGCATCGACATAATCACCTTGGTCCCGGATGCTGGTGGCCGTGAGCAGGTCGCCTACAGAGGTGAATTCCGGCGTATTTTCAAAGGCGATCGTGACGGCCTGGAGCTGCTTGAGCCGCTCTACGGTCCAGAGGTCCTTGGCGCGCAGGTAGACGATGACGGACTGTTCGTCGCCAAAGTCGGTCTGCATCTGGTGGAACTGGTTCCAGCCCGGATCGTCGGCGCTGATGAGGCGGTCATCGCTGCGGTCGAGCTTGAGGTTCGGCAGCTGCATCCAGGCTGCGACAGAGACGGCAACCACTACCACGAGCGCACCGAAGCGCCCGCCTCCATCTAGAGTTAGAAGGCGATTGATCACCAGTTATTCCCAAGCCCCGTTGCTGGCCACATGGTAGTTCCCAAGCTTGAAATAATCGAGTCCGCAGCCCTCACAGGCATACTGCGTTCACCTGCCGGGGTTCCGTATACTGTGGCTTGACTGGTCGAAGATCGGGGAGGGCGGACTTGTCGTTTGACGAACTCTTGGATGCGGTACGCCAATTGATGGAGCGTGACGGCCGCGTGGCTTATCGTGTGCTCAAGCGCCGCTTTGAACTCGACGACGAGGACATCGAGGACATCAAGGCCGATCTGGTCGACGCGAAACGCCTGGCCAAGGACGAAGACGGCAGGGTACTGGTGTGGATTGGCGACGCCGGCGGGGGATCGGATCCGGCACCCTCGAGCCGGCCCGAAAACACGCACGCCGTTGCCGACCATGCGGATCGGCGCCTGATCACGGTGATGTTTTGCGACATCGTCGGCTCGACGGAATTATCGGGTCGTTTCGACGCCGAGGAACTCAGGGATCTGGTGCGCGAATATCAGGGCGTCTGCGCGGAAGTCATCGCGCGTTGCGATGGGCACATCGCGCAGTATCTGGGTGATGGGCTGCTGGTTTATTTCGGCTACCCGGTGGCGCAGGAAGACGAAGCCGGCCGCAGCATTCAGGCGGCCCTTGAAATCCTCGATGCGCTGAGCAAAGCCGAACCGTTACAGGCTCGACTCGGAGAACCCCTGCGGGTGCGGATCGGTATACACACCGGGCCGGTCGTCATCGGCGAAATGGGCGGGGCCGATCGTCACGAGCGGCTCGCGCTCGGTGAGACGTCGAATATCGCCGCACGGGTGCAGGGGTCGGCGAGACCCAACGAAATATTGATCACCGCGGCCACCCACCGCCTGGTGGACGGACTCTATGAATGTGAATTGCACGGTCCGCACATCCTTAAAGGCGTCGCGCAACCCATCGACCTCTACACGGTAAAAGGGGAAGCCGCCCCCTTGAATCGTTTCGAAGTGGCGCTCAGTACCGGAGCCTTGTCGGAATTCGTCGGCCGTCAACAGGAACTGCAACTGCTCGCCCGGCACTGGGCCGAGGCACGCGAGGGGCGCGGCCACGTCGTGCTCTTGAGCGGCGAAGCCGGCATGGGCAAATCGAGACTGGTGCAGGAGTTCAAAAAAGAGGTCGGCGACGACGCACGGCAGATCACGCTCAGATGTTCGCCGAATCACCAGAACAGCGCCTACTACCCCATTGTTCAGCTGCTCCGGCGGGTTTTCGGTATCGAAAACGATGATTCTGAAGCGATGCGTATACAGAAGATGGAGTCGGCGCTGGAACCCTATGCATTCACGAAACCGGAAACAGCGCCTCTGTTCGCATCGCTTCTTTCACTCGATCATCCCGACCAGGGCCAGCTCGTCCCGCTTGATCCGCAGGCTCGCAAGACCCTGATGTTTGAAGCCTTGATCGATTGGTTTCTCGAAGAAGCGACGGCCCGGCCTGCCTACGTGATTTGGGATGACGTGCATTGGATGGATCCCGCAAGCGCCGAGCTGCTGGACCTGTATCTGGATCACATACCCGCTTCGCGGACGCTTGCGTTGGTGATTTACCGATCGGATTTCGTGCTGCCTTGGAATCAACGCACATTTTTCGAACACCTCTCCATCGGGCGACTCCCGGAAACTGAGGTCGAGGCAATCATTATGAACGTGGCCGAACGGGAAACGATTCCCGCGGAGCTTCTACGGCATATCAAGGACAAGACGGACGGCATTCCGCTCTACGTCGAAGAACTCACCAAGACCATTGTCGAAGCGGATTTGCTGGAGCAAGCCGACAAAGGCGGGATTACCGAACCGTTGCAGGACATCGCGATCCCCGCGACTCTGCACGACTCACTCGAAGCCCGCATCGATCGATGCCCGAGCGGTAAGCATATCGCGCAATGGGGCGCGGTGATCGGGCGAGAATTCGGCTACGAACTGCTGACTCACCTCGTCGACGACCGCGCCGTGTTGTCGCGGGGCCTGGACGAATTACTCGATGCCGAATTGTTATATCGCAGCGGTACGCGTGCGGATCCCAGCTATATATTCAAGCATGCGCTCATCAGGGACACCGCCTACGAATCGCTGCTCAATAAACACCGGCGTGCCCGCCACGCGGAAATCGCCGAAGTGCTCGAACAGCACTATCCGGAAACCGTGCAGCGCGAACCGGAGCTGGTCGCTTATCACTTCGCCGAAGCCGGCATTCACGAGCGCGCGGTCGAACATCTCTACGCGGCGGGACAGCGGGCGGTGGAGCGTTCGGCCGCCCCGGTGGCTCAGGGGCACTTGCACAAAGCCTTGAAGATCGTCGCGTCCTTGCCCGATACGGTTGATCGCGCTCGGCTGGAGTTGAAAATCCTCTTGTTACTCGGCCCGCTGGTCAGCGCATCCCAGGGGAATTCATCTCCGGAGGTCGAAACCGTTTACAAGCGCGCCCTGAAGCTGTGCCGGCAGGCGCAAGACAGTACGTCGCGTTTCCCTGCTTATTTCGGACTGCGTGCCTATTATCTTGCCAAATCCGATCTCAAGTCCGCGCACGAGATCGGACAGGCATTGTATAAGGCCGCCAAGTCCAGCGGTCGGGCGGAGTATCTGCTGGAAGCCAATGTAGCGCTGATCAGTTCACATTTCTTTCGTGGCGACATCGCGGCCGCGGAGCGTCATATCTCGGAGGGATTGAAACTGTATGATCGTTCCGCGCACAGCAAGCATGCCTTCATCTACGGCGTCGAACCGGGCAGCATCTGCCTGGTCCGGGGTGCTCAGAACGCCTGGTTGCGCGGCTATCCCGACCAAGCGCTGGGGACGATGCAACAGGCCTTGGATCTCGCTGACGATATCGGTCATTCGGTCAGTCGCGCGTTCGTCTACGGCAATGCCTGCAACCTTCACGGCTGGCTTGGCCAGCACGAACAGGCGGAAACGTATGCCAGCATGGCGATCGACATCGCCGATGAATTCGGCATCGCGTTTGCGCACGGATGGAGCCTCATCCAGCGTGGCCATGCGCGCGTTTGCCTCGCGCGGCACGACGCCGGCTTAGAGGATATCGAAGGCGGCATGGCCATCATCGAAAAATCGACTTCGGCCGAAGCCGTGCGTTCACAATTGATGTATTCGTGGTTCATGACTTTGACGGCCGACGCCTATGGTCGAACCGGCGATCCTGAAAAGGGGCTCGCACTGTTACCGGAGGCCATCGCCTTGATCGAGAAGACCGGCGCCCGCTACCCCGAGCCCGTGCTCTATCGTGTCCGCGGTGAGTTGCTGCATCGTTTGAAACTTCACTCCGAAGCCGGCAAATCCATCCTCAAATCGCTGGAGATTGCGCAAACACGCGGCGCTAAAAGTTTTGAACTGCAAGCCGCCATCAGCCTCGCGAAATTATGGAGAGAACAAGGTCGGGGTCAGGAGGCACGCGAGACTTTGAGTGGCGTTCTGAGTGCGTTTACCGAGGGCTTCGAATCCTACGATTTGTGTGCGGCCAGGAGTCTGCTCGAAGAACTGAATTAGTCGACCTCGTGCCCGCCGACCCACGCTCTGGCGGGCGGCGAGAACGTCTCCAATTCGCAATCGATGAATTCACGATAGCGCTTACCAAAGGCGATTTTATTGCGCGACCACCAGTCACGGCCGACTTTTCCACTAATTTGGGTCAGCATGGTCTGGCGGAAGCCTTCCCACATGTCCTCCTCGAGGAAACCACGCATGTATTGATAGTAGTAATTTTCGAAATTGCGAAAGGCTGCCCGCAATATCAGGTCGATTTGTAAATGCTGTTTGCGGGTAAGGCCCTCGCCGTCGCCGAGGGCTGCGGCAATCAGAGTGGCCATTTCTGGATTCTCCCCCATTCGGAAAGCTAAATCCGCGGACGTACTCGAAATCGATTGAAAGGTTTGCGCCGCGACCATTTTCGAGTTCTGCCTGATCTGCACGGCGAGATAGATCAGTGAGGCGATGACGCCGATGCCACTGGCGACCTCGGCTATGAATGCCCATTGTTCGAGTGCGAGCACGGTTTCCTCCTGTAGAATTCATCGGAAGAATGTATGCCCCATGCGCA
Organism: Gammaproteobacteria bacterium; assembly: GCA_963662545.2. Lineage (GTDB taxonomy): Bacteria > Pseudomonadota > Gammaproteobacteria > JAYYZW01. The sequence continues at coordinate 289,722 of CAXXLL010000002.1, forward strand.
GCCGATGAAAGCGAGAAAAATGCATCCGGAAGCAGTCGAGCGTTTCGATCCGCGTGATCTACGCGACGCATTCTACGACGATCCCTACCCGACTTACCGCGCGCTGCGAGAACACGATCCGGTGCATCGCTGTCCCGACGGCACTTGGTTTCTGACCCGCCACGCCGACATCAATCAAATCTATCGTCATCCCAAGCTGTTCAGTTCCGACAAGCAGGAACAGTTCCGGCCGCTATTCGGCGACAGCCCGCTGTTCGCACACCACACCACGAGTCTCGTGTTCAACGATCCGCCGTTGCATACGAATGTGCGCAAAGCCATCGGCGACGCACTGTCGCCCAAGATGGTGGCGGCCATGGAGCCGAGTCTGATCGCGTTGGTCGATCGCCTCCTCGAGCCCATTGACGACCGCAAGAAATGTGATCTAATGGCCGATTTCGCCTCCGCGATTCCGATCGAGGTCATCGGTAATCTGCTTGACATAGCCCGTGCCGATCGTGGGCCATTGCAACGCTGGTCGAATGCCATCTTGGGCGCGCTCGAATTCGGCTCCGACCAACAGGTGCTGGACGACGGTAACGCCGCGGTGATCGAATTCGTCGACTTTCTCAAGGACTTGATCGCCGAACGCCGCCGACATGCGGGCGGGGACGACATCGTGAGCCGCCTCATCCGTTGGGAATCACCCGCATTCAAGCTGTCGGAATTTCAGATCTATCACCAGTGCATTTTTCTTTTGAATGCCGGGCATGAAACCACGACAAACTTGATCGGCAACGGCGTGCTGGCGCTCCTCAACCATCCGGTCGAACTCGAACGATTGCGACGGGCACCGGCTTTGATCGACGGTGCGGTCGAGGAATTCCTGCGTTTTGAAAGCCCGGTTCAACTCGGCAACCGCACGGTCACGGAGTCCACGGAGATCGGCGAGGTAGCGCTGGCCGCGGGGTCGATCCTGACGCTCTGCATCGGCGCCGCCAACCGCGATCCTGATGCGTTCGACGATCCCGATCGCCTCGACATCACACGGCAGCCGAATGCGCACAATGCCTTCGGCGGCGGTATTCATACCTGTGCGGGGCTCGCCGTCGCGCGCCTGGAAGCTAAGATCGGCGTCACTCGATTGCTGGCGCGCTTTCCGGTGATCGAACTCGCTGGAGCGGCGGTGCCGGCCCGGCGCGCGCGTTTCAGAGGGCTTAAGTCGCTGCCGCTTACCTGCCGTTGAAGCCTGGATGCAGATAACAGGCCCGTTACCCGGAAGCGCTTGGGTCGAAGTGTCGCTCGAGGCCGCCCCAGGTGTTTTCGCGGTAATCCTGCTGCAGGTAGGACGACTCGAGTGCCCAAGTTGTCACCTTGAGTACGTAGCGTGTCTCGAACATGATGGACAGTGAATTTTCTACCTTGATCGGTTCGAGTTGCGCACCGGTTCCGCCCTCGTAGACCTTCAAGTCCGGACCATGCGGCACCATCGAGTTGTGCAGGCCGATCCCGCCGGGCGCGAAACCTTCTTTCCTCGCTTCGTACTGGCCGTAGATCAGTCCCATGAATTCGCTCATCACGTTGCGGTGATACCAGGGCGGGCGGAAGGTGTTTTCGGCAACGACCCAGCGCGACGGAAAGATGACCAGGTCGATGTTGGCGACGCCCGGGGTGTTGGAAGGTGATGTCAGGACCGTGAAGATCGACGGATCCGCGTGGTCGAAGCTGACCGTGTTCATGGTGTTGAAACGGTTGAGGTCGTATTTGTACGGCACGGCGTCGCCGATCCAGGCGACGACATCCAGCGGGCAATGGCCCATGACGCAGCGATAGAGCGCGCCTTGGAATTTGCACACCAGTTCGCACTCGCCATCGTCATCGACGAAATGCGCCACGGGGCAAAAGAAATCGCGGTCATTGGCGAAGCCGTCGGATCCCACTGGACCCCGTTCAGGCAGTCGCAGGAAAGCGCCGTAATTTTCGCAGACGTAGCCCCGGGCGGTGGCGTCGATGAGATCGATCTTGAATTTCATGCCGCGCGGTATGACGACGATCTCGCCCGGCGCGACTTCGAGAATTCCGCATTCCGTGTAAACCTGGAGTGCACCGGCCTGGGGGACAATGAGCATTTCACCGTCGGCATTGACGAAATACCGGTGGTCCATGCTGCGGGTCGCGGTATAGATGTGCGCACCCATGCCCGTCTGCTCGCTCACCCTGCCGTTCGCCGCGATCGTGACCAGGCCGTCGACGAAATCATGATCGCGCGAGGGGATCTCCGGCGGATCCCAGCGCAGGGGCTTGGGCGGCGTCGGCGCGCCCGTGATCGGTCCGGATTTCAGCAGGCCCGCGTCCATTGGGACGAACTCACCCTGTTTCACGGATGGCCTTATGCGATAAAACCAGGTGCGGCGATTCTCCGCGCGCGGCGCCGTGAACGCGCTGCTACTGAATTTTTCGGTGTAGAGACCGAACGGCACGCGTTGCGGTGAAAACTGCCCCTGCGGCAACGCGCCGGCGAGCGCTTCGCTCTCGAACTCGTTGCCGAATCCGGACAGGTAGTTGAGTACGCTCATTTGCATTTGGCTCCATCGTTTCGACGGCGCCGTGCCCGCGGTGCCGGCGTCCATTATATGAGCGGAACCGGCATGGCGCTGCTCGAACTGCTTAGCCAGAGCTTGTGCAGGCAGTTAAGATAGAGTGAACGCAATGCATATTCCGACCGACAGCGCCGGCATCGCCATGCGGCGGCATCTCAAAGCCCTGTCCGATCGGGAGCAGATTGCCGGCTGACCGCGATGGACATGACATCGAAGACCTTCACCGCCGACCGGGCGAAGAACCGCGAGGTGCTGCTCGGCGGCGTCGAGCGGATCCGGGAGGTGCTCGCGGCACAGTGCGAGGAAGAGGAAGCGGCGGCCACACTGTCTGCCAAGACCGTACAGGCGCTGGTGAAAACCGGTATTTTCGCCATGAAGCTGCCGTCCGTGCTCGGCGGCGCGGAAGCGGATCCGGTCACGCAGTTCGAGGTGATCGAAGCCGTCGCCGCGGTTAACGCGTCCGCCGGCTGGTGCACCATGGTGGGCGCCACCAGTGTCGGACTGCCGGGCGCTTTTCTGCCCGACGAGGGCATCGAGCAGATGTTCGCGGACAAGCGTGTTCCACGCGGCGCCATCTGCATCATGCCCGCGGGGCAGGGGCAGCCCGCCGCAGGCGGTTATCAGGTCAGCGGTCGGTGGTCGTTTGCGAGCGGGATCCGCCACTCGGAATGGATCACGGCCTGCGCGCGGGTCACGCGCGAACCGGACGCGCCGCCGGAACTGCGTATGATGGTCTTTCCGACCGGTGCTGCCGAGATACACGATAATTGGCAGGTTGCGGGACTCAAGGGTACCGGGTCCTGTGATCTCTCAATCGAAGACCATTTCGTGCCGGATGCACTGTCCTGGAATCTCCTCGAGGGAGAACCGTGCCGCGGCGGTGCCCTCTACGCCCTCGGACTACCGGCCTTCGTCGCCAATGAACACGCCGCCTTCGCTTGCGGCGTCGGCCGTTGCGCGCTCGATACGCTGATCGAATTGGCGGCGAAGAAGAAACGCGGCTATGACCCGAAGGCATCGAGTCTTGCGCGGCGGTCTTCGGTTCAGCGCATGATCGGCGCGAGCGAGTTGCGCCTCCGCGCGGCACGCGCGCTCGCGATTGATTTAAACGAGCAGGCCTGGCGTGTGGTCTGTGGTGGAAAGGCCGTACCGCCGCGGTTGCACTCGGAACTCAGGAGCGCCGCCACCTATTGCACCGAGGTCGCGGCCGAGGTCACGACGCAGGCATTCAGGTACGCGGGCGGCGGTGCCATTTATCATGGCAACATCCTGCAGCGCTGTCTGCGAGATATCAACGTCGCCGCGCAGCACCTGCTGGTGAGCGAAGTGTCCTATGAGAACCTCGGGCAATTCGCGCTCGGTTTCCCCGATGCGAATCCCATGGGCTGACCGCAAGCAGCAGTACGACCACGATGGACATCGGCCTCATCTTCACCGGCGCGGATATGACGATGGCCGAGCTAACGGCAATCGGGCGGCGCGCGGAGCAGAGCGGCGTGGCGTCACTTTACCTGGCCGAAGCGTGGCGCAGCGGCTGGGTGCCGTTGACCGCGCTTGCCGCCGCCACGGGCCGCGTGCGGCTCGGGCCTTACGTACTGAATGCCTACGGCCGCAGTCCCCTGCTCGCCGGCATGTCGGCGATCGACTTCAATGATTTCAGTAAGCAGCGCCTGGTGCTCGGGGTCGGTGGCGGTAACCGCACCATCAATGAACAATGGCAGGGAATTCCGCACGCACGCGTGTTGACCAAGATGGCCGAGTACGTGACCTTGATGCAGCGCATGGCGCGCACGCGGCTCGGCGAAACCTTGGATTTCGAGGGCAAGATTCACCGCATGCACTGGTCGCCTGGTGTCGATCCGGGAGACCGGCCGTTCCCGGTCTATCTCGCCGCGGTCTTTCCGCGCATGCTGAAAGTCGCAGGCCGGGTTGCCGACGGTATCGCCTGCGGCGCGACCTTATCGGTTGACTATCTGCGGGACGTCGTTCGACCGCAAGTCATCGATGCGGCGACCACGGCCGGGCGGGATCCCAGTGCAATCGCTTGGACCGCCGTCCATTTCATCGCCGTCGACGAAGATCGGGCGCGTGCGCGGCGGGCGGCACGCGAAGCGATCTGCCACCTGTATGCACCACTGCCGCATCCCTATTACGAGTACACGATGCGGGAGCAGGGATTCGGCGCCGCCGCCGATGCGGCGCTCACCCACATGCCCGCCGGTCATCTCGAGGCGGCCGTCGCCGCCATTCCGGACGAATGCATCGACCGCCTGGTGATCGCGGGTACGCCGGAGGACTGCCGGGCGAGATTAGCGGCCTACGAAGGCGTAGTCGACGAAATCGTGTTGTTGAACGCGCTACCCGCCGGCGACGATGGGGTGGAAGAATCGTATGGCTCGTTGATGCAGTTAGTCGAGTCTCACAGGGACCAAGCGACGTGAAGGCGGCGATCAGCGATAGGCTTGTGCGGGTAGCCACGTCACCACTTGCTGCCAGTTGAAGATGATGACCAGTCCCAGTAGCTGCAGGGCCACGAACGGCGCGACGCCCCGGTAAATCGTAAGGACGTCGATGTCGTCGGGCGCGACTCCTTTCAAATAGAAAATCGCGAAGCCCACGGGCGGTGTCAGAAAGCTCGTCTGTAGGCACACCGCGAACATCACGGTAAACCAGACCGGATCGAAACCGAGGTTTACCACCACCGGTGACACCAGCGGCAAAATGATGAGCGTGATCTCGATCCAGTCCAGGAAGAAACCCAGGATAAAGGTCGCCAGGAGAATACAGATCACGATGCCGCTGGGATCGAACGGCAGGTTGAGCAGAATGCGCTCGATCAACACGTCTCCGCCAAGCCCGCGCAACACCAGCGAGAACGCCGTTGCACCGATCAGCACCGCGAAGATGAAGCCCGTGGTGCGGGTCGTTTCGATTAGAACTTCTTGCAGAACACCCATGCTGATCCGCCGCTTCAGGCAGGCGAGCAGCAAGGCGCCCGCGGCGCCCACGCCCGCCGCTTCGGTCGGTGTCGCGATACCGAAAAAAATGCTGCCGAGGACGGCGAGGATCAGGAAGGCCGGGGGCAGGATCGCCAAGAAGAGCGCGCGAATTGCGTCCCAGTCCATGGCCTCGCCCCGTGCGGCCGGGGCGCCGTCCGGGCGCAGCAAGCCATAGCCGAGGATGTAGAGCACATAAAGCCCGCCCAGCAGCATCCCCGGAAAAACCGCGCCCATGAAGAGGTCGCCGACACTCATCGACAGCCGGTCCGCCATCAGCACCAGCATGATGCTCGGCGGTATGAGGATCCCGAGCGTACCCACTGCGCAGACCGTACCCGCGGCCAGCCGGCGATCGTAACCCTCATTCAGCATGACGGGCAGGCCGATCAAGGCGAGGAGCACCACCGAGGCGCCGATGATACCGGTCGTGGCAGCGAGCAACAGGCCGATCGCGGTGACGGTAATGGCGAGGCCGCCGCGAATGCGGCCGAACAACCGCGCGAAGCTCGTCATGAGCTGGTACGCAATACCCGAGCGGTCGAGCAGAAAGCCCATGAAGATGAACATGGGCAGGGCCACCAACACCCAACTCTCCATCACGTACCAGATGCGATCGACGGTCAAGGACGTGTAATCCCAGTCGACGTTGATCGGAACCGCGAAATCGACGTTCATGATGATCGCGAACGCGGTGAACATCACGGCCAGGCCGCCGAGGATCCAGGCGACCGGAAACCCGGTGAACACGAGCGCGATGAAGCTCGCGAACATCAACATGGCCATGAGTTCATTCAGCGCCACGATCGACGCCCGATTCGAAGAAGAGCAGGGACCAGACACGCGACAAGCGTGAGACCACGGCCAACAGCAGCAGAAAGAAACCAAGTGGCAGCATAGCCTTGATCGCCCAGCGGAACGGCAGACCGCCGGGCGCCTGTGATACTTCACCGAGTTCATAGGCGGTCCGCACAAAGGGCAGGCTGTAGATCAAAATGAGCGCGATGAAAGGCAGGAGGAAAAGCACGATGCCGTAAAGTTCGATCCAGGCCTGGAGCCGCGCTGACAGTCGCTCGTGGACGACGTCGACCCGGATATGCGCATCTGCCTGGTAGCTATAAGCGAGGCCCAGCAGAAACCCGGTGGCATAGATGTGCCACTGGATCTCTTCGAACTCGATGCGGCCTATGCCGAAAGCGTAGCGCAGCACGACGTTGATACAGATGATCACGAGTAATAGCAGCCACAGCCAGGAAGCCCACTGGCCGAGCGTGATCAACAAGGGATCGATCAACCGCGAAACGCGGGTTTGAGGCAGGTTCACGACTTACTTTAAAAATCTCTGGGAAGATAGGCGCGGGCTTTCCAGTGGGCGTACTCGGCACGGAAGCGTTGCTGTGATGCGAGGATGGTGGCGAAGTCTTCGTCGGCCTCCGCTTCTTCGCGCAGGACATCCTCGGCGATGCGTTTGAGTTCGCGCAGGAGGTCTAGCGGCAGACTTTCGGCCGACACGCCGATGTCGGGAAATCCGGCGATCACCGCTCCCTGTCTGGCTTCACTCCGAGCGAGATTACGTGTCACTCCCGCGGTACATGCGGTCTCGAGAAGATTCTGGTCGGCGATCGCCAGGCCGTTCCAAAGCTCGAGATTGACCAGCATGTGCGCCGCGGTTGCCGGCTGATGCCAGCCTGGGTAATAGTTATAAGGTGCGACACGGCCAAAGCCGAGGCGTTGGTCGACATCGGGCAGTGAAAACTCGGTCGCGTCGATCGCGCCCTTCTCCAGCGCCTGGAAGATCTCACCGCCGGGCAGCATGGTGACTGAGGCACCGAGGCGTTCAATGACCTTGCCGCCGAGCCCGGCAAAGCGGATCTTGAGTCCCCGAATGTCATCGAGGCTCTCGATGCGCGAGCGGAACCAGCCGGCGGTCTCCGGTCCGGTCAGTCCGCAGAACAGGGGATAGGCGTTATATTTTTCGTACAACGCTTCACCGAGTTCGCGCCCGCCCGCCTCGAACCACCACGCCGAGAATTCCCACGGCTCCATGCCGAACGGCACGGCGCCCAACAGGGCGGAGGCCGGAATTTTGCCCTGGTCGTAGCCGAGCCAGGTATAGCCGGACTCCACCTTGCCGTCTCTCACGGCATCGAGGATGCTGAACGCGGGCACCACTTCGCCGGGTTCGAATATTTCGAGGTGAACGCCGCCGCTGCTCACTGCATATATCATGTCGGTGACGTAGACGGGGTTGTCGCCAATGGTGGGCATGGTGGTCTGAAACGCCACCGGCATGCGCCAGTGGATGCGCTGCATTTGGCCGCCCGCCGTGGCAGCGACCGCCTGTTCTGCGCCGCCAGGCGGTCGAATCGCGAGGCTGCCGACGAGGCCGGCAATGAAGGCGACGATCACGGCAGTCAGCGCCGCACGATGGCCGATCCGGGCATTACTCATGGTGCCGCCTCCGTTCGAACCCGCCTAGCAGTCTCCACCAACACGGCTCTTCCATCTTCGAGCGCGATCACCCGGTCCGCCGCCTCGATCAGCGACGGTTGGTGAGAAGCAGCAATGACGGTGAGATTCTCCGCGAGTTGCCGCAGGGGCACGCAAATCAGCCGCTCGGTCTCACGATCCAGAGCGCTCGTCGGTTCGTCGAGGATCAGGACTTTCGGCCGGTGCGTCAGCGCCCGCGCGATCGCGATGCGTTGCCGTTGCCCGCCTGAGATCTGCCCACCGCGCTCGCCGACAACCGTGTTCAGGCCGTTCGGCAGCCGCTCGATGAAATCCCACACGCCGGCCTGCTTGAGTGCACGCACAGCATCTTCTTCGGTGAGCTCGGGTTCGCCGATGGTGACGTTGTTCAGGATACTGTCGTGTAGCAGTACCGTTTCCTGCGGCACGTAGCCGATGAATTTGCGCCACGCCCTGAGATCGATTTCCGCTAGCGGTACGCCGTCGACCCGGATCGATCCGTGCTGCGGTTTGAGCAGGCCGCAAAGTAGATCGAGCAGGGTGCTTTTCCCCGCACCCGAGGGCGCTGTGAGCACAAGCAGGGACCGGGCCGGGATTTTGAAATCAAGACCGTCGAAGACGCGATGTTCGCCATATGCGAAAGCGACATCATCGAGGTGAATTGATTCATCAATAGTCGGTGTCTTCGTCCCGTTCGCTGTCTCACCGGCCTTGAGTGCCTGCTCCACGGTTTGGCGCAACGCCCAGTAAGCGCTCTCCTGAGTCACTACCCGCTGATACTGGCGTTGCGTCTTGTTGACCAGGCCGAGCAGGCGCACGAGGATGAACACGAGCACCATGACCTCGGAAAGCTTGAGCCCCCACATCGACAAAGCGAAATAAAGCCCCAAGGCAGCCAGGGTTGCGAGTATCGGTTCCTGGAGCGCGCGAAGGGTCTCACGGCTCATCACCTCGCGCCGCGTAGCATGCTCCAGATCCCCGGTCTGCCGTTTGAGTATGGTTTCGGCTGCGTGATCCCGCGCCATCGCCTTGAGCGGCTTGACCGATCCCAGCACGTCAGTCAGGTAGGACAGCAGTTCGCGATTGAGCTGGGTCTGCTTAAGACCCGCGCGTCGCGCGATCCTGAGCAGCGAATGCAACACGAGGACGAAGATCGCACCGATTGCGAGCGCGGCGAGCGTCGCCGGCCAGGACACCATCAACGCGACGATGGTGTAGACGCTCACCTGCAGGAGAAGGGATATGACGCGGGCGCCCCATTCGAAGCCGGTCGCAGCCCGATAGGCCTCGGTCGCCACGGAATTTGCCAGCGCACCGGTTCGCTGCTTGACGAAGTACTGCCATTGACTGGCCAGCAATGCGTCGATCAGGGCGACGCGGAAATCCGTTGCGATACGGGCCACGGTGTAACCGACCTGGCTGTTGGCGACGAGCACTAACAGGCTCTTAATGGCAATACCGCAGACGATGAAGACGAGGATGGCGCCGACGCTCGGTTCGATACCAAGCTGCCGGAGCAGTTCCAGCACGATATCGTTGATGCCGCCTTTGACGGGTTCCCCCGTCGCTACTGACAAGAGCGGCAACAAGGCGGTCAAGCTCAATCCTTCGGCGGCACCGGCGACGATCAGCGCTGTCAGCATGAGTGCGCTGCGCCCGGGGTAGGTTCGCAGCAGTGCGAACATCGTGTTCATAGGATTGGAAACCCTGGTTGACGGCAGCGGCAGCTCACCGAGGGGCTTTCCGCGGTGTCGCTTGTGATGCTCGTGGCCGTATGCTCGTTATTCCCCGGCCTTCGCTGCGTAGATCCGATCGCAGGCTTCCCTTACCGCGCCTTCGCCGCCGGGACAAGAACAGACATGGGCGGCAGCCGCCTTGATCTGGGCAACGGCGTCGGATGGACAAAAGGATGCGCCGACGGCCGATAGGCACTCCAGATCGCCTAAATCGTCCCCGATGAAGGCGACCTCGTCAAGGCTGACGGACCAGGCAGCGGCCTTGTCCTCGAGCAGAGAAAGCTTATCGCTTACCCCAGCGAAGTAATCCGAAATACCGAGCTTTTTCATGCGGGCCGCGGTGGTCGGGCTGTCTTCGCCGGTCATGACGCAGACGCGCACACCGACGTCACGCAGGCGTTCGAGGCCTTTGCCGTCGCGGGTGTGGAATTGCTTGAATGCTTCCCCGTCGGGACCGTAGTACATCGAACCATCGGTCAGGGTGCCGTCGACATCGATGACGAAGATCTTGACTCGATCTAAAGCCTCGATCAGCGACTCGGTGCGCAAGCGCTTGCGTAAGGCGGTCTCGACAATCGGCCAATCCGTCGGGTCATCGAGTTCCAGTTCAGTGTCCGCAGGCATGACATGAATACCGATCCGGCCGCCGAGCCGGCATCGCTCTTGCGCGAGAATGCCGGCCGCGGTGAAGTAGAACGCCCCGTTCTCGATGTAGGAGCCTTCGAAATCCTGGCGCCGCGGCCGTGACTGCGGCGCGTAGTTCAGGGCTTTGGCGTCGGCGCTCCAGATGAACCGCTTCGACCGGACGGCGCTCAGCAGAGAATCCAGGGTTTCGGATTCGAATTGCCTGCGGGCGCTGATAAAGTCCTCAGCCCGCGTCAGCGGCGAGGTCGCTTGGATCAGGCATAGTACGTCGAACTTCACGCGTTGTTGAAACTCCAGCATCACCGCTTCCGTGCTGGCCGTATCGGATGCCGATTCGGCGGAGCGATCGATGATCTCAATGCCGGTGGGGAACTCGCCGGCGACGGTTCGTCGCACCCGGTCCGAATCGGAGGCGACGTAAATGTCGTCGAAGACCTCGGAACTTACCGCCTCGCCGAGGCTCCAGGAGAACAGCGGCCGGCCGGCCATGAGCCGAATGTTCTTGTCTCGGATGGATTTCGACCGCGCGCGCAATGGCATGAGCGCGACCCATTTCATTTGGCGAAATGCGTTCCGGGGAGGCGCTTCAACTTGTCGCGCTGCACCTGTTCGATTTCGAGAATCGGTACATTCTTGTACGCAAGCGCCATGGTCACCGCATGAATGTCGCGCACCAGCCGCCGGAGCCCGTCGGGCTCCAGCGACGCCGCGTGATCAGTACCTTTCCACGTTCGATCAATCGTGAAGTGGCGTTCGACCCAGGCAGCACCCAAGGTGACTGCGGCGATGTCCACCGCGATTCCCAGGTGATGTCCCGAGAAGCCGATAGCGGCAATCTTAGAACCAAATGCCTCTTTTAGACGTTCGATTTCGAGTAGGCAGACGTCCTCATGCGGGACTGGATATCCTGAAGTACAGGCGTAAAGGACGACCCGATCCAAGGCACCGAGCCTGTCGAGTAATTCCACGATCTGGCTTTGTTCGTCGGGCGCAGTCATGCCGAGCGACACGTGAATGCCGCCGTCAAAATCCGTGGCAAGGCATTCGAGCAGGGCGCGGTTGAGATTGCAGGCGGACGGTACCTTCACGAAATCGGGCTCGAGCGCAGTGATTTCCTCGGCCGAGCGGCGGTCCCATACGGAGGATGAGTAGCCGACACCGATTTCCCCGCACCATTCCATCAATTGGCGATGTTCATCGGCCGTCAACTCGAGATACTCGCGATGCTCCCCATAGCTTGGGCCGAAGCTGTTCGCCGGGACCGGATGGGGCGCAGCGTATTCCGCCTCGGTCAACAGCTCGCGGTTCGATCGTTTCTGGAATTTGACGTAATCGGCCTTCGCGAAATCGGCAACCGTCTCGATCATCTCGCGCGCGATGCGCATCTCGCCCATGTGGTTGCAGCCAATTTCGGCAACGACTTTAGGGATCTGCATAAAGGCATTACCTCGCGTAAACGCGGTTTGTCACTTTATCACCCGGACGATCCGCGCGCGTTTCACGATCGCGCGACGCGGAAGACGTGCTTCGAAAACTGTTGCGCCTCGACGCCGTCGAATCGGCCGAGGAGGCGCCCGAGCCGGCCAATGCGCCCGTTGATCTCGGCGGCGGAGATGTCCGGAAACCGATGCGCATGGTACCGCGCGCTGTTCCAATGATCGCGGCGCAGCATATTGAATCGCTTGATCATCGTACGCGCGCCCGCGGTGAGGCGTCCTTTCGCTCGTTGCACGAAAGGCGGGGAGGGTGGCTTGCTGTCGCCATATCCCGCTTTATTCAGTACCACGATGATGCGTTCGGCGGCGAGCGGGCCGGTCACGCCGGCCAGGTGCCGACCGAAGATCCTTTGCCGCTCGGTTTCGTCGATCAGTCCCCTACGATCGTCGATGATGGCCTGCACGTAATCCCTCACTTCGTCCAGTTCGAAAGCGCGATGGCTCAGCGAATTCGGCAGGTGGTAGTCATAGCATTCGGATTGCACGGGCTGGTAGCTTACGGAAGGACGGTCTAGCACCGCGGCCTCGACGGCGGTCGTACAGCCGTTGTGAACGAGGACGCGGCTTGCCATCAACCATGGCACGACGGTGCCTTCGTGATTAATATGCACGTTAGGATCGTCATTCACGATCCGCCGCCATACCGCGTGGTCCTCGGATGGATGCGGTCGCACGACGATTTGATGGTCCGGGAACCATTTTCCGAGCCTCGATACCAGCGTTTGAAAGTGTTCGAATATCTGCTGTTGATGCGCCGCCATCCCAATCGCGAACGCTTGGCTCATCCCGCTGCCGGTACGGCTGACCGTCGGATTCATGCCGGCTCCCGTCTGCACCAATGCGAGTTTCTTCACGAACGGGTTCACGAAGGAAAAATTGGTGTTGACTAGAATGAAATCGCCGAACCGTGCTCGGAGCTGCTCGACTTCGTCCGCAAAATATCCGCGCACGTCCCGTCGCAGCAAGTCGGCCCGCGGATTGCCGGTGACGTATACCTCAGTCGATTTGTTGCCGGGATAACCATTGAACATTTCCGCATCATCCTCGCCCCAGGCGAACAAATGGCGGATGAAGCTGAATGTCGATGCCGAAAATCGCCAGGTGCAGTACTCGGGTGACGCGTATCGCACCAGGCTCTCCTCGTCCCAGGCGACGATGTCGTTACCGAGCGAACGGATGATATCGAACATCAAGGTACTTCGGGCGCGCATGCTTTTGGCGATGAATACGCCGCGCTCGATGCGTGGCATCGAGAAATAGAGGTACTGCCTCGAGCCCAGGACGCTTGAGAAGCCGTGCTCCGCGGCGACGCAGGCAAACAGCAGTTTCGCATCGAGTTCGCGCACCTGGTTTTCGACTGGAATGATCAATGTCGAGGTCATTGGGGGCTCATGGACGTTTTGATAATCACCTGGCGGTTTATTCGCCCGCAAGCGGGCTCCTACGGTGCCGGATGGATCTTCCTAGGGACCCGCTTGCGGGCAAATCGGATTCTATCGCACGTGCGGTTTTAAAGCCGGCATTGGGCGAATTTCAACCGGCCAATAACGCCGTCTTAACCTCGAAAGAGAATGATTGGGGGGATGCCGGCACGCGCCGCCGATTGGGGTGAGATTTGTTGAAAAATAGCCGATGTGATAAACAGTGGCGCATGTCCAAGCCGCTTTTGATCCTGCCGGTGGAAAACCAGGTGCGCGAACTCGACGCAAAGCTGTTGCTGGCCTGCGTGGCCGCGCAAAACAACTACCGCTGCCTCATCGGTTGGAAGGGCCTGATCGACGCCCGTATCGGCCGTTTTCCGCCGAGCGTCTACCTGGCGAAATCGATGACCCGCCAAAATCTGAAGATCCTGCGCATCAAGCGCAAACTCGGGCATCAAGTCGCGGCCTGGGACGAGGAAGCGGTGGTTCATTATCCGAAGGAGATTTACTACGCTCGGAGAGTGGGCTCGGAATCGCTGAAACTCATCAATTTGTTCATCGCTTGGGGCGAGGACAACCGGGCACTGCTGGAAGCGCACCCGGATTTCAACAGCGCGCCGATCCACGTACTCGGCAATCCACGCTCAGATCTGCTGCGCCCCGAATTTGGAGATTTTTATTCCGAGCAGGTTACGCGACTTAATTACGAGTACGGTGATTTCATCCTAATCAATACCAACTTTGGATCAGTCAACGGGTATTCGGACAAGTTGAACCTGCTGCGACAAATTAATGGTGATGCCGGCGAATGGGTGATCGGCCGCACCGCAGTAGGCATGCCGCCCGACTACGCGCGCGGCCTGTTCCACCACCGTTCGGAGGTGTTCCGTGAGTTCCAAGGGCTGGTCAAGCTGATGGCGTCGTCCTTCCCGGCGCGCAGGATCGTACTGCGGCCCCATCCGGCGGAGGATCACGGTTTCTGGCGGCGCTGTTGCGCGGAGTTTGACAACGTTGAAGTCAACGCGGAAGGCAATGTGATTCCCTGGTTGCTCGCGGCCGATTGCCTGGTGCACAACGGCTGCACGACCGCGGTCGAAGCCTATCTGTTGGGCACGAAGGTCATTTCTTTCGTGCCCCTGAACGATGATCGTTACGAATTCGAGCTGCCGAATGACTTGGGGGACCATGCCGGTTCGGCATTCGAAGTGATAGAAAAGATCGGCGCCGTTAGCGTGCAATCTTCCGAAGCTTGCGGCGTGAAACGCGAACTCGTATCATGCTATATCACTTCGCTGGAGGGGACGCTGGCTTCGCAGAAGATCGTCGATGTGCTTACCCGGCATTTCGACGTCGATCTCCACCCACCGCCGACCATGACCCGCGTCGCCGGCATCGTTCGCGCGGAAGTCAGGGCGGCCAAGAAACGTCTGCAGCGGATGATGGGGATCGCGCGTTACGATCGCTCCTTCATGCGGCAGCGTTTTCCGCAAATCTCGTTGGAGGAAGTACAGGACAGGGCCGATCGCCTGACGCAACTGATCGGCGGCGCTCACCCGGTGCGGGTGTTGTTGCGCGAAGATGATTTGTTTGAAACCTACGCCGTTTGAACCCTCGATGGCCTCTACCCGGCTCCTCTGCGCACGAAGGGATTCATCCGCTTGACCTGGGACGGGTTATCCGCACTCGTGATCGTGCCCGCCCGCGGGGGAAGCAAGGGCATTCGGCGAAAGAATCTCTGCCGAGTGGGCCCGCGCTCCCTGATCGCCTGGGCCGCGCATACGGTTTCCGAATTATCCTGGATCGATGGCGCTGTGATCTCCACCGATGACAGCGAAATGGCCGAAGAGGGACGGAAACACGGACTCGAAGCGCCGTTCATGCGACCTGCCGAGCTTGCGTCCGATACCGCTAGCTCGGCCGAATTATGGCGGCACGCCTGGTTGGCAAGCGAAAATCACTTCGGGCGGCGCTTCGATCTGTCGATTTTGCTGCAACCGACGACCCCGTTGAGAAAAACCCCGGATGTGGAGCGCACGGTAAAGGCCATGGTCGACGGGCGTCACCGGGCGGCGGCGACCGTCAGCCGGACGCCGGGTCATTTCACGCCGCAAAAATGCCTGGCGCTGGACGAAAAAGGCGTTCTTGCGTTCTATCATGAACACGGCGCCAGCTACGCGGCGCGCCAGACGATTCCGGCGTATTATCACCGCAACGGCGTGTGCTACGCGGTGATGCGCGAGACTCTTATCGAGCACGGGCATATCGTCGAAGACGATTGTCTGGCCGTTATCATCGACGAATACGTCGTCAACATCGACGATCCGATCGAGCTGGAATTGGCCGAATTCATGCTGTCGCGGGACATTACATTAGGAATCGATTCATCGTGACGGACAGCTGGCTTCATCATCCCCGAGCGAACGCACCCTGCGCGATCATCGCCGAAGTCGCACAGGCGCACGACGGGAGCCTTGGCATGGCGCACGCGTTCATCGACGCCACCGCGAACTGCGGGGCCGATGCCGTCAAGTTTCAAACCCATATTGCGGCCGCCGAAAGTACCGCAGAGGAACCGTGGCGGACGCGGTTCACCAACCAGGATGAAACGCGCCTCGACTATTGGCGCCGCATGGAGTTCGCCGAGGCGCAATGGCTGGAACTCAAGGAACACGCGCTGGAACGGGAATTACTGTTCTTGAGTTCGCCTTTTTCCCACGAGGCCCTGGATCTGCTCGATCGCGTCGGCGTGGCTGCCTGGAAGGTGGCTTCCGGCGAGACGAACAACCATGCGCTCATCGATGCGATGGCCGAGACGGGGCGGCCCATCATCCTGTCCACCGGCATGAGCACCTTGAGTGAGATCGATAAGATCGTCGACCGCGTAGGCGGCCACGGTGTCCCTCTCGCGGTACTGCAATGCACCTCCGCGTATCCTTGCCCACCGGAACGAGTCGGTTTGAATCTCATCGCTGAATTTCGCGAACGCTATGGCTGTGCGATTGGCTTGTCCGATCATTCGGCGACCATCTACCCCGGCTTGGCGGCCGCCGCCGAGGGCATCGACGTACTCGAAGTTCACCTGACCCTGAGCCGCGAGATGTTCGGTCCGGACGTCGCCGCGTCGGTGACGCCGGATCAGCTGCGCCAGCTCGTTGAGGGGATCCGCTTCATCGAGACGATGCGCGCGCACCCGCTCGATAAGCAAGAACTTTCGGCATCCGTCCAGTCGCTGCGGGACATCTTCACGAAAAGCGTAATGGCCAGGTCGGACCTGTCTGCGGGTACGGTGCTCGAAGCGCATCACCTCGCGGCGAAAAAGCCCGGCACGGGAATCCCGGCAAATGAACTGCCGCGTCTGATCGGGCGCCGGCTCAAGCGCGACGTCGGTTTCGATCACCCCTTGTCGCATGACGATCTCGAATAGGGCGCACAGTGGCACGTAAGGTCTGTGTCGTCATCACGGCACGACCGAGCTATTCGCGCGTGCGTTCGGTCCTGTCGGCCATCCGCGACCATCCCGATCTCGAATTGCAGCTCGTCGTCGCCGCCTCCGCACTGCTCAACCGCTACGGTGCGACCGAGAACACGATCCTCGAGGAAGGATTCTCGATCGATCGGCGCGTTTACATGATCATGGAAGGGGAGAATCTCGTTACTTCGGCGAAAACGACCGGGATCGGGCTCGGTGAACTTGCCACCGTGTTCGACGATATCAGGCCGGATGTGGTCGTGACGGTCGCCGATCGTTTCGAAACGATGGCGACCGCCGTGGCTGCCAGCTATCTGAATATTCCGCTCGCCCACATCCAGGGCGGTGAAGTAACCGGCTCTATCGACGAAAAGGTTCGCCATGCTGTCACCAAGCTCGCCGATCTGCACTTCGTAGCGTCGGAAAATGCGCACCAGCGCGTGATCAAACTCGGGGAAAGGCCCGAGACAGTCTTCGTCACCGGCTGCCCTTCCATCGACGTTGCCAAACAGGCCTTAGCGCAGCCGGATCCGGGCTTCGACGTATTCGAGCGCTATACGGGTGTTGGGCCGCGACCCGATTTGAAGGACGGCTATCTGGTCGTGATGCAGCATCCCGTCACCACGGAATACGAGGAATCACGGCGCCATGTGGAGGAAACGCTGCACGCCGTCAACGATCTCGACATCGCCACCTTGTGGTTCTGGCCGAACGTCGACGCCGGCGCCGACGGGACATCGTCCGGCATCCGTTCGTTTAGAGAAACGTACGCGCCGCGAAACATTCATTTTTTCAAAAGCACTGCACCGGAGGATTTCGTGCGTATTCTCGACGCCAGTGACTGCATCGTCGGCAATTCCAGTGCGGGTATTCGTGAGTGCGCCTACCTAGGACTGCCGGCCGTCAACGTCGGCAGCCGCCAGGCGGGTCGAGACCGCGGTAAGAATGTCCGCGACGTGGACTATGATCGCGTCGCGATCAGCGCCGCGATCCAGGCGTGCCGGCGCGACGGGCGCCTGCCAGCGGATTTCATTTACGGGGAAGGCGGTGCGGGCACGTGCATCGCGGATGCCCTCGCAACGGTCGAATTTTCCGTTGAAAAGCGTCTGCCGTATTGAGCAGCTGACGATGACTGGCCGGCGACGATTGCGGTGGAATGCTATGACCCGCTCGCGGGGGGACGGCGTCCGTGCAGGTTTGCCCCACTGAGGAAGACTGGGCCCTGGCGCGCGAAGTCCAGGCCCTCTTCGCGCCTAAAGCCGGTGCGCGTCACATTGCGAGTGAGTTCGCGCTCGCGTATCTGAATGCCTTATTGGACGATTCTCACCCAAAACACGTCCTCGAGTTCGGCGCCGGTATCGGTACGATCACGACCTGCCTGCTGAATCATCCGAGCCGGATCGCCCAGGTCACCGCGACGGAAGAAAACGAATTTTGCATTGGAGAATTGTCGAAGAACATCGGGGACCGGTACGTCGGGCGGTATCAACTCGTGACCGAACCGTCCGATCTTGACGTCCGCAACGTTCATTACGACTTGGTCGTGGTCGACGGCCTGCTCGCGAGCGAGCATTACGAGGTGATTACCCTCGGTACGATCTGTTTCGTCGAGGGCTCCCGCACGCCGACGCGGCTGGCTATCAACGAGGAACTCGCCGGACGTAACCTCGTCTGCCCGTTCGTGAATTTCAACCGCGGTACGCGTTACTTCCATTTCGGCATGCGCGAAGATCCGAAAACCGGGCGGCGGCGCCCAAAATTTAAATTCCGCCGGGTGTTGAAGGGATGCTGGATCGGAAAAGTCGAGTCCCTGGACTAGATCGAAGTCGCTCAGTCCAGACGGGCGAAGCTTTAATTACGTCGCTATATCGCGCTCGCTAGTCGAAGCTCCGGTCGTACCGGATCGGCGCTGGATCTCGTCTTTCAAAAGCGTTCGATATTCAAATTGTTCCTGCCATTTTATCGCCCGTGGTAAAACGACGGCGAGAGTGCCGAGGAGGAAGTGAACGGTGACCACGCATGCGGCTCCCAGCCAGTAGGCGGTCCCGAATGGTGCGGATAAACCTAGCCCGAGGCCGGCGAAAACCGTGCACCACACCGCGATGCTCGTCCCAACGCGGCGATAGTGAACGCGAATCGCATACCAGTGATCGATGACGGCGTACAGCGAGGCCATCGCGCGAAAGCACAGAGGAATGCCGATCAGGAACGAGACGAAGCATAAGGTGTATTCAATCACGCGGCGCGTTCCCGTCCGGTATTCAGACGAATGAAACCTTGAGTCCCATCGACGAAGATGCGATCCCCGGTTTTGATGAAATTCGTACAGTCCGCCACGTCGACGACGCAGGGCATGCCGTACTCGCGCGCGATCGTACCGGCGTGAGACAGATAACTGCCCACTTCGACCACCGCCGCGTGCGCGGTCAGGAACAGCGGTGTCCAAGCGGGATCGGTATAGGGGGCGACGAGGATCTCGCCGGGCTTCAAGTCCGCATCGACGCTGGGGTCCAGGATCACCCGGGCAATGCCCTCGTAGGTACCCGGAGAAGCGCCCTGTCCGGCGATTTCGTCTTTGTTCGATGCTGTATGCTGGGGTGCGACGCGCAGGTCGATATTGATCGTCCTGGGCGGCGTCATTTTCGACCAGCGAATGATCTCCATGCGCCGTTCACGAATACGATCCTCGACATCCCCCCATTCGAGCTGTCCTGCCCGTAATGCAGTGACTTCCGGCCACCGCAGATAGAAGATATCGTCCTTGACCTTGAGCTTGCCGGCACCGAGCAGTTCCCGTTCGGCGCGCAGAATGCATTTTCTCGCCGAATACCACGCCATGATGTGATAGAAGCGCGAGTTCTCCCGCAGCTTGATGAAATACCGGGCGCGGCCGGCCAGATGGTCGATGAGCCGCCAGCGCCATCCCACTACCCGTTCGAGTGGGAGATGTCCAAGGCGGTGTTTGATCGAGGCGAAGAGGTCCGCTCGACGCGCGCGTGCGCGCGCTTCCATCGCGCCGGGATCAGCGTCCGATTCAAGATGATTTTTGACCATCGCCAGCACCGGGGACGGGTTTTCCTCGAAGCGTTCCGAGGCGATCTCGAACTCTTTCAATGCGCGGTGACCGTGAACGCGCAAGAAGGCGTTGAGTTCGTCGAGAAACGGCTGGGCCGTCTCGTCGTTTTTGAGGGCATTGAACAAAGCGTTCGGACGCTGCGTTTGCATGCATCGAACGACAGCCGGGAGTGTCTTTGCGGTGCGTGACAGCTCGAATATCGAGCGGCCCATCTCGAGCGAGAGTACGCCTTCAGTGCCCGAGCACAAAAGGGATCCCGCATCTTTTTCGATGTCCGGAATCCAGCACTTCAGCAATGCGTTCACCCATGGGTAGGAAATAACGTGGAACAGAAGCGATGTTGATCCAGATAACCCGGCGTCCGCACGGTGCCAACGGCGGCGCGCCGTTGAGGAGTTTGACCATCGTTGTTCGCGGGCTCAGGGCATCGTCGGCCTCGATCTCGGCCGTAAATGCGCGGAACGACTCCATGAAATCATCCGGCATCGCGCGCGAGCGGGCAGCGATAAGACCAAAGCCGAGATAAATGACGAACCAGGTGGCAAGCACCATTGGGAGCTTCATCCAGCTTATCGATAGGTCTAGATCTTCCGGCATTTCCAGATACGCGAGGCGCGCGGCCTGCTCGTCGGTAAGTTTGATCGGCAACAGCACGTGCATCGGCCAGAGGTCGTTGTAGAGGCGTCCCTTGATCCAGTGCGGTCCCGGGGGCAGAGAATCCTGTGTCAGCGGCAGGACAGGCTCCGTAAAATTTTCGGCCGCAGCCTTGAACAGCACCAGCTTGCGTTTTTCGCCCGGGGCGAACGATTCTTCGCCCATGATGGTGATAGGGCGGGATTGCAGCATGTAGTAACGATTTTCGTGTATGGCCCATTCGACGTCCTGGGGGGTGCCGAAATACTGTTCGGCCTTGACGCTCCAACGGCTCACCTCGATCAACATTTCATCGCTCAGACAGGACACGTGACGCCGTTCGAACGGTACCTCGGCCATGCGCGTGTCATCGGGTGGCAGGTGGGAGCTCACCATCGACTTCTTATTCGCGATGCGCTTTCGTTGAATAGCAAAATCCGCGCGCCTGACCATGAAGTGATCCGGTGATACGCGGCCGTCGACGATCGCCGCACCCATGCCCCAGGTCGCGTCGGTCACGATCTCCTGCGTGTCGCCACTAACAGGGTTGACCGTGAACGTCACCCCCGATACGTCGGACGGAATCATTTCCTGCACGAGCACCGCCATCATCACGCCGGCGTGATCAATCCCCTGGCTCTGCCGGTAGGAAACGGCCGCATCACTCCACAGTGACGCCCAGCATTTGCGCACCATTTCGATCAAGTTTTGTCCGTCAACGTAGTAATACGTCGCGTGCTGGCCGGCAAAGCTCGCGTCGCCCAAGTCCTCCGCGGTAGCGGATGAGCGCAC
Organism: Gammaproteobacteria bacterium; assembly: GCA_963662545.2. Classification (GTDB taxonomy): domain Bacteria; phylum Pseudomonadota; class Gammaproteobacteria; genus JAYYZW01. The sequence goes on from CAXXLL010000002.1 coordinate 311,034, forward strand.
GGCGCAGATGATCGGCTCCTTACTGTTAGATTGCAGTCGTTCGTGAGCGCGTAGAATCTCTTGCGACGCCGTGATCGGGAGGGGGGCGTCCACGAGCCGTCGTCGTATGGCCTCGCTGGGCGCGCTGGTATCGATGCCGGACAGGAGCTTGCGGTAGACGCCGGCGCAAACGACGAATCCGGGCGGTATGGGAAATCCGTGCGCCAGGAGTGCGCCCAAATTGGCTGCTTTACCGCCGACCTGCTCGATGTCAGTCTTTGTGACGTCTTTTAGGAATCGCACGGCCATCACATGGCCATCCTTTTGCGTTAAACGGAATTGCGGAGACAGTATACGTAATCCGCATCACGCGCCGATTCGCGGATTATCGTTGCGGAATTTTCGTATAATTTCCCGAGCTGACTTAAGGTCGTCGAATTATGGTTCAAGCATTGCAGAAACCCGCGAACATTCGCGAGCAAGTTTCCGACGAGGAATGGCAGGTTCGTGTCGATCTCGCCGCGGCGTACCGGCTGGTCGATCACTACGGCTGGACCGACATGATATTCACACATTTGTCTGCGCGCGTTCCTGGTCCCGAGCAACATTTTCTAATCAATCCCTACGGCATGATGTTCGATGAAGTGAGCGCATCAAACCTCGTCAAAATCGATTTCGAAGGAAACATCGTGCTGTCGACGGGATACGACGTGAATCCCGCCGGGTTCTGCATTCACAGCGCCATCCATATGTCGCGCGACGACGCCCATGCCGTAATGCATTTACACACGGACGACGGGGTCGCCGTGTCCGCCATGGCCGAGGGCCTACTGCCCGTTACTCAGACCGCGATGATCATCCACGACCAGATCGCCTATCACGAGTACGAGGGTATCGCGCTGGATCTCGGTGAGCGCGAGCGCCTGGCCGCGGACATCGGCGACAAGCAGGCGATGATCCTCCGCAACCACGGCACCTTGGCGGTGGGCAAGACGGTGTCGACCTGTTTTCTAACCCTTTACATTCTCGAACGCGCTTGCAGCATGCAGGTCCGCGCCATGGCGGGCGGCAACTTGCATCAGCCCTCGGCGGAATCCGTCAAAACCTCTCGAGAGCAGGGTCGCATGTTGATGGCGTCCGGGGAGCGTGACCATCTGGCGTGGCCTGCACTGCTCAGAATGCTCGATCGTAAGGACGCTGGATTCAGGCAGTAGCGGGCGGATATATCAAGGGGACGCCACCCTATCGACGCGATCAGCCTCTGCTCCAGCCACGTTGACGAGTAGCCGGTTCCGTACGAAATCGATGATGAAATCGCGCTGGGTAAACATCCCCGCACCCACGATTGCGGCGGGGCCGTCGCTAAGCTCGAGGGTTTCGAAGATCGCGAGGTCGACAATCGCGAATTTCTCGTTGTGCCAGCTTACATTTCCAGTCGTTACTTTCTCGGCCTTGAGCATGGACACCTTTGGTGTGGCTTCCATGATGCCGACCACCGGATCGCCGGCCTCGAATCCGTAGGTAGTCGGCATCACGCCAATGCTTCTGGCCGCTTTCCAGTTGAGAACGTTCAAGCCGGCACCCAGGTCGAAAATGGAACGGATCTGATGGCGAAGAATTCCAATGTTGAAAAAATAGAGCGATGCGGCACTCGATCCCACCCGTTGGGGCGACAGTGGAATGGCGGCCCAGCCTTGATAAGACTGGTGGCGTAGCAGGCCCGGTGCATAGAGGCGAACGAGGCGATCGTGATTCGAAAATCCGACGGCATACCTGCGCAGGAAATCAATGCCCAGAATGCCGTCGATGTTTGAACGCATTTGCGCCGGCCTCGGCATCGCGGCGATCCGGGCCTTCGACCAGACTTCGGGTCCGATCGAAATTCGCGCGGCCCTGATCAACGGAAACCGCCCCGAAGCGACCGCGCCGTGGATGATGACTTCCTGGCCTTCGAGCGCTTGGAGTTCGAGCGTGGTTCGCGGTTCGTCGAATATGACCGAGATGCTCGCGGCGGTATCCAGTGCGAATTCAAACGGGCCGCGATCGTTGACCTCGGCTTCGATGATAATGCGCCCGCCGTCTTCGATGGTATAAGGTGCCGTGGCGAGCGCTGCGCTCTGGTCAAGGACGTTCGCGCAGGCGCAGAGCACGCAGACGAAGGCCGCCCCGGCGATCTTCGCGGCGAAGTTCATCAGCGGCAATGATACGCGCGAAATAATCGTCGTAGCCGGCTGGGAGTACGGCGAGGGAATGACTCCTTGCGCCGCTATCGATAGCGGGTTTGTCAATCGAAACAACGATTCGGCGTTTTCAACGTTCCGTATCTCCATTAAACTTCCTGGTCCCGCTTGGGGGATCGTCTAATGGTAGGACTGCGGACTCTGACTCCGCCAGTGGGGGTTCGAATCCCTCTCCCCCAGCCAATTTCTTAAAGGCCCCATCGGGGCCTTTAAGAAATTGGCTGGGGGACGAGGATCTAGACTCGACCCCCTCGGGTTCGACAAACTCGCGTGAAGCGAGTTTGGACGCCGTAGCGAAGCGGAGGGCGCCCCGTAGGGGCGAACGCGCGCTTAAGCGCGCAGGATCCGCGTTTCAGGCGCTAAGTTTACTTTCGGTTTCGCCGCGGGTCCGTATTTTTGCTGTCGCCGGAACCGCTTCGGCCTCGCACCACTCAATCAATCCCTTGAGCATGCGAGTGATCTCCATCGAATCCTGCATCAACTCGGTGGATTTCTGCACCGTGATCAGATCGAGTTGAGCCGCGATATAGAGTTGGGTGCGAAGTTCGGCACACGAATCCTTGGCCATCCTCAGATAATGCGCGAACTGCTTCTTCGAATCTCGTTCGTAGCCTTCGGCAATGTTCGAAGGTACCGAGAGGGATGCCCGTGTAATCTCGTCGCGGAAATTTCGATCGCCGCAGTCTCTGATCGCGGCGCAACTCTGAACGGCAAGTGCACAGGCTTTGTTCCAGGCACTCAATCCATGTAACGCATTCATGCTTATACCTCCTTGTATATTCCTTTAGGGGCATCCTGCCCGCCGGGCTGCCGGTTAAGTTAACGCTTCGAGTACTGTGGTCTCTTGCGTGCTTTGTGCAGCCCTATTTTCTTGCGTTCCACTTCACGCGCGTCGCGTGTGACGAAGCCGGCAACCCTGAGCGGGCGGCGCAAGGTTTCATCGTAGGCGATCAATGCGCGCGTAATTCCATGGCGAATGGCGCCGGCCTGTCCCGACATCCCACCTCCTTCGACAGTCACCTTAATGTCAAAATCGGTCGGCATGTTGATCGTAACGAGCGGCTGGCGGACGATCATGCGGCCCGTTTCGCGCCCGAAGTACTCATCCAGCGGCGTGTCATTGACAATGATGTTACCGGTGCCGCGTTGGAGGAATACGCGCGCCGCGGAACTTTTCCGGCGCCCGGTGCTGTAGTGGATTTCGTTTGCCATACGCTTAGAGCTCTAATTGAATCGGTTGCTGCGCGCTATGTTGGTGATCAGGCCCCGCGTAGACTTTAAGTTTCCTGAACATGGCGCGGCCGAGCGGTCCTTTGGGCAGCATCCCTTTGACTGCCCGCTGGATAATGGTCTCGGGCGATTTCTGCTGGAGCTTCTCGAAAGTTATCTGTTTTAAACCGCCGGGAAAACCCGAGTGACGATAATAGATCTTGTTGCTGGCCTTATTGCCTGTAACACGGATCTTCTCGGCATTGACGACGACAATGTAATCACCCGTATCCATGTGCGGGGTGTAGGTGACCTTGTGCTTGCCGCGCAGGCGCCGTGCAATCTCGGTGGCAAGCCTGCCGAGTATTTTGTCCGTCGCGTCGACGACATACCAATCGCGTTTGATCGTCGCCGGCGTGGCGGTGTAAGTTGTCATGCTGGGTTGAGGGATTGCGAAAAAAGAGGCGCAATGGTACGGAGAGCGACCGGGGGTGTCAATGCGAAACCCCGTGATTTCGCTGGCTTTTCTTTATTTTGGAGTGGATTCTTAGCGGATGAGAAAACTTCCTCCCAATGCGTAATCTGTCGTCCGTCGACAGGGCCATCGTACGCCTCGATGCCGCATTGCGGGCGGCCGCGGGTTCCGGTAGTCGCCGAGGTCGGCGGTCGCCGGCGCAATCGCTGCCGGACGCGCCATTGTCCGCCGGGGATAAACGGCACGCCGCCGGCCTGATGAGGGTGAACCATACCGGCGAAGTGTGCGCCCAGGCACTCTATGTCGGACAGGCGAGCCTGTCTCGGGACGAACGAACGCGCTTGGCGATGCTCGAAGCAGCCAGGGAGGAAGGCGATCATCTTTGTTGGTGCCGTGAACGCCTTACGGAGCTCGATTCGGTGCCCAGCCGGTTGAACTTTTTCTGGTTCGCGGGCTCTTTCACCATGGGCCTGGCGGCGGCGGCTCTGGGAGACGACTGGAGTCTTGGTTTCGTCGAAGAAACCGAACGCCAGGTCGTACGCCATCTGCAAGGCCACCTGGACGAGCTTCCGGTACACGATGAACGAAGCCGGGCCATTGTCGCAGTCATGTGCGACGACGAAGCGCGTCATGCCGATAAGGCCGCCCGCCAGGGATCGGCGCCTTTGCCGCTGCCGATCCGAACCCTGATGAAAATGCACGCCCGGGTGATGACGAAAATCGCGTACTGGATTTGAGGGCGCCTGGCGTTGGATATTTTTTGCGCTTAAATTGTCAAAACTCAAACTTCACCTCGGAAATCGGAACTCATGATCCCTACGACAATAGTTCGAAACCTGCTCACAGCCTCCCTCGCGCTGCTGTCCTACTCGGCGGTAGGCGCGTTACCGCAAAGCGCCGATGGTCAGGACATTCCGAGCCTCGCGCCAATGGTGGAAAAAGCGACACCGGCGGTCGTCAATATAGCCACCGAGGGCCACGTCGAGCTGCGCAGTAATCCGCTGTTCAACGATCCTTTTTTTCGCCGTTTCTTTAATTTCCGAGAACAGCCACGCCATCGGCGAACCCAAAGCTTGGGCTCCGGAGTCATCGTGGATGCCGGTCGCGGTCTGATCATGACCAACAATCACGTGATCGCGAACGCCGATCAGATCATGGTAAAGCTGCGTGATGGCCGCGTATTCAAGGCGGAACTCGTGGGCACCGATCCCGACACAGACGTTGCGGTGGTCAAGATTCCGGCCGACAAGCTGACCGCGCTGCCGCTCGCCGATTCCGAGAAACTACGGGTCGGCGATTTTGTGGTCGCCATCGGCAATCCCTTTGGTCTCGGACAGACGGTCACTTCCGGTATCGTCAGCGCGCTGGCCCGGAGTGGCCTGGGCATAACCGGCTACGAGGATCTGATTCAAACCGATGCTTCGATCAATCCCGGTAATTCCGGGGGCGCGCTGGTTAACCTGCGCGGCGAACTGGTCGGTATCAATACGGCGATTTACTCGCAGACCGGGAGCAATATCGGGATCGGCTTTGCCATTCCCGTGAACATGGCAAGCCAGATCATGGAGCAGTTGGTCGAGCACGGTGAAGTACAGCGTGGCTTCCTCGGCGCCCAGTTACAGGACCTCGACGGCGAGCTGGCCGAGGCCTTTGGTTTGCCGATCACGGAGGGCGCCGTACTGGTCAATATCGTACGGGGGTCGCCCGCTGAGGAAGCGGGCTTGAAACCCGGTGACGTCGTCACACATATCAATGGGCGCCGCGTCGCGAGTGCCGCGGATCTTCGCAACCAGGTCGGCATCACGCGGGTCGGCGTAAAAATCGATCTAACTTATCTGCGTGATGCCGAGTCCCGACAGGTCAGCATCATCGTTGCCGAGCGTGAAGAGGTCTCGGCCACGGGGCCACAGTTCGGCAACAAACGTTTGGCGGGAACGACTTTCGGTGAGATCCCCGAGGATTCGCCGGCCTATGGCCGTGTCACGGGAGTCATGGCATTCGCCATCGAGCGCGACTCACTGGCCTGGGCAGGCGGGTTGCGTGAGGGCGATATCGTCACCTCGGTCAACCGCCAGCCGATCGTGTCGGTGCCGATTTTTCTGCAGGTGGTGAATCAGATAAAGGGGCAGCTGCTTTTGCGGGTGCTGCGCGGCAGGCAGGCGGCTTTCATCATTATCGAATGAGCGGACACTATTAGGGAACCTCTGAATAAGTCATGGTGCGTCTGAATGGTTCATGAAATGGTGCAGATCAAGGCACGAATCGCAGGCCATAGCGGGGACTATGGGCAAGGCAGATATGCCATGACTTATTCAGAGGTTTCTTAGATATCGAGGTAATTGACCTCGGCCAGGTCCGCCGCACGGACTGCCTGCGCCAGACAATTGATGAGTGCGGGGCGGGCGAACCCTCGGCGGTAGAAAATGGCGACCGTGCGGGACGGTACCGGTGGGGTGAAGGGCCGGATGGCCAGATGAGCGCTCAGATCTTCACTGATCTTCATCGTCGACGGCAGGATCGTAACACCCGCACCCATGGCGACCATCTGACTGATCGTATTCAGTGAACTGCCCTCGAGGGTTTTCGTGAGTTCTGTTTCCCCGCTTTCGCCCGTGTTGATGCAATCCGGACAAGCTTCCATCACTTGATCGCGAAAGCAGTTCCGCGCAGAGAGCAGCAACAGCGTTTGATCCGCTAATTCATCGGCTTCGATGCGCTTTTTTTTCGCCAGCGGATGATCCGCAGGCAGCGCAACTTTGAACGGTTCGTCGTAAAGCGGACGGCTGATCAAGCCCTGGCCTTGGAAAGGGAGGGACATGATCGCGGCGTCGAGTTCGCCGCGGCGCAGGCTCACTGCCAGCGCATCGGTGAAATTCTCTTCGACAACCAGCGACAAACTCGGCGCGAGCGCCTTCAGGCTCGTGATCAGGCGCGGTACCAAATAGGGTCCGATCGTATAGATTACGCCGAGCGTCAGCCGTCGTCCGAGGGGGTCCTGTGCAGCCGCGGCCGTTTCCTCGATCACTTCGGCTGCGCGAATCACTGTTTCAGCTTGCCGGACGACCTGTTCCCCGATATCCGTAACGATGACCTCGGATCGGCTGCGCTCGAGCAACCTGACGCCAAGCTCCTGTTCGAGCTTGCGCACACCGACGCTTAGCGTCGGTTGCCTGACGAAACACGCTTCGGCCGCTTTACCAAAATGACGAAACCGCGCTACCGCGATGATGTAGCGTAATTCGGTCAAGGTCACGGCAGGATAAACTCCGCGTGCGGGCGAGGGCGAGTTCAGGCAGTTGCGCGAGCGGCCGAATATGGGACTTCAGCCTGTGCGTCTTTTGACACAATCTTGTCGAGTAACTCGAGGTCGACGAAGCGGTGACCGAAGGCGTTTCCGGCGGTCACGGTAAACGGTTGATCCGGTTCTCCGACGGAATCGATAACCAGTTCCGCACCGTAAAAATCATGATCGCGGGTAAATCTATGTGTCGTGACGATGGTAGCGAGTCCGGCGGCGGTCGCTGACCCCAGTCCATTTGGCGTATCTTCGAACGCGATCAGCAAATCCACGTCGATCCCGAGCGTCTGGATCACCGCGTTATACACCGCCGGCGATGGCTTCTTTTCGACAACGGAATCGCAGGTCTCGATCGCAGAGAACCAGTCTCGCCATCCCGGTGACAGATTGTTGTCTAGCAGGGTTTCGACGTTTGACTTAGCGGAACTCGTCGCAATAGCCAGCACCAAGTCCGCGTCTCGTGCCTCGCTGATGAGGCGGCCGATACCGGGCCGCAAAGCTACTTCGCCTTCGGTCAGCATGGCGGCGTACTTGCGGGTCTTCGCTTTGTGCAGGGAAACCACGAACTCGTCGAATTCACCCTCGCCGGCGAAGCGTGACCGCAGGTGCTGACCAAAGCGGGTGATCCGCTCACGGCCGCCTGAAATCACCAGGAGTTCTTCGTATAAATCCGGCGTCCAATTCCAGTCGAGACCGTGCTCGGCGAAAGTGTGATTGAAAGCGAGGCGATGGACTTCCTCGGTATCCGCGAGCGTCCCGTCGACGTCAAATATGATCGCCTTGAGTTTTTTCACCGTCCAAAACCAGGAGAGTGTTAATTTACAACATAATGTTGTAAGTCTACGACACAAATGTCAATTAAGCTATTGATTTAATGTGAATCTCGTCACATTCGAATTGAGTCTGAACCAGACGGTGAAAAAAGGTTTCCCGATATTTTCCCGTTGTGCACTCAGAACACTCAGGTCCCGAGAGGTTCCAACCAGCCATCACGGGTCACTACCTGGTGGGAACTGTTCCTTCCAAGCAGCCCGTAGCGGACTGGCGCGAAACACGCTTTATCGTTGTTCCGCTAATCTTGTTGTCGGATCTTCGGGGCAGAATCTTCAGTGACGTCCAGTTCGACCCGCTCGATTTTGTCAAATCGATCGCTGATCTTCCTGGCCGAAATGTTGACGTCGGTGACATCGTCATGCGCCTGGCTGATATGCCTGGCGAGATTGTCCATACGTTTACGAAAGCGCTGAAAGTCGTCTGCGAGAAACCCCAGGTGTTGCTGGATGATATCGACCTGTTCACGGGTCTTCGCGTCCTTCAATACCGATCGAGCGGTATTCAGGATCGCCCACAGCGTTGTCGGTGACGCCAGCCAGACACGGTTTGCGTGCGCGTTGTCTGTTAAATCCGGGTGGTGCGCCTGAATCTCGGCGAACACCGCTTCGGCTGGAATAAACATGATTGCGCCGTCAGCGGTAAGGTCGCGAATGATGTATTTCTCCGCTATGTCCTTGATGTGCTTTTTAATGTCCTGCTTGAATTGTGTTTCGGCTCGTTTGCGCTCGATCTCATTGCGTTCCATATCGGTCATCGTGCGAAACGATTCGAGCGGGAACTTGGCATCAATGCAAATAGTCCCGGATGGGTTTGGTAGAAACAGAATGCAGTCCACGACCTTGTCGTTTGGCAGTTTGTGTTGAAATGCGAAACTTCCGGGCGGCATCACGTTCGTCACCAGTGATGCAAGCTGTACTTCCCCGAACACGCCCCGCGAACGCTTGTCCGCCAGCAGCTGCTGCAGGCTGACGACATCCGTCGAAAGTGCGGTGATCTTCTTTTGCGCTTCGTCGATCAGCGCGAGCCTCTTAATCACGTCGGTGAAGATCGCCGTGGTTTTTTCGAAGCCGTCGGACAGCCGTTTTTCAACCTGACCACCGATCTCTTTCAAACGGTCATCAGTCGCCTTGGTAAGGGCTTCCACTCGCCGACCCAGGTCGGTGGAGCTGCGCAGTAGGGATTCTCCGAGCTGCTTGTGAAGGCTGCCAAAACCCGTCTGCATGCTGTCCTGCAGTGTTTTGAGAGAGCGCGCGTTTTGCTCCTCGGTACGTGTACGGTGTTCGCTCATATTCGAGCTGATCTGCTCGCGGATCTCCCCTAATAATTGAATGAGCTTGGTGCGGTTGTCGCTAAGCCCTTCGTTAACAGCGCCTTTGAACGTATCGAGCTTCGCGCCGACTTGCTCGCGGAGATCCGTCCCGTCCTTGGCAAACTGGGTCTGCAGTTGTCCGAGACGCTGATCGAGTAATTCGAGCGTGGTTTTTTGCGCGGTGAACGACTGGATCAAGGTTTCGAGTCGGGCATCAGAGGCGGACGGCTGCCCGCTCTTTCGAAACATCACCATCAGCCAACCGACGCCCGCGGCCACGAGGCCAAGCAGGACAGCGAAAACGAGTTCGAGGCCGGTCATAGCAAAGTTCGAACTCCAGAGGTGTCGCGATATTTCATCTGAATCTGCCTGTTGCCGGCTGCTATTATCGGAGTAGGCATGCTACCGGCCTGTTCAAAGAAACTCTGTTTATGGAGTCATCGTCTACCTGAGCCACCATCATGTCCTCTGGTCATCGCTTGAACAAGCCGCTGAAAGGACGCGGCAGCATTTTATCCCCGGAACCGCGTTACCTCGGCACGGCGCGCGAAGCGCTCGACGATGGTTGGGGCAGTGCGGATCTGGAACCGGCCCGGCTGCATACCACGGTTACCGAGGAGCGGATCCAAGGCATCATCAACCGCAACGAGTCTCCGGATCTGCCCTTTAATTTATCGATCAATCCGTACCGCGGGTGCGAACACGGTTGCGTGTATTGTTATGCGCGGCCCGCTCATGCATTCATGGATCTTTCGCCCGGGCTCGATTTCGAGAGCCGCTTGTTCAGTAAACCCGGCGGGCCCGAGGTTTTGCGGCGGGAACTCGCGAAATCGCACTATCGTTGCGAGACAATAGCCTTGGGTGCGAATACTGATGCGTACCAACCGATTGAAAAGCGTCTCAAGATTACTCGGCGCTTGCTGGAAGTGCTGGCAGAGTGCAACCACCCGGTCACGATTGTATCGAAGTCTGCACTAGTCGAACGCGATATCGATCTGCTGGCGCCGATGGCAGAAAAGAAGCTCGTGCAGGTCTTCATTTCGGTGACGACGCTCGACCGGGAGTTGGCGCGCAGGATGGAGCCGCGGGCGGCCGCGCCGCAACGCCGCATCGAAACCCAACGCCGGCTCAATGACGCCGGCATCCCCACGGGGGTGATGTTCGCCCCGGTGATTCCGGCGCTGAATGATCATGAACTGGAAACGATATTGGAGCACGGCGCACAGGCCGGCTGCCGATTCGCCGGCTATATCGTGTTGCGATTACCGCGCGAAGTAAAACCGATGTTCAAGGAATGGCTGGCGGCGCACTACCCACTGAAATACGACCGCGTCATGAATCGAATCAGGGATCTGCGCGGCGGACATGAAAGCGACACGCAATTCGGCCGCAGGATGAAGGGGCAGGGCGTGTTCGCCAAGCTGCTCGCAAAGAGATTTGAGCGCACCTGCCGCGCGCTCGGTATAAACGACTCCCGTTACGAATTGGATACGTCCCTGTTCCGTGCTCCAGGCCGAAATACGAATCAATTGGAACTTTTTTGAAACGAATTCATTAGCTGATCGCTCGCGATCCTCATCGCCGCAGCACCCGGATCCAGCGCCAGAAATTCAGCAGACTCCCAAGCGAAGCGGACAGATAGGTCAAAGCGCATGCCGTGAGTATGCGCCGCGCCTTCGGCAAATCGTCCGAGGACAGGTAGCCCATGCCGAGAATCGGTAGCGCGCGCTTGAAGCTCGCGTCCCATTCGACCGGCAGCGTTACGAGGTGGACCATGACCGGCACCAACATCACCGCGACGCCCAAGAGCAGCATGCCGGCACCGGCCGACGGCGCACGAGTGAGAACGGTGATGAACGGCATGGCGATCAAGATGAACGAAGCGATGCGCTCGGCGTAAGCGGCGGCGACGGCGAGTTGCGAGCGGATCCGCAGAGGGCGGTAGCCGATGTGGTGCTGGATGGCGTGTCCGACTTCGTGTGCCGCGACCACGATGGCCGACAAGGAGCGGTGATCGTAGTGCGCTTCGCTCAAGCGCACCGTGCCCGTCATCGGGTCGAAATGATCGCCCATGCCGTCGTCGGCCTTTTCGACGCCATAGTCTTCCATGTGCGCGTTTTTCAACAGGTGTGTGGCGAACTCGGCCCCGGTCCCAGGTATATTCTGGCGTTCGCTGGCGTGGGCTTTCAAAACGTGTCGCGCCCACAGCTGCGGTCCGAAAATGACGATCAGCAACAGTAGGAGGAGGGCAATAGCCATGGAAATACCAGCGGTTGCATCAATTGATCGTTGCCGAACCGCTGGTTGCGTCGGCTTGTCCTGCTGGGTTCGGACCCTCGCCGAGATTCCACTCTGCAGCCTTTAATGCATTATCCATAAGCGCCATAAATGAATGGACGAGATGTGGATTCAATGCCAAGTCGATACCATTGCCGCGATCGGGCCCAACCGTGAGAACGATGCTGCCGTCGTTCTTGGGCTGCAGCCGGAATCGTGTTAGCACCAGCGGTTCATCACCCAGCGGCAGCGATTTATCCTGCGCCTTGTAGGGTGTTTTGAAATCCGCCGCCTGCACCGCCTGCTCTCGTTCGAAGTTGAGCAGCTCCCGTTTTGCCGCGAGATCCGCCTGTACTTGAATACGGGCTTGCGTGGACAAGGATTCACCGAGGTGGGCGCGTAACACCTTGACAAACCGCCGGGTGAGCCAGAATCGGAACTCCTTACTGTCCTGGGTCGACAGGCGCATCAACAATCGATCCTGGCTGGCGACGTAGGTAATCTGGATTTGTTCGAGTTGAGACATGGCGTATTTCGTCGACTAGCGGACCCTCTCGTTCATCATCTCAATGGGTGGGCAACGCGGACAATCCGTGTCCTGACAGCGATCATAAAACACCCCGCCTCGTTCGTATTCCCAAAGACCTAAATCGTGAATTCGGATCCGGCCTGCTCGTCGCCCGGTTTGCCGATCGCCGGGGCTGGTCGTCATGGCGCGGGATCTCGCGTTGGCCTCGTGCGATTGCTAGCAGCCTGTCGGACTTAGGGAATCGTAGCGAGGCGGTTGGGAGAGCGGTCTGAGAGGTGTCATGGTTTGAGGTGAATAGTGGGTCTATTTAATGAGAACCATGGCACATCTGGACCGCTATCCCAACGCCGTAGTAGATTCTTCCTAAGTCCGACAGGCTGCTAGGCTGCGCTCCTTTCGCATCGGCGGTTGAGCCGGCAAGGCAGGGGAACGATCTGATTCATGAACATACGGCTAGAGGCAATGGGCGATTCCCCTCGCGCTCGCTACGAGGCCGATCTGGCGGCTGGCGTCATTACGGCGGATGCTGCTCAAAAGGGGGCGGTCGAGTGTCTGGAGCGCACCTATCGTGAATTAGCGGAAAGCGACGAGCAGGCGTCGGGCGGCCTCGTCCATCGCCTGTTCGGCCGTCGCCGTTCCCGCTGGTTACCGGTGCGCGGCGTCTATTTATGGGGCCGCGTCGGCCGCGGCAAAACGTATATCGTCGACACCTTTTATGACTGCCTGGGTTTCAAGGAAAAGCGGCGGATTCATTTCCACAGCTTTATGCGGCGCACGCATGACGCCCTGAAACGATTGCACAACGAACCGAATCCATTGAAACGCCTCGCCGCCGAGTGGGCGGCAGAGCACCGGGTGCTTTGCCTTGACGAATTTCACGTGGGCGATATCACTGATGCGATGCTGCTCGCCAAGCTGTTTGAGGCGCTCCTCGAGCATGGCGTGACTCTAGTCGCCACATCGAACGAAGCTCCTGAGGAGTTGTATGCCAACGGATTGCAGCGTGAACGGTTTCTTCCCGCTATTGAATTGATCAAGAAACAGCTCGAAGTTTTCGAGTTGAGCGGCGATCTGGATTACCGTTTGCGCGCGCTGGAACAGGCGCCCGTGTATTACCGGTGTGCGGCGGGCAAAGTGAGGGACAAGCTCGAAAAGAGTTTTTTGGCGATCGCGCCGGAAGCGGGCGCCGCCGCTGTCGAACTTGAGGTCGAAGGGCGGTGGATCCCGACCCTGCGGCTGGCGGACGGCGTCGTGTGGTTCGCCTTCGAGGTTCTTTGCGGCGGGCCGCGTTCGACCATCGACTATATCGAGATCGCGCGCTGCCATCACACGGTGATCGTCAGTGACGTACCGCGTCTGGGGCGCGACGATAACGACGCGGCCCGGCGCTTCGTTAATCTGGTCGACGAATTCTATGACCGCAACGTCAACTTGATCGTCTCTGCGGAGGCCGAACCGGAGGATCTCTATCACGGGGGCCGCCTCGCGAAGGGATTTTTACGCACCGCCAGCCGGCTGCGTGAGATGCGGTCCCACGATTACCTTGCCAGGCCTCATATTACGGATTGATGCCGGCAAAAATATCTATTAAATTCAATTGCTAATACTATTTATTTGACATTTTAAATTATCTAACTATTCTATCTATATAATTGGTAGATGATTTGTACGGCAATCTGATCACGAGGTGCCGGTGTCAGACGAAATGGATATGCAACTCGAACCCGTCACGATCAACGAACAGACCATTGCGCGGGCCATCGCGCGCCATTACGGCGACGGCGGTGTTTACATGCCCGACGACGCTAAACGGGTCGACGCGATGAAACAGGCGGTCACCAACGGATTCGTCAGTGAAGACGGATTCCTGACCCGCAAGGGGCGGCGTCTGCTGGCGCGAGCCGAATTTTGATACCTCCGTGGGTGAGTTGACAGGTCTATCCTGTCACCAGCGTATTAGGGCTGCTCTCGCAGCCCTCTTTTTTTTGGCATCTCGAAGAAAGCCGGCGCAGGACGGGTCACTTTGCATGTTTGCCGATTCCGTGTGAGGTACATCGGGCCTGCTCAAGATCCCTTGCACTGACGCCGACAAGAGACTGATGAGCCGAACTATTGTCGAACGAATGGCCCTTCCGACCGATTTTCCCACCCAAGCCGTGCCGTCGGGGCAGCTCCGCGTCATCATCATCGGTGACTCGCGGTCGGCCATGGCGCGGATCCGCCGCATGCTGGCCGAATGCTTTCCCGACGTCGAGGTCACGGAATTCGACCCGGAACAGCAGGGGAAGCCGGGTCCCGATTTCGGTTGGTCGGAATACGATGTCGCGTTGATGGATTACCAACTCGGCGTCCACGAGAACGGGCTCGACTGGTTGGAAACCTACCGTAGCTGCCCGGGATTCCCGCCGACGGTATTGATGAGTGACGAAGGCGACGAATATATCGCGGCGCGCTCGATCAAACTGGGCGCCTACGATTACATTAAAAAGCAGGATATTACGACCGCGCGGCTGTCCCAGTTGGTCGGTGCGGCAGTGCATGAAGTTCACGGCCCCTCGTCATCGGATGTGACGCTGCGCGAGGCGCGTGTGTCGCCGCACCTCGCCATTCTGGCACGGCTCGCGGCGCGTTCCGGCGGGTCTGTAGCGGAGGGCGCCGATGCCGTCGGATATCGTTTCGTTCGCTTGATCGGGCAGGGTGCGAGTTCGAGCGTTTACCTCGCTGAGCGTTCCACCGACAGCACAACCCTGGTGTTGAAAGTCATCGATACGGCCGCCATCGCCGACCCGCAGATCGTCGAACGCTTTATCCGCGAAGCCGAAATCGTAGCGAGCATATCGAGCCCTTACGTGGTGCGTTTCTTTGATCACGGCCTGACCCAGACCTACGGTTACATTGCAATGGAATTCTTCACGCGCGGCGATCTCAAGCAGCGGATCGAACCCGGTATCGCGTTCAACGATGCCCTGAAATACACTCGGTACATCGCCCGGGGCCTTCACGCTATCCACCAGCAGGGTATCGTCCATCGTGATCTCAAGCCCGGAAACATTATGTTTCGTGCCGACGACAGTCTCGCGCTCGCAGACTTCGGTATTTCCAAGCGCGACGACCAGCAGAGCGATCTGACGAATCAGGGCAGCGTGCTCGGCACGCCAAACTATCTCAGCCCCGAGCAGGCGCTGGGGCGCGACGTCGACTACCGCACCGACTTGTACAGTGCGGGGGTGGTGCTGTTCGAAATGCTGGCCGGAAGGAAGCCGTTTAGGGCTGACACACCATCAGCACTTGTCTACCAGCATGTCTACGCGGATATTCCGAACTTGCCCGAGCACGCATCCGCATTCCAGCCGCTTATCAACAGCCTTCTAGCGAAAGACCCGAACGAGCGCATGCCGAGCGCGTACGCTCTGGTCGCCGCGATCGATCGGCTTCAAAGCAGGCGCGCTGCTTGATCTGAACCGGCGTCATTGACGCCGTCGACTTGAAATCGACCGATCGAGGGACCATTTGGATGGGGAAACCTCTGTGGCCCGTCGGGTATCGATGCCCGCCGAAAGATCATGACTGACGAAGAACCCGAAGTTCTTATTCCCGAAAACACTGCTGATCAGCCGGGCAGCGTTCCGGCGCGCTTGAGTGAGGTTCTTCCGGATCGCCTGTTGCTCCTGCCCCTCAAGGCACGGCCTTTCTTCCCCGCGCAGACCATGCCCATCGTGATCGAAGAAAAGCTCTGGCTCGAGACGATCGATCGGGTCGGTGAAACTCCGCACCAATTCGTCGGGCTGGTCTATGCGCGTCACGAAGGCGACGGCGTTCCGCGGCCGGAGGATTTCGCAATATTCGGAACCGTCGCGCGCATGCACCACCCGATGCGTGATGCAGGGCGCATTCAGTTCATCGCCGAAGGTATCGAGCGCTTTCGGATCGCGGAGTGGGTCAGCGTCGACCGCCCTTTCGTCGTGCAGGCGGAGTATCCGCGCGCGCGCCAAGAAAACACCCAGGAGATCCGAGCTTACGCGCTGGCCATCATCAACAAGATCAAGGAATTGCTGCCGCTGAACCCCTTGTATAAGGAAAATCTGAAAGGATTCCTGGAACGGTTTACGCCGGACGACGCTTCGCCGCTGGCTGACTTTACCGCTGCGATGACCAGCGCCGATGCCGAGCAGCTTCAGGAAATATTGGAGACGGTTCCGTTGGGGCGGCGTATGGAGAAAGTACTGCTGCTCGTCCAGCACGAACTCGAGATCGCCGGCTTGCAGACCGAGATTCAAAAGCGTGTCGAACAGCGGATTTCGGAGCAGCAGCGTGAATTTTTTCTGCGCGAGCAACTCAAGGAAATCCAGAAGGAACTCGGCCTGTCCAAGGATGACAAGACGCTGGAACTCGAACGTTTCCGGGAGCGCTTGGAAGGGCGCGAAGTTCCGGAAGATGCGCAGAAACGCATCGACGGTGAAATGCAGAAATTATCACTTCTGGAGCCGGGATCCCCGGAATACGGCGTGACGCGGAACTATCTGGACACGCTGACCGGTCTGCCATGGGGCGTGCACTCCGCTGACCACATCGATCTTGAAAGGGCGCGACGCGTTCTCGACCGCGACCATGCGGGGCTCGACGACGTCAAGAACCGCATTATCGAGTTTCTGGCCGTGGGCAAGTTGAAAGGCGAAATCGCGGGTTCGATCCTGTTACTGGTTGGACCTCCCGGGGTGGGGAAAACGTCGGTTGGAAAATCGGTGGCTGCCGCGCTTGGCCGCGAGTTCTATCGGTTCAGCGTTGGCGGAATGCGCGACGAGGCCGAGATAAAGGGCCACCGGCGCACTTACATCGGCGCCATGCCCGGCAAGTTCATCCAGGCGATTCGCGAAACCGGCGTGGCGAATCCGGTCATCATGCTCGACGAGATCGACAAGATAGGTGCCTCTTATCAAGGCGATCCCGCATCCGCGCTGCTCGAAGTGTTGGACCCCGAGCAAAACGCCGGCTTTCTCGATCATTACCTCGATGTCCGCTTCGATCTGTCCAAGGTGCTTTTCATATGCACCGCTAACCAGCTCGACTCTATTCCGCGTCCCTTGCTGGACCGCATGGAAACACTGCGGCTGTCCGGTTATCTCACGGCGGAAAAAATAGCCATCGGCCGCCGGTTTCTCTGGCCCAAGCAGCGTGCGAAAGCGGGGTTGACCGCCGCCCAGGCCAAGGTCAGCGACGGCGCATTAAAGGGTATCGTCGAGAACTATGCCCGCGAGGCCGGTGTCAGGGGCCTCGAGAAGCAGTTGGGCCGGATTGCGCGCAAGGCCGTGATGGAAACCCTGCGCAAGGACTCGAAACCGATCTCCGTAACGGGGAAGAACCTGCAGGAATTCCTGGGCGCACCGATTTTCCGCAAACAGGTTCCCCAGCGCGGCGTCGGTATCGTGACGGGGCTTGCCTGGACCGCCATGGGCGGCGTCACGCTTGACGTGGAAGCAACACTGGTCCACACCAAGAACCGGGGCTTTAAGCTGACCGGGCAGCTCGGCGAGGTCATGCGCGAGTCGGCCGAAATCGCCTACAGCTACATCGCGTCAAAGCTGGCACGCTTTGATGGCAATCCGGAATTTTTCGACCAGGCCTTCGTGCACCTGCACGTCCCGGAAGGCGCAACCCCGAAAGACGGTCCGAGCGCCGGAATCACCATGGCGACGGCGCTGTTATCGCTGGCGCGGGATCAGAAACTACGCGGTCAGGTAGCGATGACGGGCGAAATCACCTTGACGGGACGCGTGCTGGCGGTCGGTGGGATCCGGGAAAAAATCATTGCGGCGCGCCGCTCGGGCATCAAGGAAATCATCCTACCTGAAGCCGTTCGCGGTGAGTTCGAGGAACTGCCTGAATACGTCCACAAGGGCATGACGATTAACTTCGTCTCGCGATATGAGGAGGTCGCTGCGCTCGTATTCAAGTGAAAATTTGCGACCTCTGTGGGTACCTATATGCTCCACTACCAGCTAGCGGTCTCGCCAACCTATGATGGCGCGGGAACGTTCACCGAATTCGGGCATCGCTGCGATACCAGCCAGCATTGCCGCGATGATCAGGATGCCAACGACCAGAAACACACCCGGGATCGGTACACCGAGGCCGTAAAGACCCATCGTGAACAGAGCCGAAACGACCATGAACAATGCATTGCTGACGTTGAGCGCGGCGACCATACGCGCGCAGCGCGGTCCTGCAACGCGCGCCTGCAGAGATGCATAAAGCGGCACGATGAAGAGTGCGCCGCAGGCACCGATCAAGCATAGATCGACGAACGTTCGGACCGCGGGTCCGTAGAAGAAGAAAGTGCTCAGGCTCAGCGCATCGGATGATGCTTTTGGAGTTCCGGCAAGAAAAACATCGAATGAGGCCAGAGCCAGGCCCAAAGCCGCTGGCGGTACGAGGCCGAGTTCGATGCGAGCGCGCGAAAAACGTTCGCACAGCAGAGAGCCCGTGCCAATGCCTACCGTGAATGCGGCGCTGAGCAGGGTCACCGCTTGCGCGTCGGCATTCAGTAACTCCTTTCCGAAGGTCGGCACCATGCTTAGATAAGTTGCGCCAACGAACCAGAATCCGGAAATCAAAAGGATGATGGTCAAGACATCGCGATCGTCCGCCGCATCGCGCAGGATCCGCACGGTCGAACGGACGGGATTCAAATCGATCCGCATCCCGGCCGCGCTCGGCGCCGCCGGTGGGATGTACCCCGCCGACAGACGGCCCAGTATCGCGAGCACCATGACCGCGACGATGACCAGCCCCGGTCCTAGATCGTCCACGCTGGCTAACATACCCCCACATACGCCGCCGAGGAGGATCGCGACGTAGGTGCCCATTTGGATCAGCCCGTTGCCCCCCGTCAATTCGGTCTCTTTGAGATGCTGGGGCAGGATCGCGTATTTAAGCGGACCGAAGAAAGTGGATTGGGCGCCCATGAGGAATAGCACGGTTAGCAGGAAGTAGAGATCTTCCAGCCAAAATCCGGCAGCACCCAGACCCATGACGAAAATTTCCGTTGTCTTGATGCGTCGAATGAGGCGAGATTTTTCGTATCTGTCCGCGATCTGGCCGGCCAGGGCGGAGAACAAGAAAAATGGCAGTATGAAAATCCCGCCGGTCAGGACCACCAGCATGCGCGTATCCATGCCCGTTCGCTCGGCAACGGTAAAGGTCACGAAGATTATCAGCGCGAAGCGGAAGACGTTGTCGTTAAATGCCCCGAAGAATTGCGTGTAAAACAAAGGTGCGAACCGGTCGGAACGCAACAGCTCGTACTGGCTCATCGATCGCGGCCGGAATTCGCGGGCCGGCGCCACGCCATTAGCGTTTCTTGCCGGGTGATTGTGAGATACTCATTAAGGGGCTTAAGACGCAATGTCGATAGTAACCGAACTCGACCTTCTCAAATACCGCCGCACAAAGATCGTCGCGACTATTGGACCGGCGTCGAACACGGAGGACGTCGTCGCCGATCTGATCAGCGCCGGGGTTAATGTTTTTCGCGTCAACATGTCCCACGGCAACCATGAGGGACACGCCGAAGCGATCAAGCTGATTCGCCGTGTAGCGAAAACACAGGGGTCACACACCGCAATACTCGCCGATCTCTGCGGCCCGAAGATCCGTACCGGTAAGTTCCATAATGGTGTCGCCCAGCTCCTAGCGGGCAGTGAAGTGACGGTTACTACGGCCGAGGTCATGGGCGATGAGACGGTTATCCCTTGTCAATATGAGGCGTTGCCGGATGACGTGAAACCTGGGGATCGCTTTTTATTGAACGATGGTGCGTGCGAGTTGCGCGTGTTGTCGATCGAGGGCGGCGATGTGCGCTGTACGGTCCTTGCCGGAGGCCCCGTGGGTGATCACAAGGGCATCAATCTGCCGGGCACCGCGGTCTCTGCACCATCTCTCACGGACAAGGATCGCATCGATGCAGCGTTTGCGCTCAAAATGGAGGTCGACTTTCTGGCGCTGTCGTTCGTGCGTACCGGCGCGGATATTTCGATGCTCCGCGAAATCGTCGAGGCGGCGGGATCCCCGGCCGGCATCGTCGCCAAGATAGAGAAACCCGAGGCGCTGACTAACAGCGAGGACATCATTCACCGGTCTGATGCCATCATGGTCGCGCGCGGCGATCTCGGCGTTGAACTCAATCCGGAACTCGTTCCGCTCGCGCAGGCGCAATTGATCAGCCGTGCCCGCGCGCTCAACAAACCCGTAATCGTCGCGACTCAAATGCTGGAATCGATGATCACCAGTGCGCGGCCGACCCGCGCGGAAGTTTCCGATGTATCCCATGCCGTGGCGAACGGCGCGGACGCGATCATGCTGTCCGGTGAATCCGCGGTCGGCCAATTCCCCGTCGAGGCGGTCGAAATGATGGATCGCGTCGCACGGCAGACCGAGTCCTACCACTGGCACGCCGATTTGGAATATCCGGGCGCCGTTACGGATGACCGCGAGCGCCTGCCATTCGGTGATGCCATCGCTGATGCGACCGCCAAGCTGGTCGACGACATGAACGCCCGCGCTGTCATCGTGATTTCGATGCAGGGTACGACCGCCGCCACGATCAGCGCCGCGCGACCGGCCGCGCCGGCGGTCGCTATCTCCAACGATGCGCGGACCTGCCGACGGATGAACCTGATGTGGGGAATGATTCCGCATTTCGAGGACTCGGCGGGTGCCGAAAATCCAAATCAAATCGCGCGTCGCGTGGTGAGGGAACTCGATCTTGGTCGTGCCGGTGATTACGTCGTCATGGTGCGCGGCTTCCATGCTGATCCACAGTGGAATACGCCGTCGATCACGCTGCTGCAGGTCTAATCGTCATGTCGAGAATCGTCGCCGCCTTGCTCCTTGCTATTGCGCTGGTCCCGTCCGCCGCGACCGAGACGATGCTGCTCGATCAGGGGTGGAACGATCATGACCGCGCTTGGTTTTATCACGTCAACCAGGGTTCCCGCCTGCTTTCTTATGGGGTGTTCATGGCGCTGGAAGCGGTGGATGGTCGAGGCTTGTTCCGCAGCGATGCCAATCTGCGCCGCTACGGCTATATCCCCGCACCGCCCACACAATACAACCCCGACGGGCTACCCATCGGCTTCGCACGCGATCGCGATTACGTGGGCCTGACCTGTGCGGCCTGCCACACCAGTGAGTTTGAATACGGGGGCGTGCGTGTTCGCATCGAGGGCGGACAAGCGCACATCGATCTTCAATCGATGCTCGACGATTTGGAACGTGCGCTCGCCGCCACGCTCGAAGACACTAAGCGGTTAGTGCATTTTCAGCAACGCCTAAAAGTGAATGGCACTCCGGGCAATGCGAAAGCCCTGCTGGAACAGACTTTCGCAGCGCGCCGTGATGAAAATATGCGGAACCATACCGAGCTTCGATTCGGTTATGCCCGGCTCGATGCTTTCGGTGCGATCCTCAATAAGGGGCTGGCGCTTACCGGTGTCGATGGGAATCACAATCCGCTGAATGCGCCGACCAGCTACCCTTATATATGGGACACGCCGCACCACGACTGGGTCGAGTGGAACGGATCGTCATCGAATCCGTTAGAGGGGGCGTTGGCCCGTAACGTGGGCGAGGTCATCGGCGTTTACGGCCACGTCGACGTCGAACGCCGTAAGCTATTCGGGCTGATCGACCGCGGCTATTCGTCCTCGGTGCGCTTACGCGCCCTCAGACGCATTGAAAAGCACGTGGTCCGCTTGCAGTCGCCCGTCTGGCCGGAGACCGTTTTGCCGCGCATCGATAGCGATCTCGCTGGACGAGGCAAGCCCTTATATGACACGTATTGCGGTGCGTGCCATCTGCCGATTGATCGCACGGACGCGGCTCGCAAGATCAAGGTGAGAATGAGCAGTCTCGAGCGGGCGGGTACGGACCCCGCGATGGCGCGCAATGCCATCGAACGACTCGGGCGTTCCGGGCGGTTCGAGGGGGAGCTTCGTTTCTATCTCGGTGGCGATACCCTGGCTGCGGAAGCGCCGGCGCTTTATATCGTCAATCATGTCATGGCTGGCGTGCTTAGCCACGGAATCGACCAGGTGTTGCTGGCGCAGCGCGACGCCCGCTTGATGGGACATGGCCCGGAACGACACCCGCGGAAATATCTCGACGGCGAACTCATGGAGGCGGGTACCGAAACCACGGTCGAAGCACTGCTCGCCTACAAGGCGCGCCCCCTGAACGGTGTCTGGGCAACCGCACCTTATCTGCATAACGGTTCCATTCCGAACCTCGAGGAAATGTTATTGCCCGCTGCACAGCGCGCGAAGAAATTCCTCCTCGGACGCTGGCTCTTCGACCCCGCTAAAGTTGGGTATACACAACAACTCAGTAAAGGTTACTTCCTGTATGACACCAGTCTGCCCGGCAACAGCAATGCCGGGCATGAATATGGCACGGGCAAGGACGGCAGCCCGGCGCTCGATCAGGGCCAACGTAAAGCGCTGCTCGAATACCTCAAGACGCTGTAGGGGAAAATTCCAATCTGAAATCCGAGTCACATACGGCCTGTCGATCCAACGAACATCCGACGCCAAACACTGATTTCGAAAAAGTCCCGAGGCCTATGAACAGGGTCCAATAAAGACTTGCGGGAATCTAAGATTTCGGGGTAAGCCCGGCTGCGGCTGGAGCGGGTATTCGCCCAGGGTCAATCCGGCTCATTCGACGCGCAAACTCAGCCGCGGCTGTTCCAGCAGCAGGAACAATACGTTGTCCGCGAATGCCGGGTCTTCAGTCAATCCCAGGTGATCGCTGAAAAGGAACTGCACGCCGCTCCAGGCAATCGGCGACTGTAGCATTCCGCGCCGCATCGTCCCGGCCCGCTCGTCGAGTAATGCACTGCTGCGCAGTACGCTGCCATCGCCCGGACCCGTCGTGCGTATGGACAACTCGCCGGTCGACACGTCGACTTCGGCCTGGGCGTTGGTTTCGGCGGCGTCGCCCGCGACCAGGTGCAGGGAGAGGCCGGGCGGCGGCACCGCTGGCGCATCCATGGCCTGGTGAAAGTGCACGGCGCGCGCGAGCGATTTCTGCAGGTGATCGCGCGCGATCGCGAGGCGCTGGTCGCGTTTCAGCACGCCCGGCAGTAGGACCTTCAGGATCTCATCCTGATCCGGATCGACCAGGCCCCATTTCATACGGATCCAGAGTTCGGGATCGGTGATGTCCAGGGGCGTTTCGGGATCGGCGCTGTCGACCAGGGGCCGATGCCTTGTACGCGGTATGAGTTGATAGATCGCGGGCATGGTGCCGAGTATCGCGGCGTCGTAGCTCGGCAGGCTGGGCAGCAAGTGCACGCCCTCCACCAGATGTTTGAAGCTGTCGACCGATCCCGCGCTGGGCGTGCCGATGAAAATCACGCGTTCGACGTGGCGCGCGCCTGCCCAGGTCAATTCGGGCAGCGAGCCGTCCGCGGGCAGATCCTGGGTTCCGTAGCGCAGGTAGTAGCGGGCCACGAGGCCGCCCATCGAGTGCGCGACGATGTCGAATTTGACTTCGTGGTCGGCAATGCCGAACCGGCGCTCGGTTTCGCGCTTTACGTAGGCCTGCTTCTCGATGATGTAGTCGTGGAGTTTTTTGGCGCTTTCCACCAGGTCGCGGCGCCAGTCATAGGCGAACTGGAAACAGGTATAGTGACGGTCGCCGTAATCGACGGCGTTCGCCTCCCCGATTTCTTCGTCACGGTAGCCCCCGACCCCCAGGGTTTTCAGAATCCGGTGATACGCCTTGAGTTCTACGCTGAGACCGAGGAAAGAGACCTTGATGCGGTCGAGCGCCCCTTCCGCAGTCAGGTTGTCAGTGAGTTCCGCCAACGAGGCGCCGATGGTCATCGGCAGCGCCAGCAGTCGTACCTCTTCGGGATCGGTCGGTTTGGCGAAGCCGGCGCCCCAGGCGCCCCAGACAACCTTGCCGTCCTCCACCGTGGTCAGCCGGGAGCCGAGTATGCCCGGGATCAGGATGACCGGATTGCGTTCCGGCGATTCGTTCATCGCGAGTTCGCTGTAGAGGAAACCCAGGTCCGGCGAGGTGACTTCGGATTCGCAGCCGGGTAGCAAGGCGGCGCATGCGAGGACGAGAAAGCGACGGATAGGGCGGTGAAGATAGATCATCGGCCGGAACACCTCGGTTAATCGACCATCACATTCCGGGGTTCGTCTGCCACGATTCTATTCCGGGCTCTGCGGAATTTCGATATCTCGTCGTAAATGACACGGCGCGCGCGACTGATCCCCCCGAGCGGCCGGTGCTCCGGAAGGACACGCCAGGGGTTGAAGGACAGATTTTCGCAAAACGCCATGCGGCCGGGTGAATCAAAAGTCTGTGCTGGAATCTCGATCTTCGCCACTGGAATAAAAGGCGAACGGCTTTCGCTCCATTCCCGGCTGGGGTCTTCAATCGGCATGGAAGCTGCATCGGATTGAAACTGCAGGGAAAACTCGAAGCAGGCATCGCCCGCCGCCAGCCGAGCGCCGAGTTGGCGTGCGAGAAAATCGTCCGGCGGTGTCTGCGGCAGGGGGGTGTTGGCGCGCGTACACGGGCTAGCACTGTATTTTACCGCACGGCCGTCACCGAACCGGTAAGCCACCATGCTGAACCAGCGAAGGTCGAGCAGATCGGCATGCCGCGCGAGCATCTCGCGGACGATCATGAAGGCCCGCAGGTGCGAATCGAAGGGATTGAAAAAAAACGACAGCGCGCGGTCGTCGGCGAAGGCCTCGAATGCCTGCGAGTAGGTCGCGACATCTGGAAACACGAACACCGGATGTGAGACCAGGAGGAAATCCTGGGTACGGGCATTCGGGTCAGGTTCGAACAACTTTGAACCATCCACTTCCAGGAGCTTAAGGGCCATGCCCCGGACGTCTGCTTCGATGTCCGCTTGGGGATCGGCGTTGTTGGAAAACCGGATCCATACCGGGTAGCTCGCGCCTGCTTGAAATACACCGACTTGCAGCTCGGCGGGTAAATCTGCATCGATGGCGAAGCTTCCATGCACGCAACCATGGTGTTTAGGGTGCGCCCCACGGCGTGTCAGTTCACCGCCATCACGCGCTTCGATGGCGTCCGTGAACATCGATACCACCCGTTCGATTTCGGCGGCTTCGCCTGGGGGCACGCGCTCTTCTGCGACGCCGGGCAGGTCTTGTTGGGAACAGGCGGCGAGAAAAATGAGGCTGCAGCTCAGGGCAATACCCGGCATCGCAGCCAGGTGGCTTGCCCGCCGCTCAGAACGGGATATCGTCGTCAAATTCGTCCGTCGGTTGCTCGGACGGTCCCGGTGCCGAAGCCGAAGCCGAAGCATCGCCGCTCTTCACGGGGGCGCCACCCCCGGTACCGCGGCCGCCCAACATCTGCATTTCATTGGCGACGATTTCGGTGGTATAGCGGTCATTCCCGTCGCGGTCCTGCCATTTGCGAGTTTGAATGCGTCCTTCGACATAGATTTGCGAACCTTTATGCAAGTACTGTTCTACGATTTCCGCCAAGCGTCCGAAGAACACTACCCGGTGCCATTCTGTCCGTTCCTGTTGTTCAGCGCTCTCTTTATCGCGCCATGATTCAGCGGTGGCCAACCTTACGTTGGCAACCGCGCTGCCGTTTGTGGTGTAGCGAATCTCCGGATCCGCGCCGAGGTTACCGATCAGAGTGGCCTTGTTGATTCCGCGTGCCATGGGTGCTTTCTCCCTAGTGATTATTGAGTCGTCCTTGATTCTCGAACCGACTATGAATCCGCCTCGACTCTCATGGTCCGCGATCATGCGGTTGCGGGTGGGCTCATAACGGAGTCTCGGATTCTACCGAAGGTAAACGATGACGTCAGTCCTTTGAACGGGCCAGGAGGCTCTTGGCGATGAATCGCGCGAAGTCGATTCGGGCGCGGCAGACCAGGGCGCGGCCCGGCAGAACCGGCATTAATCCAAGGATTTCTGCATTCAGCTTGCCACCGACCCCACCCGTAAACACGACGAGAGATTAGAACGTGACCCAGCCGCCCGGTCTAGCAACACCAGGCGATCCGCCATCCGTGAGGGAGCGAGCTAGCGATGAAGTGAAATCGACTTGGGCGAGCCTGAAAAAACGCCGTATAGTACTCGTTTGATCTTTGCGCGCCGGTTGAACGACGCGCAGAAATTGATTGCCACTATCTAATGAAAACCATACAACTGCGCGGGGCGCGCACTCACAACTTGAAAAACGTCGATGTCGATCTGCCCCGTGATCGGCTCATCGTCATCACCGGGCTTTCGGGATCGGGTAAATCCTCCCTCGCCTTCGACACGATATATGCCGAAGGGCAGCGCCGCTACGTCGAGTCCCTGTCGGCTTACGCCCGGCAATTCCTCTCCGTGATGGAGAAACCCGATATCGATCACATCGAAGGCCTTTCGCCGGCCATCTCAATCGAGCAAAAATCAACTTCGCACAATCCGCGCTCGACGGTGGGAACGATCACGGAGATATACGATTACCTGCGGCTATTATTCGCGCGGGTGGGCGAGCCGCGATGCCCGGATCATGCAGAGGTGCTGGAGGCGCAGGCGGTGTCGCAGATGGTCGACCAGGTTCTCGCCCAGCCCGAGGATTCGAGGTGGATCCTGCTCGCTCCGGTTGTACGCGGACGCAAGGGCGAGCATCACCAGGTGTTTGAACACCTGATCCGCCTCGGCTACGTTCGCGCGCAAGTTGACGGTGAAATCGTGATGCTCGACGAACCACCCGTGCTCGCGTTACGCAAGAAACATGACATTGACGTAGTCGTCGATCGCTTCAAGGTGCGTGAAGACTTGAGGTTGAGACTCACCGAGTCGTTCGAGTCAGCCTTAGAGCTTGGCGAAGGGGTCGCGCGGGTACGGTCGATGGAAGGAAATAGTCCGGAATTGCTGTTCTCCTCCCGTTTCGCATGCCCAGTCTGTGGATACAGCATTAACGAACTCGAACCACGTCTGTTTTCCTTCAACAATCCCGTCGGCGCTTGTGCGTCTTGTGACGGCCTCGGCGTGGTTCAGTACTTTGACGAGCAGCGCGTGGTACAGCGTCCGGAAATCAGTCTGCCCGCCGGCGCCATTCGGGGTTGGGATCGTCGCAATGCTTATTATTTTCAACTGATCAACGCGCTGGCACGCCATTACGAATTCGATATCGACACGCCTTATTGCGACCTGCCGGAGTCCGTGCGCACGATCATCTTGCGCGGGAGTGGCAAGACCGAGATTGTATTCACCTATTTCAAGTCAGGCGGGCGAACCTATAAGCGTAAACATCCGTTCGAGGGCGTGATGAACAATATGGAGCGGCGCTACCGCGAGACCGATTCGAATGTGGTGCGCGAAGATCTCGCGCGTTACCTCGGCAGCAAGCCATGCCCCGACTGCGATGGCACGCGCCTGAACCGTGCTGCGCGCAACGTGTTCGTGAATGAGATGAACGTGGCCGCGATCACGGCGAAGCCGATCGGGATGGCATATGAGTTTTTCGAAGCACTGGAATTGCCAGGTCAGCGTGGCGAGATCGCGGAAAAGATCGTCAAGGAAGTGCGCTTGAGGCTCCAGTTCCTGGTCAACGTAGGACTCGATTACCTCGCGCTGGATCGCAGCGCCGATACGCTTTCCGGAGGCGAAGCCCAGCGCATTCGACTTGCGAGCCAGATCGGCGCCGGCCTGGTCGGCGTGATGTACATCCTGGACGAACCTTCCATCGGCCTGCATCAACGCGACAATCAACGCCTGCTGAAAACACTGCGGCATCTGCGCGACCTCGGGAACACGGTGATCGTGGTCGAGCACGATGAAGAAGCGATCCGGGCGGCGGACCACGTGGTGGACATGGGCCCTGGCGCCGGCGTGCACGGCGGGAATATCGTGGCCGAGGGGATTCCGGATGCGATCGCCGCATGCCCCGAATCCCTCACCGGACAATACCTATCCGGAAGGCGCGCGATCGAGATCCCTACCATGCGGGTAGCGGCCAATCCCAAACGCATGCTCGAAATCTTCGGCGCCTGCGGCAATAACCTGAAATACATAGACGTGCAGATCCCGGTCGGGCTGATGACCTGCGTCACGGGCGTATCGGGGTCCGGCAAATCGACCCTGGTTAACGACACGCTCTACCGCGTCACCGCGCGCGAACTCAACGCTGCGACGGTCAGCGTTGCGGAGTATCGCGAGATCAAAGGACTTGATCAGTTCGACAAGGTGGTCGATATCGACCAGAGCCCAATCGGCCGCACGCCGCGTTCAAACCCCGCCACTTACACGGGACTGTTCACGCCGATCCGGGATTTGTTTGCGGCGATGCCCGAGGCCCGTTCACGCGGCTATAAGCCGGGACGGTTCAGTTTCAATGTCAAGGGTGGGCGCTGCGATACTTGTCAGGGAGATGGGCTAATCAAGGTCGAAATGCATTTTCTGCCTGATATCTACGTGGCCTGCGACCTGTGCAAGGGATCGCGCTACAACCGCGAAACACTGGAAATAGCCTACAAGGGTAAGTCCATTAGCGATGTCCTGGAAATGACGGTCGAAGAAGCGCGCCAGTTCTTCGATGCCATTCCTGCGGTCGCCGCCAAGCTGCAAACACTGACGGAAGTCGGCCTGTCGTATATTCGCCTCGGGCAGAACGCGACGACGCTTTCCGGCGGCGAGGCGCAGCGCGTCAAACTCTCGCGTGAGTTATCGAAACGCGATACGGGTAAAACACTCTACATCCTTGACGAGCCCACGACCGGGTTGCATTTTCATGACATCAAGCAATTGCTCAAAGTTCTCCATCGGTTGCGCGATCACGGCAATACCATCGTCGTCATCGAGCACAATCTCGATGTCATCAAGACCGCCGACTGGATCATCGACCTCGGTCCCGAGGGGGGCGACAAGGGCGGTGAGGTGATCGCAACGGGCACGCCCGAGACCGTCGCCGAAAACCCGGTCTCCTACACGGGACAGTTCCTCAATCGGGTATTGTACAAACGCGGCGAAATCACCGAGCGCATCTCCGCCTGAACCCGAGTTCGCGCTTTAAATTGCAATCTGGCGCCCGAGCACGTATCCGTATATCAGGATCACCGGTGCCTGGATCAACAGCTCCATCGCATTGGGTACGACCCGGTCGAACCCGGTCGTATTGAATGCCCGATCCAGTACCTCGCCCAAGCGCTGCCCCGAGCGCGCCGCCAGTTGATGGCCGAACACGACGATGCAGACAATGAGCAGCGCAGTTGCTAGTCCCGGCCAGACCGTGGCGGCCGTCGCTCCTAGGTATTCCGTGTACCAGGTGAAAACGGCACCCGTCGCGATGATGCCCTGGAGCGGAACGATCAGTTCGGTGCGCTTCCTGAACGGAGGGAAGAGAGGCAACAGTAGCGTGCATACGAACAGTATGCCGAGTAGATTGTTCAACCGCAGCGATTCATCGGCCAGCAGTCGTCCGATTTCCGGTGCGTGCCGTAGACCGAACAGGGAAGGGTAGGCCAGGAATACGAAAGCCATGATCACGGCGGCGCGAACGAACGGCGTCAGCAGGTGATGCCGGCTCCAATGAAACACATGGTTGCTTTCGAGTACACCATTGAGGTGGTGTTCGATGAAGGGCTCTGCGATGCCGGCGAGCAAGAAAAATGAAAGTGCGAAAAACACGTCCAGCGTCGTCGTTGCTTCTGTGAAAGACATGATCGAAGGGCTTTAAAGAACCTCTGAATAAGTCATGGCACATTTGCCTTGCCCATGAAATCGCGCAGATCTGTGTTAGGAACTTTGCCAATAGTCCCCGCTAGTGGCTGCAATTCGTGCCTTGATCTGCACTATTTCATAAACAATTCAGACGCACCTTGACTTATTCAGAGGTTCCTTAAAAGCGCCACGGCGCGATTCGCGATTCGAGTATGATGGAGATCCCGTCTGCTCTCAAAGGAAATCGATCAATGCCCGCTTTGATCTGCGGTTCTTTCGCCTATGACAACATCATGGTGTTTCAGGACCGTTTCAAGAACCACATTCTCCCGGACAAGATCCATATTCTGAACGTATCGTTCCTGGTACCGGAGCTGCGCCGGGAGTTTGGCGGGTGTGCGGGTAACATCGCCTATAACCTGAAGATGATCGGCGGCGATCCGCTGCCGATGGGTACGGTCGGACGGGATTTCGCGCCGTATGCACAATGGATGGACGTACAAGGTATCGAGCGGCGCTGCGTCAGGGAGCTGGATGACACCCTGACCGCGCAGGCGTTCATCACCACCGATCTCGATGACAACCAGATCACGGCCTTCCATCCGGGTGCCATGGAGCATTCAGCCCTCAACGCCGTCGTCGATGCAGGCGCCGTCAGCATCGGCATCATCGCGCCGGATGGTCGTGAGGGCATGATTCGTCATGCCGAACAGATGAAAGCTTCCGGGATCCCGTTCATTTTCGATCCCGGGCAGGGCATGCCGATGTTCGACGGCGAGGACCTGAAGCGTTTCATTGACGACGCCACCTGGGTCACAGTGAACGATTACGAATCGGAACTGATGCAGGAGCGTACCGGTCTATCGCCTGGCGAGATCGCGGAACACGTGCTGGCGCTCGTGATAACACGCGGCGGCGAGGGGTCCCACGTCTATATCGACGGTGCCCGTATGGAAATTCCTGCCGCGGCCCCGGCGACGATCAAGGATCCCACCGGTTGTGGCGACGCTTACCGGGCGGGGCTTTTGTACGGCCTCGGGCATGACTTGCCGTGGGAGACTACCGGGCGCATCGCGTCTCTGCTGGGTGCGATCAAGATCGAGAATGCGGGCACGCAGAATCATCATGTATCGCGCGACGAATTCGCCGCGCGCTATCGTTTGGCCTTTGGCATGAGCCTCGAGTGGTGACTTCGGTCGGGATTTCAATTGTTGACAAATGTGACATGCAACGCATTTCAGCCATTCAGGGGTGTCGCCAATTACTGCGGTATGTAAGACTTTTTGGAACACCTATGGACTAAAGGCAGGAACGCTGCGCGAAACCGAACATGCGTCGGTCTGCTGACAACAAGTCACAGCAATCGCTCTGCAATCACTCTCGATGATGCGCCAACTGGATAAGTGGACGTTTGAAACTCTTCGCGGGCTGATCGCTGCCGGCCTGTTAGTAACGGCCCAGTACGCTTCCGCGACCTCCATCACGCTCGATTACTCTATGGACGATTCCGGTTTTTTTGGCGTCGGCACGGATGCCAGAACCGTACTCGAAGCCGCGCGGGATTTTTTCGAGGTTCGCGTAACGGACGTCTTGGGGTCGATCATGCCGGGTGGCGGTAACACCTGGACCGCTACCGGGACGGATCCGTCCACCGGTGCAGGATTCACGATCAACGATATGACGCTGGTGGACGAGATTATCGTATTCGTGGGCGCCCGCGATCTCGAAGGATCCTTGGGCAAGGCCGGACCCGGCGGCCATTTTGCAAGCGGTTCGCAAACGTTCCTCGATTCGGTCGAACTGCGCGGGCAAGGGCCTGGCGTCGGCACGACCGAAACCGCCATCTGGGGCGGCAGCATCGCCCTGGATATTAACACCACCTGGAATTTCGACGTGAATTCGGGTGGGGGGAGCGACGCCTTATCCGTGTTGCTGCACGAATTCGGCCACGTCTTTGGATTCGGCACGGTGGATGCGTTCGACGCCATGGTCAACGGTTCAAATCAGTTCACAGGCGCGGAGTCCGAGAGTCTATTTGGCGGCAGTGTCCCCCTGGATGGCATCGTCGCTCATTTTGCAGCCGGCACCTCAAGTAACGTCGCTGGTGGAACGGAATCTTACATCGGCGCGCTGGCAGGCGCCGCGCAGGAAACTGCGATGGATCCAAACATCACGATCGGGACGCGCAAGCTCTTCACGGATCTCGACCTCGCCGTTCTGGACGACATCGGTTGGGACATTGAAAATCCGCCCGCGGTCATTCCGCTCCCGGCCGGCGTGTGGATGCTCTTGAGCGGGATCGTTTTGCTCGGCTTGAACGGTAATTCTCTCCGACGACCCGTCGATTCCGAAACCTAGTTCCTTCCTGCCTGAACCCGTCGACCAGCAACTCTTCGAACGCTTTGAGATCCGTAATCGGCGCGCTGCAGACCTGGCCGCGTCACAGGTAAGCCGTGACGGTGAAGGCGCCCCGGACGGCGCGCTCCTTGAGTATCCCGGGCAGTTCGCCGGCGTCGGCCGGGATCACGAAGCATGTGCCGCGCAAGGACGCCGCCCAGTCCGCGGCCTTGCGCCAATCGAAAGGGTTGTCTGCATGCTGGAGCTGGTAGGGGCTGATTTGATCGTGGTTCTATTTTGTCGCTCTGCAGTGTGTCTGCGTGGCGGTTCAACCTCTAGAATCCTGCCTATGAGCATCGTTAAAGAGCGCGTGCCTTCGATACCGCCCCTCACTCAGGTATCGATTCTCAAGACGCTTTCCCCGCGTTGCCATCGTGTATTTTCTTCGGCTTTTTTGTATCGTCGTAGCCATGATCCAGTTCCCCAACCTTAACCCGGTCGCATTCGAAATAGGGCCGGTGGCAGTGCACTGGTATGGGATTACCTATATCGCGGGGATCGCGCTCGCCTGGCTTTACCTGCACAGGGGCGCCCGGTACGGCGTTGATGAATGGACCACCCAACAGGTCGACGACCTGGTTTTTTATGCGGCCTTGGGGGCCGTGCTGGGCGGCCGCGTCGGATACGTTATGTTCTACAATGCCGTCGCGTTTTTTGACGACCCGCTCTCAATATTTGCCGTATGGCATGGCGGCATGTCATTTCACGGTGGCGCAGTGGGGCTCGTCCTCGCGATGTGGTGGTTCGCGCGCAGCCGCGGTATGCGATTTCTCGAGGTTACCGACTTCGTTTTACCCGCCGTGCCGATCGGGCTCGGACTCGGCCGGATCGCGAACTTCGTCAACCAGGAATTGTGGGGCGCAGCGACCGATCTGCCCTGGGGCGTGGTGTTCACCCATCCGGCAGCGGGCGGATGGGCGCGACACCCCTCACAGCTCTACGAGGCCCTGCTCGAAGGCTTATGCCTGTTCGTCATTCTGCGCCTGTTGCGCGCGCGCCGGCCGTCGGTCGGCATCGTATCGGCCTGGTTTCTCATCCTCTACGCGGTTTTTCGGGGCGCGGTAGAATTCGTGCGTGAACCCGACGCCCATATCGGCTATATCGGTTGGAACTGGCTCACCATGGGACAGCTACTGTCGGGACCGATGCTGATCGCGGGCATCGCCATCTTAATCCTGGCGCTGCGGCGC
Source organism: Gammaproteobacteria bacterium (assembly GCA_963662545.2). Taxonomy (GTDB): domain Bacteria; phylum Pseudomonadota; class Gammaproteobacteria; genus JAYYZW01. The sequence goes on from CAXXLL010000002.1 coordinate 344,491, forward strand.
GAAGCTACTGACTAAGGAATCTCTGAAAAAGTCACGGCACATCTGCCTTGCCCATGAAATCGCGGAGCCTTACGTGACGAACCTTGCCATAGTCCCCGCTATGGCCTGCGATTCGTGCCTTGATTCGCACCCTTGCATGAACCATTCAAACGCACCATGACTTATTCAGAGGTTCCTTAAAGCTCATGCAAACCTATCTCGATTTGATTCGCCACGTGCGAAATCACGGCAGCCGGAAGGATGACCGTACCGGGACCGGTACCTTGAGCGTCTTCGGGTACCAGATGCGATTCAAACTGGCCGACGGCTTTCCGCTGCTCACGACCAAGAGGGTCCACCTCAAATCGATCATCCACGAACTCATTTGGTTTCTCCGCGGTGAATCGAACGTGGCCTACCTGCGTGAACACGGTGTGTCGATCTGGGACGAGTGGGCGGACGAGAACGGTGAACTCGGTCCCGTCTACGGCGTTCAATGGCGGTCGTGGCCTGGCGCGGACGGCACGGCCATCGACCAGATCTCCCAGGTCATCGACGCTATCCGCAACGATCCGAATTCGCGCCGTCTGATCGTCAGCGCCTGGAACGTGGGCGAAGTCCCCCGCATGGCGCTGGCGCCGTGTCATACGTTGTTTCAGTTCTACATTGCGCAGGGAAAATTGTCGTGCCAGCTTTACCAGCGAAGCGCGGACATCTTTCTCGGGATCCCGTTCAACATCGCCTCGTATGCCCTGCTGACCATGATGATCGCGCAGGCTTGCGAACTCGAGGTCGGCGATTTCGTTCACACCTTGGGCGATGCCCACCTCTATCTCAATCACCTGGAACAGGCGGATCTACAGCTCACGCGCGAACCTTTCGCCCCGCCCCACTTGAGGCTCAACCCGGATGTCACTTCGGTATTCGACTTCCGCTATGAAGATTTCGTGCTCGAAGGCTACGAAGCGCATCCGCCGATCGCGGCGCCGATCGCGGTTTGAGGAAGCTCTGAAAAAGTCATGGCACATCTGCCTTGCCCATGAAATCGCGCAGCTCAGCGTTACGAACCTTGCCCATAGTCCCCGCTATGGCCTGCGATTCGTGCCTTGATCTGCGTGATTTCATGAACAATTCAGACGCACCATGACTTATTCAGAGATTCCCTGAGCCTCCTGCCGGCGGTTTTCACGATCGGAGTCAGCGCACTCATGAGATTGAGTCTCGTGGTCGCCATGGATCGCAACCGATTGATTGGCCGTGGCGGAGGTTTGCCCTGGCGTCTTCCGGCCGATCTCAAGCGCTTCAAGTCCATCACCATGGGTAAACCCATCATCATGGGGCGCAGGACCCATGAATCGATCGGGCGTGCGCTGCCCGGCCGGCGCAATATCGTACTTACCCGTAACGATAAATTCGCTGCCGAAGGTTGTGAAGTATTTCATTCGCTGCCGGAGGTCCTAGCCGCGCTGCATGATGTACCCGAAGTCATGGTCGTGGGCGGCGCCGCGCTATATGTTGAAGCGCTGCCCTTGTGTGCGCGACTCTATCTGACCGAAGTGGACACCGATACGACGGGTGATGTCTACTTTCCCGAATTTCAGTGCAGCGCCTGGCACGAAGTTTCCTCGGAACAGCATGTGGCAGACGCCGAGCATGCCTACGATTATTGTTTTAGGGTCTTGGATCGGATCAGCTGAACGGGTTTGCCTGTGACGATTCGATCTGAAAACGCCGTCCGTCCTCCAGCCGCATAGCCGATAGCTGACCGCCCCACACAGCGCCTGTATCGAGAGGGTAGACCTTGTAGCGCACGCACTCTGCGGCGCTCATGCGCAAGGTCGACCAGTGACCGAAGATAATTTCCGCGGAACGGCTTGCACGTTCGGGCAATTTGAACCAAGGCGCGAGATGGCGTGCGTTCTGGGGTGCGCCTTTTTCATCGAGGCGCAAGCGGCCATCGGCATCGCAAAACCGTAATCGCGTAAAGCAGTTCGTAATGAAACGCAGACGTTCGAATCCGTTCAGGGCAGGATCCCAGCGCTCCGGCGTATTGCCGTACATCACTTCCAGAAAAGCGGCGAATTCATCGCTGCGGAGCATGCGTGTCACTTCGCCCGCGTGATCGACGGCATCGCTCACGGTCCAGGCGGGCGGTAGGCCCGCGTGAATCATAGTGAATCCAAGTTCGGGATCCCGGTGAATCAGCGGTTGTCGCCGGAGCCAGTCGAGCAGCTCCTCGCGATCGGGAGCTGAGAGGATCTTATCCAGCGTGTCTTTCCGGCGCGGCCGCATGCCTTTGACATAAGCGCATGCGAGCAGGTGCAGGTCGTGATTACCCAGTACGGTCACGGCCCGATCGCCCAGCGCGATGACTTTCCGCAGAACGGCAAGCGATTCCGGGCCGCGATTGACCAGGTCGCCCGTCAGCCAGAGCCGGTCATGCCGGGAGTCGAAACCCGCGGCTTCCAGAAGCCTCATGAATTCGCGGTAGCAGCCTTGGATGTCGCCGACGGCGTAGGTTGCCAATGGACCTGAGAATCTCCCGGAATCAGCGGCCAGTTAGGGAACCTCTGAATAAGTCATAGTGCTTCTGAATTGTTCATGAAATTGCGTAGATCAAGGCACGAAGCGCAGGCCATAGCGGGGACTATTGGCAAGGTTCGTAACGCCGAGGTGCGCGATTTCAGGGGCAAGGCAGATGTGCCATGACTTATTCAGAGGTTCCTTAGTGTAGCAAGTTCGGCGCGGAGAGTTTAAAGGCGGGAATTTCGGCATCGAAACGTACACCGTCGTCGGCCATCATTTCGTATGATCCGGTCATCGTGCCGACAGGCGTTTCGATCATCGCAGCACTGGTGTAGCGGAAAGTTCCACCAGGTTGGAGTATGGGCTGCTCGCCGACCACCCCTTCGCCTTTGACTTCCTGCACCTGGCCCGCAGCGTCGGTAATGATCCAGTGGCGATTTAACAACTGCGCGGTGATTGAACCCGAATTTTCGATCGTGATCGTGTAGGCGAATACGTACCGATCGGTTTCGGGATCGGATTGTTCTTCGACGTATACCGTGTCGACAGTCACGCGGATATTGTATTTTTCGTCATTCATTTACGTGCCCGGTCTGTCGTAGCTCAAGCTTCCCATTTACGTCTGCGGTCAAATTTTACGCCGGTTTCGATCCAAACTGCGAAAGTTGACGGCCTCGGCGATATCTCTCTCCTCGATCGAATCCCGCTCTTCCATGTCGGCGATGGTCTTCGCCACCTTGAGAACTTTGTGGTACCCGCGTGCGCTTAATGCAAGCTGCTCTGTCGCGGTTTCGAGTAGTTTCACCGCTGCTCGAGACGCATGGCAGCTTGCGGCCACGACGCCCACATTGAGTAAGCTGTTAAGCACACCTTGTCGCTGCAGTTGCCGTCGCCGCGCGCGGAGAACGCGTTCGCGTACGACGGCACTCGTTTCCTCGCTGGTGTGTCGGCCGCGGAGCAGCTCGTGCGTCTGGCGCGCGACTTCCAGGTGGATGTCGATGCGTTCCGTCAGCGGTCCGGAAATCCGTGCGGTGTAATTCGCAATACGGTCGGGACTGCAGCGGCATTCGAGCACGGGATCGCCATCGTAGCCACACGGGCACGGGTTCATCGCCGCGATCAATTGAAATCGTGCGGGGAAGGATACCGTCCGCATCGAACGGGATATCGTGACACGGCCGGACTCGAGCGGTTCACGTAGCGCCTCGAGGGCGCGGCGGTCGAATTCCGGCAGTTCGTCCAGGAATAGCACACCGTTGTGCGCAAGCGATATTTCTCCTGGCCGCGGCGTGCGCCCACCGCCCACCAACGCGGCCGCCGAGGACGAATGATGCGGCGATCGAAACGGCCGCGATCGCCAGCCGGCATGCGTCACCGGAAGCGAGCAGATCGAGCGGATAGCGGCGGTCTCCAGCGCATCGCTTTCGGACATGTCCGGCAGCAATCCCGAAAGCCGTGCGGCGAGCATACTTTTACCCGTGCCCGGCGGGCCGATCATCAGCAAATTGTGACCGCCGCAGGCCGCGATCTCCAAAGCGCGTTTGGCGCGATACTGGCCGACGACATCAGCGAGATCCGGCAGTGGCTCTGCCGGTTGATCGAACTTTGGCGGCTCGATCTCAGGGAGTATTTCCAATTCAAGCAGATGGCGGCAGACATTGCCGAGTGAATCCGCCTCGAAAATGCGCATGCGGTCGATGAGCGCCGCATCGACCCCGTCCGTATGGCACACGATGAGATCGCGACCCGCCTCGCGCGCGGCAATGGCGGCGGCGAGTGCCGCCCCGACCGGCCGCAAGCTTCCGTCCAGCGCCAGTTCGCCAAGAAACTCGACGTTCAACATCGAATCGGGTGGAAGCTGGCCCGAAGCAGCCAGAACGCCGAGCGCAATGGCGAGATCAAATCGAGTTCCTTCTTTGGGGACGTCGCCGGGCGCGAGATTGACGGTGATGCGGCGGCGCGGAAACTCGAAACCGGAAGTGATCAACGCCGAGCGAACGCGTTCCCGGCTCTCGCGTACGGCCGTTTCCGGCAAGCCCACGATCGTGAACGAAGGCAACCCACCGGACAGATGCGTTTCCACGCTGACCGCCAACGCGGCCGTCCCATCCTGACAGCGGCTATGGGTGAGAGCGAATGACATGCCTTCCTAGCATCGGTGTTTGAAGCTCGCGGTCGCATCCTGCGGCCGCGTTCGGCGAGAGCCGAAGGCAGTGAGTCTAACAGGCTGATGAAAAATGTCTCGCCGGCGCTGGAAGACTGTTGGGCTTGCGGTGCCCTAAGGGCTCCTAGTCCGCGGTCTTCTCCATGTCCGCGAGGCGCGCTTCGAGGGTTTCCAGCTTTTCACGTGTGCGTCGCAGCATCGCCGCTTGTGCATCGAACTCCTCACGGGTGACGAGATCCATCCGCGCCAGCGTTGTTTCCAGGAGGACCCGGACATTTGTCCTGAATTCGTCCCGCAGGACGCGGGCATCGGCCGGCAGCAGCCCACTGATCTTCTCGGCAATCGTTTCAAAGGTCCGTAGATCAAGCACGATTTTATTCCTCACCAGCCCCGGGATTTCGCCGGGTTTGAGCGCAGCTTAATCGGCCGGCGGCGCGCTCGCCAGCCGCCAAATTGCACGGCACGGGTGCGTTTGCGGGTGGTGTCGCTTCATTTTGGTGCAGGAACATTGCGCAGTGCGGAAATAAAGGTAATCTAATTTATTAGATAATACTTGTAACTTAATGTAATTCAAGTATTATTTAAGTCTGGCACGCAAGATGCAATGTGTTGGACAAACCTACCCGCAGGGATCCACGGATGGCACTGGTCGGGCAACTGACGTTGGTTAGGAGGAAATACAGTGAAAAACTTACTTTCAGTCATGATTCTAGCGGCGGCATTATCGATGCCGCTGGCAGTGGCGGCGAACGATGCCGCCGGCGATTCTCCGCATCAATTCAGCGCCAACGTCTTGATGGCGACGGAATACCTGTATCGCGGACTCACGCAGTCGAACGAGGACCCGGCGATACAGGGCGGCTTCGATTATTCCCACGAGACCCTGGGCGTTTACGTGGGATTTTGGGCATCGAGCATCGAGTTCAATGCGGGAACCACGAATACGGCCTCGATCGAGACTAACTTCTACGGCGGCATCGCCGGTGAGTTCGGCAACGGTGTGAGCTGGGATATCGGTGGTTTGTATTACTACTATCCGGACAGTAACGAAGACACGGTCGGCGATTATAATTTCGTCGAGGTCTACGGCAACCTCGGTTACACCGTCGAGGCGTCTTGGGATCCGACGATCGATTTCGGGATCGCCTATACCCCCGACTTCTTCGGCGAAGACGACGACGGCATCTACCTGCACGGCGGCCTCAGTTTTACCTTGCCGCACAACTTTGGCATCTATTCGAATATCGGCTACCAGGACGTCAACGGCGGCAAAACCTCCGGTCCTGCCGGTTTCAATTATGTCCACTACGCCGTGGGGCTGACTTACGATTTCGGCATTTTGACGTTCGATGGATCGTGGAACGATGCGGATGACGATTGCGGCCCCGGCGATGCCTGTGAGGCCTTCGTACTCACGGTCTCCAGCAGCTGGTAGTCATAAAGTAATGAATATCCTATGAGCGGACCCCGGCCGCATTGCACGGCCGGGGCCGCGAACGGACCCGCCACCCACAATAAAGGTTGAATCAGATGAAACTCGTCACGGCGATTATCAAACCCTTCAAGCTCGACGACGCGCGCGAAGCACTGTCCGAAATCGGCATTCAAGGCCTGACGGTGACCGAGGTGAAAGGATTCGGGCGCCAGAAAGGCCATACAGAGCTTTATCGCGGCGCGGAATATGTCGTCGATTTCCTGCCTAAATCGAAGCTCGAAGTCGCGATCAACGACGACCAGGTCGAATCGGTCATCGACGCGATCAAAAAAGCGACCGGTACCGGCAAGATCGGAGACGGCAAGATTTTCGTTACCGATCTGCAGGAAGCAGTCCGTATAAGAACAGGGGAAACCGGCGCCGACGCACTCTAAGAAAGGGTTGCGTCGTTGGTACCGCCCCCGAAACCCACGAGGATATAACCGATGAAACGATTAAGCTTGGGGAAGGTCGTCATTGCCGTTCTTCTGCTTCTCGCAGCGGCCATGCCGAATATTGTAATTGCGCAAGAGACGCCGATGCTGGATTCCGGCGACACCGCCTGGATGCTCACCTCGACGGCGCTGGTGTTGTTTATGACGATACCAGGACTTTCACTCTTCTACGCGGGCATGGTCCGATCCAAGAATGTGTTGTCGGTGATGACCCAATGCTTTGCGATCACCTGCCTCGTGACAGTTCTGTGGACACTGTACCTGTACAGCCTTGCCTTCGGTGAAGATGTTAACGGAATCATTGGCGACCTTAGCAAGGTTTTTATGAGAGGGATCGGCCCTGAGACGCTCAGCGGCACTATTCCCGAGTCAGTGTTCTCCATGTTTCAACTGACTTTTGCGATCATTACTCCGGCCCTGATCGTCGGTGCGTTCGCCGAGCGCATGAAATTCTCCGCCTTACTGTGGTTCATGGCCCTTTGGGTTACTTTGGTTTACGCGCCGGTCGCGCACTGGGTTTGGGGCGGCGGTTGGCTCGGTGACTACGGCGTCCTGGATTTCGCGGGCGGCACGGTGGTGCACATCAACGCCGGTATCGCCGGTCTGGTGGCGGCGTTGGTCTTGAGAAAACGGACCGGTTACCCCGGGACGCCAATGAAGCCGAATAATCTGGTACTGACGGTGGTCGGCGCCGCGATGTTATGGGTCGGTTGGTTCGGTTTCAATGCTGGCAGTGAACTGGCTGCTGATGGAACTGCTGGCATGGCCATGGCCGTAACGCAGATCGCCGCGGCGACCGCAGCGCTCACCTGGATGTTTTCAGAATGGCTTAGCCACGGTAAGCCAAGCGCTTTGGGAATGGTTTCAGGCGCCGTCGCGGGGCTGGTGGCCATTACGCCAGCGTCTGGTTTCGTCGGACCGATGGGCGCCCTGGCGATCGGCATTGCCGCGGGTTACGGTTGCTATCTGGCCGTTGTGAAGGTCAAGCGTACATTCGGTTATGACGACTCCCTCGATGTCTTCGGGGTACATGCCGTAGGCGGTATTATCGGGGCCATGCTGACCGGTGTGTTTGTCGACACGGGCCTTGGCGGCAGCGGCCTAGGGGACGGGATTACGATGCTTGCGCAGGTCGGCAAACAGTTCGTCGGTGTCGTGGTTACGATCGTCTACTGCGGATTCGTCAGTTTTATCGTTCTCAAGGGACTCGAAGCGACTATCGGCCTGCGTGTCATGGATGAAGAAGAAGAAATCGGGCTCGATCTGATCTTGCACGACGAACAGGGTTACAACATAGGGCTATAAAACAGGGTCGTACTGATCGCAGGGTGCGCGGGCCGTGTGGGTTCGTGCGCAACGATGGTCGGCATCAGGGTCCCCGGAGCGGATTAATTCGCGGCCGTCGACCTTGGCGAATGCCGCCTAGATGCCCGGGCCGCATTCGTCAACACCTGAACGTTTTCCACCACCGTCACGTGTGCTTACTTGAGGCGCTCAACGCGCCCCACCTTTTGAGTCCGGTCGACTGCGGAGGGGCCTAGGCAGTCCCGCAACCCGGCCGTTTCTGGCTCGGTTCGAAACAGGCGGCATTCCACGCCGAAATACGAGAGAATTGCACCGACGCTGGGCTCTAGGAGCCTGTAGGGCATAGGATAAATCTACTGCGGCGGTGGGGAATCGGTCTAGTTTTCCGATCATTTTGTCGAGCGCATTCAAGCGCTTCACCCTTTCAGGGCTTACGCGAAAATTCGTTCCCGACGAATTTATCGTTGAATAGTTAACGCTATTCGGCTCAAATGATCGAAAAGCTCACCCCCACCTGCCTCACTACGATTCGCTATGCCCGACGGACTCCTAGCCCCAACGCGTGCCGGTAAAACGTAGACAGCGGACCGGCCAGGGCACACGGTCTGTCAACGTCCGCACAACACTGGAGGGGTGTCATGAAATTAGTAACGGCAATCATCAAGCCATTCAAACTGGACGATGTGCGTGAATCTTTGTCCGAAAGTAATGTACATGGGATGACAGTCACGGAACTCAAAGGATTCGGTCGCCAGAAGGGACATACGGAACTTTACCGGGGTGCCGAGTACGTCGTTGATTTTCTGCCCAAGATAAAAATTGAAGTGGCGGTTGCCGACGAACAACTAGACGAGGTCATGGAGGCGATCCGTAGCGCGGCCAATACCGAATCAATTGGTGACGGCAAGATTTTCGTCTCCGAACTCATCGAAGTCGTCCGCATTCGCACGGGCGAAACCGGACCGGACGCAGTCTAATAAACGAGCGGGCCTGCTCCGGGGGCCCAATGAAGATGCGGAACGAATAAGAGAAGGGGGGGAGCGATCATGTCGCGATTTATGCTTTTATCGGCAATGCTGATTTTTCCGGCTGTTGCATCGGCCGATTCACTGGATACTGGAGATACCGCCTGGCTTCTGACGTCCACGGCGCTGGTGTTGCTCATGACCTTGCCGGGGCTCGCGCTGTTCTACGCGGGCCTCGTGCGGAGCAAGAACGCGCTTTCGATGTTAATGCAATGCTTTGCCCTGGCATGTCTTATGTCTCTTCTGTGGGTGGTGGCGGGTTACGGCATTGCTTTCGGGGACGGCGCCGGACTCAATAAGTTCATCGGCACGGGCAATCTCTTGCTGACCGATGTCACGCGTGATTCGATGAGCGGAACAATCCCCGAATCCGTCTTCGTGATGTTCCAGATGACGTTCGCGATCATCACCCCCGCGCTGATCTTGGGTGGGTTTGCCGAACGCATGAAGTTTTCGGCCGCCATTTTGTTCAGCGCGTTCTGGCTGCTCGCCGTCTATGCACCTGTGTGCCATTGGGTATGGGGCGGCGGCTGGCTTGCTGACATGGGCCTGCTGGATTTCGCGGGCGGGACGGTCGTCCATATCAACGCCGGCGTCGCCGCCATCGTCGCGGCATTGGTTTTGGGGAATCGGCGGGGTTTCCCCGAAACTGCGATGCCGCCGCACAATCTAACTTTAACCGTCGCCGGCGCCTCGATGCTGTGGGTCGGTTGGTTCGGCTTCAACGCCGGCAGCGCGATCGCGGCCAATGGCGATGCGGGCATGGCAATGCTGGTGACTCACATTTCGGCCGCCGCGGCATCGCTGGCCTGGATGTCGGTCGAATGGATCAGGCACGGCAAGCCGAGCGTACTCGGGATCGTAACAGGCATGGTTGCAGGACTCGGGACGATTACGCCGGCCTCCGGATACGTGGGCCCGGTCGGCGCGCTGTTCATCGGGATTTCGGCGGGCGTGGTCTGTTATTTCGCCACACAAACCATCAAGCGGACGTTTCGCTTGGATGACTCTCTCGACGTTTTTCCCGTGCATGGAGTCGGCGGCATACTCGGCACGACACTTACGGGTGTATTCGTGGCGGAACGCTTTGGCGGTGCCGGTTTGGCCGAGGGTACGACCATGATGGCGCAGGTGACAACCCAGGTGATCGGAGTCGTTGCGACGGTGGCCTGGTGCGGGGTAGTGACTTTCATACTGCTCAAAATCGTCGATGCGCTGGTCGGATTGCGTGTTTCCTCGGAAATAGAAACCAACGGCCTTGATCTCAGCGAGCACGACGAACGCGGATACAATTTGTAATCCGGCGTGATTACGGGCGATCTTTCAGGCCGATGAAGAACCCGGGATTTCGTGGACGTATAAAAAACCGTTCCCAAGTTCGGGGTGAATGAATACAATAAGCGGTTGAAATCGTAGCTCGAAGCGACACCGACGCGGCGGCGCTCAGGCCGACCGCGCCGGCTATGCACCGCCCGGGGAGCGCTGGTTCGAACCGCCTTGGAGCCTATCGGTATAGCCATCCACCGTAGTAGCGAACGGATATGTCAGACGGACAACTCGTAGATAAAAAAATCCTGAAAACCCTGGTGCCGCCGAACGCACTTAACGCGGAGAATTTCCAGGAACTCGCGGGGAAGGCCTTCATCGAGGAATTCGGGCCCGGGAAGACGATATTCAAGGTTGGCGAGGTAGACCGCAAGACGACTTATCTTCTTGAAGGCGAAATTGTTTTGACGGATGGCGATGGAAAATCGACATCCATCCGCGGCGGTACTGACGCCGCCAAACACCCACTGGCGAACAACCAGCCGCGCAAACAGTCGGCGAAGACCAAGGGCGCTTGCAAGATCACGCGGTTCGACAGCGACCTCCTGGATATCCTCTTGACCTGGGACCAGCTCTCCGGCATCGAAGTCGCCGAGATTTCGGTCGACGAAAACGGCGAAGACGCAAGCGATAGCGGTGATTGGATGACGCGCATCCTCCAATCTCAGGCATTCTTGCAAGTGCCTCCGGCGAATATCCAGGCGATGTTCATGCGCATGCAGGAAGTGCCCAAGAGCGCGGGTGAGGCCGTCATCAAGCAGGGCGAAGATGGCGATTACTACTACATCATCAAGCACGGCAAGGCCAAGGTTACGCGCGCCTCGAAGACCGGCGCTGAATTGACGCTGGCAACGCTCAAGGACGGTGATGCCTTCGGTGAAGAAGCACTTCTGTCCGAGGCCAAGCGCAATGCGACCATTACCATGGAGACCGAGGGCATGTTGATGCGTCTCTCCAAGGAGGACTTCAATGCCCTGCTAAAGGAGCCGATGCTCAGCTGGTTGACGCTTACCGAGGCCATGGAGCGGGTGGTCGCCGGTGCGAAGCTGCTCGACGTTCGACTCGAGAGCGAGCATTCGAATTCGGGCCTCGAGGGCGCCATGAACATTCCCCTGTTCATGCTGCGGCTCAAGGCCGATAGCCTGGACCCGAACACACCCTATATCGTTTATTGCGATACCGGCCGGCGCAGTTCGGCGGCGGCCTTTTTGTTGAGCGAGCGCGGATTTGAAACCTACGTGCTCCAGGGGGGCTTGATGGAGCAGGCAGAAAACGCGCCTGCGGCCTGAGAATAATCAGCCCCGCTGCTAGTGCTAGTGCTCCAACAACCAGTCGAACACAGTAAGTATTGACTTGGGCGCTGACACAGCGGCCCAGACGCGCCATGGTCTTCGTTAAATAGACCCACTATTCTCCGCAAACCATGACACCCGTTCTCTCGCTCTCTCACGTGTCTCGCTACGAATCCCTAAATCAGACAGGCTGCTAGCCCGCATATTGCATGAAGGCGGCCGGGGCGCTCCGAGAAGTTATTGAGCGAACAGGAATAACTAGGCCATTCGACGATGTTCAAGCAAGTCGCAATCTGTACAGCCGCTTGTGGCCTACGACGGCGCCCGCTGGTCCATGCACGCCTGGACTCAGGTCAAGCCCTCGCCATAGCTACAGCTCAGACTCGAGCTCCAGACCGGCGTCCAGACGCTCCTGTCCTGCGCCGGCACCGCCGTTCTTCATGCAATATGCGGGCTAGCCTGCGTCGGTTTTAATCCGCAGTGTCCCGATGGTTCTCAAGCCGCGAATCTGACGCCGACTATTTCTGCGTGATCGGGAGCCCGATCGAACACAGTAAATCGCCGTTGATCCACGCGGCTTTTGCCGCCCAGACAGGCCGCGAACTGGTTTACGACCGGGTGGAGGTTTTACCCGGCCAGCTAGCAGCCGCCGTCACCGAATTTCGTGGCGTCGGCGGGCGGGGCATGAACGTAACGGTGCCACTGAAGCAAGAGGCCTTTGCGCTAACTGAGCGGCGAATGGAACGGGCGGAGGAGGCGGGCGCCGCAAATACGCTCTGGTTCGACGAAAATGGCGCTGTCGTCGCCGACAACACCGACGGCAGCGGGCTCATGCGCGATCTCGAATTCAATCAAGGCATTGCGCTCGTAGGAAAGCGACTATTACTGATCGGCGCGGGGGGCGCTGCCCGCGCGGTCGTGCCGGCCCTGGCCGCCGCTGCGCCTGCGGCACTTGTCATCACGAATCGAACGGAACACAAGGCGACGGCGATTGCCAAGGCGTTCGCACACCGCGCGACGATCGAAACCTTGCCCTGGGGGGCCGATTTAGCCGAGCCCTTCGACATCGTCGTCAATGCGACTTCTCTCAGTCTCCAGGGTGAACTGCCTGCGATCTCTAAACGCTGCGTGCATTCCGGAACAGTGTGCTACGACATGATGTATGCGAACGAACCGACGGTGTTCGAGACTTGGGCGCGGGCCGCGGGAGTCGCGCACGCATTCGATGGGCTCGGCATGCTGGTCGAGCAGGCAGCCGAGGCTTTTCTTGCCTGGTATGGCGTCAGGCCTGAAACCGCGGCAGTGATCGCTCAAATTCGGGCATCGCTGGCAGCTTAGTGAAAAACCCAGCGCGGCGGTGACTTTTCGAAACGCTAGGGCGAAACTGATCTTAGGGAACCTCTGAAGGGTTCATGGTGGGTCTGAATGGTTCATGCAATGGTGCAGGTCAAGGCACGAATCGCAGGCCATAACGGGGATTAGGGCTAAGGTTCGTCGGTTAAGGCTCCGCGATTTCATGGGCAAGGCAGATGGGCCATGACTTATTCAACGGTTCCTTAGGTTCAAGGCAGGCCGTGCCACCGGTCCATGATGTCCGGCAGCCACGAAGCAAGATCTGGGAAGGCCACAATCGCTGCAACGGTCACGACCTGGATCCCGACGAAAGGCATGATCCCCCGGTAAATATCGGTAATGCGTACGCTTTCCGGGGCGACCGCTTTCAGATAGAAAAGTGAAAATCCAAAGGGCGGGGTTAGAAATGACGTTTGCAGATTTACCGCGATCAACAAGGCGAACCAGAGTAGATCCACCCCCATACTACGCGCGATCGGTTCAAGAATCGGTACGACGATGAAACAGATCTCGACGAAATCTAGAAAGAATCCGAGCACGAAGATCAACACCATGCTCAGCAGTACGAACGTGAAAGTCCCGCCGGGTAAACCGACAAAAAAAGACCCGACAAGACCGTCGCCGCCGAGACCCTTGAATACGAGACCGAAAGCGGTTGCACCAACCAGTATCAAAAAAACCATGCTCGTCAATTTCATGGTTTGTAAAGCCGCCTGATACAGATTGTGGCGATCGAGGCGGCGGTGTGCCGCGGCGAGCAACATGGCTCCGGCCCCACCGATCGCGGCTGACTCCGTTGGCGAGGCGATCCCGAAAAAGATCGACCCGAGTACCGCCACGATCAAGGCGAACGGCGGGATCAGGGATTTCAATACGCGCCCGAGCAGCCCGCTCTCGCCAACGGTGCCGACGGGAGGCGCCGTGTGGGGCGAGGACCAGGCCCGCCAGGCGATGTAGATTAAATAAAGCAGGATCAAGACCATCCCGGGGATGACCGCAGCCATGAACAGGCGCCCGATTGGAACCCCCATCACGTCCGCGAGCAGGATCAATACGATGCTCGGTGGAATCACCTGACCGAGCGTTCCGGACGCGGCGATCGTACCGGCGGCGAGCGAGGTGTCGTAATGGTGCTTGAGCATCGCCGGTAGGGCGATCACGCCCATGGTCACGACCGTGGCGCCGACCACGCCAGTCGTCGCGGCGAGCAAGGCCCCAACGATGACGACTGCGAATGCAAGGCCGCCGCGCAGTCTTCCGCAGAGCATGGCCATGGTTTCGAGCAGTTCCTCGGCCAGTCCAGATTTTTCGAGCACGACACCCATGAAGATAAACAAGGGCACCGCGAGCAAGGTGAAATTGGTCATGATGCCCCAGATGCGTAGCGGGAGGAGGTCGAAGAATTCGAGCCCCAGCGCCGCGCCGCCAAACAGCATGGCTACCGCCCCGAGGGTGAACGCGACGGGGTAGCCCATCAGCAGCGCACCGATTACGGCTACAAACATCACGATGGCCCATATTTCCACGGGTCAGTCGCCCGCTTTCGGGTTCGCGATCAAGCGGCACAGATCGGCAAGACCTTGCAGGAAGAGTAAAGAGAAACCCACCGGGATGAAGGCTTTGACGGCCCAGCGCTGGGTCAGACCGCCGGGATCCGGCGATATCTCGCCGTGGGCCCAGGCGTCGTATACAAACGGAATGGAAGCCCACACCACCAGGGCGCAGAAAGGCATGAGGAACAGTACGATTCCGGTTATATCGATGGCGCGGCGCAGTTCATCGCTTACACGCCTGCTGCGGTATAAAACGTCGACCCGCACATGTCCGTCATATTTCAGGGTATAGGCGGCGCCCAGTAGAAATATTGCTGAAAACAGGTGCCATTCGAGCTCCTGTAGAGCGACCGACCCTTGCCTGAACACATAGCGCATAGCGACGTCGTATACGGTGACGCCGACCAGCACGACCACTAAACCGGTCGTTAAGCGGCCGGCGTATTCCGTGATCCCGCCGAGGATGGAAATGAATCTTGAAACCATGCGATGACGGCCAATACCTTTAGGGAACCTCTGCATAAATCATGGCCCATCTGCCTTGCCCATGAAATGGCGGAGCCTTACGTTACGAACCTTAGCCATAGTCCCCGTTATGGCCGGCGATTCGTGCCTTGATCTGCACCATTGCATGAACGATTCAGACGCACCATGACGTATTCAGAGGTTCCTTAGCGTGGGGCTCTCAACAGGATGCGGATTTTTGGGACAAGCTGCGAAGTCAGGGCGAATTTTTCTCAAAAAACCAGGGGTTTACGCCTGAAAAGGCGCTATTCGCGGGCGCTTTATGCACATGTAAATCGGCGCTGGTCACAGACATCGGCAGTTAGCGTTGGTTTCCCCCATTCCAGTCCCAATAACTCGTGTAACTGCTTGTTATCCAGCAGCAATCATAGAGCTGGTTATTTCTTGGCCGATCTAACGCGCACGTTGGCAAAGGTGCCGAATTTCGTCTCTGGCACACCTTTGCTCCACAAGCTTATCCACAGACACTGTGAGTAATGCGGGCCGACCTGCGGCGCGACTTGATATCAGCCAGTTGCCGTGTCTGGTTGAGCCCCTGTATTCGATTCACCGGCTGAGGAACTCTGCATAAGTTATGGCACACCTGCGTTACTCCTGAAATCGCGGAGCCTTACGTTACGAATCTTAGCCCTAGTCCCCGCTCAGGTCTGCGATTCGTGCCTTGATCGGCACGATTTCATGCACCATTCACCCGCACCATAACTTTTTCAGAGGTTCCCTAAGCGCCGTGCGGTTTTCGCTGGTAGATGATCTGGGCGAGGCAGACGAAATTTTCGACCGATAGCTTTTCCGCACGTGAGCCCGGGTCGATCCCGCACCGTGCGAAGTCCGGGGCGCTGACATGCCCGGCGAGCGTATTGGCCAGGGTCTTGCGCCGGGCGGAAAACGCCGTGCGTAGGAGTTCAGCCAGGCACCGGTCGAATTCTGCATCGCCGGGGTCTTCACGGGGCCGAATCTCTATGACGGCAGAGTCTACCCTGGGCGGCGGCTGAAAGCTTTCGGGACCGATGTCCAGGTGCCGGATCACGTCGCAGCGGTGCTGGATGATGACACTGAGGCGACCATAAGCCTTGGTTCCGGGTTCTGCGCAGAGTCGCTCGGCGACTTCTTTTTGCAGCATCAGGATCATGCAGCTGAACAAGTCGGCGTGCTCGAGCAAGCGCGTGATCAGCGGTGTCGAAATATTGTAGGGGAGGTTACCGCAGACCTTCCAGGCGCGCGCTCGTCCACCGAGCTGTTTGAAGTCGAATCGGAGGATGTCGCCGGTATGCAGGGTGAAGCCGGTTGCGCCTGCAAATCGTTCTTCGAGCCGTGCCGCGAGCTGCCGGTCGATTTCGACAGCCAGTAGCTCCGCCCCCGAGGCGAGCAGGTGCTCGGTCAGCACACCGCCGCCCGGCCCGATTTCGAGTACGCGATCAGTCGAGGTCGGGGAGACGAGATTGACGATTTCGTCGATGACGAAAGAATCCACGAGGAAATGTTGGCCAAACCGCTTGCGCGTAATGTGGGCTTTCATAGGTCAGTTCTTAAGCCCCCAGTTCCCAAATACGGTCGCAATGAACCATAGAGATCACAGAGGACACAGAGCAAAGAGAAAAAAGACCGTTTACAGGTCACAAATATATTGGTTTTCTTTGTGGTCTCTGTGGTTTTATTTTACTGTGCCGTTCTAAACCGTCTGCGGATCAGTGCGAGCTCTGAGATTCCATCTATGTGTGGGCTTTAGGTGCAGGCATCGTAAATCCGGGTCCGCGTAAGGGTAGCGGCGAGTTCGATGGCCGCGCAGAGACTGCCGGCATGCGCTTTGCCAGTGCCCGCCAGAGCAAGCGCGGTACCGTGATCGACGGACGTACGAATGAAGGGCAGCCCCAGGGTCACGTTCACCGCATCGCCAAACCCGACGGCCTTGAGCGCCGTGAGGCCTTGATCATGGTACATGGCGACGATCGTGTCGAAATCCGCGCGATTCGAAGCCGTGAATGCGGTATCGGCGGGCACGGGACCGGTGATCGACCATCCCTGTTCGCGACGTGCCTGAACGGCCGGGCGGATCACCTCGGCTTCTTCGGTGCCGAGGTAGCCGTCCTCACCGGCGTGCGGATTGAGTCCGCAGACGCACAGGCGCGGCTCAGCGATACCGAACCGGCGCTTCAAATCGTGCTCGAGGACATCGAGGACCGCGTTGAGCCGCGGTTTAGTCACTGCGGTGGCGACCTTTCGCAAGGGCAGGTGGGTGGTGACGAGCGCCACTCGGAACGTGCCGGCGACCAGCATCATGACGGGGACGGGTACGCCCAGTCGCTCGGCCAGATATTCGGTGTGACCAGAAAACGGAATGCCGGCCTCATTGATAATCGATTTCTGCACGGGGCCTGTGACCAGAGCGTCGGCGCTCCCCGCCAGACAGCTGTCCATTGCGGCGTCCAGGCAATTGAGTACGTAGCGGGCGTTTCGAGCGTCGAGTTGACCGGGTCGGGACGGGACCGCGGTGCCGATCGGAACCACGTGTATGACGCCGCTCGCCGTATCGTCGTACTCACCGGCGCCCGACACCTCGACGATTTCGATATCGAGACCGAGCTGGCCGGCCCTATTTCGTATCAGCTCAGGATCGGCAAAACAAATCGTGCGGGCCCCGTTCGGTTTTGACGCGCACAGAAGTGCGAGATCAGGTCCGATACCCGCAGGTTCCCCAGGTGTTAGCGCTATTCGAGGAGGCGTGAACTTATTCGTCGATGCGGTATTCGACATACGCCTCGTCGCGCAGGCGACGCAACCAGGACTCGCGCTTTTCGTCGGTTTTACGCTTACGAATCACACGGCGCGCCCGATCGCGTTTGAACTCTTTGGTGCCGTCAATTTCGCGCCGATCCTGGACTTGAAGGATATGAAAGCCGAACTCGGTGCGGAAAGGCTGGCTGATCTCGCCGATTCGTGCCGCGAGCATCGCTTCCTCGAATTGAGGGACCATATTGCCCTTGCTGACCCATCCGAGATCGCCGCCTTCCAATGCAGATTTCCTGTCGTCGGAATTCCTCTGTGCCAATTGCGCGAAATTGGCGCCGCCGTCCAGCCGCAGCCGGATTTGCGAGATTCTCCTGAACACCTGGGTCTCTGGTAGTAATTCGTTCGGCTTGATGAGGATGTGCCGAACCTTATGCTGCTCGACCATGATTTTCTCGCCGGTGCGTTGATCGACGAGTTTGACGATATGAAAACCGCTTGGACTGGTAATGATACCGCTGACTTCGCCGATCTCCATTGTACTGACGGAATCGGCGAAAAGAGTCGGTATTTCCTCACCCTTGCGCCAGCCGAGGTCGCCCTTGTCCAGCGCCGTTTGGCCGTCGGATACAGCGATAGCAAGTGCGCCGAAATCCTCGCCGGCGTCGAGGCGGTCCAAGATGTCTTTGGCCTTATTCCTCAGCGCCCTAAGCTCATCGTCGCCCGCACCGACGGGCGTCGTGATGAGAATATGAGACAGGAGGTATTCGAGAGCGTTGTCCTCCTCGTTGTTTTCGTTGGACAGAAAATTTTCGATCTCCTGCTCGCGCACCTTTACGCGGTTGTCGACTTCCTCTTTGCGCAGCTTAGCCATGACGATTTCCTGGCGAATCTGCTCGCGGAAGTAGTCGAACTGATGGCCGTCGGATTCCAGAATCTCGCGGAATTGTTCCAGGGATAGTTCATTGCGCCTGGCGATATCCAAAATCGCATGATCGAGGGAGTTTTCTTCGACTTCCACACCGATGCGGTCGGCCAGCTGCAACTGGATTTTCTCCAATACCAGACGCTCCATGACCTGCCTTTCGAGGATGGAGGTCGGCGGCGTCTGGGTTCCCTGATTACGCAACTGAAGCCGGACGCGGAGCATTTGCTCCTCAAGCTCGCTCTGCATGACGACATCTTCATCGACTACGGCGAGGATCCGGTCGAGTTCCGTTGCGTTAACTGCGGCCGCCGCGAAAATACCGGCAGCAAGGCCCGGGAGCCAGTTCATGGGCAGTACGGCGATTTTACAAACATCGTATTCCAAGGCGTAGCAGATTTATCTTAAATCCGCCGAGCGCGGCGCACACGCGGATATTTTTTAGACGAGCGCTAGGGCTTTAAAACGAGGCGCAAATTGTACCTCATTGCGCCAGACTTGAAGAATTATCATCGCCAAATCGGCCTTGGGTCGTGCCTGACTCCTGGGTGCCGGCTCAGTCGAAAGGATCCACGTATCCGGGGATCCCGCGCCGTAAAAGCGCAGTCGCGTCCTGCCCGAATCCGCCGAGACCACGAAAGTGGACCTGCATGAAGAAGCCGTTTTCAAACTCGCCCTGCGTGTTACGCAAAAAGCGCCGGCCGATCAGGCGTGCGCCCCAACAACAGCTTTCATACTCAAGTCCCCAAATCGTTTCGAGCGAGCGGTTTTCCTGCAGGGAATAGTTCCAGCGGCCGACCATGGCCAGCCGATCGGTCAGCGGCCAGCGTATTGATACGTCCGTCTGTTCGATATCGGTCACCGCGCGACGAAACCGGTACCTCAAGTTCAATACGGTTTCGAGGTTCGGCCGGTAGCGGAGCATGATCGCCAGCTTTTCCGTCTCGGGTTCGTCGGGATCCCACTGAATCGTTCCACGGGCGCTCCAGTCGCCGATGAGGCTGGTCGCCGCTTCGGCGATGATCTCCGACTGACTGTCTCGCTCTTCGAACCCGCCCGGCAGGGTCACTTCGCGATCACGGAAGAAGAAAGTCTGGCCGAGGCTGAATCGGAAAGTCTCACGGCCATTTTCGGCATCGAGTGCACGGGTCGTCACGGCCAGCGCGACCTGGTTTGCGTCGCCGACGCGATCACGCCCGGAAAACCGGTTGTACCGAAAAAGATTCTGAAACGAAATATCGAACCTGCCGCCGTCGAACCGCGGTATGTCGTCCTGACCGACGTGCGGAATCAAGAGATAAAAGATGCGCGGTTCCAGCGTTTGCAGTTGCGATTTACCGAACAACGAGAACTGCCGTTCGAGAAATAGCCGTGTATCTACACTGAATATGGGGACCGTGCGCGATTCGCGATCGTCAAAAACGTCACGCGGATCGTCGAGAAGGTACTCCGTATGACGAAGTGCCAGGCGCGGAGTGAAGGACATGTAGTTCGTTCTGAACACGCGATTTATCTGGGGTTCCAGATCGATGCGCCCGCCGGTGACACTGTCGTTGCGATCGAAATAAGTAGTTTCCGCGAGCACGGAAGCGTTTATTAGATATTGGTTGGCCGGCGCCGAGGCTCTGAGAACGAATTGCGGAAGGCGTGCATAAGGTTCCGATGTGGAAGGGATCGTTTCGTCTACCGTCTGGTAGTCCTGCACGAGAACATAGCCGGAGAACCGGCTCTGGCTGTAACTGAGCGTAATCCGACGGTCGAGGAATCGCTGGCTGGTGATGCTGAGATTGTTACCGAAATCACTGAAATATCGATCGTCGGAGACATTATTGAAAATGACGTTCGCGCGGCCGCGATTGTTCAGGAATGAATGCCGATGTCTGAATGCAAGAAGAGATCGATCATCGTCATTGCGCAAATCATCGCTAGGCAAGTATTCGAATTCGATCTGTCCCGCGAAGCTAGGCTGCAGATAGCGGTATTGACCGCCGAGCATGGCGCCGCGGTCGGCCATGATCCGCGGCGTAATGGTCGCATCCTGATGCGGAGCAATGTTCCAGTAGTAGGGGACTCTCGCGTCGAAACCAGACTCGTTCGACGAACCATAAGAGGGCGCCAGGAATCCGGTCTTGCGTTTGTCGCTGATCGGAAAGTTGACGTACGGAAAATAGAAAACCGGTATGTTCTTAACTCGAAGCACAGCGTTGCGGGCGGAACCCCGGTCTGATTCGTGATTAAGCTTGATGGAGCTTGCCGATATACGCCAGGCTTCGTCGGAAAGCGGGCAGGTCGAATAATCGACGCCTTCGAGCAGGGTGACATCGGCTTTACGATCGTTGATAAGTCGTTCGGCATTACCGCGGCCGCGGCCACCGAGTATCCAGTAGCGGCCCTCATCCAGCACCGATACTTCGCTATTGAGATCGTAGGTCGCCCGCGTGCCCGCCCAGATGATACTCGACTCCCAGATGTGGGCGCGTCCTTCGGCTTGAAATACGCCGGTGTCGTTGTCGTAAGTGATCACTTCGGCACGCAGGGCGCGATCGCCCTGGACGACCTCTACGTCACCGCTGAACTGGGAAAGGCCTTCCTTCACGAGGCGCGTACTGTCGGCTCGGATTTCAGTACTTTCGGGATCGGCGGAATCTTCGGTATATCCGGGTCGGATCGGGATGAAGCGCTCGGCAGGGCACAATCGCCACTGGAAATTGCCGGCACGCTCATCGAGCACGCGGGCCTCAGCAATACCGCCCGTCAACGCCGTGAGCAGCGCGAGCGCGAGCAAGGCCGGCGCTGTAGCCGGCTGGCGTAACCTCGTTATTTTTTTCATTTACGCAAGGATGCGTGAGTGATATCCAGCGTTAAGCTAAAAGTCGCACAAATACCGCATGTCTTCAACACGCGTAACGAAGTCCGTATCGCTGATTAACCGGCGGATCCCGGGAGGTTTTTCTTTCGTTGCCTTAGATACGCGTCAATGCGCGACAATTTATCTATTCCGGCGACTGTTTTGAGAATGTCCACCTTGTCGGAAATGTCCAGCGGGAGCACCTCGGCGAGCCGATGACCCACCCACAGTGCGCTGTCCATGTGCCAGCCTTTATAGGGGCCGTGCTCGAGCTTGTTTTCGTATAATTCCTCAAGCAAACCGCCCAGATATTCGAATTCCTTTGGGATCACGGCGTCGACCGGTTCGTCCAGGTAGTCGATGTCGCCGATCAGCAGCCGATTGACGCGGATACTGTGGTTGGTGACGCGAAACAAGCTGCCGCCGGAAACCTGGATGTTAAGCAAACCGTCCTCGCCTTGATCCCATGATTCGATGGTGGCGATGGTACCGACGCGGTAGAAATGGGGCGTTGCCCCGACTTCGCGGCCATATTTGATCGGCACGATGCCGAAAGGCTTTTCGTTTCTCAGCGATTCGCTGACCATGTCGAGGTAGCGCGGCTCGAATATCCTCAATGGCAGTAACCCGGCCGGGTAGAGGACTGTTTCGAGCGGAAACAAGGGAATCGGGTCGCGCAGCTCCGGGGGTAGCGTATCGCTCACGGTGTCTCGTCCAGGGCCTCGAGGATGCGGTCGTGGATATTATCAAATGCGCCGTTGCTCATGATTAAGATTTGATCGCCCGCACGCGCCAGCGCAGCGATATCGGTGGCAAGCGTAGCGGTTTCCCCGTAAACGCGGCAATGGGGAACCACTCCCAGCACCCGTTCGATATCCCAGTCCAGTTTATCGCCGACAAACACTGCGATCTGGTCGGCGCTTTCGAGCGCGCTCACCAGGCTTTCCCGGTGGACGCCCATTCGCATGGTATTGGAGCGCGGTTCCATCACCGCGATGATGCGCCCATCTGCTGAAGACGTACGCAGCGCTTCTATGGTTGCAGCGATCGCCGTCGGATGATGTGCGAAATCGTCGAATACCCGCACGCCTCGGCGTATTCCCTTAAGCTCGAGGCGCCGCTTGACGTTCTTGAATGACGGCAATGCCGCCAGGGCCTTCTCGCAGCTCAAGCCGGCGTCGCTGACCGCACAGATGGCTGCGAGCGTATTCAAGGCGTTGTGTTGGCCGAGCAGGGGTGAGTGGGTCCGGAACTCGCGACCGCCCGGCGGGATGATCCCCAGCGAATCGGCGGCATTCGAATCGAAATTCAATCGCCATTGGCACGCCGGCTCCTTGCCGAAAGTCATGGTTCGCGACCAACACCCCATTTCGAGGACATCGTCGATCGCCTCGTCCGGACAGCGTCGGACGATCAATGCCTCCCGTGGCAGAGTACGGATCAGATGGTGGAACTGCGTTTGAATCGCGCCGAGGTCGGCAAATATGTCAGCGTGATCGAACTCGAGATTATTGATGATCAAAGTACGCGGTAGGTAGTGGACGAATTTTGAGCGCTTGTCGAAGAACGCAGTGTCGTATTCGTCGGCCTCAATGACGAATAAGTCACCTGCGCCGAGACGCGCGGAGAGGCCGAAGTTCTCGACGACGCCCCCGACGAGAAACCCCGGTGCAAGGCCGGCGTATTCGAGTATCCAGCTGACGAGACTGGCAACGGTCGTCTTGCCGTGCGTGCCGGCAACCGCGATGACGTGTCGTCCGCGCAGTACGTTGTTCTTCAACCAAGCGGGGCCGGACACGTACTCGAGCCCGGCGCTTAATAAGTATTCGACCGCGGGGTTACCTCGCGATACGGCATTCCCGACGATCACCAGGTCGGGTTTTGGCGTCAAGGCTTTAGCACCATAGCCATCGTGCACCTCGACGCCGAGGGATTCGAGTTGCGTGCTCATCGGCGGATAAAGATCAGCATCCGAGCCTGTCACGCGGTGCCCGCTGTCGATGGCGAGCCTCGCCAGCCCCCCCATGAAAGTGCCGCCGATTCCTAGGATATGCAAATGCATCAGACTGCCGCCCGCAAAAGGCGATCGATGAAGATAACCAACTGAATTAAAAAGATCGCGTAGCCGAAAGAGATGAAGAAGCCGATGATGAACCGCGTGTCGAGTGCGTGTCTCAATATGTGAGCCATGACGAACAGGTTCCACAGAAAAATGACAACGCGCACCGGCTGAGGTAGTGCCGGAAACAATAGAAGCAACACCAGCACGCAACTTCCGATCAGTGTCCCGGTACCCATTAGCGCGGTCAGGGTCTGTACCGTGCGTGCTACCCGCGCGAAAGAAAACAGCAATGCGGCGGTGAGACCGACCAGCACGAACACTTCAAGCAGCGCGACCAGGATCGAGGATCCCAAAGGCAACTTGAGTTGATTAATGGCCGTGCTCAAAACGAGGTTGGAGAGGGTCGTAAGGCCAAGCAGGGCCGGGGTGCGGGGAATATCTTGCGGCGCTAGACGGAAACAGCAAATCCCCCAGAAAGCTTGCGTCAGCGTTGCCAATGCAGATGGCATGATCGCGGGGCTAGAAGCCTGTATGGCATAGGGAATCGTATGCCATACAGACTGCTAGTCCTCTAGCTGCGCTGGTTCGACCCGGGCAGGAAAAAGCAGCACACCGTCGGGGCCGATGCGGGGTGGTCAAGCGGATTCACGCGGTGGGAAGGTCTGTTCGAGTCGGCGCCTGTGTTTCGTCCCCGTATCGCGATTGCACGTAGTCATCGAGAATACGCTTGAATTCTTCGGCGATGTCGTCGCCACGCAGGGTGACAGTTTTTTCGCCGTCGATGAATACGGGCGCGGACGGTACTTCGCCCGTGCCGGGCAGACTGATCCCGATATTTGCGTGTTTGCTTTCTCCGGGGCCGTTCACGACGCAGCCCATGACGGCCAGGTTCATATCTTCCACGCCCGGGTAGCGTTCGCGCCAGGCGGGCATTTGCATTCGTACATAGGCCTGGATATCGCCTGCAAGTTCCTGGAAAACGGTACTCGTCGTTCGTCCGCAACCGGGACATGCGATAACCAGCGGCGTGAACGATCTGAGGCCCATCGTCTGCAACAATTCCTGGGCGACGATGACCTCCCGGGTTCGGTCCCCGCCCGGATCGGGCGTGAGGGAAACTCGGATCGTGTCGCCAATCCCCTGTTGCAAAAGGATACCCATGGCGGCGGCGGAAGCGACGATGCCTTTCGAACCCATACCCGCTTCCGTTAGCCCGAGATGGAGCGCGTAGTCGCAGCGCGCCGCGAGTTCCGTGTACACGACGATGAGATCCTGAACGCCGCTGACCTTGCACGACAGGATGATGCGGTTCCGGGCGAGCCCTATTTCCTCGGCCTTGGCCGCGCTGTTCAGGGCGGAGGTAATCAGGGCATCGCGGGTCACTTCCCTGGCATCCCGCGGTTCGGGCAGCGCCGCATTGGCGTCCATCATGTTGGCGAGGAGGGTTGGATCGAGGCTGCCCCAGTTCACGCCGATACGGACCGGCTTGTTACGTTCGATCGCGGCTTCGATCATGGTAGCGAATCGCGCGTCCTTTTTACGTCCAAATCCGACGTTTCCCGGGTTGATACGGTATTTGTCGAGTGCATCGGCGCAGTCCGGATACTTGGTGAGCAAAGTGTGTCCGTTATAGTGAAAATCGCCCACCAACGGAACTTTGCTTCCCATCGCGTCCAGCAATTCGCGAATTCGGATGACCTGGCGGGCCGCCTTCTCGGTATTTACCGTGATCCGCACGAGCTCGGAGCCCGCCGCGGCGAGCGCTTGTACCTGTTTGGCGGTAGCGACGGCGTCCTCGGTATCGGTATTCGTCATCGACTGTACGACGATGGGCCCATCGCCGCCGACAACGATGTCACCGATGCGTACCGGGATTGATTTTCGGCGCGTAAGGCCGTTTTCTGCGGTCATGGCGGGACTGTCGACCTAGACTCGGTTACGAGGAATAGGTGAAATTCTACAGTAGCCCACACGACGGTGCCAAAAAGCGTGTGGCAATCTGAACGAACGGCGGCGAGCATTAATATGCGGAATTTAAACGAGGGCCAACATGCGGATTGGAATTGACCTCGGCGGAACCAAAATTGAGGGCGCCGTGTTGAGCGACGGCGACCGATTCGTCGAACGGCGCCGCGTCCTCACGCCGCGCGATTATCCGGACATCTGTTCGGCCATTACCGATCTCGTCATCGGCATGGAATCGGATCTTGGGACGCGGTGTTCGGTCGGTCTGTCGATGCCGGGTGCAATTTCTCCCGCGACGGGAAGGGTGAAGAACGCCAATACCGTGTGTCTCATCGACAAGCCCTTCGTAGGTGATCTGGAGGAGCGCCTGGACCGGGAAGTGCGCGCGGAGAACGATGCAAACTGCCTGGTCATCTCGGAAGTTTACGACGGGGCGGCGACGGGAGACGCGGTTGCATTTGGGGTCATCGTCGGGACGGGGACCGGCGGTGGCATTTACGCGAACGGTGCCCTCATCCGTGGAGCCAACGCGATCGGCGGCGAGTGGGGTCACAATCCGGCGCCGTGGATGGGTATCGAAAGCGGGGGGCGCGCATGCTATTGCGGGCGACAGGATTGCATCGAAACCTATCTGTCCGGTCCGGGGCTTGCGCGGAGCTACCGTGAGCGCGGCGGGGGCCCGTCCGCTACTGTGGAGGCGATCGTCGATCTAGCTGCTCGTGGCGACGCGACGGCCTGCGCGGCGCTCACCGACTACGCGCGTCAATTCACCCATGCGGTGGCTACCGTGATCAACGTGCTCGATCCGGACACGGTCGTGGTCGGGGGCGGCCTGTCGAACATTCCGTCGCTGTCCGAAAACGTCGAGCGCTTGTTGCCGGATTACGTTTTTTCGGATGCCGTGACCACGCGGGTACGCCGTGCGATCCACGGCGACAGCAGCGGTGTACGGGGTGCTGCCCGTCTATGGGAAGCAACCGGCGGCTGAACCGACATTCTTCCGCACGAAAGCTGAATCCGACGTGGCTGGCGCTTCATAATGTGAATGGAGTCACAGCGAAAACCGCGATGAGCGACTACACTGAGACTAAGTCAAGGATACCTCCCAATGCTCTTGACGCGCTCGGTGGACGCCCGATCCTCCCTCCCCCAATCCCCAGGGCGACACCGAGCATTTTTTCGCCTCTTAAATAGAATAAACTAATCGAAAATGTTATTTCGATAGAGATGAAATAAACAGACGATGATCGTCAACCGGTCGCCACTTTCTCCAGGCGGTAACCATGCTGGTAGATCGAGGAGAGTTTCCAGCCCGTATCGGGTGCCAGCGCGAGTTTCGATCGGATACGGCTCACGTGCGTATCAACCGTGCGCGTGTTGATATCGGGATTACGGCCCCACACGCTTTCGAGGATATGCCCTCTCGACAGCACACGCCCCACGTTTCTGAATAGAAAGACGATGAGTTCGTATTCCTTTTGCGTCACCTCGATGCGCTCACCGTCGCGTTGTATCTGGTGGTTACCCAAATCGATGAGAAACGGATCCTGTTCTATCGTCGACTGCTTGTCGTCGACGCCGGCCGTGCGCCTGACTACGGCCGTCAGGCGAGCCAGAAGCTCGCGTTGTTTCGCGGGCTTGACCACGTAATCATCGGCGCCTTCTTCGAGAGCGCGCACGATGTCGTCTTCTTGATCTTTGGCGGTGACGAAGATCACTGGAATAGGCCAGTCGAAGTTCTCGCGGACCCAGCGCAGGACCTCGAATCCGTCCATGTCCGGGACCATCCAGTCGAGGATCAGAACGTCGTAACTGTCGTGCTTGATATTGCGGATAAACGGCTTGCCGCTATCAAAATGCTCGCAACTGTGACCGGCCGATTTCAACCAATTCATGAAGAGCGCGGCTTGATCCAAATCGTCTTCGAGCAGTGCGACCCTCACATCTAATCTCCCGATTGACCCTATTAGCTTTGGGCTGCGACCGTCACCGCCCGCGATGGCGTGTTCACTAGCCCTCAAACGTTCGTATAATAACCCCATTGATGAGCAAAATTACGAAATCCGAGGACGAATGGCGGGAAATCCTTTCGCCTGAAGCCTTTGCAGTATGCCGTCATCAGGGGACCGAACCGCCTTTCTCCGGCCGCTATGACGCGAATAAGGAAGATGGGATATATCGTTGCGTGTGTTGTGCTGCCGAACTCTTCAAATCGGAGCATAAATTCGATTCTGGAAGCGGTTGGCCGAGTTTCTGGCGGGGCGTCGACGACGGCCAATTGATCTTGCGCGACGACGACAGCCACGGCATGGTCAGGACCGAAGTGGTGTGCGCGCAATGCGATGCGCATCTCGGCCATGTTTTTGACGACGGGCCGGAACCGACCTCCAGGCGTTTTTGCATCAATTCCGTGGCACTCGATTTCGATCAGTCGGAATAAGTCGGTTTAGGGGTTCCTGTCCGAGCTATCCTACGGACGCGCACCGGCGACCTGAGTCGTCAGCACGACCGTGCCGCCGTTCTCCAATCCAAAATTCCTGGTCTCGGGCACGGCGCCGCAGGCGCGTGCTGAGGCCGGCTGAATTTCCGTACGGCGATGCCGTTATCTCGAGCTCCCTCCGGGCGAATAAAATCGCCCGGCGACCGCCCTTTTCCAAGTTTCTCTCAACTAAAGTTTGGCGCGCCAGCACCGATATCAATGCTTGACCGGCAAGCGTGACGCGCGCGCGACGAATCATGGGAAGCGGTTAAGGAAATTTCTTTTAGTTTCAAATAGTTAAAAAGGAAAAAACGTGGATCTGGCGACCCTTTTAGGCTTGATTGGCGCCATCGGAATCGTGCTCACGGCGATCGTTACCGGTGGCGAGATCGGTCTATTCATCAACTTTCCATCCATCATGATCGTCGTCGGCGGGACCATCGGCGCGGTCATGATGAAGTTCACCCTGCCCCAGTTTCTGGGCGCGTTCAAGGTTGCCATGCGGGCGTTCATATTTAAACTCGACAAGCCCGAGGAACTCATCGAGTTGACCGTCGAAATGGCGCAAGAGGCGCGCAAGGGCGGATTACTCGCGCTGGAGGGCAAGGAAACCGATAACGCGTTTCTGGCCAAGGGCATTCAGATGATGGTCGATGGTCACGAGCCCGACGTGGTCAAGCAGACCCTGATGACCGACATGCGTGCGGCAGTCGATCGCCACGACATTGGACGCAAGATCTTCAAATCGATCGGGGACGCGGCACCGGCGATGGGCATGATCGGTACGCTCATCGGCCTGGTTCAGATGCTGTCGAATATGAGTGATCCCGCCTCGATCGGACCTTCGATGGCGGTAGCGCTGTTGACGACGCTGTACGGCGCGATGATCGCCAATATCTTCGCGATACCCATCGCCGACAAACTGGCGCTGCGAGCGGACGAAGAACGCATGGTGAAATCGATGATCATCGACAGCCTGCTGGGCATCCAGGAAGGTCGGAATCCGCGGGTGATTGAGGAAATTCTTAAAACCTATCTCCCGAGTTCGAAGCGCAACCTTCCGAACGAAGAGGTCCAGGCACCTCAGGATGATTGAAGATCAACCTCGTAAGCAGGAGGAACCGGGAGGCGCTTGGATCACGACTTTCGCTGATCTCATGTCGCTGCTGATGTGCTTTTTCGTATTGCTGTTGTCTTTCGCGGAACTCGACATCATGAAGTTCAAGGCCGTGGCGGGATCAATGAAGCTCGCCTTCGGCGTGCAACGGGAAATCAAGGCGATCGAGGTACCCAAGGGAACGAGCATTATCGCCCAGGAGTTCAGCGCGGCTGCGCCCGATCCAGGGGCTATCAATGAGATTCGGCAACAGACGACCGACGAAGACAAGCAAACCCTCGAATTCACCGACGCGTTGGTTAATGAGACGGATGGAGAGGATCCCGAAGATATGGACGGCGGCCAGCCCGAACAGTTCGAGGAAACCGAAGCCGATGCGCAACGCCTGGTCGAGGCCCTCAAAAACGAAATCGAAGAGGGCATGATCCAGATAGAGACGCAAGCCGATTCCATCGTCATTCGAATTCGGGAGAAAGGTTCGTTCCCGTCGGGCACGGCGCTGTTCGATCCGGCGTTTCAACAGGTGCTCGAAAAACTGCGCGATGCCATGCAAGACGTAGAAGGCACCATTGCGGTCGCCGGCCACACCGACGATATTCCAATCAGCACATCGCTGTACCGCTCGAACTGGGATCTTTCCTCGGCGCGAGCCGTATCAGTCGTTCATGCGCTGCTGGAAAGCGGAACGCTCGACGTGGCGCGCTTCGTCGTCGAAGGACACGGTGATGCCCATCCATTGGTGCCCAACGACACGGCCGAGAATCGCACCCAGAACCGGCGCGTCGAAGTCACGATACGCCAGAGTCAGTTCGAGCTAGACTCGGTCGAGGAGGCGATGGCCGCCTACGCCGCACCGGAATCCCGCGAAGCCCGGGCGTCACCCCGGCAAGAGCCTGAAAGCGCCCTCGACGAGCCGGCGGAATCCACGGCGCAAGAACCGGTCCCCGAGCAACCGGAATCCCGTATCGACCTGATACGCAAAGGCATAGAAGGGGCGTGAGGCCTGACGATGGACCGCGCCCTTTATTTCGACCACAAACGAATGGAGCATCAAGTAAATATGTGCTTGATGAATGAAGTGCAACGGACGCCGCATTATCGTTGCAGTGAGGTAAGAAATGCCAGGAAAACATTTTTTTACCACCACCTTCAAGCGGAGCTAAGACCATGACAACAGAACGTCGACGGTATTTCCGAATCCAAGAACGGGCCTTAATCAAATATCGCGTGATCCAGGAAGATATGCTCGTCGAAGAGCGCAAATTCATCTTTCTCAACGAGATTAAGGTCGAAAATCTGCACGCGGCCCTGTTGGGCATCGACCTGCGCCTGCATGACCTCGTCGCTGCTGTACGTGGGGAAAGCAAGCTCGTCGCTGAGGCCCTAGATCTCATCAATAGAAAATTAACCTTGCTCGAACGTGTCGTGTCACTGGAGAGTGCGCATTCGGGCGGATCCGAATACCACGAGCACGAACCGACCCAGATTGATCTCAGCGGCGGGGGCATGGCGCTGATCGCTACCACGCCGCTCGCCTCGAGCGCCTGGCTCGCAATCGATATGGTGCTGCTGCCGACGAATCACCCGATGCGGGTGATCGGCCGCGTGGTGGATTGCAGACAAAACGATGGCGGCGGATTTGCGATTGCGATCGAGTTCGAGGAAATTCGCGAAGAAGACAGGGACATGCTCATCCAACACATCGTTCGCAAACAATCGCAGGTATTGAGGGAGGAGAGACTTGAAGGCGCTGAAGACGCCGCTTGACAACCAGAGGGTCAAACTGGTTACACCAGGTCAGGCTTTTGGCAGGGTAACGCCGCTTTGTCCCTGGTACTTGCCGGCGCGATCCTTATAAGACACTTCACAATCTTCGTCGGATTCCAGAAATATCACCTGTGCGGCGCCTTCGTTGGCATAGATCTTCGCGGGCAAAGGCGTGGTATTCGAGAATTCGAGCGTGACGTGGCCTTCCCACTCCGGCTCCAGTGGCGTCACGTTGACGATGATTCCGCAGCGCGCATAGGTGGATTTGCCGAGGCAGATCGTGAGCACGTTGCGGGGAATGCGGAAATACTCGATCGTGCGCGCCAGCACAAATGAATTCGGCGGAATAATACACACGTCCGCATTAACATCGACGAAACTTGCAGGATCGAAATTTTTTGGATCGACGATCGTCGTGTTGATATTGGTGAAGATCTTAAATTCCGGTGCACAACGCAAATCGTAGCCGTAGCTCGACGTACCAAAGGAGATGACTTTGGTGTCACCCACTTTCCGAACTTGCCGTGGTTCGAATGGTTCAATCAGACCGTGCGATGCCGCCATTCGCTTGATCCAGCGATCGGACTTTACCGGCACCTCACAGCTTCCCCGTCCGTCTCGTTCAATTGTTTTGAATGACTATTTTGGGAAACTTTGCAGAATGGTCCTGCGCCTGCAACGCCAGCCGGGCCGCGATCTTGCGCGCGATCTGACGGTATGTTTCCGCAATTTGGGATTCCGGCTCGATCGCGACGGTTGGGCGCCCGTTATCGACGCCTTCGCGAATCGCGATGTCGAGCGGCAGTGAGCCCAGCAGGTCGATGCCGTATTGTTTCGCCATGGATTCGCCCCCGCCCTGGCCGAACACGTGCTCCGCATGACCGCACTGACTGCAGATATGTACGCTCATGTTCTCGACGATCCCGAGCACCGGAACGTTGACCTTTTCGAACATCTTGAGCCCTTTCCGGGCGTCGAGCAGCGCGATGTCCTGCGGTGTAGTGACGATCACCGCACCGCTCACCGGGATCCGCTGACATAGCGTTAAATGGATGTCGCCGGTACCCGGCGGCAGGTCGACGACCAGATAGTCGAGATCACGCCAATTGGTATCGTTGAGAAGCTGCTCCAGCGCGCCCGTGACCATCGGGCCGCGCCAGATCATGGGCGTATCGTCTTCGATGAGATTGCCCATCGAGATCGATTGCAGTTCGTAGCTGATCTGCGGTTCCATGGATTTACCGTCCCGGCTTGCAGGCCGGCCGTGACTCGCGAGCATGCGCGTCTGACTCGGGCCGTAAATGTCGGCGTCGAGCACGCCGACTTTGCCACCCTCTTGTTTCAAGGCGAGAGCCAGGTTGGTTGCAGTGGTCGACTTGCCGACCCCGCCCTTCCCGGAGGCGATCGCGATGATATTACGGACCTCCGGCATTGGTTTGATTCCTTTCTGCACCTCGCGCGCTACGATGCGAGAGGAGATTTCGAATCGAATGTCGACGCCGTCGATGCCTGCGACGGCTTTTTGCAGGCGTTGTTCGAGTTCTGGTCGGTAACGGTCGAGCGGAAAACCGAGCAGGACCTTGACGGTGGCCGTCGATCCCTCGACTTCGATTCCCGTAATGGCCTTTGCAGCTACCAGATCCATGCCCAGATACGGGTCCGCCTCGGCTGCAAGTGCCTGTGTGATTCGATCTTCTGTCTGACTCATAAATTCGTGTCCTTTCCAGAATCGCATTTTACACCATCGGTCGAGACTCTCGCTGCTGCTTATCCTTAGGAAGCGGCAACGGTTATGTCCTTGATGGAGCCGCAAACACCCCGGATGGTTGACACGGCATCGCAGGGTCTTCTCCGGTGGCAGCTGATCAGCAGGGACGGACGGGCAAATAACCAGGTTTTCCACCAGCCTGATAAACTGCGCTCCTCGAAGTTCAAGGGTCCGACAGGCTGCTAATCACAAGCCCATCAATAAACCCTGCAACCGCGTCCAGTTCCACCGCCATGTCCGAGCAAAAGCGAAAAATTCTCGTCACCAGCGCGCTACCCTACGCCAATGGGCCGATACACATCGGCCACCTGGTCGAATACATACAGACCGATATCTGGGTCCGATTTCAGAAAATGCAGGGACACGAGTGTTACTACGTGTGTGCCGACGATGCTCACGGCACGCCGATCATGCTCAAAGCGGAGCAGGAAGGAGTGACGCCGGAGCAGCTCATCGAGCGTGTCGGTGCGAGCCATCGCCGGGATTTCGACGACTTTGGCATCGAATTCGACAACTATTATTCGACGCATACGGACGAAAATCGCGAGTTCGCCGAACTGATCTACACGCGCCTTCGCGATAAGGGCTTCATTTCAAAGCGCACGATTCGGCAGGCTTTCGATCCGCTCAAACAGATGTTCCTGCCGGATCGTTTCATTCGGGGCACGTGTCCGCGCTGCAAATCACCGGATCAATATGGCGACAGCTGTGAAGTCTGCGGCGCTACCTACGCGCCGACGGATTTGCTCGATCCCGTGTCGGCCTTGAGCGGTGTGACGCCCGAGCTCAAGGAATCGGAGCACCTCTTTTTCACCCTGGGTGCTTTCGAGAATATGCTGAAGGATTGGCTCGCTAATCATGACCTGCAGCGAGGCGTCGTCAACAAGCTGAGCGAATGGTTCGAAGTGGGATTACAGGACTGGGACATATCACGGGACGCGCCGTATTTCGGATTCGAGGTACCGGATCATCCAGGTAAATTCTTCTACGTATGGCTAGACGCTCCGATCGGGTATCTCGCGAGCTTCAAGAACCTGTGCGTGCGCAAAGGCTTGGATTTCGAGGCCTTTTGCGGCAAGGACAGCACAGCCGAGATGGTCCACTTCATCGGCAAGGACATCATGTATTTCCACACGCTGTTCTGGCCGGCGATGCTGTACGGCGCGGATTTCAGGCTGCCTTCCAATGTCTTTGTTCATGGCTTTCTCACCGTCGAGGGGACGAAGATGTCCAAGGCGCGAGGCACTTTTGTTGCGGCCCGTACTTATCTGGAGCACCTGAATCCGGAGTATCTGCGTTATTACTTTGCCGCCAAATTGAATGCGGCCATCGAAGACATCGATTTGAATCTCGAGGATTTCGAGGCGCGGGTGAATGCGGACATGGTCGGCAAGGTCGTCAATATCGCCAGCCGCTGCGCGGGATTCCTGAGCAAGCGTTTCGACGGCGAACTCAGTGCCGAAATAGATGCACCCGAGCTGTTGGCGCAGTTTCAGGAAGCGGCGGATTCGATCGCGCGCAAATACGAAGCGCGGGAGTACGGCCGCGCCATGCGTGAGATCATGGGGCTGGCCGACAGCGCCAATCAGTACATCGACAAACGCCGTCCGTGGGTCATCGCCAAGGAAACATCGCGCGCCTCGGAACTACGGCAGGTCTGCAGCATGGGTATCTACCTTTTCAGGATCTTGATGGTGTATCTGAAACCCGTACTGCCGATTACCTGCCGCAACGCCGAAATCTTTCTCGGCGGCGCAGAGCTTGATTGGACCGATGCGCAGAACATACCGGACGAACTGCGGATCCAAAAATTCAAACCGCTGATGCAGCGCGTCGATGGAGATAAAGTCAGACAGATGATTGAAGCGAGCAAAGAACAAGACGCAGCCGGCGACGAAAATGCCGAAGCGGGCGGCGGCATTTTCGAGCCGGAGATCAGCATCGAAGAATTCGCGCGTATCGATTTGCGCGTTGCCCGGATACAAGACGCGCGCCACGTCGAGGGCGCAGACAAACTGATCCAGTTGGTACTCGATGTCGGCAGCGAGGAAAGGCAGGTATTCGCCGGAATCAAGCAGGCCTATGAGCCGGAAACCCTGATCGGGCGTCAGGTGGTCATGGTGGCGAATCTCGCGCCGCGCAAGATGCGGTTCGGGGTGTCGCAGGGCATGGTATTAGGCGCCGGTCCCGGCGGAAAGGACATCTTTCTCCTCGAACCCGATACCGGCGCCGTGCCCGGCATGCGGGTGAAGTAGCCCAGATCAGGTGGCCGGAACGATGACAGGGGGGCTGACCGGCGACATCATCCTGGTCTATCTGATCGGTCTGTGTCCTGCACTGGCGCTATCCCGCAACTTCGATGCTGCATTGGGATTGGGTGCCGTCACGATCATCATGGCGCCCCCCGCCGCCTTAATCGGCTATTGGATCGCATCGACGCAAAGCCATGTGATCGTCGTGTTACCGCTGATAATAGCAGGACTGTTCATTTCAATATTCTATTCAGCGAAACTGCTCGAAATCTTTCTGCGCAAGGTTCATGGTCTACTGGAAGCCACTGTGCCGCTGATGGCCGTCAACTGCACGTTACTGGGCATCGTTCTGATTTCCGCCAATGCCGCCGCCGGCGCCGCCGGCGCAACTCTCTACGCTTTATCGCTGGCCTGCGGCTACGCTTTGGTACTCGCCGTGTTCTCTCAATTGCGCGAGCGCTTGCTTGGCTCCGACGTCCCTAGTCCGTTTCGAGACGCGCCGGTCGCGCTGATCACCCTAGGTATCATCGCGCTTGCCCTGTTCGGTTTTACGGGAATGCGAACACTTTAAGGAACCTCTGAATAAGTCATGGCCCATCTGCCTTGCCCATGAAATCGCGGAGCCTTACGTTACGAACCTTAGCCCTAATCCCGGTATGGCCTGCGATTCGTGCCTTGTATCTGCACCATTGCATGAACCATTCAGACGCACGATGACTTATTCAGAGGTTTCTTTAATGCGGGCTAGGACGGGCCAATTGCAATGTTATTAACCTTCGCGATTGCGATTCTGGCAGGCCTGGCCGCGGTTTGGCTCGCCTATACCGTGCGGACAGGCAGGGTATCGGGGGCGGACAGCACCGTCAGCCGGGTCGACGCGCTGTTGCCGCAAACCCAGTGTTGCAAGTGTGGCTACGATGGATGTGCGCCTTACGCCGAGGCCATCGTCTATGCGAACGAGTCAATTTCGTTATGTCCTCCAGGGGGGGATGCAACGCGCCGCGCGCTGGCATCCATGCTGGGCCGCGACCCGGGAGCCGCTGGCGGCGACGGGAGCCTGCCTACGAGGCTAGTTGCCGAGATCGTGGAAAGCGAGTGTATCGGGTGCACCAAATGCATCCGGGTATGCCCGGTCGATGCGATCGTCGGCGCCAACGGGAGAATGCATACCGTGATTGCGAATCTATGCACGGGGTGCGATCTCTGCACACCCGTGTGCCCGACCGACTGCATCGAAATGCGTATACCGCTAAGCCAGGGGCGCCGCCCGGTCTGGATGGCGCCGATCGCGGCTTGATTTAAATCGAGTCGGCGGGCCCGAAGGGCGGATGCCATGGATGGCATCCGCAATCCAGCCAGAGTCGCAACGCCGTATCGCGACGCGAGAACAAGCGAATTATGAAGGTTCATTGTGGGACAGCACGCTAGTTCACCCTTTGTAAAAGGGAGCCGGTCGGTCGCGCAGATCATGCGCTACGTTCTGCTGGCTCTGATTCCCGCTGTCGTACTGCACGTCGTTTTTATGGGCTTCGGTATCCTGATCCAATTCGCCCTGGCGGCGTTCGTCGGCATTGCACTTGAGATCGCGATACTTCGACTGCGGCGCAAACCGTGGCGCGACGGCATTGACGACCTGAGCGTTTTGGTTCTCGCGGCACTCTTTACCATCGCCGTTCCGCCGTACGCCCCTTTCTGGTTCACCATCGCGGGGGTTGCGTTCGCGGTCATCGTGGGTAAGCACATCTACGGTGGCATTGGCGGCAACGTATTCAATCCTGCCATGGCGGGGTATGCCTTCGTACTGGTGAGTTTCCCCGTGGTTGGGACCCAATGGCCCGTGATCGGCGGGGAGGCCGACTTCATCGGCCCGCTAGGGGCCTTGATCCACATTTTCGCGTCCCAGGCGAGCGCCGACGCCGTGTCCGGCGCCACAGTGCTTGATTTCAGCCGCACCCAGGCGGCCTTGATGGTGATGCGTTCTGAAATGCTGGGCGATGCGGTGTTCGGGCGCATTGCCGGTCGGTCCTGGGAATGGATCAACTTCGCTTATTTGATCGGCGGTTTATGGTTGTGTTTCCTGCGCATCATCTCGTGGCGTATCGCCGCCGGTGTCATCGTGGGAATCGCACTGCCCGCCTTGATTTTCTCTGGACTCGACCCGGAACTTCGGGCAGGGGTTTTGTTCCATTTGTTTGCCGGCGCCGCGATGCCCGCCGCGTTTTTCATTGCCACCGATCCGGTCTCGAGTCCGGCCGCGCCGCGGGCGATGCTGGCATTCGGTTTCGGCGTCGGTCTGTTGATCTATTGCATCAGGGTGTGGGGCGCCTACCCGGATGGGGTCGCCTTCTCTGTATTGATCATGAACGCCTTAGTGCCTGGTCTCGATCGAATCTTTCGGCCCCTGTCTTATGGGCGGCGGAATACCTTGAAGGATGCGGGCTAAAAAAGAAATCGTTGGCGGCGCCGTCCTCGTCGTGGTTCTGGCGGCATCGAGTGTACTACTGTCCCTGGCAGGCGTGAAAATCGACCTTGCGCGCGAACGAGCGCTGGAAGCAGCTTGGCTAAAACGCATCGAAGGGGTCATCAACGCTGAATTCGACAACGATCCGATCGGCACTCGCCAGACCGTATCGAATGAGGTGCTTTTCGGGACTTCGATCGAAGCGCAGTACTGGACGCTGCTGCGGGGCAGTGATGTGGTGGCTTATGCCATTCAAGTGCCGGTTCCCGAGGCCTACAATGGCGTGATGAGCGTGATGGTCGGCATGGGTGCCGATGGCCGCGTAACCGGCGTGGACGTCCCCGAGCACAGCGAAACACCTTCATACGGCGGACGCTTGATTGCCGGCACCCGCTTTCTGGCGAGCTTTATCGATCGCGACGGGAGGGAAGACGGCGCGCTGTGGCGGGTTGCGGCGGGCGAAGGTGCGGTCGACGGTGTGACCGGAGCTACGATCACTAAAACCGCCGTGACGAACGGGGTATTTCGAGCGCTGCGATTCTACGAGGTGGTGACGGCGGCAAGCACAAGCGAGAGCAAATCTAGAAGAGGGGTCGAATAGGCGTGGGATTGCGCGAAACGTGTGGTCGGTGCGTTGCGGTCTGCTACGAACGCAACCCGGTCATCGCGAAAATGTTGGGTTTATGCCCGCTTCTGGCTATTACCGATACTGTCATGGACGGGGTGATCTTCGGTGGATTTTTCACTTGTGTGCTGTGCATCGCCGGCGTCGCCGTTCCGCCTCTCAGGTACCTCCTCGCCACGACTTTGCGTCCGCTTTTGTATCAGCTAGCATTGTCGATTATCGTCGCGGCAGTGGGCGCGTGGCTGATATCAAAATATTACGAAATGGTCGCGCCCTATGGTGTGTATCTCGCGCTGATAGCGGCGAATTGTCTTATCCTCGATTCCGTAGAGCATCGCAGGACAAGTGTTTCACTCTCTGCAGCGACCCTCGAGTTGTTGATTGAAGGGGCTTTCATCTGGATTTCGCTGGTCATGTTCGGCGCGATTCGCGAGATTCTCGCCAGCGGAACCTTGTTACTCGATGTCGCCGCGACCACGATTGGCGCGGTGCCCAGCCTGGGTGCGATGCCGATCGCCGGATCGTCCGCGGGCGCGCTCATTTTATTAGGATTGATCGCTGCAGGAATCAATGCGGCGCGGCGTTCTGAGCCGGCCGGCGGCCAAATCATGTCTCCCCTCGCCGAGGCTGACCCCGCGCCTTGAACAAGGCCAAGCGTGAAGAATTCTTCCGCCGTCTCAAAGCGCAAGATCCCGCGCCTCGAACGGAGCTCGAATACGATTCCGATTTCCAGCTCCTGATCGCCGTGATTCTTTCCGCGCAGGCGACCGACATCAGCGTCAATAAGGCAACACCCGCGCTCTTCGCGGCTTCACCGGATGCCGCGTCCATGTTGAGCCTGGGCGACGAGGGCTTGAAGACGTATATCCGGTCGATCGGGCTGTTCAACTCGAAAGCCAGGAACATCATCAAGACCTGCGCCATTCTCGTCGACCGCCATGGCGGATCCGTGCCGCGCGAACGCAGGGAACTGGAAGCACTTCCCGGCGTTGGCCGAAAGACGGCAAACGTAGTATTGAACACCGCCTTCGGAGAGCCCGCGATCGCGGTAGATACCCACATTTTTCGCGTCGCCAACCGCACGCGGCTGGCGCCGGGGAAAACGCCGTTGGCGGTCGAGAAATCACTGCTTAAATCGGTGCCGAAGCCGTATCTCCTAAACGCGCATCACTGGTTGATTCTGCACGGCCGGTACACGTGTTCGGCTCGTAGCCCACGGTGCGGCGAGTGTTCGTTATTCGATATCTGTGAATGGCGGGAAAAAGACCGGTATGCTTGTGCCTGACGGCGTGGATGAGCCCCTAAGCTATGTTCGTTGAGACGCGTGACGAATCGCGGCGATTTTTCTTTCACGTTTGGCAGAAAATGTCCGAAAAGCGGCAACTCGAGCCCCTGGAAACGCTCGTTGCGCAGGTCATTAAAGAGCACGCGGAGTACCACGCCATACTGTCAGTTCCCGATCAGGCTCTGGACCGCGATTACACCCCTGAAGAAGGCGGAACCAATCCATTTCTTCATATGGGGCTGCACGTTGCCGTGCAAGAGCAATTGCAATCCGACCGGCCGCTGGGAATCATCGAACTTTACCACCGCCTGCGCTCGAGCCTGAACGATGACGTACACCGCACTGAGCACATGATAATGGAGTGTCTGGCTGAAGCCTTGTGGCAGGCCGGCCGTTCAGCGGCCGTGTCGAACGAGCGTGATTATCTCGACTGCGTACGGAAGCATATCGCGTGACAGAACTTGATCTACAGGCCCTGGAGCCGGGCAGGCTGGACGAGGCTGCCGTATTTCTGGCTGAACTCACGCATGATTTTGCGAGTTCGCTGGACATCGACGAAACGCTCAAGCACGCCATTGATCGTTTCATGGTTTATCTCAACGCAGAAGCCGCTTCGATTTTTCTACTCGAAGAGGACGATTCGGCGCTGGTTTGCAGGGAGTGTGCGGGCCCGGTCAATATCAAGGGGCTGCGCCTCGATCCGGATCAGGGAATCGTCGGGCAAACGGTACAGCACAACGAATCGAAGATCGTACGCGACGTTTCGACGAACCCGAGTTTTGCCGCCGCAGTCGATGAAGACACTGGATTCGCGACGCGATCGATCCTGTGCGCGCCGCTCTCCGTTCGGGGCAAATGCATCGGTGTACTCGAATTGCTCAACAAGCGCAGTAAGGACGGGCTGTTCGATTTGAACGATATGCAGTTGGCGACGACGGTAGCGTCGGCCGCCGCTCTGGCGATACATAATGCGCGCATGGCCGCTGAATTGGTCGAGCAGGAGCGGGTGCGCAAGGAACTCGAACTGGCACGTCAGATCCAGGAAAGTCTGTTGCCTGACAACCAGGTGGGGGACTTCCCCGTACATGGCTTAAATATTCCGGCCCGCGAGGTATCAGGCGATTTCTTCGACTTCATGCGCCTTGACGATGGCCGGGTGTATTTCACCTTGGCCGATGTTTCCGGCAAGGGGATGAATGCGGCCTTGCTTATGGCGAAGACGACCAGCCTGCTGCGCTGCCTGGCGAAGACCGCCCCCGACCCAGGCGTACTGCTTCGCAAGGTCAATGACGAAATCTGTGAAACCGCGAGCATGGGAATGTTCGTCACCATTGTCGCCGGGTACTTGAGCGCTGACGGTCAGAGCGTCGAAATCGCGAACGGCGGGCACCAACCGGCCCTGGTGCGACGGCGCGACGGTAGCTTCGAGGAGATTGCGGCAGAAGCACCGCCGCTTGGCGTGCTGCCCAACGTTGAGTTTCCCTCCCGTGAGGTTCGGCTCGGGAACGATTCCATGTATCTCTATACCGATGGAATCAGTGAAAGCGAAGGACCCGACGGGACTCAGCTCGATTCGGAAGGCTTGAAACTAATGCTAGAATCGAGTGCCTGCACGCAGGCGAGCGAGCGGCTTCCCGCAATCATCGAAGCGTGGCGGCGGGCTGGGCACGAAACACATGATGACATAACGCTATTGCTCGTGGAGCTAGCGCAGTGAGAGACAATACCGCTGCCTTGTGGTTAGCCCGGGCATCCTGCCCTCCGCCCTTGCAGGGCCAGCGTCGCTTCGCTCCCCTGTTCAAATTTGCTCCAGGCAAATTTGTGTCAACTACGCCGTCGCCGTCTTCCGCTCCGTGCGCCCCGTCACAGCGGCGCCTCAACGTCCTCGCGACGGACCGTGGTGAGAAATCCGGGCTGGCGTTTTCAACCAGAGCGTCGGCTCGTTCGGCCCAGCACCTGGGCTTACGCCAATGACCGGGCCCAAGCGTTTACTCGAACTCCGCTTTACGTCAGATCCCAAGCGTCTGAAAATGGTACGGGATCAGGTTCAGCAGGCAGCGGGGCAACTCGAGTGTACCAAGAAGCTCGTATCGGACCTGATTATTGCAGTCAACGAAGCGTGTATGAATATCATGGAGCACGCGTATAACGGCGACCGCTCTGGTGAAATCGTCCTGGAGATCAATGATAATGGGGAAGAGGTCGAGGTCGTGCTCACGGATTTTGCAGAACCGGTCGATTTCGAAAATATACAACACCGAGATTTGGACGATGTTCGCCCCGGAGGGCTCGGAACGTTCTTCATCAGGGAGCTCATGGATGAATGCGCCTACGCTCATTTGCAGGGGCACAGCGGGAACGTCCTCAGAATGACCAAGCGGCTCGGGTAGTAATCCGGCGAGCACGGAAACGAACAAGAGTCGCAAAAAACTCAAATATTTCCAATAAGGACTTTCCCGGATGGCTTACCAAGTCAAAGCAGAAAGCGGTTACGACGTGGTGTTGCTGAACGGCGATGTGGATTTATCCTGCTCGCCGGAAGCGCGCAAGGCGATATTGTCCTGCCTCGGGGACGGGCACCATACCCTGGTCGATCTTAGCGCAGTCAGTTATATCGACAGCTCTGGAGTAGCAAGCCTGGTCGAAGGGTTTCAAACAGCGAAAAAAAACAGCCTGCGATTCGGCTTGATTGGAGTCAGCGATGCCGCGATGAGCGTGCTAGAACTGGCGCGCCTCGACAAAGTGTTTCCAATACATGCGGATTTGAATGCGCGCCTAAAGGCGGATGGCTGAACCCCGGGAGGGCGCGCTTGTTCTCGCGCTCGAACGATTCGGCAAGGTTTGTGCCGACCTGATTGAGGAGCTGGGTTACTACCTCGCGCTGACCGTCGAAAGCTTCTACTGGATCACCTGGGGAGCGATCAAGCGACAACCCGTCAGAATTTCGGCGATCGCCCACCAAATGGTCGATATCGGGATTTCCGGTCTGCCCATCATATTCATGGTGTCGTTTGCGATAGGGGTCATGCTTGCGATCCAGGGCATCCACACGCTCAAGCAGTTCGGCGCCGAAACTCAGGTCGTCTTAGGGATAGCCCTGTCCGTTACGCGGGAGTTTGGTCCGCTCATCACGGGCATCCTGGTCGCCGGTCGCTCTGGATCTGCGCTTGCCGCCCGCATCGGCACCATGACCGTCAACCAGGAAATCGATGCGCTACGCGTGATGGGAATCAATCCCGTACGATATCTGGTGGCACCGGTCATGATTGCAATGTTGGTGATGATGCCCCTGGTTACGCTGTTTTCGGACTTCTCCGCCTTGTTCGGCGGTGCCATATTCTGCAAGCTCGAGCTCGGATTGAGCTATTCGGCGTACTGGGATCAGGTCACGGGCTTCATCACTGCCGATGATGTCGGTCAGGGACTCTGGAAAAGCGGCGTCTTCGCCGTGATCATCGCGTTGGTCGGCGTGAGCAACGGTTTCATGGTGTCCGGAGGGGCGGAGGGCGTGGGTAAATTCACGACCCGGGCGGTGGTTCTGGCTATATCTTACATCGTTCTGGGCGATATGGTGTTCACGTATTTTCTGAACCGCTGATGCAATCTAATGCAATCGAAGTAAGGGATCTCGTCACTCATTACGGTGCGCGGCTCATTCTCGATCAGGTCGATTTGGACGTAGCCCACGGTGAAATCATGGTCATCATGGGCGGTAGCGGATCGGGGAAAAGCACGCTTCTTCGCCACCTGCTCGGGCTGCATACACCAACCAGCGGAAGCATCAGGCTGCTTGGCCAGGACCTCAGCGAGATGAATGCCGATGAGATGCATGCGTTACGGACCAATATGGGTGTTTCATTTCAGGGCGGTGCGCTGCTCAGCTCCATGACGGTGGGTGAAAATGTCATGCTGCCTCTGCGCGAACACACCAAGCTCGACGAACAAACGATGAGCATCATGTCTCGAATGAAGCTCGAGGTCGTGAGTCTCGGCGGATTTGGAGATCTGAAGCCGGCGCAGTTGTCCGGCGGCATGATTAAACGGGCGGCGCTTGCGCGGGCGATCGTCATGGATCCCAAACTGCTTTTCTTCGACGAGCCCTCGGCAGGGCTGGATCCCGTTGTTGCGGCCGAGCTCGACGACCTGATCTTGAAACTTCGCGACAGCATGCAGATGACGATCGTCGTCGTCACCCATGAATTGGATAGCGCCTTCAAGATAGCCGATAAAATCACGGTATTGGATGCGGGGAAAATCCTGTTGACTGGCACCGTCGATGCGGTCCGAAACTCCGATAATGCGCGTATACAAGCGCTCTTGAATCGCCGCCCGGGAGAAGAAGAAATCGATGCCGATGCGTATCTGGAGCGGCTTACAGGGGGATGATCCTCCGCAACTCCGGCATTTGACGCAATGAAAAAGGACAAGCTCAACTACCTACTCGTAGGCACTTTCGTCGCGGTGATGCTCGTGGCATTCCTGCTGCTGTTGTTTGCCCTCACGGGCCGCAGCGGCCCCACGGATCGCTACACTGTCTTTTACGATAACGTCTCCGGGCTTAAGTTTGGAACCAGCGTTTACTATGAAGGATATCGGGTTGGCCAGATTGAAGATCTGTCGCCCGACCCGACCGACAAGGGAATGCGGTATAAGATCATTCTCAGTGTGAAATCCGGTTGGCGGATCCCGAGCGACAGCGTCGCCAGTGCCGCATCTTCCGGCCTTATTTCGGCTATCACGATCGAGATCGAACAAGGCGAAGCGTTGAGTTTTCTCAAACCGGGCGACACGATCAAGGGACGCGGTCAAGCGGATCTTTTTGCCGTTATCAATCAGGCCGCCACGGATTTTCGTTCCCTGTCCCGAGAAGGGATCATGCCTGTAATGAAAAATCTGAATACACGGATTACGGAGCTCGCTCAAGAAATAGTCGGTTTCCGACGCGATGATTTGACGCCGTTCGTACAAATGATGCACAAGCGTCTGGATGAAGATCTAATCAGTGAGGCTGTTGATTTACTCGACCA
This sequence comes from Gammaproteobacteria bacterium, assembly GCA_963662545.2. GTDB lineage: Bacteria > Pseudomonadota > Gammaproteobacteria > JAYYZW01. The sequence continues at coordinate 388,773 of CAXXLL010000002.1, forward strand.
TCTCGATGAAAGCGCACAGGGATTGCAGACGCTCCTCGGAAGCGAAAATCAGGAACGCGTAGAAATATTCCTGATCCATGTCGATGACGCTGCGGTAAACATGAATGAACTGATCAACCGGATTGAAAATACGCGGCTGCAAATGAATGGCGTTCTCGGCTCCCTCGAAAATGTCGTTGAGAAAAATCGAAGCGGGCTGTCGAATACGGTGTCGTCCGCGGAGACCTCGATGAAAGAAGTGGAACTCGCCGTGCAGACGTTCAACCAGCACCTCAGTGTGATTCTTTACAATATCGAGAGCGGAAGCCGTCACATGAGCGAGTTCGCGCGTTCAATTCGAGAGAACCCCTCGCGATTGATCCGCAAGTCGAGCGTGACGGAGCCCGGTTCGCCGTGAGATTAGTTCGCGGCCCTCTCATCGCACTGATATTGCTGATCACCGCGGGCTGCGGGTCCTTGTCGCCTCCACCGAAAGATACTTTTTACCGACTGGACTTCGGGTTGCCGGGACCGCAGGGCGAAAGTGCTGAAGCAAAAGACGTCATTTATCTACCACCTTTCTGGGCCAGTGGATTACACACTGAACGCGCACTGGTCTTTGCCCATGCTGACGGCACCTCGCTGGAACAGCAGGTTTATCACTTCTGGATCGACAGCCCGCGGGTCATGCTGCAACATGCACTTGCGGATCACCTTCGCTCGGTGGTCGGCGCCCGCGTTGTCCTGGAACCGGCGACGACAGCAGCGTATACGCTGCGTGGCAAAATACGACGGTTCGAACGTACCAACAGCGGCGGATCGAACTATGCGCAGGTGGACCTGAATATTGCGTTGTACGGATCAAACGGTTCGGTTCCCGAATTCGAGCGCGACTACATAAGCTCAATCCCGGTCGGCGGCCATTCTGTTGCCGCCGGCGTGGCGGCGCTGAGTGAGGGGACGAAACAGATATTCACGACATTTACCGGGGATCTCCGCCGCTATTTAGAGCAGTGATGCTCGCGCCGCCTGTTGAGGCGGCGAAACGGTTCGACGCCGGTAGACGCGGCAATGTATCAACGCGGAGTTGAGTCTTGAGACCGCTATCTATTATGCGGCACAAGCCGAGGGTAATACGGTGAAGGAAATATTCAGCAGGCTTATAGACAACTGGGCTCGGGTAGGACTGAGTTCGCTCGTGCTCCTAGCGTTTGTTGTGCATGCTGCCGGGTTCTTCAGGGTTGGCTTCATCGACCAGATGGAAAACCTGGCCTACGACGCCCACCTCCGATTTACCATGCCCAGTACACTCGACGAGAGCGTCGTCATCGTGGATATCGATGAAGTCAGTCTGACTGCCGAAGGACGATGGCCGTGGCCACGCGACAAGCTCGCCCGGCTGGTCCAAAACCTGTTCGAGGAATACGAGGTCAGGCTCGTCGGTTTCGATATCGTCTTTGCCGAAGCGGACGAAAGCTCAGGACTCAAGGTTCTCGAGGAACTCGCGAACAATGAATTGCTCGGTAACCAGGAATTTATCAGCCAGCTTCAAATCATTCGACCGGAACTGGATTATGACGGCATTTTTGCGGAGGCGATTCAAAAATACGATGTGATACTGGGGTACTACTTCAATATCGGCTCCAGCGAGTTCGACACGCCGCGCACGGGTTCACTGCCCGAACCGGTATTCGAAAAATCCGTTTTCCAGGGTAAAAACGTCAAGTTTTTGACAGCCACTGGTTATGGTGGAAACATCCAGGCGCTTTCTACCAGTTCTCTTGGCGCCGGGCATTTTACGCAGCAACCGGATCGGGACGGCGTCGTGCGCAGGGTACCGATGCTGGTGCGTTTCGATGATCAGTACTACGCGTCGTTGTCGCTCGAAGTGATACGACGCGTCCTGGATGAAGAAATGATACCAGGGTTCGAAATGCCGGCGTTCGGTACGCGCGGATACCCATTCCTCGAGTCGTTGAAAGTAGGTAAGGTCAGCATACCGGTCGACCGCCACGTGAAAACGCTCGTCCCATTCCGTGGCGGCAAGGGGAGTTTCCCCTATGTTCCGGCAACCCAGGTCCTGCACGCGGTCGCCGATAAAAATATATTGAAGGATCGCATCGTTCTACTCGGTACGAGCGCGCCTGGCCTGCTCGACTTGCGCGCAACGCCTACGGAAGAAGCCTATCCAGGGGTCGAGGTCCACGCGAATCTGATCGCCGGCATACTCGGCGGCACGGTTATGGAAGCTCCGGAATACACCCTGGGTGCCGAGATCATCATGCTCGTCGTCGCCGGGGTAGGCATGGTTCTGGCCGGGACCTTGTTGAGTCCGCTGTTCACGACCCTGTACACCGGCGCCGGCATTATTCTCTACGTCGGATTCAATCACCTGGTATGGACCTCCGGCGGACTGGTATTGCCGGTGGCTTCAGGGATCCTAATGGTCCTGGCGATGTTCCTGCTGCACATGTCTTACGGCTACTTCGTGGAAACCCGTGGCAAACGCCAGATCACCGGGCTGTTCGGGCAATATATTCCGCCCGAACTGGTCGACGAGATGGCCAAGGCGCCGACGGACTATTCCCACGCGGCGGAAAACCGTGAACTAACCGTCCTGTTCTCCGATGTGCGCGGCTTTACAACGCTTTCAGAAGGGCTGTCTCCGACCGATCTGTCGGACCTCATGAACCAGTTCCTGACACCCATGACGGGGGTAATTCACGATGCCCGAGGAACGATCGACAAGTACATGGGCGACGCGATCATGGCGTTCTGGGGTGCGCCTCTCGCCGATCCGGACCACCCGCGGCACGCGCTCGAAGCGGGGATTGCGATGCTCGAAAGCCTTGGCGACATCAACAAGGCCTTTCGCGAGCGCGGGTGGCCGGATATACGGATTGGCGTCGGTGTTAATACCGGGCCGATGATGGTCGGCGACATGGGGTCGGAATTTCGCATGGCTTATACCGTACTCGGTGACGCGGTGAATCTCGGGTCCCGGTTGGAAGGACTGACCAAGGAGTACGGCGTCGGTATTATCGTTGGCGAAACGACCAAGGCAGCGGTTCCCGAATATGCTTTCCGCGAACTCGACCGCGTGCGCGTCAAAGGCAAGGCCAAACCCGTGGCGATTTACGAACCGCTCTGCCGCAAGGAGGAAATCGACAAGGAACAGAAGAAGGAACTCAAGCTCTTAGCGGAAACGATAAAAATGTATCGCGCGCAGCAATGGGATATGGCTGAGCTCAATTTCGAAAATCTCCAGAGAATTTCGCGCTCACCGAACTTGTACAAGGCCTACGTTGAGCGCATCAAGATATTTCGCCAGGAGCCGCCGCCTAGCGATTGGGACGGCGTATTCGATCACAAGACGAAATAATTAGCAGGCTGTTGAAAAACTCGTTTTTCGACAGCCTGTGCCCGGCACAAGGATGTGCCGGCATCAATCGAGCACGCTATGTGCTTGATTGATGGAGCAAGACGGAAACCGCGTTTTCGTCTTGCGAGTTGAAAAACGATAGGGACATCGTTTTTCAACAACCTGTTAGGGAACCTTAGAATTGCGGCGGCGCGGATTTAACAGCGCAGCGCGGTATCAATATTCAAGAAAAACTTTGATACCTGTTGCTACCTGACGAGATTGAACTCCATTTTAATTCCAGCCAGTTCAATAATGTCGCCGTTCTGGATGGCGTAAGCCTGCGTGCCGATCGGCGACTCGTTGACCACCGGAAAGTTGTCGTTGGTCCCATCGCCTTCGATGTGGGTGAGAAAATAGCCCTGCGGTCGCCGCGAAATGACAGCCACCTGCGTGCCGGGTTTGCCGAGCGTGATCAGCGCTTTGGTCAGCTCGAGTTCCTTGCCCGCAATAGGGCCGTTCAATACCTGCAATTTACCGAGCGGCATGCCGCTGCCCGCGGGGGGGGTCGGCTTCGGAGTACCGCCGGAGGTCAAATTCATGTCGGGTGCGGCGGCGCCGGCAGCCTTCTCTGCGGCTTTCGCCGCTTCGACCGCGGCGCTTGCAGAACCCGGCCGGATGATCATCGTTTTCTCGAAGTCTTCGTCATCGGCGGTTGCGTGCTCGTTGACGTACTTGAGTTCGTGCTTGCCGAGGCCTATGACGTCACCATTGCGCAGAGCGTGTTTCTTGACGAGTTTGCCGTTGACGTATGTCCCGTTCGTACTGCCGAGATCTTCGAGAAACGAGTCGTCGAGTATCGTAATGATCAGTGCGTGCTTGCCGCTGACGGCAAGGTTGTCGATCTGGATGTCATTGTCGGGTTTCCTGCCGATGGTAATACGTTCGTTCTCCAGCGGGAATTCCCCCTGCACTGCCCCATTCATGCTCAGAACCAGCTTCGCCATCGATCTGTCCTATTCAGCTGCCCTTCTTCAGAAAGCTATTGATTTTCGCGACGATCCCCGATCCCCTCGCCACCAAGGCCTGTGGCCGCACGAGTACCACGGAAATGTTGTCCTTACCACCTTTTTCGTTCGCCAAGCGCACCAACTCGCCGGCGGCTTCTACAAGATTAGCACTATATTTACTTAGGGTTAAGTGAATATCCTCATCATCTACCATATCATTCAGTCCGTCCGAGCAGAGCAGGTAGATTTCCCCGGGAGTGGAGTCCTGCTCCTGAACGTCCCTCCCCAGGGCGCGTGTGACGAGGTTTTTGGGCGTGTTTTCCGTCCACATCGACCTGTTCTTCTATCCCCAGGGCGCGTGTGACGAGGTTTTTGGGCGTGTTTTCCGCCGCTTCCTCGGGCGTGAAAAACCCCCTGTCGACCAGTTCCTGGATGAGTGAATGATCGCTGGTTATCTGCTTGAATTCCTCACCGCGCAACCGATAAACCCGCGAATCGCCCACATGGGCGATGCTGACCCGCTGGCCGTGGTAAAACACGACCACGACCGTAGTGCCCATCCCCTGGCATTGGGGTACGTCTTGTGCAGTGCGAAAAACGTGGGCGTTGGCCTTGGCGACGGCATTGCGGATGACGAGCGAAGCAGCGCTGAGTCCTGATTCCTCGTCGATTTCCCCGTCTTTGGCGGCCGGTATGGTCCTGCGGACCTCGTCGAGTATCAATTGGGCGGCAATGGCGCTCGCGACCTCGCCGGCCTTATATCCCCCCATACCGTCAGCCACAACTGCGAGTCCGAGGCTCGTATCCGTAACGGCACTGTCTTCGTTATGCGGCCGTTTCTGCCCTGTATCTGAGATATTCGCAACTTCGATAATCGACGCGGCCACGGCGATTACCCTTACCCAGCGGCGGCCTGCGTCTGCGTCTTGGTCTGGGTTTGCGTCTGCTTGGCGCAGCGCTGGAGATCGCGGGCCAGGTCACTGCCCGTCTGGTAACGCTTCTCGGAATCTTTCTCGAGTGCTTTGTTGATGATGGTAGAGAGGCATGGCCGTTGTTTTACGAGGTCGGGGCACAACTCGGCGATCTCGGTATGTGCCTCGTTGGCAATCATGTACATCAGGGTCGCCATCGAATCGCCGGCGAACGGCAATTTCCCGGAAATCATCTGGTAGAACATCACGCCCAATGAGAAAAGATCGGAGCGGCCGTCGACCTTCTTCCCCGACAGTTGCTCGGGCGACATGTAAGAGGGCGTCCCGAGGACCATGCCCGTTTTTGTCTTGCTCGAATCGGTGATGCGGGCGATGCCGAAGTCCGTCAACTTGACCTGTTTGATTTCCGGATCGTACATCACGTTGGCGGGTTTGATGTCGCGATGCACGACGTTGTGCTTGTGCGCGTAGTCGAGCGCCATAGCCGACTTGAACACAATGCCCATGACCGTCGGCAGCGGCAGCAGATCTTCTTCTTTCGTGTGGCGCGCGAGGTCGTGCCCTGATAAGAATTCCATGGCGATAAAGGCCAGGTCATGCTCTTCGCCGGCGTCGTAGATGGTGACGATATTGGGATGATCGAGCCGGCCCGCCGTTTCCGCTTCACGAAAGAACCGCTCTTTGACCTCGTCGAGCTCGTCAGCCTCGAATTCCTGTGACAGGGCCATAGTCTTGATCGCTACCGTACGGTTGATCTTGGGATCCTTGCCGAGATACACGACACCCATGGCGCCCTTGCCGAGTTCTTTTTCAATCTCGTAGCGGCCGAGCATCGGCTTGGCGATGCTGCCGTCGAGCAGCATGGTGCTGGCGACGCCGCCGGCCGCGGCGGCTCCGCCGATGACGATGGTGTCGTTGAGTTGCTTGGCGCGGTTGACCTTGTTCTTGATGTCGCGGAAATTCGGGTCCTTGCTCGCGATGTATTCGTAGGCCGCAGCCGCCTTGTTGAACTGCCGTTTGGTCTCGAAATCGCCGGAAAGCACGTACACCGCTTCCAATAGCGATTCGTCAGCAGGGCACTTGCGAAAATATTCGAAGGCCATGTCGAGCTGTCCCTGCTGCTGGAACTGGAGACCCAGCTGCTTATTGCTCGTTGCCGAATCGACGTCGAGGCGCCGTTTGGTGGCTTCCGTGACGAGGAAGCGTTTGGTCGTCAACAGCATGTGGCCGACGACGAGCAGGCTGGTGGCGGTCATGAGCTTGAGCCAGACCGCCTGGCTCGCCATCAAGCCCAGCTCGGTCGCGATGAGAATGAAGAACAAGCCGGCGCTGAACAGCGCGGCGGGTCCGGCATTGAGGCGCGGCAGGAGCGCGATCAGGTAGGCGGCGACCGCGAGCAGGATCAGGAATTCAGCAAATCCGGCCCAACCGGGGGCGATGAAGAAGTCCTCGTTCAGAATGCTCGCGACCGTGTGCGCCATGATCAACACCGGGCCGTTGACGTCGCCGAGCGGGGTATACAGCGTCGAGCCGATGCCGAATGCGGTCGCTCCGATCAAGACGATCTTGTCCTTGAAATTCTCGAGCGGGACCGTGTCCTGGAGAACGTCGTAGAAAGAGTACACGTCGAACGGCGGGCGTCCGCCTTCACGTTCACCATAGAAAAATGTGTTCAGTTGGAGGAATTCATCGGTCTTGATTTCGAGTTTCCCGAGTTTGACGCTGTCCCCCAGATTGACTCGAATGTCTTCCGGTCCAAGGTTATGAAAGGCCGCAGCGATCAATAAGAATTGGGACGGGTAGAACCCCCCGTAGTATTCGACCACCAGCGGCTCGTAGCGAATGCCCCCGTCGACGTCCAGCGGATTGATCAAATGGCCAATGCCCTGGGACGGTTCACCGACGGTCGGAATCGGCGGAACGGCGAGAACGGTTTGCCTGGGAAGCGGGAAAAGGCCCGTGGGATCGCCGATATTCTCGTCTCTGACTGCATTGCGCACCATGTAATCAGGCATGTCCTCATCTGGATTGCCGATCGGGACGCCTGGTACGAACTGCATACCGAGCACTACATTGCCGGCCCGGATGAGGGCTTCTGCGAATATCCGGTCGGTATCCAGCTCGAGCTCGGCTGCTTCATAGGCGTTCATCAGCTCATCGACGACGACGCCCTGCTCGGCGAGCGGCTCGGTCAGCTGACGAAATCGCGACAACCAGTGCAGCCCCGGCGCGACCTGGGGTTCAGAGTAGAAAACCGCAAGCCCGATGGTTTTTACGCCGGCACCCTGCAGCTTGTCGATCAGTTCAGCGTGGATTTCCCGCGACCACGGCCAGCGGCCAATGTTCTGGATGCTTTTGTCGTCGATCGCGACGACCGTTACCTGGCCTCCCGGATCGCGCGAAGACATGCGCACGCCAAAATCATAGGCGTCCCGCTCGAGACCTTGGAGCAGGGCGGTTCTCCCCACCACCAGACAAGCAGGAATATGAAGGACAGAGAGGCACCGACGAACCAATCGGATTTCCAGAACGGGTCGTTCATCCAGGATCAGAAATACAGCGTTTAAACAACCAATCTTACTCCGCTTTGTGTTGGAAAAATAGATAGATACGAGGACTTAGGTGTTCTGGTTTTCGGCTCAACTACACCATTCGGTAACCGCATTGCGCGCTTCCTGGATAGCGGCATCGTATTCTGCGCCTTCGATGACCCGTTTGTTGCCATCTTCGTCGCGATAAAAAAGATGGGCGGAGGTTTGGCGTCTGGTCAATTCCGCCCGCGCGAGGCCGCATTTCCGTTTGCGCTGGGTCGCTTCTTCCCGGGCAGCCTGACTCGCGTGTTCGCGCTCTTCGCGCTCGGCAGTCATCGCTTCCAGCACCCGTTGGGTCCGTTCGTGCCGTTGCCGCGCCCCGGCAGCCGGCGGCGCAGACGGTTTGACTTCGATCACCTGGGCGTCCTTGGCTTGGGGTTTGTCGCCGAAATGAATCTTCCCGTTTTCGTCGACCCATTTGTATACATCGCCGGCCGCAACGTCCTCTGCCTGAAAGCATATGAAGAAGCTCAGAGCAACCGCCACGAGGGCAGCAGGTGCAAATTCAGCGTTCATGGTTTCGCCTGTCCTTTGGCCAAGGGTGGTTCGGCTGGTCAGTGTAGCCCGCTTAAACCCGTCACCGGGCAGATTCGCACCCCAGGCGCAGAGAAATACCGGATCATCGTTTGGGACTAATTCCTGCTTATGCGCACTCACCGCTCTTAGTGACCTGAGCGGTCGCCTGTAAACGTCAGAAAAATGGGAGGTTTAAGCAGTCCGTACGTGTTCGCAGCAGCGCCGCGCCGCGTCCCGAATGTGCCTAGTATGGACGATGCCGTTCGCCAGATGCCGGCCGGCGGGCCCTTCAGGGACGGGCGGTCCGTCGTACTGCCTCGGCGTCAGCCGGACTGCATTACCGGGACTGGTCAGGGATGTCCGGTCCCGGTTCTAGTGTGCTGCCCCGCAAAGTTCAGCGCTCGAGATATTGCAGCTTATCGGTTTTCTCCCGCCACTCATCCGCATCGGGCAGCGGGTCTTTCATCTCACTGATCACCGGCCACTCGGCGGAAAGTTCCGTGTTCAAGGCGAGGTATTGCTGCTCGTCGTCGGTGAGATCGTCCTCGGATTTGATGGCGTCGACCGGACATTCGGGTTCGCACAAGGTGCAATCGATACATTCGTCCGGATCGATGACCAGCATGTTCGGCCCTTCGTGAAAGCAATCGACGGGACATACTTCCACACAGTCCGTGAGCTTGCACTTGATACAACTTTCAACAACAACAAATGTCATGTCTCAGCACTTCGTGACGAATGAAACGGCGGTGTATTATAGCGGCGGCTTCGCCCGAGCCCAACAAGAAAATCGCTTATTCATCGTCGAGTAAGGACCGTAAGCGGTAGAGGGTTTCGAGCGCTTCGATCGGTGTCAGAGAGTCGGGGTCCAGCATTTCCAGCGCGCCGACGAGCGGGTGTTTATTCGAAAACAAGGGTAATTGCGGTGAATCTCCGCTCAGGCGACCCTGATCGCGGAACTCCAGCGATTCGAGCAGGCCACGCGCCCGCTGGATGACTTCATGCGGCACGCCCGCACGGCGGGCCACAGCAAGGCCGAAACTTTGATTGGCAGCGCCTTCGGTCACGCTATGCATGAACACTACGTCCTCACCGTGCTCGACTGCGTCCAGACGGACGTTGGCGACGGTGGGCATTTCCTCGGCGAGCGCCGTCAGTTCGAAATAGTGCGTCGCGAAAAGCGTATAGGACTGATTCGTGCTAGCGAGATGTTCGGCCGCCGCCCAGGCCAGCGACATGCCGTCGTAGGTACTCGTCCCGCGCCCGATCTCGTCGACGATAACGAGGCTGGATGCGGTGGCGTTGTGCAGGATGCTCGCGATTTCAAGCATCTCGACCATGAAGGTGCTCTGGCCCCCGGCGAGATTATCCGAAGCCCCGATGCGCGAGTAGATGGCGTCGATGGGTCCGAAGTTTGCGCCGCCAGCCGGTACGAAGCTGCCGATGTGCGCGAGCAGGGTGATCAGCGCGGCCTGGCGCATATAGGTCGACTTTCCTCCCATGTTCGGGCCGGTGACCACGAGCAGTTTGCGCTTATCGTCAAGGCTTAGATCGTTGGCGACAAACGGTTCGGAGTGAAATTCCTCGACCAGCGGATGGCGTCCCGCCTTGATGACCAGCGCAGGCGCTTCAGTGAATTCGGGCTGCGCAAAACGCAGGGTCTCGGCGCGCTCCGCAAATGATGCAAGCACGTCGACCTCGGCGATTGCCGCGGCCGTGGTCTGCAGTTCAGAAATGTAACTCGCGACGGTATCGAGCAGTCGCTCGTAGAGCTCTTTTTCTCTACGCAGGGACTTTTCGGCGGCGCTGAGTATGCGTGTTTCGAACGTTTTCAGATCGGGCGTGAGGTAGCGCTCTGTCGCTTTAAGGGTCTGGCGCCGGGTGTAGCGATCCGGGACGCGAGCGGCCTGGGTCCGGCTGATTTCGATGTAGTAGCCGTGCACCCGGTTGTAACCGACTTTGAGCCCGGCGATGCCGGTCTGTTCGCGTTCACGCCGTTCGAGTTCGATGAGTTCCGCATCGGCGTCCGCACTGGTGCGGCGGAGTTCATCCAGGGTCGTGTCATATCCTTCGGCGATGACGCCGCCGTCCCGAATCAGCCGGGGCGGAGATTCGACGATGGCGCGGCGCAGGCGCTCGCGCAACTCGGGCAGCTCTTGAATGCCACCATGCAGGGTCTCAATGAGCGGACTGGCGTCGGTAAGTAGCTGTGCCCGCAAAGCGGGTATCGACTCGAAGGCATCGCGCAGGTGGGCGAGATCATGGGGCCTGGCGGTACGCAGCGCGACGCGCGAAGTAATCCGCTCGATGTCGTGAATCCGCTTGAGACAGATTCGGATTTCATCCAGGTCGAGCGTTGAAATTAGCGCCGCTACGGCGTGATGGCGCAGGCGCAGGCAATCGTGTGCGCGTGTGGGCCGATGGAGCCAGCGGCGCAGGAGGCGCCCACCCATCGGCGTCTGGCTGGTATCGATGAGGGCGATCAAGGTTTGGCGATCGTTGCCGGACAAGGATTGAGTCAGTTCGAGATTCCGTCGGGTCGCCGCGTCCATGCGTATCGAATCTCCCGGATATTCGACGCGCATACCGGTGACGTGGGGCAGCGAGCCGCTTTGTGTTTCCTGCGCGAAGACCAGCAGTGCGCCCGCCGCGCCGACGGCGGTTGGCATCGCTGAGCAACCGAATGCGCTCAGGTCGTCAACGCGGAAATGCTCACAAATCCGGCGCTTTGCCGTTTCGGTGTCAAAGCGCCACGGCGGCAGCGGCCGCGACCTTGCTAGCCAGGCGGAGGAGAGGACTTCGCTCGCGCTTTCATCAATTAGGATCTCTGCGGGCGCGAGGCGCTCCAACTCGGATTCGAACTCCGCTTTCGAAAGCAGTTCGGTCAGTAGAAAGCGTCCGCAGCTCAAATCGAGCCAGGCCAAACCAAAAATACCGCCATGCACGCAAAGCGACGCCACTAGGGTGTCCTGTCGCTCTTCGAGCAAGGCTTCTTCGGTGATCGTGCCGGGCGTCAATACGCGGGTTACTCTGCGTTCCAGCGGCCCGCGTGACTCGGCGGGATCGCCGAATTGCTCGCAAATGGCGACCGATTCGCCGAGTTTGAGCAGTCGTGCCAGGTAACCGTCGGCGGCGTGCGCCGGTACCCCGGCCATGGGTATCGGTTCGCCGCCGCTCCTCCCGCGTGTGGTCAAGGTTAGGTCGAGCAATCGCGCGGCGCGGCGCGCGTCGTCATAAAATAATTCGTAGAAATCGCCCATGCGGTAGAACAGCAGGCTGTCGGTATGCTCGGCCTTGATGCCGAGATACTGCCGCATGACGGGGGTATGTTCGCTCTTGCGGGGCGCCATCTAGCTTTCTGAAAAAGACGCTATTTACTTTTCTCGCCGATCCGCCGCAGAACCGGCGGCCAGGCCAGCCACATGCTACTCCCAGCGTACATGCGAATATTTTGAAATAGGGTCTGGTTCGAACAGGGCCTTATGTTACCGTTTTGCGGACCCGGAAGCGCGCGCGGGGCTCTGAATATTTTCCAAGCGGACTTGAAATGACGCGCATGAGCCCATAGTTTTTCGCAACACCACCCCTCAGCAAAAGGCGTGCTTATGGCGATTGAAACGGCGAAAGAACAACGAGGATTCGAATCGGAAGTTCGCCAGATTCTTGATCTCGTTATCAATTCCCTCTATAGCAACAGCGAGATATTTCTTCGCGAACTACTCTCCAATGCTTCGGATGCTGCCGACACGCTACGCTTCGCGGCGCTGTCGGATGATGGTCTGTACGAGGGCGATTCCGATCTCGCCGTCCAGATCGATTTCAGCGAGAAGCTCGGCACCGTCACCGTTCGGGACAACGGCATCGGCATGAGCAGAGACGAAGCCATCGAAAACCTTGGAACCATCGCGAAATCCGGCACGAAGGCATTCTTCGGCGCCTTGAGCGGCGATGAAAGAAAGGATTCTCAACTGATCGGCCAGTTCGGCGTGGGTTTTTATGCCTCGTTCATCGTCGCGGATAAGGTCATCGTGACGTCGCGCAAAGCCGGCCTGTCAGAAGACGAAGGGGTGCGCTGGGAGAGCGACGGCAAAGGTAAATATACCGTCGAGACCGTGCGCCGCAAAAAGCGGGGCACGGAAGTCGTGCTCCATCTCAAAGACGACGCCAAGGAATTCGCCAACGGTTTTCGTCTGCGCGAGTTGTGCAAGCGTTATTCCGACCACATCTCGGTGCCAGTGAGTATGCCCAAGGGCGATAACGGCAAGGGCTACGAGGTCGTCAATCAGGCCACCGCGATGTGGCAACGCGCCAAGAAAGAAATCAGCAACGAGGAGTACAAGGAATTCTACAAGCACGTTGCCCATGATTTCGAGGATCCCCTCGAATGGGTGCATTCGAAAGTCGAAGGCAAGCTCGAGTACACCACGCTCTTATATGTTCCCGCGCAAGCCCCTTTCGATCTGTGGGATCGCGAGAGCACGCACGGCGTCAAACTCTACGTCCAGCGCGTGTTCATCATGGACGAAGCCGACGATCTCTTACCGCGTTACTTGCGATTCATCCGCGGCGTCATTGACAGCAACGATCTGCCGCTCAACGTGTCGCGGGAAATGTTGCAGCGGAACAAGACGCTGGACGCCATTCGCTCCGGCTCGGTCAAGAAAATTCTGGGCATGTTCGAGTCGCTCGCCAAAGGTAAGGACTACGCCCGATTCTGGAAGGCATTCGGGCGGGTCGTGAAAGAGGGGGTGATCGAGGATGCGGCGAATCAGGAACGAATTGCGAAGCTGTTGCGGTTTTCGAGTACGCATGAAGACGAACCGGAATCCGATGTCGCTCTGGCAGACTACGTCTCCAGGATGTCCGAGGATCAGGATGCCATTTATTACATCGTCGCCGATGGTTTTGCGACCGCCAAGAACAGTCCACACCTCGAATATTTCAGGGACAAGGGCATGGAAGTCCTGTTGATGCACGATCCGATTGACGAGTGGGTGGTCACCCATCTCAACGAGTTCGACGGTAAGCCTCTGAAATCGGTAGTACACGGAGAGATCGAAGGTGATCAATCCAGCAAAAGTGAGGAGGAAGAAACCGATGCGGCGGCGAGCCAACTGATCGAGAAGGTCAAGCACGCGCTCGCCGGCAAAGTCGAGAACGTTCGGAGCACCCTGCGGCTCACTTCATCGCCGGCCTGTCTCGTTTCGGCCGATGCCCAGATGAGCGCCAACCTGGAACGCTTGCTGAAGGCTTCGGGCCAAGACGTCCGGGGCGCTAAGCGAATTCTGGAACTCAATATCGAGCATCCCATGGTACGAATGCTGGAGGATATGGACGACGAGCAGAAAATCGAGACGTGGTCGACGCTGCTGTTCGAGCAGTCGGTGCTGGCCGAGGGCGGCAAGCTCGACGATCCGGCCGGTTTCGTTAAACGCATGAACGAAGTTGTCCTTGAACTCGCTGGCGGGAATTCCTAAGGAACCTCTGAATAAGAGATGGTGCGGGTGAATGGCGCATGAAATCGTGCAGATCAAGGCACGAATCGCAGGCCATAGCGGGGACTATTGGCAAGATTCGTGACGCCGAGCTCCGCGATTTCAGGCGCAAGGCAGGTGTGCCATAACTTATTCAGGGGTTGCTTAAGCCCGTGGATACGATGCCGACGGCGCGGGATTTGATCGAGCGCGCCGCGGTTAAGTTCGTCGGCGCGGGACTCCATTTCGGACACGGCACGGATAACGCGCACGACGAGGCGACGTTCATTGTGTTGCATGCGCTCGGACTGGAATACCCGGTTGACGAACGCGATCTGACGCGTGCCTTGAAAACGGATGACGTCGATGCGGTCTTAAGTCTTGTCAACGAACGCATCCGCAGCCGGCGTCCTGCCGCTTACCTCACACACGCGATGTGGTTCGCTGGCCGGCCGTTCTATGTTGACGAGCGGGTGCTCGTGCCGCGTTCTCCGATTGCGGAGATGGTGCGGCAAAAGTTCCAACCTTGGCTCGGACGCCAACCGGTACGGCGAATACTCGATATCGGTACCGGTTGTGGCTGCATCGCCTTGACCAGTGCGCTCGAATTTTTCGAGGCCACCGTTCACGCAACCGACCTAAGTACCGAAGCACTGCAGGTCGCGGCGATCAATTGCGAACGCTTCGGCCTCCAGGAGCGGGTGCAATTCGAATGCGCCGATCTTTTTCCCATGTCCGAAAGGAATTTCGACCTCATCGTTAGCAATCCCCCGTACGTTTCAGATGCCCGGCTGCAATGCCTGCCGGCGGAATTCCTGCATGAACCGCGCATCGCGCTCGTTGCCGGCGACGAGGGTCTCCTTTGCGTGAAACGGATACTCGGTAAAGCCACGGAATACCTTGCGGACGGCGGCTTGCTTGTCGTGGAGGTCGGTGAGGTCTGGCCCGAGATCGAACGGCATTATCCGGGAATTGCATTTAACTGGGTCGAGTTCCAGCATGGCGGTGAGGGCGTTTTCGTTGTGAGTAAGAATGAACTCGCGTCGTTGACCTGACGGCACGAGAGATGCGCGACCAATAAAAAAAAATTACTCGGAAGATTATTACGGCACGGCACGCTGGCGGGCTAGAATAGCGCTATGTCCGGCAATTCCATTGGCAAGCTGTTTACGGTCACGACCGCGGGTGAGAGCCACGGTCCCGGTTACCTGTGCATCGTCGACGGCTGTCCGCCCGGCATGGCACTGGACGAATCCGATCTTCAGACAGATCTCGACCGGCGCAAACCCGGTAAATCCCGCCATACGACGCAGCGGCGCGAGGACGACACCGTCCGCATCCTTTCGGGTGTCTTCGAAGGCAGAACGACCGGCACGCCCATCGCGCTCATGATTGAAAATACCGATCAGAAGTCGAAGGACTATTCGAATATCAAGGACAAGTTCCGTCCCGGGCATGCGGATTACGCCTACATACAAAAATACGGGGTGCGCGACTACCGCGGCGGCGGACGCGCATCAGCGCGTGAAACCTGTATGAGGGTGGCGGCCGGTGCCATTGCGAAAAAGTATCTGGCAGACGAAAGCGGTGTTGTGGTGCGTGCGTATCTCGCACAACTGGGGCCCATAAAGCTGCGTTGCGAGGACCTCGAAGCGGCGAATTCGAACCCTTTCTTCTGCGCCGAACCGGGCCGCGTGGAAGAGTTGGAAGCGTATATGGACGCCTTGCGGAAGGAAGGCGATTCTATCGGCGCGCGGGTCAACCTCATTGCCACCGGTATAACGCCCGGATGGGGTGAACCGGTGTTCGATCGGCTGGACGCGGATATCGCCAAAGCGTTGATGAGTATCAACGCGGTCAAAGCCGTGGAACTGGGTGAGGGATTTGCGGCGGTCGAGCACAAAGGAACCCAGCATAGAGACGAGATGAGTCCGCGCGGATTCGCTAGCAACAACGCGGGCGGCGTTCTCGGCGGGATCTCCACCGGCCAGGACATCCTCGTCAGCATCGGGCTAAAACCGACCTCGAGCATTCGCTTGAGCGGCGATACCGTCAACATCGAGGGTGAAGCGACCGACATTGCGACCTACGGCCGCCACGACCCCTGTGTCGGTATTCGTGCCGTCCCCATCGCCGAAGCGATGCTGGCGCTCGTCTTGATGGATCACCATCTGCGTCACCGCGCGCAGAACGCATCCACGGTGGTTAAGACGCCCGACATTACCCGCGTGCAGTGTGACTGATTGATGAGCGCTGATGAGTGATGGGCACGGCGGCCGTCTCATCAGGGCGGATACCGCAGTACGTGAAATGGCCGAGCGGATCCAGGCGGCGTCCCAGGCACGGGAACCGCTGCGTATCGTCGGCGGTGACACCAAGTCATTTTACGGTCGGCCGGTCAGCGGGACGGCGTTCGAGATGGCCGGATATGCCGGCATCGTCGCCTACGAACCGACCGAACTCGTGATCACGGCGAAAGCCGGCACCACTCTGGACGAGATCGACCAAATTCTCGAACGCAACGCCCAGATGCTCGGTTTCGAACCGCCGCATTGCGGGCGGCGTTCAACCGTCGGCGGCGTCGTTGCCAGCGGCCTGTCGGGACCCGGGCGGCCCTGGTTGGGTGCCGTTCGTGATTTCGTGCTGGGGGTGGAGACGATCAACGGTCAGGGGCAGCTTCTGCGGTTCGGTGGCCAGGTAATGAAGAACGTAGCCGGGTACGACGTGTCCCGGCTCATGGCCGGTTCGCTCGGCACCTTAGGGGTCATCACACGCGTATCGCTACGGGTCGTGCCGAAACCTCGAAGTGCGGCGACCCTGATCTGGGGGCTCGCAAAGTCCGAGGCGAAAGCGCGCATGCTGGAATGGTCCCGGCAACCGTGGCCGATTACCGCCATGGCGTTCGACGGCACTGCGCTGCGTATTCGAGCGTCCGGCAGCGAGCAGGCCCTCGCCGACGCGATCGAGCGATTGAGTCCCGACTCATGGGTGTCTGACGATGATTACTGGAGCCGCTTACGCGATTTCAATCTGCCCATATTTCAATCACAGAACGCATCCGTGTGGCGGCTGTCTCTGCCCCCTGCCGCGCCGGATCCCGAGGACATCGTACCGGACCTATGGGATTGGGGCGGCGCGCAGCGTTGGCTGAGAAATGCCGCGGACGGCACGACGCTACAGCGACACTGCGCATCCCACGGCGGACACGCAGCGTGTTTTCGCAGTCATGATCAAGCGCGTTCGCCGGAAGTTTTCATGCAGCCCGATCAAGCCCTGCAGGGGATATTCGAGCGATTGAAACGCGCCTTCGACCCGGCCGGCATTTTCAATCCCGGACGACACTTCGCCTGGATGTAGAAGACTCCTGATGCGTGTATCCATTGCAGAGCAGTTCAAGCACAGTGCCTTCGCTACCGAAGCGGCCAAGATCGTGCGCAGCTGTGTGCATTGCGGCTTCTGCAACGCGACCTGTCCGACCTACCTGTTAACGGGTGATGAGCTCGAAGGGCCGCGCGGGCGCATCTATTTGATCAAATCGATGCTGGAGGACGGCAATATTGGGAAAACCACACAACGGCACCTCGATCAATGTCTGGTATGCCGAAATTGCGAGACGACCTGTCCCTCCGGGGTCGAATACGGCCGGCTGCTGGAAGTCGTGCGGCCGCAGGTTCAGAAGATGGTACGACTGCCGGTCTTCGCGCGGATCCAACGCTGGCTGATTACCCGCGTCGTCGCCTACCCGTCGCGCCTGGCGCCCTTCGTCGCGCTTGGCAGGGCGTTGCGGCCGCTTATGCCGGCCGCGCTCAAGCGCCTCGTGCCCGTTAAGCAGCGCATCCCCCAACGCCGTCTCGAACGCCATCCCCGGCGCATCCTGCTACTGGGTGGTTGCGCGCAGGCCGTTATGAATCCCGCCATCGACGAGGCCGCGCGCGCCGTGTTCGATGCGCTCGGCATATCGCTTGAACATTGCCCTGGCGTCGATTGCTGTGGCGCGCTTCATTATCACCTCGGTTACGAACACGAGGCGCTCAACATAGCTAAAGCAAACGTCGATCGTTGGTGGCCTGAAGTCGAGAAGGGCGCTGAAGCGATCCTCGCGACTTCGTCGGGATGCGGCCTGCAACTCAAGGACTATGCGCGCATGCTGGCGGGCGAACCCGGGTACGCCGAGCGGGCGCAGAAGATACAGGATCTCGTCAAAGATCCGGCGGAGATCGTCGAGGCCGGCGCCTTATCCGGTTTGATTCGACCCGGTCGCAACACGATTGCCTTCCACGCACCCTGTACGCTGCAGCACGGCCAGCGCCTCGCGGGAAAAATCGAAAGCCTGCTCGAGGAACTCGGGTGGACGCTCAGCGCGGTTGCCGACCCGCATCTGTGTTGCGGCTCAGCGGGATCCTATTCTCTGCTGCATCCGAAAACGGCCGGCGCGCTGCGCAGCGATAAGTTGAAAAAGTTGCTCGAAGGCGGGCCGCAGGAAATCGTCACGGCGAACATCGGGTGCCAGTTGCATCTCGGCGCCGCGGCGCCGGTCAAGGTTCGCCATTGGCTCGAGTTATTGGCGGAACACCTGTGCCGTCATTGACCGACTGGAAGGGTCAGCAGCGGTCCGGTCGTATTGCCCTCGCTGGCTTGCAGCGAGAACAATTGTGAAATCAGACTGAAAGTGGATTTAGTCTGCAGATCATCGTCGGCAAGGTAGAACCATTGCCCCCGATAATGAGTTTTTACGGGCGCCTTCGGAACCTCGGAGCTCTGATGGGCAACGAAAAGACCTCGCGTTACTTCGAGCCAGTCACACGCGGACCCATCGTCGCGCTTCGTCACGGTGACAAGGCCCTTGGCGATGTCAGATTCACTGACTTGAACGGCATGCGAGAGGTAAAACATGATACCGAGCAGCGAGCGCGTCTCGACGTGAACGATTCCTTCACCGCCGGCGCCGCGAATCGCTTTGACTGGATAAGATTCCTGCCGACGAAGATTCAACAGCGATAGCAATTCACTCGCCTCGGACGTTCGCTCATCGCCATTTATGCCAATTCTGGCTTGCGATTTTTCA
Organism: Gammaproteobacteria bacterium; assembly: GCA_963662545.2. Taxonomy (GTDB): domain Bacteria; phylum Pseudomonadota; class Gammaproteobacteria; genus JAYYZW01. Next base: position 407,701 of record CAXXLL010000002.1, read on the forward strand.
TCGTCATTCACGAAACCGAAACTCAAGGACCCGGCGTGCTGCAAAATACCGAGCAGCTCCGCGACCCGAATGAACGTCTCATATTCTGGGGCAGCCGACGGTGTCGGGCCGGATGCCGTCGGCGCATTGGGAATACCGTTGATGCGATTGACGCAGAGCCGGAAAATGCGCTCGGCGCTCCAGCCCGAATTGAGTAGCAGGGAGATCGTTTCCAACGCGATCGGTGACAACATCCGCTGCACGAAATCGTTACCCTGCAGCGGTGCATAGCTCACGGTTGGCTGCTCGACGAAACTGATGCCGCTATCAAAGCCAAGAGTCTCGGGCGTTTGCCGTTCACGCAAGCTCGCACTCGCACCCAGGTTGGTCTGTAGCCTGAACTGTGATGCGACGCTGGTGACTTCCAGGAACAGAGGTGTATCGCGATACCTCAGCCGCACGAGGTTCAACAACAGTTGCTCATCGGCGGTCCGTTGAATGGCGATGTTGTAATCATTACCGCCGGCCTGAATCCGTTGCGGACCGATTCGGGCGCAGCCGTTCAACAACAGGCCGCACAAAATTACAGACGCGATCACCCAGCCCAGGCATCGAGAATGGGTCATCGATAATATTCTTTACGGGGGCCTGGTGAAGTGAGCTTCAAAACGCCGGGACGACGTTTTGAACAAGAATCAATTAGAACCCATCGAAAAATTTTCGGGTCCACGTTGCCCCGTGAAAATCGGCGTTGCAAGGCGCAGCGCGCAGGGCATGGTGGTGCCATGTTCAAGCGCTGCAACGCAGCAAACGAGGTTTTCAGGGGGCAACCCGAAGGGCTGGTGGCTGTTTTCGCACATTTCAGCGTTGCTCGTCGCTCATTGAGTAATGCGTTGCCATGCTTCTCGCGCCTTGAACTGCACGAAAACGGCCGCCAGCGTGGGGTCGAATAATTTTGAGATGGGTTTTAGTAAACGCGAAGAATTGCCGCCTCACCTTCACCCTCGATGTATTCCTCGAAGCCGTCGCCTGGCGGGTTGCCGTCGTAGATCTGGAATTCACGCTGCTGGCGCCAGGCCTCGCGGACGAAGGTATAGGGATCGAGCGCTGCCTGATCTCTCAAGCGCGTTGCGTCGAGCAGGTTCGCGCGTGAATTGATCGCGTTGACGGCACCCAAGGGTACGGTCACCACCGGCGCCAAATAGGTCAGCGGATTCAGCAGTATGCCCATGACCGGTGCGCCGATGTCGCGGTAGGAACTCGGTCCGAGAAAGGGCAGCATCAGGTAGGCGCCCTCGTTGGCGCCCCAGGTGCCGAAGGTCTGGCCCAGGTCTTCTTCGTGTCGTTCAAGCCCCAGGCTCGTGGCCGGGTCGAAAAGACCGCCTATTCCAACCGTGCTGTTGACGATTAAACGACCGGAGTCTCCGACGAACCGCCCCATTTTTCCTTGCAGCAGATCGTTGGCGATCGTGTTCAAAGAGCCCACGTTGTCAAAAAAGTTCGTAACGCCGTCACGGACCGGATCGGGGGCGATATCGGCGTATTTTTTCGCGACCGGTTCCAGAAAGGTCTTGTCCAGCGTGTCGTTGAACGCGTAAAACGTACGATTCATCGATTCGTGCGGGTCTCCGCTGTCCGTCGACGGCGTGGAGCTGCACCCTGCGAGGATGATCAAGGACAGGCACGCCAGTGAGACACGCGACCGAGTTCGAAGATCTACCATGATGTGTGTTCCGCGGAGAGATTTCTTATTGGTGTTGATATTGCCACAATTGTTGCTGTTTCGCATTAACCCGGCTCGGTGATTTCACGAGCCTCGCAGCATGGCCGTAATCTTGTCATTTAGCCTATTTACGAGGGAATCGAATCCCTCTTTCTTGATAACGGCCGTGTAATCCGCCCTCTTTAGCGATAGATCCGATATACCCTGGGCAATGACGTTAACGATCAACCACTTGTTGTCGTTTCCACGCAACAAATAGGTGAGGGGGATTTTCTCCCCGTCGGCTTTTACCAGCGCCGTTTTCACAATGACGCCACGGCGACTTTTCTCCGTTTGTATCGTTTCGAAACGTTCGCCGGAAAATCCGGAAAAGTTAGTGGCATACGTCGCCGCGCTGAGCTTGCGAAAAACATTTTTAAAGCTGTCGCGCTGTGCGGGGGCGGTATCCTTCCAGTAGCGCCCGGTGACGATGCGCGCAATGGTATTGAAATCGAAACTGTCGTCGATCACGGGACTGATTAAATTGAAGCGGCCTTCGTAACCCAGTTGCTCCGCTCTGGTCATCGCTTCCAGCAGCGTTTCGTGCAGTCGCTCCACGACCGCTCGGGGCGCCTGTTCCTCGGCAGCCATGGTCATGCCTGAAAGGGCGATAAGGGCTACGCAAATGGGTTTTCTGATGCGATTCATTTCGATCAACGATCTTTCGTTCAATGAATTCATCGATTCTGCGGTGGATGTTTAGTTCCGCTCAATCGACGGCGGTTTTCTCATAACTGCGATTTTTCCATCGCGTACGCTCGCCACCCCAGTACCGAACCGCGGAGGTCCAGGTCATGAGGAGAAAGAGACACGCCGCGATCGGCAGGGACAATACCCAGAAACCGGGTAATCCGTAATACTGAATCGTCGGCACATACGATAGCCCCATAGCCCCAAGCGCCGTGATGGCGGCCAGCTTGACCATTCCGGATCCAGATGCCAGGGCGAGGACGGGAACCACAAAGCTGACGATTAGCAACACGCTGCACAGCACCAGCAACAGCGTTGAATAACGCAACTGCGTAAATGCCGAGCGCGCCACCATATTCCAGATATTCTCCAGTGATGCATACGGCCGGACCGCGCGGACATCGCGACTCAGGCCGATCCATGTGCGCCCACCCGCACGCTTGATCAGGCGTGCCAGCGTACAGTCGTCGATTATTGCACCATGCAAAGCTTCAAATCCGCCGATCTCCCTCAATTTATCAGTCTCGATCAAAATGCAACCGCCGGCGGCCGCCGCGATCCTCGAAGTTGGCCGGTTCGACAGGGCAAACGGATAGATCAGCTTAAAGAAGTAGATAAAGGGTGGCAGTAGGAGCTTTTCCCAGAGCGTATCCATAGGTAAACACGCCATGATGGAAGCCAGTTGGAGCCGGTCATCCGCTGCGCGCTGCCTGAGTGCGGCGAGCATACCGGGAGCTAGCGCAATATCGGCATCCAGCAGCAGTGAATAACGGGTATCCACCCGTTGGGCGGCTTGCTCGAGTGCCCAGAGTTTGCCACTCCAGCCGGGCGGCAGAGCGCTGCCGTCGATTACAGTGAGCTTATCGATCCGGAGGTTTCTCGCGATCTCACCGGTGCCGTCGCTGCTCTGGTCGTCAACCAGGATGATACCCGCGAGCTTTCCCTGTCGGGCGAGCGCCGTCAGGGTTTCCGCAATACATCGGGCCTCATCACGGGCTGGGATCAGCGCCGTCGTGTCGGAGAAATCCATGCGCGTCGTTCGCGCCTGCGCAGCAAGCGATTCGCGCGTGGACCAGGGTCGCCATGGGAGCACCAGCACGATCAGCCATATGCACGCGGCAAAGCTCGTGGCGGCGAGGAACATTTTTCAGTGGGAGCAGCGCGAACGCGCGTCGATCACGGCGCTAGCAGTCTGTCGGACTTAGGGAATCGTAGCGAGGCGGGTGGGAGAGCGAGTCCAGATGTGTCATGGTTTGAGGCGAATAGTGGGGCTATTTAATGAAAACCATGGCGCATCTGGACCGCTATCCCAACGCCGTAGTAGATTCATCCTAAGTCCGACAGGCTGCTGGGAGAGAGCGATCAGGCCACACGTTTTTTGCTGCAGCTGCTCGCGGTTTCGGTTTCCGCGACCAGCCGCGGCGTCGTCGTGGTTTCGTCTTGATAAAAAAACGGTACTTCGGGCGCCATGGGACCGTCGGTGCGCGGACCGCGAAGGAACACTTTGAGCGCCTTCAGGGGGTTGCGGAAAGTATCGTTGACTGCAGTTGCCTCGTAACCCGAATGAACCATGCAGTCAGCGCATTTGGGATTGATACCGGTACCGTATTTTTCCCAAGCAGTCTCTTCGATGAGTTTGCGGAAGCTCGACGCGTAACCTTCGCCAACCAATAGGTAACATGGTTTTTGCCAGCCGAATACGTTACGCGTCGGATTTCCCCACGGCGTGCAGTGGTAAGTTTGGTTGCCGGCGAGAAAATCGAGGTACAGCGACGATTGATTGAACCGCCACTTGCGGCCGCGGCCCAAATCGAAAATATCGCGGAATAAGCGCTTGCTTCCGAGGCGCTTGAGAAAAACGTCCTGGCTTGGCGCCCGCTCGTAGGAGTACCCGGGTGATATCGTCACGCCCTCGACGCCAAGTGCCATCATTCGATCCATAAAATCTGCCACTTCCCCGGCCGATTCACCTTGGAACAGGGTGCAATTGACTGTGACCCTGAAGCCGCGCTCGAGAGCAACGCGGATTACCTGTTCGCATTTCTCGTAGACGCCATCGCGGCATACGGAGGTATCGTGGCGTTCGCGGTTACCGTCGAGGTGGATAGAAAACGTCAGGTACGGCGACGGTTCGTAATCGTCCATGCGACGATCGAGCAGCAACGCGTTGGTGCACAAATACACAAATTTCTTGCGCCGGACATAGCCGCGAACGATGCGCGGCATGTCTTTATGGATCAGCGGTTCACCGCCGGCGATGGATACGATAGGCGCGCCGCACTCGTCGATCGCTTCCATACAGTCTTCATAGCTCAGCCGCTTGTCGAGAATTTCTTCGGGGTAATCGATCTTGCCGCAGCCGGCGCAGGCGAGGTTGCAACGGAAAAGAGGTTCCAGCATCAATACGAGCGGATATTGTTTGATTCCCCTGACCTTCTGCCCGAGTATGTATCGTCCAACGCGGACCTGTTGGACCAGTGGAACGCCCATGCTTTACCCTTATGAAAAGAAAGGAATTTCTCGTTCAGTTTCAAGCAATTATGTTTGAAACCAGAATGGCGCGCAACGATACTGTAATGACGTGAAAAAGTATAGTCTCGCAGGCCTAAATAGAGCATCGTTAAGAGCGCAATCATGACCCGCAAGCGCCTTCGAATCGTAGCGCTTCGGTTGGTTATTATGGTTCACGGCCGGCTCCGGGCCAGCTTGCAAGGGCAGGGGCCGCTCTCCATAATTCACGGACCTACCCACGGTTGGGATCAGCGGGAATCGAGTAAAGATGACACAGAATTCGCACTATTCGCTGCTGGACAAAATCGATTCCCCAGAAGATCTTCGCGCCTTGCCGGAATCCTCCCTGGAACAGCTGGCGGGCGAACTCAGGGCCTTTCTCCTCGCATCCGTCAGTCAAAGCGGCGGACATTTCGCCGCGGGGCTGGGCTCCGTCGAACTCACCATCGCGCTCCATTATCTATACCAAACGCCTGAAGATCGTATCGTATGGGACGTCGGACATCAGGCGTATCCGCATAAGATCCTGACGGGTCGCAAGGATCGCTTGCATACCATCCGCAAGTGGGAGGGGCTCGCCCCGTTTCCCAAGCGGGCGGAAAGCCACTACGACACGTTTGGCGTCGGCCATTCGAGTACGTCCATCAGCGCCGCGCTCGGCATGGCCATCGCCGCCGAGCTGACCGGCTCGCAACGGCGCGCCGTCGCCGTCATCGGCGACGGCGCCATGACCGCGGGCCTCGCCTTCGAGGCCTTGAATCACGCGGGCGCGCGGGGCACCGACCTGCTTGTGATTTTGAATGACAACGACATGTCGATATCGCCCAACGTCGGTGCTTTGTCCAACCGTTTCGCACGGATCCTCTCCGGTAAGTTGTATACGAGTCTTCGCGCGAACAGCAAGAAAGTCCTCTCGCAGATGCCGCCCGTGTGGGAGCTTGCGCGGCGCGCCGAGGAACACGTCAAGGGCCTCATCGTTCCCGGCACGCTGTTCGAGGAATTCGGGTTCAATTACATCGGCCCGATCGACGGCCACGACCTGTCGACGCTCTTGAGTACGATTCGCAACATCAAACGTCTCGACGGCCCGCAGCTTCTCCACGTGATTACCAAGAAGGGTAAAGGGTACGCGCTGGCCGAAGCGGATCCGGTGAAGTATCACGGTGTTACGCCCTTCGATCCCAAGGTCGGAATCGTGCCATCGAACAAGCCGTCTGCGCTGACTTACAGCAAGGTCTTCGGCAACTGGATTTGCGACATGGCGGGTCTGGATCCGAGGCTTGTTGCGATTACGCCCGCCATGCGCGAAGGTTCGGGGCTCGTGCGTTTCGAAAAGGAATTTCCGGATCGTTACTTCGACGTAGCGATTGCCGAGCAGCACAGCGTTAACGTCGCAGCGGGCATGGCCTGTGACGGCTTGAAACCGGTCGTCGCAATCTATTCGACGTTTCTTCAACGCGGATACGATCAGGTCATTCACGACGTCGTCAACCAGGAATTGCCGATTCTGTTCGCCCTCGATCGGGCCGGTCTGGTCGGCGCGGACGGTCCGACGCATAACGGCAGTTATGACGTTTCTTTTCTGCGCTGTTTACCGAACATGACCGTGATGGCACCGGCCGACGAGAACGAATGTCGCCAGATGTTGTATACCGGTTTCATGCTCGATGGTCCGGCGGCCGTACGCTATCCTCGCGGCGCCGGGCCTGGCGTGGAAATATCCGAGGAGATGCAAGCGCTGCCGTTCGGCAAGGCGCAAATGAAACGTCACGGCGAAAGAGTCGCGATACTGGCTTTTGGAACGATGGTCGCGCCGGCGCTCGAGGTCGGTGAAAAGATCGACGCGACCGTGGTCAATATGCGCTTCATCAAGCCGCTCGACGTCGATATGGTGTTGGACGTGGTTGCCTCCCACGAGCTAACGATTACGGTCGAGGAAAGCGTCGTCGCCGGTGGTGCGGGCAGTGCCGTGAATGAATGCCTCGTCGAGGCGGGCTTAAGCGCCAACATCGCGAATTTCGGCTTACCCGACAGGCTCATCCAACACGGCTCGCGCGACGATATGCTCGCCGATGCAGGCTTGACCGCTACGGGCATCGAGCAGTTCGTCAAGCAACGTCTGTCGCGGCTCGAAGGCATGGCCCCCGCAGCGCACACAGCCTGAACAAAGCGGAGCACATCAACCAGTCAGTGTGCCTGGCGCCGGCTATTTCAGCGCGGCATCGAACGCATCGAACAGGCGTTCGAGATCGGCCGACGAGATCTCGCCCATCGCGGAAATCCTGAATACGCGATCCGACAGAGCGCCCTGGCCGGCGTAAATGATGAAACCGCGAGCTTTTAAGATACGGTGGAGTTCGTCATAGGTCTTGCCGGGCGGTAGTTCGAACGCGTGGAGAACGCATGAGCAATCCCCGGCATCCAGCAGTGGGGTTACATCGAGTTTGACGAGACGATCGCGAATCGCGGCGAGCCTTGCGACGAACAACCGGCGTCTGGCCTGCCATCCGCCCGCCTCGATAAATTCATCCAGCGCCTCATCGAGGGCGTAAAACGTCTGGATGGATTGCGTGAAAGGCGTGCCGTTTTGATCCTGTCGCGCCAGGTAGTCGCGTAAATCGAGATAGACGGAACGACGTGCCGCATTGTGCTCGCCCAGCGCCGCACGCTTTACGATCACGAAGGCCGTCCCTGGCACCCCGTGCAGACATTTGTTGGCCGTCGCCGCGCACGCGTCGAGCTGCCAGTCGTCGAATTCGAGCGTTTCCGCTCCGAAGCTGCTGACGCCATCCAGAAGAAGGCGCACGCCCGCCGCCTGACAGATCTCGCCCAGGGTCGCGAGATCGTTGAGCCGGCCGGTAGTCGTCTCATGATGGACGGCGGCAATATGGGTGATAGAGGTACCGATCGATAAGGCGTTTTCTATTGCGGCCAGGTCCATTGGCTCGTCCCAGGCCGAAGCGATTCGTTTAAACGCGATACCGTGAGCTTCCGCAATACGGCTCATACGTTCGCCGTAAACGCCGTTTTCGACGACCAGCAACGAGCCATCGTCCGGTACGCAACTCGTTAACATGGCCTCCACCGCTGCGGTCCCCGATCCCGTAAGCAGCACCGCCGCCCAATCGGCCGCCGGCAGGTCGTAGATCCCGAGCAGCTTGCTGCGAAGGCCGCCCTGCAGTTCGGCGAATTCCACCTCGCGGTGACAGAGATCGGGCCGCAGCATGGCCGTTCGGACGCGTTCGCTCAGGGTGACGGGACCCGGATTGAGAAGAATAAGGTTCAAGTTCTCGTTCCTATGTGTTCCATTAGGCGTTCGAGCACGGCCGATGGGCTTATGGACGGCCGCGGCAGGGGGTCGATGGCGCCGGTTTTGATCTTGAAATGCATGAATCGAACACCGTCGTCCGCATCGAGAAAGCGCTCGATGTCATCGAGTCCGCCGCCACGTATGACACGGCGGTAGCCGCAAGCGGCAGCAATGCCGGCGAAATCGATGCGCGAAGAGACCGTCTTCTGGGCGCCCGTCGAATCGTGTGCCTCATTATCGAGTAACAAGTGGACGAGATTGCGCGGCGCATACGCGCCGGCAGTCGCCAGGTTTCCCATACGCATGAGCGCCGCGCCGTCGCCGTCGATGACGATCACGCGTAGATCGGGACGCGCCATGGCCAGTCCCATGCCGAGAGACGATCCGCAGCCCATCGAACCCACCAGGTAAAGGTGGTTCGGGCGATCCGCCAGCGCGTACAACTCGCGCCCGGTGTAACCCGTCGTCGCGACGATGACCGTTTTCCCATCGCCTGTCATGTCCAACAGTGATCGCAGTACCTCACTTCGCGAATGCCGCTCTTTTTCGGGATGCACATGGTCGTTTCCTTCGATCACCGCCGTCTCGAGTGCGTCCGCGCGCGGCGCTGGGTGCAGGGAGTGCGATTCGCAGGTTCCCTTCTGCATGATCAGCGCAAATGGGCGCCGTTCAATTTTCATATGCCGATCGAGCGCATCCAAGGTCGGATCCACGGCATCGCTTTCGCGCGGAAAGGTCGCCCAGGGGATCGTCATCGTCTCAAACAGTTGTTCGGTGATCGCACCCATCAACTCGTGCTGTGGTTCATCATTGACACCGCGCGCACCACGATGCGTACAGACGATCAACACGGGAATACGAAAGGTATGGGTCAAGGAGGTCAGTGGGCTGACGGCGTTGCCGAGCCCGGAATTCTGCATCATCGCGATGCTGCGCGTGCCGCCGATCCAGGCGCCCGCCGCTGCAGCCACCGCATCCCCTTCGTTGGCGGAGGATACGTAGTCCAGTTCCGGATCCGCGATAATGGCGTTAATGAACGGCGTCAGAAAAGAGCAAGGCACGCCGGCGTACCAGGTGAATCCCCGATCGCGTGCGGGATCGACGAAATCGCTTGCGTTGATCATGACCGCTTCAAGCGAATCAGACCGGAATATTTTACGCCCCATGAATCAAAAAATAGCGGCAAGACTTGCATGCTGTTGGCTGCTATCAGCGTTGGCGGGCAGTAAAGGCGGCCGCGCGTTCGAGATCTGCGAGCGAATTAACATCGATCCAATGCCCATGGACATAGATCACGCGAACCGGATTGCCCTGTTCGACAACGTGATTGAGCAGGTCCTGCATGCTCATTCGATCGAAATCGTCTGCTTTAGACAAGCTTGTGATTGCGTCGGTGATCCATTCGCGGCCGCGTGCGCGCACGCGCAGCATGCCTATCCAGCGGCCGTGGGCGTTGGTGCCTCCTTCATTCGCAGCGAGAGAGAGGCGTTGCAGTAGAACGTCCTGGCCCCAAAACGAACGGTCGTCCGGCGCAGAACAATAGGCGTAATCCGGCGCGCCCGTCGCCCCGGCGGCATCGAACTGCGAATCGACCACCACCGTCAGTTCGCGCTCGGATTCGAGCAGGCCGCGCAGTACGTACGTACGGAAAATTAGATCGCCGTACATGATGATCATGTCGTCACAGAAGCGATCAGCAACGCAGACCAGGGAGGCCAGTTCACCAGTCAATTCGTGGCGTTCGTTAACGACGAGGTCGATGCCGTTGACGTCGATTCTGTCCGCGCGGTAACCCGCTACAACGGTGATGGAATCGACGCTCTGCTTCTTGCATAGGTCGACCAGGCGGCGCAGCAGCGGTTTACCGTTGACCGGAAGCATGACCTTGGGCCGGTCGTCGGTCAGGTCTGCAAACTCGTCGCCGCGGCTCGCGGCGAGAATCAGGGCGCGGGTCGTGCGCTTCGACCCGGAAAAATAGCGGCGCTCCGCATCGGCTAGTTCGTCCGCACCCTGAAGCCGGAAGATTTCTTTGACGCTGACGATTTGATCCTCGACGTCGACCAGAGTCTGTTCGTCGTGAAGCCTCCGTGCTGTTTCCTGCATGGCATCTGCAGAACTGCGGATCAGGTGATTCGCCCAAATCGCAACGCTGATCTTCGCCTTGCGGAACACCTCGGTCGGTGTGCTGTAGTACTTTGTCGGCACAATGACAAGCGGCGCCCGGTTCGCCCACTCTTCCGCGAACTCCAATATCTGATGAGGGGTCGATAAACCGCTGTGAATGAGAATGGCGTCGGCGCCTGCCTTGCGATAGGCCTCGGCGCGCAGCATCGCCTCACGGAGGTCCCATCCGGCGATGAAGGCCTCGACTCGGGCCACGACGCAGAAGTCGTCATCGCTTTGCGAATCCTTGCCCGCCGCGATCTTTCCGCAGAATTCACCGATCTCTTCTAGCGCTTGCCGCTCGCCCGCGATGAAACTGTTGGATTTGGGAAAGATCTTGTCCTCGATGCAGACGCCGGCGATATCGCGCTGTTCGAGCTTGTGCACCAGACGGCGCATGTTGTTGAAGTTTCCGTATCCCGTATCACCGTCCAGGAGGATTGGTATGTGAGTCGCGTCGGCCATGAACTCGGCCATGCCGACGATCTGAGTCCAGCTTGCCTCGTTGTTGTCGCGCACGCCGAATTGCGCCGACAGGGCCAGGCCGCTCGCCCAGATACCCTTGAACCCCGCCTCTTCTACGATGCGAGCGCTGATCCCGTTGTGGGCTTCCAGCATGAATTCGAGATCGGTCGACGTGAGCAGATTTCGCAGCTGCGTCGTTTTTCGGGGTCCTGCGGTTTCTGAATTAGCGGCCATCGATTTTCGGAAGCATTGTTTTGGCGCGATCGACGTCCGCTGGAAAATCAATCTCTATCCAGGGTAATCCGGTGATGTCTTCCACGCCGATTTCCTCGGGAAACGCCAGAGCAAGATCCCTCAGCGCCTCTTCATGCGGTTCGTCTGCCCGACCGTCGGCCACGTATGCCGAGACGATCGTGGCGAGCCTGAGTGCCGTAGCGGCATCGAATTTGAAAAAACCGACCGATTCGCCGATCGAATTATACGTGAGGTCCGATGCAATTTGTTTACGGAACTCGACGATGCGCCCGGCGTTCATGCAGATTTTCACCGGCTCGTGACCGGTATCGAACTGCCGATCGAACAAAAAGCAGTTGCGTGATGTACTCTCGACGAGCCGCTCGAGGATGGCCTGATCATACAGGACGTCAGCATCCGTAATGAGTACGTCATCGCCACTTTTGAGCGCATCTCTGGCTGTCCACAAGCTCAAGATCGAACCGAGCCGGTATTGGGGATTGTGCAGGGCGAGTACTTTCGGTCCGGGCATGGCCGCAATCTGCGCCTCGATTTGGCTGGACTCGTAGCCGACGCACAGAGTGACGTTGCCGACGCCTGCGGCCGCAAGCGCGCTTAAGTGACGCTCGATCAGAGAACGTCCGCCGAAACTCAGCAGGCATTTGGGTAGCGGCGATTCGCGGTTAAGGCGCTTCCCGACGCCGGCTGCAAGGATGATCGCTTTCACCTCGGCACGAATCTAGCGGCGCGAACGGCCAGAGAAAACCTGCCGGAAACCGAAATACGCGATCGCGTCCTTCATATTGGAGACGAAGCGCCGCAGCGGATGCATGCCGCGATCCGTGACGTATTCAAAGGTCAGCGCGATCCGCCGTTCACCCTGACCGCAGGGCGAGATCCGGTGATACAGTTTGTCGCCATTGAAGAACACGAAGGATCCCGGCAACAGCGAGATCTCACCGCGAACTGTTTCGCATTCGAAATTCTCGCGAAACAGCTCGTATTCCAATCGGCAGCTCGATTCTTCGACGAGACCGATCAGGGCAGTGTAACGTTGGCCCTTGTAATACGACGTGTCGTAATGGAAACCGATGTTATCGCCGGGCTCCGTGTAATAGTAGAGCGCGTAGGTGTGTGGATCGTCATCCGCGCAGAACAACAGTTCCCGTCCACACAAGGTATGCATGAACGATGCGAGTTCCGGCGCACGGTAGAGCGCCGCGAATGCCGATGCATGGCGGTCGAGGTCGAAGCGGGAGATGCTGCCGCCCTTCTTGTGTCCGGGAATAAAATTCCGGTGAATGCGAGGAGCGAGCGAGGGTAGAGCCGCCAGGAGGGGATCGAGCAAATGTCGCGGAAGGAAGTCCGGAATCATTATGAATTCGTCGTTGGCTAGGAATTCCGCGCGCAATGCGGCCGCGTCGAGGCTCGCAAGATGTCTGGCGAAAGGCGTGGGATCCCCGGCGTGCATGCGGATAATTTTGAAATACGTACGGTGTTAAATCGCGACGCAAGGTTACTGTGGAGAGCCTTTACCCGCAACCGGTCTTGGTAGAAGGCGTGGGCGTGTGAGATAGTCCTGCCCCTTCGAAGAGTCCCGACGCAGTATCTCCGTCATGGCCCACCCCGCGCTCAGCACACAATGATGGTTCGGTTTACCAAATTCATATTTTTGTTTGTCGGAATCGCGCTGCTCGTCACTGTGCTGCTCGAAACGGATCTCAACGAGTTGTGGATCGCGGTATCGCGCGTCGGAGTCCTGGGCATGATGACCGTCATGCTCGTCTACGCACTTTATTTCGGAGCGGATGCAATCAGCTGGCAAATCACCCTGCCCGCAGTCGAAATCGATCGGCGCTGGATCGGCCGCATGTTCGTCGTTCGTATGATCGGCGAAGCTTATAACAACATCACGCCCACCGCTTCGCTAGGCGGGGAGCCGATCAAGGCGTGGTTGCTCAAGGTCAACTGGGGCGTTCCACTTCGCGAATCCGGGGCCTCGCTGGTGATCGCAAAAACGACGAGCATGTTTTCCCTGGTCGTCTTCGTTGCCGTCGGCGTCTTCATGATGTTCGGGCATCCCGAGGTTACGGCGGCGCACAAATCAGTTGCCGTTTGGGGTTTGAGCATCATCGTAATCGCGGCCATCGTGTTTTTTCTGATGCAGCATCTCAAACTTTCCACGTACATCGCACGTAAGCTTGGGCGCAGCCGATTTGAACAGCGGCTTGCCGGCGTGATCCGCGCGGTCGAGGACATCGATCGACAGTTCGCGAGTTTCTACAGCGAACACGGTGTGAGATTGTGGTGGTCTTCGTTGTTCGCGATGGCGAACTGGGTGTTGGGCGTCGTCGAGGTCTATCTGATCATGGATTTCATCGGCTACCCAGCGAGCTTCACCGAAGCCTGGATGATCGAATGCATGGTACAACTCGTGCGGACGATCACTTTCTTTATTCCGGCCGGCCTCGGGACACAGGAGGGTGCGTTTCTAATTGGCGTTGGGGTGTTGACGGGCGCGCCGTCCGCGGGCGTCGCCACAGCGCTCGTACGCCGCTTCCGTGACCTGATATGGATTGGCTTGAGCCTGTTTCTGGCGACTTTCTATTCCGTGACACCGGCGCACGTCGCGCGCGAGGAGCTGGACTCGGCTGACTGAAGGCGGTGCCTCGAATTTCTCTCTACGGATCTTCGAGCTTAGGGTAAGGCGATCAGGGCACCATACCGCGCAACCGAAACCAGGCCAACGCGTCCTCGATCGCGGTGCGGCCCGGGCGCGCAGTGTAGCCGAGTTCTTTTTCGGCGCGAACCGATTCGAAGTACATCTTCTTGGCGGCCATACGTAATCCGTCGATCGTGGCCTGCGGCTCCGGACCGTCGGTGATCCGCGCCCATAGTTCCGAGATCCATGCGATCGGATAAACCGCGAGTCGGGGTAGCCGCACCATCGGTTTGCGGCGCCCGCAGCACTCGGCGACGATCTCCAAGATCTCACGCAAAGACAGATCGTCGCCGCCGAGGATGTAGCGGCGTCCAACCACGCCTTTTTCGAAGGCGAGCAGGTGTCCGCGAGCTACGTCATCGACGTGGGCGATATTGAGACCGGTGTCGACGTAGGCGGGAATGCGTCCGAGCGCAGCGTCCCGCACGATACGTCCGGTGGGCGTCGGCTTGATGTCGCGTGGCCCGATCGGCGTCGACGGATTGACGATCACGGCTGGCAGCGATGCCGAGGATACGAGTTCGTCGACCACCGCCTCGGCCAGGAATTTCGAACGCTTGTAGTGCCCGATCATGTCGTCCAGGCTCACGGGCGTGTCTTCGTTGGCCGGACTGTCGTCGCGCTTGAGCCCGAGGGTTGCGACGCTGCTGGTATAGACGATGCGTTTCACGCCTGCTTCGAGCGCCGCCCGCATGATGGACCGTGTGCCATCGACATTACTGTGGTAGAGCACCTTTGGGTCGCGCACCCAGAGGCGATAATCCGCGGCGACATGGTAGAGCGCGTCGCAGCCGCGGCACGCCCCTGCGAGCGATGCGGGATCGCGCAGATCGCCCAGGCAGACCTCGAGCGCGAGCCCCTCAATGTTGAAACGGTCGCTGTCCGGACGGGTCAGTACACGCACGGCATGCCCCGCGTCCAGCAGCAACCTGACCACCGCGCTGCCCAGAAACCCCGTCGCACCCGTGACCAGGGTCGTCATCGGCTTAGCCGACTTCGTGATTGCATGGCGCGGAAGTATTGGACGGCCACGATCGCGCACGCCACCGGGGCACCGACTGCCGCCGCACACAGGAACCATTCGAGCGAACCGCTGAGCGTCACCGCGGGCATCAAATACAGCACATCTTCGGCTTCGAACCCGGCCCACTGCGGCTGCCGGGTAGCCGTTTTGCCGAGATGATTCTCCAAATCGTTCCGCAAATGAAAGATGGCCGCCACAGTGACCCCCGCGACTGCGCCCATGATCGCCGCTTTTGTGCCTAAGCTGCCTTGTGTAAGCCCGATACCGATGCCGACGAACATGCCAACCGTGACGAGAGCATCCGAGGCCAGGTCGAAATAGTGCCCGAAGCGGCTCGTCTTGCCACTCAAGCGCGCCAGTTCACCATCCGTGTGGTCGAGAAAATTGGAAACCACGATCAACAGCGCCGCGAGATTGGGTGACTCGCCGCGCGCAAAGCAGGCGGCCCCGGCGAGGCCGACGAGCAGTCTCAGGCCCGTCAAATGATTCGGATGGACGAACCGCGAGCCGACGAATGGCGTGACGATAAAAGATGCGATACGTGCATCCCAGGGCTTGCGATTCACGATGCCACGCGCTCTACTTTGACAAAGCGCTCGAGCAGTGCCGGTAACACGACCAGCGTGCACAGGATGGTCAGGGTCAGACCGATGGTGAGCATCACGCCCATGCTTGCCGTACCCGCATGCGTTGAAACCGCGAGGTTGCCGAAACTCGCGGTGGTCGTCAAAGCGCTGAACAGGACAGCGCGTGCAGTGCTGGTCTTCAGCAGCGGGCCGTCGCCGGGACCGGGGGTCTTGTAGCGGTGCAGGATGTGCAGAGCGCTATCGACGCCGATCCCCATGAGGAGCGGCAACGCGATGATATTCGCGAAGTTGAACGACATGCCCGCCCACACGGTGGCGGCCGTCGTCAGTAAACCGGCCAGCAACAGGGGGGCCATGACGACGAGGACTTCCGCAATGCGCCGCAGTATGAAGAAGAGCACCAGTGCAATCAGTATAAAAGCCGAGGCGAATGCCTGGTAAAAGGCGCCCGTGACCGCGCGACTCGCCTCGATATTGATCACCGGCGTGCCGGTCGCCGCAGGTCCCGTAATGGCCCGTACGGCGTCGACGAATGCCGCGAGCCGGTCGTTGTCGTCGAGGTTTTGCGCCGGGAGAATCTCGAGCCGGAAAAGGCCGTCATCGCTGATCCAGCGCCGCCGGAGATCCTCGGGAAGCGACGCGATATCGATCGGCGACGCCGCTAGCCCCTCGGAAATCAGCGTGAGTTGAGGCGCGAAATGGCGCATGAGTTTGTCTTCGAGCGCGATTAACAAAGCCGGCGCCTGGTCTGCTCCCGCGGATTCGACCGCGACCTCCAGGCGCTTCAACGCGAGCGCTAGCGCTGCTGCCGCTCGCGCTAGCGATGCGCTGGCGCTGTTGGCAATCGCATCGCAGCGACGGCTGAGTTTTCTAGCGAGCGCGGTGATATCGCCTGCGACAAGCGGGTGTGGCTCTTGGAGTTCGAGATCGGGTCCGACGACGAAAGCGAGATCCTCGATAAGGGCGAGTTTTTGTTCTTGCTCGGACGGCACCAGATCGAATGCCGTCCGCACGTTCAGAACAGCGGGGCTCTCCTCGAGTCGAGCAGCCAGTTCCAGGGCGGGGTCGGCGGACGCGGCGACCACGTCGATTGCGTAGAGTTCGGCATCGCCGTCGTCCAGAAGATCCGTCAAGGTCGTCACCGATTCGGCAGCGGGATCGTTGAGGTGGATGGGATTGTGGTCGAATTCCGCGAATGGCACGGTCAAGGCCGCCGCGAGCGCGAGTAAGAACGTCCCGGCCAGGATGATCGACGGTCCGCGCTGCGGCCGTTCGGCGATGAGCTGGACTTTTCGCCGAGCATCAGCTCTAGGCGCGGGTAAGGCTTGCAGCAGCGCCGGCAGGATCGTAAAGCTGCAGCCCAGCCCGATGAACATCCCGACGCCCGAGATCAGACCGAGCTCCGCGACACCGCGGTAGTCCGTCGGGATAAACGCGAAGAACGCGATCGCGGTCGTTATCGCGCACAGGATAATGGATGTTCCAATGTGACGCGATGCATGAGAAATGGCGCGAACCTTATCGGTTGAGATGGACATTTCGCGGTAGCGCAGGCAGATGTGAATGGCGAAATCCACGCCCAGCCCCACGTAGAGTACGGCGAATGCGATCGAGATCATGTTCAGCGTGCCGACTGCCGCGACCGCAAAGCTCGCGGTAAAGATCAGACCGATGATCAGGGTGAGCAGGGTTGCCGCGACGAGACTCAAGGAGCGCAGGCCGACGATGAGGCAAATAGCCACCATGGCAAAAGCGAGCACGCCGGCCCGTTCGGCGCCCCGCACTACGCTCTTCATCTCGTCATAGCTCAGCGCGGCGGCGCCGGTGAGACGGACGCGAACGCCCGATCCCTCGGTAAAGCCCATCGACTCGACGGTGCTGCGTATCGATGTAATCGCCGCTTCGCCCGGCAGAATGCTGCTGAAATCGAGCCGCGGCTGTACTGTGAAAATGACGCGCGAAGTATCGGCAACGGACTCGCCCAGCATCAAGGTCTGCCACGACATGGGCGTCGGGTCGCCGTCAAGGTAGGCGTTGATGGCGTCTGCGGTGGCGCGGAAAACAGGGTCGAGCCGGAGTTCGGGCGCCTGATCCCTGGTCTCGGCGGCTTCGAGGAGTAATGTCATGAATCCACGCAACCCGGGGTCCGGCGCGAGGCGTGCGAGAAACGGCTGTGCGGCGCTGATTTCGTCCGCGAGTGTCTGCAGGGCGTCGGTGTCAAGGTAGAGGAATTGATTGCGACGAAAGAATTCGATGCCGGCCGGATGAAAGACGCCGGCCGCGGTGAATTCGTTTTCGGCCAGGCGCCGGGCGAGCGCATCGGACGCTTGGCGCGCGAGGTCGGGCGTCGTTCCGTCGACGACCACGACGATGGTGTCGGTGAAAAAAGGAAATGCGGTTTTGAAATTCCTGTACGCCACTCGCCAGGGGAGACGATCGGACAGCATGTCCTGGGTATCGGTGTTGATGCGCACATTAGAGACGGTGTACGACGCACCGGTGCCGGCGAGGACCAGCGCGAAAATCAAGGTCGCGAGCCAGTGCCGTTGCGCGGCGCCGACTATTTTCTCAATCAGGTCCGGAGCGAGCAGCTCGAAGCGGTTGCGCATGCGGACACAGCCGGTCTTATTGACCGAGGGCGCGAGCGGCCTCGGCGAGCCGGGCCAGCGCTGCCCGATACCAGGCCGCAAGTTTCAACAAGGGGAAGATTTCGCCGGGGTCACTCATCAAATGGCAGACCATTGCGGTCAATCTGCGCCGTCCATTCGCGTCGAGCGCCTTTTCCGCGGCGGCCGGGAGAGTGAAACCGGCCGGATCGACAATACACCGGATGGCCGCGAATTTGGCGTTCGCCGAATTCGCCACGCGGGCGATGGCGGCGGATTCCATATCAACGGCGTCGGCGACGTGCGTTGCGTACAAGTCGGCCTTGTCGCGGACCGAGGCAATCGCGCGAGGCGCGGTGTAGAACGCCCCGGTTGCGGCTGCAAGCGGCGCCAAGCGGATGAGAAGCTCCCGCCGCAGGCCGTTATCCGTTGCGCGTCTTTTGCCGCTGTCAGAGACGGTAGCACTCCCGATCAGGAGCTGAACGGGATCCATTGCCGGATTCAAACCGCCGGCGAGTCCCCAGCTCAACAGCGCTTCACAGCCGGCGCCGAGCAGTTCCTCCGCCGCGCGCGTGGCATTTTCGATGCCTGGCCCGGCAAGCTTGAGGATGGGTTCATGAATGCCGAGGAAGCGGGGTGCGCATCCGGAGAATGCCCGGGCTTCCTGATCGAGCGCAGCGATGACGCCGATCCGCATCAAAGCACACTGCAGCGGACGGATCGGACGATCGTTACCTGCGGATCGCAGGCCGGGTCAAGGGGCAAGATGAGTCCCCGCGATCTCGGCCACGCTGGCGAGGGGGGTCGCGATCTGGCGTTGCGGGAGGCCGGCCGAGCTGAGTTCAAACAAAGCGCGCAAGCGGCGATGGGAAGAAACCAACAGGTTGGTCGTTGCCACCGTCACCTTGACCGCGCGGCGTGAGATCTTCACTTCGTCACCACTCGAAAAACCGCGATTGCGGTCGAGCTTGCGCAAGGTCAATACGGCCATGCCGAGAGCCCACAAGCAGAACCGTCGTACGCCCGCTTCACCGCGCGGGAGAATCAGCGTGTAGCGCAGCGCATTGCGCAGGTGCCCGTGCGCCGTGGCAATGAGTTGCCCCAGACCCTCCTCGAATTGGGGTCCGCCCATCCCGGGCTTGACGCGGCTCAAGGTGACGCCTTTCTTCTCGAAGATATCCCGCGGTAGCCAGCACGCGCCGCGCGCACGGTCATCCCAGATGTCTTTCAGGATGTTGGTCATCTGCAGGCCCTGGCCGAACGAAACCGCGAGCTGCATCATTTCCTTTTCCCGCGGCTTGAGTTCCGTACAGTAATCACAGAACAGTGACGTCAACATCTCGCCGACGACGCCCGCAACGTAATAGCAATACCGATCCATAGCCGCCTGGTCATCGACGCCGTCGAGCGTTTCCTGATCCTGGTAGAACACCATCCCCTCGGCCATGATGCGCACGCAGCGCGCCATCGCCACGCGCTGGGTATCGTTCAGTCCATGGGTGATACGAATGACGCGGGCCGTTTCACGGATCAATTCCCGTTCAGCCGCGCTCGCGTGGCCGGCGAGCCGCGGCGCCAGTTCTTCGGCGAAGGCTTGGGCCGCGCTTTCACCCTCGACGATCGCGATAAAGCGTTCTGAAAACGCGCGTTTGTCGGCGACGGAGAGGTCGGCGTCATCCTCGATGGTGTCGGCGATGCGGCACAGCAGATAGGCGTTGGACACCGCGCGGCACAGCGCGTCCGGCAACTGCGGGATGGTCAGCGCGAACGTGCGTGACACCCCCTGCAGGATATGCTGTTGGAATTCCTCGTCTTTTCTGCTTTGGGCAGTGTCCATTTCGATTTGCCGCACGGTTGTGGTCTAGCGCGCGAGAAATTCTACACCGGACGGCTAATGACCGCAGCCTGGGCCAAAATAGGCGGGCTAAGCGACTGTCAATCAACGATACTTTCAAAATTGGACGAGCATTGCCAAGCGGAGTGAATTTCGGCGCCGGCATTTCGTCAAATTACTGACTGGAAGGAACGCGAGAATGTCAACCAACGACGCCGATGAACGACTGCCGATCAAGATAGACAGCACCAGCAACGGCGAATTCGTGCCGCTGCCGCTGCCCGAAATTAATCGCAAGGCCAATACCCTGGCGCGCGAGAAAGCATTCGAACACGCGCGATTGTTGGGACAATCCCGCCGTGCCTTCCTACAATCGGCGGCGGGTGCGGCGTCGGTGTTGTTCGCGTTCAATCAGGTCCATGCCGCGGCGGGCCGCGACGGCGGCTATTTCGAGGTGGCCGCTGAAGCGGCATTTGACGATGCGCTGGCGCTCGAACAACTCGGCGGCAACGAATTCGTGTTCGACGTCCAGGGACATTACGTCGTGCCGCCGAACCTCGCGACCACACTGAAACCCAGATGCCGCGCGGATCATGAACACCTCGGCCGCGATTACATGCGCTGCATTGGCGCCGAAGCCTTCATCAAAGACATTTTCCTCGACAGCGACACCGACATGATGGTGCTGTCGTTCATTCCCTCGCGGCGCGAGGCGGAACCGCTCACCATCGCCGAGGCGGCCACCACGCGCGAGATCGTCGAGCGGATGGAGGGTACTCACCGCCTGTTGATCCACGGCCGGGTCAATCCCAATCAGGACGGAGATCTGGACGACATGGACGAGCTGGCCGAGCGATGGGGCGTCGCCGCCTGGAAGTGCTACACGCAGTGGGGCCCGGACGGCGTGGGATTTCACATGACGGATCCGGACACCGGCATTCCGTTCGTGGAGAAGGCAAGGCGCCTCGGCATCAAGACCATCTGCATTCACAAAGGCATCCCGTTCGGCCGGCGCTCCTACCAGCATTCGGTGTGTACCGATATCGGCGCCATCGCGGCGCGCTACCCGGACGTGAACTTTCTCGTCTATCACGCGGGATACGTACCCGGGCAAAAGGAAGGACCCTACCGGCCGGGACGGGGCGAGGGCGTGGATGAGCTCATCCGCTCCGTCCTCGACAACGGGCTCGGGCGGGGCAGTAATGTCTACGCGGAACTCGGCACGACCTGGCGCATGCTGATGCGCGACCCGCAAGAAGCGGCGCACTGCGTGGGCAAGCTCGTCAAGCACCTCGGCGAGGATAACGTGCTGTATGGATCGGATTGCGTCTGGTATGGATCGCCCCAGGACCAGATCCAGGCGTTGCGGTCCTTTCAGATCACCACTGAGTTTCAGGAGCGCTTCGGTTATCCGGCGATGACGCCGGTGCTACGCGCGAAGATCCTGGGATTGAACGGCGCCCGCGTCTACGGCATCCAAGTCGACGAAATCCTCGAGCGCGCGGGACACGATGCCGTCGCGCTGTCACGCGAGAATTACCGCAACGACCCGAATCCGCATTTCAAAACCTTCGGACCCAGGACGCGCAGGGAATTTATGGAACTGCTGCGCTTGAAAGGCGGTTCACGCGCCTGACGCGCCGCTCACAAGACCATGACGGGGACGCCAGCGATGTAAACGTGGGCCCAGGCTGCGATGAGAACGTAAATGCCGAGGCCCGCGACCACGGCGACGACGTCGTAGACCGCCTTGGGTTCGGCCACGACCGGACTGCGACCCGCGCGTTTGACTGCGATCAGATCGACCACGCAGAAGACGAGAAACGAACCGAATAACAGTATCGACGCCAGGTCGCCGTTGATCAGAAGGTGGGCGAACGCCCAGGTCTTGACCGCTATCAACATCGGGTTTTTGACTCGGGCCTTGATATACCCCGGCAGATACATCGCCGGTAGCAGTATAAATACGGGCAGCATCAACAGCATCGTGACATGCCGCATCCAGATCGGCGGGGCCCACACGGCGATCCGCGGCGCGTCGGCATAACCCATCACCAGCAGTACGAATCCCGCTATTGAGATGAGCGAGTACAGGCCTCGGTAAGGCAGTGCTCCAAGCTTCGCGACGAGCTGGTCGCGCGCGCCGCGGAACATCGTGAACGTGTGTGCCGCGAAAAAGATGACCAGGCCCGCAACTAAGGTCGTCATGGCGTTACCCCTATTGGTGCGGGGCTAATTATAGAGACGTCGATTGGCGAATGAGAGGGGCTGTTTTCGATGGCGGATCGTTCAGGGCGATAGCGGTCGCGCGTTGCGGCCGGCGCAGCGGTCACGGATGGTACCATCCGGCGCTTGGTCAAGAGCGGGAGTCAAACGCGCATGGATATCCGGCGCATTACCGAAGTCGGCGTCGCAGTACGCGATTTGGAGCAAGCCACCCAGTTATTCGTCGACCTTTTCAACGCCGAGGCCGGCGACATCGTGGACGTGGAGCGCTACGCGATGCGTTTTCGCATGTGTCGCGTGGGAAAGATCGACTTCGAGTTGATGGAGCCGACCGGGGCCACGGGAGTTATCGCGGAGTTCCTCGCCAAGCGTGGTGAAGGGCTCCACCACATTGCCTTTGCCATTGACGATATCGAAGACACGATGGGCTCGCTCGGCAAGAAAGGCGTACGCTTCGTGGACGATGTACCAACTCGCCTTCAGCTAGACGCCGTGGATTACGCAGGGCGAACGTTTTCTGATGATATCCAGTTCACGTTCTCCCATCCTGCGTCAATTTTGGGGATCTTGTTCGAGTTCATTCAGTATCCTGACGGATACCAAACGCCATAAGTCCGAGGATGAAGATTTACCTAGGAATAGGGTCAGGCTGAAGTGGCCCCAGATACGCGCCCCGGTTTAGAAATAGATCAACCGTCCTCTTTACGGGAAGCAAAGTAGGCTGTTGATTTGCACTGAAAACTGACCCACCTGAAGGGGATATTTGCACCGAAAAATGACCCACGCCTAGACACTGGCCTGCTCGATGATCGGGCAGGAGACAAAGGAGTGATTGACGTGGCGTTATTGAGTGTGATCCGAAGGTGGCGATTTCGGGAAGGTCTCGCTATCCGCGAGATTTCCAGACGAACAGGATTGTCGCGGAATACCATCCGTAAATATCTGAGAAGCAAAGTCGTTGAGCCGCAGTACGCGACGCCAAAGCGCGCCAGCAAACTCGATGCGTTCGAGGACAAACTTGAGCGTTGGCTGGAAACAGAGCCGCGTAAGGGTCGCAAGCAGCGACGTAATCTACGGCAGATGCATGGCGACCTGGTTGCGCTGGGTTACCGGGGTTCTTACGACCGGGTAGCGGCGTTCGCGCGCGAGTGGCGACGCCAGCAACGGGAAGCGGCACGGGTCGCCGGCGGGGGTACGTTCGTGCCGTTGGTGTTTGCACCGGGCGAGGCGTTCCAGTTCGACTGGAGCGAAGACTGGGCGGTTGTCGGCGGCGAGCGGATGAAGTTCAAGGTGGCGCACTTCAAGCTGGCGCACAGCCGGGCGTTTGTGCTGCGGGCGTACCGGCAGGAAACCCACGAGATGTTGTTCGATGCGCACAATCATGCGCTGCGAGTCCTGGGCGGGGTACCGACGCGGGGTCTGTACGACAACATGAAAACGGCGGTGGACCGAATGGGTCGGGGCAAAGCACGGGTGGTCAACGCGCGCTTCGCGGCCATGACGAGTCATGACCTGTTCGAGGCGACGTTCTGTAATCCGGCGTCGGGTTGGGAGAAGGGGCAGGTCGAGAAGCAGGTGCAGGATGCGCGGCGGTTGACGCTAAACATCATATGATCGTGACGCACGAGGTGACGAACGTGGGTCATGACCGAGCGGCGCTCGCCGCCATGGCAAAGCAAGCGAAGGAAGCACTCGGTGTTGAGCACCTGGAGGTTGTCGCGGACCGGGGTTACTACAGGAGCGAGGAGAGCCTGGCGTGTGATGAAGCGGGGGTCACGACTTATCTGCCGAAACCCCAGACCTCGGGCAATCTGGCGAAGGGCCTCTTCGGCAAACGGGATTTCATTTATAAGCCCGATGATGACGAATACGAATGTCCGGCGGGAGAGCGACTGACGCGCCGCACGGAAACACACCAAGACGGATTAACAATCTACCGTTACTGGGCATCGACGTGTGGTTCATGTGCGCTCAAAGGCAAGTGCACGACGGGGAAAGAACGACGCGTCAGCCGCTGGGAGCACGAAGCCGTGCTCGAAGCGGTTGAAGCAAGGTTGGACAAAGAGCCCGCGCGCATGCGCGTTCGACGACAGACCGTCGAACATCCCTTCGGCACGTTGAAATCCTGGATGGGGTCGACACACTTCCAAATGAAAACGCTGAAGAACGTGGGTACGGAGATGAGTTTGCACGTGCTGGCGTACAACATGAAACGGGCGATGGCGATACTCGGGGTTGCGCCACTCATAGAAGCGATACAGTCATAGGAACCCGCCTTTTTCCCGAAACATCCTCCGGGTGTTGGATAGACCGCGGCGGCGAATGTCCTTCGCCACTTTGGCGTCGAGTTTCTCAAACGCTGTTGGACGCGCAGAATCAGCGCATCGTGATGACGCCGCTACCAAACAGCCCGGATGAGCCGTCAAGTGCTCCGCAAAGTGAGTTTATGGACAGCCTGGACCCATAACGGACATCAGCGGTAGCGAAGAAAGCGGAGCTGTCAAGCGTCGGCCTCATAGGTGTTAGGCGGCGCGTCATAAACCAATGTCCAAGTTTAAATTCTGACTAATCGATTGCATCAAGCCCTGCTTGAGCGCATGCCACATCTTCCTCAACAGTGCCACCGCCCACGCCAATACCACCGACCACTTGTTCATCGATAATAATGGGAAGGCCTCCTCCTACAACCGTTGCTCCTGAAAAGTGTGATAACCCGTGCAATAGGCTAGGGTCGTCCTTTATCCAATCGTATAAGCTCTCGGTACCCATCCCAAATAGCGAGGTAAATGCCTTTCGTTGGCACCCCTCAATACCCAGGATCGGCGCGCCGTCCATCCTACCGAAGGCGACTAGTCGCCCGCCATCATCGACGACGGCCGCATTCTGTTTGCAATTGAGCTCCTCAGCTTTCGCGATTGCGGCTGCGATCATCTTTGTGGCCGCTTCGTAGCTTATCGATTGTTTTCGAACCGTATTTGTCATTTTAGATCCCCTCCGTTCATTCAATATGATATTTGCAGCGACGTCGTCCGACCGAAGGTAACGCCCCTTGCGTGAGTATTCTTCTGGCTGCCTAACGAGGGTGTAGAAAAAGTCCCGCAATTCGAAAAAGTGCAAAAATTGGGGGTCTCGAAACCATTGCCTTGATCGAGATCGTCGCTTACAGCGCAACTGGGAAGGTCGAATTTCTCATCGAATTCTCGGATAGACTTATCCTACAACTTCAACGCTAGGATAACCGGCGTGTTACAGCGGGCTCTTTTGGGACGAAAATGCGAAGCCGACCCAAAAGAGCCCGCTGTAACACGTCAGGTTGATCCATTGTATGGTGAGGCGGATACATTACTCTCGGCATCTTAGCGGTTTGAACCTTATCGGAACTGTACCCAAAGAACACTGATCCCACGTCTTGTGTTCTGGGTCAAAACGCCAGCCGATGCTCTTTCCCGCGACGTGCTCGTAAACACCTGTAGTTTTCAGTGTTACAAAGTATGGATTGGAGCCTTCAACGGTGGCGACAAATTCGCCATAGCCGCCTACATTCTTGAGTTCGCTAATATCGGGCATACGTCCAGTTTCTTCATAGAACGGCTCAGCCTCCCGTTTGATTCTGTAGAGAATCGTAACGGCTTCTGAAACATGAAACTTTCCTGATGTATCTGGCGAAGGTTGGCTCGGAATCCATACCGCGAGAAAGACCGCGGCAATGAATAGTAGGGCGAAAACGTGAAGCGGTTTTATGGGCCCGATCTTCATATCCATCTAACGAGGGTGTAGGAAAAGCCCCACAGACTGAAAATGTGCCAAATTCGGGGCTCTCGATACCATTACCCTAACCGAGATCGTCGCTTACAGAGCGTCTGACGAGGCCGAATTTCTGAGCGATTATTCGCAACGACTTATCCTACAACCTCAACGCTGAGTTAACCGGCGTGTTACACCGGGCTTTTCTGAAGCGAAAATTGCGCAGCTGCGAAAGAAAAGGGAATTACGCAGAAAAGTTGACAGCACCTATTTAGGTGACCTCTTTTATGGTCGGCGTCCCGCTGCGATCTGTACGCAAGACAAAGCGTTTATTAACTTCTGCTTTCGTTGGGCGCTTTGGGCGTCCAGCCGCAGGCTTTACCTTATTCATGCGCTGTAATGCTCTGGTTGATCGATCAAGCGCCTTTTGTTTCATAATCTGAATATTCTAAAAGTGAGAGTCTTAATCGACATTATCTTCGTCTGGCGCTTCTTCGATCTGTAGGAGCGTTTGTTGCTTCACGGGCCTGTATTCTAAAACCTTCACAACATTGTGCTCCGAACTAAGTTTGTCTCCTTTCATGGTCCAAATATCTTCAATCTCACAAATCAAAACATCTGACTTACTGAACGAAACCTGATTGTTTTTTACCTTTTGAAGGAAATCGAGATCAGCAATCGTGACAGAAACTGTATTGCCCCCGTCATTGAGTCGCCACTTATTTTTCTCTTTAAACGTGAGAGATTCTATGGAAAATGCACCTTTCCTTGTGTTTCTTAGTATCTCTTCTTCGCCCTCAATCACAGGAAGGGAAAAGTATTCTTTATCTTCTTTATATATTGTTTCTATGACGTCCTTGCCAGACTGAATAACTAATTGATCTATACCTTCATATATTGTTTCTATGACGTCCTTGCCAGACTGAATAACTAATTTTATCAAGTGGGGCGGTAACTTTCTCAATCGCCTTACGGATTGAGGTTTCGTTGTACGCCCGCAGCAGGTCTTTCGGCACATCAAACGATTCACCATCAATCTCAATGCGAACGGTCCCGTTTTCCAGGTCGGTTACTTTTGGTGCTGGCCGCCCTTTGAGCCTCTTAATAAGTCGAAATAGTCCATAGGTCGTGACACCAACACCACCAATAATGATATCTTTGAGGTTTAAAACGGCATTAACCTCATCGCTGTTGAAAAGATCGGTGAACTGACTAAATAAAGATTGAGCCAACCCGATATCAACACTAAAACAGCCTGCTTCAACGGCTTTAACGTGCAAGCGAACATCCACCTTGTCCCCATACAAGAGGCGGCTTGTTTCGTCGAATAATTGGGAAAGGGAGAGCAACGCTGGGGCCAGATCGCGTACGTCCACCGTGTGGTCTTGTAACGCTTCGCCATCAAACACAATGGTAAACGCTTCGTGAGTCATGCCAATGTGTGCCTTGACAAGGCGTTAGCCAAAGAAAAAAGTGACAAGTGCCTTCTGACTTAATTGCCAGATTTCATAGCGGTCTTTCTTAACATACATCTGGCAAGATGATGTCGTCTCATCCCAGACAGGAACAATCACCATTTCATCGGCGAGATAGTCCATGGAATTAACGATAATCGCCTGCTCGCTTTTCTCGAAGGTAACCCCACTTACTTGAGGTTACCGCCTTCACATCGAACTACCTTGAACTGAGTACCGAGCCCATTAGAATTTTGGATATCGAAGAGATAGTTCTGGCGCTTGCGCTGTGGCAGCCTATTCATTTCTGCAACGTCGTTTTTTGCCGCGAGGTATAGTTCCTCGAATTTAGAGCCAAGGTCGCATCTGCCCCGCTCGGCGACCCAGTTAAAGGATTCGTTACCCATCACGATACTAACCTCTCATAGGTGATTGTCTTACCCGACATTGCGCCAAACAAGGCATCTAATCTGCCTTGCGTATCTACTTCGACGTTGCCTTCATTCAGCCTGAACGAAAACTCGTTAACGTATTTCTGGCAATGCTTCTTGCTCCAGTGGTGATACACGCCGTTGTAGCCGCGCTTAAGGACCGCCCAGACGCTCTCGATTCCGTTGGTATGTGCCATGCCATTAACGTATTCCTTGGCACTGTGCTTAACGCTCTTGTGGGTGAAAAAGAGACCATCAAGGTCAGCATACCCTTTGTGATCATCGGTATAAACCGTCGTTCCAACTTCTACGTTTTTGGCGATCTGGCCCTGTAGTGTTTTTTTGTCAATGTTCGATATCGGCAGCGCCTTAACCTTCCCGCCGCGCTCACGCAGACCGAGCACCGCCATTTTGCCAACCGCGCCACGGCCAGCGCGGAGTTTCTTGCTGGTGTGTTTGTTTGACTCTTTGCCGCCGAGGTAGGTTTCGTCTACCTCTACAGCCCCACTCAAGGCTTCCATATCTTCGCCACAGGCCAAACGTAAGCGGTGTAGCATGTACCAAGCCGTTGTTTGTGTAACAGATAGTTCCTTGCTCAACTGTAGGCTGCTAATCCCTTTACGCGCCGTCATCAGCAAGTATGCGGCAAACAACCACTTGCGCATATCCACCTTTCCATATTCAAGCGGGGTGTTGGTCCGAGCGGTGAAGTAGCTGCGGCAATACCCACACCAGTAACGGCCGATGTCCTTCTTTTGCGGTGTGATCTTATCCTCTCCGCCACACCGCACACAGCAAAGCGAATCACCCCAGCGGATTTGCTCAAGGTATTTGATTGCATCCGCCTCGGTTGGATATTGCTCCATCAACTCGAAAAGGCTTATTGTTTTTGCTTTTCTGCGTGCCATCAATGTGTCCTTAATGTGTCAGTTAATATGGCTGTATTATAGGGTATACAAGAGATGTTTGTCAACTTTCCTGCGTAATTCCCAAAGAAAAGCCCGCTGTAACACGTCCGGTTGAACGACTGGTTAGGTCGCACCAGTATTATTTTAGGCATTCGGTTCGCTGCTCATGATCGGACGCATGATGTCGACGGTACCTCCAACCGAATAATCTTTGAGGATTTTTCGAAATTCAGAGTGTAACCGAGGGTATCGCCTAATTATCCGTTCTACGTCTTCGCAGAACGAGACGTAGACGACCTCGTCAACCAGATCGCGATCATGCGAAATTTGAATTTCCATCC
Organism: Gammaproteobacteria bacterium; assembly: GCA_963662545.2. Classification (GTDB taxonomy): domain Bacteria; phylum Pseudomonadota; class Gammaproteobacteria; genus JAYYZW01. The sequence continues at coordinate 436,692 of CAXXLL010000002.1, forward strand.
AGTGGACGAGGTACCGCCGCGCAATCGCTTCTAATAGAGCCTCTTCCGTCCTATTTAGCCCATCGTTGTCTTCGAGCTTTCCAAACAACTCCGGGATCAGCGGATTAGCGAGCATTACCTCCTGCATCCGGTTGAATTCATTCAGGACGCCGGAACTCGCAGCTGCAGTACTTTGCGCGGTGCTTTGTTTGATTTGGAGCGCGAGGTAGATCAACGAGATTACCACTGCCACCGATGCGATGATTTCCGCTAATACCCCAAAATCTTGAAGTGACATAAACGTTTCTTGCGACCTAACGACCCAGCTAACCGGCGTTTCAAAATGGGCTTTCTTGGGACGAAAATGCAACGCCGGCACAAGAAAGCCCATTGTGAAACGTCCGGTTCAGCGCCTTGCTGAGGTATCCCCACGAATTGGGACTTTTCATGAAGCGAATTCAATCCTTTAGATGATCGACGTGCCTGCTGCTGCCTGATCTAATGGTCGTTACCACACAATCACTTCAATCAGGAGCAGCAGCATGCACGGCATTAGCTTGTTAAAAAAATGGTGCGAGTGCAATGGCGTCATTGGGCATCGGGCTCGGCTCGATGCCACACTTCGGGTTGTTGGCGCCCTGCTTGATGGTGGCAAACTGGCCTTAACCCATTTGGGACGTCATCGATCGGGTTCGGCCTTCGTCAAACACCACATCAAAGCCGTCGACCGTCTGCTCGGTAATCGCCATCTGCATCGTGAACGTCGAGGACTCTATGCGGCCTTTGCACGGACACTCTTATCCACCGTGCGGCGCCCACTGATAGTCGTTGATTGGGCAGACTGCGAACTCGACCGTGAAATGCTCATCCTCAGAGCCGCCGTGCCCGCCGGCGGTCGTGCAATTACGGTGTATGAGGAAGTCCACCCCCTCAGTCGCTATAACAGCCCCAAAACCCATCGCGCCTTCTTGAAGGCGCTTCACCACATCGTCCCCGAGAACGTCATCCCTGTCGTCGTCACCGATGCGGGTTTCCGGGGACCCTGGTTCCGCCAGGTCGAAGCCCTGGGGTGGGATTGGATCGGCCGTATCCGAAACACTATCAAGTACTTCAAACCCGAGACCGGGCGGTGGTGTTACGTGCATTCACTCTACCCGCAGGCGACACCAAAGGTTCGGCATATCGGTGAGCGGTTGCTCTCCAAACGCCACCGTTACCGCTGTCGCTTATATCTGCTCCGGGCTTATCTGCCGCGTACCGGACGACATGCCCAGCGCAAAAGTTACGGCTCCAATGATGCGCTCTACCGTCGATTACATCGTTCACCGTGGCTGCTCGCAACCTCTCTCCCGCATACTCGAAACAGCGCTAAGGCCGTCGTGCGTGCTTACCAACAACGCATGCAGATTGAAGAGGCTTTCAGAGACCTCAAAAACCACCGCTGGGGTTTCGGTTTGCGCTATGCGTGGTCGAGGAATACTCAGCGCCTTGAAGTACTGCTTCTCATCGCGCTGCTCGCAACCCTGCTGCTGTGGTTGTGTGGGCTCGCAGCGAAAGCTAATCAGTGGACACGGCATTTTCAGGCGAATACCGAACGCAAACGAACCGTGCTATCCATTCCTTTCCTGGGACAAGAACTCTGGCGAAGTCATCGATTCAAACTATCTCGCCATGATCTCCAGGACGCATTCATCACGTTACAACAACTCGTTATCTGCGAAGCTCAGTATGCCTAATTCGTGGGGATCCTTGAGAACGCCTTGTTAGGCGGCGGCTCGGTACGGACCGGGTAGATAGGTAACATTATAGTCAAGGTACATGGGTGACAGATCAATGGTATTAGGTTCCTCAAAGGAGGAGTCCGATGCCCTGGAGAGAAACGTCACCAATGAACGAAAAAACGCAATTCATCGCAGACTATCTGCGCGACCTGTTGACAGTTACCGAGCTGTGCGAACATTACGGCATCAGTCGCAAGACTGGCTACAAATGGATTGATCGGTATCTAAGCGAAGGTCCGGCGGGTTTAGAGGAACGCACACGGCGGCCTAGAACTTGCCCGCATAAAACGCCGGCGCGGCTCGAGCGCCTGATCATCGATGCGCGACAACGTCATCCGACTTGGGGCGCTCGTAAATTGCGGACGTTTCTATCGCGGAAGCACCCGCGAGAGCCGTGGCCAACACGGACAACCATTCATGACATCCTAATCCGTGAAGGATTCATCCGGACACCGCGGCGCTCACGCAAACTCGGGCATCCGGGAAAACCTGAAACCCGAATGAATGCACCCAACCAAACCTGGGGCGCCGACTTCAAAGGGCATTTCAAGACCGAAGACGGGCGGTATTGTTACCCGTTGACCGTCACCGATGGCTTTAGTCGATACCTCATCGGATGCCAGTCATTACTCACGACCGCCGTTGAACCATCGAAGGCGGTGTTCACCCGCTTATTCAAAGAATACGGACTGCCAGAACGCATCCGTACCGACAACGGCGTCCCCTTCGCGACGAACACGCTCGGTCGATTATCAACGCTGTCTGCCTGGTGGATCAGGCTTGGTATTTATCCCGAGCTCATCGAACCCGGAAAGCCTCAACAAAATGGCCGACACGAACGGATGCACCGAACCTTAAAGGCGGAGACGACTCGACCTCCGGCCGGGGACTATCGCGCGCAACAGAAACGATTTAATCGGTTCCAGATTGAATTCAATGAAGAACGCCCTCATGAAGCGCTCGACATGTTCACACCTGCCGACTTCTACGAATTTTCTGCCAAAGAAATGCCTAGCAAAATCCCGCCGCTCGAATATCCTGACCGTTTCATCAAGCGCTTCGTCAGTGCCAACGGTGGCATCCGATGGCATTCCACCCATGTGCCTGTCTCAATCGCGTGTGCCGGTGAGTACATAGGATTAGAGGAAATCGACTGTGGTGTTTGGAACGTCTATTTCGGAACGCTTAAGCTCGGCCGAATGATTGAAAAATACAATCGGATCGAAGATGCTTACGGCCGACTAAAACGACATTATCGATAACAAAAGTGTTACCCATCTACCTTGGCACTTTTGTTACCTTTCTCCCGGTCCGCTCAGGCATTTAACGAAGCCTTAAACACTTTCTCTTTAGTGTTCCCAGGGTTGCTCAAATGCACGTCGCTTGGAAATCTACGCGGCACTCGCCACCACCTTGATTTCCGCGGCCAGCGTGGCTCCCCATAAACCTGCGACTTCGATCGCGGTCCAGCATGGATACGGCTTTTCGGTGATGTAACGGTCCTTCACCTTCAGAAATACTTCCTTTTGCGGTTCCAGGTCAACGTGAAACGTTGTCACATCGATGACGTCATTCCAGGTTAATCCTGCATCTTCAAGAATCATCTGAATCGTTGAAAACGCTTTGTCGATGGCGTCTTCTAGCGACTGTCCTTCCTGAGGCGAAACGACGACCCCGGAAAGCCAGACTAGATCACCGGCTCGAATCGCTGGCGACGTGTTGAAATCATCCATCCATTCAGTTCCGGGTGGCGTATAGCTAGTTCGTGTTGACATAACGGGTACCTTTCACGCTTTTTTCGATTGACGCCTAACAGTTAATATACGGGCAGAAACGCCCTGTTATGCATAATACTTCGTGCGTGCATTTTGTACGGGTTTGTATCTGATTTTACTGGGTTTCCTGCATACCGTAGCGGCTAAGCGACATTCATAGGTCGGATCTTATAAGCCGTTGAAAAGAGGGAACCAAAAGCGCTCCATCCGATCAGATCATGAAATCAACACCAATCGACTTCGTGATCTGGGAGTATCGGATGAAGCACAGAAATTAGCAAACGCATGGCGAAATTAGCACAGTGAGCCGGCAGTTAAAACGCACGCTAGGCGAGCGTACGCTCAACGACTTGGGGCGTGCAACGCGATTCTGTCGCCGAGAAAGGGAGGTCACGCCGTTCCGTTTAGCGGTAAGCCTAATCGAAAGCTTCGCCGGGCACTCAGCGAGCTGTATCGCTGATATTCAACGCGCTTTCAATGCGCTGTGCTCGACCACGGTGCGCTACAAACCGTTTCATAATCAGCTCGCCAAAAAACAGTTTCCGATGTTTATGCAAGCGCTGCTAAGCGAATTGCTCAATGGCCTGGCCTGCGATGTCCTCCGATTCGAACCCAACAGCCCATTTGCGCAGTTTGACCACATCCGCATCCAGGACGGCACCTCGTTTGCGTTAAAACCGGCGCTGAAGGACAGCTTTCCCGGTCGCTTCACGACCGTGAGTCCCGCCGCGGTAGAACTCCATGCCGATCTCGACCTGCTCAGTGAGACCCTGAACGAGGTCGTACTCAGCCCTGACAGCTCAGCAGAGCGGCAGTTCTTGCCGGCCGTTGAAGAGGTCGCTGGTGGTTTGCTGCTGGCCGACCGTGGCTACTTCGCGCGGCCTTACTTTGAAGCGCTCGACACCGCCGGCGGCTATTTCATCGTGCGCGCGGGTCAAGGTATCAATCCGCTGATCGTTGCCGCTCGTCGCGCCGATGGGCGGCGGGTCAAACGCTTTGACAAGCAGCGATTGAAAGCGGTGGCATCGACCTTAAAGCGCTTCGATTGCCTCGACATGGCCGTGCAATTCGACGGCGTGCAGGGACCCTGGACCTGTCGTTTAGTCGTGCACCCCAACCTTAAAAAAGGTGCAGCACCTCGTTATCTCATCACCAATCTCGACGCCACCACCTTTACCCCCGAGCATATTAGCGACGCGTATCGCTTGCGCTGGCAGGTAGAACTGCTCTTCAAAGAGTGGAAGTCTTACGCCAATCTACACGCCTTTGATACCGCCAACCCGCACATCGCCGAAGGGCTTATCTGGGCCGCACTATGCGCCGCAACGCTGCAGCGCTATTGCGCTCATGTCACCGAGCGCTGGTTGAACGTCGCCATCTCGACTCATACCGCGGCCAAGTGCATTCATCACGTGCTCGGTCCCATTCTCCATACGCTTATCCATCGGCCCCGCTCTTTACACCGACCGCTCGAACACGCGTTGCGCTATTTGGCCAGCAACGCTCAGCGCGCAAAACCTGACCGCGATTGCATTTCGGGACGACTCAAGCTCGGCCTTCAGCATGTTCATGCGGCCGCTTAAGAACTAACCTATGAAGCGACATTAATAACAGGCGCACCGAGTGGCGATATGAAGGTTCCCTACTTCGCTTTGCTAATCGTACATAAAGGAACGACCCCGACCGAGTAATAAATCAACCGCGCCATGTCCGCAGTTGGCCGGGAGCCACCCAACGCCATGTTTGCGTCATCAAACGCTATCGGACGACCGCTTACGAGCGCATTGCAGACGTAACCTAGAGCGGTGCTGCACAGCCGCGATTCGGCCGCTGACGACCCGAAGGCGGCATCGCTACAGATTAATAAACCTGACACCTATACGTCAGTAACCCGGACCCGGAGGTGCAGGCTGTGTTGTCACCATTGCTGATGTCGCATCGCGATTACAACTATGAAAAATACCTTGAACTTCCAATCGTCTTCTGAACAACTACGCCGCGGCGATCCGGAGTCTTGCCTTTTGCCCCCTTCCTCGTTTGTTAACGTAACTGGTCAATCGGCCGATAACGTCAAAATCGACTACGGAGAACGATCGTATGAGACAGTGCTTATTGGCCGCATCGCTTGGCGTGATGGTCATTGCCCAAACGGTTCATGCCGATGTCATTACACTCATTGACGGCACGCGAATCCACGCCGAGGTGCTCTCCCTGCACAACGGGGTTTACACCGTCCGGAGCGACACGCTGGGGACAGTCGAGCTGGCGCGGTCGAAGATCGTCACAATCGACCAGAAAAACGCTAAACCGAACGAAACCGATCATACCTACGAGGCGCTCAAGGCCGACGTGATGGCGAATCCCGCAGCGATGAACAGCATCATGGCGCTGCAGAATGACCCGGAGGTACGCGCACTATTGAGTAATCCCGAGACCCTGAAAGCCATCCAGTCGTTGGATCTGAACGCTCTCTCGAACAATCCGCAGATTCTCCAGTTCATGCAGCGGCCCGAGGTCCGGGAAATTAACGAGCTCATGCGATAGCTGGCGCGAGCGGATGCCCCGCATCATGGTCACGCCGCCGAACGCTACTCGACGACCGCTTACGAGGGTACTGCAGACGTAATCTCTAGCTGTGCTGCACTGCGGCGAGGGGGCCGCTGACGACCCAATATAGCGGCCACGCCGGCGGGCGACTCTTCGAGCTCGTAGGCGCGCGCGAGGTTCGCGATGTAGTCGGGCGGATGATAATACGAGATGTATTGCAGCGCGTCCGCCACGCTTTGAATAACGTCCTCCGATCGAATCGCTGTCACGGAGCGCTATTCGGGGATCTCGAACGCGATCAGTACGTTTCCGGGCAGCCCAAAATTGAACTGATCCAAGCCGGATGAAACGTATAAGCGGTTTTTCACGATGACGGGCCCCCCGAACGAGCCGAGCCCCCCACCGAACCCTTTGCGGCCGTTAACCGTTTCATACTCGCGCACCGTATCAAATGTCCACACCGGCTTCCCGGTCGCGGTATCGTAAGCGCGCAGTACGCCGTCGGCGGTGCCCGTGAAAACGACGTCGCCCGCCACGGTACTGGGCAAGGTAAAGGCATTGCTGCACGGTGGTGTCGTCTTACCTTTACAATCCGGCGTCATATCCTGTATACGCCATACGGACTCACCGGTCAGGAGATCGACCGCCGTGAAGGAGCCGTTCGCCTTCCAGTCCACATCCATATCGATGACGGGTACGTAGGCATTTATGCCGTCGCTCGAGAATCCCCACTCGATACCGCCGAGCTCTCCGCCGGCGCCGAGGCGGATCTGCCACAGGACTTTGCCGCCGTCATCCGGATCCAGGCCGTAAAGCATGCCGTCCTTGGATCCGGTCACGATGATCTCCTTACCATCCGATCGTTCCACCAGCACCGCGGGAGCCACGATATCCCGGTCACCATGTCCCGTCGGGTTTAAGGGCGAACAGGTTTTCTGTTCGGGATCCACCCACTTTTCGCAGCCCAGGTGGTAGATGTCCTGGCCGCCCATCTGCTCGGGCGCCAGTGATTTCACCCAACGCTTGGCGCCCGTTTTCATGTCCAACGCCAACATGGCGTCGGATTCGGGCACGACCGGCTCGGTCATCTGGTTGCCGGTTGGCACGTAAAGGAGGCCGCGCTTGTCGTCGACCGTGACGGCCGAGAACACCACGACCCCCGAGGGACCGTAGCGATTCGTGCCGGCTTTCGTCGTGCCCAGATACCCGAATTCCTTGTCGATGGTGTAAGACTTCCACTTGCGCTCGCCGGTACGCAGGTCATAGGCGACGATGCTGCCGCGAAACGTACAGCACGGGTATTCCTTATTTTTGCCAATATTGAGCACTTCTTGGAGGGAGGACACGGGCACGTAAACCATGCCGTCGTGCGCCGTCACGTTGCCCGTAATGCGTGAAGTCGGCGTCCAATCCGCCCGGTCGCGCCACAGCAATTGGCCCGTTTCCGCATCTACAGCGTAGACGTTGGCCGCCGTATCGCCAAACACGGCGATACCGTCGGACACGGCGATGTTCGACCTGATCCGCCATTCCGCCCGGAATGCCCAGTGCGCGCACCCGGTGTCCGCATCGAGCGAGTAGGCCCATTGATTGAGGTTACCCACGAACAATCGGTCGCCCACGACGGCGACCGGGTGCCCACCACCCTTGGACGCGTGGACCTGCGGGAAGGCCACGGCCCACTTGACCTTGAGGTTCGCTAACCCCGCAGCGGTGAGCTGCGCATTAGTCACATGCCGGTTGTAGCGGTTGTCGTTCGACAGTCCAGGCCAGTCATGCTCCGCATCGGGTACCAGCGGCGTCTTGTCTTTGCACATGGTCACGCCGGCACCGCGCGTGCCCTTTTCGGGTTTGTGCCCCGCGATCCACTTGGCTATCGTCCATCGCTTCGCATCGTCCATGCCATTGGCGAACTGTGCCATGACGCCGAACCACAGTTCCTTGTGAATTTCCTCTGCAGTCATGTTCGATAATGCCGTCAACGATGGGGAAATTGTGGCGCGCCCGTGGCATTCGATACAGTGTTCGGCGTACAGTGCGGCGCCGTCCAGTCCCTTCGACTTTTCGGTTGCCGGTTCGGCATACGCTGCGAGCGACGCGAACAGGGATCCAAACAGGGGTAACAGGTGCAGATTTCTCATGGTCCGATCTCCCGACATCGTCTTATTGGATGTTCACCCGAGGGCAGTTCTGAAAGCGTAGCAAATCTCGACGAACACCGTTTATATTCGGGACCGCTCTTAGCCGCGAGCCGAAGTCAAGCGCTGCGATGCTTTTTATGAGAAGGGAATGGCCGTTTACGAGGGTATCCCAGACCTAACCTCTAGCATTGCTGCACTGCCGCGATCCGGCCGCTGACGACCTATTGTGTTGAAAAAGTCCGGTTCGCCGTCGGTCGCGATGTGCGTAGAAAAACCGACCGCGCAGGATCGCCTGTAAGCGACGATCGGCACTCCGGTAATGGTTTGACGACCCCCAAATTTATCGAAATCCTATGCTGCACGACTTTTTCAACACAATGTGTGCCACGAGGCACTGAAGAGATAGGGGGTCACTGAAAGTGTCGTAACTCTAACAGAGATGGAGGTAGGTCCTCCAAAGCCGCCCTGCAGGGGGGGGCTTTAAACCACCCTAAGCTGCTCCGGTCAAGAGCCGGGGTGGTGAGCGTTAGGGAAAAGGCGTCGCAAGAGGCGTCAGGTGAGAAACAGAGAGACGAGCGCAAGCGAACCACTGCTGAAGCGTCGAAAGAAAAATCGGGTGACATCAAAACCGAGTCTGATTGTGTGGCTCGGGAGGGATCCAGCGGGTGCCTGCTGATTGGCTGGGTGGTGTCCGGTGTATAGGTGGCGTGACGCTGTTTCGGGCTTTGTTAGGGAACGTGGGAACCTGTCGCTTGGATGTCAAGGGAGAAGTTTAAGTGGTCAACGCCACGAGAACGAGCGTACCAATGCCAGGCACAGGGGCGGAGCAACTCGTAGTAGTGATGAAGCGGGGTAATGCCCGTGGAGCGAAGGGGTTGCGTCATTCAGTCTCAGGATTGGGTCAACCCGTCAGGGGAGGAGCCCATGAGTGAGACAAAGCCGTTTCTCGGCTGAATGATGGGAGCCGGATGAGCGGAGACGTTCACGTCCGGTTCTACGAGGGCCTCGGGGTGAAACTCCCCGGGGCTACTCACCAGACCCTAAACGGCCATCGGCGAAAATCGAATAACTCATCCTGACAGTTTCGAGTAGGGGAACTCTTGTCGGCGCGGTATCCTTGCGCCTTGGGTATGCGCGAGGGGTGTCCGATGAAGAAGTTTTTGCTTATTCCTTTGCTGTGCGTTTCGGGGAATGTCGCGGGGGGAGAGTACGGGGTATTCAAGAGCGGCAACGAATTGTTGTCGGACTGCACCGAGACTTCCCGAGGACTGAATTACATGCACAGCCTCGGCTACATAGCGGCGGCTGCCGACACCCATGACGTTTGGGTGACCTGGGGCGACTTACACAGAAAAATATGTACGCCATTAGAGGTCCCGCAAGAACAGCTCAGGCGCGTCGTCGTGAAGTACCTCGAAGAGCGCCCCGCACTATTGGACACAATGGGCAGCGATGGCATCGATCGCCGTGTGAATGCCAAGCATCACGTGTGAAGGAAGCATGCTGGAGCTTACTAACAAGCGCTCATCGGTTTTAGCCAGGGGTATCGTAGCCCGGAAATCCTGGGTCCTCATCGTCGCTGCGGTCTGCGTGAACGCTTCGGCGGGTGGGCCACAGGCGGCCGCGGCGGATGATGCTGGAGCGCGGCCGCCGAAGCTCGAAAGCGCAGACGCGAGGCGTTCGCGTATCGCGCGTGAATTCCGCTCGGGCGTGGAGATTCTCGCCGCCGACGACATGCAGGGACGTGGGCTCGGAACGGCGGGTCTGAGCCGCGCTGCTTCCTGGATCGAGGGCCGACTGCGCGACCCAGGGTTCGATCCGGCGTTCGGATCGAGCTACCGGCAGAACTTCCAGGTGAAGGTGGGCGTGGCGCTTGTGGGGCGGAACGAGCTCAAGGGAGTTGCCGATGGGGACTGGACACCGCTCGGGATGTCCAGCAACGGAGGGTTTTCCGGAGAATTGGCGTTTGTCGGATACGGCATCGAGGCGCCGCCAATCGGCTTCCGCGAACTCTCCGGTCTCGACATCGAAGGCAAGATCGTGCTCATGCTCAGGTATGAGCCGCAGGAGCGGGACGAAGCATCGCCGTTCAACGGCAAGAAGCCGAGCCGTTGGTCGGCGCTACGCTACAAGATCCTCCAGGCGCGCGAGCGCGGTGCTGCAGCGGTGATCTTTGCCACGGGACCCCTTCAGGACGAAAGCGAGGATCGCATCCCGGCCCTGACGAACGACGGCCCGGAGAGCCCGTCCGGCATTCCCGTGATCCAGGTCAGGACGTCCGTCGCCCGTCGTTGGCTCAAGCAGGCGGGCATCGATCTCCAGGCGTTTCAGGAACAGGTCGATCGGGATCTCGTTCCACGCTCCAACGACGCGACGGGGATTCGCCTCGAAGGCCACGTCGAGCTAGCGGCCACCTATGAGGACGTGGTGAATCTCGCCGGCGTTATCTCGGGGCGGGGTATCTTCGCGAGTGATGTCTTGGTGGTCGGCGCACACTACGATCATCTTGGGATGGGGGGCGATCGGTCGATGCGGCCCAACGAGTCCGCGATCCACAACGGCGCGGACGACAACGCATCTGGGACGATGGCAGCTATTCAGATAGGCGAGGAGCTGAAGTCGGTGCTGGCGCGCGAGAGCGATCACAGGACGGTTGTCGTGGCGCTCTTCTCGGCCGAGGAGGTAGGCCTCGCAGGATCGGCCAGGTTCGTCGAGGCGCCTCCGTTTCCCATGGAGCGCCATGTTGCGATGGTCAATCTCGACATGGTGGGCCGGCTCAAGGACGACACTCTGATCGCGTTTGGGTCGGAGTCTGCATCGGAGTGGGGGGATTGGATCGATCGCGCCAGGCGAGCGGTCCCGGGCCTGAAGGTGACGAGCAGCGGCGACGGCTATGGTCCCTCCGACCAGACGAGTTTCTATGCAGCGGGCGTGCCGGTCCTGCATTTGTTCACCGGCTCCCACGATGCGTACCACACGCCGGATGACACAGCGGACACGGTGAACGCCGATGGCGGCGCGCGCGTCGTCGCCTTCTCGACCTCACTCCTCAGGGACTTGGCCGTGCAGCCGGTGCGGCTCACCTACGAGGGCGCCGGCGCTGCACCCACGATGTGGGGCGACAGCCGTGGCTTCGGTGCGTACCTCGGCACGATCCCCGACTACACGGCGATGGAATCTGCCGAAGGCGGCGTCCTTCTTGCCGACGTGCGCAAGGGCGGTCCGGCGGACCTCGCTGGTATCCGCGGGCGAGATAGGATCGTCAAGATGGCGGGGACGCGTATCGAGAACCTTTACGACATGACGTACGCGCTGCAAGACAGCAAACCCGGGCAGACGATCGAGGTCGTTGTGGTACGGGACGACAAGGACCTCCGGTTCCTGTCGACGCTCGGGGATAGAGCCGCCATGGCGAAGCAAGGGGAAGAGGGTGAAGCCGAGAAGGATCGCGACCCCGCGGCCATGCACCCGTCTCTGCCTGCGGCCCCGCCACCAAAGGAGGCGGTAGTCGCCGCAGCGGAGGATGTCGCCGCGTTCTATCGCGGCCGACCTGGCGACGACTTTCGCGTTGGGGCGGGCAAGCCATTTCTCGACACGGTCGAGCACGAAAGGCACCTTGCTGAAATTCGCCAACTGACGTTCGGCGGGGAGAACGCCGAGGCGTACTTCAGTCCCGACGGCAGGCGTCTCATCTATCAGGCGACGGTCCCCGGCGCAGACTGCGATCAGCAGTACGTCATGGATCTCGGCACTGGAGATTCCGAGCTGGTGTCCTCCGGCAAGGGACGCACCACGTGCGGCTATTTCGACTGGCCCGAGGGCGACCGGATCGTCTACGCGTCCACCGAGACGGCCGGCGACGAGTGCCCACTGCCGCCCGACCACTCGCGCGGTTACGTCTGGGCCTTGTACGACACGTTCGACATCTTCGAGGCGCGCCCCGACGGCTCGGGAGCGCGTCGCCTCACTGAAAGTCCGGGCTACGACGCCGAGGCGACGTGGTGTCACCGCGGCGGGGAGATGGTCTTCACGTCGATGCGCGACGGTGATCTGGATCTCTACGCGATGGACGAGGCGGGCAACGTGAGGCGACTGACGCAAGAGGAGGGATACGACGGCGGCGCGTTCTTCAGCCCCGACTGCTCCGAGATCGTCTGGCGAGCGAGCCGCCCAGAAGGCGAAGACCTGGTGGCGTACCGCCGGCTCCTGTCCCAGAACCTGATCCGGCCGACGGCTCTGGAGATCTTCGTTATGAACGCCGATGGTTCGGCCATTCGTCAACTCACGGCCAACGGTGCCGCCAACTTTTGTCCGACCTTCACGGCGGACGGCTCGAAGATCGTCTACGCCTCCAACTATGCCTTCGAGGCGGGCGCCGCGCGTCCCCGCGAGTTCGATCTGTGGCTCGTGGACAAGGCGGGCGGTGAGTCCGAGCAGGTCACGTTCGCGCGAGGCTTCGATGGCTTTCCGCAATTCAGCCCCGACGGTCGCTGGCTCGTGTGGGCTTCGAACCGAGCCGATCCGGGGTCGGGCGAGACGAACATCTTCATTGCACGATGGGTGCCGTGATCGGCGTCGGGCTGTGCGATCGCGCCCATGTTCCTGACGGTCTCACCTGGAGTATAGGAAGAGCAAGAGTATAGGGAGAACAACGCCCCAATTCACAGGTATCGGCGCGCAAAACGTAGCGCCCGATAGGAGCTGCATGGCCGATTGAGCATGGGACTATCAGTCGTACGATTGGGATATCCGAGATGAAAAGCAACGTAAGAACATCAGAACGTCAGTGACAGGAACCCGCTTTGGCGGGTTTCTTGTTGCCTGCGCGATGTCCGTTGCTGGCCGAGGCTGTGTCAAAAGTCGAAAAATGCACGACGCCGCGAAAATATTTCCCACTAAGGTTGTTATGAACGGCTGATTAAGGGACGGCACCCTTTAACTTAAGCGAATCGGGCTAAACTTCTCCCACTTTCAAAATTCGAAAATACTTTTGACACAGCCTCGGCCGAAAGCCGCCATGCTCACTTGAGGGATTCGCATCACCGGTAACGGCTGCTTTCGGGCTAAGCGGACGTGGAGTTAAGCGATGGCTTCTCATTCCTGTTCCCAATCCTTCGGCCAAAATTTCCTCCGCGCCCATATCCACACCCACCATAACGCTGCCATCCAGAACGTAAAAGCCATTGCTCTCTGCAACGGGTTTGATTCTGGTGCTCCGGCGGCAATCCAATAACCGAATCTAGCCCCTATGAGATTGCTTTGGGCGATGGAGACGAAAAGGGTCGCTTTGTAAGTCGCTTGATCTTTCATACGTGTAGCTTCGCTTACTCTCGCACTCAGTTCGTCGGTGAATAATATGCCGCAGTACAGGGGAGCCCGGAAATGTTCCGAGATATGTGCTTTTGGTACAGTTTGCTTTGAAATTGTTTTCAGCAAAATCAATACTTAGCGGCGTAAGAATGGCGATACAGGAGCAAACTGAATGGCTTGGACCGAAGAACGTCGGAAACAACAAGCGGAGATATGCCGCAAGAACAAACCGTGGTTGAAAAGTACCGGACCAAAGACGTTGCAGGGTAAAGCTACGGTTGCTTTAAATGCCCGAAAATATAAGGAATGGTTTCACGAAGAAGCAATCGAGCGGCGACGCTCATTATTTGAACGACAAAAGGAACGGTTGAGATTACTTCATCGGGAGAATTTTGAATTAAAGCTCAAATTGCAGAAATACGAATCCGACGCCTTGGGTGATTAAATCCGAAGATTGGTGCTTCTTCGCGCGAACCCTAAATATCCAATCCCTGTTAAACCTGACGCCAGCATCGGAAGGGCCGCGGGTATGGTTACGAAAGAAACCTCCATGTTATCGAGATAAGGCGACGCTAATTCGCCGATTCCGCTGATGGTGAGCCGGGTCATGTTATCGCCCGTTACCGTCAATCGCGTTCTAAACTTGTGGCGGCATCGGATTATTAGGCGCCGCAAATTGTACGTCCTCTCCGACGCGGAAAAAGTCGATCGTTGACGGTGGACCTGGAAGGAACTGAAAGTCCAGCGGAGATAGTCGCACCCCGTGATTACCAATAACTACGACATCAAGCGACACTTGAGTCACAGGTCGAGCGAAATCTAAGATTACTGGTCCGGCGGAAAACGGGTCTTGGCTCATCCCCAAAGTACCGAATTCCACAAAATCAGGTTCGCCGCTCGGCGCAGTGATGTATACCGCGTTTTGGAAAACGATATCGGCGGTATTCTCAACAAGAAAAAATGTAGACGGATTTCCAGGAATCTGGGCTGTGCCGTCCTCAAAGTCGAGAGTAACTGCGTTTGCGTAGGTTCATAGGTCGGATCTTATAAGCCGTTGAAAAGAGGGAACCAAAAGCGCTCCATCCGATCAGATCATGAAATCAACACCAATCGACTTCGTGATCTGGGAGTATCGGATGAAGCACAGCGAAATTAGCACAGTGAGCCGGCAGTTAAAACGCACGCTAGGCGAGCGTACGCTCAACGACTTGGGGCGTGCAACGCGATTCTGTCGCCGAGAAAGGGAGGTCACGCCGTTCCGTTTAGCGGTAAGCCTAATCGAAAGCTTCGCCGGGCACTCAGCGAGCTGTATCGCTGATATTCAACGCGCTTTCAATGCGCTGTGCTCGACCACGGTGCGCTACAAACCGTTTCATAATCAGCTCGCCAAAAAACAGTTTCCGATGTTTATGCAAGCGCTGCTAAGCGAATTGCTCAATGGCCTGGCCTGCGATGTCCTCCGATTCGAACCCAACAGCCCATTTGCGCAGTTTGACCACATCCGCATCCAGGACGGCACCTCGTTTGCGTTAAAACCGGCGCTGAAGGACAGCTTTCCCGGTCGCTTCACGACCGTGAGTCCCGCCGCGGTAGAACTCCATGCCGATCTCGACCTGCTCAGTGAGACCCTGAACGAGGTCGTACTCAGCCCTGACAGCTCAGCAGAGCGGCAGTTCTTGCCGGCCGTTGAAGAGGTCGCTGGTGGTTTGCTGCTGGCCGACCGTGGCTACTTCGCGCGGCCTTACTTTGAAGCGCTCGACACCGCCGGCGGCTATTTCATCGTGCGCGCGGGTCAAGGTATCAATCCGCTGATCGTTGCCGCTCGTCGCGCCGATGGGCGGCGGGTCAAACGCTTTGACAAGCAGCGATTGAAAGCGGTGGCATCGACCTTAAAGCGCTTCGATTGCCTCGACATGGTCGTGCAATTCGACGGCGTGCAGGGACCCTGGACCTGTCGTTTAGTCGTGCACCCCAACCTTAAAAAAGGTGCAGCACCTCGTTATCTCATCACCAATCTCGACGCCACCACCTTTACGCCCGAGCATATTAGCGACGCGTATCGATTACGCTGGCAGGTCGAGCTGCTATTCAAAGAGTGGAAGTCTTACGCCAATCTACACGCCTTTGATACCGCCAACCCGCACATCGCCGAAGGGCTTATCTGGGCCGCACTATGCGCCGCAACGCTGCAGCGCTATTGCGCTCATGTCACCGAGCGCTGGTTGAACGTCGCCATCTCGACTCATACCGCGGCCAAGTGCATTCATCACGTGCTCGGTCCCATTCTCCATACGCTTATCCATCGGCCCCGCTCTTTACACCGACCGCTCGAACACGCGTTGCGCTATTTGGCCAGCAACGCTCAGCGCGCAAAACCTGACCGCGATTGCATTTCGGGACGACTCAAGCTCGGCCTTCAGCATGTTCATGCGGCCGCTTAAGAACTAACCTATGTGCGTAGGTTAAGTTCAGCTCAAAAAATGTTAGGAGCGCCGTGATCAACACATTTAGCGCCGCTTTTTTCATTGCCGAAATCTACCCCCGTGGACTTATCGTGGACTTACACAAGGCCGTCCAAACATTTCGATGGCCGCGTTGCGTTGGTAACCTGCTGATTAATTTGGTCGGGGTGACAGGATTCGAACCTACGACCCCTGCCTCCCGAAGGCAGTGCTCTACCAGGCTGAGCTACACCCCGACTGTTTGGAACGCGCTGGTTCTACGAATTGCGGTGGACGGCGAACTCTACCAGGGCTTCGAGTGCATCTCGGTAGGGGGATTTCGGGATCGCGGCGCACGCCGTCCGCGCTTTTTCGGCCTCGGCCTCAGCGCGCGCGAAAGTGTAGGCGATGGCACCGGTCGATTCAATTGCGCGGGAGATCTCCTCGATGCGGTCCCGGCCGCCCTCGACGATGGCTTCGCGGACGATCGCGGCCTGCTCGCTGGTGCCGTTCCACATCGCGTAGAGCAGGGGCAGCGTGGGTTTGCCTTCCGCGAGGTCGTCACCGATGTTTTTGCCGAGGTCCTCGGGCGAGGCGCTGTAGTCGAGGGCGTCGTCGACGAGTTGAAAAGCGGTACCGATGTGGCGGCCGTAAGCGCCCATCGCGTGCTCGAACTCGCTTTCCCGGCCCGCGATCACGGCGCCCAGGATTGCCGCCGCTTCGAAGAGCTTTGCCGTCTTGTTGTGAATCGTGGTCAGGTAGCGTTCCTCGGTCGTGCCCGGGTCGCGGCAGTTGATGAGCTGCATCACCTCGCCCTCGGCAATGGTATTGGTCGCATCGGCGAGGATTTCGAGTACGCGAATGTCCTGCAGATCCACCATCATTTGGAACGCGCGCGAATAGAGGAAATCGCCGACGAGAACACTGGCCTCGTTGCCCCAGACGAGATTTGCGGTCTCCCGCCCGCGGCGCATTTTCGAGGCGTCGACCACGTCGTCGTGCAACAGGGTGGCGGTATGGATCAGCTCGACGATAACCGCCACCTCTCTATGACGCGTTCCGTCGTAGCCCGCCGCCTTGGCGCTCAACAGCGCCAGCAACGGGCGCAGGCGCTTGCCGCCGCTGCCGATGATGTAGTGGCTGAGTTGGTTGATCAGCACGACGTTGGAATAAAGGCGGGCCTTGATCAGCCGGTCGACGGCGGTAAGATCGTCGCCGACGAGTCGGCGCAGATCATCGATTTCAGGTTTGGTTTGGGTTTCTTCCAAGGCGGTCACTAATGGGCATTGGTCGGGATCAGCCACCGGATCTTGCCAAGAGCAGGGGGAAAATGCCATTTTCGGCGCCCCGATCTTGTCTCGCAAAGGCGAATTCCGTAAAATCGCGCGCTTATTTGGGGTCCCAGGACCCGGATTCACCCGGCAGGTTATCGTAATGCAGGCAGTCATCAAAACCGGCGGAAAGCAGTACCGCGTCAGCGAAGGGGACAAGCTGAACGTCGAAAGTCTTGCCGCGGGCGCCGGCGAAGACGTCGAATTCGCCGAGGTCCTGATGCTGGACGACGACGATAATATCGAAATCGGTACCCCTTTTGTCGAGGGCGCGAAGGTCACGGCCAAGGTCGTCGAGCACGGCCGCGGCGAGAAGATTCTCATTGTGAAATTCAAGCGCCGCAAGCACTACCTCAGGCGTAAGGGCCATCGGCAGAACTATACCCGGGTCGAGATCACAGGAGTCAGCAGGGGCTAGCCATGGCGCATAAGAAAGCCGGCGGCAGTACGCGCAATGGACGTGATTCGGAATCCAAACGACTCGGCGTCAAGCGCTACGGTGGCGAGTCGGTGCGCGCGGGCAGCATCATTGTCCGGCAAAGGGGTACGCATTTTCACCCCGGGATGAACGTTGGATGCGGACGCGATCACACGCTGTTCGCTAAGGCAGACGGGCAGGTGCGTTTCGAACGCAAGGGCCCGCGCCACAGAAGTTTTGTGAGTGTCGTTGTCAAACAATAACAACAACGCCAATTGAACACTTGCAACCCCGTCTTAGACGGGGTTTTTTCTGTCCGGACTCCAGTGTGCTGTCCCGAAGATTAAAATGCGAATGCGGCGAGGGCGTTTGCCATGAAATTCGTAGATGAAGCGCGAATTACCGTCGAAGCGGGTAAAGGGGGAGAGGGCTGTCTCAGCTTTCGCCGCGAAAAGTTTGTACCCAGGGGCGGCCCTGACGGGGGCGACGGAGGTGATGGGGGCAGCGTCTATCTCGAAGTCGACGACGGCCTCAACACCCTGGTCGACTTCCGTTTCAAGCGTCTCTTCCGAGCACGCAACGGCCAGCCCGGAATGGGTCGGGACCGCATCGGTAAGAGCGCGGAGGACCTGATCATTCGCGTACCCGAAGGCACGCTCGTATTCGATGCGAATAGCGAGGAACTCATCGGGGATATGATCGGCGACGGCACTCGGCTCCTGGTTGCAAACGGTGGTTTCCACGGTCTCGGTAACGCCCGCTTTAAAAGCAGCACCAATCGTGGGCCGCGCAAAACGACCAAAGGAGGGGCCGGCGATTCACGCGACTTGAGGCTCGAACTCAAATTGCTTGCTGACGTCGGCCTGCTCGGCTTGCCGAATGTCGGCAAGTCGACCTTGATCCGCGCCGTATCAGCGGCCCGGCCCAAGGTTGCGGACTACCCGTTTACCACCCTCGTTCCGAACCTCGGCGTCGTCCGCCTCGGGACCGAGCAGAGTTTTGTGATCGCCGATATTCCGGGAATCATCGAAGGCGCGGCTGCCGGAGCCGGCCTCGGATTGCGTTTTTTGAAACATCTCGACCGTACCCGCCTGCTGTTGCATCTGATTGATATCTCCGATTTCGATCCTGAACGTGATCCAGTGCGCGATTACGTTACCATCGCTGAAGAACTCGAACGCCACGGCTCTGATCTGGCGCGCCGGCCGCGCTGGGTGGTTCTCAACAAAACGGATACGGTGACCGAAGATAAGGTCGATCTATGGGAAGACAGGATTCGAATGGCCGGTTGGACGGGGCCGGTCCACCGCGTGTCCGCGGCAACCGGTGACGGTTGCAGGGCGTTGATGCAGGCAATTCAGGCGTCTCTCGATCACCAGGGGAAGGCAGATGACGAATCAGCCGGCGGTTGATCCCGGACTGTTACGTAAGACCATCGGGCGGTCGCGCCGCTGGGTGATCAAAATCGGCAGTGCGCTCACCACCGAGCAGGGCCTGGGCCTCAATTCGGCGGCGATTGAAACCTGGGCCGAACAGATGATCGAACTACAGGACGCCGGCCGGCACATCGTCGTCGTGGCATCCGGTTCCGTGGCCGAAGGCGCGGTGCGGCTTGGCTGGTCGAGCCGTCCGCACGCTTTGAACCAGTTGCAGGCCGCGGCTGCTATCGGCCAGATGGGATTGATCCGGGCCTGGGACCAGGCTTACGAGAAATTCGGGCGCCGCGCTGCACAAGTCTTGTTGACGCACGAAGACCTGTCTGATCGCCAGCGCTACCTTAATGCGAAAAGCACGCTTTTGACGCTGCTCGAACTCGGTGTGTTCCCGGTCGTCAACGAGAACGACACCGTCGCCACTGAGGAGATCAGTCGCGGCGACAACGACACCCTCGCGGGTCTCGTCAGCAACTTGATCGACGCGGATCTCCTGGTCGTGTTGACGGATCAGGAGGGGATTATGACGGCCGATCCGCGTCATGAGCCCGGCGCAAGCCTGATCGAACACGCGCCGGTCGATGCGCCGGAGCTTTCTTCGATCGCCGGCGACGGCGGCGCCTGGGGAAGGGGTGGTATGCGCACGAAGTTAAAGGCCGCCAGACTTGCGGCGCGTTCGGCGACACCGACCATCATCGCTTCGGGAAACAGGCCCGACGTCCTGCGTGACATTGGGGCTGGCAAAGCCGTGGGAACACTGCTGCATTCAACGCGCGAGAAGATCAACGCACGCAAGCAATGGCTTGCGGGATCAATGCGCTCCTGTGGCACGCTCATGCTGGACGCGGGCGCCTGTCGGGCCTTAAGCAGCGGGGGCAAGAGCCTTCTGGCCGTCGGTGTGATTGAGGTTCGGGGCCAGTTTGCCAGGGGTGAACTCGTTACCCTGCGCGATCTCGATGACCGTGAACTGGGCCGTGGCCTCGCCAACTATTCGTCGGACGAATGCTTGAGAATTGCAGGCAAACCGTCGGATCGCATCGAGGGTGTGCTCGGGTTTACGCGCGAGCCCGAACTCATTCACCGTGACAACCTCGTTGTCGATACCGAATGAAAAATATTTCCGAGAATAATATTCCTGGATAACGGGTTAGGGAACCTCTGAATAAGTCATGGCACCTCTACCTTGCTTTTGAAATCGCGGAGCCTAACGTGACGAACCTTAGCCCTAGTCCCGCTATGGCCTGCGATTCGTGCCTCGATCTGCACCATTGCATGAACCATTCAGACCCACCATGACGTATTCAGAGGTTCTTGAGACGTCAGCAACAAAAAGCCGGCTTCGAGCCGGCTTTATCAATCATATGGGCGGGTAAGATACGCGAGCTAGCGCTCAGGACATTGCCTTGATTCGGGAGTTCAACCTGGATTTATGGCGAGCCGCTTTGTTCTTGTGAATGATGTTGTCGCCGGCCATGCGGTCGATGATCGGCACCGCTTTCGCGTATGCGGCTATCGCCTGTTCTTTGTCGCCCGCTGCGATGGCATTCACGACCTGCTTGATTCGGGTGCGTAAGAGCGAGCGGCGAGAGATGTTGTGAATGCGGCGTTTTTCGGATTGGCGGGCGCGCTTGCGCGCCTGGGAGGAATTAGCCAATGGACGGTCTCCGGGGATCCTGAAAGGCGCGCAACTATGCTCATTCACGTGCTCATTGTCAATGTTGCCGTGATCCAGGCCGCGTTTATTGCGGCGTATAATCCCGCGTCGACGCCCCGTGCGTAACTCTGGGGATTGGGACACTGACTTCGAAACTCTTACGGTCGACCACCGTCGTCGGCCAGATGACGCTCATTTCGCGCGTTCTCGGTTTCGTTCGGGATGTCGTCATTGCGCGGTTGTTTGGCACCAGCCTCGCGGCGGACGCGTTTTTTATCGCGTTCAAGATTCCGAATCTCTTCCGCAGACTGTTTGCTGAAGGGGCATTCTCGCAGGCTTTCGTGCCAGTACTGGCCGAATACCGCGAGAAGGACGGCGATCCCGCGGTTGGGGATTTGATCGACGCGACGAGTGGCACTCTGGCGATTGTACTCCTGGTAGTCGTCGCCATCGGTGTCATCGCTGCACCGCTTGTAATCGCCGTGTTTGCGCCGGGGTTCATTCAGGATACGGACAAGCTCGAGCTTGCTACGGCGCTCCTGCGATTTACTTTTCCGTACCTGTTCTTCATCTCGCTCACTGCACTAGCGGGTTCGGTACTCAATACATACGGGCGGTTCGCGGTACCTGCAATCACGCCCGTGCTGCTCAATGTGTCACTGATCTTCGCCGCGATATCACTTTCGCCGCGGCTCGATCAACCCGTAATGGCACTAGCCATAGGGGTTCTCGTCGGCGGAATCGCGCAGCTCGCGTTGCAGCTAGCAGCGCTCTGGCGCCTCGGATTCGTGCCTAAACCCATCGTTGCATTCACCAATGAGGGCGTCAGGAAAATACTGCGCCTGATGGGTCCGGCGATGTTCGGAGTCTCGGTCGCACAGATCAATCTCATGTTCGATACCTTGATCGCGTCTTTCCTGCAGACGGGCAGCATCTCATGGCTTTATTACTCTGATCGCTTAGTAGAATTTCCGCTCGGCGTGTTCGGTATCGCACTGGCGACGGTGATCCTGCCGACCCTGTCCGCCCGGCACAGCGAAAGCGATCCGAAATCGTTTTCAGCGACACTCGATTGGGCGCTGCGGTGGGTTTTCCTCATCGGCCTTCCCGCCGCGGTCGGTCTCGTGGTACTAGCCGCGCCCATGTTGAGCACGCTCTTTCAATATGGCGCGCTCGACGAACGTGATGTTGTCATGGCCTCGCGTAGTCTCGTCGCGTATTCGAGCGGCCTGATGGGTTTCATGCTCATCAAGGTGCTGGCGCCGGGATTCTTCGCACGCCAGGATACGCGCACGCCCGTGCGCATCGGCGTCATTGCGATGGTTGCGAATATGGTGATGAACCTCGTGTTCGTCTTTCCCCTGGCGCATGCGGGCCTCGCGTTGGCGACTGCGCTCTCGGCTTATATCAACGCGGCGTTGCTGTTTCGCGCCTTGCGGCGGAGCGGCGTATATCGTTCGAATACGGCTTGGCGACCGTATTTTATACGCGTTGGGCTGGCCGGCATCGCGATGGCATTGGTGCTGTGCTTGAGCGTCAAACCGGTATCGGTATGGAGCGCGTGGGATGTCTGGACGCGAGCCGGCCAGCTCTCGCTCTGGATCGCCGTTGGCGCAGGGACTTATTTCGCGGTTCTCTGGATTTGTGGGCTGAGGCCGCGCGATATGGCGATGCAGGTGCCCTGAGTATAATGGCGTCCCGCTTCTCGCGACCCGACGCCATACCTCATCCTGCCTGCCATGGAGCTAATACGCGGCATACATAACATTCGACCGGAACACCACGGTTGTGTCGCAACGATTGGGAATTACGACGGCGTACATCTCGGGCATACCGAAATTATCAAACGCCTCAAGCGTCGAGCAAAGCGCCACGGAGTTTCCAGCGTCGTCATCATCTTCGAACCGCAACCCGAGGAATTCTTCATTCACGATGAATGCCCGGCCCGGTTGTCGCGCCTACGCGAGAAATTTCATTTGATCGCTGAGCGCGGCGTCGATCGGCTGCTCGTATTCAAGTTCAACCGGCTCCTGGCAACGCTCAAGCCCGAGCATTTCGTGCGCAACTTGCTGGTCGATAAGCTGGGTGTCAAGGCGCTGATCATCGGCGACGATTTCAAGTTCGGCCGCGCCCGCCGCGGCAACTTCAAAACGCTGCTCAATTTGGGCCGTGCTTACGATTTCGAGGTCGAGCAGACGCCGGCCTTCCTGTTCATCGGCAAGCGGATCAGCAGTACCTCGATCCGGTCTCTGCTGCATCATGGCTACATGAAAGAAGCGGAACGGATGCTGGGCCACCCTTATTGTATGGAAGGCCGGGTCGTATATGGCCATCGACGTGGGCGCGAATGGGGTTTCCCCACCGCGAACCTCGATTTACATCGAGTGGAAAGCCCTGTTTCCGGGATCTTCGCGGTCAAGGTCCACGGGCTTGCCGAAGAACCGTTGAAGGCCGTCGCCTACGCCGGCACGAGACCGATCATTGACGATCCGCGCTCCGTACTCGAGGTGCACATATTCGACTACGATGCGGATTGTTACGGCGCGTACATCAAGGTGCAGTTCGTCGGCAAGATACGCGAAGATATCGAGTTCGAATCCTTTGACGTGATGGCGGAGCAGGTCAGGCGTGACTGCGACGCGGCTAAGGAGATTTTGTCTTTTGAATACTAGCAGGCGGGTTGAGAGCCGCCGGCATCTGCGGTTCTGGCTAGGCCTTGCGCTGGGCATTTGTCTGCTGGACCAGGGCGTGAAGACCCTTGCCGGGGCGTATCTGACCTATGGGATCCCCGTGCCGATGCTCCCCGGTTTCAATTTGACCCTGCTGCACAACACGGGCGCAGCGTTCAGCCTCCTCGACGACGCTTCGGGCTGGCAGCGCTGGTTTTTTTCAGGCGTCGCCATCGTGGTCGGCATCGGTGTCGCCTTTTGGCTCTCAACGATGGACGCGAGTCAACGGTGGGCACCGTTGGCGCTGGCCCTCATCCTCGGCGGTGCATTCGGAAACTTGATCGACCGACTCTTGCTCGGCTATGTCGTTGACTTCATCGAGGTCTACTACGATCGATGGTCCTGGCCCGCCTTTAATGTCGCGGATGCGGCGATATCGGTCGGTGCCGTGATGCTGATCATTCGCGGCCCGCATTCCCGCACCTCACCCAGTACGGACTAGATAGTGTCCGTACAGAAAGAATAACTCTCGCCAAGGCGCAAAGATCGCAAAGTGAACTGTGATCGTTATTAAACTCATTCGGAAATGCTTTCCTGGGGTCTTTGCGCCTTGGCGAGAGAAATATTGATGTTAATGGATGGACACTATTTAGTAGAGACCGTGATGCCGCCGCTGGCGTTAAGCGGTATCTACCAAGGGCCGGGCGGGTGCGTATAATGCATTCTAGTGACTCCGACAGGTCGGCGAAAAATATCGGGAAATCATTTTCCGCCATCCTGCCAATTATTTACGGGAAGTAATAGATGCAGATACACCTGGCTAACCCGCGCGGATTCTGTGCCGGCGTCGATCGGGCGATCGGTATCGTGGAGCACGCGCTCGACCTGTTCGGCGCGCCGGTCTACGTCCGGCACGAAGTCGTGCACAACAAGTACGTGGTCGATGGGCTGCGCAATAAGGGCGCCGTGTTCGTCGATGAGCTCGACGAAGTCCCTGACGGCGCGACCGTAATATTCAGCGCCCACGGCGTCGCAAAAGCCGTCCGCGAGGAAGCGGCCCACCGCAAGCTACGGGTATTCGATGCAATCTGCCCGCTCGTCACCAAGGTGCACATGGAAGTTGGACAGTACCAGGACGAAGGCCGCGAATGCATCCTCCTCGGCCATGCTGGCCATCCGGAAGTCGAAGGTACTCTGGGGCAGTATCGCAAAGTCGACGATAAGCACGGCGGGATGTACCTGGTTGAATCGGTCGAGGATGTCGGGGATCTAAAGGTCAATAACCCGGAATTCCTGGCGTTCGTGACGCAAACGACGCTGTCGATGGACGACACTGCCGAGATCATCGCTGCTCTGCGCGCCCGCTTTCCCAAGATCGTCGGTCCCAAGAAGGAAGACATCTGCTACGCGACCCAGAATCGCCAGGACGCGGTCAAGGGTATGGTCGAATATTGCGATCTCATTCTCGTGGTCGGATCAGAGACCAGTTCGAATTCCACCCGCTTGAAGGAGATTGCGGAAAAGCAGGGGATCGCGGCCTACCTCATCGACGATGCTAGCGAGATCAAGACTGATTGGCTGTTGGGCAAGAAAAGCGTGGCGGTGACCGCAGGCGCGTCGGCGCCCGAAGTGCTGGTCGAGCAGGTCGTCCAGACCTTGAGGGATCACGGCGGCCTGGCAGTCAGCGAGGTGCCGGGAATCCAGGAAGAAGTCGTCTTCAGCCTGCCTCGGGAACTGGTTAAGGCCGCGAAGTAGGTGCCGTAGCCGGTCGCGTCATGGTTTGAGAAGATCCGTCAACCTACAAGCGAGATCCTGCGGATCGATCGATGCAGGCGTCCGTGCAGGCGAACCCGGTCAATTACAATATTCCTTTAAGGCTTTCTGCGCCTTGCTGATCCGCGAATTGCGCTGGTCTTCGGTCAGAAACGCGCGCTCGTTATTCTCATTGACATACTGCAGGCGGTTCGCGCGTGGGCCCTGCATCTGCGCGAGTTGTTCTTTGGCGTTCGTGCAGTTCTTTTTCTTGATGACTAATTGCTCCGGTGTCAGCTCCTTGGGGGTCTCGCCAGCGGCGTCCCCACCGGCGCCATCCGTCTCCGCGGTACTACCGGGCGTGCTTTTCACAGCGCCCGCCGGCTGCTTGGCATAGCGGGGCTTGATGACCTCGCTCTCCGTGCCGCGCGGCGGGGTTTGTGAGAACACGACGTTGCCGTCTTCGTCCACCGACTTGTACATTTCCGCGGCCGCGGACCCGGCCAGCGCCAGCGCCATTACCAGGATGGCAGTATCGGGCCATCGCATGCCGGCTATTTGCCCCAGCATGTGTCGTTACCACCATGGACGTTGCCACTGTGGTCAGTGTGGGCGTCACCCTCCGTCCCACGCGAGTCGAGGCTCAGCGCGCCGCACATGGTGTCGGTGTGCGGGGCCAGCGGTGTGATGGTCAAGAGGTAACTGGTATTGATATTACCCGTCGCGCCCACGGCCATGGTCAGGTCGTAGTTTTCTTCTTCCGAACACGGATTCGCGCTCTGTGTGCATGCATCGGTCGTCGGTGAATAACCGAGAGAGGTTGCCGCCGTCGTGTACTGGTTGTTGTCGAAATAAAAGCGTTCCTGGCGCGCTGCGGCTTCCAGCAACAGGACCTTGCCTTCCGAGCGTTTTGCGCGGTCGACATAGTCCTTGTAAGACGGCAATGCCACGGAGGCGAGGATGCCGACGATGACGACCACGATCATCACTTCCATCAAGGTGACGCCGCCCTGCCGGCTCCGGCTAGTCTGCCTCGGTGAAGTGCTGTTGCTAGGCTTGTTCACGTCTGAACCTCCATGAAAATCTTCGATTTCGACAAGTCCGTCTCCTGTCGTTCCGCTAAAACGTCCGGTATTCCCGCCATGTTATCTCGCCATTGGCGATGCCGCCGAGGGTCGTGGCATCGGTCGTATCGATGGCACCTGTCGATTTCTGCGTGATGACGGTGACTTTACCAGGAATGTCCTGATCACCGATATGGATACTGGGCGTGGAGGCGAGACCCGCGCCGAGGTCGACGAAGGGACTCGACTCGCTCACACCCGCGGGGCAACCCGCGCACGGAATTTCTCCGAAGATCGGACTCGGCAGCGCGGTGCCGGTATTGAAGGCGAGTCCGAGCAGGATACTGGTGCCTTCCGAGGTACAGAGGTCCGTGCTCGGGGTGAACGCGGTGTTGAACAGTACGCCGTCGATCAGGGTCGAGCGGTTCACGCTGCGCTCCGACGGGTCGGGCGCGTTCGTCGTGTAATGCCGCTGCCAGCCGCCGGCCGTCTCGACCGTTGCCTTGAGGGCGTCGAAAGTTATAATCACACTGCCGTCACCGTCGAGGTCGACGTCGCCGTTGGTGCGGACTACCGTGTTCGTCGTCACGATCAGGTCGGCGATCGTGGGCGAGAGGTTCGACGCATTGTCACCGACCGCGGGGTTCTCGTCGATGAATCCGTACAAGGTCTGCTCGGTTATGCTGGTCTTGTCCGCATTCACGTAGAGCCGTCCGGTGCCCGCCATCACCCAGGTCTGGAATTTCTCATCCACGGTTATTGACGCTTGGGAGATGAAGGGCTTGTTCGCATCCAGCAGCCTTTTGGCGGATCCCCAGTTGCCGGGATCGGGTTCCTCACCAATGGCTATGCGCCAGATCGAGCCGTCATCCGCGGTGGCGTCGCCGACGGTACCGAAATAAATGGCTTCCGCCTTCATGTCGACGTCGAAATCGATGACGACGGGATCGCCCACGAAGGTGTTGTTCTCGTTGACTTCTTCATAGCCGGCGCCGGTATTGAACGGCCCCGTCGTCACGCGCGCGCCATCTATGGTAAGAAGGGAAGCCCGCCCGGATGCCAGGTCAGCCAGATCATAGGCGAACAACCGGGCTTTCTGCGTCGACGTGGCCGTGCCGAGATCGGTCGGCCCCGATCCGAAGATCAGGTACCACTTATTGGGACTGGAAGTTGTAGTTGCCGGGCCCGGTGGTTCTATCGGGTCGCCAATGATCGCGATCTGCGGAAAGGAGGTCGTGAAATTGAGCCCATCGGGTGATAGTTCAGCCAGCACGTCGGGCGGACTTTCGGGATCCGTAATGTCGAGTATGACGAGTGCCGATTTCATCGTCGCGTCCGTACCGCCCATGTTGTCGATATCGAGCGAGATGCTGGTGTTATCCGAACCGCCGCCGAATCGCATGCCCATGACGAGCACGGTGCCCCAGCCATTGGGGTGGATGGTATCGGGCGCGAAGATCTTCGCATCGAACACGCGCGGCGTATTGTCCATGTAGAAGACGTGTGAGTAGTCCGGACGGGTCAGCCACTGCAGGTGGGGCAGGAGATTCTTCGGAATATAGGCCCACAGTTCCGCGCCCAGCGGGTGCGGCGTCTGGCTGTTTGGCGACAGCTCGAACTTCTTCGTAACAGCATTGAAAAAGCCGCCGTTGAACGCGTGGATCATGCCGCCGTTGCTGCCGATATACACGACTTGCCGCCGGTTCTGGTATTTCGCGCGGAATACGGCGTAACTGGTGTCGAGCGCCAGCAGGTCGAACGCCTCGATAGGCGTCGACACCGGGATCGGCGTCGAGTGGATGATGTCGGCCATGCGCATCAGTTCGAGATTGCCCGAGGCATGCGCCGCCGTGCCGCCCGCGTTGTTGCCATCGTAGTCCACGATGCGGTTGCGCAGGCCCGTGATGTTTTTGCCGCGCACCCAGTTGATGATGTTGTCGGCGGTCGCCTGGACGCCCTCGTCCAGCCATCGCCAGCGGTTGTTCGAGCCGAACGCCGAGGTCGTGAAGCTCACGATCTCGGCGCCGCCGACATCGACGATATCGTTTAAGTCGTCGTCGACCCAGGTGATGATGTGGCGCCCTTCGTTGGCGCCCGTGCCGACCGCCACGTTGTAGGAACGCTGGTTCTCGATCGTTCCCTCGTCCAGGTCCGAGAGGCGTTCCCGGGCGTTCCAGATAGTCTGGAGCTCAGTCAGTTCGAGTATCGTAGAGGTGGCTGTGGCCTCTACGAATTCAAGCGGGTCGCTGGTTGAGAAGCGCCTTATCTTGGAACGCCGGTCGACCTCGTCAAAGAATATCTCGACGACCTTGTCGACGGTGTAGTCGTCGAGCTGGCCATCCTGGTCGTTGTCCTCGCGAATCAGGCCCTCCGGATCAACCCACAGGGCGTGCAAAGTGCCGATCCACTGCACTTCGTTCGAGGCGGCCGTGCTGTCCGATTTGAAGGGGTCGTAAAGTGCCTGAAACACGGCGCCGACGCCCTCCTGGTCGTTCGCGACCACGGCCGCGGCGGTACCGGAGGAGACGCGTTCAATGATGATGTCGAATACCGCGGACAGCGAATCCTCGAGCGCCGCCGGATTGGAGACGAAGAAAAAATTGTCAGGCACGCCGTCGCCGTCCGGAATACCGTCGGGTATGCCGTCGGGGGGACTATTAACGGTGTTCAGGTCTGGCGTAAACGCGCCGTTCTGGTCGCGGACGTCCCACTCCTGGCGGAGGTTGGGCGTGCCGTCGTCGTCGGTGTCGTTGAATCCGCCCCATTTGGCGGCGTAGTACAGCGGATTCTCGAGCAGGCCCGCCGCCGGCGTCGCGCTCACGGTGAAAGTGTGCGAAACGGGCGGGTCACCCACGTTGCAGTTGTTGCAGGCCGGCACGCCCGGAAATACCTCGTCAACGTAGTCGCCGTTCTCGATGCCGGAATAGGCGTGAAAGCCATCCTCGGTGGTGCCGCTCGTGACGAAACCGAAGAGCTGTTGGTTGACCGTCGATTCCGCAATGACATCGGTGGTGACGGTGATGGTGTTCGCCGCCACGTCGACGATGTAATCCAGCAGGCCCCAGAGATCCTGGTCGTAGTCACCGCCCTGCTCGGAGTCCTTCCAGTTGATGTAGAACTTGCCGTGGAAAACCCCTGAGCCTACCTGCTCGGTCGGGAACAATACCGTCGGCTGTCCAGCCCCATTGACTTGTGCGGGATTGATCTCGGTGTGTTTTCGCACGACCTTGAAATCGACCAGCGCGCCGGCGCCTTCCGGTTGCCCTGCTTTGAGCAGGCGGTAACCGGGCAGGATATTGACGGTCGCCGCCGTACCGTCCGGCCCGATGGGCGCGACGATCGCCGGCACGTTGGTGGCGAGCGCCACCGCGTAGGTTACGACGTCCTGGACGCCGTCCAGATCCGAACGCATATCGTTAGTGCGGGCGTAGTGTGCCATGCCAGCCATGTGAAAAGAGCCCTCCAAGGTTGGCCCCTCGGGGCAAAGCCCGAAACTGTCACCCAGGCTGGTAATGGTCTTGGGCGTGCAGACCTCGTCCGTCGCGGCGGCGGTCTTGCCGATAAACCACTTGTTGCCGTGGATGCCCTCACCGACGCCCACCGCGTCGGTCAGGGCTTTCGGTGTGGCACCGCCAAAGATAGCGCTACTGGTCTCGTTGTTGTCGTAAGAATTGATGCTCGCATTGAAGGCCACGACATTCAGCGAGGCACAAGCGTTGTCCGCGTCCAGTGGATCGGTCGCCCAGGACACCGAATTCGGCAGGGCCGAGAAGAAACTCGAATCGTTCGCGTTGAAGGCGGGCGTTGGCGCGCGGCCGCTGCCGACCGAGAAGTAACGCAGCGCCTCGAGGTAGATCTCGGAGATCGGATTACCCCAGGCCTCGCACTTGCCTGCAGTGAGGCCAGCCAGCTGGAAGCCGCAGTTGTCCTCGCTGTCGTCGCCAAAGTAGGTGCCGCCTTTATTGCCGTTGGCGCCGTAGTCGTAGCCCCAGATCCGCATCGTGTTCAACATGCCGATGATGTTGCCGGCGGCGGGGGCGGACTTGAAGGTGCCGTCCGTCGTGGTATTGATTTCATCGGTCATTACGCCGACGTTTTTGCGCAGCACACCGCCTGAGATGTTCTTCTGCCAGCTGCCGGTAATGAGGCCGAAATCGACCAAACCGGTCTCGCCATAGCGCTGTAGCAGCCCGGTCGGCTTAATATTACTGCTCGGATACTTCTTGCAGTTCTCGAGGTTGTTGCTCGCATCAAAGAAATTGTCGTCGCACACCTCGACGCGCACGATGTGATCCCGGGACCCGTTGGGCGTTTGGAGTTCGAGTGCCGGGAAAGGGTCGCTGTCGCCGGCGTTAATGCCGGATTGCGCGGATTGATTCTTGTTGATGTCGTCATTGCGGCCTTCGCGGTTGCTGCCGCTGGTCGGAGCCTCCCAGGTGCACTGCCAGCGCTCATTCGCGCCCCAGAGTTGCCGGTTGGTGCTTACCGCACGCAGCAGTGGTGGGCTGGTCGTCGTCTGCGAGTTCGTGTTCTCGCCGGAGAACGTGGTATTGCAGATCGTGATGCCTTCGTCGCTGTCGTCGACGCCGTCGTTGTTGCCGCCATTCAGCGTATCGGTCTTGACTGAATTAAAGGGAGTGAGCTTGTCCACATCGGCGCCGTTGTAGTACTTCGCGAAGCTATGGGCGTCGGTCGGAAGGTGGGCGCGTTCCAGCACGGTCAGCGAACTCGTGTCGGTCGAACGCTTACCGCCGAAGAGGATCTTCCGGACGATGTCCATGCGCGACATTGCGGACCAGTTCAGGAAATTGCCGCTCCACGCGTCCGCGGATCCGCCGCTGCAATAATGCTTGTTAACGGTGCCGTCGGTCGTGGAGACCGGCTCGAAGCGTCCGTTCCCGTCGTCATAGCGGTAGCACAGCTCCGAATGAAAATAACCGTAGTACGTAAAGGTGTCGTCGTAGGTGGTCTCGATCACTCCGTCCGAATCGACATCCGAATAGTCGTTGTAAGCCTTGAAGAAGTACTGGTGGTCGCGTGACATCGCGAGCATCACCTGCGGCGTGACGGATTCCACACTCGTCACCGGTCCCGCCGTGTAATCGGCCATCGAAGCGCCCGAAAGTTGCGCGGCACTGGCATTGAACGAAGTCACGGCAGGAAGAAAGCCGATGCTCAGAACGACGCCGTGCATGAAGTGTTTCGAATAATGGATGATGGAATGCATGGGCTTCCTCATGGTCTTGTCCTCGTAATTCCGTGGGCGTCTCAGTTGCGCACCAGGACGCGGTAATCTGCGCCCGTGACGATCACCGCGTTACCCGCGGATACGCCGATCGACCTCATGTCGAAAAAAACGTGTGCGCCCGCTCCGGCAGCGCCGACGCCGGGCCCGAGATAACCCGATCCCTGCGCTGCCCCGGAACCGGGCGAGAGCATGCTGGCCGTGCGTGTTACCCAGACGTCGGAGAACATGTCGGTGTTGTCCGGGGAGTTGTCGCCGTCGGTATCGAGCTTGAATCGCATGTCTTCCGTGCGCGCATAGGGATCGGAGACGAGATCCGCGAGTACCCCGTTGGTGCCCATGAAGTAATCCGCCGTGGCATTGACGACCTCGACCTCGGTCGGGATGTCGAAACTCGCCGTCGCCGGCGCGGTGCCCCCAATAGCCGTCGGCCAGCCGCGATAGAACACGTGGTCTTCAAGCGTCGGCCCGACCGCAGTTCGCGCACCCTCCGAGCTCTGGAACGCGCGCCGCGAAAGCGTCGTATTCGTCGTCATCTTGAGATCGACGGTGGTCGTGCGCGTGGCGACGACCGCAATCATAGTCATGACCAGCAACATGATCAGTGCAATGACCAGTGCCATGCCGCGTTCAATGTGGGAGAAATTCGATTGCGAAGTCCGGTTCATGGTTCAGGCCCTCGTGAGGTTTCTTATCTGGACGACAAAATTGAACAGCTTGCGACGGTAGGAACGGTCAGCTGCAACTGGGGTGTAAGGGAACCCGCCGTACATATTGAAGGTGCGAGTATCGGTAAAGGTCGCGTCGTATTCCTCGCCCCGGATGACGAGCGATATTTGGACGTTCGTCACCCGGTTCCAATTGCTGTTGGTGGTGATGGTCGTCGCGTCAAAGTATTGGATCTGAGGCGGATCGACGGATTCGTCCAGAAGGCCGTAAGTGATCTGCATTTGCTCGACGCCCGCGATGATGTCTTCCTCGACCAGTTGGGTGCCGCTGAGTACAAGCCGCGTCAGAGTCGGCGTCGTGTCGTCGGCAGCGTCGCAGACGTTGGGCGTGCCGAAATCCTGGGAGGCGCACTTGCGAATGAAATAGACCGCTGTCTTGAAGCGGTAATTGGTGAATTCTGTGTCGGTTCCGGTGGCCGGATGCACCGGGTAGGGCGTGTCCGCCTGGATGTCCGCGTCCAGGGCGGCCAGCGCCGTGCCCTGGAAGATGGCGGCCCGGCGCCCGATCGCCGTGCGCAGATAGATGTCGGCCGAGGTGACGATGTCTTCCGACCACACGCGCTCCGGTTGCCCATAACGGATGATGAGCATGTCGGTGTTCGGCTGGTAGTCGGAGGCCGGAACGCAACTGAGCGGTGCGGTCGCCGCGCCCTCGAATCCAATGAATCCGATCGGCGTTAATGCCGGGCTCTCGGCGCAATCGTCGGTAATCGCCACGGTCGTCTCTAAGGAAATGGCGGAAGCCTCGACGCCACCCCAATGATCGCCCATGCGCAGGTCGTACTGTATCTGGTTGAGGGCATAGCGGGCATTCTCGTTTAGAATGTTAGTGCTCTCCTGCAGCCGGTAAGCCTGCTTGTTGCTCACGAATATGCTGATGATCCCGGACAGCAGAATCAGTCCGACGGTGATGGAAACCATCAGCTCGATGAGCGTAATACCGCGCTGTCGATCGTTGTTTAAAGCTCGCATAATTATGGTTCTCTAGTTCGCGTTTACGGCATTTCGTCCAACGCGGGCAGCACGGTCATGATGAATACCTGGTTCTGTACGTCCGCACCGCCGGCATCGTCTGCGCGGACGGAACGTTCCTCCCACTGCAGCTTGATCGCGTACACATTACCGTTGTCGTCGCAGGCCCAGTTCGAGGCGTCGCCGTCGTTGGGAGTCGCGTCGCGGCAGACCACGCCGACGCCCAGGGGCAGCACCCCGGCGTTGGATTGCTGCGGCTGGCCGGTGGTCGTTTGGTTCCACGTAACGAGGTCGAAGGTTGCGCGGGCTTGCGCATCGCAGACCGTCGTCGAGCAATCGGTTGGAAACGAAGTCGGCATGCTGGTGGTCACATTGTAAAAACCGTTGCGCACGCCAAACTCATTCGCCCGCATGAGATCGGCCATCGATTCCGCCTGCATGGTCCCGGCGGAACGCAGTTGCGAGCCGTGGGTGAACCGCATGCCGGCGATTTGCAGGCCGGCAATGCCGAGCAGGCCGATCGCAAAGATCACGATCGCGATCAGCACTTCGATCAGCGTGAATCCTTGATGAAGGCGGGCTACGGACATGACAGTGCACTCCCGTTCGGTTGTTTGGCCAGGCTCGCTACGCGTCCGGTGCGGCTGATCGCCAGCGCCTTGGCGTATTGGGCGCCGCGGAAGTCGCACAGAGTGAAAAAGGTGTTGGCGTTATTGCAGGTTTCGAGCGTCGTGATATCGCCATCCGTATTGCAGCGCAGCGAGCCGTCGCCCACGTAAGCAAGGAAATCGGGCGCGCCGGCGCCTGGGGTCAGGATATTCGTACCCGGATAGGCCGCCTGGCTGGCGATGATGCAGTCGGTCGTGGCGGTCACCGCGCAATCGTCCGTACCGGGCGGACCGAGGTCGACGACACTGTTGTTGTTGCGATCAACGAATACCAGCCAGCCCTCATCCCAGGTTGTGCCGCTGCCGGTAGCTTCGCAGGCCGTGCCATTGGTCGAAACGCAGATGAGCACGCGGTCGTTCCGTTTAATGGCCTCGCTGCGCGCGATCGCCAGCGAGGTAGACAGTAGGTTGATCTGACTGGTCAACCTGCTGTTTTGAAGGAATGACTGCATGCCGGGGACGCCAATACCCATGAGCACGCCCAGAACCGCGATCGCGACCATCAATTCGATGATGGTGAAGCCGAGTTGTCTGTTCATGAGCGAAAGTATGGACAGTGCAGCGAGCCGTTGCCCGCCCCGATCGACGAACGGCGCGAATCTCGCGGCGAATGGTCGCAGCACCCGAAAAAATATGAACGGCGTCACACTCGTCGGTGCGGTTTCGTGGAAACTCTGCGGCGCGGTAGGCTGGCGACCGCGTTTCCGGCGGCCGCGCGCAGGGTGGACTCTGGGCAAAAAGTCAGAGCGCGAATGCAAATAATTCTCGTTTATTCTAGACAAGGTCTAAGCAACGCGTATACTTCGGATCATGGACACACACCGCGCAAAGCACCCCGTGACGCGCGACGTGATCATCGAAGTACTGCACGACCGCGGCATTTCAGCAACACCGCAACGCGTTGAAATTGCAGCAATTATGCTAGAAGAAAAGCAGCACCTCTCGGCCGACCAGGTCCTCACCCGCCTGGCGGGCGTGGAAGCGGCGGTTTCCAAGGCAACCGTCTACAACACCTTGGGACTCTTTGCCGAGCGCGGGCTAGTCCGGGAAGTCGTCGTGGACAGCACGAAGGTGTTCTACGATTCCAATACGACTGAACACCATCATTTCTACAACGTGGATGACGGCACGCTGATCGATTTCCCTTCGGACACGATCGTCATCGACCAACTCCCGGCCGCACCGACGGGGACGCAGACGGAAAGCGTCGACGTCGTCATCCGCGTACGCAAAAAGCCCTGAGGGGACAACGCGAGATTCTGCAGCGCTTACCCAAGCTAACGAGCGTCTGGCCGAGGCAGGACGGGTTGGGGCATGTCGAAGCCAGAAGCGTAGCGCCAGGGATGGCGAATGGAATCCCATATGAAGCCGGAGTAGCTCAGTTGGGCGAGCCGGAAGAAGAGGAAGCCATAAAACATGGCTTGCTCCCGGCGAGCGCCCGGCCATGGAAGGACGGGCCGGTGCATGTCGAAGCCGGAAGCGTCGCGCCAGGGATAGCGGGCAGGCTCCCCTACGAAGCCGGAAGCGTCGCGCCAGGGATGGCGGGCAGGCTCCCCTACGAAGCCGGAGTAGCTCAGTTGGTAGAGCAACTGATTCGTAATCTGGTATTGCGCCGGTTGCCAAGTGCTTGAAATTGCACAAATTCGTGTAAGACGATATTTCTCACGAATCCTCGCGAGAGCCTTTACGACCCCGCGGGTTGGCGATCGAGATAGCTGGTACAGATTGGGCTCGGTTCTGAGAGATAATTACGCGACGCTGCCAATTCGAAGATAAGCTGGATTTGGCGTTGCATTAGCAATATTGCAAATCACGGCTCAAATGCCGTCTTCGAATAAATAAATATAAATAACGAACTGCCCGATGCTCGACCCAGTTGAATTATTTCCGGAGGTCCCGAACCTCTACGATTTCCCGAGTGTGCATTCCGATATGTTGCTTGATCGCCGCAGAATTTCGGCGTACCAACAAGCGATTAGCGAAGTCGTACAGCTAGGTGACACCGTCGTTGATCTTGGCGCCGGAACTGGAATCTTGTCATTCCTGTGCATTCAAGCCGGCGCCAAAAAGGTCCATGCTATCGAAAGAGCTTCCATTATCAATTCAGCAAAAATAATTGCTTTCGATAACGGGTTTGCGGACCAAATTGTGTTCCATCACGGAGATTCAAGATCAATATCCCTTCCTGAAAAAGTCGATGTTATTGTCAGCGAGATCATTGGACATGTCGCCTTTGAAGAAGGAATGACCGCGGCGTTACTTGACGCCAGAAACCGCTTTTTGAAAAAAGATGGACAAATTCTCCCCTCGTTCGTTGATTTGCGCGGGGCATTAGTTAACGAAACACACGTCTACCATAACTACATTAGCAGTTGGGATACTTTCTTTGGATTTGACTTCTCTGCTCTTCAAGAAATCGCAGCAAAGACCGCTTATGTCACAGAAATATATTCTAAGGACCTTATGTCTGACTCTACGCGTCTCCTGGAGTGGAATTTCACCGAACTCAATTTCGAGAGAGATCGCGAAATTGAGTTCGACTTGCCGGTGCTAAGGGATGGTCAGGTAAACGGACTAGCTTTGTGGTTTGAGGCGACATTATCACCGTCAGTTTTCTTGTCTTCTTCGCCCTGGAACAAAACACATTGGGGGCAATGTTTTCTCCCCTTTCTAAAACCCATCGAAGTTCGGGCTAGAGAAACAATGAAGATGGAGTTGAGAATGGCGATCGAAAGTCCAGTAAGTGGGACGTTCGAAATCTCAGTAGCGCCGCACCGTGAGAACCGTGACTGTGCGTAGAGAGCGGACATCTAAGACGAATATAGGCAATCAGCTGTCGTCGCGCCGGAAGAGTTTGAATAATAACGATAGAAAAACGGTTGTTCTTTTCGCCGACATAATGGGAGCATCTGAAGTATCAAACCACAAAGGAACTAAACAGTATTTCGAGTTCGTTCGGGAATTTCAAATAATCTTTTGCAAAGTTTGTGAAACTCATTTCGCAAAGTTTCACGAAAAAGAAGAGGATTTTTATCTCTTCGATGCGCGAGGGGACGAGGGAATCCTCATGATTCTCCCTCCGAACGATCTGAAGAATGACACATTTGCACGACATGTTGATTTAGCATTGACGATTGCGCTAGCGCTTAAACGCGAATGGCTAGCTTGCGACGAAAATCGCTCACGGGTTAAAAATCAGAAGTTACTGCCCGTAGACTTGGGTATCGGAATACATGTAGGGCACACATTCATTGAGGAAGATAGAACGTCAAAGCATGCAATCCGAAATCCAAGGGGATTTAGGCCGGAAGGCTATGCAATAAATCTTGCCAAGCGAGTCGAGGGGTACTCACGAAACGGCAAATTCACCAACATTTTTCTAAGTGAGGCGGCGCATGGTGCGTGGACCGGCGTTCCGGACGAGCGAATGGTCATATTCGATGAAATGCAGGTGATGGAACCGAAAGGCATTAGTAGGAAAATAGCTGTGTTCGAAGTTAAACATCACTTCCTGCCGACCGATTGGGCCGACTACATCGATGTCGCATCAAAACGCGGTCGATCGTTAGTTGATACAAGAAAAATAGATCTTGAATTGCTTCACTCTGCTCATGCGCTTAACCCGACAAATTTGTGGCTTGCTGAGGAGTACATTCTTCAAAGCGTCGTCGCGAACTATTCTGGGATCAAGATGAAAGATAGGAATAGGCCAGAGTTCAGAAAGAAAGCTTTCTCCGAAGCTAAGGTAATAGCCGAAAATTTGGCCAACAGTGAACTTCGAGATCCTGGAATATTGCTAATTCAGGGCTTCCTCGAAGGTGAGCAATTTGAGTTCGGAAGTGAACGAGAATTTTACGATGAAGCCGCGGCGGATCCCCGCGCAAGGATGGCGGAAGTTCATTGGTATAAGGCGTTGTCGTATTCCTATCAAATCTTTTATGAATTAAACCGGTCAATGAAGAAAAGTTGGGACGATCTTGAGAGGAACCAACAAGACTTAATCAAGCTGGCTTATAAGGAATTTGAAAAAGCCAAGAACTTTGATACCAACTCTGCGTGGCTGCCTTTTGATCATGTTTGTGAATTGGTTCGATGGGCAACTAGTATCGAGGACACTAACGCGGGAATTGATCAGATTGAAATCGCTCATAGCCGATTGTCCGAGGACATAGCTAGTGTGCATCCCTAAACGCGATGCGGTTGAAATAAAAAGGAAAATTTGTCGCTTAAGGGATCGAAACCTCCGGTAGGTCGTGATCTAATGGAACTTCAAACCTCTGATTTTCCACACAATCATCGACACCACAGGAGGGGGAATGCGTCAGAAACGCACGGCCCAAGCGAGTATATACGAGCTGTTTGCTGACCATGACCTGGGGCGAGAGCTGCAGGGCATGTCCGAGTGGCTCGATGCTCACCCCAAGGTCCTCACGCCGGTCATGAACGATCTGTGTCGGCGGGGTTTGAAGCCCACCGGTCGACGCGGACTGTCGGCGGAGTCGGTGCTGCGCTGCGCGGTGCTCAAGCAGCACCGGCAATTGAGTTACGAGGAGCTGGCCTTTCACCTGCAGGACTCGGCGAGCTTTCAGGCCTTCGCCCGGTTGCCGGGTAATGAACGTCCGAAGAAGTCTGCCTTACAGCGGGTGGTCTCGGCGATCCAGGTATCGACGTGGGAGTCTATTCATCGCGCCCTGCTGGCGACGGCGAAAGAGACGCGCATTGAGCCGGCACAGCGTGTACGGATTGATAGCACGGTAACGGACAGTGCCATCCACGCGCCGAGCGACAGTCATCTGCTGTGGGATGGCGTGCGTGTTGTGGTTCGTCTGCTCGCACAGGCGCGCGAGTTGCCTGGCGCGCCGGAGTTGTGCTTCGTGAACCACACTCGATTGGCGAAGAAGCGTGCGCGGGCGCTGTGGTATGCGCGTGGTGCGAAGCAACGCCAACGTCTGTATCGCGATTTGATTGGGGCGACGCGTTCAACCTTGGAAGCGGTAGCGAGGGTACGTGAGCAGCTGCTGAGCCCGGGCGTCACCGGCGTTGAACTGCCGGACTGGCTAGCGCAGGTAGCGCACTACGAAACACTTGTTCTGCAGGTGATTTCGCAAACTGAGCGGCGGGTGTTCGGCGGTGAGAAGGTCCCCGCGAGCGAGAAGTGCGTGAGCTTGTTCGAGCCGCATACCGACATCATCATAAAGGGTGCGCGCGACGTTCAGTACGGACACAAAATCAATCTGGCTTCGGGGCGCAGTGGCCTCATCCTCGACGTGGTCATCGAGCGAGGCAATCCGGTCGATAGTCAGCGCTTCATGCCGATGCTCGAACGGCATCGAACACACTACGGGACGATGCCACGACAGGTCGCCGCCGATGGCGGCTATGCGAGCCTCGACAATCTCCGGGCGGCGAAAGCAGAAGGCATCGAAGACGTTGCCTTCCACAAGAAGCGCGGGCTCGCGATCGCCGACATGGTCAAGAGTCAGTGGGTCTATCGACGCTTGCGCAACTTCCGCGCCGGCATCGAGGCCGGTATCTCCTGCCTGAAGCGTGCATACGGATTGGCACGTTGCACCTGGAAGAGCCTGCCGCACTTCGAAGCCTACGTGTGGTCTTCTGTGGTCGCCTACAACCTCAGCCTGCTCGCGCGCTATCAACTCGAATAGCGACGTTCACTCGCACTAACTGACCTCCTCGATATCGTCGAACGGGCGACTTTGGGTTGCAGCGCTCTGCGGCCGGCGAACGTACTCACAATTACGCTCGAAGAGCCCTTCGACCCCCACCGAACCGCCGCTACCGCTCCAACAACCTACTTTCAACACCTCGATTTCTCCGTGCCCATCGAAGAAAATGCCTGTTTATGGACGGACACTAGCTAATGAGATCGAAAACGAGGAGTACCTCGAATCTGTGCGGGATCACCCAAAAATTCGCAAGTTGATTACATAGGTGATTACAAAGCCGGCGCATCATGACAATCCGAAACTACGATACCCCTGCAATAGTTTACGACGAGAACGTATTGCGGGGAACAGTAAATCGACTACTGCGTGCTAACGTATTGCGTAAATCGACTACTGCGCGGATGCGGATGCAAGTTGCTGTACTCTCCAAAAGCATGTGCAGTTTCAAGCGTCATGAAAACTCTCGGCGAGATGGTGATCGGCTTTTCATGTAGCTCTTTGAACGAATGCAAGCGGGCCCGCGCTCATTTGGGGCCAAAAGGTGAAGTGCATCTTGTAACTCCTGCAATCAAAGATCGTGACGTCCGAAAAATAGCAGAAGTTTGTGATTACGTTGTTTTAAACAGCTTGGCGCAACACGCTAGACTTACCGGAGTTCTATCCCTGTCGTGTCAAGTGGGATTGCGAGTAAATCCGCAACTCTCGTTTGCAAAAGATTCGCGTTACGACCCGTGCCGTTCTGATTCTAAATTGGGCGTACCGGTAAATTCGTTGATACAGAATATTGAGGATCATGCGTTCGAGTTAGATGGATTAAGTGGTATCCACGTTCACAACAATTGTGAAGGGACGGACGCCTGTGATATCGCAGAAACAACACGGAAGTTGATACGCGGTATCCCAGGCATCCTGGAAAAAATCGCATGGATTAATCTTGGTGGAGGGTATTTTTACGACGAGTTCGAAAATCCCGAATTATTCGTCCAGACGGTCTCAGAATTGAAGGAGAGATTTAGTCTTGATGTGTATATCGAACCAGGCGCGGCCATCGTCCGTCAGGCAGGATCAATTATTTCCAGTATCGTAGATTTGTTTGAAGGAGAAGATCGGACAATCGCGGTGCTTGATACCTCGGTGAATCACATGCCGGAAGTCTTAGAGTATCAGTATACGCCCGATGTGGTTGGACATTCGGAAGGCGCACTACACGAATATGTGTTAGCGGGCTGCACATGCCTCGCTGGAGATCAGTTTGGTATATCGTGCTTTGATGCCCCCCTTTCCTTAGGAAATGAAATCGTTTTCCCAAACGCTGGTGCATACACGATCTCTAGGGCGAATACATTTAATGGCGTCCCGTTACCAGATGTCTACCTTCGTACTACCGACGGAGAATTGGTAGAAGACAAGGCTGCGATCGTGGGGCGTGCTACAGACGACTTCGAGCTATTACCTCATGAAATTGCTTGAATTCAGTTGCCGTGTCCCGGCGGTTCAAGCCCGATCGACTCTAATCGATCACTTTCGCGGGGCCGTATCTTTTCATTCCAACGGAATGACCCCAATTCGGTTTGCCGTAACTTCGCTAGACGATGAAGGCTTCGACTGTGAAGTCGCAGCAGTTGATCAGACGCTTCTTGAAAGTGCATCAGATCAACTTTCGATCTTTTCGTTTCGACAACGGGAGTTTGAGAGCGTAGAGAAATTTAACGCCGTTATGGTAGTTCCGACAGGAATCGGAGCGGCATACGGAGGACATGCGGGTGATTCAACTCCAGTGGCTCATGTCTTAGCAAAAAGTTGTGACACATTGATTCTTCACCCGAATGTGGTCAACGCGTCGGACATTAATGAGGCCCCCGCTAATTCTCTATATATAGAGGGAAGCATACTTTCTCGATTAATGATGGGGACAGTGGGTTTGAGGCGAGTGCGATCAAACCGAGTGCTGGTCGTGATCGACGGGGACCACGATGAGATGTTTACTAACGCCACTATTAACAGCGTTAACGCAGCGAGAGCAAGCTACGGGCTGGATTGTGTTGATGTCGTAAAGATGGACCCACCTGTCAAACTCAAGACCTCTAGTGCCAAATCGGGACGAGCAACTGGAACGGGGAAGAATATTTCTAATCTGATTGAAGAATTAGCTGCGAGAGAGGGAACATACGACGCCGTCGCGATAGCTTCAGTGATAGAAGATGCCGACGGGCAACTAAATGCATATTTTGAGAGCGACGGAAGTCTAGTTAACCCATGGGGAGGCATCGAGGCGATGCTGACCCACACCATTTCAATTCGATTTAACGTCCCGACCGCGCATTCACCGATGATGGAATCGAAAGCGGTCGCCGCTCAAGATTTGGGTATTGTCGAGCCGAGGATGGCAGCGGAGGCTGTCTCAATGACGTTTTTGAATTGTGTCTTAAAGGGCTTGCACCAAAGCCCCCGAATCGTTCATGGCGCTTTTGATTTCGTAAATCCTGAAATTCTGACCGCATCTGATATCTCGTGTTTAATTATCCCGGATGGGTGTGTTGGATTACCAACCCTCGCGGCTCTTGAGCAGGGAATAAAAGTAGTTGCGGTCTCTGAAAACGAGAACCTTATGAAGAACGATTTAGAACGCCTCCCGTGGAAGCCAGGTCAGTTGATTAAAGTACGTAGCTATTTTGAGGCTGCTGGCGTAATGAACGCTCTTCATATAGGGCTTTCGCTCGATACACTAAGCCGCCCACTTAAGAGTGTCGGAGTAAGTGCCGCATATTGGGCTTCATCGGTCCGCCGAAAGCCGGCATAGAATTCGTTACTGTCGAAACCGGTAACGGCCCTCTCAATCTTTCGCGAAATTGCCCCTTTTAGGGAAAGTTCTAATCTGACGTTCCAGTAATCATGCGGCCTGACGAGCCGTGGTACATCACGTTCCAATAATCGTTTTCGCGAAAGATAGCTTTCAAAGCGAGTTTCTCGAGATCGGATGCCTCGTCAGGGGCGCCG
This sequence comes from Gammaproteobacteria bacterium, assembly GCA_963662545.2. Lineage (GTDB taxonomy): Bacteria > Pseudomonadota > Gammaproteobacteria > JAYYZW01. The sequence continues at coordinate 479,281 of CAXXLL010000002.1, forward strand.
GTCATGGCGCGAGTTCAGGAACGCTTGATGATCACGGAGGCGACATTCCCGGCATGCTTCTTCGCCTGCTTGGCTGCCTTCTTTTCTTTCGGTGTCAGTACGGCCGGTTTTTTCGCTTCCTTGTTGGATCGCTGAGGCTTGGACATAGTACGTATTCCCTATCACGTTGAAGGGACGCCCGAGGAGCGGCAGGAGGCGGAGCTAAAGGACATTTGCGCAGGCGTTTCGCTATGTCCTGCTCTGTAGGATGTTATGACGCGTTTCGACTATAGGCGTGTGGCGGCGCAAAAGCTAATTACTTGCCCGTATCAATCCTTAAGCTAATGGAAATTCGCGAGGGGGAGACATTGCGAGCTTATTTAAATCCACGACGATGTTTATGTTTGTACTCATTGGGAATGCTGTGACCATGGCCATACTGGGTAAGGCGCTGTGGCCGGAGGGCGGGAAAGAAGAATAAGAAGCGTCGATCAAGCCTGCGTATTCCGGCGAAGCCGATCACTAGTTCCAGCTGAAGCCGATCACCTGTACCGGGGAAGCCAGCGGCATCGTGCCGTCGAGTTTTCGTATTCTTCGACAACTAATAGGTCGTATCGAGGACGATGCGAGTGGCGACATCAAACCGCGTGAGTTCCACGTCGAGATTCCGGCTGCGCGCATCGAAGAGGCGGCGGCAGCGGCGGCCGTACTTAACGATGAGGTCTATTCAAAGTTCCCGTTCACGGCATCGACCCAACCTATACAACATGAACACAGTGAGTTAGTACTCAACCGCACGTGGCGTCCCACGCTAGCGGTCACTGGCGCAAATGGCCTGCCACCGCTGGCGGACGCGGGCAACGTGCTACGCCCAATGACTGCAGCTAAACTGTCGTTGCGCCTGCCACCGACCTGTGACGCTACAGCGGCTAGCGCCAAACTGAAAAACATTCTGGAGAGTGAACCGCCTTATCGCGCCAAGGTAACGTTTGAGCCAGAAGAAGGCGCCACCGGTTGGGAGGCACCCGAGCTCGCACCATGGCTATCGCAGGCGGTTGATCGGGCGTCACAAACCTATTTCGGTCGGTCGGCTGTCTATATGGGCGAAGGCGGTTCGATTCCTTTCATGGGGATGTTAGGTGAGCAATTCCCACAGGCGCAGTTTTTGATTACGGGCGTGCTCGGTCCTCACTCGAACGCACATGGGCCTAATGAATTCCTGCATATCCCTACTGCGAAGAAAATCACCTGCTGTGTCGCCCAGGTAATCGCCGATCATTTTGTGCAAGCTAAAGATCGATGAGAAAACGCGCAGCATTTACCCATGCTCGCGAATCGCCACATAGTCTTTGCTCAATACATTAGCGTCGTGGGGGGCTGAAAACAGTGCCCGGAGATTTCCGGCGGGGTCGACCAGTAGCATCGCGCTTGAATGATGCACCACATAATCTTCGCCCTCACCTTGATATTGATAAAAAATACCAAGCGGTTTCGTAAGCCGTTGCAATTGGCCTTCACTTCCCGTGACACCTTTAAAGGTCGGATGAAAGTACTGCACGTAGCGTTTCAGTGTAACCAGGGAATCTCGCTTGGGATCTACAGACACGAACACTACCTGCGTATCTGCGGCATAAGTCGTTTCTTCGAGCCGCCGGTATACGTCCTTAAGAACAGTAAGCGTCAACGGACATACGTCCGGACAAGATGTATAGCCGAAGAACAATAGCGTCCAGTGATCTTTTAATTGCGCTCGCGTGAAAGAACGATTGTCGTAATCCTGTAGCTCGAAGTCGGGCATCGGACGACCGCTGTCTGCAAGTATTGTCGCCTGTTGCAACTGCAACGGTGGCTTGGAATACTGGCGCCACATATAATGACCGCCGAGACCGATAGCAAACGCGCAGACAGCAGCAACGGAGAATGAACTGGATTTCATGGCGCCTGATTATAACTATGATTCAGGCACCGCACACTGCTTCCGCGAAGCTACAAAAAGATGGCATCGAACAACTCGCAGAGAAACAAAACCGATCGGCAAATTTGCTGAACGGAGAGCTGACCGATGCAAGAGTCGCCAATTGGCGACTCTCACCCACCAAGCGAAGTCGCCCCTCGATCGAACCCTCATGGCGCCGGGAGGGATTGACGTACAACTACCATGCCGAGGTCGCAGTGCGGTGGAAACGTCCCAACGTCAGCCGTTCCCGGCGTCGGGAATGTGGGATGGCCTTGCAGACGGCCTACAATCGAGCCTGCTGGACGGATCTACCATGCCCATACGGCTGCAAAGCCCATTACCGCGCCTGCGTCGTGGCAGGAAATCTATACGTAATATCGCTCGACTATTGCATCTGTGGCTGGGGCGGTGAAGCAACGCCTAAACTAAGGTTTCCAGAATGGTTTGTTGGCGTATATGTATTTTGAATATAATCCCTAAGATGTGCCGATCGCATGCCCCATTATCGGTGAGAAAGACCCTTTGGGTATTCTACCTCGCTGTCGCCTTGGTGTTCATCCAGGGGGCGCGGTTGCATGTGCATATCTATAACCATGATCCGGCCACGTCGGATCATGGACATCAGGAGCAAGCACACTTCAACTATGATACCTCGGAGACAGGACACCCTGATGAGGTGGCGGAAATCGATTTGTCTCAGCAAGGTTTACTGAAATCCGTTTCATTCGGATCACTGGTCATTGCCTTATTCGTGGCAGTGATTGTTATCCTTTCACCCCGTCTTTTAACTCGAGTACCTTGGCGCCCCGATCGCCGTGGTCCTCTCGCTTCTTGGCTTTTCAGGCTACGGCCACCCCTGCGCGCGCCCCCGCTCTAAATCCTTCTCTTTCTGATGGTGTTGGTGGCACGGACCTGATTCGGTCTGTGCCGAGCAATGCTGTGTGCTTTCTTTTTCCTGAGAATTCTTCGTACGTGTCGTAGCAACGCACCACACCGGGAGTGGGTGATGTCGAAACTGTTTATATTATGGTGCCGAAAAAGCAGCCGGGCAGCGGTGTTCGGGCTCATGCTGTCCGGTGCCGCGCCGATATTGGTCCTGGCGCAACCGCAGGACAGTTGGACGCTGGAGGATAGCATCCGGCGTGTTGTAGAAATCGCGCCGGAAATGCGTGGGGCATGGGCGGCGGTCAGTGCCCGGCAGGGTGCCCTGCAACAAGCGGGTGTATGGCCGAATCCGCAGATCGAACTGCGCGCTGACGACAAGATGGGTAAGGATGATGGCACCGGCGGCACCGATTTTACTCAATTCGCGTTCAGCCAGCCGCTGCCGCTGAGCGGCCGCCTTGGCCATCAGCGAGCCGTCGCCAGTGCAGAGCTGGACGCTGCCCGTACCGAACGCCGATATCAACACGTGCGCCTGGAAACACAGGTGGCGCAACGTTATCACAGCTTGCAACTGGCAATGGGTCGCTTGGGCCTGGCTGAGCAGCGTCTGCAACTCGCGGATGACCTGCAAAACATCGGGCGCCGGCGGGAGGAGACCGGGGACCTTTCCAAGCTGGAGCGTCTACGCATTGATCTCATCCGGGAGTCTGCGCAACAGATCCTGGACAAAGCGGAAGGCGAATACAACGAGGCCCTGAGCCGGTTCCGTCCTTATTTGGGTTTAACGTCAGAGACTACACCACAACTGACGCCACTCGAACCTTTCGATTCCATACCCGCGTTAGACCAATTGCAGGCAGATTTATCAAAACATGCGGCGTTGCTGGCCGCGAGACACCGGCTTGAAGCGGCACGATCGAGCGTGAACCTGGTTCGTTCCGAGCGTCTACCCGACCCACACTTGCGCCTGTTCCGCGAGCGGGACTTCCTAAACGGACGTCGCCAGGATGTCACCGGTATTGGTATCGCCGTTACTGTACCGCTCTGGGACCGTAAGGCTGGACGACTGAGTGAAGTCCAAGCACAGGTGGCGCAGGCGCAGTCAAAACTCCAGGTGCTGGAACGGGATCTGGGCAGCCGTCTGCGACGCAGTCATCTGCATCTTTCCCACCTGGTCCAACAAGGCAAACATTACCTTCCCCGGGTACTCGAACCTGCGCGAAAGGTTTTTGACCTGACGCGCAAGGCTTACGCGAGCGGAGAGGTAGAGATCTTCTCCCTGATCGATGCCAACAATATCTATTTTGACGCCCACGGACGCTACCTGGAATTACTACAGGAGGCTTGGCAAGAAGCGGCGGAGTTGCGCCTGGCCGCAGGACGCGCCCTCGTGACCACCGAACAGGATACTCGCCATGAATAAACAATTGCTCATGTTAGTCCTTATATCAGCCTCGACATTAGCATTCGCGGCGGGACTGCAACTCACCCCAGCACAACTGGCCAATGTCAATCTGACCACCGCCACTGTGAGTACCCGAGAGAGCCTCACACATTTGAAACTGAACGGTGTCCTCACCGCCGACCGGCGCAAAACTCACCGTGTCGCGCCGTCCCTGGCACCGTGTCGTTGCTAATCAACTCGTTTGCGCCTCTACCATCTTCGAATAAAGTGCTTTGAATGCGTCCCCCAGTTCTTCGGCTTGTTCAACTGCACTGCCTGAGGAGAGGGTTACCGCCTTTGACTCAAGGGCTACCTTTAACAGATCGGCCGCTGCAAACGTCTTAACTTCTGAACTCGCTGCCATCGTATTTGCCTCCAAGAATAATTATGGCCCACGAATTCTAATGTCGCGAGCACGCTGAAACGTACTTTTTGTATACGTATACAAAACTCCCGCCGCAACGGGAGTTATGAAGGGGCGCCGTCCCTGGCGCCGTGTTCTCGTCCGCTAAAATAGTTTATCCAGCTCACGTTGCTGTTCATCGGACAGATCGTGGAACGAACCACCTATCCCGAGTTCCGTCTCCAATTCCTCCAGCGCATCAAGCATCGTGCGTTTGGCTTTACGCACGTGATGAGGTTCCGCCCAATCCACCACTTGAACGCACCTGTGGAGCTTGCAAATCAGGAAATTAAGTTTGTCCTTATTCATGCCTGGTCTCCTGGCGCCGTGTTGTACTTAGTTGGCGTTATCCGACGTTAACGTCGTTTTCACTGTCCGTGGGTCGCCGCCAATTCGATCCCCTTTTTTACAGCAGCATCAAGTTGCTGCTGCGTTATCTCATCGTTTATAAGGGCCCTGCCTGCCTCTAATGCCGCCTCTTTGTCGATTAGAAACCAATCGAAAAAACGAACAAAAGCGACCTTCTTGTGTTCATCTAACTCCTCGAACATTTTTCCAATGTTCTTGAGGTGCTTGAGGGCGTTAGTGGTAATCCTGGGGGTCGTCTCAGATTCGGTCATGCCTAGCGCCTCCATTGACAAATAGGAAGTCGGGCGCTGATAACCGCACAGAAACGGTCGGGCTTATTCCCCGAAGGTCTTGTATTCACCCACCCCCGACATTGAGGCGGTACCTGCAGGATGCAGGCAAAAAAAATCCGCAAACTGTCGGGAGCGGTGTCCGTTCTGTGAAGGGTTATCAGACCCTGCCTGACAGGATAGCGCGGCGGCCTACGAAATCAAGCCGCAGGACGTCGACGCGCGCAGCACAGCAAACCGTTCAGGTCGAGAGTACGCAAGGGTAGGGCTGAGCCGAGATCGTCGCTTAGGGCGCAATACAGACGGCTACTCAAGATGAGAAACTGCGCGCGGAGCACCCGGAGTGGACACAGCAGCAAATTGCTGACGCGGTAGGGAAATCGAGACAACGCGTCCAGCAAGTTGTCAGTAAGAAAGAAAATTGCCCAACTAGCAAAAAAGGATATCCATATACACGCGTGCGCACGGACAACCTAGAGAGCGCCGTGCGCACTCTGCTCAAGCACTACGACCGCAATGAAATTATCGCGGTCCCCTCGGCTGAAATCAGGGGCGTGTAATATCCGCGGCATGGACGACGGCGCTTTCCCTGCGGAGACATACGACGATCTGCTACCGGCGATCGCCGAGGCCATCAAGGAAGTCCCGCCGGCGCCCTGCGATGGCTGCGTACACGCCAGCCGGTGTGCCCTGGAATCACTGGCCTGTCTCACCTTCATCGAATATTTCAATAGCCGGCATGGCTGCTATAACCCGGATGCACTGAGGATGCCGACAAGCGCAATCTACAATCGAGCGTTTGGCGTGGGACGTGTGCGCCGGTAACTGCTGACGCCCGGTATTTCTAACCTCTCATCGCGGTGAGAAGTTAGATCCGCAACTTTCCGGTGCAGCGGAATGTTGATCAGGTCGTCGGCTGGTCGGCGGGCCAGTTTGCGGTAATGGCTAACCGCCTCCCTATTCGGAAGCTCAAAAGCGTCTGACGTTATAGGTTTTGGCTAAAAGAAACCCCGCGCTGAGGCGGGGCTCCGTATTCTGATATAGCTTGGGATCGTTACGCTGCTTTACGCCTTCGAAAACCCAATCCTGCGAGTGCTAAACCCATGAGGGCGAGGCTCGGCGGCACCGGGACAACGCTAGTTTCGCGGATTAAAAAACTTCCTACCGCGGAGTTGGCTGCAAAGTCGAATTGCGTTCCCTCGCCTAAAAAGTCCGTCGTTGGGTTAGAATCGTTACCGTCAAATAGTGAGAAAAACTTGTGCTGGCCTGGTCCAGATGGGTCGCTGGATATGCCAACCACCCAATCGCTATCTTCGTTAAAGAAGGAGTAGCCCATCCAGCTAGCGACCAGGTCGGTGTTGCCTTGATATATTTCCAAATTTCCGGGAGTAGTGGACGAAACTCCCGTTATATTGAATACGAACTGGTGAATCTGATCTATGGCGGCATAACCCCACCCCTCATAATCACCGCCCATACCGAACTGTGCGGAAACATCGTTGTACGTGCGTTCTACTGTGCTGGGGGCGGCGCCTCCGTCGAAATCAAGCCAATCGAGTCCGGTGAGGGAATCGGAAGTCCAACTAAAGTTGGCATCTGATGCGGTTGCTAGGGCAGCTTGAACATTCATGCCAAACGCCAGCAGCGCCACCGTGGAAATTACCAACAAGCTATATCGATTCATTATGTAACCTCCTAAAGCGACGAATTACCGTTCGCCAAATCGCCAAATGTCACCGCTGGCGCCTTGCTAAATCCAGCAACCCGATCAAGCCTGAGCCAAATAACCGCACCGCAGCGGGTATCGGCACCGCGCCAGTAAGCCAGGTTCCGACGATGAAGCAACTTTTCGCCCAAGGATTGATAAACCGCTCCATTCACAACCTCGAAAATGAACCCAATATCACCGGCCGCAATGTGAGTTTGCCACACAGCGAAGAAATTGAGGCACAACTCGCTCCACGTCTATTTAGAATTTGGTGATGGCCGCATGGGTTGGTAACGGCCATTTAAAGCGCACTGAAACAGGCTGCGAAGTGACCTCTGGGGAGGTCCGCTACTGGTAAAAGCAGACGTTAACAGTGGCGATATTGGGAAAGAAAAAGCCGCCCGAAAGCGGCCTTATCTTAAAGCGATAGCGTAAATCGTTCGGCGCGTCTGCGGCGGAACGCTAATCCTTCCAGAACCCATTAAACCGATTCGCCGCCAACTCCGTATACCGACAAGTATGCTGAATATTGGAATGCCCCAAATACATCTGAATCGCTCGAGTATCGTGTCCTTCATTGGCTAAGTAGAAACCGCAGGCATGTCTGAGCATATGCGGATGAACCGGAAATCCCAGCTCGGCAACTTCCCCCGCCCTCGCGATAATCTTCCGCACAGCTGACGTTGTCAGCGGCCCTCTGCGCTCAGTGACGAACACATACGGGGACTTCTCATACTCGCGCTGTAAGCGTTTAAGAGCGCGCAATTCTGGCCCTCTAAGCGGGTGTGTGGAGTCAATCCCACCCTTCATCCTTACGACGTGTAGTTGACCCTGTTTCAGGTCGATTTGGTCCCATCTCAGGGATACTAATTCGGACACGCGCAGAGCATGGCGGTAAGCAATCAGGATGAGCGTCTTGTCTCGGAACGGATGCCGACCGACCCTGCCGGCAGCCAGCATTAGTTGCGCGACTTCGTCAGGCGTTAAGTATTCGCGTGACCTGACATCCTTGTTTCTGGGTTTCCGGGGTAACTTTCCCGAAAACGATGGTTGGGGTAGGTCGATGACGTTGGCTGTAGCCCGCATGGTTGCTTACCTCGTGACCCGCAACTCTCCCGAAAATGGGTGCTTTCGGGAAAGACAGTTAGAAGTAAATTGCGAGTCAACGTCAGGTTTCGGACTGGCCAGGTTTGGGTGGTTCACTCGATGTCTCCTTCGATTTCATCCGAAATGCGCGGCGGAGGACGCCTACTACGATTTCACTGGCGTTCTTGCCCTGTTTCTTAGCCCGGCGCTTGATTTCGGCGTCGATCGAATCAGGAATGCCGTAAGAGCGCGGAAGGACCTTTTCGTCTGGGTACTTCCTCTTTCGTCCGGCGCCTTCGCGCTTCCCGCCTTTCGGAGACATGCAGACATTTTACATGCCCCCAACCGGCGCCTTTTGATTGATTATAAATATTCTAAAATGCAATTCAATGATTTCTTATAATATTTCTTAATATCGGATGAAATTGGGAGTAGGATCTAGCCGCCAAGCTAGGCCGTAATTCATTAGAGAGAGCCGTTGGCATCGCAAGAAGTTAAGACGGGTGACGGACCCGAGGAGGCGCCAAGATGGATTACACGACGCAAGAAAAGCGCGATATTTTCTTTACGGCCCTAGATGTTAGGGCTGGCGTTGCGGAGCCAGAGGCTGCCCGCCAGCTCATGAAATATTTGGGACTTATGCACCAAAATCAGCAAAAACTCCTAGACATCTGATTATAAATGACATATAATAATAAGCAGTAAATAGGAGTTCCCGATGGACAAGAAGCGAATCGCCCGAACAATCAGCGTCCCGGAGCTGTATCGGATATTCCCGGATGAGGCGTCCTGCCGGAAATGGATTGAGAAAGTCCGCTGGAACGGCACCCCGGTCTGCCCGCATTGCGGAAGCATTGAAGACATCAAGCCGCCGCCGCCCAGCAAGCCCTATCACTACTGGTGCAAGTCCTGCCGAGATCACTTCACGGTCACTACAGGCACCTGCATGCATTCGACCAAGAAGCCGTTGCAGGACTGGATTTACGCGATTTATTCCGTGCTCACGGCCCGCAAAGGCGTGAGCGCGATGCAGGTTTCCAAGGAACTAGGCTGCCAATATCGCACGGCGTGGCACATGCTCCATAGGATCCGCGAAGCCTGCGCCAGCGGGGAATTACCACTTGAGCGAGTCGTCGAGGTCGATGAGACCTACATCGGTGGGCGCGAGCGCAACAAACACGCGAGCAAGAAACTCCGCCAGGGCCGTGGCACAGTCGGTAAAATCCCTGTCGTGGGAGCGCGGGAGCGCGGCGGGAAGGTCATTGCTGAGCCGGTCGAACGCACCGACGCTGAAACCCTCGTGGCGTTCGTAGAATCCAAGGTCGCGCATGGCTCGACCATCTATACCGACGACGCCAAGGCATATAACAATCTCGCCAATGACAGCAATCAGTATCAGCATGAAACGATCTGTCATTCGGGCCATGAGTACGTCCGGGGCGATGCCCACACCAACAGCATTGAATCAACATGGGCCGTCCTCAAGCGCTCGATTACTGGCACGTGGCACCACGTATCCCGTAAGCACTTGCCACGCTATATCAACGAGGCGTCATTCCGACTGAACGAAGGCAACTGCGAAGTTGATACGATTGACCGCATGGAAGCGTTGGCAGGAAAAATCGGCGGGAAGCGGTTAAGCTATCGAGACTTGGTTCAATCTTGAAAACAAGCAGGGTGCTCATTTTGAGCACCCTGCTATGACGAAAAAGTTGCGCCCCGTGTAGCTTGGCGGCAGATCGGGGAAACCCTCACACGCTATGTTTAATCATAACGTGGAGGCTTCTCTATGCCTAGTCCGGTCGATGCTTCTCAATCTGCTCCAGAACAACCATCAAATCTTGACATAGCTGGCGCGCGGTTCCCGTGGGAATCACCAGCGAAATCCGGTCATTGGGTTTTGATGCTGTCGTGTTCACAAGAGCCAAAATGGCAGGAACCTCTGAAGAACCCAGTTTTTCGTTGGGTGGAACAGTTTCCACGTCAGGACTCACATGTATCTGAGTGACGGGGAACATTATTATTTCGTCCATCTATGCTTCTTCTTTCAATAGTGGAGGATTTCTTATGTCTAGTTCGGAAACTTCATTAAATGCGGTGTTCGCGTCATTCTTGCGGTCGGATGAAGGGAAGCACGTGCTGGGTGACGTTATTTCTGAGATGCTTTTCGACCATAGGCTCCCGCAGCATCCAGTATCTCAGCGGCTTTTAGTAGAGCTTGATTCTCAAATTCGATCACACCTTTCTCAACAAGAGTCCCATGCGGAAGTTGAGTCTGTATAAGGAGGCTCGCTCGTACGCTGTCCACTTTGTACTTGAAATTAACAAAGGCTTTATCCGCATCCTGTCCTTCGCCCTTATCTATGGTGACATTGTGGGAGATGATTTCTATTTCGCTCATAAAGCCGTTCCAGACTAAAAAAGAGAGAGCCTTGGACCGTACCTTATTGCGCTGTGCAGCGCAATAAACTATGGTTCTACATGGTCAATAGGAAGCCGCCATGAAGTCCAAGCCCAAGATTGATCCCACCGACCGAGACCCGGCCAGCCTCGACGATATAGAAACCGCCATGCGTCATCTTTTGGAGACGCCAGCGGATTCCAGGCCCAAAAGCGAGAATCGGGAGCCGACCAAAAAAGAACTGGAAAGACGTTACAAGCTAGTTCGTAAAGCCTGAATCAATAGCTCATTTGCCATGCTGTTATACAAGACGCTAGAAAAACGCCGTCCTTGGCGCAGTGCTCGTCCAATAACTATGGAGGTGCTGTCACCGAGAGGCTATTTGGACCTTCTTGAATCTAACCCAGGTTTAATTCAGTCTGCAGAGACTGCGCCACTTATTTTGGGCCAGAAGGGATTCGGCGGCATTCGGGTTACCTATACCCGGCCAATTTATCCGTCTCCGCGAACAGGAAAAGCCTAGGGTGGCCCAAGAATATGATCCAGACGAAAGCGGGGATTTTCATAGGTATCTTGCTAACCAAGAGAAAGAGCTTGCTATTAAGGGACAAGAGCTTTCGGTTAGGCATGTCGAACTACAGAATCTTGCAGAATACGCCAAAGCAGAACTAGAAGCACACGTATTAGACCGTCGAGATGAGCGCGGCCTCCAAGACCGCTTTCATAAACGTAACACCATTTCTGGATCGATAATGCTCGCTTTTCTGATGGCGGCTATTCTTGCGCTCGTATTCTTTGACAAAGAAGCCATCCTTTATCAACTCATACAGATTACGGTTGCAGGCTTTGGTGGTTATCACTGGGGACGACATAAACAGCGCGCGGAAGGAGACTAGGACCTATTAATACCCATCTATGCGTACCTTCAGCCGCGTAGGTAACACGACGAGGCGTGCAAGTTTCAAATAGATACACTGCCGTGAGTTAACTAGAAGGGCTTGCTGATTTTGGTGCATAAGTCCCAAATATTTCATCGACGTTCACGATGCAAATCAGCCTTTGCCACCAGACCTCTATCTTCATTTTCGAGACTGCTTTCTAGAGATATTGGCTGAGGAAGTAAGCACTGAACAGGCATTAGGGCTTAAACGAAGAAAGAAACCGCCAGCAGATCCACAAAAACGAATCACTATTGCCGCGACCTTCCTAGATCGATTATTAAAAGGCGATTTATGGGATGCGGCGTGCGCCTATGCCGCCGGGCTACATCACGTATCCAAGAGCTCCGTCGAAAAGAATTGGAAAAATTTTCGACTTGAAGCTGTCGCTGCTGTCTCTAGTGCTCGACGCAAACGTGGCGAAATCGGTTGGTCCGAGATTGAAAAAGATCGTCTGCATAACCTACTCGATGAGCAGAATCAGCTAGCACAAGCTCTCATCAGGACAGCCCGCAACGACTGCGGAGAATTTCCGTAGTTTTCTTTCGCATACAATTTCCGGTGAATTAACGAGTATCCGGCGCTATTTTATCTCCTGAAACTACGCACAAGTGTGTGAGGTCATTCAAGCGCGAATGAATTCAGGAGCCCCAAATGTCGGATTTCTCTTTCAATCTTGAGGACGAAGGTTACGCAGGATTCCCCGAAGCTGAAAAGATCGCCAACCGATCTAAGCCCACCATCTGGCGCTGGTGCAATGAATCCTTATTCCCTTCCCCTCACCGCCTGAAAAGCCCCTCCGGGAAAAGCGTGTTTCTAGGTTTCCGCCGATCGGAGCTTCGCGAGTGGGTTAGAGACCCGGCCGCCTGGGTGGAAAAGCAACGCGGGAAGGCGGCTGCGTGATGGCCAACCCGATTGATTCTCTCCGCACCAAGCTTGCGCGCTTCGTCGCTACGAATGATCTTTCTGTCGATGAGGTGAATCTTTTACACGCCCTGCTTAGTGGACGAGACACCGAAGTCGCGCCAACAGAGTTTGTAGGGACTGAATTCACCGTCACCGCGGCAGAAGACCATGTGATCATCTAGGTGATCGCATGACGCCCTCAGAGAAAATTCTGTCGCGCCTTGACGCCGTTCAACAGCGCGCCCCTGGCAAATGGCTTGCTCGATGTCCGGCCCATGACGACAAACGCCCATCATTAAGTGTCCAAGTAGCAGAAGACGGCGAAACACTGTTGGCTCATTGTTTTGCGGGTTGTCCGCCCGGCGACGTGTTGAGCGCAGTCGGCCTCAATCTCGCCGACCTATACGCGACCCGGTACGAACATAAGGGCCGCAAAGGTCCCCATTTCACGGCGAAAGACGCGTTGTTGACCCTCGATTTCGAATTACTGTTCCTGTCGGTGCTGGCGTCAGATATGCAAGCTGGGCGACCTGTTAATGACAGCGATATTGAACGGCTCGCCCTTGCAGGACGGCGTATAGAAAGGATGCGGGAAATCTGCCGTGTTTGAAGCTGCACGAGCACACGACACGGAAACATGCCGGGAAGAAGCGACCAGGAAACTAGACAACATACCGTCACTTCTCCCGGTATCGCTACCAGATGGCCTGCCAGATGTACCCGAATTTGACATGCGCCTATTACCCGAAGCATTACGCGGATGGGTTCAGGACATAGCAGATCGCCTGCAATGCCCACCTGATTACCCTTCTGTCGGTTCTGTCAGTTCACTGTCGGCGGTCGTGGGACGACAAATTCATATCCGGCCCAAGCGAAAAGACGATTGGATGGTGGTGCCAAATCTATGGGGAGCGATCGTCGGCCCGCCCGGAATTCAGAAGACGCCCGCCATTACAGAGACCCTAAAACCATTACGTGCGCTAGAAGCTCAAGCCCGCGACGCTCATGAAATCGCACTCCAGGGATTTGAAGTAGAAAAGATGGTGGCCGAGGCAACAGCCAAAGCCACTAGGGAGAAAGTAGCTAAAGCCGTAAAGAATGGTGATGACGCAAAAGCCGCTGCAATGGAGGGCCTTGATGATGAGCCCGAGGAGCCTCAACGCCGACGCTATATGACTAGCGATCCTACCGTCGAAAAGTTGGGTGAGTTACTAGCAGCGAATCCACGCGGCATTCTGGTATTCCGCGACTAATTGACCGGATTCCTTAAAGACCTTGACCGCAGCGGGCGTGAGGGTGCACGCGCGTTCTATCTTGAGTCATGGAACGGAACAGGGAGTTTTACCTACGACCGGATTTCTAGAGGCACGATCGACATTGAAGCCTGTTGCGTTTCAATCCTTGGCACGATCCAGCCAGGCCCGCTCAGTCAGTACATCGAATCAGCTTCCAAAGGTGGTGCCGGCGATGACGGGCTTATCCAGCGATTTCAATTATTGGTGTGGCCAGATCCACCGCGCGTATGGCGAAACGTCGATCGCTGGCCGGATACCGAAGCAAGGCGGACAGCTCGCGCAGTATTTGACCGCCTTAATGAAATCGACCATGCAGCTTTAGGTACTGAGATCGACGAGGATGCTCGCTATCTCCGATTCGACGATCAGGGGCAAAACCTCTTTGATGAGTGGCGCAGTGACCTAGAGAATCGATTGCGAAGCGATGAGTTGCCTCCCGCCCTGCAATCGCATCTCGCCAAGTACCGCAGCCTGATCCCGTCCCTCGCCCTTCTAATCCATCTCGCCGACTCACCAACCGGCGGACCCGTAACCGAAAATGCATTGATCCGAGCCTGCGGGTGGGGGGAATACCTCGAGGGGCACGCACAACGGCTCTACAGCCCGGCACTTGACCCGGCGATGTCTGCGGCCCGTGAGCTCGATCGGCACATGCTCAGGGGTGATGTACCCAACGAATTCGCCGCCCGCGACATCTACCGAAAGGGCTGGCGGTTGCTAGACCGCGAAGGCACCTACAAGGCCCTCGACATTATGGCGGATTACAACCGAGTACGTCAGGTCGAGCAGTTAACGGAAGGGCGAACAGCGCAGGTTTGGCGTGTTCACCCCGATCTTTGGAGGGCAGTTTGATGGGCTGGCTTGAACGTCTTGATTCGCTGGAAACGCCCAGTACGTGTACTGACATAACCGACAAAAGCCCTTCTGTCAGTAATGTCAGTACGGACCCTAGGCGCTTTCAACAGAAAAACGAGGTATTCATGCGCGTGGTTGGCGATGAGACCTACCAACTGACACCGGAGGAAACCAAGGGCGCGACCGCCTGCAACATGGTGACATGCCTACGCTGTCAGAACCTGTCCCGGCATGGCGTCTGCTGGCCCAAGAGCACCCCGAAAACTAAGTACCGCCCACTCGAATATGAACCGGTGATGCTCTGGCGTCGATGTGATGATTACAAAAGAATTAATTCGCTCAAGGACTAGTTAACGGCTAATTGATCTAAACAACGGAAGAGCAATGCCATTTGAAAAAGGACAGAGCGGCAACCCGGACGGCCGGCCCAAAGGCACAGGCGATAAACGCACAGCTCTACGTGCGCTATTGGAGCCGAACGCGGAGAAGTTGGTATCGAAGGCAGTAGAAATGGCCCTCAGCGGAGACGGTCCCATGCTGAAGCTCTGCATCGAACGCCTAGTCCCCGCGTATCGGCCTGAGGGTATGACGATTCAGCTACCCGGCTTGAAGGCTGCCGAAACTATTACCGACCAAGGTAAAGCAGCAATCTCTGCGATGGCTGATGGTGAGTTATCGATAACCGACGCCGGCACGTTGCTGACAGCCATCGCGCAGCAGCTTCGTATTTACGAATTTGAAGATCTGGAGAAACGCATCGCCATTTTGGAGAAAAGCCGATGAGTATCAAATCCCGAATCGTAAAACTCGAAGCAGCGAAAGGGGCATTCAAGCAACTATGCATAATTCGTGATGATGACGAAACGGAGGAAGCTGCGATAGATCGCTACTGTACCGAGCATGAAATCCGGGAAGAAGCACGTGATAAATATAGCTGGTTTGTGATGACAGAGCAGGAAGCGGCATTTTGAATACCGAACCGCAAACTGGCCGAGAAACAGTCGATGGAATTTTGGACGACCTGTACGTGAAACCGGATTCGATTCGGGAGTTGGAGAAATTGAGGAAGCTACGTGCGTTGTCACCACTATCGAGACGGGCCTTTCGAATAGCGACGACCGCTTTAATTAAGGCTCGCGTTTACGGGCCTGCCTCTCTTCTGGAGTCCGAGCCCACCCAATTACCGAAAGCAGAACGAGAAGACCCGAGCAGGCTACGACAGCAAAGAGGATTTCAATGATCCCGTACCCCCTTGCCAGCGTAGTGAAGCCGCCGAAGATTGCGCCTAATACAGCCCAGTCAAGATATTTATTAATTGCGGTTGGAAAATACCATGAGAAGCATAAAAGGACGAATTGAGGCGCTCGAACGTGTAAGAGATCCGGGATTTATCTTGGTCTTCGGCACCGATGACGAAGATCCGGACGAAGCGATTAAACGCTACTGCTTGGAGCACGGTCTCGATCGTGAACGACATGCCCTCATATTTATGGACGAAACTGAACAAAATTTCTAGAACAGTCCGCAAGATGAACGTAAACCACACTGTTTTTGCACCCAGCGGCAGATTGTCGTAAGGAAGAAGCTGGCAGATAGCCTTCATCCGAAATGGAAGACCAAAGGACAATGTTTCTGACGGCTGGCGAGATCCAGGAATTGACCGACAGAAAGCGATTCAAAGATCAAATTCGATGGTTTGAGGAACGCGCATATCGCTTCGAAATCTCAACAATCGGACGCCCAAAGGTAATGCGCGAGGAAATCGAACGCCGGCTACTCAGTGTCCCCCGCAAAAAGTCCGACCGTGGCCCCCGCCTTGAGCTGGTGAAGTAGATGACGCCTGGTCGCCAAAAGAAGCACAACCCCGGCTTACCGCAGCGGATGCGGCAGAAGGGAAAAGCGTACTACTACGTCAAAAATCAGAAATGGATGAAGATTGGCGACACCTACGCCGAAGCAATTGCCAGATGGCAGGAGCTTGAAGGCGTCACGCTAAAGGGTTCGACTGTAGGGCATGCCATAGACCGATACCTCCTAGAAATCCTCCCTGAGAAAGCCCAGGCCACCCAACGCGAATACAAACGCTACGCGATCAGGCTCCGCGAAGTATTCGGTGACACGCTCCTCGAATACATCGAGCAAACCCACATCGCCCAGTATCTAGCTAGTGTGCATCCCTAAACGCGATGCGGTTGAAATAAAAAGGAAAATTTGTCGCTTAAGGGATCGAAACCTCCGGTGGGTCGTGATCTAATGGAACTTCAAACCTCTGATTTTCCACACAATCATCGACACCACAGGAGGGGGAATGCGTCAGAAACGCACGGCCCAAGCGAGTATATACGAGCTGTTTGCTGACCATGACCTGGGGCGAGAGCTGCAGGGCATGTCCGAGTGGCTCGATGCTCACCCCAAGGTCCTCACGCCGGTCATGAACGATCTGTGTCGGCGGGGTTTGAAGCCCACCGGTCGACGCGGACTGTCGGCGGAGTCGGTGCTGCGCTGCGCGGTGCTCAAGCAGCACCGGCAATTGAGTTACGAGGAGCTGGCCTTTCACCTGCAGGACTCGGCGAGCTTTCAGGCCTTCGCCCGGTTGCCGGGTAATGAACGTCCGAAGAAGTCTGCCTTACAGCGGGTGGTCTCGGCGATCCAGGTATCGACGTGGGAGTCTATTCATCGCGCCCTGCTGGCGACGGCGAAAGAGACGCGCATTGAGCCGGCACAGCGTGTACGGATTGATAGCACGGTAACGGACAGTGCCATCCACGCGCCGAGCGACAGTCATCTGCTGTGGGATGGCGTGCGTGTTGTGGTTCGTCTGCTCGCACAGGCGCGCGAGTTGCCTGGCGCGCCGGAGTTGTGCTTCGTGAACCACACTCGATTGGCGAAGAAGCGTGCGCGGGCGCTGTGGTATGCGCGTGGTGCGAAGCAACGCCAACGTCTGTATCGCGATTTGATTGGGGCGACGCGTTCAACCTTGGAAGCGGTAGCGAGGGTACGTGAGCAGCTGCTGAGCCCGGGCGTCACCGGCGTTGAACTGCCGGACTGGCTAGCGCAGGTAGCGCACTACGAAACACTTGTTCTGCAGGTGATTTCGCAAACTGAGCGGCGGGTGTTCGGCGGTGAGAAGGTCCCCGCGAGCGAGAAGTGCGTGAGCTTGTTCGAGCCGCATACCGACATCATCATAAAGGGTGCGCGCGACGTTCAGTACGGACACAAAATCAATCTGGCTTCGGGGCGCAGTGGCCTCATCCTCGACGTGGTCATCGAGCGAGGCAATCCGGTCGATAGTCAGCGCTTCATGCCGATGCTCGAACGGCATCGAACACACTACGGGACGATGCCACGACAGGTCGCCGCCGATGGCGGCTATGCGAGCCTCGACAATCTCCGGGCGGCGAAAGCAGAAGGCATCGAAGACGTTGCCTTCCACAAGAAGCGCGGGCTCGCGATCGCCGACATGGTCAAGAGTCAGTGGGTCTATCGACGCTTGCGCAACTTCCGCGCCGGCATCGAGGCCGGTATCTCCTGCCTGAAGCGTGCATACGGATTGGCACGTTGCACCTGGAAGAGCCTGCCGCACTTCGAAGCCTACGTGTGGTCTTCTGTGGTCGCCTACAACCTCAGCCTGCTCGCGCGCTATCAACTCGAATAGCGACGTTCACTCGCACTAACTGACCTCCTCGATATCGTCGAACGGGCGACTTTGGGTTGCAGCGCTCTGCGGCCGGCGAACGTACTCACAATTACGCTCGAAGAGCCCTTCGACCCCCACCGAACCGCCGCTACCGCTCCAACAACCTACTTTCAACACCTCGATTTCTCCGTGCCCATCGAAGAAAATGCCTGTTTATGGACGGACACTAGATAGGCGAACATCCAAGTACGAGGCCAACCGGGAAGTGGCCATGCTGTCGAGCGTATTCAACGGAGCGCTGCGATGGGGCTGGTGTAAGCGCAAGGTAACCGGTCAATCCAGGCCGTTATTCACGGTCTCGGGCAGATGGTTTAGTTTGCCAGGTTTCCCAGTCAATCGGGAGCTTGGTAAATGAATGATCACGGAAAACCTCGGAACAAACGACGTAGTGCGGATGAGTGGCGTGGCCTATTAGCGGAGCAGGCACAAAGCGGTTCATCGATCCGCGCATTCTGTGCTGAGCGAGGAATTGGATATTCGACGTTCAGTAAAAGGAAGTCGAGGTCAGCGAGGGACGCTCAGATAGGGAAGGCGGAAACACGTTTCGTCGAGTTGGCCCCGTTACAACCATTAACCAATGCACAATGGGATATCGAGTTAGCGCTCGGTGATGACATCGTGCTACGTGTGTCACGGCACTGATGTGGTCGCCCCCATCGGGTTTGCGTATATGGTTATGTCGGGCACCGACTGATATGCGTCAATCGTTCCATGGTTTATCGGCGTTGGTGCGGCAGGCGTTACACGAGGAGCCCCTCGATGGGGCACTGTACGTTTTCGTCAATCGCCGGCGTACGTTATTAAAAGCGCTGTACTTTGAGTCGGACGGATATTGTCTGTGGAGTAAGAAACTCGAACGCGGTCAGTTCCAGGTTCGGTGGAATAGCGAGGTCAAACAGCGGCTGCAACGCAGCGAATGGCAGTGCATTATTGAAGGGATCGATCTACGCTCAGTGCGTCGATTAAAACGGTTTCGATTACCGGAAAACGATCGACGGTCAGCAGTGTAAACGGTACAATACGTACCCATGAATGGGGGTTATGCAACGCCGGAAATATCACTTGATGCGGCGGTGTTACAAGCGGAAAACACAGCCCTCAAAACGCAGGTCGCCACACTCACCCAACAACTCGACTGGTTCAAACGCCAACTGTTCGGTCGCAAGTCTGAACGGCGGCTGATTGATCCCAATCCCGATCAACGGTTACTCAATGGCTTCGAGGATGAGTCGTCATCGACGGCGGCGGTTGAGAAAGAAACGATCACTTATCAGCGGCGCAAAGGAAAGCGCCGTGGCGATGATTGTGTGACTGATCAAGGGTTACGTTTCGATGACTCGGTGCCGATTGAATGCATCCAATTGTCGGTACCTGAAGATGTCGCGGATGCGTTTGAAGCGAGCAGTGAAAAGATCACCTATCGTTTAGCGCAACGGCCGGCGGCCTATGTGGTCTTGAAGTACATCCAACCGGTAGTGAAGCGCAAAAGCGACGGTCAGATCTTCACGATCCCGGCGCCCGATGGTCTGTGGTCCGGCTCATTGGCGGATGTGAGTGTGGTTGCGGGGATGCTGGTTGATAAGTTCGCTTATCACCTGCCGCTGTACCGTCAACATCAACGAATGGGGCTGAACGGCATTACCGTGGCGCGGTCGAGTCTGACGCACTGGGTGCAGAAGGCAAGTGACCTGTTGAAGCCGATTTATCTGGCGCAGTTGCGGCATATCTTGTTATCGAAGACGCTGGCGATGGATGAAACGCCGAT
The DNA here is from genome assembly GCA_963662545.2 of Gammaproteobacteria bacterium. GTDB lineage: Bacteria > Pseudomonadota > Gammaproteobacteria > JAYYZW01. The sequence goes on from CAXXLL010000002.1 coordinate 499,238, forward strand.
TAAGGCGGGTCGCTCGGGCAAGGGCAAGATGAACGCGGCGTGGTATTGGCCAATTTATGGCGAAGCGGATGAGATTGCGTTCACGTTTGCGCGAACCAAGGCGCGGTCGCACATCGACAAAACGTTGGTGGACTTTAAAGGCACCTTACTAACCGATGGCGCCGCGGCTTATGCGCGTTTTGCCGCCGATCGCGGCGATGAAGTCGTGCATGCGCAATGCTGGGCGCACACGCGTCGTCAGTTCGAAAGGGCATTATCCGATAGGCCACAAAGTGCGGCGCAGGCACTTGATTTGATCGCGGCACTGTATGCCGTTGAGGCCACCATCCGTGACCAGGCAATGGATGAAGCGGCGACCCAGACCTACCGCAGCCGGTACGCCTTGCCTGCGGTTGATGCATTTTTTGCCTGGCTTGACGAGCAACGCCAGTGCATGGGTTTATTACCGAGTCAGCCGTTTACGAAGGCGCTGGCCTATGCAGCCGAGCGTGAGGGCGCGTTACGTGTTTACTTATCGGATGCGAGCGTCGCGATCGACACGAATCATTTAGAGCGCGCTCTGAGACCCATTCCGATGGGCCGAAAGAATTGGATGTTCTGTTGGACTGAGGTGGGCGCTGAACACGTTGGGATCATACAAAGTTTGATCTGTACTTGCCGAATACACGGCATTAATCCGTACACCTACCTGGTTGATGTACTCCAGAGGATCGCGATCCATCCGGATAGCGCAGTGGAACAACTCACGCCTCGGGTGTGGAAGACATTGTTCGCTACCCAACCGCTGCGTTCTAACTTGGCCGTCGTTACCGCAACACGAGATCAATTACCAGACGCCGCCGTTTGACCGGTTACAGCGCAATCCCTGTCTTGGTGTCAGGCGCAACCCAGAGAAGCGTAGAGAGCGGTTCCTACTGGATGGCGAGATAGCCCTTGTAAGGACGGCGGCAGGGCCTCAGGTCCAGTGCATCATGGACTTGGTACTCCTCACGGCCCTGAGGAAGGCGGATGTCCTCAAAATCAAGCTCAGAGACTGGACGCCCGAAGGTCTCCGCGTAGAGGTCCAGAAGACGGGTAGGGTGCTCATATTCGAGAAGACCCCGGCCCTCGAAGGGGTCTGGAATCGGGCTCGCAAATTGAGGCGCCGTGTAGGGAGTCTCTCGCTCTTTTGCACCCGAACTGGGCAGGCATATACAACTAGCGGATTTGACTCCATCTGGCGACGAACCTTGCAGAGAGCAGGGGTCAAAGACTTCCGATTTCATGACTTGAGAGCCCGCGCTTTGACGGACGCTCAGAAGCAATTCGGGCTAGAATATGCCCAGCTTCTCGCGGCCCACGTAAACATCACGACGACCGAGCGGTACATCAGAGACCGCCGTTCCAAAATCGTGCGTCCGCTCAAATGAGAAGGATATGAGAAAATGAGAAATGGCCTTTGCCAATATCCTCGCATCTCATTGATTGCAAAGACTGCCGGGGTAGCTCAGTTGGTAGAGCAACTGATTCGTAATCAGTAGGTCGGTGGTTCGAGTCCACTCTCCGGCACCAAATTCAACCTTTTCGAGATCCGGCGAACGCCCGGCGGCGCCAACGGGAACCGCGATTTACAGAAAGGAGCGATGAGGTGATTCGCACGTCGAATTTCACTAAAGCCATCCGGATCGTAGTACTGGCGGCGACGTTGGCTCCGACCCTTCCGGTTCTCGCCGCCAATGACGCGCTGATGGAACTGGTCAAGATCCTTCGCAACAAGCGCAGTCTCACGCAGGACGAGTATGAATTGCTCGTCAGGGCGGCAAAAGCCGATGAAGAAAAAATCGAAGGGGTGAAGCACGAAGTTGCTGAAGAGATCGAGGAGAACGCCGCCGCTCTCGAGGACAAGACCAAGGAACCGTCGTGGCCTGAAAAGATCGAGTTCAAGGGCGATCTGCGTACGCGCTATCAGTACGAGGATGAGGACGGCCGCGATGAACGCGGGCGCGGTCGTCTACGTTATCGTCTCGGGGTCATTGCGAAACCGTCCATGAAGTTGGAGGTCGGCGCCGGGCTTGCAAGCGGTTCCGGCGATCAGCGCTCGACCAACCAGTCTTTCGACGCGACCTTTTCGACCAAGGCGGTCAACCTCGATTACGCGTACATGCAATACGCTTTTGAAAACGGCTTGACGGCGATCGCCGGTAAGTTCAAGCGCGCGAACTTCCTGTGGGCACCGACCGATGTGATGTGGGATAGCGACATCAATCCGGAGGGATTGTCTGCCAACTACAGGGGTATGAACACCTGGGGCGGGTATTTCGCCAACGCCGGTGTCTGGGTGCTCGAAGAGAACGCCGGTTCCAGCGACGACCCGTTCATGGGCTACGGCCAGATTGGACAGTCGTGGACGTCCGGTGAATGGTTTGGAACGCTGTCAGGGGCCGTGTACGGTTTCGGCGATGTGACGTTTGTTTCTGATTTTACGAGCTCTGCGGGAACGAATACCGATTCGAAGCTGAGTTCTTTCAACATCGCCGGGGAACTCGGCATCAGGTTCGGCGGCGGGAAGGCGCGGCTGGTCGGTGAGTACATCAATAATTTTGAAACCAATACGTCCGCGGATACAGCCTGGGCATTGGGTGCGAAGTACGCCTGGAACAAGTGGCGCATGAAGTACATTTATGCAGACCTTGAAGCCAATTCCGTACCGGATTTCCTGCCGGATTCGGATCGCTTCAATGGCCTCACCGGCATCCGCGGCCACGAGTTCGAGATCAACTTCGCGCTAGTGAAGCACGTCAGCATCGGCCTCAACTTCTATCACGTCGAGGCCATCGCGACTGATATCGGACAGGATCTGCTTCAAGTCGATATGAATGTAGAGTTCTGATCCCCCAAGGCGCCCCGAGGGCGCGTATCCACGCCAGAATCAATGTGCCCTGCGTTCAGGTACCGCTCGCTCCTGCAGATAGTTCGGAGCATGTTGGATAGCGTGGGATTTCAACAGCCCGTTGATGAGCAGCGGACGGGCCGGGGGTTGTCGATTTGTACGTTTTATCAGTTCGAAATTTTGTCGGAACGACGGCAAAAACCCGAAGGTATGATCGACGCTGCGCGCTGACGATCTGGCTCAACGCATGGCGCGGTGCTCGCCGATTTTGCGCAAATCAAATATCAACTGCCGCGAAGCCGCGCGTTCTTCCTCGGTCATCGACGCCGCCGCGGCCTGCCTCGCATGCCGGACCGCACGGCGTACCGCACCCTCGTCGACCGCGCGTCGCGCTATCGACAGGAAGTAAGTATGGAGAATACCCATGCCATTGCGGGCTTGTTCGTTATCGGCATCGATCTCGAGTACACGGCGCAGTCGGGCTAGCGCGTTGTCGTCGCCGGGGCCGATGAATCGCGCCTCACCCAAGTCCCGCCACGCATCCTGCAATAAGCGGTCCACGTCATCACCCTGATCGACCGGCGATTCGGGGGTGAATGCATCAGCCTGAAACGAGATCGCGGACCGCATGGCATCCGCGTCTATCACCGGCGGTTGATAAGTGGTGACCCAGGCGGCGAGACCCGCTACCGCTGCAATCGGTACCGCTGCTTTCAGTAATCGCGTGCCGCGCCACCGATTCCGGGTGTCCGCTGGCGGTCGTGTATCGGGGATCTCTTGCGTCGCCACAGGGCGTGCGGATGCCGCAGGGATCACCGTCGATCCGATCACGAGAAGTTCGCCTTCGAGTTCGCGCTTCCATCCGGCCAGGTCCTGCGGCCGTTTTTCTTCGCGAAATGACAGGGCGCGATCGATGGCGCATAGAAACTCGACGCTGTAACGCTCCGCTGCGGCGCGTGTCGCGGGCACATAGGGATCATCGGCTCCGCTCAACAGGGCCTCGCTGCGCGCGATTGCATCGCACGGAACCGTTCCAACGGTTGCGCGGTACAGGGTTGCCCCGAGCCCGTAGATGTCCGTCCATGGTCCCTGTTTGTCGCTGCGCGCATAGTATTGCTCGAACGGCGCATAGCCCGGCGAAACCAGGGTCGTCAGTGTGCGCGCCGTGACACCTTCGGTCCGCCGCGCGGAGCCGAAATCGAGCAATACGGGAGAGTGGTCTTTCCGAATGTAGATGTTGCCGGGCTTGATGTCGCGATGGGTGAACCCAGCGGCGTGTACCACGCCGAGGCCATCCAGGATCGGCAAGACCATCTTCTTGAGCCAGTTCTCGTCAAGCGTTGCGCCGCGGTCGAGTATTTCGCTGAGGCTCGATCCGTCCTCGTAACGCATGACCATGTATGCGGTCCGGTTCATTTCGAAAACTGAAAACACGCTGACGATATTCGGGTGTTCGAATCGTGACAGCGTCTGCGCTTCGGTGATGAATCGATTCAAACCCCAACGGAAGTCCTTGCGGTGACTTTTCGTAAAGGGCACCACGTCGTCATCGGTATTTCGCCAGCATAGATCGGTCGGCAGGTATTCCTTGATGGCGACCGGTTGGCTCAAGTTCGCGTCATGGGCGAGGTAGGTGATGCCGAATCCACCCTGGCCAAGAACGCCGTGGATCGTATACCGCTGAATGATGGAGCCTGAAGGGAGCGCCTGGAAAAAGCCGCGGGACATGGTCAATGAGTGCGGAGAACCTGCGCGGCCGCGTCAGCCTTTAACTTGCTTGGAGGTCTTGGCGGCCAGGGCGTAAAACGCGTTCGCCTGCCCGGAAATGAGCCCGGTCAGTGAGTCGATGAACGGGCGGTCCATGCGCTCGCCGGCAAGTTCGTATTTCGTGGTTCCGAGCATCAAGATGTTGCGCAGGGTAAGCGTGACGATCCCGAGCGCGAGGTCCGCCGAGACCGTAAGTGCGGCGGGTACGGTCGGCTCGATCGATAGCTTGTTGACCGTGGCGCCCGTCGCGCTCTTAAATGCCAGGCCGTGATCGAAAAGTGTCTTTCGAAGCTTGCGATAAATCGCTTCCGATCTGCAAACATGGCTCACCGACTCCCGTCCCCGGTACTCGAACGACACGATGAATGTCTGCGAGGCCACGCTGTTGTCGTCGACCAGGGACAAATTCTGTATCTCCGAAGTTTTCAGCATGCCAATCTCGCCGAGATTGAAATCGTTTTTGAATTTCAGCGGTGCGCTCTGGTGATCAATGACGAAAGCGGCCAGCGTGCGTCGCGCCAGTACCATACGCGGTTCGCGTTCGGCGCTCTTGGCCGAACCGCGGGAAATAACGCGCGTTTCCGCGCGTGATACGGGCTCAGTCGTCGGTTCCCATCGTTCAGGAACGGTCTTTTTGTCAGACATCGCGTGGCACCTCGAAGTGCCGGCTGAGCCTCGAACCCGATCTATCGGCCGGCGTTGAACAAATTTGAACCCAATGAGACATAGCACTATTGATTAGGCAACCTCTGAATAAGTCATGGTCCGTCTGCCTGGCCCATGAAATCGCGTAGCCTTACGTTAAGAACCTTAGCCCTAGGCCCCTGCTATGGCCTGCGATTCGTGCCTTGACCTGCACCATTGCATGAACCATTCAGACCCACCATGACTTATTCAGAGGTTCCTTAGATACTCGGATCAGCGGGCGGCGTCCCGGTTTATACCAAAATAAACCGACCGGGGCCGCGCCGGAAATTACAGCTTACTTCCCCTGGCAGGGGCGGCGGCGGTATGGTCGGCTATTCCCATTCGAGATACCCGTCCGTGTCGATTGTACAAGCGCTTACCGGACTCGTCGTCTTTCATGTCGGCCTCTGGCTGTTGAGCGAAGACCGAACCCGCGTCAAATGGTCCATTGCCGCCGCCGCCCTCGGTCTGCAGATCGTCCTCGCCCTCGTTTTCGTCAGGTGGCCGCCGGCGGCACATGTCTTCGATCTCGTGAGCGGTCTGATGACGGCCCTGCAAAAGGCGAGCGCAGCCGGGACGCGCTTCGTGTTTGGCTTTCTCGGCGGCGGCCCGGCGCCCTATGCAGTGGTCGAACCGGGCGCGACCTACGTGCTTGCGCTCCAGGCCCTGCCGCTCATCATTGTGGTGAGCGCGCTGACCCGCGTGCTGACCCATTGGCGAGTCCTGCCGGCACTAGTCCGCTTGGGCTCGCTGACGCTCGAGCGTCTGCTGGGGATCGGCGGCGCATTGGGCCTTTCCGCAGCCGCCAATCTATTGGTCGGCATGACCGAAGCACCGTTGGTTGTGCGTCCCTATCTCGGCCGCATGAGCCGGAGTGAATTGTTCGCGCTCATGTCGACCGGCATGGCGACCATCGCCGGCTCCGTATTTGTTCTCTATGCGACTATCCTGGCGCCCTTGGTGCCGAATGCCCCCGGTCACCTGCTGGCCGCGTCGCTCATGAGCTTACCGGCGGCTATTGCTTACAGCCTGATCCTGATCCCCCCCACCGTGCTGACCGGCGCAGACATCGACGCCGGGCGCGAAGACAGCGGCACTTTCGACGCCTTGACTCGAGGGACCTTCCAGGGCTTGCAGCTCTACCTCAATATCGTCGCCATGTTGCTGGTGCTGGTTGCACTCGTCCACCTGCTCAACATGGGTCTGGGCTTGATCGACTTGACCGGTTCCCCGCTCAGCCTCGAACGCATGCTCGGATGGATCCTGGCGCCGGTATGCTGGCTCATGGGTATTCCCTGGGGCGAGGCAGCGGCGGCCGGCGCCCTGATGGGGACCAAGGTCGTGCTGAACGAACTCATCGCCTACGTTAACCTCACCCAGTTACCCGCCGCCACCCTGAGTAAGGATTCGGAGCTCGTTATGACCTACGCGTTGTGCGGGTTCGCGAATTTCGGCAGTCTCGGCATGCTTGTCGGCGGGCTGAGCCTGCTGGTGCCGGAGCGCCGCGAGGAAATACTGGAACTCGGTTTGCGGTCCATCGTGGTCGGAACGCTCGCCACGTGTACAACGGGGGCAATCGTCGGCCTGGTCGCCTGAGTCGTTGTCCGACGGCGAACGAGATTCTGATTTGATCGCTTGCGGCCGACAAGATGCGACGCGGATAAACGCGTCGCTATTTTCGTCGTTAAAATGGTCGAACGGCGGATCGATCATTAAGATTCGCGAGTCAGTTCCCGTAGGATTAGGCGATGGATGAAACCACACGACTCGGCACGCTCTGGTCGCAAACCTTGATGGACGTCTTGTGCATTGCCGTGCGGCAGCAGAAGGAGGAGAAAGCACGAGAGGTGTTGAAAGAAATGCGGGTAAAGCGCTATCGCAAGGACCAAATTAGGAAGTATGCCGCCAAGAACCTGGAACCAGCCGAAGTCGTGTTTCTCGAACGTCTATTGAAGTCTTTGAGCGGCAAATGAGTTCGCGCCCATTGCGACGGCGGTCGCGAAACGCCGCGGTCGACGGCCAGCCGGGGTCCATTCGCCCGCGGGATGTTAGCCCGCCTATTTCACGAAGGCGGCCGTAGCGCTCGGAGAAGTTGTTGAGTAAACAGGATTAAGCACGTCATTCGACGAGGTTCGAACCAGTCGCAATTTGTACGCCCCGCATGCGGCCTACGACGGCACCGGCTGGTCCATGCACGCCTGGACTCAGATCAAGCTCGCGCCATAACTACGACTGTGACGAGAGCTCCAGACCGGCTTCTTCGTGCGCAATCCCCGCTCCGCTCGAAGTCCAGCCGGGCCATCCATGGCCCGTCGTTCGCGGTTGCGCCGCTCATACAGATGCACCTGTCCTCAGCCGCCATCCGCCGTCCGCCGTCCTTCATGCAATAGGCGGGCTAGCCTTCAAAGGCCTCAGGAGTCCGCTAGCGGGCGAATGAAGCGATCCGAGGGACCGCACTATGCGGTCTATGATCCAGGAAACCCGGTGTATTTCTCGCGGCGGATCGGGGGCGACAAGCGTGGAAGTCAGATTCAACAGCGTTTAGACTTGAATCGATATGAGCGGAAAAGCCTACATTATCGGCCGGGCCGGCGATATCACGCTGTACGACGATACCGTGTCGCGCCAACACGCGAGTCTCGAAATCGACGATGACAGGCTATATCTCAAGGATCTCGATTCGCGCAATGGCACCTACGAAATCCGGGAAAAGAAGCTCGTGCCTTTCACCGCCGGGCTGGTCACCTCGGACCAGGTTTTCGCTTTTGGCGAATGTGTTCGGAGCGTTGCGCAATTACTGAAAATGATTGAAAGCGCCACCGACGGTTCGCCGACGATGGGGGACGGCAATGAGGACGATCCGTTGGATGCGACTCAGATCGGGTTCAGTATCGCGCCACGCAAGCGCCTGACATCGGCAAACATCATCGAGATGTTGGAGCAAGCCGAGGACGATGCGGCGGACGGGAAGTCGTTGCACGAGATCTGTGAAGCGCTTGGAATTACCAAACAACGCTACGAGCGCTGGTGCAAGGAGTATGGGGAGACACGCGCGGAACGCGAGGAAACGACGGTAGCGCTACGCCGCGAGAACGAACGCCTGCGTAAAATCGTCGCGGACCTGTCGCTTGAACGGGACGTGCTAAAGGACGCCTCGCGGCCTTCGACCGAGACGACTGGCGAGGACCCCGACAATCCCGCGTCCCCGAACCTTTCGATCGTCAGCGACTCAAAGCCGTAAACGCCGCTGCGGGTCGCGACAGCACCACGCTCACACAGGCTTTTCGCCGAGATGCACCGCTCGACGGGCCGCACCATTCGACGCGTGGGGCGTGCGTAGCACGCCGTCATTCTGTTTCTCCATTTCTCGTGCTTCATCCGCGAGGCGCGCGGCGGCGCGCATCATTTCGTGGCCCGCGGCGACCAGCGGCACGTAGTTCCCCGGATCCTGTTCGACAAAGCAGCCCTTGGTTGTCACGGCCGCCACGGATTCGGCAATCTTGAGTGCCGCATACGCCTTGGCTCCCGCGTAGGGATTCGAGAATTCACCGGCGGCGACGGCTTTCTCGGCGGTGACGATCATGGTCGGCATGTCCGGGGTGTCCCCGGCTTTCAGCGCTTCGATCACGGCGTCGAGTTCCCTCTGAACGACGCGAAAAGCCCCGGTCGCGGCGAGTAGGCGAATGACGTCACTGTTGAACAAGGCCATCTCGGTGGCGTCGAGAAACTCTCGCCGCGCGCCGATCATGGGATCGGCGGGAAAGATGAAAAATCCCAGGCCGGGCGGGACGTTCGGCACCTGTTTACCTTGCTCGTTTTTTTTGAAAAACGCTTTTTTTGACGGCGCATCGCCGAGCGCAATCGTCGCGACGCCGGTCTCGATCAAAGCCTCGCGGGCCCGCGTCGGGCCCGGCAGGGACGCGTTTGGGCTGACCAGCAGGACGAGATTGGCCTCGTAAGCCAGACAGTCGGCCGTCGGGCCCTCGCAGGCATCGGGATCGAGCTTCGCGCCGCTGGTAAAGGCCCGCGTTTCGAGATCCTCGCGGTCCGCACGTTCGTCAACCAAGAGGTCGAGAAGGGGCGCCGCGCCGATGCAGCCCAGTTTAAGGACGGCGAGTTTGAACACGCTGTCAGGCATGGTGGATTCCTCGTTCTTAGAACCTATCTCAAAATTATCCGTAGGTACGTTGCGCCCTGAAAGCGCGATGGCGAGGCGCAGTGCGCAGAGCTGAGTTGCTCTATGTACAAGCGCTGTAACGAAGCAAGCGCGTTTTCAGGGCGCAACCCTTTGAGCCGGGGGCGAGACTTTATCACAGTGGGATCCGGCAACGCCGGCGGCATCGCGATGCATTAGGTCCAAAAAAGAAGACCGGCGTGAGGCCGGTCTTCGATGCTTCGATCAGGCGCGGCTCAAGCGGGCTTTTTGACCCACACGATGCACCAGCCTTTGGCATTGACGAGATTCCCGGGAAAAATGGTGCACTTGCCCCACTCGTCGCCGCCCTGGTACTGCATGCAGTTCGCACAGGTGCTGCCCGCAATGAAGTTTGCGTGCTTACTGGTGTCAACCTCTGATGCGTCAGCGATGTATCCCAGTGCAGAGGCCTGCGGTCCGGCCGGATCCAATTGCGGCAAATCCTCGGCCCAGGAGACCGGAACGGCGAGTGCCGTTGCCGCAAGGCCGGCGCAAAGATGGCCAAACTCGCGACGATCCAACGATTTTCCCATGTGTATTACCTCTGGCTCTCTAAATCGGTAAGTGTATTGTTGATCAACTCGGGTTCGTGCGTACACCCAGCCCGCTGCATTCAACCGAGGGCTCGCGCGCTGGATGCTACAGTGCGGAAGATTAACGTCGCCTGAATGATACAGGCGGCATTAGAATTGCGCTCGCTGGAGCGTGCCGCGTTTCAGCCACGTTGTCGGAGCCCGCTGGCGGGTAATACGAGCCCTGGCACGGCGATTCAGATGTCGATATCAGCGTATTCTGTGACGATCGATTTCTCGGCAATGATCTGCCGCCATTCATCCATGAGTTGCTTGAGTTCCTTGACGCGCTCGCGTCCCCGGAGCTTGCCGTCGATGCCTTTGCCGGCTGCCCGCGCCGCCTGAATCGTGCGTGGATCGAAGTCCACCGTCCACCCCCCATAAGACCCGGTCCACGACCAGGCAGTACAGGAGAAATCGTCCCACGCGGCCGTTTCTTTCCAGGTCGCGCGTTTGGGGATGGTGAGCCCGTCAGTCGGCACATGCGAGGCGCTGAAGCGAAATCCTTCCTTCGAACACTTGAGGTGCTCGATAGAAATGATGGTGATGGTCTGCATATCGAAATAAAGGGCTTCGGAGGACCACAGGTATTTCCAGGCGAGGTCGAACAGCTCGCGTGCCTCGACGCGCGCCCAGCCGCCGCGCTTGGATGGGCGCAGCGCCTTGAGCCCGTTCGCCTGAATGGTCGCCCGCATCTTGGCGCTTTCGCTGAAACTGCCGAACAAGGCCCATTTGAGTTGGCGGATCTCGCCTTGCAATACGGAGACCTTGGTCTCCAGAACCTTGTCCTTTTTCCAGACGAAGCGAGGCAGACGCTTTTTCATTTCATTGCGGGGATGACGAGGATCGGAAAGATAAACCGATTTTCCAACGCCGCAATAGATTTATTCGATGCCACACAGGTTCCTAGTCTACCGCAGGACTGATTCTAAGCTCGATGATACGATCGAAGAGATGGTTTTCCGTCGTGATCCGAAAATCCCGTCCGGTAAAATCAGCGCCTCGCTACGATTCCCTAAGTCCGATAAGCTGCTCGCGTGAAGGAACAACCCGTGGTACTCGGCATCGCGCCACGCGAGGTCACGGAGCTTTACGCGGTCTGCGCGCGAATGGATTTTGCGGCCGGGAGGAAGCTGCACTACGAGTTGTTCGAGCTGAACCGTCCGGTGTTTTACGACACCATTCCGATACCGAGCAAATATATGATGAAGCGCCTGGGACTTTTGCACGAAAACGAGTACCGGCCTCGGATGCATCCGGCGACAGCGGAGCTTGCCGAGCGCCGCGACGCGGTTCTCGAAGAAGCCGGCCGGATTTGAACGATTTGACGGAGACAGAATCGTATGAACACCACCTTGCTCAGGACTTTCCAGGCCGGGGCCGCGTTGTTGGTATGCACCATTGCGGCGATGGCGATTCTCGTCCTGCTTGGCATTCTCGATTCTGATCAGGCATTGAACATCGGCATCAACATCTCCGCCGTCATCGGAATCTGTCTCGTCGCCGGTCTGGGCTTAACCGCGCTGTTCGGCTTGGGCTCGGGCAAATCCGAAGATCGGTGACGATGAGTACGATATTGGAACGCAAGGTGGCGTGGCCGGCATTTCCGGCGATCAATCGCCGGGAACTCGAAACGGTTCAGGCAAATCTCGGTTACCGCTGTAATCAGGCATGCAGTCATTGTCACGTCGACGCCGGACCCCAGCGAACCGAGATGATGGAACGGGATACCGTCGATCTCGTACTGCGGTTCCTCGCGTCCCAACGGGCGGTAACGCTGGACATCACCGGTGGCGCGCCCGAACTGAATCCGCATTTCCGCCATCTCGTGGCGCAAGCGAGTGCGACCGGCGCGCACGTCATTGATCGCTGCAATCTGACGGTCCTCGAGGAACCCGGCCAGGAGGATCTCGCTGCCTTTCTTGCAGCGCAGCGTGTTCACATCATCGCTTCCTTACCATGCTACACGCTCGAAAACGTCGATCGACAGCGCGGTAAGGGCGTGTTCGCGGGTAGTCTTCGCGGCATCGAGCGGCTCAATCGGGAAGGCTTTGGATGCGACGGTTCCGGGTTGATCCTGGACTTTGTCTACAATCCGGTGGGTCCTCGCCTGCCACCCGATCCCCAATCGTTAGAAGCCGAATACAAACGCGAACTCGGCCGCCTCGGCGTGAGTTTCAACAAACTTTTGACCCTCACCAACATGCCGATCAACCGGTTTCGGCACGAATTGATACGTACCGGTCAGCTCGACTCTTACATGGGTGTCTTGATCGAAGCTTACGCGAAGCGGAATCTCGAACATGTGATGTGCCGCCGGCTTCTGAGCATCGACTGGCGTGGATTCGTTTACGATTGCGATTTCAACCAAATGCTCGAGCTGCCGGCGGGCGGACACGATCGCATCCATTTGAGCGACCTCATGGATGCGTCGCTGACCGGGCGGGACATTGCAGTCGCATCCCATTGCTTCGGCTGCACGGCGGGCCGCGGAAGCAGTTGTTCGGGCGCGCTTACGGAACCTCTGAATAAGTCAAGATGCGTCTGAATTGTTCCTGCAATGGTGCAGATCAAGGCACGAATCGCAGGCGATAGCGGGGACTATGGCTAAGGTTCGTAACGTAAGGCTCTGCGATTTCATGAGCAAGGCAGATGTGCCATGACTTATTCAGAGGTTTCTAAAGTGAGCGAAGTTTCGATCGTCGTTCCGGTGTTGAACGAAGCGGTGTTTATCGCGCCATTTCTGCAGCAGCTTGCGCCGTGGCGCGAGAAGGGCGACGAAATCATCGTCGTCGATGGCGGCAGTACCGATGACACGGTCGAGATCGCAGCACCCCATTGCGATCAATTGATATCTGCCCCGCGCGGACGAGCGCTGCAGTTGAATGCGGGTGCACGCATTGCGCGCGGTGCCATCCTATGGTTTCTGCACGCCGATACAACGCTTGCCAACGGCGTTCGCGATGCCTTGCTGGAAGCCTGCCGACATGCGCGGACCTGGGGCCGTTTCGACCTGCGCATCGATGACGATGGCACTGTATTCCGCGTGATTGAGTCATCGATGAATCTGCGTTCGCGGCTGACCGGGATCGCGACCGGCGATCAAGGCATTTTCGTACGCCGCGAATTGTTCAACGTCGTGGGCGGCTTTCGACCGATCGCGTTGATGGAGGACGTCGATTTGAGCAAAGCCTTGCGTCGCAAGGCGTGGCCGCGTTGTCTTGGTCGCATGCTTGCGACCTCGCCGCGCCGTTGGCGCGCGAACGGCGTGTTGAAAACGGTGCTGACGATGTGGGGCTTACGGGTGGCGTGGAACGTCGGCGTATCCGCGGACCGACTCGCGCGGATCTACGGTTACCGCTGACGGTCGGCGGCCGGATGTCGTCGAATGACACCATCGCCGAAGAGGTCGCCATCATCGTGTTTGCGCGCCGGCCATCTACCGGTCGGGTCAAGACCCGGCTCGCGCGCTCGATCGGAAAGCGCCGCGCCGCCGCCGTCTATGCCGGACTTCTCGGCCGTACTATCGAGATGGTCGAGGATGCGGCATTCCAACGGCGTTGGCTGATGACGGCAAGCGCGGATGAGGCGCACTATTTCCGCTCGCGTTTCGCGCATCGCGGGTGGCGGGTTCGGACACAGTGCCGTGGTCATCTCGGACGCCGTATGGAACGGGCGCTGAAATCAGTGCTGTGCGAAGGGGGTGCGGCCATGCTCATTGGGTCCGACATCGCCGACTTCATCGCTGAGGATCTCGTCGAGGCGCGGTACGCGCTCGCCGCAGGGGCCGATGCGGTTATTGGCCCCGTGCGGGACGGCGGTTACTGGCTCATTGGCGCATCGCGCGTCATCCACGATGCGTTTTGTCACATTCCCTGGAGTACGGCGCGTGTATTCGAGCGAACTATCGACCGCTTCAAGCGCCATCGTCTCGAGTGGGTCACGCTCGCTGAGCGGCACGACGTCGATACGCCCGGCGATCTCCGTTACCTCCTGCCGGGATGCCGCGGTGCTACCACGTTTCAACGCAGCCGATTGTGTTCCCGTTCGAGCCGAGCCACCCAGCGCTCGATCTGACGTTCGCTACGCGGATCGAGATCCAGGAAACGTACGCCGACCCTCGGCGCCGCGCGCCGGCGGCTGGGGAAAATGTGGCAGATTTCGATCGCGGCTTTAACGATGCCGTTGCCGGGAAGTTCGATTTCGCACGTCGCATTGCGCGCATCGTCCGGTTGAAAGACGTTGACCTCGCCGATCAGAAGGCGTGCGGAGAAACCGCTTGGACAGAGGTCGCGGACTTCGCCGCGGATGGCGGCGCCGTCGCCGCCGTGAATCCGAACCACGACGCACCTGTCCAGGGGCACCGTCACCCGGTGTTCGCTACGCCGCTGCGGATAATCAATGACGACGGGATAGGGGACTTTATAAAAGGGCAGGCTGTCGACGATGCCTCGCTGGACGATTACGCTGGCGAACTTGAGATCCATCCGGTTCAAGCGGGTGCGCACCCGAATCCCCGGCAGCGCGGCCGCCTGTTCATCACCATCGTGGGGCGTCAACGCATCCAGCACCATGTAGCCGGCTGCGGGCATGAGTTCGACGATGGCCGTCTGGTAGGCTTCCGCGCCACGCTTGAACCGCAGCTCCAACAGGCAATGCCGTTCAAACACCTTCTTGAGCAGGATGTGGCGGGCGTCGGCGTGACCGATAACGGGTGCTTCGTCAACGGTTACCGCGCCGTCGATCACCTCGAGGTCGCTCAGGCGGTGCAACATGTGAAGGAGATCGCGGCGGGGTTGGGCTAAGGCGGGAGTTTCAGGCCTGACCGACGCTGCGTACGGCTTCTACCTGGTCGAGGCGGCCACCGGCGTCATAAGTGCGTTGCTCTCGCGACACGCCGTAGAGGGTGTCAAGCAGGTTTGAGACCAGGCGTCGGTTCAATGCGATGGCACCACCGTTCGCGCGATTTGCCATCTGGCAGTCGCGGGCAAGTGCTTGCAGTTCGGGCCAATCGCCAGCGATATCCGCGCCTTCTTCCGCGTCACGCGAGCGACGAATTGAATGCGCTGCGGATTCGAGCGCTGCGACAATTGTCGATTTGTGCGCGGCTGTCGCTTCGAGGCGCTCGACGTCACGCGTGCGCAACGCGTCGAACTCTTCGGACAGTACGCCGGACATCTCCGCCATAAGGGCCTCGACGGTTTCCTTCGAAGGCGCAAGCCCGTTCGATTTCGGCGTCACGGCTCGCGGCCCTTGGCGCTTATCAGCGCTTCGAAGGCGGTGAGTTTGTCGGCGATCACCCGTTCATCGATACCATAGCTGCCGCTTTCGATGGATTTTCTGAGTTCGGCCACCTTGGCCTGGTCGACGATGGGCAGCTTGTCGAGCGAATCGGTAAGGCGCTTCAGGCGGGCGGAGAGGTCGGTCAAGCTGACGACCTCCGATGTTTGCGCGGCTCCGCCTTGCGGTAATTCGTCGGCTCTACCGACGTTGCGTAAAGTCGGTTTGGGCGGTGTGATCGAATGTGATCCCGGACCTTTTACCTCTGTAACCATGTGTATCGTATCCTGATTTTTCCTGGTACGTTTAGCGGATTGGTCTTCATAAACTTTAGTCTAGCGTATTAATTCGTGACCCGTGTCTCAGTTTCCGGCCCGCGCGGTTTGCTGCGGGGCGAATTGTATGGCGCCACCGGTATTGACGACGACCATGCCACGCGCCGAAACGACGCCCTCGACGATCCGATCGGAATTAAGGTTTCTGACCGATATCCAGTCGCCCTCGGCACCGTCTTCCAATGCTTTGCCGCTCATCCGGACGCTGATTGCCCGGTTGCCGCTGGACAGTACGACGCGCTGTCCCCGCCGGACGAGCTGCGGCCGCTCGAGGAGGTGAGATTGCAGCGCCTGGCCTGCGGGAATGATGCGCAGCGCGATCTGCCCCGTTACCCGATCGGGTTCGGTGAGATAGTCCTGGTGTGCTGCCGACAGTTTGCGGCGTTCGAGCTTCAGATCGGATGCGTCGATCACCACACCTCTCGCAATGGGCCGTGTAGCGACGACAATCTCAGCATAGCGTGCGAGGTTAACAGAGACGTAAAGCGACCAAGGTTTCGTGCCCTCGCACCGCACCTCCACGGAGTTCGCGCCTGAATTGCGCCGATCGTGGGTGAAGCGCGCGCCGAGAGGCTGCTCGCACGCGGGCAGCCGCAGTCTGGGGTCGAGTCGGCCGACGGCGATTTCAACGTCTTCGTCCATTGGCATCGTCGCCGCGACGTATTCTCTGACGGTCTTGTCGATCGCTTGGAGGGACTGCACAGCTGCTAGCGCGTCGCCGGCCAGGATCGCGATGAAGATGAACAGCGCAATACGGGGGGTTATAGTGGGTGCTCCGCAACGTGAATGACGCCGTAGTCATATGCAAGCAGCATGCCGAGTCCAAAGCGCTGGCTGGCCTCTGGATTCGTGCGAATCGTAGCGGGCGCAATCATGCCGCTCCCACGACAGGATTGCCGCTTTTACCGGCAGCGCCTTGCCGCATGGAACGGTGCGGCCACTCATTTTTTCGTGCAAAGCCCTAAATATCAGCTCCTCGACGCGGTTGGCACAACTTTCGCAGGCAAGCGGGTGAATTTATCGATTGGAGATCCGACGTATGCCGTCTTTCGCCGATGCCATGGGTATTCATCTGCAAGCTGTCACCCTGCGCGCACAGCGCGCCGAAATCCTGGCGACCAATCTCGCCAACGCGGATACGCCGGGTTATCAGGCGCGTGATATCGATTTCCGTCAGATCTTGAACCGCTACGCCGATCCGACAGGTCTACGCGTGAGTCACCCGCGTCATCTCGATGGCGTGACCGATGGTGATGGCCGTTACGCACTGCGTTATCGGCAGCCGTCCCAGGCCTCACTCGATCAAAACACTGTTGACGTGCAGGCGGAACGCGCCGCCTTCCTCGACAACTCGCTCAGGTACCAGGCCAGTATCACCTTTCTCAACGGTCGACTCACGGGTCTCGTGTCGGCACTGCGCGGAGAATAATCCATGTCTCTATTTCGCGTATTCGACATCGCCGCGACGGCGCTGAACGCACAGTCCGTGCGTATGAACACGACCGCGAGCAACATGGCGAATGCCAACAGCGCGAGCAGCAGCAGCGGCGCGACCTATCGCGCCCGCAATCCGATCTTCACGCCGCTGCTCATCGACGAGTTCGGCATGCAGGGGACGACAGTCGGTGGCGTCAAAATCGACGGCATCGTCGAGAGTGAAGCACCGCTCAAGCGCGAATACCACCCGCAACATCCGATGGCCGATCAGGAAGGATATGTTTTCCTGCCCAACGTCAATGTCATCGAGGAAATGGCCAATATGATTTCGGCCTCGCGCAGTTACCAGACCAATATCGAAGTCATCGAAGCATCCAAACGCATGCTTCAGCAGACCCTGGCGCTCGGCCAGTAACAGGGGGATAGACGCAATGGATAAACCTTCCGGCATTCTGCCCTCGGGATTGGACCAGTTCCGCCTCACCGAAACCGAACCGGCCAAATCGAAAGAATTGGGCCAGGATCAATTTTTCAAATTGATGGTGACGCAATTACAGAACCAGGATCCTTTCAAGCCGATGGAAAGCGGCGATTTCCTGGGTCAGATAGCCCAGTTCAGCACCGTCAGTGGGATCAGCGCACTACAGCAGTCATTTGCGACACTGGCTTCGACCTTGCAATCCAGCCAGGCCTTGCAGGCATCGACCATGGTGGGACGCGAAGTGGTGGTGCCGCGCGACACGGTGCAATTCAGTGGCGAGGACGTAGCCCTTGCGGCGATGCTTCCGTCCGCTGCCACCTACGTCAAGCTCACCGTTACCGACGGCGCCGGTCAAGTGGTCCGACAAGTGCTGCTCGGACCGCAAGACGCCGGCACCCTGGGCTACGTGTGGGACGGATCGAATGATCAAGGCGGTGCCGCCGCGTCCGGTGCCTATATGGTCCGCTTCGAAGCGACCATCGACGGCCGGATCCAGGCCCTGGACACCGCCGTGCGCGCCCGCGTCGACAGCGTCACCCTGTCCAAGAGCGGGCTTGCGCCGACACTGAATCTCGATGGTCTGGGTGCCGTCGAAATGAGCGAAGTCATCGAAATCCTGTAGATAAAATCAGAATCAGGAGAGTGAGTTATGCCTTTCAAGACAGCCATTAGCGGACTTCAGGCGGCGCAAATCGACCTGAATGTCATCGGTAACAACGTTGCCAATTCCAACACCACGGGTTTCAAACGATCCCGTGCAGAGTTCCGCGACGTGTATGCCGTGTCGAACCTTGGCACGTCCACCAACGACGCAGGACGCGGTGTCGATACCTCGCGTATCGCCCAGCAGTTCGATCAGGGCAATATCACTTTTACCGACAACCCGCTCGACCTTGCGGTCAGCGGTCAGGGTCTCTTTATGCTCGATGATAACGGCGTGCGGTCGTATACGCGCGACGGTACCTTTGGACTCAATCGGGACGGCTACATCGTGGATGCGTCCGATCGGCGCCTGGTCACCTACGGCGTTGACGCCTCGGGTAACATCACCGGGGCGCTCGGCCCGCTGCAGTTATCGCAGGCGAACAATCCACCGCAAGCATCCTCCGCAGTGGACGTCGGCGCGAATTTCGATGCCAACGCCACGCCTCCCGCCATCGCCGTGTTCGATCCCACCGATGCCAATAGTTTCAACGATACGACGGCGATGAGTATTTTCGATTCGCAGGGTGGTTCGCATCTCATGCAGATGTATTTTATACGCGACGCGGCGGTCAATACCTGGCAGATGCACAGCTACGTGGACGGTACGGCCGTCGCCGGCCCGGACACGCTCGTCTTCGACGGTGCCGGCCTGCTGACGACGCCGGCCTCCGGCAGTTTCACCTTGCCGGCGTTTACCCCGACGCCCGGCGTCAATCCGATCAATCTCACCGTGTCGGTTGGCACCTCGACCATGTTCGGTGCGCCATTTGGCGTGAGCCTGCTGACGCAGGACGGCTACACCACCGGGCGTCTCGCGGGCCTCGATATCGATAGCGAGGGCATTGTGCTCGCGCGTTTCCCCAACGGACAATCAGAAGTACAGGGGCAGGTTGCGCTGGCGAATTTTCCAAACCAACAGGGCCTCCAATCGATGGGCGACAATGCGTGGGCCGCGACCTTCAGCGCCGGGCTCGTGCTCGAAGGCAAACCCGGCACCTCGAGCCTCGGCCTTATCCAGGGCGGTGCGCTCGAGGACTCGAACGTCGACCTATCTGAGGAATTGGTCGGCCTCATCATCGCGCAGCGTAATTTTCAGGCCAATACCGAAGTGATTTCAACGGCGGATGCCATCATCCAGGCGGTGATGAACATCCGTTAACGCCCGCCGTTGAACGAATCGCCAATACGAGGAACCCTTAGTGCGCCGTCCCGCAAATATCTTTCATAATCCGCCGGTCTTTTTCGCTCCTGGCGGCGTTGCTCGTCCTTGTGTAGAGCCTGCCACACGGCGTCCTCGCGCCTTGCCAGGAACGAAAAATCCGGCGCAACTTACGCAAGCTATTTGCGGGACGGCACACTAAATGGATCGCATGATTTATCTCGCCATGTCTGCGGCCAAGCAGACGATGACTGCGCAGGCCTTGGCCACGCACAATCTGGCGAATGCGAACACGACCGGGTTCAAGGCGGATTTCGAGGCGTTTCGAGCCATGCCTATGGCCGGCCCCGGATACGCATCGCGCGCCTTTGCCCTAATCGAACGCCCCGGAACGAATTTTGCGCCGGGCTCGATCGAGACCACGGGTAACGAACTCGACGTCGCGATCAACGGCGACGGGTTCATCGCCGTGCTTGCGGCCGATGGAACTGAGGCCTATACCCGGGCCGGGGACCTGCAGCTGACCGTCAACGGGCAATTGCAGACCGGCACCGGCTTGCCCGTACTCGGCAACGGCGGACCCATCGCCCTGCCGCAGTCGGAAACCATCGCCATCGGGGTCGACGGTACGATCTCGATAAGGCCGCTCGGCCAGGAGGCGAATACGCTGGCGCAGATCGACCGCATCAAGCTGGTCAAGCCCGATCTCCGGCAATTGATCAAGAGCGGCGACGGCCTGCTGCGTTTACGTGACGGCGCCAACCTGCCTGCCGACGGCAGTGTGCGCCTGACGGCCGGTGCACTGGAGGGCAGCAATGTCAACGTGGTACAGCAGATGGTGAACATGATCAAACATGCACGCGCCTATGAAATGGCCGTCAAGGCCATGAACACGGCGCAGCAAATGGATGCGGCGGGCGCGCGCTTACTTAACCTCGGCGGCTGACCACAAACTTTCCAACTTTCGCTAGGACTTGCACATGTCATCAGCACTGGATATTGCACAATCGGGACTCGACGCGCAGCAAACGCGCCTCTCGGTCATTTCAAACAATCTCGCCAATGTCGCAACCACCGGCTTCAAAAAAGGCCGTGCGGTGTTCGAAGACCTGCTGTACGAAACGATCACGCAACCGGGTGCGGATTCCTCGGAGAGCACGGAGCTACCGTCGGGCCTGATGCTTGGCACGGGCGTGCGTACGGTGGCGACCTCGAAGATCTTTACCCAGGGAACCCTTTCCCAAACCGACAACACCCTCGACGTCGCGATACAAGGGCGCGGATTTCTGCAGATCCTGATGCCGGATGGCTCGACCGCTTATACCCGCGACGGATCCCTGTCGATGAATTCGCAGGGCCAGGTGGTCACGTCGACGGGGTATGAAATTGACCCGGGCATCACCATTCCGACCGAAACGCTGTCGGTAACCATTGGCACCGACGGCACGATTTCAGCGTTGACGGCGGGCAGCAACGCCCCCACCCAGATAGGCAACCTCCAGCTCGCGGATTTCATCAATCCACAAGGGTTGCAGCCGATCGGACAAAACCTGTTCAAGGAAACCGTCGCGAGCGGCACGCCGCAGACCGGGAATCCCGGACTCAACGGTCTGGGAACCCTGATTCAGGGCTCGGTGGAATCGTCCAACGTCAACGTGGTCGAGGAATTGGTGAACATGATCGAGACGCAGCGCGCCTATGAAATGAATGCAAAGGCGATCCAGACAATCGACGAAATGCTGCAGTTCGTGACTCAGACACTATAGATTGAACCGAGGAACCAGGCGTGACCATGTACGATAGGGCAGCGGGCTTTTTTCTTCTGGCAGCGTGCGTCGCAGCACTGAGTGCCTGCAATTCGACACCGCGACGCGATCCGGAATTCGCCGCCTCTTATCCCGCGGCTCACGAAGATCCGGTGCGTGCGCAGGCAGCATCCGGATCGATTTTCCAGACCGGCTATGACATTGCGCTTTTTGAGGACATAAAAGCGCGGCGGATTGGTGATATTTTAACCATTGTCCTGACCGAATCGACTAACGCGCAGAAGTCCTCTGATACGACCATCAGACGTGAACACAGCTCCTCCATCACCAACCCGACGCTCCTCGGCACGACGCCACAGTTCGATCTGCCCGGCTTGTTACCGCTCGCCAACACCGAGAACAACTCGCTCGAAACGAGCCTCGCAGCGGAGCATGATTTCGGCGGTGAATCGGAGTCCGGTCTCAGCAATTCGCTCACCGGACAAATTACCGTCACCGTCGCCGATGTGTTGCCTAACGGAAATCTCGTGGTGCGCGGCGAGAAACGACTCAACATCAACCAGGGCAACGAGTACGTGAAGATCGTAGGCATCGTACGCCCCGTGGATATCGCGGCCGACAACACGGTACCGTCGACCAGGGTTGCCGACGCCACCATCGTCTATAACGGCGACGGCGCGACGGCGGATGCGAATCGCATGGGTTGGCTTTCACGCTTCTTCGTCAGCGCCGTTTTTCCCTTCTGAATCAATCCAAGCAAACGCGTCCGCACCATCGCGCGCATTATGGAGCTACGAAGATGCATAGCTTAAGAACACTGATATTCATCACTCTCCTCGGCGCCTCTCTCGTCGCATCCGCGGAGCGCATTAAGGACCTCGCGCGGGTCGCCGGCGTGCGCGACAACCAGCTCGCCGGATACGGCGTGGTCTTCGGATTAGACGGTACGGGCGATCAGACTTCGCAGACGCAGTTCACGGTGCAAAGCATCCGGAACATGTTGAACCGGCTGGGCATCACCCTGCCGCCGACGGCCAATCCGCAGCTCAAGAATGTCGCGGCCGTGGTGGTGCATGCGACCTTGCCGCCTTTTGCCAAACCGGGCGCGACTATCGACGTCACGGTATCGTCGATCGGCAACGCCAAAAGCCTGCGTGGCGGCAGCCTCTTGATGACACCCTTGAAGGGCGCGGACGGCCGTGTCTATGCGATGGCGCAGGGCAATCTCGTCGTCGGCGGCTTCGGTGCTTCCTCCGACGACGGCTCGAGCATCACCGTCAACGTGCCGAGCGTTGGGCGAATTCCGAATGGCGCCACCGTTGAGCGTGAAGTCGTGACGCCGTTTTTGAGCGGCGACTCCCTGACGCTCAACCTGCATCGCACCGACTTCACCACGGCTACGCGGGTCGTACAAGCGATCGACGATGCGCTCGGATCGAATTCGGCGGTCGCGATCGACGGCAACTCCGTGCGCGTCGTGGCGCCGGCCGATCCTGCGCAGCGCGTCGCTTTCGTGGCGATAGTCGAGAACATCGAGGTCAATCCGGGCGACGCGCCGGCCAGAATCGTGGTCAATTCGCGCACTGGAACCATCGTGATCGGCGCCCGAGTGCTGGTCTCGCCTGCCGCCGTCACCCACGGCAGCCTGTCCGTCACGATCAGCAACAACCCCATCGTAAGCCAGCCGGCGCCGCTGGCAGGCGGCCAGACGGTGGTCGTGCCAAGGCAGGACATCGACGTCGAGCAGGAAGCTAACCGTATGTTCCTGTTCAATCCCGGCGTCTCGTTGGAGGAAATCGTGCAGGCGGTCAACGGCGTCGGCGCGGCGCCCGGTGATCTCGTCGCGATCCTCGAAGCCCTCAAGGAAGCCGGCGCGCTGCACGCCGAACTCATCATCATTTGACGCCGCGGTTGCCCGTCGTCTGGTGGCTGCCGCTTTTTCGGCAGGATTTGCCGCCTCGCTAAGCCGTCGCGTCGTGAATCCCGCAACAACGGCGATGCGCCGGATCTGGCACCGCTTATGCATTGGTTCCGGCAGGCACCGTAGGAGACCTCGAATGCAATCCACACTGCCCGGCGGCAGTATCGGTTTTCCCCGCTTCGCGGATCTGCGCGGGCGCTCGCGCGAGGACGCGGCCGGCGCCCTGGCGGAGGTTGCCGACGAGTTCGAGGCCTTGTTCGTCGAAATCATGCTCAAAGCGGCGCGCGACGCGCAGATGGAGGATGGATTATTCGATTCGAACGAGCTCGATACCTACCGTGAAATGCTCGACCAGCAGATCGCCATCACGATGGCGCGCAATCATGATCTCGGTATCGGCGATATCTTGATGCAGCAGTTCGATGGATTCGTGGCCCCGCAAAAAGCCGCTACGGCTGGCACGGGCGCGCTCCCCCGTGAGGGTGACAAAGACGGATTCGTCGCGTTGCTCGCACCGCTGGCAGTGGATGCCGCGCGTAAACTCGGCGTGTCGCCGCGCGGACTGATCGCGCAGGCCGCGCTCGAATCGGGCTGGGGACGCCACGTCATACGCCATCCCGACGGGCGCAGCTCGCATAATTATTTTGGCGTCAAGGCGGATGCGCGTTGGGCGGGCGAGGTCGTGCACGTGCCGACCACGGAATTCATCGACGGCCGCGCCGTCACGGTCAAAGCCGCATTTCGTTCCTACGACAGCGCCGCTGCCGCATTCGACGACTACGTTGATTTCATGCAGGACAATCCGCGCTATCAACGCGTACTGGCGGAAGGTCGGGACGCGGGACGGTTCGCCGCGCAGCTGGCCAGCGCGGGTTACGCCACGGACCCTAACTACGCCGAGAAAATAGTCGCGATCCTCGATACCGGTGACTGGGCTCGATATGACGGGCTCGAGCACAACAGCAGAAACTGAAATGACCGCGAGCACTTTCAATATCGGTTTGTCCGCCCTGCGGGCCTTTCAACAGGGGCTTGCGACCACCGGCCACAACATCGCCAACGTCAATACCGAGGGATTCAGCCGTCAGCGCGTCACTTTCGAATCACGTGAACCGCAGTTCATCGGTATTGGCTTCGTCGGTAAAGGCGTCGATACCCAGGGCATTCGTCGGCTTGCCAATCAGTTTCTGATCGATCAACTGCGATCGACCACGTCCAGCCAGGTCAATGCGGCGATGATGACCGATCTCATCGACCAGGTAGATCGACAGATCGGCGATGGCCTGGTGGCGAACAGCATGGCGAGTTTCTTCAACGCTCTCAACGACGCCAATGACGATCCGCGGCTGATGGCGACACGACAGGTACTGATGGAAAACGCACAAGCCATGGTCGCGCGGTTTGCGGAGCAGGAAGATCTGCTGAACGGACTGTCACGCAGCGTCAACCAGCAAATCACCGGAAAGATCGCCGAGATCAACACGTTCACCGAAGCCATCGCTGCGATCAATATCGATATTGCGCGGAGCGCAGGCCTCGCCCAGGGTGAAGCGCCTAGCGACCTGTTGGACATGCGCGACAAAATGCTGCTCGATCTGTCCCGCCTGATCGGGATAACTACGCAGCCAGGCAACGACGGCATGATCAACGTACTCGCCGGCAGCGGAAATTTACTCGTTACGGGCGGCACCCAGGCCAAGCTTCGAGCCATACCCAATGCGCTCGACGCCTCCCGTATTGAAGTCGCCTACGACGTCGCCGGAACCCTGGCGCAGATTACCTCATCCATCGATGGGGGTGAGCTCGGTGCACTGATCGAATTCCGCGATGCAGTGCTCGAACCTACCCGCAATGCGATCGGCCGGCTGGCAGTGGGCATCGCCTTGTCGGTGAACGAGCAGCACCGCGAAGGGATGGACCTGAACGGCGCGCTCGGCGGTGACCTGTTTTCCTTACCTGCGCCCAACGTGAATTCACTCGCGACCAACGTGGGATCGATAAGCGTCGTCTTCGATCAGAATGATGTCGGTGGCCTCACTACTTCCGATTACCGGTTGCGGCACGACGGTACGGATTTCATCCTGACGCGCTTGTCCGATAACTCGATGCAGACCTTGTCTGGTGCCGGGCCGTTCAGCGTCGACGGCATCACGATATCGATCACCGGGGCGCCGGCCGCCGGTGACGAATACTTGATAAATCCGACCAAACTCGTGCCCCGAGCAATGCAGCTCGCGACTACCGACCCTGCCGAACTCGCCCTGGCGCTGCCGATCCGCACGCAAAGCGAGTTTGCGAACCTGGGCGACGCCATCGTGTCGATTGGCGAAATTCTGGATCCGACCGATCCGTCGCTCCTCGCGACCACGCAAATAGTGTTCAACGATCCGCCGACGACATACCAGATCAACGGCGCCGGTCCAACGCTCGCCTACACTAGTGGGGGCAATATCGATGTCAACGGCTGGCGCATACAGGTGACGGGCGCCCCCGTCGCAGGCGATGTGTTCACCATCGAGAGCAATGCCGGCGGTATCGGCGACAACGGTAACGGGCTCGTCTTAAGTGGCCTGCAATTCACGCCGATACTTCAGGGTGGGACCGCCAGTTACCAGGAGGCCTACGGCATTCTCATCGGCGAAGTCGGCTCGGCGGCTCAGCAATCTCGCATCAGCCGCGATGCCCTGAGCGCGCTTCAGGAAAATGCCCAAATCGCGCGCGATGGGCTTTCCGGCGTCAACCTCGATGAGGAAGCTGCCAACCTGTTGCGCTTCCAGCAGGCTTACCAGGCCGCGGCGCAGATCATCATCGCCGCGAACGAAGCATTCGAAGCATTGCTCTCGGCGGTGCGGAGGTAGGCGATATGCGGGTCAGCTATAACCAGCTTTTTCAACAACCGCTCAATCGCATTCTGGAATTGCAACGGCATATATACGACGTCCAGCAGCAGATCGCGAGCGGGCGGCGGGTCGTGCAACCCGCTGACGATCCGGTCGCGGCGGCGACCGTCATGCAGGTGAACGAGCGCATCCAGGCAGCCGCGCAGTTCGATCGCAACGGCGCCCAGGCTGAACAACGCCTCGCGCTCGCCGAGGACGTCATGCGCGGTGTGAGCAACGCGCTGCAGCGGGTCCACGAACTCGTGCTGCAGGGGCGCAACGAAACGCTGGGAGCTGCCGACCGGCGCGCGCTGGCACTCGAAGTGCGCGCGCAGCTCGATGTGCTGGCCGATCTCGGCAACACGCGTAATGCCTCCGGCGAGTACATTTTTGCCGGCGCTCAGGCAACGACGCGGCCGTTTACCCGCGACTTCGCCGGCAATGTCAGCTTTAACGGCGACCAGGTCGTCAGGCAGATTCAGATCTCGGAAACCCGTGCCGTCGGAGAAAGTTTTTCGGGTGACGAAGCGCTGATGTCGATACGCAACGGCAACGGGATATTTTTTACGAGCATGGCGCTCGGCAATACCGGCACCGCGCAGATCAGCGACAACATCGTATCTGATCCGAGCGCGTTTCTAACACATGATTTCCGCATCAGTTTTACCAGCCCCACGACTTTCGACGTGATCGACGATACGCTCGGCATGACCGTATTGGCGGCGCAGCCGTACACGGAAGGCAACGCCGTCGCATTCTCCGGCATGCAAGTGACGCTATTCGGCCTTCCCGACGCGGGTGACGAGTTCTTGTTACGCCCGAGCCGCAATCAGTCGATGTTCGATACCCTCAACACGATCGCCGGCACCATGGAAACGGATTTTGCCAACCCGGCCAGCGCCACCCGCTTCGGCTTCGACATGGACCGTTCGATTGAAGATCTCAACCAGGCCATCGAGCATGTTGCGCAGATCCGGGCTACCGCGGGGGCACGGCTGAATACCATCGAAGGACAGCGCGAGGTTCATGCAGATGTGGCACTCAACCTGCAGATCCTGCGTTCCAAGCTGGAGGACGTGGACCTCGCGGAGGCGATCAGCCTGCTGGTGCAGGAGACGACGGCGCTCGAGGCGGCTCAGGCATCTTTTGTCCGGGTGCAGGGGCTGACCTTGTTCAATTTCCTCTAACGCCGCTGCATAGGCAGGATCTTAGGCGTTGAACTGAAACGCCGAGGCATTACCGAGCGGCACAATAAAACCACAGAGACCACTGAGTACACAGAGAAAACCATTGTTTTGTGACCTGTAAACGGTCTTTTTTCCTTTTCTCCGTGTACTCCGTGACCTCTGTGGTTCGTTAAGACGGTATTTTGGAGTTACGGACTCAAGAACCAACTTATGAGCGCCACTTAAAGGCCGGGCCACCGTGGCCGATAAAGATTCCGGACCCCTTTCGATTCGGTCCCGGAGGCGCTGCCATGCAAGTGCACGAAGATGCTCGAATCGAGCGACTCTACTGCGAAATTCGTACCTTGACGGCGATGCGTCTGCAGGCCGTAGCTGTGGCCGATTGGGCCTGGGTCGACGTCCTGGAATGGAAACGCGGCGCCTGTCGTGACGAACTCGCAAGCGCATGCGCTGCCGCAATGGAGGGCCACCACGGCCATTTGTTGAGCGCTGCCTGAGGCACGCGCCCTCTGACCGGCCCGAGTGGTCGCCGTTGATTCTATCGGCGTCGAAAACCTGTCGCTGAACACGGGTTCCGATCGTGGCTTACAGTCACTTATGCCACCAATGGAAGTAACACGGTAAGGATCGATCCCTAAAGTCCATTTGGATGCCTCAGTAGATCGCCAGAATTGTGTCATTTCGCGATTCAAGCTCACGATTTCTTGACACTTCCTCCGCGTACCGGTTAAATCCGTCTCAGGCCGTTCGCCGCCGCGTAGAAAATG
Organism: Gammaproteobacteria bacterium; assembly: GCA_963662545.2. Classification (GTDB taxonomy): domain Bacteria; phylum Pseudomonadota; class Gammaproteobacteria; genus JAYYZW01. Next base: position 527,245 of record CAXXLL010000002.1, read on the forward strand.
CGGCGCGGGCGATCGCCGTCCACCGGCTAGCGGGGCCTGCCCCGGCCGGCGGAGACAATCAAGAGGGAATTACAAAAATGCCCAGAACGTCGCCGGTGCTTATCATCGAGCGCGACGACGAGGCCGCGCGCCACGTCGAAGCGATTTTGAGCTACCTCGAAATGACGCCGCTGGTGGTCGATCCCGAAGGCGATTTCTTAGGGCCCCTGGAACAGGAGCCAACGCCCTACATGATATTGCTCGGTGAATGCGGCGACGGTAAAACGCTCACCGATGTTTTCAAACGTATCAAGGCGGCTGATCCGTATACGCCCGTCCTGTTGATGACCGGCTCTGGATCCACATCGGTCAGCGCGGATCTCGAACACGATGCATTGGCCCGCGTGCCACTGCCCCTGCGCCAGACCGATCTCGAATCCGCGCTGCAAAAAGTCAAAACCTACCGCGAAAACCGCCACCAGGAAGGTTCACCGCGCTCGGTCGAGTTGTTCCGCAGCCTCGTTGGCGGCAGTCCCGGGATCCAACGCGTACGCAACATGATCGAAATGGTTGCCACTAGTGACGCGAACGTCCTCATCGTCGGCGATTCCGGCACCGGGAAGGAGGTCGTTGCACGCCACGTGCATCACCACTCCAACCGCCGCAGTAAACCCTTCGTGCCTTTAAACTGTGGTGCGATTCCGGCGGATTTGCTCGAAAGCGAATTGTTCGGCCATGAAAAAGGAGCTTTTACCGGGGCCATTACCAGCCGGCAGGGCCGCTTCGAGATGGCGGACGGCGGCACGCTGTTCCTCGATGAAATCGGCGACATGAGCCTACCCATGCAGGTCAAGCTGCTGCGGGTTCTGCAAGATCGCAGTTTCGAGCGCGTCGGCAGCAGCCGCAGCGTCACGGTTAATGTCCGCATCATCGCGGCGACCCACGTTAACCTCGAACGGGCGATTCAGGAAGGCCGCTTTCGTGAAGATCTCTTTTACCGCCTAAACGTATTTCCGATCGAAACTCCACCGCTTAGGGAACGCACCGACGATTTGCCGCTGTTGGTCAACGATATCGTGGAGCGGCTCGAACACGAAGGTCGCGGGACCATCCGCATGACCTCCTCGTGCGTTGAATCGCTCACATCGTACCACTGGCCCGGCAACGTACGCGAATTGGCGAACCTGGTCGAACGCCTGTCGATCCTCTACCCAAACGGGGTCGTCGACGTTCACGATTTGCCGGAAAAGTATCGCTCTGCGGAAGTCGTCACGCGAGCGCCGGCAAAGCCGTCGCTCGCCGTCCTGCCCGATATCGCGGCGAGCCCCGATGACAGCGGGATAGCGCGGCTGCCGCGCTCGGGTCTGGATCTGAAAATCCACTTGACTGGTATCGAGCGGGATTTGATCCGCCAGGCTCTGGATAACACGGACTGGGTCGTTGCGCACGCGGCGAAACGACTGCGCATGGGTCGCACGACACTGGTCGAAAAAATGCGTAAATTCGACCTCTCGCGGAGCGATCAAGTGACGGTTCTTTGACACGCGTTGACGCCGGCGAACCTCGCTATTCTCCAACTCACTGATAATCAAGCCCTGATCTCGGTGGCACGGTCCTTGCTCATGCTCTGTCGCGCAGACGTCGATCTGACGCGCAAAATTTGTGAAGCCAACATCGAGCATGAACTCGCAAGCTACGAATACTGCCGAACAGCTCTGCGACGCATTCGCAGAATTCGAAGACGCTTCGCAAACACTGTCCGCCTTCTACCGTGAACTGGAACATCAAGTAGCGAGCCTCACCGCAGAACTTTCCGCCTCGCGCGCGGAACAGGTTCGCGAGTTTGCCGAGAAGGAACGCCTGGCGGCGCGCCTCGAAAATCTTCTCGAAGCCTTGCCGGGCGGAGTCGTCGTCCTCGATCAGCACGGCCGCGTGCAGGAGTTCAACCCGGCGGCGACCGATCTCCTGGGTGACTTGGTCCCGGGGGAATCCTGGAACCTGGTCGTGGCACGGGCGTTCGCGCCGCGTTGGGACGATGGTCACGATATTTCGCTCAAGGACGGTCGCGGAGTCAACATCGCCACCCAGGCACTGAGCGGCGAACCCGGTCAAATTCTGCTGCTCAAGGACGTCACGGAAACGCGGCGCCTGCAGGAACAACTAGCCCACTCCAAGCGGATCTCGGCGAAGACGGAAATGGCGGCCGCGATGGCGCATCAGATCCGAACGCCGCTCGCCGCAGCCCTGCTCAATACGGGTAACCTCAAGCGCCGCGGGGTCGCCGATGCCGAGCGGGATCGCACCGTTGAACGCGCACTGAAGTCGTTGCGCAAACTCGAGCGACTGGTCGACGACATGCTGCTGTTTGCCCGCGGTGGCAAACTCGAGGTCGAGGAAATCACGAATACCGATCTACTCACCGCGATCGAATCAGCGGCTGCGGATGCATTCGACTACAAAGAGTTTGATATTGGCTTCGAGCCGGAAGCGCACGAAGGTGCGGTTTTCGCCAATGTTGCGGCCTTGACGAGCGTAGCGCTCAATCTGATCGACAACGCCTGGCATGCGTGCAAGGGACGAGGTCGTATCCTCATCCGATCACGCACCTCGGCCGGCGCGCTTGAAATTATGTTCGAAGACAATGGGCCAGGGGTGAACCCCGGTGAATACGAAAAGATTTTCGAACCCTTTCATTCGATCCGCAAGAACGGGACCGGTCTCGGCTTGTCGATCGCGCGATCCGTTGCGCGGGCGCATGCGGGCGAACTCTGCGTGAACGTCGAGACCACCTCGGGCGCGTGTTTCATCATGCGCCTGCCGTTGATCGCGTCTATATCGTCGCCTTACGAGCCGCATCGGCCACCCGGCGGCGCGCACGCGGATGTTCCCCAAACCATCCGGTTCCAACAAGCGGGGTAAAGCATGTCCGGCGGTAATACCAATATCCTGATCGTTGAAGACGACGATGCTTTACGCGATGCCTTGATTGATACGGCGGTGATCGCGGGCCTCAAGGCATCGGGCGCGCCGCACGGTCGCGCCGCGCTCGATGCCTTGGCGCACACGCAGTTCGACCTCGTGATCAGCGACATTCAAATGGATCCCATGGATGGTCATGCCTTACTGCGCGAAATCAGGAAGCGCGATCGCAACCTGCCGGTGGTGCTCATGACCGCCTACAAATCGATTCAAAGTGCGGTCAGCGCCCTGCGCGAAGGTGCGACCGATTATTTGATCAAACCGTTCGAGGCCGAAGTGCTGCTCAGCCGCATTGACGAATGGCTACCCCGGCTTACGGCGGTGAATGACACCGATATCGTGGCCGAAGACCCAGTCAGCAAGCGCGTATTCGAGCTGGCTAGACGAATTGCAGAATCGGATGCGTCGGTGATGATCACCGGCGAGAGCGGCGTCGGTAAGGAGGTCGTCTTTCGGGCGATTCATCGCCATTCGAATCGCGCTCAAGCCACACCGGTCGCGATCAATTGTGCAGCCATTCCGGAAAACATGCTCGAAGCCATCCTGTTCGGCTACGAAAAAGGCGCGTTTACGGGCGCCTACAAGGCCTGCCTCGGAAAATTCGAACAGGCGCAGGATTCAACGCTGCTGCTGGACGAAGTTTCTGAAATGCCGCTGGGATTACAGGCCAAGCTGCTGCGCGTACTGCAGGAACGCCAGGTCGAACGCCTCGGCAGCCAGCGATTGATCGATCTCGATGTCCGCGTGGTGGCGACCTGCAACAGCGACCTGCGGGCCCAGGTATCGGGTGGCCGATTCCGCGAAGATCTCTATTACCGCCTGAACGTCATGCCGATCGACGTGCCGCCGTTGCGCGCACGCCGCGCGGACATCATCCCCTTGGCAAGGGCGATGCTTAACCGGGCCGTGGCAAAATCGAAAAAGACGCCGCCCGAACTGACGCCGGAAGCACGCGCGCGGCTATTCGAATACGACTGGCCGGGTAACGTGCGCGAACTCGACAACGTCATGCAGCGCGCTCTCATCATGCGCCAGGCCACCGAGATCGGTGAGTGCGATCTCATTTTCGAGGGCGTCGCCGTCACGAATTCAAGTGAAGGCGCGCCTTTCCGCGAGGCCGGTTGTGACGAAGCTGAATCGCTCGGTACCGATCTTAAGGATCATGAACGGCGATTGATCCTCGGCGCACTTGAGGAGGGCCGCGGCAGTCGCAAGTTCGCTTCGGACAAATTGGGGATTAGCCCGCGCACCTTGCGCTACAAGATTGCGCGCATGCGTGAGGCGGGTATTACGATTCCGGGACACTGAGTAGAAACCGCGGCCGCGGGCGGGACGGATGCAGCCTTCCCCCGGGTCGTTGGTCATCGAGGAGGAAACATGTCGATAGGTGCGATTGATTCACAAGCATTGCTTGAGCAGATGCGCGCGTTCGCCAACGAGGCCCGCGGAACAGAAATCAAACGGTCCGCCGAGGTTTCAGGTACGGATTTCGACCAGGTGTTGAAACAAGCGCTCGACGCCGTCAATGCCAATCAAACCGAAGCGGGCCGGATGACGCAGAGTTTCGAACGCGGTGAGCCGGGCATGGATCTGGCCGCGGTGATGGTGGCGATACAAAAGGCCAACGTTTCGTTCCAGGCCGCGACCCAAGTGCGCAACCGCCTCGTTGCGGCTTACCAGGACATCATGAATATGCCGATTTAATCGGCGCCAAGGCATTTTAAAGGCACGAATCGAATCCATGGCTGAAGTAGTCGCCGCTGACCCTCAAACCCACGTCATGGTCCTGTTGCGGCAGGCCGGCGTGATGATCGGCCTCGCGGCGAGTGTCGCGCTGGGCTTTTACGTTGTTACGTGGGCGCGCACGCCGAACTTCGCGGTGCTCTATACCGATCTGCCCGATCGCGACCTGAGCCAGGTGGTCGAAGCGCTGCAAAGCCACGATATTGCGTATCGCATGGACCACCGCGGCGGCGTGATACTCGTCGATTCTGCGCGTGTGCACGATGCTCGTCTCAAACTGGCATCGGCCGGTCTACCAAAGAGCGCGGACATGGGATTCGAGATGCTGCAGGAGAATCAGGGTTTCGGCACCAGCCAGTTCCTCGAACAAGCGCGTTATCAACACGCCGTCGAAGGCGAGCTATCGCGTTCGATCTCCCACATCAATAATGTGCGCTCAGCGCGCGTGCATCTGGCAATACCCAAGCAATCCGCGTTCGCTCGCACCCGCCGCGATCCCTCCGCTTCAGTTATCGTCGATCTGTACAACGGGCGACGGCTCGAACCGCACCAGAGTGCTGCCATCGTGCATATGGTGTCGGCCGCCGTCCCCGGATTGTCGACGCGAGGCGTTACCGTCATCGATCAGCGCGGTAATCTGTTGACCGATGCTCACGGCGGTACCGACGATCTCGCCCTGACGGCGAAGCGATTTGAATACACGCGCCGGCTGGAGAAATCGTACATCAACCGCGTCGAAGCGATCCTTGCGCCGCTGGTAGGCACTGATGGCGTACATGCCGAGGTGACGGCCGACCTCGATTTTACAGCTACCGAGCAGACGCGGGAAAGCTTCAACCCGGATCTACCGGCCGTGCGCAGCGAAAGCCTGCTCGTAGAAGAACGTCAAGGCAGCGCGGTTGGGGGTGTTCCCGGCGCATTGACCAATGAGCCCCCAAGTGTCGCTGCAGCCCCGGAAGTGACGACCGACGTGGAAGAAGGCACCGGCGCTCCGCCCCCGATGCCCAGCAACCGCCGTAACCAGACCACGCGTAATTACGAACTGGATCGCACCATCAGCCATACCAAGCCGGCCGTTGGTAGCCTGCGACGCTTGTCGGTCGCGGTCGTTGTTCGGAATCCGACGCCGCCGCCCGCCGCAGGCACGGCAGCGGCCCAGAGTGCGTCGCCGGAGAGCGAGCCCTTGAGCGAGGCGCAACTCGCACGCATGACCCATCTGGTTAAGGAAGCGATCGGTTTCGATGCGACACGCGGTGACTCGGTCAGCGTTACCAGCGCCGATTTTCTGAGGCCTGAAACGCCGGAGCCATTACCGGAGCTGCCCATTTGGAAACAGGATTGGGTCTTGAGTGCCGGCAAGCAGGCCCTCGGCGGCGCATTCGCTCTGTTCATCCTGTTGGGCGTGATTCGCCCGGCGATGAAATCTCTCCTGGCCAAACCGATGCACGTGACGGCGCTTGCCGGTGGTGCGGGGGCAGGCCTTACCGCTCTCACGCAAGGTGGCGATGCACAAGCCGCCCAACCGATGAAGCCGGCGCTATCGTATGCGGAGCAAGCGAGCAGTGGTCAGGCGCTACTGCCGTCGGGAGCGGGCGAACCGAGCCTCGATCAGGTCAAGCAATATGTCTCCCAGGATCCCAAGGTGGCAGCACAAGTAGTCAAGGGCTGGGTTGGAGACTGAACATTCATTCACGAAAGGAAGATTAATGGCTGAACAATCCAAGGGGCTGGACGGCGCGCAGAAAGCGGCCATTTTCCTGATGACAGTCGGCGAGGGAGCCGCAGCCGAGGTTATGAGGCATCTCGGTCCGCGCGAAGTGCAGAAAATCGGTACGGCAATGTCCGGGCTCGAAGTCGTGTCTCCACAGAACGTCGACAGCGCCATGATCGATTTTATGAAGTCAGTAAAGCAAAGTACCGGTATCGGTATCGGCACGGAGGACTACATCCGTAACGTACTGACGAACGCGCTCGGCGAAGACAAAGCCGGCGGCATGATCGATCGCATCCTGCTCGGCGGCCATACCAAGGGTTTTGAGTCGCTCAAGTGGATGGATGCTCGGACTATCGTTGATTTGATTAACTTTGAGCACCCGCAAATAATCGCCATCGTCTTCAGCTATCTCGACAGCGATCAGGCGGCCGAGGTCCTAAGCTTACTTTCCGAAAGCGTGCGTTCAGACCTACTCTTGCGGGTCGCGACGATGGACGGCGTCCAACCTGCGGCAATGAAGGAATTGAACGACGTGCTCGAATCTCAGCTACGCGGCGGAGCGGCCAGCGGTCAATCAACGCTCGGCGGCGTCAAATGCGCGGCAGAGATCCTGAACTATGTCGAGCGCGACGTCGAAGCGAAGATCAACGATCACATCGTCGGAGTCGACGCCGATCTCGCAGAGCGAATTCAAGATCTCATGTTCACTTTCGAAAACATCGTGGACATCGACGACCGCGGTGTCCAGGCGCTGCTGCGCGAGGTCTCAACCGAGAATCTCGTACTCGCGCTCAAGGGCACCGACGATTCCATTCAGGAAAAAATATTCGCCAACATGTCCCAGCGCGCAGGCGATATGCTGCGCGACGATCTTGAGGCAAAGGGGCCGGTGAAGGTGTCCGAAGTTGAGGCGGCGCAGAAGGAAATCCTGGGTATTGCCCGGCGGCTTGCCGATGAAGGCCAGATCAGTCTCGGCGGCGGCGAGGAAATGATCTAGTGTGCCGACCGTCCGCGCCGGCTCTGCGCCGACCGTGTGGACCGCCTGACATCCGTTCGTCACTTACTCCAGAGCCCAGCGAATGATTGACGAGGCGGAGAGCTCAGGCATCGATGAGGTGACGGCGTACGAACTGCCAAACGTCGAGGGCATGATCCAAGGTGAGTTCGAAGGCAGCGCGAGTATGCCGACGGCGCGGCAACTGGAGGCCATGCACCGGCACGCCTATGCGGAAGGCTTCGCCGCCGGAGAAAAGGACGGCTGCGCCGCCGGCGAGCAGCGGGCGGCGGCCGACGTCGAACAGCGCATCGCCGTACTCGACGGCATCCTGCAGGATCTGTCCGCGCCGCTGGCCATACTCGATCACGAGTTGGTGGAATCCGTTGCGAACCTGGCGCTCTTGATCGCGCGGCATCTCGTGCGCCGTGAACTCAAGGCCAAACCCGGAGAAGTGATCGCCGTCGTGCGCGAGACCATCAAGCATCTGCCGGTCGCCAGCCGGGGTACGACCCTGCATCTCAATCCAGAGGATGTGAAGCTGGTGCGCGAAGCCCTGGCACTTGGCAACGATGCACTCGACTGGCGTCTCGAGGCCGATCCCCTCATCGCGCGCGGGGGTTGTATTGTCGAGACGGAGACATCACGCATCGACGCCTCGGTGGAAACCCGCCTGGCGGCGATAGCATCGAAGATGTTCGGCGGCGAACGCGAAAGTGATCGCGAAGCATAAAGGAACCTCTGAATAAGTCATGGCCCATCTGCCTTGCCCATGAAATCGCGGCGCCTTACGTTACGGACCTTGCCCATAGTCCCCGCTGTGGCCGGCGCTTCGTGTCTTGATCTGTACCATTGCATGAACCATTCAGATGCACCATGACTTATTCAGAGGTGCCTAAAGCTCCTTGCCCGCAAGAGAACAAAGTCGAATCGAACTCGTGACCAATCAACCAAGCAACGCGCAGCGCTGGACCGCACCGCTCAAGACCTATTTCGAGCGTCTGAGCGAACCGCCGGCCTTGATCGTCGAAGGTAAGTTGTCGCGCATGATTGGACTGACCCTGGAAGCCGTTGGCTGCCAGGCGGCCATCGGTGATCGCTGCCGGGTGTTCAATCCCAACGGCACCGATGTCGATGCCGAAGTCGTCGGCTTTTCCGGAGAGAGGTTGTTCTTGATGCCCACGGGTTCGCCGCACGGGCTCGCTCCAAATGCACGCGTGATCCCGATCGGCGGAGCCGGTGAAATCGGGGTCGGCGAAGCGCTTTTGGGTCGGGTGCTGGATGGCTCGGGCCAACCGCTAGACGGCCGCGGCGCCCTCGAGTTCGATCACAAGCGCCCGCTCTACGGCGAGACGATGAACCCGCTGGAGCGCGAGCTGATCACCGATTGCCTGGACGTGGGTGTGCGATCCATCAACGCTCTGCTCACTGTGGGACGTGGCCAGCGCCTGGGGCTATTCGCGCCGAGCGGCGTCGGCAAGAGCGTCTTGCTTGGCATGATGACGCGATTCACCGATGCCGACGTCATCGTCGTCGGTCTCGTCGGCGAGCGTGGCCGGGAGGTCAAGGAGTTCATCGATCAGATCTTGGGACCCGCAGGGCTCGCGCGGTCGGTCGTGGTCGCGACGCCGGCCGACAATCCGCCGCTGATGCGCCTCCACTGCGCCGCTATCGCCACGAGTATCGCGGAATATTTCAGAGACACCGGACGCCACGTGCTGTTGCTCATGGATTCGCTCACCCGTTACGCCCAGGCGCAACGTGAAATTGCTCTGACCATCGGTGAACCACCAGCGACACGCGGTTTTCCACCATCGGTCTTTGCCCGCTTGCCACAGTTGGTGGAACGCGCCGGTACCGGACTCGCCGGCCAAGGATCGATCACGGCCATCTACACGGTATTGACCGAGGCGGACGACCCGAACGACCCCATCGCCGAAGCCGCCCGCGCGATACTAGACGGGCACATCGTACTATCGCAACGCCTGGCCGAACGCGGGATCTATCCCGCGATCGACATCGAAGCGTCCATCAGCCGCACGATGCCGCAGATTACAGGAGAATCCCATCAGAAATACGCCAAGGCGTTGCGCTATTTCCATGCGCTTTACGAACAAAACGCAGATCTGTTCAGCGTCGGCGCGTACCAGCACGGTACCAGCGTGGAACTCGATACTGCGGTGGACATGCGCCCTGCGATCATGGAATTTCTGAGCCAGGATATGCGAGTAGCGGTGGATTACGATACCGCAGTGGCAGCACTTGCGAGCGTGACCGGGGGCGACGTCATCGACGCCGCTGCTACTGTCTCGTGACGCGCTCGCAACGTCTCAAACGGATCACGAAGCTGGCCGTTCTCGCCGAGCAGACCGCGTCACAAAGGCTGTCGAACTCGGTCCGCAAACACGACGAAGATCTGCAGCGCCTCGAAGAGTTCCGGAACTATCAACGTGAATACAACGAAACGCTGGGTCATAAAGCCGCGATAATGAGCGCTCATTCGGCGCGTGAGCTGAAACGGTTCATCGGCCAGCTCGAGCGGACCATCTCCGCGCTCGAGGAACATGTCACTCGGTCCGGGGGAGAATGCGATTCGGATCAGACAGTATGGCGCGAGAAATCACGTCGGGCCCGCGCGCTTGCCGACGTCTTCGATCGATCCCGACGCCAAGACGATCGGCGCGAGAATCACGTGACACAACATGAAATGGACGACCGCGCGGCGTCGAAACGTAAAGAATGACGCGTAATTTCCGTCGGGCTGTTGGCCCGCCAATTGCAAAGGCGACGGCGGTTGCTCAGGGAAGTTCAGTTTCTGGCGACGCCGATAGACGACACGCCCGATCGTGAGATCAGATCCTCGAAGTACTGAATGGTTCGGGCAAGACCCTCGCGCAGTTCGACCCGCGGTGTCCAGTCAAGTATTTCTTTTGCGCGGGTGATGTCCGGCTGGCGTTGTTTGGGATCGTCCGTTGGCAGCGATTCGTTGATAATCTTGGTTTTCGATCCAGTCATCTCAACGATCATATCGGCAAGTTCGATTATCGTGAATTCGTGTGGATTACCGAGGTTGACCGGACCCGTGATCTCGGGGCCCGATTCCATCAGACTGGTCAGCCCCGCTATCAAGTCGTCAACAAAACAGAACGAGCGCGTCTGAGAACCGTCACCGTAAATTGTAATCGGTTGATTCGTCAGAGCTTGAACGATGAAATTCGAAACCACGCGCCCGTCATTCGGATGCATGCGCGGGCCGTAGGTGTTGAAGATCCGTGCTACCTTGATTTGGACTGAATGCTGGCGGTGGTAGTCAAAGAACAGCGTCTCCGCGCAGCGCTTTCCTTCGTCATAGCAGGCCCGCGGCCCGATCGGATTCGTGTGACCCCAGTAGCTTTCCGGTTGCGGATGAACAGCCGGGTCACCATAAATCTCGCTGGTAGACGCCTGTAGAATTCGTGCCTTGATCCGTTTTGCGAGCCCCAGCATGTTGATGGCGCCGTGCACGCTGGTCTTGGTCGTTTGCACGGGATCGAATTGATAATGTACGGGCGATGCCGGACACGCGAGGTTATATATCTCATCAGCCTCGACGTATAGTGGGAACGTGATGTCTTGGCGCATCAACTCGAAAAACGGGTTGTTGAGCAAATGAATCAGGTTGTCCTTGGATCCCGTATAGAAATTGTCCACGCACAGCACGTCATGCCCGCGTGCGATCAGCTTATCGCACAGGTGTGATCCGAGAAAACCGGCGCCGCCGGTCACCAGAATGCGTTTACGCGTGGCCGTGGGGAGGTGCGAAGATTGATTCAGCGTAATTCTCCTCGTTGAGTGTCACGCTTGGAGCGTGACGTCACGATTTTACGTCGGGACGCAGAATTCTCCACACGCCCTACGGGATTCGATTGAATCTCGACAATCTGGCACGACGATTGCTCTCTCCCGGTAACCATCGGCAAAACTCCGCTGGTTATCGAATTCATTATGGAACAAATACCCATCGTCATACCGGGCCTAAACGACGTGCAGGGGCTGCATTCCGGCTCGCTATCGGTTGCGCAAGGCATTGAAATCAATGAATTTGGCGTCTTCATTGCTGAATTTTCCTCGATCGCGGCCGAAATTGATGTAGCGGGCCGTCCGCACAGCGATACGCCGCTCGCAAGGGATGGTCCCGACGAGCACGGCGGTGACGTCTTGCCGCCCGTGCGGCCGGCTCTTGCCTTTTTGCTACCGGCGGCACTCGGCGCGATAAGGCCACCGACGGAGGTCGTCGCGGTCGACCACACAAATTCGACGCGCGGCGCCCACTCGACATCTTTATCTTCGATCGATCGGGCAAATAAAGAGATGGCTGGAAAGCGTCTGGGCGCGTCGCGTAGTTCAGGTCTGAACATCATCGTGCCCCTGACGGAACCGGGCAGTGGCCGCGACCGCGAAGACTTGGTCGAGATCAAGACGGGAGGTGAAAACGGCCGTGTTGCCACGACCTACCATACGTCTTCGGATCCGACCTCGCCCGCGTCGCTGCATAAGCCCCTGGACTTTCTGAGCACGATGAATGGAACAACGGCCAAACTTCCGTCCCTGCCCCTTGAACAGCCCGCGGTATTTGCCGAACGCCTGAGTCAGAGTATCTCTGTGATGCTGACCCACAATGCGCAGCATGCACGGATCGCAGTAACACCGCCCGAACTCGGACCGGTGGACGTGCACGTTACGGTGACCGGGGAAGAAGCGACCGTGCGGTTGATTTCACCGCTCGCGGCGACGCGCGAAGCGCTCGAAGATGCCCTGCCGCGCCTGCGAATTTTGTTTGCCGACAGCGGCCTCTCGCTGGGTCACGCCGGCGTTTTCGCCGAGACGCCGGGGCGCGGACACACCGTGCCTGCAGACGGAGACGACGACCCGATGTCCGGCACGACGGGGGCTGCATCGCTCGACGATGCCCGCGGGCGTATCCGCATGAAACTCGGCTTGATCGACCAGTTCGTCTAACATTAAGAACTGACGGAAAGCTGTCACCGTGATGCCGTACAGGGCTCTATTCTGTCAAGAACTTGGCATGACTATCCGCAGGCGCTCTTCCTGACTCGGCTGAAAAACAAGGATTCGCGCACCGGTTTTTCTGACTCCAGATTTCGTGTTGCACCCGAAGGCGGTGCGATTGAGTCACGAAATCAACAACCTAGCAGCACGAATTTCACGACCCGTCTGTGCCGCGCCGGTACATCACCCACATCGCTCGTCGTTTCTACCGTCAATGCTCGACACTGGCATGCCGTTTGCACTTCTCGACACGGACAGTTTTGAGGAGTCTTTCCATGGCCGAGGAGATCGTCGAACAAGCCCCGCAAACTGGCGGCGGCAAAAAAAAGCTCATCATCATTATCGCGGCATCCACCCTGATCATCATCGCCGCCGCCGTCGGCGTCTCGATGGCGCTCAGCGGCGGTGACGAGAATACCGAAGCCGGAGCGCAGGACGAACCCAAGCAACCCGAGTTCATTTACGTCGATATCAATCCGGAGTTCGTCATCAACCTGGTTGATAAGAACAACCGGCCGAAATTTCTGAAGGCTGAAATGTCGGTGGCGACGACGGATCCGGATGTGGAGGAAGCCGTCGCGCTGCACATGCCAGCCATCCGCAACAGCCTGGTACTGCTCCTCAGCCGGCAGGTCTATGACAACCTCATACCCCACGAGGGCAAGGAGCAACTCCGCGCGCAGGCGCTCGCCGAGGTCCAGGCCGTACTTGAGGCCCGCATCGGAAGCTCCGGTGTCGACGAGCTCTACTTTTCCAACTTCGTCATGCACTAGGCGTCGAGTCGATGGCGGACACAGATCTCTTATCGCAGGATGAAATCGACGCGCTTCTATCGGGGGTCGACAGCGGCGATGTCGGCGCCGAAATAGAGGCGCCAGTCGACGCCGGAGACGCGCAGACATACGACTTCACCAGTCAGGACCGTATCGTGCGCGGGCGCATGCCCAACCTCGAGATGATTAACGAACGTTTCGCGCGGGATCTACGCCAGAGCTTGATGAACATGGTACGACGTTCGCCTAGCATATCGTTCGAAGGGCTGCAATTCAGTAAGTTCGGGGAATATGTTCAGACCCTGGTAGTGCCCTCCAACCTGAATCTCTTTCACATGAAGCCGTTGAAGGGGCCCGGCCTGATCGTCTGCAACCCCAAACTCGTATTCTCGATTGTCGACTGCTTTTTCGGTGGTGAGGGACGCTTCAGCGGCCGTGCAGAAGGTCGTGATTTCACGATCACCGAAATGCGTATCATCCGCAAGTTCATCGACATCGTGTTCCGGGACCTCGTCGAGGCTTGGGAGCCGATCATGCCGGTCGAATTCGAGTACGTCGATTCCGAGGTCAATCCCCAGTTCACGAACATCGTTACGTCGAGTGAGATCGTACTCGTTTCAAACTTTCACATCGATCTCGAAGGCGGCTCGGGTTTCATGCATATCGTCTTGCCTTACTCCATGGTCGAACCAATACGCGATCTGCTCGATTCGGGTGCGCACAACGACGGGATCGAGAAAGACGAACTTTGGAGCGAGATCCTGTGCGAAGAGATCAAGTCCGCTAAGGTCAACCTCAATGCAACCCTGACTCATGCGGAACTAACCTTGGCCGAAGTTCTAAACTTTAAGCCCGGCGATATCTTCCCGATCGAACTTCCTCAAACCGTCGTCGCGTGCGTTGACGACATCCCGGTATTTCGAGCTACGTACGGCGCAGCACGCGGCAACGTCGCGCTGAAAGTCGTCGAACCCATTCTCCACGGTGAACTACTGTGAGAATAATGCCTACGGAGCAATCAAATGAGTGAATCAGAAGTGGCAACCATCGATGAACAGGTCGATGACGCGGTGCCCCCTGCGCCCGATGATGATGGCCTCGACAGTGCCCCAAAGGCAGCGGAGGGAGCCGCGGTCGATGACGAAGCGGCCGCTGTTGCGCCCGCCGCCATGGACGATCTCGTGCCTGACGACGTCCCTCAGCAAGACGGCGCCCTCGACAATATTCTCGATATCTCGGTTACCCTCGCCGTCGAGATTGGAAGTACGCTGATTCCAATTCGAAATCTCCTTCAATTTAATCGGGGTTCGGTCGTCGAACTCGATCGGCTGGCTGGCGAACCGCTGGACGTGCTCGTCAACGGTACGCTCATTGCTCACGGCGAGGTCGTGGTGGTCAACGAGAAGTTCGGTATCCGCTTGACGGACGTCGTAAGCGCACGGGAACGCGTGCGCAAACTCCAGTGACCGGCGATCGTTGTGTGCGTAACCTCACGGCATAAAGCGGCCCGCTCCTGGTCGCTCGTGATTGCCACTGCGCAAGCGTCGCCATGCGCGTGGGCTGATGGCGGCATTCGGCTGGGGTCCGATCAGGCGCTGCAGGTTTTGGCGGGGCTCGCGATCGTCCTAGCGCTGATTGCCGCCGTCGCCTGGCTGACCCGGCGCCTGCATCGCCTGAGGTCGCCGGGCAGCGGCCATATTCGCATCATCGAAGGTTTGTCGCTCGGCGCGCGCGAAAAGCTATTACTGATCCAGGTCGACGACCGCCGCGTACTGATCGGGATGTGCCCCGGCCGCATCGCGACCTTGCACGCGTTTCCCGCCGATGAACAGCCATTGAATTTCGGGCAAACGCTGGCCGGAGTCGAGCGCGGCGATACGGACGCGGCCGCATGACGCGAACCATCGTTTTGATCCTGTGTCTCAGCCTGCCCGGGCTCGTCGCGGCGCAAAGTGGATTCGACGCGGTATCCGTGACGACCAACGGCGACGGCTCGCAGACCTACACGCTGACTCTGCAGGTCCTCATTCTGATGACCGCCTTGACACTGCTGCCGGCGATCGTTCTCGCCATGACTTCGTTCACACGCATCATCATCGTGCTTGCGATCCTGCGCCAGGCGCTGGGCACGACGCAAACGCCGTCCAACCAGGTACTCCTCGGCCTCGCCATGTTCATGACCTTCTTCATCATGGCGCCGGTGCTCGACCAGGTGCATCGCGACGCGGTGACTCCGTACCTAGAGGACGAGCTCAAAGTCGGCGAGGCGCTTGCTCGCGCAGCAGTACCTGTTCGGAATTTCATGACCGAACAAACACGTGAATCCGATCTGGCGCTCTTTGCCGAACTGGCCGGCGACGAACCTTACCAGGGCCCGGACGACGTGCCGTTCTCGGTGCTCGCGCCGTCGTTCATCACGAGTGAACTCAAGACGGCGTTTCAAATTGGATTCTTGATCTTTCTTCCTTTTCTCATCATCGACCTGGTGGTCGCAAGCGTGCTGATGTCGATGGGCATGATGATGCTCTCGCCGCTGATCATCTCGCTGCCGTTCAAGATCATGCTGTTCGTGCTGGTCGACGGCTGGGCCTTGATCGTGGGCATGCTCGCAGCGAGTTTCTATGCATGACGCCTGAAACCGTCATCACCGTCGGTCACCGGGCGCTCGAGCTGACGATCGTCCTCATGGGCTTGCTGCTCGGTCCGGCACTCGCAGTCGGCCTTTTGATCAGCTTGTTTCAGGCGGCCACCCAGATCAACGAGATGACACTGAGCTTTATCCCCAAGCTCCTGGTCACGGTCGGCGTACTGATGTTCGGCGGCCCTTTCATCATAAAGGTGTTGACCGATTACACGGTTAGGCTCTACCAGTCGATCCCGGGGCTCATCGGATGATGGCAATGGAGCGGGGAGCTTGATCGCCGTCACTGAAGCCACCGTGTTGCAACTGCTCGCAAGCTGGATGTGGCCGTTCATGCGCATCGCCGGATTCGCCATGACCGCGCCCGTCATTGGCACGCGCGCGGTGCCTATGCGCATACGACTGATCTTCGCGCTATCGTTGACCGGCGTGCTGGCGCCGGTGGTCGCGCCCACCGCAGGGATCGATCCGCTGGCCGCGGAAGGCCTGTTGACCGGCGCGCACCAGATCGTCGTCGGTGCCACCATCGGGCTCGTCATGCGCCTGTTGTTTTTCGTGTTCGAATTTGCGGGCCAGGTCGTGGCGCAGCAAATGGGCCTCGGCTTTGCCTCGCTGATCGATCCGCAGACCGGCGCGCAGGTCCCGGTGCTCGCCCAGTTCTATATCATCCTGGCGACCTTGCTATTCTTCGTGATGGACGCACATTTGGCGCTGATCGCCCTGCTGGCCGAGAGCTTCGAGGTACTGCCGATTGGGCCGGCCGGGATCACCCAGGCCGGCGCGGGGATCGTCATCGAGTGGTCGGCTGATCTGATCGCCACAGCGTTGCTGCTCGGGCTCCCGATTCTGGTCGCACTGCTGGCGATCAATTTCGGACTCGGGGTCATGGCCCGCGCTGCACCGCAGCTCAATATCTTCGCCGTAGGTTTCCCCGTCATGATCTTTTTTGGGGTGATACTCGTCTTCCTTTCGCTCGATTCACTGCCCGGAGTAGCGCGTTCATTGTTCGTTTCGGCGCTCGAGACTATCCGCCTGGTACTGGCAGCACCGTGACATGGCAGAAAACCAGGACAGCCAGGAACGCACCGAGCAACCGACACCGAAACGGTTGGAGGATGCCCGCAAGAAGGGGCAGATCGCCCGCTCGCGAGAACTCTCGACCATGTTCATCCTGCTGGGTGGCGCGCTCGCACTTTTTTTCAGCGGCGGACACCTCCTGACCGGCTTGAGCGACGTCATGACCGCAAGCTTTCAGTTGTCGCACGAGGAAGTCTTCGCGCCGCACCTGTTGCCGAGGCGCCTGGTCGAACTGATCCAGACCGCATTGATCGCGATTGGGCCGCTGCTGGCAATGGCGGCGGCGGTTTCACTCACCGCGCCGCTGGCTCTCGGCGGGTGGACTCTGAGCGCAGAGGCCATGCAGCCCAAATTCGAGCGCCTCGATCCGATCAAGGGATTGAAGAGGGTGTTTGGGCCCAAAGGATTGATGGAAGGCATCAAGGCATTTGCCAAATTCGTTCTGATTCTCGGTTTCGCGGTGCTCGTACTCTACGTGAAACGGGATGCCATTCTCGGCCTCAGTCGCGGCGACGTGTCTTCGAGCCTGGCGGCGGGCGCGCAGATCCTGTTTATGACTTTCGTGATCGTCAGCTCCGCAACCATCTTCATTGCGCTCGTCGACGTGCCGTTTCAATTGTGGCAGCACAACAAACAGATGCGCATGTCGCGCCAGCAGCTCAAGGACGAATTAAAGGAAACGGATGGCGCGCCGGAACTCAAGGCGCGGGTGCGTGCTCTCCAGCAGGAAATCGCACGCCGCCGCATGATGGAAGACGTGCCGAACGCCGATGTGGTGGTGACCAACCCGGAGCATTTCGCGGTGGCGCTCAAATTCGATGTCGATACCATGCGCGCGCCTGTCGTTGTCGCCAAGGGGGTGGAAGAAGTCGCGCAGAACATTCGCGACGTTGCGCAGGCACACGATGTGACCATCATGTCGGCTCCACCACTCGCGCGAGCGCTCTATCACACGACGAAGATCAATCGCGAGATCCCTGCGGGGCTCTACCTGGCCGTCGCCAGGGTGCTTGCCTACGTGTTTCAGCTGCGTGCCGGTGTCGTGGATCGGTCCTTACCCGAGGATCTGCCGATCCCGGCGGACTTTGAATACTAAGGAACCTCTGAATAAGTCATGGCCCATCTGCCTTGCCCATGAAATCGCGCAGCTCGGCGTTACGAACCTTGTCCATAGTCCCCGCTATGGCCGGCGATTCGTGCCTTGATCTGCACAATTTCACGAACCATTCAGACGCACCATGACTTATTCAGAGGTTCCCTAAACGGCAGCGACATGGCCACCACCCTTGTGAACAACGGACCGGTAATCAATTTGCTGAGCAATATTCAGCGCTGGGGTGTCGGTGCGCCGCTCCTGCTGATGGCCATGCTGGCCATGATGGTGATCCCGCTGCCGCCGTTTCTGCTGGACATCTTGTTCACTTTCAATATCTCGCTTGCGCTGGTGGTGCTGCTGGCTGGCATCTACAGCAAGCGGCCGCTCGATTTCGCCGTGTTCCCGACCCTGCTCCTGATCGCCACCTTGTTGCGCCTGTCGCTCAACGTCGCTTCGACGCGGATCGTCCTGCTGAACGGCCACACCGGCACCGACGCCGCGGGGCAGGTGATCCGCGCCTTTGGCGACTTCGTCGTCGGCGGTAACTACGCGGTCGGTTTCGTCGTTTTCGCGATCCTGGTGATCATCAATTTCGTGGTGGTCACCAAGGGCGCGGGCCGTATTGCGGAAGTCAGTGCGCGATTCACTCTGGACTCGATGCCGGGCAAGCAGATGGCGATCGACGCGGATCTCAACGCCGGCATCGTCAACCAGGAAGAAGCGAAGCTGCGCCGGCAGGAAGTGGCGCAAGAGGCCGATTTCTACGGCGCCATGGACGGGGCCAGCAAGTTCGTCCGTGGCGACGCCATTGCCGGCATCCTCATCCTGTTCATCAACATCTTGGGCGGCCTCGTGATCGGCACCGTGCAGCACGGGATGCCGCTGGGAGAAGCCGTTCGCGTCTTTACTCTACTCACCATCGGCGACGGCTTGGTCGCTCAGATCCCTTCGCTGCTGCTGGCGACGGCCGCGGCGATCATGCTCACACGCGTATCGACCGAACACGACGTCGGCGAGCAGGTTCTCACCCAGCTTTTCGACCGTCCCAAGGGCCTGGCAGTAACCGGCGGCGTGCTCGGGGTCATGGGGGTCATTCCGGGCATGCCCAACGTTCCCTTTCTACTCATGGCCGTCGGCGCTCTCGCGGGCGCCTGGTGGATAAACGAACGCAACAAGGAGCGCGCCGTCGCGGCCGAACTGCAGCCGCCCGCGCCGCCGTTGCCGGAGACGATCGAGCTTAGCTGGGACGACGTACTGCCGACCGATGTCATCGGCTACGTTCGGCCTCGAAGTCGGCTACCGCCTCATTCCGCTGGTCGATCGCGAGCAAAACGGTCAATTACTCGGGCGGCTTCGCGGCGTGCGCAAGAAACTGTCACAGGAACTCGGCTTTCTCATTCCGGCGGTGCATATTCGGGACAACCTGGATCTCGAGCCGAGCACCTATCGCTTGTCGATTCACGGCGCGGTGATCGGTCAGTCGGTGGTGCAGATGGACAAGGAACTCGCGATCAACCCCGGTGAGGTCTACGGCGAACTCAAGGGCACGGTAACACGCGACCCCGTGTTTGATCTCGACGCCGTCTGGATCGGGGAGGACCAGCGCGAGCAGGCGCAGTCGCTGGGCTACACCGTGGTCGACGCGAGTACCGTTATTGCGACCCATTTGAGCCAGATCATCCAGGAACACGCCTGCGCGTTACTTGGACACGACGAGGCGCAGAAACTGCTCGATGGGCTCACCCGTACGAATCCGAAACTGGTCGAAGATCTGGTGCCTAAGGTGCTGCCTTTGAGCGTTGTCGTGAAAGTGCTGCAAAACCTGCTGGCCGAGCAAATCCCGGTGCGCGACATCCGCACCATTCTCGAAGTGCTGGCCGAACACGGACCGCAGACCACCGACACCATCACCCTGACCGGACTCGTACGCGCGTCACTGGGCCGGCTTATCGTGCAGCAGATCAACGGCCTCGGCGGCGAACTGCCCGTGATCACGCTCGATTTTTCACTGGAGCGGCTCTTGCAGCAGTCGATGGAAACGATGACGAGCGGGGCCATGGCCGTCGAGCCCAACCTCGCGAACCGGCTGCTCACCGCCCTGCGCGAAGCGCACGAAGCACGCGAACTTGCCGGACAGCCCTCCGTTTTGTTGGTTGCCGATGGCCTGCGCGAATTTCTCGCACGGTTTACGCGTGCCGCGATCAAGAGCTTAAACGTCGTCGGGTTCAATGAGATCCCGAGCGACACACAGATTCGGATCGTCGCGACCGTCGGCGATGCGGCGTTGAGCGACGAAGGGGCGGCTTGAGGCCGGTGGGCCGATGGCGCATATCGTCATTAAAGCCATGAAGATGGAGCATTTCCGACAAAGGGAGAGCAAGGGATGAAGGTCAAACGCTATTTTGCCTCGAACATGCGCTCCGCGCTCGACATGATCAAGCAAGCGCAGGGCGCGGACGTATTGATCCTGTCGAACCGCAAGGTCGACGGTGGCGTCGAACTTATCACCGGCGACGAGCTGACGGAGCAGGAAGCCGCGCGCCTGGCCGAACAGCCCGGCACCCGTACGCGCGGGAGTGATGTGGCCGACACCGCGGTCCTGCCGCAAGAAGCCGGTGAAAAAGCCCAGGAGGCCATACCGTTGTTGCCGCCGGACGCCGACACCCGTGATTATCTGTGGACGGATGCCGGTACGGTCGAGCAAATGCGTGTTGAACTCAACAATCTGAAGGGCCTGCTCGAGACGCAATTGTCCGGCCTCGCATGGTCGGAATTTGGTAATCGACACCCCTTGCGGGCCCGCTTGCTGCGCGTACTGATTCAGTTGGGAATCTGTCCGCACCTCGCGCGTTCGCTGGTGGCGGAAGTACCGGACGAAATTGATTACCGCGCCGGCTGGCACCGCGTACTCGCCACACTGATCGTTCGTATGAAAGCGCTCGATGATCCGATCATCCGTCACGGCGGCAAGATCGCCCTGCTCGGACCGACAGGTGTCGGCAAGAGCACCATCGCCACCAAACTCGCGGCGCGATACGCCATTGAATACGGTGCGGCAAACGTCGCACTGATTTCGATGGACGATCGGCGACTCGGCGCCCATCAGCAGCTCAAGGCCTTTGGTCGGTTGATCGGCACTGCGGTTTACTTTGCGCGCGATACCGACGAACTCGCGACACTTTTGAGCGATCTCGAACGCCGCAGACTGGTCCTGATCGATACGCCCGGCGCTGCGCCGGACGATGCGCGCTACACCGGCCTCGCGGCCAATCTGGAAGGTCTCGATGCGGGAATTCACCTTTACAAGGTGTTGTCTGCGACGACCGACTATCTGGCCGCGACGAAACTGTTGAGGGCGACAGAGAACCACCTGCTGTCGGGATGTATTCTGACCAAGATCGACGAAGCCGCAACCCTCGGTCCGCCGCTCTCGGCCATCGTTGAATCCGGCCTGCCGCTGGCCTATACGAGTGCGGGTCAACGCGTCCCGGATGATCTCGATATCGCCGATAGCCACGGGCTGCTGAAACGCGCGGTCGAGTTGGCCAAGACAGCGCCGGTACCGCGCGACCGGACCGTACTCGAACAGGCGTTTTCCGAATGACGCGCGATCATCCCCACCGGCACGGCAGCGCTACGCCGACCCGCGTGATCGCAGTCACCAGTGGTAAGGGCGGCGTCGGCAAGACCACGGTTTCGATCAACCTCGCCGTCGCGCTCGGCGAATTAGGCCATGAAGTCATGTTGCTCGACGCCGATCTCGGTCTTGCCAACGTCGACGTACTGCTCGGCCTGTCGCCCCAGCGGACACTCTCGGATGTTATCGAAGGCAAGTGCGCACTCGCTGATATCATCGTTTATGGTCCCGAGGGCATCGGTATCGTTCCTGCGGCGTCGGGCATACAACGCATGGCGGAACTGACGGATTTCGAACGCGCCGGCCTGTTGGGCGCCTTCGGACAGCTCGAACAGACGGCCGATTTCATGATTGTCGATACAGCTGCGGGGATTGCCTCGAACACTTTGCAATTTTGCGACGCTTCGCAGGAAGTGCTGGTCGTGGTGTGTGACGACCCGGCGTCGATCACCGACGCCTACGCCACGATCAAGGTCCTGAACCAGCGGACCGGGCGGCAGCGGTTTCGCGTCCTCGTGAACATGGCACGCCACGAAGCCGTGGCGATGCAGCTCTATCAGCGATTGGTCGAAGTGACCGATCGCTATCTCGACGTGAGCCTGGATTTTGCCGGCCGGATACCCTTTGACGCTGTGGTCGGAGCAGCCATGCGCCGCCGTCAGTGCGTGATCAAGGCGTATCCAGCCAGCAAATCGGCGCTCGCATTCAAGAATCTGGCAAGCACGACCGATAACTGGCCTATACCTCGCGGGGCGAGCGGCCACCTGGAGTTCTTCGTGGAACGGGTAGTCCGCTCGGAATCGCGTGGGAGGGTGGCCCAGGTATGAAAGACATCGCGGCCTATAAGAGGACAGCGAATTCCGACATCTCATCGCGTAGCCAGAATGAGGTGGTGGATGAGTATGCGCCGCTGGTCAAGCGCATTGCCTATCATCTGATGACCCGTTTGCCGCCGACGGTGCAGGTGGACGACTTGATCCAATCCGGCATGATCGGGCTGCTTGAAGCCGCGCGAAACTATGATCCGACCCAGGGCGCCAGCTTCGAGACCTACGCCGGTATTCGTATCCGCGGCGCCATGTTGGACGAGATCCGTAAAGGAGACTGGGCGCCCCGTTCGCTACACCGCAAGGTCCGCGCGATCACCAAGGCAGTCGCCGACATCGAAGCCCAGTTCGGGCGCGACGCCCGCGACGCTGAAGTGGCGGAGCACGTTGGCATGTCGCTCGATGACTATTACCACACGCTCCAGGACGCGACGGGCTATCGTGTGTTCAGTTTTGAAAACCTGCCTGCGGGTGAGGAGGGTATGACCGAAAGCCTGACCGTGAAGTTTCCCGAGCCCTTGGAGAACGTGCAGAACGATCTCTTCAAGGAGGCGCTGGCCGAGGCGATTGCAGGACTACCCGAGCGAGAACGCCTGGTGATGTCGCTTTACTACAAGGAAGAACTGAATTTGCGGGAGACCGGCGACGTACTGGGCGTCAGCGAATCGCGCGTGTGCCAGATCCATTCACAGGCGCTGATCCGGCTCAAATCGCGCATGGTCGAATGGACGCGTTGAGATGACGGGCGGCGACGGCGCTTAGGGCCATCCCATCGTTGACAGGCGAGGTGTTCGTGAACAAAGGCATACGAATTCTTCTGGTCGACGATTCACTGATAATGCGCATGCGCGTGGAAGACCTGTTGCGTGACCTGGGATTTTTCCATATCAAGCTGGCCGACGACGGCCGATCGGCCCTCGCCGAACTGAGCCATGCCCGCTTCGATATTGTCATCACCGATTCCATCATGCCGCAGGTGGGCGGCATTGAACTAATTCGAAGAATGCGTTCGGATCCGAACACCGCCAATGTGCCTGCCCTCATGATGACGGGCGAAGCGGGCGGCGAACAGTCGCGTTTGGCGAGAAAAATAGGTGCGAACGCATGCATTGACAAGCCATTCTCCGCTAGCGAACTCGGACGGAAGATCGAAGCGATCTTTTCCCCGCTCGAATGCGCGGTTTGAAGCTGCGCCGGCTCACCGAGCCGGCTACGTCACCCGTCAGTTTTCCTGTAATCGGCCGCTATACCTACCAGGGATAGGCAGTGTGCCCGGGCTGGTACGGCCGGGAGCCGGTGCCGGCCGGGACCCGTGTCAACTCGGCGCGAACAACGATGATACGCATGCACAGGATCGACACACTCAGCTTGACGGGCATCATGATTGCCTTCTGCGCCGTATTGATCGGTCAGCACCTCGAGGGCGGTCAGATTTCGACGCTGGTCAACGGACCGGCGGGCTTGATCGTCGTCGGCGGTAGCCTCGGCGCAACGATGCTGCAATCGCCCATGCCCATCTTCGTACGCGCGTTGATGATGCTGGCTTGGATCGTGCATCCTCCCGCACTCCGGCCCGAGGCGATGCTGCGGGAAATTGTGGACTGGGCGCGCCTCGCCCGCCGCGAAGGCCTGCTCGGTCTCGAGAACATCGTCGAATCCGTCGGTGACGACTATGCGCGCAAGGGCCTGCAGCTTGTAATCGACGGCAATGAGCCCGATATCATTCGCGACACGCTCGAACTCGACAGCCTGGCGCGCGAGCGCCGCGATCTGGACTCGGCGAAAGTGCTCGATGGCATCGGCGGCTACGCGCCCACGTTCGGGATCCTCGGCGCCGTCATGGGCCTGATCCAGGTCATGGACAATCTTGCTGATCCTTCGATGCTGGGCGAGGGTATCGCGGTCGCGTTCGTCGCGACCGTCTACGGCGTCGGCCTCGCCAACCTCGTGTTCATCCCCGCCGCTAACAAACTCAAGGCCATCGTTCGTGAAGAGTCGCGCCTGCAGGAACTCATTGCCATCGGAATCTGCGCGATCGCCGATGGCGAAAACCCACGCGTCGTCGAAGCACGCTTGCAGGGGTTGGTGGTTTAGTGAGTCTGCACGCGAGACGAGTGCGTAGGCGTCTCTCAGCGGCCGCGATTGACGAAGGAGAAATTTCGGACCGCTGGATCCTGTCGTACGCAGACTTCATCACACTCCTATTCGCGTTCTTCGTCGTCATGTACTCCATTTCCTCGGTCAACGACGGCAAGTTCAGGGTGCTGTCGGAATCGATGGCCACGGTTTTCCACGACGAATCTCCATTGCCCGCGCCCGTCGACCTGGGTGGCGGTATGCCCGGCCTCTATCGGTATCCCGGAGCGGACGAGGGAGGGTCGCCGTCGCGCATGCAGGAGTTTGTGGCACTGGACGACTTTCCCGTGCCGGTGGCCGAGATCGACTCCCGGGATCTGCGCTCCGATCAGCTCGCGCGCAAAGTCGAGCAGATCCTGAAGGGCGCGATCGAAATGAAGCAGGTCAACGTTCGGGACAGTGAAAACTGGACGGAGGTCGAGCTTGATAGTGAGTTCATGTTCGAAACCGGTCAGGGGCGGCTCAGTCGCGAGGCAGCGGAACTGATCAAGCAGGTCGCGGACTTGATCCAGGCGACCGATACGCCCGTGCGAGTCGAAGGTTTCACCGACGACATCTCGTTGACCGGCGGTATTTACGGCTCCAACTGGGAATTGTCGGCCGCACGCGCCGCGAATGTGGTGGCAGCGTTCGCGCAGGCTGGCGTCGAGCCGCAACGCATGTCCGCGACTGGTTTTGGTGAGTTGCACCCGGTCGCCGACAACGCGACCCGCGATGGTCGCCGCAAAAATCGACGGGTAGTCATCGCCATTGCCAAGCACAAGCAGGTACCTGATGCGAGCGCCACGCTTGCCGCCGCGCGCCGCGACGCCGTGGAAGAATTGCCGCTCAGGACGCTGCAGCGGGTGACGGGATTGCCCGGGCCCGAAGCGATCTCGCTGTGAGGCGGGCGGTCGACCGTGGATTCTCCAAGCTGGCACGGAGAATGCCTTGGTAACATTCAAGCCGGGGTGCATGACCGGATTTTGACGCCTCGCCCATTTCGTCGAGGCCGCATATGAACGTCGAATCTGTGAGCAAACAGCAAGACTGCTTAGGCGAATTCAACGCAATCGGGGTGGCGTGATCGGAGCATCGCAGATCGCCATGGAGATCAAGCCCACTAATCCCATGCCGCCCGTCGCTCCCGCCAGGAAGGTCGAACGGCAGGACAGTCAGCGGCGAGATGAAGCCCCCAAGCGCCGCAGGCGCGAAGACCGTGACGGTCGCGAAGACAACGAGCCTGGAATCGATACCTACGCCTGAATATGATCTACACGCTCCCGGAAATTCTCGTGTCCACAGTCGCACTCGCCGTGGCAGTACTTGCCGTATGGCAGATCCGTCAATCGCGCCTCATGCGGCGGCTCGAAGCCGCAATGACCGAGCAGCGCAAAAACAGCCAGAGATTGAACCAACATCTGACGGCACTCCTCGAATGCTCCCGCCGGATTGGCGAGCGCCTGGGCGAAAACGAACGCGCGCAACGTGCCATGCAGAAACAAATCGATAGCGCGCCAGCGGGCGACGAAAACGAGGTCGCCATCAAACACGCCTTGAAGCTCCTCGAAAACGGCTGGGCTTTATCAGAGGTCACCGAAATCTGCGACCTCACCCAAGGCGAAGTCGAAATCCTGCAAAATCTCACCCGCCACCAGAACCAAGACGCCGCCTGACAGTGGCCGTCCGTTCCTCTAAGAACCTGTAAAGCAGTACAATCCGATCCCGTTCGGTCGCGTACTGGCTGGGGTTAAACTCTGGGTATAAGAGTATCGGCCATGGATGGCAGGCACGAGACCAAGCAGATACGGAGAGGTGGCCGAGTGGTTGAAGGCGCACGCCTGGAAAGTGTGTATACGTTAAAAGCGTATCGAGGGTTCGAATCCCTCTCTCTCCGCCAAACTTAAAAGTTAACATATTGATTAATAGATCATTTACTCATTTAAATAATTATTGGTCCCCCGATTAGCCCCCGATTTGATCGTTGCCGCGGTCCTATCCGCCCGCTTCCTGACGGTCGTGCGTGACGGCAACACCCCCGCCACGTAGGCCTCAATAAGTATGTCCAATCATTGCAGCCGACCAAACATCCTTGAAGCGGCCAGCGACGGTCCGGCTTTGAAAGCGCATCCCGACGGGCCTGGGAATTAAGATTCACCTGGTGTCTCTGTTCGCAACGCTTCCTTCACCATCAAGTCGCGGTGCGCGTGCGTCGGATCCCGCAGGCAGCGCTACGCTGTGAGGTTGCTTTACCGCAGGCGGGTGCAAGAGGCGTGCTCAAACGCGCATTCGTGTTCAAATTTCCGTGATGAAAAGGAATAGGTCTTGTCCAGCGCGGTGCGGATGAGGTCGTACATGGACTGGGCGTCGTTTGACTCCCTGAACTCAGGCATCAAACAAGAACTGTACTGGGTCTTAGCCACCCACGTATCGTGATTGACGCAGCCACCAATGAGATCAATAGGCTTCAGCCTCATCGAAGCTGTAGCGCGATTGCGGCGCTCGATAGCCCCATCCGCAGATTCTGTGGTGATGTGGTACATCACCCAGTCCGAGGCCGGGCAAATTGCTTGCGCTTCGCCGTCGCTACGCGCACATCCGGCTCCGACCCATCGAAGGAGTCAGTCTATGCAATATCACAATGGCGACTGATACCCAGGTTGCCTAGCAAGCCAGTGGTAAAACCGCTTTATGGACACCGGGTCGAGGTCACGGGTGCTGTGCTCAACTGCTTGCCAGCAGCTGGTTCGTCTGGTCGGCAAGCCTGTTACTGATGGCTTTTTGCCGTGACACTTTCGGCGACCGCCCCGTTCGTAACCGGCAAAACCGATGAAACCGACACCACCCGCCATGAAGCTGCTCTCGTGACGCCCAAACCACCATCTGGAGTTGCCCCGTTTCCGTGGACGGTATAGCGCTTGGGTTTCAAGCAGCCTGTTGATAATTATTTTCATAGTTTAGCGGTGATTGCTGACCGAGGGATGAGTGACGACGGTGCGGGTTGTACCAGCCTTCGATGAACTCGAAGATCGCCATCTTCGCTTCGGCCTGCGTCTTGAAACTGTGGCGGTCGATGAGTTCGCATTCGAGCGTCGCGAAGAAGCTCTCGGCCATCGCGTTATCGTAGCAATCGCCGACCGATCCCATCGACGGTTGTACACCCATTAACCGGCAGCGCTTGCCGAAGGCGAACGAAGTGTACTGACAGCCCTGGTCACTGTGATGGATCACATTCTTCGGTCGACGCTGCCATAGCGCCATATTGAGCGCCTCGAGCACGAGCTCAGTGCGCAGATGCGTCGCCATCGACCAGCCTACGACGCGCCGACTGAATGCATCGACGACAACCGCCAGATACACGAACCCCGCCCACGTCGGCACGTAGGTCACGTCAGCAACCCACAGTGCGTCCGGCCGCGAAGCCACGAAGTGACGCTCGACCAGATCCGGCGCCGGGTGGGCATCGTGATCGCGGCGTGTCGTGCGCGTCCTTTTGCGTCGACTCACCCCGGCCAAACCCAATTCACGCAGCAGCCTGGCGACGCGCTTGCGACCCACGTGCGCCCCCTCATCCGCGAGCTCGGCGTGAATACGCGGTGCCCCATAGGTGCCTCGACTCCAGCTGTGGATGGCCTGGATACGTGCCTTGAGTTGCGCGTCGCGCTTCGACCGCGCTGAGGGTTCACGTGTCCGACACGCGTAGTAGCCACTCGGGGAGACACCGAGTAGCCGGCACATCGGCGCGATCCGGTAGGTGGCCTGATTCACTTTCATGAACTCGAAGATTTCCTCGAATCGGTCTCCCGAGCGAACCAGGCCGTGGCTTTTGAAAGGATCTCCCGTTCCTCACGTAGCCGCCGATTCTCCCGACGCAGACGCCGCAGTTCTTCGCGTTCGACGGTGGTCAGACCGTCGTTGCGGCGACCTTCATCACGGTCGGCCTGCGCGACCCAGTTGCGTACGGTCTGTGCGGTCGGCTCAAACTCGCGTGCAAGGTCTTCCGGGCTGCGGCCCGCCCGTACCAGTTCGATCATCTGTTGCCGGAAGGCCGGTGGATAGGCAGTTCGTGTTTTGGGCATCGTGGAATCCTCCTTCTAAAAGGGTCAGGTATCCACGAAAGCGGGTCAACTCCAGTCGCCGCCTACCGCGACTTCGTCCAGCATGTTCTTACCGTAGATCCGGCCGGTCCATTGCTGCGCGCTGGAGTACCTCCAGTCCGGTGAGGACAGCGACACACCGAAGTCGAGGCGGTCCATGTCCCGGAGCTGGCCAATATTGTTGTCCGTGAAAGCCGCTTCGTCGCGGTGCGAAAAATCCAAGCGCACCGAAGCGATGCCAAGCGGAGTCTGCCGCGTGTACACGAAGCCCGCACCGTAGCTCCACGGAGGAAGCCCGCACCGTAGCTCCACGGAGAGAGCCGCGGAATGTCGAGATCTTCGTCGCGTCGGTCGAGCACGCCATCGCCGTTAAGATCGAAGCGGACTTTGTCATACTGACCGTCCGTGTAGCCGACGAAGAAATTGATGGCGACGTTTTCCGAGGTGGAAAACAGGGCGTCGACCTCGAAACCCCGGATCGTTGCCTCGGCCGTATTGCGGATCACCTGGACGACACCCGCCAGCCCTGGCGTATTGATTTCGCGCTGCATGTCATCAATGTCGTTCCAGTAAAGCGCGATGTTTGAGTTGACCCGGCCATCGGGGGTGCGGTACTTGATCCCAGCTTCGTAGGCATCCTGTTCTTCCTGATCGAAGGGGCCGGGGCCAATGCTGGGATCGGTGTTGCGCACGTTGTAACCGCCGGATCGAAAGCCTTTCGTCCAGTGCGCGTAGGCCTGGATAGCGTCGTTCGGCCGCCATTGGAGGCCGACCTTCGGTGTGAACGAGTCCCAGTTGTCCTCATCGACGAAGTCGAAGGGGCACGCGTCACCGATTACGTCGCAGGCCACGAAGGGTCTCACGGCTCTACCCGATGCGAGGTTATCCGCCGGCAGTGGCACAACGTTCGCGTTCAGCGACGCTATCTGCACGGACTTGTCTTCTTCGGTGTAACGTCCGCCGAAGGTCAGGGTGAAGGCATCCGTGAAATCATAGTCGAACGTAAGGAATACGCCCCAGGTGTCGTGATCTTGCACGCCCCCGCCTTCAAATACCGTCGCGAAACCCAATGAAGCCAGCGTCGCCGGCAAGGAGCGCGTTTCCTGGTAAGCAATATCCTGGGTGAAATAATAGACACCACCCGTGAGCGCTAAAACGCCCCCGAAACGGCCCGCATAGCGGAATTCGTTGCTGTACTGTTCCTGCTCGCTTCGCGCCGTGGCGTGAAACAGAAAAGTTGGCGTCCCGTCGACATCCACAAGCCCACTGAATTCAGAATCGCGCCAGCCAAAAATGTTTGTCAGGGTGCCGTCGCCGAAAGCGACGTCCCAGTTTGCTTCGACGATGACCTGGTCCCAGCCGTTATCAGAGAATCCTCGCTCATCGATCGAGAAGTCGAATTCGCCGGTATCGAACAAGACCGTATTTTGAGCCGCCGGGCCGTCCGCATCGAGCTTGCCGTGTTCGTATTTGACCAACAGCTCGATAGCCTGTGTTGGCGTCCATCGTAGCGAGGGACGGGCAATATAGTTCTCCACTTCGCCGAAATCGCGCCCGTCAAACAGGTTCTCGTGCCAGCCTTCATCGATGTTCATGTACATTGAAAGCCTCGCTGAGAGATCTTCCACCACGGGGCCGGTCACCGATGTCATCGCGTAATAACTCGCACCGGTTCGCTCCTCGAGGCGGCCTTCGATCCCGGTCTTAACCGAAAATGCGAACGCGTCGACAGGATCCTTGGTATTGATCACGACCGCGCCGCCTGTAACGTTACGGCCAAACAGCAGTCCCTGCGGTCCGCGCAGCACTTCGACACTTTCGAGGTCGAACATGTCCATCAACACACCGGAGGTAACACCCATATACATGCCGTCGACGAACACGCCGACCGTCGGATCGATCGATGGGATAGAGCTGTTGATACCAAGCCCGCGTATGGAGAAATTAGCGACACCTTTGAACGTGGCGATATCGTCGAGCTGAACGTTCGGCATGGAAAACGAAAGATCGGCGAGATCGCGTACGTGCAGCGCGTTGAGCTGATCGGCCCCATAGGCCGTAAGCGCGAGCGGTACGTCGTGGACGGTTTCTTCGATGTTTTTCTTCGTCGCCGTGACGACGACTTCTTCCAGGATTGAAGAAGACAATTGCTGGGCTGCGGCAGGCGCTATCAGCAATGCCGCACCGATACCGAGGTACGTCGCGAGCGAGACGGTCCAACCCGGCAATCGCGTGTGCTCTATATCAACCAGAGAATTCGTCGCTCCCCCTCGGACCTGTTGTTCACGAGCAGGCCATCGAGCCGATCCCGTTTGTGACGCTGTTACTGTGATCTTGGTTTTACCAAAGGGTGCGGCGCCCTTCAAAGCTTACATCCCATCCGGTATCAAAACATTTGGGCCGTCTGGGGCTGTTTCCTAAGGGAGGCTTTGGGTCACCTTTGGTTGATGTTAAGCGGCGTGTCGCTGAGGGTTCAAGCGTCGGTTATTGAATGTCGGTTTCTTGATCGTTTTCGGCCGGTCGAAGAGGGCTGTGTCGCGCCGTGTCCCCGGCCAAGCGCCGCTTGCCCGCTTCCAAACACCCTTCGACCCGCTGTCATACAGGCTCTGGGCAATCCCTTCCTTCCGACATAACTCGGCAATCGACTGTTCGCCGCGCAGCCCTTCCAGAACAGTCCGGATCTTCGCCTCCGCCGCATACTGCTTGCGGGTCGCACGGCGGATCGCTTTGACGTGCTGCTCAGCGGTTTCCTTCGTTTTATCGCTCGTCTTCGCTCTCTTTCAGAGCTTCGACGAGCCGCATTTACTCCATTAACTTTTCGCCGTAACTTGTCTCATAGGCGCTGACGGGGAGCATGAGTCAACGCAGCACCGGATCATTTGATAGGATACTCCTATGCCGATATACCGCATCGATGACAACAAGATCATCCCCATAGAAAGGACGACGTTCGAGCAACAGGGCTTGAGAGAGCGCCCAGACCTACAGCGTATTCTCAAAGCTTCGATTGGCGTGATCTTGCCCGATACGCTTGTGGTCGCCGAGGAGTTCGGGGGTTGGGAAGACAGCAGACGACGGATCGACCTCCTTGGCATAGACAAGCGTGCCAACCTGGTGGTCATCGAACTCAAGCGCACTGAAGAAGGTGGTCATATGGAGCTACAAGGTAACCGGTCAATCCAGGCCGTTATTCACGGTCTCGGGCAGATGGTTTAGTTTGCCAGGTTTCCCAGTCAATCGGGAGCTTGGTAAATGAATGATCACGGAAAACCTCGGAACAAACGACGTAGTGCGGATGAGTGGCGTGGCCTATTAGCGGAGCAGGCACAAAGCGGTTCATCGATCCGCGCATTCTGTGCTGAGCGAGGAATTGGATATTCGACGTTCAGTAAAAGGAAGTCGAGGTCAGCGAGGGACGCTCAGATAGGGAAGGCGGAAACACGTTTCGTCGAGTTGGCCCCGTTACAACCATTAACCAATGCACAATGGGATATCGAGTTAGCGCTCGGTGATGACATCGTGCTACGTGTGTCACGGCACTGATGTGGTCGCCCCCATCGGGTTTGCGTATATGGTTATGTCGGGCACCGACTGATATGCGTCAATCGTTCCATGGTTTATCGGCGTTGGTGCGGCAGGCGTTACACGAGGAGCCCCTCGATGGGGCACTGTACGTTTTCGTCAATCGCCGGCGTACGTTATTAAAAGCGCTGTACTTTGAGTCGGACGGATATTGTCTGTGGAGTAAGAAACTCGAACGCGGTCAGTTCCAGGTTCGGTGGAATAGCGAGGTCAAACAGCGGCTGCAACGCAGCGAATGGCAGTGCATTATTGAAGGGATCGATCTACGCTCAGTGCGTCGATTAAAACGGTTTCGATTACCGGAAAACGATCGACGGTCAGCAGTGTAAACGGTACAATACGTACCCATGAATGGGGGTTATGCAACGCCGGAAATATCACTTGATGCGGCGGTGTTACAAGCGGAAAACACAGCCCTCAAAACGCAGGTCGCCACACTCACCCAACAACTCGACTGGTTCAAACGCCAACTGTTCGGTCGCAAGTCTGAACGGCGGCTGATTGATCCCAATCCCGATCAACGGTTACTCAATGGCTTCGAGGATGAGTCGTCATCGACGGCGGCGGTTGAGAAAGAAACGATCACTTATCAGCGGCGCAAAGGAAAGCGCCGTGGCGATGATTGTGTGACTGATCAAGGGTTACGTTTCGATGACTCGGTGCCGATTGAATGCATCCAATTGTCGGTACCTGAAGATGTCGCGGATGCGTTTGAAGCGAGCAGTGAAAAGATCACCTATCGTTTAGCGCAACGGCCGGCGGCCTATGTGGTCTTGAAGTACATCCAACCGGTAGTGAAGCGCAAAAGCGACGGTCAGATCTTCACGATCCCGGCGCCCGATGGTCTGTGGTCCGGCTCATTGGCGGATGTGAGTGTGGTTGCGGGGATGCTGGTTGATAAGTTCGCTTATCACCTGCCGCTGTACCGTCAACATCAACGAATGGGGCTGAACGGCATTACCGTGGCGCGGTCGAGTCTGACGCACTGGGTGCAGAAGGCAAGTGACCTGTTGAAGCCGATTTATCTGGCGCAGTTGCGGCATATCTTGTTATCGAAGACGCTGGCGATGGATGAAACGCCGATTAAGGCGGGTCGCTCGGGCAAGGGCAAGATGAACGCGGCGTGGTATTGGCCAATTTATGGCGAAGCGGATGAGATTGCGTTCACGTTTGCGCGAACCAAGGCGCGGTCGCACATCGACAAAACGTTGGTGGACTTTAAAGGCACCTTACTAACCGATGGCGCCGCGGCTTATGCGCGTTTTGCCGCCGATCGCGGCGATGAAGTCGTGCATGCGCAATGCTGGGCGCACACGCGTCGTCAGTTCGAAAGGGCATTATCCGATAGGCCACAAAGTGCGGCGCAGGCACTTGATTTGATCGCGGCACTGTATGCCGTTGAGGCCACCATCCGTGACCAGGCAATGGATGAAGCGGCGACCCAGACCTACCGCAGCCGGTACGCCTTGCCTGCGGTTGATGCATTTTTTGCCTGGCTTGACGAGCAACGCCAGTGCATGGGTTTATTACCGAGTCAGCCGTTTACGAAGGCGCTGGCCTATGCAGCCGAGCGTGAGGGCGCGTTACGTGTTTACTTATCGGATGCGAGCGTCGCGATCGACACGAATCATTTAGAGCGCGCTCTGAGACCCATTCCGATGGGCCGAAAGAATTGGATGTTCTGTTGGACTGAGGTGGGCGCTGAACACGTTGGGATCATACAAAGTTTGATCTGTACTTGCCGAATACACGGCATTAATCCGTACACCTACCTGGTTGATGTACTCCAGAGGATCGCGATCCATCCGGATAGCGCAGTGGAACAACTCACGCCTCGGGTGTGGAAGACATTGTTCGCTACCCAACCGCTGCGTTCTAACTTGGCCGTCGTTACCGCAACACGAGATCAATTACCAGACGCCGCCGTTTGACCGGTTACTCTTGTAAGGCAGTCGCTTACCCGCCATCTTATCTTGTCAACCGTGTCGAGCTCGCGGACGGACGTCCCGAGAATTCATTGATGTAGCGGCCTAGGTGCTTCGAGTTCATGTGATGGTAGGTGCCGTGGTAACCGCGCTTCAAGAGCACCCAGAAGCTTTCTATGCCGTTGGTGTGGACCTGCTCGCGGACGTACTCACTGATGGAGTGTTTGATGGCCTCATGCTCGAAGGGCAGGCCATGATAGCCCGCGTGGTCGTCGGTATAGATAGTGGTAGAAGTCATTGCAGCGGCCACCACGAAGCCCTGCGCGTAGCCTTGTCGGTTTCCTTGATAACCTTGGCCTTGACTCGATTGGTCTTTCGATCCTTGGCGCCGACGACCGTGGCCTTGCCGACGGTACCACGGCCAGCCTTGCGTTTCTTTGATCCGTGCTTGTTGCGCTCGGGCCCGCCGATGTAGATCTCATCGATTTCGAGCGGGCCGGCGATTAGCGGATCTTTGCTTTCCCACGCCTTACGGATTCGCTGGAGCATGTACCACGCCGATATCCCGGTGCAGTTTCATGCTGGAGACACCCTTGAGGCTCGTCAGTTGCAGGCGGATGGCAATCGCCCACCTGCGCAGCGAGATATGGGACTTATGCATGACGGTCCCCGTTTTGACCTAGAAGTACGCGCGGCAGTCCGTGCAGCGGTAGGGCATATTGTTGTGGCCCGCATCGTGCGTGCGGGTGCTGCCGCAGATCGGACAACAACGACCTTCCATAGACGGGACTTGAACCACGTGCGCGCTCTGTCCTCGGTGGGGAACAGGTCCTTGAGTTGCACCAGCGTGATGCCGTCTCGATGGTCCTTTCCGGGCGCTTTGTGGGCCATGATCTCGTCCTTACCCCTTGTTTTAATTGCAGAATAAGGAAATGAAAAGTCAATATTTAGTTAAAATTCCCTTAATTTTAATCGGAATTTCCTAGATTAAGACCTTAATTCCTATTGGCTGAGAGGGCCTCCGTTCAGGCACCTTACGACATTCCACCATGTGTCTGCCGTCACGCGGTCAATGACCTCTGCTGATTCGTTTCTAGGTGCGTCTCCGATATAAACAGTCCCGGCTCCCATCTGCGGGTACACCTTCATAACCTTGATATTATCTTTGGGCACAGAAACCCAAGCAGGTCGATCGTTGGGAAGCCAATGCGGGAATGTTACGTTAGCTTCCCCGCACCTAACCGGGGGATCTTTAGCTAACGTTTGACCGCATAGAAGGGCGCAGAGAAGTGCGCCGAATGCTTGTCTACTGGTGAGTAGCATCCTCATCATACTTGTGGCTGTTGTATTCAACGGGTGTCCGTCATCAAAACAAATGGGACTGTTGAGCGTGTTTCATAAGGGAGGATCTGGCTCATCTTTGTTTGATGTTAAGCCGCTTGGCTTTGATGGTTCAAGCGGCGGTTTTGGGTGGTCAGTTTTTTGATCTTTTTTCTCTTTTCGATGATGGCGGTGTGGCGTCCAAAGTAGGCGTCAGCTGGAGTTACGTTGCCGATGCTCTGGTGGTAGCGTTGGGTGTTGTAGTGATCGACGAAGGCGCTGATCTGGTTTTCGAGAGCGCCGGGTAGATAATAATTTTCAAGCAGGATGCGGTTCTTCAGCGTTTGATGCCAGCGCTCGATCTTGCCCTGGGTTTGCGGGTGATACGGTGCGCCCCGAACGTGATCCATACCGTGGTCCTCGAGCCATTCAGCCACATCGCTGGAGATATAGGACGAGCCGTTGTCGCTGAGCAGCCTCGGCTTGTGGACGACATTGGCGCGATTGCAGCCTGAGGCTTCTAGCGCCAACTTCAGTGTTGCCGTCACATCGTCCGCCGTCATGTTGGTGCAGAGCTTCCAAGCAATGATGGTGCGGGAATAGTCGTCCAGGATGCTCGACAGGTAAAACCAGCCCCAGCCGATGACCTTGAGATAGGTGAAGTCGGTCTGCCACAGCGGGTTCGGCGCCGTGGTCTTGTTGCGGAACTCATCGGCTGCCTTGATGACCACGAAAGCGGGGCTGGTGATCAGGTCGTGGGCCTTGAGAAACCGGTCAACCGAGGCTTCCGAGACAAAGTAGCCCCTGGTGTGCGTAAACCTGACGGCCCGTTCCCGGGGCGACAGTTGCGTCTCCTCCAGGGCAAGATCGATGCTCTGCCCCCGGACATCATCCGGGATACGGTTCCACACCCGGCCTGGGCTGCTGTTGCGATCCTCAAGACCGGCGTCGCCAAAGGCCAGAAAGCGATCGTAGCAGCGATAAAAGGTGGTCTTCGGAATGCCCAGCTTGTCCAAAGTGGACCCGACGCCCAGGTGGGACTGCTCGACCCGGCGGATGATCTCCAGCTTCTCGGATGCGGGATACCTCATTGCTCGCCGCCCCCATGCCCGATCATGTTTTTTTTGAGAAGACGGTTCTCCAGCGAAAGTTCGGCGACCCACTCCTTCAAGTCGCGCATCTCCTGGCGCAGGCCTTTAACCTCACCCGAGGTCGCTTGGCGCCCGGTGTCGCCGGCGAGCCGCTTCTTGCCCGCTTCCAAAAACTCTTTCGACCCGCTGTAATACAGACCCTCGGCGATGCCCTCGCGGCGGCACAAGGCGGCGATGCTCTCCTCGCCGCGCAGGCCCGACACCACGATCCGGATCTTCTCCTCAGCCGTATACTGCTTGCGTGTCTTGCGGCGAATATCCCGAACCGTTCTCTCCGCCGGGTCGTTCTTGCTCATTGATTTCTGTCTCATCTTCGTTCCCTTCGGTTACTACGATGAGCCAGAAATCCTCCGTTATGCAATTACCTCAATTTGTCCCAAAGGCGCTGACGTCAGACACACTCAGCCAGGGCAGCGGCTCGGGCTTGTTTGAAAATAGCGCGGCGGTTGAGGTGGCGTTGGTGGTTGAAATGGTTATAGATCGAGGCATGGACAGAGGCGAATTTCTGTAGGGTCTTGATGTCTCTGAAGCGCGCCATTGCCCCTTCCCGCCTTCGAAAGGGCTGATGTGAGTTTTCTGCCCGGTTGTTCAGCCAACGCCCGGTCTCTTGGCAACCTTCGTTGCCGATCACCTTCATCGCAGCACGATATGACGGTAGCCTATCCGTGACCATCGAAGCCGGCCGGCCATAACGCTTCATCGTGCCCTTCAGGAACTCAAGCGCAGCCTTGCGGTCCCGCCGTTTCGTCACAAAACCCTCAAGGACTTCGCCTTCATGGTCAACGGCACGCCATAGGTAATGTGTCTTGCCGTTGATGCGGACAAACACTTCATCAAGGTGCCAGCGCCAGTTCGAATAGGATCCATGATGAACACGGCGTGTCCGGATCTCCGCGGCAAACAGCGGACCAAAGCGGTTCCACCCATACCGCACGGTCTCATGGCAGATCTCGATGCCGCGCTCGAACAGGAGATCTTCGACCTGTCTCAGCGACAAAGGGTATCGGACATACAACATCACCGCGAAGCGGATCACTTCGGGCGAACTGTTGAAATAACGGAAAGGATTGTGCATCACCGGAGGCTACGAGGCCTTACTTTTCAGCTCAAGCCCATTTACTCTGACAATGCCGATTAAGAACCAGTAGTTGATGTTTGATCAGGAGCGATTCTGCGACCACAGATCGGACGCCGCCAGGCCCCAGCAATTTAGCGACCGTCACAATGAAGTGGATAAATAGGAAAACCCCGTCTCGCATCCCACTATCGTATCCAGCAGGGCGATACTGACAAGACTAGGAAATTGCACGCTTTCTGTTCAGAATTGGAATTCGCCACCCACAGGTTCCGAGTCACGATCAACTCGCCGATGAGGTGTCCAAATGGGAAATCTCGGGTAACATGTTCCAGTCTATGACTGTGAGAAGGAGCGGTTGGGTGAGCATGTATGAGAAGCTTTCTGAAAGACTGATGGCTGCTCTGCATTTGGCGGTACCGCCGGTAGCGGTCAGTTTTCCAAGCCGAGCACCGTCGGCGATGGCCAGGCCGGCAACCCCGGTAGCGGCTGGCTGTGCATTCTGGGAGCAAGGGGCAAATCGAGCGGTAACTACTACCGCGAGTGACCATCGCTTCTGCTCTATCGGGATACACACCCATAACATCGCTGGAGCACCCGACTCCCAAGCGGGCGAACTGCAGGATGCGCTCGCGGCCATGCAGGGCTTGGACTATGTGCGGCCCGACGAGGTTGCAGCCCTTCCGGTTATGAAGAATTCGGTATCCTATGTTGTCTATTGCCCCTTGGGAGAGATGGCAGAGCAACCCCAGGTAGTGCTGCTGTTTGCACATTCCGCCCAGGGCTTGGTGTTATCCGAGGCATTGGCGCGGGTGGACGGCGCCGTGCCAATCGCCATGGGGAGACCTGCCTGTGCACTGATTCCCCAGGTTGTAAACAGTGCACGCTCGGCCGCGAGCTTGGGCTGCTGCGGCGCCCGAGCGTATCTCGACGTACTGAGTGATGATGTGGCAATGTGGGGTTTGCATGGTGGAAAGATCGAGCAGTATGTCTCGGAGATCGAGACCCTAGCCAAGGCTAACGCGATACTCACTCAGTTCCACGAACGACGGCGCAGCGACATAGAGTCAGGCGAGTTGCCAAGTGTCGCCGAGTCCTTGTCCCGCCTGCCCGGTTAGCCTCTTCTAAAGCGGATACGCGAGGCCATCCCCGTTATGAAGGTTGTCCTGATCAACCCGTATGAGCTGGGCCGCCAACCCTTCGCCCTCGCGCAGCCGGCAGCGTGGCTCAAGGAAGCGGATCACCAGGTGTGCTGCCTCGAGGGCATTGTCAGACTAACTTGCTCGGAGCGGTAGAGCCAACAATCGAGGTCTCTCAGGCTGCAAGTCGACGCCACCCGGCCAAAGCGGCGTGTAAATCGGCGTGCAAAAATGACCCACTTACGGGGGTGATCGGTGTGCAAAATTGACCCACCTTCAACCATGCTGTCTGACCTATTTTAGTCAGGGAGCATATGAAGGAGATGTTGACGGTGGAGACGATCAGGAAGATTCGATTAGCAGCACGTGATGGCAAGAAGTCTATTCGCCAGATAACAAAGGATTTCAACGTATCGCGCAATACGGTGCGTAAAGTTCTAAGGAGTGATCAGACGCACTTCGAGTATCACCGAGATACGGTGCACCGACCCAAGCTCGGTCCGTTTATCGATACATTGACGACGTTGTTGAAGCACGATCAGCCTCTGCCGTTGAAGCAACGGCGTACAGCGCAAGGTTACTACGAGGCACTGCAGGCCGAAGGTTACCGCGGTGCTTACGATAGCGTGCGTCGTTTTGTGAAGAACTGGCGGGCAGAACATCAGGGAAGTCCTACCGACGCCTACATCCCACTCGTATTCGAGCCCGGCGAGGCCTTCCAGTTTGACTGGAGCCACGAGAAGATCGTCATTGCCGGGGCCATGACCGACGTGAAGATTGCCCACATCCGCTTGTGTCACAGCCGACTGTTCCTGACCGTCGCTTATCTTCGCGAGTCACAGGAGATGGTGTTCGATGCCCATCGCAGAGCCTTCGAGTTTTTCGGTGGCGTCACCCGGCGCGGCATTTACGACAACATGAAGACGGCCGTGTGCCGCATCCTGCGAGGCAAGGAACGCGACTTCAACCGCCGCTTCGAGGAACTGGCCAGTCATTACCTTTTTGAGCCGGTGGCCTGTACGCCGGCCGCGGGCTGGGAGAAAGGTCAGGTGGAGAACCAGGTGCGCACGGTCCGACGGCGATTGTTCACGCCCACGCGCAAAGCCGCGAGCCTCGATGATCTCAACCACGCACTACGGGCGGAGTGCCGTAAGCGGTTAAACCAGACCGTCATTCCGATTTAAATGGCAGTGAGTTAGTTTGCCAGGTTTTCCGTCCCGTTAGGAGCCTGGCACATGACACCACAACGCAAATCCCGCTGGAAGCGCCGTACACCCGCCGCGTGGCGAGCATTGTTCGCAGAGCAAGCCCAAAGTGGGCTCTCGGTCAAAGCTTTTTGCGCGCAACGCGGCATCGGTTATTCAACCTTTGCGCGCTGGAAGTCGGCATTATCCGGGGCGGAGCAAACCGCGTCACAAACAATCCCCTTCATTGAGTTATCACCGCCACGGTCATCGTCAAATGATGGTTGGGATGTCGAGGTCACCCTGGGCCCCGATATTGTGTTGCGGTTGGCGCGTCGCTGATGTGGTCAGCGCCTTGCGGTTTGCGCATTTGGTTGTGCCGGTCGCCGACCGACATGCGTAAATCTTTTCACGGCTTGTCGGCTTTGGTCCGCCAAGGCTTAAACGAAGACCCGCTCGACGGTGCGTTGTACGTTTTTGTGAATCGCCGACGGACATTGCTGAAGGCGTTGTACTTTGAAGTAGATGGTTATTGTATCTGGAGTAAACGATTAGAGCGCGGTCAGTTCCAAGTACGTTGGGACAGCGACGTCAAACAGCGGCTCCAACGTAGCGAATGGCAATGCATTATTGAAGGCATCGACTTACGTTCAGTGCGTCGATTAAGGCGTTTTAATTTACCTGAAAACGATCGACGTTCAAGCGTGCAAACGTTATAATTCACGCTCATGAAAGAGGGCTGCGTCACACTGCAAACTCCCCTCGATGCGACGATGTTACAAGCAGAAATCACCGCCCTTAAATCGCAAGTCGCACAACTCACCCATCAACTCGACTGGTTCAAACGCCAACTGTTCGGCCGCAAGTCTGAACGGCGTTTAATCGAGCCCAATCCGGACCAACCGCAACTGGATGGCTTTAACGTAGCGCGGCCTGAGGCAGCGCAAGTTGAGAAAGAAACCATTACGTATCAACGGCGCAAAGGTAAGCGTCGTGATGCGGATTGTGTGACCGAGCAAGGCTTGCGGTTTGATGACTCGGTGCCGATCCAAACCATCCGCTTATCGGTACCGGCAGACCTGGCGGGTGACTTTGAATCGATTAGCGAGAAGGTGACCTATCGGTTAGCGCAACGGCCGGGGGCGTATGTGGTATTGAAGTACATCCGGCCGGTGGTGAAGCGCAAGCGCGATGGTCAAATCGTTACCCTTGCGGCGCCGGAAGGTCTGTGGCCCGGCAGCATGGTGGATGTGAGTGTGGTCGCTGGGATGCTGGTCGACAAATTCGCCTATCACTTACCGTTGTATCGCCAACATCAGCGACTGGCGATGAATGGCATTACGGTATCGCGTGCTAGCTTGACGCAATGGGTGAAGAAAGCGAGCGGCTTACTGCAACCGATTTATCTGGCGCTGTTACGGCATATCTTGCAATCGAAGACGCTGGCGATGGACGAGACGCCGGTCAAGGCGGGCCGCGCAGGTAAAGGCAAGATGAGAACGGCCTGGTATTGGCCGATCTATGGCGAGGCGGATGAAATCGCATTTACCTTTGCGCCGAGTAAAGCGCGCACGCATATCGAGAAGACCTTGTTGGACTTTAAGGGCACGCTGTTAACGGATGGTGCGGCGGCTTATGCCCGCTATGCGATTGAACACGAGGATGTGGTGCACGCGCAATGCTGGGCCCATACAAGACGCCAATTCGAACGGGCGTTGTCAGATGACCCACCAGGCGCCCATGCCGCGCTTGAACTGATAGGTCAGCTGTATACGGTTGAGGCCACTATCCGCAAGCAACAAATGGAGGCAGTGGCGACGCAGGCGACTCGCGGTTTACATGCTTTGCCGGCGGTGGATGCGTTCTTTGCTTGGTTGCATGGGCAACGCCAGCGGCTGGACTTATTACCCAGCCAACCGTTTACTAAAGCTGTCGGTTATGCGAGTGAGCGTGAGGGCGCATTGCGGATTTATCTATCAGATCCGAGTGTCGCCATTGATACCAATCACTTAGAGCGTGCACTTCGGCCTATCCCGATGGGGCGCAAGGCGTGGTTGTTTTGCTGGACGGAGGTGGGTGCCGAGCATGTTGGGATCATCCAGAGTTTGCTCTGCACGTGTCGCTTGCACGGTATCAACCCGTATACCTACCTGGTCGATGTGCTGCAACGGATCGCGATCCATCCGGATAGTGCGGTGGAGCAGTTGACGCCGCGGGTATGGAAATCGATGTTCAGTGATAACCCGCTACGGTCTGATTTGGCCGTGACCAACACACCGCAGAAACGAATTCAAGACGTCGCCGTTTAACCGGTTACGCTACAAGGCATCAGATATGCCGCGATGATCTCGACTCTCACATTTGACAAGCTGGTCACCATATATGAGCGCTACCTCGATGATAACGATATCGAACGGGACGCGACCGAGAGCCTACTGAAATTTCTGGATTGGAATGAAGTCGATGAGGAGCAATTCGGACAGGAGGTCAAAATAGTTCTTGCCTCTGCTGAGTTCTCCAAAGAGTTAACGACCTCGGTTATGTGGTTAAACGATTACGGGCTGGATATCCGCTGTGTACGGATGAACCCTTATACAAGTGACGGACAGATTTTCGTGGATGTTCAAACGGTCATTCCGATCCCGGAAGTGGCCGACTACCAGGTACGCATTCGCGAGAAAAGGCAGAGGGCGCGCGAGTCTAGAAAAAGCTCGAGAGATTTCATGTACCCGAAGTACGCTGATATAGAGAACCCTTTACTCTGTTACATCCACCAACATGGTGGAGCCAGCTACGAAGTTAGCGCAGACGAGACCTATGAGCCGTTAGCTGACCACTTCAGTCTCACCGAAGAAGAAAGACGGCGTACTCTGGATGAATATCAAGGGCACGGTGGCGCCCGTCCTGTTTGGAGTAATAGGATTCAGTGGGCGAAAAAAGCACTTAAAGACAAAGGCTATCTCGCGCCTTCGGCGCGCGGTAGATGGCGTCTCTCAGAAAAAGGAGTGGAAACTGCCGATAGGCTTTCCTGAGTGTCAATCCCTTTAGCTGGTGTCCGTCCATAAACAGGCATTTTCTTCGATGGGCACGGAGAAATCGAGGTGTTGAAAGTAGGTTGTTGGAGCGGTAGCGGCGGTTCGGTGGGGGTCGAAGGGCTCTTCGAGCGTAATTGTGAGTACGTTCGCCGGCCGCAGAGCGCTGCAACCCAAAGTCGCCCGTTCGACGATATCGAGGAGGTCAGTTAGTGCGAGTGAACGTCGCTATTCGAGTTGATAGCGCGCGAGCAGGCTGAGGTTGTAGGCGACCACAG
Organism: Gammaproteobacteria bacterium; assembly: GCA_963662545.2. GTDB lineage: Bacteria > Pseudomonadota > Gammaproteobacteria > JAYYZW01. Next base: position 570,652 of record CAXXLL010000002.1, read on the forward strand.
AAGACCACACGTAGGCTTCGAAGTGCGGCAGGCTCTTCCAGGTGCAACGTGCCAATCCGTATGCACGCTTCAGGCAGGAGATACCGGCCTCGATGCCGGCGCGGAAGTTGCGCAAGCGTCGATAGACCCACTGACTCTTGACCATGTCGGCGATCGCGAGCCCGCGCTTCTTGTGGAAGGCAACGTCTTCGATGCCTTCTGCTTTCGCCGCCCGGAGATTGTCGAGGCTCGCATAGCCGCCATCGGCGGCGACCTGTCGTGGCATCGTCCCGTAGTGTGTTCGATGCCGTTCGAGCATCGGCATGAAGCGCTGACTATCGACCGGATTGCCTCGCTCGATGACCACGTCGAGGATGAGGCCACTGCGCCCCGAAGCCAGATTGATTTTGTGTCCGTACTGAACGTCGCGCGCACCCTTTATGATGATGTCGGTATGCGGCTCGAACAAGCTCACGCACTTCTCGCTCGCGGGGACCTTCTCACCGCCGAACACCCGCCGCTCAGTTTGCGAAATCACCTGCAGAACAAGTGTTTCGTAGTGCGCTACCTGCGCTAGCCAGTCCGGCAGTTCAACGCCGGTGACGCCCGGGCTCAGCAGCTGCTCACGTACCCTCGCTACCGCTTCCAAGGTTGAACGCGTCGCCCCAATCAAATCGCGATACAGACGTTGGCGTTGCTTCGCACCACGCGCATACCACAGCGCCCGCGCACGCTTCTTCGCCAATCGAGTGTGGTTCACGAAGCACAACTCCGGCGCGCCAGGCAACTCGCGCGCCTGTGCGAGCAGACGAACCACAACACGCACGCCATCCCACAGCAGATGACTGTCGCTCGGCGCGTGGATGGCACTGTCCGTTACCGTGCTATCAATCCGTACACGCTGTGCCGGCTCAATGCGCGTCTCTTTCGCCGTCGCCAGCAGGGCGCGATGAATAGACTCCCACGTCGATACCTGGATCGCCGAGACCACCCGCTGTAAGGCAGACTTCTTCGGACGTTCATTACCCGGCAACCGGGCGAAGGCCTGAAAGCTCGCCGAGTCCTGCAGGTGAAAGGCCAGCTCCTCGTAACTCAATTGCCGGTGCTGCTTGAGCACCGCGCAGCGCAGCACCGACTCCGCCGACAGTCCGCGTCGACCGGTGGGCTTCAAACCCCGCCGACACAGATCGTTCATGACCGGCGTGAGGACCTTGGGGTGAGCATCGAGCCACTCGGACATGCCCTGCAGCTCTCGCCCCAGGTCATGGTCAGCAAACAGCTCGTATATACTCGCTTGGGCCGTGCGTTTCTGACGCATTCCCCCTCCTGTGGTGTCGATGATTGTGTGGAAAATCAGAGGTTTGAAGTTCCATTAGATCACGACCCACCGGAGGTTTCGATCCCTTAAGCGACAAATTTTCCTTTTTATTTCAACCGCATCGCGTTTAGGGATGCACACTAGCTAGTGTCCGTCCATAAACAGGCATTTTCTTCGATGGGCACGGAGAAATCGAGGTGTTGAAAGTAGGTTGTTGGAGCGGTAGCGGCGGTTCGGTGGGGGTCGAAGGGCTCTTCGAGCGTAATTGTGAGTACGTTCGCCGGCCGCAGAGCGCTGCAACCCAAAGTCGCCCGTTCGACGATATCGAGGAGGTCAGTTAGTGCGAGTGAACGTCGCTATTCGAGTTGATAGCGCGCGAGCAGGCTGAGGTTGTAGGCGACCACAGAAGACCACACGTAGGCTTCGAAGTGCGGCAGGCTCTTCCAGGTGCAACGTGCCAATCCGTATGCACGCTTCAGGCAGGAGATACCGGCCTCGATGCCGGCGCGGAAGTTGCGCAAGCGTCGATAGACCCACTGACTCTTGACCATGTCGGCGATCGCGAGCCCGCGCTTCTTGTGGAAGGCAACGTCTTCGATGCCTTCTGCTTTCGCCGCCCGGAGATTGTCGAGGCTCGCATCGCCGCCATCGGCGGCGACCTGTCGTGGCATCGTCCCGTAGTGTGTTCGATGCCGTTCGAGCATCGGCATGAAGCGCTGACTATCGACCGGATTGCCTCGCTCGATGACCACGTCGAGGATGAGGCCACTGCGCCCCGAAGCCAGATTGATTTTGTGTCCGTACTGAACGTCGCGCGCACCCTTTATGATGATGTCGGTATGCGGCTCGAACAAGCTCACGCACTTCTCGCTCGCGGGGACCTTCTCACCGCCGAACACCCGCCGCTCAGTTTGCGAAATCACCTGCAGAACAAGTGTTTCGTAGTGCGCTACCTGCGCTAGCCAGTCCGGCAGTTCAACGCCGGTGACGCCCGGGCTCAGCAGCTGCTCACGTACCCTCGCTACCGCTTCCAAGGTTGAACGCGTCGCCCCAATCAAATCGCGATACAGACGTTGGCGTTGCTTCGCACCACGCGCATACCACAGCGCCCGCGCACGCTTCTTCGCCAATCGAGTGTGGTTCACGAAGCACAACTCCGGCGCGCCAGGCAACTCGCGCGCCTGTGCGAGCAGACGAACCACAACACGCACGCCATCCCACAGCAGATGACTGTCGCTCGGCGCGTGGATGGCACTGTCCGTTACCGTGCTATCAATCCGTACACGCTGTGCCGGCTCAATGCGCGTCTCTTTCGCCGTCGCCAGCAGGGCGCGATGAATAGACTCCCACGTCGATACCTGGATCGCCGAGACCACCCGCTGTAAGGCAGACTTCTTCGGACGTTCATTACCCGGCAACCGGGCGAAGGCCTGAAAGCTCGCCGAGTCCTGCAGGTGAAAGGCCAGCTCCTCGTAACTCAATTGCCGGTGCTGCTTGAGCACCGCGCAGCGCAGCACCGACTCCGCCGACAGTCCGCGTCGACCGGTGGGCTTCAAACCCCGCCGACACAGATCGTTCATGACCGGCGTGAGGACCTTGGGGTGAGCATCGAGCCACTCGGACATGCCCTGCAGCTCTCGCCCCAGGTCATGGTCAGCAAACAGCTCGTATATACTCGCTTGGGCCGTGCGTTTCTGACGCATTCCCCCTCCTGTGGTGTCGATGATTGTGTGGAAAATCAGAGGTTTGAAGTTCCATTAGATCACGACCCACCGGAGGTTTCGATCCCTTAAGCGACAAATTTTCCTTTTTATTTCAACCGCATCGCGTTTAGGGATGCACACTAGCTAGTGTCCGTCCATAAACAGGCATTTTCTTCGATGGGCACGGAGAAATCGAGGTGTTGAAAGTAGGTTGTTGGAGCGGTAGCGGCGGTTCGGTGGGGGTCGAAGGGCTCTTCGAGCGTAATTGTGAGTACGTTCGCCGGCCGCAGAGCGCTGCAACCCAAAGTCGCCCGTTCGACGATATCGAGGAGGTCAGTTAGTGCGAGTGAACGTCGCTATTCGAGTTGATAGCGCGCGAGCAGGCTGAGGTTGTAGGCGACCACAGAAGACCACACGTAGGCTTCGAAGTGCGGCAGGCTCTTCCAGGTGCAACGTGCCAATCCGTATGCACGCTTCAGGCAGGAGATACCGGCCTCGATGCCGGCGCGGAAGTTGCGCAAGCGTCGATAGACCCACTGACTCTTGACCATGTCGGCGATCGCGAGCCCGCGCTTCTTGTGGAAGGCAACGTCTTCGATGCCTTCTGCTTTCGCCGCCCGGAGATTGTCGAGGCTCGCATAGCCGCCATCGGCGGCGACCTGTCGTGGCATCGTCCCGTAGTGTGTTCGATGCCGTTCGAGCATCGGCATGAAGCGCTGACTATCGACCGGATTGCCTCGCTCGATGACCACGTCGAGGATGAGGCCACTGCGCCCCGAAGCCAGATTGATTTTGTGTCCGTACTGAACGTCGCGCGCACCCTTTATGATGATGTCGGTATGCGGCTCGAACAAGCTCACGCACTTCTCGCTCGCGGGGACCTTCTCACCGCCGAACACCCGCCGCTCAGTTTGCGAAATCACCTGCAGAACAAGTGTTTCGTAGTGCGCTACCTGCGCTAGCCAGTCCGGCAGTTCAACGCCGGTGACGCCCGGGCTCAGCAGCTGCTCACGTACCCTCGCTACCGCTTCCAAGGTTGAACGCGTCGCCCCAATCAAATCGCGATACAGACGTTGGCGTTGCTTCGCACCACGCGCATACCACAGCGCCCGCGCACGCTTCTTCGCCAATCGAGTGTGGTTCACGAAGCACAACTCCGGCGCGCCAGGCAACTCGCGCGCCTGTGCGAGCAGACGAACCACAACACGCACGCCATCCCACAGCAGATGACTGTCGCTCGGCGCGTGGATGGCACTGTCCGTTACCGTGCTATCAATCCGTACACGCTGTGCCGGCTCAATGCGCGTCTCTTTCGCCGTCGCCAGCAGGGCGCGATGAATAGACTCCCACGTCGATACCTGGATCGCCGAGACCACCCGCTGTAAGGCAGACTTCTTCGGACGTTCATTACCCGGCAACCGGGCGAAGGCCTGAAAGCTCGCCGAGTCCTGCAGGTGAAAGGCCAGCTCCTCGTAACTCAATTGCCGGTGCTGCTTGAGCACCGCGCAGCGCAGCACCGACTCCGCCGACAGTCCGCGTCGACCGGTGGGCTTCAAACCCCGCCGACACAGATCGTTCATGACCGGCGTGAGGACCTTGGGGTGAGCATCGAGCCACTCGGACATGCCCTGCAGCTCTCGCCCCAGGTCATGGTCAGCAAACAGCTCGTATATACTCGCTTGGGCCGTGCGTTTCTGACGCATTCCCCCTCCTGTGGTGTCGATGATTGTGTGGAAAATCAGAGGTTTGAAGTTCCATTAGATCACGACCCACCGGAGGTTTCGATCCCTTAAGCGACAAATTTTCCTTTTTATTTCAACCGCATCGCGTTTAGGGATGCACACTAGCTAGGAAATTCCGTCGCTTGATAAGCGGCTGACTTGCGGCTGAACTTCACCAATCGACAGGCTCGACGTTGGCTCATTGAATACCTTTGCTGCAAATAGCCGACGACAGCGCGCCGCTGTGCCGGCTTCACCACTTTTTTTGCACAACGTCCTCCAGCGCGGTCTTGTCGAGTCGCGTCTCGGCGAGCAGCCGCTTCAGCTTTGCATTCTCGGCTTCGAGTTCCCGTAATCGCTTCGCATCGGATATCTCCATGCCGCTGAACTTTTCCTTCCAGCGGTAAAACGTGCCGTTAGCGATACCGTGTTTGCGAATGACTTCCTGGGCCGGCATCCCAGCTTCGTGCTCTTTGAGGATCGAAATGATCTGTTCTTCGCTATAGCGCTTGCGCTTCATATCGAGACCTCCCTTGGGTCAATTTTGTGGGAAATCTCCTAACGAATTTGGCTACCTTTTTGGGGGAAAGGTCACCTCTTAATTCGAGTCACGTGGAATGTGGGAGATTAAGCCTACCAGGCGGCTTTCTTAGCGAACACGGCGGTGATTTGTTACTAAGTGACTGATGCGGTCTGACGCAAAGCCATGAACCCTTTGGTTTCCACGCATAGCTGCGCAGGGCGTGCAGGATTATGAGAGCATCTAAACAGCTTCATACCTCCTACACGTAATACCGTTTCTTCTGAAAATGCCTAAAATGCACTCTTCTGCTTAATCATCGAGCAATAATCGGCAGCATTGGGATTGCAGAGTAAGAAATGGCAGACGACAACCTAAAACATATAGACGCTAGCACACATGAAATCCGAGAACTCGTAGAAAACATTGTCGGAAAGCCCTTAAGCGAAGCTGTTATCGAGGGCGCGTTTTGCCCAAGATGCGTCGCGATTACACTGCTGGAGTGGGCGTCCTATGCCGCCGTGTCATCGGGCGCTACCGCGAGTGACGTTATGAGTGCGGCGGCAGACGGCGCCGCCACTGCCGAAGAAGAGGCCGAGGCACACGCCGAGGAAGGCGGCTTGCAGGAGATCCGGCACTAACGTATTGCGTCATTCAAGCCCCAAAAGGATATCTGGCTCCGGCCGTTCAGAAGGGATTGGAAACGAATGCTTAATCGCTGAAACCTCCCGCGCCGCATCCAACCGCGCCATGCCCTGCCCAACCACAACTTGCCGAAACTTCGAAACAATCTCCTCTGGCTTATGTTCCTTGTTCGCCATCTGTCATCCTCCTTCTTCCTAAATTTTTACGGTGAATCACTTCTCGCGGGAAGGACCACGAGGACGCTCTAACTACACTCTGTCTACCGAAAGCACAGAATTCGCCATTAGCGCCAGAGCGCACCAAATGCTCGAGATTAGGAGATTTAGAAAACGAGCAACAGATGCGTCAATCTTAGAGATCTCCTAATGGTCGCGATCTGGTGAGCTCTGGCGCTAATGGCGGGAGAACAGCTCGCCCTATAAGCGCGATCAGCGACACGATCTCAATTAACTTACTTCTTCACGCGTGCTTGTTTTATATCTATCTGACGCCGGACAGACGGAATCCTCAGGTCTTCCCTATTTTGAGCACCTTATGTCCGAAAGGTTTTGACGACGTACAACGCGTCGTGATGTCTTAAAGGGCATGATCACCAATCAATAAGCTGGGTTGCTGGCAAGCGTCGAATCCGGACGCCGAACAACTATCCGCGCTACTGCGATCCCTCTCTGAAGCGGGTAAAAGACTCAGAGTCTGGTAACCGACCTGTATTGGCATATTCCGGGAACTCGTATTCGTAACCTAATACGATCCCCTGTGCCCCCAGCCCCGCCGTCGCCCGCATTTTCGCCATTTCCTGCATCAGGTTGGCGAAATTGTCATGAGCAACCTTGCCCCGCACATCCCCAGACAACCTCGACAAAAGCAAGTCAAAGCGGCTGAATTCCTGCTCGAGCTTGCTGGCGCCACCAACCGCGTCGGACCCAATCATGAACCGGTCCGGGTAACGCTCAATCAACTGCACCCAACGATCCAGCTCCTTGTATACGTAATCCTCCAAGACAACCCACGACAGATCGATGTAAACCTGATCTACTGAATCCTTTAGCACTTCTTCGATCCAGAATGGGAGATTCTCAATGGTGACTCTTCTGCTGATGCCTGCATGGCACCAGATGAATCGGGTCGTGTAGCTAACCTCATCCTCCTGCCATCGACAATGACGAAACAGTTCGACCAACTCGTCAAGATAGAGTGGCGGCTTGGTTTCACTGGGATTTCTGGAAATTGGCGCAATGTTGTGATGAATGCTTAGCGGAAGAAAATGTCTCCCCGCGAATCGGCAGACACGCACCAGCGCCGGGTGATCCGCACGGGGTCTCTCGCCAGTGGTGAGATTGGTAAGATCGTCGTGCCGCGACATTATCTCGCCTATCCCTTGCCAAATGCCGGGGAACTCCTTAATCCGTTTCACAATGAGATCGACTGCCCCAAGATCGGTGCCGTCAAAACCCGACATGAACGGATGTATCTTGCGCAGTTCGTCAAGCCGATCCGGATCGTCAGCGTATTTTCTCCGATAATCGAGAATGGCCGAAGCGACGGTGATGTCGGTATCACGTGCGCGCTTCACTCTTGCGCTACTGTCCAGGTAATACCTTGGCCTCAAGAACGGCTCGTTCTCAGACCACTTCTTGATAAACGGCATACCCGACACCATGATGTGCTCGACTCTCGCTGCCTTCATCCCCTTAAGCAGGGCCTCGATTCTGCGACCTCTCTCTCCAAAGGGAAGCGTGGAATACCGACCGCCGACGGTTTGGCCCCACTCCGAACCCGGAAATTTGCCGTCGGTATTCAGAAACTCTCCGTTCTGCAGAAAATCCAGGAGGTGGAAGTGGCTATCCGATCTGTACTCGACCAGATCGCTTGGAAGGGTTGTCTCAGTCTCTTGAGCCAACGGACCTTGTGTAATAAGTATCAGGACCAATAGTAGTAAGGATGCTTTTTTCATCTTTCTAGTTAAGACTGGCCGTCGTCAGAAGAATTTGGACAGATGTGAGCCTGATTTTAAGGCGGGTCTGGTGCATCTGGTTGATGATCTTAGGCGGCCTGCGATGTTTTCCGCTAGCATTCTTCTCGCTTCAGATTATTCAGGTGGCGCAGCCTAATGTCGGACCTCTTAGGCGGCGCTCCTGCGATGTTTTCCGCATTCTTCTCGCTTCAGATTATGTGTTTCGGTTTATGAATGCCCACGTGCGCATCGAATTGTTGACTCCCCGATCAAGTGTTCGGAAATGTAAACTCTCGATCTCGCTTCGCCATCTCGCGAAGAATGTCAATCAAAGCATCTTTAGCTGTTCTTGCCGTTCTCGCCGTATCGAATAAACGGTAAGAAATCTCCCTGCTACCTGGTTTCTTTGGTGAGGTCGCCGTTCCGTTATCAGAAGGTGGTAGTTCGATCGATGGCTTTGGCGAAGACGGTACCCTATCTGAGAGTGGAATAGGTTTCTCAATCAGCATCCCAACTGTTGAGTTGCATCGAAAAGTGATCCGGGATTTGCATTGAAAATTGACCCACCCGGAAGAGCCAGTATGGCTCGTTACTTTGATAATTTTCTAGTCTTCTTTTCCTTTTTCTCGCGTATTGAACTGTTTTTGAATCGATAGCTATCATTGCCAGTCTCAGCGATATGGCAGTGATGCGTGAATCGGTCCAAAAGTGCGGTCGTCATTTTCGGGTCGACGAACACGCTCGACCATTCAGAAAAACTGAGATTCGTCGTGATGACGACGCTGGTACGTTCGTATAGCTTGCTCAGTAAATGGAAGAGCAATGCGCCGCCCGCTCGCGAGAATGGTAAATAACCGAGTTCATCGAGAATGACGAGATCGGCATGGACAAGACGATTAGCCATTTGTCCGGGTTTGCCGTCTGCCTTTTCTTGCTCGAGCAGGTTGACAAGTTCGATGGTAGAGAAGCAGCGAACGCGCAGATGAAGATGTCTGATCGCATGGACGCCAATCGCCGTTGCTAAATGGGTCTTGCCTGTCCCAGGTCCGCCGATGAACACGACGTGGTGTGCGTCGTCGATGAAATCACCGGCATGGAGAGACTTCACCAGCGTTTGGTCAACGGCGCTCTCGGCGCAGTTGAAACCAGCCAAGTCACGGTATGCCGGGAAGCGAGCCACTTTCATTTGATAGTTGATCGAGCGCACTTCACGCTCTGCAACTTCCGCTTTGAGCAGTGACTCTAGCAGCGGCTCGGCTTGGTGATAAGCGGGCGCTTGTTGTTGAGCGAGTTCACCGATAGCGTCAGCCATGCCGTGAAGTTTTAACGATTTTAAGGTCGTCACCATGGCCTCAGCTGGCATGCATGCGCTCCCGTAAGTGATCGTAGCGATCGACATTGGCTTGCGGCTCTGCAGTCAAACTTAATCCAGCCGGCGTGTCGATAGGCGCCGGCGCGGTTGCTGCGAGCAACCGGTTTAGAATATTTATAACGTGCTGCTTCGATGGTGCGCCGGTTTCAAGCGCGAGTTCTACCGCACACAACACGGTCTGTTCGTCGTGGTGTAACACCAACGCCAGGATGTCGACCATCTCGCGGTCTCCTCCAGGACGTTTGAGCAGCATTGACTGGAGGCGTTTGAAGGCTGCTGGCAGTTCCGCAAATGGTGCACCGTTGCGCAATGCACCCGGTTTGCGTTGTAGCACCGCCAGATAATGACGCCAGTCGTATAACACTTGCGCCACACGGTCATGGCCTTGCGCAAACAATCGAGGATGTTCAACGACTGGATGGCCTGCGGCGGCAACGACGAGGCGGTCCGCGTAAACCCGTAAGCTCACAGCATGGTTCGCGAAAGCCGCGGGCACGCTGTAACGATTACGTTCGAACGCGATCAAACACGTTGGCGAGACGCGTTTGGTGTGTTCGATGAATCCATCAAACGGTGGTGGCATCCGCATCAGCGCCGGTCGTTCATCCGCCCAGACCTCAGCGATGGTCTGTGTCGGCTGCTCCGGATGGCGGACTTCGTGCCATAGAGTCTGACAACGCGCACTCAACCAGGTGTTGAGTTCGTCCAGGTCGGCAAACTTCGGCGCGTCGTGCCACAGTCGCGACCGTGAGTCTCTCACCCCTTTCTCGACCTGGCCCTTCTCCCAGCCGGCGGCGGGGTTACAAAATGTGGCCTCGAATAAGAAGTGACTGGCCATTGCTTGGAAACGCGCGTTGACCGCTCGGGCTTTGCCTCGGCCGACACGATCCACCGCCGTCTTCATGTTGTCGTAAATGCCGCGCTGCGGCACACCGCCGAGCACCGCTAACCCGTGGTTGTGGGCGTCGAAGAGCATCTCGTGGGTCTGCAACGGGTAGGCCCTGAGGATGAACGCACGGCTATAAGACAGCTTGAAATGCGCGACCATCAGCTTACGGCGCTCGCCACCGATCACTGCCCAATCGGCAATTTCCGACTCAATCAACTCCACTGGAACGCTTCTCCTGGTGCAAACACCAGCGGGACAAACGCGGCGCGGCTCGCTTTTACTGCTTCTTGCTGCTGCGCCCGCCAAGCTCGTGCGAACGCGGCGACCCGGTCGTAGGAACCACGATACCCCAGGTGAACCAAGTCCCTGTAGAGCTGGCGTAAATTGCGCCGTTGTTTGCGACTCCGCCCTGATTCCCGCGTTAACCAAGACGACAGTACGTCCGCGTAGTCATCTATTTTGCTAGGCGTTTTGCGCGTCGGATACACCGGCTCAACCTCACCGTTGGCCAGATACTTGCGGATTGTGTTTCTGGATAGCTTCGTCCGTCGTGCTATCTCTCGGATCGATAGGTCCTCGCGAAAGTGCCATCGCCTAATTACGCTTAATAAATCCACCGTTATCACTCCTTTTGTCTCCTGCTCGATTCCGAGCAGGATAGGGTCTATGGGTGGATCAAAATTAGATGCAAATACCTACCTCAAGTGGATCACTTTTAAGTGCAAATCAACATGTTGAGTTCATCTATTTTGCGATAGACCCAATTTTATTAATTACAAAATGCCTTTTATCCTCATTCCCTTTTCCCATCGTGCAAACAATGAAAATTTCTTCATCTTTCACTTCCTCACTCATCACCACATTAGGTGACAGGAATATCAAACAGGTTAAGAGCAGGACAGGAAGGATGAGAAATCGTTTCATACGGGAAGTTTAGGGCAGAGTGTCTGGGATGAGTAGATGGAAATGGGGTCGTAGAGGTTTAATGGGGGCAAGTTATGGAATGGTGGGAATATCTAATCGTATTTGTAGTTTGGGGAGTTTATGGAGGTCTTCTTTGGAAGGTAATGCCTCCCTTTTCCGCCAATGGGCACACTACCCACGAGGTAGTCAAAGTCATTCTTGGTTTCGTATCTATTTGTTTTCTTCTCCTCCTTCTAATCACCTACAAGTTATTTCTCACCTGAAGCACAGTGAGACAGAGTATGGTGAGAATGTGTTTCATATCAGCACCCTTTATATTTTCTCTTCAAACACGCGGAGGAAAGTGCTTGAGCTTTTTCTAGCTCAGATGCCGTTAAGCTTTCGGCAATTTCGTCTCGTAAATCATCCCCGGCAAGATTGGCCCACATGTACGCTTTAATGCGACCATGGGATGTTGTTGAATCTGTTTCGTTCCACCAGTCAGAAATTCTGTCTGTGAGGTTGAGTGTGTCTGTGACTTTCCCAGCTTGGTAGAGGCGCGCGATATTAAGCATCGCATCTTTATTCCCCCCTTCGGCAGACAGGAGATACCACTTAAGCGCTTCTTTATAATTTTGTAGAACGCCGTCGCCGTCGCGGTACGTAGTCCCCGTTTGATTGTTCGTCACGCTTACTAGGCTGTGCGCATATTCACCGTCTTTCCAAATACCTTCTTCCTTCACGCTTCCATCGGGCCAGGTATTGGTACCTTGTCCGTGCTCTTTGTCATCCTTCCATTCACCGACGTATTTATCCCCATCGGCCTTAACGGTGCCTTCGCAGTTGTCCCAAGTGTTGTTGTCGTAACTGCCCGGACAGCGAGGCAATGCCCAGCTCTCAGCCGCGTACTGACAAGTTATTGTCCCTGGACCGCAGAATTTTGCTCTCCAGTTTTACGCCACTGCCGATGACCAATTATTAAACGCATCTTCCCTGAGATTTCGATAATGTGCGGCTTTGACTAAGTGACGACCCAGATTGAACAAGTTGTAAACGGTAGCGTGAACAGTCAAGAATCTTCCCGCGTGCCTTGGTGACTTGAATCTCCGCATCCCGCGCTCCCTCACGCTGGTTAGTTCGTGCGATTGCTCTGCTCGATTATTAGCATATTGCGATGTATCGTGTATCGCTTCAGGAATAATCTCCCGATGCGCCACGCAATAACTCCGCAATTTGTCTGTCACGATCCGCCTGGGTTCGCCGCCATGGCTTCTCAGTAAGCGCTTGAAGAAACGCTTTGCAGCCGCGCCATCTCTACGGCTTTGGAGAAACACGTCCACCACTTCACCATCCTGATCGACTGCCCGCCATAGATAATGCTGTTTGCCATTGATCTTCACGAAGACTTCATCGATGCAGAAGGTATCGCCGTAGCCATGATGCTTTCGCTTCAGTCGCCTGGCGAACCTGGGACCGAACTTGATACACCAGAGCCGAATGGTTTCGTAGGTGACTGTGATGCCTCGCTGAGCAAGCAAATCTTCGATATCACGGTGGCTGAGGTTGAATCTGCAGTAAAGCCAGACTGCATAGCTGATGATCTCAGGTGGGAACCGGTAACGTTTGTAGATATTCATTCCGGAATTATCCATTTTCGAGAGTTAAGTTGTCAGTACGGGGATAGACCCAAGGTAAGCAGGCTTATCATCCTCCTATGCTGGGTTCCCCCGCACACGCGGGGATAGACCCCTGCGCCGGCTCACGCGCGACCAGACGAATAAGGTTCCCCCGCACACGCGGCGTTGTTGCATGGATCGGGGCGGAGATGGAATTCGCCCTTTCCCAAGCGGTAGCGTCAGGCGATGCGTTCGAACACAGGCCGTCCGAGTGAGCGTTGTTGCATGGATCATCCCGAAGGATGCCTTATCATCGTGTTTTTCAACACAGGGGATAACCTAGATGCCACATAAGTTCAACGCAGCGCGACGGCACAAGTTTGATCAGGCATCCTTCGGGATGATCCATGCAACAACGCTGAGTACCGACACGTTTCGAATGCTCCAACCGGGCCAAGCGCTGCTGCGTATCTTCGCCGGTATCGCAGAGCCGCTATTGGATCGAACAGTCGCCAATACACCGAAGGGCCGCACGCTTGCCCAGCTTCGTCAAACGCTCTTCCCAAAACTCATCGGGGGCGAAATTAGCCTGTCGAACGCCGAAGAAGCCGTGGAGGCCGCGGCGTGAGCGACAAATACCCAACCCTAGACGCCCTGGTCGCGCTCGGCTTTGAGCACCGGGAGCCCGAATTCGGCATGGAAGCCGTTGGCTATCGGTTTCGCTATCTCGACTTGAAGGCCTCCGCCTCAATAAGCATGTATTTTCGGCCCGACGTGCTTCTCAGCGGCGTTCTCAATACCGGGCGTACTCTGAGCCAAATAGAGCACCACCTTCCGGCAGATCTCGGGACCCCTCAGGAAGCCGCGGCCTGGGTAAGCTACGTTCTCAAATCGGACCGGTCCGATCTAGAGCCCTTGCCAGCTTGGTTTCTGGAGGGAGAACGCCACTGGGACCTCGTGCCGGCCGTCCGAGAGGAACAGGCGAGTCAGGAAAGGTTAGAGGCCTACCTGGCGGCCTACCAAGCAAGCTCTAAGTGTTTCATCGACCGGGAGTATGCCCGCCCCCTTCGGCGTAAGCTGCAAGCTGCTCTGTCCGAGATTGCCGGGGAGGCCGAGATGACGTTCAACTTCGACGGGCGTGTTCTCAGCATCGGCTTGTGTGGCCTCGTGCACGAAGTCGTTGCATCGGGGGAAAGTTGGCCGTCCTCCTACCAAGTTACGGTATCCTCAGAAACGCGGCTGCCCCCACGGTTTACCTCCTCGACGGTTGAGGTGAACGTGTTCAAAGACAATTTGATTTTGGCGGAGCTTCGCTTGGGGCCGTGTGAGGTGGCCGCATGAAATTGTCTGAAAGCGAGGTCGGGCACGCCGGGCGCGGAGTGCACTGACTACAGCGCGGTCGTGGTGGGGGCGGTCGCGAGACGCGTTGGTGCGGCTGAACCTGTAGGTTAAGCTCTCGACAACCCACGTGATCGCGGAAAGTCCCGCTTATTCGCCCAGCACCGGGAGCTACCCAGCGCTGCATTGAACAGCTGTTGTATTCAGCGGGTGGCCCGACAGGGCGGACCACATGAGTTGTCACGGTGGGCGGTGTGCTATAGCGACGTTGAGATCGTCAAGCGTATATAGTTGTTGACGAATAAACGACAACGGCTATGGGTGCTTAGTGGTCACTTTGTCAACGGTGACGCAAAAGGTTGGCAGCCGCGAGTGTGTCAACCGGCTTTGAAGGCCGCTTCTTCATGCTGAGCAATATTGCCCTCGTTTTCCGCTGGGGGTGGGCCCAACGAGGCAACCGGACCGCAGGTGCGACGCTGTTTGTTACGGTCTTGGTGACTCTTTGCGCTTTAGCGGTTTGCGGTTGGAACCGCTCTTGTCGCGCCGTTTGTTTGCCTTGGCTCAGGCGCCTGAACGCGGTCAGTCGGACTCGACCTCGACGAGCTCGTAGACATCCGGGTGGTTCTGGGCCATGCGTCGTGCCTTGTCTATGTCGGCGAGCGGCTGGATGTCACCGGGGCCGTGCCACACGAGGCCGGTCCCATACAATCCATCAGCGTACCAGGACCGCCGACCAAGGTAGCGGATCGCCACCGCAGGCTGGGCCGGCTCGGCTGTCGGCACCGGCTCGACGGGGACCGTCGCCGGCACACCGTTGACCGCACCACACACTGGACAGTGCCTGGACTTCGAGGCCACCACGCGATACATCCACGGGCCCTGGTAGCCGCGACGCCGTTTCTCGATGTCTCCGGTTTGCTGTAACCATCGGCGCGCCTTGGTCAGCGCGGCACGGCTCACGCCGGTCTTCGAACGCGCCACCTCAATCGCGCGCGCCGACACCCAGCCGGCGGCGTCCAAGCAGCTGCCCGCCTCCACGTGCGCCAGCAGCCACGCACTCGCTCGTTCAAGCGGGGTGCGCGTACCCCCTCGACTTGACAAGGCCATCATCTCGCCATGTTTCATCAATGATCCTTCAATGGTGGTCGTTCAGGCATGGGTTCACGTGTTGGTGGCGAATTAAGCGTTATGCGGCCACAGGTAGCTGATAAAGCCCGCCGCAGTAGTTTTCCCACCGATATTCATCCAGACGGACGACTGGCGGTTCGGCTCTTGCCGATGCTACGTCCGGCGTGGCGCCATCCAACGCCCGGTGAACTCGCACGCGATTGTAGTATTCCCGAAAATTACGAAGCTTCTGCTGCAGATCATGGGCGTTCCAGAACGGCACGAAATCGAGGAATTCGCGCCGAACGGTGCCGATCAATCTCTCGACGAACGGATGAGATAAGGGTACGTATGGGACAGTCTTTATCTCCGTTACTTCGAGGATCCGCAGGTTTGCCTTCCAGCGGTGGAACTCGAACAACGGATCGTTGTCACTGCTGAGATACCGGGGTAGGGCTCCTAATCCGGCAGTCGCCTCGTTGAACATGCGGCAAGCCGCGGGTCCATCGACCACCCCGGCATGAACGGCGAAGCCGATAATCCGCCGAGTGAATTGGTCCATGACGACCATCACCCAGTGGGTATTTATGATCAGCGATTCGCACCGAAATAAATCAACGCTCCAGAGGCTGTCCTTTGTGTGCCCGAGGAACGTCAGCCAACTCGGACCACCAGAACCCGGCCCCGGATGGTAGTGCTTGGCCAGTACACGACGCACCACGTCCTTATCGATCTGCACGCCGAAGACAAACGAAATCTGCTCGGCGATCCGCCGGCAGCCAAAGCGTGGATTACTCAGTTTCATCTCAACGATCGCGGCGATCAGCTGGGGAGAAGGTCCTTTCGGACCTGGCTTTCCACGGTGTTTAGGCGTAAACAGCAATCGATATTTCCGCTTCACGAGGGCTCGGTGAAAGCTCATGATTGTGGAGGGTTTTAGCACGATACCAGAACGCACGACCCGGGCTGGGCGCATGAAGCAAGCACAGAGTCCAGCTATGACTCGGTCCATGGCGCGCAGGTTCGGCGCGCGCTCGCGCGAGCGATTGAGAATCAGCAATTGGTGTTTGACCAGGAGCGATTCGGCGACCACCGATCGGACGCCGCCCGGACCTAGTAATTTGGCGATCGTCACCATGAGATGGATGAGTAGGAAAATCCCTTCTCGCATCCCATTATCGTATCCAGCTAGGCGACGCTGACAAGACTAGGAAATTGCACTCTTTCTGTTCAAAATTGGAATTCGCCACCCACACCAATTCGTGACCGTCGGATTGGACACATCGAGCTTTCTGGCAATCGCGCTGTTAGACAGCCGGTGGGTGGCGAATTCCTATTCATGCGGCGATGGGAGTCTGAAAGGTGCTAACAAGTTAAGTTGGATTTAAAGAATAATCGCCGCATGATCCGATCAAAATCAATGTACGAGCGGTATCGATTGCCTGCCCCTCCTAAATATTTGTCCGGGTTGATTTAGCAGGGAGTGTTAAAGTTCCGATTCCCTGATAATTCCCTGTTAACTTCCGACTCGTTTTGTCGTAGGGTGCCGTAACGCGCTATTAACGCAGGATATTTATAAAGCACAGCTGGATTTTCTGGCGGAAATCGAAAGATATTCCCTGTATTTTCCCTGTAAACAGGGGAGAGCAGTTCGCACCAGACTCCCCCCACCGCCATAATATTCAGTAACCTTCTGTCTTTACTGAACAAATGTCCGTGCGGCCAAACTCTACCCACGTCTCTACCCACAACTCGATCGCTCAAACGCGCTGAACAGACCACGCAGAACCGGCTTCGATCGTGGGTAGGGGCGGTGACCTCGGCACGGAAGGCCCAGTATCAGGAACGCCTCGATCGAGGCCTCCACGTTGTTCGCGCGTAGCGACCTGTCACCTGAGGAGGAACTCGTTCAGATTACGATTCCGAGCCCCACCGGAATGGTAATACCCGGCTCGACACGAATTGCCTCGTGTATCGCGATACGATGTGTCGGACTAGCTCGATGATCTGCCCGGGCGCCGCTGGATACGACCTCACGGACAATTCGAATGGCGATTATCGATGACCAAGGATTCGGCTGACGGGCTACACTTATAGTTAGACGGACGCCAACAAAACTCACACAATGGCCCAAGCATAGCCGCGTGGTTTTACGACCCCTTGGAGGCCATCCAGATGATAAGCATCATCGTTTTCTCTTCGTCATCTTCTGCTCCTTTTCTCATCAGAACTCTAATACAGTAGATTTCAACTTAGCAGTACCGATCAGCTGTCCAATCAATCGGGTCCACCTCTTTATACGTCGAGTTGGAGTTAATGTGACAAAAACGCTGTCGCTGCGCCGCTGCATCAGCCTTTTCAACTCAAGGTGAGACATTGGCCGCAAAATATGCGAGTCTGTTACGGTTCGTCGGCCGTCTTATCTGCTGGGTAGGCTTTCACGACTTTCGCGTCTTCGACGTGACGTTCGGCTTCGGTGAAGTCGGCAGCGTTGAGCGGATCGAGTGCCGGCGCTGCGGATTGATGAGGACTCGCCAGGTATGACCCGGTCCAAACCGGGACGGTCCCCCGCAAGCGCGTCCGTTTTGTCTTAAGTCTTTTCCGTCTAGCGTGCCCGAGTCGGAAGTGTGCGGATGACACGGGGTCGCCGCCGTTTACGATCAGCGCTTGTCCGTCGATCCCTCCCGCGCACGGTACGATCCGGCCTCGCACGAGGTCGCCGTCGAGTTCCACAAACAGGTCGGTGCGGTGGAACGCGATTTTATCGCGCCGGTAGCGCCGCGCTGTAGCCGGATGTTAAGTCACTGACGCGCAACAGAAGAACATCGAAAACTCGGCGGCCCAAAGAAAGCCGAGTTCACCGTAGGAAGGAGGAACCAACAAATGAAAAATATCAGAGTCGCAATCGCCGGAATCGGCAACTGCGCGAGCTCGTTGATTCAAGGGCTCGTGTACTACCGGACCCGTAAAGAGCAGGATTATGCCGGCCTCATGCACTCACGCATCGGCCAATGGCGCGTCGGCGACATCGACATTGTCGCGGCCTTCGACGTCGACCACCGCAAGGTGGGCAGATCGCTGGAGGAGGCGGTCTTCGCCAGGCCCAACTGCACTACGGTGTTCCAGCGCTCGCTGCCGGTCTCCGGCGTGAACGTTCAGATGGGACCCATTCTCGACGGCGTGGCTCCGCATATGGCGGATTATCCCGACGACGACGCCTTCCGGCCGGCGGAGCGCGAGCCAGTGGACGTGGTACAGGCGCTGGTTGACGCCGACGCCGAGATCCTGGTGTGTTACCTGCCGGTAGGCTCGGAACAGGCAGTGCGCCATTATGCCGAGGCGTGCCTGACAGCGGGCGTGGCCATGGTTAACTGCGTGCCGGTGTTCATTGCCTCCGATCCGAAGTGGGCGCGGCGGTTTTACGATGCCGGCCTGCCGCTCATCGGCGACGACATCAAGAGCCAGGTCGGCGCCACCATCGTGCACCGCTTGCTGACCCGCCTGTTTGGCGATCGTGGCGTGCAGCTCGACCGCACCTATCAGCTCAACACTGGCGGCAACACCGACTTTCTCAACATGATCGAGCGCAAGCGGCTGAAATCGAAGAAGCACTCCAAGACCGAATCGGTGCAGTCACAGTTAGATGAGCGGCTGGCTTCGGGCGACATCCACATCGGCCCCTCCGACTACGTGCCGTGGCAGGACGACAACAAGGTGGCCTTCATCCGCATGGAGGGGCGGGGTTTCGGGGATATACCGCTGGAGCTGGAGCTGCGGCTGTCGGTGCAGGATTCGCCCAACAGCGCGGGCGTGGTCATCGACGCAGTGCGCTGCGCAAAGCTCGGACTGGAGCGTGGACTGACGGGTCCGTTGGAGGAACCATCTGCGTATTACATGAAGAGCCCGCCGATACAGATGCGCGACTCGATCGCGTACACGCGGACGGAGGCCTTCATCCTCGGCAAGAGTGCCGAGGAGGGTGAGGATGAGCGCCTCGAGCAAGCCGTCGCGAGGGATTGATCCCACCGCCGGTACCCCTTACGAGCAGCCGTCCACCACCGCTGATACGGCGCGCGTTCGAGTGGATCATCGCTCGGAGCACCTGTGGTTTGATCGACTCGCGGGCCTGCACCGCGCGGTGCGCGCGGCGGTGCTCGGATGTGGCCACGAGCGCACCGGGCTGAGCAACGCAAAGGGAGACGCGGTCAGGCGCTTCGATCTCGCCGCCAACGATGCGGCATTGTCATTTCTTGAGACGCTGGACGTGCCGCTGCTAGTTACATCCGAAGAGACCGAGCCGCGCCGGCTCGGCGTCGGCAGTCCTCGTCACCGGCTGGTGCTGGACCCGGTGGACGGCTCGGACAATTGGGCGCAGGACTTGCCGCTGTCGGCCGTGAGCTGCGCGGTGCTAGCGATGGATGCGCCCTTGCATCCGGACTTCGTCGAATGGGCGATGGTGGGCCCGCTGGACCGCGAAACGCCGCTGCTCGCAGGCCGGGGGGTCGGCGCCTGGTGCGACCAAACGCGACTCCAGACCTCTGCCGTGGATCGCATCCCCGATGCGGTGATCTCGGTGGAACTCAATCATTTCGCTCCGCCTCCGGCCCTGTCGGGCACGATGGCGAAGGCGCGTGCAGTACGCAGCTACGGCTGCGCATCCGGCGCATTGGCCCTCATCGCCAGCGGGGCCAGCGACGCACACATCGACCTTCGAAGGAGGCTAACCGCGGAGAGCTACCTCGCCGCAGCGCGCCTGGTGCTCGAGGCGGGGGGCACGGTTTGCGCGCCCGACGGCGGGCCGTTGGCGAGCGCACGTGGCTTGACCGACCGCGTCGAATTAATGGCGGCTGCAAGTGAGGGCTTGTGCCAAGAGATCGCCGGATACCTGTATTGATGTCGCCACTTGAGCGTGCACCGCCGGCCCCGGAGGTCGCGGTGGTGCTTGCGGCCGGGCTGGGCGAGCGGCTTCGTGCGAGCACCGGCGAACCTAAGCCCTTGACTCGGGTGCTTGGCTTGTCGCTTGCCGAGCGGGTCATGTGCACCTTGCACGAGGCGGTCGATATCCGGCGCTTCGTCGTCACGGTTGGCCACGAGGCCGAGACCGTGCGCAGGCATTTCACTGACATCGCCCGGCACCGTGGCCTGGCGGTCGAGTTTGCCGAGGCGGAGGACTGGCAGCGGGGCAACGGTGCCAGCGCCCTCGCCGCCAGGGAGCGAACGGGTAAGCGGCCCTTCTTCCTGGTCATGAGCGACCATCTCTTCACGCCGGCGATCGCGCAGGCGCTGGTTAGCAACCCCCCAGCGCCCGGCGAAATGTGCCTCGCCGTGGACGGCGACAAGACCGTCGCCTTCGACCTCGATGACCTCACCCGGGTGCGCAGCGACAATGGACGCATCACCGAGATCGAGAAGAATCTCGCGCCTTGGGATGCGGGCGACACCGGGGTGATGCTCTGCACTGCAGGCCTCTTCGAAGGGCTAGAGCGGGCGGCAGAGCAAGGCAAGCACGGGCTCTCCGACGGTGTTCGCGAGCTCGCGCGCGAGCGGCGTGCGCGGGTCGTCGACGTGAGCGGACGACCCTGGCTCGATGTGGACACGCCCGCGGCGCTACGCGAGGCCGAGCGCCGGTTGATGCGGGATGCAGGGGGCAAGCGCACCGATGGTCCGGTAGCGCGCTACCTCAACCGGCCTCTCTCGCGGTGGCTGAGCCGCTATCTGGTGCGCACGCCCGTGACGCCGGTCCAGATCTCCGTGCTCTCATGCGTTCTGTCCTGTATCGCTGCGGTGCTCTTCGCGGTCGGCGGCTACCCGGCGCTCGCGGCCGGTGGAGCGATCGCGCAGTTCGCGTCGATCGTCGATGGCTGCGATGGAGAGGTGGCGCGGCTGAAACTGTGTCAGAGTGAATTCGGCGGCTGGTTGGACGCAATCTTCGATCGTTACGCCGACGCCTTTCTACTGTTCGGCCTGGCCTGGCACGAGTTCGCTGCCACCGGCACACACCTGTCTATAGTGATCGGCTTTGCGGCGATTCTGGGCTCGTACATGAACAGCTACACGGCGGACAAGTACGACGGGCTAATGGCGAGCAAGCTCGGCGGAGCGTCGTACATTCGACTGGGTCGCGATGTGCGGGTGTTCGTCATCTTTCTCGGTGCGCTCGCCAATCAGCCGCTGCTCACTCTCATCGTGATCGCGCTGGTCATGAATGCCGAGGTGGGTCGCCGAATTTTCGCGTGTGCTCGCCAGTGGGCCGCGCCGGCAAACTGATAAAAAGTGCCCAAGCGCGAATGAACTTTCCAACAATTGGATTCAGCCGATTCTGTAAACCTGGCAGCCTTTAGAAAGGCTACCCGATACGGTAGATTTTTAGAAATCTAACGAAGCAAGAGGACCTAGTATGCCGTCCCGTAAATATGTTTCACAATTCGCTGGTTCTCTTTGCCCCTGACTGCGTTGCTCGTCCTTGTGTAGAGCCCGCTACACGGCGTCCTCGCGCCTTGCCAGGAACAAAAATTCCTGCGCGACTTATGAAACATATTTACGGGACGGCACACTAGCGAACCCTTGATTAAGCAGCGATTACCAGCTTGAATGGGCGAGAGTTTGCGTCGTCCCGACAATTACGATGCATTTCTGCAGTCTTATTGTTTACTTTCGGTTCCATGCAGCACGACATGATGCGTTGCAGACGGATAACCCGCCTGTAGCTGTCATAGCCGTCCCGACACGATTTAGGGATTGGCCAATGCGCTTGTAACAAATAGCCGATTCAGGTTCTTACCCAAGGCGCGCGACCACACCTTGCGAATAGGCAAAAGCTGAATTCTAAAACCTCGCGCTACAGTTCACTTAAAGACTTCAAAGGGTGATTGCCAGTTTGGTACTTTCCATGGTCGTCCGTTGAGCAGGTCTTGACGGCGTCCCCACGAGCGCGCCGGTCCGGTGACACCTGTGCTCGCAGACTGCTAATGTTCCGTTCGGTAATTAGACCAGGAGGCTGACCCGTGACCAAGGCTACGGATAAGAAGAACCCTTCCAGGCATCCGCACAAGTGGCGTTTCTTTCGCTCCGGCGGATTCGATCAGGTCCGCCTAGAGAGTGGCGCCGATTTGCTCGCGCTGAATGAGCTCGATCCGAAGCTGTGGGCGGCGCTTAGCTGTCCGACTCACCGCCTGCACATGGATGACGGAACACTGGAGTTGATGGACACGGATCGGGACGGGCGGATACGGGTGCCCGAAATCCTGGCGGCCGTACAGTGGGCTGGCTCGGTCCTCAAGAACCCGGACGATCTCACCGCTAGCGCCAGTTCACTGCCATTGTCGGCCATCGATGACAGCACCTCGGAGGGAGAGCAGCTGCTCGCTTGCGCCAAACGGATTCTCCTGAACCTTGGGAAACAAGATTCGCCGGTTATCACCACGGTGGACACGGCGGATACCGAAAAGATTTTTTCCGAGACCCGATTCAATGGTGACGGCATCGTTCCTCCAGGTTCCGCCGATGACCAGGAAACCCGGGCGATCATAGAGAATGTCATAACCTGTCTCGGCTCCGTGCAGGACCGCAATGGTGCGCCCGGTATATCCCAGGAAATGCTCGACAAATTCTTCATCGAGGCCAGGGTCTACTCCGAGTGGTGGAGCGAGGCGGAACGCGAGCCGGACAACTTCCTGCCGTTCGGCGACGGCACTGGGGAGGCGGCGGCCGCCTTCGAGGCAGTCGAAGCCAAGCTGGATGATTATTTTACGCGTTGCCGTCTCGCCGAATTCGATCCACGCGCGGCTGGGCCGTTGAATCCCACACAGGAACAGTATTACGCGCTGGCGCCGAAGGAACTCTCGGCGGCGGCGGAGGAGATTGCCTCTTTCCCGCTGGCGCGCGTCGCGCCGAACAAGGCCTTGTCCCTGGAGGACGGCGTCAATCCCGCTTGGGCCGAATTGATCGGCAAGTTTCGCACGCGGGTCGTGACGCTCCTGTTCGGCAATACAGCCAGTATCGATGCCGGCCAGTGGGCAAGCCTGAGCGCCGGATTTGCTGCGCATAAGACCTGGATCAACGGCAAAGAAGGGGCTGCGGTCGAGTGCCTCGGGATCGAGAGGGTTCGCCAGCTCCTGGAGGGTGATGGTGAAGCGAAAGTCTCGGCGCTGATCGCCAAAGACAAGGCTCTCGAGTCGGAGGTGAACGCCATCGCCTCGGTGGACAAGCTGATCCGCTATCATCGGGATCTGTTCACTCTGCTGAACAGCTTCGTATCGTTTCGCGACTTCTACACCCCTGGGGTCAAGGCCATCTTCCAGGCCGGCACGTTGTATCTCGACGGTCGCAGCTGCCAGCTCTGCCTCCGGGTGGACGATGTGGACAAGCACGCCAGTCTCGCCACTTTGAGCCGCGCCTATCTGGCCTATTGCGAATGCGTACGCAATGGGGACGCCGAGGAGACGATCAAAATCGTGGCCGCATTCACCGACGGCGATGCGGACAATCTGATGGTCGGCCGCAACGGATTGTTCTATGACCGAGACGGCCGAGACTGGCATGCCACCATCATCAAGATTCTCGAGCACCCGATCAGCATTCAAGAGGCCTTCTGGGCACCGTACAAGCGAATCGGGCGAATCGTGAGTGAGCAGTTGGAGAAATGGGCGGCCGCCCGGGAAAAAGAAATCCAGGCCAAAACTGTCGAAGGGATTGCCATCGGCGAGAAGGGCGAGTCTTTGGCGGCGCCACCGTTCGATGTGGCCAAGTTCGCGGGCATCTTCGCTGCTATCGGTCTCGCCATCGGCGCCATCGGCACGGCCATCGCCGCGCTGGTAACAGGGTTTCTCACGTTGAGCTGGTGGCAGATGCCCGTGGCGCTGCTCGCCGTGGTGCTCGCGATCTCCGGCCCTTCGATGATCATCGCCTATCTCAAGCTGGGCAGGCGCAACCTGGCACCAATCCTCGACGCCAACGGCTGGGCGGTCAACACGCGCGCCCGCATCAATACGGCATTCGGCGCTTCGCTCACCGGCGTCATCGAATTGCCGGCAGGATGGGAGCGGGGGCTGCAGGATCCATATGCCAGGAGAAAAAAGGCATGGATACGTTATGGTCTGATTCTGGCGTTACTGGTCGCGGCTGTGGCGCTCTGGCGCGGTGGTGTGCTCGCCCAGTGGTGGGAGCAGATCCGGCCCTGAGAGATGCTCGGCCGGCACACGTAGAATCCACCCTGATCCGCGCGCTACGCGACGATGCGCTTCCCACACGCTTGGGATCGGCGCGGTTGAAGCTCGAAATCGACAAGCATCTCTGGGGCGACGCCGATCACCTGTCGGTGGCGAATTAACAGTCACGCCGCCGCGGGCAGCTGATATAGGCCACCACAATGGTTTTCCCATCGATAATCGTCCAGCCGAGCGATCCGATGTTTCTTAGTCGAGGCCGGAACATCCGGTGTGAAGCCGTCCCGGGCACGGTGAACGCGCGAACAATTGTAGTATTCGTGAAAATCATGGAGCTTCTGCCGCAGATCATGGGCATTCCAGAAAGGCACGAAATCGAGAAACTCCCGACGGATGGTGCCGATCAAACGTTCGACAAAGGGATGAGATAAGGGGACGTATGGGACGGTCTTTACTTCCGCTATTTCAAGGACCCGAAAGTTCGCCTTCCAGTGATGGAATTCAAACAACGGATCGTTGTCACTGCTGAGATAGTGGGGTAGAGATCCTGTCTGTGGCGAATTCGTAATTTTCACCTGAAAACGATAACTGAGACAGTCTTGTTCCAGACGGCAACCTTTCCTAACCTCCCTGGCCATGAAGGACCTGTTAGTACTCGTCGCACATTTATTTACTACCATCGCCAAACTCCTGGGACCCGGTGGTGCGAAGGCCGTCGTCGCCGACAGCCTCCTCATGAAGCAGCAACTCCTGGTCATCAATCGTTCTCGGCGACGCGCACCCAATCTCTCGGTATTTGATCGATTCTTGGTCGGCTTCTGGCCATTGTTTCTCAGTCCACGCCGTATTCAGCGGGCTGCCGTGATTATCAGACCATCGACACTTCTGAAATTTCACGACATCCTCAAGAAGCGAAAGTATCGACTCCTGTTTTCATCGGGCAGAAAAGGAAAGCCAGGTCCCAAGGGCCCATCACCGGAACTCATCCAAGCTATCGTTGAACTGAAACAACGTAACCCGCGCTTTGGCTGCCGCCGGATCGCCCAGCAGATCGCCAACACGTTCGGGATCGATATCGACAAGGACCTTGTAAGGCGTGTCCTCGCCAAATACTACCGCCCAATGCCCAACGACGGTGGGCCATCCTGGTTGACCTTCCTCGGAAACACCAAGGACAGCCTCTGGAGCATTGATCTGTTTCGGTGTGAATCTATTCTGCTGAACAGCCACTGGGTGCTCGTGGTGATGGACCAGTTCACCCGTCGCATCATCGGCTTCGGTGTGCAAGCCGGCGATGTCGATGGGTTCGCCCTGTGCCGCATGTTCAATACAACCATTTCTACCCAGGGTGTTCCGCACTATCTCAGTTCTGACAATGACCCGCTATTCCTGTATCACCGATGGCAAGCCAATTTACAAATTCTTGGGGTCGACGAGATTAAGACCGTCCCGTATACGCCGCAATCGCATCCCTTCGTTGAGCGACTGATCGGGACGATCCGTCGCGAATACCTTGACCACATCTTCTTCTGGAACACTCAGGATCTTGAGCGAAAACTCGTCGACTTCAGGCAGTACTACAACCGCGAGCGGGTTCATCATTCGCTAGGCGGAGATACACCGGGAATGGCTAGCGGTGATCCCCAGCCTCGACGCGCAAATCTCCGTAACTATTCATGGATATCACACTGCAATGGACTTTTTCAGACTCCCATCGCCGCATGAATAGGAATTCGCCACCCACACCTCACGCCTTCGTTCGACGACTCCATGAGAATGCAATCCCCTTTTCTTGATGCGCCGGCAAGTGTCTGGTGTTAGATTCTTGCCTGGCAATACCAACAGAAAGCGGAGGCGGCAACGTACGCGCGTTGTGCGAACAGCGACTCATCCTGCAAGCTGAGTCACGAGATTGGCCGCAGCACGCCGGCACCAGGATATCAAGCAAACACTGCCGCATCCACGCAATAGATAGCTGTTGCTACAGTAGGCGGTGGAAGATATTGCTAAATTAAGATCGCTGGACGAAATATTAGAATGAACAAGCTGGAACAATCCGTACGGGTAATAGATATCGTTGCGGCAACAGCCCTGGACGCAGTAAAAACCTGGTCATGGTGTATAACACCGATGACCAAGGCCAGCGGTCAGGCCTATATTTTGCAGCATATTCTTCGTAACCGTTTTTTCAGCGCCGTGATGCGCCCGGCCTGGATGAGTCGCTGTCCGGATTTAAAAATTGTACGCAGGACCATCGGTCAGATGTGTGAAGAACTGGTGTTCGATCCGGCCATAAAGGCAGCGCATACCAAGATCCTTTGGGAGATGGGACGCAATACCGGATTAACCGATGAGCAGATGGAAAACGTTGTTCCAGAAACTGGCACCGCTGCTTCGTTTGCCATTATGGAAAACCTGGCCCGTAACTGGCACTGGACCGTCGGGTGGATTGGTTCTTCCATCGACGAATTTGTATTGGTCCAGATGGAAGACCATAACTTTCGGCCACATAAGTGGCAGGAGGCATTTGACCTGAGCAAGGAGGAGGTTTTCTTTTTTGAGTATCATCTGACTGCTGATCTTGAGCACGCGGGTAAAAAAATTTGGGAGCCCATGCAGTCATATATCAATAACGAGGTGGAAGCAGAAATCCTGCGGGCATTACCGTTGGTGATGGAGGCACAACGGCTCTTCTATTGCGGGGTTGAATCACAAGCGCAACGTATTGAGTAAGCTCCCACCTGATAAATATTTTTCTGTAGTCTCTAACCGATACTGTCAACTTAACCGATTTGAGGGCGTATTTAGCGCGCGCGGGAGGTTCTAAGTCATTGATTGTTAGGATCGGTACACGCTCGTTTCGCCCCAAATACGAGAAGTTCTACCTTAAGTTGACAGCACCGCTCCGCATCAGACGGTAAAATTCGCACATGGACGGAAAGAACCGAGCCCAATGAACCGGCCAGAAGACCTAACGCGCGGTGCGTTAGTTGAGCGCGCGCTCTCGGTGGCGGATATGGTGCGTGAATTCGAGCAAGAAAGTGATCTTATGCGGGTGTTGCGCCCTCAGAGTGTGAAAGCTCTGCGCGACGCCGAACTATTCAAAGTTATTCAGCCACAACGTATTGGCGGATTCGAAATGGATTTGCCGACGCTCCATGCGGTCACCATGGCACTTGGCACTGGTTGCGCTGCAACAGGATGGGTCTACCTCGTTACCGGCGCCCACACTTGGGTCTTGGGGATGTTTCCCGAGGCCGCGCAGGATGAGTTGAAAGCGGACGATCCGGATACCTTCATTCCAGGCACTTTGGCTTCTCAGGGCAAAGCGCAAATCGTCGACGGTGGCGTCCGCATCAGCGGTCGTTGGCAGTTTGCGAGTGGCTGCGATTACGGACGTTGGGGGTTATTCGCTGCAGTGCGATCCGATTCCACCCCCGAAGATCCCAAGCACGTCCACGTGCTCGTCCCGAACACGGATTACATGATTGAAGATACGTGGTACACGATGGGTCTGCGCGGCACCGGTAGCAAGGATGTAATCATGGACGATGTTTTCGTGCCCGCGTATCGAACCATGCCAACGGGCGATCTCTTCAATGGTATAAGCGAAGCCGCCTGTGCGCATCATAGTTTCGTCTATCAGTTCCCGGTGTTGAGTTCGCTTACTTACCTGTTAACCGCGCCGGTGCTTTCACTTGCCCGGCGCATATATGCCGAATATATCGACATGACTGTATCCAGACGCGATCGCTACGATGGTTCTTCCAAAATGAAGAAGGCGCCGGTACATTTGCGCATCGCTGAATCTTGGGCTGAAATCCAAAGCGCGGAGCTGATGGTGCAAGATATTTCGCGTATCTTCGATACGGCGCTGGCGAAACGTGAACGATTCGATATCGATACACGGGTTGAAGTGAAATGGCGTGCGAGCTACGCGATTCATCTATGCCGCCGTGCGGCAGATCGTCTATTCGATTCGGCCGGAGCCAATTCTATTTACGACCGATCAGCGCTGCTGCCACTCGTCCAGAGCTTGCACACTGCATCGCACCATGCGGCTACCGATTTTGACAATAATGCGACCAGCTTTGGCAGTCAGAAACTAGGGCTTGGCCCAGGCACGTGGCTCGTCTAGATGCGTTCGGCGTAGCCTCGGTATTGGACGCCGACGACCGGGGCATTGAATAGGTCACCGGTTACCGAAAAAGGAGATGGAGGGAATAATTTTTAATTCCTCCGTCACCTTTTCTCAACGACACGTTTTTTGGGAGGCGCGGTGATGACGGATAAACCCACTAACGCAATGGGCAAGTCCCGCGCACGAACACGGGCGGGTGTCGATTGGTCGCGGCAAGAGATCCTCGATCTGGTTGATCACGACGGCAGCAGCATCGACCCCGCAATCTACAGCGACCCGGAGATCTACGAGTTGGAGTTGGAGCGTATCTTCGGTCGGGCGTGGCTCTTTCTTGCCCATGAAACGCAAATTCCGAATGCCGGGGATTTCGTTACCACCTACATGGGTGAGGATCCGATCATCGTCGTACGTCAGAAAGACCATCAGGTCATCGCGTTTCTCAACCAATGCCGACATCGTGGTATGCGGCTATGCTCTGCTGACTTCGGTAACGCCAAGGCATTCAGCTGTCGTTACCACGGTTGGTCATATGGTTTAGGCGGCAATCTCGCGATCGTACCCTTTGAGAAAGAGGCCTATCACGGCGAGATCAATCGCGACGCCTTGGGTCTGTTCAAGGTTCCGAGGATCGAGCATTACAAAGGGCTCATTTTCGGCACCTGGGATGAGTCGGCACCGTCGCTATTGGATTACCTGGGAGAGGTCGCGTGGTATCTCGACGTTTTTCTTGATCGGTCCGAAGAAGGTACCGAGGTCATCGGGGGGATGCACAAGTGGGTGATTGCTTGCAATTGGAAATTCGCCGCCGAGCAATTCTGCAGCGACATGTACCACGTGCCGATCGCACACATGTCACCAATGATGGCGCAGCTGCCGCCGAATGCCTCGCCCGCCGACGCGGCGATGCCGATGGAAGGTGTACAGTTCCGCGCCGCTTACGGTGGGCACGGTTGCGGATTCTTCACTGATCTAGAGGCCGGCGGGCGGGTGCTGGCGTCGGTGGTCGGTGAGAAGGCGGCGGCGTATTACTTGCATACGGCGCGAGACAAGGTTCGCGCCCGGCTTGGCGCTGCGCGGGCCGACAAAATTGTCGCAAATCACACTACTGTTTTCCCGAACCTGTCGTTCCTCCCGGGCATTCAGGCGATGCGGACCTGGCACCCGCGCGGGCCTGGCGAGATCGAGGTGTGGGCGCTGACGGTGGTTGACCGGGATTTTCCAGATGAGATCAAAGAGGCCTACCGCACTGGCGTCTTGCGGACATTCAGTGCGGGGGGCATTTTCGAGCAGGATGACGGCGAGAATTGGTCCGAGATCCAGCGCGTCCTGCGCGGTCGCAAAGCGCGCGAAGGACGCTTCCATATCGGTATGGGCAAGGGCTACGCGCGGCGCGATCACGCCGATTTCCCCGGTACGACGAACTACGTTTATGGCGAGGAGGCGGCGCGCGGTTTCTACAGCCATTGGGCTCGGATGTTGGCGGCAGACGGGTGGGACGAACTGTGCCGTGATCACGAACTTGACGATGGACGTGTGAACGCGGAGTAGCTATGACCGAGCTTACACGGCAACCCGTATCGTTCGAATTCCAACACAGAGTCGAGCAGTTTCTTTACGGCGAAGCGAACCTGCTCGATGAGCGGCGGTATCATGAGTGGTTCGATCTGCTCGCCGACGACATTCGTTACTGGATGCCGGTGCGGTTCAATCGACTGCGGCAGGATATCGATCATGAATTCGCAGGCGCGAACGAGGTCGCGCATTTCGACGAGGACAAATCGTCGATGCGGGTCCGTATCAAACGCCTGGCTACCGGGCGGGCGTGGGCCGAGGAGCCGCCGTCGCGGACGCGGCACATGGTGAGTAACGTACGGGTCGCGCCGTCGGACGCGGCAGACGGGTTTACGGTGCACTGTAGTTTCCTTTTGTATCGCTCGAGGGGCGAACGCCAGGTCGACATGTTCGTTGGTAGGCGCGAGGATGTGCTGCGGCACTCCGACAACCCTTATGGATTCCAAATCGCCCGACGCACCATCTACCTGGATCAGACACTGCTGACCGCCAATAACCTGAGTGTTTTCTTTTGATCGGCGGCTCCAGGCATCGGGTCATTCCGCAGGGAATGTTTGAAGAGGACGGGACGGGTTAATGGACCTGGGTGCAATCGGCGAGCTGGAACTCCAGTATCGCGTAGAACGTCTGCTCGCGGATTACGCGCATTGCATCGATGATGACCGTCTGGAATCCTGGCCGGACCTTTTTGTCGATGACTGTGTCTATAAGATCATCTCCAAGGAAAACGCGGATCGCGGTATGCCGATCGCCGCGATATTTTGCGATTCCAAAGGCATGCTGGTTGACCGCATTGTTTCGTTGCGGCGAGCGAATGTGTACGAGCGGCACCACTATCGCCATATCATCAGCGCGGTCGTCGTGCGGGAAGTTCGCGACGATGTCATAGACGTACACAGCAATTACGTCGTATATCGAACACGCACCAACGGCCACACGGAGGTCTACAACAGCGGCAAATATATGGACAAAGTAGTCCTGGTCGATGATCGGTTGATATTTAGGGAAAAGATCGTAATGTTTGATACAAACCGCGTCGATACACTGCTTGTGACTCCGTTATAGGGAAGCCATGGTCATAAAATCATCGCAATCGATATTGCCCAATCTACGCAGCTGGCCCGAGGTCGACACCGGTTGTGTGGTGCCATACGAGGTCTTTACCGATACGCACTACTTCTATCGGGAGCAGACGAGCATCTTTCGCGGCAACACCTGGAACTTCGTCGGGCTCGAGGCCGAGCTGCCGAACACCGGTGATTATAAGACGACCTTCATCGGTGAGACGCCGGTGTTGATCACGCGCGACGACAAGGGCGCTGTCAACGTGATGCAGAACCGTTGTGCGCACCGCGGGGCACTGGTGTGCCGCGAGCCGAGGGGTAACGTACGGCGTCTGCAATGCGTCTATCATCAGTGGACCTACAATCTGCACGGGAAGCTGCTCGGTGTGCCGTTTCGGGATGGGGTGCGCGGCAAGGGCGGTATGCCCGACTCCTTCGACATGGCTGAACACGGTCTCGACGCCCTGCGTGTCGAGACGATCAACGGTCTCGTCTTTGCCAGCTTCTCAGCGACGGTCGAGCCGCTGTGCGCATATCTCGGTCCGATGGTGGTCGCAAACATCGAGCGGATATTCAACCGCCCCATCACGATCCTCGGCGACCAGCGGCAGTACATACACGGCAACTGGAAACTCTATGCAGAGAACACTCGCGATCCCTACCATGCCAGTCTCCTGCACCTGTTTCACAACACTTTCGGGCTGTATCGCGCGTCGCAACTGGGCGGCTGCGTCATGGACGAGGGGCAACGACACGCGAATATCTACACCCGGAGTGAGACCGGTGACACGCAGATTGACGACGAGATTTACAAAGATAGCCGCAGTTATGACAACAGCTTCTCGCTCGAAGACCCGTCGCTACTCGCCGGGCGCGCGGAATTTGATGACGGGATCACACTGATGATCCTGTCGGTATTTCCTAATCTCGTTGTCCAGCAAATCGCCAATACCCTTGCGGTGCGCCAGATCGTCACCGACGGGGTCAACGGCTTTGAACTCGTGTGGACACATTTCGGGTATGCCGACGATGACGAGGAGATGCAGCGGATCCGGATCAAACAGTCGAACCTGATCGGGCCGGCGGGTTTGATTTCGATGGAAGACGGGGAGGCGATCGAACTTGTGCAGCGCGGGGTGGCCCGCGATCAGGACAAGGCCTCCTACATCGCGATGGGCGGCGGCCACGCCGAGGACGCCGAACACCTGGTCACCGAATCGGCGGTCATCGGTTTTTGGAATTGCTACAAATCGCTGCTCGGGATCGCGGCATGACGGTTTGAAGGACGGGCGAGTACGCCCGGTGAACGCGAGGAGCGAAGCAAGATGAGCTTATGGCTGGAGATGCTGGGCGCCACCGTCCGGTTTGTGGATACGAAATCGTTTGGCGGCACGCGTATCGCAGAGGCCGGCACGCATAATGAACAAACCGTCATCTTCATGCACGGGATAGGCGGCCACCTCGAGGCCTACGCGAAAAATATTGTCACCATGTCCAATCGATTCCATACCGTCGCCTACGACTACGTCGGGCACGGGCTCTCCAACAAGATGGTGATGGACTATTCGCCGCTGCTGCTGGTGTAGCACCTCAGTGAGCTGATGGACTCGCTCGGGCTCGAGAAGGCGCACCTCTCCGGCGAGTCACTTGGTGGCTGGGTCGGCGGCCTTTTCGCGGGACAATACCCGGAGCGCGTCGAGCGTTTGATTTTAAATACGTCCGCGGGTCTGCCGATTATCATAGACAAAGGCCGGCAGGATCTGCAGGAACTCATCGAACTCAGCCAGAAAGCCGCTACGCAGGGGCCACCGACCTACGAGAGTGTCAAGAATCGTATGAAATGGCTCTTCCACCCCAACAACCACGACATGATCACCGACGAGTTGGTGAACACCCGTCTCAGCTTCTATTCAATAAGCGGGCCCTTCCTGGTCGCGTAGAACGCTAATTCCAACGGCAATTGCGGCGTTCTTCAGGCACCAGCCGCCGTCGCCTCTGAATACTATCTAAAATGCTTTTTCTCAAGCGCGCATGATTTCAAGCAAGTACATTGTCATCACTTTCTGATCCCCGAATTTGAAATAAAAGGCATCCGATTCGTCCGCCACACGCGCGATTTGTACAGCGTTCTGCTCGAACACATCGGAGAAGTTGTATAGATTGAAATCCAATACTCTGCTAGTAAAGCCCAGCTCGCGCAGGATGCTCTCGGTGCGGGCCTGACCGACCAGCGAAATCTGCATCACGTATGCCACGCCATTCGTCCCCATCAGGGCTGGGAGCAGATTCAAAAAATGATCGAAGATGTTACGTCCCCAGTAGTCGACCGGGCGGTGGCGGCTGAGCTGGCCGCGCGGATCGGTCGGCATTTGATAAAGGCTGGCGACGACCACGTCGAACTGTGCATCAGGCACATAGGCGAGCAGGTCGACGACCTTGCCCCTGACCCGATCGGCGACGTCATTGCGAAACGCGTTGGTCAAGGTGTTCGCTACCGCGGCCTTGTCGATATCGAGGGCAACGACTTCGGATGCGCCGTTGAGCGCCAGTTGCACGCTGAGGATGCCGGCACCGCACCCGACGTCAATACAGCGCCGCTCCTTGCCGACGTTGGAATTGAACAGGTGCTTCCACGCCAGGTAACTCCCCTGCGTGGGGACGAAGACGTCCGGATCGACGACGATCTCCGGCATCGGCAGCGGAAAGAGCGGCCGTGACTGCCCGCCGAGCCAGGGCTCTGGTGGCGGGCTGGCACGCGTAGTCGCGGCGCGCTCGGGGTGTATGGGAGTGGACGCTGCCGGCGTCGATGCCAGGGTTGTTGCGAGCGTCGCAATCTCGTCCGGGCCGACGCCGCAGCAACCGCCGATGATCTGCGCGCCTTCTTCACGCCATGCCAGCGCTTCTTGAGCGAAGGCGGCCGGCGTTGAATCCGCGTCGAACTGCCAGCCATTCTCGACCAGCCGGCCGAGGTTGGGATAGACGCCCAAAGGCAAAGATACGTAATCGCGCAACCAGCTAAGAGTACCGGCTACCCGCTCGATCGGCAGGCAGTTGATGAGGATGGCGCCGACGCCCATGCGTTCCAGTTTGCGCGCAAGACGGCCGAAGTAATCGCCTTCCGGCCCGCCCCAGAGCTGGCCATAGATCCCGCACACGCCGTCGCGGCAACGCCGGAAGCTGGTCCATACCGGCCACCCAGCGTCAAGCAGTAGCTCGATCGCGGCCAAGGTGTAATTGTCGTCGATCAGCGAGACCGATTCGAACACGATGAGGTCGGGCGGACTGTCATCGAAGACCCGCAGCAGTAGTTCCACGGTCTCGAACTGCGACTCGGCTTCGATGTCGCCGCCGATACTGAATGCTACCGCGCAGCCGCTGTCGCCAGCCGCATCCCGTGCTAACGTCACCGCGGTGCGCGCGAGGTCCATCCACTGCAAGGGTTGCTGGTGCTGCGAGTCGTATAGGCTCGCGTATGACGGGGCGTCGATCACCGCGTAGGTATTCGTGGTGATGATCTCCGCGCCTGCGGCGATATAGCTGGCGTGCACGGCGCTCACCGCATGCGGTGACATTTCGAGTGCGTCAAAGCCCCAATGCGCGGCGTCGCTCAAACGGTAGCCTTTGACACCTTGCCGCTGCAGCTCGGTCGCGTTGGCGCCATCGAGGATAACGCATTCGCCCGCCGAGAGGCGGGCATGCACGGCCGTGTAAGTCGCTGATGCGGTGGCTCGTTGGTTCATCGAATCTCCCTTGGCATGTACTCACGCGTCGCAAGCCCGGTGCAAGCGAGTGCGCCGCAGTTCCGACGCGGCGGGCTCGGGCCTGATTCAGAGTGTAGCCCGGCTGATACGATTTTGAAGAGTGGCCGATGGTTGGCGCATTCAGTTTAATTGAGCTCAACGTTCGTTGTGGTCGTGGTTTTCTTCAACCCCGAGTATGCAACAGCCTGCTGATGCCTGAGAGTCCAGAGATACGGCGCAAAGCCGACAAGATTGCCAGAGTGTTGGAGTGATACGCTGTCGGGATGCCGATTCTGAACTGGTCCATGCGATGGCAACCATTGCAAGCGCCATACAGCCGATGGGCCGTTGTCAGGTCTGCAAGCCGTGATATTCCGGCTCGTACCATGACCCGCCATATTAGCCCCATCACGCTGCCTTGGGAGCTATCGCCATGGATAAACGCTTTATCGCGTACCTTCGAGCCTGCGTAGGTATCGGTAACTTATACAGAGTAATACTCGGCTACTGGATTTGCGCGCGAGGGGCCGAAGCAGCGCCGTTAGAATCCACGACTATGTTTATGTTTGTTCTCATTGGGAACGCTGTAACGATGGCGATATTGCAGCGAGCGCTCTGGCCGAAGGAAAAAAGCGAGTAGCTAACGATGCCGAGAACACACAAGGGCCGACCTCCAATCCTCATGACTGTAAGCGGCGTTACCAAACCATTACAGCATTGGGCGGCTGAAAACGGGCTGAATCTCAATACCCTCCGCAAGCGCCTCAAAAGAGGTTTATCCCCCGAAAAAGCAATTGCCACGCCGGCGCAAAACAAAACAAGGCTGATCACCATCGATGGTGATACCCGTTCGTTGGCAGATTGGCTGCTCCATTACAACCTTAGCGACGTGACGTTCTATCGGCGTATTGCCCGAGGCTATTCCGAACAGGATGCAATCACCACTCCGCTGCGCATTACGGCATTGCCTCGTGCTGACAAATACAACAAACCGCTCAAGGGACGAGCAGGCGTCTATACCATCCGATGTAAACCAACCAGGCGATACTACATAGGGAGCAGCACAAACCTGCTGAGCGCAAAGGGTAGCTGGTCATCTAGCCTCAAAGCCCAAAGCAAACGCTCGTTGCCGAAGCGATTGTTGCCCGATTTGCTAAAACACGGTGCCAGCAGCTTTGAGTTCCGCGTCCTCAAGTTTTGTAAATCCGACCGCACACAAACAAGGAAAACGACATTGTTACGCCAGGCACACAAGAAACATCCAGGAAAGCTCTATAACCCTTGAAAAATCACCGTTCGGCAGTGGCCGCTTTAGCCGGAGAATTGGGAAAAGGAATGAGAAGCCGTTGTTTAAGCCTACGTCCGCTTACCCCGAAAGCAGCCATCACTGGCAATGCGCAATGCCTCACTTGACCATGGCGGCTGTCGGCCAACTCCGGACGTTCCAGCTCTCGCAACACGGCCCGTCGGTTATCGCGAAATGATTCGGCCGAGCTCCGAAAGTGGTGGCCCGGCTCAGCGCGCTGTATGGTTGCCCTGAAGCGCGCTTCCTGCTCCTATCTCCTGGGGGAGGGAGGGACTATCGAACGTGAAATTTTCGGAAATCATTGACCAAGCCAGCGACTTACTCCAGCGCAATGGACGGATCACGTACCGGGTGCTCAAGCGCGAGTTTGACCTCGATGATGCGCAGCTTGAGGACCTCAAAGAAGGTTTACTTTTTACTCACCCCGAGATTGAAGATGTCGATGGGCACGGGCTAGTGTTGACGAGCGGCGAGCGCAATCCGTACGGTGCAGTCGAATGTCATAAAAGGGTCGGAGGTATCCTCAAGTGTTACTATCGGAGAGCGGCGTAACGGTGGGCTGGGTTTTGCCACACTACGGGGGTTCCAGTCTATCCGGCAGCACCCTACTGGATGGAGGATGTGTTAAGCCCGCGCGATACGCGCCGTCCCTGCCTGATTGATCGATTTGTATTGCGATCGTCTGCCGTCAAGCGGCCAAAAAATAGCCCACCTGCTCGCTCAGCAACTCACATTGTTCTAGCAATGGATCGTGACCACATTCCGGGATCATAGACAATTGCGCACCGCTGATCGAATCCCTGAATTCAGACGCATAAACCGGTGGGATCAGACGATCGTTCTCACCCCA
This sequence comes from Gammaproteobacteria bacterium, assembly GCA_963662545.2. Classification (GTDB taxonomy): domain Bacteria; phylum Pseudomonadota; class Gammaproteobacteria; genus JAYYZW01. The sequence goes on from CAXXLL010000002.1 coordinate 607,554, forward strand.
GACGATTAGACTCGGGGCGGTGATGCGGTGGATCCGTTTCTTCAATCCCTTGTCGGGAATGGGCCATATCACCTTGCCGGTACATCCGAGCGTCCAGATGAAGTGGACCTGCGCGCGTGCCGCCTCTTCCTCGTCATCCGGTAAGGCCAGCCGCCGCTGCACGCGAGGCTCGTCGAGACGATGGAACAAGATCTCCGGCAGATCGTCGAGTTCAGGAGCACACCAATCTGCGACTGTGTAGGGCGCGTCTTCACGCCAGAGCCCCATGGGGGATATCAATATGAGTTTTGTAATCTGACGCTTTCTCTGCGCCGCCAACTCGCAGGCCAAGAGCCCACCAAATGAATGACCCATGAGCGTCGTCTGTTCTAAGCCCAAAGCATCGAGCACGTCATCGTAAGCGGTCACGACGTCCCACAAGCTGTCTACCGCCCTGATCAGATCCGGCTTGCCGGGCTCCGTACCCGGAAAATACGGTGCATACACCGTGTATCGATCTGCCAACTCGTCGAGAAAATCATCCCAATAGAACCCGCCCGCCGAGTGCAGGAACACGAGCGGATCGCCCTGGCCCGCGATGTTGGTCGTGATCTCGAGCGCGCCTCCGAGTACCGGCACCGTTTTAGTTTTCATGTCTTTCACGTCGAGTTCCTCCGCTCCGTTTCGCGCTTACGCTGCTTTGCGCTTTTCTTCGCGAGCGCCTTGCGGCCACCAGTGATTCTCCCAGCCCTCATCGTCCCAGATACCACGCAGGTGCGGGAGTACGTGCTTCCCGATGCGATCGATATTCTCCATGGCCTGCTCGTGACCCATGGAGCCGAACTGCGGCAGTAACATCAGGTTGCCGATTCGCAACCGTTTGATGATTTCCGTCAGCCGCTCAGTCACTGTCTCCGCGCTACCCACGACGAGGTAATCCTGCTCATTGAAATCCTTGAAGCGATTGTTCTGCGTTTCCTCCAGCGTGGGTAGCGGTTTCTTGACCATCAGGTATTCGAGGCCACTGTGAGTGAGAAATCCCGGTGGAAAAAACAGGCTCGGCGGCAGCAGCAGCATCTTGTGATAGAAATATTCGGCGTGTTTAGCGTATTCCTTGGCGGCGCTCGCATCGGTTTCCGAGACACCGACCGGAATCAAATAACCTAAGCGGTAGGGATTCGGTTCACGTCCACCCTCCTCGACGCGGCGCCAATATCCATTGACAGCGGTATCTGCACCCTTCGCCCCGAAATACGTCAGATAGCAGTACGCGTAGTCGTGCTCGACGACGAAGTCCCAAGTACCCGGGCTCGCATTACCCGGCACCCAGATCGGCGGATGCGGCTCCTGTACCGGCCGCGGCCAGATGTTGACCATAGGCAGTTGGTAGTATTTGCCGTTCCACGCGAAGATCTCTTTTGCGGCCCAGGCTTTCTTTATCAAGTCGTGCGCTTCCTGGTAGCGCTCGCGCTGCGTTATCGGCGCATAGCCGTAGCTATAAGCAAAATCACCACCAACGCCAACGGGCATGCCGGCCACCATGCGGCCTTCCGAGATGCTGTCCAGCATCGCGTACTCTTCGGCAACGCGGATCGGCGGGTTGACGAATACGGCCGTTTGACCCATTTGCACGATCGCGGTTTTCAAGTTGAGGTCCCGCGTCGCGCGAGCGAGGATGGAACCCATCATGTTCGGGTTAACCATGAAGCCGTACGCATTCTGGTGGTGTTCATTGGTACATACACCGTCAAAGCCCGACTTGGCCGCGAAGATCAGTTCATCGAGCGTCCAATTGTAGTATTGGGAGATCTTGTGACGGTCCGCGACTTCGTGGAACGGTAGCGTGAACCAGGCTGACTTGTGTTTACTTAGGAAGTCGTCCGGCAGGTCGCGGTAAGGCATCAGGTGAAAGCAAGAGATCTTCATTAAGGTTCTCCTCTCGAAGTAGCAGTCACATCTTCCGTGCGGCAGATTGTTTAGGGGCGTGTTTTGATTATAGACATAACTGTTTGCTGGCGAACGGTTACTATTTGTTCTTTTCGTGCCGGTTTAGAATGCATCCAATGATGCTAGTAATGCTGGTCAATCGGCAAGCGCTGGTATGCCGCGCACCTATCCACTAGGCAAACGACTGTGCCGACCAACGTCTCTCCGGAATACAAGCGCGCCGAGTTAGCTTTCAAGCAGGCGCGGGAGCCGCAGGAGCGCCTCGAAGGACTGCGTGAGATGCTGCGCACCATTCCCAAGCACAAGGGCACGGAGCATCTGCAGGCTGACATCAAGGGCCGTATCAAGCAGCTTAGCGAGGAGTGCAAGGTCACAAGGAAAGGCGCGGCGCGCCGTGGCCCGCTACAGGTCGTGCGCCCGGAAGGCGCCGCGCAGGTCGCCCTGCTTGGACCGCCTAACGCTGGTAAGTCGAACCTGCACGCGCACGCGACCAGCTCTCACGCCGAGGTCGGACCGTATCCCTTCACCACGCACGAGCCCTTGCCCGGGATGCTGCCTTTCGAGGACATCCATTTCCAACTCATCGACTTGCCACCGGTCACCCGCGAGCATCCGGTACCTTGGATCGGCAACGCCTTGCAACCGGCCGACGCATGCTTGCTGGTTGTCGATCTACAGGATCCAGATTGCGTCGAGGCGGTGCTCGCGATCCGCGAGCTGCTCGCTGAGCGGCGCATTACGCTAAGTGAAAACTGGGACCACGCGACGGCCGGCGACGACATAGACGAAATGGAAATCGCTGATCCGTTTGCGATGGTACTGCCGACCTTGCTCATCGCTGCCAAAGTGGACTTGATGGCCGAACGCGAGGACGAACTAGCGGCCTTCCACGAGCTCATTGGGACGTATTTCCCTACGATTGAAACCTCGGTCGAGACCGGTGAGGGACTCGATGCGATCGGTCGATGGCTGTTCGAGAAACTCGGAATCGTGCGGGTATACACCAAGGCACCCGGCCGACCCCCAGACAAATACAAACCGTTCACAGTACGCTGTGGCGATACCGTCCACGATGTGGCATTGCAGGTGCATCGCGACCTCGCCGATACGCTCAAGTTCGCGCGACTGTGGGGCGCGAGCGGGCGGTTCGATGGTCAGCAGGTGAGCCGCGACCATCCCGTCCGCGACGGGGACGTGTTGGAATTGCATTCTTGATGCTCGCGAAGCGAGCCCATAACTCGCGCCGACTAGCATGATCTTCGTGTCCTGCGAAGGCGGGATCAACCACAACGAGATCGAAAACGCGACCGCGGAAGATCTCGAAGCGGGGTGTCATGTGTTGTACATGCGATCCCGGATCGAGCAACGAATTGAAGACCATCTATGAGTCAGGCGCCGGTATCGCGCAGAAGTCATAAGCACCCACACCTTGTACTAACAAAAACCGGCATCGCGACGGTCCATTATTCGAGACGAAGTGGGCGGCCTTGGCTTCGATTTGACACTCGTCGCCCGCCGCGAGGGTGAACGCCTGGCGCCCACCCTTGGTCTCGACTTTTAGATCGCCTTCTAAACAGTAGAACTGATCCACGATCGCTGTGTGGTAGTGCCAGGGGATGGACTGCCCGGCTGCCAGCGTAATTTTGAGCACTCTGAGATCCGGTGTTTCGGCAAGGATGTCCGTGGCCTCGATTTCGTATTCGGTTTCCCAGGGTCGCGTATTTGCTTGGTTCATGGAGATTAGCCTTACTAATGTTTAACGACTGAACTGTTTGATCAACGCCGCCGAATCTGGATCTAAAGTGCCACGGATGGTCGCTTCGGTCTCTAGCGCCATCGCACCTTCGACGTCCAGGTAACAGGCCCGGTTGGAGATCCGTTTGAAATCGACCAAAGCATTCGTGGGAAGCTCTGCGATGCGGGCGGCGACCGCTTCCGCTTCTGCAAACAGCTGGTCGTCGGGTACCACCCGCCATGCGAGTCCGAGCTCGTGCAGACGCACGGCGCTTTGTTTTTCGCGTAGTAGCACCAGTTCCTTGAAGTTGGCGAGTCCGATTTGCCGCGGCGCGATCACCGTAGCACCACCCGTGAGAAACAAGCCCCATTCCAACTCAGGGAAAAATCCACGCGCCGTTTCACCCCACAAGGCGAGGTCGCAATCGATCGCCCACTCGAAACCCGCGCCGACCGCCCAGCCGTGGATCGCGCCGATCACGACCTTGTTACCGAGCACGATTTCACGCGTGATGGCTTGAATGCGATCGATCTCGAAGCGCACGTCCTGCGCGCTGCGCCCTTCAGCATGATCGTCGAGGTCGTATCCGGCACAAAAGGCGCGCCCCGCGCCGCGAAAGATGATCACCCGCGTATCGGCATCAGCGTTCGCTTCGCGAAATGCATCCAAGGTTGCAACCACCAGATCGTCGTTAACGGCATTGAGCTTGTTAGGCCGGTTCAAGGTGATGGTGCGGATGCCGTCTTTGATGTCGTTCAATACGAGGTCGGACATGTCGTTCCTCCGGAAAACTTCATCAACCATATGCGCATCCGGCTGGCGCGAAAAGGTGGCGCGCTTGCAGGGGGTCTGATCGCAGACGATCATGGCGGTCTCCCCATTGCCAGGAGCCACTCATGGCCGCTACCATCATCGATTTTCGCGTGCGCCTGCCCATTGATCTCAGGCCGCCGCTGGAGGTGCCGCCCGCGGTCGCCGACCAATACGATGCTGTTCTCGGGACTTCGACCTCATTCCAACGGACCTTAGCCGATCTGAAAGAGGAGATGGTGGAAAACGGCGTCGAGCATGCCATCGTCCACGCCGAATTCGAGTTCGGCGATCCGGCGGACGCCTTGAACGCCGCGGTAGCGCAACTGATCCAGGACGATTCTGAGCGTTTCAGCGGCATCGGCACGATCTCGGTGGAGCCGTTCGACATCATGCGGGCGCTAGGGCAAATGGCATTCTGCAAAGAAGCGGGCATGGTCGGGATCACCACTCAACCGTCGTTCTTCCACCTCGCAATCAACGACCGGCGCCTCTATCCGATCTATGCCAAGGCGGTGGAACTCGATCTGATCACGTGTCTCCACACCGGCGTCAACTATGGCGTCACGCATCCTATTCGGAATGATCACCCGCTGATGCTGGACGATGTCGCCTGTGATTTCCCGCAACTCACTTTGATCGCCTGTCACGCGGGCTGGCCCTGGACCGCGGAGATGGTTGCGGTGGCACGCAAGCATCCCCGGGTGTACCTCGAATTCGGCGGCCTTGCGCCCAAATATGTCGGCGCTGCCGGGACGGGCTGGGAAGTCACGTATCGATTCATGAACAGTGTCTTGGCTCGGCAGGTTTTATTCGGCACCGACTGGCCGGTGATCGCGCAAACTCGTGCGCTGTCGGAGTGGCGCGAGCTCGGCTTGAAACCGCGCGTGCTCGACAATTTACTCGGTGCGAATGCGGCGCGGTTGCTTGGGCGTAGCTAACGTCGCGATCGATGATCGCTATGGGTCGATAGCCGCCTCCTCGCGGCAGCGCAGCACCTTTCCAAATCACGTCTGCAATGCGCTCATAAGCGGTCGACAAGTTCCCTGAAGCGTCGAGTCGAGAGGGTACGGCTGCAGTCGGCCAGGGGACGAAACCGCTATCGCGGTAGTGGTTAGCGAGGTCGTGGCGGAGTTGTAGTCAGTTCAGTTAGCAAGATGGGCCCTCCCTGTGTTGAGGTTGTTATCGCCAAACAACGACCAACAACACAGGAGACAAGCCCATGACCCAGTCTAACAAAACCATCAGCCCGTTGTACGTCAACGCATGATCGACGACATGACGTTGCGTCAGCTGCAGGAGAAAACGCAGACCGGATATCTGCGTTCCGTCAAACGCTTGACGAAGTTTCTGGGTCGCTCGCCGGATACGCGCGTCAGCCGAAGACCTGCGCGCGTTTCAAAAACAGTTGGTTGAACACGGCGCGTCGAGCGCGACCATCAATGCCACGATCCGCGGTCTACGGTTCTTCTTCGAGACCACCTTGGAACGCCCAGCGGCACTCAAACGGATGAGTCCGGTGCGGGTGCCGGAGCGCTTGCCGGTAGTCTTGAGCGTTGCAGACGTCACCCGCTTACTAGACGCCGCGCCCAATCTGAAGTCGAAAGCCGCGCTGTCGGTGGCCTACGGTGCCGGCTTATGCGCCAGCGAAGTCTGCCACCTCAAAATCACCGACATCGACAGTGAACGGATGATTATCCGGGTCGAGCAGGGTAAAGGTTCGCGCGACCGTCAAGCGATGCTCTCGCCCGCTTTGTTAGGTTTACTGCGCGCTTGGTGGCGCGACGGTCATCGCCGCGGCAAGATGCTCCCCAAGGGTTGGCTGTTCCCCGGCAGGGATCCCGTTGACCCGCTCTCACCTCGTCAACTCAATCGCATGTGTCACTTCGCCGCGGCCACCGCCGAGTTGGATAAACAGATCTCCATGCACACCCTACGCCACAGTTTCGCGACGCACTTGCTCGAACAGCAGATCGATATCCGGGTCATCCAGGTATTACTTGGCCACAAGAAGCTGACCACCACGGCGCGCTATGCCCATGTCGCAACGAAGGTGTTGAGCGACGTACAAAGTCCCCTCGACCGACTGAGCTTACCGACGCCGTAACGTGGCGCGGCCACCGCTCGAGGTGGCAGATATTTTTAGACGCGACGGCGCGACCTGGCGTCAAGCGCATGCCGGTCATATCAGCCTCGGCCAACTCAAGGTCATGTCTGCCATCGAACACTGCCGCACCGAGGCGCTCGGCGGGCACCTGTTGCATTGCGAGCCGTGCGATGCAGAGCGTATTGCCTATAACTCGTGCAGGAACCGCCATTGTCCGAAATGTCAGGGACGTAAAGCAGCGCAATGGCTCGAACACCGTCAAGCAGAGCTGTTGCCGGTCGCGTATTACCATATCGTGTTCACCCTACCCGCACTGATCGCCGAGTTTGCCTATCAGAATAAAGCCGTGGTCTATGACCTGCTGCTTCAGAGGTGTCTGCTGCAACGCTCTCCACCATCGCCGCCGATCGCAAACACCTGGGCGCCCAGATCGCAATGACCTCGGTGTTGCATACCTGGGGCTCGGCACTCACCCATCATCCGCATGTCCATTGCATCGTGCCCGGCGGCGGACTCGATGGCGAGACCTGGGTGCCGTGCAAACGGGGGTTCTTCCTGCCGGTACGGGTGTTGTCGCGACTGTTCCGGCGCTTGTTTCTGGAGCGGCTCCACCAGGCACACCGTGACGGGCAGCTACACTTCTGCGGTGACTTGGCGACTCTCGCCAACCGCGCATCGTTCGACCAGTATCTGGCACCATTGGCGCAAACGGATTGGTTCGTCTACGTCAAACAACCCTTTGCCGGACCCCAAGCGGTGCTGGCTTATCTGTCGCGCTACACCCACCGCCTCGCCATCTCCAACCATCGGCTCATCGCCCATGATGCGCGTGGCGTCACCTTCCAATGGCAGGACTATCGCAGCAAACGCCGGGTGCGCTACCAACCCATGACGCTCGCCACCGATGAGTTCATCCGGCGCTTCCTGAACCACGTCTTACCCAGGGGCTTCCATCGCATCCGTCATTACGGCTTGCTCGCCAATCCGGTGCGACGCGATAACCTGGCCCGCTTGCGCCGAGCACTCGATATGCACCACGAGCCCGACGTCGAAACACAACCAATTACGACACCTTCGCCGACCTTCGTGTGTCGAACCTGTGGCGCGCCCTTACAGATCGTCGAGATCCTAAACCCGAGAACTCGGTCACCGCCATGACATCGGCTTCTACTGACAACAATGACAGGCAGCACGCAGCGGTGTTGGCGATCTCTTATTGCCTCAGCCGTGGCAGACACCCGAACCGCGCGATCAAAACCAACCGATCACTCGCTAAAACCGCTCTCAAAAGCATCGATAGCGCCGACATCGGACTTCGAATCGCCGCGCACCACCACACCGTCGACCCACTGCCCTAAACAATCCCCATAGCCACGCCCCGCGGTTTCCTCCCCTGGGCGTTATCGAACACCCGCCTCAACGCTGTCGCAGAACCGCGCCCTTGTGCCGTTGCGGGTGTCCAATAACCCTAACCATGAGCGGTCATAAACATGAAGCGACGAGTTTCTACTCTCACTCCCCACATTCTGGATCGCTGAAACTTCCGACACATGAACGCTCACCGGCAGCTGCTTGACCTGTACTTAACAGGAAGCGTACCACCGCGGCAATCCCACCTAACCCTAGCGTCCTCAATGGACGGTGTGAGCACGATAGTGTGGCTATCACAGATTTCAACCAAAGTGATGGTTATTACTCCTTGCTCACCTACGGAGACTGAATCAGTCCAGTAACTACTGATCTCTCCAGGGGCAGCCAACTCTGCTTGCTCGTTACTCGAAGGTAGTTTGCCATGACGCGCAAAATACTCGCTGACAGCGTTTTTACCAGCGCTTGCGAGCGATAGGCTCTCGGTAAACACTTCACGAACGAACGGGAGTTGGCTTTGCAAGTACATCGATAGCACCAACGCTACGACGGGAAAGACAAATGCGAGCCCGATGGAAAGGCGATTATGGTTTTTGATTGCTTCGCGAACTTTCGGCGACACGAATGAAACGAGTACAGACAGAATGCCGAGTGCGAAAGCAATTAGGGCCGTCCACCCGAAGAAACTTGACAAGAAATCGATGACTCGCAGATTTTCGGGAATGCAAATTTTGTACATGCCGGATGGTTCTCAATGCGCGTGGAATAAGGAATCATATCCTGATTCTGAATTGGTGCCGAAGAGCTGATGCAAAAGATGCTACAACCGTGTGGTCGCCCGTGTGTCGCAGTCGAACCTATGGATTCCTGCAACCGCGAAGTCCTAATTGGGTCGTCAGCAGCCTCATCGCGACAGCGCAACACTGCTCTGGATTACGTCTGCAATGCGCTCGTAAGCGGTCGTCGCGCCAGCTTAATATTCGCTACGAGCGCTGAGTTCCGCTCGTGGCCGAGGCTGCGTCCGGACGTCACGTACAAGCAAAAAGAGATCCGACGACGCGGATTCCTTGTTACCAACGATATAAATTTGTTTACCCGGCTTCGCCTCACCGTGGTTCGAGGCATTGTGGTAGCGAAGAGCAAAGTCCTTCTCCACGTTCGGTCCAAAACCGCTCACGTGTTTTATTCGCCCGGCAGGCGATCGATACGCGAGAATGTTGAGATCACGGCGGATGTCGAAGAGTTAAGCCGTTCTTTTGAACAATGTCCGCGCAGAGAAAAGCTTTTTGGCGATGCCGGGCGGTCGTCGGTCCGGAAGGTGCGGCGGCGCGGTTACAACCACAAGGCGGCCCAGCGGATGAAGCATGCTTTCTCCCGGGGACGTTCGGTGATGCGAGGCGTTCAGGAGCCGGCGCCGCTGCCAATGGATTGCATCCCCCTTCACTCATCGCGCCCTGTCCCTGCCTTGAAGCCCCGTAACCAGGCACTCGCCTCGCTCGCCAGGGTCCAACGATCGTCCGGGCCGAGGCCGTCGGGCCCAAAACGGTAACGCTGGTGCAGTTCGGCGAGGCGGCGAAGCGCTGCTGCATCGACCTCGGCGCCGAAACGGGCGGCGGCGCGTTCAATCCATGCGTGCATCGGTTCGTCGCCGCGCCGCCGGGCGCCGGCGGTCTGAAGCCGCTGCTCGATCTGGTAGAACTCCGAATCCGCACCCGGCCAGACGGTTCGCGCCGCCACGGCGGACCGCCGGCGGCCAGTGCGCCGGTGCCACAAGAACCACGCGGTGAGCGCGCACGCCATCGACGCAGCGCCGTAAGACACCCGCCGCGTCGCGATCCCGAACTGCGGCATCTCCCAGGTCCGCCAGCCATACAGCAACCACGAGAAGAGATCGCCGAGCGGCTCTAACAGCGAGGCGGTCTCATCCTCGACCGTGACCCAGATCGGCGGCGTGGTGTCGACGTCGATCCAGACGCCGTCGATGTAGGCGCGCGCCCAGGCATGTGCATGGCGCTTGCGCACGACATAGCCTTCATCAACCAGGCGCCGCTCCTGCACTGAGAAGCCGGTCGCGTAGCGAGCCGGTATACCGGCCGCGCGCAGCAGGAGGGTCGTCGCGGTTGCAAAGTACTCACAGTGCCCGGCGCGCGAGACCTCGAGGAAGTGGCGCAGCGCCCCGCCCTCCGCTTCGATCGGTCCCTGGTAGAGCGAGTATGCGAAGCCCTCGAAGAAGTAACCGCGGATGGCTTCGAGGGCGGCACTCGGAGACATGGCATCGAGACCGAGATCCCGGACCACCAGCGAGAAGAGCGCACGATCGCCTTTGGTGAGATCGCGATCTTGCACAGTCGGTGCCGCCGTGAACGATCGGCCCGGTGATGCGATGGCGGTATAGGTGACTGTCCCCGCAGCGTCGTGCGCCTCGACCGCGCCGAGCGGATTACGCTTCAGCTGCCCGACCAGTAAACCTTCCACACGGTGGGTCCCGCTCGGCAGCGACAGCACGCCGACACGGCCCTTGAGATACTCGGAAATCGACACCGCCGATCCGCCGGCTGCGCCGTTCGCGATCTGCCAGGTAGCTTCATCCTCGCCGTGCGGCACGGATTCGAGTGCCGCGTCGCGCGCATTCCAGTTGCCGTACCGGTACTCGTTGTAGCTCGCCCGGTGCAGCAGTCGCGGCCGAATCTCGGGTCCGAGGTATTTGACGCGGAGTAGGATCTTGTCCGAAAGCTTGAGTTTGCCGATGTGGCCGATTTCGGTGCGGGTGCGGTAGGGATCGGTGCGCGATCCGGATATATTGACGAGGTTCGCCCCCAGCGAAACGATGGTTGCCTGCAGCGCGCTGAGCCCGAGGTGGCCGGCATAGCCCAGGGCGACCGCGACCACAATGAGCGCCGCCCATGCGAGACCCGCGTACTGCCGCGGCCGCCTCGTCCACAACGCCCCGGTGACGAGCAACGCAAGGCCCGGGTAGAACCACACCGAGTACTCGTAGACGGCACTGCCCGCGAGCAGGCACACGGCGAAATACGGAAACTCGAGCCTGAAGCTGCGCCCGGATGTGGCGCTGGGTAAACGCCTCAGCAAAGGCAGTGCATAGAGCGGCACACTGCCGCGCCGCGACAGGCCCTGAGCGACGAGGAGCGGCGCCAGCACTACGGGCAGCCACTGCACCAGTCGGATGATAGCGTCGCGCATCGCGAGCGCGGTCAGCAGATACACCGCGAGGCCGAGTACGGCGAGCACACACGCCATGCCGATGCGGCGGAAGTGCTCATCAGATACATCGACGTTCGGGCTGGTCAGGCGCGGCCCGATCACGGCGAGGACGAGCACCGCGGCGAGCGGTAGCAACGTCGTCTGATAGCCCCAGAACAGGATCGCGCCCCCGAGCAGGATCGAGGCCGCCGTCACAGCGCAGCCAGCCCCTGCTGGATGTCGGCGGTGCGCAGCACGTGCAGCGACCCCGCGTCCGGTTCTATCTCGATGTCGGCGTCGCTGATCACCAGAACCTTGAGCGGCAGGCCGCGCGCCTGTAGGTCGTCGACGATGTCGCGGCGCGGCGTGTCCCAGCGCAGCAGGATGAGGATGCAGCTGCTGAGGACGGCGAGGCGTTCGAGCACGGCCTCGTGTAGCTCGCGAAAAGGCTTGTCCGTGCAGGCCTCGACGCCGGCCAGGATCTCGAGCATGCCGACGGCGTGCAGCTGGCCAATCCCCGCGGTGAAGGTGTAGGCCTCGGCGCCGACGAACATGAGGTCGAGCAGGTTTTCCTGCGTCTCGATGGTACAGGCGAACGACGCGGCGACGGCCACGGCTTCCTCGAAGACGGTCTCCTCGTGGACGGCCGAGAAGGTGTCGAGCACCAGTGCGTGGCGTTCGAAGAACTCGTCTTGATATTCCTTCACGACCGGCCGGCCGACCCGCGCGAAGCTCTTCCAGTGGATCTTCTGCAGCGGATCGCCCGCGCGGTAATCGCGCAGACCCACGAACTCCTCGGTATCGCCCTTCGAGGCCGCTAGCGTGACGCCGCCATGCTGGTAGATCCGTGTTCCCGGCAGTTCGAGTTCGGGCAGCGCATAGCGTTTCGGGAGAACCAGCAGGGAACCCTTGAGCGGCGCGCGCGAAAGCGCGTAGAAGATTCCGAGCGGATCAGACTTCGCCAGGGCCACGGCGTCGAACTCAAGGATCCCGCGGTGGGACGGGGTGAGCTCGTATTTAATATCGACGTCGTCACCGGGGCCGAGGATGCCGATCGGGCAGGGCTTCGTCTCCGCCACCTGCCTGCGCGAGAGCAGCGCGCGCCAGCGGGCGAGCACGGACGCGCGCGGGGCGTCGCCGCCTTTCGTCTGACGAAACTCCGCGTAGGTCGGGCGCGGGTCGATGAGCTCGTCGACGAGAGCGAGCGAGGTGTGCGCGGTCTGATCGTCGTTGTGCACGCGGATGCGGTAGCTCACCGGCTCGCCGATGGTGGCAAAGGGCGGCAGCTCGCGTGTGGCATGGAAGCGCGTTCGCAAAAATAGCTGCGCAACGAACGCAACGAAAATGACCGACGCGATGAGCGTGAAGATCTGATAGGCCAGCGTGAGTTCGGTATCGATTCCTATCGCAGCCGTGACCAGCAGGCCCGCGAAGAAGAACCGCCCTGTCACCGTGAGGCGCCGCCGCGCCCACGGGTTGACGCCAGAAATAAAGCGCAAAAGCCGGTACGTCAGCGCCTGCATGGGATGGTCCCGTCGCGTCAGGCCGGGAGCGGGTGTTCGTCCATGAGATCCTCGAGGATCGCCTCCGACGATCGACCCGAGAACCGTGATTTTGGATCGACCGCCATGCGGTGCGCGATAACGGGCGCGATCATCTCACGCAGGTGATCGGGCATGACGAAATCCGACCCGTCGATCAGCGCCAGCGCCCGCATCGCGTTGAAGAGCGCAATGGATGCACGCGGACCCGTTCCCATCTGCACCGACGCATGCTCGCGGGTCGCCCGCACGATCGACACCGCGTAGCGCTGCAGCTCCTCGCTGATGTGGACGTCGCGTACGGCCGATTTCAGCGCCACCACGTCCTCGACCGAGACACAGGCGCCAAGCGCATCGAGCGGGTGTGAACGCGCCTGCCCGGTGACGACCGCGAGCTCCGCATCAAAGTCGACGTAGCCGAGACTCAGACGAATAGCGAAGCGGTCCATCTGTGCTTCCGGCAACGGGTAGGTGCCGCGGAACTCGACCGGATTCTGAGTGGCGATCACGAAGAAGAGGTCAGACAGCTGATAGGAGCGCCCCTCGACGCTGACCTGACCCTCAGCCATGGCTTCGAGCAGCGCGGATTGCGTCCGCGGCGACGCACGGTTGATCTCGTCGGCGAGGAGGATATCGGTAAACACGGGGCCTTCGCGAAAATTGAAGACCTGCTCGCGCGGGTCGAAAACCGAGACGCCGAGGATGTCGGAGGGCAGCAGATCGGGCGTGAACTGCACCCGCTTAAAGCCGGCGCCGACCGACTTGGCGAGGGCCTTGGAGAGCGTAGTTTTGCCGGTGCCCGGGTAGTCTTCCAGAAGCACGTGACCGCCGCTCGCGAAGGCGGCCACGATCTTGCGGAGGGATGCGGTCTGGCCGGTGATAACGGTCTCGACGTTAGCAATGATCTTGGCGGCGATTAGCTGTGCCGTCTGAATCGTCGTCGCGGTTGTGTCGTCCATGGTCCGGGTTCCCTGTCAGATTGGGGACAGTATATGGGGAATAAACGGTGTCGGAGTTGACTTATTTGACTAACATATAGCCGTATTGGCGCCGCCTATCCTAGTATCCTAGGGGGCAAACCACGTTTTACACGGTGCCGCGCGTTTTCACGGTCCCGACAGCGGCCCGGCGCTCTTAGTCAATTAAGTCAATTCCGGCACGCAATTCTCGTTCAAGTCAATTAAGTCAACTCCGGCACCCGATTCCTATCACCGAAGACGAGACGTAGCCCAAAATCGCCCAACGATTACCAAGAAAATCCAACCATGGATATGTCAAGCGCAGACGAATGGAAGCGCCTACAGGCCGATATAGAAATAGCCCGGCAAGTCATTATTGCCCTGCGCTGGCTGATGGAAGATACGGCGCCACAGTCATCGATGGATGCGAGTGGGGAGGTGTTGGATAGGCTGGGTGAGTATTCGCCAACTCGTGCTGGTGCGTAATACGAACCATCGCAAAGGCGGCGAGCTGCTAAAGGCGAATGGGTTTGGTGTACCCGGATCTATTTATCGCCAGAAAAATCCAACCGATCTCGCAGTTTTTCAAGTTCCGGCTTCATAAGCTCGCATCTCCGAGCGTATGGAGTCCTTCCTTTCCTTGGTTTTGCAAGATCGGAAATGGATTGAAGTGCGGTGAACATAATCAGAGCGGTTTCCCACAACTTGTGCTCGATAGAATCGAGATTCGGCAATATGTTGATGGACATTGGAAATCCATCATCGCCATATGACACGCTGTCTTCTAAATGTTGCAAATTTGCGTGTACAGCATTGCTGTAGACGTTGTAATACAAATAGAGTCTGGGCACCTCGCCCACTCTGGCGTCTTGCTATCGAAAAACAAAAGCGACACATGCGTCGGATTGGAAAAGCGCCGTTACGGCGTTTTCAGTATGTGGGGACGTGGAAAGATTTACCACGTCAACCGACACGAAAGGCTACCCCGTAATGGCCCCAAATCACCCCTATTCACCCCACCCCACCGAGACATCCACCCCGACCCAGGAGTAACCCCCACCCTGTCCTGATTAGGCCGATACGCACCCCGAAATAGGGGCTTTCTGGAGATTAATTACCGGCTACGCAATTCGGCGAGTGTAAAGAATCCTAGAAAATCGGGCAGCGGAGCGATTTATTGCCATAGAATGTTTCGGGATAGACTAGATAAGCCCCAACTCGAGAGCGTCGGAATTCTGGCCACGAAACGCACAAACAGCAGTCGCCTAGCGTCCCCGCTAGTATTGACGTCGATTATGTCCGCGTTGATTGCTGTCTTATTGTTCGACGGCGCATCAGCTGCCACCCTCGTTGACAAACCTTGGGACCCGACCGTTTCGCCGAACGGATGGCTTGCCAACCAAAGTCAATTTGGAGGACCGAACTTAACGGCAGATCCTTTTGCGTTAGTTAATGGGGCGACGGTAACAAAGGTCGCGTGGTGGGGCTTTGGGACGCTAGGCGCCGAAGGGTTCGGTTTTTTCGGGACTGCAACTTGGGACGTTCGATTCTTCGAGATGCAGGAAGGCTCGCCGCCATTTCCCGCTGCCAACGCCCTTTATATTTACGACACTGGCCTAATTAGCGGCGCTCTCGTTCAATTTAACCCAGGCGGTGGGGCACCCATCCTGCAAACGTTCAGGTGGGAGGTAGATATTCCTAGTGTTTTTTTGCCTTCGGGCGACTATGCGATTAGCTTGGCGATTACCGATCACAACGGCATCTGGAATTCCGCGACCGAAATCGACGACGTATTGTGGACTCGCTTTTTTTTCGGAGATACGTGGCTAGGCCCCATTGATTTCGAAGGATCTGCCGGTCGCCGGGACAATGCGTTTGTTTTATACGGTATTTCTGTTCCAATCCCCGCGCCGCTCGGTCTTTTCCTATCCGGTCTAATAGGGGCTATGGGACTTGGTCACCGAAAGCGCATAGACGAACCCGGCAAGTACACCCGGGAACAATAGCGAATTGGGTATCAGGTCTTGCCTTTTGTCCGTGATGTCTGTTCAGGGTCCAGACTGTGTGAAAACTCAATAATACGACGCCGAAAGTAAAAAATTCCCCACCAGCATAGTAGTTAAGCACCATGAAAAGGGATCAGCACATCGCATTAATCCACTTCCGAGTGTCGGTTCCCCACTTTTGAAAAACGCAAATAGTTTTCACACAGTCTGGGTCGTTAGCCGCCGCCTCGCGGCAGTGCAGCACTGGTAATAGTTACGTCTGCAATCCCCTCGTAAGCGGTCGTCCTGTTGTTTTAAGTGTCGCGCTCCAAGCCCATTTCGGCTTTCGGCCAGAGGACTAAACCGCTCGCGCGGTAGGGGGAGGTTTCACCAGGCGTTAGCGATGGATTGACGGGAAGGGTCTGTCCCGTGTTGATGTTGGTTTGCGACATGCAACTCAACACAAGGAACAGACCCATGACCCAGAACAAGCATTCTATCAGCCCGTTGCGTCAACGCATGCACGACGACATGCGCCTTCGTAAGCTCTCTGAGAAAACACAGACAGCCTATATCCGTGCGGTCAAGAATTTCACCCGCTTTCTCGCCCGTTCTCCCGACACCGCCGGTAGCGAAGACCTGCGGCGTTATCAACTTCACATGGTCTCCACCGGCGTGTCTCGCACGACCATCAACGCCACCATCACCGGTTTGCACTTTTTCTTTGAGATCTCCCTCGAGCGGCCCGATGCGATGAAACGGATGAGTACCGTGCACGTGGAACGTAAGCTCCCGGTGGTCTTGAGCGGTGAGGAAGTTGCGCGCCTGTTACAAGCCGCGCCCGGCATCAAGTACCAGGCGGCGTTGTCGCTCGCCTATGGCGCCGGCCTTCGCGCCGGCGAGGGAGTCATGCTGAAAGTCACCGATATTGACCGTGAGCGCAAGCTCCTGCGCGTCGAGCAGGGTAAGGGACGCAAGGACCGCTACGCTATGCTCTCACCGACCTTGCTCAAGGTGTTGCGCACCTGGTACCGCAGCGCTGCATCGCAGGGCAAGATGTGGCCCCACGGCTGGCTAGGAGTTATAACTGAATCTGGTGTTTGAGCGAATTGAATAAAGGCGGCGTATCTGGTTGAAATGTTGTTACCAAGCAGCAAGCCAACCAAAGAGGATACGCCACCATGAGAGAGAGTAACGTTGTTGAATTATCAGGTCGAGAAGGAATACCAGATCCGTTGACGGAGGTTTTGAGAAACGGTGCACGGGCGCTGATTGAGCGAGCAGTTGAAAGCGAGCTGGCAGAGTATTTGGCGCAGTATTCAAGCCATCGCACGGCGGACGACAAAGCAGGTGTGGTTCGCAACGGCTATTTGCCGGAACGCCAGTTGCAGACGGGCTTGGGGACGGTCACGGTCAGGATACCGAAGGTTCGTTCGAAGCTCGGCGAGCCGGTGACCTTCCGTTCAGCGCTGGTGCCGCCGTATGTGCGCAAGACAAGAACCTTGGAGGCGGCCGTGCCGTGGCTGTATTTGAAGGGCGTTTCCAGTGGCGAAATGGGCGCTGCGCTGGAAGTTTTGTTGGGGCCGCAGGCGAAGGGCCTGTCGGCGAGCACAGTGTCGCGCTTGAAGCAGGTGTGGGCGCAAGAATACCGCGACTGGTGCGAGGGGCGATTGGACCAAGACCGCTGGGTGTAGGTGTGGGCGGACGGTGTCTACAGTGGCCTGCGGGCGGAGCACACGAAGCTGTGTGCGTTGGTGGTGATCGGCGTCAATGAGCGAGGCGAGAAGCGTTTTTTGGCGATGGAGGATGGTGTGCGGGAGTCCACGCAGAGCTGGCGCGAGGTGTTGCTGAAATTGAAGTCACGCGGGATGAATATTCCCAAGCTGGCGATCGGGGACGGTGCCATGGGCTTCTGGGCCGCACTGGAGGAAGTCTACGGTGAGACCCGCCAGCAACGCTGCTGGATGCACAAGACGATGAACGTGCTGAACTGCCTACCGAAGTCAGCACAGGCCAAAGCCAAGCAAGCCCTGCACGCGATCTGGCAGGCCGCGACAAAGGCCGACGCCGAGAAGGCGTTCGAGCTGTTCCTCAAGACCTATGAACCGAAGTATCCCAAGGCGACCCTGTGCCTACAGAAAGACCGTGAGGAGTTGCTGGCGTTCTATGATTTTCCGGCACCACATTGGCAAAGCATTCGCACGAGCAATCCGATTGAATCCACCTTCGCTACGATCCGGCACCGGACCCGGCGCTCCAAGGGCGGTCTCTCTCGGGACGGCATGCTCCATATGATGTTCAAGCTGGGGCGGTGTGCGCAGAAGAATTGGCGACGCCTACGTGGATTCGACTACCTGGCCAAGGTGATTACTGGAGTTAAATTTGAAGATGGTATCGAGGTGACAAGGGTCAATCAGGTCGCCGCTTGATTCAACCGCCTGAACACCACTTTTGACAATAACTCCGGCTGGCTGTTCCCGGGGCAGAACCCCGTCAACCCTCTGACCACCCGCCAGCTCAACCGGGCCTGTCATGCGGCGGTGGACCTAGCGACCATCGATAAGCGCGTGTCGCTGCATACGCTGCGCCATTCATTCGCAACTCATTTACTCGAGCAGGGGGTCGACATCCGTGTGATCCAGGTGCTGCTCGGACACCAGAAGCTCGAGACCACCGCGCTGTACTCCCAGGTCGCCATGCGCACGCTTCGTGAGGTCGTGAGCCCACTGGAACATCTCACCCTGGAGTTGAGACCGCCCGCCTGACCCGGCGGGTGAGGTGTCTCGGCAACCGCTCGAGGTCGCGGATATCTTCCGCGCCTACGGTCCGGCTTGGCGTCATGCGCACGCCGGACACCTCAGTCTCGGGCAGCTGAAGGTCATGTCGGCCATCGAGCGCTGTCGTAGCGCAGCGCTCGGCGGCCACGTTGTGCACTGCGACGCCTGTGACCACATCGAGATCGCCTACAACTCCTGCCGTAACAGGCACTGCCCGAAGTGCCAGGGCGCAGTGGCCAGGCAATGGCTTGCCGCGCGCGAAGCCGAGCTGCTACCGGTCGCGTACTTCCACGTCGTGTTCACGGTGCCGGCAGAGATCGGCAACCTCGCCTATCAGAACAAGGCCGTTATCTACAACCTCTTATTCAAAGCCGCCGCCGAGACCTTGCTCACCATCGGGGCCGATCCCAAACACCTCGGGGCACGCCTGGGGCTCACCGCCGTGCTGCATACCTGGGGCTCGGCCATGACCCATCATCCCCATCTGCACTGCATCGTGCCTGGCGGCGGGCTCTCGCTCGACGGCGTGCGTTGGCTCGCCTGTCGGCCCAACTTCTTCTTACCGGTGCGGGTGCTCTCGCGGTTGTTCCGACGCCTGTTCCTCGGCCAGCTGGGTGAACTCCACGCGGGCGGACAGTTGGCCTTCTTCGGCCAATACCAGGGACTCGAAGACCCGCACGCCTTCGCCGAGTTCCTCACTGCGTTGCGTAAACGCGAGTGGGTCGTTGATGCCCGCCCGCCCTTCGCCGGACCCGCCGCGGTGCTCGAATACCTCGCCCGATATACCCACCGCGTCGCCATCGCTAACTCGCGTCTCATCACCTTCGACCAACAACGCGTGAGCTTCAAGTGGAAGGACTATCGCGCCCAGCAGGAGAACCGCTACAAGACCCTGTCGCTCGAGACCGGCGAGTTCATCCGCCGCTTCCTCATCCACGTCCTACCCCACGGCTTCCATCGCATTCGCCATTACGGGTTGTTCGCAAACGGCGGGCGCACCGAGAACCTCGCAAAGGTCCGCGCTCTGCTCGGCATCGAGACATCCCAAGATGTCAACGACAACGACAACACTGATGAGGCGACACCCGACTGGCTACGCTGTCCGTCCTGTGGAGGTGCGATGCACATCATCGACACCTTCGAGCCCGGTCACGCGCCCTGTGCACCACCGCACCGCGGAGGCGACCCACCTTGACCCTCGACCGTTCGAACTCGCCAGCCCACCAGCCCACAAATCGCCGCTTTACCACCGGCAACGTTACCGTCTTGCTTGGCGCCGTGACGAGACCACATAGCGGTACCGATCCCGCTCCTCAACGTCCGGTCACCCACCCACCTCATTGCACGCTGACCCGTTCTTGCCCGACACACCGCTTGCCGTTGGCTACCGATCATATCAATCCGAACAACGCCACCCTCAAATCCCCATAGCACCGTGCCGACCAACGCGCCGGCGTTCTTCTCCCGCGGTTTCCTCCCTTGAGGCTTGTCAGACGCCTGCCCCCACCCTCTCGACCCAGTCCGTCCACTGTCTACGGCAGGCATCTGACAACCCTTAACAGAGGACGAAACCGCTATCGCGGTAATGGTCGGCGAGGTTGTGGCGGAGGTGTTGTAAATTGAGTTAGCAAAATGGGCTCACCCTGTGTTGAGGTTGTTATCGCCAAACAGCAACCAGAAACACAGGAGATAAGCCCATGACCCAGTCTAACAATTCCATCAGCCCGTTGCGTCAACGCATGATTGATGACATGACCTTGCGTCAGCTCCAGGAGAAAACGCAGAGCGGCTATCTGCGCTCGGTGAAGCGCTTGACGAAGTTTCTGGGTCGTTCACCCGATTCGGCGTCAGCCGAAGACCTGCGCGCGTTTCAAAAACATCTGGTGGACCAGGGGGTATCGAGCGCGACCATCAATGCGACGATCCGCGGACTGCGGTTCTTCTTCGAGACCACCCTGGAGCGCCCGCAGGTACTGAAACGGATGAGTCCGGTGCGTGTGCCGGAGCGCTTGCCGGTGGTCTTGAGCGTGGCAGACATCACCCGCTTATTGAACGCTGCCCCCGATCTGAAGTCGATGGCGGCGCTGTCGGTGGCCGATGGTGCCGGGTTACGCGCCAGCGAAGTCTGCCACTTGAAGATCACCGACATCGACAGCGAACGGATGCTTATCCGAGTGCAACTCGGCAAAGGTGCTCGAGATCGACAAGCGATGCTCTCGCCGGCCTTGTTGCAACTACTGCGCGCCTGGTGGCGCGAGGGTCATCGCCGCGGCAAGATGCTCCCCAATGGCTGGCTGTTCCCCGGCGTTGACCCGGTCGACCCCCTCTCGACACGCCAACTCAATCGAATGTGTCATTTCGCTGCGGCGACGGCCGCGCTGGAGAAACGGCTCTCCATGCACACCTTACGCCACAGCTTCGCGACACATTTGCTCGAGCAGCGGGTCGATATCCGGGTCATCCAAGTCTTACTCGGCCATAAGAAGCTGACCACCACCGCACGCTACGCCCATGTCGCGACCCAGACCTTGAGTCAAGTACAAAGTCCTCTGGACCGGTTGAAGTTACCCAAGCCGTAGCGTGGCGCGGCCACCGCTAGAGGTGGCAGACATTTTCAGACGCGACGGCCAGACCTGGCGTCAGGCGCACGCCGGACATATCAGCCTGGCTCAACTCAAGGTCGCGTATTACCACGTCGTGTTCACCTTACCGGCACTGATCGCCGATCTCGCTTACCAGAATAAGGCCGTGGTCTATGATTTGCTGTTCAAGGTCTCTGCGGAAACACTCGCCACCATCGCCGCCGATCGCAAACACCTGGGTGCCCAGATCGGAATGACCTCGGTGTTGCATACCTGGGGCTCGGCACTCACCCATCATCCGCAGGTCCACTGCATCGTCCCCGGGGGCGGACTCGATGGCGAGACCTGGGTGCCGTGTAAACGCGGGTTTTTCCTGCCGGTACGGGTGTTGTCGCGACTGTTCCGGCGTCTGTTCCTACAACGGCTCCACCAGGCACACCGTGACGGGCAGCTACGTTTCTTCGGTGACCTGGTGCATCTCGCCAACCCGACATCGTTCAACCGATACCTGGCGCCACTGGCGTAAACGGAGTGGTTCGTCTACGTCAAACAACCCTTTGCCGGGCCCCCAAGCGGTGCTCGCTTACCTGTCGCGCTACACCCACCGGGTTGCCATCTCCAATCATCGGCTCATCGCCCATGATGAACGCGGCGTCACCTTCCAATGGAAGGACTATCGCACCAAACATTGTGTCCGATACAAACCCATGACGCTCGTCACCGATGAGTTCATCCGCCGCTTCTTGACCCACGTCTTACCCAAGGGGTTCCATCGCATCCGTCATTACGGCTTGTTCGCTAATCCCGTGCGACGCGATAACTTGACCCGCTTACGTCGAGCACTCGACACCCACGACGAGCCCGACGTCGAAACAGAAACGATGACGGCGTCTTCACCGGCGTTCGTCTGTCGAATCTGTGGGGCGCCCTTGCAGATTGTCGAGATCCTCACCCCGAACATGAGAGCACCACCATGACGCCGGCTCCTACGACAAGCATGACCGGCAGCACGCAACAGCGTCGGCGAGCGCCTATTGCCTCAACTGTGTCAAACACTCGAGCCGCCCCTTCAAAAGCCAACGACTACGCTAGAAAACGGCGCTCCCACCCATCGATGACGCCAGCATCCGACTCGAAAACGCCGCACACAACGACTTCTACGACCCGCTGCCCCCAACAATCCCCATAGCCACGCCCCCGCGGTTTCCTCCCCTGGGCGTTATCGAACACCCGCCTCACTGCCGTCACAGACCCTCACCCTCGTGCCGTTGCGGGTGTCCAATAACCCTAACCAGGAGCGGTCTTGGTATTTGTCGTAAGGCCATGCAGCGTGAAGGCTTCGTGTTCCGGGCGGGGTCCCATGGCGATGCAGTCGTTGACGGAGCTGTCGAGGACCTGTGCGAGGCCATCGTCGTCGTGCGGTTCGAGGGCGAGATAGGTAGTATCCAGAGCGCGAACCAACAGACCTGCACGTTCGAGGTGCTACCCCACCCGTTCGCTCAGGGTAAGCACGCGAAAAAGAACTCCACGAACTCGCGCACGCAATTCTCTGAGCGAAAAAGTGGTTTGCCTCTGGAATCAGACGTTCTAATAAGTCATCAGCACCTTTCCATAAGGTAAGTCGAAGCTCGAAGAACCGCCCGAGTAAAACGCATCCACCATTCTCACGACCGGCAGCTTATGCCAGGGATCGATCGCCGATTGCGCGTCGAACGTCAGCGAGCCGGTGCCCCGGATCTGATTCTTCCACCAATCATCACCGACTTCGAAGTTGTTCGTCGCGGGATTAAAGTGGTCGATGAGTTCGATCAACGGATCGCCCCCCGCCGGATCAGGAATGATGCGGACGCAGACGAGCGGCCGCGCGAACGGTTCGGCCTCTTCCCGGGACATGACCCGCTCCGGCCTGACCATGGCGGTGCAGATCCGAATCCCTGCCGGTCGTTCGACGATGCCGACCATGCCTTCGGGATGTTTCTCGATGGCGACATGAGCCAGCTTTTTCGGCACGCCCCAGATCTCGCGGCCGACAGTCACTGCCGCATCGGACGTCAACAAATTCCAGACCACGTATTCGACGGGAGTACCTTCGAACGAAGCACGCAGGCCAACGAAAGCCTCATGGTAGGCGCCCAAAGTGCAGGTGGGAATGTTGAGGAACACAACCGACACCGTGGCCGGCAGCTCCAGTTCCAGACAATCGGGCAGGATGTCGAACGCGGCTTCCTGATCGGTCTCATACATAAAGACCAAGCGTTCGACATTGCGGTAGTAATACGGTGGCTCCGGATAGATCGGCGAATCCAACGGCATTGTGTTCGCCATACGGGCTTTGGTCATCCGACCCTTCGTGCGTGTTGCTGTGTCCATGGTTACCCCTTTTGGTTTAGTTTTTGGTTCCCACACCGGAGTGCAGCGTTGGGTACTCTTGAAGCGTAGATGAGCTAAGCGCTGGGATCTACAGTGTAGTGCCTCGGGCCTATTGTTCCGCCGATGCGACGAACGATAATGCAAATCCGTATATGAATCTCAGGACGACAACTGGAACGCGCATTTAAGGCACATGCAGGGTCCCTACCCCGCAGGTTCTGGCAGCAAGAAGCGTTTGGATCAGAACGCGAGTATAGAAGACGAATAACCCGCCTTATTGCGAGGTAGCATCCGTTCGCGGTAGGTGAGAATGACCGTCTGTGAAGCGTCCCGCGGTGTCGTTTCGCCGGCAATAAGCGCTGATCACGACGGGCGTTGCGGGTCTTATCCTAGCTGAGGCCGAGCGTAGTCGCGGTCTTCGCTGGCGAGGCCTGGCATCCGTGCTTGGACCGGTATTGCAGTTCCGTCTCTCTGCATTACGAATCAGTGACGACGACCGCTTGGGGTCGGCAGCTGCCGAATCGCCGCAGTGCAACACCTGTAAGCATTACGTCTGCAGTCCCCTCGTAAGCGGTCGTGCAGTAGCGTTCAGTGGTGCGACTGTGGAGGGCGGCGGCTTACAGCTAGAAGCGGACGGCAAATTACGGGACCGGCATGGACCATGACGAGGAGATCTGAAGATAAATCAGCGAATTTCCGTCGCCACAATCGGTGGCTGTTCCGTAATTCCTTCTGCGCGGGGCGGGCGCACGGAGCTGCGGTCGAAAACCGAATTGGATACACTGATATCGCAAAGGCATGCCCGATTTGTGACTATGGACAAGATATCGAACCACTTACAACCCGCCGGACGCGACCCGCCCGGATCGGGTCCCGAGGAAACAAGCTATGGATCTCTCTGCTAATAACTGCCTCGTTGACACCGACTGGCTCGCCCGTCACCTCGATTCGCCAGATTTACGCATTATCGAATGCACCTCGTTGCTGCCGAATTATTTCGAAGAATCGGCTGCCGACGGGCTGATCAAGGAAAGCGGCCTGACCCTGTGGCAGGAAGGGCATGTTCCGGGCAGCGCATTCGCCGATATCCTCGGCGAACTCTCCGACGAAACCAGCGATCGCTTGATGTATGGCATACCCTCCACCACACAATTCAGCGAAGCGATGTCGAACTTAGGCGTTGACGCGAGCACCGGGGTCGTACTCTACGACCGCCAGCTCAACATGTGGGCGGCACGGGTGTGGTGGCTGCTACGCGCCTTCGGATTTGAAAACGCTGTCGTGCTCAACGGTGGCTGGACAAAATGGGTGGCCGAAGACCGCCCAGTCTCAACCGCGCCGCCGTCTTATCCGCGATCCGAGTTTGTCGCCAGGCCGCAGCCGCAGCTGATCGCGAAACGCGACGAGGTGCACGCTGCCATTGACCGGGACGCGTCGTGTCTCGTCAACGCCCTGCAGGCCGATGAATTCGAGGGCAAGCCGCCGCACCGCTACGCCCGTCCGGGCCGTATCGCCGGGAGCGTCAACGTACCGTTCTCCACAACCTGCGATCCGGAAACTCAACTATACGGAACAGACGACGAACTCCGCGCGACCTTCGACAGTGCCGGCGCAATGAGCAGCGCCGAGACCATCTGCTACTGCGGCGGCGGTATCGCGGCCTGCAGCACCGCCCTATTGCTGACGCGTCTCGGCGTTGAAGGCGTCTCGGTCTATGACGGCTCCATGACCGAATGGGCCAGTGATCCATCGTTGCCCATGGAAACCGGTTAGACGCGCGCCTGCTACTGCAACTCGAAACTCTCGTAGTTGTTAGCGCAGGGGCGAAGGTGCGGGTGCCAGCTCTACATAATGGACATGCCAGGGTT
This sequence comes from Gammaproteobacteria bacterium, assembly GCA_963662545.2. Taxonomy (GTDB): domain Bacteria; phylum Pseudomonadota; class Gammaproteobacteria; genus JAYYZW01. Next base: position 632,783 of record CAXXLL010000002.1, read on the forward strand.
GGCCGACGATGATGAAGATCCGGGCGAGGGGCATTAAGAATTGCTGTTTTCATCCAGTATTTTCTGAAATACCTTCCTAATTTCGCTCGCGAGTTCGTTCTTGTCGGCACACCAAACAAGTCTGCTACGGGTCCAGACTGTGTGAAAACTCAAAAATACGACGACGAAATAAAAATATTCCCCACCAGCATAGTTGTTATGCCCCTCGAATAGGGATCGGCATTTCAATTAGATCCAATTTCGAGGGTAGTTCCCCCACTTTTGAAAAATGAAAATAGTTTTCACACAGTCTGGGTCGTGAGCGGTCTGATCGCGGCAGCGCAGGACTGTTCTGGGTCATGTCCGGAATACCCTCAGAAGCGGTCAGTACTTCCTGTACATAACAAGATGAAACAGGCTGACCAGGACAAATACAACAACGGCTATGATGGTAAAAGGTTTCATCCTTCCCCTGTTATCTCATAACGTGGTCAATACTAAATTACTCCGGCCTTTTTTTATTTTGAGTTAGGCTGGCTGTGCGCCCCCCCCTAGAAAGGTAAACAAGAGCACGAGCATAATAGTCTGAACGACCCAGCCGATTACGCACACCCCCACCGCACGCCATGTGCTTTCATAATCAAGCGCTTGTCTCACCGCAATCACCATAGCCATCAACATCCAAATTGAAGCCACAAGAAAAACGATCTCTGTCAGCCCCGGGATGATTCCTAATACTCGAATTAACCCTGGGGAACTTGAAAAACCAATCGTGCGCAATAACTCACCATGATCTGCTTTGGTTTGTGGTTCTGGAAGTAGCCTTGTGCCAATAAAGTAAGTTAGGTAGGCCCAGATATACCATCCGACAATTGCTACGATCATCCCGATCAACATCCCTCCAAGGCCACCTTGCCCAAAACGTCCAATTCCGGCTGCGACGCTTGAAAGAGCGACAACTAACATGGCCTGACCCAGTGCCCCTTGATCGGCCTCAACCTCTTCATAAAGGTCGACATCAAGTTTCGCAGCACGAATCATACGGTCCTTTAGACGAGTCATTTTCTCCCTCCTACAATTCTATTGGCTCTCGATCATTATGGTATTGATGTAATTGTAAGGTGTTTAAATCCGCAACCAAGTAAAATCACAATTGAAACTTTGATGGCCGAAATTGGAAACAACACGCTCACAAGGTAGTGCATTTGAGTAAAGAGGCAAAATAACTGGGGGTCGTCAGCGGCCTGATCGCGGCAGCGCAGCACTAGTCTAGATTACGTCTGCAATACCCTCGTAAGCGGTCGTCCAACGACAATTAGTGGAGCGTTAACGAAGCACTCCGGTAAACCCATGCACTGGCGGTTTCGAAACTGGCCGTGCCCGCTCGGTTCTATCGTCGTCAAGCGCGGTCGCGAATGAGCCAGGGAGTGGCTAAGATCGGTGTCCGTCTATTCAGAGCCAAGGGAGGTCCCATGAACAAGAAACATGTGCCCGACACGATCGCGCCGCCGATCGCCGCCTATAGCCATGGCATCGAGATACCGCCGAACTCGCGAGTCCTGCACACCGCGGGGCAGGTAGGCATATTGCCCGACGGCACAACACCTGAGGGAATCGAGGCGCAGACTGATGCCGCCTGCGACCAATCTCATAGCCATTCTGGAGTCAGCCGGTATGGGGATCGATGATGTCGTCAAGGTCGTGACCTATGTGACGAGCGAGGAGGATGTCGTCTTCTGTGACGAGCCGACTTGATGGCGCAGACACGCGCCAAATTCTGGGGTGATGCACGGCCCGCTTCGACGGGCATTATCGTCAAGGCGCTGGCCAAACCGGAATGGGTGGTTGAGGTCGAGCTCGTCGCCGCCAAAGCCTGAACTCGAACCCACGTTACGCGCTGTGGGACGAGCGCCCTCCCGCCCTACGGGATAGGTGTCAGGTTTTGCCTTTTGTCCCCCGTCAGCAATCATGAGACAAGTTGCAGGGTTTAGATAATGGAGTGATTCTGCCTCATCGAGGCTCGAAAGGAGAGCAAGATGAGCAAGAGAAGCACGCGTCACGAGACGGCAGAGCAACACGTCAAGAGCATCCGCCGGGCGACGCGCAAGCAGTATTCAGCGGAGGAGAAGATCCGGGTAGTTCTGGAAGGTCTTCGCGGCGAGCAGTCGATAGCTGAGCTGTGCCGCCGTGAGGGGATAGCGCAGAGCCTGTAGTACAGTTGGTCGAAGGAGTTTTTGGAAGCGGGTAAGAAACGGTTGTCCGGGGATACGGCCCGTGAAGCGACCTCTGATGAGGTCAGGAGCCTGCGCCGGGAGACGCGCGATTTGAAAGAGGCGTTGGCCGAGACGCTGCTGGAGAACCGCCTGCTTAAAAAAAACATGGCTTAAGGGATGGGGGCGACCGAGGATGAGGCTTCCCGTATCAGAGAAGCTTGAGATCATCCGTTTGGTTGAGCGGTCGCATCTGTCGGTTGGGCGGACGCTGGCGACGTTGGGTATATCAAGACCGACGTTCTATCGTTGGGTGGCACGGTATCAGCGGCTCGGGGAGTCGGGTCTCGAAGACCGGCGCTGGGGCCCGCACCGGGTGTGGAACCGTATCCCTGAGACGGTTGGCCAGCAGGTGATTGAGCTGGCTCTGGATCAGCCTGAGTTGAGTTCACGCGAGTTGGCGGTGACGTTCACCGACGCGCGCGGCTATTTCATCTCGGAAGCCAGTGTTTACCGGCTGTTAAAGGCCCAAGACCTGATTGAGACACCGGCCTTCCGGGTGATGGCGGCGGCCGATGAGTTCAAGGATAAGACCACCGCCCCGAACCAGCTGTGGCAGACCGACTTTACCTATCTGAAGGTCATCGGCTGGGGCTGGTTCTACCGGTCGACCATCCTCGATGACTTCTCGCGTTATGTCATCGCCTGGAAACTGTGCACGACGATGAAAGCCAGTGACGTCACCGCGACGCTTGAGCAGGCGCTCGCCGCCGCGGGACTCGATTCAGCCACTGTCAAACATCGACCGCGGCTACTCTCGGACAACGGCTCGAGTTACATCGCGGGGGAACTGGCAGACTGGCTTGACGACCACGGCATGGGCCTCGTCCGCGGTGTGTAACCGGTCAATCCAGGCCGTTATTCACGGTCTCGGGCAGATGGTTTAGTTTGCCAGGTTTCCCAGTCAATCGGGAGCTTGGTAAATGAATGATCACGGAAAACCTCGGAACAAACGACGTAGTGCGGATGAGTGGCGTGGCCTATTAGCGGAGCAGGCACAAAGCGGTTCATCGATCCGCGCATTCTGTGCTGAGCGAGGAATTGGATATTCGACGTTCAGTAAAAGGAAGTCGAGGTCAGCGAGGGACGCTCAGATAGGGAAGGCGGAAACACGTTTCGTCGAGTTGGCCCCGTTACAACCATTAACCAATGCACAATGGGATATCGAGTTAGCGCTCGGTGATGACATCGTGCTACGTGTGTCACGGCACTGATGTGGTCGCCCCCATCGGGTTTGCGTATATGGTTATGTCGGGCACCGACTGATATGCGTCAATCGTTCCATGGTTTATCGGCGTTGGTGCGGCAGGCGTTACACGAGGAGCCCCTCGATGGGGCACTGTACGTTTTCGTCAATCGCCGGCGTACGTTATTAAAAGCGCTGTACTTTGAGTCGGACGGATATTGTCTGTGGAGTAAGAAACTCGAACGCGGTCAGTTCCAGGTTCGGTGGAATAGCGAGGTCAAACAGCGGCTGCAACGCAGCGAATGGCAGTGCATTATTGAAGGGATCGATCTACGCTCAGTGCGTCGATTAAAACGGTTTCGATTACCGGAAAACGATCGACGGTCAGCAGTGTAAACGGTACAATACGTACCCATGAATGGGGGTTATGCAACGCCGGAAATATCACTTGATGCGGCGGTGTTACAAGCGGAAAACACAGCCCTCAAAACGCAGGTCGCCACACTCACCCAACAACTCGACTGGTTCAAACGCCAACTGTTCGGTCGCAAGTCTGAACGGCGGCTGATTGATCCCAATCCCGATCAACGGTTACTCAATGGCTTCGAGGATGAGTCGTCATCGACGGCGGCGGTTGAGAAAGAAACGATCACTTATCAGCGGCGCAAAGGAAAGCGCCGTGGCGATGATTGTGTGACTGATCAAGGGTTACGTTTCGATGACTCGGTGCCGATTGAATGCATCCAATTGTCGGTACCTGAAGATGTCGCGGATGCGTTTGAAGCGAGCAGTGAAAAGATCACCTATCGTTTAGCGCAACGGCCGGCGGCCTATGTGGTCTTGAAGTACATCCAACCGGTAGTGAAGCGCAAAAGCGACGGTCAGATCTTCACGATCCCGGCGCCCGATGGTCTGTGGTCCGGCTCATTGGCGGATGTGAGTGTGGTTGCGGGGATGCTGGTTGATAAGTTCGCTTATCACCTGCCGCTGTACCGTCAACATCAACGAATGGGGCTGAACGGCATTACCGTGGCGCGGTCGAGTCTGACGCACTGGGTGCAGAAGGCAAGTGACCTGTTGAAGCCGATTTATCTGGCGCAGTTGCGGCATATCTTGTTATCGAAGACGCTGGCGATGGATGAAACGCCGATTAAGGCGGGTCGCTCGGGCAAGGGCAAGATGAACGCGGCGTGGTATTGGCCAATTTATGGCGAAGCGGATGAGATTGCGTTCACGTTTGCGCGAACCAAGGCGCGGTCGCACATCGACAAAACGTTGGTGGACTTTAAAGGCACCTTACTAACCGATGGCGCCGCGGCTTATGCGCGTTTTGCCGCCGATCGCGGCGATGAAGTCGTGCATGCGCAATGCTGGGCGCACACGCGTCGTCAGTTCGAAAGGGCATTATCCGATAGGCCACAAAGTGCGGCGCAGGCACTTGATTTGATCGCGGCACTGTATGCCGTTGAGGCCACCATCCGTGACCAGGCAATGGATGAAGCGGCGACCCAGACCTACCGCAGCCGGTACGCCTTGCCTGCGGTTGATGCATTTTTTGCCTGGCTTGACGAGCAACGCCAGTGCATGGGTTTATTACCGAGTCAGCCGTTTACGAAGGCGCTGGCCTATGCAGCCGAGCGTGAGGGCGCGTTACGTGTTTACTTATCGGATGCGAGCGTCGCGATCGACACGAATCATTTAGAGCGCGCTCTGAGACCCATTCCGATGGGCCGAAAGAATTGGATGTTCTGTTGGACTGAGGTGGGCGCTGAACACGTTGGGATCATACAAAGTTTGATCTGTACTTGCCGAATACACGGCATTAATCCGTACACCTACCTGGTTGATGTACTCCAGAGGATCGCGATCCATCCGGATAGCGCAGTGGAACAACTCACGCCTCGGGTGTGGAAGACATTGTTCGCTACCCAACCGCTGCGTTCTAACTTGGCCGTCGTTACCGCAACACGAGATCAATTACCAGACGCCGCCGTTTGACCGGTTACCGCGGTGTGCCCTATCATCCGATGACGCAGGGCAAGATTGAGCGATGGCATCAGACGTTGAAGAATCGGATCTTGTTAGAGCACTACTATCTGCCCGGGGACCTCAGCGCACACATCGAGGCGTTCGTCGACCATTACAACCACCGGCGCTATCACGAAAGCCTGAAGAACCTGACGCCGGCGGATGTCTATTTCGACCATGCAGAATCCATCCTCAGACAACGGAAGACCATCAAACGGAGGACCATTGAACAACGACGATTGCAGCACGCCAGGGCGGCTGCTTAAACTAACATTAACGACGAGACCGAAGAGTCAGATGCTCCGTTAGCTACGAACGCAAGCTGTCTCAAGTATTCTGATGACGGACAGGTAAACCAAGACCTTTTCTGTTCAGAATTGGAATTCGCTACCCACAGGCACCAAATTGCTCCTTGCATTGGTTGAGTCATTCAAGTCACTCAAACGATAGGAAGACACACTCGGTCATCCTAACCGTCGAATGTACCGGTTGACCGATAGTATTGAGGAGAGTTACACCGAAAGTTATGGAATTGAAGCATTAAGCGACTTATTTTTAGAGTGGATTTGTTTAACTCATCTCGGAGACTGCAATGACCGTTATCACGCCTCTTCAGAGCACCGACGAAATCCTGGACCGAGCCCGAGAGCTTGCTAGTCAATATGTGCTTGAGGCGGCCGAGCGAGATCGCGAGCGCCGCTTTCCGACTGAGGAAATGCAACAGTTCCGCACGAGCGGCCTACAGGCTCTGTTCGTTCCAAAAGATGAAGGCGGTTCGGGCGCGCGCTACAGCGACGCCGTTCGGGCGGTTCGGATCATGGCCGAGGGTGATCCGAATATTGCGCAGATGGCTTTTATTCACATTCACGGCGTTGAGCTATACAACCTCTCTATGCCCGCCGAACTAGTGTCTGTGCACAATAAGCGGGTCGTTGCAGGCGCGTTATTTTGGACGAACGCGTATTCGGAATTAGGCGGTAAGTCGACCTTTGATTATCGCGTTAAGATTGAGCGTGACGGCGAAGATTGGGTAATCAATGGTACTAAGTTCTATTCCACCGGAAGTCTCGCGGGCGATGAAGCCTATATCAACGGGGTTAACCCCGAGACCGGGGAGATTCTTCTTGCCTACGTGCCGATGGACGCTGAGGGCGTCACGATCCACGATGATTGGGCCGGGATGGGTCAGCGCACGACGGCAAGCGGAACCACGGACTTTAAGAACGTTCGTATCACGCCGGATCGCGTATCGCCCACCGCCCTGGTAGAAACACTGAGCGGACCGGATAGCCTGATTCTCGGCGTGCTGCCACAAGCTTTTTTCGGTGCCTTCCTCCTTGGGATTGCCCGTAATGCGCTACTCGATGCTGCAAGTTACATAGCCAAACGCGCGCGACCATGGATCCATAGCGGGGTCGACCGTGCGGCCGATGATATCCTCGTACAACGACAAATGGGTGAAATTGCAGCGCGAGTGGATGCAGCCGCGGCCTTGCAAGACGTTGCCTATGGCCTAATGGATGAAGCGCATGAGCATTTGACACCGGAAACACGGGGTCGCGCGGCTATCGCGATGCACAAATCGAAAATTATGGTGGTCGAGGCGGCGCTAAAGGCGGGTGAAGGATTGTTCCAAATGTGTGGTTCGGCATCGACCTTGGACAAATTGAACCTTGGGCGTCATTGGCGAAATGCTCGAACGCTTTCGCTGCACGATGCAATGCATTACAAAGAGCAGCTTGTCGGTGACTACGTGATCAACGGGAATCTGCCCCCTGTTACTTTCTATACCTAGTACTTCTTGCCCTGGTCTTTCACCCGAATCTCATGGTTCAACACCAGTTCTTTTCCCATTTATAACCTTGACATACTTATACAGATTGCCTATACTGATACCAAGGAGATTGGATATGGCTACATTCTACGAATTTCAAAAACAGTTCCCGGACGACGATGCGTGCTTGCATCAGATTATGCTGTCCCGCTACGGCGGCACACGTCTTGATTGCCCTAAGTGTCTGAAACCAAGCAAGTTTCACCGAATAAAAAAACAGCGTAATTATGTCTGCCAGTATTGCGGACATCATCTTTACCCCTGTGTTGGAACGCCCATGGAAAACACGCACCTCCCGCTGCACAAGTGGCTCTATGCGATGTTCTTGTTCTCTGAGTCCCGCCATGGCGTCGCAGCCATGGAGCTTAAGCGGCAGTTGGGGATCCCTTACAAAACGGCGTGGCGCATGGCTCACGAGATCCGCAAGTATATGGCCGAAGTGGACGGCGAGATCCCGCTGAGCGGCACCGTAGAGGCGGACGAAACCTACGTCGGCGGCAAGGTTAAGGGCAAAGGACGGGGCTACACAGGCAATAAGACCATCGTGTTTGGGATGCTCGAACGGGGCGGCGACGTGATGACGAAGGTAGTCCCAAACGTGCGTAAGAAGACCCTGCAACCCATCATCAAGGCGAACGTCGAAGCGGGTAGCACCGTTCATACCGACGAGTTGAAGTCCTACACCGGACTCAATAAAGCCGGCTATGACCATGAGACGGTCAACCACGGCGCGGGCGAGTATGTAGACGGCGAGAGCCACGTCAACGGCATGGAAGGATACTGGGCGCGCCTCAAGCTTTCGATTCGCGGGACGCACGTCCACGTTTCCGGGAAGCACCTTGAGAAGTACGCGAAGGAGTTTGAGTATCGTTACAATCGGCGCCGGAATCCTTCCGCGATTTTCGACGATCTGGTGGCGAACCTCTAACCACCATTCCCTCGAACAGCGCATCGAAACGTGGCGATAAAATTTTCCTCATCACAGACCCTCCGTTTAGTAGGCGCCCTTACTGGTCAATCCATTCAACCATCTTGAGACCATCTTTTTTATTGGAGTGGAAAAACACCTTTTTTTTGAAGGTAAGGACATGATCTAGGCGACTGGGCCTTCCATACTTCAACCTGCATTCGATTAGTCCTTCGTGACCACCTTCCTCAAGACTTGGTATTTTAATAGCGTGATCATCGAACCAACCTTGCCCTCGTGCAGCGATTGTTATTTCTTCTGTTTGATATTCTTTCCTTGGCGGGTACTCACCCATAAACTGAGTCTTTAAATCTTCCTTTGAATTGAATCGGAAATATAGCCGCGCTTTCTAGTCCGAATCCAAGCCGTACGGCAACCAAGCGCTTATCATCGCCGACTATCCTAGTGACCCGAATGTCGCGGAACACGAGCTTATGCAATGCACTATTTCTATAGCGCCATTCATCAAATCGCAAAAGCCCAGTGGTGGCTCCCGCAAACGCTAAAATAACCCCGACGGTCCAATAAAATAGCGGAACCTCCTGAAGCCAACCCATCACACCAGCTCCAACGGTGAGTGCGCCGGGCCAGACATAAACCCGCACCGTTTCTCGCATAGCTTCTCCTGCGATAAAGCGCCACACTCGAGTAAGCACAGAGTTCTGCATCGACGCGCAGTATAATGCGCTCCGTTACGTATGTAAAGGTTATAAACGCGGTTCTTTTGGTACTGACAAGTTAGACTCGCTGCATGGAGGTTCATTAGAAGCGCTTGACACAACAACTGACACACGCCGCGTGGTCCGGGTCCACATCAAGCGTTACGATGCCGCGTTTGTGAATGACCTCGCGAAGTTCAAGGTCTACCCAGCTTTTGAAGACTTCGAAACCGCGCTCCCGATAACTTTCAACTGCTTGTCCACCCATGAACGACATCACGGCGCGGTGTGAAGGGCTGGCTTTCGCGATGATGCCCGCAAATCCACGCGTGCGTGCCCAGCGCAACAGGAAGTCCAACATCTTGAGACCAATGCCCTGGCCTTGATAACGCGCGTCCCGATCTTCGGTGTCTTCCAGTTGGCCGATGTGATAGCAAAATAGTGCCAGAATATTCGATGGCAGATCAGGCGCATCGTCGCCGAAATCCCCCCAGTACCGCGGATCCCATAGGCCATTCGGCGAACGCAGCGCACGGCAATAAGGTCGGAACTGCAATTGGGCAACGTGCTGTTCCCCGTCGAAAGCTAATACAGCGCTTGAACCGACCTCGCGTATTCGGGCTGCGAGGGCTGATGCGTCGCCCTGGCATCTTATAGGGACCCGTGTAATGTCCGCCAAAGTCATTAACCGGTAGCGAATTTCCTCGACCTTCAATTTCGGCTCCATAGCCTGGCGATATCTATGTCAATGACCTATTCTATGTTTATAGATCATTTTGGCAATACCGCGCTTGCTGCAACATTCAACAGGCAGCTCACGCTGAAGCCTGTGTCTCATCCGCTCGGGCCGGCCTGGAGGAAAAAATATGCAGATTGAATATCCGCGCAGCTTTTGGCTCGACGAGGCGCTGGCCGCCGACGATTCCGATCCTTCTCCGGAGCTTGATACCGATATCCGCGCTGACGTGTGCATCGTCGGGGGCGGATACACCGGGCTTTGGACGGCGCTGCGGCTCAAAGAAGCGGAACCGTCTATCGACGTCGTCTTGATCGAAAAAGACCTGTGTGCATCCGGCGCGAGTGGGCGCAATGCGGGTTACCTGTTGTCGATGTGGGCCAAGTATCTGTCGCTCGAAAAAGTCTGTGGCGAGAGTGAAGCGCTGCGTATGGCCGAGGCCTCGGACGGAGCTGTTTCCAAGGTTATGCAGTTCTGCACCGATAACGACATCGACGCCGATGTGCGCTGTGACGGCTGGTTGTGGGTAGCAACGAACGCGGCCCAGCAGGGTTTGTGGAACCAAACGATCGACGCTATCGGTCGTCATGGTCTCTCGCCTATCGTCGAATGGTCCGGCGATGAAGCGGCTGCACGCACCGGTTCGAATATCCACACCGGCGGTGCTTTCGAACGTCACGCGGCGCGTGTTCAGCCGGCGCTGTTGGGCAGAGGGCTGCGGCGCGTCGCGCTCGAACGGGGGGTTAGGATTTATGAACACACGCCGCTGGGATCCCTGCTCCACGGGAACCCGGCTGTCTTGCGGACGCCGAAGGGTAAGGTCACGGCGGATCGCGTCGTGCTCGCGATGAATGCCTGGGCCTCGCGTTGGGCCGAGGTGCGCAAGGCCATCGTTGTCGTCACGGGCGATATGTTCGTTACGCCGCCGATTCCGGATAGGCTCGAGCAGATCGGTTGGAGCGACGGCCTGACAGCATCGGACGGGCGCGCCCTCATTCAATACTACCGGACCACGCGCGATGGACGCCTTGCTTACGGCAAGGGCGGCATGTCCGGGACGTTTTCTTTTGGTGGCAGAGTCGGCGCCGAAGTCGAAGGTGCGTCGATGTACGAGGACTTACTGGTCGATGCCATGCATACGACGTTCCCGGATCTGGCCGATGTTGGCATGGCCAAGAGCTGGCGCGGCCCGATCGACCGTTCGAAAAGCGGCTTACCGCTGTTTTGGCATCTGGGCGCGCTGAAGAACGTCTTTTATGCGGTCGGATTTTCCGGTAACGGGATCGGCCCGTGTCATTTAGCGGGACGGATCCTGACCTCACTCGCGCTAGAGCGGCAGGACGAATGGTCAAAATGTCCTTTAGTCCGCGGCCCCACACGAGATTTTCCACCGGAGCCGTTTCGTTTAATCGGTTCAAAACTGATCCGCCACGCCCTCATCGCAAAAGACCGCGCCGACGACGAGGGCCGCGAGCCGCCGCTCGCCGCGCGCCTGGCCGTGCGGCTCGCTCCGGCTGGCGTGTCACCGTTCAAGGCAGCCGATAAAGAAACACCTGAATCAGGTGGAACGGCGACACCGGCTCCGGCGGGTCGATAGGGCGGAAGTGGCGGTCTACTTTCTGAAATCAATGGCCATGCGCATTTCCATCGGCACGCCATGTCGCAGGGGCACGGGAGCGGTCGTCTCGACGAGGCAGTCAAAGCCCAGCGAACGGTAGAATGCGACCGCGGGGTTATCCGACAGGACATCGAGGTGCAACGCGCGTAGACCCGCCTGCGTAGCTTTGTCGATCGCGTTCTGCACCAGTTTCGCGCCGATGCCTTTTCCGCGCTGTGATTCCTTAACCGCCAGCGCGTGAATGTAGTAAACCCTCGAAGGAATGGCCGCATTCAGGTAACTGCACTGATACGTGCGATCGGCAATAAGCGAGAGTTTTTCAGCAGAGACCTCGCCCGCTTCGATCAATGCGGGCCACAAGGGCGCCAAGGCTTTTTTCCGTTGCTCGAACTCGGGTGCATGAAAGCCTACTTCGATGCCGAGTAGTTCGTCGTCATCGAGCGCAAGCGTTGTGCCGTCATAGGCAAACAATGTGCCGGGCGTACGCCATGAGGCATTCACAATTTGATCGAACAATTCGCGCCCATCGAATTGGTAATCGTAGGTCACCGGCCCGGTGACATGCATCAAATCCGCAAATTCGTCTGCATATCGCGTCGTGTGCGCCTCGGTAGCCTGGACTATTTCCATACCTGCTACCTAAGGAACCTCTGAATAAATCATGGTGCGGTGTTCATTACCCGCTTGCTTCATCCACGGCTTCGAGCACCCGCGCGAATGCTTCGATGCTTTCGCTGGTGGTCGGCTCAAGACAAATTTGCAGATGCGCGATCCCCTCGCGTTGATATTCGAGCAGCACCTTTGCGATCTCCTCGGGCGCGCCTGCTAGCGGCACCAGCGGACCTTCTTCCACCCAATTTTCAGTTGGCAACTTATCCCACCAGGGGTCGGCATTGGCATCGGCGACTAATGCTGTCACGGTGCGTTCGAGGGTGGTCGGGTCACGGCCTTCGTTCGTGCAGGCTTCATCAACAATCGGGCGCAGACGCCGGATACCGTCGACCTTATTGTGCGTGTCATCGTAGTAAGCGTTCCAAAGGTCGGCGTACTTTGCCATGCAAGCCATCATGCGTGGCTGCACCGTCCCCATTAGAATGGGTGGCCCCTGGGGGCGTGGCCCGCGGGGTTTAAGTTCGCATTCGCGGGCAAAATGATATTTCCCTTCGAAGTCGACCTCGCCATTGCGCAACAGCCCGTGCAGGATCTGGATCGCTTCCTCAAACCGGCTGACTTTATAGTTGAAGGGAAACCCGAAGGCGTCGTATTCGTGTTTGTGATATCCCGAACCAAGGCCGAGAATCAAACGGCCATCGCTAATCTCTTCGACGGTGTCTGCCATCTTGGCGAGCAACGCGGGGTTACGCCATCCCATCGCCAAGACCAGCGTCCCGAGCTCCACTCGGTTCGTCACAGCGGCGATCGCAGATAGTAAGGACCACACCTCCCATACACCGCGCGCGTCGTCTTCACCGTCGAGCTTATAAAGCAGATGATCGACCAACCACAGCGAGTCGAAACCGACGTCCTCGGCGACGCGCGCCATGTCGCTGACTGCGCGCCAACCGCGCACGCCAGGCCCACGCATACCTTCGGCTTGCGGCAGCAACAAACCGATCTTCAGACTTCGAGAACCACTTGCCGCTGTCATTGAACTTCGCCTTTCAACGCTCAGCGATCGCGACCGCCGTCTGTCCGATTTTTCGACACCAGGACTGCCAGCTTCCTTTCTTACGCGAGTGCGGTCCGGCATGCGCCTGGAGCGCCGCACCGTCGATTATGGCGGTAATCAGCCGTGCCTTCTCGCTGAGTGCCGCGGTACTGCCGGAGACGCCAAAACGACGCATTGCATCCACTAAAATGTCGAAGTGCCGTTTATAAATCTCTTCGGACAACTGCCGGAAACGACGGTTGTGCAGGTGTAGCAAGGTCAAGACCGGCCAGATATTACCGCCGATGCCGGTGTACTCCTGCAGCAGTAAATCCGAAAGCTGATCGACATAGTCTTTGAGACTGGTAGCGTTTTCGCTCAGCGAACGTATCGTCGCGAGGTTGTGTTCGAACTCCGCGCGGATGACGGCTTCGAGCAGATCGCCCCGGGTCGGAAAGTAGTACTGCAGGTTGCCAAGCTGCATGTCCGTCCGTTTCGCTATCTCGCGCATGACGAAACCTTCGAGGCCTTGGGTGGCAAGAGTGTCCCTTGCGGTCTCCAGGATCCGCGTGCGGCTGGCTTCGCCGCGTTTCATCGCTAGTTCGCTCATAGCGGCCAAGAATAGGTCATTGACATAATAATACAAGCGCGTTTAGATAGTGACGCTACGTTAAACCCCACGGAGGAGTTCGCGATGGCCACTGTAATCCAAGACGATACAGTAAGAGATTTCGATCCAATCACGTTCAGTGTCATTCGTAACCGTTTCGAGGCCATCGGTCAGGAAATGACCCTCGCGATGGAGCAAACGGCATGGACCTCGGTGATCGCCCTGGCCCGCGACTACTCCTGCATGCTTTACGACGCTCACCCGGACGGCCCGCGGCAGATCACGATGGCCGAATGTATACCGATCCACTGCAACAGCATTCGCGAATTGTTAATCGAGATCGTTCGTGTTTTCGAAGGCGACATCCATGACGGCGACATCTACATGGCGAACGATCCCTATCGGGGCAACACCCACATTCCGGATCTCGTCACGGCGCAGCCGGTATTCGTGGAGGGCAAGCATGTGTTCTGGACGGTGGCGCGCGGACATCAGCTCGACTGCGGGGCTGCCGAGGCGTCGAGCATCGTTCCCGCAGCGCGCTCTGTCTTTCAGGAAGGTATCGTGATCCCGCCGATTAAACTCGTCGACCGCGGGAATGAACGGCACGACATCGTCGAGCTGTACCTCGCGAACGTTCGCTACCGCGACGCCTTGCACGGCGACCTGCGAGCGCAGCTCGGCGCGTGTGGCGTAGCGCGTAAGGGGCTCATAGCACTTTGCGCGCAATACGGCCGCGATGAGGTGATGCGCTATAGCGACGGGCTGATGGACTACGCCGATCATCGGGCGACCGAAGAGTTTCGCCGTATCCCTGACGGCGTTTTCGAGGGCCTGACCTGGACCGATACCGACGGCAATGGTGCGGTGGACATTCCGATCAAAGTCACGATCACCAAAAACGGCGCCGATATTCACGTCCATTACGATGGCGGTCCGCCCTCGACCGGCTCGTTCAACGCGACCTACGCGGTGATGATGGCGACGTCCACAATCCCGTTTCTGTATTACATCGATTCGGACATTCCGCACAATCACGGCGTTCTCCAGCACATCACGGCCGACGCGGTAGAAGGCACGATCTGCATGGCCAAATGGCCGGCAGCCGTCGGTGGTGCGACGACGAACCCGGCTGATCCCATGCACGAAGTGATCAACATCGCGATGGCCGAGGCCATCCCCGAACGCGTACCGGCCGGCTCATGCCATGCGGGACACATGCCGAATTTCAACGGTATCGACAAACGAAATGACAAGGAGTGGGGCTGCATGCTGTTCAACGGCATGGGCGGTTCGGGTGGTGCAAAGGACGCGGACGGCTGGCCGATGATCGGGACGATTGCGGGCATGGGAGGATTGACGTCCGCCTCTATCGAAGAAGTTGAACTGCTCTATCCGCTGCACATCGATTTCAACGAGATCGAAACGGATTCCATGGGCATGGGCCAGTGGATCGGGGGGGCTGGGCTGCGCACGCGCTTTCGGCCCATTGCCGGCGATATGGAGGCGGTCTCATTCGGAGAAGGCTCGAAGAATCCTCCTCACGGGGTAAATGGCGGGACCAGGAGTGCGGGCGGTGGCATCTACGTTGAACATGAAGACGGCGCCCGTACCTTCACCTCCGTGGCTGGCCAAACACTGGTCCGCGAAGGTGAGTCATGGACTGGCTATTCGTCCGGCGGCGGCGGCTGGGG
Organism: Gammaproteobacteria bacterium; assembly: GCA_963662545.2. GTDB lineage: Bacteria > Pseudomonadota > Gammaproteobacteria > JAYYZW01. The sequence continues at coordinate 648,012 of CAXXLL010000002.1, forward strand.
CAATCCCGTTGACCGCGATGCAGAATTAGTCCGCCGTAATCTTCGTGATGGGTGGATCGGCGAAGAGTCCGCGCGCGCTATTTTTGGTGTGGTATTAAACGACGACTTCGAAAGAACGCTCGATACCTCAGCGACGGAAAAGCTACGCACCGAGCTTCGTGCTTTCAAGCGTCCGATGGTGGATCCCATCGAGCCGGCTGCCGGCAAGTGGATAGAGCAAAACATGCGCCCCGGCGATCGATTTATCGAAGCGCCGACGATTGCGGAACACTTTAGCGATTCGGGCGCCGAGTCGTAGCGATGACAAATCGGATTGGAATCGATATCGGTGGCACGTTCACCGATGTCGTATTGCTGCAGGATAACGGGCAGTTCCTGGTTTACAAGGAAGATTCAACCCCCGACGAACCGCTGCACGCGATCACGGCCGGGCTCGCTGGGATTGCCGCGGAAGTGGACATGAGTGTTGAAGCGCTGTTGCAATCTACCGAGTTTCTGGTCCATGGCCAGACCATGGCCACCAATGCGCTGATTCAGCGCAACGGTCCCGTCGTCGGTTTGCTCTGTACCGAGGGGTTCCGCGACGTCCTTCATCTTGGCCGCGGCTCCAAGCCGGAGCGTTTTAACGTGCATCTGCAAAAATCCGAAGACCTTATTCCGCGCTATCTGCGCCTCGGCGTTCCTGAGCGCACCGCCGCCGACGGTGCCGAAGTCAAACCGCTGGACGAAGACGCCGTACGCGAGGCAGCGCGCACATTTGACAAGCACCGGGTCAAGGCGGTCGCCATCGCCTACCTTTGGTCGATTCTCGATGCGACCCATGAAAAGCGCACGGCCGAAATCGTCCAGGAAGAACTGCCCGGCGTCGACGTCTTGTGTTCATCCGATATTCTGCCGGAGATCCGCGAGTGGGAACGTACTTCGTCGACCGTCCTGAGCGCGTATATCGCGCCTATCATCGGCGACTACCTGCGTGCGTTCGAAACCGAGATGGAAAAAGGTGGGATGCCCCATCGGCCGCTCATCATGCAGGTAAATGGCGGCTGTGCGGCCGTTCCCGATCTGTTGGCGCGCCCGGTTAACGCGATCGCTTCAGGACCGGCGGCGGGTCCTGCTGCGGCCGCATACTACGCGTCGAGCACGAAAGCCCCGGATCGCCTAATCGTGATCGACATGGGCGGTACCAGTTTCGATGTCTGCTTGCTGCGCGATGGTGAACCGGTGATGTCGAGCGACATTAAGGTTGCCGATCAGCCCATCGGTGTTAACGGGGTAGAGGTACTGTCCGTCGGTGCCGGCGGCGGCTCCGTGGCGTGGCTCGATAGCGGCAACTCGCTCAGGGTTGGGCCGCGCAGCGCCGGCTCCCAGCCAGGACCGGCCTGCTACGGGCGCGGCGGCAGCGAGCCTGCGGTTACTGATGCCAATCTGGTCGTTGGACGCATGGCGGCCAGTGCGTTCCTGGGTGGTCGCCGCTCACTCGATATAAACCTTGCGATCAAGGCGATAGCCACGCATATCGCAACGCCGCTGGGCCTGGACGTTAATACCGCGGCAGCCGGGATCCTGACCATTGTGAATTCAAATATGGCCACGGCCATTCGCGCCGTCTCGATCGAGCGCGGCATAGACCCACGTGACTATGTCATGGTGGCCGGGGGCGGCGCCGGCGGACTTCACGCCGCGGAACTGGCGCGCATGCTTGGCATCGGCGAGGTGTTGATTCCGAGATCGGCGGGCGGACTGTGTGCCTTCGGTATGGCCGTGACACCGGTGAGACACGATTACGTTCGCCTCGCACATTGTTACTCGAACGCACCGGGGGTAGCTGCTCGCATCAGCGGCGTGTTCGACAGCCTGGTGGCCGAGGGCAGCGCGCATCTGGAGTCCGACGGTTTCAAATCGGACGAAATTCGCTTTTCGCGCCATCTCGAAGGACGCTACCCGGGACAGGTCCATAATCTCACCGTGCCGCTGTCGGACGGACCCATCGACGATGCGTTCCTGCGCCGTCTGGAAGCGGATTTCCATACCGAACACGACAAGCGATTCACCTACGCGATGCGCGATCAACCGGTCGAATGCCTGCACTGGCGGCTCGTAGCGACCGGCAGCCGACCGGCGCCGCAAGGGCGACTGGCACGGCAATCCGATGGCAGGTCCAAGCGGTCCGGACGACGCACGGCATACATGGCCGCGGTGAATGCCGAAGTAGCGACCGACATTTGGCAGGGCGATGCGCTGGCAGCGGGGGATCGTATCACCGGTCCGGCCATTGTCGAATTCGCAACCACGACTATCGTCGTCAACCCCGACGACAGGCTGGTCGTTCAAGCGGATGGTAGTTCGCTGCTGACCATCGCTCTCTAGCCCGCGTTGCCCGGGCGTTACCGACACAGGAGTTCTCGCAATGCTCACCGACCTCCAAGGTATCGATCTCGAGTCCCACCTTCATCCTTATACCAACTTTGCTGATATCGCCGAGCGCGGGCCGCTGATCATGAACGACGCGCAGGGTGTACGTGTGCGCGATCTTAAGGGTCGCGAATACATCGATGCGATGTCGGGTCTGTGGTGTTGTGATGTCGGTTACGGCCGCCTGGAAATCGCTGAGGCGATTGCCGAGCAGGCACGTCGGCTCGCGTTTTTCCACTCGTTTTTCGGTATGGCGACCGAGCCGACGATCCGTCTAGCCGATCGTCTCAAGCGGCTCATGCCCTGGTCCATGGCGCGAGTTTTCTTTGGGCTATCGGGTTCCGACGCAAACGACACTCAGATCAAGCTCGTGTGGCTTTACAACCATCTCCGGGGTAAACCGGAGAAAACAAAAATCCTCTCGCACCATATGGGTTATCACGGCATCACGCTGGGCGCATCCAGCATGACCGGGCTACCCGCGGTGCACGCTTACATGAATCTGCCGCTCCCCGGATTCCTACACCTGTCGACGCCACACTATTACCGCGAGGCCGAGCCGGGAATGAGTGAAGCCGACTTCGTCGGGAAATTGGTCGGCGAGCTGGAGGCGACCGTCGAACGCGAAGGCGCAGACACTATCGCGGCGTTCATCGCCGAGCCCGTGATGGGTGCGGGCGGCGTGATCGGGCCGCCCGAGGGCTACTATCCGGCGATGCAGGAGGTGCTGCGACGCCACGACATCCTTTTCATCGCTGATGAGGTGATCTGTGGCTTCGGTCGGCTCGGTACACCCTGGGGAAGTCTTGCCCTCGGCATCGAGCCGGATCTCGTGACGATTGCGAAAGGTCTCACGAGTGGCTATGCGCCGTTGTCGGCATCGCTCATTTCCGAGCGTATTTGGTCGGTGATCGCGGACCACGAGGCCGAGATCCCCCAGTTCAATCACGGCCAGACCTACAGTGGGCATCCCATCAGTACCGCCGCGGCACTCGCGAATCTCGACATCATGGAACGCGAGTCGCTGTTCGAACGCGCGGCGGATACCGGCGTGTACCTGCAGCAACGACTGCGCGCGGAGTTTGCTGACCATCCCCACGTGGGTGAAGTCCGCGGGCTCGGCATGATCGGTGCGATCGAGGTCGTCAAAGACCGGGACAGCCGTGGCACCTTCGACCCGGATCTGAAGATGCCGCTCAGGATTTTCCACAAGCTCCTCGACAAGGGCGTCATCGCCCGCGCAATCGGCGTGTCTGGCATTGCGGTGTGCCCGCCCTATGTCATCGAACGCCATGACATCGACATCATCGTTGACGCCATTCGGGAGACTGTCGACGAGCTTGTGCGCGCCGTGGTTTGAGTGCTCCGCCTTACAGCGCGCGAGGGCACGTTAACGGACGAGGTATCACAGCGTTGGGAGATAATTGCGTATGAGCGGAATCAAAGTGGTCGATGTTAGCGAAGCCGAAGTGTACGAAGAGCCAACGCTCGTTAGCCGCCGGGTGATCCGCAAGGAACACGGCGCCGAAAGCATGTCGCTTAACATCTCGACCTTGCACGAAGGCTATGACGATCCGGCGGTCACCTACCCGGAACACGATGAAGTCGTCTACATCCTCACCGGGACGGTCGAATTCACCTTCGATGGACAAACACAATCGCTCGGCAAGGGCAAGGCGATCTACATTCCGCGCGGTCAGACATACGGTTATAAGGTGACCGAGGGCCCCAACGACGTCGTCGCTGTTTTTACACCGGCCAAATTTTGATCATGGCGCGCTAGAACGGCATGTCCAGCGATGGGTCGCTTGGTCAGAAATGAACTGGCTGTGCCCATGACGTATGCAATATGGTTCTACCGTCATGTTTGACCACCTGATCTCGCCGATTACGCTCAGAAGTCGGACCTTTCGTAACCGCATCTTCTCGTCTGGCCACCAGACCCTGCTCGCGCGCAGGGGCTTGATTACCGATGCATTCGTCGCCTATCACGAAGCACGCGCCCGCGGCGGTGCCGGTCTCATCATTACCGAGGCTGTATCTGCGCACGAGTCCGCGTATTTCAATGAATACGTGCCGTCCGGTTTTCTCGACGAGTCGATCCCCGGTTTTCGCCAACTCGCGGAGGTCGTTCATGGACATGATTGTGGTCTAATCGGGCAACTCTTCCATCCCGGCGCCGAAGTCGCGGCAATCCTTGATGACGGCAGCCGTCCCGTGGCGTGGGCGCCTTCGATGCATCAGCAAGAGCGCTATCTAGTGACTGCCCGGCCGATGCCGGTATCAATGATCCGCGACGTAATCGAAGGCTACGGTGACACTGCCGCGCGCATGGTTACCGCAGGGCTCGATGGTGTTGAAGTACTCGCAAGCCATGGTTACCTGCCGATCCAGTTCTGCAATCCCCGGGTCAATCACCGCACCGACGACTATGGCGGCAGTTTCGAGAAGCGCCTGCGCTTCCTGAACGAAGTGCACGACACGATACGCGCAAAAATCGGTACGGACGTCGTCATTGGTTTACGGATTTCCGCGGGCGATCGGATGGTTGAAGGATTCAGTGAAGACGAGGCGCTCGAAGTATTGGGTGCGCTCGATTCCGCAGATCGCTTCGATTACTTCAACATCACCTTGGGCTCGTCTGCGACCACCGAAGGCGCGGTGCATATCGTGCCACCGATGTCGATCGAACCGGCCTATGTTGCGCCCTACGCTGAGCGCGTTAAACGCGCCACCAGCCGCGCCATTCTTGTGACCGGACGATTCAACCGGCCGCAGGACGCCGAAATCGCGCTTGAGGCAGGGCAGGCGGATATGATCGGTATGACGCGCGCACAGATCTGCGATCCAGACATGGCGCGTAAAGCCCGCGAGCAAAGACCCGATGATATTCGTGTTTGCATCGCGTGCAACCAGACCTGCATCGGGCACTACGCCCTCGGCGCGCCGATCTCGTGCATTCAACATCCGGAAACCGGGCGCGAGCTCGAATTCGGCGAGCGTGTGCCTGCTACAAAGCCGCGCGAAGTAATGGTTATCGGCGGCGGTCCCGCCGGCCTCAAGGCGGCCGCGGTCGCCGCCGAAAGAGGCCACCGCGTCTCCCTCTATGAAAAGAATGCGCGACTCGGCGGCCAGACGCTGCTGGCCCAACTGTTACCGGACCGCAGCGAATTTGGTGGCATCACCACTAACCTGGAGCGCGAAGCCCGTAGCGCCGGTGTCAACATCAATACGGGTGTTGAAATGACGGGCGATACAATTCGTGCGGCCTGCGCGGATGTCGTGATCATCGCCTCAGGGGCAACGCCGTACATGCCGGAGATAGAATTCGGCGACAGCGCGCAGGTCGTCAACGCCTGGCAGGTGATTAACGATGAAGTCGACTGCGGATCGCGCGTTGTGGTCGCCGATTGGCGTGGTGACTGGGTGAGCCTAGGCCTCGCAATGAAGCTCGCTCGCGCCGGCCACCACGTGCGCCTCGCGACGGTGGCGAACTGCGCCGGCGTGAACGTCGAATATTACACGCGTGATTCGCTGATTGCGGAACTCGACCGACTCGGCGTCGAGTTTACCCATTACGCGCGCCTCGCGGGTGCCGATGAAAATACTGTGTACTTCGTCCACGCAAGCGGCGGGCATGCAATGGAATTCGAGAGCAATACGCTGGTCGTTGCGTACGGACATCAGAGCGAGATGGTTCTATCGAACAGCCTCGAAGGCTACGGTGCGGAAATTCACATAATCGGCGATGCTTTGTCGCCGCGCACCGCCGAAGAGGCAGTCCTCGAAGGATTGAAAGTTGGAAGCCAAATCTGAGCGGAGCAAGTACTGCTGCAATAGAATTTCAGTGATGCGTTCTGCGGGTCGCCTGACGACGTTAAAAGTAAATGGAGGGTACTGACGAGTTAAGCCAGGATAAAGAATATTCACCGCAGGATCCGATTAAAATCGATGTACAAGCGCTATCGATTCCCTGCCCCTGCTATATATTCGTCCGGGTTGATTTAGCAGGGGTGTTGAAGTTTCGTCATCCCTGATAATTCCCTGTTAACTTCGGGCGCGTTTTCTAGCAGCGTGCCGTAACGCGCTATAAAATCAGGATATTTGTAAAGCTCTGCTGGGTTTTCTGGCGGAAATCGAAAGATTTTCCCTGTACTTTCCCTGTAAACAGGGGAGAACTGTTCGCACCAGACTTCCTCCATCGCCATAACATTCAGTAAGCTTCTGTATTTACTGGATGGATGTCCGTAGGTCCAAACTCTAGCCACTTTTCTACCCGCAACTCGATCGCTCAAACGCGCTGAACAGACCACGCAGAACCGGCTTCGTTCGTGGGTAGGGCAGCGACCTCGGCAACATTGCCTATCTACGCGCCTCCGTTAGTCGCGCAAATCAGTACGGAATGTCACTCGGCTATTGGATTTGCTCAAGAGGGGGCGATGCAGCACCGTTAGAGTCGACAACGATATTCATGTTTGTCCTCATCGCGAATGCCCTGACGATGGTCGGGGTGGGTGAGGCGCTTTGGCCAGAGGGTGGGAAGGAGAAATAAGAAGCCGTCGATTGAGCCGACGTCCGCTCACCCCGAAAGCAGCCATGACCGGCGATGCGAATCCCACACTTGACCATGACGGCTTTCGGCTGTGGATTCAACCGGTCGATGCAACATCTAATCTCACTTACGTTAGGCCGTCACGCTCCCGCTTGAAGATTGGGAGCGCGTCGGCCCGGGTCGGGACTAAGTCATTCTCGACGCGTAAGAGCCCGTGACGGCAAGGCAAAAGGCAAGATCTGAGACACCGGGACAGTTTGGGTAGGGGCATCTAACGTGACAGCGGGCTAGAGCCTATTGCCGCGAAAAATCGTCATGTGGTCCTTCGGTTCTGATCCGAGCAGTGCGCGTCCACCGGATTCGTCTTGTTTAGGGCATCTGTTAATGTAGATGGGAGGGGGTATTTTGCCGGCTGCTTTATACTTATCTACTCGAATTTGAATTCTCTCCTCCAAAGGTAGCGTGCAATCCTCTTGCATACTAAGTTGGGCAGGCTCGGAGCTGTTCGGATCGCTCACTGTTTTTCCCTGGTTACCGAGGTGGGGCGCACCGCGGTTATAAGTCGCAGTCGCACACCCAGCGGCCAACACGCACAACGCACAGATGACTACTTTTCGCATATCACTACGCTCTCAGACTTTTTCTAATGTTAAGTGTAGGCCGCCAGCAAAGGAACACAACCCACAACCCACAAAACACCAACCCCAAGGTAATCGCCAGTTAATCGGTTCCGTGTCGCTCCTCCCCTTCATTTTGTAAATGGAGTCGCAAAGGATAGCATAGCCAGGATCGAATCCGCCGTAAGAAGAAAGTCCGGTTTGGGTCGTGAGCCGCCGCCTCGCGGCAGCGCAGCAATACTCTAGATTACGTCGGCAATACCCTCGTAAGCAGACATTAAGTAGCGTTTAGCTGCGTGCACATTATGAGCGTCGGCTTCCGGCCGAGGCCGTGTCAAAAGTCGGAATACGGTGGGGTCATGTTGAGAATACACGCGCAGACGAACGTCGGTGCCGTTCACCGGCCGCGATAACCGCCCCCTCAATCGACCGGCAAATGAAACGTTCTTCAGAACCGCCCCTGAGGCCGCCCTTGGAACTCTGAAACCGCCGGTTCTTTCAGGCGAAAGAGGGCGTCATACCCCCATCGCCGCGATTAAAGCGCCCGCCCCCTTGATTTGGAGAACGCGCTTCAGGTTATAAGCCAGCACGTGCAGACTCATCTCCGTACTCACCCGTGGCAGCGTCTTCGTTAAGAAGTGCGTCGCTCCCATCCAGGCTTTCAGCGTCCCGAAGGGATGCTCGACCGTTTGTCGACGCAGTTGCATCTTCTCCGGAGCCGCGTGCAGTCGTGCCTGCATCTCGTCGAGCACATCTTCACGCTCCCAGCGTTTGACCCGACGCTCGAGACCGGTCGTACACTTCGCCTTGATCGGACAGTCCTTGCACGCCGTCGTCCAATAGACATTTAGCGTCAGCCCCTTCTCAATGCTGACGCAGCGCCATGTCAACGCTTCTCCCGCCGGGCACCGGTATTGATCCTGCTCTGGCTCGTAGACAAAGTCTTGTTTGCCATACCGTCCTTTCTTCTTGCTTGGTGAAGTCAATGGCTTGGGCACGTAGGTGCGTATCCCTTCATCCTCGCACGCCACGACCTCGGTTCCCGTGTAGTAACCCCGGTCACTCACCACCTCGAGATCGTCATGTCCGGTTGCGTCACGCGCCTGCTCGGCTATCGTCGCCAGATGCGCGCGGTCGCTACCCACGTTTGTCACCTCGTGCGCCACTATCAGATGGTTCTTGGACTCTACCGCCGCCTGCACGTTGTAGCCCACTATCCCGGTGCCCCGGGTCTTCATCGCGCGCGAATCCGGATCGCTCAGCGAGAGCTGCTGGTCTGGCTCAGCCAACCTGCGCTGCTCTAATGCCTTCAGACGCGACATCTCCTCTTCGAGCTGCTTCAGCTTGGCTTGTAAACCACTCACCTTCGCCTCCGGCATCGACGGTTGCGCTTGGTCGGCCTCATCCAACTCAGCCAGGTAACGCGCTATATGCCGCTCAAGGCGCGCTTGACGCGCCTTCATCTTCGACTCAGTGAAGTTCTTGTCCCGTGAGTTCACCGCTTTGAACTTGCTGCCGTCTATCGCCACCAGCGCTTGGCTGAACAGCTTGAGACGACGGCATACACCAATAAACTCACGGCACACCCCGACGATGCCTTTGCCGTTGTCCTTGCGGAAGTTGGCTATCGTCTTGTGGTCAGGCATCAGCCGACGCGTCAACCACATCACTTCGACGTTGCGTTGCGTCTCGCGCTCCAATCGCCGGCTCGACTGGAGGCGATTGAGGTAGCCGTAGATATACAGCTTCAACAGCGTCGCAGGGTCATAGGCCGGCCGGCCCAGCGCGCGAGGCTGATGACGCTCGAAGCCCAGGCCTTTCAGATCGAGTGCCTCGACAAACGCCTCAATCACCCTGATAGCGTTGTCTTCTGTGATGTAGTCGTCGAGTCGTTCCGGGAATAGTGTGCTCTGGGTTCGGTCTTCGCCTTCAACGAATCGCGTCAGAGTTATTGTCAAAAGTGGTGTTCAGGCGGTTGAATCAAGCGGCGACCTGATTGACCCTTGTCACCTCGATACCATCTTCAAATTTAACTCCAGTAATCACCTTGGCCAGGTAGTCGAATCCACGTAGGCGTCGCCAATTCTTCTGCGCACACCGCCCCAGCTTGAACATCATATGGAGCATGCCGTCCCGAGAGAGACCGCCCTTGGAGCGCCGGGTCCGGTGCCGGATCGTAGCGAAGGTGGATTCAATCGGATTGCTCGTGCGAATGCTTTGCCAATGTGGTGCCGGAAAATCATAGAACGCCAGCAACTCCTCACGGTCTTTCTGTAGGCACAGGGTCGCCTTGGGATACTTCGGTTCATAGGTCTTGAGGAACAGCTCGAACGCCTTCTCGGCGTCGGCCTTTGTCGCGGCCTGCCAGATCGCGTGCAGGGCTTGCTTGGCTTTGGCCTGTGCCGACTTCGGTAGGCAGTTCAGCACGTTCATCGTCTTGTGCATCCAGCAGCGTTGCTGGCGGGTCTCACCGTAGACTTCCTCCAGTGCGGCCCAGAAGCCCATGGCACCGTCCCCGATCGCCAGCTTGGGAATATTCATCCCGCGTGACTTCAATTTCAGCAACACCTCGCGCCAGCTCTGCGTGGACTCCCGCACACCATCCTCCATCGCCAAAAAACGCTTCTCGCCTCGCTCATTGACGCCGATCACCACCAACGCACACAGCTTCGTGTGCTCCGCCCGCAGGCCACTGTAGACACCGTCCGCCCACACCTACACCCAGCGGTCTTGGTCCAATCGCCCCTCGCACCAGTCGCGGTATTCTTGCGCCCACACCTGCTTCAAGCGCGACACGGTGCTCGCCGACAGGCCCTTCGCCTGCGGCCCCAACAAAACTTCCAGCGCAGCGCCCATTTCGCCACTGGAAACGCCCTTCAAATACAGCCACGGCACGGCCGCCTCCAAGGTTCTTGTCTTGCGCACATACGGCGGCACCAGCGCTGAACGGAAGGTCACCGGCTCGCCGAGCTTCGAACGAACCTTCGGGATCCTCACCGTCACCGGCCCCAAGCCCGTCTGCAACTGGCGTTCCGGCAAATAGCCGTTGCGAACCACACCTGCTTTGTCGTCCACCGTGCGATGTCCTGAATACTGCGCCATATATTCTGCCAGCTCGATTTCAACCGCTCGTTCAATCAGAGCACGAGCACCGTTTCTCAAGACCTCCGTCAACGGATCTGGTATTCCTTCTCGACCTGATAATTCAACAACGTTACTCTCTCATGGTGGCGTATCCTCTTTGGTTGGCTTGCTGCTTGGTAACAACATTTCAACCAGATACGCCGCCTTTATTCAATTCGCTCAAACACCAGATTCAGTTATAACTCATCGCGTCATTCGGAACACCTAGGCGGGTCTTTCGATCAGTATGCACATCCTCGCAGACTTTTGACACAGCCTCGGCCAACAGTGGACATCGAGCAATGCATTGTGGCGCCGAACTCTGTTATCGCTCCGAAGCGCGGACGAGATGCCTATTTTCTAGGCCCTATAGTTTTAGGTTCGTCGAACAGTGTTGGCTCAATAGGTATACCGTCAACCGTCATCGCATGTTCGACGTAGGTCTCCACTCCAGCCGGGATGACTGTTCCATGCTGTGCAACGCCGAGGTATATCTGTTTAGAATTTTTCGGCGTTCGTTCGAACCAATTCGGATCATCGAAAGTACCGGCGTGAACTCCGGCCATATCTGGAAATCGTTCCCAAGTGATGAATAGGTTCGTGCCACACGTCGCACAGAAGTGAAGGTAGAGCCATTTCCCACTTCCTTCGGAACGGTGTTCATAGATATTTGCGTTACCATTAGTGACCGAGAAATTTACTTCATCGAACGTCGGTAAAATGATGTACGCTCCGCCCGTAGATTTTTGGCACATCCGACAATGGCACATCCAGACCGTAAGGGGTTGTGATAAGACCGCATATCGTACCCCTCCGCAAAGACATCCGCCTTCTGCAACTGACATCGTACTCACCCTAATTAAGTGGGTCTACGCGGATTCATGTGGGTAAATTCTGAATTAGACCAAGTGTAAACCATTGAAATCATGTAGACATTCAGAGATTTCGTATGGGGTGAAAGTGGTTTCATTTTGTGGGTAGGCTAAGGCCATGAAGAATCCCAAGTCGATCCGAGCGCTGTTTGCGTTCCCTAGTTTTACCGCCGCATCGAAATTGGTGGGCATGTTTGGTGATCGGTATGCCCGTGTGATCCAACTCAAGAGGCGAAAAAAACAGCGATCTGTTCTCACTGTGCTCACCGGTGCCGCGGGCGTTACGACAAGAAGGTGCTGCGAGTACGAGACCTGTCAGTTGCCGGATGGCGAATCTACCTGGAGTTCGAACGCTGGCGTGTCAGTTGCCGGAGGTGCGGCGGCGTGCAGGTAGAACATCTTGACTGGCTGGCAAAGAACCCTCGCTATACGCAGCGCTTTGCCATGCAGGTGGGCAAGCTGTGCCGGGACATGCCGAACCAGGCTGTCGCCGAGAGGGAACGCCTGCACCACAGCACGGTGAAAGACCTCGATAAGCTGTACATGCAAAAGCAGGTTGAGCTGGCGGGCATGCCAGCACCCCGGGCCATCGGTATTGATGAGATCTCCATCCGCAAAGGACATAACTACCGGGTCATCGTCAGTGACCTGGATCGGGGGCGTCCTATCTGGGTCGGTGGTGAAGGTCGCAAAGAGGCTGACATCGACCTGTTTTTCCAGGCATTGGGCGAGAACAAGAGCGCTCGCATCGAACTGGCGGCGATGGACATGTGGAAGCCGTTCCGTAACTCGGTCATGAACAACGCACCGCAGGCGCGGATCATCTATGACAAGTTCCATATCATGCGCCACCTCTCAAAGGCTCTCGATGAAGTCCGGCGCCGTGAATACAAACGTCTCCGCGGCAAGGACAGGAGTTACATCAAAGGCCAGCGATATACCTTGCTCTCGCGACGCGAGAACCTGAATCTGGATGGCAGACGAGCCCTGAAAAAACTGCTCCAGGCCAACCGGCGTCTGAACACCGCCTACGTCCTCAAGGAAACCTTCGGCCAACTCTGGGACTACCGTACCGAGCGCGGCGCGCGTGCCTTTTTCGAGCGCTGGAAGGACAGTCTGAAATGGCAGCGATTGGCGCCGTATCGCAAGTTTGCTGAGCTGATTGAATCCCATTGGGATGGCATTGCTTCCTATTGTGATGCTAAGAATAAAGTCAGTCTTGGATTGGTCGAAGGGGTCAACAACAAAATCCGGGTCCTGCAACGACGCGCCTATGGCTATCGTGATGAGGAATTCCTCAAACTGAAAATCATTGCGGCATTTCTTCCGCCACTACCCAGAAATGCCAATATCAACCCACACGTTTCCGCGTAGACCCAATTAAGTTTACTTCAGTTAAGCATATTAAGGTTCGATCTATAGAGAACAGTTAGTAACCTATGCCTCTGATCGCGTCGTGATATTTTGCCGGCAGCGCAAACATTACTTTAACAAAGCTAGCGTAATCCAAAGGGTATCTTTGAACACTGTGAATGTCGCCTTGGGGTCGTCAGCAGCCTGATTGGGGCGGTGCAGCACCTTTCAGCAACACGTCTGCTGTCCCCTCGTAAGCGGTCATTAAGTAGCGTTCGACGACGCGACTATGACGGACGGCGGCTCTCGGCCGAGGCTGTGTCAAAAGTATTTTCGAATTTTGAAAGTGGGAGAAGTTTAGCCCGATTCGTCTACCTTAGGCGGTGCGTTCCCTTAATCAATCGTGCATAACAACCTAAGTGGGGAAAATTTTCACGGCGGGCTCCATTTTTCGACTTTTGACACAGCCTCGGCCATTTGCAGACGTCGATCGATTTCGGATTCTGTTATTTGAGTGTCCTCTTTAGCGATGTATCTGGAACATGTTCTGAGTACAGTGCCAGTAAGTCTCGATATCGAACACGCGCTTGAGGCGTTGCGCCCATGTCATAGCGGTGCGGCGCTGGGCGGGCGTCTTGTCTTCGGTGCGATCGCGCGGTGGCCGTCCCCGCCCGGCCGGCGTGACGGCGGCACGATGGGCGCTGTTGGGGGCGAACACGCCGTGGAAGCGCGTCAGGTTGACCCGGGGCTTGGGCACCAGGGCGACCAGGCGCAAGCGGCGACGGCTTGCACGATAGTCTCGACACCTTGCGTGCGGGCGGCCGTTATGTTTTCTTCGGCGCGACGCGGGGCAACGCCGAGAAGGGCGTTAACATGGCCAAGCTCTTTTTTCGCCAAATCCGGATCCAGGGTACGACGATGGGCCGGCCACAGGAATTTAAGGACATGGTCGATTTTGTCAATTTGCACGGTATCGAACCCGTTATCGACGAGGTCGTCCCATTCGAACAGGCGGTCGCCGCCCATCAGCGCCTGCTGGATGCCGAACAGATGGGCAAGATAGTCCTCGAGATTGCATGAGCGCTTGGCGCCCTTTTAAATGAACCGCTTTATCGGACGGCTCGCACTCGTTACGCTGTTCAGTGCGTGCACCACGGTCGCGGCACAGGATTTCAAAAGCGGTGAACGCCTGTTGATCCCGGTACCGGACGGTTGGGAAAAGGTATACCACAAGCGTGTAAAGGACGTCGCGCAGGCGGAATACGTGCCGGAAAGTCAGAGCCGTGATATATGGGACGAGATGATCACGGCCCAGATCCTATTTGGCCGCGCCAAGGTGTTACCGGATAAAGTATTGCTGAGCGTTGCCGACGGCGCGAGCAAGCGTTGTGAGCTATTCGAAGTCCGGCCGCTTGAGTTCGACAACAAGGCCGTCTACCGCACGCTCGGCATCGTCGTATTGTGCGGTTCCAATACGCGCACCGGGCAGGGCGAACTCGTTTTCGTCAGGGCGATCGGCGGCACCTACAATTTTTACATCGTGCAGAAAATTTGGCGGACGCCGGAGTTCGATATATCTACGGAGTTGCCGGTGCCCCTCGCCGAACGCCAGACCTGGCTCGAATACCTCACGTCCATTGATGTCTGCGATCTGGGTCTAGGGAACTGTCCGGAATCGGTGAAGGAATAAGCGGCATTGGGGCTAGCCCGCCCCGTTACGCGACCGCTTTACGTTCGCCGAATCCGGTTTGAAATCGTGGCGCCACCTCGTTGGCGAACATCGTCATCGACCGCTCAATTTTTTCGAACGGCAAAGCGTACAGATCGCAATGCGCGACGAAATGGTTGTAACCCATCTCGATGTGGCGTTCGATTTTCTCGGCCACTGTGTCCGGTGAACCGACAAACAAGAGATCCAACACCTGTTCCATAACCTCCGGTTTCCCCAGGCTTTTCAGCATATTGAACAGCGCCATCCAGGATTCATAGCCCTTGATCTTGTCGAAGCGCGTGCTATCCACGGTGTAGTGTCTTTGTTGCAATTGAAAAAAACGGGTCATGGTTTCGCGTGCAATCGCGTAGGCCTCTGCGTCGGTCTCGGCAATGACCGTCGGCACCCAATTAATGCGGTCGGCGCTCGTATCGCCGCCAATTTCCGCGGTGACCTTCGCCCATTCCTTGATGTTTGCCTCCTGAACCTCCGGGTCGGGATAACCCGCATTCAACACCGGCAGACCCATTTCGGCGTATTTGCGGGCGCTGGTCGGATTCGCATACGGCCCGTAAAACGTGATGTTTTCCGTCCTTGCCCGCGGTCGCAGTTCAACCTCCCGGGTGACGCTCACGAACTCGCCCTCATAGGTAAAGCTGCCCCCGGCCAACGCTTTTCGCAGGATCGCCAGCGCATCATTGAAGCGCCCCTGGGCGTCCGGCATGGGCACGCCGTAGGCCTCATGTTCCATCGGCGCCGTCCCGCGACCCACGCCCATATAGAGATGCCCATCGGTTTGGTTCGACAACATCGCGATCTCGGCCGCGAGGCGCAACGGCTGATACCATGGCAGCACTAAGACGCAGGTGCCGAGACCCAGTTCCGGGCATTGCGAAGCGATCTGGGAGAGCGTGATCATCGGGCTCGGTGTTGCATAGTAGTCGGTGAAATGATGCTCGGCCACCCAGACCGCCTCATAGCCCAGATCCCGCCCCAGCCGAGCGATCTTCATGCGTGTTTGGTAGATTGTGTGGTCGTCCGAACCGAGTGCATCCGTCGGGTTTGCGGAAAAATCAAAATGAATGTCCTGTGTCACTGACGATCCTCCAATAAACCAAGCCTAAGATAATGGCGCATTTTCACATGTAACGGCGGCTTATGACACCCGTGATGTCCGTTATGGGTCCAGGCTGTCCGAAAACTCCGAAAAATCGTTACGTGACGAAAAGTTCCCCCACTTGTTGTCCTCATAGCAGATGAATTAGGGATCACACTGTTCGAATTGATCAAGTTGGATAACGCATCCCCCACTTTCCAAATTCGAAATTAGTTTTCGGACAGGCTGGGTCGTTAGCGGCCCCGTCGCCACAGCACTGCACTGCTAAGCATTATGTCTGCAGTACCCTCAATAGCGGTCGTCCAATAGCGTTCGGTGGCACGAGCATGACGCGCGGCGGCTGTCGGCAAAAAACGGTCATGAACATCTTCAACTTTGCAAAAGAAAACCCCGCGCTGAGGAACACTTTGCAAAAGAAAACCCCGCGGAGGTGGAGCTTCGTATTCTGATAGCGATCCGGCATCCCTTCCGCCTAAGAATCTCCACAAGCGGAACTGGCGGGCCTTATCGACTAAGGCTCGATGCACCCCTAAACTCGAGCACGGATGCCAGGCCTCATTGCTTCGCTATTTCCCGCATTCGTAAAGCGTAGTTCAGACTTGGCTGAGCGCCTCGATCTGGATCTTGAGCCAAGCCTGCTGTACGACGCCAACCTTGCCGAGATGGTCGCGGTTCGTATAGAGGCTCATGTGGTCAACGCCTCTTACCGAGGCGAAGCTCTTGTTCGGGTTGGCAATCGCGTTGAAGGCTTCCGCTTCCAAATCGGCCGACGTGATGTTATCGCCCGCGGCTAGGGTCATCATGACTGGCGTCTCAACGATCCGCTCACTGAAGGGGCTGACCTTATAACTCATCAGCAATTCGACCGACTCGATCGTATTATAGTGTTCGTGAAGCGGCGCCTCATTCTGTTTGATGGCGTCAAAACCCTTGTAGACATGCGGGAACGGCCAAGAGCTTATTTCCTCGTTAGGTTCCAATGTCGACATCGGCAACATGGCGCTCGGTTCACCCTTTTGGCGCTGCCGACGGTCTTCCAAGATCAGTTTGTTGAGCTGTGCAAAGCGTGTTTCCCCGTGGCAGCGTCGCATTGTCTGAAAGCCGTCGACCACTGGGATGGTCGAGATTGCAAAGGCCGGACGAGGGTCTAGAGCAGACGCGATCAGTACGTGACCGCCGCTATAGGAGATACCCCAAATACCGATCTTCCTATTGTCGATACCAGGAAGCGACTCGGCGAAGGTGAGCGCGTTGCGGTAATCCTCGATCTGATTCCACGGATTGATGTGTTGTCGCGGCTCACCAGTGCTTTCGCCGAAATTCCGATAGTCGAACCGTAGTGTGGCGCAGCCTATATCATGAAACCACGTGGCGTAGTGGGGCATCACGATCTCCTTCGTGTAGCACCACCCGCCAGCCATTATGACCAACGGCACGTCCCCGCCGGCATTCTCCGGCATCGTCAGTACACCAACGCAGGTATCCCCACAACTATTGAAGTTCACTGTTTCCGACATGGGCTTTCTCCCGGACCTAGTTGTTTTCGTTTGCGAAAACATTGACAACTGCAGATCACTCGGTCAAAAGACACGAGCACCTAATGAACGAGATCCCGGTAAGTCTACGCCACAAAGTCAGGCAGGTGCGCGCCGTCTAAGCTCGCGTTTGATTTGTCCATGCACGCCGCGCTTTTGACCGGACCGGCAAGACGCGTAGGGACTTGGGCGCGTTATGGCAGGAGTAACCCTTGTCGACATAGACGCGCTCCGGTGCGACACCAATCCAGTTGGTCAAATCTTCGATGACGGTCCTGAGGGTGCTGTCGTCATAAGGGTTTGAGGTCCGCAAAGGGTCGTCACCCGCCTAATCGCGGCACTGCAGCACTTCTCAAGGTTACGTCTGCAATGCGCTCGTAAGTGGTCGTCGAGGTCCCTCAAGCGTCGAGTCGAGAGGGTACGGCTGCAGTCGGCCACAAGCGGCCATCACATTCGTACAGACCAAGTTCGTCAATCGTCGATGGGGGCGATAATCTTGACCATGCCGCTCCACGCCTGGCAGGTCTCGTTATCGATGTTGAACAGGCTTTGGGGCGTTGTGCCCATGTCATGGCAGCGCGTCGTTGGGCCGGTTCCTGGTCGCCGCGACGAGCGGGCGTGACCTGGGCGCGCAGCGGGCTATTCGGCGCAAAGACGCCGTGGTAGCGGATGAGGTTGACGCGGGGGTTGGGAATGAGTGCCGCGAGGCGTGCCACCAGATCGAGCGGCTCGAAAAAGACATGGGTGGTGCCATCGCGATAAGGCGTTTTGAGCGCGTATCGCACGAGGCCCTGTGAGGTGAGTGACAGGCGCTGTTCGGAGAGCGCGGGTCGGGTGATATAGCGGCACAGTCGTTCGAGTTTCTTTTGTTCCCAGGGCTCGGTGGCGACGCCAGCGTGCAACGAAAAGCCCGAGGCTTTGGCGAGTCTCTCGCCGGGCGGGTCCTGTTCGCTCTGCGCCGGCAGGGTTTGCAGGGTGAAGGCCTGGTGGCCTTGCCGTGGTCCCAGGCGAATATCGCGGCGTAATGCGACGGCTCGGGCGTATCCACGATTGATGACATGTCGGTTGGACGCCTGAATAGATGCCCCAATTAAACACCAGGTCTGGACTGTAGCGGCACATATTATTCGCCCACAAGCGGGCTCCGATCCGCTCCCCATAGGCGCCCGCTTGCTGGCGAAATACGGAGGGTCCTTCCGGCCTGGTCGAAACTCGAATGGGAGGTCAGCACTGTGATCGCATGCCCGTTCGGATCCGCCATCCGGAAATACCAGTGGCCGTACCCCAGCCGAGCGCCGATCTCTCCGGTTCGAGCCCCGCTTCCTGCAGTCGGGTTCGGTATCGTTCGAGGTGCTCGCGCTCGTGTTGGGGGATCATGCTGTCGACCGGCCCGATGTGGCCGGAATACCCGGCGTTGGAGGCTGGAAATTCTGGTAACAGGTACGCCCTATCCCCGCCGTCACCGGCGGCGGCTAACCCGTCTGTTAGAAACGATCTGAAGTAAATATACTGTGGGAGAACCGTTACGTAAGTTACGAGGAATACTTATGGCGCCCCGCCTGGAACTCGTCGACGTCGGCAGTCCGATGAAGTGGCTGGACGCTCACGGATCGCCTCGTCGAAGCACTTATCAAGGATATCGTAAATGCCGGGTTCGGCGCGATTGAGCTGCTGCATCACCTTCGATTTCGATGCGATGTCGTCCTGGATCGGATCGGCGAAGAGCGAAAATCCGAGCATGATTTCGCGCGGGCAGTTCGGGGCGGTCGCGGTGCCGCGGATACTCAACCTGTTGCGCAGATACGCCGTACATGCGAGCTTCGCCGTTCCCGGCCATACGGCCTACGCCTACCCCGACGTGGTCAAGCGGATCGCCGGCGACGGCCACGAAATCCTGCATCACGGCTGGGTGCACGAGAACCCGGCGCGCCTCGACGAAGTCGGTGAACGACGCGTCCTCGAGCGCGGCATCGAGGCCCTCGAATGCGTGCTTGGCAGGCGACCGGTGGGCTACCGCTCGCCGGCCTGGGATCTAAGCAAATCGTCGATCGCGCTGCTACTCGAATACCGGTTTCTCTACGATTCGAGCTGCATGGGGCACGATAGCTACCCGTATTATCTGCGCGTGGGCGATGAAGGGTCGCGCGATGCCGCGTACCAGTTTGGCGAAACGGTTGATCTCGTCGAGCTTCCCGTGACCTGGGGGCTGGATGATTTTCCGCTGTCGGAATACGTCCCCGGATTCAATGAGGGACTGCGTCCCGCGGCGCAGGTCGAAGAATTGTGGCGTGGCGATTTCGATTACGCGCTGGAGAACGCCCCGGGCGGGATCTTCACGCTGACGCTCCATCCCCAGGTGATCGGGCGGGGTAACCGGATGCGGATGCTGGAACGCCTCCTCGAATACTTCGCTTCTCATGAGGGTGTCGAATTCGTTTCGATGGAACGCTACGCAAGCGCGTGGAAGACCCAAAACCCGCTCGAACAATGGAAACGCGATAATCCCGATATCACCGGAGAAAACGCCATCACAGATCGACGCTGATTCCACATGAAGACTTTTCCCCACCTTGAAGTCAAAGGCGACGCGGCGGCGCGCGGCGGCGCTCACGGCGAGGCGTTTCGCGAGCGGATCGAGAAGACGTTTTCGTTCTACATGGACGACCTCTTTGCGTCGAGCCCTCTGTCGGGAGCGGAGATCGAGGCGCGCGCGAACCGGATCAAGGCACTGACCGTGGAAGCCGCGCCCGACTGTGCTGCGGAAATCTCCGGGATCGCGGCTGGCGCCAATCTCGAAGAATGGAAACTCTTCGTGCTCAACGCCCGCACGGAGATTCTGAATGCGAAGGTCACCGAATGTACGGCTTTCTACTTCGCGGAATCGCGGGTGCTCGCGCAGAACTGGGACTGGGTCGAACCGCTGGAAGACCTGGCCGTCGTCATCACGCACGAAAGAGACGACGGGCGGCGATACGCAGTCTTCGTTGAGCCCGGCATGATCGGAAAGATTGGGCTCAACAGCGATGGGATCGGGGTATGCCTAAACATTCTGTTCACGCCGCACGATTTGAGCGGCCTGCCGATCCATATCCTGAACGGCGCGTTACTGGATTCCGACCGCGGACCGCAATACACCAGCGATGACTTCCGAGCGCTACTGGCGCGTTACGGGATCGAATGCAGTATGAGTGGTCGTGGTAGTTGTTACGACAATGCACCGGTCGAAAGCTTTTTCGCGCTACTCAAGCGCGAGCGCATTCGCCGACGCACTTACGCTTCTCGAGAGGACGCCAAGGCTGATGTGTTCGACTACATCGAGCGTTTCTACAACCGATGTCGGCGTCATGGCTACCTGGACTATTCCAGTCCGGTAGACTTTGAAAGGCAGGCAGTGAAGACTTAATCAACTGGTCCGAAATTCTGGGGCCGAACCACTCGGCCATTTGCAGATGTCGATCGATTTCGGATTCTGTTATTTGAGTGTCCGCTTTAGCGATGTATCTGGAACATGTTCTGAGTACAGTGCCAGTAGGTCTCGATATCGAACACGCGCTTGAGGCGTTGCGCCCATGTCATAGCGGTGCGGCGCTGGGCGGGCGTCTTGTCTTCGGTGCTATCGCGCGGTGGCCGTCCCCGCCCGGCCGGCGTGACGGCGGCACGATGGGCGCTGTTGGGGGCAAAGACGCCGTGGTAGCAGATGAGATTGACGCGCGGTTTGGGGATCAGAGCGGCCAGGCGTGCAATAAAGTCCATCGGTTCGAAGAACACGTAGGTGGTGCCGTCACGATGGGAGGTTTTGAGTTCGTAGCGCACGAGGCCGTTGGCAGCCAGCGAGAGGCGTTTTTCGGAGAGCGCGGGGCGGGTGATGTAGCGGGTGAGACGTTCGAGCTTGTTGCGTTCCCACGGTGCGGCGGCCACGCCGGCATGAACGGAGAAGCCGCCCGCCTTGGCCGAGCGCGCGCTGGTGCGCGCAGGCTCAGCTTGGGCCGGCAAGGTTTGAAGTGTGAAAGCCTTGCGCCCTTGGCGGGGCCCGAAGGCAATGCGGTAGATGATGGAACTGCCGAGCACCTGGGCCAAGCCATCGTCATCGCGAGGCTCGAGCTTGGCTGGCGCGAAAGCCAGCAGATTGTAGCCCGTCGGATCGATTGTCGACCAGTCCTCTAGGGCCCATCGGCTTGCTTCCGTTGATTGCCCGGGGCGGTTGCATGTCGTCGTGGTCGATTACCCGATCCGAGGCGATACCGAGCTCGTGTCTGGACGAGGCGATCACAGTCGGATATCGTCCGTCCCCTCGATCAGCCGGCAATCCGCGAAGGGATGAAAAACAATGAATGATCAGGGAAGCACCAGCTTACACGATCCGGCACGCTGGCTTGCGGTGATACGAATCGCGGTCGGTCTCTGGTTCATCAAAGCTCTCTGGACCAAATGGGTTTTGCTTGGAGGCGTGCTTCCGATACCCGTAGCCTCGGAACGTTGGGTCGAGTCGATGACACGGATCGTCTCCGGCTATCTCGAGGGCCACCCGCTGCCGTGGTACCGGGATTTTCTGGAGAACACGGTATTGGCCAATGCAGAGCTGTTTGCAAATTTGACGGCAATCGGTGAGGTTGCGATCGGTATCGGTCTGGTTTTTGGGTTTATGACCGGGGTCGCCTCGATGATCGGATTGTTGGTCACCAGTGCCTATGTGCTGGCTGGTCTCGGTTTGATACTTCCAAGGCAGGGACTCCGTCTGTTGGTGTGGATCTCCACGCTGGCATTTCTGTTCGCCCGAGCCGGGCGCGTTTGGGGTCTGGACGGGTGGATTGCTCGTAAGTATCCCGACTCGTTCCTCGCGCGTTTCCCGCTTTCCTGACGGTGGCCCTCAAAAAGGACGGGTCGACACCCGCGCATAGGTAGAACAAAGGCCCTTTTCGGTATGTCGGCCGAGTATTCTGAGGTCATCGAACAACTGTCGAGCTGAACTTCGACACGGTGTTGGTCTGGGTCTCGCGCCTGAGTCGGCAGAAATCTCGCACTTCAGGGTGATTTTGCGATTGTTCCGAGCGTCGGGATAACAACAACTCTGCCACCTCGTTGGCATCGCAGCTGCGGGTGTTAGTCGCGCAGTTGGCGTGCATCAGCCAAACAAGCTGGCCTGAGGCGGTCCCCGAGACGGTGGCGAACGCCGGGCGGCGCCTAAAGCATCTTTGCGCTCGAGGTGCGTCAGGATCTCCTCGATCACGACAGGTTCTTCGATGCAGGCGATGATGCGCACAGTACCCGCAGGCTCTGCAGATGGTGATGTCGATTTGAAACACGCGCTTGAGTCTTTGTGACCATGTCACTGCGGCGGGGCGCTCTGCGAACCTGACCGCATTGGCCCGTCAGCGGCCCCTTCGCGGCAGTTCAACACTGTTCTAGATCAGGTCTGCAATCCTCTCGTAAGCGGTCGTGCGGCAGTGTTCAGCGGTGCGGTTAAGGTGCAGAGCGGTAGTCGGCCAGCACCGGACATTCACAGTGATCTCGGTCGTCGCTATCCTACGTGTTCGTTTACAGACGGGAGGTGTTAGATATGAATTTCGAGGCGATTAGTGCTACGGCCGAGAGTTTGGGTGCTCTCGGCGTAATATTATCGGTGCTCTACCTTGCGTACGAAGTTCGCTCGAACACTCGCACGATGCGCGCTGATGCGGGCACCAAGTCCCAGATGGAATGGTCACGATACAACTTGATCATTTCCGAACATCAGGACAGAGACACGATAGTTCGTATATTCGATCCAAATGAAAAGTTGGATAATTTCAGTGACAAGGAAAGGACTGCCATTACTTTCGCGTTTCGTGCTTTCGCACAGCAGGTGGAAGCACAATATTTTCAATATAAGGCGAATTTGCTCGACCCAGAAGTTTGGGAGGCCCGCCTGACTTCGTTTAGTGGCCTCGTGCAATTCCCTGCATCTGCCGAGTGGTGGGCAGATGAATCGACGCTGCCTATTTACACAAAGTCGTTTCTCGACTGTGTCGAGTCGGTCGGAAGAGTCGAGCTATCCCAAACTACGACGGTTGGGACAGGCACTCAGAAGATATCTTAACTTTGTAGCCAGCGTGTGGAACCGAATCCGGGGAAGCGAACTAACGTATTTAAAGGACACCACTGACATTTCCAGTTTGGGTCGAGGATGACCGCAAAGGGTCGTCTGGTTTTGCCCCAGTTTAATGGACAGTTTCGTAAAGACCGCATGTCTGCTTTTCGAAAGCCGCCGGGCTGATGTTACCGAGATAGCCATGGCGGCGTTTTCGATTGTAAAAGCATTCGATGTAATCGAACACATCGGCCCGGGCTTCGTCTCGAGTTCGGTAACGCACGCGATTGACGCGCTCTCGTTTGAGTAACCCAAAGAAGCTCTCGACGACGGCGGTGCCGTTCAGCTCCCCCGACACTTTCGCCTTGTATGACCCTTCGACGACCTCCTCTGAACCATTTCTCTCGCAGAGTCGAACATATGAGAATGTCCCTTTGTATTTTCCTATCTCTTTTCCTACAGGCATGAATCTTGCCCTTTTTTCGTTGATTGTTTCGAAGACGCGGCTGCCGATGCA
Organism: Gammaproteobacteria bacterium; assembly: GCA_963662545.2. Classification (GTDB taxonomy): domain Bacteria; phylum Pseudomonadota; class Gammaproteobacteria; genus JAYYZW01. Next base: position 671,888 of record CAXXLL010000002.1, read on the forward strand.
GCGCGGAATCACGTTATCACAAAGGAACAACGAGTAGCAGGAATGCGCACAAGTATCACGGACACCAATCCGCTGACCATGTCACGCTCAAAAATCGTTGTCGGGTCTTGCCTTTTACCCGCGATGAAAGCTTTGGGTCGGTAGCTGCCGAGCCACCGCAGCGCAGCACAGCTAGAGATTACGTCTGCAATGCGCTCGGAAGCGGTCGTCTCGCAGCTTTCAGTGGAGCGTTAGCTGAACAGGACGGGTCACGGCCGAGGCTGTGTGAAAACTCAAAAATACGATGACGGAAGTAAAATTTTTCCCACCAGCACAGTAATTAAGCACCTCGAAAAGGGATCGGCATTCCAATTAGAGTCAATTTCGAGTGTAGTTCCCCCACTTTTGAAAAACGAAAATAGTTTTCACACAGCCTCGGCCATAAGCGGGCACCGTGGGCTGCCAAAAAGAAACTTGCCGAGCCAGGTTCTTTCTCTTGAAATCCAGCAAGCCCCAGTCTCATCGAGCGGGGGGTTCGGGTCAGGTCACACTCCGGTCTCGCCTGCTTCGCGGGCGCGATCCCGCATGCTGCGCTCATCCCGTTCGAGATAGTACTTTGCCAGGCCGATCAGCACGGCTGCGCCAAGGTTCGCGCAAATCGCCGTAACCAAACCCTTGCGCAGGTCGCCGGTCAAATCAGACACGAGGCCGACGGTGAACGGCCCGAGCGCTAAGCCGATCAGTGTCACGCTGAGGATATATGCGGCGGACGCGGTGCCGCGCATTCGCGGGAGCACCAGATCCGTGATGGTCGATCCCCCGACACCAAGCCATGCCGCACCGGTGAACGCTACCACCGCGTTAAGTAAGAAGGCCAGCGTGGTGGACAAGGTGTAGAGCATCCAAATGCCAACCGGTACCGGTACCAGAGCTGAGATGATTGCGACGTTGAGACGACCGCACGGGTTGCGGGCACGCCAAAAGTCGGCGAGTACCCCACCCAGAGTGACCCCCAGAAATCCGAATGCCGCAGTGATGCCACCCAACGTGAAACCGAGCTGACCGATGGGAACTTTATGATAGCGGATAAAAAACGGTGCGCTGAAGTAGGCCAGCCCGTATGTGGAAAACGCGAGGAGTGAGAGGCCCAGCACGACCAAAACCCACGAGCGGGTCTTCAGGATGAGCGTTGCGGTTGGCGGATCGCGCAACGCCAGGCTTTGCGCCCAGGAAATCGTCGCGTAAAAGCCGATTGCCAGCGCAATCCACTGTGCCGGGTTGCCGAGAGATACGATAAGCGCCCAAGCAACAAGCGCCAATCCAACGAGCGCGAACAGGTTGCGCGCGATCCCCCGGGGCCCTGCGCCACGACGATACAGATTTAGGATCGTGAGGCCGGGTAAGACGGCGCAAAGCTCGCTTCCGAATTCCCGAAACGGGTGCGGCTCGGGCGGTGAGGTGATGCCGTCCATCGTCCCGCGCGCCGGTTCACGCAACGTCCGTACCCACAACGCAAGTATCAGGCCCGGAAGCCCGACGACAAAGAACGCTACTTGCCATCCAGCCAACCCGAAGGGTGCGCTGCCTGCTGAAAAAGTGTCGTTCCACCTTTGCACTACCTGGCCGCCGATCAAGATCCCGAGCCCCGCACCGACGTAGACCCCACTCGTCAGGATCGCAATCACCGTAGCGCGTCGGGCAGGTGCGAAAGAATCCGAGAGCATCGAATACGCACAAGGCCCCGTGCCGGCTTCCCCGACCCCGACCGCGATCCGCGCGATGCCGAGTTCGAGGAAATTGCGTGCAAATCCCGAGAACGCGGTGGCGGTGCTCCAGAACGCCACAGCGTAAGCGACGAAAGTACGCCGCACCCAAACGTCGGCCAAGCGTCCGAAGGGAATGCCAAAGAGCGCGTAGAAAACTGCAAAGGCGGTCCCGTAGAGAAAGCCCATCTGGGCGTCGCTTAGAGCGAGGTCGCCTTTAATCTCTTCGTTGAGGATCGCGAGGATTTGCCGGTCGACGAAATTGAAGACGTAAACCAGCATGAGAATGCCGAGGGTGTAACACGAGTAGCGGAACTCGCCGGGCGTCTGGGCAGGTTTCTCGGGCGGCACGGCGGTGCAATCTACTCGCTGGATGGAAGCGCACCCAGAGTATAAGGCGGTTGACGTTCCTTTATGGCATTTGCGTCAGCTTGTGCGCCCGCATCGACGCATGAGCGGTTTCCGCTCACCGCCCATTTCCTGCCTCCTCGCGGCAGTGCAGCATCGCTCCAGATTAAGTCTGCAATACGCTCCATAGCGGTCGTCCGGTAGCGTTCGGGGCGCGACCCTGACTCGCGGCTGCAGTCGGCCGAGGCTGTGTCAAAAGTATTTTCGAATTTTGAAAGTGGGAGAAGTTTAGCCCGATTCGTCTACCTTAGGCGGTGCGTTCCCTTAATCAATCGTGCATAACAACCTAAGTGGGGAAAATTTTCACGGCGGGCTCCATTTTTCGACTTTTGACACAGCCTCGGCCACAACCGGACATACTGCTCAAGCTAATTAACGGCACATCATCAATTGCTACACTTTTAATACCGTCGGCGAAAAAGGGTATGTGAATGACGTTCGACGAGGTTCAATCCTGATGCGCACAAACACGGGGAGCAGCCGGTGAGCTTTTACGAAAACAGAATCTTGCCGCGGATCATCGATCGCATTTGTGGCCACCGCGCGTTTGCGGATCAACGCGCGAAACTAATCCCGCAGGCGATCGGTCGCGTCCTCGAGGTCGGTTATGGCACCGGTACGAGTTTGCAATGGTACGACGCCGACAAAGTTGAACAGGTCATTGCCCTGGACCCAGCTGCAGGCGCGATGGAACTCGCGGCGGAACGTGAACGCGGTTCCTCAATTGCGGTTGAACATGTCGCCTTACGTGGCGAAGAAATTCCGCTCGACGCGGAAAGTGTGGATACCGTGGTCGTCGCCTACACTTTATGCACGATTCCCGATGTCGAATCGGCGATTGCCGGGATGCGCAGGGTGCTTAAACCAGGCGGTAAGCTCTTGTTCATGGAGCACGGTCAATCACCCAACGCCAACATAAAACGTTGGCAGGAGCGCTTGAACCGTCCCTGGGGCATCGTCTTCGGCGGCTGTAATTTGCTGCGCCAACCGCCAATGCTGCTGGCGGAGGCCGGTTTCGTCCTCGATCATCGTGAAGAGCTTGAGGTGCCGTCGCCGCCGCCAATTCCTGGAATCACTCTGGTCAAGTACAACTATCTGGGTGTCGCGCGTCGCGCGTCGTGCGTCGTGCGTAGGCAAAAACGTACGCAGGCTTGATCAGATCAGGACATAACTTGTAAGAACTCAGACTTGCTCTGACAGTTCCGCCACGCAAATTAATGTCCGCTATCGAAAACATTCCGCTCATACTTCGGGATGGCGATTTCGGCAGCTCTCGGCCATGGACGGACAATGTTTGTGCCCGGTGGTATACCAAATTGCAGGCTCTAGGCTATCCTTATCACGAGGCTATTCCTATAAGGAACGTATGCACAATTTGGTACAGTGTCTGTTGTTCATCGGTTTACTCAGCATCGGCACGGGCAAGGCCGTGCAGGCCGACGACCTGCGCGGTTTCGTTCTCGCCAGCTCCTGCGTAAGCTGTCACGGTGATGCTTCACCGAACGGTGCGGGTATCCCCGCCATCGTCGGAAGGGACGCCGCGTTTATCGCCGATGCACTGAAAAATTTTCGTTCAGGCGCGCGCGTATCGACCATCATGCAAAGGCTCGCGCGTGGTTACGACGACGCAGAAGTTGAACTTATTGCCGCATGGCTGGCCAAAACTCAGTCCACAATTGTGAGACCCTGAATGCAACGCCGTAATTTTCTCGGGCAATCGGCTGGGATAGCAGCGCTCGCCATGCTGACACCATGGCGAGCGACCGCGACAACGTCTGCGCGGACGATCATTATTGGCGGTGGATTCGGCGGAGCGACCTGTGCGCGCTATCTGCGCTTACTCGATCCCGGCCTCGCCGTCACATTGATCGAAAGCGACGCCGCCTTCGTAACCTGCCCTTTCAGTAACCTCGTACTCGCAGGAATGCGCACCGTTGACGAAATCACGCATACGTACGCCCGACTTCGAGCGTCCGCGATCACAGTGATTCACGATACAGCGACCGCAATTGATGCCGACAATCGTCGCGTAGCGCTCGCCAGTGGTAAGCAACTGGACTATGACCGGCTCATCGTCGCCCCTGGGATCGCACTGAAGTTCGACGCTGTACCTGGCTACGACACGGCCGCGGCCGAGCTCATGCCGCATGCCTGGAAGGCTGGCGCACAGACATTATTGCTACGCCGGCAACTCGAGGCGATGAACGACGGAGGTGTGGTTGTGATTGCGGCGCCGGCCAATCCGTTCCGTTGCCCGCCCGGACCTTATGAACGCGCCAGCTTGATTGCGCACTATCTGAAGCAGCACAAACCGAGATCCAAGATCCTGATTCTGGACACCAAAGACAAATTTTCAAAGCAGAGTCTGTTCCAGCAGGGTTGGAACGCGCTCTATCCGGGCATGATTGAATGGGTCGCCGGATCCGCCGGTGGGTTGGTTGAACGTGTGGAGGCCGCGTCGCGGACCCTGGTGACCGAGTCCGGTTTTACTGAACACCGCGCCGACGTGGTAAATTTCATCCCGCCGCAAGAGGCCGGGCAAATCGCGCAGCAAGCCGAACTCACGGATGCTTCCGGTTGGTGCCCGGTTAATCAGCTCAGTTTCGAGTCGCTGCGTATTCCCGGTATACACGTTCTCGGTGATGCCGCGATAGCCGGTGCGATGCCAAAATCAGGCTTTTCCGCCAACAGCCAGGCGAAAGTTTGTGCGGCTGCAATCGTCGCAGCATTGCGCGGTGACCCGATACCGGAAGCTTCCTACGCCAACACCTGTTATAGCCTTGTCGGCCCCGATTACGGAATCTCGGTCAGTGCGGTATATGCCCTTACTGATAGTGCCATCGCCGCCGTTAAGGGCGCCGGAGGATTAAGTCCGAGCGATGCCGATCCCGCGTTTCGCGCGCGCGAGGCGGCCTACGCTCGCGGTTGGTATTCCAGTATTACAGCCGATACCTGGGGCTAGCCGACGCTCGACTGCGCCCTTCCTTCGCTGCCGCTGATGGCCGCAATGGGTCCAGGCTGTCCGAAAACTAATTTCGATTTTGGAAAGTGGGGTATGCGTTATCCAATTTGATCAATTTGCGCAGTGTGGTCCCTAATTTATCTGCTATGGGGACAACAAGTGGGGAAACTTTTCGTCGCGTAACGATTTTTCGGAGTTTTCGGACAGCCTGGGTCGTCAGCGGCCTCATCGCCGCGTTGCACCACTACTAAACGTTACGTCTGCAATCCTCTCAATAGCGGTCGTGCGGCAGTGTTCAGCGGCGACTGAAGACCTAACGCCTCTTGAACGCCGAGCAGCGATGAATTGGGCGCAGCGCCTGAAGCGGGTATTCAACATCGACGTCGAGACCTGCAATAGCTGTGGCGGGCAGGTCAAGATCATCGCGTGCATCGAGGATCCTGTGGTAATCGAGAAGATTCTCACCCATATCGAGCGCAAAGAAACTTCAACAGGCGCCTCGCGTTTGCCACCGTCTCGGGGGCCGCCGCAGGCCAGTTTGTTCGCCTAATACACGGACAACCGTGCGAGCAACACTGGCAGCTGCGATACCGACGAAGCGGCAGGGTCGCTGTCGAGCCGAGGGTCGAAGAGCCCAAAAATTAGCACCTAAGTGTGAGATTCTCCGGGCTCGGCCAGCCGACACCGCCTGCAAGCGCGCGTTGACGGCTGTGCGAGCACCTGCGGACACTCGATGAAGTTGCGGAAAAGGGCGTTTGTTCGTCTTATACGCTAATGTCCGCGCTATGATCTCACTGTCGGCTTGATGTTCTGGTTGAAGCGAAACATATTAGTGGGATCGTATTTATTCTTCAGCGCGACCAGGCGCTTATATTTCTCCGGTCCATAGGCAGCCATCACCCGATCGTCGCCTTCGTCGTCCTGCGGCCCCAGGTAATTGACATAAACCGAGTCCTCGTTGAACGGCGCCATGGCATCAAAGAAATCCCGTGTCCAGGCGACGATCTGTTCATTGTTTGACGGGTCTGAGGTCATGCCCATGATCAATGAACTGTAACGGGCATCGCGGTGGTTGAAGGCGGTGTCATCCTTGCCGACACGTCGAACGCCGTTACCGACCTGCTCGATCATAAAGACCGATTCCGGCGTGGGGATCCTCGACACGAAATCGAGGATCACCTCGATAGTGTCGGCATTGAGTTTTTTCAGAAAATTGGACTTCCAATAATTCTGAAGTTTTTCTGGAAAAACTTCATCCGATGCTTGTTGATAGTCTACGTAGGTCGTTGGAACAATATCGTCGCTGATGGGCGAGCCGAACTCTCTCAGTGGTCGCAAGTACTTCTTACCCTCGTGTATGCCGCCGAAATAACAGACTTCAACCCCGAGCGCTAGTGGGCCATCAGGTAATGTCGCGAACTGCACTAAGGAAACCAGATCATCGGGGGACGACTCGGTAAATTCGTCGTAAAACGTGAGCACGTCGCGGGCGGCGTCCAGCGGATGCCATATCACACCTCCTAGTACCTCACCTACCGGATGAACTTGATACTCAAACGACGTCACGACACCGAAATTTCCGCCGCCGCCGCGCAGTCCCCAAAACAGTTCTTCGTTTTGATCGGCGCTCACCGTCATCAGTCGCCCGTCGGCGGTGACGACATCAGCGGATAACAGGTTGTCACAAGCGAGTCCGTGTCGCCCGCCGAGCCAACCCCAGCCACCGCCCAAGGTCAATCCCGCTACGCCGGTACGTGATACAGCCCCGCCCGTACTGGCCAGGCCGAACGTCTGCGTCTCGCGATCGTAATCCTTCCAGGTTGCGCCACCCTCGGCTCTTGCGATGCGCGTCGCTACATCAACGTGAATACTTTTCATCAACGATAGATCGATCATCAAGCCGCCATCACACACGGCATTGCCCGAAACGTTGTGACCGCCGCCACGAATGGACACGCTAAGCACATTCGACCGCGCGAAGTTGACTGCTGCAATCACGTCCGAGACACCGGCGCATCGGACGATCAAATCCGGTCGGTGGTCAATCATTTCGTTCCATATCGTGCGGGCTTCGTCATACCCCGCATCGTGAGCTTGAAAGACCGAACCGCGCAGGCCTATTTTGAATTCATCGATAATAGATTGATCGAGGCCCATACTATCCGAGCTATCACTGGCGGTATGTGTAACAGACATCTTGGTTCTCCCCTTCGCAATGACGACACTGCTTTGGAACCAATACTACGATGATTGAATCAAAAGTGCCCTTTCTACGCCGATTTTCGATCCGATTAAAAGATCAAAGGTTCGTTATCTTCCAAACGCAGTCATTGCCTGCTCAAACTATAGTTTGTTCGCGGTTGCGAGATTTAATTTCACTTGTTCTCTCATGATCGGACGAGAAAGCTTAATCGACGAAATCATGGAATTTCGCGACCATCATTGGCGCTGCAGGTCGAAGTGATTGTAAATTCGGCGTGCGCGCTTTACTTATAAGCTGTCGGCATTCATGCTGCAGAATAGTAAAATGAATCGTTCAGCGATGAATGCGAATGCGGCACTACAATAATCTTACAGTCAGAGGAAATAGCGATGACTGATAAATTTGGCGGCGCCTGCATGTGCGGCGCAGTGCGCTACAAGTGCAAATCCGAACCGGCTGCAACGGTCGTTTGTCATTGTCGGGATTGCCAGAAGCACACGGGTAGCGCCTTTGCGACCGCGATGTTCTTTCTCAAAACCGACGTTGATATAACTGGCGAGCTAAAATCGTTTGATAAAAAAACGGATGCCGGCAACGTCATGACGAGAACGTTTTGCGGCATATGTGGTTCACATATTACGGAGTTTACGACTGGATTCCCCGAGCACGTCGTGGTGCATGCCGGGACGCTGGATGATCCGACCCGGGTGAATCCCGATTCGCAGTGCTGGACGCCAAGAACCTTGCACTGGATCAACGACGTCGGCGGCTTGCACGGTTTCGAACAAGACCCGGAATTTTAGTCGCCCGATAGACGGAATTGATCAGCCATGTCGCGTGATACCTCGGCGATCGATACCGTCCAATTGCCTGGAAACCCGTTATGAAAGAGCATGAAGAAGCCTATGCGATGCCATTGGCCGCACCGACCTTCACGCCGCCGCCGTTCTACGCAACACCCTACAGCCGCATTATCCTGATGGTCTACAAGGCGGACCCGGATGCGGTCGCCTGGGAGGTGCCGGAACCGCTCGAGATGGCAGAGGACGGCGTCATGCTGGCCTGGATCGGCGATATGGGCCAGCCGACTCACACTATTGACGTTTATCACGAAGCGCTTACCGCGATTAAGGTGAAGTATCTACGATGGTCGGGCTGGTACATCAATTACATTTGGGTGGACCACGACATGGCGCTCACTTTCGAGCGCGAAATATACGGCTGGCCGGCCAACCTGTGTGAATCGACGTCGCTGCAATTTCACGGCAGTCAAATTCTCGCGGACTGTGTACGTTATGGTGAGCAGTTGATGCGCATAAGTATGAACATCACCAGCCCACCGCCGCAGGGCCGCGAGACGCCGCTCGAGGATGAATTCGGGCGATTGGTTGGCGGGGATTTTCTACAGATCCGAAAATTTCCGGCACCGGAGAAAGACGGCATTCCGATCAAGCAACTCCTGCTCATTCCATCGACCGATTTCAAGGTTCACGAAATCTGGTCGGGGCCTGCGGTGCTCGAACTCGGCAGCTCAGGACTTTACCCACACCTGCATAAACTGAATCCGATCGAAATCCTTGGAGCCTGGTACACGAAATCCTCATGGATCGTGCCGTATCCTGAAATTCTTTGGGAGAACAAATAGGAGCGGGAGGCTCCAGGTCCTACCTGCCTTTGGTGATGAGCGCTGTTCTGTTTTGCGCCGGCGTGGCTATTGAGCCCTTCGAGACATGAGATGCTACGTAACGCGAATGATTTTAACGCCTTTTATAACTCCCTCTTCCTGTGTGACCGTGGCTCGGGCATTGCGACATAGGTAAAGACATAGAAACTCCAAGATGCGAAGGCATTGTTGGCGGAGTGGGAGTAAAGAAGCCGCATTCTCCGAGGTCTGCAAAGGGTCCAGGCTGTCCATAAACTCACTTTGCGGAGCACTTGACGGCTCATCCGGGCTGTTTGGTAGCGGCGTCATCACGATGCGCTGATTCTGCGCGTCCAACAGCGTTTGAGAAACTCGACGCCAAAGTGGCGAAGGACATTCGCCGCCGCGGTCTATCCAACACCCGGAGGATGTTTCGGGAAAAAGGCGGGTTCCTATGACTGTATCGCTTCTATGAGTGGCGCAACCCCGAGTATCGCCATCGCCCGTTTCATGTTGTACGCCAGCACGTGCAAACTCATCTCCGTACCCACGTTCTTCAGCGTTTTCATTTGGAAGTGTGTCGACCCCATCCAGGATTTCAACGTGCCGAAGGGATGTTCGACGGTCTGTCGTCGAACGCGCATGCGCGCGGGCTCTTTGTCCAACCTTGCTTCAACCGCTTCGAGCACGGCTTCGTGCTCCCAGCGGCTGACGCGTCGTTCTTTCCCCGTCGTGCACTTGCCTTTGAGCGCACATGAACCACACGTCGATGCCCAGTAACGGTAGATTGTTAATCCGTCTTGGTGTGTTTCCGTGCGGCGCGTCAGTCGCTCTCCCGCCGGACATTCGTATTCGTCATCATCGGGCTTATAAATGAAATCCCGTTTGCCGAAGAGGCCCTTCGCCAGATTGCCCGAGGTCTGGGGTTTCGGCAGATAAGTCGTGACCCCCGCTTCATCACACGCCAGGCTCTCCTCGCTCCTGTAGTAACCCCGGTCCGCGACAACCTCCAGGTGCTCAACACCGAGTGCTTCCTTCGCTTGCTTTGCCATGGCGGCGAGCGCCGCTCGGTCATGACCCACGTTCGTCACCTCGTGCGTCACGATCATATGATGTTTAGCGTCAACCGCCGCCTGTACGTTGTAGCCCACCATCCCCGTACCGCGCCCGCTGGTCGCCATCGAGCGGGCGTCTGGATCAGTCAGTGAGATCTGTTGGCCCGGTGCCTCAAGCATCCGGGCTTCCAACTTTTTTAGGCGCGCCATCTCCTCTTTCAGTCGGCTGATTTTATCCGCCAGTCGCTCCGTTTTGTCCTTCGCAACCGCTGCTTCCTGACGGTCAGCACTCGCCATCTGACCCAGATACCGCTCAATGCTCTCGTCAATCTGCGCCAACCGACGCTTCAGCTTCGCCTTGGTGAAGTTCCGCTCCCGGTTGTTCACCGCCTTGAACTTGCTGCCATCAATCGCTACAAATGCCTCCGAGAATAATTCCAGCTTCCGGCACAGCATCACAAACTCCCGGCACACCAGACGAATGGCGACACCGTTGTCCTTCCTGAAATCCGCGATGGTTCTAAAGTCAGGCGCTAAGCGACCCGTCAGCCACATCAACTCCACATTGCGCTGCGCTTCACGCGCCAGCCGTCGCGATGACTGAACTCGATTCAGGTAGCCGTATACGTAAAGTTTTAAAAGGGTTCTCGGATCGAAGCCCGGCCGACCCGCGGCCTTGGCCTCCGACTGGAAACCTAGACCGGAAATATCCAGCTCGTCGATGAATACATCAATCACGCGCACCGCACTGTCTTCGCCGATGTAATCATCCAGTCGCTCTGGAAACAGCGTCGCTTGGTAGCGATCTTCGCCTTCAATGAATCCACTCATCAGACGATTCCTTGCGCGAAAGGTCGATTATAGATTCATGGGAGTTTTCGGACAGCCTGGGTCGTAAGCCGCCCGCTCGCGGCAGTGCAGCACTGCTAGAGGTTAGGTCTGGGATACCCTCGTAAGCGGCCATTCCCTTCTCATAAAAAGCATCGCAGCGCTTGACTTCGGCTCGCGGCTAAGAGCGGTCCCGAATATAAACGGTGTTCGTCGAGAATTGCTATGCTTACAGAACTGCCCTCGGGTGAACATCCAATAAGACGATGTCGGGAGATCGGACCATGAGAAATCTGCACCTGTTACCCCTGTTTGGATCCCTGTTCGCGTCGCTCGCTGCGTACGCTGAACCCGCAGCCGAAAAGTCGAAGGGACTGGACGGCGCCGCACTGTACGCCGAACACTGTATCGAATGCCACGGGCGCGCCGCAATTTCCCCATCGTTGACGGCATTATCGAACATGACCGCCGAGGAAATTCACAAGGAACTGTGGTTCGGCGTCATGGCACAGTTTGTCAATGGCATGGACGATGCGAAGCGATGGACGATAGCCAAGTGGATCGCCGACCATAAACCCGAAAAGGGCACGCGCGGTGCCGGCGTGACCATGTGCAAAGACAAGACGCCGCTGGTACCCGATGCGGAGCATGACTGGCCTGGACTGTCGAACGACAACCGCTACAACCGGCATGTGACTAATGCGCAGCTCACCGCTGCGGGGTTAGCGAACCTCAAGGTCAAGTGGGCCGTAGCCTTCCCGCAGGTCCACGCGTACCAGGGTGGTGGGCACCCGGTCGCCGTCGTCGGTGACCGATTGTTCGTAGGTAATCTCAATCAATGGGTCTACTCGCTCGATGCGGACACCGGGTGTGCCCACTGGGCGTTTCGTGCGGAATGGCGGATCCGATCGAACATCGCGGTGTCCGACGGTATCGCCGTGTTTGGCGATCTGGGGGCCAACGTCTACGCTGTAGATGCGGAAACGGGCCAATTGCTGTGGCGCGACCGGGCGGATTGGACGCCGACCTCACGCATTACGGGCAACGTGACGGCGCACGACGGCATGGTTTACGTGCCCGTGTCCTCCTTCCAAGAAGTGCTCAATATTGGCAAACATAGGGAATACCCGTGCTGTACGTTTCGCGGCAGCATCGTCGCCTATGACCTGCGTACCGGTGAGCGCAAGTGGAAGTCCTACACCATCGACAAGGAATTCGGGTATCTGGGCACGACGAAAGCCGGCACGAATCGCTACGGTCCCTCGGGGGTCGTGGTGTTCTCGGCCGTCACGGTCGACGACAAGCGCGGCCTGCTTTACGTGCCAACCGGCAACCAGATGACTGAGCCGGTCGTGCGCGAATCCGACGCCATGTTGGCGTTGGACATGAAAACCGGCGCCAAGCGCTGGGTGACTTCACTGGCACCCGAGCAGATGGGCGGCCAGGACATCTACCACCTGGGCTGCGAAAAGTGGGTGGATCCCGAACAGAAAACCTGTTCGCCCTTAAACCCGACGGGACATGGTGACCGGGATATCGTGTCGCCCGCGGTGCTGGTGGAACGATCGGACGGTAAGGAGATCATCGTGACCGGATCCAAGGACGGCATGCTTTACGGCCTGGATCCGGATGACAGCGGCAAAGTCCTGTGGCAGATCCGCCTCGGCGCCGGCGGAGAGCTCGGCGGCATCCAATGGGGATTCTCGAGCGACGGCATAAATGCCTACGTACCCGTCATCGATATGGATGTGGACATGAAGGCGAACGGGTCCTTCACGGCGGTCGATCTCCTGACCGGTAAATCCATCTGGCGTATACAGGATATGACGCCTGATTGTGAAGGTAAGACGTCACCCCCGTGCAGCAACGCCTTCAGCTTGCCCAGTACCGTGGCGGGCGACGTCGTTTTCACGGGCACCGGCGACGGCGTACTGCGCGCTTACGATACCGCGACCGGCAAGCCGGTGTGGACGTTCGATACCGTGCGCGAATATGAAACGGTTAACGGCCGCAAAGGGTTCGGTGGGGGGCTCGGCTCGTTCGGGGGGCCCGTCATCGTGAAAAACCGGTTATACGTTTCATCCGGCATGGATCAGTTCAATATTGGGCTGCCCGGAAACGTACTGATCGCGTTCGAGATCCCCGAATAAGGGTACCGTGACGGCGATTAGATCGGAGGACGTTATTCAAAGCGTGGCGGACGCGTTGCAATACATCTCGTATTACCATCCGCCCGACTACATCGCCAACCTCGCGCGCGCCTACGAGCTCGAAGAGTCGCAGGCCGGCGTGGCCGCTTAGGGTCGTCGGCGGCCTCCTCGCGGCACTGCAGCACTGTTTTAGATTGCGTCTGCTATTCCCTCCATAGCGGTCGTCCAATAGCGTTCAGCGGAACGTTTACAGAGCACTTCAGCTTACAGCCGAGGCTTTTCTTGCAACGCTCGACATTCCGATCTCGGCACCGAGCCTAGGCGGACCCGAAACGTTGGTGACGTGCCCTGCCATCACTTCGCACGCGGGACTGTCGATAGCAGCGCGCGAACGCCTAGGTGTCAGCAACGCTTTGATCCGCTGCTCGACGGGTTTGGAGGACGCTGATGAGCTGATTGCTGATTTCGCCCAAGCCCTCGGTTGATACCCGTGTATCATCCGGGTTCAAGGAACTTTCGGCCGCACGCCCATGTCCGGATGTATTGCGGCGATAGTGGAAAACTCCATGAATCATTTTGATGTCGTCATCGTCGGCGCAGGCCTGTCGGGCATCGGCGCGGCTCGTCAATTGCAGGACAAATGTCCCGGCAAGACGTTCGCGATTCTGGAAGGGCGTGAAACGATCGGCGGCACCTGGGATCTGTTTCGTTACCCCGGTGTCCGTTCGGACAGTGATATGTATACGATGGGATACGACTCTAAGCCCTGGCTCAACCCCAAAGCGATTGCTGACGGACCGTCAATTTTGGACTACGTGAAGGAGGCCGCCACGGAGCGCGCCATCGTCGAGCACATCCACTTTGGTCATAAGGCCCGCGCGGCCAACTGGTCGAGCGAGCAATCCCGCTGGACCATCGAAGCCAAGCGCACGAATGGCGGCTTGGCTCAGTTCACCTGTAATTTTCTGTTTATGTGCAGTGGCTACTACAGCTACGATGAAGGTTACACCCCCGAGTTCGACGGCATAGACGATTTTAAGGGCCAGATCATCCATCCTCAGAAATGGCCGGACGACCTCGACTATGCCGGCAAGCGCGTGGTGATCATCGGCAGCGGCGCGACCGCGATGACGCTGGTCCCGGCCATGGCCGAGACAGCCGGTCAGGTCACGATGCTGCAGCGTTCGCCGACTTACGTGGTGTCGCTCCCGGCCGAAGACGCAATCGCCGAAACGCTCAAGAAGTATCTGCCGGAGAAGCTCGCGTATCGCATCATCCGCCGGAAGAACGTGCAGTTTCAGCGCTACATCTACCGCCAAACGCGAGTGAATCCCGAGAAGTTCAAGCAGAAACTCTTGAGTCTGGTGCGTAAGCACCTCGGGTCCGACTACGATATCAACAAGCACTTCACGCCTGATTACAACCCCTGGGATCAGCGTCTTTGTCTCGTGCCGGATGCCGACTTGTTCAAGGCGATAAATTCCGGCAAAGCGGCGGTGGCGACCGATCAAATCGAACGCTTTACGCCTACCGGAATTCAGCTCAAGTCCGGAGGCGAACTCGAAGCCGACATCATCGTTACCGCGACGGGTCTCAACCTCGTCGTACTGGGCGACGCGACCTTCAGTGTCGACGGCAAACCCATTGATTTCCCGCAGACCTACTCCTACAAAGGTTTGATGTTTTCGGATGTACCCAACCTCGTGTACACCCTAGGCTATATCAATGCGTCCTGGACTTTACGCTCGGAATTGGTGGCGGAATATGTATGCCGGCTGGTGAATCGCATGACTGAGTTGAATGCCAGCCAGTGCACCCCGCGCTTGCGCGAAGAAGATGAAGGCATGGAGCGGCGATTGATGGTCGAGGATTTCACCCCGGGCTACATGCAGCGGACCATGCATCTATTTCCGAGGCAAGGTGATCGCGACCCCTGGCGCTTCACGCAAAATTATGCGGCCGACAAGAAGAAAATCCGTCACGCGCCGCTGGAAGATGGGGTCTTGAACTTCAGTCGAAATCGTCCGCCTGAGTTTTCAGAGATCAAAGGGGCCGTTAACGAATGATAGGTTTAATAATTCTCCGTTGTCACCTAACCCTCTAATTCACCTTGGCTTAGCCGAATCTTCGCTTTCTCGCCATTTCTGCCGCACCGTTCCACCTACCCTTGAAGACCGCTCCGCATTTTTCGATAAACACAGTCATGCCTTTTTTCTGGTCCTCGGTAGAAAACGCCAGGGCCACCGCTCCAGTCGGAGAAGGAAGCAAGGTAATCTACCGTCGATGTCCGCTGTGGGTCCAGAGTGTGTGAAAACTCTGCATCAGATAAGATCACTCTTTCGGTCCTGGGGAGTCGTTGATGAGCGGGTTCATTGAAGGCGCGGACCGCCGCCAAACAACGCTGTTTCCCGAGTGTCTGGACGATTATGTCGCTGAGGAGAGTGCGGTGCGGGTCATCGATGTGTTCGTCGATGAGTTGGATCTGTCAGGTCTGAGTTTCAGAACCGATGCGCATGAGACGGGTCGACCGGGGTATCACCCGGCGACGATGCTGAAGCTCTATATCTACGGTTACCTGAACCGGGTTCAATCGAGCCGTCGCCTGGAACGGGAGGCGCAGCGGAACGTGGAACTGATGTGGCTGACGGGTCGTCTGGCGCCTGATTTCAAGACCATTGCCGATTTCCGCAAAGATAACGGTGACGCCATTCGTCTGGTATGCCGGGAGTTCGTGATGCTGTGCCGTAAGCTGCAGCTGTTTTCGGAAGCCTTCGTGGCGATAGATGGCAGCAAGTTCAAAGCGGTAAACAACCGTGACCGGAACTTCACGAAGGCGAAGCTGAAACGTCGGTTGCAGCAGATTGACGAGAGCGTTGAGCGGTACCTGGCGGAAATTGCAAGTGCCGACCGCCAGGAGCGTGCGGTGTCAGGTGACAAGTCGCAGCGTTTGAAGGACAAGATCGAGGTACTGAAGGAAGAGATAGGCCGCCTAAAAAAGCTCGAGGTACGGCTCGAGGAGACGCCGGACCATCAGGTCTCACTGACGGACCCGGACGCGCGCTCGATGGCGACGAGCGGCCGTGGCAGCGGCATGGTGGGGTACAACGTGCAGACGGCGGTCGACACGAAGAGTCATCTGATTGTGGCACATGAAGTGACGAACGTAGGTCATGACCGGGCGCAACTGTCGAACATGTCGGAGAAAGCCAAAGAGGCGCTGGATAAGAAGGAGTTGACCGTCGTTGCGGATCGCGGGTACTTCAGTGGCGAAGAGATCTTGGCGTGCGCTAAAGCCGGCATCACGACCTATCTGCCGAAACCGCAGACCTCGGGTAACCAGGCGAAGGGCTTGTTTGGCAAGCGCGACTTCATTTACCAACCCGAAGAGGATGCGTATGAATGCCCGGCCGGTGAGCGACTGATTTACCGGTTCACCCGAGTGGAGAAAGGCAAGCAGATCCGGCGCTACTGGAGTTCGGCGTGTCCCCGCTGCCCGATCAAATCTAAATGCACAACGGGTCGATACCGGCGCGTCAGCCGTTGGGAACATGAAGCGGTTGTTGAAGCGGTGCAGGCGCGATTGGATCGTGAACCTGACCCTATGCGTGTCCGCCGAGAGACGGTCGAGCATCCATTTGGCACGATCAAATCCTGGATGGGTTCGACCCACTTCCAGATGCGCACGCTGAAACACGTTGGTACGGAAATGAGTCTGCACGTGCTCGCTTACAACATGAAACGCGTGATGAATCTACTGGGTGTCGCTACGCTCATCGAAGCGATGACGGCATGAGACCCTCTGTGGCCTCGAAAACTCCCTGATCCACGGCTTCACTGCCGGCTTCTGGGGCCGTTCTAAGGAATGTTCCATTAACTAACCGATCGCATTGGACCGCGAGCGCGGCCGTCGTAACCGCGCCGCGTTGCGTCTGACGAGGAGTTCTCGACGTGATTCCTCTTCATTCCGAGTTTTCACACACTCTGGGTCGGTAGCTGCCTGATCACCGCGGCGCAACGCTGCTCTAGTTTACGTCTACAATGCGCTCGGAAGCGGTCATCGAGTTGCTTTAAGCGTTAAGTCGAGAGGGTACGACGGCTCTCGGCCAAGTGTGGGCCCGAACAGCACGCACGCCTCGATCATTCATCGGCAAGTTGCTATACCGCAGCGCTGACTTGAAAGCGGCTATTTAATGGGGATAGCAAAAGCTGGCGGATATTGGTAAACGTATCCGATAGCGCGACGGGGGAAAGAGGCCATGTACATTCCCAAGGCACATCAAATTTCGGATAGAGCGATACTTGATGAGTTCATCACGATGAACGGTTTTGCGACGCTCATCAGCACCGTGGACGGCTCCCCCTTTGCGACCCATCTGCCGATGATCCTCGATCGGACTGAGTCGGCGCAGGGAGTTCTCCTGGGGCATGTCGCGCGCGCTAATCCTCACTGGCGCGCGTTCGACGGCCAGAGGGAGGCGCTCGCGATTTTCCACGGCCCTCATACCTACATTTCCCCTAGTTGGTGTGTGACCCCCCTCGCTCTACCCACCTGGAACTATGCGGTGGTGCACGTATACGGCGCTCCTCGTGTCGTCGATGAGGAAGAATGGCGCTCCAACCTGGTGGACAGACTGATTGCCATCCACGAAGCGGGCATGCCTGAACCGTGGCCAGGGGAGTTTCCCGCCGACTTCAAAGCCAATCTCTTGCAAGCGATCGTGGGGTTTGTCATAGAAATCGAGCGAGTGGAGGGCAAGTTTAAACTGGCTCAGAACCGCCCGCTTGAGGACCAGCTGGGGATTGTGCGTCACCTTGAAGCAAGCCGTGACCCTGTAGCCCAGGCATTGGGAGCACTCACGAAGAAACAGCTCAGCGCCACGGATTGATTGATCGAGCACGAAGAGCCTGAAATGAACCCAGAAGTTATTGCGAGGGTGGAGACTAGCCAAAAAAAAACGCCTTAGTACGAGGTTTTTATTTTTGCAACCAGGTCCGCTATGTGGTTTGGCCCCGGTATTTCGGACCACCTAATTCGGCACGATAATGTGCTGGGAGGTGTGTCATGGGGAGAAGACAACGCTATAGCGCGGAGTTCAAAAGACAAGCACTTAGGCGAGCTGACGAGCCCGGGGTGACGGGTGCTCTGGTGTGCGAGGAGCTTGGGATCAGTACGCGACAGCTTCGGCGGTGGCAGGATTTGGTAAGTGAGCACGGGGAGAAGGCTGCGTTCCCAGGCCACGGCAAGAGCCGCGACGAGGAGATGACGCGACTCAAGCGCGAACTGAGCAAGGTCACAGAGGAGCGTGATTTTTTAAAAGAAGCGGCGAGGTACTTTGCCAGGGAGTCGAAGTGAGATACGGCTGTATCCACCGGCGGCGGCGCCAGCACTCGGTCAGGATGATGTGCGGGTTGTTGCGTGTCTCGCGTAGCGGTTACTACGACTGGTGCGGTCGTGGCGAGAGTGCGAGACAGCGCCGGGACCGGCGTCTGTTACCCCTGATCCGAGGCCTGCACCTGGAGAGTGGCGGTGTCTACGGCGCACGCAAGGTGCAACGCGAACTGGCCGAGCTCGGTGAGCCTTGCGGACGGCACAAAGTGGCCCGCTTGATACACGATGCCGGACTCAAAGGTTGTCCGAAGCGCCGATTTCGCCGGCTTGCTGAGCGCCCGCCGAGCTACCCGGTTGCAGCGAACTTGCTCAACCAGGACTTCAAGGCCAGCCGGGTCAACGCGCGCTGGGCGTCGGATATTACCTACCTCTCGACACGCCAGGGATGGCTGTACCTGGCGGTAGTGATGGACCTCTATTCGCGACGCATTGTGGGCTGGTCGATGGACCGGCGGACCGGCCGACACCGGGTGGTGGACGCGATGAAGATGGCGCTGGGGCAACGTCAGCCGAGCGCCCCGTTGCTCCATCATTCCGACCGTGGACCGCAATACACCAGCGATGACTTCCGAGCGCTACTGGCGCGTTACGGGATCGAATGCAGTATGAGTGGTCGTGGTAGTTGTTACGACAATGCACCGGTCGAAAGCTTTTTCGCGCTACTCAAGCGCGAGCGCATTCGCCGACGCACTTACGCTTCTCGAGAGGACGCCAAGGCTGATGTGTTCGACTACATCGAGCGTTTCTACAACCGATGTCGGCGTCATGGCTACCTGGACTATTCCAGTCCGGTAGACTTTGAAAGGCAGGCAGTGAAGACTTAATCAACTGGTCCGAAATTCTGGGGCCGAACCAGTCGGCCATAAGCGGCCATCCGAGTCGCCTGGCTAACTCAATTTTGATGGCTGGAGCGAGCCATATTCCTGACGACCGCCCCAAAAAAATACTGCGCGCAGGTATTCGAGCCATGCCCGCTCCGACACCTTATATATATGTGCCCTTAATCGCTGTACTGGTGGGCTGTTCTACGCCCTACCAGAAGAAGGGTTTTTCCGGCGGATAGCATATTGGCGCACAGTCCAAGGCCGCCCCACGTACTTGGTCGCGCGTGGCCCGCGCACAAAGGGCTCGAATCCCGGCATCGAATCGACGTGTTCCAACTCGGCCAGGTCGGCCGCCGTATAAACGGGTTTAACGACGATTCCCTCCGCCGTCAGCCAGTCAAGCGCGTCTGGCGAGGCCGCCTTTGACTCCTTTAGCGCCCGCGCGCTTCAATCAGATAGGGCTTTTTCAGAACCTGTTGTCACTCGAGAACCTCCGGAATATACGGCGATCCGGGCGCCTATACCCCGCCTGCGGTGCGGGCGTCTGGGAGCCGCGAATTATAGCCCGCGATCCGTCTAGACGCACGTAAGGTTCTGCATTACAGGACTTTTCCGGTGCCTACAGATCGTTTACGGAAGGCCCGCGGGACCTAACTCGTTATACTGGACGGGCCCGCGTCGGGCACGTCACCGCCCGGTGAGCCGCACGTAATAGCAATCAAAGACGAAATCCCCTAAACACATCATGGATTTCTCACTTTCAGCCGATCAAATCGAGCTCCAGAGTCACTGCCGCGAACTCGCGCGCACGTTTGCTGAGACGTCCGACCGGCATGATCGCGAAGCATCCGCGCCGGAAGAGAATTACCGTGCGCTACGTGAAGCCGGCCTGTTCGGGATGCTAACGCCCAAGAACTTGGGCGGGATGGGCGCCGGCCTGCTCGGACACACGATCGCGATGGAAGAACTCGCCCAGGGCTGCGCCGCGACAGCGATGAGCTTCAACATGCATAACGTGGCCGCTTATACGCTAACGGTAACCGACGCATTCGGCGACGCCGTACGCGAACGCGCTGCACAACTGTTTGTCGTCGAACGCAAGTTAATGGCGAATCTCATTTCGGAGGCCGGCACGACCAATCTTTTGTACTCGACGCGCGCAAGTTCGACCCAGGCGCGACGGGTAGATGGCGGTTATCTGTTAAACGGCCGCAAGGCTTTCGCTTCTATGATCTCCTCGGCCGACATGGCGTTGATTTGCGTGCATCCGGAACATATCGAGAACCTCGAATCGGTGATCATGGTAATCGTCGATACCGACGCGCCCGGTCTCACGATCGAACCGGTGTGGGATACGCTGGGTATGCGAGCAACCCGCAGTGACAACGTTTTGCTCGAAGATTGCTTCGTACCGGCGGAATTTGCCTTCGATCATGTCGTTGTTCCCAGCATCGGCGAATTCCTGGCGACTCATGAATCGATGATCAACCTGCCCTATACCGCCGTTTACATGGGCCTTGGGCTCGCAACGCTGGCCGCGATCAAAGCCGTTGTAAAGGGACGGCGACCCAAGGGTTACACCCAACCGCTGTCTTATCACCCCGATATCCGGCGGCGCATAGCCATCATCAACGCAGAACTCGAGAGCGCGCGTTGGCTGTTGCGCTACGCGGCCTGGCTCGCCGACAACGAAGGCCAAACGCCGGCCGCGCAGACGGCGTTGTTCCGCGCGAAATACGTCGTTGGCGAGGCCGTAGCCGCGGCAACGCGATCGGCACTCGAAATGGGCGGCGCGCATGGGTTGTTCAAAGGCTCGGCGATAGAACGTTTGTTTCGCGACGGCGCCACCGCCACAATGATGCAACCCAGCACCGACGTTTGTCTGGGCCAGATCAGCCTCGATGAATTAGACCTCGAGCAAACGCAGGTCCAATCTCCGTTGGCCCGTTCCGACGACTGACGCAGTATGCCGCGTCACCACTCGCGGTTCGGGTGATGATCGCAACCCTATAATCGAGTTCTTACCCGGTTATCTCGCCGTACTAATTGGATCCCGCCTTTTCCAACTGCACGGATTCCTGAAGCGTTGTCGTGAATTCGAACGAGGGCGGGGTCTTCGATGCAGGCGATGACTGTAGAGCACCGCACCTGCGTATGGCTTTTGGATCTATTTTCACAGTCGGGTTGTGCTGGAAGTAAGCGTTCTAAACCTGGAACTCCGAGGACCACTTTGGGTCGTCAGCGGCCGAATCGCGGCAGCGGATCACCGCCCTAGATTACGTCTGCAGTGCGCTCCATAGCAGTCGTCGAGTAACGTTCACCGACGCGTTAACCGATGACGACGGCAGTCGGCCAATAACCGATATATCCCGAATCTGCTACCAGTCAAGCGAATAATTAAATTCGCCCAATATCCTGGCACTGAGTGACTAAAATGGTGGCGCTGAGAAAAAATATTACGTGCTAATGCCCGGCTTTAAAATCGGCGGTTGGGGCCCATAATTGTAGTTGGGTACAAAAAGAAGAGAGGAAATTTAGCAAGTGCCAGTGCCGCCATCAGGATTGAAGTTGGCTTTACTAATTGACCATATAATGGAACCGGATAAAAACTGGTTTATCGCGCCAGAAGGTCATTTCTGGTATTGGGTGCCAGCTGACTCTGCACTCTTTCCCCTTTTCTTACTCGCGCCGCAGCCGCTCCGTGACTGCAATAGGCGTCGGGAAATTCAATACGATTAAGTAGGGAGATACGATAAAAGTGAACAGCGTGCTCGCCTGAATCAAGTACGCTGCGGTCGTACCAATCACTCCCAGCTCCGCCGCCACTACCGCAATAAGCAGCGAAAACTCACTGAGCTGGCCCAACCTCACGCCCACTTCACGCGCCAGGGCATCCGTTTCCCCAGAACGGCGGATCAGGAACGCGAAAACGAGCGGCTTGAACAACAAAGTCAGTGCCGCTAGCAGGCACGCGGGAAACACCACCACCGGTAACATGTTCAAATCGAAACTCGCGCCCAGCGAAAAGAAAAAAATAACCAGAAAAAAGTCCCTCACTGGTTTGAGGGTCTCGGCGATAAACAACGAAACAGGGTTCGTGGCCATCGCCACGCCGGCGATGAAGGCCCCAACCTCGGCAGACAGGCCGAGAAAGGTTGCAAGCTCAGCCATACCAAGACACCAGCCGACCATCAGTAGAAAAATGTACTCGTGGATTCCGTCAAAGCGGCGCATCAGCGGTACCAAAACGTAGCGCTGTCCGAGAAACGCAACAATGACGAGTACCGGCACGGACACCAGCAATATCAGCAGGTCAAACGTCGGAATTGCTCCGCGGCCAAAAAAACGAACGAGTAACAAGACCACGACCGCGATGAGGTCTTGCAACAAGAGCACACTGATGATGAGCTCACCCGTGCGCTGGTGATGCAATACCATGGTTGGCAGCAACTTCAGTCCGATGATGGTGCTCGAGAACATGAGCGCCGCACCCAGCACAAGACACTCAACGAGATCGAGACCGAACAGCCAACCTACCACCGCGACGGAAAGGCCGAATACACCGCAACTGACCACCGTTATAAAAGTAGTTTGGCGCAACAGGGCGAACAGCTTTTGGGGGTGGAGGTTAAGCCCAAGCAAAAACAGCAGGAAAATTATTCCAATATGGGCGATCTCCGTGATCACGAGCGTATTGGTCACCAGGGCGAAGCCCCAAGGGCCAAACAGGATCCCGAGCAGAATGTAGCTGACCAGTAACGCCTGACGCGCGTACAGTGCAGCGGTGGCCAGGGCCGCCGCTCCTGTGAAAATTAGGAAGATGGTGAAGAGAACCGGATCCGGGGTGGTCATGACTTCGTCGTGCGCGAACACATATGCGTAACGTCCGTCAAAGTATTCGTGATTTTGGGAGCTTTGCGGTGCAGTATATTTAACTCGCCCAACGTGACCTACCCGCATTCTTTGGTCCAGTTTTAGAGTAAGTTTACACAGCTTGATTCAGGTTTGGCACGTCGTCCTCGGGAAGCGCGGTTTCGGGATCCGGCAGCCCGTGAGATGCTGGGAGGGATTTACGAGTGGTTTATAGAAGGCTTTGACACCAAAGACCTGCGAGAGGCGAAGGTGCTGTTAGAGGAATTGGAATAAAGCAACCACGTTTGCCTATGTCTCCTTAGGGTCTAGGCTGTCCGAAAACTAATTTCGATTTTGGAAAGTGGGGTATGCGTTATCCAATTTGATCAATTTGCGCAGTGTGGTCCCTAATTTATCTGCTATGGGGACAACAAGTGGGGAAACTTTTCGTCGCGTAACGATTTTTCGGAGTTTTCGGACAGCCTGGGTCGTCAGCGGCCTGATCGCGGCAGTGCAGCGCTAGAGACGGTTACGTCTGCAATGCGCTCGTAAGCGTTCGTCCAGCAGCGTTCGGCGGACCGTTAACCAAGGAGTTCGGCTCCCAGCCAACAGCGGTCATCGGGAACGGGCAAAAGGCAGGATCTGGCCTCGCAGGCGCGGATACCAGTCGCGTGAGCCCCTGTATCAGGATTGATCGGTCGTGGCCATCGTCGGAAATCGCACGGTCGCGCCTGGCGTGACCTTGTGCAAATCAAGCCCCGGGTTGTACTGCCGGAACAGCCATACGGGCACATCGTATTGCCTCAGCGACAGTATCCATATTGACTCGCCCGATCGAATCGTGTGTTCCGTCACACCAGTTATCACGTTTTTGCGGAAGAAGCTGTCCTGCTGTGTACGGTGATACGCCTCGCGAAGAACCTCGAAGCCTTGCACGTCGACATCGTTGAATTCGAGCCTGATGCGCTGACCAACCTCCATAGGAGTGCGGAATTTAAGTCCGTTGATGTCACGCAGCCGTTGCGTGCGAATTCCGAGCCAATCCGCATAATGACCAAGAGTCTCGAGTGGCTGTATTTCGATCGTGTTGTCCTCGGCAACGCTGTAGTCGCTGGGGTCGGACAACAACGAGGTCTGTATCGTCTCCATGAGGCTCGACACTAGGTCGCTCACCAGAGCCGTGGGATCAAGCTCCTCGACCTCGGGTTCTTCAGGCCCTGCCTTGGCGGCGCTGGCAACGACAACTGGCTCGGGGGCCTCAGCCGTCGCTGGCGCGCTCGCGACAGGCGCCGGACCTGCACCGGGCAATCGCAGCCGTTGCCCCCCCCTGATTCGGTGCTGACTGCTAAGTCCGTTCAGCGCGACGAGCGTCGAGACGCGCGTGCTGTATCTCTCAGCGATTTCCGAGAGAGTGTCGCCACGCGCGACCGTATGAAAGAGATCGGGTAACTGCGCGTTGTGCCAGCTGTCGGCAGGAACACTGGCAACGAGCTCATCGATCGACCCATTGATCATTCTCCCGGGCATGAGCACATTGAAACCGCGCGGCACGTGTTTGCTGCCTTGCCAGACTGTCGGCTGCAGGGCCGGATTGTGTTTCTTTATCTGTGTTTGAGTGACGCCGAGGGCCTGTGCAAGGTCGCTCGCCGGCACGAACCCCGGAAGCTTCGCCTCAGCATAAACAGTCGGCGTGTCACGAACGATGCCGGGAAAATAGTTGTCTGAATTCTGATCGACTTCTTTCGCCGCAAGAAACTCTGCGTAGAAATTGCGGGATGCAAAACCGAAAGTGCGACCATTGTAGTTGCGTAGTATGTCTACGTAGGCCGTGTCGCCGTGACGACGCATGGCGCGACGGACGCCAGACAAGCCATGGTTGTAGGCCGTGATTGCCATCGGCCAGTTGCCGGTAATCGAATAGTTGTAAGCCAGGAGCTTGCCTGCGCCGCGGGTTGCCTCGAACGGGTCATTTCGGTCGTCGATAACGTGGTTGACGCGCATGTATCGACGCGCCGTACTGCGCGTGAACTGCCAGATGCCGGAGGCGCCGACGTGCGATCGTGCGTCGGGATTGTAGGAAGACTCAACGTGCGGCAGCGCCGCAAGTTCGACCGGAACACCCAGCGCGGTGAATTCGGACTCAATGAAATCACGCCAGCGACCGGAGCGCTTGAGACCCTCCTGGAATCGGTCCGAGAGACCTTGTTGATAACGAATGCGGCCCGCAGCGGCCTTGAGTGTCGCGTTGTCGACATCAGCCGGCCATAGCGCGAGTATGCGCGCTTCTTCCGCAGTCAGGTTGTCACCTATGCCGTTTGCCAGTGATCGCAGCACCGCGGTGAGGGCATCGCGGCGCTTATCAACCCGTCGGTTGCGCTCGCGGCGGCTGAGATTCGTCGGTATATCGATGCGCCCGTAGATGACGCCGAGATGACGATTATCGTGCAGCACTCCCTCGTCACTGTCATACCGCGCGAATATCGAGACCCAGAAATTGACGTCGGGCTGTAATTCCGGGGGAAAAGGGAAGGTCTCTCCTGCATTGGAAGACGCGCCGGGAAGCACTAGGAGTAGTAGTAGCCCCGCGAGCCAATATCGACTTTTTCTTGCCATTTTTTTCAACAGAATATCTGACTCTCGTGGAAAAGTTGTTGTCCTCCCCAGATTGTCCGCCTCCACTGCACGAAATGCTGCCATGGTATATGCCAGACGACCTAGCAGGCCAAGCCGAATAGCAGTTCGCCAATGCGAATGACACCACTCAGGTTAACAAATGCGCTCCAGCCGACACTTGACTGCGTCCTTCCTTCGCTACCGATCCGGTGGGTGAAATACGCCTAGTAATCTGTCCTCGATGACCGCTTCGGGTCGTCAGCGGCCTTGTCGCGGCAGCGCATCACTGTTCTAGATTAGGTCTGTAATGCTCTCCATAGCGGTCGGCGAGTCGCCTTAATGGCGGCTACGGATGAGCGGTTCGGCTCTAAGCCAAGAGGACGACATTCCTTGATAGTGTCCGTCCATAAACAGGCATTTTCTTCGATGGGCACGGAGAAATCGAGGTGTTGAAAGTAGGTTGTTGGAGCGGTAGCGGCGGTTCGGTGGGGGTCGAAGGGCTCTTCGAGCGTAATTGTGAGTACGTTCGCCGGCCGCAGAGCGCTGCAACCCAAAGTCGCCCGTTCGACGATATCGAGGAGGTCAGTTAGTGCGAGTGAACGTCGCTATTCGAGTTGATAGCGCGCGAGCAGGCTGAGGTTGTAGGCGACCACAGAAGACCACACGTAGGCTTCGAAGTGCGGCAGGCTCTTCCAGGTGCAACGTGCCAATCCGTATGCACGCTTCAGGCAGGAGATACCGGCCTCGATGCCGGCGCGGAAGTTGCGCAAGCGTCGATAGACCCACTGACTCTTGACCATGTCGGCGATCGCGAGCCCGCGCTTCTTGTGGAAGGCAACGTCTTCGATGCCTTCTGCTTTCGCCGCCCGGAGATTGTCGAGGCTCGCATAGCCGCCATCGGCGGCGACCTGTCGTGGCATCGTCCCGTAGTGTGTTCGATGCCGTTCGAGCATCGGCATGAAGCGCTGACTATCGACCGGATTGCCTCGCTCGATGACCACGTCGAGGATGAGGCCACTGCGCCCCGAAGCCAGATTGATTTTGTGTCCGTACTGAACGTCGCGCGCACCCTTTATGATGATGTCGGTATGCGGCTCGAACAAGCTCACGCACTTCTCGCTCGCGGGGACCTTCTCACCGCCGAACACCCGCCGCTCAGTTTGCGAAATCACCTGCAGAACAAGTGTTTCGTAGTGCGCTACCTGCGCTAGCCAGTCCGGCAGTTCAACGCCGGTGACGCCCGGGCTCAGCAGCTGCTCACGTACCCTCGCTACCGCTTCCAAGGTTGAACGCGTCGCCCCAATCAAATCGCGATACAGACGTTGGCGTTGCTTCGCACCACGCGCATACCACAGCGCCCGCGCACGCTTCTTCGCCAATCGAGTGTGGTTCACGAAGCACAACTCCGGCGCGCCAGGCAACTCGCGCGCCTGTGCGAGCAGACGAACCACAACACGCACGCCATCCCACAGCAGATGACTGTCGCTCGGCGCGTGGATGGCACTGTCCGTTACCGTGCTATCAATCCGTACACGCTGTGCCGGCTCAATGCGCGTCTCTTTCGCCGTCGCCAGCAGGGCGCGATGAATAGACTCCCACGTCGATACCTGGATCGCCGAGACCACCCGCTGTAAGGCAGACTTCTTCGGACGTTCATTACCCGGCAACCGGGCGAAGGCCTGAAAGCTCGCCGAGTCCTGCAGGTGAAAGGCCAGCTCCTCGTAACTCAATTGCCGGTGCTGCTTGAGCACCGCGCAGCGCAGCACCGACTCCGCCGACAGTCCGCGTCGACCGGTGGGCTTCAAACCCCGCCGACACAGATCGTTCATGACCGGCGTGAGGACCTTGGGGTGAGCATCGAGCCACTCGGACATGCCCTGCAGCTCTCGCCCCAGGTCATGGTCAGCAAACAGCTCGTATATACTCGCTTGGGCCGTGCGTTTCTGACGCATTCCCCCTCCTGTGGTGTCGATGATTGTGTGGAAAATCAGAGGTTTGAAGTTCCATTAGATCACGACCCACCGGAGGTTTCGATCCCTTAAGCGACAAATTTTCCTTTTTATTTCAACCGCATCGCGTTTAGGGATGCACACTTGATAGCGGTCGTACGGTTATCCTATCCCTTCAATCAGCAACGGAAGGTATTGACTATGAACTGGAACGTTGCGGGAGCGATTGGTGAAGTAGTCGGGGCGGCCGCAGTCGTAATTTCCGTCATGTACCTGGCGGTTCAGATTCGCAAACAGACCGAGGAATACAGATTATCTGCTACACGCGAAATTGCCGCTCAATTCATGGACGGTTTGAAGGTTCCCATAGCCGATGAGGGTCTGTGCGAGATATATCTGAAAGGTATCCAAAATTACAAATCGCTGCCGGAAGCAAAACGGTTAAGGATCAGTCTACTATTTCAGCATCAGATAAGAGTTATGGAGCTGCAATACTTTCACAGTAAAAAAAGGAATATTGATGCTTCATTTTTGGACTCAATAAATCGCACTTTATCCGAAATTTTGAGCTTTCCCGGCGTACAACAATGGTGGGAAACGACACACTACAGCTTTGAAGACGGGTTTCAACAACACATAGAACATTTGCTCTCGGAATCCAAAACCAAGTCGTATCCAAGTACATTCAGTACAAAGAAGAAGGCGCAAACTAATAGCGTGGGCGAGTTCGACACTTGATTGCGACCCAGGTCAAAACGCCTTTTATCGAATGAAAAGGATGCTGAGTAACGCAGCGCAACAAGTCCGCTGTGGGTCCAGAGTGTGTGAAAACTCTGCATCAGATAAGATCACTCTTTCGGTCCTGGGGAGTCGTTGATGAGCGGGTTCATTGAAGGCGCGGACCGCCGCCAAACAACGCTGTTTCCCGAGTGTCTGGACGATTATGTCGCTGAGGAGAGTGCGGTGCGGGTCATCGATGTGTTCGTCGATGAGTTGGATCTGTCAGGTCTGAGTTTCAGAACCGATGCGCATGAGACGGGTCGACCGGGGTATCACCCGGCGACGATGCTGAAGCTCTATATCTACGGTTACCTGAACCGGGTTCAATCGAGCCGTCGCCTGGAACGGGAGGCGCAGCGGAACGTGGAACTGATGTGGCTGACGGGTCGTCTGGCGCCTGATTTCAAGACCATTGCCGATTTCCGCAAAGATAACGGTGACGCCATTCGTCTGGTATGCCGGGAGTTCGTGATGCTGTGCCGTAAGCTGCAGCTGTTTTCGGAAGCCTTCGTGGCGATAGATGGCAGCAAGTTCAAAGCGGTAAACAACCGTGACCGGAACTTCACGAAGGCGAAGCTGAAACGTCGGTTGCAGCAGATTGACGAGAGCGTTGAGCGGTACCTGGCGGAAATTGCAAGTGCCGACCGCCAGGAGCGTGCGGTGTCAGGTGACAAGTCGCAGCGTTTGAAGGACAAGATCGAGGTACTGAAGGAAGAGATAGGCCGCCTAAAAAAGCTCGAGGTACGGCTCGAGGAGACGCCGGACCATCAGGTCTCACTGACGGACCCGGACGCGCGCTCGATGGCGACGAGCGGCCGTGGCAGCGGCATGGTGGGGTACAACGTGCAGACGGCGGTCGACACGAAGAGTCATCTGATTGTGGCACATGAAGTGACGAACGTAGGTCATGACCGGGCGCAACTGTCGAACATGTCGGAGAAAGCCAAAGAGGCGCTGGATAAGAAGGAGTTGACCGTCGTTGCGGATCGCGGGTACTTCAGTGGCGAAGAGATCTTGGCGTGCGCTAAAGCCGGCATCACGACCTATCTGCCGAAACCGCAGACCTCGGGTAACCAGGCGAAGGGCTTGTTTGGCAAGCGCGACTTCATTTACCAACCCGAAGAGGATGCGTATGAATGCCCGGCCGGTGAGCGACTGATTTACCGGTTCACCCGAGTGGAGAAAGGCAAGCAGATCCGGCGCTACTGGAGTTCGGCGTGTCCCCGCTGCCCGATCAAATCTAAATGCACAACGGGTCGATACCGGCGCGTCAGCCGTTGGGAACATGAAGCGGTTGTTGAAGCGGTGCAGGCGCGATTGGATCGTGAACCTGACCCTATGCGTGTCCGCCGAGAGACGGTCGAGCATCCATTTGGCACGATCAAATCCTGGATGGGTTCGACCCACTTCCAGATGCGCACGCTGAAACACGTTGGTACGGAAATGAGTCTGCACGTGCTCGCTTACAACATGAAACGCGTGATGAATCTACTGGGTGTCGCTACGCTCATCGAAGCGATGACGGCATGAGACCCTCTGTGGCCTCGAAAACTCCCTGATCCACGGCTTCACTGCCGGCTTCTGGGGCCGTTCTAAGGAATGTTCCATTAACTAACCGATCGCATTGGACCGCGAGCGCGGCCGTCGTAACCGCGCCGCGTTGCGTCTGACGAGGAGTTCTCGACGTGATTCCTCTTCATTCCGAGTTTTCACACACTCTGGGTCGATAGCCGCCTCATCGGGGCAGGGCAGCACCACCAAGCGACACGTCTGGATTACTTTCGAAAGCGGCCATCCTGCTTCTGTTGGCATCACCTCTGAGGGTGACTTCGGCTCTCGGCCAAGTGCCGTCGTTCAATGTGGCGACACATAACAACAGCTTACGGATCAGAAAACGGTCGTTCGTGCAACGTGCCTCATAATGCCTGGTTGACGCATTCCGGACCTTGTGCGATTTTCCTCCGGAGGTGCTTCCATTTACTCGGCCGGTCGTCAAAATTTGTAGCACTGGCCTTTGAAGGGGCGTCAAATCGGGAATGTTGGCTGAACGGCGTCGTCACGTTGATCGCCTAAAGCTCGCGCTTGAACTTCACAGTCAAATTCTTATTTGAGTCACATGAACGAGCAGATC
Source organism: Gammaproteobacteria bacterium (assembly GCA_963662545.2). Classification (GTDB taxonomy): domain Bacteria; phylum Pseudomonadota; class Gammaproteobacteria; genus JAYYZW01. The sequence goes on from CAXXLL010000002.1 coordinate 702,416, forward strand.
CATTACGCAAGCGGAATCCTGACCCTGCTCATCGAATCGCTCGCCAGTGCGCTACCCGGAATCTTCGCCGGCCTGGTCGTCATCGTTGCCTTTTTCATCGCCGCCGTCATGAGCCGCAAGCTGTTGCGCCGTTTGTCGGCGCGGGTCGAGGCCGACAAGCGCCCGCTAGTAGAGCTAGCCGGCGAGACACTGTTCTATGTCGTGATCGCCATCGGCCTGGTCACGGGTCTCGGCACGATGGGAATCGATGTCTCCGCGCTGATCGCCGGCTTGGGCTTGACTGGCTTCGCGCTCGGTTTCGCCCTGCGCGACGCGGTCTCCAATTTGATCGCCGGCGTGCTAATCCTGCTGTATCAGCCCTTCGGTTACGGTGACAAGATCACGGTGGGCGGCAATAGCGGCACGGTGATTGGCATTAACCCGCTACACGGTTCTGGAAGCCGATGGCGGGACCGTCGTCCACGTGCCCAACAGCACTATGTTCAGCAATAGCGTCACGGTCGAGGCGTGAACCGGAGATAGCGCCGTATAAAACGGTGTGGCGGCCAACCTTTGACTGCGCCCTTCCTTCGATGCCGCTGATGTCCATTATTGGGTCGTTAGCCGCCGCCTCGCGGCAGTGCAGCACAGCTCTAGATTACGTCTGCAATGCGCTCCATAGCGGTCGTCCAGTAGCGTTCGGTGGCGTGAACATCACGAGGGGCGGCTCTCGGCCGGCGGACAATAAGGTCGGCTGACAAGACATTGCCGTTGCCGTTGCAAAGGAGTTGTGACGATGCCACGAAGACCACGGATGAACCTGCCGGGTGTGCCCGTGCATGTCGTTTAGCGATAAATCAATCTGGCTTCTGTCTACTGTCCGGGATAACGTCGCCATTCGGCGTCATACCCTTTAGAAATTTGAAGAGGTCACTGTCCGTGGAAAGGACCAGGGTCGTGTTCTCCGCGATGATGGACTTGTAGGACTGCATGGTCCGCGTGAATTCATAGAACGCCACCGCCTCAGGGCTCTGGTTGTAAGCCCGCGCGTAGATTTCGGTGGCTTTCGCGTCCGCCATGCCGCGGATCTCCTCGACCTGCCGGTATGCTTCAGACTGGATCTTGTTCAGGTCACGCACACGATTGCCGCGGATTCTGGCGGCCTCGCCATGACCTTCCGAGAGGAAGCGTTCCGCGATCTGGCGCCGCTCACTGATCATTCGATCGTAGATTTTCGGGCGCACACTTTCGTTGTAGTTGATTCGCTTGAACCGAATATCGAGCAATTCGATACCGAACACGCGAACCTTCTCGGCAGCCGATTCAAAGATCTCCTGCTCGACGAGTTTGCGTCCCTTGTGGATCGGCACCAGTGATCCCATGTCCAGCTCCTTTTCCGCGTCGGTCAGGAGGGCGTCGCGCAGCGGCACGCGGTCTTTGGTGGTACGGATGATCTCGATCAGCTCATGCTTGGCGACAGCGTTACGCGTCTCGCTGCCCAGAATATCGTCCAAGCGGGACTGCGCACTGCGTTCATCGCGCAAGCGCAGAAAGTACTGGAGAGGATCGGTAATTCGCCAGCGGGCGAAGAGATCGACCGAGATATAGAGCTTGTCCTTGGTGGGCATATCCGACGGGTTGCCGTCCCACTCGAGCACGCGCTTGTCGATCGGGTTGACGTCCTGAATAAAGGGCAGCTTAACCTTCAGGCCGGCGGTAGTCACGGGCGCGCCGACCGGCTTGCCGAACTGCGTGATAATCATCTGCTCGACTTCGCTCACGGTATAGATCGAACTCATCGCGACGAACGCCCCGATGCCCAAAACCACCACGATAGCTATTTGCTTGATCTCATTCATGGCCGATCTCCCTGCTGGGAGTCGAGATTCATCAGCAATGGCAGGATGCTGCGCGTCTGTTCATCGACAATGATCTTGGAGCGTATGCCCGGCATGACGTCCTGCAGGGTCTCGATATAGATGCGGCGGCGAGTGACCTCTGGGGCCTTGCTGTATTCGGCCAATAAGGCACTGAACCGAGCGACATCGCCTTCCGCTTCATTGATTCGCTTGAGACGGTAGCCGTCGGCCTCGCGAATGCGCTGATCCTTCTCTCCCTCGGCCAGCGGGATCACCTTGTTGTATTCGCGCCGGGCTTCGTTGATCAGCTTCTCTTTCTCCTGCTGGGCCTGGTTGACTTCGTTGAATGATTCCTGCACTGGTTCGGGCGGATTGATGTTCTTCAACTGCACTTGGTCAATGCTGATCCCCATCGCGTACTTGGTTGAGAGCGCCTGCATCTTGATCAGCGTTTCCGTTTCGATTTCCTGTCGGCCGATGGTAATCACCTCGTCCACGGTGCGATCGCCGACGACTTCCCGCATGACGGATTCGGAAACGTAGCGCAGGGTTTCACTCGGTTCCCGAACCTCGAAAAGGAATTTAACGGGATCCGAAATGCGGTATTGAACCACCCATTCCACCAACGCAGCGTTCAGGTCACCGGTCACCATCTCCGTTTCCCGCTTTTCATCGTGTGAACTCTGGTACGGATCGCTGGCGCCTGGGGTCGTGAACCCGAATTCCTGCTTCAGCTGCCGTTTGACAGGAACGATCGTTGCCACATCAATACCCAGTGGCAGCTTGAAATGCAGTCCCGGCGGAACGTCCTTGAGATATTTACCGAAACGTTGCACGACAGCGACAGAGTCGCTCGGCACAGTGTAATAGGCCGTCCATGCGCCTAGGGCGGCCAGAGCGAGGACGGCAAGGACGATTACTCCGCGCGGGCCACCACTCGGCATGACCTGCTTGAGCAGATCCTGCCCCTGCCGGACCAGATCCTGAATATCGGGAGGAGATGACCCCCGGCTATCCCGTGGGCCGCCCCGCCCGCCGTTACCTTTCTGCGGTGGCATTGGGATACCCTCTCTTGTGCACACTATAGGCGCGTGTTGGCAGCACGTTATCGAACCCGCTAAGAACGAAGGGCCTCCTGAAGGTCACTGTCATCTTGCTCGCGCGTATCGTCATTTGATACCTCCTGGTATACTTCGTCAAAACCTTTCGGACGAAAGGTGCTCGAAATTAAGAGCGTATCCGACTCATCAAGTTTGCCATTCAAGCTGCCTTGCGTTTGTAGTGTAACTGCCGGCTCTGTTCAAACGGGTGCCGATTGATATTCTGTCGTATCGATAAAATTTTCTCGCCTCGTCCATAGTAAACGTCGGCCGGTGTGACGTTATTGTACTGACCTTTTCTCAGCGACGTTAGCGAGAATCGATGTCCGCTCAGGGTCCAGTCCGCTCTCCAGTGTGAAAACTCAAAAATACGACGACGAAATAAAAATATTCCCCACCAGCATAGTTGTTATGCCCCTCGAATAGGGATCGGCATTTCAATTAGATCCAATTTCGAGGGTAGTTCCCCCACTTTTGAAAAATGAAAATAGTTTTCACACACTCTGGGTCGTCAGCCGCCTTATCGCGGCAGTGCAGCACTGCTCTAGATTACGTCTGGAGTTCCCTCGATAGCGGTCATCCCGACGATTCCAATGCAGTGCTGAGGGAGGGGGCGGCTCACGGCCACAAGCGGCCATCGCGACCAGGCAAAAGGCAAGATCTGACCCTTAGAATCTAATATTGCTTCGGACCGGACACGGAATGCACTGAGCCGGAATTAGATTTGCTCGGCGCGACGATCTGACCGTCTGCATTCGCTGAGACCTGACTGCCGATGAAAAGCAGATTATCGACGAGCCAAACCTGCGAGATTGAGACTGGTATCGGCCAGTCCCAGTGACCGGTAGGCATCAATCGCTTATTCCGCACTTCCCGTCCCTCCTAATCTTTATGGGTCTACGCGGAAACGTGTGGGTTGATATTGGCATTTCTGGGTAGTGGCGGAAGAAATGCCGCAATGATTTTCAGTTTGAGGAATTCCTCATCACGATAGCCATAGGCGCGTCGTTGCAGGACCCGGATTTTGTTGTTGACCCCTTCGACCAATCCAAGACTGACTTTATTCTTAGCATCACAATAGGAAGCAATGCCATCCCAATGGGATTCAATCAGCTCAGCAAACTTGCGATACGGCGCCAATCGCTGCCATTTCAGACTGTCCTTCCAGCGCTCGAAAAAGGCACGCGCGCCGCGCTCGGTACGGTAGTCCCAGAGTTGGCCGAAGGTTTCCTTGAGGACGTAGGCGGTGTTCAGACGCCGGTTGGCCTGGAGCAGTTTTTTCAGGGCTCGTCTGCCATCCAGATTCAGGTTCTCGCGTCGCGAGAGCAAGGTATATCGCTGGCCTTTGATGTAACTCCTGTCCTTGCCGCGGAGACGTTTGTATTCACGGCGCCGGACTTCATCGAGAGCCTTTGAGAGGTGGCGCATGATATGGAACTTGTCATAGATGATCCGCGCCTGCGGTGCGTTGTTCATGACCGAGTTACGGAACGGCTTCCACATGTCCATCGCCGCCAGTTCGATGCGAGCGCTCTTGTTCTCGCCCAATGCCTGGAAAAACAGGTCGATGTCAGCCTCTTTGCGACCTTCACCACCGACCCAGATAGGACGCCCCCGATCCAGGTCACTGACGATGACCCGGTAGTTATGTCCTTTGCGGATGGAGATCTCATCAATACCGATGGCCCGGGGTGCTGGCATGCCCGCCAGCTCAACCTGCTTTTGCATGTACAGCTTATCGAGGTCTTTCACCGTGCTGTGGTGCAGGCGTTCCCTCTCGGCGACAGCCTGGTTCGGCATGTCCCGGCACAGCTTGCCCACCTGCATGGCAAAGCGCTGCGTATAGCGAGGGTTCTTTGCCAGCCAGTCAAGATGTTCTACCTGCACGCCGCCGCACCTCCGGCAACTGACACGCCAGCGTTCGAACTCCAGGTAGATTCGCCATCCGGCAACTGACAGGTCTCGTACTCGCAGCACCTTCTTGTCGTAACGCCCGCGGCACCGGTGAGCACAGTGAGAACAGATCGCTGTTTTTTTCGCCTCTTGAGTTGGATCACACGGGCATACCGATCACCAAACATGCCCACCAATTTCGATGCGGCGGTAAAACCAGGGAACGCAAACAGCGCTCGGATCGACTTGGGATTCTTCATGGCCCTAGCCTACCCACAAAATGAAACCACTTTCACCCCATACGAAATCTCTGAATGTCTACATGATTTCAATGGTTTACACTTGGTCTAATTCAGAATTTACCCATATGAATCCGCGTAGACCCATCTTTATAATACCCAGTTCATCCGGGACCGACCTGCATGCAAGACATCGATCACACTCGACGCGCCATGTTGCAGATGTCGGCCGCGAGCGCGCTCCTTGGTGTACTTACTGTGCCGTGCGTCGCCGCGCGGGCAGGTGGGTTCAGCGTGAATCTGTACGTCGACGATCATTTGGCTGCTTACGGTTTCCCCGACGGACACCCGTTGGGTATCGATCGGCAAGGCGCGTTTCTGCGCGAGGCGCGCAACCAGGGCTTGGTCACCCGGGCGACGACGCGGGGCTCGCGCGCTGCTACGCGCGAAGAGCTCGGAAGGTTCCATCACCGCGATTACGTCAGCCGCGTGTCTACGGCGGAGGAAAGCGGTCTCGTTCTGCTGGACGGCGGCGATACGCCCGTTTTCCCCGGCGTCTATTCCACGTCAGCGCATATCGTCGGCGCCGCCCTCGATGGTGTGGAACAGTTGATGAAAGCGCACAGCCAGCGCACCCTGCAACCCATCGGCGGATTGCATCACGCGGCACGCGGTCACGCTTCGGGATTTTGCGTGTTCAACGACCCCGGAGTGGTGATCGAAACACTACGAGAAGTTTATGGCATCAGGCGCGTCGGTTATCTCGACATCGACGTGCATCATGGGGACGGCGTGTTCTACGCATTCGAAGACGACCCCGATCTGATCTTCGCGGATATTCACCAGGACGGGCGTACGCTCTTTCCCGGCACGGGCCGAGAGCACGAGACGGGGAAAGGTGCAGCACAAGGCACCAAGCTCAATATCGAGCTCGCGCCGTATTCAGGGGATCGTGAATTCATGCAGGCGTGGCCGCGGATCGAGGCGCATTTCGAAGAATTCAAACCGGAGTTCTTCATCTTCCAGTGTGGCGCCGACGGACTGAAGGGTGATCCGCTGGCGCAGCTCCAATATACACCTGCGGTGCATGCGCACGCCGCGAAACGACTGGTTACGCTAGCGGATCAATTCGCCAAGGGCCGCATCATGGCGTTCGGCGGCGGTGGCTATGATCGCACTAACCTCGCCCACGCTTGGAGCGCCGTGCTGCGGGAGTTCGTCGGCAGTTAAAGATTCGCCCGCAAGCGTGCGTATGAAGGATCAATTTGTGCCTGACATCCATCGCGGAAAGTTTAGACGTCGTTACACTTCAACCGGCGCATCCGGCCTACTGGATCAACAAGACGAATCGAAATCTAATCAGACACTGACCGCTATCTCACCCGCCACAGGGATTGGTGTCAGGTCTTGCCTTTTGCCCGTGATATCCGGAATGGGTCAGCGGCCTGATCGCGGCAGTGGAGGAGTGCTCTAGATTATGTCTGCAGTACCCTCCATAGCGGTCGCGCAGTAGCGTTCAACAGAACGTTAATGGAGCTGTTCGGCTCCTATTACCTTGACGGAAATGTAATACAGAAGATTTCACTTAGCAGCCCCGATCAGCTGTCCAATCGATGGGGTCCACCTCTCTGGCGGATACGGTGTTAATGGGCACCTATTGTCGGTCACAATAAGGCGATGGGTAGGCACGGCCGGACAAGGAGCGCGGCGGCGTTCGTCATCGCGGCAGGCGTCTGCTTCAAGCCCGTGGCGGCGGACCTTGCGTCAGGTGAGCCGCAGGAGGATCTCTCAATCGCGGCGTTGGAACGCGAATGGACTGAAGGCCGGGGGGAGGTGGTGACTGCACCGGGGGGCTGCAGCCTCGGGCTCCACGTGGAAGAGCGCGGTAGGCGCATCATCGGGATCAGTCCACCGGCCGTGGGTACGCCCATCGCGCACGGCGACACGCTGGTCGCGGTGAACTCGCTACCCGTGGCCGATGGCGCGGCCTTCGACGCCTTGCTCAGCGGCTTGCCCGGTGCCGGCGTCGCCACGGTTACCATTGAACGATATCGGAAGCTGCGCGATGTCGAGATAGGGTGTGCGGATCGCGACGCTTGGCGACGCAAACTGATCGAGGGAATCGATGCGGCGCTCGGCGGCCGTTCTTATGAATGCAGGATTGTCACGCTAGAACTCGACGCTATGGCGGGCCTGCGCACCGGGCACGCAAAGCTGCGTTATGAATGCGCACAGGCCCGGCGCATTGCCGATGGCCGGGCACGGAGCGCGGACGATGCAATGCTCTATTATGAAATCTACTATCGGCTGGGTGCGGCGGCACGGTTTTCGGGAGCTTACCGTGAACAGGTGCGCGCCGAGGTCGAGCGTGCTGCGGATCATCTTCGCGGGGAGGGTTTCAGCGCGCTCGCCGCCGAACTTGAGCGTCTGCTGGAGACTCCGACCCGAACTCGTGAGCGCTAAAATGTAGAAGTTCACGCTTGATCGCAATTGGAGAAAAGGGACTGTTTTCTATATCGATTCGGAATACCCGCATCACCGAAAGGAGACGTTGAAATATTTGTGCTTGTACGGCTGGAGTGGGTCCTTTCCGGCCTCCTCGCGGCACCGGAGCACTGATTAGGGTTAAGTCTGCAATTCCCTCAGAAGCGGGCATAAACTTCTTCACACTCTGCAAAAGAAAACCCCGCACTGAGGCGGGGCTTCGTATGCTGATAAATGACTTGGGAGCGTTCATCGAAACCTGTGACACACGCCGCGGCGGTCTAGAAGGCAAATCGACTTAGATACATATCCATTTAAATGGTTAACTTGTAAGTACCCAGTCGCGATATCCCGGCTCCCTTTAAGCAGCAGCCTTTGCCTTGCTCGCCGAGAAGTGTTGTTCCTTCCCCTGCATCATTTCGAGCGCGGTTTCGTGGTTCAGGATTTGCGAGACTGATCCGTCTTCGTTGAAGAAGATGCTGGGACCATACGCATTGAACGTGAGCTCCGTTTCTTCGTCGCAGGTCGTGGTTTCGTGCACGGCACCCGTCGGCTCGTAACCGTAGGCACCCGCGGGAGCTTCTCCCATCCGGTATTTCAGCTTGCCTTTCAGTATCAAGAAGTCCGCAGCAGCCAGATGTTTGTGCGAAGCAAAGACGGCACCAGGTTGCATGCGAATGATGGCGCTCCAGAAGCCCGTCTCTTCGCTCACCCGCAGCACCTTGATATCAACGCCGTCCCCCATTTTTACCCAGGGAAGATCTTCGGTGTGGATCAGGATTTCTGTGTTTTCGGCGGTCGTTGTCATAGCGTGCCCTCCAACATTGGGTAGACGGTCATGATACTGCGGCGGGAGTGGCGATAAAAGAGAACGCGCTGGGGCCCATACCATGGGGTCGTATCCGGCCCCATCGCGGCACTGCAGCACTGCTCTAGTGTGCTGTCCCGCAAAGAAGTTTCGAAAGTCGGGCGAGTTTTTTCAAGATTGAATCGGCGGTTGCGGTCCATGCGAAAGGCACGGGGTTGGCGTTGTGCTGAGCAATATAGTGCTCGATACACGCAATGAGTTCTTTCACCTTTCGGAATGAACCGCGCTTGATAGCGCGCTGACTGATGAGACCAAACCAACGTTCGACCTGGTTGAGCCATGCAGCGTAGGTTGGCGTAAAGTGGACGTGAAATCGAGGTCGGCGAGCGAACCAGGCACGGACTTTCGGATGCTTGTGCGTGCCATAGTTGTCCATCACCAGATGCACATCCAGGTCGGCCGGAACGTTTTTCTCGAGGTGCTTGAGGAAGGACAGAAATTCCTGATGACGATGCCGCGCTTTGCACTGCCCGATGACGGTGCCGTTGGCGATATCGAGCGCCGCGAACAACGTGGTCGTGCCGTGCCGGAAGTAATCATGCGTGACGCCCTCGACATAACCGAGCCCCATCGGCAGAACCGGCTGACTGCGTTCCAGTGCCTGGATTTGGGTTTTTTCATCCACACACAAAACCAGCGCATTATCGGGTGGATTCAGGTACAAGCCGACGATATCGCGCACTTTCTCGACCAAGAACAGGTCGGTAGAGAGCTTGAACGTGCGGCTGCGATGCGGCTGGATCCCGAACAACGTGAAATAGCGATGAACCGTACTCTTCGAGGGCTCGCTCACGCGTGCAAACGAACGGGTGCTCCAATGGGTCGCGTCCTCCGGTTGCTCGCGCAGCGATCAAGCGCGCAACCTCATCGTCGTCATACGTCCGCCGACGATGACCCGGCGGCAGGTCATACAATCCGGCGACCCCGTTGGCGATATACCGGCGACACCAATTCGTGACCGTCGGATTGGACACATCGAGCTTTCTGGCAAGCGCGCTGTTAGACAGCCCATCGGCTGCCATCACGACGATCTTTGCGCGCCGTGCCAGCGCATGCGGCAGACTGCGCGACCTCGCGTAACTGTTGAGGACCTCGTGTCCCTCCTCGCTCAGTTTAACCGTAAAGGATCTGGGTCGACCGCTAACCATCGCCTTGCTCCTGCATGACACAATAGCCGATCTGATCATCACGACTTATGAAAGTTCATCGTGGGACAGCACACTAGATTACGTCTGCAATCCACTCAAGAGCGGTCGTCGAGTTGGTATCTTCGCCTTGCCGTGGGTGCACTGCGGCAGTCCTCACGCTAAGTTGGTGCATCCCCCGCCGATCGATTCCGAACAGGGTAACCCGGCTCGGCGATGACTCAGAGTTCGGCGCGTTTGCTACCCAAATAATCGCTGATCTTCCAGAAATCCCCAGTGAGGCCAATCTCGTCGAGGTATTTCTGCAGATTGTCGATCCGTGGCATGCGGTAATCTTTAGAGAAGCGATCGAGGCCGCCGATCAATCCTGCCTCGTGCAACGATATGAGGTGGCCGCCTGCGTAATGCGGATTCTCTTCTCCCCAGCGTTCGACATGTTCTTCAGACCTGAAGAAATTGAGTCCGTTTCAGGCCATTTCCCAGTTGTGAAACCACTCCCGAAAAGGGAGCCCGACATGGATGCGCAGCTCAGAGTGACTTTGTGCGACGACTTGTCGATCTTTGCAACGGACTTCGAAGGGCTCCCCGCAGTGCGGACAGCACGAGCAGATCAGCGCCTCATCGTCGGGGAACATGTAGGACAGCCCCAATGCGTCGAGTCCACATACCGTGTAGGCGGTGTGCCCGCCACTGTAAGTCACATGATGGATTGTCGGGACATTCGAGTACGGAAAGGCCATCAGCAGGTTCTGTGTACCACGAACGCGGACGATGTCATGCTGCCTTTCCAATTCGTCCAAGACCTCGATCACACGTTCACGGCTGATGCTAAAGTGCTGCATCAAGTCGCTTAAGTTGGGCGTGCGGCCTGTTTTGTAACAATGATCGAGAATGTGCAGACGAACAGGCTGCGAGAGTTCGAGTTTGTAAGGCAAGTTACTACCTCCTCATGCCGCTGGGGTGAACGTGCGCGGTCAGCGGAACGAGCGCGCGGCTCTACTCGAGTATATAGGCAAGAAAAGCGGGGTTGTAAGTACAGAAATTTTGGGGTCAGGGTAAAAACCCATTAGGACCGCTTCGGGTCCAGAGTGTGTGAAAACTCGGAATGAAGAGGAATCACGTCGAGAACTCCTCGTCAGACGCAACGCGGCGCGGTTACGACGGCCGCGCTCGCGGTCCAATGCGATCGGTTAGTTAATGGAACATTCCTTAGAACGGCCCCAGAAGCCGGCAGTGAAGCCGTGGATCAGGGAGTTTTCGAGGCCACAGAGGGTCTCATGCCGTCATCGCTTCGATGAGCGTAGCGACACCCAGTAGATTCATCACGCGTTTCATGTTGTAAGCGAGCACGTGCAGACTCATTTCCGTACCAACGTGTTTCAGCGTGCGCATCTGGAAGTGGGTCGAACCCATCCAGGATTTGATCGTGCCAAATGGATGCTCGACCGTCTCTCGGCGGACACGCATAGGGTCAGGTTCACGATCCAATCGCGCCTGCACCGCTTCAACAACCGCTTCATGTTCCCAACGGCTGACGCGCCGGTATCGACCCGTTGTGCATTTAGATTTGATCGGGCAGCGGGGACACGCCGAACTCCAGTAGCGCCGGATCTGCTTGCCTTTCTCCACTCGGGTGAACCGGTAAATCAGTCGCTCACCGGCCGGGCATTCATACGCATCCTCTTCGGGTTGGTAAATGAAGTCGCGCTTGCCAAACAAGCCCTTCGCCTGGTTACCCGAGGTCTGCGGTTTCGGCAGATAGGTCGTGATGCCGGCTTTAGCGCACGCCAAGATCTCTTCGCCACTGAAGTACCCGCGATCCGCAACGACGGTCAACTCCTTCTTATCCAGCGCCTCTTTGGCTTTCTCCGACATGTTCGACAGTTGCGCCCGGTCATGACCTACGTTCGTCACTTCATGTGCCACAATCAGATGACTCTTCGTGTCGACCGCCGTCTGCACGTTGTACCCCACCATGCCGCTGCCACGGCCGCTCGTCGCCATCGAGCGCGCGTCCGGGTCCGTCAGTGAGACCTGATGGTCCGGCGTCTCCTCGAGCCGTACCTCGAGCTTTTTTAGGCGGCCTATCTCTTCCTTCAGTACCTCGATCTTGTCCTTCAAACGCTGCGACTTGTCACCTGACACCGCACGCTCCTGGCGGTCGGCACTTGCAATTTCCGCCAGGTACCGCTCAACGCTCTCGTCAATCTGCTGCAACCGACGTTTCAGCTTCGCCTTCGTGAAGTTCCGGTCACGGTTGTTTACCGCTTTGAACTTGCTGCCATCTATCGCCACGAAGGCTTCCGAAAACAGCTGCAGCTTACGGCACAGCATCACGAACTCCCGGCATACCAGACGAATGGCGTCACCGTTATCTTTGCGGAAATCGGCAATGGTCTTGAAATCAGGCGCCAGACGACCCGTCAGCCACATCAGTTCCACGTTCCGCTGCGCCTCCCGTTCCAGGCGACGGCTCGATTGAACCCGGTTCAGGTAACCGTAGATATAGAGCTTCAGCATCGTCGCCGGGTGATACCCCGGTCGACCCGTCTCATGCGCATCGGTTCTGAAACTCAGACCTGACAGATCCAACTCATCGACGAACACATCGATGACCCGCACCGCACTCTCCTCAGCGACATAATCGTCCAGACACTCGGGAAACAGCGTTGTTTGGCGGCGGTCCGCGCCTTCAATGAACCCGCTCATCAACGACTCCCCAGGACCGAAAGAGTGATCTTATCTGATGCAGAGTTTTCACACACTCTGGGTCGTCAGCGGTCCCCTAGTCGCAGTGCAGCAATGTTAATCGTCACGTCTGCAATACACTCATAAGCGGTCTTCTAGTAGCGTTCGACGGCGGGATTATTGTGGACGGCGGCTCTCAGCCGAGGACGTGGCGGGAAAGTCGTGCTACCGGACCTTTCCGTCCGTTGTCCGGCAGACAAGCGAAGCGCCCGGCTGGAACTCTACCACTGCAGTAGGTTGTCCCGCATCATCGGGCCGATATACTCTTTCCGGTAACGCCCGCGGCGCTGCATCTCCGGCACTACCATGTCCGCAATATCTACCCAGCATTGTGGAGAAGCGGTAGAGACCAACATAAAGCCGTCGGCGCCGCCCTCATCCATATAGTATTCCATCTGATCAGCTACATCCTTCGCCGTGCCGACAGCATGGGGCATGCACAAGCTGGCGCCATATATCTTGGCGCCTTCTCGCAGGGTGACCGGCACGCCATCTTTGAGCTGGCTCATCGCATCCATTACGCCCTGGATCCCCGGGACCTCGATGTTCTTAACGTCATCGTCTAAATCGAACTCGGAGAAGTCCACCATCATGTGGCCCGACATAATGGTCAAGGCCGCTTCGAGAGGCAGATGAGACTTTATGAACTCCCACTTCTCCTGCGCTCTCTCGCGGGTGATATCGACGACGGTTTGAAGACCGTATATGAGCTTCACGCTACCTGGCGGCCGGCCGAATTTTCCCAGGCGGTTATTGAGATCCGCGGAGTACGCCCTCATCGTGTTTATCGTGGGTAAGATAGCGAAGATCGCCTCTGCGTGCTTGGCCGCGAAATCGCGCCCGCGATCAGATGAGCCGGCCTGCCAGAGTACCGGATAAACCTGCGGCGATCGGTAAGCGATTGGCCGCCCATGACACTTGTAATACTTGCCTTTGTGGTTGACCGTATGAACCTTCGCCGGATCAGCGAAGATGCCGCTCTCCCGATCCCGAACGATGGCGTCGGGCTCCCATGCGTCCCAGAGCTTATAGCAGACGTCCAGGTACTCATCGAGCATGTCATAGCGGTCGCCGCGCGGTACGTAATCCCGTCCATATGCGTCAAATTCGCACTTGTTGAAGGAGGCGACGATATTCCATGCGACACGGCCCCCTGATAGGTGATCCATGGTCGATAGCCTGCGTGCCATCGAATAGGGGTGTTCAAAGGCGTTCGAGAGCGTGACCCCGATGCCTAAGTGCTTGGTGGCGCAGGCGACGATCGGCACCAGGGTGCCCGGCTCATGGACGGGGCATTGGACGCCCCACTTCACGGTCGCGTCTGAACTTCCCTCGTAGGTATCGTAGGGGGCGAGCACGTCAGCAATGAACATTGCATCGAATAGCCCACGCTCCATCACTTGCGCTGCGACCTGCCAGTAATCGGGCCGGCTAAGGGGTAGATTAGCCCTGTCCCCAGGGAGACGCCACATACTTGGGCAGTGATGTGCGGCGATGGCATGTTGAAGGAATCCTACGAAGTGCGCTATTTTTTTCTTCCCTTTTATCTCGCGGCCCGTTTTGACGCCAGGTGTGGTCAGCAGGCTGCTCTCGTTGCGAAGCCTTGTAGCCTCTTCCTTTCGTGTTGCGTCCCGTGGTGTTTTCAGGCCAGTGGTGGCCTGGCGACTGGTCTTCTTTGCCACTACACCCTCCCGATTCTTCAATTACATGACCCTATGCAAGCCAATCTACTATCGCAGTAGGTTGTCTCGTGGTGACGACCCATTGTACTCATGCGATTGAATGGTCTCGCAGTGGGATTTTGAGTGTCATGACTTCCAAGGCCTGATTCTTGCGCACGATGATCGCAAAGTGGTCGTCAGCGGCCTCGTCGCGGCATCGCCGCACTGCTAAGGTTTACGTCAGCAATGCGCTTGAAAGCGGTCGTTCGGCGGCGTTCAGTGGGGCGTTAAGCGAGGACTTCGGCTCCCGGGCAAGAGCGGTCGCCCGCGCGCGAAACCCGTCGGAAATTTCCGTGGGTATACAGCGGTCCATCCGACATAATCGGTTAACCGATTATGAGTCAGCGCATGCGGGCGATCACGGCGTTGGCAAACTCGTTGCACATCTCGTACTGACGGTCCGCTTGAGCGATGAAGTTGATGCCGGTCAGACCCTGGGCCTCGAGCTCGGTTAGCTGCTCGACGATGTCACCGGGCTGACCGGCGATGCAGAAGGCGCGGATGATCTCAGGGGTTACGAACCGTGCCTCGGCCGGGTCAAGGTGGCCGTAGTGGCTGTGGTGAGCTTCGGTAAACGACCGATCGGCGTCGCGTTCCTCGCGGAACGCCACGTACTCCTCCCAGATCGACCCGGCGTAGGCGGGCGGCTCGGCGCCGACCTCGCGGTAGCGGTCGTACATGAAGTGAATATTCACCATGATTGACGACCCGACTTCACCGAGCACTCGGTCGGACTGTAGCGTTTCACCGCGTCGCAAAAGCAAGAGGTTCACGAGAGCGTAGGTCTCGAAGTCGTCCATCGAGCGGCCCGATCGGTCGGCGCCGATCTTCACATTTACCAGGGCATCCGGAATGGATCCACCCCGCGGAATGGAGGTGATCAGACCCTCGCCGTACTCTCCCGCCAAGGCTTGTGCTAATGGACCGAACCCGCCGACGTGGATCGGTATCGGATTGTCGAGGTTAATGTGTCCCAGCTCGAGGCTCTGGAACGCGATGTCTTCGCTGATACCGTTTGCCTCAAAGGTCACGGTCTCACCCGAGAGTAGGCCTCGAATTACCTGGAGATGGGCCTCAAACGTCGCGATTCGCATCGGTAACTGTCCCATCGCCCGCATTGCAGTGTTGCCGGTGCCGACTCCCAGGAAAGTCCGCCCTGGAGCGATCGCATTAATCGTGGCGATCGCGTTCGCCGTAACCGGTGCCATCGACAGGGCGGGGACGGCAACGCCAGGTCCGACAGCGATGCGGCTCGTCCTATCGGCTACGAGTGCAAGCAGCGCCCAGACGTTCGAGCGAATCATCGGGCTGTCCCACACCCAGCAGAAGTCGTAGCCCACTTGCTCGGCTCGGACGACGAGATCGACCTCCTTGATCTGGCTGACGGTGATTCCGAACTTCACGCGATTTCTCCTTGAACTGGCTTGCCCGGAACGGTTTCATTAGCAACTATAAGAAGAACAAAGCCAAATATCGAATGGCCGGAACGGGTTGCGGATTCAACCGGTCGATGTAACACATTGGCTAAAACGCTGCGCCGGTGTTACCAAGGCACGGTGCTTGCTGTTGGGCGCGAACACGCCATGACAAATTCATCAGGAGTGAATTTGGACGCACGCAGTGCGCCCGTAGGGCGCGCGCCAGGGATGGCGCGCATCCAACCTTGTCAGGTTCACTCTGGGCTTGGGCACCAGCGCCACCAAGCAGGCGCTCAAGCTGTATCCGTGGATCTGCGGGCGTTGTTCGCGCGAGTTCACCCACGCCAATCTGCACGAGTTGACCGTCCATCATCGCGACCACGATCACGACAATAACCCGCCGGACGGCAGCAACTGGGAACTGCTATGCCTTTACTGCCACGATAACGAGCACCAGCGGATGGTCGCAGAGCACGGAGCGCCTGAGCAATCGGCCGACGCCAAGGACGACAGCGCGACGCATCGGCCGTTTCCCGGACTCGACGAGATATTAAAGCGCGACTAAGCGGCTTTTATAGACGCCTGCTCCTTCGCTTTTTCGACTCACTCCGGTTCATGCCCGGGTTTGACCCGGCATGGAATGGTCGTCATGTCGACCACGCCCTGTTCCTTGTCCTGAAAATCTTCAGTGTCCGGCACCAGCAGGGCGTCGGCGTGCAGCCACAAGGCCGCATCTTTGACATGCGCGTTCGGACGTGGATCCAGCACGATCATCTTTGCACCGCGATCCAGTGCGCGGGTCAGGCGCCCCCACATCGCGCTCCAGTTCTGCCGTGTCGGCACGTGGCCGCCGAGCATGTTGGAGTCTACGATCCGGCGGTTCGTGTTCGTAAGCTGATCGCGGAGATTATTAAAGTCTGTGCGTGTAAGAAAATTGAGTAGAATGCGCACCACCGCATGGCTGTGTGGCGGTCTATACAAGCTCACGATCTGCATCTCCATCCCGACAAAGCCCCACCTCTTGCTAGATAAAGAACGGTTCGACCGCATCCTGGCCCTCGCGTTGCCGATCGTCGGCGGCATGGTGTCCCAGAACATCTTCAACCTCGTCGATTCGGCGATGGTGAGCCGTTTGGAAAACAGCAACGCGGCGCTCGCAGCCGTCGGCGTAGCTGGTTTCACGCTGTTCGTCATGCAGGCCATCATCCTCGGTTTCTCGACCGGGGTGCAGGCCTCGGCCTCGCGCCGCAAAGGCCAGGGGCGCTTGAATGAGACGGCGTTGTTCCTCAATGCGGCGCTCATCATTGTCATGTTGGCCGCACCACTCTTGTCGCTCTTGGTGATCAATGGGGTGCCGGACGTTTTTCACTATATCAATGAAGATCCCGATGTCATCGCACTCGGGGTTCCTTACCTGCAGATCCGAGCGTTCGGAATCGTGTTCGTCGCGATGAACTTTTCGTTTCGCGGTTATTGGAACGCTGTCGATCTCACGCACGTGTATATGCGGACTTTGATCTCGATGCACGTGCTCAATATCGTGTTGAATTACATTCTCATTTTCGGCAACTTCGGCGCGCCGGCACTAGGTGTGCGTGGTGCCGCCATCGCGTCGGTGTCGGCGCTGGGTTTCGGCACCTTGATCTATTGTCTGTTTGGCCTGCGTTATGCGCGCGAGAACGGTTTTCTACGCGGCCTACCGCCGCGCGCGGATATCAAGACCTTGATTCGGCTATCCATTCCTCCGGGCATCCAGCAGATGTTTTTCGCGGCCGGATTTCTCGCGACCTACTGGATCATCGGAAAAGTCGGTACCGCAGAAGTCGCCGCTGCCAACGTGCTGCTCAACGTCATGCTGATCGCGATGTTGCCGGGCATGGGCCTTGGTCTGTCAGCGGCGACCCTGGTCGGACAGGCGCTCGGCCGTGAAGATCCCAACGATGCGGCGCGATGGGGTTGGGACGTGGTCAAGGTCGCGATGATCGGCATGGGCGTACTGGCGTTGCCAATGATCTTTTTTCCGGAACAGCTCATCGCCTCTATCTACGAGTTGGAAGCCGCAACGCTCGAGCTAGCCCTATGGCCGTTGCGGTTGATCGGCCTCAGCATGATCTTCGAGGCGGCGGGCATGGTGCTTATGAACGCGTTGTTAGGTGCTGGGTATAACCGTCGCGTCATGGCGGTCTCCATTACGAATCAATGGTTGATCTTCCTGCCGCTCGCCTACCTCGTTGGGCCCGTGCTGGGATACGGCTTGACCGCTATCTATCTGGTACAGGTTATTTATCGCGCTTTTCAGGCGTTCGTCTTTTCAGGTTTCTGGCTAAAACGCAATTGGGCGGAGGTGAAGATCTGATATATAACTCGATCAAGCAAAGGATTCGCCCGCAAGCGGGCTCCTACGATTCGTGGTTTAACTCCCGTAGGAGCGCGCTTGCGCGCGAAGCCGAACTCAAGAAAACCTTATGACAGGCCAGATCGACAAGCGCCTCGTAGAACTCGGTATCTCGCTTCCCCAAGCGCAAAAGCCCGTGGTCGCTAAAATCAAGGGTACGTCTATTATCGGCAACACGCTCTACGTATCCGGCATGATCCCGCAATGGGAGGGCGAGGTGCGTTACGTCGGCACGGTCGGCCGGGAATTCACCATCGAGGAAGGCCGCGCGGCAGCGCGTTTGAGCGCGCTCAACGTGCTGGCGCAAGCGCGCGTTGCACTGGATGGGGATCTCGACCGCATCAAGCAGATCGCGAAGGTCTCGGGCTTCGTCAAATGCACACCTGACGTCATCGAAGTAGCAGCGGTGGTGAACGGG
The DNA here is from genome assembly GCA_963662545.2 of Gammaproteobacteria bacterium. Classification (GTDB taxonomy): domain Bacteria; phylum Pseudomonadota; class Gammaproteobacteria; genus JAYYZW01. The sequence continues at coordinate 720,683 of CAXXLL010000002.1, forward strand.
GCGTCGGAGCTTTTTATCGAGGTGTTCGCCCAGCGCGGAGAACACGCGCGGATCGCCGTGGGCGCAGCAACAATGCCGCTCGGCGTAGTGGTCGAGATCGAGGCGATCATGGAGATTGAGTGACGACGTCGCCGGCTCCTCTACTCTCTCATAAACCGCCACAGCGCCCACTATCGCCTTCAGATTGCCGCTAGTGCTGCGGCATCAGTCCGAAGTTGAACTCGAGCCTTGTAAAAGGCGTCTCTATTCCGTTTTGTTCCCCGAGCGCCCCATCGGTGCAGACCTTGAACTCACCAACCAATGATTCCTTAGTCGCGAATACGGCATCTGAATCGAGATATTTATCACCCTTGACAAATACATGCGTCGTCAATGGCTACGTAACCGTCGGCATCGACAATGAAATGAATATGCGCGGGCCGGAAGACGTGACGTCCAGCCGCGTTTAGCATGCGGGCGACCGGGCCGTTCTCAAGGTCGTTGCCCGATTATTCAGGTTGCGAGTGTTCACCGCTTGGCAGATTGGAACCAACTCCCAAACGATCGCGACTCCGTGAATGACATGTCGAGGTGGAGTTAATGTGGCAATGCCAGATCTCGGTACCATAGCTGCCGGGTCGTCGTAGCCCGGCTTGCAACTATCCAACGACCGTCTGGGGAGACTTGCGGCATTAGAAGATTACCTCGCATTGAATGCGTAAGCTTCTCGACCTTCCCGCCCGAGGCCGACACCCGAAAGAGCTGATATCGACCATCGATACGGCCCGAGAACACTATGGTGCGGCCGTCTGGAGACCAATCTAGACCAGTAAACGTCGTGCTGTTGAATTCTGCAATCTTACGCGTCTCCCGGCTTTCTAAATCAAGCAGAATTATCCGATGCACATCTCCGAGCGCCCAATCTTCAACCGCAATGATGTCCGCTACGGGCGACCAATATTGCATGCGTGCATTCTCGATGTCGCCAGGCGTCCCGATCCATTCGACATTCTGCCTAGCGCCCGTCTCAGGGTCGATCGTTATAAGGACTAATTCGGTAACGAACGTCGGCCCACCCTGCCGCCAAGACGATAGGATAAAACGTCGACTGTCAGGCGCCCAATCCGCTAGACCAACCTCCCACAGCGTTGGCGGAGTCACATGGATCTCTTCCTCAATTCCCGCGCCTTCGCGCAGTAATGCGAGACCGTCGCGACAAATTTCCCCCCAGCCATGCAGGTAATGTGGCACCGAATGGTCGCAGCGATGCGTGTGATACAGCATCCATCGGCCGTCAGGCGACCACGCAGGCGTAAAGTCTTCGTGGTTGCCAACGATCAGCATCTCAGGTGGCGCGAGGACTCTCGCCTGAGTATCAACCTTCACCGCGGCAACGTCGTATAACATGGCGCTGTCGATCACTCGATTATCGCCAATCGTGTAGGCAATGCGTTTTCCATCGGGTGACCAGTAAGGCAATGATCCATTCTCAGCGACCAGCCGTGCGCGGCCACCGTTGAAGGGTACAACTACGATATCGTTCTCGAGAGCACTGCGGGTCCAATACAAAGACGTTCCTACGACGACGGGAGAAAAATCGTCGAACGGTGAATCGACGATTTTCTGAAGCGAACGGTTCGAGAGCTTGAACACGTATATATCAAGGTCCCTGTCGGGAGGATTTGGTACGTGCCGCGATTCGACCGATGGTTGTCCATCGCTCGCGAGGCTTAGATAAATTAGTCCTCCAATCTTATCGACGCCGATTGAGGTTGAATTCGCGGCGGCGTCAAGTTCCCCTAGAAGCGGGGTAACCCGCCCCAGCGGAACATCAACCTCGACAAGCGACCCCAATCCAGTTTCAAAATCGTGTAGTACGACCGCAAGTGCGCGATCCGAAAGCCATTCAACTGCCACGATGCGACCATTCAGCTCGATCGTTTTGAGTGCTTCCGGCGTACCCACATTTAGGTGATTCCAGTCGGTGTGGCGTAGGAAGTAATGACCGGCACGAAAGAACGCGACCTGCGTTCTGCTTTCGTCCCAACGCTGTATGATGTTGCTGGGTAGCGACTCGATTGCCGCGGCGCCAGGAATATCCGTTTGCCAACCGTCGCCTGTGACCGGCACGAAAGAACGCGACCTGCGTTCTGCTTTCGTCCCAACGCTGTATGATGTTGCTGGGTAGCGACTCGATTGCCGCGGCGCCAGGAATATCCGTTTGCCAACCGTCGCCTGTATCAAATGCGACGGTATCCTTCGATCCGACGAAGGCCGCAAATTGAGCGCCCTCGGGGATGCCGTCCAATAATCGGCCTGTCGCGAGGTCGACCATGCCGAACTGGGGCCCTCGTCCAAAGGTAGCCAGCTTTTCATCGGACGATACGGCCAGTTCAGTCGGATATGAGAATATCCAACCTCCGATCTGATCTTCATAAATCAATCGGTCTGCGTTTGCGACTGCGCTGAAAATCATTGTGACTAGAGCGCCAGTCATCTTTCGTCGCATCGCCGTGCGACCATTGTGTCGTTTGATAGGCATTATTAAAAGTCGGCCCCAACTACAGAAAAGGGAACGCACTTATTTCCTCCTTACCTTTTGAAGATATAGGGACGGACTAAAATAAATGCGTCCCCAGTGCCTCCGTCTTTTTCGAGTATAGGAAGCATAAACTCCGGTTCCCCAAGAATCCACCGCCTCTGAATAGCCGCCCACCCGACTCTTCGCCCTGCTCGCTGCACAATCTGCGCTGAATTCCACCACCAGTGCCTGAACTTTCCCCAGCTTTTCGCCCCTTTCCGTCCCATGCTTGCCTTCAAGCGAACAGCATCTCTGCCGCGCCGTCAAAGTTGCAGCAACTTGATTGGATTGGTTTATATTGCCGGTGTCAGCCGCACAGCTCTACCTGAGGCGGCGCCCTGCTTTGTGGCAACAACGCCGCCGGTTCCGGAGCCGGTTTTTCTTTCAGGTGAGTCAGTATCTTCTTGATCACCACCGGGTCTTCGATGCAGGCAATCACTTTGACGATGCCGCCGCATTCACCGCAGGTCTCGATATCGATGTGGCCTACAGGGATGTAGGTCAGGGGCGTGAGCAGGACGCGGAAGCTTTGAAGACGCGCTTGAGTCGCGGTGCTTAAGGCTCATCGAAACCCGATGCGCGGCGGGCGTTGGCGGCTCATCTAATACTTTGGCCTTGTTGACTTTGCCGCGCTTCGCCGGTGTTACCAAGGCACGGTGCTTGCTGTTGGGCGCGCGCCAGGGATGGCGCGCATACAACCTTGTCAGGTTCACTCTGGGCTTGGGCACCAGCGCCACCCATCTTGCAATAAAGTATTCCGGGCATCCATGCCCGTCACCCCTTCGGGGCCAGCCTTCGGCTGTTCAAATTTGTTCCCGACAAATTTGTCCAGGGGCTCGAAAATGCCGTGCAGGGATGCGCGGGACTGGCCACATGCGTGGTGCCGTCGCGATACGGGGTTTTCAACGCGTAACGCACTTTGCCCTGCGCGGTGAGCGACAGGCGCTTTTCGGATACCGCCGGCCGGGTGATGTAGCGGCACAGGCGTTCCAACTTGTCCCGTTCATGGGCCTTGGCGGTGACGCCGGCGTGCAGGGAAAAACCGGCGACATTGCCGGGCGCCTCGCCATAGTGCTCTTCGGGGTCGCAGACGGGCAGGGTTTGCAAGGTGAATACTTTGCGCCCAGCATTTGGTCCCACAGCAATGCGGTAGGTAGCCGCTCTCGCGCGTCCCTGCGCTTCGCGGCATTCGTGCTTCCCTGCACATCATGGAATGCCCTTGCAGCTGTTCCATTGGCCCCATTTCCACGGCGTCCGCGGCGAGATAACTGTTTTCGATGTCACGTTCCAGTAAGCCCTGACGCTCGAGACAAATTTGCCAGGAGCAAATTTGGACGCACGAAGTGCGCCCGAAGGGGGCGCGCCAAGGACGGCACGCATCAAAGCGGCCGATGCCCTGGGCGATGGTGTGGACCAGTTGGGTGAGTTCGGCGCTTGTGGGCGCCTTCACCCAGCGGAACTTGCCGCCGTCAACATACACCCGTCGAGGAACAGCATATGACAAATCGGCAGGACAGCCGATTTGCACAACCGGAGGTTGCCCCGCAAGGGTGGCACACAGGGATGTGCGCCATGCAAATGGATATTCAGGTTGACCGCCGACCCGAAGCGCTGAATGAGTGTGACGGCATCAGCGCAAGCCGTGGTTTTTGTGTAACCGGCTTTCCGGGTCAGATGCGTGGCGATGGTGCGGTAGACGATGCCCAGCACACGACTCATGACGTCTGGGCGACTGGCAAATAGAAAGCGTAGCGGGAACGGTACGCTGAGCACCCACTGGCGCATCGGCTGTTCGGGCAAAACCTCATCCACCAACAAGGCGGCGCTTTGCGCCATGCGCCGTGTCCCGCAACTGGGGCAAAAGCCACGCCGTTTGCAGCTGAACGCCACCCGGCGTTCAGCATGGCAGGTGTCACAACGCACCCGTAGGAAGCCGTGCTCGCGGCGCCCGCATTTGAGGTACTCGTCGAACTCGCGCTCGACATACCCCGGCAATGTCGTTCCCTGAGCCGCCAAGTGGCCCTGGAACGCGGGATAATGCTCTTCAACAAGCTGGTAAAGGAGGGTGCGTTCCGGGCGATGGCGTTCGTAGACCGACGCAACAACCCCCGCACTGGCTTCCCTGCCAGCAGGCAACGGCAACATATTCGCATCCTTGCGAAATCGTCTTGAAGGTTAGCCTAACAGACCCCCTTCATCGTCGTCGCGGGCATTAGCCGATTTGGAGATCGCGTTAGGTAATGTATTTCTCTGTGATCTCTGTGGTTTTATTTTATTGTGCCGCTCCGTAGTACGTCTGCGTATCCATTCATGCCTTAAGATCCTGCCTACGATTCCCGACTAAATGCCAATCCGGTCGGCCATTTCCAAGAGATATTTGAGGTCTCCGCGCGTGCTGGCCTGCTCATCACCAGGGTGGGTCAGTTTTCAACCGGCCAGGTGGGCCAGTTTTCAACCGGCGTTGACACGTGTTAGCGCCGGGCCGACCGAGACCCGACGCGCCGCCTGACAAAAAGCCCGACTCGTACGCTTGACCATGACTTTCTCATCGCTGACGGACCCGGACGATGGCGACGAGCGGCCGTGGCAGCCATGGTGGGGTACAACGTGCAGACGGTCGACACGAAGAGTCGCTCGGGTCCAAAAAAATCAATAACGTGGATAATGCAGCGCAACAAGTCCGCTTCGGGTCGTCAGCCGCCTGATCGCGGCAGTGCAGCACTGATTAGGATTACGTCTACAATGCTCTTCATAGCGGTCGTCGAGTTGCTTCAAGCGTCGTACAAACGCACGACCTAGCCTCGCGGCCAGATGCGGTCTGTCAGGTTTCCAATCCCCTTGGATATTCTGTCCCCTTGGTTTTGTGGACAGGGATTGGAAGAATCGGGTGAGATACTAAGGATAGAGACTCGTAATGGACCGGACCGAGGGCTTTGGTGAATATGAGCGTGAAATGACTGTTCAGGAGATCGAGCGTGTAGACCAGCCAAAGGATTATGAACTGGTAGAACATACATTTAACAGAGGTAGCGGTACCTATCTCATAGGCGATCAAGGTAACTGGACTGTTGATTCTCCTGCCTACTCATTTGATTTTAAATCAAGGATCAAGAATGGTTAAAACTCTCTATGAATGGGATCGTTGGGCGTGTGAGCGCTGGTTTATATCACCGCTTGTGGACGCTGGTGTGCACCCTAATGCAGTCACACTCTTTACTCTAATTGCTGCCGTTTCCGGGGCGTTGCTTATGCCTCAGTATCTCTGGTTAGGTGTTCTGCTTTTTTTCATTGGGCGTTTCTTTGATAACGCAGATGGTGGCGTTGCGCGGGCATCAAATAAGGTCACTAAGTTTGGTGAGAGCTTCGACACATGGACTGGAGCTGCTTCATTAGGCGCTCTATTCTTCATGATGGGCAGCGGGGCATTGGCGTTTCTAGGTGTTGCTGGTGCAGTTCTATCCCGTGTCCTGTGCCTATTTGTTGATGATGAAAAGGAGTTCTTCAACCCAACATGGCTACGTAAGTTTCCTTTAGTTGTTGAACTATTACGTAATGAGCTGGCTGGTATGCCCTACTTCCTACTCCCACTGTTCGCGGCCTTTGATTGTGTGGACATATTCCTGTGGCTCACCTTATTGGGGAACTGGCTCACTATCATCGTCTTCACACCTATACTCCTAAAGTCAGGTGGTAAGGCCAGAAAATGTAAGCTCGTTCCTAAAACAGGGGCTATGTAATGGCAAAACAGATTGGGCGTTATCAACTATTAAGTATTCTAGCCAACGGTTGCCTGCCCTTCCGTCGCTACCGCTGATGTCCGCAAAGCCAGAAGCGGACCGGACGGAGTCACATAAATCTGTCCCCATTCATTCTCTCTCCTTCCCGTTTTTCTATTCAGCCGGTTTCCATGGGTAGATCAGGATCGCTCGTCCATTCCGTCAGCGAGCCGTCATAGAGTTCGACATTTTCGACACCCAGGCGGGTGAGCGCGAAAACGGTGTTACTCGCCGCTATTGCCCCGCCGCAGTACGCAATCACGCGCTCTTTGTCGAGAGCACCGACGTCTTCGAACTGCTGCCGTAGCGCCGCATCATCTGCGAAGTATTGTGTCGGGAGGTCGACGGTCGTCGAAAACGGCACATTCACGCTGCCTGGGATGCGGCCGGGGCGCGCATAGCGCTGCGGCGGACGCCCGGCGAACTCATCCGGGTCGAGGGCGTTGATCAGGCATGCTGCGCCATCGCCGATGGTCGTGAGCACGTCATCGCGACTGGACTGGCGATCAGACCCGTACGCGGGCGCGCAGTAAATTTCGCGGCCGGATGGTCGGGCGCCACGGTTGAGGTCGGCAATCCCCGCGCGCTCCATGTCGTCCATCCGCCATTGAGAACGGCCGCGTTATCGAAGCCGAAACAGCGCAGCATCCACCACACTCGGGCGGCCCAGGAATTCATGCCGCGGTCGTAGAGCACTACTGCTGTACCGTCGCCGACCCCGATGGCTGACATCACCTGTGCGAAGCGGTCAGCGGACGGCATCGCATACATGAAATTGGTTTGCGAGCGGTCGGAGAGTTCGTGCAGTAAATCGACGTAGGTGGCGCCCGCAATGTGCACCTCATCGAACAACGGTCGGCCGCTGGTCATTTCCAGTCCCTCTGCCGCCGTCGGCTCGAAATAATTGGGTAGCTGCGAGGTACATTCAACGATCCGTAGCTCAGGCGCATCGAGGTGCGCGGCAAGCCAATCGCACTCGACCAGGTAATTCAGTTCAGCCAGGTCCATTACCGTTCTCTCCTGCGGGTTGGACAAAAGGTGTCAGATTTATTTAAGGATAAAGGGAACGGAGGGACTCAAAATCAACCAGTTGGCAAAATTTGATTCCTTCGTCCCCTTTATTATGACCGAAAGGCGCCGGATAGCCGCCGTTCGTCCCTGACAGAGCTTTATCAACTCGTGCAGGCGCCTCCCGGCCAGGACCGGACACCGAAGGCCGGAAAAAAGAAACCCGCCGAAGTGGGTTTCTGCTGATACTCTTCAAACAGCTCAGGCGACGGCCGTTGCTTCGATTTCGATCATGATGCTTGGGTCGTAGAGGCGGGTCACCCCGAGGAGCGTGGACGCGGGCTTGCACCCGTCCGCCGCGACGATCCCGAGAAGTTCACCGGCCGCCTCCATGAAGCCGTCCACATCAGTGGTGTACATGTTCAGACGAATGACATTGCCAGGCGTCATCCCTGCCTCTGCCAGCGCGTCCTTCAGATTGGCCCAGGCGAACTTGAACTGCGCGGCGAAATCGCCCGGGTGCATTGGCGTGCCGTCGGCCGCGGTTGACGTCTGGCCAGAAAGGTAGAGCGTGCGCTCGCCGCCCGTCACTTCTACCCCATGGTTTATGTTGAAAGCCTGGAGCCAGGGCGTGGGATTTATATTACGAGTTTGCATGAAACGACCTCCTCGGAAAGTCCTGATAGAAACGTGCCTCGGCGAGGCGAAGCACCTGATCTGAGGCGCCAGTCCTGGCCGGCGCGCTTGTCCAGTGTATGCATCACAGCGCGGATGTTAAATCACCGCGCCGCACAATTGTCGTGTGTCAGCCCGGGACAGAACGTCAAGACGCGTAGCTCACTCGTTATCCTGGGACTCCCATAGGTGCCGTCACTAGCAACGTGCACACGCCGTACCGCTTTCAGCAAGGCGCGGTCATCCCGTGCGTGTTGGCTCTCCGGCCGCCCACGCCAAGCGTAGTAGCCGCTCGATGACACACCTGCCAGGCGGCACATCAAACGGATGGGATAGAGTCGGCGGTGTCGATGGATATGCGCATATCTCATATCGACTCCGTGGCAAAGTAAACCACCGCTTCCTTTAAAAAATCTCGTTCCTGTTCAACCTTGGCGAGTTTACGCTTCAACTGCGCGAGTTCTTCATCTCGCGCCTTAACCTTCACCGGGAAACGCACTAACGCCGTGCTCCTCAACCGCGTCTCGCCAGCGCCGTAGCTGACGTGTGCTGATCCCCAACTCCTCTGCTACCAGTGCCGCCGTTACTCCCGGTTCATTGCATCGTCTCATCGCTTCTCGCTTGAACTCGGTGCTGTATCGCTTTCTTCGCGTCATGACCCACCTCCAGCAGGAGCATTATCCCGCTACATCTAGGTGTCCACGAAACTGAGGCAAGACCAACAAGCGGCCATTGCCTCAAGGGCCCTGGTAGGAGAAGGCGGAGTAAAATCCGTTCTTGTTCGAAAATTCCCAGTTAAAGCCCAGATCTTTGTAGCTCAACTTGCTGGAGCGGGCGGCTACCGCCGATTCCCCCGGGGCTATGCACAGGGGATGGTTGGTGATGGTGACATCCTGCCCGCCCTGTCCCTCGATGGCTTCAATGGCCACTTCCGCAAAGCTACCGATGCGTAGCCGGCGTTGCTTACCGTCGATGGTGAATTCCATGGGTGCCGAAGCCAGTCCGACGATCTCCGCTACGTGTGATGCCAGTATGGCCGGATGACCGCCGGCGTGGCCTCCAAATATTTGCTTCAGGGCCTCCCGCTGTCGGTCATTGGCCTTGTCGTCTAGGTAGACCGCGGCCTTCCACTTGACCTCCGCCATATGGCCGGGGGAATGCACCGCCAGGGCAACATTCAATCCGTCGAGGGACATGCCCTCGAAACTGCCTTTTTCGATGTGCCAGGCTATCAAGACCTCGCATTCGCCGGTGGTAGGCTTGCTGAGAAATACACACGGACAGGCCGTTTCGCAATTGCAACTTTCAAAATACTGTCCGCTCAAATTCCAGTCGTTCGCCATGGCAGTACCCTCCTCATGTGAATGAACGCCCGTGGTTTCGTGAACCGGGCGCTATGGTGTATAGATTCTATAATTGAAGCATAATCCGCGAAGTGTATATTCGGGTCGAAATGAGTATGGAACGAATAAGTCGCTTCTACCCCAGCACGCTCAATCTGGACGATTTCGGGCAGGGATGAACATACGAGGACGAATAACTCCTACATTTTCTGAGTAAAGTTGACGTGGTCGGTGAGTTTGGTCAGAGAGCACGATTATATGTGAGCAGAAGCGGCCAGAAGCCGACGTAAAGGTATAGCCCACTGAATTCAAGGGGCAGGATCCTTGAACACCGAATGAGGTTTTCAAAGGATCCGACCTCTTGAACGCTTGCCCTGGTACGTTTGCGATTGGCGGGTGTCGCTTCGCCGAAGAAGTTCCGATGTCCCGATTGAACTATATGAAGTCGTTTGTCATCTGCGTGTTTATGACTTGGGCGTTGTCTGTCTCTGGTAGCGAGGTCTCGTATCAGGACGTGAGGGATTGGCTGCAAACCGATGCAGCCGCACCTGTCGACGGCATCGCCCCGGGTGTCTATGGCGTACGGGATCTGGCGAAACTCCGGCACTACCTTCCGCCGGGCTTTGCCGAAGAATTCGATTTCTCCGAATTGTCAGTCGAGATCGCCGAAACCGAACACTACCTTCCGCACAAAAGCTACCGCGCGGCGACAGAGCGATTCGAAGGCACCGCGAGCATCGGTCCGGACGGCGCGATCGGATCCTATACCGCGGGACGCCCATTCTCGGCAGCTGCGATCGACGCCGCACCACCAGAAAAAGCGGGCTATATGGTTGCCTGGAGCCACATATTCCGGTGGCAACATTACGGTTACGAAACCGACATTCTGATGAGCTATGTCGAGCCGAACGCATCGGGCGACCGGCACACCGCCGGCATGGAGGGCGGCGGTAACGTAATTCGATCAATGACGCTCTACTATCGCCGGGTCTACCTGAACAAGCTCGCACATCAACCTGATGGTGACTACCGGTTGGACATCGACAACACCGATGAGCTGCATTGGAAAGAGTACATCGAATTTTTAGATCCCTTCGATGTGGCGGGTTCAAAATTTGTCGTCGAGCGATCGCTCGACCCGAACCTCGGTGATCAGATGTATTCCTACCTGCCGAATGAACGGAGAGTACGACGATTATCGGTCAAGGAACGATCCGATAGCTTTATGGGCAGTGACCTGACCTTTGACGATCTACAGGGCTTCTCCGGTCGTGTGCTGGACTATTCCTGGAAATATCTGGGACGCAAAGTCGTAATGCACGTCAGCGCGTCGCGACATGAGCAAGCAGTGTTTTTCGGGCCGCGCAGTCACGTTCCATCGGACCGATGGCAATTGCGACCGTGCTACGTCGTTGAACTCATCCCGAAGTGGGAAGGGCACCCTTACGGCCGTCGCGTCCAGTTTATCGACGCCGATTCGTTCAATACGGTGGTGTCGTTGATCTTCGACCGGGGTGATTCCTTATGGAAAATCGTGTATACGGCGTACGAACACGCAGATGTGCCGGCCGGTACCGAGCCGAACGCGGAAGAGTCCGTACACCGCTGGTCCGCCCTGGTGGCCATCGATCTACACAACAACACGACCACGGTCTCGCGCGAACCGCCAGGAACTCAGTCGCGATACGAGGCGGTGTCGCCCTCTCGGGTGAGGCGGATATTCGATGTGTCGAACCTCACAGGCGGCCGTTGACAAAGCGGCCGTTATGAGGGTGCCAAGGTGTGTTTTGCCCGGTACGACAACATGGACCAGCACCGATTGCTGGCGCGGGGTGCCGTTCATTTCAAAAATCGCTCGATGCTGAGTCGCCGGTGGCAGGTGATGGGCCGCACGGTGGCCGGGGGCGGCTTGGGTGAGAAACAAAACCTGTCCTTTTTAATTATTTGTGTTTATAGATGCCTAATCGTCGTTTAACGTGACAATACCTCCATGATGCTTTCCCCTCAATGAACTGGTGGGGGCAGCATAAAGGCGGAATACTCAACCAGCTAATATAATGCCAAGAATGTCGCCTTCGGGTCGTCAGCGGCCTGATCGCGCCAGCGCAATACCGCTCTAGATTACGTCTGCGATGCTCTCGGAAGCGGTCGTCGAACTGCATTAAACGCCTTGCGAAAGCGCGACTATGGCTGGTGGGCATGCGCCGTCGTCTCCTTCAGGAATATGCTATCGATTCGTCATTTAGGGGGCAAAAAAATGAACTGGGAAACAATAGGCGTATTTGCGGAAGTAGTCGCAGCGGTAGCCATCGTTGTGACACTCGTCTACCTCGTTATCGAATTACGTCGAAACACCGCAGCGACGCAGAGCGCAACACACCAGCAACAAGTCGATACCACAGTAGCGCTAAACACAAATGTTTCGAACGATCCGCAGCTCGCGACCCTAATCGCCCGAGCTAATGACGATTACACTTCTCTTGAGCCTTCCGAACAAATTCAACTTCAATATTTGTATACGAGCTACTTGAATATGTGGCATTACCAATATTCTAATAAACAGAAGAAATTTCTCGATTTGGATGTTTTCACTGTATGGGATAAAGGAATGTCAATTTTGCTCAATACTCAAATCGGAATAAGGGAGACATGGGCTGCCATCGCCCACATTTACGACAACGACTTTCGAAATCACGTCGAAACTGAGATAAGCAGATTAGGACCCGTGGAAAGTCATACGGGTATGCTTGAGGAAGGGCCGAAGGAAAACGCACCCTAAAAAGGCGCACAAACCCCGCGCCTGGCTATAGCTTTCATTTCGTCGGCGATGACAAGTGCCGACCGCCAGGAGCGATGCGGTGACCCTCGGTGTCCCTGATCCACGGCAGGGTGACTGAAGGAAAGTAGGCCTATGCCTATCACTCTTTCGGTCCCGTTGATGGGTCGTCAGCGGCCTAATCACGGCAATGCAGCACCGCTCTAAATTGCGTCTGCAATGCGCTCCATAACGGTCGTCCTATTGTTTTAAGCGTCGCGCTCGAAGCCAGTCCTCGGTACCTGCAGTTCATTCGGTCGGGAGCGCGGGGACGATGTTCGTGTCAGAGCGGGTGCGCAGGGTCTCGTACTCGGTGCCTGCGGGCGGGGGGGTGTCGGTTATGTTCCAGTTGCCCTGCACGTCGCGCCATTTATAAGCCTGTGTCACGGTCTGGGGCCGTTCCAGCGGGGTGCCCTTCAGCATCTTCTCGATACGGGCCTGCTCGAAGACGTAAACGTAGGTACCGGCAGCGCCCAGCACGAGCAACAGCAGCAGCCAACGCCAAGGAACTCGCCACTTGCGCTCGGGCGTAGTGTCGGCGAACTCAAACTGCTGAAAGCGATCGTCGCGCGCCATGCTCGTCTACCCTCTCGAAGCGCCGGCGAACCAGCCGAACGATACGGGCCTGCTCGAAGACGTAAACGTAGGTACCGGCAGCGCCCAGCACGAGCAACAGCAGCAGCCAACGCCAAGGAACTCGCCAGTTGCCCTCGCGCGCCATGCTCGTCTACCCTCTCGAACGGCGAACCAGCCGAACAATTTAGCCAATGCGTTGCGTCGATCGGTTGAAACCGCAGTCGATAGCCGCCGAATTGCGGTAGCGCAGCACTATTTTAGATTACGTCTGCAATCCTCTCGTAAGTGGTCGTCCAATAGCGTTAGGGAGCGCGACTATGAAGAGCGGCAACAGTCGGCCATTTGCAGACTATATAACCCAATTTCAGGCAGGCGCTTGCGTAGCTGAAATAAGAGAGCCCGCCTCGACTTAAAATGCCCCTCTCCATTGTTGGGTGTCTACGAACCAACGCTCCTCATAAATCTTGTCACCGCGAAATCGAAACAGTGCCGCAAGTTGCGAAGCTTCGACCTTTGCGGACTTCCACGAGCAGATCGTCACGACCTCGTCATTTTCTTCGATATGCCGCAGGCCCGTTATCTCGAAACCAGCTGGCACCGCCGCGCCCAAATTTTCAACGGCGGCACGAAAACCCGGAATGCCCTCAATCAGGTCTGTTTGACCGGGCATGACGAAAATCATGTCCTCTGTGTAATCCGCGACCAAAGTATCCATATCGCCTTCGGCTACCGCATCCCAGCCGCGTTGGACAATTTCTGTGAGCGTCGTCATGAGATTTCCTCTTGTTCTTATACCTGAGGTTATGGAGTGTAGCGCGAACCAAAAGCGGAACGCGACCCGAAACCGATAGGCGAGCGCGGCGGTATCGACACGCACGACGGATAAGCAGGCTACCCCGGCCGCCGAATTATCCTGGCAAGGTTTTTATGAATTGCAACAATAGTCCGCTATGTGGTCTTGCCTCAGTTTCGTGGACATCTAAATGTAGCAGGATAATGCTCCTGCTGGAGCCAGGCGTTACCGCTCCATGGTGCCAAATGCGGAGATGCCTCGGAAGAGCGTGCGGACCTCAGTCGGCGGCGCGATGCAAAAACTCCGATAGGCGTCCACGATGGGGAGTCATCATTTTGGGCCGAATTGCAGGTCATTATCGACCTTCCGTTGGGATCCTTTCCAACACCGCGCCAATTATCGAGTCGGTTGAAACGCCCTCAACCTTGCCGCCGCGTCTTTTTCTCTCCTTAGAAGAACACAAAGGATCGCACGACAACGTTTTTGCGGCAGGGAGCGTCGTTGGGCGCGGTCGTGTCGACACAGGCCGTGTGGAAGGACCAGCGCGAGACGGAGCCGTCGGTGACGGAGTCGTAGCACTTGAGCATCGAGACCTCGGTGGGCTTTTGCTGCGGAAGCCAGTACCACTCGTGGTCGGGCCTGTAGGTGAAGCGAGTAGTCTCGCCAACGCGGTCGTCGTAGACGCGATAGCTGGTGATGTAGGGCTGGTCGGCGAACGAGGGCCAGGCGCAGAGCACGAAGGGGTTCTGACGCACGGTTTCCATCGGCTTGGCAAGATTGATCGACATGAACCGCCGCGACATCTTCGCGTCGGCCTGCTCTTCCGTATAGTGCTGTTCGCGCCCGAAGTTCCGCAGGTTTCTCGTAAGGAGCTCGCGGCAGCGGACACGGCCGCTGTTGTCGTTCAGGTCGTTGTGTACGATGTTGGCGTAGAAGTTGTTCACGCCCGGATTCTTGTTATCCTGGTCCTCCGTGCGGTCGCCCGCATAGTCCTTGTCAAACACGTCGTGGTTGTACACGAGCGCATCCGTCGCGCCCGGGAAGAATTCCAAGAGGAGCTTTTCCATCTCGGGATAGAACACCCGCTCCACCTCGGCAGCGTCGTAGAAGTTCTCGCACTTGGACTCGCAGTGCGCCAACGAGACTCCGAGCTTGTCCATGCACTCGGGGCTATAGGGCGAGAGGCCAGGGTAGTACTCCTCGATTCGTCGCGCGTCGCGCATCACCTGCGGGAAATAGAGGCGTCGCCGCTCGATGTCTTCCTCTTCCTTACGCAACGCGTTGGCCTCGGCGTCGCGCGCGTGGTCGCGCCAGAATGCGTTGGACGTGACGATGGTGTAGGACGGCCGCTCGTGGATGGTGTAGCGAAGCGGAACCGCCAGACCGCCTTCAGGGGATTCGATGGCGCTCGCCCGAATATGTTCCACGCACTCCGAGTAGGTCCGAAATCCGACGCCCCACTTGGTCTCGATGGGGCCGGGGGGAGCGTTGTCGAGCATGTCGATGATTGCCTGCCCCTCCCCCTCGGCAATCTGGAGGAGCGCCGCCTCTGTCGCCGCCGCCGTTCCCGCATCGCCATCCTGATCGAACGACATGTAGGACAAGCCTCCGTTCGCGGCGATGGGCGGTGGCTGCCCTTCTGTGAGTTCGAGGGGAGGCACATAGGCCGATGAAACTGCCTCCGTATCTGCCGCGACGTGGTTCGTCATGTCTTTGAGCTGGTCCATTACATGCACCCGATTAGATAGACCCCATCTTGGCACACGAGACTTTTACTTCCCAGGGATGCTCACGGCGTATTTGGGGTCAGTGTAAAAACTCGCGAAGACCGCTTCGGGTCGGTAGCCGCCTGATCGCGGCAGTGCAGCACTAGTAAGGATTACGTCTGCAGTACCTTCAATAGCGGTCGCCGAGTTGAAGCAAAAAGCAAGACCTTGACCCGGCAGCCCCTAAGGGGCAAAGCGCGGGCACGCTGGTCTTTATCTATTGCTTAAATATCTAATGTGGGACATGAACTCCTGCAGTGGCAGATGATGCAAAGGATGCCACCATCGCAGCCCACATCTCTGTGCTTACAAACAAACTACCAAACGTGCCGCCCACAAAAAAACAGACAAAACCTAACGTTATGCCCAGTGACAGTCGTTTGAGTTGTCTAAAATCCCGGTAGATCATGAAGCCTATAAAAACCGCTGCGAAAAACAGGACGATCATTTGTGCGTTTTTCGTTGTAAATGTGGGAAAGCTGGGCTGAACGATATTTCGAATCAAACGATCAAAGCCAGGCACAGTTAATAGCGCTGCGGCCATAATCATCAAACGCTTATGTACCTCAGGTTTTCGATGAAAATAAACGCCGACGGCAACGCAGCAGGTAAATGCTGAGGTCAGAATAATATTAAATCGCGCACCACCCGTGATATGCCCACCTGTGCCGGTTAGATAGGCTACCGCCACATAGGTGAGAATAAATACACTGATCGTAATAAATGCCGAAACAATGCCTAACTCTCGATGCAGGACTCGTCTATTTTTCAAGATCAGCCATGCCTGTAAAATGGCCGCGAAATACCAGAGCGTAAACAGGACGCCATGAAAATTCATCCATACTGGCAGGGGATCATCAAAGAACCGGGGTCTTAGAAAAAAGCTCGGGACGAAGCCGCCAAGACAAAGAATAGCCATGACAATGAATGAGAAAAAATAGAACCGGTCCTGGGACATCGGCGTAGTCATAAAATTTTCTCCACCGAACTAACTCATCAACTAATCAACCTGTACAAGTAGAGCAGCATTGCGAGTCCCTCTGTTCAATTCGGGTTAATTGTTAAAGTACTCTAACCAGCAACAAATCGATTCGCACGGCTGCAGCTTCGCTGATGTAGCCTTAGGGTCGTGAGCCGCCTGATCGCGGCGGTGCAGCACTGTTGTAGATTACGTCTGGAATAACCTCGGAAGCGGTCGTCCATTAGCGTTTGGCGACGTGAGCGTGACGAGCGGCGGCTCTCGACCAATATCGAACTCGATCATGCTCGCTGCCAATTTTTACTCTGGCCCCATTTATTTATCGAGTTGAACCGGCTCCGCCTTACACAGCGTCGCTCTTACAATGGATCTTTCTGCTTCACAAACGTCTGCTTGCGTACGATTTTATCGCCCTCGAAGTAAAGCAAATCAAGTCCTTTCAACACCACTGGTGCGCCGTCCTTTTCCATATGCAGATCCCAACCGCTCATGATCTTGCCGGCGTCAGCGTCAATAAAGGTGTCGTCTTCTATGAATTCCATTTTGCCGAACTTGCCGTCGAATTGGGGAGCAAAGGCCTCGCGAACTGCGTCCTTGCCATCGTTAATCTTGCCATGCAGCTCTTCATAAACGGCGTCATTGGAGAAAAATGACATGACGTCATCGAGATCGTTACGATTAAATGCGTCGAGGAATTTCAGTGTGATTGCGTAAAGTTCGCTGTGTCGTTCTGACATGGTGATTCCTCCTTTGTGCGTTGAAATGGATTGTACAACCTTCTTCGCGGGCGCTCTGGGAGACTCTCGGATCCCTCACCCAGTAAGTTGAATAAATTTATATGGGTGGCTGCAAAGGGTCTATTGTGTTGAAAAAGTCCGATTCGCCGTCGGTCGCGACGTGCGCAGAAAAACCGACCGCTCAGGATCGCCTATAAGCGACGATCGGCACTCCGGTAATGGTTTGACGACCCCCAAATATATCGAAATCGTATGCCGTACGACTTTTTCAACAGAATAGGCCAGCTGCGGACGTTCACGCCACCAACACCCTCGGATATGCTGCCCGTTGGAATTGCCCCGCCTGGCCGGCGTCACCAACGCACGGTATTTGCTGTTCGGCGCGAAAACCCCATGGAAGCGTGTCAGGTCGACCCGCAGTTTCGGCACCAGGGCCGCCAGCCGGGCGATGAAGTCCAGTGGGCTTTTCTAGTTCGATCAACGCCCGCTTGTAAGATTCGAAACATCGAAGGTCCGGCGGACCTTCGATGCACTCATCGTCGGATGTGATGTGGGCAGCCCAATTCCCACCGACCCACGGTCGTTCTTGTGGTCGATAGAAATTGACGCGCGCCGGATCACGACGCTCTTCTCTTCCGCGGCCGACCTGCCCCGCATATCTTGTGGTGCCTTGACGACGGTATATAGCGATTTCCACAGATTGCCGCCCTTTTCGAATATCGATGCGAACGTAGCCTCGAAGTTTTCCATATCGATGAACATGATGCGGCTAGCGTAGGGGTGGTCCTCCCACACCGGGGTCAACTCGACCACATAGCACGGCCGTACCTGCCAGCGGTCGTTCGGGATGCGGCTGCTGGGACCATAAAATCTGGCGCTTTCGTGTTTCGAATTCGCGACGAATAATATCGACTTTTGCCCGATGTAGGTCCATTTGAAATCGAACACGCGCCCTGAAAAGACGGCGAAGTCGTCGAGCGTAAAATCGGTGCCCATGAACGAATCCGCGCGTTCCTTTGCGGACAGTCGCCGCACGCGCCGCTGCGTCGGAAGATAGGAATTCACCTGGTCGTCTTCGTTAGCGAAGGCGCGCTCGACCACGAACTTAGTACCCTTGACATCGAACGGTTCGACGAACTCGAAGAAATCCTTCCATAGTAGCCGCTTAGCGTCATCCAGATTGAACCGGTATTGTTGATCCGGAAGCATCGCAATATGGCTGAGATACGCCCGCTGGTAGGACATCATCATGAAGCGATCGACTGTGCCACCGCCTTCGAGCCCTGGGGTCAGTACGGCACTCTCGCCGCCGGCCGTCGGGCGCACCAAGTTGATCTTAATCCCAGCCGTTTTGTAACCGTAGTACTGCCAGCGCTGGATGTGATTCCACGCAACCATCTGGCCTGCATCATCGGGTGAGGCTGCGGCAATCCGGGCGTGCGAGAATGGCAAGCCGGCAGCGTAATTTTCGAGTGCGCCGTCGACCCCTAGGCTGGCGCGATCGCCTCCGTTTACAGTCGCTTCTTGGTACGTCGCCGGTGCTCCGAAGTGGTAGGGCGCTTCGATTTCAACGGCGACTTCGGGAAACTGTAGGTCGTCGAAAAAACCAGGGACGACGAAGGGTCTTAGTAGTTCGAGATCCTCGACCCCGACGATCGTTCCCGCAATTGGGCCATCGTGTGCGTAGCGATATTCTTCCAACCACGCGAGTACGCCATCTCGGGTTGGTGCGGCCAGGGTCGTTTGCATCATGATCATCGCGATAGCAACTATCAGCAGCCGCGACCATGAGGCTGCTGATATCAACAGATGATATCGGATGACGTCTTCTTTAAAATGCAATGAGTTTGCCGGCGCATTGTCTTAGACAAGTGATCGTGTTCGATAACCGATTTTGACACTACCATAAACCTACGCAGCACCAAAACCATCTATCGGTGACATCCGAGTTTCACCAAGAATAGCAAAAACAAACGCTGTTTATCCCGATTTTCAACAATGAATCGAGTCGCTACCCAGTGTAACCGACCGTTCGCTCTACTGAGCTGGATATTTGACGGTCGCCGCTTGTGGAAAGGCCGCAGTAACACGCGGGTTATCGTTGCGCCAGGAACCTGTTGCAATCCGGAACGAGACGACTATAGATCGCCCGTTAACGGACGTACACCACCGCGAAAGCCAATGAGCACAAACGGTCGTCAGCGGTCTCCACGTGGCAGTGCAGCACTTTCAAAGATTATGTCTGGAATGCCCTTGAAAGCGGCCATCCTGCTTCTGTAGACATTATTGCTTGGGCGACTTTGATCTTGAGCAGGAGCGAACGTTCACTGTCTTAGCCTCAACCGCTATGCTACCGACTCGTTATAGAAGCGAGGTTTGAATCATGAATAGCAGAGGAACGCACACATGAACGACAAATTTCTCGGTGATCGCAGAAGAGCATTGGAGGAATCATTCTTCGCCAAGGAAAACGAAAAACTCCGCAAGGCGCTACAAGAAAAAGAGGAAGCGAAGAACAAGAAGGAGGCCCTTTCGGCCGCGTCTGGCATAACGGATGACACGGTGCTCGAACACCTTGTCGTGCTCAACATCGGCAGTGATACATTGGCAGCGCTAGCCCTTGTCCCACTAGTAGAAGTCGCCTGGGCGGACGGCACTATGGACGATAGCGAACGCAGCGCCATTCTGTCCGCCGCCGAAGATGCAGGCCTCAGCGGTGAAAGCGCGGTCCTGCTGGACGGATGGCTGGCCACACGACCGAGCTATAAAGTGCTTTCAGCTTGGAAAGACTATGTCTCGGCGCTTGCGAGTACGATGGATGCGGGGGCCAAGGATCAACTCAAGCAAGAGCTACTAGGTCGCGCGCGCACGGTCGCAGAGTCAGCCGGCGGGTTTCTCGGTATCGGCAAGATATCGAGCGAAGAGGAAGATAAGCTAGAAGAGTTAGCAGGTGCGTTTTCTTAGGCTTAAGGCTCTCTGCTTGTCTAAACGCGAGCAGCACTTTTCGCGCGCTCCCTTCGCTGCCGCTCCGGTCGGTTGCCGTAAAGCGCGGCTGAGCTTCATTAGGCGGCAACGAATTCATGACTGAATACGAATACTTAGATTTAATCGTCACCTCTCGCGATTCGGTCGGCTACCACGCGATGAATTACATAGGTGTAATGTTTGCGTATGTTGTTGCCGCTTATTTAGTTGGCGTGAACTTTCACGGTTCCAAGCGTTCGCGATCACAATTTTATACGCGATTTTCTCGCCATATCCGTGCATTTCTTCGCACGAATCGTTGAAAATAAATCAAACAGCGATCATTGAATATTTCGCGAAATACAAGCCCGAGGAATCCGTCTCCATAGTAGTCTTATACGGTACAGAATTGCTGGTCGTGTTATTCGTTGGGACGTGGATACTTAGCGTAATCTTTATGATCCAGACTGGAGCGTTTAGCGATAGTAATGATGATGCCTAACACTGCCCCGGCATTTGACTGTTCTCTTCCTTCGCTGCCGCTGATGTCCGCAATGATCGTCAGCGGCCTCCTCGCCGCAGTGCAGCACTGATTAGCGTTTTGTCTGCAATTCTCTCCATAGCGGTCGTTAGCGGTCGTTCTGTTGCTTCGAGCTTCGTGCCCCAAGCCCACTTCGGCTTACGGCCGAGGGCGTGTGAAAAGAACAGTATTGTTACGCAAATCGGGGAGTGATCGAAAACGCGCTCAAATTTTTGTGTCACTAAGTGACATTAGTAGTAGCGGCACAGTCGTTCGAGTTTCTGTTTTTCCCAGGGCTCAATGCAACCCCGGCATGCAATGAGAATCCTGATGCTTTGGCATCGCGCTCGCAGATTTTTTGGTCGCCATGTGCGGCACCGGGCACAATAAGCGTTGCAGCACATAGTTTAGTGCGAAAAATTCAAACGAGGAGCGATTATGCCGACACCGACAAAAAGCGGCGTGGCTATTCGGATGGCTGATCACCCGACACGAGAGCCTGCATGCTGAACGGCAGACATCGTCAGCTGATTCACACCGCCTCGGTTCACACCTGAAGATTAAGGAGGACAAAAAAGTGGCAACCAGGAAAAAGCCTACCATCAGAACGAGTGCCGACCCCAGGCAAGCCTACAGCATGCCCTACATGTCGCCCCTGTATTTCGCGCCGCCCATGGAATACCGCGGCAACTGGTCGCAACACGTGACGTTCAGGAGCGACCCCAAGGTCATTTCCAGATGGATCCCGAAGCAGCTGGTTCCCGATCCCGACGGTTTGATGTTTATGTTGACCAGCTATTTTTTTGCCACGGGGTTCGGTCATTATCGAGAAGCGACGCTGTGTGCACACGCCAGGTTCAAAGAAAAACCCGTGAACTACACGTTGTTTCTCATACTGGACAACGATATGGCGATTTGCGGCGGACGGGAAATCTGGGGTTGGCCCAAAAAGATGGGGACCATCGAGGTCGATGAGAACGACGCGGTGGTGCAGGCGCGGGTCGGGCGCGGCGGTGTTGAATTAGTGCGCGCAAACGTCGTCTTGAACGAACTTGTCGATGCGAGTGCGCTGGGCGGTACCACGAAGTATGTGAACTGGAAATTCATCCCATCGGTCAAGAATGGTGCGCCGCCGGACGTCAATCAGCTGACCTTGACCGAGCTCACCAATTTTGTACCCGACAAGGTCTATCGCGGGCCGGCCACGATCGAGTTCGGTCGCTCTCCATGCGATCATTATGCGGAGATACCCGTCGTCGAGGTGATCGAAGGGTTTTATTACAGCTCAGACTTCACCCTGGAAGATGGTGAAGTCATCCACGACTATTTGAAGTCATGAATGGGCCGGCCACTTTCCGCATTTCACTCCGCGTAGACGTGAATTCCGCTCGCCTCGTAGGGCGGAATTGCTGGAGTATAAGAAAAACAGGGTCTACGCGGAAACGTGTGGGTTGATATTGGCATTTCTGGGTAGTGGCGGAAGAAATGCCGCAATGATTTTCAGTTTGAGGAATTCCTCATCACGATAGCCATAGGCGCGTCGTTGCAGGACCCGGATTTTGTTGTTGACCCCTTCGACCAATCCAAGACTGACTTTATTCTTAGCATCACAATAGGAAGCAATGCCATCCCAATGGGATTCAATCAGCTCAGCAAACTTGCGATACGGCGCCAATCGCTGCCATTTCAGACTGTCCTTCCAGCGCTCGAAAAAGGCACGCGCGCCGCGCTCGGTACGGTAGTCCCAGAGTTGGCCGAAGGTTTCCTTGAGGACGTAGGCGGTGTTCAGACGCCGGTTGGCCTGGAGCAGTTTTTTCAGGGCTCGTCTGCCATCCAGATTCAGGTTCTCGCGTCGCGAGAGCAAGGTATATCGCTGGCCTTTGATGTAACTCCTGTCCTTGCCGCGGAGACGTTTGTATTCACGGCGCCGGACTTCATCGAGAGCCTTTGAGAGGTGGCGCATGATATGGAACTTGTCATAGATGATCCGCGCCTGCGGTGCGTTGTTCATGACCGAGTTACGGAACGGCTTCCACATGTCCATCGCCGCCAGTTCGATGCGAGCGCTCTTGTTCTCGCCCAATGCCTGGAAAAACAGGTCGATGTCAGCCTCTTTGCGACCTTCACCACCGACCCAGATAGGACGCCCCCGATCCAGGTCACTGACGATGACCCGGTAGTTATGTCCTTTGCGGATGGAGATCTCATCAATACCGATGGCCCGGGGTGCTGGCATGCCCGCCAGCTCAACCTGCTTTTGCATGTACAGCTTATCGAGGTCTTTCACCGTGCTGTGGTGCAGGCGTTCCCTCTCGGCGACAGCCTGGTTCGGCATGTCCCGGCACAGCTTGCCCACCTGCATGGCAAAGCGCTGCGTATAGCGAGGGTTCTTTGCCAGCCAGTCAAGATGTTCTACCTGCACGCCGCCGCACCTCCGGCAACTGACACGCCAGCGTTCGAACTCCAGGTAGATTCGCCATCCGGCAACTGACAGGTCTCGTACTCGCAGCACCTTCTTGTCGTAACGCCCGCGGCACCGGTGAGCACAGTGAGAACAGATCGCTGTTTTTTTCGCCTCTTGAGTTGGATCACACGGGCATACCGATCACCAAACATGCCCACCAATTTCGATGCGGCGGTAAAACCAGGGAACGCAAACAGCGCTCGGATCGACTTGGGATTCTTCATGGCCTTAGCCTACCCACAAAATGAAACCACTTTCACCCCATACGAAATCTCTGAATGTCTACATGATTTCAATGGTTTACACTTGGTCTAATTCAGAATTTACCCACATGAATCCGCGTAGACCCGAAAAACAAGATGTCGGCTCGCGTCGGCTGTGCATCGCGCCGGTCGAGATGCTCGAGAATGCGTTGGATGACGGCGGGATCTTTGATGCGGGCAATGACTGCGGAGCACTGTACCTGTGTGTGTGGCCTCTAGAACTATTTTCACGGTCGGGTTGGGCCGGAAGCAAGCGTTCTAAAACTGGAGCTCCGAGGTCCGCGTGGGGTCGTCAGCGGTCTGATCGCGGCAGTGCAGCACTGCTAAGCGCTATGTCTGCACCGAAATTATGCGTCACAATGACACGATTAATCGCGTCAATTTGACGACCATTTATCGTTAGGCGGAAGGGGATCACTCCGCGCTATTGCTAGAAGAATGGGCGTTAATCGCAGAAATCGTCGCCGCTTTGGGGGTGATTGCTTAGCTCATATATCCTGCGGTTCAAATGCGACTCACGCGCGTGGCTTCCGAAGCGCAGCTTTCGTATTTGTCTGTGGAAGTCTATTAACGTTGGCGTACGGCCCTGATGGATAATTCAGATCTCCCCCGCGCTATTGCGAAGGGCAATCGGGGAGACGCTCTATGCGACGATGAAGAAATTCAGATTCGCGCACTGATGGATGAGCTGTTTATAGTTTCAGCTATTTCGCATAAGAGCACGATCCATTCGGACTCGCTCCACGATCGCTCGTTAGACATTGATTATGTAGTTGGTATTCTTGAAAAGAATTCCGGATTAATATCGCAGTGGGCGAGATTTCGAAATTTTGCGGAGCTAATATCGCCAGAATATGGGCAATCCATAGATAGACGCTTAGATCAGATTGGAAACAATCGAGGGGACGATGGTGCCGCTTGAGTTCATATTTGAAGTGAAACATCCACTTAACAGAATGTTGCAGCCGACCCCTGACCGCGAGTTCCCTTCGCTGCCGCTCCGATCGGTTGCATTAATGCGCGGCTGAGCTTAGCTTTGTGTGGCATAGTAAATCTGTGACGTCGCGTCCGCAATCGAAAGTAGTAATTCACAGAATGATAACGTCGCGCACTCCATTATTGACGAGGAGTAATTGTTGATGACTAGTCCATTGACGGCAACCGTTTTGGGGTTAGCTCTAGCCATGACATCTGGTGTGAATGCATACGATCCGATGCCTGATCCGAGGATGTCGCCAAACCCGCCGGTAACCGGATCGACACAAAGCCGAAGCGAAAATCCGGATGCTGACAGCGGCGAACACGATTCGCGTTTAAATGATCGTACCCGTCGTCATGGAGAGCCTGAATTCGGGTCAAGCGCCAGCCGTAGAAATGGGTACAATTATGGAAGCGGTGCCCGCAGCGGCAACTAGCAACGAATTGTGTGACTCTCGCTGAAATAAACACGCATATATTCAAATCTGAAGTGCAACATCCGCCTGGCAATATATCGTAGCCGGCACTTGATCGCGCCCTTCCTTCGGTGCCACTGATGACTGCTGTGGGTCATCCGCGGAAGTCAAAGGCGAACGTTCCTCGCATCACAGGCGATCCGTCTGGAGCGACCGCTTTGGCTCTCATAGCAGTCTTTCGCCGAGTCGGAAAAGTTGGAAGCGACCAGGGCTCTCCCCGAACCGCTTTCACAGACGCGACAGCGTTTTAGACTTCTGTCTGCTCAGCCATCTCAAGCGCGTCATCGACCTCGACCCGGATCTCCCTCTGCTCCGCAAGACGCCAGAATACTTTTCCCAATTCCCGGCGTATTTGACCAAATATCGCTTTCTTCCGGTACTTCGGAATGAACACGACGTGATACTTACACTTCCATCGGCTGTGCCTTAAACTCCCATCTAGTCTCATGATTGACTCCCTTTCGTGATGCTCTGGCGGCTCACGTCAGGGAGTCCGTCATGGGACTCCCGGAATTGTCAAACTTTTGCGGTCTCCCCAGCAGAGCTGGGGGGTTTACCAATCTGGGCTAAGGCGAAACAAATTATCCGACCATCACTTCCTTCGGAAAACGTGCACCGTAGGACACCAAAGTATTTGGTAATGATCGGTTACTTATGACCCCCTTAGTAACTTGTCAGTACCTTACCGACCGCGACACCCAATCCAAGGGATCTTCACGTGCCATTGAGAGACTGTGCCCGCTACTGGTTCCTGCCTCGCATCCTCGCGCTACTTTTTGTATCGGCGGCGATCTCTGAGGCAGTGTCGGCGCAAACCGATGAATTAGATCAAGTCCGCAATCTGCTACTCGTTTCCGAAGCCACCTCGGTTGCCCGGGACCTGAGCGTTTCCGACGACATGTTCGATCAAATAGCGGCTGTCGCGGTGCTGGCCGACGTCGGTGATAAGGCGGCGATCGAGTTTCTCGCCGCTGGGCTTGAGTCTACGGATTTCCTCTACCAACGTGCTGTGGTCGACACACTATTGAGTCTGCGCAGCGCAGACGGTGTCGAAGTCTTACGTCGCTATATGGAGGCCGCTGAGGACCTGGGCTTTTTGCGCTATCTGATGGAATCGCTTGCCTCCCATCCGCTCCCGGTAATGATAAGTTTTCTGGGTCTACGCGGAAACGTGTGGGTTGATATTGGCATTTCTGGGTAGTGGCGGAAGAAATGCCGCAATGATTTTCAGTTTGAGGAATTCCTCATCACGATAGCCATAGGCGCGTCGTTGCAGGACCCGGATTTTGTTGTTGACCCCTTCGACCAATCCAAGACTGACTTTATTCTTAGCATCACAATAGGAAGCAATGCCATCCCAATGGGATTCAATCAGCTCAGCAAACTTGCGATACGGCGCCAATCGCTGCCATTTCAGACTGTCCTTCCAGCGCTCGAAAAAGGCACGCGCGCCGCGCTCGGTACGGTAGTCCCAGAGTTGGCCGAAGGTTTCCTTGAGGACGTAGGCGGTGTTCAGACGCCGGTTGGCCTGGAGCAGTTTTTTCAGGGCTCGTCTGCCATCCAGATTCAGGTTCTCGCGTCGCGAGAGCAAGGTATATCGCTGGCCTTTGATGTAACTCCTGTCCTTGCCGCGGAGACGTTTGTATTCACGGCGCCGGACTTCATCGAGAGCCTTTGAGAGGTGGCGCATGATATGGAACTTGTCATAGATGATCCGCGCCTGCGGTGCGTTGTTCATGACCGAGTTACGGAACGGCTTCCACATGTCCATCGCCGCCAGTTCGATGCGAGCGCTCTTGTTCTCGCCCAATGCCTGGAAAAACAGGTCGATGTCAGCCTCTTTGCGACCTTCACCACCGACCCAGATAGGACGCCCCCGATCCAGGTCACTGACGATGACCCGGTAGTTATGTCCTTTGCGGATGGAGATCTCATCAATACCGATGGCCCGGGGTGCTGGCATGCCCGCCAGCTCAACCTGCTTTTGCATGTACAGCTTATCGAGGTCTTTCACCGTGCTGTGGTGCAGGCGTTCCCTCTCGGCGACAGCCTGGTTCGGCATGTCCCGGCACAGCTTGCCCACCTGCATGGCAAAGCGCTGCGTATAGCGAGGGTTCTTTGCCAGCCAGTCAAGATGTTCTACCTGCACGCCGCCGCACCTCCGGCAACTGACACGCCAGCGTTCGAACTCCAGGTAGATTCGCCATCCGGCAACTGACAGGTCTCGTACTCGCAGCACCTTCTTGTCGTAACGCCCGCGGCACCGGTGAGCACAGTGAGAACAGATCGCTGTTTTTTTCGCCTCTTGAGTTGGATCACACGGGCATACCGATCACCAAACATGCCCACCAATTTCGATGCGGCGGTAAAACCAGGGAACGCAAACAGCGCTCGGATCGACTTGGGATTCTTCATGGCCTTAGCCTACCCACAAAATGAAACCACTTTCACCCCATACGAAATCTCTGAATGTCTACATGATTTCAATGGTTTACACTTGGTCTAATTCAGAATTTACCCACATGAATCCGCGTAGACCCAGTTTTCTTATAGAGGCGCTCGACCATTATGACCCAGTGGTTAAAAAGTTCGCCCTGCAATCGCTCTCTCAGTTACATTTTGAGAACCACGACTCACGAATTCACCTACTGGCGAGCGATGCCGGAGAAATCGTGCAGGTGCGGGCATACGCCTGGAATGTATTACTGGATTCGCCACATCGGCGAGAGTCGATCGAACGCCTGCTGGAAATGTCTCGGCTTGGAAGTCCCGAAGCAAAGGAAGTCGTGGCAGTGGCGCTCGGCCGTGTTGACACACCACGAACTCGCGAAGCATTGGTTGAGTTGATGTCGAGTAACGACAACCGCGTAGCGCTTGCTGCGCTTACAAGTTCTGCCGGGTTGCGGGATGAGGCAGCAGCGCGTGAGCTCGAATGGACCATCGTTTACGGTGATGGACTTCATCGTGCTGCCGCGGCTGGCGGACTAAAGCGTATCGACCCGGCGGTCGCCTCGCGTGTTACCGAGAACCTAATGTCCTGTTACCTGCTTGGTCCGTTCACGGGGATGCGCCTTGTCGAAGCGTGGGCCATGATCGATGCCGACCCAAGCACCGTATATGGTTGGGGTTTGTCCCACGAAGACGAAGGAGTTCGCATGCAGAGCATTTGGTTAATAGGTCAACGTCGCGATGTAGAATACTTAGAACGAGTTGCTGCCTTCCTCCGCGATCCGAGTCCTGCCATCCGAGGCCTCGCGGCGTGGGCGGTGTTGCGCCTGGCTAGAGGGCCATAGCTTATCTAGCCTGTTACCAAAACCCCTGTGACGCTCCCGAATGGACCGATTGCTGGCGCTGGCGGCCTAACGCCCACACAAACCGCCATTGGCGTAAAAAGGGGCAAGCACTTATTTTTGTCCGTTCCTATATCTTCAAAAGGCAAAGAGGAAATAAGTGCGTCGCCTTTTGGGTGCTGCCGCGAATACGTAAAGGGCCGCTATATTGGGTCCATAGCCGCCTCATCGCTACAGTGCAGCACCGTTCCAAATCACGTCTGCAATGCGCTCGTAAGCGGTTGTCGAATTGCTTCAAGCGTTAAGTCGAGAGGGTATGACGGTTTTCGGCCACAAGCAGTCCTTCGAAAATCGCCTGCCCAGCATCGGTACACGGTGAGAAAAAGGGAAAGGTGCCAGGTTTATTTAGAGCGGTTCGCTAACTACCAAAAATAAACCTGATGCCCTTTTCTCAAAACGAGGAAGTCATAAAATGTCAGATAGGGATCAAATATTGAGTTTGCTAAACAAATACAGCCACACCGTAGATGGCGGTGACATAGATGGGTTTGTCGCGTTATTCGAAAAGGGCGAATGGTACGTCGAAGGCTCTACTCCGAATCGCGGTTCGAAGGAAATTTACGATAACGTCCTGTCGAAAGTCATTATTTACAAGTGCGGGACGCCCAGAACGAGGCACGTGAATACGAACATCGAATTGTCGATCGATGAAAGCGCGGGTACTGCAAAAGGTCAACGTTACGTGACAGTCCTCCAACAAACGGATTCACTTCCTCTTCAACCGATATTTTCAGGGCACTATTTTGACGAGTTCGTTAAAGAAGATGGGAACTGGCGTTTCGCAAAGACAACCATCCATCGTCCCATGGTTGGCGATATGAGCCAACACCTCACGAATGATGAGTTTATTGACCCGAATTAGCGAAAAATAAACGCGGCTAACAAACCAATGAGCCCGACGCTTGACCTGTCGGTGGCGAATTAGATGTTCAAGGGGTCTGACCCCTTGATTAGCAGCTCATCGTGCCGCGATGAATTCTCCTGTATTGACGTCCTAGCTGGCCTTCTTGAGTAGGCTGCGGTTCATCTCGAGGTATTCGGGAGGGGGCTTGAGGCCGATCGCCTGTGCCATGCGGTTAGCGCTCGCGTAAAAACAGGCAGTCGAAGTGACGCTCCAGATGGCTTCGTCGTCGAAGCCTGCATCTCTCATCGTCTGACGGTCGTCGTCGTCGATGGATTCCGCGTGCTTCAACACCTTGACGACGTAATCGAGCATTGCACGGTGCCGCTGGGAGAGATCGGCGAGCGCGTAGTTTCTCGACAGGTACTCGGTAAACATCGTATCCCCGGTTTTTTCGCGTAGCAAGGCGCCGTGATGCGTGGTGCAATAGAAACAACCGTTGGTCGCTGCGCACACCAGCGCGATCATTTCGTGTTCCAGCTCGCTGAGCCCTGAGTCCGCGCGAAGCACCTCTTTATACGAGGTCATGAATGCCCGCAAGCGCTGGTTGTCGGTCTTGAAGAACTTCAGGAAGTTGGGCATGAATCCGTAGTTCTTCTCGATGCCCTTGACCAGCGCGGTCATCTCTTCGTCGAGATTGTCGCGATCCTTGATATCGAGCGCATAGGGTCGTTCTTCGTTGGACATGATTGAGCTCTCCTGGATCGGTGTGGTGGCCGGTTCGCGCCACGGGTATCTATCTGCAATGCTAATTCGCGCGCGCTCGCTGATCTACTACTAGTGAGCCTGCCCGTGGCCGCCGCGCGGCAATCGGGACGGCAGCCCGCAACGAGGCCCGGTTCAGACGCATGGCGCTGGTCGCGCCCGCCGGTATCCCCCCGCCGGAGGGCGACATCCTGGATATGTACGTGGGCCCTTCCGAGCGCTACCACAGGTGCGCAACCAGCACGGGGAACTCGTGATGGTGTTTACACCCTTGCGTATGATCAAAGCCAGCGCTTAAGGGACCTCTGAATAAGTCATGGTGCGTCTGAATGGTTCATGCGATGGTCCAGATCAAGACACGAGTCGCCGGCCATAGTGGGGACTATGGGTAAGGTTCGTAACGTAAGGCTCCGCGATTTCATGGGCAAGGCAGATGGGCCATGACTTTTTCAGAGGTTCTTTAAAGCATCACCTGCTTGAGCGAGACTGGTCGTTGAATTTGCATCGGCGCCACCAAATCCCATTGGATAAATTCGCCAACGCCGTGCGCATCGCCCAGATGATCGGGAATTTCCGTTTCTACGTTATTTCCCCCAATTTCGTCTGATTACGCGCTCCGAGTGGTCTTCGGCGAGAAAAAGTAGGCGCCTGCGCCTAGCACGACCACCGCCAACACCCACTTCAGGGGTCCCCACCAGTTCACCACGCCCACCGAAAACGGAAATACCGAGACATATTCGCGGCCGGTACCGGGATCAACGGCACTCAATACACCGATGAACGAACCGGCGGTGTCGAATTTCAAGCTCACGTCGAAATTCCCATTGGGGTAGCGCTGAGACGGGCGGTAAGCGACGGTAGCCGATTCGATATCTTCGATCGAACCGAGATCGGTATAAGTGGCGGTAACCCCAATGTTGTTTACGTCACGTAGGATGCGAAAATCAACCGGCATGTCGCGCAATGCCTGGCTGACGAAATCGAGGACGATAATGGCATCGGCGACGACCGGAATATCTTCGCAAAATTCTTTTGCGCCCCTGACTTTCGGTTGATACCCAGTGAAATGGGCACGGTAGGGACCGATGCTCATAATGCACCGATCGTCCTCGATCGACACACCGCCGTGCGCATCACCGCGTGTCGGTGCGATCGCGAGTAAAACGAGGCAACCCAGCATCAAGCGCGAGATGAGTTTATGCGGGTTAGCCTCTAGGTTGGAATCATGCGGCATATTGCTGGTCGGCGTTTGCACGATGAGCCGGGGGGGCGCAGGAAAGCGCATGCCATAGCGATCTTTTGACAGCAACCGTAAAGCATTCCGAAGTCAGGCGCGCCAGCCCGATAATACCGAGGCACCGATTACTCGAATACCGGAATCAGCGATCCAGCGACTTCGACAATTTCGCGACTGCCGTCGTCACCGTAGAAGAACAGCAACCCGGCGATGACGCTATCGGGATCGTTAATCATGCGGGTCAGACGCTGGGTCTCCCATAAAGCATCTTCGGCAAACACCTCGACGCTTTTTGTTTCGCCGGGCGCAATGCCATCATTCACCACCCGCAGTCCCGCACTCGCGATCAAGTCATGTTCGTCTAACGGTGTGACCGTTCGCACAGCCGGATTGATAAATCGAATGTTTGCCGTCATGAACTCGCCGACGTAAAGGGTCGCCGGCCCGTTATTCATCACTAAAAGCTCCATTCTGAAGCTGCGGCCGGGAATACGGTAAGTGGCTTTCTCGACCTGCACGTTGACCTTAGATACGGGATAAGGTTTGTCGGCCGGTATACTGATCTTAGACGTTCGCAGAGGAATGGTGACGGGAGCCGCGCGCTCGCCCCACATAAAACCCGCGACGATAATCAACAACGTGACGGTAATAAACCCGACGGCAACCTTTACATCCCCGTCGGTAATCAGGTCGTCCCCGTCTCCGCCTTTATTCTCGGCTTCCGTTACCGCGCGAAGACGCGGAACGAGCAACGGACGCTGTCGCAGCCAATAAAAAAGCCACGCCCCGCCGATGACTATCCAAATCAAATGCCAAGCAGCAATCGTGCCCAGATTGAATCTTTCCAAATCGACTTCGCGCCCGAACATCGTCTCCACCTTGTTCTCGAAATCGTCAAACGAACCGCTTACCTCGACCCAGCGTCCAGGTCCGGCCAGGGTACCGGCATCCTTGACATTGAGCACCGGATGTACGTGGAAACGTCCCGGCTTGCGGGCCTTTAGTTCGATTGCGAAGCTATAATCCTTGCCCTGTTCGAGCGAGGTGGACTGCACGGCGCTGATGCCGTCGATATTGGACGATACCCGTACGAAATTCGGTCCCCCGGTCGACACGTTCAAGAATACCCGGTCCTCAACCGACGGGATCTGCTCCGGCCAATAGCTCGATACGCGTAGGCGTCCCTTAATCTTTACGACTTCTCCAATCGCAACCGTGGGCGGCCCAATTTTAACGTCATACCAGTTGATGGTGCGCATGCGGGTGGTGGCCTGCATCGCGCGCTCACCGTGCGCGAGCCCCTCCAGCGGCACAAAAACCAGCAAGAACAACAGTGCTGCTGCTCGGATCAACATATGCCAACCAAGTTAAGACAGTTATTACGGATTCAGGCTTTCGTTATCCAGGTCTGCCTGTTAAGGATCGATCCGAACGCCCACGACACATAAAAGACCAAGGTGCAGACGAAACCCGCGAAGACGGCCGTGAGCGGCGTGACCGCATCACCGAAAGTCCGCAATACTGATCGCTCCACCAGGCGAATATATTCCGGTAAGCCGGTACGAATATATTCGTAACCGAGAAGGTCTGCCGTCGTCAGCATTTCCCCGTTGTAGTTGATGGGTTCATGGAAGGCGGCCAGCAACGGCCAGTTAACCGGGTAGACCAACAGCCCCCACAGAAACGCACCCGAGAGGCCGGTCAGGAAGACACTGCGCGTAATAAGCAGCGAGCAATCGATGAGGATGGCGAGCGGAATGAAGATTGACGGCCAGACAAAGCTCATCGGGTAGCCGGCGAACAGGTGGAAATTCAGGTAGACGCTGAACCAACGCATGATCGTGTAGAGCAGCACAACGCCCGTGCAGCCGATGGGCAGCCTGAATCGGGACCAAAATGCAGCGGCGAGCCCGGCGGGAAAGACGAGCAGGGCCGCTACCGGTAACAGGGGCCAGAAGCGCCGGTCTTTCCAGTCGACCCAGAACTCCCAATCGCCGATCGTCACCGACATGACGAAAACCGTCGCACCCGCGACGGCAAACAGAATCACGGCGAACAACGCCAGATCGACGTTGCTCTCGAGGTATTCGGTGATTCTGGAACGCTCAGCTACCGTAGCCACAAAAGCCTTTTACCTCTCGATTCGCGCGTCTGGCGCCGGTCCCGGATACGGCCGACAGAAATCAGGTCTTCGCAACGACCTCGTCGATCAATTCAGTCATGCGCGAGACGACGTGTATCACCACGCCACCGAGACCCAGTAATGCGAGCCCCAAGATGGAAAAGCCCCAGTGAATCGACGCATTGAACGTTTCTTCGGCATAGAAGAAAGTATGGCCCCACTCGTTGTATCCGACGGTCGGCATGATCAGGATCGGGCCGCCGATAGCTATGACCAGCGCGAGCAAGTGCTTTTTATTGTGCATTGGCAGGCGTGTCTTCGCATACACAAACGACCCGACGCCCGTGATGATCAATGCCGGGATGAGAAGGTAGAAAAGTTCAATATGCGTCGGCGTGAAATCCGTGTCGCGAATCACCACCTGGTGCCACGCGGCGTCGCTCTCGGCGCCCATCACGCCCGTGATGAACACCACCAGGGTGTATGACGCGAGCCAGGTTATCCACTTGAAGTATCGGGACAGCTCGATTTCGGGTGTGACCGTATCCCAAGCCCGTTCTCGCGTTTGCCACAAATAGAGCACCACGCCGATCAAAACCACCACGGCGATGCCGATCTGGGCGTATAACAACCGCATCCAGTAGACGGCGAATTCGGGTTCGAAATAATCGAGCCCGACCGAGAACGCGTAATTGTGCAGGTAGACGCGGTAGGCGAAATAGCCCAAGGCGATGCCTGCAATCACCTTGATATATGCGCCCCAGCGAATGACCACAGGGGCGGTCGCGTGCTCGCGGGTCACCGCGTGTTGATCAGAATCGATGGCGCCGGCAGTTACACTCATGATACTGGCTCCTGGTGCGGCATTGGCGGGGGCAATTTAATGATAATCTACTCAATATAATTGTGTGACAAGTATACGCACCAAACGGGCCGCAGAGCCAGATACTCAGGAGCGAAGGCTTGTTAATGTCATTGAGATACTAAACCGGACCGAACGCGCCGATTGCGGATAGCTCCGGCGCTGGTGATGCCTTTGGGTTCGATATGTTCTCGAGTGGGCGGGCGCGATCCCGCGCTCTGGGAATGGCGGGGTCCGCGTTTCGGCGCGCACACGAAATTCCTCACCGCCGGACGCTTTCCGACCGAGGCCTTGCTCAGGGTCGAGCGTGAAAATGCGATGCTGAGCCTGGAAGATGCTCATTGGCGTTTAGCCGCGCTGCCCGCGCAACTTGCCGGCGTGGCCGAGCGGGGCGTGCTGAACACCGGCGCGCCGGCCGACATCATCGTCTACGACTTGGAAAACCCGGCGATACTTCCCGCTGAAGTGGTGCACGATTTGTCCGGCGGGGAGTGGCGCCGGATCGCCGCGTAAGATCTCCGGGGCGGTCTCACTCGGGTGCTGATTTTCTGGTGAAACGGACAACGCATTATGGACTTGGAACTCAATGATAAATCGGTGATCGTTACCGGTGGCGCGTCCAATATCGGGCGGGCGATCGTGCTGGCGTTTGCTCGTGAAGGCGCGCGGATCACGGTGGGCGACATCGACGTCGAGCAGGCGGAACGGGTCGCGGAAGTCGCGCGGCGGCAAGGCGCCGCAGAGATAATAGTGCTTGAGACCGACATCACTGATCTGCAGCAGGTGAAGTCGATGACCAAGGCAGCGGAAGATCGCTACGGTTGTATCGATATTTTGGTCAACAATGTCGGCTGGGATCAGCTCATGTTTTTTTCGCAGACAACACCGGAGTTCTGGGAAAAGGTGATCCGCATCAACTACGTCGGCAACCTGAACTGCACCCACACCGTGCTCGGTATCATGCTCGAGAATAAAACGCCGGGCGCTATCGTCTCTCTGAGCTCGGACGCCGGTCGGCAGGGAGAGCCGCGCGAAGCGGTGTACGGCGGTATCAAGGCCGGAATTAACGCCTTTATGAAAACCCTCGCTAAAGAAAATGGCCGCTATGGGATCCGCTGCAATACGGTTTGTCCCGGTGTGACGGTTCCGGAGGACGACGAGGAGGTCGGCGCGACCAGCATGTGGACCGACAAGACGTCATTATTTACCCCAGACCAACTCGAGGCCGTTGCCCGGGCAATGCCGCTGAAAAAACTGGGGCGGGCGCGAGACGTGGCCAACGCAGTGCTTTTTCTTGCCTCTAACTCAGCCGCGGGTCATATAACGGGCCAGGTGCTGAGCGTCAGTGGCGGCTATAGTATGGTGGGTTAGCAACCGAATTTTATCGAGTATCAATGATGAATAATCACTATGACCTGAAGATCGTCAATGCGCAGATCGCCGATGGCTCGGGCGGGCCGCTGTTCGGCGGCGACATTGGTATTCGCGACGGTCTGCTGACTGACGTTGGTGCGGCGCCGGGTGACGCATCTGAAACGATCGATGCCGCAGGCCACGTCGTTGCACCGGGTTTCGTCGATATTCATACGCACTACGATGCCCAGATCCTATGGGATCGAATGTTGACGATCTCCCCGTGGCATGGCGTCACTACGGTGGTGATGGGCAATTGCGGTTTCAGCGTTGCCCCGACGCGTCCAGCGCATCGCGACATGATGATCCGTACCCTGGAAAACGTTGAGGGCATGACCGCCAGTGCGCTGCAAGCGGGACTCGGCGAAGACTGGCCGTTCGAGACTTTCCCCGAGTATCTCGACGTGATCGAATCACGCGGCATCGCGATCAACGTGGGCGCGATGATCGGACATACCGCATTGCGTACCTATGTCATGGGCGAGGAAGCGACAGAGCGCGAAGCGACGACCGCTGAGATCGACCATATGCGCGCGCTGGTCGACGAGGCGATGACAGCCGGTGCGCTCGGTTTCGCCACGTCGAAGGCCATTACCCATGTCGGCTACCAGGGTAAGCCGGTACCCAGCCGGGCGGCTTCGTTCGATGAGATCCGAAGCCTCGCGGCTGTCCTGCGCGACACCGGCCGCAGTGGCGTGATTCAGGCGACCGTTGGACCGACTCTTTCCTATGACGAATTCTCGGAACTCAATGAAGTTTCGGGATGCACGGTCACTTGGACCGCGCTGCTCGCCGGCGCCGCGATCCATGAAGGCACCGCCAGCGAACAGTTACGTCATTCCGAGGCCTTGATCGCGCGGGGCTATGACGTCGTTCCCCAGGTGACGCCGCGGCCGTTGAATTTCGAGTTTCAGCTCAAGGCGCCTTTTGTGCTCGAGGCGATGCGATTGTTCCGTCCGGTATCCGAAGCGGACCATGAGGGTAAGAAGCGACTCTACGCCGACCCCGCGTTCCGCGCCAAGGTGTGGGAGAAGCTCGACGGGCGCATACCCTGGACGTTCAAAAACGGCTTCCGGGGAACGGTCATATCGGAGGTGCCGGGAAAACCGGAGCTCGGTGAACGCGGCCTGTTTGAATTGGCGCAAGAGCGCGGCGTGACGCCGGTCGAATTGTTGTTCGATCTCGGTCTTGAATCCGATCTGGAAGCGCGCTTCCGCATGCCGGTAGCCAATCACGACGAGGACGAGGTCGAAGAGCTGTTGCTGAGCACCGATACCGTGATCGGTCTTTCCGATGCCGGCGCCCACGCCAGCCAACTCTGCGACGCGTGTCTGACGACTTATCTTTTCCGCCGCTGGGTGCGCGAGAAACAGGTGATCAAACTGGAAGAGGCGGTGCGGATGGTAACCTCAAGGCCGGCCGAGGTGTTCGGCATTCACGATCGCGGGCGATTGCTGGCCGGCTTCGCGGGCGATGTCGTGATCTTTGATCCCGATACCATCGGCGATGAGCCGCTACGGCGCGTTTGGGATTTTCCCGGCGGCGCCGATCGCCTGGTATCCAGCGCCCTCGGCATCGATGCCGTCATCGTCAACGGCAAGGTCCTGCGGCGGCATAACCAGGATTGCGTTGATGTCGATGGCCCGCTGCCGGGACGCCTGCTGAGAAATGGCCGGGCAAGGTCATGAAGGTCCTGCGGACCGCGGCAAGAAAGGAGACAGGCGTATGTTGAAACCCATCATTTCCGCGGACAGCCATGTCAGCGAACCGCCTAACTGCTACGTGGATTTCATCGATATAAAATTCAAAGCACGCGCGCCACGGCTGGAACATGATGCAAAGCGCGGCGATATATTCAGGATCGAGGGCAGCAAGCAGCCGATCCCGATGTCCCTTGTCTCTGCGGCCGGTAAGGCGCCGGAGGAACTGTCGGCCAGGGGCGCGCGCTTCGAAAAGCTCCACCGGGGCGGTTGGGAGCCTCATGCGCGGATCAGGGATCAGGAAACCGACGGCATTGCGGCGGAAGTCATCTATCCGTCGGTGGGCATGGAGCTCTGCAATATACCCGACATTGATTTAAAGCAGGCCTGTATGGAAGCCTACAATCGCTGGTTGGTCGAATTTTGCGCCCCCTATCCCCATCGGCTGATCGGGCTCGGGCAGTGCGCGGTGCGCACACCTGCCGATGGCATCAAGGAACTCGAGGCGATCAAGAAGCTTGGGTTCAAAGGCGTGATGCTACCGGGATTGCCGGCGCGCGAAGACTACGCCCATGAGATGTACGGCGAATTCTTTGATGCGGTGATCGAACTCGAATTAGTGCCGAGTTTCCACATTCTCACTTCGGGCGAGGCTTTGTTGCAAGGTTTTCGCGGTTCGAAAATCAACTCTTTCATGGCCGTGGTGCGCGGCAACCAGGAGCTGATGAGCATGTTTGTCTTCGACGGCATTTTCATGCGGCACCCCAATCTTAAAATCGTTTCGGTCGAGGCCGACGGCGGCTGGATCCCGCATTACATGTATCGCATGGACCACGCCTATGAGCGGCACCGCCACTGGATGCGCGGCAGGGAACTCGACAGGCGTCCCAGCGAATACTTCCGCGAGCATATCTACTTTACGTTCCAGGACGATCACACCGCATTTCAATTCAAGGATTACGTCAATATAGAGCGCATGATGTGGGCGAACGACTTTCCCCACTCGGATTCGACCTGGCCTTGGTCGCAGCAACTATTGAAAAAGGAATTGGCACACATGACGGAGGCCGAGAAGAACCTGATCCTGCACGAGAACGTCGCGAAGCTATACCAACTCGATACCTCAGCACTGCGAGCGGCGGCGTAAAGTCTCCATCGCGCTGCATTGGATTTTGAAAGAGAGGCGAGGGAAGATGGCCAAACCGGTATTACGTAACCGTCAGTGTGAGGATCTGGGTATCGAATATCCGATTTTTCTCCCCGGGATGGCGGGGCGGGGCGATCCGACGCCGCCGGAAATGGTCGCCGCCGAATCGGAGGCGGGGGGTATGGGCGTACTCGGTACGTCCGGGTTCGAACCCGACGAGATCCGCCGCCGCATACGCGAAGTGCGTAAATTGACCGACAAACCGTTCGGGGTCGATTGCTTGTTACCCGTCCGGCACGTCGATGCCGCGCCGACCCGGTCGGGGGTCCGTGA
This sequence comes from Gammaproteobacteria bacterium, assembly GCA_963662545.2. Classification (GTDB taxonomy): domain Bacteria; phylum Pseudomonadota; class Gammaproteobacteria; genus JAYYZW01. The sequence goes on from CAXXLL010000002.1 coordinate 759,146, forward strand.
ACAGATCAAGAAGGAGTATCCCGCGCACGCCCAAGGCACCAAGCTCATGGGGATTGCCGGCAACGTGCGTCATGCCCACCGCCAAATTGCGGCGGGGACCGATATCGTGATCGCCGCCGGTCATGAAGGCGGCGGCCATGTCGGGCCGATTGGTACCTTTCCACTGATACCGCAAATCGTGGATGCGATCGCGCCAGCGCCGGTGGCGGCGGCCGGCGGGATCGGGGACAGCCGCGGCGTCGCGGCGGCGTTAGCGTTGGGGGCGCAGGCCATTTGGGTCGGAACCGCCTTTCTCGTTGCCGATGAATGTGCCATCCCCGATGCCCGCTCATTATTGAAACGTTTTCGCGCCGAGTAATCGCTGCGAAAACAATACACCTGTAGCAAGGTTCTCACTGAAGGCGATATTGGCCATCGACGCGACTGTCGGACGCACGTCGAGGGGAGCATCAACTGTTGCAAGCTTTACGCCAAGCGCTTCCAGCACGGGCGCGATTGCACGACCCATCGGGACCTGCCAGGGATTACCCTCGCCCTCTTCGCCTCTCATCGTGATCAACAGCAACAATGGAAATTCGCACGCCCGCGCTATTGAGGCGATAGCATTGACGCAGTTGCCGACGCCGCTGGATTGCATCAGCAAGGCGCCGCGCTCGCCGCCCAGCCACGCGCCTGCCAGTAAACCGATACCTTCCTCTTCGCTCGCCAGTGGTACCGCACGCATATCGCCGTCGGCAATGCACAATTCAAGCAGGCGTTTGTGACCGGCATCGGGTACATAGACGATCTGGCGAACGTACAATTGCTTGAGTACGTCGTGAATATCCGCAGGCCAATCGATTGAATCGCTGGCGCTCAATAAGCTCCGTCCCGAAGAGACATGGATTTATTTCGGGCCAGCGTAACATTTTCGAAACCTGCATCACTCTGATCGTTTAAACTAGTCGATTCATGAACCTAAGCTCTTGCGCGAGTGAATTTATCCGGTGCCGGTAGATACCGCTGTTGTCGGATGCACGACTGAGACTGTCGTTCACGAGGTCGACGCACGCTGGATCATGGCTTACGGGGCGAGCCTTGGAGACATGCAGGCTTGCTACCTCGATACCACCCGCGAGGCCGGTATCGTCGCGCACCCGGTGTTTGCGATCTGCCCCGAATGGCCCGCAGTCGTGGCTTCCCGCGACTTGCTACATCCGCACGGTTTATCTCAAGAAGAATGCCGCCGGGGTGTCCATGGTACGCATGATCTGCAGGTTCACCGCCTCATCCGGCCGGGCGATCGGCTCTCCAGTCAGGCGACGATCGTGTCGGTCGAGGCGAAGAGACCCGGTGCACTCATTCTCGTGCGGATCGATACGCGCGATGAGAGTGGACGCGAGGTGGCGACCACGGTTCAAGGGCATGTGTATCGCGATGTCGCCGTAGTGGGGGAGCCGCCACCCCCATGCTTGGGCGTGCCCCACTGGCCTGAGCGCATTTCCGACCGCTCGTCCCCGATCAAAACGATCAAAGTTCCGATTGGCGCCAACGCGGCACATATCTACACCGAATGCGCGCGCATCTGGAACCCGGTTCACACCGACGTGGCCGTTGCCAAGGCGGCCGGGCTGCCAGACGTCATCCTGCACGGTAGCGCTACGCTGGCGCTCGCCGTATCGAACATCGTTGATCACGTGGGCGGCAACGAACCGAGCCGCGTCCAACGGGTCTACGGTAGATTCCGGGGCATGGTGCTAATGCCCTCAAGCATCAATGTGATCATCTACGCGCCCGCCGAGCGTGAAGCAGCGATGGATGTTCGTTTCGAAGTCATCAATGCCGAGGGCCAAGCCGCCGTGGCTGATGGACTGGTAACGCTTACGGGTGCACTGTAAGCGCGCCCGACGATTCACCACCCACAGCCGTTCGGATAAACGATTCCGGGACCACCGCCTTGCTTATTGCGGGCTACCTGAAATTAGAAATCTGTTCTAGCAGTTGCTCTAGGATTTAAATCCTAGAGCAACCTCCTGCTTTCTAGGCGGGGTTTTCTTTTTGCGCGTGAGTTATGCTCTGCTGCGAGAGCCCCGCTTCAGGGCGGTTCTGTAGCAACCTCCGGCGAATTGCGGACTACAGTAGTTCTTTGCCAGTGTTGATTGGCTTTGGCTATCTTGTCTGACGATTGTTCCGGATTCTCACGCAAAACGGGAGCACGGAGTAAAGATTATCTGCACATAGATAACAAAGGGGGAAGGGCAAGCCGGGAATCTTTATTTGTTCGCGATGTCTATATAGTTAGTCGATAACTTTCTGGTCTCGAGAGCGAAACTTAGAGGGCAAGAAGTTTGCGCAACACACGACACTGAGTTTGAAAACAACGATATTTGGCGAAATGCGCGCCGGTCGAAATTTCGGTGGTTCAGGAGGTCGATTCAATGGCTGCCCGCAACGATTGTCAGCGCCCTTGGTTGCTCCTTGTGTTGGGGCTTTTCGTAATTTCGCCTGTTCATGCAATCGTCGTTGACTTTGAGACCCTCCCCATAGGGTCGTTTAGCGGCGAAACGTCTGAATCGGGCTACACTATTTCGCACGAGGGGGTAAGCCCCGCGAGCGCACTAGCTGCCATTGTAGGAGGAGGGCCTACCAATTGTGGCCCGCCATGCGCGTCCAACACGACGAATAGTCTTGGTGGGTTTAACGCTAGTGCATTTGTAGTTACGAGCGATGCAGGTACGCCTTTTTCGCTATTTGCCTTTGACGCGGCGGAGACGTTCTCAGGTGAGCCGACTACTTGGGCAGATACTGTTGTGGTGGTCGGTGAACTTTTTGGCGGCGGCCAAATCATGCTCGGGTTCGCCCTGGATGGAATAAATGACGCCTTCGGCGGGCAGGATGATTTCCAGCCTTTTCTCTTACCTAGCACATTCGCCGATTTGACAAGCGTCCGATTTGTAGGCGACGGAGGTTTTTCGCCGCTTAACAACGGGTTCATGTTGGACAACCTCGGGTTATCGGTGAACTTTTTGGCGGCGGCCAAATCATGCTCGGGTTCGCCCTGGATGGAATAAATGACGCCTTCGGCGGGCAGGATGATTTCCAGCCTTTTCTCTTACCTAGCACATTCGCCGATTTGACAAGCGTCCGATTTGTAGGCGACGGAGGTTTTTCGCCGCTTAACAACGGGTTCATGTTGGACAATATCGTTTTATCACCATTATTAGTTCCTGCACCTCCAGGCTTGCCCGTTTTCGCCATATGTGCAGGTGGCGTGGCGTGGGTACGCCGCCGCTGTACGTAAGGGAACCCGATGTAAGATGGGTAGCATTAAGCGCACTACGCCATAACTGCACCCCACGATGCACCTTAAGCGAGCGAAGTAGCCGCTTCCTGCGGCGAATCTCAGACCGAAGCATTTATATAGCTGGGCGCTCTGTAGCCGCGCTTTCGAACAAGCTATCTCAGCATTTCACCGTCCAACGCATTCTCGGGCGTTCTAGGCGGCGCTCCTTAGAATTTAGTACGCTGCTGCTCGAGGGACGAGAACGCCGCCTAGAAGCGGGCGCAGAGCATCCTGGCGAGTAGTTAAATATCAGAGCGAATATATAGCTGAATTGTTCGCAATCACTCTAGACTTTCAACCCTCGGGCATCCTCCTGCGCCCTAGGCGATTTTTTAATGCTAGAGTATATTTGTGTGCGTCCATCGAGAACGGAATTTCGGATTGTGCTTTAGCCAGACGTGTGCCGCCTGCAAGCGGTATTGGAGCGTCCTCCGGCGAATTGCAGACCGGCCGCTTTCTTTTGGTAATCAGCCCCGCCATTCCGTGCGCACTGAATCGAACTAGACGGTTTGCTTGCCACCTTGCCACCGATAAACGCCGGACACGCGCCCTGTGCAGCGGGAGGACTCGACGCTATTACAAGGGTCGCGCCGACTCAGCTTCCAACCCCGTGTGACGCAAAACACCGGCGCCGTAGGGCGCCCATACCTCACATGAAGTATGGAATGTGTTCGGCTATGGCTACCATGCATCGAAATCGTGTTTTCTGGCGATGCTACTTTTCTAGGCGTATAAGGAATTTATTGTGAAAAAGGTACTTTCATTAGATGGCGGCGGGATACGCGGGCTGATTCCCGCATTGGTTCTCGCAGCAATAGAAAACGCAACCGGAAAATCAATATCAGAGTCGTTTGATTTAATCGCTGGCACGTCGACAGGGGGAATACTCGCTCTGGGGCTTGTCAAGGACGAAGGAAATGGCGAGCCGCAATACAGCGCAACGGCGCTAGCGAAGCTATACGAACAGAGGGGGAAGGATATATTTTCCCGTTCCCTGTGGAAAGGTGCTTCATCCGCAGGAGGGCTGCTCGATGAGAAATACTCTGAAGATGGCTTGGAGGAAGTTCTCGACGAGTATTTCGATAACGAGCCTTTGGGGGCTGCTCTAACGAACGTGCTTGTCACGAGCTACGACATTCAGAATCGAGCGCCGCATTTCTTCAAGAGCTGGCATCCGGATATGAGGGCGGTCGAAATGAAGTTCGTTGGGCGAGCCACTTCTGCTGCGCCCACGTATTTCGAACCCGCTCTCGTCCCAGTGCAGGGTACGATGCGGGCGTTAATTGACGGCGGCGTTTTCGTAAACAACCCGGTTGTTTCCGCATATGCAGAGGCCAAACGAATTTTTCCTGGAGAAGAAGAAATGCTCGTTGTGTCTATCGGAACCGGGGAGCTGACTCGCCCAATCGCCTACAGCGATGCTAAAGACTGGGGCAAAGCGGGATGGATGTTGCCTGTTCTTAGTTGCGTATTTGACGGTGTTTCGGATGCGGCCAACTATCAGATGCAGCAGATACTTAATGATGGTTTTGTCAGATTCCAGACAAGCTTAACAATCGCTTCTGACGATATGGACAATGTTACAAATGGCAATATTCAAAACCTAAAGGCGGAGGCGAAAAAACTGATTAGAACACACAAGCAAGAGTTAGAGCGGCTTGTCGAGGCGCTAAAAACGTAAGGCTCCATAGCAGGATATTGTCATCGCGCTAGCAGACAATAATTACGCCGCGCGATGCAGTTGTCACGCGCTACAATAATGGAGAGCGGATAATTCTACGGACGGACGAAGATAGACAATACGACAACGACCACTTGATGTGCTTTGAGCAAGGCGGTGAATTGGACTGCAACAGAGTAGATGTTATCGAGGAACAATAAAGTGCGACGGCTAAGTTTGTTATTAGTTTGCGTGAGCGTTGTTGCGCAAACGCAGATAGTGAAGGCCGAATTGTTCGGACCAGCTACCTTTGAGGATTGCATACTCGAAAATATGAAAGGTGTTACAAGTGATTTCGCGGCTCGCGCCATTCAAAGCGCATGCCGAGAAAAATTCCCTGCGAAACTACCAAAATGCACATCCATAAAGGATTCGGCAGAGCGATTCAAAGCAGAAAGGCGCCGCGAATGTATAAAACCCGAGTAACCGTTGAATCAGAAGAAGCCCAGCAAGCCATACGATAGACAATTAGCAACGTTCAATCTGTCTTCGCAATCACTTTAGATTATCAATTCTCGGGCATCCTCCTGCGCCCTAGACGGTCTTCCGTCCCGGAGAGCATCTTCAATGCTGCGAGCGTCGAAAACCGCCTACAAGCGGTATCGGGGTGTCCTGCGGCGAATCTTAGGCTGCCTTCGCTCTGCGCAGTGCTTGCGATTTCGCAATCTGCGCTCGCGGCTAACGTCTAAATTCTATTCCTCGCGCATCCTCCTACTTCCTAAGCGGTCTTCGACGCCCGTGAGTATATTGGCTCGCTCTGCTGCAGAAAATCGTCTTAGGGATGAAATGGCAACGTTCCATGTACCGAATGTGCGCCAGAGGCGAGCCAGGTGTTTTTCAAGTGAAACAGAATGAAGCGCTTAGTCTTGACTTGATGGGCGTGGATAGTCCTCGGGCTGGGGGCTTTACATTTCCGTGCAATCAATCATTGTTCGAATAGCTTCATAAATTGGCGCCCGCGTTTCGGTGGTTGCCGTGAATCGAGAAACCCACCTTCAACGTTCGACTTTGCCTACTGTCTGACGGTATGGGAGCAATCTTTATTAGCTGAGGAAATGGGACTAAGCTTCTGAGAAGGCGCAATCATTCTCAAATATATTAATTGACGAAACGTTCGCGCTTAATGCTTATGCAGGCCGTGAATTCAATGCGCTGTAGATACGAAATTTACCACAAACGGATTTTCTGCGAGCGCAAGCCTCCACGTAAATTTCTACTATTAAATTCGGGGTAGGTATGGCCGAGTTATTGCTCTGGGCTGCTCGAATCGTTGTGGTAGCGATATTTGTACTCTTGCTTGCGGTCGTTTTCCGATTCTTTCAACTCGAAGACGAGAGCGAGCGGCAAGAATATGGCGACGCTGGTAAGCCGTTCTTTAAACAAAATGTGGAAGTCGGAAGCCATTTCGGCCCGAAATCCAAAGTGCCTCGTTGGCAAGCGTGGCTAGGAGCGCTAGCTATTCCCATCGGCATACTGGTAGTGCTTATCGTGAGTTCATTTAACGATTGAGCCGAAAGATGCTAGTGAAATCCACGACAAAACGTCATAGCGCGGCGCGCATACAGCGCCCGGGAGCGCGTCTTTATTCGCGATGAAGGGAGCAAGGGGGAAAATGGCCTTCTATATATATGAAAACTGGCAGGCAGGGCCGCGCAAAGCCGTAATACATCATGGCTCCTGCGGATATTGTAAAGATGGCCGAGGGCAGGCCGGAGGCTATGACCCTGCCCACGCAGAATGGCACGGGCCATTTGGCAGCCTGCCGCAGGCTCGGGAAACACAAAACTCGATGAAGGTAATTGTACGAAAGAAATGTCGTTGCGTCAGTGCGTTTGGATGAAACTGGGAATCTTGTTCGACGATAGGATGGAGCGCTTAGCTTTCTTCGGCTCCGGACTTTTTCTACAGACTAGTTAGATGAAATAGACCGAAAGCCAATGTTCTGGGGGGAGTACTCAAATGGGTGCAACGCTAATCACCACCGCTGGCACCATAATCGCCGTCAGTATTACCGCGGCCGGGGCCGCGTGGCGCTTCTATTATGAAAGAAATACCGAGCGTCGACGCATCAATATAGCCTTATTGGCGGAAATTCATCGCTTGCTTCACGATGTAATTCCTCGGCACTGGGGTTGGTGGGAAAGCAGGAGACCGCCCGATGACGAGAAACTTCCTCTCATCCCGTTTACTACACCTATATACGATGTACATGCGAAAAATATCGGATATCTTAACGAAGATATTGTTGCTAACGCCGCCAGCTTTTATGGGTATATTAAGTTCTTGAATTCCTTGCAGGCCTCTAAAGACGAATACGAGAAACTCGGAGACCTTTCCGGATTTAGTAATACATACGAATCCGCTTTAGAGACAGCTTTTGAAGTATATAAAGATGAATTTCAGAAGACTTGGACCATCGTTGGAATCGGTTGCGGGAAACGCTGCATTCTTGAACTAATAAAAAAACGTAATGCCGCCTAACATTACGCTGCCCTCCGGCGGCGGCTGAGCGCGAGCGCTATTTACTCGGAAAATGGCTGAAGTAAACGAAGAAGTATCGCGACTCTTCTTTGAGGCGAATGGATTCCTCGTGCGGACTAATCTGTCCTATTTTGTGAAGAAGCCTAAAGGACCAGGAGGGACGAGTGATATTGATTTATTAGTCGCGAACATGGCGCCTGAGTCTTCCATAGAGATGCCATTTATCCTAGAAGAAGAGCATCTCGCAGGCATCTCAAAGGCCATAATTGAAGTCAAAGGTTGGCATATGGAGCGTATCTCGCCGTCGCTGAGTAGTTTTGACCGCATTGCGTATTTCACTAGGCCTGAAGCGATTCGGGCTGCTACCGATTTTTTTCACGCTTCCGACTTCAAGAATATATTAATAACGTCCGCGCTAGTAACAACTAAAAAGGCCCGAACTAAAGCCATCGATACACTGCGAACCATGAGCATCGACCATGTAATCGAATTTAAAACAATCATAGACGGATTATTCGAAAAACTAGACCCTACCAAAAGCTCGAATTCGGAAGTGCTACAAACGCTTAGGCTGGTAAAGATATACCGCGGTTAGAATCGCACAGAGCCAGCGCTTCGAGCCTGATGCTCTAGCGCATGAAACCGCCCGCGGGCGAAGCAGGCGCGTTCTTGGACGCCTTGGTTCGGCGTCTCCTATTTCGACGGCGCTAAAAGAGTCTTATGCTAATAAGCCGTTTAAGTTGGGTGTCCGAGATATAGCGCGGACAATTGCGCCTGAAAAATTAAATCACACTCTAAAAGGGGCCTGTTATGGCCGACCGCAACAATCCGAATGAATGGGGCGAAGCTCGTCAGAAATTGCACGAGGCAAGGCTATCTTGGTATAAGGCCGCATCGCCGCTGTTGATGGTATTTGTTGCTGCTGTCGCCGCTTACTGGGGCGTAGATAGGCACGCGCAAGGAATGAGGGAAGCGGAACACGACCTTGAAACATTCAACATAATGTCTCAAGTAGAAAACGAACGGAGCGTATACGATGAAAGAATACGAAGTCAATATTTGACAAAGGCAATTGAAAGTCCTGATGACAATGTGCGCCTAAAATATTTGCGCTATCTTTCTTTTTCGAGAGATGAGGCTGGGTTTAGGGAGTGGGCAAGCAAAGAACTAGAGCTAGTGCAAGTAAGCTTGGGAGAAGCGAAGAAACGAGCGGACGACGCAATTAGGAAAGCGCAAGAAGCGGAGAAAAAATACCGGGAGGCCGAAGCCGAAAGAATCAGCGCTGAGATTAAGGCGAAAGTCGCCGCCGAAGAACTTCAGAAAGCGCGTAAAGAAAACGTCCGCCTAATCGCGGAAAAGAGGTCCAAAGAGACAAAGGAGGCGCTCGAAAAGGCGGAAAGCGCAGCAAAACTTGCAAGAGTTGATGTTGAAGCTGCCAGAGCCCAAACGCGTCGCGGCACCCACTTAGGGAGAATTGAATTAGCGAATATCGAAGATGATAAAAAATATCTCCTGTACCACAAAACGATTGCCACCATTGCACTTTTGTTAGCCGACAGAAGCCTCATCAATAAAGAATCCGGACCGTACAAAACGTTCTGGGAGCTATATAGAAAAGATTTGATTGGATACGAAAGCCCTGCTTTCGCCAAAATTATGGTTGAAATAGGAAAGCAATTGTTTTTATTGAGAGATGATAATTCGCATTCTGACGAGGTTTTAAAAGAACTGGTGGCGAGATTAAGAAACGTGGCGGCGGAAGAAACAAAGGACATCGAGATTTCACCATGGGCACGCTTTTATGGGCCCGCTTATTTATAACGCTGCCGCAATGAACTTTAACCACGGCTTCGCGACAGGTGCTTTGCCGCTACGGTCAGTCGCCGTCAAGCGCGGCTGAGCTTTACGTTAGATTCTCGGGATGCTCATGAAGCACATTTACACCGCCGCCTATAAGCTAATCGGCGCAACGAGGCCCGCGTGCGACGCCGAGGTTGTGGTTGGGAATTTCCCAGACCTGCATGGCAAGATGAGTGTCGTTTACGAGATTGACGACCACTTATTCGAAATAGACCGCGCAGCGGCAGCTGGCACTTCCATGCTCAAGGCCCTTGTGGGCCAAGCCGGAGAAGTATCAATGGAAGATAGAATTGCCAACGAAATCGCTAACATTCGAGAAGTTAGACAGTCTGCTTCCGCATTTCAAACGTATTTCTTCTCTACCGAGCAGAAGGAGAAACTGACATTTGGAACCCCAGTACCACAAATGAATTTGAAGAGTTTGTCGTGGCTATCGATGGCGCTGATAAGTCCACTATCAAGCGTAACCATCAAAAGGCAATCCAGGGCGTTATTGCCGCATTCGCTTTGGGGTCACAGCACATCAGTGGATTTACCAAAATCGCTGAGGGCGTGTACTTTATCGATGGCACAGGAAAGCCTAATTATTCCCTTAGCTTTGGCGGTTCGGGCAAAGCTACTATATCAACAACGCTGAAAGCGGAAACGGTCGATTACGCTAAGCAATTTTCGACCCATTTAGCGAATCACAAAGAACTTACAGACCCTTCGCGCCTTCTCGCTAGGTCGCTAGATGAAGAATCTGACGTTCTGCTTTCTTATCTATCGGTATGGTCAGCCCTTGAGATATTTATCAACAAAGCGTTCCGTTTTTATGAGTCTGAAGCGCTCGGGAATCCAGCTAATCTCGGCATCCCGGAACCAATCGTTCGCCGTATACGGGATGTAATGTCGGACAAATACAGAATCTCTGACCGATTTTCTTTGGTGTCCAGTTCTCTCGACCCTGCGGGTGCCGATATAGACCTCGCAGAATTTTCAACTCTGAAGAAGATTAGAGATAGGCTGATGCACGGCGCCGAAGTACCGCTCGACACTTTGCCTACTGCGCGGACAGAAAAACTTTTGAGAAAGTACCTCAACTTACACGTCAGGCGAATCGCTAATCCAAAAAACCAATGAAACCGACACTTGACCGCGCCTTCCCTGCGCTACCGTTCCGGTTGCCGTCAAGTGCTGCTCAACTTGGCGTTAGCGCCCAGGAGGAATTCGTGCCTTATTTTCATGTACTCGTCACCGTCAAGGACGCCCCTGATTCGATACGGTGCGTCTTGGCCGACTTATCTGAACGAGAGATAGAGGCAAATTTCGTAAAGCCCTATGGAAAAGAGGAAAGCATACTTTGCGGAAACGAAATCATTGATGCCTACTCATTAAAAACCGTTCGAATTATTCAAACTAGCGACACCAGTGAAGCTGAACGTTCCAAACTGAAGGATGAACACAATAGAAAAAATGAAGAATTTAACCGCAGCTCTGACTCACTAAAAATTATTGGCTCAGGTTTTCGGCGCGATGATGAAGACATCGCCGAAGCAGGCAACGACGTGACGACTGAATATGTCACTGGCGTTCCTGGATACCTCGACCGGAAGACTGCTGTTGCGCGGCTGTTTCTCGACAAACTTGTTGTGCCGATTGCAGTAGCCTTGATTGTCGCGGCAGCCCTGCTATGGTCGGGGTTAAAACGAACGTGAACAAATCGTCTATGGGCTCCTCCCGCAAGTAGAGCTGAATAAGCGCTTCTGACGTTACTTCGAAGTAGCGTATTTCTCGAATCTGCACTTATTTCGCACTTACAAAAGCATCGTTCTCTTTTTCGGGTAGGCCCGTTCCCCGTCAAGCTTGTTGTTCTTTAATGAAAATTCCGAAATCCTGTGATATTGCGAACTTCGCATTTCTTAAGCAGCGCTCCAAACCTCCATCGAAAACGTCTCGGGTAGCGGTGCGAACATAAGAAGCACTGGCCCGCCGATCGCGCGGGTCCTGTGCCCACGGCCATCGACGTCCGCTGCGATGAACACTTCGCCCTTGCTCCAGTGACGCCCGTCGTTGTTAGTTGTGACGACTTCAATCGTGCCTGACAACACGAGCACGACCTGCCGCGCCGGTGCCTGGTGCCAATCCTGCTCGAGATCCGCCGGGAGCTCGATGAAGCATACGCCAGGCGAATCATAGGAGTTTGACGCCATCAGGATATTTCCTTCCGCATCGCGATGCTCATTCATCAACGGAACATCGATCTCCCCGAACCGCGATCCACCGTCGTCGGTCGCCACGAAGCAGGTGATTTTCATAGGCCTTCCTTTGATTTTTTCGGGAGCGTAACGATTCATGATCACTCAAGGCGTTGATCAACTTTGTGCTGAAGCCGACTCACAAATCGACGCGACAACGGGAGCGCAATATAGGTGTCAGTACCATAGAACCGCAACCATCACTATCGCAGGGATCCGGTCCACCGGCCTGATGCCCTGCACCGCCAGGTCTAGACCCGGGTATCGGCCGGCTCTGATCGGCTACGCTTCGGCCTCGAGCAGTGATGCGAATCGGTCGAGGCTGTCGATACTGTGGCCGCTGATGAACTCATTACAATAAGGGCGAGCGATTGCCATGCCCTGCGCCAGCGGCTCATATCCTGGGTCACCTTTCAGTGGATTAATCCAGACGATCGATTTCGCCCGGCCCGCGACCTTCGCCATCTCGTGATCGAGCAGTTCGGCGTCCCCTGTGTCCCATCCATCACTGATGATTGTCACGACGGTTTTAGGTGTGATTGCCGTTGCGTAGGTCGTGTTCAGTTCCTTGATTGCCTCGCCGATCTTGGTGCCGCCGGACCAGCCGGAGAAGTGCCTCGACACGCTATCCAGCACGGCGCGAAAGTTCTTGCGTCGAAAATGCGCAGTCATCGATTGCAGGTCTGTGCTGAATATGAACACTTCGATTTTCAACCAGCGGTTCCTGCTCAACAGGTGCAGGAAATTGAGTAGGAACACGCTATAGATTTCCATCGATCCGCTTACATCGACAACGATTACCAGCGGCGTGACGGTCGGGATTCTTCTCCGGTAGCACCACAACACGATCTCGTCCAAGCGGCATTCTACATTCACGTTGACAAAACCCGGTTTGCCCGCGCCCTCACCGTAGAGTACGTAATGATGAGGAAATTCGATGTCGGTCACGCGTATCTTCCCTTCGTATTCGCCTTTGATGGAGGCGACACCAAGGGAGAGCGCAATCCGGTATGCGTCTTCGCCGTCTGCGACCATTGATTTACAACCCGGAATGGTTTTGACGAGAATGTCTACGTCATGCAGTGCCGCCCACACATCGGCCGCCGCATAGGGCAAATCGGCGGTTCCTTCCATCTTCATGTAGTTCGACCGTACTCAAAGTTGCCTTGCATTGGCGCAACAATCGGCAATGATAGTCTGTCCCCGGGCGCTGCTTGAATCAGCGTTTCAGGTAGTGGCGACCAGACGCGCGGTCTGACTCGCGAGCAAAGCGCGGTTCAATTCCGCACGTACATCATTGCCCTCCGGGATCGACGCGAGATAGTGCCCATCGAAGCGCACCTCGATGTCGTCTTGATCAAAGGGGTAGGGGTCCAAGGCATAAACACCGTCAGCACCGGGCAAGATGTCGACCTCAGTGTCCTCAGTCGCGCTCAGCGGCACATGGGAGAAGCTGGCTTTTTGACGCTCGCTCTGCTGCACGCAATTGAAATAAAGCGCCAGGGTATCGAAGAACTGGAGCTGCTTGTAGTTTTGAAAAAGATGGCTTTCCTCGATCCATCCGGCGGTGTCGGGATCGGATTCGAGTGTGGCTTTGAGCCGTTCTTGCCGCGTGATTTCATGGTCGAGCATAAGGTCGGCGATCGCTCTGTTTTTTTCCGCCAGACCGTCGAGAAGAACTTTTTCTGACATACCGTAACGGCCATTGTACAGCCCCCAACTGTGCATGCTGGACAGGAGCTCGCAATACGGATGATAGGTGCCATTGAAGTCCGGCGAAGCGCTGCTGGTTTCGACAATGCGTTCAAATGGGGTTTGCACCAGGTTGTAAGGCAGGCCGGTCGCCGGATCGCGCAGCGCTGCCGCGTCCAGTTCGCGCCATCCGGCGTCGTGGTGCTCGATGACGTGCAGCATCTGCGAACGCGGTTCGATCGGTTCGAAACTTGCGTTGCCAAAATGCTCCGCGAACTGGGCCGAAAGCGCCGTATGTTGACCCATGGTCATCACGAAATGTTTCTCACCGTCCGCTGCGGCTTGTACGATCATGGCACTTGTCCTCTCGTCGAGTAAGTCACGGTGATCCGCTCACAGCCTAGGTTCCCTAACAGGATGTTGAAAAACGGAGTTTTTCAACATCCTGCTAATGCACAATCACTGATAGCAAGCCCCCCGAGCGATTCGCGGCCGGTCTTACTGTGCAACAAACCCGCCATCGATCGCCAAGGTAGCCCCGATGACGAAGCTGGCTTCTGCCGAGCATAGCCACACGACCGCACCGGCGATTTCTTCCGGTTGGCCCATTCTGCCGATCGGCTCGCGTTGCGTGATCGCGTCGACGATTTCGGGCCGGCGTTCGATAATTTTGTCTACCAGAGGCGTTTGCACGGGACCCGGGCAGACCACGTTGATGCGTATGCCCGTTTGCGCATACTCGAGTGCAGCGGTTTTCGTCAGCCCGATAACACCATGTTTGCTCGCGGAATAGGCAGGCATGCCCACCGAACCCACTACGCCGAAGTTCGACGCATTATTGACGATTGCGCCGCCGCCTTGTTTCAGCATCTGCGCGATCTCGTATTTCATGCAGAGCCATACACCCTTTAGGTTGATACCCGTTATCTGATCCCAATTCTCTTCCGTGCACTCGGCAGTTTGACTCAAGTCACCCTGAATGCCGGCATTGTTAAACGCGAAATCGAGGCGCCCCCACGCGGTGATTGCGGCGTTCACCATGCTTTCGACATCGCCAGCACGCGCTACGTCCGCGGCAACGAACATGGCTGTTTCTGACATGTTTTCGATCAGGGCGACGGTCTCCTTTCCGCCCGCCGGGTCGACGTCGGCGACCAGAACGCGTGCACCGGCACGTGCGTATGCCAGGGCCGTAGCGCGTCCGATCCCTGAACCGCCGCCCGTGACCAGGGCCGTTTTACCTGTCATTGCATCCGTCACGGCCGATTCCCGTCTACCTTCGTTCGTCAACGCTCTTCGAAATTATTCATATGGCAGGAATCTATCCGCGTCCACCATGTTCAGAACATCAGGATTCTTGTACATCTCGACCAGATTGCAGACTTCCACCAGCGACAGCGCCATGTCACATAAACGCCGGGCATCCTCGGGCATCTCGGCATAGGGGTACTGGTTGAGGTATACGATGATGTCCTCAAGGCGCTTCGACATCTCACCGTGAAAATCGATTATCTCGTCCATCGGGGTTGCGATGCGCTTTACCATACGTTCGCGCTCAGTCGGTATCGACCATGCCAGGTAGGGCTCTAAATCACTGAAGGGTTCAGGTAATGCAATTTCGGTCATGCGCGCGCCATCTCCCGTTCAAAGACCTCATGGAAATGCCGGATCGTAATTTCTTCATCCTGCATCACCATGTCTGGTCGCGCGCGCGCCATGAGGCCCTTTTGTATTTTTTCGTGCATGAAAGCATCTTCCATCAACGTGTCGCGCAATCGGCCGACCGTCCATTCCTGAGCCAACCGCTGGCCGACATTTTCGGCCGGGGGGAAGTGATAGCGCATCTCCCAAATGCACCGATCGACGGCGAGTGGCCAGAAGTTATAGGTCATAAAAAAATCTCCTGACACGCCCGCAAACAACAGGATGGCCATGTTTGGAAAGATGCAGTACCAGTCGAAATCGCTGATCCGCCCAGTCATGCGGACGTTGTTCAACGCGCTATCCATCCGGTTCAGCAAGCCCTCGGTAGGCAACTCCACATGCCCCGGGTTGAACTCACAAGACCACACACTGTGATAGTTGTAGAGATTGACGTTCGAAAAACGACAGTATTTATTGTCTTTGAGCAGGAACGAATCGCCGATGGTAAAGCGGTGCTGGAACGGGAGATGGTAAAGTTCGTTTTGCGCATCGAGTGCGGTCTTATAGTTAGCGTTCTCTTCGACCTTGTAGGTTTTGAGCCGGCGCATTTTTTCGAACCCTGCGCCGTCCAATTGTGTAGCCACCCCGCCGAGAAATTCCCGTAGGGTCTCGGCCGGTTCGGCCGCCAGATGGATGAAAATGAAGCCTTCCCATATATCGCAGTGAACCGGGGTCAGGCCGTGTTTGCTCTTGTCGAGATCGAAAAAATTCTCCTCATCGGGGACCCAGGCTAGCTCCCCTTCGGTGTTATAAGCCCAACTGTGAAAACCGCAACCGAAGCGCCCGGGGCACTTGCCGCGTTCTTCCCACACGAGTGTATTGCCGCGGTGTGAGCAGACGTTGTGGAAAGCGCGAACCACATTGTCGTTGCCGCGCACGACGAGGATCGATGTTCGGCACATTTCGAGTTCACGCACGAAATAATCTGCTGGCTCTGGGATATCTTGGACCCGCCCGACGTTGATCCAATGACGTCTGAAGATGAGCTCGCGCTCGAGCTCGAAATGTTCCGCAGAGATGCAAGGCTCCGTGGACACCGGACCTTTGCCGACAGCAGAGTATTTTTCGGACCATTGCTTATCGATCATTCGCGTCTGCATATCGCCACCGTCCCGATAGAATGGGTTCGAGTAAAACCCTGGAAGAGAGGTTCCGTAAGCATACCAATTATTCAGATCAATAAATCCAAGCGCGTGTGCCTCACGGGCCCGGCGATAGGTGGGCCGCGACGATCCGCCACCCTTGCTCGACGCATACCCAGGCGTGAGACATGCGCCCCCGGCCGCCGGAGTCCGAGCGCAACAGCTCGCAGTTGGCGGTAGCGAAATCCCGGCCGAAGGTGGTGATTACCAGGCGCGTTATTTCGAGTTTGATCGGCCGGCCGCGCTGGCCATCCCGATATGTCGCGATCGCGTCTATGCCATAGAGATTTTCTCCGCTACCGAAGCGCAAGACATGTTCACTGTCCCAGAACAGCGCTTTCACGGTATCGATGTCGTTGGTGCTTATGGCATTTGTATAGCGCCAAAAGAATTCGGTAACTTCTGCATGCACGTCTGGAATATTGATCTCGATACTGGCTCTCCTCATCCGTTTGGCTTCACCGACACCAAGGCTGCTTGCGCGTTACCCAACGCCATAAGCGTAGCGGTGCAAGCGACTGTTTGGCTATCGCACGAGATTTCATTTTCACCCGCCCGGCGCCCTTGAACATCGGTCATGCATTCATTAGGATTTAATCATCATTATTTATTAATTTAATTGGCCTTTTCACAGCCAGCTGCCAGCTTTCGCCGCAGGAGGATTCAAATATCATGTCGACGGTTGCAGAACTTGATCCAAAGACCCGGGAAGCCATCGAAAAGACCCGCGGCCACCTCTCCGAAGCACGACACCTGCCGGGCTTTTACTATACGTCTCAGGAAATTTTCCAGCGCGAAATTGACACCATATTCATGCGCGAGTGGCTGTGCGTGGGCCGCATCGAGGAATTCGAGAACCCCGGTGATTACCACGCTATCCGGATCGCCGGCGAACCGCTGGTAATCTGCCGCGATAACGACAAGCAGCTGCACGCCTTTCGCAACCTCTGCCAGCACCGTGGGGTGGAGGTCGCCGTCGGCCAGGGCAATACCAAGCGTTTCATCTGCCGCTATCATGGGTGGACATATGGCATGGACGGTCGCTTGACGGGCGCGCCTCACAGCAGTGAAGTCAAGGGCTTCAACTTCCAGGCATGCCGCCTCCCGGTGGTGAATCTGGATACCTGGGGCGGCTACATCTTCGTTAATTTCGATCCCGATTGCCGTCCGTTGAGCGAATGCCTGGACGAAGACGGGGTCCGTGAGTTTGCTGCATTTCTGCAGCCTGAAAACACCAGAACATCGGACAAGTTCGAGTTCGAAGTTCCGTGCAACTGGAAGTTTGTACCGGAAAACCTCATGGACATGTACCACGTCGGCGTCATCCACAAGACGTCCTTTGGCGCCCATTTCCCGGTCAACGACTTCCGCTACAAGTTGACTGGCCAAGGTTACAACGCCGTCTACGAGAGTCTCACCATGGCGCCAAACGGCGTCACGCTATTCGGGCCGATGCCGTGGCTGGCAGGTAAGGTGAGCGACAGGTTCGCCTGCACGACCTGGGTGCGTCCGACGATGAATATCTTCGGTCGCCATGACCTTATCCAACCCTGGGTGGCCACGCCGATCGACGTCAATCGCACCCATGTCACCATTTACACACAACTCCCCGAAGCGTTTTTCGAGGAACCTGGCTTCGCCGAAAAGAACAAGATTTATGCCGATTTCATCCGCTTCGTGGCCACCGAGGACGAGGCGATGCTCGAGTCGTTACAGACGGGAGTAAGTTCGCGCGGCTTTGCTCCGGGACCCACCGTCAATTTGGAGCGCGCCATCCATCATCTGCTCAATTACTATCTCGACATCCTGCTCGCCGAAGACCTAAGCGCCCGCGAGAATCGCATCAAGGACGGCGCCACGGCAATCGCCGAGAGCGCCGCGAAGAATCCTGAGCCATGCGATGGCGGCTACGCGAAAGCTTTCGGGCGAGGAGGGTGAACAAGGCCCGTTTTAGCGTGGGCCGGTATTATTTTGCAATGGGTTCTAGGAGTTACGGAGTTGTATCCAATTATGACGAGGCACACCTGCTTAATGTCAATTAGATACCAATCAGTGTCGCGTAGCGGTCACGATGGAAAATCGCATCGCCCAGGATTTGCTGAGTCACCCGAGCACGTTTAAGAAAGAGACCGATGTCGGCTTCGTCGGTCATCCCGATGCCGCCGTGCATCTGAATGGCTTCGTTACTCACGAGTTCGAGCATGTCGCAGGCCTTTGCTTTCGCAGCGCTGGCGAGCGCTGCCGCCTCCCCGTCCTTAGCGTCGATGGCTGCGAGCGCACCGTAGGTTGCCGACCGCGTTAACTCTATTTCGCAATACATTTCGGCGGCGCGGTGTTTGAGCGCCTGGAACGAACCGATCGGGGCGCCGAATTGCTCCCGGACTTTCAAATACTCAATCGTACGATCGAATGCTTCCTGGCCCGTGCCGAGCATCTCCGCGGCCAGGCCGGCGCGTGCGCCATCGAGGATGGATTCGAGGATCTCCAAGCCCGAGCCCGGCGTGCCGATGACGGCATCGGCCGTAACCGCGACTTCGTCGAATTCGATGTTCGCTGAATTGCGAGCGTCGACCATGTTCGTGCGCGCACGGTGGATGCCGGCTACGGTGGCGTCGACCAAAAATAACGTTAATCCGTCGCGATCGTTGTCGCCACCGTCGGTACGTGCGACGACGATGAGGTGGTCGGCGACATGGCCATCGAGTACAAAGGTTTTGCGCCCATTGATAACGTAACCGTTCTCATGCTTATCAGCGCGTGTCGCAATGCAATGTGGCGCATGACGCGACCCTTCCTCGTGCGCCAGCGCCAGGATGCAATCGCCTGCCACCACGCGCGCCAGCACGTCCTCACGCTGTGAATCGCGAGGTGCATGGGCAATGATGGGCGCACCGATAACGGCGGTCGAGATCAGCGGTGAAGCGGCCAAGGTGCGTCCCGACTGCTCAAGAATGCAGCCTATCGCCGTATAACCGGGGTCGATGCCGCCATGTTTTTCGTCAATCAGGATCCCGGTCCAGCCCATTTCCGCCATCTCTCGCCATATGGCGCGGTCGAATCCGGTATCGTCGCCTTCGTCTCGCAAGCTGCGCAGCGCTCTAACAGGAAGTTGGTCGTCGAAGAAGCGCACCGCGGTGTCGCGTAGCAGTTCCAGGTCGGCTTCGGTGAGTTTGCTCATCGGGCTAATCCGGCAAGCCGAGTACGCGTTTGGCGATCACGTTCAATTGCACCTCGGAGGTGCCACCCTCGATCGAGTTGCCTTTTGACCGCAGCCACGAGCGGCAAAGCGTAAGATCGATATCGTCGAAACCGTCCCCCTCCCAGCCAAGCCCCGTGCTGCCGGCAATTTTCATCAACAGTTCGAACTTGCGCTTGTTCTGCTCCGTGCCGTAATACTTGAGCATGGCCGCGACGCCGGCCGCGGAATCGCCGCCAAGGGTGGCTCGTTTGGAGGTCAGTTCAAATGCGCGATCATTAATCAACTGGCGTGCGAGCAGGTCACGCAGTACCGGATCGTGAATGCGGCCATCGGAATCGCCGAGATATTTTCGCGCCAGATCCTCTAGCGGCGGGAGCCGCTGGCCCCCGCGTGCGCCCAATTGCGAGATCATGGCGCGCTCGTGGGCGAGCAACTGTTTCGCGATCGCCCAGCCGCCGTTGACCGCGCCGATTAGCTGATCTCTGGGAACTTTTACGTTATCGAAAAATGTCTCGCAGAAAGCCGAAGAGCCGCTGATTAACTTGATGGGGCGAACCTCGATCCCGGGACTGTGCATATCGAAAAGCAGGAAGCTGATGCCGGCGTGCTTGACCGAGGTATCGGTGCGTACCAGACAAAATATCCAGTCGGCGTGATGCGCGTAGGACGTCCAGACTTTCTGGCCATTGACGAGGTAGTGATCGCCCTGGTCCTCGGCGCGCGTCTGCAAGCTGGCCAGATCGGAGCCCGCGCCGGGCTCGCTGTAGCCCTGACACCACCAGATTTCGCCGCGTACGATGGGCGGCAGGTAGCGTTCTTTCTGTTCCCGGGTGCCGATATCGAGCAGCAGTGGGCCGAGCATATAGAGGCCGAAACTGAATAAGGGTGGGCGACACTCCAAGCGCCGCATTTCTTCGGTGAGAATGTCAGCTTCCTGGCGCGACAGGCCGCCGCCGCCAAATTCGCGCGGCCAGGCCGGCGCGGTCCAGCCGCGTTCGACCATCCGCTCGAACCAAAGCTTCGATTCCGGGTGCTTGAAGACTGGATTATTACCGCCCCAGACTCTTTCGTTGTCGGGCATGGGTGTGCGCATTCCGGGCGGGCAGTTCTCTTCCAGCCATGCGCGGGTCTCGGCGCGAAAGTTCTGGAGCGTCATATAGGCAGCCCTTCGATTTCTTTGTTGCGAGGAGGCGTTGAATAGGTATTGTCATGTTAATCGACGATTGGGCAAAGAGGTGCGATGAAAACATCCAAAGGCCGCTATCGCCGGTCCCGTTTTCCATCCGCGGTTATCCAATATACCGCCAGGCTTTATCATCGCTTCACCTTGAACTTCCGTGATTTTGAGGATTTGGCTGTGGTGCGAGAGATCCACGTGACTGATCGACCTGATAAAAACGGCGTGCGCTATACTTGGCGAGCTGCCTGCCCATATCTTAAGAATCAAGCGTGTGACGGAGACTCGGCTGTCAGACGGCCGAGGAGGAAATCATGAGGCTGGAAGTACGACCACTGGCAGAACCCCTGGGCGCGATTGTTCGTGGTTGGGATCCGAAGGCCGAACTCAGCGCACAAGATCACGCCGACATTCTGCAGGGTTTGCGCCAATATCAAGTGCTGGTGTTCCGGGGACACGCTCAGCCAAGCGATAGGGATTTGACGCGCTTTGCTCAAAGTTTTGGCGATCTGGTCAAAGGGTCGGAATGGTTTGGCGACATTGGGGACTATGCCGAGATATTGCCCATAAATAACCTGGTCGATGATGACGGCGTACCCATCGGCACGGGTGCGTCCGCTGCCCTCGAATGGCACTCGGATTATTCGTACGTGTCTACGGTCGGCAAGGAGAGTTTTTTAGAAGCCGTCGAACTGCCGAAATCTTCACCGCAGACGTGCTTTTGCAGCCAGTACGTGGCGCTAGAGACCTTGCCGCGCAAGACCGTCGACACGCTGCGTCCCCTGCGCGCCTTTCACAGCATCAATTACATCTCTGCGGATACGCCAGAGCCAACCATGACCTCAGGCTCGCGGGGCAATCGCGCCGGCGATGAAATTCGGGCGGGCTTCTTGGCTAAAAAAGCGCGTAATAAGCGTCAGGGCATCAAGCGCCCGCGCATCCCGGAAGCCAAACATCCAGCGATCTTGCGCCACCCGGATTCGGGGCGGGAAATTCTGTACGTCAACCCGGGGATCACGCAATACATCATCGGTATGCCACGGGACGAGAGTGACGATCTGCTGCGGGAGTTGCATGCCCATTCAACCCGCCCGTCGTGCGTGTATTCGCATGACTGGGAGCAAGGCGATTTGGTGATGTTCGACACCCTCGGCACCCTACACCGGCGCGATGCCTGGGATCCCGGCGAGCGGCGGGTGATGCGCCAGCTCAGCACCCTGTGGGATCCTTCCGCGCCGGATCTGTCTTCGTAAAATCCGCTGAAAAGACAGCGGTCTCTATTTCTCTGAGCCGAGCGGATACCGGATTGATTCGACCGTAGCTTGAACCTCATCGGGCGGCGGGGTGGTGAACGAGCTGACTGCGATTGCGACCGCGAAGTTGACGGCCATGCCGATGATGCCAATCCCCTCGGGACTGATCCCGAAGAGCCAGTCTTCTGCGCCCGCCGTTTTGTTGATCGTCTTGAAATAGACGATATAACTCAGCGTGAACATCATGCCGGTGATCATGCCGGCGATGGCACCTTCTTTGGTCGTTCGCTTAGTAAAGATACCCAGAATGAGGATCGGGAAGAAACTACTTGCCGCCAGGCCAAACGCATAGGCCACCACTTGCGCCACGTAGGCAAAGTTCTGGATCCCGAAGTAGGCGGCGATGCCGACCGCGAGAGCCGCCGCCGCTCGGGCCCATGCCAATTCCTCCCGCTCGGACATTTCGGGTTTCACGATTCGTTTGCCGATGTCGTGCGCCAGCGATGAAGAGATGACCAGCAACAAGCCCGCCGCCGTGGATAAGGCCGCCGCCAATCCGCCGGCCGCCACCAACGCCACGACCCACGCCGGAAGCCGTGCGATCTCTGGATTCGCGAGCACAATGATGTCGCGGTCGATGTAAAGCTCATTGTCATTGTCGGTCAGTTGGTTTGTTACCATCAATTGCCCGAACTGGCCGCGAATATCTTCGCCGCCTTCTTTCGCAAAAACCGGTTTACCCGCGAAGGCTTCGCCCTGGCGATAGTCGATGCGCCCATCCCCGTTCTTGTCGACCCATGCGATCAGATCGGTCTTCTCCCAGTTCGTGAACCACTCGGGCGCTTCGAAATAAGGTTTACCGTTCAGCGTCTGAATGAGATTAACCCGCGCAAACGCCGCGACCGTCGGCGCGGTCGTATAGAGGATCGCGATGAATAGGAGCGCCCAGAAGGCGCTGTAACGCGCTGCCCGAACGGTCGGCACGGTATAAAAGCGAATGAGCACGTGCGGCAGACCCGCCGTTCCGACCATCAACGCCAGCGTGATGGCGAAAATATCCTGCATGCTCTTCTTACGTGCAGTGTAATCGGGAAGCCCGAGTTCGCGGTGGATGTCGTTGAGCGCCTGCAATAGATAAACGCCGGCATTCGGCTGACCTTCGGCCAAGGTTGAACCGAATCCCAACTGCGGGATCGGATTGCCCGTCAGTTTCATCGAGATGGCGATTGCAGGGATGAGATAGGCGATGATGAGGACGCAATACTGAGCGACCTGGGTCCATGTGATCGAACGCATGCCCCCCAACGCGGCATAGATGTAGACGATTACGACGCCGATGATGATGCCCCAATTAATGGGTACGTCCAGGAAACGGGAAAAGACCACGCCGACGCCCCTCATCTGACCGGCGACGTAAGTCAGCGAAATGAGAATCGCACAAACCACGGCCACCACCCGCGCGGCGTTCGAGTAGTAGCGATCGCCAACGAAATCAGGAACTGTGTACTTGCCGTACTTGCGCAAATAGGGCGCCAGCAGCAGCGCCAGGAGGACGTAACCGCCCGTCCAGCCAAGCAGATAGACGACGCCGTCGTAGCCCATGAACGAGATCAGCCCCGCCATCGAGATGAACGAGGCGGCGCTCATCCAGTCCGCCCCCGTGGCCATGCCGTTGAAGAAGGCCGGTACGCCGTGCCCGGCAACGTAGAATCCCTTCGTGGTGCCGGTGCGGCTCGCGACGGCGATCCCGATATAGAGCGCGAAGGTCAGCCCCACGAAGATGTAAGTCCAAACCTGGATGCTCATTCACCACCGCCTCTATCGTCCTCTTCGACGTGATAGGCGCGATCGAGCTTCTCTACCCAGATGCAGTAAACGAGGATCAGCGCGATGAATATGTACACCGATCCCTGTTGGGCGAACCAGAACCCGAGCGGAAAACCACCGATATGAAATTTGTTCAATTGTTCGACGAAAAAAATGCCGGGGAAAAATCCGACGACAAACCAGACGCCGAGCAGGATCGCGATGATCCGAACGTTGGCTTTCCAATAGGCTTGCCGGTTGGTTGACTCGGGCATGGGGTATTTCTCGGATGTGGGACGCGCGCGGCGAAGGCTGCCCATATCGCACGCACCGAGGGGCGAACGCCGCCGGTTATGGGAACTTATTTATGTAATAAAAGTCAAGGTCGCCGTCGGATCTCGCAAGCTTTGGGAAGGCCAAACGGTAGCTTGAAAGAGAGTTCGAAACCGCCGCGGATCAAAAGGCAAAAGGTGACGGAGGGATTAGGATCAAAAGGAGATCAAAAGGTGACGGAGGGATTAAAGATTAATCCCTCCGTCACCTTTTCCTCGCTAAGAAAATTCGGTAAAGGGGGCGCGTGTACGGACTGACCTTACTAGAGCCCGAATGACTGGTTGAGGCTGCTCCTTTAGGTTACGCGCTCGGCTCGCTCTCCTGAATGTACGTTCGTTCCTTGAATGCCATCGCGATCGGAATGAAGATCACGGCCGCTGCAAACATCATTCCCGCAAAAAACAGAAAGTAGCTCGCGCCTTCGAGTTTGGAGGAGCCGTCCGGATTCTGAATGACCGTGTTCACTATGGCGGTGAAGAGATTGCCGAGAGACACGCTCATCAGAAACAGGGACATGATGAAGGATTTGATCTTGCGCGGCGCCTGGGTGTAGGAGAATTCGAGCGCAGTGATCGATACGAGCACTTCAGCCGCAGTAATGATCCCATAGGCGATGAGCTGCCACACGATGTTGGGCCGCTCGCCCGCTGCGATCCAGGTTTCGATCAACGCGCATATCAAGAACGATCCGGTCGCGATGAAAAGGCCGAGTGAAATCTTGCGCAATGGCGTGATCTTGAATATGCGCCCGACCGCTGGATAAAGGACCTGGTTGTAGAGGGGAATGAAGAGAAGGATCAGGATCGGATTGAGGGCTCCGATCTGCGACGGTAGCCACTCGATCCCCAAGAATTGGCGATCCATCTTGTTGGCCTGCAGGACCCAGGTTGATCCGGACTGGTCGAAGAGCGCCCAGAACACGGCGATGAAGAGATAGACCACCGAGAGGCGCAGCATGGCCGCGATACCTTCGCCGCTGAACGCCTCCTTGAGAAATTCTCGACCCCCGGGCGGAATGTGAATGAAACGCCGGCGCCCGAACCAGAAGACCCAGGTCGCCAGGATCATCAACGCACCGGGAAGGCCGAATGCGGCATGGGGCCCGTAGTGCTCGAGCAGGAGCGGCGTAAGCAGGACCGAGATGAATGCACCGAGATTGATCGCGAAATAAAAATACGAGTAGACCTTTGGCAGCAGCTTGGCATTGGCGTCGCCGAACTGGTCACCCACGTGAGCCGAAACGCAGGGCTTGATGCCGCCAGAGCCCAACGCGATCAGGCCGAGCCCAAGCGCGAGCCCAATCAGAGTGTCGTTCATCGCCAAAGCGAAGTGGCCCAGGCAGTAGACGATCGAGAGGCTCACGATCGTTCGATACTTTCCGAGAAAGACATCGGCGAGCAGGGCGCCCGCGATCGGGGTGAAGTACACCGCTGTGCCGAACCAGTGGAAGTACACCGTGGCATCGGCTTCGCTCAGCACCGCAAGCTCTCCGCTCGCGTCGCGCAGGTACTGGGTCATGAAGATGATCAGCACCGTGCGCATGCCGTAGTAGCTGAAACGTTCGGCTGCCTCGTTGCCGATGATGTAGGGAATGCCTTTCGGCATCTCCAGGCTGACTTCGGGAGCGGTGCGGTACTGGGACCTGGCCATCAGCGTCCGTGGCCGGTGAACCGTTTTTCTTCGAATTCGTCGAGGTGGATCCTCACCACAGTCCGCACCCTCTGGCCTCGTGGTAAACCGCAATGTGGGCGGCGGGTATTGTCACGTTAATCAACGATCAGGCAAAGCGGTGGGATGAAAACGTCCAAACGCCACTATCGCCGGCACCGTTCCCTACCCGAAATCATCCAATTCACTATGCCGCTTTTTCGTCGCTTCAGCTTGAGCTTCCGTGATATCGAGGATTTGCTCGCGGTGCGTGAGAACCAGGTGGCCGGGGAAACGATCTGTCGCTTGCCCCTCAGAGCTGAGGAATGATCTCCTGCGCGAGGAGCTCCAGGTGTTCCATTTCGTCGAAGACCGGGTTGAGGAGCAGATGCCGGGCCCCGGCACCAACAAGCTCGGCAAGCTTGTCGAGACATTCGGCGGAACCACCCCAAATGGCGTCGCGCGATGCCATATCGGCATTACCATAGCGCATGCCAAACCACTCGCGCAGACGCCGTTCAGCGCGATCGCGGTCGTCATCGACCGCGAGGTAAACGCGCTTCGACACGCGGAAGCCCGCAGGGTCGCGGCCCATTTCCTCGAGATACACGCGGAGTTGCGCTGCATGTTGAATGAAGTCCGCGGTCGAGGATGAGCCGGCTCCCATCCAGGCATCGCCAAGCCGCGCCGCCCGCCGCAGCCCGGGTTCACTACGCGCGCCAAACCAGATCGGCGGGTGGGGTTTCTGTACGGGCTTGGGTTCCATCGCGACGCCGTCGAGGTTCCAGAAGGTTCCCGAAACGTTGGCCTCGGCTTGCGTCCAGAGGGCCTTCATGACTTCGATGCCCTCGACAAACCGTCGGATCCGCCGTTCCTTCGAGTAGCCAAAGATCGCCTCGTCTACATGGCCGCCGGACCCGACGCCCACATCGAGACGGCCCGCACACAAATGGTCGAGGCTAGCCAGCATCTTTGCGAGCTGGATCGGATTGCGGAGCGTCGTGAGCATGACCGACACGCCGAGCCGCATCCGCGAGGTCAACGCTGATGCGTGGGACAGCAGGCTCAACGGCTCGAGTATCCCGAAATTACTGAGCACGGCTTCCTGCGTCCATGCGCTTTCGTAGTTCAGTGTTTCCGCGCGCTCGAGAAAGACACGGATGTGCTGCAGGTCGAGAGCGCCTCCGGCAACGAATTGCGGGATCGCAATCCCGCAGGGTGTGCTGCCAATCAAGACCCTATTTCTCGCGATGTCGCGTCCGTAATTTGACGCACGACCAACGGTGCAGGGGACGGCGCCCCACGGCGTAAACAGGTATAGCGTTCCCGGTTTTCCAAAGCGGCGCTACTCTTTGTTCCCGAACTCAGTTGGCCAATGGTCAACGGCTGCCAAGCCTTCCAGGGCCAGGCCATACGGTAGATAATCAAGCATCGCGCGTTTGACCTGTTGCAGCATCGCCTCGCGTGCGAGGCGGACCGTCAGCGGCGGCCGCTGAAGAATTTGCCGTGCGAGTGCCCAGGCCCGCGGCACGAGTTCATCTCGCGTAAGCACCTCGTTGACGACGCCGAGGTCGAGGGCTTCACGGGCCGAGAGTTCCTGTCCCGTCAAGAGAAAATATCGGCCGCGGTTGAGTCCCAGCAACAGGGGCCACACGATGTGCACGCCGTCGCCCGGGACAAGACCGCTGGGGAAATGGGGCGCGTCCTGGAAGGTCGCATGGTCAGCGGCGAGGACGATGTCACACAACAGGGCAAGCTCGGCGTGCACCGTTGCCGGGCCGTTGACGGCCGCGATCATCGGCGCCTGGATCTCGAGCAGATTCATGAGTAAACGCTTGGCGTCGTACAGTACCTTCTCACCCCAAAATCGAGCCTCGACCTCACCGCCGCCAAGATCTTCCTTGTGGATGAACGTCTCGCCTGACCCGGTCAGGATGATCACCTTGTTCTCAGGGTCCGCTCCAATGTCGGCAAAGCAGTAACCGAGTTCTTCGTGCGGCGGGAAACCCCAGATCAGATCCGAATCATCGGTGTGCAGGGTCACCTGCAGGATCCCCTCCTCGCGATGAAACTTAATGTTCGAATACTTCTCGGCATAATTCTCAAGCTGCGGAACGAGCATGGGTCAACTCCTCTTCTCGAAATACGGGGGCGGTATTGTCACGTTAATCAACGATTAGGCAAAGTGGTGGGAGAAAAACATCTAAAGGCCACTGTCTCCGGCACTGTTTTCCACCCTAAATCATCCAATACACTTTTTGGCTCTATCAACCTTACTTCGCCGCACGCCCCACTTTGATGCCGCGCGTTTCATACACCTCACGCGCCGCGCTGATGCCGTTAAGGCTCGCCGGGAATCCCGCGTAGACCGCCATCTGCATGATGACTTCGAGGATTTCTTGGGGGGTGCATCCGGCATTCAGCGCACCTTTAATATGCGCTTTAAGTTGTGTTTGGGCGTTGCCGAGCGCAGTCAGCGCAGCGACGGTCGCCAGTTCGCGCGACCTCAAATCGAGTTGCGGTCGCGATACCACGTCGCCGTAGGCGAAATCCGCGATCCATTCCGCCATTTCGGGGGCGATATCCGTAAGTTTCCCGAGTGCAGCCTCGCTGTTGCCGCCGAGGATGATATCG
The DNA here is from genome assembly GCA_963662545.2 of Gammaproteobacteria bacterium. Taxonomy (GTDB): domain Bacteria; phylum Pseudomonadota; class Gammaproteobacteria; genus JAYYZW01. Next base: position 787,353 of record CAXXLL010000002.1, read on the forward strand.
AGCGTCGCGATGCCGCGAGCATGGCGCTCCTCGCTAGCGGTATCGGCTGGCACTGCGGTACTGACCGCGAGCGTAAGCGCGACAAGACCGACGAAAGTCCTGACCATGGTAATTCTCCTATTTCTGGACGACCGGAATTGGGTGGCAAATTGTATAGCGAGGTCTGAGTCAAGGAGTGCGGAATCATCTTTCATCGATGAAGGACACACAGGAAGGTCGACCAGTCCAACGATCTGGGCGGGTGAGGGTCGTCGAGTTTGCGCGTGTCGGCCACCTCCACCATGAAGTTTTTTGAGCGGCCGCCCCAAAAGATAGGGTCGTTAACTAGGATGCCGGGCTTATTTCAACTATTCGACGTATGGAGAATTCTGACCTGACGCCTTCTTGTTAGCGGCTGCGTCGTTCCCCGCCGTTTCCTCTATCGAGCGCGCTGAGTGTCCGATCTCAGCCGTAATACTCACCCAGGTGTTACAAATTGGTGTTTACCAGCTGATTGATCGCCTTCGGCTGAATGCGCGCCCTCCAGCCGATAGGCATCTTCATCATCATCCTCTTCTTCGAGTTCCCAGCTGTACTTCTTTTCCGGTGGTGCGGGATCAAGCTTGCGCAATGCGATCGCGCCGATAATACCGATGGCGGCACCGAAAAAGTGATATTCGAACGAGATTCCGGGTCGCCCGGGAAATATCCCCCAAATCATGCTGCCGTATAGAAAAAACACGATCATCGATAAGGCACTTGCACGACGATCCCGCCGCAAGACGCCAATAGTAAAAACGAAAAACATCAATCCGAAAGTCAGCCCGCTCGCGCCGATGTGATAGGTCTCCCGTGCGTACAGCCAGACACCAAGACCGCTGCCCACATAGATGGCCGGAATAATCAAGCGCGCGGCCCGCGGATAGCCGTACAGCGTACTGGCTCCCAGTATCAACAAGGCTGCTGTGTTGGTCATCAAATGCTCGAACGAACCATGGATAAGCGGTGCGAAAATAATTCCACGCAGTCCCTGGGGAGCCCGCGGATAAATACCGAAAGTTTTCAGTTCGATCCCCGTCCACCACTCCAACAATTTGATGAGCCATAACAACGCGATAAAACCCGTCGTCACGAACAGGGCCCGTTTGAACCGGACAGTGTCGGGATGGTTTTCCATGGTGAATCTCTCGTCTTCCGCTCGTTAACGCTGTGACCGCTAGGGGCACCGCGGTGAATCAAGCGACGACATGAACCGAATATCTGCGGTCGCGCCGAAACGCATTGAGCTTGTCTTCGTCGATAGCCGCGGCCATACCGACTCCGTCGCTCAGCCAGAGCTCAAAATCGCGATATTCGGCTGGTTGCTGGCAAATGTCTTCGGCGAGCAAGAGCGGGCCCGCGAGTTCGCCGCCGAAAGGCAGATCGCGAAATGTTGCGCACAGTTGCATGTTCGCCGCCGTTCCGTAGGACGATTCCAGAAATGTACCCATGTATAACGAAGTACCGGACGCCGAGGCGACATCGGCTATGGCGCGTGTCGCGCGTATACCCCCGCTTTTCATGATCTTCAGTGATACCGTTCCGCCGGCACGGCAGGCAGCGATCCGGAACATGTCCTGCATGGTACACAGGCCCTCGTCGAGCATGATTTCCGTTCTAAAACGCTGCGCGAGTCGTGATGCGCCGTCGTAATCCCAGCGCGACAGCGGTTGCTCGATAAGTTCGATGCCGGCGTCCTGCAGTCGCGCAATCGCCCGCATCGCAGTCGATTCGTCCCACATTGCGTTCGGATCGACCCGCACACTCGCGCGGCCTTCGAGAGCAAGCGCGACCTTACAGGCTCGTGAGACATCCTCCTCGACCGGCAAGGCGCCCATCTTCAACTTGAACATCCGGTGCAGGCGTTGATCGAGCTTTTCCTCGGCCTCGGCGATCTCGAGGTCCGGGTCGCCCGTGGCCAATGGCCATGACATCGGTAATGACTCGCGTACCTTGCCGCCCAGCAAGTTGTACACCGGCTGCTGGAGGACCTTGCCGATCAGATCGAGTAAGGCCATTTCGATCGCGGCCTTGGCGAAATGATTTCCGTAAACCACGCGATGCATGCAGTGCATCAGCTCATCGAGTCCGAACGCATCCTGGCCGACCAGTAATGGCGCCAGGTAGGTGTCGATTTGCACCTTGATCGATTCGACGCTCTCGCCACCCCACCACGGCCCGCACGGTGGCGTCGCTTCGCCAATTCCAACCGCGCCGTCGGAGCTCCGAATCAATATGATAACGATGCTCTGCTTGCTAGTACCGAGCACCGAGAAACGCTGCTCGCGGCGCAGTGGCAGATCGATAATGACGGTATCGACGGCCTCGATGCGGATCTCGTTCATAGTTTCATGGCCTGGTTGTTGGATATGGGTGGCACCGGCCACGCCGACGCCTGCGGCGGCTAACTGGTCGGGTGCAGGGGCTGATTTCGAGGTCAACATAATCCCGCGCCACGATTCTGTAAAATACCATCGAATGCCGTAGGCGATACCTTTTCGGTATCATTCTTAATCGTCCCTTTAGAGCCTAAGGCGGCGCGCGGCGCAAGCGGGATGCCCTGCATCGAAATGGAACTACGCCAATTACGTTATTTCGTGGCAGCTGCGTTATTTCGAGCTGCCGCCGGTAACATCGGTGCTGCGGCGCGTAAGCTCCACGTCTCGCAACCGCCCGTCACGCGGCAGATCCAGAAGCTCGAAGCCGAGATCGGTTGCGCGCTGCTGCTCCGCACGCCCAAGGGCGTCGAGCTTACCGCGGCCGGTAAGACTTTCCTCGGCGAGGCGCGGAGTATCCTCGCTCATACTGACCGCGCTGTTTCTCGCAGCCGCTTAGCGCACGACGGCGCGATTGGTGAACTCGACATCGCGTTCACGGGCTCGCCCATTTACATCACCATACCGAAGATTTTGCGTAACTTTCGGGCGCGCGCGCCGCGCGTCTCAATCGCCTTGCACAGGTTAGGGAATCTCTGAATAAGTCATGGTGCTTCTGAATTGTTCTTGAAATTGTGCAGATCAAGGCACGAATCGCAGGCAATAGCGGGGACTATTGGCAAGGTTCGTAACGTAAGGCTCCGCGATTTCATGGGCAAGGCAGATGTGCCATGACTTATTCAGAGGTTCCTTAGGCAAGCAGGAACAGATCGATGCCTTGCGAGACGGCCGACTGCACGTGGGATTCGGACGCTTCTACCCAGACGAACCAGGCCTCGTCACGCAAGTCGTCGAACTCGATGCCCCGGCGCTGGCTGTTGCCGCTAACGCGCCGTTCGTCGGCGAATCCATCCGCCTGCGCGAGCTGACAAACGAACCGCTTATCCTGTTCCCCGCTGCCGGGCGACCGAACTTCGCGGATTTGGTAGTGGCCTTATTCAAAAAGGCCAAGATCACGCCGCATGTCACACAGATCGCCGAAGATCTGGCTGCGGCGCTCGCCTTGACTGCGGCGGACATGGGCCGTTGCGTAGTACCTGCGTCCGTCGCCGAACTGGACTGGCCGGGGATCCGGTTTTTACGGATTGAGCAGGCAAAACCGACGATACCCGTTCATTGCATCTACCGCGCCCACGCACCTTCTCCCCTATTGAGCGCTTTCCTTGACGCGCTGACGGATTATCAGCAGAAGCGGGATCGCCGATAGCTTTTCGGTATCGTACCTACGGTCAAAAGGTATTAGATCGTATGATGAAATTCGGCTAGCGTAGCGTCTCTGGGTCCGGCTTCGTGCCGGTCCTAGAAAGCGGGAATAAGGAGGCTGCCATGATGCCAAATAAGCGTGTGGACAAAATTGCCAGCGATATCGTCGATGCCGTGCGCAGTGTGCTCGAGAAGCACGAGGTCACTTTCGACGAATACCGCGCCGGGTTTCGTCACTTGATCGAAACCCAGCAGGCCGGCGAGTTCCCACTCCTGATCGACGCGTTTTTCAACACCACGATCTGCAAGATAGAGAACGCCCGCCGCAAAGGGTCCACCGGAACACTTGAAGGGCCTTACTTTCTTGAAGACGCGCCATTGGTCACTGGCGAGATCAAATCCTTCGAAGATGACGATGGCACGCCCATGATTTTGCGCGGCAAGGTCACCGACCTCGGGGGTGAACCGATTGCACACGCGACGATTGATATTTGGCATTCGACGCCGGACGGGCGTTACAGCGGTTTCCACGACAATATTCCAAATGAGTATTACCGTGGCAAAGTGCGCTCCGGTACTGACGGCGGCTACGAGGTGCGCAGTACGGTTCCGGTGCCCTACCGCATCCCCGACCAGGGTCCTGTCGGAGCGCTCTTGATCGCGATGGGGCGCCACTCGTGGCGTCCGGCCCACGTGCATTACAAGATCCGCAAAGAAGGCTTCGAAACGCTGACTACTCAAAGCTACTTCGAAGGCGACGAATGGGTCTCGAGCGATTGCTGCGAAGGCGTCTATTCAGACCTCATTCTCGCAGAGAAGATTGAAGACGGCGCGCGCGTCATGAGTGTCGATTTCGTGCTCGATGCCGCGACCTGAGCCGGCCGTACGCAGACATGTGTCACGGCGAAAAATCACCGGCTTTTCCGGATCCTGGTGCCGCCTCACCCTATTCTAAAGATATCCAGGCGATGGTTTTCGGGTCACCGGACGCCGCCCGTCAGATCGCGATCCTGCCCGACATTTTCGGCTGTAACCCGTTCTACCAGGGTTTCGCTACCTACCTCGCGGCGCGCGGCGCGCGGGTTTATCTCATCGACACTTTCGCCGGCCTGGGCGATCTCCCTAAAGCGACCCGGGAGGCCGCTTTCGAGCGTCGGCACACGCTTAGGGATCGCGATTTTGTAGACGCGTTCGAGGACTTTATTCTCGCCGAAAAGCTCGATGGCGTCATTGGTTTTTGCCTCGGCGGCCTGTACGTATTCGAGCTTGCACGCCGCAATATTGCCAGCGCGCTGGTGGCGTTCTCCCCATTTCCGCAGGGACTCGAAAATCAGGACGCGCTCGACGTGCCGTTCGACTACCTGCCGAATGTTGATACACCGCATACGGTGTTGATCGGCGATGCCGACGGTTCCGTCGGTCCGGAGGACATCGCGCGCTTGCGTAACATTGCCGCCGATAATTCGGCTGTCGATCTACACGTGTACGAGACTTCCGGCCACGGTTTTCTCGCCGACCTCGCGGCCGACGATGGTCTCAAATGCAGTAACGCCAAACAGGCTCTCGCCCGCTGCGAAGCGGTCCTGGGGCTTGCCTAAGGAACCTCTGAATAAGTCATGGCACATCTGCCTTGCCCCTGAAATCGCGTAGCTCCGCGTTACGAAGCTTGCCAATAGTCCCCGCTATGGCCTGCGCTTCGTGCCTTGATCTACGCAATTTCATGAACAATTCAGAAGCACCATGACTTATTCAGAGGTTCCCTAAGCGTGGGCGCCACTATTGGTCAGTGTGACGATGCTTCGACGCCTTCTAAGGCTGGAAGCTCGAGGCTAAGCGGATTTCGACATTCCTTTTGCGTTTTGATTAGGGAGACTTTGCATGTTTAGAACGAATTTCAATAAGCTCAATACGATCGCGATGAGTTTCGTCCTCGCACTTTCAATTTCCGCCAGCGCGTTCGCTGCGGACTTCAAGGTTGATAGCAGCCACGCCTTCATCCAGTTCGAGATATCACACCTCGGCTTCAGTACCTTGGCTGGACGCTTCAACGATTTCGAAGGGAACTTCAGCTGGGACGAGTCAAACCCCGCAAGCGCTGCCATCGAAGTAACGGTAAAAACCGCCAGCATTGACAGCAATTGGGCTGAACGCGACAAGCACCTTCGCGGGGGGGATTTTCTCGATGTCGAAAAATTTCCAACCGCGGGATTTAAAGGTACCAAATTCACGGGCGATGCCTCCGGCGGCAAAATGGACGGAACCTTGAGTCTGCACGGCGTCACCAAGCCGATCACGCTCGACGTCAAATTCATCGGCGCAGGCGATGATCCCTGGGGTGGTTATCGCGCAGGTTTTTCCGCCACCACGGCCTTGAACCGTGGCGATTTCGGTATTTCCTACGAGCTCGGACCGGCCGCGGAATCGATGAAGTTCGAACTGTTCGTCGAGGGGATACGACAGTAATCACGACGAAGGATCGCATCGGGAAACGCTGCCTGCCTTTCCCGGTGCGCCGTGCGAAACGAAGAATTGCCCGCAAGCGGGCTCCTACGGGTGCTTGCCAGCAAGCGAACCGTGCGTGAAAACGACGTACAGGTTTAGTGCATAGTTGCGGGGCAACTCAGACGGCTCTTCGTCCGGTGTGTGAAGAGGTTACGGTTATCTCGCACCCACTGGGATCGACGATGGTGAACCAGTTGTGAATGTTGCCTTCTTCGATTGCGGAGGGTTCCATCCCTGCATCGCCATAGTGCTTCCGGGCGACTTCTACATCGTCAACCATTAGATCGAAGGGCGCTTTGCTGCCTGGTGCAATGCTCTCGTCGGCAGGTTTCACAATCAGGTGGGTGCCGCCCCGCAACTCCAATACCGCGAAATTCTCGGACGCAAAGATAGAGCGAAGCCCCAGTTTGATCAGAAAATCGGTTGACTCTCCAACCTTATTGGTGTGGAAGCTCACGTGCCCGATTGCAACTGGGGGACGGTCGTCTTCTGACTCGGTATTGCGCATGGAAAGGCTCCGGGATGGGGAGAAGGGTTCTGCTATTTCAGCGTGATCTGCCGATTCAATTCTTGTGGGCGAGTCTAGTTGCGGGTGAATAGACGGGCAAGTTTAAGGGGGAACGACAATCATCAATTCCGCGAGACGATAACCCAATATTGAACTTTGGGACCTTTGTTATCAGCGGGCGGAGGCAGATCGTATTTTTCCACATAGGCCAGTTTAACGGCCGCAAGCGTTTCTTCATCGGAAAAGTCCGCCGCGGCGACGTCATATAACTTGTCGGCGATCTTGAGGCGAACGTCGTGATTTTTGTAGAGCCAACCCGGCCAGTTCTTGGTTTCCGGATCCCGTGCGGCTATGTAAAGATTGCCGTCAACATGCGCACACCAGATCGTCACCGAGTGCGGAATGAAGTATGGCGTTGAAACCTCCACATACACTTCCTGAAAGTCATCGGTAAAAGCCCAATCTTGCGGTAAGGGTTCAACGACATCGCCGCGCAGCCATTGACCCGGTGTCGGGCCGTTGGGCTCACAAGCGGCAACCACAATCGCCGTTATCAAGATTGCGAAACATCTCGCAAAGTACCTAAACCTGTTCGAATCCGTCCACCGAAAAATATTTCTTTTCCGATCTTGCGTCATTTAAGATTTCCCCGCATTTCGAAAAAGGCGCCAAGGCCATTTTCTCTATACTAGAACCTATCTCAAAATTATTCGCGTATGCGAATAATTTTGAGATAGGTTCTAGACTAATTGGATCACTCTGACTGCAAATATCCCGGCCTAAGGGCGTAACTGCTTTCTTGCAGTTACACTGGTATCTCGTTCGGGAAGAAGCCCACTGGGAGGTACAACACTTATGGCGTTATTCAACACGAGCGAGATTGAAACGTCGTCCGCGCGCTACTTGCGTGGGAAGTACGCTATCTGTGGCATCGGAGAAACGACCTATCGACGCGGGTCTGACCAGACCACCCGCTCACTCGCGAGCTGGGCAGTGAGTAACGCAATTATCGATGCCGGTATGACCGCTGCCGACATCGACGGCATGTTGAGCTATTCGGGCAACGACTCGACATTTGCGCCGCACATTGCGACCGATCTGGGTATTCGCCTGAATTTTTATACCGATATCCATGGCGGTGGGTCGTCGACCGAGTGTCTGATCGGCATCGCGATGGGCGTTATCGAAGCCGGCATGTGCAACACCGTCGCTATCTATCGTGCGATGAACGGCTACTCGCAGGTACGCATCGGCGGCACCGGCGCCCGCTCGGCGGCGCCGATAATCGGCGATCAGATCCATTACCGGGCCTACGGCTGGCAGAGCGCCGGCCAGCTTTTCGCGCCGTGTTTCATGCGCCACATGTACGAATACGGCACGACGCCCGAACAGGTCGCAGCGGTCAAAGTGGCGCACAGCAAGCATGCCTCGAACAATCCCAAGGCGTACTACAGAAAACGTTATACCGTGGACGACGTGGTCAATTCACGCGTCATCTGCAAACCTCTTCATTTACTCGACTGTTGTGTTGAAACTGACAACGCGACCTGCATTATCGTGTCGCGACTCGATCGAGCACGCGATTGCCCCAGCCCTCCCGCGGTTATTCAGTCTGTCGCTGGCCGCGTGTGTAAACCGAAAGGCGATATCCATCTGCACTATCAGACGGGTCCCATCGCGACGGCTGCCGGTCATTACGCCCGGAAAATACTGTGGCCGAACGCGGGCGTTGAACCCGAGGACATCGACGTCACGGGCTCTTACGATGCCTTTACCTTCACCGCCATGTTGCAATTGGAAGACTATGGATTTTGCGCTAAAGGGGAGGGTGGCGAGTATGTTTCGAATGGCACGATCGAGCTCGGTGGCAAGCGACCCAACAACACTGCCGGCGGCCATCTCTGCGAGGGGTACACGCACGGTATGAGTATGGTGATCGAAAACGTGCGCCAGTTACGCGGCGATGCCGATGACTCCTGTTCAATCGGCGCGGACGGAGTCCGGCAGCACACCTATGATTATGCGGAGGGCCGGTGTCGCCAGGTTAAAAATGCCGAACTCACCGCGAACCTTGGTTGGGCCCACCCCGGCGCCGGCAGCGCCATGGTGATGGCCAAAGATCACAGATGAAAAAAACGTCGATGCCCGTTCAAGGCGAATACATGGGAATGATGCTGACCATCGATGATCTCGACAGCGAAAATCGTGAATTTTTCAACTATTGCCGAGCGGGAGAATTTCGCCTCCAACGAGGTAAGAAAAGCGGCCTGTTGCGCTACCCGCCAACGACAGCCTGTCCGTGGACCAGCGACCGCGAATTCGAATGGGTAGCGGTCGAAGGAAAGGGTACGGTGCATTCCTACGGCGAAGTACACCATGCCATTCAACCCGCGTTTAAGGCGAAGGTTCCCTACATGATCCTGCTGGTCGATCTGGACACGCAAAAAGGACAGCCTAGTGAACACGAGGCACTCAGGATCGGCGGCAATCTGGTGATGCCGGATGGCAGCTTTGCGCCACTTGAACAGATCCGCAGGGTCGGTATTGGCACGCGCGTACGCATGGTCCTGGTTGACATCGAACGGGGTATGGCCCTGCCGCAGTGGACCATCGACGAAGACGCGGAACAGCCTGAAAATCCGTGGCGCTATCCGCAAGAATAAGTGTGATAAGGAGTTGGAGATTTAGGGGGCTTGCCCCACGAACGCCGCGAGGCTCAGGCTCGATGCTTGCCGTCGCGAACCGCCAAGATGAAGTACAGTTCCCACTGCATGCCGATTTGTTTGTCCTGCGCGCGCAGCCCGAGATGTTGCTCGATCGCGTCAGCAACCTCGCTGACGTCGATCTCCCGGATATCGAATAGCAGATGGCAAAAAGCTCCCATCTCGGAACGATCCGCGAAGCACCATTCGTAGCGCACTCTCTCGGCGCGGTCGATCGAGAATCCGCTGGCCTTCAAATCTTCCAGGGTTTGCTCATTTAAGTATTCGCCACGATGGCCGGTGCTGTTATGGCGTCCGACGAAGTCGTCCAAAAATCGCGCCACGCTTGAATCCGCGTGCACATCAGCCAGCATCAAACGCCCGCCGGGTCTCAGTACCCGGTGCAATTCGCCAAACAAAGGCGGCTTGTCGCTCAGGTGATGAACACCGGCGATGCTGATCGCGGCGTGGGCAAATCCGTCTGCATAGGGTAAGGGCAGCAGGCTTTGATTCAGAGTCGTGGCACCCGCGCCAAAGCTCGCGCAGGGTTCATGACCGAACCACTGACACGCGGCAGGCACGTACTTTCGCATATATCCGCCGCCCGCCGGCACGTCCAGGACCTTCTCGCCGGCCTGCAGCGCGGCCCACCGCAGCGGCAGGATAAAGTCATTGCGCCGGACCTCGGGCCAGCGTTTCATGGCCTCGTGATAGGAACCGCCGCGCTCCTGGAAAATGTCTTCGTAGTTCATTCGGAAGGTCGCTGATGTTTCTCACCGGCGATGATGGCAACCGATGACAGCGCACCTTGGTCTATGTTCTGGCCGGTCACGCCATCGATGACCAGCTCGGCGCAATCTTCGGTAAGCCGCCGCTGCTGTGCCGATAGTGAACTAGGTTCAGCAATGAGCGAGAGGTCGCAACGGTCGAGTGGAAAGCCATGTTGATCAATTTCTCGTGATGATACGCCGATCACCAACGCATCACATGATGCATCGAGCAACAGCGCCAATACTCTTGCCGGCATTCGGTCTGCGTTCTTGCATCGCAGCTGCCCCGCCAGCATGGTCACATTACCGACGGTTTGTCCCACGCGTTTACCGGCCGCCTGAATCGCATTCGTTACGCGTTCAATGATTGAGGTATCCGCATCGATCAGCACGACGCTTGGAATCCGTCCGTTGACGCCCGGCGGAAACTTGTCGGCCAGGATGATTTCGGCACGGCCGTCCGAAGAGAAGCCAGGCGTGGCGTTTATTTCAATGACTGCACACGTGAGGTCGCGCCAGGACTTCGTAATATCCGTAGTCATGAAGTCGATGCCGAGCGCATCCATGTAAAAGTTTCGCGCGATTATTTCGGCCATCTCGCGATTGTCCGGATGGATGCTCTCCGAGCAATCGGCGATGGTACCACCGGTCGCGGTATTGGCAATGCTGCGTAGCCGGATTGACCTATTCTTGGGGGGGCGATCCTTGAGTGTCAAACCCTGCTTTGCAAGCACGTCCAGCATGTCCGTATCGATTTCGAGCCGGTAGACAAATTTCGCCGTGCCGTCGGCGTCGCGGCGATTGCGGTTTTCGCGCTCAATGAGTTCTGCAACCGTATGGTGTCCGTCGCCGGCGACTCGCGGCGGCATACGTCGGACGGCCCACTTGAATGTTCCGCCGAAAACCGCGAGGCGATGATCATCACCTGGAACTTTGCGTTCTACGAGCACATCCCCATTCCTCGACAGCGGGATCGCTTTTGCAACGGCGGCACTCAGTTCCTTATCATTGGTAATATCGGTGGTAACGCCCTTCCCCTTTCCACGATCGATCGGTTTGACCACGAGCGGAAAGCCCAACTGGTGCGCAATCTGCGAAGCCTCCTGTTGATTGCTTGCAATGCTGTGATTCACACCCGGCAATCCGAGACGCGTAACCAACTGATTGCTCAAGAACTTGTTCGCCACCAGTCGGTTGCCGATGGCCGAATCACGATGGTTGGATGCCTCGACAAAATTAAACCCGGCACTGCCCTGACCATAACGCCAAACACACGAACAGGGCGACACGGCGTAAACCGGAATATCCCTCACGCGCGCCACGCGCATCAACGAGCGGGTGATGAAATCCGGCTGCCGCATCTTCATCACTTGCTCCGCTCGCCGAACCTTTGCTGCGACCGCTTCTTTCATGTCAGGACCGGCTTTCGCACCCGCAAAAATGTCATTGACGATTTGCAGCGCTGCGCGGGAAGCATGCATGGCCGTCTGTGCGTCGTAAAATTCGAATAGGATCTGCGAGGCCCCGGCTTTAGTATGCTGCACGTCGACCCGCAGTCCGTAGTGTCCACCGGGGTCATGCAGTGCGTTCGCCACCAGGCTAGCCGCGTTCTCGAAAGGGACGTCACCGGGCGGGAGGGCAATCCACTGCATCACCTCCGCCGGTAGAAATTCGGCGAGGAGATCAGCAAGCTTTGTCGCGGGTAACGGCGACGTGAAAGGACTGGTAAATTCCGCAACCAAGGCCGGGAACGGAACCAGCGTACTCGGCCCTTCGAATGAGCGGAATACTACCGATATCTTGCGGGGCATACCGACCTCGGTCATTCTTCGCCGAATCGTTGAATTGCCATCCAACAATTATCTTCGATAATTTGCGTGGGCACGAATAAGTAGCGATTATTCTTTAACCCGAATTGATTTTGTCAGTACCGTTCTCGATGAACAACGCACCGAATTCACCTTCGGAACACCCGGGCACACCCAGTGCTTGGCGATCGCGTCTGATGCGGACCGCCACGTGGTTGGTTGCTGCCGGCTGTTTCTATCTCGTCTTTGGAAAAATACAAGCCGCCGCGGTGCGCGAAGGGCTGACCGCGCCCGACTATTTGGCTCGTTTTTTCGCTGACGCGAACTGGCTTGCCTGGCTGGCGCTGATGATCCCGTATTCGTGCTTTTTCTTTCTGGTCGACGCACACGTGACCTGGCGGGTTGTGCGCTGGTTCAATGCGCCTGATTTCAGGTTCAGCCGCATGCTCCCGATCCGCGCGAGTGCCTATATTCTTTCCTTGGTCAATGAACAGGTCGGTAAAGGCGCGATCACGCTCTACCTCTGGCGGCGCCACGCGGTGCCGGCCTGGCAGGCGTTATCGAGTATGGTGATGCTCGGCATGATGGAGGTCTATCAGCTCTTATTGTTTTCCGCGGTCGGCACGGCGCTGTATTTCGACCTGGTAGTCGAGGCGTCGACGGCGCTTCCCCTGGCTACGATTCTTGTCACCGTTTTCGTGATTGCAGCGGTGTATTTCCCGCTGCACGTCGCCTACTTCCGTGGGTTTGTATTACCGCGACTTGGCGTGCGCGACGTTCAGATTTTTCACGCCTTCCGTCTGGCCAGGCTGCATCATTATTTGCTGGTGGTACTGTTCAAGGCGCCGAACCTGCTGGGCGCTATGCTCGTCTACACGCTCGCGCTGAATCTGTTTAACGTCGATGTAGCCTTCGGTCAAATGCTCGCGTTTCTTCCTGTTATTTTTCTGGCGGCGGCGTTGCCGTTGCCATTCCACGCCGGTGCACTGCTGCTGTGGACGGTGCTGTTCCCCGATTATCCGGAGATCGGCGCATTCAGTCTCGTAATGCACACATTCTTTGTGCTGTTCAACGGGGCGATTGGCTTGTTGTTTCTCCCCTGGGCGAACCGCGAATTGTTTGGTGAACCGACGGAGGAGGTCGAGGCCTGATGGAACCGGCGGTTTCAGGGCATCCGCTGCGCACGCAGAAAATGGATTGCGCGCTCGGCTATCGAGACCAGCGTTGTAGCCACGAGTAGCCAACCGAGGGCTCGGAGCGCTGCAATGAAAACCGCATCGTTTGCGTAATGATGGACGATGATGGCCAGGGCGGTGACGACAAAATACGCCATGCCATTGCAGCGTCCAATGCGGGACCGCCGAAAGCTGGCGCCTTCCAGGACATGCGAGTCCAACAGGTACTGAATGAACGCGATCGCAATCAACAGCGGCAAGAGCGGTGGCAACAGACCAAGATATGCATAAACCGCGGATACAGCAGTGACGAAAACGGCGTCCGAGCCATGGTCAAGCAGCGTGCCAATGCGAGATACCTGCTGCGAACGCCGCGCGACGAAGCCGTCGAGCACATCGGTGACCACGACGAGACAGAAAATTCCGATCGCCACCACGCCCGCGCCAGTCAGGATCGCCCAGACGATCACGGGTATGAGCGCAATCCTCGAGAGGCTCAGCGAATTGGGCAGCGTCAGTAAGTTCATCCGCTCGAGATCAGGTTCCGACATGGTTTGCAGTGTACTTCTTAAGACGCGGCCAACCGATCGCCGCAGGCGACGGGTTCATCATGACTAGCGTGCTGGTCACCGGTGCCAACGGTCATCTCGGGCGACGGCTGATCAGCGCGTTGCCGCAAGATTATGAAATCGAAGCCTTGGTGCGTAGCGATCGCGCCCGGCGGATCTTGCTGAGGCACGTAGGGAAAATGCAGCGGTTGAACGTGACGATCGCCGATCCCAGCGATGCGGCCGCTGTCGCAGATGTGGCCTCGCACTGCGACAAGGCAGTCCATTTAATCGGCACGATCAGGGAAACACGGGACGATCAATATCTCGATGCCCACGAGCGCCCGGCGCAGGCGCTGACCGAAGCCGCCGCACGAGGTGCCATCGAGCACATTGTCACTATCAGCATTCTCGGTGCCGATGCGGCCAGTCCGAGCCGATGCCTGCGCTCGCGGGCGGCAGCGGAAGCAATCCTGCTGGCCGCAACGACGCCGGTTACGGTGATTCGAGTACCGATGGTCCTGGGTGAGGCAGACCGCGCGAGCCTGGCTCTGGCGAACCGTGCGGCGGCCAAACGCGTCTTCCTCTTACACGCTGCAAGCCTCGAACAACCCATCTATGCGGGCGATGTCATAAACACCGTACGGAACGCGTTGCGCTTTAAGGCGCCCGCGAATCGGGTGTTCGACCTCGCAGGTCCTGAATCGCTGTCACGGCGCGAACTCGTAACGCGTGCGGCGGCCAGCTTGAATCGCGAACCGTCGATCCATTCGCTGCCGCTGGCCCTGGGCTTAGCGCTCGCCGGCCTTTTCGAATTGTTTCGAGCCAGCCCGCCTGTGACGCGCGAAATGCTCAAGGTGCTCGATCACGACGATGCCGTCGATCCAAGCGCCGCTGCGGCGGCACTGGGGCTGACGCTGACGCCGCTCCACGAGACGCTGCGGCTATGTGTGAAGAATCGTCCGGCTCAGGAAGCGACCTGATAGCGCAGCATCACCCGCGCGCCATTCGCGAGGCCGTCGCGGAAGCGCGGCCCCCAGGAATCCCAACCGCTTGCGTACTTGCGACCGAATTTGGCGAGCAGTTCCGAATGAACGGCGGTATCGGTTTCGAACCGTCCTTCGATTTCGAGGTACGGTGCGGAACGATAGCGATCATCAGCGCGTTTCCAGACGCCGAACTCGCCGATCCAGATCTTCGCGCGCTTAAAGCCGCGCCGCACCGCTTCGGCACGCCAAGTGTCCGCTTCTGTGATCACGAAGATTTCCTTTTGGTGATGCACGAACCAGACTTCGCTGTGGCAGGCGCTCTCCCGCCCACCCGAGACCACCGGCGTTAAATAGATGAGTTGGGACTTGTCGAGTGCGGCGACCGCTGGCGACTCGGCTGCGAATGCAATGCGTGAAGTGCTCCACGCTGAAATCAGCAGTGCTGCGCTGCTGGCCAGGGCCTGTCTGCGATTGACGGTCATGATCGGTGCCTCCTCCGTTTCTGGATACGAAGATTAATACAGTGGCGCGGGAGTTCACAGCATCGAGATTGGGGAAGGGATCCCAAATTACTTAATGTGTCGTCGCCGTAGGGAATAGGACCCGAAATCGCTTTCGTCCACCGCCAGATAGACCTTTCTCGATTCTCCAACCACAATAGTCAGGAGAATTTGGAGACAGTTTTGAAGCCATTGCTCAAATGGGGTAGCGTAATAATCGCGCTATTCGCAATGGTGATCGTGCTTCAAATCATGGCATCGGAAAGCGGGGAAGTGGTTGTGATCACTACCCGAGACGCAGCCGGTGACGCCAGGGACACGAGATTATGGGTGCTGGATCATCAAGGCAGTGCCTGGCTGCGATCGGGTTCTCCACATTCGGGCTGGTATCAACGCACGCTCGCGAACCCACAGATCGGTGTGCAACGATGAAAAAAAATTTCGACGAAAAAAAATTTCGACGCAATAAAAGCAGACTGGCTAACGCGACCGTGGTGGATGAACCTGATTTTCTACTTCTGTGTGTACATGACCTTCGTCTACCTGCCGTTCGATCTGTTTTGGAAACCGGTGGCTGCGGATCATGAAATTTGGTTTGGGTTTGCCTTGACCGGCTGGTGGGCCAAGGTGACCGAACCCCTGCACTGGCTCATTTACGGCGCTGGAGCGTATGGTTTTTGGAAAATGAAGCCCTGGATGTGGCCCTGGGCCGCGGTCTACAGCGCTCAGGTGGTCATCGCCATGTTCGTTTGGAACATCGTCAATGACAATGGCCGTGGTTGGCTTGCGGGCGCCATAGCCGCGACAATTTTCGCCGTACCCATGGTGGCGCTGTGGCGGGCTAAGCCTCGCTTTGGTAATGCGGAGGGTGTCTCCACCTGATTGCCCAACGTACGACGATTTTGTCTAAAAAAGGTACCGTGCATTCAATAAATCCGTCATTTACGCCAATGACACGGAAACCGGATGCTGGTGAAGCCGGCCGGCGAGCAGGCGGTGCGAATATTCCCCGTACTTTCCCTAAAAACAGCGAAGCGCAGGTAGTCCGAGGTTTACTCCAACGCTAAAGTATAAATAAAAACGGGTCTACGCGGAAACGTGTGGGTTGATATTGGCATTTCTGGGTAGTGGCGGAAGAAATGCCGCAATGATTTTCAGTTTGAGGAATTCCTCATCACGATAGCCATAGGCGCGTCGTTGCAGGACCCGGATTTTGTTGTTGACCCCTTCGACCAATCCAAGACTGACTTTATTCTTAGCATCACAATAGGAAGCAATGCCATCCCAATGGGATTCAATCAGCTCAGCAAACTTGCGATACGGCGCCAATCGCTGCCATTTCAGACTGTCCTTCCAGCGCTCGAAAAAGGCACGCGCGCCGCGCTCGGTACGGTAGTCCCAGAGTTGGCCGAAGGTTTCCTTGAGGACGTAGGCGGTGTTCAGACGCCGGTTGGCCTGGAGCAGTTTTTTCAGGGCTCGTCTGCCATCCAGATTCAGGTTCTCGCGTCGCGAGAGCAAGGTATATCGCTGGCCTTTGATGTAACTCCTGTCCTTGCCGCGGAGACGTTTGTATTCACGGCGCCGGACTTCATCGAGAGCCTTTGAGAGGTGGCGCATGATATGGAACTTGTCATAGATGATCCGCGCCTGCGGTGCGTTGTTCATGACCGAGTTACGGAACGGCTTCCACATGTCCATCGCCGCCAGTTCGATGCGAGCGCTCTTGTTCTCGCCCAATGCCTGGAAAAACAGGTCGATGTCAGCCTCTTTGCGACCTTCACCACCGACCCAGATAGGACGCCCCCGATCCAGGTCACTGACGATGACCCGGTAGTTATGTCCTTTGCGGATGGAGATCTCATCAATACCGATGGCCCGGGGTGCTGGCATGCCCGCCAGCTCAACCTGCTTTTGCATGTACAGCTTATCGAGGTCTTTCACCGTGCTGTGGTGCAGGCGTTCCCTCTCGGCGACAGCCTGGTTCGGCATGTCCCGGCACAGCTTGCCCACCTGCATGGCAAAGCGCTGCGTATAGCGAGGGTTCTTTGCCAGCCAGTCAAGATGTTCTACCTGCACGCCGCCGCACCTCCGGCAACTGACACGCCAGCGTTCGAACTCCAGGTAGATTCGCCATCCGGCAACTGACAGGTCTCGTACTCGCAGCACCTTCTTGTCGTAACGCCCGCGGCACCGGTGAGCACAGTGAGAACAGATCGCTGTTTTTTTCGCCTCTTGAGTTGGATCACACGGGCATACCGATCACCAAACATGCCCACCAATTTCGATGCGGCGGTAAAACCAGGGAACGCAAACAGCGCTCGGATCGACTTGGGATTCTTCATGGCCTTAGCCTACCCACAAAATGAAACCACTTTCACCCCATACGAAATCTCTGAATGTCTACATGATTTCAATGGTTTACACTTGGTCTAATTCAGAATTTACCCACATGAATCCGCGTAGACCCAACAAATAGTTACATAAATTAAGGAGCCCTGGAATTCGCTCGTTTAACGATTATTGACACAGTCACGTTGGCCAATGATCCAGGAAAACGCTAAGCATTTTAAGCTGTTAGAAACCCAACGAGGCCGCCGTGCCTACCCACTCGCCCTCACCAAAATCAACCGGAGTTATAACTGAATCTGGTGTTTGAGCGAATTGAATAAAGGCGGTGTATCTGGTTGAAAAAGGCCTCCTAAAGGTGACGGAGGGATTAAATTTTGACCAGTTGTTTATTGGCATCCTTTCGCGGCCTGCCTCGTGACAAATATCCCATCGGTAATCCGAATCGATTCGCCATACGCTTTCTAAAAGATTCATCTCCAATCGGCTGCGAATAGTGTCCGGCCCTCCTAATGAGTGCCAGGTCATCGTCGCTGAGCGTCTGTGCGAACAATGCACGATAGGCCGCGACACGCGATTCATCGTCTGAGGCGAGATTCATATACACCGCGTGCGGCACCAACCACGACCGTCCTGCCGATGTATTCAGAACATATGAGGACCAATTGTAGTCGCCGGGTGCGGAAACCATCCCTGCGCGTACCGGATTCAACTCGACGTATAAATAGCACTGCAATAAATAGTTATCCGAGTCGATGAGGCTCGATCGGTGCCGGCCCTCCCATAATGTCCCCGTTCGTTTGCAACTTCGATTGAAGTAATATGCATAGCGACTGCCCACCACCTTCATCGTATTTGAAATGCTATCGGTTTCGATGCTGCTGACAATGAAATGAATGTGATTGGACATGAGGCAATAGGCGTGAACGTCAACGCCATACCAGCGCGACTTCTCACGCCACAGATCGAGATACGTCAAGAAATCGTCCGCTTCTCGAAAACAGCGCTGACGGTTATTACCTCGTTGGACGAGGTGGTAGGGCATCCCGGGCAGGTAATTCCTTTTTCTTCGGGGCATCGCAAATCCTTCTGCGATTGGGCAAGGCAGTTAAGCTTAAACGAGACGCGGGGTATTTCCAATTTGGTTAATTTTTAATCCCTCCGTCACCTTTTACCCTTTTAAGAAAAACGCCGTAAGCCCGTAAAGGAATCGGAAATACGACGGGATTCACCTACGCGGCTTGCTATTTCTCCCGGCCGGCCGTCACCTTTTGCTTAATCCTCGTAGATCTCCGCAGGCAACAGATCGTGGATTGGATCCAGGAGGAATTTGAGATGCGCTTCAGCCCAAAGCCCGTACCCCACCGGGTTAAAGTGCATGTCGCCTCGATAGTAGTACTTCGCTTGCGCGGTACCCGTGATCGCAGGACGTAATGCTTCGAATGAATTCAGGTAAGGCACATCGTTTTCGCGCGCGACGCGCTCGATCTCATAGTGCGGCCGGGCCGAAAACGCCGGCTCGCCTGTTCCATCGGTATACCCGGCAAATTGTTCGTAGTGCGGTACGGCCGTGATCATCAGTTTGATGTCGTTTCGGTTTGTGAATTGCGCAAGGCGGTCCAGGATGTCGAGCGTGTTTTCGACGTTTCGCTCGGTACGTTCATCCCATTCTTTGTAATTCCAAGCCCATCGCGGATATAGGTCGGTTGCGGGAGTCTCGAGTTGGGCGGCCGTTGGCTCCGTAACGAATTTCGTACGGATGAGGTTGTATGTGTAGGAGTTTTGTATTAGGAAAAGCTCTAGCTTGACGACGAGTTCGCTGGCAACCGGACCCGCCGCCGTATCGATATATGCTGCTGCGTAGATGTCACGTGGAGGCGCCGCCCGTGGATTGCCGTCCGCATCCTTGAGTAAAGTTTCTTGGTATTTCCAATCATCGAAGTCATCGGTCATATCGACGTTGACGACGATTAAATCTGGTTCGTAATCAGTCAATACGTAGTGGACGAGAATGTAGAAGATCGTCGGGGAGTAGCTCGTTGTCCCGGTGTTGATCACCTCAAAATTCAAAGAACTGTTCTGCGCCAAATCATTTAGTGCCTGTTCGACTCGACTGGGCACTGATTGATCCATCGGCGCAGTTCCTTCGGTAAAGGAATCACCCAAATAGAAGATCCGGAATGTATCGGGGGGCCTTATTCTTTTGACGTCGTAATTTTCTAACCAGCCCTGGGTATTGTAAATGTGGGTATACGGTTCCGGGTATTCCGGATTCCGCGACACCCATTCAGTATGTAGCGCCGTGGAGCTGGGTTTCCAGGTATGGTTGAGTCTGAATGATGGAACCAGATTTGAACCTGGTACCGTAACAAACCGCGAACTGGCGTATTCAACGGCAATGATTAGGATGGTGAGAAATCCTGCGTTCACGCATAACGCGACGATGAATATCCACCATTTATTGGAGCCCGGCATAGGATGCAGATTCCGATTTCCATTAATTCAGGATTGATTTCAACACTGTCTACCGAAAAAATCGTTCGGCTTTTCTGTCGGTGCCGGTCGTCTTCACCCTCCCCATTAAACGGCGGATAAAAACGTGAGCCGTCCTGACCGCATCCTTTATACCCGGTAAGCAAGTAAGCTCGTCACCTTAAGTATACTGTGCCCCTAATTCTGCGCGATAGGTAAGCGAGGAAAGAACCTCATGCCCACGATCGGTTTTATCGGCACAGGCACCATCGGCGCACCGATGGCCCTCAAGCTACTCGAACACGAGCACACGATGCTGGTATTCGACATCGATTCGAACGCTACCAAGGCGCACGTTGAACAGGGTGCCCGGGTGGCTGCGACCGTCGCCGAAATCGCAAAGGCGTGCGCCACCGTATTCCTCTCGCTACCCGGTCCGGCGGAAATTGAAGAGGTCGTTCTCGGCGACGATGGGCTCATCAATCATGCGGAGACGCTAGCAACGATCGCCGATCTGTCGACGAATTCCCTGTCGCTCAATCGTCAGATCGCCGATATCGCGCGACGAAAAGGCATTAGCTATCTGGATACCCCCGTATCGGGCGGCAAGATCGCTGCTCGCGACGGCAGCTTAGCGGTGATGGTCGGTGGTGATGAGGCCGCTTTCGACGAAATACGCCCTTTAATCGAATGTTTCGGTGAGCACATTTTCTATATGGGGCCGTCCGGGGCCGGTACCTTGACGAAGCTCGTCAACAACCAAATCTTTCTGTGTGCGAGTGTATTGATTCAAGAAGGCTTCGTCATGGCCGCGAAAGCCGGGATGGATCCGAGCGCCTTGCTCAAGGTGCTTAAGGTCAGTTCCGCAGGTCCGCTGATGACACGCGCACCCTTAGTTCTATCGCGTAAGTTCGATCTCGACGTATTCGCGCTGTCCATTGCTACGAAAGACGTCGGTGTCGCCCTCGAATCTGCGCGAGCCGTCGGCGCATCCATGCCGATCACGGAAGCAGCACATGCAGTGTATGAGGACGCACTCGAAAAGGGCTTCGGCAACGAAGATTTCTTCGCGACCGTCAAGGTGCTCGAGAACGCCGCAGGCGTGGAGCTTGCGCCGCTCAGAAAGCCCAAAGAAGGATAGCGTAGTGAACGCGCCGTACGTCGACCTGTCGGACTCTCGCAGTTTCGCCAACGGCTTCCCGCACGACTTCTTTACTTGGTTGCGCGAACACGAATCCATTTATTGGCACGAGCCGACGGCCGTCACGCCCGATGGCGAAGGCTTCTGGGTCGTGAGCCGGTACCAGGACGTCAACGCCATCATCATGGATCCGAACACCTTTTCCTCCGATAAAGCCGGCGCCCGTACCGGTGGCGGCACCGCGATCAAGGACGAGATCACCGCCGGCAAGCTGCTCAATCAAACCGACGATCCGTACCACCGGCGCCTGCGGGAACTCGTGAACAAGGGCTTTACCGTGAAAGCGGTCGCCGCCCTCGAAGACGAACTGCGCGCGCGTACCAGCCGGCTGATGAATTCGCTTGAGATCGGCGAAGAATGCAACTTCGTGAAGCGGATCTCGCGCGAAATACCGACGCAGGCGATCTGCATCGTGCTCGGCGTGCCGGAGGAAGATCGGATCACGCTTTGCGACTGGCTCGACCGTGGTGTCGAAACGCCGTCCGACTCCGTGATCGCCGCAGAATACTTGAGCAAATTGCGCCGCTACTCGCAATCGCTGATCGAAGAGAAGCGCGCGCGTCCGCAAACCGACATTTTCTCAGCGATCGTCCATGCCGAGTTCGAGGCCGACGGCTCCACGCTGACCGATTACGAGCTGCGGTCATTCTTCTCGCTGCTGTTTCCGGCGGGAGCGGAAACGACTACGCGCTCGATTAGCGGCGGCATGCTCGCGTTTCTTGAAAATCCCGACCAGTGGCAACGCTTGCGCGCCAGGCCGGCACTGTTGAAAACCACGATCGAAGAAATCGTGCGATGGACCACACCGTCCGTGTATAAGCGCCGCACCGCGACGCACGATACGCGTTTCAAGTGTAAAACCATCAGCGAGGGCGACAAAGTTACCTTCTGGGAAATGTCTGCCAATCGTGATGAACGCGTTTTCGATCGCCCCTTTGAATTCGACGTCGCGCGCTCGCCCAACAAACACCTTGGTTTTGGCGCAGGCGTACATTTCTGCCTTGGTGCCGCGCTGGCACGACTCGAGCTCAAAATCGTCTTCGAAGAACTGTTACGGCGCGGTCTCGAGTTCAAACTCAATGGCGAACCCGAATGGGTCCCCAACAACCGCTTGGTCGGTCTTAAATCGCTACCGGTACGCATTGCATCAGCCGATTAAAAGCTGCGTTTCACGACTTACGCGTTAGGGGACATTCATGCTCCGCTTGCCCATCAGCGCGTGAATAAAATTAAATTCGGGACCTCGGACTTCACCAATAAGTAGCAAGGGCCCGGGTCAAAACGCTTCGCCTTCATGCCACGGCTTCCGAGTGGTAGATTCATCTAGAAGGTTCTCATCCCTATCAAATCTGGTGATGGAGAAAGCTGACTAGACTTTCGGTGGCTGTGCGGATTAAAGTCTTGTCAAATCCACCTATCTCGCGTTTTGACGAGTTCACTCGTCACGCGGCCAGAAAGGAGCCGTCCCGATGTCTACGACAGCACCAGTGCAAACCGAAAAAAGCCATATTCCAAGCATCGAGGAGCTGGGGTTCGACCCTGCCGAGCTGAGACGGAAATATGATGCCGAGCGCGACAAAAGGACGCGTTCGGATGGCAACGAGCAGTACCGGGAAGTCGTCGGCGATCTGCGAAGTTTCGTTGATAACCCTTACATCGAAGCGAAACTGGTGCGGGACGCAATCGAGGAAGACATCGAAGTCGCCGTGATCGGCGGGGGATTCGGTGGTCTCCTCATCAGCGCGCGTCTGCTGGAGACGGGGATCACCAATTTCCGTATCATCGAAAAGGCGGGCGATTTTGGTGGCACCTGGTATTGGAACCGATACCCGGGCGTGCAATGCGATATCGAGTCTTACGTGTACCTGCCTCTTCTGGAAGAAGTTGGATACATCCCGAAAGAAAAATATTCCTTCGGTCCAGAGATCTTCGAGCATGCCAAACGCATCGGAAGCCATTTCGATCTATACCCCCGCGCGTGCTTCCAGACCCAGGTAAGAGATCGCCGTTGGAGCGACGAGGATGGCCGCTGGATCGTTCGGACCGACCGCGATGATGTCTTCCGGGCGCGATTCGTGGTGATGTCGAGCGGGCCTCTTAACCGGCCGAAGCTGCCTGGTATCCCCGGTGTCGAAATATTCAAGGGGCACATGTTCCATACGAGCCGGTGGGATTACGAATACACCGGCGGCGACACAAATGGCAACCTGCACAAACTGAGCGACAAACGGGTCGCCGTGATCGGCACGGGAGCGACCGCAATTCAAAGCGTTCCTCACGTCGGCAAGACCGCCAAGCACCTCTACGTGTTCCAACGCACGCCATCCGCAATCGACGAGCGTGGCAACAAACCGACCGATCCGGAATGGGTCAAGACGCTCGGCCCGGGCTGGCAGGCGGACCGCAGCCATAACTTCGTGTCTATTCTGTGCGGAATACAGCAGGAAGAAGATCTCGTGAACGACGGCTGGACGGAGCTTTTCAAATCACTCGGTAAGCTGCTGTCGGATTCGGATGATTCCAATGTGTCGAAGGAAGACATGGGGCTGTTGGCGGAGATCGCGGATTACCAGAAGATGAACAAGACCCGCGCGCGCGTGGACAAAACCGTAAAAGACACGGCGATCGCGGAGGCGCTGAAACCGTGGTACCGACCGTGGTGCAAGCGCCCCACGTTCAACGACGAATTCCTGCCGACCTTCAATCGGCCGAACGTCACCTTGGTCGATACGGACGGCCGAGGCGTTGAGCGCATCACTGAAACCGGTATGGTCGTCAACGGTGTCGAGTACGAAGTGGACTGCCTGATTTTTGCCACTGGGTTCGAAGTGGGCACGGCATACACCCGGCAGGCGGAATTCGAGGTGTTTGGCCTCAACGGCGCGTCACTCACCGACCACTGGTCAGACGGCATGAAGACCTATCACGGATTTTACAGCCATGGATTTCCGAATTGCTTCCACATGGGACTGACGCAAACGGGGCTTGCACCCAATTTCACCTACATGCTCGATGGCCAGGCGCGACACATTACGCAGGTGATACAAGACGTGGATGCACGCGATGCGAAATCTTTCGAAGCGACCGCCGAAGCCAAGGCGGACTGGGTGGCAGCCGTGCTCGCGCCAGACATGATGTCCGAGTACCTGAGTCAGTGCACGCCGGGTTACTACAATAACGAGGGTAAGGCCGGACACGGTGAAGGTTTCCTGCAGGGCCACTAC
The DNA here is from genome assembly GCA_963662545.2 of Gammaproteobacteria bacterium. Lineage (GTDB taxonomy): Bacteria > Pseudomonadota > Gammaproteobacteria > JAYYZW01. The sequence continues at coordinate 811,754 of CAXXLL010000002.1, forward strand.
GGTGAGGGTGCGATAGCGTTTTATTCGTTATTGAAGGCCTGGCGGGAGCAGGGCGACATGGCGGGCCTAATCGTCGAGTAGACAATCGTTCCGAGCGCGGACGACTTGCTTTGAAAGCGCTGGTATGTGATGCCTTCGGGCCACTCGAACAGCTGAGATACCGCGACTTCCCCGATCCCGTCCCGGGACCCGGAGAGATATTGATCGACGTCAAGGCCATCGGTATAAATTTTGCCGATTCCTTGGTCGTCGAAGGTCGCTACCAGGCCAAACCGTCCGTCCCATTCATACCCGGTTCCGAAGTCGGCGGTGACATTAAGACTCTGGGTGAGAATGTCGAGGGTCTAAAAGTCGGGGATCGCGTATTTGGATACAGCGATAATTTCGGCGCCTATGCCGAAACCATCGTACTACCCGTAGGGTCGACCAAACCGCTGCCCGACTTCATGTCCTATGAAGAAGGCGCGGCACTGCTTGCCGCGACCGGCACCGCGCATCACGCGCTACGCCAGCGCGGGCGCTTGCAGGCAGGCGAGACGCTCGTCGTCCTGGGTGCGGCCGGCGGCACCGGTACGGCAGCGGTCCAGATCGGAAAGGCCATCGGCGCCCACGTGATCGCGGTGTGCTCGAGCAAAGAAAAAATGGCGTTCGCGCAGTCTCAGGGTGCTGATGAGAGCATCGATTACACGCATGAAGATTTACGTGAGGCTATCAAGGCCCGCACGGGTGGTCGTGGCGCGGACGTCGTATACGATACCGTTGGCGGTGACGCCTTCGACGCCTGCTCGCGTGCCATGGCCTGGGATGGCCGGCTGCTGGTGGTCGGTTTTGCCTCCGGCCGAATTCCGCAATTACCTGTCAATTTGCCGCTGGTAAAAGGGTATTCGCTGATCGGTGTGTTCTGGGGCACCTTCACCCAGGCGCAGCCGCAAGACTATGCCGCCAATATGCAGGAGCTCTTTGGCTGGATCGAAAGCGGTAAGGTCCGTCCAGTGATCGATACCGTATTTCCTTTGTCAGACGGAATCGCAGCGTTGCGTAGAGTCGCCGGGCGGGGCGCAATCGGTAAAGTGGTCATGAAACCGTAAAGGGCTGATCGGTACCGTCGCTCACGGCATTCCCGCTCTCCACATTCACTCCTTAGTCCGTTCGCTTCGCAAAGTTACACATCAGCTGAGAAGAAGTTTCCTTTGCGGGTCGCGGGGTGCTTGAACGGGCAGGCGCGATCCGCGGCAAGCCCCAGGCGACGACCCACTGTGGACGCCGGAAATCTGGATTTTTCCAGAATGACAAATTCTTCGATAGGGTATGCGCTCCGTTTCAATCTGGAGTAAATCATGCAGCGTATGAATTGGGAGGCAATGTCTGCTATCGCTGAAGCAACGGGTGTCTTCGCCGTTGTCGTTTCGTTGATCTATCTGGCGACCCAAATTCGTTTTGCGCGCGTGGTCGCCGCTGATGTCACGCGACACGCTCGAGCGGCGGGGGTTAGAGAAGGCGCTATGGCTGTTGTCGACAATCCGGAGCTACGCAAGAACTGGATGACAGCCGCACAGATCGAACCGGCATACGAAGTTCTTGCAAACGAGTTGAATCTTGGTGTCGATGGGGCGATTCAAGTTGATTTCATGTGTCTCTATTGGGCATGGTTGCACTGGGGTCAGTATGCATCAATTAAAACACCCGAGGACCTTGACGAACTCGAACACTTAGTTTCGGTATTCTATTCCGTTCCACCCATGTCCGTTTGTTTGCGCACAGGCCCGTATAGCAATAATTTGGACAAGCGCTTTTTGCAGTTCGTGAGCAAAGCGGTCGCAAAAGGGAGACACGAGGATGTTTCACGTTCGTCGGTCTGAAGGAGGGCGCTCGGCGTTGCGGGTGAGGTCAGGTCCTGCGCCAGTTACTATGTCCATCAAACGAGCTAATAAGGAGAGGTAATAGATTATGAATATTGGATTTTTTGCCATCGGTCCCGGATTAGCGGCCGATCCGGAAGTGATCTCGTTGATCGCCAAGACTTGTGAAGATTGTGGATACCACTCGCTCTGGGCTCCCGAACATATCGTCTTGCTTGACCAATATTCTTCGAAATATCCATACGCGCAAGATGGTCGATTGCCGTTTCCGACCATGGAAGTCGATATACTCGACCCGTTTTTAGCGTTGAGCTTCGCAGCGGCGGTCACCAAGAAGATTCGATTGGGTACAGGCATTTGCCTGGTGCCGGAACGTCAGCCGTTGACCACAGCCAAGGCCGTCGCGAGCATCGATAAACTTTCCGGCGGCCGCTTCGATTTCGGCGTAGGTATTGGCTGGCTCAAGGAGGAATTCCAAGCTCTAGAGATACCGTGGGCAAAACGGGCACAGCGTACGCGTGAGTATCTCACGGCGATGAAAAGTCTGTGGACAGATGCAGAAAGCCAGTTCGACGGCGAGTTTTGTCAATTTCAACCCGTACGCTCGTTCCCGAAACCGGTTCAGAAACCGCATCCACCGATCATTTTCGGTGGTGAAAGTGAACCCGCCTTAAAGCGCGTTGGTGAGGTGGGGGACGGCTGGTGGGGCGTCAACGTCACCGTCGAGAGCGCCAAAGACCATCTAGCGCAGATCAAAAATTTTGCCGAAGGAGCCGGACGCGACGCCAGCGCATTGTCGTATGCCGTGACGACCGGGATCGGCGTGCCGGTGAGTCTGGAAGAGGTTGAGCAATTCGCCGAGATAGGCGTCGACCAGGTGATCATCGGCTTACTCGCCGCCAGCGCGGGCGAATACAAACAGGGCATCGAGCAGACCGCCGAGGAACTCATCGTACCGTTCGCGAATTCGTAAACAAAAAAAGGCGTCGAGAAACGAAGGAAAGGGGACGCATGAAAGGGGACGCATGAAAGGGGAACGCCCTTATTTCGCAAATTAGGCGATCGGTCGTTGCTTACGGGCGATCTTGCGGGGTCGGCGTTTCTGTCTACCTCGCTATCGTCGCTTAGCACTATATTGAGGCACGGCAGTGTCCTTACATCACTCGGCCCGCGCCCGCCGAGCAGCGTTTGTCGGCCACCGAGCAGGGCCTCGTGAGATTCACGCTCAAAACCCCCTACCGCGAACCGACGGCGTCTTACTATTAGGCAATTAGGCGGGTTCCGTCCTAATACCCTTTCCAAGACCTCAAGTCTTACGGCGACTGGTCGATTCGTTGAGGTGTGCCAGGCAGATGCTTAGCGCCCGCGGGGGACCGAATCGGAGCGGAGACCGTGCCCCACGGAGACGCGCCCGATGAGTGGAAAGATGATCATGGCATCAGCTTGCGACGGGAAGATTCACGCCCTCAATGACTAAGGGCAGGGGTATGAATGCTTTGTCAAATGACCCATGCGTGCACGCCGGTGTTCCCCGGTCACAACGCCTTGCGCGATTGGGTGCCTGGGTCGTTTCACTGTCTCTATGGATCCCGCTGGCCGGCCACGCGGATCCCGAAGATGCGCTGTGGAGTGCATTGACATCGGGCAAGCCAGACCTGTCCGTCCGTTGGCGATACGAACACGTTGATGACGACCTGAGACCAGGAGGCGTGAAACTCGACCAGGCGAACGCTTCGACGGTACGCGCGACCTTAGGGTACGGTACCGGCGCGTTTCATGGATTCAGCGCCTATTTGTAGATCGAGGCGATCGGCGCGATTGGTGTTGACGACTATTTCGACGGCTCCGGCACCGGCAACGCCCGCTTTGCCACGATCGTCGACCCCGAAGGGTTCGAGATCAATCAAGGCTATCTCGCCTATCGGGTGAACGACCGGTTCAATCTGAAGGCGGGTCGGCAAATCATCACCTACCGCGACGCGCCCTTCCATCGCTTCCTGGGCACAGTCCTGTGGCGGCAGAACTGGCAGACGCACGATGCGGTCAGCGCCGAGCTCAAACCGGTTGACGATTTGACCCTGCGTTACGCCTACACGTGGAACGTCAATCGAATTTTCGGTGAAGATGCGCCGGAACCCTTGTCCGATTTCGACAGCGATTCCCATCTCGTCAACCTGCGCTACACCGGCGTGCCGCACCTGCGGCTCGAAACCTACGCCTATCTACTCGATTTCGACAACGCTGCACGCTTCTCGTCGAACACCTTTGGCGTGCGCGGCAATGGATTGTATCCGCTGAACGACGTCTGGAGCTTGCTGTACACCGCCGAATATGCGCATCAGAATGCCGCCGCAAACAACCCCCTCTCTTACGACGAGGACTACCTGCTTTTCGAAGGAGGCTTCAAGGTCAAAATCGATTCGTTGGTCAAATCACTGACGGTGAAATTCAGCTATGAGTTGCTCGGCGGAAGTGGTGCGCCGAGCGGCGCCTTCGTCACGATCCTCGGGACCGACCATGTATTCCAGGGATGGGCCGACCGCTTTCTCGTGACGCCTGACGCCGGTATCGAAGACCATTACGCGACCGTAGTTGCCGCGCTCGCCTGGGAGATGAAGCTCATCGTCAGCTATCACGACATCGACTCCAATGCAGGCAGCTTTGCATACGGCGATGAATTCGACGTCATGCTGACCAAGAAGTTTTTCAAGCATTACCTTCTTGGCGCCAAAGCATCCTTTTACGACGCGGACGATAATCCGTCCAATGTAGCCAGGGGGCCGTCGGCGGACATCACCAAAATCTGGCTTTGGGGTCAGTTGTCATTCTGACCGGGCCGCGGCCCGTTGAAGCCGGACGAGGCGCAACCAGCTTATCCGGTCGGGTAAATCGACGGGATCGGTGACAACGAATTAATGGGGTCGGTGACAACTCAGAATCATTAACGGACTAATTTGTCACCAGCCCTTCTATTTCGGCGAGAAGTAATACCCTTTTATGACGATACACTGTCCGCGGATTTCTCAGAGTGGCCAGACCCACAGGATCATCGGTACGCCGACGGCCAGCACCAGGATCTCCAGGGGGAGACCCATGCGCCAGTAATCCCCGAAGCGGTAACCGCCTGGGCCCATGATCAGGGTGTTGTTCTTGTGACCGATCGGGGTCAGAAAGGCGCAGCTTGCCGATACTGCGACACCCATGAGAAATGCATCGGGATTGACCCCGAGGCTATCGGCAATGTTCAAGCCGATAGGCGCCGCGATGACCGCCGTCGCCACGTTATTCATGACGTCCGAAAGGAACATGGTCACCACCATCAGGATCACCAGCACGGCTGTAGGGGACAGATCGACGGCCGCATGGACAATGCTTTCGGCGATCAGCGCCGTCCCTCCGCTGGTTTCAAGCGCTACCCCGATGGGAATCAGGGAAGCCAGCAGCACGATCACGGACCACTGCACGGATTCGTAGAGCTGGCGCACGGGAATGATGCCGGTGAGTAACATAAGAGCCACTGCACAACCAAACGCAATCGGCAGATTCACCACACCGATGCCGGCAAGCACCACGGCCGCCGCGAATATTCCTACCGCCAGCCAGATCTTCTGACGCTGGATTACCGGCAAGTCCCGTTCCGCCAGCGGCAGGCAACCCATGCGGTTGGCGATGTCGTTTAATTGTTCGCCGGCGCCGAGTAGCAAGAGGATGTCACCCGCCCTTATCTTCAGATGCCGGACGCGTTCGGTGAAACGTTTGCCCTGACGCGACACGCCCAGCAGCGTGACGCCGCGACGGGTCAGGAGTCTCAGGGAATGAGCGGACCGGCCGTCGATCCGGGCGCCTTCACGAACCACCACTTCCAGCAAGGTGAAGTCCCCGGGACCGAACATGCCGCCTTCCTCACTCCTTTTTCTCGCGTATTCGAGTTGCAGCGCACCGACTATTCCCTCGATACCCTCCGGTGTCGCCTTGAGGACAAGCACGTCGCCTTTACGAATCTCCACCCACCGGGCCAGCCCGGGCATGCGCTCGCCACGGCGCACCAGACCGATGATGTCGACGTCGTTGTTTTCCGCAATTTCATCCAGTTCGCGCACCTTTTTGCCGATCGCCGAAGACGCTTCCGGCACACGGACCTCCGCCACGAAATCCTGGAGTTCGAACAATTCCCGGGCCGAATCGTGCTTGCCGCGGGCCACGGGTATGAACCGCCAACCAATCAGCGCGACGTAAAGCACGCCGACCATCGCAACAACCAGGCCGACAGGGGTGAAGTCGAACATGCGATAGGGCTCGCCCAGCGATGCGCCGCGGATTTCCGAGATCACGATGTTGGGCGGGGTTCCGATCAGCGTGATCATGCCACCCAGAATCGACGCGAAGGACAAGGGCATGAGACTCAGCGCGGGACTACGCTGGGCCTTGGCCGCAGCCTGTACGTCCATTGGCATGAGTAGGGCCAGCGCTGCGACGTTGTTCATGATGGCCGATAAGGCTGCGGCGAACCCCGACATGATGCCGATGTGGGCGCCGAGTTTTCGTGAAGCATCGATCAGGTGACGCGCCAGCAGATCGATGACGCCGGAATTCGACAGGCCCTGGCTGAGAATGAGTACCAGCGCGATGACCACGACCGCCGGGTGACCGAAACCCGTAAATGCCTGGCCCGACGGTACCGCGCCTGCGATAACCGCGATCAACAGTGCCGAAAAAGCGACCAGGTCATAGCGCCAGCGTCCCCAGATCAGGAACACGAACAGGAAAAACAGCACGGCAAAGAGGGTGGTCTGGTGTGCGGTCAGTTCCGTCATGCTACCTGCCTCAAAGGCCAGATCACCTCGGCGCGTAATCAGCTAGGCCAAGGCGCCGTCTCAGCGCGGCGCAATATTCACCGGCATGCCGTAGCGTGTTTTCAAGGTCACGACCGCCTGGGGGATGATTGGATGACCCGCCAACGGGCGCGCGCGGAAGCGCTGCAACAATTGTGCAAGTACTAGCTGGACTTCGAGCATCGCCATGCCGGCCCCGATGCAGGCACGCGGACCGGCAGCAAACGGCAGGTAACTATAAGAATGTCGCGACTCTGTTCGATTGGCGTCAAAGCGATCCGGATCGAAACGTTCCGGATCGGGCCAATAATCACGGTGCCGGTGCAGCGCATACAGGGTGATCGCGATATAGGCATCACGCGGAATGCGGTACCCGCCGAACTCGGTTTCTTCGGTACAGCGTCGCGCGATGCCCCATACCGGCGGATATAAACGCATGCTTTCCTGCACCACCTGTTTCAGATACGGCAACTGCGGGAGATCACTGCTTGCGGCAGCTCGGCCGCCCAATACACGGGTAAGTTCTTCGCACAGACGCGCTTCCACATCCGGTTGTTGCGCAAGAAGGTAAAACGTCCAGGTTAAGGCCGTGGCGGAGGTTTCATGACCTGCGAGCATGAGGGTGATGATTTCGTCGCGAATCTGCGCCTCGCTCATCCCTTCACCCGTTTCTTCGTCGCGCGCCGCCAGCAGGCGGTCAACGATGTCGTTCCCTGAACCATCCCCCTCACGATGCGTCGCCACCAGGCCATCGACGATTTCTTCAAGACGCCGCTTAATGCGCAAAAATCGCCGGTTACTCGGCAGGGGCAGCCATGGGTACAAAGTCATGAACGCGCTGAACTGTAGCGGATGCTGATTGACGACTGCGAGGATGTTCACCATCTCGTCGGCGATGTCGTCGATATCCGCACCGAACAGCGTACGGACTACGACCTGGAAGGTGATGCGACTCATGTCATGATCGAGCCATACGACTTCATCGGCACGTTTGCCTACCCATTGTGTTGCAAGATGGGCAGTCAACTCATTAATCGTAGTATCGAACGCATTGATCGTGCGACTGGAAAACACCGGTTGCATCAAGCGACGCTGGCGCGTCCAGTCTGGCCCGTCGTTGGTCACCAGGCCATTACCCAGGGTACGCGCGATCACGCGGTAATCGATCGTGTTCTTGGTGTACTTGGGATATGCCTGGGTGAGGATTTGGCGTACGTAATCCGGGTGATTGATGGAATATACCGGGAAAAATCCTCTGAATCGCACCACGTCTCCATACTCTCGCGTGAGCCCCAGCAGAAATTCGGGCGGACTCTGGCTGAACATGCGGAATAGACCGCGTAATCGTGGCCCGGGCGGAAGCGGCAGGTCGGTGGTACTCGAGGACTTTGTTACAAGCATCGCTTTGCTATAGTTGCTGAACCGATATTCGCGCGCGAGGATCGCTGACGAGAGAACTTGAACCTCTCGCACTTTCCGCGCGATCTTTTCTCTACAGGTAATCCAATCGGATTGAGAGTTGGTTCATCGTATCAGGCGGCCTGGTTCTCGCATACAGAAGATCGCCATTGTGAATGGTCCAGGCCGCGCCATTGGCGTATAACAACGAGGAAATTCGATGCAAAAGTCAGAATTTTATAGTGATGCGCGTGACGATCTGACCGGTCCACTGGCGGGCGTGCGTGTCGTCGAGGCAACGACGACGTGGGCCGGCCCAATGGCCGGATGCATGCTCGCCGACTTCGGCGCAACCGTTATCAAGGTCGAGCATCCGGCCGGCGAAGTGATTCGTCGGCTTCCGCCGACCTTGCCGGACAGCTACTTATTCCTCGGCAACGAAATGGTCAATCGGAACAAGCAGAACATAACCGTCGACCTGCACAAGCCCGAAGGCGTCGAAATCTTCCTGAAGCTTGGCGAGACGGCCGATATTGTCATCGAAAATTTTCGCCCCGGCACGATGGCTTCGTGGGGGGTAGGCTACGAGGACGTCAAGCGCAGAAACCCGGCCGTCGTATATGTATCGATAAGTGGGTTTGGTCAATTCGGACCGTTGTCAGAACGGGTTGGCTACGATCCAATCGCGCAGTTTTATTCCGGATGGGCGGCGCAAAACGGCGAAATCGAAGGTCTTCCAGTCAAGGCGGGTACGTTCTTGTGTGACGATCTGGCCGGTGTGCATGGCGCCATTTCGGCGCTTGCTGCGCTCCACCATGCCAAGGAGACCGGCGAAGGCCAGCACGTCGATGTCGCGCTCGTCGATGCGATTCAATTCCAGAGTGACGGCTACTTGACCGCCGGTGCATTGGGCATGCCACTGCAGCGCTGGGGCAGCCAATTTGCCATCGCCGCGCCGGTCAATCGGTACGCCTGCACGGACGGTTACGTCTATGCGGGAGTCCTACTGGACACCCACTGGCAGCGGCTCGCAGACATCATGGAGCGCCCGGATCTCAAGACGGACGAACGTTACGCGACGAATCTTGCGCGTGTTCAGCCGGGTAACCGCGAGGACGTCGACGGTTTTCTTAGCGACTGGTGTGCGGCACGATCCACCGCTTCGGTGGAGTCCATATTTGAGACCGCGGGAATACCCGCGACACGGGTAAACACTTTCACGGAGGTCGCCGAGAAATCCCATACCAGCGCACGCGATATGTTGCAGGCCACCGAGCTGTCCGATGGGTCCGTCGTCCCGTTGACCGGTCCGGCTGCGAAATTTTCGAGAACACCGACGCGCATACGATCCGCGGCACCGCCTCTGGGCAAGCACACCAGTAAGATTCTCCTGGAACTGGGCTACGGTGAATCGGAGATTTACGCGCTTTCGGAAAAGCACGTCGTCTAGGCGCAAGGCGAAAACCGATCCCGATATTCTTTAGGCGGTGCTCGTGTCACGACGCCACCTGCGTTGAGCGCGGCGAACGCCGGCGCGCGGGCGCCGCGATTGCCCGGTCACGGGTGAACCACGCGGTAGTCTTCGGACAAACCACGGCGTCTTGTATGCTGCGGCCGGCGGTACCCACTCAAACGTTCGGTTAGGGAAAGTCGTTATACTTCCTGTTCGCAATGCACTGGCCTGCTCGAAACGCAGGAACAATAATAGAGATCTCACCCATGGGACGAACTCGGGAAACCGTCGAGGTAGCCTCCGAACGAATTGCTCGATTGATCGAAGACGAGCGACGCACGAAACCCAAGGCCACCAAGGACGGCGATGTTTTGCCAACCGTCGAGGCGATCACGTGCGAATGGCTGACGGACGTATTGTGCGGTAAGGCTAACGGTACGGAAGTAATCGACTTCGAGATCACTCTAGTCAGTGCCGGCACACACGCTCGGCATCGTCTGCAAGTGACCTACAATCAAGAAGCTGACGGGACGAATCTGCCGACCTCGCTCTTCACCAAAACGCTGCCGACCGTGGAGAATCGCATGATGGTTGGCATCACGGGCCATGCCCGCACAGAGGGCGGGTTTTACACGCAGTTGCGCCCCGAACTCGAACTTGAGATTCCCAGCTGTTACCACTCTACGGTGGACCGCGAATCTTGCGCCGCTATTCATATACTCGAAGACTTGGTGGCAACAAAGGGCGCGACGTTTACGAACTACGAGACCTATGTCACGCGTGAGATGGCGGAAGATATGATTGATCTCCTGGCAGGTCTTCACGGCCATTTCTACAACGACCCCAGATTCGAGAACGTATTCAAATGGGTTGCCCCTTTTACCCGATGGTTCATGGGGGGAGTTACCAAACTCCGCGTCGACCGCTCCACCGAGTTGGCACTGACGCAAGCCGCAGACCGCATTCCCGAACGCCTGCTCGCTAGACGCGACGATATCTGGCCGGCGACGCTGAACGCGTTGAAGTTACATGATGAACAACCGGAGACGTTCTTGCATTCCGACGTTCACATCGGTAACTGGTATCAAACGCATAAGGGCCGGATGGGGTTGTGCGATTGGCAGTGCGCTGGTCGCGGGCATTGGTCCCGGGATCTGGCGTACGCGATCTCCGGGGCACTGCGCATTGAAGATCGACGCACGTGGGAGAAAGAATTAGTGCGGCGCTACCTGTTCCGCTTGGAAGAAGTATCCGGTCAGTCATTTGATTACGAAGAGGCGTGGATGTTCTATCGGCAGCAAATGTTTCATGCGCTGTTGAATTGGACACCGACGCTTTGTCCTTCGGAGCATATACCGGCCACAATGCAGACCGAAGAAATGTCACTCACCATGATCGAACGCATGACCGCGGCGATCGACGACCTTGATTCGATTGATAGCTTTAAGGAACCTCTGAATAAGTCATGGTGCGTCTGAATTGTTCATGCAATTGTGCAGATCAAGGCACGAAGCGCAGGCAATAGCGGGGACTAGGGCTAAGCTTCGTAACGCGGAGCTGCGCGATTTCATGGGCAAGGCAGATGTGCCATGACTTATTCAGAGGTTCCTAAAGGCTTTGTGATCCCTTCGTTCTCGCGGATCCGCCCGGCACTCGCTGACGGATGGATGCGAGAGGACTAAGCCGAGACAAACGATGACGCGGAGCAGTAATGTTCAGTAATGTTCAAGGGGTCAGATCCCTTGACAGCACCATCCTGCTATCAAATTGAGCGCCGATTCAATTTTGAACTCGGTCTCGCTGCGACGGGGAACCCTCTCGCGGCTTGGATCTCTAATACCTCGCCATGTCACAAGCTGCTTACTGGTGAAACATCTTATGCCGTTGAAACACGCCCGCAGTGCGCTCGCGTTGATCGCGGCGGCCACGCTCGCTTATGGCGTCATGATGGTGCATGGGAACCAGATAGACCCGACTGCAAATCCGTCGATTGGGCAACGGCTCACGTCCCTATCCGACGGCCCCGCCAGGGCCCGCCGCGAGACGATTGCCTGGATCACGCAACATCACCGCATGGATATGGCGCCAGCGCTCATCGCGGTAATGCGCTACGCAGGCGTGGACCGCAGCGCCATCGCTGCGGCACTCGAGACCCTGACGGGCGAGTCTCACGGTGACGACTGGTTCGAATGGATGCTGTGGCAGCAGGCGCACCCGGAGATCGAGCCGGTGGCTGGCTTTGATGCGTTCAAGGCCGCGATCTTATCCCGAATCGATACGGACTTTCGCATTTTTCTATATGCCGGTGTCGAGCATGAAATCCGGCTCGAGGAGATCGTCTGGGGCGGGGTGACCAAGGACGGCATTCCGGCGCTCACCAATCCCGCGTTGATCGCCGCGGACGAAGCCGATTACCTGGGCGATAACGAACCCGTGTTCGGCATCGTGATCAACGGCGATGAGCGTGCTTATCCGTACCGGATCATGGACTGGCATGAAATGTTCAACGATGTCATCGGCGGAGTCCCTGTTTCGCTCGCCTACTGCACGCTCTGTGGGTCCGGTATCTTGTTCGAGACGGAGGTCGAAGGGCATGCGGCGCCTTTCATATTCGGTTCCTCAGGTTTCCTGTATCGATCTAATAAGTTGATGTATGACCAGCAAACGCATTCGCTTTGGAATCAGTTCACCGGGCGGCCGGTAGTGGGTGAACTCACTGGCTCAGGCGTAGAGCTCAAGGTCCGTGCGGTGGTGACCGCCACCTGGGGTGAATGGAAAGCGCGACACCCGGAGACCCGGGTTTTGTCGCTCGATACCGGGTATCGCCGGGACTACGACCCGGGCCGCCCCTACGGTGAGTACTTCGCCAGCCCTCATTTGATGTTCCCCGCGTTGACGGACGATCGTCGCCTCGCGGCAAAAGACCGGGTGTTCGGCCTGCGCGTCGCCGGCGCCAACAAAGCGTGGCCCCTGGCACTCTTCGAGGGCGGGCGGGTGATCAACGACCGCGTTGGCGTGCTCGACATCGTGCTGATCGGGGATGCGCGGAGCGGCAGCGTCCGTGCCTACCGAGCGGGCGGATACGAATTCGAAACACTCGCCGGCGACAACACTAGATTGGTTGCCAACGGCGGCGAGTGGCGCGTGGAAGAAGCATCGCTGGTTGCGAGCAACGGCGAGCGCCTGTCCCGCCTGCCGGGTCATCTCGCGTACTGGTTTGCGTGGAGCAGCTACCTCGCCGGCGCCGAGTTCGGTGGGTAAATGATGAAAAAAGTCGCGCTCTTCGTCGATGTCCAGAACATTTACTATACGGTCAAGGAGGGTCATGGCACTCACTTCGACTACAGCATCTTCTGGGAAGAAGTCACTTCCGGCAGAGAGGTCGTGAAGGCATTTGCTTATGCCATCGATCGCGGCGATCCGAAGCAGATCGGCTTCCAGCAGATCCTCAGCGGCATCGGTTTCGAGATCAAGTTAAAGCCCTTCATCCGTCGACGCGACGGCTCCGCCAAGGGCGACTGGGACGTGGGCATTACCGTCGACCTCCTCGAATACGCACCGGAGGTGGACGTCGTTGTTCTGGCCTCGGGAGACGGCGACTTCGACCTCGCGGTCGAGAAGATAAGAAAGAAACACAAGGTCGCCGTCGAAGTCTACGGCGTCCCGGGCCTCACCGCCGCCTCGTTGATCGAGGCCGCGGATCGCTACGTACGGATCGAAGGCAAATTTCTTCTAAAGACGTAGTCCCGCGCAGGGCGCAACAGACAGCGATGCGAATTTGCGCTAAATTGGCGCTCCCATGAATTCAATGCGACGAGGATGACAAGATGAGTCTTTACGGTGATACCCATCGCGCTCTGCAGGATCAATTCGATACCGGCAGGATGGCCATTCTGCTCGAGGAGATGGACACCCATGAGGTCGAGGAACAACACAAGGCGTTCATCGAATCACGTGACATGTTTTGGCTGGCCACCGTCGACGCTGAAGGGCGGCCACAATGCCAATACAAAGGCGGCGAGCCCGGCTTCATACGTGTAATCGACCCGAAAACCGTGGTCTTTCCTAGTTACAACGGCAACGGCCGCTACCACTCATTGGGCAATATCGGCGCGACATCAAAAATCGGGATGCTGTTTCTCGATTTCGAGACACCCAACCGACTCCGTCTTCAGGGCGAAGCATCGGTGAGCGCCGACGATCCCTTGCTTAGCGAATACCAGGAAGCGGAACTCATCATTCGGGTCAAGGTGACGGACGTCATCATTAACTGCCCGCGCTATATCCACAAAATGAAACGCGTAGAGCAATCGCGCTACGTACCGAGCGCAGGTAAGGAAACGCCGTATGCGGAATGGAAGCGCATCGATATGGTTCAAGATGCGTTGCCAGCCCAGGATCAGGGTAGGGCCGCCGATGCGGGTGGCACTATTACCATGGACGAGTGGGTAGAGAATCTGATGGAAGGAAACGGCTAGAAATATAAGGGGTCGGTGACAAATAATTTTGGCAATAAATCTGTTACCGACTCCTTCATAAATTTTAAGGTAGATGCTGCAGATCTGCCGCCTTGAACGCGATGCTTATCTGCGTATTGAATCCCTTACTAATGTTGAGTCGCTTGCACAGAGCAGCCTAAAAGCGTGCGCCACGTTGTATCCGTCACAATAAGTAACAAATGCTGATAAAAACCAGTTGTCGCTGGAAAAAAGTGACAGTCACGATTTCGGCCGATCCCCTTTAATCTGCGGCGAAAATGTCCTTACACCGACCTACAAGCTTGCGCGCTTTGAGTGTACTACCATAGTGATATGGCAGGTCCTGTTCGTATTTCAGTTGCAAACCGCCTTGCGGAACTCGGATTGCGGAAAACGCTGATTGCCGTGAAGAGCGTCAGCGGCTACGCCGTGAGCCGCATCCGAAAAATCGATAGCTCTGTCGAATTGACCCAATTGGGTTCGTTTTCTTCTAAACACGTACCCGTAATTGGGCGTGTCGGTATTCCAGATCCGCAACTCGGCATCACCTGGAAGAACAGTATGCCGTTTTACGGTAAATGGTTTGACGATATCGGCGAAACCGATCCGGGTTATCGCATAAGAAAAAACATTTCGTCCCTGTCGCATGAAAACCAACTCGCGCAGATTGGACGAGATGAACAGTACGCCCTGGTAGGAAGCTACTATTCGGTCTTCCAGACAATTATGGAAGTAAAGCGACGGGTACCGCTGGTATTGATCGACGATGCCTATTTGTCGCTCGTGAGCTTTCCAGTCATATTGCCTAAGATCGAAGACAAAGACTTTGAAAACGAACTTCTGGATGTGCTGCGCAGGTTAATAAGACGGGACGAACCCGGCCACGACGATCCGGCAATTCAACCAGCAGGTGTCGATGGAATAGAAGTCGACGAAATATCCGCCGATGACATCGACAACTATCTCCCACGAGTTATAACTGAATCTGGTGTTTGAGCGAATTGAATAAAGGCGGCGTATCTGGTTGAAATGTTGTTACCAAGCAGCAAGCCAACCAAAGAGGATACGCCACCATGAGAGAGAGTAACGTTGTTGAATTATCAGGTCGAGAAGGAATACCAGATCCGTTGACGGAGGTCTTGAGAAACGGTGCTCGGGCTCTGATTGAACGAGCGGTTGAAATCGAGCTGGCAGAATATATGGCGCAGTATTCAGGACATCGCACGGCGGACGACAAAGCAGGTGTGGTTCGCAACGGCTACTTGCCGGAACGCCAGTTGCAGACGGGCTTGGGGCCGGTGACGGTGAGGATCCCGAAGGTTCGTTCGAAGCTCGGCGAGCCGGTGACCTTCCGTTCAGCGCTGGTGCCGCCGTATGTGCGCAAGACAAGAACCTTGGAGGCGGCCGTGCCGTGGCTGTATTTGAAGGGCGTTTCCAGTGGCGAAATGGGCGCTGCGCTGGAAGTTTTGTTGGGGCCGCAGGCGAAGGGCCTGTCGGCGAGCACAGTGTCGCGCTTGAAGCAGGTGTGGGCGCAAGAATACCGCGACTGGTGCGAGGGGCGATTGGACCAAGACCGCTGGGTGTAGGTGTGGGCGGACGGTGTCTACAGTGGCCTGCGGGCGGAGCACACGAAGCTGTGTGCGTTGGTGGTGATCGGCGTCAATGAGCGAGGCGAGAAGCGTTTTTTGGCGATGGAGGATGGTGTGCGGGAGTCCACGCAGAGCTGGCGCGAGGTGTTGCTGAAATTGAAGTCACGCGGGATGAATATTCCCAAGCTGGCGATCGGGGACGGTGCCATGGGCTTCTGGGCCGCACTGGAGGAAGTCTACGGTGAGACCCGCCAGCAACGCTGCTGGATGCACAAGACGATGAACGTGCTGAACTGCCTACCGAAGTCAGCACAGGCCAAAGCCAAGCAAGCCCTGCACGCGATCTGGCAGGCCGCGACAAAGGCCGACGCCGAGAAGGCGTTCGAGCTGTTCCTCAAGACCTATGAACCGAAGTATCCCAAGGCGACCCTGTGCCTACAGAAAGACCGTGAGGAGTTGCTGGCGTTCTATGATTTTCCGGCACCACATTGGCAAAGCATTCGCACGAGCAATCCGATTGAATCCACCTTCGCTACGATCCGGCACCGGACCCGGCGCTCCAAGGGCGGTCTCTCTCGGGACGGCATGCTCCATATGATGTTCAAGCTGGGGCGGTGTGCGCAGAAGAATTGGCGACGCCTACGTGGATTCGACTACCTGGCCAAGGTGATTACTGGAGTTAAATTTGAAGATGGTATCGAGGTGACAAGGGTCAATCAGGTCGCCGCTTGATTCAACCGCCTGAACACCACTTTTGACAATAACTCATCTCCCACCGAGTAAGGGTTGATTCGCCCTTTTCGCGAAGTAGCCAGTCAAGCGTCTTATCTAGCACGACGATGGGAATTTCGCCGCTCGTCTTAGCCTGATAGACCGATTCAAAGAGGCAGATCGCTTCAACGGGGTAAAAGATCTGGGTCGGATCGTGCCTTTCGCCTCGCGAGTTCGTATCGACATCACAATCTTACTCGTACGGCGATACTACAATTCGCAGTAGCCACCGATCGGTTTGACGGTAAAGGCGCCGCTCTGATCAAAAGTCGGGGACAAACCACGTTGTCTCAGTCCACTATTTCCAAAAGAACGGTCAATCAACCTACGCGGGGAGAGTTTAATGACACAAGCAAATCTGGGTGCGGATCCGCATAGCGGTACGCCGATTGTCGTCGATGATGCCTTCACGACGCTAACGCTGAACCAAGACAAGGACAATCCGCGTATCGCGCGCATCACTTTCAACCGACCACAGCGATTGAATGCCATTACCTTCGACACCTCAGGCGAGATACGCCGTGCGGTTGAGGTGGCAAACCGTGTGGACGAAGTGCATGTGATCGTGGTGCAGGGCGCGGGGCCGGCGTTTTGTGCTGGCTACGATATCGGTCTGTTCGGGGAGAGTGAAATTGAACATCCATGCAGGCAGGAAGCGCAACCATGGGATCCGATGCTCGATTACCGCACGATGCGCGCTTACACCGACGACTTCATGAGCTTATGGCATTCGCACAAGCCAACCATCGCCAGAGTCCACAAATACGCTATTGCTGGCGGCTCCGATATTGCGCTGTGCTGTGATCAGATCGTGATGGAAACATCCGCGCGCATTGGTTACATGCCAGTTCGTGTCTGGGGCTGCCCGACGACGGCGCACTGGACTTATCGCGTGGGGCCTGAGCGCGCAAAACGCATGCTGTTAACCGGCGATTTGATCGACGGCACCACCGCTGCACAGTGGGGCCTGGTGGGAGAGGCGGTAGCCGCAGACCAACTTGATGTGGCAGTAGACGCGCTCGCGGCACGCATCGCCGCTGTCCCAAGCGGCATGCTGATGATGCAGAAAATGGTGGTTAACGAAGCCATTGAGCGTATGGCGCTGCTTTCGAGTCAGACGCTGGCCACAATGTTCGATGGCATTACCCGGCACAACCCGGAAGGAATCTGGTTCCGGCGTCATGCAAAAGTACATGGGTTCAAAGCAGCCGTTGAATGGCGCGATTCCGGCCGCCCCATCCCGGAGGGCGATACCGCACGAGCTGCGATTAAAGAGCTCGATGCCCTGATCGCGTCCACGGGAAACCAGTCGCAAGATTAGCGCCAACTCGGATCAGGTCGCATCTTTTACTCACCTGTTAGCACAGGGAAAAACGTAATGCCCAAGTCACGAGGCTTACTTTAGATTCCCGCGCAAGATGTGCTGCTAATTTAAGGTTGCGCCGCGAGCGGGCTTGATTACATCATAAGCCGCCTTGATTTCCTGCGTCTTGGCCGTTGCCGCCTTCATCATTTCCTCGGGCAGGCCCTTGGCGACGAGCTTGTCCGGGTGATGCTGACTCATCAGACGCCGATAGGCTTTTTTGACATCGGCATCATTCGTGCTCGCTGCGACGCCAAGAATGGCGTAGGCCTCATCGGGCGTCAGGGAGGCTTGCGTGGCCTGACCGCGCCGTCCCGGGCCGCCGTCCCCATGGCGCTGCGCGCGAACCAGTGCTTCGAGCTGCGCGAAGTGTTGCGCGGAGAAGCCCAGCCGCGATGCGAGGTGCTTGAGAACCGTCTCTTCATGCGGGTGCAAAGCGCCATCCGCGTAGGCGGCATGTAGCTGAATTTCGATGAACATCTGCATGAGCGTCAGGCGGCGATGACATTCGCGCCGAAATTGGTCAATGACGGCATCGAGATCGAAGTCGGGCTGCTTGCCCTGATTGAACAATTCGCCCGCGACCCGGGTCTGTGCGGTGTTCAGGGCCATGTCCCGCATGACCGCACGGGCCAGCGCAATCTCGTCCTCAGTGACCCGCCCGTCGGCCTTGGCGATATGCCCCATGACCGAAAACGTAGCGGTAAAGAACGCTGCTTGGGTACGTTCCTGGCCGGACGCTCCAGAACCCGTCGCGAAATCGTCCCGCGCGACCCCTTTATCGAAGTTGTGCCCGATAGCCGCGCCAAACGCCGCACCGAGCGGCCCGCCCAACATGAAGCCAAAGGCGCCGCCAACAACTTTGCCCCACCAAGCCATGTACGCCGTTCCCGTTTGAGAAAGAGCAGGCATTGTGCCTTGCCGCAGCCTTGGGGCAAACTGCCGCGCTAATGTGACAATGCCGCACGGCTACCATTTCATCATGGCAAGGCCTGTAACGAGGGTTGGACGATGCCGAACTTTCCGCCAAGTGGCGACCGGGAAGCTGAAGAAGGCAAGGTTTCTGCAGACGAATTAGACCGCCTTATTATCAGTCATGGTTTATGGCTTTCGTCTGACGGTCGGGATGGGGCGAAAATGGAAATGCCGGGCGCCAATATCATTTACGGTGGATTTTCGCAGGCGGACCTGCGAGAAGCGAATTTGGCGGGCGCTTGTTTGTTCAATGCCAATTTGCGGGAGTGTAATCTTGCTCATGCCAACTTGGCGCGAGCTAATTTGGAAGGCGCCAGCATGGTCAACGTTGATCTTTCCAATGCCAAGCTTGCACGTGCCAAGCTCGACACAGCCGTTATCCCCGGCGCCAACTTCGAAAATGCCGATCTGACAGGCGCATATTTGCGGATGACCAACTTGCTGAGCGCCAGATTTTTTCACACCCGAATGCGTGGCGCCGATCTGACCGACGCCAATCTCGCGGGCGCCACCGCGCGCGAAAGCGATCTTGATGAGGTCGATCTCACGGAAGCCAAGCTCATGATGGTCGATTTTTCAGGTACCAGCCTGAGAGGGGCGGTTTTTGCCAGAGCCGTGATCTTCGGCGCGACTTTAGACGGGGCCGACCTTTCGGACGCTGATTTGAGGTCAGCTCAAGGTCTAAACCAGGAACAACTCGATGCGGCCTATGGCAATAGGGGCACGAAGTTGCCCGCAGAGTTTGCGGGGCATGCCATGACCGAAAAACTCTCTAGCTAGTGTGCATCCCTAAACGCGATGCGGTTGAAATAAAAAGGAAAATTTGTCGCTTAAGGGATCGAAACCTCCGGTGGGTCGTGATCTAATGGAACTTCAAACCTCTGATTTTCCACACAATCATCGACACCACAGGAGGGGGAATGCGTCAGAAACGCACGGCCCAAGTATATACGAGCTGTTTGCTGACCATGACCTGGGGCGAGAGCTGCAGGGCATGTCCGAGTGGCTCGATGCTCACCCCAAGGTCCTCACGCCGGTCATGAACGATCTGTGTCGGCGGGGTTTGAAGCCCACCGGTCGACGCGGACTGTCGGCGGAGTCGGTGCTGCGCTGCGCGGTGCTCAAGCAGCACCGGCATTCCGAGTGGCTCGATTCACCCCAAGGTCCTCACGCCGGTCATGACGATCTGTGTCGGCGGGGTTTGAAGCCCACCGGTCGACGCGGACTGTCGGCGGAGTCGGTGCTGCGCTGCGCGGTGCTCAAGCAGCACCGGCAATTGAGTTACGAGGAGCTGGCCTTTCACCTGCAGGACTCGGCGAGCTTTCAGGCCTTCGCCCGGTTGCCGGGTAATGAACGTCCGAAGAAGTCTGCCTTACAGCGGGTGGTCTCGGCGATCCAGGTATCGACGTGGGAGTCTATTCATCGCGCCCTGCTGGCGACGGCGAAAGAGACGCGCATTGAGCCGGCACAGCGTGTACGGATTGATAGCACGGTAACGGACAGTGCCATCCACGCGCCGAGCGACAGTCATCTGCTGTGGGATGGCGTGCGTGTTGTGGTTCGTCTGCTCGCACAGGCGCGCGAGTTGCCTGGCGCGCCGGAGTTGTGCTTCGTGAACCACACTCGATTGGCGAAGAAGCGTGCGCGGGCGCTGTGGTATGCGCGTGGTGCGAAGCAACGCCAACGTCTGTATCGCGATTTGATTGGGGCGACGCGTTCAACCTTGGAAGCGGTAGCGAGGGTACGTGAGCAGCTGCTGAGCCCGGGCGTCACCGGCGTTGAACTGCCGGACTGGCTAGCGCAGGTAGCGCACTACGAAACACTTGTTCTGCAGGTGATTTCGCAAACTGAGCGGCGGGTGTTCGGCGGTGAGAAGGTCCCCGCGAGCGAGAAGTGCGTGAGCTTGTTCGAGCCGCATACCGACATCATCATAAAGGGTGCGCGCGACGTTCAGTACGGACACAAAATCAATCTGGCTTCGGGGCGCAGTGGCCTCATCCTCGACGTGGTCATCGAGCGAGGCAATCCGGTCGATAGTCAGCGCTTCATGCCGATGCTCGAACGGCATCGAACACACTACGGGACGATGCCACGACAGGTCGCCGCCGATGGCGGCTATGCGAGCCTCGACAATCTCCGGGCGGCGAAAGCAGAAGGCATCGAAGACGTTGCCTTCCACAAGAAGCGCGGGCTCGCGATCGCCGACATGGTCAAGAGTCAGTGGGTCTATCGACGCTTGCGCAACTTCCGCGCCGGCATCGAGGCCGGTATCTCCTGCCTGAAGCGTGCATACGGATTGGCACGTTGCACCTGGAAGAGCCTGCCGCACTTCGAAGCCTACGTGTGGTCTTCTGTGGTCGCCTACAACCTCAGCCTGCTCGCGCGCTATCAACTCGAATAGCGACGTTCACTCGCACTAACTGACCTCCTCGATATCGTCGAACGGGCGACTTTGGGTTGCAGCGCTCTGCGGCCGGCGAACGTACTCACAATTACGCTCGAAGAGCCCTTCGACCCCCACCGAACCGCCGCTACCGCTCCAACAACCTACTTTCAACACCTCGATTTCTCCGTGCCCATCGAAGAAAATGCCTGTTTATGGACGGACACTAGCTAGGCATCCTCGCCTTTTTCCGACCAGTCCGCCGCCGCCCCCGATTTCGCGATTTCCTGAATCTGGGCGCTTTCCTGTCCGATCAGCCGTTCGATCACGGTCAGACGGTCTTTCAGTTGCTCGACCGGGCCGAGCAAGGCCGTATACCGTATCAAAATAGCGGCCAAGGCCTCCACCACGAGCAGCGGATCGTCCTTATTTTCTTCGAGGAATTTGTTGGTATGGCGGAAGAGTTTTTCCACCATTTCCTGCTTTTCCGCGAGACCTCCGGCGCTTTCAGGCTGGCTAGACCCCGCAGCATCGTTTTTGCTGGTCATTTTTGCGGAGCCTGGGCTCGAATCGGCTTGCGGTTCCCCTCTATTTGTCGAACTCGATCTTTTCGCCATAACCGTCATCTACTCTTGCGTCGCCGGGCGGGAAACATATACTTTATAATCAATTAGCGAACAATTGGCACAAAGTGAAATGCTTCCGGGGCGGGTGCGGTAACAGGCCGTCGCCACGGGGGTAAATCTCGCCAAAAACCCTGTTCGGCGCCAGAACGTCGGCCGGCCAAGCGGAGAGTATAAACATGTCGGGAAATCTCACACTTTCTAAGATCGTCAAGCAAAAGGGCATCAGCATCACTGAGGCGACCAGGCGGATCGCAGACTTGGGATGGGCACCGTCCTATTTCGAGGAAGTGCTGAAATACCCGACGGATTATAAAGTTGAGAAAGCACCCAAGGACCCGATGAAGCAGGTCCTCAGATCCTACTTCCCCATGCAGGAAGAGAAAGACAACCGGGTTTACGGCGCACTGGATGCGGCGCTGCGCGGCGACATGTTCCGTAACGTCCAGCCCCGCTGGATCGAATGGCAGAAGTTGTTCCTGGCGATCATACCGTTTCCGGAAATATCAGCGGCGAGATCGATGGCCATTCAGTCTCAGATCGCGCCCGGGGAAGACCTGCGTACAGGTTATACGATGCAGATGATCGACGAGTTCCGCCACTCGACAATCCAGATGAACCTGAAAAAGTGGTACATGGAAAATTACGTCGATCCGGCCGGCTTCGACATTACCGAGGCCGCGTTCGGCAAGTGTTATGCGACCACGATCGGGCGGCAATTCGGCGAGGGCTTTATTACCGGCGACGCGGTAACCTCGACCAATATTTATTTACAGGTGGTAGCGGAAACCGCATTTACCAACACCTTGTTCGTCGCCATGCCGTCAGAAGCCGCTCGCAACGGTGATTACGCTTTACCAACGGTGTTTTTGTCCGTCCAGTCGGACGAATCACGGCACATTGGCAATGGTCACTCATTCCTGATGTCGATCGTCAAGGAGCCCGAGAATCTCGATCTGTTGGAGCGGGATTTGCGCTACGCGTTCTGGCAGAACCACGCCATCGTGGACGCGGCGATCGGCACCATCGTTGAATACGGCACCAAAGATCGGGACAAGAACAAGGAGTCCTATGCGGAATTGTGGCACCGCTGGATCTTCGACGACTACTACCGCACCTACCTGCTCCCCTTAGAGAAATACGGGGTAAAAATTCACCATGACGATATCGAAGCAGCCTGGGACCGGATCGTGAAAGGGAATTACGTCCATAAGGTGGCGCAGTTTTTTTCGTTCGGGTGGCCGGTCGCGTTCTGGCGCATTGACGGTATGGTCGACGAGGATTTTGAATGGTTCGAAGCCAAATACCCCGGCTGGTACAACGAGTTTGGTCAGTACTGGAAGAATTATGTAAAGGCCAGTCTGCCCAATCAACCGCCGTTGATGTATCTCGATTCGGGCTACGTTTATCCCCACCGCTGCTGGAGTTGCAACGTGCCGGCACTGATCCGGGAGGATTTCTGCGTTGATGAGGTGGAGGGCGAACTTTACACCTACTGTTCAGAGATTTGCCGGTGGACCCATAAGGTCGCATTCGCGGGTGAATACAATGGTAGACCCACCCCAGCCATGGGCCGTTTCAGCGGCCGCCGCCAGTGGGAAGAGTGCTATCACGGCTGGGATCTGGCGGACGTGGTGAAGGATCTTGGATTTGTCCGGCCCGACGGCAAGACCGTTATCCAACAACCCCACCTACACTTCGAAGACGACAAAATGTGGACATTGGACAACTTCAAGGGCCTAGAAGTGCGCAGCCCGCTGCTGGACCTGCGGGCCATGTCGCCGGAGGACCGCGAAACACACATTGCGGAATACCGCGCCGGCTTCACCGAAAAGCCGATCTAGGGGTGCCAATTTCAGGAGGATCGGTGCATTCAAGCGCCGATTTTTTGCGTCCGACGCAATTATTTTTCGATCCGTGCGGCGATTAAGCGGCAAAATGGATTTCTGCTTATGACTCATTCCGTTCGGCTCGAACCCATCGGTGTGGAAATGGAGGTGAACGAAGACGAGACCGTTCTCCAAGCCGCGTTTCGTCAAGGTATCGCGCTGATGCACGGCTGTAAGGAAGGGCAATGTTCCTCATGCAAGTCCGTGCTGCTAGAAGGTGACGCCGAACACGAGGACTTTTCCACCTTCGCTTTATCAGAGTCGGAACAGGAAGAGGGTAAAGTCTTATTGTGCCGCCTGTTCGCCTACAGCGATCTGGAAATTGAACTGCTTAATTACGACGAAGAAATCCTGTCCAACTGGATTCCGGCCAGGAAGCTAGCAGGTAAGATCGCGGCCATTGAAGTCCTGACCCACGATATTCGGAAATTCGACATCGAATTAGACGAAGCGATGAAATTTAGTGCCGGCCAGTATGCGGATATTACGATTCCGGGCACTGGAGTGACCCGGTCCTATTCGATGGCCAATCCACCGAGCGAAGAAAAATCTCTTTCCTTGATCATCAAAATCTATCCGGAAGGAGCCTTTTCAGGCCTGCTCGCCAATCGCTTGAATGCGGGAGACCCGATAGAGGTTGAGGGACCCTTTGGCACGAGCTTTCGAAATCAGAACCATGATGGACCGATGCTGTTGGTGGGCGGCGGAGCGGGCTTGGCGCCCCTGTGGTCCATCTTGAACGACCTTGCGGAAAGCGGCGTGCAGAAACCTGTACGGTTTTTTTACGGCGCCCGCGCAAAGCAGGATTTGTTCTACGTTGACGAGATTACGGCTATGGCCGAAAAACTCGACGATTTTGAATTCATTCCAGCCTTATCGGAAATGGCCACGGGCGATGATTGGGACGGCGCGACCGGTTTCATCCATGAAATTGTCGAACGCAGCTACGCCGCTACCGGACGTGACGACACCTTTGAAGCCTATGCATGTGGACCGCCACCGATGGTCGATGCGGTTCTGCCGGTTTTCCAAAAAATTGGAATCGACGCCGACAATATACATTTGGACAAATTCACTCCGGCGACAGATTAAGTCCCGCAACAGACCAAGCCCGGGTTGGAATTTTTCTCGGGCCATGTGAAAGAGAGAAACTATGGCACAAACCACACCCAAATCCGGCGCTGCGGGGAGTAGTACGTTTTCGGGATCCGATAGCCGCCGCTACAATTATTTCGAACCCGAGGGCCGCCGGGCCACGGTATACGAAGACGTCACTGTTGACGTTCAGCCGGATCCCAGTCGCCACCTGCTACAGGATTGGATCATTTCCTTCGCCGATGGGCGGCCGGCTTTTAGCGAAAAGTCGACTGCCGTTAAGTGTTCGGATTGGCATGTTTTTCGCGCGCCGGACCAAGAATGGGAACGAACCCATTACCAGCGACAGAGCCACATCGAAAACACGATCAAAATGGTTGTCGATAATGCCCGGAGTGCCGGGGCACCAGGCCGCTTTGAAAAAGGCTGGGTGTCCGTACTTCAGGATCAATTTGGCGCCCTAAAGCATGCGGAATTCGGTTTGGGTGTAGCGTTGACCAAAGCGCAGCGCGACGGGATGACCCAAATGATCAATAACGCCATCCTCACCAATGCCTCCTACAAGTTACGACTGGCCCAAGACATCACCCTGTATTTGGGCGACATCGGTTTGGACATCGAAATTGACGGCGACGCCGGTAAAAGAACCTGGTTGGAAGACGAGGCTTGGCAAGGGGTTCGAAAAGCGGTCGAGGCCATACTGGCAGCCACCGATCACATTGAGGTCTATTTTGCCGTCAATGTCGTCTATGAAGCGCTAGTTGGTGAGCTGTTTCGCAGTGGCTTCATCATGCGCGCGGGCCCTGCTCACAATGATTATGTTACACCCTCGGTTATTTCGGCAGCAGGAAGTGATTATCGGCGAAATCTGGCCAACACGCTCACCCTGTTGACCATGCTAACCGGCGATTCCGAACACGGCGACGCCAACAAAAAGATCATGGTGGGCTGGCTGGAAAAATATGTTCCCTTGTGCACTGAGGCGGCAACACAATTGAAGTCGGTATGGGGCCTGCAGAGCAATGGCGATTTGGAATTTGACAGCGTCTTTGCGGACGCAAAGGGCCGGTTCAAGGACATCTTGTCGGAAATCGAAGTCAGTTTACCGGATGGTATAGCGCTATGAGCATTCAAACTTTCAAGGATTTGAACCGCGAAGATACGGTGTCGCACAAATGCGGTGTCACGATGAACGACAGCGTCGACTCGCGGGTCATAGCTGAGGTCATGCAGGAGAAGCCGGGGGTCGAGGTGCTCCATTACCCGGCGATGATCCGCATAGATGGGGAAGGTAAGATGACCTTTGATATGGAGGAATTGAGTGAGGCCCTGGGGAGAACTTTCACCGCCTATGATTTCGAAGTCGTCATGTCGACCCATTACGGGCGCATGGTCATGATCGACGAGAATACCGTCGTGTTATTTGGTGATATGGACGAGGTTCTCAAGTACGAGGAATAGGAAGGCCCCAATCCTTGAGCCGAAACCGGAAGTAGCCGGCCTGAGGGAATGGGCACGATAAGCATCTGCGCTGGGCCGCTGGGGACACTACCCGCCGGCACCCGCGGCGCGGTCAATCCAACTGATCTCCGTGTTGACGAACGAATAACACCGGTCCGGTGTAGGGCAGCCGAGATCGGACCAAGGCGGAATCCAAGGGAGGCGTGAGGTATGCCGAAAATGATGGTCTTCGACCAGGACGCGCGTGCCGCATTGGGCCGCGGCGTCAAACTACTGACGAGGGCCGTGCAGTCCACCCTCGGTCCAAAAGGGGGAAATGCCATCATCGATGTTCCGATCGGAACGCCCATCATCTCGCGGGATGGGGTGAGCATCGCCGCTGAAATCGAGCTTGAAGACCGTTACGAAAACATGGGTGCTCAGGTCGTCAGGGAAGTCTCCAAGAGGACGAATGAAGTGGCGGGTGACGGCACGACGACCGCGACGGTTCTCGCCAATGCTTTGATTCAAGAAGGCTTCAAATCTCTGGACGGCGAGGTATCCGCGATCGATCTTGTGGACGGCATGAATCTCGCCGTGGCAAGCGTAGTTGAAATCCTCAAAAAATCGGCGGTGCCCGTCTCCGATATTGAGGATGCAGCGTCATCCGTCGCGATTATTGCGGCGAATGACGAAACTACGGGGCTGCTGGTTGCCGAAGCACTGGAAAAAGTCGGGCCGACGGGCATTGTTACCGTTGATATTGGTCTGACGGTCGACACCACCGTCGATGTCATCGAGGGCGCGTCCTACGAGCGTGGCTATGTTTCCCACCACATGGTCAATGATGTGGAGTCCATGCAAATCCATTTGGATGCCCCCCTGCTCCTGCTGACGGACCTTGGACTCGGGTCTGCCGAGGAGGTTGAGAGCCTGCGTGCCTTGGCAATAAAAGCTGGAAAACCCATGCTGGTTATCGCCGAAGATTATTCCGTGGAGGCCGTTGCGGCCTTGCTCGACGATTCTAAGGGTCCCGCCATCGTCGCCGTGCATCCACCTGAATATGGAAAATGGCGTCAGGCCATGATGGAAGATATCGCCATCATGACCGGCGGCCGGGTGTTCGTGAAAGAACTGGGCGGTCACTTTCGGGACGCCACGGTCGCTGATCTTGGAACGGCTATGCGAGTCAAGATCTCCGCCGACACGACAGTCATTTCCGGCGGCGGCGGTAGCGTGGACCAAATCAAGGGCCGAGTGGAGCAGATTCGCCGCCAACTGGCGATCAACGAGGTGCCCATCGAAGAGGACAAATTTAACGAACGATTGGCCAAATTATCGGGCGGGATTGCCGTTATCCACGCGGGCGGCGCCACACCGGTGGAACAAAAACGCCGCGTGCATCTGATCGAGGATGCCTTGAATGCGACCCGGGCGGCATTGGAAGAAGGGGTCGTGTCGGGCGGTGGTACCGCCTTGATCAGAGCGCTGGGGGCCGTGGAGCAGATCATCGCTGATTCGTCCGGTGGGATCAGGGAAGGCGCTGACGTAGTCAGGCGATCCCTTACCCAACCCCTTGCTTGCATCGCGCAAAATAGTGGGGTCGATCCTGCGAACGTGGTCGAAAAGGTAATGACGGCGGAAGATAGCATTGGTTACAACGCTCGGACCGGAAAGTTCGTTGATATGATTGATGCTGGAATCATGGATCCGGTAAAGGTCACCTACACTGCCTTGCTCAATGCGGTGTCCGTGGCCGCCCTGATTTTAACGGCCCAAACTCTGATTGCGGATATACCGGAATACGACGATCCGACCGCCGGCCCGGCCCGCGGAGGCGGTGCTGAAAAATATGGGATGCAATGATCACATTACGCGTCGAAATCGTAGAGCCAATCGGCGGGCATAGGGTTCGATCAATCAGACCTGTGACGGCATGGCGCTAGATAAGCGAAAACAATGATCGAATGGTTTAAATCGTCCATGTCGCGACGCGCTTTGTTCGGGACGGCGCTGGTCGCCGGGGCGGGAACCAGTGCCCTTGCAAAAGCGGCGCACGCTGGAAAGATGATAACGGCGGGTGAGGTTGATAATGCCCGGAACGGTTTCGATCCGCACGACATCTTGACCGATTGGGACACCGGCACGGTGAGTCATCGGCCTGATGGCCGGCGCGTCCGGTATTTCGAAGTGTCGGCGATGGATCGTGAAATTGAGATCGCGCCTAACTTGATATTTTCAGCTTGGACTTATAACGGCCGTGTTCCAGGACCGACCCTGCGGGTAACGGAAGGCGATATCGTTCGAATTCAGTTCACGAATCAGGGCACCCACGCGCACACGATTCATTTTCACGGAATTCACTCGGCTCGCATGGACGGTATACCAGGGGTCGGAGAGATATTGCCGGGCGAGATTTTCGTTTACGAATTTGAAGCCCAACCTTTCGGGTGTCATTTGTATCACTGTCACTCCACGCCTCTCCGGCGACACCTTCACAAGGGGCTCTACGGGGCGTTTATCGTCGATCCGGATCCAGACCGCCACCCCGAGGCGGAGGACGTGGCCCGGTCCCGCCTTTTAGGAACGGAGGAAAATGACCTGTGGCAAGAGTTTCTCATGGTCATGAACGGGTTTGATGTGAATTTCGACGAGAAAAATGAGGTCTACGCTGTTAACTCGATTGCCCACGCATTTGCCAAACGGCCGATTAAGATTGACCGGCAGCGTCCGGTGCGAATTTACCTGATTAACATTACTGAATTTGATCCCGTCAATTCATTTCACCTGCACGCCAATTTCTTCCACTATTACGATCATGGCACCACTCTCGAGCCGACATCCAAAACCATCGACACGGTAATGCAGTGCCAGGGTCAGCGAGGTATCCTGGAGTTCAGTTTCAAAGATCATGAAGCGGGCATGTACATGTTCCATGCCCATCAGACCGAATTTGCCGAACAAGGCTGGATGGGCTTTTTCGAGGTGTCGTAGTTAGGAACCTTTGAATAAGTCATGGTGCGTCTGAATGGTTCATGCAATTGTGCGGATCAAGGCACGAATCGCCGGCCATAGCGCGGACTAGGGCTGAGGTTCGTAACGCCGAACTGCGCGATATCATGGGCAAGGCGGTTGTGCCATGACTTATTCAGAGGTTCCTTAAAACCCATCCCATAGGCGGATAATATTGAGATGGGTTCTAGCAAAGTCTGGTTATTTGGGTTCCCAATAGCAGCCTTGTCGCTCTTGATCGGGGCGTTCCTGCTGATTGACCCGGTCCTCCGAATTGGGACCGGGCCGCCTCCGGCCGAAACTTTCACGGTCGAACGCTTGCGGGTGACCGAGCACGGTTTCGCCGCCAAGATCCGTGGTGACAGCCCGGAACCCATGGTTCTTGCCCAGGTCATGGTCGACGGTGCCTATTGGGTTTTCACCCAGGATCCTCCAGGACCTTTAGCGCGCATGGAGACGGCGTGGGTCGTGATCAATTTTCCGTGGATTGCCGACGAAGTCCACCATCTACGTTTTATTACCGCTACCGGCGCAACCTTCGAGTACACGGTCGACGTCGCCTTGAAAACGCCCCGCCCGTCATGGTCCCTGCTCGTCGATTATGCGCTGCTGGGGATTTTTGTAGGATTGGTTCCGGTGGCCTTTGGGATGCTTTTTTTCCCGGCAATAAGGTCCCTGCGGCCAGAGGGCTTGGAGTTTGTTCTCGCACTGACCGTTGGGCTTCTTGCTTACCTGTTCGTCGACATGATTTTGGAAGGCTTGGAATTGGCCGAGAACGCCAGCCCATTATTCGGTGGTCCGACATTGGTTTTGATTCCCATGGTCTTGACACTGGTCGCTCTTTTAGCCGTCGGCAACAGGTCGCGCGGACAGCATGATGGACGCCAGGTCGCAGGGTTTATGGCCTTAGGAATCGGACTCCACAACTTCGGTGAAGGGCTCGCCATCGGGGCATCGTTCGCCGCCAACGAAATCGCGATGGGGGCGTACCTCGTCGTCGGTTTTGCGCTTCACAATACGACTGAAGGGGTCGGGGTGGTATCACCTTTGGTGAAGGAGCGTGTCGCGTTTCCGCTGTTTGCCGGTCTCGCTTTGCTGGCGGGTCTTCCGACAGTGCCGGGCATCTGGATCGGTGCGTTTGCTTTTTCACCCCACTGGGCCGCGGTGTTTTTTGGAGTAGGCGCGGGCGCCGTTCTGCAAGTGATGGTCGAAATCGATCGTTTTCTCAATTCACACGTCCGGGTAGGCGACGCTAGGCCGCGCTTTTCCCGTACGTCCGTGGCCGGTTACTTCACCGGTGTTGCCATTATGTATGGGACTTCTTTACTGGTAGTGATCTGACGACGGGCGTGAGAAGGCAGACGCGTTAAAAGCGTTCGGCGCTGGCTGGCTTCAGACCCGTGACGATTTCGAAATCACGATTCGGCGACCACTGCGTCCAGCGCGCGTTCGAGCCGGTCGCATATCTCGTCGACTTCCGATCCTTCGATGATCAAAGGCGGCGCGATGACGATATTGCGGCCGGTTTGACGGACCACGACGCCGGCCGCCAGCAGGTGCCGGAACACGCTCTGGCACACCGCTTCGCCGTCGTCGTTCAGCGGGCGGTCGTCGGCATCGCGGCGTAGAAAATCGACCGCGCCGGCAAGTCCGACATGCCGTACGTCGCCGACCAGTGGATGATCGCGCAGCCGTTCGAGCCGGGCGGAGAGGCGCTCGCCCATGCGCCGGGCATTCTGCACCAGGCCATCGCGCTCGATGATCTCGATGGTCTTCAGCGCCGCTGCCGCGCCGACCGGGTGGGCGGCGTAGGTTGCCGCATGGGCCAGCGTGCCGACGGCGTCGGATCCGCGCTCGAGGTCTGAGTACAGATCGGGCCCCAGCGCGAGTGCCGAAAGCGGAAAGTAGCCGCCGGTAATCGCCTTGGCCATCGTCATGTGATCGGGTTGGAGATCGAAGCTTGTGCTACCGAACATCGAACCCGTGCGCCCGAAGCCCGTGATGACTTCGTCGACGACAAAACACACCCCGCGTTCGTCCAAAACCCGTTTGATCGCGGCAAAATAATTCGCCGGTGGCACCATCAGCCCCGCCGAAAAGCTCACTGGCTCGGCGAACATCGCCGCCACCGAACCGGTCGGCTCGGCGTCGATCAGTGTCGCAAGCTCGGCGGCCAGGCGCGCGGCGTACGCCTCGGACGTTTCCCCCGGCTCCCGCGCGCCGTGATAATCCGGTTGTGCAACGTGCCGGAAACCCGGCAGCGGCAGACCGAATTCCTCATGATGACCGCCGGTCAGGCTTGCCGCACCGAGCGTACCGCCGGCGTAACTGTCGCGGCGGCCGATGATCGTACGTCGTTCGGGTTCACCGCGCGTGACCGCCTGGAAATGCAGCAGCTTGATCATGAAATCGTTCGCTTCCGAGCCCGTGGCCGCAAACATGATGTGCGTGTCCGGCATCGGTACGATCGCGGTCAGCCGCTCCGCCAGGTCGAGCGACGCCTTGCTGGTGCGTTTGAGCGCGGACACATAAAAGGGCAGTTCGCGATATTGTGCGTAAATGGCGTCGATCAACTCCTCGTTCTGGTAGCCGAGGGCGGCGACATAAAATGAGGACGTGGCCTCGATGTATTCGCGCCCGTCGGTATCGTAGACGTAGATGCCTTTGCCACGATCGATGAAACAGGTTTCCTGCGCTGTGTTCTCGGCGACACGCTGGAAACCGAGAATGAGCGGCAGGCGTTCGTCTTCGTTCAGCAGGGTATCGGCTGTTGCCATGTGGGTACTCCTTATGCCGTGCGGCGCAAGCTAGCCGCACGATTCAATTCGAGGGCGCCGCGCCGATCGGCGTAACCAGGGTAAGGTTTTCCGGCGGCAGACAATGGCGATCGTTGCAGGCTTGCAGGGTCAGTCGTGTTCGGATTGGTGAACGCGACTTTTTGCTACCGCGTGCTTTAACGCGGGCACTGATCTCGAATTCGCCTTCGTACAAGGCGAGGCGTTCATCGCGAAAGCCGAGTTGTTTGAGTTGCGCTTGCGGATAGCGGATGTCGTCGAGAACGTAAGCATTCGACGATTCCACCTGTGCCAGCTCGGTGCCAATCAGGTCTTCCTGCAACGGGCGCCGGGCGTTGAGATGGTAACCCTCGCTGAGCGCGATGGTCACGCGCAGGCGACCGTCGCTGATCGTACTCTGAACATGCGCGGCCCCGAACGCGGCGAATTGACTCGGACCCGGCCCGCCGCGGCGCATCGTCATGACGGCGCGCAGCATGCCGGTATAGTGGGACGGCTCGCGTTCGATGTGGGCGGCGAAAGCGGTAATGAGTTCGAGGGCGTGCTGCCGATACGCCGGATCACGCGCACGCCGCACGAGTTTGGCTTGCACGGCGAGTGCCAGCGCATTGCCGGACGGGACCGCGCCGTCGCTCGCGGATTTCGGGCGCGCCATCTGCAGCGGATCGGGCTTATGCATGAAATAACCGCCTGCTTCACTATCCAGGAAGCGTACGTCTAACGCGGCGACAAGCATACGGGCCCGTGTGAGCCACGTTTCGACGCCCGTCAGATCGTGCATCGCGATGCACGCTTCGGCGAGCGCGGCATAATCGTCAAGCGCCCCGTCGACCGAGGGTTTACCGTAGAGGCTGGTGCGCCAAAGCTGGCCATTGCCGTGTTGGTGGCGCCGCCACAGAAAATCGATAGCGCCCTGAGCCAGGCGTGCTGCTCGGGCCGAGCTTGTCGCATCATCAAACACACGCGCGGCTTCGGCCAGCGCAGTCACCATCAACGCATTCCAGGCCGTGACGATTTTTTCGTCACGGAGTGGCGCGACGCGGCGGTTGCGCGCCGCGAGAAGGCCTGCGCGAATGGTTTCCAGATTGCTTGGCGACTCAGCGCGCCGGCCGGCCGTATAAAGCACATTTCGACCGTCGAAATTTCCCTGATCGGAGATGTTGAAGTGCGCGATGCCGCGCCGGGCGAGGACTGGGGGGAGTACTGCGCGAACCTCAGCGGGCGTCCAGCTATAATAATAACCTTCGCCTTCCTCGCTATCGGCGTCCAGTGCGGAATAAAAGCCGCCTTCCGGCGCGGCTAAGTCGCGCTCGACGAAGTCGATGATTCCTGTGGCGACGCGGGCGTAGCGGGTTTCGCCCGTCAGTAGGTACGCCCGTAGATAGACGCGCAGCAACTGCGCCTGGTTGTAGAGCATTTTCTCGAAATGGGGTATGCGCCAGTTGGCGTCCGTGGCATAACGATGAAATCCGCCGCCGACGTGGTCGTGAATACCTCCCGCGGCCATGGCATCAAGGTCGAAGCGGATCCAGGCGATAAGATCCGCGTCGCCGCTGTCCAGCGCCCGGTCGAGCAACAACAGGTGGTTCGATTCTTGTGGAAATTTGGGCGCATCGCCACTGCCGCCGTTGACGCGGTCGCGCATTTGAGCCAGCGTCGAAATCGCGCGCTCGATCACGGCATCGTCAATCGCCGCGCTGCCCCGTTCGGATCGTAGCGCGCGCTGCACGACGAGCGCGATCTCATCGGCTTGTCGCACGATATCGTCGCGGCTTTGCTCCCAGGACGCATGAACCTCTTGCAGTAGCTGCAGAAACGTGTCGCGCGGAAAGTACGTACCACCCCAGAACGTCTTGCCGACCGGCGTCAGAAAGCTCGACATCGGCCAGCCGCCCTGCCCGGTAAAGAGCACGACTGCCGTCATGTAGGTCGTGTCGACGTCGGGACGGCGTTCGCGATCGACCTTGATGGCGATGAAATGCTCGTTCAGCATCCGCGCTACAGCCGGATCATCGAAGCTCTCACGTTCCATCACGTGGCACCAGTGACAGGTGGAATAACCGATCGACAGAAACACCGGTTTGTCCTCACGATGCGCGGCGGCGAATGCGGCTTCGCTCCATGGATACCAGTTGACCGGATTGTGCGCGTGCTGCAGGAGATAAGGCGAATCTTCAAGGATCAGCCGATTGAGGTAGCGCGGTCTGCCATCGGCGTCGACATGCTCAGTACGCACCGCATAGGTGCCGCGCCGCTCGTCGCGGGCGGCGAGCAGGCGCGTTTCGATCTCCCGAGCGAGCGTCGCGCCGGGTAAAGAATCCGCCGCAGCTTGCACCAGGGGCAGCAGGCACGAGAGAGCGATCAAACTGCGCCCCAGGTTCATCGGTTCTCCTCCTCGCGGCCATCTCCACGGGTACGTGCGTGATGTGTCTGATTGCCGGACATTCGTACGACTATTTCAGGCGGTTTGAATTATTATATGCATTGGGTTTCAGCGGTGTTGCTGGACATAACGCGAAGCGGAAACATGCCTATGACGCAAGAGATATCGAAACCAATTCCCATGCGCGAAGTTGACGCTGTTATCGTTGGAGCGGGGTTCGCGGGCCTTTTTATGCTGCATCGCTTGCGGGGCTTGGGGCTTTCAACGCGGGTCTACGAGGCAGGCAGCGGTATCGGTGGCACGTGGTACTGGAATCGCTACCCCGGTGCTCGATGCGACGTAGAAAGCATGGAGTACTCCTATCAGTTCTCCAACGAACTCGAACAGCAATGGGAGTGGACCGAACGTTATGCGGGCCAAGCGGAAATACTGAAGTACATCAATCATGTTGCGGACCGATTTAATTTGCATGAAGACATTGAGTTGAACGCGCGCGTGTCATCGGCTGTTTATGATGAACCTAGCCGACGCTGGGTCGTGACATCCGAAAGTGGCTCGGTCGCCGCCCAGTATTGCATTATGGCGACAGGATGCCTGTCGTCGCCCAACAAACCCGACTTTAAAGGGCTGGACAGCTTTGCCGGATCCACCTATCACACGGGTAACTGGCCTCACGATGGGGTTGATTTCAGCGGCAAACGGGTCGGCATTATTGGTACGGGTTCGTCGGCAATCCAGTCGATTCCAGTCATCGCGGCGGAAGCCGACCACCTGACCGTATTTCAACGGACACCAAACTACTCCATTCCCGCGCGGAATGGGACATTGGCCCCGACCGTACAGCAAGAAGTCAAGGCCAACTACAAGCAAATGCGCGAGGAAAACAGCCAGATGCCTTTCGGCTGGGGCGCGAATCTTGGTCTCCGCGAGGATTCTGCCCTGGACGCGACACCGGAGGAACGTCATTTTGAGTACGAGAAGCGCTGGCAGGCGGGCGGGCTCCCATTCATCGGTGCGTTCGGAGATTTACTATACAGTCAGGAAGCAAACGACACGGCGGCGGAGTTTGTCCGCGGAAAAATTCGCGAAATAGTTCGTGATCCGGCCGTCGCCGAGACACTGTCCCCGGATAATGTCGTGGGTTGTAAGCGCTTATGCGCCGACTCGGGTTACTACGAAACCTTCAATCGCCCGAATGTGACACTGGTTGATGTCAACAAGACACCGATCGAGGAGATCACGGCCACCGGCTTGAGAACGACGACCGATAACTACCCGGTCGATTGCATCGTTTTTGCCACGGGCTTCGATGCCATGACGGGCGCGTTATTCGCGATCGATATACGCGGCAGGGAAAATATTTCACTCGAAGAGAAATGGAGTGCCGGCCCGCGGACCTTCCTCGGACTTGGAACCGCCGGTTTTCCGAACGTCTTCACTATCACGGGCCCCGGTAGCCCGTCCGTATTAAGCAATATGCTGCCGTCGATAGAGCAACACGTAAATTGGATTGCTGATTGCATCACCTATATCGCGGAACACGGGCATCAGAGCATCGAGGTGACCACCGCGGCGGAAGACGCCTGGGTTGATCATGTCAACGAAGTTGCAGACGGTACACTCTTCCCCTCGTGCAATTCGTGGTACCTGGGTTCGAACGTACCTGGCAAGCCGCGCGTCTTCATGCCCTATCTCGGTTTCCCGCCGTATGTAAAGAAGTGCAACGAGATTGCAGCATCCGGTTACAAAGGATTTGAGCTCAAATGAGCAGGTCGTTTAGGAAAAAATAGCTACCGTTCGCGCTTCGATGCTTTCCCGCGGGATGAATTCGTCTGGGCATTCCGGGTTATTGAATCCGGTATGTCCGGTAAAGCATGCGCGTCCGTCATTCGCAGAGTCGTAGCATTTCAATAGCATCACTTCGTCGGGCCGCATATTGGATGCGTAAAACCATTGGTGATCAGGGTTATGCCGAAACGAGTAAATCTGGCCGGTGAGGTGCGGGGTTTCTAGATCGTCCTCCAAGAAATGTTGGATCTCCGTGGGAATAAAGTCCTCTAGTTTTGCGCTTCGAGCGTCGCAAATAGCGAGCGGGCGATCCTGGACGGGACCTACGATGGGGCGCCAGACATTGATCAATGCGGCGCGATGGCCGGCGAGATCCATCGCGTCGTTCTCCTCGATGATCTCACGGACGCGGCGCGGTCCTGAGCTAACGGTGTAATCATTATGCGCGCCATCGACCGGCTCGCGTACACCCACTTCCTTTCGATCGGAGCGCGGTTGGTTTCGCACATTGTGATCGAAGACGATGACCCGATGCGCTCCTGTCGCTGCTCGCAGCAGATCTTCCACTTCCGTATAGTATTCAGCCCGCACGCGATCGGGGTCGTAAAAATCGCTGAAGCCCGATCGATGTGAAACCAATTCGAAGCCTGCTTCGTCCAAGTTGAGCTGCTCGGCGATCGGACGACAGTCATATATCGGCATCGGGATCCGCTCACGTGGCGGTCTTTCGATCTCTCTACCGCTAGCCGGCGGAAAGACCCTGACCCTCGCCGGATCGTCCGAGGGCACGGTATACGCCAGCTCGACGACGACATGAGCTAGTTTTGATTCATTTATTGTTGCCATTCTTCGACCTCGCAGGGTCCACGGGGGTTTTTGTGACGCCTGACGAGTTTACAAAATTACCCCGCCGGATGTCGCGAAATCAAAAGCAATAACACGCCGGGGCCGCTTAAATGCTCTTACGGGGGTAGATTTTGCGTGTATCTTGAGCTTTGAGCGGCGTATTGAAAAGCGAAGATTGCCCATACCGTTCTGGTTGCTGGGGCGTCCACTGGTATTGCGCAATAACTGACCCTGGCGCCTACCAGTTCGTAATGCCTTGTTTGTCTGCCTGTTGTGTCATCTCGAGAGACCAGCGAATTTCTTCCTCTTTGAAAAAAAAGGCATCCTTTTTGCCCTTGGGTAATCGCGCGCTTTGTTCTTCATAATGCCGCATTGCTGTCGCGAATAGGGGCGATAGCCGGGTTCTGGACTCAAGTGGCATGTCGAGATAGTCCACGGACATGATGTAGACGTGCTCAAGCAGCGCATTGATGAATCGAAGCCGACGCTCCGCGGCCTGTGATGTTGGTGCGCCTTCGACGATCGCCGAAACCCTTTCGACGTAATCGCCGTAGAGCCGCATCGCGAATGACGCAGCCTCGCTCTCCAGTGCTTTGATCATAGCGCTGGTTTCGGCAAGCTTTTCTCGCGCGAATTCGAGACACAGGGTGATTTCCGCATCGGGTGATGTGGCAAATTGTAATTCGGCCCGCTCATCGATCCGGTCGAATAGATAGGCGATCTGATCAGGGGTGACGCCCGGGTCCGGCAGCCATTCAACGTCGGCGAACGAATTCATCAGGCCGTGCCCGGCGTGACTGGCGGTTATCGCAAGCGTGCAGACGACACACGCCAGGAGCCGGGCCTTCACGACGAATCCTCCGGTACTTTCCGATCAAATGGCGAGTGCACGCTTGTGTCCGTACCGTCGGCGAAAGGCGTTACGTCGACTGTAAACGGGAACACGCGCGTTTCACCGCCAGGCGCCAGCTGAAGAAACACGTGATATCTGCCGGGCTCCGGGAAGACGTAGCGAATCGGGAGTGTCGGACCCGGAAACACCAGTTCCGATTCCATGCACATTAATTGCACCATCATTTGCGCAATCTGTCCGCCGCGCGTTTGCGGATCTGCATAGCGATCGTGTGCCATTTGAATGATGGCGGCCACTCGGGGCGTGTAACTGTGCAAGTGGCCGAAATACCTGCCATCTTCGCGCCAAACGGCTCCATGCAACTCTGAACCAAGATACAAGGTGAGATCGGTAACGGGTTCACCCGCGCGTTCGAGCGTCAGAATCAGAT
Source organism: Gammaproteobacteria bacterium (assembly GCA_963662545.2). GTDB lineage: Bacteria > Pseudomonadota > Gammaproteobacteria > JAYYZW01. The sequence continues at coordinate 850,009 of CAXXLL010000002.1, forward strand.
TGGTTTCATAGCCGGCTACGGGAATCTCGGGCGATGTCTGCAAAGTGGCGGCGTACGCACCTGAATGGCTTATCCCCGCTAGAGCCGCGGTCTTGTGTATAGTCGTCGCGGCGCCGATCTCAATGTCGAAATGTTTCGTCCAACTGCGATTCTGGTGCGCGAACTCGCTGACGATCCGATAATGGCCTGCCTTGGGAAACCGATAAGGGAAACGCAGACTTGCTTCAGCCAGATCTCCGTCGGTGACGGTATTGAAATCTTCATGGTGAATATGCGCAAAACTCGAAAAATCCAGATTGACGATGAAATTGTGGATGAGGCGCTCATGCGCCACTTGGAGATCCTGCACAGGCTTGCCGCTCCGCGTGTAGGTGAGTTGCCAAATCAGCAGGGTTTCCTGCCCGGGGCTGGGATCGGGTGGGTCTAGGGATAAGGTCAGGCGGTACGGGCCGCCGGGCCGGCCCTCGAGTGGGCTTTCCCGGTGCTCCGCACACCCCGCAAGCGCGAGCAGCGCGGCGATAAAGGCGATCAGGAAACGCATAAGCGCCATGATGAACCGTGCACCGCGCATGCCACAAGCCGGGCGGGAGGGGGAGCAGCCCTCGTCGCTGGGAGTCGGTATCGCTCGATTACTCGCCTGCGATGCTCGTCGCCGTGCCTCCGCTCTCAAAAATCAAATGCCCTGCTTCGTTTTGGGCACGGACGCGCGCTTCTAGATCGGCGGGAATGGAGACATTTCGCGCGCCGGGAAATTTGCCGGGAAATAGATGGGGCCGCATAAAATACTCATCGGGATCCTCGATCAGAATCTGTGATTTCAAGGGCTTGTACAACCAGTCACGGCGCATAAACTCGGCGGTGAAGATCATGGCCTTTTCCTGCTCCGACCAATCGTGTGCGCTATGCGCGTCATGAAAGCTGTAGCTGATCAAGTCGTTCGGTATATTCCAGTAAACCGTCGAAAGTGCGGTATAACCAAATGTGCCTAGCTCAGGCAGTTGGTGCTCGGCGAGTCGAACTTCGATCGTCATGAGTGCACCGTCACTGTCGTATTTTTCCTGGCGCAACGGGTAGAACGTATGTTTCTCGAGCCACAGAATCAGGGTTTTCTCGCTGTATCCCGGAAGCCAGTCGTCCTTCGCTGTTGCCTTCACCACCCAGCAGGCGACGCCGCCGTCGGGCAGGTAATGCGGGAAGTCGTCGCCCATGGATTTCACCGAGGCCGTGTTCCGCTCGACGAACCCTTTGTCGCCACGGTTTAACCTGATCGTCGGGCGCGTATTCGGAAACCGGATGGTTTCGTAGAGTACGTCCGTTCCCAGAAGCTCCCACGCGAATTCCCACGCGTCACGTCCGAGCACGTCGTCGAAAGTCTGCGCGTTATCGGCGAAACGCTGGTCACGGCGCGGTTCCGGTTGGCGGCGAACACGGCGCAACTGCGGCGAATAGACGAATAAGTCCATTTTCGTTTGGAATTCCTTATCGGTGCGGTATGGCACCCAGAGTTGTTGCGCCCCTTCTGATTCGGGCGGAAAAGTGTGGTAGGCCATCCAGCTTGTATAGACGTCCCCTGGTTTCGTGCCATAGAGATAGGTCTCGAGGCCCGTCCCGGCAGGCTTCGCATAGAAAATCGTTTCGCCCTGGTTAATGTACCCGGAGCTCGTAATCGCGCCGAACACGTCGAGAATCGTCCCGGGCCAACGCGAGATGTGCGGGAACTCTGCCGATCGGTAGCCCATTTCCTCCGCCGTGTAGGGCGGTTCGAATGGATAACGCTCAGCGGGCATGTACGGATACTCGGCATCTCGCGCGGTAGAAGTCGCCGGGTCGAACAAGGCCTTATCTTCGGCGCTCATTTGAGCGACCGTTTTCCAGATCTCTTCGGCGCCTGCCGCTGCGACGGCGCTCAGGCACAAGACGATTACGATCCCCCGCTTGATGGCACGATGCCGACAGTAATGCATCCGGGCTGGTTCAAATTCAGAACTCATAGCTCAGCTCCCATCCGAAGTTGTCCCATTGTTCGAATTGCCCATAAAGATCTGTCGCGCTGCCGCTGTCGTAGCCGTTGTAGATAAACTGCCCGGTCACGTATTGCGAGAACTTGTATTTCAGACGCAGCTTGGTCTTCATCCCCTGCCAGTTGGCTGATGGGCCGCTCACGACGGGTAACACCGTCAGTTCCATGCTCAATCGGTCGCGCGTGAAGGCGAACGGCCGTGAGAAAAAGGCCACGGGAATCACCGTCCACTCGTCTCCAATACCACCACCGAATCCGGCACCGAGCGTGCTTTCCCAGTCGAAGGTATAAAACAGCGATCCCTGGAAGATCAGTGTCGAGCGCGCGGGCAGACCAAATTCGGTTGCCACGGCAGCGCGTAGGGTGTCGCGTTTAGAGGTGCCGTCGAGATTGGCGCCAGCGCGCGCGGCCGCGCGCTTCCCGAAATCGGCAAAGCGCACACCATTGGTATACAGCGCTTCGACACGGAACACGGTCGGCAACACGTTGACGTACGGTATCCCGGAGAAGGTTGTGGCGTAGTCGGCCGTTATACCGAAATGATGGAGCCGTTCATGTTCAGGGCGCAAGCGCAAAAGGGTTCGACCACCGCTTATTACCGTACCCACGACGTGCTCTACCGGATTCTTGTCCCAAGCGTAGAAATACACGAAGCCATAAGTGAGCGCACCCTGTGAACGGTCAAAGCGCAAGCCATATTCATGATCATCGAAATCGCCCGATCTGGGCCGCTTGGGCTTCAAGACGATATCGGTGATCGCGCTCGGTGGCGGCGACAGTGGGGAGGCCCACGGCGATCCAGGCAATGCCTGACGGTCGTGTTCGAAATCGAATAGGTAGAGGAGTTGCAGGGAGTTTTGCCCAAAATGAAATGTTGCATTGGCCATCCAGGTCGGCAGGCGACGCCACTCGAAGTCCTCTGTTTCGAGTTGCACCGATTCTCGCCGATCCATAGCGCTGACGACGTCGATGAACTGCCCGTCCATCTTGCCCCAGGCGATCTGTTGCTTTCCAAGCTTGAGATCGAAGCGCGGCGCGCGATATGAGATATAGGCTTCGCGCAAAATCCGTTCGCGATCGTGATAGATCTCGGCCGTGCGATCGATGCTGTCGGCGAATAGCCCATCGGAATCTTGCCAGTCGTAGACCCCGTCATAAAGAAAGTGCGAGACGACATTGATGTCGAGCCCGGCTGCCACGTGGTAGCCCATTTCGATTTCGAGCAGGTTTTGCAGCTGCAGAAAACGGAAGTCCTGATCGCGAAACCCGTCGATTCCGTCTTCGTCGAGCAGCACATCCGTCCACTGGCGCAGGAACCCCTTGAAACGCAGGTTGGGGATCGCTCGTTCGATCGGTTTACGGACATGCCGGCCGATGGGATCGAATTTCGCGATTGAGCGATCGAACCTGGACCACATATCGCCCATGTCGCCGGCATGCAGAGCAGGTGCAGTAAGGACAGCCGTGATGGCGACCAGTACGGCAAGGCAACGCCCGATCGATGTTGTCATTTCGCTTCCCCGTGGCACCTTGCTGCTCGCAGAGTGCGACGCGCAAATGCCGAAGTCCGGCCTCGAGATCAAATGGTTAAACTTCGCGGACTGCGAGTTCTAGATATTACCTTAAACGAAATTCGTAATCATTTCAAAAAAAAGGAATATTTCCGATCAGTGCTTGAATCATCACGCTCATTCACGCCGTTGCCATAATAGGATAAATCCGAGTACCGCGACGAAGAGCATCGTAAACACGCTGACCAGCGCCATTGTTTGCAGGAGGTCCGCGGTATGCCAGCTTTGGCCGGACGGGTCGGTGACCAGGGCGTCGGGGACGATGGCGTACAGCAGCGGAAACTGCGCCGCGATCAAGGTCCAGAACACCAGCGGCTGCAGCCAGTAGCCCGTCGACGCAGTAAGGGGCAGCGGCGGCCCGCGGCGCGCGAGGAAGAGCGCGAACACCTGGAAGATGACCCACAGGGTCAGCATCCAGCCAAAGAAGTTGAGCCAGCCTACGCCGAAGTAGCCGCCGCCATCGGCCCATACCCAGTCGCGGTTGATGGTGCCCCCGATTGGATCCACGCACAAATCCCAGGATGTCGTGATGAACGCCGCGATAACGGGTTTGGCAAGCAGCACGCCGCGCTGCGAATCATTGAAGACATCGCCGAGGAGGACGCCCGCAATCGCCCAGCCGAGATAGCCCGCGACGGCGAAGATAGGGCCGACTATCAACGGTACGTGAAATATTTGCGGGCCCATCGATGCGGTGTGGTGATAAGCCCCGAACGGAAACCCGGTGAGGATACTCATGGCCTCGAACACATTGGTGACGACGAGGGCAATCACGAAGTAGCCCAAGATGCCGCGCCAGCCGTAACGGCGAGCGCCGTGCAACAGCGTGAAGGCGCTCATGAGAGCGACGTTCAAGTAACGGGACAGGTTGAATGAAATGATCTGCGGCGCGAACAAACTGGTCAGCGTCACCGTCGCCCACGCCCCGATCAACAGCCAGACCACGGCGGCCGTACGCGTGTTCGAAACCATCGCCGGATTCAGGCCGCACCCGCTGTGGGGACGGTGAGTTCGTCAGCCTGCTACGCGGCCCACGAAAATTTAGCGAAATGACCGTTGTTCCCGGCACCGGCCATGTCCAGATCGAGGCCGAAGCAGTGGACGTGGGTTTCTTTCGATCGCGCCAGTGCGAGCTTCGAATTGGCGGGATGGCCGACGTTATCGATGTAGATGGGCTCGCCATTGCCGAGCTTGGACACTACGCCTTCAATTGCGAACTTGAGCTTGTCGCGGATCGTGACGGAGCGTTCGACGCCGTTCATGTTGAATACGATCGGCTCGAATTCGACACCGCGAAAGTCGCTAACCAGATTGTCCCGGATCATGCCGGGCGGGCCGCCGGCCTCGCCGCCGGCAATGGGGGCGAGCGCCGCGCGCTGCGCGTCGTCGGCGCTGTCGTCGACGATGGCGCCGAAGATCCAGTTACCGTCGCTCATTACCTTTCCGGACTTTATCACGAGTGCGAACTTAAGCCCGCCGAGATCGACGCTGTCACAGGCGCCTTCGTCGATGCGAAAGATGAGTAAGGCGGTGCAGTCCTCTCCGGTCACCTCGCCGAGCGAATTGGTAAAGATGCACGGACACAGGTAATCACAATTGCAGCTTTCCATGTATTCGCCGCTGATCTGCCAATTATTGTCGGTCAATTACCTTTCTCCCGTTACCGGCGACGAATGCTTAGTGCCGGCTTAATCGTAGCATACCGCTTCGGTGTTTCATTTCAGATTGCGTGCGCTGTACGGGACAGCAGGTCGCAATCTTCGTGGATCACCGGTATCAAAAAAGTTCTCCACGACATTCGACAAGCACTGAAAGAAGGGCCTCGAACCGGACGTTTTCCGGTTGACGGCGGCTCAATTCCTGAGGCTGTGCAGCGGCGCCGGGATGCGCCCGCCGAAGTGCACGAACCGATCCGATTCGCCGATCTTGGCGATTCCCATGGTTTCGAGGATCTCACCGATGGAGTCGCCGATCTGCGGCGTCGGGGCCAGCGATAGATCGACGATGCCGAAGCTCAAGCCGAGTTTCTGCGCCAATTCACGTCCGATCAGCTCGCCCACGCGGGTGATGCGGAAGGCCGTGACCTTGATCTCTTCGGCAATGTCCGCGAGGGTCAGGCGGTTCTCGGCGGCGTTCGTGCCGGACCCCGCGCGTTCGATGAGCCGCTGCAGGGCGCGGTGTACGACGCCCGGGCCGGAGACGCCGATGTTGATCACGGCATCTGCTTCGCCCACGCCGTGCGCCGCGCCGGCCATGAACGGGTTGTCCTCGGGAATATTGGCGAAAACGACGAGCTTGGCGCACACGAAACCATCATTGGCCCGATCGGCATCGGCCGTGTCCCGGATCGTCTGACCCGCGCGCAGGACCGCATCCATGTTGATGCCGGCGCGGCTGCTGGCGACGCTGAGCGCGGAACACACCCGTCCCGTGACCGAGAGGGCCTCGGGGAGGCAGGTAAAAAGCGCAGCTTCGGTCGGCGTCATGCCCTTTTCGACGGTGGCGCTGAACCCGCCGATCAGATCGACATCGACCTCGGCCGCCGAGGTGTCCAAACGCTCGGCGACCTTGACCAGCGCATCCGGGCCGTGGCCGGCGGCAACCCGCGCGATAGGCGATACCGCGATGCGCTTGTTCGTGACCGGAATGCCGAAGGTGCGCTCGACCTCGCGGGTTGCGCGCACCAGATTACCCGCGGTGCCGACGATCTTCGCCTGGATCTTGTCCAGCAATTGCGCGAGCACGGGGCTGCTGCAATCGTCGAGGTTCAGTCCCAGGGTCACGGTCCGCACATCCAGCTTTTCGTCCTGGAACATGCGAATCGTCTCGAAGATGTCGTCGCTACGAATCATCGGCAAATCGCCTGAAAGCGACCTCGTTGGTCGCGACGAAGAGGCGGTGGTGCTGCAGGCGAACCTGCAGACCGGTCTCGGTCCCCGCGCGTTCGAGGTCGATCTGCAACTGCTCCAGTGCGTCTTCGGAGGGCAGATCGATCTCGGCGAGAATCGTGAGTCGCTCGCCATCTTCACGGGTGCTCAGATCGGAGAAATTGCCGCCCCGGTTTGCGACGATCTCGGCGAAGGCGTGCACGACCCCGCGGCTCGCGTCGCCGCTGGCGGTCAATATGTAGCGCTCGCCCAAAGTCACTTGTGCCCTGCCGGAAAGATATTCGACCAGTGTCACCCGCGCACCCGCGGACAGCGCGGTCTCGAGTTCGTGAGCGAGTGCATCCGCTACGCTACCGTTGGCACAATGGAGGACGAGAATGATCGTGAAATAGTCCCGCACCACCGTCTGACTCAGCTCCATGACCTTGATGTCCTTGCGATCGAGCAGGCTCATGATGGTCGCGATGATCCCCCGGCGATCCGGGGTCAGTACGGTCAAAATATGGCTAGGTGGGCTCACCGGCAGATCTTTTCCCGTGCCGAAACATCAAGATGTAAGGTGCTTGAAGCTGGAAAATACCCTATGCGCTGGCTTCATTGTCGTCATGAATTTACGATGCCTGCGGATATTGGTGTTTGCCGCTGCATGCATATTACTTTCCGCATGGACTTCGTACCATCCTAAAGGTGAGTTGGCAGGGGCCGGCTCGACCCCGACAATAACTCGTACATTTCATTCTCGCACTTGACCAGTCGAAGATAACCGGAGCATCGCCATGGGCCGATACATGATTCAAATAAAGTACAACGCCGACAGCACAAAAGGCCTGGTTGCCAATCCCCACGACCGCAAGCCTCAGGCCAGTGACGTCATGGAAAAGATGGGCGGCAAACTGATCGATTTCTACTTCACCTTGGGCGATTGGGATGCATTGATCGTCGTCGAACTCGAGAGCGACACCCATGCCATGGCTGTGGCGATGGCAGATGTCGCAGGCGGTGTGGGGAATACGAAGGTCACGGCGCTGTACAGCATGGACGATGCCGTCGCAGCCATGGGTATCGCGCAGTCCATCGATTATAAGGCGCCGGGCGCGGACACGCCCCTGTGACACTAGAGAGCGGCCTGGTTTCTACGTCCCGGAGGCGCTGAAAGGCTCTCTCCAAGCATGATCCGGGATCTCCAAACGGCCGCAGAAGTACTGGTGCCGCCGCGCGTGGTGTTGTTCGACTGGCACGCGACGCTCGTCGACACACGGGACGCGATGTATCACGCCGTCGACGATACTTTGTTGAGGATTCCGGAACTGGGCCTTATGAACGACCTCATCCCATACGCGTTGTGCCGGACTTCGGAAGATGCCCGGCTCGTTGATTACGTGCGACAAAACCTCCGATTGCATCCGAAAATAAAATCTGCAAGGAGAATATCGCGCACGGATATTTTCGAAGTCCTGTTCGGGAACAACGAGGATGCGAAGCGTACCGCTCACGAGGCATTTAACAATGCCTACCGCAACCACTATGGCGAAGCGCATCCCTTCGAGGGCGGTGAACTCAAGCTGCTGTTGGAACTCCGCGAATTCGACGTGAAGCTCGGCATATTGACGAACCGCGAGCGGGAATTCTTCGACCATGAAATAGCCCTCGTCGAAGGAGGTGCCTGGATGGACTTGTTCGATACCACTGTGTGCGGCGGCGATACCGATCGGCGCAAGCCGCATCCGGAGCCCATTTTAAAAGCGCTCGATGAACTCGGCGAAACCAACGATCGGTCATGCTGGTATCTCGGGGACAGCGCCACTGATGTAGCGGCGGCAAAACGGGCAGCAGTCACTGCAGTGTTTTTCAACGGTGCCGGATGGGAACACGTCTGGCTCGAAAAGGTTTTTCCGGGCACCGTGGAGCATCCCCATCGACCGGATGCCATCGTCGACAGCTTTGCTGAGTTTAGATGGCTGTTCGAGGAATGCCTGTCGATCGAACATCGCCAATAGCGAACGCGCTAAAGCGCTGAACAGCCCATTCCAGTGCATGGCATACAACCAGCGAATTCGCTTCAGTGAGCAAATATCCGATCAGGTCCCTTGGGGATGATCTGGGTCGGATTCACTCTGCGGATCGTGTAATACGTGCGCTTGATATGGTCGAAGTTGACCGTTTCTGCCACGCCCGGTACGGCGTAAAGCCGCTTGAGGTAGGCCGATAGATTGGGATAATCGATCAGGCGGCGCAGGTTGCACTTGAACAGGGCATGGTAGGCGATGTCGAACCGGATCAAGGTCACGAACGCGCGCCAATCAGTCTCGGTGATGCGATCTCCTAGCAAATAAGGCTGCTCCTCTAACCGCTCCTCCAAATCATCGAGGCATTCGAACACCTCGGCGACCGCTTCTTCGTAAACCGCCTGCGTCATGGTAAATCCTGCCCGATAGACGCCGTCGTTAAGACTCTCGTAAATGCGCTCGTTGAGTGTGTTGATCTCGTCCCGCAGGTCTTCGGGATAGAAATCGACCGAGGCGTCGCCGTAGGCGTCAAAAGCACTGTTGAACATACGAATGATGTCGGCGGACTCATTGTTGACCAGGGTGTCCCGGACCTTGTCCCACAAAACCGGAACGGTGGGGCGGCCGGTAAAGTGCCGGTCGGCGCGTGTGTAGAGTTCGCGGACGTAGCGAACCTGGTGCAGGGGATCGGGGATCGAGCCGGGGTAATCACCGAAGCCATAACCTTGATCGGTGAATTCAGGAATGGCGATGGAAACGGAGATAACGTCTTCGAGCCGCTTGAGCTTGCGGTAGATATAGGCCCGGCACGCCCAGGGACAGTTCAACGCGATGTAGAGGTGGTAGCGGCCGGGTTCCGCCTTAAAGCCGCCTTCGCCGGTCGGGCCGAGGTCCCCGTCCGGGGTGACCCAGTGCCGAAAAGTCGATTCCTGGCGCACGAACCGGCCCTCGCCGTCCGTGCGCTGTTTCATTTGCCAGTCATCCTGCCATTTGCCTTCTACGAGCATCGCGTGCATTACCGTCGAATGGTTTCGCTGTTGGAATTCTCCCACGCCTCAACGGCGGGATCATCCGTTAGCTCGATTCGCCCGCAAGCGGGCTCCTACGACGGCGCCCCGACCATGCAACGCGAAGCGCCGTAGGCGTCCGCTCGCGGGCGAACAGGCCATTTGTTTCGTAAACACCATCATCCAATGACCGCACTAATATCGGTGTGGTGTCCGTTCGCCGTACATCGCCCAGTAACGCCACTCTTTTTCGAAGGCCTCGAAACCGCCGGGGTAGGCCGCCTCGATCAGTTCCACCGGGCTGCCTTCGTCGCTGTCCCTGAAATGCTGCAACACTGCACGGATGGTCGCGATACCGGGCTCGCTCGACATCAGGAAAAAGGTCACCGACCAGCCGAGTGCGTACGCAAGTCCGTCGTTACCGTTGAATACGTACCACTGATCCCTGGTCATCGACAGGTAATCGCCGAGCGGTAACAGGCCGCGGCGCACGCGGAGATTGACGGTTTCAGCCCAGCGGCGATTCGGGTGGACGACCACGGTTTGACCGAAGACTTCCATGATTTCGAAATATTCTGCAAGCCCTTCGTTGATCCAGGCGGGTACCCGGCCGATCTGATGCCGCATGATCGCGTGGCTGGCCTCATGGGTCAGCACCTCGAGCAGACGGCCGACATCGCGGTTCTTCCAGACGTGGATGACATTTTCCTTCGGCGAGTAAAAGCCCGAGGCATTTTCAATCTGGAGCCCGCGCTTGCGGGTAAGCGCGCGGAATTCCTGCTCGCTGCCGTAAATGTGGATCTCTATCGCTGCATCCGCGTCCGGGCGCATCGTGAAATCCGAGGCGTAGATACTGAAGATCTTGGATACGGCAACGGACACCTTGGTCTTCACGTCCAGCCCCATCTGGTAGTTGCGCGCCACGATTGCCACTTCGAAGTTGCGGTTGATGGCGTAGCGCTCGGTGAGATCGATCGCCGAGCGCTTCGCCTCCGGCGGCGGTTTGTCGCCGAAATGCACCTTGCCGTGCTCGTCGATCCACTGGTAGATCTCCGCGTTTGCGGTAGCGAGGACGGCGCATAGAATCGCGCCGGCGAGAGCCCTAAGCATGCGCACTGCGGCTCGCCATTGCGGTTGAAAATGGGCTACCCAGCGGGCGCCGACCCGCGCTACATGATGCCGCACGGCCGGTGGTCGGAATGACACTCGGCATCGTTGTGCGTTCGGTTCCTGATCCGTCCATGACAGTTTCGCCCGGGCGTCTTTCGATTGCGCCGCAACCACCAATGCGGCTTGGGCGCTCTCGAGTACGAAAATGTACATTGTATCCGGTGCATACTGTCCACCGTTCATGCCGCGTTCCGAGCCGCGGGACAGCGGCGATGTTAGCGATTAGAATCGACTTACACTCTCACCGGACGGCGTTGCGGGCCAAGGCGGGGGTCGAGAAAGTACTCAGTTTCGGTATCAAGAAGCGTAGCCGGCTTGCAGCATAGGAAGCCGCCGGAAAAGAAGCATCAGCTAAACTGGATCCGCCGCGGCCTAGAGCGCGTCAGGCGTGGCGCCGGCATTTCATAACGATACACGATCAGGGAATTCCAGTAAGTAACGGAGGGCAAGAAATGGCAGCCGCGATGAATGTAGGAATCTATCTATTCGAGAATATGACCATGCTCGACGGTTATGCGCCCCTGCAGATATTGTCGTTCGTCGAGGAGTTCGAGACCTTCACCTTCTCGAATGCCAAGATCCCGCTGCGTTCCGACTGCGGTGCGCTGCTCACACCCGATCATGATTTCGAATCTTGCCCAAAGCTCGATATTCTCATTATGCCGGGCGGCGGTGACGTTTTACCGCAGATGACCGACGCCAACCTCATGGTGCATCTTAAAGAGGTGGGTAACGAGGCCGCGTACATCACTTCGGTGTGTACTGGTGCGCTGATCCTGGCCGAAGCCGGGCTCCTGGATGGATACCGCGCGACCACCCATTGGGCCTGGCTCGAACACCTGACGGCCTATCCGGCCATCGAAGTAGTCGACGAGCGCGTGGCCGTCGATCGCAACCGGATCAGCGGCGGCGGCGTCACCGCGGGTATCGACTTCGCCCTGACTCTGATCGCCGAAGTCGTCGGACCGCCGGCCGCACAGGCCGTGCAACTGGCGTTTGAATACCGCCCACAGCCCCCATTCGACGCCGGCTCACCGCATTCGGCCCCGGCGGAAATATTGGGTATGGTGACGGGCTTGATCGATCAACAACAACGGGAACTTAGAGTTTTCATCGACGCGAAACGTGCCGCCTGAACGTCGCGTTTTCTGCGCCCACGAGGTACCGCGGCGCAGTATTTGCACGTCATCATCGGGCTCCTAAATTCGATTACTGTCGTAGGAGTTCTCCGGCGGCCAGATCGGAACTTCCATAAATGCGAGGCGCAGACCGAATGACGTGCTGCGCCGCGCCGTCATTTCCGCCAATCGTTTATTTATCCCGCCGACGCGGACCGATCCACGCCCGGACCCGCATCTCTCTCGGTATCTCCCATCGTCGGATCGATGACCTCGGGCAGGTGCGCGACGCGGTGGTCGATCAATTCAACGGATCCCGTGACGATCGAACGTGCCGGCTCTTCCGGCTCGCCGTAGCGCGCTGCGAATTCTGCCCGGGTGCGCGGTGCGAGTGGTTCTTCACGCAGGTGATCGGGTTTACCGTCCGCCTCGCGGAACTCCGGTATGACCTCTTCCGCGAAGATCTGGGTGTTCTTCATGACCATCCAGTTCGGCATCGGGCCCAGGGACGAACCGACGGCGAGAATCCCGCCCGCGCCGACATCGTCGCAGTACTCGCCCATGCGGTTTTTAACCGTCTCCGGCGAGCCGACGATGATATATCGATCCGCCAGTAACTCGTCGTAACTCAGCTTGGCTTGCGGTTTGATCTTGCCCTTTTTTAATGCGCCGGCGAAGTTGCGGAAGGATTTCGTGCTCATGTAGCCGGGCGGGAAAAAGATCGGGTCGGGAATCTTCAGTCCGGTATTGAAAACCCAACTCAAATGCGCCTTGGCTTCGCGGTGCGCCTGCTCGTCGGTTTCGGCGATATAAGTCGGCACACAGGCATTGAACATGCTCTTCGGTGCATCGTAGCCAAGCCGCTTGCATTCCTCACGCAGACCGTCGAAGGCCATTTTGGTGAACCACTGTGGCGCGAATACCATCATGTAGGTGTATTTGTGCTCTGCAATGAATTTGAGCGTTTCGAGCGAGCCCTGCCCCGGAATCCATATCGGCGGGTGTGGTTGCTGAAGGGGCTTCGGGATCGGATTCACATTCGGAACGTAGAAGTGATCGCCTTGCCAGGTAAACGGGCCGTCTTCGGTCCAGGCTTTGATGATCAGATCGTGCGCTTCGTGGAAGCGCTCCAGCGAATCGGCCGGTACCACGCCGTTGTTGAAGTATTCACAGCCGATGCCGCGCACGAAGCCGTTGATGATCCGACCGCCGGATATCACATCGAGCATCGCGATCTCTTCGGCGACGCGCAAGGGATTACCGTGCAGCGGGGTCGCGTTGCCAATGACTCCGATCGGGATATGCGTAGTGCGCTGTATGAGCATCGCGGCGATGATGTTCGGCGACGGCATGGTGCCGTAGAAATTCGCATGATGCTCGTTGACGCAGGTCCCGTCGAAGCCGAATTTCTCGGCAGAGACGAGCTGGTCGATATAGTCGTTATAGAGATTACGTCCGCGCTGCGGGTCGTAGTACTTATTCGACAGGGACACCCAGGTGGAATCGAACTCCGCGGTCGGCGGAATATAGGGGTAGGGCATTAAATGGAAAAAGTAGAAGCGCAGTTTGTTCATTTCGATGCCTCCTCAATAAAGGCGAGCAGCTCGTCGACCAGTTCTCGCGGCCGCTCCAGGCAGGGCTCGTGACCTGTCCCGGGGATCCGGACCAGGCGGCTGTTCGGGAGTACTTCAGCGTACTTGTCCGACATTTCGTTCGGGATCAAGCGATCGTTCGACCCGCCGACCACCAATGTCGGGCACTGCAATCGCCGTAGACGCCGCTCTAGGGCCAGGTTGTACCGCGGCGCCCACATCAGCCGCGCGGCGGCGGAAAATTCCGAATAAAGGTGAATGCCCTCGTCGAAGTCGTCCGGATCGACGGCGAATTGTTGCATGACCTCCTTGTCGTCGAACAGCCGGTCCATCAACTGCTCGGGTGTCAACTGAAAGATATCGATGCCCGGCTTGTCTTTGAGTCGCAGGCCGACCGGTGTGATCAGACTCAGGCTTTTCAGGCGCCGCGGAAAGAACGATGCGAACTCGGAGGCGGCCCAGCCGCCCATGGAAAAGCCGATCAAATGCAGCTGTTCGATCCCAAGCTGCTCGAAAAATTGATCATAGATGATCGTGAGGTCGTCGAAGTTCCGAAACCATTCGGGCATCGGCGTTTCGCCGAAACCGGGCGATTCCGGCGCAATGAAATCGACCCGCTCGGCGAGCATTTCGTACATCGGCAGCCACATGCGTGTGAATCCAGCGCCGTGAAACATCACCACTATTTCGCCTTTACCCTGGCGGCGATAGGCGATCGGAATCCCGAATACCTCCTCGAATGCCGGCGGAGTGTAGTATTTGGTGGGCTTTGGAACGTCTAGCTTTTCGATGACGTCTATATAACTCATCGGGCACGACCTCCTGGGCGTTTCATTGTTTTCCCCGCTACTATTTTACGCGAGCCAAGTGCAATTGCATCCACGTATTTTGGGGGTGGCTGGGGATAAAGAATAGATCAGTATCAGGTCTTGCCTTGTGTCAGAAGTAGATCGGCGTCAGCTCCGGGCTTTTGCGATGGGACGTAACGTATTCCACTTAGGACCGCACGTGGCAGGCGGATCTCAATCTGCCCGGCATAGAGACCATCGCCGTCACTGTTTTTGCCCGTCGAATTACCGTTAGGTTAGTGTCCGTCCAGAACAGAGTAACTCTTGCCAAGACGCAAACATCGCAAAGATTTCAATTCGCCCGCAAGCGGGCTTCTACTCGGGCCATACCCTAAGAGCCCGCTTGCGGGCGAATGACGACCACCGTCTCAAACAACAAGGTGTCCTATTATTCAGGACACCTGTTCAGGAGACGACGGAAAAAAACCAATCCCTCCGTACCCGATTCCTATGATTTCTCTCAACCGAACGAGCCGGCAATAATGGTTTAGACCGCATGCTAAGATCGATCGCCGATCTCGACTCAACTCCACACTATCGCGAGAGATCAAAGCCGTGCCCTCACCATCGCTTCCCGAAGGCCTGATAGAACTCGACGAACTCGATCTACTGGTCGTCGTCGACAATGAAACGGACACGCTGTCCAGCGTCGACGAGGGCGTACCGCAGATCCCGGAAGTCGTGCAAATCGCTGCGAGAACGCCGCCCGATCGCATCTACGATGGGCACGAGTGCAAGGTCGTCTTCGATCAACTCTGCTGCGCCTGTCACGGACTGTCGGTGCTCATCACCGGACGTCGTGGTGATGTGCGGCACACGATGTTGTTCGACGTCGGTCCGTATGCCGATGTCTGGCTCGATAACACCCGACGCCTGGATATCGACATCGCGACTATTGAAATGCTGTTTCTTTCCCATTGGCATTATGACCACAGCGGGGGTTTCCCGGAGGTGATCAGTGCGATTTGCGCCGCGCGCCGCGACGCGGGCCGCTCCGAGCCGCTCATTGTCGATCTCCATCCGGAGCGCCCCGATCAGCGCGGCATATTGATACCGAGCGGCGTCATGATTCTGCTTCCGAAAGAACCGGAATTCGCGGATATCGAGGCTGCGGGGGGCAAGATCTCGAAGCATGGTGAAGCGCACGCCCTATGCGACGGCTTCTTCTACAGCAGCGGCGAAATCGATCGTGAGACTGCCTACGAAACCGGTCTCGTTGGCCATCACAGCTTCCACGGCGATGACGGCTTTCCCGATCCTCTGATCATGGACGAACGTTTTCTCGCCGCTGCCGTTCGCGGGCGGGGCGTGACGGTCTTGTCAGCCTGTTCGCATGCCGGCATCGTCAACGCGTGCCTCGGGGCGAAGCGCGCGTTTCCGGGCAGGCCCACGGACCTGGTCCTGGGCGGCTATCATCTGGCCGGAAAAGCGATGGAGCCGCGTATAGATGAAACCGTGCAGGATCTCGAAACACGCATTCAACCCCGACTCCTGGCACCCGGGCATTGCACGGGCTGGCGCGCCAAGGCCCGTCTGGCAAACACTTTCGCACCCGGCCGGTACGCGCCGAGCGTGGTCGGCACGCGTTATCGGCTGGAAGCTGAATAAAGCTTCGCTGCCATACCTGAGCGGTTGCGAACGATCCAATTCGAGATCAAGCTGGCGCGTCGTCGCGCTCGGCCAGCATCGTCTGCAGTACTTCGTCCAGAGTCGGGGGCGGGGACACATCCTTGTAGGCAGCGAGCGAAGCATAGGTTTGCGCCGCGGCGCGATGATAGTCTCCAGGCAGGCTTTTGTCGTCGAAGGTGTCGGCGATTTCGCGCATTTCGCCGACAAAGCGCCATGCCTTTGCGGCATTGAGCGATGCTGCGGATTCACTGTTCGATTCGAGACCCGGCTGCGACCGATGCCATTCTTCACAGAGGGCGTCTTCGACGCCCTCTGTCCGGGCCAGCGCCCGCACCGCAAGGAGCAGGGCCGACGAACCCTTGGTCCATGCCGCGTAGCACATTTTCAACGCCGACGCCGCCGTGCGATGCCCCCCGATATCGATGGCCTCGAGTTTGCTGCCCGCGAAGTATGCAGCGGTTTCAGCGGCCCGCGCCCCGGAAAGATAGAGGCGGGTCGTACCGTCCGCGTACGGGGGCGGACCGATGATGCCGCCGTCCACATAGTTGGCGCCACCGGCTTCCACGGTGTCCGCTACGGCTTGCGCGGAACGCGGAGAGATAGCATTTGCATCGAGATAGATGCCTTCGAATCCCGTCTTCGCGACTTCACTCGCAGTGCCCTTGGTCGCGGCCGGCGGGCAGACGGCTATCACAATGGCGGCGTTTTCGATCAGTTCGCCGAGCGTGAGATACGTTTTCAATTCGGCCTTTATTGCCCGGTCGCGCGTCGCCTCACTGCGCCCATCAGCGACCCAGCCAACGGTATGCCCCATCGCATTTGCGCAGGCACCAATGGCAGCGCCCATTTCCCCGGGATGGAGTAAGGCAATTCGTACGGTCATAAGGCCTCCGATAAGCTTGCGGAACGAAGGGTGCAAGCACTGCGCGACGTGTCAGCCGATCATGGTGTAGCCGCCGCTGACGCTCAAGACCTATCCGGTCACATGCCCCGCGGCCGCATTCGATGACAGGAACAACACGGCATTCGCGACGTCGCGCGGTCGGCCGAGCTTCTTCAGCGGCAATGCCCTCGCGATATTCTCCAACTTCTCCGCGGTGAACATTGAATCCATGTCGGCCTACAGGCTGTCGGCGCCGGCCGTCTCGGCATCCTTCGCGACGGCATGCGCCTACTCCATATCGACGTTGCCCAGAGCGATCTTCGCACCTTCGCCGGCAAATCCTAAAGTGTTGGCACGGCCAATGTTCGATGCGCCGCCGGTCACGACGACGGCCTTATTCTCGAGTTCAAGATCCATGTTTTACTGTCGCGTTATCCATTTCGAATTTCGTCGAACTACCGGTATTTCGTCGAGCTGGTTAACCCGCAGTGCTTATTAGGGTGCCTTAGGACTCGCGCACCGGCTGCCGACCTATTCGCCTGTCAACCTCTGTGCGCATCCAGGAACGCGAGCAGCGCACCGGAGTAAGCCTCCGATTCTTCCCACATGATGACGTGGGTGCCATTTTTGAACGTGCGGGTCTCGGCGTTCGGCAGCGCGTCCTGCATGCGCTTGCCGACACCGGCGTCGTAGCGCCCAGTCATGATCAGCGTTGGTTGCGTGATCTTGTGAAGATCCGCGATCCGGTTCCAGTCTTTCATTGCACCGGTGTAGCAAAATTCGTTTGGGCCCTGGAGCGCTTCAAAAGGTGCTGGGTTGAAGCCCAGGATCGAGCGGTTGAGTGCGTCGGGCCAGGTCTCCAGGTTACACACGAAGCGGTAGTTCAGCAGTGTCACCGCAGCCTGGTATTCGGGATGATCGAACATGCCGCGCGCCTCGTAACGCTGCATCATTGCGTCGGTCTCCAGGCCCAAGACACGACGCAGGCGAATCTGCTCGCCCGCAGAGTGGGCAATGTCTGCAGAGCCGTTGGCGATGATGAAGGACTTGAATGTATCGGGATAGGTCAGCGCATATTCGATGCCGAACCACGTGCCCCATGAATGGCCGTAGAGATGAACCGTGCCCAGTCCCAGGGCATCGCGGACGGTTTCTGCCTCGTTTACGTAACGTGCCAGTGTCCACAGACCTGGATCGTCGGGTTTATCAGACTCACCGCAGCCGAGCTGGTCGTAGCAGACGACGCGATAACCCTCGTCCGCCAGCCACGAATGCGCATCGCGAATGTAGTCGCAGGCCATGCCGGGGCCGCCGTTGAGACAAAAGAGCACCTCCTCGCCGGTGCCAAAGCTATACGTAACGATTTTGTGACCGTCGACCTCGACACGCCGCACATCGTCAGCTTTACGGTCTTCGAACATGAATCTCACAGTGCCTCACGGATGCATCGTCTGGGCAGTTTATCCGTTTTTGAGGTGGCACGGCTCTCGTTCGCCCGCGTAGATTCCTGCGGTATCGCACAGGTAGAATCCCGCTTCCAGGCGCATCATCCCGCGCTCACGCGAGTGCTATACATTCCACTTCAATATCGAACGCAATAGGCCAGGATCCAACCGCGACGAATGTCCTCGCCGGCGGCGCGGAGGCGAAATGTTCACGGTACACGCCGTTGATGGCGTCAAAGTGCGCCGCATTGGAGGCGTACACGGTCACCTTCAGCACCTTTTCCAATGACGAGCCGGCCGCTTCCAGACAGGCTTTCACATTTTCGAGGCAATGCCGGGTCTGTGTGACGATGTCGGCGTTCAGAATGAACTCGCCGGTTTCCCGATCGATCGGCGGCATCCCAGACACAAACACGAGTCCAGCGCCTTTAATGACGGTTGAGAGCGGTACCTTGGCCTTCTCGATGGCTTCGGTGAGTTTTCCAACGCGGATGATTTCTTTATCCATTAAAGTTCCTTTCATGTGGTGTTAGGGCAACGCGAAATACCTTGCCACGAACGTGGGTGTTTCGTCGGCCTCGGGCAGGGGATCAATCCTTTGGCCGCGTCTGCCCTCCCATGGCTTCGGCGGCGGTCGTGCGCATCGCCCACTGCGAATAGTCGGCCTTGAGTTCTATCGTGTGTTCGTCCGGATCCAGTACGTACATCGAGGTCCCGAAACCTGTCGAGCCGTAGAGCTCGACCGGTCCGAGGGTGATCGGGATATCGTTGTCCTTCAGGTAGGCCTCCATGACGTCGACGTCTCCGCGGACGTTCAGGCACACGTGATCGATGCCGCGCTCAGCCTTGACCGCGAGCTTTTCGCCTGCCTTCAAGACGCTCAAGTCGATCAGGTTTCGCCCGCAGCGAAGCTGGTATATCTGGAGGTCCTCGATCACGCGCTCCAGCGCGAGCCCCAGAATATCGACATAAAACTTGAGTGAGCGCTCGATATTCGTCACGCGCAGAACGACGTGGTCAATGCCGCAGCATTCGATAGGGTGATTTTGTTTCACGATGCCATTTCTCTTGCCCGGTTAAAATCTACGCTACTGAAACAGAGCGGTTTCGCCGATATCCGCGTCATCGCACTTCTTAGTCCAAGCTTCTCAGCGAACTTGAGCGAAACACGTACGTAATTCGTCGACGAAGCTCGCCGGCTGTTCAAACGCGGCGAAGTGTCCGCCCTTGTCGAGAATATTGAAGTGAATGAGATTAGTGAAACGATCCTCCACCCAGCGTTTTGACGCGAAGAAGATCTCCTTGGGGTAAATGCTGACGCCGGTTGGGGTGTGTACTTTTTGCGGTTCCTCGCCCAGGACTGAAAAGCTCTCCCAGTAGATCCGCGCCGACGAGGCGCCGGCTTCCGGCAGCCAATACATCATGACATTGTCGAGCAGTTCGTCGCGCGACAGCACATTTTCCGGAGGGACGCGGCCGGACCAGGCCCAGAACTTCTCGAGGATCCACGCCGCCTGTGCAAGCGGCGAATCCACCAGCCCGTAGCCGACGGTCTGCGGACGGGTGCTCTGCTCCTTGGAATAGCCGGAATCCCAGTCCCAGTAGTACTGTCCAGCCGCGATCGCCCGCTGCTCGAAATCCGTCAGGTCTTCCAGCAGCGGACCGGTCGGCCGGACGATCGGCAGGTTCGTATGGATCGCGGCGCAATGATCGGTCTGCGTCAGACCGATGCTGGTGGTGATTATCGATCCCCAGTCGCCGCCCTGTGCCACGTAACGGTCATAGCCGAGCGCCGCCATCAACTGACCCCAGGCGCGGCCGATCCGCTCGATCTTCCAGCCGGGGACGGTCGGTTTACCGGAAAAGCCGAAGCCCGGCAGGGTGGGACAGACCAGATGGAATGCATCGGATGCCTTGCCGCCGTGTGCCTCCGGATCGGTCAGCGGTCCGATCACTTTCATGAACTCGATCACCGAGCCCGGCCAGCCGTGGCTCATCACCAGCGGTAGCGCGCCGTCATGCGGTGAGCGTACGTGCAGGAATTGGAAGTCGAGCCCGTCGATTTCCGTCATGTATTGCGGCAGCGCGTTGAGCGCCGTTTCGCAGCGCCGCCAGTCGTATTCGTTCTGCCAGTAGTCGCAGACTTCCTTCATGTAGGCCAGCGGTACGCCCTGGCTCCAGTCGTCGGGCGTCTCGCGATCCGGCCAGCGCGCCGCGCCGAGCCGGCGTTTCAAATCGTCGAGCGCTTCCTCGGGTACGTCAAAACGGAAAGATCGGATGTCGCTCATTGAAGGGTTCCTGGTTTCTTTTCAATTTCTGGACCGCGAATTGGCGCTGTATTTATTGTGCTGCGGTCGCGGTCACTTGCACAAGCGCTCGAAAATCCGTTGCTATTACGATAACTCAGGGATCGGGTGGGGGAATGATCCCCGTCAGGGACGCCCGCGCCGAGAGTTCGATCCAATTGCCGTCGGGATCGCATACGAATCCATAGCGAGCGATTTTTTCGAGGGTTTGAGGCGCGCGGCTGAGTCGGCCGCCGCGGGCGACGATCTGATCGCAGGCTTCGTCGGCATCGAAGATCTGGACCGTCAGATATCGGAAATTCGGACCGACGAAGTCGTCAGTCTCGACTCCACCGGGCCCCTCTTCCACGAATAACAGGCTGTCGCCGCAGCGGGCGACATTGGATCCTGCCTGCTCGAATTCCATCGCGCCGAGATAGAAGTCCATCATGCGCGCGGGATCGGGCGTGCTCACGGTGATGCCGATGCCGATGACGCCGTCCGTGCCCGGCGGCACCAGCCGCACTTTCTCCCCGCCAGGGTGTGTCCCTACCCACGCCGGCGCACCATCCCGAGCGATCGTCAGGCCGGTGTACCCCGAAGGCGCCTGCGGTTCGAAAGGATCGGGAAAATGATTGATCTTGATCACCGAGTCGTGCGCGTCGTAGCGATGCTGAATGGTGCCGTTGCCAAAATCGAGCTCGTGATCCAGCCGCAGACCGACCGTTTCACTCCAGAACGCGCGATGGCTAGCGATATCGTTGGTGAACAGGCCGATGTCGAGATGGGACTTGGCGAGGCGCATGGTCGGCGATTCAGGATGGCAGCATGTCGAGTGCGTCGTTGTCGATGGCCTGGTAGGCGCCGTCGGTAACCATTTTCATGAACAGTTGATCGCCGCGATCGGTTTGCTCCACGATCACGGTGGCGGCGATCGCGACCACGAGAACGGCAAAGCTGTAGTGACGGTAATCAGCCATCAGATGGTCGAAATCGTAATCCGTGACGCCGTTGGCGAGGAGATGCTCGCGATATTCATGCAGGAGTTCGACTTCGTGTGCACGCCGCGTTTCGCGATCGAAGGCGCCACCGAGGAAGTAGGCGACGTCCATGCCGGTGCCGAGAAAGTTGCTGGTCTGCCAGTCGACGAGGCAGATGCGTTCGCCCCCGATCAACATGTTGTCAACCCGGAAATCATTGTGCGAATAGCATTTCGGCAGGTCGCGGGGCGCATTCCACTCGGCGTGGCACTTGATCAACTTGTCGCAGACCTTGATGACTTGCGGGTCCATTCGATGGGCGTAGGTCTTCTCGAAATGCTCCCAGGATGATTCCATCAACTCGGTGGTGTAGAAACCCTGCGCGCCTGCGGGGACGTACATCCAATCCTGGCTCATGAGTTCTGTATCGTTCCAGAAAGCAGCGTGCAGCAGCGCCGCTTCCTTGAGTGCCTTGCGCGCGACTTCGACGCTGCATCCCGCCATGTGATCGCCCTGCTGGGCGGGGGCCAGATCCTCGAACAGGAGCACGAACTCGTTGGTGTCGTGATCCATCTCGGCGACGTAGACGCCCGGGGTCCTGATGACCGCCCGGTGCGCGGCTTCGCGATAAAACATCACCTCGGCACGGTAAAAACCCATTTCCTTACCGGTTTTGCAGGCGACATCGTTGTCCGAGGGGAATTTACCGACCACCGTTTGCGGCGCATCCGGGGGCACGGCGCCTTCATAGTTCAGATGAAAGCGGCGCGTTTCGCCGAGTTGGCCGGTGCCGACCTTGTTCATCCTGAAATCCGCAACCCTCGCATCGATACCGTGGCGATTGAGTGCCGCCGTCAACCAGGCCGGCGTAACGGCCTGCGGCCGTGGAATGGCAATGGTTTCTGGCATCGCGAATAACCCTCCCTCAAAGGCTGCTCGGTGTCTCAGGTATTCAATCTGTACATGATTGCACCGGGCGCCGGCGCCGTCGGCCCCGGGAGATTATAAAACGTTCGGCAGAATTGGAAGCGGGGGAAAGGATAAACCGGATCAAGCAATTGGAGCGCCATCCCTCGAAACGTGATATCCAACATGCGCTTGCCCCCGTCGCGGCCGTAAGCCGGGCGCTCGACCTTGACCTGTTCGCAAATTCCGTCGAGGATTTCGATTTTCTCATTATCCCGGATTGAATCACCGGGGTCGGGGCGCAGAGCAGATCTCCAATACCATGACGGACGTTCGCAACAAAAACATCGATTTTTACTTCGATTACATCTCGCACAACGCCTATCTGGCCTGGCATGTCCTCCCGGATCTGGCGGCGCGGCACGGCTGCGCGCTCGAACCGATACCGGTGCTGTTCGCCGGCTTTCTGAAGGTTTACGGGCAGCTTGGCCCGGCCGAGATCAGCCCCAAACTGGACTGGATGAATCGTAATAATCTGCGCAAGGCGTTGAAGCTCGGAATTCCCTTGAATGCGCCGGAAAGGCACCCGTTCAATCCGCTTTTTCTCCTGCGCCTGACGGCGCAGGTCGCGTCCGGCGAAAAACGTTCGCAACTGATCGGCATTCTTCTGCGCGGCGTGTGGGTGGACGCGCTCGATGCGAACGACGCCGACGCTGTCGCTGATTATCTGGGAAAGTATGGTTTCGATGCGCGTGAACTGGTAGAGGGCGTCGGCAGCGAAGCGGCCAAGACGGCGGTCAGAGCCAACACCGACGAATGCATTGCCCGGGGTGGATTCGGGGTACCGACGATGATCATCGGTGAGGAGGTCTTCTGGGGATACGACGACTTACCTTATCTCGAACAATATGTCTCCGGCGATGATCCCCTCGCTACGATCGACCTCGATACCTGCCTGAGCGCGTGGGAAAGATGCCGGGCACGAGGAGAGCACCGGCGGCGTTCGAGTTAACGCTCTGGTCTACATAACGAAAACGCCTGATCGGGGCGGCACCACGCGGGTCGGTATCGAACTCGCTGACTTCATCGCTCACTTCGACGCCGTGGTTGTTCAGTTGGGATTCACAGGGTGGATGTCACCCTGCACTCATCGGACGTGACGTAGAGAACGTGTCGTGCCTTAGAATTGCATTGGGGAAAGCGACCCGTAACGTCGCCGCCGCATTCAGTGGATTACCGCAAAAGGGACGAATGAAAATGCTTGCACGCCGACTGATCATCTTTGCGCTCTTCCTGCTGGCCGCCGGCTGCGCTGCCAACAAACCGGTGATCTATCCGAACACCCATTCGCAGTCGGTCGGCACGGGGCAGGTAGAGGGCGACATCGCTGAGTGCAAGCAACTCGCCGAATCAGCCGGGGCCAGCCCTTACGGCGGCGATGCAAGCGATGCTGCACGGGCTGCCGTGCACGGCAGCGCGGTCGGTGCGGCGACCGGTGCGGTCGGTGGCGCCATCGGCGGTTCCGCGACCCGGGGCGCGAAGATAGGCGCCGCGTCGGGCGCCACCGCGTCCCTGCTCCATGCCTTCTTCAAAAAACCCGGATCCAATCCGACCTACCGCAACTTCGTCGAGCGCTGCCTGCGCGATCGTGGCTACGACCTCGCCGGTTGGAATTGATCTAGAATTCGGGCACGCGCGAAGTTCGGAGATCGGAACGGCGCGTCGCTAACAGAGTTATTCGATTGAGGACAATGCCATGCAAGGCTTGATGATGGAAATCCCTTTGCTGATCACGTCGATCATGCGGCACTGCGAACGGAATCACGCGAAGCGCGAAGTGGTGTCGGTAACCGCGGATCAAGCACGGCACCGCTATACTTACGGGGATTGTTTCGAGCGGACGCGCAGACTCGCGAATGCGCTGGATCGAATCGGGGCGACCGAGGACGCGCGGATCGCGACTCTCGCTTGGAATGATTTCCGGCATCTCGAGTTGTATTACGGCGCTGCCTGCAGCGGCCGCATCTACCATACGGTCAATCCGCGCCTGTTCGCCGAACAGCTCGTCTATATCATCAATCACGCCGAGGACGAATGGATGTTCACTGATCCCGCTTTCGTGCCGTTGCTCGAGGGCATCGCGTCTCAATGTCCAGGTGTGAAGGGATATATCGTATTGACCGACGAGGCGCACATGCCGGAGACCGCTCTGCCCAACGCCATGTGTTACGAGCAATTGCTGGCGGTGGAGTCGGATGTGTATGAATGGCCTGCGTTGGACGAAAACCGGGCCAGCGGCCTGTGTTACACCTCGGGCACCACCGGCAATCCCAAGGGCGCGCTTTACAGTCACCGTTCGACGGTACTTCATACCTATGGTCAGGCGATGCCGGACGTTCTCAACGTGTCGGTAATGGACTGCGTCATGCCGATCGTGCCGATGTTTCACGTCAATGCATGGGGTCTCCCGTTCAGCTGCCCGATGATCGGCGCGAAAATGGTGATGCCCGGTCCGAAATTGGGCGAACCCGAGGCCCTGGTTGATTTGATCAACGAAGAGGGCGTGACGATGGCCGGCGGTGTTCCAACGGTGTGGCTGCCGGTGTTGAAGTACTTGAAGGAGTCCGGCCGCAATCTGAAACCGCTAAACCGGACGGCGATAGGCGGCTCGGCGTGCCCGGTGTCGATGATGCAGGAATTTCGGGATCGCCATAACGTGACCGTGTTGCACGCCTGGGGCATGACGGAAATGAGCCCGCTCGGATCGCTCAACATGCCGAAACCGGCTAATGCAAATTACTCCCCGGCAGAAAAGGACGACTTGTTTCAGAGTGCGGGCCGTCCCGTTGCCGGAGTGGAAATGAAGATCACCGATGACGACGGCAACGAGCTACCCTGGGACGGCGAGGCTTTCGGCGCGCTCAAGGTGCGCGGTCCGTGGGTGATCCGCGACTATTACAAACTGGATCAGCCGAGCGACGCATACGGTGCCGACGGTTGGTTTAATACCGGCGATGTAGCGACGATAGACGAGGAAGGTTATATACGCATCACTGACCGCACTAAGGACGTCATAAAATCGGGCGGCGAATGGATCAGTTCAATCGATCTGGAAAACGTCGCGGCTGGACACCCCGGTGTCGCCGAAGCGGCGGTGATCGGTGCGCATCACCCGAAATGGCAGGAGCGACCGTTACTCGTAGTCGTCAAAGCCGACGACGCGGAGCCGACGCGCGAAGAACTACTCGAATGGTTCGAAGGCAAGGTCGCCAAGTGGTGGATTCCCAACGACGTCGTGTTTGTCGACGAACTGCCGCATACCGCGACCGGTAAGATCAGCAAGTTGACGCTCAGGGAGAAATTCGTAAATTACGCGTTTCCGGATACGGCCGCCTGAACAACGATTTCGGAGTAAGGGTGCACCTATTCGCCCGCAAGCGGGCGAATAGAATTTTGGTGTCGCAAGCCGCAATCAAATATTATTCTTGCTCATTTGCCCGGCGATGTAATCCGCCTGCCGTATCTCGAGCGAGACGATTGTGAGCGTCGGATTCTCCGCGCCGCCGGTCGTGAACTGGCTGCCGTCAGATACGAAAAGATTCTTGATGTCGTGCGCCTGGCCCCACTTGTTGACGACGCCGTTCGCAGCCTTTTCGCTCATGCGGTTGGTTCCGAGGTTGTGCGTCGACGGGTAGGGCGGCGTCTCGACAATCCGGGTCGCACCGACGGCTTCGTATACATTCGTCCCGGCCTGAAAAGCATGCCGGCGCATCGCCAGGTCATTTGCATGATCATCATAATGGACGTTCGGCACGGGCATGCCGTAGGGGTCTTTTTCGCTCGAATGCAGAGTGACTGCATTGCTTTCCTGCGGCATGTCTTCACCCACGATCCACATGCCCGCCATGTGATCGTAGGCTTCCATCAATGATGCGAAATCACGGCCCCATGAGCCGGGCAGGAGAAATGCTGCGACAAAAGGAACGCCGAGTGCGATGGTCTCCATCTCGTAGCCGCTGACGAAACCGCGGGCCGGATCATTGATCGATTCATCCGAAATGATGCCGGCCATGGTCGTGCCGCGGTACATGTTCACGGGCTTATCGAAGATTCCATAAACCGATGCGGTGAGATGTCTCATGTAGTTTCGACCGACCTGGCCGGATGAATTGGCCAGGCCGTCGGGAAAGGTGCTTGATGCGGAATTGAGCAGCAGACGCGGGCTTTCTATCGAATTACCCGCGATACAAACGATGCGTGCTTTCTGCCGCTGCTTCTCCCCATTCTTGTCGGCGTAGACGACCGAGTCGACCTTACCGGTTTTGTCGTGCTTGATCCTGAGAACGTGGGACTGCGGCCGAATTTCGAAATTCCCGGTCTGCTCCGCGTGTGGAATTTCCGTGTACAGGGTCGACCACTTGGCGCCCATGCGACAACCTTGAAAGCAAAAGCCCAGCTGGCGGCAGGAATTACGGCCGTCGCGCGGCTTGGAATTTATGGCCATGCGCCCCGTATGGACCTGTTTATAACCGACCTTCTTTGCCCCGGCCGCCATGACCTTGAAATTGTTGCAGGGCGGCAGGCCGGGGATGCCATTGGTCCGCGTGACGCCCATCTTCGCCTCGGCCTTGGCGTAATAGGGTTCGAGCTCTGCCAGCGACAGCGGCCAATCCAGGAGATTCGCGCCTGCGATAGATCCGTAGGTCGTGCGTGCCTTGAGTTCGTGTTCCCGCAGCCGCAAGCTCGCGCCTGCCCAATGTACGGTGGTGCCGCCGACGGTTTTGCAGATCCAGGCCGGCAGATTCGGGAAATCTCTGGCCACCAGCCAGGATCCCGAGGTGGTCCGTTTGTCCAGCCACGCCATGCGACCGAACATTCCCCATTCGTCGTTGGCGAAGTCACGGGTGAAATCGAGACGCGCGCCCGCCTCGAGGCACACGACCTTCACGCCTTTCTGCGCGAGTTCGTTCCCCAAGGTCCCGCCGCCGGCGCCGGAACCGATGACCACCACGACGCTGTCATCATTGCGATCGAATTTTTTCATCGGTCCGTCAATCCGCCGGCAGCCAGTCGATGTCGTCAAACCCCCGCTCGAGGTAGCCGCCGAAAGGATACGATGCCCCTTCATATCCGAAATGCGGCCATACCTTGGGATTGTTGTACAGCGCGACGACGACGTGCCCTTGTATGGTTTTGAAAAACGGTGTGCCTTCCATGGACGTGAGCATTCGGGTCTGTCCGGCCTCATCCATCTCGAGAAACTTACCGGCGGATGTTCCGTCTAGTTTTTTCACGCCCTGCGCTAAGAGCTCCGCGAGATTGCCATCGTCCACTGCTTTCTGGTCCAGGCCTTCGACGCAGGTGCTGTAGTAACTGTCGTTCAGTTCGTCGTGGGGGAACATGACGCGGCAGACGCGAATTAATACCGTCGCCGTGTAGTCGTCCAGATTCTCGAATTTTATTTCACCCGCGGCGATGGCGGGTAGGTATGCCGTCAATGACGAGGCCGCGAGGGTCCGGCCGCTCGATTCGAGAAACTGGCGACGGTTGAATCGTGCTTTGCTCATGTGCAAACCTTTTTGACGCTTGGATGCATATGGATGGGACGTGAAATCATGACAGCTTCTCGAAGCTTGATCTACGTCGGTGTTTGTCACATCAAAGGGAAACCGGCGCTATCGGAAAAAAAAAACGGGCCGCGAAAGCGGCCCGTTGAATAGGCACCTGGACAGTGCCGCTAGGCGATGCGCTTAGCGGCCCTCGGTGAGGTAGTTCACGTCATGCGTACGCTTGACTTGCTTGATCGTCGTGTCCGGGTAGCTGTTGCCACGGCAGGGCACCAGCGTTCCGCGACTGTTTTGCTTGTCGATCACGTTAATGCTCTGGAAGTTCAGCACGCGTGTACCGAGAGCCGTTTCGCTACCGCCGAATTTTTTTCGATCTTCGGGATCGCGATATTGCGGGTCCTCGGTCCAGCTCTTCTGGATCTGCCAGGTCTTCCACAGTTCACCGGCCTGATCGAACGAGTTGGCATAGAATGCTTCGCCCGACTGACGGTCCATATAGATAAACTTAGTGGAGTAGGGGTGCCCCTTCCATCCCGGATACATCCGGACTACGTCGACAAGGCGCAGCGCCCAGTCGTCATACGGCGCCCAGCCGTTGGGGCCGTAATAAATGGTCTGGGGGTAGCGCGAACGTACAACCGCGAGTAGGCGGACCGTGCCGATATATTCCCAGCTATGCTGCATCGGGCGCCCGTTGAAGCCGTAGAAGTCTGCCAGGGTATGGTCCGTGCCGAGCAGCGAGTCTGATTTCACCTCGACTGAGATGCGGCGCACGCGGCGCAGGCTTGGAATGTACGCCCAGGAATCGTCGGCCTTGCGCGGGTCGTCGTAGCGCAAGATCAAGAACGCGGTACCGGCGATGTCGAACGGCGCGCTGAATCCGGTGTATTCGCGAAAGTGCGTGCCCTTCGCAAAACCCTTGCCACCGTTCATCATGTAGTTCTCTTCGGGCAGGTCAGCGCGGTGCGACATGTGTATGCGTTGATAAGGACCCACCAGGACGCGCTCGAAGGTGCCGCCGCCGCGGTAGTATTCGGCATATTTGCCGCCGGCTTCCGTCATGACACCGTGCTTATCGTGGTTGCCGCCGGGGCGCACCCAGACCCAGTGCACCTCGTCGATCTTAAGTCCGTCGTTCTGCCAGCGGTACATCCAGTTCCAGATATGTTTCCAACCGTCTTCTTTACTGCCCGGTGTAAACTTCTCCGGGTCGAACATGCGGCCGGCGGTGTAATTCCCGAACGCGCCGTCGGCGTCAATCGTTGCCTGGCCGTAGAATTTCTTGGTCGCTATCTGGAAGCTCTCTGCCGGACTTAGATCGCCCGCATCCTTGATCGTCATCTCCATGCCTTCGAAGATGAGATCTTCCTGCTGTTCGACGGGAATGAATGGCCGGATCAAGTCGGCGTTCTGGAAAGTGATGGTATCGCCGTCAACGAATTGCGGTTGCGCGCTTTGGTTCGCCTTGATCCACGCCAAGTGATCCTCGGGCGCAAAAGCATTCCCAACGAGCGGCAGCGCCGCCAATACCGCGACGAGTGCGTATTGCGTTGGTTTCAACATATTGAGTCCCTCGTGTTTCCTTTCGATTGAGCTACGCGTCAACGCCATGCAGGCGGGCGAAGCCGAGGCCAGTAAACAGCAAAGCTTGTGAAGATCGTGTGAAAGTGGTGCGCTCACGGATTACTGGCGTATTCGAATCTGCTCCTGACCTTGGTCCTGCAGCGGTAGCTCGGTGCGCTGCACAAGAGGCTTCAGCGCGAAGCTCGTTTGGATGTTCGCGATCACGGAGATCTTGGTGAGTTTTTCCATCAGAAAACGCTCGTAGCTCTCGAGATCGGGCAGCACGACGCGCAGCAGGTAATCCGACGTTCCGGTCATGAGATAGCACTCCATGACCTCCGGATAAGTCACGATCTGGGATTGGAATGCGTCCAGTGCAGGTTTTTCCTGGGTATTCAGGGAAACATTCACAAATGCGCTGATGCCGAAACCCACTGCATTGGGGTCGACGATTGCGACATAGCGTCTGATGACGCCCTGTTGCTCCAAAGCCTTGACCCGGCGCAGGCAGGGGGAGGGTGACAAGCCGATTTTCTCCGCCAGTTCCGTGTTGGCGATGCGCCCGTCGTTCTGCAGATAGTGCAGGATCCCGTAGTCGATGCGGTCTAGTTTAAATATTGGCATAAAATTTCAACGATTGGCGGATTTAAGACGCATTATGCTCAGATCAGCTGGATTGTATAGCACGATTAGCACCTAAATGTCCGACGGGACGGATAGAATGATCTCCGGTTTTCAGCCCGTTCGAGCAAGCCATGGACCGTGCATTAGCCAACGAAGACGGCATCGACATCGACATCGCCGAGTGGCGCGAGTCACTCGATTACATCAACGACACCTACGGGCCGGAGGGCGTTCTCGCGATCATTCGGTCGCTGCAGAATCACGCCCTGTTGCGTGGGATCGCGCTCAACGAAGCCACACTCAATACGCCGTACGTCAATAGCATTCCGCTGGCCGATCAGCCCGCCTACCCGGGCAATATCGCCATCGAAAAACGCATCGAAAATATCATTCGCTGGAACGCCATGGCCATGGTACTGCGCGCCGCCGACAGCGGTAGCGGCGTCGGCGGTCATATCGCGACCTTTTCCTCGGCCGCAACGATGATGGAAGTCGGCTTCAACCACTTCTTTCGCAAGCACTCGGCGGATTACGGCGGCGACGTGGTGATCCCGCAGCCACATGCGGCGCCCGGTATCTATGCGCGGGCCTATGTCGAAGGTCGGCTGAGTGCGGGACAATTGGATAATTTCCGCCGCGAACTCCAGCCCGAAGGCGGGCTTAGCTGCTATCCCCATCCGCGCCTGATGCCCGATTTCTGGCAAGTGCCGTGCGCTTCCATGGGCCTGTCGACGCCGACGGCAATCTACCAGGCCCGTTTCGCCAAATACCTCGAAAACCGGGGCCTGAAGCCGGTCAACGGCGGCAAGGTCTGGTGCTTCATCGGCGACGGCGAGGCCGATGAACCCGAAGTCCTCGGCACGATCAACATCGCTGCCAGAGAAAAGCTCGATAACCTCGTTTTGATCGTCAATTGCAACCTGCAGCGGCTGGACGGGCCCGTGCGGGGCAACGGCAAGATCATCCAGGAACTCGAGCGCAGTTTTCGCGGTGCCGACTGGAACGTCGTCAAGGTCATCTGGGGCAGCGGTTGGGACGGCTTGCTGGCACAAGACGACGAGGGTGTGCTGCGCCAGCGCATGGAGGACGCCGTTGACGGGGATTACCAGTGGTATTCGGTGTCGCCCGGCAACATGCAGCGCGAGCACTGGGTGGAGAACAATCCCAAGCTCGCGCAAATGATGAACGCCCTGACCGACGAGGAACTGCGCGACATCAAGCGCGGCGGGCAGGATCCCAAGAAAATCTATGCGGCGTTCGAGCAGGCGCGGCTTATCGAAGGCACACCGACGGTCATTCTCATCAAGACCGTCAAGGGTGACGGCATGGGCGCGATCCAGGGCCGTAACACAGTCCACCAGAAGAAGAATCTGAAGCCTGAGGAACGGCTCGCCTGTGCCGCCGAATACGGCATTCCGCTCTCGCCTGAAGAGATCGTCCGGGCCGAATTCTACCGTCCGCCCGAGGACAGCGAGGAGTTCCGCTACATACGCCGTCACCGCGCGCAGCTGGGCGGGTTTCTGCCGGCACGCGAAGTTTCCTGCGCGCCGCTCAAGACGCCGTCGATTGCGGACTTCGCCGAATTTCTCGCTGGTTCGGGTAACCGCGCCGCGTCCACGACAATGGCCGCCGTGCGGCTGCTTGCGCGCCTGCTGAAAGACAAAGACATCGGCCAGTACGTGGTGCCGATCGTGCCGGACGAGGCGCGGACTTTCGGCATGGACGGCTTGTTCCGGGTCGCCGGTATCTACTCGCCGGAGGGGCAGAATTATCAGCCGGTCGATGCCGATTCGCTGCTTCCCTATCGGGAAGCCACCGACGGCCAGATCCTGCAGGAAGGGATCTGCGAAACCGGTGCAATCGCCTCCTTTCTCGCTGCCGGCACTGCGTATGCGGCGCACGGCATACCCACGATACCTTTTTATTTTTTCTATTCCATTTTTGGATTCCAACGCGTCGGCGACATGATCTGGACCTGCGGTGACATGATGTGCCGGGGGTTTCTGATGGGGGGAACGGCCGGCCGCACGACCTTGAATGGAGAAGGTCTGCAGCATCAGGACGGACATTCGCAGTTGGTCGCGGAAACGATACCGAATCTCAAGAGCTACGATCCGGCATTCGCCTATGAACTGGCGATCATCATCCGCGACGGAATCCGGCGCATGTACGAGGAGCAGGAAGAGGTTTTTTATTACATCACGGTTTACAACGAAGCCTACGTGATGCCGCCGCTGCCCCTGGAGGACCCGACGGAAGGTATTCTGCGCGGTCTCTACAAATACCGGCCCAGCGGGATCGAATCGGCGCATAAGGCGCATGTTCTCGCGAGCGGCCCGATCGTCCAGCAGGCGCTGGCGGCGGCGCGGCTGCTTGAGCAGCATGGTATTGCGGCAGACGTTTGGAGCGTCACGAGCTTCAATGAACTCTATCGCGACGCACTCGCCTGTGAACGCTTCAATCGCATGCATCCGATGGATGCGCCGCGCATGAGCTTTCTCGAGTCATCACTCGTAGACGAAACGGGCGTGTTCATATCCGTCAGTGATTACATGAAAGCACTTGGTAGCAAGCTCGCCAAGTGGATTCCGGGTGAGTACATCGTGCTGGGCACCGATGGTTACGGGCTCAGCGAGTCGCGCGCCGCCTTAAGGCAATATTTTGAAATCAATCCCGAATATATTGCGCTCGCGGCGCTCGAGGCGTTGGCTCGGGGCGGCGCAGTGTCCCGCGAAGAGGTCGCCGCGTTCATTGCCGAGAACGAAATAGACGTCGAAAAGCGCAGCCCGGTGGACTTCTGAGACCAGCGGTGAGCAAGCTTCGGATCCCGGATCTCGGTGAAGGTGTCGACGAGGGTACGGTGCTGGCCGTGCTGGTCACGGTTGGCGCTACGGTATCCGAGGGGCAGGCCCTGCTCGAGGTCGAAACGGACAAGGTGACATTCGAGATCCCCTCACCGCGTAGCGGGATCATCGAAGACCTCAAAGTGGAAGCGAATGACATTATTCGAACGGGCGACATTTTCGCGCGGATGTCCGCCGATCATGCGGTGCAAGACTCTGATCAAAGGCAGCTTGCAACCGCGACGACAGCGGGCATGGCGACGCTCGTCGACCTTCGAAGCGATGTAGAAGATCGCGATGCGGTTTCCGATGACAGCGCGCTGCAGCCGTCGTCGTCGGCGCGCACGGCAAGCGGAATCTCGAGTGGCCCGTTAACGACCAGCGAGGTCGTGCGCGCGGGCCCGGCCGCACGCCGTGAGGCGCGCGAACTCGGGATTGCCATCGACACAGTCGCCGCAACAGGACCACGCAAGCGCATCACCAAGGACGATGTGCGCCGGACTGCGCGGCAGTTGCTTACCGCCGGCAGTGCAAGCTTACCCGCGGAACCAAGGCTTCCCGATTTATCGGCGTTTGGACCCGTACGCGAGGTAGCACTTACGCGGGTGGAACAGGCGACGGCACGCAACATAGCGCGGGGAGCGACGTTTATTCCGCACGCCTGGATCGAACAGAAGGCCGACGTCACGGTACTGGAGGCGCGCCGCCGCGAGTTGCGCGCGGCCCAGGCGTCATCCGATCCGCCGCTGACCATGACCGTGGTGCTGTGCAAGGCCGTCGCGTCCGCGCTCGCCGTGTTCCCGCGCTTTAACGCTGCGATCGAAATGCGCACGCAGACACTGCTCTACCGCGAATACGTCAACATCGGCGTGGCCGTCGACAGCGACGGCAATCTGCTGGTTCCGGTCGTCAAA
Source organism: Gammaproteobacteria bacterium (assembly GCA_963662545.2). Taxonomy (GTDB): domain Bacteria; phylum Pseudomonadota; class Gammaproteobacteria; genus JAYYZW01. The sequence goes on from CAXXLL010000002.1 coordinate 883,868, forward strand.
GACGTTCCCGAATTGAGTGTTTCAGGCGTGGCCGAAGAACTGCGCCGCATGACCCGTGCCGCGCGCCGGAACCGGATCGAAGGCGTCGACCTGCGTGGTGCGGGCATCACGATCACGAACCTGGGGGGCATCGGCATCACCGGGATACAACCGATCATCAACTGGCCGGAAGTCGCGATCTTGGGGATCTCGTCCACCGAGGAAGTGCTGTGGAAAAAAGGGAATGAGGTCCAGGCGCGGCTCCTGCTGCCCATTACCCTGGGATTCGATCACCGTGCGAACAACGGTGCGGATGCGGCGCGATTCCTCAATGCCATCTGCGCCGCGCTGTCGGAACCGAATCTCCTGCTGCCGGTCAACGAGGCGTGATTCGCCAGGATGCTGGATCCTGCTTACCTATTGATCATTCCGTGCTCGCCGTCCATGGCCGGCCGTTCCCTGGGAGAAAGCCGCGTTAAGTGACTTTCTCTGTTTCCAGCCCGCGCTCGCCGGCCTTGAGCGAAAGCTCGGAGATATCCACGCTCTCGCCAACGATCAAATCCTCTCTCGCCAGGAATGCGGGCTTGATGAACCATACGAGCATCGGCAACACCACGAGTGACAGGACCATATTGATCAACATGATGGACACCAGCAGGAGACCCATGTCGGCCATGAATTTGAGGTCGGACAGAAAGTACCAGGGGAGAATGCCGATCAGCATGACCGAGGCGGTGAACATGATCGCCTTGCCCGTGGTGGTGAGCGCCGCGTTGATCGCTTTTTTGAGATCGTGATCCAACGCGGAATATTCTTCGCAGATTCGCGACAACAGGTAAATGCCGTAATCGATGCCGATCCCGACGCCCATTACTGCCACGATCACCGCATTGATGTCCATGCCGATCCCGAGCATGTGCATGGTTGCCCCGAGCAGGAGATTCGATAGATTCACGGGAATCAGCAGGATGAAAGCGGCGACGAGCGAACGGTAGGCGTATGCCGAGATCAACATGACGGCGAAGTTCAGCAGTCCGAGGATGAACCAGTGGTAGCGTTCGACCACGTAATTCATCGCCTGTTGTAACGCGATGACGCCGGTGCCCAGACGCACGCGAAATTCAGGATGATCTTCTTGAACCGCCGCGACCGCCCGCTTTGCGCTCGCGAGTGCGGCGTCGATCGTTTCTTGCTTGTTGTCTTTGTACCAGAATGTAACCGTTGAATTCTGTAGACCAAAATCTATGACGTGGCCGAAATTGATCGGGCTCGAGCCGAACATCGCGGCAAAACCGGCGGCGTTGACGGCTTCCACAGTCCGGTCCAGAGGCGACCACTTGGGATTACCGCCCGAGAACAGGCGGTTTGTTTCGCGCATGTAGTCGGTGAACGACAGCGTGGCGCGTGGTGGCAGCTCCGCATCGGCTTCCATTCGCCGCTGCAATTCGCTGGCGACGGCGACCACCTCCGGCGTGCGGCCGACCCGGTATTCAACATCTTCCTCCTTCGCCTCGAGCACGATTTCGAGCGTGTTCATGCCCGGGAAATGCGCGTTAATGGCACGTACGGCCGTGTTGAATTCGGATTCGTACCAGAGCAGGTTGCTGCCCTCGACGGGATTGCCGATCTTGATCTGCGTATTCATATAGAGCGCGAACACGCCGACGAATACGGTCACGATCGCAGTAAACTTGGCGGGTTTTCCAACAGTCAGGCCGGCGAGGCGATGTAAGACCCTTTCCTGCAGGAGATGGATACCTGACTCCTTCTCCTCGCCACCCACGATCTCCGCAATATTCCCCGGCACCGGCAGGTAGGAGAGAATGATCGAGACCATGAAAACGCCCGTGGGAATGATCCACAAGGCCCAGAAGCCACAGAATAGTGCGTGATTCACCATCGTCTGGATGGGCGCCACCGCGATGAAGACGATACCGCAGACGTCAGTGAGGATGCCGAGGATCGACGGCGCCATCATGATTCCCATGGTGACTTCGGCTGCCTGGCGGCGATCCTTCAGCTGCATAAGGATCTCGTAGAAGCGTTCGGTGTACTGTACGCAGTGAGAAAACGATCGCGCCACGAGTAGCAGCGGCACGATCATCAACAGGGGCTCGATCGGTCGGCCCAGCCAGCCGATGAAGCCGAAACTCCAGATGCCCGCGACCAATGCACACAGGACCGGCGTGACCACGCCCCCGAAATTGCGCATGTAAAACACCAAGGCCAGGATCAGCGCACCGACCGTCACCGCGAAAATCCTGTAGGTCTGTTTCTGCAGCTTGTAAACCCAGCCGGTCAGTACCGGCTGGCCCGCCAGGTAGACCTCATGCTCGTCGTCCCGTGCGTTTTCGACCAATGATTGCGCATAAGCAAAGGCCTCACCGTATTTGATCGAGTCCTGAAACGCGGCGTTGATCAGAGTGGCCGATTCATCATGGGAAATGAAAAAGGCCCGCGCATTGAGCGAAATTTCTACGCGCCGCCGGAATTCCTGCATTTCCTCGTCGGCGACCGGTGCCTTGTTCCCCATCAGCGGCTGCGTATCGATGCCATCAGGGGTGGCTTCGGCGTAACGCAGCTTCTCGGTCGATATAGAAATGACCTGATCGTGATCGACGCCGGGCGCGAGGTCGATGTCGCGGGTCAATTGCCAGACTTTGTACAGCGTTTCAGGATTGTATATGTCGCCGTTCTTTCGCTTGACCATGATGGACATGGTCAAGGGATTGCCGAAGTTGCGGTGGTCGAAATAGACCTGCACGTAGGGGTCGTCTTTGGGGAGGAGATCGTTGAAGACCGTGCGGATTTGCACGTGCGGAAATCCGGTCAAGAATCCGAGAGTGACGGCGATAAATCCGATCCCCACGCCCAGGCGGTTTTTCATGATCCAACGCGCAATATGAAATCTCATTGACTGACTTACGCCCCGACTGGTACCCAATTGCATTCAGCTCGATCGAATCTTCGAGCACGTATCTTCAGTGTGATTTCGCCTATCGAACGACGCATGCGACGAAGCGCCCGATTCGATATCTCGTGGCGGAGCGAGTCTGCTGCGAGACGTTCTAGCCTGGACACAATGACGACGCCAGAAGGTGTTCCGCTGCAGGTTTCCTCAGCGCTCTGGGACAACCGGCCTAGATGCGGAACCGCAGCACCCCGAAAGAAATCGGCGCGAAGTTTAGCAATTAAATGGCGCCGTAGCGCTACCGGCCTCAATAAACTTCAGTAAAACCGGAAACGGACCGACTTGTCTATTCGAGCCCGAGTTTTCCGGCCAGGCCGATTCGCTGGAGTTTCCCCGTTGATCCCTTCGGAATCTCGTCGACGAAGCAGACGGTCCGCGGCACCTTGAACGAAGCCAGACGTTCGCTCGCGAAATACCGCAGCTCCTTTTCCGTCAAGGTCGCGCCGTCGTGGAGAATGACCGCCGCGGCCACGTCTTCACCGAGCTTTGGATGCCGGACCGCGAAAGTCACGATCTGCTTAATGGCCTCGTGTTCCATCAGAACGTCGTCGACTTCTCGGGGCGAGATCTTTTCGCCACCGCGATTGATGATCTCCTTGATGCGCCCGTCGATACGGAGGTAGTGGTCGTCGTCGAATACACCGAGGTCGCCGGTGCGAAACCACTTCGCGCCGCCGTCGGGGTCGGATTGGAATCCCGCTGCGTTGGCGCCTGGATTTTTCTCGTAGCCGGCGGTGACGTTCGGCCCGCGAATGACGATCTCGCCCTGCGCGCCGCTGGCGACGAATTGCCCGTCCTCGCCCATTAAACGTACTTCGGGACCGGCGGGTAGTCCGACCTTACCCGCTTTCCTCGGCGCCGGCGGCAAGGGATTGGAAGTCATCTGATGGCAGGCTTCCGTCATGCCGTAGGATTCGATTACCGGGCAGGAGAAAGTCTGACCGAGGCTCTCCATGACCGGCGCGGGCAGTGAAGCCGAAGACGAACGGATGAATCGCAGCCCGCAGGTTTGGGTGATTTCCGGGTTGCGCGCAGCCCGGTCGAGGATGAGCTGGTGCATGGTCGGAACCGCTGTGTACCAGTTGGGACGGACCTGGTCGAGCCAAGCGAAGAAGCGCACCGCGTTGAAGCCCGGGCTGCACACTACCTCACCGCCGCTCCGCACCGTGGCCAGCACCGCCGCGATCAAGCCGTGAATATGGAACAAGGGCATGATATTTAGACAGCGGTCCTGCGGCGTCAGGCCGAGTGTCTCGGTGATGTGGCGAGCTGAGGCGCAAAGGTTCGACTGCGATAGGGGGACGATCTTCGGTCGTGAGGTCGTTCCCGAGGTATGCAGTACGAGGGCAATATCGTCGGCACCAGCCGGGGTCGGGTTCGGTCGCCTTTCCGCCGCGGTGAATTCGAACCTAAATTGTCCCGCGGCTACCCCCGTGTCTTCGATCAACTCGATGATGCGAATGCCGAGCCGGGAGGCCACGTCCCGTGCCGGTGTCTCCTCGCCCTGTAGGACGATTATTGCACCGGGTTCCAGATCGGACAGATAGAACTCAAATTCGGTCTCGCGGTATCCAGGATTCAGCGGTGCGGCCCCGGCCGAACCCGCGACGCCCATGAAGCATGATGCCATCGCGGGGCCGTTCGGCAGAACGATGGCAACGCGATCCGTGGCGCCGATCCCGCAACGAGCGAGATCTTCGCGCACCGAAATTTGCAACTCCCGTAACGCGGCGTAGGCCATCGATTCGCGGCCGGGTGCGCCGATGGCCGCTGCGGACGGCACGCATGGCGCTTCCGGCAACATCAAGGTCTGATGGCTTTCGCTCATGCCGGTTCACCTTCACCGCGGCACAGGTGCCACACGCGGTTCAGCGGGGCGCCATACGGATCGCGCCGTCCAGGCGCACGCTTTCGCCGTTGAAGTAGCCGTTCTCGATCATCGTCAGCGCCAGGTGGGCATATTCGGGCGGCACCCCGAGCCGTTTCGGAAAGGGTACGGACGCAGCGAGGGCCTGCTTGACCTTTTCAGGTGCGGCTTGAAGCAGAGGCGTATCGAAGATTCCGGGCAGTATGGTATTCACGCGGATACCCTCGCTCATGAGGTCACGCGCGATCGGCAAGGTCATGCCGACCACACCCGCCTTCGACGCCGAATACGAGGCTTGCCCCATCTGCCCGTCCTGGGCGGCAACGCTCGCGGTATTGATGATCACGCCGCGCTCGCCATATTCATCCACCGGATCGAGCGTCATCATGCCGGCGGCCGACTTGGCGGTGCAGCGAAACGTGCCGATGAGATTGATCTGGATGATCAATTCGAACGCGGCCAGCGGGAAATGCCTGATCGCGCCGGTCTTCTTGTCGCGCCCGGCGGTCTTAACCGCATTACCGGTGCCGGCGCAATTGATCAGGATCCTTTCCTGGCCGACCGCCGCCCGCGCTTTTTGAAAGCCGGCGTCGACGTCGGCTTCGCTGGTGACGTCGACCTTACAGAAGACGCCGCCGAGGTCCGTGGCAACGGCCTCGCCGTTCTCTTCGTTGAGATCGAAGATCGCGATCTTCACGCCCTTGGCCGCGAGCGCCCGCGCCGTCGCTTCGCCGAGCCCCGATGAGCCACCCGTGACGACGGCCGTTACCGATGAACCGAGTTCCATAATCGTTTTCCCCTGTTGAGTATTGAATCCAATGTCGATGAGCGTGCCGGGGTGGACCCGTGTGCGGCCGAATTACCGGAGTGGGAAGCTTGCGGCCCGCGACTTTGCCCGTCGTCTTATTCTCAAATGGGCGCCTGTTTTCGCCCGCGTGTGGGAGCCATTCTAGCGTCAGGTTCCGAAGCGCGAAAATCGCTCCGCGACCGCGGGCGCGCTTTAGGCGGCTTTGAGGAAACGCGGCCCCGATCAGCGGCGCCGCTGAACCGGGCCGTCAATATTTCTTGGACATTTTTCCGTACTCAAGATGGAATTCGAAACCGCAGCCGGTGCTCATTTCCCGATGAGGGTCAGGCTGAAATGGGTCGCCCCGGGCAAAAAGGGCAGCCGATCGCCTCCAACCCAAGCGTCGTGCCCGGCCCGGTAGAAGGGCGACAGCGGATGACCGCTCTGTCCGCCGGGCATGTGAAAATAGCCATTCGCCTCGTCCCCCGGCGATACCGCGAAGCGTTCCGAGGCCCCGTGCGCGCCCCGTTGCACCCGGGGTGTGTAAACGCCGCCGGGCAACGGTCCGTCGTGGATGTCGAGTAAACCCGCGAGTAACGGCAACGCTTGCGAAAGCGGGTGGGTGATCGTAACGACGTTGGCCTCGCCCCAGGTGCAAAGCGCGAGACGCTCGTGCCCGCAGGCCGCGATCGCCGCATCGGCTTTCGCCAGGAGAAATTCCGTCCACGAGCCGTAATCGTCCGGTAGAAAATGCGCGGGCCGTTCCGCCACCAGTCGCCACAGCGGCCCTTCAGACTGGTTGAGCCTCCTGTGGGTGGTGGTTTTTTCGAAATCGCCGCACGCCCGGAAAATGTGCGCGAAGAGTTCGTCCCGCACTTCAATGCGAAACGCCCTCACCAGACCATAGCCCACCGATTCGACGCTCGCCCGCCCGTCCCAGCGTTCGAGCTCCCCACGCAGGTCCTCCCGCAGCGGGTTCCCGGTGGCCAGGTCGCTGCTCAGCAATTCAAGCAATAGTTCGCGCCAGCGCTGGTGCAACAGGGCGCGGTCGTCCAATTGTATGTCGAGCATGTCGTCGATCGTCGCCCCGTCGAGCGCCAACAGTCCGTCCCGTATCTGGCGAGCGCGGGCGCCCAGCGTGTAACCGCCCGTGCCGAGGCGCTCGAGCGGCAGGCCGTCGACGACGCGCGCGTTCGCCGTCCAGACGAACCCTGAATCCGGGTTGACGACGGCGGGATAATGTTCCGGCGCCAGCCATCCCCGCCACCCCGTCGATGGGTCTGACCATGCGGCCGGCAACCTCGGGTCGTATCCTGCGCGCACGGGAATCCGGCCGACGATCGTCCATGCGATGTTGCCCTCAGCATCGGCTACCATCAGATTCTGTGGGGGTATCCCGATCACGGGTGCCGAGCGGACGGCGGTTCTCACATCCTCGAACCGTTCGAACGCGAGCAGGCCAAGATTGGCCGCGTCGGGTTCACCGGCAAGCCAATGGAGCACGCGCTGGCGGCCGCGATGATCCGTGTCCACTACAGGCCCCCAAATCGTCGACCGGATCTCGAATGATATCGGGTCCGCACCACGCACCTCGATTACTTCGCCATGGTACTCGAAGCTTCGATACCCGTTCGGCGTGCGATAAGCATCGGGATTGCCGGGCTCGAGATCCAGCAGCACCAGGTCGGTCAGGTCGGCCCGGCTATTCGTAAATCCCCACGCGATCGCGCCATTGCTTCCGGCCACGACTACGGGTGCGCCTGGCAGGCTGACGCCGGTGATATCGACATTCCCATCGGGCGAGGCCTCGTTTTCGACGATCAGGCGCACGCGATACCAGGTGTTCGGAACGCGCAGGTTCAAGTGCATGTCGTTGGCGATAATGGCGCGGCCGGTGGCACTTTTAGTCCCCGCGACCGCCCAACCATTACTGCCGCCGAGGGTCTGCTCGTCGAAGACCGGCATGCGTGCAAGCGGCGATGCGCGGGTTAGGGACTTGCGCAAGTCGCACACCTCAGGGCCCGGCACGGGCGGTACGGGGTAGGGGTCTCCGATCAACGGTGCGTCCCATTCCGTGCCCTGCGTATCCAGGAATTCGAGCAACGGCGCCGGCAAGGCGTCGTGGAGGAGGGCGTAATTCGAATCCCGACTCGCGCTGTGGTCGTTGAGTTGAAAAAACATGGCATAGAGCACGAGTATCGTGTCCTCGGGTTGCCAAACTTGCGGCCGGGTGCGGAGGACCAAATACTCGAAGGGCCGCACCGACAGTGCATCAAGGCCGGCATTCACGCCCTGAGCGTACGCTTCCAACAATGCCGATTCACCGGCCGAGGCATTGGTAATTACCCTATGCGCAACGGCGCGCAAACGATGCAAACGGCGCGTTTTGTCCACGGGGACGGCACGTACGCCAAAAAGCTCTGCCAATTCTCCTGCGGCACTGCGTCTCAACAGGTCCATTTGAAAAAAGCGCTCTTGTGCGTGCAGGAAACCCGTCGCCCGGGCGACGTCGATGCGGTTACCTCCCCGAATCGTCGCGACGCCGAGGGTGTCGCGTTCTATCAGCACCGGTGCCTCGAGGCCCTCGACGAGGACTGTTCCGTCGAGCTTCGGGAGGCTTCCCTGCAACGACAGGTACGCCAGACAGCTCAAGCCAAGCAGGCAGAGCGACGCGGATAGCGCAAATTTTTTCACGGTTTCAAGCGCTGATTAATGCTCGTCCAGAAACGGCCATTTTCAGTACAGAGACACGAAGAGAATACTTCAAAGCATAAATCGAATTACTCACGTCAGAAAACGGAGATAGGTGCGCTGGGAGTGATACGCTTATCTCATAACTTCGATGAAATGGGGACAGAAGGATGAAACTCGAAGAATACAGTGCCTATGACGGTCTCGGTTTGGCTGAATTGATCCGCAACGGCGAGGTCTCGGCAAGCGAAGTCGCGCAGGCGGCGATCGACGCTATTGAAAAAATGAATCCGGAACTCAATGCGGTCATCGAAAGCTATCCCGATCGCACCGCGACGCTCGATGCCGGCAAACTGCCGGGCGGTGCGTTAAAGGGCTCGCCGTTCCTGATCAAGGACCTGGTCATCCACGAAGCAGGCCAGACTTACGAGATGGGCAGCCGTCTGGCAAAGGGTTTCGTCGCACCTAACGATACTGAACTCATGATCCGCTACCGCAATGCGGGACTGATCAACCTGGGCCGTACTTCGACGCCTGAATTCGGTTATTGCGCGACCGTCGAATGCGTACTCAATGGTCCGACTCGCAATCCTTGGAACACCGAACTGAGCCCGGGGGGATCCAGCGGCGGTTCTGCCGCAGCGGTTGCGGCGCGCATGGTCCCCATCGCCCACGCCAATGACGGCGGCGGTTCGATCCGGATCCCGGCCGCGTGCTGCGGCCTGGTCGGCATGAAACCGACGCGCGGGCGCAATTCGCTGGGTCCCGATCTCGGCGAAGCGGTGGGCGGATTCGCGGTCGAACACGTCCTGACCCGAACGGTACGCGACAGCGCAGCGGTACTCGACGCGACGCAGGGCGACGGTGGAGGCGATCCGTTCGTCATAACGCCGCCGGCCCGGCCCTACCTCGAAGAAGTCACCACCGAACCCGGCAAGCTCAAGATCGCGTTCACGACGACGCCCTGGTCGGGCGACAAGATCGATGCGGAAACCGTCTCCGCGGTCAACGAAACGGCGAAGCTGCTCGAAGAACTGGGGCACGAGGTGAGCGAGGACATGCCGCATTACGACTATCGCCCGCATCTCGAAGCCGCCGCCGTCCTCTGGTCGACCGGCACGGCGGCGTGGGTCGACGCGGTGGCCAGCGCAACCGGCCGCAAGCCCGGTCCGGATAATCTCGAAACATCGATCCTCGCGACCTATGAAGCGGGGAAACAGGTCTCTGCAGTTGGCTATCTTGCCGCAGTCGCGAAAGTGCACGCTGTCAACCGGCAAATCGCACCATTTTTCACTCAATACGATGTGCTCATGACGCCGACCTGCGCGCAACCGGCCTGGCGGTTGGGCGAAATGAATGCGAACGCCCCGGGCCTGAGCTTGATGGATTGGACCGAACTCGTGTTCGGATTTTGTCCATTTACGCAGCTTTTCAATGCCACCGGACAACCCGGCGTGTCACTGCCCCTGGCGATGAGCAGTGGCGGTCTCCCGATCGGTGTTCAGTTCGTTGGCCAGTGGGGCGGTGAGGCCGCGCTTTACCGCCTCGCCGGCCAACTTGAAAAAGCTCGGCCGTGGATCGATCGCAAACCGCCCGTTTGCGCGCAGCCAGGCTAGTCGTTCACTTGCAGGCGACCTGAAGATGCGGTGACCGGAAGGGACGTGATAAAGGGCCCCTCCGGGATGGGACGAGTGACGCCGAGTTTGCCCGCCGTCCGCAGCGCGGTTTAGCGCCGGGTCGACCGTGAAGTAAATGTGAAATCGTGACTTGTCGTTTGAATGGCGAGATTTTGAGAGCATAATCCTCGGTGAAAGGAGCATGAATATTTGGAGGACGCGAACAGCGTACGAACTAGCTAGTGTCCGTCCATAAACAGGCATTTTCTTCGATGGGCACGGAGAAATCGAGGTGTTGAAAGTAGGTTGTTGGAGCGGTAGCGGCGGTTCGGTGGGGGTCGAAGGGCTCTTCGAGCGTAATTGTGAGTACGTTCGCCGGCCGCAGAGCGCTGCAACCCAAAGTCGCCCGTTCGACGATATCGAGGAGGTCAGTTAGTGCGAGTGAACGTCGCTATTCGAGTTGATAGCGCGCGAGCAGGCTGAGGTTGTAGGCGACCACAGAAGACCACACGTAGGCTTCGAAGTGCGGCAGGCTCTTCCAGGTGCAACGTGCCAATCCGTATGCACGCTTCAGGCAGGAGATACCGGCCTCGATGCCGGCGCGGAAGTTGCGCAAGCGTCGATAGACCCACTGACTCTTGACCATGTCGGCGATCGCGAGCCCGCGCTTCTTGTGGAAGGCAACGTCTTCGATGCCTTCTGCTTTCGCCGCCCGGAGATTGTCGAGGCTCGCATAGCCGCCATCGGCGGCGACCTGTCGTGGCATCGTCCCGTAGTGTGTTCGATGCCGTTCGAGCATCGGCATGAAGCGCTGACTATCGACCGGATTGCCTCGCTCGATGACCACGTCGAGGATGAGGCCACTGCGCCCCGAAGCCAGATTGATTTTGTGTCCGTACTGAACGTCGCGCGCACCCTTTATGATGATGTCGGTATGCGGCTCGAACAAGCTCACGCACTTCTCGCTCGCGGGGACCTTCTCACCGCCGAACACCCGCCGCTCAGTTTGCGAAATCACCTGCAGAACAAGTGTTTCGTAGTGCGCTACCTGCGCTAGCCAGTCCGGCAGTTCAACGCCGGTGACGCCCGGGCTCAGCAGCTGCTCACGTACCCTCGCTACCGCTTCCAAGGTTGAACGCGTCGCCCCAATCAAATCGCGATACAGACGTTGGCGTTGCTTCGCACCACGCGCATACCACAGCGCCCGCGCACGCTTCTTCGCCAATCGAGTGTGGTTCACGAAGCACAACTCCGGCGCGCCAGGCAACTCGCGCGCCTGTGCGAGCAGACGAACCACAACACGCACGCCATCCCACAGCAGATGACTGTCGCTCGGCGCGTGGATGGCACTGTCCGTTACCGTGCTATCAATCCGTACACGCTGTGCCGGCTCAATGCGCGTCTCTTTCGCCGTCGCCAGCAGGGCGCGATGAATAGACTCCCACGTCGATACCTGGATCGCCGAGACCACCCGCTGTAAGGCAGACTTCTTCGGACGTTCATTACCCGGCAACCGGGCGAAGGCCTGAAAGCTCGCCGAGTCCTGCAGGTGAAAGGCCAGCTCCTCGTAACTCAATTGCCGGTGCTGCTTGAGCACCGCGCAGCGCAGCACCGACTCCGCCGACAGTCCGCGTCGACCGGTGGGCTTCAAACCCCGCCGACACAGATCGTTCATGACCGGCGTGAGGACCTTGGGGTGAGCATCGAGCCACTCGGACATGCCCTGCAGCTCTCGCCCCAGGTCGTGGTCAGCAAACAGCTCGTATATGCACGCTTCAGGCTACCGGGGCCGTGCGTTTCTGACGCATTCCCCCTCCTGTGGTGTCGATGATTGTGTGGAAAATCAGAGGTTTGAAGTTCCATTAGATCACGACCCACCGGAGGTTTCGATCCCTTAAGCGACAGAACAATTCGTAGTGCGCTACCTGCGCTACCAGTCCGGCAGTTCAACGCCGGTGATTTCAACCGCATCGCGTTTAGGGATGCACACTAGCAAACTAAATTGTATGAGGAGACCTCAAACCATGAAGAATTTTCAATACATCGGTTACCCGGCAACCGGGCGAAGGCCTGGCGTGCAGGTAATAGGCGCTCCTCGTAACTCAATTGCCGGTGCGCTCGCTGCCAGCAGTTGGGACGCTCATGAATCACCCAGTCGATTTCACCAACTGGATGAAAGCGCAGGGAAGCGCATCCAGCCGCAGATTCATTGATGGTGATGTCTACCGCTCGCTGCCAGCAGTTACATGAATCACCCAGTTCACCAACTGGATGAAAGCGCAGGAAGGCATCCAGCCGCGGAGTTAATTCGTCCTTTCGTCCCGCCCGCGTATCAGAACTTCATGTTTTACGAGGGCATGGAAGTCAGTATTAAGGATGCCGGCGATTTGACACCCCATGAGATGTACGACGCGGCGACGGAGAAATTCAAGGGCCAGGCGTCGATCGATGCGGATGGCGGTGTCGTGAATTACACGGCGGGCCGGCCTTTTGACCGCACGCAGTGGAAGGTGGGCAATACCGAAGATGCCTACGAGTTGGCGTGGAACTTCCAGTACCGATGGCAATTCGAGGGTGCCGAGGTCGGCGAAAACGAATGGGTTTGGGTCGTGCCCGGAGAGAGCCACGCGGGCCACGAAATCATGAAGGGCGCTAAGGCCCAGTACTACCTGGGCAAAGGCAAGTTCGAGCGTGTTCTTACCGGGAAGTACAAGCGCGTGCTGATGACCCACCGCGTGGATCTAGCCGATCAGGATTACAAGCTCCCAGGCCGCTGGGCGACGGGCGCGGAATACCGCGATTACCAGGGCTTCACTGCGCCGTTCGACATCACGGGTACCTCCTTTCTGATCCAGCGCTATAACGACCCGCACAGAGCCGACGATTCCTGGGCCTACATCCCGAGTCTCAGGCGGGTGCGCCGTATTTCGGTCGAGGTCAAGGCCGACAGTCTGCTCGGCACCGATCTCACGCTCGAAGATTTCTATTGCTTCCACGGGCGCATTCTCGAGCACGAATGGGAGTACATGGGTACGGCCAAGTTGCTCGCCGTAGCGCGGTCACGCTACCGCGAATCGGTTTTTGGCGGTGACATGGGCATCGTACCGATCGACGACTGGGCGCTGCGTACGATGGACGTCGTGAAGGTGACACCGAAATGGGCTGGCCATCCGTATTCAGCCAAGGTGATGATGCTGGATTTGGACACCAATCAGTGCTATTACGCCGAAGCCTACGACAAGGGCGGTGTAACCTGGAAAGTACTGCAGGCCAGCAAAATCTGGACGGAGGACGATCACTTCCACGAAGGTTCCAACCTCGATCCCACCCTCAAGATTCCTGATACGCCGCGCGGCATACGCGTCAGCGGGTTTCAGAGCATTCAGGCGATCGATCTGCAGAACAACCGCGGCACCATCATTCCGGTCCGCGGCGTTACGTATCCGGTCAACAAGTACAGCGATATCAAGCGCCGGCTCGATGTCAATTATCTGACCGAGGGCCGTTAAGACGAAACTCGCAGGAGCGATATCTGATCCGAATGAAAGGGCCGCGTTGCGGCCCTTTTTTTGGCGTCACGAATCATCGAGCGCCCGTGCGAGCTTCGGAATATCGACCGCTTGGCCGACGATCAAATCCTCACGCGCGAGGAACGACGGCCTGATGAACCAGACCAGCATAGGTAGCACCACCAGGGACAAAACCATGTTGATCAGCATGACCGCCACCAAGAGCAGGCCCATGTCCGCCATGAACTTGAGATCCGACAGAAAATGCCAAGGCAGGATGCCGATCAGCATGATAGTGGCGGTGAACATGATGGCCTTTCCGGTTGTCGTGAGCGCTGCGTAGATCGCACGCTTGATGTCGTGCTCCTGCACCGTATATTCCTCGCAGATTCGCGATAACAAGTAGATTCCGTAGTCGATTCCGACGCCGACACCGATCACGGCGACGATGCCCGCATTGATATCCAGTCCGATACCCAGGAGGTAGATGCATGCGCCGAGAAGAAGATTGGAAAGATTGACCGGTATCAGCAGGATGAACGCGGCGACGAAGGAGCGGTAGGCAAAGGCGGAAATGATCAAGACAGCCCCGTTGACCATGCCCATGATCACCCAGTGATACCGTTCAACGACGTCGTTAATGGCCTGCTGCAGCGCGATGACCCCGGTCCCCAGTCGCACCGTGAACTCCGGATGATCGAGGCCAACCGTATCGACGGCGCGTTTCGCCGCGGCCAGAGCGGCGTCTACCGTTTCCTGCTTGTTGTCTTTGAACCAGAGCGATACCGTTGAATCCTGAAACTCGAAATCGGCGACGTGTCCGAAATTGATCGCGTTGCTACCGAGCAGCACCGCGAAACCCGCGGCGCTAATCGCCTCCGGCGTCAAGTCCAAGGGCAGCCACTTGGGATTACCGCCGGAAAACAGTCGGTTGATCTCCCGCATGTAGTCCGAGTAGGTCAAGGTGGCTCGGGGCGGAAGATCGGGGTCGGATTCCATCAAACGCTGCAGTTCCGTTGCCGTTTTGACGACACCGGGCGTGTTCGTCACGCGGTGATCGATGTCGCGTTCCTTCGCCTCGAGTACGATCTCGAGCGTGTTAGTCCCCGGAAAATGCGCGTTGATAGCGCGGACCGCCGTATTGAATTCCGAATCGTGCCAGAGGAGATTACTGCCCTCCACGGGGTTGCCAATCTTGATCTGCGTATTGAGATAAATCGCAATAACGCCGACGATCGCCACGACCACGGCGGTCGTGTTGGCGGGTTTGCCGAAGGTTATCCGCGATATGCGGTTCAATAGTTTTTCCTGTAGCAGGTGAATTCCCGATTCTTTTCCCTTGCCGCCCACGATCTGATCAATGTTTTTCGGCACCGGGAGATAAGAAAGCAAAATCGAGCACAGAAACACTCCCGTTGGAATGATCCACAGCGCCCAGAACCCACAGAAAATGGCATGGTTCTCCATCGTCTTGATGGGCGCAATCGCGATGAACACGATACCGCAGACATCGGTCAGAATGCCTAGGATCGAAGGGGCCATCATGATGCCCATGGTGACTTCCGCGGCCTTGACCCGATCGTTGAGATGCATCAGTACTTCGTAGTATCGCTCGGTGTATTGAACGCAGTGTGAGAACGACCGCGCGACGAGTAACAAGGGGACGATCATCAGCAGGGGTTCGATCGGCCGTCCGACCCAACCGATGAATCCAAAGCCCCAGATCCCGGCGACGAGAGCACAAGTGATAGGCGTTACTACACCGGCCAGATTGCGCATGTAGAACACCAGCGCGATCACCAGTGCTGAGACAGTTATCGCGAAAATTTTGTAAGTCTGTTTCTGCAACTTGTAGACCCATCCGGTAAGAACCGGTTGGCCCGCGAGATAGACGTCGTGCTTGTCGTCGCGGGCTTGCTCTACGAGATTCTGCGCAAAGGCATAGGCCTCGCCGTAATCGATGGAGTCGAGAAAGGCCGCGTTGACCAGGGTCGCCGTTTCGTCGTGGGAGACGAAAAAAGTCCTGGCATTGGGTGATTTAACGACACGCCGGCGAAATTCCTCGACCTCCTCAGGGGTGCGGGGCGGTTGATTGTCCATCAAAGGGCGGGCATCGATACCGAACGGAGTGGCTTGCGCATAGCGCATCTTCTCGGTAGAAATCGAAATGATTTGGTCGTGGTCTACGCCCGGCGCCAGGTCGATGTCGCGGGTCATCTGCCAGACTTTTTGTAGTGTCTCAGGATGGTAAATGTCGCCATCCTTGCGCTTGATCATGATCGCTATGGTCAACGGGTTACCGAAATTTCGATGGTCGAAATAAACGTGTACAAACGGATCGTCCTGAGGCAGGAGATGATTGAACACGGTGCGTATGTCGACTTTCGGAAAGCCGCCCATGAACCCCAGAGTGACGATAATGAAAACAATGCCCACCCGCCCGCGGCGGGCCATGATCCAGTGTGCAATACGAAATCTCATTCGGCGAACTTTATTGTGATTTTGCGTTATTCGATCGAAATGCCGTTTCAAGCTCGTTGCGTTACCGCCTGCAAACTCCCGACGTGAACGTTCCCAAGACGTGCTGGCGCCTGCTGCTGCGGCGCCGTTATTCGCTCATATAATCTCACGAGAGTTCACCGTGTTTCCGTACCCGGACCAAAGATTTTCTGAAAGAATGTCACACCTAAAAAAGGTACTCCTGGGCACTACTGGAGCCGTCGCAATTTGTCTCATTATGCTATTGATCGGCGAGGGGGCAAACGCAATCTTGAGCTGGAAGCAATTTGACGGCAGTTTCACGTACAAAACCTATCGGATAATCAAAACGGCGCTGCGCGATTCGCCCTCACTCGATAGCGGACCCGCGTACATGCGCCTACTCTCCCGCGAACACTTGGAGCGGCTGATTCCGAAGTTGATGGCACTTGACGCAGGCCTTGAAAACTCACCGTATCGTGAACTGCAGACGCCCGCATCGGTGGTCAATCAGCGGGACGGCGACTGCCTCGTACAGAAGCCGAATCTGCGTAGAACCATGACTTACCTGCGTACGAACATATTCAATCCCCTCGATCCGCCGGCCCTGTTTTATGACAGCGACAGGACGCTGGACGAAGAGATCGAGGCGCTCATGCGGGATTATGGCACGCGTAGCGTTTCGTTTACGAGCAACCGCTTTGGAGAGCGCACGACCTTGCCGCATTTAGCGTCCGAGCGCGTGGTGCTCGTGGCGGACGACTCGGTCGCGAACGGGACGCTGCTCGATGATGCGGAAACGCTCTCGTCTCAAATGCAGGCGCGCTTGCAACAGCGTGTTCGACAAGCAGGATTCCGCTACCTCGACATCGGCGACGTCGCACTACAGGAGATTGCCAGGCGGGAAACGAAGTTTGCAGTGCTGTCACTGTTCATTGATCACGAACATCTATCGCCGTATGGTATCGACCAGGTCGCAGAAGCGCTCAACGACAAATGACTTGACGGCGCCGGTCCCGGAAGCAGGGATTCAGGATATTTCAAAGTACTTGATGGTGTTTTTTTTCGCGTAATCCAAAAAGAAATCGATGGACTCCGGTATCGCCATTGAATCCCGATAGGCGGTTTCCTCGAGTGACATGCCCATGAGTATTTTTCGGACCGGTACTTCCATTTTTTTTCCCGTGCGCGTGTACGGGATCGATTCGACTTCGCAAATTTCGTCTGGAACATGACGCGGAGAATAAGATTTCAACACGGTCCGTAGCTTGTCCTTCAGTGCCTCGTTGAGGTCGAACCCCTCTTTAATCGTGACGAACAGAGGCATGAAGAAGGCGCCGCCCGGCAGGTCGAGATTGACGATGATACTGTCGGCGATTTCTTCCAGTGCTTCTATGGTCCGGTAAATTTCAGCCGTTCCCATGCGTACGCCGTGGCGGTTCAGCGTTGCGTCTGATCGTCCTCGCACATAACAGCCGCCCCTGGAATTCATGACGAAATAGTCGCCGTGCCTCCAGACGCCCGGATACATGTCGAAATAGGTTTCCCTATACCGCTTGTCGTCTTTATCGTTCCAGAAGTACAGGGGCATGGACGGTAATGGTTGAGTGACGACAAATTCACCTACTTCGTCGAATATCTCATTGCCTTCGTCGTCGAAGGCATGCACGTCGGCGCCGAGAAATCTCGTCTGTATTTCTCCCGCCCGGACCGGCAGCAGCGGGCAGCCACCGACAAAACTCGAGGATATGTCCGTCCCCCCGCTGGCCGAAGTGATCCAGATATCGTCTTTGACCTTGTCGTAAAACCAGGCGAAATGATCCGGCGAAGCTGGCGACCCGGTGCAGAATATTCCTTCCAGGGCGCTCATATCGTAGCGCTCCCCGGGGACGATCCCTTGGTCCATCATCAGTGACACGAAGGCAGGACTGGCGCCGAAAAACGTCGTCCCGGTTTCGGCTGCCATCCGCCACAGCACATCCGCATCGGGATAGACGGGATTCCCGTCATAAAGGACGACGGCACTCCCGGTCAGCAGGCAACCGGTTAGCACATTCCAGGTAATCCAACCGCTGGTCGTGAACATGAAGGTGACCGAACTCGGCTTTAAATTCATGTGCAACGTGCAGAATTTCGACAATTCGAGCAGGATGCCCCCGTGTCCGTGGACAAAAGGTTTGGGCAGTCCGGTAGTGCCGGATGAATAGACGATCCAGAGCGGATGATTGAAGCTCACGTCTTCGAACACGCCCTCGGGGTCGGGATCTTCACGGTCAAGAACCTGGCCGAAGGAAATCGAATTCGCCGTCGGCTTGAAATCCAACTCGGCGAAAAGATAGGACACACCGATGGTGTGCTTTACGGAAGGCAGGGCGCTGATGAGTTCCCGGACTGCATCGCGCCGATCGAAGTCCTTGCCTTGATAGCGGTAACCGTCGACGGTGAACAACACAACGGGATCGATTTGCTGAAATCGATCGAGGGCGCTCTTGGTGCCGAATTCGGGCGAGCAATTCGACCAGATGGCGCCGATACTCGCGGCACCGAGAAACGCGATGACGGTTTCAGGAATGTTCGGCATGAACGACGCGACACGATCGCCGGGCTGCACACCGAATTCGCGCAGCGTGGCCGCGACTTTCGCAGTCCGGGCGGCGAGTTCCCGCCAGGAGACCTGGCCGAGCGGACGAATTTCCGACAGGGCGCGTAAGGCCATGCCGTCGGGGTCTGTGTCGGCATGGCGCAGGATGTGCCTGGCGTAATTGACCCGGGCTCCGGGGAACCACGTCGCCCCGGGCATTGCACGGCTTTTCAATACGCATTCATAAGGCGTGGAAGATTCGATCTCGAAATACTCCCACAGGCATTTCCAGCAACGTTCAATATCGTCGACCGACCACTCCCACAGTGCCTCGTAGTCCGAAAATTCATAGCCATGATGCGCTTTCAACCAATTCATGAACGCCCAGACGTTCGTTTCCTGCTTGAAGCGGTCACTTGGTGACCAGAGTATTTCCCCTTCTTTTGCCATGAGTTTATTTGCCACCGGGTGAGAAGCAAATTGTATTCTGCCGAGGATAAGGACGATACTATTTCGGCGGGGAAACACTAGAGCGGTTTGTCGCGGTAAACGATTGGGCGGTGGCGTCGATCGCAACATCCGCGCAACCCGACTGCGTCGCGCGGGGTATTTTTAGCCCACTTTTTTTTAGTGCAGCGTCGATGTGAACCATGTTGTCGCGCGGTGATCGATGCCGTATGGAGAAAGGCGATTGAAAATCTGCATCTATGGGGCTGGCGCGATCGGAGGTTATTTGGGCGCACGCCTGGCCTCGACGGGTGCCGACGTCTCGCTCATCGCGCGTGGAGACCACCGTCAAGCGATACGTGATCGCGGCCTGCGAATCAGAACCGACGGCGGCGAAATCAACTGTTCCCTACCGTGCGTGGAAGCGCCCGAGGAGCTTGGCCCGCAGGACTTCGTCATCATGACCTTGAAGGCGCATTCAGTGCCGGCGATCGTCGAGCGCTTGCCCTGTTTGTTTCACGATACGACGGCGGTGGTTTCAGCCGTCAACGGTGTACCGTGGTGGTATTTCCATCGACTGGCCGGTTCCTACGAAGGACGCCGCGTCGACGCGGTTGACCCGGGCGGGAAGCAATGGGATTTGATCAGTCCGGCGCGCGCGATTGGATGCGTCGTTTATCCGTCCTGTGAAGTGATCGAACCGGGGCTGATCAAACACATTGAAGGCGATCGATTTACCCTGGGTGAGCCGTCGGGCGAGAAGACCGAGCGCGTCGAGGTGCTTGCAAAAGCCCTACGCGACGCCGGCTTGAAAGCCCCTGTCAAAAATCGAATACGCGACGAGCTCTGGATCAAATTATGGGGCAACCTGAGCTTCAATCCGATCAGCGCGCTCACAGGCGCAACGCTCGACGTCATTTGCCGCACGCCGGGCACGCGCGCCGTGGCACGCGCGATGATGCTCGAAGCGCAGGCCGTTGCGGAACGTCTCGGCGTTCGGTTTCCCATCGACGTCGACCAACGTATCGCGGGCGCCGAGGCGGTCGGCAGCCACAAGACTTCGATGCTGCAAGATCTCGAACGCGGCCGACCACTCGAAATCGATGCGCTAGTTACGGCCGTGGTCGAACTCGGGCGTATGGTCGACCTGCCGACGCCCACGATTGAGACCGTACTCGCCCTGGTGGATCTGCGCGCTCATCGAGGCGCGTGCTGACCGCGCCGCATCATCCTTATTGGTAAACACTGATGGACACCATTCTTCGAAACGCACGCACCGACGACGAGCAGTTTGACGAGCTGATCGATATCGGGATTAACGAAGGCAGGATCGCGGCGATCGAACCCAATTTGAGCGCGGCAGGGCAGGAATTCGATCTCGGTGGCCGGCTGGTGAGTAGCGGCTTCATTGAATCGCATATTCATCTCGACAAATCGCGCATTCTCGGTCGCTGCAAATCCGAGAGAGGCGATCTGGAGGAAGCCATCGAGGAGGTGGCTAAGGCAAAAAAGGAGTTCACGCCGGAGGACGTCTACGATCGAGGAAGACAAACGCTCGAGGCGTGCATACTCAACGGCACCACACACATGCGAACCCAGCTCGAAGTCGATCCGGTCGTCGGCTTGCGCGGCCTGGAGGGCATAAGACCGCTGATCGACGAATATAAATGGGCTATCGATATCGAGATCTGTGTCTTTCCGCAGGAAGGTCTGCTGAACAACCCGGGCACCGACGAATTGTTGGTCGCGGCGCTCGAAAATGGCTGCAAGGTAATAGGTGCGGCGCCTTACACGGATTCAGATCCGCATGGACAGATCGATCGGATATTCGAATTGGCGCGCCAATTCGACGTCGATATCGACATGCACCTCGACTTCGGGCCGGATCCGTCGGCGCTGGACCTCGAATACGTGTGTAAATTGACCGACGAATTCGATTACGGTAGCCGGGTCGCGATCGGCCATGTGACGAAGCTTTCGGCTGTTCCTCCGATTCGTCTGCGCGAAATTGCAAAACGCATGGCGGACTCCGGCGTCGCGCTGACCGTGCTGCCTTCCACCGATCTATTCCTCATGGGGCGGCACCAGGATCACGGCGTGATGCGCGGTGTTACCCCGGCCCATCATCTCCTGAAAGAGGGTGTGAATTGCTCCCTGTCGACGAATAACGTGTTGAACCCCTTCACGCCATTCGGTGATTGTTCGTTGCTTCGCATGGCCAACCTCTATGCCAATATTTGTCATGTAGGCACGCGTGAAGAAGTCATCGAATGTTTCCGGATGATCACGACCCGCTCTGCGGCATTAATGCGGCTCGAAGATTATGGCATCGCCGAGGGTAAAGCTGCGGATCTGGTCGTTCTCGACTGCGAGAATCGCGCATCAGCCGTTGCCGAGCTGGTGCAGCCATTGTGGGGGTTCAAACGCGGCCGTCTCACATTTACGCGGGAAGCAGCGACCCTGCACCGGCCGTAAGCTGCACCGATTCTCCGCAACTTGAAAGCATGATTTCGAATGCCCGCAATATTCCGAACGATCCCTGCGGCGCTTTCTGTCGTGACAATCACGTTGCTCTCGGTCACACGGGTACGGGCGTGCTGGATGGTCTTACTTTTGCAGTCAAGGATGTTTTTCACATCGCGGGACACGCCACCGGTTTCGGCAATCCGGACTGGCTTGAAACCCACCCGCCCGAAGCGGTCACGGCGAGTACAATCAGTGCATTGTTGAGTGCTGGCGCGGATATGGTTGGTAGGACCTTGAGCGACGAATTGACCTACAGCCTGTCCGGCGAGAACTACCATTATGGAACGCCGCTCAACACCTTTGCGCCCGACCGGATCCCCGGCGGATCTTCGAGCGGTTCGGCTGCGGCCGTCGCCGGCGGCCTGGTGGACTTCGCTCTCGGCACGGACTGCGGCGGCTCAGTGCGCCTGCCGGCGAGTTATTGCGGCATCTTAGGCTTCCGACCGACCCATGGACGGGTCGCCGTGGACGGCGTGATCCCATTCGCGCCCTCGTTCGACGTAGTGGGGTGGTTTGCGCGGGACGCGGATAGTTTCGAACGCGTTGGCAGTGTCCTCTTCGACGAACCTCCTGTTGCGGCAATCCCGCGACGGCTGTTTCTAGTCCAGGACGCTTTCGACGTGTTGCAACCCGGCGTACGCGATGCGCTCGAGCCATCTATTGACCGCCTCGCGGGGCTGATCGGCGACAGGCAGGGTCGGACAATCACTGAGAAGGGGCTCGAAGCCTGGTTCGAAGTCTTCCGCGTCGTTCAGGGATCTGAGATCTGGTCCAATCGCAAGGCGTGGATCGAGGCAGTCAAGCCCACTATCGGTCCCGGGATTCGTGAGCGCCTGGAATGGGCTTCTTCGATCGACACTACTGCCGCTGCCGCCGCACGCGAAACCTTCGCCGGGATTCGGGATAGGCTCCGACAGCTGCTCGAACCGGGCGACCTTTTATGTCTGCCGACATCCCCGCGGGTCGCGCCGCGCAAAGGCGAGCCGCTCGACAAGCTCGAGGTCGAATACCGGGCTCAGGCTATGTGCCTGTTGTGTATCGCCGGGCTCGGCGGCCTGCCCCAGGTAAGCCTGCCCCTGGCCGAGCACGAGGGCCTGCCTATGGGCGTCTCAATCGTCGGGCCGCCCGGCGCGGACATGCAGCTTCTGGCCCTCGTGAAGACACTGCTTGATGGCAAGGCATAGGGGTCGATTTCGGGCGCCCCGAGCGCGTTCGGCAAGCGCGCGTCGCCTTTTAGGTGGACACGAATTTCATTTATAGTTGCACACAAACCAAGGTCTGAAGGCGTCGTCGGTTTGAAGCTAGAGCGGTTACCCATGTGCGACTTGAGTCGTAAAGCCCGGGTCAGTTGAATAAGACGAGAAGAACAGAGTTCGACGAACGATAGAAAACGTAAAGGCATCATCACCCACTGGCGATTAGATTCATTCGGAGCCGTTCCATGGATTTCCAGAACATCATCGTAACGATCGATGACCCGATTGCGACCCTGACGATCAATCGACCGCAGCGCCTGAATGCGCTGAACCCGCAGACGATGGAGGAAATCGAACGCGGTATCGGCGTGGTTCGCAGCAATGACAACATTCGATGTTTGATCATTACCGGCGCCGGCGAAAAAGCCTTTATTGCAGGCGCCGACATTAACTCTCTTGTGACGATGTCGGCTTTTGACGAAAAGGAATTCGCCACCCACGGCCTGAGCGTGCTGCGCAGCTTCGAACACCTTCCGATCCCCGTCATCGCGGCCGTCAACGGCTATGCCCTGGGGGGCGGTACCGAACTCGCTCTGGCCTGCGATTTAATCCTGGCGTCGACGAACGCGAAGTTCGGGCTGCCCGAGATCAATCTCGGCGTCATCCCGGGATTTGGCGGTACCCAGCGGCTGGCACGCCGGATCGGGCTTCTACGGGCGCGGGAGATGGTCTACACGGGTGAAATGATCACGGCTGAAATGGCACTGAGCTATGGCCTCGTCAATCATGTCTACACGCCGCAAGATCTCATGAACGAGGCGCAGGCGCTGGCTAGCAAGATCGCGGCTAAGGCGCCGCTCGCCATCCGACAGGCCAAGGTCGCATTGAATACCGGAATCGAGATGGACCTGGACAACGGGCTTCGATTCGAAACCGAAGCGGTAGCCCTGGCATTTGCTACCAATGACAAGATAGAAGGCATGACCGCATTCATCGAAAAACGCGAACCGGTCTTCAAGGGTGAGTGAAATGGTGCGCCAGAAACTGTTACAAGCCGAAGATTTGAAAATGATCGCCGGCCTGATCGAAGATTCAATGTCACCCAGACTTACTGTGGTGAGGAGCGTCTCATGAGCAACGAACATTGCCCGCGCGAAAATCCCCAGTTCTACAATTTCATGGATCTCGCCCGCAAGCCGGTCGACGGCCCCCCTGCGGTTGCGGGCATTCCCGGTGCGCTCATGAGCCGTGATTCGCTCTGCGACGCAGAGTCATTGATCGTCGAGATACCGCCGGGATGGAGCAAGCAGCTTGACGACGCGGAAGGCTCCATTGAATTCTTCATCATGCGCGGGGATTTGAGCTTCAACGGCGAACGCGTCGGTCCGAGCGGCTACGTCCACGTGCCCCAGGGGGGGGTGGCGGCGAAGCGAGTTCTGAAGCGGGCGCGTTGGGCTTCGTGTACTGGAATCCGAACATTCCCGCCTTTCCGCCGCCGTATACACAGAATCGCGTGTTGCGGGTGCCGGATCTCGAATGGCGCCAGAGCGTCCCGACCTCGCATAGCATCATGCACAAGCCCTTGAGGTTGCCGGATCCACACGGCGATGGCTACGAGGGCGGTCCCGGTGGCCACCTGCGTCTGGAGTACATGGCACCCGGCATGGCGACGCCGTTCGAGCACAACCATCATGAATGCTGGGAAGAGTTATTCCTGCTCGAGGGCGACATCTTCATCGCCGACGAAGGCGTGATGGGCCCGGGGTCCGCGTGTAGTCACCCCCAGGAATGGTGGCACGGGCCGTTCGCAACCCGGCGCGGCTGCCTATTTCTGGTGCACACCGACGCCCCGATGGGAGTGCCCTGGGGCATACGCGATTATCCCTCTCAGGAAGAATTGTGTGACGCCTATTTGAATGAAGGCCATTGGGACCGGCCGATCGAGCACGAATCGTGGGCCACGCTGCCGTGGAAACGGTTTCAGGACAATGCGGAATTCGAACAGTGGTTGAAGACCCCCGCGGGTGCGGAATGGGATACCAAGGTGGGGGCCCAGACCGCGTCGAAGTTTCGTGCAAGCTGGAAGCGGAACGTTACCAAGGTCACCTAAGGAATCTCTGAATAAGTTATGGCACACCTGCTCTTGCGCCTGAAATCGCGGAGCTCGGCGTTATGAATCTTGCCCATAGTCCCCGCTACGGCCTGCGATTCGTGCCTTGATCCGCACGATTTCATGCACCATTCACCCGCACCATAACTTATTCAGAGGTTCCTTAAATCGTGCTCCGATTTACGAGACCACTTACAATTCGATTACAACAGTGGCTTCTACAAATTTGCAAACCTGGGAACCTGCTTGCGGGCGATTCAAGCGCTCCGTTGCCGGCAAGGAAGTGCCGCATCGTCTTGAAATTCTTATTGGCCGACGATTTTGAAGAAATTCCCATTCGGATAGGCATCTCGCCGTTGCCGAACTGACTAGCCCTACGCGAAGAAACATCATGAAGTTTGGTGAGATTCCGCTCGACGAAGCCGAGGGCGCCGTACTCGGCCATTCGGTCAAGGTCGCCAAGCGCAAGACGGCGAAAGGCCGCGTACTCGACGCAGACGATATCGAGCGTTTTCGCACTGCGGGCTTGGAGCGCATTGTCGGCGCGCGTTTAGAGGAAAGCGATGTCCCGGAAGACGTCGCCGCGGATGTCATTGGCTGTGGGCTTAGAAACGACAGCCTACGCGTCGCAGACGCTTCGACCGGGCGGGTTAACGTGTTTGCGCGATTCGATGGGCTTTGCCTGATTGACGCCGCCGCGATTCACGAGATCAACGCGGTTCACGAAGATATCACGATAGCAACCTTGCCGCCGTACCGGATCGTCTACGAGAATGAATTAATCGCGACGATAAAGATCGTTCCGTTCGCCGCGGCTGAAGTGAACTTGTCGAGGGTATCGCAGGTCATCAGGGATAGCGGCGCGCCCGTCCGCGTTCAGGCTTTTCAGCCACGCACGGTCGGGGTCGTCTTTTCCGAGCTGCCCACGGTCAAATTCAGCGGACTGGAAAAAACCATTCGGGTGCTCGAAGCTCGGCTGCAGGGACTTGGCGGGACGATCAGTGAAAAGACAGTTTGCCGTCACGATGCTGCAAATGTTGCCGAGACCATGCAAGCGCATCTGAAAAACGACTGCGACCTGTTGCTTTTGTTCGGCGCGTCGGCAATCGTGGATCGCGGCGATGTGATCCCGCAGGCGATTGTCGAAGCGGGTGGTGAGGTGACCTATTTTGGCATGCCGGTCGAGCCCGGCAACATGTTGCTTCTGGGACGGGTGGACGAGGTGGACGTCGTAGGCCTGCCGGGATGCGCCCGATCGCCCGCGTTGAATGGATTCGACTGGGTGCTGCAGCGTTTGTTCGCGAGGCTCCCCGTCAGTGGGGCCGAGATCGCCGGCATGGGCGTCGGCGGCTTGCTCAAGGAGCCGTCGAGACGCGTCCGCCAGAAGCGATCCTTATCAGGCGACACGTGACGCCGCGGCCCCGGTGCTTTTTTAGTTTTCTAGCAGCGTTTCGTAGCGTTTATCGGTCAAGGTTTTCAGAAAGGCGATCAAGGCCTCGAGCCGGTCATCGTCGATCGGCTGTCCCTCGTGCAATAGATCGCGATCGACGGACGTTCCGAATTCGGGCTTACGCCAGCGCCGTCCGGTCTCGGGGTTCATCCGGCTATTTTCGTTCGACACCGTGTATTTGTTGTAGAAAAGTATCGCAGTACGCAAGTCCTTGAATACACCGTTGTGCATATACGGACCGGTCACGGCGACGTTGCGTAGGGTCGGCACCTTGAACTTGCCGGCAAGATCCGGGCTTTCGACGGCCGGGTTGGCGAGCAAGCCGGGATCGCGGTGGTCGGTGCCCAGTCCGTTTTTCTGCCTCACCGCCGCGTTCGCTGGAATACCAATGTTGTGGTAGCGGTAACTCGTAAACGTCTCTTGCGGGTTGATGGACGAGGTATTGAACAGGTGGCAGGTCGTGCAATTCGTCAACGGCGAAAAGAACAGATTGCGACCGGTCGATTCGAGCGCTGTCATTTCGTAGGTGCCGCGAAGGTAACGGTCGTACTTGGAATTAAAGGGGGCGAAGAATGGCGTTCTTTCGAACGCGCTAATGCTTTGAATGACCGCCTCAACCAACTGTCGGTCATCGTCGAATGCAGCGTCTCCAAAGCGTTCTTTGAACATTCGCGCGTAATCCGGGTTGTCCCTCACCCTTGCCGCGAGTTCGGCTTCGTCGGATAAGCCCATCTCGATCGGATTGAAAAAAGGTTCGCGCGCCTGCCTTGCCAGTGTCTCAGCGCGCCCGTCGAGAAAAAAGCCCCCGACGTAGCGGCCGCTTTCGTCGCGGTGAAAATCCGGACCCATGAATGTGTAAGCCGTGGTCGGTGCGTTGCGATCGCCCAGTGATTTGCCATCGTCGCCGAGTGAGACAGCGCCGTCGACGCCGCTGTCCCTGCCATCGGTAAAGGCCCGCGCCGGGTCGTGGCAGGACGTACAGGATTGAGCGCGGTTTCGAGATAGATTGGTATCGAAAAAGAGGGCACGCCCGATTTCAATGAGCATGCCCGGTTCGCTAACTTCCAGCGACGCATCCGCCCGCACCTCGATGCCCGGCCATATGCAGACAACGAATGCGACGCCCATGCGGACGGCCCGCGACCTGGATTCTCCGGTTTCAGACAGGATGTGTATCAAATGGATGTTCGATAGATGTTCGATAGATGTTCGATAGAGAACGCACGCGCGGGCTTATACGCGCTTCCGCCACGGGCACGTCGATCGCGAATATCCTGTCTGGGCTCAGCGCCTAAGACAGGAAGCGATTATTGCAAGTTCGGGGACGAGAATGAAGCAACCGGCGCCCGGCGTGCCACGGAAACCACGCCTGTCTTTAGATTGAATCCGCGGCGGCGTCTACGACGTCGGTGGCTTTCAGCATTTGCTCTACCTTCCGTGCAGAGCGCTCGCACTCATCGATGCTGTTCATAACCTTGAACTTGAGACCCAAGGACGGTTCGTTTCCTTCCAAGTGGGCCAGTACCGCCCGGGTCAAATGGCCGCAGGACTCCGTCATGCGCGCTTCGGCGGCGATCAACGTTGGGTCGGCCTGCTCGAAGACTTCGACCAGCGGATAATAGTCGAGCAATTGATTGGCGATGCGGCTTTGATAGAGGAATACGCGTTCGGCCCGGGAGCGATCGTTACTCGATTGCTGCGCAGACGTATCGAGATCTGTCGGCGCTTTGCTCATCGTCGTACAGCTCGCGACGAGCATCGCGAAACCTGCGAATGCGACAGCCCTGAGCATCTTGAGTTTCGTGTTGGGGACCTGTTCCATTTGCGATAGCTCCCGTATTTCTATCTGCATCGGTCGATTGATCAGTCACTCCTTGAGCTAAAGCGTAGTCGGTGGGCGATCGGGTTGGAGGGAAATACGGCCGGAGTGTGACTTTCGCCACATATCGAGTGATCGGAATGCGAACCAGTTCTCAGGGTTGCCGAAGCATCCCGAAATCGTTACGAAATGTTAAAAAAATAACAGGCCAGAAAGGGCGTGGCTGCCGGCCGGACCGACTCCGGGAAACCAGTTCAAAGCGTGGTGAGATTTTCTGCTGCTATCAGCGGAAGGCTATTCGCCCGCAACCGGGCTCCTACGTTCGGGAGTTCTCCGTAGGAGTCCGCCGGCGGGCAAATCGAATGCTGACTCGTATTTTGAAACGGAAGTCTAGCGGCGGTTTCGATGCTGCGTGGGCGAAATGCCCGTCCACTCTTTGAACGCGCGCGAGAAGGTGTCGGCGTCCATGAAGCCGAGGTGAGAGGCGATTTCCCGCAGAATCAGATCGGTGCGGTCGAGTAATTCCTGCGCTCGCTCGACCCGTACCTCCTTCAACACCGCTGAGTAACTGGTGTTTTCCGATTCGAGACGCCGCTGTAATGTGCGCTCCGTCAAGTACAGCGTAGCGGCGAGAACAGGCAGCGATGGGATTGGTGTCGCGCTTCTAAGACGACTCCTGACTATGTCCGCATAGTTAAGAGGTTTGAGCAGTACGTCATTTGTAGATCGACATTGACTCTCGAGGAAGCGATACGCCCTTGCATCGGCCTGCGGCGAGGCGGTATCCCATAGGTGTCTTGCGAACCGTATCTCGTTCGTCGCTGCACCGAACTCCACCGTGCATCCGAAGAAGGCGGCATAGGCATCCAGATCCGGCGGGAGCATATGCCGGAATCGGACGCACGTCGGTCGTAGCTGCGGCCCGAAAACACTATGCAATACGGCGAGTGTCACGGTGAGATCGCGTTCCATAAAAAACGGACCACAATCGCCGAGGCCGCTGATCTCTTCTAGCACGAGGATTTCTTCGGCGTCCTCACGCCACACCGAAAGCTCGACCGGTCCCCAGGCGAGTGACGGGTAGGAGAGCGTCGTGCGGAGAAATTCGCGCAAGTTAGGCGCCCGTGACGCGGCGAGCCCGACCACGCCGAATCTCGCGACATCGTAGCGCTGACCAACGACGAGGCCCGCGGCCGGAACTTTCAAACGTTCCAATGCGCGGCGGGTGAACTTGATTTCCTGATCTACGTGGATGCGATAGCCCGGCTCCTCCAGAGCGAAGCGTGGGATCTCCGCATGAGCGAGAATCGGTTCGACCGCATGGCCCTGCGCGTCCAGCAATTCGATGAGGGGCAGGAGCCCGTGGACCAGACGCTCGCTCGAGGGAGCGGGGCTGCCGAAGAGATAGTCCGCCGCGTTGCGGGTCTGCCTGCGGCGCCTGGTGCGGTCTGTTGGTCGCGTCGTCATTTCTCGGATTCGGGACCCGTTGTCGTTCTCAATGATTCGGATTTGCCGTGTACTTGTAGAGATCCTTCCAGTAATGGTCGAGCACGGCGTCGTCGGCGCAGCGCGTACATTCGAGTTCGGGATCGCTGACTTCGATAAGCCCCTTCTTGATCAGGGTTTCCGCGTAGGGGCCTCGGTCGATCAACTTGACGGGGCCGCGCTCTTCGGCGATTTCCTTTCTGAGTTTCTCAGTTGCGGTCACGTCGACTTCATGGGTGTCCGGGTCCATGACGATGCCGTAGTGTTTTTCCGCGCTACCGATAGAGACCAGACGCCGGATAACGTCCATGCGCGCCAGTTCGATGTCGCGCTCCAGCGGATCGCCCCAACCGCCGCCGCCCGGTGTGGTCAAGCGGATCAAGTCGTTTGCTTTGACAGGTACGGCGTCCCGACTGAAGAAGACGTGCTCTTCATCGTCAGTGCCCGGGTTCCTGATCGACGAACCGGGCGCGCCCCAGCGGCCGCCCTTGATCCCGACACAGGCGAACGCCGTGCGCTCGGTCACCATGGTGTAGTGGCCGTCGACCAGCGTGCGCAACTCCTTGATGTAACCAAGACCGCCGCGGTACTTACCGGCGCCGCCGGAATCGATGGCAAGACCGACCCTTTCGACCTTGACTGGAAAGCGCTGCTCGATGAATTCAGCGGGTAGATTCTTGGAATAAGGCACGAGGTCCACGGCATCGGTTCCGTCCGCATAGGGCCGCGCGCCAGAGCCCGCGCCGAAGATCTCGCGCATGAGGAACAAGTTTCCTTCGAAGTCCTCGCCGTAGAGTCCGTAGATCTGAATGGTCTGCATGTCGGCCACGACTTCGCCGTTAAAGGCCTTGGCCAGCGCCACCGTGTAACAACTGATCATGCGGAGCATGCAGGCCATGCGTGAGACGACGGGCGCCGGAAACTCGGCGCTCAGCACCGTGCGTTTGGGAACGCGACAGCGAAAAACATCCGTCACCCCTTCATTGATAATGATGCCCGGGATCTGCGCCTTGAAGAAGGCGCCGAGCCATTTCGAGTAGTGCCTCCCGTCGAGCGCCCAGTTCACCGGCCCCTTCGCCTGCGGACTCGTACCCTCGAAATCGAGGATCATCTTGTGGGGGTACTTGCGCACGGTGATCTGCAACTTGACCGGCTTATCGAGGGTCAGTCCGTCGGACTCGACGAAATCTTCGCCGACGAATTCCCCCTCCGGGAAAAACGGCAAGCCCTTGTCGCGTACGACCTCGGCGCAGCGTTCGATGATTTCGTAGAAGGCCGCTTCGACCCTGTCGACGCCGAAACGCTCGCACAGTTCCACCACGCGCCGGCGGATGATCTCGTTGGCGCCGACAAAGGCATCGATGTCGCCGCGCAGGTCGTCCGGGAAGCGGCTGTTGCGCAGCAGCACGTCGTAGAGGCCGTCGTTGAGTACGTCCTCGGCGTGCAGCTTCACGGGCGGGCAGATCGTGCCTTCCTCGAAGATGCTGGTCGACGTATTCGGCCAGGATCCGGCCATGCGGCCGCCGACGTCGTTTACGTGACCGAAGATCTGCGCAAACCCGATGAGGCGCGCTTCCCAGAAAATGGGCGTCACGACGCAATAGTCCGGCAGGTGCCCGATGGTACCGGCCGATCCGAAGACATCGTTGTAAATGAACACATCACCTTCGCGGATCTCCTCGAGTGGAAACTTCATGCGGATGGGATCCGCCGTCGCCGCCCACGAGACGCGCGACACTGAGAGGCAATCTAGGGTGTTCAAGGACGCGCGGTAGTCATGCTGTTCGCGAATAATGGTCGAGCGCGCCGTGCGTTCGACTGCCGCTTCGGCTTCCATCACGGCGGCCTCGATGCCGCCGTCGACGATGTCGACGAGAATGGGATCGAGATCGACGCGCGCCTTGCGGATGCGTTCGACATCGGCCGATGTGGGCTCAACCGTTCCGTAGCGGAACGGCGCATAGTCCGCGAACGCGGCCTCTTCGTTTTCTTTCTCGTAATAACTGGGTGAAAACTCTTTTTCGGTCATTTTAATCCTCGTGATTCATTCTCTACTACGAACTCATATCGCGCTGGCTGCAAACCTCAGGGATCCGTTTTACGAAGAACGAGCGTACCCCACTCGTTCACCAGCCCGGCCCAACCGGGATTGACGACCGTGGTCGAATCGTACTGTTCGACGATGGCGGGTCCATTGATCTCGCTGCCGGCACCGAGTCCCGAGCGGTTGTACACGGGACATTTCAGCGTCCCGCCGCTCTGTGGGAAGAACACGTCCGTCTCTTGCTTTAGCGCCGCATCCGGGCGCGCGTCCGATCTTTCGAGCTCGGGGATCTGTGGGCGTTTCAGAAGGCCGAGCCCGGTGACGCCGACGTTGACCAGTTCGACGAGCTCAATTCCTTCGTAAGAATAGCCGTACAGATCCCGGTGGCTGATATGAAAATCAGCGATCGATTGCTCCAGCGCTTCCCTCGGCAGGCTGCTGCCGCCCGTCCGGGCCAGGGGGATACGGATCTCGTAAGCCTGTCCGCCATAACGCATGTCGACGAAATGCCGCAACTCAATTCCCGCTCCTTCGAAACCTTCCTTGGTCAGGCGCTCTCTCACCTGAGATTCCAGCACTTCGAGTTCGCCGGTGACCCGCTCCGGATCCAGCCGATCCTCACGTTGCACGTCGGTGTGGACGAGGTCGATGCGGACGTCGGTCAGGAGTAGGCCGTATGCCGAAGTCACCCCGGGGCTAGGCGGAATAATGACGGTCTTCATGTCCAGCCAATCGGCGAGGTAACAGGCATGGAGCGGACCCGCGCCACCGAAGGCAACGAGCGCATAATCGCGTGGGTCGCGGCCGCGCTTGACCGACACCGTGCGGATCCCGGCCGCCATATTTTCGATGGCGATGCGCAGGATGCCGTCGGCCGCCGCCGTCAAGGTGAGATCGAGTTCTTTGGCGATACTCGCGATCGCCTCTACCGCCTTGGCGCGGTTCAGTTGGATGCCGCCGCCCGCAAGTGACTCTGTGATGCGTCCGAGCACCAGGTTCGCATCGGTCACGGTCGGTTTGTCGCCGCCGCGGTCGTAGCACATCGGTCCGGGCTCGGCGCCGGCGCTGTCCGGCCCAACCTTGAGGCTGCGCCCGCCCGCGAGCCATGCGATCGAACCACCGCCCGCGCCGATGGTGTGAATGTCGATCATCGCCGTTTTGACGTCGTAGATGTCCACCCGGCCCTCGGTCAGCATGCGCGGTTCGCCGTCTTCGACCAGGCAGATGTCCGCCGAGGTGCCACCGACGTCGAAGCAGATGACATCCGGGTAACCACTCAGCTTGCCGAAGTGCGAAGCTGCGATAACGCCCGCCGCGGGACCCGAAAGCGCAGCGGCGATCGGCAGGCGCGAAATCTCTTCTGCCTGGGCCAGGCCGCCGCTCGATCGCATGATGTAGAACGGCACGTCGATATCCCGGCTTTTCAAATACTGTTCGAGCTTCTCATGATAGCTCGACAGGAGCGGCATCAGCGCGGTGTTCAGACAGGTCGTGTTGGTGCGTTCATACTCGCGATATTCACGGAGAATATCCGACGATATCGAGATGAAACATTCGGGATAGACTTCTTCGATGATGCCGCGTATTTCCTGCTCTTGTACCGGATCGCGATAGGAATGCAGTAGCGACACGGCCACCGCGCTGATCCCGAGCGCCTTGAACTCTTGTGCTACACAGCGCACTTCGTCGGCGTCTACCGGTTGGTCGACGTGGCCCTCGACGTCGAGTCGCGCATTCACTTCGCGCACGAGTTCTAGTGGCACCACCCGTTCCGGTTTGATCCACCAGGTGATGTCGCCGAACTCACCCGGTACGGTTTGCCGCGCGACCTCCAGTGCTTCGCGGTACCCTTTGGTGATGATCAATCCGAGTTGAGAATACTTGCGCTGCAGGATGGCGTTGGTGGCGACGGTCGTTCCGTGAAAGACGGCGGCGATGTCCGCCGGGGGAATACCCGCCTTTTCGGTGATGTGCTCGATGCCGTTGATGAATCCGTTGGCGGGATCTTCTGGCGTGCTCGGTACCTTGGCGAGATGAAGCGTGCCGCTTGATTCCTCCAGCGCAACGATATCCGTGAAGGTGCCGCCGATGTCGACCGCAATGCGCCAACTCATCTATATCCCCTCCTGACTTACCCGGGCCGCAGCATCATATTTCCGAACTCGTCGATTTCAGCGGTGAAATCGGGCGGTATGACGATCGTGGAATCGTATTGTTCAACGACTGCCGGCCCACGGATGGTATTGCCGGCTCCTAAACTGTCGCGGACGTACACCGGGCTGTCAATAAACGTCGGATGATCGAGATAGGCCACTTCGCGGTGGGCACGGGGTACAGGTTTTCGATCGGCCTTTGGGAGGCGGTTCAGGACGTCCGGCCTGGCGCGCTCGCCGATTGCCGTGGCGCGCAGATTGACGAGTTCCACCGTCTCCCGGCCCGCATAAGAATGACCGCTCAGCCGGTGAAACTGGTCGTGGAAGGCGTCGATCGCCTGCCGCAGCAAGGCTTCGGTAATCGGGCCGGGTGCGATTTCGACGGTGATCTCGTTCGACATGCCGGCGTAGCGCATATCGATGTGCCGCTGTACGCGCCGACGGATCTCCGGCACGCGTTCATCGGCCAGAAAGAGCAAGGCGGCGTCTTCGAGCGTAGCGAAGATCGCCTGCGCCCGCTCGACATCCAAGGCGTCTTCGTGCAGCCCGAAGGCCTGTACGAAATCGTCTTTGACGTCTGCCACCAGCAAGCCGAGCGCGGCGGCGAGTCCCGGCTGCGGCGGCACCACGATCGTCCTCATGCCTAGCAGCACCGCGAGATCGGCTGCGTGCAGCGGTCCGGCGCCGCCCATCGCAAACAGCACATAGTCCTTGGGATCGTGGCCGCGCTGAACAGAGATCCGTCGGATCGCGCCGCACATGTTGTGGGTGGCGATCTCGAGAATGCCACGCGCGCAGCGCACGGCATCAAGGCCGCGACTTTGACCGAATGACGCGAGCGCGGCGGCGGCGGCGTCCTTATTCAGCGGCAGGGAGCCGCCGAGCAGGGCCCCGGGAAGCCGTCCCAGTACGATCTGGGCGTCGGTGAGCGTAACGAGATCACCCCCGTGTCCGTAACACACCGGGCCGGGGTCCGCGCCCGCGCTCCCCGGCCCCACCCGCCAGCGCTCGTCGTTGCCCTGCGAAGCGATCGAGCCGCCGCCGGCGCCGATGGTAAGCACGTCGATCATCGGCGTCTTGAACGGAAATCCCGCGATCTCGCCGTAGGTCGTCAATGCGTACCGTCCGTGCTGCACCAGCGCCACGTCAGTCGAGGTACCGCCGATGTCGAGCGTAATGATATCTTCGTAGCCGATCCGGGCGCCGAGGCAGACCATGCCGACCACCGCGGCGCTCGGTCCGGACAGGGCTGTCGTCAGCGGCTTTTTCATCGCGCGGCGCGCGCTCGCGAGTCCGCCTGAGGACTTCATGACCAGCAGCGGTGAACGCGCCAGCTCGCCCTCGTTCATGACGGATTCGATGTGGTCTTTCATCGCAGGCATCAGGCAGGCATTCAAACACGCGGCGAGGGTACGTTCGTATTCGCGGAGTTCAGGCAGCACCTCGGTTGACAGAACGACCTCGATGCGGGGCGCCGCGCGCGCAAAGACCGCCGCGACTTGTCGTTCCTGCGCAGGGTCGAGATAGCTGTGCATCAGTGACACAACGACGATCGATATCGAGCGATCGCGGTACCATTCGGCAAGCGCTGCGACCTCCTGCTCGTCGACGGCCGCGCGCACCGAGCCGTCAGCGTTGAGCCGCGCCCCGATTTCGTTGACGAGTTCGAGTGAAACCAGCCGTTTTGCCAGCGGCTGCCGCGTCTCGTTCTCGTCACGCACCGGTAACGGCAGGCGGGCGGTTTCGAGAATTTCTCGAAACCCGCGGTTGACGATCAGCCCGATGGGCGGCAACGCGTGGGTGAGTAGTGAATTCAACGCGAGCGTCGTGCTGTAGAGGAGTTCTTGCGGCGCCCTGGAGGCGCTGCCTGCCGAGGCGATGGCGACCTCGACCGCGGACAGAAAGCATTGCGAGAGATCTCGGGGCCGCGTCGAGACCTTGTTTGTAGCGATCACGCCCCCGTCATCGACTGTAATGATGTCGGTGAAAGTACCGCCGATATCAATAGCGACCTTCATCGCCGATAGGACTTATTCGGAGGTTTCTTATGTTTTGGCCTGCACTTGCATTTCGTCATGCGCGAATGAGAGGGGACACAGCTTGCCGACGCCTTCGAGTCCGACTGCGAACACCAAGCGTCCGTAGCCGATGAAGATCGCCATGCGCCACCCGAGCGCCATGATTTCAGGTTCGCTGAAATGCTCGCGCAATTCGTCGAACAAATCATCGGAAACCTGCCGGTGATCCCGGGCCAGGGTATCGGCAAATCGCAGCGCCGCTTTCTCACGCGCCGAAAACAAGTCACTCTCGCGGTAATTTGGAAGCGCCTTAATCATCTCGTCAGTCAATCCTTGATGCCTCGCCGAGGCATACACGGCGCTCATTCAGAGATGACATTCATTGATCTGCGCGACCTTGTGGCGCACGAGTTCGGTGAGCTTCACGCTGATGCCGTAGGCATCGGTCATGATGTGCGTGTAATAAAAGTCGACGAACGTCTTGTAGAGATCCGGCGTCTGGGCGAACACCTGGATCCATTCCGATCCGCCGAGTGCTTCGTCGCTCTCCAGCATGGTTTTCTGCAGATCCGGGTCGACCTGCTCGAACGGTACTTTGTTGACGCGTAGCATCCCTTGTCCTCCGTCTTTATCGGCCATGGTTCCCTTATATACCAAGCTGTCTGTGTTTTGAAGGTGATGACTCGATGCGCTGCTACTGTTGCGCCACCACGCGTAGAGGCACGGCTACGCGGCGCTCATTTCACAAGCCGCTCTCCCTGGCGCGCGTACGGGCGGTGTCGTATTCTGGTTTTCGAACGAATGGGGGGATGAATGATGGCGGCACGCGCGGAACGACGCAGTTTTTGGACCTGGGGTTACGTTTCCGACGAGCCGAGCGACGAGGAACGCGCGGCCGCCGCGAAGCGGCTCGCCGGCCGCCTCGGTCAACTGGTCACGCCGCCCCGTATTCCCCCGATCGAAGAAATCGAACTCACGCCGCCAAGAATCGACATTCCGAGTCGATTCGACGGCTGGATATCGACCGATCACGCGGACCGCGTGACACACACTTACGGGGGGCACCCGGTCGAACTGCTGACCGCGATGCGCGGTGAGTTCGTCAGCCCGCCGGACGTCGTCGCGCATCCTCGCAGTGAAGATGAACTCGAAGCCACGCTCGAATGGTGCGACGGCCAGGGCTATATCGCGATTCCCTATGGAGGCGGCACCTCGGTCGTATGGGGTGTGAACGTCCCCGATGGATCAGACGGGGCGGTGACCATTGATCTCGACAATTTGAACGCCGTGCTCGAAGTTGATGAAGTGTCCCGCGCCGGGCGGTTTGAGGCAGGCATTCTCGGCCCGGATCTCGAAGCGGCGTTGAAGCCGCGCGGGCTGACCCTGCGGCACTTTCCGCAAAGCTTTCCATGGTCGACCGTCGGCGGCTGGGTCGCGACCCGTTCGGGCGGACATTACGCCACTAATCACACGCACATCGACGATTTCGTCGAATCGACCCGCATGCTGTCCCCCGCCGGCTGGTTCGAGACGCGACGGCTGCCCGGCAGCGGCGCGGGGCCGAGCCCGGATCGCCTGGTAATTGGATCGGAAGGCATACTGGGGATCATCAGTGAGTGCTGGCTGCGCTTGCAGAAACGTCCCCTGTTTCGCGCCACGGCCGGCGTCACGTTTGGCACCTGGGAAGCCGGAACGACCGCTATGCGGCATATCGTGCAGGCGAAACTGTGGCCGGCCAACCTGCGGATCCTGGATCCGGTCGAAGCCGGTAACAACGCGGGCCTGGACGGCATCCAGTCACTGATCATCATCGGTTTCGAATCGGCGGATGTGCCTCAGGGTTCTTACGTCAGGGAGGCGGTCGCGATCGCGCGCGAATTCGGCGGCATCATCGACGACGAGGAGATCCGGGTCGACGATGGCAAGGGCAACACGACGGGGCGCGAGGGCGCGGTCGGCGCCTGGCGGAATGCCTTCATCGGCGTCAATGCGGGATTGACCGCCGGGCTCGGCCTGCTCGCCGATACCTTCGAGACGGCAGTCACCTGGGATAAGTGGCCGGAATTCGACGCCGTCGTGCGGGAACGCGTGGGTCGGGTACTCAAGGAAACGCTCGGCGACAGCGCGATGCTGTCGTGCCGGTTCACGCACGTCTACCCTGACGGGCCGGCGCCTTACTATTCCTTCAGCGGGGTCGTGCCGATCGGCGGTGAGCAGGAAGTGTGGCGCACCATCAAGGATGAGGCCACCGCGACTTTGGTGGACGCGGGCGGCACGGTGACCCACCATCACGCCGTTGGACGCTTGCACGCAGAAGCTTGGGCGAGACAGCGACCGGCACTATTCGGCGAAACCTTACGCGCGGTCAAACGCACGCTCGACCCCAACGGGATATTGAATCCGGGTGTTTTGCTCGAACCTTGAGAGGCCGTTGCTAAAAAGGCACGTAGCCTTCCAGAACGACAAACTCGGCTTCGGCCGCCCCGGCTCTGAGCGCTCGTGCGGCCGTATAATCGGGCGAGTCATAAAATTTCCGGGCCGTTTCGACCGAAGAAAATTCGACGACAATCCAGCGTGCGCTGGATTCGGGCCCTTCCAAGGTAACGACGTCACCACCGCGAACGATGAAGCGTCCGCCGAACTTTTCGACGACCCCGGGACTGACAGCCGTATAACTGGAATACCGCTCCGGATCCGAGATTTCGACGCGCGCAATCAAGTAGGCAGGCATGGTGTTCTCCGTCGTTTTTTTCAGCTTGTCACGCTTCCCCCGGTTCTTCCAGCAGATGCAGGTCGCTGGTGCGAGCAATTGTTCGGCGGCCGCCGAACTGGTCTGAACTTGCGATGATCCGGCCCATGCGCAGGTGGCTGCAAAAACGATAAGGCATGGAACACGACCGAAGCCAAGCAATAGGCCTCATCTCAGCGCTCCTGGCCGGCGTGCTTTTCGGTACGGCGGTCGCCGTATCACGATACGCCTACGACGCAGGAGCCAGCGGAATCCTGGTGGCGGGATTCCGTTCGATCATCGTGGTGGTGGTGCTGGCTGCCGTCGTCAAGATCGCCGGCCATTCCTGGTCCTTGCCGCGAAGCCTGATCCCCCTTGTGATCTCGAACGGCATCCTCATGGCCGTGATGACCTACGGCAACATCGGCGCAGTCGAGTTCATCTCTGTCGGTCTCGCTTCGCTCCTTTTTTTTACTTTTCCGGTGATCATCGCGGTTCTGGTGATCATCCTCCGTATCGAACGGGTGAGTCTGGCGAAACTGTTCGCGATCGGTTTGGCGTTTGCCGGTATCGCCGCGATGCTGGGCGCGTCTGTAGGCAACGTCGACTGGCGGGGGACGGCTTTTTCGCTGGTCGCGGCGCTGGCTACTGCGGTCAACGCGATCATGATCGCGCGGTATTTCGCGCGCGTGAACATCCTGGTGGCCACACTGCACTTGAGCATCGTGGCATTGATTACCTTGGTCCTGATCGCGGCATTCGTCGCCGAAGTGCGTCTGCCATCAACCCCCGGCGGCTGGTGGGGCGTGATCGGTGTCGCGGTGTTTCAGGCCGCGGGAACACCCCTGTACATGGTTGCACTCGCCCGCATCGGCGCACTCAAAGCCGGCATGGCCACGAATATTCAACCAGTGACGGCGATATTCGAGGCGTGGGTATTGTTCGGGGAGGTGCTGAGCGTGCTGCAGGCACTAGGAGGCGCCATGGTGCTGATCGGGATCGCGCTGATGCAGTGGATCGATCTTCGCGGGCGAACCTCGGTGATCACGAAAATCACGCCGCCGGATTAGCGGGCTAAGCGAAAATCTGGGGTCAGATCTTGCCTTTTGCTAACGCGGGCAAAACGAGACATCTGACCCCGGTGAGCAACAGGTAAAATAGGCCGCCAAGCGAAAATCAGGCCTGACTTCCGAGGCAATCTCCCTCTTGTTCATGGGCTTACCCTGGTCCGACCCCTCCAGGCCCCCTCATGGCCTCCAGCACCCCTCATGGCGGTAAGATCGAAGTCGAGCCGCGCTCGAGGAGCCGGTCACGCTACCTATCGTTCGTGGAGTTTCACCTCATGATTCCGTTCTCGGTGCTCGATCTCGCCCCAATTCTCGCGGGCAGCGATGCGGCGCAAGCCTTTCGCAACTCGGTGGACCTGGCGCAGTGTGCTGAACGCTGCGGCTATCAACGCTACTGGCTTGCCGAGCACCACAATATG
Source organism: Gammaproteobacteria bacterium (assembly GCA_963662545.2). GTDB lineage: Bacteria > Pseudomonadota > Gammaproteobacteria > JAYYZW01. Next base: position 923,809 of record CAXXLL010000002.1, read on the forward strand.
CCCGGTATCGCCAGTGCCGCGACGGCGGTGGTAATCGGCCACATCGCGGGGGTGACGAGCCAGATACGCGTTGGCGCGGGTGGCGTGATGCTCCCGAACCATTCGCCGCTGGTCATCGCCGAACAATTCGGCACCTTGGAATCGCTTTATCCGGGCCGTATCGATCTGGGTTTGGGCCGTGCGCCCGGCAGCGATATGCTGACCGCGCGGGCCATGCGCCGAGATGCGCCTGCGAGCGCCGATCGGTTTCCCCAGGACGTGCAGGAGCTGCAAGACTTGCTCGGACCGATACGACCCAATCAACGAGTGAGGGCCGTGCCAGGCACGAATCTCAGGGTACCACTATGGATCCTCGGCTCGAGTCTCTTTGGCGCACAACTTGCCGCAGCCTTGGGGTTGCCATTCGCCTTTGCATCCCACTTCGCGCCGGAAGTGCTGTTAGAGGCACTCGATGTGTACCGCACCAATTTCCAACCCTCGTCCCAACTCGAGCGACCCTATACGATGGTCGGCGTCAATCTGTTTGCCGCGGCAACAGATGCCGAGGCCACCCGCCTATTCACCTCATTACAACAGCAATTCACCAATCTGTTTCGTGGCGCGCCGGGTCAGCTGCAACCCCCGCTCGATGATATAAATACATACTGGTCGCCGACGGAAAAAACCGGGGTCGACCGCGCACTCATTTATGCGATGGTAGGGTCGAAAGAAATGGTGCAGGAACGACTCAAGGACTTCATCGAAATGACGGCCCCAGATGAGGTCATGATCACGGCACAGATCTACGATCACGCGGCGCGCCTGCGCTCGTTCGAGATCGCCGCCGAACTGCGCGACGAACTCATGGAAACGCACGTACCCAAATCGAAATTTTGACACCCATGATCCACTCGCTATGCACGGCTGAATCTAACGAGTTTGGACGAAAGGCAAGACCAAAGGGACCAAAGGGGACAGATTCTGAAGGATCCCCACGAACTTACGCATAACGCAACGGGATTGAAGTAATTTGATGTAAGGCGATAATCGATTGCTTGATGTCCGCCAGCATAAGCTTTACGGGTTGCCTGCGAAAACTTTGCAAGCCCAGAAAGACGGTGGAGAGTACCGGCCGATGCCGGGTTGTATTCGCTTGGTAATGGCGCTGCAGCCCGAAACGCTGCATCGCTTGGCCGACTAACCAAGCGACTAATGTTGCCAACGTACCAATCAGGACGAGGATCGAGAGCCGCTCGGCGCTGTTGGAACGCGCGCTGCGGAAGTGCAGTCCCAAACGGGCATTTTTCATATCCCGGAAACTCTCCTCAATTTGCATGCGCAACTGATAACACCGCATCACCTGCTGGGCCGCGCGCGACCCCAGTGAGGTGACCAATATCCAGGGTTCGCGCTGGCGTCGTTCACAGCTAAGGCTGCGGCCACCACGGGCACGCGTGCCGCGGCAGGTCAGTTGTTGACGGCCACGCTTTTTCTTCTTCACCAGGTACAGGTCACAGGCCAATGGATTCGATACCGTTAGTTCGACTGTCCCGATATGCCGCACACGTAAGTTGGCCATCGCATGCAACGTCCGGCACGGTTGCCAGCTTGCCTGGTTGTCCAGCCGGAAATGGGTGCGCCCGCGGACCCGACCGACCCAGTCCCAACCCATCGCTTCGACCTGTCTAAACCAAGTCGTCCGGAAGCCGGCATCCGTGACTAAGAGCGGGCGACACCCCGGTGGTAAGATCTCTCGAAGACGGTCTAGAAACCGTTTCCTGACACCCCGGTTGTCATACGCCGACAAGGGATGTACTTCTTCGTAGAGCGTCAGTGAACGGCCTCCCACCGGAACCGCCGCACGCAACAACTGCCATGACCGATCTTCGCGCATATCCGACCAGTCCAGAATAATTACCGGACGTGGTCCTTGTCCAAGCACCAGCCCCGCCATCGCCCCATAGAGTTCCGTTCGTTCTCCCCACAGATGACGGTTGCCAATTAACCGGTCGACTCGCTTGATGTTGTGTTTGACTCGCGCCCCCGACACCATGGCGCGACCAAGACCCGCCAAGCTCATCTGACGACCTACCAGCAGCGCCTCAACGCTCGCCATCAATGCCGTTAGTCTTACCACGTGTATCTGCGGACAGGCTTGCGCCATCATTTTGTGCAACAATCTCAGTGCATGCATGGCGTTCTCCCGTGACCAATTTGGTTTCGTCACCGTTATTGATCACCGAACGTCATGCATGTTCCCTATTGTTCGTTATTTATTTTCCTAAGTGGCTATTTCCCATTCGTTTTTTTGTTGTATTCATGGGGAGCCTTCAGGGACAGATTTATTTAAATAGAAATCTGTAATAAATTTCGAACCAACAACCCGGCCAATAAAATTTGTCGCCTTTGACGGCGGACTAAATCCGGTCAGCTAAAAGACCATCCTGATTGCTGCTGATATGGTGGGCGATTCGCGGGTACCTTTCGTGGATGCGCTCAAGACAGTCGGCGGATAGCCACAAAACCCGTGTGTTCGAGCGCGCATCGATCGCCGGTCCGTGCAGACCCTTCGAATGCGGCATGGCGCCGATTAGTGCACCTCGATGGAGGGGGTCATGTTCATCGCCGGAAGCGCCGTTCACGGTTGCCTGGGCGAGTTCCACGTTGAGGACGAGCCCGATTTCCGGTTCCGGATCTTCGTGGCGCCAGACGGCTGCGCCTTCGTCGTATTTTTGGAGCCGTCCCATCAAGGCCACGATATGCGTCTCGCGGCGGCTCAGACCAGACAACAGTGGAAGAGTCCGGTGCGGTGCGGTACCGAGATCGACCGAAAGTATTTCCCATAGTGTAAAAAAATACAGGCGTCCGCAGAGCGCGGGCGTGAAAGTGAGGTCTAGTATCCATGCGACGAAGAGCGTCGCCGCGGCGAGCAGGCCGAATTCGACCTGGCTCTGCAGTTCTCCCGCGGTCACGGCAAGGAATCCGACGCATAGCGACGCGGTAGTCAGGGTGACCGGTCGAATGACCGCCGCGAGTGCATTTTCGACAGCGCGGCTCGTGCTCATCGCCCGCCGCGCTTCGCGGCTGTAGCGCGATAGCAGGTGAATGCTGTCGTCGACCGCAATGCCGAGGACCGCCGAGGCGACCAGGCTGGTGGTGATGTTGAGCGTAATGGGGCTAAGACCCAAAATGCCGAAGTAGACGAGGATAGGGAGCGCGTTCGGCACGAGTGCCAGGGCGCCGATGCGAAAGGATCCGAAGAACACGACCAGCACGAGATAAATCACACCCAGGGCTGCGGCCAGGCTTCTTATCTGACCGCGGGTGATATCGTCAATGGTCTTTGCAATCAGAAAGGAAGTTCCGGTGACCTGTCCTTGAAGTTCTTCGGGTAGCGCGGTCAGGCGGGTATTGATGCGATCGACTAAAGCCACGAGATCCCTGGTGGCTACGGTATTGGCGCTGACGTGCAGCAGCGTGCTCGAAAATTTCGCGTCGCTGAATCGCCTGATTTCATCGCTTCCACCGAGGAGGAGGAGATGGTTGGTCAGTCTCGCGGTCGCGGGAATCGGATCGATTGCCGCGACTTCAGGGGCGAGTGCTTGGTGAAGGTTCTCGATGTAGTCTACGAGCGAAACTACGGCGCCAATTTCTACCTGGGCTTCTAACCAGGTCTGCAACGCTGCGATCACCCGCAGATGCGCGGGGTCCTTAAAGGCATCGGTTGAACTTGACTCGACGAGAATGCGAAGCGGAACTCCGCCGGAGAAGGTGTTGCCGATTTCCTCGAAGTTACGCTGAATCTCGCTGTCTTCACTAAAATTGCGCAGGACTTCTGTGCTGACTTCTATTCGCGAAGCCGCTGCGAGCGACGCGATTGCCAACACAGTCGCCCCGATCAGAAGCAGTCGACGGAATCGACTATCGAAGCGCGCGAGCCGAGGCGCAACGGCGGTTAAACGATCGGTGGATGCATCATGTCGCCGACCGGCCGGTAACAACACCATCGCGGCGGGCGCCACCGTCAGCGAGCTCATCCAAGCCAGAAGCACGCCGAGCGCCGCGTACAAGCCGAACACTTTAATCGAGTCGATGTCGCTCAGTGCCAGTGACGCAAATCCCGCAGCGGTCGTGAACGCGGTCAATGTGAGTGGCATGAACACATCCGCAAGCGCCGCACGTACCGCCTGTTTTCGATCCGCGCTGTCCGTGAAATTCCGTTCAAAATCACTGACGACATGGATCGCGTAGGCGAAGCCGACGACATACACAACGGGCGGCAAGATGATCGTCACGAAATTCAAGGCGTGGCCGGTTGCAACGAAACAGACGAGGGTGCCGATCAGTGCGACGGTATTTGCTATCAGTGGTATGAGGACGCCGCGCAGGCTCCTGAAACCCAGGGCCGCAACGATGAGGGTCCCAAGTACCGCGAGCGGCATGATTCGGTACAAATCGCGTAACAAAACGCGACTGATTTCGAGCCTCACGAATAGCGGACCCGAAACAAACTGCCGGATCCCCCGGGCTTCGTCACGCGACGCTTCCGAAATACGGTCTACGAGCTCAATGAGTGTCCGCGTATCGAGCGCTGGCTCAAATTGAATCGCGAGCAGTGCGCCGCGACCGTCCGCCGACACCAGGTGTCCGGAAAATAGTGGATTGGCGAGCGCTTCTTCCCGAAGGCGGTCCGCTGCCGCTTGATCGGCAGGAAGGTTTTGTAGAAACGGATCGATCTTCGTCACCGCTTCGTGAGCGCGAATATTGAGAGCCGTGGCCAGGCTTTCCACTTTGATGACACCCGGCAGGCGTTGGATCCGCCGCGTTAAGCGCTTCAGGCCAGCGAGCCGTTCGGGCGAGAAAAGATCGTCAGTGGTCCAGGCGACGAATAGCAAGTCGTCGGTAGCAAACCGTTGGCGCGTTTGCTGGAGGACTTTCAACGCATCCCCGCTTCGCGGCAACAGTGCTTCCATCGACGGGTCGATATCGAGCTTCGGCTCGAATTTCTCGAAATCGATCAATTGCTCGAGCGCCGGCAGGGTCAGCAACGCGACGCACAAAAGGATCAGCCGCGGATGATCGACGATTACATCGGATAAGCGCGCCAGCGCACTAATGCCCATCCCAGAATTTTCCCCGTGCGCCGACAGCCGACTCTAGCAGCCTGTCAGTGGGCCTTCTTGACCTCGGCGAATGTGAAAAGACTGTCCCGCAACTCGGTATCGATTTCGACGTCGATCACGTCGAAAATGGTGTGACTATTCTTTTTGAGATTGTACATGACGGTTCGGAACGGTACGGGACGTCCGTTGATCTCCCGAACACTGTCGCGCACGGTCACGAGCGTCTTATCGAGCGCACCGTTATGGCCGAAAAATTCCGTTTTGATCGGAATGCACAAGGCCTGGTCGATATAGGTCCGGATGCGGGAATAAGCGGAAGTATTCTCGTCGGGATGCGTCTCGATCACGTGAGCGCCATACCCATCAAGATCCGCATCTTCGAGCTGCGTGACCGACGTATCGTCCATAAATCCTTGCAGGTGGACCGCGTCTTCATAGGTAAAGTCGGTTCCGAGTATTGAATTTGACATCGCGTTACCCGCCACCCGCCGCGGCCGCCCGAGATCGGGCGTGTACACATATAAAATCGGATCGGCATCCTTGGGCTTGATGATCAGCGCCGATAGCCCCGCTTCATTCGCAGGCAGTTCGACGCGGAAGAGTACCTTCATATGCCCGTCGTCAAAATGCTTCCAGTACACAGTCCTGGTCGATTCCCGAGACCAGCCCGTCTCATCTACGACCGTCACGAATTGTTTCTGCTTTATCGTTTGCTTGGGTAATGCGCGGTCCGCGCAGGCCTTCAATTCGGAACCCTCGTCGACGGGCGTATCAGCGACCGTGGTGGAAGATAGGAAAAGCGAGGCGAAGCCGATGGACGCCGCCACGCCAACCATCCGTATCAGACGACGCCCAAACGGCGATTTCACATACATGGGTTGAGGGGAAGCTCGTTTCTGGGTTTTTCAGGTACGCAGTGTGGCTAAAGGTAAGGCGTGCCGGCGGTGCCGAGTTTATCCCTTGGGCGGCCAAATGGGTATGTCCGCCTCGTTGGCCAAGTAGTTCACGCACCGGCTTCGTCTAGCGATCGGTGCGCCCGCCCCGGAACGGCGTAAACGCTGATAATTTTGAGATAGGATCTAGATAGAATGGCCGCTCGAATCGAAAACGCGCTGAGGAGGAAGACGATGGCCATCGAACGTATGCAAAGCGGTTCTCGGATGAGTCAGATAGTCGTCAATGCGGGTACCGTTTACCTGGCGGGCCAGGTCGCCATGGACGCGCCCGGCGGATCGGCTACCGACCAGACGAAGAACATTCTCGATCGGATCGATGCCCTGCTCGCCGAAGCGAGCTCCGATAAATCGAAAATTCTGTCCGCGACGATCTGGCTATCGAACATCAAACTGTACGACGAGATGAATACGATTTGGGACGCGTGGATTGACCCGGACAATCCCCCCGCACGCGCTTGCGTGGAAGCAATCCTGGCGTTTCCCGAGTACGACGTGGAGATCATGGTCGTTGCCGCCCAAAATAGAGAAAAACCGTGAGTCGAATCGTGGAGGAAGTCCTCGCAGCCAATGAACGATACGCGGTGAACTTCGGTGACAAGGGCGCGCTTGCGATTCCGCCTTCGCGACGCTTTGCCATTCTCACCTGCATGGACGCGCGGCTCGATCCCGCGCAATTCGCGGGTTTGAACGAGGGTGATGCCCATGTCATCCGCAACGCGGGCGGCCGCGCGAGCGACGATGCGATCCGATCACTAATCATCTCCTACAAGCTGCTTGGCACGAGAGAATGGTTCGTGATTCACCATACCGATTGCGGCATGGAAACATTTACCGATGCGATCATGCGAGACCTGCTCGCAAGCAGCTTGGAGACTGCGTCCGTAGATGCATCCGGATGGCGGGATACGGGCGACGGGCCGGGCTCGGCAGAGGGCGACTACATCGATTGGTTGACGATTTCGGACAATGCGCAGAGCGTGGTCGAAGACGTAGAGCGCATCAGAAACCATCCCCTGGTTCCGGCCGGGATTCCGGTTTACGGCTACATCTACGACGTGAAGGTCGGCACACTCATCGAAGTCCCGGAAGCGATGGCGGTGGGTAAGACGACCTAAAGCGCGCCGAGCCGCACCGATGTGGTCAGCCCCTGCGAGTGCGGGGCTCAGGCGAACGCCGGCATGACTTCCCCGGCCAGCAGTTCGTAAGACTCCTGCGACGAAGGCAAACCGATATAGTAGGTCACGCCCGTGCCCTTGATCCGCGTTTCAAGTTCGCGTTTGACCTCGTCGGGCGTGCCGATCAGGGCGACCGGCGAGCGCTGGGCGGTCTCGTAATCGGGGAAGCCGAGCTTCGATGCCATCTCCCGCAGTCCGGCGTCCGCCGGATCCTTCGACAGCCCGAACAGGACCAAACCGCCCAGTTCGATGTCCTGGGGATCGCGGTCGAGGTCGGACATGAAGCCGTGCAGCATCGCGATCCGCCGTTTCATCGTGGCCATGTCGAAAGCGACCGTAGCGGCCGGGTCGTTGACGAAATCGCGGCCATTGGACGTAGGTGGAATGATGTTGAGAATATCGGCGTGTCGCGCGGCGATTTTGAGCAGGCCCTTGCCCGATCCGCCGAGCATGAAGGGCGGATGCGGTTTCTGCACCGGCCTGGGGTTGTTGTAGGCCTTCTCCACCGAGTAGTGCTTGCCCTTGAAGGACGGGACATCCTGTGTCCACATGGCTTTCAGTATGCCGATGCAGTCTTCGAGTTGCTCTAGACGTTTCCGCAGGGACGGAAATTCGTACCCGTGCATTTCGTATTCGATGCCTTGCCAGCCTGCCCCCAACCCGCAGATGAAACGCCCGTTACTGGCGAGATCCAAGGTCGAGGTGATCTTCGCCAGCAGGGGCGGCGTACGGAAATTGGCGACCCCTACGGCGGGCGCGAGTCGAATGGTGTCAGTGACCGCGGCAATGGCCGTCAACGTGGTAAAGCATTCCAGTTGTGGAGATTGTGGCGTTCCGAGCGGCGAATAGAAGTGATCATTATGAGAAACGGAATAAAAGCCGTCGCTTTCCGCGCGGCGTGCCGTTTCTTGCGCCGCGGTGACGTCGGGCGGGAGCATGAATAGGCCAAACTTGATATCACGCATGATTGATTCTTATCCTTTTCGTTCTGATCCTTGGATACCAGGCGCATTTAATCATCCTCCACACGGCCATGGATAGGCCTCACGCGACAGCGCGCCCTCGGGTGAGGCGCGCAAGATCAACGCGGCGAAATGGAGGTTTGATGAAAACTGTATTCGTCGAAAATATCATCAAGCCGTTGAATCAACGTGTCGCACAAATTGTTAGACTGAACCCTGACTAAGATAATTATCCCTTAAGAGGCTGTTAACTCATTCAAGCGGAGGCCCCCTGCCATGACTGTTCCGAAATGGCACATCGAAATGGATTACATCGAATCGTGCAATTGCGACTACGCCTGCCCCTGCAATTTCATCGGCTACCCTACGGACGGCAAGTGCCAGACCATGGCCGCCTACCATATTCGTAAAGGGACATATGGCGAGACGCCGTTGGACAATATCAATCTAGTGATGGCGGCTTCATGGCCCGGCGCCATTCACCAGGGCAACGGTACCGTGCGTCTGCACGTCGGTGACTCGACCAGCGAGCCGCAGCGCGAGGCGATCGTGATGATTTGGTCTGGCCAGGCCAAGGGCAACGGCCCCTTCGAGCTTTTCTCCAGCACCTTTTCGACGGTGGAGACGCCGTTATTCACGACCGTCGAGATCCACGTCGACGGCCGCAACAGCTGGTTTCGCGTGCCGGGCATGATCGACGTGCAGCTCGAACCATTCACGAATCCCGTGTCGGGCGATGTGCAGGATATCCAGGTCCACATGCCAGAGGGCTTCATCTTCAAGAAGGCGCTCGCGGCGAAGACGCGCGTGATGAAACTGCTCGGCATGGGGCCTCTGAGCTACGACCATACCGGGCAGAATGCGTTTTTTGCCGAAGTGGCGTACGCGGGACCGTAAGCTGATGAATTCGCCGGGCATTGGATCCAATCACCGCAAACGAGGGTGGGAAAAATGTAATCGCGCATCGCAAGCTCGCGACGTGATCGATTCGTACAGGCGCAGGTTTCCGAGGGTTTGCCATCGCGCGGACTTTTTCTCGCCGTCGCCAAAGTCCGCAAGGTCGATGCGATAGATCAGTTCAGCGCCCGGATAGCGCTCCACTCGGAGTTCCTCCCGGAAGTCGTCAAAGTCTACGCGTGGTGTCTCCGGTTCGATGATCAAGCGCATCCAGTACGGCGAGACTACCGCCGCGCCCGGGTCAATTCCGGCTTCGGCTGCATGGGTGATCGGTCGGAAGGTCAGATTTGCACCGCCGGACCCCGCTTCCTCGTCTGCGACTTTGAGATCGCGGCGCAAGCGCAATGCTGCACGGATCGTCCCAAATGCAGGAAGGCGGCCGAGCTCAGGATCGTTATCGAGCACAGCATCGATGATATGGGATCGTTTTGCGCCACCAAAAGCCTCCATCACGAATAGATTGACGGAGTGCGCGGGCGATTCGAAATCGCTAACAGGGAACATTTTGATGGCCAGGCCAAACGTGCGGCGGTGCCGGGCCGTGGTCTCCCCGAACAGAACCGAGCCCCGCACGATCGCTTTCTCATGCGTTCCCGCGGCGAACGTTCCCGTGTATGGGGAAGCTTGCTCGATGGTCCAGTCGCCAGAAAAGCAGATGCCGTTGGCCTGCAAGAGTTTTCGGCCCCGCGGATAATCATGAAGATCGGCCTCCTCTGACAGGATGCGACGCGCCGCGGCGCGGAGCGCGTTGTCAGGGCGCTCGCCGGAGGGGCCGAACGATTCGAGGTCAACCGGAAAGGTCGGCAATTGAGCGTAGGGCTGCCGGAATACGAACTCGCGCAGATCCGTGAACCGGGATCGGGTCTCGGCGTTCGCGTCGAAATGCCACGACCAGGCAAGCAAAAGCAGGGCCGAAATCTTAACAGCAGGTAAATACGGACTGGTCAAAGTAATACATGAAACTGCGCCGTGTCGATTGAGAAGACCGTCGCTACATCGAAGGGTTCCATCGGCGAACTTTTGGGCCGTCAGAGTCTCTAATTGCATCGTGAACGACAAAAAGACTGCGATAAAAATAACTCGGGAGAGAATGGGAGGGGTGTATTCCCCCAACCAGGTCCTGGGTCGTACCCTTGCGATCGGCTGCACTGCGGTCGAGATTACCCAGCGCTGTAATCTCGATTGCACGCTCTGCTACCTGTCGGAACACTCCGAAGAAGTCCGCGATATTCCACTGGAAGAAGTGTTCCGTCGCCTCGATCAAGTGCGCGCGCAATTCGGCCCCGACACCAGCGTTCAGATCACCGGCGGCGATCCGACCCTGCGCAAGCACGACGAGCTGATCACGATCGTGCGCCATGCCAGGAATATAGGACTTTTCCCGGCACTTTTTACGAACGGTATCGCGGCTTCGCGCAAGCTGCTGACCCGGCTTGCGCGCGCCGGCTTGTGTGATGTCGCCTTTCATGTCGACACCACCCAGAGGCGTGGCGGCTTCAACAGCGAAGCCGATCTCAACACGGTGAGGCAGGCGTATCTGGAGCGGTCGGCCGGACTCGGCATCAAAGTCATTTTCAACACCACGATCCATGACGGAAATCTGCACGAAATCCCGGCGCTCGTACAATTCTTTACCCGTCACGCGGACCAGATAGAACTGGTATCGCTGCAGGTACAGGCGTCGACCGGACGCGGTGAGTGGGATACGCGGTCCACATCCGTGTCACTCGACTCGGTGCGGCGGCAGATTGAAAAGGGCGCCCGCCGCCCGCTGCCCTGGGACATTATCCGCGTCGGTCATCCCGGCTGCCATAGCTACGTCCCCACCTTCGTGATCAACGAAAAGATTCATCCGATCATCGAAGATGTCGAATTGTTTTCGCGCTTCCTCGACGACTTCGACGGCGCACATTACGATCGCCGCGAAAGCAAGGCGCGCCTGCTGGCCGGTTATCTGATTGCATTCGCGAAGCGGCCGCGCTGGATCTTAAAAGCGGCACGCTTCGCCGGCAAGGCTGCATGGCGCGCCCGCCGCGACCTCTTTGCGGCCCGTCTACGTGTCCAGCGCCTGTCCTTCTTCGTGCAGAATTTCATGGATGCCGCGAACCTCGATCCAGAACGCATCGAAGCCTGTTCTTTCATGGTCATGACCGATCGGGGGCCGGTTTCGATGTGCCAGCACAATGCGAATCGCGACGACTATATCCTGCGGCCGATTACGTTTTACACGCCCGACGGCGCGCGCCGGGTTTTCCACCCAATTGCGGATACGTCCCGCGCGGAGAAGCGACGGCATGTCGTCTAAAGTGGTGCTCACAATTCAAATTCGACCCGGAGCCTTCCTCCTCGCGTTGCTGTTGTCCGTATTCGCCGTACCCTCTTTGGCGGTGGATTACGACGCGGCTATCAAAGCCTGGGGCAGGGTACTCGACCTCTATGTCGATGAAGCAGGACGCATCGATTTTCGTGCGCTCTCAACCGATCGGGCGGACCTCGATCGCTTCGTCGGCGTGTTGGCGGAAATAGGCCCCGGCAGCCGCGCGGACCTGTTCAATTCACCTGAAAAAGTCCTGGCTTACCACATCAACGCTTACAATGCGCTCGCGATGCACGGCGTAATCGAAGCGGGGATCCCGGAAGGATTCAATCGCTTCTTCAAGCGCGTACGCTTCTTCAGATTTCGTGAAGTGAAAGTGGACGGCGCAAGGACGAATCTCTACGACTACGAAAACGACGTCATCCGACCACTGGGTGATCCCAGGATTCACTTCGCATTGAACTGCATGGTGCGTGACTGTCCGCGTCTGCCCGTCAAACCGTTCGACGCTGCGATGCTCGATTCGCAATTGGAAAGCGCAACCGTCGATTTCTTCAATAACCCGCGGTACCTGCGCGCGGATAATGGGAAAAAGGAAGTCTGGCTTTCGGAGATCCTCAAATTTTATACGGAGGATTTTGTCCCAAGCGCCCGCGCGCAGGATCTGATCGGGTATGTGAATCCTTACGTCGAAGCGAAGATTCCAACCGACTACAAGGTGCGTTTCACGTCTTATGACTGGGCGATTAACCAGCAGCCCTGAGAAACTGACAAAAAAACGGCTCCCGAAGGAGCCGCTGAACCGGTTAAGGATTCGAAAACAACCTTAAGCCGGTGGGTCGAATCCAAGTTCGTTGGGAAAGCCCTCGATGTCCGGCGGTGGGTAATAGCGATCCGAACCGAGCGCGTCGACGCGGGCGAAGAAGTCTTCGTCGGCGGCGAAACCCATCGGGCCGATCTGCCGTAGATTCATCGCTTGGCGGTAGATGTTCCACGATTCCGGGCGAAGCTCGACGGCGGCCTGTAGGAAGCTGTTGCCCTCGGCTTCGTTGCCGCTTGTATGCAGGTAAAGCCCCAACCTGAAGTTCGCGTTGGCCAGCGCCACGTTGCCAGTCGGCAGTTGCATGTGCGCGCGCGCCGCTGCTTCGCTGAACACGTGCCTGCTCTCGGCGCCGTTGACGGCCCAGTCGCGCACCGCGTTGACGTAGGTCTCCTGTGCCTTGGCGATGATGGCCGCCGAATCCTCCGGCACGGAGAGGTCTTCGCGGTTCATCGAGCGCCAGCCGTCGTGAGAACCGGCGGTTTCGGTCGGCCGGACGATGCGGCCGTTCTCATCGATCCAGACCGACTGCGGTACGTTCACCATATTGTAGAGATCGGCCACGTGATGTTCGCGATCGATCAGGTTGACGTAAGTCGGCTTCGCTTCCTCGATCCACTCGCGCGCCGTTTCGTTTCCGCGGCTCTCCTCGGCGACCGATATGATGATGAAATTCTCGTCTTTGACTTGCTCGTACATTGCCTGCCACACGGACAGGTCATAACGGCACCCTCACCAGGAGGACCAGGTAGTCAAAAATACCCGTTTACCACGGTAGTCGGACAGCGAATGCGGTTTACCGTCGAGATCGGGCAGGGTGAAATCGGGCGCTTCGAGGGTCTCGAGTGCCTTGGCGCGTTCGCCGGCGCTGTTGCCGAGCATCCAGGTGTCGCCCGCGGCGTCGTGCAATACCGGGCTATCGATGTGCCGCCAGAACTCGGCGACGTTCACGGCGCCTTCGCGCACGAACTGATCGTCTCGATCCTTCGGCACCGGTACGCAGACCTCACCGCGGCACAGGCCTTCCGGTTTCATCGTCCAGCCGGTTGCGCGCGTGACGTCTTCGATCGGAAGCCAGAGGCTTTCGTCCGCGGCTTCGGCACCGGCAACGTCGGTTGCGCCGGCTTCAGTCAATATTGTGGCCATCCCGCTTTCTCCCGTGATTTTCTGCTTCTAGGAACCTCTGAACAATTCAGATATGCCATGACTTATTCAGAGGTTTCTTAAATATCAGCCTGCCAGCCCGGAGCATAGCGCATTGTCACCACGGTGGGTGGGTCGAACTGTTGCCGGCGGGGAGACCGCGATGCGCTACACTCCAGGGCATGCTCCCGGGTATCATTTAAATTCCCCGCGCATGGAATTCGTGCGGACGAGGAGAGGGACCATGAACCCACCGCAACTGCCCAGATTGCCCATGGCCGGCGCCGTCGATGCCGACGGGCACATACTCGAGGCGCCCGATCTCTGGGAGCGTTATCTGGAACCCAAGTACCGCGATCGCGCGATTCGCATTAAGAAGGATCCGGAGGGTCTGGAATACCTCGAAGTGGACCGCAAACCGGCGAAGATGTCGCGCAAAGGGCTGCCTTCGAACCTCGGCATCATGGACCAGAACGGCGGGTTCCATTATGAGCGCGAGCCGACGGGCAGCGGTTACGTCGACAATGCGTCGTTCGGATCGATGGATCCGGCCGAACGGATTCAACGCCTCGATATAGAAAATATCGAACGTGTATTTCTCTACCCGACGGTCGGACTTTTGTGGGAACCCGAGTGCGAGGATCTTGAACTGGCGATGGCTTATGCGCGCGCCTACAATCGATGGATCGTGGATTTCTGCTCCGATTCGGCAGGCAGGCTGCTCCCTATCGCGCACATCCCATTCGGGATCCCGGAATTGGCCGAGGTGGAACTTCGGCGCGCCGCGAAAGACGGCGTGTTGGGGTTTTATTCCGCGCCGTTCATCTGGAGTCGCAAGGGCCACGGCCATCCCGATCATCACCGTATCTTCGCCGCGGCCCAGGAACTCGGCCTGCCGTTCGGGATCCACCCGTCATTCGAACCCCATTGGTCCGCATCGACCCGCTTTGGCAAGATGACGGGCCGCGATACCGCCTTTTATCAGAATATCGTGGCGGGCAATGCCATTCGCGAGGGATTCACGACACTCTTTCAATACGGGGTGTTCGATCTCTTTCCCGAACTTCGGGTCGTCATCCTGGAAGTGGGCGCCGGCTGGATCGGGTACTGGATCGAGCGCATGGATGCCGCCTACGATTCGCCACTCGGCCGCAGCGTGCCCTTGAAGGACAAGCCAAGCGATTATTTTCGTCGCCAGTGCTGGATTTCCGGGGACCCGGATGAGCGCTCGCTGGCTGGCGTCATCCCATACGTTGGCGAAGACCGCTTTTTCTGGGCCAGCGATTTCCCGCATGCCGATCACCCGCCTGAATATGTTCCCAATTTGATCGAACTCCTCGCGCTTGTTCCGGAGTCAGGGCGGGAAGGATTGCTCGGGAAGAACGTGCTGGACTGTTACGGATTAAATTGAACAAACCTTGCCAAATGAGGAGTCACTAAACCATGGGTGAAAAGCTGAGAAGCGGGGATACCCTGCCGCCGATTACCTTCGATCGGGTCAATGGCGGAAACGTCACCTTGCCGGGCGATCTCGAAACCGATTTTGCCGTAGTGCTCTTCTACCGCGGACACTGGTGACCCTTTTGCCGCCGGCAGTTAGTCGGCTACGAGAAAGCTAAAGCGGAACTCGACGCGCTCGGTGTCTCCGTATTTGCAGCGAGTGTCGATACCGGTGATAAGGCTCAGGAAGTGGCGAGTGAGGTGTCGTTTCCCATCGGCGCCGGCGTGACGCGGGAGCAGGCCGAAGCGATCGGCGCATGGTGGGACGACGGGCGCAGCATCGTTCAACCGGCCCAGTTCCTCATCCGACGCGACGGCACGATCGTCCAGTCGACCTATTCCGATGGCCCCCTAGGACGCCTGCTGGCCGAGGACGTGCTCGGCCTGGTCAAATTTCTGGTCAGCCAGTAGCGGCGCGGATCGATATCTGGCGCTAGTAGCCGGCGAGTCCGTCAATCCTTGCATCCCCCGGTTCAGGGTCATCGGCCGTGGTAGACGGGTGCCCGTTTCTCCATGAACGCACGCGGGCCTTCCTTGGCATCCTCGGTCTGGAACACAGGCGCGGAAACTTCCGTTTCGATCCGCAGCGCTTCCGCTTCGGGTTTTCCGAGGCATGCCTTCGTCGAACGGCGGATGGCCTTGACGGCCAGCGGGCCGTTGGCGGCGATCTTCTCCGCAATCTCCATGGCTTTGGCCATGACGTCCTCAACCACGTAATTGAGGAACCCCAACGCGAGGGCTTCTTCAGCGGTGATCAAATCCCCGGTCAATAGCAATTCCATGGCTTTCGCATAAGGGAGTTGCACGGGAAGACGCACCGAAGAACCTCCGGCGGGGAAGATTGCCCATTTGACTTCCTGTACTCCGAATTTGGCCTCCGGTACGGCGACCCGGATATCGGTGCCCTGCACGATCTCCATGCCACCCGCGATGGCGTGGCCGTTGATCGCCGCGATCACCGGTTTCTCCGGATCAAAATCGCGCAGTATGGAGCGTCCCAGCAGGTCGGGTTCGCTCATGACCCGTTCATCCCAATCGTTTTCGGGTTGACGCCCACCCGAGATCAAGGGTATGAGCTGTCCGAGATCCGCGCCCGCACAGAACGCGCTACCGGTGCCGGTCAATACCGCAACGCGGACCTCGTCGTCGTCGCGCACGCGATGCCAGGCATCGTCGAGGCCGACCGCCACCTCAGGATTGATGGCGTTTCGCGCATCCGGTCGATTCAAAGTGACGACGGCGACGTGACCGGTGAGTTCGTAATCGAGTAATGCCATGTTTCCCCCTCGTTTTGAACCTTTGCAATTCGCTCCGGGTCGCCTCGATCATAGATAAAAATGTCGATGAAATCGCCTGATCGCCAAGCTGCGGTCGAATCCGATCAAGTGAGTGCCGACCAAATTGATAAGATGGGGTGATTTGGCTCCAAAACCAAAGGTATGACGTGTTCAGTTACGTAGATAAATCAATACGCGAGGATCTCGAATCCGACCGCTTACTGGTCACGCTCGACCGCGACAGCGCCGTAGTCACGGGCAATGATCCCTCCGCGTTCATATCCATACTCGGGCCGGTACCGATCCCGCGCTTGATCGGATCCCAGGAAGTCGCCCTCGATTGGTATCCTTTCGTGCGCCGCACCGAGCTCTCTCACGTGCTGGATGCTGCCCGCGACGTTGTCGACGGGGCAAGTACGGCATTTCGCGATCTGTTGCAAAGCTCGATGTCGGTTAATTCCGTTTTTGCCTTGCCGGGTTTTCGTGACAACGAAGCGCCGTTGGTGCGTTTGCATTCCTGCTGCCTGACCGGTGACGTGTTCGGCTCGCGCCGCTGCGACTGCGGGCCGCAGCTCGAGGCGTCGTTCGAGCAGATCCTCGCCGAGGGGGACGGCGCAGTGGTGTACATGAGCGGCCATGAAGGTCGCGGTATCGGCCTGTGGGCCAAGGCGATCACCTATCTGCTGCAGGATCAGGGCAAGAACACCTACGAGGCCAACGTCGCGCTGGGCCTTCCCGAAGATTCGCGCGACTTCAGCGACGCCGCTGTGCTGTTGCGCTATTTTTTATCCGGCCGGCCGCTGAAGCTCTTGTCCAACAATCCGGACAAGCGCGCGCAGCTGGAGGATTACGGCCAGGCCGTCACGGAAGTCGTTCCGATCGTCGCCGGCGTTAACGAGCACAATATTCGCTACATCGAGGCGAAGCGCCGCAAGGGACACCTGGTGCCCGACGATCTTTAGAAGCGGTGAAGTTCGCTCGCCAGCGGGCGCGTCGAACAGAATCACGGTAAATCGTTGATATCGCCGGGTGGACCTTCGTGGTGCGGACGGGTCGGGTGCGCCGCTAGGACGGGTTCACCCCCAACCGGTACGGCGCGGGAGAGGAATTCGATCACCGCGTCGCCGAATACATCGTTTCTGTCGCCGGCGACCATGTGACCGGCACCGGTGATATTGACGTATTCACTGTGCGGGCACATGTCGAGAAAAGCCTGTGCGCCGTTCTCGCTCAATACCTCGGAGAGCCCGCCGCGCACGAGCAGGGTCGGCAGGGGTAAATTCCGGGCGCACGCTTCCAACCGGGCAATGCGCTTCTCGATATCGCGCGGCGCGGCCATAAAGCGTGGATCCCAATGCCAGCGATACCTGCCGTCATCGCTCAAGCGCAGGTTCTTAGCCAGGCCGCGCAGGTCTTTGGGCGGCTGGCGATGCGGCTGGTAGGCACCGATCGCCTCCGCAACCTGTTCCAGCGTATCGAAGCCTTCGGGTCGCTGGCTCATGAAATTGAATATCTTCTTGACACCCGCCCGTTCCACCTTGGGGGCAATGTCGACGAGCACGAGCGCAGTCGCGTCCACCCGATCTTCGCCGATGGCGACGAGGCTCGTACCGCCACCCATGGATGCACCGACCAGGACCGGGCGGCTGTGCCCGAGCGCATCCAGCAGGCACAACAAATCCTCCACCATGATGTCCTGTCCGTAGGTGCCGTCGGGCGACCAGTCCGAATCACCATGGCCGCGGGCATCAAATGCCACGGCGTGATAGCCCGCTTCGCCTAACGCTTGCCCCGCTTTTTTCCAGGCATGCCGCGTTTGCCCGCCACCATGCTGCAGCAGCACTAGCGGACCTTCGGGGTCGCCCCAGGAATCTCCTGCCAGCGTGACGCCGCCGGCGCCCGGCCAGCGGTGCATGGGATCCGGGGTTCCGGGTAAGTGTTGGCCTGCGCTCATGGGAAACGGTATCCAAAGGTAATGATTGAGCGAATATTATGCACGCCGGAGATAACGCTGGCCCACCCCTTGGATAGAATGAGCAGCGTCAATCAGACCGCGGTACATGAAAGGAGGAGCCATGCCTACGCTTCTAAAAACGTTCCTGAACGGATTGCTCGCCTTCCTGCCGATCTTCGTCACCGTTTACGCGATTTATTATTTCGGTCTGTGGCTCGATCGCTTCAGCAGCGAATTGGTGCACGCGATCGCACCGGAGCTGCCGTACGTACCGGGCTTCGGAATCGTAGTCGGCGTCGGTAGTATTTTGATCCTCGGCGTGCTCGTCTCTTCAGGGCTCACTCGCTGGATCTACAACCTGATTGAAATTCCCCTTACGCATCTGCCCGTGGTCAAAGAGCTCTACGTAGCCCTCAAACAGCTTACTGAATTTCTAAAACCTGATAATGCGCGACATGGCGGCCAGGTCGTGAGCGTCAGGCATCCGGACTTCGCCGTCAGTATGGTGGGTCTTTTGATGCGCCGTGATGTCGACGACCTCGATGACCAAATAGCATCGGGTGATTACGTCGCCGTCTACCTGCCTTTGAGCTACCAAATCGGTGGATACACGCTGTTCATGCCGCGCGACTGGGTCACGCCTGTCGACATGTCGGTTGAAAAGGCGATGCGCGCCAGCTTGACGGGCTGGATGCAGGTGCGGGACGAGGGTTAGGGGACCCCTGCGAGAAGCTTCTCAGGGTCAGGTCTTTCATTGCCACATAACGCCGTTGGATATTTGTGTCGCGGCGTCAGAATGTGGCAATGAAAGACCTGACCCCAGTATCAACGGTATAGTGAACGAGTTCTTGATCCGGCCGGGTTGAGCGCTAAGCTATTGGGCGTTGCACAGCAGCAACGGGAGAGATTCAATGATTGTAGAGCAGGTTTGGACGGGCAACGCCTATCGAAATTTCAATTACCTGCTGGTGTGCGGGGAGACCGGGGAGGCGATGGCCATTGATCCACTCGATCACGAGAAGTGCCTCACGGCCGCGAAATCAAACGGCTGGCAGATCACCCAGGTGTTGAATACGCATGAGCATTTCGATCACACCGGCGGCAATGAGGCTGTTATCGCCGCTACTGGAGCGAAGCTGCTGGCGCACGCAAATGCCAAGGATGCGATTCCCGGCATGGACCGCGGCCTGGGTGCGGGCGATGTGATCAAGATTGGCAACACCGTCGAACTCGAAGCACTGGATACGCCGGGGCATACCATGAGCCACGTGTGTCTCCTTTCGCATACGGATACGCCGGCGCTTTTCTGTGGGGACACCTTGTTCAATGCCGGCGCGGGGAATTGCCACCACGGCGGACATCCCGCCGAGCTTTACGATACCTTCGCCGATCAACTGGCAAAGCTGCCGGACGACACCCTGATCTATCCCGGCCACGACTATATCGGCAACAATCTCGAATTCACGCTCGATCGCGAACCTGACAACGATAAGGCGAAATCCCTGCTCGCCGAGGTGAAAAACCAGGATCCCAACGCGCCCTTGGTCTCCACCCTGGCGCTCGAAAAGGAAATCAATACCTTTTTCCGCCTGCGCAATCCGACGGTGATCGCAAAGTTGCGCGAAGCGTTCAGTGATCTGCCCGAGAACCCGGATCCTAAAACCGTCTTCCTGAAATTGCGCGAATTGCGCAACAGCTGGTGAGCAACTGGACCAGTATCTGGCGATGCTGAGATCGCTGATCGTCATCCTCACCATCGCGGCCATTGGCGCGGCGGGTCTGATCTTCTCGGGGGTCTATAACGTGAGCGCAGATTCACCGGATTCTCCATTAACCGAATGGCTGCTATCGAAAATCATGCACGCGTCGGTGGCGCGGCGGGCAAAGGATGTCAGCGTTCCTGACTTGGACGATGCAGAGATGCGGCTGGCCGGCGCCGGCGATTTCGACTTCATGTGCGCATCGTGTCACGGCGCACCGGGTCGGCGCGCGGATTCCGCCGGGCAGGGTTTGAATCCGGCGCCGCCCGACCTGTCCGAATCTGCCGCGCACATGACGCCGGGCGAACTTTTCTGGATCACCAAGCACGGTATCAGAATGACCGGCATGCCGGCCTGGGGCGCCACGCACGGCGATGGCGACTTGTGGCCGGTGGTTGCATTCATGACCGTACTGCCTGAGCTCGACGGTAAGGCCTACCAATCGATGCTCAAGCGAGCCGAGCGCAGGGGACATCACGCCGTGAAGAGCGACGGCCATCATGATGCTGATACGGGCGATCACGATCATGGCGAAGCCACGGAATCCGAGTCACCGACACACGATCATGCGGCCCATTCCCATTGATTTTGCTTTTAATGACCTTATTGCATTCCCTCACATCGGAGGCGATTGAAGCGGTTCGCCGTTAACCATGCTGACTGTGCTGGCCGAACACGAGACCGCCATCCGGCTGGGCGCGTTCGGGGGCGTGTTCGCGGTCATGGCTTTGTGGGAACTGATTGCGCCGCGCCGAGCGCTCAATCTGTCGCGCTGGCAACGGTGGCCCAACAACATCGGCATCGTCGTGTTGAACTCGGTGCTCGTCAGGTTCGTGATCCCGACGGCCGCGGTTGGGATTGCCTTAACGGCCGAGTCCCATGCCTGGGGATTGTTTAACCAGTTGCAGCTTCCGGCCTGGATTGAAATCGTCGCCGCGATCTTGCTGCTCGATTTCGTCGTCTTCCTACAGCATGTCATGTTTCACGCCGTGCCCGTTTTGTGGCACCTGCACCGCATGCATCACGCGGATCTCGATTTCGACGTCACGACCGGTTCGCGCTTCCATCCATTGGAAATTCTCTCGTCCATGCTGATCAAGATAGTGGCGGTGTTGATGCTGGGGCCGGCAGTCGCTGCGGTCGTGCTATTCGAAGTACTGTTGAATGCGTCATCGCTTTTCAATCACGGTAACGTCCGCATGCCAGGCGCGCTCGACCGGATGCTCCGCACCGTTATCGTGACCCCGGACATGCATCGCGTGCATCACTCGATCGATCCACGCGAAACCAATAGCAATTTCGGTTTCAATCTGTCGTTGTGGGACCGGCTATTGGGTACCTACCGAGCGCAACCGGCCTTAGACCACAATGCAATGACCATCGGACTCGAGCAATTCAGAGAGCCCGGCGCGTCACGAATTGACCGGCTCGTCATGCAGCCTTTCCTGGGTGCGGACGAACGCTACTCGATCAATCGGCGCCGTTGAGTAGAATGTGATAAATCATACAGTGGCGCGCATTCTACTTGCCTTGCAAGGACCGCGCCTTCGCGGCAGCGACATACCGCTCCACGTCCTCAGCCAGCAGCAGTCGTTCGCTCTCGAGTTCGGCCGCGGCCCGTGCGACGGCTTCGATATAATCCTCGGAACGCGGATAACGCTCTGCGATTGAAGGTCTCGGATCCCCTGCCGCGATCCGTTCCGCCGCCGTCGCCGCGAACGGAATGTACGATCCCACGACCATCAGCGCGCCCTCGGCGAAATTCTTGCCCCGCATGTTCCAACCCGTATGTGTGCCGAGCGGGACCATGATGTCGGGCGAGCGTATCCCCGCGGTCTCGTTGCCGTCCGCATCGACGGTGGGTACCAGCACCCGGTATGCGCGGCCGGCGATCGGTCGCGGCGGCTGCTTGCTGTAGTCCATTGCGGACAACTCGTTGACTAGTCCCGTGTAGTTCACACCCGCTATGTCGGGAAATCCCAGTCCTTCCCGCGGTAGCGGCGCTACGAGCGTGCCGTCACCGGCACGTGGAAAACGGCTGGTGGGCGGCCGCGTCCCGCTGCTCGCCCATGCGTCCAGCGCCACGAGTAGTGCGCGGCACAAGGCGCCGTAATCCAGCATATTCACCGCATTAGCGGACGGTTTGAAAAATGGTTCCGCATGTCCCAGCATCGCCGGCCCCGCGTGTCCGCTACCACTGAAAAGATAGACGCGGACTTCATCCGGGAGACCGATATCCGCACCGGCCTCGTCGGTCACGACCAGCGAGCTGCGTCCCTGCCAGAACTCGGTGCTCGAATCGACGTGCATGAATTTAGGGCAGGTATTGGATGCCAGGCAACGCTCGAGAATGCCGCCCGTCTTCCCGTCGATCGGATCCAAGCGGGTCGCATACGTGAACGGGAACTGATCGCCGGGATAGGCGTGATCTTCGTGCTGCCGGTGAAATCGGCCGGGCTGGGAAAAGGGCTGGTTGATGAACATGCGCCGCGATCCCGTCAAGGTCGCGTAGATACCGTCGAATACCCGGCGACCCTCCATGTCTTCGTTGAATCCCAAGTGTACGAACTCGCGCAGGAAGCGTCCGGGCTGCGATCGGCCGTAGGCGATGACCGTTTCGATCGCGGGACCGTCGGCGCCGAGACTCAGCGGGTTGGGCGTGCCGTCGTCGTCTGCGCGTGCATGACGCATGAACGCAACGACGTCGCGCACAGCGGCGAATCCGAGGCCCATGACGATGGGGTCGCGCGCCGGATAGATGAATTCGTAAATGGCGCCCGCATCGAACCCGGCGCTAAGATCGATTTCGATTTCGGTCGGGGATCGGTAACGCCAGCGCTCGGGCGGCACCGCTACTCGATCGTCCAGCTGGTGCTGGCGGACGGTGAGCGTCGCAACGTTCTGATCTGCCGTGCTGGCGGGATACGACAGCGGCGCGACGGCCGGGCCGTCCGTATGAGCGAAGATGATCTCCTCCCGCGAGGTCTCGACGATGGGCGCGCCGTTGTCCGTCGCCACCGGAAAATGCGCGAGCAGATGGCTTTCTTCCGGGCCGACGCCGCCCTGCCACGCGCTGAAGAGGATCACGTAACCCTGTTGCATGAGAAAGGCGTTGCCGGCGTCTGCCGCAGCCGAAGGATCGTTCGAACCGGGGCCCTTCTTAACGTCGTTGACATCGATCAACGCGAGCTTGTCACCGCGGTTCGGCGCATCGTAGAAGATTTTTCGATTGCTCTTCTCAATGTCGGTGGGTTTCAACAGGCAGAAGTCCGCCTGGTACGCCACCCGCCCAACGGCGTTCGTCGGCGCCTTGTCGAGGTTGACGATGCCCGCGTTCAGCCGGTGCGAAGGATCGGCTTGGCCCGAGGCGCGGCCCACGATTTTCTCGTAGGTCCCGGCGCGGCCAAACGAGATCCCGTCGAAAACGCTTTCCACGCGGCTTATTTCGATTTTCATTGGACCGCCCCACGGCCATTTCGGTTACGAACCCGCGCCGCACGATAGCATATCGGCGCCTTCCGTCCGCGGCCGCCGTGTCCCGCTGGCGACACGCGGAACCGACGGGGAAACGCGTTGAACAGCCGGTCGGGATGTGGTCCTATCATGAAAAGAATCGCTCGAAGATGCCGCAACCCCGGGGGAGGAACGAGATGGCAACTCCAAAGGTTATCGTGCAGATCTATCCGATGCTGCCCGCCAAAGATCGTGCGGACCGCGAACGCCTGCGTCCGCTGGGACGCAACCGTGAGGTTTATCACGAGGTCATCCACGACACCTGGGACCTTGTCCGCGAACTCGACCAAAAGCCGATCTGGGGCATAAGCACGATCGAGCACCATCTTCATTCCGAAGGCTACGAACTCGGTCCCAATCCCGGCGTCTTGAACGCCTGGTGGGCGAGCCAGCTAAAAAACGTCTACGTTGGCGCACTGGGCTACGTCATGGCGACGCGCGATCCCATCCGGGTGGCCGAAGAAACCGCCATACTGGATCACATCACCAAGGGTCGGTTCTTCGTCGGACTGACGCGCGGCTACCAGTCGCGCTGGATGAATACCTTGGGCCAGCACGTCGACGCCGTTGCGACCGTGTCCGACGGCGGTGCCGACGACATCCGCAACCGCGAGATGTTCGAAGAGCGCGTGAACATGCTGATCGAATGCTGGACCCAGGAATCGGTAGCGAGCAAGCAGCCCCATTACGAAATTCCGTACCCCTACGAGACCGGTGTTGCGGGATATCCGGCACGTGAGAGTATCCAGACCGCGGGGGCCCCGGGCGAACTGGGGCCGGACGGCAACATCAGGCGGGTGAGCGTGGTGCCGAGCACTTACACCAAGCCGTATCCGCCGGTCTTCGTGCCGATGAGCGGCAGTGCGGCGTCGATTCCCTTTCTGGCCAGAAACGGTTTTCGGCCAGTCTACTTCACGCCCTTGCAGTCCCTGATCGAGTTCGCGAACCTCTACGTCGAAGAAGGACGCGCCGCTGGAATCGACTATGCGCTGGGCGAGCGCCAGTGCATCGCGCGCTGGGTTCACCTGGGCGATGAGAAAGAATTCCGCGACAAACTCAGGCGCTACGACGAAGAAATGTATTACCAGCATTATTCGACTTTCTATGACAAGCTGCCGCGCTCCGACGATCACGAGACCAATATCGACAACATGATAGGCAGCGGTATTTTTACGGGCGGTTCACTGAACCAGCTTAAGGATCAGTGGCACCATATTTACGAAGGACTGCCCGCCGAATACATCACGCTCATCTGGCATTACGCTCAGTGTCCGAAGGAAGTGATGCTCGAAGAACTGGACATTTTCCTGGAGGAGGTGCTGCCCGAACTCGACGCCGCTTCTTCCGACGAAAGCGGATCCTTAGCCCGGGTGTCTTAGGGAACCTCTGAATAAGTCATGGCCCATCTGTCTTGCCCATGAAATCGCGGAGCCTTACGTTACGAACCTTAGCCCTAGTCCCGCTATGGTCTTCGATTCGTGCCTTGACCTGCACCATTGCATGAACCATTCAGACGCAACATGACTTATTCAGAGGTTCCTTAGGCGACCGGCCGGACACGTGTTGAAAGCGGGACTCGAGGTCTCCCGGGATCTCGGCAGCGTACACCATTCATTTCAGGTGATCGCTCAAACAATTTCGCGATCGTCCCACCCTCCGAACAGACAGCGGCGAATATCGCGCCGGCTGCCTGTCCGGTGGACTCAATTGCCGAGTTAACTGGATAGCCCGAATACCTTTTCCCGTAGCGGGTTTCATATAATGCCCGCACTTCAAAAAATAACAGGGACGATCGGAGAAAGCATGGCCAACGACAAGACATGCAGTCGCGAAGACATCGAAATCAACGCCGACGGCGAGACCGTCCGCGGCTGGTTGTTCCGCCCGCCCGGTAGCCCGGACAAGATGCCATGTATCGTGCTCGGCAATGGTTTTTCGGCCGTCAAGGAAATGGGCATGGCGGACTACGCCGAGCGCTTCGCCGCAGTCGGCATGGCGGCCCTTGCGTTCGATTTCCGCAATCTCGGCGAGAGCGACGGCAGTCCGCGACAGGAGATCGATCCCTGGAAACAGATTGAGGATCTGCGCCACGCGATCACCTATGCGAGCACGCTACCGTTCGTCGACGCCGATCGCATCGGCCTTTGGGGTACGAGCTATTCGGGCGGGCACAACCTGGTGATCGGCGGGACGGATCGCCGCGTAAAGTGCGTGGTCGTGCAGATGCCGACCATCAGCGGCCACTGGAGCGGGTTGCGCCGCGTCCCGATGGACAAGATCCCCGAGGTGACGGCAGCGCTCGCCGCCGACCGCGTCAAGCGCATGCAGGGTGAAGCCCCGACCATGCGAGCGATCGTTGGTGACCCCGACGTGCACCCCATTTACACCGCCGGCGAAGTGCGCGAGTATTTGGAGAAGTACGCTGTGGGTATTCCGACCTGGCGCAACGAAGTAACCCTGAGAACGCTTGAACACGCGAGAGCGTACGAGCCCGGCGCTTACATCGAGTTCATCAGCCCGACGCCGTTCCTCATGATCATCGGATGCCAGGACACGCTGACCTGCTACGATCTGCAGCTCGAGGCATATCATCGCGCCCTGGAACCGAAGAAGCTCGTGATGCTGAACGGCGGGCATTTCTCCTGCTACGACGAGGAGTTCGACTTGGCCTGTGGCTCTGCCGTCGACTGGTTCACTACTCACCTTTTCGCCTAAAGACCGAACGAGCAGGGCGGACTGGAACCTTCATAGGTATACTGCTCCCGATACGCGATGGAATGACAATGCTGTCGTAATCGTACGCCATGTATGAAGTTTCGAAAGAGGCGCTTAAAGGCGCCTTTACCTTTCTGCCGATCGAAGATGTGTACTACGGGCCGGGAGTCATCGCCGGGCTCGCCGATCGATTGGCCGCGAGCGGGATCCAAGCGGCACTCCTCATTACGGGCAAGACGCTCGCCAACAAAACGGATCTCGTCGAACAGGTAATGGCAGCGGCGGGTGGCCGTGTCGCGCACGTCTTTTGCGACACCGTACAGCACGTACACCGCGGATCGGTGATGAATGCCATCGAACGTGCCCGCTCGGCCGGTGTCGACGGCATCATTTCGTTCGGCGGCGGTACGCCCAACGACACCGGCAAGGCCGTGATCCTCGGGCTCGCCGAAAACGTGCAATCGGAAGATGATTTCGATCGGCACCGCGTGCGCTTTGAATATCCCGATACGGTCGAAGTCCCACCCGTAAAAGGTGACGCGCTGCCGATGATCGCGATCTCAACGACACTCTCGGCTGGCGAGTTCACTCATTTTGCGGGTATCACCGACAGCGCGCGCAAGGTCAAGGATCTGTATATCGACAAGAAGCTCGCGGCAAGCGCGGTTTATCTCGACCCGGAGCTGACCCTGGAGACGCCGGATTGGCTGTGGCTTTCGACCGGCATACGCGCGGTCGATCATTGCATCGAGGCGCTCTGTTCGACGACCGCGCACCCGTTTACCGATGCGCTCGCGAGCCGTAGCCTCACCATGTTAGATCGCTACCTTCGCACGTGTAGGTTCGACGGTGGCGATCTCGTGGCCCGCACCCAGGCGCATATCGCGGCCTGGATGTCAGTGTGTGGCTTGGCTAACGTCAATCTTGGTCTGAGCCACGGCATCGGTCATCAACTGGGTGCGCGCAACGATGTGCCGCACGGCGTGACATCGTGCGTAATGATGCATCCCACCATGACCTTCAACAAGGATAACGTTGGGACCCGGCAGGCATGGATCGCCGAGCTGATGGGCGAGGACATCACCGAACTCAGCGCCGAAGCGGCAGGGCAAGTGGGACGCGATGCCGTGCTGAATCTGATCAAAGACCTTGACCTGCCGCATCGCCTGCGTGATGTCGGCATGACGCCGGATGACTTTCCGGCGATCGCCAGGGATGCGCTGGAAGATCTTGTGGTGGCGACCAACCCGCGTCCCGTCACATCCGTCGAAGAAATCATCGATCTCCTTCACACCGCTTATTGATCTGAACATGACGCAAGAAACCACCGATCCCCGCATCGCACGCCGCGATTTCATGGGGAAGGTAGATGTGCCATGATTTATTCAGAGGTTCCCTTAATATGCCTCCCATGGAATGGCAGCAGACGCCCGTACCGGGGAGTCGAGACGTGCTGAAATGGGAGATCGGCGACGTCACCATCACGCGGGTCGTCGAACTGGAGGTGCCGACATCGGCACGTTTCCTGTTCGACGGTGTTTCCCAGCACGACCTGCTCGGGATCGAATGGCTCAAGCCGCATTTCGTGACCGAGAAGGGCTATATGCTGCTCAGTATTCACGCCTTGCTGGTTGAATCGGAAGGCCTTCGCATCGTCGTTGATACCTGCCTCGGCAACGACAAGGAAAGAAAGGTCGATGGCTGGGGCATGCGAGACGGTCCGTTTCTGGCCGATATCGAAGCCGCCGGTTTCCAGCGTGAAGCGGTCGACGCGGTCATGTGCACCCATCTGCACGTCGACCACGTCGGTTGGAATACCATGCGGGTTGACGGTCGTTGGGTGCCGACCTTTCCGATAGCGCATCGGTGTTGAGAAATCGGATCGTCGTAAGGCAACACTTGATCCCGTCTGTTTCGGGAATCTGAACCGCGACGGTACAATTCAGTACTAACATATAAATAAGTATCTGCTCGGTGTCCGCGAACTACCCCCGTCTCAACAATTCTTCACGCAAATCCTACAGGAGATAGGATGTGATAAATCATGCAGTGGCGCGCATTCTCCTCGCCGGAGGTGTGGCCGGAGGCGTCCTGTTCTCTGAATTGGCCGCGGCCATCGACTGGAATTTTACCGGCTTGTTTCGTCAGGAAATCGCCTACAGCATCGCCGGTAACAATAATGAAATGAATTCAATGGGCAGCGTGTTCAACGACCGCATCGTGCCGCATTACACCAACGCCAGTTTCAATGCGGGGAACGCGGCAGCCCCGGCGCGAGCCAACCCCGCGAGCTTGTTTGCCTTCGGGACTACGCCACGGGCTGCGGGTACCTTCGGGGCTACGACACGATTTGCGGGCGCCAATACGCTTTCTCCGGTCAACTGCCGCTTCGGGAACCTCAATGCGATTCAGGCGGGCAGTTCGGGCTTGGCCGGGGACGGCGGCTTCCGTGGCGTTCTCTGCCCCAATGGCGGCGGCACGTCCTACGTGCCCGGTGCCAATCCCGCCGCGGGCGCCGGCTTCAGCCCGCAGGGCGCAGGCTTGAACGACGACATCAACTTCAATTTATTCAACACGCGCGTCGAGCTCGACCTGCAGGCGCGGTTCAACAACCATTTCGCCGCCTTCGTGAAATTCCGCGCCTATTACGACGGCACGCCGAAGTTCACCGATGGCCAGCTCGGCGACCCTTATGAAAATCCGTTCTGGGGAACGCGCGCGACCGCCACGGAATGGAACTCGCCCAGCTTTGTCGTCGACCTGCCGATGGCCGATATTGACTACAACGTCGGCCGGCTCTGGATCCGCGTTGGTCATCAGGTCATTGCTTGGGGCGAGGCCTACTTTTTCCGCGTAATGGACGTCGCCAACGGACTCGACCTGCGCCGGCATCTGACGCTAGGTCCAGGTGGTGAGGAATTCCAGGATCAGCGCGTGGCATCGCCGGGAATCCGCCTCAACTACACCTTTCGTAACGACTGGGAAATCGAAGCCTTTGCACAGCTGTTCTCGCCGACCATTCTTCCCGCTGCGAATACGCCATACAATTTGATCTCGGCCACGTTCACGCTCGATGAGCGCGACGAGTACGACGATGCCGAATTCGCGATCAACTTCGGCGCGCGACTGTCCGCACCGGTGACCGAGAGATTGACCCTGTTGGCGATGTACGCCAATCGCCGCAACCCCGGCGGCGTGTTCCGCTTCGCAGAGGCGCCACTATTCAATGGGGGCACGCAGAATCGATTTTGTGCCGGTGCGTTCAACGATACCAACAATCTGCTGAACACCCTGGGCCTGCAGGGGCTACGGGCCGCGCGCGGTATCCCGGCCATGCCGGCCCTCTCGCCCGGAACCAAGACACTGAATCACTGCGGTTCGGCGGTCGCGCCCGACCCGATAGCGGCGAGTTCGACCGAGTTCTTTCATCTCGTGAGCCGCAGCCGACTCGACCCGATGAAGGTCGCGCGGGTGGTCGTCGACGAATGGCCGGCCACGGCCTGGGCCACGCGAGACATCTTCGGCTTCGGCCAGGAGTTCAACGTGGTCGACGCGCTCAGCACCCTCGAAGGCTTCCACAGCTTGCTCGGCGGATTCCGCGGGTGGGCCACGCGCGAATTCAAGCGCGAACACATCTTCGCGGTCGGCGGCAACTACATCGTCAACGCCGATCCGCTGTCCTTCTGGGATCAGCTGATCATCCGCGGTGAAGTTGCGGTGACGCCGCACAAGAAGTTCACCGATCTCGGATTGAGCTTCAAGTTCATCGAGGAGACGGAAGTCGTCTCTGCGCTCATCTTCGAGAAGCTTCACCGCTGGACGGCCGACTTCCCGTCAATATACATGGTGGCGCAGTGGATGCACCGCACGGAGTCGGACCTGTTCGGAAGACATTTGAGCGGCACGGAGTCGGTGCCCTTGAGTAAATTCCTGGATCCGGCTACCGGTGACTTTACCCCGTCGGCATTCGTCGATGGGGCTGCTTCACCCAAGGGCAGCGACGCGGCCGACTACGTGGTGTTCGCCTTCCAGCAGCCCTTCCCCAACCTGCGATGGCGGGTCGATCTGTCGATCCTGGTCGACGTCGAAGGCGGTTATCTGGTGCAGCCGGGCCTCCGCTTCCGCCCGAGCGCATCCTGGCAGTGGGATCTGTACGCCAACCTCATCGAGGACGGCGGCGACGAAAACGACGACATCATGGAAACGCTGGACTTCGCCGACGAAATCTTCGCCCGCCTGACCTACTACTTTTAGGGAACCTCTGAATAAGTCATGGTGCGTCTGAATTGTTCATGCAATTGTGCAGATCAAGGCACGAAGCGCAGGCAATAGCGGGGACTATTGGCAAGCTTCGTAACGCCGAGCTGCGCGATTTCATGGGCAAGGCAGATGTGCCATGATTTTTTCAGAGGTTCCTTAGGTAACGAGTGCCGGATGCGGATGTGTGCAATGCTCCGACGACCTGATTGAGACGTCTTAAAACATCGCGCTTGCCTCCAAACGGTTGAATTGCCGTGGCCGACGCCTCCACCGGTTCACATATCACCGCCGGTCGTTACCCACCACCGCTGGCTGCTGAAAGGCGTGTCAAAATCGAACCGTTCGCCCACTCGCGGGGTGACGACCTTGACGCCTGTCTCGGCGGCCGCCGACAAGGTTCGCTCGATCGGCTCGCTCCACTCGTGATACGCCAGATTAAACGTTGCCCAATGCACCGGGTAGAAGATATCGGCCCCTAGGTCGAGGTGTGCCTGTACGGCCGATTCGGGATCCATGTGTATATCGAGCCACGAATCTCCGTAAGCGCCGATTTTCATGATCGACAAATCAAAAGGCCCGAGGCGTTTACGAATCATCGAGAAATGAGAGGCGTATCCCGTGTCGCCGCTGTAGTAGAGCGATCGATGCTCTCCCTTTACGACCCATGACGACCAGAGTGTGGAATTATCGGCGTATCGCCGCCCGGAATAATGGCGTGCGGGCGTGTTGTAGAGGGTGATCGTGTTCAACGGCAACGATTCCCACCAGTCCATTTCATGAATCTGCGTATCCGCGACGCCCCACCGCTCGAGATGGGCGCCGATCCCGAGCCCCATGTAGAAGTGTGTGCCGGTCTGTGCGAAATGCTTGATGGCATGCATATCGAGATGATCGTAATGATCATGTGAGATAAGCACCGCATCAATCGCTTGCATTCGCTCAAGCACGAGAGGCGGAGGGTGAAATCGCCGCGATCCGGCGAAATCAAACGGCGAGGCGAATTCACCGAACACCGGATCGGTCATGATGCGCAGGCCATCGATTTCGATCAGCACACTCGAATGACCAAACCAAACGAGGCGGAGTCCGGACGCCGCGTCCTCGAAATCCGCGTCGGAAAGTTCGAGCACCGGGATCTCGAGCTGAGGCTCGCGAACCTGCCCGCCCGTGTAGTTGTTGACCATGGTGCGAAGCTTGTCGAAATCTAAAGGCTCCTGCAGCGGTGTGTTCTCGAATCTCCCACCGACGAACTGAGGTGATTGCCGGATCCGATCGAGATGCGTGCCCTCGATCGTTCCGCCGAATACCGGCATACGGAGAACTAAGAGAGCGATAGCAAATAGGACGACCGCCGAGCCGAAGAGCCAGGCGAGTAGGCGTTTGAATATCTTCATGGAATTGGATGAGGGAATTTCAGGGACAGTTTACTTATTAAGATGATTTAGCCTAATTACAAAAAGGTGGAGAGATGGCCCGTTCTCTTGCGAAAGACTATTTCAATGAAGCAAGTGGAAAGTAAATTCGGTCGCAAGGCACCCGTATATTCGAAATAGTCGCCAGAGCGCGTCCTTCCCACGGCGCGGGCTAGAATGATAACGAGACCTCCAAAGTGCAGC
This sequence comes from Gammaproteobacteria bacterium, assembly GCA_963662545.2. Classification (GTDB taxonomy): domain Bacteria; phylum Pseudomonadota; class Gammaproteobacteria; genus JAYYZW01. The sequence goes on from CAXXLL010000002.1 coordinate 955,836, forward strand.
GAAGAATTTAGCGCGCGCGACTCCAGCTCAACTGCTCACGCAACTTGCTGGTAGACACGAGCAAACTCGCTAGTCAGGAATATTTATAATAGCTGCAGGGTAATTAGCGGTATGTTTATCGTTATCAAGAATGCAGTTAAAGATAGTGAATATTTTCCTTTTGATCTTATCGGTGAAAGCATCAAAAGGCTTAATACAATATAAACGATCGCCAAATAACTGGAAGGAATATTTATTAATAACGACAAATAAATTAAGTGAGCAGCAAGCGAGGCTTGCAAGCCGACTACAACGCCGCGTGAATTCTTTTCAACATTAAACCGTGCCAGTCTATAAATTCCAGAAAATACAAAGCAGCACGCGGCAATCATCAGGTACTCATTTCCTGAATGTAGACTAATAAGAAATGGTGGAATAAGAAAAGCGATTACGTCAACTAAGGAATCCAAGTCCGCCCCGAGCGGGGAAAACATATTAAATTTTTTCGCTATAAAACCATCTAAAGTGTCAAATATGTCGCAAACGGTCCAAAGCAATAAGGCACCTAACAAAAAGTGGTTATTTAGCAGTAGATAAATCCCACTTAGTGCAAATGCCAAAGTAAAACACGTGACAAAATTTGGAATGGTTAAATTCTCAAATCGTTCGTCGAAAAAGAACTTGTAATTTTCGTTTTTTGTATTCAAAGCGATGATTTTCATAAATGTTTTAGCCCTGGATTGTTAAAACCCCTCTATTATTGCCGCTAATTTGTACGCTTATTGGCCGACGAACAAGGACGAATTCTTACGTGAATGTGGGGACCTTATGGTTGTGTAAGTTTGCTTGAACTCGATGGCTTAACGATATTTGGGGGGGGGGGGGGGGGGGGAGTGCAGCTGCGCATGGTTCTAAAAGTCGGCGTAAGAGCGGATAAGATCGCGCAGGTTTTTCGGTAGGAAATATCTGTCGATGATAATTGCCTGATTTCATTGGTTCGAAACACAATTTCATGCCCGCACTTTTGAGATTCCGGTGCGGGCGATTCATGCTCTGGCGGTTTTCGCTGCTTTTCAAGACGAATCGTCGTCGCAGCGCAATCAATCTACTCGCGGAAACGGAAGTCCGCTTAGGAAGCGTGAGCATTATAGTCTAATTAGTCGCCGCGCGCGCGTAAGCTACTTGAAAGCGTTGTGCAGAAGCGGGACTTGACAGCTATATCTGTGAAGTCGAGCACGCCTATACTTCCAACGCGACGTGCGCTTTGAACGAAAGGATCGATAAAGAACGCTAATAAATCAAGGGGCTATCATGTCGATGCAAAGCCCTTAGCCCGCAAGGGCAAATGAGTTTATACCCTAAATAGCGACAGCCGCCCGGAGCAATCATGTGCAGGAATATAAAGACTCTCTTCAATTTCGAACCACCGACGACGAATGATGAAATTCGGGATGCATCGATCCAGTTCGTGCGAAAGCTCAGTGGTTCCACTAGACCATCTAAGGCGAATGAAGCCGCTTTCGAGCGTGCTGTTGACGATATCTCTACTGTGGTGCGGACGCTTCTCGATTCGCTGGTCACCTCTGCACCACGAAGAAATCGCGAAGCCGAAGTGGCTAAAAATCGGGCGAGAGTTGCTGAGCGGATCGGTACGAGATGAGCTTCAAATCAATTTATTGGAGGCTTCTGAACACACTGGCGCGAGTTTTCGGGCTCATGTCCACGGCCTCTGGGGCATACTTTGCTGCGCGGGGTATTTACTACCTTATTGAGCCAGAGGTGGTCTATCCGAAAGATATACTTGGCTTCCATCCTTCATTCCGCCTGTTTGCGATTGCTACTGTTCTCTTGGTTATCGGTGTGCATTTCATTCGGGGTGAAGCACATCGCCCAGACCTCCCGGAAAATAGGAAGCCTGGTCGTTCCCTATCGCGGCGGACGCATAATTGGTGGAATGGCGAACCCCTGAATGATCAACCGGATCGTGAAGCCGACCCCTAACGAGAAAATTTCAGTCGACGGGAATAACCAAGCGGCTGGTCTTCGACCTTAATGATTTAGTAGGAATGGCGTGAAATGGACATATGGGTAGACGCAGATGCATGCCCTGTCGTGATCAAAGATATTTTGTATAGAGCGGCAGAGCGGACCAGAGTGCAGCTGACGCTTGTCGCTAATCAAGCTCTGCACGTACCGCCGTCGCGCTTCATTAATTTTCTACAGGTAACATCTGGTCTTGATGTCGCTGACAATGAGATAGTTAAAAGGCTTAGCGTGGGTGACCTTGTAATCACGAGTGACATTCCCTTGGCGGCGGAGGTGATTGAGAAGGGAGGACATGCTCTCAATCCTCGTGGCGAACTGTATTCGGCGGACAATATTAGAGATCGTCTTAATATGAGAGACTTTATGGATACGCTGCGATCCAGCGGAATCTATGCAGGTGGTCCGGCGGCGCTAAGCCAAAGTGCACGGAAATCTTTTGCGAATCAATTGGACAAATTGCTAACTAGTGTGCATCCCTAAACGCGATGCGGTTGAAATAAAAAGGAAAATTTGTCGCTTAAGGGATCGAAACCTCCGGTGGGTCGTGATCTAATGGAACTTCAAACCTCTGATTTTCCACACAATCATCGACACCACAGGAGGGGGAATGCGTCAGAAACGCACGGCCCAAGCGAGTATATACGAGCTGTTTGCTGACCATGACCTGGGGCGAGAGCTGCAGGGCATGTCCGAGTGGCTCGATGCTCACCCCAAGGTCCTCACGCCGGTCATGAACGATCTGTGTCGGCGGGGTTTGAAGCCCACCGGTCGACGCGGACTGTCGGCGGAGTCGGTGCTGCGCTGCGCGGTGCTCAAGCAGCACCGGCAATTGAGTTACGAGGAGCTGGCCTTTCACCTGCAGGACTCGGCGAGCTTTCAGGCCTTCGCCCGGTTGCCGGGTAATGAACGTCCGAAGAAGTCTGCCTTACAGCGGGTGGTCTCGGCGATCCAGGTATCGACGTGGGAGTCTATTCATCGCGCCCTGCTGGCGACGGCGAAAGAGACGCGCATTGAGCCGGCACAGCGTGTACGGATTGATAGCACGGTAACGGACAGTGCCATCCACGCGCCGAGCGACAGTCATCTGCTGTGGGATGGCGTGCGTGTTGTGGTTCGTCTGCTCGCACAGGCGCGCGAGTTGCCTGGCGCGCCGGAGTTGTGCTTCGTGAACCACACTCGATTGGCGAAGAAGCGTGCGCGGGCGCTGTGGTATGCGCGTGGTGCGAAGCAACGCCAACGTCTGTATCGCGATTTGATTGGGGCGACGCGTTCAACCTTGGAAGCGGTAGCGAGGGTACGTGAGCAGCTGCTGAGCCCGGGCGTCACCGGCGTTGAACTGCCGGACTGGCTAGCGCAGGTAGCGCACTACGAAACACTTGTTCTGCAGGTGATTTCGCAAACTGAGCGGCGGGTGTTCGGCGGTGAGAAGGTCCCCGCGAGCGAGAAGTGCGTGAGCTTGTTCGAGCCGCATACCGACATCATCATAAAGGGTGCGCGCGACGTTCAGTACGGACACAAAATCAATCTGGCTTCGGGGCGCAGTGGCCTCATCCTCGACGTGGTCATCGAGCGAGGCAATCCGGTCGATAGTCAGCGCTTCATGCCGATGCTCGAACGGCATCGAACACACTACGGGACGATGCCACGACAGGTCGCCGCCGATGGCGGCTATGCGAGCCTCGACAATCTCCGGGCGGCGAAAGCAGAAGGCATCGAAGACGTTGCCTTCCACAAGAAGCGCGGGCTCGCGATCGCCGACATGGTCAAGAGTCAGTGGGTCTATCGACGCTTGCGCAACTTCCGCGCCGGCATCGAGGCCGGTATCTCCTGCCTGAAGCGTGCATACGGATTGGCACGTTGCACCTGGAAGAGCCTGCCGCACTTCGAAGCCTACGTGTGGTCTTCTGTGGTCGCCTACAACCTCAGCCTGCTCGCGCGCTATCAACTCGAATAGCGACGTTCACTCGCACTAACTGACCTCCTCGATATCGTCGAACGGGCGACTTTGGGTTGCAGCGCTCTGCGGCCGGCGAACGTACTCACAATTACGCTCGAAGAGCCCTTCGACCCCCACCGAACCGCCGCTACCGCTCCAACAACCTACTTTCAACACCTCGATTTCTCCGTGCCCATCGAAGAAAATGCCTGTTTATGGACGGACACTAACTAGCGAAGTCTGGTTCGAGCCGACCCCCGGTCACACACCCGGTCACGTTAGTGTAAGGATCAGTTCCCGAGGTGAGGACGCCGTGATCACGGGTGATATGACGCACCACCCCGCCCAATTGGCGCATCCCGAATGGGCGGCGAAAGTCGATTTCGACCCGGCACAATCAACGGCGACCCGACGACAGTTCTATCGACGCTACGCCGACCAGCCCGTGCTGGTCATCGGGACGCACTTCGCGACGCCGACGGCGGGTAAAATCGTCCGTGACGGCGCCGCGTACAGATTGGACACCAGCTAAGCACGGTACCCCGCCCCGATCGCGCATACCTGATGACGAACATATGCGAATAGGACTCTGCATCCGGGGATTCACCCGGATCCTCGCTATCCTGAGAGAAGCGCTGCCGCACGACGAGGTTTTCGAGTGCGATCGCAGTGAAGTCGTCGAAGTATCGAAAGACACCGACGTCTTTATTCCCACGGTCTCTCCGATCCCGGCAGAGGCCTTTCTTGCGCCTCGTCTCACGCTCGTACAGCAGTACGGCGTTGGGCTCGATAGCGTGGACATCCCCGCCGCGACCCGTGCCGGGGTGCTGGTCGCGAACATCCCGAGCGTCGGCACCGGTAACGCCGAGTCCGTCGCCGAGTTCGCCATCGCGCACATGCTGATGCTGTCGCGTCACATCCCGACCGCGTTCGAGCGGTTTCGGGAAAAGCGCGTGGGATCGCCGCTCGGCGGCTGTCTCTGGCAAAGCACGGTCGTCATCCTCGGCTACGGCGGTATCGGTGAGGAGATCGCGCGCCGGCTCGCAGGCTTCGGCACCCGCATCATCGCGGTTTCGCGTCACGGTCCAAACGGACCGCGACCGCGCGACCCTTCGGTCCATCTCGATTGTCACGTCGATGCCGAAGAAATGGACGATGCCCTTGGCGAAGCCGACTACGTCGTCGTCGCCGCGCCCGCGACACCTGAGAACGTCGGCCTCGTCGATGCTTCGGTCTTCGCGCGGATGAAGCGCGGCGCTTACATCGTGAACATTGCCCGCGGCCCCGTGATCGACTACGACGCCTTGCTCGCGGCGCTTCGTGACGGGCGGGTGGCGGGTGCCGGGCTCGACGTCTTCTGGAACGAACCCTTCGACCCCGACGATCCCCTGTTCAAGGAAAACGTGATTGCAACGCCTCACATAGGCGGCGTGACCGAGCGTAGTTTGGTGGGGATAGGGAAAGCGGTCGCCGCGAACATCGAATGCGTACGCAAGGGTGAAATCCCATCGTGTTGCGCCAACCCGGAAGCTGGGCGCGGACGGCTTGGTCATTAGCAGGCTTGTTTACAACCTGATAAAGGTGCCAGGTTTATTTAAATGGAGCACTAGTTAAATAAACCTGTCACCCTGAGGGATCCCCACAAATTCGACTAGCAAAATTCAAGTTGCACAATGGCGCGTGCCTGTAGATCCCGGAGCGCCTGTAATAAAGTTGAGCGCTGGATTTGAAGTTGCTTGGCAATGAGGCGAGCACCAACGAATACCACGGATAGGACGGGCTTACGTCTTTCGGTATTGGCCTGTAAACCTTTCACTAAACCTGTTTGGTAACCGACCAAGCCGACCAACCATTGGGCCAGTGTGGCCAATGCGCACAGCAAGAGTAAGTTCGCCACTCTCTCGGGATCACGTCCCATGTTTTCTCTAAGTGCAAAGCCGTAACGGGGCGACTTCATGTCGCGGAAGCTCTCTTCAATCTGCATGCGGCGACGATACACGGCAACTACCCGATGCGCACTACGAAGGTTGTCCGGCAGATTGCTGGCCAATAACCACGGCTCACGCGCCGCTGCCGACGGTTTCTCGGTATTGCGAGCCCGCGCCGGTTTGCCGTAAGCCGTATAGCAGACACGCCCGCGTTTCTTACCTTTGTAAACGAATAAATGGGTGTCCAGCGGATTACTTTTCGTGATCAAAAAACGACCCAGTGACTTCGGACGAGCATTGGCTTGGCCGTAGAGCACTTTGTTCGAATGCCATGCCGCCTCATCCATACCTCGCACGAGGTGACGATGACGGATGCGACCCACGTAATACCATCCCATTGAGGCCACAAGACTCAACCAGGGCGTCCGAAATCCTGCATCACTGACCAAGATCGGACAACAGCCCGCAGGCAGAATGGCCTTCAGTCGCTTCAGAAAGCGTTTCTCCGCTTTGACACTCGCGTAATGGTGTTCGACTTCTTCATACACGGGGATGGCTCGACCACCGACCGCTAAGGCCGCCCGCAATACATAGAGCTCTTGACGTTGATCCAGATTAGACCAATCCACCAACACCACCGGATGCGCACAGTCCGATACCAATAACCGAGCTATCCATTGATACCACTGCAAACGCTCACCACCGAGCTGACGATTACCCAGCAAGCGATCGACGCGCTTAATCGCGTGTTTCTCGCTCGTGCCACTGTCTATGCTCCGACCGATATGCGTCAGCCACAAACGTCGGCCCCGAAGTAAACCGCCGACCGCCGCCCAAACCGAGAGTCGACGACCCAAATGCACACCGTATAGCGCTTCGCTGCTCATTTCATGTAACAATTTCAATACCTGCATGGCTCACCTCGTCGTTCACAGATTGTCTTGCAACAACTGAGATCAACTCGAGCCATGCAGGTTCCACGAACCCACAAATCAATCTATCGCTTTGTATTTCGTTGGGGTTTTATGGGGATTCCTCAGCCTGACACCTTTATGTTGCGAATTGTCGTTAGCTGTCACGGTGAAGAACGCATGAGGGAAATTGGCGGGTGCTATTGCGGCTCTGTACGTTACGCCATTTCCGGGGAACCCCTCACGGTCTACGCATGCCATTGCACAGATTGTCAGAAAGCGTCTGGCTCGGCATTCACTATCGGCGTTATTCTTTCCTCACAACAATTTCGGCTAACATCAGGTTCGATCGAGGTCGATTCGTTTCAGGTAAGTGGCAACGACCTACTGCGGAATTATTGCGCCAACTGTGGCTCGACGGTATGGCATGCCTCCCCAAAACACGAGGGATATATTTCGCTAAAAGGTGGCACGCTTGATAACAAATCCAATTTGAGTCCAGTTGCTCACTTATGGTTTCGTAGTGCGCTTCCTTGGGTCCAAGTAGACGCTACACACAAAATTTTCGATCAGCAGCCCGAAATGTCGGAGTTAATTGAGCTGTGGAGCCACCGTGCCACCTAACCAGTCGCTGTAACACGCCGCTCAACTCAACATGTTCGATCTTGCTCAGGCCGGAGTCGGCGCGCAGGAGTTCGAGATACGGTGTGACGAAGGCCCACATGCGCTATAGACGTTCGTAATCGCGAGACAGGTTTCGATTCGCCCGCAAGCGGGCTCCTATGGTAGCTCGCGAGATGTAGGAGTTCGCTTGCGGGCGAATGATGCGTAATCACATTGCTACCCATCTTTGGGAGCAACGGTTTATCGAATTAGTATTCGCGCTATGCGCTGTAATTTTTGCTTCAAGCCAGGCGGACGACGGCCTGGCCGGGCGTTGTTACGGCCCCTTGTTCGTTCTTGATGAATAGCTTGAGCGTGACCAGGCCTGTTTCCCGATCGATCCCCGTTACTTCTCCGCCCGATGTCAGCGTGTCACCGAGGTACGACGCTTTCCGGTTGGAATATTCGAACTCGATGAATTCGCCGTCGTCTCCGATCCATTCGAAAACGGCCTGGGTCAACCAGTCGCCCTGCAAGGGGCCGTCGATTACGATCCCCGGGTGATGCTCCACCTCTTTGACGTAGCGTTCATCATAATGAATGCGGTGCGGATTCCAGATGGCCGCGTTGTATAAAAACAGTGAAACATTGGTCGCGATAAAAGTGCGCTCGGGGAGCGTGTGGCCGATATCGATATCAGTCAATCCAGGCATGACGGCTCACCGGTTGATTCGGCTCTGGGTCTCCTGCATCACGAGTTCACCTTCTTCGGTCTTGATGGTGATCTCGTAGGTGATGAAGATGAGTGGCCCGCTTGACCCCTGCTTTTCGTAAATGTCGGTGATCTCGCGCTGGATCAACAACACGGCGCCCGGTCTGATCGGGCGGTGGTAGCGCTGTTTGATGCCGCCTGCCATAACGCGCTTGAGCGGCAGATCGGGTAGCAGGATATCGCGCCGTAAACCGTCGGGGCCGAGTTCCTCGAGCATGCAAATGGGCGTCGAGGCGCCGAACAGGAACATCGGAGGCGCTTCGTCGCCCTTTCGATATTTCTCGAGTCGCTGTTGGGTTGCGACCGCATATTTGACGATGTCACGGCGCGTGATCTCGATGCGCTGCGGCGGTGCGGAGCGGCCGATCCAGGCGCGTATTTCGGGCGTGATCAACTCACTCATAACCGGTTTCACGTATCGCCATCATATCGATCCGGTGATCGCTCGGAATCGCGGCAGGGTGATTTCGCTGGTGACGTCCTCAAAGAAGACTTCGACCGCGAGGTCGATGGTTACCTCGGCCTCGTCCGTTCCGACCAGCGGCGCTTGTACCCGCACGCCTTCCTCCATATCGGCAGTCACCGTCACGTAAGGTGTTTCGCTTTTGAATCCCGAATGAAATCCATGGTGGTTGACCGTCCAGCTGTAGACCTTGCCGCGTCCGGACGATTCGATCCAATCGTAGGCCATCGAAAAACAATGATCGCAGACCGAGCGTGGGTAATGACGAATCTTTTTGCATTGCCGGCAGCATTGAAATAGTAGCCTGTGCGTCTTCAAGCCATCCCAATAGGGTTGGCTTTCGGTCGTCGGCTCGGGCAGTGGTTTGTCGTAACCGGACATCGTTGTCAGCGCCGCATGATGGCAATGGAGCCGTCGCCGAGATCGCCATATCCCGTCACGAGACCCACTTCGGCGCCGTTGACCTGCCGGCGGCCCGCGTCGCCGCGCAACTGGCACACCAGTTCTACGATGTGATTCATGCCGGCGATGTGCGCCTGCGAGAGGAGTCCGCCGTGCGTGTTGACTGGCAGTTCGCCGCCGAGACCGATGCGCCCGTTTTCGACGAACGGCCCGCCTTCGCCCTTTTCGCAGAATCCCATGTCTTCGAGCTGGCAGATCACGGTGTAGGTGAAGCAGTCGTAGATCTGCGCTACGTCGATGTCGGCGTGGCTCACCCCGGCCATCGCAAACGCCTTGGGTGCGGCTTTGGCGATTCCGAGACGCGTCATGTCGGGGCGCTGGGTGATTGTGCTCGGCGATTCCGGGTGCCCTTCGGCGACGCCGGCGATGACGATTGGAGCGTGCCGAAGATCCTTTGCGCGATCGAATGCGCTCACGACGACCGCGGTGGCCCCGGCGCTTTCCAGGCAACAGTCGAACAGCCGGAATGGATCGGCGATCATGCGAGAATCGCGGTGATCGTCCAAGCTCATCGGTTTCTGCATCATTGCGTTATCGTGGAGCTGTGCATGCTTGCGCATCGTCACGGCCACATGACCGAACTGTTCGCTGGTGGTGCCGTAGACTTCCATGTGGCGGCGCGCCATCGGCGCATAGAACTGTGCGGGCGCGTTCGTTCCGAGTGGCATTTCGAATTCGCTGACGACCCTGAACTGCGGCATCTGGCTGATGCGCTGAGCCGCGCGTGAAGTCGAGGCGCTGGCGCGGCCCAGCGCGATGAGGACATGCCGTGCAACACCTGTCGCAACGGCCATCGCCGCCGTCTGCAAAGCCGCCACGGCACTCGCGCCGCCCATCGGGATGACGGCTGAATAACGCAAGTCGTCGATGCCGAAATTGGTGATGAAATCTTCGGCCACGATGCCGCCCAGCCCGTAGGGGATGACACCGTCGATATCCTTGGGGCTGAGTCCCGCGTCTTCAATGGCAGACAGCGAGGCTTCGAAAGTAAGGGTCTGTTGGCTTTTGTCCGAGTCTTTCGCGTAGCGGGTCTCGCCGATGCCGGTGACCGCTGCTCTGTTGCTGAGTTCCATGGGAGTCAGGCTAATTCAGCGCGCAGCATAAACGCACGCAGGGTTGAAATATAAGCGCTCGGCGTTTCGGCATGCGGCATGTGCGAGGCCCCGGCGAACACTTCCACTTCGGCGCCCGGCGTCCTATTACGGAAAGCGTGCGTACTGGCGGGCGTGGCCTCGTCGTACTCGCCGCAGGTGTAGAGCGTCGGTGTGCGGATCTCCGGCAGACGCGGTTCGATGTCGTAATCCTTGAGGGTGCCGGTGAGTTGGCTCTCGCTCGGACCCCACATATGGCCATAAAGCCGGGCGTTGAATAATTCAAACGTCCTCGAGACAAAGTGCGGCCACGGATCGAGGCGGCAGACGTGGCGACGCAGCCATACCATGTCGGCGGCGTGGTATTCCTCGGATGCCGTTGTTCCCGCGCTTTCGTGGTGCTCCAGAGTCGAGCGAATGTCGGGCGGCAGGGCGGCGCGCAATCGCTTGGCGTCAGCCATCCATCGCCTCGCGCTCAAAAAAGGGCTGGCCAAAATGGTCCCGACGAGTCCCTCCGGCCAGCGGACGGCGTATTCGGCAACCCAGGTTGCGCCGCAGGAGCTGCCGAGCAGGAACAGGCGGTCGAGGCCTAAAGCATTGCGCAGCGCGTCGATTTCAGAGACGTATCGCTTCACCGTCCAGTTTCGTTCGTCGTGGGTGCGCAGACCCCGCCCGCAATCAAGCTGGTCGTAGAAGATTACCGGACGTTCGTCCGCCAGTTTGACGAGTGGCAGCAGGTAGTGATGGCTGGCCCCCGGGCCACCGTGCACGATAACCAGCGGAATTCTTCCGCTCGAGAAGTGCCAGCGACCATCGATACGGTACCAGATCCGGCCGCCGTCGACGCCGATGTAACCCGCGTCATCCGGATCCGGAATGATGGCCTCGGCCTTATCCGCGGATACGGAGAGCGCGGGTTTCATCGCCAGGGCGGCCGCGATCGCCGAGCCGAGAAAGCGCCGTCGATCGAACCTTAAACTCTCTGATCGCATGTTGTCGGCCATCGTCGATAGTCAGCGGGAAGACTCCACCCTATTATGATCTTCGATTCGAAAAATGGAATGTCCCATTTTCTTCCTATCGTTTCTCATTCAATAAAACATCCCAATATTGAGGGAATGCCGGATTTCACCGGCACCGGCCAGTATAATCGATGCCCACCATCGTCATTCGCAGAGGGCATGCGTAATGCGGAAATATCTTCATATCGATTTGCGTGATCAATCCATTCGGGAGGAAGAATTTTCCGGCGAGCAGGTTGCCCGGGCGGGCCGTTATTTCATTGCCAAATCCCTGGTGGAAATGGGTGTTGGCCCGGTCGATCCGCTGGGGCCGGAGAATCCGCTGATCTTTTCTGCCGGTCCCTTCGCCGGCAGTAGCTGGTCCAACGCCAACCGTACCAGCGTCGGCTGCAAGAGCCCGCTGACGGGCGGTATCAAGGAGTCCAATGGCGGTGGTTCCTTCGGTCTTGCCATGGGGCAGCTTCACATCGCTGGATTTACGCTCTACGGCATGGCCGCGGAGTGGGTGGTGATCCACCTACGTAAAGACGGCAGCTTTAGCTTTGATACGGCCGAGCCCTATATGCGCAAGGGCAACTTCGAGTGCGCCGAAATGCTGCACGAAAAGTACGGGAAAAAGGTGTCACTCGCGATCTGTGGTCCGGTCGGCGAGTATCAGGGACTGCTGGCCGGAATCGCGATGAGCGATACGGATCGCAGGCCGGCACGGCTTTGCGCGCGCGGCGGGGTCGGCGCCGTAATGGGCAGCAAGAAGGTCAAGGCCATCGTCTGCGACCTGCACAAGATGCCTTCCTTTCACGACCGTAAGAAGGTGATGAAGGGCGTTAAAGAATACGGCAAGATGATCAATAACGACGCCGCGGTCGACGTGCTCAAGAACTATGGCACCGCCATGATGGCGGATTACACGAATTACGTCGGCGGATTGCCGGTCAATAATTTCAGCAGTGGCCGCCAGATCGACACCGACGCAGGCCCCCTCAAGATGGGTGGTGACTTCATTCGCGAGCGCAACCTCGCGCGCGGCGGCCAAACCTCGCATGCTTGCATGCCCGGCTGCATGATCGAGTGCAGCAACGTCTATGCCGATGCGGATGGCAAGGAGATCGTCTCGCCCGTGGAGTACGAGACGCTGGGGCTCATGGGCACGAATTGCGGGCTTACCGATCCGGACGATCTGGCGCGGCTGAATTACCTGGCGAACGACTTAGGCATCGACACCATCGAAACGGGGGCGATGATGGGCGTTCTGCTCGATGCCGGGCTGGCCGAGTTCGGCGACGTTGAATTTCTCGCCTCGGTCATGGAAGAGATTCGCACCGGTACGGAGCGGGGCAAGCTGTGGTCGCAAGGCACGGCCCGCGTCGGCGAACACTATAAGGTGCGCCGCACGCCGGTGATCAAGAAACAGGGGATCAGCGCCTATGATCCGCGCGTGATCGAGGTGACCGGAATCTCCATGATGGTCACGGCACAAGGCGCCGACCATACGACTGGCAACGCGCCCAAGTACGAATGCAGTGGCAAGGGCATCGACGAACTGGTCGATATCAGTATGGAAATGCAGGTACTGTGCGCAACGGCCGATTCACTCGGACTCTGCATATTCGGGCGCTCGGTCACCAATACGCACGTCGACATGATGGTGAATTCGATCAACGACGCCTGTGGCACGGACTTCAAGCCCGAATTCTTCGATAAACTCGGACGCGACACTTTGCGCTATGAAGCGGAATTCAACAAAGCTGCCGGGTTCACCGAAGATGACGACGAACTACCGGACTTCTTCTACGAAGACGCACTCGAGCCCAGCAACAAGGTCGCTCGTTTTCACGCCGCGGAGGTGAATGAATCAGTCAGGCGCTGGTGGCAGCAACACCTCGCCTGACAACCTGCTGAGAAACACCGCCAAGATTTATGGCGGAAACAGATCGACGGCGTCGTAACCGTAGATCCAGCCGGGATCCGCGAATCCTCCGCCGCGAAATTCCTCACCGTTCTCGTCGCGCCCGACTGCGTGATTGAGCTGTCCCTGTTCCCACGCGGCGGCCTGCATCTTGGACGTCCGTTCGAGGCGTGCCTGCTCGTAGTTCCTCAAGGCGGAGGCGGAACTCGCAGCATAGTCAATGCAGGCCGCGAGGACCCATGCGTCCTCGACCGCCATCACCGCGCCCTGTGCCAGATAGGGCACCATGGGATGCGCGGCGTCGCCAAGCAGTGTCACTCGGTCGGTCGACCAGCTCGGTAGCGGATCGCGCACGAGCAAGGCCCACTTGTAGCATTCACCCTGAAGCGTCAGATCGACCAGCGTACGGACGATCTCATTCCAGCCGTCGAAATTTCGCGTGAGCGACTCCTTGTCCGCCTTGGTCGTCCACGATTCGTCCAGCCAGCCGTCTTCCTCGATCAGGGCAACGTAGTTGATCAACTCGCCGCGCCGCACCGGATAGGCGACGAAGTGCTTGCCGGGTCCGACCCAGACGTTGAGCTTGGGTTCCACGAAATCAGGCGGCAGCATTTTCGTCGCGACCATGCCGCGGTAAGCAACGTGCCCGGTAAAGCGCGCGTCGATTTCTCCGTGGATCGAGGCTCTGACCCGAGAATGCACGCCGTCGGCTGCGATGAGTATTTCGGCTCGCTCGGCCATGCCGTTTTCGAATTCAACGGTAACGCCATCGTCGCCCTCTACGATAGCGACGGCTTGACGGTCAACGGCAATGCAATCCGGGTCATTTGCAAGCACCGCCTGAGATAAGGCGGCGTGTAGATCAGCGCGATGGAAACTGTAAAACGGTGCGCCGAAGCGGCGTTCGAATTCGTCGTCTAGCGGACCTTCGAAGTTGGCGATCCCGGTTCTGAAATGCTTTGTTGAAATGGCCCGAGGGCGGGCCGCCACTGATGCCAACGCGTGTTCCAGCCCGAGTGCATTGAGGACTTTCATACCGTTCGGACTCAAGTGCAGGCCGGCGCCGATTTCGCCCAAGGCGCGCGCCTGCTCGAAGACTCGAATGTCGAATCCGCGGTTTTGCAAGGCCAGTGCCGCGCTGAGCCCGCCGATGCCGGCGCCGATGATCGCGATGGACGTGGACTTTTTCACGGGACGGATCGGATCTCAAGAAGGTTGGGAGAAATTAGTCTGCGCCCATTTCAGTGTCAAATGGATTGGGGCGGCTGGTGAACGCAATCGGTGCGGCTTCGCAGAGAGGCTTGAATCCGCTGGCAGATTCGATGCCCGACGGCTGATACATCAGCGGGCGGGGAAACTGTAATGGTCTTTGCCGTAGTGGACGACTCGCGATTGCGAAGTGCGATTTCACGCATTTATTGCGACATTCGTCACATCTGGGCGCGACCAATGCCTGTCATTGGGCGTCAAGGCCGACTAATCTATGTCGATAGCAGAGGCAGGAATTGAACTGCCGGAATTGGTCAAGGAGTGTTGCAGATGAAAACCCCCGTAGTATTGCTGGCTTTGATACTGGCTGCTCTTATTTGGAGCCAAACCGGTGTCGCGAGCTACGTCGCCGGCCGGACCGTCCCGCCGGACGTCCAGTCGATCCTGTTGGAAACGTCTTCGGAGAACCCGGTCACCTACGAAGGCAGTTCAGGTAAGAACAAATCCAAGCTTCGAACCGACACCAAGAAGTGTTCAAAACGGGACAAGGACTGCAACGACGAATAACTAAATCAGGGCGCCTGCCGGACGATGGGCCTGCACGTCTTGCATGGACCTGCAGGCTTATGGTGGTCCCACCCGCAAGCGGGCTAAGCGCCAGCCGATTTCCCGCCATCGACGGGTAGTGCGACGCCTGTCATAAAACTGGCGCGCTCCGAGGCAAGGAATGTAAAAGCCTCGACCACATCTTCGTTTGTCGGCAGGTGTTTGAGCTTGCTGGCCTGCGCGAAAGCTTCGTAAGCCGCCTTGGGATCGTCTGCGCGGTTAAATCCCTGCCACCCCATGTCATTATCGACCGTCGTCGGGCAGACGCAATTCACCCGGACCTCAGGCGCGAGTTCCATTGCCATCGAGCGCGTCAGGCTGGCGACGGCGCCTTTCGAAGTGCAGTAGACAGTGATGTTGGCGAATCCCATCACGCCCGCGATCGATGAGTGATTCACGATCACGCCTTTCGATTCCCGTAGGGCCGCAAGCGCGGCGCGGCTGCAAAAGAAAGTGCTTTTGACGTTGGCATCCATGGTCGTGTCCCACATCGTTTCATCGGTCTCTTCGATGGATGCGATGGGATATAAACCGGCGTTTTTGATGAGAATGTCGAGCCCGCCAAGTCCGTCGAGTGCGCGCCCGACTGCGGCTTCACAGCCCGCGGTGCTCGACAAGTCGCCCGCCGCGGGAACAAAATTTTCGCCGCTGCCGAGCTTAAGAATCGATGCCGCCACGCCATCTTCCGTGCGGCCGTTGATCGCGACCCGCGCGCCATGCTCATGAAAACGCCGGGCCAATGCCTGGCCGATGCCCCGGGTTGACCCCGTGACGAGAACGCGTTTACCGCTGAATTCCATAACTGCTCCCGCTCCGTACGCCGCAATGGACGCCAAGTGGGAGAATTTACTTTGAATTGATCCGCGGATCACCTGTGCAGCGGATGTGCGATGCTATCGACTATAGGACCAGGGGGTGGTCTCGAAGCTTTCTTTGCCGCGGGCGGGGCGTTTGCCGACAAGCCGGCTCCTACTTCCGCATCGATAATTCTACGCCTGCCATCCTTGGCGTTGCTTCCCGGACTGCGTTTTACCCCGGCCCGCACATGGATGTACGCGCTAAGCGGCCTGCGCCGCCCTCGCCGGAAACGGGTCCTTCCATGCGGGCAAGATCAGGAGCTGGTCGTGCCAGCGCTTGATCTGTGGGAAGTCGTCGAGCGGCAGTTGCGCTTCTGCGGCCGTCGGCAGCATCGAGGCGACCGCGAAGTCGGCAACGCTGAGCGAGTCGGCGACGAGGTATTCGCGACCATCGAGATGCTGTTCGAGAACGCTCGCGAACTGCTTGAAAAAGCCGCTCGCTTCCTCGATCAGATCCGCATCCGGCTCACCCATGCCGAAAGCCGGTTTGATGTAGTTTTGGAAATAAAGCGTACTGGCGTGGCGCGAAAAATGCGCGATGTCCCACATGAACCATTTCAATACCTCGACCTGTAGAGCGTTGGCCCGTGGCCACAACTCGGATCCGGCAAGCTGGGCGATATAAACCATGATCGCGTGGCTTTCCCACAGTGCAGTGCCGCCGTCTTTTAGCGCCGGCACCTTGCCGTTCGGATTAATCGCCAGGAATTCAGGTGATTTCTGCTCGCCCTTGGTCAGGTCGATTCGCACCCATTCGACGGGCGCGTCCAGGTATTTCGCGACCGCGCAGGGCTTACGCGGGTTCGGGGTTTCGAAGTAGTAAAGTTTCATAGCAGTCTCCATGGTGGGGTCCAGTTTGTCGTTTCGAATACCGGTTTCGCCAAGCGTAATTCCAAATATAATATGTTCAAGAACATATTTTAAAATCGCGCTAGGCTGTAGCGATCCAGCCTTGAGCCAACCCGTATGCCCTATACCGCAAAGCACAAGCAAAACACCCGCGCCCGCATCGTCGAATGCGCCCGCCAGCTGTTCAACCGACGTGGTTTCGTCGAAGTTTCGATCGACGAGATCATGGCAGAAGCAGGATTAACTCGCGGCGGTTTTTATAATCATTTCAACAACAAAGAAGATCTATTTGTGGAAGCGATTGACCTGTACGCTCACTGTAATCCGGCCGATCGCTGGGACGATGTGGTGCTCGATTTTTCGGCATCCGGGCGCGAGCTCGCCCGGCAGATGATCAACGCCTACCTCTCTCTTGCTCACCTTGAAGACATTGCGGGGCATTGTCCGCTGATCGCGCTGCCGTCCGATGTGGCGCGGGCTACCCCACGCGTCAAGGATTCTTACCGCAAGTTGCTCGAAGGGATGGCCGGCATCTTCCAGGCGGGCGTCAACTCTGGCAACGGCGAGGAGCCGCGTGATCGAGGCCTGGCGCTCGCGGCCCTGTGTGTTGGCGGTATGGTGTTGGCGCGGACCTTCGATGATCCGGCCTTTGGCAACGAGATTCGTGAAGCGGTCCGAATAATGGCCCTCGAACTCATTGAGTAACCGTTCGACGTAGGACCCGGGACGGCTTACAACAACGGCTTATCCGATTTGGCCGACTCCGACCAGTAAAGCGCCTCGTTCGAATCCCGGCGGACACCCAGGCCTTCAGCGTACATGTTGGCGATGAGTGCCTGCGCCTGTTTGTGACCGTACTTCGCGGCCTGCAGCAGCAGCGGCGCAGCGTCGTCGAACTGCTTACGGGTGAACATCGTCATCGCATCGTTGACGAGGATCCGGCATAACCGGGCCTGACCTTCGCGGGTAGATTGCTCGGCGACGAGATTGGGTTTGTCCGGATAAGTCACTTCTTCGAGGCGCTGCTCGGATTCGGCGGCCTTTTCGAGTTCGATCGGGTCGACGTGTTCGACCTGGTAGATCTTCATGATCAAGTAGGCCGCCTTCATCGAACCGCGGGCCGCGGCGCGGTAGAGCCAGTTCAGGGCATCGCCGAGGTTCTTGTCGACACCACGACCGAGGTAGCGAATTTTTCCGTATAAATATTGGGCTTTAGAATCGTTCTGACGCGCGAGGTCCAACAGTCTTGTACTCAGCGGTGTGGCCATGTGAATATCTAGGCTCGATAGCATTAGTCGAAGCATCATAGTTCGAATTAAAATTCCTCGCCCCCCAATCCTCCGAATTCCCCCGGACTATGCCCAATATCATAAATATTTACGATTCGGCGGCGACGTGCGCGAGTGGTCGCTGAGGAGCAGACCATGAACGTCACCGAACACACCGTGAAAGGTAAAACGCACACGAGCTTCTACCTCGCGGCAGGGACCGAGTCCGGACCGCTGGTGATCTTCCTGCACGGCTGGCCCGAGCTCTCGATCAGCTGGCGCCATCAGCTGCCCGTACTGGGCAGCCTTGGATTCAGGGCGATCGCGCCCGACATGCGCGGTTACGGCCGTTCCAGCGTGTATGCCGAACGTAGCGATTACGCCCTTGAGAGAATCGTCGCGGACATGATCGAACTCCTCGATGATCTCGGTCAGGAGCGCGCGATCTGGATAGGGCACGACTGGGGTTGTGGCGTGGTCTGGAGCATTGCCAGCCACTATCCAGGCCGTTGTCACGGCGTTGCCAATCTGTGTGTCCCTTACCGGACCTTGGAGATCGGCGCCGACACACTGATCGAGCTCGTAGACCGCAAGGTCTACCCGGTCGGCGACTACCCGGCCGGGCAATGGGACTATCAACGGTTCTACGAAGAAAACTTCGCACGCGCGGTGCAGGTGTTCGATGCGAACCCCCGCAATGCGATCAAGGCGCTGTTTCAGAAGTGGGGGCCGGAAGGCACCGGTAAGCCGGCGCTCACGGCGACCACGCGGCGCGACAAGGGTTGGTTCGGCGGCGCCGAAGAAGCACCGGATGTACCGCGAGATGACGATATCGTCTCCGAGGCGAATCTGTGCATTTACGCGGCGGCGCTCGAACGCAACGGATTTTTCGGTGCGTGTTCGATCTACATGAATCACGAAGTGAACGCCGAATACGCAAAGCGCGCCAAAAACGACGGCTATCTCGACATGCCCGTGCTGTTCCTGACGGGCGAGTACGATCATGTCTGCGAGTGTATGAGCTCGAGATTGCCGGAGCCCATGCGAGAATACTGCCGCAACCTGACGGAACGAACGATACGGTCGGGACATTGGATGGCGCAGGAGAAGCCACTGGATGTTAACAACGCGATCGTACGCTGGCTCGCGACGACCGGTTCGGGCGTATGGCCCGAGCCGCCGTTACCGATTGCCGAGACCTAAGCTCTATAATCTGAAAGAACATCATGCGACCCATAGACTATTTCGATCACGGCGTTCAATTAGGCCCCGAACGTCTCTTTCTCATCGGTGCCGGCAAGCAAATCAGCTTTGGCGAAGCGCAGGGTATGACCGAGGCAATCGCCAAGGGGCTCTATGCCGGCGGATTCGAGATCGGTGATTCCGTCGCCGTTTACTCGCCTAACGACCCGACTGCCGTCGTGTGCATATTCGCGGCCGCGCGGGCCGGCGGCGCATGGATCCCCATCAGCGTGCGCAACTCGGCCAGCACCAACGCCGAATACATGGCCTACGTAGGTACCCGGTGGCTGTTCTTTCATTCCGAAGTCGCCCGGGAAGCAGCCGAAGCCATGGCGAGCCTGACCGATCTCAAGGGTATGATCTGCATCGATTCCGATGACTGTGGCAGTCCGTCGCTCGACGCATTCTGCAAGTCCGGTGCCGGCACTCAAATACCGGACTGGTCGGATCCTTTCAGCGCGTCGGATCACGTCTTTTCACGCTGGCCCACCGGCGGTACCACGGGGCCCTCAAAGGGCGTGGAGATGACCAACCATTCGATCGTCACCATGTTCGAACTCGGTCTGCGCCATTACGTGGGCGACCGGACCGACGACATCGTGCACCTCGCAGTCGCGCCGATCACGCACGCCGCCGGTCTCATGATTTTTGTGTTCGCGGCAGCAGGCGGAACGACGGTGGTGCATCCCGGCTTCGACGCGACGCAGGTCCTCGCGGCGATCGAAGAACACAAGGTAACCCATATTTTTCTACCGCCGACCGCGTACTATGCGCTCCTCGATCACCCGCTGGTAAGAAATTACGACTATTCCAGCCTCCGCCAGATCCTGATCGCGGCCGCGCCGGTGTCGCCGGACAAGTTTCGCGAAGGGGTCGACATCTTCGGCCCCGTGATCTGCCAGTGCTATGGGCAGGCCGAAGCGCCCATGCTGATCTCCATGCTGTCGCCGGGGGTCGTCGCGGCGGCTGCGCGCGGTGACCATCCCGAGCGCCTCAAAAGCTGCGGCAAAGCCACCTCGTGCACTCAAATCGCCATCCTCGACGATGACGGCAATGGCATGCCCCTCGGAGAGCGGGGCGAGATCTGCTGCCGGGGTCCGCTGGTCACGCCGGGCTATTTCGAAAAGCCCGAGGCGACGGCGGAAGCGCATAAGTTCGGATGGCACCACACCGGGGATATCGGTTATCTCGACGCCCAGGGATACCTCTACATAGTCGACCGCAAGAAGGACATGATCATCACGGGCGGTTTCAATGTTTTCGCGACCGAGGTTGAAGAGCCGATACTGGCCATGCCGGAAGTGTTGGAATGCGCGGTAGTCGGCGTGCCCGACGATAAATGGGGCGAGGCGATCACGGCCGTGATCGTGCTCAAGCAAGGAGAATCACTGACTCCGGAGACTCTCATGGAACGATGCCGCCCGAAGCTCGGCGGCGTCAAGTCACCGAAATCCGTCGAATTCTGGGACGCCATACCGAAGACCAGCGTCGGCAAGACGGACAAAAAAGCCATCCGCGCGAAATTCTGGGGCGATCGCGAGCGGGCGGTCAACTGACGCCGGCGCGGATTTATATTCCGTTACGCTCCATCCATCCGGCGATCGCCTGGCCGATCGCCGGCGGATGGTCTTCCTGTATGTAGTGCGTGCCGGCGCCGACGTGCACGGCTTCCAGGGCGGGCAGGTTCTCGCTGCACCAATCAACCATCTGTTGCGGGATCAGGATCCCGGGATCCGCATACAGCAGGAGCTTGAGAACGTCTGATTGCTGCAGTTTCTCCATGTAGGCCATCTGCATGTCGTTGATGTTCTTGGGTTCACCGCCGATGCAGAGATTCTGCGGGAATTTGCACAGGATCTTTCTTGACTCGGGGTCGATCCAGGGCGCGCGATAGGCGTTGTGCTCGTCTTCCGTGAGCTGGCGATTAATGACGCCCGGTAGTACGCCTTCGATGAAGAGATTCTTTTCGACCATCATGTTCTCTGCTGCTTCCTGCGATGCTCGCAAGGTCTGGAAGAACTCGCGCAGATCATCGTCGAGCGCATCGTAACCCTGTACCGGTAACAGGAACGCGTCCACGAAGGCCAGGCCCTTGACGTTCTCGGGGTGTCGCATCGCGTAATGGAAACTGGAGAAAGAACCTCAATCGTGTATCACAAAAGTGATGTTCTCGAGGTTTCGAGACCAGATGAATTCCTCGATGTATTTGATGTGATCGGTCATCTCGTAGTCGATGTCGGGCTTGTCCGACATGCCGTAACCGATGAGGTCGAGCGCGATCAGCCGGCCGCGTCCTTCGAGTTCCGGCATGATGTTGCGCCACAGATAAGACCAGGTTGGCTGGCCATGCAGGAACAGGACGGGGTCGCCCGTACCCGATTCGACTTAGTGCATCTTCGAACCGAAGACCTCAGCGTACTTCGATGGGTAGGTAAAATCGCCGGGTTTGGTCATTGCCAATTTTGATACCCTTCGATCACGCGCGACGGTGTGTGATCTGGTTGGCGCGATGGGTTCAGGCGACGCGCACCGGTTGCCACGGTTCCTCATTCATGTTGTTCATGGCGTCGTAATCGTCGAACTTGCTGTAGGCGTAGGGCATGAACTCGTTGGCATCGACCCGCGTGAGTTCAGTGCAACGGGCAGTAGTGTCCGCCTCGGTATAGCTGGCGCCCAGCATTTCGACGATCTCGATTTCGCCGAGCGGGTCGAGCGGGGTGTTGGCAAGCTTGAGGGTCGCGGTGCCCGACTCGACCTTGGCATTCATGACTTTGAAGGTCGCCATGACCAGGATCGGATCCCACTCCAGACCCTGGCCGTCGCATTTCGGCAGGAACTTGTAGTGAAAGTTCGTGAAGCCGCTCGGCGGATTCGCGACCGGTGTTTCCATCTTGGCCTCAGTCTCAATGATGGTCTGGCCGTAGCGTGTGACTGAACCGACCAGCTTGTCGCCATTGCGATCGAGCTTGGTGATGGCATATTTCTTGGGTTCGCCGAAGGTGTCCCGCCCGAAGATGATCGCGGCGTCGCTCGACATCTGCATCGCCAGGCAGTAATCGCCCACGTGTTCACCGTGGCGTGCCTGCACGTAGAAACAGGCGCCCGAAAACGCGTGGCACACGTTGCTGCGGCCCCAATGCCCCATCAGCAGGGTTGCGATTGGCTCGTCGGTGGGCTCGAGGCCCGGCGGGAGGACGTGAGCGATGATGTCCGGCCTCGTAAGATACTGAACTGCGAGGAGCTTCGCGCTCATGAACTCGGCCTCAGCGAGGGTTGATTGAATGCGTTCGATTTCTTCTGGTGTCTTGACGAATCCCATGAATAGCTCTCCGTTCCTAAGCTTCAACGCAGGTTTAACTATGCACCGGAATGACATCCGGCGCCACTGCGCGGGGAATCGCGGGCAGGCCAGCTATTTCCTGCGAGAATATTCTCGAAATAAACGGTCATTTGCCAACTTCTGCAAAATCTATCGTCTCAATTTCATCCCTTGACTGCGCTAACCAAAGCTGTGCTTCGGGACGCTTTAAAACCTTGTTCATATAGTCTGTGGAAAGCTCGGATACAGACACATCGTAAGTGGTAAATCGAAAAACGACAGGCGCAAACATACAATCCGCAATTGAAAATTTGGAGTTGACCCGCTTTCGTGGATACCTGACCCTTTTAGAAGGAGGATTCCACGATGCCCAAAACACGAACTGCCTATCCACCGGCCTTCCGGCAACAGATGATCGAACTGGTACGGGCGGGCCGCAGCCCGGAAGACCTTGCACGCGAGTTTGAGCCGACCGCACAGACCGTACGCAACTGGGTCGCGCAGGCCGACCGTGATGAAGGTCGCCGCAACGACGGTCTGACCACCGTCGAACGCGAAGAACTGCGGCGTCTGCGTCGGGAGAATCGGCGGCTACGTGAGGAACGGGAGATCCTTTCAAAAGCCACGGCCTGGTTCGCTCGGGAGACCGATTCGAGGAAATCTTCGAGTTCATGAAAGTGAATCAGGCCACCTACCGGATCGCGCCGATGTGCCGGCTACTCGGTGTCTCCCCGAGTGGCTACTACGCGTGTCGGACACGTGAACCCTCAGCGCGGTCGAAGCGCGACGCGCAACTCAAGGCACGTATCCAGGCCATCCACAGCTGGAGTCGAGGCACCTATGGGGCACCGCGTATTCACGCCGAGCTCGCGGATGAGGGGGCGCACGTGGGTCGCAAGCGCGTCGCCAGGCTGCTGCGTGAATTGGGTTTGGCCGGGGTGAGTCGACGCAAAAGGACGCGCACGACACGCCGCGATCACGATGCCCACCCGGCGCCGGATCTGGTCGAGCGTCACTTCGTGGCTTCGCGGCCGGACGCACTGTGGGTTGCTGACGTGACCTACGTGCCGACGTGGGCGGGGTTCGTGTATCTGGCGGTTGTCGTCGATGCATTCAGTCGGCGCGTCGTAGGCTGGTCGATGGCGACGCATCTGCGCACTGAGCTCGTGCTCGAGGCGCTCAATATGGCGCTATGGCAGCGTCGACCGAAGAATGTGATCCATCACAGTGACCAGGGCTGTCAGTACACTTCGTTCGCCTTCGGCAAGCGCTGCCGGTTAATGGGTGTACAACCGTCGATGGGATCGGTCGGCGATTGCTACGATAACGCGATGGCCGAGAGCTTCTTCGCGACGCTCGAATGCGAACTCATCGACCGCCACAGTTTCAAGACGCAGGCCGAAGCGAAGATGGCGATCTTCGAGTTCATCGAAGGCTGGTACAACCCGCACCGTCGTCACTCATCCCTCGGTCAGCAATCACCGCTAAACTATGAAAATAATTATCAACAGGCTGCTTGAAACCCAAGCGCTATACCGTCCACGGAAACGGGGCAACTCCAATTCACCAAATAGCCATGGGCTCAAATTAGAATGTTTTTTTCTAAATCCGGACCACAAATCATCAATTCGAGATATTTCCTTTTCTAGTTCAGTGCTTATTGTCACCTTACGGGAGCGTGCCCTACAGTTCATAGGCATATTTTCTCGAATAGAAAAAAAGCCTGAATGCATCTCAGCACTGCATGACCGCGCTTCTGCTCTGGACTCTGAATCGGCAGGCCAGCCTTTGCCGTCTAAGTATTGTTCTGAAATGTACTCGCAAATCGCAAGAGAATCCCATACAACGGTATCTTTATCTTGAAGCACCGGCACTTTACCTGCGGGTGTATATTTCTCTAATTCGGAGCGAGTACTTTCCGTAAACAATGGGATCCGCACTTCTTCAAAAGAAATATTATTCACGGCAAGTAGTAACCATGGCCGCAATGACCAAGACGAATAATTCTTGTTACCTATAAAGAGTTTCAATGTTTCTCCGGGAAATGTAATGCAGCAAGGCGTCGGCCCTAATTCGAATGTTCTACGGCAGTACTCGCAAAGTTCACCGCTGTTCCGAAGGGATATCTTTCACGCCGGCAACAAATTTTGCCAATTTTTCTTTTTCATACGATAGGTGGACCCGCAGCGTCGAGGCAGGTTGGTGGGCCAGGCTGAGTCCTTGTCGCCTTTCGGTAGTTGGTCGAACCGGTCTCGGCGTGAAACCGCCGCCGCAGTTCGGACATACGTTATTCAGGATAGATTCCACGCATGCCGAGCAAAACGTGCATTCATAACTGCAAATGAGAGCGCCAGTCGAAATTGGAGGAAGATCTTTGTCGCAATATTCACAATTCGGTCGAAGTTTGAGTATTAGATTAATCGCTTTTTTGGCCTGTCGTATAACATCTGAGTCGCGCAGCGGCATTTTGGCGGCGCGATCATCTTGAATCGAGCCGCCGTAATGCCGTACGTTTAAAAGAAGGCTTAGGCGACGCCCTTGATTCGACTAAGGGAAGACCTACGCCTTTTCCCATATTGCTAGCGCGCTTGTCGAGCGGCTCCCCCGCGGGAAACGCCCATCCTCGCGGCGGGATGAACCCGCGCGTCGAAGGATGGGCTGGCGTTAAGCATCAAGCATCATTCATGCAGAAGAAATTGAGCTTGTTACCGTCGAGATCGCGGAAATAGCCGATGTAGAAGGCATCGGCGCGCACGCCGGGTGCACCCTCGTCGGTGGCGCCGAGTTCCAATGCCTTGGCATGCAGGCGATCGACCGCCGTCGGGTTTTCCGCGGCGAGTGCGGTCATCATCCCGTTGCCGATGGTTGCCGGCTTCTCATCGAACGGCTTAATGACTACGACCATCGGTTGACCCGGTGCGGTCACCCAGCCGATTAGGCGATCGTTCTCCATTCCGCGCGTCGCGCCAACCTCGCCCAGCAGCGCATCGTAAAATTTGCCGGCGCGATCCATATCGTTCGTGCCGAGTGTTATATATGCAATCATTACTATTTCTCCATTTGGTTATGGTCAATAGAAGCGGTACTTATTGTCAGGCATCAAATTCTCGCCAGTCAGGGAAATCGATTTTCGTTTCTCGCTGTTTTTCGACGAACGCTATGAATTCGGATGGCATCGTTCCCTGTATCGATTGAAATACTTTCCAGCCTCCCGGCGTGTTGTATACAGTCGATATGTCGTACTTGATCCAGAGTTCGTGATGAGTATGCAAACCTTCTTCGCTAAGAAGCGTCCAGACAGATTTATGATTGTTGATGTATTACGCCATCAAAAACAAAAATCTTGTAGCTTCGTCGTCCGTTAATGATTCAGGGGTGGACATGCCCCTCATTAGGATGCCCCCTAGCTTTTCGTCTTGGGCGATCTGAGCATTGATGCTATTCCAGCTTTGATCCAAAGTCGTCAACATCGCGAGTTTGTTCTGTTACCGATTCGCGCGGAGCTCAAACGCCACGAATAGCAATGTAATAACCGTTGCTATAGCAGCAATCAATTCGGCGAGGCTTCCTATTTCACCAATGCTCATTATTGATGTCTAAAGGCGCCGCTGTTTGACGTCCGGGTTGATCCGGAGGTGAGGTGTATATTTTTTCATTGAGCCCGCCGCGTTGTCTCAATCATAAGGGATTCTTGTTGCGCCACGTCGGTATAAAAATCACGAATATGCGAAGAACAATGGCGATCAATGGGCACGCCACTAAAATTATGATGCTAAGAAAGACACGAGCGAGGTCACTTCCATGCTGGAAACGTTCGTCTCGATCCGCTTGCCATGCTTTGTAGCAGTGTTTATGACCGTCGATTGGGGAAAACGCAAAATCAATAACGGTTTCGAGTGCTTTCCAATAGAGTTGAGCTCGGCGGGCGTTCACTGAGAAGAATCCTACGCGGGCGGAAATCGTTGCATCGGGGTGTCCGCCCGCAATAGCATTACCAAGTTGATCAATCGCAATCAGAATTGCGAGTGGCCAATTTTCGTACTGCTGTAACACGTCCGGTTGCTCTACAAGTTAGGCGGGCGTTGCATTTCAAACGTGCACTCAGCCGGCGTTCGTGTGCCTAAATACTCATAACGCCACGTTGTGGCTCAGGCCTGAAAAACGTCTTTGGTGCTATCGGGGCGGCAAGCTCCCGAAGCGCGTCCCGTTGTTTCGGAATTGGAGTACGAATTGAGATATCTTCGAATTCACGAAGCTTTGTAAAGCTTGGAAGATCCAATAGTCTGTTAACGAACGAAGCTGTTATTGGAAATTTGAACATATCCAGTTTTGTTCTGGCCAATGAGATATTGCGAAAAAACGAGGCAATCGCAATATCCGCTAAGGAAATCTCACCAAACAGAAAGCCGTGCTCCGGCAGCACGGATTCCAAATAGGTGAGTATTCTGGGGATATCTACTTCTAGCGTAGTCTTTAGTACGGTTGGGTCCTTTTCTTCGCCCCAAACAGATCGCCTTATGACGAGTTGATTAAAATACCGCCAAATAAAGACCTCGCCGATACGAGAATCTGCGTATTCTTCTAGCCACCTGGCTTTTGCACGCATTGTCGGGTCATTTGGATATAACGACGGCTCCGGATATCTATCTTCAAGGTACTCGCAAATGACCGTCGAATCCGGAATTGCCAATTCTCCATCAATCAGCACGGGTATGCGCCGCACGGGGCTAAGCTTTGTGAATTCGTCATCCCCGTAAAAGGGCACGATCGGATCAATGTCGTAAGGCACGCCCTTAAGTTCCAAGCACACCAGTACCTTTCGAACATAAGGGGATAGATAAGAACCGATTATCGTCGCCATTTGGAATTCCAGTCGTCTGGATCGTTAAGTGGATGTTGCACTTCTCTCGGATATTTACGTGAATGTTTCAAGTGTCATTTTGGTTCATCTACGCCTAGATCCCGAAATATCTTCCGAGCCAAATGATCGTTGATTTCTCGATGGCGTGGAACCGCGGAACGCCTATTGTGGGAGGGATTGTGCTACCAGGAATGGCGACCGCCTTCCCGTAGCAATTCGCAACCAGATGATTCGAGGTGTCGAATCAGATTGCGGCGCTTCATACGCCGATCTCAAGTTCCTCGTAGTCGTCCCCTGCGGCTGTAATCGCGTCCGAGCGATTAAATTCCAAAGCTTCGCGCAGGGTTACCTTCAACGACTTCACCAATTCCTCTCGAGTCGTTTCCTGGCAATTGACTCCGGGCACTTCTTGAACCCAGCCGATCCACCATCCGGCATCTTCCTTAATGACTGCTGTGTAGCTCGTATTCATCCCAATAGTCTAGCTCACGATTCTTTTGTCACCTAACGTTGGGATAACCTGCAGATTACAGCGCACTTTGGAGATGTGAGAATACCGGCACGGCGGAAAAGTGCGCTGTATGCTGGCAGGTTGATCCCGTTGTTAGGTGTATTTTTGATATTCTCTATTTCCTCTTAGTAACGATCGAAAGCTACGCCGCACAAATTATCAATCCTCTGGTAAGGCGTCGAATTCCTTTTTTTTATTCTCGAACCATTCATTCATCGCGTCGGGCTTTTGCATAAGGTCTCGCATTTCCTTCATCGCTTTCAGATGGGCTTCATCTTCGCGTTCATACATTTCCATTCCATGTTGTTTGCTCATTTCGGCGATTTCGTCGTAAGAGTTGGCTTGAAATTCCGTTTCGCATGCTCCGCCTAGTTGCCTGCAATTCATTGTTTTCATTCTTCTGCCTCCTTAAGTTCAGCCGCGCTTGACGGCGGGTGACCGGAGCGGAAGCGCAGGGAGCTCGCGGTCAAGCGTCGGCTGCAACTTTTTGTTCGGTGAATGTTGCATTTCAGTCGTGAATTCAGGTGCGTTTTTCGACGAGTTTGCCGGCTACATATTTGTGAAGCACGCTCGCCACAAGAGTTTGGTACGGAATGCCTTCTTGTAGAGCACGAGCTTGCAAAGCTCGGAGATCCCTCGATGAGAGGTGAATATTTATCCGCGTGTCTTTCTTGAACGTGGCTTGGGCATACTCTTTATGACATTCGATTTCCTTGCCGCTGCCTTTTGATTTTCTGAGCTTTCCTGCATCAAAAGCGTTAAGGATTTCCTTCTCTTTTTTATCGAGCTTACTCATCTGAATTCCCAACATATTGTTTCGTTGCTTTACGACTCGGAATAATTGTCTTTAGGAAGATCTCATCTTCGTCTTCGATGAACGGAACCAGATACGCGTAGTCTTCGATAATTACAACGGAGATCTTCTGCCCCGGGTAGCTTCGCTGATTCGGGTGATTGAGGATCGCGACTTCGTTACAAAAAGCGAGCCTGTAAGCGGTCAGGTTGATCCGCTGGTTAGGTGTTCGTATCGCCATGGGTACGCACATAAGAAAAATACCAGAGAGCAGCGAGAAAAATGGCGACCATCGACAGAGTAGTTCCCCATATCATGGCGGGCATAAACCAAGCAGGGTCCGCTAATGCCTTATGCCATTTTAAACCGGAGCCCATTTGATCGCGAATGGCGGCGACGTTCGCAAGGTTTCGGTTTGTCCCAGTAATTATAACTACGGATGAAATTGCATAGATCCAAACTACCGCTCGTGCTAATCCACTAGGAAGCGATTTTCCTGCAAAGTACCCGACAGCCAGTAGCGCCGAAGTTACTGATATGAAATTCATAAAGTACGTCATGACAGCGCTCGTCTGCGCCAAAAACAGATCAGCTAACTCGTAATCACTCATACTTTTACTTGAACACCTAACGAGGTTGTAGGAAAAGCCCCACAGACTGAAAATGTGCCAAATTCGGGGGTCTCGATACCATTACCCTAACCGAGATCGTCGCTTACAGAGCGTCGGACGAGGCCGAATTTCTGAGCGATTATTCGCAACGACTTATCCTACAACCTCAACGCTAGGATAACCGGCGTGTTACAGCAGGCTCCTTTGTGGCGAAAATGCGCAGGCGCCCCAAAGGAGCCTGCTGTAACACGTCCGGTTGATCCACTGGTTAGGTTTCATTTTTGAGGCTTCCGCCAGTAGTTCGGCTCAAGATGAAGGTGAGCAACGGCAACAATGAGAATTTCTTCGTCAGTTACTTCGTAGATTAACCCGTATTTGAATCGGCGGGTCCTGCACCGGCGGGTGTTTTCGCTGAGCGGCGCCTAAGCAATCGGGTGTCGTTCTATCCGTTTTGTCGTAGCGCGTACTTCTTCTAGAAACTCTTGACCGAGACCGTCACGCTGATCATTTAGGTACTCAATGGCATCTCGGAGTTCTGCGCGAGCCGGATCTAGAAAGCGAACTTTCAAGCGCCTTCCAGATTCGCAAACACTTCATCCGACGAATACGCTTGGATTTCGCCTGCACGGTAAGCGCGGAGTCGATCTTCCGCCTCCTTCGCCCACAATGCGTCAATGTTCGGGGCAGGTTTGTCGAAGCTGTTCAACAATTCCTCAACCAGGCCGACGCGCTCGTTAGGCGAAAGACCAAGCGCTTCTCGATAAAGCTTTTTTGCATTCTCAGTCACAGGATTTCTCTTCCACGTCCGATAATATAAGTATAGACCGGAGTCGAAATGAGACCTAACAGTTAATTAGGGAGTGTTGCACTTCACTTGGAAATCTAAGTGTCTCTACTTCGCAGCAAGGACCTTCGGACAGGGATACGACGCTCTCAGACAGATGCATTCTTAGTTTTGACTATCTGTGTTCCCATTAAACGATCGATGAGCCGAACAACCGGTTTGCGTAAAAACACGCCCACGATAATAGGCCCGACAAACGCGCCAAGCAGAAACCACAGGTTCGATCGAGCGTATTTGAGCGGATATATTTCGTTATTACGTACTCGATATTCAGAAAGCGATGACCAAGGCGTGTCTCCAACCATAAATACCTGGACGATCTGGCTTTCGTCGCTTTCAGGGAGTACTGAGATGGTCGCACTAGTCTCTCCTCGACTCCAATTGCGGGAGGGCGGGTGCTCAGGCAATAAATACTGCACATTGCGGAAGTTCTCTTCGGCCAAATCGGCTCCATATCGATATACATGCGTATCGGAAGCTTCCTCACCATATTCGGCTATGAATGCGATGTACATCTGGGACGTTTCGTTCGGTTCAACGTCATCGAGGAACCACTTGGCGCTACTATAGTACGCCGTCCCCGGGCCTACACACGAGCCGATAAACAGCGCGGATAGCACGACGAGTTTTAGGCAGCCGGCAACGAATCGCTTTACGAACCCAATGACTTCTTCCGACATTTCTTGCTTCTCAATCACTATGTGCGTATCTGAGAGTTTGTCTGCCGGACACTGGAGTTACCCAAGAACCGTAGACACGTTCATGGGATTAGGTTGTAACTCGTAGTTATCGGGGCTGAGATAGCCGAGCGCCGAGTGCCGGCGTTGGCGGTTGTAGAAGATCTCGATGTATTCAAACAGGCCGGCACGGAGTTCATCGACCGTGCGGTAGTTCTCCGGATAGATGAGTTCGACCTTCAGGCGGCTGAAGAAGGACTCCATGACGGCGTTGTCCCAGCAGTTCCCCTTGCGGCTCATACTCGGTTGAATACCGGAGTCCGTCAATAGTTGTTGGTATTCGTTGCCGCGGTACTGCACGCCACGGTCGGAGTGCAGCAGCAGCCCTTCAGAGATATCCCGGCGAGACACCGCCATCGTCAGTGCATCGACGATGAGCGTTTCGCGCATGTGGGGCTCAAGTGTCCAGCCGACAATCTTGCGCGAATACAGGTCCAGCACCGCAGCGAGATAAGCCCAGGTGCGACCGACCTTGATATAGGTAATGTCAGAGACCCATTTGCGATTCGGCCCGTCGGTGGTGAAGTTCCGGTCGAGCAGGTTGTCTTTGACCTGCGTCATCGATTCGACCCGCTTCTCGTAGCGGAAGCCTTTGCCGTTCAAGGCCCGCAACTGCAGCGAACGCAGCAATTTGGCCACATAATTTTTGCTGCACGGCACACCGTCTTCAACCAATTCCTTCGTCAGACGCGGCGCCCCATAACGCCGTTTGAAGCGGTAATACAGATAGCTCAGTACCTGCCGCATCTGCTCACGTCGCCTGGCCTGCTCACTCAGCGGCCGCTTCAGCCAGGCATAAAAGCCCGACCGCGACACCTCTAACACCCGACACATCAGCGTCACCGGATAGGCACCCCGGTTCTCTGCGATTAAGGCGTACTTCACTTGTCGGGGTTGGCAAAGTACGCCGTCGCTTTTTTTAGGAAATCTCGCTCCTGCTCGAGCTCCGCTACCTTCCTCTTCAGGCGACGGATCTCGGTTTTCTCTTCTTTCGAATAATCTGTGCCGTCCGCCAGCTTGAACTGCTTGTTCGACAGATTGTTGAACTGGGCGCGCCAGTTGTAGATCTGACCGGGATGGAGCCCGAGTTCTTTCGCCACCTCGGTCGCCGTACGACCGGGTTGATCAGCTAGGCGAACCGCTTCTTGACGGAACGATTCCGGATACGACTGCGTTTTCTTCTTTCTCGGCATCGTGACACTTCCAATTGCATCTTAGTACGATGCATTAGGGTGTCTACTTTTCGTGGGTAACTCGGGAACCTAACGCAAAGTTAACCGGCGTGTTACAGCCAGCTCCTTTGGGGCGAAAATGCGGAGCCGCCCCAAAGGAGCTGGCTGTAACACGTCCGGTTCAACGCCTTGTTAGAGGGCGCTTATATCGCTCGACGTACGAATCGAGAAGACGCCGAATCATTTTCTGATAAGGCGTGTTGCGTCTCTCGGCCTCGCCTTTGAAGAAATCGACGCTCGATTTACTTAACGAGATCGTGACCTTAACGGTCTCATCTCGGAAAGCAAGTTCGTCTGGCGAGGGCAAGAAGTCCTCGATGACTTCGATGTCCCCTATAGGTTCATCGGTGTACTTTATTTTCGCGCTCATAGACTCTCTTACCTTTTCTCCAATATCCGGCGCCAAATATTCGGATTACGTTTCGGCGATAGGTGAACCTAACCGTCAAAATCCCTTCACCGGCCTCGCCGAAACAGTAATAACGCTCTTCGGTTTCGCTGCTATGCGCTAAATCCTTGGCGATGACTCGTTTCGGATCGGCGAATGCGTATTGAGCTTCGGCAAAGAAAATACGGTGTTTCGCTTGATTCTCGGCGTCCTTTTCCGAGTCCCACTCAAAGCTTTCCTTGCTCATAGGGTAAGTATAGAACTGATATGGCTATATCGCCATATGAATATGTGGCGCAGAGATGTCTGGTTTCAGCCCTCTAACGCTAGGATAACCTGCGCGTTACAGCGCGCTTCTTTGGAGCGAAAATGCGAAGCCGTTTCAAAGAAGCGCGCTGTAACACGTCAGGTTGATCCTTTTGTTAGGCGGCGCGTACATTAATCTTTTCGTGTGTCCAGAATAGGCATCATATCGATCAGCGAAGGTAGGTCTGGTTCTTCACGAAGATGCCTCTCCAATTCGAGCCCAACTTCCTTATCTACTACTTGGATTACTTGAGGCCAGACTTTTCTTCCACCGGGGGTCCTTATAAAGGCTCCCACATATGCCAGCCATGTAGTGTAGTCCACCTCACTCAATAACCCTTGTTTATGCAAGCTTAGTACGTTCTGTAGTTGTACGACATGCTCTATGAGTAGAAATGTAAATCGTGTCTTTTCTATCCGATCGAGTTCATCGAAGGATGACAGTCCGCGAGCGTGTACATCAGCCACTTCGCTATTTGTTATCGTAGGATTAACGATACGGTCTCGCGCCCCGTCCAGCATATTTTGTACCGAAGCCGCTTGAGTAGCACGAGTATTTCCCCGTACTTGAATGGCCAGATACACAACGGATATGACGACTGCTACAGCACTGATAATTTCGCCAATTGCCGCCGCTGAATCCAAATTCATTCCGTGTCTTCCCGTGCCGCCTAACGCCAGGATAACCTGCGTGTTACAGCGCGCTTCTTTCGGGCGAAAATGCGTAGCCGACCTAAAGAAGCGCGCTGTAACACGTCAGGTTGATCCGTTTGTTAGGTGAATGTTGCGGTACGGACCGGGTAGATAGGTAACATTATAGTCAAGGTACATGGGTGACAGATCAATGGTATTAGGTTCCTCAAAGGAGGAGTCCGATGCCCTGGAGAGAAACGTCACCAATGAACGAAAAAACGCAATTCATCGCAGACTATCTGCGCGACCTGTTGACAGTTACCGAGCTGTGCGAACATTACGGCATCAGTCGCAAGACTGGCTACAAATGGATTGATCGGTATCTAAGCGAAGGTCCGGCGGGTTTAGAGGAACGCACACGGCGGCCTAGAACTTGCCCGCATAAAACGCCGGCGCGGCTCGAGCGCCTGATCATCGATGCGCGACAACGTCATCCGACTTGGGGCGCTCGTAAATTGCGGACGTTTCTATCGCGGAAGCACCCGCGAGAGCCGTGGCCAACACGGACAACCATTCATGACATCCTAATCCGTGAAGGATTCATCCGGACACCGCGGCGCTCACGCAAACTCGGGCATCCGGGAAAACCTGAAACCCGAATGAATGCACCCAACCAAACCTGGGGCGCCGACTTCAAAGGGCATTTCAAGACCGAAGACGGGCGGTATTGTTACCCGTTGACCGTCACCGATGGCTTTAGTCGATACCTCATCGGATGCCAGTCATTACTCACGACCGCCGTTGAACCATCGAAGGCGGTGTTCACCCGCTTATTCAAAGAATACGGACTGCCAGAACGCATCCGTACCGACAACGGCGTCCCCTTCGCGACGAACACGCTCGGTCGATTATCAACGCTGTCTGCCTGGTGGATCAGGCTTGGTATTTATCCCGAGCTCATCGAACCCGGAAAGCCTCAACAAAATGGCCGACACGAACGGATGCACCGAACCTTAAAGGCGGAGACGACTCGACCTCCGGCCGGGGACTATCGCGCGCAACAGAAACGATTTAATCGGTTCCAGATTGAATTCAATGAAGAACGCCCTCATGAAGCGCTCGACATGTTCACACCTGCCGACTTCTACGAATTTTCTGCCAAAGAAATGCCTAGCAAAATCCCGCCGCTCGAATATCCTGACCGTTTCATCAAGCGCTTCGTCAGTGCCAACGGTGGCATCCGATGGCATTCCACCCATGTGCCTGTCTCAATCGCGTGTGCCGGTGAGTACATAGGATTAGAGGAAATCGACTGTGGTGTTTGGAACGTCTATTTCGGAACGCTTAAGCTCGGCCGAATGATTGAAAAATACAATCGGATCGAAGATGCTTACGGCCGACTAAAACGACATTATCGATAACAAAAGTGTTACCCATCTACCTTGGCACTTTTGTTACCTTTCTCCCGGTCCGCTCATTTGCATCCGGTTCGCATAGTCACGACCAGATGTTGGTGGGGGTAGCGGCTTACCATCCTGTTCGTAGAGTTCAATAGCTTCCTCTACGATTCGACACAATTCTTCAAAGACTTCTTTTTCGTTTGCTCCGTGACAACCGCCCAACACAAGTCCAGGGGCACTGCCGACATAACACTCGTCTTCGTCAGACCACTCAACAATTTTCGCGTAACGAGCACTTCCTTTCATTTCTTTATCTCCGCGAGCACCTTTTGGACTGCTCGAATCTGATATTCTTTTGCGTCGTCTCCAAGTTTGCCCGAAATCGTTATGGGATTCGATATATTCGGATGCACAAAGTTTCGATGACTTCCCTTTCCGCCTCGATTCTTAAAGCCTCCGCGCTCCAAGTCGGCAATTAGCTCTCGGATCTTGGGAGGCATTCTGTGTGGCGCCTAACGCTAGGATAACCTGCGTGTTACAGCGCGCTTATTTGGAGCGAAAATGCGAAGCCGGTTCAAAGAAGCGCGCTGTAACACGTCCGGTTGATCCATTGGTTAGGTGGCTGTTTTCTCAAGGTGTTGGTCAACAAATTGCGTAAAGGCATCGCTGAATCTCCAT
Source organism: Gammaproteobacteria bacterium (assembly GCA_963662545.2). GTDB lineage: Bacteria > Pseudomonadota > Gammaproteobacteria > JAYYZW01. The sequence goes on from CAXXLL010000002.1 coordinate 991,299, forward strand.
TTCTGTGCCGACCACCACTTCCGTGCGCCAATGCCTTCGTACGTCTTTAGCGCGCTTTCACGGTAGCCCTCCCATTCTTGACGGGGAAACTTGCCGCTCGAAGCGGTATAAAACATATATTGAACGGATCGCGACCATGCCCACATGGCGATGTTGAATCTCGCGCGCTCTGCTTCGCTCAATTCCTCATCCGCGATACCCCTTTCCCACAGTAGCGGAAGATCTGGCTCCGCCATTAAAGAGCAGAGAAAATCTCTCGAAAGCTGTATAGAAAACGAGAAATTCGCGTCGTTCTGCGCGGCCGTGTTTCGCCTTAGTTCTACGACGAGATATAGGAGGGAAATAACGACGCAGATTACGCCGGCCCCTTCTACCAATACGCCGATGGCTTCCCAATTCATCGATTTACTCTGGCCACCTAACGCCAGGATAACCTGCGTGTTACAGCGCGCTTTTTTTGGGCGAAAATGCGGAGCCGACCTAAAGAAGCGCGCTGTAGCACGTCAGTTTGATCCGTTTGTTAGGTTGCGGGTTCATTTCGACGCCGATAACTTGTTTCTGGTTTGATTTCGTCAAGAAGGATACCAGAGCGAAACCTCCTTACAATCGAATAAGATTTCGGCTTTTTAGGGGCACGAATTGCCTCGCGATCCGAAGACACCATAGCGGCAGTGAATTCCCCCGACTACCTTCCCGGTAGTCTCGTCGTATTGAACTTAGCACCATAAAATTGCGGCGTGGACCGGAGCCGAATTCATTGGCCTTTTGCCATACTGCGGCGCTTCCGGTGGCCTGTTCGCAATGATTTTCTTTCGCAACCTAACGCTAGGATAACCGGCGTGTTACAGCCAGCTCATTTGGGGCGAAAATGCGAAGCCGCCCCAAATGAGCTGGCTGTAACACGTCCGGTTGATCCATTTGTTAGGCGGCAGTTTTTCGAACCAATTTCGACCTCTACTTTCATTCCGGTTATTCACATCTAAGCCAGTCCAAATCTTCATTCGCTGGTGTTATATCCAGGTTCGTTTCGTTCAGGCGTCCTTCTATATGAATCGTAAGCGTTTCGGGCGGCAAGTGCTTCCAAGCTTCCCACCATTGACGCCCTCCAGGTGAAAGCACGAAAGATAAGTACAGACTCTCACTTTTTCTGAAAAGCGCCTCATCTTGGAGCATGCCGCTTTTGTACAGCGTCCAAACTTGATAATAGCCGTTCGTAAGCAACTGCATTTTGGAATGAAACACTGCTTTCCCGTTTCGATCTAGTTCGCCGAATCGGCTTAGCCCTTCTCTAAAATTCTCGGCAGCTTTTTCGTCAGACGTCATAGCAGCATAGGCATCTACGAACTCCTTCACAGCCTCTTTCAACGCCTGCGCCGACTGTTGCCGGTTGTTTTGCCTGATCTGTACTGACAGATAGCCAAGAGTCGCGACTACAGCTACGACACCAATAATTTCCGCAATAGCGCCGACAGCTTCCCAGTTCATAAAAAGTTTCTACTGCCGCCTAACGCTAGGATAACCGACGTGTTGCAGCTGGTTTGTTTTCGACGAAAATGCGCAGCACGGCTAAAACAAGCCAGCTGCAACACGGCCGGTTGATCCACTGGTTAGGCGTCATTTTCCTTTGTCCAGTGTTGCGGTTGGTAAAACGGAACGGCCTCAATGATCGACGGCGCATCGGGACCGAGTTCGCTGAGTTTTTTGTCGAACAGCCCCACGAATCTTGGGTCATATACGGTTTTTACGACTTTCCACCACGAGCGAACGCCGGATGGGCTTAACATCATTATGGTCATCGCCTCACGCGACGAATACGTGACATCGTCTATGGCTCCGCGATTCCACAACAGCCAGCAAGTTTCGCACCACCTGATGTAGGCGTGTAGGTATAGATGCGCCCTAGCTTGTTCTTGGGCGGACAATGATTCCCAATCGCTCGCGGCTCGGACAAAAACGCGTGTTAGTTCTTCATCATCGCGAAGATCTTGGACAAGATCTTTTTCGGTGTTGTTAATCTCGATAATCGCATCGCCATGCAACTGGTTCGTGTGTTGACGTATCTGGGTCGCTAGGTATAACAGTGTGACGACTGTTGCTACCGCTGCGAGGATTTCTCCAACGCTGCCGAGGTCTTGAATGGTCATAGGACGAATGTAATCGTAATGACGCCTAACGCTAGGATAACCTGCGTGTTACAGCGTGCTTCTTTTTAGCGAAAATGCGAAGCTGCTGAAAAGAATCACGCTGTAACACGTCAGGTTGATCCATTTGTTAGGTGGCGGGGCGATTAACGAAGCCTGGGCCATATTTCTTTTGCATTTGACAGAGGTGGACCCCGGCGGTTGGACAGAGAACAGGAGCTGATAAGTGGAATCTTCTAGCTTAGGAATCTCGTGAGAGAAGGAGCAGAAGATGACCCGAAGAAAGCGACGTAATCACGCATCGGCGTTCAAGGCCAAGGTCGCTCTGGCGGCGGTGAAGGGCGAACGCACACGGGCCGAGCTGGCCGAGCAGTTCGACGTTCATCCTAATCAGAGCCAGGACTGGAAGAAGCGCCTGGTGGAAGGCGCCGAGGACGTGTTTGGCGTGAACGCTGTGGAGGCCCAGCACAACGAAAAGGGGGTAGAGAAGCTCCACGCCAAGATCGGGCAGTTGGCGATGGAGAACGATTTTTTATCCACAGTGCTCGGGCGCGACCGATGAGCGAGCGCCGGCAACAAATTCACACAGCGCATAAGGTGCCCAGGACGCGGCGCTGCGAATTGCTCGAGGTGGCACGCTCGAGCGCGTACTACCGTCCCGAGCCGGTCAGCGAGACAGATCTGATGCTGATGCGGCTGATCGACGAGATCCACCTGCAGTGGCCGTTTTACGGCCGTCGGCGGATCCGCGACGAACTGGAAGATCGCGGCCATGTGGTCAACCGCAAGCGGGTCCAACGTCTGATGCGTCAGATGGATTTGAGGGCTTTGTATCCACGACGCCGAACGAGCCAGTCCGGGAAGGGACACAAGATCTACCCGTACCTGCTCAGGGATCTGGCTATCGAACGGCCGAACCAGGTCTGGGCGAGCGACATCTGCTACCTCCCGATGGCCAGAGGGTTCATGTACCTGGTGGCCATCATGGACTGGCATTCGCGCCGGGTGCTGTCGTGGCGCGTGTCGAACACGTTGGATACGGACTTCTGTATCGAGGCGCTGGAAGAGGCCCTGCAGCGTTTCGGCGCGCCGGAAATCTTCAACACCGATCAGGGGTCCCAGTTTACCTCCGAGGCGTTCACCGGCGTACTCAAAGACCAGGGCATCAAGATCAGCATGGATGGCAAGGGGCGCTGGGTGGACAACGTGTTCGTTGAACGGCTCTGGCGCAGCGTGAAATATGAGGACGTATACTTACGCGCCTATGCAACGCCAACCGAGCTTCGTGTCGGATTGGACCGGTACTTCAAGTTCTACAACACTAAGCGCCGTCACAGCGCGCTGGACCGACGCACCCCGGATGCGGTGTACTTCGATTTGGCTGGCCGCACGTTGGCAGCCTGAAACCTAAGGAAGATTTCACTTACGGCACTGTCCAAGTTTCGGGGTCCATTTCTGACAGCGTGTTTAGTTGCACTTTACTTGGAAATCTAAGCAGCATATTGCACATCACACATCATTATCACAGTGAAAGTAGCAACTGTTGTAACTCTATCTAAAGAACACACTTCAACAGGCCGCCAAATCCCCAGATGATTGTGCCACCGATTAGGATTGCCGCATAAACGCTAGCGACACGCTTTTCGCTACTTTCTTTCTGTCTAAGTACAAATCTCTTCGCATGTGCAACGGTTCCCGACGCCTCTTCTTCAATCTCGGCGTCGCTTGCCGCCATCTCGATACTGTCTTTTTTGGTTTCTAAATCAGATATAACTCCTTCGAATCCCTTTGCATAGAGTGTATTGATTTCTAGATATCCGAAAAATATTCCTACGCAAACAATTAGGGCTCCTGACCGTGAAAAGAAATCGGGCCAAAGCCAAATAAATTCGGCTATGAGTCCAAAAGCGGCAAAGATTATCGCCGCTCCAATCGCCAGTTTCTCTTCGCTATAGAATTTAGCGGTCACTGGTCACCCTTGGTCTGAAATATTTTATGCCACCTAACGCTAGGATAACCGGCGTGTTACAGCTGGCTCATTTGGAGTGAAAATGCGCAGCCGCTTCAAATGAGCCAGCTGTAAACGTCCGGTTGATCCTTTTGTTAGGTTTTTTCATTTCCGTGCGCTTCCATATAAGTTCTAAGGACGGCGTTTATACGAGTTTGATACCCTTTCCCCTGATTCCGAAACCATTTAAGTACATCTGAGTCGAGTCGAACGGTGATGCTCGATTTCTTCGATGGCATTCGAAGCTCCGCGGACTTAAAGAACTCTGGATCAAGCGGTGGGATATCTGACGTATCAATGTCGGTATCCGTCTGAGATTGGACTTCATCCCAATCGGTTTTTGATCGCTTTTTCGAAGGCTTTGCGCTCATGATTCAATGCTTTCCTCAACGAGATAATTCGGATGATTTCTCCATCATTACGTTCCGTAAATGCGACCACTGCACATATCGATTCGAGGAGCCCGATACCCAGCCATCTCGGTTCGCCATAGTCTTCACGGCTATCGAGTAGGCTAAGTACTGGACCTTCGAATAGGGTGACAGCGTCGCGGAAATCGAGGCCGTGTTTGCGAAGATTTTCCTTTCTCTTCGATTCGTCCCACTCGAATTCCATCGAATGGAGTGTAGTTACATAACGTAACTACGTCAATTAAGGTTTCGGAAACCTAACAGTTATATGGAAAGAACGAGTAAATAGTGTAATAGACAGAATCCATTTTGTTGACTAAATAGGGAATCTGTATAGTCCTGGGGAGCTCGCTTGGATTAGCGCGTGTTTCTCGCTCAATTTACCCCCGAAGAACAAGGAGGTTCTGACATGGGCACTTCGCTTTCGCATCCTGGCGTTCCCGGATTCTGGGACCGCTTCATCGTAATTGCCGGCTCGCTGGAGCTTACTCGGAAACAGCTGCGCTGGCACGTACGGCGTGCCGAGCACTATTTGCGGGCGTATCCCGACAAGCTCGTGACCGAGCACCAGGCCACCGATGTGAGCGCGTACCTGTCGGAATTAGGCAGAAGAACCGGGATAGAGCCATGGCAGTTCGTCCAGAGCGTGGATGCTATACGGACCCTGTTCGAGACAGTGGGTGATCTTGGTTGGCCGGGTAGGTTCGACTGGGACTATTGGAAGGGCAGTGCACGTTAGCTCGAGCCCTCGCACGCGACCATCGCCCGCGAGGCTGACGGGCCCGCGCGGCCCATATTGGCGCGGGTCGAGGACCGGGCCGAGCGAGGGTGGATGGACAATATCCGTGCGGCCCATGGCGAGGTGATTCGTCGTCTGATCACGCAGATCCGCCGGCGTGCCTATTCGATCAGGACCGAACAGGCCTATGAGCTCTGGTTGTGCCGCTTCATCCGCTTTACCGGGACTGACGATCCCGCAGTGCTCGGTGGGGGTGAGGTCATTCGCTTTCTGGAGTACCTTGCCGTCGAACGCCGCGTCGCGGTGAGCACGCAGAACCAGGCGTTCAATGCACTGGTATTCTTTTACAACAATGTGCTCGAACTCCCACTCGGTGAACTCGGCGGTTTTAAGCGGGCGAAGCGCCCGCGTCGATTGCCCGTGGTGCTGACCCGCGAAGAGGTGCGCAGACTGCTTGCTGGAATCGACGGCCTGCATGGCCTGATGGCGCGTCTTATCTATGGCACGGGCATGCGTCTGATGGAATGCATCCGCCTGCGAGTCCAGGACATCGATTTCGATTACCGGCAAATCGTGATCCGGAATGCGAAGGGTGCAAAGGACCGGCTCGTCCCGCTGCCCGGCGTTTTGATTGAAACGATGCGTAAGCATCTCGCGGACGTCCGGGCGACGCATCTCGAAGATCTCGACCGGGGCCTCGGCGTGGTCTACCTGCCCGATGCACTGGACCGCAAGTATCCCAACGCCGCGCGCGAATGGATATGGCAGTACGCGTTTCCGAGTGGGCGCCTTTCCGTCGACCCGCGTTCGGGCCGAACCCGCCGCCATCATATTCACGAGAACAGCCTGCAGAAGGCGGTCAAGCGTGCGGCGCAGGCTGCAGCCGTCAGCAAGAAGGTCAGCACGCATACGCTGCGCCACTCGTTTGCGACGCATCTGCTCGAATCGGGCTACGACATCCGCACGGTGCAGGAGTTGCTAGGCCACGCGGACGTATCAACGACGATGATTTACACCCACGTACTGAACCGTGGTGGCAAAGGAGTGCAAAGCCCGCTGGATAAGCTCGGGTGAATCCCGGGCGTCGAGGGATTTCGTACTCGAATCCGCCGCGTCGCTCGCCGCCAGCAGGCGGGGCGGCGGAATGGGGAGATCGCTTACGCGTATTCCGAGGTATGTTTACCGATGTCGCGGAATTTCGCGTACCGATACACCCATCAACGCACCCGTTTCCTGAGATTGGCTGTCAATCGTGCGAGCGCCGGCGAATAATCATCCTGGGCAAGGCGCACGTGAATGATCGCGAGTTGGGTTGTGTCGGTCAGTGCCGAGGCCAATGCGTCTGCGAATTCGCCTTCGGTTTTCGCTTCGTAGCCGCGTCCGGCCCCGATCAGCTTCGGGATTTCTGCAAATGCCCAGGGATGGACGTCATTAAAGGGGCCGTCGAGTATGGGTCGTTCGGTGCCGTAGCCCTGGTTGTCGAATAGGACGACGATCGGTGTGAGACCGTAGCGAGCAGAGGTCGTGAGTTCCATTCCGGTCATCTGGAAAGCCCCGTCGCCGACCAGGACGAGCGGCCGCCATCCCGGTTCCGCGAGTTCGAGTGCGATGCTTGCCGGAATCGCAAAGCCGAGCGAGGCGTAGTAGGCGCAGGCGATGAATTCGGTGCGGGAGTGTATGGTCAGATCGATCGCCCCGAATAGCGCGTCACCCGGATCGGCCACCACGGCGATGTCTTTGGACAGGGTTGCATCGAGACATTCGAACACGCGAGATACCGTGATCGGCTCGTTGGCTGCTGCTTCGAAGGACGTCGGGTCGATGTGGCAGCTATCGGGGAGTGCGCCGCGGTCGACTAGATCCGCCCGGCACAGGGAGTCGAGAAAGGTCGCCAGATCGATGCCGCGGTAGTGGTGCCGGCGTATGCCGAGTTCATCGGCCGAAGCCGCGATGATCCGGGCCGGATCGAGATGCGCCGTGAAGATCCCGGTATTGAGGTCGGTCAGCATCGCGCCCAGGTTCAGCACGCAGTCGCTGTCCTCGACCGCCGCACGCACCATCTCGTTCGACAGCCCGCCGGCGTAGACGCCGACGAAGCCCGGCAGATCCTCGTTCACCACGGATTTACCCATGATAGTCGTTGCGAATCGTATGCCGGATTTCTGAATGAACTGGATCAATCGATCCTGCAAGCCAAAGCGGTGGATCTCGACACCGGCGAGCACGATGGGACGTTCGGCGGCGTTGAGCATGGCGACCGCCTCGTCGAGCGCCTCTTTGAGGACGGCGGGATCGATAGTCCTCTGGAGCCGTTCCCGCGCATGTTCGTGGTCGTCTTCTACACGTAGATCCACGCAGTCGCGCGGGATCTCGATGTAGACGGGACGCTTGTGGCGCGCCGCCGCGTCGAGCATGCGGATGATCTCCTGATGCGCGGTGGCCGGATCATCCAGCTTCGTTTGCGCCACGGTGATTTCCTGAAAGATGCGCATCTGCGTGTCGAAATCGCGTACGCGATGGTGCAGCAGGGCGTCGCCCGTGATCTCGCGCACGCCCGGTGCGCCGCTGATGACGACCACGGGCGAGCGCTCGGCAAAGGCCTGGGCGGTGGAGTTGACGAGCTTGAGGCCACCCACGCCATAGGTGACGCAGGCGACGCCGAGCCCGCGCACGCGTGCGTAGGCATCGGCTGCGAATCCCGCGCCCTGTTCGTCGCAGGTGTTGATGAGCTGCAGGGGAGATTGCGTGATTTCGTCGAACAATCCCAGCGCGTAATCACCGGGGATCCCGAAGACGTGATCGACCTTGCGCGCGAGGAGTTCCTCGATCAGGATCCGGGCAATGGTCCGCGGGGCTGTCATCGCGCACCGGCGATCATGCTAACGCCATCATTTTCCGTCGGGATCTCGAAATCGTCGTGGCAACGGGGTGAGTAGGTGTCCACCTTGCATGCCACCCAGACACTGGAAAATTCAAGTTCGTCGGCGAGCACGCTCTGTCCCCAGTTCTGTCAGTTAACGACCTGGTAGACGTTGTACTCGACGCGTCCGGAGCGCAACCGGCCCTGGCCGACGCAGACGATGTTGTTGACCCAGGCGTAACGCGGATCGCCGGTCTGCATGCGCGGCGTCGTGAAGAAATACTGGTCGCCATATTCCGTCTCGCCCTCGCCGGTGCTGAGCGCTTTTTGAATGGCGGGCGTCAACTCGAGCTTGCCGGTGTACTCGACATAGATCATGGCCCCGTCGTGCGTTTCGAACGTGGCGCGCACGTCGAGGTGGCCGTAGTCTTCGGTCATGGTCAGCCAATCGGCGCAGCCGTTTTCACGGATTTTTCCCTTGAGTTTTTTACCCTCGAATTCGCCGCCGTGTACTTCGACGATCAGGCGGGTTCCATAGGCTCCGGCGCCGACTTCGAGGCCTTCACCGATGTTCGCATGGAAACTGAGCAATGGTTCGAATTTCATGTTGGTTTCTCCGTTGTTTTGGATCGTCGATCAATGCATTTTAGCCTGTGCGCTACCGTCGTTCCGTTCGTCCGCAAGCGGGCGAAAAACGTCTCATCACCCGTCAGCCATTCACGACCTGATAGACTTCGTATTCGACACACCGTGCCAACAAACGGCCCCGGGCGATGCAAACGATATTGTTGACCCAGCGATAGCGCGGATCGCCCGTCTGCATTCGCGGCGTGGTGAAAAAATACGCCTCGCCGAACCCCGTATCACCTTCGCCCGCGAGCGCGGCTTGGATCGCCGGCGTCAATTCCAGACGCCCGAAGTACTCGACGTAGATGCGGGCATCGTCGTGGGTGACGAAGGTCGCCCTGACGTCGAGGTGGGCGAAATCCTCGGTCATCGTCAGCCAGTCGGCGCTGCCGGCGGCGCGAATCGACCCTTTGAGCTTGCCGCCTTCGAAGTGACCGCCGTTACTCTCGCCGATGAAGCGATGGCCGTAGGGACCGCCGCCGACGTCGAGCCCATCCCCGATGTCGATCGTGAAATTCATCAGTGCTTCGAGTTTCATGGTGTCTGGGTTGTCAAAGCAGGCCGTATCGTTTGCGCCAAACCGGATCTCATGGTCATTCTATGCCTGCTCACATCTCAGGCGGCGGTCTCGCCTGCCATGTTCGGTTTCAGATCGCCGCTCTCGAACATCTCGACGAGGAGATATTTCTGTATCTTGCCGGACGGTGTCATCGGATAAGCGTCGAGTTCGATCCATATCTTGGGCGTCTTATGGGGCGCCAGATGCTCGCGCATGAAGTCGTGCAGCTCGTCCGCATTCGTGGCCATGCCTTCGGCAACGCGGATGAAGGCGGCCACCTGTTCGCCCCAGCGTTCGTCCGGAATACCGACCACCGCGGCCTCGGCGATCGCCGGATGCTTGAAAAGGACGTCTTCGATCTCCCGCGGGTAGACGTTCTCTCCGCCGCGAATGATCATGTCCTTGAGCCGGCCCTGAACGTAGAAGTAACCGCGCTTGTCCATTGAGCACAGATCGCCGGTGTGCAGCCAGCCGTCCGCGTCGATTGTACTGGCGGTGGCTTCGGGCATGTCGAAGTATTCCTGCATCGTCAAATAACCGCGCGTACAGAATTCGCCGGTTTCGCCGACCGGCACAGTCTCGCCCGTTTCGGTGTCCACGATTTTGACTTCGGCTTGGGGCAGGGCCCGGCCCAGGGATTCACTCGTATCCTCGGGCGTATCGTCGAGGCGCGTGCTGGTGACGACCGGCGAGGTTTCAGTCTGTCCGAAGATGATCGAAAACTCGCAGCCGAACTCTCGCTTGATGCGCTTGACGATCTCGATGGGCACGACCGCGCCGCCGGAAATGATCACTTCCAGCGACGACAGGTCGCGCGGCGTCGCGCGCTGCGCCTCGAGCAGCGCGATCAGCATGGTCGGTACGGCGAGCGTGAATTGCGCGCGTTCCTGCTCGATCAGATCCAGGTACAGATTCGGTTCGAATTCCGGCACCAGGACCAGCGTTCCCCGCGTCTGCAAAGTGCCGAGTACGCTGACCACGCAGCCGCCCGTATGAAACAGCGGCATCGCGGAAATATCGATGGTGCCGTCGCCGACGCCGCGCAGAATAGCCATATGCCGCGAGTTGTTGGTCACGCCGTGATGGGTGAGCAGCGCGCCCTTGGGGAAACCAGTGGTGCCCGAGGTGTATTGGATCATGATTGAGTCACCGGGCGCGACCGCGGGCAGGGAGCGGTCCGCAATGCCTTTCGCCACCATCTCCGGCAGTTCGTCGAGCGCGAGTGCTACATCGAGGTCGGGCAGCTTGGTGACCACGGCATCGACCTTCGCGCGCATGTCGACCCCGCGGTAGGTGGGCGCGAAGAACAGGCCGCGTGCGCGCGACTGCTTGAGCACGTATTCGAGCTCCGATTCGCGATACGCCGGGTTCACGGTTACGAGAACCATGCCGGCGAGTGCGAGCCCGTATTGCACTACGATCCACTCGATGCAGTTGGGGGCCCATATGGCGACGTGGTCGCCCGGCTCGAATAAGCCGCGTAGCGCATGCGCCATGGCCTCCGATTCGGCGAGCAGTTCCGCATAGCTCAGTTTTCTACGCGAGGCTGGATCGGCAGTCCCCTCGATCAGCGCCGTCTTGTCCGGGATGGACGCGGCAACCTCGCGCAAGGTTCCTCCGGCGGTTGTTTCGAGCAGTGGCTGCTCGCCGGTCGCCGCCCAGTATGATGTCGTCAACGCCATGGTTAATTTCTCCCGTTTAGTGCGACAGCGACGATCGATCGTTTTGTCGACTCATTCTTTAACGCCCTTGGGCGCCCGCTGTTTCATGAAGCCGAATAGATAGCCCGCGACGCGCCGCATCTGGATCTCCTCGGCGCCCTCGGTGATGCGGTAGCGGCGGTGATGCCGGTAGATGTGTTCGAACGGCTTGTGCCGCGAATAGCCCAGCCCACCGTGCACCTGCATCGCGCGATCGGCGGCTTCGCAGCACATGCGGTTCGACCAGTAGTTGCACATCGAGACCTTGTCCGACACGGAAAACGGCCCGTGAACATCCATCATCCAGGCTGTCTTGTGAATGAGCGCGCGCACCATCTCACACTGGGTCTGCAATTCCACCAGCGGAAACTGGATCCCCTGGTTGCTCGCAAGCGGCTTGCCGAAGGGTTTGCGCTCTTTGGCGTAGGCGACCGATTCGTTGACGCAGTACTGAGCGGCGCCCAGGCTCGACGCCGCCTGGCGGATGCGGTTTTCGTTGAAGAAATGCTGCACCACCTGCAAGCCGCCGCCTTCCTCGCCGAGAATGGCGTCGTGCGGGACGGGTACGTCCTTGAGGCTGACGCGGCCGTGATCGGTCGGCATATTGAAGGTCCAGAGCATTTCTTCGACGCGAAAGCCTTGCGCATCCGTCGGCACCAGAAACGCTGTGATCCCTTCGGCATCACCCGCCTTACCGCTGGTGCGCGCGAAGATGAGGTCGCAGGGTGCGCTATGAATACCCGTATTCCAGGTTTTCTCGCCGTTGATGCGCCAGCCGTCGCCGTCGCGCACGGCTGTCGTGTCCATGTGAGTGGCATCGGAGCCATGCTCGGGCTCGGTGATCCCAAAGGCGATGAAGACGCTGCCGTCGGCCAGCGGTTCAGCCCACTCGGCTTTTTGCGACGCGCTCCCGTATTCGAGGATCAAGAGCAGGCCGACGTTATTGGCGACGATCGCGTGTTCGTTCTGCAAATCGCAATGCAGTCCGAGCCCCTTGGATGCCAGGTGTTCCCGGATCACGGCCATGCCGAGGTTGGTGCCGTCGCGCCCGCCGTATTCCTTCGGGGATGCGTAACGATAGTGTCCGGCGGCATCCGCGCGCCGGCGGGCCTCGGCCAACAGCGCTTCCCAGTCTTCGCTGGGGATCCCGCCCTTGTCCCAATTCGTGCGCGCGTATTCGCGGCGGTGGTCGAAGAAGCGGATGTTGTCGTCCTCCTCCTCCAGCGGTTTGATCTCGCGCTCGATGAACGCGTCGAGTTCCACGAGATAATCGGCGAGGGCCGGGGGGAGATCGAAATTCACGATACTTCCTTCAGCAGTTCGCGGGCGATGATCACGCGCTGAATTTCGCTCGTGCCTTCGTAGATCGAGGTGACGCGGGCATCGCGCGCGTAACGTTCGAGCGGGTACTCTCGTGTATAACCAACGCCGCCCATCAATTGCAAGGCGGTGTAGCAGGCGCGGTTGGCAGCCTCGGTCGCGTAGAGCTTGGCCATCGAGGCGGCCTTGATGTAGGGCCGTCCGGCTTCCTTGAGATAGGCGGCGTTCATGATCAGCAGGCGCGTGGCTTCGAGTTCGGTATAGGTATCGGCCAGCATCCATTGAATGCCCTGAAAGTCGCCGATCTTGCGGCCGAACTGTTCGCGCTCGGTTACGTACCGACGTGCGATGTCCATCGCCGCGGTGGCGATGCCGAGCGCGAGCGAACCGATCCCGATACGCCCGCCCGTCAACTCTCCCACGGCCACGCGGAAGCCGTCATTCGGTTCACCGAGCAGCGCATCGTGGGGGATCCGGCATTCTTCGAAATGCATGGGGTTGGTGCTCGACGCACGCTGTCCCATTTTGAGCTCGGCCTTGCCGATCGTCATTCCCGGCGTGCCCGCTTCGATCAGAAAGCAGGAGATCCCTTTACCCTGTGAGCGCTCGGCATCCGTTACCGCCCAAACCACGAAGACGCCGGCATATTCGGCGCCCGTGATCCACATCTTGGTGCCGTTCAATACCCATTCATCGCCGTCTTGCACCGCGCGCGTCTTCAAGCCCGACGGATCAGAACCTGCACCGGCTTCCGAAAGGCAGAAAGCGCCGCTGGCATACTCTCCCGAGCAGAGTTTGGGGATGTAGTGCTTTTTCTGCGCCTCGCTGCCGATGGATTGGATGATTTCACCGACGAGGTTCGTCACCGACATCGAGAGCGCACTCGACGCGCAACTGCGTGCAATCTCCGTGACAGCGACGCTGAAGGCGACGACGCCGGCACCCGTGCCGCCATAATCGCTGTTGACGTTCAAGCCCATGAACCCGAGATCAGCGAGTTGCTTGAGCTTTTCGAGATATAGCAGACGCTTGTCGGGGGATTCGAGGTCGGCCGCGATCGGCGCGAGCTCGGTCTCGGAGAAACGCCGCGCGGTGTCCTGTATCAGGGCCTGTTCTTCAGTCAGATCGAGATGCATGGGTGATTTCGACGGATGAGCGAGCGAGAATAGTGCCGCAGAAAAACGGCATGAACAAGGCGGGTGCGCATTGCGTTTTGCCCGCCAGCGGGCGAGCCGGAGTAATGAGAAAGCCATTTAAAATGGCTTTCTCCCGGCGAGCGCCCGGCCACGGATGGTCGGGCTGGGCTTAAACGAAGCCCGCGGCGTAACGCCAAGGATGGCAAGTACGGAAGGATTGATAGGGGGGTAGGAGCCCGCTTGCGGGCGAACCCTTATCCCGAACCCCGGCGCCCTAACGGGCCGGTAACGGATCTCAATAGAAACCCGAACTACGGCAGTTCACGCCCCAACCAGTCTCGATAAAAGACTTCCAGGTTTGGCTTGAAATTGACCAGGATCGGGTAGCCCGGTGGTACCGCATCGACTTCGAGCTGACGGGCGCAATCGGGGCAGAAGAATTCCCGGATCTCGTTTTTCTCCGGATCCGGGCAGCGTGGACCGGGGTAGATCTCGCCGAGGCTCTCCTCGGTATCGCGCACGTTGATGAGCGCGTTGGTCTTCCAGTTCTCCCGGTAATCGCCGAGTTCATAGCCGCACAGACACTTCACCGCGTAGATCCCCTCGGCGTTCTTGACGATCATGAGATACGGGCTCAAGGGCAGGACGATGGGCTCATCCCAATCCATCCGCGACTGCAGGACCTCGATGTAGGTATCGAAGCGCTGCGGGTCTTTGTAGGACGATTGTATGTGATGGACGTCGTCCCACGGCAGTTCGCCGTCTATCAACTGGCCCAGTGTGGCCCGGTCCAGTTCTACGATTTGTCCACTCATGTTCAGAACTCCAGGGGATCGTCGGCGACGCGGGATTTACCGGAACGCAGGGCGACCGGATTGACGTCGCGTATCGACGGAATATCGAATGTGAATGTTTCGTCGAAGCCCCAGAATTCGCGGTACTCCCTGATCCACTTCTCGGAATGGGAGCTGACGTCTTTGAATATTTCGAGCACGACCATGGGCAGATCGTATTTTTCGATGCGTGCCCGCTGCTGCTTGATCCATTCTCTGGCCGGCACGCCTTTTGACTTGCGCGCAGCGAGCATCGACTGGCGGCGAGCCTCGGTTGCTTCGCGATTGACCACGTAGCAGTCTTCCGCCTCGTCGCGTTCGATCACGGCGCCGCAGATCTGCTCGACCATCTCCGGCGTCACGATGCCGTTTTCGAGATCCTTCTCGATCAGGGCCGCATCGCGATCGATCGGATCACCGAAACCGCCCATGCCCCGGTACTGCATCAACAGCACGTCGCCTTCGGTCATCGGTTTGTCCGCCGTCATGTTGCCGTGCGAGATCTTGCAGTTGCCATTGATGAGCCGTGTGATCTCCGGATCACAGGGGTCGGGGCCTTCACCGGTTGGTAATTCGTCCTGATTGGCGATGCGTTCCTTGATGTCCGTATCCGTCAGGAGATAGATGTAATGAATCTTGCCGGGATAGCCGCCGAACAGGCCCTGGTGATCGAAAGCCCGCGCCTGGCATAGCTCGGTCGTCAACACCAGTTGATTGGATCGGTGGGTCATGAGGCATGACTGCCAGCCGTTGCCACCGCGGTATTTACCGAAGCCGTGACAATTTGGCAGGATCTTGCGGGACAGATACAGTTGTGGAAATAATTGCTCCCAGATTTCGGCATTACCCATGTCGGATTCCGGGTTCCACAGCACGTAGCCGAAATCAATGCCGTCCGCGATGCCGCGCGCACCGCTGCCCTGGGCGGCAAGTTCGAAATTCGTGCCGCCAAAGACTTTCCCATACTGATCGATGCCGCCGGCGTCGTAGCAGGGCGTCAATGCGCCGAAGAGGAAGGTTTCCTCGACGAAACCGCGCATGTAAGTCGACCTCGCCATCATGCGGTACCAGTTGGCCCAGCTCGGCATGACCAGGTTCCAGCCAAGCGAGGTGGACGCATACTTATTGTCGGGCCAGGCGACCGTGCCTTTGGAGAACTTGAGTTCGCAGCCGAGCACGCTGCCGTGGTTGATGCGGCCGTCGGTGTTCAGAGCCTGCGACATGGAGACGAAGAGACCGCCTTCGAGCGCCGCGGGTGTGGCGTTCCCCGACCAGTAGCGCCAGGAGCCGAAACCGTCGAAATCGATGGTCATCTTGCCGTCGCCGTCGATCACCATCTCCATCGGTTCGATGATAGTGACGTCGCCGTCGGCCAGGGGCGAGAGGCCCGGCGCGCCTTCCATCATCTGGTCGCAGGTGGTGACTTCCTTGTAGGTCCCGGGAATCAACATCGTCTTGACGCGTTCGAGCTGCGCCCGGCGGGCGCCCTCGATATATTCATTGGTCGCCTGTTTGTAGTAATCGGTGCCGAATTCCTTGATCGTCTTGAGCACTTGGTCCCGCGCGCTCAGAGCGCCCGTGACGCGCGCCTTGGTGTCCAGTATCCACAGGTCGGGCGAACGCACGCTGCGCTCCGCGCGGACTTCGTAATACTTGTAGATCTGATCGTTCTCGCCGATGCGTTCGGCGCAGATGATTAATCCCTCGGTGAAACGTTCCGACGACAGGACCGGCATGCTGCCCGGCGTGATACCACCGACCTCGAGCACGTGCGTGACCATGCCGGCCCAGCCCAGCAACTCGCCGTCCTGGAAAATCGGGGTGATGTCCATGACGTCCGGTATGTGCACGCCGCCGATGTAAGTGTCGTTGTTCTCGAAGATGTCGCCGTGCTTGAAGCCCGGATCCAGTTCGTAATCGTGGGCGAGCATCCATTTGATGAAGCGGCTCATGGTGTGGACATGGACCATGATGCCGCCCGAGAAGACGATCGCGTCGCCTTCGGGCGTATAAAGGCCGACGACCGATTCGCCGACTTCGCGGGTACCCGGCGAACAGGCGACGCGTGAGCCAACCTGTTGCGAGCCGATGACGATCGACTGCAATCTTGAATAGAGCAATTCGTAGCGGATGACGTCCTCTTCCTCCAAAGAGAGCTTCTCGACACCGTTGTAGTGGCCGGTGGCTTCAAACAGACGCTTGGAATTTTCCATTCGCGCGCGCAGTGAGAATTGAACAGTCGATTCTTCCAGGGGACGTGTTGCACTCATGCTTAAATGCTCCTGTCGATCAGGGTACGATTAAATATTTTCCAACCACAAGAATCGGCGCGCGTCCATGCGTGCTTTCCGGGTCGGCGGCACGAGCAGGGTCGTTGCCGGATGCTCGAGAATGGCGAGACCCGCGACGACATTGCCCGGCTGCATGCTGTCCATGTCGTAGATGCCTGCTTTTTGCCAGCTCTGCTCGAAGTAGACGTCACGCTCGCCCTTATAGGCGGCCTCGGGCGGCGTCGCGCCCTGCAATGGAAACACCGGGAACTCGGGCTTGCGTGTCTCGATGGACGCGACCAGCGCGACCTGGAAGATCGCATAACCGGCCTTGGGATACCGCGCCGCTTTCGCGAACATCTTGGTGTAGAGATCTTCAAAGCTGTCCAGCAGGTGGTTGACGTTTTCGACCGTGCCCTGCCAGTCGCCATCGAACGGCACCTCGACCTCGTCGAGTTGCCCGCCATAGCGCACGAAGGCGATGCGGCGATATTCGATTTTCGAGAGGTCCATGCCTTCGCGTTCGAAACTTTCGTGGGCCTCGGCTTCGAGATCGTTCCAGAGATCGGTCAGACCTTTAGCCACTGTTTCCCGAGTGGTGCGATCGGCGGTTTGTGCCAGGGAGAAGAGGCTAGAGCGCGTGTAACGGTGCGAATAATCGGTGGTGGTGCAGCCGAAGGCCGAGAACGCGGCCGCGAAGGGAAAGGTCACGACGCCCTTGAACGGCTGGTTTTCTGACACCCCGGCGAGTATCAGGGGCCCGGCGCCGCCGTAGCCCATGATGACGTAGTCGGCGACGTCGCCGCCGCGCACGTGGATCGCCCGTTGGGTCGCGTCCTGCGCCTGCTGCAGCCAGAGCTTGAGAATACCGTCCGCGGCGTCGTAGACGTCGAGTCCAATCTTCGATGCGATCTGTTTCTCGAGTTCTTCCCTGGCCGCCGGGATGTTCAGCACGACTTTGCCGCCCAGGAAATTGTCCTTGTTGAGGTAGCCGTTGATCGCGAGGCAGTCTGTCACCGTCGGTTGGCGGTTGCCACGATCGAAGCACACGGGTCCAGGGTTGGCACCGGCGCCTTCCGGACCCATGATGATGCGGTTGGTGATCGGGTCGACCGAGAGATAAAGCCCGGCGCCACCGCGGATACTATCGAGTTCGATGCTCGGCAGCGCCAGCCGGAAGCGGGCGATCTCGGGCTCATTGTTGAGGTTGAAGGTCGCATTCGTAATGAGACCGAAGTCGTAGCTGGTGCCGCCCATGTCGACGGCGAGAACGTTTTTCTCGCCCAGGATCTGCGCGATGTAATGCGCGCCCAGCATGCCGCCGATGGGACCTGAGATCAGCGTTTCGTGCAGCCGCGGGTGGCGGATGTTGGCGAGACCGCCGTAGGAAAGCATCGTCGTCAACTGTTTGCGATAACCCCTGGCCTTCGCGCTATCCTCTACGCTGTGCAGCTGCTTGCGCACCGGGTCCGCGGCATAGGCCTCGATGGTGGTCGCGTTCACTCGTTGGTTCTCGCGGATCACCGGTCGGACATGCGACGAGATGTAAATCGGGATATCGATCCCTTTTTCGGTCATGACCTCGCGACAGATCGTTTCCATACGCTGTTCGTTGTGCGGGTTCGCGTAGGAATGCAGAAAGCAGATGGCAAGGCCTTCCAGATCGTGGTCGAGCAATTCTTCGGCCACGCGCCGCCCATCCTTTTCATAGAGCGGGATTGGGATATCGCCGAACATGTCGGTCCGCTCCGATACGCCGCGAACGCGCCGCCGGGGAATCAAGGGCTCATTGTGTACGTGGGTCGTCGAATGCAGGCGATCGGCGTGCGAATACCCGGACCAGACCTGCCGCCCCTGTTCCATCAAAAGGATATCTTCGAAGCCCTTCGAAGTAATGAGTCCGATCTTCTTGCCGGTACGCGTCAGCAAGGTGTTGATCATGGTGGTGCCGGAATAGACGGCGACCTCGAACTGTGTAAAGGCTTCGCGCTCGTCGAGGTTCCACTGCTCGAAAGCGTCTTCGGCGGATTCGATGAAACCCTCGGATTCGTCCCAGGGCGTGGTCGGCGCCTTGCCGATGACGAAATTGCCTTCGCTGTCGACGAGAAAGGTATCGGTCATAGTGCCACCCGCATCCATGGCGAGTCCGAGTACTTGTCGCGACATACTTAAGGTTCTCCTTAATAAGGCTCAATTCACAGCTGGTGTACCGGCTGCGGTGGACGTTGGGTAGCAACCGCACATTCTAGCTTTCATTGCGGCAGCGCGCCGCATTTTTGCTGCAAAGCAACAAAAATGTAATACCCTCGCGTCATTGCTCTCATGCCACCACGCCATTCCCTTTCAGCGCCGCGAACTCGTCCGCGAATCCCCAGTCTCTCAACACCGCCTCGGTGTCGCTCCCGTGCGCCGACGGCGGTTTCTGGATCTTCCCCGGCGTACGGCTGAAACGCGGCGCGGGCGCGGGCTGCACGACGCCGTCCTCCGTAACAAAGGTCTGGCGCGCGACATTGTGCGGGTGGCCGGGCGCCTCGCTCAGGGTGAGCACCGGGGCGAAGCAGACGTCCGTACCTTCGAGGACCGCACACCATTCGTCGCGCGTCTTGGTCTTGATCAGGTCGGCCATCTTGACCGACATGTCTGTCCATTGCGTACGATCCCGGTGTGCGGTGTGGTCCGGGTCTTCGAAGCCAGTGCGTTCAAGCAGTTCCGCGTAGAACTTCGATTCGATCGAAGCGATCGAAATATAGCGGCCGTCGGCGGTTTCGTAGGCGTCGTAGAAATGCGCGCCGCCGTCGAGGATGTTGCTCTCGCGATCGTCGGTCCACAGGCCCGCGGCGTGCATGCCGTAGATGGCGGTCATCAATGTCGCCACGCCGTCGGTCATGGCCGCGTCGACGACCTGCCCCTGACCCGATTTCTGCGCTTCGAGCAGTGCCGCCACCACGCCCAGCGCAAGCAGCATGCCGCCGCCGCCGAAATCACCGACCAGATTAAGCGGTGGGGAGGGCGGCTGGTCTTTGCGGCCGATGGGATAGCCCGCGCCGGCCAGCGAAATGTAGTTGATGTCGTGGCCGGCCGCCTTGGCCAGCGGGCCGTCCTGGCCCCAGCCCGTGACGCGGCCGTACACCAGTTTCGGATTGCGCTTCAAGCAATCGTCGGGTCCGAGACCGAGCCGCTCGGTCACCCCCGCGCGAAATCCCTCGATGAGCGCATCCGATGTATCGACCATACGCAGGATCAATTCGACCCCTTCGGGATTTTTGAGATCCACCGCGATCGAACGGCGGCTGCGGTCGAGCAGGGCGAACCTGGGATCCATCTTTATGCCGAGGCCGGCGTCGACCAGGCGGTCCACGCGCACGACTTCGGCGCCCATGTCCGCCAGCAACATGGCGCACATGGGATTGGGGCCGATCCCGGCCAGTTCAATCACTTTATATCCGACTAAGGGTCCGCTTGCGGTCATCAACCTGTCCTCTCGAATCTGTTTATAGATGGTTACGGGAATGGCGGAATTAGAGCACAAACGCTATCCGGCAAAATGATGGCGTGATTATTCGCCCGCAAGCGGGCTCCGACGGCATGGAACGAACGCTCCGTAGGAGCCCGCTTGCGGGCGAATCGACAAGCGCGCGTCAGGGCGGACCGAAACCGCCGCCGCCCGGTGTTTCAATCACGACCACGTCACCCGCGTTAACCTCAGCACGGGCATTACCCGGTAATTCCTCGATGACGCCTGAGACGCGCTCGATCCAGTTTCGGCCGGTAGCGCCTGGGTCGCCGCCCGCCATGCCGTACGGCGGTACGCGGCGATGGCCGGACAGGATTGAAACGGTCATGGGTTCGAGGAACCTTATCGCGCGGTGCACGCCGTTGCCGCCGGTATAGGTCCCGTTGCCGCCGCTGCGCTGACGGATCGAGAAGTTTTCCAGACGAACCGGAAAGCGCCATTCCAGCACTTCGGGATCGGTCAGGCGCGTGTTGGTCATGTGCGTGTGGATCGCGTCCGCGCCGTCGAAATCGGGTCCGGCCCCGGCGCCGCCGCAGATCGTTTCGTAATACTGGTGGGTGTCATTGCCGAAGGTGAAGTTGTTCATCGTGCCCTGCGCCGCCGCCATGACGCCGAGTGCGCCGTAAAGACAATCGGTAATGCACTGCGAGGTCTCGACGTTACCGGCTACCACGGCGCCGGGCGGCCGCGGATTCAGCATGCTGCCCGCTGGGACGATCAGGCGCACCGGTTTCAGGCAGCCGTCATTCAGCGGGATATCCTCGTCGATGAGGCTGCGCAGGACGTAGATGACAGCCGCCCGGCAGACGGCCGCCGGGGCGTTGAAGTTGTTGTCCGTCTGTAGCGAGGTCCCGGTGAAATCGATCTGGGCCTGGCGTTTCTCACGATCGATGTCGATTTTAACGCAAACCGTGTTGCCGTCGTCCATGGCGTATTCGAATCTGCCGGAGTGCAGCTTGCCGAGCAGGCGGCGCACGCAGGCCTCGGCGTTATCCTGCACGTGGTGCATGTAGGCATGCACCACCTTGAGGCCGAAGTGGGCGACCATGGCGCGGAGTTCGTGCACGCCTTTTTCGTTAGCCGCGATCTGTGCCTTGATGTCGGCCACGTTTTGATCGGGATTGCGCGCCGGATAGGTCCCGCCGCCCAGGAGTTCGTACAGTGCACGTTCACGGAAGATGCTCGCTTCGACTATGAGGAAGTTGTCGATCAGCACGCCTTCATCGTCAAGAGTGCGGCTGTCCGGCGGCATCGATCCGGGCGTGATACCGCCAATGTCCGCCTGGTGCCCGCGCGAGGCGACGAAGAAGAGGATGTCGTGTTCCTGCTCGGTGCCGTGCTCGCCGAAGACGGGTGTGATCACGGTTACGTCCGGCAGGTGCGTACCACCGTGGTAGGGATCGTTCAGCATGTAGACGTCGCCGGCTTGCATGGTGCCGAGGCGCGCCTGCCTGACGTAGCGAACGCTTTCACCCATCGAGCCCAGGTGCACGGGAATGTGCGGTGCATTCGCGATCAGCTCACCGGCGGCATCGAAAATCGCGCACGAGAAATCGAGGCGCTCCTTGATGTTCACGGAATATGCCGTGTTCTGCAATGCGGCCCCCATCTGCTCCGCGATCGACATGAAGAGGTTGTTGAACACCTCGAGCATGATCGGATCGGCGTCAGTGCCGAGGCTGGTCTCGCGTGCTAGCGGCTTGATCCGCTCGATGACCATGGTGGCGCCGTGCCCCACTGTGCAGGCCCAGCCGGGTTCCACCACCGTGGTGCTCGTGGGTTCGATGATGACCGCAGGACCGATGACCAAGGTGCCGGGGGACAGGGCGTCCCGATCGAAAAACGGCGTATCGTGAAAGCGCCCGCCCGTGAAGACGGGCTTGACCAGCATCGGTTCGGGCGAACGCAAGAGGGTTGCATCGCCGTCCACGATCGATACCTTTTCGAGCACTTCCTGTGTGGCCCCGACGGCTTCAACCGCGACCGCTTCGACCATCAGGTTCTTATCCGGCAGGACGAAGCCGTACTGGGCGCGGTGCGCTACCTCGAAGCGCGACCGAAGAGCCTTCGCGTCGCCGAACGCGACGACAATTGCAGTGTCCGAACCACCATAACGGACGTGCACTTTGTGCTGTATCGACATCTGCTCAGCGATGAATCCCTGGGTGGTCAATTCGGCCAGCGCTTCGCGTTCTAGTTCTTGAAGCGCTGCTTCCAGGCGCGGGATCAGCGGTGCATCCAGTTCCGCTTCGACCGCACGTTCGCGCAGCGCGCGTATGTCCGCGAGCCCCATCCCGTAAGCGGACAGCACGCCCGCGAATGGATGCAGAAAGATGCGCGTCATGCCGAGTGCATCGGCGACGTGACAAGCATGCTGTCCACCGGCGCCGCCGAAACAATTGAGGGTGTATCCGGTGACGTCGTAACCGCGCTGTACCGAGATTTCCTTGATGGCGTTCGCCATATTTTCGACGGCGATGCGCAAGAAACCCTCGGCGATCGCCTCCGCGCTCTGATCGCTGCCGGTCGCCGCGTTGATCTCTTGAGCGAATCGCTTGAATTCGACACCTACGATGCCTACGTCGAGGGGTTTATTGGCGTCCGGGCCGAACTGCGACGGAAAAAAGCGCGGGTCGAGCTTGCCGAGCATCACATTGCAGTCGGTCAAGGCGAGCGGACCGCCGCGGCGGTAGCAGGCGGGACCGGGATTTGCGCCCGCGGAGTCCGGACCGACCCGCAGGCGCAAGCCGTCGAAATGCAGGATGGAGCCGCCGCCGGCGGCGACGGTGTGGATGCGCATCATCGGAACCTGCATGCGTACCCCCGCGACCTTGGTATCAAAGGCCCGTTCGAAAGTGCCGGCGTAATGCGAAACGTCGGTCGAGGTACCGCCCATGTCGAAGCTGATGATCTTGTCGAAACCGGCCTGTTCGCCGGTGCGTACCGCCCCGATGATGCCGCCCGCGGGACCGGACAGGATGCTGTCCTTGCCCTGGAACAGGCGCGCATCGGTGAGTCCGCCGTTCGACTGCATGAACATCAGGCGCACCCCGTCGAGTTCGCTCGCCACCCGGTCGACGTAACGTTTCAGGATAGGCGTCAAGTAGGCGTCGACGACCGTGGTGTCGCCGCGGCTGACGAACTTCATCAAGGGGCTGACTTCGTGTGAAACTGAGATCTGCGTGAATCCGATGCCGCGGGCTATCTCGGCCAGACGTGCTTCGTGATCGTGATAGCGATAGCCGTGGAGCAAGACGATCGCAATCGATCGAATGCCACCGGCGTAGGCCTCGAGCAAAGCGGTGCGCGCCTGCCCTTGATCGAGCGGAGCCAGCACCTCGCCGTCCGCGCCGACCCGCTCAGTGATCTCGACGACGCGCTCGTAGAGCATTTCCGGCAGCACGATCTGCCGCGCGAAGAGGTCGGGCCGATTCTGGTAGCCAATGCGCAAGGCGTCCCGAAAACCGTGCGTGACGGCAAGCACCGTTCGTTCGCCCTGGCGCTCGAGCAACGCATTCGTTGCGACTGTCGTGCCCATCTTGACGGCTTCGATCGAGGCGCCCGGTATGGCCGCGTCCGGCGCGATGCCGAGCAGATCACGAATGCCCTGGAGCGCCGCATCATCGTACTGATCGGGGTTTTCGGACAGCAGTTTGTAGGTCACGAGAATACCGTCGGGGCGCCGGGCGACGACATCGGTGAACGTGCCGCCGCGATCGATCCAGAATTGCCACCCGCGTGGTTCCCGCTGCTTTTCGGGTTCGAGTTGTACGTTCATCGCGTTGTTCTATTCGGGTGGTCTCCACCCTCGAGGAATTCCAATCCTCGGGTTTCAGTGCCCAAAAACTTATCATGGCCGGATGGACAAAAGAACGATGGCATCTGAATCGTGATCCGGCGGTATACTCGCGGTTCCAATTCAAACGCCCAATTAATCTCCAAAGGGAGGCATTATGACTTGTGTTGTATTACTCGAACTCGAGGTAAAAGAAGAAGCGGTCGAAGGATTAATGGCGGGTCTCAAGGACATTTTTCCAGACACCCGGGCTTACGAGGGGTGCATTGATGTCTACGCATCCCAGGATCAAGACAAACCCACCACGATCGTCATGGTCGAAAGATGGGAGAGCCGTGCGCACTATGAGAAGTACTTCGCCTGGCGCACCGATCGCGGCGACATCGAAAACATGTCGCAGGCGCTCTCGGGGCCGCCGAGCATCCGGTATTTTGATCCGATCGGCGCCTGATCCGCGATGTAACTGCCGGCGGGTGATTGATCATCCGCCGGTAGGTTTCGCCTCCAGGATCCTGCTTGCCATTTTTTGACTGGCCCGCAGGGCGGGCCTTGTCGCGACGAGGCTAGTCGCCGCCCGATGTCAGCACGCTTTTAGCCGCCATCGCTAGCAAAACGACGACCAGAACTACACTCGGCAAACCTGGTAGGAAGCCGATGATGCCGATGATGTCCGACTCGCCGAGCGGGCTGTCGCCCAGGGTGAGTGCTCGATTTCCCGATGCATTCCCAAGCCAGTAGAAAACAGTGAAGGACCAGGCAATGTATATAAACCCGTAGGCCGTGACACGCTGCATCAGGGGACTTAGACGCAGCGCCGGCATGGCTAAGGCAATAACGATTACCAATATGCCGTTTAAAGCGCCGCCGGTATGGGCTCTGACCCAACCTTCGCTCGTCCCGTATATCGAGAGAGGCACGATTTTTCCCGGCCAGATCTCGATTCCGCCAATCAGTAAAAACATCAACATGAAGCCGGCAAACATCGAAGCCAGGACGACCAGCAGTCCGTTTCCGATCATGATTCGTTGCAGTCGTTCCATGGTATTTCTCTCTATTTGGCGATCGTTTTCCGCTTAATCAGCTTGCAGGCCAGTAAATGGCACCGGTATGTCCGGATGATCTGTGTCGACGAGAGGAAGCAGGGCATCCGACGGCAAGGCCGCATGGCCGGCGATCCAGTCTTTCATCCACTGCGGGTCGTCTTCGCATCGCGGGTTATGCCATGGCAGCAGTGCGCGCAGCAAATACGGACCGACGTTGCGAACAACTGCGAAAATTTCGCGAATAATTCCGGCGATACACTTAGGATGGTAGAGCTTACCGTCTTTCTTCAGGGCGGTAAGCATACCGATCACCCCAAACCCGACGACGTGGAAAGACCCGTGAAAGACGCCTATGGCTCGCGGAAGGTATTGGCCGGAATAAGCCATGTAGGCGTCGAACGCGACCGTTTTGTGTTCGGTCTCTTCCACCATGTGCATGAGCCAGAATGAAGATACGTACGGAGACGCACCCGTGAACAGTTGCCTTCTCTTATTGATGAGCCAATGGGTGAAGCCGTTGGTCATGGACTCGAATCCGGCGCTATACGCAAGCCGTGTGCGCAAGCTTTTCTTTGACAATCTGTCATACGACGCCGCCAGGCGAGCTTCCACCCCAGCGAGCTCGGGATAGCCGTTAGCCTTCAATAGCTCGTTCAAGCGCCTATGGCATTGATAATGGCGCGCTTCCTGGCCATTAAAGCCGCGCATGTCTTCCAGTATCTCGGGCTCGCTGATAAATGCGCTCGCCTCTTGATTTGTTTTTATGAGATAGGGCTCCAGATACGGCATGGTCAGAGACAAGCCGTTAAACAAGTGAGAGCGGGCGTTATTGCCAGGAACCCATAGGGCCGGGTCCAGGTCGTCCGGGAACTCGAAAGCGAATGGCCGCACGATGATCTCGTCGACCTCCTTCGGTTCGTAGTGATATTTTCGACGGCTCGTGCGCCGCGTCTGGTCGTCCTTCATCGCCATCATGCTGCTACCCCCGTTCAGGAGCATGAACTCATTAAATCACAGACGCCATGGGCGCGCGCCTATCGGCGCGCACAGCGGACGTCTTCCAAAGCTTGCTATCGCCGAGGCCTGTACCAGTCGCGTTAAAGCCTCCACCGTGCGATTCGTCCGATTTGGAATAGTGTTTGTACCCGGCTCTATATTCAAAAACGCAATATATTTATTTCCTTTTATTACTTCGGGATGTGTCCGTCATCCCCTAACATCGCCACGCATGTACAGGAGGCATGTGGGAATGGACCGGACTTTTGCAACATTTGGCCTTTGCGGCAGTCATGTATACATACGATTCAATTGATCAAGGTTTCGTTGACGAGCGGGTCGCGCAATTCAGGGACCAAACCCGCCGATTTCTCGCCGGAGAACTAGGCGAAGACGAATACCGGCCACTGCGCCTGCGTAATGGCCTTTATATCCAGCGTCACGCGCCGATGCTGCGCGTCGCGATTCCTTATGGAATGCTTTCTTCCAGGCAGTTGCGCAAACTCGCCACTATCGCCAGAACCTACGATCGCGGGTACGGACATTTCACCACCCGCCAAAACATTCAATATAACTGGCCTCGCCTGGAAGACGTGCCCGACATTCTGGCTGACCTGGCTGACGTGCAAATGCATGCCATCCAAACGAGTGGCAATTGCGTACGCAACATCACTACGGATCATTTTGCGGGTATCGCGCCCGATGAAATCGTGAATCCGCTGGTATGGGCCGAACTCATCCGGCAGTGGTCGACTCTGCACCCGGAATTCGGTTTTCTGCCGCGTAAGTTCAAGATCGCCATCAGCGGCGCAGAGAACGATCGCGCGGCGATCAAGCTCCACGATATCGGCTTGCAGGCCGTCAAAGATGCCGGCGGCGAAGTGGGGTTTCGTGTTTACGTCGGCGGTGGTATGGGGCGCACGCCGATCATCGGGCAGGTGATCCGTGAATTTTTGCACTGGCGCGACTTGCTGACCTACCTCGACGCGATCCTGCGGGTCTATAACCGCCACGGCCGGCGCGACAACATCTATAAGGCCCGCATCAAAATACTCGTCAAACAGCTGACGCCCGCGCGATTTACCGACGAGGTAGAGCACGAGTGGGCATATCTGAAGGGACGCGACGGCACCTTGATCGAAGAGGAAGTCCGGCGTGCAACCGAGCAGTTCACGCAGCCGGCCTACGAAGATCTCGCGGACACCGACGACGAATTCGAGGCAACATTGAAGTCCGAGCGTGGCTTCGCACGTTGGACTGAACGCAATGTGTACCCGCACAGAGTTTCCGGCTACGCGGCGGTCACGATATCTCTGAAGAAAACTGGCGTGCCGCCGGGCGACGCCAGCGCGAACCAGATGGATGCCATCGCCCGTCTTGCGGATTTGTTCAGTTTCGGCGAATTGCGCGTGACGCACGAACAGAACCTGGTGCTTGCGGACGTTCGCAAGGGCGACCTTCACGAATTGTGGAAGGCGCTGCGCGCACTGGGACTGGCGCGACCGAGGTAGATGCTCCCGATCCCGCCGCCCTGTTATGACCGTAAAGGATGAATTTTTGTCGGCACCTTATACCGCGTGGACAGCAATCGGTGTTGACGAGTTGTTTCCCGACCGAGGTCTGGTAGAGATAGAAATGATCGTTCATGCGCCTGGTGACTGACCCCGGCGCGTTGCTGCTTTCCGTCGGGTCTACTAGCGGGCGATCTCCTTGTGAGGCGCCCACTTATCTTTCGGATCCCGCCAGATGGTGAGGAAATCTCCCTTATCGTGAACCTCGAGGAAGGTGCATCCATCGGCACCAGCCGTCCAGGTATAAATCTGACCTTCGGGCGCAAAGAATCCCATGCCTTTCGTCAGCGCCTTCTTGTCGTCACCGTAGTGAAGTGAACCCTCGATGATGAAGTCTATCTGGTTACAATCGTGATGATGACGTGGGACGCACGTGCCAGGCGCGATCGTGTATTGGATCAGGCTGATCGTCGGTAGATTCAAGATCTCTTTCTCGACGATTCGATCGCCGAAGTGTTCGATGCCGTCAAAGGTGATCTGCCCGGCCGCAACGAGGTCAGCAAAATTCACCGCTGGGAGTTCGTTGATGTCGTAAAAGAAGGCCCTTATACGCTTGGGCTTCTCCTCTGCTTGGGCTCCGGCGCGTGTCTCAGTTTGAACGTTGGCCATCCCTACCTCCTGCCTGTGACGAAGGTTCCAAACGAGCCCTTGTAACAAACTCTGCGGGAGCTCGTGAAGGAGTGTTGCAAGTGCGTGCAAGGCAACTGCATTTTATATCGAAGTGCCATGGAGTATAGGCGAAATAAAGGCACCGAACTAGCGAAATTATAGCCTTCTCCGACGCCTCGCTACTGCGGCATCATCGCGGGTCTCGCGGTGTTGTTCGTCCGTTTCCCGGTCGAACCGCGGCGACAGGAACAATAGCCCGCATATTGCGTCAAGGCGTTGCGATGTGCCGGCTAGTGTGCTGTCCCGTAATAAACCTTCATAATTCGCTGGTCCTCGCACCACGCTGCGGCGTTGCTCGTCGTTGCCGTATTCCCGATACGACGCCTCCTCGCGCCTTGCACCGCGGCACGAGTCCTGCGCGACTTATCGAAGTTTATTACGGGACAGCCAACTAAATAGGTGTTCCAAAAACTCGATCAAATAAAAAGAACTCAGGTGACATTCAGAGATCAGAGGTTGTATCGAGCAATCTACGTTCCCGAAAGAGGTCACCTGAGTATGGATAGTTTAGTGTCATTGACGCGCTCACAGAAACGTCGCTTTAAGCGGTTGATTCAACGCAGCGATAACGGGCGGGTGGTTCGCCGCGCTCAAGTCCTGTTGCAGTTAGCTTCAGGCGTCTCACCGACGGCCGTGTCACGCAGTTTGTCGGTCGCGCGTTCAACGGTTTATCGATGGGTCACGCAATTCCAGACCGCGGGTGAAGCCTTTCTCGAGGCGTGCGGCTCGGGCCGGCGGGCGTATACGGTGGATGACACCCTGTTGGAGACGCTCGCCGAGTTAGTTGAGCAGCCGCCCAGTGATTATGGCTACCTGCGCAGTACGTGGACGAGCGAGATGCTGGCCGAGACGCTGAATTCGTTGCTGTCACGGCCCATTCACGCCTCTACGGTACGTCGCTGGCTAGTTAATTTGGGATTCGGCTGGCGTCGTGCTCGTCCGACCTTACATCTGCGCGACCCACGGGCAGCCACGCGCCTGAAAGCCATTCATCGTGCGTTGTCTCGAGCCCCATCGGGGCATGAAGTGTTTTACGCCGATGAGGTCGATATCGACCTCAATCCCAAAATCGGTTTCCTTTGGTCTACTCAAGGTTGTCAACGTGCCATCCCCACGCCTGGGCAAAACCGGAAACGCTATCTGGCGGGCGCGCTGCACGCACGAACCGGTCGCGTTGCGTATGTCGAGGGCACACGGAAAAACAGCGACCTATTCCTTTGCCTGCTCGACCACCTGCGGCAAACTTACCGCGCCGCGCGTCGAATTATCTTGATCGTGGATAACTACATCATCCACAAATGTCGCTTGGCACACGTCTGGCTAAAGCACAATCCGAAATTCCGATTGCTGTTCCAGCCGGCCTATCAGCCCTGGGTCAATGACATTGAGAAACTCTGGAAACAGTTGCACGACAATGTCACCCGGAATCATCGTTACTCGACCATCGACCGTCTGATGGACGCAGTACGTGCCTTCATGCGTGCGGCAAGTCCATTCCCGGGAAACTGCCCGAGTGTCGCAAGATTTGGATCACCTATTTAGTGTGAAGTGGTTTAACCATGGTAATGTGGATCGTTAACTTACCCGCTTCAAGAGATCGTAGGGTCATGGAGAAAAAAGCGCTGGCCGTTATCCTCGGCTTGCTAATCAGCAGCACTGTTGCTTTCGCCGAACTCGAATTCGAAGTACTGACAACGGAGCGTCTCCCCGCCGAGCCCAACCCCCACTGGGTGTGGGTCAACGATATCAACTTCTTCAGCCTGCTGGATGGCAAAGCCTATCTGATCGACGGCGACAACGGCCGTTTTCTCGGCATGCTGGGGCTCGGGTATTTCCACAACAAGATCATATTTCCCGCGGATGGAAACGTGATTTATACGACCCAGACCTACTATTCGCGTGGCGCTTACGGCGAGCGCACCGATTTCATCGGCATTTATGACGCGCGGGATTTGAAACCGATCGGTGAGATCGCCATCCCGAATAAACGCCTGACCGGGATACCTACCCAGGGCCACACAGCCATCACCGACGAGGATCGATTTATCCTCATCTACAACTTCACGCCGGCGCAATCTGTCACGGTCGTCGATGTGAAAGCGAGCAAAACCTTGGGTGAAATCGAAACGCCCGGCTGCTCCCTGGTCTACCCGACAGGCTCGCATCGCTTTTTTATGATCTGCGGCGATGGATCCTTGGTTTCCCTGCAACTCGATGACCGTGGCCGGGAAATTGACAAGACGGTTACTAAACCGGTTTTCGACCCGCTGGAAGATCCGATCGAGGAAGACGGCGTTCGCATCGGTAATCGATGGTCGTTCGTGTCCCGCGAGGGATATGTGTACACGTTCAACGGCGGCGCGGCGGATTTAGCGCTCTCGACCCCCTGGTCATTGCAGAGCACGGCCGAGCGCAAAGCGTCCTGGCGTGTCGGCGGTTTTCAGATAATCACCGCCCATGCGGCGAGTGGGCGCATGTTCGTCCTGATGCATAAGGGCGGTAAATTTACGTTTCAGGATCCCGCTGAAGAGATCTGGGTCTACGACCTTGAGCAGAAAGTCCGGCTACAACGCATCAAAGCCAAGCATCCAGCGACTGCCGTGCGGGTCAGTCAGGACCCCGAGCCGTTGTTGTATACGACGTTTATGGGTGATCCGATCCTCGATGTCTACGATGCCAATACCGGCAAACACCTGCGGACCGTGGAACAGCTGGGCATCTCACCGACATTTCTGCAAACCCCATGAAGAACGAGACAAAGGCGATTGGCAATCCCGGCAGCCGCGCCGCGTCAGGAGGTAGCGATGTCCCGGTTGGATAGCTGGTCGGAGCGTATTTCCCGCAATCTCGCGAAGCGCACCTCGCGACGCAGTTTCCTCACCCGCCTGGGGACTGTGCTGGCGGGTACTGCCGCATACCCACTGTTGCCGGTCGCGCGCGGCGCGACCGAGGTGCAAGGCGAGCCCGAAGACCCAGGTGATCCGACTAACTGCAATTACTGGCGCTACTGCGGCATGGACGGCGCGTTGTGCTCATGCTGCGGAGGCACGACGAGCAGCTGTCCGCCCGGCACCGAGCCCTCGGTGGTGAGCTGGATCGGCACTTGCCGTAACCCGGCCGACAACAAGGACTACGTGATCTCCTATCACGATTGCTGCGGCAAAACGATCTGCCCGCGCTGCACGTGCACCCGCAATGAAGGCGTCGGACCCATTTATAGACCCGCCAAGAGTAATGAGATCAACTGGTGCACGGCGAATGCCAATATGGTCATCAACTGCTCGAATGCCGCGATCATCGGGGTGGCGACGAAGCCCGATCATTAATCAAAGCCAGGCATCGATCCCCTTTTACTGCAACGCCATATTCCGGATTTACCAGATGTCCGGGCTGGGGACCTTTAACTTCGGCTTGCCCGGCAACGTCGGTTTAGAGTTCGGAATACCCGCAGCGCCGTAACGCGCTGCGGGTAACGAACGTAGATCCTTAGCCCGTGCTCAATCGATGAGCGCGATGCACTCGATCTCGAGCATCAGTTCGGGCGCCGCTAGGCGCGTGCAACCGATCCAAGTCGAGGCCGGTGGCGCGGAAGCCGCTTCTTCATAGAACTTGATGCGAACGTCGTTGTTCGCTTCGAGCGCTTCTATGTCGGTGGTAAAGACGGTTTCCTTGATCACGTTCTGGAAAGTTGCGCCGTTCGCTTCCAGAATTTCCTTGAGATCCGTGTAGACCGCCGCGATCTGGGCTTTCATGTCACCCTCGCCGATGATGTTCCCCTCGGCGTCCCAGCTGACGCAGCCCGAGATGTACAAAGTATTGCCGGCCTTGACCGCTTGAGCGTAGTAGAATCCTTTCTCTAGTTCGGGACGTTTGTG
Organism: Gammaproteobacteria bacterium; assembly: GCA_963662545.2. Lineage (GTDB taxonomy): Bacteria > Pseudomonadota > Gammaproteobacteria > JAYYZW01. The sequence continues at coordinate 1,023,366 of CAXXLL010000002.1, forward strand.
ATAGATCTGATTGGCGTTGGGCATGGTGTTCCTCCGAATTATCGTTCTCTCATCAATACTGACGGATCGACGTGCCGGGTGGAGTCAGTGACCCCGCCCGGACGACTTGAGAGTTTACACGTATTGGCGGCTTGCGCCGCGGTTGATTAGAAGTTGATACGAACGGTTGCAGTGACCCACCGCTAGGCCGCGTCGGCATGACCGAGCGCGAGGTGCGCGCATCGGGCCGCCGCGCACTGATCGGCAAACGCATGATGACGCGCGTCGGTCGTGCGCGGGAATTCGGCGACACGCGGGGCTTCATGAAGGTCATCGTCGACGCTGACACCGAAGAAATCCTCGGTGCCGCCATCCTCGGGCTCAATGGCGACGAAGCCGTGCAGTCGCTACTCGACATGATGTACGCAGGGAAACCCTACACAACCATTGCCAGGGCCGTGCACATACATCCCACCGTCTCGGAACTGATACCAACGATGTTGCAGGATTTGAAACCGCTTTAGGGCAGCGACGACGAGGGCGGCTTGGCCGTGCCTTCGTTAATGTGCGGGATCTACAGAGTCTCTGCGAATTCCCTGATCCGCGCGGCCAGCGCCTCGGGCTGATCGAGCGACAGGAAGTGCCCGGCATGCGCGATGGTCACTGAGCTTGCCCGCGGGATCTCGCTCACCGTGCGTCGCCGGTCCACCTCGCGTGACCAGTCCTTATCACCGTAGATGACCAGTACCGGGACAGCGATATCCGCGTAGCACGCATGTATCGCCGGCCAGCGCTCGATCAGGCGCAGCAGGTAATGGAACTGACGATAGTGATCTCGCTGGTGCCCGGCGACCATCATCTCATTCAGCAAGGCGGGCGGAATCGACTTCGGATCGGCCACACCGCCTTTGAACAGCGCCGCCTCGATAAACGCGTTTCGTAGCCTGAGAAAAGTCGTACCGATGATGGGTACCGGTCCCAGGGTAAACAGGATCCGAAGCAGCAGGCTGCCGCGTACGGACCAGCGCCGACCGTAATCGAAGGTGTTGATCGCCACCACCGCGCGGATCGCGGGATGGCCGTCGGCGGCCATCAGGAGTGGGATATTGGCCCCGATAGATTGGCCGGCCACGATGGCGTCCTTGATCTCCAGTGCCTCCAGGAATCCTGCTACGGACTCGGTTAGCAGCTCGACGCTTACCGGCTCACGCGGGATGTCGGACCAGCCGTGCGCCGGTAGATCGGGTGCATAGACAGTAAAACGCTCGGCGAGCTCCGCTATCATTTTCTGGTAGATGTCGAGTTGGGTGCGCATGGTGTGCAGCAGGATGAGCGCTGGGCCGTCGCCGGTTTTCACGTAGCGCATTTCATGTCCGTTCACCGAGACGTAGTGCATAGACAGGTGCGGCCCCCAACTGAACGCGCTGGGTGCGTCTGGATGTCGCCGCAGTCTCTCGACCAACAGCGACACGAATACGACTCCCAATCCGGATGCGGCGAGCGCCAAGATGATTTGACCGATCATATGGACGTCTCCTTCTGTCAGGCCGCGGACGATAACGGGCGTTCGCCGATGAATTCGGCACGATGTGCCCGCACGAAATCAGCGAGTTCCTGCGGCGCCTGGCCGCCGATCCGTTCAACGACGTCGGTTCGGGCACTGAAGATCCCGTGCTGGTGATCTTCGGCCACGGCCGCGAGGTGGTCTGCAAGAAATCGGGGAAACCCGATCGGGCCAACCAGCGCTTCGTGCCAAGCATCCACGGGTATATTCACGTAGTCGACGGAGCGGCCGAGTATATCGCCGATGACTTCGGCCATCTCGACGAGCGTCATGTTGCGCGGGCCGGTCAGGACCAATCGTTGTCCGACATGCGGTGCCGGGTCCTCGAGCAGGCCGACGACGACGCGTGCAATGTCCGCGGCGGCCACGGGCGCATGCCGGGCATCGCCGAAAGGCAGCAGCATCTTCCCTTCGTTCATCAGGGTCGGGCCGGTGAAGAGATAGAGGTCCTCGGCGAAGAACGTGGGACGAATGTGGGCGGCGCCAATATGGGCCCAGTCCAGGATGTGCTCCGATTGCCAGTGCTGATAGGCCAGCTTGCTGCGGGCGTGCTCGCGTGCCGAGATCTGCGACATGTTGACGAGCGCTTTCACTTCGGCCCGGTGCGCGGCGATGGCGATGTTCGTCGTCGCTTCGACCAGCCGGTCCGCCGTCGGGTAGCAGAAGTAAGCGCGCTCTACGCCGCGCATGGCCGCGTGCAGTGAGGGCAGGTCGAGGAAGTCGCCGACCACGGTATCGGCACCGCGGGCGGCCAGGCGTTCGGCCCGGATATCCCATGTGCGCACCATGGCGCGCACGGGGTGTCCGCGTGCAATTAGCTGCTCGACTACGTGCGAGCCGGCCTTGCCGGTCGCGCCCGTAACCAGGATTGGTTTGTCGTTCATGAGAGTGTCCTTTTTGCGTTGCTCGGTTGAATTCAAATGGAACAGGCGCAGCGAAAATCCGCTGCGCCTGTCAGCGCCGTTATGAGCGGCTGTCCTCGAATTGCTCCTGGTCGGCGATCTTGATCTCGGTCCGCCGGTCTAACGGGCGATACTTCTCGAGATTTGCCGATTCGTCGTTGGCATAGCTTCGAATGTTGATGAAGTAGTACATCGAGGGATAGGGCGACGTTTCGTGCACCTCTGCACTCGTGACTGTCTGCCGGCGCGCGGCCTGACTCTCGTGGTACCAGCCTTCGCCCGTTTTAAGAGAGCCCGGGCTGCCCGTCGCGAACGATGCGTCGGGCGAGATGTGGGCGGGCGGGAAGACGGGGTCTGCCTGGCCGGGGTTGGCGGAGAGGGCGAGGAGCCCTGCCAGCAAAGCGACGGTAAGCGGCCGCACGCGGGGGGCCGGCGCATCGTGCACCGCGGCGAGTGGGGTTTGATATGACTGACGATTGTTCATGCTCGGTCTCCTGATTTGCGAAACATTAAGTAGATGTCGGGAGTGAGTATTGCCGGTAGGAAACGCGGCCAGAAGTTTCAATAAGTCAGTAACGCGACGTTACAATGTGCCGTAACGCGGACGGAGGCTCGCGCTACGGTGCAAGAATCCATGGGGAAAGAACAACGGGGTGCGCCTGACCAGGCATTGATCGCGGCCGCGTTGGAGCGAATTCTCTCAGACCCGATCTTGGTCCAGGCGGGTCGCCAGAGCCGTTTGCTGCGCTACATCATCGAAGAGACCGCGGCCGGCCGCAGCGCCAAGATCAACCAGTACTCGATCGCCGTGGACGTCTTCGATCGGGACGCCGATTTCGATCCTGCCGTCGATTCGATCGTGCGCGTCGAGTTTGGCAGGCTGCGATCAAAGCTGGGCGAGTTCTACCAGGCCCACCCGGACGAACGCGTGATCTTCAGGCTGCCGAAGGGGCGCTATTTTGCGGACATCGAAATTAACACCCCCACGGGCGGCGTTCCGGTCAGTGCCGGCATCAACGACCGCCCGTCGGTTGCCGTCCTGCCGTTTATCAACTTCAGCAGTGATGCGGAAGGTGAGTATTTTGCCGACGGCATGACCGACGACCTGATCACCGACTTGTCGAGGCTGTCAGGATTGAGGGTGATCGCGCGCAACTCGGTGTTCGTCTACAAGGGACGCGACGTCCCCGTGCACGTGATTGGCGAGGAATTAGGCGTCGATCACGTCTTGGAGGGCAGCGTGCGCCGCCAGGGCAATCGGCTGCGGATCAACGCGCAACTCATCTATTGTCCCAGCGGGGAACATCTGTGGGCCGATCGGTTCGACCGGGAAGTTGAAGACGTCTTCCAGGTGCAGGATGAGGTCGGTCGGCGAATCGTCAACGCTCTGTCCATCGCGCTCAGTGCTACGGATCGATTCCGCTTCTCCGAACGCGGTACGCGGAACCTGCAGGCCTATGACTGTGTCCTCAGAGCGGTACCCTACGACTGGTCGCGCGAAGGCATTGAGACGGCGTACGCCCTTTACGACCAGGCCATCGCACTCGACCCGGAATATGCGCTGCCGCACGCGAAGATGGGCGAAAATCGCTGGTACGCGTGGTGGAGCGCCTGGAGTGAGCAGAATGCCATCGACCATGCGGCGCATCTTGCCGAGCGCGCGCTGAAGCTCGATGACGAGCTTGCTGATGGTCATGCGATCTTCGGGTTCATCCAGTTCTGGCTTGGTGATTTCGAGTTGGCCGACGCCCACGGTGAGCGCGCGATCGCTCTCGATCCCGGCAACGTGCGTGCTCTGGAACGGCGGGTGATCTCCCTGGCTTATCGCGCCCGCTTCGAAGAGGCGCAGGGCTATCTGGAGCGTGCCAGATCGCTCAACCCGCACGAACCCTATTTCTATCCGCGGGGCCTGCTGGCGTATATGGGAGGCGAGGTGGATGAAGCCTTAACGCTCTTCTCGGAGAGCGCGGCGCGCTTCCCGGCGTTCATGCCGACGCGGCAGTTCCTCGCCTCAATCCATGCGCTTCGCGGCGATAAGGAAATTGCGTATGGACACGTCTCGGAAATGCAGCGCATCAGTCCGGAATTGAATTTGGAGCGAGCCCTGAACGTTTCGCTGGCGCTGAAAAGCGACGCGGTGGTACGGATGCGCGAGGGTTTGAAGGCTGCCTGGGCGATGCACCGTCCTCAGAAGAGGGCGAAACCCCGGAAACGCTAGCCCGGAAATTTCACCAGGATTCAAAAATTAGCCCCATGCTGGCGAAGCAGCTCGGGCCTAAACCCGAATAGGGCGGCGGGCCATTTAAGTGAGACGGTGAAAACAGATGTTACTCATTGAATGTACCCGAATACGGCGCCGGCGCGGTACTTGTAAAGTACGGTGGCTCGTGCGCTCCCTTCTTTCGTCCAGCCTTGCCTAGTGTGCTGTCCCGTAATAAACCTTCATAATTCGCTGGTCCTCGCACCACGCTGCGGCGTTGCTCGTCGTTGCCGTATTCCCGATACGACGCCTCCTCGCGCCTTGCATCGCGGCACGAGTCCTGCGCGACTTATCGAAGTTTATTACGGGACAGCACACTAGCACGTATACTCGGCGATGCCATGGCGCCATCTTCGAAACACCTGCTGAGCCGCTTTCGCGTCCTCGATCTGACGCGGGCCGTCGCCGGGCCGACGTGTACCCGCATGTTCGCGGAACTGGGCGCCGAGGTCATCAAGATTGAGTCCGCGCCAGACGGCGATATGGCCCGTTCGATATCGAAGCTCCGCAACGAACGCAGCCTCTACTATATCCAGCACAATTTGAACAAGAAAAGCGTCTGCATTGATTTTCGGAAACCCGGCGGACTCGATCTCATTCGCGAACTCGTGCCACACTGCGATGTCGTCGTCGAAAATTACAAGCCCGGCGTGATAGCGAACATGGGCATGAGTTTCGACGATCTGAAACGCATGCGAAAGGACATCATCCTGTGTTCAATCTCAGCGCTCGGACAGACCGGCCCTTTGTCGGGCAAGCCCGGTTACGACTACATCGGGCAAGCCTATTCCGGCATCACATCGATGATCGGCGCAAAGGGCGAAGCCCCTTACATCCCGCTCGCGGCCATGGGGGACGTCAGCACCGGTGTCACGGCCGCCTTCGCGATCACGGCCGCGCTGCTCGACCGCGCGGAGACGGGGGAGGGGCAGCATCTCGATATCGGCCTGCTCGACTGCTACTACCATTACCATGAACTCAACGTCCATCGATACAGTGGCAGCAACGGCGCCTTGAATCCGACGCGAGAGGGCCGCCACCTGTCATATATCTGTCCCGCAGGGGTTTATCAAGCGACCGGCGGCTCGATCGTTTTGATAGCGTTCATGCAGCATTGGGCCGATCTATGCGCCGCGATGGAGCGCCCGGATCTGATCGACGACGCGTGTTTCGCCACCGACGAGGCACGGCTGGAGCGCCTCGATGAGGTCGTGGCCATGGTCGAGCGCTGGCTTCAGACCTTCCCGGACGTGGATTCTGTCATCGCAAGGATGGAGGCCCACGGCGTGCCATGTGCACCGGTGCTGAGCGTTGAGGAAACGATCACCCACCCGCATCTCGTCGAGCGTGGCACGGTGAGAACGATACGCGACCCGATCGCGGGCGAGTTCGCGATCCCGGGGATGCCGGTCAAGACTTCTGCCTACCCGACGCATCCCGCCTACGTCGCGCCGCGCCTGGGCGAACACAACCGAGAGGTCCTGCGCGACATTCTCGGCAAGAGTGCGGACGAAATCGAGGCTTTCGAGAACGACGGTCTCCTGCACAGCGGTGAGGTCTAGTCGGCACTAATCGCGTCCGTTTCGTCGCTCCTCGAAACTTACGCAATGAACTCAGCGGTCAACTCGAGGAACCCTTCAAGCTGGTCATGGTGAACCCAATGACCCGCGTTTTCGAAACCGACCGTTCGTGCGTTCCGAAAATGAGCGGCCCTCCCATCTATTGCCGGGTCTGACGCCCAGCTTTCCTTCCCATTGACCAGCAGGGTCGGGCAGTTGATGCGATTCCATAATCCATGCAGCTCCGATGCAGGTACGTCATAAGGCGGCCAGGAGCGGACGTAGTTGTCGAATTTCCAGGAGAAGCTGCCATCCTCGTTCTGATCAATGCCATGCACGGTCAAATGGCGGGCCTGTTCGGGAGAGAGATGCTTGTTCTCGGCCTGCATGCGCTTAAAGGCTTCCTCGATCGTGCCATAGCGCCGCGGCACTCGCGCAGCTAAGCCCCGCCGTTCATCGATCCACGCCCGCATCCGGTCATCCAGAGTCCGGCTCGCCCGTTTCGCCAGCAGTTCCGGTGACAAGCCCAGGCCTTCGATCGCCACCAGCCTGCGCACTGAATCGGGATAAATGCCGGTGTAGCGCAGCGCGATATTGCCGCCCAGCGAATGGCCGATGAGGGTGACCGGCGCCAGGTTTTGCTGATGGATGAGCTGTGCCAGGTCGTAGACATAGCCGGCCATGTCGTATTGACCGTCGGCCGACCATTCGCTGTCGCCGTGGCCGCGCAAATCAGGGGCGATCACATGCCAGCTTTCGCGCAGAGCGAGCGCGACCCAGTCCCAGTTCCGGCAGTGATCGCGACCGCCATGAACCAGCAACAGAGGCTTTGCGGTCGGATTTCCCCAATCGACGTAGTGCAGTCGCAGGCGTTGCGAAAAGTAACTGTGCGACGTGGGGCCTGATATCTCATCGGACATAAGAAACTCTCGTGTACGGCAATCGCCGTTAAGATTAGAACGGTTTTCGGCTCCGGGAAAGGATGTACGCTGCCGGCGTGACTATTTATAAATTACTCGGGCTTCTTACTACTTGCTCAACGGATCACCGTTCAGGCGTCGCGCATCTAGGGCCCAGCGGTAATCGCCGATCCTCACAATAGCGCTTGTTCTGGTGGCCGGAGATTCTCAGGCTCGCGAATCCTTCGTTGCTGGTCACAACAAGGTGTGCCCTGAATACTCCCTCATGGGGGTCGTTCGTTGAACGCGGTCCTTGTGGATCGAAACTGAAGAGGATCATGCAACTACCACCATTCGCCAGGGTGAACGGGCAGCTGTGGGCGACGATCTTGAAGTTTGCGTCATCGAGGGTGACGGTGATGTCCGTAAATCGCTCACCTACGGCAGATCGGACGTACGCGATTTCTACCACGGGCAGGCTCGTTCGATAGCCGAAATCGAATTCAGCAATCGTTTCGAACGCAAAGAAATCGGCAAAGAATAAATCGGCCGTCGCCGAATGTGCGGCAATAGAACATGCAAAGAGCATTGCTGGGACCATTTTTCCCACTGGAGCCCTCTTATGGAACCAGCCGTATAAAACGCCTCGTAGTCTACTATAGGAAATATGAGCAAGCCGACTGGTGGAATCGTGGCTGGATTGGCACGGAGAAAATCGAATTGTTTCGCCTAAACCCTTCAAGGGCGAACGGATGAAAGCATCGTTTAAGCTAATTGCAGCCCTTTTGCTCATCCCGAGTCTCGCAATCCATGGCGCGGAGCTGAACCTGGAAGCAACCAATGGGAACGCGCCGGTGATGCAATGCATCGAGTGGTCGGAGTTCGTACAATCGATGGCGGATACCGGGATAGAGCGCTTTCTGGTGCTCGCTAGGGAATACATTCAGCAATCGAAATGGCCCTTCGTCGAACTTGCCGGAAAGTTCGTGCAAGTCAACCATCTCAATGGCAGCCGTGTGGCCGGCGCGATGGCATTCATCGAGTGCCGGGGGATCCCGTGACGTAAAATGGGGTCGACCAAAACGAAACAGCAAATGATTCTCAAAATCAAGGCAAGGCTTGAAGCACAGTTGCGCGAAAACTAATAACGAAGCACACGGGAGCCCCGAGAAATGACCGTCACAAAAGAAGAACTGTTGGAACGAACGACTTCCCTGCTTCCTGCGATCGCATCGCGTGCCCTGCAGAGCGAAGAACAACGCCGACCCCACGACGACTCCATCCGGGAGCTGATCGACGCCGGGGTGATGCAATCCCTCGTGCCGCAACGGTTCGGCGGGCACGAACTCGGTCTGGACACATTGGCCGGCGTCGGGCGTTTGGTCAGCAGCGTTTGCCTGTCCACCGGTTGGGTTACCGCGTTTTATCTCGGCCACAACTGGATGATCACCAAATTCTCGGAACAAGTGCAGCGTGAAGTTTTTGCCGATCGCCCGTTTGCGTTGATTCCGATTCAACCGTCGCCGAACGTACAGATCAAAAAGGTGGCCGGGGGCTACGAGATCAGCGGCCGTTCGAACTTCAGCTCCGGCATCATGCACGCCGACTGGGTGATTGTTGCCAAAGCCGGGGGCGAGGATGCGCGGGCATTCGTGGTCCCGGTCAGTGACGTCGAAATCGACGACGTGTGGTTCATGAGCGGGATGGCGGGAACGGGCAGCAACGATGTCGTGGTCGATCAATTGTTCGTGCCCGAGCACCGATCCCTGCCGACCGAGGCGCTTTTCAACAACACCGAATCGATTCACGAGAACCCGATTTATTCGATTCCACTGATGCCGTTCATTTACTGCGAGGTGATGGGCGTTTATTGCGGCGGGCTCGAAGGCGCAACCGCAGCCTACGACACCTTCGTGCAGAACAAGAGGATGACCTGGGGCGGAGACTTGCTGGCCAAGAAGCAGGCGACACACATCAACCTCGGCGCGGCCCATGCCCGGGCCCGGGCCGCCCGATTGTTATTGGATCGACTCACACAGGATACTCAAGAGATCGCAGAAAAGCGGGATTTCAACCTGCACGCGCGCCTCGACCTAAAGCTGCGGGCCGGCTACATCGCGAATCTGTGCCGCGAAGGGGTCAACGAAATGATGGCTCGTGCCGGGACCCGAAGTTTTCAGATTGAAGCGCCGCTGCAGCGTTATTTTCGCGATCTCAATACGCTGGCCACCCACGCCTTCCTAGACTGGGAGGTTTGCCGCGAACTCTACGGCCGGCACCGCCTCGGCCTCGAACCCAATCACCCGCTGATCTGAAAGGGGTCAAGTCTTCACTATCTACAACCGGACCCACTCGCTTCGCACTGCAGGCCCGCGCAATCAGTGTTCGATCGATACGGACATCAAATTATTGACGGTGCGGGTTAGACGGAATGCCCGGATGGAAGATAATTTCGACGATGCCTGGAAATGGAGGCGACCATCGAGAGCACGGCTGAGGTGCTTTGATCGTGTATAAAGTGAAGACTTGACCCTTTCATCAGGAACACCGCGATGCCCGCTACCAGCTGCCTGACTGCGTCGATGCTCGAGATCGGAATGAAGCACCAAGCGGAGCTTTCATTTTCACACGAGCAAGTTGAACGCTACTGTGAGTTATGCGGTGATATGAATGCCATCCATCGGGACGTGGCCGCGGCACAACTTCGATTCCCCGACGTCAATGACATCGTCGTTCCCGGGGGATTGATCCAGATTACGGTAACCGGCTTATTCGGAACCGTGTTTCCGGGTGACGGGAGCCTGGGGTTGACGTTTACGCCGGAGCGCTTTCGCAAACCGGTCTGTCCCGATGAAACAGTCGTTGTTACCATAGAAGTGACGAGAATCCGCGGCGAGCTGGTCGAGGTGAATGTGTCGATCCACGATGCCGATCAGAGTCAAATCGGTGCCGCCAAGTCGCGGATTCTTGCGCCGAACGACTCTTATCACAGCTGGTGGACGGCACAACAGGCGGGCGCCTGAGGATTTTGATTCAGGCTCTTAACTTTCGACAACCCGACCACTTCCCCCTGGGCTGCAGGCCCGCGCGGCCTTATCCAATTTATGGTCACGGCGCACTGGCTCAGAACGTATGGATCCAGGCCGCCGCCGTCACCCACGGTCCATCAGCTTCGCCCGCCATATAACTGGCACCAAGGTGGTCGCAACCGTCAAGTTCGATGGACACTACCTCGCCGGCGGCTGATCGCAAGGTATCCGCCATCACCTGTGCCTGTTTACGCAGATGCGGGAAATCGTCGCTGCCATAGGCGATCAGGAAAGGCGGCGGCTTGTCGACAAACGCGAGCGGGCTTGCGCTCGTTTCCTTGCTTTGTTCATCCAGAAATCTCGGCCGCATCGACAAACCGGATCCCGGGCCGAATGTGTAAGCTCCGGAGATAGGTAAGCATCCGAAGGACTCAGCATCGTCGACGGCCAGGTCGTCATAACGGGCGGCGCGGAGCCGCTTATGTCACTCGAGGACATCGGCCGTCTCATCCATTTCAATACCCATGAGCTGCCCGAGGATTTTGAACCCGAGCTGGTCGTCACGCGGCATTACAGCCAACGCGAGCAACTCCTGATCTACGCGAACTGTTCGTTAGCAGGTTGTTGAAAAACTCGTTTTTCGACAGCCTGTGCCCGGCACAGGGATGTGCCGGCATCAATCGAGCACTCTATGTGCTTGATTGATGGAGCAAGACGGAAACCGTGTTTTTGTCTTGCGAGTTGAAAAACGATAGGGACATCGTTTTTCAACAACCTGTTAGGGGTCGCTCTGGAGCTTGACATCGACACCGGCGCCGTCGAACTGCAGAAGATCTGGGCGGTCGATGATTGCGGGCGGATCATCAATGAGAAACTGGTCGCCGAGCAGATGCGCGGCGGCGTGGTTCAGGGCATCGGATCCGCCTTGTACGAAGAGTGCCTTTATGACGACCAGGGTCAGCTGCTGAACGGTACCCTGGTCGACTATCTGGTGCCGATGGCGGGTGAGATGCCGGATATCGAGTGCGCGCATATCGAGACACCCACCAAGGCAACGGAACTCGGCGCCAAGGGTTGCGGCGAGGCCGGCACCATCGGCACCCCGGCTGCGATCATGAATGCGATCAACGACGCCTTGGAACCCTTCGGCGTCGAGATAACGACGCAGCCGTTTACGCCGGAAAGGATCCTGCGCGCGCTTGGGAAAATCGAGTAGCGGGTGCTAAAAAACCGCGGCGGCAAGCTCATCGAGCTCCGCCAACAGCTCCTTCTCGTCGTGTCCCCGCAACCAGAGGACCGCGGTATCGGCACCGGCCTTGGCCATCTCGCGCAATTCCGCGGCCGTGCGGAACATACCCTCCGGTGCAAACAACGCGATCTCCAGCGACGCGGGATCGCGATCGAACTGCGCCGCATACTTCGCGATCTCGGCCTTGCCGTCGGCGAGTTCCTGAGGGTCGGCGCAAAACGGCAGCCAGCCATCGCCCCACTCGGCGACGCGTTTGTACACCCGGGGCGAACCGATGCTGCCCAGCAGGATTGGCGGATGCGGTTTGCGGCTGGGTTTCGGAAAACAGGCCATGGGGTCGAAATCGTAGTATTTGCCGTGATATTCCGCATCATCTTCCGTCCACAAGGCCTTCATCGCGTGGATCGAATCCTTAGTCTGTGTCCAGCGGTGCGCAAAGTCTCCACCCATCGCCGTGCATTCGGGTTCATTCCAGCCGGCGCCGATCCCAAATACGAAGCGGCCGTTTGAATAGTGATCGATCGAGGCGATCTCTTTCGCCATGTGCAGCGGGTTGCGTTCGGGCACCAGCAAGATACCGGTACCAAGACGGATCGTTGAAGTCGTCGCGGACGCACGCGACAAGGCGATCAAGGGATCCGGCATCTTGAACAGGTATGCTGGCGGGGCGTCATCGGGGCCCTTGCCCGGATAATCGTCCGCGGAACCCTTCGGGATTATGGTGTGGTCCGGCACCCAATAAGAATCAAAGCCAAGATCTTCGGCTCGCTTTGCGATAGCCGCCGGATCACCCGCCGGCCGGTCGACCAGGACCTGAAATACACCGACCCCCATTCCATCTACTGTCTTCTTGGCCACCTGATTCTCCTTACTCTGTTTCTTTATCGATTCGCCGGCCTCAGTCCGGGGTCCCCATTGGACGACGCCTCGATATCGAAGGCAAGCCCGGAATTAAACCTATCTCAATGTTATCCGCGTGTGCGTTGTGCCTTGAAAGTGCGGATGCAAGGCGCACATGCGGATAATTCTGAGACAGGTTTTACTTACCAGTCCATCGTGGCGGGCGCTTCTCGGCGAACGCTCGCGCGCCTTCCTTGCGGTCGGCTGAGGTGTAGCAGACTTTGAACGCAGGATAGGTTTTTTGGCGGCGCATGGCGTCTTGCAGGCTGGGCTCGTCAAGACCGCACATCACGGTCTGCTTGGATGCCCGCGTTGCAAGCGGCGCGCAGCGGAGTATTTTCTCGCACCATTCGTTCACCGTGGCGTCGAGCGCTTGGTGATCGACGAGCTGGGTGACAAAGCCCATTCGATATCCTTCTTCGGCGTCGACCATGTCGGCGCTCAGAATGAGCCCCATCGCTTGCTTGAGACCGATCTGGCGTGCCAGACGATGCATGCCGCCGCCCAGGGCGACCGCTCCGACTAGAGGCTCCGGGAGTCCGAACTTCGACCGGCGGGTCGCGATCAGAATGTCGCACGCCAGGGCGAGCTCGAAGCCGCCGCCGACGGCGACACCATCCACCGCGGCGATCACCGGTTTGTCGAGATCGAAACGCTCGATGAGGCCCGCGTATCCGCTCCTCGGGTAAACGTTCGGCTTGCCGGCTTTTGCAATCGCTTTCAAATCGCTCCCTGCAGAAAACGCCCGTTCTCCAGCCCCGGCTACCACGCACAAGTGTTGTTCGTCATTGGCGGCAAATTGGTCGAACGCTTCCTGCAATTCGTCATGCATTTTCTGGTTGATCGCGTTCAAGACTTCGGGACGATTCATGGTGACCCGCGTGATGTTGGCGGTCGTCGCAACTTCGATATATTCGAAACTCAAGAGCGTATCCCTCTTTGCTTGGTTCTGACGAAGATACGAAATTACGGGGCACACGACAAATGTCGAGCAGATCGCGATCGTCAACCGAGGATTGTGGCCGGGAGTATATGCGGAATGGGAGTCCAAGGGGTGCGTGAAGCATGATGCCAGGGTTGTGTGCACGTTCAGACCCGGCCATTTATTTTCCTCGCCGGCACGTTAACTTTTTCTTCTGGTGGCCGACAAAGTGCCCGTTCGATGTTCATTTGCTTGCATTGGAACAAGGGCATCCTGTTAGATTTCATGGTGTGCGCTTTTATCGATCTTTCCGCTGATAACGGTAAGATTGGCAAATTCGAGAGCGAACCCTTATCAGGTCCATCCAAGATATTTTCTGCAACCGTGCTTGGCTTCAGTCGTTTAACGCCCCCTCCCTGGCCGCTCATTGTCGTGCTCCTCACGGGTGTGATGTTGCCAGCAGGTTTTACCTGGGCGAATGAGACAGACAGCGAAACAAATGACGATAGGAATACCGCAGAGCCATATACGGATCAGTACCTCGATGAGTTTGATGCCGACGAAATACCGATTGATATCGGCGATGAACATGAAGGGCTGCCGCGGAGCTTCGCCGCCAACTATCGGACCTATGTCGATGCGCGCGAGATGATCAGACCGCTGGTCGAGCACGGCCTGGATTTTCTTTGGTACCAGGAAACGGATGGATACGGCAGTTTCAACGCTACATTCGAACAACTCTTTAACAACGACGGCCGACCGAATCGAGATTCTCAAGGCGAGCGGTTTCAGTTGGAAAACCGGGATTTCGTCATCAATGAGAATTATGCCGCCGATACTCGACTCGGACATTTCCGCAGTGAATCCAACAGATTGCTCGCGACGAGTTATCGGTTCTTTCTGCCGACCACCTTGCTGCAAGGCGGAACGACGCGCATCCATAGCGATCGGGCGGAGTTTGACGTCACTGCGGGCTATATCGGCGGGCTGCAAGGGACAGCAGCGCGCGGGTTTCGCAAAACTCGAGGAACCCTGCTAGGCGCCAGCGGCCAATTTTCGATCGATGACAATTGGAGTGCCTCCGCGCAATTCTGGGATACCAACGACGCCGGCATCGCCGGACGCAACCATCAAGTAGGTGGTGGGGCCGTTCAGTATTTGAGCGACGACCTGACCCAGAGGCATCAACTGCGTGGCCTGAAAGACAGTAAGGGCCAATTCGGCTCGTGGTACGACGGCGTATCTATCCTTGGACGGTGGCGCCATCGATATGGCGCGTTTCACTTTGAGCGCGGCCTGCGGTGGACGGACGTGCAAATCGATAACGACCGGCAAGGTTTGTTCTGGCGCGGCGATTTCAGTTCGTTTCGGTGGCGCTGGACCCTGGGCTCCGAGGTGTCGAGGAACAACCTCGACGAGCTTGCGACTGTCGCCGGCAATGTCGTGACCAACTCGTTCGTCAACGGCAGCTGGCAGTTTCGTCGGAAAACGCAAATCGGCGGCCTGGTCACCGTGCGCACGCAACATGCGGATTCCGGTATCGCACGGGGTGACGGCCATACCGCTGAATTACGTGCCTTCCTCGCACACGACTTTGCCTTCGGTTTGAGCCGGCTGGAACTGCGCTTCTTAAACGAGAACCTGCCTGCTATAGAACGCGCGGAAACGCAGCTCAGATGGGATCACGATTGGGCGATCGCATACCTTGATCGTTTTACGACAGAGTTTGAATTCACGCAGGATACATTCGAAGCGCAGGAGGTACTGCTGGGTATCATCGCCCAAAAAGACCTTACGGACACGGTGAGTGGCGGCTTGGATTTTCAATTGACCCACCGCCAGGACGAGAATGGCGTCGATTCGCGCGCCTACAATTGGGGCTTCGGATTTCATTGGTTGGCGCACAGGGACGTCACCATTGACCTGAGTGCGACGGCGGGCCGCGTCACCACCGATCCCGTGATCGGCCCGTCACGTACCCTTGATGACCTAACGGTACTGTTGAGCGTGAGCTTTGTGAAACAACGAGGACGACCGGCACGAATGAGTGGTTACTCAACGGGACAACGCGGTAGCGGCACTATCAAAGGGCATGTGTTCTTCGATACGAACCGCAATGGTAAGCGGGATGGCGGTGAACGCGGGCTGCCGCGAATCACGGTATATCTTGATGGCCACTTCCGTGCAGAAACGAATACCGCGGGAGAATTCGAATTCGAACGAGTCGGAGCCGGCGAACACTGGTTGCGTATCGCAGTGGAGGAAGCACCCTTACCCTTCGGCCTCGAAGACGAATCGCCGCAATCGCTCATCGTGCCGATACGCGGGATCGGGCGGATCGACTTCGGTCTGATCGAAATTGAATAGTGCTGCGGCGCAGCTGCCCGAGATCGGCGGTGGCCCGTTATTCTTCGTTCAGTGGTGTGTCATCCAATTTCAGATTACCGCCATCCCATTCGATCAAGCCGGTCATGGAGGCGGGCAGCGAGAGTTGCAAGGGGGGCGGTTCCCGATATTCGGGACCGCTCACCGACTGCAGCCCTATCGGCATACTGCGACCCGGTAAAACAGGAAAAGGCACGACTACAAGCTCGATGTTCGACCCGTCGCTCTGCCTGATGTTGACGCTGCCGAATGGCCGTCCATGCGCATTACCGGAATTGAAGAAATCGAGATAGGCCGCCTGCCGGCCATCCTCGCTTTCAATGACTCGAGCGCCGCGAAATTCCAAGTTCGCCGTGACGTCACCGATGACGACATACACGACAATGGCAATTTGGCCGGTTATTGGAATGCTGATATTACCTAATTGCGTCGTCTCAATGCTCTCCGGGGTTGGAGAAATTAAAATCGCAAAGCGGCATTCGCCCGCGCTGGCGTCGGCTGGAACCTGGATTTCGAATCGATATTTCTTGATTTGCTGAGGCGCGAGTTTTATCCGTCCGCGCTCGATTCGCGACCATGGCCGGCACGAGTTCTCCGACAAGCCCGCGTCGACAGGTCGTATAACGACGCCACCCTGAGGATTGATGTCCCAGTCGGCCGTGCGGATGACGTATTCGGCCGTTTCCTCATCGTTATTCTGGATGTGGATGACGTGACGGACTTTGTCGCCGGGATCCGCCTTGAGTTCAAAATTCGGTGGGCTCACACGCGCTGCAAACGTCGCGGCATGCGCTTGCCAAGCCACCGCAAATCCACACAGAAAGCAGGCGCCGATCAAGCACCTGTACATACTAAACTCGAAATTAATTGCCTCTCCCCCGCCATACGCGCCGTTGTTGGTAATAAATGAGTGTCGCTACATCAATTCAATCTCATAGATCGGCTCGAAGCGCAGCGCGCCTGTTAGCGAGCGTGCATCGAGATTCATGGTGAACGTAAAAAATTCGATGAGTAACGGGTCGCTCACGCGACCTTCGAAAATCAGCGCGCGGTTGCCGGGTGTCGTATGTCCGGCCAGAAAGTTTCCTCGGGTACGCCATTCGAGTTTCAGTCCGGCGCTATTCCCAAGCCCTTTTATCTGCTCCGGCAAGCGCAAGAAAATGCGTGCGTTTTGACCTACGAAATCACGGGTATCGAGGCGCACCTCGGCATTCGGCACCCGCGCTGTAAGCGCGTTCAGCTCACGTTCGGACAGCGTGAACATATTGCCGTTATTCTGCCATTCGAGCTTGATGTTGAACTGTTGTCTGGGTGACGCCGAGTCGTCCAGGATCTGGGCACACGCCCAGGGCGCACAAAGGAGAAGAAACCAGGCGCAATACCGCATCACGGTACCGCCGCAGTGTAGGTCACCGTACCCGCATAAGTACCGGAAGCGATCAGGTTGGTGTTGGCATAGCTGAACGTATGCGTGTCGATTACCACGAACGCCGCGACGATAGGGCCTAGAATCACTTGTGCCGGCGTCCCCGCAAACGTACCCGACGGAATATCACCCGCTGCGGCGACCCAACTGATTTCTGTGAACGGAATGGTCTCGAAACCATTATTCAACGGCGTTGACGAGTCGACCGTAAGGGTAAATACCTTGAATGGGATACTGAACGGTTGACGCGCATAGGCGCCGACGAACATAGCTGGCGTGCCGCCAATGGGCGTGCCGTCGCCAACGTTGGTCACGGGGACATTGACATCCACCGTTGAAACGCCCGCCGGTTGTCCCACCCGCACGCCGATTTGAGCCGGGCCGAATCCAATGAAGAACACGGCTGCACTCGCGTCCGCCACGAGAGCGCTTACGAGCAAAAACAAAAGGAGGTTTTTCATCGGTCTAGTCTCAGCGAACTTCAAAAGTGAAGCCCCGCACGCTAAAAGTCTAGCATAGCGGGGCTTCGGTCCTCGGGGAGGAGGCGGGAGAGAATCCCGTTACAGCGCTACCGCCGTATAGGTCGCCGTACCGGTGTAAAGGCCGGATTGCGGCGGCGTCGCCGGATTATCGTAGGTGTATGTCCATACGCTGCTGCGATCGACAACGCCCGTCGAGGTCACCGCTACGGCCGAGGTGTTGTTGCTGCTGTCGGACAGAGTCGGAGCCGGAATGCCGCCGCCGCCGGTGTCAGCGGAATTGATCTGCGCCCAACTAATGGTGCTCGTGCCGTTGCTCAAACCCGTTGCGCCGCTCGTGACTTCGGTGATTTGAACGGAACCGCCGTTACCGCGAATTTCAACGGTAACTTGACCGGTACCAACGTCACCACCTGTGCCGGCCATACCGAGCGTTGGTGCCAACACATCGGCGACCGACGGTGCAAACGAGATCGTATCGACGATTCCAGCCGAACCGACGCGGAATGACAGGAAGGCCGGAATCGTTATCTGGAAATCCAGATCGACGTTCGCACCTGCACCGCCTGGTAGAGCAGCAGCACCGGTTACAATCTGCGTATCAGCCAGCGAACCCTGCGCGTAAGCTAACGAAGCAACGATGGCAGCGCTAACTAATGTCTTATTGAGTTTCATCACGTTTCTCCCGCAATTGCGAATTTAAAAAATTGGATTAAAAATTTTGTTGCCAGAGATATTGCAAGCGGTGTGCCAATCTGGAACCGCGGATTATTTGTGCGGCACGTCACAAGCCGCCGGCAGTGGTTTGTGATCGGTTTCACATGCGGGGGACGCTTACGTGACGGGCGTCACAAGCTCACTTTCTCTGCTGTCGCTCAGGAACGACAGATCTTTGGAAACTGGAAATACTGCCTTTGAACCGGTTAATTTCGTGACCCCCTTCACAAAAACCGGGGGTACCGTAGAATGTAGGTATAGTAATCACGATGCCTGCCGATACGGCTAAACATGATGGTTTTCAGGGGTTTATCGAAGTTGCAAGCGCGCCGCACCCAATGTGTTGGGGTGTTGCTGATCTCGTTGGGTCTAATGACGGCGTTTACCGTGTCGGCTGATGATTCAATCGGGGTCGGCGGCAACCGCAGTGCCGCGGCTCAGCTAGGTTTCAAAATTCTGATCCCGCAGGAGCTTAGCGCTGTCTTTCAAACCGGCAGTGATTCGAGGCCTGTCGTCTTCTCGTCCGGTGGACAGGTGAGTTTTACTGTAGATACCTATCGGTCGTCCGAAGATAGGGGCGCTTCAAATCTCGCGACCCCTCTCAATATTGCGACCGTCGCCGTTCCCTGAAGCACCTAGTGCACCGTCCCGCGAAAAACTTCCATAATTCGCTGGTCTTTTTCGTCCCCGGCGGCGTTGCTCGTCCTTGCGTAGAGCCCGCTACGCGGCGTCCTCGCGCCTTGCCAGGAACGAAAAATCCGGTGCGACTTACGCAACTTTTTCGCGGGACGGCACACTAGGTCAATTTGGGGAAATGACGCCCGCCTCCAATAAGTTTGCAAGGCCGTCTTCGATAGGCAGCGGCATCGCCCCAGTCGACTAGCCCGCCTTCGTGCAATAGGCCGGCTACAGCAACGGGTTTTCGACCGGGTGCGTCAACGCCGTAATTTTCACCACTAACAAGTCCGTCGTGTCACTGCCGCACTGCATCGTGATGGGGTTGCTGGATTTGGCCACCCTGGGTCTAGTTGCGCAGCGTTAGCTGCGCACTACCTGACGCGCCCGCCACTATCCGCTCACAACATGTGCTCGCCTGCAGTTTCGTTCCGTCTCTCGGGCGGTTGTGGCGAAGGCTTTGCTGACCCAAATCGGTCCCCCACACGATGGGGTTTTCGCACGATGTATCATTGACGTCTACTCGGTTGTAGGTGTGGTTTCGGGGGTGGCATTATGCTGACGGCGACGAAAGATCAGAACTTGGTGACGACGATCACGGGTTCATTACCGAGGCCCCATTGGTACGCGGAGAATCTCGCGGGCCGCTCCATTTCGAATGCGTATCTTGGAGACTTCAAGTTCCACGAGCAGTACCGCGACGCGGTCTCGTGCTGTATCGCCGATCAACGGTGCGCGGGCCTCGATATATTCACCGACGGAGACATGCGCTTCGACATGGACCTCGGCGGGCGCGCCTGGTTCGGCTACGTGTTTGACCGGATGTCCGGCATCGAGGACAGCGCGCTGCGCTCGCTGCCGTTCGGCGGTTCGCCGCGCGAGGCACAAGCGGGCGACATCTTTAATGAAATCATGGCGACGCGTCTACCGCCGCGGGTTACGGGCCCGGTGGGGCCGGGCCGACTCGAATACGATTTGGTCTGGAAGATTGCTCAGGGACTGTCTTCCCGCCCGGTCAAATTCGGCGCGTGTTCAGCACAGCTCGTCGATATGTTGGTCGTCAACGAGTTTTACAAGGATCGGGCCGAAACGATCATGGCGCTTTCGGCCGCGAAGAACGAGGCCTACCACGCGCTTGCGGATGCCGGATGCCCGGTGATTCAGGTCGAAGAACCCTGCTTTCATTTCGTCGAGGACGTCGAATGGGACGTATCGCCGGAGGTGTACGTGGATGCTTTCAATGTCGAAGTCGCGGGCCTGCGCGATAAGGCCGAAGTGTGGTGCCACACCTGCTGGGGCAACCCGTATGCCCAGAACCTGGGCTACGGGGCGAAATATAAACCCGTGCTGCAATATCTCGACCAACTTGACGTCGACGTGATCACCTTCGAAATGAAGTACGCCGACTATCTCGAGCTCAAGGAGGTGGCGGCGGCCATCGGCAAGGACAAGAAGATAGCGATAGGCGTCATCTCGCACCGCGCCCTGCAGGTCGAGACGCCGGAAGAAGTTGCCGATGACATTCGTAGAGCGCTCGAGCTCATCGACGCGGGGCGCTTGATCCTGAGCAGCGATTGCGGTTTCGGCCGCCAGGGGATCAGCCGCAAGCATGCGTTCTACAAGATGGTCTCACTGGTTCGCGGCGCGAACATCGTGCGCCGCGAACTCGGTCTGGACGAAGTCTCCGTGCTGGCGGAACAAGCCAATCTGTCCTACTTGTAGTGGTCAGGCTTATACGCGCGGTAAATAGAAAATAGATTAGCCATTATATTGCGAAGGCGCTTTCCGCCTTGGTTTGCCCGAATTCAAATTAGTAATCTGTCCGCGCATTATCCGCAATTATTCGAGCGATGATAATGACCAAGATCAGCGATAATCCGATCATCTCAGAGCGCGCTCTGGCGCCCATCAAATGTACGACGCCCGCAATCGGCAACGATGAGCAACTCCGTCAATGCGTGATAAGACCGTGCCTGCAAACCCGTGATACTGAGGATTTTTTGCAACCGCGAATAGATCGTATTGGGGTGCACCGACAGCCTCTGCGCGGCTTTCAATACATTCATATCCGCGTTCGCGTATGCGCGTAAGGTCGCGACCAGAGAGCCGCCAAGCTTGTCATCAGCCAGAAAGAACTCATGCGTCCAAGCTGGCAGTACTCGCTGCAATTCATCGCCTGCTAAATGTAACATCAGACGCCGCGCCGGTACTTCGGAGATATGTACGACCCGGTGAGTTACCTCGGCGAGTTCGAGGGCGAGCAGTGCCTCTCTATAGGCCGTCGGAATCTGCGAAGTTGATGGCACGTCATTGCTGAGGCCGATTAAGACCGCGTTGCCGACCATCGATAGCCCGGACCTTACCCGTCTGCCGAGCGCTGTGTGCGGCGCCGTCCAACCGGACAGTCGGCAGGTATCGGAAAATACGATGGCGACCTTGTCGTGACGCAAATCGATGAGGCGACGCGACGGTGATCTCTGCAAAATCTTATCGATTGAATCGACCAATCGACGTGCGCGATCAAGATTGATCATTTCTGAAGGATCTACGGGCTGCACCATTGCCACACAAAACGACTGATGTTTGTCGAGATAGCCGGCGTCGCGTAATACCTTCGCCACGCGCCCGTCCGACTCATCGTAGCCATCGAGCAAAATGGTGAGCAATTCCGCGCGCTGGTCCCCAGCGACATCGGCGAGCAAACGCGTTTGGGACAAATAGGCGCCCGCAGCGATCGAAGTGATCGCATCGGTATATTCGACCGTGAAATCCAAAGTAGCAGCGGCAAGTTGCTGCGCTTCTTCCGGGGACGATACCGACGCCAGTATCGCCTCACGGACCCAGCGCGAAAAGACCTTGTGACTGCAGCGGTACGCGTGCAGCGTCGCCTCCAATGAAAAACGGTGCTCAGCGCGCCGCCGGGCGTGCTCGCGCACGAAATCGAAGGTATCTACAGGACCGCCGCCAAGCAAATGTAGCATTTCACTCGTATGCCGAGCGAGATCAGGCACGTCGTCGGGGTTCCTGGATTCAGAGAATGCCGGTATCGCGGCTAGGATTGCTTCGCTTTGTTCGGCATTGATGGCCGCGGAATTATCAGCTAGATGCCTGACGGCGACCGGCAGGAGTGGGTTGCGGCTGAGCTTCCGCAGTGCTTCATTGAGGGCCTTGGTATGATAATCGGACATTGGCCTCATTGTGCACTTTACACATTTAGCAGTGCTATTTATCAGCACTTTACCCACTGTCAGGGGGTTCTGCTGATGATAGTCTCTAGTTTTATCAGCCTATGCAACTGTAAGGCGTCATGCCGCAGTAGCCGGAAGGCTGCGTTTCAACAGCCGGGCCGACAGTCATTCCAACTCGTTAAATCGGAGATCCGAAAAATGTCGAAATATCTATTTGTGTATCACGGCGGCAGCGTTCCAGAAACGAAGGAAGATCAAGCAAAAGTAATGGACGCCTGGGGGCAGTGGTTTGGATCGCTGGGTAGTGCCGTTGTCGATGGTGGCAATCCGGTCGGCAAGTCATCGACAGTGCAGAGCAACGGTTCGGTTGTTGATAACGGGGGTTCCAATCCTGTCAGTGGCTTTAGCTTAATCGAAGCTTCGGATGTCGATGACGCGGTTACAAAAGCGCAAGGGTGCCCTATTCTTGGCGCGGGCGGTTCGGTCGAACTTGCGGAAGCGTTTGATATGTAGGTGAGGGGGTCAGGTCGTTCATTGCCGCAACCATACGGCAATGAACGACCTGACCCCAAAGATCCGGACTTGCCCGACTATTGCGGGTCGAGCAGGTAGCTGTCGCCCTCGCGCATATTTTCTTTGAGCCACGTAGCGGCGCCGGCTTCGGTCGGTTGCAGCATCGGTACCTCGCCTCTTGTGGCTGTGATCTTGGCGCGAAGCTTTGCAGTGGCGATCTCGTCCAGCTGGAAGGTCTCCGGATCCATTACGACGCCGTAGTTGTCCCGAGCCGTCTTGAAGCTGATGATCTCGTCGCGCACGTGTTCACACACTTTTTCCGCCGGGCGAGCTAGCGGGTCACCGTAACCGCCCCCGCCCGAAGAGACACCCACCCAGACCTCACCGGGCTCGATTTTCATGTAGCCCTTGCTCGAGCAGTAATCGCGGTGCCCGGCTTCCAGATTTTCGCGGTAGTTGCCGCCGCCGATGCCGGGCGTGCCCCCGAACAAACCAAAGGGCGGGTTCGACGCGCCGTCGCCCGTCACATGGCAATCCATGGGCGTGCCATAAGGCCGCACGACGATATTGATGCCGGCACCCCCCATGGTGTTGCCATGACCCATGGAATCGGTCTCGATTTCATGCTTATCGATCATGAGCGGGTAGAGCAGTTCGCTCATCTCGGTGCTCAGGATCTTGAGGCCGCCGAGACCAGACGAAAGCATGATCAAGGGCCAGCCGTCGGCATTTTTCGAAGCGCCGCCGCCGGAGCCCCCGTTGAAGAACATCGCAGCCCAGTCCACCGGTTCGTCGCCGCGCTCGTCGACGCCCGAGATTGAAGGGACGCAGTGGAATCCGCCGTAACCCGCGGACGATCGTTCCGGAACTGCCTGCGCCAGCGCTTTCCACACCACCTCCTGTTCCTGAGCGGCAGGACACAGCGTCGCCATGGCGGTTGCCGCCGGGTATTTGGCTTTAACGATCGAGCCTTCCGGGGCGTCGCAACTGATATGTCTCAAGCAGCCTTCGTTATGCGGAATGTTGGGATCGATGGCGCACAGCACCGGGATTCCGGCCGAGGCCTCCATCACGCCCTGCGTGCCGTTGGTGCCGCCCGCGCCCTGGGGCGAGCTGCCCGCAAAATCGACGTGGATATGATCGCCTTCGACTTTGACTTCGGCGCACACCTTGAGGTTGGTGTTGCCCATGCCGTCGGAGTCGATCCACGATTCCGCGAAATAGCTGCCGTCGGGTATGTTGTGGATCTCTTCGCTGGTGCGCCGGTCGGCGTAGTCGAGAATCGCGTCGATGTAATGGGTCAGCTCTTCGGGACCGTATTCATCGACGAGTTCCACCATCCGCCGCTTGCCGGTCCAGATGGAGCCGAGCTGCGCCATCAGATCGCCGTACAGCAGGTCGCGATAACGCACGTTGGCGAGATACATGTTGATCACATCGGTACGCGGCTCGCCTTTTTCGTAGAACTTGATCGGCGGCAGTTGCAGCGCTTCCTGCCACACGTTCTTGGCGCTCGGCGCGACGCTGGTTGCCTCGTAGGCGCCGCAGTCGAGCTGGTGCCCCTTGGTCACGGCCCAGAACAGGTGTTCGCCCTTGTAGAACACGGGGCAGGCGGTGACGAAATCGCCGACGTGGGTGTTACCGCTGTAGGGGTCGTTGCTGACGATGACGTCGCCGTCGTAGACCTTGCCCTCGAAGGCATTGACCATGGAGTGCAGAATCACGTGCAGCGAATTGGTATGGATAGGCAGTGCATCCATCATGCACACCTGTCGCGCCTTGGCGTCGTAGATGGCACAGGAGAAGTCGCGCGCCAGCGCCAGGATCGACGTCCATGCCGTGTACTCCAAGGTCAAGGTCATCTCCCTCGCAATGGTATTGAAGCGGTTCAAAATCACGGAAAACGTGATCGGGTCGATGTTTTCATCGGCCAACAGCGGGATCTTGTCGTGCTGGGAATCGAAATCCTTAACCGGTTGTACAGTACTCATCAGGAATCCTCCTGTTTACTCTCTACGCCCCATTTCAGAGCTCTAGGACGAAATCACCGTACTCATTCACTTCAAGCTTCTGGCCCGGAAAGACCACGATGGTCGTGTTCTGCTGCTCCACGACGGCGGGACCGGTGATCATCATACCGCGATTGAGCCGATCTCCGTCGTAAATTTTGGTGTCGCGATAGTCGTCGATATCGCCGAAATAGACCCGACGCGTCCCTTTCTGGACCTTGGTGACGGGTTCGCCGGTCTCCGGCAGCTCGGGAGTTTGTGGCGACTGCACGGCCCGGTGCGCGATCACGCGCCAGTGGAAGAAGTCGACCGAACTCTCGCGCACGCTGTAACTGAACATGCGTTCGTGCAGATCGTGGAACGCCTCGGCCATTTCATCGATATGCGCCTCGGTCAACGGCCCGTCGGCCTTGAGCGGCACCGTCAGCTCGTGGATCTGCGCCGGATACTTGGCATCCGCGAAGCGCGTGAGGGTTACCTCGCCCTCGGGAAAACCCTCCTCGATCATATCGTCGAGCGCCTTGCGTTCCAGATCGGCGATGACTTTGTTGGTGCCTTCCAGATCGAAGCGCTCGGTGTTGGTCGCAAAGGCCTGCATGTAATCATGACGTACGTCGCTGACGATCATGCCGACGGAGCAGAACACGCCACTGTAGCGCGGAATAATCGCAGTTTTCATGCCGAGCGTGCGGCCGAGCATGCCGGCGTGGATAGCGCCCGCCCCGCCCCCGACCACGAGCGAGTAATGTCGTGGATCGATCCCGCGCTCGATCGAGACCACGCGGATCGCGTCCACCATGTTGTTGTTGATGATCCGGAATATGCCGTGCGCCGCTTCGGGCACCGTCAAACCGAGCGGCTTTGCAATAAGGTTCTCAATCGCACGTTCGGAGAGCTCAACATTAATCTCGCGCCGCCCGCCGAGAAAATAATCCGGATTGATATAACCCAGGACGACGTTCGCATCGGTGCATGTGGGATCGGTGCCGCCCTGAGCGTAACACACCGGTCCCGGTTCGGCGCCCGCGCTCTGCGGACCGACCTGCAGTGCGCCGCCCTTGTCAATCCAGGCGATGCTGCCGCCGCCGGCCCCTACGGAATGCACGTCGACTGCGGCGACGCCGACCGGCAAGTCGTGCACGCGAAGCTCGCGCGTCAAAGTCGGCGTGCCGTCGGTCACCATCGAGACATCGAAACTGGTACCGCCCATGTCGATCGTGATCACATTCTCCATCCCGACTCGCTGGGAACAATGGAGCCCGGCTATGGGTGCCGCCGCCGGACCGGAGGCCAGCGTGTAAATCGGCCGATGCAGAATCTTGTTGACCGTCGAGCTGCCGCCATTGAGCTGCATGATCAAGAGCGGATGACGAAAACCGTTACCGTGCAGGAACTCTTCGAGTTCCACCATGTAGCGTGCAATGCCCGGGATCACGTAGGCGCTCAACACCGCGCAGGTCGTGCGCTCCCATTCGCGGATCATCGGCAGCACATCGGAACTCAACACCACCGGCACGCCCGGCAGTTTCTCTTCGATGATCGCTTTAACGCGCCGCTCGTGAGCGGCGTTCATGATCGACCACAAAAAGGCGACTGCCACCGATTCGACACCAGCATTTTTGAGCTTCGCGGCGGCGGCATGCACCGAATCTTCCTCGAGCGGTGCTACGACCTCACCGGTGTAGTTCACGCGCTCCTTGATCGGAATGCGCAGGTAGCGTGGAATGAAATCTTCCGGCGGTTGCAGTTGGATGTTGTAGCGGTCGGGTTTGAAGCCATCGCGAAAGTGAATGACGTCGCGGAATCCCTCGGTGCATAACAGTGCGGTCTTAGGTCCGTTGCGCTGAATGACTGTGTTGGTGGCAATGGTCGAACCGTGGACGAACAAATCGAGGCGATCGAGGAATTTGTCGAGGCTCATTTCAGCCTGTTCGGCCAGAGCGCGAATCCCTCGCTGAATCGCTTCAGTGGGGTTTTTAGGGGTCGTCGCCTCTTTCCACAGCGCAATGTGGCCATCTTTGTCGAGTAGGGAGAAATCGGTGAAGGTGCCGCCGATATCGACACCCAGAACGTAGTGCATGTTATTTCCTCTTATTTTCTGTTCGCAGCAGGGATCCTAATACCCCGGACTCGGGGTGACATTTATTTCCGAAAACTTCACGGTTAACCGTCCCTCTCACTCATTCAGGAAGAACAGGAAAATACGTTTCAACACAATCATACGGCGGTGCGAGGACGCCGACCACCCATACCGAACTTCGACCTCAACCAATTCATTTCGTGCTAAGTTACGGTGCGCGCTTACATAAACATCCGGTGTTGGCTCAAAGGAGCCTCTTAGGCGCGTTCAATTCTGACACCGTCTGTAAGATCAGGTCTGAGCTATACGACCTACGTCTCGAGCCGGGGCGCCTTTCATCAATCAGCAGGGGCATGAGCGCGCGAATAAAAATAACGGCGGCGTCTTATGTAGAAACTGGAGCTACTCGAATGCGAAACTGTAAATTGAATCGTAATCACCAGAACTAAAGGTTGCAATGAACGCGAACATCTTTCCCGCCCACGCCCGTGCCGTCGTCGTCGGCGGCGGCGTCATCGGTTGTTCGACGGCCTACCATCTCGCGAAGCTCGGTTGGACCGATGTGGTCCTGCTCGAGCGCAAGCAGGTCAGTTCGGGCACGACCTGGCACGCCGCCGGACTCATCACCACGCTACGGGACAGTGAGAGCCAGACCCGCCTGGCGCAGTATTCGCTTAAGCTCTACGAGGATTTGGAAACGGAAACCGGTCAGGCGACCGGGTTCATTAAGTGCGGCTCTATCCAACTCGCGGCGACGGCCGAGAAAGCCGAGGAGATGCGCCGCGGCTGTGCGATGGCGCGCATTTTCGGGGTTGAGAACGAGGAGATCTCACCCGGCCAGATCAAGGAACTCTTTCCACTGGCCTACGTCGACGATCTCTTAACCGGCTTCTACTTTCCGGACGACGGCCGGGTCAATCCGGCCGATGTCGGGCAGGCGCTGGCCAAGGGCGCGCGACAGTACGGCGTCAACATCATCGAGGATACGCCAGTGACCGCCTTGATCGTCGAGAACGGCCGTGCGACCGGTGTGCGAACGGACAAGGGCGAGATCTGCGCCGAGGTCGTCGTGCTGTGCCCGGGCATGTGGGGCCGCGAGGTCGGGCTGATGGCGGGCGTCGACATTCCGCTGCAGGCGGCCGAGCATTACTACCTCATATCGGAGCCCATCGACGGCGTGCACAATCGGCTGCCGATCCTGCGCGACCCGGGCCGCTGCGCGTATGCGCGCGAGGAAGCCGGTAAGATCCTGCTGGGTTTCTTCGAACCCGGCGCCGCGCCCTGGGGCGTCGATGGTATTCCGGAGCATTTCTGTTTCGACGAGATCCAGCCCGATTGGGAGCGAATGGAGCCGCATATTCAACGCGGGATGGAGCGCTTACCCATCCTGTTCGATACGGGTATTCGCCAGTTTTTCTGCGGTCCCGAATCCTTTACGCCGGATCACAACTACCTCATGGGCCGCGCGCCTTACGTCGACCAGCTCTTCGTCGCCTGTGGCTTCAATTCCCTGGGGATCCTCTCGGGCGGTGGCGCGGGCTACGTCGTGGCGAACTGGATTAACGATGGCGTACAGCCGATGGATATCTGGGACGTCGACATCCGTCGCATTCAGCCCTGCCACAACAATAAGTCTTTCGTGGTGGATCGCGTGGTGGAGTCGCTCGGAATCGCCTACCAGATGCACTGGCCGAATCGCCAGTGGGAGACCGGGCGCAACATCAAGTTATCCATCCTGCACGACCGCCTCGCGGCCGCCGGCGCGTGTTTCGGTGAATCGGCCGGGTGGGAGCGGCCGAACTGGTATGCCAAGCCGGGTCAGAAGCCCGTATATGAATACGACTTCGGCCGCCAGAACTGGTTCGAGAACAATGCCGAGGAACACCGCGCCGTGCGTGAAGCCGTGGGTGTCTTCGAGCAGACCTCCTTCGCCAAGATCTTCGTGCAGGGACGGGATGCGGAACGCGTTTTGAATCGCATCGCCACCGCGGACATGGCGATGCCGCTCGGCAAGGTCGCCTACACGCAGTTCTTAAACGTGCGCGGCGGGGTCGAGGCCGATCTGACCGTTACCCGCCTGGCCGAAGATCGCTATCTGGTCGTGACGGCCGCGTTCACTTGCACCCAAGTCCATGCTTGGATCCGGGAGAATATTCCGGACGATGCCGCCTGCGTGACCACCGACGTCACGGGCGCCTATGCGATGTTAAACGTACAGGGCCCGAATTCTCGCGCGCTCCTGTCGCAGATCTCTAGCGCCGATTTCACCACCGAATCATTTCCCTTCGGCACCATGCAGCACATCGAGATCGGCTACCAGTCGGCGATGGCCGTGCGACTCTCCTATACGGGCGAACTCGGCTGGGAGCTCTACATCCCGACTGAGATGGCGTTACCCGTATACGACCGCCTGATCGAAGCGGGCGCCGACCACGGCCTCAAGCATTGCGGCTACCACACCCTCAACACCCTGCGCATCGAGAAAGCCTATCGCGAGTGGGCGCATGACATGGGACCGCTGGAGACTCTGCTCGAAGCCGGTCTTGGGTTTACCTGCGCCTGGGACAAGCCCGGTGGGTTCATCGGGCGTGAATCATTGATCGCCGAGCGCGAAGCGAACCCGCTCAACCGGCGGCTGGTGCAGTTCCTGCTGGACGACCCCGAGCCGATGCTGGTGCACAACGAGCCCATCCTGCGCGACCGTGAAAGGGTCGGTTACACGACCTCGGCAGGCTATGCACACACCCTCGGCGCCTGCGCGGCGATGGGCTATGTCAATCACGAAGACGGTGTGACGGACGCCTTCGTCGCTGATGGAAGCTATACGCTCGAACAGGCCAACCGCACGTACACGGCGAAAGCCTCATTGAAGCCGATGTACGATCCGAAGAGCGAGCGTACCCGGTCTTAAGCCGCGTCCGTCGATTTACCCCCTCTGTTTGAGTAAATTCGCTGCGTTAACAACGATTTAGCCGCCCCCGAAAGTTAGCTGTCCCGGAATTTTCGGCGCCCGCCAGGCCGGGCATATCCTAAAGAAATGCTGTTCCCGCCCGATAACCAGCAACAGGGTTCGTGCGCCTCGCGAAGCTATGCAGCAGATGTCTCTGGCAGACCTTGGATTTCGGCGCCGAGCCCCCTAAGACCCACGAAAAAGGCAAAAGAACCCAAGGATCGCCCCCTATGCAGGCCGCACGGGAACAGATGACCAGAATTCTGCTGATCGAGGATGATGAGGCCGATTACGAGTTGACCTGCGCCATGCTCGATGACGTATCCGGTGTTCACTACGAGATCGATTGGGCACGCGATTACGACGACGGGCTCAAGGCCATTCGTTCGGCTGCGCACGACGTGTGTCTGCTCGACAATCGGCTTGGTGGCCGCAGCGGTCTCGAACTGCTTGATGCGTGCGGCGGTGCCATCGCTGCGTTACCGATCATCATCTTGACCGGTGTGGCCGACCGGCAGGTCGATGAAGCCGCCATGGAAGCAGGTGCTGCGGATTTTCTGGTTAAGGATCAACTCAGTCCCAATATTCTGGAACGGGCGGTCCGCTATGCGACCGAACGTCACCGCTTGCGCGCCGAACTCGAGCATTTAGCGAAATACGACGCCCTCACCGGTCTCGCCAGCCGCGTCCTGTTTCAGGATTTTCTCGACGGTGCGATGGCGCGCGCCGAACGCGGCAAGCGCCCCTTGGCACTGCTGTTTCTGGATCTGGACCACTTTAAATACATTAACGATACCTTCGGCCACGTAACCGGCGACGCGTTGCTGGCCGCGGTTGCCCAGCGCCTGAAGACGTGCGTGCGCACGGGTGATCTGGTCGCGCGTCTCGGCGGCGACGAGTTCGCCATCGTTCTCGATGATATCGGTACGACGGATAACGCGGCGCGGGTCGCGCGGAATATCGTCGAGGCGCTAAAGCAGCCATGCGAAATCGCCGGGCACGAAATTCACGCACAGACGAGTATCGGTATTGCGCTATATCCTAATGGCGTCAGTGATAGCGCCGAATTGATCAAGGCCGCCGATACGGCGATGTACGAAGCCAAGCGCCAGGGACGCAACACTTACCGTTTTTTTGCCCCGTCGATGCAGCAGGCCGCACGGGTCGCAGTCGACCTCGAGGCGGCGCTTGCGCAGGACGTCGCAAAGGACCAGTTCGCGATTCATTTTCAACCGCAGGTCGATGCCGCCACGGGCATCATTGTGGGGATGGAAGCGCTGGCCCGGTGGCGGCGACATCCGCCATCGACATTCATTCCCGCAGCCGAACGCTCCGGCCTGATCATCCCGCTGGGCGATCGACTACTGCGGCGGGCATGCACGCACTTCAGTCGTTGGTGGCAGTCGGGACTGGCGGGTGTGGACGCGCGTCTAGCGGTCAACGTCTCGGCGGTACAACTCAAGGGCGACATCTTGATTGAAAGTGTATTAAAGGCGCTTGCGGCAAGCGGCCTGCCCGCGCATGTACTCGAACTCGAATTGACCGAAACGGCGGTGATGGACGATCCAGATAACGCGGTCGCCGTGCTGGAGCAGCTCGATCGATTGGGCGTGATAATCGTGACGGATGATTTTGGTACCGGTTATTCCTCGCTCACCTATCTCAACCGGCTGCCAATCCGGGCGCTCAAGATTGACTATTCCTTTGTCAAGGACATCGGCATCGACGAACAAAGCGAAACCATCATCAAGGCGACTATCGGTCTGACGCAAAATCTCGGTCTCGATGTCGTGGCCGAAGGTGTTGAAACCGAAGCGCAGGCCGCCTTCCTGCTCGATAACGGTTGTCGCGTGATGCAGGGCTGGCTGTTCAGCCGCGCGCTGCCGCCGGAGGCGATGGAACGCCGGCTTGCGGCGGGGCCGTTCGCCCCCCTGCGATTTGGAGGGTATGACCATGCCGATGTAACCGGAGCAACCATCGTCACGGTCGGTGCTCTGGCGAGGAATTAGGTTGTGAACACCGAAACAATGGACGTCTTTGCGTCGCGAAGTGCGAGCCCGAATCCCGCTACCCGTATACACCGGCGAATCCTGATCTATTGGCTGACTGCCGCAGGGCTTGCGGCGGCATACGCGGTATTGCGGGGCGCCACCTGGCAGGGCACTGCTAACTTGCACACGGGCATGGAAACAGTCGCAACCATCCTCGCCCTAATGGCAGGGCTATTACTGTTACGCCGCTGGCGCCGTGTCGGCGGCTCGCTGCCGCTCATCCTCGGCGTCGGATTCATCGGCACCGGATTCCTCGACGGTTACCACGCACTGGTGACCTCGGCGGCGTTGAAACACTACCTGCCGTCCGACCTGGCCTCGTTGATCCCGTGGAGTTGGATCGCCTCGCGGCTCTATCTCTCATTGCTGCTGTTAATGAGCATCGCGGTATGGCGGCGCGAGCAGCGCCTGGGCGCCGCCGGGCGCGTCGATACCGACACCATTTTCCTCGGCTGCATCGCGTTGACCCTGCTCAGCTTTCTGTTCTTCTCCCTGGTGCCGCTGCCGCCGGCTTATTACCCCGAAATACTCTTTCATCGCCCCGAGGAATTCGTCCCGGCGATTTTCTTTGGCATCGCACTGTCGGGCTACCTTCGCAAGGGCGACTGGCGCCACGACGTCTTCGAGCATTGGCTGGTGCTGGCGCTGATCATCAATCTGGTCGCGCAGGTGGTGTTCATGTCCTTTTCCGGGCGGCTGTTCGATTTCGAGTTCGATGCTGCGCACATGCTGAAGAAGCTGAGCTATATGTGCGTGCTGTGTGGGCTGGTATGGAGCCACCTGCAGGGCAGCGATCGGCGCCAGCCGGCAAGCCTTGTTGGCGGAACGCCGCATAGGGGTGCGGTGCTCGCCGGCGTTTCGTTCGGCATTGCCCGGCAGATCGTGCTCATGATCTCGCTGATCGTGGTCGGTGCAGTGGCCGTGACGACATCCATCGTGTGGGTGCATTTGCGTACCGCCTTGTATCACGACACCGCGCATTCACTCGAATGGCAGGGAAGACTCGTAGCCCAGGAGCTGCAGGCGATGAGCGGTAAAGCGGCCGCGACGGCGCGGTACTTCGCCGCTGCGCCGCCCGTCCAATTTCTCGTCGCGGCCGGGACGAACGATGAACGCGCGAGCGGGAAAACGCAACGACAGGTCACGCTGCTTGGGGATCTGCTGCGTAATGTATTTGATGTCTTCCCTTTGTACCGGAGTATTCGGGTGCTCGGTCGAATCGACGGTGAATGGGCGAACGTCGCGGCCGTGGCGCGATCACCCGATGACACGCGCTCGCTAGGAAGCGGAATCGGCGTGCGGCGTTGGGCGGCGGTGCTGGATGACATGAGCGTGACAGGCGAGCACCAGGTTCGCATTATCGCGCCGACCGCGGGTGCGCCGGCGGCGTTTTATGTCGCGATGCCGATTCAGGTCTCGGCGTCGCCCTGGGCCGGGCTTATTGTGATCGAACTCGATTTCGCACGGGTGCTCGCCGAACTCGCGCGGTTCGAGCAACCGGATGTGGTGATGCTACTGCTTGATGAGCACGGTGCGCCGCTGGCGCCAGCGGACATGCCGAAGTCCAAAAGCGAGCTTAGATCATTGATTCGACAATTGGCACATACCGGCATCGAATCTGCATCGAGCAATACGTCCAGCGCGAAACGGCGTCATCTGGCCGATGGCCGGACGGCGGTCGTGCATGAACGCCGTGTGGAACTTGAACCTGCGAACGGTAGCGCTTCTTTGCACCTGGTACTGGCGGCGGATCCCGAATCGACACTGATCGGTGCCCGCGCCAGCGGCCGCCAGGCACTGACGGCTGCCGCCATCGTTACGGGTGTCGCGCTTCTCGTCGGTTGGTGGTTTGGTCGTGCGCTCATCGGCCCATTGCGGCACATCGCGCAGGTATCGGCCGCCTACGGAAAGGGATCCGGGCGAACTGACCTACCGGTTGCCGCGAGCGATGAAATCGGCGTCGTAGCGCGTGCCCTCAGCGATATGATCAATCAGATCGAGGCGCGCACGGCCGAGCTTGAACGCGAGGTCTCCGAGCGCACGCAGGCGCAGAGCCGGCTCGCCGAAAAAAGCGTCGAAATCGAACGCTCCAATGAGGAGCTTGGCCAGTTTGCCTACGTGGCCTCCCACGACCTGCAGGAACCGCTGCGCACGGTGACGAGCTTCGTGCAGTTATTGCGCAAAAAACATGGCGGGGAACTCGGCGAGGACGCCGATCGTTACATTCAGCATGCGATCGACGGTTGCGACCGCATGAAATGCTTGATTAAGGACCTGCTGACTTATTCGCGCATCGGTGGCGACACTGTCGATCATCACCCGGTTGACAGTGCAGCCGTATTGGATCAATGCCTGTCCGATTTGACCACGGCGATTGACGATGCCGGCGCACAGGTGTCCACCGGTCCGCTGCCACGTGTGATTGCCGACGAGAGCCAGCTGCGCACGCTGCTTCAAAACTTGATCGTCAATGCGCTCAAATATCGCGGCGAAACCGTGCCGGAGATCTCGATCGGCGCCCGGCAAGTGGATGATGAATGCGAATTCTTCGTTACCGACAACGGAATCGGTATCGAATCCGAATATTTCGGGCTCATTTTCGGTGTATTTCAGCGCCTGCACGGACGTGGCGAATACGAAGGTACCGGTGTTGGTCTGTAACCGGTCAATCCAGGCCGTTATTCACGGTCTCGGGCAGATGGTTTAGTTTGCCAGGTTTCCCAGTCAATCGGGAGCTTGGTAAATGAATGATCACGGAAAACCTCGGAACAAACGACGTAGTGCGGATGAGTGGCGTGGCCTATTAGCGGAGCAGGCACAAAGCGGTTCATCGATCCGCGCATTCTGTGCTGAGCGAGGAATTGGATATTCGACGTTCAGTAAAAGGAAGTCGAGGTCAGCGAGGGACGCTCAGATAGGGAAGGCGGAAACACGTTTCGTCGAGTTGGCCCCGTTACAACCATTAACCAATGCACAATGGGATATCGAGTTAGCGCTCGGTGATGACATCGTGCTACGTGTGTCACGGCACTGATGTGGTCGCCCCCATCGGGTTTGCGTATATGGTTATGTCGGGCACCGACTGATATGCGTCAATCGTTCCATGGTTTATCGGCGTTGGTGCGGCAGGCGTTACACGAGGAGCCCCTCGATGGGGCACTGTACGTTTTCGTCAATCGCCGGCGTACGTTATTAAAAGCGCTGTACTTTGAGTCGGACGGATATTGTCTGTGGAGTAAGAAACTCGAACGCGGTCAGTTCCAGGTTCGGTGGAATAGCGAGGTCAAACAGCGGCTGCAACGCAGCGAATGGCAGTGCATTATTGAAGGGATCGATCTACGCTCAGTGCGTCGATTAAAACGGTTTCGATTACCGGAAAACGATCGACGGTCAGCAGTGTAAACGGTACAATACGTACCCATGAATGGGGGTTATGCAACGCCGGAAATATCACTTGATGCGGCGGTGTTACAAGCGGAAAACACAGCCCTCAAAACGCAGGTCGCCACACTCACCCAACAACTCGACTGGTTCAAACGCCAACTGTTCGGTCGCAAGTCTGAACGGCGGCTGATTGATCCCAATCCCGATCAACGGTTACTCAATGGCTTCGAGGATGAGTCGTCATCGACGGCGGCGGTTGAGAAAGAAACGATCACTTATCAGCGGCGCAAAGGAAAGCGCCGTGGCGATGATTGTGTGACTGATCAAGGGTTACGTTTCGATGACTCGGTGCCGATTGAATGCATCCAATTGTCGGTACCTGAAGATGTCGCGGATGCGTTTGAAGCGAGCAGTGAAAAGATCACCTATCGTTTAGCGCAACGGCCGGCGGCCTATGTGGTCTTGAAGTACATCCAACCGGTAGTGAAGCGCAAAAGCGACGGTCAGATCTTCACGATCCCGGCGCCCGATGGTCTGTGGTCCGGCTCATTGGCGGATGTGAGTGTGGTTGCGGGGATGCTGGTTGATAAGTTCGCTTATCACCTGCCGCTGTACCGTCAACATCAACGAATGGGGCTGAACGGCATTACCGTGGCGCGGTCGAGTCTGACGCACTGGGTGCAGAAGGCAAGTGACCTGTTGAAGCCGATTTATCTGGCGCAGTTGCGGCATATCTTGTTATCGAAGACGCTGGCGATGGATGAAACGCCGATTAAGGCGGGTCGCTCGGGCAAGGGCAAGATGAACGCGGCGTGGTATTGGCCAATTTATGGCGAAGCGGATGAGATTGCGTTCACGTTTGCGCGAACCAAGGCGCGGTCGCACATCGACAAAACGTTGGTGGACTTTAAAGGCACCTTACTAACCGATGGCGCCGCGGCTTATGCGCGTTTTGCCGCCGATCGCGGCGATGAAGTCGTGCATGCGCAATGCTGGGCGCACACGCGTCGTCAGTTCGAAAGGGCATTATCCGATAGGCCACAAAGTGCGGCGCAGGCACTTGATTTGATCGCGGCACTGTATGCCGTTGAGGCCACCATCCGTGACCAGGCAATGGATGAAGCGGCGACCCAGACCTACCGCAGCCGGTACGCCTTGCCTGCGGTTGATGCATTTTTTGCCTGGCTTGACGAGCAACGCCAGTGCATGGGTTTATTACCGAGTCAGCCGTTTACGAAGGCGCTGGCCTATGCAGCCGAGCGTGAGGGCGCGTTACGTGTTTACTTATCGGATGCGAGCGTCGCGATCGACACGAATCATTTAGAGCGCGCTCTGAGACCCATTCCGATGGGCCGAAAGAATTGGATGTTCTGTTGGACTGAGGTGGGCGCTGAACACGTTGGGATCATACAAAGTGGGTCTACGCGGATTCATGTGGGTAAATTCTGAATTAGACCAAGTGTAAACCATTGAAATCATGTAGACATTCAGAGATTTCGTATGGGGTGAAAGTGGTTTCATTTTGTGGGTAGGCTAAGGCCATGAAGAATCCCAAGTCGATCCGAGCGCTGTTTGCGTTCCCTGGTTTTACCGCCGCATCGAAATTGGTGGGCATGTTTGGTGATCGGTATGCCCGTGTGATCCAACTCAAGAGGCGAAAAAAACAGCGATCTGTTCTCACTGTGCTCACCGGTGCCGCGGGCGTTACGACAAGAAGGTGCTGCGAGTACGAGACCTGTCAGTTGCCGGATGGCGAATCTACCTGGAGTTCGAACGCTGGCGTGTCAGTTGCCGGAGGTGCGGCGGCGTGCAGGTAGAACATCTTGACTGGCTGGCAAAGAACCCTCGCTATACGCAGCGCTTTGCCATGCAGGTGGGCAAGCTGTGCCGGGACATGCCGAACCAGGCTGTCGCCGAGAGGGAACGCCTGCACCACAGCACGGTGAAAGACCTCGATAAGCTGTACATGCAAAAGCAGGTTGAGCTGGCGGGCATGCCAGCACCCCGGGCCATCGGTATTGATGAGATCTCCATCCGCAAAGGACATAACTACCGGGTCATCGTCAGTGACCTGGATCGGGGGCGTCCTATCTGGGTCGGTGGTGAAGGTCGCAAAGAGGCTGACATCGACCTGTTTTTCCAGGCATTGGGCGAGAACAAGAGCGCTCGCATCGAACTGGCGGCGATGGACATGTGGAAGCCGTTCCGTAACTCGGTCATGAACAACGCACCGCAGGCGCGGATCATCTATGACAAGTTCCATATCATGCGCCACCTCTCAAAGGCTCTCGATGAAGTCCGGCGCCGTGAATACAAACGTCTCCGCGGCAAGGACAGGAGTTACATCAAAGGCCAGCGATATACCTTGCTCTCGCGACGCGAGAACCTGAATCTGGATGGCAGACGAGCCCTGAAAAAACTGCTCCAGGCCAACCGGCGTCTGAACACCGCCTACGTCCTCAAGGAAACCTTCGGCCAACTCTGGGACTACCGTACCGAGCGCGGCGCGCGTGCCTTTTTCGAGCGCTGGAAGGACAGTCTGAAATGGCAGCGATTGGCGCCGTATCGCAAGTTTGCTGAGCTGATTGAATCCCATTGGGATGGCATTGCTTCCTATTGTGATGCTAAGAATAAAGTCAGTCTTGGATTGGTCGAAGGGGTCAACAACAAAATCCGGGTCCTGCAACGACGCGCCTATGGCTATCGTGATGAGGAATTCCTCAAACTGAAAATCATTGCGGCATTTCTTCCGCCACTACCCAGAAATGCCAATATCAACCCACACGTTTCCGCGTAGACCCTACAAAGTTTGATCTGTACTTGCCGAATACACGGCATTAATCCGTACACCTACCTGGTTGATGTACTCCAGAGGATCGCGATCCATCCGGATAGCGCAGTGGAACAACTCACGCCTCGGGTGTGGAAGACATTGTTCGCTACCCAACCGCTGCGTTCTAACTTGGCCGTCGTTACCGCAACACGAGATCAATTACCAGACGCCGCCGTTTGACCGGTTACGTTGGTCTGTCCGTGTGTAAGAAAATCGTCGAAGCGCATGGCGGGCGTATCTGGGTCGAATCGACGCCGGGCCTGGGTTCGACGTTCCGCTTTACTCTAAAGGCCGTCGCGGACCACGCTAATAATTTCGATGCGGGTGGGGCTCTCGTATCTCAAGATGAGGTGACAACAACATGAACGAACATAGCGCGGCAAGTCGCAGCGTGGACATACTCATGGTCGAGGACAATCCGGCCGACGTCGAACTCGCCATCGAGGCACTGCACGGCGCACAGATCCAAAGCAATATTCATATCGTCGACGATGGCGTGCGGGCTCTTGAGTACCTACGCCGCGATGGCGAATACCGCGACGAACCGCGGCCGAGCCTGATCCTGCTCGACCTCAACCTGCCGCGTAAGGACGGCCGTGAGGTGCTGGCTGAACTCAAAAACGACGATGACTTGAAATCCATTCCGGTGGTCGTGCTCACGACCAGTGACGCCGATGAGGACGTGCTCAAGAGCTATGACTTGCACTGCAATTGTTACGTCACCAAGCCGTATGATTTCGAAGACTTCGTAGGCGTCATCAAAGCCATCGAGGGCTTCTGGTTGAGCGTGGTAAAACTACCGGT
Source organism: Gammaproteobacteria bacterium (assembly GCA_963662545.2). Lineage (GTDB taxonomy): Bacteria > Pseudomonadota > Gammaproteobacteria > JAYYZW01. The sequence goes on from CAXXLL010000002.1 coordinate 1,062,123, forward strand.
GAAGGTTCGTACTCTTGCCTGACGGCGTTTGGATTTTCAACCCGACTCGCGCTGCCTTTGCACATCGATCGTGGCGGTCTTGACTGCGGCTTTGACCACCGGCACGTCTTCGCGGGCCAGCGGCTGCATGTAATCCTTGCGTGCCAGCGCGGCCTGGATGAACGGTGCGAGTTTTTTGGCTTTCACTGATTCGCGCTCGGCGACGTCCCGGGAAAAATCGGGCATCACGGTGCGGGCGAACAATTCGAGGGATTCACAGATATTCTTGTGGGAATTCCGGCCGGCCTGCTGCAGAAAGACCACCTGGTCGACGCCCGCGTCCTGCATGCTGGCGAGGTGCCGCTGCATGTCGTCCGGCGTGCCGATACCCGCGCCGTCGTATTCGCCGCGAGCGAGCGCCGCCTGGATGAGGGCGTCCGAGGCATCGCCGCGCTTTTCTTGAAACTCCTTCCAGATGTTGCTGTAGCCAGGCACGAAATCCTCGGCTACGAGCTTCTGCTGTGAGTAACGGAAGAACTCGAAATGATCCTGGCCGCGCCGAATGGCTTCGCCGCGGTCCTCGTGCATGGAAAAGGCTGAGACCATGGCGAGCCTGGCATTGACCGACCAGCCGACCGGCACGCATTCCTCACTCTTGATGATGTCGTAGTAGATCGTCGACCAGGTCCGGGCTTCTTCCGGATCCAGGAAGGAAAAGGCGAGTGCGCCGACGCCATTGCGCGCGGCAACCTTGATCGTCTCGCGATTTGTGCACGCCATCCAGAGCGGTGGATGGGGCTTTTGCAGTGGCTTGGGGAGCACGTTGCGACACGGCATCGAAAACCCTTCACCGTCGAAGCCCGGATACGGCGTCAGCACCATCATGTTGCAGATTTGCTCGGTCGCTTCGAGCGCCATTGCACGCTTGGTCTTCGCGGGTATCCCGAAGGCACCGAGTTCTAGCCGCGTCGCCCCTTCGCCGATACCGAACTCGAGCCGCCCGTCCGAAAGCAAGTCCAAAGTCGCAAGACCCTCGGCGGTACGCGCCGGATGGTTGTATTTCGGTATGACCTGACGGATCCCGTGGCCGATCCGGATGTTCTTCGTCTTCGCTGCGGCCGCGGCGAGGAACACTTCCGGCGCCGAAGAATGCGAATACTCATCGAGAAAATGATGTTCCACCTGCCATGCAAAATCGAAACCCAAGCGGTCCGCGAGGACAACTTGTTCCAGCGCGTCCTTGAACAGGCGGTGTTCGTCGCCCTCGTTCCAGGGACGAGGGAGTTGTAATTCGTAGAAGACGCCAAAACGCATGTAAGACACTCCATTCTATCGATCCGATATTTGGTTCATACTGACTGCTGGGTCGAATTCAGTCAATTTCCCCATAAAGAAATTGCCGATTTGAGGAATTCCAGATGCAGCGAATCGAGACGTGGCCGCAAGGACTGAAGAAATGAGCGCAATGAGTTCATCGGAGCAGACAGTCGTGCAGCCTGGCGACGGACTTTATCGCGCGGAAGCGGGTTTCGAATTCCCGGTCGAGAACATCACGATTACGCGGGATGAGCAGCGTCGTCTGCACGGCTGGTGTGACATCGAACCCGAGGTATTCGGAGAAGTGGCCGACCCGACGTTCGTCGCGCGCCGTCCGATCTTGCTCAACACGGCGATGATCCGCCAGTCGCGCCCGCGCTGGGGGCAGGTGCACACCGTGCATCGCGTCACGCAGCACCGTCCGATTCGGCTCGACGAAGCGCTGGTGATGAGCGGGCGCATCAACTCGCTCGAACCGCACCCTAAAGGCGTCGTGATCAAGAGCACGTGGAACTACCGTGACGCGCGCGGAGAGATCCCTTTCATCGTCGAACCCGACGTCCTCATGGTCGACCCGGATATAGCGCCGCCACCGAGGTCGGCGCGATCCGAACGCGATGTTGACGCTGAAAAGTATGAATTCCTTACCAAGAAACACTGCACCCCGGAATCGACGCTCGGCTATTGTGAAGGCAGCGAGAATGCGATTCACCTCGACCCCGAATATGCGCGCGGATTCGGCTTTCGCGCTCCGATCATCGCGGGCATTCAGACCGTAAACTTTCTGATGGAGCCGGTCTATCGCAAACAGCCGCCGGATACGCTCGAGCTCCACATACGGTTCCTGCGTCCTGTTTTCTGGGACGACACGCTGGTCATCGAAGGACGTACGGACGACAGCGGTGTATTGCAGGCCGTCCGTGCGCTCAACGCGGACGGCAAATGCGTTGCCGATTGCCAGCTCGCCGGTTGAGATCTGACCCCCTCCACTCGGCCGTCAACGCCGACCGAATGATGATGAATTGTGATCCCGCGCTCAAAGCGCGCATCAGCGCCCACCTTGCAGCGTTCACCTTGAACGAGGGCGATAAGGGGGAGGGAAAAGCGGCCGCCGTCGCGCTCGCCATCGTTGACGAGGGATTCGGCGCGGATCTGTCCGGCCTCCCCGAACATGAAAGCTGGCAATCGCGAGCCGCCCTCATTCTGACTCGGCGCTCGTTGAAGTTACGCACTCACCCGGGCCAGTGGGCTCTGCCGGGCGGCCGCGTCGACGACGGCGAAACGCCGGAACAGACAGCGCTGCGCGAAATGCGGGAGGAAGTGGGACTCGAGCTCCGTGAGGATGCAGTCCTCGGCCGGCTCGACGATTTCATCACGCGCTCGGGATTCATGATCACCCCGATCGTGATCTGGGCCGGCCCCGGGAGCGAGCTGGTCGCGAACGAGGAAGAAGTGGATTCGATCCACCGCATTCCGGTCGCGGAGTTCCTGCGCGACGACGCCCCGTTGCTCGATCACGAGGAAGGCGAGACAGCGCCCGTCCTGCGCATGCCGATCGGCGACGCCTGGATCGCCGCGCCGACCGCGGCGATGCTGTATCAGTTCGCCCAGGTCTGCCTGCTCGGCAACGACGTACGCGTAGCGCATTACGACCAGCCGCGTTTCGCGTGGCGGTGAGTGGAATTCAGCTTTAGGAATCTCTGAATAAGTCATGGTGCGTCTGAATTGCTCATGAAATGGTGCAGATCAAGGCACGAATCGCAGGCCATAGCGGGGACTATGGGCAAGGTTCGTAACGCCGAGCTGCGCCATTTCATGGGTCAGGCAGATGGGCCATGACTTATTCAGAGGTTTCTTAAGTAAGGGAGATGAAGACATCATGAGACTCGAAGGCAAAACGGCCGTCATCACCGGTGGCGCCAGCGGTATGGGTCGCGCGACCGTGCTGCGTTTTCTGGACGAGGGCGCGAACGTCGTAGTGGCCGATTACAACGCGGCGACGGGCGAGGAAACGATCAAACTGGCAACGGATGCGGGTCACCCCGACGCCGTGTGCTTCATACGCACCGACGTGGCGAAGGAGGCCGACATCGAGGCCATGATGCAATGCGCGCTCGATCATTACGGAGGTCTGGACATCGTGTTCAACAACGCCGGCGTCGGCGGCGCCATCGGCCCGCTGACCGAAACCACGGTCGACTCCTGGGACTATACCTTCGACGTGCTGGCCAAGGGTGTCTTCCTCGGCATCAAGCATGCCGCGCGCATCATGCAGGCGCAGGGCGAGGGCGGTTCGATCATTAACACGGCCTCGGTTGCGGCGCTCAGCGGCGACGGTGGGCCACTGGTCTATTCGGCTGCGAAAGCGGCCGTGGTGAGCTTATCCAAATGCGCCGCGGTCGAACTGGCACCGGATCGGATCCGGGGCAATGCGATCTGTCCGGGATTCATCAATACACCGCTGGCCGACGGCGGTAAGCCTGATCGGACGGAGGAAAAGTTCGCGAAATCGCAACCCTGGCCTGAAGCCGGGCACGGCGAATACATCGCCGGTGCCGCCCTGTTTCTCGCGACCGACGATGCACGCTTCGTGACCGGCGAAACGCTGGTGGTCGACGGCGGCCTGACAGCGGCCGGGCCGGAGTTATCCAAGAAGTTCACCGCGATCTCGGCGCGCGGCTCCGGCATGGTCGGGGTAACGCGCGGGTCGACGGGTGAAGCGCACGATCTGAGAAAGCTCGACGATTAGCTGCCGGTGAACGCGGGCTTCCGTTTCTCGACGAAAGCCCTCACGCCTTCCCTGAAATCCCCGCGCGTCGCGCAGTCGGCGAAGCATTCGCCCTCCATTTGCAACTGCGATTCGAATTCGTTTTCGAGCGAGCGGTACAAGAGCCGCTTGGTGTTGCCGTAGACGTGAGTCGGCCCGTTCGCGAGGCGTTGGGCGAGTTTCGCGGTTTCGGCCTCGAGGGTTCCGGCCGGCGCGACGAAGTTGATGAGCCCGATGGATTGGGCCGTCGCGGCATCGAAGCGATCGCCCAGCAGGGCGATTTCCATGGCCTTCTTGATGCCGACTGCGCGCGGTAGATGAAACGTGGCCGAGCCGTCCGGGCTGGTCCCGATGTGGCAGTAAGCGAGGGTGAAAAATGCGTTCTCATCGGCAATGATGAGGTCGCTGGCCAGGGCCATGCTGACGCCGGCGCCGGCCGCCGCGCCGGCGACGCTCGCGATGATCGGTTTCGGCATGCGGCGCATGGCGAACATGATGGGGTGCAGCTCGTGTATGCGGTGGATGAACTGCGTGCGGAGGTTTTCGGGCGATTCATCGAGCATCTGAGACATCATTTTGACATCCCCGCCGGCCATGAAATGATCCCCTGCGCCGCGTATGACTACACAGCGTACGCGATCGTCGCATTCGACATCATGCAGCGTATCGCGCAGCATCGAACGCATTTCCATGCTCAAGGCATTTCGCGCATCGGGGCGGTTGAAGGTCAGGGTGGCAACACCGGCCTGGGTGTCAACGAGTAAATCGGGCATCGCGTGTCTCCTCTTTATCTTATTGTCGGGCGAATAAATCCGAAGGTTTTGCAATCGTCACGAGATAGGGCAGACTCTTAGTGTATCGCGCTGCAGGCGAACGGGGATGAGTTACGGAACCTCTGAATAAGTCATGGCACATCTGCCTGGCCCATGAAATCGCGGAGTCTTACGTTACGAACTTTGCCCATAGTCCCCGCCATGGCCTGCGATCCGTGCCTTGATCTGCACCATTGCATGAACCATTCAGACGCACCATGACTTATTCAGAGGCTTCTTAATGCTATGAACTACGCGTCCATCGAAGGCTTACGGATCGCCTACGATCACCGCCGGCCCCCATCGGGCGACGGCCGTGGCCGAGTCATCTACATACACGGCACCGGCTGTACCGGCCGTGTATTCGAACGCCATCTGGCGGCGGTCGCCGCCGCGCACGAAGTGGTCGCGATCGATTTGCCCGGGCACGGGGCGTCGGAAGGCTCGGGATTTCGCGGCGTCGCCGATCATGCGTTTTTCACCGCCGGTCTTATCGAACACCTCGGCTGGGAACGCTGCGTCGTCGCGGGTCATTCACTGGGCGGCGGCATCGCGTTGGCCATGGCGGTGTACTTCCCCGAGCTCGTCGAAGGCTTGCTGCTGATCGATACGGGCGCGCGGTTGCGCGTCGACCCCGCGATCATCGAGGCTGCCCGGCAGACGGCGGCTGGGCGCGATGTCGCCGCGCGCGATCCGCGCCGCGGCTTCGCTGAATGCACGCCGCAGGCCGTCGTTGATGAGACCGACATCTTGCGCGGGGCATGCAACCCCGAGGTCACATACAAAGACTGGATCGCCGATGACAGTTTCGATTTCATGAGCCGGCTGCCGGATATCTTGGTCCCGAGCCTCGCCGTATGCGGCGACGAGGACGCGTTCACGCCCGTCAAGTACCACGAATATTTTCGCGATAAGCTGCCTGATTGCCGGCTCGAGATCATCCCCGGGGCGGGACATTGGCCGTTCGTTGAACAGCCTGAACCCTTCGATCGGTGCGTGCTGCGATTTTTGGACGAATTCGCCCGCAAGCAGGCTCCTACAAGCTGAGAGAATTCCGATTCTTAACAACCAAGAAAGGACCCCCCATGCTCGACCGTTATGCCGATTACCACGCGCTCGACCTCGATTCACCTGCGGATCGGATCCTGCGCATTTCTTTCAACAAACCCGAAACCTACAATTCACTGGACAAGGACGGACACCGCGAGCTGACCTATATCTGGCGCGAGATCGACGAGGATCCCAACGTCAGCGCCGTGATCCTGACTGGCAAGGGCAAGGCGTTTTCCGCCGGCGGTGACTTCGGACTGATCGAGGAAATGCTGGAGAAGTCCGAAGCCCGCGTGCGCTCCTGGAAAGAGGCGCGTGACCTCGTCTACAACGTCATCAATTGTTCCAAGCCCATCGTCTCGGCGATCAACGGTGCGGCCGTCGGTGCCGGGTTGGTGGCGGGTCTGTTGGCGGACATCTCGATCGCGGGCAAATCGGCCAAGATCGTCGACGGTCATACCCGACTGGGGGTGGCGGCCGGTGATTCGGCCGTCATGAACTGGCCCTTGCTGTGTGGCATGGCGAAGGCCAAGTATTACCTTCTGCTCTGCGAGCCGATGAGCGGCGAGGAGGCGGAGCGGATCGGGATGGTGTCGCTCTGCGTCGAAGACGACGCGCTGCAGGACAAGGCGCTGGAAATCGCCGAACGGCTGCGCGACGGCGCGCCGAGTGCGATCCGCTGGACCAAGTACGCACTCAACAACTGGTACCGGATGGCGGGACCGGCTTTCGATGCCTCGACCGCGCTCGAAATGCTCGGCTTTACCACCGACGAGGCGGTCGAGGGCGTGCGTTCGTATCGTGAGAAACGGCCACCTAAATTCGATCCGAACTCTCCCATTTGATCGGCGAGTTGGACGAGGCGCCGGCCGAGTGGCGGCCGCCGGCGTAGTACCAGTGTGTTTTTTCGACCGCGCAGAATCCTTCGATGGCCAGAAGACGGCCCGCCCATGAAACTCGTTCTTGACCGTTTGTTTCCCATACAATTGTCCCGAGCCTGGCAAGAATCAAAAGGATCACGGACACCATGAGCACTCGGACGATCGTCAGCTACCTCCTCGTTACGTTCTTCGTCGCCGGACTCGCGAGCGTCGGCGCCAACGATGCCGATTCGAAGGCATCGGAGCTTGCGTCGGTTACCGCCGAACGGCTAGCGAAAGGAACGGACGACCCGTCGTCCTGGCTCATGTACGGCGGGAATTTCGAAAACTGGCGCTACAGTCCGCTCGCCGACATCAACCGCGACAACGTCAAGAAATTGCAGGCCGCGTGGCTGTTCCAGACCGGTGTCCCCGGGCAGCTCGAATCGGCGCCGATCGTCGCCGACGGCATCCTCTATTTCACCGCGTCATACAACAATCTCTATGCGCTCGATGCCCGCACCGGCGAGAGCCTGTGGCATTACGAGCACGAGATGCCGAGCGACCTGAGGATTTGCTGTGGACCGACCAATCGCGGCGTGGCGATCGCTGACGACAAGGTGTTCATGGCCACGCTCGACGCGCGCCTGGTGGCGCTCGACAGGGCGAGCGGTGAGGTTGTCTGGAACGTTGAGTTGGACGATTACAAAGAGGGATACAGTGCCACGGCTGCGCCCCTGGTGGTCAAGGGTCTCGTCATGATCGGGATCGCGGGCGGCGAGTACGGCGCGCGCGGTTTCATCGATGCCTTCGACGTTGCGACCGGCGAGCGGCGCTGGCGACGTTACACCATTCCCGTCGCGGGCGAGCCCGGCGTCGAAACCTGGGCCGGCGATTCCTGGAAGACGGGCGGCGGTCCGCCCTGGGTTACGGGCAGCTACGACCCGGTGAACGATCTCCTCTACTGGCCGACCGGCAACCCCTCGCCCGATTGGAACGGCGACCCGCGCGCGGGCGATAATCTATATTCCAATTCAGTCCTGGCGCTGGATCCGGATAGCGGCGAGATGAAATGGTATTTTCAGTATACGCCGCACGACGTGTGGGATTACGACGCCACCAACGGCCTCATCGTCGTCGACACGTTGCATGACGGGCAGCTTGTCCACGCGGTCGTACAGCCCAACCGCAATGGCTATCTCTACGTGCTCGATGCCAAGAACGGTAAGTTTCTGCATGCCATGCAATATGTCGATCACTTGAACTGGGCAAAAGGGTTGGATGAAGATGGCCGTCCCATCGTCGATGAGCAATACGTGCCGATGGACGGCGGTAACCCGGAATATATCTGTCCCGGTAACGTCGGTGGTAACAACGGTTCTTTCACCTATGCTTACAGCGCGGCGACGAAGCTCGTTTACGTGCCGACCATCGAAAGCTGCGGGAAGATGGAAAAGGCGGTCACGGTGTTCGTGAACGGCACGCCGTTCTGGGGTGGCGGCCCGGGCGTCATGCAGGGTGAGGACGGCTCATCCTACGGCCACATCTCCGCGATCGATCCGGCCTCCGGTGAGGTCAAGTGGCGCTATGAAGATCCCTATCCGCTGGTTGGCGGTGCATTGGCGACGGCCGGCGGGGTGGTATTCAGCGGCAACCAGCAAGGTTATGCGCTCGCGCTGGACGACACCACGGGTGAGGTGTTGTGGAAATTCCAGACGGGCTCCACCGTGCGCAGTCAACCAATCACCTATACGATCGACGGCCGGCAGTACGTCGCCATCGGCAGCGGCGGCGGCGGACTCGCGGTCACCCTGGTCGGTGAGGTGCCGAGGCGCACGCTCGGCAGTACGCTGGTCGTCTTCGCACTGCCCGAATAAGCGTGCGCAACGCCCGTCGCCACAGGCTGGTGTTGTGCTGTGGCGTAGTAGTTTCTTTGTCGTGCTTCCTTTTCTTCGGAAACGCGTTGGCGCAGGTCGACACGCATGACCTTCAGGCACTGCGAGTCTGCCTGCTTGCCAACAACCTACCCTACGCGTCACGATCGGAAAACGCGGGATTCGATCTGGACACCGCGAGCGCCGTCGCGCGCATCCTCGAGCGGCCGTTCGAATGGGTTTGGACGGACAACCCCGCCGACATCCAGGAAATCGAAGAGAGTGACTTTCCGTTGCAGAAACTCGCGCGAGGCGACTGTGACCTCATCTTCAGCATGCCCGGACCGGCCGCCGAAACATTAGGCGGCGACGGCAGCCTCGTGCTCGGTGAGGCGTATTACGGCGCCGCTTTTGAACTGATCGGATGCGGAAATGATCTGCCATCCGGGTTGCGCGGCTTGCGCGAACAGACCGTTGCGATCCAATCGCAGACCGTCGCGCATTTCGCGCTACTTATGGTCCAGGCGAAACCGCAGACGTATTTCGAGGTTGCCGCGGCGCTCGAGGGGATTGCCGCGGGCGAAGCGGAAGCGGGTCTGTTGTGGGGACCGGCCGCCGGTTGGCAGCTCCATCGAACGGGGAACCGCCAATGCACGCTGTCGGCGGACTATCGTCCACCGGCCGCTGTGCGCTGGAACCTGCACGCCGCGACACGAGAGGCGGACAGTGAACTTCGTCTTCGCGTCGACGCGGCGCTGCTCGACCTATCGACGACCGATCGCCTGCGCGACATCGGACGAGGCTACGGCGTACCGGTCAGGCCGCCGTTCGAGACGACCTACAGCCTCAGGGCCTTGAATGAACTGCAACGGACGGGCGAATAAAGAGTACGTCGTTCACCCACGGGCGGATGAACCGTGACGCGGTCCCGTCCGTCTCACTATTGCTCCGCGGTACGCGGCAAGGCCCGCAGGTCCTCGACCCAGTTCAATGCGGAACGGTGCCAGATCTGACGGCGCGGCACGAGTTCTGCGCGCTGGACAATCGTGCCTGCGCGCAATCCGTAGACCTTGGAACCTTCGTCGGTCGAAGTGGCATAAATCGCGGAACCGCATTCCGGGCAAAACGCCTGCGCCCGCTCGCGTCCACTGTCGGCGACCTTGACGTAAATCTTCAATTCGCCGGTCAACATCTCCAAGGCGTCTTCGCGAGTAAACGCGACGAACCGGTAGGCCGATCCCGAAAGAGCCTGGCAATCCGTGCAGTGACAGATGACGACCCGCTCGGGATCGATGTCCGCACGGTAGGTGATATGGCCGCAGTGGCAGCCGCCGTCAACTTGCATGGTGTTGGCCTCCATCATCAATTGTCGAAATGCGCGATATCCTTTACGTAGGGCGTTATGGGACGGAATCAGTCAGCCGAGTATAGGACGAACAATTTCACTATTTCCAGAATTCGGAGCTTGCGCAGTTATTCGTCCTATACTCCCGAATACCTATCGTCGCTTTCAGGCGACCCCACGGGGTCGTTGTGCTGCGCATGTCACGACTTACGGCGAACCGGCCTTATTCAATACATTTGACCTTAAGGCAACTTTTGAAGGGCCTCATCGTCAACCGTGATGATCGAACATTATGCAGAACCTAGGAGGTCGTCAGAAGGGGTAATTCATCATGGATGTGTTCAATCAAGGCCTCATGGGGATGTGCCTGGGCGAGGCAATCCGCGAGGACGCTGATGGATTCACCGACGATGCGTGCGTAATTGCAGCGGACGATGGATCAGTTCCCTGAACTTCCATACGCCGAGGAAACCCAGATGTCCAAACTCTCGCGTCGTGGCCGGCGCCTCGTCGATTCCTCACCGATCCCACTCTACATTGCCGAGCACTTCGCACGTGCCGGTAAACCGTGGGATCGGAAAATGCATCCCGAGGCGTACATCAACTTGTGCATCGCCGAGAACAAGTTACACAACGAAGCCCTGATCGCGCAGTTGGCTCGCTACGAGGTGCCGGCGCGCGTGCTCGGGTACGACGCGATGACCGGGAACCTGATTTTTCGGCAACGCCTCGCGTCGTTCATGGGACGTAGTTTTCTGCGGCGGGCCTTTGATGCCGATCAACTCGCTGTAGTCGCAGGTGCGGGCACGGTGCTCGAATTGCTTTGCTACGCAATATGCGATCCTGGCGATGGGGTGCTGATCCCAACGCCCAGCTACGCGGGTTTTTGGCCCGATCTCGAAACACGAGATGGGCTCAACATCGTTCCGGTGGACTGTTTGAGTGAAGATGATTTTCGACTCACGCCAGCGCGCCTGGATGCGGCAATGGAAGCGGCGGACTGTCCGATCAAGGCCCTCCTGTTCACGTCTCCAAACAATCCCCTGGGGCAGGTATACACGCGCGATGAGGTGCTGCAGATCGTCGATTTCGCGGAGCGTCGAGGCATCCAGCTAATCGTGGATGAGATTTACGCCCTGTCGGTCTTCGGGGAACGCGAATTCGTTAGTGTCGCCTCGCTTCGCCCCCAATTGGGAGACGGTGTGCACATCGTTTGGGCCTTCTCCAAGGACTTCGGTGCGAGCGGTTTGCGTTGCGGAGTGCTGATCAGCGAGAACCAAGCCGTGCTCGAGGCCGTAGGGGGTTTGGCCTACTGGTCGGCCTGCTCCAGCCACACTCAACACCTCCTATCGGAATTGGTCGCGGATGACGCCGTGGTTGACGAGCACATCGCTGGCATGCGGGTGAAGTTAGGGCAAGCCTATCGGCGCGTGACGGGTGCGCTCGATGCGCTAGACATCACCTACCTTGCTGCTGAGGCCGCCTTCTTCTTGATCTGCGATCTTCGCGCGTACCTCGCATCCCCCAGCTGGGAAGCGGAGCGCGGACTGTGGCGACGCTTCCTCGACGAGGCGAACGTCAACCTTACCCCGGGTGAAGCATGCCGCATCAACGAGCCGGGCTTTTTTCGCCTGTGCTACGCCTCCGAAAGTGGGGACGCGGTGGCCGAGGCAATCGCCCGACTCGGGCGGGTGCTGGCGAGCTGCTAAGCGGCTGCCAGGTGTCGCCACGGCCTTCCGCTGCCGAGGATCTTTTCGTTCTACGCGCGATCTAAAACCGTTGCCCCCATCGTGTCCTGGTCGCGCCGGCAGGTGCAGGTGAGCCTGGGCGTCACGCAGGAATTCTTGTTAGTCGGCTCGCTTACCCCGCTAGACGACCTGTGAGAAATAGGTGACGGTAGGCCGATCTCCTTTTCATATTTCGCGAAATGAGCGGCTTGCGTGCCGTAAACCCTGGATGGTGAATGCGATAGCATTCGGCGCACCATGATCCAGTACTTCGGCTATGGCTCGAATATGCGCCGGGTGAACCTACGCGTCAAAGGCGTTGAATCGCGTAGCTCCGAACCCGCGCTTCTCAAAGATTGGCGCCTCGCCTTCAACCTCGCACACCCGTTTCCATTCGAGGGTTGCGTTGCCAACATTGTGCCTGCGACGGGTATCGCCGTTCATGGTGCGCTCTACGCGTTCGAAGATGAATATTTGGAGTCCCTGGATCGGTTCGAGGGGCTCGGTGTGGTCTATGAGCGGCGAGAGCTGGAAGTTCGGACCTACCGAGGTGACACGAAGACGGCTTACGCCTATGTAGGAATGCCAGCGAAATTACAATCGGAGGGCAAGCCCTCGCTCCGCTACCGGAATATTCTTGTCGAGGGTGGTCGCGATGTGGGCCTTGCAGACGAATACCTAAACTGGCTGGTCAATGTTCCCGTACATCCGGCGCCGGACTATCCCCCGTTTGTTCCGCCGAAGGGGCCGGCGGAAGTATTTACGCTGGCACAACTTGCGGGGCAACCCTTACATGCCGTGCTCGCGGGCTACGTGTTCGACATGTCGGGAGCAGGTGTCGAGCATGTGATCCTGAGGTCGCTTATCAAAGACCAAGATGTCACGCTGTTTTTTTTGCAGCACATGGATTCCAGTCTCGGTACTGAGACGGCCGAAGACATCGCGCCTGATCGGCTAAGTGACGAGCAGCGGCGCTACTTGAACGATTATCTTCACGAATTCTCCCGAGTGTACTCATACGTCGGTCGTTTGGCGTAAACGCGCCGTTGAGGGAGTGTCCGTTCAGGAACGAATCTTATAATCTGAATGTCTAGATTTGCGCTGTCGCGGTGAGTAGGGACTCGTCACGCGCACCCTTCATTCCCCGCAAGCTCAATCGTTTCATCTTCCAACAAAGGGGTCGGTCACAAATAAATAAGCAATTGATTCTCTGTTGTCACCGACGCGTATAATTGGTAATCCGAATCGATATACAAACCTATCTGGAGACGGCATTGGATGGTGCAGAGTGCACCATTGGGCCAACCACAGCGAGAGGAGAGGGCTTATGGACATACTGATCGGCCTCGGTTCGGTAATCTTCTCGCTGTTCATTACCGTGCTGTCGGTGAAACTCGTGGCTGGGTGGCTGAACGCGGAGCGCAACAGTTGGGGGCGATGCTTCGCCGCGCTGCTGCTCTCCTATGTGGTCGCCGCGATGATCGCCGGGGGCGGGTCCATCGCCGCTGCTTTGTCGCCGGGTATGGTCGGACTGGTCGTCGTGATCGTCGCTGTGATAGCGGCCATTGGTGTGCCGATCGTCATCTTCGCGCGGTTGCTCGGCACCAGTGGATTGCGTGCCTTCGGCATTTTATTGATCGCCACCGTGGTCAACATGGCGATTATCTTCGGGATCGGCATAGCGCTTGCCACCGTGCTTGGCATCGGTCTTGCCGGTCTCGTTGCGATGATTGGCATGGGCGAGTTGATGCCGGGTATGGACAGCGGTGATGCCGAGGCGCTCGCACGCTTTGAGCGCGGCATCGATCAACTATGTGAATGCACCGAAAAAGACTGTGTCGATGCAATAGTCCCCGAGCTTATGGATGACATGATGGCCGCCCTTGAGAGCCGCACCTTGGATACCGACCCGGCCGAGCAGGCGCGCTTCGAGGCACTGTCGGAACTCATGGACCTTTGCCAGGAGTTCGATGATGCGGCGACGCCGGAGCCCGCCGCACCGGACGCTGCGTTTACTCCCGCACCCAAACCCGCACCGGCGCCGACGGACGGTAGTGCCCCGCCTCCCGTTTACTATGCCCTGCGCGATGTCGCCATTGCTGACGCTCCGGCACACATCGGCAAGCTGGTACGCGTGACGCTTGCTGACGGCAGTCGGGAACGCAACCGGCTGGTTGTCGTGGAAGGTGGCTCGATCACCTTAAAGCGCGACAAGTCCGAGGGCGGCGGCCATTACTCGATCGCCCTATCGGAGATCGTGCGCATGGAGGTGTTTGACCGCTAGCCCGCGTATTTCCTCGCCGGACATCACGGGCTACCACAATCGTTCGGACGCGATCTTTGCGCCCGCGGCCAGCGTATTCAGTTTTTCGAAGACGATATCGGGGTCGACGCGGCCAAACTTCGCGAACGTGGCAAAGCCGCAATCGGTTCCCGCCAGCACTCTCTCCCGGCCAACGATATCGGCGAAGCGACAGATGCGTTCGGCCACATATTCCGGATGTTCGACATAATTGGTCGAAGTATCGATCACCCCCGGCATGAGTACTTTGTCCGCGGGCAGGTCGATCTCGCTCCATACCTTCCATTCGTGGGCGTGTCGAGGGTTAGCCGCCTCGAAACTGATGACCTGCGGTCTGGCCTTGCACAGCACACCGGCAATTTTACCGAGCGGGATATCGCGGTCGTGCGGCCCCTCGTAATTGCCCCAGCAGATATGCATACGCGACATTTCGGGGGGCACGTTTTGCAGCGCGTCGTTCAGTACCTCGACCGGTCGCTCAGCCTGTTTGACGAATTCGTCGTCGCTCAGGCCCTTGTACTGCGTGTGACGAGCCATCGCGAGATCAGGACAGTCAATCTGGATCACGAAGCCCGCGGCGTGAATCGCCTCGTATTCCTCGCGCATCGCGCGGCCCAGGGCCTCGAGATAATCCTGTTCACTGGGATAATACTCGTTGGGTAGAAAGGCGCTGATGACACCGGGCGAAGAAGCGTTCAGAAAACCCTCTACGGCGCTGCCGTCCTGAAGCGCGTCACGAAAATTCGCGATATCGGTTTCGAGCGGTGCGCGCGTCGTGACCGTGATTTCCCCGGTGCACATCGGGCGTTTGATCGCCGGCGCCTGATTGCGCTGCGCTGACAGTTGCATAAACGCTGGGAACCGCTCCAGATCGGCCGGCGGTTTACGCGGGCTGTCGCCCGAGAAACCGGAACAGCGGTCTTTGATATAAGTCGAATAACCGATCTTACCCATCTCGCCGTCACTGACGATATCGACGCCGGCCTCCACTTGCCGGCGCACGATGTCGTGCACCGCGGCGCTCACCTGTTTTGCGAACGATGCTTCATCGATCGCTTCACCGGATTCGCGCTGGAGGAGAAGATCGGCGAGGCGTTCCGGGCGCGGCAGGCTGCCGACGTGTGTCGTGAGAATCCGATCTGTACTCAAATGCATGGTGTTTTCCGTAGGAGAGGAATCGATCCGGGGAAGAATTCAGACAGTATACGTATTTAGTCCAAACCCTCCGGCTTTCCTCTCGGTCTTTCAGGCTTCAATTCACGGTCGGTCGACTGCTGTGCTCGATTCGAGCTACGCCTAGTACGATTAGTGTCCCCAGCACGCAGTCCACTACGCGCGCTTCGACAATCTCTCAGGACTTGTTGAATTCCTTGCACATATCGAAGAAATCCTTGAAATACTCGCCCACTCTGCCGCTTGAGGCGACGGAGCGCGTGTCATCCGGCAGATGCACCCGACGTACTTTGATATACCAGCGTCCGTCCACCCGTACGTAGTCGTCCTCATACCAGCCGTGCAGATTGTTGTAGATCGCTTCGGGCCGCAGCATGAATTCGTTGAGTTCGCATTTCCCCCGGGCCCGGTCGCCGTCGATGTCGATGACGAAGTTGCTCATCACGTGGTGTAAACCGGGAACGGTGCGATGCAGACCTTCCATGAACTTGATCAGCGCGGCCCTGCCCGCGACGACCAGGGAAATTTCCGGGATTTCGAAGCGGCCTTCCTCGATGAACAGCGCCGCCCAGGATTCGGGATCGCCCTTACCGTAGTCCGCGGCGAAAGCATAACGGCCGAGCAGGTCCTGAATCATGATTCGGTCGGCAGCTTCCTGGATATATTTTTCGTCTAGGCTCATCGGATTTCTCCCTCGTCATTTGATCGTCGCAGTGGGTGTCCGCAAGTGCTGTGGCCGCAGTGGCAACCGCCGTCGACCTGCATGGTTTTGACCTCCATCAAAGGAGACATTCGCAAACGCGCTTGCATTATTCCAACTCCTCCAATAACACCTTTGCCTCATGCAGATCTTTGGTGTCAAAGCCTTCAGTGAACCAGTTGTAAATATCGGAGAGCAATTTGTGAGCTTCGGTCGTCTTCCCCTGCCGCCGCCACAGCCGGGCGAGGCTCGTTGCGGCGCGGAGTTCCCAGGATTTGGCCTGCTGGTGGCGGGCAACATCGAGCGCTTGCTGGAAACAGGCCTCCACTTCCTTTTCAATTTCAGACTGTTGACCCGCAGCTTGAGACTGTAGGGTCAGCGCACCCTTCAACCGATACAATTCCGCCTCGTACAAGCGCTCTTCGGTCTGCTCCACCAACGCCAAGGCCTCGGCCACCGTTGCCAGCCCTTCCCGAGCCTGGCCTACCGTACGTTGCGCCTCAGCTAGCAGGCCAAGATCTTGCGATCGCGCAATTGCTGTGCCTGTCGCCCGGATGGCAGCCAGGCCCTGGCGAATCTGCGCCATCCCTTCCGCGGCCTGTCCCTGGGCGGCCAGTGCCCAGCCCCGTATCACAGTTCCCCACGCCAACCAGTAAGCAAATCCTTGCTCAGTAGCGAGCGCAATGACTGCCTCAGCCCGCTCCTGGGCTGCTGGACCCTCCCGGCGAAACTCATGGACTCGGCCAGCGAAGTTCAGGGCCCAGGCCAGGCTGAAGGGGTGAAGGGACTCCCGAGCCAAGGTAATCGCCTGGTGCATTTTCTCGAGGGCTTGCTGCGGGTAGCCCAAACACCATAAATTCCAAGCGCTATAGGAGAAACATGCAACCCCCGGGTCTTGCCGATACAGGGCAACATGAGCACGGTGCTGTTGAGGGTCGTAAAGGGCCATCGCCGCTTCGAGGTGTTCGCGGGCAGAAACGAACTCTCCCATGTAGTACAGGGTGGCCCCCGTTGCCCGGTTCGCCTCCAGGAGCAGACCGGGGTCCTCCGCACCTTGGACCAAAGCGAGGAGCTGCTGTGCCTCCTCGTGCGCTGCTTTGTATTCTGCTCGTACTAAGTAAAAGTCCCACAGACCATACACCACCGGGAAGAGCTGTGGAGTCTCCCCCACCTGCTCACACAGTTCCCGCGCCCGCGTGTAGACCTGTTCCATTTCTGGTGAAGCAAAGCCCGTGGTGGCCGCTAGCGGCACTGCCAAGGCCACTTGCACGGTAAGTTCCTGCTGATTGCGCTCCAGGGTGTCGGGCAGGGTCTGGAGCATATCGAGCGCCTTGGTGAAGTGGCCAATGGCCTCGACATTCGCCGAGCGCTGCACTGCACGCTCACCCGCCTGCTGCCAATAGGGGATGGCCTGCTTGATGAGCCCGGCCTCAGTGTAGTGATGCGCAAGCAACTCGGGCTCGGTCTCGATGATTTCGCCGAACTGCTTCTGCAGTGCGTCCGCGATCCGACCGTGGATCGGTCGCCGGCGACTTTTCAAAAGGCTTTGATAAGCGGTCTCCTGCACCAAGGCATGTTTGAACGAGTAAGTCGCATCGGGCGGGCGGCCATGCCGATACAAAAGCTCCCTATCGGTCAACTGGGCCAGCGCATCGTCGAGACCGGCAAGGTCGCCGGGTACTATCGCGGCTATCAGACTGTAGCTGAACTCACGACCGATGCAGGCACCGATCTGCGCAATCTCTTTACCCGATTCAAGCCGGTCGAGTCGCGCCATCAGGCTGTCCTGCAATGTCGCCGGGATCGCCACCATAGATTCAGCCACGCCGTGTCTCTGCCGACCTACGGCAAGGCCCGCCTCCAGCACGGTCTTGGTCAGTTCCTCGACGAATAGCGGCACCCCGTCGGTCTTGGCGACGATCTGGTCGAGCACCTCCTCGGGAAGCGCTTTGTCGCCGGTCACCTTTGCCACCATCCGGGCGCCTTGCCGTCGGCTGAGGCGATTGAGCGAGTGCGACGTGACATGGCTGTAGCCGCCCCACGACGGTTCGAACTCCGGCCGGTAGGTGATCACCAACAACACGGCCGCATCCTGAAGCCGGTCAACGATCGTTCCCAGCACGTCCAGCGTCGTCGGATCGCTCCAGTGAACGTCCTCGAAGATCATCAGCACCGGGTCGTGCCGCGCGAGCCCGACTACCTGTTCGGCCAGCACCTCGAAGGTCTTTTCCTTTTGTTGCTGCGGGCTCAGATTCAAGGGCGGGTAGCGCTCCATCGGCAGCGACAGCAGGGCCGCGAACAAGGGCGCCGCTTCAGCCACGTTCTCGGTCCCCTGCGCCAACATCGCCTCCAGCTTGTCGAGCCGGGCCTCCGGCGCATCGTCGCGCGCGAAGCCCGCGGCACGTTCGAATTGATCGATGACCGGATAGAACGCGGAGTTGGTGTAATGGGGTGAGCATTGATAGCGGAGCCGGGTGTGGGGCTCGCTGGCAATCTGCTCCCGGAGCACTTGCGTGATCCGACTTTTACCGATGCCGGGCTCACCAGATAACAGCACCACCTGCCCCTCACCTTCTTTGGCCTCGGCCCAGCGCTCGAGCAGCAACGCGATTTCGCTGTCACGGCCCACCAGGGGAGTGAGCCCGCCCTGAGTGCGCGCCTCGAAGCGACCCTGGACCGCACTTTTGCGCACCACCCGCCAGGCGCGAAGCGGCTCCGCGATACCCTTGAGGTCCTGCTCGCCCAGGTCGTTGTAGTCAAAAGCACCGCCGGCGAGCCGCCGCGTCGTGGGCGCGATGATGATCTCGTCCGGCCCCGCGAGCCCCTGCATACGCGCCGCCACATTCGGTGTCTCACCCACTGCCGCCTTGGGCACCGACGCATCGCCCGCGCCAGTCTCGCCCACCACTACCGGCCCCGTCGCGATTCCGATCCGCACCTGCAAGGGGTCGGAGGCCTCGACAGTCTTGACGGCCTCGATGAGTTCCAGACCCGCGCGCACCGCTTGCCCGGCGTCGTCCTCATGTGCTTTCGGCCAGCCGAAGTAGACCATCAGTCCGTCGCCCAAATATTGAGCCACGTGCCCTTCGTAGCGTTCGATGACCGCCCCGGCGGCCTTTTGATAAGCCGCCAACAACTCGCGAAGATCCTCCGGGTCGAGTTTCTCCGCAAGCGCCGTCGAGCCGACGAGGTCGCAAAACATGACGGTGATCTGGCGGCGCTCGGCATCGGTTACCGCCGGTATGCCTGGTACAGCTTTTGCGACTTGCGGTGTTGATTGGCTATAGGTTTGCCCCTTATCACCCGATCGCGCGGCAATGGCGTCTAGTATGCGGATGCGATGGCCCATGACCCCGACGCCCAGCTTTTCCAAGGTCTCGTCGGACAGGCGTGACAACAGGTCCGGACCGATTTCGTTCTCTTCGAACGTATCGGCGTATTGGCCGAGACCCAGGTCATCTAGCCATTGGCGGATGTCGGACATCGTCCCCCCTGCGAACAGTTTACACACGGCGGATCGACTGTGCACCGCGGATGGTTGTCGCAGCCGAATGTCTGGTCGCTCTCGGGCACAACGCGTTTCCGCAGAAACGTTTTTTTAATTGAGAATCATTAACGCCGTGCCAAGGATCGCTATGGGTCCGAAAACGGGCGTCAAACCCCCAGCCCCTAAGAAAGTCGCTACCGGCCTATCGAACTGATCAGTGAAACGACAGGAAATCGTTTCTCGACATTCCGTTAGGACATCATCGGTCAGCCATTTTAACGGGCCAGATAATATGTTGCCCCGATTCGTCGTATTCGGGAAACACGGTCACGCTCACGACCTTCGCGCGCGCGATGCCGAACGTCAGGTCCAGGATCCGGTCCGTGTAATACTTTTCATCGTCGTTGATCTCGACCTCGAGATCGAGGTGCGGAAACTTCTGCAACAGGAATTTCTCACTCAGGCCGATTGGGTTGAACCTGCGCACTAGCGTAAAAGGATGATAGGACGTGATGTGCGAAAGCCTGTATTCGTTGTCGGAATCGAAGGACAGCTCGAGTCGCATCAGGCGATAGATCCAGATCTCCGATACGGCACCGTCCTCGTGCCGGTCCTGCGCCTTCTTGTCGGGCTCTCCGAGATCGTGGGCGATCCGATCGCGGCTCGAACCGAGATTGATTTCATCGACGCCGTGGTGGGGGACTACGTCCATCTCGTGTTATGCCGGAATTACGGCATTCCATTCGTCGACGGAATCTCGATCTTCCAAGCTATTCGGCCCGCACCCAGCCGTCGAGCAACGTGCGCAAAGCCGCGACGAACGCGATCGGCTGGTCGAGCATGACATGGTGCTGCGCTTCAGGGATCTCGACGATGGGGGCGTCCGGGCCCATGAGTTCGGACATGTAGTCGGCGGTGTCGCGGCTGACCAGCTTACTGTTCTGTCCGAAGATCAAACCGGCGCGGCAACGGAGTTTCTGCAGGTGCTCGTGGAAGGGCTCGCCCCAGCGCCGCGTGCCCATGGCACGGACGTCGAATTTCCAGGTCCAACCGCCATCGACCGGCTTGAGGGAGTGGCGGGCGATGTACTCGACGATGAACGCGTTTGCGCAATCCTGCGCGGGCAGGAGCCGGAAGCGCCGCAGCGCTTCGTCGAAACTCGGATAAATGCGCTGGCGGCTCATACCGGGCCGTGAAATCCTCCCGCTGTCATTGGGCCGTCGGATGGGGGAATCGACGATGACGGCGCCACCGATCTCCTCGCCGAAGCTCGCACCGAAGCGCATGGTCATGTAGCCGCCGAAGGAGTGCCCGACGACGAAGGGCTTGTGCCCCAACCCGGCATCGTCGAGCACGGCGCGGATCTCCGCGGCGCGAACTTCCGCGTTGTACCCCTCGCGCTGACCGCTGTCACCCATGCCGGACAGGTCGAGCGCGGCCACCCGAAAATAGCGCGTGAAAAACGGTCCGATGAAGCGCCACCAGTTGGCGTGCGCGCCGCCGCCATGGACTAACAACAGCCCGCGACGGTCGGCGTCTTCGTCGTCACCGCGCCACAGCAGATAATGAATGGGGCAGCCTTCGACATCGACGAAATGCGATATCACGGGCGATTCGATAGCCCAGGTGAACCAGTCGGGCATTGTTGCGTCAACGCGCAAATGGGCGGCGTCCCAGTCGGGAGTGGCTAGAGAAGACATTGCGGCCAGGTGTATTTGCTGTAGGGGTTCGGTCGATCCGGGAGAGGCAGTCTACTGAAAAATGCGCATGCGAGCCGAATTGAAAGCGGGCGCGTTGGTGTGGATATTGCCGGTTCGCCCACGAGAGGGCTCCTACGGATCCACGTGAAGTCCGATTTGTAGGAGCCCGCATGCGGGCGAATCATCGTAAAGCTGTTGAGCGAATCCCGTGGCCTTCCAAGCTCAAACGCGCTTATACCCGAGCGCGCACCAGAACGGTTCTTGTTCACTGAAGGCAATTTTCTCCAATCCGGCGTCTGCCATCATCCGTTCGATCTGTGCTTTGGTGAACCGTTTTTCCAAACGCGTGCCAAAGCGATCGAGTGCGTCCGTACGCATCGTATAGAAGCTTTTGTCGCGATAGGCGGACAGCGGGAGCTGATCGATCGGCCGACCCCGTTTTTCCAGAACGCGCGCCGCGGTCGCGAACGGTAGGTAGACGGTGGCGGCGATGACCTGGCTCGCGGCGTATTTCAACGGGTGGGGCAGGACGGAAATCGCACGTCGCATGCCGTCGCTGACGCGCCAGATCAGTTTGAACCACAGGGGACGGTTGTCGAATGCGTAATACAGATAAAGCAGGAACGGCGCACCGGATTTGAGCTTGGCGACGCAGTTTTTGATACCAGCTAACGTGTCGGGTACGTGGTGAAGCACGCCGAGTGCGTAGCCGAAATCCATCGATTGGTCGTCCAGCGGGATGACATCGACGCCGGCTTCATGAAAGACGCAATTGGAATGCGTCGCGAGGTTTCGTTTCGCCACCTCGATTGCTGCGCGGCTTGGGTCGATGCAATGCAGGCAGCCAACGCGCGGTGCACAGAAGCGGGCCCAGCGGCCGCTGCCGCAGCCCAGATCGAAACCCTCCGCATGCGGCCCTAGTGCGTCCCACGGAAACAGCGCGAAATACCGATCGAAAATCCGTTCGAGTTCGGCCACATCGACGTTCGCCTGATCGAAGGTCGACCATTCACGGCCGAAGTCGGCGACGACGTCCGGGTCGAGATTCCCGCCGATTTGATTCGGCATCGATGGTCCTTATGGCGCGGCTGCTCAGCCGGCGCGCGTGCCGAGCGTGCCTGCGGGGTCGAGCGCCTGCCCGATGAGATCGTAGAGATGCGCGAGTCCCGTTCCATTCTGATTTTCGGCGACGGCGCGTGTTAAATCCGGACTGTCGTGCGTGATGGCATAGCCTGCCTCGGTCAGCCGCTTCATGGTGACCAGGACTGTGTCACGCTTGGCCGTACGATCGGCGGCGCCGTAGGGGACTTCGATGCGCAGGAACAGGGTGCGCCAGCTCAGCGCGAATTCGGCGAGAAAGCTGATATCCGTCTTGCCCAGCTCGTCCGCGACGATGCTGAACATCGTCTTCGCGTCGGTTTCTTCCATGGCGGCGGACGCTACGAACCACATCGGGTCATCGGCCGGAGCCGCATCGCTGTACGTGGGAACACCACGCATCAGCTTCGTTCGGGTCGTCCATGCTGCATCGTCGCGACCGTCTTTCGCCGAAAAGACTTTCGCGCCCGGCAGCGATCCCAGCGCGTCGCCCAACCTATCCCAGACGAATGCGACGTTGTCAGGCAGCCCATAGAGCGCGCCGTATAGATTCCAGGTACCGAGCGCTCCGGATTGGACCAGCTCATCGACGTCGGATGCCGTCGTGTCAGTAAGCTTATCGAGCAGTGCGCGCTCCCTGTCGATATGACTGATCGCCACGGTGTTGGGGACGGTCATCTCGATCTTGAACGGCCGCAGCAATTCGACGGCAGCGCCGACCGCGGCCTCGTTCGGCAAGGTGACCATGAAGGGATGATAGGCCGGCGGCGCGGGCATGAGCCAGAGGCCGAGCTTAGACACGACGGCGAAGTCCGATCGCGAGAACAGTCCGTCCAGATAGGGCCCGAAATTATATTTGAACAACTGCCAGGTATTGTTGCTGGGCAGTGCACCCATGCCGGTACGGGTGACCGTGCCGTTGGCGAGGACGACCTCCATGCCGCATTGCATGAGCAGATGATCGCCGTACGGCGTGAAGCCGTAAGCGCGCTCGCAAATGCTGCCGCAGATGGAATGCGCGCCGTTTCGATCGCAGTCGACCCAGAACGGCAAGCCCTTGTCGTCAATGTGCGCAAGCAGACGGTCGAAGCTGACGCCGGGTTCCAGCAGTGCGCACGCCGAGTCGGTGTCGAATTCCAAGATCCGATCCATGCGAGTGAGATCCAGCAGCAACGACGGCCGCTCCAGATTGCCGACGGTTGCGCCGTTACCCGCATGGTTGGGCGTGCACCACAGGCTGTATCCGGTCTCCACCGCAAGCCTGACGAGCGCTTGTAGCTCTTCGACCGATGCGGGCTGAACCACGGCCTGAGGCCACGCGGTATCCGGCACCCAAGGTCCGGCCAGGCGATCGATCCGGGGTGCATGGGCGTCGTCCATCGCGAGGACCTGGCCATTGCCCAGAAGCGCTTCGGCTTTCGAGATGATCCCGTCGGTTGATCGCATGCCCTTAGCGCTCCCCTTACTCGCCGTCGTAGTTCTGTGCGACGTAAGCGGCGAGTGCGGCGAGTTCCTCGTCCACGATTTCGGTCGGGCGAAACGGCGGCATCATCTGCGTGCCGGAACGCACGATCTCTTCGACCGCCGCGGGCGCCAGGTCATTGCGCGCCAACAGGGCGGCCTGTCCGTCGCCCAGCCGCAACGCCAGGCGCATGGTACCGGGATGACCCGGTCCGGCGTCGTGACAGCCAGCACAATGGTGATCGTAGAGGCGCTGCCCCGAAGCACTTGGCGTGGGTGCCTGGGTGACCTGGGCGCGTACGCTTCCGGACTCATTGTCCGTGCCGGCGTCGGTCGCGGTGTCGTCGGCGCAACCCGCGATCACCGTGACCACGCTAATGATCAATAAAGAAAATCGCATCGCTCAGGTGCTCCGCGACCGACCCGGCCAGATGCCCTGTTTGCCGGGGGACAGGATCCCGTCCGGATCGAGGGCGTCCTTGATGGCTTCGTGCGCGCGATAAAGGGCGCGGTCGTTCCAGTCGTAGGTAGCGGCGATCGCATCCATGTAATCGAGATGGGTGCGGTATTCGCCGTAGCCTTCACGGGCGGCTTCCGCGACGAGCGCGGTGAACAATTCGCGAACCTGGCGCTTGTGATCTTCGTCGGTGCGATCGAACACCAGCATCAGCACGTGATGCATGTCGCGCCAGCCGACCAGGAATTCGCCAATGTAATCGAAACCGAAGCGGTGGCAGAGATCGCGCATCACGTGGAATTGCCTGAGTGCGCCGTCGCCCGTGACCGGCGAGATCGGTGAGAAATCGATGTGCGAGCCCGGACCCAGCCAGTTCAGCAATCCGAATTCCGTCATATTGGGGATCCCGCGCATGAGTTTAGCGCGGTAATCGAAGGCCGCATCGCCGGCACGGTCTGCGGCGGAGTAAAAGCGCGCGCCCTTGACCTGGCGAAAGCTTTCCTCGATGACTTTCCAGTTGTTGTCCATGATCGGCTCGGGTCCGTACAAGGCGCCGTAGAAATTCCAGCTGCCGATCTCTAGGTCTTGAGCTATCTTGCGGCGCGCGCTTTCCGGCATCACGCCTTGGCCGTCGAAATACTGCGCCTTTGTTACTTTCACCGCCGCCTCCCAGATCAGACCGACGGTCGTCGCCGCGTTGGGGATGAGCATATTGATCTTGAGGGGCCGGGTGATCTCGGTGATCGGATGGATGTCGTCTTCTTCCGGGAACGTGATCAGGTAGGGACGGTAGCCCGGTGGTTCCGGCATCAACCAGATCCCGATTTGGGTGATGATGCCGAAATTCGATTGCGTGAAGATGCCGTCGACCCAGGGTCCGTGACCGTATTTGTAGAGATGTTTGGACCGGGCCTGCGGTACCGTTCCCATGGCGGTGTCGACCACCGTGCCGTCGGCGAGCACCACCTGCATGCCGCATTGCGCGGTGAAGTGTTCGCCGTAGGGGGTATAGCCGACGCCACGATCGGCGAGATTGCCGAGCACACCGCCCCAGGCCGGCGCCGAAGGATCCGACCACAATTTGAGATCGCGCGCTTGCAGATACCGGTACAGATCCTGGTAGGTCACGCCGGGTTCGACCACGGCATAGGCATGCTTCTCATTCACTTCGATGATGCGATTCATGCGCTTGAGATCGAGCACGATGCAACCCGCCTTGCGCGGCGCAGGACCGCCGTAGCCGAAATTTCGGCCGGTGGAGACCGTCCACAATGGGATCTTCCACTTACGCGCGATCGCCAGGACCCGCTGAATTTGTTCGATGTCGAGCGGGGCAACGGCGGCCGAAGGCGCGTTGTCTTCTAATTGGCGCGGCGTGTAGGCATCCGTATAACTCGTATATCGGGCATCGTCCTGTACGATCACCGCATTGGGGCTCAGTGCGTCACGCAGTTCGCCGATGGCATTATCGAAGTCGGCCTGTACGACGCCTTCGGGCAGCATGGACCTTTCCCTTTTTCAGCCGCGGCGCAGCGACCAGGACACGAGATACGCGGTGGAGCCGGTTCCTTGCGCCGGGGCAACGCCCGTCAATTGGGCCTTTTCGGTGCTGTCGGGCGAGGACAACAGAGACAGCGATGCGGCCATTGCCTCAATCCAGGATGCGGGATTGGTCTCCACTGCGTCGCCGAGGGCATCGACGAAGCGGCCATGACCTTCCAATCGGTGCGAAAACCGGCCGCTTCGAAAATCGTGGATGCCGAGGTAATCGCGCCTGAACGCGTATTGCAGTGCAATCTGTTCAACCAGGAAGCGATTGGAATCGAAGCTCAGGCCGAACACGAGGTCTATGCGGTGTGTGCGGAAATCATCTTCCAGTGACGACAGGCAGCGCGAAGGATCGACGTCGATCGCTTCGACATGGCGTCCACACATTGTCGCGAACCGTCGCGTGTCGTCGCAAACAGTGTCCGTCACCACGCGCAAGCGCCGCTCTTCGCCGAAACTTCCGAGCTTGGGACCAGCAGACAAGGGCAAGCTCATTACAATCAGCGAAGACTGCAGGAATGCGCGTCGCGTCGCCGCCAAACGACTACCCCCGGGATTAATGGTGGCAGAATTATGCCAGATTCATCGAACGATCTGGTGACCTGCTGCCCGGTTAGAATAGTGTGGACATGGATGAACTCCCCCTGGCGGACGAACTGAAATCATTTGCACACGGCGCGGTGAGCGCGGTGGAGGGGGCCCTCATCGTCGCCAGGATGGTGCGGCCCGACACCGATGTCGAGTGGTGCCGCGACGAATTGCGCCGCCTCGGCGGCGCGGTGGGATCCGGCGCCGCGCCGGCAGAACTCGTCGAATATCTTCGCGCACAGGGTTTCGCGGGCGCGGAGGCCTATTACGAAACCGATAACAGTTCGCTCGAGTGCGTACTCAGGACGCGGCGCGGGATTCCCATCACGCTCGCGATGGTAGTCGTCGGCACCGCGGAATGTCTCGGGATGACGGCGGTCGGGATCAATTTCCCCGGCCATTTCATGGTGTCCCTCGACGGCTGTTTGTTCGATCCCTTCAAGATGCAGCCGATCGACGCCGCGGGGCGCCGTAAATGGCTGACCTGGAGCGGTGCCGAGGAGGAAAACGCCTTCGAGTACGCGACACCCGTCGACGTTGTTCAGCGGATGTTGAACAATCTGCGGGCCCTCGCCCGGTCGCGCGGCGATCACGAAGCGGCGCTGGAACTGACCGAATACCAGCTCATTGTTACGCCGGATCCGTTGCCGATTCACGTCGATCGCGCCGAGTTATGGGCGGCGCTGGGCGCGATGGAGATGGCGAGGCGCGAACTCGAATGCGCCCTTGCGCTCGCGCCGGACGCCGCGCTCAGGGCGCAGCTCGAAGAGCGCCTGCTCGGGCTCGGTGCATCCGGACCCACGCTGCACTGATCTAACATGCGTTGATAGCCCCCGCGTCTTGCGATTAGGATGTGGATCTTAAGATCACGCCAAGCGGAGGAGATGCGTAATGGCCTTTGCACCCATCTATCCACACGACCCGATCGAAGAGATCGCCGAGGACGTTTTCATGGTGCGCGGCTGTATCCGCATGAACGCCCTGATGACGATCACGCGCAACATGGCCGTCGTGCGAAACGACGGGGAGCTCAGCTTGGTCGACCCTCTTCGCCTCGACGAGGCGGGGGAAAAACAGCTCGAAGCACTCGGGCAGGTCAAGCACATGCTGCGCCTCGGCTGCTTTCACGGCCTGGACGACCCTTACTATGTCGAGCGTTACAAGCCCGCTCACTGGTGTCAGCCGGGCGGCACGACTTACACGGAACCCGCCATCGATCACGAACTGACCGCCGGCGGCGAACTGCCGTTCCCCGACGCCGAGTTGTTCTGTTTCGAAACCACGAAGCAACCCGAATCTGTCTTACTCCTGCGCAAGGGCGACGGATTACTGCTGACCTGCGACGCAATCCAAAATTACGGCGACTACCGTCACAACAACCTGCCGGCGCGATTGCTGATGCCTTTCATAGGCTTTCCCAAAACGACGCTCATCGGTCCCCTGTGGCTCAAGGGTATGACACGCGAGGGCGGGTCGCTGAAAAGCGAGTTCGAACGCTTGCTGGATCTACGATTCGACAGTTTGCTGAGCGCACATGGGAGTTTTCTACCGAGTGGCGCCCACGCGGCGGTAACCGCGGCGCTGAATCGAGCGTTTCCGGACTGAATCGCGAAGAATCGACATTCGGGTTCCGCGCTTGGGCGGGACGGCCCGGCCGCGCCCGCTACGACGTCAAAAATGGAAAGGGATTCGCCGTTTGAGTGAGGATTCACAAGACGATGCCGTAAACGCCTCACCGGGCGTAGAAACCCAGATAGCCGAGGGCGCCGTTACGGGCCTGCAGCTTACGGTGCTCGCACTGTGCTGCACGATCAATGCCCTCGACGGTTTCGATATCCTGGCGATCTCTTTCATCGCCGCGGAGATCGCTGACGAATGGTCGCTCGCTCCCGACGAACTCGGCCTGCTGTTCAGCGGCAGCCTCATCGGCATGATGATCGGTGCGTTCACGATCGCGCCGCTGGCCGATCGATTCGGACGCAAGCCCGTTCTCATCGCGAGCCTCGGCTTGATCGCTACGGGCATGGTCGCGACCAGCGGCGTGGCGTCGGCGCCCTGGCTGTTCATCGCGAGGGTGATCACGGGGTGCGGCGTCGGCGGCGTGTTACCGAACATCAATACCCTCGTCGCGGAATACGCGCCCCTGAAACATCGCAACATGGCGATCAGTACGTTGATGATCGCCTATCCAATCGGTGCCATCCTGGCCGGCGTCATCGTCGCCTGGATAATGCCCGTATGGGGCTGGCGGGCGGTGTTTCTCGCGGGCGGTCTCGCGACCCTGGTCATTATGCCGCTGCTGTTCTTGCTGCTGCCCGAGTCCGTACATTTTCTGATCGATCGACGTCCGCGCGATGCGCTGTCGCGCGTGAATCGTATTCTCGCGCGAATGCATCTCGATCCAATCGAAGCAATGCCACCGCGCGAGGTCGCTGACGACGCGCCGCCGAGTGCGAGCGAACTGCTGGCGCCTGAATACCGGCGGCGTTTCTTGCTGCTGTTGACGGCGTTCTTCATGTGCACCTTGGTGGTGTATTTCGTGCTGAGCTGGACGCCCAAGATCATCATCGATGCGGGGATGGGTTCGGAACTCGGGATCTACGGCGGTACGATCCTGAACGCGGGCGGGATCGCGGCTACGCTCCTGATGGGTTACCTGTTCGGCCTGTACGGTTTACGCCGCGTGCTGGTCACGATTTACCTGCTGCAAGCGGGTTTGATGATCGTGTTCGCTTACGTCGTGGGCGGGCCGGTCTATCTGGTCCTGCTGATCACGGGCTTGCTGGGGGGGTGTACCCATGCCGGTATCGTGGGTCTGTACACCTGTTCGGCCTGGCTGTTCCCGACGCGTCTGCGCAGCACTGGCCTCGGCTGGGCGATCGGGCTCGGGCGGAGCGGGGCGGTGATCGGGCCTTACCTGGCCGGCCTTCTGATGAGCTTCGGTTGGTCGCGCGAAGCGTATTTCATCGTGATGGGGACGCCCATCCTGCTCGCGGCGGTGGCGGTGTGGATGATCCCGTTTCCAAAAGTCGGCAGCTCGCATTGACTCGGATCGGCGCTTACGAAGTTGTAAAAATTCTTGACAACCGTAGAGATCGGGCAGAATCCGGTTTAAGTATTTGAAATATCTCGTATTTCGGAGGCGCCGGCGGTGTTTCTGCGCGGCCCGGTGCACGGAAACTGTCAAGATTTTTTACAAATAGCGCAGGGCCCTCGTATGGGCAAGATCGCAAGGTCTTGAAAAGTGGGAAAATTACCGTTTGGCGCGTTTCTTGCAAATAAATTATGACTAAAATCAAGGCCTCGCGTGGAAATCGAGGTAGATCTGAGTGTAAAACGCCAACCCACGGCTGCCAGCAAAGGGGACGATCATGACGGACAAAGACCCTCATCTCACCATCGAGAACGACGAAAACAGCGAGAAAAGTCCCCCAACTGGCGGCGACTCCGCCGGCGAGCGCCAGAAAACCTTCAGCCGCCGCGCGCTGCTGGAAGCGGGCTGGAGCGTGCCGCTGATAGCGGCCGTGCAGTTCCCGACCGACGCCTTCGCGGTGTCGATCCCGACGCACGAAGACTCCGCGGGACATTCCGACATCCCAGGGTCGCAGCACGACGACATGGCCCTCGAGCCACACGTGGATACCAACCCGCACGTCGACACCAGCCCGCACAGTGATGGTCCCATGCACAGCGACAGCTTCGAGCCGCATTCCGACGCGTCCACGCACGACGATTTATTCAGTGGTCCTACCCACGTTGACATACCCTTTCATGCCGACGATCCGCCGGTGCCTCACAGCGATGGCCCCGATATTTTTCATGGGGATGCGAACGCGCCAACGGCCGGGGGGCATGCAGACGATGCGGCCGCTCCGCACGGCGATAGCAATCCCCACTCCGACGCTTTCAATGTTCTGGTGGGACATGATGACGACGCCGGCCACAACGACGACGTGACCCCGCACACGGATGCGTTCCATAACGACACCAACCCGCACAACGACAATACGCACAATGACGGCCTGGTGCACTCTGACTTCGGAACCCCGCACGGTGACAGCGGAACGCCGCACGGCGACACGCCAGAAGTACCGCATGATGACGTCGTGACACCGACGCATAATGATGGGGCGCCGCATAACGACCATAACGACCTGATAACGACCTGATTGGGAACGTGCCCCACGGCGACGCCTGATATACAGAACTCGACGCGGAACACGCGCCCCGGTTATCCGGGGCGCGTGACGAATGATACGGAGGTCACAGCCAAGCTGTTCTCGGTACATCCATGTACCGGGAACAGACTATCGAAAAATGCCGTTTTTTTAACAGCCCCTTAGGGCGCGAGTGCCTCCAGCGCGTCCCAATCGGGTCCCGGCTCGCCGTCGGGTCTGATCGCCTGGATCACGACCTGGTCCGCGCCCTTGTCGAAATATTCCTTGAGCCCCGCCTTGATCTGATCGGCGTCGCCCCAGAGCACCATTGCATCCATCAGCCGATCGCTGCCGCCGTTTTCGAGGTCGCTCTTCTCGAAGCCCAGGCGGAACCAGTTGTTGTAATAGTTCGGCAACGGCAAGTAGACGCCGAGCGCCGCACGCGCGGCGGCCCGGGCCTTAACGGGGTCGCTGCACAGGCAAACCTTTTGCTCGCAGATGATCGCCCCCTCGGACCCCATGTATTCGCGTGACAGCGTCGCCTGCTGCGGCGTGATGTTATAGGGGAAGGTGCCGAGCGTGCGCTCCGCCGACAGCTTCGACATGTTGGGGCCGAGCGCGGCGAGTACGAGTTGCTTTTTATCGGGTGTACTGCCGAGTGCCTTCCACGCCTGGTCCATGCCATCGAGATAGGCACGCATCGTCGCCACGGGTTTCTTGTATTCGTGGCCGCGCACGTCGGCTACCAGCGGCGCGTGCGAGACGCCGAGCCCGAGCACGAAACGCCCGCCGTAGAGCGCGTTCAAGGAGTTGTGCCCCATCGCCGCGGCGGCGGGATCGCGCGCATAAATATTGGCGATGCCGCTCGCGACCTGGAGTTTCTCGCTGTGGCCGAGCAGGTAGCCGGCGATGGCGAAGGTCTCGTAGTTAAAAGCCTCGGGATACCACAAGGTCGAATAACCGAGGTCCTCGACGCGACGGGGCAGTTCCGCGCACTGGTCCGCGTCGAGTACGTCGGCGAAGGCGAAGACGCCGTATTTTCCGAATTTCATGAGATTTTTCCCTATTGATGTTTCGTTCGCGGTTCAGTTTGCCGCGCCGCTCCTGAACGCCTGTGCCGACAGGCCCTGTGCCGTGCCGCTCGCGTAAGCGGTATAACGGGGCACGAACCATTCGAGGTCGTGCGCGGTCGCTGCCGCGGCAGGGCGTTGGATCATCGTGTCGAGCCAGCGCCGCAGCCGCTTGCACGATGCCGGCATCGTCACCTCGCGATAATAGTTGAATACGGGCAGGCGTTCGAAGAAGGGATACAGGGCGAGATCCGCCAGCGACAATTCCGCTCCCAGCCAGAAAGGACCTGCGCCCTGGTTCGCTTCGAGGCGGCTTTCGAGATACCGCATCCCGTCCTCGACGGCGGCGCGCAATCGTTTCCGGTCGGCCGGGTCTTGTTCGAAGAGAAGCTTGTACAAGCTCGCGAGAAAGACGTTGTCGAAATGACGAATTTCGTTACGCATCACGGCGCGGCCGCGTTCCTCGGCGGGCCTTAAGGCGGGTCCCGCAAAGCTTGCATCCAGGTACTCGTTGATCGTCGCCGATTCCCACAGGATGAATTCGCCGTGACGGATCACGGGGACGCGTTCGGCGGGCGTCAGCTCGAGAAACCAGCCGGGCTTGTCATCGATGTCGATCTCGATCGATTCGTGCTCAATCGCCTTTTCCCCGAGCAGTATCCGCGTGCGCTGGGCGTAGGGACAGACTTCGGCGGTATAAAACGTGAGATCGTTCATGCGGGGTCTCCAGGAATTTCACATCGGCTCGCGTCGCGATCCCCGCGACGGTCAGGGCTTGACGAACTTCAGGGTCATCCGATCGCTCTCGCCGATGGCAGTGTACTTATCCCTGTCCTTATCGCCCGTGCGGAAATTCGGCGGCAGCGTCCACACGCCTTCCGGGT
This sequence comes from Gammaproteobacteria bacterium, assembly GCA_963662545.2. Classification (GTDB taxonomy): domain Bacteria; phylum Pseudomonadota; class Gammaproteobacteria; genus JAYYZW01. The sequence continues at coordinate 1,094,479 of CAXXLL010000002.1, forward strand.
AATCCTTGGTGTCCTTCGGATTCGCATTGACCTCACTCGAGGCAAGCCATTTGAATCCGGCGGCTGCGGCCAGGCGCTTCGCCTCGCTTTCGGCGAGATAGCCTTTCCTGGCCCACGCCTTGCCGGTCATGTGGTCTTTGCCGCGATGCGCCACGAGACCGAGGGTACCCCCGGATTTTAATGCCTCGAACATCGCCTTGAACATCGCGTCGGCGCGATCTCCCCGCACCCAGTTGTGGAGGTTGCGGAAGGTGAGCACCATGTCGGCCGATCCGGCAGGCGCAGCCCGTAGCGATGCCGGCGGCGTCAAGGCCGTCACGATGACTTTGTCGTAGACATCAGGATGCGCGGCGAGCTTGTCCTTGAACTTCCGCGCATTTTTCCGATAGTAATCGACACCCGTGCTACCGTCGTAGTTTGCCGCGTAGAGGGTGCCTTTCTCGCGCAGGTAGGGCGCGAGCACTTCCGTATACCAGCCGCCGCCGCCCGGCCAGATCTCAACGACCGTCATGTCGGGGCGGGTGCCGAAGAACTCGAGCGTTTCGAGCGGGTGGCGAAATGTATTTCGCGCGATGTTCACGGCCGAACGGTGTTCGCCCGTGATCGCGTCCGCGAGCGTCACGGCGTCGCCGCCAGCAGCGGATTGAGCAATCATGAACAAACCGGACATGAGCACGATCGCGTTGAACTTCATGAGCACGCTCCAGGGTAGACAGGCGGGCAGTATACGCATTTCGAACCGCTGAGAAACGTCCATTGTCGTCAGCACGATTCCATCAGTCGCTCAGCATATAGGTGACTGTTGCCACGGCGATTTCCTCGCCGGCATCGGTCGTCACCGCGACGTGAGCGACACAGATCTTGCGTCCACGGCGGCGTACCGTCGCGGTCGCGATCAGGTCGAGCGCCGTCGCTTTGCGCAGAAAGTTGATTGAGAAGCAGACGGTCGCGCCGCGCGCGTCAGGGTCGATATCCGGATGTGACCAGAAGGCGCAGACGGCCGCGACGTCGACGAGCGAGCTGATCGCGCCGCCGTGCATGCGGTCGAGCCCGAGATAGGCCCGGTAGGGTAGGCACAGAACCGCGCGATCCTGCGCTGATTCGACCAGCTTGATGCCGAGATGCTGCGGGTAAGGCTCGCCTTCGGCGATCGTTTTGACGCGTTCCAGCATGGCGAGTATTCCGCATGGCTATCGATCGTCCGATCCCGCCGCGCCGTTTCGGCCGGATCGGGATCGAAAGGCGGCCAGCCTACCATCTTCCGCGCCCGCCCATCCGCGGCGCTCGGCATGTCGGTCCGAATCGAATTGCCGCGTCGCGTCGTTTTGAGCTGCCTAACAGACTGTTGAAAAACTTGTTTTTCGACAACCTGTGCCCGGCACAGGGATGTGCCGGCGTCAATCGAGCACGCTATGTGCTTGATTGATGGAGCAAGACGGAAACCGCGTTTTCGTCTTGCGAGTTGAAAAACGATAAGGACATCGTTTTTCAACAACCTGCTAAGGCGCCGCGCAAGTTGAGATGAGCGGAAACCAGTCGGGTGTCGAAAACCCTGGTTTTCAACGGCCTGTCAAACGGGCGCCGTCACCACGTCCGGCGCACGCCGCCCGTTTGTGTTGGAAACGCTTGCCCCTACCACCGCCCGCCGAGGTTGTACCCGAGTACCGCCCCCAACGCGGTCGCAGCGAGATTACCGCTGCCCTTGCCAACCTGCGAGCCGGCCCAGCCGCCCAGCGCGCCGCCGATGGCCTGGCCGACCGAGGGCGCGTAGGAGCTACGGGCACCCGCGTAACGCGAGCCGTAGCCGCCGTAGACTGGTGCGGCACGATACTGGGGCGCATAGGGTTGGCCGTAAGCGTAGGATCCCTGCTGGTAAGCGGGTCCCGCGTACGGGCAATGGTGCCCTTGGCCGGATGGAAGCTGCTGTTGGTTGTAGTGGTAGTAATGGTGATGTTCGTGCTTCACCACGCCATGGTTTTCATGATCCGCCATTACGGGCGCCGCGGCCATGGACAGGCCTAGAACCGCCGCTGCACCCAGCAGTGTCGAACGTTTGCTCAGAGTGTATTTCATCGTCGACTCCTTAAGCGTTCGAGATGTCTCGAACGAGTCTTGGTATTTCTATGAAGCATTATGCTCTGAGGCGACGGTAAGCGATGTGAGCTTAACGGCGCCTGAATCGGCGCGCGCCGTAGATTACGAGACACCCGGCGATCCCGGAAGAGTTAGCCCAATGCTTACCGACGCTTAGCCCGGGCTATTTGGTGGGTGTCCAGAATTCACCCGAGAATTTATCCAGAATTCACTCTCACGGTAGGTTCTAAAAAGGTGGGGGGAACGGGCGCCGGACCCGTTTAGCAGCTAGGTGGCGATTTCGGTCAGAAACTCGTCGATTGCCCGGGAGAAGCCTTGCGGATCGAGCGCCGGTTCGAAGTTCGCGCCTTTGAGTTCGACTGCCTTGGCCTGCGGGCAGGCAGCGGCGGTGTTCTTAAATCCGCAATGCAGTACGTCATCTGGCGCGGCCAGCAGCAGCATCGGACACTTCACTTTCCGATGAACAGATCGAAACGATAGTCCCAAACGCACTGGTAGACCCAGCCGCGCGCCTTCCACGCACGCAGCGATGACCAGAACTCGGTATTCATGTTTTCGATATCCAGGCTGCCGCCCAGATTGTAAATGTAGTCCCACGTGACTTTGAGGTACTCGGCATCGTGATCGGGACCAGCAGAGCCGCTGAATTGTTCGCGAAACGGTTCGACCTCCTCGGGCTTGAGCAGCGTCGGGCCGACCATCATGCAGGTCTTGACGCGCGCGGGATACAGCGAGGCCATCTCGGCGGCCATCGCCGCCCCGGTATGATTTCCGAGCGCGTGGAAGGTGTCGATGCCCAGGGCATCGATCGCCGCCATGACGTGTCGCGTTATTTCACTGATGGAAGTGAACTCGGGTGGATCAAAGGACATGCCGAAACCTGGAAAATCGAACGCGATGCAGCGGTGCTTCTGTTGCAGGATTTCGAATGACCTGACGTACATCACACCGCTACTGACGTTTTGGTGGAGAAAGATGATGGGGATCTGATCGTCCGGTCCGCAGTAGTAGTAATGCATTTGTCCCAGCGGGATGTCCACGTAGGCTTTCCTGATCATTTTAATTTTTCCATTGTTGTAGGTGCGCCCGAAACGGAGTTTGATTCATACGCGCATTGCGTGCTAGCCATAACACGCAGACGGCTAGCAAATCACGCCGTTGGCGACCGTGTACTATCCGCAAGGTGCACCCTGCCGGGTAGCGCGCGATGGAATGATGCAGAATCGGATTTGCCCGCGCGACAAATCCAGCGACATCTCGCAGTATGGATCTGCTAACGCCGGCGCGCCGGCGGCGGGGACCTCAGGTTCCGAGCCTTCGCAGGGCCGGTCGCGTCATGAATTGGGAGACGAAGTCATCCTCCGGGTCGAGCACCGACTTCCAGTCGCCTCGGCATTTCAGAGCGTGATGAAAACGCGTGACGCTGTTCGTCTGCACATCGTGGCTAATCGCCCAACCCCAACTCCATTCCGGCCGCCCGTCGGTGGTCAGCATTTCATGGGTGTCGGTCTTGCGCTGACCGCCGCCTCCTTCAAATCCCTTCCAGGCTTCGCCGTGGCGATCGTAGGTAATCGCCTGCACCGTGCCCATGTTGCGCGCATCCATGAAGAGGCGGCGCTTGCTGACCGGCGCGTTGGGATAACCGATCGGTTCGCCTTCGAAAACGATGACCTCGGGGATCAGCGACTTGCCCACGTAGTAGTAGCTCTGGTCCTGCTTGCCCCCGACTAGCGGCGGTTCCCAGTTATCGTTATCCGGCAGCCACTGGAAGTGGGTCGAAGCCAGGAAGGGTCCGCGGTGGATGATCTTGAAATTGCCCCAGGTCAACATGGGATCGCCCGACGCCCAGGCGTCCGATAGGTACAGGTTCATGCCCGGCATATAGGGTTCGAAACGCTGGTTGGCGGGGAAACGGCGCACCCGTTTGAATTGCGGCAGGTAACCGAACAATTCAGGGATCCTCCGCTGGTCGTAGCTCCAGATGCTCAAAAACGCCGAGCCCTTGACGTCGATGGTATGCGTGAACAAGATGGTCTGCAGGCGCGTCTTGTCTTCGTGCCCGGACAGGTAGGGTCCCCCCGCACTGGGATGAACGAGGCCGGTGCACTGCTGCTCGACCCACACGAAATCGTATTCGTAGCCTACTTCGCCTTCCGGTCTTACCACGAGTGCTGGAATCGCGAACAAGGATTTGTCATGGCGACCCCAACTCAAGGTGATGTTGGCGATCGCCTCGTTGCCGGTCTGGCAGTCGGGGAAGGGCAGGCCGCCGATCCAGGGCTTGCCGTCGGTGGTATAGACGTTGCCAATATCGTCGAAAGTCGCCAGGCCCTGGTTCCTGATCGTGGCGTCGAGGAAGTAGGGCGGGTACATGGTTTCGATTTCTTTCGGCGACGGCTGAATAAAGAACTTGCGGCCGTCCTGTTTGACTTCCTGGTATAGGATCGGGTCGACCAGGTCTTGCACGAGGTCGATTGAGTCGGCGTCCATGACGTCGCCGACCTTGACCTGGCCCTTGGTGAAGGCTTCGATATCGTGGAGTTCGTCGGGGTAAACCTTTTCGATCGAGCCTGAGCGGCATACTTCGGGCCACAGTGCGCTCAGGACGCCGGCGCTCCCTAGCCCCATCGCCGTTTTTTCCATGAAAAGGCGGCGGCTGTAATCGAAATCGAATTTTCGGATGTGCATAGCGATCGTTTACCGTGAAGTTAATGTGAAGGCCGTCCGCGTCACGTTTTGCGGCGGCCAGCAGGCATAGGCTAAGTGTAACGGATATTTCGACCGTGGCCAGAAACCCTCGGCGCAGGTCCGCATGACCGCAGTCTGAAAGGCCTGGAGCAGGAAATACGACCCACGAGCGGTGCAGACGTCTTGCACCCGCGTACCGAAAAGGACCGCATGTTCCCGGTCACGGTCATCTGCCATCTTGGAGCGCAGACCGAAACAATGTCAGACTTCAAAGCACCTCGAGAGTGAAGACCATGACCAGAGAAAGCGACACCCTGATCGAAGAACGTCTAGGCCACGTGCTCGTGCTGACCATGAACCGGCCGGCGCGCCACCACGCCTTGAACCAGGCGCTCGCACGACGGCTGGTGGAAGCCGTCGACCGCGCCGAATCCGAATCCGAGGTTCGCGTCGTCGTTGTGACCGGCAGCGGCTCGAAGGCGTTCTGTGCCGGTCAGGACATGCTGGAACTGAGCAGCGTTGAAGCCGGGGCGGGCGATCTTGATTCTGTGTCGGCTAATATCGCGATCAATCGGTTCGCGATCACCCCGCTGCCGGTCATCGCCGCTATCAATGGGTATTGTTTCGGCGGCGGTGCGACGCTGGCCATCGCCTGCGATATCCGTCTTGCTTGTACTTCCGCGACGTTTCGCCTGCCGGGCGCCGAATACGGTCTCGTGGTTGGAGCCGCTACCCTGCCGCGCCTAGTCGGTGCCTCGAAAGCCAAGGAACTCATCTTAACCGCGCGGAAATTCGGCGCCGAGGAAGCCCGTGAATGCGGACTCGTAAGTTCGCTGCACAAGCCGGATGCGCTGATGTCTGCCGCCATGGACCTGGCCGAAGCCATCGCCGCCAATTCCGTCGCGGCCGTACGCCAGTCGAAACGGGTGATCGATGCGGCCACTTTGTCCGCGGAAGCAGCGGCCATGGAATCCAACGCGAACCGGCACCTGCGCGGTACGCCCGAGCAGACGGAGCGCTTTCGCTCTGCGACACGCAAGGTCACCGGACGGTGACCTCAGCTTAGAGCGATCGACAGGAAGCGGCCTCAACGCCTTGCGATCCGCGGTCTGCCTTGGTCAACGCAGGCTATTCGTTCACTTGAGCCCCGGGTTCAAGCCCTTGGATCAAACGGCAACTCGGCGACAGCCTGTTCCATCCGCTTGAGATGTCCCTTGGCATCGAGGCCGCCGCCGAGCGTACGCAGGCACAGATGACTCAAACCTAAGCGATGCCAAACGCTCACGCGATCCTGCCATTCGGCCTCGCGCGGCCCGACCACCGCGACGCCTGCTTCTATGCCGATGTCTGCGGGCCGCCGGCCGGCGTCTCGCGCTTCACGGTGGACGTCGTCTCGCAAAGCCGGAAATTCCTCCGGCGCACACAGGTTGAACCAGCCGTCGGCGAGTCGACCAATGCGGCGGCGGATGCGTTCGACGGGATTGCTGCTGGAGCCGATCCACAGCGGGATCGGCCGCTGTACCGGGAGCGGATCAAGGCCCGCTCCGGAAATCGTGTGAAAAACTCCTTCAAAATCGACACGTGGCTCGGTCCACAGGCGCTTGAGAAGTTTCATCTGTTCCTCGCAACGCGCGCCGCGCGTATGAAAATCTACGCCCATGGCTTCATATTCAAACTTGCTGTTACCGACCCCGATACCCAGCCGCAGGCGCCCGCCTGACAGAACGTCGAGCGCGGCCGCCTGCTTGGCAACGAGCACCGTCTGCCGGCACGGCAGGATGATCACCGAGGGCACGAGTTCAATGGAATCGGTGATCGCTGCGACGTAGGCCAGCAAGGTCATCGCTTCGTGTAGATAACCGCTGTCCGGGCGCAAAACCTGGTCCGGGATCCGCAAGTGTGTCAGGCCCAATCCCTCGGCGGCTTGCGCGAACGCCTTGATCGCACCCAGATCCCCTTGCAGCTCCCGCACGGGCAGCGAGATGCCGATTTTCACTGATCGACTCCTTGGTTTCGTTTATTGCCGTAGTCGTTTAGGGAAGACCGAGCTCATTCTATCGGGCGGTTCATGCACGGCATAGATTTCTATTCGCCCGCATGCGCACGAACAGGGTCCGCCGTTGCATTCAGCAAAGCGCTTATGATTAAAAGGGTTGGCGACGCGGATATCTCGTGCATGCGCAAGAGACCGGAATCGGTTCTAATTGAGATCGATTCAAAGTCGATTTAATGAGGGGAGCCCCGCCGATGACCCAACCGCTTTTCACCGTTCGGCAACTGGCCTACGTCGTTCGAGATCTCGATGCCGCGCTCAAATACTGGGTGGACGTATTGAAAGTCGGGCCGTTCTTTCTCTTCGATCATTGTCCGCTGGAAAATCAACGCTATCGCGGCAAGCCGTCAAACGTCGACGTGAGCCTGGCGCTCGGCAATAGCGGCGCCCTGCAGATCGAGCTCATTTTTCAACACAACGATGAGCCGTCAGTGTACAAGGAGTTTCTCGATGCCGGCCGGATCGGTGCCCATCACTTCGGCCTGATGCCCCCGGATTACCCCGCGTCTTGCGAACGTTACAAAGCGCTCGGACACGAAGCAGCGTTCGAATGTACGGTGGGCGGCGCGGAGTTGACTTATTTCGATACGGTTGATGCCATCGGACATTTCACCGAGTTGTGGGATAACGTCGAGCTGTTCAAGGATCTGTTCATGATGGTCGAGGATGCGGCGAAAGACTGGGACGGCAAGGACCCGGTCAGACCCGGGCCCCTTTGATGCGACATCTTGGGACCGGAAATCTGTGACTGGGTAGATCGTTTCCGGGCGGCTAAATGGTACTCTGGGCGCACCGCCGGAGGATTGTGGACCGTTTGATATGACCGACATCACCCGCACTGCCGAATTTCGGATCGGCCAGGTCGTCCGTCACCGCCTGTTTCCGTTTCGCGGCGTCATTTTCGATGTCGATCCCATCTTCAACAACACCGAGGAATGGTGGTTGTCGATACCCGAGGAAATGCGGCCGCGCAAAGATCAGCCCTATTACCATCTCTTTGCGGAAAACGACGAAACGACGTACCTCGCGTACGTTTCCGAACAGAACCTGCTGACCGACGACAGCGGTGAACCCGTCGGGCATCCGGAAATAACAGAATACTTTGGCGAGTTGATCGACGGCTTCTACCAGGCGAAGAGCAACATGGGTCATTGAGCGCGGGCGTTCCGGCCGGCTACGTCCCGAGTCGTAGCAGCGCCTGTTTCGTCATGTAGAGGACCAGGAGGTCTTCGTCCGGGTCGAGCGCGGTCTTCCAGCCGCCGCGGCATTTTTCCGCCTGATGGATCCGCGTCACGACGTTGGTCTGGATGTCGTGGCTGATCAACCAATTAAAACTCCAGTCGAGCCGCCCGTCAGTGGTGAGGATTTCATGACCGTCGGCCCGACGTTGGCCGGCACCGGTCTCGAATCCCTTCCATGGTTCCCCGTGTCGGTCGTAGGTGATCGCCTGAATGACACCCATGTTGCGGGCGTCGACAAAAACGCGCCGCTTGCTGACCGGCGCGTTGGGGTAGCTCACCGGCTCGCCTTCGAAAATGATGACCTCGGGGATCAGTGACTTGCCCACGTAGAAGTAGCTCAGGTCCTGCTTGCCGCCGATTAGCGGGTGCGCCCAGTTATCGTTATTGGGCAGCCACTGGAAATGGGTCGAACCCAGGAAGGGGCCGCGGTGAATGATCTTGAAATTGCCCCAGGTCAACATGGGATCGCCCGACGCCCAGGCGTCCGACAGGTACAGGTTCATGCCCGGCATATAGGGTTCGAAACGCTGGTTGGCGGGGAAACGGCGCACCCGTTTCATCTGCGGCAGGTAACCGTATAACTCGGGCACCTTTCGTTGGTCATAGCTCCAGATGCTCAAGAAGGCGGAGGCCTTGACGTCGTTTGTGTGCGTGAACCAGATCGTCTGCAGGCGCGTCTTGTCTTCGTACCCGGACAGGTAGGGTCCCCCCGCACTGGGATGAACGAGGCCGGTGCACTGCTGTTCGGCCCACACGAAATCATATTCGTAGGTAACTTCGCCATCCGATCCAATGACGAGGGCCGGGAAAGCATACAAGGCCCCATCGTGGCGTCCCCAGCTCAGGGTGATGTTGGCAATCGCCTCGTTGCCGGTCCGGCAGTCGGGAAAGGGCAGGCCGCCGATCCAGGGCTTGCCTTCGCTGGTGTAGACGTTACCGATATCGTCGAAGGTCGCCAGGCCCTGGTTCCTGATCGTGGCGTCGAGGAAGTACGGCGGGTATAGGGTGTCGATTTCTTTCGGCGACGGCTGGATAAAGAACTTGCGGCCGTCCTGCTTCACTTCCTGGTAGAGGATCGGGTCGACCAGGTCCTGTATGAGGTCGATGGAGTCGGCGTCGATGACGTCGCCGACCTTGACCTGGCCCTTGGTGAAGGCTTCGATATCGTGGAGTTCGTCGGGGTAGACCTTCTCGAGCGAGCCCGAGCGGCATACTTCGGGCCACAGTGCGCTCAGGACGCCGGCGCCCCCCAGCCCCATCGCGGTTTTTTCCATGAAAAGCCGGCGGCTGTAATCGAAATCGTATTTTCGGATGTGCATAAAGACGAGTGCTGTGCAGTTTGTAGTATGTTCCCCTCAGCGCTGTATTGGGTTGGCGCACAAGCGTGAGAATGAACCTGCCTCCAGCGTTTGCTTAAATCATCGTATAGCCACCGTCCACCGTCCACGCCTGTCCGGTGACGAAACTGGACTCGTCTGACGCCAGGTATACCGCGAGGCTCGCGACTTCTTCGGGCTTGATCCAGCGCTGGTTCAAGGGGATCGATCCTTTGAAATTCTTCTCGACGATGTCCCGCGTCAGTCCGAGAATCTCCGCGTGCCGGTCGAGAAAGCTGTCGGCAAGATCCGTTTCGACGATCCAGGGACAGATTGCATTCGCCCGGATGTTGTAAGGCGCCATTTCCAGACCCAGACAGCGCGTCATGCCGACCACGGCGTGTTTCGATGTGTTGTAGGCGCTTTGATTGCGCGAACCCCATTTACCAGCCGTCGAGGCGATGTTCACGACCACGCCGCTGTTGCGCGCCGTCATCCGGCGCAGCACGAACTGGGTGACGTGGAGCACACCGTAGACGTTCACCTCGATGACGTTTCTGAAATCCTCAAACGTGTAATCGACGAAAGGCGCGGCTTTGTGGATGCCGGCGTTGTTGACCAGGATATCGATCGGGTTCGCCGCGTCGGCTTGATTCACCATCGCTTCGACGGCATCGCGGTCGACCACGTCGCAGGCGAAGCTCGACACCTCGGCGCCGTATGCGGCACGGATTTCATCGGCGGTTCGATCGAGACGTTCGCGGTCGCGCGCGTTCAATACGATGCGGGCGCCTTCCGCGGCGTAGGCTTCGGCGACGGCGCGGCCGATGCCGCGGCTGCCGCCGGTGATGAGAGCGGTTTTGTTCTTGAGTCGGTCTGCCATAATTTTGAGATAGGCTCTACTGAGTACCGGGCAGCATGACGGCGAACATTCGAATCGCCGTGGGCGCCCGCGATGAGGCCGGGCCGAATCGAGACCTTGTCTCTTAAGTGACGGCTACGCTTGATTCTTCCTGCCGCGCTTTCGCGGCGATCGCGCGATAACGGGCAACATCCTCCGGCCGTGCCGGCACGTTATCCCAGTGATCGCCCTTCTCGACAGAAAACGGCCGCTGCCAGGCGGCGAACTCGAGCATGATCCCGTCGGGATCGAGAAAATAAACCGAACTGACCCAGACGCCGTCCTCCACCGCCAGGGCTGTCTGTCCGGGCGAATTGTCGTGATGCATCATCTCGCTGACGGTGATGCCTGCATCGATCAGTTTCTGTCGATACGCTTCGATCTTGTCCGGCGCGACGTCGAAGGCAAAGTGGTTCATCGAGCCGTGCGAAGAGATCCACGCCGTCGGGTCTTGGTGAAATTCCGCCGGGTCGACCAGCTGCCTGGGATTCGACACCCCGGGGCGCCGATCTTCGGCTTCGGCGAACCAGAAAAACGCAATGCACTGTCGCCCACCCGTGTCGAAGAAGAAGTGCTGCCCCAAGCCGCCCGGCAGATCGATGGTCTTCACCAGTTCGAAGCCGAGAATGTTCGTGTAGAAATCGACCGTGCGCTGCATGTCGCGGCAGACGAGCGCGACGTGATTAAGGCCGTTAATTTCGAATTTCATGTTAGGTGCCTCCTAATCGATTGATCGATACGTTCACCCCTTGTCCCCATGGTTGCGTGACCGGCGGTTTAAAACAAGCTCGGCAGGTCGCTCATCGAGAACGGTGACCGGCGTACGCGAATTCGCGCGGCTCCTAATTCCCGTCAATTTCGCCCAGGAAGCGCAGGATCTGGGCGGTCGTTTCGGTGGGTTTTTCCTCCTGGAGCCAGTGACCGGCGCCCTCGATGATTTCGACGAACCGCAGGTCGTCGAAGTCTTTCGGAAACGTCTCGCGCCAATCGGGATCGTAGAGCAGGACGTCGTCTTCCGCGCCCGCGACGAAGGCCGCGGGTTGTTTAAAACGCGCGCCCTCTAGTTCGGGTGTTATCTCGCTGTTGGCCGGGATGTTCCGGTAGTAGTTGCATGGTCCGCGAAAACCGCTCTCGCGATAGGTCTCGAGGTAATAATCGAAATCTTCCTGAGTCAGCCAGCCCGGCAGCTTGCCGGGCTCGGGCAGCACCTCGAGCAGGCCGCTCCCGCGCGGATGCTCCATCTGCCCGATCCAGCTTCCAGGCGGTGAATCGGCGGACAGGCCGTAGTAAAGAACGCGAAGGCTGCGTGCCAGGTCTTTTTCGAGCTCGGCCTCGACCACGCCCGGTTCCATGAAATACCGCCAGTACCAGAACTTGTCTTCCATCCCGGGCGGATCAACCCCATCGGGCGACAATCTCCAGAACGGCACGCCCAGACCCATCACGGCCCGGCAAGATGATTCATGCAAAAGGGCCATATGCCAGGCGACGACGCATCCCCAATCGTGGCCGACGACGATGAATTCGTCGTAACCGAGTACCGGCGCGATGCCCGCCGCATCGGCCGCGAGGTCGCGGATGTTGTAGTCACTGACGTCCGGCGGCTTGCTGCTGCCGCCGTATCCGCGCTGGTCGGGCACGGCGAGGCGATACCCGGCGGCGACGATGGGATCGATCTGATGCCGCCACATGTACCAGCACTGCGGCCAACCGTGCAGCAGAATGACCAGCGGGCCGTCGCCTTCGACGACCGTGCGTAGGCGGACGCCGTTCGTCTCGATCATCTGGAAATTGCGATCGATCATCGTGTTGAGCCCTTGGTGACACTTCGCTCGTGCGCTTTGGATATCGAATGTAGCGGGGGAACGGCGTCATTCCAAGGCTTGTAGTCTATTTTAGTGGCTTAAGGAATCTCTGAGTAAGTCATGGCACACGTGCCTTGCGCCTGAAATCGTGCAGCTCGGCGTTACGAAGCTTGCCAATAGTCCCCGCTATTGCCTGCGATTCGTGCCTTGATCTGCACGATTTCATGCACCATTCACATGCACCATGACTTATTCAGAGGTTCCCCAATTTGCAATCGACGGCGCGAGTGGTTGAACTGGCGGCATGACGCGGGAGACGATCACCTTGGGGATGCCGATCTCGCTGAGCGGTCGCTATGCAATGCTCGGCCGACAGGTGCTGGCGGGCTTGCAATGCTACGTGCGGGCCGTCAACGCCGCGGGCGGAATCTACCTTTCGGGCTCGAAGCGCAGCTTGCCGGTCGCGCTCATCGCACATGACGACGAGGGCCGAGAGAAAAAGGCCCGGCATCTGGTCGAACGCCTGATCAATGAAGACGCTATCGACGTCTTGTTGGGGCCCTACGGCAGCGGCCTCACTTTCGCCGCGGCCGAGGCGGCGGATGCGGCCGGCATGGTTTTGTTCAATCACAGCGGCTCGGCCGATTCCATTTTCGCGCGGCAATCGCAGTGGATGGTCGGGATCATCAGCCCCGCGTCGCGGTACTTGTGCAGCGTGCTCGATGCGCTGCGCGCGCGTGATCCCGCCGCGCGAACGATCGCGATCGTCAGCGCGGAGACGGGGTTTGCCGGCGAGGTCGCGCAAGGCGCGGTCGACTGGATCAACAAGCAGGGCCTGGAGTTAAGCCTGCACCAGCGCTACCCCTCGGGGCTCGAGGACTTTCGCGATCACGTCGGCGTACTCAAGGAGGAACCACCCGATTGGTTACTGGGAGTCGGTCGCATAGAAGACGACGTTCGGTTCGCGCACGAACTCTGCGAAATCCGCCCTGAAGTCAAGGCTACCGCTCTCGTCGTCGCCGCCATCGATCACTTCAGCCACGCACTCGGCGATGCTAGCGACGGGTTTCTCGCGCCTTCGCAATGGGAGCCCCAGGTACGTTATGCGGTGGACTGCGGCCCGCTGGCCAGCGAGTTCCTCGAGCGCTACCGCCAGGCATCCGCCTTGCCGCTTGACTACCCGGCCGCCCAGGCTTACGCCGGCGGCGTAATCGTTCAGCGCTGTATAGAAACCGCCGGATCGCTCGAACAGAAAGCCCTGCGCGATGCCGCACGCGGTCTGCGCTGCACGAGTTTCTACGGTCCCTTCGCCATCGACGGCGAAAGCGGACGCCAGACGGCGCATCCGATGCTCACGACGCAGTGGCAGGCAGGCGGTAAGAAGATCGTGTGGCCGCCGCCGGTGGCGGAGGCGACGATCGCTTATCCCGGTCCTTTTCGGCAGTGAGGCGACGCCCACCGCACCGTGCGGGCGTCCATCACGGTGGGGGATCCGCGCGGTTTGCTATAGTGAAATCGACGCTACCGTTCACCTAGTGTGCTGTCCCGTGAAAAAGTTGCGTAAGTCGCGCCGGATTTATTGTCGCTGGCAAGGCGCAACGACGCCGTGTAGCGGGCTCTACACAAGGAGGAGCGCGGCTGGTGGCAACTAAAGACCAGCGAATTATGAAAGTTTTTCACGGGACAGGACACTAGGAGAGATCCATGAAACTCGACGCCGCCGTGGTGACCCTGCTCATCGCGGTTCATCATGCCATCGCTTACATTCACGGCGGCGCCCATACCGATCTCGCCATCGTCATGTCGGTATTTCAGAACGCGTTCATCTATTTCGTGATCCTCCTGGTACCGCTGGCGGGCGCCGTTCTTACCTGGATGAGCAGGCCCAGAATCGGCCTGTGGGCCGTGATCATCGGCATGGCGGGGGCCCTCATCTTTGGCGTCACCCATCACTACATGCTCGTATCCCCGGACCATATTGCTCACCTGCCGGCGGCAACGCCATACGTCCACGACACTTTCATCTGGACGGCGGGCGCCATGGCGATGGTGGAAGGCGCGTGCGCCATGCTGGCTGCATATTTTCTCGGGCGTCGTTATCGCGACGCGACCGCCGCCTGGCCGACGGGAGATTAGAGGTAAAAACTTGGACTCGTTCTTACAGATTGGCATCTTGGATACGACCTGACCTGATAAGTACCGTAGCATAAACACAGCACTCCGCTGTCGGGCTTTACGAGATTAGGGTCCGCTATACCGCCGTGAGCAGCCACGCCATGCTGCACTGCACCAGTTCGTAGTCGACCCTGAACGGACATCGACCCTCGACCTTCAACGGATTCGCTTCGCGGTAAGAACCAGCTTAACTAACTCACGGGCATATCCGGTCTAGGACTTGTTCCAGCGAATATCGATTCGCCTGGAGGCGCGTCAAGAAGCAATTCCACTTCCTTTTGGAAATTAGCGCTAAACCACGCTTTTCTCTGTTTCCACCAAACTCTTCCGCTGGGCGTATTGAGTACTCCCGGGACCATTACCCGGTAAGTATCTTCCATGTCATCTGGGTAGTTTCTCTGCCGAATGTCGGCAAACGCTTGTTCTATAGCTTGAAGCCAAATGAGTGTCGCCAGATCAAATCGATATCGTTCTACCGGCGTGAAATTCTCGAAACGGTCGAGGTCCGCAAAGCCGTTGAGGATGATCTCAGCGATCTCTGGATCATTCGCTAAGACTGTAATAGCTGCTGCATGATCGTGGGCGGTTGCTCGTGCGTTCGCTCTGCGCGTTTCAACTGTGTGCTTTTTGATCTGGAAACCGACGTACAGCAGCGAAAAAATGACGCCAACAGCGCTAATAATCTCGGCCACTCCACTGATAGCATCCCAATTCACCTTTGCCTCTCCCGCTGAATAAACGATGAATCAGGATAGCGAATTCCCTCATGTGGGACGACCATTGCTGACCGACTCCCGCCGTGTTCTCTCAACTCGATGCTTAACGCAACTCGACGGCCGCTTATGAGCGCATTGCAGACGTAACCTAGAAAGGTGCTGCACTGCCGCGAGGGGGCCGCTGACGACCCAGAGTGTGTGAAAACTCGGAATGAAGAGGAATCACGTCGAGAACTCCTCGTCAGACGCAACGCGGCGCGGTTACGACGGCCGCGCTCGCGGTCCAATGCGATCGGTTAGTTAATGGAACATTCCTTAGAACGGCCCCAGAAGCCGGCAGTGAAGCCGTGGATCAGGGAGTTTTCGAGGCCACAGAGGGTCTCATGCCGTCATCGCTTCGATGAGCGTAGCGACACCCAGTAGATTCATCACGCGTTTCATGTTGTAAGCGAGCACGTGCAGACTCATTTCCGTACCAACGTGTTTCAGCGTGCGCATCTGGAAGTGGGTCGAACCCATCCAGGATTTGATCGTGCCAAATGGATGCTCGACCGTCTCTCGGCGGACACGCATAGGGTCAGGTTCACGATCCAATCGCGCCTGCACCGCTTCAACAACCGCTTCATGTTCCCAACGGCTGACGCGCCGGTATCGACCCGTTGTGCATTTAGATTTGATCGGGCAGCGGGGACACGCCGAACTCCAGTAGCGCCGGATCTGCTTGCCTTTCTCCACTCGGGTGAACCGGTAAATCAGTCGCTCACCGGCCGGGCATTCATACGCATCCTCTTCGGGTTGGTAAATGAAGTCGCGCTTGCCAAACAAGCCCTTCGCCTGGTTACCCGAGGTCTGCGGTTTCGGCAGATAGGTCGTGATGCCGGCTTTAGCGCACGCCAAGATCTCTTCGCCACTGAAGTACCCGCGATCCGCAACGACGGTCAACTCCTTCTTATCCAGCGCCTCTTTGGCTTTCTCCGACATGTTCGACAGTTGCGCCCGGTCATGACCTACGTTCGTCACTTCATGTGCCACAATCAGATGACTCTTCGTGTCGACCGCCGTCTGCACGTTGTACCCCACCATGCCGCTGCCACGGCCGCTCGTCGCCATCGAGCGCGCGTCCGGGTCCGTCAGTGAGACCTGATGGTCCGGCGTCTCCTCGAGCCGTACCTCGAGCTTTTTTAGGCGGCCTATCTCTTCCTTCAGTACCTCGATCTTGTCCTTCAAACGCTGCGACTTGTCACCTGACACCGCACGCTCCTGGCGGTCGGCACTTGCAATTTCCGCCAGGTACCGCTCAACGCTCTCGTCAATCTGCTGCAACCGACGTTTCAGCTTCGCCTTCGTGAAGTTCCGGTCACGGTTGTTTACCGCTTTGAACTTGCTGCCATCTATCGCCACGAAGGCTTCCGAAAACAGCTGCAGCTTACGGCACAGCATCACGAACTCCCGGCATACCAGACGAATGGCGTCACCGTTATCTTTGCGGAAATCGGCAATGGTCTTGAAATCAGGCGCCAGACGACCCGTCAGCCACATCAGTTCCACGTTCCGCTGCGCCTCCCGTTCCAGGCGACGGCTCGATTGAACCCGGTTCAGGTAACCGTAGATATAGAGCTTCAGCATCGTCGCCGGGTGATACCCCGGTCGACCCGTCTCATGCGCATCGGTTCTGAAACTCAGACCTGACAGATCCAACTCATCGACGAACACATCGATGACCCGCACCGCACTCTCCTCAGCGACATAATCGTCCAGACACTCGGGAAACAGCGTTGTTTGGCGGCGGTCCGCGCCTTCAATGAACCCGCTCATCAACGACTCCCCAGGACCGAAAGAGTGATCTTATCTGATGCAGAGTTTTCACACACTCTGGACCCATAGCCGACATCGCGATTCTCCTTACTATGCGTCCCGCACCCCGAGAAGCTCCTTGGCCGCCCGCATGCCGGACCAATGGGCTTGGCCAACGGTGCTGTTGACCAAATAATCGCCAGCGAATGTGACCCGCTCCAACGGTCCAAGGTCGCGAAATCGTTTCAACGCTTTGAGATAACCTTTGGGTCTTCGCGCTATCGCCAGGTCATTGCGCTGGATGTATTGGTCAACAATGATCGCATCGCGAATCTGTGGGAATGCCCTCGTCACTTCTTTCCAACCGTCTTCTAGCACAGCGTCCGACGACCACGCCTGGGTCTCCTTGCTGCCCCAGTTCTTCCACTGGGCGTAGACGAGCGTTCGCCCTTCACCACCAGGGCTGAACGCGACATCGGCAACTACCCTGTACCCGTCTACCGTCGGCAGCAAAACCCGCTCGGGCAGATCGTCCCGGAGCGGTTCGTCCAACAGATACCACGCGTTATGGTGGCCCGAATACGAGACACCCTCAAAGAACTGACGCCGTTCTTCGTCAATGCCGGGGAATAAGTTTAGAACCAGAGTCCCGGGCACTGCGATGACCGCGGCGTCGGCGGTGATCGTTTCGACCGCGCCGTGCCGGTTCACATCAACTTCAATATGACTTTCGAGCACCCGCAGTTGTTGGGCGATGACATGGAAGTTCAACTGCGTGCCTTCGTCGCGAACGAAATGTTCGCCGAGCGAGCGGGTCAGCTGGCCGACGCCGCGCTCCTCGAACGCCCACCAATGTTCGGCACCCCAGGTAAGGCGGCTCGCGACCAACCACAGCAGCCAGGCGAGCGAATAATCATCCTCTCCATAACCGCAAAAAAGCGACAGGCAGGGATCAAGGAAATAATCGACGAACTTTGGCGAATGTGCCCGAAAGTACTCGCACGCGTTCTGATCGTCGAATTTCGCTGCGGTCACCGGATCCCGCGGGTCGCACGCAGCCATCTGTTTGAGCATTCGCGGCACAACTTTACCCAAAGCCAGTTTCTCTTTGACGGGGATGACATCGGATTTGATCGCTTCGAGAATATCGAAGTCGTCGAAGGATACGATACCTTTGTCCTTCAGTAGAACGTGGTAGCGTGGTCGGCTTTCAAGAAATTCTGTGCGCGGCAACGTGTCGTAGATGCCGAGTGCGGTCGCTAATTCGACCAGGTTTTCTTCCGAGCCGATGAATCCCTCAGCGCCTCGCTGCAGATACATCCCGTTCCATTTGAATGCGCGACACCGACCCCCAGCATCTTCGTTCTTCTCCAGGATCACGACTTCATGATCGCTCTCCCGCAATGTCCAAGCGGCCGACATGCCAGCCATGCCGCCACCGATGACAATGATTTTCATAGTCGCCCCATCGGTTCGTTTAAACGCCGGAGACTATACATCAGTAAGGCGGGCGGTGGCCGCTCCTGGCCGACTGCCGTCGTCATTGGTTAACACGTCAGTGAACGCAACTCCACGACCGCTATGGAGCGCATTGCAGACCGAATCTAGAACAGTGCTGCACTGCCGCGATGAGGCGGCTGACGGCGGGGAAAGCGGACCTACGGCTGGCAATCATCGCTGACAGTAACCCGAGCCGCCGGCATGCCTCGCGCTCGGCGCATGTGGTACTCGCCGTCACGCCTTCTCTGTGTGTCGGACGTTGTACATGAAGTACAAACTAATCAGCGTGCCTGTCACGAGAAAGATCACTACAGCTTCGATCCACCAAGGAAAAGTAACAAGCGATATTTCGTCGTAAACAGATTGCTCACGGGCACGGAGCAGCACCCACGCTTTGACATGTACAAACGTAGTTACGCCAAACATTGAGGCAGAAAGCAGATAAACGAACGATATCATCATGCATTGGTACCGTGACAATGCTCTGCCGACGAAATATGAAACTGTGAGATAAGCAAAAGTTAGAGAAAGCCATACTCCAAGATATGTCGCCGCGACATCGGCGATGTCGGTCAATGCACCAATAACTCCAATTCCTACTTCAGTCATCTCTTCATTCCCCCATAGTTAAACCAACAGGAGTAAGGATATAATTGATGTCAGGGCCAGTGGGTGGCACGCTCTTATGTCTCAAATCCTCGTTTCCGTAAAACCCAAATGAATACAAAGCTGTTCCAGAAGGGCGACCGGCCGTTTCTGGCCGACTATCGCCGTGCTCCCTCCACTCAATTCTTGAAGCAATCCGACGACTGCTTACGAGGGTACTGCAGACGTAATCTCTAGCTGTGCTGCACTGCGGCGATTCGGCCGCTGACGACCCACTACGGACCGTCGCAGTGGCTAATATGCGTTCAGCTATGCTCAATTAATGGTCAATTTCCAGACCGCTATCCTATTTATAGAAATTGGCGGCGACCCATAATTGCTACTCACCGGATGTTTGACGTGAAGTTGGGGGCAAAGGGGCGTTAATGCCGCCTATACTTTCCGTATAAATCGTATTTGGCTTTGCATTTATGGAAGGCGGTGGATACCAAACTGATTAAGTAAGCTATTTATATCGACGGTAAAATAAGTCTCATCTGAGCCCATATAAACTTATGTATCGAATACTTCCAGATCAGCAAAAGTAATTTCCTCACCTTCTTCGTACATTAGAAGGTCCCCGGCGATAATGTGGGCGGCGCCTTTTAAGCATTCTAGTAAAGAGGGGTGTGGAAATATTGATTCCAGCAGGTAGGTATACGGCAACTCTCGCTCAATAATGATCGAGGCGGCACTGACAATACCGTCAGCTTCAGGGCCCACCACGCGCACACCGAGAATTCGGTCATCACCTTTGGGCCCAACAATCAACTTGACGAAACCGGCCGCCGGTTGAATGGCGTGGGCGCGATGATTGCGCGCATAGGGGTATTTACCTATCCGCACCTCGCCGTACTTTTCCCGGGCATAGGTCTCATTAACCCCAGCGCCTGCCAGCATGGGCACGGTAAAAATGATATAGGGGATGTGGTTCATGCTCTGTGGATAATCTTGGTTGAGGATATGTGCAGCTGCGCAACGCCCCTCAGCTTCGGCAACATGAACCAGTGCCAAGTCGCTAGGTATATTTCGATTGCCGATGTCGCCTACCGCATAGATGTGCGCTACCGAGGAGCGAGTATCCAGGCCCGTGGGTATATAGCCTCGCTGGTCCAATTCGACACCGCTAGCTTCAATATTCATGGTGCCCGAGCAGGGCATGCGGCCTATGGCTAGTAATACCGTTTCGGTTTCAATCTCACCGCTGGATAATGTGGTTTTTACGCTGGTGTCCAGCAGTTCCATGCTCTGATAGCGGCTGCAGGCTATCACCTTGATTCCGCGTTTTTCAAAAGCGTTAGCCACAAAGTGGCTGAGATCTGGGTCTTCATTTGCCATGATGACCTGCTGGGTATCGACCAGGTGAACCTGGGTGCCCACGGCGTTGAACATACTGGCGAATTCACAACCGATGATGCCGGCTCCTAGAATCAGCATCGAGCTTGGTGTGGTGCTTAGCTGGTTAACCTCATCAGAGGTAAGTACGCGCCGGCCATCGATTTCCATGCCAGGCAGCACGCGGGGGCAGGTGCCGGTGGCGATGATAATGTTGTCAGCGCTGTAGCGGGTCCCATTGACTTCGACTGTATGGGGGTCAATAAAGCGTCCGCGCCCCTTGATGACTTCAATGCCCAAGCGCTGCAAGCGCTTTTCAAGCATTTTGGTGAGGTTTGCCGCCGATTCGGCAACCCCCTGTTGCAGTGTTTCGATTTTCAGTGGCTTGAGTTCGCCGAAGACGTGCTTGCGTAATCGAGTGTGCAAGTACTCACGGCTAATTTCAAAGCCTGCCTTGGAGCGAAAAGCTCCATCGATGCCGTAGCCCATCAGTGGGCCCTCATTAATGATGATGGCCTTCCTGCCGGCCAGTGCGAGCTTGCTTGCGGCGCTGATTCCGCCGGGGCCGCCGCCTATTACTAGTACATCGCAATGAATTGCCGTCATGGTTTTTTGTTCCATCTTGGCGGAAGAGAATAAGCCGAATAAACACCCTTTTCCGCAATTCCACCGAGTATCGTCAGGTCATCAAACCGTCGTCAACCTGCGATTCGACGCGGTGTTGGCCTGAATTGAGCCCCTGAGCCGGCAGTAATTCTGTACATCAGGGCGATTTTTCGACGGTTCCGAGCGTCGGCACGACAGCGACTCTGCCGCGTCGCTGAGTGTCGCAGCCGCTGGTCTTACGCGCGTGGTTGCGCGTGTATCAGGCGAACCAGCGGGCCTGGGGCGGCGCCCGACACGGTGGCAAACGCGAGGCAGCTGTTGAAGTGTTTTTGCGGTCGAGGTGGGTGAGGATCTTCTCGATCACCACAGGGTCTTCGATGCAGGCGATGATCCTGACGTGGCCGCCGCAGCTCTTGCAGGTCTCGATGTCGATGTTGAAGACCCGCTTCAGGCGCTGTGCCCAGGTCGCCGCTCTTGCGCATCCCTGCGCCCGCGGCATTAGTGCATCCATGCACGTCATGGCGGCCCGGCGTTCGGCGGGCGTTAGGTCTTCAGTCGCCGCCGCGTTGGCTTTGTTGCCCTTGCCCCGTTTGGCCGGCGTCACCCGCGCACGATGCGCGCTGTTGGGGGCGAACACGCCGTGGAAGCGGGTGAGGTTGGCAGGTTTCTTTTTTGGCTCACCATGTCCGCAGTTGGCCGGTTGCTGCCGAAATCGTCACTGCGAAGTTTGACTGGAATGCCTTCATTAGCGGACATCAATTCACGTGTTGGAACTGTCCGAGCAAGTTTGAACTCCGCTTTTAGTCTGTCAGATCGAGTCTGAATTTTAAAAATCAGGGGGATCGCGGTGATGGAGGTCCGCAGGCTTTCGAGCGGTATTCAAGCTTCGCGCGCAAGCGGGCGAACCTGAATACCCAATTTCGGATTGCGCCGCTAAATCCGCTCGGCGCGTACTATCCACAGGGGATCGGCATTCGCCGGTGAACGATCGAGCGCCTCAGGCATGTCGAAACTGCCCGCGCGACGAACGTACTCGGCGACGAGGCGCATGCGCTCGTCCGTGCCGGATGTGTGAAACGCGCGAATGGCCTTCGTGTGGAAACAGCGATGCGACATGCTCACGACGACCTGCCCGCCGGGGCGCAGGACGCGGGCTATGTCGGCAAAAACATCCAGGGGACGGATTAGGTATTGGATCGACACCGCGATAAACACGAAGTCGAAGCGCGCAGCATCCCATGGCAGTGAGGGATCGTGATTTAAATCGTGGACGACTTGTTCTCCCAGCCGTGGATTGCCGTCCAGTTCCGCCGCGTTCATGCCGAGGCCCGCGACGTGTCCGAGTTCCGGTTCTTCGGGCAGATGCGAAACCCAGGACGACATGAGATCGAGCACGTCGGCACCGCTGAATAAGATCTCGCTATAAAAAGAAGTGAGCGCAGCGATGGTGGCGTCATCGATGTGCGTTACGAAGCGGGGCTGGATGTAAAACAGTGCATCGGGCGTTTCGTCGAGTCGCTCGAACATCGTCGGCGACATTGGCGTTCCACCTCGGCGCGTCAATGAATTCGTGCATCGCAACCGCGCGGTCACGGCGGATATCGCACTGCATCCAACGCGAGCTGCGCGGGGACTTCATTGCCAGATCTATTGCGCCAAGATCGATCGGTTGAACTATCGGGCCCGCAGCCAGTAGCGCGGTTGTGAAAGTTGTTGACGTGGACTCTACGGTCGCTGTTCACTCGATAGCTGATGTGGACATCATTTATTGAAATTACCGTTCTGTATGATGTTACGGTAGGCACGGCTTTTGCGGCCCGCTCTTCTGCTGTTCGCTCTCGATTTCTTGTACAAGGGTTGCATAGGCGCCCGCCGAGATGAGTCTACGAGCTTCTTCGACGAATGATCGGCAATCACTAAGCCTTTGCGGGGTCCTGTGGACACGGGGCGTTTGCTCGAGAAAATTCGCCATCTCAATTTCAATGAGTGCTTGAAGCACCTCCACTTGGATCGTTATTAGGCGCCCGTGGCGTTCATCCCTTACACGAATCGGGCGTTTGTTGATGTTCGTTTGAAACGTTCTGCGGTCGCAAACGCAGAACAGGTAAGCGAGATCTTCAGAGGTGGAGCCGATTACGCGGCGAACCTTCGATCTCTGCTCCAATTCCGCCGAAGCGACACGGAAGCTTCGCGTACCGTAAATACTATGGAAAAGGCCGGCGACGCACGTCTCCGTGGGATTTCCCCACGACGCAAGAATGTCGTGCGTCTGAATCAAATGACGCACCAATACGTCGCCGGAGTGCGGATTCGTATCTGCACCGAACTCCTTAAGAAGCTCTAGATACTCTTCACTGATCATCGAACGTGCCATGGCGACGACGACTCTGATGCCTCACCGAAAGTATTGACCGAGGGCGTAACGCTGACCTACTCGCCAAGAACGGCTCCGACGGTACTGTCAAGTTAACTGATTTCATGGAGATTTCACTGACCGTGACGCCACCTAAGTTGCTGATTCGTGGTCCTGGCTAGAATAAATTTTGCTTCGAAAATGAGCAAATTCTAGTTAACTTGACAGTACGCTTACTCATGATCGGGATCAATTATCCTTCAGGTTGCGAGCAGGTCGCGGAGGTTGTCGTCGATCGCCTGCTTGTCTTTTTCGTCCATGCAGAACATCGTGAAATGGGCCCACAGCGAATCGATCAGCCGGTACTCACAATCCGGAATCAAGTCGGCTTCCGCCTTGCAGTCCGCCGGCGGAAAAAACATGTCGTTGCCGAATGGCATGACAAAGGTCCGGGCCTTGATGCGCCCGAGGGCGGCGGCGAGGTCCCCGTCGGTATGCAGGCTTACGTCGCCGTGTCGCCACTTCCATGCCATGCAGATGAGGTTGTTCGGATCCATGGGCGCGAAATAGGCCTCCCAGAACCCCGTGACGAATTCGTCGAGGGTCGAGAAATCGAGGCCGCGCCACACTTCTTGTCTGTAGAACTCGGGGCAAAGCCCCATCACCGACCAGATCTCGGCGTGCCGGCGCAAGCCGAGGTGGACCGCGTTGGGTTCGGTATAGAACCCGCCGTTCCAGGCCGGGTCGGATTTGATCGTGTTCTCGTGGGCGCGCACGAACAGGTAGTCGTGCGGCGTTGTCTTGGCGGTGCCGGCGAAGGGCGCGGCCCGCTTTACCATGTCGGGGTAGCGCACCGCCCATTCGTAGGTCTGTTCCGCACCCATCGACCATCCGAGTACCAGTTGTAACTCGGAGATCCCGAACACCTCGGTTACCAGGCGATGCTGGGCCTGGACGTCGTCGCCGATCATGACGTTCGGAAACGCACCCATGTTGTGCGGCGGTGGCGTGTTGCTCGGTGAGGACGAAAAGCCGTTGCCGAACTGGCCCGGCAGGATAATGAAATACTTCGAAGGATCCAGCGCACGACCTTCGCCGATGAAGATCTCCATCGACTTCGACGTGCCGGACCACATATGCGGAAAGAGGATCGCGTTGTCCTTGGCTTCATTCAGTGTGCCGTGGGTGCGATAGGCGAGCCGGGCGTGCTGGAGGGTTTCACCCTGAATCAGGGAGAGGTCTCCGAGTTCGAGGTATTTATGCGGACCCAGCGTGTCTTCCGAGTAATAGGCATTGTCGATCATGATCTTTCCTCCAAACTTGTCATTAGCGTTGTTCTCTTCTGACGTACATCCGGGGCGTGTCGACTACGAAAATACGGTTGATAAGAAATTATCAGGAACGCTCGTATCGAACTCGATTCGTCTCCGCGCATCGAAGCGCATTGCACGTCCCGATACGGTGTTGCTATTTTTGGGTATACAGTACCCTAAGGGAGGTCGATTATGGCAGTCCGAGTAGAGAAAAGCGGTGCGGTCACCACCGTCATTCACAGCCGGCCGGAAGTGCGCAACGCGATGGATCCGGAGAGCGCTGATGCACTAAACGAAGCCTTTTTGGCTTTCGAGGGAGATCCCGAGTCCAGTGTCGCCGTCTTCTGGGGCGAGGGCGGTGCTTTCTGCGCGGGGTGGGACTTGAAATTCGCGAGTATGCTGGAGGGGCGGGAGCATCCCCTTGAAGATCTGGATTTTCCGGTGGGCGACGGCGCGATCCCGCGCGGCCCGATGGGCCCGAGCCGGCTCAACCTGTCGAAACCCGTGATCGCGGCGGTGGCGGGGCCGGCCGTTGCCGGGGGGTTCGAGCTCGCGCTGTGGTGCGACATTCGGATCATGGAAGAGAGCGCCTACTTCGGCGTTTATTGCAGGCGCTGGGGGATCCCCTTGATCGACGGCGGCACCGTGCGCCTGCCGCGCCTGGTGGGGCAGGGACGCGCGCTGGAAATCATCCTGACAGGGAGAAAGGTTCCGGCGGATGAAGCGCTGCGGATCGGCGCCTGCGAGAAGGTCGTTGCCGATGGGACGGCGCGCGAAGCGGCGGAAGAGATGGCGCTCGCGATCGCGCGGTTTCCCCAGGTTTGCATGCGCGCGGACCGACGTTCGGTTCATTTGCAGCATGGCCTTTCGTTGGGCGAGGCGCTCCGCAGTGAATGGACCACGAGCGTCGGCGTCGTCGCCAGCGAAGGTGTTGCCGGTGCGACGCGTTTCAGCGGCGGCAAGGGCCGGCACGGCGATTTCGGGGATCTCTGAGCGATGGGCAGGCTCGCAGGAAAAATCGCCATCGTCGTCGGCGCCGGTCAGACGCCGGGCGACACCATCGGCAACGGGCGCGCGACGGCCATTCGATTTGCCGAGGAGGGCGCCACCGTCCTGCTCGTCGATCGCGATCTCGAATCGGTCGAGGAAACGCTGTCACTAATCGAAGCGCGCGGCGGTCGCGGCAGTTGCTTCGTCGCCGACGTAACGAGCGAAGCACAGTGCAAAGCGATCACGACGATTTGCCTGGAACGCTACGATCGCATCGACGTGCTCCACAACAACGTCGGTATTGGCACCGGCGACCGCGGCCCGACGCACATCACCGAAGATGTCTGGGACCACATTTTTACCACCAACCTGAAATCGATCATGTTCACCTGCAAGCACGCTTTGCCGATCATGCGCGAGCAGCGGGGTGGGTGCATCGTCAATATTTCCTCGATAGCCGCGATCTGCGAGATGGGGCTGGTCAGCTACAAGGCGTCGAAGGCCGCGCTCAATGCCTATACCCATACCTTGGCGACGGGCGGCGCGAAGTACGGGATCCGCGCCAACGTCATCATGCCCGGCCTAATGAACACACCGATGGCTATCGAGGGCTACGTCGCTGCGGGGCACGATCGTGCGGCCTTGATCGAACGGCGCAACGCGAGCGTACCGTTAGGCGGACAGATGGGAACGGCATGGGACGTGGCGAACGCAGCCCTGTTCCTCGCTTCCGACGAAGCGAAATTTATTACCGGTGTCTGCCTGCCGGTAGACGGCGGGCAGTCGGCGTTGATCGGGTAGTGCTGATCGCTTGCTTCGAAAAATACCCTTCGATATGGCCGAGGTTCTTAGCTGTCGGAAAATAGTGAGGCGATGTGAGCCTGGACGTGTTCCAGGCCACACCGCACTCGGCTGCGAATCGCTCGGGTCGAGCTGCCATGCCTGTGCAATGACAGCCAGCTATCCTGTGCGGGGATCAATTTGCGCCATCGCTCTTCGATCCGCTCTACCTGGCTCGCGCTTAACTCAAAGGGGTCGGGCAAGGGAAGTTCATAACGGTCCAGGTATTCAAGTGCTGCATCCCAGTAATCGGCCCAGAGGCGAGCATCGGTCAGTTCGGATCCGGGATTTTCGCGGCTGCGAGCCACGAACGACGGCAGGAAAGGTTTTATCTTTCGGTGGCCAATGGGTAGGTAACGCATATTAAAAGCCCAGCGGTATGAATCGGACGTTTTGTTTTGCGTCGATGCGTGGAACAACTTGGCGTCCATGAGCACGATATCTCCCGGACGCGTGTCCAGTTGTAGCGCCTCGTTCTTACGATCTTCGGGAAATTCCCGATATCCGCCGAGATGTGACCGTGGCAACACTATTAAGCTGCTGTTTGCAGAATTTGCTTCAGTCATGGGCACCCAGGCATTGACGTAATTGTGTTCAAAATCGTCTGCGAACCCGGGGAAGCCATCAACATGCCAAGGCGTTTGACCCAGATGGAAACCATTCAAGAATCTTGATAATTTCGAGGATCTGCGATTCTTGAATCCGATCCCTACCGCCCGTTGGTTGACCCTCTGCAGTTGCTGCAAGTGGGCGGTTCCAAGTTTGAGGTTGAAATGGTAGAGCGGGGTGGCTGAAATTTCAGGCCCGATCACCGATTCCACAAGGTCGAGGATCCGGGGATTTCGCATCAAATCGAATAGTTCGGGGATTTGAGCGCTTGATACATTTCTCCACCTTCGGTAACCCTTTTCAAAGATGGCCAGCGCCGGATCAATGTGGTGAAAAACGCCGCCATTCGTGACGCCGACGAGGCTTGCGAACCGGTTGGGGAAGTCCAGCTCGCGGTAGTTTGCACAGATTTCATTCAGTTTTGAGCCGAGCAACTCGCTCGCGAGACGATCGATCAGATCCGACCATGCACCCGCCAGCGGGGTCAGCTCGGTTTCCGGGTCAAGCGCACTTCGGAGTACCAGAAAACCTTCTGCGAGAAATTGTGTCTTCAGTGGCTCCTGAAATTTACCTGTCATTAGCCTGTCACTTCCTACCCATCCTTCGCGACCATATGAAAAATTTCTTTGGGAGGATTATTACGGATCAGCACACCGGCGATCATTCATCGGTTCGTACGTCCGGTATTACTCGCATCCCGGCCAATTTGAGCCGGGGTGCCACATGTTCAAGCTCCGCTTCCTTTGTAATCACCGCGCTCACGATGAGTCGGGCGGTGCTACAGCGAGCATCGCCTAATTGGCACCGCTTCATTGCGGCACCCGCAATCGCGTTGTGAGTAATTGGGCCGCCCGCGCATAATCGAACTGCACCGGGCCGCAGGCCCCAGCACATAGATCGGTGAGACGGTTGTCCGTCACCGGATGACTGAACTGTGCGTTGCGCATGCGTATTCGCTGTTGCAGCTGCGCGACCGTGATCCTGCCCAACAGCTCCCAGTCCGCTTCCGTCAAGCCCACCTGGTCGATGCCGGCGGTGGCGCCCAGCATGTGATCGAATTCGTCTTCGTAGACTACGGCACAGGCCGCGGCGATCCGAGCATCGAAGCCACCACAAGCCGCGAGTTTCATGCCCTCGCTGTACAATGCGCAGTAACCGCCTTCGGTGAACCGCTGTGCGCGCGTGCCGAGCTCCCCATGGCGCCGGCGATGTCCGGCGCGCAGCTCCATAAGTTCGTCATTTTCAGCCCAGCTGCCGAGGCGTCTGCTGGTTTGCGGATCGAGTGCGGGCTCGCCCGCGTTACGCAGTTCGTCGTACAGATCGGCAAACAGGTAGTAGTGCGTCAGCTCATCGCAGAGCATTTTCGCGTCGTCGAGTAAGGCATGGCGATCGATACCCCCATCGACGCGAACAATTTCCTCCTTGATGCGTTCGAAGGGGGGGTGAAATCCATCCCAGAACTCCTTGTATGTCTGGCGCAGCAGCCACAGGCGATCCGTTTCGCGTGAACGCAGCGGCGAATTCCAGTAGGTCCTGACGATCTCCGCCTCGCCAGCCCACAGCGGCGCATTGAGATCGATCAACCGGCGCAGAGGTTCACTCGGTTTCAACACAACTCATCCCATCATCTCCGCCGTAGCGATTTCTTTGAGAAACACTGCTGCACTGCCGCTGCTCAAACTAGTGTGCCGTCCCGCGAAAAAGTTGCGTAAGTCGCACCGGATTTTTCGTTCCTGGCAAGGCGCGAGGACGCCGCGTAGCGGGCTCTACGCAAGGACGAGCAACGCCGCCGGGGACGAAAAAGACCAGCGAATTATGGAAGTTTTTCGCGGGACGGTGCACTAGGATGCATTTCACATCAATGCGCAACGATGTGCACGAAGTCGGCATGTCCCGGTACCGTGGGACCTGAAAGCTCACTCGTGGACGCGTTTTCCATCGATATTACGTCGAAGCGCTCGAAGTCAAAGCCTGCCTCTGTGAACAGGGTCCGTAACTCGCGGCGCGACCGAATGGGATAGAGTTGCAGACGCCGCGCGTAGATATGCGCCGCCGTCACCAGGGTTTCCGGGTCGAAACCCAGTTCCGTCCGGCGCGCCTCTTGTCCGACCCGCTGCGCAAACAAACGCGCCTCCTCCGAGGTAAAACGTACGACAGCATTTGGATAATCCGGGCGCAGGCGTTGAATCAGGATCAAGCGCCCGCCGGGCCGCAATAGCGCGCGCCATCGTGCCATGAGCCGCCTGCGGCCGTCGTCATCGAAAAAACCGAGAAAGGCGTGCGTACAGATCACGTCGAATCGTTGCTCAACGGAAAATTCGAGGATATCGATCGCACGGGTTTCTACTGATGCCTCGACTCGCTGTGCATACCACGTGCAGAGATAAAGGGGAGTCTCGCAGAGGTCGACGGCGGTACATTCCAGTGGTGCGCCTGCACGGCCGTAGGCCCAAACCACATGAGCGAACATTGAACAGTCCGCGCATCCGGAGATCAGAACGCGCGGGTGACGCCGCTCACGGGCCACGGCGTCGAGGGAGGAGAGGATCAGTGACGCATGGACCGCCGGCGAAGTACCGATGCCAAGCGCGCGAAGAGACGGCCACAGGCCATGGTACCAGGCACAGTCTTTCCCGTCGGCGCGATCGGTTCGGCACTGGCGCAAAGCGGCCGCGCGCGCCACCGATGCGCACTCGATCAATGGTTCCTCCAATACTAACGCTGATCCAGTCATTCGAGGCGTGATGTCAAAGCGGCATCGCTTTCGTCGTCCGACATGAAATCGGAGGTGAAATCCTGGATCTTGCCGCCGCGTCCCGGGGCGATTTGATCCAACTCAACGATTCTAAGCATGGCCTCATCCGTGTCGTAGGTCTCCGACCACGCTGCGTGGATCCGTTCGGAAAACCCCGGCGGCAACGCCGTCGCGGTGACTACCCGCAATTCAAAGGATTGATCGCGACACTGGTGCACTTGATAACGGCGAAGGTTTACGAGCAGTGCCGCCGGCAGTGACTGCAAAGTGTCTATCAGTAGTCTGAATCGCGCCCGCGAATCGGGTGGCAACGATAACCAGCGCCGGTAACGGCCGGTAATCTCGCCGATACTCGGCAGCGTACGCCCACAAGCGCACGGGCCGGCAACGGCCTCGGCGGTATCATCGGTATCGTAACGAAGTAGCGGCATCGCTGCATTCTGCAGCGCGGTCACGACGATACGCCCGATCGAACCGGGTGCGCAAGGCCGCCCGTTCTGGTCGACGATTTCGACCACGCAATGTTCGGTATGCACGTGGTATCGCCCTGCTTCGCAACGCCCGGCGACAATGCCGATTTCATTGAGGCCGTAGCTCTGATGCACCGGGATCCCGAAGCTTGTTTCGATCCGGCGCCGCATCCCGGGCGTCATCTGCGCCGAGATCCCCATGAGTCCTCTGAGACTATCCAACGCGACCCCCTCCGGTGCGGCAAAGGCTTGCTCTTCGAGGGTCCCGGGATAGGTGACCAGGTAGTCCGGCCGTTCCTCTCGTAGCCAATCTATCTGTCGCTCGATTGAGTTGGCACGGCTGAAGGTAATAGATGGCCCGGTTTCGGCTACACGATCGACGTAACGCCAGTGTGGATTGCGCAACGTAACGCCATCGGCAATCAGGGATCCGTCAGCCTGCCGGGGCAGTTCCTCGGGTATTCGAATTGCGGCCAGCGTGCCGCGCGGGTCGAAGCGAAACCAGCGGTAGTGGCGTTGTGTCAGTACGGTAAACATAAAATTGGCGCGCGTCGTCATAAGCACTCGCGCCGGGCGCCCCGTGGTGCCCGATGACTTGAAATAGCCGTAGATCGTCTCTCCCGGCGGCAGCACCTCTGCCCGTAATTCCGTTTCGTGTTCCAGCAACTCCCATTTGTTCAAGATCGGTAATCCGGGTAGATCGCCTATCCTGCGAAATGCGGCTGGCTTGAGTGCGTGCTGCTCGAAAAGCCGACGATAATAGGGGACGTGCGTCGCCGCGTATTCGGTGATCGCCGCCAGAGCGGTGTTCACTCGGCGGCACTGCTCATCGGCGGGCAAAAATTCGTTAGCGAGGAGATCCTCGAAAAGACTCTGGGATACGCCCTGCGGTTTGATCCGCCAGCGACGTTGCTCATCGCGCTCTTCGTTCAGGCTGGTCATCTCATGCGCTCAGTAATGCAATATTTAAGGAACCTCTGAAAAAGTCGTGGCACATCTGCCTTGCCCATGAAATCGCGCAGCTCCGCGTTACGAAGCTTGTCAATAGTCCCCGCTATTGCCTGCGCTTCGTGCCTTGATCTGCACAATTTCATGAACAATTCAGACGCACTATGACTTATTCAGAGGTTCCTTAAAGCGAATAATTGATCAAATCGCGCACGCTTGCCTGCCTGTTGATTGCACGGGTAAAGATCATTATTGCGCCCAGATCATCGATACTCCACTCATTCAGAAAAGTCCGCGTGAAACCAATCAACGGCGCGTTCATCACGGAACTTATAAATTATCCGGGCTGAGCGCCGGCCTCGCAAACGATGGCTGAACTGCGCGGTTGCGGCCCGACTTAGCAGCCTGTAGGCTGCGAATCGAACTCCAATATGCCGGCAGACGATGACCGGGCCCGCCACCGACAAGAAGCTCAAGACCCAGCTCCCGGACTTCGAGTCCGATGCCTTCATCAATGATCCATATGCCGATTACCGGCGGTTGCGGGAGCACGATCCGGTGCACGAGAGCCCATGGGGAGACTGGTATCTGACCCGCCACGCCGACGCGGAATTCGTCCTCAAGGACCCGCGCTTCGTGCGGGAATCGCCGGGTGGGGTCAACCCGCTGGCGGCTCACACCGGCGAGGCCGCAACGCTCGAAACGGTGATCCACGAATGGCTGGTATTCCGGGATCCGCCCTACCATACCGCGCTGCGTGGCTGGATGAGTCAATATCTGAACCGCGCCAGCTTCGAGGCGATGACGCCGCGCATCGAGGTGATCACCCAAGAACTACTCGATGGCGTCGCGGCGAGCAAGCACATGGAAGTGGTCGGCGACCTCGCCTATCCGCTACCGGTGATGGTGATCGCCGAGCTGCTCGGCCTGCCCGTTTCCGACCGGCACCTGTACGAGGTTTGGTCGCACCCGATTACCCGCGCCCTGGATCGGGGATTGCCGCAGGACATGGCCGCAGCGGAACCGGCGATCACCGAAATGCTTGCCTACCTCGCGCAGATCGTCGCAGAACGCCGACGGCGTCCCCGTGATGATTTCGTCACGGCGCTCCCTCGCGCGCAGATCGACGGCCGGCCATTGTCCGAGGACGCGGTGCTGGCCACCTTGGTATCGCTGCTCTGGGCCGGCCACGAGACCACCCGCAACCTCATCGGAAGCGGCCTGATGATACTCCTGCAACACCCCGAGCAATGTGAGCGCCTGCGGCGTAAACCGGCGCTCATGCGCACGGCGATCGAAGAATTTCTACGCTATGAGAGCCCGGTGCAGAAGATCAGCCGCTGGACGACCCAGACCATTACGATCGGCGCAAAGCAGGTCCCCGCAGGGTGCTTCGTCGTCTGTCTGCTGGGCGCGGCCAACCGCGATCCACTGGTATTCGCGGATCCGGAGCGCGTGGATATCGAACGGCGCAACAACCCGCATCTGGCCTTCGGCCGCGGGATCCATACCTGTATCGGAGCACACCTCGCGCGCCTCGAAGGTCGCATCGTCCTTGCTGCCGTATTGCAACGGTTTCCGGAGCTGGCGCCAGCACCCCCGGGCGCCGAGTGGCGCCGGCATTCGGCGTTTCGCAGCTTGAAGCATCTCCACGTCACACTGGGGCAATAAGGTTCGCATGGACACCGCGATCCCGAAGTCGTCGATACCCTTCATCCGCTTTCCCGCCATTCCTGCGGGACCGGCGGCGACCTCGCTGGCGCTCCAGTACCAGCTCGATCGTTCGCAATGGTGGACGCCAGAGCAATTGCTCACCCAGCAGGGCGGCCAACTCGCGCAACTGTTGCAGCACGCCTGGCGGACCGTCCCTTTCTACCGGGAGCAGCTTGCTCAGGTCGGCTATCGCGGCGAAGCGGACGATCCATTCGCTGTTCTGCATGCCCTGCCGATCCTGAGCCGTAGCGTCTTGCAGGAGGACGTCGATCGGATCCGATCCTCGCAGATACCCGAAAGCCATGGCAACACCCATCCCCTCGAGACCTCCGGCACCACGGGCCGCGCCGTTAAGCTGCTAGGCACCCAGATTACGAATCTTTTCTGGCGGGCCTTCGCTCTGCGCGAACACATTTGGCACCAACGCGACCTTAGCGCCAAACTCGCTGCCATTCGCTGGGTAAGCAAGGGCGTTGCGATGCCGCCCGACGGTGTGGTCACGTCCAGCTGGGGCCCGCCGACTGACGCGCTGTTCAGCACTGGACCAGCGGCGCTCTTGAATGTGGCCGCCGATACCGAGGCGCAACTACAGTGGCTGCAACGGACCGATCCCGACTACCTTCTGTCTTATCCCTCGCACCTCGCTGCGCTGGCCGAGGAATTTCTCAAGCGCGACCTGCGCCTGCCGCGACTGCGTGAAGTCCGCACAGTCGGCGAGACTGTTACCGAGCAGCAACGCGCACTTTGCCACGAGGCTTGGGGCGTTTCGCTGATCGATGTGTATACCTGTGAAGAAGCGAGCTATCTGGCCCTGCAATGCCCCGAAAGCGGTGAATACCACGTGCAGAACGAAAACATCGTCCTGGAGATCGTCGATGATCAGGATCGCCCCTGCAAACAAGGCGAAGTCGGCCGCGTCGTGATCACCGCGCTACACAACTTCGCCACGCCCCTGCTGCGCTATGACCTCGGGGACTTCGCCGAGTTCGGCGGCCCTTGCCGCTGCGGCCGTGGTTTAGCGGTAATCCGCAGGATCCTCGGTCGGATGCGTAATCGCATCCGGCTGCCGGACGGCAGCAGCCGTTTTCCGTACCTAGGCGAACGTAAGGAGCGCGAAAGGATCGCGCCCAGCATCCGCCAGTTTCAATACGTGCAAAAAAGCCTCGAGGAAATCGAATACCGCATTGTGACGCCCGAGCCGCTAACCAGCGATCAGGAACGCCTACTGCGCCAGTTCATTATCGGTAACTTCGGTAAATCGTTCCGGGTCACGATCACCTACCACCAGGAGATCCCGCGCTCGTCCAATGGTAAGTACGAGGAATTCGTCAGCGAGCTTGGCTAGGCATTGTGCGCACATAGTTTCCGGCCAAAGGCGATTCCGTGGACAGAAGTTCAAAGTTGCCGTACCACCAGGGCCGCGTAATTGAGGCTCGCGAGATCCGGAAAGTAGTCGGGGCGTACGTGGTTTTTATCCGGCACGACGAAGCCGATTTCATCGTACATTGATAACAGGGGGTCGAGCGGGTGACTACCCCTGCGCAAAAACGCATAGTCTTCGGCCGATACCCCGGCGTGTTTCTCCCGATATTTTGCATAACCCGGGATCACCGCACCGGCGATTACAAAGCGCAAACCGAGCGATCGCGCCAATTCCACTTCAGTATTGATCATACGTTCGAAGATATCCCCGCCCCGCGCGTCCTTGGCGATCACCCCGGAGACGATGTACAGCGCGTTGTAGTCCTCGAGCGCCCCGACATCGTCCAGATAGCCCCTATTGGTCGCTCTATCCCAACTGCCGAAAAGCGCCAGATCCATCGGGTCATAGCAACGCGGACAGGCGGTAATCGTGGCAACCAGGCGGTCGTCCCGCTCGGTGACATAAAACCCTTGCGGAAACTTTTCCAGCCGGGCTAAAAAAATATCCGCAGTAGCGCGACCGCCCTCAGGCCAGCTTTTCTCTACGTCCATTATTCCCGCGAGGTCGGACAATGCGGCGTTTCGAATTACATCCACCGTGGTAAGCGCCCTGTATTCGGAAGGTTTAATGCCGCCAGGATCCGCGCGGGGCGGCAAAACCGGATCGACCCAATCAGTGTCACTAGTACGCTGCTATCGAACGCCAATAGATTCTAGAAGTGGGCAATCACCTCGGCAAGGTGGTGTTCGTACTCCTGTAACTAGTCTAGCCCGAAACCGTTTCCAGCTAGCCCACCGAAGATGCCGGTCAGCATAAGGGAAGGATAACCGTCCGTTTTCGCGTAATCGAGTATTCATGGCTTCGATTGGGGCGCACTAAGAGCGAACCGTGGGCCGTGACATTGGTCGCATTCTGCTCGCACGCGGCGTATTTGCATCCTCCGCCCACCGAAGATGCCTTTTTGGCCAGTCGCTCGTCAAGACAAAAAGGACCATGAGGCATAATGGGTATACTGCCCCGGGAATCCCCAGGGAGCGATCCATTGGCATTTGAAATTCTACCTTGGCACTGGGTCGTATTTGGTTTCGCTGTAATGGTGAGCGAAATGTTCCTGGCGACTTTCTTTATTCTATGGTTCGGCGCGGCCGCTGTGGTGGTCGGTATCGTGTTATTTCTAATGCCGGGCCTTTCCATGACCTGGCAGGTTTTGTTATGGACGATCTTGTCGTCGGCCCTGGCCTTGGGATGGTTTAAATATCTAAAACCTTTGTCGATCGATAAAACCAAAGCCGGCCTCTCAAAAGAAGCCATTACCGGAGAAATCGGGCAGGTGATGATCGTTCCAACTGCGGAAAAGCGCGGTAAACTGCGCTTTCCGGCTCCAGTATTAGGTGCAGACGAGTGGATCATTATTTCAACCGATGAACTGTCGGTGGGTGACAGAGTCACTGTGGTGGATGTATCCGGTAACTCTCTAATCGTCAAAAAGACTTAGCTAAAACACTTCAGGCTGGAAAAATTTTTCTATTTAGACGGAGCAGGAATATGGGTGCAGGATTATTCATAACGCTGGCGATTTTTGTTTTTGTTGTCATCACTGCACTCAAAGGCGTACGCCAGGTTCCGCAGGGCTTCAAGTGGGTTGTACAGCGACTTGGAAAATATGATGGTTCGTTGAATCCGGGACTAAATTTTATTATTCCCTACGTTGATATCGTGGCTTACAAAGTAACCACCAAGGATATCGTGCTGGATATTCCCTCACAGGAAGTGATCACCAAAGACAACGCGATTCTCATCACCAATGCAGTAGCTTACATCAATATTATTTCCCCGGAAAAAGCTGTTTACGGTGTCGAAGATTACGTTATCGCTATTCAAACCCTGGTACAAACTTCTCTGCGCTCCATAGTGGGTGAAATGACCTTGGACGCTGCGCTTTCCTCGCGTGAACATATCAAGGCGAAATTGAAGGCTGCAATTTCCGATGACATTGCGGACTGGGGCATCACATTAAAAACCGTAGAGATCCAGGACGTTAATCCATCCCCCACCATGCAGGCGGCGATGGAAGAACAGGCTGCTGCAGAGCGCGCCCGTCGCGCTACCGTAACCCGGGCCGATGGTGATAAGCAGGCTACCATTCTCGAAGCGGAAGGTAATCTCGAAGCCTCCAAACGCGCAGCAGAGGCCCAGGTGATATTGGCCAAGGCCAGCCAACGCGCAATACAACTGGTGACCGAGGCGATTGGTGAAAAGGAAATGCCTGTGGTTTATTTACTCGGCGAGAAATACATTAACTCTATCGAGGCCTTGTCCATCTCTGACAACGCTAAATCGGTTATTTTCCCCGCCGATATTCCAGGCGCCATACGAGGCATGATGGGCAAATAATCGCGCGACAGCGCTGGCTCCGCTCGCCTCAATCCAGACGTTTAGTCTCTAGCACGCGCGGGGCGTGCCACGCGCCGATCCGCTACGATGCAGCCTCTGATGAAGGACTCCCGAACACAAGCAGAAATCGCCCATCCAGCGCCCTCGGAGCCGGCCGCCCCTGCGCCTGCGAGCGGTCGCATCGAGCGTTTCTCCTCACCGGAAGGACGCGTGTTTCTAATCGGTGCCGTTTTGGGACTGTTCTACCTGGTGTGGCTCGGGGCGTCATACTTCATCGATCGCGAAAACTTCCACGTCTACATCGGCATGACAGTGGCACACCTGTTCTTCGGACGTGCCGCCGGTATGACCTTCGGCTATGCGCTGGATTACGGCCATGCCGTCGTCGTGCCGGTAAATCTCGCGATCGAGACCGTTATGATCATGCTGCTCTACCCGCTGTTCGTGTTCAGCGTGCGCAAGCTGCTCGTTATCAACGTGCTCAAAAGCTTCATGGACCGATTACAGGAGACGGCGGCGGCGAACCAGGAAAAAATTCGCCGTTATGGCACGCCCGGGCTATTCGTCTTCGTGTTCATCCCCTTCTGGATGACGGGGCCGATCATTGGGTCCATCATCGGCTACCTGCTGGGGCTGCGCACCTGGGTGATCATGAGCGTGGTGATCGGCGGCACTTACGTCGCGACCGGCGTGTGGGCGTTCATCCTGGTGGAGCTTCGCGATCGAATGTCGACGTTCACGCCCTACGCACCGCTGCTGCTCATCGGGGTCGTGATTCTGATCGTCGTCGCGGGCCGCGTGCTCGAACGCTCGGCGCGCAACGGCCGCGTCGCGGGGAAACTCGATCAGCGCGAATCAGATCGTCTGTAAGGAAAAAATTACGCGCGAGATCCCATTTGTTCGAAATCACCTATGACCCTTTCGAAAGCAGCCGTACGAAGTGCGGTTTCTATCCGTCGCGTATCCTCAGCTACTCGCTTCGTATTTGAATGAAACCTTCACCTTGGCACGGTACTCTTCAACTTTTCCATCCTTGATCAGCATATCGAGTTCCGCTACCTCAGCAATCCTGAGGTCCCGTAAACTTTCTCCAGCTCGTGAGATAGCCGCCGCCGCCGCCTTTTCCCAGGACTCGTTGCTGGTTCCTACTAGCTCAATGATTTTATAAACGCTTTCTGCCATTTTTATCTCCTACAGGGCCATACCAGGCCGCCTTTTTTCAAGCTTATTGTAATACCTCCGTCGTCCGAATGTGCTGATTGCGCAGATACCTGTTCTAGGAGTCTTAGCGGATTATCAATAGCTTGATTACGCTGTGAGAATTAGGGAATTGCGGCGACCTTAAACGACATTCGCCGGGGCGTTTACACACGCGGTCGTTCCAGCCGGCATCCATTGCGGCTTCCAAAATGCGTATACTGTCGACGAATATCTTGAACGTCTGCTGCATTTCGGTTCGATTTTCGCGAATGCCTTCGAAGACACTAAGCACTGCCTGCCTGGGAATCACTCTGGCGCTGACCACGCCCATGGTAATGGGTGAATTGCTGCATCTGGGGGACCGGCATTTTACCTGTAAGAAGGGCGAGTTGCGGCTGCACGGAGACAGAGGCAGCAAACGGTATCCCGCCGGCAAGCGAGAGAAAATCAGGATCCCGACGAAGATTGGGATCCTGTCATACACCTGTCGTTACATTCGCAGCATCGTTAGCTGTCCCGTCGATACGACGGTCGTGACCGTGAAGCGCGGTACCTATCAAGGGCGATTCGACGTGGAGTGCCTGGGCGTGCCCAAGGTTCTTCCATACGGGTTCGGTGCGGAAAGCACTGTGGCCCCGCCGGAGGATTCCAGCGGGCCGGAGCCCTGAGCTCGTGGTTACGGTTCGTTCAGCAAAGTGCGGCCTGTCGTTTTGAGGCTGCGAATAATACGCACCGAATATGTGTTTCAGCGGGCACGTATTTGTTGGTGGGGATCGGCCGCGACCGGTTGTGCAAGCTGATACGGAACTCGTGGTAAAACCGCCAAATGAAGACCCGAACCCAGTACTCGCATGTGGCTAATCTGACGATAGAATACAGCCAGCGTGACCCTACTTAGTGTGCCTCTCATCGATATTTCCGCGTTCGATTCGCCCGACGAACCCACGCGCCGAGCGCTCGTGGCGCGTGTCGCGGCGGCCTGCCGCGATATCGGTTTCCTCACCATCACGGACACCGGGGTTTCAGCCGATTCCATCGCCGCGGTAATCACTGAATGCCGGCGCTTTTTCGACCTCGACCTCGCCTTTAAGCTCGCCGCCGGCCGGCCTCAGCCGGACCACATTCGCGGGTACAGCGGCATGGGCACCGAGGCGCTTTCCCAACTCGACAATGAAGCGGCACCGCCGGACCTTAAGGAGTTGTTCGATGTCGGGCCCTTCGATCTCCCGTGCGACGACGCCTACTACGCGCTTGAAAACGCGGGCGCCAGCTTTGCATCGAACGTGTGGCCCGAAAAATCGCCCGGGCTACGCCCGGCGATGTGCGAATATTTCACGTCCATGGACGCTTTGGCACACAGGATGACGCACATCTTCGCAGCGGCGCTCGATTTGACCGAGGACTATTTCGACGACAAGACGGATCGCCACATCAGCATTCTCCGTGCCAATTATTACCCGAAGCAGACGACGCCGCCGCTGCCAAAGCAGTTACGCGGCGGTGGCCATACCGATTACACCGCCTTCACGATCCTCTGGCAGGAGACCGTGGTCGGCGGCGGTTTGCAGGTTCGCAACATGAATGGCGACTGGGTGGACGTTCCGGCGGTCCCGGACTCTTTCGTCGTCAACATCGGCGATTCCCTCGCGAGGTGGACGAACGACACCTGGGTATCGACCATGCACCGCGTCGTGAATCCGCCGCCCGATATCGCGGCGGAGGTCGACCGTCTGTCCCTCGTATTCTTCTTTCAACCGAATTATGACGCCGTCATCGAATGCATCTCTACCTGCCAGGGGCCGGACCGTCCGGCCAAATATGCGCCCGTTACCAACGGCGCGTTCCTGGCGGAGAAGTTCGCCGAGCAGCAAATCGCGAACGCATAGGCGGGCAGCCGCACGTCGCAAGGTTGCGGAATAGCCGGTCTTTCCGTTTCCAACCCATGCCGGCGCTTCGCGTTAAGCCGAAAGAAACTCACCGAAGCGGGTTTCAGTCTCACTCAGCGATCCCCAGTCCCAGGCAAAGCTTTCCGCTATAGGTACGATACGCGAAATTCCGTGAAGCCGGCTCGAATGCCGGACTCGCTATAATTCGTGACGATGCACGGGGTGTTGCATCGTGCAAAAGCCTATCCATGCAAAGGTTGACGCGTATGAATCAAGCAGGTACCCGACCCTGGGAAACCGAATATTCGATAGAGGCGACTGAGATCATCGCTGAAACGCAAGAATTGAGGGTGCTGCAAATCACACTCGCACCTGGGCAGTGCATCCCGTGGCATTACCACTCGGCAATCGTCGATCAGTTCTTCTGTCTTGAAGGCGACTTGAATGTTGAAACGCGGGCACCTAAGGGTGTTCACACCCTGGCGCCCGGCGGCGAGTATGCAGTGCCAGCACGCGCGGCCCATCGGGTTATGAACGATGGATCGTCGCGGTGCCGGTTCGTTCTCGTTCAGGGTGTGGGGGCTTACGATTATTGCGCGCTACCGGAGGCCTGATGACAAGCTTATGTTCGCCCGCAAACGCGTTCCTACTGCATCGGCGGCGTAAGAAGCCTGCTTGCTGGCTACTCATTGTCCATCAATAAATGTCAATATTTCTCTCGCAA
The DNA here is from genome assembly GCA_963662545.2 of Gammaproteobacteria bacterium. Classification (GTDB taxonomy): domain Bacteria; phylum Pseudomonadota; class Gammaproteobacteria; genus JAYYZW01. The sequence continues at coordinate 1,134,966 of CAXXLL010000002.1, forward strand.
AGACGCGAAGAAAGCAGTTGGTATTATTTCAATATCAATCCTTTATCACTTAGGGAACCTCTGAATAAGTCATGGCACATCTGCCTTGCCCATGAAATCGCGCAGCTCTGTGTTACGAACCTTGCCAATAGTCCCCGCTATGGCCTGCGCTTCGTGCCTTGATCTGCACCATTGCATGAACCATTCAGACGCACCATGACTTATTCAGAGGTTCCTTAGCGATCTTTGCGTCTTGGCGAGAGTCATTCTTTTCGGATGGACATCAATTAGAGCCTGTCTCTAAACTCGGGACGGCGCACTAGCCGCTATCCCTTCCGCCAGACCATGTACGCGCTCAGCAGTCGAAAAACGGTTTTTTCGATCGCGTTGCTGCGGATCGGAAGCGGGGGATCGGTTACTTTCAGTAACTGTTTGCCGAGATTTTCCCCGGTAAACAGCCGGGTCAAGGTTTTCGGGATGTTGTCGAATCCGTGCTGCATGTCGATTTCTTGAATGATTTTGCCGTCTTCGATCCACTTGTTGAGACACAGCAGGCCCTCGACGGCGCGGTCCAAATAATCGAGGATGAGGAACCCTTGGGCCGTCGCTCGCCTGATAATGAGGGACACGTAATTCTTGACGCCGTACATATCGTCTGGATTGTTGTATTGCGAGATCGCGCCGCAGACAATGATCCGCGCGTTCAAGGCTAGGTGCATCAACACTTCGTCAAGAATTTCGCCGCCGACGTTATCGAAGTAGACGTCGACGCCGTCCGGACAGAGTGCGGTAAGCCGTTCGCCGACGTTTTCATTCTTGTAATCGATCGCGGCGTCGAACTTGGCTGTTTCGGTAAGCCAGTTGCACTTCTCCGGCCCGCCCGCGATGCCGATCACGCGGCATCCCTTGAGCTTCGCAATCTGGCCGGCAACCGAGCCGGTCGCTCCCGCTGCGCCGCTGATGAGGACCGTATCACCATGCTTCGGCTTACCGACATCCAGCAAGCCGAAGTATGCCGTCAAGCCCGTGAGCGACAGCGCGAGTAGTAACGCGGGGTCGATGTGGGCCGGCATCTTGGTGACCGGCACGAATCCGCGCTCGTCCGGATCAATAACGATATATTCCTGCCACCCACAGAAGTAATTGATCAAATCGCCGGCTTTGAATTTGGGATGCCGGGACTCGATAACCTGCGCAATGCCGCCGGCACGCATCGGTTCTCCGAGTTCCACCGCGGGGATGTAGGTGTCCATGGCCATCCACGCGCGCTGGGTCGGATCGAACGATAGATAAAGCGTCTGAGCCAGTATCTGGCGATCGGCGAGTTCGGGCACCGGTGATTCCACGAGTTCGAAGAGAGACGGGTCGACCATGCCTTCCGGACGCCTTTTCAGAATCCACTGCCGATTGGTTCGTGTTTGCATGTCTACCTCACCTGCACTCGAGCCTGTGCGTTCAATTCACTTATTGCACATCATAATGCGCGACTGTGTTCGGCGTCTGTTCCATGCATTGAAACATAGTCGTGGAGGACCGAGGCAAGTATGCTTGCCTTGTTCAGGATTGTAGTCAGGGAATCGATTGAATCAACACGTTCGATTCCGCATTTCAAGCCGGTCGGGCGGGGAGGGATAATGTCGGAACCCAACGATGCGGATCTCATCGCGGGCGATGCTGCCGAAAGTCCATCGATAAACACGATCCCGTTTGTATTCGAAGGCAAGGGGGGCGAGTACTTCGGGATCTGGATCACCAATATATTCCTCACCGTCCTAACTCTCGGCATCTACTCGGCCTGGGCCAAGGTGCGGAACCTGCGCTACTTCTACCGCAGCACCAGCCTCGACGGCGCGCATTTCGACTTTCACGCGAATCCGGTCGCGATCCTCAAAGGACGCCTCATCGCAGTCGCTTTCTTTATCCTGTTCGCCGTAGTCTCCGAATTGTCACCGATTGGAGGCCTCGTTCTAACGGTAGTACTCGCACTTGCCATTCCATGGATCATCGTGCGCGCACTCAAGTTCCGGTTCGCCAATACCTCATATCGAAACCTGCGTTTTGGATTCGACGGGAGTTATTCGGGCGCGATGAAAGAGTACCTGTTAATGCCCTTGTTGCTGATCCCGTCGCTCGGCCTGCTGTGGCCTTACATCCGCTATCGCCAGCAGCGATATATCGTATCGAATGTCCGCTATGGCAGGTCCAAGGCAGGCTTTACCGGGCCCTGGATCCCGTGGTTTATTGCGGGCGTTCCGCTGGTTCTCGTCGCGCTGCTGGGCTTCGCCGTCCCCGCTATTTACGTTGCGATCAAGCTTCAGGCGGCGCTCGCGAGCGCCGCAGCGTCCGCCGAGGAAGCCGACGGCCAGGTAGTGATCAATACCGACGGCATGGAGGCCGATCCCTTCGCCGAAATGGGGCCGATCTTCGTGTTGGCCATCCTGGCGTTCTACCTTGCGCTCCCGTATTACATCGTGAAGACGAGGAATCTATTGTTCGAAGCGACGTCGATCGGCGCCCATCACTTCGAATCGACCATGAGAACATTCAAATACATGGGCGTCGTGCTATTGAATCTTTTCATCGTAATTTTCACTTTTGGATTCGGAATCCCACTGGCCAAGGTCATCATGGCCAAATACAAGGCCGAGACGCTGACCCTGATCTGTGAAGGCGATCTCGATCAATTCGTCGCGCAGGAACAGGAGGCCGTGAAGGCACTCGGCGAGGAACTCGGAGAGGCGTTTGATATCGATATCGATATATGAGTGAAGCGCTGCAAGGAATTTGGTATGACGGTAACTCGTCGCGTGCTGTCACTGCCGAACTGCAGGTAAGCGGGATCGAAACCCTCGTACTAAAGGCAGGCGAAGCGCAATACAGCGCGGCCTTAAGTGAAGTCACCGTCGCTGCGCGGTTAGGGAATTCGCCGCGCCGCATAGATTTCCCCAATGGCGGCGCGTTCGAAACATCCGACAACGATGCCGTCGATCGACTCGTCCTCACGACTGGCAACTCCTCCCACACTTGGCTGCGGCGGTTTGAAACGAGCTGGCGATTGTTGGCGGCGGCGGCAGTCATTTTGGCGATGGTGGCCTGGGGCGTATTTCAGCACGGCATTCCGGCCGCGGCCAAGAACATGGCCGCCATCATTCCGCCTGCGGTCCTCGAATCGCTGGGCGCCCAGACGCTGGCCGGTATCGATCGTGTCGGTCTCGACGAGACGCGATTGCCAGCCGCCCGCCGCGTGGAGATTTCGAATCAATTCGACATCGTGGTCGCAGCTGCGGCAATGAATGACGTCGATTGTCGCGTCGAGTTCCGCTCGGCGAAAGCCACGTTCGGGCCCAACGCCTTTGCCCTGCCGCCCTGTGTCATCATCGTAACGGACGAGTTGGTTGAGCTTGCACAAAACGATGCCGAGCTGACCGCGGTCATTGCCCACGAAGTCGGCCACATCAAGTACCGACATTCGTTGCGGCGCATCATCCAGGACACCTTTCTGACGTTCATTTTCATGTTGATGACCGGGGACAGCACACAGATTTCCGCGACACTTGCGGCGGCACCCGCATTACTGTTGGAACTCGGGTACGCACGGGATTTCGAGCGTGAAGCAGATGCATTCGCGGCCGCATACATGCGCGCGGCCGACATACCCCTGCGCGCGTTTCCCGACATTCTCGAGCGCATGGAACGCTGGTATCCGAAAGACGAATGTACGGGCGAAGATTGTCCCGCGCTGGACATATCGGATGATGGTGCGAGTTTTCTGGATTACTTCTCTACGCACCCCGCGACCAGCGAACGCGCGTCTATGTTCGCAGTCGACGGTGGGCTCGGAAAATGACCGGCGCGAAAAGCATGGAAGAAGGCCTTTCTTCCTGTATCCTTTTCCGCCGTGTCGTCGATCCATAATCCCGGAGAATTTCCGCCGTTCGCGCCGGCGCCCAACGCGGTGGTGATCGACGCGATGGTGGACGATTTCAAACGTCGCCGGGTACGGGTGGCGTCCTGGGTGTTCATCGTCACTGTGTCGCTCGCCTTAACTGCGAATTTTCTCCGTCCTCCGGTATACCGCGCGATCGCGTTGATTGAAATTGAGCCGCCGGCCTCGCAGCCTGAAGCGTCGCTGACGGTGCTGCTGGGCAGGGAGCGCGAGCGCATCACCAGCGAAAGCATATTGAGGGACATCGACAGGCGACTCGGCGATTCGATATTTTCCAGCGACATCGGCAATGCGCGCAGATCCGGCTTGGAGCTGGAGGCGGAAATCGCCGTGGACACGAATCTGATCAGGCTTTCTGCTTACGGACGGAAACCGGACATCCTGCCTCTCATCGTGAACACCTGGGTTGCGGTGTATCAGGACAAACTGTCTCAAACGCAGGGTGCGAACGTTGAACGAACAAAGGCGGCTCTCGATACCCAACTCGCTGAATTCGAAACGCGCATCCGGGACCAAAGATATGAAATTGACGCGTTTCGGGAGGAGCACGATATCGTTTCCCTCGACAGTGATCAGAACCGGGTGCCCGCCCGGCTCAAGGGCGTTTCGGACGCGCTCGCCAGCGCGCGGGAGGATCAGACGGTGGCCGTCGCTGAACTCGAATCGCTGCGCCAGGCCGTGGCACAGGGGCGGCTCGTCAGTGACTCGCGGGATGAACGCGTCATTGCCGATCTGGAAGCCCGGGTTGTAGACCTGCGCGCCCAGATCCTTGATTTCGACGAGCGCTTCACCTCGGCCTACGAAGCCTATGATCCGTCCGTGACCACCGCGAAGAAACAGCTGGCTAACATCGAGGAGGCGTTGATCGCCAGGCGGGAGGAAGCCCAACAGGCCGTGATCAGCGAGGCGGAGAAGACATTAAACAGCGCGCGCATGCGAGTGCGGGCCCTGAAGACGGAGATGGCCGAGTACCAGGGTCAGGCGACCGAGTTCCTGGGTCTTTACCAGGAGCACGAATCGCTGCAGCTCGAATTGGACGAACTCGAACAGCAGACCCAGAAGATCCGCAACGAGATCGTCGCAGCGGAAGTCGCGAACCGGAACCTCTTCCCGCGGGTTGAAGTGCTCGAACCGGCGTTTACGCCGACCGCGCCGATTCGCCCGCAGTACCTGCGGGACGCAGCGTTCGGCGTTGCGGGATCCGTTCTGCTCGCTTTGCTCGCGATGTGGGTGTACACGCGGCTCAAGAATCCCTACCGATATGCGGCAGGCGGCGTGGTCCAACAACCGAATATCCTTTCCTATCACACGCAGATCTTAGCGCCAGGCGGTGGGGAGATGCCGCTCACCCACGACCCTGCCGGCGTTCCCGCCCTGGCTCATCAAAGTCGACGCGAACTTTCTCTCGTCGAGGTCCAGGCCATGTTCGCGGTGTGTGAAGCCGGTGAGCGCCTCCTGCTCGGCCTGCTTCTCGTCGGCCTGACCGTCGATGAAATCGGGCAGTTAACCGAAGATGCCCTCGACGTGGAGGGTGAGCGGATTCATGTTGGCGGCGCCCAAGCCCGGATCTTGCCGCTTCCGCCGTTCATACGGCGCGCCCTTGATGAAGCAGAACTGAATCGTACGGAACTTTTCGACGCGGCGGCGATACCGGCCCGGCTCGCGCAAGCGCCGTATACCGCAGGCCTCGCCGATCCGGGGTCAGTCGATGCCGACGCGCTGCGGCATACTTACCTCTGCTTTCTCGTACGGCAGGGATTGAAATTTGACGAACTGCAGCGGATCGTGGGGCCGCTAGACGCCAGAGAGATGCAGCGATACGGAGAGATGATGCCCCCGATGCCGGGCAAGAACGCTGCGGAAGTGACGCTCGTCTACCCGGCGCTGGCACCCTCGCCCCAGGTCGAATGAGATCGCGAGTAGCGAGGGGGCGCGAATTTATATCTAAATGGTGAAGAGGAGAATGACGAATGTCACCAGAAGAAACAGTCAACGCGTTTTGCGAAGCCCTTAACCGTAGCGTGGAGGAATCGCTGCAATACATTGCGAAAGATTGTGTCTACCAGAACATGCCGTTCGACGCCGTAGTCGGCCCGGAGGCGGTACGTTCGACCCTCGAGGGGTTTTTCGAAATCATAGGGCCGGTTCGTATCGAAACGGTAAAACAATGCTCGACCGGGAACTTCGTCATGAACGAACGCATCGATCATTTCGATCCGCCTAAGGGTAAGGCTTTCGGGCTGCCAGTGTCCGGTGCCTTCGAAATCAAAGGCGGCAAGATCACGGCTTGGCGTGATTATTTCTGCATGCGGCAGTTTAGCGAGGGGACGGGCATCGAGTTTTGAGCGCGTGTTCCTCGGCATCACCGGGTGCCAAAAAAAGGAGCCGGGCGCAGGGAGGCCCGGCTTAAAGAGGGGTTCGTTGCCAAGCAGGGTTCTTCACCAGCCTGACTGCGTCGCAATCAGACGATCGGCGGCACCAGGCTTGTGGCAAGCTGAAAGCTCAACAGAGCGGTCAGGGTTATCGTCGCGAGCGTGATGGTGACGGTTGAAAATCGATCGTTTCCGGTCATGTCGGCTCTCCAGGTAATTTCATTTGGTTTGAAGTCTGTGGCTTCCGTATCGGTAGTCGGATTCAAAGGATAGGCGACGCGACACTGAAAGCCGTGGATATCCACAGAAGGGTCGACATGACGACCGTTGCACAGGTGGTGACGACGGCGGCGAGATTCTCTTTGTTCGTCGCGTGCATGGTTTTTCTCCTGCGTTCTGCCTGTACCGGACGGCGCTTCGCGGACCGGTGGAAGGAAGTCTAGGGAAAGCCGTGCAGCGCCGATGTGATAATTCCCACATTGGCGGCGAATGATTTCGAGCGCCGGAATCGACCGCTGCGACGGGTATCGCGTCGCTTCAGGCGTCGGATACGTTCTGGACCATGGCCTCCAAGTGCTTGACGTCGATCACCCGCAGGACGCCACGGGCACGCTCGATCACGCCGTTTTTCACGAGCACGCCGATCTCCTTGGTCACCGCTTCGCGATGCGTGCTGACGCGGCTCGCGATGTCGGCATGGGTCGGGGCCGGACGGATCTCGGCCTGGTTGCCCTCGATACCGTGTTGCCGGGCCAATCGCAACAGCTCTGCGTGGATCCGGTTATTGACGCCTAAGGTCGACAGTTCGACGACGCGATCGCTCAAGGAACGGATACGCGACGCCAGTTGTACGAAGATCTTGGTGCCAACTGCAGGATAGCGAGTCGCGATATCGAGAAAATCGTGGGCCTTGATCGCGCCGACGAAGACCTCGCTAAGTGCCTCGACCTCGGCCGAGCGCGGACGCCCGTCGATTGCCGAGAGTTCACCGAAACACTCACCGGCATACTGATCGCGAAACTGGACGTCCTTGCCGGGCTTGGAGTGAAACGTGACCCGCACGGTTCCGCTGACGATGAAGAAGACGTCGGTCTCGTCACCGCGCTGCATGACGATGCGCTCGCCGGCCTTGAAGTAGCCGCCCTGGCACTGCCGCGCAATCGTCGTTCGATCCTCGGGCGTCATGCCGCGGAACAAATCAACCGCAAGCAGGGTTTCCGCGCCGATGATGGCGTTTTGACTCGAATTCATCGGTTGATTGTCCCTTCTTCCAAATGCCTGCCGGTAATTTCATGTCGGTCGCGTTTGTGACGTCGCAGAATCATAACTGCAAGCGGCGGGCGACGGTCATCGGCGTGTTCGGGGTAAAGACCGGGTTACTCGGAGTAATATACCGGCAAAGGGCCCGGTAGTTGATTTCGAAAATACCGATGGATTCGCTTGCCGCAATGACTTTCGACATCTGATAGATGGCCGATTCCTCGAACGGCACAACGACAAGGCTTATTCGCCTGGCGGCGGTCGACGGCCATCGTATCGATACCAACGGTGCGTCATCCGTTCAGGTCGCCTTGCAGCGAAGTCCCGACGATACACCGCCGTTTCCGATCGATGCCATCGTCCTCGAGGAAGACACTGGGCTCGTGCTCAATGCGGAGCTCGACATCAGGGACGACGGTGGCCACCCGATCCGCATCATGACGAATCTCTACGACTTTGAGGCCGCGCAAGTGGGCGAGGTGATCGTTCGAGGCCGGAACCCGTATCGTTTTCTCGCCGTTGTGCACGACTTCGAACGCGAACCCGCCTGCCGCGAAGCTTGGGTCGTGGGCGCGTTGAGGAATACCCTAAAAAAATGCGTTGAACTACGGATCCGAGCGCTTGGTATGCAAATGCTGGGCACGCGTTTCGGACCGTTCACGAGGGCTTGGTTCATCCAGCAACTGGAATCGGAACTCGCCGCATTCGCGCTTGGGCGGCTCGATCGAATCTGGTTGATGGACGAGCCAGACGACGCTTGAACGGCGCCTAACAGGATGTTGAAAAACGATTTCCTATCGTTTTTCAACCGCCTGCTAATTGCTAACGTATCGCCACCGGGTTGATGATCATTTGTACAGCCCCTTTCAAGCGCGCCTGTCCGAGCACGAACATGAACTCCCAGGCTTCGTCATCGACGAGTTCGCGTGTGACGATGTTCTCGAGAACGTATATACCATTCTTGGGCAGGAGTTCGACGTGTACGGGTAGATAATCCCCTTCTATTTCGGCGGGCATGACTTCCGTACCGTAAGTATCGGCGCCGATCGCAACCGGATTATGTTTTACGAGAAATTTCGCACCCCCGACGCCGAGACCTGGGATCGATTCCATGAAGCGTGCGCTGTCGATGTCCGCCATTTCCATGTAACCGGTGTGCAGCAGTATGACGTCGCCCTTGCCGAGGGCGATACCCTGACGCGTCAGCGCGCCCTGAATTTCTACCTCGTTGATCGGCGTGCCTTCTTTCAACATTTCGAACCCGCCGACGGTCATGACTTTATCAGGCGCCGCCTGCCTCATGTAGGCAACGATATCGAGCACGATGCCGCGCGCGACGATCGGCGGGATCTGATCGGTGCTGAGCGACTTCAAGCCGGACGGTGTAAAAAAGTCGCTGACATGATTGCCGTTGTAATAAACGTGATCCACACCGAGGTGTCCGAGGCCGTCGATTTGCGATCCTACGCCCATGAAGACGAGCGCCCAATCGTCGTTGGCGGTTATGCGGCTGGATCCAAGGGGCTCGCTGGTGCCGTTGAAGATGCCGCCGTGAGAGACGGCAAAGAGACGGAAAGTGCGGGCGCCAAAGGCCGGCGTATCGCGGCTCGTGACCTGGCCCAGGGCATAACGCTGGCCGGTCTTCACGAGCTTTGCAGCCGCCAGGATGCTTGCCGGCGTGATCTCGTTGACGGCGCCCAGGGTGTCGTCCTTGCCCCACTTGGACGGATACCAGTCCTCGGCGGCGGCGGGTCCGAAGAACAAATGCGCAACCAGGGCGCAAACGAGCGGTGCAATGCGTGGTAGTGAGGCGTGAGTCATTTTCGTTTTTCTCCTGCTAGGGGCGGATCGATCATATCGGCTGCGTCGATCGGCGATCAAGAAGGGTGGTCGAGCCCGATTTCTACCTATTTGCCTGCAAGCAGGCGAACCGAAACTCGTCTCAGCTTTCGAATCAGCAATTGACGTGGCGTTCCCAGCTTACAATCCATATTCCAGGTCGATTTCGTAGCCCGCGAATTTCCGGATATTGATGACGCCGGTATTCAGAATTAAATACTGGCCTTTGATGCCGCTAAGCGTGCCCTCGACGACCGGATTCTTGTCGAAGTTGAGAGACGTGATCTTCGTCGGATATTGGGTCACGGGATAAGTAATAGCCACGACATCCTCGTCGAGCGGTTCGATCGCGTCATCGCCAAGTTCATCGCGGATCGCATCCAGACGATCGGCGATAGCGGGTGCGGCGACCATTGCCTTCGCCTTGAGGTCGAGCGGCTCGCCGTCGCCTTTCAGCATCGCGCGCCAGTTCGTCTTATCCGCCATCGATTGCGCCAGTGCAACTTCTACATATCCGGAAATCCGCCGGGTCTTGACCCGGAAGATGGGCAGCGCCTGGGTGGCGCCCTGGTCCATCCAGCGGGTCGGTACCTGGCTTTGCCGGGTGATCCCGACCTTGAGACTCGAGGTATTGGCCAGGTAGACGATGTGCGGGGTCATACAGTGTTCCTCGCCCCATGCTGGCTCACGGCACGTGCCGGCATGGTAGTGGCAGGTCTCGGGTTTCAAGATGCACATGTCGCAGGCGGCGAGACTGGTCATGCAGGGATAGCAGTGGCCCTGTGAAAAACTCTTGGCTGTCTTGCGACCGCACGCAATGCAGAAAATCCGGCCGGTGTGAGTGAGCTTGATGTTTTGACCAATCAGGGGATTGAGCGGCAGCCGATCGTCGCCGACGGGCAGGTCGTATTCGACCGTCTCGCCAAGGTGGGTGATCATCTTGCGTAGTGTGCCGTTCATTGATCCAGAAAAGCTTGCCAAAGTTCGATTCGCCCGCAAGCGGGCTCCTACGTCGGGGGCGCCACCGTAGGGGCCCGCTTGCGGGCGAACAAGATCATTTACCGCAGCCTGTTTCCTTCTCACCGAGCTTATCAGTTTACCCGCTAACCGGGAGTGAATCTCGTTTGGGTATGCCCGTAATCATCAGGCCCATCACGATCACGGTGAGCCCCGCTATCGACGTCACCCGTATGGTTTCGCCGAGCACGGTGCCGATCAATATCATTGAAAGGAAGGGGGCGAGGAAGATCAGCTGGCTGATCCGCCCGGCGTGCGCGGTCGTTTTCAAGGCCTTTTGCCACAGCAGAAACGTGACCCCCATCTCGATCAAACCGACCCAGGCGCCGAATAAGAGGTTCGCCGGCGTCCATTGCGGCCACCCCGGCCCCAGACCGCACGCCGCCGCAACCAAGACGAGTCCGACGGTGAAACTCACGAACATGATGGCCAGGGGATCCGATCGGCATTTAGTGTTGTAGAGCCAGTAGCTCGCCCACAGCAGCGCGCTGCCGAGGGCCAACCCAATCCCGGTAGTGCTGAGTGGCGTGCTCGCAGCCGACGGGTTCGGCGAGAGCAGTATGACGACACCCGCGTAACTCACGACGATGCCGGCCAATGTCCTCCGCGTTAAGGTTTGTTTCAGAATGGGTACCGCCAGCAGGGCAAGCGCGATGGCCCAGGTATAGTTGAGGGGTTGGGCGATCTGGGCTGGCAGGCGGTCATAGGCCTCGAACAGGATGAGGTAGTAGAGGAACGGGTTGACAACGCCGAGCCCGACGACCGTTAAGAACTCGCCGCGCGCCACCGCATAGGTTTTGCGTACCGCTGCGAGCACCGCGAACAATAACCACGAAACAAGGGTACCCAGGAACAATAATTGCGCGGGTTCGACTACCGCAAGCCCCAATTTGAAGCCGGTGGCGACAGTCGACCACAGCAGGACTGCGCAAAGTCCGAAGATCAGCGCCTGGCGCTCGCGGTTTGAGCCGCTTTGGGAGTCGTTCGCCATACTGTGCCATAGGCGCGTTCTTGGCATACTGGAACGCGGTGTATTTGTCCGTGCTTGCCGTGTGGAATGATACCCCCGAGGAGTGATAACTACTTTCCTGACTCGCGATCAGTTGGGAACGGATCGATATTCCCGTAACATCGCGCATCCGACCGTATCACCGCATTTCCCCTTTCCCGCTGAAGTGGAGCTTGGGTGTGGCGGTTTATTTTCCAACCGATAGAAATCGCAGGTTCGTAATACTGCAACCGTATGCGATCGACTTCGGCTCCGAAACATTGCCTGAATCGCGATTCGTCACCGCGCCAGCCGATCGAAATGCTGAACAGAATTTTCGGTATACACAGTAGAAGGGTGGTGAGAAATGCGTGTTGAGTACACTTCAAGCCGCCTTACGCCGATGATCGCCTACGTGATGCTGGTCGTGGTGATGGCGTGTTGGGCCGGCGGTGTCGTGGTTGCTCGAAGCGTCCACGATCTCGTCCCGCCGATCGGGTTCTCATTCTGGAGGTGGTTCACCGCTTCGGTATTGCTGACGCCCGTAATCATGACGAGGATGGCCGGGGAATGGCCGGTGATCCGGCGTTGTATTGGCTACTTCGCTTTACTCGGCCTGTTCATGGCGGGCGCCAGCACGATATTAATGTGGGCCGTCCAATACACGACGGCGACGAACGTTGCGCTGGTGAGCGCTACGCAACCGATCGTCACGGCGATTGCCGCGTGGATTCTCCTGAAAGAGCGGCTGACGCGGTTCCAGACCGCCGGCGTCGCCGCAGCATTGAGTGGCATCGTCGTCATGGTCGCGCGACTGGACGTGAACGTCATTCTCGAGCTTTCTTTCAACCCCGGTGATTTCCTGGTGGTTCTGGCCGTGGTTCTCTATGCGCTCTACTCGGTGAATCTGCACAAATGGGTCGCGGGCGTGAGCCCTTTCATGATGATGTACATGACCTGTGTCTTCGGAACGATCATCATCTTGCCGTTCTACCTAGCCGAGTCGTCATTGATGCAGACCGTTCCCCTCGACAGCCGGGTTATCGCGGCGGTTCTTTTCATGGCAGTGGTGCCGACCTTGATCGCAACGACGATGTGGAACGTGAGCGTGGGCGAGGTTGGAGCCAACAAGGCCTCGGTGTTCATCAATCTGCTGCCGATCTTCGGTACGCTTCTTGCCGTTGCTTTCCTGAATGAACAGCTGCATATCTACCATCTGATCGGCGGCGTACTCGTGTGTGCAGGGGTTACGATGGTCGTCAAAACGATGAATCCTGACGAACTCGAATTACGCGAATAGGTAGTGTGCCGTCCCGCAAATATATTCCACAATTCGCTAGTCCTTTTTGCCCCTGGCTGCGTTGCTCGTCGGAGTGTAGAGCCCGCTACACGGCGTCCTCGCGCCTTGCCAGGAACAAAAATCCCTGCGCGACTTATGAAACATATTTGCGGGACGGCACACTAGGTCGCGTTCGTGTAAGCCCCCGGCGCGAAAGGTTCAGCCAGACTTGGGTTTCGGCAGCTTCGCCTCTTTCTCCACGGTCGGACCGTCGGCCTCGACCCAGGCCGTGTAACCGCCCGTCATGTGCGCGACCGGGGCAAGGCCCATGCGGTGGACCGATTGCGCCGCCAGCGCCGATCGCATACCGCCTGCACAGTAGAAGACGTACTTTTTCCCGGCAGCGAATTCTTCGCGATGATAGGGGCTCTCGGGATCCACCCAGAATTCGAGCATGCCGCGCGGCGCGTGGGTCGCGCCGGGTATCGTGCCGTCGCGCCACAGTTCGCGGATATCTCGAATATCGACCAGCTGGACGTCGGGGTCGTCCTTGATTGCCATGACTTCTTCCACCGTCATGGACTCGATTTCCTGCTCGGCTTCGGCACAGAGTTCCTTGATACCTTTCGTAACCATCATTCTTTCTCCCATGGGCGGTTTCAGCCAACAGTAATTCAACCACGTGGTTTATGCCAGATGTCCGCTCCGTTCAAACGCGCCCAACGATCGAAGGGCCCGGAATTGGCCGGATGATCCATCCGCCCCGGTCATTTCGGGCGCGTGGCGTCATCATCGAAAATGCTACGCTTCGGACCGATATGACTTTCGAGAGGCATCCGTGAGCGAGAGCGAACGCTTCGATTGGCCCACACGCATTCACCAGGTGCTCGGGCGTTGCGGGGTTCGACAGGTGGCCTACGTGCCGGACACCGGTCACAAACGGCTGATCGAATTGTGCAGCGAGGACCGCGGCATGCGCGCCATACCGCTGACGACCGAGGAGGAGGGCATTGGGCTGCTGGCAGGCGCGTGGCTGGGTGGTGAGCGCGGTACCCTGCTGATGCAGTCGAGCGGCGTCGGTAACTGCGTCAACGCCATCGCGTCGATCACACAAGCGTGCAGATTTCCCCTATTTCTTCTGATCACCATGCGCGGGGAAAGCGGTGAGAGCAATCCCTGGCAGGTGCCGATGGGCCGGGCGACGGCGCCGGTGCTGGAAACGCTGGGCGTGGCGCTGACGACGGTAGATCATCCGCACGAGGTAGAAGCCGCAGTCGCATCCATGGCGGCGCGATCATTCGAAGGCGGCGCCGCCGCGGGCGTCTTGTTATCGCAGCGCTTGATCGGGACCAAGGTATTCCGGGAATGAGCGGATCGCGATCGAACCGCCTGGACAGGCGCGCCGCCGTCACCGAGCTGGTACGCGATCGCGGTGCTCTGCTGGTCGTCAGCGGACTCGGCGGTACGACCTGGGACCTCGCGAGCGCGGGCGATCACGATCTTAATTTTTACCTGTGGGGCGGCATGGGAAGTGCCGTACCGATGGGATTGGGGCTCGCCCTGGCCCAGCCGCGCCGACGGGTGCTCGTCGTCACGGGCGATGGCGAGATGCTGATGGGGCTCGGTGCACTGGCGACGGTTGCGGTGCAGGCTCCGGCGAACCTCGCGATCGCCGTGATCGACAATGAACGCTATGGCGAAACCGGTGATCAACTCACGCACACCGCTCAGGGTTCGGATCTCGCGGCTATCGCGCGCGCCGCCGGCATCCCCGATGCGGTGACGCTCGTCGATGGCGCGGGTTTAGAAGCGTTTCGGGACAAATTGCATGCGGCGCAGGGCCCGATCGTCGCCGTCGTCAAGGTTGGGCAGGACAACGCCGGCATGGTGCTGCCGCCGCGCGACGGCGTACATCTCAGGCAGCGCTTTCGACGGTGCCTGCTCGGTGACGAGGCGGGATGAGTGCCAACGGAATAACGCTGCCGCAGGTGCAACCGGGCGCATTTCGTAGGCTATCGCGACCGGGCTATACTGCGTTTTACCATCCAAGAAAACCGCCGAAGTTCGCGGAGGAGGATCATCATGACGCACGCACACGACGAGGCGAGCCAACGACATGCGCTCGCGGCTGCCCACCGCTTGACCGCCCGCAACCGCTGGGACGATCTAATCTTCACCTTATTGTCGGCGCGGGTGCCGGGTGAGGATGAGCGCTTATTGGTGTCGCCCTTCCCGGGGATGTGCGGGCAAGTTACCGCTTCGAGCCTGGTCAAGGTCGACCTCGCCGGCAAGCCGGTCAACGGCGGGCGCATCGACATCGATGGTTTTCCGCTCTACGGCGCCATGCATAAGGCGCGGCCGGACATCAATTGCATCCTCCACCTGCACACGACAGCAGGCGTCGCCGTATCGACACAGGTGGACGGCCTGCAACCGATTTCACAAACCGCGATGCTCATCATCGGCGATCTCGCCTATTGCGACTATGAAGGGATCGGCCAGGGCGACGACAACGTCGTCGCAGCACTCGGCAATAAGAACAACCTGCTCCTGCGCAACCATGGCACCATGAGCGTGGGTGGTTCGGTGGCCGAGGCGTTTGGGCGATTGCATGTGCTCGAATGCGCCTGTGCCATCCAGATGGCCGCGATGGCGGGAGGAGCTGCGCTCAATCCGGTCGATCGCCCGGTGATCTCGAGTGTCGAGGAAATGGGTACGAACTATCTGGCCAGCGGGGTGCTCGATGATGCATGGGACGGCATGGTAGCCGTGCTCGACACAGAAGAGCCGGGGTATGCAGCCTGAGGTCATCGTCGGCGCGGAACTCGAGGCCGCGCAGCAGCTCATTCCCAACATCGCAGCCCGCGCCAGGGAAATCGAATCAGCGCGCCGCGTACCCGCGGAAATCGTCAAGTCCTTCGTCGACGAAGGCCTCATCGACATGGCGGTCCCCGTAGCCTACGGCGGCCGCGCGAGCGATCCCCTCGATATCGTCAAGGTGATCGAGGCGATCTCCTACGCCGACGGTTCGACCGGCTGGTGCCTGATGAATTACCAGACGAGTGCGCTGGTTTCAGCCTTCCTGCCGCGGACGTGGGGTGAGGCGATCTTCGGCACCAACGAACGCTGCGTTCCCGCGGGCGTCCTCGCGCCGACCGCCCGGGGGCGCTTTGTCGACGGCGGTATCGTAGTTAACGGCCGCTGGCGCTTTGGCTCCGGTTGCGACAACGCCAACTGGCTGCTCGGGACCGTCTTGATGGTCGACGACAACGGCAAGCCGCAAACCAAGGCCGATGGTTCGCCACAGATCCTTTGGTCGATGTTCAGCATGGACCAGATCAGCATCCTCGATACCTGGTACGTCTCGGGTTTATGCGGCTCGGGCAGCCACGACCTCGAAGTGACCGACGCCTTTGTGCCGGAGGGCCGTTGGCTCGCCTCTCTCGACGATCCCGCGGTCATCGACGAGCCCTTGTTCCGCTTTCCGATCTTGAGCCTCTTCCCCCCCACCGTCGTCGCGATTCCGCTGGGGATCGCACGCGCCGCACTCGACAGCTTTCTGGTGCTGGCGCGGGACAAGGTGCCACATGGCGCGGTAGCGCCCCTGGCCCAACGCAGCTCGGCACAGATCGACGCGGCGCGCGCCGAAGCGCTGATTGAAGGCGCGCGCGGCTACGTCTATGAGACGACCGACTCTTTATGGAAGTTGGTTCAATGCGGGCAGGACGTGACCAGCGACGCGCGCCGTCGCGTCCGCCTCGCGGCCTGTCATGCCTGCGAAGCGGCGGCGCAAGCGGTGAACCTGCTCTACCGGGCCGGCGGTGGATCCGCGATCTTCGACGACAATCCGCTGCAGCGCCATTTTCGCGACATCCATGCCACGACCCAACACATCCAGATCAGTCACGGCAATTTCGAAACGATGGGCAGGCTGCGATTGACGGGGAGTTTAGACCTACCGTACTGACCGATCGCGCCTCACACCTGCCCCGCAGTAAACGTCATACCGTCCATCTCCATCTTTTCCAGCAATTCTGGCGACAGGTGCTGCACTTCCTCGCCGATCGCGGGCCGGAAATCGATGTCGTTCATGTCATGGACGCCGCCGGTAATTGCGATAGACCACTTAATTGCTTTTCACGCTGAACGTAGTTCGCAAGCAAACGTTCGACACGAAACTGGAGTTCGACGTCGGTCAGGGACTAAAGATTCACACACTAGCTCCGCGATGAACTGCTGGTGAACCAATAGGCGCTCATTTTGCCTTTACCTGTTCAAGCGTCGTCGCCACCGGCGCCGACTACGGCGACGGCTTCGATCTCCACTAAAAGATCTCGCAGCACCAGGCTCTTGACCTCGACGAGCGTGCTCGCGGGGCAGTCGCTCGGGAAGAATTCGCCAAAGACGCTATCGTAAGTTGAAACCATCCCTGCAGTTCGCTGAACACAGAAGGTGGTCGCGCACCTTGACCACATCGCGCATCGTCGCGCCCTTTTTCGCGAGGACCGCCTGGATATTCTCAAGCGCTTGTCGCGTCTGCACGGCTATATCTCCCGGCCCGACTACACGGCCATCGTCGCCAAGCGCCACCTGCCCGGAGACGTAGATCGTGGGCCCGATCTTGACGCCTTGAGAATAATGCATCTTCTGGTCCCACGCCGTGTCTCGATGAATCATTTCTTTATTCATGCTGCCTCCTTCGAAGCCCTCTCTATGAGCCGGTAGGCGCTCGGTGTTACCTTGAGGACCGCATCGTCAAATACGACGACCGTGGTCCCGACTTCCTCGACGATGGCGGGGCCAGCTACACTGTAACCGGCCGGTAAAGAGGCGCCTTGGTAGACCGGTGTCTCGACGAAGCCACCGCTGGTTTCGAAGAACACCGGCCGCGTTGGCGGACTCGTTGGTTCCTCAACGCCATTCGCAGCGGCGTTCGTAATCGCGGGTTGCCGAAGGTGTCCGGAGACGACACTCCCCACGGTGATCAATTCGCACAATGGATTATCGCGCTCGGCGTAGGCATACAGAGCTTCGTGCGCATCGTGAAATCGCTCGATGACCTCGGCTAAGAGGTCGGTCGTTACCGTCGTCATCGGCATGCTCACGCTGCACTCGTACATCTGGCCCGCATAGCGCAGATCGAATCGCCGCACGATCTCGATGTGCTTTTGCGCGATCCCTTCCCGTGCCAACACCTCACGCCCCTGTTCTTCCATGCCGGCGAATAGTGCTTCCAACTTTGCTGGATCGGCATCGCTGATTCGGCATGGTGTCGAGCGCGTGTAACTATGGCGGAGATCCGCCACGATCTCGCCGAAGGCGCAGAAGTTCGATGCCACCCGCGGTATGAGCACCTCGACGAGGCCGAGCTCGCGTGCGAGCATCCACGCGTGTATGGGACCGCAGCCACCGCCGACGACTAATAAAAAACCGCGTGGGTCGTGCCCGCGCTCGATCGATACCTCGCGGATCGCGCGCGACATCGTATTGTTGACGACGGCATACACGGCGAGCGCCGCCTGTTCGAGAGAAAGGCCCAGGGGTGTGGCGATTTGTTCATGCAGGGCCCGCTCCGCGGGTTCGCGATGCAAGATGATCTGACCGCTCAGCGGCCGTTCCGCTTCGAGGTATCCGAGAATCAGATCCGCATCCGTCACCGTCGCGCATTCGCCGCCCCTCCCGTAACACGCAGGGCCGGGATCGGCGCCGGCGCTGATCGGTCCGACTTGCAGCAAACCGCCGGCGTCGACCCGGGCGATACTCCCCCCGCCGGCGCCGACCGCATGGATGTCTATCATCGGAATCCCAAGGCGGTAGCGGTGAAAGTCGACGCCTTTGACGATATCGGGCTCGCCGTTGTGGACCAGACAAACGTCGAAACTCGTACCGCCCATGTCGACGGTAAGGAGATCCGTTCGGCCGTGTTGACGCGCATGGAATAACCCTGCCGCGGGACCGGCAGCGGGACCCGACCCGAGTGCATAGACGGGCCGGCGCATGATTTCGCTGGCTGATGCGAGCCCGGCATTCGATTGCATAAAGCACACCGCACCGCGGTAGCCCAAGGACTGCAAGAAAGACTCGACATCACGCGCATAGCGTTGAACGACGGGCCCAATATAGGCGTTAATTACGGTGGTGCTGGTGCGGTCGTACTCGCGGATCTCCGGTAGCACATCGACCGACAGCGAAACGTAGGTCTCGGGCAATTCCGCGGCGAGAATCTCGCCCACGCGGCGCTCGTGGTCCTCGTTGCGAAACGACCAGAGAAAGCATACGGCAATGGCTTCAACGTCATGCTGCCGGAATACCTCGATGGCCGCTCGTACATCGTTTTCCACCAGCGCCTGGTGAATGAGTCCATCTTTGGTGACCCGTTCTCGAACCGGCTGTCGCAGCGTACGCGGCACTAAGGTCGGCGGCGGCGAGTATTGCCAATCGTACCGGCGTTCTTTGGCGCCGAGCCTTATCTCCAGGGAATCGCGAAATCCCTCTGTGCACAGCAGTCCGGTACGCGCGCCTTTGTGCTCGAGCAGGGCATTGAGTGCCACCGTCGAACCGTGGACGACGAGCTCTGTTTGTTCGAGCAGTCGCGATACGTCACAGTCGATTGTAGCTGCGAGAGCGTCCAGACCTTCGGCGATGGATTTCGATGGATCAGTGGGGGTGGATAAGGTCTTCGCGATATTGATGCGGCCATCAGCATCGATCGCAATGAGGTCGGTGAACGTCCCACCGACATCAATGCCGAGCCGTATCGTCACGCAATGTTCCGATCGGCAGCGCCACGACGGGCTGCCGTCGCGGCGGCGTCCACTTTGAAGGTTTCTGGATCGATCACCACGCCGTATTCCTCCGCCGCGCGCTCTACACTGACCAGCCCGGTTTGCACGTCCGACCGTACGGCTTGGACGTCACGCTCGAACGGGTCACCAACGCCGCCGCCGCCCGGCGGATAAGAGTGGTAGACATCACCGGGAGACAACTCGACCAGGGCATGATGTTTGAGTTCTTCACGGCGCCCGTCGGCACGCACGACCCAGCGCCGATAGATGCGTTCGACGTTGAGTTCGGATCCGGCACCGGCCAGACTCGGTGGCGGAATGGCCACCCCTTCGCCGATGCTGGAAAGCTGGGTGGTGTGGCCGATCGGCTCGATCGCATAGCGTCCGCCGAGCCCGCCGCGCCAGCGACCAGGACAGGCCGAATCAGGCTCGAGCTCGTAGAAGTGCGTGTGTATGGGATATTCGTGTTCGGTCAGCTCGATGTCACCGGTTAGCATCGCGCCACCCGTGGCGACCGTGCCAATGCAGCTCCAACCATCGAGACCGTACGATGCACCGCCGCCGCCCATTAAACCGGGAACCGCAGAGAAGACGTAGACTTCATCGTCAAGCGGATCAGGCGCCGTCCAAATCGAGAAACACATGTGGCTGGAACCGGCGACGCTGCGTTTAGGCAGTGCCTTACTCAAAGCGTCGCGTACCGACTCGACGATGCTGTCGAAAGGAGTGGTCGTGGACATCGAGCATGCCGCCGGCTCGACAGCATTCAGCATCGTGCCGGGCGGTCCGAAATCCATTTCGATGGCACGGTATGCACCCGCGTTGTGCGGAATCTCAGGATCGATGTAGGTGACGACGCCGAGCAGGATCGCGCTCGACGTAACCGAGTAGTAGCAGTTGAAATAACTCGGCAGCTGGGGACGGCTGCGCATGGCTACGCGAATATCGCTGCCTTCGATCTGAATCTCACACTCAATCCGACTTTGGCCGGACCCATGCCCGTCGTCCTCGACCCACGAAGTGCCCAAATAAGTGCCGTCCGGAATGCGCTCGATTTCCTCGCGCATCCGAACCTCGGCAGCGTCGAGCAGCGCCGCCACGGAGGCTCGTATCGTGTCGATACCATAACGCTCCACCAACGCCACGAGTCTGCGCTCGGCGAGATCGACGGCGCCGATCTGTGCGCGGATGTCGCCACGCGTGTGGCGCGAAGTGCGTACCGATCCCACGATGAGGTCGAAGATATCGCGGCGGAGCTTACCGCGTTCAACGAGTTTGATCGGCGAGATGCGCAGGCCCTCGGCATACATATCCTCGGCGAGCGGGTTGTATCCACCTGCAACGCCGCCGCCCGTATCCGAAAGATGGGCATTACACGCCACCCAGAACAGCAACTCATCGTCGTAGAAAACTGGCTTGAGCGCGCAACAGTCCGGTTTGTGCGAGCCCCCAGTGGCGGGGCTGTTGTGGTACATCACGTCGCCGGGTTCGATCTCGCCTGCGAAATACCGCGCGACCGACTCTGCACTGCTTTGCAGAGCGCCTAAATGGACCGGTATATCCTCACCCTGCATCAGTTGCTGGGGGATCGCATCGAGCACGGCGTTTGAATAGTCGCGGGCAAGCTTGAGAACTGGCGATCGACTCGTACGATCGATAGTAATCCCCATCTCCCGCGTCACCGACTTGAGCGTACCGTTTACGACGGCCAGCGTTACCGGATCAACCGCTGAGAGCGTCACGGCTTCACCTGAACGGTCATCTCGATCTCGATTGGCGCATCGTAGGTGAGTTCATTCTGATGCAAGGCGGCCCGGGCATGCCGACCCGTTTCCACACCGAACACCTCGACCGATATTGTCACATTAATCAACGATTAGGCAAAGTGGTGGGTTGAAAATATCCAACGGCCACTATCGCCGGCACCGTTTCCCACCCACGATCATCCAATATCCGGTCTGGCTCTATCATCGACTTAGTTTGAGCTTCCGTGATATGGAAGATTTGCTCGCGGAACGCGGCATTCAGGTGTCCTTTGAAACGGTCCGTCGCTGGTGCATAAATTTCGGACCTAGATACGCATCACGCTTGAGAAAAAGAAGCTGCGGATATGGCGATACGTGGTAGGTCGACGAGGTGTTCATTCGAATTAATGGTCAACTACGTCATCTATACAGAGCAGTCGACCAGGACGGGGACGCCATTGATATTCTTGTCCAAAATAAACGCGATGCTCGCGCAGCAAAGAAATTCTTCCGAAGGCTGATTAAGCGACATGGGGGAACGCCGAGGGTTCTCGTCACCGACAAATTGAGAAGCTATCCGCCTGCTGCTGAAGACGTCATGCCCGATTCAATTCACGTCACTGAGCAACATTCGAATAATCGTGCAGAACTTCCTCATCATTCGACGCGTCAGCGGGATCGGAGAATGCGGCGATTCAAATCAATCACCCAGGCGCAACTATTTCTTTCAATTCAAGCCGCGGTATAAAATCTATTCAATCTTGGGCGCCATTTGCTTGCCGCCAAGAACTATCGATTGTTCAGACTACGGGCGTTTGCGTCTTGGCAAATTGCAACGAGTACCTAAATGACCACAACTCGGTGATTTATATATCGAGTTAAAGTTAACGTGACAATACCGCCGCGAACGCCCCTTGGTCTTGCATTTCTTCGATGACAGTGCGCATCGCGTTCAAGGTATAGCCGATGTCATCGCCGCCATGCGCGCCCGACAGCCAACCGAGGCGCCCGGCATAAAAGTAGATGCCGTGCTTCAGCAGGCGTTCGTGGAACGTGCGGATCGCATTCTGATCAGCGTCTTCGGCTTCGCGCGCCGAGCGTACGTGTTCGGTGGTGAAATGGATGTGGAACAAGGCGCCCACGCCCGTGACGTCCGCGGCGATCGAACACTCCGCGACGATATCGCGTAAGCCGTTGCGGATCATTTCGCCAATTTCGTTGGTATGCTGGACAGTGTTCTCTTGCTCCATCGTGTCGAGGGTCGCGATGCCGGCCGCGACACTCATCGGAAAGGCGCTGAACGTGCCCGATTGAAAAACGTAGTCGTCGGGATGGTGTAAGACTGACACCACATCCATGATGTCCTGGTGTCCACCGACCGCGGCAAGGGGCATGCCGCCACCGATGGCTTTTCCAAGTACGGTCAGATCGGGCATCACATCGTAATAGGCTTGCCCGCCACCCATCGCGAGACGAAATCCCGTGATCACTTCATCGAAGCAGAGGAGTATGCCGTGCTTACGCGTGATTGAACGGAGGCCGTTAAGAAAATCCGGCTCCGCCGGAATGGCGCCCGCGAATCCAAGCATCGGCTCGATCAGGATCAAGGCCAGGTCGTCCGCGTGTTGCTCGATGATTTGCCGGCACGCTTCGCCGTCATTGAAGGGCAGGACTACTGTGAGGTCGAGGATTTCCGGTGGTAAGTTACAGTGATAGGGAATCCGCTCGGGGGCCGATTTGTCACCCCGTTCGGCAGCCGGAGCCGCGATCGACACCATGACGTTGTCCGCTTGGCCGTGATAAGCACCCTCAAATTTTGCGATCCGTTTGCGGCCGGTATATTTGCGCGCGATACGGATAGCGGCTTGGACGGCTTCGGTGCCCGTCGGTAGAAAGCGGATGTGCTCGATGCTCGGCAGGTAATGGGTCAGGCGCTCGGCAAGCTCGATCTGCCCTTCGCCGACGCCGAGATTCGGGATCGCTCGATCGACAGCCGCATGCACGGCCGCAACGATGGCGGGATGCCGATGTCCCAATACCAACGGTCCGGCACCCAACATGTAATCGATATAGTCCGCGCCGTCCACGTCGACGATGCGTGCGCCTTCGGCGTGCGAGAGGTACAGAGGCTGGGGTGAGCGCAACTGCGAATACCCCGCGATCCCGTCCGGCATGACGGCGCAGGCGCGATCGTGAAAGACCGCCGAACCACTAGCGTCTGACCGCGCGCGAGATTCAGTTTCGGATGCGTTGCCCATGGTGTCGGCTCCTGTTTGTTTTTATCGGCGAGCAGGTCCCGCAAATTGTCGTCGATGGCCTGTTTATCGCGCTCATTCATACAAAACATCGTGAAGTGTGCCCACACTGAATCGATCAAGCGGTATTCACTGCTCGGGATCAAATCGGCTTCCGCTTTGCAGTCAGCCGGCGGGAAGAACATATCGTTGCCAAACGGCATGACGAACGTCATCGCTTTGATCCGCCCCAGCGCGGCATATAGGTAGCATAAACGCCCGATCCGGTGTTTTTCAAATCTATTGAGCGGCGTTTCGTGGCGCTGGTATTCGCGTGCGGCGCAGCGACTGGTTTGGATTGTGCCGTCGTCGTGCTGGTACACCGAAAATCGCCCGTTTTGGCGCCCGGGCCGAGTGAATTCCTGCCATGCCCAAGCGGGGCATAGCCCATTTATATGGGCCGAGATTCTCAGGCCAGGTCGAACAGGCCGGTCGGGGGTGGGGCGCGGGGTTCGGGCAACGCTTCAAGGACGACTCATTGGCGGGTAATCATATCGGGGTCCTGGATCCGACCCTGTCTTTCGGTACCGTCTTCACGGTCGGTCACAGCTGCCGACCTGCGCGCGCTCGACCTCATCGGTTACGACTACGCGCCAGACTTCGCCCTCCTAGAAACCGCTCATTGACTCCGCACTCATGTGTTCGCGGTCCGCCACTTATCCCTAAAGCGACACGTATGAACTTGTCTCAATATTATCTGCATGTGCGGCGCGCCCTTCTACGCGCGTTTTAGATCATAATCGCTCCACCGCCCACGACGCGGATACGAGACGAAAGGCCATGAAATACGACGCGATCGTTGTCGGAGCGCGTTGCGCGGGCGCGCCGACGGCCATGTTGCTTGCGAGAAAAGGCTACGACGTTCTCCTTGTCGACCGCGCCATCTTTCCAAGCAACATGGTCCAGTCCACCCATTTAATCCATAACTCGGGCATCGCCTACCTCAAACGCTGGGGATTGTTGCAAGAAATCGAGGAACGCTGCACCGCATTTAACCGATGGACCTTTGATCTACACGGCGTTGCGCTCACCGCAGAGCTACCTCCCGTAGAAGGGGTTGACTTATCGTACGCGCCCCGGCGGCAAATGCTCGACAATATTCTGGTGCGTGCAGCCGAGCGTGCGGGCGTCGAAGTCCGTGAAGGATGCCGGGTCACGAATCTGACCTTCGAGAACGACCGCGTATGTGGTATCCAGGCTAAGAGTCCGAGCGGCAAGAAATTTACTGAAAGCGCGCAGATCGTCATCGGTGCGGATGGTGCGGCATCGATCGTAGCCCGTTGCGCGAAGGCAGATGAACGTGAGTGCGAACCTATCGCGCAAAGCGTTCTGTGGACTTATTACACTGACCTGCCAATTGATCATTTCATATTGTATAGCCGCGAGCATGCCGGCGCCTTCGCATTTCCATGCAATGACGGCATCGCCGTCATTGCCGCGAACCTGACGTATGAAGATTTCATCACAGCCAAAGCCGATCGGGATCGTGCTTTTCGCGATATGCTCGATTACGTAGTGCCGGAGATCGCGGAGATGCTCGCAGAAGGCCAGCAGGTCGACCGTTTGTTTGCCGGCTGCACGCGGATGTTCGTGCGCGAGGCCTATGGTCCAGGTTGGGCTCTCGTCGGCGACGCTGGTATGAAGAAGGACCCCATCTCCGCGCAAGGGATCGCGGTTGCGTTCGAGTACGCGCAAAAGCTCGCCGATGCGATCGACGAAGGACTCGCCGGTCGATGCGACCTCGAGCTTGCACTGCAAGTTTATGAGCAGGAACGTGACGACCGTTTGATGCCGTTTTATGACTTTACCGTAGAGCTGGCAAAGCTCGCCAAGCCAACCCCTGAGCAACTTGCCCTGTATCGAGCGTTGCAAGGCAAACCGGATGATATTGGGCAATTATTCGGCTGCGTTACGCTTGCGGTATCTCCCGATGAATTCTTCGCGCCCGATAATATTGCTCGAATAGTGGGAATGGCTTCACTTTAGTGCGACAAGAATCTGCGCTTTGCCCGCGACCGGTGGATCAGCCCCAAGTGTAGTTCAGATCGATCAAATTGGACTGCCGGCGTGATGAAAAGCGGGATCAAACGGATACCGTGTAGCAAACCGGTGCTCATGGAGCTAAGCTCATATGGGGTTCACCCGTAGCGAGCGGAGGGCAGAAATGACCAAGAGCGAATCCGTCAAACACTTCATCGTCTCTGAAAACGGCGATATGCCGAATAACGGCGCGCTTCCTGTAATCCTGTACAAAGGTGCGGCGGACTTCGGCGACCGGGAGCCAGAGAGTGTATTTGAAGAAAAGTTTGCACAACACAATTGGGGTAACGGCTGGCGTGTTGAGAGCATTTACCACTTTCATCATTTCCATTCTGACGCACATGAAGTGGTCGGTATTGCGCGCGGCGCCGCCACACTCCAGATCGGCGGCCCCGACGGCCCGATCATCGAGGTGGAAGCGGGCGATGCCGCCGTCATCCCCGCCGGCGTCGGACATTGCAGGCTGGACAATGCGCCGGGACTTTCCGTGGTCGGTGCCTACCCGCCAGAACAAGGGCCCGATGTTTGCGTTATCACCGAGGAAGACCTTCAGAAAGCGCGCGATGAAAACGCCGATGCAGACGGATGCATCATTCGGCTGTTCGGAAAAGATGAACGGGATACCGTGCGTGCGAGCATCGACGGCACCGCGTTACCGCCCACCGATCCACTGACAGGTAACGACGGCCCCGTCATGAACCTCTGGCAGAAAGGCTAGACCTCAGACAAGGTACGGATAAAGGTCCGGCGCAGTAGCAACCGCTCCGGCCCTTTACACTCCCCAACATGATTTATTCCTGTCACTCGGGAAATCGGCAGAAATCGGGGACGTACCACGTTTTAGGTTGTAAAGCGTTGTGTGTCCCTCAATTCTTAAACATGCATTTCTTAAACGTGGTACATCCCCAAATATTCCGTCCCTAAATACTCCCTGCGAGTCGGTAGTGTGCGGCGCGCTTTTACGATTCCGATGGAAGACCCAGCGTGTTTAGTCAAATAAGTCAACTCCGGCACCCGCCCCCCGCACTCGGCGAGTCAGGGCGTTAAGTCCGGTGTCAGGATCCTTCTGGAAATTCCAATGAGCGTAATATTGTGCACTTTGCACGGTTTCAAACAGGCGAATGCCGGTTTGATTTCGTGCAATATGCACGCTACTTACTGTTAGGTGTGCTGAGTTAAATCTCGAATCGGAGGTTCTATCATGAGCCGCAACGGAAAATGTCAATGTGAAGCCTTAACAGTCACGTGCGAGGGCGAACCCCAAATCGTATTTGAGTGTCACTGCCACGCTTGTCAACGGCGAACCGGCTCAATTATGGCAGTCATTGGTTATTCTCCGAACGAAGGTGTAACTCGTCAAGGTAAATCCAGTGAATACATCCGAATCGGAGATGGCGGAAGTAAGATTACGCACTATTTTTGTCCCAACTGTGGGACGACTGTGTACTACGAAGCACCCGAAGTGCTGCCAGGATTAACTGCTGTCGATGTGGGTTGTTTCAACGATTCGGAATTCCCATCACCAACCATGTCGGTATATGGAAAGCGCCGCTATCATTGGGTATCTCAAATTGAAGGTATACCTAATCTCGATGGTCCCCCAGATCTCTAAAACATTTCGGTGTGGTAGGAACCGCTCACCCAGATGTCCAAGTGAAGTGCAACAGGGGTGATTAAACTGCTGCATAACATTCCTCCGGTGTTTTGACGCCGAGAACCCTTCTCGGACGTGTATTGAGTTTCTTCGCTATCTTATCGCAGTCACGTTGTGTAACGTCTGCCATGGTTTTCCCTTTGGGCAGGTACTGTCGAATAAGGCCGTTGGTATTTTCATTGGTACCGCGTTCCCAGGAATGATACGGCGTGCAAAAATAGAAGCGAGCGTCGGTCGCGTTTTCTATCTTCTGGAACTGATGAAACTCAGTTCCATTATCGGCGGTTACGGTTCGCACCAAGCGCATTTCACGTTTGATAAGTTGGATCACTTTGCGGTTGAGTTCGGCGGTCGTGCGAGCCCGAAGTTTTCCGATTAAGGTATATCGTGTCTTACGTTCAACGAGGGTCACGATGCAGTGACCGTCGTGGCTACCGATGACGGTGTCTATTTCCCAATGACCGATGCGGGAACGGTTTTCAGCGCCTGGTGGTCGTTCGGTGATATGGCGCTTTCCTCGCATAACACCGCGAGAATCACCGCTGCCGTAGCGTTTCCGTCGTCGTTTTTCCGCCTGTCGCAGATGCTTATATAAGGTGCCGCCGAAGAAGTGGTCGTACCAGATATACCGGTATAGGGTCTGGTGACTGATTGAAAATATCCGATGACGCTTGAACCAATCCGAGACTTGCTGGGGGCTCCATTCCTCGCGCAGCAAGCGAATGGCGAGACTGAGTTGTTGGTCGGTGAAATACCATCGTCGGCGAGACTTCGTTCGCCTGCCTCGGGTCATCTCCTCAGCTTCGTCAGGACGATACCGACCGATGCGGCGATTACGCTTTAGTTCGCGTCCGATCGTAGACCGATGTCGCCCGAGTTTTCGAGCGACCTCTGCGTTTTTACAGCCTTGCATTTTCAAGGTGTGAAGCATATACCTCTCTCCAGAGGTGAGCTGGTGATAACTCATCGTAAGTTTCCTATTCTGCCAAGAAGAGAGTGCTTACGAGTATCCCAGCTCGCTTCGTTTAACGCGATATAGGGAAATTCTTGTGTTGCACTTACATTGTGAATCCGGGCCACCTAACAAATGGATCAACCTGACGTGTTATAGCGGGCTCTTTTGGAACGGCTTCGCATTTTCGCTTCCAAGAAGCCCGCTATAACACGCAGGTTATCCTAGCGTTAGGCGGCTAGAGACCTTACAAGCATGCGCTAGTCCTTGAGTGAAACACATATTCCGACGAGGTGTAGAAATTGTGAGCGAAGCAGAGCAACTTGAAACCGCAGCACTTTATTTCGACCTCGCGTTAAGTTGTGTGATGCTGTATTTATCGCTAGTGTCGGGCTACTTGGGCGTAGCACATTTTGTCGGCGCACGACTCAGAAAAGGTCAAGTTATCTTCATCACGTCAATATTCGTGGCGTTCGCGTTGTTTGCAACATGGGGGTCGTCGGGATTCTTTCTAGTTGCTGAATATTTCTATAGGAACGCCGAGTCATACCAATACTTCCCAACGGACGAGTGGATCCCAGCATATGTAATCGTGAGTGTCGTTGAGGCCTTGGGGATCTTGGTTAGTCTTATATTTATGCGGGATATTCGCCTTAAAGCGCCTCAAGCGGACATCAATTCAGAAAAAGGGAAAGAGAATCAACGCCAAGCCGCCTAACAACGGGATCAACGCGGACCCGTTACAGCACGCTTTTTCGAAGCGGCTTCGCATTTTCGCATCGAAAAAGCGCGCCATAACGCGCCGGTTATCCCAACGTTAGGCGTCTTGGAGTCGACTGAATGGATTGGACTGCTATAGGTGTTCTCGCGGAAATCATAGCTGCAGTGGCAGTCGTCACCTCGGTTGTCTATCTCGCCGTCCAAATCCGCGCTTCGATGAAGCAGTCTCAAGCACAATCACACTCAACGATGGTTACGGACTTGGGACCATTTTTGCAGTGGCAAATTGAAAATCGGGAATTTGCCGAGGTATTTAGAAAAGGGCTCCTAGATTATTCCAGCTTGGATGCCACAGATCGCCTACGATTAAGCCACGCGTTCTACCATCTCTTGATGGGCTTCAAAGACACGTTGGAAGCTTACGAGCGCGGCCTTCTTGGAGTTGAAGACTACAAAGCATGGGAACGGTACGTAGCGGCGTACCTTAAAATGCCCGGAGGTGGCATTTGGTGGTCTGAAGCGCGGGAAAGTTGGGTGCCAAAAGTTCAACAGCGCATAGATGAAGCATTATCTAAGGCACGGCCTGTCAATGAGCTTATGCCCACAATCTGGGACGCAAAGAAAACCGAAGGCGACGCTCAAGTTAACAACTGAAATACAACAGCCGCCTAACAAATGGATCAACCGGACACGTTACAGCGCGCTTCTAGTGGAGCAGCTTCGCATTTTCGGTTTCCAAGTGGACACGCCTGAACGCGCCGGTTAACTATTCAGGATGAACGTGATTCGCAAGATGTCAAAACCAGGCTTTCTTGCGAGAACGACGTATACGAAATACAGCGTCCGCGTTCGATTCGGAAAGCGACAATTAAGCTTGGTCCGAAAAAGTGAACTGCTCACAATGGATGTAGCCATGCGAAGCCAGGATTGTCGACCTGGGCGTCGTCTTGTACATTCAGCGCCCTTCAGGTTGCTTCCCTCGTTGGCGCAAATGCAATGTGCGCGAGGCTGGGAATGTATCATGGCTAGGATGGAGTGGAAATCGATATCGA
Source organism: Gammaproteobacteria bacterium (assembly GCA_963662545.2). GTDB lineage: Bacteria > Pseudomonadota > Gammaproteobacteria > JAYYZW01. Next base: position 1,164,888 of record CAXXLL010000002.1, read on the forward strand.
AGAAACAGTGCGGCATCGGAGCTGAAAGCGCTGCGTCACCGGATGAAGAAGGACTACGAGCGTCTAAAAGTGGAGCATGACCTTTTAAAAAGAAGCGATCGAGTTCACTTCCAAACGAAAAGCGGATGTCTTCGCGTTCATCGACTACCACGTCAAAGAAGGCTATCTCGGTGACGACGATCGGGTCGTGCGTTATACGACGTGCAGGGAGTTCCAGTGGTTATTACGCCTGGCGGAAACGCCCGCGCAGTCAGCGCTCGATTGAGGACGAGGCGCTGTTGGTTGAGATCCGCGAGGCGCATGCGCTGGGCCGGAAGACCTATGGGAGTCCGCGTGTACACGAGGTCTTGTTGCAGCGCGGGAGGAAGGTCGGGCGACGCCGGATCGAACGATTGATGCGGGAAAATGGCATTCGCGGGTGCTCAGCCGACCAGTACCGTCGCACGCCTGGCCTGGACCGCTTCTTTGGTGTGATCGGCAATCGTATACACAAGATGCCGGTGACGGCACCCGACCAGGTGTGGGTCTCGGATGTGACCTATGTGAAGGTCAACGCTGAGTGGCGCTATCTGTCGGTGGTATTGGATCGGTACTCACGTCGTCCGGTATTGGCAGTAAGGTCATTGGGGCGTTTGAGAAGACGGCAGCATTGGACCGGTCGGGCGTTGCATGCCAAGCCCTTTGAAGCTGAGGCGGCCGACAATCCCACCCCGGGGACCGTATTTCACATCGGTGACCGCGGTTCAGAATATGTGGCTAGCGCTTCAGGCCTGGGTTTTGGGGCTGTTAAGCGCTGGGTAACCGGCACGAAGCGGGCACGGCGGCCGAGTATGAATCGCCGGCGTCGGATGACGGACAATGCCCTCATGGAGTCATGGAATAAGACGATGAAGTCCGACATGTACCACCGACGCCTGTTCAGCAGTGACAAACAGCTGCGCGATTCACTGCGTTCCTACATCGACTTCTATAATCGGGTGAGACTACACTCGTCTTTAGGATATCAATCACCGATAGCGTTTGAGCAAGCATGCAGCTAACTTATGGGTGTCCACTTTTTCGTAGGAACTTAGCAAGGCCAGCGGACATTTCACAGCGGGCTTTTCTGGGCCGGCGTTGCATTTTCGTCCCAGAAAAGCCCGCTGCGAAATGCCGCTGAACTTGGTCGTTAGGCGTCAAGAGAATGAAGCTCGACAAAGCGACGCTCGAAATCTGGGGGGTAGTTGCCGAAATAGTTGCAGCTCTGGGAGTCATCGTATCCGTTGTATACCTCGCGATACAGATTGGTGAAGGAACCACCGCCCTACAAATGCAAATGCATCACTATCAACTTGAGAACGTAAACGCTCCAATCGAACATGCCATAGCCGACGAGGGGCTCGCCGAGATAATTACGGTAGGAGTCGAGGATCCAGACGCTCTATCAAAACCGGACTGGTATCGCTTCTGTTTATTTCAGCTACTCGCGTTCAATAGCTGGGAATACGGTTACCATCTCCATTCAAAAGGGGTGACTCCGGAGGAAATTTGGGAGGGTGTCGACGCAGCGTATAAGAACCTAATTCGAACTCAGCCCGGTCTCGCGCGATTTTGGAAGGAATGGAATCACGCGTACGGGGGAGCGTTTCATGAGTACGTGGACGCTGAGTTCGCTAAACAAGGAGGTGATTGATGAAAGTGCCGCTTAGGTTACCAAACGAAGTGCAACTGAACACTCTGGAAAATGCAAAAGAAATATGGCCGAAACTTCGTTAAACGCCTGAGCGGACCGGGAGAAAGGTAACAAAAGTGCCAAGGTAGATGGGTAACACTTTTGTTATCGATAATGTCGTTTTAGTCGGCCGTAAGCATCTTCGATCCGATTGTATTTTTCAATCATTCGGCCGAGCTTAAGCGTTCCGAAATAGACGTTCCAAACACCACAGTCGATTTCCTCTAATCCTATGTACTCACCGGCACACGCGATTGAGACAGGCACATGGGTGGAATGCCATCGGATGCCACCGTTGGCACTGACGAAGCGCTTGATGAAACGGTCAGGATATTCGAGCGGCGGGATTTTGCTAGGCATTTCTTTGGCAGAAAATTCGTAGAAGTCGGCAGGTGTGAACATGTCGAGCGCTTCATGAGGGCGTTCTTCATTGAATTCAATCTGGAACCGATTAAATCGTTTCTGTTGCGCGCGATAGTCCCCGGCCGGAGGTCGAGTCGTCTCCGCCTTTAAGGTTCGGTGCATCCGTTCGTGTCGGCCATTTTGTTGAGGCTTTCCGGGTTCGATGAGCTCGGGATAAATACCAAGCCTGATCCACCAGGCAGACAGCGTTGATAATCGACCGAGCGTGTTCGTCGCGAAGGGGACGCCGTTGTCGGTACGGATGCGTTCTGGCAGTCCGTATTCTTTGAATAAGCGGGTGAACACCGCCTTCGATGGTTCAACGGCGGTCGTGAGTAATGACTGGCATCCGATGAGGTATCGACTAAAGCCATCGGTGACGGTCAACGGGTAACAATACCGCCCGTCTTCGGTCTTGAAATGCCCTTTGAAGTCGGCGCCCCAGGTTTGGTTGGGTGCATTCATTCGGGTTTCAGGTTTTCCCGGATGCCCGAGTTTGCGTGAGCGCCGCGGTGTCCGGATGAATCCTTCACGGATTAGGATGTCATGAATGGTTGTCCGTGTTGGCCACGGCTCTCGCGGGTGCTTCCGCGATAGAAACGTCCGCAATTTACGAGCGCCCCAAGTCGGATGACGTTGTCGCGCATCGATGATCAGGCGCTCGAGCCGCGCCGGCGTTTTATGCGGGCAAGTTCTAGGCCGCCGTGTGCGTTCCTCTAAACCCGCCGGACCTTCGCTTAGATACCGATCAATCCATTTGTAGCCAGTCTTGCGACTGATGCCGTAATGTTCGCACAGCTCGGTAACTGTCAACAGGTCGCGCAGATAGTCTGCGATGAATTGCGTTTTTTCGTTCATTGGTGACGTTTCTCTCCAGGGCATCGGACTCCTCCTTTGAGGAACCTAATACCATTGATCTGTCACCCATGTACCTTGACTATAATGTTACCTATGTACCCGGTCCGTACCGAGCCGCCGCCTAACAAGGCGCTGAACCGGACGTTTCACAGCGGGCTTTCTTGGGCCGGCTGCGCATTTTCGTCCCAAGAAAGCCCGCTGCGAAACGCCGGTTAGCTTGGTCGTTAGGTCGAGAGACAATTTGTTGCCGGTCTTAAGAAAGGAAAACAAACCATGAAAGAAGGACACTACGTGCTGAAGCCCGAGCAGCGCCCCGCTCCGCTTGACGTTGTTGGAACGAAAGTAACTATTTTGGCGTCCTCTTCTGAAACAGGGACCTACGGAATAACATTTCAGAAGGGCGAAGAAGGCTCGGGCCCACCGCCGCACTGCCACGATTGGGATGAGGCTTTCTATGTCATTTCCGGAGAAGTTAATTTCGAATGTGCCGGTGAATAACATTTCAGAAGGGCGAAGAAGGCTCGGGCCCACCGCCGCACTGCCACGCATCATCGATGCGTAGCAGGAACGATGGTACATATTCCACGAAATACTGTGCACGGGTTCAATTACGGGGAAGGCGGTGGGACGATGATGGAAGTCACAAGCCGGGACAGTACAGCGGCAGAAATGTTCACCGCTTTTGACGCAGAAATCGATGCCGAAACGGACATAGCGACTACTCTGGCTCTTCTGAAAAAGAATGGCGTTACTGTCGTTACTTAGCAAACTCAAGCAATTTGCAGCAGAAACCAAGCGGGTTCGACTTAGATTTCCAAGTGAAGTGCAACAAACATAATGCTGGAGTCACGCGCAAATTGCGAGAATAAATCACGACGCGTATCGCGCAGCCTATTGTTCTACCTGCAGATTTTTCGTGATCCTCTTGCAAGCTATTGAGGAGCATGAAAAACCTGCGTGTTGCACTTACTTTGTGAATCCGGGAAGCTTAACAAACCAACGAACCCGACACTTGACCGCGCCCTTCCTTGATGGTCCCAGTTTCGCGAGATATCGTGAAATGGTCGTTAATATGTGTTTCGTCCACTCGAAGCTTCGGGCTACTAAGTGACTCGTCCACGTCTTCTGCTTTAACCCTCATGCCGTCCGTAACAGTGCAACGGTACTCGAACTCACCGCTCCTGCTGACGCAAGGAGTCGCTAAGGAAGCAAAGAGACAAATATTGCAAACCGTTCGCAGCAAAAACTTCTTCACCGGGCACCCCCTCGCTTACTCTTAGCAAAAGCATATACACAGCTAGGGTAAAAAAAGGGGGCAGCCTTGCTGGTTTGGCGGTAACAGGGAAAACGTCTGGCAGTATTTATTCGCCATCTCAATACGTTACCGACTGAATTAAAGAGCTACCGGGCCCACCATCTAAATCGCAGAGTTAACAGCTTTTTCGGGAAGGCCATCTTCCGTTGGGGAAGTTGTACATCGTTCTACACCATGGCAGATCTTTGCGTGTCCGGAGAATGTAGCGTGGTGCGAAGTACTGAAAGGTGAAGCCTGACTTTGATTTCTCTGTTCTCTAAAGATAAGCACGATAGCGGACATTGAAGATGACGTTTCTCGTGGATGGCAGAGAAACTGCTCATTGAACTCAAGTACAGATTATTTCACCGCAGAGCGATTCAACACGCCTTTGTCGTATCCTACTTTTTGCTCGTCGGTAAGAATCGCCCGCATCTCGATCAGGTGATCATATCGAAGACGCATGATCTGCGTTTTCGCCTCCATCAATTCATCGATCTTGGCGTTCACGTCTTCAATCCTGACACCCTCGCGAATGGTCATCGCATTGAGTTCTTTCAGTGCCTGCGCCTCTTTGGCTTTAAAAGGCGCCTGATCATCATGCAGTTTGTGATGCATGCGATCGATTGCTTCCTTCTGAGATGCGGCTGGATCGGGTATCTGGGCTGCATTGAGGCCCATGCTGAACAGCGTCATCAGGGATATCAACATTGATGCTCGTTTAATGTATGGCGTGTTCATGATTTTTCCTCGTGAAATCCTGGAAACGCTAAGCCGACAGAAACTACAAATGTACACTACGCCGTCGTGCAGTATTCGGGATCCGCGTAAAAACCCAAAGCTATCTCAATGAAAAGCAAAGCGTCAATGTTCATAATGGGCCGAGACTGCATGATAACTCGGTGCTGCGGGGAGGGTTGACCTGAAGGGATAAACACGCCGAGCGATTTTTCCAGATAAATTCGCGGCTCCCTCATTTCCAGCATGCGGAGCGTCGTGTGCCATGCAAAAAGCGTTTAACGTTAAATGAGTATCGGATTTTTTCAACAAAACAGACAATAAGCAGACGTCATTCGAAGCGCCAACCCCTTGCCGTCCGGCTTCAGTGCGTGCAGCATCGAGCTTAACGGTAAGCTATTACCTTCGACCATCCGTAACGACGGATTCGAAATTTCGAATTAAACCTGTCAGTTGGAGAGATATTGACATGAGAGAAGCGAGGCTGCGATTCGGTATTTTCATTCCACCTCACACCCCACCCGAGGAACATCCCGCGCTCGCGCTCGAAGAAGACATGGATCGGGTGATCTGGGCGGACAAGCTCGGTTATGAGGAGGCCTGGATCGGTGAGCATCATTCGACCGGGTGGGAAATCACGAGCAGTCCGGAACTGTTTATTGCCGCGGTTTCTCAGCGAACACAGAACATACGGCTGGGAACCGGAGTTTCTTCGCTTCCATATCACAATATTTTCACCCTTGCAGATCGCATACGTCAGATCGATTACCACACGAAAGGTCGCGCCATGTTCGGTGTCGGACCAGGTTCGCTGCCGTCTGACTCTTACATGCAGGGCCTCGATACCTCCAAGGCGCGAGACCAGATGGACGAAGCGATCGGACCCCTGGTTCGCCTTCTCAATGGCGAAAAGGTGACGGCGAAGAGTGATTGGTTCGATTTACGCGACGCACAGCTGCAGTTTGTTTCCTACAACGATCGAGGGGTCGAGATTGCCGTGGCAAGCCAGGTCTCTCCCACTGGGGCAACGGCGGCAGGCAAGCACGGGCTCAGCCTGTTATCGATCGGCGCGACCTCGACCGGAGGCTTCAACGCGCTCGGTTCGAACTGGGCAATCGCCGAAGAGACCGCAAAGGAGCACGGCCACACCATGGACCGCAGCGGCTGGCGGTTGGTCGGACCGGTGCATATCGCCGAGACACGTGAAAAAGCCTACGAGAATGTGAAATATGGACTCGAGCGCTGGATTGATTACATGACCAAGGTGGCGGCGCTGCCCCTTGCCCCCCCGCCCGGCGCCGATCCTGTCGACCATATGATCTCGACCGGTTTCGCCGTGATCGGTACACCGGACGACTTCGTGGCTCAGATGGAAAGGTTGCAGGAACAGTCCGGCGGCTTCGGATGTTTCCTCAACCTGGATCACCATTGGGCAGACTGGGCTGAAACGAAGCGTTCATATGAATTGATAGCGCGTTATGCCATACCAAAAATCAACAGGCTCAACCGTAACCGCCTCGCCTCGGAAAAATGGCTGCGCGATAACAATGATGAATTCAAGGGTGCGTTGACTTCGGCCGTACACGCGAAGATGGAAGAACATGCGAAGCTCAAGGGCCATGATAATCTCTCACCGGAAATGGTCGAGTATTTCAGGAAGGCAGAGAAAACGACGTGAGCACGATCTGCTTCAGTGAAGCAACAGGGTCAGCGTCGATTGAATCATCGAAAACAGGGTGTCAAGTTCATTTAATACTGCGACCCAGTCAATAACGCGGACACCTCTTCCGGGCATGTTTTGAGTCGAGACCAGATGTTAGCGCGGCGGACATCTAAAGCGTGCCGAGCACGTCTTCGAGACAGCCGATGAGTAGATCGGCATTCTCGCGCGAGAACGGCATGGGTGGACGCATTTTCAACACATTATCGAAAGGCCCGATACGACCCATGAGTACGCCGCGTTCCTTCATCATGTTGACCACGCGATCACTTTCCTCGGATGCCGGCTCTTTGGTTTCGCGGTCCCGCACGAGTTCGATACCAATCCAGAATCCGCGACCGCGCACGTCGCCTATGAGGTCGTATTTATCCTGTAATCGACCGAGCCCTTCCCTCACGTAGGCACCGACCTTGCGGGCATTTTCCATCAGGTTCTCATTTTCCATGACGTCGAGTACAGCGTTGCCGACGGCGCAGGAGACCGGGTTACCGCCGAACGTATTGAAATAGAACGACCGCTCGCGAAATTCGTTAATCAGATCGGCGCGGGCCACGACCGCCGCGAGCGGATGGCCGTTACCAATTGGTTTGCCAAGTGTGACGATGTCCGGGATCACGCCGTCGATTTCATGCCCCCACATCTGTCCCGTCCGCCCGAATCCTGCTTGAACTTCATCGGCGATATAGAGCCCGCCAGCAGCGCGCACGTGCTCGACGGCTTTCTGCATGAATCCGGGTGGCGCATGCGGCAATCCCTCGTTGGCGAAAATGGGACAGACCAGCATCCCCGCGAAACCGACGCCATTCGTTTCGAAGTCGGCAATCGCCTCTTTCACGTTCGCGGCATACGCGTCGGCGAGCGCATCGCCCGAAAGCCCGTTGAAAGGACGGTAACCGTCCGGAAACGGAATGGCACGCACGTTCGGACTGGGCGCCATACCGCCATAAAACAACGGTGAGATTTCATCCACGGCCGTGGTGTTGCCGTGGTAGGTCATGTCGGTACAAATGATGCCCTTGCCACCCGTCGTCATGCGCGCAATGCGTAGCGCCTGATCGTTGGCTTCCGATCCAGTACACACGAACATGACCATCGACAGGGCAGGATCAAAAAGCGCGGTCAGCCGCTCGCCGTAGGCGAGGATGGTTTCGTGCAGATAACGCGTGTGCACATTGAGTGTTGCCGCCTGCCGTGTCAGTGCTTCGACTACATGCGGGTGGCAGTGGCCGACATGGGGCACATTGTTGTAGCAGTCGAGGTAGCGCTTCCCATCCGCGTCATACAACCACACGCCTTCACCCCGTACGATTTGTACGGGTTCTTGATAAAACAAGGGTGCCTTGGCGCCGAGCAAACGCGATCGCCTTTCGATGAGTCCCGCGTTATCCATCGTGTTTCTCCCGATTGAATCCGAGCCTGCCGGGCCCGGACTGCAGTTACGCGTTCAGGGCTTCGAGTGTCTCCGGCTGGAGCTGTCCGCCATCGATGATAATCGTCTGCCCGGTGATGTAGCCGGCTTCCTTCGAGGCCAGGAACAGGGCGGCGTTGCCCACGTCCTCGACGGTCCCGAGCTTTTTCAGGGGAATCGAGGCGGCCATGGTATCGAGGTAGCCGTCGCCTAGCCCCTCTAGGCCTTCGGTCACGACATTCCCCGGCACCACGGCGTTGACCGTGATGCCGTACTTGGCAAGCTCGATACAAGCGGTGCGCACAAATCCGATTTGCCCCGCTTTGCTCGACCCGTAGTGACTCCAGCCCGGAAAGCCTGTTACGAAACCGGTGATGGAAGACGTCAGGACAACCCGGCCCTGGTCCGATTTTTTCATGTGCGGAAGACACGCTTTAACAGTCAGAAAACTGCCGCGCAGATTGACCGCCATAACGTCGTCCCACTCGGCGGGATCCATCTCTTCGATTACTGTCTGTGGAAATATGCCGGCGTTGGAACACAACACGTCGATACCGCCGAACGCCTCGACGGCGGCGGTCGCCATGCGTTGGCAGGCGTCCCAGTCGCTGATGTCTGCGGCATGGCCGAGAGCGCCGTGACCGATCTCCTCGGCACAGGCGTCCGCTTCCTCCCGGTTGCGGGAAACGACCAGCACTTTTGCATCGTGTTTGGCGAAAACGCGCGCGATCCCTTTGCCGATGCCTCTACTGGCGCCGGTGACGATGACTGAACGGCCGGAAATCGGTGTGAGCATGCCTGGTCCCCCGTGTGAATTCCCACGCAGTATACGAGGTCTGATACGCGGTTTTCCTGCAGGCGGACCTACGATGGTTGCCGGATTGAACGCTGAAATGTCTCGTGTTTCGGCGCCGCTCCTTGCGGCTTCTAATCGCGAATGAAGTTGAACGAAGTCCGTATAATCCCCGGGGTTTACGGAGGACCCGGCAGATGAATTCTCGTTTTGAAGCGCTTGGCGAAGCCGAGCGCATCGATCATCTGACGAGCGTAGCGCTCAGAGCAGTACCCTACTGGGGCGTATCCGAAGCGGCGAAGCTGACGCTTCTGAACATTTCCGAGAACGCCACGTATCGCGTGGACGATCCGGCGCACGACCGACCGCGGATACTTCGTGTTCACCGCACCGGATATCACACGCTGAACGGTGTCCGAACCGAGCTCGCCTGGATGAAAGCCCTGCAGGATGAGGCCGGTGTGGAAACGCCGCAGGCGATCCCCGCTGCCGATGGCGAGCTGATCCGAACCGTTGCGACGCCGGCACTGGACGAGAAACGTTTCGTCGTCATGTTTGCGTTTATCGAAGGAGAAGAGCCGGACGAAAGCGACTTGCTGGGCCCGTTCGAACGTCTCGGCGCAATTGCCGCAAAGATGCATTTGCATGCCCGGAATTGGAAACGTCCGGCCTATTTCGAGCGGCTGGTGTGGGACTTCGATCGATCGCTCGGCAATAACCCGAATTGGGGCGATTGGCGCCATGGATTGGCACTCGATGCCGAGCGCATCGCGCTGTTCCAGCAGATGTCGGACATCATCGAGACCCGGCTCGAGCATTTCGGTTCAGGACCTGATCGCTTCGGCCTCATTCATGCCGATCTGCGCCTCGCTAACCTGCTCGTACAGGGCGACGAGACCCGCGTTATCGATTTCGACGACGCGGGTCTCGGCTGGTTTCTCTACGATTTCGCGACCGCCGTCAGCTTTATGGAAGACAGGGAGGATATCGCCGACCTCATCGATGCCTGGGTCCGTGGTTACCGTATGCTCGCGCCGTTGAGCGACGAAGAGGAGGCCGAGATCCCGACCTTTATGATGCTGCGGCGCCTTCTGATCCTGGCCTGGGTCGGCTCGCATGCCGATACCGATCTGGCCCGCGAACTCGGTGACGCCGCTAGTGACGACACGGTTCCCCTGGCCCGTCGGTATATCGAGAAGTTCGGCTAGTTACGGAAGGCCCTCAGGCTCTAAATTTCGAACAGAACGTCCGAACGAATGATGTACTTGGTTCCGCTGACGATCGCCTCGGAGCTGTGCAGGCAATGCAGGCGATGGAGGCCGTGCGGAAAACACAGCACGCCGCCGGATGGTGTCCTGACATTAATTACAATGGCCGGCTCACTATCGCGCGCGGGCTGTAATGGATCGTCTTTGTTCAGGTAGAACTGGGTGCGCCCCCCGGTATAGTCGTCGCCAAGAAACACAATAAAAGAGAGCTGACTCCAGCGGTCCGTGTAAGCATTGGCGATCAACTTATTATCGACGACCATGCTTCCCGGCCACGCGCCGTCGGTATGGGGCTTGAAGTAATCGCCTTGCTGATAGCGATAAAAGCGGAAACGCGCGTTCACTCCCACGGCGCGCTTGCCTGAAAACAGGTCGAGATTGTCGTTGGTCAGGTCCGCGGAACGCCGCCACAGGATGTCAGTGGTTGCCTGGTCGGCAACCCAGGTGACGTTGTGGTTATGGCGGATCGAACGCGGTAGCGAAACCGCGGCGTCGGGTAAATAGCCGAGCGATTCAGTCAGTTCGATGAGATGCTGACACTCCGATGTCGAGAGGACATTGAGTAACTGAAACGCCCCCGGTAGCGCGTCGACCTCTCGCCGTTCGACAACGCCGGGATAGTCCACGGCAAGGCCGGCCGGATTGCTCTCGTCATTGGCCCAGGTAGGTAACGCCGGATGCTCTGCGCCGGGTTCCCTCGCCACGACGTAGAAACTGTCCGGAGTATAGGACGGACAAAGCCTATTTTAGGAGTATCCGAGATTAAAGCATACGGTGGTTCTGTTGGAAACGCGGCTGAGAAATCGATGAACGGTGAGAAAACCAGGCGTTTAATGGGCAGGAAACGGTTGCTGGTGGCGGCGAAACGGGATTGAAGCCGAACGTGTCCGCGGCTGTCGCTAGCGAGGCTTGGCATCCGTGCTTGAAAGGGTTTTGTCGCGCAGTCGTTGAGCCCCGGCTGGGAAAGTTGGGGTGGCGCCCTGAGGGGGTGCATTTTGTTGTTCCCAATCGTCGTTGCGGCGCACTCGAGATGGTCGAGGATGCGCCGGATGACGGCGGGGTCTTGTATGCACGCGATGACCTTCACGCGGCCACCGCACGCCTCGGTTGGGTTCCTGCAACGCTGCCTCGCTTCGTGCGGCGCGGGCGGTTGCTGCTATCGCGGCGCGTTGCGCAGCACGGCCCCAGGTCCCACATTGGGTAAACGACGCAAGCTCGCTGGCGTGTAAGGTTTCAATCTCCGGCGCTACCGGATAGTCGCTGGTTGTGTACAGTGCCATAAAACAACGCTCCTCCATTAGATTTAACTTTTACGCTGTAACGCCGGGAGCTCAAGTAGACTCACTGAACGCCCACCGTAACGTTTACACACGTCCTACGCGATTGTGTATTGATCGTTCTCCAGTCGAATACGGCGGCGTAATCGAGCGCTGACAACGTTAGTCCCGCCCGTTTCTTTCATTGTTACATCGAAGCGGTCGCGGCCTGCGCCGTCGAGCGTATTAATCTCATCGAACGCGCGCTGGAAACAATACAGGGCACTCACGAATGTTTGGCGGTGAAACGTCACTCCGCGCGATTCGAAAGTAAACTGGCCAAGCATCGGGTGCGCGCTCAACGTGTCCGGATCGGTTCGGAGTGGCGTTCCGGATTTCAGATCAGTGCGCGCATCGCACCACGCGTTGAACGTGGTCACCATGCCAAGGATCTCCGGACCGGTATCCTCGAAAAAGTAACGCAGCACCGGCAGCAAGGTATCTGGCAGCGCATCGTTTGCCAGATATTCCGGCGGCAAGTCAGCGAACTCGCCATCATCAATGCCCACCTCATTCATGCGCCCAGTCCAGCGAAAAACCTGCGGTGCTTTCATCTTCATCTCATGTGACGAGTGGGGATCACGAGAAAGATGCGCGTATAGCAGCACCATCAACCCGAAATCTGCAGGGCTTGGTCGCCCACCCAGGAGATAGGGCCATTGAAGAAAATGCGCGTTTAATACGTCGAGTAGTGCGAAGTACGACTCCTCAATGGCCGGGATGGTTTCTTCGGTGACCCCAAGGTGTTCAAGATAGCCATCAAAGTAGGCCATGATGGGAGCGACGTCCTTGCGCTGCAGCTCCATATCACGCTGGTGGGAGAAAAAATGGCCGAACGTCGCCTCAGCAAACGGTCGGTCATCTTCGAGGTAAGTCCAGCGATAGTGCATACCGGTTTTCACCATCATTTCGGAACCAAAAAATGCCAGCAACCAGGCCATAGCCCGTTGTTGCGGGGACGTTGGGACAAGTGGATCCTCCGGATGCTCTGCTTCGAAATGAATTAGCGCGTCAGATGAGTCCTGGATGAGGGTGCCGTCGGTTAGCTCCATCACGGGCATGACGAAATAACCGATGAGTGGAATTATCTCTTGTTGAAAACGCGGATGCCCCAGAAATATCTGTTGGTAGGGGATTCCCTTTTTGATTAAGTAGGAGCGGATTCTGCCCGAATACCCCGAACCGGGCGCGCCCCAAAGAATCGGCTTGTCGTGTTGTTTTCCTGTTGTTTTAGACATGGTTCTAGGCCTCATTTCAGCCGCTTAGCGGCTGGTTGTGGTAATGGATTACCGACGTCAGCGGCTATCCTTGCGGGCGACCTGTTTCATGCGAGCTTGAAGCAATAGTGTTCACTTTTTATGCGGCGCGCGAGCTTCGTCGACATCAGCTCAGCGCCACCTGTACGCGTGATCAAACTGTCGAACGCGGCCTTGCCGTTTTCATCCAGCGCATCGATGACGTCAACAACGCGCTGAAAATGATGAACAACGTTGCTGAAAGCCTGGGAATGAATCGTTACACCGTGTAGCTCGAAATCAAAGTTCCCCAGTTCTGGATGTGCGCCGACCGGTGCCTTCGGGTCAGTCTGGATCAACGTGCCTGCAGGGCGATCCGGTTCTCGTGCAACCCAGGCATTGAAGGTATCGAGCATGCCCTGGAGCTGCGGGCCACAATCACGAAACAGATATTCGATAAACGGAATCAACGTTTCTGGCAGCGCGTCGTCGGCCGGAAATTCATAATCCAGATCCATAAATTCGCCGTCCTTCAGATTCGCTTCAAACATTCGTTCAGTCCAACGATAAACATGCGGTGCAATGTTCTTCATTAAATTCGCCGGGACCGGGTCCCGTCCGAGGTGGGCAAACAGCGGACCGATCAGACCGAAGTCGGCGAGGCTCGGATGTCCCCCCAGCAAGTAAGGGTGGTGCAGGAAATGCTGATTTAAGATTTCGAGACACTCGATGTGCGATCCTTCGATAGCCGGGATCGTTTTCTCGTTGACACGCATCGCAGCGGGGAATCCGGCGAAGAATGCGCGGATTGGAGCGACCGCCTCTTGTTGCTGCTTTGGGTCCTTGGACGGAGAAATAGACCGCGCAAATTCAGCATCCAGAAAATCTTGCTGTTCGGGAAAGTTCCAGCGGTAGTGCATCGCCGGTATAAAAAAAAGGTCACAACCGAAAAATTCAATCAACCAGGAGACAGCTTGCTGTATTGGCGAACTTGGAACCATCGGCCGTTCGGGAAAACGTTGTTCTAAATGCACCATCGTATCGGTGCCATCCTGGATGACCATGCCGTCCTCCAGTTCGGTAACCGGTATGGCGAAATATCCCACGAGCGGAACAATCTCCTCCATGAATCGCGCATTGGAAGGAAAAATCTCTTGGTAATCGATACCCTTTTTTATGAGGTAGGCACGGGTACGGCCTGTCCATAGAGAACCGGGAGCGCCCCACAGCATAATCTTGTCGTGTTGCATGCCTGAGTTTCGATACATAGTGTTGTCTCCCTGGATGTGAAGGTTAGAAGTAGTCTCATAAATAACAGCGGAGCAGAATAAGGATACAGCTGAGGTGGACGAGGTACTGACAAGTTAAAAAGGTGGTGTGGGTCGAATGCGATCCAATTCTTAACTTAAGGGGCTGTAATCGCGTCCCAGGTCGAGAATGATCGAAGTCGGAACAGCTTAAAATATTTTCTGTTCAAGGAATGCCTGTGCAGATTGAACAGATTATAGACGGCAGCGTGACTTTCCAGGAATCGCTGGGCTTGGGTGATTGATTTGAATCGTCGCATGCCTCGTTCTCTGACGCGAGTTGGTTGATGTGAAAGTTCTGCTCGATTGTTGGCGTACTGTTGAGTGTTGTGGCGGACTTCTGGTATTAATGATCGATGTGCGACACCGTAGCTGCGCAGTTTGTCTGTGACGATTTCTCTTGGTGTATCGCCCGATTTCAGAAATCGATGGAAGAATCGTTTTGCTGCTTTCGCATCTCTTCGTTTTTGCAGATAGATATCTACGACTTCACCATCTTGGTCAACAGCGCGCCAAAGGTAGTGCTGCTTACCTCCAATCTTGACGAACACTTCGTCCAAAAAGTAGGTATCGCCGAAGCCAGCGTGGCTGCGGCGAAGACGTTTGGTAAACTCAGGGCCGAATTTGTTGATCCAGAGCCGAATGGCTTCATAGCTAACGGAAATATTGCGTTCGGCTAACAAGTCCTCCACATCTCGAATGCTGAGATTGAAACGGTAGTAGAGCCAAACGGCGTGTTGAATGATAGAACGCGGAAATCGGTGGCGCTTATAGATGTTTTTCATCCTGATATGCTGCCAGAGGAGCGATTGACTTGTCAGTACGGCCCAAGCTTCTGATCTACACATTCGATATGTTCGGCATGGGTCACTTGATGCGCGCCCTGAAGATAGTGGACGCTTTCCACGCCCGGTGGCCTGACTTATCCACCTTGATCGTGTCCGGCTCTCCCGCCGCAAGTCTGTACGAGCGGCCGGAGGGTGTTCAGCTGCTGGAGATTCCAGCGGTTTCGCGCGACAAAGATCTCCAGCGGGTGTCGCGTGACCCTAGATACTCGTTAGAGGAAGCCAGGCAGCGACGGGCTGAACTGATCTTCGCAGCCGCTCGGGATTTCGAACCGACCCTGGTCTTAGCTGACAACGAACCTGTTGGCATGGACGGTGAGGCACTTCCAACTCTGAGGTGGCTCAAGGAGAGGGAGAGCAATCCATTTTTTGTGCTTGGCATTCGCGATGTCGTGGGCACGCCAGAGGTCATTAGAGAACACTGGCAGACCTACAGAGCTTATGAGGCGCTGGAGGAAATTTACGACAAGGTATTTGTCTACGGTACGCCTGAGTTCGACGATCCCGCTCTTAGTTACACGCTGAGTGCTCTTAGTTACACGCTCGGGTCAAAGAGAAGGTCGTGTTCACTGGATTTATCCCGGACTTTGTGGCTTCTGAAGAGAGTCACGAGGGCATGGCAGACGACGGCGTTAAGAGGATCTTCCTCACGCTGGGGAGTGGTGAAGATGGGGAACAGGTTATCGTGGCCTTTCTTGACATGCTCGAGGGCAACGGCAGCGAACTAGCCGCGCAGAGTCTGGTAATAACGGGTCCGATGTTGCCAGACCCACCTATGAGTTCACTCAAGAGGCGGGCAGAGGCGCTCGGCATTGTGTTCAAGTCATTCGTCCCCAGCATCATTCCCTTCTTGAAGAGCGCCGACCTGGTCATTTCGATGGGAGGCTATAACACGATGATGGAAATACTCTCCCACGCTAAACGGGCCTTGATCATCCCGCGCGTATGGGGGCGAGGCGACCAACTACTCCGAGCTCGAAAGCTGCACGAGCTGAACCTGCTCGACTTTATTCCGATTACCGAGCTGACTACAGACCTGCTGTTCTCCTGGTAATAAGTACGGGAACGTGCAAAGCCTACTTGCCAGCAGTCCCACGAACGTGCAAAGCCTACTTGCCAGCAGTGGCCAATGCACGCGAGACGAACCTACTCCCCATGGACGGTGCAGAAGTCCTGGCCAGGGCATGCGAGCCGCTGCTCTTCAAGCGAGGCAGTTAGCGCCACGCCCACGCCTTCGGCAGCCCTCATCGCGTCAGCGCCCTGCAGCACAGGCTGCGTGTTCATGTCATGGAGCTCAGCGTCTCCGGCGTGCACCCAATCTTGCTCGATATCGACACCAGCGCCGACCAGCGCGATTCATAGTCCTTCTCATGTTCGAATAGCATCCGAACCGCCCGTTCCCGTATCTCCGGGGAATACCGTTTTGATTTGCTCATGCTCCAATCCTCTCAAGATTTGGAGCCTCCGGTAAAGCCGGCGCGGTTCAAGCATATGGAAATGCAGATTGAGGTTTAGCGCGCTGCCGAAACGTTGGATAAGGGTGACCGCGCCGGTGCTGGCGATGCGGCGCGTATATCGCGCCTTGTGCAGCTGATGCGTGGCCAGCGTTCGATAGACGATGCCGAGTACACGGCCCATGACGGCTGGACGGGTGGCGAAGAGAAATCGCAAGGCATGCGGGAAGGTCACGAGCCATTGACGGATCGGGACATCGGGCAGGATGTCATCGACCAGTGAAGCCGCACTTTCGGCCATGCGCCGCGCGCCGCAGCTCGGGCAAAAGCCCCGGCGCTTGCAGGACGACTGCATGGATGCAGGAGGTAGAGCAATGCAGGAGCGATTGCCGAGAACGCGACCAGCCGCTCAACATGGCAATCTTCACAGCGAACACGCCAGAAGCCGTACTCGGGGCGAGAGCACTTTAAGTAATCCTCGAATTCCCGCTCAACGTAGGCGGGCAAGGGCTTGCCCTGCGCCGCCATCGCATCGGCGAATTCCGGATAGTGCTGCTCGACGAGCCGATAGAGCAGTGTCTGTTCGGGACGGTGACGTTCGTTACGGAGAACACCGTGACCCGTGCTGGCGTCCCTGCAAGCTGGCGCCTGCGCCATGATCGCGTCCTTGCGTGGGTGGTACTCATAATCAGCTTAGCAGAGCGGGCAGGGGGCTGCGTCCAATGGGCGGTTCAGCGCCCAGGACGATGCATTCCCTTCTCTCGCTTCAAGCAGATATCGACGGCGCTTGAACCGGACGTTCCGAATCGACCTATGTTCGACAGACTGCCGGTATTGAGAGGATAAGCTCAGCGCGGTCATCGACGAGCCCTTGTTTCGCTTTCCCATCTTGAGCCTCTTTCCGCCTACCGTCGTCGCGGTGCCCCCGGGGATCGCACGCGCCGCACTCGACAGCTTTCTGGCGTTGGCGCGGGACAAGGTGCCGCACGGCGCGGTAGCGCCCCTGGCCCAACGCAGCTCGGCACAGATCGACGCGGCGCGCGCCGAAGCGCTGATTGAAGGCGCGCGCAGCTATGTCTATGAGACGACCGAATCTTTATGGGAGCTGGTTCAACGCCGGCAGGACGTGACCAGCGACGCGCGCCGTCGCGTCCGCCTCGCCGCCTGTCATGCCTGCGAAGCGGCGGCGCAAGCGGTGGATCTGCTTTACCGGGCCGGCGGCGGATCGGCGATCTTCGACGACAACCCCCTGCAGCGCCATTTCCGCGACATCCACGCCACGACCCAGCACATCCAGATCAGTCACGGCAATTTCGAAACGATGGGCAGGCTGCGATTGACGGGGAGTCTGGACCTACCGTACTGACCGAGCGCGCCTCACACCTGCCCCGCAGTAAACGTCATACCGTCCATCTCCATCTTTTCCAGCAATGCCGGCGACAGGTGCTGCACTTCCGCGCCGATCGCGGGCCGGAAATCGATGTCGTTCATGTCGTGGACGCCGCCGGTGATGATGACCTGCAGCAAGCCTTCCTCGTCACTGATATTGCGGAATGCACGGCACACCACGGGTGGGACGGAAATTGTATCGAATAGCTCGATAATCGCAGCGTTTGAACCGTCGTCGCCCCACAGGATCTCGAAGCGGCCCTTGAGCACGGTGAAGGTCTCGAAGGTTTTCTGGTGTGAATGGAGGCCCGGACCCTGGCCGGGCGGACAGCGCGCAAGCGTGACGGTCATCCCGCCGGCACCGTGAATCGGCGTTACGTCGGTGATCCCGGTCGCCGCTGCGTCTTCGAGGCCGATCACCGGAAGCAGCTCCCGCGCGTAGACGACGTCCAGTGCTGCGCGGGGAAACTTATCGCCCTGCTGATTTTGAAGCGGTTTCAGATCGGCATAGCGCGCAATACGCTGCTCCATCTCGGCGGGCGAAATTTCGATCGTCTTCATGGTGAGAGCCCCTCGTGTTTTCAGATTGAGGCGGCTTTGTTACACAGTCGCCAAACGCGATTGAGATCATCCGAAGGATAGATCCCTTCGCCCGCAAGCGGTCTCCTACGCGGCGCCACCCGGGTCGACCGGCAGCCGCCGGTAGGAGCCCGCTTGCGGGCGATTCATTAAAGTTTAGTTCATGAGTTTGACGTAATCGTCCAGCAGCGGCAGCACGACGTCGGCTCCTTCCGAGGGCAGCGGCAGGATCGCCCGCTTAGCGCCCTTGTCCGCCTGTGCTTTGAGTTGGTCTGCCTCGAAACCCATGGCGTAAAACATGCCGATGTCGATAGTCGCCGGGTCGCGTCCGATTTCGTCGCAGGCCTTCTTGATGGCCGTCATGCCGCCGTCGAAATCGTAGAAGCCGCCGATCGGCATCCAGCCGTCACAGAACTCGGCGACGTGCGCCGCCGTCTTGGGTCCCGCGGCGCCGCCCATCACGATCGGCGGATGAGGCTTTTGCACGGGTTTCGGCCAGGCCCATGATTTCTCGAATTGAATGTGCTCGCCGGAAAAACTCGCCTCGTCCTGGGTCCACAGTTCTTTTACCAGCAGCACTTTTTCCCGAAGGATGTCGCGGCGCCCCTTGTAGTCCAGCCCATGATTACGCATCTCCTCGACGCACCAGCCGTAGCCGATGCCGAGTTCGAAACGCCCACCCGAAATCATATCGAGGCTCGCCGCTTCCTTTGCCAGCCAAATCGCGTCGCGCTGCGCGACGAGTGTGATGCCCGTGCCGACGCGGAGCTTCTCGGTCACGGCCGCACAGGCGGTCAACGCGATGAATTGGTCGTGCGATCGCCAATACATCTCGGGCAGCGGCGGTGCGTCCTTCATGCCGCCCCAGGGTGTTTCGCGGCTGGTCGGTATATGGCTGTGCTCCGGAAACCAGACGGATTCGAAGCCGCGTGCTTCAAGTTCTTTCGCCAACTCGATCGGCTGGATCGATTGGTCCGTGGGGAAAATGACGACACCTATGTCCACAGGCGTTCTCCTTTTTTTGATGAAACCAGTAATGATGGTCGGTGCGTCCCGTGATGCGGAGCGCGCCGTTCGCAGAAGGCAGGGTCCGAGTATCGCCGAGGTTCCCGCGGCGGCGTCGATAACTCGCCGGAAATTCGTTACGGTCGACCCGGGCAGCCTGCCGCTCGGCATGCTATCAAACATTCGAATGGATTATTCGAATTGAGCGCCGCCGTCACCTGCCCCATACGTCCTGGAGCACCCGCACCCAGTTCTCGCCCATCACCTTGCGGATCTTCTGCTCCGCCCATCCCGTACGCTCCATCGCGGCGGTGAGATTCGGAAATTCCCCGATGGTGCGCATCCCTTCGGGATTGATGATGTCGCCGAACTCAATCAGCTTGCGGCCGTAGCCCTTGTCGCGCGTGATCCATTCGAAAAAGTCCGCTCCATGCCCCTGGGTGAAATCGGTGCCAATGCCGACCGCGTCTTCTCCGACCTGGTCGATGACGTAGTCGATCGCCTCCACGTAATCGTCGACGGTGGACGCCGGCCCTCTTTTCAGAAATGGGGGAAACATGGTCACGCCGACGAAACCGCCGTGATCGACGATGAAACGGAGTTGCTCGTCGGTCTTGTTGCGCGGGTGTTGTTTCAGCCCCGCCGGCAGGCAGTGGGAATAGGCGACCGGCTTGTCCGAGGCCTCGATGGCGTCCCTGGACGTGTTGGGCCCAACGTGGCTCAGATCGATCAAGATACCGGCCCGATTCATTTCGGCCACCACCTCGTGTCCATAGCCGCTCAGGCCGCCGTCCTCTTCGTAGCATCCCGTGCCAATCAAGTTCTGGGTGTTGTAGGTCAATTGCACGATACCGACCCCCAGTTGCTTGAACAACTCGATATAACCGAGGTTCTCGCCGAAGGCGGTTGCGTTCTGAAATCCCAGGATGATGCCAGTCTTGTGCTCGTCTTTCGCGCGTTCAATGTCCGCGATCGTACGGACTTCCAGCAGCAGATCGGCATTGTCGCGGAAGTGCTTCTTCCAGGTCGCGAGATTGTTCATCGTCGCGCGGAAGTCTTCCCACACCGAGCAGGTGCAGTTGGCCGCCGTGACGCCGCCGCGGCGCATGTCTTCGAAAATCTCACGAGAGAAGTTGGCGACGATGAGGCCGTCGAGAACGGTGATGTCGTCGTGCAGCGTCATGATCGTTGATGTGCGGCTAGTTCGCCGATTCCCATTCGAATGCCTCGAGCGACACGTCTTCGAGATTCTCTTGGGGCGTTATAATAGACACGGCCTTGACGTTCTGCGCCGAGGGTTCGAGCCCTGGAGGCGTAATCCCCTCCAGATTTGCGGCGACGGCCTCGAGCAGGGCCTTGCGTGTTCGAACGATTCCGTAGTCGCTCGACACGAGCTGCTCGCGGCTGCGATCAGAGATAGGGCCCTGGCTTTCCTGCACGGCGGTGTCCTGCATCGCGAAGCTCGGGATCCCAGTGAAGCTCTCGCCGCGCTGCTGCCGGCCGATGTCTCTCAAGTAGTCGTTGTCGCGGTTAGCCGCGCCATGATGGGTCCCTGCAACGAATTTGACGTGCAGACCGCCACCTTGTCGCATGTAGTCGCGCTCCTGTTCCGAAAGCGGCTTGTCGCGATAATAGTTAACCGCCCACGACCAGCAGTTGTAGTCGTCCATCGGGACCCAGGCCTGGGCATTCAGGCTCAGGTCCCCGAACGGAGCAATGAGATTGAAACACGGCAGCACGAACTGCGTGATACGCCAGTAGTAGCGTCCTTCGCCGGCATGGCGGCGCGCGCCCAGCAATAGGCCGCCATCGGTCGCGATGGTTTGGAACCGCGGGCTGCGATCGGCCGCCATGATCTCGATGATGCGGGAATCCTTCCCCAAGCCACTCATTCCCATGATCGGATCGTCAATCAACGAACCCTGGTGCAGCCAGGAAAGGTGGCTCGAATCGAGGCCGCCCTCCATGACCTGAAAATAATTGCACTCCTGCAGCCGCCGCGATACGAAGAGGTTTTCTTCCGACAGCAACGCCCATTCCAGTGCCGGCGGCGGCGGACTTTCGCCGTCGCCGAGATACGTCCAGATGACGCCGCCGCGCTCGATGGCGGGGTAGGACTTCAGTTTGATGCGGGCCTTGATCTTGCTGTCCGTCCCTTCCGAGGGGATGTCGAGACATCGCCCTTCGATATCGAAATGCCAGCCGTGGTAGGCACACCGGATTCCGCACTGTTCACTGCGGCCGAAATAGAGCGAAGCCTGGCGGTGCGGACAGGCTTCGTCGACGATGCCGACCCGGCCCTCGCTGTTGCGAAACGCGAGCAGCTTTTGACCCAGGATGGGCAGCCGCACGGGTGGGCAGTCCGGATAGGGCAGCTCGTTGGTCGTCAGCGCCGGCAGCCAGTAGCGGCGGAACAATGCCCCCATGGGTGTACCGTCGCCGGTGCAGGTCAGGGTTTCGTTGTCGCTCGGTTTCATCATGAGACGGAATCTCCCCGATCCGTGTGCAAGCACGTCAGCGGTGCGAATCGAAAAGAGTAAAAACCCATTATCATGAATCGAGGGACCCATTCGCAATCCGGGATTGTCGCCGCCGCACCGACCGTATGAAATGAGCAACATAACACGCAAGCTGATCGCGGTGGCCGCCCTCGTGCCCATTGCCGCCGGCGCGTGGTGGGCCACGCGCGTCACCGATGGGCCGCCGTCCCCGCATGCCCTGTGGCGCAATGGCGTTGTCATCCATGTGCGGGGCTGCGACCATCCGGGCGACGAAACGACACTGCTTACTTGTGCTGGTCTTTATTGCGCGAAGTCGGTGACCGAGATGCTGACCAATGCGCAGCAGGCAGGATTGAGCGTGATCGTGCGCGAACGCGACGGCGGCGCGATTCGCATTGTCGGCTCCATCGATCAATACCTAAACGCGCGGACTCTGCCGACTGGATTCGAGTGCAACATGCGGGACTATCGACGCGCCGTGCCGAAGTTGTTCGTCGCCGGACAGCGGTGAAGCGTTGATCATTTCGAGGGTTCCGCATCTATCCTCGGATTCGGTCCCGTTCACATAAATCGAGGAGGACTGCATGAAAGGCGTCCTAGTCAAGGAATGGACGACCTTCGATCGACTCGAACTCGTCGAGGTGCCGGTGTCTGAAACCGGCGTCGACGAGGTCGGGATCCAGATCGAAGCCGCGGGCGTGAGTTTCGCAACCAGCCTGGTGGTGCAGGGCAAATACCAGCGCCGACCGCCACTGCCGTTCGTGCCCGGTACCGAAGTCGCCGGTATCGTCACCGAGGTCGGGCGCGATGCGAAGCGTTTTTCGGCGGGTGACAGGGTCTGCGCTGTCCTCGACTGGGGCGGTTTGGCAGAAGCGACGAGCGCAAGTGAGGTCAACGTATTCGCCCTGCCAGACGAACTCGAGTTCGCGCGGGCGATTGCCTTCACCAATTCTTACGCAACGTCGGCCGCGGCCTTGACCTGGCCGCATCTGCTCAACGTTAAATCCGGCGACTGGCTGCTCGTGCACGGCGCGAGCGGGGGCGTCGGCATGGCCGCCGTCGAAATCGGTAAGTTACAAAAAGCGACGGTCATTGCAACGGCGGGTTCGACCGAGAAACTCGAGCTGGCACGCGCACACGGGGCGGATCACCTGATCAATTACCGTGCATCGGATTTTCGCGAGGCGGTACTCGAGCTCACGGCGGGGCGGGGCGTGGACGCGGTGTTCGACCCAGTCGGCGGCGAAGTCTTCACCCAGTCGCTGCGATGTATCGCGCCGGAAGGACGCATCATGCCGGTCGGTTTCGCCAGTGGCGAGATCCCGCAGATCCCGGCCAACCTGCTGCTCATCAAGAACATCACGGTGTGCGGCTTGAACATGGGGCTTTATTACGGATGGACGCCGAAGGATATGCGTTACGAATACGAAGACCGTATGCGCACCCATATGGACCGACTGTTCGAATGGTTTCTGCAGGGGTACCTCGACCCGGTCGTTGCCAAGACCTATCCCCTGCCGCAGTTTCGCGAGGCGATGGACGACATCCTGGAAAGACGTGCTGTCGGACGCATTGCGGTCGTGATGGGCGAGGAGGCCCGTCGGCTGGGGCATGAGTCCGGCTAGGAATTGCTGTCCGGATGTCAGAGGTATTTTGATTCGCCCGCAAGTGGGCTCCTACGGGTGCCGGTCGCGTAACATGGGTACCGTCATCAGGTAGGGACCCGCTTGCGGGCGAATAACATAACTTAATATCCGACATTGCTATCGGCATAAGGTAGAAAGCAGAAAGCAGGAACAACATGAACGATAAAAAGATTCGTTTCGGAACGACGCTCCGCTCACCCTACGACGTCGCCCAGTCGTCACGCGAGATCGAGGCGCTCGGTTTCGACGTGCTCGGTTGCGGCGAACACGTCAGTTTTCACGGCGACACGGCGAACGGGTTTATTTCGCTATCGGTGGCCGCGGGCGCGACGAAGGATATTCAGTTGATGAGCGCGATCACATTGATCCCGCTCTACCCGGCGGCGCTCCTGGCCAAGATGGGTGCGGCACTGGATGTTGCCTCGAATGGGCGATTTATACTCGGCGTTGGTGTCGGGGGTGAGTTTCCCAAGGAGTTTGAAGCTTGCGGCGTGCCGTTGAACCAGCGAGGGTCACGCACCGACGATGCGCTCGAAGTCATTCAACGGACCTGGACGGAAACCAACGTCACCTATCACGGGCGTTACACGACTTTGAACGAATTCAGTCTGAAGCCGCTTCCAATTCAGAAGCCGCGCCCGCCGATCTGGGTGTCGGGAAGAAAGGACGTAGCGATGAAACGCGCCGCCCGCTACGGCGACGGTTGGATCCCCTACATGTATACCCCGGAGCAACTCGCCGACAGTGTTCAGAAAATCGAACGATACGGCGACGATTTCGAGCGCGACCTGTCCGGTTTTACTCACGGTATGTATATCTTCACCGCCGTCCATGAACACGGTGACACGGCGGTCGAAATGGCGGCGGAGAAACTCGGACGGCAGTATGACCAGGATTTCAGCAAACTGGTTCACAAATACGTCCTCGCGGGGGATCCGGACTATTGTAAGGCGCGGCTGAACGAATACATCGATGCCGGCGCGCGTTTCTTGTTCCTGTCGGCGGCGTGCCCGGATGACTACATCGATCAAAACCTGGCGATGATCGCCTCGGAGGTCATGTCGGCTTATTGAACAGCGGAATTCCGGAATCGGTTCGCGGGCGAGTTACCGGAACCGAAGTTCTGCTTCGTTTAGACTCAAGCCTCTTTCAACCACCACAGACGTGATGGCATTGCGTAGTTTCATTCGCCTTTTGCTCGTCTGCCTTGTGTGCAAGGTATCGATGGGTACGGCCACGGCGGCGACGTTTACACTGTTCGACGATACCGCAGGTACCTTGCCCGGCCTGCAGCCGTGGTTGTTTTATGCAGCCCTCGGCGGCGTCGCCTCACAAGCCGTGCTCCCGGGCGTCGGCGCAGGACTGACGACGGATGACGCCGTAGCGGCCGGATACAGCAATACGATCCCCCTGATCAACGTGATCAAGAATGGCGCATTCCCGGCGCTGGACCGTGCGACAGGATTCAGCCTGGATTTCGAACTCCAGATCCTGGTCGAGTCACACAACAACGCTAACCGCGCAGGATTCAGTGTGGTCCTCCTGGCAGATGACAATCTCGGCATCGAGATTGCATTCTGGGAAGACGAGATCTGGGCCCAGAACGACGTCTTTGTCCACGACGAAGGCGTGAGCTTCGATACGACGGCGATCGAAATCCAATACTCACTGGCGATTCACGATGCGGGGTATACGCTCTCGGCAAACGATACCGAAATTCTCAACGGCGATCTGCGGGAGGACTATTCGGTGTCCAAGCCGATTGCACCCTATACGTTGTCCAATTTCCTGTTCCTCGGGGACGATACGAGCAATGCCCAGGCGGATATCGCGCTGGGCCTCGTAGAGCTACGAACCTTGACCGCCGTTCCGATCCCGCCTGCCTTTGTGTTGTTCTTTACGCCGTTTGCCGCGACGATGATCGCTGTCCGAAGAAGGCGCTCGTGAAGCCAGTGCTTGCTCGCCACTGACAACGCCCGCTAGACGGCGATCGATGGTGAGCTTCAGGCGGGTTCCGGCGCTCCCCCGGCCCGTTCGCGCACATGTGCGCGCACGTCGGCCGCGATCTTGAGCACGATCAGCAACATCAGCGCGGGCAGGGTCGAATCCAGCGCCATTACCAAGAATCCCCCGAAGATGATGGTCACATGCATGACCATGATGCGCTTGTAGGGCTCACCCATCTGCCGCGCTATCTGGCGTCCCGCATATTCCCGACGGCCGATGAAATTCAGATAGAAAGAGAGGGCGTGGCTCATAAATAATGCCGCCAAGGCCGGCCACAGGATCACGAAATCGGCGGCGACTTGCGAAAGCGGGATCGCACTGCCGGCGCCGGCGCCTTCGATGAAAAAGCCATAGATGAACAGTAGGTGGACGATCATGAACCCGCCGAAATGCCCGAGGAAAAAGGGGCCGATGAACAAGATTGCCCATTTACCGATCACGGCCATCTTGAGCAGGTTAAACACGCCGATGATGGCGCTCTCCGCCCAGTAGAGAACCATGATTCGGCCCATGTCCCAGCCGAAAAGAATGACGCCGACGAGCGGTACGAGATTGGCCGCGAACAATGCGATGGTCGACGGTGAAAATAAGCTGGGCGGCGATTCATGCCGGATTGTATGGGATGGTTCCGGGTCAAGCGGCTTCGATGGAATGCGAGCGTCACTTGCCGGTGGATCGCCCGCCCCGACGACGGCTTCCGGCGCCGGACCGTCCGGGATCGGTGTCCCCAACGCCCCGCGTATACCGAAAAGTAGTTCACCGGCCCGCGCTTCGAGGATATTGGAGCCGAAATCCACGGGCACTCCCAGGTAATCGAAGGCCAGGTGCGCACCGCGCCAGCCGGTCCCCGCACGTTCATCCGGCTCGGCCGTGCGCAGATTGTGCATGCGTGCGGCGCTGCATTCGCCGCTGACGCCGATGCCGAGGATCTCGATGCGGATGATCATCATGCCGGATTTCACAATCACCACTTCGCGACCGAACAGCAAGCCGAGAAAGAACACGCCGATGAAGGCCACGCCGACGGACCATCCGAGAAGCTAAAAGGCGCTGAACAGCTTGGATGTCAGCGAGAACAAATCACCACCGCCCTCGAACTCGGTCGATCCACCGACCGTGAACAAGGGAATGCAGAACACCCCCAACATGACACCGGCGATGATGGTCGCGGCCCAGGACCGCTTGAACGGAAACACCAGGCGAAGCTCACTGGCGCGCTCCCGCGGCCCTTCAATACCGAAACGGATCTTCGGAGCAAGCGGGCCCAGTGCGCGCAATCGCGCCGTGGTCAATGCGCCTTGCTCGCTCGAGATCGTTGACATGGCGGCGGGGTCTATTGGTTCATTCGGTACGGGCCCACTTGCGCGCGAATCAAAAAACGCGGCGGCACGCCAAGCAGACGTCGAAAATCAGGTACAGACCGCGGGCTTGCGATCCAGCCACGGGCGCGCTGCTTCGATCTGAGCGCCGATCCGGATCAAAGTTGCCTCATCGCAGTCTCGCCCGACGAACTGCACGCCGATCGGCAGCCCGTCGTCCGACCAGTTCATCGGCACCGTGATCGCGGGCGAGCCCGAGGCGTTAAAGGGCGCAGTGAAGCAGCAGTCTGGGCCCATGAGCGTGTCGTCGTAGGTTTCGACGTCGAGCGACATGTCGTAGTAGCCGTGCGTGCGTGGCAGCATCGGCACGGTCGGCATGAGCCAGGCGTCATACGCCGCCATCTCACCGAGGAAAGCGCGGCACGTCTGTCGCATGGTTTCGATGTCGTTTGAATGATCGACGCCGGCAACTCGGCGGCCTTTTTCGATCATCGACCAATACAGCGGCGCCATATCGGCCGCCGTCGCGTTTCGGCCCACGGCTTCGGCCATGCCGGCGAAAAACGCGGCAGTCTGCACAGCGATGATCGACGTGTAAGTTTTATAAAGCGGCCAGTATTCGTAGGGCACCGGACGCGGCTCGACTGCGTGACCGAGATCTTCCAATAGCGTTCCGGCGTCGAGTACGGCCTGCTTCACCTGCCCGTCGACAGGCGACCCGTGATCGGGTGTGTCCGTGACCATTGCAATCCGGAGCTTGCCGGGATCCGTGCCGACTTCTTTGGCATAGGGTCGCGCGGGTGCGGGTGCTTGATATGGTTCGCCCGCAAGATGTCCGCCCGTGATATCAAGCAACAGGGCCGTGTCGCGAACGGTGCGCGAGACGCAGAAAAAGGTCGCGCCACCGTACCAGAAATCGACCACCGCGGGCGCGAGGGTGATGCGCCCGCGCGCGGGTTTGAGACCGACCAGTCCGCAGTTCGATGCCGGGACACGGATTGATCCGCCGCCGTCAGAACCTTCCGCCATCGGCACGACGCGCGCGATCACCGCCGCCGCCGAGCCGCCACTCGATCCGCCCGGCGTACGCTCGAGATTCCACGGATTGCGCGTGATGCCGTGCATGGACGATTCGGTCGAAAGGGCCCAGCCCTGCTCGGGCGACGTAGCTTTGGCGAAGGGCAGCATCCCGGCCGCCTTCATGCGCCGGATGAGTTCCGAATCGCCAGGTGCGACGATGTCCTTCAGGTAGGGGCAGCAGTTCGTGATCGGATGGCCCTCCCAGGCGCTCGCGAGTTCTTTCATCAGCCACGGCACGCCCTTGAGCGGACCGTCGGGCAGGGCGGGATCGTCGGCCGCCGTGCGTGCTGCTTCGTAGGCCCGGTGCGTCAAGAAATTGAGTTGGGGATCAATGGTCTCAGCGCGCTCGATTGCTGCGTCGACGACTTCCCGCGCGCTAACCTGGTTCGCGCGCACCAGTTCTGCCAGGCCGACACCGTCATAATCACCGTATTCTTTGAAAGCCATTGCAGATCTCCGGCCGGGTGTCTGATTGAGTATGGAACGTTTTCGCTTGCGAGGGAACGCGGCGGGCTGAATAGCTGGTCCCAATATTTCAATGCGATTCGAGTCGCCCGCTTGCGGGCGAATGGTAAGCCTCGTTGCCTGCGACAAAGCGTGCCTTTGTTCGGAAAACCCATTCAGCCGGCAGTCAACGGGTCGCCTGAGAAAGGAGGCTTGGGTCCTGCTAGGATCACTTGCAATTCAATGCAGGGAGGGATGCGATGAACGGCATCCACGATCTCGGGGGATTGACATGCTTCGGCCCGGTCGAGCGTGAAGTTGACGAACCGAAATTCCATGAAGAATGGGAGCGCCGCGTTTTCGCCCTGACGCTGGCAAGTCTGGGCGGCGGTTTGGGTCCGGTCGATGCGTTTCGCCATGCGGTCGAACGCATGGATCCGGTGCAATATCTCAAGACGAGCTACTACGAACATTGGCTGGAGGCCCTCGAAACCCGGGTCGCCGATCGCGATCTGGTAGCTGCCGCGGTCGGCGACGAACCGCTTACGCCCGACGTCGTCAATGCCGTCATCGCCCAGGGTGTCGACCCGATTCGCGATACGGAGTCCTTTGCGCCCCGTTTCGCAGTGGGTGATGCAGTGAGGGCGAAAAACCGCAACCCCAGCGGGCATACGCGCCTGCCGCGTTACGCGCGCGGACGCCGGGGAAAGATCGCGATGATTCATGGCAATCATGTCTATCCCGACACCTACGCCCACGACCAGGGCGAAAATGCGCAGCCGCTCTACTCGGTCAAGTTCTCCGCGCGCGAACTGTGGGGCGAGGAGGCACCCGGGCACGACCATCTTTTCATTGATCTTTGGGAGTCCTATCTGGAACCGGTGACAACATGAGCGAGCAACACGACCATCATTCCGCCCCGAGGAACCCGTACCTGGAAAAGCGCCGCACTGGCGAGGAAACGATAAAGCTCGAACAGCGTGCCGCGGCTATCGAGGAACTGCTCATCTCGAAGGGACTGGTGACGCAAGAAGCGCTCGACCGCCTGGTCGAGATCTACGAACACGATCTGGGACCGATGAACGGCGCCAAGGCCGTCGCGCGCGCCTGGGTTGACGAAGATTACAAACGGCGCCTGCTCGATAACGCCACCGATGCGATGCGCGAGCTCGGATTCGGAGGCATGCAGGGCGAGCACATGGTCGCTGTTGAAAATACGCCGAATGTACACAACGTCGTGGTCTGCACGCTGTGCTCCTGCTACCCGTGGCCGGTGCTCGGATTACCCCCTGGGTGGTACAAGGACCCACCATACCGGTCGCGCATCGTGATCGAGCCCCGCAGCGTGCTCAGGGAATTCGGTCTCGATCTCGATGAGCATGTCGAGATCCGAGTGTGGGACAGCAGTGCCGAGATGCGTTACGTGGTCTTGCCGGAACGTCCCGCTGGCACTGAGACGTTCCATGAGGCCGAACTCGCCGCGCTGGTCTCACGCGACGCGATGATCGGCGTGACTCATGTCACCGTCTGACCGGTTGAGTACAGTGCCGCTGCAAAGCCGACCCGAGATCGCCCAGATGGAAAGCACGGCCGCCCTGCCGCGCCGCAGCGGCGAACTCGTGTTTCACGACGCCTGGGAACGCCGAGCGTTCGCCCTGGCGGTCGCGCTGTGCGAGAACGGACACTTTTCGTGGGACATGTTTCGAAATCATTTGATCCACGAGATCGACGCCATCGGAGAAACGGCAGCGCATCCGCGGCCGGATGCCCCCGGTTATTACGAGCACTGGCTGCGCTCGCTCGAAAAGGTGTTGGTCGAGCAGGGCGTATGCCCGGCGGAGACGTTCGAGCGTTAACCGATCGTTCACCGTTACGTTCGCCGGCAAGCGGGCTCCTACGATCGGAATGACGTCCGTAGGAGCCCGCTTGCCGGCGAATAACCTATCTGAACCCTATCGATCATGAACGCCTTGTTTGACGCCTACCTCGCTTGGCTGAGTCGGCATTACCGCCTGACGACGGTCGTCGTTTCCGTGCTATTCGTCGCACTCGGCGCGGGCATGAGCGGCCTGTCGGTCACCAATGACATGCGTGCGTACTTCAGCGAAGACAATCCGCAGTTACTCGCGTTCGAGCGGCTCGAGGCCATCTTCGATCGTCAGGACGTGCTGTTCTTCATCGTCGTACCGCGTGACGGTGATGTTTTCGATCGCGGTATTTTGTCTCTGGTTTACGAGTTGACCGAAGGCGGCTGGCAGATGCCGTACTCACGCCGCGTGTCGTCGCTGGCAAATTATCAGCATACGCGCGCCGAAGGCGACGCACTCATCGTTGCGAACCTGATCCCCTCACCCGACGAATTGAGCGACGAACAGATAGAGACGATCCGGCGAATCGCGCTCAGCGAACCCGATCTCCTCGGGGCCTCGGTCGCGCCGGCCGGCAGCGCGATAGCCATTCAGGTCCGGCTGACCCTGCCGGACGGCAAGCTCGATGCGAATGATGAAGTGATGGCGTGGGTGCTCGAATTCATCGAGCCGCTGCGCGCGGCGCACCCCGAGGTCGAGATTCATATCGGTGGGACGGTAGTTGGTGACGTCGATCTCGGGCGCGCGGTGGCGCGCGACGTCTCGGAACTGGTCTCCTTGAGTTACCTCGTCATTCTCCTCGGGCTGATCGTGCTGCTGCGCCATGCGCTGGGCACGGCCGCTACCTTGCTGATCATCACGTTTGCCATCAGCGGCACGATGGGCATTTACGGGTGGCTCGGACTCACGCTCGAAGCCGTATCCGGATTCGTGCCGAGCATCGTTATGACGATTGCGGTGGCAGACAGCGTGCACGTTATGACCAGCTATTATCACGAAGTGAATGCCGGCCGGCATAAGTTCGACGCGGTTCGAGAGGCCTTGAGAGTCAATCTGAAACCCGTTTTCGTCACCAGCGTCACTACCGCCATCGGCGTGTTGATGCTGAACTTCAGCGACTCTCCTCCTTACCACGATCTCGGCAACATGGTGGCCATCGGGGTCATGTTCGCCTGGTTTCTTTCGATGACCTTGCTCCCGGGGCTCTTGATGTGGTTCCCTGCGCCCCGCGTTTCTTATTCGGCACGTCTCGCGGACCGCATCGTCGCCTTGGGCGAATGGGTCATACGCAAGCGGCGTCTCTTGCTCGTCGTGTTTGGCGTGGCCGGCCTCATCGTGGCGAGTTTCATACCGCGTAATGAATTGACCGAGGACTGGAACAGCTATTTCGATGAGACCTTCGAGGTGCGCCGCGCGTCCAATGCGCTCGATGCGCATTTCGGCTCAATCCACCAGTTGCAATACATTATCGATTCCGGCGTCGAACACGGCATCGACGATCCGGCGTACATCGCCGAGCTCGAGGCTTTGACAAAATGGCTGCGGGAGCAGCCCGAAGTGCAGCATGTGTCCTCGGTTTCGGATCTGCTGGAGCGGCTCAATATGAACCTGCACGGCGACGATCCCGCATGGCGCAAAGTGCCGGACGAGCGCGGCATGGTGGCGCAATACCTGCTGCTTTACGAAATGTCTCTGCCTATCGGCCAGGGGCTGGAAGACACCATCAATGTGGATCGCTCAGCCACCCAACTCGCCGCCTCCCTCGCGCACAGCGACTCGGAAAATCTCCTGGCCTTCGATCGCCGGGTACAGGCCTGGCTTGCCGAACACGCGCCGCACATACGACCGGTCGAGGCGACCGGTATCGACATGGTGTTTGCGCATATGAATCACCGCAACATTCGCGACATACTGCGCGGCGTGGCCGTCGGCATCCTCGGTATTGCGGTGGTGCTGATCTTCGCGCTGCAGTCGCTGCGCCTCGGGCTGTTGAGCCTGATGACCAACCTCGCGCCCGCGGCGCTGGCCTACGGGACCTGGGGCTTGTTCGTCGGGCAGATCGACATGTCCGCCTCGATCGTCATGTGCATGAGTCTCGGCATCGTAGTCGACGACACCGTGCATTTTTTAAGCAAGTACCGCTATGTGCGCACGCTCGATGGAGGGACAGTCGAAGACGGTTTGCGTTATGCGTTCAAAACGGTCGGCCTCGCCCTCGTGGTAACGACCGTCGTGCTCGTCAGCGGCTTCGCGGTGTTGAGTGCGTCCCACTTCAGCCCGACGGTGCGGACCGGCACCTTGATGGCCATCACCATGAGCTATGCGCTGCTGATCGATTTTTTCGTGCTGCCGCCCCTCTTGATCATGGTCGAACGGCGTTTCGATGACTAGTCTGCGGCGCAACCTATTGTGTGAAAGACGCGCTTGAAGCGCGCGCCCGGATCAACCGACGAGTACTTCGCGGTATTGATCTTCGTTGAAGCCGACCAGGAGCGTCTTCCCGACCTTTACAACAGGCGCGCGCAGGTTGCCGGTCGGGCCGAGCATGGCGTCGACCACCTCATCCGCCGGCGCGCCCTTGGTCTTGAAGGTCGAGACCTTCTTGCCTTTCGACACGACGACTTTGTTGGCGGCGGACGCCAGATCGCGTGCGTCGCTACGGCCGAGCTTACGCGATGCGAGCACCGTTTCTTTGGGCACCAGCCCGTTGGCATCCATGAACTTGGATGCTCTGCCGCAGCTGGTTCAGCCCTTGCGGTAGTAATACCAATTGATCTGACGGCTCATCGGACATGCCCTGAAGTCGATTGCGGACGCCGGTGGCCCGGCGCACCTGCAGTTTATCATTGGCGCCTGGACAAACGCGGTCTCGACCGCGATTAACGAGAAAAAAATGCGACTTCGAGCGCTTTCGTCAGGCGGAATTCGCCGAGCGGGCTCTGGGGGCTAAGCGGCGGTATCGTGGTTGAGGTGGGCCGTTCGTCCGTGGACCGCGTCCACACCCGGATTTGAGCTGGAAGCTAATGGCGACAGGTTTCTCGAATTCAATAATTCATTACATATTATGTATAACTATATAATATATATAAATATATATAGGGTACATAAAGTTGATTCTAGTTTGCGACAAGCCGGATTGTCCGTGCGAACGGGTTCGAGCGTGATCCGATGACCGCGCCGGTTCTATACGAATTTCCGCATTCCCACTTTTGTGAAGTCGCCCGCTGGGCACTGGAGTACAAGGGCATCGAATATCGGTCCGTCTGCCTCCTGCCCGGGTTTCACGTTCAAAAAATGAAACGCCTGGCAACCGATTCCAGCGTACCCGTGCTGGTCGACGGCGGAGACGTCATTCAGGGCTCAGCCCGTATCGTCGACTATCTCGAACAGGTTCATCCGGATCGGCCCCTGACCCCGGCCGATGCCGGCGCGGTCGAGGAACTCGAGCGCGAGATCGCCGAGACCATCGGCGTACCGCTCCGACGGCTTTGCTACTATCATTTATTGCCGCACGCGGACCTCGTGCGCTATTTCTTCATGCATCGCGCAGGCAGGCTTGCGAATCTCGCGTTCAGAATGACCTACGGTGTTCTACGGAAAAAGATAACCGAGATCTATGACTGCACGGAGAGCGGCGCTGAATCGGCCAAGGTGGAACTGGCGCGCGCGATCGATGCCTTCGATCGGCGCCTGGCTGAACGACCTTTTCTTGTGGGCGATGGGTTTTCCAGAGTCGACCTGACGTTCGCATCGCTCCTCGTGTTCTTGGTGATGCCGCCCGAATATCCAGTCAATTGGCCGCGCGAACTGGCCGGGAACGAGCTTGCGCAATGGTTCGACACCTTCCGCGACTCCAGAAGCTGTCGGCAGGTCGAATTTCTTTACGCCAACTATCGGCGCTAGGAAAACAAGGGAAAGAAAAATTTGACCTTGTCGTTCACCCGAGCCACTCGTCGATCAAGCCATTGATCTTCTCGGGATGGGTCTCCATGAACCAGTGCGCGCCGCCGGCGATACATTCGCTGCGTCCGGAAGTCGCATCGAGGATTTCGAGCCAGCGATCGGAATGAAACATCAGGGGTTTGTTGCCACCGTAAATAAACAGGATCGGACAAGCTGGCTTGTAATAACCGAGCAACTTCCGGCGCGCCGACGGCAGCACAATGCCGCGCCACAGGTAGAAGTAGGGATAGTTGCACCGGGAACGCACACGACCCGCTTGCAGCCCTGGGACGCGTAGAAGGGCGGCGAATTTTCTCGTCAACCAGTTACCGAACGGCGGAATGACGCCACCGACCACCCAGCAACCGATCAAAACCCACTGGTATCCGGCCATCATTAAGGCGTCTCTCGCGGACGCCGGCTTGACGTGACCGCCGATATCGAGGGTCACCATCTTGCGCACCCGTTCCGGGTGCTTTTTTTCATACATATAGCCGAGGTAAGCGCCCCAGTCGTGCGTCACGAGCGCAACGGGTGCAGCGTCCGCTTGAACACGATCGATCGTCCGCGCGAGCCTGTCGACCAGGTCCGCGAAATCGCAGCCGCCAGACAGATCCGCCGTCGCGCCGAAGTTGGGCAGGGTGACGCTCACGCAGCGGAATTTTTGCTTGAGCGCCGCGACTTGCAGGCGCCAGAGGGTGGCATCGTCCGGCCAGCCGTGGACGAAGACGATTGTATTGCCCGTGTCCTCGCCTTCAACTTCATAGCTCAGTTCGGTCTGGTTATTCATTACATTGCGAACACCGCAGGAAAACGCAGCATAGGAGTATAGGGCGAACAAAGCCTATCCATCGAGTATTCAAGCGAGAATGGAAGACCTGCGCTGCCGGGTGTCGCGGTGGGAAAAGGAGAAAAGGGGATGCACTTATTTAGGCGAGCCAGAAAAATAAGCGCTTCCCCCTTATTCCTAATCTTCTGATCTACCGCGATTAGAATATGTTCATTGTGCCGGGGTAATGGCAACGCGGTTGTCATGGAATGCCGCTCCGCCGGCGGGCCCTGCGGGATCGGCCCCGGTCAATACATTGATGCCGAGACCGGTCTTGAAGGCGTCGTTCGGCCACACGCTTTCAGCCACGACTACCCCTGGTTGAAGCCCGTCGAACAACTCCGCGTGGAGTTCGAGTGCGCCGCGTGCATTGCTGATTCGGATCGGGTCGCCGTCAGCAATCGACAAGCGTGCTGCATCGGCCGAGTGCATCATCAGCGTTGGCCGTCGTTCGCGGCGTTTGGAGGTTGGCGTTTCATTGAAGGTTGAATTGAGAAAATTGCGTGCGGGCGCGGTAACGAGGCGGAAGGGCAGTTCTTCGTTCGCCGTTTCGATCGCATTCCAATGATCGGGTAGACGCGGCATTGCGTCCATCGTGGCGGGGCTAACGAAACCCTGCGGACCCATCGACGGCCAATTGGCCGCGAAGTGCCAGCGCTTATCCACGTGGCCAAAACCGTTTATAAAATGGGCTTCATCGAAGTCAGGTTGCGCATCCAGCCAACGTTGGCGTTCGAGATTTTCGAGATTTCCCCAGCCGGAGGCGTTGAGCGTCCAATCGATAATCTCACGCGGGTTCATGTTGAAGCCCCGGTGTTCCGCGCCAACGCGTTTGGCCAAAGCACAAATCACCTCGTGGTTAGAGCGGCATTCGCCAGGCGGCTCAACGATCTTCGGTCCGAATAGGATGTGCTGGTGGCCGCCGCTTTGGTAAAGGTCATCGTGTTCGAGAAACATTGTCGCCGGCAGCACGATATCCGCCATTTTTGCGGTTTCGGTCATAAATTGTTCATGCACGCAGGTAAATAGATCGGTGCGCGCGAATCCTCGTTGCACGGTGGTGAGGTCCGGCGCTACGGACATCGGGTTGGTATTCTGAACTAGCAGCGCCGTAACCGGAGGCCCGTTGCCGAGCGCGAATTCTTCGCCAGTCAGTACCGCGCCGATGCGTGATTGATCAAGCAAACGTATTGTGGGGTCGCGGGCATCGAGCCCATCAATGAGCGTACGGTCCCAGTGATAGATTGCGCCATTGTTATGCAGTGCGCCTCCACCTAAATGCTGCCAGGACCCAGTGACAGCGGCAATCGAAGCCGCCGCATGCATGTTGACTGCGCCATTGCGCTGTCTAGCGAAGCCGTAGCCTAGGCGTAGAAATGTTTTGGGGTGTTGCCCTATCAGCGCGGCGAAACGTTCAATAGTCGCCGTCGGCACACCGCAGATGGCGCTCGCCCACGCAGGTGTACGGGATGTGAGATGCGCTTCGAGATCTTCCGCGCAGTCCGTATAGCGGGCGAGGTAGGTGCGATCTGCATAGCCATCGCGAAATAGAACGTGCATGACTGCGCATGCGAGCGCGCCGTCAGTGCCCGGTTTTACGCATACGAAGAGGTCGGCTTGCTTCGCCGTGGCGTTACGATAAATGTCGATGACCACAATTTTGGCGCCATGCTCGCGCCGCGCAGCCAAGGCATGAGCCATGACATTGATCTGCGTGGCGGCCGCATTGGTACCCCAGATCACGATGACATCGGAATGCGCCATCTCGCGCGGGTCGACACCGCTGATGCGTCCGGCACCGGCAGCGTAACCGCTCCAGGCGAGCGTAGTGCAGATGGTTGCGTGTTCGCCGGAGTAGCGTTTGGTGTGCCGCAGTCGGTTTATACCGTCGCGCATCACCATGCCCATCGTACCGGCGTAGAAATACGGCCATACAGACTCCGATCCGTATGCCTGCTCGGCGGTGAGGAAGGCTTCAGCAACTTCGTCTAAGGCTGCGTCCCAGCTGATCGGCTCGAATTCTGCTGATCCTTTTTCGCCGCGCCGTTTAAGTGGTCGGGTGAGGCGATCCGGGTGATGAATGCGCTCGGCATAACGCGCTACTTTGCTGCAGATAACCCCGGCGGTGTAGCTATTGTCCCGTGCACCGCGCACTCGGCCAATGCGTTCAGGTGTGAGACGCTCGACTTCGAGCGCGCAGGTCGACGGGCAATCATGCGGGCAGGCGCTATAGAGGTAAGTCATGGTAAATGTTTTATACGGTAGTTACGTCGATTATAAGCGTGTCGCCAGGCCGCCGCCCGTACGGCAGCGTTGTTGACGAACAAATGTGATTGGCCAGATTATGGTGTCGGATTCTCGGATCCCACAGAATGTCCCGAGAAGTTAACGTGACATTACCCGGCCGAACCATGCAAATTTAATAGGTTTCCCATGTCCGCAGCGCCCGAGAATTGGCGGCACTTACCGCACGAATATTGCCGTAAGCGCTTGGCGCTGATTAAGTGGACGCGATAGTTCGAACTATTACAGCGTGCCTGAGCACTAAGCGCACAATTTTTCTAGTGGCAGACTAATTAGTGTGCATCCCTAAACGCGATGCGGTTGAAATAAAAAGGAAAATTTGTCGCTTAAGGGATCGAAACCTCCGGTAGGTCGTGATCTAATGGAACTTCAAACCTCTGATTTTCCACACAATCATCGACACCACAGGAGGGGGAATGCGTCAGAAACGCACGGCCCAAGCGAGTATATACGAGCTGTTTGCTGACCATGACCTGGGGCGAGAGCTGCAGGGCATGTCCGAGTGGCTCGATGCTCACCCCAAGGTCCTCACGCCGGTCATGAACGATCTGTGTCGGCGGGGTTTGAAGCCCACCGGTCGACGCGGACTGTCGGCGGAGTCGGTGCTGCGCTGCGCGGTGCTCAAGCAGCACCGGCAATTGAGTTACGAGGAGCTGGCCTTTCACCTGCAGGACTCGGCGAGCTTTCAGGCCTTCGCCCGGTTGCCGGGTAATGAACGTCCGAAGAAGTCTGCCTTACAGCGGGTGGTCTCGGCGATCCAGGTATCGACGTGGGAGTCTATTCATCGCGCCCTGCTGGCGACGGCGAAAGAGACGCGCATTGAGCCGGCACAGCGTGTACGGATTGATAGCACGGTAACGGACAGTGCCATCCACGCGCCGAGCGACAGTCATCTGCTGTGGGATGGCGTGCGTGTTGTGGTTCGTCTGCTCGCACAGGCGCGCGAGTTGCCTGGCGCGCCGGAGTTGTGCTTCGTGAACCACACTCGATTGGCGAAGAAGCGTGCGCGGGCGCTGTGGTATGCGCGTGGTGCGAAGCAACGCCAACGTCTGTATCGCGATTTGATTGGGGCGACGCGTTCAACCTTGGAAGCGGTAGCGAGGGTACGTGAGCAGCTGCTGAGCCCGGGCGTCACCGGCGTTGAACTGCCGGACT
Organism: Gammaproteobacteria bacterium; assembly: GCA_963662545.2. Taxonomy (GTDB): domain Bacteria; phylum Pseudomonadota; class Gammaproteobacteria; genus JAYYZW01. The sequence continues at coordinate 1,203,305 of CAXXLL010000002.1, forward strand.
GGCTAGCGCAGGTAGCGCACTACGAAACACTTGTTCTGCAGGTGATTTCGCAAACTGAGCGGCGGGTGTTCGGCGGTGAGAAGGTCCCCGCGAGCGAGAAGTGCGTGAGCTTGTTCGAGCCGCATACCGACATCATCATAAAGGGTGCGCGCGACGTTCAGTACGGACACAAAATCAATCTGGCTTCGGGGCGCAGTGGCCTCATCCTCGACGTGGTCATCGAGCGAGGCAATCCGGTCGATAGTCAGCGCTTCATGCCGATGCTCGAACGGCATCGAACACACTACGGGACGATGCCACGACAGGTCGCCGCCGATGGCGGCTATGCGAGCCTCGACAATCTCCGGGCGGCGAAAGCAGAAGGCATCGAAGACGTTGCCTTCCACAAGAAGCGCGGGCTCGCGATCGCCGACATGGTCAAGAGTCAGTGGGTCTATCGACGCTTGCGCAACTTCCGCGCCGGCATCGAGGCCGGTATCTCCTGCCTGAAGCGTGCATACGGATTGGCACGTTGCACCTGGAAGAGCCTGCCGCACTTCGAAGCCTACGTGTGGTCTTCTGTGGTCGCCTACAACCTCAGCCTGCTCGCGCGCTATCAACTCGAATAGCGACGTTCACTCGCACTAACTGACCTCCTCGATATCGTCGAACGGGCGACTTTGGGTTGCAGCGCTCTGCGGCCGGCGAACGTACTCACAATTACGCTCGAAGAGCCCTTCGACCCCCACCGAACCGCCGCTACCGCTCCAACAACCTACTTTCAACACCTCGATTTCTCCGTGCCCATCGAAGAAAATGCCTGTTTATGGACGGACACTAATTAAGCGGATGCAATCGCACCGGTAGTTCGCTGTAACCGCGAATAAAATTCGAGCATAGCCGTACCGGTTTCCCGACGAGCTCGACATAGCGGAATCGTCGCATGATTTCCTCCCAGGTAAGTCTAAGCTGCATCTCGGCCACGCGGTTGCCCATGCAGCGATGAATGCCAAACCCGAAGGAAAGGTGGTGGCGTGCCCCTTCGCGATCGATGATCAAGTTATTAGGATCGCGAATAACCTCCGCGTCGCGGTTACCCGATATGTACCACATCACGACTTTCTCATCTTTGCCGATGCGCTGGCCGCCGAGTTCAGTATCCCGCGTCGCACGGCGGCGCATGTGCACTATAGGAGTCTGCCAGCGAATCATTTCAGAGACCATATTCGGGATGAGTGAGGGATTGTCTCGCAGCTTTTCGTATTCGGCGGGAAACTGGTTCAGCGCGACAACGCCACCGGAAATTGAATTTCGCGTGGTGTCGTTACCGCCGACAATGAGGAGAATAAGCGTGCCCAAAAAGTCCATCGGCCGTGTAATCAGATCGCGTGTGCCCTCGGCATGGGCGAGCATTGAGATGAGGTCGTTAGTGGGAGGCCGGTCGGCGCGTTCTTGCCACAGTGCGGCGAATGTTTCAATGCACTCGCCGAGCTCAATGCGCCGCTGTTCCTCGGTAATTTTGAATGATCCTGTTAGTTCGGGCGTTGCGATCGCGATGTCGGACCAGTGGGTCAGTTTGCGTCTGTCTTCGAACGGAAAGTCGAACAAGGTCGCCAGCATTTGTGTAGTCAGTTCGATCGAGACGCGGTCGACCCAATCAAAGGTCTCCCCGAGTGGTAAATCGTCGAGGATCAATTGCACTCTTTCGCGGATGACCGGCTCCAGCGCCTTGAGATTCATCGGAGCGACCACGCCCTGGACGGCACCGCGTTCTCTTTCGTGGCGCGGCGGATCCATGGCTATGAAACTTTGAAGTTCGAAGTCCTCCGGCTGATCGGACAGCAAAATATTGGGTTCTGAGGAAAATATTTCATGGTTCTTCTCGACCTCGACAATGTCGTTAAACCGAGTCACGGACCAGTAAGGCCCGAACGTACTATCGGCACAATAGTGCACGGGCGCTTCAGCACGCAGGCGCGCAAAAAACGGCCAGTGAGCATCGTTCTCATACAATTCCGCCTGGCTAACATCGATTTGAGCGAGCGGTACCTGACTGGGGTCGAGGTCAATCATGCGTGGCTTATTGTCGGCAAGTGCACCCATGTAAATTACTCCGGGTCGTGCATCCTATTTGAAATATGGTCAGTGATTACATTTGAAATTCGGGTAGACGCGCGACGAGGCCATCCAATTCGCCGCGTATCTCAATTTGGCAGGCGAGGCGGGAGGTCGGCGCTCGCTCGGGCGTGAGTTCGAGCATCGATCCCTCGGACGTACTGGGTTCGCCAACCTTGTCGTACCATTCCTCGGCGACAATGATATGACAGGTGGCACAGGAACATTCGCCGCCGCAATCGGCATCGATCCCAGGCACCCCATTGTTAACGGCGGCCTGCATCAGCGACAAGCCGTTCTCGGCTTCAACTGCGTGTTCACTACCATCGTGTTCGATGAAAAGAATCTGCGTCATAGCTGATATTTCTCTCGGGTATGGTGAAGCCGATGTAGGCGATATTTTAGAGGTGAATCGCAATGCAGGCCAAATTTGTGGCCGTCCCAATGATTCACTACATTGAATCGCCGAAGCGTTCCCAGTCGCTTCCATCTCGACGCTACTTAAGCGTTCATGCAGCGGCCCAGACTGGGCGACGGCGGACCGTTGATCGCGGCTGTGCCCATACCCGGCGCCCGGCCGTTATTTGGCAGCGTTTTGGCTATATCGGGGTCGTACATCGGCAAAGGAAGGTTGACGCAAATAGTCGATAAGCTGCCGCCGGCACCCGAACGGTGCGCAGCCGACTCCCGGATTCCGCTCCGCTTCATCCGGGCTACGCGAGATGGACCGTATCCTTGCGGATCGAATTGCTATGATTGATACGCGATGGCCAAACAGATCCATCTTTCTGCGTTCAATCATTTTTCTCCGGCACCGCACATGCCGTTGTCGTGGATCTATCCGCGCGAGAAGATCACGCATTACTGGTATGAACCGGAATACTGGGAATCGGTCGCCCGTACGCTAGAACGCGGCCGCTTCGACATGCTTTTTTTCGCCGATAGCCTGCACGGTGGCGCCTCCGACGATCAGATCCGGTACGCCATTCAATTTCCAACCCATGATCCCGTGTCGCTGATAACCTACTTGTCCGGTATCGCCAAAACGCTCGGCTTTGCGGTGACGATGTCGACGACGTTCTACCCGCCGTTTTTCCTGGCGCGAACGTTAGCAACGCTCGATCACCTCACCAAGGGACGCATCGGTTGGAATATCGTGTCCTCGCATTCGTCAGGCGAAGCGCGAAATTTCGGCATGGACGAACTGCCGGCCCATGACGAGCGTTATGACCGCGCGGACGAGTACATGGAAGCCTGTTATGCGCTCTGGAACAGTTGGGAAGACGACGCGGTAGTCATGGACATGGAAGGCAAGGTGTTCGCCGATCCGGCGAAGGTGCACCGCGTTGATTTCGTGGGGAAGTGGTACAAGACACAGGGGCCCTTTACGGTCATCCCGTCACCGCGGCGCCGTCCGTTTCTGTTTCAAGCCGGCCAATCCGAGCGCGGCAAAGCGTTCGCCGCCCGCCATGCCGAGGGAATTTTCGGCGCTGCCCGGGGCACGAAACAGATGCGTGCCTACTGCGAGGATCTAGCGGCACGCCGGGAGGCGCTCGGCCGCGATCCAGCCGAGATCCCTATTTTCTGGGCCGGACAACCGATCGTCGCCGCAACCGAGGCCGAAGCGCGCGATCGCTACGCCGAGATCCGCGCGCGTATCCCGCTCGAAGCCTCGCTGGCGCAGATGTCCATGCACTGGGGCATCGAATGCGCGGACTACGATATCGATCTGCCCGTCACCGATCTGGAAGTCCCCGGCACTCGGGGCCTGTTCGAAATTTATCAAAAGTCCGATCCCAAGATCACGTTGCGCGATATTGCCAAGAGTTATCTCTCCGGCAGCGACAAGAATCCGCTCATTGGCACCCCGGACCAGGTCGCCGATGCGATGCAATATCTCTTGGAGGAGGGCGGCGGCAATGGATTTCAAATCTCGCCGCCGTACTATGCGCCGGACTATTATGCGGATCTGGTGGATCAACTCATCCCGGTCCTGCAAAAACGCGGTATCTACCGTGATGATTACAATGGCAGTACTTTGCGAGAACACCTCGCATAAATAACAAGAGCACGTCCCAATGGCGAGAATAGGTGTAGATGTCGGCGGCACGTTTACCGATTTGATCCTCGAGTCCGGTGCGAAAAATGATCGCGCCGTATTCGTTCACAAGGTTCCGAGCACCACAAGCGATCAATCGATCGGCGTCGTGCAGGGCATCCTGGAGCTGTGCGAAATCGGTGGGATTAAGCCTGGCGACATCGACCTCATCGTGCACGGCACGACCATCGCGACCAACATCGTGATCGAACATGCGGGCGCTGAAGTCGGCATGCTGACGACGCGCGGCTACCGTGACATCCTGCATCTCGCCCGCCACAAACGGCCGCATAATTTTTCGCTTCAATTCGAATTGCCGTGGCAGAAACATCCGCTGGTCAAGCGCCGTAACCGGATCCCCATTACCGAACGCGTGATGCCGCCGGATGGCCGCATCGAAGTGCCGCTCGCCGAGGACGAGGTCCGTAGCGCCGCAGAGCTGTTGAAAACGCGTAACGTCGATGCCGTAATCGTCGGTTTCTTATTCTCGTTTCTCAACGACGCGCACGAACAGCGCGCCAAGGCCATTGTGCAGGAAATTCTGCCGGATACTTATGTCAATTGCTCGTCGGAGGTAGTGAACGTACTGCGCGAATACGAACGCTTTTCAACCGCGGCCATGAACGGCTACATCGGACCGAGCACCGCGCGCTATCTACGCAACCTCGAGCGAACCCTCAGCAGTCGCGATATCACCGCGCCTCTGCGTCTCATGCAATCGAACGGCGGTATTGCGACGGTCGCCACCGGTTCGGATAAACCTGTGACGATTTTGATGTCGGGTCCCGCCGGTGGTGTGATCGGCGGTAAATGGGCTGGCGAGCGCGCCCAAGAGACGAACCTCATCACCGTCGACATCGGCGGCACCTCGGCCGATATCAGTGTCATTCCCGAGGGCCGGTTACGCGTCAAAAATCCGCGCGATACCGAGGTCAACGGCTATCCGGTATTGGTCCCCATGATCGACATTACGACCATTGGCGCCGGTGGCGGATCGATCGCCTACATCGACGAAGGGGGCGCGTTTCGCGTCGGCCCGCGCTCGGCCGGCGCGGATCCCGGGCCCGCCTGCTATGCGCGCGGCGGCTCCTTGCCGACGGTCACCGATGCCCAGGTCGCGCTCGGGCGCTTGGATCCCGAACATTTTCTCGGCGGCGATCTGCACATCGACGCGGCGCTTGCGACGGCGGCGATCAAGGATCATCTATGCGCCAAACTCGATATGTCGGTGCTTGACGCGGCGCTCGGGGTCATTCGCGTGATCAACTCGAACATGGCGCTGGCGATCCGCGCGAATTCCGTCGCCCGCGGCATCGATCCCCGCGAGTTCGCCTTGATGCCGTTTGGCGGCGCCGGCCCCTTGCATGCGGTCGCCTTGGCGAGCGCGGTCGCGGCGCGCGAGATCATCGTGCCGCCCGCCCCCGGCATCACGGCGGCCATGGGACTATTAGCCGCGGACATGCAGTATGAATTCACGCGCTCGACGCTCGCTGTGCTGACTGACGGGGATGCAGACGATCTAGCGCGATTGAACCAAAATTTTGACGACCTCTTAGCGCAGGCGCGCGCGGCACTCGCCGCTGATGGCGTGCCCGATGAGCAACAGCGTTTTCAACGCCTCGTCGAGTGCCGTTACCAAGGCCAGGGGTTTGAACTGCGCGCCGAAGTGCCCGACGCGGTCATTTCGGTGGATAACTTACAAGTGATCGTCGATAATTTTCACGCCGCGCACCGAGCGGATTACGGACATAGTTTCGAGTCCACCCCGATTGAAGTGATCACTTTACGGGTCGTCGGTTACGCGCCCAGCGATCGATTGTCGTGGCCCGATAGGACAAATAGCGGCGGCGATGTGGCTGACGCATTGCTGTATACGCGCCCGACGACCTTCGACAATGGCCAGACGCTCGATACCCCGCGCTACGAACGCGCACGACTGAGCGCCGGGCAGACCATCGTGGGCCCCGCCATTATCGTGCAGCACAATTCAACCTCGCTGATCCCGCCGGGTTACGACGCGTCTGTGAAGGCAAGCGACAACATCCACATTCTCGAGAAGAGGGTTTAGGCAATGACAGTTAGTGACATCGATCCCATCACCCTGCAAGTCATTGGTGGTGCTTTGGATACCATTGCCAAGGAAATGGGGCACGTGCTCTACCGCATGTCCTATTCGTCGATCATTCGTGAATCGCAGGATCTCGGCGCCGGCCTGTTCGACGCCGATTTCAATACGCTGTGTGAATCGGATTCGACGCCGATGCACATCGGTTCATTGCCCGGTTACCTGCGCGGCATCAAAGACACTTTGCACGGCGACTGGCGCCCCGGCGATATCGTGATCCATAACCATCCCTATCACGGCGCCAGCCACTCGCCGGACATCGCCATCGTCGCACCGGTATTCTTTGATGGTGAACTCGTCGCATTCTCAGCCAACACGGCGCATCACGTTGACATCGGCGCCGCAACGCCGGGCCTCATCATCGACGTGCCGGACGTCTATGGCGAAGGCATGTTGTTCAAGGGTTTGAAACTCTATGATGAAGGCAAACTTAACCGTGCACTGTGGCAGTTCATTGAGACCAATACACGCGCACCCGGACAGGTGATGGGTGATCTGGAAGCCCAAATCGCTTCAGCTGAGCTCGGCGTGCGTCGCTTTAATGAAATGCTCGAAACCTACGGTAAGGACACCGTGACAACGGCGTGTAATCAACTGATGGACTACTCGGAGACCATGCTACGCCGCCAGATCGCGGCCATTCCGGACGGCGAATATACCGCCGAAGGCTTTCTCGATGACGATGGGCGTAATCGCGGCGTGACTTTACCGTTGAAGGTCACCGTGCGCGTCAAAGGGGATGGGGTGGAAGTCGATCTGACCGGATCGGCGGATCAAACGCCGACCGCTTTCAACGTGCCGTTTGAAGGCTCGACCAAGGTCGCCTGTTATTACGCGTTTCGCGCCCTCCTGCTCGATACCTACACAACGCCGGAATACATTCCCCAAAATGAAGGGTCGTTTCGCCCGATAAAGGTCACGGCGCCCAAGGGCAGCATCTTTAATCCGATCTTTCCGGTCGCCGCTGAAGCACGGTTTGCGCCCATCCAGCGGGTCGTCGATTGCATCATCAAGGCCTTAGCGCCCGTCGTGCCGAACAACGTGACCGCCGGCAATTCGGCTTCACTATCGTTCGGCGCGTATTCCGGATTGCGGGAGAACGGCGACATCTGGGTCTTTCTCGAGGTCAACGAGGGGTCTTATGGCGGCCGCCCGGCATCCGACGGTCCGGATTCCATCGACAACCTGCTCGCGAATACCCGCAACAATCCGATCGAAGATCTCGGCATGCATTTGCCGCTGATCTGCGACCGCTACGAATTGCGCGACGACGTGCTACCCGCGCCCGGTAAGTTCCGCGGTGGTATCGGGGTCGTGAAAACACAGCGGTTTATCCACGGCGGCGTCATGACCCACGAGGCCGACCGTCACGAGGATCGGCCTTGGGGGATTCATGCGGGACATGCCGGTCACGGCGGCCGCGTGTTTCGTTATAACGTTGACAGTCCAGACGAACGTGAGGCCTTACCCGCAAAATTCTCCGGACTCATTACGGTAAGCGGCGACTGCATCGAGATCCATACGCCCTGCGGCGGTGGTTTCGGCGATCCGCTCGACCGCGACCCGGAAAGCGTGCGCGCGGATGTACTCGATGATTTCTCCACTGTCGAGCAGGCGTTCGACGCCTACGGCGTGGTGCTGGATGATGCCCTCAACGTCGATGAGGCCGAAACCGAAGCGCGTCGCGCTGAGCTTAAACGGCGCGTGGCTTAGAAGAAATGCGGGATGGAGGGTAAAAAGTTCCGGGTTTATTTTCCCTGCCCCGCCGAGCGATGAAGCCCAGACCGGCAATGGCCGACATGAAGAGCGGGAGCGCTGCGGGGATGGGGATAGGAGAAGCGTTGAGAAACTGGTCGGCTGTCAGGATGACATCGGAGATACGGAGTTCGTCAAGAAGACCGACGTACTTAAAGCTCGAATTGGCGCGAGACCCAATGAACAAGGTGGCGTCAAGGAAGGACGGAAATCCGCCGGGTGAGCCTACGCTAAGGTATGTACCTACATCAGCCCCATCGACGAAGAGTGTAATTCGGTCTGTAAAGCTCTCGGACCCATCGATCGTCACAGCGATATGGTGCCATTCGTCATCGAGGACATCGGTGGTTGATTTTTCGAGATAAGCTTGTAAAGCCGCTCCCGTACGTTGATATCCCTCTATGACATTCGGCGCACCGAAGGTATCGTTGATGGCGGAGCCGAAGCTTCCGGCTACATTGGTAAGTCCGTGTTCCACAACAATAGCAAGAGAGGACTGCGTCGACTTTATGAACCACTCGACCGTTAGGTCTGTCAATCCACTCAGATCCAACGTGGCAGTCGTGCTGAACAGGTGGGCCCCGTTGAAGCTGGCGCTGCCAACGCCCGGCGCATTGGTGGCGACATCACCCGACGATGCGACTCCCGAGTTGGTTAGCGAATTGGAACCGGCAGAGTCGACTGTGACCGCCCCTGGTTCGAACTGCCAGTACGCGACCACGGCTGCGCTGGCCACTCTCGGTGCAAGGGTAACCATCGCGAGGAGGATTATGCGGCCCGTTAGCCGAATTAGGTGACGATGATTGGTCATAGCTCCACCTACCCAGTGTACGTATTTTGCTTCCTTGTCGGCCAGAATTCTAATCAGGCTGAAGTGTACATCAAGCGCTGTTCGTCGAGGCCTGGCCTAAACGAAACGGGGTGAGGAACCGGGGTCAGATCTTGCCTTTTGCTGACGCAAGATCTGACCCCGATTCCTGACCGGCTGCAAGTGGGTCGATTCCTCTGTATTGTCTCGAACCGTTCAGGCGAACTTCTTACTTTCCAATCCTCTTAAGCCACCATGAACGACGCGCACGAAAAGACCCGGATCAAGCCGCTGCACGGCCTGCGGGTACTCGACATCGCGACCTTTATCGCCGCGCCGTTCGCCGCCACGGTCCTCGGCGAGTTTGGTGCCGATGTCATCAAGATCGAACACCCCGACGGGGGTGATCCCATGCGGCAACTCGGAACCCCGACCGACGAACCCGACCTGAGCCTGGCCTGGTTGAGCGAAGCGCGCAACAAGCGCTCTGTCACCCTCGACCTCAAGTCCCCATCCGGCGTGCGCGATTTCAAGGAACTGGTGCGCCGCTCAGACGTGGTGTGCGAGAATTTCCGGCCGGGCACCCTGGAGCGCTGGGGATTGGGTTGGGACGTACTGTCCGCATTGAATCCTGCGCTGGTGATGCTCCGAATCAGCGGTTACGGCCAAGACGGTCCCTACCGTGACCGTCCGCTCTTCGCCCGCATCGCGCATGCGGTTGGCGGTCTGACCTATCTCGCGGGGATGCCCGACGGCCCCCCCGTGACGCCCGGGTCGACTTCGCTCGCCGATTATATTTCGGGTCTGTACGGCGCGGTTGGCATCTTGATGGCCTTGCGCGTCGCGGAACGCACGGGCGCGGGACAGGTCATCGATGTTGCACTCTATGAATCCATCTTCCGCGTCCTCGACGAACTCGCGCCGGCGTATGCGAAATTCGGGATCGTGCGTGAACGTGAAGGAACGGGGACGCGCCATGCGTGTCCGCACGGACATTTTCCCTGTGCCGACGGGCGCTGGGTTGCGATCGCCTGTACCAGCGATCGCATCTGGGCGCGGATGGCGGGCGAGGTGCTGGGTCGTCCGGATCTGATCGATAGCCACCCGGCGACGGCCGACCGTGTCGCCGATCGCATGCTGATCGACGGGATCGTGGAAGCGTTCACAAATTCCCTGCCGCTGTCCGATGTCGTTGCGCGTTGCGAATCCGGGCAGGTGCCCTGCGGTGCGATCAACACGATCGCCGACATCTTCAGCGATCCGCAATTCGAGGCTCGCGGTGTGTTGGCGAAAGTCGTGCATGAAGCGCTCGGCGAAATCGTCATCCCCAATCTGTTGCCGCGGCTATCACTTACGCCGGGTGAAATTACTTCACTCGGCCCCGGACTCGGCGATGCCAACGAGGATGTTCTTAAGGACTTGATCAACGACGACGCCGAGGTTCGGCGATGAGATGCGCTCCGTGACGATTGAAGCCAGACCGCTCAGCGATTCATTCGCGGCTGAAATCATCGGCATCGATTTGAGCGACGATCACGGGCCAGGTGTCATCGACGAAATCAAGGCGCTGTGGTGGCAATACGAAATTCTCCTGTTTCGCGGCCAGTCGATGTCGGAAACCGACGAGGCCCGTTTCAGCGCCAAGCTCGGGCCGCTCGAGATCCACCTGCGCCACGAATACCTGTCGCGGGAGACGCCCGAAATCCTCTATATCTCGAACATCGTCGAAGACGGCCGTGAGATCGGCATTCTGTCTAACAATGACGTCGGCTGGCATTACGATCAAATTTACCTGCCGAAGCCTGCGGTCGGTTCGCTTTTGTACGCGGTAGAGCTGCCGCAGAGCGCCGGCGCCACCTATTTTGCGGACATGATCTGCGCGTTCGAACGCCTGCCGGCGGACGTCAAGGCCAGACTCGAGGGCAAACGCGCGATTCAATCCTACGCGGCCTTCAATCGCCTCTACAGCGTGCCGACCGATGAGGAGCAGACGAAGCAAACCCAAGACATCGATCAACCCGTGATCCGAACCCATCCATATTCGGGCAGGAAATCGCTTTACATCTGCGCGGGAATGACCACCCGGATCCTCGACCTGCCGCAAAGCGAAAGCGACGAACTGCTCGCCTATCTTTTCGAGTGGTGCGTGCGGCCCGAATTCGTTTACCGGCACGAATGGCAGCTGGGCGACGCCATCCTGTGGGATAACGCCTCGACCATCCACCGCCGCGATCCGTTCGACACGAACGAACGGCGATTGATGAAGCGCACGACCATACTGCCGCTGCCCGCGGTGGCCGTTCCCGTCTGATCACCGTGCGGTCGAATCAGGCCTGCGCCGCGACCGCCTGCGCGACCTCGACGACGCGCTGAGCCTTTTCGACGATCGGATAGTCGACGAAATAGCCATCTACCTGGATCGAGGCGGAGCCTTGGGCTTCCGCCTCGTCGAAACTCGTGATGATCTTTTTCGCCCAGGCGAGTTCATCGTCGCTCGGCGTGTAGACGCCATTGGCGATCGGGATCTGGTCAGGATGAATGCAGAGCTTGCCCTGGAAACCAAATTCCTGCCCCAGGCGCGCCGACTTTTCGAAGGCTTCGTGTTCACGGATGTGGATGAAGACGGTGTCGATGGGCGGCTCGATTTCCGCGAGCCGCGAGGCGAGTACGATCTCGGATCGCGCTGCCGCGATTTCCTTTTCTTCTAAAGTCCAGCGCAGGCCGAGATCGCGGGTGTAATCGCCAGCGCCGAAGGACATTCGTTTCAAACGTCCGCCACTGGCCGCAATCTCCCTGATCGCGCCCATGCCTTTCGCGGTTTCAATGATCGGCAGCAGATCGATCGAGTGCGGCTCGAGCCCGAGACGGCGTTCTAGATTGTCCATCATCCAGTCGACCATCTGGAGATCGGCGGCGCGTTCCACTTTCGGCAGCATCAGGCCGTCCAGCCATGGCCCCACGGTCGCCTCGATATCTCCGAAGCAATACGCCGTGTCGACGCTGTTGACCCGCACGTATCCGCGGCAGCGGCGCGGTTTCTTCAAAGCCTCGACGACGACGTTGCGGGTCGCTTCTTTTTCCGCGACGGCAATGGCATCTTCGAGATCCAGAATGACGACGTCGCAGCCGGAATCGAATACTTTCTCGACTTTTCGGGGATGATTGCCGGGTGCGAAAAGGCAGCTGCGATTGAGTTCCAACATAGAGAGTGCTGAATATACAAGCCTTAGTGACTGACCACCGAATTCTAACAGCCTGGTGATAACGCTGGATTCCCGTCAATTTGCGTTCGCCCGGAGGCGGTCGAGCGACCCGTCCCGCTATAGTGCTAAAGGTGTTCTATCATTCGTGGCACCCCGTTAGCCCCAAACATCAAGCAATCTCGGAACTCACGTGACCGCATCCAGACAACTCCGACTCGGCGCCTTCATGCGCCCGGTCAGCATCCACACTGCCGCATGGCGCTACCCGGGCGCCTTGGTGGACGCAAATTTCAATTTCCCACACTACAAGCGATTCATCCAGGCACTAGAACGGGGACGCTTCGACGCTTTCTTCATGGCAGATCACCTCGCGGTACTCAACATGCCGATGCCGGCCTTGAAGCGGAGTGCTACGGTGACTTCTTTCGATCCCATGACCTTGCTACCCGCACTCGCCACCGTCACCGAACACATCGGGCTCATCGCCACGGCGTCGACCACCTACAATGATCCCTATCACGTGGCGCGAAAATTTGCGTCGCTCGATCACATCAGCGGGGGCCGCGCCGGCTGGAACGTGGTCACCTCGGCGAATCCGGACGAGGCGCTGAATTTCGGGCGCGAGCAACACATGGAGCACGACGCGCGCTACGGTCGCGCGCGCGAGTTCTACGATGTCGTTACGGGCTTGTGGGACAGTTGGGCGGACGATGCTTTCATCCGCGACGTCGATTCGGGCGTCTACTTCGACCCGGACAAGATGCACGTGCTCGATCACAAGGGGCCGCACTTTTCCGTCAGGGGACCGTTGAACGTGGCCCGCCCGGTCCAGGGCTGGCCGGTGATCGTGCAGGCCGGCGCATCGGAAGCGGGTCGGCAGCTGGCGGCGGAGACGGCGGAAGTCGTCTTCTCGGGTGTCAACAATCTTGAGGACGCCAAGGCCTTTTATGATGACCTTAAGCGCCGGATGGCAGCGTGCGGCCGCGACGGCGAATCGCTCAAGATCTTGCCGGGCGCCTTCGTCGTGATCGGGGACACCGTGGCCGAAGCATGTCAGAAAAAGGCGCGACTCGATGGCCTGGTGCACCACGATAGCGGTCTCGCTACGCTGTCCGTACTGCTCGGCACCGATGTCTCCGGCATGGATCTAGACGGCCCGCTGCCCGATATCCCGGAGAGCAACGCCAGCCGCACGGGACGTCAGAAGCTGGTTGACATGGCCCGGCAGGACGACATGACGGTTCGCCAGCTCGCCCAGTACGTCGGCGGCAGTTTCAGCAGTCTCGAGATCATCGGCACACCGGAAACGATCGCCGAGAAGATGGAAGAATGGCTCCATGAGCGGGGCTGTGACGGGTTCAACGTCATGTTCCCCTATCTTCCCGGTGGACTCGACGAGTTCGTCGATCAAGTGGTGCCGGAGCTGCAGCGCAGGGGCCTCTTTCGGCGCGAATACGAAGGCGAAACCTTGCGCGAAAACCTCGGACTGCCGCGGCCCGGGAACCGGTTTTATCAATAGGATGTTGTGTAAAAACTTGGACTCGTTCTTACAGATTGGCATCCTGGAATCGACCTGACTTAACGAGTGCCGTCGCATAAACACAGCACTCTGCAATCGGGCTTTACGAGATGCGGGTCCGCTATACCGCCGTAAGCAGCCACGCCATGCTGCACTGCACGAGTCCGGAGTCGACCCAGACTGTGTGAAAACTCAATAATACGACGTCGAAAGTAAAAAATTCCCCACCAGCATAGTAGTTAAGCACCATGAAAAGGGATCAGCACATCGCATTAATACACTTCCGAGTGTCGGTTCCCCACTTTTGAAAAACGCAAATAGTTTTCACACAGTCTGGACCCACAGCGGACCTTCGCAAATATCGAACCGTGTGGGGCTTTCGGTTGTTCCTCGACAGTAGACGGCGAATGGAAGAAAGTTTGTTAGAAGTTCAATAAACAGCTAAAACCCGTCCATGCCCGCGGTGTAAGTTACCATTGATAAAGTTCGCTTTCCGCAATTGTCATTTGACTTAATCGTTGCGGCAGTGGAACGCCAGTCAGGTTAAGAACGTGATCGAGAGAGAGGCTTGAGTTGTGCTGAAAAAAATCCTGTTGGGCTTGGGTGTGTTGGCAGTCGTTATCGGAGTAATTATTGGAGTTGGGTTGGGGCGATTTTTCGGTGAGGTTGATTTTGAGCCGGGGCATCCAAAAACCAGCGGGCAGCAAATCGAGGAGGCCCTCATATATAAAGTCCTGCAAATCGACGCAGAGCGAATTAACCAACAGTTGCCGACCATGAAAAACGAATTTACGCGTCATGAGAAGGTAACGCTGGGTCCAGGGCTGCAAGGGGTTTTACACTTTACGGTTATCGGTTATTCGCCAAGTGATGGTGAACTAGCCGACGTCAGAGCCAACACTATAAAGACAGCATGTTCCGACAAAACTATCAAAGAATCCCTGCAACACGACATGAAATGGATCTATTCCTATTCGGGAGAAGACGCGGATGAAATTCTTCGTTTCGAAGTTAATCGGGATATATGCGGTTATCCAAAAGAGCTACCCATGTATGCCGATTGACAATCATCCGCGCCGGATGCGGTTACTAATTTGCGTCAGATTATGGCGTTCTACGCGACCAGGAAGGGTCCGCTTGTGGCTGATTGCTGCCGAAATCGTCACCTCAAAGTTTGGCCGGAATACCTTCGATAGCGGACATCAAATCATGTGGCGGAACTGTCCGAGCAAGTCTGAACTCCGCTTATAGTCTGTCAGATCGAGTCTGAGTTTTTAAAGATTTGGCGACGGGGACGCTGGACCGCATCGGGTCGCGCGCATGCGGGCTTCTGATCAATCACTCCGTGCCTGCCATCCATGGCGGTACCTCAACCGATTATTGGTACATGCCATCCCTGGCGGAACTCAAGTGCCTTCGTTTGGCCCCAGCCCGGCCATCCGTGGCCGGGCGCTCACCGGGAGAAAGCCACGTTAAGTGGCTTTCTCTTTTTCCGGCTCGCCTACTTGCGGGCGAATTGACTAACTCAGCGCAAAAGAAAAGGCGCCGCGATCGTTCACGTATCACCACAATCTCATATAATCTGCCGGCGCACTCGGAGAATAATTAAAGCAAGGCATTAAGCTGCGCCTCGATCTCCTCGGGCGTCGTGCGCGGTTCGAAGCGTTTGACGACTTCACCTTTGGCGTTGACCAGGAACTTGGTGAAATTCCAGGTCACCTTGGTGCTGCCGTCGTCGTTGGGCTGGGCCGCCTTCAGGATCTCGTACAGTTCGCAGGCGCCGT
The DNA here is from genome assembly GCA_963662545.2 of Gammaproteobacteria bacterium. Classification (GTDB taxonomy): domain Bacteria; phylum Pseudomonadota; class Gammaproteobacteria; genus JAYYZW01. The sequence goes on from CAXXLL010000002.1 coordinate 1,218,691, forward strand.
CGCCGTTCACCTCAATCTTGGAGAACATGGGGAAGTTGACATCGTACTTCGATGTCGCGAATTCCGAGATCTCCTCGTTCGTTCCCGGTTCCTGTGCGCCGAACTGATTGCAGGGGAAGCCTAAGACCGAGAAATTTTTGCCGCTGTTATTCTCATGTAGGGTACGCAGACCTGCGTACTGAGGTGTCATGCCTCATTGGCTAGCGAGATTCACGATCAACAGCGCTTGATCCCGGTATCCCGACAAAGCGACGGGTTCGCCTGTAATCGAGTCCATGCTCAGGTCATAGATATCCGCCATGGGGTTCTCCTTTTCGATCAGTTCCGATGTATCGTGAGTAGCCATTTTACTTCGCCGGAGAGGGTCCGCCACAGCCCATTTTTGGCACCTTGCCGGACCGGGCATTCCTTGCCAGGGCAATTCCGTCTATTCTGCGGCTAACCAACTTCGGAAAGCGACAGGGAATCGTTTTTCGGTAGCCTGCTAACCAGGCAGTCGTCGCATGACTTGAAGAGGACTGAACCAATGACCGTGGAGTACATCGCTTCGATCTCCGAACGCTATCAACAGCTCGGGTATGATCCGTATCGCTGGTTCAAGGCCGAAGATCTCTCGGCCTTCACGCCGCTGGAAAAGCCCTTGTCGGCATCGCGACTCGGAGTCCTGACCACATCCGGGGCCTATGTCGTCGGTCAGGTCGCGTTCTATTACAAGGACGACACCTCCATCCGTTCGATCCCCAAGGATACGCCGATCGATCGAATCCACTTCTCGCACATCACTGAGAATTACCTGACGGATCCACGCAAGGATCCGAATTGCATCCTGCCAATCGAAGCGTTGCGGGAAGCGGAGGAGAATGGCCGCATCGGCGAACTCGGACCGGAAATCTTCTCCTGCATGGGCGGGGTCTATTCCCAGCGTCGCGTGCGGGAAGAAATGATCCCGGATTTAGAGGCGCGGTTTAAGGCGCAGGCAGTCGACGCCGTGCTCCTTGTCCCGATGTGACCCGTCTGCCATCAGACCGTGAGTCTGATAGCCCGGCACCTCGAAGCACACGGCACGCCGACCCTGTGCATGGCGAGTGCGCTCGACATCATCGAAGCGGGACGTCCGCCGCGCGCGGTGTTCCTGGACTACCCGCTTGGGCATACCGCGGGGCGGCCCTTCGATCGCGATGATCAACGCGCCATCCTGGGCGATGCACTGAACGCGTTTGAAGCGATTGAAACACCCGCTACGATAGAACGGCTGGAATATCGCTGGTCGGATTCCGACGATTGGGAGCAACAAGATGCGGACGCGAGTACGGGCGATTCTCGCGCGCCACGCGGCATGGAGCCACAGTACCAAACGGAGGCGGATCGCACCGCGGCCGAGACCACGCAAGCATCGATGAGGCCATAAGCCGATCGAGCGTTTCGGTTCGCCCGCCAGCGGGCGAAATCAAGCGGCCGCGCGTACCGGCAGCTTGGAATACCCAGACACGTGCGTGTTCGCGATCCGGCTACTTTCCCCGGCCAGTTCGAACTCAGGCAGGAACGGAATGAGCGCTTTCATCATGGACGTGAGTTCGGCCCGTGCCAGGTTGGTACCGATGCAGAAATGCGCACCGTACCCGAAGGTCAGGTATTCATTCGGCGTGCGTTCGATATCGAAGCGGTAGGGATTCTCGAAGACTGTATCGTCGCGGTTGGCGGACGGGTAGAACATGCAGACGGTCTCGCCTTCGCGAATCTTCGTACCGCTCAGATCGAAATCCCGAGTCGCTGTTCTGAGGAAGCTGATCACTGGGGTCGTCCATCTGAGTACCTCGTCCGTCGTCGTCGGGAGGAGATCGGGATTTTCAACCAGGCGGTCGCGCTGTTCGGGGTGTTCCAGTAGCGCTGCGAAGCCGCCTGCGGTCGCGTTGCGCGTCGTGTCATTGCCGGCACCGATCAGCACGAACAGATAGCCGATCAACTGCTGGTCGTTCATGGGCTGGCCCTGTACCTGGGCGTCGACCAAACGATTCACGAAGGACGAAGGTCCGCCGCCCGGCACCCGGTGCTCGTGGATCAGGTCTTCCAGGTAGCCACGGAACTCGTTCATGTTGCGCCTTGCGGCTTGCATCGTCGTCTCGCCCTCGAGGATGTGCTCGGGTTCGACTTCACCGATGATCGCGTTGGACCAGATCAGGAGCCGGCGCCAGTCATCCGGTGGCAGTTCCATGATCTCGCCGACCGCGGCGAGCGGTAGCTTGCACGCAAACTCCTTCACGAAATCACAGGTCTCACCGCGTGCTGTCGCCACCTTTACGGATGCGGAAAATTCGGCGGCGAAGCCCTCGGCGAGTTCGTCGAAATGTTTCGCCATCCCGCGCATGCAGCCCTGCGTAAAGGCCCAGCTCGACGCTTTGCGCACGTGGCGATGGCGCGGGTTGTCCATGAAAACCAGGTCCGGGGGCTCATCGGGATCCCATCCCCGCGAGGTACCGAAATCGTCGAGGCCCTCGCGCAATATTTCCACTTCTCCCATGAGGGTTAGGCGCAGCCGCGGCCCGCCGTTGATAAATACATCGGGATGCCCCGAGATGGTCATCACGTCGGCGTAGCGGGTAACCGCCCAGAACGGTTCTATGTCGTCGCGCTCGTACCAGAAGATCGGGGCTTCGCGGCGCAGCAGATCCCATTCTTCCCACGGAAATCCTTGTGCCGCATAACGTTGGGGAGTATGGATATCGATGGTTGCTAGGGACAGAGTCATGGGATCGATGCCTCTTCTTGATGGCCGGAACGACCAGCTTGCGGAGATCCAATATTCGCATCATTCCATACAGATCGGTACCACGCCTAAAGGGCTCCTTCGGGCCAAGATGCGTCAATCAAGCCATGCGAATGCTTCTCATTAAAAAAACGTTTCCGCTGAAACATAATGTACTGGCCAGCACCGAACGGTCGGACTCGTGCCCCGGGAACGAATCCTAATGCGCCATTTGACTCATAGAGCGGCCCGATTTATTGTCCACGCCGCAAAAGCGTATGGGCAGGCTCTATTCACACGGATGCCTCGGCCCCTGAGCCTCAATCAACGAAAAGGTAAATCGTGGCTACGAGCATCAATGAATTAATGGACCCCTCCCGTCTGGATTTTGATCCGGACGCTTTGCGCGCGAAATATCGCGAGGAACGCGATAAGCGCGTTCGTGCAGATGGTAACGAGCAATACTATGAAGTTGTCGGTGACTTCTCCCGGTATGTAGACGATCCTTACGTGGACCGGGGTTTTGCGCGAGAACCTATCACCGACGATATTGAAGTCGCCATCATCGGCGGCGGTTTCGGTGGTCTGCTGGCTGGCGCGCGTCTGCGCGAGGCCGGGGTCGAAGACCTGCGGATCATCGAGAAAGGCGGCGATTTCGGTGGTACCTGGTATTGGAATCGCTACCCGGGCGCGATGTGCGACATCGAGTCCTATATCTACTTTCCCCTGTTAGATGAACTCAATTACGTACCGACGGAAAAATACGCGCATGCCCCCGAGATCCTGGCCTACGCCCGACGGATCGCCGAACACTATGATCTTTACACCAAGGCCTGTCTGCAGACCGAAGTGACCGATATGCGCTGGGACGACAGCATCCGGCGCTGGATACTCTCGACCAACCGCGGCGATCGGATCCAGGCTCGTTTCGTGGCGATGTCAAATGGCCCGCTCAACCGGCCGAAGCTACCGGGTATTCCCGGCATCGAGTCCTTCGAAGGCCATACTTTTCACACCAGTCGCTGGGATTACGCCTACACCGGGGGAGATACGAACGGAAACCTGGCCGGTCTAGATGGCAAACGGGTTGGCATCATCGGCACCGGCGCAACGGCCATCCAATGCCTGCCGCATCTGGGGCTTGCTGCCGACCATCTGTACGTCTTCCAGCGCACACCCTCATCCATCGATGTGCGCGATAACCGTCCCACCGATCCGGCCTGGGCAGCCGGTCTCGAACCCGGCTGGCAGCAAGAGCGCATGGACAATTTCAACATCCTTATCAGCGGTGGCTACCAGGACGAAGACATGGTCGGCGATGGTTGGACCGAAATCTTCCGTAATCTCGGTGGTTTCGTGCCGCCGGCGGGTTTCGAAACACTGTCGCCGCGAGAGATGGCCGCTGCCGTTGAAATGCTCGACTTCCAGAAGATGGAAAAGGTTCGCTCGCGCGTCGATTCCATCGTCAAAGATGCGGTGACAGCGGAGGCCCTCAAACCGTATTACCGCCAGTTCTGCAAACGCCCGTGTTTTCACGATGAGTATCTCGACACCTACAACCTCTCCAACGTCAAGCTCGTCGATACGCAGGGCCAGGGCGTCGAGCGGATCACGCAGAATGGAGTCGTCGTCGATGGAAAAGAGTACGAAATCGACTGTCTGATCTTTGCAACCGGCTTTGAGGTCGGCACCGCCTACACGCGCCGTGCGGGCTATGACATCGTTGGGCGCGACGGCTTGAAGTTGAGTGAGAAGTGGGCTGATGGGAAGTCGACCTTTCATGGTCTTCACAGCCACGGCTTTCCTAATTGTTATTTCATGGGACTCGTACAAAGCGTATTGATCCCGAATTTTCCCCATCTGCTGAACGAGCAAAGCAAACACATTGCGTACGTGATCAAACACGCACGTGAGCACGACATCACGGTTGTCGAAGCGGAGATGGAAGCGGAAGCGGAATGGGTCGACACCATCAGACGGCTCGCACGCCTTGGCGAGCGCTTCTTCGCAGAATGCACGCCCGGCTACTACAACAACGAAGGAAATCCCGATCCGCGTCACGGATTCTTATCCGACGCATACGGTGGCGGCCCAGTCGAATTCTTCCAGATCTTGAAAACCTGGCGTGACGAAAATACCCTGCAAGGGCTCAGGATGAATTGACGGGCTTCAGCACGGACTCGATGCCCTTCTGAATATCATGCGGGTAGGGCAGGGCGGCGGTTCTAATTGACGATTTCGTCGGCACCGTTCGGGTGATCGAGAACGTATAACCACGAACCGTCCGGCTGCCTCTCCATGACCTCGATACCGCTGCCTTTGATTTCAAGCGGGCTGCCGTCTTCTGATTTTCCGGTGACGCGCCAGATCGAACGCAGTAGTGCATGATGTTTCGACTTGAGCTCGAAGGCCGTCTCCACGGTGATTTCGTCCGAGGTCTCCATTAACTCTGCAAAGTTTTCACAGATCGCCTTCCTGCCAACCAGAGGCGGCTTGTCCTCGTTATAAACGACGGCGTCGTCCGCATAGAGCGCGCAGAGTTGTTCGATGTTCTTGTCATTAAATGCGACGACGAACAATTCGTGTCCCATCGCCGGAGTCATGGTCTTGATCGGAGGCGGTGCTGGATCTTCCGCTGCGAGTGCCGTGTGACTTGTCACCATGATTGACAGTAATAATAAGGTCCTTCTTAGCATGTCAGGTGCCCTCTCTTTCTAAATATCAACAAAAACCCGCCGATCGAGCGCGATCGACTGACAGTGCACATACTGTGGATGTTATATCAAGGCCTTCTATTTGAGATAGGGTCAAACACGTCCGACCCAGGTTCCGTTTGCCGAGCTCGCCATTCGCCGCCTTAAACCTTAGTCTGTGTTGGTCCTATCGTTTTGTACATTGCCGGAATGCCGCGGGCACGACGTGTGTTGGGAACATTAAGCAGGTTTTGGACTGGCAGCTAAAAGAGCAGCGGCTACCCGAGTAATGCGGTGGGACGGGGCGAAAGCGCCGGGCTAAGCCCGTGCAAGGATCGAATCCTAGCGCACCATCCGAAATATTCATCCAGCGCAACGAACAGGAGGATCAACAATGAAAAAACAAGCGCTCAATCCCGACAACGTGTGGAAGCCGGAAGATTATTTCAATCTCTATCACTCGCGAGAACTACCGCGGGTCCCTCCCGAAAAATCCGGCTGGGAGCAGTCCGTCACATATGGCAACTGGTTATTCATCTCGGGTCAGACGCCGACGACCCCGGAAGGCAAGACAGTCGCGACCGACATGCATGCGCAAGTGCGCCAGGCTTTGGAAAACACGAAGAACATCGTGGAAGCGGCGGGCGGAACGACCGACGACATCGTTCAGATTCGCTATTATTTCAAGGCCGGCTACATGGAAGAGGGCCTGGCCGCCCTGCGTGATTTCGGCGGCGAATACTTCAACAGCCCGTTCCCATCGACGACCTGCGTGGAGGTCGTGCGGGTCGCGTGGCCCGATCACCACCTCGAAATCGAGGGGGTCGCCATCATCGGCGACTGAATCGGAACAACTATTGGGTGACCGGCCGCGCACTGCGGTCTAAATTACCGGGAAACCATGACGGCGCATCGCTGAGCCGGGAGGGCGGAGCATGAAAGTGAAAACAGTGAGACGGTTGGTGACGGGTCACGACGAGAACGGCAAGTCCAGGATCATCATGGACGGTCCGGCGGAAAGCGTCCTCGTCATGGAGAAGATGGGGGATCTGACGGTGACCGATTTTTGGGAAACCACTGACGCGCCGGCGGGAAACACCGGAGATGAGGACAATGCCGACCGTCCCATTCACCTAGAACCCACACCCACCGGGACGATCTACCGCATCGTTGATTTTCCGCCCGATTCGGCCTGGAAAGACGGCGTCGATGGAGCCGAAGCCTTTGCCCAGCTGCAGGCCGCGCACGCGGCTGACCGCGATGCGGCGGATCCGGCCATGCACAAAACTGCTACGGTCGATTACGCCATGGTGCTAGCCGGCGAAATCTGGGCCGTCATGGACACCGAGGAACGCCTCATGAAAGCAGGCGATGTGCTCATCCAGCGCGGCACCAATCACGCCTGGGCCAACAAGACCGACGAGTTCTGCCGCATGATGTTCGTGCTCTGCGGCGCTAAGCCCGTTTAGATAAACGAACTACAGTTTCGCGGGGCCGTTGGAATTCGCCCAGCCTTGCGCCAAGGGCACGAAATAAAACATCTCGACGCGTCGGGATGTGAATTTCCACTCGCCGTCGGCTTTCTCATAGGTGTCGTGCAGGCGTCCGGCGCCGATCCAGCTTTCACCGTCGCGGGTCGCGCGGTTCTCGAGCGAGCAGGTCCCGGTCGCATGATCGCCGTCGATGTGGATCACGTGATTGGTGAAGAAGGGTTTCACCTTTAGCGGCCAGGTCGACGTGTAGAACGCCTTGATATCATCGTGGCCCGTCATCACGCCGCGCCCGAGTGAGCTGAAGTCGATCGAGGCGTCGCCCGTGAACAGGCTCGCCATGCGTTCGGCATCCTGATCTTCGATCGCCAGCCCGTAGGCGTAGGTCAGCTCTTTGATTTTTTCGCGGTCCCAGAGTTCGAGGACCATTTCCTCGTGAGTCATCATGCATTCCCTCTTCTAGCCACGATTATCCAGCACGCGCCCCACCGGGTTCGCAGGGGGTATTTCGGAATCCGATGGGAATCTTTCAGGCGGCTGGTCCGAATACCTGTTCCCAGGCGACACTTAACCGCCCTCGATCTTCGGCAGAAAATAGACCTCGCTGTTCGCTTCTATGGCTTCCAGATAAGGTTCCTGAAAGATCTCCCCGTCGATGGCGACTGCGGTTCGCGTGCGCAGACGCTCACCCATCCCGGGATATTGCCGGTCGAGCGCCGCGATGAGTTGACGGACGTTATCCGCTTCGACTTCTAATTGCGTGACACCGTCGGTGAAGCTGTTAGCGAGCTCCGTCTGCAAGACCACCTTCGCCATTGGAGCGAAGGCTGATTACTTAGCCGCGTCGATCGCTGCCAGCAGGCGCGGCGGTGAGATCGGCAGATCGGTCATGCGCAGACCTGTGGCATCGGCGATCGCATTCGCGACCGCTGCGAGCGGCGGAATGATCGGCACTTCGCCGACGCCGCGTACACCGTAGGGGTGGCCCGGATTCGGCACTTCGACCAGGACGGTGTCGATCATCGGCACGTCGGAAGCAACCGGTACACGGTAGTCGAGGAAGCCCGAGTTTTCGAGCCGGCCGTCCGCGTCGTAGATGTATTCTTCGTTGATCGCCCAGCCGATGCCCTGTACGGCGCCGCCCTGCAACTGGCCCTCGACATAGCTTGGATGGATCGCTGTGCCCACGTCCTGAATTGCGGTATAGCGGATCACCGTGACGCGCCCGGTCTCCTTGTCGACCTCGACGTCGCAGATGTGCGTACCAAAGCCCGGACCGGCGCCCGAGGCGTTGATATTGGCCTTGCCACTGATGGGGCCGCCGGTCTTGCCGGCCATGCCCGCGATGTCGGCGACCGACAGCGGTTGGTGCTTGTCGGTCTCGATAGCGACGGCCTTGCCGTCCCGCCATTCGACCTGGTCGACGTCGACCTCCCAGATCTTCGCCGCTCGTTCCTTCATGTCGCGGACCGCGTCCTGCGCCGCTTCGATCACGGCCTTGCCGGTCGCAAAGGTCACCCGGCTGCCGCCGGTAAGGTCGCTGTAGGGCACGGACTCGGTGTCGGCAACCTGAGGTTTGATTTTGGCGATATCGACGCCCAGGACTTCCGCCGCCATCAGTGCCATCGACGCACGCGAGCCGCCGATATCTGGGTTGCCGGTGGCGACGATGACCGTACCGTCCTCGTTGATCATCACCGACGCACTCGAATTGCCGCCGATGTTGAACCAGAATCCCGACGCGATGCCGCGCCCCTGATCAGGGCCGAGCGGCGCGGACCAGTGCGGGTGATTCTTCGCCGCGGTCAGCGTCTCCTCGAAACCAATGCGTTTGAATTTCGGACCGTAGGCGGCCTGCGTACCTTCTTTCGCAGCATTGTTCTCGCGCAGTGCGATCGGATCCATACCGAGCTTTCTCGCGAGGACATCGAGGGTCGATTCGACGGCGAAGGCGGCGACCGGTGCGCCCGGCGCACGATAGGCTGCAGACTTGGGGCGATTCACGACGACGTCGTAACCCACTATCGACACGTTTTCCAGGTCGTAGGGCGCAAAACCCGTCATGCAGCCGAGGGCGACCGGCGAGCCATCGAAGGCGCCGGCCTCGTATTCGAGTTGCAGTGAGGCAGCCGTGATGGTGCCGTCCTTCTTGGCGCCTATCTTGCAGTGCGCGTGGCCGCCCGACGTCGGCCCGGTCGCGCGGAATACCTCGTCGCGGGTCATCACCATTTTGACGGGACGCCCGGCGCGCCGGGCCAGCTCCACCGCCAGGGGTTCTAGATAGATAGTGGTCTTGCCGCCGAAGCCGCCGCCGATCTCGGACGGCACGACCTTGATCTTCGCGACTTCCATGCCGCATACCCGCGCCGTGTACGCGCGCACCATGAACTGGCCCTGGCTGCTGCACCAGATGCTCGCCATGCCGTCCTCGGTAATGGTGGCTACGCAGGCATGGGGTTCTATGTAACCTTGGTGCACGGTTTCCGTATTGAATTCGTGCTCGACGACGACGTCGGCCGCAGCGAAGCCTGTGTCCACGTCGCCCAGGGTGAACGCGACACGCTTGGAAACGTTCGATGGCGTCGTCGGCTTGGGTTCGACGCCCGCGGTGAACATGTCTTCATGGAGCAGGGGTGCGTCGGGCTTCATCGCGTCGAGCGCTTTCATTACGTGCGGCAGCAGTTCGTAGTCGACTTCAATCAGCTCGGCCGCTTGTGCGGCGATCGCGACTGTGGTCGCGGCGACGGCGGCGACCGCATGGCCATCGTAGAGCACCTTATCGCGCGCAATGACGTTGCGCGACAGGTCGTAGAAGCTAAGGGGGGCGACACCCGGAATCCTGTCGGAAGGACTGAGCATAGGAAAATCCGCGCCGGTGACGACGGCTTTCACGCCCGGCAGGGCTGTCGCTTTGTCGACATTGATCGATTTGATCCGGGCATGCGCATGCGGGCTGCGCACGACGCTGCCGTGGATCATGTCGGCGAGTTTGAGATCGGCCCCGAAGTTCGCTCGCCCCGTGACCTTGTCGACGCCGTCCGGGCGCACCGGCCGGGTGCCGATGTAGCGGTATTTGCCCTTGTCGAGCGCCTTGAGCTGCTGTTCTTCCTTACCCATGTTTCATGCTCCGCGCATTTCTTCGGCGGCATTCATGACCGCCTTGATGATCTTGTCGTAGCCTGTGCAGCGGCAGAGGTTGCCGGCCAACCAGTAACGGGCCTCGGTTTCGGTGGGGTCGGGATTGCGCTCCAATAGTGCTTTCGCCGCGACGATGACCCCCGGGGTGCACACGCCGCACTGCAGTGCGGCGTCTTCCAGAAACGTTTTCTGCAGCGGGTGCAGCTTCTCGCCCTGCGCGACGCCTTCGATCGTTTCGATATTCCGACCCTCTGCTTCAACGCCGAGCACGAGGCAGGCGCACACGAGACGATTATCGACCATGACGCTGCAGGCGCCGCAATCGCCCGAGCCGCAACCTTCTTTGCTCCCCGTGAGATTCAATTCATCGCGCAGTACATCGAGCAGGGTCTGCCGGGTTTCGCACAGGAATTCAACCGGATCGCCGTTGACGGTGGCGCTTACGTGGTGCTTGCCCATCAATTAGCCCTCGCGCGTTCGAGCGCAATCGCGGCTGCGCGGCGAGTGAGTACGCCCGCGACCTTGGTTCGATACGCCACCGTGCCGCGTTTGTCGTCGATCGGATCGCAGGCGGCGCTGGCGGCGGCGCCCAGTTTCTCCAGCACCGTGTCGTCGAGCCGGGTGCCGATGATGACTGCGGCAGCGTCCTCAACCAGGAGCAGCCGCGGGGCGACCGCGCCCAGACTGACACGCGCAGCGGTGCACACGCCTTCGTCGTCGAGCGTCAGGCTGACGCCTGCGCCCACCACCGCGATGTCCATTTCCGTGCGCGGGATGAAGCGCAGGTAGGCGTCGCCCGCATGCGGTGGACGCGGCGGCAGAAAAAAACTCACGACGAACTCGTCAATCGCCAGCGACGTCTGTCCGGGTCCGGTCACGATATCTTCGACCGGAGCTTCGCGCTGACCGTCCGGGCCTGCGATAGTGCAGATCGTAGCCGCCGCGATCATCGCCGGCACGCTGTCCGCCGCGGGCGAACCGTTGCACAGGTTCCCGCCAAGCGACGCGCGGCTCTGAATCTGCGCGGACCCGATCAATTCGAGCGCTTCGACCACGCCAGGCCAGGCGCGGCGGACATCCGGATGCTCGCCGAGCTCGGCTCCAGACACCGCGGCACCTACGCGAAAACCACCGTCTTCGATCGTGATGGTGCGAACTTCGGGGATGTGCTTTATGTCAACAATGGTGTCGGCGGCGAGGTGGCCCGCTCTGAGTTGAACGAGCAGATCCGTACCGCCCGCGAGAATCTTGGCGCCGCCGTTCGCGTCGGCCAGGCATTTGACCGCGTCGGCGACGGTGCCGGGTGCGGCGAATTGAATCTGGGTCACTTTTGCTCCGGGTTTGGGTCAAACGGGACGCGCATTGTCCCATCTTCGCGGGGTCAGAGTCGATTATAAAATGAGGTTCGTTCAAGGTGCGTACATGCCTATCGATCCGCACTGGCTGGTCTATCGCAATTGTCCGTCCGCCGTGGACATGAGATGCAGGCTCGATAAACGGTCGTTTGGGTGTGCTACGCTCGAAAATCACCCGTCTATCGGGGAGATCCCGTTGAATTAAGGCCCGATGAATCCTGCCGCTACAGACATTATGCCTGGCTTCAGAGAGATGCTTACGTGATCGTCGCAACTTTCTGGATGCCCCCATTGAACAACTGCAAAGTCTGTTCGGCTGTGCTGTTCTGCATACTTTTCACGACGCAATTGGCCTACGGCTTGACCGTCAATTTCAATGGATCCCTTGGGACTCTAGCGGATGCGGCGCTCGATCGAGCCGCTGCACAGTGGACCTCACGGATCAGCGATCCAATCATGGTGACCATCGATGTCAGTTTCGCCACGTTCGCGCCCAACATCATCGGCCAGGCGTCGTCGGTCACGCTGACGACGACGAATGACGGCTTCGACTTCGTGCGTGGCGCACTCATAACCGATGCCGCGGGCGAAGCGGACGATACAATCGTTGCTTCGTTGCCGACGGCCGCGCAATTCACACCCTCAGTACTCATGCCGGCCGGGATCACCTTTAATGGCGAATTGCTCGGTTCGAAGGCTAATTTCAAGGCGCTCGAGATCCCGGGACTGGATCTCGATGGCCCGTTCGGTTTGAGCGACGGCACAATTCAGTTCAACGATTTATTCAACTTCGATTTTGACAACATCAACGGTGTGAGTGGGACGGACTTCGAAACCGTTGCCGCGCATGAAATCGGGCACATCCTCGGATTCCAATCGGCGGTGGATGCCATCGATTCAGCCGTAGACCAGGGCCTGACCGGCACGATCGGTGTCTTCATGCTCGATCTCTTCCGGTTCGGTAGCGGGAGTGCGCCCACCACTGCCGCGGCGTTCACGACCACCGGTCGTGAATTGAGGCCGAATGCCGAAGCCGTGTTCGGTGACACGGACGATAACTACCGGCTTTCCACCGGCGCCTTCACGGGCGATGGACGGCAGGCGAGCCACTTCAAGGACGATTCATTACTGGGTATTCATCTGGGCATAATGGACCCGACGCTAGCCAACAACGTCTCCTTCGATGTGACTGAGGCGGATCTGCGCGTGCTCGATTTGATCGGTTGGGACGTCGCCCCCATCCCGTTGCCGCCCGCTTTCCTGCTGTTCGGATCGGCCTGTGGGCTACTCGTGTTCCTTCGGATTTAGCAAATTAAACGCAAACCCTAGTGCGACGAGGTTCGGGTGCCGGAGTTGACTTAATTGACTAAATTTGGCATTTGCCGCCGCGCCCTCTTGTTATAGGATCGTCTGCACCGACACCAAGGCCCATGAAGGAGGCAAGGATGCCTCAAAAACCTCGTCTACATGTTCCGGGGGGGATCTATCACGCGATACTGCGCGGCAATAATCGCGGCCCCCTGTTCTTCGACGCTGGCGAGCGAGATACGCTAGAGACGCTGCTCGCCGAAGGGCGGGTGCGCTGTCGGCGCCGCATTCTTGCATAGCGTTGGATGACGAACCATTTGGACCTGGCGGCGCAGGTGAATGAGTCGATTAAGCTGCATGTTCTACGGGTTGGACCCCTAAATCTTTCCGGCTCTGTTTGACTTTCCAAAGGTCATAGGCATTTTGCAACCGTAACCAATGCGATGCATCGGGTTTTCCGAATGCGGCTTCCAATCGCATTGCCATTTCGGCGGTTACGGCGCCGTCTCCTTTTAAAATCCGATGTAAGGTATTGCGACTTACACCAAGGTATTCGGCTGTTTCACTTACTGTCAAACCCATCGGGACGATGGCTAATTCTTTAAGGATCTCTCCCGGATGGGCAGGATTGTGCATGCTCAAAACTTGTTACCTCAATGATAATCTTCATAATCGACTAATTCGGCATCGTGCCGAACGAATCGAAACGTGATACGCCAACTTCGATTTACTTTTACTGCCCACATATTCTTTCGCTTTCCTTTCAGCGGGTGTAAAGCCAATCCGGTTAAGTCCATATCGTCTGGCTTTTCCGCCACATCGAGATTGGTCAGTATCAACCTAAGCTTATTTGCATGGCTCGATCGAATACCGGATGTTTTACCCGTCTTAAAGAATCTTTCTATTCCCTTGTGCAGAAAGCTCTTTATCATAAAAGTGATTGTAATATATCATATTACACGTTGCAATAATATAGATTACATAACGATTTCCCACGCCTGGTCTCGGTCCACTGCTGTCTGTCTCGTTTGAATCGATATTGACCGTGACTCCGGTGCCTTTAGCTACCAGGTTCGGGCAGGTTCGGGTGCCGCAGGTTCGGGTGCCGGAGTTGACTTAATTGACTAAATTTAGCATTTGCCGCCGCGCCCTCTTGTTATAGGATTGTCTGCACCGACACCAAGGACCCATGAAGGAGGCAAGGATGTCTCGAAAACCTCGTCTACATGTTCCGGGCGGGATCTATCACGCGATACTGCGCGGCAATAATCGCGGCCCCCTGTTCTTCGACGCTGCCGACCGAGATACTTTAGAGGCGCTGCTCGCCGAGGGGTTGGTGCGCTATCGGTGCCGCGTTCATGCCTACTGTTGGATGACGAACCATTTGCACCTGGCGGTGCAGGTGGACGATGCGCCACTCGGGCACGTCATTCAGTGGGTCGGGTCAAACTTCGCAAGGACATTGAATCGACGCTATGGGCGGAGCGGCCATGTGTTCGACCGCCGCCACCGGGCGATTCTAGTCAGCAATGACCTACAGCTTCTCGCCTTGATACGCTATATCCACCAGAATCCGGTGGTCGCGAATCTCGTCAACGGACCGGCGGATTACCGATGGTCCAGCCATCGCGCTTATCTCGGTCGGGTGCGGGTGGCGTGGCTGACCACTCGTTTAGTTCTCGACATGTTCGGTGATTCGGGGCGCTGCGCACGCGCGAATTACCGTGCATTCATGAGTGAGAAACCCGATTCAGCGCTCGAGGAGGGCTTGGAGAACGGTAGCGAGGACGATCCGCGCTTAGCCAGTAGTTCAGTGCTCGACCCGCCCATCGATGCGCTGCCCGTCTCGCACAGGGCATATCGAACGCTTGATGAGATCGTGGCAACCACTTGTGAGGTTTATGGGATCCGGGAAACAGCGCTGCGCTCGGCGGGACGCAGCCGGCGTTACGCGGCGATCCGCACCGAGATCGCCGCATTCGCGTTGGATGAAGGTGCTGCGAGTCTCAGCGAGGTGGCGCGCCGATTTGGACGCTGCGAGTCGGTCCTGTGCCGCGCGCTTTCACGATTCCGACGGCAGACCCGCGGTGTTTAGTCAAATAAGTCAACTCCGGCACCCAACCCCCTTGTAAAAAAAAAGGCCCGCTTCGCGGGGCTTTTTCTGGAGTTGTAAGTTGACTGAAGCTCAGACGCGACGTCGGGCTGCGAAACCCAGCAGCCCAAGCCCCATCAATGCGATCGTGCCGGGTTCGGGAATCTGCGCATGCAGGCTCCACTGAATGAGCAACGACTCATTTGTGAAACCTGTTTGATCCGCAAACGTCAGGTCCCAGGTTCCGCCCCAGAGCTCGCCGTCAAATGCAGAAAGTGCCTCAAAAGGACTGAAACTACCGACCGTAGTTCCGCCGCCTGATTGCGTCTGTATCGAAGTACCCGCCTCGTCGTCAAAGATGACGTCCAGAAGCCCCCCTGAGTTAGCAGAAGTCACAAAGTTGAACAACCTTACGACGGTACCGGTATTAACGTGTTCCAGATCTATATCAAGGTCTGCCCAATGGTTCGTGCCGTTGTTGGTTGTAGTAATGATGAGATCCACGTCCAGATCTTCGATGCTACCGCTACCCGGCGGCAGGAACGGGTTAAAAAGGGAAACCGTGACCGATGCACCAGGGTCCAGAACGACTTGTAAGTCCTGCTGAATGTTCCACACCATGAAACCAGCCTGCGCTGCCCCGGCAACACACATCAGCGCCATCAAAACAAGTAGTTTTCTACACATCTTTATTCTCTCCGTTGTTGCGCACAGTCAGCCCGGTATCGACCGCGCCATTGAACCTGCAGAGATCTATGCAATCCTGGTGCCAATTTATGTACCTCATTGTTTTTAATGATCTAATTGAAATCAGCGACGAATTACGGGTAGCGAAACGGGCATTTTTGTAAAGTTTTTAAGAATCCGCGCCGATCCGGACCCCGGAAACAGGCGAGATCGGCAAGAAGATCCGACATCCGGCCGTTCGCTCAACGCATCTGCCGGCCTCAAATCGAAGCCGCAGCGCATTCAAGCTGTAGCGCGCGGGAGGTTTGCCAGAGACCGTCAACTTTTCGCGAACTTGTCGAATATCTTTTTGTATTTCAATGTATTAACGCGACGTTCGTACTGGATACCGGCGCTGAATTCGGCGCCGAAACGGGGCGCCAGATGCCGAAATTTGCAATTTTCAGGCGTATCGAGACGACGAATTTTTGACCGATGGCCGCCCGCCGGGCTCAGTGTAAAATTTATTGACAACTGACCGCTGGAAAAGTGGCAAAAGGCGCGGTGGATTCTCGGTTTTTCGGGTTGCTTGGGTAGGTAAACGACATCGCCCTTTTGATCCGTGTCAGATGTTTTCTCATGAATTTAGGTGGTTAACCGATTATCGGGATTCTGGACGGCCGCCGGATACGCCGGAGTGTAAAGATTCTTGACACGTGATGGCGGCGTATAGGGAAAAACGGCCCTTTTTCGCGCGGGTTGGGGTCCCGGAGTTGACCTATTTGACTATATTTGGCATTGGTTGCCGCGCCGTATCGTGGAAGAGGCGCCCATAATCCGTTCAACTGTAAGCACCTGAATGGAATGAGTTTCAGCGTTTCGGGTTTATGGGTGTCCCGAAACGCCGTGTTTAGTCAAATAAGTCAACTCCCGAACCCCAACCGCCCAAACCTTTTAATTCCCGACACGATTCAAACCACTGTCAGCCAAGCTGATAACCACGCCCGGCGAGACACGTGGACCACGCGCGCCGGTATTCCTGACCTGGGGTCGGGTGTCGGAGTTGACTTATTTGACTTATCTCGATCGGGTGAGTTCGGGTGTCGGAGTCGACCTGCTTGACTAAATTTGGCATTTTTTGCCGCGCCCTATTGTTATAGGGGGATGAGCGCGGCGAGGCGTGCTATCAGGTACTCCGGGCGTCCTGCCTTTCGCCCCTGCGGGGCCAGCCTGCGGCTGTTCAAAATCGCTCCCGGCGATTTTGTCGAGCGGCTCTAAGAACACCTGGGTAGTGCCATCGCGATAAGGAATTTTTTTGAGAGCGTGTCGCACGAGGCACTGCGAGGTGCGTGACAACCGCTGCTCTGAGAGCGTCGATCGACCTTAATTCCCGATGCGATTCACACTCATGTTAGCCAAGCTGATAACCACGCCCGGCGAGACACGTGGACCATGCGCGCCGGTAGTCCTGACCCGCGCCATCGTCTGCGACCGGATAGACCGTCGTTGCGGTCGGAGCCTGATTATTGTTGGCTTGCCCAATCAGCCCGGCAAGCAGGCCCACGGCGGCGCCAACCGCGGCGCCGACACCCAGATCGCCCGCTAAGGCGCCACCCGCGGCACCCAGGGCGGCGCCACCCACGATACCGGTCACCGGATCATCGGGCAGTCCGTCCGGTGGCGGCGGAACACTTACGACCGTGCTTGCCCCAGTGCCGCGACCAGTCGGATCGTAGCTCGTTTGCTGCACTGCCCAGCGGTGGCATTCAAATTCATCTTGCGCCTGCTGCTCGACACCCTGGCCGCGTTGCGGATAGACGAAAAGGCGTTGCGCCTCAGGTTCGGCCTGCGCCGCCACGATTACGCTGCGTCCACGATAGGGCCAGTAATCATAGCCGTACCCATATCCAAAATGCGGATAATGATGGCCGGAAAAAATCGATATTGATGGTCCGTAGTGGTGTCCGCCATGCCATCCATGATGATAGCCGCGGGCATTTGCGGCACCCGCGACGATCATCAGTACACTTGCGACAAGGCCGATCAGTGGGGCTTTAAGGCGGCTGGCGTATGATTTAGAGCGCTCGAATGTATCCATAAGCATCTCCTTATAGCGATTATTACAACTGCGCTTATCCGAAGCCTACGAGCTTGGACCGCGCGGCGGTTCTAATGCGCATTACATAGACTATTCCTCGGGCCTGAAATTGCGATGGCGGTGCGCCATTTTCTCGCGTTGCTCAGGCGTCAAAAGCTGCTCGATTTCGTAGCGCTTACGCGCATGCAGGATCATCATTTCCGTGAGCACCCCGCTTTGGTTTTCGACCGCCTCGCGGACAGCGGCCTCATCAAATTCGTCGGCCTCGATCAATTCGCGCATGGATTTGTGCCCTTCCTTCATTTGTTGCACGTAAGGCTGAATCCTTTTGCGGTTGTCATCGGCAATGCGTTCGAGATCGCTACGCTGCAGCTCGCTAAGACCGAGTTCGGTGGCCATGCGTTCGATGTAGCGCGAACCGCCACCGAATCCGCCGCCAAAGTGCGGGGGGGCGGCCCATGCGATACCCGCTCCAGTCAGGATCACACCGGCCACGAACAATGGGCTAAGCAGCGTGGATCGATTTATCCTATATGCCATTATGAGACTCCCGAGTGCGACTAACGTTCCGGAACCCACCTTGTCCCAAACTGTTTCAAGCATAGTGGTCTGAAATCTGGGAGTAAATATGAAGGGGCCAGGTCGCGACACCTGATCGCGCACGCGGCGGATGACCGGAATGTGTAGAAACTGTGCAGATTCTGAGTAGATCGTGAAAATTCCTTGATCGCACAGCGGTCCGTAACGCACCATCGCGCTTGGTTTATGACAATAAGGATACGCGCCAATGCGCGTCAGACTATTTCACAAACTGTTTGCCGCCATCGTCATCGCGAGCCTGGCCAGCATAGGCTTTCTCGCCGTCACCGTGCGTTGGCATCTGGATAGCGGCTTTGAACGGTATCTCAACTACGAGCGTAACCTCCACCTTGCAGAACTTGCGGCGCAACTCGTTCGGCACTATGAGCGGCACGGCAATTGGATGGCTTTCCACAATGCGCCCGACACCTGGCGCTGGATCGTGTTCGGATCACATCGCAAAGCGCTCGACCGCGATGACGAAAGCGCGTCGCGTGGCCCTTCTTCGTTTCATCTGCAACGATTACTGGGGACGAGGAAATTTACGCTTTACGATACCGACCATGTAATAGTTGCGGGTGGCTTACGCTTTACCGAAAGCGCCCGAGTACTGCCCATTGAGTTTGGCAACCGCACGGTCGGCTGGCTCGGAGCGCCACCGTATGCCGGGCCCGTGTCTGCACGCGATGTCCGCTTCGTGCAGCGCCAGGTCCAACTCCTCTCGACGGGGGCTGGCATTGCGTGCGTCCTGTCGATTGGAGTTGCGTTCTTCACGGCTCGACGTCTCGCCGCGCCAATCGAGCAGATTGGCCACGGTGCACGCCAACTCGCCGACGGCGATTTCGAAACCCGCCTACCACCGTTAGGCCGTGACGAGATCGGTCAACTCGCCGATGACTTCAATGTTCTTGCCCGCACGCTACAGCACAACGAGTCGGAACGCAGGCGATGGTTCGCCGATATCTCACACGAGCTGCGTACCCCCCCTCGCCATCATGCGTGGTGAAATCGATGCGGTGCATGACGGTGTACGGCCGAACGATCAACGATTGATAGAATCACTCGGACATGAAACGCAGCGCCTTGAGCAGCTTATAGAGGACCTTTACCACCTCGCGCGTGCCGACCTAGGCACGCTCGATTATGAGTTTGCCCCGTGTTCGCCAGGCGCCATTATTACGCAGGCCCTGAACAGCTTCGCGCACCGCTTTGAGCAGACCGGGCTGAGCTACAATTACGATATCGATTCGCGCCTCGAGATCACCGGGGACAGCCGTCGCTTGTCGCAATTAGTCGACAATATTCTGGAAAATTGCTGCCGCTACGTCACTACACCCGGCCAGATCCAGGTTACGTTAAGCCGCATCGACGACGCGGCTGAAATACGCATCGAAGACAGCGGCCCGGGCGTTGCCGCCGATGAGTTCGACGATTTATTCAAGCCGTTCACCCGCATTGAAAGCTCGCGCAACCGTTGCTTCGGTGGTTCGGGGCTCGGCCTCGCGATATGTCAACGCGTCGTCACCGCGCACGGTGGCAACATTACCGCCGCGCGCTCGGACTTTGGGGGCCTGGCGCTCATCATCCGTCTCCCACTTAGCGACGTAAACTAATCATGCATATACTCATCGTCGAAGACGAGGCCAAGATTGCCGATCTACTCGCTGACTACCTCAAAGCCGCCGGTATGCGCACCACTATCATCAACGACGGTGCGGCCGCTACCGACGCAATCCGAGATCACCAGCCCGATCTCGTTCTGCTCGACGTCATGCTGCCGCACAAGGACGGCATGTCGGTCTGTCGTGAGGTGCGCGCCAAGAGCAATGTGCCCATCATCATGTTGACTGCGCGCGGGGAGGAAATCGATCGGCTGCTCGGCCTCGAACTCGGCGCTGACGACTATGTCTGCAAGCCGTTTAGCCCGCGTGAAGTGGTTGCCCGAGTCAAAGCGATCCTGCGCCGGGTTGGGAAGGCAGCGCAGGATAACACTACGACGCCGCTGATCGAAATTGACGATTTCCGCATGCGCGTTGAACTCAACGGCGCACGCGTCGACCTGACTCCAGTTGAATTCAAACTATTGCAGGCGCTCGCGCGCCATGTGGGCCGCGTTTATCGCCGTGACGAGTTACTCGACGTAATTTACGATGACTTTCGCGACGTCTCCGATCGCACCGTCGACAGCCACATCAAAAACCTGCGCCGAAAACTCGGCCAAGCGCTGCCGAGCCATCCGCTCATCCATTCCGTCTACGGTATTGGCTATAAGCTTGAACTAAACTAAGGTACCTCGAGGAAAAGGAGGAAAAAGGACGAGGAAAAAGGGACGGAGGGATTAAAAATTAATCCCTCCGTCCCTTTTTCCTCTTTTCCATCGAATTACGTAACCGGGACAGCATAGACCTCGAGGTCCGAATCGCTCAAGCGCCCGGCAGCCGCAGCACGTGCTTCGCGAGAATATTTCGTTGGATCTCGTTCGAGCCGGCGTATATCGTCGCCGGCCGCGCGTTGTAGAACTGGCTCAGGACGTCGATCTCGGCGCCGTTAAAATCGATCTTGCCCACGGTCGCGCCGCCGGATCCGGCGGCGTCCAGCATCAATTCACTCAGTCGCGCGAACGTTTCCGTCGCCCAGATCTTGAGCAGTGATACATCGGGCCCCAGCGTCTCACCGCGCCGCACGATGTCGGCGAAGTGCTTATAGGTCGTCTCCAGATCGAGCACGTCGAGCTTGAGGCGATTGAGCTTGTCCGTAAACGCGGCGTTCTCGTAAAGTCCACAGGCCATCGCCATCGCCTCCAAGCGGTTGAGCACGTACTGGGACTGCTTGGGGCTGCCCAGGAAGATGCGCTCGAATCCGAGCAGCGCCTTAGCGATCGTCCAGCCCTGATTGATCTCTCCGACCAGGCAGTCCGCGGCCACGCGCACGTCGTCCAGGAAAACCTCGCAGAACTCCTCGTGTCCCGCGAGATTGCGGATGGGACGTATCGTCACGCCCGGCTGGTTGAGATCGATTAAGAAGAAGCTGATCCCTTCCTGTTGCTTGCCTTCCTTGGATGTGCGTACGAGGCAGAACATGTGGGTCGCGTCCTGCGCGAGCGTCGTCCAGGTCTTCTGGCCGTTGACCACGAACTCGTCGCCGTCGCGCACTGCCTCGGTCTTGAGGCTGGCGAGATCCGATCCTGCGTTCGGTTCTGAATAACCCTGACACCAGATCTCCTCGCCCGCGAGGATCGTCGGCAGGAAACGCGCGCACTGCTCGGATGTCCCGTGGTTGATCAACAACGGGCCCACCATCTGGATCCCCATATCCGGCGCGCGTGCGATCCCGAGGCGTTCCTGTTCTTCGTAATAGATGAGGAGTTTCGTCGGTGACAAGCCCATGCCGCCGTGTTCGACGGGCCAGGCGGGCGCAACCCAGCCTTTCGCCGATAGCTTTAAGTACCAGGGCTTGATCTCGTGCCAGCGTGGCCGCCGCGAGGGATGGCGCATGTCGGCGGGGTATTCACTTTCGAACCAGCGGCGCACGAGGGCGCGAAAGGCGTCGTCCGAGAGGGCATTCCAATCGCTGTCGGGGGGGTCGACGACGACGGTACCGGGTGCGGACTGATCTTCGCGCCGGTCGTCCGCCTTGACGAGGTCGCCGAGGCGCCGGCAGTGAAACGTCCCGTTGCCATAGCGCGCCGCAAGCACCAACGCACGATTGAGATACAGGCCGACGTCGCATTCATCGGTATAACCGATCCCGCCGTGCATCTGCACGGCCTGCCGCGCGATCTGGAGCGCTGCTTCACCCGCACGGTATTTGGCACGGCTCGCGGCGCGGGCGCGCGTTGCGTCGTCGGTGGCGCCATCGAATAAGGTGAGACATTCCTCGATGACCGACTGGGCCATCGTTTTCTGGATGTAGAGATCGACGGCCCGGTGCTGCAGCGCTTGGAAGCTGCCGATGGCGTGGCCAAATTGTTCGCGCGTGCGGAGATACTCGAGTGTTATCTCCAACAACGCCTCAGCCAATCCGACGAGGTAAGCACTGGCGGCGAGCCGCGCCGATTCGCGAGTGCGCGCGATTGCAATATCTGCTTCTGCACCGCGTATCAAGACGTCCGCGAGGTCGCATGTCGCGCCTGCGAAGACGACATCGCCGGATGTGCTGCCATCGGCGAGCGTCCGCGACGCAACGCGGACGCCGCTTGTCCCGGCGGCGATGTATACGATCGCGGGTTCGTCGTCGATCTGGACGGGCACGATGAATCCGTCTGCATCAGGCGCGAAGGGGAGATCGTTCGCCGTGCCATCGAGGCGCAAGCCCCGCCCTTCAGCAACGGCCTGAATGCCCTTCGTCGTGCCGGATGGGGCTTCTCCGCTTTCCATCAGGGCGAGCGTGACGAGCGCCGCACCGCTTACGACCCGCGCGAGAATTTCATCGCTACCTGGCGTTGCGGCCATCGCTAGGAGCGCCGCGGACGCGGATGATTCGATCATCGGCTCGGGCGCAACCACGCGCCCGAGCTGGCGACAGATGGCCCCGAGCGCGGCGGTGCCGAGTCCCAGACCCTGTGCATTTTCGGGAACGGTCACCGATGCCCATCCGAGACCGCACATATCGCGCCAGGCGTTTCCATCGAAGGCGGGCGCCGCGCCGCGGAGCGCCCGCAGGCGTCCGACGTCGAGCGAGCGCCGGCAGAAGTCTTCCGCGCTGTCGCGGAGCATGTCGATGGTTTGCTGATCGGTTGTGCTCATGTCTTCTGCTTGATCATTCTCTTGTGACTCGAAATCCGGTTCGCGCGCAAGCGCGCTCCTACGGTGGCTCCCGTCGGGTAGGAGCGCGCTTGCGCGCAAATAAGCCATTTGTTGTGATCGCCCGCGTCGATATCCCCTCGTTGTTTCTAAAGACAATAATGCCTGCCCGCAATCAAGTAAATGCCTGTCCGTGGCGAATGGCGCGGTGCCACACCGAAGATTTGTTAGCATTACCGGGCCCGCCACGAGGCATGCGGAATGGCCCAGGGCACCGCAGCCAGGAGAAACAAGCTTGAACCCGGAATTCGTCAAACTCGACCTCATCGAGGACTTCATCGCACTCGTTCAATTCGCCAACCCGCCGGTTAATGCGCACAGCCAACCGTTGCTTGAGGAGATCACCGCGACCTTCGATACGGTCAGTGACCGTGACGATATCCGTGTCGTCGTGTTGAGCGGGGAGGGCAAGGTGTTCTGTGCCGGAGCCGACATTAAGGAACGGGTCGGCACCGAGCCGCAGCACGGCGATCACTGGCATCGCAGCCGACGCGCGCGAGAGGCCTACCACAGCATCATGGAATGCAGAAAGCCGGTCATCGGTGCGCTCAACGGGCCGGCACTCGGCGGCGGGCTGGCGTTCGCGGCGTCCTGCGACATCCTGATAGCGAGCGAAAGCGGTTGCCTCGGGCTTCCGGAAATCGACGTGGGGCTCCTCGGCGGCGGGCGCCATGCGCAGCGCCTGTTCGGCCATTCACGGTTGCGGCGCATGATGTTGACGGGGATGCGCGTCTACGGCCCGGATTTATATCGGCTCGGTATAGTTGAAGCCTGTGTGCCGCCCGAAGATCTCATGGATGCCGCGCTTGGCATCGCACGGGAGATCGCCGCCAAGAGCCCGCTGGCAGTCAAGCTCGCCAAGCACGCGCTCAATCAGATCGAGGAAATGAGCCTGCGCGACGGCTATCGGTTTGAACAGACCATGACCGGTGAGCTCGGCCAGACGGAAGATTCGAAAGAGGCGATGCGCGCGTTCGTAGAGAAGCGTGCGCCGGTGTATACCGGGCGGTGATCGAATAGCGGGAGCGCCTGCGCCCGCCTCGCCAACAGGCTTATAATCGGACCGTCGTTCAGGCGAAATGGAGGCGTCTAATGGCCAGCCTGTATCACGATTCACTGTATCCGGTACGCGATAAGCTCGACGAAGCCCATCGTGACATCGTCGTATCGTTGTCGCGGCCCGGCACGTGGTGGTCGGGCGCGGAGCGCGCCGCTCTCGCAGAAAGCGTGCGCAAGGCGCGGCGCGATGCCGGTATTCAGGACGATGCGCCGGAACCTGCGAGCGAGCTTGCTGAGGTGCCGGATAGCGCGCGCCGTGTGGTGAGCAAGATCGCGGTTTCGCCGGAAACCATCGATCGCTCGTTGCTCGACGACGCCCTGGCCGATGGTCTCGGCGAGGAAGCTTACGTGGAAGCAGTTGCTATTGCCGTACGCCTTTCGAACGTCGACGATTTCGCGCGCGGCCTCGGGGTCGAAGCGCCCGCCTTGCCACCCGTCGTAGCAGGTGAACCGTCGCGGGTGCGGCCCGCCGAAGCGGTCGACGAAGGTGCGTGGCTGCCGACGATCCCGAGCGGCGAGGCGGGCGGCGAGACGGGTAAGCGCCTATACGGGAAGGAATGGGCCGCGAACATATTGCGTGCGCTGAGCCTGGTGCCAGACGAATGCGCATCGATCATCGCGTTGGAGGACGTCCAGTACCGCTCCGTGAAGACGATCATGGACTTCGATTTTACCCACGATCCCGCCATAGCGCGCTCCCAGGTCGAGCTCGTCGCCGCGCGGGTGTCCGCGCTGAACACCTGTTTCTACTGAACCAGCTGGCACGTGATGCTGCTCCGGGAGAGCGGCCAGGCGAAGGCAAAGCACTATGAACTCCAAGGCGTTACCGATCGATCGCTCGAAACGGGAGTAGAAAACGAAGATGTCCTGCTTGCATACGCCGAAGCATTCTGGAACAAAGACCGTGGCGTACTCGACCGCGCGCGCGCGGCGCTTGCCGAACGAATGGGCGCGGGCGCTGTCGTCGAGGCGGCGATCACGGTCGCCAATTTCGGCATGGTGGACCGAATTGCCAATTCGATCGGGATCCCGCTCGACGCCATGGCTGTTTCGGCCACCAGCGATTTCCGCGCCGTACTCGGCATTGATCAGTTCCCTTCCGCGCGCAATACGCTACCAGCGTAAACCTGACGGCGACGGTCGCGGTACGCGGCGGCAGATTCACGCCGTGACAGTGGGCCTATGAGCATGAACCGCACGAAAAACGAATTGCTGCGGGCGGTGCCTTCGATCGACGAACTGCTGCGCATCGAGCCCGGCGAAGCGCTGGCGGAACGCTACGGTCGCGAACTGACGACCAGCGTGCTGCGCGAGGTGGCCGATAACGTGCGTGCGGCGCTCGTCAAGCGCGGCGAAGCAGAGCTTGACGAGGCGGCACCGGAAGCGATGGTCGAAGCCGCTGCCGACCGGATTGTCGTGCTACTCGAACCCCGTCTCAAACCGGTTTTCAACCTCACCGGCACGGTGCTGCATACCAATCTCGGCCGCGCGCCGCTGCCGGTCGAAGCGATCGCGGCGATGACGACAGTCGCGCGCGGCGGTAGCAACCTTGAATACGATCTCGACACTGGACGCCGCGGCGATCGCGACACGCACCTCGAAGACTGGATCTGCCGCCTGACGGGAGCCGAGGCGGCGACCGTGGTCAACAACAACGCGGCGGCTGTGTTGCTGCTGCTGAATACACTCGCGCGCCGCAAAGAGGTGCCAGTGTCGCGCGGCGAACTGGTGGAGATCGGCGGCGCATTTCGGATCCCCGACGTCATGGCGCGCGCCGGTTCAAAATTGGTGGAAGTCGGCTCGACCAACCGCACCCACCTGGCCGATTACGACCACGCGCTGAATGATCGCACGGCACTGGTGATGAAAGTGCACACGAGCAACTACGTCATCGAGGGATTCACTGCCGAGGTCACGGTGAAGGATCTGGCGGCTCGGGCGCATGCCCATGACATTCCCATGGCCGTCGATCTCGGCAGCGGCACTTTGGTTGACCTCACCCGCTACGGTCTGCCACGAGAGCCCACGGTAGTCGAGACCCTGGCCGACGGCGCCGATCTCGTGACCTTCAGCGGTGACAAGCTGTTGGGTGGACCGCAATCCGGCATCATCGCGGGGCGCCGTGACCTCGTTCGCCGCATCAAGCGGAACCCGATGAAGCGCGCACTGCGTGTCGACAAGTTGACCATCGCGGCGCTGGCGGCGGTCTTGCGACTGTACGCAGATCCCGCGCGCTTAACCGAGCGCCTGCCGGCGCTGCGTTTGCTGACACGGACCGCCGACGAAATCGAGACGCTTGCCCGGCATCTCGTGCCGGTCCTCCAAATCGCGGTTGGCGACAAAGCAAAGGTCAACGCCGTTCCCTGCAAGAGCCAGATCGGTAGTGGTGCCCTGCCGGTCGATCTCTTAGCGAGCTTTGCATTGCGGGTCGAACTGCCCGCCGCCCGCGGCCGCGCGATCGAACGCCTGGCACAAGCGTTTCGCCGCCTGCCCATACCCGTGATCGGCCGCATCGACGATGGCGCTTTCGTCATGGATCTCCGCTGTCTCGATGATGAGCGCCGCTTCATCGAGCAACTGCGCGACGTGAGCCACTCGAACCCGCTCGCATGATCATCACGACCGCTGGACACGTCGACCATGGCAAGACGCTGCTGGTCAAGGCGCTGACTGGCGTCGATACCGATCGCCTCCCCGAAGAAAAGAAGCGCGGGTTGACGATCGAACTCGGCTTTGCCTATCGCGATCTCGGCGATGGCGAGACCACCGGCTTTATCGACGTGCCCGGCCACGAGCGGTTCATTCGTACCATGGTGGCGGGCGTTAGCGGGATCGACGTCGTGCTCTTCGTCATCGCGGCCGACGACGGTCCCATGCCGCAGACGGCCGAGCACCTGGCGATCCTCGATCTGCTGGATGTCCGCCGGGGTGTTGTCGCGCTAAGCAAGATCGATCGAGTGGATAGCGAACGCGTCGACGAGGTGTCTGATGCGATGCGCGAGATGATGGAGCCCACAGGACTTGCCGGGAGTCCCATCGTGCCGGTGTCTGCGATGAAGGGTACGGGCGTAGATGCATTGCGCGCGGCGATCCTCGATCTCAAAAAGGATCTACCGGCGCGTTCCCAGGACGGCAATTTTCGGCTGGCCATCGATCGCAGTTTCCTGCTCAAGGGCACGGGACGCGTAGTTACGGGCACGGTTTTTTCGGGCAAGCTCAGCGTGGGTGGATCGGTCCACCACGTACCGAGCGGCGGCGAGCTCAGGGTGCGCGCCATCCACGCGCAGAACAGTGATGCCGATGCGGCCCTCAACGGGCAGCGTTGTGCGCTCAACATCACGGGAGCCGGGTTGCGCGAGGCGGAGATCCATCGCGGCGACTGGATCGTGGCGGCGGGCGCCGCGTTCGCGACCAAACGTTTCGACGCGAACATCCACGTGCTCGAAAGTGAAGCGCGCGCGTTGCGCAATCGTACGCCCGTGCACGTTCACGTAGGCGCGACCGATACCATTGGCCGCGTCGTCACCTTGGACGGCAATGCCATACAAGCGGGCGGAGAAGGGCGGGTGCAGATCATGCTCGAGCGCGAGATCCACGCCGTGCGCGGCGATGCCGTTATTCTCCGCGACCAGTCCGCGCGCCGCACGATGGGCGGCGGCCGCGTCCTCGACCCGCTCCCGATCGTGCGGGGACGCACGCGCGCCGTGCGCATGGCCTATCTCGATGCGATGGCGTTGGAGAATGCCGGCGCTGCTGCCCGGCGCAGCCTCGATTGCCTGCCGGAAGGCATCGAACTCGAGCGGTTCGCGCATTCATGGAACCTGACGGCCGGGCAGGCGGGCGAACTCTTCGACGGGTTGCCGATGATGTCAATCAGGTCGTCCGCCGGCACCGTCGGCATACCGGCTGAGCGGTGGCAATCCTTGAAGTCCGGCGTGCTGGACGCGCTGCAAGCCATGCATGAGGAAGCGCCCGATCACAAGGGCGCGACCGAAGCCTCGCTCGCCCGGGCACTGCCAATGCCGCCTTCCGCGGACCTCTTGAACGCTGTCCTCGCCGAGTTGATCGAAGACCGCGCGATCGTGCGCGAAGCCGGCGCGTTCCGCCTGCCAGGCTATACGCCGACGCGCTCGCCGCAGGACGAAGCGCTGTGGCAACGGATTCATCCTCTGCTCGATCCATCTGACCTGAAGGTGCCGGTGGTGCACGACATGCTGGATTCGCTGGGCATGAAGTTCGAAGACTTGCGGGACTTTCTCGACCGCTCCGCGCAGCAGGCTTACCTGGTCAAGGTGAACGCCAAGCGCTATTTTCTACCGGCGACGATGAAACGCCTGGTGGCGATCGTTCGTGATCTCGTGCAGGCTAATCCTGATGGCGTGTTCAGTGTTGCCGACTACCGCAACCTGTCGGGGATCGGGCGTAACGCCGTGGTCGATATCCTCGAATACTTCGATCGCATCGGGTACACGCGCCGGCACGGACCGGTGAGAAAAATACTCGATCCTTCGCGCGTCGACGGCGGTTGAACGGCTGCCGATGCCCGGCGTCGCCTTGAGCACCCTTGGGGAGAACGAATGAGTCGGACTATTTCGGTAGATACCACAGCCGGACCGGTCGCGGGCACCTGTGATACGCGCTTCGCAGCGGTATCGGAAACCTTCATCGAAAACTTCGAAAAGCGCGACGAGATCGGCGCCAGTGTTTCGATCACCCTCGACGACCGGAAGGTGGTCGATCTGTGGGGCGGCCGGAAGACCCCGGACGGGGACCCCTGGCAGGAAGACACGGTGTGTACTGTGTTTTCATCGACCAAGGGCGCGATGTCGCTCTGCGCACACCTGCTGGCGGATCGCGGCGTGCTCGATCTCGACGCCCCGGTGACCGATTACTGGCCCGAGTTCGCGGCCGGCGGCAAGGAAGGCACGCTGGTGTCGATGACGCTCGATCACAGCGCGGGCGTCCCGCACTTGCGAGAGCCCGTGCGCGCAGGCGGTTTCTACGACTACGCTTATATGGTCGAGCGCGTAGCCAACGAGTCGGCTTTTTGGACGCCCGGTACGCGCATCGGCTACCACGGCTTTACGATGGCGTGGACCGTGGGAGAGGTCATTCACCGCGCGGCTAAAGAGCGCCTGGGCGCGTTTTTCCAAGAGCAACTTGCGGGTCCCCTCGGCCTCGAATTCTGGATCGGCTTGCCGGCTGTCTTCGAATCCCGGGTGGCACCGATGATTCAGGCCGAGCCGGACGAGCCCTGGATGGCGACGCGCTTCATCCAGGCAGCGCTCAATGAGCCGGAATCCACGACGTTTTACTTCATGCGTGACTTTCCGTTGCTCGAGGTCAACACGCGCGAATGTCATGCGGCGGAGGTCGGATCGGCCAACGGCATTGCGAATGGCCGCGCGCTGGCCGGCCTCTACGCGCCACTCGCCAATGGCGGTATGTGCGACGGTACCCGTCTCGTCGGGACGGACACGCTCGCGCGCATGGCGAGAGTCAGCATGGCCTCGCATGACGACGCGACCCTCCTGATGCCAACGCGGTTCGGGCTCGGTTTCATGCGTGGGGTGGACAACCGGCGGGTAGCAGCGACAGTCAATTCCAGCCTCTTGCTTCGGCGAGTCGGCGTTCGGCCATGTCGGCGCCGGCGGTTCGGTCGGGTTCGCCGATCCCGACTGCCGGATGAGTTTCGGCTACACCATGAACCGCATGGGCACGGGGTTGTTGATGAACGAGCGTGGGCAGTCCCTGATCGACGCCGCCTATTCCGCGCTCGGCTACCGCTCGAACGCGAGCGGTGCCTGGCTGACGTAGAGGCACCGCTCCAACGCCTGACCCAATTTCCTTACTGAGACTTCGAGGCGGAACGGCATCGCCTCCCGGTGGGTCCCCTGGACTTCAAATTCGGTGGAACGCGCGAAGACGTGTTCGGGCTAAATTACGGCACGCTCCTTCATTCTCGCCGGAGCGCTTCGATGGGATTCATGTTGGACGCCTGTATGGCAGGATATAGACCGGAAAATATGCCGATCGCGCCTGAAAACAGAACCGCCCCGATGAGCGAGACAAGGTCGATCCTGACCTGCCATCCGGTAATGCCTCCCACAATGTATGCGATCACGACGCCTAGTGCAGCGCCGGCAAAGCCCCCTACGATGGTGACCCCTGCTGCTTCGGCTAGAAACTGTCGGCGAATATCTTTCTTGCGGGCACCGACGGATATACGAATCCCGATTTCCCGCGTTCGCTCCACCACGGACACCAACATGATATTCATCACGCTGATGCCGCCGACAACAAGCGAGACGGCGGCAACGCACGCCAACAAGATCGTCAAGGTTTTTGACGCTTCTTTGCGCGCAGACAAAGCCGCAGCCGGATCGCGAACGAGGAAATCGTTATCTCGGCCGTCCGGAATTCGATGCCTATCCTTCAGAACCCGCTCGACGGAATCCCGGATGTCCGTGAGGCTTACAGATTTCTCTCCTTTAATTAAAACGAATGCAACAGCCGCCCTATTGACCTGATGATACCCACCCACGAGCCGCGATTTAGCGCTCGACATCGGTACAATCATCACGTCGTCTTGATCGCCACCGACGACGGAGAAGCCTTTGGGCTCTAGGATCCCGATCACGCGGAAGGGCACGCTACGGACTCTAATTATCGTTTCGAGTATCGCGTGTTCGGGTGATAATCTTTCGGCTACCGTTTGCCCGATTACGGCGACCTTTGCAGAAGACGCTACCTCCGCGTCCGTAAAGTTGCGGCCCAGTCTGATATCCTAGTCGCGGACGGCGAGATAACCCGGTTGCGTGCCGGCCAGATTGGTTCGCCAGTTTCTATTGCCGTAAACGGTCCGAACTTTGCCTGTGACGCCTGCAACTGCAACTCGAACACCGTAAACTTCTCTTTGAATTGCGGCCGAGTCGGCTTCCGTGAGCGTGTGCTGGCCGCCCGTACCAGAACTCAGGCCGTCAGTCATTCGAGTATTTGGTACGACCATTAACATGTTCGATCCGAGGCGCGAAATCTCCGCGTCGATTTGGCTCCTCGCGCCTAAACCGAACGACACCATCGCGACGATAGCGGCAACGCCGATGATGATCCCAAGCATTGTCAGGGTCGTGCGGAGCGAGTGTCTCCTCAATGATCCCAGGGCCAGTCCAAGGTGGTCGACAATATTCATGAGGCTGCAAACGGCCTGGTCACAATATTGGTCCGTTCACGCACACAACGCCCACGTTAGTCATAGTCCCTCCTTATTTAAATAGCCGTCTTTCAACACAATTCGCTCGTTTGCCCTACCTGCCACATCATCGCTGTGAGTTACGATGATCAAAGTCGTTCCCTGCTCATTCAGATCGCCAAGCAAACGCAAGATCTCGTCGCCCGTAACGCTGTCGAGGGATCCGGTCGGTTCATCCGCGAGGATTACCTTGGGGTTGTTGACGATAGCGCGCGCGATGGCGACCCGCTGCTGTTCACCACCGGACAACTGCGACGGCATATGAGTCGCGCGATGGTCGAGGCCGACCTTCCTGAGCGCTTCGTCAGCGCGGTCTCGGCGATCTTTCGAGCTAGTACCTGAATAGAGCAGTGGTAATTCGACGTTTTCACGAGCGGAACTTCGCGAAAGCAGCTGAAATGATTGAAATACGAATCCGATCTCTAGATTGCGAAGCTTTGCAAGCTCGGTACTGGTCAGGGTGTCTAGATCGTGGCCACAGAAGCTGAGTGAACCGCCGAACTCCTTATCGAGAAATCCCATCAGATTGAGTAGTGTGGATTTTCCCGAGCCGGACGGTCCGGTGATTGCCGTGAATGCACCGGGACGGATAGTAAAAGAGACGTCTATCAATGCCGGAATAATCGCGGTGGATGGTCCGTATCCCTTGCTGAGACGATTAGCTCGATAAAGAACCTCGGACACTTAAATGCCCCGCCCAGCACAGACCGCTAGTGGCGGTACCCAATGATAAGCTTGTCTCCAGGCGCCAGGCTGCCGGCCAAAACTTCCGTGAATTCACCGTTGGAGTAGCCGATTTCGAGGTTTCGTTGTTCCGGCTCGCCATCGATGCCGATTGCCCAAACGGTCACCTTCGCAGAACCTTCCGGTCGCGCCTGGGCAGTACTAGGTTTGCTCATACCCGTCGGCATCTCGAACCGCAATGCCGCGTTCGGAATCTGGAGTACTTTACGATCTGCCGCGCTGATAATCTCAACCACGGCCGTCATGCCGGGGAGCATGAGCTCGTCCGGATTTTGCGCATCAATCACTACCGTATAGGTCACCACGTTTTGCACTATTTCCGGCGCCTTGCGTATTTGGCTTACGCGTCCCTCGAAACTTCGTTCTGGGTAAGCATCAACACGAAACACGACGGACTGACCGGCGCGGATCTTACCGATGTCTGCCTCATCCACGCTGGCGTGGACTTCGATGAGTTTGAGGTCATGGGCAATGACAAACAGCTCCGGCGCTTCCAGGCTGGCCGCGACCGTCTGCCCTGGTTCAATGCTCCGCTTTATTACGATGCCGTCGATCGGCGCACGAATCACGGTCCGCTCGAGATCGATTTCAGCCTGCCTTAGAGACGCCCGTGCCACAGAAATGGCGGCTCGCTTAGTCTGGAGCTGCGCTTGCGACGACAAGACGGCGCTACGACTTTGCCGCTTTCGCGTGCGCGCCTCGTCCAATAAACTTATCGAGATACTGCCCTTTTCGAACAGCGCCTCCTTTCGAGCAAGGTCACGCTCCGCTTCTTCAAATTCCGCTTCTACGCCTTTAAGCGCTGCGGTAGCCGACGCCGCTTCGGCGTTTGCCACCGCAAGCGCCGCGTTCAGTTCCTCGACACGCGAGGCAAACCGTTGGCGATCCAGGGTGGCAAGCGGTTGTCCATCGGTAACCAGGTCATTGAAGTCGACCGAAACTTGATCGATCCGCCCCGATAGCTGCGAGCTGACTTCGACACTGGTTACCGTCTGGATGGTGCCGGTCGCTAATACTGAATCCGTCAGGGGGGCTATGCTCGCCTCGGCAGTGGCGAAGACCGGGTCATATCCATCAGGTTTTGAACAGCTCTGTAATGCCAATAAGGGAAACAGGAAATAGCATGCCCGAATACGTGGTTTTATAAGCGTACGAAGAGTCAACAGCGGCTTCGCGCTCTATTTCGTTTCGGAATCCGCACAAATCGCCCGGACCTTGGACGCTATCCTAAAGCAAAATTGCGTTCCGATTCTTCCAGGCGCCGTCGCGATCCATCACTTGGGTGGCATGGCTGATGGATCTCAGAGATTGCGCTACTCTCAAGATAATAATCGCGACTCGCGCGGCGCGCTGTCAACGCAGCAATTAACCACCGCGATACCTTGGAAATGAGGTCGAAACGTGCAATTGCTCAGACCAAAATATTCATGCCTCCACAAGATTTGGGGAGCTTGGGCGTCTCTACGAGCAGGACTGTCTTTCGTTCTTGCTGAGATCTTTACGGCCGCACAGAACGCAGCGATCGAGAGGTTATGGGAACGGATGGAAAAGAATGGCTCCCGAAGGAGCCATTCTCTACGAGTCATCTTTGCAGTCTATTAATGCGTCCTATCCGGTATACCAAAATCGGCAAATGCCTCTTCGCAGCCAAAGCCGGGGGGCGAGGCCACCGTGTCCAGCGCGAAGAACAAGCTTATCGCCGGCGTCGCACCCGGCCCGTCACCAGGAAAAAATGCCGGGTTCTGCCAGAACGTACCCAGACCCTTCTCACCAATCGAGACTAGAAATGGGTGGAGGCCGCTATTTATAAACCCTAATCCATGTCCCTGGCAGGTCGGGTGTTCAGCAGCGTTTGAGGAACCCTTGCCCGCTCCCGGGGTCCCAGCCTTGCCACCAGCGATTGCACTTCCAGCAAAGAACATGGCGCCGACGAGCGTCAATACTGCGATTAATTTATTAGTCATTACACACTCCCTATGGGTGAATAAAGGAACAAGCCAATGAGACCAGTTTTCTGATTCACTAAGGGTGAGTTCCTCATTCCCCGATATTCGTTCACACATTGATTGCCTGGCCGTCGGGTACGAAGGCAGGGACTGCTGCCAGGTGCTGTAGCTCGTTGATTCCGTGGGACTTCAAATCCGGTGGAACACGCGAAGGCGTATGCAGTGGGTTCGACTCTCAGTTCTTTCGCCAAATCCCTGAGAGCTGATTCTTGAGACTCTAAGCTCCTCCCGCGAGACACACCTTGGCGGGAGATCCACCGATCTTTCCACCTCACGTAGCAGTAATTGACTACTGAGCGGCCCTACGTCCGGGTTGTTCATAACCGCTCCGCACCATGACCGCTGAGTCGGTCTGGGCCGCTCCGCCGAGTGACTGCCGGCTTGACCCTGAAGTACACTTCAAGGTCTATTCTGTCATCGGAGATGAAAATCATGACTTATCTCAACATCGGTCAAATCGCTAAACGTACGGGTGTGACGGTCGAGGCGATCCGATTCTATGAAAAACAGGCGCTTCTTCCCGAGCCCCGGCGTAGTGCGTCGGGTTACCGACAATATCTCCCAGAGACAGCGAAACGCGTGCGGTTCATCCAGCGCGCCAAGGAACTCGGATTTTCGCTGAAAGAAGTCAATGCACTTCTATCATTACGCGATACACAGGATGGCTCCTGTGCCGATGTGAAGGTTCAGGCGTTGCAGAAAGTATCCGAGATTGAGCAAAAAATACGTGACCTAAATCGAATCCGCGACGCTCTAACGGAATTAGCGGAGAAATGCGGTGGCAGGGGCGATCTCAGTGAGTGCCCAATCTTGGACGCGCTCGATGAGATTGAGGATTTTGCCGATGGTTCGAGTTGAACGGATCTACGAACGCACTTGCGCCAATACCGGAGCCGCTAGGAATCAACGATTACAAGTTATGGCCGCATACCCGGCGTCAATCAGATTGCCTTGGCGTCGGATTATTGATCGGCGCATCACTTTGGAATACGTGGTCGCGACGCCTCAAACACGGAATTGTCAACTGAATTAGGAGAAAAGTGATGAGTGAGAAACGGCAGATTGAAATATTCAGCGCGGGCTGCTCGATTTGCAAGCACACCATTGATCTTGTCAACGAGATCACTTGTCCCTCCTGCGAGGTCACGGTGCTTGATATGCAAGACAAGTCGATTGCCGATCGCGCACGCGACCTCGGCATCAAATCGATTCCTGCGGTAGTAATCGACGGCAAGGTGGCCGATTGTTGTGCGGGACGTGGCGTGAATGCCGATACATTACGCGCCGCCGGCATTGGTCAGCCGCTTGGCGATTAAGGTCGCGCGAATCGATCTTTGCGTGCCAGCTTAAAGCTTTTGCCAAGTGGCTACGTAGGAAAATGACAGGCGATAAATCCCGATAGCAAGCGTTAAGAAAATTCGATGTCTGAGCTCATCTTGCAATCGACGATCACGTGCCCGACGTGTGGGCATAAAAAGGAGGAAACCATGCCGACCGATTCCTGTACGCGGTTCTTCCAGTGTGAGTCATGCGAATCATTACTGAAACCGTTCCCCGGCGACTGTTGTGTTTTCTGTTCTTATGGCTCTGTTAAATGTCCGCCGATTCAGGCCGGAGATTCTTGGGGTGCCTGATAATTCGAGTGCGCCTAATGATTTAGTGCTTTCCAGGGCTTCTTGGTTTTTGTGGGGTATCCCCATGGCCTTGGGCGTTTCCGCAATATTTTGGTCGCTTGGGCGACCGTATTTGCTAGCCGTCGCATTTACGTGGGCGGGCTTAGCCTGTGTCGTGAACGCAAAACGCTGCGGACGCTTCCACTGTCACCTTACGGGTCCGCTATATCTGGGCCTCGGTTTGGTGTCTGGGTTAACGGGTCTGGGGATATTGAACACCGACTGGAACTGGATCGGGCTGATATTCGCGATGGGAACCTTTATTGCTTACTTGCCGGAGTTTATCGGCTGGCGATACGTTCGGCGCCGATCGAGCGACGGTGCAGCCTAAGAGCCTGCTCTGTCTAGGGGTGTGACTGGACCTGCGTATAAACGAAGACCCCATGTTCACGAATCACGAAGCATTCTGTCAGCCGATTACTTTAACTTCGTAGTCCTCCGCGCCGGCCTCCATCGTACGCTCGGTGAATGCATCCATGGAATGCGGCCACTGGGTCACCAGCCGTCCTGAACTCGCGCGATAGTAGAAGTCGTTACCGCACTCGGCCTGCCACACGTCGACGGTGTTGATGTCTTTCTGGATCTGCTCATTGAAAGCAGCCATGACCGTAGGGCGAAGGTCAATCCAGACAATATTTTCATCGTCCATGCGTTTGAGTTGGCGCGTAATGTATTCGACCTGCCGCTCCAGCATGAAAAGAATGCAACCTTGATTGGTGTTGGGTCCGTAGAGCATGAAGAGGTTCGGAAATCCGCTCGTCGTCATCCCGTAATACGCTTGAGCACCATCGCTCCAGGCGTCCTCGAGGCGCCGGCCGTTACGTCCGGTTACATCGAGAGCGGTAAGGTAAGTCGTGGTTTCGAATCCGGTCGAGTAGATGATGGTGTCGACTTCGCGGGCTTCACCATCGGCTGTGACGATCGAATTGGCCGTGATGCGTTCGATGTTTTCGGTCAGGAGTTCGACGTTGTCGCGATTGAACACCGGATAATAAACATCGGAAAACAACGGGCGCTTACAGCCAAAGGGATGATTGGGCGTCAGCTTTCGGCGCACATCGGGGTCTTTTACAACTTCAATCCGTTCCAGTCCCGCCTTCTCAATTTCGGCCAATACTGCCTTGTCCTTAAACGTGCACAGCGTGTTCCACGTTTTAAAGATTTCTTCGCGACTTTCCATCACGGCATCCGGGTTTTGACGAAAGTGCTGCCGCTCCTTTTTCGTATAAGGCGTATTAGGCTTGGGCACTACCCAGTTCGCCGTGCGCTGATAAAGGTGCAGTTGTCCGACGATAGGCGCGATCTCCGGAACGAACTGGATCGCGCTCGCCGCGATACCGATAACGCCGACGCGCTCACCGTTGAGATCATGATCGTGATTCCAGCGCGCTGAATGAAAACACGTGCCTTCGAATTCATCGACGCCGGGTATGGCCGGCATGACCAGTTTATTGAACATACCGAGAGCACTGATGACACATTGAGCTTCGAGCTGCTCTCCCGATTCGGTGGTCAGGCGCCAGTGTTCCTGGTCATCGCGCCAGTGTGCGGCGGTAACCGCGGTATTGAAGCGGACATGAGCCCGTACTCCATACTTATCCGCGCAGTCATTGAGATAGATGAGGATCTCTTCCTGCCCCGCGAACGGCCGCGACCAATCATTTTTCTGCTCGAACGAAAACGAATAGAGATGGGATTGAACATCGCAACCGGCCCCCGGATAACGATTCCAGTACCACGTGCCGCCGATATCGTCCGCTTTCTCCAGAATCACGAAATCCTCGATACCGGCATTTTTCAGGCTGATCCCCATACAGATGCCGGCCGATCCCGCTCCGATGATGATCAAGCGATGTCGATTGCTCTGCGCCACCTTGCCCTCCACCCTGCGTATTTGCGTTTCCGTAACTGCGACAACGCAACTATAAATAACTGTCGGCCTGATTGCACCATCGAAGCTTAGAATTAGCGGGGCTAGACGATGCCGGAGTCGGGCACCGTACTATATGGCGAGCCTGAGCGCGAAGATTTTGGGGTGACAAGACTAAGCACGAAGGACACGGCGAACACCAAGAAAATAGATTAACCACAGAGATCACAGAGCTTATCTATTAAATATTGGGTATTTCTCTGTGCACTCTGTGATCTCTGTGGTTAAAAATCCCTAACAAAATTCTTACCAGAGTCGCCGCCGAGTTCTTCCATTGCCCGGTTTTTGTATGATGGGAATGAAATCGTTCTGCCTTTCGGCGCCGCCCGGAACGGTCGGCTTAGCGCTGAGGCGAGGGGAGCATTCATGCTGTTGACGACATTGGAATCGGTGCCCGGGAAGACCATCGCGAAGCATTTCGGACTGGTCCAGGGCAGCTCGGTGCGCGCGAAGCACGTCGGGCGGGACATGATGGCGGGGCTGAAGAACATTTTCGGCGGCGAGTTAAAGGGCTACACGGAGCTGCTACAGGAGTCCCGGGCCGAGGCCTTGGAGCGCCTGCAGCAACAAGCCGAGGCCGCGGGGGCTAATGCGATACTGAATATCCGCTTTTCCACCTCGTCGGTGGCCCAAGGGGCGGCGGAGATGCTTGCCTACGGGACCGCGGTCGTCTTGGAGTAGCGGGCGATGGAACTTCTCATATTTCTGACCCTGCTGATCCTGGGCTACATCACGGGCCGAATTGCGGAACATCGCCATTACCGGTCGATACTGGAGCGTGAAGACACGCTCCGGGGGATCCCGGCCATCGCCTCCAAGGTGTTGCCTACGGATTTCCGCGGTGACACGCGTCTGGTGACCGGCAGCGTGGTGGTTTCGGTCGATTATTTCAAACGCTTCGTGGCAGGGTTGCGCAATCTGGTGGGCGGGCGGATCACCACTTATGAGACGCTGCTGGATCGCGCTCGCCGCGAAGCCGTCCTGCGTATGAAGGCCGAGGCGAATTCACAGGGTGCGACCATGGTATTCAACGTCAAGCTCGAGACGGCTTCCATCTCCAAGGGCCGGCGGAACGCCATCGGATCCGTGGAAGTGCTCGCTTACGGCACGGCCTTGATTCCGGGCTGAAGGCCGCAACCCACGGAACCAATCAAGAGCGCCGCGCGTTGGAGTACTCCAACCCGAAACTACCGGAGGGCATTAACACCACTGAGGAGCATCCCCTCAAAGAGTTCGCGGTGCTCTCCGGGGGCGTATTGCTGTGCATCGTGGTCGTGGTGATGGCGCTCGGCTTTTCCGCCGATCTGCTGGCCCGGCGTATTCCCTTCAGTTACGAGCAGGCGATGGTGTCGTCCTATCCGGGCAGCGTGCCGGAGAGCCATCCCGTTGACGCGGTACTCCAGCCTCTGGCCGGGCGTATTGCCGAGGCCATGGACTTGCCGGACGACATGACCATCACGGTTCATTATCAGGATTCGGAAATAGTCAACGCCGCCGCGACCTTCGGCGGACACATTATCCTGTACCGCGGCCTGGTGTCCCGGTTGCCCAACGAGAATGCTCTGGCCATGGTCATGGCCCATGAGATCGCCCACATCAAGCACCGCCATCCCATTCGAAGCCTCGGCCGGGTCGCGATGGTATCGCTCTCCGTGATGGCCTTAGTAGGTATCGAGGGGGGCGATACGGCCTCGAGCGTGGTCAACGACGCGGGTGGCTTGACCTTGTTGACCTTCAGCCGCGCTCAAGAGCAGGAGGCCGACCGTGAAGCCCTGGCGGCTGTGAACAAACTGTACGGACACACCGCCGGTGCGATGGATCTCTATGAAGTGTTGCTGGAGCCTGCCAGTGAGTCCGTGGGAGAACTACCTGCCTTTATGAGCACCCATCCACTGACCCTCGATCGGATCCGAGAGCTCAAGGCCATGCAGAGGGATCTGGGCTGGTCCGCGAGCGGTACCACCCAGCCGCTGCCCGTCGGTTTGAACCGGCCGTAGGTCCGGGAAAAAAGGGACACACTTTCATAGTCTGGTCAGCCGTTACGAAAATGGGGCATGACTTCTCGTGCGAACAAAGCCATGGAGTTTCTGGCCTTCTCGGTCGGCATGCCCGCCATTTGCATCCACATGCAAAGGTGTGTGCAGCGGGTTTCTGCGGTGTAGCGCTCGATCTCTGCGATGGCGTCATCGGGTGTGCCGATGATCAACGGTGCCTGGAAGAAGGATAAGTCTTTCGCGTTGCGAAGCTGTCCGATCGGCGGGACCTCCGGCGCGGACATGACGGCCGAGCCCCATTTCATATCGTCTGCTTCTTTGTAGCGACGGTCGTAAAGCGACATCATGTAATAGAGATGTTGCTCGCAATCGTCCCATGCTTGCTCCCGGGTTTCGGCGATATATACCGCGCGGAGCTGCGCGATGTGGTGATCCTCTACGCGCTTGCCGAGCTTGACGAGTTCGTCGTCGTAGTATTGCTGCAGATCGGCGCCACCGCTTCCCGCGAGGTGGTAACCGAGGCGTGCCACCCGGCGTACTGAGTTCTCGGCCATCGCTGCGACCCAGATCGGCGGATTGGGCTGCTGGATCGAACGCGGGCTCAACTCGATGTCCTCGAGCTGCCAGTATTTGCCATCGTAGGAGAAGCTTTCTTCGGTGAAGCATTTGTTGATGATGTCGACACCTTCAGTCAGGCGCGAGGCGCGCTGCTTGCGCGAAACTCCGAAGCTCGCGAATTCACTGAGCCAGTAGCCTTGACCCACACCGAGATCCAGACGCCCGTTCGAGATGATGTCGACCGTCGCAGCATCTTCGGCGACTCGTACCGGGTGATGGAAAGGCAGCACGATGATGAAGGTGCCAAGGCGGACGGTCGAAGTCCGTGCGGCGATTGCCGACAGGATCGGCAGCAGGCTTGGCGACCAGCCGTCTTCGGAGAAGTGATGTTCGGTGGTCCAGATCGTGTCGTAGCCGAGTTCCTCCGCATAGACCGCCTGTTCGATATGTTCAGCGTATATCTCGTTAAACGGACGCGACCATTGTTTCGGGCTGC
Organism: Gammaproteobacteria bacterium; assembly: GCA_963662545.2. Classification (GTDB taxonomy): domain Bacteria; phylum Pseudomonadota; class Gammaproteobacteria; genus JAYYZW01. The sequence goes on from CAXXLL010000002.1 coordinate 1,259,367, forward strand.
GGAAGGCAAGTAGCAAGCCAAAGTTCATTGAATCTTCCTCCGGCGATCTCGGTACTGATTTTGCTAGGGGCGGTTTCTATCACCGCTGCGGTGTTTTCGGAGTTATCGAGATACGGCTTCGAGAGAAGATTTCTCCGCGCGAGATCCGAGCTCCGGTACCAGCTCGGGCACGCCGCTCGTATCCCGTTGTGGACTGCCGCCACACGCGTCGCGAAGCTTCGGCGCACATTCCTCGGCGAAGTATTGCATCAAGTCCTCGATCTCGTGGCCTTCGAAGCCCGCCTTCTCGAAGAGCCCGGCGAACATCAGGTCTTCGTAACCGCAGGCTTCCTTGAGCTTCATGATCTTCTCGATGAGTTCATCGGGTTTGCCGACGAGCGCGATTTCCCCCTCGATCAACATTTCGGCAGTAACGCGCTCGCCGACGGGCAGCAGCAGGCCTTCGAAGAAGGGGCCGATGTAATCGAACTGCAGTTCGAGTCCCCGCTTCAGACGCTCGCGCTCGCGCGCATCGTCACGGCCCGGCAGGATCGGATGGATGAAGCGTGCGATCCCGACGCCGCGCCGCTTCTCGGTATCCCAACCGTAACGCAGCGCCCCGCGGCCGAGGCGGTCGGGCCACTTTGCCTTCTCCGCAGCGTCGTAGTAGATCTCGATATTTTTTGCGAGCTGGTCGTTTGCCTCGCCGACAAAATAGCCGTTGACGCCGTGTTCAGCCGCCCAGCGGATCGAGCGTGGACTGGTCAGCGGCTGCCAAAGTTGGGGGTGGGGCTTTTGTATCGGTTGCGGAAACACGCTGATTTCTTTCAGGGTCGTGGTCGTTGCAACCACCGGATTGCCACCCGCATAACTATCAGGGCCGCCGAGCTTCAATATGTCTTCGATACCGCGCTCGACTTTCTCCTGCGCGAAATAAGCCTTCGTGTGAGCGTGATTCCACTTGGTGTAGCGCGGTGGAATAGAGAAGTTTTCGCCGCGATGTGAGAACGAAAGCTCGGTCCAGCATTTGATAATGATCTCGAATGCTTCCTCGAAGGCCGCGCGGTTCCGTTCCTGATCCTGAATCGTCGAGCCGTAGGGCCGCCCCAGCGTCTCGTTCTCGCGCGGCTGGTAACCGCGTCCGATCCCGCATTCGACTCGGCCGCCGCTCAGCACGTCCAGCATCGCGATCTGCTCGGCGAGGCGGACTGGATGGTGCCAGGTGATGATGTTTGCAGTCTGGCCGAGGCGGATGCGATGGGTGTGGGCCGCTATGGCCGTCTCGGATAACAACGGGTTCGGCGAAAACTCGGCGCCTTCAGGCTGAAAATGGTGCTCGGTCTGAAACCAGTAGTCGTAGCCCAACTTCTCGGCGAGTATGCCCTGACGCACGTGGTTGACGGTGGTGCGTTGCGCCGCCGCGTGCGCATCCGCTAGGGATCCGTCGGAGATCGCTAATCCGTCGGCGTTGTAGATTACGGGCAGATCGCTCGAACCATTGTGGAAGCAGCCCAGCTCAAACACCTTAAGATCCTCCCCTCGAAGCCTTAGGCCATTTTATGTCCAATTAGGAGGCGCAGGCTACGCGCACCGGGCGCGGTCGCAAGATGTTAATCTGAGCTCTGGTCCAACAGGAGATCCGCGTGACGACAATCGTGATATTGGACATTCCGGCGACGGCCCAGACTCGCGGCGCCGTCCTGGAGACACTTCGCGAAGCGCTCGATGATACGCGAGCATTCGAGGGTTGTGAGGGCCTGGAATTGCTCGTAAACCAGGACGACGACGCGAATATCATCGTCTACGAGCGATGGCGCTCGCGCAAGGATTACGACAACTACTTCGCATGGCGGCAAAAGAGCGGGTTTTCCGCGAGTTTTCGGGCTCTGTTTCCTGGCGCGTCGACCGTTCGGAAATTCGACATCGAAAAAATCTACGACTAAAGCGAACAATTCTTCGGCAACGGGGTACGCGCTAACAGTTGACAGTTGAACGCGTGCCTGTAAATCTTGTCCCAAGAGCCTGAATCATGTTGAAACACTGCCGAATCGCCGCTTCTCTGATTGCGCTCGCTGTTGCCATCGCGCCGGTTACCTGTGTCTGCGCCGGTTGGACGGGCCTGGACGCGCCCGTAGCTGTGATCACCGATACCGCATCCGATTGCCATTCCAACGTGCCCGCGCCGGAAGTCGCTGGTGATGAAGCCTGTCCGGGATGCGACGATGGCTCGCCGGCCGACGTATCGAAAACGCCATTCGAACCATTCAATCCGGGCCCGTTCGCTTTAGATTTCGCTTCAAGCTTTGCGTCTGCACAAGATCGTAGTGCGACACCCGTCCACCGTCTCCGACAGTTCAGGCGGCCGACGCCGGTTAGCTTGAACGTCGTTTTGCTGATCTAGCCAACCCTGCCTCGTCGGCCGCGCTCATGCGCGGCTGTGAACACATCCGTTCCCGCACTTCGCCAGGGCGTAGACCCCGAGGAGGCGTTGATGAGACAGCGATCACCACGCGAGCCAGCGGCTTCGCAATCGAATCGAAACATTAAGTACCGGGATCACGGCGCGAGCTTATTGATAGCGTGCGTGGCGTCGATGCTTTGCGCCTGGAGCGCGGGGGTTACCGCCGAGTCGGTGCCGCTGACCTTCGAGGAAGCGATGGTCCTCGCGGTTTCGCGGGCCGATCCGACTTTGATCAGGCACGATGAACGCGCCGCGGCATTGGAAAACCGAGCGGTCGCCGCGGCGCAGTTGCCGGACCCCGAAGTTCTATTCGGTTTTGCCAACTGGCCGGTCGACTCGTTCGACTACGACCAGGAGCCGATGACCCAGATCCAGGCCGGCCTGCGGCAGCGCTTTCCACGCGGCGATACGCGCTCAATCCTTGGCGCCCGGCGCGAAAGTGAAGCGCAGCTTGAGCGCGCGCGACGGTCGCTGCGATTGCGCGAGATCACACGTGCGACCCGGGATGCATGGCTCGAACTCTATTACCTGTCGCACGCACGAGACGTCGTCGACGCGAGCCGCATTACAGTCGCAGAACTCGTTGACGTCGTGCAGGCGAGTTTCGCCACGGGTCTTCAAAATAATCAGGATCTGCTGCGCGCGGAACTCGAACTCAGCCTGCTCGACGATCGCGCATTCGAAATCGAGCGCCTGATCCAGCGGCGCCGTGCCGATCTGGGACGCCTGATCGGCGAACTCGACGCTTCGCGTGATGTCGCACGGGAGTTACCGTCGTGGCCCGCATTGCCGCCGCAAGAGACCATTGACGAACTGATAGTGGACCACCCAGCGGTGGCCGTGGAAGATGCAGCGATTACCGGCCGCGAACATGACGTAAGCCTGGCACACGAACAGTACGACCCTGGCTGGGCGCTGGAAGCCGGGTATGGCATGCGCAGCGGCGGACGCGCGGATTTCGCTTCCGTGATGGTGACAGTGGAAGTGCCCATTTTCACTGATAAACGTCAGGACCGTGAGCTTGCGGCATCCGAGCAGGAACGCGCCGCCGCTATTCTTGACCGCGATGCGATTTTGCTGTCGCTTCGCCGACAGACACAACACGCTCTTGCAGATGCCGAAAGATTTACCGAGCGCGTGGCCTTATACCGCGAAATCGTCGTCGACAGAGCGGACGGTACCGCCGCGGCTGCGCTCGACGGCTACCAGAGTCAGGTCGCCGATTTTGCAGAGCTGATCCGTTCGCGACTGGCGGCGCTGGATACCGGGCTCAAGCTGAAGCGGCTGGAGGCGGATCTTGGCAAGGCCTATGCCGAACTGGCCTATCTGTTGGGGGAGCGCTGACATGAATCGTCTCGTCGGGTCTCTTACATTGATAGGGTTTGGCGTAGTGCTTGGAGTGGCCGCCACGCTGTTCAGAAGTGAGCTCAATCGCGGCCAAGCGATGCAAAGCGGGGAGGGTGATCCTGAGGTTCTGTATTGGGTCGCACCGATGGATCCGAGTTTCCGGCGCGATGGTCCGGGTACTTCACCGATGGGCATGGATCTCGTTCCGGTCCATGCCCGCCAGGGTGAAGCAGGCGGCGACAACGCTGTCCGCATCGAACCATCGCTGATCAATAATCTCGGTGTCCAGACCGTGGTCGTCGAGCGCAAGGTTCTACGCGAGAAGATTCGAACCGTGGGACGGATCGAATATAACGATGAACGAGTCGCACACGTACATTTGCGTGCGTCGGGGTGGATTCGACGTCTTGCCGTGCGTGCCGAAGGTGAGCGCGTGCGGCGCGGTGATTTGTTGTTCGAGGTGTATTCGCCGGATCTCGTCAAAGCGCAGGCCGAATTTATCCAGACGCTGAAGAGTGGCCGCAAGGAACTCATCGCGGTGACCCGTGATCGTCTTCGCGCGCTGGCTATACCGAAGTCGCTGATCGATGCACTCGAACAAAACGGCAAGGTTCAGCAGAACGTGCGCGTTTACGCGCCGAGCAGCGGCGTCGTCGCTCAACTCAACGTTGCGGACGGCAAGTTCGTCAAACCCGATTCCGACATCATGGTCATCGCTGAACTCGATCAACTGTGGTTGATCAGTGATGTCTTCGAGTCCCATGCGGATCTGGTTGAGGTCGGTGCCCGCGTGACGGCCCGTACGGCGTTCGCGCCGGGTGAACGCATCACGACACAGGTCGAATACATCTATCCCAATCTCGATCCCATAACCCGCACTATTCCGGTGCGCGCGCTGATTGAGAACAAGGACGGGAGACTGAAGCCCGGGATGTTCATGACCGTGTCGATAGAGTCGGTGGCGCGGCCGCCCGCTTTGGTGATTCCCAGCACGGCGTTGATACGTACCGGGAGCGAGGAGCGGGTTATCGTTGCATACGGTGACGGGCGTTTCCGGCCCGCCGCCGTCGAGAGCGGCGCCGAGGCGGACGGCATGATTGAGATCGTCGCCGGGCTTGCAGAAGGCGAACTGGTCGTCGTCTCGGGACAGTTCCTGATCGATTCGGAAAGTAGTTTTGCCGGCGCCAGTTTGCGATTGTCTGCGGGAACCGGAAGTGGCGAAATCATCTCCGGCGACCGTGAACATGCACAAGACCCCGCTGAGGGTGGACGTTCGCCGATCGACTTCAAACCGCCGGACCCATCACCGTGATTACAAGCGTCATTCAATGGTCGCTCGATAACCGCGTGATCGTGCTGCTGGTGTCCATGATCTTAATGGCGGCTGGTGTGTTCAGTATTCTACGCACCCCGCTCGACGCCATTCCGGATCTGTCGGACGTGCAGGTGATCATCAAGACCCCGTACCCCGGTCAGGCCCCGCAAGTGGTGGAAGACCAGGTGACCTATCCGTTGACTACCGCGATGCTGGCAGTGCCACGCGCGATAAGCGTTCGCGGCTATTCGTTTTTCGGCGATTCCTATGTCTATGTCATTTTCGAGGACGGCACCGATCTCTATTGGGCGCGCTCGCGCGTGCTCGAATACCTGAGCCAGGTTGCCGGCGAGCTGCCGGAATCGGCAGATCCTGAGCTGGGACCTGATGCGACCGGGGTTGGCTGGGTTTATCAGTATGCGCTCGTTGACCGCAGCGGGCGGCACAACATTGCGGATCTGACCAGCCTGCAGAACTGGTTCTTGAGGTTTGAACTGCAAAGCGTACCGGGCGTCGCCGAGGTCGCGACCATCGGCGGCATGGTGCGCCAGTATCAGGTGACGGTCGATCCGGAAAAATTGCGGATCTTTAATTTGACCCTGACCGAAGTCCGGCGCGCCATCGTCGCTGGCAATCAGGAAGTTGGGGGATCCGTCATCGAGCTCGCCGAAGCCGAATACATGATTCGCGCGCGCGGCTATGTATCCTCAGTAGAAGATCTGGCCGCAATTCCTGTCGGCCGCCTCGCGAACGGTACGCCGGTAATGCTCGATGACATCGCGATCATCGAAATCGGACCGCAGATGCGGCGCGGGATTGGAGAACTCAATGGCGAGGGCGAAGCCGTTGGCGGCGTCATCATTATGCGCTGGGGTGAGAATGCGCTCGCGACAATCAATGCGGTCAAGCAGCGGCTCGAAATCCTGAAGCGCAGTCTGCCCCCGGGCGTCGAGGTGGTGACGACTTATGATCGTTCATCGTTGATCGAGCGCGCGGTGGCCAACCTCAAGGAAAAGCTGACGGAGGAGTTCGTCGTCGTCGCGCTGTTGTGCGCACTTTTCCTGCTGCACCTGCGATCGTCGCTGGTCATCGTCCTGACCTTGCCGCTCGGCATCTTGTGCGCTTTCATCGTCATGAATCTGCAAGGGATCAATGCCAATATCATGTCGCTAGGCGGCATCGCCATCGCTATCGGGACGATGGTGGATGGTGCGATCGTCATGCTCGAGGCGGTACACCGCCGCTTCGAGCAATCGCCGCCCGCGAACGCTGCCGACCGCTGGCGGCTGGTGGGGGAAGCGGCGCGGCAGGTCGGCCCGGCGATCTTTTACTCACTGCTTATCATTACCGTCAGCTTCATGCCGGTGTTCGCGCTTGAAGCTCAGGAGGGGCGGCTGTTCAAACCACTGGCCTTCACGAAAACCTACTCTATGGCAGCGGCCTCAATTCTGGCGATCACCTTGGTGCCCGTACTCATGGGTTATTTCGTTTGTGGGCGCATTCTGCCGGAGCACAAAAACCCCATATCGGCGATATTGCGGGCGGTCTATCGACCGCTCCTCACGTTCACCGCGCGTCATCCCCTCATGGTGGTGATTGTTTGCGCGGCGGTCTCCTTGACGGCAGTGGTGCCGGCCACGCGCCTGGGCGCCGAGTTCATGCCCGACCTCGATGAAGGCGACATACTCTACATGCCGAGTACGTTTCCCGGAATTTCGATCGGTAAGGTACGACAGGTGCTGCAGCAGACCAACAAACTCATTGCTACCGTGCCGGAAGTCGATACCGTCTACGGCAAGGCGGGACGCGCCGACTCTGCAACCGATCCGGCACCACTGACCATGATCGAATCTACCATCCGGCTCAAGCCGCGTGCCCAGTGGCGCGAAGGCATGACGACCAAGAGCATTCGGGCCGAACTCGACCGCATCGTACAGCTCCCCGGCATTTTGAATATCTGGGTGATGCCGATCAAGAACCGTATCGATATGTTGGCGACCGGCATCAAGACGCCGCTCGGCATCAAGGTCGCGGGTCCGGATCTCAAGACGATTGCGGAAATTGGCGAAGCCATCGAGCTCGCGCTCAAGGAGGTGCCGGGCACCGCCTCTGTATATGCGGAACGCGTGGTCGGCGGTCGCTACATCGAAATCGATGTGCGCCGCGAAGAAGCGGCCCGATTCGGCATGAGTGTTGCCGACGTTCAGGATATCGTGCGCTCAGCCATCGGCGGCTCGGTGATTTCCGAATCGGTCGAGGGCCTTGAACGCTATCCGATCAATCTGCGCTTCCCGCGCGATTATCGTGATTCCGTAAAGAACCTGAGGAACCTTCCGGTCGTCACTTCAAGTGGCGCGCAGGTGCGGCTGGCACGGCTTGCGAGCATCGATATCGTCGATGGGCCGCCGATGATCCGCAGTGAAGATGCACGCTTGAATGGTTGGATTTACGTCGATATCACCGGCCGCGATCTGGCGTCGTATGTCGAGGAAGCGCAACGCGTGGTGGCTGCAAAGGTCGCACTTCCCGCCGGCTATTCGCTCGGCTGGTCGGGTCAATTCCAATACATGGAAAGGGCAAAGGAACGGTTGCGCTTAATCGTGCCAGTCACGCTCGCCATTATCGTCATCATTCTGTTCCTGGCTTTCAGGCGAGCCGCTGAGGTCTGCATGGTCCTGTTGAGCGTACCGCTCGCCTTGTCAGGTGGGATCTGGATCCTATATTTGCTCGATTACAATCTGTCTATTGCCGTGGCCGTGGGTTTCATTGCCCTCGCGGGGCTCGCCGTCGAAACCTCGGTGGTCATGCTGGTGTTTTTGAACGAGTCGTATGAAAGTGCGATTTCCCACAGCCGTCAGGCAGGTCGCGCGCCGACAGCGGAGGAATTACGAAATGCAGTCAAAGAGGGCGCCATACTCCGCTTGCGGCCGATCGTAATGACAGTGACAACCGTCATTTTCGGCTTGCTTCCAGTGATGCTGGGGAGCGGGACGGGTTCCGAAGTCATGCGCCGTATCGCAGCACCCATGGTCGGCGGCGTGGTCAGCGCGACGGTGTTGACCCTGTTGGTATTGCCTGCGATGTATTTGTTGTGGCGTCAGGCTGGGTTGCGGGGCACTGCAATGTTTAGCCCATGAGGCGCATCTTTTTGATAGGATTGCAGGCGGAAGAGCATCGTCTCCCGGTGGGGCGCCCGGACTTCAAATCCGGTGGAACGCGCGAAGGTGTGTTTGGTAGGTTCGACTCCTACCTCTTTCGCCACAAATACTTACAGACGTTTTCTGGAACCAAGACGGAAATTTGAGAGCGCCTGTGGGACATTTGAGGTCCTAAATCCGCTCCATTTAGCTTCGGCGCGTCTCGACCAAATACCAAGTTGGGCCCCAGAAATAGGGATTAAATGGATTCTTATTGTCCCGACCGTGATTCGTTTCAAAATGGGACATTTATCGGAAGCTAAGAGCCACTCAAAACCGCCTGTTTACGCCTATAAGCGAACCACCGGCACGTACCAGCAACTAAAGAAGACCCATGTTATTAAGGCGCGGCGGGCCATAAGATCGACGGGTGCGCGCGCTTTCACGATTTCGAGGGTAGATCTCCCCGTGTTTAGTTAAATAAGTCAACTCCGGCACCCTAACCCACGTGTTTAGTTAAATAAGTCAACTCCGGCACCCTAACCCACGTGTTTAGTTAAATAAGTCAACTCCGGCACCCTAACCCAATGAGTAGCCCAGTCAGAGCAATCCCGGATAGTTTCTATGTTGTGGCTAGGGAACCCGGCGCAGAGCATCCCGCGTTGCCTACCTGGGCCAATGATGCGAAAAATCCGGCCGGCCTTGCCGTGGACCATACCGGCGTTGTTGATCGGCGCGAGGTCGATGCAGTACCGGGCGCCTTTCAGTTACTCAATGTCCTCTCGACATCGGAGTGTCAGCATCTAATTGAACCCCGATTATCCCCTTGACTAACGTACTCCAATCGTGTACGATCTCCTTACAGTAGGAGGACACGATGAGCAAGCCACTGAGTATTCAGCAATTTTTCAAGCATTTCCCGAACGATGACACCTGCCTGCAGCATCTGATGCTGAGCAAGTATGGCGAAACCCTTGATTGCCCGAAATGCGGCAAGCACGGCAAGTTTCACCGCATGAAGAAGGAACCTGCTTACGAATGCCAGTGGTGCGGACATCATCTTCACCCGATGGCGGGCACGATTTTCCACCGCTCTCACACGTCGCTCCAGAAGTGGTTCTACGCGATCTACCTGTTCACTACGACTCGGCATGGCGTGGCCGCCAAGGAATTGCAGCGCCAGTTGAGCGTGACCTATAAAACAGCGTGGCGCATGGCCCACCAGATCCGCAAGCTCATGGCGAAAGCCGACGGCGAGTGGCCGCTGAGCGGGACCGTCGAAGTGGACGAAACCTACGTGGGCGGAAAGGTCAAGGGTAAGGGACGGGGCTACCGGGGCAACAAGGCCGTGGTATTCGGCATGATGGAGCGGGGCGGCGACGTGATGACCAAGGTCGTCCCAAACGTCCGCAAAAAGACCCTGCAGCCGATCATTAAGGCGAATGTCGAAGAAGGTAGCACCGTGCATACCGACGAGCTTAAGTCTTACAACGGGCTTGAGAAGGCCGGATACGACCATGAGACGGTTAATCACGGCGCTGGCGAATATGCGAAGGACGGCTGCCATGTAAACACGATGGAAGGCTATTGGGCGCGGCTCAAGCTTTCGATCCGCGGGACGCATGTCCATGTTTCCGGGAAGCACCTTGAGAAGTACGTGAAGGAGTTTGAGTACCGCTACAACCGCCGCCGGAACCCCGAGCGGATGTTTGATCATCTGCTGGCAAGTCTTTAGCGGCCAGATCCAGCACCTCCCAAAAGCGCGAGTTCGGCGGGCACGGATGCTCCTTGATGAACTGATCGATCTTGCCCATCCGGCGGGCTTCCTCTAGGGACAACTCTTTCCCTCTGGACATCGTTCTAAATTCCTTACCGGTGCGTTTCCCCGCGCGGCATAATTACCCTAGGGCGCCTTGTTCGATGAAAGGCTTTCCGTTTGATACGAAGATATTCATACCAATCCAGAACGGATTTAGGCGAATCTATATCAATCGGAGACGGATAATCGTCATGTCCGTGCTCCTGCAGGAAAATCGTCAACTCGTCAACCGTATCTTGAGCCACCTCAGCCATATAGTCCGGGTTCCCTGGATGCGCCGCGTTTATCACTTGCGGTTTGTGCACCCTCTGGACGTACGCGTAGGTTTGCTCAACAGATTCACGAAGCATCTCATCTTCTTGAATCGCTATCATCTTGGCCAGCCGCCACAACGTTGCCCCACTAATCATTAAAACGATGATCGCCAAAACTGGCGGTAAGTATTCCGGGATCAAACTAACCACCGCGCGAGCCCAATCCATCACCCACGCTGCTGCATAAGCGAGAGCAGAAAACACCCCTGCCGCGCTGAGCCCCAACCCAATGTAGTGCTCGGCAATTCGATCCATTACCCATCGTGGGATCCCCCACAACAACTTTTCGGGCGCTTTTGATATCCCCATAGCGGGGAATCATCTCACTATCCACTTACGTTAGTCAAGGGGATAATCGGGAATTGAACTGACTGAATCGCTCGGCTATTTACCCGATGCCGCGGTTTCGCTACCGCGTTCAATCCGTCACAACCACAACGTCACCTGGGTTGCCGACCAGCTGACAACCGACATCCTGTGGCAGCGCTGCGCGGACCTAATGACCGACGATCTCGGCCTGTTCTCGGGCAAACGCGCAATTGGACTGAACGCGCGTTTCCGCTTTTATCGCTATCGGCAAGGCGATTACTTCAAGCCCCATACTGACGGCGCGTGGCCGGGAAGCAAGGTCGTTGATAATGAACTGATCACCAATGCTTACACGGACCGCTGGAGTCAGCTCTCTTTTATTGTGTTTCTTGGCGACGACTATACCGGGGGGCGCACCCAGTTCTACCTGAACAAAGACGATCCATTACAGCCCGCGCGCGATAGTGAGCCGGCCATTGTAATTAATGTCAGGACACCAGTCGGCGCCGTTCTGTGTTTCCCCCACGGCCTCCATCGCCTGCATTGCCTGCATAGCTCCGAAGCAATCATTGGCGGAACGAAGTACATCATTCGTTCGGACGTTCTGTTCGAAATTTAGCCCCCGAAGGCATTTTTTCACCATCTGAGAGGCGTAATAAGAGACCGATCACGATTTCCTCGTGCACATATCTGCAAGCCACTCGATAGCGGTGGTTCATAGTATTCGGTGGCGCGAGCGTGACGGGCGGCGGCTCGCGGCGACCGGACACCCGGATACTTTCATCTGACCCCACCGACCGACGTCCCGCTTTACGCGGGAATTGGCGAAAAAAGGCGTTGTTCTTCCTACATTCGCACGGTAGCTTGGTACTTTCGTATTTACAGAATCAACATGCACATCTGCAAAGGGGGAGACCATGACGATTGATGACCTCAATGATCTCGAAGCGATACGCCAGCTTAAATCGCGTTACTTCCGGCTAATGGACACCCAACAGTTTGACCAGTGGCATACGTGCTTTACCGATGATGTGTCGGCGCTCTACGAGGGGGTACCACGTGCCGCCGATGACCTGCCCACGGATATTGAGATCCAGGGCTGCGCGGCACTGGTCGATGGGGTGCGCAGCCTGATGACCGGCGCACAGTCGATACATCAGGGCTATATGCCCGAGCTCGAACTAACCAGCGCCACGACGGCCAAGGGGATCTGGTCAATGTACGACTATGTGCGCCTGGCAACCTGCAACTTTCAGGGCTGGGGGCACTACCACGAGGAGTATGTGAAAGAAGGCGGCCAGTGGAAGATCAAGAAGATTCACCTGACCCGTTTGCATACCGAGGAGGAATGGCTCTAGCGTAAGAAGTCGTGTCGTCATTCCTACGACGAAAGTTTTCGCGCAAGCAGACGAATCACGCTGCGTCGTGAAAAATAATTCCTAGCGCTCGCCTTAGTCCGGCGCGTAATTCACTGACGCCGTGACGGGTCTTGAGCCGGTAGTAACCGCGCGTTCCTTTGACCGGCCGTTCATTGACGGTAAACACCACGGCGTCACCCTGCGTGAGCGGCACCACGCGTACGCGGGACTGCGATCTTGGTTTTTGCTCGGTCAGAACGAATTCGCCGCCTTCGAAGTCTTGTCCCGGTCGATCGAGCAGCACGGTGATCTGCAGCGGAAAACTCGTCTCTCCGTAGAGGTCTTGGTGCAGTCGGTTGTAATCGCCGGTCCGGTAACGCAGGAGCAGCGGGGTCGGACGCCGTTGCTCGCGGGCGTGGCAGCGTTTGAGGAAACCGTCGTGATCCGTCGGATAGGGACGGGTGCGATGGATCTTCCGGGACCAGTCGTTGGCGAGGTCGACGAGGCGCTCGTACAGGCCCCGGCGCAGCGCCTCGACCAATGGCGGGAGCGGGTATGCGAAGTACTTGTACTCGCCTTCACCGAAACCAAACCGCTGCATGACGATGTGCGATCGAAAACTATCGTCCCGCTCAAACGCCGCCGCGATGTCACCGCATTCCCGGGCAGACATCAAACTTTCGAGTACCGAGTATCCCTGTTGGTCCAGGCGGTTCAGGATGGGCTGCCAATCGTAACGCTCCAGGCGCGGAGCCCGCTCGTCGCCCGCCATCATGATCGTATCGCAATCGCCGCGCCGTTTTCCCTGGCGACGAACCGTCCGATCGCAATCGCCTGTGGATAACCGATGCGCCGGAGTTCGGCGACACACGCGTTCGCATTCGTCGCGGGAATGGCGGCGAGCAGTCCGCCTGAGGTTTGCGGATCGAAGCCCATGTCGAAATGCGGATGTTCGCGTGCGGCCTGGTCCACCTTGCAAGCTTCGGCCGCACTCAAGTTCTGCGGATGCAGTGTACTCAAGATGCCGCGATCCGCGAGTTCTATGGCGCCGGACAGCAGCGGTAGCGAACTCAATTCGAACTCCGTTGCAAGCGAACGGTCGTTCAACATTTCGAGCAGGTGTCCGACGAGACCGAAACCGGTGACGTCGGTCAAAGCGGTGGCGCCGTGGTCGACCATGCAGCGCGCCGCGCCGCCGTTGGACAAGGTCATCATCATCAGCGCCTCGTCGATCCAGCGCGAACGCGCCTGCCCTTGCATCGCGCCCGCGAAAAGAATGCCGGTACCTAGCGGTTTAGCCAGAACCAGCACGTCGCCGACGCGGGCGCCGGATTTGCGCAGCAGACGGTTTTCGTCGGCATAGCCAATAACGGCGAACCCGAGCGAGAGTTCAGCCCCTTCGCCGGTATGTCCGCCGACCAGCGTGGTTTCTTCGGCCGCGAAAACTTCCAGCGCCCCGGACATCATGTGGACCAGGTCGTGGCGCATTTTCGATTCCTTGGCCAGCGGCAGGGTTGCGACGGCAAGCGCCGACTGCGGTGTAGCGGCCATCGCGAAAATGTCACTGAGCGCGTGCGTTGCCGCCACCTTGCCAAACATCCACGGGTCGTCGATGAAGCTGCGGAAAGCATCCACGGTTTGTACGGAGACCGTGCCCGGCGGCGTGCGGACGACTGCGGCATCGTCCGGTTTCGCCAGGCCGACGAGAATATCGGGCCCGTGACGGAGAGTGAGTTCGTCCAGGGCGTTGCGCAAAAGATCAGCGCCCAGCTTCGAGCCGCAGCCACCGCAGCGCATGTCTTCAAACGTCGGGGTATCGCCGACACCGTTCGGCGACGGTGCGGTCGTGCGCATGGCCGGAAGATCGGTGAAGCGCCGCATGAAGCGGCGATCGATCCAATCTTTCCACTGCCAGACCCAGCGGCCTTCGAACGCCCAGTTTCCGCGCGAGGCGATCGCGCGGCGCTCGCCTGTGGTGATCAGGCTGAGAAACTGGTGCTGCGGTGTGAACGACGTCAAACGAGAGCGCTGCAACGCGCGGCGCAGATTATTGGCCAGGGGAGGACCCTGCCGCACGGCGAATACGCCCGACTTGGGACGCGGATGGGGATCGACGCTTGCTACGTCTCCGGCCGCAAAGACACCGGCATGCGATACCGACTGCAGGGTATCGTCCACACGAATAAAGCCGTGTTCATCCGTTGCAAGCCCTGCTTCGCGCGGCCACGGCGGTGCGCTCGCGGCCGTAACCCAAAGTACTTCGTCGAGTGCAATGGTATCGCCCGTGTGCGTGCGCAAGGTGCCGGGCGTGACTTCGGTCACTTCGCAACCGAGCGACAAGGCCACGCCCGAGCTTTCCAGTACGTTGCGATACATGGCGCGGACGCGGGGGTTATGTGTGGGGAGAATGTCGTCGCTCGCGGTGATCAGATGAAACTGGAGGCGTTCGAGATCCCCCGCGACGGCGCGCAGTTCCTGCAGCAGGTGATAACGCACCGCCATCAGCAACTCGACCCCGCCGGCGCCGCCACCGACGACCCCGATCTTCAAGGCATCAGCGGTCGCCAGGACGCGTTCGCGCATGGCCTGCCAGCGTTCGTGAAAACTGCTGACCGGTTTGACGATAACGGTGTTCTCTTCGGAGCCCGGCGCGCTCGTCGACGGCGCCGAACCGGTATCGATGCTGAGCAGGTCGAAACTGACCGGCGGGCGATCGTTGCAGATCACCTTGCGGCTTTCGAGATTGAGCCCCGTAACCTCGTCATGCAGGAGGCGTGCGCCAGCGAAACGGGCGAGAGGGCCAAGATCGATATGCGCATCGTCGTAGCTGTAATGGCCCGCTATGTAAGCTGGAAGCATGCCGGAATAGGGCGTGTGCAAATCCCGGCTAATCAGGGTGATGCGCACGCCTTCAAAGGGCTTCATGCCGAAGCGGCGCATGACCTCGACATGGGCGTGGCCCCCGCCGATCAGGACCAAATCATGCGTGATGGGCGCTGCATTCATAAATGAAGGGATATTTCTGGCCGTCAGTTGCGAAGACTGGGTCGCGGACATTTATCTTGTATCGGATCCCGGGTGATCGAGCGGTCCGCAATGAACGCCTCGCGTTTTCTATTGTGCCACACCCCATCCGCTCCATTTCGAGTGGATTGTCACTTCGAAGAGGCCATTTGGCGCTGCTTGATCCGGGCGGAGACGGTCACTATCGTTAGATCGTGTAATTTGCGCTGAGAAAGAAGGAGCCCAACGATGGCGAACCACAAGGTCGTATCGAGAGAAGAATGGTTGGAGGCCCGCCAGGAACACCTGAAGAAAGAAAAGGAGTTCACGCGTTTGCGCGACGAGGTGAGCCGCCACCGGCGCGACATGCCGTGGGTCAAGCTAGACAAGGAATACTTGTTCGACACGGAGCGGGGCAAGCAGTCGTTGGCCGATCTCTTCGAAGACTGCAGTCAGCTCATCACCTACCATTTCATGTTTCATCCGGACTGGGAACAGGGCTGCAAGAGTTGCTCGTTCCTTGCCGACAGTTACGCCGGTTCGGCGGCGCACCTGAAGGCCCGCAATGTGTCGCTGGTCACGGTGTCCAAAGCATCTCTTGATCAGATCAATACATTCAGGACGCGTATGGGTTGGGACTTTCCTTGGGTCTCGTCGGGACCCAGCGATTTCAACCGGGACTTCCACGTGTCGTTTACCGAGGAAGAACTCGAGAACGCAAGCGCGTATTACAACTATCGCAAGATGGGCTTCCCCGAAGTCGAAGCGCCTGGGATCAGCGTGTTCTTCAAGGACGACGACGGCACGGTGTACCACACCTACTCATCGTACGGGCGCGGCCTCGATATGTTCATCACCACCTACCATCTGCTCGATATCGTGGCCAAGGGCCGTGACGAGCAAGACCTTCCTTATTCAATGGCGTGGATACGTCATCACGATAAGTACAACGACCCGAACGACAGCGGCTCGTTTCATTAGGCGAGCCGGAATAAAGGATTTAACACGGCTTTTCCCCGGCGAGCGCCCGTACAAGGATGTGCGGGCCGTGGCCGAACGAAGACCATTGAGTACCGCCAAGGATGGCAGGCACCTACCTTCGACACTACTCCACCCTGGATTCAAACAAAGCCCACGACGAATCGCCAGGGACGGCAACTCCGGCTCCGAATTCCCGGCACCCGTAGGAGCCAGCAACCGGACGAAGGGGGAACGCCTCAGGTCGTCCGGATTATCGTGGGGTCCGTATGCGGCGACACCCAGGCTTCGTTGTCCTCGGCGGGATCATTGTCGAGCAATCCCGCCGCTTCGATCTCGGCCATCGCGTCCTGGGTGAATTCCGCGCCGGGCGCGTCGCCCGCGATTACGAACATCAGCACCGAATACTCCTCCGTGGGTCCGTCGGTGACGTTCTCGAAACGCCGGATCGCGCCCGGCGGGAACGAGATGACATCCAGGGGGTCGAGGTCTGCGTGTTCGACCTCTCCGTTCTCGTTTTCCCAGCTCGCACGCCATTTACCGGTCATGGCGATAAAGGTCTCGTTGGTATCGTGGTTGTGCATCATCGGCCCTTTGCCCGGTAAGGCCTCACAGTAGCCGAGATTGAAACCTTCGGAGATCTTGATCGTGGACATGCGCGCGGCCTTGGCACCGACTGGTGACAGCACGCCTTCGTGCTCATTCTCAGGAGGTTGGAAGCCGATGACGTTGTATAAGATGCGCTCGGCGCCCGGCATGTAACTGTCGGGCAGTCCGCCGTCGAATCCCTTGAGATCCTTGAAGCGCGCGACCCGTTTCATCATCTTTTCTTTCGACACGAATTTACGCGGAAGTTGTTCTTCGAAAGCCACGACGCTCTCCTTTAGTGATCGACTGGTCTCAATAGCATAGTCACATCCCGGTCGTCGCGAAAGGCGCCATGGACCGAGTTGAACAAATCGGTTCGGATCTTAAGTCCCCTGAGGGCAAGCGCTAAGAACCTCCCGATGAACGGCGATTAACGGATCGCCACCGGATTGATCACGGCCTGCACCGCTCCGACGAAGCGCGGCTGCCCGAGTACGAAGAGGAATTCCCAGCCTTCGTCCTCGGCGAGCGCACGGGTATCCATGTTCTCGAGCAGGTAAATCCCTTTCTTCGTGATCAATTCCTGGTGTACCGGAAAGACCTGACCCTCGGTTTCGAACGGAATCACCTCCACGCCGAAGGTGTCGGCGCCGACCGCGATCACGCCGATCTCGGCAAGGTAGCGCGCGCCGTCAATGCCAACTCCCGGTTCGCCCTTCATGAATCGGGCGGCGTCTTCGTCGGCGATGTTCTGCCACCCGGTATGAAACAACACCACGTCGCCCTTGCGCAGATCGATGCCCTGCGCCTTGGCGGCGGCCTCGATCTCCGCGCGGTTGATCGCGGTGCCCTCGTCCAGGATTTTCTTGCCCTTGAGGCGCGCGATATCCAGCAGCACGCCGCGCGCGACGATGGGCGGAATATCAGAAATCGAAAACGTGGTGAGCCCGGTAACCTTGGTGAAGTCCTTGGCATGGACGCCGTTGTAGTAGACATGGTTGATGCCGACGTGGCCGAGCCCGTCGATCTGGCTGCCGATCCCCAGCCAGGTCATCAACAAATCGTCGTTGCTGGTGAGCTTGTTGTCGCCCCACGGCGTACCGGTACCGTCTTCGAGTTGCAGGATAGTCATCTGATACTTGCGCGGGGGATAAGCGGGTGTGTCGGGGCCGGTTTCTACGCCGAGCGCGTAGGTCTTGCCGGTCTTGACGAGCCGCGCGGCTTCGATGACTGCGGCCGGCGTCATGCGGTTGACGGCGCCGAGCGTGTCGTGCGGTCCGAATTCCGATGGATACCAGTCTTCGGCCGGGGTCAGCGTGGCAGTGAATGCGGCCGTCAACGCGGCCAGCACAATCGGTAGTCTCAAAATGGCTCTCCCTTCGGCAGTTCGAAAAATCCCGCGACAGTGTACCTAAGGAACCTCTGAAAAAGTCATGGCACATCTGCCTTGCCCATGAAATCGCGCAGCTCCGCGTTACGAAGCTTGCCAATAGTCCCCGCTATTGCCTGCGCTTCGTGCCTTAATCTGCACAATTGCATGAACAATTCAGACGCACCATGACTTATTCAGAGGTTCCCTAAATCGATGTTTCGAATGATAAGGGGTTTTATTCGCCCGTAAGCGGGCCCCTACGCGGGCAGGGTGATTCGCGGTAGTCAGCCATCGTAGGAGCCCGCTTGCGGGCGAATTCGGATCAATCTCGTAATTCGGAACATCACACCGGCTCGGCGTTTTCACCACCAGCCTTCGCCTCTCAATTCGGCAAGCGTCTCGTCGAACGCCCCGATCAATGCGTCCACGTGATCCTCGCCCATCGGTGTCGACAGGGCTGCCATGCCGCGCATCGACACGTGGATCCCCCGGTTGCAGAGACCCAGAAAGGTGAGCAGGGTCAGCTCGGCGTCGCCGGTGTTGGCGCCCCGCGCATTGGTCACGGACAGAGTGGTCCAGTGGATCTGGAACAGCGAGCCGGCACCCGTGACCTGGGCCGGTGCTTCGTGCTGGACGATGGCTTGGGCGATGCCGGAACGCGCCTTTTCGCCCAGGTCATTGATATGACCGATGACCGCTTCATCGAGCATCTGCATCGCCTCGAGTCCGGCGCATACCGATATCGGGTTGGCGCTGAACGTGCCGAGGTTTGCCACCATGCCGCCTTCCTCCGGTTCGCCGAAGCGCCGCATGAATTCGCGTCGACCACCGATAGCGCCGATCGGAAATCCGCCGCCGATGATCTTGGCCATGGTCGTCAGATCCGGTTGGATACCGTAGTACCCCTGCGCGCCGCCGAGGGCTATTCGAAGCGTAACGACTTCGTCGCAAATGAACACGATGCCGGCGCGCTCGGTCTCTGCGCGCAGGACCTTCAGGAACTCGGCGTCGGCCGGGATAACGCCGCCCGCGCCCAGGATCGGTTCGACGAGAATCGCCGCCAGTTTGTCGCCGTAGTGGCTGACTGCGTCGCGCACGGCTTGCGGATCGTTGTATCGGATGAGTACGGCGTCTTCGGTGGCCGCGAGCGGCAGACCGCCGACGTCGGGCGCCGGCCGGCTGAGACGACGCGGGTCGTCCGGCACCGGCAGATCGTGTCCGCCCACCATGACGAAATCGGACGCCCCGTGATAGGCGCCCTCGAACAATCCGATCTTGTTGCGGCCGGTGTGCGCCCGCGCACAGCGAAGTGCGACCATTACCGCTTCGGTGCCGGAATTGTTGAACACGACTTGCTCGATGCTGCCGATCCTTTCACACAACAGTTTCGCGAGTTCGTATTCCTGCGCGCCGGGCGCTGAGTAGGCCGTGCCGCGCGGCAGTTGGTGTTCGACTGCGGCGTTGATGCGCGGATGCGCGTGTCCGTGTATCTGCGCTGTGTAGTTATTGTGGAAATCGATCCGAGTATTGTCGTCGAGATCCGTTCCATGCACGCCTTCGGCATGGGCGAGGTAGAACGGAAAGGGCGGGTGCCTCAGCAGCGCACGCGAGGTGCCGGTGGGCACGTATTCGCGCGCCCGTACGGCGTGCTCGAAAGATTTCTGGTTCTTTTCGACGAAGCTGCGATGCATGGCAGAATCCTGCACGTCGCGTCGGGCGCCTGGTTTTTCTGTGCTATTCATTGATTGAATCCTTCTGAATATGTGCCGCCTAACCGCGAACCGGTGTTTGCCTGAGAGCAGGCATCTGATCATTCATTCCGTGCCTGCCATCCATGGCGTTGCGCATTAATATCGGTGCCTGCCGTCCATGGCGCGACGCATTCGCCTTCGTTTGGCCCCGGCCCGGCCATTCATGGCCGGGCGCTCGCTGGGAGAAAGCCACTTTAAGTGGCTTTATCTTTTTCCAGCTCGCCCCAGCCCGCACATCTTTGTGCGGCCGCTCGTCGGGAGAAAGCCATGCTAAATGGCTTTCTCTTTCTCCGACTCGCGCCGAGCGGCAATCAGAATTGTCCACTGCCGTCCGTTACGAATGCAATGCCCTTATCGTCGGCGGTTTCATACTTGCACAGTGAAACCAATCATGCCGCCATGGTGTCTATTACCAAGGTGCTGAAAACGAATACCTGTTTTTTCAACACTCGTCAGGACATTGGCTGATTTCAAGCAACGGGGTTCTCCATTCCATGAAGCGCAAATCGTCCCTTCTCGCTCTCTTTCTCATCGCGTTCAGCAGCACTTGCATCGCCGCCGAACACGTTCAATGGCGGTCCTGGGAGGCGGACGCATTCGCCGAAGCGAAGAAACGCAAGCTGCCGATCCTCGTCAACGTCGGTCACGAAGGCTGCACGGCGTGCCGCATGATGGAGGAAAACACCTATTCCAACGGCGAGGTGATCGCCTTGTTGAACGATCACTTCATAGCGATTCAGGTCGATTGTGAAGCACGCCCCGATATCGGTGAACGCTATTCCGACTGGGCCTGGCCGGCGACGGCCTTTCTCAAACCCGACGGCACCCAGGTCTTCGCCATGCGTGGCAGCCGGCGCCCCGGGGACTTCAAAAACCTGTTGAAACGCGTCATCGAGCGCCACCAGGCGGGCGAACTCAGAACTGATGATCTGGCGCCCTACGGCGCTCCGAAGGTCGCGCGCGAAGGCCCGCTTGCAGACATCCTCGCGCAGGTCCGCGAGCAACTCGACGACAGCTTCGACCAGGATCGCGGTGGCTGGGGACAGGCCAAGGTCCTGGAATATGCCGAACCCAGCTTGCAGCTTTTTCTGCGCGGCCACCTTCATGATGACAAGATTTCCGAGCGCCGCGCGGTCAAAACCGCGCAGGGATTTCTCGCACAGATGGATTCGGTCTGGGGCGGTATGTTTTACGCGTCTTTCGGGCGCTGGGACCAGGTCGTACGCGAATTGCGCCTGGAGAGTCAGGCGGCCGCCCTGCAGTTATTCGCCGATGCATTGCAGACGACCGGAGATGCTCGGTTCGCCCGGGGACTCGACGGCATTCACCGGTATCTGACCGGCATGATGGCGTCGCCCCGCGGTACCTTTTATGCCAATCAGAAGGATGTCGTTGCTGGTTTGTCCTCAGGTATGAGCGTCGACGACTACTACGAACTCGACGACGAAGGACGGCGGGTGATCGGTGTTCCGTTTATCGATCGCGCGGTCTATACCGATGTCAACGGCCGCGCCATCACCGGACTCGTACGCGCCTTCGAGGCGACCGGCGAGGCGCGCTACCTAGATACCGCCGTCCGCGCGGCCAAGGTCTTGGTCGACGAGCGGCAGACCGATGACGGCTGGATGCTTCAGTTCGAAGCCGATCAGGATCTCCGCACCGTCAAGCGCGTGCGCCGGGTCGACGTAACAGGCTATCCCTACCTGCGCGCGCAGGCGCAATTCGGACTCGCCGCGCTGGCCTTATTCCAGGCGACGGGCGAGGAGTCGTGGCATGTTACGGCCAATCGCGTTGCTGACGGTTTGAAAAAGACCTTGCTGGATACCGAACTCGGCGGCTTCTTCGGCGGTGCGGCGAGCGAGGTCGATGCCGTCGTTGGCCGCCGCAAGCCGCTCGAAGACAACGCGGTGGCCGCGCGCTTTGTGTATCTACTGGGCGTGTTGAACAAGGATGACGATCTCAGAAACGAGGCCGAGCGCGCGATCCGCGCCGTTGCCTCACCCGAGATCGTCAGCCGTGAAGGACGCATTACCGGCAATCTTGCTGTCGCGCTCGAACTCATCACCAGCGGTTACGTCGAATTTTCAGTGGTCGGGGAGCCGGACGATGCACGCGCGCAGGCCCTGATCGCGGCCGCCCGCAGCATCTACGAACCGCGCAAGGTCGTTCACTTCGAAAAGCCCGGCCGCTATCCGGATCGCGGCTACCCGGCGATGTATATCTGTAACGACGACCAGTGCTCGCTGCCGATATCGGATCCGACCACGGTTGCGACGCAGGCGCGGCAGTTCAAGCCGGCGGTGATGCGGAAGGTCGCAGCGATGCGATAGGTTTCAGTATGCAACCGGGCCGCGTTCGCCCGCAAGCGGGGCTCCTACAGTGGCTGGATCAAACTCCGTAGGAGCCCGCTTGCGGGCGAATATCTAGGTGTCTCACTCGCCCGCCACGACCTCGAATCCCGCGTGTTCGATGAGTGCGTCGGCTTCGCCGCCCGGCACCCAGATCACGACGGCCCTGACCGGGACGTCGGATAAGACCGCATGCTTGACGCTATCGCCGGGTTTAACGAATCCCACTTCACCGGGCGCGAGCCGGTGGGCCTTGCCGTTGACTTCGTGGCCGAGCACGCCTTCAAGGACGTAGAAGATCTCGAGCGCGCCATGCTGATGCACGCCGCCTTCGCCGTAGGCGACGGGGAGAAACAATTCGCCGACCTCGACCTTGTCGCGCCCGAGGTTGCTCGCATCGACCAGCATCTTGATCTTGACGCCCTCCAGGGCCAAGGTGCGCGTGCCCGTGCTGCGCGCGTCATACGCTGCGTTGCCGGCGGACGCACCGGCGTCATGCGTGTCCTCACCATGAGCCAGGCCGGACCCTGTGTGCAGAAGACATAAAAGCGCCGTCATGGTCAGGACTAATCGTTCATTGTGCATGGTGGTTAAAACCCCTCTGTGGATTGATTGACTTCATTGCCGGGTCCCGGCCTTGTCGCCGGAATCACCCCAGATGTCGCCGAGCCACGACGGGACCGCGCCCAGTGCGTCGCGAAAGCCATCGAGGTCGTAATGCCCGTTCGCGTCGACCCGGGTCAGGCGTACCGGACAACCACTAGCCTGTAGGTCGGCGACCAAGGATTCCAGGCGCGTCATCTCGAACAACTCGTCGCTTGCCGTATGAAAAGTGGAGATCGGCACGGTGCAAGCGAGGTCGCCGTTGGGGAAGCCCGATACAGGAACCGCCGCCGAGAACATCTCGGGGTAGTGCGTGACGTAATGCCAGGCGCCGATCGCGCCCATGCTGTAGCCGGTGACGATGATGCGCGCGCTATCGACATCGTAGGTTTTAATCAGCGTGTCGATGAGACGCATGACAAAGGCTTCGTTTTCTTCAGTGTGCCACTGCCCGTTGATCGATTCGGGCGCGACATAGACGGCGTGGAGGGGGCGGAAGGCCGGTTCGACCAGTTCTTCGAGCAGCGGGCGTCCGTAGAATCGCGTCGGCGTGCCCGCGTAATGCAGGACGAGGACGAGAGGCAGTCCCAGGCCGCTGCGAGGCTCGGGTAGCGATAGCGTGAATCGAGCCGTGCGGCCGCCGTCCAGTTTGGATTCCACATCGTAGATGCCGGGCGCGGACGGGAGAGCGCGATCGGCCCCGTCGCCGTGGGCGATGCCGGAGATCAGCCACAACATGAGGGTTATCTTAAGCGGCATCATTGATACGGCGATAAGTTATTGTTGAGAAAGAATAAATTACAATAATCCAAGTCCGACAAAGCGCTCGCTCGGCGCTCGTGCAACTGCCTGCGATCGGCGTAGTATTCAATCAGACCTCCGAGGACGCCCGCCGCTTCGACCGAGCCCAAACGTCGTGCGGGCGGCATATAAAAGAATAATGTCAGGATTTTACAATAAGCCCTTATAAACTATAATAAAATCCCGTCGAGGTTCGTCATCGCTACAGGGGAATGGGGACGATTTTCAAAAGTACGCTACGGGTCTTTTTGATCGGGGTCATCGCGCTTGCGGCGTGGGCCGAAGAGATCCCCGTCGTGCGCTTCACGGTCAGCGGCTTTCAGGTGACTGGCGAAAACCCCGTCGACGCCGCCGAAACCGAACGCATTCTCGCCGAGTACACGGGCGAGTACGCGGGCCTCGACGGGTTGCTCGCGGTCGTCGACGCCTTCCAGTCCGAACTCAATGCACGCGGCTTCGCCTTTCGCCGCGTGATCCTGCCGCCGCAGACCCTCGACGGCGGGATCGTGACCCTGAAGATCGTGCTGATCAAGCTCGCCAGCGTCACCGTCGCCGGCGCCGAGCATTTCTCCGAAGCCAATATCTTGCGCAGCGTGCCGGCGCTCCGCCCGGATCTCTCGCCGGACCAGGACCTTTTGAGCGGCAGCCTCGAACTCGCCAACCGGCACCCCTCAAGCAGGTTTCGGTGCGCCTGCGCGAGAGCGAGCAGGTCGACGCCGTGGACGCCATCATCGACGTCCAGGATCGGCGCCCGTGGCAGTTGTTCACCTTGCTCAACAACATCGGTACGCGCGACACCGGGCGCACACGGGTTACTTTCGGCGCCCAGCACAGCAACCTGTTCGATCGGGATCACAGCCTGGTGGTGTCGTACACGACCTCGCCGGAAAACCAGAAGGACGTCATGCAGGCGGGCGCGAGCTACGATCTACCGCTGTATTTCGCGCGCAGCAAGCTGTCCGCGTTCTTTTCGGAATCCGACGTCAGCGTCGGCGAGGTCAGCGGTTTCGACATCAGCGGTGCGGGCCGCTTCTGGGGCGTGTCACTGACGCGCCTGCTGAAGCGCCGCGGCAGCTATTCGCACGAATGGCGGCTCGGGATCCAGGACCGGTTCTTCGAAAACGACGTCAATTTCATCGCCGCCGGCACCCGTGTGCCGCTCGGCGTCAACGTGCGCAGCTACCCGGTCACGGTGGGCTACAGCGGGCAATACGAAACAAGTACCTGGAACATCGGCTTCAACGTCGATTACTCGCGCAACCTCGGCTTTGGCGACCGCAACAACGATGCAATCTATGAAGTCTCGCGCGCTGGCGCGAGCTCCGGCTGGGACGCGCTCCGCTTCGATGCAGCGGTGAACTATTTTTTGCCCTGGGACCTGCTCGCCCGGTTCGAGGTCAACGGGCAGTGGTCGAACGAACCCTTGATCGCCGGCGAGCAGTTCGGCCTGGGTGGGGCGCGCTCGATCCGCGGATTGGACGAACGGGTGGTGCTGGGGGACAGCGGCTTTCGCCTGGGTACGGAGATCTGGTCGCCGCCGATCCCCTACGCCTTGGGATTGCGGCTGCTGGGATTCGTCGACCTGGGTTTCATCGACCGCGCCGAGGCACTGCCGGGTGAAGTGGAATCGGACACGGTGTCGAGCGCGGGCTTGGGGCTGCGCTGGCAATGGCGCGGACTGAGCGTGAACCTGGATTACGGCCATACGCTGGCCGAGGGCGAAGGCCTGACGGCGCTGGCGGACGACAGCTATGGCGTGCGCTGGCATTTCAATGTTTTTTACACTTTTTAACATTTGCTCAACATCTGCGCGCAATGGTTCGCAGTTGGGCACGCACAAAACGGTAGAATTGGCCAGCAATAAGAACAATTTAGGCTCCCGCACCGTGACACCTAGGGAGGGTGTGTACTTGCGACGAACGGCAAGTCTCTACGGCCTCATCCTCGGCTTGCTCGTCGGGTCGCCGGCGCTCGCCAATCCGCAGGGGGGCGTCGCGGTGCACGGCCAGGTATCGGGGCTGCCCGCGCCCGGTGTCAACGTCCCGAACCTGCGCATCACCAACTCCCCGAGTTCGATCATCAACTGGCAGTCGTTCGGCATTCGTCCGGGCGAGATCACCCAGTTCATCCAGCAGAGCGCGCAGTCGGCCGTTCTGAATCGCGTGGTCGGCGGGAACCTCTCGCAACTCATGGGTCAATTGAAATCGAACGGCCGCGTGTTCCTGCTCAATCCGAACGGCATCATCGTCGGGCAGGGCGCGGTGATCAATACGGCCCGTTTCATCGCCTCGACCCTCGACATGACCGACGAGGATTTCATCGCCGGCAAACTGCGGTTCACGGGTGACGGCAATTCCGGTTCCATCGAGAACCGGGGATTCATCAAGGCGAACGACCAGGGCGACATCCTCCTGGTTGCGCCGTCCATTCGTAACGAAGGCACACTCTCGACCGACGGCGGTCGGCTGATTCTGGCAGCCGGAGAATCGGTCACGATCACAAGCCTCGACGACGTCAAGGTGCAGTTCGAGATCCAGGCGCCCGACAACGAGGTCGTCAATCTTGGGGAGATGATCACTTCGGGCGGTGCCGCTGCGGTATTCGCCGGCACAATTCGCAACAGCGGAACCGTCAATGCGAACAGCATCGCCGTCGACTCGCAAGGTCGCATCCAGCTGGTAGCGAAATCCGATCTCACGCTCGAACAAAGTTCGGTCCTCACGGCGGATGGCCCCGCGGGCGGTGTTATCGAAGTCGTAAGTGCGGAGGCGACGACTATCGTCCGTGGCGAGCTCTCGGCCGAGGGGGCTGCTGACGTGGGCGGACGCATCCATTTGCTGGGCGATCGCGTCGGCGTTGGTGCCGGTACGGAAATTTCAGTAGTTGGCGAAACGGGAGGCGGTGAAATTCTCGTCGGTGGTGACTATCAGGGTGTGGGCGATACACCCACCGCGAGTCAAACCTTTGTCGGGCCCGACGCGATATTGCAAGCCGATGCAGCCGCAAGTGGTGATGGGGGCAAGATCATCGTCTGGGCGGACGAGGCGACGCGCTTCTACGGTCAGGCAAGTGCGCGCGGCGGTGAAGAATCGGGTGATGGTGGCTTCGTCGAGATCTCCGGTAAGCACCATCTGAAATTCGAGGGCGAGGTTGATACCACGGCGGCGAATGGACAAACGGGCACCCTGCTGCTGGATCCCGACGACATCGTCATCCACAACGGCGGCGGCCAGCTCGATGACGGCGAGATCGGTTTCGCCGACGGCCTGATCGACTTCGCCGACGGCGGCTCCGTGACCTTCGATATCTCGGAGCTCGCGGTCGAAGGTATCGGCTCAGCGACGAACGTGATTTTTCGCGCCAACAACAGCATCACGATCAATTCCTTGACGAGCGACGGCGTGCTCAGCCTGGACCAGACGACCACGGTGACCTTCGAGACGGGCGCCGGCGGTTTCACGATGAGCAGTTTCGATGAGATCGACCTGACCGGAGGCGCGTCACTGACCATTGACGCCACCGCGGGCACTGGCTCTGGTGGCGTGACGATCGGGAGCATCACGACGACATCGTTCGGCGCGGTCGATATTACCGGAACCTCGATCCAGATCGACGGCGCCGTCATCACCGATTCCGGGGCCATCACTTTCACCGCCACGGCGGGCGACATCAATCTAGACACGGTCAATACAAACACGGGCGCTATCATCATCAACGCATTGTCCGATATCAACGTGGCCGCCGATCTTAGGGTCACGACCAGTACGGGATCGATCAATCTCGACGCTGATACCGACGGAGACGGGACCGGTACGCTGACGGTTCAAGACGGTGCGACGCTCAGCAAGGCGGGGCTCGGGGTTCTGACCATCACCGCGGCCGATATCGATTTGCAGACGACGGGCGCCATTGATGCCGACCAGGGTCAGATTCAAATATTCGCGACGAACAACGGCAACATATCGGTCGGCACTTCGACTTCGAGTTGCGGTGGCGCCTGCGAGATGATCATCGACGCATCCGAACTGAGCCGTATAACGATCGCCAACCCCGGACTGTCGATGACGGTCGGTGACAACACGCATGCAGGCATCTTCGTCGGTCCGATTACGGAGCCGCAGAGCAACGGTATTACCGGAGGCATATTCATTCAATCAGGCGGCAGCGTTACGTTCGAGGGCGTAGCGACCTTTAACGAGCTATCCGCATTCGCGGACCAGGGGGTTTTTGTCAACTTCGATCTGGACACCGATGCCGGCAGCCTGGCGCTCGATGGAGATAACGATCTTGTCGGAGGACACGTCATCAGCGTCGCCGACGGTGTGACTATCGCCTCACGCAGCCTGGGCGGGTTCATCAACCTCGTGAGCGCTACGGATGTCGCCGCGGGCGCAGCGGGTGCCACCTTTATCTCGGACGGCACCATTCAGATCAGCGGCGATTTCGATAGTACGGGGCAGACAGGATTCCTCACCTTCTCACTGGACGACGATGATAATGGCGCAGGTAATTTCAACGCCATCGGCGGCGCGAATCTGACGTTCGGCGCAGCCGAAGTCGTGATTATCGCCGACGACATCGTGATCGGGGCGGCGGGGTCGCTGTCCGGCACCAACCGTTTGAAGTTCGAACCCGCGGACATGGTGACCTCGATCGGCGTGGGGCAGGCAGGCGACATGACCATCGACGCGACTGAAATTGGATTGATCGCCGACGGATTTGCGGTTGGGTGGTCGATTGGCGTCGGCGGGTACACGGGTTCAATCGATATCGGCACGGTCAGCTTCAGCGATCCGATCGAGTTTCTCGCAACCGGGGCCGGTGGCAGCATCTCGGTGAACGGTACCTTGACCGGTACCGACGATGCGGAGTTTTTACTGGATGGGCCCGGCGCGACGACGACACTGGCGGGCAATATCCTGACATTCGGTAACGCGATTACCATCAGCGACAACGTAGTCTTAAATAGCGCTAGCGTAACGCTCGACACCACGAATGGCGGTAACGCGGGCGGCGCTACCATCACGATCACCGGCACCGTCGACGACACGGGCGTCGGCGCGAGCAGCCTGACCTTAAACGGCGGCACGAGCGGCACGGTCGATCTGCAGGGGGACGTCGGCGGTGTTACGCCCAACAATCTGTTCACCATTGCGGACGCGGGACAGGTCTTCCTGCCGAACGTGACCGCCAACGGCACGATCAACGTCAGCGGCGTAAACATCGATCTCCTCGGAACGACCTATACCAGCACGACCGACCAGGTTCTCTTCGCGAACGTTGCGACCGTGGACGTGCTCGCCAATGCCACCATCACGGCCGGCGCGAACAACATCGCGGCCGGTACGGTCAACATCAGCGGTAACACCCTGACCCTGGCTTCAAATGCCGGCATCGAGACCATCAACCTCACCGGCAGCACCCTCTTCGCGCCCGGGATGGTGAATGTGACGACGCTGAACTGGAGCGGTATCAGCGAAATCGACGGCGCCGGTACGGGTGCCTTTCAAGTATTGGGTACGACGACGGTGACCGGATCGAGCACCGTGACCTTGGACCAGGTGACCTTCCAGAATCCCGGGACGTTTAACTACAACGCGGGCTCCAGCATCTTGACGCTCTCGACCGGCGCGGAGCTCCTGAACCTGAACATATTCAATTTCGTGAGCGGCGCGGGCGTCCTAGCGGGCGCCGGCAGTGGCGTTTTCTTCAATGACGGCGGCACCGTAAATCTCAGCGCGCCATCGCAGATCGACACGGCATTCGACAACGACGGCGGTACGGTGGAGCTGGGGACCAGCAACCTGACGGTAACCTCGGGCGGCATCTATGACGGCAGTTTGACTGTCAACAGCGCGGGTAGCACCGAGCTGTTTATGATCGGAGGCACCTACCAGTTCAATGCCGGAACGTCGATCGACGGTACGGGCGCGCTGAATTTCGACACCGGCACTTGGGATGTCCAAGCAGGTACGTTGACCTTGAACAGCGTCTTGAACTGGACCGCGCCCAGTACCATTGACGGCGGCGGCGTGGGAACTTTCGCTATTGCCAGTGGGGGTGTGATCAACTTTACCGTTGCCGGACTCACCGCGGCCTCACCGTTCGAGAACATTACCGTCAGTAACGCCGGCACCTTTAACTACAATCCTGCTACGGCGAGTGCCCTGACCTTGCGTAACGGGGCCATATTCAACAACGAGGTGGGGGGGATCTTCGATTTCCAGGCAGATTTCGTCGTGGTATCGAACGCCGGGGTCGGTACGTTCAACAACTTGGGTACCGTGCAAAAGACGGGTGGAGCCGGTACGTCCGGTTTCGTTAGTACAACCGGCACCATGGTCTTCAATAACCCCAGCGGGCTGATCGACGTCGACACCGGTCTAATCCAAGTCAATAACAACTTCATCAATGGCGGCACCATCGATGTCGCTTTAGGCACCGAGTTCGAAGTGACGGGCACGTTCACGAACTCGGCTAGCGGCATCATCCTCGGGATCGGAACCGTCGATCCGGCTGGCGGGGGGAATACGTTATTGAATTCCGGAATAATCAGTCCCGGAGTATCACCCGGTATCCTGACCGTCGCCGGCAACGTCACGTTCAGTAACGGCGGTCAGTTCGACGTCGAGTTGGCAGGTTCGGGCAATGTCGCCGGAACGGATTACGATCAACTCGTCGCCACCGGTACGGTCACAATCGATCCCGGCGCAATCTTGAACCTGATGACGTTCGGCGGCTACACGGGCGTAACGAACGACATTTTCACTGACATCATCGATGCCACGGGCGCGCTCAATGGCGAGTTCGACACCGTTCTTCAGCCCGGAACCCTCATCGCCCAAACAACTTATGTCGTAGGAGCGC
Organism: Gammaproteobacteria bacterium; assembly: GCA_963662545.2. GTDB lineage: Bacteria > Pseudomonadota > Gammaproteobacteria > JAYYZW01. Next base: position 1,289,717 of record CAXXLL010000002.1, read on the forward strand.
CGGGAGATTTGACACTCGACGTGCTGGGCACGGGCACCGTTAACCAATGGACCAACCCAGCGAGCGGCAGCTTCAACCTGGGCGGCAACTGGAGCCTCCTATCCGTGCCTGACACTGGCGAACTCGCCTTCATTGGTATCGGCGGGATTACGGTGTCAAACAGCGGCACAGTTACTGTTGACGAGCTGTCGCTGGTTTCAAGTTCGACGCTCCAACTCTTGGGCGGCAGCATCACCATAAGCAACGATTCCGTCCTGGATGGCGTTCTCTTGATGAACGGTGGCGATTTGATCGGGCCACCTAATCTAACCGTCAACGGGCTCCTCGACTGGCGCCAGGGCACGATGTCGGGCGCCGGTACGACGTTCGCGAACGGTGGCATTACGGTAACGACGAACAGCGGCAGCCGCCGTTTGAACGGCCGGGACTTGGACAGCACGGCGACGTTCATCCTGGGCCAGATGACGAACTTCACGATCAACGGCGGGGCGACCTTGGACCAGTCGGGCGGGATCTTCGATCTACGCGGCAACAGCTCAATCAATACGAACACCACCGGCAACGTGGTGAGTTCGGTGCCGGTGCAGAAGACAGGCAGCTTCAACACCAGTATTTCGACGACGAACTTTACCAACACGGGCGACATTAACGTCAATGTGGATGATCTCGTGCTGACCACCACCGGTACGCACCTCGAGACGAATGTCACGGCGACGGTGGCGGACGGTACGACGCTGGACATACGGTCATCAACAACGGGGACGTACAACAACTTCGATGTCGTGTTGGTTGGCGCGGGTTCGACATTCGAGATGGGCGGTACCACCGCCACGCAGACCTACGATGCGGCGAGCAGCATCACGGGTCCAGGCGATGTCATCATCGCCGCGTCGGGTACGCTGAACTTCCTGGGCCCGACGACGTTTTCGGGGAATTTGAGTCATACGGGTGGAGGGACCACGACGTTTGCGCAACCGGTGAACGTGGCGGATTTAACGGTCGGGTTCGGCATCCTGCACCTGGATGGCGCGGGGAACATGGCGGGGACGGGAACCTTGAGCGGAGGCACCCTGACTGGCCTGGGCGACGTGACCTACTCGGGGTTGTTAGCCTGGTTGGAGGGGACGATGGAGACGACGGGAGCAGCCAAGACGTTCGCGAACGGTGGCATTACGGTAACGACGAACAGCGGCAGCCGCCGTTTGAACGGCCGGGACTTGGACAGCACGGCGACGTTCATCCTGGGTCAGATGACGAACTTCACGATCAACGGCGGGGCGACCTTGGACCAGTCGGGCGGGATCTTCGATCTACGCGGCAACAGCTCAATCAATACGAACACCACCGGCAACGTGGTGAGTTCGGTGCCGGTGCAGAAGACAGGCAGCTTCAGCACCAGCATCGCGACGACGACGTTTACCAATAGCGGCAATATCAACGTCAACACGGGCACCCTGTTCATTTCCCCGAATTTCATCAATACGGCAACGGCCACAATCGCAAGCGGAACGACGCTCACCTTTGCTGGTACGACGAGTTCGAATGCGGCATCGGGGACCATCCAGGGTACAGGAACACTCAACGTTTCGAGCACCGCGTTCACGAATAACGGCGTGCTTGGACCGGGCACATCGCCGGGCATCTTCAACATCAACGGTAACGCTACCTTAGCAAACGGCAGTCAGCTCAACATCGAATTGGCCGGTTCCAGCAACGTCGCCGGTACCGACTTCGACCAGCTCGTCGTCATGGGCACGCTCACTATCGATCCAGGCGCAATACTGAACCTGACGACCTTCGGCGGCTACACGGGTGTCGTCAGCGACACCTTCACCGACGTCATCGACGCAACCGGCGCGCTGAACGGCGAGTTCGATACGGTATTGATGCCGGCGACGCTGATCGCCCAGTCCACCTACGTCGTTGGCGGGCCCGGCGACCTGTCGCTGCTCGTCACTTCGACCGGCACCATCAATCAATGGACAAACCCCGCCAGCGGCGCCTTCGACGTGGGCGGTAACTGGAGCCTTGGCGTGCCGAGCGGGACCCACGAGACCGTCATCGGCATCGGCGGTATCACGGTGACGCACGGGCTCGCGGTCGCAGACACGGTGTTGTCGCTGTCGCTGGTCGGTTCGTCAACTTTTGCGTTGACTGCCGGCAGCCTCACGATCAACACCAATTCGATCCTCGACGGCAATCTCTCGATATCCGGCGGCGCGACCTTGCTCGGCGCCGGCGACGTGACCGTAAACGGAACCTTTAATGCGAACACCACGAGCATCATCGGCACCGGCACCGAAAAATTCATTACTAACGGAACGAGCAACATCAGTGGTGCTTTCGGGCTCGACTTAAGGCCCTGGGATAACTTCGGTACCGTAAATTGGACGGCTGGGGATATTACCCTGGCGTTCGGTGCCTCGTCGGTATTCACCAACGAGGCCGGCGGGATTTTCAACATCAACACCGGTTTGAGTAGCGAAGACATCAACGGCGCGGGCAGTTTCGTCAACGATGGCGTGGTCAACAAGAACAGTAATCTGACGACGTCGTTCAACGTCCCGGTGACCAACACCAACGCCTTCAACCTCACGATGGCCCAGGTCAGTCTGCGTCAGACGAGTAGTAACACCGGCACGTTCTCGCTCTCGGGCGGCACGACCTTGGCAGTGGCGAATGCTTCGACCTTGAACCTGAATCTGAATACGGCGGTGATGGGGACGGGCACGGTGCTGGTGGAGCCTGGCACCACCTTGAGCGTGAACGTACCGGTGGCGATGGCGACGGGGTTCAACGTCCCGGTGACCAACACCAACGCCTTCAACCTCACGATGATCCTGACGAATGACGGCACGATAGCGAATGCCGAGAACCTGACCATTCCGAACACCTTCAATCTGGACGGCGGGTGAGTGGCGATGCGGTGACGGGGACGGGCACGTTCACGACGCCGGCGACGAGTACGACGACGCTGAATGGTGGCACCAACACGCTGGGCGCGGGTCTGGCGTGGGACAGTTTCGGGCTGGTGAACTGGACGGCGGGTGATTTCACGCTGAGCGATGCGGGGTCGGTATTCACGGTGGAGGCGGGTGCGCCGAGTATCTTCAACATCAACACCGGTTTGAGTAGCGAAGACATCAACGGCGCGGGCAGTTTCGTCAACGATGGCCACAAGCAGTAATGGGGACAAGTCGTTCAACGATCCCGTGACAACACAACACGTCTTCAATGTTCCATTCACCAATACCGGCACCGTTGTCGTCCAAAACGGCACGCAGCTCCATAACGTTTCACATATCCAGACCGCTGGCATCACCCTGCTTATCGGCGGTTCGATCGCGGGAACGGCCGCGCTCAATATCGATGGCGGTGTGCTTCAGGGCGGGGGCATTGGCAACATCAGCACCAATATCAACATCAACAGCGGCGGTGCCTTGGGTCCGGGTTTGTCGCTCGATACGATGAACGTGACGGGCAATGTCGTGTTCAACAACGGCGGCGCTTATAACGTGGAAGTGGCCGCTGGACTTGCGTCTGACGTACTCAACGTAACGGGTAGCGTTACCATCAACGCGGGCGCGATCCTGAACGTTTCGGCCTTCGGCGGCTATACCGGCGTGGTGTCGGATAATTTCACCGGCGTCATCGCTACGACCGGCGCGTTGAACGGTACGTTCACCACGATCAACCAGGATCCGGGTTTTAACGTGGCACCTTCGTACACTGTCGGCGGCCCGGGCGATCTGTCACTGCTCGTATCCGGCTTTACGAATATCTGGATCGGGCCGCTGGGCGGCGGATTATGGAGCGTGCCTGGAAACTGGTCTCTCATCGCGGTTCCGATCGCCTCGCACGACGTCCTGTTCAACACGGCTGCGAACGTCAACCAGAATATCGGCGGCACCATCAATTCCATCAACACCATCGCCGGATCAACGCTGACCAATACCAGCGGTACGCTGACGATCAATAGCAATTCGATACTGGTCGGCAGTCTCACCATCTCGGGCGGGACCTTGACTGGGACGGGGGACATCATCGTCACCGGCCTGACCAGTTGGTCGGGTACCAGCACCATCGGCGGCTTGGGGACCAGCCTATTTGCGGACGGCGGCCTGAACCTGACTACCGCCGTCTCAACGACCTGGACGCTGGATCGAGCACTGGTGCTCGGTGGCAACAGTTCCTGGTCGCCCAACACCAACCAAGGCGGCAAGGTGCTCACCGGCGCTGGGTCTATCACCAACAATGCGATCCTGGATCTTACGCCGAACGATTTTATCAGTCCTTCCGAGGCTCGTCGTTTGCAAGTGCAGGTGCCCTTCACCAACACGGCGATGGGCACGGTGACCAAGAGCGGCGGCAACGTGCGGGCCGATTTCCAGATGACCTTTGTACAACGCGGGGGTGGTGGAGGGCGACGCTCTGTCACTGCACGTATCCGGCTTTACGAATATCGGGGACTTCGGGCCGCTGGGCGGCGGATTATGCAGTTCGCGGGTACACATGCCTTCAATAGCGGCGTTGATTTCACCGGGGCGGGTACGGTGGACGTCCTGAGTGACACCAGCACCCTGGCGACCGGGGTGACCACACCATGAATATCGGTGGCACCATCAATTCGCGATCAACACCATCGCCGGATCAACGCTGACCAATACCAGCGGTACGCTGACGATCAATAGCAATTCGATACTGGTCGGCAGTCTCACCATCTCGGGCGGGACCTTGACTGGGACGGGGGACATCATCGTCACCGGCCTGACCAGTTGGTCGGGTACCAGCACCATCGGCGGCTTGGGGACCAGCCTATTTGCGGACGGCGGCCTGAACCTGACTACCGCCGTCTCAACGACCTGGACGCTGGATCGAGCACTGGTGCTCGGTGGCAACAGTTCCTGGTCGCCCAACACCAACCAAGGCGGCAAGGTGCTCACCGGCGCTGGGTCTATCACCAACAATGCGATCCTGGATCTTACGCCGAACGATTTTATCAGTCCTTCCGAGGCTCGTCGTTTGCAAGTGCAGGTGCCCTTCACCAACACGGCGATGGGCACGGTGACCAAGAGCGGCGGCAACGTGCGGGCCGATTTCCAGATGACCTTTGACAACGCGGGGGTGGTGGAGGGCGACGCTGTGGTGGCCCTCACGCTCAGCGGCGGCGGCACCCACATCGGGGACTTCAGTACTGCTGGCGGGGGGCTACTGCAGTTCGCGGGTACACATGCCTTCAATAGCGGCGTTGATTTCACCGGGGCGGGTACGGTGGACTTCTTGAGTGACACCAGCACCCTGGCGACCGGGGTGACCTACAACATGAACATGAGTGGCACCACTCGTGTTTCCGGCGCGACCGTCAATTTCGACAGCAGCGGCATCACCAGCCTCGGCAACTTCGCGGTCAGCGCTGGCACGGCCAATCTGAATACCGGTAATACGCAGACCCTGACGACTTTGTCGGTCAGTAGCGGCATTTTGCAAGGCGCCGATGACATCATCGTCACCGGCCTGACCAGTTGGTCGGGTACCAGCACCATCGGCGGCTTGGGGACCAGCCTATTTGCGGACGGCGGCCTGAACCTGACTACCGCCGTCTCAACGACCTGGACGCTGGATCGAGCACTGGTGCTCGGTGGCAACAGTTCCTGGTCGCCCAACACCAACCAAGGCGGCAAGGTGCTCACCGGCGCTGGGTCTATCACCAACAATGCGATCCTGGATCTTACGCCGAACGATTTTATCAGTCCTTCCGAGGCTCGTCGTTTGCAAGTGCAGGTGCCCTTCACCAACACGGCGATGGGCACGGTGACCAAGAGCGGCGGCAACGTGCGGGCCGATTTCCAGATGACCTTTGACAACGCGGGGGTGGTGGAGGGCGACGCTGTGGTGGCCCTCACGCTCAGCGGCGGCGGCACGCACACCGGGGACTTCAATATCACTGCCGGTAATCTTTTACAGCTCGTCGGCGTACATACGTTGAGCAACACCACGTCCATAAGCGGCGATGGCACCCTGGACGTGCTCGGCATCCCCGGCGGGTTGGTCATTAACGGCACGGTCGCACCCGGCGCTTCGATTGGTACGCTCAGCGTGACCGGTAACGTGACGTTCAACACTGGCGGCGCCTTGGAAGTAGAATTGGGCACCGCGCTGGCCAGGGATGTACTCAGCGTGAACGGCCAGGTGGATATCATCGCCGGTGCCGTCCTGAATATTATCGCTGACCCGCCTTACACGGGTGTCCTATCGGACAACTTCACCGGCGTCATTACCACGACGGGCATGCTGAACGGCACGTTCACGACGATCAACCAGGATCCGAATTTCAGCGTCGCACCTTCGTACACGATCGGCGGTCCGGGCGATTTATCGCTGCTCGTTTCCGGCTTCACGAACACCTGGATTGGTTTACTCGTCGGCGGGTTGTGGAATGTACCCGGGAACTGGTCGCTCGCCGCAATTCCCATTGCGTCCCATGACGTGCTTTTCAACACCCCCGCGAACGTCAATCAGAATATCGGCGGCACCATCAATTCCATCAACACCATCGCCGGATCGACGCTGACCAATACCAGTGGCACGCTGACGATCAATAACGATTCGATGCTGGGTGGAAATATCATTGTATCTGGCAGTAGTACGCTGACAGGTCCGGGCAATGTCACGGTCACGGGCCTGACGAATTGGGCTGGCAACGGCACCACGATCGACGGGTCGGGGACGTTGTTTGCGAACGGTGGCTTCGACATCAACGCGGGCGGCGGCACGAGCCGGACGCTGAACCGTTTGGTGGTGATTGATGGCAACAGTACCTGGACGGACAGTTTCGGAAGCAATGTCTTCGGTACGGGCACGATCCGGAATCTGTTGGGGAACACCATCACCGCGACCAATACCGCCGACTTCAATTTCAATCCCACTTTAGACAACTTGGGCACCTTCACGCAGACGGGCAGCGGCACCTTCAACATCAATGGCGGGCTGACGAACAACAACATCGTCAACGCCAACGGCGGCAAGACCGCGATCAATACCAACGGCACGGTCACGGGCGCGTTCAACATCGGGCCCAGCGGCATCCTGGCGGTGACCAGCGGCACGACGGTGTTCGACGCCTTGTCCAGCATCACCGGCACGGGTTCGACGCCTTGTCCAGCATCACCGGCGGGCGGCGCTGTAAATTTTGATACGAGCGCGACGGTTGATGGCACCTACAACGTCACGGGCAACACGCTCCTACGGAATACGAGTACGGTGGCGACCTTCAACACGGCGGCACAGATGGGGAGTCTGACCCTCACCCAGAACGGGCCGCGTCTGACGGGGTCGGGCAATGTCACGGTCACGGGCCTGACGAATTGGGCTGGTGGCGGCACCACGATCGACGGGTCGGGGACGTTGTTTGCGAACGGTGGCTTCGACATCAACGCGGGCGGCGGCACGAGCCGGACGCTGAACCGTTTGGTAGTGATTGATGGCAACAGTACCTGGACGAACAGTTTCTCCAGCAATGTCTTCGGTACGGGCACGATACGGAATCTGTTGGGGAACACCATCACCGCGACCAACACCGCCGACTTCAATTTCAATCCTACTTTAGACAACTTGGGCACCTTCACGCAGACGGGCAGCGGCACCTTCAACATCAATGGTGCCCTGACGAACAACAACATCGTCAATGTGCAAGCTGGGCGAACCCAGGTTAATTCGACCTTCACGAACAACGGTACGATCAATCTCGGCGGTGGTATTTTCGCCGCGACCGGTGCAACGTTCGATAACGCCGGTACGATCCAAGGCACGAGCACCCTGAACGTGTCAGGCACCACGTTCACCAACCAGTCCGGCGGTATTGTTGCGCCCGGCACTTCGATCGGCACGATGCTCCTTACCGGCAATGCGATCTTCGCGTCGGGCAGCATCTTCCGCGCTGAGGTCGAGAACGGCACCTCCGACGTGCTGGCCGCGACCGGCACGGTCACGATTCAACCGGGCGCCATTCTCGATATCTTGCTGAGCGGCGGCCCGGCCCCCGTGGGCGGCGAGATGTTCAACGTCATCACAGGCGCCACGGTTATCACTACGTTTGACACGGTACTCGAGCCGGTCGGCTTGAGCTTCGGGCAGGCGAATCCCGGGGGCACGGCGCTGGAACTCACCTTGCTGGGCGGCGCCAACACTTGGACGGGCCCGCTGGTCGGCGAATTCTGGGGTAACGCCGGCAACTGGACGCTGGGCGTGCCGTCGATGTTCGACGACGTCATCATCAATACCGCCGCGACCATAACGCACAATTTATTGGTTGCGGACACCATCAATTCACTGACCACGATCGCGGGATCGCTGCTGGATATGACCGGCGGATCCCTGGATATCGTCGTCAATTCGATCCTGGGCGGTGAACTCCGTCTGGCGGGTGGCGACGTTGGTGGGGCGGGGAACCTGACGGTCAATACGCTGACCCACAGCGCCGGTACGCTCGGTAGCAGTGGCACCGTCATGGTTAGCAACGCGTTCAACTTCAGCGGCGGCACGCTCGCCGCAAATCTCGATACGCTGGCTTCGAGCTCGAACACCTTGAGCGGCGCCGCAGCCAAGACGATATCGGGCGTAACCTGGAATACCTTTGGCCCAACGAGCTGGACCGCCGGTGATATCAATCTGGTGGGCGGCGCGACGATCAACAATCAAAGCGGCGCCGTGTGGAATATCTTGACCGTCGGGTCCGCCGACGATATGCAGGGCGCCGGTACCTTCAACAGCCTCGCCAGCAGTACAGTCAATGCCAACGCGCCGGGCGGCTCCAACAGCATCCATCCGACAACGGTAAATCATGCTGGCACCATTAATGTGCTTTCGGGCGATCTGGACTTTGCCGGTCCGGGCACCTCCATTTTCACCTTCAGCGGGCCGATCAATTTTTCGAATGGCACTCGGATCAAGCCCTACACCTTCGCTGGAGCCCCGACCTTGAATTTCAACACGGGTACGAGCATCAGTGTTGTGTCCGGTACCGCCGAGATCCTTGTCGACGTTAACGTGCCGGTGAATTTCAACGCGCCGCTGGTCATGCCGAACAACTTCGCGTTGAATCAGAGCAGCGGTACGGTCACGGTCAATGCAGCCGTGACGGTCGGCGATTTCAACCAGACCGGTGGAACGTTCACCGGCGCTGGCAACCTCACGGCGACGAACAGCTTCACGCAGTCCGCTGGCTCGCACGCCGGAGCTGGCATGACGACACTGGGTCCGGCGGTCGTCTTCGCGCCCGGCGGTTACACTTTCAATCGGCTATTCGACATCGACGGAACGCTCAACCACGGCGTCGGCACCTTGACCACGAATAACCTCGTGAATATCGACGGCGCGTTTAACTGGACCGGTGGAACGGTAATGGGGAACTTCGCTACCGGTGCGACGAGCAATACGACGATCAACGGTACGTCGATCCTCGACGGCACGATGACTAGTGCGGGAGTGACGCAGGTCAATGGATTGCTGCAGGTACAGACCGGCGGCGTTATCAATGTAATCGGAGGCGTCTTCGGCGGCAACGGTGTCATCGACGTATCGTTGGACACGGTGACGGCGGGGACCTCTCCGGGATTCTTGTCCATCATCGGGAATTTCACGCAGGGAGCGCTGGGTACCTTATTAGTGGATTTAGCCGCTCCGGGATTGACGCCTGGGGCGGACTTTGACTTCATCAGCATCACGGGCACGGCGAATCTGGGCGGCACCTTGCTGGTGAATCCGCTGGGCGGTTTTATACCGCCAACGGGGACCGGTTTCGACATTCTGAACTTCAGCGCGGTGAACGGAAATTTCGCCAGCATCGCGAGCACGTCCACGCAGACGTTCAGCGGTGTGCCGGGCGCGACGAATTTCGTGTTGACCGCGGGCACGCCGCCGGCGATACCGATGATGCCGATAATGATGGAGCCCGAGTCCGCGCCACCCTTGCCGCCGCCCAATCAGGAAGCGAACGTCATTGGCGATATCGGCGGCAGCGGCATCGGCAGTGGATTCGGCGACGGTACCGGCACAGACGGCGATGGCGACGGTGACGATGACGGGAGCGGATCGGATGGCTCAGACGACGGTGACGGTGACACCCCACTGCCGCAACTCTGCAGCGCCTGAAGTTGATTTCGCGCATGAATTTAAATCGCCCGGACTCGTGTTCATACTTCATCGCGCTCACGCTGTTGCTCGTCGTGAGTGCCGAGGTGAGTGCCGCGCCCGCCGGCAAGATCGTCGCGGCGCGCGGCGCCGTTACCATTCAATCGGCGGAAGGGGTGGCGCGGCTGGTGGGACGTGAAGATCCGATCTTTTCGGGCGATGTTCTGACCACCGGCAAGAAGAGCTTCGCTATCCTCGAGTTCAACGACGACACGCGTATGGCGCTGCGTCCTGATTCCGTGTTCAAAGTAGAGCAGTGGAGTATCGAACCCGAGCAGGAGAGCGCGGTGACGCGGTTGTTCAAAGGCGGCCTGCGCGCGGTCACGGGGTTCATCGCGCGACGCAATTCCCGGGCGTTTCGGGTGAATACCTCGGTTGCGACGATCGGGATCCGCGGAACGACCTTTGACGCGCGGTTGTGCGAAGGGGGCGAGTGCGAGGAGGATGCCCGGGCTGCCTCCGGGTTAACGGTTCCGCGCAGCCAGGCGATCGGTCGCGTCGCCTTCGTGAAGGGCACCGCGACGTCCCGCAAACGGGATGCCAACTACGCGCGCCCGGTCGCAGCGGGATCGCCGCTGTACGAAGGCGATACCGTCTCGACTGCGCCGAATTCCTATGCGGTCTTGATCTTCAAGGATCGCAGCCGAGTGACCCTGCGCGCGAACACCGTGTTCGAGATCGAGGCGATGAAGTACACGGAGGACAAGGCGGACGAAGATTCGTCCGTGATGCGGCTGGTGCGGGGGGGCTTGCGTGCGGTCACGGGCTTCATCGGCAAGCGCAATGCCAGCCGCGTACGTTACCGGACGGCGGTCGCGACCATCGGCATCCGGGGCTTTGGCTTCGATCTCGTATGCATAGACGCTTGCGGCGCGGACGCCCAATCGAGCACCTGGAATCTTGGCGACATGATCTTACCGAACGCATACGCCGCTGACGCGCTACCGCCCGGCTTGCTGGCGAGGTCGTGGTTAAGCGATATTTTCGCCTTAATTAACGGCCGGGAATTCGAGATCCCCGAAGGTAAGGTGATCTTCATTCCACTGTCGTCATTAATTCCGCAGGAATTACTGCAAATGCCGTTCGAGATCGAAGAGCCGCGCCCTAATGACGTCGACCTGGACGAAGACGCGTTGTTTGAATACGGTCAGAGCCAGGAGGGCGCGGATGGCTTGCATGTCGCGTGCCTCGAAGGAACGGCCTGCGCCGTCGGCGACGAGATCCTGGCGGTCGGCGAAGGCTTATATACCAGCGAAGACGGCACCACGGTGATCCGCACGGCATATGCCGCGGGCTTCCTTGTCAATGACAAATACTTCAAGACCATTGACGTACCACCGGACGTGCTCGATCTGCTTTACAACCTCGATGCCGCGGATGGCGCCGTCGGTGAGTGTACGGCGCAGTAGAAATCGCTGACGATCATTATCCAGCGAAGCAAAAGGGGACATTCAACTTTTTCGATTTCGAAAAAGTTGAATGTCCCCTTTTGCTCCCCCTTTTTCTCGCAGTTACCGGCCTTCGACGATGAATGCGCCGTTGATGGAGAAGGGTGGATAGGAAGGTTGGGACGTGTTGCCCTGAAATGCTCCGGTCACGGCCCCGGCGGCCACGCCATTGATCGCAAGGCCGGCCGGCCCGAAGACCGTCGTGCCAAACATTGTACAGCCACTGTTACACATGCCGCCGGCGCCGGCGGCGATATCGGGCGCGGACCCGGCGGGTACCGTGATCGAGCTTGCGCCCGAATTGAAGAAGAGAAACCCGTTATTGATTTTATTTGTAGTAGGCATGAACGACTGCAGTTTGAAATGGGAGCCGCTCGGGAAGGTGCCGGGATCCGGGTTGTCCGGATGGGCGAGGCCGGGCGGTGCCACTTCGACCAGGAAGTTGTCGATGTTGCCGCCGTTCGTGTAATCGACTTCAATGCGGACGTAGGTGCGGACGTTCGCGACTTCCGTCAGGGTGTTCGAGCCGGCAGTGAGAGCCGCCAGGGTGCCGCCGATGTCCTGGTCATAGATCAACTGGACGCCCACCGGCAATTCGTTATCGGGCGTCGGTTCCGTCGACGCGATCCAGGTGAAGTGCCCGACCGATTGCACGATGGCCCCGAAGAAATCAGTCACTGTCCAAAGGTTGATCACGCGGCCCCATTCGGTGGCATAAGTATTATTGAAGGTAGAGCCATCCGGCGCGGGGTCGACCACCTCCATACCGCTGTTGCTCGTAAACACACAGGTTTCACACGGGAACCCCGTGAACCACTCGAAAAAATCCAGTGAGCCGAAGGTCGCGGTATTCAACATACCGTCCGTTTCCTCGCCGTCCGCCAGGCTGTTGAGATTCATCCCGGTGTCGATGAAGGGAAACGCAACGCTGATGTGGGTGCCATCCGGCGCCGGACCCGCGGGAATCGGTCCTTCGGCGGTTTCCAGCGGTACCTCGCCGCTTTCGAAATCCCGCTGTTCTTCCTCGGGGTCGTAATAGGTCAGGTCTTCCTGATCACCCGCGCCGTCGACCGGCAGGCATGGCGAGTTGCAGATGTATTCGCCGGGACCAAGGTCGGACTCTAGGCCGGTGTCCGGATCGGTGGCGGTGAATCCGCCGAAGTCGACGTTGATACGCAAACTATCCGGCGTGAGGTAGCGGAAATAACCGCCGCTGCCGCGGATGCCGATGGTGGCGACCGAGGTCCGCAGACGCCAGCCCGAGCGGTTGGAGCGGGCGATCGCGCCAGTGACCAGGCGCACGCCGCCGCGGACGAGGTTGAAGAAACTGCGGCTGCGGCTGGGCGCGGCGTCGTCGTAGCTGTAATCCTCGAAGGCGTATTCCGTTTGGGGGTTGAGCGCGATGAAACTGCCGTCGGTCAGTTTGAGCTGTGCACGGCCCTTGCCGGTGACGACGGTGTCGCCGGAGGCGATGAAATCCCCACGCTTCACGGAGCGCCGGCTGCCGCTGGCATCGGTGGCGCTGACATCGCCGATGGCGTAGATGATCTTGGCCGCATGTGAAGCCGCGACGGCGGAGGCCGGGGCCAGCGCCGCAGCGAAAAGAAAGAGTACGGCAGCGGCCGTCGAAGTCAGGAAAGCCGGAGCCCTGAAGGAAGTCGAGTTGTCAGAAGTCATTGCGTATGGTCACCATGAATTCCACGCGGTCGAAATCGTTGACGATGATGTTCGAGTCGTTGTTGGTATAACTGAGGTGCGGTGTCAGGCTCCAGTTACCGTCGAAGCGGTAGCGGTAGCCGATGTTCACATCGAAAAAGTCGTCGTCACGCCTGCTGCCGAAAATCGGATCGTCGGCGTTGTAGTCGCTCGCCTGGTAGGTCACGGAACCGAACAGGGAACCGCGCGGGCCGAGCAGCCGACGCCCGCCGATCCGAACACCGAAAAATTCGCGATCGAAATGCTTGCCGCAACCACAGGCCAGGCCGGTGCGGGCGCGATCGTTCTGTGAATTTTCGACCCCGCCGAAAGCGCTCGCGAAAATGACCGGGCTACCGGCCATCTGCGGCATTGCATGTGCCACGCCGACGCCGCCCGAGTAGCGGTTGACGTTGCGTACTTGCTGTTCGGGGTAGCGAATCAGGGCGGCCTGGTCGAACAGGCTGACCTGGGTATTGTCGTTGTAGATGTGCCGCCACTGCAGCACCGCGGCACCGAGTTGACGGTCACTGTTGGAAATGCCGGGACCATCGACGAAGTATTTTTCGCCCTGGACAATGAGGCTGTACTGATTCTGATCACGCGTCAGTTGAAAACCGGTGTGACCCCTGGCATGGGTGGTGGTGAAATCACTATCGCGCAGCGCGATGCTGTAGTTGAAGTCGATGCCGCCGACCAGGCGCAGATCCGGCTGCAAGGGTGAAGTGAACGAAAAACCCGCACCGATATCCCACTTGGTGCTGTCCAGTTCGCGCGAATCGTTGGCGAGTGCGAACACTAGGCCGCCCGCGGCTGGTGAAGCGGTGACCGCACCGCGATCAGTGGCATTATTGACGTTGGTATCGAAGCCGAGGCCCGTCGTCACGTAGCGGGCGAAAGAAGTGCGGTAGGCGCCGTGATACTGATCGATGGCAGCGAGGTAGCTCTCCATTACCCGCCTGACCCCGTCCGGCGGATCTTGTTTCTTTACTATTTCGAGTTCGCGCCGGGCCGCGTCGGTCTCGTTCGCGCGCATCAATGCACGGCCGAGTTCGGCGCGCGCCGGTCCGTGATTCGGGTCCTGATCGACAACGCGTTGTAGCGCGAAGATGGCCTCGGTATTGCGCCCGCTGTCCAATGCGGCGAGACCGAGCAGATAGTCGAACGCCGGATTGCCGGCTTCGTCATCTTCCATGGGTTTCAGCAGGTCGTAAGCCTGCTGCGCCTGGCCCGCGTCGAGCAGCGATTTGGCTTCGCGCAGCGCGGAATCTTCAGCGGCGCCAGCGGCGAAAGACAGAAAAAGGGTTAACAGGAGACAGAACCTGAAACGATTCACGCAAGCACCCGTGAGTTGTTTTTATCGTCGATGCAACGTTTTGACACGATTCGATGTCAGGGACTATGACTAAAACACCACAAAAGAGGGTGAACGAGGACCATTCCCGCAACCAATTTTGGCTGCCGCTTCCCTGAGATGCCAGAGCGCGGACGATTTGTACTGGAGCCCGGGCGCGGTCAATATCTCGGGGCCACGCTCAATACCCAGGAGTTCACGATTATGACCGACGCCTACCGGACCCCGGACGAACGCTTTGCGGACCTGCCGGATTTCGACTTCGAACCCCGCTATATCGATGATTTACCGGGCCACGACGGCCTGCGCATGCACTATCTCGACGAGGGGCCGGACGGCGCGGATCAGGTGTTTCTGTGTCTGCACGGCGAGCCGACCTGGAGCTTCCTCTACCGTAAGATGCTGCCGGTCTTTGTTGCGGCCGGCGGCCGCGTCGTTGCGCCCGATCTGTTCGGATTCGGCCGATCCGACAAGCCGGCCGATGGCGTCTACAGTTTCGAGTTCCATCGCCGTAGCCTGCTGGCGCTCGTCGAGCGGCTGAACCTGTCCCAGATCACCATCGTCTGCCAGGACTGGGGCGGCCTGCTCGGCCTGACCCTGCCGCTCGACATCGCCGATCGCGTCACCCGCCTGATCGCCATGAACACCATCCTGTGTACCGGCGAAATGCCGCTGCCCGACGCTTTCTTCGCGTGGAAGCAGTGGGCCGCGGATCACCCGGACATGGATGTCGCCGAGGCCATGGGCTTTATCGACGACACGCTGCCCAAGGCGACCCGTGAGGCCTACCGCGCGCCGTTCCCGAACGAACGCAGCAAGGCCGGAGCGCGAGCTTTTCCAGAACTCGTGCCCACGGAAATGGAGTCGCCGGGCGCGGACATATCGCGCCGGGCACGGGACTGGTGGCAATCCGAATGGCGCGGCCAGGCCCTGGTCGCCTGCGGAATGCACGATCAGATCCTGAGCCTGCCCGTGATGCAGCTCCTGGCGAGCTGGATCAAGGACTGTCCGCCGGTATTCGAGGTCGCGGAGGCAGGGCACTTCGTGCAGGAACGCGGAGAGGTCGTGGCGGAAAAGGCGCTTGATATGTTTGGATAGCGCGAGGCTCGCGGGGATTTTCCGGGCGAATTAATTCGTCGTCGTCGTCTCGTCGAGCTCGACCCGTCAAGCGCGCGCCGTCGAACCGCCGTCCACGGCGAGGATCGTCCCCGTGCAATACGATGCTTCATCGGACGCGAGATACAAACAGGCGTAAGCGACTTCCTCAGGCGTTGCGGGCCGGCCCATCGGCGCGATCAGCTTGGGATTTTCCGGCGGGAACAACTGGTCCAGGACGATTTCGACCATCTGCGTTTTAACGAAACCGGGTGCTACCGAATTGACCCGAATGTTGTCGTCGACGTAGGCCACCGACATCGATTTCGTCAGGTTGATGCTCGCGCCTTTGCCCGCCGTGTAGGTGTGCGCATCGGGCGCGCCGCCCATGCCGAATATACTCGAGACGATGACGATGGATCCCTGCTGCTGCTTCTTCATCTGCTGGATGACGAGGCGGCAGACGTAGAACAGGCTGTCGAGATTAAGAGCCATCACTTCCCGCCATTTGTCGATGGGGGTCGTGTCGACCGGGTTCATCGAGCCGATGCTCGTTTCTTTGAGGCTGTAGCCGACGCCGGCCGCGTTGAGCAGGATGTCGATGCGGCCGTAGGTGTCTATCATCTGTTTAACAGACGTTTCGGCGCCTTCCGGATCGGATAGATCGGCACTGAAGACGCTGCCCGTGCCGCCTTCCGCTTCTACTAACTTCACGGTTTCGTCGAGATTGGCCTGGGTACGCGATACGCCGAAAACCTCGGCGCCTTCTTTGGCAAACAGGATCATGCAGGCGCGACCGATGCCGGTACCGGCGCCGGTAATCAGCGCTGTTTTTCCTTCCAGACGTTCCATCATTCAATCTCCATTAGTTTTTGGTTCGTAGCGCCGATCGGATCTGTCGCACCCGTAGCGCTTCGCTATTCTTCGCGTTGGCGTCCGAGCAGGCGCAGCAGATCTTCGTGCAATTCGAACCACACCGTGTGATAGCTCTCGATGCGTGCGTCGCTGACCCATTCGACCTTGCCGTCCGCGGCCTTTTCCAGGGCCGCGAGCAGCTTGATCTTGTAGCTGCCGAAGCGCGCGTGGCGCTCGATCATGCGATCGAGTATCGCTTCGAAACGTTCGTGCAGATCGCCAAGACGGTCGATGAGCTTGTCGTCGTACTCCGAGTTGGAATGATCGTTGGCGACCTTCTTGCCGCCGACATCCATCGTCTGCCAATTGGTAATCAACTGCTTGAGATCGGTGTTGATGCGCTCGAATTGACCGTAGGCCTCGATGAATTGGGCATCGCAGCGCAGGTCGTCCCAGAACCGGGAGTATTCGCTCATGAGTATCATCTGGCCCGCAGGTGACAGCAGGAACTTGCCGTCGGTGCTGATGACCCTACCCTTGGCCTCGGCTTCGGCAAGCACCTCGCTGACGAGTGGGACGGGCAGGCCGGATACACTCGCGACATCCGCGGCGCTGCCGTGTTTCTTGATAGCGACACCATGCATGACCTGATGGAGGTTGCTGATCACGGACTTCTCCTATTTCCCCAAGGAATTATGATCGCTTTTTCGGGCATCGCCCGCGCGGTCTTCGATCTCAACCCTTTTCGCGAAGCGTTTCCACGTCCGCCCGTCTCAGACCCGCCCCTTTGCTTCTCAACAGGCGCGATTCGCGCTGCTCGATCGAGAACAATTCGTCCGCCAGCGGGGTGTCGTAGTGGTACTTGACCCAGTCGGCGCACAGAAAACGGTAGGGCTCACGGCAGGTGCTCGGCACGAATTCGCGCGCTTGGCGATTGTATTCGTCCTGCGTCAGGATCCCCTGCGAGGTGCGGTAGCGATCATTCTTCCGCGGCAGATAACTGTCGCCGGGACGCATCGGCCCGACCGCGGCGGTGTAGTCGCCGTCGTTCAGGATCGAATAGGGCAGGTAGCTCAAAGCCCGCGCCGGGATGTCGTTGTGCTGCATCATGGTGTAGTCGTGCAGGACCTGTGAAGGCGTGCTGATGTAACCGACCAGTTCACCCAGGAAGAGATTGCCGTACTCGTCGTTGAGCAGTGGGCGGAAGCGCTCCGTACGTTCGTCGATCAGCATCCAGTCCTCCATCTCGTAGACGCCGGCGATGTGGGCGAATTCCTTGCCCACGCCGTAATAGGTGAGAGCGCCTGCGTCGAGTAGCTGATCACGCGACCATCCCGCCATTTCCGCCCACAGTTTCTTGGTCGCGGTCTTGATGATCTCGGTGAGTTCCTGGAAGGTCTCCGCCAGCTCCTGCTTGCTGCCCATCCCGACGGGAAGGTGCCCGTCGGTCAGGTAATCCGCGGTGTAGAGCCCCACCGCCACCATGTGTTCCGATTTCATTTCGGGTTCGGATTCGAAAGAACCCCAATCGTCCAGCAGGTTGATGTGGCAATCCTCGAGGATCATGCTGACCGTGAGGTTGTTGTACGGAATGTCCTGACCCACGCCGTCCAGCCAGGGATAGTCCGATTCGGCCAATTCACGGTAATCGCGGACCAGCATCTCGCGGTTGTCAGCGATCTTGTAGGGCCCGTGATTATGTGTCGTGAGGCGGCTTTCACAGGACACCAGGAAGCCGTACTGCGCGATGGTCGCCATGAAGGCCTGCGCCGCCGTGTGCAGGGTATCGCCCGGGCGGCATTCGTAAGCGTCGGCATGAAAGACCTGCAGGCGCTGCTCGGGCATGATCTGCGCCCGGTGATCAGCCTGCCGATTGGTGATGTTGCCGTTATTTCGGTGCCAGGAAAGCTGGAAGCGCTTCCAGAAATCGAGCACGTAGACGACATCCTCAACCGCGTCGGTTGGGCGGATCATGCCCCAGTTGATGAGCATTTCCCGTCCGAGAAGATAGAAGCAGGGGATCGTCCAGGCCACGATCTTGATGCCTTGATTGCGCGCGCGATCGCCGATTTCCTCGGCGGCCATGCGCTCTTCCATTTTTTTCATCAGGGCCGGGTAGCGGTAGAAACAGTTGAGGTAGGAAAACAGGATGTAAGCCGACACTGGAAATATTTTCGACTCCTGCACGGTGCGCGTCGCGCACAGCCAATAGGTTTCGTCCGCGTTCTGCTGGATGAGATTATTGGTTTCCAATAACTGGGCGTAGTTGATTTCGATATCGGACATGAACCTGCTTCCTGCTGAATGTTGAGATAGACGACGGAGTGAGGGTTGCTTGGATCGCCCGGTGTCAGGATTTCCCGGTCCGCCAGACACGCGCCGACGCTTCGACGCCGCTTTGATAGTCGTCGGTCGTCTTGGCCTTGGCAGACGTTTCAATTTCCAGTATGTCGCCGTCCTTGATACCGCTGAGCCGCGAGTTCATTAAACACGGAATGCCATATTCACGCGTGAGGATGGCGAGGTGCGAGCGCGTGGTGCCGCCGGCGCAGAGCACGCCCTTGAACTTTTCCAGTATCGGTGCCGTCAGGGTTCCACCGGAGTCGTCGATGATCGCAATGGTATCGGCCGGCACGCCGCTGGTCAGATATTCGAGGACCTTGTCGCTGGTCCTGACATGACGCGCGATGCCGGTCAAATCGTTCGGATAGGTGACGACGTTGTCACCGGCGCCGCGTAATTCGCGGCCGTCGGCATCGGTCTTTGCGGTCGGCGCCTCGGGATGCTCGAAACTGAAATCTTCGACGTAGAGTCCCGAATCCTTATAAGCTTCGGGCCGTTCGACCGACGACGACATGGCGGAGGGTTCGAAACGGTAGCCGTTGTCCAGCAACTGCCGTTCGATGCGTGCGATGTCGTCCTTGGTAATCATCTCGTAGGCCTTGTCCGCCACGAATTCGCTCCACTCACAGGCAGCTTCGGCGAAGCGCCGTCTTACCAGGTCTTTGACGGCCGCGTTGTACGCTTCCGCGATCGGAAAGTCTGACTGATATCCATATTTGTCAGAATCCACATACAGTCTGGTCATGGTGTCTCCCTTAGCGGTCGTTTGCGATTGAACCCGCGGTTGGCCGAAACCTTAGCCACGCAGCCGTTTCGAACGACGATATCATTTTTTTATTCGCCCGCAAGCGAGCTCCTACGGGGCGACGCCATGCTCCCTTAGGAGCCGGCTTGCGGGCGAATTCGGAACGGCAGGCTAGTGCGTGAATTCGTCTCGCAACCGCGCCAGCTCGGCATCGCCGAGCGCACAGGCCTGCCGCAGGAATTCCTCGCCCGACCCGAACTTCTCGTCAATGATAGCGAAAGCCGACTCCAAATATGATGCTCGGGTTTCCAAAAGCGGCATCACCAGGCGGCTGGCCGCCTCGCCGGTCGCCTTAACCGCGTATTTCTCGAATACGCGGTCCAATTCGGACGCCGCAGGGAAATAGGTTTTCGACAACATGAAGTCGTAGAAAATCGTCTCGCGCGGAACATTCAAGGCGATGAGCAGCAGCGCAGCACCGACGCCGGTGCGTTCCTTGCCGGCCGAACAGTTGATGAGGACCTTGCCGCCGCGCTGCGTCAGCAGAATCTCGAACAGCCTCGCATAGCGTGGGGCCGCATCCACAATCAGCGACTGCATCACTTCGTGCATGGCGGCGACCACGGCCTGCGGGTCGGTCGTGGACGCAAATAGGCGGTGGAAAAAAAAGCGATCCCTGACCCCCGGCGGAACCGCGAGGATTTCGACGACGGGATCGTTCGGCAGGACGGCGTTTTCCTGCTCGAGTTCTGCGCCTGTGCGGAAATCGCACACGGTTTGAATATCGAGCGATCCCAAATAACGCTTGTCGTCTTCGGTCAGTCTGGACAGGTGGCCGGAGCGGAACAGGCGGCCCCAGTCGACGCGGCGTCCGTCCCGCGTTTCGTAGCCGCCGAGATCCCGGAAATTGATGCCCCCCGCGAGGGGCAGGGCGCGCTCTGCGACGGTGATGCCGTTGCCCGCGGCCGGCTGCAGGCGGAAGTAATGACGAACTCCCGATTCAAGGCGCGGAATGTCGGCCTGTCCGTGGGCGTTGTCGACGAGGGGCGTCGTGAGATCAATGCCGGCCGGTGAAGAACCGGCATAGACCGTGACCGGTTGATCGTGGAAGCATCCATGCCACCGGATGCGATAGCCGTCGCCGGTGACTTCGACTTGAATCGACTGCAGAACATCCATTGTATCGCCTGAATCCAAGGCGCATCTGTTCTCGTTCCGCCATCCGCCTCGCTGCGATCGCCTAAGTCCGACCCGCTCCTAGCGTGATGCCGCCAACTCCGCCCGCCGGGTCTTGCTCGCGGCCAGATCGAGAGCCAGCGATTCGTCGTCGAGGCGGCCGTTGAAGACGATCCCGTAGACGTCGCGCGCGCGCGCGATCGTTTCCCAGCGCTCCAGCACGTCTCGCAACACCCGTTCCGGTTCGCGCTCCAGTGGATCGCCGTAGCCGCCACCGCCGCAATCAAGTCCCCGCACCAATTCGCCGGGTTCCAGGCGGCACTCGACGACGCCCGGGAGTTTTTCCTGCGTGCCATCCGCGCTGATCTTATAGGTCTCGGCGGCCGGTCCCGGCGCACCGCCGCGCACGCCGCGCGGCGGGAAGTGTTGCCCGTCGCAGGAGATGACGACGGTCATGGGGTCCGTGCGCGGCCCGTAGATGACCTCGGCGCCCGGGGCTCCGCGAAATCGTCCGGCACCGCCGCCGCCCTCGATCACGCGGATTGATTTGATCATGATCGGGTACTTCGATTCGTCGATTTCGACGCTGTTGCGGTACATGAGGCCGCCGACCACCGGCAAACCATAAGTCAGCCAGCCGTCAGTGGACGGGGTGCCCGGGCCGCCGTTCGCCATGATGAATTCCTGATTGATATAAGGATCGCCGCCGAAACGCCAGTCCTTGCCGGAAATGACACCCGCGCCTGCGCCCATGCCGAGTGCCCCTTCGGCCAAACCATGCCCTTCACCGATCTGTGCGAACGCGGCCTGGGTGATGTTGACGATGCGGTCGGCGATGTTGGTGGTCGCCATGGAACAACTGTGCGGGAATTCCGGGATGCCGGTAATGCAGCCTTCGCGGAGTTTAATGTTTACCCGCGAGAAGCTGCCGGCGTTGTGCGGAATGTCGTGGTCAAGGCAGTTGAACACGCCGGCCATGGCGTTACTGGTCGCGCAGGCGACCGACTGGTTCAAACCGAAATCCTTGTTGTCTTCGTTGTGTGTCAGGTCGACTTCGATGCGGCCTTCCTCGGCATCGACCGTCACGTCGACACGGATCTCGAGGCCGTCGGGCAATACCGGGGGCTGCGGATCGTAATGGCCGACGTTTGTCAGCGTGCCGCCCGGCATGGTCTTGATCGCCTCGATCATGCGCCGCTCCGAGTAGGCGAACCAGGTCTTGATGAATTCGCGGATGGTATCGCGGCCATAGCGTTCGACCAGTTCTCTCAAGCGGCGCTCGCCGATACGGGCCGCGCCGATCGCGGCGAGATAGTCGCCAAACCATTGCTCCGGCACGCGAATGCGTCGTTTGCACATGCGGATGATGTCCTGCATGTCCTGGTAATCCCGCTGCACCCGCACGCAGGGAAAGATCAACGCGCCTTCCTCGTAAATGTCCCGGGCGTAGGCGTGATACGTGCTCGGGATGGAGTTGCCGCAGTCGGCCTGATGTGCTTTCGCGCAGGTGGTGAACAGGTGCTCGCCATCGATGAAGACCGGGCACATGATCATGTGATCGGCGGGGTGGGTATTACCGCCGTAGGGATCGTTGTCCAGAAACGCATCGCCGGACGCGAGATCATCATGCAGATCGCACATCGACTGGCTCTGCAGGCTGCTGCCGAAAATATGCACGGGCAGACCTTCGCCGGGGCACAGCATCTGATTGTCGCCGGTCACGATCGAGCAGGAAAAATCCCGAGCGATCGCGAGCACTGCTGAGCGCGCCGTGCGCAGCAGGGTATTGGACATCTCGCGCACGATCGCGTTGAGCCGATTGCCGAGTACGGCCATGAGCACGGGATCCATATCGTAGGTGATCGGTGTGGTTTCGGGTTTGTTCATAGCTGTGACTCCGCGGGCGGCGACAGGATGTAGCGGCCGCCGGCGCTGACGCGAGCGGTCGCGCCCGGATTGACCACGAGTGTGGAGGTCGTTTCCTCGATGATGGCGGGTCCTTCGACGACGGCACCGGGTGGCAGTTCTTCGCCGTAATATATCGGCGTCTCCACCTTCTCGTTACCAAAGTATACCGGGCGTTTCCGATTCACCTCGACGGTCGCCTGCGCCGCTCCAAGTCCGGGCTCCAAGGATGGCGCATTGACCGACGCGATCAAGCGGCCGCGCCAGTTCAGGCATTCCACGGTCTGTCCTACGTCGGTAACTGCGAAAACGAGATCGTGCACGCGATGAAATTCTTCAACCAATGCCTCGACGTCTGCGTCGCTCTCAAAGCGGTTGCGCCCGACTTCGATTTCGAGTTCCCAAACCTGAAAGCGGTAGCGGGCTTCGACGAAATAGCGCTTGGCGATTTCCGTCAAGCCGCGTTTACGCAAGCCGGCGGCAAATTGATCGAGACGCGCGTCGATGTCCGCGAGCGCCGCATTGACGCCGTCAAAATCGAAGTTCTCGCTAGTGGTCAGCTTGCTCGCGCCGGTTTCCGTGATGATATCGGAGAATTGCATGCCCGCAGCGCTGAGCGCGCCGGCCGTACGGGGTACCAGCACGGTATTGCAGCCGAGTTCGGCGGCGATCGGCACGATGCCGAGACCGCCGGCGCCGCCACCCGCGACAAGCGTCGATTCCGCAGGGTCGAGGCCCTCGTTGATGGTGAGTTCCTTGATCGCCTCGATCATGTTTTCGTTCGCCACCGCCATAATCGCGAAAGCCGCGCGTTCGAGTGATTCGCCCATCTGCTCTGCCAGTCCGCCGATGACCCTGTCGGCCGCTGCCGCATCCAAGGCCATCCGGCCGCCTAGAAAATGTGCAGGGTCGATGTAACCGAGCACGACGGCGGCGTCGGTGACGGTCGGTCGCTCGCCGGCCTTGCCGTAACACGCGGGGCCCGGGTCGGAGCCCGCCGACTGTGGGCCGACGCGCAACAGCCCGCCCGAATCGACCCAGGCAATCGAGCCCCCGCCGGCACCGATGCTGTGTACCGCCACCGAGGCCATACCGAGGTTGTCGCCGATCCATTGCGGGCCGAGCCAGGTATCGCGCGAGAATTCGATCATGCCGTTGCGCACGAGGCTCACGTCGAAGGTAGTGCCGCCCGCGTCGCATACGATGATGCCGTTCGGCAAGTTTTCGGCTTCCACGTAGGCGAGCCCTGCCACGGGTGCCATCGCCGGGCCGGATTTGACGAGGAAGATGGGTTTTTGCACGACGTCCGCCAGGTACATCACGCCGCCGAATGACGTGCTCACCAGAATGTCATTGTCATATCCCGCAGTGCGCAAATCCGACTGCAGTGTCACCAGGTGCTCCTGCATGAGCGGCTTCAGCGAGGCGTCGATCGCCGTCGATGATGCCCGCCGGTATTCGCGCAGGATGGGGTTCAATTGGTGCGAAAGCGTATAGGGGACGCCGGGAACGAATTCCTCGATCAATTTTCCGACACGGAGCTCATGGTCGGGATTCGCAATTGACCACAGCAGGCACACGGCGATCGCTTCGATGTTTCGTTTCGGAAATTCCGCAAGCAGCGTGCGAACGGCGTCTTCGTCGAGCGCCGTCTCGACGCCGCCCTCGGCATTGATTCTCTCGGGCACTTCGAAAGTCAGGCGTCGCGGAATGTAAGGCGCGGGATATTCCATCTCGAGGTTGTGCGGCTCCGCCTTGCCGCCTTCCTTGAGTAACAGGACGTCCGGGAATCCGGCGGTGGTCAAAAAGGCCGTGCGTGCGATCTTGCGTTCGATGATGCCATTGGTGGCGCGTGTCGTTCCATAAAGGAATACGGCGGTGTCGGCCAGCAGGGCTTTGGCGGAAATACCCAGTTCCTCGCCGGCCACGGCGAGGCCGGCCTCGATGGCGGAAAATGCGCGCGTTCGATCGGTCAGCGCCTTGCCAACGGTGAAATGACCCTCGCCATCGGTTACGACGACGTCCGTGAATGTGCCGCCCGTATCTACGGAGATTCGATATGTCATGGGTGGGGAAACCTGCTGTTTGAATTTTTGTATTTTATGTAGGAACGTGGAATCGGCCATGCGGGCAAGGCGCGCGCCCGCGTCGGCCATGTGTCATCTTCATCCAGACTCGTACCTGCGATCAAGACCGTGTCATAGGGCGGATCTGGTTTTAATGTGCCGTCCCGAAATACGTAATAGATTGCGATTCGCCCGCAAGCGGGCGCCTACAATGTACAAGCACGATTCCGTAGGAGCCCGCTTGCGGGCGAATAATGAATACCGCTACAAACAACAAAGCGTCCTGTCACGCGGAACGTCTATTCAGGCGGCCAGCGCTGCGGCGGGCGCAACAAAGTCGTAACCCAGTGCCTCGGCGACGGCGCTGCAGGTCACCCGGCCGCGATGGACGTTGAGGCCTTTGGCAAGTCCCGGGTCGTCCGCGAATGCGCGGTCTATGCCTTTGTCGGCGAGTGCGATCACGTAGGGCAGGGTTACATTGTTCAACGCGAACGTCGAGGTGCGCGGCACGGCGCCCGGCATATTGGCTACGCAGTAATGGACGACGCCGTCGACGACGAAGGTCGGATCCTGGTGTGTCGTTGGCCTCGAGGTTTCAAAGCATCCGCCCTGGTCAATGGCGACGTCCACAATCACGGCCCCAGGTTTCATCTGGCCGAGCATCGAACGCGTCAATAGTTTGGGCGCGGCGGCGCCGGGGATCAAAACCGCGCCGATCAGGAGATCGGCCTCAGTCAAGCATTGCTGTATGCGATCCTGGGTCGAAACCACGCACTTGACCCGGCCTTGATACTTGTCCGACAGGTGGCGCAGCCGTTCGACCGAGGTGTCGAAAATCGAGACCTCAGCGCCGAGGCCCATGGCCATCAGAGCGGCATTGTCGCCGACGACGCCGCCGCCGAGGATCAGGACTTTCGCCGGCGCGACGCCGGGTACGCCGCCGAGCAGGACGCCTTCGCCGCCTTGAGCCATCTCCAGACAATGGGCTCCCGCCTGGACCGAAAGCCGGCCGGCAACCTCGCTCATCGGGGCGAGCAGCGGCAGCGCGCCGTGGCCGTCCGTAACGGTTTCATAGGCGATTGCGGTCACGCCCGATTCGATCAAGGCCCGGGTCTGCGGGGGATCGGGGGCGAGGTGTAGAAACGTGAACAGCACCTGGTCGCGCCGCAGGCGGCCGCATTCTTCCGGCTGCGGCTCCTTGACCTTGACGATCAGGTTGGCGCGGTCGAAGACTTCCGCGACAGATTCGGCAATATCGGCGCCGGCCGCACGGTAATCTTCATCATGCATCCCGATGCCCGCACCGGCTTCAGTCTCCACCACGACCTGGTGGCCGTGGTGCACGATCTCGCCGACGCTGCCGGGCGTCAGACCGACGCGGTACTCGTGGTTTTTGATCTCCCGTGGAACGCCGATCAACATGGGCTAGCCCTCCGTCAAACAGGGCGGCTCACGGTCCGCGACCGGAGCCCGTACGTTGAAATCTACTGTAGTCCAATCGGCGCGCAATGTACTTGCGCATCTCACTTCTAAAAGCGATGAAACACGTGTAATCTTCGAATTAATACATAGATAATCGAATTAAATTCCATTGAATCCCTTGGACACCACAGATCATGCCATCCTGCATGAACTCCAGGCCGACGGGCGCATCTCCAACGTACAACTGGCCGAGCGCGTCCATCTGTCCGAATCCGCCTGCCTGCGGCGCGTGCGCCTGCTCGAGGAGAGCGGCGTCATCGATCGGTTCACGATGATCGTCAATCAAGCGGCGGTCGGCTTGCCAGGCAACGTGTTTGCGGAGATCACGCTCACCAGCCAGAAGCAGGAAGACCTGGACCGATTCGAGGAGGCGGTCCGGGCGGTGCCAGAGATCATGGAGTGCTACCTGATCACGGGCGAATACGATTACCTGTTGCGCGTCGTGGCGCGCGACACGGTCGACTACGAGCGCATTCACCACCAGCACCTGACCCATCTGCCCGGCGTCGCTCGGGTAAAGACGAGTTTTACGCTGCGCACCGTCGCGAAGAAAACCGAACTGCCCCTCGTCTGAGCCGCGCCGCGCAAGCTCGCCTGCCCATGTCACGTGGCTGGGTCGAAATAAGGGTTTTCCAAGGTAAATTGCTGAAATGTCTTGTGTATGGACCGTGCCGAGGCGAATTTCGCGGCAGCCCGGGACGCGCAAACTGTCCATATTTTTTACAGGCGCCCCGGGGAATATTTCGGGCCACGGATGAACTCGGAGCGCCTAAAACCGCCTGATTCAAGCTTCTATCGCCGAGCGGATCATGGGTGTGCCCTAACCGTATGCCCTAACGGTAAACGGCTTGTAAAAATTCTTGACAATCGTGTAAATCTGCCAGAACCTAGCTTAAACAATTGAAATATATAATATTTCTTAGGTGCCGACGGTGTGTCTGGGCAGCCCGGTGCATGGAAACTGTCAACATTTTTTACATTTGGAGCACGGCTCCTGTACGGGAAAAATAGCAAGACATTGAAATATAACGATTATTATCGGGTGGCGCATTTATTGCTTAAAGACATGGGTCAACGCCTCACCTGAAAGTTGAGGTGCTTGTGAGCGGATCAAGGCCAATCTACGGCTGGCAGCAAAGGGGACGATCATGACCGACAAAGACCCTCATCACACCATCGAGAACGACGAAAACAGCGAGAACGCGCTTCCGCCAGAAAACCTTCAGCCGCCGCGCGCTGCTCGAAGCCGGTTGGAGCGTGCCGCTGATTGCGGCGGTGCAATTCCCGACCGACGCCTTCGCGGTGTCGGTGCCCGCGCACCAGGACACCCAAGGCCATTCCGACGCCCCAGGGTCGCAGCACGACGACGTGCCCGGCACGAGCCATGTGGATGGGGCGGGCCACGACGACACAACCAGCCCGCACGGCGACTCCACACCGCACAGCGACGGCACCCTGCACAGCGACACGCCCGACACCCACGCTGATGCCGCGCCGCACACCGACCTGGTGCCGCACAACGACAGCTTCAATCCGCACAACGATAATAACTTTCACAACGACACCGGCCACAACGACATCAGTGATCACAACGACTCCAGCATCGCGGGATTCCACAGTGACGGGACAATCAACCATAACGACAGTAATCACAACGATGCACCACCGACCCACTTCGATTTCGGCGGGCACAACGACATCCGGCCGCACAGCGATTTCGCCGGCCAGCACTCGGACCAGGGTGCGCCCCACAGCGACTCGGGGTCCCACGCGGACGGACCATCCCCGCACTCCGACACGACGCCTGGGGCGCACAACGACGCCTTCGCCCACAACGACGTCACCAATCCCAGTAGCCACAACGACAGCTTTTCACCGCACAACGATTTTTTCTTGCACAACGACGCCGGCCACACGGATTCGGGCGGGAGTCCAAACCACTTCGACAGCTTTGGATTTGGACATAGCGACGTTTTCTCTCCCCACTCTGACTCGGCGTTGAATCACGACGATGTACCGTTCCACTCTGATGGTGGCGGGCACAACGACTTCGTCCCGCACAGCGACCTGCCGACCCACAGCGACAACCAGAATCCGCACAACGACACCTCGAACCCGCACGCGGACGCGCCGCCGCACGACGACAGCGGCGGCCATTCCGACGGGGCACCGCACAACGACGAGCAGACACCGACGCACGGTGACACGTCGGGCACGCCGCACGGTGATGCAACGCCCCACAACGATGCGTAGCGCGAGTGCGTAGACGGGATCTATCGTGGCTTTCGCTAGCAAATTCTGGGGACAGTTTACTTAATTCTAGGGGAAGCGGATTCGAGCTGACGGCTGGGGATAATTAAATAAACTGTCCCCGAAATTCCGTGGGGGAATCTCAAAGACCTCGAAGCAAGCGGATCATGGGCGTCGCTTAACGCGCTCGACTGCCAGGCTGCTACACTCGAACGCTTGATGCAGGCATCGCGGGGAGGCCGACGTGCCGCTCGATTCAGACAGTGCGGCGCTACGTTCCCGCTTTCGCGAAGACGGGGTCGTGTTCATCGCGGGCGCACTCGATGCGCATACTCTGCAACTTGCCGAGGCCTGTTTTTATTGGACGCTCGAACACCCCGGGCCTGGTGGTGGGGCGGTGCTGGCCGGTACGCCCGGTACGTTCTACCAGGACCAAGCCAATCCCGATGCCTTCCCGGCCTACCGCGAACTGCTCTGCGACACTGGCATACCCGATATCGCGGCGACCCTGTTCGGCTGCGACAACGTGTGGCTCATGTACGAGCAGATCTGGCTCAAGGACGGCGCCGATTCGCGCCGCATGCCCTGGCATCAGGATCTCCCTTACCTGCCGGCGGCGGGGGAACATCTCGCTGTCATGTGGACCAATCTCGACCCGGTGGCGAAGAATTATTCGCTCGAACTCGTGCGCGGCTCGCATCGCGGCCCACTTTACAATCCGAGCGCGTTCAACCCTGACGACGTTGCGGCCAATCTCTTCGATCCTAAGGAATGGCCGCAATTGCCGGACATCGAGGCCGCGCGCGACGAATTTCCGATCGTTTCCTGGGCCATGCAGCCCGGCGACGTCATCGTCTTCCACCCGGCCATGCTGCACGGCGGCGCGCCGACGCGTCTAGGCTTGCGCCGGCGTGCCCTGTCGCTGCGCTTCTTCGGTGACGATGCCTGGTGCGCAGAACGCCCGCACGACGGCATGGCCAACATCGATGGCTTGAAGCACGACGACGGTGGGCGTCATCCGTTGAAGAAGATGGCCCTGGCGCCGCCCGGTGCGCCGTTCCGCCACCCCGATTTCCCGCGTTTGCGGCCGCTTTGACATCTTTCCTGGATAAAACAAATGTCGCCACCATCAACGCCTGAGAGTAAGTCCTACAATTTCGATGATCGAAACATTAGCTGGTACACATTGGGAGACCTTGATTACCTCCTATTCGCGATGCTCGACGTAGACGAAGATCGAAAGATCGTCGATTTCATTATCAAGTTCGACCCGAATGAACAGATTGCGCTGCATCGGCATCTCACTCTGACCAATACCCTCGTAGTGCAGGGCGAGCATCGTCTTTACGAACCGAATGGCGAGATTAAGGAGATTCGACCCGTCGGAAGTTACACGTCCGCTCCGCCCGGCGAACCCCATCGAGAAGGCGGTGGTGATGAAGATTGCATCGTGTTTTACAGTACGCGCGGCGATCAAAACGGCCTGATCTTCGAAGTCCTGGATGACGACATGAATGTTGTCGGCACTTTAGGAATGGAAGACTTCAAGGCAGCGATTGCGGAGCAGAAAGCGGCTTCATAGAATTTCTGGACCGCTACAGGCGAAATTCCGGACGCAGTTTACTTAATTCGACTGGAAGCGGATTGAAGCTGGTGGCTGGAAATAATCAGGTGATGTGTCCTCGAACTTCACGAAGGTCGGCCATCAGGCCGGCGGGAATCTCAAAGACCTCGAAGTAGAAGCGCCGCATGGTCGGCAAGGCCGAATCCTCTTACTCTGTTCGCATGAGCGTAGAGGGCAAGGTATTGCCGGAGCCGCCGGAATGGGCGTCGGCCATGGTACCCGGCCGTTGGTGCCGGATTTCCGGCGACACACCCGATCTGGGATTGACATCCACACCTGTCGGCACCCGCTTTCTTAGCGACAAGGATCCGGCTTGCGACCCCGCGCTCAATCCACCAACGAGCCCGAAGGAGCGCCTCCGCAGACTAATCGGCCGCAATTGGATCGCGCCCTGGCGAGGCCGAAGCGGATTCTCGTCCATCACAGAAGCCTGGAACGGCGCCGTCTACGCCTCACGCCGCGGACGATCGGGCGCGATGATTATTTTCGGTGGCGGCCACGACGACTATTTCGGTTCCGATGTACACGCCTTCGATCTCGCCAGCCGTGAATGGTGGCGCCTGACGACGGGCTTCGTCACGGGTCGGCCAGACCGGTACGGGGACGGGGCGGTCTATCCCGATGCAGTCTATCCCGACGGTTCGCCGCTGCCGCCCCATACCTACGACTACCTCCAATACGACGAGGTCGGCAACGATTTCATCTTGTTGAAGGGCCAGACGGAGCTCGGTCCGAACGTTAAAGCCACGGCAATCCCGCACTTGCTAAATCTGGATACCCTCATCTGGCGGCATGGACCGAGACATCCGTCAGCAAACCTCAACGCCGGCGGGTTCACGACATGGGATGCAAAGCGCCGCGTATTGTGGGGTCACTCCGGCGACGATGGCGGTGGCAACGCGTTTCTAGCCTACAGCCCCGATGGCGCGAATGTGGACGGTACGGTGGGGTCATGGCGGGACTTCCATCCCAACAAAATGCCGGGCGAAGCCAACCATAACGCAATGCAGATTCACCAAGCTGCAGATTTGATCGTCGTCGCTGTGCATGCCCGAAACGCCCTCGGCCTTATCGAACCCGGGAGTCCAGAGCAAGCTCTTGCTCCCCTCGCCTCAAGCGGAGAAAAACCGCGCCTCAGCGAATACGCTGCTCTGGAGTACTCTGCGCGTACGCAAAGACTGGTCTACTACTCGGCGGCAGACAAGGAGGCGGTCTACGCCATCGAGTTGGACGACGATGCGCGCTGGAGACCGCTGACAGTCGCCGGAAGCCTGGATCCGATCGCCGATGCCGCAAGCAGTTCCAGGTATCACGTCAATCGATCACACACCTTCAGCCGTTTCCGCCTCGCCAGTTTTGTTGATCATGACCTGGCGATATTGGTGCGCCACGTGGACACATCCGTCTATGCGATGCTGCTGCCTGACTAGGGCGCCGACCGCTTCGAGTCGTCGGCCCGGACGCTTCGCATGGACCTTTATCCGCATCGATTCCATGTCCGCTTACGTATTGGTACTAATCGCGCGGGACCCAATCTGTGCCAAGGGGCCAACCGCGAGCCCAGGGATACGTGAGTGACCGTGCCTGTAAAAGAATATCCAGATTGAACTGAATCATGTCAGCTGCAGAGCAACACGCACGGGATGAACATCGGTGGTCGAGCATGATGGTTGCAAGCAATCAAGGGGATCGGCAGGCGTATCACCAACTCCTGACCGAAGTGGCGGTCGTCATCGAATCCTATCTGCGCCTTCGATTCGGCGCGATCAATGTGTTGGAAGATTGCGTTCAGGAATGTCTTCTTGCATTACACAACGCGCGTAACACTTATGATCCAAAACGCGCGTTCCGCCCTTGGATGTTCACAATAGTCAGGCACAAAACCATCGACATATTGCGCAAGACAAAACGACAGATACAGATTGACGGAATATTCGCCGGCGAGCAATCCGGCGTCACCGATCCTGGCCATCTCATGAAGCTGATCGACGGTGTTCGCGTGCTAAATATGCTCTCTCCCGATCACCGTGAGGCAGTCGCGTTAACAAAATATGCCGGCTACACCGTGCCCGAGGCGGCTAATTGGCTCGGCATTTCAGAAAGCGCGGTAAAGGCGCGCCTGCACCGTGGCCTGTTGGCCATTCGCAAACATCTCGAAGCCGAGGAGCTGCCAATATGAACACGGGACGGCATCGGCTCATCGCTGAACTTTCGGCGGATCTCACGCCCATTCGCGACGCGGGAAAAACTCTGCGAAAGAGCTGCATCTGGTTGCTCGTCGCCTCCGCAACGGCCTTACTAATTATCTATGCGACCGGGCCTTTCCGGAGCGGGAGCCTCGCTCAACTCCACCAGAATCCACAGTTTCTGGTGGAAACACTGCTTGGGATCGCGGCGATCGCGGCGCTGGGAATCACGGCCTTTCGAACCGGGATACCCGTTGCCATGCCCATCACTAAACGCGTGTCGATTTCAGTCGTCCTGCTCTGCCTTTGGGTCGCAATGGTCGCGTACGGGCTGGCCTCGCCGGCGCTTGAAGAATCGATGGCCGGCAAGCGCGAACACTGCTATCTCGAAGCACTTTTATACGGTTTACCGGGACTCATTGTCGGCTTGATGGCAATCAGGCGCCTATATCCTCTGTACGGCGCGTGGTCCGGCGCGCTCCTTGGCCTGTCTGCCGGTGCGATGCCGGCACTGATCATGCAGTTTGCGTGCATGTACGTACCGCTGCACATCATCACGCATCATTTGCTCCCGGGTATGGCCCTGGCCATCGTGGGGCTGATCGCGGGACACTTTCTTTTACGCCCCCGTTAGGTTCGTTAGCCCAAACCTCGGGTATTCCGCCAACTCGCCCCCCGTCCGCATCGTTTTACCGCTTCGCTTCGTAGTGTCAATTGCACGGAGGACGCCTGGTTCGCTGGGACCGGCGCCCGTATTGCAATTGAACTACGGGAGGATCTGAAGATGTCCATTAATAAAGGAGCTTTGGCGCTTGCGCTATGCATCGTCGCAATTGGTTTTCCGACTGCGCGTGCGGCAGAAATCAGCGTGACCATAACCAATAACGCGCCGATCGGCGGGACTTACCTCACGCCCTTATGGGTAGGGTTTCATGACGGCAGTTTTGACACCTTCAACGCAGGTGCTGCAGCCAGCGCCGCGCTCGAGCCGCTGGCGGAGGACGGCAATGTCGGACCGCTGTCGTTGAGCTTCGCCGGGTCAGGTGTTGACGGCGTAGTAGGAGGCGGTCCGATAGCGCCCGGAGCGTCTGCCACTACCGTACTGAACCTGAGTAATGACGGCAGCAACGACTACCTTTCGTTCGCGTCGATGCTGTTGCCGAGTTCTGATTTTTTTATCGGGAACGATGCGCCGAATGTGTATTCCATCGCCGGCATCCTGGACGGCACGTTCGGCAGTATCACCGTGACGGTACTCAGCGTGTACGACGCCGGTACCGAGGTCAACGATTTCGGCACTTCCGCGGGCAATGGACTATTCGGCATTCCCGGCGGACAAGGCGGACCGAATCAAGGGGCGAACGAAAACGGCGTGATCACGCTCGCCCAGGGCAGCGATTATCTCGCGTACCTGAACTTGGCTGGCGTTAACGTTGCACCCTTCGATTTCAGTGCCTACGCGAGCATCGCGACCATCACGGTCTCCGCCGTACCCATTCCGGCAGCCTTGCCGCTGTTGATGTCGGGGATCGTCGGCCTGGGATTCCTGCGACATAGAAACAGCGGTCAAGGCGGCTGAAAATCGTAGTGAGGCGTAGAAACCCGCCTCCTTGGCGGGTTTCTATTTACCGTACTCCGGCACCCTGGACGATCAATCGAATCTGCCGGCGATCGTCATGAGCAAGTCATATTCGATCAAACAGGTATTACGACCGCACGCGGCAAACGCGGACGAACGGCGCACGCCGGACATATGTCCGAAAACCTGCATCACGTTGAATAAGGCCCAGCGGAGAAGGCCAAAAATCTCCCACCAGCGGGCGACCGCCCGGTCGATAGGCCGTCCCCCGGCCTGCTCGTATGCACGGTAGAGATCTTCTCGCGTACCGAATCCGCCGGCGGGCTTGTCGATGTGACCAAAACGCCAGGATCGGGTGCACATCCAACCCAGATCCTCTACCGGATCACCCAAGTGTGCGCATTCCCAATCCAAGACGGCCTGAATACCTGCGTGGTTGACGATCATGTTGCCGTTGCGGAAGTCGCCGTGCAGAAAACAGGGCGCGCAAGAATCGGGTCGATTGTGTTCTAGCCAGCGAAAGGCAAATTCGAGCGCCGGATGCGGCTCGCCATAATGATCGTAAAGCGCGATCTGCGCTTTTAGTGCATCGTGACTATGCGGCACGGATTCCAGGACCGACACCTCGGCCGCATCGATCGCATGCAGGCGCGCGAGAATTTCGCCGGCTTGGCCGACATAGCGTGTGCGTGCTTCGGCGAAAGCGGCGTCGCTCAGCAGTTTTTTTGGCAAGGTCTCACCCGCTACGTGAGCGACGATGTAACTGCGGCCTAAGCCATCGGTTGGTTCGAGCTGGAAAATAGGCTCGGGGACGGGCACGCCGTGCGCAAACGCCACTTCGATCACTTCGTATTGCTTTTCCGGCGCGATAAAGGGAGAGTTTTCCAAGGTAACCGTTTCTTGACGAAATACGAGCCGACGCCGTCGTTGTGCGGTTTTGAGATCAAACAATAACGTGCGGTTGGAGCCCCCCAGCGTTGCGACCTCGACATTGTCGACCTCTGCGGCCGATCCAAACCGGCCTTTGACCGCGGTGCGCAAGCGCTCCACGATGGCGGTGAGTTCATCCTGCGCTGCGGACGCACCGCTCACTTGAATCTCCGTCTTACCGTTAAATCGCTATAAGGGGAACGCGACGGGTTGACCGTCTTCGATGCGTTCTACGTATTCCGTCATGCCGTACCCGCGTTGTCCATCCCACTCAAATTCCGTAAATGCTTCGGCGATGCGGGAAGTTACCATTTCGTCATCGATGCGGCGGCGATTGCGCAGCGGTGCAAGGTTCAACACCGAGCCATGAATTACCGCAGACCACGTCGCCGAGCGCGCCGTCAATAGGACGGCAACCGGATCTTTATCGTCGTTCCACTCGGTCAACACGTCGAGATCGGTAATCGTCTCGTAAGCGCCGTCGCGGAATAACACACCGGCGCGCCGGATCAAGCCGTTCTGGTTGGCGATCTTCAAGAGCGTAATGCCGCGATCGGCACCAAAGCTTGCATAGAAGCCGCGGTCGAACACGATGTTTTGCCATAAACGTGGCCCCCAGGAGTGATCGCGCCATCCAAACCCTCCAAAATCGAATGTTTCATCGCCGATGGAAATATGTCCTTCAACGACCGTATGCTGGTTGAAATGGCCGAGAGAAAAATCACGGCCGAACATCGTCTCCTGCGCGGCGCTCACGGGCACGCCGCCATGCACCGGAGAACACCCGCGATGCCGCCATTCGATTTCGCAAGACGCACGCGGAGCGTGTTCGAACAGGCGTTTCGGATCACGCAACAGTGTGTTATCCGGTAGCACCATAACCTCGCCGCGATAAGTCATGTTGACCCGCTCGAACGGGGACTCAATCGTGTAACGTAGTCCGCCCGCGTCGAAGACGTCGTTACTGTCGATTTCGGGACGTTGAAACTGGCAGGCAATGCGGCCGTCCGGAAGGTAAATGCATACAGCAAGTTCCGCATAGCGTTCGTTGACGCGGTTGCCAAGGCGCATCCAACCGCCGAATCGGCGATCGTGATCGAACGCATTCGTGTACACGCTTTCGTTGAAATTTGGTTTCTTTCCAGACGAATGGGTCCACTCATCTGCAGCCTTTAACACATAATCGGTCATCGATTTACGCCCCCAGCGCCATGATCAAGTCTCCGCGCAGCGAACCTTCGCGCAGGCAGGGTCCAGGAAAGATAAAAGGTCCCAGTAGTTGACGCGATAGGCGTTAGCGCCCCCGCGTAGACTGCTAGTTCAGTATAATGCCTGCGATTTCACGTGGCTCCCGGTTCGGTCAGAATGCCGTTCAAAAAACACGATTTTTGCTTACGCCGATGAAATTGGGCAAGCGGCTCTGTAGTACACTCAGCCCGACAGACGTTTCAATGGTGGACGTGTCGGTCCCCTCGCGGCACAACGCCGTAAACCCCGTCAGGCCTGGAAGGGAGCAGCGGTAGCGGTTGTTGTGGGCGCCGGGGTGTGGCTGGCACGGCCGCCGCCTTCATCGCGCCAATGCAGTTCAGCCGCGACGTAGTCAACGATGGCAGGGCGGCATTATTCGGTAAGCTCAATTGCACGAATTCACCATGAAGGGCCGCAGCTTATGAGTTATCAGGTACTCGCACGTAAGTGGAGACCGCGAAAATTTTCCGAAGTCATCGGGCAGGCGCATGTTCTTAAAGCGTTGATCAATGCGCTGGACGGTGATCGCCTGCATCACGCCTATCTGTTCGCCGGGACGCGCGGCGTCGGCAAGACGACCCTGGCGCGTGTCTTCGCCAAGGCACTGAATTGCGAGCGCGGGATATCGAGTGAACCCTGCGGCGAGTGCGCCTCGTGCGTTGAAATAGACGAAGGGCGCTTCGTCGATCTGATTGAAGTCGACGCGGCCTCGCGGACCAAGGTCGACGAGACCCGCGAGTTACTGGATAACGTCCAGTACGCCCCGACGCGTGCCCGTTTCAAGATCTACCTCATCGACGAAGTCCAAATGTTTTCCAATCATTCCTTCAATGCGCTGCTGAAAACATTGGAGGAGCCGCCGCCGCATGTGAAGTTTCTGCTCGCAACCACCGATCCCAAGCGCCTGCCGGTCACTGTTCTTTCGCGTTGCCTGCAATTCAACCTGACGCGCCTGAGTATCTCTCAGCTCACTGCGCATCTAGGCGCGATACTGGACGCCGAGGGCGTTTCCTACGACGCCGAAGCGCTACAGTTGATATCCCAGTCAGCCGCCGGGAGTGTACGCGATGCGCTCAGTCTATTGGACCAGGCGATCGCGCATGGTGGCGGTCGGGTCGAATCGTCCGAAGTGGCGGCGATGCTGGGGGCCGTCGATCGTGATCGCGTTTTCAAACTGCTCGACGCAGTGATTGCAGGCGACGGGCATGCCCTTGTCTCAATCGCCCGCGATCTCAGCGAATACGTGCCGGATTACGCTCAGGTGCTGGCTGAATTGTTGTCATTGCTACGGCGTATAGCGGTCGTTCATGCCCTCGAAAACCGGGCACATGATCTCGAACCGGACAGCCAGGTGATCGATCTGGCGCGACGATTGTCGCCCGATACATGCCAGCTTTTCTACCAGATCGCGTTGACCGGACGTCACGATCTTACGATGACTCCGGACCCGGAAGCCGGGTTCGAAATGATTCTGATCCGTATGCTCGCATTCCGGCCCGCGATCGCGGCTCAGAGCGACCGTGAAGACACGGTGATGGTGGATCCGGCGGCGCCATCAACCGCAACGGACACTGCTGCCTCGACATCGGCCTCGTCAGCGCCGGCAACACCTTCCGATACTACCGCCTCGACTCCGGCCCCGCCTGCGCACGAAGCAGTTTTGTCCGGTGATTTGGATTGGGATCAGCTCGTCACGGACCTCGAGGTGGTCGGGCTGGTGCGCGAACTCGCGCGCAACAGCGCGCTCGCCTCCTTCGAGAACGGAGTCGTCGAACTCGTCATCGCGCCGCAATTCGAAAAACTTGCCGCTCGCCGCCACCTCGAATCGCTCCAAGCGGCGCTCGGCAAACAGCTCGGGCGCAATATCGTCGTCAGGCTAAATGTGGCGCGCGACGATTCGCTTACCACGCCGTCGCAGCTCGCACTGGCAGCCAATGAAGAACGTCAGAGAAAGGCCGAAGCCGAGATGGAAAGCGATCCCAACGTAAAAGCGATGCGTGATGCCTTCGATGCGACGATCGAGGATGTATCGGCGCGTTGAATCATTTCCAGGGTTGTACCTGGTTCGTTACCCATCGCGAACGTCACACAAATATTCATTACCGCAGGAGAAAACATTGAGATGAAAGGCGCACTCGGTAACCTGATGAAGCAGGCGCAGAAAATGCAGGAACAAGTGCAGCGCGTACAGGAGGAGATCGCGAACGCCGAGGTCGTCGGCGAATCCGGCGGCGGGCTTGTTCGCGTGATCATGAACGGGCGCCACGACATAAAATCGGTGACCATCGATCCCGACTTGATGAACGACGAGAAGACGATGCTAGAAGATCTGATGGCGGCCGCGGTCAATGATGCCAACCGGCGCGTCGAGGCCTTGAGCAAAGAAAAACTCGCGGGCGTCACGGCTGGTATCGAACTGCCTGCCGGAGTTAAGTTGCCGTTTTGAATCCTTCGCCGCTACTTGTCGAACTCGTGTCTGCGCTTCAATACCTGCCCGGGGTAGGGCCCAAATCTGCCCAGCGCATCGCTTTCTATTTACTCGATCAACACCGCGACAAGGCGCGCCGGCTCGCCGACATGCTACGGCGCGCCGCGGATGAGATCGGCCGGTGCTCGAGCTGCCGAACTTTTTGCGAAACCGAAACTTGTAAATTGTGCACCAGTCCGAACCGCGAATCAGGCCTTTTGTGCGTCGTCGAGAATCCGCTCGATGTCGTGTCGATCGAGCAGGCCGCGGACTATCGCGGCCGCTATTTTGTTCTCATGGGACGACTGTCACCCATCGACGGGGTGACGCCCGATGCGCTGGGGATCCCCTTGCTCGAGAAGCGGCTCGGCGAGGGCGGTATCGATGAGATGATCGTGGCTACCGGGACCACGATGGAAGGAGAGGCCACGGCCCATTATTTAAAGGACGTTGCCCGACGCACTTCGGTGCGTGCCACGCGCATCGCGTACGGCGTGCCGGTGGGCGGGGAACTCGAGTTTGTCGACAGCACCACGCTGTCGCTCGCGCTGACCAGCCGCCGCGAGTATTAAAGCCCGGTCTCGTTATCGACAGGAGCCTTCAATGCAGTATTCGGAGCAAAATCTGATCTGGATTGATCTGGAGATGACGGGCCTCGAACCCGACCACGATCAGATCATCGAAATTGCGACGATTGTGACCGACGCGCATTTGACGGAGCAGGTCGATGGTCCCGTGGTCGCAATTCACCACCATGAAGACGTGATCGATGCCATGGACGATTGGAACACGAAACATCACGGGCAATCGGGTTTGATCGATCGCATTCGGCAGAGCGCGTATACGACGGCGCAGGCAGAGCAAGAGACGGTTGAATTTCTGCGGCGCTACGTGCCGCCACAGATCTCGCCGATGTGTGGAAACAGCATCTGCCAGGATCGGCGATTCCTCTATAAGTACATGCCTGAACTGGCGGAGTATTTCCTGTACCGGAATCTGGACGTCAGCACGCTGAAGGAACTCGCCAATCGTTGGGCTCCGGCCCTGCCGGTATTCGAAAAGCGCTCGATGCACATTGCACTCGAGGATATTCGAGATTCGATCGACGAACTCAAGCACTATCGCGCGTGCTTTCTCAAGGTTTCGCCGCCTGCGTGACCCCTGATTTGCCGTACGATCTCTACGATGCCGCGTCCACGCGCGAGCTCGATCGGGTTGCCATTGAGCAGCTCGGTATCCCCGGATTGACGCTCATGCAGCGCGCGGGGCAGGCGGCCTACGAAGCGCTGTGTGAGCGCTGGCCCGAAGCGCAACGGGTTAGCGTACTCTGCGGGACCGGTAACAACGGGGGTGACGGGTTTGTCATCGCCGAACTTGCCGCGGCCGACGATCTAGATGTCGAGGTCATTATTCTCGGCGACAGGAACCGGATCTCCGGCGATGCCGCCACCTGTTTCAAGGCGCTCGCGGATTCAGCCGTAGCCGTGTTCGATTGGGAGCGCGATTTCAGCAACGCCGACGTCGTCGTCGATGCCTTGTTCGGGACCGGTCTGGATCGTGATCTCAAAGGCGATTACTTCCAAGCAGTCGAACGCATGAATGCCGGCGGCCATTCGGTCTTGAGTGTCGACATTCCCTCGGGCATCAACGCGACCAGCGGGCGGCGGATGGCAACGGCGGTCGCTGCCGATCTAACGGTAACGTTCATCAGCGTGAACCAGGGCCTGTTGACCGGCGACGCCCCGGCATTCGCGGGTGATATCGTCTACCGGGATCTCGAGGTTCCGGCTGCCGCTTATCGGTCGGTCTCGGCCACAGCTCAACGCGTGGACTACGCGAACGTGCGCCGTCATTTTCGCGCGCGCCCCAGAACTGCGCACAAAGGCCATTACGGTCACGTGCTGGTGATCGGCGGTGCGCCGGGATTCGGAGGTGCCGCCGCAATGGCGGCGGAGGCTGCGGCCCGGTGCGGTGCGGGCCTCGTATCCGCAGCGGTTCACCCGATCAATGCCGGTGGCGCGACGGCGGTCGGGCGGGTAATCATGTGTCACGCGGTTGCTGACACGGCTGACCTGCGGCCATTGCTTGAGCGGACGAACGTGATTGCGATCGGTCCTGGCCTCGGTCAATCCGCGTGGTCGCAAGCGCTCCTCGCCAGCGTGCGCGAATGTAGATCGCCGGTGGTGATGGATGCCGACGCCCTGAACCTCCTGGCGATTGATCCTGACGCGTGCGAAAGCCGGGTCATCACCCCGCATCCTGGCGAGGCGGCGCGCCTGCTGGGGACGGACACCGCCGGGATTCAGCACTCGCGCTTCGCGGCGGCCCGCGAACTCAACACTCGCTTCGGCGGTGTGGTCGTGCTCAAGGGTGCGGGAACGATCGTGCAGGCGGCACGTTCGGTACCCCGGGTCGTCAACGGCGGCAATCCCGGCATGGCAAGCGGCGGCATGGGGGACGTCCTCACGGGGATCATCGCGGGACTTATTGCGCAGGGGTTCCCGCTGTCGGAGGCCGCAACGGTAGGTGCCGTCGTGCATGCTTATGCGGCCGACCAAGCCGCACAGCAAGGGGGGGAACGGGGCATGCTCGCGACCGATCTAATGCCGTTCATCCGCGCCGCGGTCAATCCTTGATTTAGGGAACCTCTGAATAAGTTAAGGTGCGGGTGAATGGCGCATGAAATCGTGCAGATCAAGGCACGAATCGCAGGCCATAGCGGGGACTATTGGCAAGATGCGTAACGTAAGGCTCCGCGATTTCAGGCGCAAGACAGCTGTGCCATAACTTACTCAGAGGTTCCTCAGCCCGTAGATGGAGCGCAGCTTCGACCTCAACAACGCCGCGGCGACCGAAGCGCTGGGCGCGCGCCTCGCTCAAGCGTGTCCGCGCGGCAGCCTTATCTTCCTGCATGGAGAACTCGCCGCGGGCAAGACCACCCTGGCCCGCGGATATATCAGGGCCCTCGGTCACGAAGGTGCCGTCAAGAGCCCGACTTTCACCCTGGTGGAGTCCTACGATCTCGCCGTCGGGACCGTTCACCATTTCGACCTGTATCGCATTGCTGCGCCCGAAGAACTCGACTACATCGGCATTGAGGACTATGTCGACGGCTGTGCGGACTGCCTCGTCGAATGGGCGGAGAGAGGCACGAACGTCCTTCCTCCCGGCGACGTCGAGGTTTGGCTAGCGATTGTGGGGCACGGACGCCGGGCAGTCCTAAAAGGGGCGTCGAAACGCGGAATCGATGTAATTTCTCGTATTTTTTAACGATAAATATCAAGAATATAATAAATATTTATAATAAGTACTTGAATTATCATGTCTAAATTAGA
The DNA here is from genome assembly GCA_963662545.2 of Gammaproteobacteria bacterium. GTDB lineage: Bacteria > Pseudomonadota > Gammaproteobacteria > JAYYZW01. The sequence continues at coordinate 1,331,688 of CAXXLL010000002.1, forward strand.
CACAATATATGGACTTTCTGAGAAAGATCGTATAAGCCCATGCGAAAGCTCACATTTCTCTTATTCGCTTTGGTTTTTCGACCGATCGAGGCGGCGGAAATCAAGGACGTGCGCATGTGGGCTGCGCCCGAGCGAACCCGGGTCGTCTTCGATCTCACCGAGGCGGTCGATTACCAGGTTTTCACGATCGGCAATCCCGATCGCGTGGTCATTGATTTCAAACAAACACGGTCCCCGTCCCGTCTCCGGCTTCCGATCAAGAACACCGCGCGCTTGAAAAGCTTGCGCTACGCACGGCGCGGCGAGACCGGGCTACGCGTCGTGCTGGACCTGAAAAAGCCGGTCGACGTTCGCGACTCGCTGCTGGCCCCAAACCAACAATACGGTTATCGCGTCGTGCTCGATCTGTTGTCGGGTGATGGCGAGGTCGGCGACCCGGTTAAGCCCAAACCCGCGGCCAAGCTCAAACGCAAGCACCCTGCGCCGCGATCCGAGCCGGCGCGAGACGTCGTCATCGCCATCGACGCTGGCCATGGCGGCGACGATGTCGGCGCCATCGGACCCAGCGGGATCTACGAAAAAGACATCGTACTGGCAGTCGCCCGCGAACTTGCCGCGCGGATTGATCGCCACCTCGGCATGCGCGCCGTACTGACGCGGGGTGGTGACTACTATCTCAAACTCCGCACGCGAATGGACAAGGCGCGCGCCGCACGCGCCGACCTGTTTATCTCGATTCATGCCGATGCGTTTCGCGACCCCCGTGTGCGCGGATCCTCGATCTACGTCCTGTCGCAGAGCGGGGCCAGCAGCGAAGCCGCCAAGTGGCTTGCCGACAATGAAAATGCTGCGGACCTGATCGGTGGCGTGACCCTCGATGACAAGGATGACGTATTAAAATCGGTGTTGCTGGATCTCTCTCAAACCGCCTCGATCGAGGCCAGCATCGATGCGGCTAACGATGTGCTCGAATCCCTAAAGCGGCTCGGCAAGGTACACAAGAAGCGCGTACAGCATGCCGGTTTCGTCGTACTGAAATCGCCGGATATCCCATCGCTTCTGATCGAGACCGCCTACATTTCCAATCCGAGCGAGGAACGACGCCTGCGCAGTGGCGCCTACCGTCAGAGACTCGCCGGAGCGATCTTCGAAGGCATTGTCGACTACTTCGAAGAAAACGCTCCCCCGTTCTCCCGGCTCGCGCAGAATCGCAATCACAGGGTTGCTCGCGGCGAGACGCTTTCCGGCATCGCCGTGAAGTACGACGTCAGCATCTCCAGAATCAAGCTCGCCAACAACCTCAATTCCGAGACGCTGTGGGCCGGTAGCGTACTCAAGATACCTTAAAGAGTCGGAAGCGATTCCTCATCTAGTCCGCGTTCATAGCTCAGTTCTTAAGCCCCCATTTCCCAAATACAATAAAAATGAACCACGAAGAACACGGAGCAAAAAAGTAAATTTTGGCAAGTTAGCAGTTCTTTTTATTCCCTTCGTGCTCTTTGTCTTCTCCGTGGTTCCATTTTGTCTATCCGTAGTACGGTTGCCCATCGGTTCAAGCGTTTGAATCCGCGCTAGACTAAGCGGAACTTCTGACGGTATTTGGGGTTCCGATCATGGGCGCGGTGCCATCTACAATCCTCCCGCTGTCCGATCATCTGATCAATCAAATCGCCGCCGGCGAGGTCATCGAGCGGCCCGCCTCCGTGGTCAAGGAACTGTTGGAGAACTGCCTCGACGCCGGCGCGCGGCGGATCGAGGTCGAACTCGGGCGCGGCGGGCTGGAGTTCATCAGCGTGAGTGACGACGGCAGCGGTATCGCGGCCGATGAAATGCAGGCTGCGCTCAGGCGCCACTGGACCAGTAAAATCAGCCGGGCGGCCGATCTAATCGGCATCGGCTCACTCGGTTTTCGCGGTGAAGCACTGGCCAGCATTGCCGCGGTCGCGGACATCGAAATCGTCTCGCGGACGATCGCCGATGATCATGCCTGGCGCGTCACAGCCGCGGCCGGGCAGCAGCCGTCCGCACCGATACCTTGGCAGGGGGCGATCGGTACGCGGGTGCGGGTGCGGGATCTTTTTCACAATGTCCCCGCGCGCCGACGCTTCCTCAAACGACCTCGCACGGAATTTCTGCAAGCTCAGCGGGTGCTGCGGCGAACTGGATTCGCTTGTCCGGACGCGGCTCTGAGTTTCACGCAGGCGGGCAGCCGCGGGCTTCGGTTGCGGCCCGCCAACGTCGGCGAGACATCGCCGCGCTGGCGTTCGCTGTTCGGGGAGCCGTTCTGTCGGTCGGCCATTGTGGTTGATTTCGCCGTGGACGGGATTGCGGTGCATGGCTGGGTTGGCGGGCCCGACCTCGCGTCAAACACCTCGGACCTGCAATATCTGGCGATCAATGGACGTATTATCCGCGATCGACAGATCGCGCACGCGGTACGTCTGGCTTACGAAGACAGTTTGCCTACGGGGAAATTTCCAACCTATGCCCTGGCCCTGGAATTGCCGCTCGATCAGGTCGACGTCAACGTGCATCCCGGCAAACTCGAAGTCCGGTTCGTAGCGGTTCGTTCGCTGCACGATCTTGTCTACGCCTGCGTGCGGCGAGCACTTGGAGACGGCACTGCGCTGCACCCGAGCCCAGAACCGATGGCCCAAATTGCCGGCGTCGTCGTTAGCGAAGATCACGCGCGCTACGGAACCCGCGGCGATCGAAGGCCGGCGCCGGAGGATGCGTCCGACACGTTCGGCAGGCCGCTCGCGTTGGTGGAGGACCGCTTCTTGATTTACTGGCAGGCATCGGCACTGCGCGCCCTCGATCTACGCGCGACGTGGTCGAAGATAATCGCGTGTCGATTGAAGGCTTGCGGCGGTGCGCCGGCCGTAGCCCGCCCGCTACTCATCCCGGAGCGTTTGCCGCCGGCTAGTAATGCATGGGATGACAGGCTTACCGATGGGCTGCGCGGACTCGGCTTCGACACCGATGATTTAGGTCCAAGTGGCCGCGTACTCCGGAGCGTGTCCGCGGTGCTACCGGATATCGCCGCCGATCGCTTCGTACTGGCGTTGCCGGGTGCCTTAGCCGAGAATCCTGAACTCGTCGATGCCATTGCGGCTGCGACGGCGGCCGCAATCGAGCTCGGCGAATCCGGACAGCCCTCAGGCCGCATGCTCGGTGCATTGACACGGGCCGGGACCGCGGCCGGCTGCGAACCCACGGCTGGTGCATTCGAGATTTCAGGCATGGCGCTCAACCGATGGGCGGGCAAGCTTGACTGAGATTACAGCCGGCACACCGGTCGTCTTCCTCATGGGGCCGACGGGTTCGGGTAAGACGCGGATTGCGCTCGATCTGGCCGCCAGGTTTCCGATTGAAATCGTCAGCGTTGATTCCGCGCTGGTCTACCGCGGTCTCGATATCGGCACCGCGAAACCGAATCCAGACATGCGCCGGCGCGTTCCGCATCACTTGATCGATATCTGCGATCCGGCCGAGCGTTATTCTGCCGGCCGATTCCGTGTCGATGCGCTCGCAGCGATCGATGCCATTGCGACCCGCGGGCGTCTGCCGCTGCTGGTCGGCGGTACGGGGCTTTACTTTCGCTCGCTGGAGGCAGGTATTGCCGATCTTCCGGCGGCTGATCCTGCCATCCGCGGCAAGCTCCATGCCGAACTCGACGCGTATGGTTCCGCACACCTGCACGAACGGCTCGCTCGCGTCGATCCCGCAGCCGCGCGCCGGATACACCGAAATGATCCGCAGAGACTCGTCAGGGCGCTCGAGCTGCATGCATTGACCGGACAGTCGATGTCCGAGCTTTGGCGCGGGCGGGCGCCCGCGCCTCTGTCCCACCCGATCGTGAAGATCATCGTCGCCCCGGCCGAGCGCGCCGTTCTGCACCGGCGGATTGCCGCCCGCTTTAGAACCATGCTGGAACGCGGGCTCGTCAACGAGGTCAGAGTATTGAGACGGCGCGGGGATCTGTCGCTAGATAATCCGGCGCTTCGGACCGTTGGTTACCGGGATGTCTGGCGTTATCTCGAAGGCGAGGTTTCGCGCGATGTCATGCTCGATCGCAGCGTCATCGCCACCCGTCAATTGGCCAAACGCCAACTGACCTGGCTCAGGCGCGAAGCGCATTCGACCTGGCTGGATAGCGAGGATGTCCAAGTCGGTGAAAGGATTACGGAATTGTTACGCAAACGGGCGATTTTCAAACCCTGCGGTTATGATCTACAGTAGACTCCAACAACGCGATAACAAGCAAAGCGAACCGTCTGATTCCACTTATAAACCGCTGATTAAAGTAGAATTACGACGCGACCCCGCACAAAAACAACAAGGAGATAGCCATGAGTAAGGGCCAATCTTTGCAGGAACCTTATCTGAACACGCTGCGAAAGGAGCGGGTCCCGGTTTCCATTTATCTGGTCAACGGTATCAAGCTGCAAGGGCAGATCGAGTCATTTGACCAATTCGTTATCCTCCTCAGGAACGCCGTCAGCCAAATGGTCTATAAACACGCGATCTCGACGGTAGTGCCCACCAGAAACATCCGACTGCCGCGCGCTGACCAGGGCGAGGGCGAGGACCAGGGCGATGGACAGGATGCGGGGCAGGACGACGCTTCCTGAGCGGATCGAGAGAGTCATCGAGCTTGTTTGAAAGACCCGCAGGCGGAGAACGCGCGCTTCTCGTCCACGTCGACTTTACGCAGGTTCCGGCGCCCGGCGATCTGGCCGAATTCAGCGAACTCGCCGCGTCAGCCGCGGTGGAGGCTTGCGCCACGGCCGTCGCGCGGCGCGACACCCCTCACCATCGCTTAGCCGTCGGCAGCGGCAAAGCCGACGAACTGGCGGCGCTGTGCCGTCAACATGACATCGAGGTCGTGCTTTTCAATCACGATTTGTCGCCGGCGCAGGAACGCAATCTCGAACGGATACTCGAGTGTCGGGTGGTCGACCGGACGGGATTGATCTTGGATATATTTGCTCAGCGCGCGCGTTCGTTCGAAGGCAAGCTTCAGGTCGAACTGGCGCAGCTGAAACACCTGTCGACCCGCTTGATTCGCGGGTGGACCCACCTCGAACGACAAAAGGGTGGCATCGGCTTACGTGGACCCGGCGAGACGCAGCTCGAAACCGACCGCCGTTTGATCGGACGGCGCATCAAGCGGATCAACGAACGGCTCGGTCGTGTGAGGCGGCGGCGTCGTCAGGGCGCGCGGTCGCGCAACCGGGCGTTGCTGTCCACGGTCTCACTGGTTGGATATACCAATACCGGGAAATCGACGCTGTTCAACCGGTTGACCGGCAGCGAGGTCTACACCGCCGATCAACTCTTCGCCACGCTCGACACGACACTCAGGACCATTGACGTACCGGGCGAACATCCGCTCGTTTTGAGCGACACGGTCGGATTCATTCGCGGATTGCCGCCTGAGCTTATCGCTGCGTTCCAGGCCACGCTGGAAGAAACGCGCGACGCGAATTTGCTCATACATGTAATCGATGCCAGCAGTGAAGAGCGCGCCCTGCGCATCGCCGACGTGCAAGGCGTCCTGCAGCGGATTGGCGCGGGTGAGGTGCCGGTCCTCGAGGTATACAACAAGATCGATCGGATCCCGGGGCGCGGCCCGGGCGTCGAGCGGGCCGCCGACGGACGGGTTCGACGGGTGTGGCTGTCGGGCTTAGACGGCGCCGGTTGCCACCTGCTGGTCGACGCGATTGCCGAATACCTCAACCAGTCAAAAGACCGGCGTTGGCTGATGATCGATGCGCCCGCCGGCCGTTTTCGGGCATTGCTCTACGAGTGCGGCGCGGTGAACGACGAAGTCGAGCTGCCACGCGGTGGGTGGGTCATGGAAGTGACCTTGTCGGATGCGCGCTGGCAGGTTTTTTCGACGACACCGGAGGTCGCCGCGCACGTCAGCGAAATCACGCGCGAGGGGGACTTGTCCGAGTTTGATCTCGAGAAGATTGAACGGGAAACCGCCTGAGTGGTCCATCGACGGGTGCACGGCGCGCATCGAGGCGCGTACCGAGCGGCGGAAATCTCGGCAGGAGATACGGATTTTGTCCGCGCTTTCCAAAGCTTAAACGCGGTGGGCGCGATTGAACATAGCGAACGCCACCCGTACAATCGGCGCCCTCACCCCTAATCATCATCGATACAAGAGAATTCAATGGCCTGGAACGATCCTAACGGCAATGATCGCGACCCCTGGGGTAAAGGTCGCGGTAGCCAAGGACCTCCCGATCTCGACGAGGTCGTAAAAAAAATGCAGGAAAAACTGGGCGGACTGTTCGGCGGCCGGCCCGGTGGTCCTGCCTCGTCAGGCGACAACACGCTGATATGGGGCGTCGCCGCCGTCGCGCTGGCCGGCCTGTTGGCGTGGGAAATGGTCTACCGCATCGAACCGGCGGAACGCGGGGTGGTGTTGCGCTTCGGAGAATATGTCACGACTTTGCAGCCCGGGCCTCACATCCGCTTCCCGCGGCCCATCGAAGAAGTGATCAAGGTCAACGTCGAACGCATCCAGACGGTGACCTCTTCTTCGGCAATGCTCACGGGCGACGAAAACATCGTTAACGTTGAACTAGCGGTGCAATACCGTATCAAGGAAGTGAAGGATTACCTGTTCGAGATCGTCGATCCGGACGTCTCGGTCCAGCGCGTGACGGAATCGGCGATCCGCGACATCATCGGCGGGACTACGCTGAGCTTCGTGATCACCGAAGGCCGCGCGGAGATAGCGGCCGGCGCCGAGTCGTCGATTCAGACGATTCTGGATGCCTACCAGTCCGGAATCGACGTCACCAGCGTCAACATGCAGCCGGCGAAACCTCCGGAAGAAGTCAAAGCGGCGTTTGACGACGCCATCAAGGCGCGCGAAGACGAACAGCGCAAGGTGAACGAGGCGGAAGCCTATCGCAAAGAAGTGGTGGAACGCATGGCCGGCGAGGCCGCCCGCGTCCGGCTCGAGTCCGAAGGCTACCGGGAGCAGGTGATCGCACAGTCCGCGGGTGAGGCGAAACGGTTTTCCCTATTGTTAACTGAATACGAAAAAGCACCGGAAGTGACGCGCCGGCGCCTGTTTCTCGAAGCGATCGAAGATGTCATGGCCGACAGCACTAAGGTCATCATGGACAACAAGAGCGGCAGCAGCCTGATGTACCTGCCGCTGGACAAGATCCTCGAGCAGTCCAATCGCTCGTCGGGCGCGCTGCGCGACAGTGGGCCCGAATCGCGGCCATTCTCGCCGCCGGCCCAAGACAGCCAGCGTGAGCTGCGCGGCGGTAGAACCAGAGGGGCGCGTTGAAATGGCGGCACGTATCGGCATAGCGCTGGCTTTGGTAATAGGGCTGATCTACTTGAGCGCGTTTCGCGTGTACGAGTACGAGCATGCAATCCTGTTCCAGCTCGGCAAGATTCAGCGTTTCGACTACGAACCGGGCCTGTATTTCAAGATTCCGTTCGTGCAGAACGTCAAGACGTTCGACAAACGCCTGCAGACGCTCGATGCGGAGCCCCAGCGGTACCTCACGGGCGAGAAGAAAGACCTCATCGTTGATTCCTTCGTGCGCTGGAAAATCGCCGATGTCGTACAGTTCTTCAAGGCGACAGATGGTGATCCGCGCCGCGCGGGACTTCTGCTGTACCAGAAAGTCAACGACAGTTTGCGCAGCGAATTCGGTCAGCGCACGGTGCAGGAAGTCGTCTCCGGAGAGCGCGGCGTGATTATGGATATCGTCACCCGCACCGCCAATGAACGCGGCCGCGACCTGGGGATGGAAATCGTTGACGTGCGCTTGAAACGGATCGATCTGCCGACTGAGGTCAGCGGTAATGTTTACGAACGCATGCGGTCCGAGCGCTCGCGCGTCGCGCGGGAATTCCGAGCCCGCGGGGAGAAAAAGGCCATCACGATTCGCGCAGATGCCGATCGCCAGCGTACCGTCATTTCGGCAGAAGCCTACCGCGACGCCGAGGAACTTCGCGGCGACGGAGACGCTCGTTCCGCCGCAATTTACGCGGAAGCATACAACAGGGATCCCGAATTCTACGATTTCTACCGCAGCCTGAACGCGTACCGGTCGAGCTTTAGGGGCAAAGAGAATGTGCTGTTGCTCTCACCGGATTCGGACTTCTTCAAGTACTTCGGCGATCCGGGTGGGGGCTAGGAGCCTGTATGGCATAGGAAATCGTAGCGAGGCGAGGGGGAAATCGAGGACGCCTTTTCGATCATTTGAGGCGAATAGTGGTGACTATTTAACGAAGATGATCGAAAAGATGGACCGATTTCCCGCCGCCGCGGTAGATTCATCCTATGCCATACAGGCTCCTAGGAGCCGCGGCGAGTATCTCTGCCGTCATTCGCCCAGCGTCTGAGCGCAGTCGTGTGGCAGGATATCCTGACGGCCGTCGCACTTCTTCTCGTATTTGAAGGCGTCATGCCATTCTTGAGTCCCGCGCAATTTCGCAAAACCCTGTTAGCCGTCTCACAGATGAACGATTCGACATTACGAGTGGTCGGTCTGGCCAGTATGTTCGGCGGCCTCGTGTTGTTGTACGTGGTGCGATGAACCGTGGCTGATCAAAATCGCTGGTTGTTACCTGACGGCGTCGATGAAGTGCTGCCGCCGCGTGCGCGCACGCTCGAGGATCTGAGGCGTAAACTGCTCGATATTTTCGATCGGTGGGGATACGAACTGGTCATGCCCCCGATCGTCGAGTACCTCGATTCGCTGCTTTCCGGTATCGGTGAAGACCTCGATTTACAGACCTTCAAACTCATCGATCAACTCAGCGGCCGCCTGATGGGCGTACGCGCCGACATCACGCCGCAAATTGCGCGCATCGACGCACACCGGATGGTCTCCGAAGCGCCGCAACGCTTCTGTTATGTCGGACCGGTGGTCCACACCTTGCCGGACAAGTTTGCCGGATCGCGAAACCCGCTGCAGATAGGAGCGGAACTCTACGGGCACACCGGTATCGAGAGTGACGCGGAGATCATCGCCTTGTTGCTCGAGGTATTGCGCGCAGCAAATGTTCCTGACGTCACCCTTGAACTCGGACATATGGGCCTGTTTCAGGCGATCTTCGAGCAGGCGCAGTTTGACGACGCGTTCGAATCGAAAGTGCTCGAATTGCTCCTCAAGAAAGACGCAACCGGTTTGCGCGAATTACTCGCGGATACTGAATTTTCGGAAGACGTTAATCGCCACCTCCTGGCGTTGACAGACCTGCACGGTGGGCATGATGTGATCGAGCAGGCGCGCGCCGCACTTGCCCGGGCGCCGGCATCCGTGGGGCAGGCCCTGGATGACATCGAGAATCTCGTCAGACTGGTTCGCAATCGCGTGGCCGATGTCGACGTCCACCTCGATTTCGCCGAACTTCGCGGATACCGTTATCACACGGGCATCATGTTTGCCGCCTACACGCCTGACGTGGGCCGGGCGATTGCCTGGGGCGGACGATACGATAATATCGGGAAATCTTTTGGCCGCCTGCGCTCAGCCACGGGCTTTAGTACCGATCTGAAAGCTTTGGCACTGCTGAGCGCGGAAAAGTCAGTGAGACTGCCGCGAATCTTTGCTCCCGCGGGCAGCGAGTCGGATCTACTGAAAGCGATGGCGGAATATCGAAGCGCCGGTTATACCGTGATTCAGGGATTGCCCGGTCAGTTCGGCGGCGCATCGGAGCTGGGCTGCGATCAGGAAATGACGAATGCAAGCGGGACCTGGCAGCTTGATGACGTCAACGGCTAAATAGTGTCGGCCCAAAAAGAATAACTCTCACCAAGGCGCAAAGATCGCAATGGGTAAATCCGTCATCGTCATCGGCATGCAGTGGGGCGACGAAGGCAAGGGCAAGGTCGTCGACATGCTGACCGATCGCGTCGACGCGGTGGTCCGATTTCAGGGCGGACACAATGCCGGGCATACCGTCGTCATCGACGGCGAGAAAACCGTATTGCATCTGATTCCTTCCGGAATACTGCATGACAACGTGCAATGCCTGATCGGCAACGGCGTCGTCATATCTCCCGAAGCGCTGAAAGAAGAAATCGACATGCTCGAAAGCCGCGGTGTTCCAGCGCGTGAACGTCTGATCCTTAGCGCGGCATGTCCGCTGATCCTGCCCTACCATATCGCGCTCGATCAGGCCCGTGAAAAAGCACGCGGCGCGCAGGCTATCGGCACCACGGGCCGCGGCATCGGACCCGCATACGAAGACAAGGCGGCACGCCGGGCATTACGCGTCTGCGATCTGATGTTTCGCGAGCGCTTTGCGGCTAAATTGGGCGAGGTGCTCGACTATCATAATTTCATGCTCGCTAATTACTATCGCGTTCAGACCTTGGATTTTCAGCGAATACTCGACGAGCAGATGCGCCACGCCGAAATGATTGCGAAGCTGGTCGGTGATGTGACGGAAATCCTGTGCCGGCTTCATTCGAACGGCGCGAACGTACTCTACGAGGGCGCGCAGGGCACGCTGCTCGACATCGATCACGGGACTTATCCTTACGTCACCTCATCGAATACCACCGCGGGATTCAGCGCCATCGGTACGGGGACCGGACCGCGGGTCATCGATTACGTATTGGGGATCACCAAGGCCTACACCACGCGGGTTGGTTCCGGTCCATTTCCAACGGAGCTTTTCGACGAGATGGGTGAGCATCTCGCGCGGCGCGGGGACGAATTCGGGGCGACGACCGGCCGCCCGCGGCGCTGTGGTTGGTTCGACGCGGTTGCATTGCGACGAGCGCGGCAAATCAACAGTGTCTCGGGGCTGTGCGTGACCAAGCTGGACGTGCTCGATGGGCTCGATGAAATCCGTATCTGCGTTGGTTACGACACGCCGAGCGGTCGACTCCAGGCGTTGCCCATCGGTGCCGAAGCGATGGAAGAGATCACGCCCATCTACGAAAACATGCCGGGCTGGAGCGAATCGACGGTCGGGATTCGAGCCTGGGATGGTTTACCGTCGAATGCCCGCGCCTATCTAAACCGTATTGCGGAAATCGCAGAAACGCCGGTTGACATCGTGTCAACCGGACCGGATCGCGCCGATACGATCGTGTTGAGACATCCTTTCGCTTAGCAGGCTGTCGGAATTAGGGAATCGTAGCGAGGCGGTTGGGAAAGCCGTCCAGATGTGTCATGGTTTGAGGCGAATAGTGGGTCTATTTAACGATAACCATGGCGCATCTGGACGGCTTTCCCAACGCCCAAGTCAATTCTTCCTAAGTCCGACAGCCTGCTAATTCAAACATTCATGGCGACAGAAGAGCCCATCAAGCAGATTATCGACTGGCTGGGTGCGGCCGAAAAGAAGGAACCGAGCGATCCCGGCGCGATGTCCATAGCAACCGTCGGTGCCAACGGCCGTCCTTCTTTGCGCATGGTGTTGTTGCGCGGCATTGACGAACGCGGGCTCGTCTTCTATACCAATCTAGCCAGCGGCAAAGCAGTCGAAATTCGAACCAACCCCTGGGTCGCTCTGTGTCTGCACTGGAAGTCGACAGATCGCCAGGTGCGCGTTGAGGGCCGCGCCGAACTCGTCAGCGAAGCCGAAGCCGACGCGTATTTCGCCTCGCGCGACCGCGAATCTCAGATCGGTGCCTGGGCCTCGAAGCAATCGCAACCGCTAGTGGGCCGTTTCAAGCTCGAGCGCCGCGTAGCGACATTCGCCGCCCGGTACGCGATAAGTTCGGTGCCGCGGCCGGATTTCTGGTCCGGCTACCGGGTGGTGCCCGAGCGCGTCGAATTCTGGGAAAAGCGTCCGTTTCGTTTGCACGAGCGGACGTTGTACGAACGCGAGGGGGACGCTTGGGCGGTCAGCCGACTTTATCCTTGAAAAACCCTCGATACCGCTTGCGTCGGGTGCTAGCCCGTACCGGCGACTGATCCTTGCAATGCAGACTATTGCGGTCTTCTGCATGTCGCAACGGGGGCACTTTCAGAGGATGAAGCCGGTGGTGGCGGGTCTGTCGAAGATGGGCCACGCGGTCCACGTTTTCACGGATGCGGTCTTTCACGCCGAGATTGAACAGGCCCGCGCACGTTTCGTTGACCTCGGGCGTTACCCGATCGACGCGGCGGATTCAACTTCTTACCCGATGCCCTGCCGATACGTCAGCTTCGCGGCGACCTATGCCGAGCAACTCCTCGACGATCTCGATCGCCTCGCGCCGTCGGTCATCGTCTATGATTCCTACGCCGTGATCGGCTCAGTTCTCGGACGCCTAAGTGGGATACCTTACGTGTGCTTGTGTGCCGGCAACCAGCAGCCGGCCGTCGTTTCGGAGTTGCCGGCGGAAGGGCGCCCCAGGGTGATTTCACCGGAATGTCATGCGGCCGTCGCGAAACTGCGCGCGCTTGGTATCGAAGAGGCGACGCCTTTTCTATACCTGGCCGGGAAGAGCCCTTATTTGAATCTCTATTGCGAAACGCCTGCCTTTCTGGATCCAGAGGAACGGGCGACTTACGAGCCCGTCATGTTCGTGGGTTCCGTATTGCCCGCTCCGGTTCCGGGTGTGGTACCGCAGTTCGGCGCGCAGCGCGTTTATCTGTCTTTCGGAACAGTCGTCTGGCGGTATTATAGCGCCCAGGCGTTCGCTGCGATGGAGACGCTCGCGAGCGTTTTCGAGCACCTCGAGGTGGAGGCGATCTTCAGCCTCGGCGGCACGGCCATCGGTAGCGACGCACTATCACGCCTCGTGCGTCCAAACGTTCGCGTCGAGAACTACGTCGACCAGTGGCGCGTCCTCAGCCAAACCGATGTCTTCGTGACCCACCACGGTCTCAATTCGACGCACGAGGCGATCTATCACGGCGTGCCGATGATCTCCTACCCTTTCTTTGCTGACCAACCCAAGCGCGCCGCGCGCTGTCAGGCGCTCGGGCTCGCCGTGCCGCTGGTGACGACGCTGCGCGGATCAGTGCGGTCTGAGGATACACATGCGGCGTTGGAATGGGTTGCTTCCGGGGGGGCGGATCTCCGGAATCGGTTCGCCGAGGCGCAGGCATGGGAAGAGGAAGTCATCGCAACGCGGGACGCCGCGTTCGCGAAAATCGTGGCGCTCGGGGAGGCCTCGCGTAAATGAATGTCCGAGTTGCCGCGCTTGTGCCGAAATGCTCAGGCATGTTCTCATCACCGGTCCCCGTGCTTAAGTACGACCATTGATGAGCGGCGCGCTTATGGATCTGAACGCGTGGATCGCCCGGCTGTTCGAACACCCGGATCTGCAATACATGGGGCACAATCAGCGGATCGTGGATAAAAACCTCGGGCTTGGCTGGATTTATTACGGTCTCGCGCGGCTCCTCCACCCGGCTACCGCGGTCGTCATCGGATCGTACCGCGGTTTCGTACCCTTAATCATCGCAAAAGCACTGCAAGACAACGGTGAGGGCGGTGAAGTCGTCTTCATCGACCCGTCACTGGTGGACGAATTCTGGCGGGACTCCGGCGCAGTACGGGAATATTTCGAATACTTCGGTCTGGAAAGAGTCCGGCATTTTCTGATGACCACCCAGGAATTCGTGGAAACGGAGGAGTACCGTTCGCTCGATTCGGTGGGTCTGCTTTTCGTCGACGGCTATCACACCGAGGAGCAGGCGCGCTTCGATCACCAGGCGTTCGACGCGTTGCTCGCGCCGCGGGGCATCGTGCTCTTTCACGACAGCATGTTGGAATGTGAATCGAAAATTTACGGGCCCGAGCGCGTCTATCGCACGACGGTCAAGACTTACATCGACGAGCTCAAGCGGGATCCCGGTCTGCAATTGTTCGATCTCCCGTTCGGCGCGGGATTAACGGTGCTTCGCAAGCTCGATGAGCACGCCTCGACGCCCTTGAACGAAGGCCTCAAACGGCGGCGGTGAGGAGATGGAAGATCGCGTGACCTCTATTCGCCGGCAAGCGGGCGAACACCGCGCTGATTTCAAATCGAGTCCATTATTCGACATCGCCGTGCTGTTGGTCTTCGCGCCGTTGGGCTCGCGGCTTCCACTGGATGGTGAAGACCCGGTCGTCGCAGACGTCGATGCAGCGACCGCAGTTGGTGCAATCGCCGGACAGGATCAAGCGCGTTTCCCGACCGGTGCCGCGTAGCGCGGGCGTGATGACGTGGGGTTCCGGGCAGACGTCGAAACACTCGCCGCAATCAGTGCAGGCTTCGCGTTCCGTCGCTGCCACCCGCACGGGCGAGCTGGTACCGAGGAGGCTGTAAAAGGCACCAACGGGACACAGATGACCGCACCAGCCGCGGCGGCTGACGATCAAGTCGAACACAAACACGGCGAGGACGATGGCCCAGCTCATACCAACGCCGAACACCAGCGCGCGTTGCACCATGGTCACCGGATTGACCAGTTCCCAGACGATGCTGCCGGTCAGGACGGAGGCTATCACCGTCATACCCAGCAACCAGAGCCTCAGCGACCGCGCCGGACGCCAGCCGGGTGGAATATGCAAGCGCTCGCGGCACCAGTAAGCGACATCGGTGATCACGTTGACCGGGCATACCCATGAGCAGTAAACACGGCCACCGATCAGCCAGTACCCGACGAAAACGATCGCCGACCCCAGCAGGGCCGTTTGCGCGACAAATCCCGACGCGGAGAAGGACTGCAAGGTGATATAAGGATCGCTCAAGGGAATGGTGTCGAACCAATGGCTCGACGCCAGATTGCCCTTGACCCACCAGATGTCGAACCAAGGCCCAAGCAGAAACAAACCGAGGATCGTGAATTGACTCACGCGGCGCACGATGAGCCAGCGGTGACGGTGCAAGAAGCTGCGCGGTCGTTGCCGCACTGGGGGGCGCGCAGACATCTCGGGCTAAGCGTCCTTATCAGGCGATGTCTAGACCCACGTCATGCCGGATCAGATCGCGCGGCAGGACTTTGATAGCAGCTTCCGGCAGGATGCAATTCTTTTCACATTTGCCGCAACCCGTGCAATGTTCACGGTGCACCGTGGGCTCGAAATAGATGCGCCCGTCCTCCTGCTTAATTTCCATGGTGATGGCCTCGTCTCTGATCGGGCAGGCGAGGTAGCAGGCCTGACAGTGGCCGATGCCGGTGATGCTGAAACAGGTATCCGTGCCGGTCACGACGGCCACCCCCATATCGGCGTCGCGAATGTCGGTCAGATCTTTGCTCAAGGCGTCCGTCGGGCAGGCCGCGGTACAGGGGATGTCTTCACACATCTCGCACGGAATATCGCGCGCGACGAAGTAGGGCGTGCCGGTGGCGAGCGGCTCACCGAAGCGCGCAAGACGGAGTGTATCGTAGGGACAAGCGCGTACGCACAAGCCGCAGCGCACACAGGCGCCCAGAAACTCCTCTTCGTCGATGGCGCCCGGCGGGCGGATGGCGGCCACTGGGTTTGCTTCAACCTGCTTGTTATAGGCACCGAGCAGGAAGCCGACCAGGCTGACGGAGCCCGCCGCCTGAATTGAACGCGTCATGAACAGGCGGCGGTCTTCCGAATACTTAGGCGTCTTTCCCGTGTCGTCGTGTGTCACGAGCTTAACCCTAGCACATCGTCCACGTACCTTCTCAATGCATGTCATCGGCCAGAAGTACCGGAAGCCGGGGCAATTTGTGCGTAGCGTAAGATGATGCTGATCGACAGGCCGATCGTGTTAATTGATTCAATTTCATGGTGACCGGATCTAAGGAGTCGACGACGAACCGCCGGAGATTTGCGGGAATGACGAGTATTGCGCTCGTGATATGCATGATTGCGGGTTCATCGTTTGCTACCGAGCAATCGCCGGAAGGGATTTTTCTGCAGAACCTGATCGGAACCTGGCGGGGACAAGCCACTCGCACGCCTGTGGGGCCGGCTCCCTACGACATCACGTTTGCGCGAATCGAAAGCGGCGCCGTAGCAGGTACCGCCGATCCTGGAGCGGCGCTGCATCACTGGAGGTTCTTCATCACGAACGGACATTTGCGGCTGCGCTTTCTCTCGACGTTTCGCGGCAACACGAATCCGACCTGGCTATATACCGAGGAGGTCTCATCCGTCGGCGCGTTTTTTCGCGGGCGGGATTTGGACCACCTCACCGTCAACATTGAATTGAATGTGAACGAACTTCGAATCGATATCTTTCTGCACGACGCGCCGCACGTGTCCATTAGTCTCGTTCCTGCCGGCGCTGGTTGAGTACACCGGGGCCGCTGGGTCTCGCAGCAGTTTTGAGCGGTGCGTTAAGTAGACGTTCGTCCCACCGACACCTTTAGCCATACCCCCGCCATCAATTAGGCTAATACCCAATGACGGGGCCGCTACCTGTACTATCCGAAGATAGACCCCAGATTTCAGACGAAAGAGCCCGACTATTCCATCCAAAACCAATTAAACGCATTCGCCGCTACCTCGGTCTATCAATCCAATATCGAAGCGGGTATTTTGGTCGCTGAAGGGGGGAGGGATCAGACAAGGTCGCCAGTACCGATGAATTACGTGCTAATCATCGCATTCGCGGCCTTCGTTACGTTCGTTACCACGCCATCCGCCGTCGCGCAGGGTGCAGGCTACGAATGGAGCAATCTTAATCGTCAGGCCATCGGCCTTCATCAGGCTGGAAAATATGACCTCGCCGAAGCTTTCGCTAAGAAGGCCCTCGATTTAGCCGAGCGGAACGTAGGTCCTGGGCATAAAGATGTGGCCACAAGCCTCGAAAGTTTGGCGGCCGTGTATCGCGCTATGGAACGGCACGAAGAAGCCGAAACATTGGAGGAGCGAGCGGCTGATATCCGAGGAATACAACGATGAAGCAAACAGCCTGTTTGCCTCACTAAACTCGCCACAGTTTGCTCAGCGAATTAAAACCGTCACCATCTTACGCGGCCAAGAACCAAACCGGCAGTCCGGCTGACATTTGCGTTATTAGGCGTTAAAAGAAAGGCCGCCTTTCTTGAAGCGATACCGTGGCGGTGTTGTTAAACTGCATTACGCTTTCGGAACAAGCCCAAGCCTGCAACGGCCATTCCCAATAGGGCGAGGCTGGGGGGTAAGGGAACAACGGCGCTGGCGTCCACGATGTACAGTCCTCCGTCCAGGTCACTCAGGAGCACTCGGTCCAGCCCGAGGAACGGGTAGACGCCCCAATTGCCGTCGAGGCCGGAGACCGCACCCGGGAACGTGTCGTACTCCCCGAGATGAAGCGGGTCCATTGGGTCGGAGATGTCAAAGACCTGGAGACCGGCCTGATACCAGGATACGAACAAGAGATCGCCCACGATCACCGGGTTGTGGGGGGAAAATGCATCAATGCCGAGTTCAGTTGCGGTTAACGAGGACAGTAACGACGGTGCGCTCGGATCGGAGATGTCGAAGATCCGAACGTCGCCACCATTCAATTCTCGGGCACTGACCAGGGTGTTGCCATCCGCGGTGACCCAGTTGCTGTGTGAATTCGAGCCCGAGCTCACCGTGCCCAGCAGGTCGGCGGTTCCGTTGGCGATATCCGAGCTGTCATAGATGTCCGTGGTTCCCCCGAATCCTGAGGTAAACAGTCGGTCGTTGACGACGGTTATGTCGTGTATGAAGTTCGGATCGGTCGTGATGATGTTACGCACGAACAGTGGCGTCGACGGCGTGCGGACGTCGAACACCTTGACCACATTGGTTCCACTGGCCGCCTCATAGAGGAATCCGCTGTCAACGAAGAGGTTGTGCACGTTGTTATAACCACTTTCCGTCGACGTCACCGACGCGACCAGGCTCGGAGCAGCGGGCGTCGACAGGTTCACAATATGGACGCCGCCGCCGTTGTCGCTACCGAAATACCCGATGCCGTTCTCGATCTTGATGTCCTTGAACTGCCCTCCGCTGGCCGGGTTGTAATGGCTCGCGAGAAACGGCGCGCCCGGATTCGAAATGTCGATGATCCCAACGCCGGAACCCCCTGACGAGCCGATGTAGGCGTAGTCGCCGGCCCCCCAGATATCGCCATAGCGATTGTTTCCGGCGAACGGATCAAGCTGGCCGACAAGGTTGAACTGGAGCGTTGCCCCGACCGGCAGCGATAATGTCCATCCCAGCATCAATGCTAGAAACCCGAAACGGAGCATGTAATTTATCGTGTTCTTCATCATCGCCTCAAACGATAAAACCGAATTGGCTCAATCGACTAGCAATGTGGATATCGGGGACGAACCACGTTTTAAGCTCTAATGACATGTGCGTTTTTGAATACGCAAGCAAGGTAGATCGGCTCAAATGAGACTCTTCTCCAATCTACATACAATCTGGGTGAAAGTCTGGTTTGATCCCGCTTTTCGGAATTATGTGTGGGCGCGTTTTCGGCCGGAAAATCGGAAAATCGCACACAGCCCAGCCGCCATTAGCGGCAACCCGGCTGGCAAAGAAAAGAGAAAAGAGGAAAGGTGTCAAGAAAAGAGAAAAGGTGTCAGGTTTATTTACATCCGTTCGCTATCTACCGAAAAAAATAAACCTGACATCTTTTTTTTCGTACAGGCCAATACCGAAAGGCGTAAACCCGTCCTATCAGTGGTATTCGTTGGTGCGCGCCTCATTGCCAAGCAACTTCAAATCCGGCGCTCAACTTTATAAGAAAAGGAGAAAAGGTGTCAGGCTGAGGGATCCCCACAAATTCGACTAGCAAAATTCAAGTTGCACAATGGCGCGTGCCTGTAGATCCCGGAGCGCCTGTAATAAAGTTGAGCGCTGGATTTGAAGTTGCTTGGCAATGAGGCGCGCACCAACGAACACCACTGATAGGACGGGTTTACGTCTTTCGGTATTGGCCTGTAAACCTTTCACTAAACCTGTTTGGTAACCGACCAAGCCGACCAACCATTGGGCCAGTGTGGCCAATGCGCACAGCAAGAGTAAGTTCGCCACTCTCTCGGGATCACGTCCCATGTTTTCTCTAAGTGCAAAGCCGTAACGGGGCGACTTCATGTCGCGGAAGCTCTCTTCAATCTGCATGCGGCGACGATACACGGCAACTACCCGATGCGCACTACGAAGGTTGTCCGGCAGATTGCTGGCCAATAACCACGGCTCACGCGCCGCTGCCGACGGTTTCTCGGTATTGCGAGCCCGCGCCGGTTTGCCGTAAGCCGTATAGCAGACACGCCCGCGTTTCTTACCTTTGTAAACGAATAAATGGGTGTCCAGCGGATTACTTTTCGTGATCAAAAAACGACCCAGTGACTTCGGACGAGCATTGGCTTGGCCGTAGAGCACTTTGTTCGAATGCCATGCCGCCTCATCCATACCTCGCACGAGGTGACGATGACGGATGCGACCCACGTAATACCATCCCATTGAGGCCACAAGACTCAACCAGGGCGTCCGAAATCCTGCATCACTGACCAAGATCGGACAACAGCCCGCAGGCAGAATGGCCTTCAGTCGCTTCAGAAAGCGTTTCTCCGCTTTGACACTCGCGTAATGGTGTTCGACTTCTTCATACACGGGGATGGCTCGACCACCGACCGCTAAGGCCGCCCGCAATACATAGAGCTCTTGACGTTGATCCAGATTAGACCAATCCACCAACACCACCGGATGCGCACAGTCCGATACCAATAACCGAGCTATCCATTGATACCACTGCAAACGCTCACCACCGAGCTGACGATTACCCAGCAAGCGATCGACGCGCTTAATCGCGTGTTTCTCGCTCGTGCCACTGTCTATGCTCCGACCGATATGCGTCAGCCACAAACGTCGGCCCCGAAGTAAACCGCCGACCGCCGCCCAAACCGAGAGTCGACGACCCAAATGCACACCGTATAGCGCTTCGCTGCTCATTTCATGTAACAATTTCAATACCTGCATGGCTCACCTCGTCGTTCACAGATTGTCTTGCAACAACTGAGATCAACTCGAGCCATGCAGGTTCCACGAACCCACAAATCAATCTATCGCTTTGTATTTCGTTGGGGTTTTATGGGGATTCCTCAGGGTGTCAGGTTTATTTAGAGCCGTTCGCTATCTACCGAATAAATAAACCGGACACCTTTTTTCGTAGCTCGCGTGCGTGCCAACGCCAGCACGGAGGACGGCGGGGAATCGCTTCTAAACGGCCGTCCGCGCGATCTCGCTGACAATACGTTCGAGATGCCTTAGAGATCGGCAGGGTTCCACCCGATCGCAACACGCGCTGAGCTTCCGCATCTCGGAATCCCCCGTATTCCAGAACGATCTGGGCTCGGGGTTCAGCCACAGGACGCGGCGCGCCCGTGCGTGAATGCGCCGCAGCGAGTGATCACCGGGGTCGCCGTAGTTGGAACGGCCGTCTCCTAGGATCAATACCGTTGTGCGGTGATCGATATCATGTAGGGTCAGGCGCTCGAGTTCAGCCAGGGCACCGCCGTAATCGGTCGATCCCTGGCCGTATTGCTTGAGCGTCTGCGCCAGCGCGACCTCGATCGACTGCGCCTCGAATAGTTCAGTGACTTCGCCAAGCTGATTCGAGAACGCAAATGCGCGTACCTTGGGGATCACCTCGGTGATGCTGTAAAGGAACATCAGCAGGAAGCGCGCGACGGACGCGACCGATCCGGAAACGTCGCAGACGGCGATCACTTTGGGTCGATCGACCCGGATTCGTTTCCACACCGTGTCGAACAGCAGGCCGTCGTATTCGATGTTGCGCCGAATGGTATGACGTACGTCCAGTTGTCCGCGGCGTGCGACGCGGCGCCGTCGTGAATGCAGTGCGATGAGGCGCTTTGCCAGCTTACGTACGAGCTCCTGCATGACCTTGAAATCACGCATTTCGACTCGGGCGAGAGGGGTCTTGTGGAGTATCTCTTCGCGCAGACGCGGCCAGGCATTGGCCGCGTACATCAGCATTTGTCGATCGACGATCTGGCTTACGTCTTCGACGAGACGCGCCTTGAGTAAACGTAGTCGTTCGAGTCGCTCGTCGCCGGAATCATCCGCGCGCGCGAGTTCGAACAAGCGGTCTTCGACTTGCCCGATCCCCATGTTTTCGAGCATCCGGCGCATGTACATGCCGCGCTGCGTGAACATCCGGATGTTCTGAAGCTCGACCTTGCGCGCCGCATTGGCCATCATCTGCTGCAGGGCTGTGGCATCATTCTGTTCGAGCACTTGCAGCAGGCCGCCGCCATTACCGCCTGCCGTAATGCCGCCGCCGTCCCGCTCTTCATCCGCGGCAAGGACAGGAGTTACATCAAAGGCCAGCGATATACCTTGCTCTCGCGTTCGGTGGACCCTTATCTTTATCGAACCGTTCAGCCCCGTGGTCGCGCCCGCCGCCGACATTTTCGAATGTGAAAAATCTATCGAAACACTGGCGGAAGCGTGTCTTGTCGTCTCGCGTTTTAGCTAATACCTGGGACAGGGCTTCTTTGAGCAGCTTGCGATCGTTGAATCCGACGGCCTCGAAGGTTGCCGCGGCATCGATGGTTTCGGCGGTCGACACCCTCACGTCGGCCGCTCGCAGGGCGCGAATGAAATGACTGAGTACTTGGGTCACGCCGATTTGGCCGCCTGGCGGGCCAGACCGGGGATCTCCGCATCGACGGTCTCGATGTCATCTTGAAACTTGAGCAGAATATTGAGCGTAGAGCGAACCAGAGCGGTGTCGAGTTCCTCCGCGTGCAGCAGGACGAGGGTGCGCGCCCAGTCGATGGTTTCGCTGACCGCAGGCACCTTTTTTAAATCGAGTCCGCGCAGGCTTTGCACGAAAGCGACGAGCTGTGACCGTAGCGATGCCTCCAGTTCGGGTACGCGCGATTCGATGATGCGTTGTTCGAGCTTGCTGTCGGGAAACGGAATGTAGAGGTGAATGCAGCGGCGCTTAAGGGCATCGCCGATCTCGCGGGTGTTATTGGAAGTGAGGAAGACGACTGGCGTCGTCACTGCGCGTACGGTGCCTATTTCAGGAATCGAAATCTGATAGTCCTGTAGTAGTTCCAGTAGAAACGCCTCGAATTCCTGATCGGATTTATCGATTTCGTCGATCAGCAGCACCGCGCCGTCCTTCGCCCATAAGGCTTTTAACAGTGGTCGCGGTTCGAGGAATTCTTCGTTAAAAAAGGTGTCGTCGAATTCATGCAGACGTTCGATGGATTCCGCGAGGCTTTTCGTCCCGGCCATGAGATCGCCGAGCTTTTCCTTTAGAACCTGCGTGTAGAGCAACTGTTTGCCGTATTTCCATTCGTACAAGGCCTTGGCTTCATCGAGGCCCTCGTAACACTGTAGGCGGATCAAGGGTTTTTCGAGCAAGCGTGCAGTGGCGTTCGCGAGCTCGGTCTTGCCGACGCCTGGCGGGCCTTCGACCAGCACGGGTTTCGACAGCGCCTGTGCGAGATAAACCGCGGTCGCGATGCTGTTGCTCGCGATATATCCCGATCGGCCGAATCCGGTTCGCACGGACTCGATGGCGGCGGCCGCCTGATTGTTTCCCGGTTTGTTCACCTCATTTCCCACTTTCAATGCCGTAAGATGGCGCCCGAGCGTCCTCTAGAGCTCTACGCTCGGTGTTATACGGGTTCCGATCATAACCTCATGCTCATCGGCTTGCTGCGGCGGAACAAAACTGAAGCCGGCAGTAGTCGACACGGTTTGTATGATGTGGCAATGAACTTGGAGTAGAGCCCGGCACTCATCGCCGCGCTGAGATCTACGAGAATAGGTGGTTTGATCGAAAGCATCGAGGGATCCGATGGGATTCAGCGCAATACTATGGGATTTCGGCGGCGTTATTACGACCTCGCCTTTCGACGCCTTTAACCGGTTTGAGGCCGAACGCGGTATTCCGCGCGATTTCATCCGCAGCGTAAACGCGCGAAATCACGAAACCAACGCATGGGCGCAGTTCGAGTCGAGCCGTATCACGGTTGACGAATTTGACGAACTGTTCGCCGCCGAAACAGCGGCAGCCGGATACCCAGTCAAGGGACGCGAGGTCATCGGGCTCCTGGACGGTGACCTTCGACCGAGAATGGTCGCGGTGCTCGAGCAATGTAAACGCGACTACAAGATCGCGTGTCTGACCAACAACGCCGACGCGGGGAAAGGTGCGGGCATGTCGAGCTCGAGCGACCAAGCCGAACACGTCAAGGCAGTGATGCGGCTGTTCGACCTGATCATCGAATCGAGTAAGGAGGGAATTCGCAAACCGGATCCAAGGATCTATGCTTTGGTCTGCGAGCGTCTGGAAGTAGACCCGGACGAAATTGTCTTTCTCGACGATCTGGGGATCAATCTCAAGCCGGCCCGGGAGATAGGCATGACGACGATCAAGGTGGTTTCGGAAGCGCAGGCGATAGCCGATCTCGAAAACGTACTAGGCGCCTCCTTCTCTGCCGCGTCATGACACCCCCTTCACCGGGTTCTGATGCCGGCCGGCGGGGTTTCTCCTAACAGCGTCTTACGAACTTGTTTTTAAAGGGGAGAAAATCATGAAGATCGACTCACTCATGCCGCCGGCCGCGCCGGCGAAAATCGCCGCTCAGGCCAGGGCATTCGAAGCACAGGGGTTTGACTGCGCATGGACCTTCGAAGCGATGAGCGACGCCTTCCTACCGTTGGCGCATGCCGCCGCGGCGACCGAGCGCCTCGAGATAGGAACCAACATCGCCGTCGCATTTGCGCGATCACCATTCTCGATGGCACAGATAGCATGGGATCTGCAGCGGGATTCGGGCGGCCGTTTCAGGCTGGGCCTCGGCACCCAGGTACGCCCGCATATCGAGCGACGGTTCTCCATGCCTTTCGATCATCCGGCCGCGCGCGTTACCGATTACGTTCGTTGCATACGCGCCATCTGGGATACCTTCCAGAACGGTTCTAAACCTGCCTACGAAGGTCCGTTTTACCGTTTCAAGCTGATGAACCCCTTCTTTCAACCGGGTCCCGTCGAACACCCGGATATTCCTGTTTATCTCGCCGGTGTAAATCCACGCATGTGCCGTGCGGCGGGCGAGGTGGCCGACGGCTTTCACGTGCATCCTATGCATTCGGCAGCTTATCTGACCGATATCGTAAAACCGGCCTTGAGCGAAGGAGCGAAGATCAGCGGACGCGACCTCGACGATCTCGAACTCTATTCTCCGGTGTTCGTCATTACCGGAGAGACACAGGAGGAGACGGACGCGATGGAACAAACCGTGCGCCAACAGCTTGCGTTCTACGGATCGACGCCGAGCTATGCCGCGGTACTCGAGTATCACGGTCAGGGCGAGCTTTCGAAGAAACTGAACAAGCTCATGCGCGAAGGCGACATGGACGCGATGCGCTCGGCCGTACCCGAATCGCTAATCGAACACATCGCGATCATCGCCAAGCCCAGTGACGTCGGGTCACGGATTCGGGAACGCTACGAAGGCATTCTTGATCGCGTTTCCTTGTACATGGCGATGGGGGGCGACGGCGAGTTCAACTGTTGGAACGAGTTGGTTGAGGCAATCCACGCGTAATAGAAATCGTATGGGCATGCGCCGGATCGAAACCGGTTAAATGGTTCCGGAAACCGCGCGGCGGCGTCTCGGGATAGAATGCGTAGGCGCTAACATCGCGTGTAAGGACTTCAAGCCCGCATGAACATGCTGCACGCCACGACTCGGTTGCAACGGCGTGTACTAGCGATGGTCGGCGCCAACGCATTTGCGAACGCGCTGCTCGTCTCAACCGTCAACATCGCGCTGCCGGCTATCGCCTCCGATCTCGCGATCGACGCGACCCTCCTGAACTGGATCCCACTGGTTTTTCTCGCCGCATCTGCGATATTCATCCTGCCGTTTGCGCGTCTGGCCGATCGGCTTGGACGCAAACGGGTTTGCCTCGCCGGCATTGTCGGCGTGATGATTGCGTCGACCCTGGCAGCGATTTCATGGTCCGCCGAGATGTTGCTAAGCATGCGCCTGCTGCAGGGGATCTGCGCGGCCGGCGGCTTTGTTACGGTCATTTCGATCGTCTCCTCGGCGCTGCCGATCCACGTGCGCGGGCGAGGATTCGGCGTCATCGCGTCGACGATGTATCTCGGTTTGACGCTCGGGCCGCTGCTCGGCGGTTTCGTAGTCGATCATTACGGCTGGCGCTGGACGTTTCTCATCCAGATACCGTTCTCGGCGATTGCGCTCGGCATCGGCTGGTTTCGCATCAGCGATGAATGGTTTGGCTCGGCCTACGGATCTTTCGATTTCGCCGGTGCGTTCATTTATGGCGTGGCAATCTTTGCGCTCGCCTATGGCGTCGCATTCTTACCATCCGTCGCGGGCCTGGCATCGATCGCTTTCAGTCTCGCCGCCGTCGCGGGTTTTCTCGCGTTGGAGATGCGACTCAAAGAACCGCTGCTCAACGTGCGCCTGTTTCAAACCCATCTGACCTTTGCCTATTCCTGCGCCGCGGCCTTTCTGATGTACGCGGCGACTTTTTCCAACGTCGTTCTGATGAGCCTCTACCTACAGTATCTAAAGGGGATGAGCGCCCAGGTGGCAGGGCTGGTCATGACCGCGCAGCCGCTAGCGATCGCGATAGGGGCTCCGATCGCGGGACGCCTGTCCGACCGTTTCGAGCCACGTTTCGTGGCATCCGCGGGTATCGCCTTGACCGGTCTGGGCCTCGTCATGCTGGCTCTGATTGGACCCAGGACCGAGCTCGCGTACATCGTTGCCAGCCTCGTGGTCTCGGGCATAGGCTTCGCCCTGTTTGCGCCCGTCAACGCCAATGCGGTGATGAGTTCGGTGGAACCTGCGCATTATGGTACGGCGTCCGGCGCGCACGCGAGCATGCGTGTGATCGGTCAGATGATCTCGATGATCATCGTAACCTTGATCTTCGCGCTGGTCATCGGACGGGTGCAGATCACGCCCGCGAATTACGCTGCGCTCGGCCAGAGCATCAGCCTGAGTTTCGGGGTCATGGCGCTATTGTGCATCCCCGCCGGCTACTTCTCGTTCAATCGGGGTAACATTCGGAATCGCGGTGGCGACACATCATCGATCACCTAAGGAACCTCTGAATAAGTCATGGCCCATCTGCCTGGCCCATGAAATCGCGGAGTCTTAACCGACCAACCTTGCCCATAGTCCCCGCCCGGCGATTGGTGCCTTGATCTGCACCATTGCATGAACCATTCAGACGCACCATGATTTATTCAGAGGTTCCCTAACCAGCGCAAATATGAGCGATATTTTCGAATCGAAAATCTTCGAACAACGATCCGAATGGGTCGAACTATTCGCCGATTCGCGCTTTCGGCAACGATATCGCCTGGTCGGCCCTCGGCTGTTCACCGAAACCGTGGCATCGGTGAACGCGGATATCAGTGAGGTATGCAGCGCGTTACGAGGGCGGTGGGAGTGGTGGCGTCATGGCCGTTATGACGGCCGTGAGCGGCATGGCGATGGCACGATTCATTACGAATTTTGGCCGACAGGATCTGGGATATGTGTGCACGAGGCGATGCATGAAGCACTCGATCTCGGGGGCGGCTCGTTACGATTGCGCATCGACTTGAGCGGCCATGCCAACGGCATTGCGTATATCGATCTGACGCCCGCGGCCAAAGGTGCCGTAATGACCGGCCGTTTCGCCGGCGTCACGATCGCGGGTTTACTACCCCGACTAATGGGTAGGAGACGCTTCGCCGTCAATCACCTTCTCGCCGAGCGCGGCGCGCTCGGCTTTCCCTTTCGCAGGGGGACCGGATGGGTGGGCTTGATCGAACAGTTGGAAAAGAGTCGGGCGTAGTCCCGGCTTATTCGATCGGGCACCTCGCGCGGCCGCTCGGAAGTGAGGGCCTGGCGACCACGCTGCTTCAGAGGACGAGTTCGATCACCGCGCGCCGCTGGTAACGGCCCGACAGCCGTGCAAAGAAATCGCCCAAGCGCATCTGCCATCCATATTTGCGCCGCAAGGCGGCGTAGACTTCTTCCTTTAATTGCGCATCTTGAATCAATCGGGCGCGTGCATCGATCCCGTCTCCACGGATTCTACCGCGCAGGTCGCAGGCCGCCAGATGCGCACGGCCGTTTGCCCGTATGCGCTTTACTTTGCCCGCCTGTCCGGCACTAAAGCAGTAATAATGCGTACTCAATTGCGCGATCCATACGGGCGTGCGGACTTCACGCCCATCACGGCGATAGGTCGCAAGGCTGACGTAGGCTTCGTCTGCGGGTTCGAAGGGCAGCGTGGGCAGAGCGTTCATTCAGCGGAACCTGTAATCGTCGGCGCCTTTCTTTTTGATGGCGTTCGTTTCATCGTTTCCTTTCGCTCGCCCGCGATATTCGCCGGCCTACCGGTTCTCGACAATCACGCCGCGCAGCCACTGGTTGGCACTGTCAGAGTCGGTGCTCTTGTGCCAGCAAGCATAGATTTCCGCCGGGGGGATGTCGAAGGGTAACTTCAATACGTTGAGATCGTAGGCTTCAGCAAGCGAGCGCGGGATGCTGGCGAGGAGGTTGGTCTTTGCCACAATGTGAGGGAGTCCGAGGTGATGCTGGGTTCGCGCGGCGATCGTGCGCTGTTTTCCTAGACGACGCAGCGCGAGGTCAACTTGGCCGAGTCCACGCCGACGGCTGGAAGCGTGGGCGTGTCCCATCGACAGGTACTGCTTTAGCGTGATTCGGCGGCGAATGACCGGGTGGTCACGGCGTACGGCACAAACGTAGGGGTCTTCCATGACTTTTAGTGAAATGATCTGTGGATCGGATAAGGGTAGGGCGTCCAGTGCGAGGTCGACCTGACCGGAGGCGAGGTCATGCACCATGGACGAGCGCTCCAGCTGGATGATCTCGGTCGACACGCCCGGGGCGAGAGCACCGACACTTGCCAACACTTTCGGCATCAGCAGTGCCACGTTGAGATCGCCAGCGAGTATGCGAAACCGGCGATCGGAATTTTGAGCATCGAACACGTCGGCCGTTTCGATGCTTTCAGTGAGTAGTCGCAGCGCCTTGCGCACGTCGCCGGCTATCGTCGCCGCTAGGGGTGTCGGCGTCATGCCGCTAGCGTTACGCACGAACAAGGGGTCGCCGTAGGTACCGCGCAAGCGGGCGAGGGCATTGCTGACCGCCGGCTGGGTCATGTGCAGTACTTCGCCGGCGCGCGTGAGGCTGCCCTCCTCGTGAATTGCGTGGAAGATGCGAAAGAGATTGAGGTCGATATGTCTGCGGTCCATGGTCATATCCTCATCACCCTAGGCGCGCCGGGTCGCGTCCGGGAAATTCGATCACTATCATTTTAATCTATATTTATATATCACTAATATAAATTATCGTAATTATATAATTCCTACTAGCATCGCTCCATCAGAAACCGGATCTGGGGCCCCATCATGCTTGATTTTCAACCGTCTGAAGAAATTCTAGAGGTCACCGCGCGCATGCGTGAATTCGTCGATCGAGAGCTGCTGCCGCTGGAGCCAAAGATGATGGAGGAAGGGTTCGGCGCGGTCCTGCCCGAACTCGAGGGAAAGCGCGACCAGGTCAAGGCGCTTGGACTTTGGGCGCCCAACCATCCGCAGGAGTACGGCGGCATGGGACTGGACCTGGTCGACCATGGCCTGGTTTCGGAGGTCCTGGGCCGTACGCCCATGGGTCATTACACCTTCGGTTGCAATGCGCCGGATGCCGGTAATATCGAAACAGTGCAACTGTTCGGAACCGCGGAACAAAAAGCGGCATGGCTGCCACGCATGGTGGGGGGTGAGCGCACCTGTTTCATCATGACTGAACGCGATAACTCCGGCGCGAACCCGCTATTCCTCGAGACCACTGCCGTACGCGACGGCGACGAGTGGGTCATCAATGGCTCCAAGTGGTTCATTACCGGTGCCGAGGGCGCGATGATGGGCCTTGCGATGGTCACGACCGACGCGGACGCCGCACCGCACGATCGTCAGAGCATCATCATCGTGCCGTCTGAAACGCCGGGGTATGTCGTCGAGAAGAGCACCCCGATCATGGGTCATCCGGGCGCCAGCATCATGGGGCACTGTGAAGTCCGATTTGACGACTGCCGTGTACCGTTGACCCATCTGCTGGGTGAAGAGGGTCAGGCGTTTCGCATGGCGCAAGCACGGCTCGGGCCGGGCCGCATCCATCACTGCATGCGCTGGCTCGGCATTTGTTCGCGCTCGCTGGATATGATGGTGGAGCGCGCCGCGAGCCGCGTCATCGGTGCCAACGATCGCCGGCTGGCCGACAGCGATATGATCAAGGGCTGGATCGCCGAATGCGCTGCCGAGATCGACGCGTCGCGCTGGCTTACCCTGTACTGCGCCTGGCGCATCGAGAAGGTCGGCACTAAAGAGGCGCGCAACGACATTTCCAAGATCAAATATCATGTGGCGGATGTGCTCATGAAAGTGGTCGACCGGGCGATCCAGGTCCACGGCGCGCTCGGGATCACCGATTACACGGTGCTCAGTCATTTTTATCGCGAGGATCGTGGATCCCGCATTTACGATGGGCCCGACGAGGTGCACAAGCTGGCCGTGGCGCGGCGGATCCTTAAAGATCAGGCGGCCTGAAGACCGGCTAACCAGCGACATAAATGAGGGGAAATCGGATGGCGCGGGATCATTTTGACCTCAGCGGTAAGATCGCCGTGGTCGCCGGCGCGAGCCGCGGCATCGGTGCCGAGATAGCGAAGATCCTCGGAGAATACGGTGCTCACGTCATCGCCTGCAGCCGGGATGCGGCACGTTGCAGTGAAACAGTCGAGGCGATCGCGGCGGCGGGTGGCAGCGCCGAAGCGCAGACCTGCCATATCGGCAAGCTCGATCAGATCGAAGCCCTGTTCGATATCATCGACGCGACCCACGGCCGCGTCGATATCCTGGTCAATAACGCGGCCGCAAATCCGTATTACGGGCATATCCTCGATACCGACGTCGGTGCCTTCGAGAAAACGCTGGAAATTAACCTGCGAGGATTCTTTTTCATGTCGACCGCCGCCGGCCGGCGCATGAGGGCCCAGGGTGGCGGTGCTATCGTCAACGTGGCTTCGGCCGCGGGACTTTCGCCAGGCGACAAGCAAGGCGTCTATTCGATCACCAAGGCGGGCATCGTCAACATGAGCAAGGCCTTCGCACGCGAGTGCGGGCCGCTCGGTATTCGTGTCAATACCTTGGTCCCGGGTCTGACACGCACGCGGTTCGCACAGGCCCTCCACGACGATGAGGAATTCATGGCCGCGATGATGCCGCACACGCCGCTTGCCCGCGGCGCGCAACCACAAGAGATGGCCGCCGCCGTGCTATACCTGGTATCGGACGCGGCGTCCTATACCACCGGCAGCTCGATCGTCGTCGACGGCGGTTATCTTGCTTGAATCAAGGATGTAATAAGGGGACATTCGTCTTTATTCCGAGTGAATAAAGGAACCTCTGAATAAGTCATGGTGCGTGTGAATCGTGCAGATCAAGGCACGAATCGCAGGCAATAGCGGTGCCTATTGGCAAGATTCGTAACGCCGATCTGCTCGATTTCAGGCGCGAGGCAGGTGTGCCATGACTTATTTAGAGGTTCCTAAAGACGAATGTCCCCTATATTGCGACCGGTGCGCAACGATTAAGCATCGCTATCGATTCCTCCGCTCATGAGCCTTCTACTCAATCCCCGTGACATCGAATTTGTTTTGTACGAGCTGCTCGATACCGAAGCGCTGGTGCAGACCGAACGATATGCAGCCCACGACCGGGAAACCTTTAACGTAATTCTCGACGCTGCAAGCAGGTTGGCCGAGGAAAAATTTGCGCCTAACGCGGCCAAGGTCGACGCCAATGAGCCCACGTTCGACGGCAAACGCGTCCATCACATTCCCGAAATTCACGACGCTATCGCTGCCTACATAGAAAGCGGTTTCATGGGCGTGATGGCCGAGGCGGAAGCGGGCGGCATGCAACTCCCCTGGACCGTCGCGCAGGCCGCCTGTGCGTACTTTTCGTCCGCGGACATCTCGGCGAATGCCTATGCCATGCTGACCCAGACGTCGATCAATCTATTGACCGAGTTCGGATCCGAAGATCAGAAAAAGCGCTATATGGAGCCGATGATCGCGGGGCGCTTCTTCGGGACCATGTGCCTGTCGGAGCCGCAGGCCGGTTCGTCCTTGTCCGACATCCAAGTGCGCGCGGAACGAACGGATGGCGAGCATTTCCTGATCAGCGGGACGAAGATGTGGATCTCCGCCGGCGAACACGAACTGTCCGAAAATATCGTTCATCTCGTGCTCGCAAAGATCCCGGATGGCCCACCGGGCGTAAAGGGTATCTCACTGTTTGTCGTGCCGCGCTACCGCGTCGACGATGACGGTAGTCTCGGGGAGCGCAACAACGTCGTGCTCGGCGGGCTCAATCACAAGATGGGCTTTCGCGGTACCACGAACACGGTGCTCAACTTCGGTGAAAGCGGAGATTGCCACGGTTGGCTGGTCGGCGAAGAAAACCGCGGCCTGTTCTGCATGTTCCACATGATGAACGAGGCGCGTGTCGGTATTGGACTCGGTGCGATGACGCTCGGCTATACGGGCTACCTGCATTCCCTGCAATATGCGCGTGAGCGACCCCAGGGCAGACATCCGCGGGATAAAGATCCGACCAGCCCACAGGTACCGATCATCCAGCACGCCGACATCAAGCGGCTCCTGATGGCGCAAAAGAGCGCCGCTGAAGGATCGCTCGCTTTGATTCTCTATTGCGCCTACCTCATCGACATCCAGCGTACCGCCGAAAACGAAGGCGAGCGCATGCGGGTCGGGCTCCTGCTGGATATCCTGACCCCGGTGGCCAAGTCGTGGCCGTCGGAGTTCTGTCTCGAGGCCAACAAACACGCCATTCAAATTCTCGGTGGCTATGGCTACACCCGCGAGTTTCCGCTGGAGCGGTTCTACCGGGACAACCGGCTGAACCCCATTCACGAAGGTACGCACGGTATCCAGGGTCTCGATCTCCTGGGGCGCAAGGTGTCCATGCAGGGCGGCGCGGCGTTTGCCACCCTGTACGAAGAATACGAAAAAACGACAGCGGAGGCCGTCGCGTATCCCGATCTGAACGAGTATTGCGAGTCTTTCGCAGGCGCGACCCAGGCATTACGCGAGACGACTGAAACGCTGGTGGCACTCAACGGGGAAGGGGACACGAACCGGGCGCTCGCGAACGCCACCGTCTATTTGGATACTTTCGGCCACGTCGTTCTCGGCTGGATATGGCTCCGCCAGGCCGTGGCAGCAACCCGCGCGCTGCCTTCGGCGCAGGGTCCCGACCTCGCTTTCTATCGGGGCAAACTACAAGCCTGCCGCTATTTCTATCGCTATGAGATGTCGCAGGTACCTGCGCGCTGCGCGTTTCTCGCCCGCGCCGACGATACCTGCCTCGCTACTGAGGAAGCCTGGTTCTAAATAGGCTTTCGACCGCGTAGCAGCCCACTTGCGGGCGAACGGATAAGATAGACTTTCCGGCGGCGAGTTATCCATAAAATTAACAAGCTAATGAGAGCGCATCGATCATGATTTCCGACTCAAACATGTCCAGCTACGAGGAAGCCCGAGCCGAATTCAACTGGGATCCGCCGGAGCGTTTCAATTTCGCGCGCGACATTATCGACAAGTGGGGTGAGTCCACGCCCTCCAAAACCGCCATCTTCTGGGTCGATGACGACGGCAACGAGAAGGCACTCACCTTTGCCGGGCTGAGCGCGCGTTCGCGCCAATTGTGCAACGCCTTGACGGCCGCCGGCGTCGAGCGCGGTGATACCATCGTGCTGATGCTGGGGCGCAACATCGAATGGTGGGAGATCCTGACCGCCTGTCTGCGCATGGGCGCTATCTGCTCACCCGGGACCACCCAGTTGTCGCCCAAGGACATCGCTTACCGGATGAACGCGGCGAACGCGGTCTGTTTCATCACCGACATGGACAACGCGGATAAACTCGAGGAAGTCGCAGATCAATGTAAAACGATGAAAGCAAGATTCCTGGTCGGTGGCGAACGGGACGGTTGGTTGAACTACGACGCGGTGGTCGAGGCCGCGTCCGCCGAATTCGAAGCCGCCGATACGGCCTTGTCCGAGGATGCTCTGTGCTATTTCACTTCCGGTACCACCGGGTACCCCAAGATGACAATCCACTGCCACGGCTACGGCCTCGCACACACCATTACCGGAAAATACTGGCTGGACTTGAGAGCGGACGACCTGCACTGGAATATCAGCGACACCGGCTGGGCCAAGGCCGCCTACAGCAGTTTTTTCGGGCCGTGGACCATGGGCACGACCCTCTTCGTGCATCATTCGCCGGTCTTCGATCCGGTGCGGACGCTGGATCTGCTCGCGAAGTATCCGATCACGACGATGTGCGGTGCGCCGACGATCTACCGCATGCTGGTATTGCAGGATCTCAACGCCTATAAATTTCCAAAACTGCGTCATTGTGTGGGGGCCGGCGAACCGCTCAATCCCGAGGTCATCGAGACCTGGAAGAAGGCCTTTGATATCGTCATTCGCGACGGTTATGGCCAGACCGAGACGGTGCTGGTCTGCGGCAACTACCTGTGCCTCGAACCGCGCTTTGGATCGATGGGCAAACCGAGTCCCGGGATCGAGCTCGGCATCGTCGACAACGACGGCCAAGCGCTCGCTGCGAATGAAGAAGGAGACATCGCGATCCGGGTTAAGCCACGCCTGGCACCAGGGCTTTTCGTTGAATACCGTGGGGACGCGGCGAAGTACGACGCGTGCTTTGTCGGCGACTGGTATATCACCGGTGATCGCGGCTACGTCGACGACGATGGCTATTTCTGGTTCGTCAGCCGTGCCGACGACGTCATCCTGTCGGCGGGTTATCGTATCGGGCCGTTCGAAGTTGAAAGTGCGTTGATCGAGCATCCAGCCGTGGCCGAATCCGCGGTGGTCGCGAGCCCCGACGAAACACGCGGCGCCGTGGTCAAGGCCTTCGTCGTTCTGGCACCGGGCTTCGAGGCGAACGACGATCTGGTCACGGTCCTGAAGAACCACGTCAAGAAAGTGACTGCCCCCTATAAATATCCGCGGAAGATCGAGTTCGTCGAGAGCCTGCCGAAGACCGTCAGCGGCAAGATCAGGCGCGTCGAATTACGTGCGCGAGAAGCCGGATAGATCGCGCGCCCGACACCCGGTCGGGTGAATCCCACTCGATCGGGGTCAAGCTCCAACTCCAATGACCGTGGAAACTCACTCTGCAGATGTCGCCGTGCGCCGCGCGACGATCGTCATGATCATGCTCAACTCGATCAGCACCGCCATGATGCTTTCCGCGGTCAACGTGGCCTTACCGGATATCGCACGCGACCTCGACATCGACGCCGTCGTCTTGAGTTGGATTCCGATGACCTATCTCATGGCCAGCGCGGCATTCGTCCTCGCCTTCGGGCGGTTGGCGGATATGTTCGGACGAAAACGCCTGTACCTGATCGGTACTGCCGGGGTCATCGTTACGTCAGTCGTGGCGGCCTGTGCTACGACGGGTTTTGAATTGATCGGCGGGCGCGTGCTGCAGGGCATCTGTGCCGCTATGCTGTATGCGACCAACGTTGCCATCGTCTCTTCAGTTTTTCCGCCGGCGCAGCGTGGGCAGGCGATCGGGTATACCGTTTCCACGATTTATCTCGGCCTCGCGCTGGGTCCGGTGCTCGGCGGGTGGCTAATTGAACTTTCCAATTGGCGCGCGACCTTCCTGATTCACATTCCGCTGGCAGTCATCGTGCTCTACATTGGATTGACGCGCTTGCCCGTCGAATGGAAAGCCGAAGAACGCGGCGATTTCGATCCCTTGGGAGCCGTCTTGTACGGCGTGGCCATCGTCGTCTTCATGGTCGGCGTATCGACCCTGCCGAACGTCTCTTCGATAGGGATGATCGTGGCGGGCATTGCAGGGATTTGGCTATTCTTCCGTCACGAACATCGCCATCCGCATCCCATCTTTGACGTCGAGTTGTTCTATTCCAATCGGGTCTTCACGATGTCCTGCCTGGCCTCGCTGGTCATGTATACGGCGACCTTCGCGAATGTCGTTCTGGTCAGTCTCTACCTTCAGTACCTGAAGGGCATCGCGCCGGGAACCACGGGTCTGATCCTCATGGCACAGCCGCTGATGATGGCGGCGGTCTCGCCGCTTGCAGGTCGGCTGTCGGATCGCTCGGAGCCACGCGTCATCGCATCGCTGGGTATGCTGGTGACGGCGATCGGGCTCGCGTCTTTCGCAACGCTCGACGAAACGAGTTCGATTACTACGGTCGTGGGCTGCTTGTTGATCACTGGATTGGGATTCAGCCTGTTCACCTCGCCTAATGCCAACGCGATCATGGGCGCGGTGGGGCGGGGTGACTACGGGCGCGCCGCCGCTGCGATGGCGGTCATGCGCGTGGTTGGGCAGATGGCCAGCATGGGGTCGGTCGCGATGGTGTTCGCCTTGTTGCTGGGGCCCGTGCGTATTACGCGGGCGCTCTATCCGGCGCTCGGCAATGCCATTGCCACGTGCTTCGCTATAGGGGCCGTCTTTTGCGCCCTGGGGATCATTCTTTCCCTCACGCGCGGCCGCATGCACGCGCCGGCCTGACGTTCGTCATTTTTCAGGTCCTACGGACTCGGCTTTGTCGCAAGCATCGCAAATCGAACATATCGTCTGGCCGCCGGTTCTGGGCGATGCTCATTCTCAGGTCAGTGATGTCGTGGCCGCGATGGAACAATCCAACGCCGATGACCCGGAAGTATTGCAGCGCGGGCAGCAACGTCAGCTGTCGGCACTGCTGCGCTGGTCGGCCCGCGAAGTCCCCCATTACAGACACCTCAAAGCCCTGGTTGCCAAGCTGAAGCGTCTGGATACCCGACCCGAACAGTTCTGGCAGGCCTGGCGCAACATACCGGTTCTGACCAAACCGCAACTTCGATCGGAAGTCGAGAATTTGCTCGCCCGGCACTTGCCGGACTCCCATCAACCGATGGAAATACAGCGTACTTCGGGATCGACAGGCATCCCCGTTCAAGTCGCCTCGACACGAATAAACGAGACTGTGTGGGACGCGCTAACAATACGGGAACATCTGTGGCATCGACGGGATTTCAGTCGACGTCTCGGGGTGATTCGCTACCGCAAGCGCCCAAAGCGTTCGCCGACCGGACATTGTTATGACTCCTGGGGTCCACCGGTCGATCGCGTTTACAAAACGGGGCCGGCGAGCGTGATTCACATCGGTTATCCCATCGATCAGGTCGTGGACTGGCTGCAGGATTTCGACCCGCATTACCTGCTGACCCATCCGAGCATCATGGAGCCGTTGCTGGACGTCTACGATGGGCGCGGGGCAGGTCCCCGGTCGCTCGAAGAAGTCCGCTTCATAGCAGAGCCGCTTGGTTCATCGCTGGTGCAGACATTGGCGAGCCGGTGGCATGTTCGGTGTTCGGACGTGTATTCATCGAACGAAACCGGAATCATCGCCTTCCAATGCCGCGAACGGGGCAAGCTGCACGTGCAGTCCGAGGCCGTACTGGTTGAAATAGTCGATGATCGCGGGCGTCTATGTTCGAGCGGGCAAAGCGGCCGTGTGATCATATCAATGCTGCATAATCTGGCCATGCCGATCATCCGCTATGAGATCGGCGATTATGCGACGGTCGGAGAGCCTTGCGAGTGCGGTCGGCCTCATCCCGTTATCGAGAAGGTGCTCGGACGGGTGCGCAACCTCGTCACCACACCCAAAGGCGAACGATTCTGGCCGGTCGCACTCGGTAGAATGCGCACGGTATCCTCCATCCAGCAGGTACAATTCGTTCAGGTCGCCCTGGACCGAATCGAAGTTCGCGTACGTCTCGAGCGCCCGTTGACTTTAGCCGAAGAGAAATCCGCAATCGACATAACTCGTGACGTGCTGGGTTATCCATTCCACGTCGACATCAAACCGGTCGACGCGATAGAGCGAGGGCCATCGGGAAAATTCGAGGAATTCCTTTCGCTCGTGGACGAGCCGGATTAGCTTCGGCCCGTATTTCCCTTTCCGAACATGACTAGAATTCACCGCGGCGTCCTGTTCCCGGTTTATCTGCCGGCTGTGTTCCTGGGTGTTCCGGCGCAGGCCGTCCTCATCCTTTTGCCGCTCTACGTGCTCGAACTCGGCGGTAGCGTGGCGGCAGCGTCCGCGGTCGTCGGGTTTCGTGGCGTCGGTATGATGGTGGCCGACATCCCGGCCGGCATGCTGGCTGCGCGATTCGGGGATCGCGTCGTGATGTTATTCGCGATGATCCTCATAGGCAGCGCCTACCTCACCTATGCGCTGTTCGGGGACGTATCGTGGTTTTACCTACTTGCATTCATCAACGGCGTGGGCAGCAGCACGTTCCTGCTTGGCCGAATGTCGTACATCACCGCGGCTTGCAGTCCACGCGAACGTGGCCGCGTCATCTCGATGATCGCAGGCAGTATGCGCGGCGCGGCGCTGCTTGGACCGCTCGCCGGCGCGGCGGCCGCCGAGTTTATCGGTTTCGAAGTGACCTTTATGTGTCTTGCCGCGAGCGTTGTGCTCGGGTTTATTTGCGTTGCAACAACGGCCATCGACGATCGTTCGGCCTTGAGGAAAATGCAATGGCGCACGGTTACGGATCTCGCCTACGAGCACCGGCGTGTATTCGCCACGGCAGGAGTCGCTTCAATCGCTTTCATGTTGATGCGAGCCGCGCGCACGGTACTCATCCCTCTTATCGGTGCCGAACTTGGGCTGGCGACGACAGCCATCGGCTTAGTCGTATCGGTCTCGGCCATCGTCGACGTCGCTCTGTTCTATCCCGCGGGCATGATCATGGATCGTCACGGACGCCGCGCGACCGCCGTCCCGAGTTCGATCCTTTTTGCTGCTTCGCTGGCCGCATTGAGTCTCGCAAATGGTTTTTACTCACTTTTAACCGTAGCGATTGTGCTAGGCGTCGCCAACGGACTTTCCACTGGCATCGTTATGACGCTCGGGACGGATCTCGCCCCGGCGGCGTGGCGCGGAGAATTTCTGGGCCTTTGGCGGTTGTTGACCGACCTCGGCAGCGCGACCGGGCCGCTGACGGTGAGCCTGGTGGTGAGCTTAGGCTCAATCCAGGCTGCCGCACTGTGTGTAGGCGCGCTGGGGGCAGGGGGGAGTTTCGTGGTTTATCGATTCGTAGAGGAAACTTTGAAACGCTAGGGGACTATTGAAAAAAAAAGGTATTCCTCTAGTGTTACTAGCGCCGCATTGATCTCCTTTGGCAGGTCAGGGCGGTAAGTCCGGTGCCAGGGTCATTCTGGATCTTCCAATGAGAGTAATATCGTGCGTTATGCACGGTTTCAAACAGGCGAATGCCGGTTCGGTTTCGTGCACAATGCACGCTACTTAATGTTAGGTGTCTGAAGAAATGAATTGGGACGCGATTGGGGTAGTCAGTGAAGTCGTCGGCGCAATCGCCGTGGTCGTTTCAATTATCTACCTCGCTGTACAGATAAGCTCGAACACAAAAACAATGCGCGCTAATGCTGGATTCGAGGCTACTCATTCATGGGCCAATTCCAACGAAATTTTCAGTCAATTCTCCGACGATCATTTGATGACGATCGTGCGCACCTTCGATTCAACCGCGTCCTGGGACGATTTCTCAGAGGTAGAGCGCGTTAGGATTAGTCTGTCGTTCCGCGCCTTGTTTCAAAAACTTGAAGCGTGCGTAACTGCCGGCTCACTGTGCTAATTTCGCTGTGCTTCATCCGATACTCCCAGATCACGAAGTCGAGAGGTAGAGAGGTAGAGCGCGTTAGGATTAGTCTGTCGTTCCGCGCCTTGTTTCAAAAACTTGAAGGTCAATATTATCTGTATCGATACAAGACCCTAGATGAAGGTATATGGAAGAATCGGGCCATGTTCTCTGCAGGACTTCTGCGAAAACCATTCTTTGCGGCTTGGTGGGAAATCGAGAAAGACCAACGGGTCTATTCGCCGGAGTTTATAGAGGCGCTTGAAGCTACACAGCCCATAGAAGTTAAGGCAAGTGTACTCGGAGGCAACGATGGCGCTGCGTAAATTCGACTTCGACGTGCAATCTTGCTCCCGACGGGAATAAAAAAATGTTCAAGACTCCGTTAAACGCCCCGCCACCTAACAAGTGACTGTGGTTTGAAGTCAATAGAATTAGACTAGTTCGGGGTTCCAAGGGGTTCTGTTTTTGACCATGACATTGAGGATGGTCAACAGTTTTCGCATGCAGGCGACGAGTGCGACTTTGGGTACTTTCCCCGCGGCGATTAATCGTTGGTAGGTGCGTTTAATTTTCGGATTGCACTGGATAGCGGACAGCGTTGCCATAAACAATACGGTCCGAATACGGTAACGTCCGCCGCGTATTTTTCGTTTACCTTTAAAGGCCTCACTTTCTTTGTTCATGGGCGCGACCCCGACCAGGGCTGCGATCTGTTTACGGTTAAGGTGGCCGAGTTCCGGTAGTTCGCTCAACAAGGTATAGGTGAGCACTTTGCCGACGCCTTTGGTGCTCATTAACACATCGCGTGTGTCGGACCACCCGGGGGATTTATCGATGAGTCGGTCGAGGCGCGTGTCGAGTTTGGCGATTTCAGCATCGAGGTATTTCAGATGCCGTTGGATGGTGGTGCGCAGGGTGTCGGGCATGATCGCCAACCGATTTTTCTCCATGGTCGCCATTTCAAGGAGTTGGCTGCGTCGGACTAACAGGTCGCTGATTTGGCGTGTTTGTTGAGATTTAGGGGGTGTGGCGCGCGGCTTGAGTGCTTCAGCGAAGTGGGCAATGGCGGCGGCGTCCAGGGCGTCGGTTTTGGCCAATCGGCCGGTGGCTTGAGCGAATTTGCGCACGTGGGTTGGATTGGCGACGCTGACGGCCAACCCCGCCTGCTGTGCGGCACACACGAAATCGCGCTCGAGACGCCCGGTGGCCTCAATGACCACCCGCGTGGGTTGAATGGACTTCAGTTGCTTTACCGCTGAGGTGATACCGGCTTTGGAATTGTCGACACTGAATGCGGTACCTGACGGGCGCACGTAGAAATCCAGTTGCTGTTTGCCGGTGTCGACACCGACGTTAATTTCGTTGGGATTTGTAAGTTTCATAAGATAAGCTGACTCTGCCTTGCAATACGGGCTCGGGGCCCTAATGACTGTTCGAGTTGTTACTTAAGAGCTATGCACCGCTCACACTTGTTAGCGGTCTCTGCACGCAGGAACCGTGGATCAATCGAGCTGGTGCATAGAGGCCTTCAGCCGTTACTGAAGGTGGGCCCCAATTTACCCTTTCTTTGCAAAAACGAACCATACAAATGGATCAACCGGACACGTTACAGCGCGCTTCTTTGGAGCAGCTACGCATTTTCGATCCAAAGAAGCGCACTGTAACGCGCCGGTTATCCTAGCGTTAGGTGGCAGTAACCGAATATGACCGAGTACGAATATTTAGACGTTATGAATTCTATGCGGGATTCTGGCGGATTCCACGCCATGAACTATATTGCCATCCTATTCGCCTATTTGATCGCGGGCTATTTCGCTGGGCACCTACTGTCGCGGTTTCAGGTCATAGCTCTTTCGGCTTTCTACTTAATTTTGTGCCCTATGCCCGGCATTGCAGCCTTCGAAGTGATTTTAGATTACGGAGCACTCGTCACTGAGTACTACAACCAGTTCAAGCCAGGTGACCGTTTGCCACTGTTTGCGCGATACGGCGCCAACCTATGGCTGTTCGTTTTTCTTGGCACGTTAGCTCTAAGCATATATTTCATGTTTCAGGCGAGACGTTCTAAACGCGGTCGAGAAAATGCCACTTAGATTTCCAAACGAAGTGCAACTGAGCGGGAGCCGAGATATAAAGAAAATATGTCCCCGGCTTCGTTAAACGCCCCGCCACCTAACAAATGGATCAACCGGACGTGTTACAGCGGGCTCATTTGAAACGGCTT
Organism: Gammaproteobacteria bacterium; assembly: GCA_963662545.2. Lineage (GTDB taxonomy): Bacteria > Pseudomonadota > Gammaproteobacteria > JAYYZW01. Next base: position 1,372,641 of record CAXXLL010000002.1, read on the forward strand.
CGCATTATCGCTCCAAAGAAGCGCGCTGTAACACGCCGGTTATCCTAGCGTTAGGTGGCAAGCGACCGCGATTGCCACGGGCAGCGTTGACCCAGATTACCTTAGGTGACGTGAGGAAATGACTGAAGCCGAGACCATCGCCTCATTGAATGACATTGCCGTCGTAGCTGGGTCATTCGTAAGTATGTGGGTTTCGTTCACATTCGCATATCTGACCGTCGCATACTTTCTCGGGAAAGTTTTGTCGCGGTTTCAATGTCTGATGATTTCAGCGGTTTATGGTGTTACTGCTGCTTATTTCGGATGCGCAGCGTTTGTGTACGTGCAAGCTTGGCACGTAGTCACGAAACTTAGTCGGGATACTCTTTATAACAATATATGGCTGATGACTTTCGAATCTGCTTGGGTGTGGGGCGTTGCAGTTTTCTTGGTCGCGGGGACCACTGTCAGCCTCTATTTTATGTACGACGTTCGTCGGCGCAGCAGGACATAACACGGCATGATGATAAATCAGCCATTGATAAGCACCGGAAGGTCTGAGCGCCTCTTAGAGTATCCACGCAGATTTCCAAGCGAAGTGCAACTGAGCAGCCGCAGAGACATAAAGAGAAAATGTTTACGGCTTCGTTAAACGCCCCGCCACTTAGATTTCCCAGCGGCGAGTGAAGTGCAACAAACATAATGCTACGGAGTCACGCGCAAATTGCGAGACATCATGGATCACGAAGCGCGAAAAATCGCGCAGCCTATTGTTCTACCTGCAGATTTTTCGTGATCCTCTTGCAAGCTATTGAGGAGCTTATGAAAAACCTGCCGTGTTGCACTTACTTTGTGAAGTGCCTGAGCGGACCGGGAGAAAGGTAACAAAAGTGCCAAGGTAGATGGGTAACACTTTTGTTATCGATAATGTCGTTTTAGTCGGCCGTAAGCATCTTCGATCCGATTGTATTTTTCAATCATTCGGCCGAGCTTAAGCGTTCCGAAATAGACGTTCCAAACACCACAGTCGATTTCCTCTAATCCTATGTACTCACCGGCACACGCGATTGAGACAGGCACATGGGTGGAATGCCATCGGATGCCACCGTTGGCACTGACGAAGCGCTTGATGAAACGGTCAGGATATTCGAGCGGCGGGATTTTGCTAGGCATTTCTTTGGCAGAAAATTCGTAGAAGTCGGCAGGTGTGAACATGTCGAGCGCTTCATGAGGGCGTTCTTCATTGAATTCAATCTGGAACCGATTAAATCGTTTCTGTTGCGCGCGATAGTCCCCGGCCGGAGGTCGAGTCGTCTCCGCCTTTAAGGTTCGGTGCATCCGTTCGTGTCGGCCATTTTGTTGAGGCTTTCCGGGTTCGATGAGCTCGGGATAAATACCAAGCCTGATCCACCAGGCAGACAGCGTTGATAATCGACCGAGCGTGTTCGTCGCGAAGGGGACGCCGTTGTCGGTACGGATGCGTTCTGGCAGTCCGTATTCTTTGAATAAGCGGGTGAACACCGCCTTCGATGGTTCAACGGCGGTCGTGCGGTATGGTCGGGCTTTTGCTACGGGTATTCGAACTCCACTTCCCCTGGATTGGCTAAACAGGTTGGATCCAACGCTCCGCGACGCTCATGATTACTTCAAGGGGCTTCGCGACAAGTTTGTGGCGCACTCGGTTGGCCGATTTGAAGATTGCCTGGTCGTCGCACATCTTCAGGTCGGGCCCGATGGATCACCCAACGTCGCGGACGTCTCTGCGAGGCCGGGCATGACCCTTCTTACTTCTGAGAGGGATAACGAAGACCTGCGAAAGCTCGCCTCAGCGCTTCAGCGGATCGCAGAGGAGGAGATTCGCACCGAGAAGGCGCGCGTGCTGGCTTTCGCAAAGACTTTGTCAGCAAAGGAGATGGTCGCGCTGGGCTCTCCTCGTGAACTCCCTCCAACTCGGGGCGACGAGAAGCGTCCGCGTCACAAGCCTACGAGATCGCAGAAATGATCAGGCCTTCTAACCCCTCCATCGAGCGGACCCACAACGGGCTCCGCCGTTGTGGTCCGCTCATGTCAAACGTTAGATGGCAGAGAATATGGTGATGGACCAGTCAGCCAAATTTTGGGACAAAATAGCAGAGCGTTATTCGGTAAAACCCATTGCTGATGAAGAGGCATACCAGAAAAAACTACAGGTAACCCGCGAATACTTTCGGCCGGAAATGGAATTATTGGAGTTTGGTTGCGGGACAGGGTCGACAGCCATTGCGCATGCGCCTTATGTGAAACATATTCAAGCGATCGATATCTCGTCGAAAATGTTAGAAATCGCTCAGGGAAAAGCTGACGCAAAAAATATCGAGAATGTCTCTTTTAAACGCTCAACCATCGATGAATTCAACGTGCCAGAACAAACTATGGATGTTGTGTTGGGGCTTAGTATCTTGCACTTGCTGGACAACCGGGATGCAGTAATCGCTAGGATTTATGAAATGCTTAAGCCGGGTGGCATTTTCGTCACCAGTACCGCTTGCATCGGAGATATGAGGTTTTTAAATAATATTTTTAGGATCGTCGCACCGATTGGAAAATTCATAGGCTTATTACCAACGCTGAAGGTATTCACTACGACAGAATTGGAAAGCAGTTTGACGAAAGCCGGATTTTATATTGACTACAAATGGCAACCGGGGAAAAACAGCGGAGTGTTTATTGTGGCAATGAAAAATGCGAAATAGATTAGCGATAGAAATGGTACAGCCACCTAACAAGCGCGATCGAGACCGACGCTTGACTGCGCCCTTCCTACGCTACCGCTCCGGTCGGTTGCAATCAAGCGCGGCTCATCGCGGACGTTAGGCGCCTAAAAGTGGATGTCGCTACAGCAGCATTTGTCACCGAGCCCTTTATCACCTTTCGGTGAACGGAGTTTGTCACCGGCCTTTCAGGCGTCAATTACGTTCAGCCGCCCCCAATTGAAGAACAGCCGCTGTGGTGGGGCGTTGCGGCCGTGAAGGCGTTCGGCGAGCGTTTCTAGAATCATTTCCTGCACGATCATCAATTCGAGCCCAGCGGTATTGCCGATGCGGACCCACTGCAAATCTTCGAGTTCGCCGTCGCCCTTGATGTCACCTTCGAAATGGTCGGCGTCTACTGAGAAGAAGCGCGCGTGAAAGCGTAATGGTTGGTAGGCCGGCGTAATGGCCCGCCCTAGAAAACTGAGTTCTTGCAAATCGGGCGAGACCGCGCGGCGCCGGAATTCATTCCAGGTATCGTGCCTGACGGCGCCGATTTCGCCTGCAAGGCCGAACATCAGGCCCGCTTCCTCGAACGCTTCTCGTACCGCCGCCATGGCAAGCGCACACGCCTTTCGCTTCGAGCCGGCGACCGCCATTCTCGGCGGAATATCCGGGTCGAGTTCGCGTACTGGCCGGGCAGCGTAATCCGGACGTTCGAGCACCCCGCCCGGAAAGACGTAGACGCCGGGTTTGAACCGCGCCTTGCTACCGCGGCGTCCCATCAGTACTTCGTGATGGGTGCGGCGTTTGCGATGGATGACGAGGCTGGCTGCGTCGCGCGGACGGACGGGTGAATTCTTGCGCGGAGTTGATCGCGGGGTATGGCCCCTCTGTTCCATATTTATTCTCCGCAAATGACGGACTGCGTTTAGATCCGCGTGGATTCAGAAAAGAGATGGATGACAAGTACGCCGGCGACGATCAGGCCCATGCCGAGGAGAGCGGCGGTATCGGGCAGCTGTCGGTACAGAGGAATTGCTACGAGTGTCACGAGAATGATTCCAACTGCCGACCAGATCGCGTAGGTCACGCCGACTGCAATTGATTCGAGGACGACCGTCAGCAGGTAGAAGGAGATTCCGTAGCCGACGACCACGATTGCGCTCGGCCAGAATTGGGTGAAATGCGCGGATGCCTTGAGTGCACTGGTCGCCGCGACTTCGGCGAAGATGGCGAGCATGAGGGCGACATAGGGATTCATCTGTTAGAAGTCCTTTGATTCGTTGCTTAGCATTTAGTTAATCGTCGCGTGCATAACCGGTGTTTCGCGATGGCGAGGATCCTTACCGCCATTGGATATCCATTGCAGAGCGGTAGGCCCCCGGCGTCATGCCAAACCAGCGTTTGAAGGAACGACCGAAACTCGCCGGGTCCTGGAATCCGAGTTCGTGCGCGACATCGTAGACGCGGTAATCTTCGTTAGCGAGCAATTCTTTCGCGCGCACCATCTGGATGTCATCAACGATTGCCTGATAGGTCGTGCCGGCTTCGCGCAGATGCCGAATCAGGGTGCGTGGTGAGACGTGCAGGGTCTCAGATATTGCCTTCAGATTCGGGGGTGAGGCCGGCCCGGCGCCCGTTTCGATGACGTTGAAAATCTCCCGACGCACACCCGTCAAGGTGTCCTGCTCGCGCGACAGCGAAGAGGTCTGTTCGCAGCGCCTCAATGCGGTGTGCCACGCGCTTTCCTCGTAACCGGCATTTTTTATCGCCAGCCAGGAATCGGGTACGACGAAGGCATTGCGCGGGGCCTCGAACACCACGGGACATTCGAAATATCGGGTGTAGCTGTCGAGATATTTCGTCGGCGCGTACCGGAGTTCGACATGGGCGCCGTCGAGATGGCCGCCGCAAATGGTAGTCACGTATTCATGCATGACCAGCACGGGTATTTCGATCACGATCGCCCGCACCGGTCCGAATTCGATCAGCTCGATAATCTCGCAGTAGTGAAAGCCGTGCTCGACAACACTTTGCCAGTGATGGTAGGGAACGCGCTTTGGCATGTAGCGCACCAGCGCTTCGAGGCCGTCGCCCAAGGTAGGCGCAGTGACCAGGGCCATCGTCACGGGCCCGTGGAAGTGTTCGGCCATGCCCTTGGCCCACGACAGGTGCCAATCGGGAGCGTGCGCCATGGCGAGCGCGTTCTTGGTGCAGGTCAGTACGTGCTGGACCGCGATCGGACGCGAGTAGTTTTCGATTTCGTCCGGCAGCAGCGGTGTACCGGCGGTCAGACGTACGTGGTCGTCGAATGCCCGCGCCATGTATTTCACATAGGTATTGGGCATCAACAACTGCTCGATCGCGGCCTGGGTCATATCAGCAGCCTGTCGGACTTAAGAAGAATCTACTCGGCAATTGCTCCTGCATTGCTCTCTGCTCTGGCTTCCTGCTTCGCTCTACCTCCCCCGTCCATGGGGTCCTACCTCCTGCATCCATGCAGTCGTACGGCGTTGGGATAGCGGTCTGAGAGGCGCCATGGTTCTCGTTAAATAGCCCCACTATTCGCCTCAAACCATGACACCTCCGAGCCCGCTCTCCCACCCGCCTCGCTACGATTCCCTAAGTCCGACAGGCTGCCGCGTTGGCATCAAAAGTCTTGGTCTGTCACTAAATGTCTATAACAATGGCACTGGCGACGCTTCCGTGTCAACGGCGTCGGCATTATCGTGCCATCATCGAGAGTGGTTGACGGGAGAGATCATCGCCATGAATGCTGAAGTTCAAATCCAACCCGGGCTGCCGCCGGGGATCAAGCGCAATCCCAAGGTCGTAGTCGTCGGTGCCGGCATGTCGGGGATGCTTGCCGCGATCAAGATGCACGAAGCCGGGATCTCAGACGTCACTATTTACGAGAAAGCCGACAAGGTCGGCGGAACCTGGCGCGACAACCGTTATCCGGGCCTTACTTGCGACGTGCCCGCGCACGCCTACACGTATTCCTTCGAACCGAATCCTGAATACAGCCATCGCTACGCGCACGGGCCGGAGATCTTCGAATACTTCGAACGCGTTGCGAAAAAGTACAACCTCTATTCGAATATCCGGTTCAATTCCGAACTCGTCAAGGCCGAGTTCGTCGACGGTCGCTGGCAACTCGAGACCAAGGACGGCGAAGCTGTGACGGCCGATATCGTGATCTGCGCGAGCGGTGTTCTGCATCAACCGCAATATCCGAATATCGACGGGACCGATTCTTTCGAGGGCGCGATGTTCCATACGGCGCGATGGGACGACAGTGCCGATTTGACCGGCAAAAAGGTCGGCCTGATCGGAACGGGCTCGACCGCCATCCAGATCTTCCCTCAGGTGCAGAAAATCGCAGGGAAAATGACGATGTTTCAGCGCACGCCGCAGTGGATCTACCCGACGCCCGATCGCGTCTACACTGAAAAGCACAAGGAACGCCTGCGCAAGCACCCCTGGCTCGCGAGCTGGTTGCACGGGTTCTATATCAAGGTTTTTTTCGACTGGTTTTTTGCGAAAGCCGTGATCGGTAGTAAGCCGCTGCTCAAATTCATCTCCTGGGTGTGTCGACGCAACCTGGAAACCAAGGTCAGCGATCCCGAGCTACGCGAGAAACTCAGGCCGGACTATCAGGCAGCCTGCAAGCGTTTGATCTTCGCCAACGGATTCTACGAAGCGATTCAGGAGCCGAATGCGGCGCTCGTGACCGAAGGCATCGAGCGCATCGAGCCGAAGGGTATACGTACCACGGACGGGGAGTTGCATGAACTGGACGTGATTGTTCTCGCCACGGGATTCAAGGCGCACAATTTCATGCGTCCGATGGACATGATCGGAGAAAACGGTCTGACGATCGACGATGCCTGGGAGAAGGGCGCACAGGCCCATCGCTCGGTTGCCATGCCGGGCTTTCCGAATTTCTTCATGCTCGTCGGGCCCAATAGCCCGATCGGTAACTTTTCACTGATCTTAATCAGCGAATTGCAAATGAAATACATCATGCAGTTGGTTGATTTGTGGCGACAGGAAAAGGCGGATGTAATCGCGCCGCGCCGGGAAGCCACGGCGCAATACAACGAGGCGATAAAGAACTCCATGTCGGGCACCGTATGGGTAACAGGCTGCCAGAGCTGGTACATCGACAAATTCGGCAATCCGGCTATGTATCCGTGGTCGCTGCATAAATTCCGCAGGGAAATGGATCATCCTCAACTGGCTGAATTCGATATCCGGGCGCCCGAAGCGATCCCCGGCGGATCGGAGAAAGTCGCCGCCTGAGCGACTCCGCGAGGCTGAATGATCTGATATGTCGGGCCCTTGCGGGCCCGTTTTTTTTGCAGCGGGCGTATACCACGCTAAACTTAATAAAATGAGCCGCTGGATATTCTCAACAAAGCGCCTGAATCGCGGGCACATGCGGTGGGCCGGTTACATCGTTGCCGTGACACTCTTTTTCGTTGCGAGAGCCGAAGCAATCACCGTTCATACCTGGATCGACGACGAAGGGGTGCGTCATTATGCGGATGCGCCACCCACTGCCACGGTCGCCGATCGCGAGCAATTCGTCATCAATGAGGTGCCCGCCGACGGCGTGGATGCCAAGGACGATTACTACTCGATCGTGAACCAGTGGCAGCGTATGCGTGAAGAGCGCCGGGAAAGCGACGCCCTGCGCCTCGAACACGAGCGGCTCAAGTTCGAGTCACGTGCCTTGGCGGATACGTGGACAGACGAACCGCCGGCATACCATCGCAGCTATGGGATTTACCCCTATGGCTTTCCCTACGCACCGGACCGGAACTTCCAACATCCAGGCCCGCATGGTTTGCACGCGCCGCAGCGGGAACGAACGCCGGGCTTTACCGCGAAGCGGCGCAACGCGTTCGTTCACGCCACTCCGCCCGCCTGGCATCGCTAGACGCTAGCGCCCGTCACAAGGATTTAGACATGCAGGTCGCACTGCTGGGGCACAGGTGGGCAAACTCTGGCGTCGCGGCGATCAATGCGGGTACCCGCATGCGGTCGGCGGGGGCGTAGTCGTAACGCGCAAAAAAGGTCGCCGCAGTCTGGGTTAGCAGGTAGAGCGTGCCGATCCCTACGGCGCCCGCCTGCTTTTCGGCATGAGCCAACAGCCGGGAGCCGATACCGGCGCCGCGCTCGTCTGCGGTCACCGCGAGAGAACGCAGCACACCATATTCCCCATGGACTTCGATCGCCACGACGCCGCGTATGGCCTCAGGCGTGCCTGCGGCGAAGAAGCGCGCGGCTGAATCTGGCGTGATGTCGGCGGTGGGCAGTCCGTTGGCCGTAAGAAGGGCCAACACGCCTTCGCGGGGCGGGTCGTCGAAAATCCAGAGCGTGTTCACGCGTGTCTCTCCAAGATCACAGTCCGCGCCGGCCGAGCGCCGCCGCCTCCGGATGAACACTGGCCACCGCGCTCGCACGCGTATGCACGTGTGAGAACCACGCGTTGATGTTGATGAGCCCGGTGTCCATTTCTTGTCCAGCGCCTTCGCCGAAATCGAGCGCACAGTAGAGGATGATGTCCGTCAGTGTGAAACGATCGCCGCAGATAAAGGTTTTGCGGTTCATCAGGCGGTCCAGCCAGGCGAGCTCGAGTTGAACCCGTTGTTTCAGCCCGTCGGCCGCTTCCGGAATACAGGGTATGCGGTCCTTGAACACCTCGAGACCGAGCGAGTAGCGGTAGCCGTTATAGAGGTGCTCGGTAATATTCAATTCAATGCGGCGTTGCCACATCCGGTGCTCGGCCTTCTCCTGCGGCGTGGTGCCGATTAGGGGCGGCTCGGGATTCAAGTCTTCGAGGTATTCGCAGATGGCGACGGTCTCGGCGAGCCAGGTGCCGTCGTCGAGTTCGAGCGCGGGCACTTGTCCAGCGGGATTATTGTCTCTGTAGGGTGGTTTGCGGTTTTCGGCGCCGAAGATATCGATTTCCTCGAACGGAACATCGATGCCTTTCTCCGCCATGAACATTCTGACGACGCGCGGATTAGGGCCCAATGAATTGTAGAATTTCATATCCCCGCTACCTGCTTGGTAATTGGATTTCGATTTCAGCCCCTCACATCTTTTCTGCAATTTTACGGGCGCCCTCGAAAAATGCGGGTACGCTCAGGGCGATCTTCTCCCATATTGGATCTCGCCGCTGTCCTTTGCGGTGCAGTTTGACATTGATACACGCAATACACCCGATACGGTATCCGGCTAATGCCTGGTACCACGGAATAGCGTCGAATTCGCGACCCATTTCGCTTTCGTAAATCTGGCGGATCTTCGCTGGTTCCATGGGATGAATCGGGCGCCATTTCTCGGTCCAGTAAGCTTGATCGGCGGACATCATCATCCAGCCCACGTCGAGGAGTTGCGCGCCGATGCCGGACAACTCCCAATCGATGATGCCGCTCATGATGCCGTCGTGATAGAGCACGTTGCCCGGTTGGTAGTCGCCGTGAAAGAGACCGGTGGGTTCATCGCATGGTAGTGTATCGAGCAGGGCGCGTTCGCATGCTTCGGCGGCTTCGATCCAGGCCGGTTCCGGGGCCTGCGCATAAATGCGTTCCCACCGCCGGATCTGCGATTCCAATGTTTCGGGGGTCTCCCAGTCGGGCAGATGATCGCGCCAGTCAAACCGGTGCACCTTCGGCAGCGCGCGCGCGCATTGCTCCCACAAGGAATGCGACTCGGATTTGCTGCGGTTGAAGATCGCGGGCGGATCCCACAAGAAAAAGACACGCCCCGGGAGGCGCTCCATGACGATAAACGGCACGTCGAACCAATCGTTTTCGTCGAAGGCCCACGGCACCCGAGGTACCGGCACGCCGTCGGCGTGCAAGGCGCGCAACAGCGGTGCCTGGCGATAGACGTCGGTGTTGCCTTTGCGTTTGACACCCTTCGGCGGTAGCTTGATGACGAACCCTTTCGTCAGACCGCTGCTCTCGACAATATCAAAAAGAAAGGTCAGGCCAGCGTGACCGTCCGATTCCGCGAGTGACTCCAGCTTCGAGGACGAGCCGACTTCGTCGGCGATGAAACGCTTGAGTCCTGCGCGCAGTTCTTCGATATCCATATTTACGAATCGCCCCGAATCGTTCAAATATTTTCGCCCAGGCCCACGAGATAGACTTTGTGTATTTTGGCTACTGCGGCCGGAGTCGCCTTTCGTAAGGCGCTGATGATAACGGTACGCCAAAGGGTGGGCGAGAGTTGGGAGGAACACCGATCCAAACAGGAAAACGTCTTATCATGCGGAACACCACTATCCGTGAGGGGGCTTAATCCTGAAACCTTTGGAAAGACGCCATGAGCACTAAAGCAGTCGTTACGCTACTGACCATTTTTATCGCCGGCGTGGCATTCAATACGACGAACGCAGAAATAAGGGCGGTGGGACAGGTGGCCGTGATGAAGGGATCTGCGGCGCGTTATACGCCCGATGGATCGGCGCAGGCCCTCGGTCGCGGCGACCGGGTCTACGAGCAGGATCGGATTGAAACCGGTGAGCGGTCGCTGATAAGTATTCGCTTCGACGACAACACGCGCTTTAATTTGGGACCGAAATCGATTTTTAAAGTGAACAAGGTAGTTTCCGGCGATGACGGGATCTTCGATACGGAGGTCATCAAGGGTGCTTTTCGATTCGTCACGGGGCTGATCGCCAAGCGGCGGCCGCGTGCAATGCGGGTCAAGACCGGCGTGGTCGCAACGATCGGGATCCGTGGCACGACCGTGGGCGGGGAAGTCGAAGGAGACTCAGCCGTCGTCGTCCTGCTCGAATCCAAGGAGACCGATGGCCCCTCGGCGATCGAAGTCGGTAATGTGCATGGCAAGGTTGTGATCACCAAGCCCGGCTACGGCACGCGGATTCCTGACGCCAACAGCCCGCCGAGCCCGCCCCAGCGCATGCGCTTGCGGGCGATCGAGAATCTCGTCAGAAATATCACTAATATTCAACGGATTGCAGTGCCGAGACCGAGAATTCGGTAATTGACGTCCAGGCGTTCAAGCGGGGCATACGCGGCATAGTACTTTATAATTTACATTAATAGACTGGTAAAATACCTTATTTTTCAGTAATCTGTGTTAAGTATTTAGAAGATTTCGCATGGATCGAATACGCAGGTGTTCGATCCGTGGAGCACAACGAGAACTGAGTTTTCGTTGCGGCCCGGCGGAAAACATCAGCAAAATCATGGTTCAGAAACCTTTGATTCAAGCCTCCAAATTGCGATGGGAAAATTCATGACCTCATATCGAAGCGTTATTCGGATCGCTGTCATCTTTGCCGTTTCGCTTGCCGGCCAGTGGGCCTGGGCGACGGAGCCGCAGTGCAGCCGGCAGGAATTTCAGAATTGCCTGAATGGCGTAGGGACTTCGGTTACCAATGGTGGCGGTTTGCGGGTCGCCGGCGCGGAACACGACGACGTGGCGCGGGAGCGCAGCGGGCGCTCGGCGGAGAAGGGCACGGCCTCGCTGTTTTCATCTTCGCGAACCTTGGCCGCGGGTGACGACGTCGCCGGCGGAGTATTCGCTCTATGGGGCAGTTATTCCTTTTCGGATTTCGACAGCGATTTTGCGTTTCAGGGCACCTCCCTCGCTTTCGACGCCGATGCGCACAATGTCCTCGCAGGATTCGACCGACTGTTCGCTGATCGGTTTCTGCTGGGACTGGCCTTCGGATACCAGTGGGTCGATGCCGAAACGGACTTCAATGGCGGCGGACAGGAGAACGACGGGTTTATCGTTGCCCCGTATGCGGCAGTGCTGCTGAACGATACCTTTAGCGTCGACGTCATGGGTGGTTATTCGCCGCTCGAATACGATCAGGATCGTATTTCACGTGCGGACGCCACCGATATCAGCGCGCGCTTCGATGCCGATCGCTGGTTCGTCGCCGCCAATGTAAACGCCTTCATGTCGCTGGGAAACTGGGTGTTGTCGGCCAAGATCGGTTACCTCCATACCGAAGAGAAGCAGGATGCGTATACGGAAACGGGCAGCGCTTTGAGCGCGGCCGGTGTCGGCGGTGCATCGCTTCGCTCGGTCGCTAAACGCAATGTCGATCTCACCCAGATCATCGCCGGCGCTGAAGTCGGTTATAGCTTTGGCGCATTCGAGCCTTATGCCATGGTGGCGTTCCACGAGGAGCTCGATCGTGACGACGACGAAAGTGCGGGCGGACTCCCGGGGAATTTCACCAGCGTGCAGCCGGACGATGATGACGAGGTTCAGTTCGGCGGGGGGATCCGGTATTACACGGAATGGGGGCTGTCGACCACGCTCGAATATTCACGTGTCGAGGGCCGTAAGAACTTCGACAGCCAGACCGTGATGTTCATCTTGAGAGCCTCTCTCTAAAGAAACGATGCGCGGCCGGCCTTAGACGCGCGCATCGCGGTCACTTACTGTGCGGGCGGTGGCGCCGGATACCATTCTTCGGGTTCGGGCATGTCGGCGCCTTCGGGAATGATGAATAGCTCGAAGGTCGTGGTGGTCGCCTCCTCAGTTTCGAAATAGGCATAGGGAACGAGATCCTTCCAGAGCCCGGACTGGACCTTCTTGAAGCCGCGCTGCTCGAATTCCTCGACCCGCTCCTGCCATGACATGTCGCCGCAATGAAAGGCGGTGTGGTGTATGCCTTCTCCATGTTTATCGAGAAACTCGGTGTAAATACTCGGGCCTTTGATGGGCTCGATGATCTCCCACATCATCGAGCCGTTGAAAGCGAGACAGAGCTTCATCGAATATTCGCCGGGCCCGCCGCGGTAGGTCATCTCACTGACGGTCGTATCATCGAAGGTATAAACGGCCCACGGCCCGATCCCGAGTCTGATCATGCCGTCCATGGTTCGGTAAATGTCGCGTGTGACAATGCATATCTGCATCGTATCCGTCAAGAAACTGTTACTGAGCGTAATGTCACCGGTGGGCGTGGGCTGATTGGTCATATCGATATTCCTATTTTTCTTTTGCCGGGCAGTTCGCGATCGACGAGAATGCCGACCCCAGCAGCAAGGCTGCGGTTCGCGTCTAAGAGGATACCTAATTGAACCTGCTACACCATAATACTTTCAAGGACATGATGAACGACGTGGTCGACGCCGGCACTTGCTGCGAATGCGGGGCCTGCGTGCTCGCATGTCCGCACAACGTCATCGAGTACATCGATGGCAAGCCGAAACAGACCGCGAAGGCCTCGGCGGCGTTCGATTTTTGTGGGGTGAGCGAAGGGCCAGGTTGCGACGTCTGCGCGGCGGTCTGCCCGCGGCTGTGGCCGCGCGAGGATCACCTGAGGAACGTCCAGTTCGGGAACGAGCGCCCCTACGAGGATATTTTCGGTGTGTTTCGCAATATCTTCGTCGCGCGCTCGACGCACCCTGAACTCGCGGAAGCCGGACAGGACGGCGGCATCGTGACGGCGTTGCTGGCGTGGGCCAGGGCGACGGACCGTATCGACGGTGCAATCGTCTCAGCGGTCGGGGAGAACGACGATCCCTGCATCCCGACGCCGAAGGTCGTTACCACCGTCGAAGAGATCAAGGCCACTACTGGCAGTTGGTATACCTACTGCTCCAATAATCTCGCGCTCGAAGAAGTCCGCACGAGGGATTTGAAGAAAGTCGCCTTCGTCGGCGTCCCCTGTCAGATCACACCGCTCAGGAAGATGGAATTCATGGACCCGGGTTTCCTGGTTACGCGCAAGAAGAAAGTGAAGATCGTCGCGCGCCAACGTGGATTTCTGCGGGATTTCTCAGACCGCGTGGCGTTCAACATCGGCTTGTTCTGCACCAAGGTTTTTCGCCCCGAGCTCATGACCGAACGCATCGAAAAGCAGATGGGCATTCCCCTGGGCGAGATCAGACAGTTCAACGTTAAGAGCGAGGTACTGATTTATCTCAAGAACGGGGGGCTGGAGACGATTCCACTGAAAGAAGCCGTGACCGAGTACGAGCGGCTGGAATGCCGACACTGCGGCGATTTTTCGGCGGAACTCGCCGACATCGCTTGCGGCGGCGTCGGCACCGAACGCGCGACGATCGTGATCATTCGCACGCGCAAGGGTGAGGAGATCTGGCGGGATTTCGAAGCTGCCGGCCAGGTAGAAGTCGAGCCGATACGCGAGAACAAGCGCGCCTGGAACATCCTCCTGCGCTTGTCGCGGCGTCAGCGTGGCCGCGTTCCAGAAGGGGCGCCGCGCAGCGGTACCACGGGCGGCCTTGCTCAGTACGCCGCCGATGTCGACGCGAGCTTGGCGGCGGGTAAATTGGTCGAAGGGATTCGTAGTGAAGAAGAACGAGGCGCCTGTTACGACGCGGCATATGCAGGCGAAGCGCGGCCGACTGAAATCGTCGGGTACACCGCCGGTCAGCCGATTCCGGGTGACCCGGGCGCGCCGCCGCCCGGTGAGAAGCGCAAGCTGCCGCCGCCGCTGGCGCCTAAGGAAGGCGGTGCGGCGCCGGATCGTAGGGGCTAGAAAGACTGTGGCGTTTTCGACCCGTGCGGGTCGCCGACGACCGGGGAGGTTCGAACCGCAGGGCGGATCGACGGTCTGATTAAAAGTGCCCGGGCCGCGCGGCTTGGTCACCGGGATTGGCCACCGCCCTTGCGGAAGCGGGCCTCCAAGCCGTCCAGTAAAGTCGGGTTGGAGCGTGCGCGCCCCTATGAACGGTATCCATATGCCTTTTCGTTATATATTTATTCTTAAACGCTATAATTAATTCGCGCATTCGAGCGGCACCGGCGGCGCCACCCGACGCCAATCGGATACGGAGGCATAGCGCGTGTCGATCAGCGTAAACTCAGGACGATTCCGCATTTTCATTTTGCTTGCGGTTCTGTTTATCGCGACGTCATTGTCGGCACAGGAGTACCTCGTCGAGAACTTCGCCATTACGGAACCGTTGACAGGCGAAGCGGGCGATCCGGAGCGCGGCCAGTCCGTCATGATCGAGCGCGATCTCGGCAACTGCCTGGGTTGCCACGAAGTGCCGGTCGACGCCGAATTTTTCGGGACCACTGGACCCACGCTGGCCGGCGTGGGCGATCGCCTGACTCCAGCGCAACTTCGCTTGCGTCTCGTGGATTCCAAGCAGTTCAACCCAATGAGTATGATGCCGTCTTATTACAAGACCGAAGGCTTGCACCGTGTGCAAAAAGAATTCGAGGGCAAGACCGTCCTGAGCGCGCAACAGATTGAGGACATCATTGCCTTTCTCGTGACGCTTAAACGTCAAAAATGACGAGGCGACGGGGATTCGCCCGAACGAGGATTCGATCGATGAATGATCAGAACGTTAATCTATGCGGCATGACCCGGCGCCTGATGGTGGTGCGATCCGCGGCTTTAGCGGCCCTGCTCGCGAGCGGTATCGCCATCGGCGATGAACGCATCGAACGCGCGCGGGCCGCGATGAAGAAGCTCATCGGAGAACGCGCGATAGAAGACGGCGGGATCACTCTCAAGACGCCGTCGATTGCGGAAAACGGTAACACCGTACCGGTCAGCGTTGCCGTCGATGCGCCATTTACCGCGGATCGGTACGTCAAGGCAATACACCTCTTTGCCGAGGAGAATCCGGCGCCGGAAGTAGCGAGCTTCTTCTTCACGCGCGCCAGCGGCAAGGCCAGCGCGTCCACACGTATCCGGCTTGCTAAAACGCAGCGAGTGATCGCCATCGCCGAATTCTCGGACGGACGCATTCTGCGTACCGCGAACGAAGTCAAGGTCACCATCGGCGGCTGCGGCGGCTGAAGCCGGAGGTATAAACCATGGCGAAACCAAGGGTCAAGATCTCCAAGAAGATCAAAAAGGCCGAACCTTTTGAAGTTAAAACCCTGATTTCGCACAAGATGGAATCGGGCCAGCGGAAGAACGAGGAAACCGGGGAAAATTTTCCAAGAAAGATCATCAATACTTTTATTTGCAAACTCGACGGCGAAGAAGTATTCCGAGTAAAACTATATCCTGCTGTTTCTGCTAACCCGTTCCTTTCGTTCTACGTGACGGCCGAAAAAAGCGGTGAACTCGAGTTCATCTGGATCGAGGACGACGGTACCGAAACGCAGTACAAAAAAAGCTTCGAGGTTCCTGCTTGAAGCGTCAAACCGTTTTGTTTTGCTTGAGTGTGGCAGCAGGCAATTTAATGAACACCGCGAATGCTGCGGATACGGAGGATTGGAGCAGTTTCCAGGTTAAGGACCGGCGTAGCGGTTATACTTATGCGCGCGTCGAAACGCGTGCAATCCAGGACGACGATTTTGACAACCCCGGTTACATCTGGGTCGAAAATGGCGCGGAGTTATGGGCAACACAGGACGGCAGTAAGGGGAAGTCATGTATGGATTGCCACGACGATGCGGCCGCGTCGATGCGTAGCGTCGGCGCGACCTATCCGGTCTATCTCCCGCAAAGCAAAAAATTAATCAATATCGAAAACCGGATCAATCAGTGCCGGACCGCGCAGATGGGGGCAAGCGCCTGGGCGTGGGACACCGAGCCGCTGCTCGCCATGACGGCTTTCATAAAAAATCAATCGAAGGGGATGGCAGTCAGCCCCCAGATCGACGGTCCGGCGGCACCGTTTTTCGAAGCGGGCAAGGCGTTCTATCACCAACGCCGCGGACAGCTCGACCTGGCTTGCCTACATTGCCATGAAATGAATCACGGCCGCATGCTCCGCGCCCAGCGCCTGAGTCAGGGCATGTCGAACGGGTTTCCGACCTACCGGCTCAAGTGGCAGACGCTGGGATCCTTACACCGGCGTTTTCGCGGGTGCAACCGCCAAGTCCGGGCCATACCCTACGCAGCCGGCGCCGACGAATACGTGAATCTGGAACTGTATCTGGCCTGGCGCGCACGTGGTTTACCGGTGGAGACCCCGGCTGTGCGTAACTGATGTTGGACCGGCGATCGTTCCTGCAGGTCGCTCTGGCGCTTGGAGCCTGTGGGACGGCGCCGGGCTCGGTCTCGCGGGCGATGGCGACCCAGGCGCTGAAACAGTCTCAATTGCTGCGCTTCGATGCACTGGGTCAGGTCACCTTGCTCCATTTCACCGACATCCACGCCCAGCTCAAACCACTTTTTTTCCGTGAACCCTCGGTCAACATTGGTGTCGGCGACGTCGCCCGCAAGCCGCCCCATCTCACCGGCAGGGAATACCTCGATCATTACGGTATAGAACCGCGCAGCGCGCTCGCGCATGCTTTGACTGCGGAAGACTTCGCGGCGCTCGCAATGGCCTACGGGCGGGTCGGCGGCGTTGATCGACTGGCGACCTTGATCTACGCGATCCGCGCTGAGCGCGAGCACAAGACCTTGTTGCTCGACGGCGGTGATACCTGGCAGGGCTCTTACACCGCGCTGGCGACGCAGGGTGCCGACATGGTGCGGGTCATGAACGCCCTGGGCGTCGACGCGATGACCGCGCATTGGGAATACACCTACGGTCAGGCGCGCGTCGAACAACTGATCAAATCACTGAATTTCCCGCTGCTGGCCGGCAATGTCTTCGACAACGAATGGAACGAAGCGGTATTCGATTCGACCGCTTATTTCGAACGGGGCGGCGTCAAGATAGCGGTGATCGGACAGGCCTTTCCGTATACGCCGATCGCCAACCCGCGCTACAAGATTCCGAACTGGTCATTCGGCGTGCGCGAAGACGTCGTCCGCAACAACGTTGCGGCGGCACGTGCAGAGGGTGCTGAACTGGTGGTGCTCTTGAGTCACAACGGATTTGATGTCGATCGCAAACTCGCGGGGCGCACTCAAGGGATTGACGTCATCCTGACCGGACATACGCATGATGCGCTGCCGGCGGTCGTGGAAGTCAATAAGACGCTGCTGATCGCGTCGGGATCCCACGGCAAGTTTCTTTCGCGGCTCGATCTCGAGGTTAAAAAGGGCCGTGTTACCGATTACCGATTTCGACTGATTCCCGTATTTTCCGACGCGATCACGCCGGATCCCGGCATGCAGGCCCTGGTCGAGGAGATTCGTGCTCCGTACCGCGGGAAACTCGATCGGGTGTTGGGCGAAACCCAGTCGCTGCTATACCGGCGTGGCAACCTCAACGGCACCTTTGACGACTTGATCCTGGCGGCGATCCGCGAAGCGCGCGACGCCGAAATCGCGCTGTCTCCGGGTTTTCGCTGGGGCGCAAGCCTGGTGCCGGGGCAAAACATCACGGTCGATGACGTCTACAATCAAACGGCAATTACCTATCCGGAGGTGTACCGAACGACGATGACCGGCGCGCGCCTCAAGGCAGTGCTCGAGGATGTTGCCGATAACCTGTTCAATCCCGATCCTTACTATCAACAGGGGGGCGACATGGTTCGAGTCGCCGGTCTCGCTTATCGCCTGCGGGTTAACGCGCCGGCCGGACGGCGCATCGAGCAGTTGTCGATAATGCCCAGCGGCGCACTGATAGATGCCTCGCGCGAGTATGTCGTGACGGGGTGGGCGTCGGTTAATGAAGACGTCGAGGGCCCTCCCGTCTACGATATCGTGAGCGGCTATATTGAGTCCTTGGGCAAGGCCGTGCGGATCGCACCAAATGATGCCGTGCAGATCGTGTGACCCGCCGGCCAAAGCAGATCCGGGATCACGCAGGCCCTCTCGCCGGTTTGAAACCGCTGAAAAGTGAAGGCAGGGCGCGGATGTCCTGCACCAGGTCCGGCGGCATATCGGAAGGATGTTCGGCGCTTGCGCTCGCTTGCAGCGCGTCGCTCATGCCCGCAAAACGCCGTTCGATGGCCTGTGCGATTTGATCGTGACGCCCGATTGCCGTACAGGCTTGCAGCAGTTCGTCCGGGACCGCGCCGGCCAGTCGATCCCATTCGCCCCGCTTCGTCATCTCGTTCAGTCGCGGACCGAGATCAGTGTAACCCTCTGCTTGCAGCACGGGCCAGTATGCCGGTGTCGATGCGTAGAATCCGATCCGATATCGCACCCATTCGGTCATCCGTCGCACGGCGTGATCGTCCGGCCCGGTCGCGATGAAACCGCCGCCGTTAATCTCGAAATGCTCGCGCGGTTTTCCGCTTTTGGCGAGGCCGCGCTCGAGCTGTGGGGCGATGGTTTGGTCGAAGTACTTGCGCGTGCAGAACGGGTGGAGTCTGAGACCGTCGCCGACTTCGCCCGCGAGCCGGACCATCGACGGTCCGACAGCGGCGATGGTGACTGGCGGCGCCGGAAGGGGTGACTCTTCGGGCACGAAATTGGGCGGCATCAAAGTGAAACGATAATGTTCTCCCTCGAAGCAAAGTTTCTCTCCGGTTTTCCAGGTGTGCCAGATAGCATGCAGGGATTGGACGTACTCGCGCATGCGCGGTACCGGCGGACCCCAGGGTACGCTGAAGCGTTTTTCGTTGTGCGCTCGGATCTGGGTGCCGAGGCCCAAGGTGAACCGGCCCCCGGACGCCTCGTTCAAGTCCCAGCTGATATGGGCGGTCGACATGGGTGACCTTACAAATGCGAGCGCAATACCGGTTGAAAGCTCGATGTCACGCGTTGAGGTTGCCGCCACGGCCAGCGGCAGGAAGGGGTCGTGACGATTTTCCAGCGTGCAAATGCCGGTAAACCCGCTGGCCTCCATGGCCTCGGCGCCCGTTTTCGACGCCTGGAGATTATGCTGCGGGATGGTGGTGAAGATGCGCATGGTCAGAGTTTTCCTGAATGAAAAAATATATCTGCGATCCGGCTTTTTACGGATACCTAGACTCGTCGCATACTGTAGGGTAACGAGATGAGATTAAGGAGAGGGTAATGAGAACGATTAGTCCCGTGGGGATCATTCAAATAGTGGTTCTGGCAATTCTGTATTCGCTTGCATCGCCGGTTATCGCGACCGGCGATCGCGGCGCACCGCGCAAGGACGCCATCTGGAACTGGACGCCGGAACAGATCATCAAGCATGTAAGTACCGTGCGTGCGGGCCGCGACCTCTCGCCTGAGAGTTGGCCCGACGGCGCGCGCGTTGCCGTCACCTTTTCCTTCGATATCGATACCGAGCCGGTCTGGATCGGCTTCCAGGAGCAATCGAGCCCATCGTACATGTCGCGCGGGGAGTACGGCGCGCGTACCGGTCAAGCCCGCGTTCTCGCGCTGCTGGAGAAACACAAGATTCCCGCCACATTTTTCATTCCCGCGATGACCATGGAACTGCATCCGGAGGTCGTGCCCGAGTTGCTGAAACATCCGCACTACGAAATTGGATTTCACTCCTATGTACACGAAAATCCGATGCGCTTGAATGAACGGGACGAACGGCGCGTGTATAAGCAGGCCATGGAAATATTTGAAAAACACGTCGGTCGTAAGCCGGTAGGCTTCCGCTCCGCGGCCTGGGATCTAACGGAGTCGACCATCAAGATCGTCAAGGAGATGGGGTTTCTTTATGAAAGCAGCATGATGGCGGACGAAAGACCCTACATGCTGACGTCCGATGGCAAGGAGACGGGCATCATCGAATTGCCCGTGGAATGGATCCTGGACGACTGGCCGCTGTTTCAGATCAGCTGGCCGTCGAAGCACGTCGCCATACGCAACGCCGAAGACGTACTGTCCATCTGGAGGGACGAGTTCGATGTTGCCCACGAGGAAGGTACCCTGTTCCTGCTGACTATGCATCCGCAGGTTATCGGTCATCGCTACCGCATCAAGATGCTCGATAAACTCATCACCCACATGAAGAACAAGGGCGATGTATGGTTCGCGACCCACGAAGCCGTCGCGCGTCACGTCAAGGAGCAGGCGGGGTTATAAACAAAATCGGGAAGCGGAACAAAAATGCCTACGGTCACGCATTACTTCGACTACAAGAGTCCCTATGCCTACCTGGCTCAGGAAGCCACGTTCGAATTGTCGGAACTGCCGGAGGTGACGGTCGAATTTCTCCCGTATACGCTGCAGATACCCAAGTACCTCGGCACCGCTGAACTCGACGCCGACGGCCGTGATACCGTCGGCACCCGCAATGACCACCAGTGGCGACGTGTCAGATATGCCTACATGGACTGCCGCCGCGAAGCCAATCGACGCGGGCTGACCATTCGGGGGCCGCGTAAGATATTCGACAGCACGATCTCGCATATCGCTTATCTTTTCGTGCGGAATATGGGTGATTTTCGCACCTTCCACGATGCCGTGTTCGAGCGCTTCTGGCGGCGCGAACTCGACATCGAGGATCGCGGCAGCCTTGCCACGCTGATCTCGGAAACCGGATTCGATGCCGACGAGTTCGAGGAATATCTTGCGGGCGACGGACCCGCGGCGCTCGAGCGCATCATCGAGGAAGCCGAGGCCGCCGGTGTATTCGGCGTGCCGGGCTATCTTGTCGACGGCGATCTTTTTTGGGGCCTTGAGCGTTTGCCGCGCGTCCGCGAGAAGCTTGGTATTGCGTCCAAGTAGGCGCCGCCGTCAAGCCGAACGACACTGCTACTCTGCGTCTTCATGAACGCGCCCGCCATTACCCACCGGGAACCTTGTCTGCGGCCGTCCGAGGTCATCGATTCAGATCACGAGATCGTCGCCGCCTAAATCGAGCGCCACACGGCCGGATGCCCCGACGATCGGGCCAGGGCCGTCGCGCTGTACTATGCCGTGAGGGACGGTATTCGATACGACGCCTACTGTATCGACCTGTCGCCGGCGGGTCTGCGGGCGAGCAGTACGCTCGCGGCCGGGCGCGGCTGGTGTGTTAGCAAGGCCATTGCATTGACCGCCTGCTGCCGGGCGGCGGGCATACCCGCCGGCCTCGGCTTCGCCGATGTCCAAAATCACCTCTCCACCGAACGAATGCGGCGAATCATGGGGACTAACGTGTTTGTCTGGCACGGTTACAGCTCGATATGGCTGGAAGACCAATGGCTCAAGGCAACGCCGGCATTCAATCGCGAACTGTGCGATAAGTTTCGTATTCTGCCACTCGAATTCGACGGCCGGGAAGATTCGATCTTTCACGCCTTTGACCGCGAGGGCCACGAACATATGGAGTACCTCGCCTACCGGGGCGAGTTCGCCGAGGTACCGATCACAGCGCTCCAGGTGGATTTCGCCGCGCATTATGCACGCTTGATGAAGTCGATCACCAATGGAGATTTCGATCAGGAAGTGGCGGTGGAAACCGGCGCAGATTGAACTATCCCGGAAAACAGTAGCCAAGCGCCCAGTGGCTGCTCGAAGACGCCCTTTACGCGGAAACGGCGTGTCCCTATCTCGCCGGCGTGTTGCGCGCGGAAAGGAACCGGTTGATTCCGAAATCCTCCCGGAAATCCTGACTCTTGTTCAGGAAATCAGCTTCCATCGGGATCCCGATGGCGTCGGCAACGCGATCATTGCGGCTGAAATTTCCGGCGATCACCGAAGGCGCGACCAAAGCGTCGTCGCCCAGGCGCTTGACGAGTGCGTTGCGGGCGTTCGCGAGTGCTTCGGCATCCGTGCCGATCACGGTACTGGCAAACGCCAGCAGGAGGTCACCATCGGGGATGCCGATACCCTCGCTTGGGTCGATGATGGCCCGGATCTTGACTTTATATCCTCTGAGCTCGGCGCTCGCACGGAGCGCCACGCTATGCGACACAGTTCAGTAAAAGCACTCATTGAGCGCGGAGACCCGCCCAGCAACGGTCTCGACTTGCGGGCGGCTCAGCGACGGGTGGTGTGAATAACTGAAATCGAAGAATTTGTTCAGCGGCAGGTACTGGATATTGCCCCCATTGATCACGCGTGCCGCTTCGGCCGGAACGAGGCTGAGGGCGCGATAGACGAACGGCATCATACCGCCGCCGTACAAGGCCTTGGCGGCGGCACCGCCGCTCTCGTCGCTCGGCAGTGTCGGTACCCACGCGCCTTCGTCCATGGCCGTGTCCGGGCGTTCGAAGCTCGGTTCACCATCGACGGGCTCGCGTAAAGGGCGCATCGCTACACCGATACCGCGAGCGAAGACGTCGAGATTGGCGAGACGCGCAACGACGCCCACCGTCTCAACATATTCGGCGTCGCTGATTTCGGCGGCGAGCGTACGTTCGAAGAAAGAACGCTCGATGTCTTTCGGTGCGACGGCGATTTGTGTCACGACGTCGAGCAACGCACGGGGCAGGACGTCGTCAGCGGGTTTCCGAGTCTCTCCGTCCATGGCTTCCTGCACGCCGGCCCGGCAGCGGGCATAGCGCGCCTGGCGCGCGATCGCCGTTCGCTCCTCACCGGTAAGCCAGGTACCGGCTTTGGCAAAAGTTTCGAATTCCTCCTCGTGGTATCGTTCGTATGCCGGGTCCGTCTGGAACTTTGAATCTTCGTAAAATCCCATGTCGTGGTCTCTCCGTACATCCACCGGTGCCGGTATGCGGTCACAGACCTCGGTATTTTAGCAGCCTGTTGAACTTAGGGAATCATAGCGATGAGGGTGGGAGAGCGCGGCACCGGCACCCGTTCGCATTTCCCTATCAGCATCCCGGCCGCGGCCCGCAGCCCAGCCGGCGCGGTGTACGTGCGGATCGGCTGCGCT
The DNA here is from genome assembly GCA_963662545.2 of Gammaproteobacteria bacterium. GTDB lineage: Bacteria > Pseudomonadota > Gammaproteobacteria > JAYYZW01. The sequence continues at coordinate 1,395,901 of CAXXLL010000002.1, forward strand.
AGGTATGGATATCGAGGATTGAGAGCGCGGCCTTGCGTCCGGCGCGGCGCTGCAAGTACTCATTGACCATTCCCGCGTAATCGGCCGCCCCGTAGCGCCCGAGTAGTTCAGCGACGATGTTGGGAAGTTTCCGGTACGGCGACAGGCCGAGTTCGATCAACATGACGTCGATATATTGTTGAAAGCGCGTACTGATGGCGCACGAGCGGGAGGGTTCATAATGAATGAATCGCCGCTTCCAGTCTTTTACGGCGTCGATGCAATGCTCCATCTTTTCGCGCAGCGGCAGATCAATGTCCCCGTCGAGGAGGGCACAGAGCCACGGCGCACCGATCTCCGCGGCGGTGACGTGCATGAAACCGTGGTTGTAGCCGGCGAATGCGAGGTTTGGAATGGCTGGATGCACTAGATGGCGGAAAAGCTGGACACCATCGTCTTCGGTTTCAAGTAATGCTCGGTATTCCGGCGGAAAGAAAGGAAAGACCGGCGGTTCGGAGCCGACCGCGAGGACCACGACCTCCGCCGGCAATTCGGTGCCGTCGGAGAGCCTTACTCCGTTTCGCGAGAATCCCGCCAGACCCGCATGATGGGGTTCGATCGCGCCCTGCGCGACCTGATTGAAGTAGTTGATCGGAGCCATGGCCGTCGCCGATCGTAGATCCGGTGCGAAGCCGTGCTGCGGCGTGACGGTGTCGAGGCGTTTCGATGCCGCCTCTCCGAGGCCGCGCGCATGCCCGCGCATGTGCCGCTTAACAATCCACCCGACCAAACGCCAGAATTCGCGCACCACAAAGGGCAGCCGGAGGTGCAGGAAACGCTCGACGCGGCTGCCATGCACCCAACTCGGCATGAACACGGTCGTGCAACGAGCGAAAAATGGATAGGTGAAGTGCAGCCCCAGGATGCGGAAGGGAATCAACCAGCGCGGCGTGCGGAAAACGTGGTCGACGCGTCGCGTTCGGGTTGCCGCGAACGACGCGATGTCGACGGCGCTCTTGCCGAATCCGACGACCACCACCCGGCGTTCGTCGAAAAGCTCCAGCTTGTCGATGTCGCGCTCGGTGATGACGGTGCCCGAAAAGGCGTCCTCCCCGGCGAAACGCGGACGGTGTTTCCCTTCGCTGTATTGGCCGATCGCCACCACGACGTAATCGAACTCGGCGTTCTCCGTATTGCCATGCGTCTGGCTGGTGACGATCCAGCCGGCATCGCCAGGCGTGATCGCGGTGATCTCGTGGTCCACGCGCACGTCGAGACCAAAGCTTTCAACGGCGTGGTGAAGGTATTCGAGAATCTGCCGGGACGTCGGGTGCTGATCGGGTGGCGTCGACCATGGCAGATCGACGAAATGATATTGTTCACGGCTGTTCTGTAGACGGACGTCCGGATACGAAGTCGCCCAGATACCGCCGATGCGATCGGATTTTTCAAACACGATGCACTCGTGGCCGAAGCGCTTGAATACGTTGGCGAACGCGAGGCCGGAGATGCCGCCCCCGATGACGGCTACGCGCATGGGCACTCTGCGTTCATCACGGGGCAACAACAATCCTGGCTTGGGCCATGCAGAATAGCCTACGTCAGCCTAAGAGGGAGGTCGATCCCATTCTTGGCCGATCAGCGACGGCGAGCGCGCTACGCGAGCGGAGTCGCTAATTTTCGTGAACGATCTGTCCGTCGACCAGGGTCAGATCCACTTGAAGGCCTTTGAGCGCATCGATTTCACAGCCCAGCGGATCGCCGTCGACAACGATCAGATCAGCCCGTTTACCGGGCTCGATGGACCCGATTTCCCGTTCCATCTTGAGCGCCCAAGCGCCGTTGACAGTAAAGCAGCGGATGGCTTCTTCGCGCGAGATTTGCTGTTTCGCACCGATCACCTCGCCGGTTAATCCGGCCCGGCGGGCGAGACTCTGCCACAGGGTGAAAAACGCTTCGTGCGGTCCCCAGTCGGTGCTTTGCGCGATCGGGACTCCACCGTCCAGCCAGTCCCGCATCGGTATTGCCTTATCGGCATAAACGTCGCCGAGGCGGGCCTTGTACACTTCCGCGCCTTTGCCCCAGATGAAATTGGTCGATGTCGTCGGCGCGACACCGAGTCGCGAACATTCGGCAATCTGTTCCCTCGTCGGGAACTCGCAATGCTCGAGTACGTAGCGCTTGTCGCGGATTGGCTCGCCGCGATCGATCTCGTCGAACGCCTTCAATGCGATACCAATGGAGCCGCGGCCGGCGGCTTCGGCGTGGATCCGAAAATTCATCGACGCGGCAAGGTCGAGGATCGCCCGGTAGTTGTCCCAGGGCACCAGCGGTTCCGGATCAACCATGTCCCCGAAGGGGCCGGGATAAGGTCGATCGTTAACCGCGGCGCCGTGCCAGTATGGACCGTCCAGCCCGATGCTGACCCCGCACACCTTGAGACGGGCGCTGCCGAACCCCCCATTGGCCGCAAAGCTTACGGTCTGCAGGTACTCCGCGATCGCGTCCAGCGGTTTGCCGCAATCAATTTCGAAGGTATAAAAAACCCTCAGGGGTAAGCGCTCTTGTTCGAGCAGTTCTGCGTAGGCACGAAGTTCTTCCGGCTGAGTCAAATGTGCTTCGAGTAGGGTCGTCGTACCATGACGGGTAAATACGGGTGCGAGTTCCGCAATGCCGTCGCGCACGTCCGCGTAGCAGGGTCGCGGCGCTGCCTGTTCCACCATCTGGTAAAGCGGATCGACGTTGTAAATCGGCTGCAGCGCGCCCTCGAGGATTCCCGTGGGTCTTCCTTTATCATCGAGCAGCACGCGCGAACGAGGCGATACATCGGTACCGGCCTCGATGCCGGTCGCATTGAGCGCTGCGCTGTTGAGCACGGCAAAATTGGGAACCCGGTTGGTGGGTGCTTGAATGTACACGGGGTTATTCGGCGTGACCGCATCGAGATCAGCACACGTCGGTACGGCTCCCGCGGCACGCAGCGCCTCGGCGTTCAGGAAATACGGGGGATCGCCGATCGGCATCGACACGATCCATGCACCGGGTGTCGTCGTCCTTGCCCGCGCCGCGATTCGCTCGATAATTGCTTCTTTGGTGGTCGCGCCGTCCAGTTGTACCTTGAGTTCGTCGAGGCCGAACAGGGCGACGTGGCCATGGGTGTCGATGAAGCCGGGCATGAGCGTGCGGCCGCCGAGATCGATACGCCGGGTGCCCGCGGGCGCCGCCCGATCGAGGTCCGCAGAGTCTCCGACGGCGACGATTCGGCCGTGCTGCACGCGTACCGCTTCGGCGATCGAAAACGCGGGGTCGACCGTGAGGACCTGGCCGTTACTGAACAGAATCGATTGAGTTTCCGCCATGAACTGACTGTGCCTTTTTAGTCCGCCTAGCCCGTGAGATTGCGCGCTGCATTATGTGCGCATAATCTGAACCTCTACAATCCATCCCGAAAGGTGGCCTTCGCTGAACGCCAAGCTGCTGCGGCTCGCTGTTTTCGGTGCCGTGCTGGTTTATACCACCGGATTTTTGTTGTGGTACAGCGCGACTCCGCTCGGTCTTTTCCCGGTGCTCGACGGGCGCGAGATCCTGAGCCTTGCCGGGCGTATCGCGGCCGGTGATTTGCCCGCGGAACCTTTTTACCGTGCGCCCCTTTATCCAACGCTGCTCGCTATATTGACCGAAGCCGGCGTCGCTCCGTCCGATCTCCCGTTTGCGGCGCGGATGCTGAACGGGGTGCTGCATCTAGTCAATACGTTTCTCGTGTGGCGATTGGCGGGTCACGCATGGCGCAGTGATGGCGCGGCTGCCATTGCGGCCGTGTTGTACGGTCTGAACCCGGTCGTGCTCCATTTTGTCGTTGATCCGCTCGACATTACCCTGGCTATCTCTCTGATGCTGGCCGCGCTCTATGCAGGGGGGCCGGGCCGCCTGCCTGATCTCCACGCCGGCCGCCTCGCTGTCGCCTCGGCTTGTTGCGGGCTCGCGGTCCTGACGCGACCACAGATGGCGACCATTCTGCTCGCGTGGTTTACGATCTTGGCCTGCAGTTCCGGTTCGATATCAATTCGAATGAGGACTTTGCTGGCGGGGCTGCTGCCGGCGCTCGTGGTACTCGGCACGATGGGCGCGATCAATCACGCGTTATCCGGGGAATTCCGCGTATTGCCCTGGCAGGGGGCATTCAACCTCTGGTCGGCAAACCGCCCCGGTGCTCACGGACGGTATTTCGAACAGTCGTCGAGCGTCGGTTCCTATGAGGAGGGCACGAACCCCGCGCGCCTCGAATCGGAACGGTTGTATCGCCAGCTCAATGAAGGCGTAACGCTCGACCGCAACCGGATGTCCCGTTTCTGGCGGGATCGGACGATTGCCTATGTTCTCAGCGAACCCGGCCAATGGATGCGCCTGCTCGTGAGCAAGGCTTATTACCTGGTGAACAACTTCGAGCAGTACAACAACAAAACATACCAATTTCATAAACAGCGTTCTGTTTGGCTGCAATGGAATCCCATCGGCTGGGCATGGGTCCTGGCGTTCGGTGCGGCAGGCATGGTTTCGGGCTGGCGGCAGGCGGGGGTGAAGCGCTTGATGCTCTTCGCCGCGGTATACGCAGCGGGCCTGATCATCACTTACGTTAGCGCGCGATTCCGTTTGCCGCTAGTGCCGTTGATGGCCGTGATGGCAGGCGGCATCGCAATTTCGGTGCGCGCTACAACGACGCGCATACGTACGGGGCTGATCGTTCTCGGGGTTTTCTGCGCCAGCAGCATCCCGATGGCGACGAACGAAAGGGAGAAAACCTATTTGCAGGATCACCTGCTCCTGGCGCGGGCCAATTCGAGCCTGGGCCATCATGCGGCCGCGATCGTTCACGCGCGAGCGGCGTTGAACACTGTGCCGGACAATGATGCGGGCCGCGAGTTGATCTGCGTCGCGGAATTCAACCGTTGGTTATACGGCGCGCAATCAAACGGCGACTTGCCACGGGTCGCGCAAGCCTGCGAACAATCTACGCCATCGTCTGACGTGGCGCGTCGAATTGCAGGCATCGTGTACTGGCGGCTCGACCGCGATGAGGAGGCCGTGGACGCCTGGTCGAAGGTCGTTCGAGAGGATTCGCCAGAACGCCCGGCCTCGTTCGCGGCGCTGTTGATGACCGGCCATGTCGACCCGTCGGACGTCGCGCTCGACTCGGCGAACGAAGCGGAGATCGACGACGTTGTGCTGCTCGCAATGATGGCCCGAGGTGACGCGCGGGCCGCGAGTGCGTTGTCGAGGCGAATGGATCCGGACGAAGTTAAACGTCAGATCGCGGCGCTGAAAAAGACTTTCGAACGATCCCCGTGAAACGAAGAACATCAGGGTCGAGGAATTTAGATCTTGGCGCCGCGCCTCACAAGGAGTTTTCGGTGAGCTTATGCGACGTCACTGACGAAACGGCTGCCCACGCCATACGCGTCGAGCTTTGCGGATCCGCCGCCGTTATCGCTGAGGACCACGGGCTGTTCGATGGTGTCTTTGAGGTGGGCGGCGATATTGTCGGCGACGATAAATACGCTCGCGCAAAATAGCACGAAGATGGCGGTGGTAATAAAGTTTGCGATCTTGTTCATGACAGTGCTCCGGTTAGGAAGTTTGAGCGATGGCGCACTAGCCGTCCCTGCCGGACACGCGCACCGGTTGCCGGATGATGCGCGTGCCGAGTGGCTCGCTTTGTGCGATCGAGGATTTACCGTGGGTTTGCGCGAAATCTTCGCCGAAGGCGGCGTGACGGTTGCTCGCGGCAGTCATCGACAGGGCGACGACGAGGGCGAGAGTGGCGACAAATGCCGGGCCAGCGAACCGCGCCGCGGCCGCGGTGGCCCGGTTTCGTATTGAAAGGGTCGGGTGGGTCATGATGTATTTCCTCTTGTGAACGGGGTTGAACGGGAGTTCGCCGTGTTAGCGCTTCCGTTGGGGGAAACGCATGGGTTATTTCAAAAACCGACCTGTCGGTCGGTTTCAGCATTGATAAATGCCGAGGCTCGGTGATCGGCCGACGGACCACCGGCTTCGGCGGTGGTCGGTTGGGTTACGCCAAGCGCGAAGGCAAGAGCGAGTGCCAGGATGCCGGTTCCTAAGGATGCGCCCAAGCCCTTGCGTTGCGTGGATCTAATCAATGATTTCATGTCGATTCTCCTGTTGAGGTTAAGATAAAAACCGACTAGTCGGTCGGTGGTTGGGCAAACTTTTTACATGGCTAATTCAGCCGGGCTGCTTGCGCAAATCGTCCAGATACGTCATCAGCCCCTTGATCGCGGCTTTGAAGATGTTGCAGTTCTGGGCGTTCTTGGCCAGACCGGTAGCACCCTGCATGCAGGCGATGATGAAATAGGCCACCTCGCTGGCATCGACGTCGTCGCGCATCAGGCCCCGTTGCTGGGCACCCGCAAGCGCGTTATGCACGCGCCGGTGCCAGTTGGCGTAGACCTTTTCGATACGCAGTCGAAAGCCCTCGTCGACCGGTGACATCTCCTGTGCCAGATTGTTGATCGGGCAACCGCAGTGCAGGGACCGACCTTCTAGTTTGTCAGCCTTTTCCTCGATCATTTCGCGTAAGCCCAGGATCGGATCCTCCTGATTCAATGCCGACTCCCATAACTCGTCGGTAGCCGTATAAAAGATGTCGTCGATAACGGCGTAGCCCAGCGCCTGTTTGCTCGGGAAATGGTGGTAGAGCGCGCCCTTGGAGATGCCGAGATTCTTCAGGATCTCCGCGATCGAAGCCGCTTGGAAACCGACGCGATAGATTTCTTCGGCCGCGGCGGAGAGGATATTATCCCGCGTGATTTCTGCCTGGATTTGCCGTTGATTGACCATGACGCGTAAGTATACAGACCGGTCGGTCGGTTTGCAAGCTAAACTTAGCTTTATACGGGGTTTTTGTCCCGGCTCCCATATTTCTCTCACATTTTCGTTTTTTCCGCGCTCTGCCATGCGCTGTTCTGGGACACCTACGCAATTTTCGGGGCACCCTCATCACGTTGGCTCCGGCGGCGGTTGACCGCTTGGCTCGGAAAGCGCGAAGCCATAAGGCCGTCGGTTTCGGTCCAGCCGGATTGACAGCACCCAGGCGGCCGACCAAGCTCGCGGGTAACGCGCCGGATTGTGCGGGCGCGAACAATAAGATGGGGAAATCCATGTTTCACGAACCCGTATTCTCGCGCGGCGAGTTTCAAGCTCGCTATGAGCGCGCGTGGCACAAGATGGGGGAGGCGGGGCTCGACGCCATCGTCACCTACAATCCCGGCAATCAGTTCTGGCTGACGGGATACATGGGTTCCTTATCGGCCAAGCGCTTCCCGGAATTTTCCCATCACGCGCTTTATCCCAAGGTGGTACTGGTACGCGGCCACGATCCCGTCATCGTCGGCTTCGTCCTGCCGCAGGAAACCTACGAGCGGGAAACCCATGTCGACGACATTCGCACCGTTATGCCGCCGTTCGAAGAAAACCGTCCGAAAGCCATCAAGGACGTGCTCGCCGGGTTCAAACTCGAGAAAGGCAAGATCGGTGTCGATCTCGGCGCCTACGGCGGCATCATCGTGCCCGAATTCGAAAACCTGAAGAAGGAAATTCCACACGCGGACATCTCGGACTGCGCCGAATTGATGTACCGCTTGAGAATGATCAAGTCCGAAGCAGAGATCGGCTACCTGCGCATCGCCGTCGAGATTCAAAACAACGCGTTTCGCAAGTTCGTGCGACGCATCGGCTGCGGCATCAGCGAAACCGAATTGATGTTCACCTTGATGCAGTGCCAGGCCGAAGCGGGAGCGACCGAAGTCGGTATTGCCATGCCGTGGACGCATCCGGGTTATACCTTCTTCCGGGCCCAGTTTCCCGACCGCCTGATGGTTCCCGGCGATTTCCAGTGGATCGACGGCGGCGCGTTATACCGCGGGTATTGTTCCGATTACGACATCATCATTGCCTATGGCTCCCCCTCGTCCGAGCAGATCAAGGCCTTCGATGACATGCAGCGAATCTATCGGGAAGCACTGGAGTTCTGGACGCCGGGGCGCCGCATTTGCGACATCGCCGAGGACGTGCGGCGGATCGTCAAGGCGCACGATCAGATCGATCCGCTTGACGGCCAGTTCATCGGGCATAACCTGGGATATGAAATGGTCGAGAAGCCCTGGTTCGGTGTCGGCAGTCCGCCCGATCTCGAGCTCGAGCCCAACATGGTGATCGCGCCGGAATGGTTTATCCAGACCCCGTTCGGACCGATGCTGTTCGAGGAGAATTACCTCGTCACCGCCGACGGATTGGAACGACTGACGGACTTCCCGTCCAAGCTGCAGGTCGTGCCGGACTAGCGAATTAACGTCGAAGCGTTCGGATAAAAGAGCTGCTGGCCGTTCACCTCGAATGCGGCGATGGCGCTCTGGCCGTCCGGGCTCAGCAACCAGTCGATAAAAGCCTGCCCTTCGGGCGCTTTGACGCGCGGGTGTTTTCCCGGGTTGACGAGGATTACGCCGTATTGATTGAAGAGCTTCGGATCGCCTTCGAACAGAATTTCGAAGTTCCGCTTATTCTTGAAACTCAGCCAGGTCGCGCGATCGGTCAGTGCATAGGCGTCCAAGCCGACGGCCACGTTCAAGGTCGTGCCCATACCGCTGCCGGTTTCGAGGTACCAGGTTCCGCTCACGCTCACAGCGTCGATGCCGGCTTCCGCCCACAGCACCATTTCTTTCCTGTGCGTGCCGCTGTCGTCTCCGCGCGAGGTAAATATCTCCGCGTTTGCGGCGATACGCGCGAGCGCAGCGGACGCATTTGGCGCGTCGCGTATGCCTGCCGGGTCAGACGGCGGACCGACGATGACGAAATCGTTGAACATTAAATTGAAGCGGCGAACGCCGAAGCCCTCGGCGACGAAGGCTTCTTCCGCGTTTTTCGCATGCACGAGCAACACGTCACCGTCTCCGTTGCGGGCGTTCCGCAAGGCCTGCCCGGTGCCTACCGCGATGACGCGTACGTCGATTCCCGACTTTACTTTAAATAGGGGAATGAGGTGATCCAAGAGGCCTGAATTCTGCGTCGAGGTGGTGGACTGCAGAATAATGAAACGTTCTGCGCTGATTACGGTGAGTGATACCGCGGTGATCAAGGCGACGAGGAAGATGTTGAACAGTGAGCGCATGGCAGGGCAATTCGATTCGATGACGGCTTGAATTACGCGACGAATGAGCCTTTGATAAAAGCGCGTGCGTTCTCGGATGCGGGTCGTTCAAAGAACTTTGTCGCGGACACGTGTTCGGCGACCTGACCGTCATGGATGAAAATCACGTCAGCCCCCAGTCGTTGAGCCTGTGGCACGCTCTGGGTGACGAGTATGATCTTCGTTCCCCGGTCCCGGGCGTTTGTGATCAAGTCCTCGATTGCACGTGCCGATGCCGGGTCGAGGCTCGCAGTCGGTTCATCCAGGAACAGAATTTCGGGCTCGACGCTCAACGCGCGGATGACCGCCAGGCGTTGACGTTCGCCGCCGGAAAGCACCGCGGCCGGACGATCGGCCAAAAGGGTCAGGCCGGCCGCAGCTAGCAGACGCGTAAGACGCTCTTCGCGGACACGAGTCGAAGTGCCGTGAACCTTCATTGCATAGCGAACATTTTCTGCGGCAGAGCGGCGTAACATCACCGGGTGCTGCAAGACCATCGCCCGCCGCCGCGCCATGGCAGGTCGCGGTAAATCCAGAGCCCAGTTGATCGACCCCGTAGTGGGTTTGATGAGGCCGTGAAGCAGGCGTAACAGGACGGTTTTACCGGCGCCGTTGTAGCCCATGATGACCGTGCAGCCGCCCTGGTCGATGACGAGATCGATGTCACGCAGGATGTGGGTATCTCCTGCGCTGTAGCTAAGCCCGCATACCTCGACCGGCAGTATGGATCGTCCGCTACCGGACCTTTCGAATGGCAGTGCCAGTGTCGGGCTAACCATAGGCCACCTCCGGTTCGGTACGTTTCATTGCGACGACGGTTCCGTTGACGATCAGAGCAATGCACATCAGGACGATTCCCAGCGCCATCGCGAGGGCGAGATCACCGCGCGACGTTTCAAGCGCAATGGCCGTCGTCATGACACGGGTCACGTGGTTGATGTTGCCGCCCACGATAATCACCGCGCCGACCTCGGCGATCGCCCGGCCAAAGGCGGCGAGGACGATAGTCGAGAGCGCATATCGAGCTTCGTAAAGAAGCGTTCGCAACTGACCGAACCCGTGGACACCGAGCGAACGCAATTGTTCATCATAACGAACATGAAGATCTTCAATTATTTGTCGGGAGAGCGCGGCGATGATGGGCGCGACGACGATGACCTGCGCGATGATCATCGCTTTCGGTGTGTACAACAGCTGAAGCCACCCGAACGGACCCGAATTCGACAGCGTCATATAGACCAAGAGCCCTATCACGACCGGTGGTAGCCCCATGAGCGCATTGACGACTACGATGGCAACTGTCCGGCCCGTGAATCGATAAGTTGCGAGCGCGGCGCCGAGGGGAAAGCCGATCACGCAGCCAATGACCACGGCCGAACCGCTGACCCGCAGCGACAACGCTACGATCTCGAACAGGTCGGCGTCGCCGGATGCGATCAGCGCGCCGGCAATGGTGAAGGCTTCACTGAATTCGAACATCTTGAACGCCTTTAGAAATTGAACAGAACTTGTGAGTAGACGTAGGCGACATCGCCTTCGCCGTTGGCATTGGGCGCGTCATCCATGAAGCCACCGGCGAAGAGGTGCGCGACCCCGGTTTCGAAACGATAGCTTCCGGGTACCACTTCCCACCGGAACCGCGCTTCAATCTGGTGGCCGATAAAACTTCCCGATCGCCCGCTTACATCTCGAACGCCGCTCGTCGTCCAGGCGTCTTGATCCGACGCCAGCCAGTAAGCGCGATGGGCAATGAACACATCCACGTCCCGGGCCGGCCTCAATTTCAGTCTGATGCCAGGCGTGCTCAGGTTGTTGCGCAGAAAGGGCCCATAGATCCCGGTCGGACCGAAATCAAAACGGCGGGCGCCGAACAGGGTATCGAAACGTTCGTTGTTGCCGTCGGCGGGATCATCGTCTCCGCTGGCATAGTCATATTGTGCGATCAGCCGTGGGGACCAGGGAGCGTCGAAGGTGTATCCGATCTCGACGTGCTGAAAATACGCGAGGTGATCGAGATCGCGTGTGTTCGATGCGATGCTCGACGAGCGTGATTGGCCGATTTGAAACACGGACTCCAGCAAATAGTCGACCCGGCCTGCGGACGGTGGTCGGTAAAATCTGAGGCCGGGCATGTAATATTCGCGGTTTCTCGTCGAGCGCCCGTCCGCATCGTGTTCGTCCAGACCCAAGAAAAAGACCTCTCCCCGGAGCGCGCCCGGTAGTTCGGCGAATGCGTAATAAACCCCCCAGAATCGAACTTCGACATCTTCCTCGTCGAATTCGATATCGTTATCCAACAGGTCTACTCGTGTATTCGGTTTGCGACTGACGGGCAATGTGTAGAAAGCCTGAAAGTGCCTCCCGGCCGGGCCGCGCCAGTTCCATTCAACGCCAGTGAAGGTGTTGATCGTGTTGCGGTACAGGCTGCGTGCAACCAGCCTGCGACTGCCGACGTCCAGGGTGAGCCGGCCGGCGCGAAGTTCGCTGCGATCACCGGGTGAGAACAGGTTCGACACATTCCATCTTACGTAGCCCTGGAGGAGTTCGATCGGGTTGATGAGTGTCGTACTCAGCGTGGACGCACGGTCGTTGAGATAGGCGCGGGAATCGATCACTTCGATGCCGAGACGGAGTTTGTCTAACTTGATCTCGGTCAGCAGTATCGTGCGCAATGCCACCGCTTGATCGCCGCCGTCCAGTGTGGCGCGGAACTGCCCGTCCAGTGATTCATACCGAGTCCGGTGCGAACCGCTGATGCTGAACCAGTCGGGTAGGGCGGCAGCGGCGTCGATACGCCACGGCTGCCGTTCTTCCGCAACGGTCGCTGAGACGGCCGTGACCGCGAGCAGGGCCGCGGCGATGATTGGAATGAATAAATATGAAATCTTATTCATATTCGTATAGGGTGCGTATGATGTTCAAAAGCTCATCATGGATTTTAGTCGATAAATTATGGGTTCTAAATATGTTATTTAAAACATATTTAGAGTGCGGCATTGGTTCGTTATGGACCCGCTCCTGAGCGCTTTGAACGCAACCCGCGGCGTCGTTTGCATGGTTGGCGCGGGCGGCAAGAAGACCACGATGTATGCCCTTGCTCGCGCGCATCCGGGCCGGGTCGCACTGTCATCGACGTCGCACATGTACGAATACGACGAGGCCGAGGTCGATGCGGTCGTCCACCTCGGCGAGGACCTCTTATCAGAAGTTCCGTGTGGGCGCGTGCTCGCCTTCGCCGGCCCGACGGACACCCCCCGGCGGGTCGGCGGTCTGCAGCCCGCACAAATCGAGGCCATCTGGCGCGGGGGTGAATTCGATCTTTTCATCATCAAAGCCGACGGCGCGCGAGCGCGGTGGATCAAGGCGCCGGCTGCCTATGAACCGGTCGTGCCCGGTTTCACCGATACGGTCATTCCCGTCATCTCGGCGCGCGTGATCGGCCACACGCTGGCCGCCGGAATTGCCCACCGTCCGGATCTCGCGGCTGAGCTCATGGGGATTTCCCTGGCGACACCCATCGAACCCGAGCATCTGGCGCGTTTATTGAGTTCGCCGGAGGGGTCCTTGAAAGGCGTCGGCGGCGCCACCGTCGTGCCTTTGATCAACATGGTCGACGACGCGGCCATTCACCGCGCCGCGCGCACGGCTGCCCTTGCTGCTCTCAAGGCAACCTCGCGTTTCTCCAGGGTCGTACTTGCATCGATGAAGACACGAAGAATCGTGGAAATCGTCGAGCGCGGCACCAGCGCGTGAAGCCGATGGAGGTGTCGTTCGATCTTTCCTGGCGCATTACGGCCGGCGGCGCTGACTATCCGGTCGCGGACTTGTTGTTCAAGCTGCTCGACGGTATTCGCCGTGGTGGCCACCTGCAATATGCGGCGCGCGAAGCAAGGGTTTCTTACCGTCATGCATGGGGATTTATCCGCACCTGGGAGGGACGTTTGGGGCGACGCCTGGTGACGCTCCAGCGGGGACGCGGGGCGAGTCTCACCCGGGCGGGGCAGACCCTACTCGAGGCGTACGAGGGTGCCACCGAGCAGACCGACCGCAAGCTTAAGCGTGCCGCCGCCTGGACCACGGCGCGTTTGGCCCGCTCGTTCGCGGACCCGACGGCGCCGTGCACCATCGTATCCAGCCATAGCGAGGCCGTTCACCGCTTGCGTGAGGCCTTAGTCGAACGGCAAATCGAAGTGGCTCTGGATATCGTCGGGAGCGAAGGCGCGCTGCGTCGTTATCAACGCGGCGATGCGGATGCCGCCGGATTTCATTTGCCACTCGGTGCGCTCGGCGGCGTCCTGGGAAAGCTGATGTTGGGGATGCTCGATCCGGCGCGGGACCAAATCTATTTTCTCGAAAAGCGGACGCTCGGCCTGATGTCGCGTCCTGATAAGGTGTGCCGCGATCTCGGCGCACTCGTCGCAGGGCGGCAGATTTTCGTAAACCGGCAATCGGGATCCGGTACCCGTTTGGTTTTCGACGGTTTAATTGGAATGGCCGGAATTGCACCCGGCGACGTAGTCGGATATGGCAACGAGGAACACACGCATACGGCCGTCGCCGCCCTCGTGGCATGTGCCGGCGCTGATGCCGGCTTTGGCACCGAGGCTGCCGCGGCATCGATGCGCCTGCATTTTGAACCGGTGGTGGAAGAGCACGTTTATCTGGCGATCAGACGTGATATTTCCAGTGCCGCCGCGCGCTTGATCGACGGGTTTTGCGAGGCCGTAGACATCTCAACTACGGCGCTTGACTCGCCGCGTCTCTCATTGGCCGCATTGCGCAGCTTGCACAGCGTTGCCAATTGAATCAGCCATTTAGCGTACGACCCATCGACTCGATGAAGTACTCCAGATTGCCGGGATTGATCCCCGCGACGTTAATGCGGCTCGAATCGACCATGTAGATGCCGAATTCTTCGCGCAAACGTGCGATTTGTTCCGGCGAGATGCCGAGGAAGGAAAACATGCCGCGCTGATCACGGATAAATCCGAAATCACGGCCGGTGGTTTCACTCAGTCGGCCCGCCAGCAGTGCCCGCAGACCGTTGATGCGCTCGCGCATTTGGGTCAGTTCCTCGATCCACGACGCGTTCATGGCTTCGTCGTTCAATATCGTCTCGACGATGGCGGCGCCGTGCGACGGCGGCATCGAATAAATGCCGCGTACGACGGATTCGAGTTGACTCTGAACGGTTGCTGCCCCTTCGATGTCGCGGGCCACGATTTGAAGCGCACCCACACGCTCGCGATAAAGCCCGAAATTCTTGGAACAAGAACTCGCAACGATCAGCTCTGCACACGCGTCCGCGAGTACCCGAACACCGTGAGCGTCTTCCACCAGTCCATCACCGAGGCCTTGATAGGCCAGGTCAAGGAATGGTGTGAGGCCGCGATCGTTGACGATGTCGGCGACCCTTGCCCAGTGCTCGGCCTTCAGATCGACGCCCGAGGGGTTGTGGCAGCAGCCGTGCATCAGGACGACGTCGCCGGGCTTGGCCTCGCCCAATCCAGCCATCATGGCTTCTGCGTTGAGACCGTGAGTTGTGCTGTCGTAGTAGGGGTAGGGCTTGATGTTCAAGCCGGCGCTGCCCAGCAAGGGAATGTGATTGGCCCAGGTCGGGTCGCTGACCCAGACGGTCGTGTCGGGCCGCGCGCGCTTGAGCAACTCCGCCGCGACGCGCAGCGCACCGCAGCCGCCGGGCGTCTGCACGCCGGCTAGACGTTGCTCCGACAGCACCGCATGGTTGCGGCCGAACATAAGCTGTCGTATTGCCTGGTTGAAACCCGGTGTTCCCGGTGGCCCGATATAACTCTTGGTCTGTTCCGTCTCGATGTGGTGTTGTTGTGCCTCGCGAACCGCTCGCAGGATCGGCGTCTCACCGGACGCGTCGCGATAAACGCCGACACCGAGATCGATCTTTTGCGGATGCGGATCCGCGCGGTACGCGCCCATCAGCCCGAGAATGGGATCCGGCGGCAACGTATCCAGTAATTCGAACATCGAACGCTCCTGGGGAGGATCCCCAGGGCGGTAGTGTAAGGGGAGCTCAGCGCTCGAAACAGCGCTGACGGGCCGACGCGACCCTCAGTGCATCGATCTCCACCTGGCGTTGCGGGTCGGCATTGGCCTCGGTGTATGTGGCCAAAGCGTTGTAAGCGAAGTAGTAGAACGCAGGTGTCCAGATAGCGCCCAGAAAGACACTGGTGCCGTTGCGTGGATCGTCCCAGAAAGTCGGCCGGTAATCGAGACGCTCCTGGATCAACCCGACCCGTCGCGCGTACAACTCGCGGCAGTCGAGATCCATGGGGCTCATCGCAGAGGGCCGCTTCGGCCCAACCAACAAATCGTGCGCATCACGAACGCGATCACGTGCGAACCGTTCGGCTTGTTCGCGGTAAATCGACATCGATGAAGGCGCCGCGGTTTCCACCGCCGCAACCGTGGCTACAAAGCTTAGCAGGAGTGTAATTAGGGATAAGCGTCGCATCGCCGGTCTCATTCGATGAGCTGCAAATGATGTCGGCCAAGATCACGGTTTCTTTAACGCGTGGGTGGCTAGTACCCCTTCAGGCCACGGTGGCTGCGCGATACCGCAGCCACCGTGATTTCTCTATGTTACGGAGCCGCTTCGATGTAGAGGAACGACAGGCCGCCGGAAGCGCCGAAGCCCTTGCTCGTCTCGAGTACCAGCGGCTGCAGCCCGATATTTTTGGCGCCGCCGCCGATCAGCGCTTTGGCGCCGAGACCGAGGCCGACCGCTGCCGATAGCTCGCCGCCGACGTAACGGCCGGCGAGGGCCTTGGCACCGGGACTCACATCGGCGGATGCAGCGAACACGGTAAAGGCCATTTTTTCATCTGTCCTGAAGGACAGATCGAGGCCCAGCGCGATGCCGGTTTCACCGACGTAATTTTCCGAAGTGCCGCCCTTGGCGTATACGCAGTTGACGTCCGCAGTGGAACGGATCAGCAGATTGACGCGCGAACCGGGAACGACCGAGCAGGTCAAGACACCGATTTCGATGCCACCCTGTGCCTGCGCAGAGCCAAAGGGGACCCATGCGAATACCGTGGCCATGATGAGTGCCAGAACGTTTCCTAACTTCATCGTTTCTTCCTCTTAGATTTTTGGGAGCAAGTTTTAAAACGGGGGTTTCCAAACTCGCTGGACGCGTCAATCGCGTCGGACGGATGGATTCTCGCAACCGCTTTACCCTTTGTCCAGACGCGTCGGTCAAAGTGCCGTGTGATCGGTCGCGTGGCGTTAATCTGTTCATATTCGGTTCGTGTTTGGTTAAGGAATTTTTTTTCGCCGCGACGTGACGCGGTGTGATTCCCGTTAGAGAGGAATCGCCCGCTTGCGGGCGATTCCTTATATCAGCGGCCTCGACTCCGGTTGACGTGTCTTCCATATACTGTATAAATATACAGTAGTCAGACCAAGAACACGCCCATGAGCCTCCCTCCCTACGCGGAATTGCACTGTCTCAGCAACTTCACTTTCCTGCGGGGCGCTTCCCATCCCCAGGAACTCGTAGCTCAGGCGCACGCCCTTGGCTACAGCGCATTGGCCTTGACGGATGAATGTACTTTTGCCGGCGCGGTGCGCGCCCACGTCGCCGCCCGGGAACTCGGGTGCAAGCTCATCGTGGGCACGGAACTCAAGCTGGCCGACGGCCTGTCGCTGCTCCTCCTGGCCGACGATATCAAGGCTTACCGGCAGATCTCGGCGCTCATCACCTGCGGCCGCCGCCGCATGGAAAAAGGCGCTTATCACCTCGAGCGCAGCGATGTCGAGGCGTTGATGACGACGGGGCTGGCCGTCTGGCTGCCGCGCATGGATGAAGCGGCGGCAGCCAGTGCAAACTGGTTTGCCGATGTTTTTCCAGGGCGGGGATGGATCGGCGTCGGATTGTTCTACAGCGGGGCGGACGGCGCGCTGCTCGAACATGCGCGGGATCTTTCCCGGTCTCGCGGGCTGCCGCTGGTCGCCGTCGGCGACGTTCATGCACATTGCCGCGAACGGCGTCCTCTGCTCGATACCGTGACGGCGATACGTCTGGGTATGACGCTCGGCGAAGCGGGTCGCAGCCTCTTTGCCAGTAGTGAGCGCTATCTGCGCCCGCGCGCGCGCCTCGCGCACATCTATCCCGCAGACCTTCTACGCGAGACCCTGGTGCTGGCCGAGCGCTGCAACTTCTGTTTGAGCGAACTGCATTACGACTACCCGCGCGAACTCGTCCCGGCAGGGAAGACGCCATCGTCCCATCTGCGCAGTCTGACCGAAGCCGGCATGCGTCGCCGCTGGCCCCAGGGTGCGCCGGAAAAAGTTCGCCGACTCATCGATCACGAACTCGCGCTCATCACCGAACTCAACTACGAGGCTTTCTTCCTCACGGTTTACGACATCGTCGAATTCGCACGGGCGCGCGGCATCCTGTGCCAGGGTCGCGGATCGGCGGCCAATTCCGCCGTGTGCTACAGCCTCGGCATCACCGAAGTCGATCCGGCGCGCATGGAGATGCTGTTCGAGCGCTTCATTTCCAGGGAGCGCAACGAACCGCCCGATATCGATGTCGATTTCGAGCATGAGCGGCGCGAGGAGGTCATCCAGTACGTCTATGGCAAGTACGGTCGCGAACGCGCGGCCCTCGCGGCCACGGTGGTCACTTACAAGCTGCGCAGCGCTGTCCGTGATGTCGGCAAGGTGCTCGGCCTGAGCCTCGATCAAGTCGACCGTCTGGCCAAGAACATGTACTGGTGGGATCGCGGGGCGGCCATCCCGGAGCGCTTGAGAGAGGTCGGTTTCGATCCGGACAACCCGGTGATCGAGCGCCTGGTCATGCTGGTCACCGAACTCATCGGGTTTCCCCGGCACTTGTCGCAGCACGTCGGCGGCTTCGTCATTTCCGATCATCCGCTGTCGCGATTGGTGCCCGTCGAAAACGCCGCCATGCCGGAGCGCACGGTCATTCAATGGGACAAGGACGATCTCGAAACCCTGGGCCTGCTCAAGGTCGATTGTCTGTGCCTGGGCATGCTCACGGCGATTCGTAAGAGCTTCGATTTGATTCGGGACTTCGACGGACGCGTCCTGACGCTCGAGACGATTCCGGCGGAAGATCCGGCGACCTACGCCATGATCCAGAAAGGCGATACGGTGGGCGTCTTTCAGATCGAGTCGCGCGCGCAGATGGCGATGCTGCCGCGCCTGAAGCCCGCCTGTTATTACGACCTGGTGATCGAGGTGGCGATCATCCGTCCGGGGCCGATCCAAGGCGAGATGGTGCATCCCTACCTGCGCCGGCGTAGAGGTGAGGAAGAAGTCACCTATCCCAGCGAGGAAGTCCGCGGCGTGCTCGAACGCACGCTCGGCGTGCCCTTGTTTCAGGAGCAGGTGATCAAGCTCGCCATGGTCGCGGCCGGGTTTTCACCCGGCAAGGCCGATCAACTGCGGCGCTCCATGGCGACCTGGAAGCGCAACGGTGGTATTGAACGCTTCCGCAAGGATCTGATCCACGGCATGCGTTCGCACGGCTGCGACGAAGAATTCGCCGAGCGCATCTTCAACCAGATCCAGGGTTTCGGCGAATACGGATTCCCCGAGTCCCACTCCGCGAGTTTCGCGCTGCTGGCCTATGTTTCAGCCTGGCTCAAGCGGCATGAGCCGGCAGCTTTTACCGCGGCGCTCTTGAACAGCCAGCCCATGGGGTTTTATGCGCCCTCGCAACTCGTGCAGGACGCGGCAGGACACGGCGTCGAAATCAGGCCCGCTGACGTCCAGTTGAGCGCCTGGGATTGCACGCTCGAGACGGACTGTGGTGAGAAATACGGGCTAGCCCGCGGCATGCCCGCGGTTCGGCTCGGGCTGCGCATGGTCAAGGGTCTGCCGGCGGACGCCGGTGCTCGACTCGTCGACGCCAGGGAGGCAGCGGGGTTTATCGACGTCCCCGATCTCGCGCGCCGCGCCGCGCTCGACCGCGGCGCGATCAAAGCGCTGTCGCGCGCAGGTGCACTCAAGACCCTGGCCGGCAACCGTCATCAGGCGGGATGGGCGGCGCTAGCAATCGAGCAGCCGGTGGACCTCATTGCGGAGGCGCGCATTATCGAAGCGACGCCCTTGTTACGCCGGCCAAGTGAAGGCGAAGACATCATCGCCGATTACTCAAGCCTCGGGCTGACTCTTGGCCGGCATCCCCTGGCGCTCTTGCGCAGGCAGCTCGATCGACGGCACTTCATCACCGCGGAGATGCTCGGCCGGGCACGGCATGGCGAGTCCATCCGCACGGTGGGACTGGTCATCATGCGTCAGCGTCCCGGCACGGCAACGGGGGTCGTCTTCGTCACCCTCGAAGACGAAACCGGCATCATCAATCTCATCGTGTGGTCGAGCCTGGTCGAAACACAGCGTCGCGAGCTACTCAATGCGAGACTGCTCGGCGTCACCGGTGAGGTCCAGCGCGAGGGGGAGGTCATTCACGTCATCGCGAAACGTCTCGAAGATCACACGGCCTTGCTCGGGCGACTGGCGACGCAGTCGCGCGATTTCCATTAGCAAGGAATCGCCGCAAGCGGGCGAATAGAGCTGACGTGCGCCGGTGATCCTGACGCCGGCATCGGGGCATGAACCGGGAAATCCCTAACAGGATGTTGAAAAACGATGTCCTATCGTTTTTCAACTCGCTTCGGCGAAAACGCGGTTTCCGCCAAGCTCCATCCATCAATCACTTAGGTGATTGATGGATGCCGGTACATCCCTGTACCGGAAACAGGCGGTCGAAAAACGGAGTTTTTCAACAGCCTGCTAACTGGTGTGGTCGGTTTCGGATTGGTGCAGACGCCGTTCGAGCCGTTCCGCCTTTTCGGCGCTACCGCCCAGAAATTTGGGCGCCGCACGATAGAATTTGATCAGGTCTTCAACGACACGGACGTCGTCGGGGGCGAGTTCCACCGCCTGTTCGAATGCATTGCGCGTTTTCCTGGCGAGGCCTAGCACGCTCAGCCAATTGGCTTGTTCGGTCATGCGGCCATAGCTTTTACCCAGCAAATGAACGCAACGCACACATTCCGGTTGAATTTTCACAACTTCTTCGAGGATCTGTGCAGCTCGCTCGTAATCCTCCGCCTCATAGGCTCGCATGCCGATCGCGAAAGCCTGCCCTGCGTCATCCGCTGTGAGATCCGCTTGGACGTTGAATGTTACGAACAACCCGAGCAGTAAACTGAAATGACGCATCGCTGATGAACGATCAGGTGGTAAAACCGCCGCGAATATAAAGTATCGGTCGATCGATTGCCAGCGGTGACGCCGATCTCGTGGACCTCTAAGGAACCTCTGAATAAGTCATGGCACATCTGCCTTGCCGGATGGCACCTGTCCGCCCGCGTTAGCCCAATCGATTCGGTAGACATTGAAATAACCGGTTTCTGCGAGAACGTCGATGCCGCGCGGCGTTTCAAAGCCGATCGATTGCAGCAGGTCGATCACCTGCTCGCGCGTGCGACTAACGACGAACCGCGGCCGTACCTTGCCCCCGACGCTCGATACCCAATTTCGATGCTCGAATAACTGAAGGGCGGCACCGGGACGGTTCCAATAAGCGAAACCGAGCGCCCAGGCCGCTTCCGTATCCAACATAAGGGGTAGGTTGGAACCGCCGAATAACTCGTCCAGTTGGGCCAGCGCCCGGCCCGGGAAGTATTCCTGATGATAGAACTGCTGGCACAGATCTGCGGAACCATTTCGCGCGTCGCCGCTGCAAGGTGGCGTGAAGTGCCCCAGGGCAAAAACACCGATCGCACCGCCAGCTGCAAATTTCAGGCGCTCAAATGCCCATCGATTAAACAGCAGGTCGAGACCGCTCGAAATCAATCCGCCCACGGTCAGGCACCACAAAGGAAGCAGCGGAACAAAGGTTCTCGGAAACAGCGCGACCGGCGACAGCGCAAGCGTGGCGGCGATGACCGTGAACAAGGCGAGGAAGAGCAGCGTCCCGGCGTCTGCTTGAAAATGAGTCGGGCGTCGGAAGAGACGCCACAGCGAAGCCAGAAGACCCGCTGCCATCAACGGCGTCAACCATACGAATTCCCCGAGCGTGCTCTTGAACCAGTGGATGAAAATGCGGCCATTGGCCCAGGCACTCCAACCCGCGGCGGCGTGCATACGAACGTCGTCCAGGACAGCCAAATAAATGCCGAGGCCGGCGACGCTGAGCACGAGGGCTACCGCGAATCGCGCCCGCCAGCCTGCCGGGACGGAATTGCGCCCGATGATGCGATTGAAAACCGCCCAGCTCAGGCAAACGCCGCCGGCGAGGATGTTCGTCGGCATAATCGCGGTACATCCGATGGCGCCGACGCCGTAGCCAAGCCCTGCCAGGCGGTTTGAACCGTTCAAGAAAGGCAGCACCGTTGCGGCCATGAGCAGGATCCAGGGCCACGAAAACGCGTAGCCGCGAAGTTCGAGCGCAAAGGCCTCGGTGACCGAACTTCCACAGAATACCGCGAGCCCGATCAAGCCCGCGCGGGGCCCGAGTATCCGAATCCCGGTGATCGTGATCGCGATGAGTGTCGTGAACCAGGTCCAAAGGGGCAGCATTCTGATCTGCGCCGGCGTATCCCCGCGTTCCCAGGTCCAAGACAGCACGCCGCTGAACAGCATGTGATTGTTGGGTTGAGGATAGACGGTGAAGGGGTAGGTGAATTCCTGATTGGCGTAGAGCAAGAGCGTCGCCGCTTCATCCTGCCACACGCCGTCGCTCAGGCCGGGCAGAATGCGGAGCGTGCCGAGTGCCCACAAGAGGATGGCCGTGACCACGAGTACTCGGTTGTCGCGCGCCCAAACTTTGCCGAGAGACCACAGATTGATGTTCACGGTGCGACCGTCTGCTTAAGGAATCTCTGAATAAGTTATGGCACACTTGCCTTGCGCTTGAAATCGCGGAGCCTTACGTTACGAATCTTGCCAATAGTCCCCACTATTGCCTGCGATTCGTGCCTTGATCTGCACGATTTCATGCACAATTCACCCGCACCATAATTTATTCAGAGCTTCCTTAACCGATGGCGCTATGTTACCGCGCCACAGCACCTCATTCGGTCCGGCGACGTTGTGTTCGCTCGCGCGCCCAGTACAATGCCCGCCTTCGTATTGCACTGCCGCAAACGCGGCAATTGTTCGATGGATAAGCCCGCCGCGAAACCAACCAATCCGTGTTTTTCTTCCGGTCCCTGCCCGAAGCGACCGGGGTGGGAGACGGCTGTTCTCGCGGATGCGCTCGTCGGGCGCTCGCATCGCTCCAAGCCCGGCAAAGCGCGCCTCAAGCAGGTCATCGATCAGACTCGGGGGATCCTCGAGGTACCGGACGACTACCGCATTGGTATCGTCCCGGGCTCCGATACGGGCGCCGTCGAGATGGCCCTGTGGAACCTGCTCGGTACGCGCGGCGTCGACGTGTTGGCCTGGGAAAGTTTCGGTCTGGAATGGGTGACGGATGTGATCGACGTCCTGCAGATCGAGGATGCGCGAAAGCTGACTGCAGCTTACGGCGAATTACCCGATCTCGAACGAGTCGATTTCGCGCGCGACGCGGTCTTCGTATGGAATGGCACGACCAGTGGCGTCAAGCTGCCTGACGGAGCGTGGATACCCGACGATCGAGAAGGGCTTACCATTTGCGACGCGACTTCGGCGGCATTCGCCATGCGGCTACCATGGCGCAAGCTCGATGTCGTCACGTTCTCCTGGCAGAAGGCACTCGGCAGCGAAGCCGCTCACGGCATCATCGTCCTCGGTCCGCGCGCGGTGGATCGCCTGACGACCTATCAGCCGCCGCGGCCGCTGCCGAAGCTGTTCAGGTTGGTCAAAAAAGGTAAGCTCGACGAAGGACTCTTCGAAGGCGTAACGATCAACACGCCGTCCATGTTATGCGTGGCGGATTATCTCGACGCGCTTAGATGGGCTGAAGCGGTCGGCGGACTCGACGCTTTGTGTGCACGATCGCAGCAGAACCTCGAGGTGATAGCTGAATGGGTCGAAGCGACACCGTGGATCGATTTTCTGGCCAGTGAGGAGAAGACGCGATCGAACACTTCGATCTGCATGACAATCAGGGCACCCTGGTTTCTCGCACTCGACAGCGATGAACAGGCCGTCGCAAGCAAGCGGATGTCCACCTTACTCGATGAGGAGGGTGTCGCCTACGACATTAACGGCTATCGAAACGCGCCGCCCGGCCTGCGTATCTGGGGGGGCGCCACGGTCGAGTCCGAGGATATAGCGAAGCTGATCCCGTGGCTCGAGTGGGCCTATGCGCAGGTCGCGCCGGAAACCGTGACCGATTGAATCCAGCAGCCGGGGCAAGTTTGATGTACAAGGTTTTCGTTGCCGATAAGCTCGCGCCCGAAGGCATCGCTGCGCTCGAACAGTATGCCGAGATCGCCATTGATTGCCTGACGGGTTTAAGCGTGGAGGAGGCCATCCCGCACGTTCGGGATGCCGACGCGATCATCATTCGCAGCGCGACGAAAATCCGGGGCGAACTGCTCGACGCCGCAAAGCGGCTCAAAGTCGTTGGTCGCGCCGGCATCGGTGTCGATAATATTGACCTTGATGCGACGACGGAGCGCGGCATTGTCGTATTGAATACCCCGGATGCCAACGCGACCACGACGGCGGAACTTGCGATCGCTCACATGTTCTCCTTGAGCCGCAACTTGACCGCCGCCGATCAATCGGTTCGCTGCGGCAAGTGGGAGAGGAATAATTTCCTTGGCACCGAGTTGTCCGACAAGACGGTCGGCATCGTCGGCTTCGGCACCATAGGACGCCTGGTCGCGGATCGATGCCGCGGCTTGAAAATGCGCGTCGTGGGATTTGATCCATTTGTCACAGAAGATACCTTCGTTGAACGCGGCGTCGAAAAGATGGATATCGACGCGTTGATCGCAGCGTCCGACTATGTGACCTTGCACTGCCCCGTCACTGACGAGACCCGCGGCTTGGTCTCCAGCGAGCGCCTGAAGTCAATGAGACCGGGCGCGCGGTTGATCAATTGCGCGCGCGGCGGACTGGTCGACGAGCAGGCGCTGATCGAAGCCGTGAAATCAGGACATCTCGCAGGCGCGGCTCTGGACGTTTTCGAACACGAACCCCCCGGGGAATCACCGCTTTTCGCGCAGACCAACATTCAGTTCACGCCGCATCTGGGTGCGTCCACGCTCGAAGCGCAAACGGCCGTCGGCGTCGAGATCGCCCACCAGGTCGCCGCGTTTCTGCTGCGTGGTGAAGTTGTTAACGCCGTCAACGTGCCGAGTATTGCGCCTGAGAAGCTACGCAGACTCGAGCCTTACATGGAACTTTCGCGCAAGCTCGGCCGCCTGCTTTGCCGGATGGCCGAAGCGCCATTCACATCAGCGGAAATCGGCGTTTACGGCGAGGCGGCGAAACTCGATACCCACCCGATCGCGAGCGCTGCCATGGTCGGCCTGCTGTGCGAACACCATGCCGTGCCGGTTAACCAGGTCAACGCCATACACCTGGCCCGCCGCCAGGGGATCCACGTGGTCGAAGTGAGTTCGGCTGACTCCAGGGATTATGTCTCCTTGATCCGCATTACCGGTATTACGGAGCAGGGTGAATTGTCCCTGGAAGGCGCGATATTCGACGAACGTCACCCGCGCTTGTTGCGGATCAACGATTACGCCATCGAATCGACATTGGAAGGCCACGTTCTGTTCACGCGGCATGTCGACCGACCGGGGGTGATCGGCGCATTGGGTGAATTGCTCGGCCGCGAAGGCATCAATATCTCGCGCATGCAGGTCGGGATCGCAGACGGCGGCAACCGCGCCATCGCTCTGATCGGCATCTCGCGACCGCTGACCGAGGCAACCCTCGATGCGGTGAGAAAAATCGATGCCGTGGAGAAAGCGCTGCAGATCGAATTCTAGTGCAGCCACACGTGCTGTAAAAAACGTTGACAGCAGAATACACATTTCTTTTTTCATATAGTTTATTGAAACTTATGAGAATTTAACCGCGAGTAAACAATCATCCGTGATGGATGCCCGAAAACTGTCTAGTATTCTTTACAAATGGCAAGATACAACTTGTAACGAATCCACTAAGTCTCTGAATTTAAAAGATTCTTATAAATGGCTCGATAATTGCTCTAAATCGGCCAGCCCGGCGATTTCCGCGAGACAGCGATGACGAATACGACGAATCACCTCCCAACGATCTGCGCGATACTACTGCTCGTGACCGGGCCGGTAGCGGCGGTCCCTACGCTGCAACTCGATATCGACAGCCCGAGCACGTTTTACCTCACGGGCACCGAAACCATCGTGACGGTGAACCAGGGTTTTACCCTACGCGCGCTCGGAAAAGTATCTGACGTCGATGGTTTCAGCGATCCGATGTTTTATCTATCGATCGCCTTGACGCCGGCCCAGGCAGAGCAGCCCGCGCCGAACTTCGGCAGTTTCACGATTGCCGGAACCACCGTCAGCCAAACGGATATGATCTTCGGCGTGCCGCCGATGGACGACGCCTTGCTGGGGCTCGGTGCGGATCCTGATGGCGGCGATCTGTCACGTCACGGCATTTTTGAAACCTGGTTCGCCGAAATCGCTTTCACGTTTGGTGGCACCACGATCGGCAGCTACAACTCGCAGGACGACCCGGGTCTGAACCCGCTGCCGGCGGGTAACGACCTCTACATCGAGGAGTTTTTACTGGATACGGCGGGGCTTGCCGCAGGTTTCGGTCTGCATTTCGATCTCTATAACATCGAAACGAAGCTCTGGCAAAGTCAGTTGGATATCGACGTCAACAAATTCGCTCCTTTCTCACACGACGCCGAGATGATCCCTGTGCCTCCGCAACCGCCTAACACCGGCGTCCCCGAGCCGATGACGCCGTTGCTGATACTGTCGGGAATAATGTTCCTGCGCCGCGCCAGGCGTAACCACTGACGCCCGCCGGGGATTGCGCGTAAATTAAAGTGATGCGCGCTGACAATGTGCTCGAGCGCAATCCTTAGAACCTGAAAATTCCATACCCTGGCTCGTTCAATGGCGCATTCAGTGACGCGCTGATCGCGATACCGAGCGCATTGCGCGTATCCACGGGATCGAGTATCCCGTCGTCCCATAACTCCGAAGTCGCGTAGTAGGCCGACATCTGGTGTTGATACGCTTCGAGTGTTTCGTGATAGACGGCGTCCAAGGCACTTTGCTCGATTTTTTCACCGCGCCGCTCGAGCTGGCGCTGCTTGACATCGGCCAGGGTTTTCGCCGCCTGCTCGCCGCCCATGATGCCAATCTGGTGGTTAGGCCAGGAAAAGAGAAAACGTCCGTCGTAGGCGCGACCGCACATGCCGTAATTACCGGCGCCGAAGGAGCCGTGGCACATGACCGTGAATTTGGGGACGTGTGACCCTACCTGTGCCATGATCATCTTGGCGCCGTCCTTCGTGATCCCTTTCGCCTCGTATTCGCGTCCTACCATGTAGCCCGTGATGTTCTGCAGGAACACGAGGGGCGTGTTGTTCTGGTTGCACAACTCGATGAAATGCGCGCCCTTCAGCGCGCTGTCATTGAACAGCACCCCGTTGTTGGCGAGGATGCCGACCTTGAAACCCCAGACGTTGGCGTAGCCGCACACGAGCGTCGTGCCATAGGCCGGCTGGTATTCGTGAAATCGGCTGCCGTCGACGATTCGAGCGATAACCTCCCGCATTTCGAATGCTCTTTTGATGTCATCCGGGATGATCCCATAGAGTTCATCGGGATCGTAATAAGGCTCCTCCACCGGATCCTGCTGCAGCGGCCATTTCGTGGTGTGCTCCCACTGCCCGATGATCTCGCGGCCGATCGCGATGGCTTCTTCTTCGGAATTCGCCGGATAGTCGCAGGTGCCGCTGATCTGAGTATGCAGATCTGCGCCTCCCAGCTCATCAGCGGTCACGACCTCGCCGGTCGCCGCTTTCACCAGGGGCGGCCCCGCAAGAAACACGGCGCCCGTGCCGCGTACGATGACCGAATAATCGGACAAGGCCGGGATGTAGGCGCCGCCGGCGGTGCCGTGACCGAATACCAGGGCCAGTTGCTTAACGCCGAGCTTCGACAACACGCACTGGTTGCGAAACATCCGCCCGGCCATGTGCTTGTCGGGAAACAGTTCCGATTGCATCGGCAGAAAGCCGCCGGCACTGTCGCACAGATGCACGACCGGCAGCCGATTCTCGATAGCGATGTCGAGGCAGCGCACGATCTTTTTTACCGTCAACGGATACCACGCACCGCCCTTGATGCTGGAATCATTGGCGTGAAGAATAAGCTCGCGCCCGTTGACCATGCCGATGCCCGTGATGCAACTTGCGCCCGGTGCGTCGCCACCGTAAGCCATGTTCGCCGCAAGGGTTGAAAATTCAAGAAACGGCGTGCCGGGATCGAGAAGCTTGTCGATGCGTTCGCGCGGCATCCACTTGCCGTGACCGGCGAGCCGATCGATGTCCTTTTGCGGTCGATCGTACCGCGCCGCGCGCTGCTTCTCGTGCAACTCTTCCGCAAGTTTTTTGTTATGTGCGTAGAAGCGTCGGAATTCCGCCGAACCGGTTTGAATGCTGGAGCGAATACGCGCCATCAGCTTTCCGCGTGCATGGATATCAGCTCCGTGCCTTTCTCGAAGCTCTCATTGATGCCGACGTGCACGGTTTCGATAATGCCGTCGCGGTGAGCAACGATGTTGACCTGCATTTTCATCGATTCGATGACCATCAAGATGTCACCGCTCGACACATTACCGCCCTCTTCGCAATGTACGGTGACGACGACGCCTGGCACGTCGGCACGTAAAATATCGTCGCCCCCAGCATGATGCTGGGCCGCGAGGATGGCGTCTTCATAGCCGACCGAAAATGTCCGCGCGCCCATGCGAAGGTGGATGCGGTCGCCTTCCCAGGTGCGCCATATCTGGTAATTGCGGCCGTCCACGGTCAGTGATACGCGGTTTTCATCCGGGGCGGGCGCCTGCGATACTTTGTAAGCTAATCCGTCGATGCTCAAACTCAGATCCGGCCGGCGCGCGAGGATGCTGATCTCGTGATCTTCGCCATCGAGGGTAAATGTAAAGCTCATCGCCATCGTTCAGTTCCGCCAGGCGCTCATGGATGCATAGGGTTCCGGGGTGTCGTATACCAGCTTGTGGAATTCGTCGACGGCCAGCGCGGCCGCGATCAATACGGCGGCGCGATCGGCCTCATCAAGTGGGGCGGGCGACAGCGAGGTCGCGTGTTCCTCGACGAACCCGGTGTGCAATTCCCCCGCCCGAAACGCGGGGTGTTGGAGGATCGACCCCAGATAGTCGACGTTGGTGCTGACGCCGAGCAGGATGAGATCGTCCAGTGCCCTCAGACTCGCATCGATCGCATCCTCGCGATCCTTGCCTTTGCATACCAGCTTGCCAACCATGGAATCGAACGCGGCTGTGATCACCTGGCCTTCGCTTATGCCGCCGTCGAAGCGGGCGCTTTCAGCATCGGGTAAACGGAGGATTTGGGCCGTGCCGGTGGCAGGGTGAAAATCATTCTGCGGTTCTTCGCAGCAGATGCGGCACTCGATTGCATGCCCCGACTGTCTAATGTCCCCCTGTTGCCAGGGCAGCCCCTCGGCAGCCGCGATACGGAGCTGCGCTTCGACGAGATCGACGCCGCAGACGATTTCGGTGACGGGGTGCTCTACCTGTAGCCGCGTGTTCATTTCAAGAAAATAAAATTCGCCATCGGGTGCGAGAATGAATTCCACAGTGCCCGCGTTACGGTATTTGGAGTTGACCGCCAAATCGACCGCCGCAGCGCAGATACGATCGCGCAGTTCGCGATCCAGCGCCGCCGCCGGGGATTCTTCGATGATTTTCTGAAAACGACGTTGTACAGAGCACTCGCGCTCGAAAAGATGGATGACTGCGCCATTACCGTCGCCCAGTACCTGCACTTCGATGTGGCGGGGACGTTCGACATAGCGTTCGGCGTATATCCGCCCGTCGGCGAAATACCGCTCGGCCTCACCTGTTGCGATGCGGGCGCGTTCGGCGAACTCATTCGCGCTGCGCACGATACTCATGCCCTTGCCGCCACCGCCGGCCGCCGCCTTGATCAACAGCGGGAAGCCAATCTGCGTCGCGGCGACGACGAAGGCATCGAGGTCGTCGTCTTGTTGCACGCTCGGCGCGACCGGCACCCCCAATTTTTCGGCGAATTCCCGCGAACGTATCTTGTCGCCCATCAGACGAATCACATCCGGTTGTGGCCCGACGAAGGTGAGACCCGCGCCTTCCACCGCTTCTGCGAAGGCGGCATTTTCAGCCAGAAAGCCGTACCCCGGATGAATGCACTGGGCGTCAGCGGCTTTTGCGATGCCGATGATTTGCTCGATGTCGAGGTAGGCGGCGATCGGCACTTCCGCCTGCAATAAATGCGCTTCGTCGGCCATTGCGACGTGGGGTGCGTTTCGATCTTCGTGATGGAACACTGCGATGGTACGCAGGCCGAGAGCGCGCGCGGTGCGTTCGACGCGGCAGGCTATTTCGCCGCGGTTGGCAATCAGGACGCTAGCAAACATGGGTGTTGGGCTAGCAGCCTGTCGGACTTAGGGAATCGTAGCGAGGCGGTTGGGAGAGCGAGTCCAGATGTGTCATGGTTTGAGGCGAATAGTGGGGCTATTTAACGAAAACCATGGCGCATCTGGACCGCTAACCCAACGACGCAGTAGATTCTTCCTAAGTCTGACAGGCTGCTAGGGTTTCTTCTGTGCCGGTACGGTGCTGCCGGCGCTCGGTGTCTAGTATACCGCCTTTGCCGGTGCGGGCGGCCGGCCGAACAACGGCGGTGACGTTGAGCCAAAACGTAGCTTAGTGGCTCTGCGCGCCCGACGCCCGTCCGATGCGATCAACTCGTTCGCCCCGCGGGGCGGGGATTTCAGGGGTCCTCACGCGTCGTAGCTGGATCGATATCCCCACGGTGTACTAAAGTTGTGATAAGCAGGAATTCTTGTCCGTTGGTCAGGAGGTGTGTATGCAAACCGCGAAACAGTTACTCGAAGGTAAGGGCCGACAGGTATGGTCCGTTCATTCCGATGCGACGGTCTACGATGCGCTGCAGCTGATGGCCCAAAAGGAGATCGGTGCGCTCGTCGTAATCGACGACGGTAAAATGGTCGGATTGGTTAGTGAACGCGATTATGCACGTAAAGTAATACTTCAGGGGCGCTCTTCTCGTGACACGACAGTCGCCGAGATCATGTCCACGACGGTACTGCACATAGCGCCGGAGCAGACGGTCAACGACTGCATGGCGTTGATGACGGACAAAAAAATCCGCCACCTACCGGTGCTTGTAAACGATCAGATCATTGGGATATTGTCGATAGGTGATCTGGTAAAAGCGATTATCGCCGAGCAGGAATTCGTTATTGATCAATTGGAGCACTACATCAGCGGATCGCCGGCGTAGTATTACCGCGGCACGGTCGGTTTAAAAAATAAAGGAACCTCTGAATAAGTCAGGGCGCGTCATGAATTATTCATAAGATTGTGCAGATCAAGGCACGAATCGCAGGCCATAGCGGGGACTAGGGCTAAGGTTCGTAACGTAAGGCTCCGCGATTTCATGGGCAAGGCAGATGTGCCATGACTTATTCAGAGGTTCCTAAAACGGAAAGCATGATGGAAGTGTCGCGCGCAGCGCTGCTGCTAGTCGTTTTTTCATGGGCGGTTCCGAGCACCGTCCCGGCCGAGATCCAGGAAGAGATCCTTGCCTATGAACACGGTGGAACGTCGCTCGAAGGCGTCATTTTTTACAACGACGCAACGACTGGCGAACGCCCAGGTGTGCTCGTCGTACACGAGTGGTGGGGCCTCAACGATTATGCCAAACGGCGCGCAAGGCAACTTGCGGAATTGGGCTACGCGGCGTTTGCCGTTGACATGTACGGTAAAGGCAAGGTCACCACACATCCTGAGCAGGCGGGCGAGTGGGTCGGGATCATTACAGCAAACACGGAGCGCTGGCAAAAACGCGCGGTGATAGCGCATGAGCTGTTGAAAGCCCACCCACGCGTCGACGCCGGTAAAACCGCGGCTATTGGCTATTGTTTCGGCGGTGCGTCGGTCATGCAACTCGCCTACAGCGGTAGTGACGTCTTAGGCGTCGTCAGTTTTCACGGCTCGTTGCCGGTGCCGACCCCGGCTGAGGCATCGGCTATAACTGCGCGCATTATGGTGCAGCACGGGGCAGCTGATTCATTCGTTCGCGCGGAGCGGGTTGCCGATTTTCAGGCCGCGCTAGATAGCGCAGGGGTGGATTGGCAGATGACTTATCACGCCGGCGCAAGGCACTCATTCACCAATCCGGCCGCGGATGCCGCGGGAATGGACGGACTTCGCTACGATGCGAAGGCCGACCGCAGGTCCTGGGCAGCGATGCGAACATTTTTCTCCGAATTGTTCGAATCTTGAACGCTTGACGCGTACCACGTCGCCGGTCACCCGCTTAGAGCGCCTCGCAACGGTTGCGCCCGTTGTTTTTAGCCGCATAGAGTCCGGCATCGGCGCGTTCGAACGCGGCATCGGTGCTCTCGCCCGTGCCAAATTCGGCGATCCCACAGGAGATCGTAACCTTTACCGGTTCGTCCCTGTACTTGAAGCGGCAGGACTCGATATGCGAGCGTAGCGCGTCAGCCAGACGGACCGCGCTGTTTCGATCGGTGTCTGGCAGGATCAGGACGAACTCCTCGCCGCCGAAACGGCCGAAGAAGTCCTGTTTTCGAATCTGGCTATTGAGTTCGCGGGACAGATGTTTGAGCACGCGATCACCGGCCTGATGTCCGTAGGTATCGTTGATCAATTTGAACTTGTCAATATCCACTACCACGACGGAGAGGCTTCCACCGCTTCGTTGAAAGCGCGCGTATTCGGCGCGCAAGCGTTCGTTATAGGCCAGCCGGTTGGGTAATTCAGTGAGGGGATCCCGCACTGCGCGCTTGCGTGCATTTTCGAGTTTGCCGCGCAAGACTTCGGATTCGTCTGCGAGTTCCTTAATCGCCGCAGTCAGCGTCCGCGTTCGGTTTTCCGCCTTTGCCACGCGCTTGGATTCGACCTCGATGAACGCCGTCACGTTGCCGTCGATGGCGGCGAGTTGCTGCTGGATGTCCTGTTTGAGCTGATCCATATCGGCAGCCTCATCGATGTGTATTCGAAGATCATCGAGACTGCCGCGAACCGATGTATCCAATTCGGCGCGAGCCGCGGCCGCCTCTACGCGCTCGCTATCCTCCGTTGCAACGTGTTCGAAAACCATGCCCAGTTGTGCTTTGATCTCGACCAGAAAGTCGTTGAGCCCCGATATTTCTCCCTGCAGTGAATTGACGTATTTGACGAGAAAATCGGCGAGCTCCTTTGCAAACGTACGAATCGAGCCCAGGTCGTTGGCTGACTGCAATTTTCTTGTAAATTTTGCAAGTCCCGCGTGCGCGGATTCAGGCAAGGATAGGTGATCGATCAGTGCCTGTACGGAATCGCGCGCTTCCTGCACGTTTTGCATGCCGTTCGCGTCGAAAATCTGGGACAAACCGGCCGCGACCGATGCCACGATCTCGGCGTTGTCGATCTGATCACCGGCATCACCCAAGCGATCGCGGATATTCTGCAACAGTTTGCGCGAATCTTCGGGAACGTCGATCGCGTCGGCAAGTTGCTGCATGCGACTGACGAACGGCGGTTCCTTGGCAACCTCGGGTACAGGATCAGGAGCCGGCATTTTTGTAGCCGATGGACCGGCAGCCGAAAGTTCTGTGGCAAGGCGTTCGCCGGCATCAACCAGTGCCCGCAGACGCTTTTGTTCAGTGGCATCGTGAATATCGCGGAAATTCGAAACGGCGTCGAATTCGCGATCGAATACCGCGTCATGCCCGCGTAGAGGGGAGAGCAGGGCGAGCATATCCCGGCTCAGTCGGGCGATTTGCTCGGACTGTTTGCGTTCCTTCTCGTCGATCTCGTTGAGGGACTTGAAATATTTGTCTTTCCAATCCTCGAGCCGGTCTTTCTCGGAGGTCGCCATATGTCGGCCTTTATCGACGCAAGTGTGCCCATTCTTTAGCACCGGACTTATGTCTTCCGGGACCTTCATACCGCGTTGCAACACCTATCCTGCCCATCTCACCCGCCTGCTGCCGCAGCTTTGAACCCCTTCGAAAGGATCCCCAATGAGATCGCCTGGCTGGGGGTGCTCGCCTATTACGGATAAACTTCGCTTGTTTGAAGCCCGTGTGGTTCGACTTTAAGTCATCAGGAGTTTTGCAGCGACTCCTGGTTACTGGGCAGAAACCCATTGCCGCGTTAGGATCGCTAACAGCACCCAATATGAACGATCCCGCAGCTCTCAAAATAATGGGTTAAAAAAAGAGGTCACGAGGATCCCGGGAATATGCGGATCGCCACATATAGGACTCAGACACGCATCGAAGTCGGTGTGTTGTCCCAGGACGGTTCTGCCATTACGCCGTTCGACATCCCGCCCGAACGCGCAGCGGGCGGATTGCTGGCCCTGCTCGGGGTCGATCAAACCCTGCTGCCCTTGCGTGACGTTGACCACCCTCTAAATTCCAGCGAAGTCGAATTACTCGCGCCCATCCCGCGCCCGCGGCGCAATATCCTGTGCGTCGGAAAGAACTACTACGCACATGTTCAGGAAATCGCCAACGCGGGTTTCGATAGCACCGGCGGCGGCGCGGAGGCACCCAAAGTACCGATTATATTTTCCAAACTGCCCGAATGCGTCATCGCCACCGGTGCCTCGATTCAGCACGATTTACGGGTGACGAAGGAGCTCGATTACGAGGCTGAACTGGCCGTCATTATCGGCCGCAAGGGTCGCTCGATTCCGCAGGTCGACGCAATGGATTACGTTTGGGGATATACGATCATCAACGACGTCACTGCGCGCGACCTGCAAAAAAACCACAAGCAGTGGCTGCTCGGGAAATCGCAGGATACGTTTTGCCCCATGGGCCCGTTCGCAATTACGCGGGACCTGCTGGATCTCAGTGACACGTCGATCCGCTGCTGGATCAACGGAGAGTTGCGCCAGGACGGTAATACCGGGCGGCTGATGTTCGGTATTCCGGCACTGATCGAGTCGATCTCGGCCGGGGTAACGCTCTACCCGGGTGACGTCATTGCGACCGGAACACCCGCGGGGGTCGGTGCCGGCTTTGATCCTCCGCGTTTTCTACAGGCCGGCGATCAAGTGCGTATCGAAATACCGCCGATCGGCGTTCTTGAAAACCCGGTTCGACGCTGGGACGGTCGGTAATCGCATTTATCGCGAATTTATCACCACTGTCCGTCGCGCAGAATTGATCTAACAGGTTGGTGAAAAATGCCTTCCTGACATTTTTCACCTCGCTACAACGAAAACGCAGTTTCCGTTGCGCTCCATCCATCGGGCACTTACGTGCTCGATGGATGCTGGTACGTCCCTGTACCGGACACAGGCTGACAAAAAACGGAGTTTTTCACCAGCCTACTAACGCTCAGGTGGTCAGTCGGCGGTAGATGTCCGCGACTTTCTTGGGTAGCTTGTGAATTTCATCGATCACCGCGTAGTTCGCGGAGCCATACATATGCGGCAGGTATTCCTGCGCTTCATTGTCGATCGTAATACAAAACGCATGGATCCCGCCCTGTTTCATCTCCAGTAATGCGTGGCGCGTGTCCTCGATACCGTATTTCCCCTTGTAACCGCCGTAGTCCTCCGGCCGCCCGTCGGACAGGGTAATCAACAGCTTGGTGCGGGCGTGAGTCAGGTGCAGCAGGTGTCCCAAATGGCGGATCGCTACGCCCATCCGCGTATAGGCCTTGGGGCGGATGCCGCTGATTCGCTGCTTGACATCCAGGTTATAGGCTTGCTCGAAGTCCTTGATCCGGTAGACCTCGCAGCGCTTGTTGGTGCGCCCCGAGAATCCGAAAATCGCATAGCGGTCGCCGAGCATTTCGAGCGCTTCGCACAACAGGACCAAGGCTTCGCGTTCAGCGTCGTTAACCCAGCCGAGGGTCGAACCGCTCATATCGACCATGAACATGACCGCGATACTACGCTCCTGATTACGGTAGCGCGTGTAAAGGTACTCGCTCATCTCGCGACCGTTGGCGACATCCGCGTAGGCCTCGACGATGGCATCGAGATCGATGTCGTCACCGTCAGACTGACGCCGCTGCAGCCGCGATTCGCCGAGCACCGCCTCGAAGGTTTTTTTGATCGACTTGAGGAGCCCGCGGTGCTTGTGCAAGGTTTCATCAACGAAGGATTCGTCACCAGGGGCGACAGCTAATTCGCGCAGGGTACAAAAATCCTCTCTGAAGCGTTGACGCACGCAGTCCCACTCACGGTACTTGAAGGATCCTCTCGCCTCGGGGTCCAAGGCGTTGTCGGAATCGGCATCACCTGTCTGCGGCTGTAGATCGTTGCGGTATTCGCCGAGGTCCATGGGCTTCATGTGGTCGTTCGGTATTTCAGCGAAGTCCTGGAGGATCGAGCCCACCAAATCCCTTAGGTGGTCGGATACGTCGACGCCCTCACCATCCATCGTCACCTGGAAATCCAATTCGGAGTTCGGCCCGCCGTCCTCCTCCGATAACAGAATATCGATCAGGTTCTTCTGTGACTCGTCGGGTGAATCGCCGCTTTGTGGCGCCTCCTCGCTGTCACGCATTTCGCGGAGCAGGCGTTGAAACTCCTTTTTTTCGCGCTCGATGCGGGCAAACATCGCCTCGCGAACCTTTGCAGCGAACATCTCACCCTGGTAGTGCTTGAGCGTTGGCAGGGGCAGATCTCTGAATTCGTCGATCATTCGAAGCGAATCCTCGGCGGTCGCGCCGGGACGCAGCAGTTCGGCCGCGCGTTCGATCCAGGCTTGCCATTGCGCCGCCGTATCGGGGTCTTGCCGCCCAAGGGCTTCGAATTCGCGTCCCAAGCCAGGGAAATCGCGCGCCAGACAGGCGTCGAGCCGCAGGCATTCAAGGCGATTGAAGATTGAGATTACCGCGTCGATCTCGAAATGGCGAATCAGTTTTTCCACCACGTGATAGCGCCAGGTTCCGTACCAGGTCTGTGCCCATAGATGCACGGCAGTCAGTTTGTATACCTTGAAGTTCTGCTCCGCGTCGGGAAAGATTCCTAGCATGTCCGGAAGAAACAGTGACTCGGTGTCGGTGAACGTCGAGCGATCGCTCGCGATCCTCAATTCACGCCCACCCAGGCCGCGTACAAAATACCGGAGAAACGTGCTGGCATCGTCGAACTCGCAGCGCATGTGTCGCGATGAGTAATCGACGGCGAATGCTTCGACGTCTTCGAGGGCCTCAAGCGCGAAACCGAGTCCCCGGTTGTCGAAAACAGTCATCGCCTGGTCGACCCAGTCCAGCACCCCATCACCGTCCATTGCCTCAAAGGCCGAGGGTACCTTGGTGACGAAATGTGCGGCGAGTTCGTTATTTGAGCGCGCGATGAGCCGCGACCATTCGTAAATGAATTCCTGGTCACCGGGATCGAGTGCCGCGATTCGTACGATCAAATCATCCACCCGGCCGTGTCGCTCGAGTGCTCCGCCCGTGAACTTTTCGAGATCCTTGCGGATCCGGATGCGGTTCAAGACGTTTTGCCGCGATTCGTCGCTCACGTCAACGGCCGCGAAATGATTCGCTTAGGTAGAGTTGCATTTAGGGAGCCGCCTTGTTTCACACGGTATTTGCCAATAATTATCTGCGCGTACTAGCGGCTCGCTAAAGTCGATCTATTCCGTCTATCCTGGCAAAAACTTCGGCCCCGTTTTTTAGAATACCGAGCGGCTCAATTCGTGTATTGCGCGCAGCATGTCTTCGTCGTCGGTCAATGCCTGAGTGACAGCGGTGTCGGTTGCGACCACGGGACTGATATCTTCGGCCATCAGCTTGGCGGCATTGACGAGAAGCCGTGTGCTGGCACCTTCATCCAGGCCGCTGCCTTTTAGATTACGTGTCATGGCTCCGAATTTGACCAGCTGGCGGGCAGTGGCTTCATCGATGCCACTCTCTTTTTCAATGATCGTCTGCTCAATTTCCATGTTCGGATAATTGAATTCAAGTGCGACGAACCTTTGCCGGGTACTTTGCTTCAAGTCCTTCAACACACTTTGATATCCGGGGTTGTAGGAGATCGTGAGACAGAATTCAGGCGGCGCTGAAATCAGCTCACCGAGTTTCTCAATCGGCAGCAGGCGCCGGTCGTCGCACAGGGGATGAATGACCACCGATGTATCCTTGCGGGCTTCGACGATCTCGTCGAGATAACAGATGCTGCCGTTGCGTACCGCGCTCGTGAGCGGACCGTCGACCCATACCGTCTCTCCACCCTTGATGAGATAGCGGCCGATCAGATCTGAGGCAGTCAGGTCGTCGTGACACGCGACCGTGACCATCGGGCGTTTCAAATACCACGCCATGTATTCGATGAACCGGGTCTTGCCGCAGCCGGTCGGTCCCTTTAGCAACAGCGGGAGCTGATTCCGGTACGCGGCGGCGAAGACCTGGATTTCGTCGCCGATCGCCTCGTAATAAGGTTCCGAGGTCATCAGCGTCGGTTTCGTTTGTATTGCGGTGGTGGACATTTGCATCGACGTAGTAGGGGCTAGGGCCGGTATGGCGAAAAACCGGGTATTGCACGAGCCTGCCGATGATCAGGATGGAGGGCATCGTGTCGCCAAGCGCGACACTATACTGAAGTGAGCTTGGCCCAACTAGCCCGTATTAATCTGCCATAACACCCAAAGACATCTGTCGATGCTCGAAAAACTTAATCCCGCCGCCATCATGGCGCCGTTCAAGAATACTTATCACCATGCCGTGGTCATTCCTGCGAACGCGCGAATCGTGTACGTATCAGGGCAGGTGGGCTTGCGTGCCGACGGAAGCTTACCCGATACCCTGGAAGCGCAGGCCGACCAAGCCTGGCAGAACCTAATGGCCTGTCTAGGCGAAGCCGGGATGGGACCGGAAAACATCGTAAAAATAAACGCTTACCTCATCGATGCCGACGATTATTCGGCCTTTGCCGCCGCTCGCGCGAAACATATCGGCGACCCGCGTCCACAGCCGTGCTCATCAAGCAGTTACTATTGCCCGAGTGGCATTTCGAGATCGAAGCGGTCGCCGCAGCGCCGCAATGACTGCTATTACATTGATCTGGTTGAGCTTCCGAAGTAGACGCTCAGTCGGCCGGCGTAGTACTCTTGCTTACCATCCGGCCACGACGGTCACCCGGGGCGGGACCCACGGCCTCTGGACGATCAGGAGTAAAGAATTATGGAAGTAGGCGCGTTTTATCTTCCGTCGCTCGGGCGCAAAAAAGACATGGAACAGGGTATGGCCGGCAAACGTACCGACCTGTACCAGATGATGCTGCGCGAGCTGACCGAGCAGATCCAGTACATGGACGAACACGGGTATTACGGAACCGCTTTTACCGAGCACCACTTCCACATCGAAGGCGAAGAAGTCTCGACCAACCCCGTCATGCTGGACCTCTATTTCGGCATGCAGACTAAGAACATGAAGTTCGGTCAACTGGGCAATGTCCTGCCGTCGAAGAATCCCATCAATGTGGCCGAAGATATCGCCATGGCCTCGCAGATGCTGCAGGGCCGGATCTTTGCCGGATTTGCACGCGGATACCAGCCGCGCTGGGTCAACGTGCTCGGTCAGCAGATCGGGCTCGCCAACCCGGCATCCGGTGAAGATTACGAAGAACTCAAACGATCGCTCTTCGAGGAGCATTTCGACATCATCATCGAAGCGTGGAAGAACGATACTTTCAGCTTTAAGGGCAAGCACTGGCAGATTCCGACGCCTGACATCAAATGGGCCGCCGAGGCCGTCGCGCGCGAGTTCGGACAGGGATGCGACGAGGATGGCTATATCCAGGAAATCGGCATCGCGCCGCCGACTTACAACAAGGAACTCCCCGACATGTTCATGCCGTTCGCGACTTCGGAGCGCTCGATCAAGTGGGGTATGTCGCGCGGTATCGTACCGGTGACGATCATGACGCATTACGATGTGGTGAGAGAGCATTTTCGCGCGGGTTTGGAAGCGGCCAACGAAGCCGGCCTCGATTACAAGTTCGGGCAGGGCATGGCGCTGAGCCGCGAGGTCATCGTTGCCGATACCGACGAAGAGGCCGAGGCCATCGCGCGCGATGCCGGGCCGTTCGTCTGGCTGAAGTTTTTCGTGCCCTTCGGTTTCAACGCGGCGCTCGCAGCACCGGGCGAAGGTCCCTTCGACGTACCAGCCACGTTCGAAGCCATGGTTGAGCGCGGATTGTTGATTCACGGAAGCCCGGATACAGTCAACCGGAAGATTGAGGATCTGCTAAAGCATCTCCCCGTCGACTATTTTTGGATGTTCATCTACAACCATATGCCGCACGACGCGTGCATGCGCAGTCTCGAACTTATAACCGAGAAGGTGTGGCCCAACTTCACCGATAAGATCAAGGCATCGAACACGCAGCGCGTCGCCGCCACCGCCTGATACCGATCGCGAAGAGCGCTTTTAACCCGGCGACGGCTTGCAGGCCGACACCGGGTTTTCATTTACTGAAGCCTGCGAGCGGCCTGGGTTTCAGCCCATACGGTCTCCACCGCTTGAATTCGGGTGCTTGAGGTGAATGCGGTCGCTCCCGTCGTCATTCCCGTGTTCGGAACGGCCGTGCTGGGATACGCTCTGGCCCGCGGCGGCCTGTTCAGTGCCGAGGTCGGCACTGCCCTCGTTCGTTTCATGTACTACCTCGCCATCCCGGCGATGTTGTTTAGAATCCTCGCGAGCGCGGAGTTACCCGCGGAGATTCCATGGCGCTACCTGCTTGCCTTCTATCTGCCTGCTTTCGCGACGTTCTGGCTCGCGATGCGGCTGGTAAGCACGTGGTTCTCTTGGCAGCGGCGCGAAGAGGGCATCGCCGGCATGTCCGCCAGTTACTCCAATATGGTGATGCTGGGTTACCCCTTGACGCTCGCCGCCTTCGGCACGGATGCCGCGGTCCCGATGTTTATTCTGCTGGCGACGCAGAGCACATTTATGTTCCCGATCGTGACCTATACAACCGAAATCGGCGGCGACCTGCACGTCGCGGGCGTTGCGGCACGACTGCGGGCCTTGACGAAACCCATGCTCAATCCCGTTATCCTGAGCCTCGCACTCGGTGTGGCGGCGAACCTGATGGGGTTGCCACTGCATCCGTCCGCGGATCGAATTCTGGAACTGGTGGGCTCGGCGGGCCCGGGCTGTGCACTCGTTGCGCTCGGCATCAGCCTCGCTCAATACGAACTGGGCGGAGCTTACCGAACGGTCGTTGTGCTGGTCGGCCTCAAGAATTTCGTCTTTCCGGCGGCCGTCTGGACGACCTGCCACTTACTCGCGATCGAGGGCGTTTGGCTCCACGTGGCGGTCTTGTTGGCGGTGATGCCGACCGGGGTCAATGCGTTCATTTTCTCGAGTCGGTACGGTATTCGCCGGCGCGATGTGTCGAATACCATCGTCGTGTCGACGGTCGTATCCAGTATTGTCGCGACGGGTTTGCTCGGCATGTTCATGCAATAAACATCGGGGTCAACGGATCGTTCCTGCCGTGGCCTGAGGGTGGCTGATCGAATTCAGATTCTTTAGGGCGATATTCGCCTTTGCCGAAGTATTGGCGAGCGCTACGGTGTTTACTTTCTGCGCCGCAATCATTGCCTTGACCGACGCGATTTTTGCGTTCTTGACCGCATGGGGAACGCGGGGGGGTGTTGAGCCCCTTTGGGCATTGACGGCCGCTTTGCTCCTCGTCAAGTGGGGAACAGTGCGCTCAGTGACGATACCCCGTGTTATCGACGGTACGTTCAGGCCGACGATGGGCGCCATGACGTTGCCATTTATTTCTGCCGTAGCGAGCGTCAGGGCCCGGGTCATATCCGCTTTCGTACCGACGACCAGCGGTCGGCCGGGACGGGAAAGTATCCGCACGTGGTGCGTTTGGATATCGGTGGCTAGGATCGCCGGTGTGTCATTGGTGCGTGAGGATTCCGCGTCGGTCGCCACATCGGGTGCCGGTTCGGCAACGGCAAGGGAACCTGCTGATTCGCCATTTTTATTTGACGCCGGGCTGTCGTCATCACCTTCCGATTCTTCGGGTGTTGGCGGCGCTTTCCGGAGCACGAAATTTGGCGAGAATGTCGAGAATTCGGGGAGCGTAAACGCATTCTTCACGTGCGCGGAACGACCTGCCGGCACATCGAGA
This sequence comes from Gammaproteobacteria bacterium, assembly GCA_963662545.2. Taxonomy (GTDB): domain Bacteria; phylum Pseudomonadota; class Gammaproteobacteria; genus JAYYZW01. Next base: position 1,437,450 of record CAXXLL010000002.1, read on the forward strand.
ACGCCGGCCGTATTCTCGATGAATATCGTTCCTTCCAGCGTTTCGGCGTGTAATCCTTGCATATATGTTTTGCGGTTGCCGAGTACGCACTCCACCTCGCACAGCAGGACGTTGTAGGCCGTGCCCCGAATTCCTATCGTCCCGTAGGACGTACGTAGGCCGTAGCGCTTGGCCCGTGCATGGCCAATGGCTCCGCTGATCGCGCGCATGCCGCCTTTCAAGAGTTCGAACAAAGCCCACTCGGCCCCGTCTTCAGACTCGTTGTATTCAAAGCGCTCGATACGAAAACGGGTGTTTTTCTGGATCGATATGAACCCGCCGTCCCGAAATGCAAGCTGAATCGCCCCATTTTCGGTCACGAGTGTCGTGCCCGCCGAAATCTGCTGGCCTTCGAGGATAGAGAATCGCTCGCCCGCCTCGGTTTCCGTCCAGGCACTGCCAATCACCACTATCACCTCGGCAGCGCCATTTGCGGCGAACAACGCGCTCGAAAAAGCCAGCAGAACCAAAAGTATGAGGCAGCGGGATATGGAGCATTTAGGCATTTGTGGGCACCCTTTAGTGAAATCGTTCGGCGGTAGAAAAAGCGGCAGTACAGTTTCCAGATCGACGCCTTGGCGTGTTGTGACGGTCGTCACGGGGCGGACCGCTTAACGAAAATTGACATTCTCACCACCTGGGAGATATCTGATTGAACGCGCCGCGGCCGGACTGGTTGACACAGGCGATGCCGGATCAGTGCGATCGGCGCCGTTGGCTGCGAACCGCCGCAGGTGTATAAAGTCCCAATATACGAGCTCGGGCACGCCCCGGGGCTGACGAACAGGAGTTTTCACATGTCGACGGGCGGCGAAATATTGCTGATAGAGGACCACCGCGATATCGCGGAGATGGTGTTCGATTACCTCGAAAATCAGGGGTATACGGTCGATTACGCGGCCGATGGTGTGACCGGGCTCCATCTCGGGATCCAGAACGACTACGACGCCGTGGTTTTGGATCTGATGCTGCCTGGCATCGACGGCCTCGATGTCTGTCGGCGGCTACGCAGGGACGCACACGTCGACGCGCCGGTATTGATGTTGACCGCCCGCGATACTCTCGAAGACAAGCTATTGGGATTTGAAAGCGGTGCGGACGACTACCTGGTCAAGCCCTTTGATCTGGAAGAGCTGGAAGCTCGGCTTGGCTCGCTCATCCGGCGCCGGCGGGGCGATATTGCGCGCGAGCTACTGCGGGTGGGCGAATTGACGCTGGATCTTCAGACGCTGAAAGTCATGCGCGAGGCGCACGAATTAACGGTATCGCCGATTGGCATTAAAATCCTCACGGTCCTCATGCAGCGCTCGCCGAAGGTCGTCGACAGATGGGCCATTGAGCGCGCGATATGGGGAGACCTGCCGCCAGACAGCGACGCGCTGCGCAGCCATATGTACAACCTTCGCAAGGTCGTCGACAAGCCTTTCACGGGGCGCATGATTTATACGGTGCACAGTGCCGGCTTCAGAATCGTCGCCGGTGAATGAGCGCAAGCCGCGCCTGAACGCGCGCTTGTGGCGCGCTTTCATACTACAGATCGTATTGATCAGCGCGACGGCTGTCGCCGGTGTATTCCTCGCGGAATTCGCGATTCGCGAACTCTTGATCGTATCCGCCCTGGAACGAGAAGCCGACTATTTCTGGTCGCGTTACAACATCACCCGCGACACCCCGGCTCCAAATACCAATACCTTCATCGGATACGTATTCGGCCGCGGAGCGCCGAACACGCCAGAGGAATTCCAGAATCTCGGTCTTGGTATTCATGATTTGACGATGCAGGTTGGTAAGGGCGTGGTGCACGTCAGTGAGTCGGAAGACATGCGTCTGTATTTGGTATTCGACGCCAACAACGTCAATGAGCTTGCAACCTATTTCGGCATCATGCCGCTGGCATTGATGCTGATCGTGCTTTACTCCTCGGCGTGGGTCGCCTACGGCATCGCGCGTCGTGCCGTGTCACCGGTTGTACGTCTTGCCCGTGCGGTACGGGACATCGATGTAGCAACCCCGGATCTGGGGGCCTTCAATGCGGCGAATCAGGGGCAGGGACACGATGCGGAAATCCATTCCCTGTCTAATGCACTCCGTCACCTGATGGCCCGCGTCGACCAGTTCGTCGAGCGTGAAAGAACGTTCACGCGCGAGACGAGCCACGAACTGAGAAGCCCTCTGACTGTCATTCGCATGGCTAGCGACACGTTGTTGAATCGTGGAACACTGGAGGATGGGGCTCGCTCCTTGATCGGGAAGATCAAGCGATCCGCGCAGGACATGGAAGAGCTGACCGAGGCCTTACTCGCGCTGGCGCGAGATTTCGAAGGCACAGGCAGGAACGAAAGGACTTCGATCAATGAAGTAATCGAGAATGAGCTCGCGCGATGCCGGATAATCTACCACGACGCCCCGGTAACGCTGGATTTGAACGAGAATGTCGAGCTTGTGGTCGACAGCCCGCCCAAAATCGCGGGGATCGTTTTTGGAAACCTGATTCGAAACGCATGCGCCTACACCGACGAAGGCACGGTTATAGTTACCGTGCATGCGGCCGGCGTCACGATACGCGACAGCGGGATCGGCATGAGCAAGGAACACCTCGGACGGATATTCACGCCTTATTACAGGGCGTCGAATTCTCGGGGAAGCGGGCACGGTGTCGGCTTGAGCATGGTCAAGCGACTCACCGATCGACTCGGTTGGTCCGTTGATATCAAGAGTGAGCCCGAGCGTGGTACGCACGTGGATGTCACCATCCCGGATGCGCATGTGGAGCCGCTGGAAACGTCCGGCGCGCGGATCGCTACCGCGGGCTAGCGCCCGGATTCGAACTGTTCTAGTTCGACGGGCGTTGGTTCAGCCACTGTCACGCCGATCGGCCTCCTGAATGGGCCATGCCTTTTTCTTCGGCGGTTTCGGCCGCAGCGCTAAGCGGCAGCAGCGCGATCAGCAGTGCCGTTATCAAATGACGCATCGGTCTCTTTCTCCTCGATTTTCATCAACAGGGGCGGCAGCATCAGAAATACCATTATCAGTGCGAGCGTGATAATGAGGGCGGTCATCAGACCCATGCCTGCATTCATTTCGAAACTAGACGTGGCCAATACGGAGAAGCCGACAACTAGGGTCAGGGTGGTCACCACGAGGGCCCGACCGACGGTTCGAAAAGCGTACCGCACGGCATCCGGCGGACTGAGCCCATTCTCGCGGCGAGCGCGCAGATACTTGGATAGAAAATGCACAGTATCGTCGATCACAATGCCGAAGGTCATACCGGCGACAATTGACAGCGAGAGCCCGATCTCGCCGACGAAAATGCCCCAGATACCGAAACCGATCGCGGCCGGCGCAAGGTTCGGCAATAGGCTGATAAAGCCCAGCTTCAACGAGCGCAATGCGATGATCAGCATGCCCGAGATCAAGACCAGGGCAATGCTCGTGCCAAAGAGCATCGCGTAGACATTGCGCTGACCAATATTGGCGAACATGAGGCTCACACTCGCGCTTTCGGTGTACGCGAATGACGGTGCATTAGCGGCCGTCCAAGCCAAAGCCCTTTTGTTCAGATTGATCATCTCCTGGCTCGAGATGGTGTCGATGCTTACCGTCAATTTAGTCGATGATTTATCGACATTGATCTGATTATTCAGGTCGAGCCCGTAGGGTAGCGACATTTCGTACAGTAGTAGGTACTGGGCGGCGAGGTCGCGATCACCGGGAAGTCGGTAATAGCTCTCGTTGTCCCCGTGCATATTCTTATTGAGGCGTTTCATGACGTTGGTGAAACGATCGACGTGAATCGTTTCCGGCTGCGCCTCCAGCCATTCGGCGAATCTTTCGACGTCGCGTTGAAAATCCGGGTCGCTGATCCCGCCGGATTCCCCCGCTTGGATCGAGTAACTGATTGAATCGACGCCGCTCAGGTTTTCCACCATGAAATCGCTGTCGGCGCGAAACGCAATCGACGTGTCGAAGTAATATAGAAAGATATCATTCAGTTCGTTACGCGGCAGATTGGCGACTGTCACGACGCTGAGTATCGACATGACCCACAGCAACCGACGCCGTTTGGCGATGACGAATTCGGCCAATCGAGACATCGTGGTGTAGTCGTCTTGCGCGGTTTGTCGGACCTTTACCGGCAACAGGCTCATGAGAGCGGGGAGAAACGATACGGTGAGGCTGAAGGCGACGAGAACGCCAATCGATACCAGGGTACCGAGGTGGCCGAAGGGTGGCACCTCGGAGAAATTCATGGTCATAAATCCGATCGCCGTCGTCGCACTTGCAAGAAACACGGGATGCACGTTGATCCGGAGACTTTCCTCCATGGCCTGCAGCCTGGGTTCGCCCAGCAGCATGCCGTGGTGGAAGGTGACCAGCAGGTGAACGCAGTTCGCCACCGCAACGGTCAGAATGATAATGGGCGTGGACGCCGACATGCCGGTCAAGGGAAATCCGATATACCCACCAGCGCCCATTGCGGCGAAGATCGAGAATATGATGATCATCAAGGTCACAAGGGTCCCGAAAAAACCACCGACCAGCAGTGCGATCAATCCCATCATCAGAAAAAAGCTAATCGGGACGAGCTTCGTCATATCATCCGACGCTACCTCGAAAAAGGCGTGGTCCATCATCACCATGCCGGTGAGATAGGCGTCGATACCCGGATGTCGGTTCTTGAAATCGGTGACCATGTCGCGCACGAACTCGACAACCAAGGGCGTCGCCTCGGCACGCTCGGCGGCCGGCATTTGCATGGTGATGTTGATCCCCGTGACATGCCCGCGGTCCGAGATGAGGCGTTTGTTGAGGGCCGGTTCGGCCAGTACCGCCAAGCGTATTTTCGCAAGCGCATCGTCGCTCAGCGATTGCGCGTCTTTGACCATATCACGCACGATGAGGTCGTCTTCTTCCGCCTCGGTGTATTGAAAGTTGGAGATCGAATCGACCCTGTTGGAATGGGGGACTTGCCACGCTGCCGTGGTCAATTCCTCGATCGCCTCGAGGTTATCGCGCGTGAAGACGTCGCCACCCCGCGGTGCGAGTATGATGATAATGTTGTCGTCTTTGGCGTAGGTGTTCTACGACGTTTTCAAATGCCAGTAGTTCAGGGTTGTCGTCGCTGAAATAAACGCGGTAGCTCGTATCGAAACGCGATTTGACGTTGCCGTAGCTGAGCGCGGTGACCGCGGCTAGGCACACCACGATGATCAGTAAGCGATGTTCCATAACCCAGCGTGCGTAGGCGGCTTCAAATCTGTTCATATCGGCATGTTCATTACGGGAAGCTGGTTCCAATAGGGGTTGTTGTAATCACTGACGCGCGGGCATTGGCCGTAGACCATCGAGCAGCAGCGTGACGACGCCGGGCGCGTTCGTCAAACTCCTTGCGATCGTAGAGCCCGACAAACAGCGGCACGTCGAACAATGTAAAGGCGCTGTGCAGGTAGCATGCGCGCGATGCGACATCGTCGATCGCGGGTCACTGTGTAATGGAAATATAAACGCTCAAACGGTTGATTTAGAAGGCAGCTGAGTGATCGTTGACCCCGTTCCGTTCGCCGTTCCCCCGTTTGTAGACAGTCATCCGGCCGCGCCCGGATGAGGATTCAATCTGGCGGTTTGATCAGCACGTCGACGCGCATCGGTGCCTCGAAATAGGCGCCGGTGGGCTTTGTGTGACGGGCGAACCTCGCCTCGACTTCGGCATACACCTCACTCGACAGCCGATGGTCCGTGTGGGTCGCTCTAATAACGCGCTCTTCGGGACCGTAAAGGTGACGGAGGGATTTAACTTTCGTAAAGGCGTAAAGGTGACGGAGGGATTTAACTTTAATCCCTCCGTCACCTTTATTACGGACGCACCGATCGCCTTGGATGGTCCGTAGACATCCAGAGTGAGCCTCAGCGCGGTACGCGCGTGGAAGTCACCATCCCGGATGCACAGGTGGAGCCGCTGGAAACGTCCAGCGCGCGGATCGTTAGCGCCGGCTCATAGGTCGGATCTTATAACCCGTTGAAAAGAGGGAACCAAAAGCGCTCCACCGGATCAAATCGTTGAAATCAACGGCAAGCAACTTCCGGGTCTGGGAGTATCGGATGGAGCACCAAGAAATTAGCACGGAAAGCCGTCAGTGAAAACGCACGCTGGGCGAGCGCACGCTCAATGACTTGGGGCGTGCAACGCGGTTCTGTCACCGTGAAAGGGAGATTACGCCGTTCCGTAAACTATCGCCTTGAAAACTTAGAAGTCGGCCTGAATTCGTGGGGATCCCTCAGCCTCCGAGTAGAGTTCGAACAAGCCACGTTCCACCGCGGTCCGTACTGATTCGAACGCCGTTTCGCGGACGATCCGTTCGTCATGGAACAATCCGGGTAGATCGAACCCTGACGGTCACCGCGTGAAGTGATGTGATCAAACGCACCCGCGAACTCGAGGCGTAATGGTCGTGACATTCGGCTTCCTCTCCGAACAAATCATCAAAGGCTGGGTGGCGCTGGGCCCCTGGTTCTACGCGTTCCTTAGTGTGGTTGTGACTCAGTTTCGATGCTGCGCCGGATATCCTCGATGATCTTTACTCTGATACCCGCATGATCGGGATAGGTAAAGGAGCCAGTTTGCTTGGCAGCGGATACCTTCCAGCTCAATGTGTTCTCGCTGTCCGCGGCGAACTTGTAGACCTTTAGGTACTTGTTGTTGGCCTCCACTTCAATCATTTCGACGATCCAATAGTAGTCACCGCTAGCCGCCTTGAAGCTTTGAATTACGGCGAATTCATCGGGCGAAGGAAAAATGTTCTGAAAAGTCTTCTGAACACGATCCCAATTCTCCTTGAGCGTCTCAATCGTCAAGCCAGGTTGAAGGCTCAAATACAGTCTAAGGGTTTCGAAGTCACCTGCTCGTAGAGCATTCGAAACTTTCCGGTAGGTTTGCTTGTGTGAGTCCAGATCCGCGCCAAGAGAGTTCGTGGCCAACGCCGGCAGGAGTGCAATGGCCAAGAGAAGACCTTTAAGCACCTTTTTCGCCCTTCGGTTAAGGGTGCACAACGTGCCGCATTAAAGCTGCATTGCGCTTGCGCAGAGGGTCGAGAGAACTCCAATAATCAGAAACACATCAAGACTTGTTTCTCGTGCGATATTTGTGCTGCGCTTTCGTCTTCATCGTACGATGTCTCGTCATCCAACGCATCGTCCGATTGTGCAAACAGGTCATCAAGCACTACGATTTCATTGAGAGCGAGCAGCAATGTATCAGATGTACTGGTAGCTTCAGTGGTTGAGGGCAAAGGGCTGATACCAGGTGGACCTGGTATTGGAACAACGGGAGGAGGTGGCGGTAACGGTGGCGGCGGTGCCGCCCCGAGCAGACCAAATACTCCGGCTTCAATTAAACCGTTGCCAAACGGGTCCGATGCAAGTTGATTACAGGCAGTACAGGTCCCCGAAAAGCTAAGTAGCGCGGTTCCTGAGCCGCCATTGACATGTAAAACGGCATCCGCGTCGATGCTTGTGCCCGCATTTAAGGCGATGTTGCTCGCGGCCAAGGTAACATCGCCCGATAGTGATTTGATCATGGCGTAGGCGTTATTACCCAGCCCGGCGATCAAATCGATATTCCCGCCCGCGGTTAAATCAATCACATCCGCGGTTAATTCAGCATGGGAACCATTGCCGCTGCCGCCCTGGACCACGATGGCACCGGATACATTCATGGTCAGTAAGGTCGGATCGATCGTGGCAAAGGCATTGGCGGCCGAGCCGCCGGTGACCGTCACATTGAGCGCGTCGATGGTTTGAACACCGGACGCCTTAAGTTGCGCATTAGCGCCGGCGGTTGTATTGCTGCCAGTGACATTTATGTTGCCCCCAGAAAAGTTTAAGGTCTGGTTGCCACCGGATTGAACCAATGCACTCGCAGAGCCCGCCTGGATGTCTAGAAGATTGCCAGATAATGTCATATCTCCGGTTGATACCAGGCTGCCGCCATTGCCTGCGTTGCCGATTCTGATGCTCCCGGTACCCGCATTAATCGATGCGGTGCCGGTGACCGTTAGCGCATGATCGATGTCAACAGATTCCACACCGAGTAGATTAAGGCCTGATGCCGCGTTGGTATTGGCGGTCGTGATAATCGAATCAGACCCCGTCCCGCCATTAATAAAATTCGCGACCATGCCGCCATTTACGGTGAACGAATCATTTCCGGCTAAGCCAAAAATTCCTTCGATGCCACTAAAGGCAATGCCGGCGACGGTTGCGGCATCTGCTGAATTTAAGACGAAGGCGTCAGCCAACGCCGTTCCCGAAAGAATATCTGTCGTCGCACTGCTAGCCACAACAGTTTCAAAATTCGCAAATCCCCCGAATATATAGGAGCCGGGGCCATTGCCTGAACCATCGACATTGATCGTTTCCGCGACGGTTTTATTGGACATATCGAGTACGTCGGTCCCAGCACCACCGTCAAGCAGGCCGGTAAAAATGGCGAGGTTGTTAGCATCGAGGATAAATGTATCGTTGCCACTACCGCCAGTGAGGTTACCGACGTTCAAAAAACTCATGCCCGTGACGTTAAAGCTGTTGGTCGCAGTCTGCGTGAATGTGACGCCCGCGGTATACGCGCTCAGATCGGCCGTGTTGCCCGACGGTGTCGATGCCCCATTAGTTTGGGAGACCGTCGCACCATTGGCGAAAATAAAATTATTGGTACTAGTACCGCCTTGGAGTAAATTATAGCTGGTAAAGGTAAACCCAGCGACGTTGCCGGCATCGTTGGCAGTGATATTCCAGGTGTTGGCAACGTTAGGACCGATCAACTGATCGCTGCTTGCCCCGCCAATGAAATTAGTAATGTTGGTGAATGAACCCAACTGCGAAGCCGTCCCCGCTGCGAGATTAACGACCAGCCCGGGTGAGCTTAATTGCGACGAGTAATCCAAGGTGTTGCTGCCGGCGAACCCATCGACCTGGCCGGAGAGACTGCCGACATCCGTGATAGCAAACGTCGGCGTTGGTGCCGCCGTTAAGGTTGGCAAAATCCGTGAAGGCGTCAGTATTCAAGGTGCCGCTGTCGGCGCCGGTGATGAACCAGCTGTTCACGATATTATCCGCTATCAGCGTGTCAGTGCCATCCGTACCACCAATCATCAATAGCGTATCAGCGGTGACATTGGCGATGCTGAGTGATTCACTCGAATCGCTGTTTGCGTCGACATTGATCGTCAGATCCAAAGTGCCGGCGGAATTCAGTCCAATGAGGACATTAAAACTGCCGCCGGTTATAAACGACATCGTGCGGTTGCCGGGAGCGGTGTAGCCGGAGATTTGAATATCACCGGCGATTGCATTGCCGATCGTCAAGGTCCCGGACGTGGTGCCGGTCAGATTGATCGCGTTCCATTCATTCGCGGTCAGGTTTAATGTCCCGCTACCGCCGGCCAGACCAATCGTGGTGCCGGGAGTAAACGGTGCAATGGTGATATCGCCACCATTGCCACTCACGGCGCTGTTAATATGGGTAGCGGCGGCGCCTTGCAGTTCGAGCGTGTCGACGGTGATATCGATGGTGCTGTTATCGTTAGCCAAAACACCGCCGCCGATGGCCATTTGCATGATCAGGCCTTGTCCGGCATTTTGATTTTCTATCGTGATCGATCCTGTGCCGGCATCTACGCCGGCACCATCGGGACCGATCGTAATATCACCCCCGGCGTTGTTCGTCAGGCCGGCGCCGTCTTTCAATCGGATCACGACATCGCCACCGGTGGTCGTGATCGTGGCGTTGGCGGAAAAATTAATGACGGCAGTGCCCGGATCACGTTCAGCATCAACAACACCGTCGGCAAGGGTGGAATTGGCAATCGCGGTAAAATTGCCGCCGTCGGTAGAAATATCGGCATTAAAGAAGATGCTGCGGCCCGCCTGCAGGGTGAGATCGCCGCCGGATCCACCAGCGATAACGGCGATATCGGCACCGGCGTTCTGAGTGATGTCATTGTTGGCTTGCAACACTAAGGCCGTGCCGGTATTCAAGGTCGCTTCTATGGAGCCGTTGGTGATCGACACATCACTGCCCGGCGTGTCGCTGAAGAGAGAATTGCCTATACCGCCGCCGCCACTCGGATCAACCACAATGATCTGACCGGCATCTACCCCGTTTACCGTGTCTGCATTCGAACTGAAAATGGCAAACTTGCCGCCGCCAACATCGATGATGCCATCAGACCCAATCTGATCGTTCGCAGTCGAGCCCACCACCGAGTTGGAAGCGCTTACCGCACCACTAGTGCCCGTTGTGCCGTCGCCCAATGTCACGGCTCCACCTTGCGTTACGACACCATTCCAGAGATCACTTGTTACTACGTAATTGCCGTCACTCAAGGCGGTGATGGAGCCGCCCACCTGGTCGAATGCGGTCGAGCCGACCAGTGAGTTGGCGGCTGTCACTGTGCCAACGGTACCGATGGCGCCATCGCCAAAAGTAACTGCACCGACTTGCACGACGCTAACAGTTCCCCAGCTGGGACTCCTCACGACATAATTACCATTGGTCAGCGCGGTAACGTCTTCGGCGATTTGTCCGTTGGTAGTCACTAGTGAGTTGGCGGCACTCACGGAGCCCACGGTACCACCCAATCCATTACCCCAAGTTGCTGCACCGAGACCCAATCCGCCGGATTGCCAGTCCGGGCTCGAGACGACAAAATTTCCATTGGTCAGTGCGATTACACCCAGGCCCGAAGCGCCGCCTGACCCTACCTGGTCACCCATCGTTGTGCCGACCAACGAGTTGGCGGCACTCACGGCACCGACCGTTCCACCCAGTCCATTGCCCCAGGTCACGGCACCGGCATCCACGATGGCACCGTTGTCCCAATCAGGACTCGGCACCGCATAATTACCATTGCTCAATGCGATCACGGGGTTACCGCTCAAACTAGTTTGGCCAACAAAGTCGTTCGCCGTTGAGCCTACTAAGGAATTGGCGGCACTCACGGCGCCTATGATGCCGGTGGTGCCATCCCCCCAGGTCACGGCACCGACATTACTTAAGGCGCCGTTGTCCCAGGCGGGACTTACCACCACATAATTGCCGTTACTCAGCACGGTAACGCCGCGCAACCCAACCAGGTTATTTGGCGTCGTGCCCACTAGCGAGTTGGCGGCACTCACGGCACCGGTGATGCCGACTGTGCCGTCCCCCCAAGTCACTGCACCCGCGTTCGAAAGCGCACCGTTGTTCCATTGACTACTAACCACCACATAATTGCCATTGGTCAGTGCCACGGCGAAGCCAATCTGGTCATTGCCACTTGTCCCCACCAGTGAGTTGGCGATGGTCACGGTGCCCACGGTTCCGCCGAGTCCATTGCCCCAAGTTGCCGCACCGGCACCTAACAAACCGCCATTGTTCCAGGCGATACTCCCAACCACGTAATTGCCATTGCTCAGCGCGGTGATGCCGCCGCTGCTAACCTGGTCGAATGTGGTTGTGCCCACCAATGAGTTGACGGCACTCACGGCGCCCACAGTACCGCCAAGCCCATTACCCCAGGTTGCCGCACCGACCCTGGCTACCGCACCATCGTTCCACTTGTGGCTCCCGACCACGTAGTTGCCGTTGGATAATGCGACAAGCCGAGCGCCTATCTCGTCATCAGTCGTTGAACCGACCAGCGAATTGGCGGCACTCACGGTGCCAGCGGTGCCGGTGGCGCCATTACCCCAGGTCGCCGCACCCGCATTGGTCATGGCACCGTTGTCCCAGAATCTACTAAACGTCACATAATTGCCATTGGTCAGCGCGGTAACAGATATGCCTATTAGGTCTCCTGCGGTTGTACCCACCAAGGAGTTGACGGCGCTGACGGCGCCATTGATGCCGGTCGTGCCATCTCCCCAAGTTGCCGCACCGGCATTTACTATGCCGCCGTTGTCCCAGACGCCGCTGCCAACTAGGTAATTGCCATTGGTCAGTGCGGTGATACTGTTACCCACATTGTCATCTGTCTGACTACCGGTCAGGGTAGCCAACAGCGCACCAGTATTCGGATTAAATAGATAAACCGCGCCGGCATTATTCGCCACAAAATCATCTAAGCGCTCAGCTATCGCCAACATGCCTGAACCCAGCAAAACACCATCATCCCCACCAAATAAATCGGCTGCGTTTGGATCGGGATCGAGCAATACCGTCAATCCCAACCCGCTCGCCGGTCCATTGGTCAGCGTGATGGTTTTGGGGTCCAGCAACAGGGTGCCGGCATCGCCCTGGCTGGCGGATAAATCGACCAGCCCGTTATAAGCCAGGCCCAGTTTCCCCGACACCTCCGCCGTGCCGCCGTTGCCACTGTGTGCGCCACCGCTTGCGCTGATGGTGCCCGAGAAGCGCGTTTGGCCATCGGACCAGACCACCACCGTACCACCATCGCCCGCGGCGACGGCATCGGCGTTTAATAATGTCGTGCCATTGACCTGGGTATTAGTGGCATTGATTACACCGGCCTCATCACCTTTGAACCCGCCGCCGATTCGAATAGCACCGCCTTGATGTTGGCCGTTGACATCAACTTCCGCGGCAGCGAGTTTGACGTCTGTGCCGAGCAGTTCGACCCGACCGCCGGTTTGTCCCGTCGCGCTGTAAGTCCCGGAGCTAAACAGACCCTCTTCGGCGTATTGTTGAATCGTGCCGCCGTGGCCGGTGCTTGCGTCCGCGCTCACCTTGGCGCTGCGTGTTACCAATGCACGCTTGCTCGAATGGAGTGTGACCTTGCCGCCCCTATCCGCACCATTGACGTCGATGCGGCCGGTCATTAGCAACGCGTCAGATTCAATGACGACATCGCCGCCCGTTTTGCCCGCGGCGCGAATCTCGCCGAGAACGTACACCATGCCGTTGTTGTCAGATTGGCTATTGTGCGCCGTGATGGTGACCGTGCCGGCGTCAAGCTCATTCGATCCTGAAGCACTAATTATCGATCCTTGATGCAGGTGAATATCGTCGCTTGCCGCCAACACCACCCGGCCTTGCGTGTCGACGAAGACACTATCGGCATTGATGGCGCCGGAATGTTCGATCGTGCCGGCGAAAATGGCCGCTGCACCGCCGTTGGTGATCAACTCGCCCAGATTGACCACCGCATGCGCCGGTGCCTGCACCTCAAAAACGATATCGCCGGAATCTAAACTGGCGATGGTGAGTTTCTCTCCGGCAGCAAGAATCAGCCGGCCCCCATCGGTCTCAATGATGCCGCTGTTTTCGATATTCGGGGCGATTAAAAAGATCTCGCCATTAGCGCCGGCCTTGATATAGCCCTGATTGGTGATTGCACCGCTTTGGGGGCTGCCCTCGAAGTGCAAATTACCTTTGATGAAATCCTGATCGGTCATATTCAGGCTTGAGGCGATGAGACCCGCGGTATCGACAACCGCATCGGGGCCGAACACGATGCCATTCGGATTGAGCAAAAATACGCGACCATTGGACAACAACTGCCCCATGATGTCTGAGGGATTTTGTCCGGCAACACGGTTCAAAATAGCGCTGGCAGCGGACTGTTGTATGAAACGGGTGGTTTCATTCAGATCGATGCTGAAGGATTGCCAGTTGATGATCGCCCCGGGCGTGTTGGTAATGTTTAGGGTCTGCGCGTTCGGGTTAGCGAAATTGACTTGACCATTGACGATACTTGGCCCCTGGGGGTTGGCCCAGGCGATCTCACCGAGACATAACCCGAGTAGCACGCCGCCGCATTGATTAACCCATGTTTTTTTCATCACCCTCATCCTCGGTGCGCGGCCTGGTATCTCCGCTTATCATTCACTGAATGGTGCATTCGAATTCATCATCGAAGTTGTCACCCAGCAGATCGTAAAACGTCATGAAATCTTCATTGATGGTTTTGAAATAGGGATCGTCCAGTAATATCCGGGGGGGCGCTGCCAGGCGCACTAGCTTGCCATCGTCCTCACCCATCATGGCCGCTTCTCCATCCCCTAGATCGGTGTGCTGCCCATCATCGGTATCCACCGTCACATGTCCGTCGATGACATTGACGAACAGGCCGGGTTCGTAGCCGCTGAGCGGCACGGTTGCGAACAGGTTGGTAAAATCGATATCGATGGTATCGGGCCGCGGGGCCAGATCATCATCGATGAATGGTGGTGGCCCAGATACCGGTTGCGGCTCTGTATGGCGATTGCGTATAAATACCGTGTTGCCTTCGTCCAGAGTCAATGGGCCATCGTCCAGTTCGACTACAATCTTGCCAGCCCAAACATGGGCGAATAGGCCATCGCCCTGGGGCAAGGCGGCCTGTGCCGGGGTAATGACCATATCGAGCAATCGCTGGAATGTCGGTATCTTAGTGACCGCGGTGAAGTCACCATCGACGCACGTCCCCTGGCAGACGAGATCAAAACCCGTACCACGGATCCCGATGGTGGCAACCGTGGTAAGCACCTTGTAGGCCCGCCTGTTTCGTTTCCCGATAAGCCCAGTGAATGCGCGGATCCCGCCCCGCACAAGCTCAAAGACGGCATTGCCGTCATCCGGGCGCTGCGCATTGAACACGAGATTTTTTATGGAAAATTCCGTATTAGAGAGCAGCGTGAATCGGCCCTCATCTCTCAGCGCGAGCAACGCAAAACTGTGGGTTCCAGTAGCGAGTTTATCGCCTTCATATAGCGGCGCGCCTTTTACTGCTGGTCTTGTGCGCTGGTTAGTCCCGGTTCATAGGTTAGTTCTTAAGCGGCCGCATGAACATGCTGAAGGCCGAGCTTGAGTCGTCCCGAAATGCAATCGCGGTCAGGTTTTGCGCGCTGAGCGTTGCTGGCCAAATAGCGCAACGCGTGTTCGAGCGGTCGGTGTAAAGAGCGGGGCCGATGGATAAGCGTATGGAGAATGGGACCGAGCACGTGATGAATGCACTTGGCCGCGGTATGAGTCGAGATGGCGACGTTCAACCAGCGCTCGGTGACATGAGCGCAATAGCGCTGCAGCGTTGCGGCGCATAGTGCGGCCCAGATAAGCCCTTCGGCGATGTGCGGGTTGGCGGTATCAAAGGCGTGTAGATTGGCGTAAGACTTCCACTCTTTGAATAGCAGCTCGACCTGCCAGCGTAATCGATACGCGTCGCTAATATGCTCGGGCGTAAAGGTGGTGGCGTCGAGATTGGTGATGAGATAACGAGGTGCTGCACCTTTTTTAAGGTTGGGGTGCACGACTAAACGACAGGTCCAGGGTCCCTGCACGCCGTCGAATTGCACGGCCATGTCGAGGCAATCGAAGCGCTTTAAGGTCGATGCCACCGCTTTCAATCGCTGCTTGTCAAAGCGTTTGACCCGCCGCCCATCGGCGCGACGAGCGGCAACGATCAGCGGATTGATACCTTGACCCGCGCGCACGATGAAATAGCCGCCGGCGGTGTCGAGCGCTTCAAAGTAAGGCCGCGCGAAGTAGCCACGGTCGGCCAGCAGCAAACCACCAGCGACCTCTTCAACGGCCGGCAAGAACTGCCGCTCTGCTGAGCTGTCAGGGCTGAGTACGACCTCGTTCAGGGTCTCACTGAGCAGGTCGAGATCGGCATGGAGCTCTACCGCGGCGGGACTCACGGTCGTGAAGCGACCGGGAAAGCTGTCCTTCAGCGCCGGTTTTAACGCAAACGAGGTGCCGTCCTGGATGCGGATGTGGTCAAACTGCGCAAATGGGCTGTTGGGTTCGAATCGGAGGACATCGCAGGCCAGGCCATTGAGCAATTCGCTTAGCAGCGCTTGCATAAACATCGGAAACTGTTTTTTGGCGAGCTGATTATGAAACGGTTTGTAGCGCACCGTGGTCGAGCACAGCGCATTGAAAGCGCGTTGAATATCAGCGATACAGCTCGCTGAGTGCCCGGCGAAGCTTTCGATTAGGCTTACCGCTAAACGGAACGGCGTGACCTCCCTTTCTCGGCGACAGAATCGCGTTGCACGCCCCAAGTCGTTGAGCGTACGCTCGCCTAGCGTGCGTTTTAACTGCCGGCTCACTGTGCTAATTTCGCTGTGCTTCATCCGATACTCCCAGATCACGAAGTCGATTGGTGTTGATTTCATGATCTGATCGGATGGAGCGCTTTTGGTTCCCTCTTTTCAACGGCTTATAAGATCCGACCTATGAGTCCCGGTTATATTCAGCGTACCCTTCATCAACGCGACCCGCCCGACGACCCGGGAACGAGGTGTTGCTGCAGATGAATATTTCGCGGCTTCACGCTTACAGTCATCGCCGCACACCCGTAAATCAAACTTGGTGCCACGAATACCGATAGTTGCGACTCCGGCGCGTATCCTAAAGCCACTGGTATTGCGTTTGGAAATGAACCCGGTTAACGCGCGCAATCCCCCGCGGAACAGTCGCATCACGGCACGGTTTTTTTCGGGCTCGAATTCTTCGAATTTAAACATGGTGTTGGGTCGCAGAACCATCCGGGTGCCGTCTTCCAAATTGATGACGACAAAGCTTTTTTTGGCCGTGCTTAACGTGTCGCCTTCATAGAGCGGTGCGTCGGCGCCCAGTAACCGGATCGCGCCACCGAATTTCTGAGCCGTAACTGCGCCGCGGACAAACACGGTGTACCCTGAGGAATCCCCATAAAACCCCAACGAAATACAAAGCGATAGATTGATTTGTGGGTTCGTGGAACCTGCATGGCTCGAGTTGATCTCAGTTGTTGCAAGACAATCTGTGAACGACGAGGTGAGCCATGCAGGTATTGAAATTGTTACATGAAATGAGCAGCGAAGCGCTATACGGTGTGCATTTGGGTCGTCGACTCTCGGTTTGGGCGGCGGTCGGCGGTTTACTTCGGGGCCGACGTTTGTGGCTGACGCATATCGGTCGGAGCATAGACAGTGGCACGAGCGAGAAACACGCGATTAAGCGCGTCGATCGCTTGCTGGGTAATCGTCAGCTCGGTGGTGAGCGTTTGCAGTGGTATCAATGGATAGCTCGGTTATTGGTATCGGACTGTGCGCATCCGGTGGTGTTGGTGGATTGGTCTAATCTGGATCAACGTCAAGAGCTCTATGTATTGCGGGCGGCCTTAGCGGTCGGTGGTCGAGCCATCCCCGTGTATGAAGAAGTCGAACACCATTACGCGAGTGTCAAAGCGGAGAAACGCTTTCTGAAGCGACTGAAGGCCATTCTGCCTGCGGGCTGTTGTCCGATCTTGGTCAGTGATGCAGGATTTCGGACGCCCTGGTTGAGTCTTGTGGCCTCAATGGGATGGTATTACGTGGGTCGCATCCGTCATCGTCACCTCGTGCGAGGTATGGATGAGGCGGCATGGCATTCGAACAAAGTGCTCTACGGCCAAGCCAATGCTCGTCCGAAGTCACTGGGTCGTTTTTTGATCACGAAAAGTAATCCGCTGGACACCCATTTATTCGTTTACAAAGGTAAGAAACGCGGGCGTGTCTGCTATACGGCTTACGGCAAACCGGCGCGGGCTCGCAATACCGAGAAACCGTCGGCAGCGGCGCGTGAGCCGTGGTTATTGGCCAGCAATCTGCCGGACAACCTTCGTAGTGCGCATCGGGTAGTTGCCGTGTATCGTCGCCGCATGCAGATTGAAGAGAGCTTCCGCGACATGAAGTCGCCCCGTTACGGCTTTGCACTTAGAGAAAACATGGGACGTGATCCCGAGAGAGTGGCGAACTTACTCTTGCTGTGCGCATTGGCCACACTGGCCCAATGGTTGGTCGGCTTGGTCGGTTACCAAACAGGTTTAGTGAAAGGTTTACAGGCCAATACCGAAAGACGTAAGCCCGTCCTATCCGTGGTATTCGTTGGTGCTCGCCTCATTGCCAAGCAACTTCAAATCCAGCGCTCAACTTTATTACAGGCGCTCCGGGATCTACAGGCACGCGCCATTGTGCAACTTGAATTTTGCTAGTCGAATTTGTGGGGATCCCTCAGCGGTGTACCCCATTGAATCGTCCGCCTGTGCAATCTGTAAGGTGCCGGCGACAAGCAGCATGGCGGTGAGGAAACGTTTCATTGGGTACTCCTAGTACCTCACGAACAGATTAACGTGCCACCTGGAATCGCCGGCGTCCGCTGTTGTCCCACGCAGGTGTGTTGCATCGTTGATAACATAACCATAATCAACCGCAAGATTGACGTTGTTGCGCCAGTTCCAGCGTATCCCGAGGCCCGAGCTAACGATGCTCTCGCTATCCGTTTCACCGGGCAGTGCGTTCTCCCGGTTCATATAGCCATAATCCATAAAACCAAGCACACGCAGGCTGCCGAGAACCTCAATTGGCGGTAACCAAATCTCGCCGCTAAGTCTCGCGCCACTATCACCTAAAACGGAGCGCTCATTAAAGCCGCGTACGGAGTTCATACCGCCTAATCCAAACTGCTCGCCCGGTATGAGGGGCTCATCGGCATATTGCCCCTCGAATACCCCGCGAAGAAGCCATTTGCGTGGCAGAAAATAATTGACATGGCCTGAGAGGTTCCAGCGACGCCAGTCAGTGTCGGCACCAAATCGGTTGGCCACATATTGAGCCTCGGTATTTTTCTTGCCACCACCGATATTGGCATTGAAATAGGCGGCAAAGCCCATCTGCGCCTTCGCGGTTTTGTATTTTGCTGTATACCCTACGCTCACCGGTCGGCTGCGAACATCGGCGGCCAGATTGGTGCCAATAAATAGGGCATCGTTCTCGAAAAACTTGTCAATTAGCCCGACACTGACCGCATGGCTGTAATTGCCATGTCTTAACAACAAGTGGGTAATGGTGCCGCCGAGAAACCGGCCTGCACCACTGATGTCCAGCTCATTAATGGTGCCGACATCCACGTCCGAGCGCGAATAGAACAGATTGACGCTGCTCGCCCACCGATAGACCGGCACGGTGTAGCTGATTCCGTACTGTTTAACATCGTCGGGTTTTTGCTGCGAGGTCGTGTAGCTCACTACTGCGGTGTCATCAACTCCAAGCAAATTACTATGCTGGACGCCGCCCGTCACTCGCACGCGCCCGGTTTGGTGGGTGCCAATATTGTTGGAGTTATAACTGAATCTGGTGTTTGAGCGAGTTGAATAAAGGCGGCGTATCTGGTTGAAATGTTGTTACCAAGCAGCAAGCCAACCAAAGAGGATACGCCACCATGAGAGAGAGTAACGTTGTTGAATTATCAGGTCGAGAAGGAATACCAGATCCGTTGACGGAGGTCTTGAGAAACGGTGCTCGGGCTCTGATTGAACGAGCGGTTGAAATCGAGCTGGCAGAATATATGGCGCAGTATTCAGGACATCGCACGGCGGACGACAAAGCAGGTGTGGTTCGCAACGGCTATTTGCCGGAACGCCAGTTGCAGACGGGCTTGGGGCCGGTGACGGTGAGGATCCCGAAGGTTCGTTCGAAGCTCGGCGAGCCGGTGACCTTCCGTTCAGCGCTGGTGCCGCCGTATGTGCGCAAGACAAGAACCTTGGAGGCGGCCGTGCCGTGGCTGTATTTGAAGGGCGTTTCCAGTGGCGAAATGGGCGCTGCGCTGGAAGTTTTGTTGGGGCCGCAGGCGAAGGGCCTGTCGGCGAGCACCGTGTCGCGCTTGAAGCAGGTGTGGGCGCAAGAATACCGCGACTGGTGCGAGGGGCGATTGGACCAAGACCGCTGGGTGTAGGTGTGGGCGGACGGTGTCTACAGTGGCCTGCGGGCGGAGCACACGAAGCTGTGTGCGTTGGTGGTGATCGGCGTCAATGCGCGAGGCGAGAAGCGTTTTTTGGCGATGGAGGATGGTGTGCGGGAGTCCACGCAGAGCTGGCGCGAGGTGTTGCTGAAATTGAAGTCACGCGGGATGAATATTCCCAAGCTGGCGATCGGGGACGGTGCCATGGGCTTCTGGGCCGCACTGGAGGAAGTCTACGGTGAGACCCGCCAGCAACGCTGCTGGATGCACAAGACGATGAACGTGCTGAACTGCCTACCGAAGTCGGCACAGGCCAAAGCCAAGCAAGCCCTGCACGCGATCTGGCAGGCCGCGACAAAGGCCGACGCCGAGAAGGCGTTCGAGCTGTTCCTCAAGACCTATGAACCGAAGTATCCCAAGGCGACCCTGTGCCTACAGAAAGACCGTGAGGAGTTGCTGGTGTTCTATGATTTTCCGGCACCACATTGGCAAAGCATTCGCACGAGCAATCCGATTGAATCCACCTTCGCTACGATCCGGCACCGGACCCGGCGCTCCAAGGGCGGTCTCTCTCGGGACGGCATGCTCCATATGATGTTCAAGCTGGGGCGGTGTGCGCAGAAGAATTGGCGACGCCTACGTGGATTCGACTACCTGGCCAAGGTGATTACTGGAGTTAAATTTGAAGATGGTATCGAGGTGACAAGGGTCAATCAGGTCGCCGCTTGATTCAACCGCCTGAACACCACTTTTGACAATAACTCATATTGTTGAGGCCGCCGAACAACAACCACGGCTTCTGGTCCTCGACTCGAACTTCGGCATCGATAGTGTCAGCTTGGCTGCCGTTCTTGAGATTGATGACGTGTCGCCGGCTCGGATGTCTATTGGCTAAGGACAGCGCGCGTGCAATGTTACGCGTATTCGGCGGGCCGCTTTGTTGCAACGCCGGCAGAGAGCGGAGAATTGCTTCGTCGCTAAAGTGTTGATTTCCGATTACCCTGACATTGCCGAGCGTGAAGACGATAACCTTGAGATGCACGGCGCCAGCCGCCATCGTCTGTGGCGGGAGCGTGACGCGATGAAAGCTGTAACCGCTCTCGACATGGGCGGATTCCAGGGCGTTGGCGGCTTCAAGCAGGCGATCGAGGCCGGTGTGCTCGCCAATGAAAACACCCAGGATCCGTTCAGTATCAGCGACGCTTAATTGATTGTCGCCCTCAACGATAAACTCGGAGACACTAAATGTAACGAGCGGTGGAGGCTCCTGGGAAAACACCACGATCGGCGCAAGCAGGCACCATACCGACAACTTGCGCAGCGTCCCTATGGCTCGGGTAATGATTGATCCCCTCGATCAAACTGATCGACTTTTCTTAAATTTAGTGGGTCTACGCGGAAACGTGTGGGTTGATATTGGCATTTCTGGGTAGTGGCGGAAGAAATGCCGCAATGATTTTCAGTTTGAGGAATTCCTCATCACGATAGCCATAGGCGCGTCGTTGCAGGACCCGGATTTTGTTGTTGACCCCTTCGACCAATCCAAGACTGACTTTATTCTTAGCATCACAATAGGAAGCAATGCCGTAACCGGTCAAACGGCGGCGTCTGGTAATTGATCTCGTGTTGCGGTAACGACGGCCAAGTTAGAACGCAGCGGTTGGGTAGCGAACAATGTCTTCCACACCCGAGGCGTGAGTTGTTCCACTGCGCTATCCGGATGGATCGCGATCCTCTGGAGTACATCAACCAGGTAGGTGTACGGATTAATGCCGTGTATTCGGCAAGTACAGATCAAACTTTGTATGATCCCAACGTGTTCAGCGCCCACCTCAGTCCAACAGAACATCCAATTCTTTCGGCCCATCGGAATGGGTCTCAGAGCGCGCTCTAAATGATTCGTGTCGATCGCGACGCTCGCATCCGATAAGTAAACACGTAACGCGCCCTCACGCTCGGCTGCATAGGCCAGCGCCTTCGTAAACGGCTGACTCGGTAATAAACCCATGCACTGGCGTTGCTCGTCAAGCCAGGCAAAAAATGCATCAACCGCAGGCAAGGCGTACCGGCTGCGGTAGGTCTGGGTCGCCGCTTCATCCATTGCCTGGTCACGGATGGTGGCCTCAACGGCATACAGTGCCGCGATCAAATCAAGTGCCTGCGCCGCACTTTGTGGCCTATCGGATAATGCCCTTTCGAACTGACGACGCGTGTGCGCCCAGCATTGCGCATGCACGACTTCATCGCCGCGATCGGCGGCAAAACGCGCATAAGCCGCGGCGCCATCGGTTAGTAAGGTGCCTTTAAAGTCCACCAACGTTTTGTCGATGTGCGACCGCGCCTTGGTTCGCGCAAACGTGAACGCAATCTCATCCGCTTCGCCATAAATTGGCCAATACCACGCCGCGTTCATCTTGCCCTTGCCCGAGCGACCCGCCTTAATCGGCGTTTCATCCATCGCCAGCGTCTTCGATAACAAGATATGCCGCAACTGCGCCAGATAAATCGGCTTCAACAGGTCACTTGCCTTCTGCACCCAGTGCGTCAGACTCGACCGCGCCACGGTAATGCCGTTCAGCCCCATTCGTTGATGTTGACGGTACAGCGGCAGGTGATAAGCGAACTTATCAACCAGCATCCCCGCAACCACACTCACATCCGCCAATGAGCCGGACCACAGACCATCGGGCGCCGGGATCGTGAAGATCTGACCGTCGCTTTTGCGCTTCACTACCGGTTGGATGTACTTCAAGACCACATAGGCCGCCGGCCGTTGCGCTAAACGATAGGTGATCTTTTCACTGCTCGCTTCAAACGCATCCGCGACATCTTCAGGTACCGACAATTGGATGCATTCAATCGGCACCGAGTCATCGAAACGTAACCCTTGATCAGTCACACAATCATCGCCACGGCGCTTTCCTTTGCGCCGCTGATAAGTGATCGTTTCTTTCTCAACCGCCGCCGTCGATGACGACTCATCCTCGAAGCCATTGAGTAACCGTTGATCGGGATTGGGATCAATCAGCCGCCGTTCAGACTTGCGACCGAACAGTTGGCGTTTGAACCAGTCGAGTTGTTGGGTGAGTGTGGCGACCTGCGTTTTGAGGGCTGTGTTTTCCGCTTGTAACACCGCCGCATCAAGTGATATTTCCGGCGTTGCATAACCCCCATTCATGGGTACGTATTGTACCGTTTACACTGCTGACCGTCGATCGTTTTCCGGTAATCGAAACCGTTTTAATCGACGCACTGAGCGTAGATCGATCCCTTCAATAATGCACTGCCATTCGCTGCGTTGCAGCCGCTGTTTGACCTCGCTATTCCACCGAACCTGGAACTGACCGCGTTCGAGTTTCTTACTCCACAGACAATATCCGTCCGACTCAAAGTACAGCGCTTTTAATAACGTACGCCGGCGATTGACGAAAACGTACAGTGCCCCATCGAGGGGCTCCTCGTGTAACGCCTGCCGCACCAACGCCGATAAACCATGGAACGATTGACGCATATCAGTCGGTGCCCGACATAACCATATACGCAAACCCGATGGGGGCGACCACATCAGTGCCGTGACACACGTAGCACGATGTCATCACCGAGCGCTAACTCGATATCCCATTGTGCATTGGTTAATGGTTGTAACGGGGCCAACTCGACGAAACGTGTTTCCGCCTTCCCTATCTGAGCGTCCCTCGCTGACCTCGACTTCCTTTTACTGAACGTCGAATATCCAATTCCTCGCTCAGCACAGAATGCGCGGATCGATGAACCGCTTTGTGCCTGCTCCGCTAATAGGCCACGCCACTCATCCGCACTACGTCGTTTGTTCCGAGGTTTTCCGTGATCATTCATTTACCAAGCTCCCGATTGACTGGGAAACCTGGCAAACTAAACCATCTGCCCGAGACCGTGAATAACGGCCTGGATTGACCGGTTACGCAATGCCATCCCAATGGGATTCAATCAGCTCAGCAAACTTGCGATACGGCGCCAATCGCTGCCATTTCAGACTGTCCTTCCAGCGCTCGAAAAAGGCACGCGCGCCGCGCTCGGTACGGTAGTCCCAGAGTTGGCCGAAGGTTTCCTTGAGGACGTAGGCGGTGTTCAGACGCCGGTTGGCCTGGAGCAGTTTTTTCAGGGCTCGTCTGCCATCCAGATTCAGGTTCTCGCGTCGCGAGAGCAAGGTATATCGCTGGCCTTTGATGTAACTCCTGTCCTTGCCGCGGAGACGTTTGTATTCACGGCGCCGGACTTCATCGAGAGCCTTTGAGAGGTGGCGCATGATATGGAACTTGTCATAGATGATCCGCGCCTGCGGTGCGTTGTTCATGACCGAGTTACGGAACGGCTTCCACATGTCCATCGCCGCCAGTTCGATGCGAGCGCTCTTGTTCTCGCCCAATGCCTGGAAAAACAGGTCGATGTCAGCCTCTTTGCGACCTTCACCACCGACCCAGATAGGACGCCCCCGATCCAGGTCACTGACGATGACCCGGTAGTTATGTCCTTTGCGGATGGAGATCTCATCAATACCGATGGCCCGGGGTGCTGGCATGCCCGCCAGCTCAACCTGCTTTTGCATGTACAGCTTATCGAGGTCTTTCACCGTGCTGTGGTGCAGGCGTTCCCTCTCGGCGACAGCCTGGTTCGGCATGTCCCGGCACAGCTTGCCCACCTGCATGGCAAAGCGCTGCGTATAGCGAGGGTTCTTTGCCAGCCAGTCAAGATGTTCTACCTGCACGCCGCCGCACCTCCGGCAACTGACACGCCAGCGTTCGAACTCCAGGTAGATTCGCCATCCGGCAACTGACAGGTCTCGTACTCGCAGCACCTTCTTGTCGTAACGCCCGCGGCACCGGTGAGCACAGTGAGAACAGATCGCTGTTTTTTTCGCCTCTTGAGTTGGATCACACGGGCATACCGATCACCAAACATGCCCACCAATTTCGATGCGGCGGTAAAACCAGGGAACGCAAACAGCGCTCGGATCGACTTGGGATTCTTCATGGCCTTAGCCTACCCACAAAATGAAACCACTTTCACCCCATACGAAATCTCTGAATGTCTACATGATTTCAATGGTTTACACTTGGTCTAATTCAGAATTTACCCACATGAATCCGCGTAGACCCAATTTAGTTAAGATTTTTATTAATTAGGCGGCAGTAATTATTAGATAAATAATTGTCTCCGCGCATACCCGACATATTAATATAATTCTGCGACCGTGGATAATTGCCATGACCCATTTTTATGATAAGTAGTTCCGAAATCAGGTACCGCCCGCATAACCGGCGGTACCTGATTTGTGATCCGGCATCGCGTACCTTTCCACCAATTCTACTCCGTGCCAGCGACATAACTCCCGCAGCAACCCTCCGATGTCGCGCCGCAGTGAACCGTAAAGGCTCCGCCTCCGATACTTCGGCACAAACACCACGTGATACTTGCAGTACCATCTTACGTGAGATTGGCTTTGCCGCTCTCTCATACAGGCCACCTTCCTTTCGAATTTGGCGATTCATTGGAAGGGGGTCATTGTCTACATTTTTTGCACGACGGAACGGCAGAGCCTCTGCGAGTCTCACCGCCATAGGCGGTGGATTACGTTAATGATTTATTCAGCGACGTCGCGAGCAAGTCACGTGCGAGCCTGATACTAAAACGCACCTGGGTATTTTGGTTGCACATTAATCTTCATATCGCGCAAAAAATTCCAAAATAACAATTGCAGCACGGTCGCGGTGCCGGCGGCGGTCGTACTATTCAGGAAACCATTAAGCGTCTCGTCGCCGTAACGGGGCAACGAAATCCCGACGGTGTCGAATCCGGTTTTGAAAGATGAGGTTTCAATCCGGCGGTTTGATCAGTAAATCGACGCGCATCGGCGCCTCGAAATAGGCGCCGGAGGGCGTTACGTAGCGGGCAAACCTCGCCTGGACTTCGTCGTACACGTCATTCGAAAGCCGATGGTCGGTGTGGGTTGCACGGATAATACGCTCTTCGAATTCGGCGAAGTCCTTGAACGCCACGGGCGCACGAAAGAAGACCTCCGAATAGAGTTCGAACGCGCCGCGTTCCACCGCGGTCCGGATTGATTCGAACGCCGCTTCGCGGACGACCCGTTCGTCATGGAACAAGCGGATAATGTCATTAAAGGTCCCCGCGAAAATGGGCTCTGAAATATAGGCGTGGCCGCCGGGTTTGAGTACGCGGGTAATTTCCTCCAGAGCTCGCGGCATCGACCCGATGGGAACGTGGTGTAATGACTTGAACATGAACACCGCATCCGCACTCGCGTCGTCGCAATCGATTGCTTCGGCGCCGCCATAACGAAATTTAACGTTGCGCGGGTATTGGCTGTCCAGATTCTTCGCGTGTTGAATCGCGTCGACTTCAAACGCAATGATGGTTCGATCCACGCCTCCGGCTGCAATTGCGCGTGTGTGATCGGCTGCACCGCACCCGAGTTCAATCAAATGCTTGCCATCGAGATCGAGCACTTCTTCGTAGATCTCGCGGTCGCTGCAGACGCGCATAATGGATTCACTCGCGATCTGCATGGCCGCTAGTCTGCTATTTCGTTACTAGGGCTTGGATGCCGCTGTCATCCTCTTCGAGATCCTTTTCGAGTTGCTCGAAATCGATCGCTTTCGGAACCGCGATGCCGCGCTGGCAGGCCGGTCTGGCTTCGAGCCGCTCCAGCCAGGCGTTGAGGTTGCCGAGGCCGTCGATATTAGTGCCGCCCCAGAAATAAATCCTCACCCAGCACCAGTTGGCGATGTCGGCGATGCTGTATTCGTCACACAGGTAGTCACGCCCGTCGAGTTGACGATCTAGAACTTCGTACAAGCGCCGGCATTCGTTGTGATAGCGCGCGATCGCGGCGGGCAGCTTTTCCGGAAAATAGCGGTAGAAGACATTGGCCTGCCCCATCATCGGCCCGATACCGGCCATCTGGAACATGAGCCACTGGGTAACGCGGGATTCGCCTTTGTCATCCCGGGGCATCAACTGTCCGGATTTTTTCGCGAGGTAGAGCATGATCGCGCCCGATTCGAAAATTGAAATATCGTCGTTATCGCGGTCGACGATAGCCGGAATTCGGCCATTGGGGCAGAGCTTCAAGAACCAGTCTTCCTTTTGCGCACCGATCATGATGTCGACGTGATGGGTGGTGTATTCCATGCCGATCTCCTCGAGCATGACGGACACTTTCCAACCGTTGGGCGTTGAATCGGTGTATAGATCGATCATCAATGTCCCCTTAGGCCTGCGTGATAAATGCTCACGGCGCATACGTGGATAATTTTGAAATAAGTTCTAGCAGTGCGCCACAGTTTAGCCCAAGATTGGCAGAGCTCACATCCCGAGCCGGGCCGCGGCGAATAAGCCCGTACGTATTACGGTACGGTTCCTATAAACTGTTCGGAACGCTCGCGCAATTGGAGAAATATCCGTCATGAACAAGCCCGAAACCGCGGCGGTCACCTATGAAATGGACCCGGTATTGATGGCGGTGCTGGCCAACCGCATGAATGCCATCGTCCGTGAAATGACGAATACGCTGCTCAGGACAGCGCGTTCCGCCGTGCTCGCGGTCGTGCGTGATTTTTCATGTTCCATCGTTACTGCGGACAACCGACTGCTGTGTCCGGGGGAAGGCGTACCGGTGCACATCTTCGGCAGCAGCCTGCAAACGCAGGCTATGTGCGACATCCACGACGACCTGGCGCCGGGTGATGCGTTTCTGCATAACGACCCGTACCTCGGCAATACGCATGCGGCCGATCACATGTACATGGTGCCGGTGTTCGTCGACGGTGTTCACCTGTTTACCACCTGCGCCAAGGCCCACCAGGCGGACTGCGGCAATTCGATTCCGAGTACCTACCACGCTTATGCCCGCGACATCTATGAAGAGGGAGCGCTGATCTTCCCCTGTGTGCGGGTGCAGAAGAACTACGAAGAAGTCGACGACATCATCCGCATGTGTCGGCGCCGTATACGCGTACCGGAACAGTGGTACGGAGATTACCTCGCCACCATGGGTTCTGCCCGCATCGGTGAGCGGCGCTTGATGGAACTGGTGGAGCGCTACGGAGCCGATACCATCGATCAATTCATCAAGGACTGGTTCGTTTATTCCGAGCGCCGCATGATAGAAGCCATCAGTAAATTGCCCAAAAGCCGGCTCGAGAACGTGAGTGTCTACGATCCCCTTCCCCCGGTGTTGCCCACAGGTCTGCCGATCAAGGTGGTCGTCGAGATCGACCCCGACAAGGCCCGCATCACAGTCGATTTGACCGATAACGAAGACAATAAGGACTTTGGTCTCAACGAGTCCGTGGCCTGTGCGACGAGCAACGCCATGTGCGGGGTGTTCAATTGCATCGATCCTGAAATTCCGCACAACGCGGGCAGCTTCGAGCGTATCTCCGTCAAGTTGCGAAAGGGGTGCCTCGCGGGTATTCCACAGTTTCCACACAGTTGTTCGATGGCGACGACCAATATCGCCGATCGCATCGTCAACGCAACACAAGCCGCGTTTGCACAGATTGGTGATGGCCACGGTCTGGCCGAGGGTGCCATGGGCATGGGCGCCGGCGCGGGCGTGATTTCAGGCAAGGACTGGCGCTTCGGCGATTCACCCTACATCAATCAGGAATGGCTGATCGCGAACGGGGGGCCGGGCACGCCATCTACAGACGGCTGGTTGAATTACGGCCTGCCCGTCGCCGGCGGTCTCATTTATCGGGGCAGTATCGAAGTCGAGGAGTCCAAGCATCCGATCCTGATCAAGCATCTGCGCGTGATCCCGGGCGGCGGCGGCGCGGGCCGGTTTCGCGGGGCACCCGGTGCCGACGTCGTCTACGGTCCGCGTCATGATCCGATGACCGTGGTCGCTTCGTGCGATGCGCAGCATAATCCTCCGCAGGGAGTACGCGGCGGCAAGGCCGGTCCGCCGGCGCAAACCTACAAGATCCACAAGGACGGTGTTGAGGAGAAATTGCCGGGCGTCGTCGAATGCCACCTCGACCCCGGAGAATGGATTCGAGGTATCGATGCCGGCGGCGGCGGGTATGGCGATCCACTGGAGCGGGATCCCGAGCGCGTTCTTAACGATGTGCTCGAACGCTGGGAAACGCTCGAGCGGGCCGAAAAAATCTACGGTGTCGTTTTCACCGGAACACCTCTCGAAGAGACCCTCGCGGTAGATGCCGCCGCGACCACCCAACGGCGCGCGCGATTGAGCTCGGCCTGAGATCCCGCGGTATCACGCCTCGCTCGGCGTACGCGGCTCAATTGTCACCCGTCAAGGGGACGAACCGGACCGGCAGGACGCTGCGACGCTCGATCGATCCGTCCTCGCCTTTGTCGATGACCACGAGTTCCTGTTGCCACGGCGCCGTGTCGACGGGTATCACCATGCGCCCACCCGGTTTGAGCTGCTCGATCAAGGCCGCCGGGACGCGTCCTGCCGCGGTGACGACGATCGCGTCGAACGGCGCTGCGCCGGGCCAGCCGTGGTTGCCGTCGCCGGTGCGCACGGTCACGTTGTCGTAACCCAGTTTGTTCAACCGGGTGCGTGCACGCTCGGCGAGCGGGGCGACGATCTCGATGGTGTAGACCTGGCTTACCAGCTTTGCCAGAACGGCCGCCTGGTAACCGGAGCCGGTGCCGATCTCGAGCACCCGGTCGTCTCCTTCGGCGTCGATCAATTCGGTCATCAGGGCGACGATGAAGGGCTGCGAAATGGTCTGACCGTGGCCGATCGACAACGGTCGATTGATGTAGGCCACATCGCGATTCGATGGTTCAACAAAGTCGTGGCGGGGTACGGCGCGCATGGCCGCTTTCACTGCCGGGGACATGCGATCCTGGCCGGTGAGGGATCCGGTAGCGCGAAAATCCGATTCGATTTCGCGTATCAGCCGATCCTGTGACGCGTCGTGATGATCGGCGGCAAGCTCGGACATCGCGACGACCGCCATCACCAGGAATGGCAGAAGTTGCCGTGAATAACGGCGACTCGCACGGCGTCTCTGGGATAGATCATGCAGCTGCACGCGTTACGGTCCGACTTGCAACATAGCGAAAAGATCTCCTCGATTTGCGGAACTCCGGATCCTCCACGCCCGCTATTCCAGCGCAACAAGAACCCCGGAGTCAATCCATTGCGCTGTGATCATAGTCCCAATGCCCAATCGGGAGGGGGCAGTAATAAGCAATTTCTCTACGCGAGTGTGAACGCAAAATGTTGAAAAATAACTTCCTGGCGTTGATCAGCAGCCGGTGCCCGCGCTCTTGAAATAAGCGTCGATCCTACCCATATAGCGGGTATCGAAACCATTCAATCCTCAAGATGGAGGTGAAACAAATGCGAACCACAATTTATGAACCTTTTGCGACGATTCGGCGTTTACAAGACGAGATGAATCGGGCTTTCGGCGGTGCGTTGACGGCACCTGATGATCACTCGACTTCCGCGGTCAGCACGTGGGTGCCTGCTGTGGACGTACAAGAGTACGACGACCGCTTCGCCATCATCGCTGATGTACCGGGTGTCGATCCGAACGCCATCGAAGTCACCATGGAAAACGGCGTGTTAACCATTACCGGCGAGCGACAGTTCGAGAAGACAGAGAAAAACGGTGCGAGCGCACGTCGCGCCGAGCGGAGCTACGGCAATTTTTACCGCCGGTTTACCCTGCCGGATAGCGCGGATGAAGATCGGATCGAGGCGCACAGCTCACACGGTGTGCTCGAGGTGACCATTCCGAAAAAGAAGCGCGTGCAGCCGAAGAAGATTAAGGTCAAGGGCTGATACGGACTCCGCAGACGGGTGTGTAACCGTCCACCGCCGACTTTCGTCTGACATGCTCACACCTGAACGGGGCTGCGGCCCCGTTCCTTTCGATGATGAGGCGACAACCGTCGCGTCCTTTTTCAATGGCTACTCGCCTAGACTTTCAAAAATTCACAGTTCCACACAAGAATCCGTCGTTAGCCGGTCTATACTTGCGCCGCAATCCCGCGACTGAAGACAGTGTAGCTCCCGTCGGTCCAAGAACGTGTTCGAAATGAATCGCTATCTAAGCATTGTGGCAATGCTGTCGTTTCTCGTCGTCCAGACCACACGGGCCGAAACCGCAGCCAGTCTTTACGAGGATGCGCTTGCCCTTGTCGAGTCTGGTGACACTCTGGGCGGCATCGTCCAACTTCGCAACGCTGTGCAAAAGGATCGTAAACATGTGCCATCGTGGCTGCTGCTGGCCGAATTGAATCTCGACCTCGGTGATCCCGCGTTCGCGCTGCACGCTGCGCGAAGCCGCGAGGCTGAACGCCGATTTTGAACTAACAACGCTGATCCTGGCACGGAGCTATCTGATGCTGGGGAGGCTGGATACGCTGTTGGAAATGCAGCCTGCCCCAGGTCTGTCCGGCGTGAAGAAGGCCGCCTTCCATGTGATTCAAGGCACGGCGCTGCTCGAAGCGAACGTGCTCCGGCAGGCGCGCGCGAAATTCGAGGCCGCGCTCAGCTTCGAATCCGACAACCCCGCAGCGTACCGCGGCATTGCGCTCGCCAACATTCGTCAAGGGCGATCCGACGCCGCGCTGCGTGCCGCTGAGCACGCCCTGAAACTCGATCTCACCGAAGCGGAAAGCTGGTATGTGCGCGGTGAAGTGAGGCGCAGCAGGCGCGAACTCAAACGAGCACTCGAAGATTTCGAGGAAGCCTCCCGATCGCGGCCGACTCATGCGCCCGCGATCTTGGGACGTGCGGCGTTGATGCTCGACATGGGACGCCTCGAAGAGGCGCATGTGTTGTTGCTCGAATTTAACGAGCTCGCGCCTGACGAATTGCAAGGTTTGTTCCTATTGTCGCAGGTGCAGATCGCGCTCGGCGACTCGATCGGCGCGGACCAGACGCTCGAGCACGCCCGCGAGGTCCTGAACCAGATCCCGCCCGAGGTGGCGCAAGAGAATCTGCCAGCCCTCATGGTCTCCGCAGTGATCGCGCTGCGCGACAACCTGCCGCAGCAGGCGCGGGATCTCCTGTAGGCCTACCTGCAGCGCTCGGTTGGGCACACCGGCGCGACCAAGCTGCTCGCGGTCGCGCTGCTCCGCCTTGAGCAGGGTTCGGAAGCGAGAAAAGTCATTCGCACGCTACTCGCGATCTATCCCGGTGATCGCCATCTTCAGCTTCTGCTCGGTGCCGCTTACGCACTCGAAGGCGACGTCGCAAATGCAAAAGCGGCATACGAGAAATCAGGCGGTCTTGGCAAAAGCCGTGCGTGGTTTTACAAGTTGCTTGGACTGGCGCAGGCGCGTGAGGGCAACTTTGCCGAGGCGCTCGGCGCTTTCGACGAGGCATTGCGGCTGGAAGGTGGAGCACAGGACGCCTCATTGATGGCTGCCTATACGCACATCCAACTCGGCAGCCCGGACAAGGCGCTGGCTCTCGTGTCGGATCTGGTCGAACGGGACCCCTCGAACGCTGCGCACCAGAACCTGGCGGGTGCACTTCACATGATGTTGCGGAACATTGACACCGCAGCCGCACATTTCGAGCGGGCCACGGCCATAGATCCCGAATTCGAAGCCCCGTATCTCAATCTTGCGGAGCTAGCCCGCCAGGAGGGGCGCTACGTCGAAGCGCTTGAACGCTATGGCATGCTGCTCAAAGCCGACAGCGCGAATATCGGAGCGCTGCGCGGTATGGCGGAGGTGGCCGCTTCGCGAAAAATGCCGCACGAAATGGTCCAATGGTTGGAGCGCATCCGGAAGATCGAGCCTGGCCTGATCGAAGACCGGTTGACCTTGCTGCGTGCCTATCTGAGTTCGAACAGAACGATCGAGGCCTTGGCGGAGGCGAATGACCTGCTCAGGCTGGCTGGTGACAATCCGAAGGTGGTCGTTGCCGCGGCATTCGCTGAGCATGAGGGTGGTAGCGTTGCGGCGGCACGGAGCTTGCTCCGGGAACTCTCTTTGCGTGAGGATCTTGCCGCCATCGACCTTGATCGCATCGCCGCTGCACAAAGCCGTCTCAATTTTCCCGGTGACGCGCGGACGACCCGTGAAGCGACCCTGCAACGGTGGCCAGCGCGTCTAGAGACGCGCTATGGTTTTGCGCTCGAATCCATTCGCGCAGCCGATCTCAGCACGGCTGAAACCCAAGTCGACTACCTGAAGTCCCGGTTCCCGGAGGGCGTACAAACCCTCGTTGCCAGCGGTGAACTCGCGCTGGCGCGTGGCAGCGCGGCGGCGGCAGTGGGGTTTTTCGAGCGCGCGATGGCGAAATCGCCGCGGCCTGGGATCGCCAAGCGGCTTGCAAAGGCCCTGATCGAGTCGGGCGAGACCGAACGCGCGATCGCGCTGTTCGCCGAGCGATCGGCCAAGGATGGAAAGAATACGAGTGAACGCATGGCGTTAGCAGCACTGTTTGTGAAAGCCGGCCGCTTTGGGCAGGCGGCACGGATTTACGAAGCGATCCTGCAACTCGCGCCCGAGAACTGGAAAGCTCGCAACAACCTGGCATGGACTTACCAGAAGCTCGGTGATCCGAGGGCAGTGCCGGAGGCGCGACGGGCGCTCGCTCAGAATGCACAGCATCCGGCCACGCTCGACACAGCCGGTTGGATCTTGGCTCAGAACGGCGAAACGCTCGAAGCCTTAAGGCTGTTGCGCGAAGCGCTGGCGCGGGATTCCCAGGAGCCCGCCATTCGCATCCACCTCGCGGAGACCCTGATCGAACTGGGGCATTTGGCGGAAGCCCGGGAGCATCTTGAACAGGTCGGTGGCGCGGCGCCTGCGAATCTACGCCGCCGCGCCGCGGAATTGCGGGCGAATATCGGGGGTTGACGGGTCGGTTGTAAAATTTTTAAGAATTGCGTGCCTCTATAATTGATTGATTAACAAAGACTATTTTAGAAAACCCCAGAAGTGGTTCGTAACGATGAATCTTTACCAACTGTTGCCGCGCTAGTAGCGCTTGCACGTAACCCACTGAAAGGATGAGTGTTTTTCTAAAATCTGCCGAGAAACACGAGCGCTTGTCGCGCATGGGTGTCAAAATTTTTTACAATATGACGCGGACGCTTTGCCGTCGGCCGCTTAACTAGCTGATAAATCTGATATAAAATAATTGGCGTGAAACTTGCTAGTCCAATCTCAAATGATATTATCGTTCCCGGACACCGGTCAAAGATGAAACAGATACGGCTATTATTGGGCCTCGCTCTCGCGCTCACATTTGCGCCAGCGCAGGCCTTCATCATGGAGGAAACACCCCTAGGAGGCGGGTTCGGTAACCCACCGCAGGACGCCTTCAAAGTTACCATCACGCTGCCGAGCGATCCCGGCGACGACCCACATCTCAATACCTTCACGGTCAACTGGCTGGTACCGATTGCGGATACGAGTCCCACAGCGCCGGCCGATCTGACCGCGATGGCGACATTCACCATCACGTCGTTCGATGCGAGCTCGATCGTGATGGACATCATGCTCGACAATACTTTCGACCCAAACCTTGGGGTGAACAGCATCCTGTCGTTCGGGTTCCAAGTCGACCCGGACGTCGACGGCGCCTCGATCGTGAATGCCGCGGACCCGAACAACATCATTTGGACCCACGAACTGACGGCGGATCTCACCGGCAACTTCCAGGACCTCGACATCTGCGTGTTCCCCGACGCGCAGAGCAATTCCTGTAACGGTGGCAACGTGAACAATGGCCTGCCGGCGGGCGCAAGCGATTTGCTGACGCTGACGCTAACGGGTGATTTTACCTCGCCGAACAACGGCGAGATATCAACCGTCATGCTGTCGCAGTTTCCGGTCAAGTTCCAAGGCGATTTCGGCTCCTTCGAAGTACCGGGCGAGACCGACTGCTGTACCCGGGTGCCGGAGCCAGACGCGGTGTTCCTAGCCCTGATAGGCATCGCGGCAGTGCGGGCCTTTAGACCCGGCGCGCGGAATACCGGGAAGCCGTCAGGCGCACCTTTTCTCGTCCTTTAGTCAAAACGAATTCAACAGCCGCTCTTTTGACCTGATGGCCGCCCAGGTCGCCGCGCTTGCGCATCCCTGCGCCCGCGGCATTAATGCATCCATGTCACCATCGCCGCCGATGTGCCGGGCGTTGATCCGCACGCCATCGAAGTCATCATGAACAATGCCATGCTCAAGGTTACCATTCCGAAACAGGCACGGGTGCAGCCGAAGAAGATTAAGGTCAAGGGCTGATCCGGTATGCAGGAACGGGTGAGCAACCGTTCTCCAGCGACTTTCGTCTGACATGCTTACAACTGAGCGGGGCTTTGGCCCCGCTCTTATTTCAGTGAACCAAAACGCGCCGGGCGGCGACCTACCAGACGACAAAAGGAAGCCAGCAATGAAATGGATCGTAGTGTCGATACTCTTTTTCGTTCTCGCAGCAGATGCGCTAGCGGCGCCAGCCACGGTCCGTCTTCTGCAGGCGCCCGCCTGGCGCGAAAGAAACGCGACGCGGGAAGCGCTCATGGTCGGAATGGAACTTGAATCGGGCGATATAGTGCACACGGGTCCGCGCGCGCGGGCACTCTTGGTGCTCGAAGAAGGCAGTATCGTCAAGCTCGGTGAAAACGCCGACCTTGATTTGCGGGAACTTCTGCCGCCGCCCGAGGAATCGGGTGTTTTCAAAGGGTTCCTCGATGTGGTCCGGGGCGCTTTTCGATTCACGACGACACTTGCCTCGCGCAGACGCGATATTCGCGCCCGCGTCCGATCGGCCACGATTGGTATTCGGGGTACGGACGTGTGGGGTAAGACCGAAGAAGATCGAGATTTCGTGGTACTGCTAGAGGGCGTCATCTCAATCGAGATTTCGTGGTACTGCTAGAGGGCGTCATCTCAATCGAGCGTGAAGGAGAGACTTATGAACTCGATACACCGCTCAGCCTGTTCATGGCGCCGCGCGGCCAACCGGTCGAAGCCATTGGACCCGTCGATGGCGACTATCTTGCCGTGTGGGCACAGGAAACCGAGCCGCAGGCCGGGCAGGGCGTCAATTCCATGGACGGGCAGCACCAACTTAACCTCGCCTCGTTCGCGGGCGACGCGCTTGCCCGGGATTTCGTTCGGCGCCTGGCGGCAGCGGGTTATGGCGCAGTGGTCGAACGGGTTAGCGTCGACGACCGTGATTGGTGGCGCGTCGGCATCTCTGGATTCGACAGTGTTGATGATGCCGCCTATGCGGCCGACGCGTTGCGCGAAGCTTTCAGCATGGTGAGCCCGTGGATTTCAAAGTCGAATTGAACAAAACCGCGTCGAACGAAACCAGAGTCTCTGGCTACCAGGATGCTAGTTCAATGACTTGACTTCGACGGCGTGTCGCTGAACCGCGAGGCGAATCCCGGCCGCCGTCATTTCCCTGTGTATGCCGTTATTCACCGCGAACATCAGTTCGAAGTAGCGCGGCGTGGGCACCCAGAATCGGTAGCCCAGCACGATTGCCGCACCTTCGAACGCCTCGATGCCGATAACGGGCACCGGGCTCTTCGGTAAGTCATTGGTCGATGCGATCACTTTTTCGATGATTGCCGAGGCTTTGTCCGGATCGGCTGTGCCATCGATACCCACCCGACCTTCAACGAGCCGGTTGGCGTAGGAATTACGGTGAATCTCGCCGACGATGTGCTTGTTTGGAATGATGATGTCTTCGCCATCTTCCGCGACGAGATGAGTCGTCGCGAGATCGATATTCGTGACGAGGCCGGAATAATTCTGCACATTGATAGTATCGCCCACCTTATACATGCGCGTCAGGATGATGATGAGCCCCGCTCCGTAATTGGATACCGGTCCCTGGAGAGCAAAACTCGCGCCGACCGCGAGGCCTCCGATCGCGGCGATCAAGGGCGTAATGCTAAGGCCGAGTTTGCTAACCGCGATGATCAGAAACAGTCCAATTACAGCAAGCCTCGCCGTGCTGGCAATGAACTGCCGCAGGGTGACGTCGACATTTCGTCTTTCCTGCATTCGCAGCACAATGCGCGACACCCACCCACCGACGACGAATCCCGCAATCAGGATCACGATCGCGCCGGCGATCTGGAACGAGTAGGTAACGAGAAAATTGATAATGAGCTCGTATATTTGTTGAGCGACTTCGATTTCCTGTTTCATCGACTAAGTTCCACTTGTGTTATCAATCTGTCCGCGAGCATAGGCGAAACGCCTAAATACATAAAACGGCCGAAGTCATATCGCGAGGCCTTTTTCCACCAGTTCGTCGAGCAATTCCTTTTCCCTGATTCCGCGGCTGTCGCCGCCGCCAAAAATCAGTAATCCGGAGGCATAATTTTTCCCGAAAGTATTCGCGAGATTGACGGCCTGGCCCAGTCCGAGCAGGAACTCTTCGTCGTCGAGGATCCGCAGCGGGTGGATGTAGGCGCTCCAAAGCGTGTCCTTTGCAATCGCATAGCGAGCGTCGAGCGCGGAGTCGAAATTGGCCTGCATCACCCGCACCAGAAGATCCTCGCTCAAAGCTTCGGCGGCGGTAACGGGCACGATGATGCGCATGCGATCAGCGTTTTCGTCGGTGATGATCATCACGGTGCGGCCGTCGATTACCAGGCGCCAGAAGCCGTCGCCACCGCTCAGGTCAAGATCGAGATTGGCGAGGAGTTCGCCGCTCCGTTGATTGTTCATGCCGTCCGGCATATTGCGGTCGGCTGAGGCTATTAACGGCAGCACGCACAAAAGAATCGAACACAAAGAACGGGAGAGCGTCATTGCTTGCTCCAGGTCGGGAGGGATCGCGCAATTATGCTGGAAACATCGCGCACGTACCCGCTTTACCCGGTTAGCTTGCGACGAACACGGGCGAGATTTCCGGGTTAAACTCCAGGGCCTTTGTACAACACCCGATCCGGGGACGACCATGGCAAAGCAAACTACCGTCGCCGGCGGCGGCGATCTGAAACTCAATGTGCTCGAATGGGGTAACCCCAAAGGGTTCCCAATCCTCTTCATTCACGGTTGGTCGCAGAGTTATCTCTGCTGGATGAAACAGATCGAAAGCAGCCTGATCCGCGATTTTCGCCTGGTAGCCTTCGACAATCGCGGCCACGGCATGTCGGAAGCGCCAGCGGCCGAAGCGGCGTACACCGACAGCCAACTGTGGGCCGACGACATCAATGCGATCATAAGGACGCTCGATCTCGAGCGCCCGGTGCTCGTCGGCTGGTCATACGGGGGCCTGATCATGACCGACTACCTGCGCGCCTACGGCGATCAAAAAATCGCCGGCCTTAACTTCGTAGGCGCAACAGTTCGGCTCAACGAGGAAGCGTTGGGTCCGCTCATCGGACCCGGATTTTTTGAACCCTTTCCCAGAGCGACTTCGAGCGATCTCGCCGAGAGCATCGACGGGATACGGGATTTCATGGATCGTTGCTTTGCCGTACCGCTGTCGCGCGAGGACCATGAAAGAGCCCTATGCTGGAACATGGCGGTGCGGCCCGACGTGCGTGCAAGCCTCGCGGCCCGCGACATCGTCGGTGACGATGCGTTGCGGTCACTGTCCGTACCGATCCTGGTGACTCAGGGGCGCAAGGACACCATGGTGTTGCCGTCGATGGCCGAACATATCCTCAAACTCTGCCCCACGGCCAAAGCTTCGTGGTATGAGGGCGTTGCGCACGGCCCCTTCATCGAAGCCCACGAACGATTCAACGAAGAACTCGCCGCGTTCGTTCGCTCGGCGAACGCATGACAGGCCGCTTCGATCAGGCCTTCATTTGGGCGCGTCATCGTATGGATGGTTCATGTCCGGATCAAAAATCAGGTTCTCCTTCGTCATGAACACGCGTGAGTTCGCAAAATCGATGAATGTGCTCTCGTCATCGAGCAGGGCCTGGTAAGCGGTCTTGCCTTCTTCGGTGGCCATGCTGGCGCGCAGGTCTTCCTCGCTATTCCACCAGACTTCCGTGATACCGTCGTAGGGATCTGCAAGACCGCGCGACGCCTGGAACGTATCGTTCAGATCGGTCTCGATGGTGTGGCTCTGTATGTAGCGTCTCGCATTCATCGTTTTGACGAAGCTCGTGACGAGCGGCCCATGTGACTCGCGCCAGTATTTATGGAACTTCTCGGGCGAGACGTCTGCGCGCTTACGCAGGCAGTAGACAAGTTTGATCATGGCTTGTGGCTCCTCTCATACCTTGGACAGAACTTCGATGGTGCCGCGTCGAGGGCGGTTAATCCAGCGGCGGGTGGGTTGCTCGGTGTAGGATAGGGTGACGACATCCTGATCAAATGGAGATCCGACAATGAACCTAGACGGCCCCCTGGTGACGACGCAATGGCTGGCAGACCATCTCGGGGAGGCCTCGCTGAGGATCTACGACACTACGATCTTTCTGAGCCATAAGGAGAATGGATTCGGGTATATCCCGATCAGTGGGCGTGATGAATGGGAAGCAGAACATATCCCAGGCGCTGGGTTTCTCGACGTCATCGAGGACCTTTCGGATCACACGACCGCGATCCCCTTCACGATGCCGCCGGCGGACCTTTTCGCGGCGGCGATGGCGTCGCACGGGGTGGGCGACGATTCCACCGTCGTGCTGTACAACAAGGGTTTTCCAATGTGGTCGACCCGGGTGTGGTGGATGCTGTACTCAGTAGGATTCGATCGCGTGGCGGTACTGGATGGCGGTTGGGAGAAGTGGCAGCGGGAAGAACGCCCGGTCAGTGACGCGCTGCCGGAACATCCGGCCGGCAGCCTGA
Organism: Gammaproteobacteria bacterium; assembly: GCA_963662545.2. Taxonomy (GTDB): domain Bacteria; phylum Pseudomonadota; class Gammaproteobacteria; genus JAYYZW01. Next base: position 1,476,949 of record CAXXLL010000002.1, read on the forward strand.
CGCCGCGGGTGCAGCCTGAGATGTGGGCCGCCAAGGACGACATGCTCGCGATGATAGCTGGCGGCTCACCCGTGACCATCAACGCCCTGTCACCGGCGGTCTATAGTGGCGAGACGAACCAATACGGCCGGCCCGGGCACCTCCCGGGGACCCATAATGTTTTCTACGGCGACTTGCTCGATGCGGACAGTGGAGAGTTTCTGGCTCCCGATCAATTGAAAAAACTGTTCGAGGCTAGCGGAGCACTCGAGAGCGACCGCGTCATTACCTATTGCGGCGGCGGGATATCGGCAACCATGGATTCCCTTGCCCTGATGCTGTGTGGGCAGGCGAACGTTGCGGTTTACGACGGCTCGATGTCGGAATGGGTCAAGGACGAATCGCTGCCCTTGAAGCTCGGCAGCGAGCCCTAACATGAACGATTCCGTATTGCTGGTCGAGAAAACGGACGGGCTTGCGACCGTTACGCTCAACCGTCCCGACAAGATGAACGCTCTGTCGCTGGAACTGCGCCGGGCGATCGCGGACACCTTCCAAGGGCTCGAGGAAGACGACGGAGTTGCGGTCGTGATCGTAACGGGTGCGGGCAAGGCATTCTGCGCCGGCCTTGATTTGAAGGAGCTCGGTAGCGGCGAGGCCGAGGTCGGTCAGCCGGACCAAGCATGGGGGGATCCGGTCCGCGCGATGGCGGATTTCTCGGGCCCCATCATCGGGGCCGTCAACGGCGTGGCGGTGACGGGCGGTTTCGAGCTCGCACTCGCCTGCGACGTACTCGTCGCTTCGACCCGGGCGCGTTTCGCCGATACCCATGGCCGCATCGGGCTTGCTCCGGCCTGGGGCTTGAGTCAGAGACTGCCGCGTTTGATTGGACTTGCGCGCGCAAAGGAAGTATCGCTGACGGGTAACTACGTCGATGCGCAAACGGCTGAACGTTGGGGGCTCGTTAATCGTGTAGTCGAGCCGGACGAACTGCTGCCGATTTGCCGGCGAATGGCCACCGATATGTTGTCGATGGTACCGTCGTTTCTGCCGTTCTACAAACGCCTCCTGGATACCGGTTACGGCATGAATTTCGATGATGCCATGGCGTTTGAAGTTCGCGAAGCGGCGGATCACAACAGCAGCGTCAGCGCGACCGAGGTCGAAGCATTGCGCGAAAGCGTCATGCGCCGCGGCAAGCGGCAAACCCGCGGTAATTAAAAGAAGCTAGGCGGGCAGGGCGCCGGACGTTTTATTTACGCTCCTGATATAGGCGCGCACGACGACGTAAAGAACCAGCGCGTTTAACGAATGCCAGATAAAGTGTGTTCCCCACGGCCATTGGACGCATAGCAGATTGTCGACCGTGCGCGCGCCAAGCGAGCCGAGAAAAATCATGCTGGCTACGATTAATGGCCATGCGCCCGGTCCCGAGGCGAAGTGTTGATGAGCGCCAATGAGTATGAGTGCGACCGCGGCGGGTGCATAAGCAAGCGATCCGTTCAGTGTTTGTGGATACATTGCGCAAATAACGATGGTCGCCGCGAATGAGCAGAGGAGCGACGCTGCAGTAAGCCTTTCGAGCATCACGACGCACCGTAGATGAAGCCACAAGTAAGCGAGTTGGAAGAAGAGGAGCGGGATCACGTCGAGCAGCTTCGCCCAGGGTAAGGCGAAGGTGTGAAACAGCCCGCTGCCGATACCGATCGCGAACATCGTTCCGGCAAGTACCATTACATCGCGCCGGGCTGATTTGCGCGCCGAACGCCAGCACCACCATGCGGCGATCATGAAGAAACCATTGGTCGATGCGTTAAGCGGTTCGGCCAGGAGACTCGGACCGATGCGTTCGCAATAGAGATCGATCATGGCGGCGGAGCCGGCGGCGTGGCGACCCGATTAAGAAACCTCTGAATAAGTTATGGTGCGGGTGAACAGGGCATGAAATCGTGCAGATCAAGGCACGAATCGCAGGCCAAAGCGGGGACTATTGGCAAGATTCGTAACGCCAAGCTGTGCGATTTCAGGCGCACGGCAGGTGTGCCATAACTTATGCAGAGGTTCCTTAAGCCAAGGCGAATAACGCGCCTGGTACAGCCTTCAACTACGCGTCATTTTCCGGCCACACTTCATTCAGGCTGCGCAGCGCGCCGACGGCGTTTGGCCAACCGGCATAGTGCGCGGCATGGGTGATCATATCCACTAGCTTCTCCCGCGGGATCCCCAACCGTTTCGCTCCGGCAAAATGAAAACGTTGTTCCGGTTCGCGCGCCAGCGCTGTAAGCATCGTGCAGGTGACGAGCGAGCGTTCTTCCAGGCTCAAGCTCTCACCTTGCCACACGTCTCCGAACAGGTGCTCTAAGGTGTAGTTGCGAAACCTTTCCGGAAAGGCATTGATTGCGTCGGCATCCCCGCACAGGCGCTCAAGCACCGCACGCCCTTTCGCCGCTCGTTCTTCACTCATGTTTAAAATCCCCCCTGTGATTGAGATCCGATTTGCGATGTTCGCGCACCGCCGTCCAGAACGTCCAGTATCGGGGCGCGAGCGTCGTTCGGCAACTGCCGCAGTCGTATTCGCTTCTTCGGTCTTCCCATACACGTACAGTCCGACAAGGACTTGAGTTTGCACCAACGCGTTGATGCCCGATGCTACTGGCACGCAAAAATCAGATTTGGTACCGGCACCCGGAGGCACGGCGCATTCGAAAACTAATCGCGCACTATTTGTACCTACGAGTCGTTATGCGGCCTTGGTCGACGTACCGACTTTGTTGATTTCAATGCGATTGCGTCCTGATTCCTTGGCGCGATAGAGCGCCTCGTCGGCGCGCGCAATCGTGTCCTCGATGGCTTCGCCGTGAATCAATGCAGTTACGCCAATCGAGATGGTTACGCGGTTGATCTCTTCACCGGTTTTTGGATTATAGATGCGGCCCTTCGCGATGCTTTTCCGAATCGATTCGGCAACGCTCGCCGCACCTTCGAGAGGCGTCTCTGGCAGAAGGATGATGAATTCCTCGCCGCCGAAACGCGCGGCCAGGTCCTTGCCCTTGGTGAGATTAGCGAATGCTGTGGCGACCACCTTGATGATCTTATCGCCGAAAATATGGCCATAATTGTCATTTATCGATTTGAATTTATCGATATCGCCAATCAGAAGACAATGCGGCAGCGCGCGGAAGTTATCGGTGGCTTCGAGGGCTTTCAGCCGGTCTGCGAACCCTTTCCGATTGGCGAGCCCCGTCATTGGATCGGTCTTCGCTTCGATGCGGACTTTATCGAGTTCCTCGCGCAATGTCTCAGCTTCTTTACGGCTTTCCTCGAGGTGCTGGTGCAAAGCCGCGCTGCCTTCGTTCATCTGATGCGTGCTTTCAATGAGGCTGCCGACGACCTCGCGCAGATCATCGGCCGCAACGTCTCCGGTCAGTTGTGAAGCGCATTGCTGCAACGATTCTTCGTAGCGTGAGACTTCCGTATCAGCGGTGCTTAGCGATGAGGCAACGGCTTCCAGTAACTTTCTAACGGTGCGCTGCGCGGAATCGACGCGCGTTTGATCGGTGGGGTCGACGAGCTGATGATAAAGTTGGCGCGTTGCCTTTTCGTTGACCGCTTCACCGGCTTCCAGCATCCGATCAATGGCCTCTTTCAAGGCCTGGTTACAACCAGAAACGTATTCGTACCAGACTGCGTAATTCAGCGGCGCGATCGGCACCCGCTGTTTCGACATCAGTGGTAGCGCCATGCGGAGATACGCCGATGCCGCTTCGAAGGACACTTTTCGAGTCATAGCCTGTCTTTTTCTCTACCCCAAGTGGGTTATCGTCACTGAGAAGCGAACCTTGAGCGCAATTATGAAGCGCTTTAGTGCTGCAGACGCCGACCCGTCGCGGCCGGATGTTGTCTACGGAATTGTCGGCGGCGGCCGTCTCGACAGCGACGGCCGCACCGCCTGACCGGCTGCGCCGGCGGTTTCAGATGATGACGATTCACTAATTCCGAACGCCGACGGGAAAATTACCAGGCAACCAGGATCGGCCCCGGTTTGCGACAAGCGGATAGTTTTGAGCAAGTAGCTGTCCTGTCAGCCAGGGCGCTGCATCGGCTAGAATGGAACGGCGCGTCCTGACGCGCGGGTAGCCGATCGGTTAAAGGTGGTGATGCCGTGTCAGACCAGCAATTCGCAGTCGTATTCAAGGGCAAGGTCGTCGAAGGCGCCGATCCGGCGCAGGTGCGGGCCAATTTGGCGAAGCTGTTCAAAGCCGACGCGAAACGGATCGAGGCCTTGTTCTCCGGCAAAACCGTCGTCGTGAAAAAGGGCGTCGACGAGGACACCGCGCAGCATTACATAGCGCTCCTGACCAAGGCCGGCGCCGTCGCCGCAATCGTCGACACCACGGCCAAGACGCAAGCCGTTTCGAAGCCAGCGGCGGAACCCGTCAAGCCGGAACAAAGCGAGCCCGCTACGCCACAAGCAGCCGTGCCGATGCAAGCACTAGCGACCGCCGCGGGCGAGACATCCAGCACGCCGCCCCAGGCGATCGATGCGACCATGGCCGAGCCGGGCGTCCTCCTGGTTGATCCGCAACACGTGGAAGCGGCAATTATCGATACTGCGCATCTGGACATGGCGGAAGTCGGCGCCGATCTGGTCGAGTATCTGCACGTGGACGAGCCGGAGTTCGATTTGAGCGCCTTCACGCTCGACCCACCGGGCGTCATCCTGGTTGAACCGGAGAAGATCACGCCGCCGGATTTCGACACCAGCGAACTGTCGCTCGACGAAAACTGAGGTCGCATAAGCTCGCCGGTCATCGTCCGGTTCAGCAGGCCGCCCTAATAATCGAAAGCCAGCGGCACGATTATCGCGCGCTGCTTCATGATCGGTTTCATGCCGCACTCGAAATGGACGAGTTTGAGCCGTGTGGTCTTAGAATAGAACCTATCTCAAAATTATCCGCGGGTGACATGGACTTCGGTCGAATGCACGCTGGTGCTCCCACCCATGTCGGCCATGCGCGCCCGGTGAACGAAATTCACGTTAGTTCGCGACCCTTCGAGGCGCGGCCAGCGTCCCTTGTAGGAGACGACAGTGCCGGGCAATACGCGGTCGTCGATCCGTGCCGTAAGTTCAATCGCGCCGGTTTTGTTCGATACCTTGACCGGCCCGCCGTCATCAATTCCCAGACGTTCGGCATCGGCGGGATGCAGGTGCAGCGCGGCCGGCCCTGACTGCTCGTCGATGTGTGGATCATTCGAATAAGAGTCGTTCATCCGCCATTTTGACGCTGGCGTCAGCAATCTCATGCCGCCCTTGCCCGCCGGGGCATCCGCCCACGGCTGCGGCGTGCGCGGTAGACCCATTTCCTCCGCCTGCGCTGAGGCGATTTCAATCTTGCCGCTGGGGGTGTCGAATTTCTGATCAGCGAACATCGGCATCGGTTCATCGCCGAGCGCGAAATAACCACGGCGCTTGAGCTCCTCGAAATCGAAGCCGGGGGCCATCTGCCCCATCATCGTCGCGAGCAGGGTTTCGTCGGATTCAAACAAGGCCGGTTCGTCGAGCTTCATTGCCCCGGCGAGGCGGCGGAAAATTTCTGCGTTTGGTAGTGACTCGCCCATGGGTTCGGAGATTTTGGCCTGCGCCCCCATGTGAAGATGAAAATAACTGAAAGTGAGGTCATCGTATTCGAGGAAGCTGGCAGCGGGCAGTACGATATCCGCGCAAGTCGCGGTATCGGTCATGAAGACGTCGCAGACGACCGTGAAGAGATCGTCGCGTTCGAGCGCCTTGCGCAGACGCGTTTGCTCGGGCGCAGAAGCGAGCGGGTTGGTATTCCACGAGAAAAAGACATTGAATTCGTCGGGATCGGCCAAGCGGCTGGCGAGTTCCATGTGACTGACTGTCTTACCGCCGTCCTTTGCGAGGGCTGCACCGCCGAGCCAGTCGAGGTCGATACCGGCGAAGATCGGTGTGATATTGAGATAACAGAAACCGGCGCCGGGCTTGCCGACGTTGCCGGTCACAGCCGGCAGCAGGCCGGCCGCCCGCATGACGTTGCCGCCTGTCGCCTGTCGCTGCAGTGCCTGGCCACACCAGAGCAGGGACGGACCCTCCCCATAGATCGCGGCCGCGCGCTCGATGTCGGCGACAGGCACGCCGCTCTTTTCTGCGCCCCAGGCGGGCGTCGCGCGTTCGATGTCGTCATTGATTTCCTCGATCCCGACGGTATGTTCGGCAATGTAGGCCTCGTCGAAGCGGCCGTCGCGTTTGAGGCAATGCAGGAGGCTGAAAGCCAGCGCCGCGTCGGTGCCGGGCCGGGGTTGCAGATGCAGGTCCGCGGCCTCGGCCGTTTCCGTACGAATGGGATCGATGACGATCAGCTTGCCCGGCGCTTCCGGCAGCCAGTGATCGTGCGCGTGCGGCGCTGAATGTGACGGGTTTGCGCCCCAGACCAGGATGCATTTCGCATCCTTCGCGGTACGGGGATCGAAGCCCATGACGGAATTACCGAACTGCAAGTGCCAGGCGACGTGTCCGGCCGCGTTGCAGATGCTGTCCGGGTCGACCTCCGAGGCGCCGAGATAGGTGAACAGACGATTGGGAAAGAGATATCCGATGAGCGACAAGGTGCCGGAGTAGTGCGTGTGCAGGATGGAGGCCGCGCCGCGGTTGTCAATCGCGCCCTGCATCTTCTCCGCAACTGTCCGCAAAGCTTCGTCCCAGGAGATCGGTTCGAACGCAGTCGAACCCCTGGCTCCGACCCGACGTAAGGGCGTCTGCAGCCGGGCATTGGGATCCTGCCACACGCCGTTATAGGCGACGGCACATTTGCTGCAGAGCTTGCCCCGCGAGACCGGGTGGTCCGGGTCGCCCAGTACGCGGTGTCGGCCGTCGTCGCGGCGTTCGACGACGATACCGCAACCGTCATAACAGTCCCTCGGACAATTGGTCTTAATGCGATTGATCATCGTCGTGTTCTCCCGTCCGTAGTTTCGTTCTGTCGAGGATAGAAAGTTCGGTTTGGTGATTCGATGACCTGGACGATCAAGCTTGCCCGCTCGTCAGGCTACTTTCTGATTGGCCCATCGTTCGTAATGCGTCTTGGTCTCCACCGGATCGCGTGACACCGGTCCGAATTTGCCTTTCGGAAAACCGATGGGAATGGTCGCGATGACGCCGTACTCTTTTGGGATCCCGAACCGTTCATGCAGTTCCTCCTCGAACATCTGGTGCATGGTCGTCAGGCTTGCGCCAAGCCCTAATGCGCGGCACGCCAGCAAGATATTCTGTACGCAGGGATACACCGATCCATAAGACGGTGGCGCCAGTCCTACGCGATCCTTTTCCGCCACCGAGAAAGGCCAGTCACGCTTGCCGCAGACCATCAGGAGCACGGGCGCCTCGTGCATGTGCTCTGCTAAGTACATGGCCGCCTTGACGCTGCGCCCGAGCGGCGATTGATAATTCACGTCTTTCAAAGCGTCGCCGAAGCGTTCCTTCATCCAGTGATGATAACGCTCGCCGAAGAACCGCTTACCGTCGGGCTCGGTGACGACGAGAAACGCCCAGCGCTGTGTATTCTGGCCGCTCGGCGCACTGATGCCGGCTTTGAGAATCTTGTGGATCATTTCCGCCGGTACGGGATCGGTCTTGAGCCGCCGCATCGAGCGGAGCGAATGCATGATTTCAAAGACGCCGGGGTCGTCACTCATCGGTACTGAACTCCAAATTGTTGGGACGCCAATGTATAGGTTCTCGGTGCGTAACGCGATGCTAAAAATAAAAAAAAATAAAAAAAAATAAAAAGAAAAAGGTGTCAGGTCTATTTATTGACCCTTGTTATAAAAATAAACGCATCCCCTTTTTCTGTGAGACGGGACTGGCCACTCGTTCACTCCGCATATCTGCCCAATGCGGCGTCACCCTGTCCGTCTGCAATGGCCACTCGGGAGAAATATCGATATCCGAAAGCACCTTGCCGAATCCCAACCTCTAGCGCAGTCGTGCCGGGCTTAATGTGTTTGTACAATGCAGCGTTGACCCGCAGCGGAATGTATCGAGTCGGATCCCACCAGGATTGGACCAACGCAAAATATCTCGGTCCGTATCGCGGTGAATGGCTAACATCTGTGTTGTTGACCCAAAGTTCGTAGATCTCGGGATCCGAGGTATCGAGCGCGACATTCAATCCCGCAAAGGAGCTCCACACGAATACAAATGTACCTGCCGCCATGAAGGTCAACGCAGCCGAATCCAACGACTTTTCGTTCTTGATCATTAAGGCCCCGCAAATGGGCAGAACAATAAGAGCACTAGCCAAGGCCCAAATGAACGACGGTCCGGCGTCGGTATGCGTTACGAATTGAACATGTCCCCCGGACCCGAAGAAAAAAATCAGGAGGCCTGTGAGGAATAGGACAGCGCCAAGGATTCTTAACGACTTCACAAAAAAGGGTCAGGTTTATATGTTGACTCGGACTTCACAAAAAGGCACAAAAAGGTGTCGGGTTTATATATTGACTCATATTGCCAAGGATTCTAACGTACCGCAGACAAGGAACAAGGAGGTTCCGTCATGCCAAGATATCTACGCGCCCTATTGCCCGGCTATCCCCATCACATCATTCAGCGCGGCCACGATCGCCAGTCGGTATTCGCTAACGACTCGGATTTTCGTGTCTACCTGGATAATCTCAGCGAACAAATCAATGTACTGAATGTTTCTCTGTTCAGTTACTGCCTGATGACCAACCCTATTCATCTTCTGGTTCAACCGGAACGAGACGGCGCCGATCTGTCGCGCCTGATGCGCATTGTGGCAGCGAGACAAACCCGATACATCAATCGGCTGGAGCACCGGACAGGTACGCTTTGGGAAGGGCGGTTCAAGTGCAGCATTGTCGATTTCGAGAAGTATTTGCTTGCCTGTTGCCGCTATATCGAATTGAACCCGGTTCGCGCCGGGATGGTACGCGAACCGGCGGAATATACGTGGTCGAGTTATCGCCAGCGTGTTGGTCTTGAGGCACCAGCAATAGCGTTGGCATCACTGCGTTTGGACAGCAATCAGGCTTGAGGCGAAGACGAAGAACGTCGATGCTACGAAATGTTCGTCGCTGAAGAGCGATCAACTCATCAGAACGAATCAATCGCAACGGCCGTTAATCGCAATCAGCTCACAGGCGATAACCGGTTCCGTGAAGAGATAGAACAGAAACTTGGCAGGCGCGTTAATGATCGAGCGCCCGGCAGACCAAGAAAACCGGCGGCGGAGGATATCGCTTGAAAATAAACCTGACACCTTTTTCTTTTTCTTTCCCGGGGAGGCTTGGATTAAAAACAAAAACCCCGCACTGAGGCGCAATGCTGTTCACTTAAGAGGAATAGCCTGTCGATTGATGGGGTAATGGGTTTTTGAAATCTTAACGGCCCTAGGCCTCGATGGCCTAGGGCGTTTTTCTATAAACAGGTCACCCAAACATCCTCTGAGTTCCTTTAGCCGCCTGGGTGTGTGGCCAGGCGATACGGCGCCAGCCATCACGATCAGCTGTGTGGCAATAAACTGAAAAGCAAATTTGAAGCTCATATCAGCGGGTGACCGGTGGTGTTCGACAGCGGCCAGAGAGGCTTCCCTGCGGATCAGGTTATAAGCGAGCAGCAAGCCCCAGAGTTCTTGATAGACCAAGTCAACCTTCTTACTACGAAGGGTGATCGCATTGTTTTGCATCGAGCTTTTAATATCTCTAAAACCCAACTCAATTTCCCAACGTTCATGATATAAATTGGCGACCTGCTGGGCGCTATAGTGTGCGGCGGGCAAAGAAGTGAATACCGTCTTTTCCTTCCCTGCAACATCGTAGGTAAGCGCGCGAGCAAGCCAATACTCAGGTAAGGACGGATGGCGCTTCCTGGCCTGATGCGAGACCTTCATTTTCACGAGGCGGTCACCTTTGCCATATTGTTCAATCACCTCATAAACCAGGTTCTTCTTGGCTGGGATTAACCAATGACGTTGATGGCCTTTCTCACTGATATCAAGGAGCAATTTCGCACTGAAAAAGCCTTTATCTAAGAGGGTTATAGACTGATTAGGGATCCCCGCAATAAATTCTTCAGCGATCCGAATTTCCCCTTTCCGATAGGGGCTGATAGCGGCGTCAGCAATGACATGTGACCGGACATTCATCAACGCCACCAGTCTTAACATCGGGAAGGGCGTTTGGTACTTGGTGCCCGTGTTGCCCGAGCCAAAATGTTCACGTAATTGCGGCGACTCTTGGGTGCGAAATAACGCGCCATCAATCGCAAACAGCTGCAAGCCATTCCAATCATCTTGCGGGTAACGCTCATGACCCCAGACCTGTGCGCATTGCCTGAACAACCATTTCATCGGCTCCTCACCCAGACGTTGTCGTGCTTGGGATAGCGCACTACGAGCCAATAATTCTTCTGTTGCCAGACCTTCCGCACAAATATTTAGGCGCCTGGCCACTTCACTGATCGGTTCGTTTCGGAACATCGCCATGCCGATCACCAACCACAGCACCATATCTTCAGGTAAGCGTCGGCGACGGATCGTCGCGTGTGACGATAATGATAGGGACGTTTTTATCCACTGTTTGGGGAGATGGTCGATCAGGACATCAAATGACCGGCCAAAATTATCTGAAAACGCCTGCGTTTCACCAATCGCCTGGAATAAAGACACAAAAAATCCGGTATCAAAATCAATTGATACCGGATACTGATCCTGCTTTTACCCTAATTCAATGCTTAACTGATCAGCATTGCGCACTGAGGCGGGGTTTCGTATTCTGATAAATGGCTTGGGATCGTTAAGCTGCTTTACGCCTGCGAAAACCCAGCCCGGCTACGGCTAAACCCATCAAGGCAAGGGTGGTGGGTTCCGGCGTCGTAACCCATAGTTCCGAGGTCTCGATCTCAAGCACCCAGTTTGTAGGGTCAACGTTCACGGTGATGGTGTTGATACCGCTGACTAGATAGGCAGTCACGTCGAATATTGACCACGTAAGTAACGTAATGCCCGCAAGCGCCCCAGGGCCCGGCTGGAGATTAAACAAGGCGCTATAGAGATTCTGGTTGGTCAATGTTCCAACAAGCATGCCGTTGACAATAACTTCGTCGATCTCCGGTCCCACACCATTGTTGTCCTGCTGTTCGTCTATTCCCTCGGCAGTGATATGGAGAATTGCTTCCTTCAAATGGTTCTCGTCGAAAATGATGTTGTGTTGCCAGGATACCGATGGGCCACATTGGAGTGGTATGCCGCCCGGATCTAACGCCGGATTAACCGAACAGCCCACCCCAAACACGTCTACCGTGTCGTGTATCATGGCTGCGCTGACACTACCAATGGCAGCTAACGAAAGAATGCAAACCGTTGCGGTCGCAAACGTGAATCTGAAAAGCTGTCGTGCTCTCATGTTTTTGCTCTCCTCTCGTCTCGCCCCAATAAAACCCATCTATCAAAATGGGCAAGAATCGCGCCAATATCGGCAACCCAATACATTTCAATGAGTTAGTCGAATCTCGTAGGGATGCCTTAACTCAATTTGTAAAGAAAGCTGACACATTTTAATGGAGCTACTGCCGAACAAAACTCGGAAATTTGGAATTATGTTTAATTTACAATACGTTAAGTAATGATGACGACGATTCAGCACGTGTAAAATTTTCTGACATGTGTGCTTACAGATCGCACCGCGGAATGTGCATCTTTGGCCAAAACCAACAGATTTCGTAATAATTTCCGTGGGTTATTGTGCGTCGGGGGCCTGTAAAATATCTTGACAAAACGCTAATCGCCTCTAAAACAGCGACTTAAATCCTTTCCAGCGGTCTACCCTGAAGGTCGGGGCGCCTCCCTCTCGGCGTTTCTCTGCTAGCCATTATGCATGCCGACTCGAGGAAGGCTGAGCCAAGTCAAAAGATGGCTCGAATTGCCGGGGCAGCCTCGCCGCGGTGGCGGTAACTTTGCCGGTATCAGGGAAAGCAGCAGGTCGAAATGATTGGCTAATTCAAGTTGAGGATGCTCAAGAACAAACCCTCGCCGCATCGAGCTGCCCCGTTAAAGTGCGGTGGAAATGTGCGAGCGCCGGCTCGTTCTCGCCAAAAACGATGTGGTCTTGCGCGCCCGAATGGAACCCCCGCTGGATGCCTTCACCAACCGGAAAGTCCTCTTTTTCGACGACATGGACGACGAGATCCATGTTGGCGTCCCAGTGACGCCGGTCGCTGTCCGTGACGGCGGGTTCCGGCGTGTAGAGCGACAGCAGCACCTTCGAATCCTCGGGGGCACCGTCGTCGGGATAAATCTGCCACAGTTCAGCGTGGTCCAGTTGCCATATCAATACGGTGTTTGGAAAGAAGACGTAGATGGCGACCATGTAGGGCAGCAGGTTCCAGCTCGATACCGGTTGCTGACGTATGTCCTCGATCGTGCGGCGCGCGGCGACCAGCCTGAAATGGGGGCCCCAGGTATCAAAGGTCGTCAAGTTCTCGTAGAAGATGGGGCAGATCGAGTCCTTGTGCAGCACGCAGAAATGGTAGGACTCGAGAAAGGTGTCGATCAACAGTTTCCAGTTCATGCGGCGCTTGAGGAGGCGGCTCTCGTAATGGTGGAATCCGGCCAGATCGTATCCAGCGATCTCGTCGCCCAGCCCCTGTAGGTGATCCTCGAGGTTCAACACCTGGCCCGGCGCTGGTGAAACCCAAATGAGGCCGTCACGCTCGATCGCGGTCAATGGGGTGAGACCGTGGCGCTCCCGCGCCGCCGCCGCGAAAGAGGATTCCTCAGGTCGCGCGACGAGCTTGCCGTCAAGACCATAGGTCCAGGCGTGATAGGGGCAGACGAAGGATCGACTCTTGCCGCAGGCTTCGGCCACGCGCGAGCCGCGATGGCGGCAGACGTTGAGCAGCGCGCGGACCTCGCCGTCGTCGGCCCGGGTCAACACGATGGGCAGGCCGCTCAAGTCGTGGGTGAAGTACGAACCGGGTTCCGGCAGGAGACCGCTCATGCCGACGCAAAGCGGGCGCTGTCGAAAGAAAACGCGTTCTTCTTCCGCCGCAATGTCGGGGCAGGTGTATTCGCGAACGGGCTGGCGATAGACCGCATCGGCCATCGCGGTGGTGCGGTTATCAATATAGTCGAACAGCTGATGTCCGATCGCGATCTGTTCAGTGCGCTGCATGCCTTGCTACCGGTATTAGCCGCGCTGAGTATAGCTGACCCACACTGCGCGGTTCCGCGTGTATCGGCATGGTCGGCACCGGACTCGCTCTGCGGAGGCGATAAACCACGGTCTGTTGTTCGGCCCTTTATCCGTGGCAGAAGTTACTCGACGGCTGGCAGTGGTCTGGAAAAAGAAAAGCCCGGCCGAAGCCGGGCTTTTGTGGCGACGATGTTGCGTTAGGTTCCGTCGCAGCGGGGGCTTATACGTTTATTTAGGCTGAACAAGCGCCGCGTGAGCGATATGTTAAATCAATTTGTGGCGCGAGTCGTCCCGCAAATCGGTGACCATCGCGGACGAGCTCAAAAACGCCGGGCAATGGCTTTAATTAGAAATAAGGCGAAAATAATCTATTAATACATTGATATTGATAATTATTTATCTTAATTATTATAGTTTAGTTTAAGTTTGATCCGGTAGGTAAAGCGGGGATGCACCGCACGATTCTGTAGCCGCGCCAGGTCCAGCATTCACGGCCGGGCCGGGCATGCCTCTAGAGCATCTACGTGATAGCTGCCAGCCTGCCGGGCGACCACGGCTGCGGTTCGGCGCGTGCCGCCGGCCGCGAGTCGGGTTACCCATCGACCGGATACGATTTGTAAAAAAATCTTGTTTTTCAAAAACCTACCTATTTTATCGCTTACGATAAGCGTGCGGATGCCCGCCGGCAACGGCGTCGCTGCGTGTCGAGGCGTCCGCGATGTAGGTGACGGCGCGCGTCACGGGCTGGCTGTAGATGCAGACTTCCTCCATCCCTTGTTCGGCGCAGGCGGATTGAATGCAGAGCGCAACCTGGGTCAGAAGGTGTTCGGGCAGGATGACGCGCACGATGCCGCGTTCACGATTGAAGCGAATCCCGCGCGCAGTTTCCCTGCTTTCCGCTTCGATGAGCCTGGCGAAACTGATATTCATGCCCGGCGCCCCACCCTCGAGCGCTGCGTCCACGATAGCGTCGATGTGTTTGCGCCCGACGATACAGGTCAGGCTCGCCTGATCAGTAAGATAGGTGCGTTCCTTGATCTTGGCGAACAGGTTGAGACCGGCGCTCTTCCCGGTGCCGACGAGTTCGGTAATGCGCTGGTCGCGCCATGAACTGCCGCCCTTGAGTTCGTCAATGGCCGCGATGATCTGTTGTATGTTGGCCGTGTATTTACGGGCGCCAAAGGTGCTACCCACGTTGATCACGCCCTTTTGGACGGGCATACGGTAGAGGAATCCGCGGCCCGGCAAGTCGATATCGCCGGCGTCGACCATGGCCTCCGTCACGGCGACGGCGTCGGCGTTGTCGACGATCAAGACCAGTACCTCCATGTCGTTTTTCTTGGTGATGCGCAGCCAACCGAGGCGATCGCGCAGGCCACGCCCTTCGCAATAGAAAACGACCGGGCCGTGCGCGCCGGCGGACATGGCGGCGCGGGAAATCTGGTCGGTCCGATCCTTTTGCACGATGCAGAAGATGGCGGTCAGGTTCTCCTTTAAATTGTGCGATGCGTCGAAGCCGTCGTTTTCCCAGGTGGATGTCGACCACACTGGAAAATCTTCCGTACAGCGCAATTCGTCGCACGGTACGGCAAACACGGCGCCGGAGCCCGGGAGGTGGAGTTCGCCGGCCGCCACCAGGCATTCCATCATGGCGTCAACCTCGGTATCGGGAACCAGAAACTGTAGGAATTCCTTCTCGGGGCTCATCATCGGCAGCAGGGCCTGGTACCAGCGATCGCGCATGAGCGTGCCGCGCGCATTGATCAACAAGGCGTTGCGCTCACCGAAGCTGAAGACTTCCTCGATGGCAGATTTGGCGATGTACTGCGGCAGGATTGCAGTGACGACCGAGACGTTGTTGTAGGTGACGAAGTTCACCAACGCTAGCCTCCCCGTTCGATGTGCTGTGGGGTAGCCTGACTGGTACGCGAAACGATGAAGCCCACGCTCAACACGGTGATGATCGGGCCGACCGAGGCGAGCGCGAGGATACCGAAACCATCGGTCACGCCGGGTACGTTGGCGCCGATCCCGAGGCCCATTGCCAGCACCAGCGGAACGGTGATCGGGCCCGTGGTGACGCCCGCGCTGTCCCATCCAAAATTGACGAATTCCTCGGACGAGAACCAGGTCAGCACCAGCAGCAATAAATAGGGCGGCACGAGCAAATAGCTCAGCGGAATGTTATAGGCGATCTTGAGAACGCCCGTCGCAATGCCGGCGCCGACTCCAATCGCGACCGCTTGCATCAGCAGGCCTTTTCGAAACGCGCCGACAGTGATCTTCTCGACGGTGTTGCCGAGCGCGTTCAAGGCCGGCTCCGCGAGCGTCGCACCGTAGCCGAGGAAGAAACCGAAAGAGATGGCGACCAGTTTTCCGTAGAAAGCCGACGCGAACAGCGGACCCTCGAAGCCCGACATGCCCCATGGCGTCAGGCTCGCGAAGGTCGCGGGTACGTTACTGCCGAGCTGAGTGGCGAGTGGGCTCAGTCCCAAAGTGATGCCGAGCACGAACAGCGTCATGCCAAGCACGGCAAATCCGACCCCGATGAAAAGCTCGCCGCGATTCCGTAAAGGTTCTTTCAAGACGAGCTTCAAGGTGATGAACAGGAACAGGCACAGCGGGATGATCGCCTTCCCTGCGGTCGCCAGCGATTCCAGAAACCCGCGCGAAGCGTCCTGCTTCGGATCCCAGGTTACCGAGCTGACCAAGGTCGGGCGCTCTTTCGGCTTCTTCTCGAGAATGATATCGGTATCGCGCAGGACGATGCGTCCGTCATCAAGTAAACGGCGGCCGCCCTCGTAACGGATGCGGTAATCCTTTTCGATCAATCCGGTGACGAGGAACTGCTCGAATTCGTCCTGCGAAAACCGGGGTGCCTCGCCGCTGGTGTCCTCGATGTCCGCCGGTCCGGGATCCGCCGGCCGTACATCAGCGCTTTCTTGGACATAGGCCGGGCGTCCAAAGTAATCATCGGCCTGGTAGTGGTACAGAGCGAGCAGCATGACTCCGACGATCGGGGCGAGGGAGGCAAGCGTTACGATGCCAAAGCCGGCGTGGCTGGTTTCCCCGTCGCCGACGATGCGGCACACGCCGATCCCAAGTGCCAGTACCAGGGGTACCGTGACCGGCCCTGTCGTGACCGCCCCGCAGTCCCAGGCAAGTCCGAGAATCGGCTGCAGCACGGGATCGCTGTGCGCGAAGATCGTGAGCGCGAGGAGGATGCAGACGGTCGGAATGATCAGGATCTTCAACGACCAACCGTAGAAGAACCGGAGGATCCCGAGCAGTACCGCAATACCGACGCCAATACCAACGGCGCCGACGAGTTGCCCCGAAAAATCGTTGAGCAGACTATAGAGCAGGGGCGCGTCGACGGGGCGGACGCCGCCGCCGGCCTGTTTTAGAATCGCGATTGCGGGCTCCGCGAAAGTGGCGCCGACGCCGAGCAGAAACGCAAAACCCAGGATGACGGGAAGCGGAGAATTGCGCGGCAATACCGCGCCGATCGTCTCGCCTAGCGGCATCAAACCGAGCCGCAGGCCCTCCATGAAAAACATCAGCCCGACGGCGACGACCACGATGCCAACGCCGATCATCGCGGCGTAGACGATCGGCAGACCGAGCACGAAGATCTGGAAAAACGCGAGATAAACCACGATGAACCAGATGGTCTTGAACTGATCGACGAGATTGTCGCGGAAATAAGGCCACAGGATCGCGAGTGTATTCCCGATCCCGAGTCGCACGGTGTGCTGTTGCTGGTTCACCTGTAATCAGTTTCGGTAGGGTGATGAGATACACATATGCCATAGCGGCTCATCGGCCGCAATGGTCGGGCGCATCATCTTTTCACTGCGCCGGACGGTCATTTGCCGTGGCCAGAACCGGAAACGTGCCCTCGATGTATGATAATCGGTGTGGAAGGCAGTTCGGCAATTCGGTATCAATGATAGAGGGCAAACGTATGTTCTCCATTCGACTGGCGCGGCGGGCGGAAGCACGTGCCATTGCCATCATGAGCCGAGATTTAATCGAGACGGGCCTCGGCTGGAGCTGGACACCGCCGAGGGTTCTGCGCAACATCCGCGATCGTAACACCAATGTCATCGTTGCCGTCGCCGGCGGTCGCATCGTCGGCTTTGCGGTAATGCGTTACCTCGAACAAGAAGCCCATTTGTTGCTGTTTGCGGTTTCGCCCCAGCGCCGACGGTCCGGTGTCGGTACTGCACTCATCGAATGGCTGGAAAAAACGGCGCTGATCGCAGGCATCGAAACGATCCATCTCGAAGTGCGAGCCCGCAATAACGGTGCAAGGCGTTTTTACCGGCGCCTGGGATATGAAGAGGGTGATACGCTCCGCGGTTATTACCGCGGCGTCGAAGCGGCGGTGCGGATACGTCGCCGCCTTTGGCCAGCACTCAACACGAACGCGTCATGATTCGAGCTCTTCGTATCTCTTTGAGGATTCGGCTTACCATTACACTACCTGGCGGCGGATCCGAAATCACAATATTTATTCATTGATACGACCGTATTTCCCGCCGCGCCGGACAATACCGGTACAATAGTCCGAGCATCTGGGCAACTGTATTCACGCTTGATCATGATTCGAACACCCCATAAGCCGGGCCACCACACCCAAAAATCCTTACGTGTCTAGTGTCATCGTAATCGGGATCGAAGCTGCCGCGTGGGGCGGGCGGCACTTGCTCCGCAGGGCGGTGCTCTATTTCGCATTTGCGCTGTTCGTGCTCGACGCCTTCGTGATGGGACAGGGCCTAGTGGCGGCTGTCATCCTGCTCTGCGTGGGCGCGTGGCTACTGCCCAAGGCCTATTTGTTTTCCCTCGCCGGACGCAACAGCCGACCGATCCTGCGGTTCGCGGGCGCGCTTGCGATCGCCGCCGTCGCCATTATGTCGACGATCAACTTCAACAACCGCGTGGCGCAGGATCGTGCCGAAGGCCTGGTCGCGGCCATCGAATCATACCGCTCGGTCAATGGCAGCTACCCTGCTGATCTCGACCAACTGGTGCCGGGCTACGTCGAGGACGTACCAATAGTCAAATACACGATGAGCTTCAATCGTTTCATCTATCTGAACCGTGGTGATCGCGCCTTCCTGGGGTACGTAGACATTCCTCCGTTTGGCCGCCCGTATTATGATTTCCTCGCAAAGCGCTGGCGTTACCTCGAGGTTTCCCGTTGGCCGGCCGACTTCGCCGCAGCCGCGATGTTTTCCCCCACGAGATCCGCCTCCACGCCCGCACGATAGATGCCGATCGCCGTTCGCGTGACCGGCATTGAATGTTCTACCGCGTCCGTTTGCGGGCGCGCCGCAGTGCCGTCTTCGGGATCCAGGAATTCAATCATGAAAGTGGTATTCGTGATCTGGTCGTTCATGCTGGCCGTCACCGTTGCCCAGCCGCTGCAGGCGGATTCCCGCTCTTGGACATTTAGTGAGAACAATAACCGCATAATCGAAGCACAGCGCGGCAGCGGTAATAGTCGCAAGGCGGGTACGATCAAGCTCACGTATTACGGCCACATGGCGTTCAAAATTACCTCACCTGAGGGTCTCGAAATATTGATCGATCCCTGGCGTAACGATCCCTCCGGCGTCTGGGGCCTCTGGTTTCCGCAACCGTTCCCGGAGATCAGCGTCGATGCCGTCCTGTCCACCCACGCGCATTTCGATCACGACGCCGTGTACAGGCCGCACTCGGTGATGGTGTTGGAGCGGCTCGCCGGTGAATTCAGCCTCGGTGACGTCAAGCTTATTGGGCTAGCCGACAAACATGTCTGTACGGCTCCGGGCTGGTATGAATGGCACCTGTCCGCGCGAGAGTTCGAACAGGATTTTTGCCCGCCCCGGAATCACCTGCACATGGACAATTTCGTTCAGGTGATCGAAACGGGCGGCCTTTCGATCGCGCATTGGGGAGACAATCGGCCGCGTCCGGCGCGGTTTGTCGACGGGGCATTGAAAGGCATCGACGTGCTGATACTGCCCGTCGACGATTCCTTACATCTGTTGAGTGAAGCGGATATTGAAGCGGCGATTCAACGCTATCGGCCCAAGATTGTCATTCCGGCGCATTACCGCATGAAGATCGTCAGCAGTGTGTTGACTACTCTCGGTACCGCCGAACAGTGGGTTGAGAAACAGAAGGACGTCGTGCGGATGACAGAGCCGTTTCTCTTTCTCAATCCAGAGGAAATAGCATCATTCGATCGAAGGGTTATCTATTTTGGCGACGTCTTCGCGCGCGAATGAAGCGCGGGATATTTCATTCGCTGTAGCGCGACAGCCGCATGGCTAGGATCCCGCCCGTCCTTTGACAAAACCGCCTGCGCAATCGGATATCATGGACGATCGGTTAATAGGCTGTTGAACGCTGGAGTTCAGGACCGCTCGATACCGGCCGGGCAGCCAGAAGCAAACAAGGCACCAGGAGAATTATCATGGCATCAGTTCCAGTTCCCGTAACACTCGGAGGTATCCCGGAGGCGATGCATCGCGGCCCCGAAGACTTGCCATTCGTCCCTTTTACCGACGGCGTGGTATTTCAGTTATTGCAGGTCGACGTGGAATTCGGTCTGTGGGTCGTGCGTACGCATTTTGAACCCGGTGTTACGATTCAACGCCACCGGCATACCGGTGAGGTTTATGCGGTTACGTTTTCCGGGGCCTGGAAGTACCTGGAATACCCTGGAACCGTCAACCGCGCGTTCTCGTATTTGTTCGAACCGGCCGGCTCGACTCACACGTTGACGACCGACGTCACGGGGGTCGATGAAATTACCGACATCTGGTTTGCTATTCGGGGCGCCAATCTGAACCTCGACGAGGATGGCAACGTAGAGAGCGTACTGGATGCCGGGTGCATCCTGGAACTCTATGAGGACGAGTGCGCGAAAGCGGGTCACGCCAAACCAAATGTGATTCAGGCGCACGCCTGAAATCCGGCCAGGGCAGACGCTAAGAAGGCTCCGGGTGGACTGTCGTTCGATAGGCCGATCGCCCGGCGCTTAATACAGTTCGTTCTTGTAGTTGTCTTCGACGAATTCGTCTGCCGCCCTGATCGCTTCTTCAGCGGGTGGGTCGTTAGGTGGCGCTATCTGCTCCAGTACCATCCTGGCAAGAGACGGCATTTCCTTGCGGTCCCGTTTGCTGGCTTCATCCCAGAGCTTGGAACGTTTAATGGCTTTCGCGCAGTGCAGGTAAGCCTCGTCGACCGCGACGCGGATGCCGATTTTAGGCGTTTTGCCCTTGACCCTGGCCTCGTCGAGTAGTGCCTCGTCATGGATGATCGTCGCCTGCCCGTTTACGCGTAGCGTGACTTCGAATCCGGGTACCAGAAAGAAAATGCCGACGTTCGGGTTCTCAATAATATTGGTCATCGTGTCCAGACGGTTGTTGCCGGGGCGATCTGGAATGAACAGCGTATGCTCGTCGAGCACCTGAACGAATCCCGGGCTGTCCCCGCGCGGTGAGACATCGGCCCGTCCATCGGCAGAGGCGGTCCCGATACAAATGAACGGGGAGCGTTCGATGTAGGCTTTGCAGTGCTTGTCGAGATGGTCGATCGCTTTGGCTACGGCGAGGTCCATCGGCTTGCCGATGAATTCGCGCAGTTCGTTTTCACTCGAAAACATATGTTGCGCTGGATTCGCTGCCACCTTGCCCTACCTCCGTTGAACCGTAATCGGTGAGAATATAGCAAATATCTTTTCAGGTTTAGGAACCGAACGCGCGCGGCGCCCGCTCAGGGCATCGGTCGTTGTTCGATGCTGCACTGCAATATATAATCGCAAGGTGATACGGGAACATTGGGATCCCTCATCGGGATGGGGAGAAACACGATGAAAATCGCCGTGCCGCGAGAGGTACATGCGGGTGAACGGCGCGTCGCAACGACGCCGGAGGTTGTCAAACCGCTGATCGATCTTGGTTTCGAGGTGGTCGTCGAAAGCGGTGCGGGGACGGCTGCGAATTTTTCCGACGCGGCCTATGCCCATGCAGGTGCAGCGGTCGAAACGGATGTGAAAAAACTCTGGGACGAGGCGGATATTATTCTCAAGGTTCGTGCGCCTGAACAGCATCCGGATCTGGACAGTCACGAATCGAAGTTCCTGCGCAAGGGTCACACGCTCATCGCGTTCATCTGGCCCGGCCAGAATCCCGATCTCATGGAAACACTTGCCGCGACCGGCGCGACCGTGCTCGCGATGGACAGTGTGCCGCGCATATCACGCGCCCAGCAGATGGACGCATTGAGCTCGATGGCCAATGTCGGGGGCTACCGCGCGATCATCGAGGCCGCCAACCATTTCGGGCGTTTCTTTACCGGGCAGATCACTGCCGCAGGCAAAATGCCGCCGGCGAAGGTGTTGATCATCGGCGCCGGTGTCGCCGGGCTCTCGGCGGTCGGCACGGCCAAGAGCATGGGTGCAATCGTACGCGCGTTCGATACGCGCCTCGAAGTCAAGGAACAGGTCGAAAGCATGGATGCCGAGTTTCTCGAGTTGAAGTTCGCCGAAGAAGGCGTCGGCGAGGGTGGCTATGCCAAAACCATGAGTGCAGAGTTCATCAAGGCCGAAATGGAACTGTTCGCCGAGCAGGCGCGGGAAGTGGACATTATCGTCACGACCGCACTGATCCCTGGCAAACCGGCGCCGAGGCTGATCACCGCCGATATGGTCGCATCGATGAAAAGCGGCAGTGTGATCGTCGACCTCGCCGCCGAGCAGGGCGGCAATTGTGAATTGACGCGGCCGGGTGAAGTGGTCGAGCGCAATGACGTGACGATCATTGGCTATACGGATCTGCCGAGCCGACTGGCGACGCAATCGAGCCAGTTGTACGCGACCAACCTGCGCCACTTGTTGACCGAACTGGCGCCTGAAGCAGACGGCACCCTTGTCATCGATATGGAAGACGAAGTGATCCGGGGCGCCACCGTCATTAAGGACGGCGAGGTCACCTGGCCGCCGCCACCGCCCAAATTGTCTGCCGCGCCCCCGAAGAAGGTCGAAGCCGAAAAGCCGCCGCCGGGGCCGGCGGGCGAACGCAAGAAAAATACTTGGGGCTCCGCGTTGTTGCTGGTCTTGGGCGCAATCGCGTTATGGGGTCTCGGCCGCGTGGCGCCGCCCGAATTCATGTCGCATTTTACGGTCTTCGTATTGGCCTGCTTCGTCGGCTACCAGGTTGTCTGGAACGTCACGCCGGCGCTGCATACGCCCTTGATGAGCGAGACCAATGCCATCAGCGGCATCATCGTCATCGGCGCCTTGCTGCAGATATCGACCGATTCAGTCTTGATTACCGTGCTGGCGGCGCTCGCAATCGTGATCGCGACGATCAACGTAGCCGGCGGATTCCTGGTAACCCAGCGCATGTTGCGGATGTTTCGAAAGTAGGGGCGGGAAATGGCACCCGGAATCGTTACTGCAAGCTACATCATCGCCGCCGTTCTGTTCATCCTGAGCCTCGGGGGCTTGAGCCATCCCGAAACGGCAAGGCGCGGAAACGCCTACGGCATGGCCGGCATGGTCATCGCCATCACCGCGACCATTCTCGGGAGCCAGGTGACGGACTACGTTGTCCTGATCATGGTGATGTTGATCGGCAGCACCCTCGGGGTGATAGCCGCGCGGCGCGTGCAGATGACCGAGATGCCCGAATTGGTCGCGATCCTTCACAGCTTCGTCGGCCTGGCTGCCGTATTGATAGGGTTCGCAACCTACATCGGCGGCGACGATCATTTACAGGGAGCGGAACGCACGCTACACGAGGTCGAGATCTACTTAGGCGTACTCATCGGTGCCGTCACCTTCACCGGCTCGGTCATCGCCTTCGGTAAGCTGCGCGGCCTGATTGACGGCAAGCCGATGTTGATCCCGGCACGACACTGGATCAACCTCATCCTGGCTGTCGTCTGCATCTGGCTGGGCACTGAATTCGTCGGCGGCGAATCGATGGGAACGGGCGTCCTGCTCCTGCTCGTCATGACCTTTATCGCTTTCACCTACGGCGTTCACATGGTGATGGCGATCGGCGGCGCAGATATGCCCGTCGTCGTGTCCATGCTGAACAGTTATTCGGGCTGGGCCGCTGCGGCAACCGGTTTCATGCTATCCAACGATCTCTTGATCGTGACGGGTGCGCTGGTCGGGTCGAGCGGTGCAATATTGAGTTACATCATGTGCCGTGCGATGAACCGACATTTTCTGGCGGTGATTGCTGGTGGTTTCGGTACTTCCGGCGGCGGCTCAGGGGTCATCATCGATGGCGAAGTGGAGTCGGTAATGGCCGAGGGTGCGGCGGAGCTGCTGCGCGAGGCCAGGCAGGTAGTTATCGTACCGGGCTACGGCATGGCCGTCGCGCACGCACAGAACACGGTGTTTGAAATAACCAAGGTTCTGCGAGACCTAGGCAAGACGGTCCGGTTCGCGATTCATCCCGTGGCGGGTCGCATGCCCGGCCATATGAATGTCCTCCTCGCCGAAGCGCACGTGCCCTATGACATGGTGTTCGAAATGGACGAGATCAACGAGGACTTTCCGGAGACGGACGTGGTGCTGGTGATCGGCGCCAATGACATCGTCAATCCCTCGGCGCAGGAGGAGCCGGACAGCCCGATCGCCGGCATGCCCGTCCTCGAGGTCTGGAAAGCGGGGACCGCCGTGGTGCTCAAACGCAGCATGGCCACCGGTTACGCGGGGGTCGATAACCCGCTCTTTTTTCGCACGAATACGCGGATGTTGTTCGGCGACGCCAAGCAAAGTCTCGACGCCGTGCTTGCGGTATTGCATTAGCACGCTGTTAAAAAACGATAGGAAATCGTTTTTTAACAGGTCTCGAACAACTGAACGGTCTCGGGCCTCAGTAATACCGGAGAGTAAAACATGATTGAACCGTATAACGCTGTCGGGCTGATCCCGACGGTCTGGGGCATCTCGAAACGCGCGGACATCATGCGCAACATCGAGCACCAGAAGCACATGGTCAAGGCGGCCTGCTGGCTTGCGGGCCTGGATCTGCCGGTGCGCTTGATCGCGTTTCCCGAAGGTGCCTTGCAGGCCTTTAACGACGAAGTGCTCGATCTGGATCACGCGACCTTTGCGCGCGAGTGTGCCATCGACATCCCCGGACCGGAAACCGATGCGCTGGGAGCGATTGCGCGTGAATACGAGGTCTTTATCATGGCGCAGGCCAAAGCGCGACATCCCGAGTTCGAGGATCGCTTTTTCAATATCGGTTTCATTCTGAATCCCGATGGCGAGGTCATTTTGCAGCACCACAAGGTCGCGCCGCTCTATCCGGTCGAGCACTCGGTCTGTCCGCACGACGTCTTCGATTGGTGGATCGAGCGTTATGGCCGGACCCTGGACGCGTTCTGGCCGGTGGTGGACACTGAGATCGGGCGCATGGGCATCATGATGGCTAACGAAGGCTCTTATCCTGA
Organism: Gammaproteobacteria bacterium; assembly: GCA_963662545.2. Classification (GTDB taxonomy): domain Bacteria; phylum Pseudomonadota; class Gammaproteobacteria; genus JAYYZW01. The sequence continues at coordinate 1,501,633 of CAXXLL010000002.1, forward strand.
ACACGCCCGTGGCCTGGCCATGAACGGCGCTGAAATCGTCTACCGCGCTTCGATTCCGCACCCCGCCGCTTCGAACGATTACTTCGAGATCCAAACCCGTGCGCGCGCGCTCGACAACAACATGTACGTCATCGCACCCAATCTGGGGACCTACTACCTGACGGCGGATTCCGAGGTGCCCATCGACACTTTCGGCGGCCATTCCTACATCGTCGACTACCGCGGACAGATCGTCGGGCGCCAGGAGTACGGTGGTGTATCGACCAGCGTCTGCGGCCCGATAAACGTCGAAGCATTGCGCTATCACCGGACACATTCGAAATGGACCAACTGGATAAAGGATCTGCGCACGGAGATGATCCAATTGATCTACGAGCAGCCCATTTATCCCAAGAATCTCTATGCCGATAGAGCGCCGATGGACCACGCGGAATACCAGCGTGAGGTGATCGATCGACAGATCAATCTGATGATAGAGCGGGGTATCTGGAAAGCGCCGTCCGAACCCAAGGGTGGGTCCTAATAGTTAGGATCTTGGGTTGAATTGATAAGTTAACGCGCTACCGAGCGACAAAATATAACCACGGAGAACACAAAGGACACGAAGGGCAGAAAAAGTGGCCGTTTACATGCCATATTTTGCCGTTTTTTCAGTGTTATTCGTGGTTCATTTAAACGGAGGCAGTGATGAAATTTGGAATCATGTACGATTTCCGTAATCCGGAGCGGTGGCACATTCCGGAACCTGTGTTCTATCGAGCGATGCTCGAGCAAATGATCGACGCGGAAAAACTCGGCTTCGATCACATCTGGCTGACCGAGCATCATTTTACCGAAGATGCGTACAACCCGGCGTCCTTGTCGATGGCCGCCGCCATTGCCGCTGTGACCGAGCGAATTCGTATCGGGACTTTCATCCTGCTAATGCCTTTCATCGATCCGGTACGTGCGGCGGAAGACGTAACGCTGGCGGACATCCTGTCGAACGGCCGGTTCGATCTCGGCGTTGGGCAGGGCTATACCCATGACGAATTCAACGCTTTCTGCATCGATCGCAAGGAACGCGCGCCCCGCATGGTCGAGGGCATCGAGTTGATGAAGCGCCTGTTTACCGAGGAGCGGGTCACCTTCGACGGGCGCTTCACACAGACGAAGAATATGACGCTCACGCCGAAACCCGTGCAGAAACCCCATCCGCCACTATGGATCGGCGCGCGCGGCCCAAAGGCGACGCGACGTGCGGCGGAACTCGGTGCAAACTTGATGACCACGCTGGGCCCCGATCCCGCTCCGCACTATATCGAAACCCTGAAATCACTCGGCAAGGACCCGGCCGGGTTCAAGATCGCGCAACTGCGCATGGTCTACTGTGCCGAGAATGAAGACCAGGCCTGGGCAGACACCCAGGAACACCTGTGGCATGTGTTCGGATATTACGCGCGCGTCTTGAGCGAAGCCGCCGACGTCGAAGGCGATGATGTGCCACTCCCGATCGATGGTCCGGAAGACATCCGCCACTCCGCTCTGGCAAAAACCAGCGTCCTCATCGGCACGCCCGACCAGGTTGCAGAGAAAATCGAGCAGTTTTGCAACGATTACACGTGCACGGATTTTATACTGTCTTCACACTTTGCCGGGATGGACCCGAAAAAGAGCAGTGCTTCTAACGCGCTGTTCGCAAAATACGTCATGCCGAGGTTTGCTAACGCTTGAGTGTCTGTAAAGCCGTTATCGGGGACACCTAGAAACATTTTTCCAGGGAATGCATGCATATAAATTAGTGGCTCCCACGGGACGGCGTATCGACGCCTGGCACTGCGGGGTATGGGCGGCGAGTGTTCGCTTTCACATGGGTTGTGGGCGAATCGTTCGAGTTTTTTGTGTTCCCTGGGTTAGACGACAGTGCTGGGCTGCAAAAAAAACGGGCCGTAAAGACGGCCCGTTCAATATGTGGGTAGAAAGTCTTTTAGGCGAAGCGCTTAGCGACCCTCGGTCAGATAGTTCACGTCCATGGTCCGCTTGACTGCCGTGAACTTCGGGAGGGGGTAGCTGTTGCCGAAACAAGGTATTAGAGTCCCACGGTTGTTCTGGTGGTCGATCACATTGATGCTTTGGAAGCTCGGCACGCGCACCCCCGGCGGCGTTACCTTTGCGCCATGGGATTCTGCGACGGACCGGAAATCCGGAGCTTCCGTCCAGCTTTTCGACATTTGCCAGGTTTTCCACAGTTCGCCAGCGTGGTCGAATGCATTCGCATAGAAAGCCATTGTCGTCTGCTTTTCCAGATACAGGAATTTTTCTTTATACGGATGAGCCGCGGACACCGGTATCTGGTTTATGACCCAGTAGTCACGCAGCTGCCAGTCGTCGAGCATCGACCACCCATTCGGCCCGTAGAAGACCGCATTGACATTGCGTGAACTATTGATTGCCAGGATCCTCGCCTCGCCGATGTACACCCACGTGTGTTCCATCGGCCGGCCGTTAAAGCCGTAGAAGTCTTCCAGGGTATGGTCCGTGCCCAATAAGGAATCGTATTTAACCTCCACGGAGATGCGGCGCACACGCCGCAGGCTCGGAATGTAGGCCCACGAGTCGTCGGCTTTGTGCGGGTCCGCATAGCGCAGGATCAAAAACGAGGTGCCGGCGATGTCGAACGGCGAAACGAAGGCCGTATGCTCGCGAAAGTTGGTGCCTTTCGCGAAGCCCTTGCCGTCGTTAAACAGGTAGTTCGAATCGGGCAGATCGGCGCGGTGCGACATGAGTACGCGCTGATAGGGTCCTCTTAACAATCGCTCGAACCTGCCGCCCCCGAGATAGTTTTCTTTGTATCTTCCGCCAGACCCGGTCACGGCTTCGTGATTGTGATGCGAACCTCCAGGGCGCACCCAGATCCACTGCACGTCATTGACGCTAATACCCGCATACTGCCAGCGGAACATATAGTTCCAGATCAGCCGCCAGCCATCCTCGCCGCTGCCGGGCGTGAACTTCTCCGGATCAAACGGACGGCCAGCGGTGTAATTCTCGTGCGCGCCATCGCTTGCTAATGTCGCCGTACCGTAAAACTGCTCAGTCGCCTTCAGGTAGACTTCGTGCGGAGTCAGGTCATCGGGCTCGACTATCCTCATATCCATGCCTTCGAAGAGGAGCGAGGACTGCTGCTCCTCGGGAATGAAGGGTCTGAGCAGATCCGCATCTTCATACGTAATGGTGTCACCGACGATGAATTGTGGCTGAGCGTCCTGGTTCTGCTTGAGCCACGCCAGGTGATCTTCTCGGGTAAACGCATTCCCTATAACTGGCTGCGCCGCTAATATCGCGGCCAACGCGTATTGCGCGTATTTCAACATGTTGAAGTCCTCCCGTTTGTTGTGATCAAAAACAACGAAACATAAAGACAGAAATCACCACCCTTTTTCGATTCGGCATCGAGAGTACGGCGTTGGTCCGGACAAGCTAGCTTGTCCGGCAGGCAGGCGTCAATCACCGCCTGTGAATAGAGTATAAATATAATGTGAAATTTATGTGAAATCTGACCCTGATCTTCCAGCGTTCTTGCCGGTTAGTGTCCGGGAAGTTGTCTTCTTTTGAGCTTGGGCTATGCGTAATATGCCGTTCTGTGGGGGCAATGATGGAATAGCCGCCCAACAGAGTGAGGAGGCAGCAATGACGGTTTCAGTCAACGGCATCGCGCACATTCAACTAACCGTAAACGACCCTGGGCGTTGCGTTCCATTCTGGGAGAAGCTGTGTCATTTTCTGGCAATGCAAACGCTGTTACGCAATGAAGACTCGGTCTACTGCATCGGAAGCCGCACCGGCATCCTGGTTCGGGGTGCGCCCGCGGATAAGCGAGGCAAGCGCTTCGACCAGGATACGGCGGGATTGCACCATCTTTGCTTTCGAGCACGCAGCGCTGAGGACGTGGACGCCATCGCACGCTTCGTTACCGAAGAATTGCAGGCGAAAGTGATACACCCGCCCGAGGATGGCTCGCAATTCGCTCCCGGCTACTATTCATTTCTATGCGAAGACCCCGACGGTATTCGCATCGAGTTCAATTTTGTTCCCGGCAAGGGCCATCTCGGCGAGGGCGGCCGACTTGGACGGGGTGGCGAAGGGCCTGCGGACTCCTATGGCGGAGATGGGCTGGCCAATCGACAAAGTCGTTAGCCTGGTCTGCTCACGAATGCGTAAAGCGAGAGAGTGAAGATGCTTAGCACGTGGTGGTTATGGTGATCGTGAATATCCGCAAAGTACGAATCAAATTAAACGGATCAAGCGCGGTTCAATAATCGTGGACTTGAGGGGGCTGTGCTTTTATTCTTGCCGTACACTAAATCTTTCGAGGAGATAGACCCATGCGTACTCATGTAATTACGACAGTAGTTGCCTTCGTATTCACGTTGGGACTCAACCCACAAGTCGCTCGAGCCGACCATCACGAAGGGGGGCCGGCGGTGTTGCAAGTATTTACCATCGACGCGGCTGCGAAGGACCGGCCGGCGGTGCTTGAGCGGTTGAAAAAACTTCAAGCAATCCTTGCAAAGGAAGGCCAACCGAAATTTCGTGTTTGGCTGGGGTCCTACGCCGGTGAAAATGTCGGCCAGCTATTTATTACGATAGAACGTAAAAATTATGCTGATTTCGGCGTCAACCAAGGTAAGGTCATGAGTTCTGATGCAGTCAGCAAGTGGATCGCGGACATTGATAATTCGGGGATTAGCAAACTGGTAGGACAGAGTTTGCTGACGGACGTAACGCCTTAATCATCGGTCGTCAATGACGGGGGCCGCTACCTGCTAATTCCGAAGGTAGACACCCGACTTCTTATGCGCCGTCCAAAGCGGTGGAAAGGCTGCTCCCGAGGGGCTATTTGGTCCGGCGCTCAGTAGGTGCTGCGCCGCGTATCGGGGCGCCAGTATGGGGCGGCAGACGTATTCTAGCCGCCTCGTTTAGTGGAGTGCCCAAGTCGGAGGGAGTGCCCTGTGGCCCACAACGGAAAATATAGGGTCCTCGTCCTCACATCTGATCCGAATACCATTGACAAGGTCACCGCGATCGCCAACACGGCCTTTGCGAACGTCACGGTCATCTTCTGGGAATTTGGCAACGTGGCGACGAAAGGCGATGTCATCAAACAGATGGAGGCATGCGACTTCAACCTTCTCATTTCTTACATCAACGGCATCATTTTCAAACACCACCATCTGGCGCGCGCAAGCTGGGGCGCCATTAACGTTCATCCCTCGCCGCCCGAGCAGCCCGGATGCTGGGGGATCTGGTGCGCGCCCGTGATCAGGCGGGATATCCGTACACACCACGACGTGACGGTTCACGAGATTGACGAGGATATCGACCATGGCCCGATCTACATGGTCGAGCGCTGGGAGGTTGCACCGACCGACAGCATCCAGGATGTTGAGCACCGCAGCGACGAAGTCTGTATGAAGATGTACGAGGCCGTAGTCGCGAGGCTCGCAGAAAGCACCAATGGCACCGCGTGTTTCGAGCGACTCGACGAGGCCTGGAATCCCGCTACCGGTAACTTCAGGCCAGAAGATGTTCGGGACTGGTTCAGCAAACTCGACCCCGCTCACCCCGCCCACCAGGAACGGGTGTGGTTGAACCATCCCAATGCTATTTACTCGCCGCCCTATTTCTCGGATCTCGACTGAAACCTCATCGACTTCGGCCAGGGCCCGAACAGAATACCCCGTTTGGCGAACCAACGACTTGCAATGGGATTAAGTCTTGGGCGGTGCGAGTTATTGTCAAAAGTGGTGTTCAGGCGGTTGAATCAAGCGGCGACCTGATTGACCCTTGTCACCTCGATACCATCTTCAAATTTAACTCCAGTAATCACCTTGGCCAGGTAGTCGAATCCACGTAGGCGTCGCCAATTCTTCTGCGCACACCGCCCCAGCTTGAACATCATATGGAGCATGCCGTCCCGAGAGAGACCGCCCTTGGAGCGCCGGGTCCGGTGCCGGATCGTAGCGAAGGTGGATTCAATCGGATTGCTCGTGCGAATGCTTTGCCAATGTGGTGCCGGAAAATCATAGAACGCCAGCAACTCCTCACGGTCTTTCTGTAGGCACAGGGTCGCCTTGGGATACTTCGGTTCATAGGTCTTGAGGAACAGCTCGAACGCCTTCTCGGCGTCGGCCTTTGTCGCGGCCTGCCAGATCGCGTGCAGGGCTTGCTTGGCTTTGGCCTGTGCTGACTTCGGTAGGCAGTTCAGCACGTTCATCGTCTTGTGCATCCAGCAGCGTTGCTGGCGGGTCTCACCGTAGACTTCCTCCAGTGCGGCCCAGAAGCCCATGGCACCGTCCCCGATCGCCAGCTTGGGAATATTCATCCCGCGTGACTTCAATTTCAGCAACACCTCGCGCCAGCTCTGCGTGGACTCCCGCACACCATCCTCCATCGCCAAAAAACGCTTCTCGCCTCGCTCATTGACGCCGATCACCACCAACGCACACAGCTTCGTGTGCTCCGCCCGCAGGCCACTGTAGACACCGTCCGCCCACACCTACACCCAGCGGTCTTGGTCCAATCGCCCCTCGCACCAGTCGCGGTATTCTTGCGCCCACACCTGCTTCAAGCGCGACACGGTGCTCGCCGACAGGCCCTTCGCCTGCGGCCCCAACAAAACTTCCAGCGCAGCGCCCATTTCGCCACTGGAAACGCCCTTCAAATACAGCCACGGCACGGCCGCCTCCAAGGTTGTTGTCTTGCGCACATACGGCGGCACCAGCGCTGAACGGAAGGTCACCGGCTCGCCGAGCTTCGAACGAACCTTCGGTATCCTGACCGTGACCGTCCCCAAGCCCGTCTGCAACTGTCGCTCCGGCAAATAGCCGTTCCGAACGACACCCGCTTTGTCGTCCGCCGTGCGATGTCCTGAATACTGCGCCATATATTCTGCCAGCTCGATTTCAACCGCTCGTTCAATCAGAGCCCGAGCACCGTTTCTCAAGACCTCCGTCAACGGATCTGGTATTCCTTCTCGACCTGATAATTCAACAACGTTACTCTCTCTCATGGTGGCGTATCCTCTTTGGTTGGCTTGCTGCTTGGTAACAACATTTCAACCAGATACGCCGCCTTTATTCAATTCGCTCAAACACCAGATTCAGTTATAACTCTGGGCGGTGCACACCGGCAGTTATTCGCCGTAAGTATCAGTACGGTCTGCACCAAGCTCTGGCACCACTTACTTGCGAAATACAGCCAGCGAATCCTCGCACCACTGGATCCCCGCACTTTCGCTCGCGATCCCGCGCGTCAAGCTCAGGTACATACAGCGGTATTTGAAGGGTAGTTTTTCGGGCTCGGGGAAGTGCAGCGCCTCGAGTTCGCCGTAGTGGGCGAGAAGGTCGCGGTGGTGGGCTAATTGCGCCTCGAGTTCCGTGATGATGTGATCCCGATCGATCAGGTGCGCGGCAAACAGCTTGATCAAAAACGCGTTGCGCGTCGGCTGGCGTTTGCTGGGAACGGACAGCCAGCGCTTCAATTCTTTGCGGCCGGTGGCCGTGATCCGGTGAATCTTCTTCGTGGGCCTCGTTTCCTGTGCGACGGCTCTAGCGGATACCAGTTTCTCCCGTGCCATGCGCTTGAGTTCCTGATAAATCTGCTGGTGGCTGGCCTGCCAGAAATGGCCTAGACCGCTCGTGAAGCGCTGGGTGATTTCGTAACCCGTGCCCTCGGTGTCGGACAGGGTGACCAGGATGGCGTGTCGCAGGGACATGTGGACTCCGATTGCCGCTGTGTTCGCGCTTGCCGCGCGAGTGGAGGTGTTCGAATACGGTGCAATATAACAAAAATATGCAAAAACTTGCATATCAACTGGCGAAAGCTATACTTTATGCAAATAGTTGCATAACAACCTATTTCTAGGAGCCAACATGAGCGCCACCCCTGATCTCCCGATGTCCGATCCCTTTGCCCCTCTGGGCCATTCCATCACCGAGGAATATCACTATGCCCCGTCTATCGAAGGCCGACTTCCTCTAGGACTCGAGGGCACCTTGCTGCGCAACGGTCCCGGCCTGTTCGAGCGCGCCGGGCGGCGCAAGCGTCACCTGCTGGACGGCGACGGTCTGCTCCAAGCGTTTCGCATTGCCGGCGGCAAAGTCGATTACCAGGCGCGCTTCGTACGCACCGAAAAATTCAAAGATGAAGAACGGGCTGGGCATTATCTCTACCCGACATGGACCACGCGCTCGGCCAAAGGCATGTTGAGCAATAGTATCGGGCGCATCCGAACGCAGGCGGGCGTCAGCGTCGTAGCTAAGCGGGGCCGGGTCTTCGCGTTCGACGATATCGGCCTGCCCTACGAAATCGACTCCTCGACGCTCGCAACGATCGGCGTTTACCAACCCGGAGATCGATCGGGGTCTCAAAATTTCAACGCCCACACGCGTTACGACAGTGCGACCGGTGACTGGCTGCTTTTCGGCCAGGAACATGGCCGGCGCTATGAAATCAAGGTCTTGATTCTCGATCACCAACTGCGCCGGAAAAAATTCTTCAAGATCGCGCCACCGCACGCAACCTACCTGCACGACTGGTTCGCGACCGAACACTACGTCGTGTTCAACCTGCACGCGCTACGGATCAATCCATTTCCCGGTCTGCTCGGCTTGAAGGCGTTTACCGAGTGTCTGCACTGGGCACCCGAACGCGGCAATCACCTCATGGTGATCGACAAGAACACGGGGCAGGTCGTGGCACAGGGAGACGCTCCAGCGGCTTTCATGTGGCACAGCATGAATGCCTATGAACAGGGTGATTCGATCGTCGCGGATTTCGTCGGCTACGACGAGCCTGATCACTTCATCGGCGCTGATCCCTACTTCGAACGTATCATGCGGGGCGAGCCCGGGCGCTTCCACGCGCCGGGAACGCTGCGGCGTTACCGTATCCCGCTTTCCTCCGGGCAGGTGGAAGAGACCATCGTCGACGGTGGACATTTTGAGTTTCCGATGATCGACGTGCGCCGGGCCGGCCGCACATACCGCTTCGGTTACCTGGCCGAGGCTGCACAAGGCACCGGCTGGCACGACAGTGTCGCGCGCGTCGACATGGAAACCGGAGCCAAGTCGCGATTTACTTTCGGTGAGGGCGTACAGGTCGGAGAACCCGTGGTTGTCCCACACGTGGATTCCGACCCGGACACCCAAGCTCAATCCGTGTGGCTGTTGAGCGTGATATTCAAAGCCGATACACGGACCAGTGCGCTGGCGGTGGTCGACGGTGAGCACATCGAGGATGGCCCGATTGCGACAGTCGAGCTCGATCACGCCACACCGCTCAGTTTTCACGGTACGTGGATGGAAGCTTAAAATTTTCCAATGGCCGCGCGCGATTCGTCGATTAAGAATTGGTAGTTGCCAATGGCGCGGTCGATGCGCTTGCCGAGTGCCGGCCTGTCATCGGCCCATTTACGCATGACGTCGTGCTCGACCTTGAAGCGCTCTCATTCTTCGTCCAGCTGGGGCTTTGAGCCCTGCGGTGGCACCGGCAGCTTGACGGCATAAAGCGGGAAACGCAGGATTACAGCGAAGAACGGAATCGTAGAATCTGGTCTTAATTAAACATCGCCGGCGATACGAGTATTAGGCTTACGCTCTGGATGCTCCGGTAGACGTGCCCGCCCAACCGTATCGAGTGGTACGGCACTGGACGACGTGTCATCATTTCAGCAAGCGGCCGTTCGACGAAAGGGTGCTCGCCATGACACAAGTGACAAAGCTCGACGTACCCAAAGGCCATTCCCTGCATCACGTCGTCTGCCCCCACGACTGCCCGGACACCTGCTCGATGCTGGTCACGCGCGATGACCGCACCGGCCGCGCGGTTCGCGTACAAGGGGATCCGACCCACCCCATTACGCGCGGTCATCTCTGTAACAAAGTCAATCATTACCTCGATCTGGTCTACAACGACAAGCGCGTGCTTTACCCCCACAAGCGGGTGGGGCCCAAGGGACCCGGTGCCCGGTTCGAGCGCATAGGCTGGGACGAAGCCCTCGACACTGTGACCGGGAAATTTAAACAGATCATCGTTGAATTTGGTTCGGAGGCGATCCAGCCTTTCAATTTTTCCGGCACGCTCGGGATGATCGGGTATTGGGGGATGGACAACCGCTTCTGGAACAAGATGGAGGCCGCCCGCCTCGAAATGTCCATCTGCGTTCACGCTGCTTACTGGGCCTGCCAGCACACCTATGGATCGGCCAACGGCGCGGACATCGCCATCGCGTCCGAGGACGCCGAGGTGATTATTCTCTGGGCTTTTAACCCGGTCTCGACCGGGGTCCATGCCATGCCCTTCATCCGCGAAGCACGCGCACGGGGCTGCAAGATCATCGCCATCGATCCGCGCCAGACCCGCTCCACCTGGATCGCGGACTGGCATGTCCAACCACGGCCGGGTACGGATGGTGCGCTCGCGCTCGGGATGATGAAGGTCATCGTCGACAACGACCTGCACGATCTCGATTTCCTCGCGCAGCACACCCGCGGATGGCAGGAACTCATCGAAACCAGGCTGCCCGACTACCCACTCGACCGGGTCTCGAAGATCACGGGCTTGCCGGCCGCCGACATCGAACGGCTGGCGCTCACTTACGGCTCGACCAGAAAAACCAATATTCGCGCCGGTCACGGACTCAACCGGCATCAGAACTCGGGGCAGATGTGCCGCGCGATACTGCTTTTGCCGGCCATCACCGGCGCGTGGCGTGAGCGTTGCGGCGGTGCCGGCTTCGGCCGCATCGAGGAAAACTGGGATCCCTTCTTTTTCGAGGAATTCCAACGCTTCGATCTCGGGGACCGCGACAGCAAGCGCCTCGTAAACATGGTCCAGATGGGCCAAGCGCTGGTTGACGACATCGGCGTCGACGGCGAAAAACTGGATCCCCCGATCAAATGCCTGTTCGTCTACAACGCCGATCCCGCGAACTGTGTGCCTAATTCGAACAATATGCGCAAGGGCCTCATGCGCGACGATCTGTTCACGGTGGTACACGACACTTTCTGGACCGATTCCTGTGATTACGCGGACATCGTCCTGCCGGCCGACACCCAGCTCGAACGTACGGACTTCCACGGTTCTTACGGTTTTTTTCATTACGCGATGAATCTGCCCGTGATCGAGCCGCTGGGCGAGAGTGTGTGCAACAGCGAACTCTTCCGCCGCTTGGCACACAAGATGGGGTACGTCGAGACCAGCGACAATGCCTTCACGCAGACCGACGAAGAGATCATTCGGGATGTGCTGGTCGACGGTGGGCGCAACCCGCTGCTGGAAGGCGTTACCTACGAGTACATGAAGGAAAACGGCTGGGCCATGGGCCGCTTCGATTCGCCCCGCCGGCGCTACACCGAGATCGGCTGGCCGACCGCGGACGGCAAGATCCAGATCTATTCCGATGCCTTGAAGGAACTGGGCCAGGATCCGCTGCCGACATACGTGCCCGAGGTCGAGGGCCAGGAGGATGCCCTGCGCGAGCGTTACCCCTTGCAGGTTCTGAGTACTGCCTCGCACTATTTCATCGGCGATTCGTTCCAGTCGGTCGAGCGCCTGCGCGCGATGGAGTCGCGCCCGACCTTTGAAATGAACCCCGATGATGCGAGGACTCGCGGAATCGAAGACGGCGATCTGTGCCGTTTGTTCAATGATCGCGGCGAGACCTTTGGCTACGCCGTCGTTATCGAAGGCCTGCTGCAGGGTGTTCTTGGTACCCAAAAGCAGTTCAAGGGCAGCGACACGCCCGGGGGCGTCAACGTCAATGCCCTGAACTCCGAAGTCCTGTCGGATTTCGGCTTTGCACCGACGTTTTATTCCTGTCTCGCGGAAGTGGAGAGGGCCAGCGACGCAATGTGCCAGCAGGCGCTGCTCAAGGAATGGGGTGGCGAGGCGGGTTACATCAGGAACTGGCGCGCGCAGAATCCCGGGGTGGAGGCGAGCGACACAGACATCCTCGAACAGGCGCGCACCGCGCACCCGGGAGTGTTCGACTGATCGCGAGCCGCTCCGAGCTAAGCCGCGATCCGCTGAGCCCGCCCGCGCCCAGGGGTGAGATCTCGAAGCGCCGCGTGGTCGTCAACGACGCCGAGATCGCGTCCATGCGGGCATTGACCCACGATACTTTCGAGATCGTCGTCCGTTGCGCGCCTGGCGGCCCAACGATATTCGCCCGAGCGGGACAGTTTCTCGCTCTGAAATTCCCGGGCATCGACAAGCCGCGCCCTTATTCGCTGGCACGTGCGCCGGAGGCGGAACGCCCGGGCGAACACACATTCTTCATCCGTCTCGTCCCCGGCGGCGAAGTCTCGGGCTGGCTCGCGGCCGGCGACCGCACCGGTGAGCGGCTCGAGATCAGCGGGCCGCTCGGCGCCTTCGGCCTCGATGATTCCTCCGTGCCCATGATTTGTATCGCCGGAGGCAGCGGCATGAGTGCGATCAAGGGCCTGATTGAACATGCCTGCAACCGGCAGGTGGAGCGCGATTGCACTTTCATCTACGGAGCGCGTGAACAGCGCGATCTCTATTGCCGCGAGGACATCGAGGCGATCCAATCAAGCTGGCACGCCGCGTATCGATTCGAATTCGTGCAGGTGCTTTCTGAAGAACCGATGGGCACCGACTGGAACGGCGCGCGCGGACTGGTGACGGAACATGTCAAACAGGCGTACCTCGATAGCGCTCGGATCGATCCCTCCCACTGCAAGGCGTATTTCTGTGGACCGCCGCCCATGATCGAAGCGGGGGCGGCGGTACTTACTGAAGCGGGCGTTTCCGAGGATGACATATTCCGCGACATCTTCGAGGATGCAAGTTCGCCTGCGCCAGTGATCGACAACGTGAAATGTGTGCTGTGCGACGAATGCCTGCTGGTCAAACCGGTCACTGGCTGCATCGTCGAGGCCTCGAGACTCGAAGTGGATTCGGACGGTCAAGTCTCGGGATTTGATCCCATCGATCCGGCGCGGTCATCAGGCCTTTACTACAACGCGCTGGTCATCGACGAGCAGGCATGCATTCGTTGTTACGCCTGCGTCAGCGCTTGCCCGCACGATGCGATCGCGCCAGGTAACGCGCGTATTGCTCAGACGTTGCGGCAGCGATCCCGTTCGTTGTAACGCAGGAATGCTGAGTACTGTGCGGCTTAGGCCGCGCGTTCGACAGACCACATCCGGCGCGCGAAGGCGGGGTAGGGATCGGCGATCGCTCGGGCGACGTCGCCACGGATTAGCCCGAGTGTCGCGGCATCTGGAGCAGGTGTTTCGGGTACGTCGGGCGGGCAATCGAAATCGAAGCCGGTCTCGTCGCGAACTTCATCTACAGTGTGGCCGGGGTGGACGCTTGCGAGGCGGAAACGCCGGCGGTCGCGATCGAACAGGAACAGGCACCGACCAGTGACGAGCGCATGCGGTCCGCCGGGCCGGTAGACGTTGGGCGGGCTGGTCCCTGGCGCACTGATGAAATCGACCTTGGGAACGAACACGCGCCGCGAATGTTCTTCGCGAAAGAGGATTACGCGCGGGACCATGAAATAGAGATAGGCCGATCCAAACGCACCCGACCAACGTACGTCTTGCTCCGGATAGCTGCCGATCCCGGTGAGGTTGATATTGGCCTCGCCGTCGATCTGTCCGCCGCTCAGGAAGAACACGTCGATGCGGCCTTGCCCCGCGCAGTCGAACAGATCGACGCCGCCGTCGGTGCGGTAGGGCTCCTGTTGGCTGCCGATGATCGACAGGCGTGTCGTTCCGCCCGAGCGGTGCCGGGCAAGGAGCGCCGCCGATCCGGGGATCGGTGACAACACGCCGACCGCGATGTGGCCCGCGCCGTCGAGGAGTTTGGCGATCGTTGCGATCAGCAGTTCTTCGCTGCGGAAATCCATCGCTCGATTCGTGCGCGCCAGTGCGGCGAGTGCCTAGGCGGCGACGCCGGCCTCGTTCAAGACGTGTTCGTCGAGATACGCGCGGAAATCCTCCGCCGTTGCCGCGGCACGCGCATAATCGGCGAGCGCTTCGGCGTCGACGTCGTAATGCCCGGGCAGGTTCAAGGGCCACGAACCCTTTGGCGCTTCCGCGATCCCCGTTACATAGAGCGACGAGATGCTCGCCGCCGCGAGTTCTTCGCGTTCGAGGATGTTGAAGTCCACGATCGCCTCGGCGGTGACAAAGGTCTGGCGCGCGGCATGAGCCATGATCTTGAGTTCGGCCTGGCGAGCGATGTAGAGGTTGCCGGCGCGATCGGCTGCGGGAACGTGGAATAAGGCCACGTCCGGTTGGATTGCCGGCAGCGCGACGATGGGGTCGTCGTCGGCGAACGGATTGTCGATGACCTTGATATCGGGGCGGTTGGCGAGGATGTCCGATCCGATCAGGCCCCGCAGCGGCATGAAGGGAATGCCTTTCTCGGCGGCCTGCAGGCCGGCGTAGATCGCCGGGCAGGTCGCGTCCAGGATCCGGACTGTGCCGTTTTTCACCGCGTCGACAAAACGCGGCGCGGGACCGAACTCGCCGAGCGACACGCCCGCCGTTTCGATGGTATCGACGCAGCCCGCGCCGATCAGCAGATCCGGCAAGATGCCGCCGGTTGGTACCGTGATCACGTGTAGGCCGCGCGCACCGCGTCGGATCAAGGCATGGCCGAGCGCCATCGGTACACCGCAATCCTTGAACAGGGCGAGCCTGGCGCCGTCCGGAATGCGGGCGGCGAGGGCGTCGACACTGTCGGCGATGATCGGATCGTCCATCTTGTGCTGGGTCTCCGTGTTATCTGCCTCGCGCGTTACGCGGGAAACATAAGGTTTCACGTTCGCTTGTCCGTTTCGACGATAGCAGATCGGTTTATGGTCGACCACCGTCCGAACGACCGGCTGGGATAAGACAGCGAAATTGCGTGTCACAACGCCAGTATCAGGGTTTGTCCTTTTTTACCTGTTTATTCGTTGGGGCTTGACGCCGCGCGTGCAGACGGGACGTCACTGGTGCCGTCGGCGCTAGAATTGGCTGTACCAATGTATTTCGATATGCGAAAACACCTAAAGGACGTAAACCATGCCGCTTAGGATGACTAAGGACTCCCGCGAGCAGTTCCTCGCCGAACCGCGGATCGGCATCGTCGGAATCGACGAGCCCGGCCGCGCGCCCCGCGTGGTGCCGCTATGGTACGACTTCGACCCGGCCGTCGGCGTCTGGATCGTCTCTCGGACGCGTTCGCGCAAGACTGCGCTGCTGCGCGAAGCGGGGCGCTATTCCCTCTGCGTGCAGGACACGGCGCCCCTGGCCTACCGTCATGTCAGCGTGCAGGGGCCGATCATCGAGGAGCGGCCGTGCGAACTCGAGCGGGATTTCCGGCCGCTGACCCGCCGTTACCTGGATCCCGAAACGGCCGACGCTTTCGTCGCGGAAACTTGGGAAGAGGCCCGCCTGATCTTTGTCATGCGGCCCGTGAACTGGGTCACGGCGGATTACGCGGAGCGGTTTACAAGCGACGCATAGTCGTCGGGGTACGAACTGCGTGGCCTTGAAATATCGCGCGATAATTAAATCTGATACGTCCTAAGGTTCCTGCGTGTCCTCCTGCGACCATACGCTTCGCAGTATCTCGAAAACGGGAGGTAGAAGTTCTTTGTCTTCCTGACACTCGGTAAGGAAATTTTCGACAAAATCTCTGTCCCAATGAGGCACGACTCGGTTTAACTCGGGGATAACTGCAGCCGCATCGTCGGACTTCCCCTGACCACCCAGCGAGATCATCAGAAACACCCAGCTCCAACCGTTACGACCGCCAGCAGCAGCAAGCGACCCGCGCGCAGTTTTCTCAGCTTCTTCCCACCGTTGAAGAAAGACCAGCGCGAGCGAGTGATACATCCCGGCCATGTGCGCGCCGGGATCGTTAGGATTAAGACGTTTGAACCTTTCGAAATGTGCGAGCGCTACTGCGGGTTTCCCCGAGAACATCAGCCCTCGACCGTAATAGCAGTGCGCGAGTACATCGCTGGGATTCAGACGCAAACTGCGTTGCAGGTATTCCATCGACTCAGCCGGCCGACCGGCATATTGTAGTGCCACTGACTTAGCGACGAGGTTCCAGGGATCTCCGGCGTCAAGTGTCAACGCTTTTTCCGTTAGTCTTAGCGATTCGTCAATGTCCGCTTGATGATCCTCGCTTAAACCCAATGGAAACTTGAAAGCGGTCAGAAAACCCAGTACCGCCCAGGCGAATGCGTATTCTGGGTCGATCTCGAGAGCTCGGCGCACTAAGGATAAAGTTTCATCCAGAGTTGTCGTCGGGTTGAGAAAAAAAGTCGCCGTGGCCCGGGCCGCCAGCGCCCAAGCGTCCAGTTGCTCCGGCGGTTTTCTGCGGAAACGTTCTACTTCAGCCATTTTCAGATGAGATCCAAGCGCGGTGACGATCGCCTCGACTAAATCGTCGAAGACATCAAATAGTTCGGTCAACGCCCGATCAATTTTGTCTCCCCATAATTCGCGTCTGGTTTCAACGTCGATCAGCGCCATTGACACTCGAAACCGCGGCCCGATGTGTCGAACCGTCCCCTCGACGACATACCGAGCGCCGAGGATTTTGCCAATCTCTCTGATGTCCGGAACTTTGCCCTTGAACTGCATGACAGAATTGTGCGAGATAACCGCGAACCTTTTGTCGCAGGACAGTCCCGTAATGATGTCGACGGTCATGGCATCGACCAGGTACTCCTGCTCCAAGTCAGTCGACAGGTTGGTAAATGGGAGAACCGCAATGGTGGGTATCCCTTGAGGACTGGCATCGTGATAAAACCCGTTGCGATGGTCTTCGTGGCGCGTTGACGGCTCGGCGATGAGCGTTTTAACCGGAACGCGGTAGGCATGTACGGGATGTGGAATGTTCTTGAACATCTGCTCGCCGAGATCTTCACAATCAAGGTCGAATTGGCCGGTTACCTGGTCGAGTATTTGCCGAGACAGGCAAATACCTCCGACTTCCGATAATCCTTCCAGTCGTGAAGCAACATTCACAGCGTCGCCGTAAATTCGGTCGCCCTCGATGCGTACGTCTCCGACGTGAGCCCCGAGTCGGAAATTCATCTGCTGTTCGTGTGGGATATCCGCGGACTTCGCGTGGTTAGCGTGCTGGATCTCTACTGCGCAGTGCAGAGCGTGTACCGCGCTACCAAACTCTGCGAGAAAATTATCACCGGTGAAGTCCACCAGACGGCCATGATGGGTAACGACAGCGATTCCAATCGCATCCTCATGCGCGGCGAGCATTTTAATGGTCGCCTCCTCATCGGTGGCCATGAGTCGGCTGTAGCCGACCACATCGCCGCTCAACATAGCTAACAGTTTTCGATCGCCTGAAGCCATGGTTCGCCGGCCGCATTCGCTTTCCAGCTTCACGTAATCCCCATCATGATCCGGCCAGTTTAATCGATGCGCCTAACTCCTAGAAATGTCCGCTTCGGCCGATCGTGACATTCCCGCGGGAACGCTATTTAATTACGAATCATTAAGGTCTGACCACTGATTAGGGCTGGGTTATGCTCAATAGCGTGTAGCTGGAGTTGCGCGAGGTAGTAGCCGTAATAATCGAAGAAACAAACACTCCGATTGTTTTCCCGATGGATCATGTGCCAGAGGAGTCCGGCGATCTGCGATCGCGCCTGTCGCGGCATATTCATTCTCCTTGTGAACCGTCTCACTAGATCATCAGGCCTGCATGCTCTGATTAGGGCTGGGTTATGCTCAATAGCGTGTAGCTGGAGTTGCGCGTAGCCGTAATCACGTTCATCGAAGAAACAAACACTCCGATTGTTTTCCCGTGGGGCCAGAGGAGTCGGCGATGACTCGAACATGTGGTCCGCGCGCGATTTCCCCTTGGCGTTAACAATTATGGGTCTACGCGGAAACGTGTGGGTTGATATTGGCATTTCTGGGTAGTGGCGGAAGAAATGCCGCAATGATTTTCAGTTTGAGGAATTCCTCATCACGATAGCCATAGGCGCGTCGTTGCAGGACCCGGATTTTGTTGTTGACCCCTTCGACCAATCCAAGACTGACTTTATTCTTAGCATCACAATAGGAAGCAATGCCATCCCAATGGGATTCAATCAGCTCAGCAAACTTGCGATACGGCGCCAATCGCTGCCATTTCAGACTGTCCTTCCAGCGCTCGAAAAAGGCACGCGCGCCGCGCTCGGTACGGTAGTCCCAGAGTTGGCCGAAGGTTTCCTTGAGGACGTAGGCGGTGTTCAGACGCCGGTTGGCCTGGAGCAGTTTTTTCAGGGCTCGTCTGCCATCCAGATTCAGGTTCTCGCGTCGCGAGAGCAAGGTATATCGCTGGCCTTTGATGTAACTCCTGTCCTTGCCGCGGAGACGTTTGTATTCACGGCGCCGGACTTCATCGAGAGCCTTTGAGAGGTGGCGCATGATATGGAACTTGTCATAGATGATCCGCGCCTGCGGTGCGTTGTTCATGACCGAGTTACGGAACGGCTTCCACATGTCCATCGCCGCCAGTTCGATGCGAGCGCTCTTGTTCTCGCCCAATGCCTGGAAAAACAGGTCGATGTCAGCCTCTTTGCGACCTTCACCACCGACCCAGATAGGACGCCCCCGATCCAGGTCACTGACGATGACCCGGTAGTTATGTCCTTTGCGGATGGAGATCTCATCAATACCGATGGCCCGGGGTGCTGGCATGCCCGCCAGCTCAACCTGCTTTTGCATGTACAGCTTATCGAGGTCTTTCACCGTGCTGTGGTGCAGGCGTTCCCTCTCGGCGACAGCCTGGTTCGGCATGTCCCGGCACAGCTTGCCCACCTGCATGGCAAAGCGCTGCGTATAGCGAGGGTTCTTTGCCAGCCAGTCAAGATGTTCTACCTGCACGCCGCCGCACCTCCGGCAACTGACACGCCAGCGTTCGAACTCCAGGTAGATTCGCCATCCGGCAACTGACAGGTCTCGTACTCGCAGCACCTTCTTGTCGTAACGCCCGCGGCACCGGTGAGCACAGTGAGAACAGATCGCTGTTTTTTTCGCCTCTTGAGTTGGATCACACGGGCATACCGATCACCAAACATGCCCACCAATTTCGATGCGGCGGTAAAACCAGGGAACGCAAACAGCGCTCGGATCGACTTGGGATTCTTCATGGCCTTAGCCTACCCACAAAATGAAACCACTTTCACCCCATACGAAATCTCTGAATGTCTACATGATTTCAATGGTTTACACTTGGTCTAATTCAGAATTTACCCACATGAATCCGCGTAGACCCACAATTATTAACAATTGTGGCCCTTTGTCACCGGGTCTGTAAGTTGATCCGCCGTTCCGCAGGTGTATAGGATTGTGGCGGGACTGAATGAAAGTTTATGGTATTACCGCGAAATTCGAGGGAGGATCGGAAATGCGAGCCTGGATAAAGAATAACGGCTGGAACAGAAACCTGATCAGACTGGGCCTGGTGCTCGCGCTTATGCTGGCATTCACGACGTCGCAGGCGACTCCGCTCAATTTTTATTTCTTCGGCGACAGCCTCACGGATAGCGGTAGTTCCGTATTGAATCTCTTTTTCAATCCTACCGCGCCCCCGTCGCCGCCTTACAGTGGCAGCAGCTTTTCCAACGGGCCGGTATGGGCTGAAACCGTTGGGGCTGCCTACGGTGTGCCGATTACGTGGGGCGTCAATAATTTCGCCGTCGGCGGCGCTGTGAGTGCCGACCTCAACGCTCCGGTTACTGCCGGCCAGCAGCTCGCGACGACGGTCGCCACCGGGGGGGTGCTCGGACAAACCGCACATTTCTTATCGACCACCGGGGGCGTCGCCGACCCCAATGCGCTCTACAACATCTGGATGGGCGGCAATGACTTTCTCAATTTTCTGAACGCGCCACCGTCGGACCCTGTGGCGTTGATTAACGGTATCCTCAGTAACATCGGTACCGGCATCGGCACCTTGGTTGCAGCCGGTGCTCAAAAAATTCTGTTGATGAATCTACCGGATCTCAGCGTATCGCCCGCCGTACCGGACCCGGCCAAGGCCTTAGTGAGCGCCTTGGTTCAAAATTACAACCTGGCGCTAAGCGCTTTCGCATTGGGTTTGGAAGGTCAACTGGGGATCGATATCTGGACATTCGATGTTTTCGGTTTATTGGCTGCCAACAGCGGCAGTTGGTTGGATTCGGACGGTTTCCTAGGTATCGGTCCGGGTGAATCTGCCCTGACGTGCCTGAGTGTTCTTGCATGCGCGTTAGGGGGCGATAGTTCGCCATACCTCCTGTTCGACGATATTCATCCAACCGAAGAGGTCCATGCTTTGATCGGCAACGCGGTCGTGGCCCATATACCAGAGCCTTCGACCCTATTGCTGGCGGGTTTAGCCGTGGCCGGATTGGGCTTCCAGCGCCGGAAAGCCGCGTAGAAATTTCGAGCGCGTCAGAGTGATCAGAAAGCCCAGTTCGTTTCGCGCTATCTTTTGCTCCGCGACCATCCGTTTCGGCTGAATTCGGCCGATCATTACGTTCCCGCGGGAACGTTATTTAATCGAGAATCATCAACGTC
This sequence comes from Gammaproteobacteria bacterium, assembly GCA_963662545.2. Classification (GTDB taxonomy): domain Bacteria; phylum Pseudomonadota; class Gammaproteobacteria; genus JAYYZW01. Next base: position 1,522,227 of record CAXXLL010000002.1, read on the forward strand.
TGACTAATCGCCGGTGCCGATCAGTTAAAGCCGCTCAGACTAAGCCGGATTCGGCCCGGCCGGCTATATTAATTCAGAGCCACTCATTCAGTTGCGGCTCGGCTGCTCACCAATGTGTATGCCCAACCTGCAAGTCATTCTTCCCGCAGAGATCGACGCCGCGCACGAGCCAGATCGGCCGGTTCTTGAACTCGACCGGCGTCGTTACCGATCCACTTCCCATGTTCAGAGCCCGATCGTAATGCGAGGTGGTGGGCATGTAGCGAATGGCGAAACCCGCGCGCCGTTTGCCGGAGGTGTTGGGCTTGGAGCCGTGCACGATGCCGACGTCGTGCAGGGAGATTCGCCCGGCTTCGATCGCCAGGTCATAGGCCGTGGATAGATCGAGGCGTGGATCGTTAAGGACGTTGTTGAGGACCAGGTCTTCGCGGTCGCTTTGCTCGTGGCTGAATTCACCCATGCGGTGCGATCCGGGAATGACCCGCATGCAGCCGTTCTCCGGTGTCGCGTCGTCGAGCGCGATCCAGGCCGTGACGGTGGCATGCGGGCGTATCGGCCAGTACTGGCCGTCCTGGTGCCAAGGTACTTCGAGGCCTTTCTCGGCCGGTTTGCAGAAGACCGACGAGGCCCACATGATGATGTCGGGGCCGATGAGCGGCTCGACCAGGTCGAGCAGCGCCGGGTCGGTCACGTATTCGAAGAACTCGCGCGCGATGTCGACCCCGTCCGGGCCCTCCCAGGGCACGTGCGGCAGCGCAATGAAATCGGGGCGAACGTCGCTGCGCGCTTCGACCAGACGGTCCAGCGAACTCCGCATGCGTTCGAGGCGATCCGCCGGCAGCCGCCAGGCCGGCGTTACCTGGCCGTCGCGGTGATATTTTTCGATTTCGTCCCTCGTGAGGGCAGTGTGCGGCGATACCTCGGTGGCCCCGGCGCTCACGGCCCCGCCTCCATCAGGATGCGGTGACTTCCAACAGGTTGCCGTCGTCGTCCAGTACCAGGCCGGCCTCGCGCGCCATCGCCATGGTCGACTCGGGCCAGCCGACGCGGCCCGGATCGTGGCCGCCGACGACGGCGAGCATCATCGCGGTTTCGTCGCCGGCGTTGCGGAAGCCACGCATGACGTGGATGGGAACCGAGACTACGTCGTAGGGTTCGAGGATCACTTCCTTGTCGCCCTCGGGTCCCCAGAAAATTGACCAGCGGCCGCTCAAGGGCATGAAGACTTCCTGCGTCAGGTGCGAATGGAGTGCCGCGCCCTTGCCGGGTTCGGCCCTGACCATGGCGAGGTGAAATTCCTCGGCGGAGATGGGCGGATTCATCTCCGGATCTTCCGTTACCCCGCCGCCGATGATGCTGAAAATGTCGCGTTCGTGCCCAGGGAGATAGGTATCGATGAAGGCTTTCGAAGAGCTTTTCTGGTCCTTGAACCGCGCTACGTGTTGCTCCATGTCCTCGACTGAATAATCGATATCCGAAATCTGCGCCGTATCCACCATCACGGTCTCCTTTTCGAGTCCTCTGTCGTATTCGTTTCAGCCTACCGTAGATTCGGGATCTGCACCATGTCTGAAAGACTCGACCCCGAAACGGCTGTTGGTTTGAACCACACAGGACACAGAGGCCAAAGAGTATTCAGTTACTTATAACTGAGTTTCTCGTTTTTTTTCTTAGTGTTCTTAGTGGTGATCAAATCATTTTCTTCGTCTGTGATCTCTGTGTCCTCTGTGGTTCAAATCCGCAGTCGCATATGTCGCCGCCTGATTGCGCCACAGCAGACATCGGTACAGCGACCTGATCCCGAAGCAGCTTACTTCGGACCAAAGGCGAGGAAGACATTGCCCGGCATGCCGAAAACACCATAGCCCGAGCCGAAATAGACCCAGCCGTCGACGACGGTAACACCGGCGCCCTTGATCGAACCGCCCTTGGCCGGCACGCCGTTGACGGTGGCGTAGTCACCCTTGGTGTCGATGTCCCAGATGAGTTGTCCGTTTGCTGGGTCGTAGGCGCGCATGTGCCCGTCCATCGAGGCCGAGAACACCACGCCGGGAATAAGGGTCGCCGCGGCCGGTTGACCGGCATTGCAGCCCGGCGTGTCGAGGCAGTCCGGCGCCGCCGCCGGCGTATTCCAGACCTCGGCGCCGTCGGCGATGTTCAAGGCGTAGATGCCGCCGGCATGTCCGGGAAAACTCCGCGTTTCCCAGACGTCGGAGATCGGCACGTAGACGGTCCGCTCGTCCGCCGCGAAGCCCCATTCGATGCCGCCGAGTACGCCGCCCGGCGACAAGCGCTTCTGCCATAGCATCGCGCCTTTGCGGTCGGGGTCGAGGGCGTGCATGACGCCGGATTTCTGGCCGGCGAGCAGGACCCTGCTGCCGTCCGGCAGCGTGCGGATGATCGCCGAGGAACCGAAATCGATATCCGGGCCGCAGGCCTCGATCGCCACCGGATCTGCGTTCGGTGCGACACAGGCAGTGGTGAACGCATCGTCGGCCGTGGTCTGGACACTCCAGCGGATCGCGCCGGTCTCGAGATCCATTGCGACGATGGAGTCACTGGTGTCAGCGGCCGGCGGCGAATAAGCATCACCCGTGGTTACGTAGAGCACCCCGGCTTTGGGATCAATGGTTGGCTGTGACCAGACGGCTGCACCGGACGGCCCCCACATCTGGACACCGCTCGACATCTTCTTCGTCTTCTGGGGCGCTTGTGTAATGACGTAGCTTTTCCAAACGCGCTGACCGGTCGAGGTGTCGTAGGCGATGACACTGCCGCGAAACGTGCAGCATTCGTAATGGGGCGAGCCGCCCGCGAGTTCCTCGAAGGAGGCGACCGGTACATAGAGTCGCCCATCGTGCAGCTTGGCCGAGCCCGTGACCATCGCCCAGGGATGGTCGTCCACTTTATCCTTCCACAGCAGGTCGCCGCGGTTGGCGTCGAGCGCGTAGACCCAGCCCTTGCGATCGCTGGCGTAGAGCACGAACGAGCCGTCGTCGCGCCGCTCGAGCAGGATGGCCGCGCGCACTTCCGCTGCGGTCTCATACTTCCAGTGTGCGCAACCGGTGCGCGCATCGAGAGAATAGATCGCGCCCGCGGGCGATCCGATGAAGAGGCGCCCGCCGGCCACCGCGGGTTGGGTAGTCACCGACGTGGTACCAGGAAAGCCGAACGCCCACTTGAGTTCGAGCTTGGCGAGATCAACCGCGCCAAGCCCGGCATTTTCGACGTTCTGGAAATGTGTATTGTCGAGGTCGAGACCCCAGCCGTTCCAATGGGGCCCCTCAAGTGCGTCCATCGCCAGCGGCGGCGCACTATCGCAGAGCGCGAGGTCCTCGTCGGCGGGAGTTTCGTCGATCGTGCCCCAGGGGATTTCGGACAGGTAGATGGCGACGGCCCGTTGTTCGAGTTCATTGAGGGCCGAGGCCTGGAGGATCATCAGGCCCCCGCGTTGAGTGTTGAAGATCTTCTCCGGCGGCAGCTTTGCCAACTGTGCCGGCGACATCGCACGCGGTACCGGATTTTCATTGTGACAACCGCTGCAGGCGGCCTCGAAGCTCATTTTGCCGATCGCGCGATCGTCATCCGCATTGGCGCCGCCCAATAGGCCGGCTGCCAGTACCATGAGCGCGGGCAAGCCGAGTTGCCTGAGACGTGTCATCAAATTTCCCCTATCGAGAGTTGTGTTTTATTAGGTCAGGAATCGCGGCACTCGCCGCGGACGGGCGGCCCGCAGTCTAAACGTCCGGCCAGTGAAACATCAATCGGGACGGCTCACGCCGGTATGCGAGCGCTGTCCCCAGTTTCAGCGCATTTCAGCCCTACCTGGTGTCTACCCGCGTCACGTTCGGCGGTCTGCAGTGCAACGCCGTCAGCGGCGGAGCAATGTCATTGGGACGACCCGCTCGGCCTTGGTATCGCGTGACCCCGATCGAGGGGGCAGTTCAATCGGGGGAGATATTGGCTCAGCTATTAAACGTGTGACTTCCATCATATACACTGGAGGCATTAGCACAGCCTGAGAATACTGAGGAGAGCATCATGGCGGCACTCGCAGAAGAACTGACAAAACTCGGCCAGCCCGCGCCCGACGTACGGATCGCTAAATGGGACGAGACGCCGAAAACGAAACTGGGACCTTTTGGCGCCGAGCCCAAATGGACCGAGGAAGAAGCCGCCATCGTCGACACCTTGACGCGCTTCGCCGAGAACGAAATGCGTCCGACCGGAGAGATCCTGGACAAGATGTCGCCGGAAGATGTCATCGCGCCGGGCTCGCCACTGTGGGGGATGTACGAAAAGTTCATGGAGATGGGCTTTACCGTCGACGTGATGCTGGACATGGAGCCCAAGCAACGGGCGAAGATCCTGTGCCTGTTCTACGAAATCCTGGGCTGGGGTGATTCCGGCCTCGCCATTTCGATCGGCGCCTCGACCCTGCCGCGCTATCTATCGCGCCTGTTCGGCAATGACTTTCTGGCTGAACTTTGCGCCGACGACAAGATCGGGTCCTGGGCGATCACCGAATCCGATCATGGCAGCGATACCCTCGATCCGGATCGTGAGGTGGCCCATCCCCGAGGCACCCACGGGCGGCCCAACTGCGTGATCACCTTGAAGTCGGACAAGATCATCATCAACGGCCAGAAAGCGGCCTGGGTCTGCAACGCCAACATCAGCGAGGTCATCATCCTTTACGCCGCGGCCGATTCCGGTGCGGGCGCCGACCCCGATCACGGCGCCGTGGTGGTCATGCCGACCGACGTCAAGGGGTACAGCCGCGGCAAGCCCTTGAACAAGATGGGGCAGCGCGCGCTGAACCAGGGCGAGCTCTTTTTCGACAACGTCGAATTGCCGCTCGAGCACGTCCTCGCTGGCCCCGAGAATTATCAGCGCTGCCTGTATTCGATTCATACCGAGGCGAACGTCCTCATGGGCGCGACCTTCGTGGGACTGGCGCGGCGCGCGTACGAACTTGCGCACGCTTACGCGCATGAGCGCAAGCAGGGCGGGGTGCCGATCATCCGGCATCAGCACGTGGCCTATCGCCTGTTCCACATGTTCCGCAAGGTCGAAGCCGCCTGCGCGCTGACGCGTCGCGTCGCGGAGTACAACACGGTCAACGAGCACCCGGCCCTGCACGCCGCGATGACCTCGAAAGTCACGGGCACGCAGACCGCATTCGAAGTGGCCAGCGATGCCATACAGATGTTCGGGGGCAACGGTGTGACGCGTGAGTATCCGGTTGAGAAGCTGCTGCGCGACGCCCGATCTTCGATGATCGAGGATGGATGCAACGAGGTGCTCGCCATGAAGGGCGGTTTTGCGCTGGCCGATCCGGAACTGCTCTGACAGGGCGGCGTCGTGTGCAGAAATGTGCCTGCAATGTCGGGGTCGGCGCAGGTTCGTGCGGCCAGCATGCGGACCGCAGGTCCAAATTATCTTCGCCGTTGATCATCAAGGAACTCTTGGAAGATGTTGATGGCCATCTCGGCGCGAAGTCGATGTTGGACCCGCAGCGGTAAGCCGTGATGACTGCAGGTTCCGGCGACACCATGATCCTCGCTCACCTGGTGGTGGATCGCATGGCCTCGCGGCCCGATCTCGACGTGCTGACGTTCGTCAATATCGAGCCCGACGGTTCGTTTAACGACGAAATTCGCACTTATAGCGATCTCTGGCGGAACGGGCAGCGCGTCGCCGCGGCACTCGACGAAGAGGGCATGCAGGCCGGCGATGCCTTCGGACTGATCACGCTGAACCATCCTGAGTTCGTCGATACTATGGTTGGATCGTCGATCGCCGGCACGGTGTTCGTACCGATCGATCCGCGCACGCGCGGCAAGAAGCTGTCGTACATGTTGAACCACGCACAATGCCGCGGCGCGGTGATCGGAGATTACGCGCTGCCGTACCTGCTGGAGGTTGCGTCGGATTGTCCGCGTCTCGAGTGGATCTGGGTGTTGTCGACGTCACAAGGCCTTGCAACGGTCGACACTTCCCTGCGTCGGCGTTCGGTAGCGGACATTCTGGCTACCGAAATAACCGAGATGGCGATTCGCGTCGATGATCCCGAAACGCCGATGCAAATGCTCTATACCTCGGGTACGACCGGCGATCCCAAGGCGATACTGTCGCCTTATTCACGGTTCGGGTTCGTCGCGAGCCTCGGCGAAGCGCTCGGTATGAATGCCGACGACCGGCCGTACACCGGTTTGTCGCTGACGCACGCGAACGCGCAATTGATCACCTTGGGAACGACCCTGCACATGGGAGTGCGCGGCGTGTTTGCGCGCAAGTTCACCAAATCCCGGCTGTGGGGCACGACGCGCCACTACGGTTGCACCTTGTTCAACCTGCTGGGCGGCATGACGACCGCGATCTATAGCGAACCCGTACGCGAGAACGATGCCGACAATCCGGTGCGCTACGTGCTTAGCGCGGCGATGCCGGCGGCGATCTGGAAAGATTTCGGACGGCGCTTCGGCATCGAGGTCTACGAATTTTACGGTGCGGCCGAAGGCGGACTGACACTCAATCCACCGGGCGCCGGCCCCGTCGGCAGTATCGGCAAACCGCCGCCCAGCATGATCGGCCGCGTCGTCGACGACAACGATGTCGAATGTCCGCCCGGCACCCCTGGAGAGATCGTCTTTCAAAATGCCGACGGTACCTGTCCGGTCATCTCGTATTTCAAGAATCCGAAAGCCTCGAAGGAGAAAACGGCAGGTGGCTGGCTGCGGATGGGGGATGTCGGATGCCGCGACGAGAACGGCTGGTTTTTTTTCCTTTACCGCAGGGGCGGTGGTATCCGTCACAACGGTGATTTCGTCAATCCGGCCTTCGTGGAAAAGGAACTGGCCGAGCATCCGCAGGTCGACGACGTGTTCGTCTATGGCGTGACTTCGGCGAATGGCGTGCCGGGCGAAAAGGACGTGATTGCCGCCATCGTGGCCGTCGACCGCAATGGTTTCGACGCCCAGGATGTCTTCTGCCTGTGCCGCAAAAATCTCGAATCGAACTTCGTGCCGACTTATCTGCAACTGGTCGATGAGATCCCGAAAACGGCCTCCGAGAAACCGCAGGAGCGTTTCCTGCTCGAAGCGTTCGACGCCGACGCGGACAATGTCATCACCGAATCGAGCTGACGCGGACTTGGGGTAGTCTACGAACGAACACTGGAATCAACGGCAATGCGTATCGCTTCGTCTTCGATTTTGAAAACCAACGCGCGGCCAGTAGATCTCTTGAGTTTTTTTGCGTAGGTTGTTGGTCCTCGAGGTGTGTCGTCAATCCCCGAAATCGTCACTTCCAGATTCGCTAGAGGTCTTCACTTTACGCGTGAATACTCGCTGGATTGGCTTTGATCGCCCTCAAAAAAATCCCCCCAATAGGAGCTTACGTCACCGGCGAGCGCGCGAAGTTGAGAAACATCTTCGTGTCATACCCCGCGTTTGTTGCTATCAGTTGGGGAGGAAACCTGCGGGAGGTCCGTCGGAAATGTCAACAGCCAAATCCACGCATGGGCATTGCGCTCCGGGCTTCCATGCCGTCGGTGCTGCGTTTGAGCGCAATATGGTGGACGGAGACATTGGCGCGGCTTTCGTGCTCTACCAGGGCGGCGCGATTAAAGTCGATGCGCGGTGGCGGGTGCGGCGAGTTGGAAAGTCTGGAGGTTGCAGCGTATGCGCTGCTTCCAGTCGTGATGCGGTTCAGTAATTCATAAAGGAGAGAGCAGATGAGGAGTGTTTCAAACCTGGCTTTGGGAACCTTGTTCATATTGTTCGCAGTCGGAACCATCGATATTTCCGTTGCAGTTGCCGATGGGGATCTCGACATGGTCTTTCAAGTTGAAGGAATGACCTGAGGCAGCTGTGCACGGACGGTCCGTGAGACCATTAAAAAAATTGCTGGGGTGACGCGCGTTCGTGTTGACGTGCAACAAAAGCGCGCCTGGGTGAGCTGTAGCTCCGAGGTATCCGCCCAGCAAGTGATGGCGGCGATTGCATCGAATGGAAGATATCAAGCGAAGCTTGTCGAGGACTAACTCCCTCACACGGAACGGTTCCCCTTCAGCAACCTTGAGACAACTTTCAGGGTTCGATAAACGTCGCTGCGAGTAACAGTACGACAGAATGTCTTAACCGTTACAAAAAGCCTAAAACAATCCCGGTGCCTTCACGTTTAGCGCGCGCTGCATGACCTCGAGTTCCTTATCGCGATCCGGAAACGGTGCGGGACGCGTAAACAGCTTGTCCTGCTTTAATTCCTCGACCACTTCTTCGCTGCGCGGGTAGGCTTCGCCGTATTTGTTCATGAAAAAGTGATTTTCGAACGGTTGGCGTGGACGCTGGCCGCCGGCTTCCCAGTGTTCCATCGGATAACCAACGCACTGCATCAATAGCAGGCGGCAGTGATCGGGTATACCAATTGCCTTGAGGATCTCATCCCCTTCCGGCGTGCCGAGAAAACACGTTCCAAGACCGAGTTCATAGGCCATGAGGGTTGCCTGGGCCATACCTTGGCCGCAGTCGATTTCATTCAAGCCCGGCTGCTTTAGGAAGTCCTTAATGCCTTCGAAGACGGGCAGGAATTTTTCTTCCAGGGTCTTGTGTCTTATGTCTTTGGGACCAAATCCGAGCGCCCCGATGTCGACCAGCTGGCGCAGGCGATCGGCTTGTCCGTCGACCATGCCTGGGTCGCAATACCAGACGATTACGACCGGCGCGATCCGTAGCTGCCAGCCGACGACGACGGCTTTCAACGAATCGAGCACCTCTTTGGATGCAGTTTCGCGATGAATGGCCACGGCCTTCAGGGTCTGCACGTTGCCCCAGTGCGTCGCGATGCGGGCGGCCTCGAACATCATCTGGATTTTCTCCGGCTCCACCGCTTTGTAGGGCTTCAAATACCGGATCGAACGGCGGCGGCCGATAGCTTCCCTTAATTCCATGAACGTATCCTCCGAATGGGGCTGGTTATTTTGGATTGAACTGCTTGATTATTCATTATTCTCAGACGATCGTGAATTGATCGATGACAAGCAAAGTTTGACCCATCCGCATGGGGTCTGTAAATGGCGTCGGCGAATCAAACTCTTGCATACATCGAGCCGCTAAAAGATTCCCTTGTTCTGCACACCGTCCACGACGATGGTTACCCCGGAAATCCAGTTCGCGCGCGGTGAAGCGACGAACACGATGGCGTCGGCCACTTCGTTTGGCGTGCCCATGCGGCCGAAAGGAATCGTCGAGACGACTGCATCGTACATCTCCTGATCGTTCTGTTGCACGACGTCCCAAAAACCTCCTTCAATGAAAATCGACCCGGGCGCGATGGAGTTCACCCGAATGTTCTTCGGCGCGAGTTCCTGGGCCATGGTCTTGGCATGCGTAACGAGCGCCACTTTGACCGCGGAGTAGGCTGGAGGATCTCCCGCCCTGAGGCCGGAAATCGAGGAGATGTGAACGATGGACCCACCACCGGCGGCTGCCATCCAGGGCACGACTTTTTGTGTCGCTCGCACCGTACCCATCAGGTCGACGTCGATACTGACCTTCCAGCCCGCTTCATCGTCGGTCATGCCGAAGCCCGAGGTGTTATTGATCAGGATGTCCGTGCTGCCGAGGGCGTCATGCGCGCCGTCCAGAAATGCGTTCAGTGAATCGGCGTCGCCGACGTCGCAGATGGCGCCGTAAGCTTTGACGCCTGCGGCTTCGATATCGGCGCAGGTTGCATCGAGGGCTTCCTGACCACGGGCGCAAATGGCGACATTTGCCCCTTCGGCGGCAAGCAGCAGCGCCGTGCACCGACCGATGCCTTTGCTGCCACCCGTGACGATTGCGTTTTTGTCTTTTAATCCGAGGTCCATGCCTTGACTCCTTCGTTCGCCTACCGTTTCCCGTACACGCCCTTCACGGTAATGGTTCGGCCTTCTTCATTGTTGCTGAGGGCGTTTTGCATTTTTGTCTCGACGTCATCGGATACGATGACTCTAATCGTCAGTAGTGTCGGGTCATGTGCCTTGATAACGGCATTGCGTTTCTGGCTCGTTTCTATTACCTGTCGCGTCGTCTCCTCTAACGCAATCCTTTCGAGGCCGGCATCATCCAGTAATTTCCGGAGTGCATCCAGCGTTACGAGAAAATTAATTTCCGGCCGCGATGCCCAGAATGTCGGCAGGTGAATGGGCTGGCCATCGCCCGCCAGCACCGCCTCGAATGCGAAAAGCCCGCCTGGTTTCAGGATGCGCGCGACCTCGCTGAAAAAGGCAGCCTTGTTTGCGACGTTCATCATCATGTTTTGCGACCAGGCAGCCTCAGCGCAGGCGTCTTCGAGCGGGAGCGCCGTTGCGCTGCCGTGGTGAAACTCGCAGTTCGCGGTCATGGCTAGCTTCTCCGTCAATACGGTTGCCGCGCGCACGAATTCCCGGGTCAAATCGACGCCGATGACTCTGCAGCCGAATTCCGCCGCCAGCGTTCGTGCCGGTCCGCCAATACCGCAGCCGACATCCACCACCGCCATGCCTTCGCGAATTCCGGAAAACGCGGCGAGATCCCGCGTCGACGCGATACCGCCGCCATGGAACTGATCGAAGGGCGTGAGATCTTCAGCCGTCAATGCTTCGAGATCTTTACCGGCATTTTCGAGTGCTTCGAATATTCGCGCACAAATGTCCACCCCACCGTAGTGGTCGTCGATATTCGAATGGATCGTTGACACTGAGACCAGCGGATTCGCTTACAGATAATCGTGAATCACTTCACCATCGCCCAGCGTGAAGTCGGTACTGTATTTTGCGCTTTTTCGCCATTCTCCGTAGCCTTTCTTATTGCTGGGAATCGTTGCGGACTAGCGAAGGCTCAGGGTACCAGGCATGCCGAATCGCGGTTTCAATGTGACTTTCGCAACCGTCTCAATGGGGTGGCCTGGCAGTACCCGAAAGCGGAAGCGCTGCACGATTTGTGCTAGGACTAATTGTACTTCGAGCATGGCCATGCTTGCGCCGATGCAGGTGCGTGGACCGGCCGCAAACGGCAAATAGCAGTAGGAATGCCGGCTTTCGCCGCGGCCGGGAGCGAAGCGCTCGGGGTCGAAACGTTCAGCGTCCGGCCAGAATTCGGGGTGGCGATGCAGGGCGTAAGGGACGACGCCCACATAGGCATTGGCCGGCAGCAGGTATTCGCCGAATTGCTCGGCTTGCTCGCAACGTCTGGCATAGGCCCATACCGGCGGGTAAATGCGCATGGATTCCTGGACGACCTGCTTGAGGTAAGGAACGCCGGCGAGATCGGCGGCGCTCGCCGGCGCCCCGTTCAACTGGCCGGTAAGTTCATCGACCAGGCGCTGTTCGATCTCGGGGTGGGTGGCGAGGAGATACAGGGTCCAGGCCAGCGCGTTTGCCGAGGTTTCGTATCCGGCCAGCATCAGGGTGACAACCTCGTCGCGCATCTGCGTTTCGTCCATGCCTTCGCCGGTCTCTTCGTCGCGCGCATTGATCAGTCGGTCGAGGATGTCGACCTCGCGCGTGCCGTCCGCCCGGCGCGAAGCGATCATGGCATATACGATTTTGTCCAGGCGCCGCTTGGCCTTTTTCCACTTCAGGTTATAAGGAGTCGGTAACCAGGGGTACAGCGTCATGAGTGCGCGAGGTTCCTGGGTTTGCAAGTTCACGACCTCGATAATCTCCGCGATTTCATCGGCGTACTGTTCTATATCGCTGCCAAAGAGGGTGGCGCCGACAATCTGAAAGGTCAGCTTGCCCATTTCGCGATCGACCCAGATCGGATCGCCACCGACGCGTTCGTTCCAGTTTTCCACCAGCGATGCCGTGAGCCTGTTGATAGTGGCGTCAAAGCCCGCGATGTTGCGATTGCTGAACAGGGGCTGCATCAGCTTGCGCTGTTTCCCCCAGTGCGGGCCGTCATTCGACACTAGGCCGTTGCCCATGACCTGTGCCAGCACGCGGTAATCGATCGTGCGTTTGGAAAAGTGTTCGTAGCTTTGAGAAAGCACCCGCCGTATGAAATCCGGGTGATTGACGAGGTAAACGTCGTAGAACCCGCGCCAGCATACGAAATCGCCGTATTGCTGCAGGAGTTCGTGCATGAAGGTATGCGGCTCGTTGGCGTAGCGCCTGGCGCGGTAGAACCTGCGCGGGGAGGGGGGACGCCTAGAACTTAGCGCGGAAGCTTGGGTCATTGATGACCGCGTTGCAGGTGTCGTTTGGACCTGTGATCAATGGTGATGAGCGCGATCCTGTCGCCGTGTTCAAACATAAATTCGTCAGATCCCGTTACGAAATAGTCGGCCCCCATGCGTGCGGCAGGTCACTGGCTTTGCGGTGTACAGGGCTTGATCGTACTTGCGGCCGAAAGCACCCGCAGCGGGTCAAGAGAGGTATTGGCCGATCAACAGTTCGGCATTTTGACGAGCGAGGGCAGGCGCGCTGGCGTCACCGCTGACGTGGGCATAAGCGATCGCACCGTCGAGTAACATCAAGAGACTTTTGGCGAGGTCCTCGGGCTTGGCGGCACCCGCATCTTTGGCGATCCGCGCCATGTAATTCGTGAACAGGCGCTTGTTCTCCGCTGCGGCGGCGCGGATGGGATCTTCGGGTTCACGGAATTCGTTTGCCGCCCTGACAAAAAAACAACCGCAGAAGCGGTCGTCTTGGATCATTTCCTCGACCGCGTCGAAAACGGCCAGGAGGCGTTCGCGGGGGTCCTTGGAACTGTTCTCAATTTTCTTCATGACCGCGTTGCGCCAGGCTTCGTCGGTGCGGCGTACGCAGGCGAGTATGAGTTCCTCCTTGGAGCGGAAATGATTGTAGAGGGTCATCTTGGCGCAACCGGATGCTTCGAGGATGCGATCGATGCCGGTGGCGCGGAATCCGTATTGCTGAAACAGTGCCGAGGCACAGTCGAGCAGGCGCTCCCTTTTGCTCACTGTCATACAGTGGATCTCGCTTAAACAGCTCAGTCTAGGCCATTCTAGAGCAGAATCGCTGGTGTTCAAGCATTTAGCGGGCGCACTCCTTAATTCAACCCGACTATCCTCGGTTCAAAATTGTCCGGCCCCGGCTCCGCCACCGCTTGACTGTACAGACTTGTCTGTCTATCCTAGCATCATGTCGAGGCATCGACACGACGGCGGCACACTCTCAAAGCTGTTCCGCCTCCCCCGCTAGCGTCCTCGTTCCCCCCGAGCGCTAGTACTGCCTTTACCCGCCGGCGCCGCGATCCCCCATTACGTCGCCGGCGGGTTTTCTCGATCGCGGGTGGAAGATCACGTACAAATAGCCGGCCGCTGACACCTGACGGTCCGGGGAAAATGTGCGATGGTTAGTCGAGCCAGATGCTTACTGCCTTGTGCGGGCGGAACGTCGGCGGATTAATGATGCTTATCTGGATCCTCGGCACCGTATTCACGCTGTTCATCGTCGCCGCCGCGATCTATTTCGTCGCGCCGGGCGTCCTGTTCAATCTCGCGATGGCGCTGGCACGCCGTAACGGCGGGCTCACGTGTAAGCAAGTCACCGTCGACGGACACTGCATTCCATACCTGGAAGGGGGCTCCGGGGAGCCGCTGTTGTTGCTTCACGGCTTTGCGGCAAACAAGGATCATTGGACCTTGATCGCGCCCCTGCTGACGCGGCACTTTCACATCATTGCCCCCGACATACCCGGGTTCGGGGACAGCAGCCGCCACCAGGACGCTTGTTACGGTCTCGACGAACAGCTTGCGAGGATCGCCGGGTTCGCCGATGCGCTCCACCTCGACGAATTCCATCTCGGCGGCAATTCGATGGGGGGCTATCTTGCGGCTATGTTTGCCGCACGGCATCCGGGCAAAATCAAAAGCCTCTGGTTGCTGGCACCCGCCGGCGTGCTGTCAGCCGAACCCAGTGAAATGCAGGAAATGTTCGAGCACGGAGACAATCCGCTGCTGGTCGACGGCGCCCGGGCTTTCGATGATCTGGCGGATCTCGCGTTCACCGTCCAACCACCCATGCCGGCACAGTTCAAACGCCCACTGATCAAACGTGCGGTAGCGGAAGCCCCCTTCAACGCTAAGATTTTTTCAGAGATGTTTACCGATCCAGTCGGCCTCGAACCCGAGCTCGAAGGTTGCGACGTGCGTTCGCTGATCGTTTGGGGCGATCAGGATCGGCTTTTGCATTCAAGCGGTGCGGAGATCCTGCACCGCCTGTTGTCCAGCAGCGAGTGTCGCGTCATGTCGCTAATGGGGCATGTGCCGATGGTCGAACGGCCGGCGGAAACGGCCGCAGATTACCTGCGGTTCCAGGGCAAGCTGGGGTGAAACTGGCGCAACCTTCCTGGTAATGCCGGCATTTCACCAGGCGGCCCTGCTAGTACGCCATGACACGGTATTAGGAGGTAAGATCGGCGCTATTGAACCAGTCGAGGAGGGGATCATGCAGAATCGGCACGGGGAACTTTACGACATCACAATAAAATTTCTCGATGCGTTCAATCGCAACGACCTCGACGGCGTCATGTCATTCTTCACTGACGATGCAGTCTACGAAGAACTTCATGGCAAGGTAAATGAAGGCAAACCCGCCATTCGAGAAGCGTTCGCACCACAGTTCGAGGGTGCGTTCGGTAAGATGGAGTTCATTGAAGACGATACCTTTATCGATGCCGATGCCGGCAAGATCATGAGCAGTTGGGACCTGCATCTCGACATGGATGGTGTGCCATCCATTCTTAAGGGCCTCGACCTTCTACAGTTCGACGGTGACAAAATCATTCGCAAACAAACCTTTGTCAAAGCGAAAGCGCCGCTGTATGAAGACCGTTGAACCGTTTACACGTCATTAAATTCAACGGGTGGCGAGCGGCCGTCGTCATCGATGCCGGTGAACTACCTCCTCGCAGTTTTGGACTTCGACGATCGATGAAAACGGAGACCGAACGGCTGCGCCGGGGGCGCTCCGCTGCCCGGTAACCACCATGAGCGAAGAAAAACTCCGCAACGCGCTGCGCCCCGGACACAAGCTGCACTGGTACCAGATCGAAAAGGTCCTGGGGCAGGGCGGATTCGGTATCACTTATCTGGCTTACGATGCGAATCTCGATCAGCATGTTGCGATCAAGGAATATCTGCCGATGGAACTCGCCGTTCGCGAAGGCGATTTTTCGGTTTATCCCGCTTCCGAGGCGCAGGACGAACGCTACAAGTGGGGACTGGATAGATTTTTAACCGAAGCGCGGACGCTCGCACGCTTCAAGCATTCAGCGATCGTCCGGGTCATGAGCGTATTCGAAGAGAACAATACCGCCTACATGGTCATGGAATACCAGCAGGGACAAAGCCTGCAGGAGTTGCTGGAACGCGAGCGGACCCTGACTGAAAGCGAACTCATCGACCTAAATAGGTGTTCCAAAAACTCGATCAAATAAAAAGAACTCAGGTGACATTCAGAGATCAGAGGTTGTATCGAGCAATCTACGTTCCCGAAAGAGGTCACCTGAGTATGGATAGTTTAGTGTCATTGACGCGCTCACAGAAACGTCGCTTTAAGCGGTTGATTCAACGCAGCGATAACGGGCGGGTGGTTCGCCGCGCTCAAGTCCTGTTGCAGTTAGTTTCAGGCGTCTCACCGACGGCCGTGTCACGCAGTTTGTCGGTCGCGCGTTCAACGGTTTATCGATGGGTCACGCAATTCCAGACCGCGGGTGAAGCCTTTCTCGAGGCGTGCGGCTCGGGCCGGCGGGCGTATACGGTGGATGACACCCTGTTGGAGACGCTCGCCGAGTTAGTTGAGCAGCCGCCCAGTGATTATGGCTACCTGCGCAGTACGTGGACGAGCGAGATGCTGGCCGAGACGCTGAATTCGTTGCTGTCACGGCCCATTCACGCCTCTACGGTACGTCGCTGGCTAGTTAATTTGGGATTCGGCTGGCGTCGTGCTCGTCCGACCTTACATCTGCGCGACCCACGGGCAGCCACGCGCCTGAAAGCCATTCATCGTGCGTTGTCTCGAGCCCCATCGGGGCATGAAGTGTTTTACGCCGATGAGGTCGATATCGACCTCAATCCCAAAATCGGTTTCCTTTGGTCTACTCAAGGTTGTCAACGTGCCATCCCCACGCCTGGGCAAAACCGGAAACGCTATCTGGCGGGCGCGCTGCACGCACGAACCGGTCGCGTTGCGTATGTCGAGGGCACACGGAAAAACAGCGACCTATTCCTTTGCCTGCTCGACCACCTGCGGCAAACTTACCGCGCCGCGCGTCGAATTATCTTGATCGTGGATAACTACATCATCCACAAATGTCGCTTGGCACACGTCTGGCTAAAGCACAATCCGAAATTCCGATTGCTGTTCCAGCCGGCCTATCAGCCCTGGGTCAATGACATTGAGAAACTCTGGAAACAGTTGCACGACAATGTCACCCGGAATCATCGTTACTCGACCATCGACCGTCTGATGGACGCAGTACGTGCCTTCATGCGTGCGGCAAGTCCATTCCCGGGAAACTGCCCGAGTGTCGCAAGATTTGGATCACCTATTTAGTCAAGCCGATGCTGGACGGCTTGGAAACGATCCATAGCCAAGGTTTTATTCACCGCGATATCAAGCCCTCGAATATTTACATTCATGACGACGGTCAACCCGTGCTGCTGGATTTCGGTTCAGCGCGCCAGGCGCTAGGCGAACACACGCAAACGCTGACCAGCGTCGTGTCACCGGGATATGCGCCATTCGAGCAGTATTACTCGAGGAGCGATCGACAAGGTCCGTGGACGGATATCTATGGGCTGGGCGCAACGCTTTACCGATGTATTACCGGCCTGCAGCCGATGGCCGCCATCGACCGCAGCGAAGCCATTCTCAAGGCCGAGCGGGACGTCTTCGTAGCGGCTTCGGAAATCGGGGCCGGAAAGTACTCCCATGCATTTCTTGCCGCGGTCGATCACGCCCTCCAATTCAACGAGAAGAAACGTCCTCAGACGATAGCCGAGTGGCGTCAGCAATTCGATTTCTCACCCAGCGGTGAGGTCGAACCGCGCGACAGCCTTAACACGACCTACCCCGATCACGCGACGACCCGATTCAGCGAAGTCCTCGACGATACCTTCGACATCACGACCGGAGCCCTGTTCGATTCTGAGGTGCGCGACACCGAGCCGCAGAGCCGCCCGTCCACGCGTTCAAAACCGCATAGCGCTCCGTCCGGCCCGTCATTACCATCGGATACGACACCACGTTCGGCACGCCGGACACGCCAGGAAAAACCGGCAAGCGCCCCGCTGACGGCGACGATCTTCGACGCGGCCAAGCGCCGACTTTGGCCAATAACGTTCTTAATCTTGGTGGTCACGGCGGCGGCCTGGTATTTTCGCGACTCGGGATTCATTCCTCAGCTTGTGTTGACTTCCAAGAGCGGGCAGGAAGCGCGGCGCTTGATCGAGCAGGGCGATCGGGCGCTTGCCGCGGGACAGGTATTTGAACCCTTTGATAACAGCGCGCTCGCCTTCTACGTTGCGGCGTATGCCGCCAGTTCGAAGGACCCGGCGGTCCGTCACGGCTTGACCATAGCGGGTGAGAGCCTGGTTAGCGCGCTTGAAGAAGCGATCGTGATCGATGACATAGGGCGGGCCGAAGCCCTCGGCAAAACACTTCTTACGATCCCGGGTGAGGTATTCGATCCAACAGCGGCGCAGACCGCGCTCGCAAGCGCCCGGGGGCGATGGGCGGAATACAGCAGGAGGTCTGAAAGAATAGAGGGTTTTTTGAATGCGGCCGTACAAGACCTCGAACGTGGGCGTCTGTTGGGCCCCGGCACGGACAATGCATTGGCTAAATACCGTGCGGTGCAAATCCTTGAACCCGAGCACCAAGGAGCGGCTAAAGGACTGCTGGATTTAGGCGTGCGGGTCGCGGCGCTCGGCAGTAAAGCACTCGATGGAGGTAAGGCGGATGAAGCAGGAAAATGGCTGGCGCAGGCGCGCATGCTGAATCCGCAGGCACCGGAGGTGGCCGCACTCGAGTCCGGGTTGTCCAAGCTTAGGTCGAAGGAAACGGCCACGGAGGTGCGCCAGTCCGAGATCAACCAGTTGTTGCAGACCGCAATCACCGACGTCGCCGCCAATCGCTTATCGAGTCCCGCGGGCAAGAACGCACTGGAGCGTTATCGGCGCGTACTCGAACTCGAACCGGGCCATCCCGTTGCGCTAGCTGGTATCGAAGACATACGTGATCGATACATCGCGCAGGCGACGACCGCCCTGCGGAACGAAGATTTCGAACGGGCCGCTGCCAATCTCGCCAAGGCGCGCAAGGTACAACCCGGGTCGCCGAAGGTGCGCGCGCTCGAACAGGATATCGCGGCGACGCGCGAGCGGATGGACCGCGACGAAGCCGCACGTCTCGCCGCCGAGGCCGAACAACGAATCGACCAGGAGGCACGTTTGCGCGCGGAGGCCGAACGAGTACGCATGGAGGCCGAGCGCAATCGCAAGCAGCGCCAGGAGGCGGAAGCCATGCGCCTGCTGGCGGAAGCGGAGCGCAAGGCGGCCGGGGAAAAGGCGCGGGCGGAATCCCAGGAAAAGATCGATGCCGAATTGGCGCGGCCGCGGATCGTGGTCGATTTTTACGGTTTTCACCCGAAATTCAGCCGCTATGCTCTGACGCCGGAACGGGTCATGCACGAGGTCGAACCGATGCTCACCAACGCGGGCTACGAAATCGTCAAGCGCCACGACGTGCACGATGTGGGCCGCGCCTGGAGCAACGTAAAGCTTCTCGTCTTCAAGCTCTACGTCAACGAAAATACGGCGACGGGGCTTTATTCGTACATCGGATCGGTTAACTTTTTCCGGGATGAGGCAGTTCTGTTGGGCCTGCGGGAGGCGATCGACACCAAAGCGCTGTGGACCCGAGGTCAAAATGGATTGGGTCCGCCGACGGATTTGCAATATCTAGTCGACCGGTTCGCGACCTTGACCCAGGATTTTCTGAGGGATTCCAAACGCTGGCGTAAATAGCGGGTGAAGTGAAGTGATAATGGTCGCTAAATAGGTTTAAAATGAACCACATAGGTGAAATACGATAGATTATTATGTGGTCCAACAGAAAAAGGGGCCGCGGCGAATAGGTTTTGGAGCGGTAATTTCCGCCAAAAACGGCGTGCCGATTGAACCAATGGCCCGATTCGCGTTACAAACCGGACAGAGGGTGTAGTGTGTGCGGCGAGCCTGACGCGTGACCGGGGCTCCAGCGCCACGAATGATGAATAAGCAAAAAGCAGAAAAACCGGAATCGGGATCGGACCACGATCTCCTGAGATTACGCTCGCTTTACAGCGGAGGCGGTCAGTTCGAATCCCTGTATCGCGAGTTCTATCCGCGCTTGTTCGAGTTCATCGTGCGCATACTCGGCCAACCGGACGGTGTTGAGGAAACGATCAACGACACGATGTTGGTGGTCTGGAACAAGGCCGACGAATTTCGCGGTCAATCCAAGGTTTCGACGTGGATTTTCGGTATCGCCTACAGAAAGGCGCTCAAGCGACTCAAGGCGAACAAACGCGTGGCCGAGAGAGAGTTACAGCGGGATGCAGAAATGGTGGACACACGTGATCCGGCTGACATCGTCGGACACGGGAAATCCTTGGAGCGAATCCGCGCCGCGGTTGGAAGCCTGCCGCCGGCGCAGCGTAGTGTCGTACATCTGGCCTTTTTTTATGGTTACAGCTATTCGGAAATCGCCAAGATCGTGGATTGTCCGGTCAACACGGTAAAAACGCGGATGTTCTATGCGCGGGAACGCCTCCGTCCGGTACTCGATCAGGCGAAGAACAAGGAGATTTCCGGTGAAGATCGGTAATCAAGACATCATGCATCCAGCGCACGATCGCGTTTGGGAAATGCTGCCCTGGTACTACAACGATACCCTCGATCCCTCCAGGCGCGGCGAAGTCGAAACGCATCTTGGCGAGTGCCTTGTCTGCGGGCGTGAGATCCGTCGTCTCGAGCGTTTGTTCGAGGCGGTTGCGGCGCCGGCCGAGGAACATGCCTGCGCGCAGGCGTATTTACGCCTGTCCGATCGGATCCATGCCGGGAACCGGGTGCCGCAGATGTGGACCGGCAAGCTGTTGGCTGGACTCAGAACGATTTTTGAACCGGCGCCGTTCATCGCCGGGGCGTCGGTGCTCGTCGTCTCTTCTATTCTGGTTGCGGTGATCGTGGTTAGCGGTGACGCCAAGCTGGCCGCTGTCGAGCAACCATTTCAGACGCTCGGCCACCAGGAGAAAGTGTCGGCACCATTGTCCCACCCATTGTTTCGCATCGTTCTCGAGGGCGAGCCGAATGCGGCCGGACTTGATGACTGGCTTAAACGACACGACGCGGAATTGATCAATGGCCCATCGGTAATCGGCGTCTTGACCGTGAAAATCGCGATGGGAAGGCGCAGTTTCGAAACCGTGCTTAACGAGATGCGAGCAGACGGTGAAACCATTTTCGTCGAACCCGTAGACCTCATAGGGGCGCGCCCGGACAGACGACGGTGACGAAAAGCATCAGGCTGATCTGCGCAGCGCTCGCGCTCGCATCGGCTACGATAGTGAGCCACGGCGCCGAACCCGATTCTTCGCCTACCGGACCGAGCATCCGGCTTCACTCGGAAGCGGATAAACTACAACAGATCCTCGTCGTGCTCGATGAAACCGTCGAGCGGTCATTTTGGTTGTCCACGGAACTGGAAGAGTCCTACGGCATTACGCTCGTTGACAGCCGCCCCCTTGAATCGCTCGGCGTGCATTGCGCCGTTTACTCGCTGGCGGGCGGACAGGATCGGGACGCGCTCATCACTCAATTGAACGCCGATCCCAGAATCTGGCGGGCGCAGCCGGTGTTGGTGCACAGGGTGGCTGGCATGCCAGCCAAAGATCCGTATTTCGATGTGCAAATGCGCACGCGTTCGGGCGGCGTCATCGCGGTCCTACAGCGCGGTACCGGCCGCAACGTACGCATTGCCGTTATCGATACCGGCGTCGACTCGGATCATCCCGACCTCGTCGGGCAGATCGCAGAAAGCCGCAATTTCGTCGGCGGCGACAACGCCGCTATTCCCGCCGAATTCCATGGTACCGCTGTGGCCGGTTTAATTGTGGCGAATGCGGGCAACGGCGTCGGCATACACGGTCTCGCGCCGCACGCGGAGTTGTATGCGCTACGCGCATGCTGGGAACCGCGTTACGGTTTCGGCCTCTGCAGCACCTACACCTTGGCCCAGGCGCTCGACTACGCGATTGAGGTCCGCGCGCGCATCATCAACCTCAGCCTCGCCGGGCCCGACGATCCCCTGCTTACGGAATTGGTCACCCGCGCGATCGAGTTGGGTGCCATCGTCTTCGGTGCCGTCGGCGAAGAAAAGACACAAAGCTTTCCGGCTTCGATCGCCGCCGTGATAGCGGTCGATCAGGGCCGCGCCAGCGACATTGAAATTCCGGGGCCGCGCCTAACGGTACCCGGGCAGCAACTGCTTACGACGGTGTCCGACGGTCGATACGATTTCGTTTCCGGTTCGTCGTTCGCGACCGCGCATGCCAGCGGCGTAGCCGCGGTGTTGCTCGAGGAGCAACCCCACCTAAAGGCGCAGCAGTTGGCCGAGTGGCTGCACCGGCTCCTCTGAAACTCTGCGGCAAGCCTGACTTTATTACGTCACAGGCATGGCGCTTTCATGGCATGTCGCTGCGGGTTAGCGACCACTGCTCACCGTTCACCGACGCACGCTGTTCCGCTTCGAGTTTCAAAAGGTGCGCGTGCAAGGACTTCGCG
This sequence comes from Gammaproteobacteria bacterium, assembly GCA_963662545.2. GTDB lineage: Bacteria > Pseudomonadota > Gammaproteobacteria > JAYYZW01. Next base: position 1,544,043 of record CAXXLL010000002.1, read on the forward strand.
GCCCATGGATGCAGGCTTTTATCGACGTCGTTGTAGACCACCGGTGTCAACGCTCCGATATCAGCCTCGCTCAGGCGTTCAAGCGCATCGATGACTTTCTGCTCGCGTTTGAGACGGTGTGCGATGAGGTAGCGGATTTCACCGTGCGGGTCACTGATCAAATCACCGTGACCAGGGGCGATGAATTCGACATCGTATTCGAGCATGCGCTCTAGAGACGCCATGTAGTGTGTCATATTGCCGGCCGGCGGGACGATGACGACGGTCGATCCGCCCATGATGTGGTCGCCGGTCATCACGATCCGATCCTCCTCCAGCAGGTAGCATACGTGGTTGCTGACATGGCCGGGGGTAAGCAGGGCGCGTAGGGTAAATTCCGTTGTCTCCAATCGCTCGTCCTGCGCGACGGCCCGCGCTCCTGAGAAGCTCGTATCCTGATAGCCGTCGTTCTCGATGACATTACCGATGAGTTCCGCACCGGTGCGATCGGCGATCGCGCGCGCGGCGGGTGAATGGTCGCGGTGCGTATGGGTGACGAGTATCCACTTGAGCCTCTTGCCGAACAACTTGACGATGGCATCGATGTGTTCGTCGATAGCGGGCCCGGGATCGACCAGCGCGAGTTCTTCGTGACCAACAATGTAGCTGTTGGTACCGGGGCCGGTCATCTTGCCGCCATTCGGCGCGGTGATTCGCCGCAACCTGGGCGACAGGGCGACCGCGCTTCCATAGCTTATTTCAGGCATGCGGGTTTCCTGCTTGATGCGGGGCGCGCCGTTCGCGCCACGGCATGGCTTGTTCGAGTTGGGCGGCGAGGCGGATCAACACGGCTTCCTCGTATATTTTCGCGGTAAACATCATGCCCACGGGCAGTCCGTCTACGCTCCAGTGCAGCGGCAGTGAGATTGAGGGTTCACCTGTGAGGTTCGCGAGCGGCGTTGAGACGACAAAGCGAAAACTGATTTCCGCAAGCTGTTCCAGCGCTTTGCCGAACTTGGCAATCGGTCCGAGCGGAATGACGCTCGATATTTTCGCGCGGACGTAATCTGTTCCAGTTGCCTTGAAAACGCCAAGCGGTGCCGGCGGCGTCGCCAGGGTCGGGGTTAGCAGGACGTCGAAGTCCTCCATGAAGCGGCCGATCGTGCGAACCTGTGTCTCGATGACTTGGTTGGCGATGGTCAGGTCGACGGCATTGAAGCTGCGACCGAGATTGGCAAGAACGCGGGTTTCCAATTCGAAATCACGGGCTGTTGGATTACGCCCAAGTTTGGCCTTTGCGCTGGCGATCTCGGCGCCGGTACAGGCTGCAACTCGCAGGAGGAAGGCGCTCGCCAAGGACATTTTATCGATCGGGGGGACTGCTTCGGTAACCTCATGGCCGAGCTTTTCCAGGGCGGCGCAGGTGGCATCGAGACCGGTGAGGCATTCCGCATGGATCGGCGCCTCACACAGCAGCGCTTCGTGGCAGACCGCAATGTGCAACCGTCCGGTGTCACGGCTCGTTTCGTCAAGAAAGGGCCCGGGCGCAGGCGGTGCCGAGTACAGATTGCCGGGATCTCCGCCAGTGGTCGCATCGAGCATCGCTGCGGTATCGCGTACGGTGCGCGTGATCACGCCTTGTTGAACCTGGCCGTACCAGCCCTCTCCCATAATCGGTCCCGCCGGATTTCGTCCGCGCGAGGGTTTCAAACCAACTAGCCCATTGCAGGACGCCGGTATGCGAATCGATCCGCCGCCGTCACTCGCACCCGCCATCGGCACGACGCCGGCTGCAATCGCCGCGCCGGCGCCGCCGCTGGATCCTCCGGACGTGCGAGTCAGGTCCCAGGGGTTTAGAGTCGGGCCGAACAGTTCAGGCTCGGTCGTGCCGACGAGGCCTAGTTCGGGCGTATTGGTCTTGCCGAACGCGACCAGTCCCGCGCGGCGAAAGCGGGTGACGATTTCCGCATCATAATCGGGCACGTAGTCCTTGAAATAACGCGAACCGGTGCGCATGGGAACCCCGGCCCAGGCCTGGCCCAGGTCCTTCAATAGAAACGGCACGCCGGTAAAAGCACCGGTGGGCAAGTCGGTCGCCACGGCGTCCCTAGCCAGGTCGTACATATCGTGGATGACCGCGTTGATTTCGGGATTGATGCTTTCGCATCGTGCGATAGCCTCCTCCAGTAATTCGGCCGGCGATACCGCGCCGCTGTGCACGAGTTCGGCGAGGCCGAGCGCATCGTGGTCGTCGTATTCCTTGAATCCGCTCATGATGCAGTGGAAAGGCGCATAGTCCGCACAGGCTTGCTCGTTGGCAGGGCCGCCTAATTTCCCACCAATCCGACACTAAAGAAAGCGCGGTGAAGGCCAATCCTACTCGCCGATGCGCCTATGTGCTAGATTCCGCGCTAACCGGAATCGCGGTGGGCGCCGTGTCGCGGGCAGCCGCGGAAAGAATTCAGTTTGGACAGCATAGACAACGTTAGAGGTCAGCAACATGAATGCAGCAGTTTTGGAAGAACGCGGTGTGCAAGTCGCCAAGGGGATGGCCAGCGTGCAGGATTGGCTCAAGTGCACCGATGAAATTTCCATGAAGGTTTTGTCGGTCGATGAAGCGCGGCACTCCGTTGAATTCCTGTTCAAGATCGCGGCCGGCTACACGTCGCTCCGGCACAAGCATACCTGCGAGACGCATGTGTTGGTGATACAGGGCAAGGTCGTCAATAAAACGACCGGGTGCACCTTCGGCCCGGGCGATTACTGCTACCAGGGCTATAACGATGAGCACGTCGAGGAATTTCCGGAAGAAACCATCGTCTATGGCAGCTACCGCGGCGATAGCGAGAAGCTCGTTGAGTTCTACGACGAGAAAGGTGAAGTTTGCGGCGAGTTCAAGGTTTTGGATTTTGCCGCGGGTCTTGCAAAGTAGCCGGAAACTTCTTTCTCCGGTAAGACGATTCTTGACACCCTAGTCCGGCCGTTTGTTTCAGCCCGCTTGCGCGCGAGCTTGCTGCGCATACATGCTCGGCCGATCACCAAATCAGCCCATACGTTCCGGAGCTTTAACGATTCCAGGCCACAATTCAGGGTCGTGGCCGTAGACGATCTGCGCACCACGGCTTTGGAGTGCACGGATTTTGTGCAGTGAGGCGATAGCGTCCTCGCGATCGAACAGGACGCCAGGCATGTGCAATTCCTCCAAAGTACGCCGCAGGTAACAGGCGTCTCCCGTCAGAACGAATTCGCCCCGTTCGGTTCGCACCCGCAGCGACTGATGGCCCGGTGTGTGACCGTATGTGGGCAGACAAACCACGCTGTTATCGCCGAAGATATCGAATTCGCCCTGGATTTTTTTAATGTCCTGTCCGGTCTGGTAATCGCCCGTGTAATAACCGAGATCGGGTTCGGATTTCGTCGCCCACTCCCATTCCTTCTTCTGAATTACCACCGGTGCGTCGGTGATCTTGCAATTGCCGCCACAGTGATCGAAATGCAGGTGGGAGTTGACCAGGTGCGAGACATCGGAGACACCCACGTCGATCGATTCCAGACAGGCCTCGATCGCTTCGTCTCCGCGGTAATGTACTTCGACCATGGCATTCAGGTCTTCGCCGAAATAGCCGAGCGGATCCGTTCGCAGCTTATCGTGCAGGCCCGAATCGAAAAGGACATTACCTTTGGGGTGTTTAATTAGGAACGCGGGGACGGGAACCGTCATCGCGCCCTCTTCCCCCTCGAGAAAAGTTCCGGCCGGCATGCTTAGCTGGCCGCAATCGAACGCGTACAATTCAACCGTCATGTTCTCGTCCTCCGGCTCCGGATCGTGATATCCAACGGGGATATTATCGCCGCAGGACACCTCGGTGCACCTATAATGCGGCCCCCGCTTAAGGATATGCAAAGGAGGTCTTCATGCCGGCAGTGGTGCTGGACGGCAAGGCGCTTGCCGCCGCCAGCGAAGCGGCACTGGCCGCGCGCGTTGAAGCCCTGAAGGCGCAGCTCCGGGGCCGTGTTCCGATCCTTGCGACGATACTCGTGGGCGCCGATCCTGCATCGGCGACCTACGTCAAAATGAAAGGCAATGCCTGCAAACGCATCGGCATGGATGCGCTGAAGATCGAACTCGACAAGGACACGACGACGGCGCAGTTGTTTGATGAGATCGACCGCTTAAACGCTAATGACGACGTGCACGGGATCCTGTTGCAGCATCCGACTCCCGCGCAAATAGACGAGCGGGCATGTTTCGATCGCATCGTGCTCGAAAAAGACGTCGACGGGGTAACGGCGCTGGGTTTCGGCCGCATGGCAATGGAGGAAGCGGCCTATGGTTCCGCGACCGCGGCCGGTATTATGCACCTGCTGCGGCATTACGATATCGAGCTTGAAGGACGCTTTGCGGTCGTCGTCGGACGCAGCCCAATCCTTGGCAAGCCGTTGGCAATGATGCTTTTGAACGCCAACGCAACGGTGCTCCAGTGTCATTCGCGAACGCAGGGTCTGGCCGGGCTCGTCCAGCAGGCAGACGTCGTAGTCGGCGCCGTCGGCAAACCGGAATTTATTAGAGGGACATGGATTAAGGATGGCGCCGTGGTTATCGACGCCGGTTATCATCCGGGCGGTGTTGGCGACGTTGAGATCAGCGCCATCACCAAACGCCTTGCTGCCTATACGCCGGTACCCGGCGGCGTGGGCCCGATGACGATCAGTACGCTAATTTCACAGACGGTAGAATCGGCGGAAAAGCATTGTGGACTCTCGTCGACAAGATTTTAGGGATTGAATGGAGTTTTAGCGATAAAGCCTTCGGCATATACTCACGCTGATGACGAATGAACACCTTCTTACCGGATTTCGAGTTCTCGACCTGACGCGGGCACTTGCCGGCCCCACCTGCACCCGGATGTTCGCCGAGTTGGGTGCGGATGTGATCAAGGTCGAAGCCGCGCCGGACGGGGACATGGTGCGGACGATGTCGAAGATTCGCAACGAACGCAGTCTCTATCTCATCCAGCAGAATCTGAACAAGAAAAGCTTGTGCCTCGATTTTCGCAGGCCTGAGGGCATGGCGCTCATTCGAGAGCTGGTACCCCACTGTGATGTCGTCGTCGAGAATTACAGGCCCGGCGTCATGGCGAAGATGGGCCTGGCTTACGACGATCTCCGTGAATTACGGGACGACATTATCCTCTGCTCGATTTCGGCGCTCGGCCAGACCGGGCCATTATCGGGGAAGCCGGGCTATGACTATATCGCCCAGGCTTATTCGGGCGTGACCTCGATGATTGGAGAGTCAGACGATGCACCCTATATCCCATTGATAGCGGTGGGCGATATCAGTACCGGAGTCACTGCTGCCTTCGGCATTGCGGCAGCATTATTGAACCGTTCCCGCACGGGTGAAGGACAACATCTCGATATCGCGTTGTTAGACTGCTATTACCATTACCATGAAGTCAACGTTCACCAATACAGCGGCAGCAACGGTGAGACAAAACCGATGCGTTGCGGCCGGCATCTCACCTACGTCTGTCCCGCCGGCGTGTTCAAGGCAACGAATGGACACATCATTCTGATCGCCTTCCTGCATCATTGGGCAGACCTGTGTACGGCCATGGGGCGTCCGGAACTCGTCGAGGAAGAGGCGTTTGCGACCGACGCGGCGAGACTCGAGCGGGTGAGCGAGGTCGTGGCCTTGATCGAGGCATGGCTGGCGACCTTTCCTGACGTCGACTCGGCAATCGAGCTGCTCGAATCACACGGTATCCCATGCGCGCCGATTTTGAGCGTCGAAGAAACGGTGACCCACCCGCATTTCGTCGCGCGCGGCACGGTACGAACGATCAAGGACCCGATCGCCGGGGAGTTTCAGATCCCCGGAATGCCGGTAAAAACCTCGGGATATCCGGCGGAAAATGACTACGTCGCACCCTGCCTGGGTGAGCATAACGGGGAAGTTCTGAAGGGGATCCTCGGCAAAAGCGATGCAGACGTCGAAGCCTTGACCAAGGCGGGCGTGCTCCACGCCGGAGACGTTTGATCGTCCGCTAAGCCGTGGGCACCGACGCGAACCTATGCCTCATCGAGAAGTGACGTCCGTCGCAGAGCTCAAAGCATCCGCGCGCCATCTGGCCAAGGGCAACCTGTTCGAGGATTTCTCGGTCGGTCAGGTGTTCGAACATCATTGGGGACGTACGCTCACCCAGGCTGAGAACGCCTTGTTTTCGAGCTTGACTTTGCATTTCAATCCCCATTATTTCAACGTGCAGTATGCCGCCGAGCATGGTCATCCGGGCACTGTCCTGAACCCGCTGTTGATCTTCAATACGGTGTTCGGTTTGAGTGTCGAAGACCTGAGTGAGGCGGGCATGGGCCCCTTTCTGGGTGTCGACGAACTGAGCTTTCACATGCCCGCTCATGCGGGCGATACGCTCAGCGCGCGAAGCATGGTGGTGGACAAACGCGATTCGAGCAAACGGCCGGAGTTCGGTATCGTGACCTGGCATACCGAAGGCTTCGACCAGCATGGCGATCGCTTGATCGACTTCAAACGTACGAATCTCGTTGGCCGGCGGCACAAGGGCTGAACTCGATGGACCAGGCGACGATGATAAGCGGATATTTCACCGAAGAGCGCCGTATGATCCGCGACACCGCGCGCGCGTTCACGCTCGCCGAAGTGCTGCCGGTCGCGAACGAACTCGATCCGGTGAAGGGAGAAATACCGGCTTCGCTTCGGCGCAAACTCGCCGACATGGGGTATTTCGGCATTCGAATTCCAGAGTGCTATGGCGGCAGCGGACTCGGTTGCTTCGAATATTGTCTCGTCGCAGAGCAGCTTGCGCGCGGCTGGATGAGCGTCGCGAGCATCATCGCGCGCGGTAACGGCACCTTGACCATCGACCTCCTGTCCGACAAGCAAAAGGCGATGATCCTGCCGCGCGTTGTCGAGGGTGAGTACCTCGCCGCGATATCCTTGTCGGAACCCGATACGGGATCCGATCTCGCATCGATTTCCTGCCGCGCCGAGCGCGACGGTGACACCTGGGTCATTACCGGCAGCAAATACTGGTGCACGTTCGCCGACGGCGCCGATTACATCCTCCTGTTTGCGCGCACCTCGCCGCGGCCGGACGAAAACAAGCGGCACCTCGGCATCAGCGCTTTCATCATCGACAAGCAGCGCGGAGCGCTCCCGGAGGGAATCCACGGCAGTGAAATTCCCAAGATCGGCTATTTCGGTTGGAAAACCTGGGAACTGGCGTTCGACGGCTTCCGTGTACCGGCGGATGCCTTGATCGGAGAGGAAGGCCGGGCTTTCTACGCCCTGGCCAAAGGGCTGGATGAAGCGCGTGCCCATACCGCCGCGCGATCCATCGGGTTGGCGCAGGGCGCGCTGGAGGATGCGCTGGCCTATGCGCAGGAGCGCCAGCAGTTCGGCCGGCCGATCGCCGAATTCCAGGATTTGCGTTTCAAGCTCGCGCGCATGGCGACCGACATCGAAGCGGCGCGCCAATTGCTTTATTTCGTCTGCGACAAAATAGACGGCGGCGAGCGTTGCGACAAGGAAGCCTCGATGGTCAAGTATTTCGCCAGTGAAATGTCAGAACGCGTGACGAGCGACGCGCTTCAGATCCTGGGCGGTGCCGGCTATACGAAACTCTACGCCGTCGAACGGCACTGGCGCGACGCACGGCTCACCAAGATCTTCGAGGGTACCTCGGAGATTCAATTACGGATCATCTCCGATCAACTGCTGGGGAAGAGCGGGCGGTAAGGCGATTTCGTGCACGTCCCGCGAACATTATATTTCGAGGACTTCAAACCGGGTGAAACGCTGCGCCACCATCGCGGTAAGACGCTCACGGAAATGGACCAGGTTTTGATCACGAATCTAGTCATGAATACCGCGGCCGGTCATTTCGACGAAGAACTGATGAAGGATCATATGTTCGGGCAACGCGTCGCGTTCGGCGGCGTCACGATCGCGCTGGTTATCGGCCTCACAGCGCAGGACACGGCTGAAAATGCCCTCGCCGAACTTTCCCTGGACAAGATTCGCCTCACCCAGCCGGTATTTCACGGCGACACCTTGTATGCCTACACGAGGGTGCTCGGCAAAGAAGAAGCCGATCGTGAAGATGCGGGCATCGTCGAGTTTCATCATTGGGGCGTGAACCAGGACGACAAAATAGTCTTCGAAGGGGATCGCCGCGTGTTGATCAAAAGGCGCAGCCACTGGACAAAAAAATGACCGAACCTGTGACGCGACCCCTGCGTTTACGCCGCGCCGAGTTAGCAGTACCCGGCAGCAACGAGCACATGATGCAGAAAGCTTCTCAAATGGACGTCGATCACGTCTTCCTCGACCTCGAGGATGCGGTGGCTCCGGCGGAGAAAGTCGCCACTCGCCAAAAGATCGTCACCGCGTTGAACGAACTAGACTGGGGCCGTACGGTGCGCTGCGTTCGCATCAACGACCTCGAGACGAATCTGGCCTATGAAGACGTCATCGAAGTCGTGGAAGGGGCGCAAGATAATCTCGATATCATCATCATCCCGAAGGTCAAATCCGCTTTCGACGTGCAGTGGGTCGCGTTGCTGCTGGATCAAATCGAGGGCAAGCTCGGCATGGCCAAACGGATTGGGCTCGAAGTACTCATCGAGGAAGTCGAGGCGATGGTGAACGTCGAGGCGATCGCCGGCGCTTCGGACCGCCTGGAAGCGCTCATTTACGGGGTTGGCGACTATTCGGCGTCGCAGGGAATCAATCCCGACGTGTTCAAAGAATCCCATAATTATCCGGGCGATGTCTGGCATTACGGGCGTAACAAGATCAGTATCGCCGCGCGCATGCACGGCATCGACTTCATCGACGGTCCTTATCCCAACATCAAGGACCCCGACGGATACCTGCGCGAGTGCGAGCGGGGTATGTTCCTGGGCGCAGTCGGCAAATGGGCCATCCATCCGTCGCAGGTCGAGCTGGCGCAAAAAGCATTCACCCCGGATCCGGAAATCGTCGAGCGTGCGCGCAAGATGAACGCGGCATATCTCAAGGCCGTGGAGAATGGAGAAGGCGCCGCCCAAGTCGACGGGTTCCTCGTCGACGCCGCCACCATGCGCCTTTATGGCAAGGTGTTGGAAATGGCCGACCGGATTGGCATTTAGTCGGTATTGTCACGTTAACTCCAACTCGACATGTCATTCACCGAGTTGCGGTGGTTTAGGAGCTCGATCATGAGTGTCAGGTCTTGCCTTTTGCCGTGACGTGAGAAAAAGGCAAGGTAGACACCGAAGACATCGCGCGGACGGCCGTTTAGAAGCGATTCCGCGCCGTTCTCCGTGTTGGCATTGGCTCGCACGCGAGCTCCAGTATCAAGGAGCGCTGACCCATTAAATTCTCTTGAACAGATATCCATTCAAATAAATCTGTCCCCCTTGGTTCTCTTCCTCCGTACGGTCACAGGCGCGGAGCGCCTTTACAGTTGTTAACAATTATTGCGAATCCCCCCCACCGACCGATGTGCTACATTTGGGAGGTCAATATTTGATAGCTTCGCGGGGAGGAAATCTCGGTGTCAAAAGTTATTCGCAGTCCCCCGCTTCGACCTGTCTAAACCAAGTCGTCCGGAAGCCGGCATTTCGGTGGTAAGATCTCTCGAAGACGCTCCAGAAACCGCCGCGATCCTATTCGGGGCCGCAGGTGCTCAGGCAAGCCCGCTTGGAACCGATTATTTTCCGATCTTGGACCTGGCCGATCTCGGCGGAGTGCTGGAAAGCCATTTCGCGCCTGGTCCCATCATCTTCGACGGAGAATTCTCCTTCAATTCGTGGGGAGCCCAGAATCTGTCCCCCTTGGTTCTCTTCCTCCGGTCACAGGCGCGGAGCGCCTTTACAGTTGTTAACAATTATTGCGAATCCCCCCCACCGACCGATGTGCTACATTTGGGAGGTCAATATTTGATAGCTTCGCGGGGAGAAAATCTCGGTGTCAAAAGTTATTCGCACCCCGTTGGTTTTTCTATTTGCCGCGATCCTATTCGGGGCCGCAGGTGCTCAGGCAAGCCCGCTTGGAACCGATTATTTTCCGATCTTGGACCTGGCCGATCTCGGCGGAGTGCTGGAAAGCCATTTCGCGCCTGGTCCCATCATCTTCGACGGAGCCCCAACACCGATTCCTGAGATGTTTCCTGGACTCGGCTCGGGCGTGGTGCTCACGGAAATGGTGACCCCGGGACCGGGATTTGACGTCATCGAATTCTGGTGGGAAAACATGGTCCCGGGAGATCCCTTGTTTGATACACCGCTTGCCCCCGATCAGGCGATATTCACGATTTTCGACGGCTTATACTGGGGACCAGGCAGCCCGGGGGCGATTGTCACAGTTGTCGATGTCGTCCTGACGTTTACCGCCGGTGGAGCACCTCCACTTCACCTTACTGAACTGGATTACTTTCCTGGCGTATTCGGCTCCGGTACGGAAATTGACGCGATTATCGTGGATATAGATATCCCGGATATTGCGTCGTTGCTAGCCGGGTTAGAAATTTCTGACGACATAACCGATCTTCACGTCACACTCCATGCGACACACGTTCCGTTGCCAGCCGGGTTGCCACTACTGGCGGCTGGGCTGTTTGCGGTTTTCCGATTTTCCGGCCGAAGACGCGCCCACACGTTAAGGAGTCAGTACCCTTATTGAGCCCCTTGCATCCAGCGTAAAGGGTACTGGCCCCTTATTCTGGCGTCGGCGTGTTGAGTTGTAGATAGTGAAGACTTGACCCCTTAGCGTTCCTCCTTAGCGCATTTTCTTGACCTGCAAACCCAAGGAGTCGCCCGGCCAGGCCGAGCGAGTTGCCGCCTAGCGTTCCAGCATTGGATCGGAGCGGCGAGTGCGGATATTTTCGGCCAAAGCCCCGCTTCAATCCACCTCCACCGCAACGACTTCATGGGCGTTCTCAACAAGGGCTCGGGCGTCGAATCGTTCGGCGTGGCGCCCGGCGGTTACATCGGCTTCTTCGATCCCGAAACGGGCGACCACGAAAGCTTCGTTCCCCCCGACGACCCGCCCGCGATGAAGCGCATGGAAATCAAGAACCAGGCTGGTTGGGCGCGCCGCGGCGTACGTCACCAGGGTGAAATGACGCCCGAGATGGTGCGTCGCCTAGTCACGGGTTGCGCTGCCGGTGAGCCGCTGCCCGGTCCGTGGTTCGAGGGTTTCGACGTCGACGTGCGGGTGCGTGAGGGCGAGGTGCCGCTCGAGTATCTGGAAGCGGCCGCCACTGCGGTGCTCGGCCGCGGCTGGCGCGCAGCGTGGACGATCTACGAAAGCACGCTCACCCCGAATCAAGGCCTTGAGTACGAGTATGAACTGGTCCCGAAGCGCGGCATGTCGCTGAAGACTCCCGAGGTGTGGGAAACCTCGTACGCGCTGGCGGCGCAGCCGAAGCTCGCGGACGTCGAACCGAGCTTCGTGTTCCTGTCGAGCAATCTCGATGCGCTCGAAGAGCGCAACAGCCCGCGGCGCGCGAGCGGGGTGCGAACCGTCCACCTGCCGCAGAGCCTCGAACCCACCTGGTGCCGCGACGTCATGAATCTGGAAGCTGCCTGGCGGGTCGCGACCGGCAGCGGAGTTCGCATCGGGCATCCAGATACCGGCTGGATCCCCCACCCGGAGATCCAGAACACGACCCAAGGCGGCCCCGTCCGAACCGACCTCGATTACGACTTCGTGGACGACGACGACGACGCCCGCGCAGATCTCGACGACGACGATCTGCTGCCCGGCGGACCGAACCACGGGACGGCAACCGCCAGCGTGATCGCGAGCCCTGCGGGCTCGCAGAACGCCAACCCGCGCGAGTTCGTGGTGGGAGCGGCACCCGGAGCCGAGCTCGTTCCGCTGCGCGTGGCGAACAGCGTCATACATTTCTCGCTGCGTCGCGTGCGCAAAGCCATCGAGTTCGCCGTAGCCAACGGTTGCCAGGTGGTGTCGATGAGCCTCGGCGGCCCCTTCCCGAGCCGGAGGCTCAGAAAGACCCTGCGTCGCGCCGCGGACGCCGGTGTTGTGGTGATCGCCGCAGCCGGCAACCACATCCCCTTTCGGGCGGTCAGCTTTCCCGCGCGCTACTCGGACGTCGTGGGCGTCGCGGCCTCGAACGCGGTCAGCCGTCCGTGGTCGGGATCTTCGAACGGCGACACCGTAGACATCACTGCGCCCGGCGAGTCGGTGTGGCGCGCACTGGTCGAGGACTCGAACGGACGTACCCGCAAGATCAGCCGGCGCAGCTCGGGCACTTCGTATGCGACCGCGCACGTGGCGGGGGTGTGCGCCCTGTGGATCGAGAAGCACGGCTTCGCGAACTTGAACAATCGTTACGGCGGCCGGGTGGCCGAAGCCTTCCGCGACGTGCTCCGCAGCACCGCTCAGCCAGGCGTCGAGATGGATGAAGGAGACTTCGTCGGCATCATCGACGCAGAGGCGGTCGTGAACGCAGCGCTTCCCACGCTGGGGTCGCGCCGCACGCGCGCGGCGCGCATGCGCTCCGAAGACGACGCGCTCGAGCCTTTCCGCGCCCTGCTGCCACGCTGGAGCGACGCCCATTTGCGTCGCGCACTCGAAGGCCTGCTGGCGGTGCGTCCAGCGGGGCTCGCGGCGCGGCTCGCCCGGGTCGGGCGAGAGATCGCGTTTCAGTTCGCCACCGATCAACGCCTGCTGCGCGACTTCGATGCGGAGTGCAGCGGCATGACGCGCGGTCGCAAGGGCAAGCGCGCGTCGTCGACCGGACGCAACATGGAGAGCGTGCGGCGCCGCTTGCGAAGGATCTCCACGTCCGAAACGCTGCGGGGCGCTCTATGAGCCGCAGCCCTACCGGCTCCGGGTATTGTCCCGTTAACTCCAACTCGACATGTCATGCACCGAGTTGTGGTCGTTCAGGAGCTGGTTGCAATCTGCCAAGACCTGAACGCCCGTAACCTGAAAAGTCGATAGTTTTTGGCGGCCGTCTACAATTTATTCAACCTTGGTCGTCACCTTGTTTCAGTGAAACCTATCGATTTTTTCGAATGCGTGCCTTTGCGCTTTGGGAGCAAATTACTGTGTAAAAGGCAGATTCTGGTCAAGTACGTCCAGACAGAGAACTTAACTTGTCAGTACCTCCGTCACCCTTACTACTCGGAATAGGTTCTAGTCATCGGCGTTCAGCTCGCGCCTGCCCTTCATCTCGGTAGTGACGCGCCCGCTCCTCATCTCCAGCATCCCCGTATACGAGGCTCAGGTTGACATACGCCTCGGCATAATTCGCATCACAGGCGATCGCATTTTTGAATGCGCGAATCGCACCGTCGTCATCGCCCAGGGCTTTCTCGATGATTCCCAGGGTGTTGTGAAACGCCGCCACGCGGTCATTACGCCAAATCACGGTTGTAGCGTTTTCCCGCGCGGCATCCAATTCTCCGCGCTGATATTGGATAACGGACATCATGTGCAGCGCGAGCGTGGTGAACGGCCGTAAGTCCAGGATCTCGCGACATCCGGCTTCGGCGGTATCGATTTCGCCCGCGTCGATCTTTTGTTTTACTTGCGCGGTGAAGGTTTCTATGGCTTTTATATCGACGTAGGCGATCTGCTGCGCAAAGGCGCCACTGCCGGAATCGCCGGCGTTCAACCAGCCGCGACAGAGTGCGCGGTAGCAGGCCCTGCGCTGTTCGGCAGTGAGGTTCGCGCGCCCGACCGCGCCGACATATTCGAGGCCCAGCCGAAGCCCGGTGCACCTCGACCACAAGCCGCGCTTGTCGGGATCGAACCAGGCGAGAAGTTCGCGTTCGTTGGCGGCCGCTTCGGTAGAAATACCGGCATGCATACGGCGCAGGAACAAGTACTCGGGAACTTCTCGGAATTTTCCCATCAGGCCGAGCTCCGCCAGCATCACTTTGTCCGCGCCGATATAGCTGCCGATCAGGCTGGTGCCGTTCAGCGCTTCCGTCCGGATCAGACCGAACACCGGATTGCAGCGGGAAATTACGCGCAGCAGGCGGTAGAGGCGCTGATGCGGCTTACCGGATTCGAGGCTCAGATTATCCATGAACTTAGCAAACACACCGCCTTGTTCGTCAATGAACACGGTTCTCGGATAACACAAAACCGTCGAGTCGCCGGCATCTTCGAACGCTTCGAGGCAGCGCGCGAGAAAGGTGGGCGCGCACTCGTCGTCGTGCGCGGCCCATTTGAAGAACCGGCCCGTCGCCTCGCCGACGGTGAAATTGTAGTTCCACGCCGCACCGCGGTTCCGGTCATGGCGTGTATATCTCACGCGTGAGTCCCGCGATTCGTATTCAAGGCATATTTCGGCGGTTCGATCAGTCGAGCCGTTATCGGAAATCAGAATTTCGAAGTCTTCAAAGGTCTGGTTCGCCAAGGACAGCAGTGCGCGCCTTAGAAAGCGCTCGCCGTTATAGACCGGCAGGCCAATCGAGACGGTCGGGTGTGGAGTCATGGTTCGGGCCGCTAAGGAACCTAAGCGTTCGTTTCAAGTGCAGCGTATCGTCAGATCGTCAGCACGTCTGCGTTCTGCCCGAGTGCCCGAAGGTCCGATTCAACCTCGTCCCGATAGAATGCATTCGAAACAAGTACGACGTCGGGCTCGATAGTCCGAAGTGCTTCCGGCGCCACGATGCGGTGACCGCTGCCGGCGACGTAGCGGCCCTGTTTTCTCGGGTTGAGGTCGACGGCTGCGGCGATGTGTGCGGGATCGGCCAGAGCGTTGAGAAAGCTCACCCCTTTGGAACCGACGCCCCACAGTACCGCTGGTCCTATCGACTGTTCGCGTCGTTCGAAAAATCTGCGCCAATGGTATTCGCGCGCAGCGGCTTCGCGCCGGAACCGGGTAAGCGTATCGTCGCTCAGGGATAGGTCGCTCATCCGTACAGTATCTTTTTCGCGTAGCGCGCCGATCCGTGCCTCGACGGACAAAAACTGATCGTCGAACGCGAGGTCGATAGACGTGAGCACGTAACCGGAGATCTCGAGCAGCGCGCGGATAGAATCGCGCGTGAAATAGAGCGGATGTTCGAAGATCACGTCCCATAAACCGCAATGTTCGAGCATCGTCTCGGCGTTCGGCACTTCGAAGTAAAATCGGATCCCGGATACCGATGCGGCGCGCGCCCGGACGAGCTTAAGCAGTTCGGCCGGCTCTGCGAGATGCTCGAGCACGTGGCGGCAGACGACGAGACGGGTCAGGTCCGTAATGCAGTCCGCCGCTGTATAGGGCTGCTTGCGAAGGCTGACGGTTCCGTCATCGTTCGGTTCGCCGTTTTCCGTAAGCGCCGGGTCGTAACCGATCCCGCGACAACCGGCGCGCCGGCAGAGCAGGGTGAGAAACTCGCCGTGACCACAGCCGAGTTCGACGACTTCACCTCGGCGCAGGCATCCGTCCGCGGCAAGACGCGCCGCCAGTTCTTCCGAGTACGCCTGAAACCGCCGGGAGAAGTGGAGCGAATTCTCGTAGTCCTCGTCATACACGACGGCGAGCGGATCGAATCGAACGTTCTGAATCCCGCCGCAACGCTCGCAGCGGGCGAGCATGATATCGGCTGTTGGTGCGTTGACGGCTTCGTGCCGCGACGCGTATTGCCTGTTGCACAGGATGGGCGTACCAGAGCGATTGAAGAATTCCGTGAGCGCGGTGCTCGAGCAGAGGGCGCATCGGACCGCGGTGCCGTTCATGTCATGCAATAAAGCTCGGGCCGCGCATTCATTTCATCAAGCTCGCGCCGTACTTCGTCCTCATAAATTGCGTTCATCACGACCACGACGTCAACCGGCCGCGACTTGATTGCCAAGGGCGGCAGGATCTCATAACCCGATCCGGGCAGAAACTTGTTCTGCTTGCGGGGATTGATGTCGACGACATAGTCGACCGCGAACTCGATCGCGAGCGTGCTCAGAAGGGACACCGCTTTCGAACCGCCACCCCACAGCACCACCCGACGCCTTTCGCGGCGCCACTCCATGAATAAGGCACGCCACCGGGCGAGGCTCGCGGCCATCCTGGTCGTGAAATGCTCGTTCAGGGCATCGATGCTGCTGGCGTCGTTTATCGGTACTGCACCCGCTCCGCCGTTGCCGCTCGTCGCCTCCAGGATCAGATATTGATCGTCGAAGACCGCATACACGGTGTCGACATGGAAACCACAGGCGTCGAACAGATGCGACAGCGATCGTGCGGAATAGTAACCGCAGTGTTCGTAGTAAATGTCCCAGAAAGCCGATCGTTCGAATATCGAATCCGCGTCGGGCACTTCAAACAGAATTGCCGCCTCGTCGTGCACGCGCCCGCGAAGAAAGCGCAGGAAGCGAACGGGATCGTCGATGTGCTCGAGCGTGTGTCTGCAAACCACGAGATCGGCAAGCGGGATCAGGCCGGCCTCGCGTTCGATCTCGTTGGTGACGAATCGAACGTTCACCGGGCGCTCGCCACCGTCTTCACGCTCCCGGTAGCCGGGGTCGACGCCGATGCCGGTGAGCCCGCGGCCCTTGCACAGTGCCGTCAGGAAATCGCCTTTCCCGCAGCCGATCTCGAGCACGGTCTGCCCGGTGCAAGGTAAGCGGTTCGCGATCCGCTGGATTATTTCGTCCGTAAACCGGTTGAAGCGCGCCGAATAGGCCTGCGATTCTTCGCAGCGTGTCGAATACTCCACGCGTGCCGGATCGAAGCATCGGTTGAAGATGTAACCGCAGCCGCCGCACAAAACGAGATCGATATCCCCTGCGCTGACGCCCGTCGCGGCGTCGCGCGAGTTCATCAGCAGAACATCGTTGACCGGTACGTTTTCGACGTGGTGGACCTGCCGAAGATCGGGGTTGCCGCATATTCTGCATCCGGATTTCACTAACGCGGCCTCTTTTCAATCATTTGTTTTTCAAATATTTTTCAGCCTGCTGGCTCCTGCGGAAGTCCTTTTTTGTAGGCGGCAGCCAGCTGGTGAATTTCTTTCAAGATAGATTCTAAATAATTTCCGGCATTGGAATCGGGACGATGAACTTTCCTCCCGCTTCTCGGTATTGCGCTTGCTGCGCCAGGATTTCCTCTTTCAGGTTCCACGGCAAAAGCAGCATGAAATCAGGAGACGATTCGGAGATGGTGTTCACCGGCATAACAGGCAGGTGTACGCCCGGGACCAGGCGACCTTGCTTGTGTGGATTGGCGTCGACCACGTAATCGATCACATCGGTTCCGAAGCCGCATGCGTTTAATAGCATCGTCCCTTTTGCGGCTGCGCCATAAGCGGCGATACGACTCCCATCCGCTTTCAATCCGGCCACGAGGTTTTTTAGTTCGTCGATCAATCGCCCCACGCGTACCGCAAATTCGTCATGGTAGTTCGATTGCGTCAGGCCGCAGCGGCGTTCGCCGGCCGTCAGCCTGTCGAGCTCGGTGCATTCGACCTGTCCCCGGCTTGCGGTAAGCCGCAATGATCCCCCTTGTGCCGGGATTCTCTCGATGTCGTGTATATGCAGATCGTGAAATGTCAGCAGCCGTGCGATCGCGCCGGCCGAGAAATAGCAAAGATGCTCATGATAGATGGTGTCGAACTGCAGGCCGTCGATCAGCGACTTGAGGTAGTGCACTTCGATTCGGGCACTCCCCCCTGGTTTCAGAAGCGCGCCGATACCTGCAACGAATTCGTGAAGGTTTTCCACGTGCGCGAGCACGTTGTTCGCGATGACGACATCGGCCTGCCCGCGCTCGCGCATGATCGCCTGAGCGAGCGAGGCGTCGAAAAATGCCTCGCGGACATCGATCCCCCGCGCGCGCGGCCTCACAGGGACCGGCGGCGGGTTCGACGCCCAATGCCGGGATCCCGCGCTTTTTGAAGCTTTCCAGGAGATAGCCGTCGTTACAGGCGAGTTCGACGACCAGGGACTGGCCCGTCGAGGCGATGCTGGGCGATCAGGGCATCGACATGCGTCCGGCTATCTTCGACGAGCGTACTTGAATACGAGGAATAGTACGGGTAGCTCTCACAAAAGAGCTTTTCACGAGGCACGGTGCCGGTGACCTGCATCAGCGAGCAGTCGCTGCACCAGGCGAGGTCCAAGGGATAAAGCGTTTCACCGTTGATCGCGGACGCGCCGACCAGAAAGCCATCGGCCAGCGGCTTGAGTCCGAAGGAAAGAAATTCATCGAGTGCCGTTGAGCCGCAGACGCGACAACTCTTGATGCGCATGAAGTTCTTTCGCGCCTCAGTCGCCGGTTACGATGTCGCTGGCGTCTTCCCGTCGCAGGTCTTGATCGAGTTCGCCGCGATCGACCATTGCCTTGAGCTGCGGCAGGCGCTCGAAGCGCGCACCGACGAAGTCGGCGTACGCGACGGCGTAGCGGCGAAACGCATTCTCCAGTTGCGCGATGCCGAGATCCAAATCCCACTTAGGGTCGAACCCCGTAACAGTTTTCTGGATTTTTTCACAGCTAACACGGTAGTTGCGTGCATCCCGGAATCGCTTGTCAGCATGTCGTACACGACTACCTTCAACCTGCGCCGCGACCCGATCGGCGATATCACGCACGGTGTAATTCTCTTCCGTGCTGCCAACGTTGTAGGCCTGATTGTGAGTGAGTTCGCGCGGCGTTTCACACACCGCGAGGATCGCACGGGCGATATCTTCAACGTGGATCAATGGGCGCCAGGCGATACCGTCGCTTTTCAACAGCACATCGCCTGTGATCACGGCATATCCGACGAGGTTGTTGACCACGAGGTCGGCACGCAGTTTCGGCGACACGCCATAGGCCGTGGCGAACCGGAGATAGACGGGCGAGAAATCATCGCCGGCCAGCGTCGCGAGACCTCGTTCTGCAAGGACTTTTGAACGTCCGTATACCGACACGGGATGAAAGGGCGCTTCTTCGTCGATGAGTGTGCCGTCGGACGCACCGTAAAGGCTGCACGACGACGCCAGCACGAATCGCCTGACGCCGGCCGTCTTCGCGAGACGCGCGAGTTCGACGGCCGCACGAAAATTGATCTCCTCGGTCGCGCGCGGATTTAGATCGCCCATCGGGTCATTGCATAGCGCCGCCAGATGCACGACCGCATCCAAGCCTTCGAGCCGGCCGGTCGTGATCATCCTGACGTCGAGACGAGCGGTGTCGAAATCTTCCCTAAACGGAAATAGACGGCGGTGCTCGAACCAGTACGAATCCACGCCTCGCACTTCATGACCGGCGTCGATCAGCATCGGCGCAAGAACAGAGCCGATGTAGCCATTGTGGCCGGTCACGAGAATCTTCACGAGCTCGCATCTCCAGTGTGCCAAGGCGCAGCGCCGCGGCGCCACAGGTCTTCCATGCGTTCGAGATCGGCGGGCGTGTCGACGCAGTCCCAAAAGCCCTGGTGCCGGAAGGCCATCAGTTCGCCCGCGGCAGCAAGGCGCGGCAGCGCGCCGGTTTCAATCATTTCCATATCGGATTCGATGAAATCCATGACTGCGGCTTCGAGGACGAAGAACCCTCCGTTGATCAATTCTTGCGCGCTGCCCGGCTTCTCGTCGAATGCGACTACACAGTCACCGTCCAGGGTGAGCCGGCCGAAACGGGGCGGCGAGCGCACCGCGGTGACCGTTGCGATTTTGCCATGCTCACGGTGAAAGTCTAATAGTCCTGTGAGATCGAGATCGGCTAGTCCGTCACACCACGCGAGAAAAAACGGATTGGCGCCGATGTCATCGCGCAAGCGGCGCAGGCGCCCACCCGAACCCGTGTGCAGGCCCGTATTGATAATTTGTGTTACAAGTCCGGATCCACCGGGATCCGTCACGCATAAGGCACCATCGGCCGTTTCTATTTTGGGCAAGGTGAAAAGATCGTTCGGTTTCGAGAAATACTCGGTGATCGAATTGGCAAGGTGCCCCGTTGCCACGATGAATTCGAAGTGACCGTGATGCATGAACAACCGCATAATGTGAGACAGGAGCGGTGTGTCCCCGACGGTGAGGAGCGCTTTCGGCGTTTCGTGCGTTTGCTGACCCAATCTGGAACCCGTTCCGCCGGCAAGGATGACCGTTTTCATTCGGGAATATTCAAGTAGGTTTTAAAGCAGCCGCAAATAAGGGCGGTGATGACGATAACAGTGACAGTGATGAGATATCAATGAGGTCGGAGTCTCCATGGCGAACAAGGATCGCAGGCGGCGTATTCGCGCTCGCCTGCATCATGTGCGCGAGCGCTGCAACCGCGGATTCGGCGCGCGCAACGAGCACCCCCGAAATCGCGATCTGGTACGGCGATCACCAGAAGTTTGGACAGCGCGGAACGCCGCAACGCTGGCTGAACGTACTCGGCAGTATTGATCCGATCGAAACCGTCGAACGTCTCACTTACAGGCTCGATGGGGGTACAGAACGGCTCTTGTCCATCGGGCCCGACGACCGCAGACTCGCCGGCAGCGGCGATTTCAACATTGAAATTCCGGTAAACCCGCTCGCAGCGGCCGCCAGTACCGCCGGCCGGGCGCACGGGATTGAAATCCGGGCGCACACTCAAACGGGCGAGGTCCATTCGAGCACGATGCACTTCGAATATGACCCGCGTGCCGCGTGGCCGCTGCCGTATCGCATCGAATGGCACAAGGTCACCGATGTAAACGATGCCGTGCAGGTCGTCGACGGCAATTGGGTCATTCAGGAGAAAGGACTGCGCACGCTAGAAATGGGCTACGACCGCGCGGTCGCGTTCGGCGATGCGCGCTGGGGTGATTTCGAAATGATCGCGGAAGTGACGCTGCACGGGATCGATGCGTCGGGCTACGCGCCGCCGAGCAACGGTCCGGGATTCGGGTTTTTGACGCGCTGGCAGGGACACATCGACAGGGACGAACAGCAGCCGAAAATCGGCGTGTGGCCTGCTGGCACGCTGGTGATGTACCGCTGGCGGCGCGCGTGGGAAACGCCGCGGCTCGGCATGTTCGGTAACGGCGGTGTGCCGCTCGGGTTCGACCAAACGGGGTTCCGCTTCGAACCCGGGGAAACGTATATCGTTGCGATCAGGCTCGTCACACTGCAGAGCGGACACACTTCCTGCGGGCTCAAGATCTGGCCGCGGGACGCATCCGAGCCCGACAGCTGGATGCTGTTTATCACTCTCGAAGACACCGCGCCGGCATCCGGTTCCATTCTTTTCATCGCGCACCATGCGGACGTCACCCTCGGCCAGGTCGCGGTACGCAAGCTGAACCTTGAACGGCGATGATGGCTGAATGAGGTGGTAGATGCTTAACGTACTGCTCGCCTGGGAACTGGGCGGCGGCCTCGGGCATGTGAATCGGCTGTGCGCGCTGGGCGATGCGCTGGCCGCCGACGGCCGGCAGGTGCTTTATGCACTGGTACAGCCGTCCGCGCTCGACGACATTCCAGGGCCAAATGCACGTGAAGCCGTTCCGGCGCCATTTTTGAAGAAGCCGGAACAGGCACCGCCCTACCCGATCTGCAACTACGGTGAACTGTTGCTGCGCTGCGGCTACCGGCGGCCGGTGGAATTGTGGGAACTGTTCAACGGCTGGTGCCGGATCCTGAAGCAATACCAACCGCGCCTGTTGGTCGCCGATCATTCGCCGACCGCTTTGCTCGCAGCGCGCGCGCTCGGGATCCCGGCCGTTCGTTTCGGCACCGGCTTCGCCGCGCCGCCTTCGGCGACGCCCTTCCCCCTGCTGTCACCATCGCTCGAAAACTACCGCGAGCGCGTCGCCAAGAGCGAACAAGCCGTGCTCGAAACCGTGAACCGGGTCCTCGTCGAATGTAAATACGATCCCTTGACGGTGCTCGAAGACATGTTTGACGGCATCGCGCGCGACTTCGTCGCATCTTTTCCCGAACTCGACCAGTATCCGGGGCGCGAGGGGGTGGAATATTGCGGGCCGATAACTACATCTAACACCGGCATCCCGCCGCAATGGCCCGCCGAGCACGAACCGCGCGTGTTCGCCTATCTAAAGGGGAAGGATCCAAACTTCCGCGCGGCCGTCGCGCAACTCGCCGACAGCGGCGCCAATCTGCTGATCTTCGCCAGTGACGTCGATCCTGCGGTGGCAGCCCATTACGCCGCGCGCAACGTCGCGTTCGCGGAACAACCGGTCGATCTGGGCGAAGCGGCGGCGCAGGCCGATGCGGTCGTGTGCCACGCCGGTCACACGTCCGTGCTGCAATGCCTCGCGGCTGGTACGCCCCTGATCCTGCTGCCGACGTACCGCGAGCAGACCATGACAGCCGAGCGCGTCGTGGCCCTCGGTGCCGGCGTGGTGGCGGTTCCGACGAAGGCTTCCAGTCAGCTCGGCGCAAGCTTGACTCGAGTGCTGGAGGCAGACATCTGCAAAGCCGCCGCAGGGTTCGCCGAGGCGCATCGTACGCACTCCAGGGACGCCGCTCTGGAACGCCTTGTGGACGCCTGCCGAAACCTCGCCGGTCCATGCGATTGAATTATAAGATAAATCCTATATCTACTTGTTTTACGTAGTAAAAAGCTTTATCTTCGCGGAGCAAGCGCGCTTAGCCGGGACGGTCGTGCGCGGCGTTTTGAAAGCCTCTCAACGTCGAGTCGCAGATCCCGTTGCATCATCCCCCCGGGGGGTATTTGAATGAGCTTCATCGATCACGTTCGCGGCGTGTTTCTGTTCACCGCCTTGCTCGCCAGCAGCAGCGTCGCAGCCTTGAGCGATTCGGAAGTCGACAAGCTGTTCAACGACGCACTCCTGCAGTCAGGCTCGGGCGATCTCGGCCTACGAGACCATTCTGAGCGAACGGCCGGGCGCCGGCCGTGTGCGGCTCGAACTCGCCCTCGCGAACTACCGCGCCCTGAATTACGCCGCCGCGCGTGCGGAAGCGCAGAAGGTGCTCGACGATCCGGCGACCCCTGAGAACGTACGTCAAACCGTCCGCGCCTTTCTGGCCGAGATCGACAAGTCGGACAGAAAGCACCTGTTCACGCCGTACCTGTCGTTCGGCTGGATCCACGATGACAATGTCAATGTGGGACCGGATTCCTCCGTCATCGACATCGGCACGACCACCTTGACGCTTGCCGCCGGCTCAAAGCCGCGCGAAGACGACGGCGTCCAGATCTCGGCCGGTATCAACCACCGCTACCTGTTCGACAACACCATGAGCATCGCCGGTGACCAGGCGGCGGTTGCCTGGCTGAGCCAGGTGAGCCTGTTCCGCAACCAGTATTTCGACGAGGACGATTTTCATCTCAACGTCATTACCGTGCGCACCGGGCCATCATTTTTGGTCTCCCGGAAATGGCGGTTGCAACTCGACGGCGAATTCAACCACATCGCCATCGGCGACGACGCCATCGCCATCTACGGCGGTTTCAACCCGTCGCTGAACTTCTTCATCAGTAACCAGTTGACCTTGACCTTCTCGGGCCAGATCCAGATCCGCGATTTCAACCGCGGCTCGGATAAGGATCGGGACGGCGAGTACTATGCCGGCGGCGGCGCGATCGGCTATCAACTGGCGAATCTGCCCGTAGTCATCCGCTTCGGGTTCAGCGGCTTCACCGAAGACGCCGATACCGCGCGCCGCTCCAACGACGGCTGGATTGCCAACGCCGGGGTCAACTGGCGGCCCATCCCCAAGGCGAACGTGTTCTTCAATTACTTCCATCGCGACCGCAAATACGATGGCGCGGAGCCCATCTTCGCGGTGAGGCGGGACGAGAACGAGGATCGCTTCTACGCGGGGGCCAGCTATCGGCTGATCGACGGCGGAACCCTGGACGGCCTGACTGTAAACTTTAGTTACACGAATACCGAACAGGACTCGAATGTGCCTATATTCGAGTTCGAACGCGACCAGTTCCTGCTGTCGCTGTCGAAAACCTTCTGATCAAGTGTGAAACAGGCCACATAATTCCCCGCCGCATGCGCGTTTAATACGCCAATACGCGTCGAAAATTCCCACCACGAATTCGACCGGGAGCGACCCTTTATGAACAAGCCGAATTATTCCAAGACCCCGTTGTCCCTCGCGCTTGCGGGACTGTGTTTCTCGGGATTCAACAATGCCCAGGCGGACAGCTTCGACGAATGGGGCTTCTGGTCCGGCGGCGGCGCCCCGAACGGCGGCCCCGGCGGCGGTGCTGACGTTCCCGGCGGCAATGGTGGTCTGAACGGCGGCGATCCGAACGACCAGTCCGGCCCCCTCGGCGACGACATCTTCGACACCTTCGTAGCAGGACTGCCCGGCCCGGTGGACGACGAAACGCCAAATCCCTTCGCCTTCGAGGATCCACCGACCGGCACCTGGGACATCTATGCGTCGAACGGGTACGCCGGCACTGGCACCTTCAGCGATGGTGTAGTCGCCACGGGTACGCTGGTACTCGGGCCGTCGACTCACGGCAACGAAGGATCCGTCTACGGCGACGGCGTCATCAATGCAATGCTGACCGACATGGAAAACCCGGGTATGACCGATGTTGTCACCGGCGTAGGAGACGCCGCTCCCCCGATGAGCTGCGAAAATGCCTGCGTCTTCGTCGGCAACGACGAGACGGGCGACCAATTCGTACCCTTTGTTGCGTCAGGGGAAGGGATCGAAGGAAGCATCGACACCGAGGGAGAGCCCGGCGATATCGAGGACATGGCGGACTTTTTCGCCGACGGCAGTATTGAGACCGCCGCCGACATGATTACTACAGTCGGTTCGGGGGGAGAAATTGGCCCCGGTAACGGCATTGGCCCCGGTGTTTTTGTCACCGGTCAGCGGACGCCGTCCGCCGATGTGCAGATGATGAACATCGATAACGTCCAGGCCAATTTCCAGGGCTCCAGCTTCTTTACCCAGCACAGCGTCTCGATCGACGTCAGTTTCGGTGGGCAGTCGCCGTCTTGGAACGGCAGTTTCACGGACGGTGCCGTGAATAACCACGAAGGCGCCCACGACTTCAATGCCAGCGGCGGTTTTGATGCGAACAGCCATGGCGTGTCGAACAGCATCAGCGGCGATTCGACGGCGGGCACGGTGATCTTTTCCTTCTTCGGCCCTCAAGCTGCGAAACTCGGCGGCAACATGGATGTCACCGGTCCCGGCGACCAGGGCATGACGCACATACAGGACACGTTCTCGGCCTTGCAGGGCGGTGATGTGATCGAAGGCGGGTTCGAAAACGGAGACTGAGGCGTTAATTGTTCGAACTGGAACAACCAATACCGAAAGGGCCCCCTGCGGGCTCTTTTTTTGTCTCCCGATTAACTCTGAGCCATAATTTCCCAAGCGACACCGCGAACGAGACCACGGCACCGCCATGCTGAACCGCATCGACAACGTCCTCACGCAAGATGAAATCGCCCGCATCTTCGAGGTGTTCGAATCGGTGCCGTTCATCTCGGGCAAGGCGACCGCCAAGGGGGGCGCGCAGAACGTCAAGGACAACCTGCAGCTGCCGCCCGATAACGAGCAAGTCCAGGAAATAATGAAACTGGTCCTGGACGCCCTCAAGCGCAACCAGGAATTCTTCATACTGGCCTATCCGCGCCGCGCCTATCCGCCGATGTTCAGCCGCTACGAAGCCGGCATGACCTACGGCGAGCACGTCGACAATTCGATCATGCGGATGCCAAAACCGATGCGCACCGATGTCGCCCTAACCCTGTTCCTGAGCGATCCCGACAGCTACGACGGCGGGGAGCTGGTGGTGAAGATGACGGGCGGCGAAACGGCGGTGAAACTGCCGGCCGGATCCCTCGTCACCTATCCGCCCTACTACGTCCACCGGGTCGAACCGGTGACTCGCGGCGTACGCTACGCCGCCGTCACCTGGGCCGAAAGCCTGCTGAGGGATCCCGAGCAGCCTGCCGTGATGCACCAGCTCGACCGCGCGATTCGGCGCCTGCAGGAGAACGGCCAATTGCCGGACGACCAGACAGAGCTGACTAACGTCTACCACACCCTGATGCGCATGTGGGGCGAACCGTGAGCCGATCCGCCGGTGTGCTTGCAACGCGACCGTCTCGTGGAAGTTGAAACTTGGACGGACCGGTATTTCAGATTTTTTCAGACCTCATGCCGGCGGCCCTGCATCAGGCTGCCTGGGAAACCTGCATGGCGACCCAATGGGGCTTCGGCAACCAGTCGAACGAAAGCAAGAGCCTGCCGTTCTGGAAGATGGAGCTGGGCGGCGTGCCGGCCATCGACGCCTTGTGGGAACACGGCAGGCCACGGTGCGAGGAGATCGTGCAGCAGCCACTCACGGTCCTGCGCCAATACGCCAACGGACACACCTACGGGCAGGGCGGTCAACTGCATCACGACGACAAGCGGCCGGACACCTACACCCTGCTCTATTACCCCATGCCGGAGTGGCACGTGGAGTGGGCCGGTGAAACCGTGTTCTATGACGGCCAGGGTGAGATCGCCCAAGCCGTCCTGCCCGCGGGCAATCGTGCCATCTTTTTCGATTCGCGCATCGGGCACGCGGGCCGCGCGCCGAGCCGCTTCTTCGGCGGACTCAGGGTGACGATCGCCTTCAAGCTCGAAGTCGACGGGTAGTATTTCCGTTCGCCCGTCAGCCCAGCGACGCCGCTTGACCCGCGCCGCGGTATTGTCACGTTAACTCCAACTCGACATGTCATGCACCGAGTTGTGGTCGTTTAGGAGCTGGTTGCAATCTGCCAAGACCTGAACGCCCGTAACCTGAATAAACGATAGTTTTTGGCGGCCAGCAAATGGCGGCCCAGCTTGAATCAATTTTGAACCGCGGCATGAATTGATAGAAAACGCTGTGCCTGAGTAATTAATTTGAATCGCCGCATTCGCCATTCTTGCCGTCGCGTCGACTGGTGAAAAAGTTCTGCACGATTATTCGCATACTGCTCGGCAACGTGAATTGAGTCGGGCATGCTATCTTTAGCGGCAGGCGGATAGCTCTTCAATTGATCAGTGACGAGGACCCTTGGGGTTCCCCTGTGACGCTTAACCCGCCTTCGGAAGAACTTCTTTGCTGCGCGAGCGTCGCGTTTCTTTTGCACAAGAATATCAATCACATCGCCATCCTGGTCGACGGCCCTGTATAGATATCGCTGCCTACCCTCAAGCCGGACGAACACCTCGTCGACGTACCAGATATCACCATATCCACTGTTACGCTTCCTTAGGCATGATGCATATTTCTGGGCCCGAACTTTATGCACCAGCGAGGAACTGGCTCATAAGACACCTGGATCTCTCGCTCGGCGAGCAAATCCTCGAGAGCACGAAAGCTTAGACTGCATCGAGGATAGCGTCAGACTGTGTAGGGGATGATTTCTGGTGGGAAGCGGTGGCGGTGATACTGACTGTTGGACGTTTTCATCCCGCCACTTTGCCTAATCGTCGATTAACGTGACAATACCTCCGGAGGAGTTGAAGAATGTATTCTGTACTGGATACAGACTGTGCGCGTCTTGCCGGCTGGGCGACATTTTTGCGCGGTGTCTGCCTCGGCATCGGTTTGGCGTTTACGGCAATGTCGGCCTCAGCCCAGGAATCCCGTTCTCCCCTCATGGAAGAATTCGTCATCACCGCGACGAAGAAGAACGTCGAGGAAACCGTCCACGACGTAGCGCTGGCGGTCACCGCCTACGGGGCCGATCAGCTCGATGCATTGCACGTGCGCGATCTGACCGACCTCTCCTTCTCGATGCCGAACGTCCAGCTCGACGATATCGCGACGGCCAAGGGCGTGGCCAACTTCTCGATCCGCGGGCTCGGCACCAACAGCTCTATCCCGTCGATCGACCCGACCGTTGGTGTTTTCGTCGACGGCATGTACATGGGCATCACCTCCGGAGTGCTGCTGGACATGTTCGACCTCGAAAGCATCGAAGTGCTGCGCGGTCCGCAGGGATTGCTTTTCGGCCGCAACGTCACCGGCGGCGCGGTCGTGATCAATACCAAGGATCCCGGCGACGAGTTCGCGTTTTCGGCGAAGACCGTGGTCGAGGGCCGCCTGGGGGAGGGCACCGGGCCGAACTATTACGCGATGGCATCGGTAACCGGCCCCATCGTCGAGAACCTTGCGGCGAAGCTCTCGATGTACATGAACATCGACGAGGGCTGGCACGAGAACCTGTTCGACGGGCGCGATTTCGGCAAGACGGAGAATTACATCGCGCGCCCCTCGGTGAAGTGGAGTCCGACGGCAGACATCGAGCTTCTGGTCAAATACGAGCACGGCAAGCTCGATGCCGATGGCCCGGCGGCGCAGAATGCGGCGCTGTTCGATAAGGACGAATTCGACTTCTCCGTCGATGAACGAGGCTTCTCGGATCACGATTGGGACCAGGTCATCGTCGAAGCGAATTGGGACGTGTCTTTCGGCGACGGCACCTTGACCAACATCTTCGGCTGGCGCGAGTACCAGGCCACCGCACTGGTCGACGTCGACGCTACGCCAACATTTCTGTTCCACAGCACCGCGATGATCGATCAGGAGCAGTACAGTAACGAGTTCCGCTACGCTGGCCGCTTCGTCGACGCCTTTTCGGTCACCGGCGGAATCTATTATTTCACCCAGGACCTGTCCTACCAGGAAACGCGGTCACTGCCTGCAACGCTGGCTTCGCTCGGGTTCGCGACCGTGTTTGAAGGCGGCGGCATTCAGGATCACGACACCTGGGGCGTGTTCCTAAGCGTCAACTACGATTTCCTCGATCACTTCACCCTGACCTTTGGCGGACGCTACACCGAGGAGGACAAATCGGTGAAGATCGCGTCGCTCAACGCTAACATTGCGGCGCTGCCAGCGGGCAACCTGCTGTCGGGCATGGCCGTGAGGCCCTTTCTCGCGTGCGACGTGATCGGCGAGGCCTGCGCCTTCGTCGACGAGGACAGCTGGGACTCGTTCACGCCGAAGATCGGCCTGCAGTGGCGGCCGAGCGACGAGATCCAGGCCTATGCTCACTGGACGAAAGGCTTTCGCTCGGGCGGCTACAACCTGCGCAACACCGATCCTACGATCGGCCCCGGTCCTTTCGACCAGGAAGAACAGAATTCCTACGAAGTGGGGATCAAGTACCGCGCTGCCGATCGCCGGGTTAACTCGAGCCTAGCGCTCTACTGGAACGACATCGAAGACATGCTGCGTGAGATCATTACGCCCGGTGTCGCGGGCGCGGTCCAGGTGGTCCGCAATACCGCCGCGGCAACCATCCGCGGCTTCGAGGTTGAAACCTTGTATTGGGCCTCGCAGAACCTCGTCATCAATTTCTTCGTCGGCTACACCGACGGCGAGTATGACAAGGTCGTCTTCGATCTCAACGGCGACGGATTGGTCAACGGGCTCGACGAGGATCTCGATATCCCGCGGTTGTCGCCCTGGACCTACGGCGCGGGCTTCGTCTATGCGCGGCAGGTTCCGCGCCTGGGCATCGCGTCCGCACGCCTGAATTTCAACCACCGCGACAAAGCGGCCTCCACGGACAACAACATCGGCCAGCTCCGGGAAGTGGACCACCTCGACTTCAGCCTGTCGCTGACCTTGCCCTCGCGGCGATGGACCGCCCGGCTGTACGGTAAGAACATGCTCGACGACGTGGCGATCGGCGGTGACACGATCACGCCGTTCGGGGTGCCGTTCGGCACGTTCTCGCCGCTCAGCACCGGCCGGATTGTCGGAACGGAACTCAAATTCGACTATTGAGGCGCGCAGCACGCACGACCGCACGCCGACATTCGTTGAAAAGGTACTGACAAATTAAACGACTTTAAGTGACAATTCCTGGATGAACCAATGATCTAGCCTGTACCAACGTCACAGATACGCACCTACGATCATTAGACCGCTGGCGGCAACCAGAATGGCGCTTCAGATCGGGAGTAACAACGTGTAGAGGAGAGGACAATCCGGGACACCGATCGAGGCTCAACCTTCAACAGCGATTGACATTCCGGCCTCGACGTACTTGCGCGCTGTACGGGGATCCAGCGCGGTTCGTTCGGCCACCGCTGCGTAGGTTCCCAGACGTCGATATAGTGCGGCGCAGTAGCGCTCCAGCAAGGCGGTCGCGGTGAGTTGTCCCGTACGTACTGCTTCGACCAGAATATCGTCCTGGTCGGTTGGCACGTCCGCCAGGTCTCCTCGGTAGCGTCCCGTAACCAGCACGCGGCGTACCGCCTGCTCGAGTTCGCGCACGTTGCCCGGCCACGCGTAGCCGCGGGGGACGCTGTGTTCCAGCCTCTCCAGCACGTCCGCGATAAGAAGCGTATCCGGGGTGCCGACGATGCGATCCACGAGCAGGCACACGAGGTCGTCGCGTTCGCCGGGGTTTTCCGCGAGCCGCTGGCGCAACGTCGGTACCTCGATCACGTCCGAACACAGACGATAGTAAAAGTCGTCGCGAAACCGGCCCGCCCGACGCAGGGCTGCCAGCGGTTGATTCGTTGCTGCAATCACACGCCCCGAGAATCGCTGCTTGTCGCGTCCCCCCAGCGGCACGAAGATC
Source organism: Gammaproteobacteria bacterium (assembly GCA_963662545.2). Taxonomy (GTDB): domain Bacteria; phylum Pseudomonadota; class Gammaproteobacteria; genus JAYYZW01. The sequence continues at coordinate 1,574,511 of CAXXLL010000002.1, forward strand.
CTTTCCTGTAACACCTGGAGCAGCTTAATCTGCACCGGGATCGAAATCTCCCCGATCTCGTCGAGAAACAAGGCGCCGTGGGCGCTGCAGCGTGCGAGCACCCCGTCATGGTCGCGGATCGCCCCGGTGAAGGCGCCCTTGCAGTGCCCGAACAGTTCGGACTCGATGAGTGTTTCGGGGAACTGGGACAGGTTCAAGGCGATGAAGGTATCTGCGAAATTGACCGCAAAGCGCCGCTCGGTAGCAACGTAAGGGATGAATTCGGAGCGCCCGATCGCGGCCGCCGCCGAGCCCTTGCCAGTCCCCGTGGCGCCCAGCAAGAGCGTCGAGAAGTCCTCCATGCGATCGTAGAGCGAAGCGTCATAACGCCGCATATCGTGCGTGAAGATGTTGTTCCACAGCGCCTTACGGAGTTTCTGCATGGACTCGCATTTGCCCGCCAGCGAGCCGTGGATGAAATAGAAAGCGCGGCGAAGCTGAAAGAACAGGGCGAAATAACGCTCGGCTCCTGCTTCATCCAGACCGCATTGAGCTAACTCAGCGATTGCCGTCTCGGCGAAATCTACCGCTGGTGTGGACCCGCTGCGCCGTGCCTGGCGCTCGATGAGAGCATCCAGCCGTGGGACCAGCCGGTGATAGCAGATGTAACGCTGACCGAGTTCTACGCGGTGCCGATCGTCTGCTTCGAATCGCCGAAATCCCTCCGCGCCGACAATTCGGTGAATACGGGCCTGAACAATCTGCGCCAGCGCTTCGCGGTGGCCCGTCAGATCGCCAACCGGTACGTCCGGTGCGAGCTGCGCGATCAGTCCGGCGCGTTGCCCCGAATAAGGGTTGCCGAAAATAACCTCAACGAGCTTGTCGAAGAAGTCGCGGTCGGCGGGGCTCAGGCGGGCAGCGGGCATACATTAAATGTAGTCGTTACCTGCATGAAATGCTGGTCTTGGATCCGAAGTCGAACCATTTCTGGAATAAAATACCTTTTAAATCACATAGTTGAACGGATGGCACGGCCGTTGCTCTTTTGTTCCTCATATTAATGCCTGGGCACGAATCGGGGGAGGCCATGCACCAAGTCAACCATTCCAGACCACCGAATAGGGTAACGCGACGACGGCGCGCGGGCGAAGATCCGGCGCAGGACTCGACATTTCGTCGCGACCACCACTTGTTTCGCGCACTGCGGGCGGAACTCGATGTCGCCGGTTGCTTTCGCGCCGCGCCGGCGCGCGCCATGGGTTACGGCGCCCTGATAGTCGGTGTCTATTCGGCCGCGTACGCGACGCTGCTCGCTGATCCGGACATTGCGCTGTGGCTGTGTGCGGTTGTGGCATTGTTGTTCGCCAACGTACACGCGGGAATTTTGGCGCACGAGGCGGGCCACGGCGCGCTCACGCGCAATCGACGCATCGCCGTGGCATTCGGCCAGGTGTTCAACACGCTGTTGACGGCGCTGTGTTACTCGCACTTCCAGCATATCCACCGCGCTCACCACCCGCATTGCAACGACCGCGATCGCGATCCGGATATGCAGTCTGGGGTCTTCAGCATGTACACGGAGTCGGCGCGGCAGAAACGTGGGCTGGGAGGCTGGATCAGTCGGCACCAGGCAGTGCTGATCTGGATTCTCGTCTGGCTTCAGGGGTTCACGCTGAAGATCGACAGCCTGCAACACCTGCGGCGCAATCCCGACACCACTCGCGCGGATCACGTCCTCGTGACGCTGCACTATCTGATCTGGTTCATTCCACCGGTGCTAATCCTTGGCCCCACCGCTGCACTGACCAACTACCTGGTGATGACACTGCTCATCGGGCCCTATCTCGGCGTGATATTTCTCGTCAACCACATCGGCACGCGCGTCATCGAACCCGACGAGCAACTCTCACACTTCGAACACGAGATCGCCGTGACCCGCAACCTGGGCGATTCGCGCCTTCACGACCTCCTGTTCGGGGGGCTCAACCATCACATCGAGCACCACCTTTTCCCGACAATGCCGACGGCGCGACTGCGCAGTGCACGAAAAATCACTCGAGCATTCTGTGAATGCCACGGCATTGCATACCGGGAGATGTCTTGGTTCGCCGCGGTGGGCGAGGTCACGCGGCACTTCAAGGCGATGTCCGCCATCGTACCGCGGTGACGGAACGCATGCCCATGTTCCGCATACTCGTCCTTTGTGCGCTGCTCGCCACGTTGAATGCCTGCGCGGTGCGTGAGTTCTCGGCAAGGTTGATCGGTGATGCGGTAGCCGAGGGTCCCACAACCTTCGCCAGCGACGAAGACCCGGAACTGGTGCGTGAGGCAGCCCCGTTCAGTCTCAAACTGATTGAGAGCCTGCTGCAGGAAAACCCGCGTCACAAAGGCTTGCTACTCGCAGCGACGCGCGGTTTTACGCAGTACAGCTACGCGTTTGTGCAACTCGACGGCGATATGGCTGAAGACGTGGACCTCGCCCATGCCCGACGTCTGTTGGTGCGCGCGCGGTTGCTGTATCGCCGAGCGCGCGACTATGGACTGCGCGGCCTCGCCGAGGCACCCACGGACGTGGCGCTGCTTTACTGGACTGCTGTTTCCTGGGCCGCGCTCATCGGCCTTTCGCTGGACCAACCGGAGTTGATCGCTGACTTCCCGCGCGTGTGGGCCCTGAGTCAGCGCGCGCTCGAACTGGACGAAACCTTCGACCGGGGCGCGATCCACAGTTTGCTGATTCCCCTCGAAATGGCGCGTCCGGGTTCGGGGCAGCGGGCCGCGGCAAGTGCCCGCCGTCACTTCGCGCGTGCCGAGGAGTTGTCCGCGGGCACAGATGCGGCCCCGTATGTGGCACTCGCCGAAGCCGTGAGTGTCCCGCAGCAGCGTCGCGATGAGTTCGAACGGCTGCTTCTGAAGGCGCTCGCGATCGATCCGGCAAACAACCCCGAAAATCGCCTCGCGAATCTCATTGCACAGCGCAAGGCCCGCTGGCTGCGCGCCCGCGCCGAGCGGCTTTTCCTGGAATAAGGAGAACCACCATGAAACCTCGAGTACTTGCGTTAGCGCTATCACTCTCGCTGCTCGCGCTGCCCTTAGTGCAGGCGTCCGACACAGTCAGGATACGCCTCGGAACACTCGCACCGCGCGGTAGCGCTTGGCATCAGAACCTGCTCGATATCGGCGCGGCCTGGCGTACCGTCCAGGGCCGGGAAGCGCAGTTCATCATCTACACGGACGGGTCCCAGGGCGGCGAGGCGGACATGGTGCGCCGCATGCGCATCGGTCAGCTAAATGCCGCCCTGCTAACGGTCGTTGGTCTCGCGGAGATTGATGATTCCGTCTCGGTACTGCAGAAGATGCCGCTGGTGTTTCGTTCCTGGGACGAGCTTGACTACGTACGCGACAAACTGCGACCGGACCTCGAGCGGCGGATCCTGGACAAGGGATTCGTGGTCCTGTGTTGGGGCGACGCGGGGTGGGTGCGCTTCTTCTCGAGCCAGCCCGCTTTGCGTCCCGCGGATTATCGCCCGATGAAAGTTTTCGCCTGGGCGGGCGACGCGCCGCAGGCCGAAATCATGAAATCGCTCGGTTATCGCCCGGTAGTACTGGAAGTTGCCGACATCCTGCCGGCGCTCCAGACGGGGATGATCGACATGGTACCGAGCTCGCCCTTCTGGGCTCTGACTCTGCAACTTTATCCGCACGCGCCGCACATGCTCGAACTCGATTGGGCACCGATAGTGGGTGCAATTGTCGTCACGCGACGGTTGTGGGATCAGTTATCAGGCGAGAGTCGGACCGCGTTGCGTGCGGGTGCCGAGGCGAGCGGCGTGCGCATGCGCGCGCTCAGCCGCCGCGAACAGCGCGAGTCGGTCAAGGCGATGCGCAAACGTGGCCTCGTTGTCCACACGCCGTCGTCGGAGGTGGAAGCCGAATGGCGCACCATGGCTGAATCGCTTTACCCGAAGATTCGCGGGCGCATGGTGGCGCAGGAATTGTTCGACCAGGTGATGAGCCTGTTGCGCGACTACCGCGCCATAGGGACTTCGCAGTGATTGAAAACCTGATTCTCGCATTCGCGATGGTGTCCATGGCGCTGATTCCGGTAATCGAGATCGGTTTGCGCGCCATGCTCGGCACCGGTATCGCCGGCGCGGCGTCTTTCACGCAACATTTAGTGCTCATCGTCGGTATGCTCGGCGCCGCCGTCGCGGCCCGCGAGGGCAGGCTCATTTCGCTGGCAGCGGTGCCGGCGATGCTTCGAGGACAATGGCTCGAAGTGGTGCGCCTTATTGCCGGCGCGGTCGCCGTCGTGGTCAGCGCGCTGCTCTGCGCGGCGAGTTTGCAACTCGTGCAAGCCGAGCGCGCGGGCGGTAACGTCATCGCCTACGGGATCCCGGTGTGGGTAGGGCAGGCCATTCTGCCGGTAGGTTTTGCTCTGATCGCCTGGCGGACTGCGCGTGCCGCCTCGCAACGGTGGCCGGTGCGAATCGCTCTCGTTGCTGCGGCTGCCGTCGCCGCCGTTGCTGCCGCCGACGGCATGCCCTTGACGGACAGCGTGGCGTGGGCCGCGATTGCGGTCTTGATCCTCGCCGCTGTGCTAGGTGCGCCGGTGTTCGCAGCTGTCGGCGGTACGGCGCTGCTACTCTTTTGGAGCGACGGTCTGCCGATCGCCGCAGTGGCACTCGATCACTACCGATTGGTCTTGAACCCTTCGCTGCCCATGCTTCCGCTGTTCGCGCTCGTGGGCTATCTCCTTGCGGAAGGCGGCGCACCACGGCGATTGATCCGCGTCTTCGAGGCGTTCTTCGGTGCTTCCAGCAGAGGTGCCGCTTTGGTCACTGTACTGGCCTGCGCGTTCTTCACCTGTTTCTCGGGAGCCTCCGGCGTCACTATCATCGCGCTTGGCGGCATGCTGCTACCACTCCTGCTGAAGGCGGGCTACAAGGAAAAGCGCGCACTCGGGTTGCTCGCAGCTGCAGGATCGCTCGGCGGACTGCTGCCGCCTGGTCTACCGCTGGTGCTGTATGCCGTCGTCGCCAGGATACCGATCCGTGACATGTTTCTCGCCGGCATAGTGCCCGCGTTGCTGATGCTGACCCTGGTTACGCTATGGGGTACCGCGCGGGGCTCGAGACGTAACGATGTAAGGCATCTTAGATTTCCAAGTGAAGTGCAACAAACATAATGCTGGAGTCACGCGCAAATTGCGAGAATAAATCACGACGCGTATCGCGCAGCCTATTGTTCTACCTGCAGATTTTTCGTGATCCTCTTGCAAGCTATTGAGGAGCATGAAAAACCTGCGTGTTGCACTTACTTTGTGAATCCGGGCATAGTATCAGCGGGCGCGAGGTGGCCGCGGCGCTGTACGACGCCAAGTGGGAACTTGCGTTGCCGCCGGTAGTGTTTCTTGCGCTTTTCACCGGGCTGGCCACACCCGTCGAGGCGGCGGCAGTCGCCGTCATCTACGCATTTGCCATCGAGGTGCTGGTTTACCGCGACCTGAGCGTGCGGCTGGACCTGCCCCGCGTTCTCAAGGAGTGCGGTTTGCTCGTCGGCGGAATCCTGTTGATTCTCGGCGTGGCACTAGGTCTCAGCAACTACCTGGTCGATGCGCACATTCCGGTGCGCGCCGCGGAATGGGCCGTCGCCGTTCTGCCGGAGCGCTGGATGTTCCTTGTCGTACTGAACCTGTTTCTCGTCCTCGTCGGATGTTTCCTGGACATTTTTTCAGCGATCGTTGTACTGGTGCCGCTGCTGCTACCACTGGCGAGCGCTTTCGGAGTGGATCCGATCCACCTGGGCATAGTCCTGCTCGTCAACCTGCAACTCGGATACCTGACGCCCCCGATCGGGATGAACCTGTATTTCACGGCCAGTCGTTTCAACAAACCCTTGCCGGAAATCTTCCGTGCCGCGCTTCCCGCCGTCGGCGTGTACGCAATGGGAATGGTCGCTGTCACTGCGTTGCCGCTCCTGTCCACCGGACTGCCACGTTTGCTAGGGAGTCAACTGTGAACGCCGATCCGGTTCAGCGTTCCCACCCGCAGCATCGCCCTTACGGTCGGCACGCGTGCGGTTCGACTCCACGAACAGCGGTCCACGTCGTACATGGCACACATCTACGAGGGTTCGCCGAATGAGCAAGACCGAACAAGAAGTCATAGTCGTGGGCGCCGGCCTGGCCGGACTCGCCGTCTCCTACTACCTTGCGCGCCAGAATATCTCGCACCTGATACTGGAAAAGTCGCGCCGGGTCGGCGGGATCTGGAGTTCGATGCACTGGCCGGGTCTGCGTTGCGACACCGAGATTCAGAACTACTCCTACAGTTTCAACCCGTTCATCTCGTCGCAATACCTGGTGTCGGGAGAAACGATCGCGAAATATCTGCGCTCGACTGCGCAAGGATTCGGGATGATGGAACGAGTTTGTTTTGATACGCGGGTCGAGCGCGCGCAATTCTGCAGCCGGGATGCGCGTTGGACCCTGACGACCAATCGTGGCGTATTTCGTACCCGTTTCCTCGTCAACGCTAACGGCTATTTCGATGATCGCCCCTATATCCCCGAACTTGTTAACCGCGATGTATTTGCAGGTGAGGTCGAACACCTGTTCGACTTGCACGATGTGGCGAGACTACGCAACCGGCGCGTCCTGCTGGTTGGTAGCGGAGCCTCGGCGATTTCCGCAACGCCGGCTATCGCTGCGGCCAGCAAATCGTTGACTCTGCTGCAGCGTTCGCCTTCATATATCTACGAGCAGGACAATCGCATCGGGCTATTCGCGGACCTTGCCCAGCGCTGCTACTGCAGGGGTTATCCAATGGTGCTCAGAGTCTACAACTTTCTGCTGCAGCTCAAGTACGACCTGCTCTTCGTAACGTTCCGTGCAGCGCCGTGGGTCGGCCGACTCTTCTTTCGTAATCATTGGAGAAAGTCGGTGAGTGGGCGGACCTATGCCAAGCAATTCACGCCGAGTTACAACCCGTGGGAGCAACGCATTCCTGTGGCTCTAGGGTTGCGCAAACTGCTTGAGACGAACGCGATCGACGTCGTTACCGGCAACATTGAACGCTTCGATCGAACTGGTGTTCGCCTCACCGATGGCCGCCGAATCGAGGTCGATCACTGCGTACTCGCCACCGGCTTCAACCTCAATTTCTTCCGTTTCGAACTAGCCGTGGACGGTCGTGATGTCGATACCCGACGGATCAACTTCTACAAAGGAATGATGATGGGTGGTATCCCGAACTACTTCCAGCCCTTCGGATCGCCGCATACGTCATTTACCCGTCGCATTGAAACCGTGTCAAAGCTGATCGTGCGGATTCTGTGCCACATGCACCAGCGCGGTCTGGATACGGTATCGATTCCGCGCCGAAGCATCCGCCAGAATCCGCGCATCACGCCGGGGTACATCATGCGCGATTTGCCTCGTCTGCCGGCGTTTCATGGATCGCTTGAATTGCCTTCGATTGATAACCTGCTGTTTTATCGCTTTCGGCCGCGCAGTTATCGATTCGGCAAGATCGATGAACGACCATCTGCCAACGCGATTGTGGACATGCCGCAGATTGATAGCGACCAAGCTCGGGAATGGAATTATGGAAGCTGACTGGATGCATGATCGTGCTGACGGAGAGTCGGCCCGCCAGTTCGCACAGCACCGGGGCTGGGGCTTCAAACCATTCTGGTTGGTTGCATGTCTGATATCCGTGCCGCTGGTGGCCAGTCTTTTCTGGTGGCTCGGTACTCGTTTCTTCGATTCGGAGCTGAGCTTCATCGAGTTTCACCAGTTTGGCGTCGTGCTCGCCGCAGTAGTTGCCGGCGCCTATCAATTGTATTTCTGGGTGCAGCGCAACAATCGGCATGTTGCCACGCGCTGCATGCGGACGCCGATCGACGATCACATTCCCTTCTGGCCGAGCTGGGTTTGGTTTTACAGTTTTTTCTATTTCATCGTGATCGGTCTGACCGTAGTGTCGATTCGCGACCTGGCTCATGGCGTGCACCTCATCTTTGGCGGCGTGATGCTGGTGGTGATCGGCTCGGTGATCTTCTACGTCTTTCCGACCGAAGTTCCCAATTCGTACCGCCGCTTCGAGATCACCGGCCTGGCGACGCGCTACCTCGCGTTCATCCAGTCGATGGACAATAGTCGCAATGCGTTTCCAAGTATGCATTGCGCGATCGCGACGTACATCGGGCTAGTCGTGAGCAGCCTGCCGGACATTGGCGCATGGCTTGGCATCGGTCAGGTCGTGACGATCGCAATCAGCTGTGTCGTGGTCAAACAGCACGTGCTCGTCGACACCGTTGCCGGTATCGCCCTGGGCGCGGTCGTGTACTACCTCAATTTCGGCCTGACGTTGTTATTGTCAGTTTGATGTCATGCGCTTTCGGCATCGATCCCCCATCCGCTGCTACCTTGTCAGCCGAGCGAGAGTCAAAGGAAGCAAAGGGGACAGTTTCTGAAGGCTCCCCATGAATACAACAAAAAAACGAATGGGAAATAGCCATTTAGGAAAATAAATAACGAACAATAGGGAACATGCATGACGCTCGGTGATCAATAACGGTGACGAAACCCAATGGGTCACGGGAGAACGCCATGCATGCACTGAGATTGTTGCACAAAATGATGGCGCAAGCCTGTCCGCAGATACACGCGGTAAGGCTAACGGCATTGATGGCGAGCGTTGAGGCGCTGCTGGTAGGTCGTCAGATGAGCTTAGCCGGTCTTGGTCGCGCCATGGTGTCGGGGGCGCGAGTCAAGCACAACATCAAGCGAGTCGACCGGTTAATTGGCAACCGTCATCTGTGGGGAGAACGAACGGAACTCTATGGGGCGATGGCGGGGCTGGTGCTTGGACAAGGACCACGTCCGGTAATTATTCTGGACTGGTCGGATATGCGCGAAGATCGGTCATGGCAGTTGTTGCGTGCGGCGGTTCCGGTGGGAGGCCGTTCACTGACGCTCTACGAAGAAGTACATCCCTTGTCGGCGTATGACAACCGGGGTGTCAGGAAACGGTTTCTAGACCGTCTTCGAGAGATCTTACCACCGGGGTGTCGCCCGCTCTTAGTCACGGATGCCGGCTTCCGGACGACTTGGTTTAGACAGGTCGAAGCGATGGGTTGGGACTGGGTCGGTCGGGTCCGCGGGCGCACCCATTTCCGGCTGGACAACCAGGCAAGCTGGCAACCGTGCCGGACGTTGCATGCGATGGCCAACTCACGTGTGCGGCATATCGGGACAGTCGAACTAACGGTATCGAATCCATTGGCCTGTGACCTGTACCTGGTGAAGAAGAAAAAGCGTGGCCGTCAACAACTGACCTGCCGCGGCACGCGTGCCCGTGGTGGCCGCAGCCTTAGCTGTGAACGACGCCAGCGCGAACCCTGGATATTGGTCACCTCACTGGGGTCGCGCGCGGCCCAGCAGGTGATGCGGTGTTATCAGTTGCGCATGCAAATTGAGGAGAGTTTCCGGGATATGAAAAATGCCCGTTTGGGACTGCACTTCCGCAGCGCGCGTTCCAACAGCGCCGAGCGGCTCTCGATCCTCGTCCTGATTGGTACGTTGGCAACATTAGTCGCTTGGTTAGTCGGCCAAGCGATGCAGCGTTTCGGGCTGCAGCGCCATTACCAAGCGAATACAACCCGGCATCGGCCGGTACTCTCCACCGTCTTTCTGGGCTTGCAAAGTTTTCGCAGGCAACCCGTAAAGCTTATGCTGGCGGACATCAAGCAATCGATTATCGCCTTACATCAAATTACTTCAATCCCGTTGAGTTATGCGTGAATTTCGTGGGGATCCTTCAGGGACAGATTTATTTGGCAGGTTGCTTGGGTTGATTGCCGGGCGCCCGGTGTTCGATGCGCCGACCAATTATCTGCTCCACTTGGTCAATAAACCGATTGTCCCCGGTTAGTTGCCCTCGCTGTAGCGCCGTTCTAAACAATGAGAGTTCTTCTTCAGGCAACCCTTGCTCGACAAAAGAAATATATCTGCATAGGGATCCGGGGTCGGATCTTGCGTTTTGCCTACGCGTTAGCAAAAGGCAAGATCTGACCCCGGATTTCCTCCGATTATATGGCGCGGATACGCGCAACGTACGCGGGTTTAAGGGTGGCTCGCTTGTTAGCGGGCCGGCGGCTATTATCACTTGCGGGAGGGTAATGAACGTGGATAAACGAGTCGAGCGGCGCTACCGTAACTGCCACATGTGCGAGGCGGTCTGCGGCCTCGAATTCGAAATAGCGAATGGCCGGGTGCTCGCGATTCACGGCGATAAGGACGATCCCCTAAGCCGGGGTTACATCTGCCCCAAGGGCGTCGCGATCAAGGACATGTACGATGATCCGGACCGCTTGCGGCAACCGGTCAAACGCGTCGGATCGGATTGGCAGGCGATCGGTTGGGACGAAGCCTTGGATTACGCCGCGGACGGCCTAGTCGACGTGCAGCGCCGTTTCGGCAACGATGCGGTTGCCGATTTTATCGGCAATGCCTACGGCTGCATTTACGGTATCTTGACGCATATCGGCTACCTGCGTGCCGCGTTGGGATCGCGCAACAGCGCCTCACTCGCGTCGATCGATCACATCGCCCACTTGATGACGAGCGTCGCGATGTACGGTCATCAGTACCTGTTGCCCGTGCCCGATCTGGATCGTACCGAGTATCTCGTAATCGCGGGCGCCAATCCACTCATGTCCAACGGTAGCCTCATGACCGCGCCGGGCGCGCGCGACCGATTCAAAGCCATACAGGCGCGCGGCGGAAAAATCGTGGTCATCGACCCGCGGCGAAGTGAAACCGCCCGGCTCGCGAACGAACATCATTTCATCAAGCCGGGGACCGATGCGGCGCTTGCCGCCGCCGTGCTCAACACGCTGTTCGAGGAAGGACTGACCAATCCGCGCGCATTGACCGGCATGTTGAACGGAGTCAACGAAGCCGCGGCTCGGCTTACGTCATTCACGCCGGAGCGCGCCGCCGCGGTTACGGGCATTGAGGCGGAGACCATTCGTCACATCGCGCGCGATTTTGCCGCCGCCGACCGCGCCGTGTGGTACGGCCGCGTCGGCACCTGCGCCCAACAATTCGGCACGATCACCCAATGGTTGTTCAGCCTGATCAACGTCGTCACCGGTAACCTCGACCGGCCGGGTGGATTCATGTGGACGACGCCCGCGGTCGATCTAACCGCCGATCCAAACGCCGATCCAGGGCGCTATGCCGAGTGGCGAACGCGGCTGCGTGGATTGCCATCGTTCGGTGGCGAGGTACCGGCGGCGACCTTCGCCGAAGAGATGCTGACCGAAGGCGAAGGCCAGATCCGCGCGTTCGTCAGCATTGCCGGCAATCCGGTCTTATCGTTCCCGAACGGACCGCGCGTCGACGAAGCACTCGCATCACTCGAGTTCATGGTCGCCTTGGAACCGTATATCAACGCGACCTCGCGCCATGCCAACGTCATCCTGCCCGCGCCCCGCGCGCTGGAATGCGACCATTACGAAATGGTTTTTTATAGTTTCGCCGTACGCAATGTGACCAAATACATGCAACCCGTATTTCCTGTCACCGACGGCGCGATGCTCGACTGGGAGATCATGGTCGCCCTCGGCCAACGGATCGCCGAGCGCAAGGGCGAGCCTGTAATGCCAACCATGAGCCCCGCTGAGATGATGGACCTGGCGCTGCAAAGCGGACACTACGGCAAAGCCGCGGGCCACCCGTTAGAACTGAACCTCGACAAGCTGAAGGCGCATCCCAACGGTATCGATCTCGGCCCGCTGGAATCCCGCTTACCGGATTGCTTGCAAACGCCGGATCAAAAGATTCACTGCGCGCCGCCCGAACAGATGGCAGATCTCCAGCGCCTCGAAACAGAGCTCTTCAGTGGGCGTACGAATGATGATCTCGTACTCATCGGCCGCCGTCACGTGCGCAGCAAAAACACTCAAACTCAAAATTGCGAGCGCTTGATGCGCGGCCCTAATCTCTGCACGCTGTTCATGCATCCGGACGATCTAGCAGAGCGCCAACTGCAAGACGGTCAATTGGTGCGTGTCGCCTCGCCAGTGGGCGCCGTAAATCTGCCGGTCAAAGCGACCGATGAAATCATGCGCGGCGTCGTCAGCATCCCGCATGGGTTTGATCACGGGCGCGCGGGTACGCGCTTGAGCGTTGCGTCAAAGCATGCGGCAGTGAGCGTAAATGACTTGACTGACGATCGGCACATCGACGTCGTAACCGGCATGCCGGCATTCAACGGCGTGCCCGTTAGTGTCGATCGCGCTCCGGAAAAAACCACCTAAACAAAGGGAGAGTCTCACTCGAGGTCCTTGCCTAATCCAATCCTGTGGCTGCAGCGTTAAGCCAAAAACCGTGTCGAGGCGCAAAAAGCATTTACCTCGGATCCCGAGGTCGTCGAGCGCGCGCAAGATGAACGCGGCCTATCTCAAGGCCGTGGAGAATGGAGAAGGCGCAGCCCAAGTCGACGCGTTTCTCGTCGACGCTGCCACGATGCGCCTGTACGGCAAAGTATTGGAGATGGCCGACCGGATTGGCATGTAGGCGGGAGTCATTGCGATCGTATTTGGGTGCCGGGACTTAAGAAATGGTCCATGAGCCGGAATTAAGGGAGCACGTTAATGAAACTAGGGGTGTTGAGTTTTAACACGGAATACTCGATCAGAGCCGACGATTTGGCGATCGCCGCTGAACAACGAGGATTCGAGTCGGTGTGGTTTCCAGAGCACACGCACATTCCCGCCAGCCGTGAAACTCCCTGGCCAGGGAACGGCCCCCTGCCGAAGGAATACGTACACATGTCGGATCCCTTTGCGAGCGCGGCCGCTGCCGCGGTGGTGACGAAGACGCTCAAAATCGGCACCGGCATCTGCCTCGTCATCGAACACGAACCGATCGCGCTGGCGAAGACGGTCGCGACGGTCGACCGCTTATCCGACGGGCGGTTTCTCTTCGGCGTTGGCGCGGGATGGAATCGCGAGGAGATGGAGAATCACGGCACGCCCTATGAAGAGCGATGGAAGATATTGGAAGAGCACGTCAAGGCGATGAAAGAGCTTTGGACCGCGGAAGAAGCGACTTTCCACGGAAAATACGTCAATTTCGATAAGATCTGGTCTTACCCTAAGCCGGTGCAGCAACCGCATCCGCCCGTGATCCTCGGCACCTTCGGCTCCAAGTGGGGCCGCCAACGGGTCGCCGATTTCTGCGATGGCTGGATCCCCATCGATCTATTTCACGAGGATATGAAGCACGACATCGAGGACCTCGACAAGCGACTGAAGGCGAACGGGCGTAGCCTTGAGGATGTGAGTATCTCGATGTTCGATATTTTTGAAACGCCGGAAGACGATCTCAAGCGTTTCGTCGACATGGGCTGCGTCGAACGTGCGATCCCCCGGTGCCCCACCGAAGACCGGGATACTGTGCTACGCTGGCTCGATCGATATGCCGAAATCGGACGCCGCATCGGCGCGATTTGAAGCGGCCGCGCGCGGATAAATTCCTCGTGCGTTTAAAAACAATTAAGTTTGATGAGGGCCCCAAGGCAATGCGATCCCCATTCAGCCGCAGTACGGCTTGGGATCGTCTTTAAAATGAGACCAGAGGAGGTCGAGAACGATGATCAAGTTGTATGGAATCGGTTTGAGCAATTACTACAACATGGTGAAACTGAGTCTGACGGAAAAGGGCCTGGACTTCGAAGAAGTGATGGCCGAGCCCAGTCAGGAATCGGATTACACTTCCAAGAGCCCGATGGGTAAGGTGCCCTGCATAGAAACGCCCGACGGTTTTCTATCTGAGACTGCAGGCATCATGAGTTACCTGGAAGCCCTGCAACCCAGTCCGGCGCTGCTACCTTCCAATCCGTACGCGCGCGGCAAGGTGCTGGAAATGATGCGGATCATGGAACTCTACATCGAACTGCAGGTGCGGCGGCACTATAACGAAGTCTTCTTCGGGGGCGAGCGCAACCAGGCGGCGTTCGACGAAGTGAAGCCCGTGATGGAGAACGGACTCAAGGCATTAAAGCAGGTCGGAAGCTACGGCCCCTACGTCGCGGGCAGTGATTACACTTTCGCCGACATCGTTGCCGCCTATACATTCTGCTATGCGGTGCCGACCGCCCAGGCCATCTACGGCTGGGACATCATGAGCGAAGTGCCGGGGATGCAGGGCGCCATCGATGCGACGAACGCGCGTGAAGCGGGTGCGAAAGTCGCTGCCGATCACGGGGCCGCATTGAAGTCCTTCCAGGAAGCAGCCGCGTAAAGCGAATCGACCAGGCATGAAGCGGGCTCTCTCGACGAGAGCCCGCTTTTTCTTAAGGGATTCAACTATGGGCTCGGGAATAATATTGCCGGTCGACTCCATTCGCGATCGCTTGAACGACGATAAAGAATTTCTGCTGAGCGCCCGGTACTGGACCTGCGATCTGCGCTTCGTCGTGGGTGCGGACCTGTATTTCATGTCCGTCGACAAGGGCAGGGTCGCGCGTTTCCAGCACGGCACCCAAGGTTTCGATCCCTACACCATCAACATCGGTGGTCCGGTCGAAGTTTGGGAGCAAATGCTTCTCGAGGTGCCGAAACCTTTCTATCACGACTGGTTTGCGGCTTCGTTTCATCACGAATTCGAGTTCGGCGGCGATCTCGAAGCCCTCTATGCGTATTACTACGCGATCAGGCGTATCAAACTCATCATGGGTGAATGCGTACGCGAGCTTGAGCAGGCCGCGTAGCGGAGGACATAGCCATGGCGCGTTTCTCGGATATCTCCGGACGTTACTTCTACCTCGATGTCGACGGTACGGAATACCGTGTTTACCTGGAAGAAGCCGGAAAGGGCATACCGCTCGTCTGCCAGCACACGGCGGGCGCCGACGGGCGCCAGTTCCGTCATCTTCTCGAAGATTCGGCGATCACTTCGCGCTTTCGGGTAATTTCGCCCGACCTGCCTTATCACGGCAAATCGCTGCCGCCGGCGTCGCGGCGTTATTGGGAAGAGGAATATAAGCTCACCCAGGACTGGTTCATGAATTACTGGGTGCGGCTCGTCAATGAGCTTGAACTCGATCGGCCGGTGTTCATGGGGTGTTCCATGGGGGGGCACTTAGCCGGGGATCTGGCCCTGCATTATCCAGATGAATTCCGCGCCTGCATCGGCCTGGAAGCGTCCTGCTGGAGCGGCGACCTGAACCGGTTGATCGACGAATGGTTTAACCATCCGCGCCTCTCGAACGCCTCGAAGCCGGCCTTGATGATGAGCCTTTGCTCGCCCAGCGCGCCCGAAGAGAGCGTGCGCGAAACGGTGTGGACTTATAGCCAGGGCGCGCCGGTCGTTTTTGCGGGCGATCTAAACTATTACGGCAAGGAGCATGACCTGCGTGAAACCGCAAAGAACATCGATACGGGCAGGTGCATGCTGTACGTAATGAGTGGGGATTACGACTGGTCCGCCTATCCGGCGGCAGCCCAAGAGTTGGCCGACAAGGTGCCCGGCGCCGCCTATACCCTGATGGAAGGCATGGGCCACTTTCCGATGTGCGAAGACCCCGTGCAGTTCAAAAAATACCTGATGCCTGTTTTAGATGATATCGAGGCCCGCTCGGTCGGCAAGGCCGCCTGAGAATACAGTTTTTGTTCGCCCGCTTGCGGGCGAATAGGATCCTCAGCGGCCACTAATTCGTTCCGACCAGACGAATACCGGTTCAAAGCCCGCAGCAACAAGGGGCAGCGCAGTGTATCCGGGGATTTACGCCAGACAACGGGCCAACCAGCCTTGTTTCATCATGGCCGCTTCGGGCGAGACGGTCACTTACGGCGAGTACGAGGCGCGTACCAATCGGCTTGCGCATCTGTTGCGGGCAAGCGGCCTCGTGCCGCTCGATCACTATGCGATCTTCATGGAGAACAATTCGCGCTTTCTCGAAGCCTGCGGAGCGGGAACCCGTGCCGGTCTGTACTACACCTGCGTCAACTCCTATCTCAATGCAGAGGAGGTGGCCTTTATCGTCAACAACAGCGAATCAAAAGTCGTCATCAGTTCGCGTGAAATGCGCGACGTTGCAATCGCGGCCATGGCGCAGTGTCCGAATGTACGCCTGCATCTTATGGTCGGCGCCACCGGCGACGATGGACCCTTCGTCGATTTCGAGCAGGCGGTAGCGAATTTTCCCGCGACGCCGATCGCGGACGAACGGCTCGGTACGGCCATGCTGTACTCGTCCGGCACCACCGGCCGGCCCAAAGGCATCCTGCGGCCTTTGCCCGATTCGCCGCCCGACGAGCTGCTGCCGCTCTACGAATTTCTCACTCGTATGTGGCGCTATCGGGAGGGCATGGTTTATCTATCGCCCGCACCCTTGTACCACTCGGCGCCGAATGCGGCCGTTAGCCTCACGATCCGGATCGGGGGCACGGTGATCATCATGGAGCGCTTCGACCCGGAGCAATATCTCGCCCTGATCGAAAAGTATCGGATCACACACACCCAGCTCGTCCCTACCATGTTCAGCCGCATGTTGAAGCTGCCGCCAGCGGCGCGAAACCGCTACGACGTATCGTCTTTGGAATTCGCCGTGCACGCCGCGGCCCCCTGTCCGGTGCCGATCAAGCGGGACATGATCGAGTGGTGGGGGCCGATCATCCACGAGTATTACGGCGCGACCGAGGGTCTCGGCTTTGCCGCCTGTGATGCCGGCGAATGGCTTGCGCATCCGGGCACGGTCGGACGGGTGCTGCTGGGAGAGCTACACATCCTGGACGAGGACATGAAGGCCTGCCCCATGGGTACGCCCGGTGCCGTGTGGTTCAAAACGGCGACGCCTTTCGAGTATTACAAGGATCCAGAAAAGACTCGTGAGGCCCGATCAGATGACGGGTCGATGAGCACGGTCGGTGACGTGGGATACGTCGATGACGACGGTTTCCTATACCTGACTGATCGCAAGACCTACATGATCATTTCCGGCGGTGTAAACATCTATCCGCAGGAGTGCGAGAATCTGCTGATTACCCATCCGAAAGTCGCGGATGCCGCGGTCTTCGGCGTGCCCAACGAAGACCTCGGAGAAGAGGTCAAGGCGGTGGTCGAGCCCATGCCGGGCAGCGAACCGGGGCCCGCACTCGAACATGAATTAATCGCGTTCTGCCGCGAACACCTGTCGCACCAGAAATGCCCGCGCTCGATCGATTTCGAAAGCGAACTGCCCCGTCTGCCGACTGGAAAGCTTTACAAGCGCCTGCTGCGGGATCCTTACTGGAGCGAAAAAGACAACCGGATCGTCTAATCCGGTAAATAGCCGTTCCGAATTTCAAGCGTCTGGCGCGGCGCAGCAGCGGAAATCGGGTGCGTGTTCCGCCCATTCGTTACGCCGGTTTCTTCAGGCCCAGGCGCTCATAGTATTTCATGGGGACCTTGTCCGGATCCTTGTATACGATCATCGTACAGTACTCTTTGCCGAGCTTCTCAGCCGGTTCGACGACGACGAAAGGCGTGCCGTTTTCCTCGATATCGACTTTTTCCATCGCGTATTCGTGCGCGCAGTAGACCGGGAAATTCTTGCGGCCGTAGGTTAGCGGCTGTGCCTTCTCGATGGTCAGAAACGCGTCCTTTCCTTCGTACTTCCCTTCGGAGATCAAGCGCCCCCCGCTGCCGCAGGGGCAGAGCTTGATCGCAATCTTCTCATCGTCCTCGGTAATCGAAAGTGGTTGCAGGTGACCATGCAGGCCGGCGACAAACATCTTGACCTTCGCCGGCATTGAATCGGGACCGTCTGGCAGGCTCGCGACGATGGGTTTCCACCAGGCCCTGACCCCCTCCGTCATGATTTCCTCCAACGCCGCATCGCCGTAGCGCCGCCCAACCTCACTCAACGTTGCGGTGATCCAGTTGCGATACAGATCATGCATGCTCAGGAATTCGTTATACATGCGTTTCGCAATCTTCTTTGCCTTTTCCGAATCGCCTGATTCGATCGCGTCCGTCAAGCGGTCGACGGTACGCTTCTCCATCTCCCGCAATTCGTCTTCACTGAAAAATCGCTCTGCCATGGGTCGTCCTCCCTTTAATTCGATTATTTATCTCAGACGGGCCTGTCGCCCTCCAGCGTGACCCGGTGCATCACCCGCCGGTGCCCATGGTAATCGTTGAGCGCATTGTGCTGCGCGCAGCGATTATCCCAGAAAGCGACGGATCCCGGTTCCCAATGAAACCGACAGCCGAAATCATCGCGCTGCTGAACACTATAAACGTACTCGAGCAACGGACGGCTTTCTTCCGGCGTCATTCCTTCGAGGTTCACGGTATGCGCATTGCTGCAGTAAAGACACTTGCGTCCGGTTTCGGGATGAGTGCGCACGATCGGGTGGGACGATGTCGTGACGACGTCCGTGGCGTCCTTCGGGCTTTCCGCAATCCGGTGCGTCCGCGTCACTGCGGCATCGGGCTTCTCTGAACTGTTCACGCCCCGCAGTCCGTCAAGCAGGTCCTTCATGGTGTCGGACAGGGATTCGTAAGCCAGATACATGTTGGCGAAAAGTGTGTCGCCGCCGCTTGAAGGTACTTCTTTGGCGTACAAAATCGACCCCAGGGGCGGTGTTTCGAGATAACTCGTATCGGTGTGCCACAGCCCGCCGAAATTGATCGCCTCGTCCTCCCTTTTTACGACTTCGACGACTTCCGGTTGGTCCGCCATGCCTTCGACAAACGGGTAGTAGCCGATTTCACCGAAGTGTTTCGCGAAGTCGACGAGTCGAGCGGGGTTCAGAGACTGCCCGCGAAAGAAGATCACCAGCCGATCGAGCAGTGCGGAACGGATTTCCCGGATGACCGGATCTGGCAGGTCTTCGGAAATATCGACGCCGGCAACGATGCCGCCGATGGCGGGCGTCATGGGCTCAACGGTAATCGTTTGGTAATTCATGCGTACCGCCGAAAATGGCAATTTCGGGTTACGGGCTAGCTTAGTCCAGCACGTATCGACCCGTCGATCGCATCGACGATTTCCGCGTACTGCGCCGGACTGTCGTAACCCTGGGTATGCACAAGGTGCGTGACTCCCGCGTCTTGATAGGCTTGCGCGAGTTCGCTTGCCTGGGCCATGTCTTCCAGTGGCAGCGTCTTCATAGCGACGATCTCAGGCGGATTCTTGTCGAGGTCCGCGGCCTGTTGCCGAAAGGACTTGATCTCACCCTCGAGCTGTTCGGGCGACAGGCCGACCGGCATCCAGCCGTCTCCGTATTTGAGCGAGCGTGGAATCGCGATTTCCGCCTTGCCGCCGATGTAAATGGGTGGGAGGCTCAGGGTCGGATTGAGCAGAAAGGGCTGGCCGTTCGATTCGATCAGCGGATTGGTCGAAGTCTCGCGCAGGAATGCGAGCGTCTCGTCGGTTATCTTGCCGCGGCGTGTTCGCGGCACGCCCAGCGCCTTGAATTCTTCCTTGAGGTAGCCGGGTCCGATACCGAGCAAAAAGCGGTCGTTCGACAGCACCTGAATGGTCGCGATGAGTTTGTTGGTCAAAATCGCGGACCGATAAGGAATGATCAAAACGGCCGTTCCGAAGTGGATTCGGCGGGTGACGGCGGCGAGGAAATTGCCGAACGCCAGCGGATCCAGGATCGCTCCCATGTCGTCGGGGATACCGTAATCGTTGTTGTCAATTGTCGGCGGCAGACCGATGTGATCATTGAACCAGATCGCGTCCAGCGTCGAGCGGTCGGCGGCCTCCGCGCAGGCGCGAAGAAAATCAGGGGTTGCGGTCGGACCCCAGTTTCGAATGTTCATTCCCAGTTTCAAAGATTTATTCTCCTTTCCCGTAGGGTCCCGCGAACGTGCGATCCGCTACCGGGCTTCGATGTTGGAACAGTTCAATTGACTTTGCTCTCCTTGCCTTCCCAGAAAGGCTTGCGCAGCTCCGTCTTGAGCACCTTGCCGGCGCCGGAAAGCGGCAGGGGGACCTCGCTAAAGCTGATCGAACGGGGGCATTTGAAGTCCGCGATCAATGTTCGGCAGTGGGCCATGAGATCCCTGGCGTCGGGACTGGCGCCTTCGGCTGGCACCACCACAGCGTGTACGCGCTCGCCCCATTTGTCATCGGGAACGCCGATGACGGCACATTGCCCGACATCCGGGTGCTGATACATCGCGTTCTCGACTTCGGTCGAATACACGTTTTCTCCGCCTGAGATGATCATGTCTTTCAAACGATCGCCGATGAAGATGAATCCGGCTTCGTCCATATGAGCGACGTCGCCGGTGTGTAGCCAGCCGCCGCGCAGGGTTTCGACGGTCAAATCGTCGCGCCCCCAGTACCCTTTCATAATATTAGGGCCGCGCGCGACGATCTCACCGATCTCGCCGCGCGGCACTTCCTTGCCATCCTCGTCGACGATCTCGAGATCGACCGCGGGCAGGGCGCAGCCGCAGGAGCGCAAGCGTCCCGCGGCGGGCCCAACGGAGGTGTGATAGCGCGAGGGCAGGGCGGTCAGCAGGGGTGCGGCTTCGGTCTGGCCGTACAGGTGAAACGCCTCCACCCACGGGAGTTTTTTGCCCAATTCAACGGCCAGCGCTTCCGGCATGGGCGACGCGCCGTAGAACAACCTCTTGAATTTCGTGAGGTCGAATTTTTTAAAGCCCGGCTGTTCGAGCAGCATCTGGATCATGGAGGGAACGAGGATGGTGTCGGTGACGTGGTGGTCTTGCAGGGCCTGTGCACAGGCCGCCGGATCGAAGCGGGGCATGAAAATATGCCGGCCGGCGATATGCGTGATCAGGTAGACGTACTGTGCATCGGCGATGTGGAAAGTCGGCGCGGCATGCAGGTAAATGGTGTCCGGTAGCGCGCCGACCATGGTCACGAATTGCAGGGTGTTGGTGACGTGGTTTGCGTGGGTTAGCATCACGCCTTTCGCACGCCCCGTGGTCCCACCGGTATAAAAGATGCCGGAAACCGTATCGGAATCGTTGGGGTATTCTTCGATCGGTTGCGAGTTTTCGACCAGTCCGTCGTGCGTGGCATCGCGGCCGTCGAGATCGGCATCGACGCAAACAATTTTGAGCCCGTGGTCGACCTGTTCTCGGAGCTCCGGGACCAGCGACCAGAATTCCCGGTCGACGAACAGGACCTTGGTACCGGAATCGTTGAGGGCATACGCAATTTCGGGCGCCGACCACCGGTAATTTACTGGAACGATGATGCCCCCCGCCCAGGGAACGGCGAAGAATACCTCAAGGTAGCGATCGGAATTTAGAGCGACAATCGCGACGCGATCGCCGGGTGCGACCCCAAGTTGCTGGAGTCCACCCGCGAGCCGCGCGATACGGTCCGCGAGCTGTACCCAGGTGTGACGACGCTCGCCGTCGATCGTCGCGATCTGATCGGGTATCTGTTGGGTGTTTCGCTGCAGTGGCTGCGTGACGCGCATGTCGATTTAAGCCTCTTCGATGGCGATCAGCGGGTCGCGCTGCGGAGTTCGTCTACCAATTGTTGAACGATCTCCGCGGCCGGCATGACGCGGTCGATCCGTTCGACCGACTCTCCTGCGTAAAGCGGTAAAGCTTCGAGGTCGCCCTCAAACCCTTCCATCGGAGGAATGACGGTATAACGCGACAAGGGGATCTTCTGATCTCCCAGGGTAATCGTGCCGATCTCGTCGTTTTCGCCGGGTCGATCGCCCGGTGCCGGCTCGCCGGCTTTTTCCCAGTCGTCGTAGGTCTTATTGCGAATGACGCGGTGGTTGGCGTCCGGCCAGCCGAGGTCGAACAGCTTGGTCAAGACCGTGTCTGCGGCCGTGGATTTGACGATGCGATCCTTGTATTCACCGAGCGCAAAAGCCTCTTCACTCGCGACGAAGCGCGTTCCGATGGAGACGGCGCGTGCACCCAACTCGAGTACCTCGGCGATGTCGGCGCCGGTTGCGATCCCGCCCGCGGCGATTATGGGAATGGGACCCAACTCCGAAACTGTCTGGGGCAGGGTCACTTTCAGAGATTCCAGCGCCTTCACGTGCCCGCCAGCCTCGGTGCCCTGCACGATGACGGCATCGACGCCCGCGTCGGCGGCGGCCACCGCTTCAGCGGCACTGCCGACCTGCGACACCACGAACATGTCGCGCTTATGCGCATCGCCGACGAAAGGTTGCGGATCGCCCCAAAACAATACGAGGACCGGTACGCGTGCCTCGAAACACGCTTCGATATCCGCATCGTCGGACATCGGCATGATGATATTGGTGCCGAAAGGACGTGTAAGAAGTTCGCGGGTGGTCGCGATCAGCGAAGTGACGAGATCGCTCGGTACGGCGCCCGCGCCGAGGACGCCGAAGCCTCCGGCATCGGATACCGCCGCGACCAGCGCGGGTCCAGCGAGTCCGCCTCCCATGCCCGCGCTCCAGATCGGAAGTTTGATCCCCAGTCGTTCGATTAGGTCGGCCATATGAACGTGCTCTTGAATTTCGTGCTCGGGCGGTGCCGGAGCAATCTATGTAAATGCCCGTGGTTTTGCAATCGGCGTCGCTTGTGAACTCGCCGCGCGGCACGGTGGCGCGCCCCGGCATCGTTCCAGGCTATTTTCGAGTGCATTTCAAAGCCGTATACAGTTGGTATCAAGCGGCGTCGCCGAAGGCGCCCGCGGCGCCAAGGCGCTCGATTTCCGCGGCTTCGTACCCCAGAAAATCCCGCAGAATGGATTCCCCATGCTGGTGAAAATGAGGCGGGGGTTCAGGGGTGGACAACACCGCAGCGTCCCCGCCAAGCGCCACCGTTCGGACACCGCGCAAGAGGCGCCCGTCACACTCGCTTTCCAGTAATAAATGGCGAGCCCCGGGTTGCTCGAACACCGCGGCCATGTCATTCACGAATCCATAGGGCACCTTGGCCGCCTCGAATCGACGCGCGAGCTCGTCCGATTCGATCTTCGCAGCCTGGGCGCGGATCCGGTCGAGCAGCTCAGTGCGGCGTTCGACGCGTTGTTGACCGGTGGCGAATTTCGGATCTTCGGCGAGTTCCGGCAACCCAAGCGCGCGTACGAGTTCGCGATATTGGCGCTCGGTTGCGGCGGCGATGACGAGTTCGCGTCCGTCGCTGCACTCGAGTATCGAGCCGTAGGGCACGATGTTCGGGTGTTCCGAACCCATGCGTTGCGGAACGGTATCGGCGACCAGGTAATTGGTCGCCTGGTTAGCCAGCGACGCAACGCCCGCTTCGAGCAGCGAGGTGATCACCAGCGATCCTTGGCCGGTGCGTTCGCGTTTGAGCAGCGCGAGGAGCAGGCCTTGCTTCAATTGGTGTGCAAGCAAGATGTCGACCAACGCCACGGGCATTTTCGTCGGTGGCCCATCGGGTTCACCGTTCAGGAACGTGAAGCCGCTTTCGGCCTGCAGGATCGCATCGAATCCGGGGCGCGGATCGTCAGGACCGTAGGCCGTGATCTGCCCGTAGATCAAGCGCGGGTTGATCGCTGCCAGGGTGGCGTAGTCGAGCTTCAACTTATTTTCGTCGCCGGGCTTGAAGCTCGCGACGACGATGTCCGCGCGACGAACCAGCGCGTGCGCTACTTCGAGCCCGGCCGGCTTCATGTAGTTGCAGGCCAGCGATTCTTTCCCCCAGTTGGCGCAGGCGAAATAGGCGGAGATATCGGTGTCCCGGGGTTCGCTCACCAGCTTCCATCCCCGGGTTGCATCGCCTTGCGTGCGCGGATTTTCCAGTTTAATTACCCGGGCTCCGAGTTCGGCGAAGCTCATCGTTGTGAGCGGACCCGCGAGGATGTTGGCGAGTTCAAGAACGATGAATGAGCGATCAAACACGGTTTTTCCGGTGGCGGCTCGATGCAGCCGCAATATCTGGGTGGACAAGGAAAAGAGCGGGGATCGTTCCCCGCTGCCACCTCGATTCTATCGCATCAGCGTTCCGAGCTGCGTTATTCAGTATGTCCTGGGTCCGGCCCAGCCGTTCGCGTTGCGCAGGTCGAAGCGTGTGCGTTAACTTGGCGGTTCGCTGCAACCGGGTCGACGAGACGACTGATGAAACTCAAGACACGCTTGACTGATTTGTTGGAGTTGGAACACCCGATCGTGCTCGCGCCCATGGCGCGGGTCGCCGGCGGGCGGCTCGCGGCGGCCGTGTCGGACGCGGGCGGACTCGGCCTCATCGGCGGTGGGTATTGCGAACCCGAATGGATCGGGGCGGAGTTCGACGAGGCCGGGGAGGCGGACGTTGGGATCGGTTTCATCACCTGGCGTCTCGACCAGGCGCCCGGGGTACTCGACCTCGCACTGGAACGTCGTCCGCGGGCGGTGTTGCTGTCGTTCGGCGACATCGCACCGTACGCCGACCGCATCAAATCAGCCGGCAGTGTCCTGATCGCCCAGGTCCAGACACTGGCGCAGGCGGTCGCAGCGTGGACTGCGGGCGCGGACGTGATCGTGGCACAGGGTGCGGAGGCGGGTGGCCACGCGGGGCACAGGTCTACCCTGCCGTTGGTGCCGGCGATCGTCGATCGGGTTGCGCCGGTGCCGGTGATCGCCGCCGGCGGCATCGATGATGGCCGCGGTGTGGCGGCGGCGCTGGTACTTGGCGCTGCGGGTGCCATGCTGGGCAGACGTTTTTACACCTGCCGTGAAGCGCTCGCCCATGCGAATGCGAAACAGCGGGCGGTCGAGGCAGGCGGTGACGATACCGTGCGCAGCAGCGTATTTGATCGTTTGAGGCGGTGGAACTGGCCGGCGGGCTATGCACTGCGTACGCTCGCGAACGACATGACTCGGCGCTGGACGGACGATCCGGGCGCGCTGGCCGATGAGTTAGAGCGCGAGATCAATGCATTTGACGCCGCGATCGAAGTCGGCGATACGCGCATCGCTCCGGTCATCATCGGAGAAGCTGCGGATTTAATCGGCGATCTACGCGGGGCCGGGGAGCTGGTTCACAGCTTAGTGGACGATGCGGCTGCGCGACTCGAGGCCGCGGTGGACACCTTGGAAGCGTAAAACGTAGCGAGCGGTGAGCGCCGTCAGGATGGCGCAAGCAGGATCGTTTCGTGCCAGCTATTGCCTTTCGAGTCCGAGATCTCTGCGGTGAGTTCACCACTCGAATCGGACTTTAGAAAAAAACGGAAGCTGGGGTCCTCGCTGACCGCAATGCCGGTCTCGGCAGTCATGACCGGTTCACCGTTCAGCAGGATTCGAATCGTCTTGATGAAATGCGCAGGCCTGATCGCGTAGATCTTATAGTCCATCTGCATGCCGGTGAAATTAGGATGACGCACGCGCAGCTGCGTCGGCATTCCGCCGTTTTCCGCCGACTCGTCGAGCGATCGAAGTTGAATCTTGCCGAGGCCCGCCATCGCTTTCTTGTAGTCGATGGCAATGGGGATCGCGCATCCGCCCTGGGCCTTGACGAAGCGCTTCACCATGTGATGTTCGCCGGTATTGAGTACCGCGACGGCACGCACGTTCGTGTAGTTGTCGATACGGATCCGCAGGGCCAGACTGGCCCGGCTGGTCGCGGGCGTAAAATGAAATGTCCCGACCTTGGGTTCCGGGTTGTCGTCGACGAAGAGATGAATGGTCTCGATGTAGCGCTCAGGCGTCTGCGGGATTATCGCTTTAATGCGAATTGGGGTAACCGCCGCGTCTTCAGATCGGTAGGGCGCGCTCATATCGATCACTGTCGCGTCCTCCACGATCCCGATGCCGGGAAAGTGGTGGGGTTTGAGCAAGGCGTCCCAGATTTCAACCGGAGATTGCTGCGCCTCGATCGGTTGGACGCTGAACGCGAGGATCAGCGTCACGATGGCGAGAAAAGCAATGGGTAAGCGCATGATTTCGACTTCGAACAGGAGCGTGTTAAAAAATTGTTCCGAACGACGAGTCAGATCGTATTTTGCCGCAGGCGGGCGAAAGATTGCGCACCGTTAGGAATAACAAAGCGTCGTATCATTCTCATAGCCCCATATAGTGTAGCTGAGCCCACATGACCGGCCCAATCTGAAAGCACTGGAGACGACCAACTAATGAGTAGCGCAAGCATATGGAAACACCCGGATCCAGTCGCCGAAGCGGCGCGCGTTTCCGCCAAGCTCATGCCCGGGCGCCTCGGTATCGAATTCTTGGAGGCTGGGGACGATTGGCTGACGGCGCGCATGCCGGTGGACGATCGAACCCGCCAGCCGGCGGGCATTTTGCACGGCGGCGCATCGCTGGTGCTGGCCGAAACCCTGGCCTCGACTGCCGCGTACTTCTGTATCGATGCAAATTTGAAGATGTGCGTCGGCCTCGAGATCAACGCCAATCACGTTCGTTCGGTGCGCGAAGGATACGTCTACGGCCGCGCGTCGCCGCTGCACATGGGACGCAGTACGCACGTCTGGGAAATTCGGATTACCGACGAGCAGGGCCGGCTCGTGTGTATTTCGCGCTGCACGCTTGCGATTCTCGACGCGCGCTGATGTATACACTGAAAAAGATCGGACGAGCGATTGCCGGTGGAACCGCCGCACAGGTGCTTGAAACCGCCGTGTACGAGATCAGCCTGTTATATTATTGAATCGGGATGATGCTAGAGCGCAAACGTTATGACAGAAATTCGCACGCTTGAAGATCGAATCGCCATTGCGCACGTGATCCAACAGGTCGCGAGGGCCTTCGACGAAAAAATGCATGACGAGCTTTTACCCCAGTCTTTCACTGAAGACGCAAAAATACTCTATCGGTTACGCGGATCCCTTATCGACTTTTCTATGCCAGACGGTATAGCGAAATTCAAGCACTACCATGATCGCTGCTTCTGGACACAGCACCTGGTGTCGCCTCATATCGTTGCACTTGAAGGCGATACGGCGCGAGCGAGTACGCCTGTTCACGCCGTGCACGTTCAGGTTCGCGACGATGGCACTCGCAACAATTGGTTGATTGGCGCCGTTTATCACGACGAACTGGTGCGCACGCCGAAAGGTTGGCGCATAAAGGCCCGGACCGTGCCATGTCCCTACGTCGAAGGTGATTTTCTAGAAACTGGCGTACGTGCCTTTCTAACGCTCCCGTCCTACGACTAATCGCTGCTGTTTCGACCGGCATTTAGCTGCGATCACTTGACCCCGCTCGTCCGTGTTTTCAAGGCCACCGTGTTTACGGCCCTTCTTCCATAATTGCCGCCGCCAGACCGGCGTGACCGAAACAGGCGCCGGCGCCCATTTCAATCGCGACCCACACGGCTTCGACGATCTCTTTCCGTTCGTATCCCGCGTCAAGCGCAGCGCGCACGTGGGTGTCGATACAAAACGGACAACGCGTATTGTGCGCGCATGCGACGGCGATGAGTTCCTTGAATTTCCGCTTGAGTGCGCCGTCGCTGAACGCCGCGTGATGCAGCTCGGTGTACGCTCCGTAGGCGGCCGGGTGGAGCGCCGCCAAATCGCCTAATCGCTCTTTCGTATCCGGGGCGTAGTATTCACCCGAACCGCCGTCCATCGACTGCATTGCGATCGCAGCATGGCCGTAGCAGGCGCCGGCGCCCATGGCGACGCCAACCCAGATCGCTTCGGCGATTTCGGGCTTTCCCGCGCCCGCCTCGAGCGCCAATCCAACGTGATAGTCAATGCAATACGGACAGCGCAGCACGTGGGCGGAGCCGACGGCGATCAACTCCTTTTCACGACGGGACAGGGCCCCATCCTGAAAGCACGCTTCCGCCAGGCGACCAAACGCGTGTAGCGGTTCGGGCGCCCATCGTTCGTACAATGCCGTCTTTTTGAGATAGGTGGAATGCGACAAGGATGCGAGTCTGTTCATGGCATGTCCTCTTTCCGCAGGAGAGTCGAAAACGGGCTGTAGAGATATTAGCAAGGCCGCCGTCGAGTGCCGCCCAGCCGCTTGCAAACGGACTCTATTCGCCTATAGTGGAGTCATCGAGCGAAGCTAGGGGTGCTCCTCCGCCGGGGCTGAGAACATACCCTTCGAACCTGAACCGGTTCATGCCGGCGTAGGGAAGCAGTGGCCCTCCTAGACGCAGCGCGATAATGACGCAAGCAACGTAACGAGGTGCCGAGATGAGTGCTGTCCCTAAAACTCCCCTGCGTGAGTCCGCAACCGTCGATCAAAAGGCGATCCAGCCGTTTCCGCGGTCGCGAAAGATTTACGTCGAGGGTAGCCGCCCTGACATCCGGGTACCGATGCGCGAGATTGATCAGCACGCGACGGCCGGACTCGAGGGCAGCGAACCGAATCCGGCGATCACCGTCTACGACACCTCGGGCCCCTACACGGATCCAACGGTCGACATCGATCTACGCAAGGGTCTGGCGGGCGCGCGGACCGCATGGATCGAGGAACGGGGCGACACTGAAATCCTGAGTGATCTCAGTTCGAGCTACGGGCGCGAGAGGGCGCGCGATCCGAGCCTGGCGCACCTGCACTTTGCACGTAATCGCCAGCCGCGTCGCGCGAAGCCCGGCAGGAATGTTACGCAGATGCATTATGCCAGGCAGGGCATCGTCACCCCGGAGATGGAATTCATCGCGATCCGCGAAAATCTAAAACTCGAAGCGCTCAAAGATTACGATTTCGGACGCATTCACCGAGGCGTCGATTTCGGCGCGTCCATCCCAGCGGAGATGACGCCTGAGTTCGTGCGCGACGAAGTCGCGTGCGGGCGTGCGATCATCCCGGCCAACATCAACCATCCCGAAAGTGAACCGATGATCATCGGGCGCAACTTTCTGGTGAAGATCAACGCCAATATTGGTAATTCTGCGGTGACGTCGTCGATCGAAGAGGAAGTTGCCAAGATGACCTGGGCGACCCGTTGGGGCGCTGACACCGTGATGGATCTTTCTACCGGCAAGAACATTCACGAGACGCGCGAGTGGATCATTCGGAACTCGCCAGTGCCGATCGGTACCGTGCCTATCTACCAGGCCTTGGAGAAGGTCGAAGGCGGCCCCGAGGATCTGACCTGGGAGATCTTTCGCGACACCTTGATCGAACAGGCGGAGCAGGGTGTCAATTATTTCACCATCCACGCGGGCGTGCGCCTGCGCTACGTTCCGCTGACCGCTAAGCGCGTCACCGGAATCGTCTCGCGCGGCGGCTCGATCATGGCTAAGTGGTGTCTCGCTCATCACCGCGAGAGCTTTCTGTACGATAACTTCGAAGAGATCTGCGAGATCATGAAGGCCTATGACGTGAGCTTCTCCCTCGGTGACGGCCTGCGGCCGGGCAGCATCGCCGACGCCAACGATGAAGCGCAGTTCGCCGAACTCGAAACCCTGGGCGAGCTGACCCAGATCGCCTGGAAGCACGACGTGCAGGTCATGATCGAAGGCCCAGGCCATGTACCCATGCACTTGATCAAGGAAAACATGGTCAAGCAGCTCGAGACCTGCGGCGAAGCGCCGTTCTACACGCTGGGACCGCTGACGACCGACATCGCCCCCGGCTACGACCACATCACTTCAGCCATCGGTGCCGCGATGATCGGCTGGTACGGCACGGCGATGCTCTGCTACGTCACGCCCAAGGAACACCTGGGGCTGCCCGACAAGGACGACGTCAAGGACGGGATCATCACCTACAAGATAGCCGCGCATGCGGCCGACCTCGCCAAGGGTCATCCCGGTGCACAGATCCGCGACAACGCGCTGTCAAAGTCACGCTTCGAGTTCCGCTGGGAGGATCAATTCAATCTGAGCCTCGACCCCGATCGCGCACGCGAATTTCACGACCAGACCCTGCCTAAGGAAGGCCACAAGGTGGCGCACTTCTGCTCGATGTGTGGGCCGAAGTTCTGCTCGATGCAGATCACTCAGGAGGTGCGCGACTATGCCGCGGCGCACGGTGTGAGCGGCGACGAATCCGCGCTCGAACGAGGTATGACGGAGAAAGCCATCGAGTTTCGTGAGAAGGGCGCGCAGATTTATCGGGATGCCTGAGCGCGCGAAGATCGGTCTAACAAATCGTTAAATCAGGTGTATTAGCTCACATCTGATCTTAGAATATTCGGCGCCTTCATCGATCCCGGATCGAGTCTTTTGCATTCTCTCAACCAGCGCTAAAGCGTGTCGAGGAGAGGCTGCAACGTCACCACATCCCAATAGTCGTCCCACTGCGCTATCAGTCCGTCGCGAACGACGAAGACCCCGGCGCAAGGTAAATCAACGGTAACATCGGCGTTCTCCCAGCGTTCAATGCGCGCATTCATCACAACCTCCCCATCGGCGACGCTATGAAGTATTTCCATGATCTTAAGCGCGCTTGCCGGACGATGGATCCATGGGTCAAGCACCTCGCGAACGCCCGCGTGCCCATTCACCGGCCCCCACGGCTTGTTGTGGTAGATCACCTCGTCGCTTAGATAGTCGACAGTTTTTACCATATCGCCAGCGAGCAGGGACTTCAACATGTCAGTGACAATTCGAATGTTGGTGTCGGTCATTGAGTCGGTCTCCGGTTAGGAAACGCGGGAGTTCCGGGGACAATTTACTTATCTCGATATTTTTCACCCAAATCGGTGCCGAGATAAGTAAACTGTCCCCGGAATCGCGGAATTGCCACGTATTACAGGTTCGCGATGTCGTTCAAGGTTTTTTGCGGCTCAGGACGGTTGGTGTAATCCGGGTCTACGTCGGCCGCGCGAACGATCCCATCCTGGCCGATCACGAACCGGGCCGGCATGGGCAAGGTCCAGCTATCTTCCGCATTGTGGGTCGGAAGATCGATGCCGAAACCTGAGTAGACTTCACGTAGGTCGTCTGGGAGCGCAAACTTGAGGCCCAATTTTGCGGCATATTCGTTGCCCGGGTCCGACAATAGATCGAAGTTTATCTTGTTCTTTTCGCGCATGATCAAGCTATGGTCCGGAGATTGCGGGGTGATTGCGACGACGGTGACGTTCTTTTCTTTAAGTTCGGCTGCAATTTCCTGCAAAGCATACAGCTCTGCAATGCAGTAGGGTCACCAACTACCGCGGAAGACAGTCAGCACCACCGCGCCTTGGGACAACAGGTCGGACGAGCGAACACTATCGCCTTCGGCGTTTTTCAGCTCGAAGTCGGGCAATCGGTCGCCCACTTTCAGCACCCCGTCCATAATGCCCGACGCCCGCAAATTTTTGGTCGCGCGCAACATAATCTCGAACCGGTCGGCTGGGATCCTTTTTTGCGCCCCTTCTTTAATCTCGTTCAACTTCTCAGCTAATGACATCGATGTCTTCCTCCGATGAGACCGAGCAGGCAGCGGGTTCCTCCGCCAGCCCTGTTACAATGACACTTCGGGCAAATAGGCCGGCTACAAAGGCAAGGTTCACCCGTCGAATTTATCGTAGACGACGATTGTCGGCGGCGCCGACATCATGTTGCCAAGTGCTTCCATTACTCCGGTTTCGGTGCGCCACTGGATGTATTTTTCCCGATGCTGGCGCGTGTCCCAAATCTCGTAAAACAATACGTGGCCGGGTTTATCCTGGTCGATCCAAATATCGAATGATTGGCACCCATCGTAGGCGCGGGTTTCAGGCGCGGCGCCTTTGATTGCGGCCAGAAATTCGCCCATCTTGTCAGTGTCAATCGTAAGGTCGAGTGTGACGCATACGGCCATTGCCAGCTCCTTTTATTCGTTACGCGATCGGACTATGCGTATTATTTACACCACGTAGTGTAAAATAGCAAACCCTGCAATTCCTGAGCATCACCAAGATGACACCGTTAGCGGAGCGGCGGTAGCCAGATGTCCGTAAAATTTCGGAATCTTGGTCCACTAAAAATCTCTTGAGCATCGCGACGAGACGAAAAGCTGGTGAGAATCTGCGTACCATTGTTGGCATTCACCCAACCATTAGGGGTTGCTTTTTTACACCGATAGTTGTAAATAATACGCATGGCCCGCCCCCGTGAATTCGATGTCGACATCGTTACCAATCGCGCCCTGGGCTTGTTTGCGCGCGAGGGCTATGAGTGCACGTCGTTAGCAGACCTGGAAAACGAGACCGGCGTTGATCGCAAAGGGCTGTATAACACGTTCGGCAGTAAACGCGGCTTGTTTATCGAAGCCCTCAAACGATATGAAGAGCGCGCCATTGAAGTGCTCGTCGCGCCGCTGGAATCGGCGGGCGCCGGGCGGCCAGAAATCGTACACGTCTTCGGTATCATGGCGTCCCAAAGAGGGCAGCTGAAAGAGAACCGCGGGTGCCTGTTCTGTCTGACCGCACAGAGCGACGTGGCACAGTCGGAGGAGGTCGCCGATCGCGTGCAAGGATTTTTGCAGCGGTTCCGACACGGCTTCGCCAACGCATTGCGCGGCGCAAGGACAGTGGGAGACCTTGCCCCGCATAAGAAGCCCGAAGTCATGGCCGATTTTTTAATGGGTACGGTGATGGGCCTGTCCGCGATGGTGCGCGCCCGTCGTCCCAATGCACAGATAATGCACTACGTTGATACCGCCTTGTCCACGCTCGACTGAGTAGGGCACGGCGGAAATTTTTTTGCCTGATAAAACACCGATTAGTGTAAAAATTCGAAGAATTCAAAGGAGCAACAAGCAACATGATTGATCTGTATACCGACGCCACGCCGAACGGGTGGAAAGTCTCCGTAATGCTCGAGGAAATCGGCATGGCGTACACCACCCACCATATCGATATCATGACCGGCGCACAGAAGGAGGAATCGTTTCTCAAGCTCTGCCCGAACGGCCGCATCCCGGCTATCGTCGATCGCGACAACGATGATTTGGCGATCTTCGAATCGGGCGCGATCATGCTCTACCTGGCGAAAAAGTCCGGGCAGCTCATGCCGCTGGACGACAAGGGCGAATCGCGTGTCACACAGTGGTTGATGTTCCAGATGGCCGGCATCGGACCGATGATGGGACAGTCGAACGTATTCTTTCGTTATTTTCCCGAGAAGATCCCGGCCGCGATCGACCGTTACCACAATGAGTGCAGGCGTCTGTACGAAGTGCTCGACAAACAACTCGAAGGGCGCGACTACCTGTGCGACGTCTATTCGCTCGCGGACATCGCGAACTGGTGCTGGGTACGCATTTATTTCTGGGGCGGCACCAACATCGACGGTCTGGATAACCTCAAGGCGTGGATGGACCGTCTCGAAGCACGCCCGGCGTGCCAACGCGGCATTGCCGTACCCCACCCAACGGATTTCGAGAAGCTTGAAGCAGATTTAGCGAAAGACGACAGCAATATACTGTCGCTGGTCACGAAATAGGGGCGACCGCGAGCTTATGCGCGTACCCCGGCGCGATAACAACACGATAACGATGAAAGGATAAAAAATGGAATATGTCGATATTGATAAAGCGATAAGCACTGACGGCTTGCGCATCATCCTGGTGCAGGGCTTCCCGAGTCCCTGGGGGCAGGCCGCCAAGGCCATGATGGAACACAAAGGTCTCGACTACTTCGTCGGACCCCAGCAAGCCGGCGGCCCCAATCCCGAAATCGTCGCCTGGTCGGGGGTTAACAGCGCCCCGGTAGTCGCTTGGAATGACGAGAAGCCGATCAATCGTTGGGACGACATCCTGCTGCTCCTCGAGCGGCTCGCACCAGATAAACCACTGGTCCCGCAGCGCGGAACCGAAAGGGTACAGCTGTTCGGTCTCGGTCACGAGATCTGCGGCGAACTCGGCTTTGGCTGGAACCGACGTCTCGACATGTTCCGGCCGGCAATGGAATCCGGCGAGGCGCCGGAAGGCGTCGTCAGTATGTGCGACAAATACGGCTATAACGAGACCGACGTCGCGCTAGCCAATCAGCGCACGATCGCGCTTCTCGAACTCCTGACCGAGATGCTCACGGCGCAGAAAGATAAAGGCAACGATTACCTGATCGGTGCACAGCTGACGGCGGCTGATTTCTACTGGGCTGCATTCAGTAATCTCGTCGTCATCCAACCGCCCGAGGAATGCCCGCTCGACCCCGGCGTCCGGCCAATGTTCGAGAATACGCCGGCCGACGTCGCCGCCGCGGTCGATCCAATTCTCATCGAGCACCGTAACAGGATCATGCAAGCGCATTTCAAGATCCCGATGGAGCTCTAAGCCCGGCGTCGACGATCAAACGCAAAAAACGTCGAGTGAAGTTCTTAAACGAATAGGTAAATGCGGAGTTGGGTACCAGGTCTTGCCTTTTGCCCTCGCGGCGCAGGAAGTCTCCACAATCCGATTGACGCGCAAGTAGCGCGATCCGAACAGGCGCCAATTTGCTTCAGTGGATAGCCGCCGCGTTCATAGGCTTTTGCGGTCGAAGTATCTCGATACGAGCCGTCTTCGAGAATTTTAAGGGGCCGGTCAATTTACAAGGATCACTTCAACGCCATGCATGATCACGTTCGAGCACGCTATACCGTACTTCGAAAAACGGCCGATGGTAATCGTTTAATACATGCGAATGCTTCTTATTAAAAAGGCGTTCCCGCGGAGACGTATTGTGAATCTGAGCGTAAGCGTTCCTTAAACTGAGACAGGTCTGTGTTCACTAACAACCAGGTTCCTATATTCGCAACTCCGTAGGAGTCCGCTTGCGAGGGAACTATGTGTAAAAAGTCAGACTCGATCTGACAAACTATAAGCGGAGCTAAGACTTGCTCCGAGAGTTCCGCCATGTGAATTGATGTCCACTATCGAAGACATTCCGGCCAAACTTCGACGTGACGATTTCGGCAGCAGTCGATCTATTGTGTTGAAAAAGTCGTACCGCATACGATTTCGATATATTTGCGGGTCGCTAAACCATTCCCGGAGTGCCGATCGTCGCTTACAGGCGATCCTACGCGGTCGGTTTTTCTGCACACGTCGCGACCGACGGCGAATCGGACTTTTTCAACAGAATAGGCCAGAAGCGGCCACTGCGAAATACCGTGTCAGGCCGCATATTCGGGGATCTACATCGGGCCTGTTGCTGCTGACAAGGGGTAATGCCCACCATCGCTTGATTAGTCGATTATGGCCTGCCCCAAGCTAAAGTTTTTCGCGATACGGACGCCATCAGGAAAATGTACTTCATGGCGCCCTCTGGTTGCCGGAGAGATGCATAAAGTGAACCTCGACCTGACGGTGGAAAGCTATTGCGGTTACGACTGGGAGACGGAATTAACCTTAAACGGCTGCATTTTTCTGGCAGCTAAACATCTTGGTTTGGTGGCGCCTGATGCGACCGGATTTGGTTGGAACAATGCACAAATCTGTGATTTGGCCGACAGGGTTAGGGTCAGCATCGATTCCGACCCAACTGTGCTGGATGCTTTGCCGAATCACGTCCGAGTCCAGCTATTCGAGGGTCTGAATCTTTCCCCCGCGGCTCATCAAACAACTCCAGACTAATAATGGTGAGATGTGAACAGTTCAAATGTTGACGAGGCGAGCAGCAATCGGAGCCTGCTATGGCAGGAGATAGAAAACCTTGACGAACAGCGACGCTACCCTCGGGTTCCGCTGAACATCCAGGCGGCTTTTGTAACCGATACGGGCCGTACATTCTCAGTTGAGATTTTTAATATTTCTCCGGATGGGCTGCAGGTACGATGCTCAGTCGAAAATGCACACTTCATTCGTCCCCAAGGTAGCAACATCAATCCGCTCAATGCGCCCTGCATAAGCGCGGCCATCGCGTTGCCCGTGGGTCACGGCAGTAGAACATTGGGATTACGCTGCCAGATGCTCTACCTCAAAACGATTGACACTGAACTTGGCTGCATTGTGGGCTTGCGCTATGTCCAGCTCGACCTGCGATCCGAACGGATTCTTAACGCGTTCTTCGCCGACCACCTCATCCACGAGTGAACCGACACAGAAGTCGCATAAGCATAGGTCAATTGGCCCACCCTCAAAGGCCGCAAAAGAAAGCGCCCCGAAGGGCGCTATGTAGAGTGCTGTCCTTGGCGCATAGCTCGTATGGTCGGCTACGAAGGCCGTTTCATGGCCTTATGGGCGATTCAGGCGGGGCAAAATAAGATGGCCTTTGATATTCGGCATGTCCCAACTTCCCGCACTGCCACCCAATTAAAGGGAGAAGCCCTTATTGCCGTTACCGATGCTAGTTCGTCCCTTTTGGCGGGAGATGGAACATGAAGCACAGAGAATTCAACTGGACTCCCCCTCCGGTGCGTTTAGCGTACAGCAACACCGGCAAAGTCGTTTGCCCCGGTGTCGAAAAGCTACCCAGAACCGGATACGACATCCACGTCGTTGAATACGACAAGCGTTTCGCTGAAACGACCGAGCTCGGCCCAGCCTGATTGGTTCGTTATCTCCTCATGGAAAACATTCTCATAGCGCTTTACTACGTCGTTACAATCATAGTCATCGTTGGACATTACATCGGAAGGCTCGAAGGACGCGGATTCGAATGGATGGCCTATGTCGTTGCCGTTTTTATGTTTCCGATGTTGTACTTCGCCTACATCCCCTAGAATCCACCTCTTTCAGCCCGCCAGTGGGAATGCAAAAGAAAGCGCCCAGAAGGGCGTTTATTTGCCGGAAGCGGAAGTGCGAACGAAGGTACGCTCGTCGCATCGGGGTGTCCGTTTTAGAGTGTTAAGCAGTCCTTTTTATCCGG
This sequence comes from Gammaproteobacteria bacterium, assembly GCA_963662545.2. GTDB lineage: Bacteria > Pseudomonadota > Gammaproteobacteria > JAYYZW01. The sequence continues at coordinate 1,611,094 of CAXXLL010000002.1, forward strand.
CATTCAAACAGCGCGGATGCGTCTAAAGGACCTCCTCAAACGTCTCTAGGTTCGGATGGCCGAGGTAGGTTCCCTTGGGTGCGCTCGCCTGGGCGTGGGCTTTGCGGAAATGATCGGATTCCGTCCACGCCTCAAAGGCGATGCGGGACTCCCAGATGGTGTGGCTCGCATAGAGTACATAGTCGTCGCCGCCCGGCATTTCGACTTGCGGACCCTTCAGCAACGCGAAAGACTGGAAACCCGGGACCTCGGACAGGTAGGTGTCGCGTTCGCGCCAGACCTTCTCGAAGCCTTCCTCGAAACCGGGCGAGATTTTGAACCGGTTCATCGCGATGAACATGACGTTTAACCTTTCGCAGATGCTGCGGCTATTCTAGCGTGTTGCCAGTCCCTTGACCTGTTCCGGTCCGGAATCCTCCCGGCGGCCGAAGCTGCGCCGATAGAATCCACAACAATGTTCATGTTTGTGCTCATCGGGAATGCTGTAACGATGGCCATACTGAGTAAGGCGCTGTGGCCGGAGGGTGGGGAACAATAGTAAAATCGATCAGCGGTCACCTGTCCCAAATGACGTAATCGTTTTCTTGCATTGCTGATTTGAGCATCTCGATCAGTGGCAGGGCGCGATGCGCCATGCTTACTAACGGTTCGCGTTTTTCATCGTCTTCTGAATCGTTACGGTCGGCTTTCAGGGGTCGATCCGGGCCGGCTGTCACCGCTTGTTCCAGGCCCTCCAACGCCGCCCGGATGTCTTCGGCGGCAAGAGATCCGGGAACTGTACCGCTGTGGCCCATTAACTTAATTGGGTCTACGCGGAAACGTGTGGGTTGATATTGGCATTTCTGGGTAGTGGCGGAAGAAATGCCGCAATGATTTTCAGTTTGAGGAATTCCTCATCACGATAGCCATAGGCGCGTCGTTGCAGGACCCGGATTTTGTTGTTGACCCCTTCGACCAATCCAAGACTGACTTTATTCTTAGCATCACAATAGGAAGCAATGCCATCCCAATGGGATTCAATCAGCTCAGCAAACTTGCGATACGGCGCCAATCGCTGCCATTTCAGACTGTCCTTCCAGCGCTCGAAAAAGGCACGCGCGCCGCGCTCGGTACGGTAGTCCCAGAGTTGGCCGAAGGTTTCCTTGAGGACGTAGGCGGTGTTCAGACGCCGGTTGGCCTGGAGCAGTTTTTTCAGGGCTCGTCTGCCATCCAGATTCAGGTTCTCGCGTCGCGAGAGCAAGGTATATCGCTGGCCTTTGATGTAACTCCTGTCCTTGCCGCGGAGACGTTTGTATTCACGGCGCCGGACTTCATCGAGAGCCTTTGAGAGGTGGCGCATGATATGGAACTTGTCATAGATGATCCGCGCCTGCGGTGCGTTGTTCATGACCGAGTTACGGAACGGCTTCCACATGTCCATCGCCGCCAGTTCGATGCGAGCGCTCTTGTTCTCGCCCAATGCCTGGAAAAACAGGTCGATGTCAGCCTCTTTGCGACCTTCACCACCGACCCAGATAGGACGCCCCCGATCCAGGTCACTGACGATGACCCGGTAGTTATGTCCTTTGCGGATGGAGATCTCATCAATACCGATGGCCCGGGGTGCTGGCATGCCCGCCAGCTCAACCTGCTTTTGCATGTACAGCTTATCGAGGTCTTTCACCGTGCTGTGGTGCAGGCGTTCCCTCTCGGCGACAGCCTGGTTCGGCATGTCCCGGCACAGCTTGCCCACCTGCATGGCAAAGCGCTGCGTATAGCGAGGGTTCTTTGCCAGCCAGTCAAGATGTTCTACCTGCACGCCGCCGCACCTCCGGCAACTGACACGCCAGCGTTCGAACTCCAGGTAGATTCGCCATCCGGCAACTGACAGGTCTCGTACTCGCAGCACCTTCTTGTCGTAACGCCCGCGGCACCGGTGAGCACAGTGAGAACAGATCGCTGTTTTTTTCGCCTCTTGAGTTGGATCACACGGGCATACCGATCACCAAACATGCCCACCAATTTCGATGCGGCGGTAAAACCAGGGAACGCAAACAGCGCTCGGATCGACTTGGGATTCTTCATGGCCTTAGCCTACCCACAAAATGAAACCACTTTCACCCCATACGAAATCTCTGAATGTCTACATGATTTCAATGGTTTACACTTGGTCTAATTCAGAATTTACCCACATGAATCCGCGTAGACCCACTTAATTAGTTCGAGAGCCACCGCCTCGAGCATCATGATGTTCGGTGAATGTCTGCTTTTGAAAATAATGGGCATGATGCAGCATGCAATTCTGACTGAAGGTGACCAGGCCGGGAGTTCGTGCCCCTGATCCACGCACTACACACTAGCTTGATCATGCGCGCGCGGAAAGGCCGAACCGTTGACGTTCTAGCGCTGTATCGGATTGGGGATCCGGGTCATGATATCAACCATGCGCCACCGCACATCGGGACCGGCCGCGTTGCTTGCTGCCTTGTTGGTTGTCGTTATCGGAGCGGGACTGTTGATCATCACGAAAATGCCCGGACGTTCCTTCCGGGGGCCGTTGGCGGCGCTCTCCGCGGAGCAAATCGATCTCGAGGGGCGTCTGAGAGTCCACGTCGAGACCCTCGCCACGCGCATCGGTGAGCGTAACTTGTTGCGGCATTCGGCCCTGACTCGCGCCGCCCAATACATCGACGACACGCTGGCGACCGTGGGCTTTCGATCGCAGTCGCAGGAGTACTATGTTCAGGGCAAACCGGTACGCAATATCGAGGTCGAGTTGACCGGCGCGGAGCCAAGCCGTGGGATCGTGCTGGTTGGCGCACACTACGATTCGGTAGCAGGCTCGCCCGGCGCGAATGACAATGGCACTGGCGTCGCGGCCCTGATCGAGCTGGCGCGGGCGCTTAAAGGCCACCGGCTGCGACGCAGCGTGCGTCTGGTTGCATTCGTCAACGAGGAACCGCCGTTCTTCTACTCCGACGCGATGGGTAGCCTGCGCTACGCGAAGCGCATGGCCGAACGGAGCGAAGAGCTGGTGGCGATGCTGTCGCTCGAGACCATCGGCTATTATTCCGATGCTCCCGGAAGCCAGCGTTACCCATTCCCGTTGGGCTTCTTCTACCCCGATACCGGGAACTTCATCGGCTTCGTGGGCAACCTGCGCTCGAAAGCGCTGGTGCGCCGAGCCGTGCAGAGCTTTCGTGAGCACGCCCGCTTCCCGTCCGAAGGTCTCGCTGCTCCCGGCTGGCTCACCGGCGTCGGCTGGTCCGACCATTGGTCGTTCTGGCAAGCCGGGTTCCCGGCCATCATGGTGACGGATACCGCGCTATTTCGGTACCGGGAATACCACACGCCGGCGGACCAACCCGGGGTCGTGAATTACGGGCGATTCGCTCGGGTGGTGGACGGTCTCGTTCAGGTAGTCATCGAGCTGGCCGACGGCGACGCGCCATAGGGGTTGGCGCCTTCTTCGTTGAAGCACTTCCTCAAACGGAACATAAATAGATTCGGGACGAATAACACGCCTGCCGAAACGGGTGGACTTCACGTGTCAAAGTAAAACGGGCCAGGTAGCCAACTATGCCGAGAACACGCGTGGGCCGACCTCCAATCCTCATGACTGTACGCGGCGTTACCAAACCGCTACAGCAATGGGCGGCTGACAACGGGCTCTAAAGGATCCCCACGAATTCATACGAATTCAGCCTGGCCGGTGATTAAGGCGTTGAGTTGTGGAAAGGCGCTTTCGAGGTCAGCGCGCGACAGTTTAAAGCGGTGACTGCGCCACAGCTGATGTCCCAAAAAAGGTAGAGACAACACCGGTCGTCGTCGTTCGGTATTCGCCTGAAAATGGCGTGCCCACTGTTTGGCTTGCGCGGCAAGGCCGGTAATCCAAAGGACGAGGCTCGCTAATAGCGCGATGAGCAGCAAGATCTCAAGGCGTTTCGTATCGGTGCACCGTGCATAGCGTAAGGCGAAGCCCCAACGATGGTTTTTGAGGTCCCGAAAGGCTTCTTCAATTTGCATACGTTGAGCGTAAGCGCGCATGATTTTGTTGCCGCTACCGCGAGCATACGGTAAGGAGGTAGCGAGCAGCCAGGGAGCGCGGTGTAAGCGACGATATAAGCGGCCATTGGTACCGTAACTTTTGCGTTTCGCGTGTCGTCCCGGTGCGCGATGATAGGCACGCACGAGATAGAGCCGACACCAGTAACGATGGCGTTTGGACAGGCAGCGTTGACCGATATGTTGAACCTTGGGCGTCGCTTGCGGGTAAAGCGAATGAACGTAGCACCAGCGTCCAGTCTCGGGTTTGAAGTACTTGATGGTATTTCGGATGCGTCCGATCCAATCCCAGCCCAATGCTTCGACCGCTCTAAACCAGGGGCCACGGAAGCCGGCATCGGTGACGACGATGGGGCACACCTCACGGGGTAGTATTCGATGAAGGGTTTTCAGGAACAGGCGATGGATTCGGGGGTTATTATAGCGCCGTAGCGGATGCACTTCCTCGTACAGCGTGATGGCTCGACCGGCGATGGGGACAGCCGCTCTTAAGATGAGCATCTCTCGTTCAAGCTCGCAATCGGCCCAATCTACAATGATGAGCGGGCGCGCTATCCCTGACAACACAGTGCGGGCCAGGGCGGCGTAGATGCCGTGTCGTTCTTGCTGAAGATGACGGTTGCCAAGTCAGGCGGTCTACGGCTTTGATGTGATGTTTGACGAAAGCTGAGCCGCTGCGATGTCGTCCTAGGTGTGTCAATGCCAGCTTGCCACCATCGAGTAGTGCGACGACTACCCGGAGCGTGGCATCGAGTCGCGCCCGATGTCCGATGACGGCATTGCGCTCGCACCATTTTTTTAACAAGCTAATAGCGTGCATGCTGCTGCTCCTGACCTTAATGATTGTGTGGTAACGACCATTAGATCAGGCGGCAGCAGGCACGTCGATCATCTAACTGTTTGTATTCTTTGCATGAAACGTCTTAAATCGTGGGGATACATCAGCAAGGGCTACACCCCCAGTCCATTCGCAGACGACTGAAAAAGGGCGCAACCCCAGCGGAAGCGGTTGCCAAAGTTCAAAGCAGAACCCGACTCATTACCATTAACGGTAAGACGCGTTCGCTTGCCGAATGGCTGCGGCATTACAACCGCAACGACGTGACATTCTATTGGCGTATCGCCCGGGGCTATTCCGAGCAGGATGCAATTACTACCCAGCTACAAAAACGAAAATCTGCTTTACCTCGTGCCGATAAATACGACACACCGCTTAAGGGTCGATCGGGCGTTTATTCCATTCGATGCAAGTCAACCAAGCGATACTATATTGGAAGCAGCACAAATCTGCTGAATACGAAGACGCGTTGGTCATCTAACCTAAATGCCCAAAGCAAACGCTCATTGCCGAAGCGATTGTTGCCCGATTTGCAGAAACACGGTGCCGACAGCTTTGAGTTCCACGTACTCACGTTCTGCGAACCCGACCGCATACAATCAAGAAAAGCGACATTGTTACGCCAAGCACAAAGGAAACATCTGCGTAGGCTCTATAACCCTTGAAAACTCACCGTTCGGCACTAATCGCTTTGGCCAGAGGGTGAGAAAGAGGAATAAGAAGCCGCCGATCAAGCTCACGTCCGCTTAGCCCGAAAGCAGCCATCATCGGCGATGCAAATCCCACACTTGATCATGACGGCTTACGGCCAACGGACGAAACCGCTATCGCGGTAGTGGTTAGCGAGGTTGTGGCGGAGTAGTAGTCAGTTCAGTTAGCGAGATGGGCCCGCCCTGTGTTGAGGTTGTTATCGGAAAACAACGACCCACAACACAGGAGACAGGCCCATGACCCAGTCTAACAATTCCATCAGCCCTTTACGTCAACGCATGATCGACGACATGACCTTGCGTCAGCTGCAGGAGAAAACGCAGAGCGGATATCTGCGTTCCGTCAAACGCTTGACGAAGTTTCTGGGTCGCTCACCGGATAGCGCGTCAGCCGAAGACCTGCGCGCGTTTCAAAAACAGTTGGTTGAACACGGCGCGTCGAGCGCGACCATCAATGCCACGATCCGCGGTCTACGGTTCTTCTTCGAGACCACCTTGGAACGCCCAGCGGCACTCAAACGGATGAGTCCGGTGCGGGTGCCGGAGCGCTTGCCGGTAGTCTTGAGCGTTGCAGACGTCACCCGCTTACTAGACGCCGCGCCCAATCTGAAGTCGAAAGCCGCGCTGTCGGTGGCCTACGGTGCCGGCTTACGCGCCAGCGAAGTCTGCCACCTCAAAATCACCGACATCGACAGTGAACGGATGATTATCCGGGTCGAGCAGGGTAAAGGTTCGCGCGACCGTCAAGCGATGCTCTCGCCCGCTTTGTTAGGTTTACTGCGCGCCTGGTGGCGCGACGGTCATCGCCGCGGCAAGATGCTCCCCAAGGGTTGGCTGTTCCCCGGCAGGGATCCCGTTGACCCGCTCTCACCTCGTCAACTCAATCGCATGTGTCACTTCGCCGCGGCCACCGCCGAGTTGGATAAACAGATCTCCATGCACACCCTACGCCACAGTTTCGCGACGCACTTGCTCGAACAGCAGATCGATATCCGGGTCATCCAGGTATTACTTGGCCACAAGAAGCTGACCACCACGGCGCGCTATGCCCATGTCGCAACGAAGGTGTTGAGCGACGTACAAAGTCCCCTCGACCGGCTGAGCTTACCGACGCCGTAACGTGGCGCGGCCACCGCTCGAGGTGGCAGATATTTTTAGACGCGACGGCGCGACCTGGCGTCAAGCGCATGCCGGTCATATCAGCCTCGGCCAACTCAAGGTCATGTCTGCCATCGAACACTGCCGCACCGAGGCGCTCGGCGGGCACCTGTTGCATTGCGAGCCGTGCGATGCAGAGCGTATTGCCTATAACTCGTGCAGGAACCGCCATTGTCCGAAATGTCAGGGACGTAAAGCAGCGCAATGGCTCGAACACCGTCAAGCAGAGCTGCTACCGGTTGAGTATTACCATGTCGTGTTCACTCTACCGGCCCAGATCGCCGAGTTTGCCTATCAGAATAAAGCCGTGGTCTATGACCTGCTGCTCAGAGTGTCTGCCCAGACACTCCTCATCATCGCCGCCGATCCGAAACACCTGGGCGCCCAGATCGCAATGACCTCCGTGCTGCATACCTGGGGCTCGGCACTCACCCATCATCCGCATGTCCATTGCATCGTGCCCGGCGGCGGACTCGATGGCGAGACCTGGGTGCCGTGCAAACGGGGGTTCTTCCTGCCGGTACGGGTGTTGTCGCGACTGTTCCGGCGCTTGTTTCTGGAGCGGCTCCACCAGGCACACCGTGACGGGCAGCTACACTTCTGCGGTGACTTGGCGACTCTCGCCAACCGCGCATCGTTCGACCAGTATCTGGCACCATTGGCGCAAACCGATTGGTTCGTCTATGCCAAACAACCTTTTGCCGGACCCCAAGCCGTGCTCGCTTATCTGTCGCGCTACACCCACCGCCTCGCCATCTCCAACCATCGGCTCATCGCCCATGATGCGCGTGGCGTCACCTTCCAATGGCAGGACTATCGCAGCAAACGCCGGGTGCGCTACCAACCCATGACGCTCGCCACCGATGAGTTCATCCGGCGCTTCCTGAACCACGTCTTACCCAGGGGCTTCCATCGCATCCGTCATTACGGCTTGCTCGCCAATCCGGTGCGACGCGATAACCTGGCCCGCTTGCGCCGAGCACTCGATATGCACCACGAGCCCGACGTCGAAACACAACCAATTACGACACCTTCGCCGACCTTCGTGTGTCGAACCTGTGGCGCGCCCTTACAGATCGTCGAGATCCTAAACCCGAGAACTCGGTCACCGCCATGACATCGGCTTCTACTGACAACAATGACAGGCAGCACGCAGCGGTGTTGGCGATCTCTTATTGCCTCAGCCGTGGCAGACACCCGAACCGCGCGATCAAAACCAACCGATCACTCGCTAAAACCGCTCTCAAAAGCATCGATAGCGCCGACATCGGACTTCGAATCGCCGCGCACCACCACACCGTCGACCCACTGCCCTAAACAATCCCCATAGCCACGCCCCGCGGTTTCCTCCCCTGGGCGTTATCGAACATCCGCCTCAACGCTGTCGCAGAACCGCGCCCTTGTGCCGTTGCGGGTGTCCAATAACCCTAACCATGAGCGGATCCGTATGGTGTGTGTGGTTTGTAATTTGTGTTCCTTTGATGGCGGCCTATTCTTAACAATAGAAAAACGTATGAGAATGGCGTTATGCGAAAACTAGCACTCTGTGCGTTTTGCGTGTTGTGCGTAGCGTGTACGACTTCTTACCAACCAAATCGCCAAGTCGTAGTTCCTCCAGTTCATAACGACAAGATTGACCCAGCCAGGTCATCTCGGTATATCCCGAGCCAGGAAGAAGAAGAAAAAGCGAAGGCGCGCCCTGCTGAAAAAGCTACGGTAAGCCTTATTGAACTGGTCGCGACCCGGACGGCGGTGGATGCGTCGAGATACACGTTCGACCTCGTCGTGGAGCTCGCGCCCCAACTCGCGGGCTTCGATCCCGACGTGGCCCATGGAACGGGCACTGGGACGCTTCGGGGCGCTCGACGTGGCGCGTTGGGCTGCATCAAGGCAGGGGCATGGATGGATATTGGCAGTGGCCACTTTGTTGTCCTCGGGATCCTGCTCTCTCCAGCCTGCGCTGTTATCGGCGGGTTGGTGGGAGCCGCCTCCGCTGAGTCGAAAGAAGACGCCGCAGCCCGTATGATCGAGGCGCTGAGCAAGACGGCAGCCGACCTCGGGTATCCTGAAGAGCTGCCCCGCCTCCTGGCGATGGAGCTTCAGGCGAACTCAATCTACCGAATCCACTCCGGGGGTGGACGCGAGACGAGCGGTGCTGGACAGGAGGAGACACCCAACGCCTCGATCCACGTCCGCATAACCGAGTACGGTCTGACCCGCTTTGGGGTCGGGGCCTACTTTCAGCTGCAGCTCTCCGCCGTCGTTTGCGTCACCGCAAACGAGACTGGCGAGGCACTCTCGTTCGAGAAGCTGGCGGTGCGTTCCGATGAATTTTACCTGACGGAATCGGGCGCAAGATCATCACACTCATTCTTAGAGGCCCTCACGACCGCGCTCACCAGAAAACTGGCCACCTCTGCCGAGGAGGCGTTCGGCCATCTGGTTTCACTCGGGGATAAGCCGTCCTGCTCATGGCAAGACGGTCCAACCTGAGGGCGAAGTTCAGATTGCCGCGGAATCTCTGATGCACCCTGATATCTTTTCGCTATCGTCGACTAAGAACGAACGACCGCTTCGGGTCGTCAGCGGCCGGATCGTGGCAACACAGCACTGCTCTAGATTACGTCTGCAATGCGCTCGTAAGCGGCCATTCAGCTTGTTTAGAAAACATCGCTGGAGGTGACTTCGGCTTCCGGCCGAGGCTGTGTCAAAAGTCGAAAAATGGAGCCCGCCGCGAAAATTTTCCCCACTTAGGTAAGATGAACGGGTCGATGTTATGCACGATTGATTAAGGGAACGCACCGCCTAAGGTAGGCGAATCGGGTTAAACTTCTCCCACTTTCAAAATTCGAAAATACTTTTGACACAGCCTCGGCCAATAACAGACCTTATGAGTTGTTGCTCTGAGCTCGATTATTCGACGGGCATCGATTTGAAGTGCGCGCGGGTGTCTAACGGAGTTACTCTTGACAGTGGGCATACAGCAATAGTGGCGAGGAGTCGAATATGGCGCGCGTTGGAGTGATAAAGGAGATTTGGCGTTTTCCGGTGAAATCGATGCAGGGCGACACAATCGAGCGCTGCAAGGTCACTCAAACCGGCGTCGCGGGTGACCGGTGCTGGGCGATGCGCGACGAGGGACGGGCGGAGATTACATGGGGCAAGCGTTATCCGCAGCTCATGCTGTGCTCGGCGCGGTATCGCGCCGAGCCGAGCGATGATGCGATCACACCGGTCGTTATCACGTTCCCCGACGGGCAAACGATCGGCAGCGACGATGCGCGGGTCAACGCTAAACTGAGCGAATTGATCGAGCGTGATGCGACGTTGCGCGCAATCGAACCAGCTAGCAATCTCGAATTCTACAAGCGCCACAAACCGGACGAACAAGTATTCCTTGAGGAAATGACGGAGCTTTTCGCGCGCGAGCCGGGCGAACCGGTACCGGAGATGTCTCTGTTCCCAGAGGTGCTGATGGATCATGTCGCGGTCCCCGGCACTTTTTTCGACAATGAGGAGATCCATATGATCACCACGGCGTCGATGGACTACATGCGCAGGAAAAATCCCGGCGCGAACTGGGATATCCGGCGTTTTCGTCCGAACTTCTACATCGAGACCGACCCGGCGGTAACGGGCCTGGTCGAAAACGACTGGGTCGGCAAGACTCTGGCGATCGGCTCGGCAACCCTCGAGATCACCATGCCGACGGTGCGTTGCGGTATGACCGTAAGACCACAAGCCGATATCGAATATGACAAATCGATATTGCGCACTGTGGTGAAGGAAGGCGACCAATGCCTTGGCGTTGGCGCCCATGTGCGCGTGCCCGGTGAAATCAAACAGGGCGACACGGTTGAACTGAACGACTAACAATTGGACGCGCTGCGCCACTTGGCAGACAAAGAGCGGCGCAATGATATCGAATCACAGCGGCGTCGGAGCAACGCCTGTGTAATATGTCGGAGACGGCTATCCGTCCCCGTTCGCACAACGAACTTGGAGAGCAGATATGGCGGAGCAAGCCCCCAAGAAAATCGACCTCGCAAGCGTCGATCATGTTATGAAGACCACGCGCACGGTCCGTCTGCGCCTCGACCTCGAGCGATCCGTTCCGGAATCACTGATCGAAGAAGCGATCGAAGTGGCGCTCCAGGCACCGACCGGAGCGAATTCTCAGACCTGGCGCTTCGTCGTAGTCACGGATGAACATTTACGCTCGGGTATAGCTGACCTGTATCGCCAGGGGGCGGAGCGTTACCTGGCCGGTGAAACCGGAGTAACGCGCACCGGCGTGGCCGTCGATAAACAGTACCCTGACGACGACCCGCGTCAGCAAAGAATGCCTCTAATCGTCAAATCGGCGGTCCATTTAATAGAAAATCTGCACCGCGTCCCCGTACACATCATGCTTTTCCTGGAAAACCGCTTCGACCACGAAGATGTCTTTACCCAAGGCTCCATGTGGGGGTCCATTCTACCGGCGGCCTGGTCGTTGATGCTGGCGCTCCGCGCGCGCGGAGTTGCGTCGGCCTGGACGACATTCACTCTGATGTATGAAAAAGAGATCCAGGAACTTCTCGGCGTTCCTGCGCATTACACGCAGGCGGTACTGCTACCGGTCGCCTGGCTCAAGGGTGGCGATTTAAGACCCGCGAAACGCTTCCCGGCGCGCGATGTGACGTTCTGGAACGGCTGGGATAAACAGCGCGCTGAATAGCCGCTAATGGTTTGAGGTCAGAGTACAAGAACCTACAAGGTCTGCTTAGGGTCCAGAGTGTGTGAAAACTCGGAATGAAGAGGAATCACGTCGAGAACTCCTCGTCAGACGCAACGCGGCGCGGTTACGACGGCCGCGCTCGCGGTCCAATGCGATCGGTTAGTTAATGGAACATTCCTTAGAACGGCCCCAGAAGCCGGCAGTGAAGCCGTGGATCAGGGAGTTTTCGAGGCCACAGAGGGTCTCATGCCGTCATCGCTTCGATGAGCGTAGCGACACCCAGTAGATTCATCACGCGTTTCATGTTGTAAGCGAGCACGTGCAGACTCATTTCCGTACCAACGTGTTTCAGCGTGCGCATCTGGAAGTGGGTCGAACCCATCCAGGATTTGATCGTGCCAAATGGATGCTCGACCGTCTCTCGGCGGACACGCATAGGGTCAGGTTCACGATCCAATCGCGCCTGCACCGCTTCAACAACCGCTTCATGTTCCCAACGGCTGACGCGCCGGTATCGACCCGTTGTGCATTTAGATTTGATCGGGCAGCGGGGACACGCCGAACTCCAGTAGCGCCGGATCTGCTTGCCTTTCTCCACTCGGGTGAACCGGTAAATCAGTCGCTCACCGGCCGGGCATTCATACGCATCCTCTTCGGGTTGGTAAATGAAGTCGCGCTTGCCAAACAAGCCCTTCGCCTGGTTACCCGAGGTCTGCGGTTTCGGCAGATAGGTCGTGATGCCGGCTTTAGCGCACGCCAAGATCTCTTCGCCACTGAAGTACCCGCGATCCGCAACGACGGTCAACTCCTTCTTATCCAGCGCCTCTTTGGCTTTCTCCGACATGTTCGACAGTTGCGCCCGGTCATGACCTACGTTCGTCACTTCATGTGCCACAATCAGATGACTCTTCGTGTCGACCGCCGTCTGCACGTTGTACCCCACCATGCCGCTGCCACGGCCGCTCGTCGCCATCGAGCGCGCGTCCGGGTCCGTCAGTGAGACCTGATGGTCCGGCGTCTCCTCGAGCCGTACCTCGAGCTTTTTTAGGCGGCCTATCTCTTCCTTCAGTACCTCGATCTTGTCCTTCAAACGCTGCGACTTGTCACCTGACACCGCACGCTCCTGGCGGTCGGCACTTGCAATTTCCGCCAGGTACCGCTCAACGCTCTCGTCAATCTGCTGCAACCGACGTTTCAGCTTCGCCTTCGTGAAGTTCCGGTCACGGTTGTTTACCGCTTTGAACTTGCTGCCATCTATCGCCACGAAGGCTTCCGAAAACAGCTGCAGCTTACGGCACAGCATCACGAACTCCCGGCATACCAGACGAATGGCGTCACCGTTATCTTTGCGGAAATCGGCAATGGTCTTGAAATCAGGCGCCAGACGACCCGTCAGCCACATCAGTTCCACGTTCCGCTGCGCCTCCCGTTCCAGGCGACGGCTCGATTGAACCCGGTTCAGGTAACCGTAGATATAGAGCTTCAGCATCGTCGCCGGGTGATACCCCGGTCGACCCGTCTCATGCGCATCGGTTCTGAAACTCAGACCTGACAGATCCAACTCATCGACGAACACATCGATGACCCGCACCGCACTCTCCTCAGCGACATAATCGTCCAGACACTCGGGAAACAGCGTTGTTTGGCGGCGGTCCGCGCCTTCAATGAACCCGCTCATCAACGACTCCCCAGGACCGAAAGAGTGATCTTATCTGATGCAGAGTTTTCACACACTCTGGGTCGTGAGCTGCCTCCTCGCGGCAGTGCAGCACTGCTCTAAATTACGTCTGCAATGCGCTCGTAAGCGGTCGTCAAACAACGTTCGGCTGCGTGACCATAGTGCAGGGCTGCAGTCGGCCACAAGCGGTCCTCAAACTCCCGCGGCATAGCACTCCGGTTACCACGAATTGACTTGGTAGAAGTGCAAAGTGGTAGGCTGGCTTCCCGCGCGGTATGGTTGCCCTGAAGCGCGCTTCCGGCTGTTATCTGCTCAGCGAGAAAGGGCTCATCCACTGTGAAGTTTTCGGAAATCATCGACCAAGCCAGCGACTTACTCCAGCGTAAGCGGCGGTTGTCGTATCGTGCCTTAAAGCGGGAGTTCGGTCTTGACAATGAAGCGCTCGAAGACCTGAAAGAAGAACTGATTGAAGCCCGCGGCGCGGCGGTCGATGAGAACGGGCGAATCTTGGTCTGGACGGGCACAGAGGTTCGTTCACCGGAGTCCCCGGCCGCCGCTACTGCCACTCAGCCCAGCGCGCGGGCGACACCCGTGCCGGCCGACCCACCGCTGCCCGCAGGTGAACGTCGGCAACTCACGGTGATGTTCTGTGACATGGTTGGCTCGACCACGCTGTCCGAACAACTCGATCCCGAAGACCTGCATACCATCGTGCGCACCTACCAGGCGGCGTGTCGGGAGTTCATTGAGCACTACGAGGGGTATATCGCCCAATACCTGGGCGACGGCATTTTGGTCTACTTTGGCTACCCGGCGGCGCATGAAGACGATGCTGTCCGCGGGGTTCAAGCGGGCTTGGATATCTTGGACCAACTCCAACGCTTGAACCCCGCCCAACCAATCCAAATTCGGATTGGCATCCATACCGGCCCGGTGGTCATCGGCGCGGTCGGGGACGGCGAGCAAACCGAGCAACTGGCCTTGGGAGAAACACCGAATCTTGCCGCACGCGTGCAAGGGAAAGCCGCAGCCAACACGCTCGTCATTAGCCGGGATACTTACCGCTTGGTCCAAGGACTCTTTGCGTGTGAAGACCTCGGCTCGCAGGAGTTGAAGGGTTTCTCTGCCCCACTCACGCTCTATCAAGTCACCGGGAAAGGAGAGGCGCAGAGCCGGTTTGACGTCTCCGTGCAGCAGGGCCTCACGCCCTTCATTGGTCGAGAAGAAGAACTCGAGCTGCTCTTGCGGCGGTGGGAACGCGCCAAAGAGGGTGACGGCCAAGTAGTGATGCTCAGTGGTGAGGCCGGTATTGGAAAATCCCGTCTCGTCCAGGTGCTGAGAGAAAAAATTACTCACGAAGACCAATTCGGGACATTCTTTCTCTGTTCGCCCTTTTATCAGAATAGTACGTTGTATCCGGTGATCGGCCAGCTACAGCGCGTCTTGCAATTCACCGAGGACGACTCCCCGACCGCCAAATTCACCAAACTCATTCAAGCGCTTGAACCGGTGGCGATGACAGACCCCGAGACTCTTGCGCTCTTTGCGGCCTTACTCTCAATCCCGCTCCCCGACGACCACCCGCCCTTAGAACTCAGTCCCCAGAAGCAAAAAGAAAAGACCCTGCGAGCGCTAGTGACCTGGCTGCATAAGATAGCTGCTCAGCAACCCGTCCGGGTGACGGTTGAAGATCTACACTGGGTCGATCCGTCGACCTTAGAATTCCTTGGTCTCCTCATCGAGGAGGCGCCCGATGCTCGGATGCTGGTCCTGCTTACCTTCCGCCCGGAGTTCACACCGCCGTGGCCGTCGCAGGCGCATGTCCTCGCGATGCACTTGAGCCGGCTGTCTCCGCGCCGTATCGCCGAGGTGGTGGAACGGGTCGCAGGCAAGCCGCTGCCACACGACATTGTTCAGCAACTCATTACCAAGTCGGATGGCGTGCCGCTGTACATCGAGGAGATGACCAAGAATCTGCTGGAGTCGGGGCTGCTGACCGAGACGGACAGGCAGTATGAGTTAACCGGCCGGTACTGACAAGTTAAACGACTTTAAGTGACAATTCCTGGATGAATCAATCATCCAGCCTCTACAAACGTCACAGATATCCACCTGCGATCATTCAATATGCTGTCTGGCTCTACCATCGATTCAATCTCAGCCACCGCGATATCGAAGATCTTCTGGCTGAACGTGGTATTGAAGTCAGTTATGAATCTGTTCGGTTGTGGTGCAACAAGTTTGGGCCGAAATACGCCAGGCGTCTGAAGCGTCGACACCAAGGATTCGGGGATACGTTCTTTATCGATGAAGTCTTCGTCAAGATCCGCGGCATCCAGCACTATTTGTGGCGCGCCGTCGATCAGGATGGAGAAATAGTCGATGTTTTCCTGCAGCGACGGCGTGACGGAGCGGCCGCTAAGCGCTTCTTCAAACGCGTATTGAAAAACCACCGATCTGAACCGAGAAAGATAGTGACGGATAAATTGAGAAGCTACGGTGTGGCCCACCGGGGCATGATCCCCAATACAACCCACGACACAGCGCAATACGCTAACAATCGCGCCGAGCTTTCCCATCAGCCAACCCGTGTAAGAGAACGGGGCATGCGGCGCTTCAAATCGATGAAACAAGCCCAGCGCTTTTTGACAGTTCACGCGGCCGTCTACAATTTATTCAACCTTGGTCGTCACCTTGTTTCAGCGAAGACTTATCGGTTTTTTCGAATGCGTGCCTTTGCGCTTTGGGAGCAAGTTGCTGCGTAAAAGACAGATTCTGGTCAAGTACGTCCAGACAGAGAACTTAACTTGTCAGTACCCTCGTAAGCGGTCGTCGAAGCGCCGTAGGCGCCATGCAGAACCCCGACTTCAGCAGTCGGCCAACACCGGACGCCGCTGCTATGATTCCCGCAAGTGGCGGCGCGGCGACGTTAAACCATACTCAGGTAGTCATAAAACAGGTCCGCCGGATCGTAAGTGGCGCGCAATGCGCGCAAGCGCGCCCACGTCTCTGGCGTGTAGCATTGCTGGGCGACATCGGCCTCCTTGGTGAGATCCGTTTCGCCGACATAGCGGCCTATTTTGTGCGGGTCGAGTAATGCTGTCGCGCCGGCATGCCAGGCACGATTCGTGTCATCGTCAGCCGCATCCGTCCATAGCGTGTTGTTGTACACGAGATAGCGCCCAAGCCACGAGTATGACGTTGCATTCAATTCGAAAGCCGGGTGGAAACAAACCGCTAGAATGTGGGACATCGGCGACGGCGCGCTGGCGTAATGCGCGGGGCTGCCGGTGAGCATTGTCCGGAGCGGTACGTTCGACCAGACGTTGTCCACCACGCAGCGGTGACCGCCCGGCAGCGTCGCGCCGAGTGTGCCTAAAAACGTGTCGAGATCGGTTGGGACATTCACCGAGGATGACACGGCCCGGCTCACGCGCGGATCGGAATTCAGGGGCTTGAGTGCCGTCTCCGCGTCGGCCACGGAATCGGAATAGGCGATCGCCATTACAACCCCGACGGTTTCGTTGTCGGCGGCCAGTTCGGGCGGCGGCGCGCCAATGGACAGGATCAACAACACATCCCGCGACATCGTGGCCGAGAGGCCGTCCACCAATTCACTCGCCGTACCGATCGCGGATCCGGGAAACACATAGGTGCTCATGGTGATCGCGCGTGGGAGAGGGTGAAGCTTCAAGTGATAGCGGGTCGCCACGGCGAAAAATCCTGGACCTGCGCCGCGCGCGGCCCAGAACAAATCCGCGTGTTCTCCGCTACTCACAGTTAGTTCGCGACCATCGGCGAGCACGAGATCGATGGCGAGGACATTGCTGCACGCGGTGCCCCAACGATTGAAGTTCAGGCCGTTGCCGCCGTTGAGCAGAAATCCGCTCATGGGGACGGTCGGACAATGGGCGACCGGAAACGCGAGACCGTGCTCGGCCGCCTGCTGGATCAGTTCGGCGCCCTGAATCGCCGGCCCGATGGTCGCGGTCGCCTGCGCCGCGTCGATTGTGAGCGACCGCATGTGTGACAGGTCGAGAAGAACGCCGCCTTGGCGCAGTGACGACGCACACCAACTGTGCCCACCTCCTCGCACCGCGACCTGGCGACCCTGCTCGCGGGCCAAGCGCAGTGTGGCGACCACATCGGCTTGTGATTTAGCCATCACGATGACTTCAGGGCGCCGCTCCGGGAGCATGCGATTCCAGCTGATGCCACGCATGGGCTCGAAACGTTTGTTGTCGGGCAACAGCAGATCGCCTTCGAGGGTGTCCGCGAGGGCGTGTAAGGCCTTCGCGGTGCGTTCAGCGTCGAAGGCGGCCGGCTGCGCGGCCCAGCTCGACGCGGTGGTTGCGATCAGGGCAGCCGTCGCCACGCAATACTCCAGGAACTCGCGGCGCGGTATTGATACAGACTCTTGCCCCTTGTGCATGTCGATCCCCTTGTGCATGTCGATCGTTAGCGGGCGCAGTCTAGTTCAGATGTGCGTCGATGTCCGCTCAGGATCGTCAGCGGCCTGATCGCGGCAGCGCAGCACTGTTCTAGATTACGTCTGCAATGCGCTCGTAAGCGGACTCGAGCGGCTTTGAACCCACCTTCTCGGCGGTCGCCGCAGCACCCATTATTAATGCTGTGCGTTCGCTACAGTTTCCTAAAATTACCGTTAAATAAAATCGAAGGGCTTACAAAACACATGTCCTTGTTTATATTCATAGCAGGGTATTTCTGCCCGTACATTAACTGATAGACCGACAAGGGGAGAACCGTCGTGAAGCACTTCAGCGCAATGGTTTTGGGCCTTCTGCTAAACGGCGGGCTGTGGGCCGGGGACGACGGAATTCGCACGTTCGACTTACCGCAAGGGATAACCGTATCGATTCCAGACGGCTGGGTGCTAATTGGCGAAAATCAACTGCGGGCCTACGAGCGAAAACGGGACGCCTTAGTTGGGGACTATGCGAGCGCGACTGGCGCCCAGGCACATGTGCCTTTCCAAGCGCTGAAACGCACGTCCCAATCGAGCACCGGAGCCATGATGACAGTCATGCCCGGTGAAGCCACCCAAGATGAGATCGCACAGTGGGCAGAAGAGGACGGCAGGATCGAGGAGCTTGGTCGATTGCTTGGACAGGCACAGAATCAGGGTCTAGCGGCCGCCGGTGCGACCGATATTCAAATTGGTCCTGCTGAACTTCTCGACCTGATAATTCAACAACGTTACTCTCTCTCATGGTGGCGTATCCTCTTTGGTTGGCTTGCTGCTTGGTAACAACATTTCAACCAGATACGCCGCCTTTATTCAATTCACTCAAACACCAGATTCAGTTATAACTCTAGCAGAATGACTGAGCGGCCTAACACCTATGAGGCCCTCGCACATCAAGGGCAATAAGCGCCCGTCGTATAAGATTCGATAGAAATGGTTTTCGAATAGCGCGAGATCTAATCGTTGGTCAACTGCCGCAAATGTGGAAAGAGGTTACCGTTCCGTAGTTTTCTGTTTCCCCCAGGTCTTTCTGTTGCGGATGTGAAATGCCCTTCCTGCCATCTCGTGATGCGTGCCGGTCGGCGGAGTAAACAAACGATCTGGTTAGGACTACTCATAGGCGGCATCCTCGGTGCGGTTGGTGCACATTGGGCCTACCAGGTTCAGGGCTGGAGTCGCGGTTCAAGTGCCGGGGTTATATTGGCCGTTGCGATCATGGTTGGCGCGGCGTTGACATGCTATGCGTGGATCAAAAACGACTACGAGGCGAATACGGACTCGGCCCGCGAGTAGAGATTTAATCCCTCCAAAAACCATTACAACTTCCCGCCTCAAATTCCGTATACCGACAGCGTTGTTGCAATAAAAAACCGCCCGAAGGCGGCCTTTCATGAAGCGATAGGGTTGCTGTTAAGCTGCTTTACGCCTTTGGAAACCCAATCCCGCTACAGCTAATCCCATTGAAGCAAGCGTGGTGGGTTCGGGCACATGTAGAATTAAAGGGTCGGTGACAACGGAGAATCATTTGCTTTCTCATTTGTCAGCGGCCCCTTTTTCTGATCTACAATCGGAGGCGAAAAAAGTGGTTCTGCAGTCGGGGCCAGTTAAGCCCGATTGCAGAAACCAACCACGGCACCAGCCGAAAGGTGAGCGGAGCTGCGCACCGCAACGCCCACCAGGTCAGGGCGCCGAGGGCAGGAGACTCCGCGGGCAAGAACGGCAGTGTGCGGCGGCGAAGTTCGACGAGCTCGACCGCGACTTCCATGGCCGTATAGGCGCGGTTCCGACGCACGTCTGGGGAGAAGAAGCCGGCAGCCTGGAACAACTTCCGGTAGAGAGGCACACTGCGATAGACCGCCTGGTACTCGCCTTGGGAGGCGGTGCTCCCCCTTGGGATCGTGCTCTCCCGTAGGATCACGGAGCCCCCGGTCTCAAGCTTTGCTCCCAGTGTGCGAAGTAGCGCGATCACGTCGGCATCGTTCAGATACATGCAGAGCCCTCCCAGAAAGATCAGGTCGAAAGGCCCCTCGGGGAGCCGCGCTCGCGCGTCTCCTTGCTGAATTTCGACGTGGGCCTGCCCCGCCAGCCGAGCCCTGGCGCAGCGCACCATGGATGCGCTCCGCTCAACGCCGATCGCCGTTCCGCACCGTCTCGCGAAGATCTCGGTCCAGGTACCGGCGCCGCAGCCGAGATCGAGTACCTTTCCGTCCGCCGGCATCTCGGCCAACCAATCCGTGATGGTGGCTACCTCGCCGCGGAGTCGGTAGCGAACCGAGTCGGGCGGCAGGTTTTGCGCGTGCGCCATGTAACTGGCCGAAACCGCGGCGTCGGTGGTTATCCCCTCGAAATATTGCTGAACGGCGTCGTCGTCGATCTGCTGGCCAGCGATGTCTGGACCGGTGTCGTTCATGGCCTCGATGATACTCGCAGTGACCTTTCCCCAAAAAAAAGAATGTAGGAGAGTACCGGAATATATGATCAGTGTTGGAATGAAAACGCCACCTAACAAGCGTTCGAGCGGACGTGACCGCGGATTCTTCTCAGCGGCCTAATCGCGGCAGCGCAGCACTAGTAACGATTCATAGGTCGGATCTTATAACCCGTTGAAAAGAGGGAACCAAAAGCGCTCCACCCGATCAGATCATGAAATCAACATCAATCAACATCATGATCTGGGAGTATCGGATGGAGCACAAACAAATTAGCACGGTGAGTCGTCAGTTAAAACGCACGCTAGGCGAGCGCACGCTCAACGATTTGGGGCGTGCAACGCGGTTCTGTCGGCGTGAACGGGAGATTACGCCGTTCCGTTTAGCGGTGAGCCTGATCGAAAGCTTCGGCGGGCACTCGGCGGGTTGCATTGCCGATATTCAACGGGCTTTCAATGCCCTGTGCTCGACCACGGTGCGCTACAAACCGTTTCATAATCAGCTCGCTAAAAAGCAGTTTCCGATGTTTATGCAAGCGCTGCTGAGCGAATTGCTCAATGGCCTGGCCTGCGATGTCCTCCGATTCGAACCCAACAGCCCATTTGCGCAGTTTGACCACATCCGCATCCAGGACGGCACCTCGTTTGCGTTAAAACCGGCGCTGAAGGACAGCTTTCCCGGTCGCTTCACGACCGTGAGTCCCGCCGCGGTGGAACTCCATGCCGATCTCGACCTGCTCAGTGAGACCCTGAACGAGGTCGTACTCAGCCCTGACAGCTCAGCAGAGCGGCAGTTCTTGCCGGCGGTTGAAGAGGTCGCTGGCGGTTTGTTGCTGGCCGACCGTGGCTACTTCGCACGGCCTTACTTTGAAGCGCTCGACACCGCCGGCGGCCATTTCATCGTGCGCGCGGGTCAGGGCATCAATCCGCTGATCCTGTGCGCTCGTCAGACCCATGGGCGGCGGGTTAAACGCTTTGAGAATCAACGCTTGAAAGCGGTGGCATCGACGTTAAAGCGTTTCGACTGCCTCGACATGGTCGTGCAATTCGACGGCGTGCAGGAACCTTGGACCTGTCGTTTAGTCGTGCACCCCAACCTCAAAGGCACAGCGCCTCGTTATCTCATCACCAATCTCGACGCCGCCACCTTTACCCCCGAGCATGTCAGCGACGCGTATCGCTTGCGCTGGCAGGTAGAACTGCTCTTCAAAGAGTGGAAGTCTTACGCCAATCTACACGCCTTTGATACCGCCAACCCGCACATCGCCGAAGGGCTTATCTGGGCCGCACTATGCGCCGCAACGCTGCAGCGCTATTGCGCTCATGTCACCGAGCGCTGGTTGAACGTCGCCATCTCGACTCATACCGCGGCCAAGTGCATTCATCACGTGCTCGGTCCCATTCTCCATACGCTTATCCATCGGCCCCGCGCTTTACACCGACCGCTCGAACGCGCGTTGCGCTATTTGGCCAGCAACGCTCAGCGCGCAAAACCTGGCCGCGATTGCATTTCGGGACGACTCAAACTCGGCCTCCACCATGTTCATGCGGCCGCTTAAGAACTAACCTATGAGTAACGATTAGGTCTGCAATGGGCTCGTAAGCGGTCGTCCGATAGTTCGGGGGCGCGAGCAAGCGTTATGAGCCGTTCTAAGTCCGGCCGCTTGAGTTCGACAACAAGGCCGTCTACCGCACGCTCGGCATCGTCGTATTGTGCGGTTCCAATACGCGCACCGGGCAGGGCGAACTCGTTTTCGTCAGGGCGATCGGCGGCACCTACAATTTTTACATCGTGCAGAAAATTTGGCGGACGCCGGAGTTCGATATATCTACGGAGTTGCCGGTGCCCCTCGCCGAACGCCAGACCTGGCTCGAATACCTCACGTCCATTGATGTCTGCGATCTGGGTCTAGGGAACTGTCCGGAATCGGTGAAGGAATAAGCGGCATTGGGGCTAGCCCGCCCCGTTACGCGACCGCTTTACGTTCGCCGAATCCGGTTTGAAATCGTGGCGCCACCTCGTTGGCGAACATCGTCATCGACCGCTCAATTTTTTCGAACGGCAAAGCGTACAGATCGCAATGCGCGACGAAATGGTTGTAACCCATCTCGATGTGGCGTTCGATTTTCTCGGCCACTGTGTCCGGTGAACCGACAAACAAGAGATCCAACACCTGTTCCATAACCTCCGGTTTCCCCAGGCTTTTCAGCATATTGAACAGCGCCATCCAGGATTCATAGCCCTTGATCTTGTCGAAGCGCGTGCTATCCACGGTGTAGTGTCTTTGTTGCAATTGAAAAAAACGGGTCATGGTTTCGCGTGCAATCGCGTAGGCCTCTGCGTCGGTCTCGGCAATGACCGTCGGCACCCAATTAATGCGGTCGGCGCTCGTATCGCCGCCAATTTCCGCGGTGACCTTCGCCCATTCCTTGATGTTTGCCTCCTGAACCTCCGGGTCGGGATAACCCGCATTCAACACCGGCAGACCCATTTCGGCGTATTTGCGGGCGCTGGTCGGATTCGCATACGGCCCGTAAAACGTGATGTTTTCCGTCCTTGCCCGCGGTCGCAGTTCAACCTCCCGGGTGACGCTCACGAACTCGCCCTCATAGGTAAAGCTGCCCCCGGCCAACGCTTTTCGCAGGATCGCCAGCGCATCATTGAAGCGCCCCTGGGCGTCCGGCATGGGCACGCCGTAGGCCTCATGTTCCATCGGCGCCGTCCCGCGACCCACGCCCATATAGAGATGCCCATCGGTTTGGTTCGACAACATCGCGATCTCGGCCGCGAGGCGCAACGGCTGATACCATGGCAGCACTAAGACGCAGGTGCCGAGACCCAGTTCCGGGCATTGCGAAGCGATCTGGGAGAGCGTGATCATCGGGCTCGGTGTTGCATAGTAGTCGGTGAAATGATGCTCGGCCACCCAGACCGCCTCATAGCCCAGATCCCGCCCCAGCCGAGCGATCTTCATGCGTGTTTGGTAGATTGTGTGGTCGTCCGAACCGAGTGCATCCGTCGGGTTTGCGGAAAAATCAAAATGAATGTCCTGTGTCACTGACGATCCTCCAATAAACCAAGCCTAAGATAATGGCGCATTTTCACATGTAACGGCGGCTTATGACACCCGTGATGTCCGTTATGGGTGTGCGCCGTGCAAAGGCGGCGTTCTTCAGTGGGTGCAAGTCCCACCCGGCAACTGTCGCTCCAGCCGGAAGCAATCGGAGCAGTCATGGAGGTAACAAGATGGCTGAAGCCTTCGGTGTAGAGGGTCACTAGGTGACTTGGCGAGTGTGCAGGCCGTAAGGTGAGTGAACGCTGAGCAAGCCTCGAAAAGGACGATGCACGTGCCGACCGGTCAACCCCTATCGGGAAGGCTGAAAGGGCTGGGGAAGCGAGCGATGAGCGCACCCAGTCGGCGTGCCGGGGTAGTGGCGATGGCATGTACACAGAGGAGAACGCGCGCAACACGGGAAGCCCGATGGCGTGGTCGGTCGTGGCGATCAACCGGAGACCGGTGACGGTCAGAGAGGGCGCTATGGGGTGGCGGAGAGGCCCGTAGTACTGAGGAAGCCGGGTAATGCTGGTGGAGGGAAGGGGCCTTAGTTCAAGACGGGCACTGAAAGCGGCAAAGCACAGGAGATTGGGGCAACCCTAGGCAACTCCGGTAAGGTGCGGGCGCGGTGGAAGGCGTCACATGTTGAAGCGAAGGAAGAACCCGGATTGCGATCTGGGAAGCGAATGCCCACCCAAGTGGTGGCATTGGCGGTTGTGTGCAGAACGCTCGGTTCGTGCACGTCGGGATACACGGCCCGGTGTGGTGGGTCGGGTGAACTGCGGATGACCTTTCGTGTGCCAAGGCATGAGTCTTGTCCGAGAGCCGGATGCGGTAGTTCCGCCTGTCCGGTTCGATGAGGAGGATGTGGAAACGGAGTGATGGTCCGGCTATTGAGGCACCGCCAGACGAAAGGGGCGGCAACAGATTGGCTGAACCTTAGACCACCGCGCCACATCCTTACTCTACCGATAGCCGCCTGATCGCGGCAGTGCAGCACCGCTAAAGTTTACGTCTGCAATGCGCTTGTAAGCGGTCGTCGAGTTGCTTCAAGCATCGAGTCGAGAGGGTACGACGACTTTCGACCAACCAGAAGCGGTCCTTCTCGGCCCGAACTCCGGCGTTTAATAACGCGGAAATAGGCGGTGCGCGCCGCGCCAGTGGCTTACGGGTGTACAATGCACGAGGACTAACCGCGGAGATGCTAAGACCATGAGCGCCAAACCCATCACCACGCCGCCCGGCTGTGACCTGTACGACCATGAGATCGATTGGCAGCCCTTCGCCGGCATCGAAAACCTCGAACTCACACTGTGTGATCTCGACGAAGAACGCCACGTAGTCGATCTGATCGTGCGCTTCGCGCCTAACAAGACCGTGACTATGCATAATCACCTGGCGCAGACCAACATGCTCATCATCCAGGGGGAACTGCGCATGTACGAACCAGACGGCAGCATCCGCGAGGCGCGACCGGCCGGACGCTATTACCGCGGTCGCACCGACGACACACACAGCGAGGGCGGCGGCCCGGACGGCGCGGTGGTCTTCTACAGCATGCGCTGCGACGGTGCGCACGACGTACTTGAAATTATGGACGAAGCTGCCAACGTGCAGGCGACGTTGACCATGGATGACGTTCGGGCGGCGTGGGACGCGCAGCAGCAAGCCCGTTCGGCGTGACGAGCGTGCGTATAGTCACTGTTCAATCAATTTCAGCGTCTCCTTAGAAGAAAACTGGAAACCAGGGTCGTGGGACCGCTCAGGGTCGTGAGCCGCCCACTCACGGCAGTGCAGTACCGCTCCAAATCACGTCTGCAATACCCTCAATAGCGGTCGCCCACTAGCGTTCGGCGGAACGTTAGCCGAGCAGGTCAGCTCACGGCCGAGGCTGTGTGAAAACTCAAAAACGGGACGACGAAAATAAAAAATTCTCCACCAACATAGTAGTTAAGGCCGTTGAAAAGGGATCGACATTTCAATTAGATCCAATTTCGAGTGTAGTTCCCCCACTTTTGAAAAACCAAAATAGTTTTCACACAGCCTCGGCCATGATCGGTCATAAACATCTTCATACTTTGCAAAAGAAAACCCCGCGCTAAGGTGGAGCTTCGTATTCTGATAGCGGTCCGGCATTCCTTCCGCCCGAGCACCCCCGCAAGCGAAGTTGCCGACCCTCAACGACTGAGGCTCGATGTCACCCCTAAACTCAACCACGGATGCCAGGCCTCTTAAGCCAACGGTCACAGCCTCGCGCGCCCACACCCCTGTAGCACCAGCCAACGCCGAACATCGACCACCGAACAACGCTAAACTCGGCTCATCACCGCCTCAGAACTACTCAATTGGTTCTCGTTGACGAGACGCGCGACCGACGCATGGTCGAAAAATGGCCGTTATTCGCTCTAGACTCCGATCTGCAATCTCCCCACAATCGTGATCGAGTATGTCACGTGCTCCAAATGGTAATTGTTACAAAGGGGGTCATAAGTAACCGATCATTGCCACAGACTTTGGTGCGCTACGGAGTACGTTTTTCCAATGAAGTGATGTTCGGATACTTTGTTTCGCCTTAGTAACTAGTGTGTAGTGCCCATCCAGGCTACATATTCGGATCTTCGTTTAACATAGCGCGGACCGGTTAACTGGGGGATGACGTTGGCGAAGCTCGAGTTCTTCTTCGATTTTGCCAGCCCGTGGACCTATATGGCCTACTGCCGTGTCGAATCGATCGTCGCGGAGACCGGGTCGGATCTCGAATGGCGGCCGTTCGACATGAGCGACGTGTTCTAGAAGGCCAACCCCGGTGTTGCGACGATGCGCGCAAACCCCGTGCCTGCCAAAATCACGCACTATTACAAGGATATGCAGGATTGGGCGCGACGCCTTGGCATTACGATCGGCCGGCCGCCGGTATACGGCGGCGCTGCGCAACAATTACGCTGCGTTAAAGCGCTTAGCGGCGCATTGATCGCGCTGGAGCGAGATTGCATATCCGATTACTCACGTGCGATGTTCGAAGCGTACTGGCACGACTTGCGTGATCTTTCCGATGACGATGTATTGACCAATATCGTCTCGGATCTGGGCTTTGATGCGTCTGAATTTCTACAACGAGTCAACTCATCCGAGTTAAAAAACGAAATCGTCGCAAACGCCGAAGAGCTCATAGCCCGAGGCGGCTTCGGTTCGCCGACCTTTTTCGTCGACGGTGATGATATGTATTTCGGCAATGATCGGTTGGACTTCATACGTGAAGCACTATCGCATCGTCCAGATATCGCCGCGGGTAGCGGGCAGGGTTAACGAGCTTGGAAGGCCAGGTCGCAATTGTAACCGGCGCTGGCAGCGGCATCGGCGCGGCCATCGTACGTGAATTCGTAACGTTGGGGGCTGCGGTGCTGATCGTGGACATCGATGGTGACCATGCTGCGAAGGTAGCGAAAGAACTGACAGACACCGGCGGGCACGCCGCGAGTTTAACGGTTGACGTCACCGATCAAGCACAGGTCGACACCATCTCCAGCGCCGCGATCGAGCAATTCGGTGCCATTCATATCCTCGTGAACTGTGCCGGCATCGGTGAAAACACGACGATCGCTGAGCACAGTATCGAACAATTCGAACGCATCATCGCGGTCAACTTGACTGGTAGCTACCGCTGTATCCGTGAGGTCATGGGCGAGATGATGGCGCGCAAGTACGGCCGGATCATCAATGTGTCATCGGTCGCGGGGCTGCGCGGATGCGCGGGCCGTATCGGTTACGGCACGTCGAAGGCTGGCGTCATCGGCTTGACCAAACATGCTGCGGTGGAGTTGGCGCCCTACAACATCACTGTCAACGCCATCGCGCCGGGTCCTATCGACACACCGTTGACCCAGGCGATCCACCCACCAGACACGCGTGAGCAGTTCAACCGGGTTATCCCGCTGCACCGCTATGGTACGCTGGACGAAGTCGCGTTCAGCGTGGCCTTTTTGGCATCCGAGCGCGCGAGCTACATGACCGGACACACGCTCACCCTCGACGGCGGTTTCAGTTCGTCGGTCGCCATTTTCTGAAGGAGATCCCATGAGATTTAGCATCATTATCGTCCCGCAAGTTCGAGACGGGGAGCCTGAAGTATTCGAACAGATCGTTGAACAGATCGAATATGCCGAAGAGCTTGGCTACGACACCGTTTGGCTGACCGAACACCATTTCAGCCCCTACGGGCGGGCGGCCGTGCCGAGTATTGCGGCCCATGCCATCGCGCGGACCAAAAAAATTCGGATCAGCACGGCCGTTGTGGTTCTACCGTTTCATCACCCCGTGCGGGTCGCCGAAGAGTGGGCAACCCTCGATCACATGTCCAAGGGCCGTGTAGACGTCGGTCTCGGTCGGGGTAACCAGCCCGCGGAGTTCAAAGGTTTCGGCATTCCCATGGACGAGGCCGAACAGCGCTTCGCCGAATCCTTGGCGATCATCAAGCGCGCTTGGACCGAAGAGCGGTTCTCCTACGCTGGGCAATTCTGGCAGATCGAAGATCTGTCGGTACTACCCAAACCCTTTACGAAACCCCATCCGCCGTTATGGCAGGCCGCTTTGAGCGACTATACCGTCCAGAAGGTCATCGACCGCGACATCAACGGTCTGATCGGACCTTATCTGTGTCCGTACGAAACCTTGAAAACGAATTATTTCGACGTGTGGCACGGACGTCTCCGCGAAGCCGGTCGAACTGATCTGGCCTTAGCACACAATGAGTTCGTCTATGTCGGCGAGAGTGACGCACAAGTCAAAGCCGACATCGAGGAAAACATCATGTGGTATATCCGCACGGCCGCGAAGATTTGGGGCGAGCGCGATCGAAGCAAAGTCGCGAGTCAGTACGCGAATTACAACGACATTCTCGAATACCTCGACGTCGTCCCATTCAGCGAGGTCTATAACGAATTGGGTATGTTCGGAACGCCCGACGCGGTAGCGGAAAAAGTCCGTTGGATGCGCGACGAAGGCGGTGTCGAGCAACTCATTAACTTCACGTGGTTTGGCGGCATCAGTCAGGAAAAGGCACTGCGCAACATGGAGCTGTTTGCGCACGAAGTGATGCCGCGGTTTAAGGAGCTGGTAGAAGTCGCCGGCGCGTTCGGGGCTTAATTAGAGACCGTCGCGAAATTTACAGCACGGAGAAGCGCTCGATGGGTGAGGAAACATTGAATAGAGAAATGATCGACGTATTTCGCGAAGAGTTGCGGCTTTGCGGTGTAGGTCCCGGCGAGAAGGTCGCGGTGCTGTCCGAAGGCGATATCTTGCAAGATTACTCAGAGGCGTTTTTGCACGGTGCTGAAGAACTCGGCGCGGACGCCGTGCGCGTCAACGTCGCCGCGTCAGATACCAATGCCGGTGCGGAAGCGCGCCTCGCAGATTTGGGCACGAGTGCCTTGTCGACCGACCGTGAGTCGTTGGAGACGCTCAAAGGGTCTGACCTGGTCGTCGATCTGATGCTGCTGTTGTTTTCAAAAGAGCAACTCGAGATCCAGGCCTCGGGTACCCGCATCTTGCTCGCAGTCGAGCCTTTTGAATCCTTGAAACGTCTGTTCCCGACGGACGCCCAGCGTAAGCGCGTGGAGTCCGGCGCGCGTCGCATGTTCGCAGCCGAGACCCTGCGGTTTACCAATGGCGTTGGCACCGACGTCCGCTATGAACTGTTAAAGGGGCCGCCAACCAAATGCGTCATCACCGAATACGGTTTCACCGATATTCCCGGTCGCTGGGACCACTGGCCAAGCGGCTTTCTCGCCTCGGCTGGGACTAAGACGGGCGTCGAAGGACGGGTGGTGATGGATGTCGATGACATGATCTTGCCGTGGAAGCAGCTACTGCGCGCTCCCATCGATTTAACCATTCGCGACGGCGTGATCACCGATGTCGCGGGAGGCGATGACGCGAAACAGTTTCGTGAGTACGTCGAAAGTTTTGAAGACCCGCGCGCCTATGGGATTTCACACATTGGCTGGGGACTGAACGAAAACGCGAATTGGGATGTGAACGTGCCCGGCATCTGTCAGGACGGACGCGCCTACTACGGCAACGTGCTTTTTTCGATCGGCCCGAATATCGAATTCGGCGGTGACAACGATACCGCCTGTCACCTGGATCTACCGATGAAGAATTGTTCGCTGTGGCTGGATGATGATCTGATCGTCGAAAACGGTCGCGTCATTCCCGACGATATGCGGGCGCCGGGGCGTTAGACCAGGCAACGCATGTCCCACACCGAAATCTGCCGCATGGATGCGGCCACACTCGCCGACAACATTCGTTCCAAGGCACTCTCGCCTACCGAGGTCATCGAGGCTGTCCTGCCCTCGCGGCACTCATTCCCAAACTCCGCGTCAACCTCATCCGCTACCACGGCGTGTTCACCCCGAACAGTCCACACCGCGCAGCGGACACCCCCGCCCGTCGCGGCCGCAAAGCGCCAGGTACCAAGGGTTCCGAAACACCCGTCGAGCGCCGCGCCGCCATGAGCTGGGCGCAACGCCTCAAGCGCGTGTTCAACATCGACATTGAAACCTGCGAGGTATGTGGCGGTGCGGTGAAGGTCATCGCCTGCATCGAAGATCCCGCTGTCATCCAACGCATCCTCGACCATCTCGACCACCGCTCTGCACAGCCGACGCTTGTCTGCGTCCTTCCTTCACTACCGCTCCGGTCGGCCGAAGCAAACGCACGATAATGCATCGCAACAAGTCCGGTCGTTCCCGGTCTAATCGCGGCAGTGCAACACTGGTAAGGATTACGTCCGCAATCCTCTCGAAAGCGGTCGTCCAGTAGCGTTCGGCGGAACATTAGCGGAGCACGTCGGCTCACGGCCGAGGCTGTGTCAAAAGTCGAAAAATGGAGCCCGCTGCGAAAATTTTCCCCAATGCACGACTTAGATTGTTATGCACGATTGATTAAGGGAACACACCGCCTAAGGTAGGCAAATCGAGCTAAACTTCTCCCACTTTCAAAATTCAAAAATACTTTTGACACAGCCTCGGCCAGAAGCCGACATCACGTCCCGAGTTCCACTACCTTTGACAGCACTATTGTCTGTCCGTCAGTGGCCCCGTTTCCTGAGAGAAAAGTGGGCGTGCACGCAGAGCCCGAACGAGTGTGTGCACAGTGGCTATACTTGGATCTGGTGCGCAGAAGTTCTGGCTGCGGGGGAGGAGTGTGTCGCGATGTCACGTTTATTTGTCATGCTCGCAAGTATGCTCGTGATTCCAGCCGTGGGCGCGTTCGATACGGAACACGATAGCCGTGCCTTGCTCTATTTTGAGGTCCCGTTCGGCAAAGCGGCAGCAGCTCCGTCGTATTCTTTCGGAGTTCGTCTGGAGCGGGTGAATCACCAGGAGAAGATGGTGGTTTCGATGACTCGTCCCGTGAGGGCCGCTCCAGTCATGGATATTCGAGGAACCCTCGAAGGAATCAGTTCCTGGACGATAAACGGTGAGGAACTCCTCGCTAATCGATATGTGACAAGCGCGGCCGAAGGGGGTTCTAAGACGGTCGTAATAACCATCGTTGTGGTGGCAGCGGTTGTGGGCGCGGCTCTATTGATAGTTGACGCGGTGGAGGATGAGATCGAAGAGAGTATTGACTTCAGCAACAATTAGAACCTTCGGACGTGTTGCCTCAAGAAGGAATGTTACCGAAGTGTGACACCGTTGGGGCCGGCTCCTTAAGTGACCGGAAAAGTTGACAGTATTATTTTCTCTGTGAAGAGATAAATCCGTACGAGGCTGCATGTCTTCTTCGGGTCCAGGCTGTCCGAAAACTCCGAAAAATCGTTACGTGACGAAAAATTTCCCCACTTGTTGTCCCTATAGCAGATGAATTAGGGATCACACTGCGCGATTTGATCAGATTGGATAACGCATTCCCCACAAAATCGAATTTAGTTTTCGGACAGCCTGGGTCGACTCCGGACTCCCGCAGTGCAGCATGGCATGGCTGCTTACGGCGGTATAGCGGACCCTAATCTCGTAAAGCCCGATTGCAGAGTGCGGTGTTTATGCGACGGCACTCGTCAGGTTAGGTCGAATCCAGGATGCCAATATGTAAGAACGAGTCCAAGTTTTCACAAATTATGGTCTCGCGATGCGAACGGACCGGATTCACCGTTATGCCACGCGGGCATCGATGCGGTAGAGACCAGCACTGCGCGCTGCTGCGATTGCGCCCGCCAGCTCCGTATCTCGGGGCCGGCGATCGATATCGCGATATTTACCCTTACGGTCGTTTGGTCCCACCTGGTATTCCGGACGGTATTGCGACATCACGTTGACATAGGTATCGACCGACAATTCGTCAGCGAGCCAATTCAATATTGCGCGGGTCTCGTCTTCCTGTCCCGGCATCACCAGATGGCGCACCAGCAGCCCGCGCCGCGCTAGGCCGTCGGGGCCGAACCGAAGCGGTCCAACCTGGCGTTGCATCTCCTGGATCGCCGTTCTTGCCCGCTCGGGATAATCCTTGGCTTTGGCGAGGCGCCGGGCACTCTCGCGGTGCCAGAACTTGAAGTCGGGCATGTAGATGTCGACGATGCCGTCGAGCAGCCGCAGCGACGACACCGCGTCGTAAGCGCTGGTGTTGTAGACGACCGGAATATGGAAGCCCCTGGGCACTGCGGCCGCGACGGCCTCGATGACCTGGGGCGCGACATGCTCGGGGGTGACGAAATTGATGTTGTGACAACCGCGTTCCTGTAATGCCAACATGATGGATGCGATCTGATGAGCGTCGCATTCGGTGCCTGATTTTTGTTGAGAGATGTCCCAGTTCTGGCAGAACACACAGCGCAGGTTGCACTGCCCGAAGAATATCGTGCCCGAGCCGTACGAACCACGCAGGCAGTCTTCTTCGCCAAAGTGTGGGAAGGCGCTCGAGACGATCGCGTGCCGGCCCGTGTGGCATACCCGCGCGACGTTCTCCAGGCGGTTGACGTGGCAGTTACGGGGACAGGCGCAGCAGTCCTCGAGTTCACCGAGGGCGTTCGCGACGCGTTGCTCGAGTTCGCCGCTACGGTAGAGTGTGAGATAGGCGGGTTCGAAGTGCTCGATCACGAAGCGCCGTTCGTGACGGGATGTGCGGGTACGAAGGCGTTCTACATCGCTCATTACACTGTCGCTTAAACGCCGGCCTACGCCGCCCGTTCGTACTGCGTGACGACGCAACACCTGCCGCGCCCGATGTTGTGCTGCAAGGCGATCTTCGCTCCTTCAATATGAAATGGCGTGATGCCACTTTCAGTTACGCGAACGATACCGGACAATAGGCCGGTGCACATCATTTTGCGCTGCGGGGCGGCGCTTCAAACGCGTGCATCCCGAACACCTAAAAGGGGGAGATAGCATGGCAAACGATCGGATCGCTCTGGTGACGGGTGCGAACCGGGGGCTGGGCTTTGAGATCTGTCGCCAGCTGGGCAGCCAGGGCCACACGATGATCGTCGCTTCACGCGATCCGGATAAGGGCGAAGCGGCAGCCGAAAGGCTTCGTGCCGAGGGCATTGACGCGCACGCCCAGCAGTTGGATGTGGCCGATTCCGCCAGTATCGCGGCTGCGGCCGACGCCGTTGCAAAGCAATTCAGCGTGCTCGACGTGCTGGTGAACAACGCCGGCACCTTCGTCGAGGAGTGGGGCACCTTGCCGAGCGCGGTGACCGTGGCCCAGATGCGTGAAACCTTCGACACCAATTTCTTCGGCCCCCTCGAGGTCCTGCGCGAGTTCATACCGCTCATGCGCAAAAGCAAAGCTGGGCGCGTTGTCAACGTTTCGAGCGACATGGGTTCGCTCGCAAACATCAACAACCCGGAATCGATCGTCTACGACGTTATGGGTCCCGCCTATCAGGCGTCAAAGGTGGCCATCAATGCACTCACGACCTTGTTCGCGAAAGAATTCAAGGACACGAACTTCAAGGTCAATTCGTCGTCGCCCGGCTGGTCGCGTACGGATATGGGGGGCGAGGAAGCGCCGCTCAGTCCCGCCGAAGGCGCGGACACCGCCGTGTGGCTCGCGACCCTGCCGGACGACGGGCCCACCGGGGGATTCTTCAGCGCGACGCGCGAGCGTGGCGCGATGGAGTGGTAGGCAGGGCGCGTCAAAAAGAACATTTAAATAAGAGGTGGTTTTACCATGACCCGATGCGGTGTCATCATTTTCGCGACCGACAAGTCCATGCAGCCGATAGAACTGGCGAAGGCCGTCGAGGAGCGAGGGCTGGATTCACTCTTCGTGCCGGAGCACACGCACATTCCCACGAATTCGGTTTCGCCGTTCCTGCCGGGGGGCGAAATACCCGAGCCTTATCGCCGAACTTATGATCCGTTCGTCGTGCTGGCCGCGTGTGCGGCTGTCACCGAACGCATCTCGCTCGGAACCGGCATCTGTCTGGTGTCACAACGGCATCCGATTACCCTGGCGAAGGAAGTAGCGACCCTCGACAACATATCCAATGGACGGTTCATATTCGGTATCGGCGCCGGCTGGAACAAGCCGGAGATCGAGAACCACGGCACCGTGTTCGAGCAGCGCTGGGCCGTGTTGCGCGAACGGATCCTCGCGATGAAAACCATATGGACCGAAGACGAGGCCGAGTTTCACGGCGAATTCGTAGATTTCGATCCCATCTGGTCCTATCCCAAGCCGGTGCAGGCCGGCGGACCCCCGATCTGGATCGGCGCCAATTCTAAATATGTCGCCGATCGGGTGGCCGAGTTCGCCGACGGCTGGCTGCCGATCGGCGGACGTGCCGGCGGCGCGAATATCGCTCAGGTTCGCGCGGCTTGCGAGAAGCGCGGGCGCTCGTTCGACGACATTACTCTGGCACTGTTTTTTCCGCCGATGGACGAGGGCGAAGCCCGTGAGCAAATCGAACTCGGATACTCGGAACTCATTTTCCACCTGCCTTCCGAGGGTGCGGACAAGGTATTGCCCGTGCTCGACGATATCGCGGTGCTTGCGGACAAGCTGCGCGGGTGAGCGTGAATGAAGACCACCCGTTTCACCGTCTGACACCGGATTTCATTCTCGCGGCCGTCGAGTCACGCGGCTACGTTACCGACGGTCGGCTGCTCGCGCTCAACAGCTACGAAAACCGGGTCTACCAGATTGGAATCGAAGACGCGCAACCTTTGATTGCGAAGTTCTATCGCCCCGGACGCTGGACCGACGAACAGATCCGCGAAGAACACGCCTTCTGTTTTGAACTCGTCGCGCAGGACCTGCCAGTGGTTGCACCGCTCGGCGACAGCCCTGCGGACAGCCTGGTTCACGTCGAGGAGTTCCCGATCGCCTTCTATCCGCGTCGGGGCGGTCGGGCGCCCGATTTGGACGATGACGAAAACCTGCGCACCATGGGACGCTACCTGGCACGCATGCACACCGTCGGCGCGGGCCGTCCATTCGAGTACCGGCCGGCCATCGACGTAGATTCATTCGGCACCGAGAGCGTCGCATACGTGAGCGGCAACTGCATACCCGATGATCTGCGGGCCGCCTACGACAGCCTGACCGTCGATTTGCTACGCCTGTGTGATGAGCGTTTTACGATGTGTGAGGGCGTACGTATTCTGCGCGTGCATGGCGACTGTCACCACGGCAATGTCTTGTGGCGCGACGACGCGCCGCATTTCGTCGATTTCGACGACGCGCGCATGGCGCCCGCGGTACAGGATTTGTGGATGCTCTTGTCCGGACATCGCGAAGAGCAACGCGTGCAACTCAATACTATCCTCGAGGGCTATCATGAATTCGCGGATTTCGATTTGCGTGAAATGGCATTGATCGAAGCGCTCAGGACCCTGCGCATGCTGCACTACGCAGCATGGTTGGCGCGTCGCAGGGATGATCCGGCCTTTCCCCTGGCATTCCCGTGGTTCAACTCGCAGGCGTATTGGGAGCGCCACGTGCTGGAGCTGCGTGAACAGTTTGCCGAGCTATGCGAACCGCTCTGGTCGGGAGAAATGCTACAGTGAATGGCGCGGCAGAAGGCTAGTGAGATATGCGGATTAACCTCCATAAGCTCATCGGCTTTGCTACGGCGGTGGGGCTTGTCATTGCGGTGCTCGCGCTGGTCGGCATCGGTATATCGGGCGTTGACGACGCGCTCTTGATCCTCTTCTGGTGCGGTTGGGGCGTGGTCAGTGCCGCCTTGCTAGCCGGCCTTTTCACAGTCAGGATGCCGTTACCGCTGGACGGCCCGTTCAAGGTGATTCGATTCGGAATCGCCACGGTGATCCTCGGTTTTGCCATGGAATCGCTTTCCGGTGCTTCGATGCGGCCGCTGTGGGGCTTCGGAGCCGCGACGGTGTTCGTGGGGATCGGTTGGGCCCTGTGGTCGATCGGGGGCATGCGGGAATGAACAGGTGGCCTATGCGGGACACCACACCAGTGTCGGCAAAAGCTTGCTGAATCTTGGTGCCCCGATTGACTGTTTCGCGACGCGGGCCTACTTTGCGCGAGGTAGAAACGACGAGGCCCAAAACGAAGGAGACATCCATGTTCGCCGACAATGCCTATGAATCAATGGCTGCACGTGAAGTCATCGAGCTACACGAATTTCTCGAAAACTGGTTCACAGGCCGCTGCACGAACGCCGACGAAGTATGGTCAGCTCGGTTATTGTCGCGTTTCACCGATGATTTCCACATCACTATGCCCGCGGGGACACTCCTGTCGGGCGGCGGGCTGTGGGATCCCCTGCGTGCCGAACACGGGCGCAACCCGACCTTCAAGATCAACATCAGGGCCATCGTTCAGGCCGCACGCCTGCGCAACGGCGTTTCGGTGTGGACTTATGAAGAATGGCAGCGCAACGCGTTGAATGCCTCGCCGCCCGATAACGGGCGCGCGGCGAGCGTGGTGT
This sequence comes from Gammaproteobacteria bacterium, assembly GCA_963662545.2. Lineage (GTDB taxonomy): Bacteria > Pseudomonadota > Gammaproteobacteria > JAYYZW01. Next base: position 1,647,116 of record CAXXLL010000002.1, read on the forward strand.
TTATCGAGGATCCCACGACGGCGACGGGATTGAAATGGGCTCACGTTCACGAGACTTGGTTGCCGGCGGAAACCATAGCCGCCGATGCGTTCGACTGGTAGTCGTAACACAGACTTAACGAGATTTAAGGCGAGGAACTCTTATCATGTTGCCGATCGGTTATTTCCCATGTACCCAGGATGCGCCGGATGGTAAGAATATCGCCCGGGTCATCGACGAGCTGGTTGAACAGGCGGAGCTGTGTGAACAGGTCGGCTTCGATGGTTTCTTCTTTACCGAGCATCACCAGCAGGAAGACGGATATCTGCCGTCCCCGGTGCTTCTGTCCGGCATGATCGGCATGCGCACCCAGCGTATCAAGGTCGGCAGCTGCGTGTTGCTCGCGCCGCTCTATCATCCCATTCGCCTGGCCGAGGACATCGCGGTCGTCGACCAGGCGACCAAGGGGCGCATGGTGGCGGCGGTGGGCATCGGCTATCAGCCGCACGATTTCGACGCCTTCGGTGTTCCCATCAAGCAGCGCGCGCGGCGCACCGAGGAAATCGTCGAGATTCTCCGTCTGGCATGGACGGGCCAACCATTCAGCTACGAGAGCAAATATCACACCATCGACAACGTGCGCGTTACGCCGCCCGCTTACCAGCAGCCGGGGCCGCCGATCTGGCTCGCGGGCTGGGTGCCTGCCGGCTTGGAGCGTGCGGGCCGGATGGGTGACGGCTGGATCGCCGACCCCATTCAGTCGCTGGCCGTGATCAAGGATTACGCGAAGCAGTACCGCGCCGAGGCGAGAAAACACGGCCGCAAGCCATATGTCGTACTCATGCGGGACTGCGTCATCGGTGAATCCTGGGATGCCTGCGTCGCCAAGAGCGAACCGACAATGGTGACGCATCGCTGGTATTTTCGCTACGGCGCCTATGTAATGGATGACTACATCAAGGACGTCAAGGATCCCGAGGAACTGAGTTTCGACGTGGCGAAGAAGGATCGCCTCATCGCCGGCAATCCCGAACAATGCCTTGACCAGCTCTTGATGTGGAAGCAAGAGATCAATCCCGATTACATCATGCTGCGCATGCGCCAGCCCGGAGGACCGCCGCAGCCGGAAGCGCTTGCCGACATCCGCATGTTCGGCGAAAAGGTCATCCCTAATTTGTAGCCGTCCTGACCGTGAGAACGGCATCGATCGACCGATGTAGCAAGCCGGCGAATCAAATTTGAGGTTCTCGATTGGTATCAAGGACGGCGGTACATAACAGCAAGCTGTAGGTGACGGTAATGGCATATTTTGAAGATAACTCTCTATCGATCGGCAACACACCGCTCGTCAAACTCAAGCGGGTCGTCGACCCGGACAAGGCGACGGTGCTGGCGAAGATCGAGGGCCGCAATCCAGCGTACTCGGTCAAGTGCCGCATCGGCGCATCGATGATCTGGGATGCGGAGGAGAAAGGCCTGCTGAAGCCGGGTATCGAGGTGGTCGAACCCACCAGCGGCAATACCGGCATCGCGCTGGCCTACGTGTGTGCGGCGCGGGGTTACAAGCTGACCCTGACGATGCCGGAGACGATGAGCATCGAGCGTCGCCAGGTGCTCAAGGCGTTCGGCGCCAATTTGGTATTGACCGAAGGCCCGAAAGGCATGCCGGGTGCTATAAAGAAAGCCGAGGAAATCGTCGCCAGTGATCCGAAACGCTACTACATGCCGCAGCAATTCGAGAATCCGGCGAATCCCGCGATCCATGAATCGACGACCGGCCCCGAGATCTGGGAGCAGACGGACGGCGCCGTCGACGTGTTCGTTTCAGGGGTGGGTACCGGCGGCACGATCACCGGTGTTTCGCGATACATCAAGCATACCCGCGGCAAGGCGATCACCTCGGTGGCGATCGAGCCCGAACCGAGCCCGATCATCACGCAAACCTTGGCGGGCGAGGAACTCAAGCCGGCGCCGCACAAGATCCAGGGCATCGGTGCAGGCTTTATTCCGGGCACACTGGATTTGTCGGTGGTCGATCGCGTGGAACTCGTGTCGAACGAGGAAGCGGTCGAAATGGGCCGGCGCCTGGCGACCGAGGAAGGCATACTCAGCGGGATCTCCTGCGGTGCCGCGGTCGTGGTGGCCCGGCGGATCTCGGAGGAGCCGGCGTTCGCGGGCAAGACCATCGTCGTGATCCTGCCCGATGCGGGCGAACGCTATCTCTCGAGCGTAATGTTCGAGGATTTAGACGTATAGCTTACGGTCCACGGTCGTGATCGAATTGCGGGGTGAAGCAATTGGAATCGAGCGCATGAAACGAAACTCGATGCTGGCCGTCGCCACCTTACTGGGACTGATAGTGACTGCTCCGAGTTACGCCACGCTTACCGTGTTCAGCGATCGCGCGAGCTGGGAGGCCGCTATCGGCGGCAGTGACGGGTTCGAGAACTTCAACGGCGTGACCCCGTTTGGAATGTCTTCCGGCGTGAATGGTGCGGGTTTGATCGACATCGAGATAATCGGCGACCCTACCCTCAATCGAATCGATGCCGGCAGCGGTGGGGCGGACACGGATGGTTCGAATTATTTCCACGGCGCGCTCGATTTCTCGGGTGTTACGCCGTCGGACTTGATCACCGTGTTGATTAACCAACCGGTCATTGGGTTCGGCGCCGACTGGGCAACTACGATCACAGGCGGTGAATTGATCATGACCATCGGCAACGACACCGTCGCGTTCACTGACCATTTTACCGGCCTGGGCGACGGCTTCCTCGGGGTCATTGCGACGGCGGCGTTCTCGAGTGTGGTGCTGGATACCGAGCTGGGCACGGCCGAGCAGTTCGGTATGGACAACTTCACCTTCAAGACGGTCGCAGAGCCGCCGCCCCTTGCGCTTATGGCGCTTGGAATGGTTCTGAGAACGCCATTGCTTCGAGGTGTGACTCGAACGCGGTGATCAACTCGCGCGCCGTACGGGTTTCTTGCTGTTTTGCAGTGCCTCGTCGTAGCCGTATTTCTCGCGCGCCTGTTCAGGGCTTACGTATCCTTCGCTCACGTCCTCGCTGACCGCTTCGCGCGCGCGTTCGATGGGGTCGCCGTATCCGCCCCCACCGGGCGCCATCACCTGCACGCGGTCGCCGGGCTTCATCGGCACGTTCGAGTATTTGCTGGGGCTGACTTTGCCGAAGGCCTCGGCGATCGTCTGCCATTGCGTGCTGCCGGCGGCCTGGTAGAGCGTCGCCCCGGGCAGACCATCCATGCCGCCCTTCAGCCCCCAGGCCGTTAACTTGTGCTTATTGGTCATCTGGCTGATCAGCATCTCACCCGTGCACAGCATGGTCTTGGTGTTGCTCAGCCCGCCGCGATGGCGTCCCGGTCCGCCTGAATCGGGACGCAGGGCGTACTCTTCGACGATCCATGGGAAGCGCGTTTCGAACACCTCCATCGGCGTGTTCGCACAATTTCCGTTGATCGAGTCCGTCGCGTCATTGCCGTCGGCAAATGAACGGCCACCGTAACCGACGTAGCTGAAATCAAATCCGCCGTACGGTTCGTCATTCATTTCATCGTAGCCGCCGAAGACGAAGCAGCCGTGCGTCGTGCCCTCGGATGCCATCACGCGATCCGGCACGCACTCCGCCATGGCGCCGAAGATCGCGCACACGATGACCGGATGCGTTTCGGTATTGCCGCCGACCGAGGAACCGGGGTAATTGACGTTCATGACGGTGCCCGCCGGCGCGATCACGCGAATCGGTCGGAAGCAGCCCGAATTCTTGGGGATCGTCTGATCCGTCAGGTGCAGCATCGCGTTGATCGCGGCCGACCAGGCGACGCCGAGGGTCGCGTTGATCGGGCCCTTGGCCTGTGGCGAGGAACCGGTGTAGTCGATCACCACTTCGTCGCCCTGTACGTATACCGCCACGTGGATTTCGAATTCGCGATCCTCGATGCCGTCGTCTTCCACACGATCGACGAAGGTGTACTTGCCATCCGGAAACGATGCGATCTCGGCTCGCATGCGCCTTTCCGAATACGTCAGCAGATCGGTCACGGTCTGCCCGAAGACGTCTTTGCCATATTTTTTTACCAATTCGATCATGCGTCGCTCGCCCAGATCGACAGCGCTGATCAAGGCGCGCATATCACCGTAGTTGCCCCGTGGTGTGCGCACGTTGGCGAGCATCATCTTCCAGACTTCGGGTACGTCCTTGCCACGCTTGATGATCTTGACGGGCGGCACACGCAGGCCTTCGTGAAAGATCTCCGTCGCTTCGCCGGGAAAACCACCCGGCACCATCCCGCCAACTTCGACAAAATGGCCGATGCAGACGGCGAAGGCGGTGATCTCGTTGTCGACGAAGATGGGTTTGAAGACTGTGTGCTCCGGGGTGTGGAGCCCGCCGCGGTAGGGATCGTTGTGCACGATCACGTCGCCTTCCCCCATTTCTTCCAGCGGTACTTCTTTGACCATGGAACGCACGAGCAATGGAACGCCCCCTATCTGCGCCGGACAAAAGTCAGCCACGGCAATCATCTCGCCGTCGGGGCTCGCCAGCGCGCAGGTGAAATCCTCGGCTTCGCTGAAGATCGTCGAATAGGCGGTTTTCTGAACGTTGATACCCATTTCACGGGTGATCGCGACCATCGCCGATTCGATGATGTTCAGGTTGATCATGTCCATGCCGTCACCCTCCGTTTACCGCTCACCACTAGCTGCCGTCGTAGCTGTCGCGAATCACGCGCTACTCGGTTTCGTGAAGCCCTTCCTTGGGTAGCGGAATGCGGGGTTCTTCAATACCTTTCGCACGCGCGCCCGCCCATTCAATACACCAATTTGAACAGAACAGCTGTTCCTTGCCCGTGACATCAGCGTTGATGCCTTCACCGTAGATGAGGACGCCGCAGTTGTCGCATTTGACGTAGCGTTCGATGTAATAGCCATTGTCCGAAAATCTCATGTCCTTCTCTCCTCGACGCAGCGTTTCACGCGGTCGCGATTTCTCCGATCAATATGTTGCCGTACTCGTCGATGCGAACCGGGCAGCCCGGTGCTATCACCGTGACCGAGGCGTCCTCTTCGATGACGGCAGGTCCGGTCATGCGATGCCCCGCCTTGAGTGTGTGCCGCTGAAAGACGGGCGTCGCTCGTGGACCGTCGTCGAAGATCACCTCGCGTTCTCCTTCGGGGACGGGGTCACCCGCGGCCGCGTCGAGTTTCGGTAGGTCCGGTTTCGGCCGCGCCGATACGGCCGTGATCTTGATGCTGATGAGTTCTATCGTCTCGCGGTGAATGTCAAAGTTGTAGCGCGCCTTGTGCGCGGCGTGAAACTTACCCCAAATGGACGCGATGCTGGCGTCGTCGAATGTTTCGAAGTCGATGGAGACTTCGAGTTCGTGATTCTGGCCGAAATAGCGCATCTCTAGCGAGCGGTAGAGTTCGATATTTTCGCCGTAGCCCTGGCGGGTTAGCGCCTCGATCGATTCACGGGCGAGATCGCCCATGACCTGATTCGCATGTTCACGATTAAAGGCCTTGGACGTCATCTGCGTGGTTCGTTCGAGGTCGATGCGCGCATCGGTCATGATGAATCCGAAAGCGGAGAACTGCCCGGGGTGATTCGGTACGATACCGCTCGGGATATTCGCCTGCTGCATGAGATCGCAAATATGCACGGGACCGGCGCCGCCGAATGCGAGCAGGGTGAATTCCCGGGGGTCGAGTCCGCGTTCCGTCAATACCATGCGGAGCGCACCGACCATGTTGTTGTTCGAGATGTGCACGATGCCGAGCGCGGCGTCGGCGACGCTCCGGTCGATCTTAGCGGCGACGACGGCGACGGCCTGGCGCGCGGCGGCAGCGTCCAGCGTCATTTCGCCGCCCAGAAAATTATCCGGGTTGATACGCCCGAGCACGACGTTTGCATCGGTTGCGCACGCATCCTTGCCGCCGCGCCCGTAGCAGGCCGGGCCGGGGTCGGCGCCCGCACTGCGAGGTCCAACCTGTAGCATGCCACCCTTGTCGATCCAAGCGATGGATCCGCCGCCGGCCCCTATGGTGCGGATGTCGATCATCGGGATCTGGATGGGTACGCCGAACTCGATTTCGAAGCTCGTGGTGAAGCTCTCGCGTCCGCCGACGACGGTGGACACGTCGGTCGACGTGCCCCCCATGTCGAGGGTAACCAGATGGTCGATGCCGATCAGCCGTGCGATCTGTTTGGCCCCGACTACGCCCCCGGTCGGGCCGGACAGGCTCAGCTGGATCGGCGCGGCGCTCGCGGCATCGAGCGTCATCTCGCCGCCGTTCGATTTGATGACGGCAACCTGGCCGATGTCACTCTCGACGCGCAGCCGCCGTTCCAGCGCATCGAGGTTGGCCGCAACCAGAGGTTTCACGTAGGCGTCGGCGATAGTCGTCGACGAGCGTTCGTGTTCCTTCCATTTCGGCAGCAGTTCATAGGAGATGGAGACCGGTTTGTCGGGACAAACTTCGGCGAAGATCTCGCGTACGCGGCGCTCGTGATCCGGTATGACGTAAGAGCACAGTAGGCAAATCGCGATGGATTCAATTTCGGGATCGCGGGCGATTTCCTGCGCGACCAAGCGTGCCTGATCTTCGTCGAGCGGCCGGTAGACGCCCTCGCGCGGCGTGATGCGCTCGTCAATTTCGAAGCAGTGCCGCCGCTTGACCAGCGGTTTGGATTTGATCCAGGTGATGTCGTAATGGCTTTTTCGCTTGCCCCGCTGGATGAAGGGGACGTCCTTGAAACCGCGGGTGGTCACGAAGGCGACGTTCGCGCCTTTGCGTTCCAGGATGGCATTGGTCGCGATAGTGGTTCCAAAGCGCAGGTGGTCGATAGCGCCGTCCATGCTGGATCGGGCGAGCCCGTCGATAATGCCATCACTGGGGTCGCGCGGCGTAGACAGGGTTTTCCATACCTCGAGCGCGCGCGTATCGGGTTGATAGGCCACGAAGTCGGTAAAGGTTCCGCCGACATCGATACCGACTATACGTGCCATCAGCGCCTTCTCCTGGACTTTAGGGACAGTCTCGCGCTAAAGAGCGTAGCAGATGTGCAGGTGGAATTGGTCGACGCTGCGGATTACCCGCCGCGGATGTACGACGAAAGTCTACTCGGCCCGGCGTTGTTCCGCCGCCCGCCGCAGGCCCTCGCCGATGCCTGGGCAAAGCGCCACCGCTTCCTGGACTTCCGAGCGGCTCAATTCGTAGAGTGCGCAGGCAGTCGCCGCACGGCAGGTCGCGGTGCGCGGTTCGTCTTCGAGAATGGCGATCTCGCCGAAGAAATCGCCTGCGAACAGGGTCGCCAGTTCGTGATCCTCGCCACCGTCGTCGCGTCTTAAGACCCGCATCACGCCGCGGGCGATGAAATACATCGTCGCCCCGGTCTCGCCCTGGCGAATGACGTCGTCGCCAGGCGCCACGGTGACGGGTTTCAGGCGCGCGACGATCTGCGCGACATCGGCCGTCGGCGCATCGGCGAAGAACGGTACCTTCTTTAACAGTTCGGAAGGATCGACGTCCAGTGCGGCGACCGTAACGCGGCCCAGGTTACGGATACGCAGATCGAATTGTTCGAGCAATTCTTCCCCGAGTCCGTGCGGCAGCGCGCCGGTATCGACATGCGCCTCAATAGCGTCCCGCTCGACGCGAAGGATCAAACGTTCGGCCAGTCGCATCTGCATGGCGGCGACGAATTCCGGAAACTGCTCGGCCCAGTCGTCGAGTCGTTTACGCGCGTCGTTACGACGCACCGTGTAATGTTCGCGCAGCTTATTGACGGCCTGTCCACTCAAGGTTTGCGCTTCGCCCGCCTCGATTAGAAATTCCTCGACGCGCCGGCAGGCCTGAAATTCGGCCCAGGCAATCTGATAGGCGCGCGTCACCGCGCGCGTGCTCATATGGCGGGCAAGCGCCTTTGGCAAATGCGTGGCCAGGCGCTGGAACAGCGAGGTTTTCTCGATCGTTTCGCTGATGCTCGTGTCCGAAGGCAGGTGACCGTAATGTCGCAGTTCGTCGATCATGGCGGAGACGGCGTGGGCGGCGGCCCGGTAGGCATCCTCGGTGATGTGGTGGCGGGCGAACTGTTCGTAATAGGCCGCCTTTTCATTGGCCAAGCAACGCAGGTGCAGTACGCGCAGCTCCTCGGTTTCGTCGAGTTCGTGTACGCGTAATTCGGCGATTGCCGCCCGCAGCTGGGTAATCTCCTCGCGGTGCTGTATCTCGAGGTCGCGCGCGATGCGCGCCGAGAACAGCCCACCCGCGCCGAGTTCAGGGATGCGGTCGACCGCACGCAATGACGATTCGACCATGGCCTCGTCGCGCGCGAAGCGATCCCCGGCGCTCGGGATGTCGAGTCCGAGCCAACGCATCAAGGGTTCCATCGTCAGACCTTGGACGATCAGAGTGAACAGCACGGCGCCCATGACGACTGCGGTAAATGCGCGCGTCCACTCGAAATCGCCGAGGCTTAATACGACCGCAATGGCGACGGCGCCGCGTAATCCGCCCCAGTACATCACGGTCTGATAGGAGCGAGAGACCGCTTCAGCGCCGGGCAGCCGGCCGAGCGCGGGAACGAGACTGTAGATCACCAACGCGCGGGAGATGAGCATGGCGAATATGGCGATCAAAAGTACATCGGCGAACAAGGCGAGGGCCTCGAGATCGATAGTCAAGCCGACCAGCAGGAAGATCAGGGCGTTGGCGACGAAAGAGATATAAGCCCAGAAATGCTCGATGTAGTCGCTGATGCCCGGTGACAGTTTGCTTCGACCCCAGCCCCCGATGGTGAGCCCCGCGGCGACGGTAGCCATGACGCCGCTGACGTGGAAGATCTCTTCGCCGACGATGAACGAGAGATAAGCCAGCACAGTCAGAATCGATATCTCGATGGCCTGGTTTTCATAGACGGCGCCCAGGATGAAGCCGGCGGCGAGCGCCATCAGCCAGCCGACCAGAACACCGCCGATGAACACGAACACGAATTCGAGCACGCCGTTCGCCACCGTTTCCCAGCTTGCGAACCCGGCGATCGCGATCGCGAGCAGGATCTTGGCGGCGACGATGGCGGTGGCATCGTTGAAAAGGCTTTCACCTTCGACCAGGACCGTCAGGCGCTGCGGCGCGCCGAGTTGACGGAACAGCGCGATGACGGCGACCGGATCGGTCGCCGATAAAATCGCGCCCAGGACCAGCGCGGCGATGAAGGGAACGTCGGTCAGGGCGGCGACGAGTCCCGCGATCACGACCGTTGAAATCAGCAGGCCCGGGACGGCGAGGGTGAGTACCGGCAGGAGATTTTCGCGCAGCTGCCGCGCATCGAGATGCAACGCGGATTCGAAAATGAGGCTGGGTAGAAACACATAAAGAATGATGTCAGGCGAGATGTGGAACGCGAGCATCCGCGCCAACGATACCGGCAGCACGGGCGAGAGAGCCGTGATCCCGAGACCGACGATGACCAGGAGGATCGTAAACGGCAGATGCATTCGCTTCGCAAGTGCTAGAGTCGCCGAAGCCAGCAGCAACAAAATGCACAGGCCGAGTACGAGTTCGGCGATTGCGCTGTGATGTTCCATCCGACCCCGACCTCAACGGACCACTGCGGTACGCCGCCAATTGTCCCACAGCAGGCGCGCCAGATGATTGAAACCGACCATGTGTGAAGCGCAATCGGCCCGAAAATCGTCCAGACCCTGCGGACCGAGCTCGGCATGCAGCGCATCGCGATAGGCCGGGATCGCGCCCCAGTCATCGACCGTCGAATCCACCACTTCCACATGAAACTGAAAACTGAAAGCCGTGCGCCCGACGGCGAGTGCCTGTATCGCGCAGGCCGGTGATTCTGCCAAAACGCGTGCGCCCGGTGGTGGTGAATCGACCTCCGCGCCATGCCATTGCAGGGCGGGAAACGACGCCGGCATGCCGGAGAAATATCCGCTCTTTACGCCGGCGGCGGTCAAGGCGACGTCCATCACGCCAATTTCAGCCTGCCGTGACTTGGCGACCCGGCCGCCGAGCGCGTCCGCCAGCAACTGATGGCCCAGACAGACGCCTAGATAAGGCCGTTGGAGTTCACCGACGACAGTTCGGATCGCGGTCTTTTCCTGAGCGAGCCAGCCGTGTGCGTCCTCTTCCCACACGTCCATGGGTCCGCCCATGACAATGAGTGCGTCGTAGTTGGCGACGTCGGGCATCGCCTCGCCCTGATCGAGTTCGACCGTGTCCCAGCGGACCCCTTCCTCACGCATGAAATCGCGGAAGATACCCGGATGCTCCACGTCAATGTGTTGCAAAACCAGAAATTGCTGCGTCATTCGAGCGGTTCTCGATCCCGGTTGTCCGGTCCGCCGCCGGTGGCGGTGATGCCGAGAAATGTGATGATCCACTGCTTGAGCATGCGATTGTCGTGTGCGCGGGCTAGCGAATGAAGTGCCGCAAGATAGGTCGTCTCCGGCATCCGATCCCGGCGCCATTCCACCAGCTTGCGGATGAACTCCACGCTGAATTCGGGATGCCCCTGGACGCCCAGAATGCGATCGGTGAAACGGACGATGAAGTTTTCACAATGACTGTTACGCGCGAGGCGCATGGCGCCCGGCGGCAGCGCAGTGACCTGGTCCTGGTGGCACACGGGCACCACGAACCGATCGCGCTGCGGACGCATCCAGGGCTCGTCGCTCAGCACTTCGTATTCTCCGATGCCGAGCCCCCAGCCCTGGGGGGCGACCTCAACCTGGCCGCCGAGTGCCTGGCCGAGGATCTGGTGGCCGAAGCACAGCCCGACGATGGGCTGCCCGTTCTGCGCGACGCCCTTGATGAAGGTTTCGAGGCGCGCTATCCACGGCAGCGCATCGTAAGCGCCGTGGCGGCTTCCGGAGATGAGGTAACCATCGCACGTATTCGCATGCGGCGGCAGTTCTTCCCGTGTGATATCGAACACCTGCCACTCGATTTCGGTCGTTACCTCGTCGAACGCTTCGGCGAACATGTCAGGAAAATCCGGGAATTGCCCCGCAAACGGTTCCATCACGTGGTCGCAGAGCAGAAAACCGAGCCGGTATGCCATAATTTTCCTTTAAGGAACCTCTGAATAAGTCATGGTGCGTCTGAATTGTTCATGAAATTGTGCAGATCAAGGCACGAAGCGCAGGCAATAGCGGGGACTATTGGCAAGGTTCGTAACGCTGAGCTGCGCGATTTAATGGGCAAGGCAGATGTGCCATGACTTATTCAGCGGTTCCTTGAGCACCCAGCTTTTCTTTGCGTGTTATGCGTCTCTGCGAGAGTATCATCAAGGTCGCTTTCCAGCGCGGCGGGATCCGTGTCGTAGCGCTCATACTCTCATACAGAATTAGTTGAAATGAAATTCGGCGTATTTCTTCCCAACGGCAGCAACGGTTATATCCCTTCGGCGGGAAGTCCGGTCTACTTGCCGACCTTTCAACACAACAAGGACATATCGATCGAAGCCGAGAAGCAGGGACTGGATTTCGTCCTTTCGATGATGAAATACCGCGGCTTCGGCGGCGACACGGGCTATTGGGACGCCTGCCTCGAATCCTTCACCTTGATGGCAGCGCTCGCCGCCGTGACCAAGCGAGTCGAACTCTACCCTTCGATTTCGATCCTGAGTCAGCATCCCGCGGTCGTCGCGCGCATGGTCGCCACGATCGACGACATCAGCGGCGGGCGCTGCGGCTTGAACATCGTCACCGGTTGGAATCGGCCGGAATACGCGCAGATGGGTTTGTGGCCCGGCGATTCCCATTACGAACGGCGTTATGACTACGCAGAAGAATATCTGACGATTTTGAGAGAACTTTGGGAAACTGGCCGCTCGAGTCAGAAAGGCGAGTTTTTCGAGCTCGACGATTGTGCGATGTACCCGGCGCCCAGCCGTAAGATTCCGATCGTCTGCGCCGGCCAGTCACCGCGCGGCAAGCAGTTCGTCGCCGAGATGGCGGATCAGCAATTCGTCATGACCGCCGACTCGAAGCTGGCACCGGGCGTGGCCGACATCAAGGACCGTGCGCGTAAAACGGGCCGCAAAGTCGGCATCTATGCGCTCTATCACATGATTGTGGCCGACAGCGATGACGACGCGGTTCGCATGGCTGAAGAAATCGTCGCGCGCGCCGACCGCGGCGCGATTGCCAATATCCTGGCCAGCGCCGATCTCGACACCAACGTGGACGGCACGAGTGACCACCTCAAGGCTGCCCTCGAGCTAGGCATAGAGGAAGGCAACATCGCCTTCATGAGCATTCCCGTCGTGCTCGGATCACCGGCCACGGTCGCCCGGCGAATCGATCAAATTTCTGAAAACACCGGCATTGACGGCATGCTGTTCAGCTGGCCCGACTTCGTGTCCGGCATACGCCGATTCGGCGAAGACGTAATCCCGCTGTTGAAATGCCTGAAAGCGGCCTGAGTTTGTTATAAACGCCTCAGGTTTTCTTCCTGGCGCGCCCCGGTTGCCGGTCTTTCTCCACGGCAGCGATCGCTTCGTCGTAAGGCTGGGTGTCGCCAGTCGCCACCGCCTCGAGTTCGATCTCGACGATGCGCAGGATTTCGCCGAGGTAGCTTTCGCGCCAGGCGGCGCGCTCGGCCATGACCGCGGCGCCTGGCTCGTAAGCCTCAATTTCGGCGCGCTTCAGCAGGCCCTTAGTTTCCAGCAAGCGTTCGATGGTATCGAGGCGATCACGTGCGACTGCCACCTCCCCGGCGAGTCCCATGACCATGGAGACGACCTTGTCGACATTCGGATCGTCGAAGAAATAGGGGCGTTCGCCCCGGGCCTTGCGCTTGAGCCGGCTGGTCGTGCCCACCTGCCGGTTCCTATTTGGCGTTGCCGTAAATAAACCACAAGCCGCCGCCGCCGAAGTCGCCGCCCTGGAATACTTTGGAGCGCTTCGCCTCGGCCACTTGCAAGGCACTGGGGATCATGGCCTCGAATTCCTTGTCGGGATCGAATCCGCCTTCGCGGGAAAGCGCCTGGAGATCGATTTCGTGTGAACGCGCCCAGAATGGCTCGTTGTTGTTCAGTGTGTCCCAGTCGAGCATGAAAGCGTCGAACGGATCCATACCCGCGTAGGGCGGTGTTTCCGCATGAACCATCATGCCGCCGGGTTTGAGTAAGCGGTGACACTCCTTGACGATGTTGTGAATCGCTTTCTCCGAGGTTTCGTGCAGGAGAATATGTGAGACGATGAGATCGAAGAAGCCGTCCGGAAATTTCGTTTTCTCCGCATTCTGCTGCGAAAAATGAATCTTCGCCCCGAGATCGTTTGCGCGAGCGTGCGCATAGCGGAGCATCGGCGCCGCGACGTCGATGGCATGCACCTGCGCTTCGGGATATGCCCGCGTATAGGGCACCGTGCTGTGTCCGACGGCGCAGCCCATATCGAGGATCCGCTGCGGTGCGAAATCAGGGTGATGGTCCTCGAGCCACAGGGCGATACTCGCGCCGATATCGTCGTTATAAGGCCCCATCTGTCCCATCGCATAGATATGCACCCCACGGTCGTACACCATGCCGGGCGAAGCATCTTCGGGCGTAAATTCGCTGTGATAAGCACCCGGCTGGCAATGGATGTCGACCGCGGTGTGGTACCGCGGCGTCTTGAGATTCGAATCGAGTTTGAGCGAGCCCTTTGTCTTCTGGCCGCGCTGGTGCCTGATCTTGTCATTGAGGGCATCGAATTCGCGTTCGACCGGTTTCTGGCAGGCCGACCACATCATTTCCTGGCTGTTTCTTAGCAGGGCGCTGAACATCTGGTAGTACGGGTCTCGGGTCATGACATCGCGAACTTCGAAACGATCTTTCGGCGCGCGCCGATGCCCTTTTTCGAACGCCGGCTTCACGGCCAGGTCGTAGCGTTTCCGGTTGCCGCCGTGGACGTGCCGGACCAGGAACTGCTTGTAAGAGCGAACGAATTCCTGCCGCGCGAATTCATCGTGCGTCGTGCCGGGAAGTGCCACATGTGCGGCCTGGGCGTTGGGATCCTTCGTTGCTGCCATCGGTATTTCTCCTGCCCTCGGGCTTGGATGCGACGGCAATACAATCTACAGATTTTCACCGACGCGCGAAAGTACGCTGATGTACACTCTCGCTTCCCACAACGCAGAGGCAGCGTTACTGTTGGGCGGATTAGAATCATGAGCTACCGATTGGGCGCCGACGTCGGCGGTACATTTACGGACCTGTTGCTCGTCAACGAGCAAACGGGTGAGATCGCGGCCGCCAAGGTACCGTCGACACCGGCGGACCCCTCGATCGGCGTTCTGCAGGGCATAGAGCGCGTGTGCAAGGCGGCGGGGGTGGCGCCCTCCGACATCACCCATGTCATGCACGGGACCACGGTGGCAACCAATACCATGCTGACCGGGACCGGCGCGCGCGTGGGGCTCGTGACCACCAAGGGTTATCGACAGGTCCTGCAGATCGCCCGCTCCTTCGTTCCGGGCGGCCTCGGCGGCTGGGTCATTTATAACCAATCTGATCCAATAGCGCCGTTGGAGCTGACCATCGAGGCGGATGAACGGATGGGAGCGGACGGCAGGGTCGTTCGAGACCTCGACGAGGCCGCTCTGGCTGCGGACCTTGCAGGCCTCGGCCGTGAAGGCGTTGAGGCGCTGACGGTCAGCCTGATCAATTCGTACACCAACGGCAGCCATGAAGTGCGGGTGCGCGAGATTGCGATGGAGGCTTTGCCCGGGATACCGGTGTCGCTGTCGTCATTGGTGATTCCCGAAATGCAGGAATACGAGCGCACGGTCACGACGGTCGCGAATTCCTACGTACGTCCCAAGGTTGAGGTCTATCTCAAAAACCTGGAACGGGAACTCGCGGTCAAGATGGGTCGGGTTAAGCTCAATATCCTGCGCTCCGACGGTGGTCTGGCCTCGGCCGAAGCCGCCGCCAATTATCCGGTAAACATGCTCATGAGCGGCCCCGCGGGCGGCGTTGCAGGTGCGATCTGGGTCGCGCGTAATGCGGGCTTTGATGATCTGTTAACGCTCGACATGGGCGGCACCTCGACGGATGTCGCGCTGGTCCAGGACGGTGTCGCGCAAATCAGGCGCGAGACCACCGTCGGTGATGTCACCGTACGCGCTTCTTCGATTGACGTGAGGTCCGTGGGCGCGGGCGGCGGCTCGATTGCGCACGTCCCCGAATTAACCGGTGCGTTGCGGGTCGGTCCGCAAAGCGCCGGTGCGGATCCCGGTCCGGCCGCTTACAATCGTGGAGGTACGGAGCCGACCGTCACGGACGCGAACCTCGTACTCGGCTACCTGCCGGGTGTCGCTAAGCTGGGCGGTGATATGGCGATCGACGTCGACAGCGCACGCGCTGCCGTAACCCGGATCGCCAAAGCCATGGATCTGCCGGTCGAACGCGCCGCAGCAGGTATCTACGACATCGTCAACGAAAACATGTTCGGCGCTTTGCGCCTGGTATCGGTCGAAAAGGGCTATGACCCGCGCAATTTCGCGCTGATCGCCTTCGGTGGAGCCGGCCCATTGCACGCGAACGCTTTAGGGCGTCTGATGGGCTCCTGGCCGGTGATCATTCCGCCGGGTCCCGGAGTCCTCTGTGCTTATGGCGATGCCACGACGCGGTTGCGCGACGAGGCTTCCCGGACCTTCATCCGCCGCTTTTCCGAGACGAACGCCACGGCGCTGCGCGATGCCTTGCTCGAGTTGGAACGGGTTGCAGCGGCCGCTTTACGTGCGGAAGGTGTCGACGCTCGGGAGCAGATCACGAGCTACCAGGTCGACCTGCGCTACCATGGCCAGGGACTGTTACTGACAGTTGATATTGAACTCGACGACCTCGCGGATGGCTTGGACGTCCTGGCCGCGCGATTCGACGCGATGCACGAACAACTCTTCACCTTCGCGCTGCCGGCGGAGAAGGAAATCGTGAATTTGCGCAGCGTGGCGCTGGGCAGCGCTCCGAGCGTGAAGGCGCAGCAACTTGCGCGCGGTGCCGATCCGGAAAGTGCGGTCTATGAACGCCAGGCGGTGTTCGTTGGCGGCGAATGGCTGGACACGAAGATCTATGATCGCGCTCGAATCGGCAGCGGGGCAAAAATATCCGGCCCCGCGATCGTGACTGAAATGGATGCGACCACGCTGATCCTCCCGGGTCACCTCGGCACCGTCGACGACTTCGGAAATATCCTGATTACACCGGAGCCCTAAGGAGGACACATGGCCGCGCGTTTGATCGAAACCAACGATACCCCGCTCGAGCAGGTCGAGGTCGACGCGGTCACGCTAGACATCATCGAGAACGCACTTAAGAACGCGCGTTTCGAAATGGATGCCGTCCTGTTCCGCACGGCCATGTCGCCGGGCATCAGGGAGCAGCACGACGAATTCCCCATGATTGCGAACCGCGACGGCAAGATGGTCGTCGGTCAATTCGGATCCTTTATTCACGGTTTTTCCCAGGGTTACGAGGGTACCATCGAGGACGGCGACATTTTCCTCACGACCGATCCCTACGCTTGCAATGGTGCGATCAGTCACGCCAACGACTGGCTCGTACTGATGCCGATCTTCAAGGACGGCCGACTGATCGCGTGGACGGCCATGTTCGGCCACATGACCGACATCGGTGGCAAGGTGCCAGGCAGCCTGCCGACCGATGCGCGCCAAATTTACGAAGAAGGCATCGTCGTACCGCCGATCAAGATTTACCGAGCCGGCGTCCTGCAGGACGATTTGCTCAAACTCATTCTTCACAACTGCCGGCTGCCGCATTGGAACCACAGCGACTTCAACGCGATCATCGCCGCCTGCCGCACGGCGGCGAAGCGATGTGTCGAACTGACCGAACGGTTCGGCGACGACATTTTTTATTCTGCAATGGACGAATTGCTCGAACGCAACCGCCGTGCGATGGCACAGCTTATCGCCAAGGTCATTCCGGAAGAGAAACGCTATTTCGAGGATTACGTATGCGACGACGGGTTGGGTATGGGGCCTTACAAACTGGCCTGCACCATGTGGCGCGAAGGGGAGAAAGTCATTTTCGATTTCTCGGGCACCGATCCACAGTCCGTCGGCTCGATTAATTTTTACCTCAACGAAGAAATGTTCAAGATGTTCTGCGGCGTTTTCATGATCATGGTTTTCGATCCGCAGATCATGTTCAACGATGGCTTTTACGACTTGATGGAGGTTCGAATCCCGGAAGGAACGCTGCTCAAACCGAAGCATCCCGCCGCGCTGTCCTGTCGTACGCACGCCCTAGGGCGCATATTCGACATCATCAGCGGCCTGTTTGGTCAGGGTGCGCCGGAATTCATGTGCGCGGCCGGCTTCTCCGACAGTCCCCATTTCATGTACTCCGGGGTCGATTCCCATGGCGACTGGTACCAGTTGTATCAGATTGGCTTCGGCGGCATTCCGGGCAGGCCCATGGGCGACGGCCCGGATGGTCATTCGCTTTGGCCGAATTTCACGAACGTTCCCAACGAGTTTCTGGAAAGTTACTTTCCCTTGCGAATCGACATCTATGAAACGATCGCGGATTCGGGCGGGCCGGGTCTGCATCGCGGCGGCAACGGCGTGCGCGTCGGCTATCGGTTTCTCGAACGCGGCGAGATCTCCGTGCACGACGATCGCTGGCTGACCTATCCCTGGGGCGTGAACGGGGGCCTGCCCGGCGCGCGCAGCCGCAAGCTGTTGCAGCGTGCGGACGGCACTGAGCAACTGGTGCCTTCTAAATGCGATCGCGTCGCAGTCGAAGCCGGCGATCTGCTGTTGTTCGAAACCTGGGGCGGCGGTGGCTGGGGTGATCCGCTGGCGCGCGACCCGGATCGCGTTGCCCTCGATGTCCGGCGCGGTTTAGCTACCGTGGAGGGTGTGCGGCGCTACGGCGTTGTCGTCGGCGACGATGGCCGAGCGATCACCGACAAAACCGAAACGCTGCGCGGCGAGATGGCTGCCGCCCGGACCGAAATACTGCTCGTCGACAAGGGCGGTACGATCGAGGAGCTGAAAGCGCGTTGCCTGGAAGAAACCGGTTTCGAACCGCCGGTGGCACCGGTATTCGGTACTGGTACCGGGCCGACGTAGTATGGTTTGATCGAATCGCCGCGGGCCGCGCCGACTCTTCACTGCGGCGGCGAGGTGGCAGTCACAGGAGGATTCCCCGATGAGTTCGACCCAGTCCCTGGCGCCACGCGACGGCGTCATCGAGCGCCTCGCCGATATCGTGGGCGCAGACCACTGCCTGACTTCGGAGAAAGACCGACGCTTCTTCTCGACGGATCTCAGTTACATTCCGGACGAGGTCGCCGAAGTCGTCGTGCAGCCCGACAACGCAGAACAACTCGCCGCGTGTGTTCGCTGCGCGACGGATGCCGGCATGGCGGTGGTAGCACGCGGCGGCGGTATGTCCTATACGCGCGGTTACCAGCCGGAGCGCGCGGATTCAATGCTTATTGACCTGCGCCGTTTGAACCGCATTCTCGACATCAATACCGAAGACATGTATGTCGCCGTCGAGACGGGTTGTACGTGGATGCAACTGTACGAGGCCTTGAGTGAGCGGGGCGTCCGAACGCCCTATTTCGGTCCCCTGTCGGGGATGTACGCCACGGTTGGTGGCGCGCTGTCGCAGAACAGCCTGTTTTTAGGCTCTGGCGTTTACAACACGGTGGCCGAAAGCGTCATCGGGCTCAAGGTGGTGCTCGCCGACGGCAGCCTGCTGCAGACGGGCTCGGCGGCGCACATCAACGGCCAGCCGTTCTGGCGTCATTTCGGACCTGATCTGACCGGTATTTTTACGGCCGACACCGGCGCTTTCGGCGTCAAGGCCGAAGCCACCCTGCGATTGATCGAGGCGCCCGAAGTCACGCTATTCATGTCCTACGCCTTCGACACCATCGAGGCGATGATCGCAACGCAGACGGTGCTGGCCCGCAAACGGATCTGCGCGGAATGCTACGGTTTCGATCCGTACTACAACGCGGCCTTCGAAAAGCAGGGCTTCACTTTCGGCGAGGGACTGGCGGTGCTGCGGGACGTCGCCATAAGCGAAGGCGGCATCAAGGGTCTGTGGACGTCCTTCAAGGTCGCCACCGCGGGAAAGACGTTCCTCAGCAAGGTGAATTACTCGTTGCACATGACGTTTGACAGCTACGACAAGGATGTTGCACACACGGCGCTGGAGCTCGCACGCGGAATTTGTCTCGAACAAGGCGGCCGTGAAATCGACAACACGCTGCCGACTGTGTTCAGAGCCCAACCGTTCGGCGGCGTGCGCACGGTGCTGCTCGGTTCCGAAGGCGAGATCTGGCTGCCGGTGCACGGGTTCATGCCCTTGTCTAAAGCCGTGGAAGTGGGTAATGCGACGGAATCTTTTTTCGCCGAGCATCGCGAAACGATGGAAAAATACAATATTCACAGTTCCTACTTGACCTGTTTCGCCGGTACAGAGTTTGTGATCGAACCCAGCATTTACTGGCACGACGAGCTCGGTGATTTCCGCTTGAGTCTGATCGAAGACGAGTTTGCCGAAAAGTGGAAAGACATTCCCGCGGACGAGGAAAAGCGCAAGATTGCACTCAAACTCCGCGACGACCTGCGCGATCTCTACGATCGGCACGGCTGCTGTCATCTGCAGTTGGGCAAGTACTATCCCTACCAGGAGATGATGAATAACGAAGCACTCCGCAAGCTGCTTAACGGCGTCAAGGATTTGCTCGATCCGGCGCGCCAGATAAATCCGGGGTCGTTGGGATTGCGCTGATCCAGTGCCCGTATCGATTCGCAAGTCCTACGCCGACACCAGCGGCGGGCAGATCCATTACCGTCACACGGGCAGCGGGGGCACGCCTATCGTCCTGCTCCAGCAGACCGCGAGCTCCTCGCAGATGTATCTACGGATGATGGAAGTCCTGGGCGAGGACTTTGAGCTCGTAGCCTTCGACACGCCGGGATTCGGCGGATCCTTCGATCCGCCCCAGCAATCGCGACCGTCGATTGAGGATTATGCCGGCTGGCTTCTCGAAGCGATGAACGCGGTGGGATTATCGGCGTTTCATCTCTTCGGACACCACACGGGCGCGTGTATCGGCGTGGAGATCGCAGCGGCGCACCCCGACCGCGTGGCCTCGTTAATGCTATGCGGCCCGGTGCCGTTGACCGCTGCCGAGCGCCATGAATTCAGCAAGCAGTTCGGTAAACCGATCGCGCCGACGCCGGACGGCTCCTATCTGCTCGAGACCTGGGAGTATCTTCGCAGCCTGGGCGCCGACCGGGACCTCGCGCTGCACCATCGCGAGATGATCGATACCTTGCGCGCTTACGAGGGTCGGGCCATCGCGTATGCCGCCGTCTGGAAGCAGGACTGGACGGCTACCTACGAAAAGCTTACCTGTCCCCTCTTGCTCCTGTGCGCCGAGGACGACGTGCTGTACCCGTTTTTCGAACGCGCGCAGACCCTGCGTAGCGATGCTAAGGCGGTGACGATCAGCGGCGCCAACTTTGCACCCGATCTCGACACCGAGGCGGTCGCGAGTGCGATCCGGAAGTTTTTGGCTGACGGCTGAACGGGCATCGTCAACGTAAAAGGGCCGCGAACGTAGCGCCGTGAGGCGCGGCGAGCGTATTTTGATCATTCATTGAGGAAGAGCGGTCGATGCAAATCGGATATATCGGGGCAGGATTGATGAGTACGCCCATGATCGAGAATCTGCTCGACGATGGCCACGAAGTCACCGTATGGAACCGCACTGCGGCCAAGGCGGAGGCCCTGGTCGCGCATGGGGCGAAGTTCGCCCCCGAGGCGGCCGCCGTCTGTTCTCCGGGCGGGCTCGTCATGAGCTGTCTCGCCGACGATGCCGCACTCGAGGCGGTGTTCGAAGACGGCAGCGTACTTCAGGCCCTGGGACCGGGGGGCATTCACGCGTCGATGAGCACCATTTCGGCCGCCTGCGCCGCGCGGCTGGCCGAACGGCATGGCGATCTGGGGATCGTCTACCTCGCCGCGCCGATTTGCGGCCGTCCGGATGCGGTGAAGGCGCGCCGGCAGTCCTTTCTCCTTGCTGGTGATGCGAGCGCCAAAGCGCGCGTGATCGGAACGCTCGAAGCGCTCGGCCGGCGCGTGTTCGATTTCGGTGAGGATCCGACCGCTGCCAACGTCGTCAAGATCAATTTCAATTTTCTGATCGTCTCGGCGGTCGAGGCGATGGCCGAGGCATTTGCGGTCATTGAAAAATCAGGTCTCGACGTTGCGGCGTTCCATGAGATGATCATCGGCACGGCCTTCGGTTGTCCCCTGTATGAAGGCTACGGGCGTCAGCTTCAGCAACAAGCGTGGGACGTGGCCGGCTTCAGGCTGGCCCTCGGACTGAAGGACGTTAAACTGGTCGCCGAGACCGCTGCCGCATGTGGCGCGCGGATGCGCCTCGGCGAATTATTGTTGAAACGTTTCGAAACTGCCGTCGCCAACGGCCTGTCGGACAAAGACTGGACTGCGGTCGCAGAAGAGATCCGCGCCGAAGCTGGATTGTAGAGCAACGGAACCACCGTAACTGGAGCGAATGTCTAATGGCGAAAGTCGGTGTAATCAAGGAAATCTGGCGCTTCCCAGTGAAGTCCATGCAGGGCGACACGGTGGCACGATGCACGGTATCGAAACAGGGCCTGCTGGGCGATCGCTGTTGGGCGATGCGCGATGAAGGGCGTAAAGAAGTTCAATGGGGCAAGAAGTACCCGCAGCTGATGCTGTGCAAAGCGCGTTACCGCGAAGAACCGGACGGCGGTGACATCAAGCCCGTTGAGATAACCTTTCCCGACGGCGAAACCGTGGGCAGCGACGATGCGGCCGTGCACGCCAAGCTGACGGAACTCATCGGCCGCGAAGCAATGCTGTGGCCCTTGCAACCGGCCAGCGACGTTAAATTCTATAAACGCTATAAGCCCGATGAAGAACAGTTCATGAAGGAGATAGCCGAGGCTTTCGCCCGCGAACCGGGCGAGCCGGTGCCCGACATGAGTCAGTTCCCGGAAGTGCTCATGGATCACGTTTCGGTGCCGGGGACGTTCTTCGACAACGAGGAACTTAATATGATCACGACGGCCTCGATGCGCTACATTGCATCGAAGAATCCTGAAGCCTCTTGGGACATTCGACGCTTTCGGCCGAATTTCTACATCGAGACGGACAGTGGACTCGAAGGACTCGTGGAAAACGAGTGGGTCGGCCGGCGCTTGCGGATCGGCGCGACCACGGTCGAAATATCGGCGCCGACGCCGCGTTGCGGGATGACCGTGCGGCCACAGGGCGACCTCGACTACGACAAGAGTATTCTGCGTACTATCGTCAAGGACGGCGATCAGAATCTCGGCGTCGGCGCGCATTTTCGTGAGGGTGGCGAGGTTCGGGTTGGCGATACGGTCGAGGTACTCGATTGAACAGCCGTTCGGTCAAACCTACATGATTTCGTTTAACGGATTCCCCAAGGGGTGTATTCCCTACCTTAAACGGCTCGCAAGGAATAACGAACGCGCCTGGTTTAATGAGAACAAGCCGCGTTACGAGGATTGCGTGCGTGAACCGGCGCTCGCTTTTATCGAGGCCATGGGACCGGAAATCGGGAAGTTATCGCCGCATTTTCGCGCGATTCCCAAGAAAGTGGGCGGTTCGTTGATGCGCGTGTACCGCGATACGCGCTTCGCCAGGGATAAAACGCCCTACAAAACGAATATCGGAATTCAGTTCCGCCACGAACTCGGCAAGGACGTCCATGCGCCGGGATTTTATGTTCACATCGAGCCGGGTAATTGTTTCATTGGCGCGGGGATTTGGCATCCCGAATCTAAGGTGCTAACGCGGATCAGAGAATTCATTGCGGATAATCCAAACGCCTGGAAGCAGGCGAGCATGAAGCGGCGATTCAAGAAGGATTTCTCGTTCGTCGGCGGTACGCTCAAGCGGCCCCCGCGCGGGTTTTCCCCCGACCATGAGCTGATCATCGATCTCAAGCGCAAGGATTTCATCGCCTGCAAGAATTTCGACGACACGGAGATCCTGAGCCGCGCATTCGTACACTTCGTCTTCCGTGCGTTCAAGCGCGCCGATCCGCTCATGAGTTATCTCTGCATGGCAGTAGACGCCCAATATTGATCGTTGCGCCGATAGAGGAGGCTCGTTCGTTGCGTCCCGCCGTTCGATTTTCGTTCCGTCCTTGGGGTCAATTGATCGCGGCGGCCCTCGTCGCGTGGTCGACAGCGGGCTGGGCCGCCGAAGAAGCCAGCGTCAGCCCAGGCGTCAACCGTCAATACCTTCGGCCCGACGTAAACGTCGCGGAATGGATCGATCGCTTCGAAGG
Source organism: Gammaproteobacteria bacterium (assembly GCA_963662545.2). GTDB lineage: Bacteria > Pseudomonadota > Gammaproteobacteria > JAYYZW01. The sequence continues at coordinate 1,670,480 of CAXXLL010000002.1, forward strand.
CGAGAGCCGCGAAATCTACGCCCTGCGTCACGCTATCGCCGATGCGGTTGGGATCGAAGCCGGCGACGTGGTGGCCGATGTCGGCGCCGGCACCGGACTGTTCGTCCCGCTGTTTGCGGCGCGTGCCGGCTCCGACGGTCATGTCTATGCGCTCGATATCGCGCCCAAGTTTGCAGCCCACATTCGCGACCGCGTTGACGAGGCCGGTCTGGCCGGCGTCAGTGTTGTGCTGAGCCGGGAACGATCGATCACCTTGCCGCGGGACTCGATCGACATCGTCTTTCTGTGTGACGTCTATCATCACCTCGAATATCCGCAAACCGTACTCGCCTCCATACGCCGCGCCCTGCGACCGCCGGGACGACTGGTCGTCATCGATTTCGAGCGAATCCCTGGCGCCACCCGGCCATGGATACTCGGACACGTCCGTGCGGGTCGCGAGACCGTGATCGAAGAGATCCAGGCCGCGGGTTTCGTCCTCGAAGAGATGGACGCGGTCGACGGTTTGAAAGAGAACTACTTCCTGCGCTTCCGTAATCCCTGACGCGCCGTGTTGGCGCCGCGCTTCGGCCTGCTCTCTCTGGTCGGCCTGGTAGTCGCCAACATGATCGGCGTGGGCGTTTTTACGACCTCGGGATTCGCGCTGGCGGACCTCGGCACGCCGGACCGCGTGATGCTCGCCTGGCTGACGGGCGGCTTGCTGGCCGTTTGTGGAGCACTCAGCTATGGAGCGCTGGTGCGGCGCATGACTGATTCGGGGGGCGAATATCTGTTTCTGTCGCGTGCCATACATCCGGCGGCCGGTTTCGTTGCCGGCTGGGTGTCACTGCTGGCCGGATTTACGGGCGCCATCGCCCTGGCGGCGACGGCGCTCGAAGCGTATCTGTTGCCGGCTGGCACGCGCGCCGGCTGGATCCCCGAGGACGCGGTGGCGCTTACGGTGGTTTTCGCGGCCGGCGCCTTGCACGTCCGTAAGGTCGGTCTCGGTGCAGGCATCCAGAATGCGCTCGTGATCGTGAAACTCGTTCTGATCGGCGCGATCACCGTCTTCGCCCTGGTGAAGCTGTCCACGACTACGGGTCCCACGGGCATGCCTTTGGCGATCGGGGATGGCGCCGTACCGGATTTCGAGTGGTCGGGATTCGCCATAAGCCTGATGTGGATATCGCTGAGTTACTCCGGTTTCAACGCAGCGGTCTACGTCGCCGGTGAAGCCCGGGACGCGAAACGCCAGGTTCCCCGCGCCTTGATCCTGGGCACGGTCGTCGTCACCGTCATCTACCTTGCGCTCAACGCCTTGTTCGTCTATGGCGCACCATTCGCGGCGATCGCGGGGTACGAAGACGTCGCCGCACGCGCGCTGACGGCGCTCGGCGGTGAGACCCTGGGCTTGACGATGCGCGGCATCGTCATCCTGGCGTTGGCGACTTCGGTGTCATCAATGATCATGGCCGGTCCGCGCGTCTACGCACGCATGGCCGACGACGGGGTGTTACCGCGCGTTTTCGCCACGCAGGACGGTCGGATCGCACGCGCGGTGACCTTGCAAGTAGTGCTCGCCGCGCTGATCATCGTCGTGTCGGATCTGCGGGAACTACTATCCTATCTCGGCTTCACGCTGTCGGTCAGCGCAGCCCTGACGGTCAGTAGCTTGTTTGTACTGAGGCGGCGCGAAGGCGCGGCGGCGGTGCCGGTTCCGGGTTATCCTTGGGTGCCGGGCCTTTACGTCGGTGCGACATTGATGTTTGCCGCAATCGCCGCAATGTATCGCCCGTTAGAGCCCGTCGTCGGTGTCGCCACTCTCGCGACCGGGGTCGTCGCGTGGCTCATCATCGAACGGCGGCGGAATCGTATTAAAGCTCTTTGACACCCCCGCTCACGGGATGGCCCTGGGCCCGCCAGCCGAGCATGCCGCCGGCGAGGTTAGCGGCATCGGAGACGCCCGCGCGGCGCAGGATGACGATGGCCTGTGCCGAGCGACCGCCGGCGCGGCAGACGGTGACAATGGGCTTGTCCGTTTGCACTTCGTCCATGCGCTCGTTAAGGGCGCCGAGCGGTATCAGTGTCGCGCCCGCGATGTGGCCGAGCGGCCCGTCGTATTCGTCTGGTTCGCGGACGTCGAGAATATGCACCTCGGCAGGATGCTCTTCGATCCAACTCGGTTCGATTTCCCAGATGCCGGCAAAGGTGTAGCTGAGCGGCGCCCAGCTCGGCGTATCGTCCGGCAGCTCGTCGTTGTCGGGTCGGCCACATTTCAGGTTTGCCGGCAGCGCGATGTCGAGTTTCTTCGGGTGATCGAGCCCGAGGTTATTCATATAGCCCGTAAAGTCCTGCTCGCTGATCTGACCGCCGAGGCGCGGATTGAATTGCTTCTCTTCGCCGACGCTGGTCACGGTCAGGCCATTGTAGTCGTGCCCGGGATAAAGCCGCGTAGTGTCGGGCAGTGAAAAAATTTGGGTACGCACCGAGCGGTACAAGTTCGCCGGGCTCCCCTGCTGAAAATCCGTTCGGCCGCAGCCGCGCACGAGGATGGTGTCGCCGGTGAAGGCCATGCTCTCGTCGTCCATCACGTAGGTGATGCAGCCGTCGGTGTGTCCGGGCGTTTCCCGGACTTCGAGAAAGCGATTTCCGAACGGCAGGTGGTCACCCTGTCGCAAATAGATGTCGGCCCCCGCAACCCCGGCATTTTTCGAGATCGCAATCTGCGCGCCGGTGCGCCGCTTGAGCAGCCAGGCGCCAGTCACGTGATCGGCGTGGCAGTGCGTATCGGCCACGGTTATGAGGGTCAGCCCGAGTTCGTGCAACAGCGCCGTATCGCGGCGGGCAAGTTCGAACACGGAATCGATCAGCAAGGCCTCACCGCTCTGCAGGTCGCCCAGTAGATAGGTTAAAGTCGAAGATTCCTGGTCGAAAAGCGGTCGAAATATGAGCATCGCTATTCCTCAGGGCGCGACGGCGGATGCACTCACAGGCTTTTGGCGACAGCGCGTTCGAACGCGAGCGCGATCGTGCGGGGATCCTGAGCGCCCGAAAACAACAGTTTACCGTTGAAGAGGAACGCTGGAACGCCCTGTACGCCGAGTTCCTGGGCTTCACGCTCTTGCGCGTCGATAGCGGCATCCGCTTCGTCATCGGCGAGCAGGGCATCGACTGCCGCTGCGTCCAGCCTGGCATCGTGCGCAACCGCGCCCAGTACGGCAGCGTCACCGATGTCGCGGCCTTCGACGAAGTAAGCGGCGAAGAGGGTGTCGACAAGATCGTTCTGGCGCCTGTGCTCTTCCGCATAGGCAATGAGCCGATGGGCAAGGCGGGTGTTTGGGGTTCGCGCGATGCGATCGACCTCCATCGGCAGGCCGTCGGCCTTGGCATTTGCCGCGACGTTCGCGTAGAGCTGCCGAGCGTATTCGATTGAACCGAATTTACGCTCGCAATAGGTGTCGCGGTCCATCCCTTCGCGGGGCATGGTCGGATTGAGTTCGAACGGGCGCCAGCGAACGTCGATTTCGATTTCAGGATCGAGCAATTCGAGCCCCTGCTCAAGGCGGTGCTTGCCGATGTAGCACCATGGACAGATAGGGTCGGAAACTACGTCCAGCTGAATCTTGCGCCGGGCATCGGGTGTGTTTGCGCTCATGTGGGTGCCCCTCGAGCTTGCTCGGGTCGTGGTATGGCATTGTGTCGCTCCGGCGTCCGGAAAAAAAGACCGGCATTCGGCAAACGCTTGCCGGGTTTGCCGGCGAACCCGGCAAATTAATGCCCTCGCTCAGCAAGGGCACGGTCGGTACACCAGGTTCTACGATCCTGGCACACGAATTGCTGAAATTACCAGCGACAAGCTCCTGTGGACGTTCAAGAAACCATGTTAAGCGGATTTCAAGCCCAGACGCTTCGTGCCTATACGCCGCCGTCGGTTGCGCCCGCGCCGGCACTCAAAATTTTCGGTGACGACGGATTGACCTTCCGCGACGTCATTGACCTGGTCAATCCGCTGCACCATCTGCCGATCATCGGCAATCTGTATCGTCGTATCACGGGCGACATCATCGACCCCGCGATCCGCGTTGCCGGGGGCGCTTTGTTCGGCGGACCGCTGGGGGCGGGTTTCGCGGCCGTCAGCATTGCGGTCAAAGGGATGTTGGAATTCAGTGACGAAGTAGAGGCGGGCAGTGGGACGATAGACAAGCATCGTCCAGATTCTCGCGGTGGATGGATGGTCGCCGCCACGCGCGCCGTCAACGGCTCACGCGCGCCGGACCTTGTGGCGGTCGCGGTAGAACTTGGCGACGCCCCGGCACGCGTACGGCGCGGCGGCTGGATGGCGCAGGCGGCGTACGCAATGGCGGATGCGCGTGCGCGTTCGGGCGGGGATGGTATGCCGCGTGCCCGCATTGATACGACCGCCTAAAACGCGACCCTTCGAACACTGCCTCAAGCGAAAGCGGGCATGATCTCGGAGGCGACCTGGTCGACCACTTCGCGTGTCGCCCGGATCGGCTGGATCGCGACCTGGTGTACGCCGGCGTCCCGCATCGCTTCGATCATCCCGAGGACTTCCTGCTTAGTGCCGGTCAGCGTCGTGGCCTGGATAATTTTCTTGGTCATCAAGGCCTCGTGTTCCGCTTTCAGGTGCTGGAGGTAGCCGGTGTAGAGCTTGAGATGCCGTGTTTCGACCGGTGCGTCCGGTTCGCGGTAGACGCCGACGAAGTCCATCAGTTCGTCGCGGAAGTCTTCCGGCAGGGCCTTGGGATCCTTGTGACAGGACAGCGCAAAGATGTTGCTGCTGGACGCCACCATCGGTCCTACCGCCGCGCGTACCTCGGGCGTTTCAATCTGCTCGTCAGATTCCGTCAGGTAGAAAGCCGTCATCGAAAGAACATAGATGTCGTCCGGGTTGCGGCCGGCGGCCTCCGCGCCTTCACGCATGTGTCCGATCATCCACTTGACGATGGACGGATGCACCGCGCCGAACAGGATCAGTCCGTCCGCAATTCGCCCGGCGAGCCGCGCGACTTTGGGGCCGCTGGCGGAAATGTAGATTGGAATCCGGTCCTTGATGTTGATAAACCCGAGGTCCGGATTCAGGAATTTGATCTTTCGATGGCGCTCGTCTTCGCTGTAATCGACGGTATCGCCGTTGAACAAACCCTTGCAGACACGAACGTGGTCCTCGAGTTCGGCCACTCGGGCGGCCGGCATGCCCATCGTTCGCCGCGTTGTGTTGCCGGTGCCAATGCCCATGATGACGCGTCCCGGCGCGAGCGAATTGATCGTGGCCATGCCGCAGGCCGACAGCGGCGCGATGCGAGATTTCGGATTGGTTACGCCGGGCCCGAGCTTGATTTTCGTCGTGCGATCAGCGCACAGAGCGAGCGCCGTGTAGACTTCGCTGCCGAGCATTTGTGTGTCATAAAGCCATGCGTGGGAAAAGCCATTGTCTTCAGCGTACTTCACGTCGCCATGAATGTGGCAGTCCCCCATGAACACGAATCCAAAATCCATTCTTATTCCTCCCCCTTCGTTTAATGTCGATGCGATCGTTCGGCGTCGATGAATGGGTCGGGCTGACGTCTCGTCCGGGCCCGCATAAATTAACAGGCTAGCGAAAAACGCAGCTCATCGACAGTCTGTTAAATGTCTACTCCGGTTAAGCGATTACCGATCCATTCACCGATGTCCCGGATTTCCGTCAGGTCGATGCCGTGTTCGACCGGGTAGGTCCGGTATTCGGCGGCGTAGCCCATTTCCAGGAGACGACGATAGCTGGCCTCGCCGTGGGATTCGGGCACCATGGGGTCGCGGGTGCCGTGACAGATCAAGATCGGCAGGTTTTCGTTGACCGTGCCGGGCACAATTGAATTTCGGGTGGCGAAGTAGGTAGAGATCGCAACCAGACCGGCGAGACGCTTTGTGAAAGTCAGCGCGATCTCGTAGCCAACGGCACCACCCTGCGAGAACCCCGCGACGATGATACGGCGACTGTCGATGCCGCGTCCGATCTCACGCTCGATAAGTGCCGCGCCTGCAGCCGCGGATGCGCGCAGCTGGGTTTCATCGATTTTTCGCTCGAGGTCCATTTCTAGAATGTCGTACCAGGCCGGCATGACGTAGCCGTTGTTGATCGTGACGGGTATTGCAGGGGCGTGCGGAAACACGAAACGTACTGCGGCCACACCGTCCAGTCCGAGCTGCGGCACTATGGGTTCGAAGTCATGGCCGTCGGCGCCGAGTCCGTGTAACCAGATCACGGCCGCCGTCGCCGGCGACGACGGTTCGACTTCTACGCAGGGGAGATATTGCAATTAGAGGTCTGCGTCGGCGAGTTCCAGGCTGACCGGAACGGGCGTGGTGAGCATGTCGAGCAAAGGGCAATGGGTGTCGACGGCGGCTTTGAGTTTCTGCAGCGCGTCGCGTGACGCGCACGATTCGATATGAACCGTGCCACGGATCTTCTGGTAACCGGCCCTTACCGTTTCATCGACGCCAAAAAAGCCGCGCAGATCGATATCGCCCTTAAGTTCTACCGAGACGCGCTCGATGTCGATCCCCATGGCCGTCGCGTAGGCTTTGTAGGTGATCTCCTGGCAGGCACCGAGCGCCGCGAGCAGCAGTTCGATCGGATTAGGCCCCGCATCTCCGCCACCCAGTTGCGGTGGCTCGTCGACCACTACGTGGTGGTCCCGGATCGTGACGTCGGAGCGGAATCCTTCGACGAGTTCCGATTTTGAGTGAAAAGTCGCGAGTGCTTCCGCCGGATTCAGCCGGTATTTTTCCTGCGTGGCGGATATGGTCTCGCGTAAGGAATCATTCATCGGTCACACCTAGTCCTGTTGATGAGGGGATATCATCATATTCAACCGCTTCGATCGCGTGAAGGAGTCAGCGGATGAATTGCGGAGAACGGGCCTGCGTCGTCGCGGGTGCCCGGAGGGAATCGGCGCAGGCCAGCTGCATTCGGCCTGCGAACCGGAAGGTAAACCATCGTCATCAGGCAGTGGTCATGCAGCGCCCGTTGGTCGAATCCTCCTGTCTATCAGGCGGTAAATAACCGACGGTTGACGGCACCACGGGATGGCAAACCATCGACGTCTCCGAAACAGGCTGACGAAAAACGGAGTTTTTCACCGGCCTGTCAGGACTTCAGATCGGCGCTAAGCCCGTCTACGCCGTCATTCAGCGCGCCCGTCAACATAACGAAAGGGCCGCCCGGCGCGGTCGCAGCGATTACGACCCCGCCTGGTGGCCTTGCTCGGTGAGGCGGCGAAGGCGTCCATCCTTGTTCATGAGTTCCAAATCGTCGAAACTGCCTATGTGTTCACCGTTTATGAATATCTGCGGGACGGAACGTTCACGCGGGAGGCGTTCGATGAACGCTGCCCGGTTCTCGTCATTCTCGGCGATATCGATCTGCTGATAAGAAAGGCCTAATTGCAGCAGCAGAGCCTTGGCCTCCTTGCAGTAGTTGCAATTCGGGCTCGTGAATATTTCTATGTTCGCCAAGCAGTAAACCTCCTGCCCACGTGTACTATTCGGGAAACTCGGCCCCGAGTTTCTCAGCAAAAACTCAATAAGTGACGTGGAGAATCGGTTTGATGTCGGAGAAAACGGGCTCGAGGGCCACGCCCAAGGCATCGCCAAACTTACTTACGGCGATGTAGATGGTGATGGTGAACACGGCCTCTACGATTTGCGGCTCTGTCCAGTGCTGGTGCAGACGGCCCCAGAGATCTTTCGACAAGCGATTCGCATCGACCCCGATTTGCACGGTTAAATCCAGCACCACTTTTTCAGCATCAGTAAAGTGCGGACTGTTCTTGTATCAATCATCGCCGATATCAGCGATCTTCTCTTCTGAAATTCCCATCCGTTTGCTCAAGGTCTCATGCTGCACTATGCAATACTGACAGTCGTTGCGATGAGTCGCTTTCAAAATAATCAATTCTTTCGTCACCCATTCGAGTTCGCCGTCCTTCAGGACCGCCATGATCAGGTCAGTGAAGACCGTACCCAGTTCCGGGGTGTGGCCGAACACTTTGAAAATGTTCAAGAGCATTTCAAAACGCCCCTCGGCCTTGTCGTAAAATCGGATTGTCTCGTCATTTGCTTGTTCACGTTCTACGTATGAAACAGACATTTTCATTTACCTCCTAGATAGTCTTGAACAATCATTCAAAACTGAGTCCAAAAGAAGATCACCGCAGTTGGGCCATAGCGCCGTCCGCAATTGATCTCATTAACGCGCGTTCCGGGCGGCTTCGTGCCAGGACAAGCAGCCCGATCAACGCGGCGAGTAACGCTCGCGAAATATCTTTCGCGTGCAAGTCCGGAGCAATCTCACCGGTCTTTTGGCCGGCTTTGATTACTCGGTAGAAGAATTTTTCGGTCTCTTTCTGGCTGGCAGCGACGATCGCGCCGATCTCGTCGTCATGCGCAGCCACTTCGAGCGCGGTATTGGTCAGAAAACATCCGCGCCGTGAACTATCGTGCGAGATCACCTCCAGCCATTCATCGAACAGTCGGCGAATGGCTTTTCGGGGAGGATGGGTGTTCTCGAGATCACACAGCCACGCGTGGCGACATTTCCTGTCGTAACGTTTGAGTGCCGCGATGAACAGAGCCCGTTTGCTTTCGAAAGTGTCATAGATACTGCCCCGGTTGAGCCCCATGCCATGCACGAGATCCTGCATGGAAGTTGCCTCGTATCCGCGAGACCAGAAGATCCCCATCGCCTTTTCCAGCGCGTCATCGATATTAAAGTTTTTTTCCCAGGGCATGATCGGATCCTCAGGCCGCAATTTAAGCATAGTATTGAACGATCGGTCAAAACCAGTACGCAGGATTATTTTTAGTCATATTCGGGCGGGTCGGGCAACGGCCGAATTTAATTTCGGTGCCCATTTGGCCGAGCAGGTATCATCGTACCAACCGCTTCGATCGAGCGCAGGAGACGCTGAATGAATTACGAAGGACAGGTTTGCATCATCACCGGCGGCGCCTCCGGTATCGGGCGCGCACTGGCAGCGGAACTCTGCAGGCGCGGCGCTACTGTCGTGCTGAGTGACATCGACGGTACGACGGCTGATGCGGCCGCATCAGAGCTTCGCTCGGCGGGCGCACGGGCAGAATCGGCGGAAGTCGATGTCACCGATGCCGCAGCCGTGGGCGGCCTGGTGGAGAACGCAATTGAGAAGCACGGGCGGCTCGACCTCATGTTCAATAACGCCGGCATCGCAGTCACCGGCGATGCGCGCGATCTAAGCCTTGAACACTGGCGTCGCGTTATCGACGTCAACCTCATGGGCGTCGTCTATGGCTCGGACGCGGCCTACAAGGTCATGGCACGGCAAGGGCACGGCCATATCGTCAACATCGCCTCGCTTGCCGGCCTGACGCCATTCCCAACCAACGTACCCTATAGCACGACCAAGCATGCTGTCGTCGGACTTTCGATGTCCCTGCGCGCGGAGGGAGAGGCACTGGGGGTGGGCGTCAGCGCGGTGTGCCCCGGATTCATCGATTCCAACATCTATACCGCGAGCGAAGCGGTTAACGTGCCGCAGGAAATGCTGCTCGATCAGATTCCGTTCAAGAAGGTCCCGGCCGATGACGCGGCCCGCAAGATCCTCGATGGCGTGGCGCGCAACAAACCCATCATCGTGTTTCCATGGTATGCCCACCTGATCTGGTGGCTGTACCGGCTGAGTCCGCGCACGGCCGCGCCATTGGGCCGGCAGGCGATCCGGGATCTGCGCAAGATTCGGCAAAGCGCGGACGAGGCCTGAGGCCCGCGGAACGGCGCTGTGATCGACAGGGCCATTATAGGATTCCGCACCAAGCCTTTTGCGGCCGAGGTTGAAAAGGGCCGCCTGCGGCTGTTTGCGAAGGCCATCGGCGAAACGGATCCCATTTATTTCGACGAAGCGGCGGCACGGGCGGCGGGCTTCCGCTCGCTGCCCGTCCCCCTGACCTTTCTTTTCTGCCTCGAGATGGAGCGCCCCGATCCCTACGACTGGTTCGATCAACTGGGGATCCCCCTGGGTCGCGCGCTGCACGGTGAGCAGTCCTTCGAATACCACAATGGCACTTGTGCCGGCGACGTCCTCACGTTCGAATCAGAGATCATCGATATTTACGATAAGCGCGGCGGTGCGCTCGAGTTCCTGGTGCAAGAAAACCACATCACCGATCAGCGCGGCGACCGCGTCGCAAAGTTCACGCGCACCCTTGTCATACGGCATGACTGAACCCAGCGATCCATGATGCAGCTGCCCGACTATGAGGCGATCGAGGTCGGCGACGAGCTGCGGCCGCTGAGCCTGCCGCCGATCACCCGGCAGGCGCTCGCCGTGTACTGCGGTGCTTCCGGCGACCACAATCCGATCCATGTGGACATCGATTTCGCGCGTGAATCCGGGCTCGACGACGTCATTGCGCACGGCATGCTCGTGATGGCCTATATGGGTCGCATGCTCACGCAGTGGGTGCCGCAGAGCGCGGTTCGCCAGTTCGACACTCGTTTCCTTGCGATGACGCGCGTGGGTGACCGCATTACGGCCAGCGGCCGGGTGGCGGAGAAATATACGGATGGCGATAAACGCTACGTTCGCGTCGAGATCGTCGCGAGCGATCAGACGGGCGAGGCGAAAACTTCCGGCTCTGCAGTCATAGCGTTGGCGTGAAGCTGGGAAGGGGGCACGTACCGTCCCTCCGGGACCGTCGCATTGCGGACGCACTGTTTCTGATCCAGATAGTGGGTGCGACAACGTTTGGCGCGGCCCAGTTTCGGGTCATGCAATCGACCGTTGAGGGCGTCAACACTTCGTGGTTCGCGTTCTGGCTGGCCTTTCTGGTACTCAATCTTGTGCTCGCGATCAACGCGCACCGAACGGCGCCGAGCCGAGTTTCCCGCCAGACCGTCGTCATCTACGTGGTCTGGACGGCGGTCATCTCGGTAGATCTCCTCATGCTGTTGCGCGCTTCGGGGGCAACCTGGAGTACGCTCGACACGATCACAACCGCCGCCACCTTGGCGGGGATCGGCACGGCAATGGCAGTCGGACGCCTGCGCGGATTCGGAGTTTCCGATCCAATGATGCGGGCGACCATTGCCGTATTCTGCCGGGGCGTGCCCCAATTGACGCTGGCTTATAACGTCTGGATCGAGGGTGGCGCGGGTCTCTCGCTCGTCGGGATCGCCGCGGGCCACGTGATCATTTCGCTCCGGCTGTTCCACGTGTGGTTTTCGATCCGCGATGCCGGCTGCGATCGCAATCGACTCGGAATCGCCATCGGCGAGGCGGCGAATGAGCTAAGCTGGATCGTCGTGACCGTCGTGTGGGCCGCGGTCATGCTGTAACAGTTCAGGACGGAACGAGGAGAAGGGAAACGTGATCAAAATCAACGGCATGGCGCACGTTATATTGAGCGTTAGCAATTGGCCGGCCTGCCGCGCGTTCTACACAGAATTGCTGCCATTTCTCGGCATGTCGCTCGTGTTCGACGGCGAGGACATGATTTACTACGTCGGCGCGCGCACCGCGCTTGGTGTTGGCAAATGTGACAAACGGTACGAGGACGAGCACTTCGTGCAGAACGGCATCGGCCTGCACCACCTGTGCTTTCGCGCACGCAACAACGCCGATGTCGACGCGGTGCAAGAACTCCTGGTGTCGATGGACGCCACCATCGTACACGGACCCGAGGCCGGGCCCTGGGCGCCCGGGTATTATTCTGTCCTGTTCGAAGATCCGGCCGGTACGCGGCTCGAGGTCAATCATGTGCCGGGCAAGGGCCTGTTGGCCGACGATGCCTCGTTCAACCCGGTCGATGGATACCGTTAGCACGGAGACATTGCACTGGGTGATCAGATGGGACGAGAGGTCCCGGCAGAGGCGACAAATTCCTCGATGCGTGATCCATCGCAAACAAACTCTGGCGGCTCGCGAGGCTTCACAAACCGCGGGAACGCTCGGCTTTGCCGATATCCTCGGCCTCTCAGTGTCAGACCTGACGTCCACAGCTTTCATGGTGCTTACACTGACACTTTGGGGCCCATCGCTAGAATCATGCCCATCACCGCGCGTCGCGGCGGCCATCGCGGCCGCCAACCGGGTCAAGAAAATCGACGGGAGCGTGGCTTCTGGCAGGTGAGTTTGCAGGTCGATTGGGTTAGGCTGGCACCTGTCAACTCCCCTATTTGACGCACCGCAGCAATTTGGTGAAACCGGCACCACCGATACGACTTATTGGGCAACGGGCCGCCCGAAAAAAAACGGGCGATGGAATGAACGGAAATCGCCGGAAGCGGAACATACCCCTAGACTGAATTCGGGCCTTTAGCTAAGGCCTTGGATGACAGCGTCAGATGCGGTATCTTCTGCGCCGCTAGCAGAGCCTGAACGCGGGTATTGAAGGGCTCCAAGACGAAAAGCCGCGGATCAGGTGACTTTAAAAATTTATTTTCGATATCCGATCGGAAAGGCAGGGAATATATGCATATTAGAAAGTACGATTACGAGTACAGCCGGCGCCACTTCATGGAGAAAGTGGCTAAAGGGACGGGTAGTGCCGGCGTTCTGTCGGCCTTATGGCCGTTAATGGCGCATACCGGCGACAGCTACAAGGCTTATCCCGAAGAACTGACCGACATCGAGGCCTATACCAAGGGTAAGGTCAAGGTGGGCGACGTCATCGACAAGGACAACATCGAACTGGTCCAAGATATTATCGATCCGATGTTGTTCCAGGAAGTGACCCAGGACGGCCGTTCGTTCTTCGTTCTACCGACGCAGACCGAGACGGAAGTGCATTTCCCGCCCTATTACCTCGATGCAACCTTGAAAAACTGGGGCCAGGCGAAGTTCGGTCCCGACGGCAACGTCTATACCCAGGACGGCAAGCCCTGGATCGGCGGCCATCCGTTCCCGGATCCGCAGGACGGTTACGAGACGATCGCCAATATCACGCTGTCCTGGGGCCGGCATGACCAGGACATGTTCGCCATCCCGACCGTGTCTCTCGATCCCGAAGGGGAGATTCAGTACAAATACGACTTCGTGTGGGCACAGCAACAGTGCACCGGCCTGGTCCATCCCAGCGCCGGCGGCAATCCCTATATTCCCGGCAAAGAGCACATGACCCGTTACCAATCGGTCTGGTTCACCTCGCCCAACGACGTCAAGGGCACGGCGTTCATGAACGAGTGGTATTACGATCAGGCCAAGTACCCTGAACTGTTCGGCTATCTGCCGGCGTTCAAGCGCGTACGTCGATTCCCGACCAACCAGCGCTTCGAGCCGCTGGTGGCCGGTATCAACCTGTTCCTGTCCGACGCCTGGGCATCCGGCGATCCGATGCTGACCTGGGGCAACTGGAAAATCATCCACCGCGGTCCCTACCTCGGTGCCATGCACCACAACTGGGTGCCGCAGAATGAAAACTGGAAACTCCCGGTCTGTGGTGGACCGAAGGGCCAGTCCTATTTTTATGCCGGCCGTTCACTCATTCCGGAAGTCCTCGTCATCGAAGGCGAACCGACGGGCTACCCGCGTGCACCACTCAGCAAGCGTCGCATCTACCTCGACGCGCGCAACATCGAGTATCCGCAGGCCATCTCGTTCGACCGCCGCGGCGAAATCTGGAAGTCCTTCGAACCAGGTTTCGGGCAGTGCAAGACCGATCCGTCCCTGGCAGAACTTTGGAGTTCTGGGCCCGATTCATCGGGTGCAGGCATCGAGGCGTCGGTCCTGGCGTCCGACGGCCGTCCGGACTGGATGTGGAACTGGGTGATCAGCAACGACATTCAATCGAAGCGCATCACTTACTTCCACCAGGCCCATCACTGCAAGGGCGGTTGGAAGTCTGAGTATGACAAGGTGGACTCCGAAGAATTCTTGTCTTCATATATGACCACCTCGGCCATGCGTCGACTCGGAACGTAAAACCCGTTCCCGACGTCAATTCAAAAACCGCGGATCGGGAAACCGGTCCGCGGTTTTTTTATGTCAAATGAATTACTGGATCGTCATGCGCGGCCTACTTTCATAGCGGTGACGGCGCGGTATGATAGCGCCCGAAAAGGGGGGGCTTATCGTGGCGACTGTCATCGTGACCGGCGCGGATCGCGGCATTGGTGCTGCACTCGTACGCAATTATCACCGACGCGGAGACCGTGCCATAGCCGCATGCCTGGATGACGGCCGCGATATGATCGCTGACGGCCTCGAGGTTCACACGCAGGTTGACGTCACCGACATGGGCTCGCTGCTGCGCTTACGCGATCGCCTGGGCGATACCCGCATCGATATCCTCATCAGCAACGCCGGCGCGTTCCACCCGGATAAATTCGACGATCTTGATTACGGCGCAATGCAGCGGCTTTATGACATCAATGCGCTGGGGCCCTTGCGGGTGGCGCAGGCGCTGGTGCCGCTGATGGGCGCGGGTGGGAAAATGGGCATCATCACCAGCCGGGTTGGCTCGCTTGCCGACAACAGTTCCGGCGGTATGTATGGCTACCGCATGTCGAAATGCGCCGCCAACCAGCTCGGGGTCAATCTCTATCACGAGCTCAAACCACGTCGTATAGCGGTCATGCTGTTGCATCCTGGCCAGGTCGCCACGACCATGACGCGCGACCTCGGGGTGCCCGGCGATTTCATCACCCCGGAACAATCGGCAGCCGGCCTTGTTCGTCAGCTCGACCTACTCAACGCAGAGTCGTTGCCCGAGTTTCGTCACACTGACGGCACCTTGTTACCGTGGTAAGAAACCGGGAGTTTCGAGCATGATCAGAGTTTTCGGTCTGGCCAAAACCTGGGACTTTCCAGACGCCAGTCCCTATGTCTGCAAGCTCGTGATGTGGTTACGCCTGGCCGGCCTCGAATACGAACTGCTCTACGTGCCCTGGCCGGAAATGATCGAACGTGCACCGCGCAAGAGCGTGCCCTGGATCGAGGACGCCGACGGTGAGGTTATTCATGACTCGCAGCGCATCATCGATCGTCTGACCGACAAGCGTGACATCACGCTCGATGCCCACCTGTCGCCCCGCGAACGCGCCCAGATGCGTGCCTGGCAGCGCCTGCTCGAAGATCACTATTACTGGGCCGGGCTGGTGCAGATGCGCTGGGTCGAGGATCACAACTGGGCCATCTACAAAAAGGAACTGGCAGCCGAGCTCGAGTCCTCACCCGAAGTCGAACAGTTTTTTCAAGAGATTCGCGATTATTTGGTGAATGAATTCCACGGCCATGCGGTCGGCAAGATGACCCTCGACGAAGTGCGTACCGTCGCCTGTCAAGATCTCGATGCGCTATCGGACTGGCTCGGCGATGCGGCCTATTTCATGGGTGATAGACCTACCAGCGTCGACGCCGTCCTGTACGCCTGGCTGTTACAGACCTATGCCACGCCGTGCACCTCGCCGGTGGTCGATCACGCCCGCACCCTGGGCAAGCTCGAGGCCTATTTCAATCGCCTGCATGCCGCGTTCTGGGACGCCTGAGACCGCGGGCGCGAGGAGGGAAGTATGATCAAAATGTATGGACACGTGCCCGCCTGGGGCATCCCGGACCTCAGTCCCTATGTCACTACCATCGATCTCTACCTGCGCATGACCGGTTTGCCCTACGAGCTTGAACTCGGTGATCTCGGCATAGCGCCGTATGGCAAGCTGCCCTACATCGAAGACGGTGACACCGTCGTCGCCGATACCAGCTTCATTCTCGAACATCTCAAGAGGACCTATGGCGATCCGCTAGACGGCGGCCTCGATGAGAAAGAGGAAGCAGTGCGGCTGATGTTGTGGCGCATGATGGATGAAAGTTTCTATTGGTACCTGATCCAAGGCCGTTACCGGCGCGACGAAGATTTCGCACTCTATGATCCCTTGTGGGCGCAGTTCTTCGGTCACCTGTCTGAGACCGAAAAAACCACCGCGATTACGGGGATCGAAAGCGGCCTATCCGCCTATTGGGCGGCGGCAACCGCTGCGGAAAACACGCTCGCGGCCTCGGGCCATGGCAGTATCGTACAGATCGCCTCGATCGCCGGCGCGCGCATGGGGATCGAATTCGCGAGTGAGGCTTACTGCGCCGCAAAAGCCGGCATCGTCGGCCTGACGCGTAAACTCGCTAAACGCCTCGGGCCGCGTGGCGTGCGGGTCAACTGCATCGCACCGGGCGTGATCAAAACGCCGCGCCTGCGTTTCTCAGGTTCGGACGAACCCGAGTTCGCGCGCCGTACGCGCAAAGTGACGCCGCTTCAGCGCCTCGGCCGCGCCGAGGAAGTCGCCGATCTGGTGCTATTCCTGGCCTCGGATCGTTCCAGCTACATCACCGGCCAGGACATCGCCATCGACGGCGGCTTATCGGTGGCGACGATGTTCGAATCCGTGGTGTTGCCGTGAGAGCGGTGGGCATTCGGCTACTCGATTCCACCACGCGCTCGACCCGATCCGATATATCGACGTTGGTCTGGAACAGCCACGTTCAGGAGCAGGATGCGCGATACTCCCCCGGCGTCGCGCCGAATTGATTCTTGAACAACCGTGAAAAGTGCGATTGCGACGAAAATCTGAGCCGTTGCGCAATCCCGCAAATCGGGACGCTGCCGTCCGACAGCAGCTTACGCCCGTACTCGAGCTTTTTCTCGACGACGTAGCGATGCGGCGGTACGCCCGTCAGCGTCTTGAACGCTCGGGCGAAGTGGTACGGGCTCAGGCAAGCCTCGGCGGCGAGGTCGCCTAGCGTGATCTTCTTCTCCATGTTGCACTGGATGTAGTCGAACACGCGCCGGCTGCGAGTCTTTCCCAGCGCCCCATCCGGACGTGGGAAACGGCACTGCCGCAGCGCGAGGTTCGAATAATGCCGCAACATGTGTGCGCACAAGGTGGCGCTGATCGAGTCGATCAACAGCGCCCCGGCGGGTGATTCGTCATCCATTTCCTGCAGGACGGCGCGGGCGCAAGTTCGAGCATCTTCCGCCCCATGGAGGCTGAGTCACTTGCACTGGGCGCGAACGCTCCGGCTCGTCGGAGACCGCGACACTTCCGCCCGGCTGCGAAGGCCGATTGGATGAGGAGTCAGTCGGTCGGATGGGGCGCGGTGTCGTCTGCCGTGGTATCGGCCGGGCGGCTGTCATCGTCCGACTCGGGTGTCGACTCAGCGGTTTCTTTCTCCGCTTTGGAGGCAAGCTTGGCCAACCGCTTCGCCTCGCGCTTCTCGGCCTTGGCCTTAGCCCTTGAATTTCGTTCGAACGCGTAGTTCGTCTTTCGCGCCATCCTGCACGACCTCCTGACAACGGCGAATGTAAAGGCGGCAACCGCATCGCGAGACGCGATTGCCGATCGTTAAAAAAGGAGGCGACTCATTCGACCAGGCGGACGTTCTCCGCCGAAGTGCGGCCGTCACGGCCGGCGCCGATCTCGTACTCTATTTTCTGGCCTTCCGCCAGTCCGCTAATTCCGGCTTTTTCGAGGGCGGAGATATGAATGAACACGTCCTTGCTCTTGTCTTCAGGTGCAATAAACCCGAATCCTTTCGTCGGGTTAAACCACTTAACAGTTCCCATCGCCATTGTAATTTCCTCAGTTTCGGTTCGGTATTTGTAGGTTTAGTTTGTTCGCGTGCGGCGTGACCGATCAGTCATCCCAACGTTGCATCCACGATATCGGCGTCGCTATCAAAAGCCCCCGCAGCGACTGAGTCCTGAGCCCAACGGATTCGAATGTCAGCGAACTTGCTCCTGGTGGCGGAAGGGCTGTACGTGCCCACGCCGGTCCACGCATTGTGAGTCTAAAATCGGGGATAGCCTTGGAGGGGTATGCCGCGAGTGCGGGCTGACCTGAACCGGTTTGTCAGCCAAGTTGCGCGAGCGTACACGATTCTTTTGAGAAATGCATCCTGGAATCGGGGGCTTACATTGGAACGTTCAGGAATGAAGTCGTGAAACGACGGTGCGGGACACCGGCGATGCCAGGCGTAAATGCGTCCCCGCGGAAACGCTATTTTAGTGAGAATCATTCGCATGCACTGAACGAGCCTAGGTAGGCTATTTCCGGCAGTGCTTAGGTATTACGATCAGTGCCCTTGGCGCAAGTGGGCAGGCGTGAACACGATGTTACGGATGGCCGGATTGATCCTGATGTCGGCGGTCGCGAGGACGGTACGGCGATCGCGTTTGTAATCCCGCATTACGACGCGAAATGGGACCCAGCGGTCGCTCACTTTGCGCACGTGTTGCCGCTCGACGAAGAGCACTTTGTGGAGTGAGCCGTTCGGCGCGAAGAACTCCGTCTTCACGGGCAGGCACTTTTTCTGATCGACATAGGTCAGGATGCGTGAATAGGCGGATTTCCCGTCAACGGGAATGTTCTCGAGCACGTACACCGGGTGTCCGTCGAGGGTCACATCGTCGAGCCGCGTGGCTATACCCGTATCGACCATCTGCTGGAAATGGGTGAAATCTTCGTAGCTCAGATCCGTTCCCAACATCGAGGCCCCGAGCGTGCGCGCCCCCACCGGGCGTACCTGACGGCGCTCGGGAATGTACATGAACACGTCAGGGTTCGCGCCTTCGCGCTCGATCAATAGCACCGCCACACCCGCCCGCTCAGGCGGTGCCACGATGCTCACGACCAGCTTCGCGCGGCCGTCTTCAAAACGTTTCCACGAAAGGTAGCCGCTCGATTCGCTGATCGCGCCGTCGTCATCGAGCATCTGGACGTCGAGTCTCTGGGTCATGGAGTAATCGGGGACGGTGCGCGCGACGCAGGCGCGGACCTCGAGGTCTTCGATGCGAGAGGCGTCCATGGCTGATACTGTCGAGGTATCGATTACGAGGGTGAAGACGCAGACGGCTATGGCTGTACGGGCGCGGCGGTTGGTCCAGGGATTGCTGCGTTGCACAGTGACTTCCACGGTTTCGTTCGGCGGTGTGAGGATGGGTTGTGTAGCGGACGTCGTTGCTGACATTGTTGTGTCCTCCTCAGTTTGTGGAAGACAGTTTCAATGGCGCGGGGCCTGCGCGATGTGGGAAATCGCACTTCTCGTGTTGAATCGATGCACCGAACGGAGTGGTCATGGTGGACGGCGGCGCTCGTGCCCTCGAAAAATAGATCGCCAATCGCTGCCGGATGGAGGTTGAAATGGGGTGACGGGTCGGCTCTGCGGTCGCGTGGCCGACCTAGTGTGATTTCTATTATTCTTCTAAAATATTATATTAATCATATAAATATATAATATATCTCGATTATAAGTGAGATTCGATGCGCTCGGCGTTTATTTGCCGAACAGGCCTTTGAATGCGTCCTTAAGCTTACCGGCCGCACCCGTGACGGCCTTAGTGGTGGCCTGCCCTGCCTTTTCGAGCTTCGACGGGGGCTTACTCGCGGTGCTATCCGCGGGCAGTTCGGCGTCGCCGCGCGCGATGGCACAGACGTCGGTATCGGCGCTGACGCGATCGAAAACACCCTCGGCCAGCAAAGACAGTCCGCCGGTTGCAATGGCTGCCCCGACTTTGAGCCCCGCCGTCGCTGCGCCCTTGGCGTCGGTGGTGGGCTTGGGGTGCGCGAGGGTTCCGCCGAGCCGCACGAATTCCGACAGGCTCGTAAGGTTCAGACCGATGCCTTCACGCGGTTTGGGATTGACGCCGATATCGATCTTCTCGGTCTTGAAGTCCACGGCGCCGCCGCCGAGGATATTCAGCTTGGCCGTACTGATGCCGATCCCCGTCTCTGCGGACATTATCCCGCCTTTCACGGGGAAATTGACGACGGCACATTCGATCACGGTCCCGTCATCGGATTTACTGAGCGGATTGAGAATGTCGAAGGCCTTCATGAAGAGGTCCGCGCCGGCGATGCCCGCCACCTGGTTGGATAATTCAAGGCCGGTGACGTCAATGCGGATGTGACCATTGGCGCTGCCCATGATTGCCGCCAGAGATTTGCCTTCAGTATCATTTCGGCTTGATTTCTTGACATATCTTTCCTAGATTCAATTAATTGCTGACAATACGTCGTCGCTTAGAAAATGTTGCGTCACCAATATGTCACAACGCCGCCAGAATTCTGAGGGAGACGGAGCAGGTAA
The DNA here is from genome assembly GCA_963662545.2 of Gammaproteobacteria bacterium. GTDB lineage: Bacteria > Pseudomonadota > Gammaproteobacteria > JAYYZW01. The sequence continues at coordinate 1,690,570 of CAXXLL010000002.1, forward strand.
CACAGCGTCATGTTTCAACGGGCCGAGAACGAGGTGGCCCTGTTTTGTGCGGAACCCGGCGAGACAGCGGTTTCTGCACGCGATGGATTGTACCGCGGCCCGGACGCAGTGCGCTCGGGCCCTGGGCGATGATGCAATTGAGGTGCCCAACGAGGCCGGTACTATGGACGCTGCGCGATGTCGAACGGCCATGGCCGCATCTCTACCGCTGGTGCGGGCAGGGTTTGAAGCCCGTGTTTGCGCAACGGGTGCTGGCGCGCCAGCAGCGCTGGGCAGAGGGCAGGTTCGGCGTGATGAAGCCCAGTTCTTCGATGCGATACCGGTTGAGTGCGTGAGCGCGTGGGACACAACGCCCCGGAATGACGCCTCACAGCAGCTGACAGGCCCTTTATCTCATCTTCCCGAAAAGACCTGCAAAATTGCGCCCATTGCGCCCATTGCGCCCTTCATCGGCGCCGTTTGGGCTATGGAGCATCGTTATGGCTCCACGTTGTAGCTGTTCTAACAATGTCTTAGGTCCTTGAATTGACATCCAAACCACGCCCCCGGTGGAGGCCGGTCCATGCGTGAATGCCTTGAGTCGTGAAGCCACGCAGCCACCACGATACCCGCCTCGTCGCGCGTCTCGAGCTGGAAGGCGTATCGCGCATCCCTGTTTCTCAACGGCACGTCGATGCACGCGCCGGACAACACCCCTTCGCTGGAAGCTGTCGTGGATAGATGGTTCCGCAATTACCGTACCGCCGCAACGAGTAGCCGCCCTCGCAGGGGACGGCGAGAGCGCGTGATCCCCGAGCAGGGCGTGCCGGTGGTCGCGGGGCGATAGCCCCATGCGATGGCGCGGGCGACCCTGGCGCGCAGAATCTCATGACCCTGCGAGACACCCTGTGTGAAGTATTGCAGGCCCCTGTCGGTCTCGGTCAACGTGCGCCCCCGCTCACGTCCCGGGCGCTCGAATCATGGCTGAACCGGGTTCCCGATACGCGATAAATGAGTTTATCGCGCATGTGGAAAGAGTCGCGGATGGGACCCGTTGGCTTGAAGCACCAGAGGGGGGAGCCTCCAACGGTGTCGGCGAATTTCCTAAGTACCTATGGGTCTGAGCCTCACACTTTTCGCGCTACGCGCGAGCGGTGCACACCGCCCTGCCAAAGCCGCTCAACCCCGCTCCGGTTCGCGGATCGCCTTGACGCCTCGAACCGTGTTGTTTGGGCTCGCGTTGCACTTGTACGTAGCAGTAATGTTGCGAGTGCCCTATCGCAAGATGTGTCCCGGTTGCGGCGTCACCTGCCCACCACCACTCGAATGCGGTAGCTACCCGTGGTTGTCAAGTTTCGAGATAGCGATGCGATCGCAGGTGCGCTCCTCGTCGTCCGCAACCGCCATCTCGGCCTTTTCCGCATCGTCTGCGACCGCCACTTTGGCAGCCGGCTCAGGCGTCGGCCTCTCGATCGCGGCGGTTATAGCGGTCTACGGCGCAACCTGGTCATCGCCACAGGCGCTGATGAGCATGCCCGCCAGGCAAAGCAATACTCCACGGCATGACAGGGCGTCCTCCCAGGCCGTGGGTGCAAGCGCCGGTGAGGTCAGGTGACTACCGGTTAATCCTCTTCCTCGTCGTCCGCCGCAACCGGCTCTGCTGGTGTCTCGGTCACGGCGGGTGCGGTGGTCTGTGTCTCGGCCTGGTTTCTGTCGCAAGCGCCGATGAGCATTCCCACCAGACAAAGCAGTACTACGCGATAGAGCATGATGGCTTCCTCCCAGGTTGGTCCAAGTGTAAGGGCTGATGATGTCAGATGATTGCGGGTTAAGCATAACAGCGAAATCGTCTCGACCGATGTTTTTCGAAGGGCGTGTTGCCGCCACCAACGCGATTGAGAGTCTGCACAGCCAGGTGAAAGAGCATTCGAAACAAGAGCCACTTCGCCAATGGTGAAGCTGCTACCAAGCTGATCTGCTGGCATTGCGCTACATCACCGCGAAGTGGAAGAATCCACCGGTCGCTTGGCGCAAGGCGAAGGCGCAGTTCGCGATCCAATTTGGAGAACGATTTACCCTGTACGATTGATCAACCCAACTGGCTCATACACAAAATTCCTGACACCACCAATGCGTAGTAATTACCGTGGTCGCGCAGGTGAGGAGTTTCGTTCATGGGACCCGTCGGCCTGAAGCGATAGGGGGGATCTCCCAACGCCGTCGGCGTTTGGCTTAAGTACCTATGGTAGCGGTGGACCCCATCGATTGGACAGCTGAACGGCGGAGCTAAGTGAAATCTTCTGTATTAAAGTACTCGGCGGAGAAGGAGCAGAAGATGACAAAGAGGAAACGACGCAATCATTCGGCAAGCTTCAAGGCGAAAGTGGCTGTGGCGGCGGTTCGAGAGGACCGCACGGTGGTTGAACTCGCTGAGCAGTTTGATATTCACCCCAATCAAATCCAGGACTGGAAGAAGAAGCTGTTGTCGCATGCGGAGGAGTTTTTTGGCAATGGCGCTAAGGACGGAGGCGAGAACGGTGAACGCGAGACCGAGAAGCTCCACGCCAAAATCGGTCAACTGACAATGGAGAAGGATTTTTTATCCAAAGCGCTCGGTCGCGACCGATGAGCGAGCGCAGACAGATGGTCCAGCGCGAACATTCATTGCCGGTCACCCGGCGCTGTGAGCTGCTCGAGGTCGCGCGCTCGACGGCGTACTACCGCCCGAGCCCAGTGTCGGAGGCAGACTTGGCGCTGATGCGTCTGATCGACGAGATTCATCTCGAACGCCCGTTCTACGGCAGTCGTCGGATGCGCGACGAACTGGAGACCCGCGGGCATTGGGTCAATCGCAAGCGGGTGCAGCGACTGATGCGCCAGATGGGGCTGGCGGCGCTCTATCCGAAGCCTCGCACAAGCGTGGCGGGTCGTGGCCATAAGGTCTACCCGTACTTGCTCAGGGACATTTCGGTCGCGCGGGCGAACCAGGTCTGGGCAACGGACATCTGCTATATCCCGATGGCCCGGGGGTTCATGTATCTGGTCGCGGTGATGGATTGGTACTCGCGGCGGGTGCTCTCGTGGCGGGTATCGAACACGTTGGACAGTGCGTTCTGTGTCGAGGCACTTGAGGAGGCGTTGGCTCGGTACGGGGCGCCGGAGATCTTCAACACCGACCAGGGCGCGCAATTCACCTCCGAGGCGTTCACCGATGTGCTCAAGACACACGGCGTGGCGATCAGCATGGATGGCAAGGGGCGCTGGCTCGACAACGTTTTCGTCGAGCGACTGTGGCGCAGCGTGAAGTACGAGGATATCTACCTGCGAGCCTATGACACGCCGGCCGCGCTGCGTGTCGGCCTCACCCGCTATTTCGATTTCTACAATGCTCGGCGCCGCCACACGGCGCTGGACCGACGCACCCCGGATGCGGTGTACTTCGATGAGGTCGCCCAAGCGGCCTAAGACCCAGTGGAGATTTCACTTAAGACAGTGTCCAAGATCCGGGGTCCACTTCTCTTTCAACCCCAGGCCGACCTCCAGTAGTCCCCGCAGGGCGCGATGTGATGGAGCAATGCGGTCGGGAAATTTCCCTCACTGCTCGCTTCTGATTCACTTCGTTACGAGGGCCGACCCCCATGTAAGCATGAGCACGCAGGCGGCGCGGTAGACGTCGGAGAATTGGTATGGGATGCTCAGATGAGGCTAGGGATCGTCGACTATTTGCGCCGCTTGGGTTTATGCAGGGAGGATAAACGCCGAATTTCGTCAAGTCGAGGATCAGAAGAATTGACCCGGCGGCATCGAATTGTCCTGTACCGCCGATGTCAAAGGGCATTGCGATCCAGATTGGGCGTGATGAACGAAACGTAACTTGCGAAGGGCCGGGATCGGTTTACGAAATGGAAACGGATCACCGAGGCGGCGATCAAGGCAAATGATTCAGTACCTTGATTCAGTTTCGCGTCGATGGCGCTAATCTGAGCAGCTGCCCGTAAATGTACTTCATATCAACTTAGCGTTTGCGTAATCGGCACCTGGGCAGGACTGGACAACACGCATGAAGATCCTCATGGCGCGCATTAGCCCATTCATGGCGCTGTACGAATGGTTTCGAGCGACGCTGCCGACATTGCTAATGGTGGCATTGTCTGTTCAGTCCACAAGCGCTTCTGAGCCCTTACGACCATCGAACTACGTCCCCGTTGGTATCGAAATCTCCGAGCTATCGATGTATTTCAAGCTGTCTCCTTCACCCGAGAGCTTTAAACCGCGTCGCGATGTCCCGGCGTGGGATGCTTCACTTCCGATCGACTGGTCTGCCGATCCGTTTAAGGACCGCAATTGGCAGTTCCAACTTCATGCGTGGCGGGTCATGGACTTCCATTTAAACCAGTACCGGGAGACCGACGACGCGACGTGGTTGCAGGGTGCTGTCGAGATTGCCCTCGACTGGGAACGTTACCACGTGAATTTAGGCAAGCGTAGCGCCTTTACATGGTACGACATGGCCACGGGGCTCCGATCGTCACGATTGGCGTTTTTGCTCGACCATATCCTTTCAGGCCAGCTTGACGTCAGCAATACCGATCTTGCAGCACTCATGCGCCTGGTCGATCTCCACGCGGAAAAACTCCAGGAGCCCAAGTTTCTCGCCGGGAACAACCACGCTATTTTTCAACTAGTCGGGCTCGACGCGTTGTGCGAAGTCGCATCATGGCGCAAAGCCTGTAGCGAGGCTCACCCCTATGCCAGCGCGGCATTCGCCGAGCTGATACGGCGGCAGTTCACAGATGAAGGCGTTCATACCGAAAGCTCGCCGGCCTACCATCAGTTCGTGCTGCGGAAGCTCCGCACTACGCGTGCCGTTGAGCGGTTCGGCCACGCCGACGTGGCATCCATGCTGGAACGGGCGGAGACGGTCACGCCGTGGCTGACTTATCCGAATAAAGAAATCATCGCTGTCGGCGACAGTACCGGCACGGGGCCTGCGCTGGAAACACCTGTTGAGCCGGTGTGCATGTCTGATACTTCATGTTGGGCGGTTCGTGACCTCACGAGGTCAGGATATGCGATCATTCGGTCCCTTCCAGAGACGCCCCTGGACGAGGCGAGCCTATTGTTCGTTAGTGCGATGGCCCACTCGACCGGACATAAACACGCCGATGATCTTGGCTTTGTGTTGATGGAAGGCGGCCGTAAGGTCTTCGTGGACAGTGGGAAGTACGGCTACAACGACGACGAGGCGAGGCGCTATGTTGTCAGTGCCCGGGCACACAATGTGCCGAGCTTGGCCGGCCGCACGATTGGGCCGAAGGATCTAAATGTCGATACAGCGCATATTGGTCCGATCTGGCTGAATGGATCTAAGTTCATGATTGATGGCGCTGTTGAGCGCCCGGGACTATTCCGCCACGAACGCACCTTTCACTACACACCGGGGATCTCACTCAGAATCAAAGATCGTTTGTACAATCGAACGAACAAGCCTTGGCTGTCGAACCTTCACCTTGCCGTAGGTCTCGTTCCCGAGGTCGATGGGTCCGGGTTTACCGTCCAAGTCGGCAACCGAATCGTGCACGCTGAATTCAAGGGGCTGGGCTGCGAGTTGATCTTGACGAAGGGAGACACCGAACCCTATCAGGGCTGGGTCAGTACAGGCTATTTGGAACTCACACCCGCACACACGGTGAGCGCATTGTGTCCCGCCAAACTCATTGAAAGTGAGTGGCTCGTAACGATTAAAACTTAACCCGACGGCCGAAATAGGAGACACGACTAATGGTCACGCCATCCTCCTTAGATGGCCGGGACGGCATTGTCAGACTAACTGGATTGGGCTTGTAGCACCTGCAATCGAAGGCTCTCAGGCTGCAAGTTGACGCTACTCGGCCAGGGCGCCGGCTTGGTTTTGTTTGAAAATATCGCGGCGGTTACGATGGTGTCCGTGGTTGAAATGATTGTAGATCGAGGCATGGACAGAGGCGAATTTCTGTGGGGTCTTGATGTCTCTAAACCGCGCCATCGACCCTTCCCGCCTTCGAAAGGGCTGATGTGAGTGTTCTGCCCGGTTGTTCAGCCAACGCCTGGTCTCTTGGCAACCTTCGTTGCCAACCACCTTCATCGCCGCCCGGTATGACGGTAGCCTGTCCGTGACGATCGAAGCCGGCCGGCCATAACGCTTCATAGCCCGTTTCAGAAACCTAAGCGCGGCCTTGCGGCCCCGCCGTTTCGTGGCAACAACCTCAAGGTGTTGAGTTGCACCTAAAACTGACCCAGGTTTTGCATTTAAAAGTGACCCACCTGGAAGAGCCAGAGTATGGCTCAAGTGTTCTTGGATTTTCTAGTTTTTATCTCCTTGGTTTTCTTCGTCGAGCTGTGTTTGAAGCGGTAGCTATCGTTGCCGGTTTCAACGATGTGGCAGTGATGAGTCAGCCGGTCGAGTAACGCCGTCGTCATCTTGGGATCACCGAACACATTGGCCCACTCGGCGAAGCTCAGGTTGGTCGTGATTAGGATGCTGGTGCGCTCATAGAGCTTACTCAATAAGTGGAACAGCAGCGCACCACCGGCCTGGCTGAACGGTAGAGAGCCGAGTTCGTCGAGCACAACCAGATCGGTGTGGACCAGCCGATGAGCCATTTGTCCCGGCTTGCCACGGGCTTTCTCCTGCTCCAGTACGTTAACCAGCTCGATAGTCGAGAAGCAGCGAACGCGTCGATGTTGGTGCACAATCGCCTGTCAGCCGATGGCTGTAGCGAGATGGGTTTTACCCGTTCCCGGTCCGCCGATTAGCACGACGTTGTGCGCATCATCAATGAAGTCGCCGCGATGCAGCGACCTCACCAGGGCCTCGTTGACCGTGCTCTCGTGGAACTCAAAGCCAACCAGGTCACGATGGACGGGGAAGCGCGCAACCTTGGTTTGGTCGTTAATCGAGCGCACCTCGCGCTCGGCCACCTCGGCTTTGAGCAGGCTGTCGAGGACCGACTCAGCACCTTGCCAGGCCGGTGAACTTTGTTGGGCAAGATCGTCGATGGCTTGTGCCATGCCGAACAGCTTGAGCGATTTGAGTGTCGCAATCATCGCCTCAGGATGCATGGTCCACCTCCCGTAAACCGTCGTAACGGCTAACGTTGGCGACTGGCTCAGCTTCTAACGCCAGGTGCCCTGGGGTATCGATTGGCGCAGGTAATGCCGGCTCGAGCAGACGCGCTAATACGTTCAGAACGTGTTGCTTGGAGACGCCCTCGGCGTCGAGCGCAAGTTCGACCGCGCACAACACCGCTTGCTCGTCATGATGCAATACCAAAGCCAGGACCTCGGCCATCTCGCGATCACCACCGGGCCGCTTAACCAAAATCGACTGCCGGCGTTTGAAGGCTTCCGGCAACTCGGCAAACGGTGCACCGTTGCGTAGGGCACCGGGCTTGCGCTGTACGATGGCGAGATAATGCCGCCAGTCGTACACCGTGCGGCCTGGGCGGTCGTGGCTCTGCGCCATCAACCGCGCATGCTCGGCGATGACCTCGCCTTCAGCCACCACGATCAGCCGATCAGCGTAAACACGCAGAGTGACCGGCCGATTAGCGAACGGCGACGGCACGCTGTAGCGGTCACGCTCGAACGCAAGCAGGCAGGTCGGTGAAACGCGCTTGGTGTGTTCGACAAAGCCGTCGAAGGGTGGCGGCAGCAGCATCAAGTGGGGCTGCTCGTCAGCCCACACCTCGGCTCTCGTGCGATCTTTCTGCTCGGGGTGTTTTATCGCGTGCCACAGCGCCACACAACGTTGTTCTAGCCAGTCATTCAGCGCCGCCAGACTCGCAAACGCCGGCACGTCCTGCCACACCCGACGCCGTGCATCCTGTCCGTTCTTCTCGACCTGGCCCTTCTCCCAGCCCGACGCCGGATTGCAGAACGTCGGCTCGAACAGGTAATGACTGGCCATGGCGATGAAGCGCGCGTTGACCGTTCGCGCTTTGCCGCGGCCAATCTTATCGACCGCAGTCTTCATGTTGTCGTACAAGCCCCGGGCCGGTACTCCGCCCAAGACCGGCAGCGCATGATTGTGCGCATCGAACAACATCTCGTGGGTTTCCTGTCGGTAGGCGCGCAGGACAAACGCCCGACTATGGGCCAACTTGAAGTGCGCGACCTTGAGCTTCATACGCTCGCCGCCGATCACAGCCCAATCCTCGCTCCAGTCGCATTGGAACGCCTCGCCCGGCGCAAATACCAACGCTACGAACGTACCACCGCCAGCAATCCGGGCCACTTCCCGTTGCCGGCGACGCCAGTCTCGCGCAAAAGCAGCTACCCGATCGTAGGAGCCCCGGTAACCCAATGCGACCAGGTCACCGTACATCTGCCGCAGATTACGGCGCTGCTTGCGGCCTTTACCGGGCTCTGTCTCCAGCCAACGTCCGAGCTTGTTCTCAAACGCATCAAGCTTGCTGGCTCGTTTCGGCGTTGCCTACTTCGGCTCAACGACTTTGTTCTGCAGATATTTACGGATGGTGTTCCGCGACAATCCGCTTCGTCTGCAGATCTCGCGGACCGGGAGTCCGTCCCGTCACCGCCACCTTCGGATCACACTCAATAACGCCACGTCGATCACTCCTTTGTCTCCTGCCCGGATATCGGGCAGGTCAGTGTCTAGTCGTGGGTCAAATTTCGATGCAAATATCGGCCTCAGGTGGGTCAGTTTTCAGTGCAAATCAACATCGAGATGCCATAGTTAAGGAATTTGAACGTATAGTGCTTAGGACCCACCACTTATCCAGTGGAAAGAATAATGGCTACCATGTGCGTGACGAAGCGAAAGATTGCATGAGCTTTTACGGAACGAACAATGTATTCACAGGGCCACTTCAAGAAGCCTACCAACGTTTAAAGAACAAACTGCTTTAAGCTATGGAAGCCGCGAGCTAATCTGACTAGTCCTCCCCCCGAGAAGTGGTCCACCGTAATGTTTAGGGAAACGGAGGGTCATAGCTGGCGAACAAACGACACAAGGCAGAGGAAATTGTTTCGAAGCTTCGGCAAGTTAAGGTTTTGTTGGGCAGGGAACGGCACGGGTAGATGCGCTCCGCAAGGTGGGTATTACTGAACAAACCGATGACCGGTGGCGGAAGACCTACGGCGGAATGGGAACGGATCAATGGCGGGAGCTGAAGCGACTTCAAAGGGAAAATGAGGGCCGCCGCCGAGCGGTGTCGGGTCTGACGCTGGACAAGCTCATTCTGACAGCGGCGTCACGGGGAAACTTCTGAGCTCTTCCCGTCGGCGTACCTGCATTGGTCAAGTTCTCAGCCGTATGAACGTGTCTGACCGGCGTGTCTGCCGGTTTTTGGGCCCGCATCGTTCGACGCCAAGGCGTTGGCCGCGAGGCCGTGCCGATGAACAACGCCGGGTCGCGGGCTGGCAGGTGAACGACAAACGCGTCGAAAGGCTATGGCGGCGGAAGGGGTTGAACGTGCCTGCAAGACAGCCACAGAAAGGGCGGCTCTGGCTCAACGATGGACCGTGCGTTCGGCTTCGGCCCGCGTATCGCAACCCCATCGGGTCTTACGACTGCGTTCACTGCCGAACCGATGATGGCCGGGCGTCCCACGCCCTGAACATGCGCGATGAACACAGCAAGGCATGCCTGGCCATCAAGACCGAGCGCAAGCTCAATTCGACCGATGTCATCGACACGCTGACCGATTTATTCGTCCTGCGTGGCGTGCCCACCTACATAAGCTCCGATAACGGCCCGGAGTTTGTTGCTCAAGCCGTCCGGGACTGGATCGTGGCAGTCGGCGCGAAAACAGCCTACATCGAGCCTGGCTCACCTTGGGAGAATGGATGCTGCGAGCGTTTCAACGCACGCTGCCGTGACGAATTGCTCGACCGGGAAATCTTTTACAACCTGCGCGAGGCGCAGATTCTGATTGAACAATGGAGGAGATACTACAACACGAAACGACCACACAGTGCTTTGGAATACCGACCACCGGCCCCAGAAACCATCGCCCCGATGGACCAAAGGCCTATCATGCACTAATAATCAAACTGGACCACTCAACGGGGGCAGACCATTTCAATACCTGAATCGGTACGTCACTTGCGTGCAACCCGTTGTACTCAGGCCGATCCCATAAATTCCCGAAAAAGCACTTTCGCGTAGTTCCTTCCGTAGAAATTCAAAATTATTTTGCTCAAAGCAAGAAGTAGCAGGTATAGGATTAGTGTAACGACACTCAGGGTGACGGCGGGTTCATGAGGCACAACTTTTGAGAAGAACCAAATATTTATTGACGAAAGTATTGTGCCCAACAGTGCCCCACCAATGGCATTTCTCATCGCCCCATATTCGATATTGTGTTGAAGTAGGAACTCATTGTCTTTGAGTTTCTTCCGAACCAACGCCATTGCCTCCACGATCCTCGCTCTGGCGGCGCGCTCATCAGCTGCTTCATCATTGAGATTAGGGAGTCCGAGGCCAAATTCTGAATGTACGCTATCTCGGAATTTTTGCTTGTACTCTGAGCTGTATGTATCGTCAGAGTGCATGAGAAAGTTTGTAGTGGGCATCTCTGATTCGTCCCTGAAATAACGTCTCTCGATAACATTCTTGCCCATAATTCGGCCAAACTCAGACAAGTAATACAAAAATACGGCGGATATCGTTAGATTCGAAATCAGCTTTGCACCCACCAATTCTCCGACAAATTTCGAGAATTCAGCACTAACAAAAAAATGGTTAAACACCATTATCGGAATGATGATCGTCAGGAGTGCCGGAGCGTATCGGGCCTTTAGCGCGTACTCATCGATTTTCACGCGATTTACCCATTCCTTTCGGGATAGATTCGCTTGACAGATTGGCTGACCTCGACCGTGATGTTGCCGAAGTGCTTTGTCGAATACACTTGGTCATTTGCGAGGTTGTTGTAGTAGTTGTAGTCGTGAGAATGACCGTAGTGATCAGAAATCACGACATATTGTGGGTCAATTTCCTTGAAAACGTCTTTCTCGATATTGGCACTACTTCCGTGATGTGGTGCTAGGAAAATATTTGCCGCCAACGCGCCAGCTTCGTGGTTGTCACGAATCTCCCGCCAGGACTCTGGCGTCGCATCACCACCGAGTAGAATTTTAATCCCCTCGTGTTTGAGCATTAGCACATAGCTGCAGTGGTTGTATTCTTCTGTTACGTTAGCTTTTTCCACCATCTTTCGAGACGGCCCGAGGATTCTAAGATTGTCTTCGTTCCAGAACTGGTCAGGATCGTCACCTTGGTAAATGCGTAATACTTTCGGGCTTTCTCTGCTATTTCGCATCTGTTGGTACCGGTCCCAGTCCGCCCGGCAGTAACCGCCAAGATCCATCTTTGTTCTATCCACCGTCTTGTTGTTATTAGTGTCCCAAAAATTCGTGATCGTTCGTGACCGGTATAGCTCGTCAAGGCCAGACATGTGATCCATATCTGGATGGGTGAGGACAAATCGGAATATCGGCTCATCTGGATAATTTTTGTTCAAGAACTCGATCGGATCCTGAAGTGGATTGTCTACCTCGACCTTGGAGTTATCGATATCAATGACCGCGAGTCTACCGAGGGGAAATTTCGCGACAACGCAGTTTCCTTTTCCGACGTTTAGGAAGTGGACCTTCAGCATACCGAACCGACCTAGTCAAACAGTAATGACAAGTTAACTGATTTTATCTGTCAACGGCGGAGCAAAACTAGTCCACTTAACGTTATGCGGTACGCAGTGTTGGGGGGTTGTCCCGGTAGTCCATAGGAGGGACCCGCGCTGCTTCGTGTAGCGCTTGCGTTACGCGGAGCGAAGCAGCGTGGGAGGTTCCTGTGGACCCACCGGGTCAACCTTGAGTTCGGTGGTCAAGCAGGCGTATTTGGGGATTTCCGCCGTTTTTGGCTTTGGTTGAGACGATAGCTCTCGCCGTTCATTTCCAGGATATGGACAGGGTGGGTCAGGCGGTCCAGCAAAGCCCCGGTCAGACGTTCCGAGCCGAATATCTCCGTCCACTCATCGAACGGCAAGTTGGAGGTCACCATGATCGAGCCCCGCTCGTAGCGCTGGCTGAAGACTTCGAACAGCAGCTCGGCGCCGGTCTTCGAGAGCGGCACGAAGCCGAGTTCGTCGATGATCAGAAGGTGATACTTTGCCAGTTGCTTCTGCAGGCGCAACAGGCGTTTTTCATCCCTGGCCTCCATCAGTTCATGAACCAGGGCGGCGGCCGTGATGAAGCCGACGGAGAGCCCCTTTTGGCAGGCCGCCAGACCGAGACCGAGGGCGATATGGGTCTTGCCGGTTCCGCTGTTGCCGAGCGCGATGATATTCTCACGACGCTCTACGTATTCGCATCGCGCCAACTCCAGAACCAGCATCTTGTTGAGCGAGGCGATGGCCTTGAAGTCGAAGCTGTCGAGGCTTTTGACGGCGGGGAACCTGGCCTGTCTGCTCCGCCGCTCGACCATGCGGCGCTCACGGTCGATCAGTTCCAACTCGGTCAGACGGACAAGATACCGCACAGGGTCGGCGCCCTCGGTGGCGCATTGGCGGGCCAGCTTGTCGTATTCGCGCAGGAACGTCGGCAGTTTCAGGGTCTTGAGGTGATGGGCCAGCAACACTTGCGGCGTATCGGTCATGACGCGCCTCCACCCAACAAGCTCATATAACTGGCGGCGGCCGTGGTCGCCACGTTGGCCCGAGGCAGGTAGGGATAGATATCCAGGTCGAGTTTGGGCGGGCGTCGCTCGATACGGCACAGCACAAGGTGTTTGACGGCGTCGTAGCCGATCGCGCCCAGGCGCAGGGCGTCCTTCACCGCGCCGTGAAGCACCTCGAGATCGAAGGTCTCCAGAAGCCGAAGGACCTGGACGTATTGCCGCTTGCCGGCCTTGCCCATGCGCGCCTCCAGGAGACGGCGCAGGGTTGGGAAGGCATCAGGCAGTTCCCATCCGGCTAGCGGCGCGGCCTGATCCAGGGCACCGATCTTGTGCTCCAGCAAAGGCAGGTAGTGGATCGGATCGAAGACCCTATCTTCCCGGTCGTAGGAACGGGGGTGTCGGGCAATGATCCCGGCGCCGCAACCGATAACCACCTCGTGGACATAGCCACGGCTCCAGACTTCCTGATGGCCGTAGGCGACGGGCACGGAATAGTCATTCGTCCGGTAGCGCACCAGGGACAGCGAGTTGACCCGCGTGCCCTGCTTGTCGCACGCGTCGAACGGTGCCGGCAGTGGCCTCTTCAACGCTTCGCGGTCACGCACAAACCGTTCGCCGATGCTCTCGCGGTGGCCGCGCAGGACGTCGTCTTGCCGTTTGCGGCATTGTTCCTCCAGGTAAGCGTTGAAGGCGTCCCAGCTCGCGAACCGGGGAAGCGGCGTCATGAAGTTCCGTCGGGCGTAGCCAACCACCCCCTCAACATTGCCTTTGTCGTTGCCCTTGCCGGGACGGCCGTAACGGTCCTCGAAGAGGTAATGGGACTGCAGTCCGCTGAACGCTCGCGTTCGTTGTCGCGTGCCATCCGGCAAGATGCGCGACACCAGGCACTTGTCGTTGTCGTAGAGAATCGATCGGGGAACACCGCCGAAGAAGGCGAAGATTCTGTTGTGCCCGTCCAGCCAGGCCTCCGTCGTCGCTGACGGGTAGGCCGCAACGAAGCAGGCATCGCTGTGGGGAAGTGTCATGACGAAAAAATGCGCCCGATACTTGACGCCGGCGATGATCGCATCCGCCTCGCCAAAGTCCGCTTGAGCATGGCCCGGAGGATGTGACAACGGCACAAACATCTCACGCCGACGAAGGCGCCGTTCCCGAACGTAATCCTTCACGATGGTCTCTTTGCCCGTGAAGCCATGTTCGTCGCGAAGGCGCTCGAATATACGCTTCGCCGTGTGGTGCTGCTTACGGTGAACCGTTCGGTCCTCCTCCAGAATACGGTCGATGATATCCGTGAAGGGGGCCAGTTTCGGGCGTTTCGGTGGCTGGCGTCGCCGATATCCCGGCGGTTCCGAATGCCGCAGCATCTTCCTCACCGTCTCGCGCGCAATGCCAAACCGACTTGCCGCCTCTCGCTGGCTCAGACCATCAACATGGCAGGCCAGCCGAACGCGCAGATATAGGTCCACGGTGTACATCCTCCCGCCTTCCATCTCAAAAAAGATCGAAGGCTACAGGTGGCAGAGTTTTACTCCGCCCGCGGCTGGGAAATCCCGCCGCTTCCGTGGACTAATTTGTCACCGCCGTTCTCACACGCTGACGTTTTGGCCCTGGCCCAGCAACACGTCCGCTTCCCGCAGCTTGTGGATGATCTCTTCGGCGTTGTATCGTTTCGATGGCACGGTTCAGAACGCCTCTTGCTACCTTTTTATCACTTCAGATCTGGACCAGGAATTCCGGGCAGGGTCACTACCATAGCATCGTCGAGAAAACCTGACTTTCGATTTCACCCACTTGTCATTAAGGGAACTGGGGAAACCGATGCCGCCGAAGAAAAATAATTCTGACCATGCTCTCGCGGTAATAAAAGCGGGACTGTCAGCAGTTCCCGGAGTCGGGGGGCCGTTAGCAAGTTTGCTTGGTGACTACGTCCCGACCCACACCGAGAGATCGATAGAAAAAGCAATAGAACTCCTCGGGAAGCGCCTCGAAGAGCTTGAACAACGTATCGATTTAGAAGCACTCAACAAAGACGACCTCGCAGAGCTATTCAAGTCGTGCTATTTGTCCATTGTACGAACTCATCGCGAAAGCAAATTAAAGGCGGCTACTTCCATTCTAGCGAATCTCCTCTTGCGAGAAGGTGACCCAGAAAAACTTAGCTACACGGAGTTAGATCATTTTGCCCGGTGTGTAGAGACACTCTCCAGCGGCGCAGTCGAGGTGCTGGGTGAAGTCGTGTGTGCGGCTGATTCGGCAGGATGCGCGGACTTGGACACTAAGCCATATGGCATGAACTTTTTTGTTCTTAGCGATCGATTCCCCGAGCACTCACCGCATTTATTGATGGGGCTAGTAGCAGAGTTGGATAGTGCTAATCTTCTCCATCGCGGCGATGTTCCGTCGATTCAAACTCCAGACTATGGAAACTATCCATTGAACCTCACACCACTAGGGATGCAGTTTGCTCAGTTTCTCCTTAGGTAGAGCGACACAACACCACACAGGATCTTCGTACGATTTACTCGCCGGTCGCCGCCTCGCCTACCACCAGCCCGGATAACCCCGTCGCCTTCCCAACATCCATCCCACCGGCAACCAGCTCTTGGAATGCTTGCGCACGCCCGGCAAGATCGTGCATGTACAGCTGATCGAAGTTCAGCGCGATCTCGGTGTCCAACTTGGCCGACAACTCGGCCGCTAACATCTTCCTCAACGACCTTACCGTGCCATGCAAAAACACCCGTTGCGCTTCGCTCTTCGATGTACCGTCACTGTCATCGAACATCGCAACGGAACATCCACACGCGGCCAACACGGTCGCGAATGTTTGCTTTGCGATCATCGTCATCGCTTCGGGCGGTTGCGGCCCGAGTCGCGACGCTTGCCAATCGCGTTGCGGTGCCGACGCGCCCTCACAATATCAGCCTTGAGCGCGGCGAGCGGATCATCGTCGCCGCCGGTGCCGCCGTCTTGCGGGATCGCGAGTAGTTGCGCGAGCGGCCCTTGCGCTTCGACTAGTCTTACACCAGCGTCGCTAAAGTCGCCGCCGCTATCGCGCTTCGCAGTTTTCGCCCACGGCCATCTCATGTAGATTCAAGTGCTGGTTAGCGTGGCCTCAGGCTAATAAGAGGAGCCGTCGTATGACAATTGACGAGGTAATCGTAGCGCGTATAAGAGATCTAATTGCGAGAGGCCATGCATTACGATGCGGAAACGAACACGGCCAGGCTCGATCTGAAGGACATGTACAGCATTACCGTGGTTGGCTTGCCGCTGCTACAAATATAGTTCAGATGCTAATTCATGATCCTCAAGCTGCATATAGGCGAACTTCGGAGCACATAGCAAATCAACACCATGGATTCGTTATTCATAATGCAGTCGGAGAAGTAACGATCGTACTAGAAAATCTACTTGAAGACGCTCAATCCGGTCTTGTATCGTCCGTTGCGAATAGCGCTCGCGCAGAAGTTTTCGATGATTTCCTCGACCATGCGAAATCTTATATGAAGGACGGTAAGAAAAATGAAGCGGGAGTAATCGCCGGAGTCGTGTTCGAAGATTTTGTCCGTCAAGTTTGCAGAACGGAAGGGATAGCTGACAAAGGCGAGAAATTAGATGACCTAATTACTGCATTGGCAAAATCGAATACCTTGTACGGCACCAAGGCAAAACGAGCTCGAGTTGCGGCGCATATTCGGACAAAAGCTACGCACGCACAGTGGGACGAGTTCGACGAAAACGACGTAAAAACCGCAATTGAAATTACGGAAGAACTAATTACTAACCACGTAGACAAACAGGGCTAATAGATCGTTCTAGTGCGCTTCATTGCAAGCGGGTGGTTAAGGCCTATTGCTTTTTTCGACAGATATGTTTCACCCTATACCAATTTTGTTTCATCAAAGGGATTTGCCTGAAGAAATCTGCTGCTCTTCCCGCCTGTTGCCCGTCATGGCATAAAAACCGGGTTGTTCAACAGGCCGTCGAAACTTCTACACATTATCCTAAGGGATAATAACCCCTCGCCCCACAATGTCCCGGTTTTTAAAGTCTGTAATGGCAGCATTGATGTTGTCTAAAGCGTATTCCTGGGCGTGAATATTGACCCGCCGCTCTGCGTTAAGCTCCATCAACTCGACCAATTCCATATAGTTCCCCACCAAACAGCCCGCGACTGCAATCTCGTTGATAATCATATGTGCGGTGGGAATTTTAATTTCACCACCATAGCCGACGATGAAGTGCGTACCTCCCTGGCGCAACATTTGCCAACACTGTTGTTCAGCTCCCAGCTCACCTACCAAATCAATCACGGCGTGAGCACCGCCTTTGGTCAATTCTTGCACTTCCTCGACAACATTAGGGCCCCCGTCAAGCACATGCGTTGCCCCAAGGTCTGCCGCCAGTTTGCGTGCCGACTCACTGGTATCAATCGCAATAGTACGGGTTCCACATAACTCGTGCAGCGACTGCAACGCGATGTGACCCAGGCCCCCAACCCCCAGCACCACACAATATTGACCCGGCGTTAACTGTTTGGCCGCCCGTTTGGCCGCCCGATAGGCGGTGATGCCAGCATCGGCCATTGGGGCTACGGCCACAGGTAAAACATCTTCGTTAAGCTTGATCAGTGCCCGCTCGTTGGTGAGCACATAATCAGCAAAGCCACCGTGGATATTCAGACCGGGAAAGATGCCGTTCTCACAATACATATCCTCACCCCGACGGCACGGATGACAGACACCACAGGTGCGTAAGGGGTGGCAAATCACTGCGTCGCCGGGCTTCACCGAGGTGACTCCACTGCCTACCGCCTCGACCCACCCTGCATTTTCGTGACCCATGATGTAGGGCAACAATGCCCCTTCCGGGTCCATGAGGTCTTTCCAAACGCCTTCGACGATGTGTAAATCGGTCCGACACAATCCGGCTGCACCAACCCGTACAATCACCTCATCAGCGGCTTTGATGGTTGGATCAGGCACGGTTTCAAGCTTTAACTCAACATTCATCTCTTCGTCGTACTCATACAACATTGCTGCTTTCATACTAATACGCTCCTTATCTGCATTATCAATGCATAGTTAGATTGACTACTTCAGCATCAGTGGGGATGCGGATCAACATGCTGGCCTCCCCTACTGATTCCCTACTTCAGCGCCGGAGCAAAACACCGCGCGGATCGACGTGCTCGCGGATCACGCTGAACTCTTCGGAGCCCGGCACCGAGGTTTGCGGCACCGCATCGGGAACGCAGTCGTGGATGAAGCCGGGGTGGTCTTCCAGAACCGTTCCGCTCATTCGTTGACGCACCCCTACTTGAGATTACGGGCGACACCGAAGAGAGCTAATAGCTTCGTGTGTACCAAGACGCTGAAGCGGCCAAACGCAGGAGCGTGATCGTACCCCTAGACTCGAGCCACGTTTGATGTGGGAGATTGAACATATCAGGCGACTTTCCCGACGAACACTTGGGGTGACTATGACGAGCGGCGGCCCGCGGCCATTAGCCGACATCGAGCGGACGTGACTGCATAGTCGATCGGTGAGTGTGAAAACGATGTGGCTCAGTCAAGCATATGGCAATAAGCTTTTTGGATAATGGAGATGTTTCCGAATCTTTATTGTGTGCGAACCCCTCAAACCGCGCGAACGAGCCGACCGAGAATACGGCGCTGGACGGCATTTCGAAATAGCGGACGAGCGGATGGAGCAATCATGTCAAAGCTATCGATTCACGCGAGCTTAGTACTTCTCAGCCTTCTTTCGCTGTCGAGCGCTATCGCCGTCGATATTTTCAATCAACCGACGACATATCCGAACGTATGTGCAGGCTGTTGGACTTCGCACACGTCGACCGGGAAGAACGGATTCCAGGCCTTCGAGAGTTTTGCGCTCTCGAGCACCCAGCGAATGTCCGAGGTGCGTTGGCAAGGCTTGTATTGGGATTCCATCAAGGCAGCGAATAATCCGGTGGCGCCTATCACCACGACTTGGGAGATCAGTATTTGGTCCGACGCTGCCGGGGCGCCGGGCGTCCAGCTGTACGTGGAAACGAAACCTTTTGCGGACGTGTCGTCAATCTTGGTCGGGAACACCGTAATGGATAACGGCGACACCGTTCCTGCGTTCGATTTTTGCCTTTCGTCTGGCAACGCCCTTTTGGGCATCGGCGGAAACCACTTATTGGGTACCTCCCCGGTCGTTTGGACCGGCCTCCAATGCGATTTTTTCTCGGGGCTCAGGCACTGGCGGGGACGGCACGACGTTTCAACTGGCGTATCCTAGCGGAAAGACCTTTATACAATCGGGTGACCGCGCCTTGATGTTGGTAGAGTCCGAGTAATCTATCGGCCCTTTGTAGCTATTGAGATCGTTGATGACGGGTTTCGGTCTGCACCCCGGTCACATTCGAACCTTCTGGTCTTGGCCATGCCCTTCGATTCCGTCGGTTCGTACTAACCGAGGAGGGGGCTAGTCGGCCGCGAAGCAATACAGGAAGCCTTCTCCGCCGGTGTTCACCAGGTTCTGCTGACTGCAGCCGCGCGATGGATGAGTGGAGTTCCACGAGGTGTTGCCGCCCCCGTGCCGATCGTGGTGGCCTACCTGCGCGCTACCTTTGCCGTCTTCCGAACTCGTCCAGTTACTGCAGGTATGGTCGCCTTTCTCCCACGGAAAGTAGGCCGTGCCGTCGTCCTTGGAACCTGTCAGGATGTCGTGTTTGTTTGGCTTGTCACCGCGCCCGTTGACCAAATTGCCGTTTTCATCCAGCGCTGTGCGTTTGACGATGTTGGGGCCCAGGTGCAGTTGGTCGAGGTCGCTGGCGATCAATTCGCCGCGTGCGTTATACCAGGGGCCTTTGCCGATCCGGTCGCGCGCGGATTTACCGTATGCTTTGCCGTCGGGTGATTGTGTGCTCAGGTAGGCGCGCCACTCCCGTGCTTTGGAACCGGCAGCTTCGGCCAACTTGGCGCAGTGTGCGTCGGCCCCTTCGAGCCCGCCGAGGTCACCGCCTTTGCCGATACTAACGCTGGTCACGAAAAAGCCCATAGAGTGATCGGCCGCGCTCGTAGTACCCGTCACCATCAGTAGTCCGGCGACAATCACTATTGTTGTGGCGGTTTCTGCGATTTTCATTTCGGTTTCCTCCTGAAATACGGCGCTCATTGGACACTGCAGTTTCAGTCTGCGAACGCACAATTCTAGAGCGTGGGTGACTACCGGTCAACGGACCAATTCTGTAAAGTAACTGTGCAAAAACTCACAGGTGTGGCTCCCGAAAAAGAGGTCGTTTCGACGAGCGCTACATCTTGACGCGCAGGTTCTGCTTATAGTAGAGCGGCCCCGAGGTCAGACGGGTTGCGGGCCGAGGCGGATGCCGGAAAGTCGGTCTACTCATTGCCGGTTAGAGTGCAGGCTTCTTAACCCTGTTCCCCGTCCTCGGGAGGCGAAAAATCCTCTGCCCAGAATTTCTTCCGCGCCCACAACCACACCTACCAGGACGCGGCCATCCAGAACGTGAAGGCGAGTGCTACTGGGATCGGATTTGACTCGGGAGCGCCAAGAGCGAGCCACAGACCAAACGACACGCCGATTAAGTTCGATTGTGCGTGCCCGCTCGATTCTATCGTCGACAAGCGCGGTCGCGAACGAGCCGGGGAGTGGCTAAAATCGTCGTCCGTCTATTCAGAGCCAAGGGAGGTCCCATGAACAAGAAACATGTGCCCGACACGATCGCGCCGCCGATCGCCGCCTATAGCCACGGCATTGAGATCCCGCCGAACTCGCGAATCCTGCACACCGCGGGGCAGGTAGGCATATTGCCTGACGGCACAACACCTGAGGGAATCGAGGCGCAGACTGATGCCGCCTGGACCAATCTCATAGCCATTCTGGCGTCAGCCGGTATGGGGATCGATGATGTCGTCAAGGTCGTAACCTACGTGACGAGCGAGGAGGACTTCTGGCCGATGGCGCAGACCCGCGCCAAATTCTGGGGTGATGCGCGGCCCGCTTCGACAGGCATTATCGTCAAGGCGCTGGCCAAACCGGAATGGGTGGTCGAGGTCGATCTCGTCGCCGCCAAAGCCTGAACTCGAACCCACGTTACGCGCTGTAGGACGGGCGCCGGCCCGCCTTGAGTCGCGTGCTATCGGCAGGTGGCCTAACGACGTTTGCTCAGAACTCGTTCTTCCTGAGCTGATCGGCGACGTATTCGGCTTGGCGGATGGCGAGCCTCACGATCGTCAGCGTTGCACGAGGTGCCGCTCGCGGAGATCAGCTTCATCGATCCCGACGCGGGCGAGAGCTTTACCGGTCAACGCCACCGAGATTTGATTAGCGCTATTCATAACAATTCATTTCGGCATCGCGACGAAGCCGAATAAGCCCATTACAGCCGTGGCGAGCAGAGGGAGTGCGGCGGGGACGGGAACGGCGCTTGCCGTAGTGCTATTCTCGAATCCGATTCAAAAATATTCACTTAATTAACTATCCGCTTTTCTGGGACCAGATCAGTCGGACCCCTGAAGCGGATCCATTCGAGGGGGCGATCAATGAGCAACCCGGCCAGTCCTCAATCCGCTCTTGAGTGCGATCTGCTGCTTACGGGCGGCGCGGTGGTAACGATGGACGACGAACGCAGGGTCTTGGAGCCGGGCACGGTCGCCGTGAAGGGCGAAGCGATCACCGCCGTCGGAACGCCGGGAGAGTTCGACGGGTACCGGGCGCGGCGGACGATCGACTGCAGCGGGAAAGCGGTGATACCCGGCTTCGTCGACTGTCACAACCACTTCTTCCAGACGCTCGGCCGCGGGATCGGCGAAGGCATGCCACTCCTGCCGTGGCTCTCACAGTTCATGTGGCCCTACGCTTCACACGCGACGACTGCCGACGTGCGGGCGGCCGCCTGGCTGGCCGCCGTCGAGGCCGTCAGGACGGGGACGACCTTCGTGCTCGACAACCACTACTCGCCGACCGATCTGGACAGCGTTCTCGCCGTAGTCGACGCGATAGCCGACGTCGGCCTCCGTGGGGTCGTGGCGCGCGGCGTCAACGGGCCGATGAACGACGTGGCCCGCGGCCAGGGATTACTGGAGACGATGTATCCATACTCCGCGTCCGAAGAGCTCGACATCACGCGGGACTGCCTGCGCGCCCGCCCGCCCGGCAGCCCCGTGACCGTGTGGCCGGCGCCGCTCATCATGACGTTCGTCGACCAGTCCTTGACGCTCGACTGCATCGCCCTGGCGCGCGAGTTCGGCACGCATTGGCACACGCATTGTTCAGAGACGCGCGACGACCCGGAGATCTTTCTCGACGCATACGGGGTTCGTCCCGCCGACTGGCTCTACGAGGAAGGCGTCCTCGACGCCCGAACGACGCTCGCGCACGGGATCTGGTTCGACGACCGCGAGATAGAGCGGCTCGGCGAAGCGCGGGTGGGCATCGTCTACAACCCGATCTCCAATCAGTACCTGGCCTCGGGATCGATTCGCCTGCAGGCCCTGCAGCAGGCGGGCGCGGTCGTCGGCCTGGGAACCGACGGCGTCGCTTGCACCGGCCGTCAGGACATGTTCGAGACCATGAAGCAAGCCATCCTCCTGCAGCGCGTGAGCACGCTGGATCCCGAGTCCTGCAGCAGCGAGAACGCCCTGGAGATGGCGACGGTCGAAGGTGCTCGCATGTGCGGCATCAACGCGGGGGCACTTGCGCCGGGAAAGAATGCGGATCTGGCCGTTGTTCGGCTCGATCGGCCCCACGCGACGCCGCTCAACAGGACGGTGGCGACTCTGACGTACGCCGCGCGCTCGGACGACGTACAGATGACGGTGATTGGAGGCCGCATCGTCTACGAGAACGGCCGCTGCACGCTCGTCGACGAGGAGGAGATCCGGTCCGAGGCCCAGCGCAGATGCGACGATCTGGTAGGGCGTGCCGGAATCGGGCATCTACGAACGCCTTGGAGAGGTACGGCGTGAGTCGGCTGCGCAAGCGGTACGTCCCATTTGTAGGTTGGGGTGGAAGCGCAGCGCAACCCCGACACGTCCTCGACAATCGGGGAAAGGGAATCGGTGTCACACGTATGCGACCAGTTCTGTTGACGATTACGCTCCTCACTTTGAGTAACGAGAATGTGGCCTGTCGCGTTTGGTTCCGGTGAGTAGCCCGGGGGATTTCACCCCGAGGCCCTCGTAGAACCGGACGTGAACGTCTCCGTTCATCCTATTGTGTTGAAAAACGTCGGTTGAAACCGGAGTTGCACGTGAGATGCTGGAAGTTCGTCGGGTTAGCGAACCCGTTTTGGGTTTGTTCGTCGGCTCGGTGGCCGATTGTTGTTGGTTATCGGGTCAAATCCGTTAAGCGAGCACACCCATCCCACAGGGTGGCGAGCGACTTACCAGTTTGGCGAGCTTTCGAAGGTTCTGGGCAGTCGCGGCTAACAGAAACTCATCCTGTGCGCCGCTCAAGCCGCGTAATCGCAGGCGGTCCAGTTTCAGAATGCGCTTGAGATGCGCGAACAACATCTCGACCTTCTTGCGGTCGTTGCGTGACTGCGCGTAAGCCTCGGTGGTTGCGAGTGCCCGGACCCGGTCACGAGCGTCCTCGTGAATAGAGCGGTGGATCTTTCGAGCCGGTTCCTTCGGGCAGCACTGGTCTTTCAACAAGCAGTGGCCACAGTCGGATTGGCTCGCACGATAGATGATGGTGTTGGCTTTCGTGACACCGGTACGCTTGTTTTTGAACTGGCGTCGATTGCGCCTGAGCGACTTGCCGTCTGGACACAGATAACAGTCCGCTTCAGGCTTCCAGGTAAACTCAGAGCGACCGAACTGACCCTCCTTGCCCGCGGATTTATCCATCACCGGAACGTGTGGGGTAATTTGTTTCTCTTCAACTAACCAGCCGAGCATCTGTGCATTGCCGTACGCCGTGTCACCGGCGAGGTGCTCAGGTTTAACCCCGAAACGTTTCTCAGTGTGGTCAATCATCGTACGGGCTGCTTGTGCCTCCTCGCTCAGCGTGGACGGCGAGGCTTCGACACCAACGATAATCGCCGAGTCGATGTCGATAAGATAGTTAGTCGAATAGGAGTAGTTCGCTGGCCCGCCGGGCGCCGAGGTCCAACACGATGCCGGGTCGGTCAGTGAAATCGCTTTGCGTGTTGCTTCATGGGCACGCACCACCTGCTCATCATTATCCAGTGCGTCGAGATACTCGCGTACCGCTCGGGTCTTGCGTCCTGGTCGTTCCCACTTGATGCCTTCCTTACCCGAGAACCCACGTTTACGATTTGCGTCGGCCTTAATGAGGCTCGCGTCTACCGCGAAACCTTCGCCTCCCACCAACCCTTCAGCCATACAACGCTCAACCACCGACTCAAACACGAACCGAAACAGCTCACAATCGCGGTACCGGCCATGCCGATTCTTCGAAAACGTCGAGTGCTCGGGCACCTGGTCTTCCAGACCCAGCCGACAGAACCAACGATAGGCCAAATTAAGATGAACCTCTTCGCACAGCCGGCGCTCCGAGCGGATACCAAAGCAGTAACCCACCAGCAGCATGCGAATCATCAACTCCGGATCAATCGAAGGACGACCCATGTCACTATAGTAAGGTGCGAGGTGTTGACGTATCTGGCTGAAGTCGAGGAAGCGGTCAAGCGCACGCAGTACATGCTTCTCAGGCACGTGCTGCTCAATGCAGAACTCATAAAACAGTTGATTTTGACCCGCCGGCAGTCGTCCCATCATCGACGCGTCTCTCCGCGAAAAGGGGTACGCGGGATCTGATCAATGAATTGCCCGATAGTTCCCTGTTGTGAGCGACTTTTTCAACACAATAATCCGACTCCCGTCATTCAGCCAGGATGGTATTTCCGCACTTGGAAATAGAGTTATTGTCAAAAGTGGTGTTCAGGCGGTTGAATCAAGCGGCGACCTGATTGACCCTTGTCACCTCGATACCATCTTCAAATTTAACTCCAGTAATCACCTTGGCCAGATAGTCGAATCCACGTAGGCGTCGCCAATTCTTCTGCGCACACCGCCCCAGCTTGAACATCATATGGAGCATGCCGTCCCGAGAGAGACAGCCCTTGGAGCGCCGGGTCCGGTGCCGGATCGTAGCGAAGGTGGATTCAATCGGATTGCTCGTGCGAATGCTTTGCCAATGCGGTGCCGGAAAATCATAGAACACCAGCAACTCCTCACGGTCTTTCTGTAGGCACAGGGTCGCCTTGGGATACTTCGGTTCATAGGTCTTGAGGAACAGCTCGAACGCCTTCTCGGCGTCGGCCTTTGTCGCGGCCTGCCAGATCGCGTGCAGGGCTTGCCTGGCTTTGGCCTGTGCCGACTTCGGTAGGCAGTTCAGCACCGTTCATCGTCTTGTGCATCCAGCAGCGTTGCTGGCGGGTCTCACCGTAGACTTCCTCCAGTGCGGCCCAGAAGCCCATGGCACCGTCCTCGATCGCCAGCTTGGGAATATTCATCCCGCGTGACTTCAATTTCAGCAACACCTCGCGCCAGCTCTGCGTGGACTCCCGCACACCATCCTCCATCGCCAAAAAACGCTTCTCACCTCGCGCATTTACGCCGATCACCACCAACGCACACAGCTTCGTGTGCTCCGCCCGCAGGCCACTGTAGACACCGTCCGCCCACACATACACCCAGCGGTCTTGGTCCAATCGCCCCTCGCACCAGTCGCGGTATTCTTGCGCCCACACCTGCTTCAAGCGCGACACTGTGCTCGCCGACAGGCCCTTCGCCTGCGGCCCCAACAAAACTTCCAGCGCAGCGCCCATTTCGCCACTGGAAACGCCCTTCAAATACAGCCACGGCACGGCCGCCTCCAAGGTTCTTGTCTTGCGCACATACGGCGGCACCAGCGCTGAACGGAAGGTCACCGGCTCGCCGAGCTTCGAACGAACCTTCGGTATCCTCACCGTCACCGGCCCCAAGCCCGTCTGCAACTGTCGCTCCGGCAAATAGCCGTTCCGAACGACACCCGCTTTGTCGTCCGCCGTGCGATGGCTTGAATACTGCGCCAAATACTCTGCCAGCTCGCTTTCAACTGCTCGCTCAATCAGCGCCCGTGCACCGTTTCTCAAAACCTCCGTCAACGGATCTGAAATTCCTCCTCGACCTGATATTTCAACAACGTTACTCTCTCTCATGGTGGCGTATCCTCTTTGGTTGGCTTGCTGCTTGGTAACAACATTTCAACCAGATACGCCGCCTTTCTTCAACTATCTCAAACACCAGATTCCGTTATAACTCTGTCGATCACGAAGGGGAGGTGCTCGAAGTTTTTGCCACGAAACAGCGGGGTCGCAAGGCTGCACTGAGGTTTCTGAAACGCGCAATGAAGCGCTACGGCCGGCCAAAGGTGAGCGTGACGGACCGGCTCAAATCATACCGGGCTGCGATGAATGTGATCGGCAATGCCGCCGCTCAGACTTGCGGTCAGTGGCTCAACAATCGAGCAGAAAACTCACACCAGCCGTTCCGGCGACGGGAAGGGGCAATGGCCAGGTTCAGGGGCATCAAGACCCTGCAGAAATTTGCTGCTGCCCACGCCTCGATCCACAATCATTTCAATCAGGAACGTCATCTTTATAACCGCGAAACCTTCAAACTCAATCGCTCCGCCGCTTTGGCCGAGTGGCGTCGACTTGTAGCCTGAGAGACCTCGATTGTTGGCTCTACTGCTCCGAGCAAGTTAGTCTGACAATGCCATTGGGTGTGATGGACGAGGGGATGGTCGTGCCGGATCGTGACCAGACGACACGGCCACGGCGAAGGTGGAAATGGCTCCGGCAGCCGCGCGTCCGCCAGACGGAAGGGTGCAACGAGACGGAGCCGCTGAAGTGCCGGGTGGCGCGCCAGCTCGGGGAATCGTCGGGGACGAGGCTGAGCTGGATGGTGGCGCCGCAGCCGCAGGGGCAGAGCATGGCGGCGGACCACGGCCGCGGCCCGTCGCCGACCAGATAGAGCCGGCGAGGTTCGAGCAGATCGGGCACGTCCTCGACGGGTTCGGTCGCGAAATTCGGCCGGAGCCCCGAACGCTCTACCAGCCGCCACCACAGGTTCGCGAGAGCGGTCAAGCGGCCTCCCTGGCAACGCTGAGTTCGGCCCAGTCGAGCAGTGGCGAGATGTCGCCCCGGCCGACGTACCGGGCTAGTACCGGGCAGGGGTCGCCGTCGCCTTCGTGTTCGTAGATGCCGTGGCTGAGGCTGAGTCGATGGACGGCGTACTCGGCGTTGGGATCCAAGCGGTACGGGTGCAAGCGGGCGAGAAACTCATTGACGGCGAGGCTCGCGAGCAGGACGTTGAGCTGCACCACGGCGGGCCGGTCCTCGTCGACGCCGCGGATGTAGCCGTCGTCGAGCAGGGCTCGGTAGGCGGCCGGATCGGTGCGGTAGAGCCCCGCTGCGCGCACCTGGTCCATGGTGTAGACGTGCCTGCTCAGCAGACTCGAGCCGCCGGGCTGGAGGTAGTGCACGGTACCGCACACCTGGTCGACGCCGCCGTGGCCGTCGGCCTCGAGCTTCACGCCGAGATCGAAGTAAGGAATCAGGTAGAAGGTCGCCAGCTTGTTGAGGAGGTGGCGGCCGTCGATCGAGTCCATGCAGCCGAAGACGACGTCGCAGGTCGCGACGGCGCGCACGATGTCGGCGTCGAAAAGGCTTCGGGGATGGGTGTCGACCCGGGTGCCGAGTCCCATGGCCCGGATCGCACGGGCGGCGACGTCGACCTTGAGCCGTCCTTGCCGCGCATCCTCCATGGTGGCGTTGAGGATGCGGTTGAGGTTCTTCTCCTCGACGCGGTCCGGATCGACGAGCACCAGTTCGCCCACGCAGTTGCGGGCGAGCTGCTCGATCAACGGGCTCCCGGTTCCGGAACAGCCGACAACGGCGATGCGCAGGCGACGGAGACGGTCGTAGGTGCCGGCACCGAAGGTCTGGGCGATGCGGCGGCCGAACTCAGGTATGCTGGTCGTCGGCGATGCGGCGGGCCACAATGCCAGGTCGTCGCCGACGACGTTGACCGCGTGGAGCGGGTGGAAGCGGCCACGCTCGTCGACGAGTCTGCCGATCATGCGGCCGTCTTCGAACATGAGCGCGCTGCCGTGCGGCCCGGCGTCCGTCCAGGCGTGGACGGAGGGAAAGAGCTCGCGGTCGGCGCGGTCATCGATGCGGGAGAAAGGCGACGGGAGACGGTGGCCGTGCACCTTGACGACGGCGAGGCCGTGCCGGTCGGCCTGGGCGAGCACCGGTGGCAGCACCTTCGTCGGCCAGGTGACGCGTGTAGGCGTGCGCACGGAGCAGACGTGGTGAGGCACGGGGACGAGTTCGCGGACCAGCAGACGGTGTCGCTGGGCGGCTCGCCGGTGGCCGCACAATGCGAAGGCGACGGCCTCGCAGCCGTCGCCGGGGAACAGGTGGCGCTGCAGATCGGCGTGCTGGGGGCCGGTGAGCGTCAGGGTGGCGGTGCTCACGGATGTCAGGCCCTGCCGACTTCGCGGGCGAACCAGTGCTCGACCAGGCCGAAGTGGGTGGCGAGATTGTCGACGCCGGGACGCCACGGGTTCTCGCCGGTGCGGTGGCGGCTCCAGCGCTGCCACTGCCAGCCGTCGAAAGCGTCGTTCGAGATGGCGGCGATGGGCCTTCCGTCGGCGCGCGCGAGTCCCGGGTGGACGTAGACCATGTCGATCTGTGTGTCCGGGTAGCCGGACTCGATACGGACGTTCACGTCGGCTTGATGGCACTGGTAGCCGGGCGGGATGGGAAAGTCGTATAGGACGACCCGCAGGACGCCGCCTTCGGCAACGAGCTCGAACCGGTGCGGCGAGCCCTCGAGCCACTCGAGGTCCTCCTCGGGTAGGACGAACTCCCGGCGTCCGCCGAAGCCCTCGGTCTGGTCGAGCGGCAGGGTCACGAAGCGCTCGACGCCGGGCTTGCTGAGGTCGATCTTCTCGTCGAGATCGAGCCGGTCCGGATGCCCGCCCTTCACCTTGAGATAGATGCCGAAGCGCTCGGCCGGCTTCTTGCCGGCGAGTTCGAGGAGCTCGCGCCCGGTCATGAGCGGGACGGGAGCCTCGAAGAAGTCCTTGTCGATCTGGACTTTGAAGTGCTGGTCGGGAACGGCGATGGTGTCGCCGGGCTTGTCGTTGCGATCCTTGGTCATGGGTCGGTTCCTTCGGTTGTTGGCTGCGGTCCTACCCCCTTATGCTGGCGAGAGCGGGCGTCGCGGACACGGGGGCACTTTTTTTTCGTGGCGATGTCCGCAGACAGGCGTTTGGTGCGCATTGGAGGAGTAGGAACGGACCGCAAGCAGTCGCAATGGGGCTAGTGCAACGGAAAATGGCGACGCCGAAAGAGTGCGCTGCAGCGCTGCGGAAGCTCAGCGATAAGGATTTAGGGCGACTGGACAAGGCGGCGCAGCTACGCGCGACAGGGTTGGCGAACGTGGAAGGACGCGACCTACGGAACGAGGCGATCGCGCGGATGCTGGAAGGGCGGCGGCAGTGGCCGCAGGGCGTGGCGCTGGACGTTTTCCTGCTGGAGACGATGCGAAGCATCGCTAGTGATTATCGGCGGCGGCAGAAATCGGCGCGGGTGGTCGCGGAGTCCGAGGTCCGGGCGGATTCGGAGACCGGCGACGGCGCGATAGCAACGGCGGGGGACGTGTCGATGGCGCCGGAAGCCCGGACAGCCGCGGCGGAAACGCTAGCGCGGATCGACTCGCTGTTCAGTGAAGACGCCGACGCGCAGGCGGTCATCGCCGGCAAGGCAAAAGGCATGTCACCGGCCGAAATTCAGAAGGAGCACGCGATGGACGAGACAAGATACGCGACGACCCTGCGCCGGATCCGGCGCGGCGTGGCTGGCTTGTCCACAGAAGGAGGGGAGCAAGCATGAGCGAAAAGCGGAACGCGCTCGAGCGTCTCGAGGCGCTGTTGAGGGGTCTCGAAGACGAGGTGATGCGCAGTGAAGGGTGCGTCGGCACGGACGTGGCGGCGATGAGGGCAGAGATCGAGGCGCTGATCGAGAAGCATGTCGGCGCCACGGGGTCGGCGGAAGCTCCGGTGTCTCGGACGGGAGACGCCAAGGGCAAGGTGAGCGGCGTCGTAGAACTGCTCGGCCGGTGGGCCGGGATGGGCCAGAGCGGAGTGCGGGGGGCGCTGGCGCCGAGGGTGAGGATGGCGTTCTCCGGAACGAAGCCGAAGCAGGACGATCGGGGGAGGGGGCACCCGAGGGGCGTCGGCGATGGCGGGGACCGCCAGGGGGAAAAGGAGGACTAGCGCGAGTCGACGGGCGCGGTGGTGCGAGCGTGGTCGTTAACGGGATGCGGCAGGTGGACGCGGTGGAGCAGCAATGACGTCGGAAGTGGTGGTCATGAATCGGCTGGGCGTAGCGCTGGCCGCCGACAGCGCCGTCACGGTCGACATGGGTCAAAGCTCGAAGGTGCGGGACTCGGCGCTGAAGGTCTTCATGCTCTCGAAGTACCGGCCCGTGGGCGTGATGGTGTACAACAACGCGTCGCTCCTAGGGGTGCCCCTGGAGACGGCGATCAAGGTGTTCAGGCAGGTGCTGGGACGGAACGGCTACCCGAAGCTCCACGAGTATGGGGACGCGTTCGTCGAGTACCTGAACTCGAACCGCTCGTTGTTCCCGCAGGCGGTCCAGGACAGGTACTTCGTCGCCGCGTTGGAGGTCGAATACGAACGCATAGCGGAGTTCGTGGAGAAGGCGCTCGCGAGCGGGGTCTACGGTCCGGAGGACGAAGAAAGTCAAGAGACGGCGGTCGAAACGGCGGACCGGATCATCGCTGAACGGCTGGCGTTCTGGGAGAGCCAGAGCGACGCGGATTACTTTGACGCGGATTACTTTGAGGTGAGCGCAGAGGACGTCGTCGGGCGGAACTCCGGCAACGTGCTCGACGTGATCAATCGGAAGTTCCTCGGCTGGACCGCCGTGAGCGACGAGGCGCGACAGCACCTGTACGAGATTGCGAAGTACCTCGTGTGTAAGGACCACTTCCCGCCGGATGTTTTGACCGGTCTCGTGATCGCCGGATTCGGCGGGGAGGAGCACTTCCCGGTGGTTCAGCACTTGGAGTTTGGCGGGATATACGACAACCGGCTCAAGGTGCGGCCGGCGACTTTGCACGAGGTTTCCGACGACGTACCGTCCGAGGTATTGGCGTTCGCGTACCAGGACATGGTGGACGGGTTTCTCGACGGGATTTCTCCGGATGTGTTCGAACATCTGGGGGACGCTGCCGCCTTCATCCGGGAGATGCCCGTGGTGGCCCTGGACGCGGTGGAAGGGATTGCGCCGGAAGCTAAGGAAAAAGCAGCGGAGATCATCCGGCAGGAGAGCGTGAGGAAGGCGGGAGACTTCGCACGCGGCGTTCTTCGCGGTGCGGAGGAGAGACGCGGGCAGATCGAGCAGGCAGTGGAGGCCTTGTCGCTGAAGGAGCTGGCGCAAGTCGCGTCGACCTTGGTGGGTCTGAGTTCGTTCGAGCATCAGATGTCCCTGGATCGGGAGACGGTCGGTGGACCTGTGGACGTGGCCGTTATCTCGAAAGGAGACGGATTCATCTGGATGGACCGCAAGCACTATTTTCGGCGGGAGCTGAATAGCCATTTTTTTCGGAGATATTTCGATGGTGCGGCGCCCGAGAGTGACGATGATCCAGTGGGGGACGACGAGGAGGAGATGTCGGATGGCGAATGAGCGGGACAGAAATAGGCCGGTGCGGGGGAAACCGGATCGGCCAGGTGGCGAGGGACAGGCGATGGCGTTCGAGAAGCTGGTTCGCAGGGCTCCGCAGTTCCGAGGCTTGGCCAAGGTAGCTCAAGGCGACGAAGAAAAGCTTACCGCATCACAGAAGAAGTTCCTGAACGAGTTCACCGTGGGTCTGGCCAAAGGCGTGGGGGAGAGCGAATCCCAGCAGGATGCCACGACTGAAGTGGGAACCGGGAAGCGAACCCAGGGACGCTAGTAGCTAGGGTGGTTCGTCGCTCGGCGGGACCGGGTACCGAGTGATTCCGCACATGGTGCGGCAAACTGGACGTGTTCGTCCTCCTGACCCGGCGCTGGCGGTGAGACCTTGCAGAACCTAGCGGGCCGCGCTTGGTTGCGGAAACGAAGTCCGGAAATCACCATATGACTTGACGCGTTTTCCGGGCAATCGGGATGACGACTTGCCGATAGGCTACTCCCGCTCGCGCCCGTCGCGGCCGTACGCCCGCGAATTCCCCTTGCGAAGTGGGTCCACCGAGCGGCCACCATTGGCTAACGGCGTCAACGTGCCACCTCTTCTGCCTCGTGGGACGGTCGGTCAGGATGGCAATCAGGAGTGTTTGCCCGCCCTGGTGTACCGTGCCGAGCTGTAGGACACACGGTGAGGTCCAGCCGGCATCGAGGTTCGGCGGGCACGCCGCCGACTCCTTGAGCGACGTCGTGCAGGCGTACATCGACGCGGGCTTCCGCTGGGTTTGCCTCACCGAACGCATGGCGCCGCACCGGCGGGATCTGATTGCCGCCGACGAGGCTCCGCTCGATGTGGAGGGCATAGTTAGAGTAAATCGTCTTGAGCCACCCATTGAGGTCTTCTAGCCTGTAGGAATGCAAAATCGCTTCCGCTATTTCAACAGTGCGCCCGAGGTCATTCGCCTCGCGGTGATGTTGTACATCCGCTATCCGCTTTCGTTGCGCCAAGTTGAAGACATTCTGTTCGAACGGGGCATCGACATCTGCCACGAGGCGGTGCGGTACTGGTGGAACCGCTTTGGTCCCCTGTTTGCAGCTGAGATCCGGAAACGCCGCGTTCATCATGGATCCTATTCGAACTGGCGCTGGCATCTTGATGAGGTGTTTGTCCGGGTTAACGGCGAGATACATTATCTATGGCGCGCTGTCGATCATGAAGGAGAGGTACTCGAGGCTTTTGCCACGAAACAGCGGGATCGCAGAGCGGCACTGAGGTTTCTGAAACGCGCAATGAAGCGCTACGGCCGGCCAAAGGTGATCGTGACGGACCGGCTCAAATCATACCGGGCTGCGATGAATGTGATCGGCAATACCGTCGCTCAGACTTGCGGTCGGTGGCTCAACAATAGAGCAGAAAACTCACATCAGCCCTTTCGGCGACAAGAAGGG
Organism: Gammaproteobacteria bacterium; assembly: GCA_963662545.2. GTDB lineage: Bacteria > Pseudomonadota > Gammaproteobacteria > JAYYZW01. Next base: position 1,723,410 of record CAXXLL010000002.1, read on the forward strand.
GCAATGGCCAGGTTCAGGGACATCAAGACCCTGCAGAAATTTGTTGCCGCCCACGCCTCGGTCCACAGTCATCCCAATCAGGAACGTCATCTTTACAGTCGCGAGGACTTCAAACTCGATCGTTCCGCCGCTTTGGCCGAGTGGCGTCGACTTGCAGCCTGAGAGACCTCAATTGTTGGCTCTACTGCTCCGATCAACTCAGTCTGACAACGCCCGTGGCAGATGTCGATGCCACGTTCGAACAGAATGTCTTCAACTTGGCGCAACGAAAGCGGATAGCGGATGTACAACATCACCACGAGGCGAATGACCTCGGGAGAACTGTTGAAATAACGGCAGGGATTTCGCATCGCTTGAGGCTACGGAACTCCCCTTCCCGGCTCAAGCCGATTTACTCTGACAAAGCCCATAGACGCACAAGCCGATGGACGACGTTCCCTCTCTTAATGCACATATATAATCCTCTCCATGGCGGAGGACCCTCAGTTCGGCATCGGAGACGCGACGTTTCAAGCCGCGGGCGGTGAAGCAGGCATTTGTGCCCTGGTCGATACGTTCTACGACATCATGTCATCCGATCTCCAGTATCGAACGATCCGTTCTTGGCATCCCGATGATAACCGCGTTTCCCGAGACAAATTAGCGCGTTTCTTGTGTGGTTGGATGGGTGGGCCACGTCGTTACACTGAGAAGTATGGCCCGATCAGTATCCCTCGCGTTCACGCACATCTGGACGTCACCGAAAAGGAGCGCGATGACTGGCTCGGCTGCATGGCGAAGGCGCTCGCAAAACAGGCGTATTCACCGAGCCTCATTGCCTATCTGTTGGAGCAGTTAGCCGTACCGGCGGAAGCCGTAAGGGGGCTTTGGTCCGTTGTTTGGCGCCGAGATCCGGACACGCCGCATTCATCATGGATCCTATTCGAACTGGCGCTGGCACCTTGATGAGGTGTTCGTACGGGTCTGTAAATAGGCATCGAAAACTGACCCACTATCGGCGTCGAATATTGACCCACCCAGAAATGGTTTTTTGCATTAATCTGTGTGCTTGATTCTCCAACTGTCGTTGCCTGTTTCGATGATGTCGCAGTGATGTGTTACTCGATCCAGCAGTGCGGTCGTCATTTTCTTGTCGCCAAAGACCGCTGGCCATTCACCGAAGGCCAGGTTGGTGGTGATGATGACCGAGGTGCGTTGATAAAGATGAGAGAGCAGGTGGAAAACGAGCTGGCCGCCATTCTTTGAAAATGGCAGATAACCGAGTTCATCGAGCACCACCAGTTCGGTGTATTTAGCCAGTCGATCGGCAAGACGACCGCCTTTGCCGTTGAGTTTTTCCTGTTCGAGCGGGTTGGCCAGATCAACCCGGTTGAAAAACTTGGCCCGATAGCCGGATCGCACAGCCTGCGAGGCGATGGCGGTTGCCAAATGCGTTTTACCGGTACCCGTGCCGCCGACAAAAACAATGTTGCGGTGTTCCTCGATAAAGTCGCCACCGTAGAGGCTCTTGATCTGCGTCTCTTCGACGGAGAGCTTGTCGAACTCGAAGCTGTCCAGATCTTTGGACACTGGGAATCGTGCCTGCGTCATGCGGTAACGAATCGATCGTGCCTGACGCTCACGGACCTCGATCTCGAAGAGTTGCTCGATGACGGTCTCGGTCGTTTGCTTACGCTTGCGGGCGGTGGCGAGGACCTCATCATAGGCTTTCGGGATCGCCACAAACTTCAGGGACTTCATCAGCCCCATCACATAATCACGCGACATGGACCCCCTCCTTCCTGAAGCGGTCATAACGGGCGCAGTCTGCAACCGGCGGTTCGTTGAGTTCCAGGTGGGCCGGGATGGTGACGATTTCGGGACTGGCTTCCTCATGTTGGCGGGCCAGCAGGTTGATGATGACGTCGCGGCTCACCGAGCCGTTGCTCCGTGCCTCGTTGCAAGCATCGGCAACGGCATCCAGGCCATAGCCTGGTAGGCAGGCGAGGATGTCGACCAGTTGCCGATCCCAGTCGGGATAATGCTTCAGCCGCTGCCAGGTGCGATGAATGGAGCGGGGCAGATCCCAGTCCTTGAACGGTGCGCCGTTGCGTAACGCTCCGGGCTTCTTCTGCAGCACCGGCAGGTAATGCCACGGGTCGAAGATCATTTGATCGCGCTGGAAGCAGCGTGAATGCTGGGCCACGCACTCGCCACCGTGCATCACCACGATCTTGTCGGCATAGCTTCTGAGCTCAGCGGTCCGACCGGGCGCTTTGCAAGCGACGCTGTAGCGATTGCGGTCAAAACTCACCAGCGAGGTTGAACTGACGCGCACGGTACGTTCGGCATAACCGTCAAAGGCCCGTGGCAATGTCAGTAACGAAGGTCGTTCAGACACAAAGACGGACCATACTGTCTGATCCTTGAGGACTGGGTGACGCTGATTCTTCACCCACTGCAGGCACTCCGCCCGTAGTGCGTGGTTGAGATCATCGAGGCTCGCGGCTTTGCGCGTGGGCGTGAACAATCGCCGTCGGACCGTGCGCACCTGGTTCTCCACCTGACCTTTCTCCCAGCCCGCGGCCGGCGTACAGGCCACCGGCTCAAAAAGGTAATGACTGGCCAGTTCCTCGAAGCGGCGGTTGAAGTCGCGTTCCTTGCCTCGCAGGATGCGGCACACGGCCGTCTTCATGTTGTCGTAAATGCCGCGCCGGGTGACGCCACCGAAAAACTCGAAGGCTCTGCGATGGGCATCGAACACCATCTCCTGTGACTCGCGAAGATAAGCGACGGTCAGGAACAGTCGGCTGTGACACAAGCGGAGGTGGGCAATCTTCACGTCGGTCATGGCCCCGGCAAAGACGATCTTCTCGTGGCTCCAGTCAAACTGGAAGGCCTCGCCGGGCTCGAATACGAGTGGGATGTAGGCGTCGGTAGGACTTCCCTGATGTTCTGCCCGCCAGTTCTTCACAAAACGACGCACGCTATCGTAAGCACCGCGGTAACCTTCGGCCTGCAGTGCCTCGTAGTAACCTTGCGCTGTACGCCGTTGCTTCAACGGCAGAGGCTGATCGTGCTTCAACAACGTCGTCAATGTATCGATAAACGGACCGAGCTTGGGTCGGTGCACCGTAACCGGTCAATCCAGGCCGTTATTCACGGTCTCGGGCAGATGGTTTAGTTTGCCAGGTTTCCCAGTCAATCGGGAGCTTGGTAAATGAATGATCACGGAAAACCTCGGAACAAACGACGTAGTGCGGATGAGTGGCGTGGCCTATTAGCGGAGCAGGCACAAAGCGGTTCATCGATCCGCGCATTCTGTGCTGAGCGAGGAATTGGATATTCGACGTTCAGTAAAAGGAAGTCGAGGTCAGCGAGGGACGCTCAGATAGGGAAGGCGGAAACACGTTTCGTCGAGTTGGCCCCGTTACAACCATTAACCAATGCACAATGGGATATCGAGTTAGCGCTCGGTGATGACATCGTGCTACGTGTGTCACGGCACTGATGTGGTCGCCCCCATCGGGTTTGCGTATATGGTTATGTCGGGCACCGACTGATATGCGTCAATCGTTCCATGGTTTATCGGCGTTGGTGCGGCAGGCGTTACACGAGGAGCCCCTCGATGGGGCACTGTACGTTTTCGTCAATCGCCGGCGTACGTTATTAAAAGCGCTGTACTTTGAGTCGGACGGATATTGTCTGTGGAGTAAGAAACTCGAACGCGGTCAGTTCCAGGTTCGGTGGAATAGCGAGGTCAAACAGCGGCTGCAACGCAGCGAATGGCAGTGCATTATTGAAGGGATCGATCTACGCTCAGTGCGTCGATTAAAACGGTTTCGATTACCGGAAAACGATCGACGGTCAGCAGTGTAAACGGTACAATACGTACCCATGAATGGGGGTTATGCAACGCCGGAAATATCACTTGATGCGGCGGTGTTACAAGCGGAAAACACAGCCCTCAAAACGCAGGTCGCCACACTCACCCAACAACTCGACTGGTTCAAACGCCAACTGTTCGGTCGCAAGTCTGAACGGCGGCTGATTGATCCCAATCCCGATCAACGGTTACTCAATGGCTTCGAGGATGAGTCGTCATCGACGGCGGCGGTTGAGAAAGAAACGATCACTTATCAGCGGCGCAAAGGAAAGCGCCGTGGCGATGATTGTGTGACTGATCAAGGGTTACGTTTCGATGACTCGGTGCCGATTGAATGCATCCAATTGTCGGTACCTGAAGATGTCGCGGATGCGTTTGAAGCGAGCAGTGAAAAGATCACCTATCGTTTAGCGCAACGGCCGGCGGCCTATGTGGTCTTGAAGTACATCCAACCGGTAGTGAAGCGCAAAAGCGACGGTCAGATCTTCACGATCCCGGCGCCCGATGGTCTGTGGTCCGGCTCATTGGCGGATGTGAGTGTGGTTGCGGGGATGCTGGTTGATAAGTTCGCTTATCACCTGCCGCTGTACCGTCAACATCAACGAATGGGGCTGAACGGCATTACCGTGGCGCGGTCGAGTCTGACGCACTGGGTGCAGAAGGCAAGTGACCTGTTGAAGCCGATTTATCTGGCGCAGTTGCGGCATATCTTGTTATCGAAGACGCTGGCGATGGATGAAACGCCGATTAAGGCGGGTCGCTCGGGCAAGGGCAAGATGAACGCGGCGTGGTATTGGCCAATTTATGGCGAAGCGGATGAGATTGCGTTCACGTTTGCGCGAACCAAGGCGCGGTCGCACATCGACAAAACGTTGGTGGACTTTAAAGGCACCTTACTAACCGATGGCGCCGCGGCTTATGCGCGTTTTGCCGCCGATCGCGGCGATGAAGTCGTGCATGCGCAATGCTGGGCGCACACGCGTCGTCAGTTCGAAAGGGCATTATCCGATAGGCCACAAAGTGCGGCGCAGGCACTTGATTTGATCGCGGCACTGTATGCCGTTGAGGCCACCATCCGTGACCAGGCAATGGATGAAGCGGCGACCCAGACCTACCGCAGCCGGTACGCCTTGCCTGCGGTTGATGCATTTTTTGCCTGGCTTGACGAGCAACGCCAGTGCATGGGTTTATTACCGAGTCAGCCGTTTACGAAGGCGCTGGCCTATGCAGCCGAGCGTGAGGGCGCGTTACGTGTTTACTTATCGGATGCGAGCGTCGCGATCGACACGAATCATTTAGAGCGCGCTCTGAGACCCATTCCGATGGGCCGAAAGAATTGGATGTTCTGTTGGACTGAGGTGGGCGCTGAACACGTTGGGATCATACAAAGTTTGATCTGTACTTGCCGAATACACGGCATTAATCCGTACACCTACCTGGTTGATGTACTCCAGAGGATCGCGATCCATCCGGATAGCGCAGTGGAACAACTCACGCCTCGGGTGTGGAAGACATTGTTCGCTACCCAACCGCTGCGTTCTAACTTGGCCGTCGTTACCGCAACACGAGATCAATTACCAGACGCCGCCGTTTGACCGGTTACGGTGCACCGTATCTCGGTGATACTCGAAGTGCGTCTGATCACTCCTTAGAACTTTACGCACCGTATTGCGCGATACGTTGAAATCCTTTGTTATCTGGCGAATAGACTTCTTGCCATCACGTGCTGCTAATCGAATCTTCCTGATCGTCTCCACCGTCAACATCTCCTTCATATGCTCCCTGACTAAAATAGGTCAGACAGCATGGTTGAAGGTGGGTCAATTTTGCACGCCGATCACCCCCGTAAGTGGGTCATTTTTGCACGCCGATTTACATGGCCTGTCTGATCCGCCGCTCGACCATGCGGCGCTCACGGTCGATCAGTTCCAACCCGGTCAGACGGACAAGATACCGCACAGGGTCGGCGCCCCCGGTGGCGCATTGGCGGGCCAGCTTGTCGTATTCGCGCAGGAACGTCGGCAGTTTCAGGGTCTTGAGGTGATGGGCCAGCAACACTTGCGGCGTATCGGTCATGACGCGCCTCCACCCAACAAGCTCATATAACTGGCGGCGGCCGTGGTCGCCACGTTGGCCCGAGGCAGGTAGGGATAGATATCCAGGTCGAGTTTGGGCGGGCGTCGCTCGATACGGCACAGCACAAGGTGTTTGACGGCGTCGTAGCCGATCGCGCCCAGGCGCAGGGCGTCCTTCACCGCGCCGTGAAGCACCTCGAGATCGAAGGTCTCCAGAAGCCGAAGGACCTGGACGTATTGCCGCTTGCCGGCCTTGCCCATGCGCGCCTCCAGGAGACGGCGCAGGGTTGGGAAGGCATCAGGCAGTTCCCATCCGGCTAGCGGCGCGGCCTGAGCCAGGGCACCGATCTTGTGCTCCAGCAAAGGCAGGTAGTGGATCGGATCGAAGACCCTATCTTCCCGGTCGTAGGAACGGGGGTGTCGGGCAATGATCCCGGCGCCGCAACCGATAACCACCTCGTGGACATAGCCACGGATCCAGACTTCCTGATGGCCGTAGGCGACGGGCACGGAATAGTCATTCGTCCGGTAGCGCACCAGGGACAGCGAGTTGACCCGCGTGCCCTGCTTGTCGCACGCGTCGAACGGTGCCGGCAGTGGCCTCTTCAACGCTTCGCGGTCACGCACAAACCGTTCGCCGATGCTCTCGCGGTGGCCGCGCAGGACGTCGTCTTGCCGTTTGCGGCATTGTTCCTCCAGGTAAGCGTTGAAGGCGTCCCAGCTCGCGAACCGGGGAAGCGGCGTCATGAAGTTCCGTCGGGCGTAGCCAACCACCCCCTCAACATTGCCTTTGTCGTTGCCCTTGCCGGGACGGCCGTAACGGTCCTCGAAGAGGTAATGGGACTGCAGTCCGCTGAACGCTCGCGTTCGTTGTCGCGTGCCATCCGGCAAGATGCGCGACACCAGGCACTTGTCGTTGTCGTAGAGAATCGATCGGGGAACACCGCCGAAGAAGGCGAAGATTCTGTTGTGCCCGTCCAGCCAGGCCTCCGTCGTCGCTGACGGGTAGGCCGCAACGAAGCAGGCATCGCTGTGGGGAAGTGTCATGACGAAAAAATGCGCCCGATACTTGACGCCGGCGATGATCGCATCCGCCTCGCCAAAGTCCGCTTGAGCATGGCCCGGAGGAGGTGACAACGGCACAAACATCTCACGCCGGCGAAGGCGCCGTTCCCGAACGTAATCCTTCACGATGGTCTCTTTGCCCGTGAAGCCATGTTCGTCGCGAAGGCGCTCGAATATACGCTTCGCCGTGTGGTGCTGCTTACGGTGAACCGTTCGGTCCTCCTCCAGAATACGGTCGATGATATCCGTGAAGGGGGCCAGTTTCGGGCGTTTCGGTGGCTGGCGTCGCCGATATCCCGGCGGTTCCGAATGCCGCAGCATCTTCCTCACCGTCTCGCGCGCAATGCCAAACCGACTTGCCGCCTCTCGCTGGCTCAGACCATCAACATGGCAGGCCAGCCGAACGCGCAGATATAGGTCCACGGTGTACATCCTCCCGCCTTCCATCTCAAAAAAGATCGAAGGCTACAGGTGGCAGAGTTTTACTCCGCCCGCGGCTGGGAAATCCCGCCGCTTCCGTGGACTAATTTGTCACCGCCGTTCTCACTTTTGCTGCACGTGTGCCTGCGCCGCCTTGACGCCCAAATATTGGTGCGCCCGCGGCAACTTCTTCACCCCACCGTCGAAGAGCACAAAGTCATGCATCAACTCGATCAGCCGGTCCTTGCGGCATAGCTTGAGCAGATACTTGTCGAGCTTGAGGCGGCTATTGTCTTCCTCGTCCTCCTTCCAGTTGAGAAAGAACTTTTCCGGTGTGCCGATGGTGCCGTACCGCAGACCCTCGGAGTCGTTGCCGGCGAAGATCAACTGCACCGTGCTGAAGAACCAGGCGTTGAACGCCGGTTGCTGATTCGAGAGATTCTGGCGGATCCCGTCACCGATGCTCACGCGGCTGTTCTTCAACTCCAGAACACCAGCGGCGATGCCATTCACATACAACACGATGTCGGGCCGTCGTTCCTGGTTACCCTTGAGTGTCACCTCCTCGGCAATGGCGAAATCGTTCTCCTCCGGCTGCGACCAGTTAATGACATGGACGGTCTCCGTAACCTTGCCTGCCTCGGTCTTCACGGGCACGCCGTAGCGCAGCAGGCTGTAGACAGCTGCATTGTTGCCGTAGAGCGCACGACTGTGGTTGTCCGCTTCGGTGCGGAGTTTGTGGAGCGCCGCGCTGATTTGTGCCGGTGTGTAACCGCGTTTGTTCAGCCACGCCGAGAGCAGATCTTCCTCTATGTTGCTGTTGCTGCCCCGGTCAGTCCAATCGCCGATATAACGGTAGTCGAGTTGGTCGCGGAAAAGGGTGATGACCCGGTTCTGCGTCGCGCGTTCAGGCTGGCCGATGGAACTCATGCGGGTGTAACCTCGGACAACACTTCGGTTTGTACGTACCGCTGAAACTCTTTGACCGTCGTGAAGCACCGGAAACCTGCCTGACTGGCGATGGCAATGGTCTCGTCGCCTTCGTTCAGCAACACGACCACCGGTTGGCTGAGTTCCGCCTGAATACCCCTGGGCCAAGCCAGGTCGAACACCGCTTTTTGCTCGCCCGTCGCGGCGTCGGCGAAGTCGTAGGCCAGCACGCCACGGGGCAGATCCTGCGCCGCCATCCAGTGGTTGAGGGCTTCGAGCTGCGCCTCCTCTTCTTCGCTGCTGATCCCCCCGACGACCGCACTCGCCGCCGCCGGGACGGCTGTCTTCGGGCCAGTCAGCCACCGGGTGTCACCGTGCAGGAGCTCTTCCATGCGCTGGTTGACTTCGACTGCCAGCAATATCTTGCGGGCTTCAAGAAAGTCGCGGAAGTTCTCGATCCGCCAAAGCGCGGGATCCATGGGGATCCACTGCGAGGCCAGTGTGCCAGGGTGCGCCTGTTCGACCTCCGGGAAATACGCCGACGGCAACCGGTCGCTGATATTGAGATTGGTATCCTTGGTCAGAAAGCAGAAGTTGGCCAACGCGTTCACTTCGGGACGCTTGTACTTGTAGTCCGACTTGTAGAGTCTCGACTTCGGGAAAATGTGGTGCACCTCCAGCCGGCTCATCTTCCCGAGCAGGCTGGCCTTGAGCGGCAGTCCGGTGCCCCAGTCGCGTGCCTGTCCCATCCGCGTCAGCAGGTAGAGCACCGGGTAGAAGCGGGCGCCGAGACTCCAGCCCGTAAAATGCCCCGGCTCCACTCGCAACCCGCCGTGCCAAAGACGCAACTGCTCCAGCAATTTGTCCAGTCCGCCGTCAGGGCCTTCCAATGCCGCCAGATCCTGGTCAATGGAAGACTCCGTTGATCCGGAGAACCGCCCCCACATGCCGGCTTGCACGAACCAGAACAGGAGCTTGTCCCGCTCGGCTTCGTTCATCGGGCCGCTGCGCTGGTCGAGGTAGCGCACCATCACCGGCACGCCGAAGCGCCCGAAGAAGACCTGGTCGTGGTCCAACCCCAGCCGGCCACCGATCAGGTTCAGGCTGGTATCGATGTGCTTGATGGCCCGCTGCAAGGCGTCCTGAATATCGTCCGCGCTCTTGTCATGCAGGTACTGGAACTTTGCCTCACCGGTCAGGGCCGTGTTCACCGAGCGCAGCAGCCAGTCGAGGTTGAAGCGATAATCGGCCTTGCTCCACTCCGTGAGCTTGGCCTTCATGGTGTCGCGTGCTTGCGGCCAGTCGGCGCATATTTTAGCGAGCGCCAAGTCGCCCTTGGAGAGCTTCGTGCCGCCGCTGTTCACGCGGTTGAAAATATCGACCACCACATCCAGCGTTTTGCCCGCACCCGTAACTTCCTCGACATGCAGATCGATTTCGGTCACGCCAAGGAGATTGCTGAGCCGCGCCACATAATCACCCATCTTGCCGGTCAACTCTGGGTAGGTACCGAGGCGCGTAATGAATTCGCCTAGCCCGGCCGTGCCCGTCTTCATCAGCTCGGTCACGTCAATCCACAGCGGATCATCGTGCATCTTCACCCGCTGGTAGAAAGCGAATGTCTCCGTTTCCAGATGAAAGCGCAGCCCGGTGAAGGCCTTCTCGTTGCCGTCAAAGAACTTCGGCGGTTCGCCGCGGACCACGCCGTACAGCGAGGTCATGCGCTGCTGCCCATCAAGCAACAACTTCACCACGCCGGCCGCCAGCGCCCCGTCTCCGCGATGCGCGGCCGTCCTAGATTCCGTGGCCCAGACCAGCAGGCCGCCCACCGGATGCCGCCGGTAGAGCGAATCGAACAGGCCCCGCACCTGGTCCCGGTTCCAGACGTAGCCACGCTGAAACTCGGGCAGGGCCATGTGGCCGCTATCGATGTGATCGAGGACAGTCGAGATTTTCATATGAGACGAATCTTCCCTGTAAGTAGTTCTTGCATCATGCCCTGCTTGATCAAGCGGGTCTTGGAGAGCCTAGCTTCCACTGCGGCGATTTCAGCGTCCATATTGTCCAAAACGCTAACGATTGATCGCTGCTCAACCACCGACGGCAAAAGGAAACTGAACCTTTTCATATCCACCGCGTAAAGATGAAACACGGTGGTTCCAGTAACGATTTGCAAAATCTGCTCTTGTGCATGGCGGATCGAATAAGCCAAAAAGGGGCCGAATATGAGTTCCGCGTTAACACGAACCACGAGAATGTCGCCGCCAAGGATGACCCCGCCCATTTTGACGCCACTAAATAGGTGATCCAAATCTTGCGACACTCGGGCAGTTTCCCGGGAATGGACTTGCCGCACGCATGAAGGCACGTACTGCGTCCATCAGACGGTCGATGGTCGAGTAACGATGATTCCGGGTGACATTGTCGTGCAACTGTTTCCAGAGTTTCTCAATGTCATTGACCCAGGGCTGATAGGCCGGCTGGAACAGCAATCGGAATTTCGGATTGTGCTTTAGCCAGACGTGTGCCAAGCGACATTTGTGGATGATGTAGTTATCCACGATCAAGATAATTCGACGCGCGGCGCGGTAAGTTTGCCGCAGGTGGTCGAGCAGGCAAAGGAATAGGTCGCTGTTTTTCCGTGTGCCCTCGACATACGCAACGCGACCGGTTCGTGCGTGCAGCGCGCCCGCCAGATAGCGTTTCCGGTTTTGCCCAGGCGTGGGGATGGCACGTTGACAACCTTGAGTAGACCAAAGGAAACCGATTTTGGGATTGAGGTCGATATCGACCTCATCGGCGTAAAACACTTCATGCCCCGATGGGGCTCGAGACAACGCACGATGAATGGCTTTCAGGCGCGTGGCTGCCCGTGGGTCGCGCAGATGTAAGGTCGGACGAGCACGACGCCAGCCGAATCCCAAATTAACTAGCCAGCGACGTACCGTAGAGGCGTGAATGGGCCGTGACAGCAACGAATTCAGCGTCTCGGCCAGCATCTCGCTCGTCCACGTACTGCGCAGGTAGCCATAATCACTGGGCGGCTGCTCAACTAACTCGGCGAGCGTCTCCAACAGGGTGTCATCCACCGTATACGCCCGCCGGCCCGAGCCGCACGCCTCGAGAAAGGCTTCACCCGCGGTCTGGAATTGCGTGACCCATCGATAAACCGTTGAACGCGCGACCGACAAACTGCGTGACACGGCCGTCGGTGAGACGCCTGAAGCTAACTGCAACAGGACTTGAGCGCGGCGAACCACCCGCCCGTTATCGCTGCGTTGAATCAACCGCTTAAAGCGACGTTTCTGTGAGCGCGTCAATGACACTAAACTATCCATACTCAGGTGACCTCTTTCGGGAACGTAGATTGCTCGATACAACCTCTGATCTCTGAATGTCACCTGAGTTCTTTTTATTTGATCGAGTTTTTGGAACACCTATTTAGATTGCGCCTTTCCAGCACATCTAGACCGGACAATCAATTACATTATTTACAATAATGGGAATTATGTAGCAAAGTGCCGAAGTTGGGGGCGAACACAAGCGGCTCAAATATCGGGAACTGGTCGCCGATAACGGGCTTGATGCGGGAGCAAACCCATGTCTCTGAATGAAAACTTGCGAAAAGCCAAGCGGCAAAAGAACGACGAGTTCTACACCCAGCTTTCCGACATCGAGAACGAGCTGCGCCACTACAGTAGACACTTCCGCGGCAAGGTTGTGTACTGCAATTGCGACGATCCCCGCGTCTCCAACTTCTTCCATTACTTCTCGTACAACTTCGAGCGCTTGGGCCTTAAGAAGCTCATCACCGCGTGCTACAGGAACCAGGACCCCGACCTGTTTAGCCGTCACGATTCGGAGCGGGCGATATGGCTCGAATACAAGGGGAACGCGAAGGGCGGCAGGGTGCCCGACGTCGGGGATATTGGAATCCGTGAGTTTGAAGGGGACGGCGATTTCCGCAGCGCGGAATGCATCGAGTTCCTGAAGCAGGCGGACATTGTGGTGACCAATCCACCGTTTTCGCTGTTCCGCGGTTACGTCGCCCAACTCGTGCAGTACGACAAGAAGTTCCTGATCGTCGGGAGTCAGAACGCCGTCACCTACAAGGAGATTTTCACTCTAATCAAGGACAACAGGATGTGGCTCGGTGTCACCCCGAAAGGCCAAGATATGCTGTTCGATGTGCCGGAGGGTTACGCGCAGGAATTGGTGGCGACCGCAAAGGAGGGGAGCGCCTATAGAGTTGTCGAGGGGGTTATCAAGGGACGGTTGGGTAACGCGGCCTGGTTCACCAATCTCGACCATGCCAAGCGCCACGAGGAATTGATCCTCTACAAGCGCTACTCGCCGGAAGAATACCCGGCCTACGACAACTACGATGCGATCAACGTGGACAGGATCGCCGAAATCCCGATGGATTGGGACGGGGCGATAGGGGTGCCGATCACGTTTCTGGACAAGCACAACTCGGATCAGTTTGAAGTCATGGGGATAACAGACAGGGGCAACCTCTACAGCCTGAAAACGAAACAATACACGTTGGCAGATGCGTCCAACTATAACGACTTGAATGGGGAAGGAGGGGTTTTAAAAGTGGGAGGAAATTATAAACGTACTTATAGACGCCTTCTGATTAAGAGAGTGCGCCCGCAATGAAGATTGCTCTGACGAAAATCACAGTCCGCGACCTTGTGGAGGACTATCATGACGACGGCGAAGGCGGGGTGCGCGGCTATGGCGGCAAGCTTGACATCCGCCCGCCCTTTCAGCGCGAGTTCGTCTATAAAGACAAGCAGCGCGATGCGGTGATCGAGACGATCAACAAGGGCTTTCCGCTCAATGTGATGTATTGGGCTGTGCGCCAAGACGGAACGTATGAGGTCATCGACGGCCAGCAGCGTACGATCTCAGCCGCGCAGTACGTGGAAGGCGACTACTCCCTTGACGGGCGGTATTTCCACAACCTGCAAGACGACGAGCAGGAGCGGATACACAATTACCCGTTGCAGGTCTATGTCTGCGAGGGGAGCGCCAGCGAGAAGCTGGACTGGTTCAGGATCATCAACATCGCAGGCGAAAAGCTGACCAACCAGGAGTTGCGGAACGCGGTCTATGCCGGTCCGTGGGTGTCGGACGCGAAGCGGCATTTCAGCCGGAAGGGGGCCGCCTGCCCGGCTTATGCAATCGGCAGCCGGTATGTGAATGGGAGGGCGGACCGCCAAGAGTACCTCGAAACCGCGATCCAATGGATCAAGGACGAGGGCCAGACGGTCGAGGAGTACATGGCCGCGCATCAGCACGACAAGACCGCAACCGCCTTGTGGAGTCACTTCCAGTCGGTAATCAACCGGGTGAAAGCCGTTTTCCCGAAGTACCGCGGGCCAATGAAAGGCGTGGATTGGGGCGGACTCTACGTACACCTTAAAAACGAGAGCCTGGACCCCAAGGCGCTTGAGGGTAAGGTTGCCCGCCTGACGATAGACGACGATGTGACGAGGAAGGCGGGCATCTACGCCTATCTGCTCACTGGCGAGGAAAGGCATCTAAGTATCCGCGCCTTCACCGCTGCCATGAAGCAGACGGCGTTCGAGATTCAAAAGTGCATCTGCAAGGTATGCGCGAAGGCGTTTGAGATCGCGGACATGGAGGCCGACCACATCACCCCTTGGTCGGAGGGCGGCAAGACAATCGAACAGAACTGTCAAATGCTGTGCAAGCATTGCAATCGCAGGAAATCCAACAAATGAGCGCACAGGGATAAAGAAGGACAGGCCGCAACTTCGTAATGCGCACCAATTACCGTGAGTTATTGTATTCCCGACGAATCAGCCACTCGCCTTGCTTCACGGCATCATAAAATGCTGTCTTCGTTTGGCCCGTCGCTTCCCGGGTCCGCTCGCTCCCGTGTAAGTAGTAGCACTGGGTAATCAAAATAATCTCAGATACCTCACTGTCTCGCATCAGAGCATCCATCGCCCCAATTAGCCGACGCAAAATTTTTCGGGTGCGGATCATGGATACCCCGGCGGGTAGTCTAGAACCGTACTCCTCTCCGAGATTTGCGTGTAGAGCGTGCCATATCGGGCTTGCGTTGGGATATCCCACATCATCTTCCAACCGCATGAACCAGGCGGCCCACTCCCGCAGAAGGCTGGGTAGCCAATCGTCTTTGGCTTTAATAGCGACTATTAATATTCGGAATTTCCTAGTTTAAGGTCTTAATTTCAACCTTATTTTCGAACGTCATACATTTCGTCGTCAATGCAGGCTTTGAGGCTGCCGCCGTTTGATAGAATCACTATGTCAGGATGGTAGGCATAGGTGTAGTTGTATTCGGTACATGTAACCGATTTAGAGTAATCTACAATTAGCACACGGCCATATTCGCATCCCTCAAAACTGTCTTCCTCTTGACCATTTTCATCAAGGTATCCCGTGACAGTACCAGAATAAATGATCTGCCAGCCAACGTAGTCGGTAATATCAACCTCACATCTAGCCTCGGCTGCACTCGAAAATAGCACAGTGACAATCAGTAGAGAGACAAATCGTGTCATGGTTAGGGCCATCGCAACTTCTATCAATCATCCTGTTGAGTTGCATCGAAAAGTGATCCGGGATTTGCATTGAAAATTGACCCACCCGGAAGAGCCAGTATGGCTCGTTACTTTGATAATTTTCTAGTCTTCTTTTCCTTTTTCTCGCGTATTGAACTGTTTTTGAATCGATAGCTATCATTGCCAGTCTCAGCGATATGGCAGTGATGCGTGAATCGGTCCAAAAGTGCGGTCGTCATTTTCGGGTCGACGAACACGCTCGACCATTCAGAAAAACTGAGATTCGTCGTGATGACGACGCTGGTACGTTCGTATAGCTTGCTCAGTAAATGGAAGAGCAATGCGCCGCCCGCTCGCGAGAATGGTAAATAACCGAGTTCATCGAGAATGACGAGATCGGCATGGACAAGACGATTAGCCATTTGTCCGGGTTTGCCGTCTGCCTTTTCTTGCTCAAGCAGGTTGACAAGTTCGATGGTAGAGAAGCAGCGAACGCGCAGATGAAGATGTCTGATCGCATGGACGCCAATCGCCGTTGCTAAATGGGTCTTGCCTGTCCCAGGTCCGCCGATGAACACGACGTGGTGTGCGTCGTCGATGAAATCACCGGCATGGAGAGACTTCACCAGCGTTTGGTCAACGGCGCTCTCGGCGCAGTTGAAACCAGCCAAGTCACGGTATGCCGGGAAGCGAGCCACTTTCATTTGATAGTTGATCGAGCGCACTTCACGCTCTGCAACTTCCGCTTTGAGCAGTGACTCTAGCAGCGGCTCGGCTTGGTGATAAGCGGGCGCTTGTTGTTGAGCGAGTTCACCGATAGCGTCAGCCATGCCGTGAAGTTTTAACGATTTTAAGGTCGTCACCATGGCCTCAGCTGGCATGCATGCGCTCCCGTAAGTGATCGTAGCGATCGACATTGGCTTGCGGCTCTGCAGTCAAACTTAATCCAGCCGGCGTGTCGATAGGCGCCGGCGCGGTTGCTGCGAGCAACCGGTTTAGAATATTTATAACGTGCTGCTTCGATGGTGCGCCGGTTTCAAGCGCGAGTTCTACCGCACACAACACGGTCTGTTCGTCGTGGTGTAACACCAACGCCAGGATGTCGACCATCTCGCGGTCTCCTCCAGGACGTTTGAGCAGCATTGACTGGAGGCGTTTGAAGGCTGCTGGCAGTTCCGCAAATGGTGCACCGTTGCGCAATGCACCCGGTTTGCGTTGTAGCACCGCCAGATAATGACGCCAGTCGTATAACACTTGCGCCACACGGTCATGGCCTTGCGCAAACAATCGAGGATGTTCAACGACTGGATGGCCTGCGGCGGCAACGACGAGGCGGTCCGCGTAAACCCGTAAGCTCACAGCATGGTTCGCGAAAGCCGCGGGCACGCTGTAACGATTACGTTCGAACGCGATCAAACACGTTGGCGAGACGCGTTTGGTGTGTTCGATGAATCCATCAAACGGTGGTGGCATCCGCATCAGCGCCGGTCGTTCATCCGCCCAGACCTCAGCGATGGTCTGTGTCGGCTGCTCCGGATGGCGGACTTCGTGCCATAGAGTCTGACAACGCGCACTCAACCAGGTGTTGAGTTCGTCCAGGTCGGCAAACTTCGGCGCGTCGTGCCACAGTCGCGACCGTGAGTCTCTCACCCCTTTCTCGACCTGGCCCTTCTCCCAGCCGGCGGCGGGGTTACAAAATGTGGCCTCGAATAAGAAGTGACTGGCCATTGCTTGGAAACGCGCGTTGACCGCTCGGGCTTTGCCTCGGCCGACACGATCCACCGCCGTCTTCATGTTGTCGTAAATGCCGCGCTGCGGCACACCGCCGAGCACCGCTAACCCGTGGTTGTGGGCGTCGAAGAGCATCTCGTGGGTCTGCAACGGGTAGGCCCTGAGGATGAACGCACGGCTATAAGACAGCTTGAAATGCGCGACCATCAGCTTACGGCGCTCGCCACCGATCACTGCCCAATCTTCGGCAATTGCTCCTGCATTGCTCTACCTCCTGCATCCGTGCAGTCGTCACTCCAGTCGAATTGGAACGCTTCTCCTGGTGCAAACACCAG
Source organism: Gammaproteobacteria bacterium (assembly GCA_963662545.2). Taxonomy (GTDB): domain Bacteria; phylum Pseudomonadota; class Gammaproteobacteria; genus JAYYZW01. The sequence goes on from CAXXLL010000002.1 coordinate 1,740,394, forward strand.
CGGGACAAACGCGGCGCGGCTCGCTTTTACTGCTTCTTGCTGCTGCGCCCGCCAAGCTCGTGCGAACGCGGCGACCCGGTCGTAGGAACCACGATACCCCAGGTGAACCAAGTCCCTGTAGAGCTGGCGTAAATTGCGCCGTTGTTTGCGACTCCGCCCTGATTCCCGCGTTAACCAAGACGACAGTACGTCCGCGTAGTCATCTATTTTGCTAGGCGTTTTGCGCGTCGGATACACCGGCTCAACCTCACCGTTGGCCAGATACTTGCGGATTGTGTTTCTGGATAGCTTCGTCCGTCGTGCTATCTCTCGGATCGATAGGCCCTCGCGAAAGTGCCATCGCCTAATTACGCTTAATAAATCCACCGTTATCACTCCTTTTGTCTCCTGCTCGATTCCGAGCAGGATAGGGTCTATGGGTGGATCAAAATTAGATGCAAATACCTACCTCAAGTGGATCACTTTTAAGTGCAAATCAACAGCCACTCGGCCAAGGCGGCGGAGCGATTGAGTTTGAAGTTCTCGCGGTTGTAAAGATGACGTTCCTGGTTGAAATGATTGTGGATGGAGGCGTGGGCGGCAGCAAATTTCTGCACGGTCTTGATGTCCCTGAACCTGGCCATCGCTCTTTCTCGCCGGCAGAACGGTTGGTGTGAGTTTTCAGCTCCATGGTTGAGCCACTGACTGCAAATCTGACGATCCTCCCCCCCCAATGACTTTCATCGCAGCACCGTAGGAACGTAGGCGGTCGGTCACGATTGCTTTTGACCGGCCGTAGCACTTCATTACACGCTTCAGGAACTTCAGCGCAGCCCTGCGATCCCGACGCTTTGTGGCAAAGGCTTCAAGCACCTCGCCTTCGTGATCGAAGGCGCGCCAGAGGTAGTGCATCTCTCCGCTGATCCGTACGAACACCTCATCAAGATGCCAACGCCACAACGAATAGGATCCGTGACGAACACGGCGTGTCCGGATCTCGGCGGCAAACAACGGACCAAACCGGTTCCACCAATACCGTACTGTCTCATGACACACGCCGACGCCCCGTTCGTGGAGTAGATCTTCGACCTGCCTCAGGGAGAGCGAAATCTAACCTACAGCATCACCGCAAGACGGATGGTCTCGGGCGATGTCTTGAAGTATTTGAATTTGAGTGTAGAACGTTCGTAGTTCGTTTAAGGTACCAATATATTTCACGCCATCATTTTGAGTGCCACATAGGGAACGAAGTTGAAGATCAAAAACGCAACTTTGTAGACAGCCAAATATTGTAAATATACGTTTTGCGCCTCTTCTCGTTTCAAACCAAACATGCCGGAGTGAATCTTAGCCATCCAATTCTTGAGGGTCATCAAACAGAGCCCGGTAAATGCAAGCAGGACCAAGTTAATGACAGTGCACCAACCTATGAATTCTGCGAGCTGTTCCATAGACATTGCTAGCTTCTCCTTATCTGTAGTAGTCGCGACGGCATTGTCAGGCTAACTGGATCGGACATACAGAACCTCCAGTTGAGGACCCTTAGGCTGCAAGCTGACACCACTCGGCCAGGGCGGCGGCTCGGGCTTGTTTGAAAATAGCGCGGCGGTTGAGATGGCGTGGGTGGTTGAAATGGTTGTGGATCGAGGCATGGACAGCGGCGAATTTCTGTAGGGTCTTGATGTCTCTGAAGCGCGCCATCGCCCCTGCCCGTCTTCGAAAGGGTTGATGTGAGTGTTCTGCCCGGTTGCTGAGCCAACGCCCGGTCTCTTGGCAACCTTCGTTGCCGACCACCTTCATCGCAGCACAATATGACTGTAGCCTATCCGTGACGATCGAAGCCGGCCGGCCATAACGCTTCATCGTGCGCTTCAGGAACTCAAGCGCAGCCTTGCGATCCCGCTGTTTCGTGGCAACAACCTCGAGGACTTCGCCTTCGTGATCGACAGCACGCCACAAATAACATGTCTCGCCGTTGATCCGTACGAACACCTCATCAAGATGCCAACGCCAGTTCGAATAGGATCCATGATGAATGCGCCGTCTCCGGATCTCGGCCGCAAACAACGGACCAAAGCGGTTCCACCAATACCGCACCGTCTCGTAACAGACGTCGACGCCCCGTTCATGGAGTAGATCTTCGACCTGCCTCAGGGAGAGCGGAAATCTAACCTACAGCATCACCGCAAGACGGATGATCTCGGGCGATGTCTTGAAGTATTTGAAATGGTTTTTCATTCTGAGACCCTAGACGGCATACTCCCTACACTCAACGCCGTTTCCCCTGACAATGCCACCAGCCGACCATCTGGACGGAAACGATCGGCGAGTGTCATGAGGTTATGCTGTCATGTGACAATTGGGAGCGGCGCGGATATCGGGGAAAATTTGTGCCCGGTCGAGTGCAAAAAGATGACACGTGATTTTTATTTTGCATCGGTGAGCATTGCGGCTTTGTTTGCCGCCGGTTCGGTCGGCCGGGGTCCTTTAGATGGTCGAGTCTGAGCGTCAGCGTCTGGTCTGTTTAGGTTTTTCCTGTCGGGCGTCAACCATTACGGGACGGGTTGAGTGGATAACTCCGGTTCTTTGAGCCCGGTAAGGTTGGAACGGTTATGAGCCATTTCGGAAGGTCGATTACCGACACGTTTCGAATGCTCCAACCGGGCCAAGCGTTGTTGAGTGTCTTCGCCGGTATCGCAGAGTCGCTATTGGATCGAACAGTCGCCAATACACCGAAGGGCCGCACGCTTGCCCAGCTTCGTCAAACGCGCTTCCCAAAACTCATCGGGGGCGAAATTAGCCTGTCGAACGCCGAAGAAGCCGTGGAGGCCGCGGCGTGAGCGACAAATACCCAACCCTAGACGCCCTGGTCGCGCTCGGCTTTGAGCACCGGGAGCCCAAATTCGGCGACAAAACCGTCGGCTATCGGTTTCGCTATCTCGACTTGAAGGCCTCCGCCTCAATAAGCATGTATTTTCAGCCCGAGGTGCTTCTCGACGGCGTTCTCAAAACCGGGCGTACTCTGAGCCAAATAGAGCACCACCTTCCGGGAGATCTCGGGACCCCTCAGGAAGCCGCGGCCTGGGTAAGCTACGTTCTCAAATCGGATCGGTCCGATCTAGAGCCCTTGCCAGCTTGGTTTCTGGAGGGAGAATGCCACTGGGACCTCGTGCCGGCCGTCCGAGAGAAACAGGCACGTCGGGAAAGGTTACAGGCCTACCTGGCGGCCTACGAGGCAAGCCCTAAGTGTTTCATCGACAGGGAGTATGCCCGCCTTCTTCGGCGTAAGCTGCACGCTGCTCTGTCCGAGATTGCCGGGGAGACCGAGATGACGTTCAACTTCGACGGGCGCGTTCTCAGCATCGCCTTGTGCGGCCTCGTGCACGAAGTCGTTGCATCGGGGGAAAGTTGGCCGTCCTCCTACCAAGTTACGGTATCCTCAGAAACGCGGCTGCCCCCCCGGTTTACCTCCTCGAAGGTTGAGGTGAACGTGTTCAAAGACAATTTGATTTTGGCGGAGCTTCGCTTGGGGCCGTGTGAGGTGGCCGCATGAAATTGTCTGAAAGCGAGGTCGGGCACGCCGGGCGCGGAGTGCACTGACTACAGCGCGGTCGTGGTGGGGGCGGTCGCGAGACGCGTTGGAGCGGCTGAACCTGTAGGCTAAGCTCTCGACAACCCACGTGATCGCGGAAAGTCCCGCTTATTCGCCCAGCACCGGGAGCTACCCAGCGCTGCATTGAACAGCTGTTGTATTCAGCGGGTGGCCCGACAGGGCGGACCACATGAGTTGTCACGGTGGGCGGTGTGCTATAGCGACGTTGAGATCGTCAATCGTATATAGGTGTTGACGAATAAACGACAACGGCTATGGGTGCTTAGTGGTCACTTTGTCAACGGTGACGCAAAAGGTTGGCAGCCGCGAGTGTGTCAACCGGCTTTGAAGGTCGCTTCTTCATGCTGAGCAATATTGCCCTCGTTTTCCGCTGGGGGTGGCCCCACCGGAGCAATCGGGCCGCGGGGACGGCCAGCGCCGGACTATGAGCGGTTCTTGAAGCGCCAGCTCTCGTTGCCGGTCTCGATGATGTCGCAGTGATGTGTGAGGCAGTCGAGAGTGCGGTGGTCATCTTGGGGTCACCGAACACCGTGGGCCATTCGCCGAAGGCGAGGTGCGCTCGTAGAGACGGCTCATCAGATGAAACCGCAACTGCCCGGGGTCTGGGCGAAGGGCAGGTAACCGAGCTCGTCGAGGACGACGAGGTTGCGGCGGGCGAGCTGCTTGGCGGTGTGTCCTTGTCAACCGGCGCGGGTTTCGGCCTCAAGATAGTTGACCAGCTCGGCAACGTCATAGCAGCGGCCGCGGGCACCATTTCGGATGCAGGCGCGCGCACGTGAGAGGGTACTTGTCAGGGGAGGATGCCGATTGGTCAACCCTCTATCTATCTGAATAATAATAATCGCAAAAATCCGGCACAGCGCTCTTGTAACCGGCTGTTTCTGAAGGACCTGGCCGGCACAGACCCGGCACACCACCTATATATTTTCGTGCCAATCAGTCAAAGATTGACCAGCTTTCTGTGCAGATGACGCCAGCCCAAACCACTGCGCCCCCCGTGGCCAGGCCGGCCGCACCCCCTCTACACCCGCGGTCGAGAAGGGAAGTCTCGCGCGCGAGGCGCGGGGAGGGACGTTTGGACCCATAGGTACTTCCCGCGCGCCGCCGCAGCCGCGGGACACCCCCGGGTCGTCTCATCCAGCGGGTCCCATGCGACGATCGTGGCAGGTGCTCGATAACAGACCTTATCGCGCATCTGAAAGGAATCGCTGCATAGGACTCGTCGCAGATTGATGAAGAAGGGCCGCGGTCTCCGCGGCGCGTGACGGAAGTCCTATGGCCCCCAGCATCCCTCTTTGCGTCCCACGCGCGCGAGTTGTTTTCCGATCTGAGCCCCACCTGGGCAAGTTTCGTGCTCGACCGGGTCGAAAATCGGTCAACATTTGACCAGCCTGACACAGAAATCTACCTGTGGTGTGCCAGGCGAATGCCTGAAAATCAGCAGCTTGGAAATGAGTCTGTGCCAGAGTGTGCCACCTTTGTGCCAGGCTTTTAGGCCCTATTATTGTTATTATTCAATAGGATGAAAGTAAAGAAGTTGACGTTTCTGTCGTTTTCCCGAAAAACATACCCTCATACGCGCGTACGCCTCGCACGCGCACTTTGGGGGTATGTTTTTCAGAGAATCTGTGCCAAAAGGGTGTTTTATAAATTGAATCAATAGTATAAACGGTACACTTGAATCAAAAACATAAAGGACACGCTTGAATCAACAACATACGCGGCACACCCGAATTGAAAACATAAAGGACACTTGAATCAACAATTTAATCAATAATATACGCGGTACACTTGAATCAGAAACGTAAGTGGCACACTGTTGCTGGCACAAAATTATTTTAGGCTTGTGTCGGCCCGTACAGGGGTTCACTACTCGCTGGCCATTCGAAAACCGTAAGCGCCGCGACCGCTCGCCATCTGCCCTGGCGGCCGACGGCGAGACCGTGAAGCAGGCCAACGTGACGGCCGGCGGCGTTTATCCAGGCGGCCCGCCGGTCGAGCGCCACGATCTCATCTGACGCCGGCTTTCACTACCTCCGTGCTTATAAAATGGCGTTTATATACTTGACGACACGTCGTCAAGTATATAAACGCCGTATATTGGGCATTGCGGGGTAATTGGATGTTCAAGAGGCAAGGCCAGTTAGCAGACATCCACGACGTTTCCGCGGAAACGTTTTTTAACGAGAATGCTTCGCATTTATATCTTCTATACTCACCCGGACCGGAAACAGTGCCCGGCGTGCAATACCCCAGGCCTGACCCCATGCGGAACTAAAGAGGAAGCTACCGATGAGTGGAAAACTAGAGAATCACGTCGCGATCGTCACCGGCGCGGCGCAAGGGGTCGGTGAGGGCGTTGCTCACGTGCTCGCGGAACACGGCGCGAAAGTGGTCGTCGCCGATATCAGACGGGACGGCGGCGAAGGCACCGCGACGGCGTTGCGTGAAGCCGGCTACGACGCTATCTTCAGTGCGGTCGACCTGCTCGATGAAGACAGCATGTGCAAACTCGTTGCCGGTACGGCAGATCGTTACGGGCGGATCGACATCCTCGCGAACGTAGCGGGTATCTACCCGGTCGATATGATCGAAGGGATGAGCACGGCGCAATGGGACAAGGTCCTCAGGGTCAACCTGACTGCCCCGTTCGTGCTGACCCGTGAATGTGCGTCGCACATGAAAAAGCTGGGACGAGGGCGGATCATCGTCACGTCTTCCATCACGGGCAACTACACGGCTTACCCCGGTATGAGCCATTATGCGGCATCCAAGGCCGGCGTGACCGGCTTTATCCGCGCTGCGGCGACGGAGTTCGCGCCTTACAAGATCACCGTGAACTCGATCGACCCCGGCGGTATGTTGACGCCGGGTCTCGAGCAGCTATGCACCCCACAGGACATCGACGTCATGGCCAAGCAGACACCCTTGCAGCGGATCGGCCAGCCGCGCGACGTTGGCAATCTGTACGCCTTTCTGGCCTCCGACGACGCCGATTACATCACCGGCACCAGCATCCGTTGCGATGGCGGTATGGCGTTGCCCGAATCGGCCGCGCTGGCGGAGCTCAAGGAGGGCGCCTATAAAATTGACGACGCGTCGTCCCGTATATAGGCACCGGAGCTTGACATCCCAGCGCCTACACACGGCCCAAACTTCGGGTTGGTACGCGTGCAGCGTCAAGGCTTGACGTCCCAGCGCCTTCATACTGCCCATACTCCTGATGCATGAGCGGGTGCCTATAGGCTCGACGGCACAGCGTCAAGTTCCCGGTGCCCGCAGAATCTGGCAGCACCGGCCCACGCAGTGGCGCTGAGTCACGCCCCGTAGCGGAGCCTGGCGACGGCGCCCCGGCGGGCCCCGCGCATAGCGGCCCGGCATGGACGGCGATTGCCAGCGGCCCGCCTGCTGCATTTCGACCACGGAGGCCCCGGCGGCGGCCAGCGATTGCGCCGCGCCGATCCGCAGGCTGTGGCCCGAGATCCGGCCGGTGGTCCCGGCGGCCGCGGCGCGGGCCGTGATGATGCGGCGCACCGAGCGCGCGGAGAGGCGCCCCAGGACCCGGCCCCCGCCTTTGGTAATGCGGCGAAAGAGCGGCCCCTCAGCCGCAAGCCCGGCGGCGTCTATCCAGGCGGTCAACCGCTCGAGCGTGGGCGGGCCGATGAACAGGGCGGCCCCGACGCCGTCCTGATCGGTCTTGCTGCGCTTGACGGTCACGGTGTTCTCGGCGGCGTCCAGATCGGACACATCGAGCGCCGCGATCTCACTGGTGCGCAGCAGCGCATCGCTGGCGATGGCGAGGATCGCTGCATCCCGCAGCCCGGCCAACGCACGCCCGTCACGCGCGGCGGGTGGCGGGCGCCATGGACGCCTCGAACAGATCTGCCATGGCGGCGGTGGACACGGCGCGCGCGGGGCTCAGGGCCGGGGTCTTTTGCATGGGGTTCTCGCCCGCTATTATGTCTGATAAGAGCAATTATCGGATGTAATAATAGAAGCGTCAATCCGGGTCAGCCGGGGCCCGAACCGGCGGAAAAAATGACCCCCTCGATGAAGCAACGTCGCTCTTGCGGCCATTAAGTAGTCCACTGCTGATGAGCGAGTTGGACGCAGGTTGACTCAACCAAAAAGGTCTTCGGAAAAGCTGGGGCGATCCACGTCGCGGCGCTTACGATTTTCGAACGGTTGGCGCGCAGCGGACCTCCGTGGCAGGGCGGGAAGTTCCCATCGCGCAATCTACATGTGCGTCATGTCGACCCAGGGTGGTCGGCACAGCGCTGTGCCAGGTTTGTGCCAGATATCCATATGATCACATTGGAAAAAATAGGCTTTTGACACAAAAAACGAGAAAATATGTATATCTATACAGGTGCACGTATGCCCGCGCCGGGGATCCTCCCCCTCCGGCGATCCCTTTCAGCTGCGCGATGAGACCCATTATCGCGCAACTGGAACGCCGCGACTTAAAGCTGGCGGCCCTTGATGGCGCACGTGAGAGCGTGCCCCCGTGCCATTGACTGTGTTGCTCCGCACTTACCACCGCCCCCGCAGCCCATGGTACCGTGGCCCGGTCCATTGATTCCGGGCACCGGGCGGCGGCCTCCCGCCCATCGAAGCGCCACTATTTGCCACAGTGTCCTTTTTAGAAGTAACTCGCGGCTCGATCGGTTTCGAAGCGGTGCTGAGACGAGGTGGCGCGATGGGGTGCTTATGTGCCCGCAGCGGCTTGAGGCAATCCATCACCGGTGCCTCCAACGTGTCTCTACAGCGTCGCTATCCCCAACTCGGGGCCGCAATGGACGGTCCATCCCAGCATGAAGGTCGCTTCGTGTTTCTTGACGTCGGCCAGGACGCTGGCGAGGCGTTGATGGCAGGTCACGGCGATTGATGCCTTCGATCTCGACGGCGACGAGGTGTGCGGCCAGCGACGTCGAAGCGCCATGGGTGTTTCGGGTCCAAGCGGTTCTCCGGGATGGATTTCAGCAGAGCGGTGCGTTCAAGCCCAAGCTCGAAGACTTCCTCACGGCCGCCTTTTTTCATGCGCAGTCGCCCACCTCGGGGGCCGGGTGACCTCGGTCTGTTGTCACCCGCTTTTCGTCAGCGGTCGGCGGCATACTTTCGCAAGGGCTCATTGTTGCGACATCCTCGCACCATGCCCACCCCTATCACGTAGTTCAACTTGATAAACACGGAACGTTAAGGTTGTCTGACGTCAGCGTTTATGGGACAGATTGAGACGCAGCGAGACGTTATGAACGGTCGCTTGTGCGGTCGATGTCCATGCGGCCGGGTGGCGCCCGCTCCAGGACCTGTCGTCCGCCTACTCCGCCGGCGGAGTCCAGACGCCAGGCCCGCTTCGCGCGCACGATACAGGTGGGTCGACACCGCGGCTGTGCCGATGTTCAGCCCGTCCGTCACCGCTCGTCTCGATAGGCGCTGCAGGCAACCGAAGCGCAGGATCCTTTCCGTATATCCTTCACCGTTGTTCGCCTCGTCTGCTGCTGTCTCAGCGTGCTGCCTCACGGCAAAAGCCGAAGGGCCATCCAAACAGCACCAGCGAGATCCAAGCGTCGGAGGGTACCGCGACGCTGTCCGGGACTTGCCGAAATCACTGTCCGGGACTCTGTGACAACCGCGCAATACGATGTGGATCCGCCACCCGCTTAGACCCGGCTTCTGATCCAGACGACCGTGTCGACGATGTGAGCCGTTTCGGCGACGCCGGCATCGGGCGTACAGTCGGGGTTGGCGAAGCGGGGCTACAGCCTGGTCGGCCCGTCGCCGCGCGCACCGTCTCAATGCGCTGGACCATCAGCCCGCTCCCATCCCACAGCACGAACAAATCGCCGGTGGCGGGTAACCGCCGGGGGACATCGACCGCCAACCGGATGGCCCTCCAGCGCGATCTTCGCCTTCACCTCTCCTGAACACCTAGGTCTCCTATTCATCGCGTATGTGTCCGGTCCGGGGAATACTCGTTCATGACCTGCCCGATTTTCCGGGGCCACCTTACTTCCGGGATTCGGTCAGTGCCTCGGTCAAGCGCAGAATCGTTCCAACCGGACCTATTGGCCACCGTTGCCACCGTATGCGTATATATATGGCGTCTGAACTTCAGAACCGTGCCCATATAAGGATTACGGTGGCCAACGGTGGCCAACGGTGGCAGCGCCGGCCACTCACTGCAGCGCCCAGACCATTAAGCGTTGCCCATCAACGCGCTCCCGCCGCTTGACGAAACCGGCCGTAGTGAGTGCCGCGCCGAGCCGGTGCTGATCGCGCATCGAAAGCCGTGCTTCGCGACCGGCTTCGGCGATCCGACACCCAACGGCGGCTGCGGCCAAGGTGAATGACTTCGGCGCGGTCGGCAGCCAGTTCTCCAAGGCGTCTTCAAGGATGTCGTCACGCCGCCGCACCTGCTCGTTCGTCGCTGACTGCGCTTCATGGAGGTTATCCGGCAGCCGCGCCTCGACACCATCGCGGTACGCCGCTAACGCTTCAGCCCAGAGTTGTTCCCGGCGTTCGTTCAAGTAGGCGCGAAGCACCGTTGGATCGCCGCCTCGCAGGACGACCGATACGAAGCGGCGGTTCCCCGATGGATCGTTGGGTAAGCAAGTCGGGTCGTTGCTGGTTCCGACTATGATGCAGCGCCGCAGCGCGGTCTCGGGGTTACGGCGGTAGGCCAGCCTCACGACCCCGTCATCCGTTCGGGATAGAAACGATTTCAGCGATTCGAGTTCTGCCCGTGTCGAGCCGGCCATCTCCGCCACTTCGACGATGACGCGCGATTGCAGCGCTTCGGTGCGGGTCTTGGGATCTGCCGCCAAGTGCAGCCCGTCGGCAAACCAGTCGGGACGCTCCAGAGGCAGCGCGCAGCGAAGCGCAGTGGATTTGCCACAGCCCTGCGGGCCTATCAGGACCGGCATTTCGTCCATCTTCGTTCCGGGCTCGAACGCGCGCCAGACCGGTCCCAGGAAGACGAAGCGCGCCGCCCAGGCGGTTAGCGGGCAGTTCGGATCCGTCTCGAAGACCTCGTTCAGCCATCCGTCTAGCCGGGACGTGCCGTCCCAAGGGGACTGAGCCTGAACCCAGTCGAGGAAGGGATCGGTCTCCGCATCGGCAAGCAGAGCATTCAAGCTCCGCTGCCACGTCTCTCGCCCGAAACGCAGCGGCGCGTGTTTCTCGCCCGTCACGTACCGATTCGCGATTGTTTCCTGTATGCGCGCCTCGGTCCGGTCGTTCGCCTCGCGCCAGTCGTCAGCGGTCTCGCGGAACTCATGGTGCCTGGAGCGCACGTTGAAGCGCCACGCAATGCCAAGCCCGGTGAGCGCGGCGGCCAAGCCGTCGGCGTTTCTCGGCTGCTGCCGCTTCGCTGCCGCACTCGCCAAGGTGGTCTCGACTTCGCCTGCCGGTAGTCCAGCATCAATTGCCGCATCGCGGAAAGTGTCCCAGTCGAGCGTGCCGTCTATCGCGGCCTTGAACGCCTCGCGATTGAGCGTGTCGTTGCGGGTGCCAATGGGCGCGGTTCGTACGGCTTCTGGCCCGCGCTTACCCTGGGTCGTCGGCCTCGGCAACCGGCCGGGGTCGGCCGGTTGCGCATCATCGAAGTGTTGCGCCAGCCCGTCCGCGAGTGTCGCTGCATCCCACAGAACCACGAATCCGCGTGAGCCGCGAATGTCACCGCCCGCATCGCCCAGGCTCCACTTGCGGTTGCCGATGTCCCCAGCAGCCGCTCGATACCAGGCATGAAAGCTGCCTGGCCGTTGGGTTGCGATCACCGCGACCGGCTTGCCCAAGACGCCACGCACCGCTTCGAGGCCGTTCTCTCCGCCTTGATCGATGTCAACCACGAAGCACCCCAAGCTGGCCGGGATAACGCCTACCAGGCCGCCGCCCTTCACGTGTCTCTCGACCTTCGAGAAGTCGGGCCGCGTCTTCTGCCATTTCCTTGAGATGGGCTGCTTGTCGGCCGTGGCGATGACGAAATGTGCGCCGCTGTCACGCAACGCCTGAAGCGCGGTATGCATTTCTACATCCTCACGTCGACGTAAATGGTCTTGAGCGGTCATTGGTATCCGGACGCGGTCAGTCGGACTCGACCTCAACGAGCTCGTAGACATCCGGGTGGTTCCGGGCCATGCGCCGTGCCTTGTCTATGTCGGCGAGCGGCTGGATGTCACCGGGGCCGTGCCATATGAGGCCGGTCCTATACAATCCATCGGCGTACCAGGACCGCCGACCAAGGTAGCGGATCGCCACCGCAGGCTGGGCCGGCTCGGCTGTCGGCACCGGCTCGGCAGGGACCGTCGCCCGCACACCGTTGACTGCACCGCACACCGGACAGTGCCTGGACTTCGAGGCCACCACGCGATACATCCACGGGCCCTGGTAGCCGCGACGCCGTTTCTCGATGTCTCCGGTTTGCTGTAACCATCGGCGCGCCCGGTTCAGCGCGGCACGGCTCACGCCGGTCTTCGAACGCGCCAACTCAATCGCGCGCGCCGACACCCAGCCGGCGGCGTCCAAGCAGCTGCCCGCCTCCAAGTGCGACAGCAGCCACGCACTCGCGCGTTCAAGTGCGGTGCGCGTGCCTCCCTGATTCGACAAGGCCCTCATTTCGGTGTACTTCATCAATGGTGCTCCTATGATGTTCGTTCAGGCATGGGTGCACGTGTCTCTCCACCCGCGCGCGCAGAAATGCGGGCGAAATTCAGCATCCTGCTTCGGGTGAGCCGGATAGCCAAATCAAACGCTGGCCGCTTTTCTGCCATTCAACCGTTATCCCGATCTGCCGCAGCGCCGGGGTGAGGCGGTCCAGGCGTTGGCTCAACCATTGCGCATTGCCGGGCCACCCCCGGGTCTTCGCCACACTCTCACCGACGCGTCGGGTTAGTTCACGGTACAGCTGGGTCGCTGTCCCTTCCCAGACCTGACCCCGCCTCTTTCGCATCAGGTCGCAGATCGCACCGGCGACCGGGCTGGCCTCAATCACCGTCGTAACGGCACCCTCACGATTACGTTCATACGCATGCAGGAACGCGCCCTCGGCGAACACGCCGGGCTCGCAAGCCACGACCCACTTGGCGAAGTCCGCCATCCGCGGCAGCGCTTCGATCTGCACCGTCGCAAGCCGAGCCAGCCCCACGACCATCGCGTCGAGCAGCGCACCAAGGATCTGTGGTCGCACACGCTCAAAGTCGGCCCACAATTCGGACTCGGGCTTACGCTCTGTTTTCTGGATGGCCTTGAGCGTCAGGACCAGTGCCCGGTCTGCCAAATCACCCCGCGTCACGACTGCATCGATACTGTTCAAGATCACGGGGCGTGCCGCGCTGATCACGCTCTCCTCGTCGTCGGTGTACAACTTGCGCGCCGCGAACCCGGCCCCCGTCGAGAGCCGGCACAGCGCATCCGACAGCCACGCAGGAACCGTGCTCAGGTTGTCGAACGCGAGCACGTGCGCGTTCCAGGCGGCGATGAACAGTTCGTGTTCATTGCGCGGCGGTGCGCGGAGCGCCGCCTCATGCGGGTCGACGAGGGCACGCAGCATCTGCGCGCACGTGCTCTTGGCCGACCCTTGCTCACCCGTCAGCACCAGCACCGGATACGGGCCGGTCGGGCGGAGTGCCGCCAAGAGGCAGGCTACGGCGAGGTTGAAGTCATCCTCGCTGGCCAGATTAAGAAACCCTCGGAGGGCTTCGATCTGCCCACCGCGTTCGGGCTCGGGCAGTGCGCGCATATGTCGCCTGCGGACGAATCGCACCGCCGGACGATCAACGCAGCGCCACCCGGTGGCGTCGATCTCGATGGCCTGCCAGGCGGCATTGCAGAGGTCGAGATACAGCCGGCCGGCCTCGGAGCCAACACGACGATAGACCTTGCGCGTCGGTCCTCGAAACTGTGCCTGCGCCGCGATCGTGCCAATCGCCGTTTGCAACGCCTCGTTGGTCGGCGCGCCGCCGTCAGATGCTTCGAAGTATTGCGCCCGAAGCCACGCGTTGAAGCCGTACGAATCTACCGGCCACGTTTCATGGTGCCCGTCGTGTTCAAACTCGGCGAACGCCTCCTCCCCGTGGTGAAACAGAGTGCAGTCGCGCTCGGCCAGGTCGACCAGCCGACTGGCTTGCGTTATGCGCTTCTTATGGCCCAGCTCGGCCGGGCGGGTCTGGCGGTCAAGCTCCGTGACCGGCACACCGAGAGCCTTGAGCAGTTGCCGCAGTCGCGCCCAAGTGGGGGAGTCCCCGGCGCGTAGTTTCTTGAGACACTCGATGGCCGTAGCCTCGAAAGGCGCGCCTGGGTCCAGCCTCGAACGTTTGACGAGCGCCACCCAGTCTTCAGGCAACCGGTCGAGCATCGCGAGCATCGCGGCCTCGCGTTGCGCGTCAGCGATGCTCAGCGTGTCGACATCCTTTCTCGACCCGCTCATCGACCATCCCTCCTGTCGGCGAAGTCACCGCCGGCACGGGGCGCCACGATCGTGACGCGCCGCCCCTCGGCCTCCAGCCGTTCTGCGAGCGCCGCCGCCGCTTCGAGTCCGGGTGCGTCACGGTCAGCAGCAATGACCACTTCGCGGACGGCCTCGGGCACGACCAGCGCGCGTAGTGCAGCGGTCCCGAGCGCGACCCAGCCGGGCAGATCGAGCCGCTGCATGGCCGCCGCAGTCGACTCGATACCCTCGCCGACGAGCAGCACCCCGTTCGCCGGCTCGGCGAGTCGGACCGCACCGCCGGTGAGCCGTCCGAGACTCGCACGAACCGGCTGGACCGAAGCCTTGTGCGGCCCCTGCAGGTAGGTACGCTGAATGCCGAGAAACCGCCCTCCACAGTCCTGCACGCACGCCACCAGAGAGGGAAAAAACACGTAGGGCGGGTGCGGATGGCGAAGCCGCGGGTGAAATCGCAGCGCCCGTGCGCCGGCCACCTCCACACCGCGACCGCACATATATTCCTCGGCGAGTGAACCCCGCAGCGGGCGGGTTTCCTTCCATATCTGGTACGCGCGTGCCTGCTTGTCCCGTGTCTCGCGAGCATCAGCGCCACGCGTCGTCACGGCTCGCGGACCATGCTCCTGAGCGGGGACAGACCGTCCGGACAGGAAACCGTGTGCGGAAAGCCAAGCCAGCGCTTCACACCGGTTGCCGCCGCGTTCACGCTGTACCAGGTCGAGCACACCGCCGCCCTCACTGGCCTCATGGTCGCGAAACCTACCGCCGTACGGGCCCGCGATGTGCACCGCGAGGCTGCCCCGGCGTCCGTAGCGTAATTCGCGCTCATTCGACAATGCCGCGTTCGGCTCGCCCAGCAAGGCAATCGCCACCGCGCCGATAAGGGCGGACCAGTCGAGCGGCCCTACCGGGCCGGTCATGCACTCGCCCACGGCTCATGCCTCCCTCATCGTCGGCTCCACCACGTGCGCATCGAGCCATGCGTTGAGATCGGAACCGAGATACAAAATGCGATTCCCGAATTTCCGATAACGAGGTCCGCGCCCCATCCAGCGCCAGGTGGCAAGCGTGCCGCGTGTGGCGATGATGGACAGCGCCGGGTCATTCGAGCGATAGTAGTGGTTGTCCTCAAAGTGCGTGCTCGGCGCGCTTTTCGGCCGAGGAGCGTTCTGTTCATCCATCGCGGTGTTCCTCCTTCAAAGGGATACCGTGCGTTATCCAGGATTTTGGATTTGCCGTCATGGGGCACAATTCCCCATGACGGCTGGGCTAGGTTTCGCGCCGGAAATCTGCCGGGTTCAGCGTGTCTGGATCTCCTGATGGAGTCTCTCGCAGAGAGCAGGACGCGCCTCGCCGGTGAATCCGCCGCATATGGAGCATGTTCCGGCGGCTGAACCGAGGAACGAGGGTCCTTCAAGAATCCTGTGGTCGCGTCGACTGAACAGCTTTTTGCCGGGCGCGGGAAGGCTTAACCGTGCGTCCATATTGCGCCCACCCTCGACACCGTTTGGGGCGCTTAGGGCGCAATGGGCGCAATGGGCGCAATTAAACACCCCGTCTCGGGCCCGGCGGACAGTGCGAGGCGCCGCCACCGGCCATCCGGTTCCCGACGCCTCCGGCACTTTGAACTTGACTGGTAAGCCCGCTTTCATCGAAGAATTCGGCGGACCTGCACGTAGACGGCCTGGGGCGATTCGGGTATTGCAAGACGCATCGAAGGGAGGTTCCACCGCAAGAGCGACCGCAAAGAGGGCCCTCAACGGCGGGACGCGGTCACCCCCTCAACTCGGGTCTCATCCGTCGAAAGGCTTGCTGTGGAGTCGTCCCGGGGCCTCGGGTGGGGCGCGGCGTCGCGCGTGTTCAGCCTTGCGGTTCAGGCAGCGCTTGCCAACTGAGCTCGGGCCGTTTCAAGCGCCTTGCGTTTCAAGTCATAGCCGCGCCCGAACCACACGCGTTCCAAACGTGCATCTCGGGTCATTTCACGGGTGCGCCGATAGTCTTCATCTCGGACGACCGCGTTATAGAGCGCCCAGAGCGTCTCGCGTGTCGCCGACGGCGTGACGGTTTCATCATCAAGTATCTGCTTCACGCGCCCCCACCGCGTAGGTTCCAGACCTTGGGTCTTCTGCCGGCGAGTCCTCGGAAACAGCGTCTCTAGATAACCGTCTACCGCTGCGGGCGCCATGCCGCGCTCTGCCATGCGAGCGAACAGGGATTCGGCCTCAGCAAATACCGCATCGGAGAGACGCTTCAATGCTTGCGCTTGGGCTTTTTTCAGATTGTGGCGGATATTTCGGGTATGACGGACGGATACGACCCCTGTCCCGTCCGCCTGTGCGAGGCTCAGGGTATTTTGGCAGACGACTCGGACCGGCGTGAAACGCACAGTAACAGCGCTCGACCCGTCATGGGAGTTGGACAGCAGCAGGAAGCGATCGATAGGGTCGTCCCCATGGATGACCATGTGTTCCGACAGCCGTGCCAGCGCCCAAACCCGCTCGCCGTTGCCCAACGCGCCCGCTGTGTGGAACTCGGCCCAACCATTGTCAATGAAGGGTTCGAAGAATGTGAACGCATCCACGTTCTGAAGCGGCTCATACTCCTTGCTGACGATGGCGAGCGCGACCGCCTCGGTCTCGTCACCCACCGGGTCACGCAGCACGATGTACCGATCATGGATGCGCCGCGGAGCGAGCAGCCGTGCGCCTGGGGCGGGCTCTTTTTGAACCTGCCAATCCAGATTGGCCGCGCACATCATCTGCTCGGCTCTGACGTGTGATTCAACCGCCGTGCCGAGACGGTGCCACGGTGTCTCGCCCACGAACGCCATGCTGCCCTGGAAAAGGTCATGTCCCATCTTGCTGTTTCCTGGCCCTGTGTCGGTTTGCCTGCGTACCCTTCCGTCGCTTCCAAACCGTCTCGACCGTCGTATATGTCAAGCCGCGCGCTTTCGCGACCGCATCGCACGCGGAATGCAACGAACTCACTTCATTGCGCGCCGGCTTCATGCCCAGGCTTTGCAAATGCCCGATCACCGTGACAATACTCGTATTGCGAACCTCATCTGTGCGTGGATCGCACCGACCTATCGGGCGGTTGAGGTGCCCGCTTGCCAGCCGTTGGACGATCTCAACGGTGAGCGGATGATCCTTCTGCGCCTGAGCTGCGATTGTTTCGAGCGCCTCCTGCGTCCAAAACCGGTCCCACTTACTCTCTTTTTCGTCTTGCCAGACTTCAAGCAACTCTCGGATGCGGTCTTCTATCAGCATTTCTCGCCCATCCACCTCCACCATGCAGTGTGAAATGAGTGCGGCAACGGCCAAAGCCTCAGGGTGTTCAGGGTTAGGCCACTGGTATCGTTTCACAAGCGCGACGGCCTCTTCGAAGGATGGACACAGACGCTCTTCTTCCCAGCGCGTCTGGAGTCTTGTTAACTCCAACAGGTACTCGGACAGCCTCCTACCAATTTCGTGCAGGTTTGTGTCCGGGCCGTAGACGTTTTGCGCAGCCGCCGCTAAGGCCTGCTCATCGATCGCTTCTGGGCAGGTTTCCTTGTCGCTCATCGAACCATCCTCCGTCGTGTATCGGGCGCCGTCACACGCCCCGCAGCTGCGCATCGATGGCCGCACCGATGTGCTCCTGGGCCTCGTGAACCGCCGCACCGGCATGCCGGATGTAGCGGTCGGCCATCGCCGTGGTCTTGTGCCCGAGCAGGTCGCGCAGCACATGGGTGCCGACCCCGGCGCGCGCCGCGCTCGTCATCACTGTGCGGCGCAGGTCGTGCAGGCGCACGTCCGACAGGCCGGCCTCGCGCGTCAGGGCTGCAAAGGCCGCGTGGACCGTCTGATACGTAATGGCCGCGTCGCGTCCGGTGGTGAACACGTAGCCGTTGATGCGTGGCAGGCCATTAAGCAGCTCGAGCGCCGCCGTGGGCAGGCCGTGCACGCGCCGCCCGGTCTTCGTGTGGGGCAGCACCACGGCTTTGTGCTCAGTGTCTAAGTGCTCCCAGCGCATCGCCAGCACCTCGCCAATACGCAGACCCGTCAGGGCCGCCAACCGGATCGCCGCCACGGCCGCGGGCTTGTCCTTCTCCGCGCGTGCCAGCGCCGCACCGAGTGCCGTCATCTCCGACGGCGTGAGCACCCGGTCGCGTGCTTCCTCACGCGCCCGCTCGATGCCCCGGGTGGGGTTCGTGTGCTGCGGGCGCAACGCCCAATCCTCGAACAGCCGGAACAGCCGGCTCGTGAACGCCAGCACGCGGTTGCGCTGTACCGGGGCGGTCGCCGCGAGCGGCGCCACCATGCGCTCGATGTCGTGGCGCGTGACGTCGGCGATCCGCCGCCTGCCAAGGGCAGGCCGCAGGTGACGGGCGGCTTGTCGGCGATAACCGTCCACTGTGCCCGGCGCCATGCGGCCCGCTGCCAGCCGCGCCGGCACATATTCGGCGAAGAACCGCTCTAACCCCTCGTTCACGGTCAGCGCCGCGCGCGCCTCGCGCCGCCGCGTCAGCAGATCGCTCTCGCCAGCGCGGATCCGCACCCGCTCGGCACCCGCGCGCTTGCGGACTTCTTCCAAGGAGATCTCGGTCGTTCGGGCCAGCACCACACGATGGCGGCGACCGTTCATGCGATAGTCGAGCACATAGGCTTTGGTGCCCTTCGGCGTGATGCGGACGCCCAAGCCCTTCACCTCCTGGTCCCACAGGATGCGGGTCTTCGGCTCGGCTCCGGCGTTCCGGATGGTGCGTTCGGTCAGCATGGCGTGCTCCTGGTTGAGGGGTGAGGCAGTCCATCTGCGTCACCATTATGTCACCCCAACGCCAAGATACCCGTCGAACGCCCTTGATGCAAGTGGAGGAAAATAGAACAATACTATCGAATAATTAACCGTTTATTGAACCGGATGGATTGAGATCGATGGCGGAAAATAGTTATATAACTGATTTGCCTTCACCGGCGATGTGGACATCCACGTCGACGGTCCCGCCGCGGGCGAAATCGCCGTCGGGCCCATTCAGGAACGACGCCAGCGCCATGTTTTTGATCGTCGCCGTTTTCATGAAGCGCGGCCGGTCCCGAGAAGCGTCGAGGGTGATCCGGGCGGCGAGCGTTCCGCCTTCCAAGGTAGCGTTGAATTTCTTGATCTCGAGCTTGCCGCGTTTGACGGTGATTTCACTACGCAGCGTCTCGAGCGCGGCCCGCGCGGTCTGCAGGTGCCCTATGGTGATTTCGGCCTCTGCATCGAACTGCCTGAGAAGGTCGAGTTCTAGCGGATCGGTCGAGAAAATTCTGTCGCTGGATGTGGAGGCCTCTTCAGCGCCCGCTTCGAGCGCAGAAAGATCGATCAGCTTCGATTCCAGATGCAGCTCGATTGCGGGGCGGTCGTCATTCAGGTCGAGGCTTGCGCGACCACCGAGATCGGAAGTTCCCAGCAGCGCCGACAGATCCGTCACTTCGTAACGTTTATCTTCACCCGTAATCTCGGCTTTGATTTGAACCGGGCCGATAGCAGGCAGTTCGGCGTGCACGAGATTCGCGAGCGCCGTCGTCGATGGCATGGAGAGCCCGAACTCGAGCGCGAGTCCGTTCGCGTCCAGCGGTTTTTCGAGCGATCCTTTAACCGTCAGCTCGACATCGCCGGAGGAGATATTGAGATCGAGCTCGTAGGGCTCGTTGCCGAGCAGCCGCGGCAACGGTGCGAGCGTCCCTGCGATACTGAAAGCAATATCGTTGACCTGCGCATCGAGCCGTACCTCGAGTGGTTGTCCAAATCCCGCCGTGCCGATTTCGAGGCTCTCTATAGCGGTGGAGATCGCGTCCGCTTCGTGCGCGCGGAATTCGATCAAAGCGTCCTTGACGATGATCGCCTCCAGATCGAAGGACGGGAGTTCGCCTTCATCGGGCGGCTCATCGGCGTCGGCGGCGGCCAGCACCCAGTTGCCCTTGCCCTTGCGATCCGTTTCAAGGACCACGCGCGCGCCGATCAAAACGATGCGTTTTACATCAATACGTCCGCCTAGCAACGGTAGGAGCTTGATCTGGGCTTCGAAACGCTCGACCGTCGCCATGGTGTCATGGGCCCCCCAGTCCGCGTTGCCGAACGATACGCCGGCGACCGACAGAGTAGGGATGAATGACGGTCTGAGTCCGATGTCACCTTTGATGTCAAAGCTGCGCCCGGTCGCTTCTTCGACCGTCGCGACGATCCGGGGTTTGTACTGGTTGACGTCGAGGGTGGCGAGAAAGAAGCCGAGGGCCGCGATCAGCAGGACGACGAGCGCGGCCGCGGCGATCAATATTCTTTTCATGAGGCGGTATCCGAAAGCGAGTCTTGTTGGCCGCCAATTATAGGGTGCACGGCGGGCTCGGTGACCGTGACCCAGTACAAATCCGGTAGATACCCTCCGGTTTTTTGTCGCCGTGCGGCGAAAGGTGGTGTCTGGCGCCGCGTATCGCGCGAGACGCGAGTGTTAAGGCCCCGCCAGGATCAACGGAACGAACTGCTCTGCGGCGGAGGTGCCCCCGTGAACGCCGTTCAGGTGCGCGTCGTGTTCGCCGGCAACCCGGTCGCGAATGGTGTAACGGTCGCGCATCTGCAGCGTGTAGTCACCGATCCGGGCGGCGAGTTCCGCATGCGGTTCGCCGAGACCGAACCATCCATCGTCGATCAGCCGATGACTGGGCAACCACGTTGCGACTTGCGCGAATTCTTGATCAACGTAATTTTCAAACGCCTGCGCCGAACGATGCTGCACGTAGCAGTAAGCGGTGCGCGGCTCGCCGCAGAGCGGCATAGATAAGGTATCGGCCAGTGCTGGATGGTTCTCCAAATCTATGCGTTCCTCAGCGCCGCTATCGATGAACCCGTGGTCGGCGGTGATGATCAAAAGCGTACCGCTGTCGTCGCAAACCTCGATGACTGCCGAAAGGGCGGCGTCGATTTCATCAAAATGCGCTTTCACCGCGTCGCTCGATGGCCCGTGTATATGCGCGAGTCGATCGAGAATCGACCAGTACGCGTAGATATAAACCGCGCTACTTTCGCCGCGGCAATAAGCCTGCAGGCGGTCGACAAAGTCCGCGAGCGTCGTATAGGGAATGCGCTCGGCCCCTTGTGCCAGATGCCGGCTGAAATCCGAATCGGCGATCGCCGCGGGTTGCAGTGTCGCCGACGGCACCTTGATGCGATCGAAGAAACTCGGGCAATCGAGCAATGATGCGAGGTCGACGCCCGCCCTCGATAAGGGTTTGCGCCCATAGCGCGGCACAAAGGGTAATACCGCCGTCACCGCGCCCAGCCGGCGAAAATGCATGAACCATCCGGTGAGACCGTGTTGCTGCGGTGCGAGCCCTGTCATGAAGGTGGTGATCGCGCTCGCCGTGGTCGGCGGATAAACCGACGTCATCGTGTTGCTCGCGAGTTCCCCCAGGCGACTGCCGCAACCCACGTTCCTCAGTAGTTCAGCGCCGAGACCGTCGATCACGAGCAGCACCACGCGGCGCGCTGCACCTAGGCGTTCGGGCGGCAGAGCGGCGAGGGGCGGGTAATCCGACGGTGCTGCGCCAAACTTGTCCCCGATCGAGCGCATCAGGTTGACGATGGAACCGCCGTCGTAATCAGGTTTAACGGGCGTCAGATCGTGTTCGAACGCGGCCATTACGTGTTACGGAAATCCGAAAAATGGACCGGCAGCGGCATAAGAAGGCACTGTTAGGAACTACACGACAGCATCGAGCACCCGGCGCGATGACGCGCCCAGTCCGGGCGCTTTTCGGCGTAAGCGTCTTTACCCGGATGCTCGTCGTATGGACGGCGTAACACGTCTAGTAGATCGTGAACCATCGAGAAATCGCCTTCCTCGACGCGATCGATTGCGAGTTGGGCGAGGTAATTCCTGAACACGTATTTGGGGTTGATCGTATCCATGGCGGCGCTGCGCTCATGATCCTCCCGGCCGTCCCGGTTAACGCGCGCGATGTAGCGGTGCATCCATGCGCTCATCCTCCGCTTGGACTCCTCGGTGCGTTGTGCCGGAGTGTAATAGGCGTTGAGCAGCGGCGCCATCAGCCGCTGGTCGTCTGCGCTGTCGGGAGTAGCTGATGATGACTCTACTTGTGCGAGGCCGCGGAAGAACAGCGTCATGTCGGTTTCGACCAGCGCCAGCACCTCGAAGAGTTCGGAGACGAGTTCGCGGTCTGATGTCTCGAATGCGCGCAGACCGAGCTTTTGCGCCATCATACTTTGCCAGCCCGATTCGTAGGTTTCTTCGTAGATGTGGAGCGAGCGCTCCAAGGGCTTGGCTTCCGCCACCAGCGGGTAGATTGCATTCGCAAGTTGGACAAGATTCCACAGTGCGATCTGAGCTTGCTGGCCGAACCGGTACCGGCGGCCCTGCGCGTCGGTGGTATTCGGTGTCCAGTCGGGATCGTAGTTCTCGAGCCAGCCGTAGGGACCATAATCGATGGTCAAACCGAGGATGGACATGTTGTCCGTATTCATCACTCCATGTACGAAGCCGACCCGCATCCAGTGCACGATCAGGCAAGCGGTTCTGCGGCACACCTCCTCAAACCAGTCGACGACCATGCGTTTCGCCGTCGGTCCAGTCGCGCCGGGGCTGAATTCGAGGCCTGGAAAATCTACGGCGATGGTGTAATCGACGAGCCGGCGCAGCACGTCTGTTTCACCGCGTGCGGCGAAAATCTCAAAGTTGCCAAAGCGCGTAAACGACGGCGCGACACGGCAGACCACCGCGCCAGGCTCGGGTCGTGGGTTGCCGTCGTAGAACATATCGCGCACGACGTCCTCGCCGGTTAACACGAGGCTCAAGGCGCGGGTGGTCGGCACGCCCAAGTGATGCATCGCTTCGCTGCATAGAAATTCGCGCAGCGAAGATCGCAATACCGCGAGGCCGTCTGCGCTGCGCGAGTAGGGGGTCGGCCCGGCGCCCTTGAGCTGAAGCGCCCATCGCTCGCCGCTGCGGTTAACTACCTCCCCCAGGTTGATCGCACGGCCGTCGCCGAGCTGCCCGGCCCAGTGGCCGAACTGGTGGCCGCCGTAGCAGGTCGCATAGGGGTCCATCCCGTCGGTGAGGCGGTTGCCCGCGAAAACTTCGGCGAACGCCTGTGTTTCGCAATCTGCGTCCTTAAGATCGAGCAGCGCAGCGACTTCCGGCGAATAGGCGACCAGTTCGGGCGCTGCGCTTGCAACGGGCACCACGCGCGAATAGCAGGCGGCGCTGACCTGGCGGCGGTAGTTTTCGGGTTCGGGATCAGCGGGCAGTTCGCAAACGAAGCGATTGTCGAACTTGAGATTTTCGAGGCCTGGAAATTCGGGTTGCGCGCTCATGTGTGTGCTGGATGGATCGGATAGTGTTCCTGAGTGCATTCTAACGCAAGCAGATCCCCGGATAAGGAAACCCATGTAGCCGTGGCAGCCGGATCATCGGTAGCGCGAGAAGCGGCGGCGGCATATGGCGAGGCGGTCGCCGACGAATGGAACGGGGCGTACACTAGCCACCCTATCCCGTGTTGAACAAAGGAGTGAGCTGTGCCAAGAATTACCGAAATCACGAAAGCCGGCGGCGATCCTATCCTCGAAGCGGAATTCGCCTCCGAGCAAGAATTGTTCGGCGGCGTCATCAATCCGAGTAAGGTGCTGGCTCACTGCCCGCCGATCCTGCGCGCGGCCAAGAAATTTTACGCTTCATTCGAGGAATCGGGCGAGCTGCCCGCGACTTTGCTGGCCTTGGCTTATGTGCGTGTCTCCACGATCAACGGCTGCCCCTTCTGAGTCGACATCAATTCGTTCCGTGCGATCGAAGCTACTGATGGCGAAGCGAAGGTCATGGCGCTGCCAAACTGGCGCGAGAGTGAAGTTTATACTGAGCGCGAGCGCCTGGCGATCGAATATGCAGAGCGCATGACCATCACCGGACAGGAAGTCGACGACGCGTTCTTCGCACAATTGAAAGCGCACTTTACCGAAGCGCAGATCGTGGAATTGACAGCCGGTATCGCGATGGAAAATTTCCGCAGCAAGTTCAACAGGCCTTTACGGGTCGAAGCCCAGGGTTTTTGCCCGCTACCGGCGCGATAAGCCTGTTAACGCGACTCCGCGCCAGCCCGTGCGTTTTCGAGTAGCCGGTTGAAGCCCGGGTAATCCGCGGGGGTAATGACCGTACGCACGGCGCTGTCCCCAAAATTCTTGCCGGTCTCCAGTCGTTCAGCTGCGCCCTCGGCGTCGATGATGCGCGTACCGCCGACGATGTCGATACCGCGCGCGAACACAGGATCAGGGAAAAACCCGACTGTGGGGCCGATGAGCGCGATGAGCTCGGCATCAGCACAGTATGCGAGCATCTCGTCGAGCGAATCATTCAAGAGGGTCGCGCCGGTGCAGATTATCTTATTGCAGTCTCTTAACACGCCGGGATCGAGCGTGATGCGGACGCCACTCGTTTCCCCGAGCATGTGCTGCTTGCGTTCGACCACATTGACTTCGACGCCGCGTTCCCGCGCCCTGCGCACCAAGGATGGAAAATTCCCGATCATGCCGAGGCGATCATCCGGTTCGAGGTTCATTCCGCCCATCGAGTCAGGCGCTGCAGCGAGTTCATGTCCGGCCGCGCGGTACACGGCATCGGTCACTGCGTTGATCGCGGCGAGCCCGACCGAGCGCTCGGCATCGCTGTTCCCAAGGTAATACCGAGCGAGTTCCAGCGGGGATCGGCGGCGCAGGTCGGCCGGATCAAACCGTTCTGGCATATCGGACTGTGATTCGCCTAGCCAGGCGTAATACAGTCCGACCGATCCGTCCTCGAACGACAGTAGGCCGAATTCGGCTTCGCGATCGGGTGCCGGCCGGGGATCGGCGATCAGGATGCGCCGTATGCGTAGCGGGGGCAGCGCCTCTAGTGCGCGGGCGGCGAGTGCGAACAATTCATTGCGGATACTCACTGATGACGCCGGAACAGGGCGAGGTAATTCCGGGTGGGGCGAACCCGCGTCCCGTGCGCCCCTAAGTCCGGGTCAGTCGCTGGCACTATCAGTCAGGGTGAAGCCAAGCTTGATGGTGAGCTGCCAGTGTTTCACCTTGCCGTCGGTGACGTCGCCGCGAATATTGGTTACCTCGAACCAGCGAATGTTGTTCAACGAGGCGTCGGCCTTAACCACCGCCTTGTTCACGGCATCTTCCATGGATTGAGTCGATGTGCCGGTAATTTCAATGATTTTGTATACATGGTCCGTCATTTTGGCTGACCTCTTTGTTTTGCGTTTTTCGAAGGTCCAACTTTACTCCCAATGCCGAGTCGGATCTCACCCGTCCCGGTTTGGCTAAACTCTGAATCGCTGTTCCGAATTACGAGACAGATTTCAATTCGCCCGCAAAAACGCTCCTACGGCGGCACCCGTACCGTAGGAGCCCGCTTGCGGGCGAATGACGAATGCTGTTACAAACTACAAAGCGTCCTGTCATTCGGAACGCCTAATCGCTTGCAAGTGCCGCCCCATACGGGGACTCCACCGTACGGGCGTCGGTTACGTTAGAATCCGATACCGCACACAATTCGCAGTCGCACCGTACGATGCGTATCGAGTGAAAACGGCTCAAGTATTCAAGGGAGACACCGATGGAGCGACGCCGGGCCTGGCTTTTCAGTCTGTTGATGATCATTGGCTTACCGTCTTTGGCGGGCGATACCATCGTTGATGACACAGCGCTTGCCGACGAGGCGCAGGGCGACAACTGGCTGGCCTACGGACGAACGTACGCCGAAACACGCTACAGTCCGCTCGATCAGATCAACGAAGACTCGGTAAAACGCTTAGGCGTCGACTGGTATCTCGATCTGCCCGCAGACCACTCTCTCATCGGTACGCCGCTGGTAGTCGACGGCATTCTTTATTTCACCGGCAGCTTCAGCGTGACGCGCGCCCTCGACGCGCGAACGGGCAAGATTTTGTGGGAATACGATCCCAAGTCCATTGAGCACGCCGGCGATCGCTTGCGCATCATGTGGGATTCGAGCCGCGGGCTCGCTTACTGGAAAGGCAAGGTCATCATCGCCACCATCGACGGGCGCCTGGTCGCGATCGACGCGAAGACCGGCAATCGGGTGTGGGAAACGATGACGGTCGATCCGAGGCGCGCCTTCTATATCACCGGCGCACCGAAGGTGTTTCGCGGCAAGGTCATCATCGGCAACGGCGGCACCGAGCAAGAGGCCGCACGCGGTTACGTCACGGCCTACGATGCCGAAACGGGCAAACAGGCGTGGCGCTTTTGGATCGTGCCTGGTAATCCGGCGGACGGCTTCGAGAGCGAAGCGATGGCCATGGCTGCTAAGACCTGGACCGGCGAATGGTGGAAACATGGCGGCGGCGGCAACGTCTGGAACGGCATTACCTACGATCCGGAATTCAATCAAGTCCTGGTCGGGACGGGCAACGGATCGCCCTGGAATCGTAAGATCCGCAGCCCCGACGGCGGCGACAATCTCTTCTTGTGCTCGATCGTCGCCCTCGACGCCGACACCGGCGAGTACAAATGGCATTACCAGACCGTGCCCGGGGAAACCTGGGACTACAATTCCAACATGGACATCGTGCTCGCCGATCTCAAGTACGGCGGGCAGACGATCAAGGCCTTGATGCACGCGCCGAAGAACGGATTCTTCTATGTCATCAACCGTGCGAACGGCGAACTGCTGTCGGCGGAGAAGATCGGCAAGGTGACCTGGGCGTCGCACGTGGATCTGAAGAGCGGGCGTCCAGTGGAAATTGCCGGCGCGCGTTACGAAGATGGCGAAGCGCTGGTCTGGCCGAGTCCGTACGGGGTGCACAACTGGCACGCCATGTCCTACAACCCAAACACCGGTCTGGTATACATTCCGACCATCGAAATGCCCGCGCTGTTCAAGGACACGGGCATCGATCTCAAGTCCTGGAGTTCGCCGCATTTCTATGTCGGTACCGGCGTCGAATTCGGGCGCGCCGATACCCCGGCCGATTACGGCACGGCGAAGCTCCTCGCCTGGGATCCAATCAAGCAGCAGAAAGTCTGGCAACTGGACCTGCCGCCGCAATGGAATCCCGGCACCTTGACGACGGCGGGCAATCTCGTTTTCCAGGGCCGCGCCGATGGTGAGTTCGTCGCGTACAACGCCGCTTCCGGCGCGCGGCTTTGGTCGCTCAAGCTCGGCTCGGGCATCTCCGCGCCGCCGATCACTTATGCGATCGACGGCAAGCAGTACCTGTCCTTACTCGTCGGATGGGGCGGCGCCGGGTTGATATCGGGAACGCTAGCCGCGCAGCACGGATGGAAATATGGCGTACACCCGCGGCGGCTGTTCACGTTTGCTCTCGATGGCAAACTTGCGGTACCGCCGTCGCCGCCGCCGGCATTCGCTGAACCGATCGACGTGCCGGACTTCGAGATCGATTCGGAGCTGGCGGAACACGGGCTCGACGTCTATGCCGAGTCCTGCTTTCTCTGTCATGGCGGCGGGGCTGTTTCAGGTGGCTATGCCACCGATTTGCGGGAATCGCCGATCGCCTTGTCGCGCGACGCATTCAGGGAAGTGGTCGTCGATGGCAGCAAACTCGCCAAGGGCATGCCGCGGTTCAGGCAGTTTACAGGCCGGGAGATCGACGGATTGCTCCACTACATTCGGCGGGAGGCGCGGAAGGCCGTCGCCGAAAACTGAAAAGCGTTTCAGAATAGGGGACAGGATTTACTTCGCTCACAAGCGGGCGAAGAAGACATTTCGCCGCATTCAGCAAAACATCCGCTCGTGCGAAATACATTATCCGGGATCGCGGATGATCGGTTGAACATCCGCCGTTTACGCTAAATATTCCGCATTTAAAACGATGGCACAGTACGTTTTCCAAATGAACCGGGTGGGTAAGCTCGTACCACCCAAGAAACACATCCTGCGCGATATCTCGCTGAGTTTCTTCCCCGGCGCCAAGATCGGTGTGCTGGGCCTGAACGGCGCCGGGAAATCGACCCTGTTACGGATCATGGGCGGCATTGAAAAGGATATCGAAGGCGAAGCGATTCCGCTCAAAGGACTCAAGATTGGCTACCTGCCGCAGGAGCCCGAACTCGATCCTGTGAAGAACGTACGAGGCAATGTCGAAGAGGGACTGGGCGACACGCTGGCCCTGCTCGAACGATTCAACGAGATTTCGGCGCAGTTCGCCGAACCCATGAACGACGACGAGATGAACGCGCTGCTCGAAGAGCAGGGCACAGTGCAGACGGAAATCGATAACGTGGGCGGCTGGGAAGTCGAGCGAAAATTCGAAATCGCGGCCGACGCACTGCGTTTGCCGCCCTGGGACGCGGACGTGACCGAGATTTCGGGCGGCGAAAGGCGACGGGTCGCCCTGTGCCGCCTGCTTTTGTCGGAACCGGAAATGCTGCTGCTCGACGAGCCAACCAATCATCTCGACGCCGAGTCAGTGGCGTGGTTGGAGCGTTACCTCGCGCAGTATTCCGGCACGGTCGTGGCGGTTACCCACGATCGCTACTTTCTCGACAACGTGGCCGGCTGGATCCTGGAACTCGATCGCGGCTACGGCATTCCCTGGGAGGGCAACTACTCGTCGTGGCTGGAACAAAAAGAAGCGCGGCTTGCACAGGAGGCGCGTGAGCAGGCGGCGCACCGCAAGTCCATCGCGGCGGAACTCGAATGGGTGCGCGCCAACCCGCAAGGCAGACAGACGAAAAGCCGCGCGCGCCTGCAGCGCTTCGATGAACTGCAGTCAAAGGAATTTCAGCAGCGCAACGAGACCAACGAGATCTACATTCCACCGGGGCCGCGCCTCGGTGACCTCGTTATCGAGGTCGAGAATCTCAGTAAAGGCTATGGCGATCGCTTGTTGATCGACGCGCTGAGCTTCAGCCTGCCGCCCGGGGGTATCGTCGGCGTGATCGGGGCCAACGGAGCGGGCAAGTCGACGCTGTTCAAGATGCTCACCGGGCAGGAGCAACCGGACGACGGTTCGATCAGGCTGGGCGACACGGTGAAAGTCGCCTACGTCGACCAGAGCCGCGATCTCCTCGACGGCGGGAAAACGGTGTGGGAAGAACTGTCCGGCGGACAGGATGTGCTGCGCGTTGGCGACTACGAAACGTCGTCACGCGCCTACGTCGGCCGCTTCAATTTCAAAGGCGCGGATCAGCAAAAGCATATCGGGCAGTTGTCCGGCGGCGAGCGCAACCGCGTGCACCTTGCAAAGGTAGTGCTCAGCGGCGCCAACGTATTGTTTCTCGACGAACCCACCAACGATCTGGACGTCGAGACCCTGCGCGCGCTGGAACAAGCGTTGCTCAACTTTCCGGGTTGCGTCGTCGTCATCTCCCACGACCGCTGGTTCCTGGATCGCATCGCGACCCACATACTGGCGTTCGAGGGCGACAGCCACGTCGAGTGGTTCCCCGGAAACTATGCCGACTATGAAGCGGATCGTCGCCGCCGCATCGGCGACGACGCCGACAAGCCGCATCGAATTAAATTCAAGCCCGTGACGCGCGCGTAGGCTTGAACCGGTTTCCTACGCTGCGCCGATGTTCGCCGCGATGAGCTTGTGCCACGGTGTACCGGCGAAGAAATCGCGGTGCTCGGATGCTGTCAGTTCGTTAGCCGCCGCGCCCGTACGCGTGGGACCGCCAGTGGCAATCCCTGCATCGATCCCGAAGCCGTTAGGCAGGGACACGTGGCCGGGCTGCATGCGCTCGGAGATCTCAACGACGACCTCGGCTTCGCCACTGCGCGTTTTAAGCTTCGCGCGATCACCGTCGGTGAGCGACAGTCGTTCAGCGTCCTGCGGACAGATCCGGAGCGCCCCTTCCGGATCTTTTTTACGCCAGGCCTTGCCGCGCAAGATCGTGTTGGCGGTATAGGCCCGTCGTTCGCCGGCGGACAACACGAAGGGATAATCGCCATCTGTAATCGATTCCGGGCCTTGCTCGAGCGATTGGAAAGCCGGTAGTAATTCTGGAATGTCGGCATGGATCCGGCCGTTTGGTGTGCGGACGCGCCGCCATGAAGTGTCGTGATCTTCGACGGAGAACACGAAGCCGCGCGGGCTCGACAGGATGGTGTCAAACAGATTTTCGCCGAGCATGGGGCCTTCACCCGCTATGCCTGCACGCTTGAGGGCTTCCGGTTCTCGCTGCGCGACGAAATGCGCGACACCCCATAGCGCGGCGGCCTGTCCGCAACCCTCAGGAAGGGTTGGACCGAGGACACGGTAGAGCACCACCGGTGCTATTTTCTGCAAGCCCGGATTGGCGTTGGACGCGTCGAGAAAGGCCTTAGCGAAGGCCAGGCGGCCACCGTTCTTAAGGGCCTGCTCTAGGGCGGGAACTTCCGGCGGCATCGCGCCGATTGCCTCGACCAGACGCGTATGGATCTCGGCCTCGATCAAGACGTCGGCGTCATCCGGTGGTGCCATGATCGGATGGCGCAGATGAAAATAATTTTTCGGATATTCGAAGTTGAAGAAAGTCGCTTCGGCCTTTTCGTACTGCGTCGCCACGGGTAATACGTAATCGGCGTGCCGCGCCGTCTCGGTCATCGCGACATCAATGACCACGCTCAACTCCAGTTCTTCCATCGCGTGGAGGAATTTCGGACTGTCCGCCAGGGAATGCGCGGGATTGGCAGTCTCGATCAGCATCGCGCGGTAGCGATCCGGATGATCGCTCAGGATTTCCTCGGCGATGACGTTACACGGCACCATGCCGCCCAGCAGCGGCGCGCCGACGACCGGCGAGCGCCGCTCGAAGCTCGGATTGCCGCTCATCAAGGGGCGCATGACGTTGGGTATGAACTGCGAGCCCTTCTTGCCGAAACTGCCCGTTACCAGCCAGGCGAGGCGGTGCAGGTAGCTCACCAGGGTCGAATGGCGGTTCATTTGAACACCGAGATCTTCGTACCAGGCGACGCTTTCGGCGACCGCGAGCCGCCGCGCCAGATCGCGGATCTGCGCCTCGGGCACGCCCGCGTAATCGCAGTATGCGGCGATCGGCACGGCGCGGATGACGGGCAGGACTTCGTCCATGCCGTCTACGTGCGCGTCCAGCCATACGGATTTACACAAGCCTTCCTCGACGATGACGGCGACCAGCGCCGCGAGCGCCCATGCGTCGGTGCCGGGTTTGACCCTGAGGTGAACATCGGCGAGTTCCGCTGTCTCGCTCACCCGTGGATCGAAGACTACCAGCGTGCGCTTCGGATCGCGTGCGATCGCCCTGAGCGCGACGCGCGCTCGCGGCACGCCGTGCGACTGCCAGGGGTTCTTGCCGATGAAAACAGCGACCTCGCAATTCTCGAAATCCCCGGTGCGTGCGTTCGCGCCGAACATACTGGCAGCGACCCAGCCTTCACCGGTCTTCTCCTGCGCCAGCGCATTGGAGCGGTATTTCCCACCCAGCGCCGCGACCGTGCTCAATCCATAGGCGCCGGGCAGATGATTGCCCTGGCCGCCACCGCCGTAATAGAAAATCTTATCGCCGCCGTAAGTGTCGCGCACGGCACAGAATTTTTCCGCGATTTCACTGATCGCGGTGTCCCAGTCGATCGCTTCGAACGAGCCGTCCGCGTTGCGCCGCAAGGGCCGCGTGATCCGGTCTGCGCCGTTCTGGTAGAAGTCGATACGAGAAGCTTTCTGGCAGAGGTAGCCCCGCGAGGCGGGATGGGCCTCGTCGCCCCGTATCTTCTCGATGGTGCGGCCGTCGTCGGCTAGTTTGATCTCGATGCCGCAGTTGTTTTCGCACAGCATGCAGGCGCTCGGTTGCCAGTCGGACATTTGGAGATCCCCGTCGATGATCAGTTCAAGAAGCAAACACCATGGTATCAGCGGTGGGGTAAACCGGTATAGCGGAAGCACGCGCACCATCCGCATGAGACAGGCTTTGCCGGCACCCTGTCCGCGCGCCAAGAGGCGGCATCTGTGCGCGGGCGATCAAGCGGTATCGATTTTCAGCACCGACTCCGGCGGATGCGCGAGCAAGGCGGAGATCTCCCATCTGCCCCCGGTTTTGATCAATGTATAAGTGGCTCCCAAGTGTTCGAGGACAGAATCGCCGGCGTAACGCAGCCACAGCATGCTTGCCATTGCCAGGCCTTCGCCGTGCACCGCGATGTTGCTTTCAGCCAGTACGCTGTGCGTGAAACCTTTTTCCCGCAGTGCTTCCATGATCCCACCGAACACCGACTCGAAGGCTTTTTCGTCGACAATCGCGACGACGCCATCGACGGTCGTCAATTGAACGGGCAGGTGAAAAAATTTACGAAAATTTGCCAGGTCCAATCTCGAAAATGTCGCGGCCAATTCATCGTACATCTCCAGTATTTCAGTCTTTTCTGTGATCAATTTCCTTTCCTCGTGCTGCTGTGTTATCGGTCGCCCGAAACCCGGAGACAATGACATGCTAGGGCATTAGCGCATTGTTCGGTGGCCGCGCTTCGTACGAGCATGGTAGATTAGCTAAGCTCGTATCATGCGGGTAGCAGTCCAGCCGCATAAAAGGGGAAATTCGTTGTCGAAATTCGACCTCGTCATCAAGCATGGAACCGTCATCGATGGAACTCGGGTTCCCCGCTACCGGGCCGACGTCGGCATCCGCGCGGGCGTCATTGCCGATATCGGCCATATCAATGCCAATGAAGGCGCGCGCGTCGTAGACGCCGACGGCCTCATCGTCGCCCCGGGTTTCGTCGATCTGCATACGCACTACGACGCGCAGTTGTTCTGGGATCCTTACTGCACTCTCTCGGGCTGGCATGGAATTACTTCGGCAGTGATCGGTAACTGTGGATTTGGCTTTGCGCCCGTGCGCCCGGAGATGCGTGAGCGCGCCATGCTCTCGATGACGCGGGTCGAGGCGATTCCCTACGCCTCGATGAAGGCGGGTCTGCCGTGGGATTGGGTCACCTTCCCCGAGTTCCTCGACAGCGTCGACCGTGCGCCGAAGGCCATCAATCTGCTGCCCTACGTGCCGGTCGGCCCCCTGCTGATCTGGGTCATGGGCCTCGACGACGCTAAAGCCGGGCGTATGCCAACCGACGCGGAACATGCCGAGATCCGGCGCCTGTTCGAAGCCTCTCTCGACGCAGGCGGCTGCGGCTGGTCCGCGCAACGCTTGATGCCCGATGGGCCGTCGGCGGTTCAGAACGATTACGATGGTACGCCGATGGTTACCGACGTCATGCACGATGAGACCTGCGAGATGCTCGCCGAAGTACTCGGCGAGCGTAACCAGGGCTTCATGCAAATGACCATTTCGTCCGGCGATTACCGAGCCGATCGCGTACACATGGAAAAACTGTCGACGATCAGCGGTCGGCCGCTGCTGTGGAACGTGCTGCAGATTTACGACCACAAACCCGAAGTCCATCGGGAAGCCCTCGCATGGATCAAAAGTTGTCGTGAACGTGGTATCCGCGTGTGCGCGCAGGGGCTGACGACGGACGCCGGTTTCACATTCACCTTCGAGGATTGGAACCTGTGGGACGATCGCCCGGCCTGGCGCGAGGCAACGGTGGGCTCGGTCGCCGAGCGTCTGGTCAAGCTCGCCGATCCCGAGCGGCGCCCTGGCCTGCGTGCGCCGCGGCCACTCACCGTGACGGGACCGATCGAGGACATCGTCGTCACAGGGCCGGCATCGCCGGAAACCGAACCGTACCGGGATATGATGATCGGCGCGATCGCGGAGCAGCTCGGTAAGGATCCGGTCGACGCCCTGCTCGACATTGCGGTTAAAGACGAACTCAAGACCGAGTTCTTCGTCGCACCGGCGCACGGCTCGAACAAATACCTGAAGGAGATCATTGACGACCCCTATGTAATCTTCGGCGTCTCCGACGGCGGTGCCCACACCAAGTTCCTGACAGCCGGTCGCTACCCAACGGAAACGCTGTGTAAGATCGTGCGCGAACTGGGCATGTTGAGCCTCGAAGAAGCGCATTGGCGTCTCAGTGCGCTGCCGGCTATGGTCGCGGGTTTCGAGGAGCGGGGTGTGCTTAAGCGCGGCGCGCCGGCCGATATCCTCGTGTACGACTACGACAATCTCGAAGTGCTGCCGGCCGAAATCGTCCACGACCTGCCGGGCAAGGAATGGCGGCGGATTCAGCGTGCGAAGGGTTACCGCTACATCATCGTCAATGGTGAGATCACCATCGACGATGACCAGGAGACGAATACCTACTCAGGAAAGCTGCTGCGGTTCGGTGGGCCGCGGATCGCGGCGGCCGCCTAACCGGGCCAACATATCGCGGCGATTTGCCCGCCAGTGGGCGCCTGCTCGAAGTTCATGCAACCGTTGTAGGCGTCTTCCTCGAAGCAAGCGACCACGCTAAGATCGCATGGTAATCACGCAGGGACAGTGCCCAACGGTGCCGACTTAACACACCCTCGACCAGTGGGGTGCTGCCGAATTGACTGGATATTCCTCCGGTATGGCCGGAGCTTGGCAACAGCGCGTCGAAAAATACCGTTTCAATAGCCCGCCGGGGTGCGACTGGAAAATCATATCGACCGCCTGTTTCTGCCTTCATACGATAATGCGCGGTTTGAAATCCTCCCAGGTGGCGTCGAGAGAATATTCCCGTCGGCGCTGACGTGGCGTCTGTTGACCCAGAGATTTCCATGAGCTGCTTTTGAACAGTCCCGTGTCGTAGACACGTCTTTTCTCCGGATCGATTAGGATTTCGAATGCTTCATTGATCACCGACGCATTCCAGTGATCGCCGCCCAAGTCGGGATGCGCCTTGAGCTTTTGCATGATCGTGCGGTAGCTCGCTTGCACGATCTCCATGGGTGCATCGGGCTGAACATACAGGATGCGGTAGTAATTACGCTTGTTCGACTTGGGTTTCTCGCGCGCCATGGGATCGAAATCCTTGCTCGATTACCCCCTGTTAGCGGCCTCTCACGCGGAATATTGAGCACTCGGGGAATGGGGCACAGATTCGGCGATCCCGACCGACAGGCACGAGAGATCAACTGTCTATTCATGGCGATATTACCGATGACCGCCGCTGACCTTGACAAGGCTTGTATGATGCCGCGCCATTCGCATTGGACGGCGTTCGCTTGCTGCAAATTAGAGGTGAAAGAATGTGTACTGTGATCTAGGTCGGATTTCCTCCGACGCCCGTTACATTACAGCGGAGCTCGACGCTATCACGGCGCAGGCCGCCGATGCCGATTCGACACGTTCGATCTCCGAGGAGGTGATCCGCAGCATCAAAGCCAACGACGTAATGCGGCTGTCCGCGAGTCCTGTATTGTCCGGGCTGAATGAATCGGTCGTCGTCATCGCCGATGAATTGCGCGCGGTCGCGGGGCGATGCACCTCTACTGCCTGGTGTCTGTGGAATCACCTGTGCACTTTTCATTTTTTCTGCGGTTTGCTCGGCCCCGACAACGCGGATTTTCTGCGCGACATAATGAAGCGCCGCGAATGGGTCTGCTTCCCCGCCGGTGCCAGCTCTTCGGTCGTCTACGAAAGCGACGGTGACGATGTCGTATTGAACGGCAGCGCGGCGTTTGGATCCGGTGCACGCTACGCGGAATGGGCCGGGGTGATTCTCAAAGCGGGCAAGCGCGAACCGGAAACGCATTTCGTCATTACCGACCTGCGGGACCCGGGCGTGCGCATCGAACCGACGTGGGAAGCAATGAGCCTGCGCGCGTCGTCGACTGATCATATTCACTACGCAGGCGCACGGGCCGCGGCGCGCCGAGTGGTGCCGTTTCCGGTACCTACCCGGATACCGTTTCGCGACCTGTCGATGCCGATGATCCATCCTCGCTACCGTGAAGACTGGGTAGCACTTTCGGTACTCTGGTTGGGCGCTATGGCCACCGGGGTATCCGACATTTCGCTGAACGAGACCTGCGAGAATATCCGCGAACGGGTCGCGATCTTTGGGACGAAGATGATTGAACGTCCGACCATCCACGTGAATCTCGGGCGCGCCCGGGCGCTCGTCAACGCCGCGATCGACACGGTGTACGCCGCATGCGCCGAAACGGACGCGCGGATCGCAGCTGCCGCGGTGCCAAGCGAAGCCGATTATCTGCGCCAGTGCGCCGCCGGTATGCAGGCCGTGCTGTTATGCGACGAGGCCATGCGGCTGATCCTGCGGGTATTGGGTGGCAACGGGCTTCGCGAGGGGACCGATTTCGAACGGCGCTATCGCGATTTTCAGGCAATGCCGTTGCATATCAACGGTCACTGCGATCGGATCACCGAGCAAATGGGACGTTACTCCCTGGGCCTGGAGACGACGAATCCCATCTAGCCCGCCTGGCGCACAAATAGGTACCGATTCACAGACGCATCGAGGGACCGCGGCGGCGTTGCTGTCCCTGGCAGAGGCTCGCCGGCATTTGCCGGGCACCGGATCGCTACGGCTGTCTGATCGGTCTGGTTGATTCCATAAATTGCCCGTAAGCGGGCGAACGATACCGACCTTGAAGGGGCTCAGGCACCGAGCGTCTGGCGGATAGTCAGCTTAGCCAGCTGCGACATATGCACCTCGTCCGGCCCGTCGGCGATGCGGACCAGGCGGGCATAGGTGAAGATCTCCGGAATCGGCGTGTCCTGGCAGATTCCCATGCCGCCGTGCGATTGCAACGCGCGATCCGCGACCGTCTGGCACATTAAGGGCACGGTGACCTTGATCATGGCAAGGGCGTCCCTGGCTTGCTTATTGCCTTCACGGTCCAATCGGTCGGCCGCCCATTGTGTCAGCAGTCGCGCCTGTTGAATCTCGCAGCGGGACTTGGCGATGTCCTGGCGTATGCTCGATTGCTCGCTCAGTTTCTTGCCGAAGGCCACCCGGTTTTCGACGCGATTGCACATGATGTCGAGCGCGCGCTGAGCGGCGCCGATCAAACGCATGCAGTGGTGGATTCGACCGGGGCCCAGCCGCCCCTGGGCAATCTCGAAACCGCGGCCTTCGCCCAGGAGCAGATTGTCGACCGGCACGCGCACGTCACTCAGGTGAACTTCGGCGTGTCCGTGCGGGGAATGCAGATCGTTCATCACCCGTAAGGGCCTGATGATCTCGAATCCCTCGGTACCTGCCGGCACCAGGATCATCGATTGCTGCGCGTGCCGGTCGGCGTTGGGATCCGTTTTGCCCATGACGATGTAAATCTTGTTACGGGGGTCGAACACGCAGGAACTCCACCATTTGCGGCCATTGATGACATATTCATCGCCGTCACGCTGGATGGACGTTTCGATATTGGTCGCATCGGAGGAGGCGACCTGCGGTTCGGTCATGAGGTAGGAGGATCGAATCTCACCGGCTAGCAATGGCTCCAGCCATTCCTTCTTGTGCTCGTCTGTGCCGTAGCGCGCGAGGACTTCCATGTTGCCGGTATCGGGCGCGCTGCAGTTGAAGATCTCCGAGGCCCAGTTGATGCTACCCATGGCCTCGGCGAGCGGCGCATATTCGAGATTCGTTAAACCCGGACTGTAAGGCTCATACTCCTTGGGTAGAAAAAGATTCCAGAGACCGGCGTCCCGGGCTTTCTTTTTCAATGCCTCGATCTGCGGCGGCGGGACCCACAGATTTTTCGGATCGTGCACGAATTCATAGATCTCGTCTTCGATGGGATAGATATGCTCGTGCATGAAGGTGTTGACCTGTTCGAGTAATTGGCGGGATTTATCGTTGTATCCGAAATCCATGTTTGAGCCTCTTTTTTGTAATTCGCGGATGGGGAAGGGCGCCTATGTTACCGGGTTGTCAGGTCCCGGACGACTTGGCTAGTTCGAGTTCTTCGATCGTCCGCGGCCAGTCTTTTTTTAAGAGTCGGGACAATGAACGATCGGCCAGAATACGACCCTTGGTTTGGCACCGCGGACAGTAATTCAGTTCGTTGCCCACGTAGCGAATACGCTGAACGCTTGTGTCGCACAGCGGACAGGGTTTGTCGTAGCGCCCGTGTACGGCCATATCCGGATGAAAGGCCGTGACCTTCCGTGGGAAATCATCCCCGGTTTGTTCGCGCAGTAATTGAGTCCAATGGGTCAAAACCGATACGCACGATTCGAACAGACGGGCGATTTCCTCCTTATCGAGCTTTTGTGTGAGTCCAATGGGTGACAATCGGGCCGCGTGGAGAATTTCGTCCGAGTAGGCGTTGCCGATCCCGCTGTAAAGACGGGGATCGGTCAAGGCGCGTTTCAAGGTGTGATTGCGCAATGTCAGTCGGGCGGCAAACTGCGCTAAGTCGCACTCGAGCACTTCCAATCCTTTAGGATTCAATTCGTCGAGTGCTTGCGCTCCGCGAACGATATGCAGCGAGGCTCGCTTTTTCGACCCGGCTTCGGTAAACGTCAGCGCGCCGTTGTCAAAATGGAATACCGCCAGAATGTTTTTCGAGCGTGAAGGCTTGGGATTTTCGGCCCACTGGAGGCGCCCCGCGATCATGAGGTGAAAGATCAACCAAAGGTCGTCATTGAATCTCCATGCGATGCGTTTGCCGATACGATGCAGGGTGCGGACTTCACGGTTCTCGAGTGCCGCCGGTGCGGGATCAACTGTACGCAGTACAAAGGGGCTTCGGAGTTCGATTCGAGTCAGACGACGCGCGATAATGCGCGCCTGGAGCGCCTCGATATAAACGGTGATGTCGGGCAGTTCGGGCACGTTAAGGGTTCTCAATTCCGATCGTTATCAAGCGATGAATGCGGTGATCAACAGGTCCGCGACTCGCTGCAGGTGATCGGTACGATAGCGCTCTTCCATGAGCCCGGTCGAATCGTGCTCGACATTTCATTTCCTGCCATCAATGAACTTTATGGCATTCTAAACCGGGTGCTGAAAAGCCGTGAATCGCTTAACCGGATTTCGGGGCGAGGTAGAACGAGGAGGTCGCAATATGCTGTCTAAACTGTTAGCTGTCCTGTACGGTATTTGCCTGTGCTGCCTGCCGTTCGCTCTTGTGGCGGGCGGCGTGTCCGTGCTCCTCACCAACGACGATGGATACGATTCTCCGGGCATACGCGCACTCAGCACGGCACTGGCTGGCGCCGGGTACGAAGTCACGATCGTCGCACCCCTGGAGCAGCAAAGCGGCAGCGGTATGAAGGTGTCGCTGGGCGCGCTGGACCTGGTCGAGCAGGGCACTGGCGTATGGACGGTGGACGGCAGCCCGGCCGACGCGGTTTCGATCGGCATTCACCGTGTCATGCGGGACCACCCGCCCGATGTCGTAATTTCCGGCGCCAACCTCGGTCAGAATCTCGGTAGCAATGTCATGCTGTCGGGCACCGTCGGCGCCGCCGCCATGGCAGCGCACGAAGACATCCCCGCGATCGCGGTGTCGGTGGGGATCGATCTCGCGGAGCACGATACCGAGCCCGAGCGCTTCCCCAGCACGCTAGATGCCTTCCCACGGGCCGCCCGTTTGACGGTGCGGCTGCTCGCGGTGCTCGCCGGACGGCGGCACGAGGGGACGGATTTACTGCCGCCGGGAATGGTTCTCAACCTCAATTACCCGGCGCTTCCGGCCACGTCTATCAGAGGCGTTCGGGCAGCACAGGTTGGCCAGTATGGAGGCTTCCGCCTCATCTATCCTGAGGACGGCAGCGAAATGGGTAAGGTCCGCGCCACGATCGAGCAAGACCCACGTGGAATGGCTGAAGCGGATGCGGACACGGCCTTGTTCGCGGCGGGCTTCGTGACGATCAGTGTGATTGCGCCGCGCTGGAACACAATGAGAGATAAGGCCATCGCGGCGCCTGAATGGATAATCAAACTAGAACGCGAATTGGCGCGCGATGCGCCTTAGTGGACGCCGATAATAAAAAGGCCGGTGCGGTCAGGGACGGCACCGGCCGTGCAGATCGCTAAGCCGCCCTTATCAGGCGGCGCCACGCAACGCTTTCGTTTCGGCCTTGTTGATCTTTCTCGCGGCCTTGTCGACGGACACGCCGTAGACGTCCCTGGCATGCTCGACCGAAATGTATTCGTCGATGACGTCTTCCAGAACTTCTTCGGGCGTGCGCTCGTGCGGATTACCCCAGCCGCCGCCGGTGGTTTCAAATATGAAGCTGTCGCCGTATTCGAATTTGTGCCGGCACAACAGCGGGTTGGTCCACTCGCCGTCTTCCTTGATGCCGCCGACGACTTTGCGATCGCCATTGGGGAACTCGTGCAATAAGCGTTGCGCGACGCTTCGATGTCCGCCGTTGACGCCCGGCGTTCCTTCGATAGTGCGCGCGGTTTCGACGTTCATCTGGCCTTCGCAGCGAAATCTCACCCTGAAGTTCGCACCCAGGCCACCGCGATAGCGCCCGGCGCCGGCGGAATCCTGTCGCAAGTCGTAACGCTCGTAGGCGATCATCGGGAACAGCAACTCGGCCGTCTCGGCTTCCATGTTCATGCAGTTGCCGAGCGGATCCATGGTGACGTTCATGCCATCGTTAAACGGCGTGCCACCCCAGCCGCCGGCTGGTAGATCGGTGAACACGTCCGTTTTACCCTCCGCATCGCGTACCCCGCAGACGAACCAGTTGCCGTCGCCGCAGGCTGAACCGACCGCGCGATCGGGGATCGCTTTCGCAATCGTCTGCCATACAGCGCTCGCGACCTTGGGCGCCGCCAACACGGTGCAGCCGATGGTGGGTCCGGGCCACACCGGGTTCAACCAGGTGCCTTCCTTCGCGATCACCTTGATCGGTTCAAACATGCCTTCGTTCTGCGGCGCGGTCGGATCGAAGAAGAACTGCAGCGAGTAGTACACCGCCGACATCGTGTTCGCGATCGGCGAGTTGATCGCACCCAGGCACTGCGGATCGGAGTCCGAGAGGTCGACGGTTATATTCGACCCTGCGACAGTCATCTTGACCTTGACGATGCCTTCCTGCTGGCCGTCGCAATCAGCATAGTCCTCGCCTTCGTAAACGCCGTCCGGAATCTCTTCGATCTTCTGCCGCACTATCCTCTCGGTATAGGCGATGAGTTCGCGCATCGCCGTTTTGACGGTGTCGATGCCGTAACGATCGGCGGCGCTCTGCAGTTCCTCTTCGGCGGCCTTGAGGCAGCCGACGTGCGCTTGCAGATCGCCCCGGATGAAATGCGGCGTGCGTGTATTGGCCAGCAGGATCTTCATCAGGCTCGGATCGATTTCATTGTTTTGAAATGCCCGGATCGGTGGCAACCTCAAGCCTTCCTCGGCAATGTGAGTGCCCCAGGACTGGCCGCCGGGCGCGCCGCCGCCAAAACTCACGAGCATGAAATCGCGCGGGTCGCGGCCGCGATCGATCACGACTTTCTTCACCGCCTGCGCCATGATTTCGCAGCTGATCTTCACCATGGCTTCAGCGGCCTCGATGGTCTCGATCCCCAATTGCTCCGCGATAATGGCCACCGCT
The DNA here is from genome assembly GCA_963662545.2 of Gammaproteobacteria bacterium. Lineage (GTDB taxonomy): Bacteria > Pseudomonadota > Gammaproteobacteria > JAYYZW01. The sequence continues at coordinate 1,781,850 of CAXXLL010000002.1, forward strand.
TTTTCCGCGGCTTCACGGTCCAGATTGATCTTGCCGCCCAGGGTCGGCTCCAGGCGGCCGAGCAGGAAATTGGCGTCCGTGATGGTGGCCTCGGTCCCACCGGTGCCGTAACACGCGGGTCCCGGATTGGAGCCGGCGCTGCGCGGCCCGACGCGGAGCGATCCGCCGGTGTCGACCCAGCCGATCGATCCGCCGCCGGCGCCGACACTGTGGATGTCGAGCATCGGCACGATGACTGGCACCTCGAATTCAAGTTCGTAGCTGCGGGTGATCAGGCCCTTGCCGTCCTCGACGATTGAGGCGTCGAAGCTGGTGCCGCCCATATCAGTGCAGATGATGCTCGGTGTCTTGGTGATTTCTGCCAGGTAACGGGTGTAGGCCACGCCGCCCGCGGGTCCGGATTCGAGCAGATCCTCGGGATGAGCCTTGGCCAGATCGATACCCATGACCCCGCCGCTGCTTTTCAAGATCAACACTGAGCCTTTGAAGCCGTGCTCCTGGAGACGCTCGACCAGGTGATCGAAGTATTCGACCATCACCGGTTTCAAGGCCGCGCTGATTGCCGTGGTGACGAAACGCCCGTGTTCACGGAACAAGGGCTTGACCTCGCCTGAGAGCATGACAAAGGCGTCGGGAATGTGTTCCAGGATGATGTCCCGCATCTGGCGTTCGTGCGCGACATTGACGTAGGAGTTGATGAAGCAGACTGCGATCGATTTGATCCCTTCGGCCTGGATCGCCTTCGCCACTTCGCGCGCCGCATCGACGTCGAGCGGGCGTTCCTCGTTGCCGTTCACGTCGGTTCTCTCTTGCACGGTGTAACGGAAGCGGCGCTTGACGATCGGCTTGGGCTTGACCTGGTAGGGATCGTAGAGCTCCTCGCGGTGCTGGCGCCCGATCTCGATGGTGTCACGAAAGCCGTCGGTGGTCACGAGCGCCGGGTCCGGATAGGAGCGCTCGATCAGCGCGTTGGTCGCGGTCGTCGTGCCGTGTACGAGCGTCGAAATCTCGTCGAACGGAAGCCCCGAGCTTTCGATCGCTGCGATCGGGTCCTGGGCCGCTCTGCGGATCGCATCGATCACGCCTTCGGAACGGTCCCACTGGGTGGTGAGCACCTTGGCCGTTGCCCGTTCTCCCGATTCCTCGTTCCAACCGAACAAATCCGTAAAGGTCCCTCCAACGTCAACTCCAACGCGCCACATGGGTCTACCTCCTTTTTTAGGGAATTACGCAGAAAAGTTGACAGCACCTATTTAGGTGACCTCTTTTATGGTCGGCGTCCCGCTGCGATCTGTACGCAAGACAAAGCGTTTATTAACTTCTGCTTTCGTTGGGCGCTTTGGGCGTCCAGCCGCAGGCTTTACCTTATTCATGCGCTGTAATGCTCTGGATTCATGCGCTGTAATGCTCTGGTTGATCGATCAAGCGCCTTTTGTTTCATAATCTGAATATTCTAAAAGTGAGAGTCTTAATCGACATTATCTTCGTCTGGCGCTTCTTCGATCTGTAGGAGCGTTTGTTGTTTCACGGGCCTGTATTCTAAAACCTTCACAACATTGTGCTCCGAACTAAGTTTGTCTCCTTTCATGGTCCAAATATCTTCAATCTCACAAATCAAAACATCTGACTTACTGAACGAAACCTGATTGTTTTTTACCTTTTGAAGGAAATCGAGATCAGCAATCGTGACAGAAACTGTATTGCCCCCGTCATTGAGTCGCCACTTATTTTTCTCTTTAAACGTGAGAGATTCTATGGAAAATGCACCTTTCCTTGTGTTTCTTAGTATCTCTTCTTCGCCCTCAATCACAGGAAGGGAAAAGTATTCTTTATCTTCTTTATATATTGTTTCTATGACGTCCTTGCCAGACTGAATAACTAATTGATCTATACCTTCTTTATCAAGTGGGGCGGTAACTTTCTCAATCGCCTTACGGATTGAGGTTTCGTTGTACGCCCGCAGCAGGTCTTTCGGCACATCAAACGATTCACCATCAATCTCAATGCGAACGGTCCCGTTTTCCAGGTCGGTTACTTTTGGTGCTGGCCGCCCTTTGAGCCTCTTAATAAGTCGAAATAGTCCATAGGTCGTGACACCAACACCACCAATAATGATATCTCTGAGGTTTAAAACGGCATTAACCTCATCGCTGTTGAAAAGATCGGTGAACTGACTAAATAAAGATTGAGCCAACCCGATATCAACACTAAAACAGCCTGCTTCAACGGCTTTAACGTGCAAGCGAACATCCACCTTGTCCCCATACAAGAGGCGGCTTGTTTCGTCGAATAATTGGGAAAGGGAGAGCAACGCTGGGGCCAGATCGCGTACGTCCACCGTGTGGTCTTGTAACGCTTCGCCATCAAACACAATGGTAAACGCTTCGTGAGTCATGCCAATGTGTGCCTTGACAAGGCGTTAGCCAAAGAAAAAAGTGACAAGTGCCTTCTGACTTAATTGCCAGATTTCATAGCGGTCTTTCTTAACATACATCTGGCAAGATGATGTCGTCTCATCCCAGACAGGAACAATCACCATTTCATCGGCGAGATAGTCCATGGAATTAACGATAATCGCCTGCTCGCTTTTCTCGAAGGTAACCCCACTTACTTGAGGTTACCGCCTTCACATCGAACTACCTTGAACTGAGTACCGAGCCCATTAGAATTTTGGATATCGAAGAGATAGTTCTGGCGCTTGCGCTGTGGCAGCCTATTCATTTCTGCAACGTCGTTTTTTGCCGCGAGGTATAGTTCCTCGAATTTAGAGCCAAGGTCGCATCTGCCCCGCTCGGCGACCCAGTTAAAGGATTCGTTACCCATCACGATACTAACCTCTCATAGGTGATTGTCTTACCCGACATTGCGCCAAACAAGGCATCTAATCTGCCTTGCGTATCTACTTCGACGTTGCCTTCATTCAGCCTGAACGAAAACTCGTTAACGTATTTCTGGCAATGCTTCTTGCTCCAGTGGTGATACACGCCGTTGTAGCCGCGCTTAAGGACCGCCCAGACGCTCTCGATTCCGTTGGTATGTGCCATGCCATTAACGTATTCCTTGGCACTGTGCTTAACGCTCTTGTGGGTGAAAAAGAGACCATCAAGGTCAGCATACCCTTTGTGATCATCGGTATAAACCGTCGTTCCAACTTCTACGTTTTTGGCGATCTGGCCCTGTAGTGTTTTTTTGTCAATGTTCGATATCGGCAGCGCCTTAACCTTCCCGCCGCGCTCACGCAGACCGAGCACCGCCATTTTGCCAACCGCGCCACGGCCAGCGCGGAGTTTCTTGCTGGTGTGTGGCGGTTCGATATCGGACAGCGCCCCTTCCCGCCGCGCTCACGCAGACCGAGCACCGCCATTTTGCCAACCGCGCCACGGCCAGCGCGGAGTTTCTTGCTGGTGTGTTGACTCTTTGCCGCCGAGGTAGGTTTCGTCTACCTCTACAGCCCCACTCAAGGCTTCCATATCTTCGCCACAGGCCAAACGTAAGCGGTGTAGCATGTACCAAGCCGTTGTTTGTGTAACAGATAGTTCCTTGCTCAACTGTAGGCTGCTAATCCCTTTACGCGCCGTCATCAGCAAGTATGCGGCAAACAACCACTTGCGCATATCCACCTTTCCATATTCAAGCGGGGTGTTGGTCCGAGCGGTGAAGTAGCTGCGGCAATACCCACACCAGTAACGGCCGATGTCCTTCTTTTGCGGTGTGATCTTATCCTCTCCGCCACACCGCACACAGCAAAGCGAATCACCCCAGCGGATTTGCTCAAGGTATTTGATTGCATCCGCCTCGGTTGGATATTGCTCCATCAACTCGAAAAGGCTTATTGTTTTTGCTTTTCTGCGTGCCATCAATGTGTCCTTAATGTGTCAGTTAATATGGCTGTATTATAGGGTATACAAGAGATGTTTGTCAACTTTCCTGCGTAATTCCCCTTTTTTATGGGTCCGGGTCGATTATTCTCGGATCTAACCCTTGAAGGATAATAGATGCAAAGAAGCAGATTCAAGCCGTGCGCGAAGGCCCACGGCGGCACGCATCAGCCGCCGCGCTCATTGCGTAGGTTCATCACCACGGGTTCCTCGACTATGATCAGTCGTAACACTCTTAGGGCTGGGAGACAGGCGTGAAAGTTCATCGTTCGGGCATTTTTGACAACCACGCGAAGGACTATGCTCTCATTCAGGCCGTGCCCTTGGCCGCGGCAATGGGCGCGGAAATTCAAGGTGTGCAGATCGGCGATTTAACCGACGCCCAGTTCGAAGAGATCCGGCACGCGTTGTTCCGGCACAAGATGATCTATTTTCGCGACCAGGACATAACCCACGCGCATCAGGAAGCGTTCAGCATAAGGTTTGGAACATTCGCGGAGGATGCATACACCAAGGGAGTGGAAGGCCACGTCAACATCCAACCCGTGGTCAAGGAAGCCGACACCAGCGTGGCCATGATCTTCGGCTCGGGCTGGCATACGGATTCGCCGTTTCTGGCGCGGCCACCGGCGATCAGCATGTTGTTTGGCGTCGATATTCCGCCCTTCGGCGGTGATACCATGTGGGCCAACTCGGCGCTGGCCTACGCGTTGTTGAGCGAGACCATGAAGGCAACGATCGCTCCGCTCAAAGTGTGTATGTCTATGCGCGACGTGCTGGCCACGGTGCAGTCGGTGATCGAACCTGGCGACAGTACGCTGGGCCGGCTGGCGGCAACGCGGGACGCGGGCCAGCTCGACGAGGCGCTACAGCGAAAGATCGAAGGCAGCGCGCATCCGCTGGTGCGGACCCATCCCGTTACCGGTGAGAAAGCGCTTTACTGCGATCAAACCTATGCCGTGGGCATTGACGGCATGACCGAAGCGGAGGCGGAGCCGCTGCTGCGCTATCTCAGCGAGCACATCACCCAACCTGCCCTCACCTGCAGACTGCGCTGGGCGCCCAAGACGCTGGTCCTGTGGGACAACCGCCTGTGTTTGCATCAGGCGTTCAACGATCACGACGGCTATCGACGCGAGATGTACCGCACTACCATCGCCGGCGAAGCGCCGACTTGAATCGCCTTGCGGCGAACGCAAGTGAGGGTCTAAAACGCAGGCATTGCCGATCGCTAAGCCGCGCCACCCGAGTCATTCATGGTGGTAGCCCAGCGGCGGGAACTGCTCGACGGTTGCCGGTTGGGGCGCCATGAAATCGACATCGATCTGCCGCGTTTCGAACAACCAGGCCCCGTCGAGTCTCACCAGGGTATCGTGGTAGGTGCCGGTGACGTAGAAGCCTTCATTGGTCTCGTTGCTGACGGCGCTGGCGAGGAGGTAGGAGACGGACTGCGCGCTGTCTCCGTCGACTTCGATCAGCGCCGACATGATCATGTGTTTTAAGTGCCGTACGCCCGCGCGGAAATGTTCGTGGTAGTACGCGTACCATCCTTGGATGGCGTCTCGCCCGACCACCTCGTATTGACCGTCGTAGTTCGGTTTGAGTATCGCGTCCTCGGCAAACAGCGAGGCGACTTCGGCGGCGCTGCCGCTATCGACCCGATGACAGTAGGCGGCAAGCGTTTGCTCGATGGCGGTGATTTCATTCGACATGGATTATCCTTCCTTCACGCGAGCAGATGATTGACCTGCGATGCCGCCTCGAGTTGTACGAGGTGCCCAAAGCCATCCAATATCTCGACGCTGATGCTCTCCGGTAATCCCTCGGCATGGCTCGGCGGAATGATCTTGTCCTCCGACCCCCAGATCACTTTGACCGGTATCGACAAGCCGGCGAGACCGTCCCGCAGATCGGTGGATTGTGTTGCACCCTCGATGAAACCAGCGGCGATCGCGCTGAGCGCCTCGGTGACCCCGTCGATGCGCTTGAACTGCAACATGTCGTTGATCAGCGCCCGGTTGATGAGCGAAGGGTCCGCCACCAATTGCTGCAGCAGCGGTTTCATCTCCTTGCGGGATTCGGCGGTGATAAAGCCGTTGATGTATGCGGCGTTGATCTCGGCACCGAGTCCCGCGGGTGCGATCAACGCGAGCGATTCAACACGGTCGCCGTGATCGATCGCCGCTTGGATCGCGATGGCGCCGCCCAGCGAATGACCGATCAGGCGCGCGCGTTCGATCCCCAGCGTGTCCATGAATCCGACTACGACACCGGCCAGGGCGGCGACGGAACCGTCGGCAATCGCCTTGGTCGATGCGCCGTGCCCGGGCAGATCCAGCGCGTAGACGCTGGCTTTTTCCGCCAGCGGTTGCTGCGTGAACAACCAGCGCTCGGCATCGCCACCGAACCCGTGGATCAAAATGATCGTTGCGTCCGCGTCTCCCATTTTTGAATACCGCAGGCGATAGCCGGCGACTTCGACCATGTCGAATCCGCCGCCGGCGTCTTCTTCGTCCGGTTCTGGCGGGATGTAATTCTCCTGAAATTCTGCGATGTAAGCGTCGACCTCGGCATCGCTGATCGCGCGCGGTGCGAGCACCCCGAGCAGGGCGCCGATCGGCAGTACCTCTTCCGCCTGGGCGACCTTACGGCGCAGCAGGCCCGCATCCAGGGCCTCGAAGGTGTTGGCGATTTTCTCGGTTTCAATCTCCATGATCTCGTCTCCGAGTTTGAGCTCGGCGCCTTCTTCGAGCAGCCATTCCATGACCGTGCCTTCGATCATGGACAGGCCCCACTTGGGCATGGTGATCGCCGTGATAGGGTCGTCGCTCACGCGGCGTACTCGACGGCGGTCTTGACCGCCGCTTCGATCTTCGCCGGGCTCGGCACGTAGAGATCTTCGAGTGCTGGGCTGAAGGGCACGGGCGTATGCGGGGCCGTCACCATTTGAATCGGTGCTTTCAGGTCACCGAAAGCCTTCTGCGCCACCAGTGCGGAGATATCGGCCGCCATGCCGCAGCGCGGGGTGGCCTCGTCGACGACGACCAGCCGTCCGGTGTTCTCGACACTTTCGAGGATCGAGTCCTCGTCGAGTGGCGAGGTCGTGCGGGGATCGATCACCTCGCAAGCAATGCCGTTCTTGGACAGCGTTTCGGCCGCCTCGAGCGCAAGGTGCACCATGCGCCCGATCGCGACGATGGTGACATCATCGCCTTCGCGCACGATGTCGGCTTCGCCGAAGGGAATGGTGTAGGACTCTTCCGGCACATCGCCTTCGAGCCCGTAGAGCAGTTTGTGCTCGCAGAAAATCACCGGGTCATCGTCGCGGATGGCCTGAATGAGCAGGCCCTTGACGTCGTAGGGCGTGGAGGGCACGACCACCTTTAAGCCAGGGATGTGCGTGAACACGGGGTAAAGCGCTTGGGAGTGCTGCGCGGCGGCACGGAAGCCCGCGCCGATCATCGTGCGGATCACAACCGGGGTCTTCGCCTTGCCGCCGAACATGTAACGGAACTTCGCCGCCTGGTTGTAGATCTGGTCGAAGCAAACACCCATGAAATCGATGAACATCAACTCGCACACGGGCCTCAGGCCCGCGGTGGCCGCACCCACCGCCGCGCCGACGAAAGCCGATTCGGAAATTGGCGTGTCCATGATGCGATCACCGTATTTGCCGTAAAGGCCCTTGGTGATCCCGAGTACGCCGCCCCAGGCGTCCATTTCACCTTCCGTGCCGGCGCCGCCGACGACGTCCTCGCCCATGACGATGACCGATTCGTCACGCGCCATCTCCTGGTCGAGCGCTTCGTTGACCGCCTGCTGAAATGTAATTTTTCTTGCCATGGTGCGGGCCTCTCAGTACTTGATGTAAACGTCGGTCAAGAGATCGGACGAGTCGGGCTCGGGGGAGCTTTCCGCGAACGCGACGGCCGCCTCGATGAGCTGGGCGACTTCGTCGTCGATGGCGGAAAGCTGATCCGGGGTGATGCCGTTTTCAGCCGTCACCTTCGCCGAGAAGCGCTTGATGCAGCAGGTATTCTCTCGCAATTTCTTGACCTCGTCCTTGGGACGGTAACTCTGGTTGTCGCCTTCGAAGTGACCGTAGAAACGGTCGAGCTTGTGCTCGATCAAGCTCGGTCCGCCGCCGGAGCGGGCGCGTTCCGCGGCTTCTGCGAACGCTTCGTGTACGGCGAAGAAATCGTGGCCGTCGATAGTTTTTCCCGGCATGCCGAAACCCGCGGCGCGCTCGGATATGTTTTCGCAGGAAACCGAATACTTGCTCGCCGTGGCTTCGGCGTAGCCGTTGTTCTCGAACACGAACACCACCGGCAATTTCCACACCGACGCCAGGTTCATGGCTTCGAAGGTCGTCCCCTGATTGGAGGCCCCATCGCCGGCGAAGACGACCGCGAGATCGGCCGTTCCTTTCATCTTGGCGGCCAGTGCCGCGCCGCAGGCGAGCGGCGGGCCGCCGCCGACGATGCCGTTCGCCCCCATCATGCCGGTATCGAGATCGGCGATGTGCATCGAACCGCCTTTGCCGTGGCAGATACCGGTCTTCTTACCGTAGATCTCGGCCATCATGCCGTTTACCTCCACGCCCTTGGCAATGCAATGGCCGTGACCGCGATGGTTACTGGCGACACGATCGTCGTCGCGCAACTGCATGCCTATCCCCGCCGCCGAGGCTTCTTCGCCCGCGTAGAGGTGGACGAATCCGGGGATCCCGCCCTTGGTGAATTCAATGTGTACCCGATCCTCGAATTCACGGATGGTCTTCATAGTACGGTAGCTGTCGAGTAGGTCCTCGACGGACAAAGCTTGGCCCATGGTCGTCTCCCCTTGATATCCGGCCCTTCGCGCGCCACGCGATGAACGGGCGAACAGAACGTGCAAGACTATATCAATCGAGTCCTTTTGATGAAGTCTTTTTGGGTTTTCCTTAACAATGCGGGTCCGCGGCAGGACCGGAGACCCAGAAGCACGGACGGTCAAACTCCCGGGAGGAGAAATCATGGATTTCTGCGACCTGATCGAAACGATGACACAGGCTATTGTGCGGGGCGACGGTGACGGAGCCGCCGCCTGCTTCGCCGACGGGGGCGTCTATCACGATGTCTTTTATGGCGCTTTCCCGAAGACCGAAATACCGCGTATGGTCTCGGATTATTTTCATCGCGATGCCGAGCGGTTTCGGTGGGATATTCACGATCCGGTCGGCAACGCCGACCTAGGTTATGCGCGCTACGTGTTCAGCTACGACGCGAAGCTCGCCGGCAGCGAGGGCAAGCGGGCGGTGTTCGAGGGCGTTGCGGTGTGCCGGCTGGAAGAGGGTTTGATCACGAGCTATACCGAGGTCGCGAATACGTCGACCGGACTCCAGTTGCTGGGATTTCCCGCGGAGCGCCTGGCCCGCATCGTCGGCCGGCAGGTCGACGAATTGACGGCCCGCGACGAAGTCGCTGAGCATCTCGGTCCTTGAATCACGGTAGCGCAGTGCGCGGCAACCGGGTGGTTGGGAGACAGCTTGATGCAGGGACGTGACCTCACAGCGGATCCGATCACCCTGGCCGAATTCGACCAGGCGGCGGCCGCAATCTACGGTGTGCTCGCGCCAACGCCTCAGATCGCCTGGCCCTTACTGGCCGAGCGCTGCGCCTGTGAAGTCTGGGTCAAGCACGAAAACCATCTGCCGACGGGTGCGTTCAAGGTGCGTGGCGGCCTGTGGTTTATGCAGCGCTTGATAGAGTCGGGCGAAGCGCCGACCGGCGTCATCGCGGCCACCCGCGGGAACCATGGTCAGAGCATCGCGTTTGCGGCGCGCCGGCAGGGCATCGGCGCCGTCATCGTCGTTCCGCACGGCAACAACCCCGAGAAAAACCGCTCGATGCGGGCGCTCGGCGCCGAACTGGTCGAATACGGGGCGGATTTCAACGAAGCCCTAGCTCACGCGGCCGTTGTGGGGCGCGAGCGCAGCCTTTACACAATGCCCTCGTTTCACTCCTTGCTGGTCAACGGGGTCGGAACCTATGCGCTGGAACTGCTGCGCGCGGTGCCGGATCTCGACGCCGTGTACGTGCCCATCGGCCTCGGTTCAGGCATCGCGGGCATGCTGGCGGCGCGCGATGCCCTCGGCCTCCACACCGAGATCATCGGCGTCGTAGCCGAGCGTGCGGATGCCTATGCCCGATCCTTCGACAGCGGCGAGGTCGTGAGCACCGTCGCGGCAGACACGATTGCCGACGGCCTCGCCGTTCGCATACCCGACGCCAATGCCCTGGCGTATCTCAAGACCGGCGTGTCCCGCATCGTGCGTATTGCCGACGACGATATCCTCGCCGCCGTCCGCATCCTGTTCGAGGATACGCATAACCTTGCCGAAGCGGCGGGTGCGGCACCGCTGGCGGCATTGTTGCTTGAACGCGATGCGATGCGCGGCAAGCGAGTTGGCATCATCCTTTCCGGCGGAAATATCGACCGGGCGACATTCGTCAAGGCACTGTCACACTGACAGGGGGAGGGCGCGTGAAACTGGAAGGCTCATGTTGTTGCGGGAAAGTGCGTTTTTCGCTGCGATCCGACCACCCTTATCCGTTCAATCTGTGCTACTGCTCGATCTGCCGCAAGACGGCGGGCAGCGGTGGATACGGTATCAATCTCGGTGGCGCGGCGGATAGCCTCGAAGTGCGCGGGGAAGAGCACATCAAGATGTTTCAGGCATTGATCCGTGATCAGGCCACCGGCAAATCCGAACGAAGTCCCCTTGAACGCCGTTTTTGCGGGGCCTGCGGTACGCCGCTGTGGGCGTGGGATCCGCGCTGGCCCGAATTGATCCACCCGTTCGCCTCCGCGATCGATAGCGAGCTTCCAATCCCGCCCGAGCGGACCCATCTCATGGCGGGATCAAAAGCGCCGTGGGTAGAGATCTTCGCGGGGCCGAAAGACCAGCATTTCGATGATTACCCCGAAGAATCGATCGCGGCATGGCACGAACGTCTGGGGCTGGAACGGTCCGGCGATTGATTTCGGGGCAAGCTGCTAGTGACGGTTCGACAAGGTGTTTACGACGCCTGGCGCCTACGTGGCGATGAAGATCGGTCCCATTCGAGGATTTTCTTAATTCATTTGGCCCGTCTGATTAGAAACCGGTAGACGTCGCCCTCTTGCGAGGACTCGACCAATTCGTGCCCCGTAGCTCGGCAGAATGCTTGAAAGTCCGCGTCGGCCGCCGGATCGGTCGCGAGGATTTCAATAGTTCCCCCGACGGGTACGTCTTTCATCGATCGCTTGGTCTTGAGGATCGGTAAGGGACAGTTGAGACCCTTGGTATCGAGTAGAAGATCAGCCATGGTCGAAACGAGCTTGCGCGAATGTGTTTCGGAACATGCAGCGTATCAAAAAATGACCCGGCGCTGTCCTCCCCTCGAACTCGGTTAGCACCGATGGGGCGGCAGTACCCGTGCTAGCATGGTTTGCATGCGAACCATAGGGCGGCCTAGGCTGCGAAAGTGGGAAGTACGAGCCGGATGAGTTGGCTGGAACGCATCAGTTCGATCGAGGAACTCGAAGACGCTCAATTTGACGCGGGCCTGGTCGCGCGTATGGAGGCGAATTCGAGTCTTACTGCTGGACGTCCGCTACGGTTTTCGACGCCGACCTTCAAAGCCTACGAATCGAACGACTTGAAGGGGTGCTCGCGCATGAGCTTCCCGGCTTTTTCGGTCACCGGAGGCGCCTGCGCCCTCGACTGCGATCACTGTCAGGCAAAGATCCTGGAACCGATGATCCCGGCGATGAGTCCGGAGGAACTGGATCGTAAGGTACGTTCGCTCATCGTGTCGCAAGGCCTCCAAGGGTTTCTGCTTTCAGGCGGCTCCAATCGCCGGAACGAGATCAAATACGAGCGCTTCTTGCCTGTGCTCGAACGACTCAAACGCGATTTTCCGGAGCTGAGGATCGCGATGCATACCGCGCTGCTCGACGAGACCCGCGCGCAATTAATGGCGTCGGCGGGCGTGGATACCGCGATGCTCGATATCATCGGCCACGAGGACACTGTTCGCGAGGTCTATCATCTCGATCGACCGGTCGATGATTTCGAAAGCTCGCTCGCGGCGCTCTGCGCGACGGACATGGAAGTCGTTCCGCACATCGTCATCGGCTTGCATTACGGACGGGTTCTCGGCGAAGCGAACGCGCTCGACATCATCGCGCGCCACCGGGTTCATGCGCTGGTTCTGGTCGTGATCATGCCGTTCTATGCGAGGCCCGGCACGTTTGTAACGCCTGCGCCGGCGGCAGTCGGCAAGATTTTTTTAGAGGCGCGCCAGCGTATCGGCGAGGGCGAAGTGCTCCTGGGTTGCGCGCGGCCGGCCGGCATGCACAAACGCGTCACCGACGCTTATGCCGTGATGGCCGGGCTCGACGGCATCGCCTTTCCCGCGGATGGTACGGTCGGCGTGGCGCACGCCATAGGCCGGCGGTTCGAGCAAGAGCACGCGTGTTGTTCCCTGAAGCTTGGCCGTCGCAACAGCAGGCCCGCCGCCCACTGCGCCGCATGATCGACCGGATCAAAACCGATGTGTTGGTCCTCGGGCTGGGGCCGGCGGGCGCGAGCGCAGCCGCGCGCGCGAGTGAACTCGAATTAGACGTCATCGCATTGGACCGCAAGTTCGCGCCAGGGGTGCCGGTGCAATGCGCGGAGCTGGTGCCGGCCCTGATCGGGCAGGCCGTCGACCTCGAATCTACGGCGCTGCGTCAGACCATCAGCCGCATGGTGACTTATGTCGAAGACGACGATCCCGATACCCAGGACCGGTTTCCCGGACACATGCTCGATCGCGCTGCATTCGATCGCCTTCGCGTCGAGGCCGCGATCGCGGCAGGCGCGGATTGCCGCAACGGTGTCGCGGTGTCCCGCGTTGCACCCGACGGTGTAGTGACGACGCGACAGGGTGCGGTCATCCACGCCCGGGTCATCATCGGCGCAGACGGGCCGCGATCCAGGGCCGGACGGGCGATCGGGCAGGTCAACACCGAGCAGATTTATGCACGGCAGGCACGGGTGACTTTGAAACACCCACACGATGCGACGGATATCTTTTTGTCCGCGCGCATTCCCGGTGGATATGGGTGGTTGTTCCCCAGTGGGGACCTGGCCAATGTGGGCGTCGGCGTGGAAGCCGGCAGCCGGCACCGTTTAAAGGATCTGCTGCGGGCCCTGTGTTCGCGCCTCGCTGACGAAGGGCGCATCGTCGAACGAGTCATGGTCGAAACCGGCGGCGCCATCCCTGCAGGCGGTATGTTGGAACCCTACGGGTGGCTGGGCGAGCGCCTGGTGCTGCTGGCCGGCGATGCCGCCGGCCTTACCAATCCCGTCACGGGCGCGGGCATCCACGCCGCTCTCGTCTCCGGCACACTGGCGGGCGAGTGCGCGGCGGCATGGATCACCGGTGCGCACGATGCGCCGGGCGAGTATGAGGACGAATTGCGTGACATCTTCGGCCGATCGCTAGCACGCGCACTAGCCAGACGCCGGGACATGCTGAAGTGCTTCAAGCGCGAAACCCCGCCGTCCCGACAGGTCCTGCGCAACGGGTGGATCGCTTACCCTGGCTACTGGCGGGATCACCAGGCACTGGCAACCGCCACCCCGGAGTCCCATCGATGAGCTGTTTCGATCGCGAAGCGATACAAGCGCGCTACGCGGAGCAGGGAGTCCCCCTTGCCGCCGCGCAAGTCGAGATGCGGCCGCGCGCGCCGACGCCGACGCCGCGCGCGCTCAAGAACGGCCGGCGAGTCAAATCCGCCAACCGTCCGCCCGCAGGCATTTATCTGCCGAACAACAACGTGCTGACGCCGCACATGCGCTCGCCCGACTACGTCCAGATGTCGACCGCCGCGGCTATCACGCTTGGGATCATGAAGGGCCACATGTACGGCTGTTCGTGTACGCGCTGCCTCAATCTCCTGTTGACCTATCCGGAAGGTTGCCGGGCGAACTGCGCCTATTGCGGTCTGGCCCGTCATCGCGAGGCCGAACGTGATTACGCAGACCGGAACTTCATCCGCGTCGACTGGCCGGCCGTGCCGATCGAGCGGGTCGTCGACATCGTGGCGAAAGATGGCGCCGCGAGCCCCTTTCATCGCATGTGCATCTCCATGATCACCCACCCGAACTCCGACGCCGACACCGTGACAGTAATGCAGCGATGGGCCGAGCGCATCGATCCGGACGCGATCGCAGTTTCAATCCTGTCGAACCCGACGACGATGCGCCGCGCGGACGTCGCCCGGCTGAAGGATCTGGGCGCCGATATTTTCACCGTCGCGATCGACGCCGCGACGCCCGAGATCTTCGAGCGGACGCGCGGCAAGGGCGTGCAGTCGCCGCATCGTTGGGCGAAATACTGGGAAATCTTGCTCGACGCGCGCGACATCTTCGGTTCCAACAAATTCGGCGCGCATATCATCATTGGCATGGGCGAGACCGAACGCGACGCACTCGAGTTGGTCCAGCGGATCATCGACCTCGGCGGGCACAGTCATCTCTTCTGTTTTTTTCCGGAACGCGGAACCTTGATGGACCATTTGCCAGCCACGCCGCGAGATCAGTGGCGCCGCGTTCAGCTCGCGCGTTACCTGATCGATTATCGCGATATACGCGTCGAGCACATGCGCTTCGACGGCGGCGGCCGCGTGATTGATTTCGGCCTCGCGCCGAACGAACTCGACCCGATCATCGACGCGGGCATCGCGTTTCGCACTTCGGGGTGTCCGGGTAAATTTGCCGATGACATTTCCGCCTGCGATCGACCTTACGGCGACTCGCCGCCCAGCAATATAGCGAGTTATCCGTTCGCGCCGGCCGCCGTCGACCTGAAAAAAATTCGTCACCAATTGCGCAAGCTCAAGCCCGGGCAGACCTACGTCGACGGCGAGGAATTCGCGCACCTCGACGACTGAGCATGCGGTCTAAGACCTTCCGCGTCATCGACACCGGCGTTCGCAGCGGACGCTTCAATATTGCCATCGACCAGGCGCTTATCGAGGCACATAAAGACCGCCAGATCGGCGACACCATCCGCTTTCTTCGTTTTCTGCCGAGCGCCTTGATTGGCCGTCACCAAGTACTCTCGAGCGAAGTCGACTGCGACTTCTGCGCGCGCAGGGGTATCGAAGTCGGCCGGCGCATCACCGGCGGCGGCGCCATTTACTTAGACGAGAACCAGCTTGGTTGGGAACTCGTGCTCGACCGGTCCACGCTCGGCATCTCGTCGCTGGCCGCTCTCACGCGAGAAATCTGTGAGGCAGCGGCCGACGGCCTCGGTCGCCTTGGTGTTCAGGCAGCCTTTCGTCCGCGCAACGACATCGAGGTCGGCGGTCGCAAGCTGGGCGGTACCGGCGGGTTTTTCGACGGTTCGACGATCTTTTTTCAAGGGACTGTTCTGATCGACATCGATCCCAATGTCATGTTCTCGGCACTAAAGGTGCCCTACGCCAAGCATGCCAAGCACGGCAAGGCCTCGCCCGCCGCACGCATCGTGAGCTTGCGCGAGCTACTCGGCGACGCAAGGCCTGGGGTCGAGGCGCTCAAAGAGGCCCTGGTCGAGGGATTCGTTGCACGACTCGGGATCGCGGCCCGAGTAGGCGAGTTGACCGACGACGAAATCGCGCTCTCGGAGCGCATCCACCGGGAGGAAGTGGGAACGGATGCCTTCGTGCGGGAGATCGACGATCCGCTCGCGGACGATGGCGTCGCGACTGCGTTGCGGGAAACCGCCGGAGGGACCGTGGTGGTTTTCGTGAAGTCGTCCGGCGGCAACGAACCGCGCATTCGGTCGGTCCTTTTCACCGGCGATTTTTTCGTCACACCGCCGCGGGTCATGCTCGACCTTGAAGCACATTTGAAAGATAAGCGACTCCTCGACGTGGAGGCGACGGTGGATGCGTTTTTCTCGAACGCGCAAATCGACACCATGTCGACGACGCCCGCCGAGTTCGCGGCTGTCATTCGGGCGGCGGCGAACACGCGTATTCCCGCAGGCGTTTGATCCGTTCACGCGAACGCGGCCGCACAAAACCGTGGATTACTTTTCCAGTCTTGCCGTCGTTCAGCACACTTCGGCGGAGTACTTGGGGCTGATGGAAGATCATTTCGAGGCGCGCAAGATCCGCTTTTCCTACTTTCGGCCATTCACGGAGCGGGGATCCGTTCCGCGATTGAATGCCGTCGGTGACGGACTGATCCTACTCGGCGGCGGGCCCTGGGGATCCGCCGGGCCGCGCAACGTGCCGACCCTGATCAAGGAGGTCGAATTGACTCACGCCTGCCTGAGTGAAGGCCTGCCCGTCATCGGCATCGGTCTGGGGGCTCAGATCCTCGCGCTTGCAGCGGGAGGAAAGACCTTCGCTTCGCCACTGTCGTTCGCGGTGGGCGATGCTTCGCGCGTCGTCGACGATGCGCTGGACGGTTATCTGCCGGCGCGCTATCCGAATATCGTCTACATGCGCGACCGCTTCGAACCACCGCCCGATGCCCGCGTCCTCGCGGTTGACGCCGCCGGCGCGCCGGCCCTGTTCCAACTCGGTCTGACGGCGTTCGGCTTCAGCGGGCACCCGGGATTCAAAGTCGCGATGGCTGAAGACCTGATCATGGAATTCGAAGAGGGCGTCGAAGATCCCGGATCGATCTTAAGCGAGGCGCGCGCGGCTAAGCGCGAGATCGAGGATGCCCTGGTCCCGATCATGACGGGCCTCATACAGCAGACCGGATTGATGGAACCCCGCGGGAACGTCCCCTCGGACACCCGAAATGACACAAATTAAACCCATCATAAGCCGCAGCGCATGGCCGCCGGCAAAAGGCGAAAGAAGAATCAAATGATCCACGGTATCAATCACGTAGCGATTTCCACCGGCGATATCGAGGTCGCAGTCGCAGTCGCCTTCTACTGCGACCTGCTGGGGTTCGAAGAGGTGTTTAGCTTGAATTGGCAGATCGGCGACTAAGTGCTCGACAATATCACCGGGCTTAAAGATTCGTCAGCACGCATCGTCATGCTCAAATCGGGCAATGCTTGCGTGGAATTGTTCGAATACCAGACGCCGTCGCCGAAACCCGGGGAAGCCGGTCGCCCGGTGTGCGACCACGGTATTACGCATATTTGCCTGCAGGTAAGCGCGATTGACGAGGAATACGCTCGACTGAAGGCAGCTGGAATGGCTTTTCACTGCCCGCCGCAACAAGTCGGATCCGATATTCGGGCAACCTACGGGCGGGATCCGGACGGCAACGTGGTCGAGTTGCTGGAGGTGCCACCGGACAGCGCATTATCAGTCATTGCGGCGTAGCCGCTCGTTGGACCCTGGTTTTCTTATTCTAATTGGATATATGTATATAACCTTGAATTATATAGACGATGTGACGATACTTGGCGTAGTCTCTTAAAGGTCTTAAAGCAACGGCGTTACGCACAACAGGAGGCCGCTGGATGGCCGACAAGCTCGTGGTTGTGATGGCAAACACCGATCCCCGTAATGGTGAGGAACTCGGCGCCCCGATCTTTCAGGCCAGCGTCGCTGCTGCCATGGATTACGAGGTCGAGGTTATATGTACCGCGACCTCGGGACGATTGATGAAAAAGGGTGTGGCGGAGACCCTGTATGTTAAGAAAGGCTCGACTAAATCGGTCTACGAGTTCATCAAGGATGCCCATGAAGCGGGCGTCAAGTTTTATTGCTGTTCGCCGAACCTCGATCTGTTCGATATGACCGAAGCCGATCTGATCCCCGAATGCGACGGTATCGTCGGCGGCGCCCACCTCATCGAAGCCGTCATGGAAGACGACTGCAAGGTTCTGAGTTACTAGGCGTATCCATTAGTCATGTTGCAGACCACTCGAGTACAGGAATTCATCGGCGACCCGGTGTCGGATTCGCCTGAGGTCCCACAGGAAAAACTGGAGGAAATCTTCCACGATATCCAGTCCAGCCTGCGTTACGACCACGAATTGAAAGGTTGCCTCAACTGCGGGATCTGCACCGCAACCTGCCCGTCGGCGCATTATTACGATTTCAGTCCGCGCGAGATCGTCCAGCTCCTGTGGACGGAGAATCTCGAAGGCATCTACGACGCCATGCAGGAGAAGATCTGGGCCTGCGCCCAGTGCTATACCTGCGCCGCGCGTTGCCCGTTCAATAATTCGCCGGGCGGGCTGATCATGCTGATGCGCGAAACCGCGATCAAGCACGGCATGGAATCGGCCAAGAACGTACTGCGGCCGTTCAGCCGGGTCATGTTGAAATTGATTTCCACCGGCAACCAGTTGTCGCCCGACATGATCACCCCCGATCATTTCGCCGACTGGGGGCCGAATATTTCCAAAGTGGAAGCGCCGCTCAAGCTGCTGCGCAAGGCTATCCCCCTGCCAACCCTGAACACGACAGCGACCTCTTGGGAAGTGAATCTCAAGACATCGATCGAGCTCTATATCATCTGGGAGATGACCGGGGTCCTCGACCAGCTCGAGGGCATCGACGAGAACTTGTTTGACGTGATCACCGACATCATGGACGAAAAGCGGGAAGACTGGGATGAATGGCAGGAGGAACGGCAAGATGAAGACGACGAGGACGATTGAGACTCCATCGTAGTTGCAACCAGGAAAGTGAGGAAGAAGCTATGAAAGAACTTTCTGATACCGGACAACGCTTTACCGGGCACGGGTCTGAGTGGCGCGACGCCCAATTGAGCCAAGAGGACGCGCGCGTTGCAACCAGTTGGGTCGAGCAGCGAATCGACAAGCGCTCGATGGAAACCAACAAGGATCGCGTCGAAGACGTACGCGACATCATGTGGCAGCTCGAGAAAGACGGTGAAATCGTGGTCCATCGGGTCACCGAACAACACGAGCCCGTCACCGTGAAAACCCTGTACGGCTGGGACAAGCGCATCCCGACGACACAGCACTGGCATCACAAGTCCTGCGGCCAGTGCGGCAACATTCCGGGTTATCCCGCCTCGCTGCTGTGGCTGATGAACAAGATGGAAATCCGCTATCTCGACGAGACCGATCAAACCTCGTGCACGGCGTGGAACTACCACGGCTCCGGGATCGGAAACCTCGAGAGCTTGGCGGCAGTGTTCCTGCGCAATTTTCACCAGGCCTACGTCTCGGCCAAGGCCGAAGGACTGCCGGAAGGTTACTACTACCCGCTGGTCCACTGCGGTACTTCTTTCGGGAATTACAAGGAAGTACGCCAATACCTGATGCTTTCGGCCGAGCTACGGGAGCGCACCCATAAGATCATGGAAAAGCTGGGCCGCCTCATCGACGGTAAGCTGCTCATCCCGGAGGAAGTCGTACATTACTCCGAATGGGCGCACGTCATGCGCGAGCGCATCGCCGACCACCAGGAGATCGATTGCTCCGCGGTGCGCGCGACGATTCATCCGGCCTGTCACGTCTACAAGATGGTGCCGGAGGACGCGATCTACGACGACGATATCCTCGAAGGAAACCGCCTCGCCGTCTCGACCGGACTGATGGAGTCCCTGGGCGCCCAGGTCATCGATTATTCCACTTGGTACGACTGCTGCGGATTCGGCTTCCGGCACATCATTTCGGAACGCGAATTCACCCGCTCGTTCGCTATCGACCGCAAGATCAAAGTCGCCGTCGAAGAGGCGCGCGCCGACGTTATGATCGGGCATGACACGGGCTGTATCACCACCCTCGACAAGAACCAATGGATCGGCAAGGCCGCGGGCAAGGGCTACGACCTGCCGATATTGGCCGACGTCCAGTTCGCCGCACTAGTCTGCGGCGCGCATCCGTACAAGATCGTGCAATCGCACTGGCATTCGTCCTCGGTCGAGACCTTGATGGAGCAATTGGGCATCGACTGGCGCCAGAAGAAGGCCGAGTTCGAGCAGTACCTGGAAACCATCAAGGAGGGCCAACAGGACAATCTCTACGATCCGCGCCGCATGATCACCTCCGGCCGGGGATTCATACCGCTGGAACGACGTTAGTGGCGAAGCCTGTCCTGATCGTCGGCGGCGGGCCCGCTGGACTGTCGGCTGCGCATGCCCTGGCGACCATCGGCCAGGCCAGCATACTCGTCGACAAGGCCGATCGCTTGGGCGGCGCACCCATCCTGTCGCGCTACGCGAAACTGGTGCCGTCGGGAGAATGGGCGCGCGATGCCATCGGCGGCATGGTAGAGCGCGTCGCGGGAAATTCCAAGGTCGAAGTCAAGCTCAACACCACCGTCGCGTCGTTTGCGGGCGAACCTGGTGACTTCAAGGTCGAGCTTTCCGATGGCGGTTCCTTCGATGCCGGCGCCGCGATCTTGTGCACCGGCTTTACCCATTTCGATTCGATCAACAAACCCGAATTGGGCTTCGGCACCTACCCCGACGTCGTCACTACGACCCAGGTGGAGCAGATGATTTCGTCGGGTAACGGCGTTCGATGTCCGTCGGACGGCCGCAAGCCGGAACGCGTGGCAATCCTCCTGTGCGTCGGTTCGCGCGATCGCCAGATCGGGCGCGAATGGTGTTCAAAGATTTGCTGCACCGTGTCGGCGAACCAGGCGATGGAGATCCGCGAGGAATTGCCACAGTGCCATGTCTACATCTACTACATGGACATCCGCACCTATGGCTTGTACGAAACCAAGTACTACTGGGCGAGCCAGGAAGAATTCAAGGTCAAATACATCAAGGCCCGCATTGCCGAAGTCACCTCGGATGGCAAGCGCCTCATCGTCAAGGGTGAGGACACCTTGGTTAAGCGGCCGATCACGATTCCCTTCGATATGGTCGTGCACGCGATCGGCATGGATCCGAATGTGGACAATAAGGTTCTCGCAGAAACGTTCGGTGTGGATCTCGAGCCCAACGGATTTATAGACCATCTGGATACCTATGGTCATTTCGGCGGAACTTCGCGTGCGGGTATCTACGTTGCGGGCGCCGCCATCGGGCCGGAAACCATCGACGACAGTATCACGCAAGCGCAGGCGGCAGCCGTGTCGAGCTTCGGCGCGATGCAGGTCGCGGTCTAACTACGGACTCCTACGCCATGGCCGGCATCTCCGACCTTTTGCCCTTCCGCGCAGCGACAGCCGTGGAGCCGGAACGGCCGGTGCTCGAATTGAGCGGCACCAAGCTCAAGGTTGCCCTGGAAAACGTACTCACGAGCTGCGAAGAACACGGCGGCGTCGAGCGCTACATCGACGCGATCAAGCTCAAGTCGCAGATGTTTCAGAAAGCCTTGCTGGAAGGCGATTTAGCTGATCTGGATATCGATACGCTCGCGGGCCTGTGTACCTTCATGTCCACGGTGCGCCGCCGCATCGCGCCTTATCTGAGCGCCGACGGTATCGAGCGACTACGCGGCGGGCTTGGGATCTTGCTGGCCGATCTCGGGGACACGACGACCACGGACGTTCGCCTCGCGGCATTCATGGCGAGGTTTGCAGAGAACCGCGAACACCGCTGGGTGCGGGACTTCGCCGCGGAGATCCTGCACAACGTATCGCCGGAGTGCTACCCCCTGATGAATCGATGGGTGTGGAATGCGCATGCGAATACCGGAGCGCTCCGGGAGATCTGGTTCGGCGATGACGTCGACTACATCACCATCCCCGTCGACGACAAATTCGCGACCTTCCTGATGCTGCGCGAGGAACTCGCCGTGTTCCTGAGCGATAACGGCTTTTTCAAAGACATCCTGTTCTACGTGGACCTGCTGACCGCGCACATCTACGCGGAGTACATCTGCGCGCAGGGGGGCACCTATTTGCGGGCGGACTTCACGTCGCCCGAGGATCCCATGCAGCACGCGCGGCGCATGCTCGGCTTGGACGGGGTCAAGGCCGGCTCCTCGAAGACGCGCTTGAAATCGATCGACGGCGAAGCCTTCGTCCTCGATGGTGCCGACGATTAGCCCATGCCGATACACGAAGAACACCTGATCCGCCCGGAAGACCTGATCACTCACGACAACCTCGTGCTCGACGGAGTCGACGTGTCCGGCGATTGGAGCACCTTCATCGAGTCGCGGGTTGTGACCGATTACAACGAGGCGCTCGAAGACGAAATCGCCTCGCTGCCCGGGGGCGAGTACATCCATCGCTGCTGGCAATGCGGCTCGTGCACCAATGCATGTCCGGTCTACGCCTTGAATCCCGATTTCAATCCACGCTACTGGATCTACCTCATCCGTATGGGCATGGAATCGGAATTGCTGCGCGACAAGGACATCATCTGGCAGTGTGTATCCTGCAATCAATGCACCTACGTCTGCCCGCGTGACGTCATACCCGAAGGGGTCATGAAGGCAACTGCCCATTGGCTGGAATTGAAGGGTCATACGACGACGAGCCCCTCGAAACACTTCGACGAAGAATTCACCGACCAGGTGGTGGCCACCGGTAAAATCGAAGAAGGTCGGATCCTGAGAGGATTTTTCAAGCGCACGGGACAGGGGCTGATACACGACTGGCTGATCGCGATGATGATCAAAATGGTGTGGCATGTTCCGATGCAGATGCTCACCGCCATGGGCCTCGCCAACTTCATTCGACCACGCACGCGAAACTGGGGGCCGGCGCGTGCAGCCATACAGGAATACGTCGACGAGAAAAATCACGAGCATCGTCGGGCCCTCAACCTGACGGAACTTACCGAGATCGCCGCCAGTGAACTCGACCGGCCCGAGCCACCAGCTCGATAGGAATAAATGATGCGCGCAAAGATCAAAAAGTACCACCGAATCGCCTATTATCCCGGCTGCGCGCTGGACGGCTCCGGCCACCCGTACAACCGCTCGACTAAGGCCGTGGGCAAGGCGCTCGGTCTCCAGCTCGACGAAGTCAAGAACTGGAACTGCTGCGGAGCGATGGAGGTCAAGAACATCGATCCCAAGCTGCAGACTTACCTGTCGTCGCGCGTCATGTCGATTGCGAGCCAGGAAATGGGGCACGATGTGGTCCTGGCGCCGTGCAACGGCTGCTATTTCAATTTGAAAATGGCCGAATACGAGCTGACGAACGATGCGGATTCGCGTGAAGTTACCGAGCGGCTGTCGAAAAAGGCGGGTCACGGCACCTATAAGGCCGGCGATGTCGAAACCATTCACGCGCTCGACTGGATCAAGGAGGCCATCGGTGAAGAAGAGCTCGCATCCATGGTCAAGCACTCCTTGAGCGGTCTTAAGATCGCCAACTACTACGGGTGCATGTATACCCGTCCGCGCCACATTTTTCCCGAGAAGGACAAGGGCCCGGGATCCGAATCCACCCTGGCACCGCATTTCATGGATGACCTGCTGGCGGCGGCGGGTGCGGAGAACGTCGATTTCCCGCTGAAAACGGCCTGTTGCGGCGGCGCCCATACGCTGTCTGACTGCGACACCTCGACCCGCCTCGTGATCAATATTCTCAATGCCGCGGAGGCGGCCGGCGCTGACATCATCGCCACCGAGTGCCCGACCTGTCATGCCGGGCTCGAGATGCACCAGATCCGCGCGGAAAAGAAATTCAACGTAAAGACCCAGGTGAAGATGCTCTACTTCACACAGTTGCTGGGCCTCGCCCTGGGCTTAAGCCCGCGTAAGGTCGGAGTCCACGAGAATATCTCCGATTCGATGGCCATGGTGCGAGAACGCATATTAAAGTGAATTCGCTCGATGACATCGGCCAGGCTATCGATTTGCTCATGGCCGACCCGGTTCCCGCGGAACCATTCGCCGCGAACCTGCGCGCTCTCGGTGAGTCGATACTCGTCCATTGGCTCATAGCGCACGGGCAGGACCCGACTACCGACGAGCACGAAGGGTTCAGACTGCTGGCGCTGCACCGGCAGGGTGCCAAGGCGGACGTGAGCTTCAATGCCTGCCGGGAGACCTGTCGCGAGCTGGTTTATCATTACAACCTGCTGACGCTCGACCCCGCCCACGAACGAACGGCCGAGCGCAAACAGATGATGTACTACGTGGCGAAGCACCTGTTTCTGTTCATCAGCGGCAAACTCGAGGTGCAGAAACTCGGTGATTTTTGCTGTTCGTCGAAGCCGCTGCGCCAGGGAACGGCCTGATAAAAAGAATCGCTAACGCTCGGAGAGTCAACTATGCCAATCGTTCGCGGATGTGAACTCCCCGATGAGTTGCTGTATGACGTCGAGAATCACACGTGGTTCGAGGAACTCGGTGATGGTAACGTCAAGATCGGAATGACGGCTGTGGCGGCGGCGATGGCCGGCGAACTCGTGGCTGTCACGCCGAAGAAAGTGGGACGGGCGGTCAAGGCCGGAAAATCATGCGCGACGATCGAATCAGGCAAGTGGGTCGGTCCGGCGCGATCGGTTGCCGCGGGCGAGGTCGTTGCGGTCAACGAAGCACTGGTTGATACGCCGAGTATCGTCAACGAGGATCCTTACGGTGCGGGATGGATAGTCGTGCTCAAACCGGAAGACTGGGCATCGGTTAAATCGGGGCTCACGCCCGGAACCGAGGTCAGTCCCGTGTACGAGGCCAAGATGGACGCCGATGAGTTCGCGGGCTGTGACGCCGAGTAGCTGGTTTTGGAGGAACTGCGAGAACAGATCCTAGAAGCCGCTCCGCTGTACCTCGCCTGGGGCGGCTTCGTCATCGGCGCGGTGTTCGGCTTCGTTGTCCAGCGAACCAACTTCTGTGCGATGGGTTCCATTTCGGACATCGTTTCCTTCGGTGACTACCGCAGGTTCAGAGCCTGGCTTCTGGCTGGCGCCGTCGCCATCGTCGGGACCCAGCTACTGAGTCATTTCGAGATCGTCGACCTCACGAATTCGCGCTATCTCGGTTCGAGCATCAACTGGCTGGGGAACATTCTCGGCGGACTCGTGTTCGGTTTTGGAATGGTGCTCGCGGGCGGCTGTAGCAGCCGCAACCTCGTACGCCTGGGCGGCGGCGATATTCGCGCAGGGGTGGTCCTGTTGGTCGTCGGTCTGTTCGCCTATATGACGGTCGGCGGCATTATCGGGCCCGGCCGCGCGTTGCTCGAAAATAACACGGCCATCGGCCTTGCAGACGATGCGACGCAGTCCGTGGCGTCGCTCTTGTCTGGCGCCACGGGCGCCGGTGAAACCACGCTGAGCGGGATCGTCGCCGGTGCGCTAGCGCTCGGCATACTTATTTATTGCCTGGCGGATCCGCGCTTTCGCACATCATTACCGCACCTCATCGGCGGCATCGGCGTGGGTCTGTGCGTCGTTGCCGGCTGGGCCTTGACGGGCCTGGCCTATGATGAGTTCGCGGATGCGCCCGTCAACCCTCTGTCGCTGAGCTATGTGCGCCCGACCGGCGACACGATGGAATACCTCGAGCGCTTCACGGCCAACGTGGTGCCGGGGTTTGGCGTAGCCACGGTATTCGGCGCGCTGGCGGGTGCGCTCACAGCGGCCCTGCTCACGGGCAAATTCCGTTTGACCGGATTTGCCGACTCCGGCGATACCCTGCGCAATCTTGGCGGCGGTGCCTTGATGGGCATCGGCGGGATCACCGCGCTCGGTTGCACTATCGGTCAGGGAGTGACGGGTGTTTCAACACTGGCCGTCGGTTCCCTATTGGCTTTGATCGCGATAATCGCAGGTGGCGTACTCGGTATGAAATTCATGGAGCGCATCCTGCTGGGGTGAACCGGAGTAGAAAGAAAAAGCCATTTAACATGGCTTTCTCACGGCGAACGACCGGCCATGGATGACTGGGCCAAACGAAGGCAGGCGAGTGCTGCCAGGGATGGCAGCTACGGCATGATTCACATGGCCGACGGTCCCGGAATTCCACCGGTTTTACCCGTGCTCACCTTCGCCCAAGTCGTCAGAAAGATTCAACAGCGCCGCGTTGCCGCCGATCGCCGCTGTGTTCACGGTCGAAGTTTTTTCCACCGAATAGCGTAAAAGCGTGTGCGGACCGCCGGCTTTCGGTCCGGTGCCGGACAGGCCCATGCCGCCGAAGGGCTGGCAGCCGACCACCGCGCCGATCATGTCGCGATTGACGTAGCAGTTACCGGTGCGCACGCGTTGGCGGATGGTCTCCGTAGTGCTTTCGATACGGCTGTGGATGCCCAGGGTCAGGCCGTACCCGGTGGCGTTGATGGCGTCGATCACGTGATCGAGTTCGTCGCCGCGATAGCGAACGAGATGCAGGATCGGGCCGAAAACTTCGCCTTCGAGTCGTTCGATGCCTTCGATCTCGACTACTGCGGGAGCGAAGAAAAATCCGCGGGCAGCGATCTCGGGCAGTTTACAGCGGTGCAGCAGGATGCCGTCCACGGCGATCGATTCGAGATGCTGATCGAGTCGCTCGCGCGCAGCCCGGTCGATTACGGGGCCGACGTCAGTGGTGAGCTTCATGGGATCGCCTATGACGAGTTCGTCCATGGTTCCGCGCAGCAGTGCGATGCTGCGCTCGGCGATCTCTTCCTGCAGGTAAAGGACCCGTAATGCTGAGCAGCGTTGACCGGCGCTGTTGAACGCCGATTCGACGACGTCGTGGATCAGTTGCTCCGGAAGAGCGGAGCTGTCCGCAATCATCGCGTTGAGCCCGCCGGTTTCGGCGATGAATGCCGCGATGGGCGCGTCTCTCGCGGCCAGGGTTCGGTTAATCACCCGGGCAGTTTCGGTCGAACCCGTAAATGCGACCCCGGCTACGTGGGGGTCTTTGACGAGCGCCGCGCCGAGGTCACCATCACCCGGCGTGAAGGCCAGCGCCGCTGCGGGCACGCCCGCCTGATGGAACAACTCCGTTACCCGGTATGCCACGAGGCTCGTTTGCTCGGCCGGCTTCGCGACGACGCTGTTGCCCGCGGCCAACGCCGCAGCGATCTGCCCGGTGAAAATGGCGAGGGGAAAATTCCAGGGACTAATACAGACGAACGGGCCGCGACCCGTCAGGTACAGTTCGTTGCGTTCGCCCGTAGGTCCGGGCAAGGTGATCGCGTGCGCGAACTGTTGCCGGCACAGGCCAGCGTAATACCGCAGAAAATCCACCGCTTCGCGCACCTCGACGTGTGCGTCGCGCAGGGTTTTGCCGGCTTCACAAATGCATAGATACACGAGCTCAACGTGATTTTTCTCAATCAAATCGGCCGTGCCTTCGAGTGTTTGCGCCCGCTCGCCCGCCGGGCGTGCGTTCCACGGAGCGAACCCCGCGGCCGCGGCGTTGAGCGCCGCCCGTGCCGTTTGCGCATCAGCGAAGCTCACTGTCCCAATCGCACGTTCGAATTTCGCGGGCTCGAAGACCTCTTCGGGGCTACCCTCGAACGCAGTTTCGGACACGATGGCACCTGCGTGCCAGCGGCGGCTTTTCAGCGTAGCGAGATCGGATTCCAGAGCGTTCATTTCCGATTGGTTCGCGAAATTGATGCCGCTGGAATTGCGCCGGGCGCTAAAAAGATCCACCGGCAGCGGAATGTCTGCCCGTCGTTCGATATTGCCCCACTCTACGGCCAAATCCACGGGATCAGCGACGATGTCATCGATCGCGATTCGTTCATCGGCGATTTGATTGACGAACGAGGTATTCGCGCCATTTTCGAGCAGGCGTCTCACGAGGTAGGGCAGCAGGTCTTCGTGGGCGCCGACCGGCGCGTAAACCCGCACCGGATCGCTTCGTCCAGATGCTTTTAACACGGTTTCATACAACGCTTCACCCATGCCATGCAGCCGCTGGAATTCGAATGAGCGCCCGCGAGCATGGGCTTGGACATAAGCGATCGTGTGGGCGTTATGCGATGCGAATTGAGGATCGAGGTCCGGACAGTCTTCCAACAGCACCCGTACGCATGCAAGGTACGAAACGTCGGTATGGCATTTGCGCGTGAAGACCGGGTAGTTGGCGAGCCCCTGCTGCTGCGCACGTTTGATTTCGGTATCCCAGTAAGCCCCCTTGACCAGGCGAACAGGAATGCGCCGACCCTCCCTGGCGGCGAGGTTCTGCAGCCAATACAGCAAGGGCAGCGCGCGTTTCTGGTAGGCCTGGACCGCGATCCCCAGCGCGTCCCAGCCGCTGCGGCCGTGGTTGCAATAGACGTGCTCGAAGATCTGTAGGCTCATGGCGAGCCTGTCGGCTTCTTCCGCGTCGAGGGTCAGCCCGATGCCGACGGCGGCCGCCGCATTAGCGAGCCCCAGCATCCGCCCGCTCAACTCGGCGACGGCGCGTTCGCGCTGAGAATATTCGTAGCGCGGGCATAGGGCCGACAGCTTGATTGAAATCGAGGGCCGCGCCCCTAACGCCAGGCTTTGGGCGTCGTCGTTGCCGACGGCGGAGATCGCGTCTGCATAGGCTTGTTCATAGCGCATAGCATCTTCGCTCGTCAGCGCGGATTCGCCCAGCATGTCGAAGGAATAGCGCTCGCCGTCGCTGCCTTCTGCGGCGGCGCGCCTGCAGGCGCCGTCGATATCGCGCGCCATGACGAATTGATGGGCCATGATGCGCATCGCGGCTTTCAACGCATTGCGGATCACCGGTTCCTCCAACTTGCCGGCGAGCTGCGCTAGGTAGTCCCGCGGCCGATGCCGTGCTTCTTCCCCGAATTCGAGCAGCTTACCGGTCAGCATCAACGCCCAGGTCGAGGCGTTTACGAACAATGACGGACTTTCCCCCAGGTGTCGTTCCCAATCGGCGCTTGTCAGTTTGTCGGCGATCAAGCGATCAGCAGTGTTGGCGTCGGGAATGCGCAGTAGGGATTCCGCCAGGCACATGAGTACCACGCCTTCCTGCGAAGAGAGATCGTAATAACGCAGAAACGCGTGTAGCCCGGACGTGTTTTTCTGGTGGCGCCGTACGCCCGCTACGAGTTCTCGCGCGGCGCGGTCGACGCTTGCCCGGCATTCGGAGGTGGTTCGCGCACGTTCGATCAAGACTTTGACTAACGCCGTCTCACTCGCGAGATAAAAAATGTCTAGTTCGCTCGATTGCGCTATGGCAGCACTGAACAGTCCTCGAAGGCCATGCGCCGGCGACACGGGCTAGAAAGGTACGACGGGACCGGCCCACGAATCATCGAGCGGCCGAGCGCGTAAAATCGCGTCGCGTGCGTCTCCCCACCCTTCGCATCGGGTAAGGCCGCTACGGCCGCGATAACGGTTCAATATCCGCTTGCAGCGCGCATACAGCATAAAGAAGTTAAGGATCGCGCGGCGCTGGCGTGCGGTGATAGGGTCGCGGCTGCAGATGAGCTTGTCGTCGTAAATATCGCGGTCCATGAAACCGACCGAACCGTACGCAGCAAGCCTCAAGGTCGCGCCGGGCGCAACCCGCGGCCCAAGAACCACAGCGTCGAGCAAGTCGCCGTCCAGGCCAATAGTGTCAGGAACGGATCCATAGTTGAACGGGCAGGGTAGGGGGGACACGAAGTCAACCTGACCGCAGGAACCGCGCTTGAGAAAGCTGCCTCGCGGTATTTCGATGACGATTTCGACGATCGGTGGTCGTCGCGTACGCGGTGGGTTTGCAGCTATGGTCACGTCGGGGGTTAAGGATTCTCGACAGCTAGGTGGGATTCGATTTGCCGATTTCCAGGATAACGCGTCCGCCTTTGGTTCGGTACCGGGCGCTGCTCGCAAACAGGCATTCTGCAGCACCGACAAGATGAAACCGGGCCCACATTGTAAATTTCTGCAACATTGACGGCGAAGAACCTGTCGCAGCCAGAACCGTGTGGCATAAGGTCAGTATCGCGCCGATCCCATCTACGGGGCCGGGTGCTATTCGGATAGGTAAATCGCGCACTATGCTGTACCTTACACCCCCCCCCGGCAGACGGCTTGCCCAGCCGTGCCGTAGAGGCCACGCAGGCATGACGGGTTCGTGCTCGTCGGCAGCAGAACACGGTGCCCACGCGAAGAAAAATCTATAACGATAATGGAATTTGGGGACGCTAAAGTTGCGGAGTTCAGGGGTGAGGTGCTCAAGGTGCTCCTCGTGGTCGCCATGTGCGTCTCTCCGGTGCTCATGCCTGCCTATCATTGGATTGGCATCGATATTTTGACGCTTGCCTGCGGCGTCTATTTCGTCGGCATGTCCACCATCCACTTCCAACTTCGCGCCGGCCGCTGGCAACAGGACACCTGCGTGCGCTTGTGTCTGGGCGCTACGCTCGTCCTCATGCTGCTCGGTCTTTATACGGGCAGCGAACTGGTCGACAACAAACCCTGGCAAATGTTGTTTCCGATCGTGGCATTCGTTCTTGCTGGTTCACGCGAAGGTGTGTTCTGGTGTGTCGCTGCGCTGGTCGGAGCCGTTACGATTCTCTTTCTGCGCGGGTCGGAGTACGCATCATTGTCAATTTTCATTTTCGCGATCGCGCACATGACGACCTCGTTTGTCGTTTACGTATTTATGATGCGGAACGAAGCGAACATACGTACGATCAGCCGCCTGTCGCATACCGATCCGCTGACGAATACTTACAATCGTCAATTGTTTAACGAGCTTTCGATCAGCGAGCTCAATCGCGCGCGAAGAGCGGAAGAACCGCTGGCTTTCTACATGATTGATATCGACCACTTCAAGAAATATAACGACCGTTACGGACACCTTGCGGGTGACCGGGCGCTCCGCAACGTCGCCGACGTCATTAAGCGGTCGGCACGGCGTGCGAGCGACCTGGTGTTCCGCTATGGCGGGGAAGAATTCTGCGTCGTATCTTCTGGCACGAGCATCCAGGAAGCCCGGTTCATGGCCAATAACATCATCGAAGGTGTACGTGCCCTTGGGTTCAAGCATGAAGAAGGTGAAAATGGACAGCTAACCGTTTCCATCGGGCTGAGCTACCATCAGGGGCTCGATGGCTGCTCGACAGACTTACTATTGGAGCGAGCCGACGACGCGCTTTACACGGCTAAAGCCGACGGCCGCGATCGCCTGGTACTCTATTCACCCACACAGCACCAACAGCTCGACTTACTTGAAGCCATCACATGACGGAACCGCCCGCCGATCACTTTTCGGCAGCAGCTCCTGATTACGCTCGATTCAGGCCCCGGTATCCCGCTTCGCTCTTCGACTACCTCGCTTCACTCGTCACGGATCGTGATCTTGCGTGGGATTGCGCGACGGGTACCGGACAGGCCGTCGCGCCGCTGGTGGCAAGATTCAGGCACGTTGTCGCCAGCGACGTCAGTTTTGCGCAGGTAACGCAGGCAAACAGGCCTCCCGGCGTCACCTTCTTCGTCGCACGCGCCGAACGCGTGCCGTTGCGTGATGACTGCGTCAGCCTCGTCACGGTCGGTCAGGCACTGCACTGGTTCGATCGAGCGGCATTTTTTGCCGAAGTGAGGCGCATTCTCCGCCCGGATGGGATCCTCTCCGCCTGGACCTATAATCTGTGTACCGTGGACGGTGATGTCGATAGCGTCGTAAACGTTTTCTATCGAGATATCCTCCGGCCCTACTGGCCCCCCGAACGCAGCCTGGTGGAAGATTCCTACGATGCCATCGCTTTTCCTTTTGCGTCTACTGCCGTAGTGACGATGCAGATGTCGGCCCACTGGACGGTCGAGGAGTTGTTGAGTTATCTCGGGACCTGGTCGGCCGTTAAGCGTTACCGCGATGCCCGGCATGAGGATCCCGTCGATTGCATCCGGGCGACGCTGCGAGAGGCTTGGGGTGCGATAGATCGCCGCAGCGTGTCGTGGCCGCTGTGCATTCGCACCGCGCGCCGCTGAATTCGAGGCGGGAACATGGCCCAGCTACCCACCGAACGCTGGCTTCACAGCCACGAATTTCATCTCGATTCCGAGCGCCAGGAACGCGCCACGGCAAAAGTCCTGCTGCTCACGGCGGTGGCGATGATCTTCGAGATCGTCGCCGGCATGGTATTCGGATCCATGGCCTTGCTTGCGGACGGCTGGCACATGGGAACGCATGCGACCGCCTTTGGCATGACCCTGTTTGCCTATCGATATGCCCGCGCACATGCAGGTGATCCGGCATATAGCTTCGGCACGGGCAAGGTCAGCGTCCTGGGCGGTTTCGCCAGCGCGATCGCGCTGGCTTTCGTCGCCTTGTTGATGGTCGGGGAGTCGGCTCACCGCTTGATCGAACCGCGTGCGATCCAATTCGACGCGGCTCTCGTCGTCGCCGTGCTCGGCCTGATTGTGAACCTGGTCTCGGCCAGCTTATTGTACAGCCATCACCGAGATCACGGCGCCCGCGATCACAATATCCGCTCGGCCTATCTGCATGTCATTACGGATGCGCTGACGTCCCTTCTTGCGATCGTCGGGCTGGGGTTCGGCAAATATCTCGGATGGATCTGGATGGACCCGTTGATGGGCATCGTCGGTTCGATATTGATCGCGCGGTGGTCGTATCAGCTCATCCGCGATTCGAGCCATATCCTGCTCGACGGCAGTGCCGACGATACGACCCGGGAACTCATACGCGCGGCGATCGAAGCCGATGCGGACAATGTCATGACCGACTTGCATGTCTGGAAAATCGGGCCCGACGACTTTGCGGCCATCATTTCGCTCGGCACGCGAAACCCCCGGCCGGCGGACTACTACAAGCAACTCATCGGCCACGTCGAGGAGCTGTCGCATGTCTCTGTCGAGGTCAATGTGATCCAGTCGGATGACGATGAGGCGTGATCAAGCGTGTTCAATATAATTGAGGGGGCAGCCAGTTAGTCGATCCCGACCAGAAATTCTCGAACGCATCGATCGAATGCGTCGCGGGATTCGAGATTGCTCATATGACCCGTACCCTCCAGCACGAGCAGGCGTGCGTCAGGGATGGCGTCGGCCATTTTTTGTGAGACTGACGGTGGCGTCAGTTTGTCTTCGGCACCGACGATGATCTGTACCGGCACTCGAATTTCAGAAACGTCGGTGATCGGGGTATAAAGGGTCATTCCCTCAATGGTCTTGATGTAGGAGTCCTTATGCAGCATACACATGCTGTCAATCAGTTCCTGCACCACTTCGGGACGTGCGTCGGGCGCCACTAAAGTGCGCGCAACTAGCGGCGCGATGTCAGACAACTCCTTACCTTCCATGAGCGGCTGCCGGCGTTCGCGCACGAAACGTTCGCGACCTTCCCGGGAAAAGGACGCGTCGAACCCGGGGAAGGTGTCGCATAAAATCAGGCTTTTGACTCGCGCGGGATAGCGGTCGTAGAAATCTAGCGCAATACGTCCGCCCATGGATAGCCCGCAGAGATGCGCGGTGTCCGCCTTTAGGTGATCGAGTAGGCGCCGAAGATCGTGGCTGAAGTCGGCGAAGGCTAGCGGCCCTTCATAGTCGTCGCTGTCACCGTAGCCGCGGGCATCCCAAGCGATCGCATGATAATCCTGTCCCAGCACCTTGAGCTGGCGCGCCCAGTTGGCGCGATTTCCTCCGATCCCGTGCAGAAACACGAGCAGGCTACCACAGCCTATGCTCGAATAGGCGAGGCGCGGCAAGCCGGGAACGAATTCGGCAATCGATTCGCGCCCGACGGGCGCCGATGTCATGCCGATTCGTGATTCCAGGGCAGTTCCATCACGTCCCCCGTCTCGGTCTCGACTTTGACCGGCGCCATTGCGAGCGTCGCCATGATGTAGAGATCGGTATCGCCCGTGTTGCAGATCTGGTGTAGGACATTGGGTGGAATGAGGACGGTATCGTCTTCGACGAATTTGAATTCGTCGTCGCCGCAGCGGCACACCCCTTCACCCTTCAGCACCACAATGACTTCTTCGCAGGCGTGACGGTGGACCGGGGTCGCGGCGCCGGCGTCGATAGTCTGCCGCCAGATCTCGAAGTTGTTCAGCCCGTCGCGCTTGCCGGCCAGGGTCTGATGCTCGAGGCCGGGCAAATTGTGCTTCTGCGTCGCGGCATTATGGTTTACGTTCATCGCTTACATCTCCATCGTTGACTGGCGGGGACAGGATTAGGAATCTCGAGGTGTTCAGGGAACTAAGGCCAGAGACAGTATATGCATTCCGTCCCGGGGAGTGGCTGGCCGCGTCACCGTGACGTAAGACCGGATCGACGACGGCACCGATGCCGGGCAGGCGGCGCATCGTTACGATCGCAGGCAATCGTAACCGCCGTCGTCCGTGCCCCGCACGCAGACGCAATTGGGCGTGTGTTTCACGACTCTCACACTCTGGTCGTCGCCCGGTTCAAAATTTCGAGTCCGCTTCGGACGCGCTCACTGTCCGATGTAAAACTTGTTCACAATTCGCCAGTCGCCGTTCACTTTCGCGAGTTGAAACGAATCCGTGTAGATCCCGTTGAAATCGAACAACACGGTCGCGGCGATGTCACTGTAGATGTTGATCGCGAGAATTTCGCCCTTCATGGCGGGCTTGGGATCGCGTGCGGCCCACTCGTCGATCACTTCGCGCATGGGCCTGACACTCAAGTCGTAGGAACCGTCTTGCCCTTTCAGATAGCCCTTCATATGACCGGCATCGACCGCAAACGCCTTCTCCAAACGCTCCCGGTCGGCCAGACGGAGGCCGTCGAAGTAGTTGTAGATCGTTGTTTTAATGGCATCGAAATCACTCATATCATCACCGTAGGCGGGGGATCCGCTCATTGCGAACGCCGCTAGCAGCATCGTGGCGGTACAAAGATTATGCATGTTACGTTCTCAGATGAAGCTGAACATCGTTCTATTGCACTGCAGCAAAGGCGACGTTCCCGTATGGACTAGATGGGCCGAATCCAGGATGATATCGCGTTAACGAACCGGACGACGAGGAGATTTCGATGGAAGTAGGCATGATTCAGGTCATTCAGAGCTGGGGCTTCGAGGGGATGAGCGATGCCCAGGTCTACGAGGAAGAACTAAAGCTCGCGATCAATGCGGAGGAGCTGGGCTTCGACCACATATGGGTCGTCGAACATCACTTCACAGACTATTCGTTTTGTCCGGACAATTTCGTCTATCTCGCCTACCTCGCGGCGCAGACGGAGCGCATCGGGCTCGCGACCGGCGCCGTCATCGTGCCGTGGAACATCCAGCCATTGCGCGTCGCCGAGAAGGCTGCGCTGCTGGATCAACTCTCAGGCGGGCGCTTGATACTGGGTCTCGGACGGGGCTTGTCGCGCCGCGAGTTCGAGCAGTTCGGGATCGATATGGATGAATCACGCGATCGCTTCGACGAGGCGGCGCCGATGATCCTCGATGCGCTCGAAACCGGCGTCATGGAGGAGCATGAAGGCAAGTTCTTCAAGCAGGCGCGTGCAGTAATTCGGCCCAAGGTGACCAAATCGTTTAAGGACCGCGTCACCCAGGTCGCCATGAGCCCGGAATCGGGACAGGAAGCAGCCAAGCTCGGGGCCCAGATGATGGCCTTCAACTACAAGCCGAAGGAAGTACAGAAGCAGGAATACGAGGATTACAAAAAGGCCTACATCGAACATCATGGGGTCGACCCCAGACCGATGCTGTTGACGGAAATAACCCTCTGCGACCACGACGCGAGCCGCGCTGAAGAAAACTCGAAATACATCGCGAATTACTGTCTGAGTGTGCTGCACCACTATGAGTTGATGGGCGAGCACTACAAGCAGGCCAAGGGGTATTCCGCCTACGGCGATGCGGTCGACGCCATGCGTGCGATCGGCAAGGAAGGCATGATGCAGGCCTACGTGGATCAGCAGATCTGGGGTACGCCGGATCAGATGCTGCGCCAGTTCGAGGAACGTCGTAAGGACATGGGGCCGACCGGGATGCTCGGCGCTTTTCGATTCGCCGGCATCCCGTTCGAGGTGGCCGAGCGGAGCCAGAAGCTCTTTGCCGAGGAGGTTTTGCCGGTTCTCAAGAGCTGGGACGACGACGCAGCGAGCGAAGCGGCATAGTACGTGGTGCTTAGAACACGAAAAAAGGGGCTCTTAGCCCCTTTTTTTTGTGGGTTAGCGGTCGATCGCGGCGTCGCGTCGGGAAAGGCCGTGGTGAAGGAGGAAGCGTTCCGCACCCTCGACGCCCATGTATTTGCGCAGCAGCGGCACTTCGGTGCGGGCCAGGTCGACCCACAACAAGCAATCGATCGCGTTGTTGAAATCCGGATCGACATTAAAGCCGAGAATGCGGCCGTTCAACTTGAGGTATTGACGCAAGATCACCGGGATCCCGACATCCACGTCTTCGACCGTACTCAAAAGGCTCGCAATGATGCGCAGGTCGCTGACGTTGAGATCGACGAGCTGCGCCTCGCCATGCTTCGAGCGAAAAGGCCGCCGCGGTTTAACCAGGCTCGCCCGCTTCGGCTCCATAGAGTTGCGCTGCAGGAAGCGGACGATGATCTGCTGAGAGACCGGGTGGTAGTCATTGCTGATGCTGACGGGGCCGAATAACACCCGGTAGCGCGGGTGCCGCGCGACATAGGCCCCGATCCCCTTCCACAGGAGCATTAATGACGAATAATTACGCTGATGTTCGGGCCTGACGAAAGAGCGCCCGACCTCGAGCGCGGAATGCAGTTCTTCCTCCAGTTGACGTTCCAGCCGGAACAGCGAACGTACATAGAGTCCCTTGGCGCCGAATCGCGCGAGAATGCGATCCCCTTCACCAAGGCGGTAACCGCCAATGACGGCCTTCGACTCACTGTCCCATACAAACAGGTGGATATAGTAGCTGTCGAACAAGTCGAGATCCGCGCTCTTGCCGGTGCCTTCGCCCACCTGTCGAAAGGTCAGTTCACGCAGACGGCCGATCTCTTGCAGCAGCCAGGGGATTTGATCGGCGTCTGCGTACCAGACTTCGAGCTTGCCGTTGCGCACGAGGCAATGGTCGGGTGACAGTACTGCGACCTCGCGGCCGAGCAGACCCGCGTCTATCGGCGGGCCGATGGGAACGTCGAGGGTACCGGGCTCGGGGAATCGCTTGAGTCTCCACGGTTTCCTGTAAGCGTCGCGCGCCTTGATCAGGTAGGTACTCGTCTGCAGATAGGGTGCGATGGCGTCCCGGCTGCCCAGGAGCTTGAGCGTATCGGCTTCGATGATGCGGCCGCATTTGACCTTGATGACGGTCCCTCGATGGTTCAGCGATTCGCGCACCAGCAGCGCCGTGCGGAGGTGGGGATGCAAAAGTCCTGCGATTTGGAACAAGACGCTGTTACGGCCGCTGATGAAGGCTGGCACGACTGGGGCACCGCTCTTTTCGACCAGCCAGCCGATCCCCGAATCCCACGGTGGATCGACAATGGTGCGCGCGCGGAGATCGACGCTCGATACTTCGCCGCCGGGGAAGATGAGCAACAAGCCACCATTTTTGAGCCATTTCATGGCATCGCGGACCGCCCGGAAATTGATATGCGCCGCGGCGCGCCCGCCGAACGGATCGACACCAATGAACACGGATTCGAATTCCGCGAAACCTTGCAGCAGATGATTCGCCATCACTCGGACGTCGGTGCGTCGCCGCATGAGAATTTCAATCATGCCCCCGCCGTCCAGGGCCCCGTGCGGGTGATTGGCGACTACGATGCACGGCCCATCAGCAGGGATATTCTCGAAAGAGTCCTTGTCGATGGTCATGTCGACGCCGATTGCGTCGAGTGTGCAACGAGCAAAGGTATGGGGATCCAGATGGTACGGAATCTTGGCGTAGATCGAGTTCCAGCGGTCGAGCCCGAGGACGCTATCGATCAGTCGGGCCAGGAGTTTCCGAACTGGTCCCAGGCTTGCCGGCAAGTGCGGCGCTATGGTGAACTTGTGACGCTGAGTGGGTTGTCGACTCGATTCAGGCATGCACGTCGATGGCGCTCCGGCGCCAGGAGCTGATCATTGTGCTACCGCGAATGCGGGAATGCGCTCCATTTGTTAGAAGCTTTTGTTCAGCGCATCCTTGCGCTTCACCCCTACAGAACTGTCGCGAAAATTCGTTCCTGACGAATTTTTGTTCAACGCATCCTTGCGCTTCACCCCTACAGGGCTGTCGCGAAAATTCGTTCCTGACGAATTTTTGTTCAACGCATCCTTGCGCTTCACCCCTACGAGGCTGTCGCGAAAATTCGTTCCTGACGAATTTTTGTTCACGTCCTCGCCACTATGCTCCTCAATCCTTCACAAAAATATCCTAGCGCTCCTACATTCTCGCTTCGCGAACATGAGCTCCAACGCGCTGATCGTACCCCGATTGGCGCTGCGGGTTGTTACAATACGCCTGCCGCATCCGGATACAGGCGCGGCTGCGCATCAAATGCTTGCTGCCGCAGGCCATTCCTGTTTGCCCTTCTTGCGGTGGCGCTGCTGCCCATGATACCCAAACCGCGCCAGTCCGATCGCTTGCGGGCGGTCGACAGTGCATTACCTGCATCAGGAGACTAGCGACGCCGTGGCACCCCGCTGGAAATTGGACGATATCGCCTGGGACCGCCTCGATCCCGGCGCTGTAACCGCGCCGCTGCTGGCGGCCGTAAAAACGGCGGCCTTGGTCGAGGCCAATAGTGCAGATTACGTCACCTATCTCCATAAGGTGTTCGCTGAGGACCCGGTTTTCAAGGCGGCCGCGACTGCCTGGGGCGTCGAAGAGGCCCAACACGGCGCGGCGCTTGGGCGCTGGGCCGAAACCGTCGATCCGCAGTTCGATTTCGCGGCGAGCCTTAGGCGATTCCGCGAGGGCTACCGGATCCCTCTGGACACTTCGCGATCGGTTCGCGGCTCTGCCACCGGCGAGCTGCTGGCGCGCTGCGTCGTGGAATCCGGCACTTGTTCGTATTATTCGGCCGTTCGCGACCACACCTCGGAACCCGTGCTAAAGCAAATTTGCCACCGCATTGCACAAGACGAGGCGCATCATTACCAATTGTTCAGGACGCATTATGCGCGGTATGCCGAAAAAAGCCCGATGAGCTTCTGGACCCGTTTGAGGATTGCATTGGGCCGGGTCGGCGAGACCGGCGACGATGAGCTGGCGTATGCGTACTACAGCGCGAATCTGGCGGCGCTTCGCGACGGTCCTGCCTACGATCGCCGGGTGTGCGGGCGTACCTATCAACGCATCGCGGCCGGCATGTACGGGCTAGCTCACGTGCGCACGGTGGTTCACATGGTCGCCAACGCCATCGGTGTCCAACCGAGGCGGTGGTTGATCCGGGCCGGCGCGCGGGCCGGGTGGTGGTGGCTGCGCGGGATCGGGATTTTACATCCGCCTCATGCGGCGGATTGATAGCGGTCCCAGATGAAAGGCACGATCAGCTGAGCACCGAATTTTTCGGGCATATGCTCGCGGATGCCGATGGTCGTTACGTGCTCGTTTGGACGGTGGTAATAAGTGCCGAACAGCATGTCCCATAGCATCAGGTTTTCGCCGTAGTTGTTGTTGCCAATCTGGGTGTCGGTCGAATGATGCCAGCGGTGTAGATTGGGGGTGTTGAAGACGTAATTCAGCCATCCGCAGCGCATGTCTGCATTACAGTGAGTCAGGATCCCGATGTAGGCTGTGATCGCACTGACCCAGATGACGGCGTCCATGGATATACCGCTCAGCAAGAGAAACGGCAGGCTGGCGAAGACGCTTAAAAATGAATCCACGAAGTGAAACCGGCCGGTATTGACCAGCCACAGGCGCTCGACGCTATGGTGCACGGCGTGGAAGCGCCACACTAGGGGCCATTCATGCGCCATTCGGTGTGCCCAATACAAGCCAAGCTCCGTTGCGACGAGCCCGAACAGAACCTGTACCCACAGCGGCTTGATCGACATAAACGTACCGCCGCGGCCGTCGATCAGGCCGAGTGTTAGAAAGGTGACGATGAAGAGCTGGACCAAGCCTTTGTTCAGCAGGGTGTGACTCAAATCCGGCCCGGTTTGGCCATCCGCCCGCCGCCAATCGGCGCGGTAGACGAACCGCCGCTCCAGCAGGAACAGCCACGCGACGATCCACCCATAGGACAGGTTGAAGTAAAGCGTTTCGCCACCACGCGAGAATCCGAGCGCTAATATGCCACCCGAGGACGCCAGCAGAGCAGGCCAGGCCAGGGATTTCGCCCAGGTTACCGGAGATAGTATCGGGCGGTTCATCGAATCGCCCTCGCCAACCGCGACGGCCGGTTTGCTCAATTGACCGGGCAACTGCGGCGCAAAGCCGTCGAAATACGATACTGGTCGTTCGACCTGTCCCGGGCAAGCCCACAATGCACTTCGGTTCGCACGGCATAACCCGAAGTGTGCTCGGCGATCAGAAAAGTGTAACGCGGGCTGCAATTCGAATAACAGCGTTCGTACAATAATTTGCCGTCTTCGCCCCAGCCCTGCGAGAAATCCATGATCCAATCGTTCAGCGCGTCGACCGATTCGAACTCCCTCGGTTCGAACAGCAGGGGCTTCTCCTTGGTCTCGGTATCCAACTTGATGCAGACATCGTGTTGGTCTTCGGCCGCTAACAAGGACATCGGCGCAACGCGATAAACGACCTCGGCACGTTCCGAATCCGTACAGCCAGACCCACAACCCGCGGGGTCGTCGGCTTCACTGGTCAATGCCTCGTCGAGCAGCCGGCCAGCGACCTCGCGGATCGAATCGGGGTGCCCCGCCAGGTTCTGAATGATACCTGCCGAGCCATATTCGATCGCCAACGGGGTTTCGGCGCGTGGATCCGGGCAATCGAGCGCAACGCCCGCGATCATCTCCGGCGGTTCGCTCGCTATCGACAGCGCCGGCACAAGCAGGGCAGTGAATACTACTATTTTAATATTTTTCAACATGTTACTTGTGGAACCTAAAGTGTCTACTCCAAATAGTAGTCTATTAACACCTTAAATATCAATAATTAACAGTTGAAATCTGAACGAAATTATAATTAGTAACGGTTGTTTTGCAATCGAACGATGAATCATAGCGCATGGAACGGTTGCAGATTAAACGTTGCGATGCACAAAATCAATGAAAGCGTGGCGTATCTACGCCGGGCTGGATGCGGCTCCCGTCACCGTAAAAACGAGGAGGGTGGTGCGCTAATCGCGCGTTGTTAGCGTAACGCGCCGATTACGACGGATTATCGCGAATGAAGCGGTCTATCGCCTCGGTCTTGATCGGACCGACGGTCTGCGCAGCAATCTGTCCCTGGGGATCGAACAGCAGATAGGTCGGTGTTCCTTTGAATTCTTCACCCGTCGTCTCGTTGAAACCCGGGGCGATTTCGGCGATCTCGCCGATCACACTATCGAATGAGGGAGGGCGGTTGGCGATGTAAACACGAACTTCCTCAGTGTACCGATAACCATCGACCGAAATGCCGACGACTTTGAGATCCTCCTCGTGACGTTCGTTATGCAATGCGCTGATGATCGGATATTGCTGGGCGCAAACACCGCAGTAAGTGGTCCAGATCATAACGAGTGTCCACTTTCCGGGCTCGAAATATTCCGCGAGCATGGCCTTCTGCCCGTCGAGCGTCCGCACCTTGATGTCGCCTGCAGCGCTTGCGGACAGGGCAATGAGTGTCGCGGTGGTGAACAAGACAGTGCATAGGGTTTTATGGATGAATTTCAATGAGGAGGCTCCAGTGCGTTATCCGGCGGGCGCGCTGCAAATTAGATGACGACCATAGCCCGGAGTTCAATCAGGACGTAGTTCCCACCACCCTGGCGCCGCGGGCGACGAGCCGCGGGCGAAAATACCCGTTGCCGTGGGCCGGATTCGGGGCGGCGGCTAGATTGGCGTCGATCCGGCAGCTCGCCACTGGCCTCGGCGCGTGCATTGACCTCCAGACGCTCGCGTCATATAAGTTCGATGCCCATCATGAACGCCGACGCCAGGGCCACGTGAAAATCGTTAGAAGAAACTGATCAGGCGTCTGTCCCACGAGGAGAACATGCAATGAAATTACTGAATTCCTTCGGACCGAACCCGCGGGCAGTCCGTATGTTCGCATTGGAAAAGGGGTTGGATCTGCCGACCGAAGATCTCGACCTGCTGGCAGGCGAAAACCGTGCCGAACCCTACGTCAAGAAGAACCCGGGCGGACAAATGCCGGCGCTCGAGCTCGACGACAGCACGATAATCGCCGAGACGGTGGTAATCTGCGAGTACCTCGAGGAGCTGCATCCCGAACCGGTATTGATCGGCGCCGACGCACTGGCGCGGTCAAATACACGGATGTGGTTGCGACGCGTCGAACTCAACGTTACCGAGCACATGTACAACGGCTTTCGCTACGCCGAGGGCATCGACATTTTCCGCGACCGCATGGTCTGCATACCCGAGGCGGCGGACGGACTCAAGGCCAAAGCCAAGGCCGCGCGAGAATGGTTGGATGGACTGATTGCGGGCCGGGACTACGTCGCTGGCGACGCCTTTACCCTCGCCGACATCGTGCTCTACTGCTGTCTGGATTTCTGCCGCGGCGTCGGTCAGCCGCTGGAGGCAGACCTCAAAAACCTGTCCGCGTGGTTCGCCCGCATCGACGGGCGCGACAGCGCCGCGGCCGCCATGCACCCCGCCGCCCCAGAGTTGAAAATGGCGGGTTGAAGCTTCGTCGGGGCAACCGCCGCCGTTGAGACCGGCGGCGGTTGTCCCACTCAGGCCGCTTTACTGTCGTCCCGCATGAACGCCGGGGGACCGTCGACTTGCATGTCGAACGGCGGGCTGTGGCCGAGTTTCTTGAGTTCCGGCATGACTTCCCGCGCAAACAGGCTCAGGTTGTCCTGCGCCATTTTCTGTTCCATCCCGGCGTAGCTGAAAACACCCGTGAACCCGCAGCAATCGGTGCGGGCGTGGATATCCTTGACCTTTTCGTAGCACTGTTCGGGCGTACCCCAGACCTGCAGGCTCATGAAGAATTCCGCCATGCCGTCCACGCCTTCCGATTCCATCGTCTCGGTCAGCCGCTTGTAATATTCGTAGCCCTTGGTGTGCTCGAAATGATCACTCTGCATTTCGTAGTGCTTGACCACGGATTGCCAGTAACCGCCAATGTACTTGCGCGCTATCGCCTCCGCCTTGGCCGCGTCCTTGTCGCAGGCCACCCAGCCGGCGATATACGGGCGCGGCGCAGCGACACCCTGTTCGGCGAGAAACAGCTTGTTGTATTCAGCGAGT
The DNA here is from genome assembly GCA_963662545.2 of Gammaproteobacteria bacterium. Taxonomy (GTDB): domain Bacteria; phylum Pseudomonadota; class Gammaproteobacteria; genus JAYYZW01. Next base: position 1,824,759 of record CAXXLL010000002.1, read on the forward strand.
TCGGCGGCGTGCTCTTCCCACGGCTTCTGAGGAATGACGAGGATGCCAATGCCGAGCCGCGCCATGATCAAGGAGGATTCGGGTGAAATCGCGGCCGCGTAAGTGCGGTTTTTGAACGAGCGGAACGGCTCGGGGCGAATTCGTACCCTCGGCTGCTTGACGTATTTACCGTCGTACTCGCAGTAGCCCTGTTCGAGCCCCTGCAGGATCATCTCTGCGCTTTCGACGAAACGCTCGCGCGATTCCCCCATCGGTACGCGGAAGCCCTCGAATTCGACGCGTCCGAGGCCGCGGCCGATGCCGAACAGCACCCGCCCGTCCGTCATGCAGTCGAGCATGGAGATTTTCTCTGCAACCCGGATGGGATCGTTCCACGGCAAGACCACCACCATCGAGCCGAGCTTGACCTTCTTGCAATGCCCGCCGACAAACGCAAGAAACTGAACGACGTCCGGTGTCATGGTGTAGTCGGTGAAGTGATGCTCCACGCCCCACACCGAATCGTAACCGAGGCCTTCCGCGCTCAGTGCCAAGGCCATGTCTTGTTGAATGACGGAATAATCGCTGACGCCGCTGTCGCGGCCCGGATTCTGGAAAATGGATGCCATGCCGACGTGCATATTGCGGTCTCCCGTGGTGGTCGCCGCCACCGAAATTTGAAGCTTGGTGCGCACCCTACGGGGGGGCACAGTATGAAGTCAACCGTGCGGGTTTGGTCTTAGGATGCAAATAATGCGATGGTCCGCACTTCGATACTCTGCCGCGCCGGCGCGTCGGCGGGCGCGCCCGGATCCTTGAAGGCGGTATGCGCCGAATAGCGCGCACGCCCGTCCCGGGCTGAATCGAAGCATTTGAGCAGGAGCACTTCATCCTGACGCATCTGTGAGATGTAGAACCAGCGGTGCGCGGGGTTGTGCCGCACGCTGTAGACCTCACCGGCGCGGTCCTCGTAGTTGAGATCAGTTGCGATGAAATCCGACGGTTCGATGCTCTTGGCGTCGCAAACGGCAAGTGGCATATCGATCACCGGCTGCATGAGCGGCCGCCAAACGTTAATAAATGCAAAACGGCGTTGGGCCAAGTCTTCCGCTTCGTCACCCATGAGGTCACGTACGCGCTGCGGACCGGATTTTTCCGTGTAGTCGTTGTGTACGAAGCGTACCGGTTCGCGTATGCCTGACCCGTCCTGCTCGGACAGCGGCTTGTTACGGACGTTGTGATCGAAGGCATGAACACGGATAGCTCCCGTCCTGGCTTTAACGATCGCTTCCGATTCCGGGTAGTAGTCCGTCCTTATCACGCCGTCGTTGTAAAAATCGCTGGTGGATGAAGAATGCCGTACGGCGGCGAAGCCGTTTTCGTCCAGCGAGACCGTGTCCATGATCGCGCGTAAATCGAACACGCTGACCGTCTGCCGATCGGCCCCAGGCCGGGGCGGCACCTGGCCTTGTTCGGTTTCGTACAAGTAGTAAGCCGGCCGCTCACCGGTGTAATCGAGGTAGTTGAGGGTCGTCTCAACACGGTCGAGGGCGGCGACATCAACTTCAAGCATGCGGGCCTCCAAGCGATACGATTAAGGCTTATCCCGTAGTTTACCTCGCGCCGCCTGAAATGTTCAGCGGCTCCTCTGCGCCTACAAGGCCGGGAAGAGGCGCTCCTTGGGATATTCGGCGCCCACCACGTTTTGTAGCGTAATGGCGCGTACCATTTGATACACGCGCACGCGAAACGCCGGATCGCAGGACATGCGAATGTAAATGTCTTTGTTTTCGATGCCGTAGTCTTCCGCCAGCCATACCATGAGGTTCCGCGTGGCATCGAGGACGGCCTGTTCCATCGGTAAATTAATGCCGATGGCCACGACACTGTCCGGCTTGTCGATACGAACACAGGGTAGGCGCTTGTTCTTGATCACAGCGCAGCTCATCTGGACAGTGGAGCGCGTTTCATCGGCAATGCCGGTGAACTCCGTATCGCCCTGGCCCCCGTGAACATCACCCACGTATAGCAGCCCGCCCTCGTTATACGAATTGAGATAGATAGTGTGGCCGGCACAGATATCGCGACAATCGATGTTGCCGCCAAATGGCCCCTGGCCCAGCACGGAAGTGAATACTTCACGCTCGGGAGCGGTCGCCAGGGTGCCGATAAAGGGCTGCAAGTCCCAGGTCAGTTTGTCGGAATATTTCCCTTTACCGTCGCGCGTATGTCCACTTGGACCCGGCAAGTGCTCGATGACTTGAACGTGCGGTTCGGCACATTCCTTGAAGGTGAGCGAGTCACCTAAGGGCCCGATGCCCGGCAGCACACCAGAAAAACCGTAGCGCCAGGGATCGACCCAGTCGATGGTCACGGCCAAGACGTCGCCGTTTTCACAACCCTCGACGAAAATGGGACCGACCACGGGATTGTATAACGGCGGCCACTGCTGGGTGAGGCGGGCGAGATGCTCGCCGGTCAAGGTATGCACCTTGGGATCGTCGCTGTCATCGTCGATGAGGCCGGTGAGGGCGTCGTCGGTCTCGAGTTGAAAGGCTTCGCCCTGCGTGACTTTTAGTACGACTTCGTCGCGGTTATCGAAGGCGTATTTGTCGACAGTTGCTCGTTTGATCAATTGCATCCCGGTTTTCTCCTTGCGGGCGAATAGAATTCTGTCTCGTAATTCGGATCACGTATTTTATCGATCGGGTAATGTCAGGAAGACGTGTCTCGCCCTGTGGCTGACCCGCCGGTGAAAATCCCGATGTCCAGTTCATAGTCAAGCGTAACCGCGATGTCAATAAATACCAACAGCGGCAGCGGCTCGGGTCCACGGTGCCGACGCGAGTCCGGCGGTATACTTGGCCACCACAGCATATAGATTGAAGATCATGGCAGAGATTGCACGGACACACGCGAGGAGAAAGCGAGACCCTTCATTCGAATGGAGCGCACTCAGGGATCTCGCGCCCTATCTCTGGCCGCGCGAACAAGCCGGTATCAAACTGCGCGTCGTCGTTGCACTCGCGTTCGTCGTTTGCGCCAAGCTCGCAATGGTCTACGCCCCGATGCTCTACAAGGTCATGGTCGACCAGTTTTCCGATCCAGCGCGCTTGCCCGTGGAGCTGCCCATTGCGTTATTGCTGGGCTATGGCCTGTTGCGGGTCATGGCCATTGCCTTCGCTGAACTGCGTGACGCAGTGTTCGCCAAGGTGGCGCAGCGCGCGATCCGCAATGTGTCCCTCAAGACATTCCGTCATCTCCATAAGTTGGCGCTCCGATTTCACCTGGAACGCCAAACCGGCGGCCTGTCACGTGCCATCGAACGTGGCACCAAGGGCATCGATTTCCTGTTGACATTCATGCTGTTCAACATCATTCCTACCTTCCTGGAGATCAGCCTCGTATGCGGCATTCTGTGGTTCTTGTTCAATGCCTGGTATGCGATCGTGACCTTCGTCACCATCGCGAGCTACATCACCTACACACTCGCGGTAACCGAGTGGCGGCTCAAATACCGACGCCGCATGAATGAATCCGATCAGGAAGCGAATACCCGCGCGATTGACAGTCTCCTGAATTACGAGACCGTGAAGTATTTTGGCAACGAAGATTATGAGGCAAATCGTTTCGACCGGTCTCTGGCGCGATACGAACGTGCAGCGGTAACGAGTAAAAGCTCGCTTGCTCTACTCAATATCGGACAGGCATCGATCATCGGCGTCGGGCTCACCATCGTCATGGCGATGGCAGGACAGGGTGTGCTTGCAGGCTCGATGACGGTCGGTGATTTCGTTCTCGTGAATACCTATCTCCTTCAGCTCTACATGCCGTTGAACTTCCTCGGATTCGTCTATCGTGAAATCAAGCAATCGTTAACCGACATGGAAGCGATGTTTCACCTGCTCGACGTTAATACCGAAATCACCGATGCCGAAGACGCAAGGCCGCTGGACGAAGGTCCGGGCAGGGTCGAATTTGACGGGGTCTCTTTTGCCTATGACGAACGTCGCGAGATCCTGCGCGATGTGAGCTTCGTTGTATCGGCCGGACGTCGCGTCGCGATCGTCGGTGCCAGCGGGGCGGGAAAATCCACTATCGCGCGCCTTCTGTTTCGCTTCTATGACGTGAGCCGCGGCTCAATACGTATCGACGGGCAGGACATCCGCCACGTTACGCAACGCAGCGTGCGGGATGCCTTCGGCGTCGTGCCGCAAGATACCGTGCTGTTCAACGATACGATTTACTACAACATTGCTTACGGTCGGCCTGGGGCGAGTCCGGCCGAGGTGGAGGAGGCGGCGCGGCTCGCCCAGATACACGCTTTCATCATGGGCTCACCCGACGGCTATGAGACCATGGTCGGCGAACGTGGGTTGAAGCTGTCTGGAGGCGAGAAACAGCGCGTGGCCATCGCACGCACCATCCTCAAGCAACCCCGTATCCTCATATTCGACGAGGCCACCTCGGCTCTCGATACACGAACTGAACGCGAAATTCAGGAGGCGCTCGAGGAGGTGTCACGCGGGCACACGACCCTGGTCATCGCCCACCGCCTGTCGACCGTAGTGGACGCGGACGAAATTATCGTACTCAGCGAAGGCGCGATCGCCGAGCGTGGCCGTCATGCGGAACTGCTGCAAGCCGGCGGCCTGTATGCATCGATGTGGCAACGGCAGCAGGAGGCCGAAACACACAGCGCCGAGCACGGAGATCCGGTCGTCGTACCGACTTGAACCGCCTGTACGGAGCCGATCGGCCAAGTGTTAAAATCTGTTGAAGAATCTGGCCGTTCCCGGGTCTTTGTCGAGGGAAGCGATACCATCCACGCGGATGCGTCGTGGTATTACGTTGCCAAGACGACGCGAGCCTTTGCGGTCATTCGAACTACGAGGCATGAACGAAAAACCTGATGTCCGGAAAGAACGCTAGACGGCGGAAACGCGACCGCGCGAAAGCGTCTTACCAGCGACGCTTGAGCGGCGTCGCCACGACGGTGGGCGTGCTCTATTCGCTGCCCTCAGTAGTATCCGCTGCCATCATTCACTTTTCGGGTACACCGGTGTCGATCGACGCGAAAGCGCCCGATGGCCTGGTACCCGAGCCAGAAGCGACCTCCGTCCTGTTCGACAATTCCGTGCTTTGGGATGTCGATGGCGGCGGCACGCCGGATTTCGTCCTGCGGCGCACTGGTACCGTCTTTGTTGAAACCGGGTCCACGAGCTACGGTGCCGCGCAAACCATTCGCAGTGTCGAAGGATATCTCCATCTGGACAGCGGCAACAACGGCAACGGTGTGGTCATGGAATACGGTGGGGACCCTGAACCACAAGACATAGCTAAGTTGTCAAACAATGTGATCCCGAATGTACTAGTTGGTCCGGCGATGATGGGCCCGATGGGATCAGGCTCCTACGTTTTTGGCGCACCGGGCCAGACCGGGCGGATGATGATGTCTTTTAATTCGTCGACTTCATCCATTGGCGGCCAATACAATTACGGCCTAATGAATGCAAATGTAGTGGGGGCGGCAATTACGGCCTAATGAATGCAAATGTAGTGGGGGCGGCTTATAACGGCAGATTCAACCAGGCGCCTGGGTCCTTAAATTATTTCGGCTTCAGCTTTACCGAGGGCGGCGATACCTTTTACGGCTGGGCGGCGATCCTGTTCGATCTCGAGGGCGAGGACCGGCGACTGGAAATCGTCGAATGGGCGTATGAGGACACGCCCGATACGGCCATCGCCGTCGGCGCGACGGGTGTTCCAGTGCCCGCCCACGGGCTCGCGATGCTGGCCGCAGGTGCCGGCAGCGTACTGGCCATGCGGCGCAAACGCCGCGATCTCGCATTGATTCCCCGTACTAGCGATCGCGACACGCTCTGATCGCACGGTGCGCGATTCGCGCGCGTAACAAGCCCTTGGCCCCACCATTAACCGACAAGGTCCTACTGATCGGGTGGGACGCGGCGGACTGGAAAATCATGACGCCGCTCATCGACAGCGGTGCGATGCCGAACCTCGAACGGTTTCTCACACAAGGTGTGATGGGCAACCTCAGCACCCTGATGCCGGTGCTCTCACCCATGCTATGGACATCGATTGCGACCGGCAAGCGCGCTTACAAGCACGGCGTCCACGGTTTCAGTGAACCCGATCCCGCCAGCGGGCAGGTCCGGCCCATCACCAATCTCGGCCGCCGCACGAAGGCCGTATGGAATATCCTCAATCAGAATGGCAAGCGCAGTAACATCATCGGCTGGTGGCCGTCGCACCCAGTCGAACCGATCAACGGGGTGATGGTGTCCAATCATTTTCAAACGGCGGTACGGGCGCTGGACCAACCGTGGCCGATGCGCCCGGGGACGGTGCATCCGCAACGCCTGATCAAACCCCTGTCGCAATTCCGCGTTCATCCCTGGGAAATCGATGCGGAACAGTTGCTGCCTTTCGTTCCCCAGGCGGCGGCTATCGATCAGGACGAGGACAAACGCCTGTTCAGTGTCGCCAAGGTACTGGCGGAGTGCGCCAGCGTCCATGCCGCAGCGACGGCCGTGATGGAACTCGAGCCATGGGATTTCACGGCTGTTTACTACGATGCCATCGACCATTTCTGTCACGGCTTCATGAAATACCACCCACCACGGCTGCCATGGGTCGCCGAGGCGGATTTCGACCTGTACAAAAACGTCGTCGAAGGCGCCTACCGCTTCCATGACATGATGTTCGGGGCTTTGACGGATCTCGCGGGTGAAGACGCAACGGTCATCCTGTGCTCCGATCATGGGTTCCACGCCGATCATCTACGCCCCCGCGAGATCCCGAATGAGCCGGCGGGCGCGGCGGAAGAGCACCGGCCGTTCGGGGTGTTCGCCATGCGCGGTCCCGCCATAAAGCTCGATGAATTGGTGTTCGGCGCGAGCCTGTTGGACATCACCCCCACCGTCCTGACCCTGTTCGGTCTCGCGGTTGGCCGCGACATGGATGGCAAGGTGCTGGTGACGGCGTTCGATCGGAAACCGGTTGTTGAATTCGTGGAGAGCTGGGATGCGATCGCCGGTGATGACGGCAGCCATCCACCTGGGTGGCACGCCGATCCGGTCGATACCGCAGATGCGATGCAACAGCTGGTTGACTTGGGCTACGTCGATTCACCCGACGAGGACGTCTTGGTCGCCGCGCAGAATACCCTGCGCGAACTGCGCTACAACCTCGCGCGCGATCTGATCGACGCGCAACGACCGGGGGAGGCCGTGCCGGTGCTCGAATCGTTGTGGGAGCGATGGCCGGAGGAAACCCGCTTCGGCGTGCAGTTGTTCGGCTGCATGCTGACGATGGAACAAAGCGGTGAAGCACGCCAAATCCTCAACGACATTCGTTCGCGCAAACAAACTTATGCAGCGAAGGCACGCGAGGAACTGACGTCAATCGCGGAGGCGTCCGGCAGCCGTAAGGACGCGGACGAAAAAGAATTGACTCGCGAGGAACGCATGCGACGCATGAGATTGCGGCGGCGGGCGGTCACCAATCACGGTTCCCTGCATTACCTCGAGGGTCGTCTGTGCCTGGCTGACGGCGATGCGAAAGGCGCACTCGCATGTTTCGAACGCGTTGGCGAGGTCCAGACGCATAATCAGCCGAGCCTGCTTTTTGCCAAAGCCGATGCCTTGCTAAAACTCGCGCGCTACGACGAGGCGGCAGCTGCGTTCGAACAAATGCTGAATATCGATCCGGTTAACGCCAACGCCCGCCTGGGCCTTTGCCGGGTCTGGCTCGGGCGCCGGCGGCCGCGCCGCGCGCTGGATGAAGCGCTGGCGGCCATCGGCCTCGTTTATCACAATCCCCAGGCCCATCACTGCTGCGGGATTGCCTGCCAATGGCTGGGGCGTATCGATGACGCCGTTCGCGCTTTTGAAATGGCCGTATCCCAAAACATGCTGCTGGTCGACGCACACCGGCGCCTGGCGAAGCTTTACCGGACGAAGCTCGACGACCCCGAACGCGCCGCCCGCCACCGCGTATTCGCCGCCGTCGCGCGGCGCCGACAGCGCGCGTTCCGTGAAAGCGGTGCATTGGATCGGGACCAGTCCTGCATACCGGCCGAGTTGCCCGACGCGCGGCTCGGTGCAGTAGGGAAACCCAAAACCTTGCCCCCACTGCACGATGAAATCATCGTTGTTTCCGGTCTTCCGCGATCGGGAACGGCGATGATGATGCAAATGTTAAGCGCCGGCGGACTCGAACCACTTACCGACGGAGCACGTGGCGCGGATGAGCATAATCCGCGCGGTTACTTCGAATACGAAGCGGTCAAATCGATCGGACGGGATCCTCGCTGGATCCGGCGCGCACAGGGGCGCGCGGTGAAGATCGTCGCGCCACTGCTACCGAAGCTGCCGTCCGAATATCGTTATCGCGTGATCTTCATGGAACGCATCCTGGCGGAAGTCATCACTTCGCAGAACGCAATGCTCAAAAAGCTGGGAAAATCCGGTGCCAGCGCCAGTCCGGAGCGCCTCGCCGAAATTTATCGGCGACAGTTCGAAGCGGTCAGGGAGTTCCTGACACGCAACGCCGACCACGTACAAGTCATGGCAGTCGATTACCATGAGACACTCGCACGGCCGCGGGCGACCGCCGAACGGCTCAACGACTTCCTCGGGGGTGGTCTCGAACGCGAGGCAATGATGCATGCGGTGGAGCCCACCTTGCGGCGGCAGCGCATGGCCTGAACCGATCGCTCGAATGGCAGGCGAACTACGTGCCTCCAACTGCTGAAGGCAGAGATTTCTTACCGCTTGTCGATCAAGACCGGGAAATCGATTTGAGTTTTTGCTAACCCCTGAGCCAGGACAACGCGTCCGCACGTGTTCCGAAATAAGCGGTTGGAAATACCGCGGGGCTTTCGGGACCCGGTTCGGCGCCGATGGCCGGCATGCCCGCTGGCATATGAAAAGCGAAACGCTCGACCCCCGCGGCGTTGTAACGGGGAATGATGTTCTGGTCACGCCAGTCCGTGTTCATTTGCGCCGGATTCATCCGAAACTGCGTCGTGTCCACCAGCACGCGCTGGCGCTCAAGTCGTTCGAGCTCACCGACGAATCGTTCGAGCCAACTTTGAAACTCCTCGCCGCTCATCGCGTCCGTCGAGTCGAACCAGCGAATTTCTATGAAGCCGTCTTCTGTGCGATCGATGATGTCGCCATATTGATCGCAAAAAACTAATACCGCCATTCTCGTTACCTTTCTAGTGCATCGCTCCGGTCGTCGGTTTGCGTTCGCTGACATACCCGGCCCGATTTTCCTCAACTGAAATCATTGACACAACATTTATCGAATGTGTGGGGAGGATAATCGGGAACCTCGAGTATGATCGATAAGGAAGTCGGCGGCCCCGGCGGCGGATCCGTTATAATCTCGCGCTGTTCGCACGCTCCGCGGAGGGGTCTAGCATGGACATCGGCGCTATTGTCTTTCTCGTCATATTGATCGCGCTTGTCGGTTTCGTCGTTGGCGTCTACAACAATCTGGTCAATACGCGAAATCGGTTCAAGAACGCGTTCGCCCAGATCGACGTGCAGTTGCAGCGCCGCTACGACCTGATCCCGAACCTGGTCGAAACCGCCAAGGGCTACCTCGCCCACGAACGGGAAACGCTGGAAGCAGTCATCCAGGCACGCAACCAGGCACAGGCCGCGGCCAAGAGTGCCTCCGCGCGGCCCGACGACGCCGCCGCGATCGCTGCGCTCAGCGCCGCCGAAGGGGTTTTGACGGGCGCGATGGGGCGTTTTTTCGCGCTGGCCGAAGCCTACCCCGACCTCAAGGCGAACGAGACCATGCAGCAGTTGATGGAAGAATTGTCGTCGACCGAAAATAAGGTGGCGTTTTCGCGCCAGCACTTCAACGACGCGGCAACTGATTACAACAACAAGCGCGAGCAGTTCCCAAACAACATGATCGCGGGTATGTTTAATTTTTTCGCGGCCGAACTCCTCGAGATCGAAAGCGAGGAGGTGCGCGAAGCACCCAAGGTATCTTTCACCTGAATGACGGATCGCGCCGGCGCAGCCCTCATGCGCTGAAACAATGAATTTCTACCAGCACCAGGACCGGGCTCGGCGCAAGACCGGTATCCTCGTTCTTTATTTCCTGCTCGCGGTGACTCTCATCGCGGCGGCCATTAACGCCTTGATCTTTGTCGCCATGATGTCTACCACGACGCCGCCCATGCAGTTGGCGGCCTGGCTCGAAAAGCCCTATTGGATTTTTTTGACTTGTGCCGTGCTCATCGTAATTTGTCTGGGGTCGCTCGTTACAAGTCTCAAGTTACGCGGCGGCGGCCGTGCACTCGCCGGTATGATGGGAGCGCGCCAGGTCGATCCCACCACGAAAGATTTCAAAGAGCGGCAGATGATCAACGTGGTCGAAGAGATGTCGATCGCGTCCGGCACGCCTGTCCCCGCGCTATACGTGATGGACGACGAGACGGGCATCAATGCATTCGTCGCGGGCACACGACCGACGGAAACAGTGTTGGTCATCACGCGTGGCGCGCTCGATGCGTTTTCACGTGACGAATTGCAGGGCGTCATCGGCCACGAGTACAGTCACATTTTCAATAACGACATGCGTATCAATATTCAGCTGATGGGCATTCTCGCCGGGATCCTGTTGATAGGGCAGCTTGGTCGAGTCATGCTGTACTCCGGCAGTCGCAGCCGCGGCAAAGGCTCCGGACAGGCAGCGATCATCGGATTGGGCATCCTTCTGGTCGGCTATATCGGGTTGTTTTTCGGATCTTTGATCAAGGCGGCGATTTCTCGTCAGCGCGAATTCCTGGCCGACGCCTCCGCTGTCCAGTTCACGCGGAATCCGCAAGGTATTGCAGGGGCCCTCGACAAGATTAAGCAGCACGTTGATGGTTCGCTGTTAAACAACGCGCACTCAGAGGACGTCAGCCATTTCTGTTTTGGTGAATCCGTGCACTACGCATTTTCCTCGCTGATGGCGACTCACCCGCGGTTGGAAGATCGGATCGAAGCCGTCGACCCCGAATTCGCCGCGCGTCGTTTGTCCGAAAAGGCGGAGCGCGAAACCGCCGCGGCCGCGCCTGATGCCGCGAACAGATCACCCCTCCCGGGGATGGCTTCCGGGTTCGCCGGGGGAAGCGTGTCGACCGACGCCAGTCGAATCGCTGAATCCGTCGGCACTGTGACGCCGGAACAGATCGCGTTTGCCGAATACATCCACCGAAGGATCCCTCAGCGCTTGCTCGAAAGTACGCATGATGTGGAGACGGCTCCACAGGTCATTTACGCAGCGCTTCTGAACGTGATCGCTGACGAGGATCGCCACATCGGCATAACGTTTTTGCGTGAGGCTGAAGGCGCCGATAACGCGGCCGCCATCGAAGATTTGAGCGATCTCGTGGCGCAATTGCCTGCTCGCGCCCGCCTGCCGCTCGTCAACATTGCCCTTCCGGCACTAAAGCGGCTCGGCGAGGACCGACGCGGTCATTTCATCGATCGTGTTCAGAAGCTGATTGAAATCGATCGCCGCTACACGATTTTTGAGTATGCACTATTGCATATTTTGCGGGATCACCTGTCGGCTGTGGCGGAGCGCGCGCCGACTGTTAAGTATTTCAAGTTCGAACAAATTTCGACCGAACTGCGTATCCTGTTGAGCGTTCTGGCGAGAGTCGGTGCAAAATCCGAAGACGATGCGGCGGCAGCCTTCGACCGTTCATTTAGGCCCTTTGGTCTGAGTGCGATCACGCTCGAGCGCCGCGGGCAGTGCAATCTCGAGACGCTGACTCAGGCGCTAGACGCGTTGACCCAGTTGTCTCCCCTGCTGAAAAAGAATGTCATCAGCGCCTGTGCCGATTGCGTCATCCACGACGGGAAAGTCACCGCTGCCGAAGCGGAACTCCTGCAGGTCATTGCCCTCACCCTCGATTGCCCGATGCCGCCGCTGCTCGACGCCTAAACGCTTATGAAATAGGCGATCTCATGCCTGTGCGCTTGGTCGCGCCGCGACCCGGTCAAACCAGGCGCGCGTGCGGTCGTTTTTTTCGGGGATCTTGAAATCTACCCAGCCTACGAATTCCACCGCGCAGAACGCCGTGATGTCGGCCATCGTGAAAATTTCGCAGGCGACGAAGTCAGTCGCTTCGAGGTAGCCTTCGAGCCCGTCGAAGAAGCGCACCAGTGTTTGCCGGCCGCGCTCGACGAGCGCCGGAATGGCCGGAATAGAGTCCGAACCGCCGCCCGGTATGCTCCGCTCGGCGAATCTTTCGTGTTGATTGCGAAAGATCTCGGAACCGGCAATCATCCCCTCGAATTCCATTTGACGTTGGCGCGATTCGACCAGGGCTTTCTCTCGGGCGTCGCGCCCGAGCAGCGGCGGATCGGGCTGGATTTCTTCGAAATAGCGGCAGATAGCCATGACTTCGTCGAAGCAGGTGCCGTCGTCCAACTCGAGAGTCGGTAGCAGACCGCGTGGATTGATCTTCAAGAATTCGGGCTCGAGGTTCTCGCCCTCAACGATGTTGAGTTCGACCGTCGGAATGTCGATGCCTTTTTCGGCGATGAAAATGCGCGCCCGGCGCGGGTTGGGTGCCATTTTGCAGTCGTACAGCTTCATCGAGTTCGTCTCCTCCTGTTTCGATGGGGCACGCATTCAGCGGTCCTCATGAAATATGCCGGCTAAATCAAAACGACCCGGATCTCGCGCTCTGCGAGCCCGCTCGGCTACCGTTGCTACTGCCCGCTGGTCAGGCTGGATACGCTGAAAATACGTTTGATTGCCGCAGGACTCATCGTCGGATACAGGGTGTCGGTGCGCGCCGAAACGACCGTGGCCGTGTTGTCGAGGCGATCAATGTTGATCTGCCCCCGCCAACGCGACACCGACACCTCGATCGACGCTTCGCTACCGTCGTCCGGCAGCGGCCGCCGATAGACCGTCTGCATCGTTTTCCACAACAGATTGTCGTGATTGAAGATCAAGGAAAGCGCGACGCCGAATGTCTGGCGATCGATGAATAGTACCCGGCTGCGGTAAGGGTGCCCCTCCCATACGGACTTCACTTCTACCACGTGGCAGTTTCGCAGCTGCCAACGGTCATCCGGTAAGCGGCTAAATGGCCCGAAAGTACGCTGCTTTTCCTGCTTGGTGTCGGCCACGTGGAGGATTTGCTTCTGTCCGAGGTAGGTCCATTTGTAATCGAGCACGCGCCCGGAAAAGCCCTCGAAATCATCGAGCGTTCCATTCGATCCCATGAAACTGTCGGCGCGTTCGCGCGCCGAGAACCGGCGTATGCGCCGCTCGGTCGGCAGGTAGGTGTTGACCTGGTCATCGGCGTGCGGGTCCAGCATGCGTTCAATGACGAACTTGGTGCCTTTGACATTGAAGGGGTCGAGGAACTCCATGTAATCTTTGAAGAATCTCGTATCACTGTCGGGCACCTCGACGCGGTAGTCTTGGTCCGGCAGCATCGCCAGCTTGTTCAGGTAGACGCGGTGGTAGGACTGGGTCAGGGTCCGGTCGAGACTACCGCCGCCTACGAGTCCCGCCTCCGGATCGAGCGGCGCGGGGCCGCTTGAGGACCCCACGTAGGCCATTGTCACTTCGTCGACTTTGTAACCGTAGAACTGCCAGCGGTGGATCTGATTCCAGGCGAGCATGTATCCGCCCGTAGCGGGATCGGCACTGATGATCTGCTCGTGCGTGAAAGGTCGGCCCGCCGTGTAATTTCCAAGTCGCCCATCCGCACCAATCGTGGCCTGCCCCTTGAAACGCTCGGTCGCTTCTACGTAGGAGCGGTGCCCCGGGTAGTCCGCAGTCTCCTGTATCTCGACGGTGACTTCGGGGAACTGAAATTCTTCGAAATAGCCTGGCGGTATCCAGGCCCGTAGCGGTGCGAGTTCGTCGACTTCGACGATCGTGCCGACCGACGGTGGATCGGCTAAAGTTGTTTCTGTTAACCAGGCGCCGATGTCGTCGCGCGTGACATTTTCGGCAAATACGGTTGCCAAAAAAAGGTTAGCGAATGCTGTCGTAATTCCGACTGTCAGTTTAAAAATGTTCATTTGATGCACTAATAACCGAGTACGGACCGGGATGAGACACGCAAATCATTTCCTCTGTATAGGCTATCAGAAAATTAACGATCAACGGTTCCTGTTGCAATAAGCTGCCTACGCGGAGGCCTCGACGGCCGGCACGGCGGAAACCGGCGCATCCCGGAACTGCATCTTTGCGAGCCTCGCATACAGCCCGTCGTCGCGCGCCAGCTCGTCGTGCGTGCCGGTTGCGACGATTCTCCCGCCGTCCATGACGATGATGCGATCGACGCTACGCACGGTCGCGAGGCGATGGGCGATGATCAGCGTAGTCCGGCCTCGCATCAGGCTGGCCAAGGCCTGCTGCACTAGGACCTCGCTTTCGGCATCCAGGGCGCTCGTCGCTTCGTCGAGCAGAAGTACGGGTGGCGCCTTGAGCACCGCACGAGCGATGGCAATGCGCTGTTGCTGGCCGCCCGACAAGCGCACGCCGCGTTCGCCGACGAAAGTATCATAACCGTCGGGGAGGCGTTCGATGAAATCGTCCGTGGCAGCCGCGCGCGCGGCACCTATAACGGCCTCATCGCTTGCGTCCGGGCGCCCGTAGCGAATGTTTTCGAGGATGGTGTCGGCGAAGAGGACCGTTTCCTGGGGAACGATGGCGATGTGCTTGCGTACGTCCTCAGGCAAGGCGCGGGCGACATCGACTTCGTCCAGTAATACGCGGCCAGTCTGTGGCTGATAGAACGCCAGCAGCAATTGAAATACGGTGGTTTTTCCAGCCCCTGAGGGACCGACCAGCGCGACGGTTTCACCTTGGGCGATTGCAAAAGAAAAATTCCGGAGCGCCGGTTGGGACGGCCGCGACGGATAGTTGAAGGTCACATTTTCGAACGCTATCTCGCCGAATCCCGGATCCGGCAATGCGATCGGATCAGCGGGCCGATTGGTGCGAGGGTCGGTGGCGAGCAGCTCGACTAGCCGTTCGGTCGCGCCAGCCGCTTGTTGCAGGACGCTCCATATTTCGCTTAATCCGGCCGTCGAACCGCCGACGAATATCGCGTAGAGCAGGTACTGGCCGAGTTCGCCGCCGCTCATGCGCCCGAGCGCCACGTCTTGTGCCCCCATCCACAAGACCCAGACCAGTCCGCCGAAAATCGTGATGATGGCGTAAGCGGTCAAAAAAGCGCGCTGGCGCACGCGTCTCTTTGCGGTAACAAACGACTGTTCCACGGCTTCTTCAAAGCGATCACCGTGAAGACGCTCGAGCGTGAAGGCCTGTATGAGCGGCATGGCGTTCAGAACTTCGCCGGCCAGGGCCGAGGCATCCGCAATGCGATCCTGAGTATCGCGGGACAAACGGCGCACGCGCCGGCCGATCAGCACGATGGGCACGACGACCGCCGGCACGAGCAAGACGATCATCATGGTCAGGCGCGGACTCGTGACGGCGAGCATGACGAGTGCACCGAGCAGCGTGACGAAGCTGCGCAGCGCAATCGACAGACTGCTCCCGACCACCGTCTGAATCAGGGTGGTGTCGGCCGTTAGGCGCGACAGGATCTCGCCCGTCCGCGTCACTTCAAAAAAGCTGGGACTCATCTCCAGGACGTGGCGGAAGACGGCAGAGCGAATATCCGCCACCACCCGCTCGCCGAGCCAGGACACCAGGTAGAACCGCAACGCCGCGAAACACGCGGTTACCGCTGCGAGCACAAACAAGGCGATGAAATAGCGGTCTACCGCCGCGGCCTGCGCCGAACCGATCCCGGCATCGATAACATAGCGAACGGCGATTGGCATGCCGAGGGTCGCCGCCGCGGCGGCGAGCAATGCAAGCAAGGCGGCCCCGATGACCGTCCGGTACGGTGACAGAAAAGGCACCAACCCACGCAGTGGCCGCAGGCGGCCGCGAACAGAGGGAGTGCGCAATACAGTGCCCCGATCGGAGCTCATCCCAAAACGATTCCTTTGAGCGCACGGCACAATCCGCAAGCGGTTCTCGCGATAGTTGACGGGGCCGAGTTATTAGGGGTGAAGTTGTTTTGGGTGCTCATTTTCGATTGGCGGCCGCGATGCGTGCGTGGCCGCGTTCGACCATAACACAAGGCCTAGCCGTCGCGTCCTGAACGGCTAAACTGTCCCCATGTCGAAGCCCTTTATCCCGGCCGCGGACAGGAACAAAGATCCTATCGCGACCGTACTCACGCGTATTTTGGATTGCGTCGAGCACGTTCTCGAAATCGGTTCGGGTACGGGCCAGCACGCGGTTCATTTCGCTGCCAAGCTACCGCATCTCGTATGGCAGCCGTCCGATCTGCCGGCATACCAGGAAGGCATTCGCAGTTGGGTCGACGCAGCGCGGCTCACGAACCTGAATGCACCCATAGTACTCGACGTCATGCAGCACCCGTGGCCGACGGTTGAAGTCGATGCCGTTTACTCGGCGAATACCGTGCACTACATGCCCTGGGCCTCCGTTTTATCAATGTTTCGAGGAATTTCTAGGTTGCTGCCGCGTGCCGGCGTATTCGCCCTGTACGGTCCGTTCAACTACGACGGCAAATTCGTGAGCGAAGGAAACCGCCAGCTCGATAAATGGCTCAAATCTGAGGATCCGCGCTACGGGATCCGTGATTTCGAAGCACTTGAAATCCTTGCGGCAGACCTCGCCATGCGCTTGCGCGAAGATTGCACCCTGCCGGCCAACAACCGGTTGCTCGTCTGGGAGCGGGCGTAAACCGCGAAACACTGAGACGGCGGTTCGCCGCGCACCGAACGAGGCGGGTCCGAACGCACGCGTGTCCGTGCAGGATGGAATTCTATACACACCAAAGCGGGTATCTATGCCGAGCTGGATTCAGCCTGCTCCGCGCAATCGATGCAGTGGAGAACAGTTGCGTCAATATCGAGCCGCTGTTCCGAAATCTCTTCACCGCAGGTGATGCAGGCGCCGAAGTTTCCGTCGTCGATACGCGAGAGGGCCGTAGCGATACGCACGAGTTGCATTTTTCGTCGGCGATTGGCGGCAGCTGACATCGCCTGGGCCTGCATGGCATCCATCCGCGAAACGCGGCCAACCCGCGCTTGGTCGAGTTCGACGGGTTCCGCTGCCGCGCTGCCGGCCTCGAGATCGGCCTCGATCTCAGAGCGGCGTTTAAGCAGCGCTTCGCGCCATGCGGCGGCGCTCTTCACGAGCGGTCAGACCTCAACGCGGAAGGCGTCGTCGACGGCTACCTGCAGAGTCGTCACGAGACCGTTGGTCTGGTGTGCCATGCCGATAACGGCCACCAGTTCCGCGTGCTGCGCATCCGTCATACCTTTCGCGCGGGCGGCGGCCGTATGCGAATGCGTGCAGTATTCACAGGAATTCGCGACGGAAACCGCGATGTAGATAAATTCCTTGGTCAATGCATCAATGGTTCCGGGCGCCATTACGTCCTTGGCCGCCTCCCAGGTCCTTTTGAGTTGCGCCGGATCATGCGCCAGTGCCTTCCAGAAATTGTTGATGAAATCCGTCTTACGGATCTTTCGGATGTCGTCGTAGACGGCACGGACCTCATGGGAGGCATCCTCGTATTCAATCAATCCGACCGTCGCCATAAATGCCTCCTTTGCGCTCAGCCATTCGTTCCGGCTGCGCGTTCGCGCCCGTCCGCCGAATCCACACTTGCAGACCCGATGTCGACGAGGCGCGTCCAACCGTAAGGATCGGGACGGCGGCCATATTGCAAGGCCGTGAGTTCTTCGTAGAGCCGCGTCGCGACGGGCCCCGGTTCACCGTCCCTGATCACGATCTCCTGGTCGTCATACGACAGCCGGCCAACCGGGGCCACGACGGCACCGGTGCCCATGCCGAAGATCTCGGTCACCTTGCCGTCCCGCAGGCCCGCTATGACTTCGTCGATGGTGATGCGGCGCTCGGTCAGGGTATAGCCCAGGTCTGGTGCGAGCTGGAAAAGCGAGCGGCGGGTGATCCCCTTCAGGATGGCACCCGTTAAGCTCGGCGTGACGATTTCCTCTCCACCGAACACGAAAGCGATATTCATTGCCCCGACTTCGTCGACGTATTTTCGCTCGACACCGTCGAGCCACAGTACCTGTTGGTAGCCTTTTTTCAGCGCGATTTCAGTCGCCGCGATGGAGCCGGCGTAATTGCCCGGCGTTTTCGCCTCGCCGGTACCGCCGCGCACCGAACGGACGAAATCCCGGGAGACGTACACCGAGACCGGCGCGAAACCCTCGGCAAAATAGGGCGCCACCGGGGACAGAATAATGTAGTGCAGATATTCGTGACTCGCCCGGACCTCGAGCGAGGTCTCCGTTGCGATCATGACCGGCCGGATATACAGCGCCGTACCTGCCCGGTCCGGCACCCAGCGGTGCTCCAGGCGCACGAGTTCCTCGATCGCGCCTAAGTGAAATTCGGGATCGACGGTCGGCATACCCATGCGCTCGGCTGAGTGATTGAAGCGCTCGACGTTCAACTCCGTGCGGAACAGGTTGATATTACCGTCGGCCCGGCGGTAGGCCTTGGTGCCGTCGAAGATCATCTGGCCGTTATGGTAGACGGTCGTCGCGGGATCGAGCGTGATGGAACGGTACGGTCCGATTACAGGGTCGTGCCAACCGCGATCCAGCGAGTACGACTGGGAAAACATGCGGTCGGTAAAGTAAAGGCCGAAGCCGAGGCGCTCCGGCAGTTCGATCTTTGCGGTTTCACCGATCGGCTCAATGCGTATCTGTTGTCTGATCTCGGACATGTGTTTGTTGACTGTAAGAGCCCGTTTGCAGGCGAATGACGTGATTTAGAATTTCAACCGTCGATGGCTTCGGTGAACGCTTCATCCTCGTGCGCCGCCCAGTAGAGCTGGCGAAGTCTGATCGACGCCTCCCCCGGTTTACCGTCTGCAACCGGCTTGCCATCCAAGCGTGTGACCGGCATGACGCCACCGGCGGTGCTGGTCAAAAAGATCTCGTCAGCGCCGTAAAGAACCGCCGGGTCAAACATCGTAACACGGGTTTCGATCCCGTCCCGCGCTGCGAGTTCCAGCACCGTCTTGCGCGTGATCCCCTCCAGCACGCCGCTGGCAGGTGTCCACAGGACGCTATCCTTTAGCACGAAGATGTTAAAGCCCGGGCCCTCGGTCACCTCGCCGGCTGCGTTCAGTAAGACGACGGTTGCCGCTTCGCGCTCATAGGCCTCGTATAAACCCCGGGTCATGTCGCCCCAATGGAAATTCTTAATGGCCGGATCGACCGAGCTTGGTTCGATGCGCGTGACCTCGCGGGCGACTATTAAGTGAGTGCCGACGAGTTGGTCGGCAGGCTGCACAATCCAGACGTAGGGAATGGCGAAAGCATAGAAACGGTTCTGGAATTGGCGCGGATCGCGAACTCCCGCGGGCGGGACGCCACGGGTGAGAATCATCTCAACATAGGCGTCCTCTAGCTGTGATCGGCGGACGCATTCGTGGAGGATTTGGCGCATCTCGGCAAGCGATAACGGCGGGCGCAGGTGCATTGCCTGCCAACTTCGCTCGAAGCGCGCGAGATGATCTTCGAGCCGAAAGAAACGTTTCTTCCAGGTCGCGACGACATCATAGGTGCAATCGGAGCGGGTGAACCCGGTATCCGTGATGGGGATGCGGGCTTTGGCGATGGGCAGGTAGTCGCCCTCGATCCAGGCACAGCCCTCGGCGTAAATGTTTTCGCTTTCAGTGCTGTTCTCAATATTCGTTGCACGCGTACTCATGCTGCGATCCTAAAAACTGAACGATAAAAATGTCTGGATAACGGTAAAATTGTCGTTACCAAAGATCTCTTTGGCGGCGGTATGCGGCCTTGACCACGCAATGCCCGCATAGCCATAGAAGCGGTCGCCGCGAAAATGTTCGATACCGAAATTGATCTCGTCGGCCCAGTCGGTATCCGTCACGGGCGTTCCGAAATACTGGGGTTCTTCCAGGTCATGGTGATAATAATAAAACGTAATAGCCCAGTGTGGATGCGGGAATGATTTTATCTTGAACATCTGAGTAATCTGGTTCTGGTTGAACAGGTGATAATTCCCGGCGATCTCGCCCTGATACCAGGTATCCCAGTCACGCTTGAAGATCGTGTAGAAAAGTCCGCGGTATTCCTCGTTTTCCGGCGTTTCCGCCTCGTCGCCCGACAGCCGGACGTAGCGGTAGATCAGCTTGGGTGTCCAGGGCAGCCCCGGGAAGCTGTATTGCCCTTCGACATACCAGCCGATGGCGTCATTATCGCGGCCGCCGTCATCGTCGTCGGTGCCGACCTCGAGGACCCATTCGCCATAGAACTCGAGGTTTTCGATACCAGGAATCTTGATCTCGCTGGCGCGCAGGTTCCAGACCTCGATGCCGTCGAGATTAAAGGCGTCACCCTGAAGGACTTCGAGATACATGAAGCCGAGGGTTCCAAATGTCTCTGCGGTGGTCGTCTCGAGACTGACGCCTACGACACGGCTGTCGCCTAAATCACCATCCGTTCTGAGCCAGAAAATGTCCGCGCGTACCGGTTCGGTGTTGAGCTTCACCACCGCGGAGTTGCGCCAGGACTGAAAGGCGCCGATCCAGTACTGGCCGTTTTCCTCACCCTGATTGAAATTTCCATCGCCGATGATGAAGCCGTCGCCGACCCAGAATTCCTGTCCGCCGACGGACATATCGATGAGCCCATTACGCCACCCGAAATAGGCGTGATCGGTGTCGAAGGCCTGATCGCCCGAGCGCGCGACCTGCCCGGACAATTCGCCGTCCAGAGTGGTGGTGGCGGCGACTCCGGAAACAGCGCCATAGAAGGTCGAAGCGTCGAGGGCTAAGGATAAATCGAGTTTTGGAATAAAGGCGAGCCAGAGCACATTACGTTCCGTCTCGCCGATCGCGTCGAGTGCACCGAGTCCGAAATTGATGCCGTCGCCGTGCTGCAGACCCAGCCTGACATTGAGGCTTGGCTGTACCGTCAGTTTACCGAATTCGCGGGCATCGAAGGCGGAAACGGGTAGGGTCGCCCAAGCCAGGACCGCGCATGCGAGGGCACCGAACGCTTCATGCCGACAGAATCCGCGTCTTCTCATGGAGATTGAGAATCGATGAGCCGCGCGAAATTCAATAGGGCCTCACGGTAACGTGCCGGCGCGGCAAACGGTATGCCGCCGTGCCCGGCTTCTTCAATCCATAACGCCTGTTTAGGCGAAGCGGCTTTTTCGAACAGGGCTTCGCCATGCCACGGGAGAATGAGTTCGTCGTCCAGGCTGTGCATGATCAGCACCGGACAGTGAACTTTCGCGATCTTCGACAAGTTGTCGAACCGGTCGAACGGCACGATCGGGATGTGGGTGCGTACCCGAAAGGCCGTGACGAAGGTGCTTTCCAGTATGAGGCCCGCGACCGATCGGCGCGATGCCAGATCGGTGCTGGGTCCGCCGCCAATTGACCGTCCATAAACAATGACGCGGCGCGCGGGTACGCCGAGTTCCATCGTGAGGTAATCGAAAGCGGCGTCGATATCCTCATAGGAATTACGCTCGGTCGGTCGTCCTTCACTGGCACCATATCCGCGATAGTCATAGCCGAACACGGAGAAACCGAATTCGTTGAACCGCGCGAATATGCCGTCCATGTCCCGGAGATCTTCCGCGTTTCCGTGGCTGAACAGGATGGTATAGTCCGATGAATCAACGGGGCGGTAAAGCGCGGATATCAATTCACCGTCCGGGGTCAGGATCATGATCTCTTTTTCAAACTCGCCGTGCGACGAGATCTCCGGATGGAACATCAGGCGGCCCGCTCCGAAGTAAATGATGACGCAAAACGACAAATAGACGAAGAGAACGGCGCGCACGAGGCGCTTCCAAGAGAAATCACCGATCAAAAACCGCCGCCATTTATCTCTATCCATGATTTCTTTTTCAGGGTTGGAAGGCCGGCTTGTGGCGTTTGAGCGAGCGTCTGCGTACAGTACTTGGATAGTAATCGTGAATAAGAACAAAGTAATGCTTCCATGCACGATTTGAAATTTGGGGTTGTCCTCGGCGATCTGACGATGTCCGCCAGTGAATGCATTCGGCTGGGTCCCAAGGTCGAGAACTGGGGCTACGATTCGATCTGGATGGCCGATCATTTGATCGATATCGACGGCGCGGTCGCGGACCCTTACACCGTGTTCGGTTACCTCGCGGCGCGGACTCAGAACGTCCTGAGGCAGATGCATTGCGTCGGCACGGTCGAACAAGTCATTGCGTACTTCGACACCCAGATCCAAGCCGGCGTACGCCATTTCCTCATCAACCCGGCCGCGAGTCCGGACGTCGACGCGACGCTCGAGGCTTTCAGCACCCAAGTAATGTCGCAGTTAGTGCGGCATTCGCTTTAATAGCGGTCGCCTTGTCGAGGGGAGCTCGAATTGAAAAGCAGTAAATGCGAAACGCGGCGGGAATCTCCAATTACCGTGTGTAAGGAGAATTACCTGCACGGTCCGGCAGCGCGAGTGCGAAACGGATTCTACGGACTGGCCGGGCCGTTATCTTCATGAGCCGCTTCATGCTCGGTGTCGATGTCGGCAGGACGTTCACGGATTTCGTCGCCTACGATGTGGACACCCAAAAAGTTCGTGTCTGGAAAAATTTGACGACGCCCGATGACCCGACGACGGGCATTCTCGACGGGCTTAGCCGCATCGAGCCGGCGTCGATCGCGAATCTCCGGCTCGGCACCACGGTCGCGACCAACGCGATCCTCGAGCGCAAGGGGGCACGCGTGGCCTATATCGCGACCCGGGGTTTCCGCGACATTCCGTTTCTGCAGCGTGGCAATCGCGCGCATCACTACGACAGCGGATGGATTAAACCCAAGCCGCTGGTCAAGCGTCGCGACTGTTTCGAAGTGGACGAGCGCGTGATGAGCAGCGGCGAGGTGCTGGTGGACCTCGACGAGGACAGCGTGCGCCGGGTAGCCGAAAAGATTCGGATGGACGGCGGCATCGAGGCC
Organism: Gammaproteobacteria bacterium; assembly: GCA_963662545.2. Lineage (GTDB taxonomy): Bacteria > Pseudomonadota > Gammaproteobacteria > JAYYZW01. Next base: position 1,847,815 of record CAXXLL010000002.1, read on the forward strand.
GTGGCAGTCAATCTCCTGTTCTCTTACGTGCATCCCGATCACGAGCGCCGTGTGCGTGCCATTCTCGCAGATGAGCTCGGCGAGCTGCCGATTTCGATCTCGAGCGAGGTATTGCCCAAGTGGAAGGAATACGAACGTGCCTCGACGGTCTTGGCGGACGCCTACATCAAGCCCGTAGTACATCACTATCTGCGCGATATGCGGGCGCGTTTTGCCGCCGCCGGCCTGAATGGAAACTGCGTCGTGATCAAGTCGAACGGCGGCGAAATGACGCTCGAAGCAGCCGCCGAGCAACCCATTCACCTGACACTTTCCGGGCCCACCGGCGGTGTAGTGGCCGCGCACCACATCGCGCGCGAATTGGGACTCGACCGCGTCGTGACCTTCGATATGGGCGGGACCTCGACGGATTGTTCGACGATCGTCGAGAACCAGATGAGCTTTACGACCAGCTTCGAGATCGAATTCGGCGTCCCGATCCAGATCCCGATGGCGGATATCCGCACGATTGGCGCGGGCGGCGGATCCATCGCCTGGGTCGACAAGGGCGGTATGTTACGGGTCGGGCCGCAGAGTGCGGGCGCTAATCCCGGACCCGCGTGTTACAACTTCGGCGGTGCCGCCGCGACCGTGACCGATGCGAACCTCGTCCTGGGCCGCATCAATCCGGAGAATTTCCTCGGTGGGACGATGAAACTGGATAGGGCGAATGCGATCGACGCGATCGGTGACCTCGGCGATCGGATTGGGATGACCACGGAAAATACCGCGCTCGCCATATTGCGGATCGTCAACAACAACATGGTGGGGGCGCTCAGGACCGTACTGATCGAACGGGGACTAGACCCGCGCGACTTTGCAATGCTCGCCTTCGGCGGCGCTGGACCGTTGCATACCGCCGATCTCATGTTTGAAGCGGGGATTCCGACCGGCGTCGTGCCGATACATCCCGGACAGTTTTCCGCTTTGGGCTTTACCTTGGCGGACGCGCGGGTTGACCTCGAACGTACCGTGCAGATGAACTCGCAGCATTTCGACATTGAACGCGCGAGCGAGCTTCTTCACGATCTTGTCGATACGGCGACTCGCAGCTTGACGGAGCAGGGCTATACGGGCGAGCTGCAGATTATCAAAACACTGGAACTCAGGTACCTGGGCCAGAACTACGAACTCGAAGTGCCATTTTCCTTCGACGCATTCTCGGCAGAGAATGCCGCCGAGGTGTGGGATAGTTTTCACGCCTTGCACGAGGCACGGTTCGGTTTCAATATTCCGCGTGAAGTCATCGAGGTCATTACCATCAAGTGCACCGCGGTGTCGTCGACGGAGAAACCGGCGTTCACGCCGCTTGCAACTGCCGATCACGAGCCGGTACCGCTAACGACCCGTACAGTGTGGTTCGAGGAGGGCAGCTTTGATACGGCAGTCTACGATCGGCTGGACTTGAAAGCCGGTGATCGGATTACCGGGCCGGCATTGATCGAGGAGGCAGCATCTGTGACCGTGTTGCGCCCGGGACAAACCTTATCCGTCGCACCGCAAGGACATCTGATCCTGCGGCTTGAAAAATGATTGTCCCGATTCGGTACAGGTGATTACCAGGCTGTCAATACAACTGGAGGCCACTGATGTCTGCAACTCGCAAATTAGACCTCGTCACCATGAACATCGTCGAAAATACGATGGTGTCGATCTGCCGCGAAATGGGCATTACCTTGATGAAGACGTCTTATTCGACGATCTTCAACGAAGCACTCGATTTTACCTGCGCGATCGCATCGCCGCGTGGCGAAATGCTCGCCGTCGCCGAATTCTGCCCTGCTCAAATCGGCGGCATGCCTCTGTTGATCAAATCGTGTCTGGAAGAGATCCCTTTATCGGAGATCGAACCGGGTGACGTTCTCGTGCACAACGACCCCTATCGGGGCGGCTTGCATACACCCGAACACACGCTGTTCTGCCCGGTCTACGTGGATGACGAATTGATCGCTTTCACCGTTGCGATCGGTCACATCGCCGAAGTGGGCGGCATGGTACCAGGTGGTTTTCCCGCGGAAGCGACCGAGATCTTCCACGAGGGTATCCGGGTTCCCCCGGTCAAGATCAAAAAGCGTGGCGAGGACGTACCGGAAGTCTGGAAAATCTGGCTCGCGAACGTCCGCACGCCGCGCTACAACTACGGCGACATGCGGGCGTTGATATCGGGCGTCGAGATCGGTGTCCGCCGCCTGCAGGACACGGTAGCCAAGTACGGGCGTGAAGCATTCAAATCGATCTGCGGGGATCTGATGGATTATGCCGAAGCCCGCATGCGCGCGGAGATCGCCGAGATTCCGGATGGCAAATACAGCTTCGTCGATTACATGGACAACGACGGCGTATCGGAATCTGAAATCCGCATAGAAGCGCACTGCTACGTACAGAAAGACGAAATCGTGGTCGATTACACCGGCAGTACGGCACAGGTCTCCGGCCCCATCAACGCCACGCTCGGAGTCGCCTGGTCGGCCGCCTACAATGCCATCTTGCACTTGACCGATCCCTCGATCCCGAAAAATTCCGGGTGCTTCCGGCCCATTCGCATCGTCGCGCCGCAGGGTACGATCGTGAACGTCGACTATCCTGCGCCGGAAGTCGGCGGCAACACCGAGACCCACCCGCGGATTGCGGGCGCGGTCATCGGCGCGCTCGCGCAGGCTGCGCCGCAGCGCGCAATGGCTGGCGAAGGCGGTACCCATCTCAATTTCGTCTTCGGGGGGATCGATCGAAAACACGACGAATATTTCGCGTGTTATGACATCGAAACGGTCGGCTGGGGCGCGCGTCCGTTTGCCGACGGTAACGACGCTACCGATTCGATCAATGGCAATTGCCGGTTCATGCCGGTCGAAGTTTACGAGACACGCTATCCGTGGCTGACGGAGGAGTTCTGCCTGCGCGCCGATTCCGGCGGCGCCGGCGAATTTCGCGGCGGTCTCGGTACCCAGAAGACCTGGCGCTGTCTCGACGCCGAAATCACTTGCAGCCAATTGACCGATCGCCACGTCCACCAGGCCTGGGGGTTCGACGGTGGGCGTCCCGGTGCGACCGGCAATACGTTGTTCATGCAGGCCGGCAAAACCAACTGGCAGACGATGGTCGAGGCCTTCGGCAAGAGTTCGACCAGCAAGTGGTCGAACGTGGTGATCAAGCCCGGCGATCGAGTGCGTCTCATGACGCCGGGCGGGGGCGGCTGGGGCGCTCCCGGCAAGCGCAAGCGCGAGTTTATCGACGAAAATCTGGCCGAAGGCTGGATTACGCTCGAACGCGCACGTAATGATTACGATAGCGATGCGTAGGGCACCGCGCGCGGAACGTCGGTGAGCCGATATTCGCGCGCAAGCGCGCTCCTACAAAAGGCTCGGATGTAGGAGCCCGTTCGCGGGGGATTCAACCAAGCAGCTCGGTCAGAGCCACATCGATGAACGCATTGTCCGCAGTGTCGATACCGAAGCCTGCGCCGTGCCCCCATTTCGACTCGATCGGGCGCAGTTCGGCGTTCGGCATTTTCGAGACTTCATAAGCGCTGTCGGGCACGCGGAAATAGAGATCGGTATCACCGGGCATGACGATCGCGCGACAGGTAATGCCCGCCAGAGCCTGATCGAAGTTACCGTTGTAGCGATCGTTCGCACTGATGTCGCCGGTCATCCAGGTGCGTGCCATTGCGATCAGGTCATTCGCATCGTTTTGCAGGAAATAATTCTGGGTGAACTTGACGACGTCGTCCCGCGAACGCAGTCCGATCTGCTCGTAGAGTTTCTCGCGGAAGAAATCCTGCGAAAAGAGCCAGCCGGCGTAAACATGACCGAAGGCGAGAATGCCGCGGATGGGTGGTGATTCGTACCACCCCTCGTTAAACGCCGGATCAAGTTCGAGTGCATTGACGGCGCTGTCGACAAATACGAAATTATGTTCCGAGATCCGCGCCGAGCAGCAGATTGGCGCGATCGCCTCGACCCGGTCCGGGAACAGCGCGCCCCACTGGAAGGACTGCATCCCGCCCATCGAAAAGCCGCTGACAAGCTTGATCCGTTTGATTCCCAGATGATCGAAAACGAGTTTTTGCTGGCACATCACGTCATCGTAAAGCGTCGTCAGCGGAAAGGCGCCGCGCCCGTAAGGTGCGGGCGTACTGCTGGGCGAGGTCGAATAGCCGTTGCCGAGCATATTCGGAATGACGACAAAGTATTTTTCGATATCGATCGCGCGGCCTTTCGCAATCATGTACTCGGTTTCCGTGTGCCGGCCACCGTAAAAGGTCGGGATCACGACCGCATTGTCGGCCGCGCTCGACAACTTGCCGTAGGTTTTGTACGCCAGTTTTACGTCGAGCGTAATGCCACTCTGAGTAGTGAACTGTGGGATTTCGAGAATTTGATAATCACTCATCGTCCATTTCCCCATCAGGTGATCTCGTTGCAATGCAAGCCAGCCCCGCGGCGGAGAAGCGCATCTGGGACACCCGCAATGCTTACCCCATGCCGGCGTTGACTACGGGTCAAGTTTACAGCTTTCTGGAACCCGCGGTGCCATATCTCGGGCAACTTGCGCGACCCTAGCCAATTGGTGACCGCACACGACAGGAAATGCGCTTAACACCGGATTCGGTATAAAAGGAAAAACACTCCCGCCGCGAGCAGGTAGGGGTTAAACTTGAACGCCAGCAACGTCGATGCGCTTAAATGCCGGATTTCTTTAATGACTGCATACATGACACATGCATTGCCTGACATCGTGTTGACCGATCACCTTCGAGGCATCCTGGATCAACTCGATGAATCCATCACTGATCTCGAATCCTGCATCTCCCTCCCGCCAGAAGTGTATACCTCCGAAGCGTGGTTCGAATTTGAGAAGCGGGCGGTATGGGACCGCGAATGGATCTGTGTCGGGCATGTCGGACACATTCCCGAAACGGGCGACTACACGTCGATCACTATCAACGATGATCCGCTGCTGGTATTGCGCGGCTTAGAAGGGGAAATACGCGTCATGTCGGCGGTTTGCCAGCACCGCGGCCACCTGCTCGGCGAAGCCAGCGGCAATACCCGGGTGTTCACCTGTCCGTTTCACGCCTGGTCCTACGATCTTGAAGGCAGGCTCTTGAGCGCACCCGAAATGAAGGCGCATGCGTCACTGGACGAACTTCGGAAAACGTTTTGCCTACCGCGCTTGTGCGTGGAGATTTGGCAAGGTTTCATTTTCGTCAACATAGATGGCAACGCGCCGCCGCTCGGCGCGAGACTCAAGCGGCTGTCGAAGGAAATTGCGAATCATCACCTGGGCGAGATGGGGGCAACGCCGACGGTAGACTGGCCGGACAATCCATGGAACTGGAAATTTATGCATGAAAACGCGATTGAACCCCACCATACCGGCTACTTACACAAGGGACCACACGATTTCGCCCCGCCGCGCCTGGCGAGTTTCTTCGCGTGGAACGAGCAAGACGATGGCGCGATATTTCATCCGACCGGTTTCCTGACCAGGGACGCCAACTTCACCGCGGGGTTTCGCTGCCTATTCCCAATCATCGAAACGCTGACCGATGCAGAACGACAGCGGGTCATGTTTGCATGCGTTCTGCCGAACCTGTTTTTCGGCTGTGTCCCAGACGGCTGTTTCTATTACTGGATTCTGCCGCAAGGCGTCGGCGCACTCACCCTGCGCGTAGGGTTTTTGTACCCTCATTCGACGCTGCACATGGATAACTTTGATGTCACTCTGAAAGCCGTGATCGACGGCATATCCATTTATAACGATCAGGATACGATCGCAAATACTTCGGTTCACAAAGGCCTCAAATCTAGGTTCGCCAATCGCGGGCGATATGGCCCGAAGGAAGCGACACTGCAGCAGATGAACCGCTGGTTAGTGAAGCGATACCGTGAATATGCCGAAGACCTTATGGCCATCCGGAGCGCGGATGATCGATGACGGTCCTAGGGATATGGCCATGAGCGACCGCGAACTCGAACGGATCAAGGATCGCCTGGACGACCTCGAAGCGCGGCTGCAGGACATCGAAGATCGCGATGCGATCGTGACCTTAATAGTCGATTATGCGCGAGCCTGCGATCAAGGAAACGACCCCTTGCTCCTCGACCCATTGTTTACGGAAGACGCCGTGTGGGAATGCGGGGGTTTCGGGCGTTACGAGGGAAGGGCGCGGCTCTGTTCGGCATTGCAAGGGATAGCCGCAGAGAAGATCTGGTGGTCACTGCACTACATGATCTCGCCCAGGATCGAAATTGACGCCGACAATGACTGCGCGACCGCCTTTTGGTACCTGTGGGAGTCGGCGACGATTCCCGACAGCGCCACTGACAAGCCGGAACCCCATTGGATCGGCGCCACCTATGACGCGATCGTCGTCAAGCAGGCGGGGCGGTGGTTGTTCCAGTCGATGCAACTAAACCTCAACATGGTCAGTCCTTACTCAGACGGATGGGTCAAGCGCCCATTTCCAGAGGGCGGCGCCAATCTTCCGTATTTTCAAAAAACGGAACCGGGTAACTATGCCTGGTGCGCGTGCGGTCGCTCGAAGAGACAACCTTTTTGCGACGGCTCGCATAGAGACACGGCTGTCCAACCGTGCAGATTTAACGTTGAATCCGAGAAGCTACTGGCTCTGTGCGGTTGCAAGCGCACCGCAACGCCCCCCTATTGCGACGGGACGCATATGGACCTGGATTTCGATTAGAAGTGGTCTCATGGCACGTTCGAGCTTTTTCGCCGAATCAACCACTGCGAACCGTCCCGTCGACGAGGTTTTCGAACAGTCGAATGCATTGTTCGCACGGCTGAAACACCCGCGGCAAGAACCGGCTGATGGAGAACATGTCTGCGTCCATGCCAGTTTCGAAAGCGCCGAATACATCCGCGCCTTCTGGCCTCACCTACGACGTCTGATCGACGCGGATCCGCGTAAGCTCGGATTGAGCGTCGAGCAACCCGGCGGCCGCCTCGAAGTAGGTGAGATCCAACGATCGATATCGGACAGAGGTGCTTCTCTCGGCAACGAAACCGAAGTCCGGCTCATGATGACGACCATTGCGCCGCTGACGATGATGAGCAGGATCCTGAATGAGGCAACCGACGGTTTTGCAGCGGACTTGTCATCGGGTCGCGGACGATGTCCGTTGGCGTTCGAGCTGGATCCCGAGCGTTTCGTGTCGCTGCGCACGCTTTTTCCGCGGAAGGATCGACAGGGTAAGGTCGGCGGTAACGCGCCGACCCTGGTGATGGGAGGTACCGCGACGGCCGTGGCGATGTGCTGGAATTTACTACATCGCATGCCGCGCGCTTATTACGAATGTGAACAGATCGAACTCGATCGCGACACGGCTGAGCAGATCTGGGCGCAGACGCGCGAACTGATCTTTCGGATAGGCGGCGGCAGCCTGGCCGCTTTCGTAGCCCTCGCGAGTGCCTGCTCCTCCAATGCGGCGGCGCTAAAGTGGGACGGCGCCAAGGATCTTGGGCTCGCGACCTCGGCGGGGCGCTATGAATGGACCATGAATAGTGCCCTTCTCGGACGTTTTGATGAAATTCTGACGACGGTCAGGGAATCGCAGAAGGGTCATTACGTCGGCTGTGCGGCCCTGTTCGCACGTGCTGAACCGCTACCCTTGTCACCCGATTTTGCCGACGCCGTTTCCGACGACAGGGAGCCGACGGTTTTTTCTGAACTCATTCGATGGATCACTGCGGTCGCGCGTGCCGAATATTTTCCGCAATTCGAAAATCGCGGATGAACCGAGTGCTCGCCCACATAACGGAGTCGGTCAACAGGACACGCGTCATCCAGACGCTGTATGAAACATCGCTTGAAAAGAATCGGTGAAAACGAGAATTGCGGTTTGGGTCGACCGGTTCGGCTGGAACCCTATCGATAGGCGGAAACGGCCTTACGGCCCTTCACGATTCGTTTAATTTCGGACCTTGTGGCGTCGCGTGTTTCGATGGCTGCACTGCGTACCCGCTCGATGAGATGCTGCGCGCTTTTGAACTGCGTTTGCACGCTGTGAGCGTCAGCCCGTGGCGCTGCGCGGAGCAAAGTCGAAAATTCTCCTGCAAGCAATCTGACCGCATGCCAATCAGCGGACTCCATGGCCTGTTCGAGGGCCCCGGCTTTTTCGTCGACACAGCGCGCCCACCCATCGAAAGAGTTCATTGCAGCCGGCGTGCCTTCAACCGACAAGTAGTTCCGTCGGGCCGATTTCGTTTTGTACCGGCGCCGCGCCTTGCCCCTCGACTTCTCCCTCGATGGCCTTCCAGGCGAGCCGTCCCTCGATCAGCAGCGCTTCGACTTCATTTAGCTTGCGCCGATCGCTATTGAGGTTGGCTTCGACCAGAGTACGGACCATGTATTCGTAGAGCCGGTCCAGGTTCGATGCGAGTTCGCCGCCCTTTTCCATGTTGAGGCTGGCTCGCAGTCCGTCGATGATCGATATCGCCCAGCTTATATTCGTGCCTTTAGCGGCAATTTCGTCTCTTTCCATAGCCAGTCGCGCCGCACGAATCTTGTCGATCGCACCATCGATCAGCAGCAGGATCAGTCGATGGGGGGATGCCGTTTCAATGTCCGTTCTCAAGCCGAGCCGGGCGTACTCGTCGACTGCATTCAGAACGTTTTGCGATTGACCCATGTTGTTTCCCTCTTCGTTCGTGTCCGATTCGCCGAATTCCCTTACGATTGATCGACAGGCCGTGAAATTTCTTCCCTCGTCATTTCTTTATCGTCATGAATTGTTAAACCTGAAGTTCGTCGTTGCAGCGATTTGCTCGAGCTGAACAGTCAGGAAGCTGCTCGTCGAATTCAGTTGCGCGATCAAGGTGTCAAGCGCAGTGAATTGAGCGACCAGGGTTGCTTCCTTTTGCGCTAGACGGAATTCGAGGTTGAGGCGTCGATCCTCGAGTTCCTTGATCTGTTGGTTGAGACTCTCCTCGCGGCTGTCGAACAATCCACCCGACTCCAGTAGCGTGCCGGCCAGGGCCTCGAAGCGGACCGCGATCCCGCCGGGATCATTGGAGAAGAGGTCCGCGATCCCGTCGGGGTCGGTCGCGAGTGCGCTCTCAAGGACCGTTGAGTCCAGCGTCAACTGTCCGTCGAGTTGTGTCGACACCCCAAGCTCGAACAGAAATTGGAAGGCGCCCGATGCCGCCCCCGCGGTGTTGAGAATACCGCGAAACTGCGATTCTAAGCTCAGAAGCGAGGCACGATCGGTGCGGAGTACATCACCCTTCAGCTCTTCGATGACGCTGATGATCTCGTTGTAGGTACCGATGAATTGGTTGACGGACCCCGTGATCTTGGCCGTATCCAAGTCGATGTCGAGCGTGGTCGTACCCGCGCTTTCGAGATTGAGCGTAATACCCTGGATGACGTCGCTGATCGTGTTCGTACCGCGCGTCACCGTAAAACTGTTTTCGATGGTCAACACGGCGTCCAGATCCGCACTGGTAAACGTGCCACTCCCGTCGCGGTCGGCATTGAGATCTTGCAGGCTGAACGGATCAATGCCGCTGTAGGCAACACTGATGAACTCGGCGGACCCGGTGTCATCAGCCGACAGGGTCAGGTGATAGCCCGTATCGTCCTGCAGGGTGGACGCCGTAACGCCTGCATTGTCGCTGGCGCCGTTGACGGCATTGCGAATCTCATCGAGGCTCTTACCACCGATATCGACGACGAACGCAGTGCCGCCGACTGTTATTGTCATGGTATCGCCCGGGTTACCGATGAGAGTCGTATCGGTATCGGCGAAGACGTTCGCGGCCGCCATGCGGTGATTTTCCGCGATACGGTTTACCTGCACGTTGAAAACACCCTTGGCCGCACTGCTGTCCGCAGTCGCCGTCAGGACGTCCTCGTCGGATGAACCGACCGCGAAGAATTTGAATTGGTCCGGATCGCTCAGATTCTGCATCGCGCTCTGGAAAATCGAGACCGTGCTCTTGAGCTTACCGATGCCGCTCAACTGTGCCTGGAGCTCAATCTTGTCGACGCTGAGCTGCACCAGCGGCCGCCGTTCGATAGCAATCAGCTGGTTGATGATACTCGTGATGTCAAGGCCGGAACCGATTCCCGGGCTGCTCAGCATGGCGATTCTCGCAGGTCAGAAAGCAAAACTAACGATTGGGCCTGCAATATCGGGGCCACTTCAGGCGGTTTCGACGACGAACAGGCCCGAGAGGTCTTCGAGACGTTGGGCGAGTGCGAGGACCTCCTTGGGTGGAATCTGGCGGATCACCTCGTTGGTCTCCTTATCGACCACGGTAATCACTGTGCGCCCGCTGATTTCGTCCACAGTGAACTCGAGCGAACGCTGTACGGTTCTTATGTTCTGTGAGATGTCTTTGAGCGCGGCCTGCAGCGCGTCGGAATCAACCTGCGGGATGGTGTTTGACGGTGCCGGAGACAACACGGCGACGGAGGCTGCAGGCGAATGTTTGGCCTCAATCGCCGCCAGCGCCGGCGTGCCGGCTGCGTGCCGCAATGATCCCACTTCACGCAGCGCCGCCTGGATCCTGTTGGCTGCGACCTGAGCGACCATTACGCTACCTCTCGTTGGTAAGTGTGCCCGGACCGCATCGGTCCGGGCACTTTATTATGGGATGTTTGTCTTATTGGCCTACTGCAACAGCGCCAATACGGCCTGCGGTACGGCGTTGGCCTGCGAGACCATCGCTATACCTGCCTGCTGCAGTATTTGCGCGCGGATCAAGTTGGCCGATTCCATGGCGAAATCCGCGTCCTGGATCCGTCCACGCGCGGCGGAGATGTTCTCCCGCACGTTTTCCAGGTTGCGCACGACCGCCTCGAAACGGTTCAGCTTGGCGCCGAGAATGGCGCGGTCACCGTTGATCGAATCGATGGCGCCCTGGAAGGACAACAGGGCCAAGTTGGCCGCCGTAGCGGTCAAGACCGTCTGCGCATTGACTGGCGCGTCGGTGAGCGTGGTCGTCGCCGAGCTGACACCTGTAACCGCTAAGCCGGTGGCGGCTGCGTCGTAGGTGACCGTGTTGGTGCCCAGGTCGTCGTTAAGCACGATCAGGCCATTTGCCCCTGCATCGACCGAAGTCGTGCCGATCGCAAAGCCCGTGATGTCGTCGACGTTGGCATCGTTGAGGGTCACGGTGATGGCCGCGCCCGTGCTGTTCAGCAGCACCAGACGATTCTGGTTCGCCGCGGCGCCCGCATCGCGTACGGCCGTCACGCCATGCTGGCCCGTCAAGGCGTTGATGTTGGTGATGAGGTCGTCCATGGTCGTCAGCGCGCCATTGCCGTCGACGCTGATGCCATTGATGGTGAGGGCATTGCTGCCGACGGTCAGGCCGACGGCGCCGGTTGCGTTGGCATCGGTGACGTCGGTGCTGGCCACGGCGGCATTGCCGTAGCTGAACGCCGTGACGCCGGTCGAGCCCGTCACGTTGTTGATGGCGTCGATCTTGGTGATCGAATTGGAGCTGGCCGCCACGGCTGCCAGCACGATGCCGTTCAGCGCGTCGGCGGCACCGTCGAACACGCCATCGAAGGTGTTCCTGATGCGGTCGGCAAAGGTGGCGCCGAGACCGAGGGCATCGACCGCCGTGTATTCTGAAGCGACACCGAGTCCAGTCGGCGACAGGTTGCTGATCGCAATGTTAATGGTCTCGTTGACGTTCGTGCCGACCTGTATATCGGCGCTAAAGCCGCCGGTCAGGAGTTTCTCGCCGTTGTAACGGGTCTGGTTCACCACCCGGCTCAATTCGTCGAGGATTTGGCTAACTTCCTGGTTCAGCGAAGTGCGGTCCGCACTGGTGTTATAGCTGGCAGCCTGCAGCGCCAGGTCATTGGCGCGGTTCAGCGCCTTGACCATTTCGTCCATCGAGCCTTCCGCCGTCTGCGCGACGGAAATACCGTCGTTGGCGTTGCGGATGGCCACGGACAGGCCGCTGACCTGCACGCTCATGCGCGTTGCAATCGCGAGACCAGCGGCGTCGTCCTTGGCCGAATTAATGCGCAAACCGGACGACAGACGCTGAATCGACGTCGCCAGATCGCTTTGCGTACGGTTCAGGTAACGCTGCGCCGTCATGGAAATGATGTTGGTATTAATCGTTTGAGGCATGAGTAGACCTCCTAATGAGGACACCCGCGTGTCGGCCGGCGTCGTGCAATATTGACGGATATATCCTATAAAATCGGATATTCACCGCCTCCGACGAGAAATATCGGGAGTGGCGCGGTAAAACTTTAGGGGAATCGGCAAGGCTTGCCGGAACGCCGGCAAAAGGGTGCCGGCCAGCCCGCCTTCGGCCTGAGTCGGGTGCCGGCTCGGACGGCGTTGAACGCCTGCTCTATCTCAGGCCGCTTTCGCCGTCCATGTCGGCGTTTCTTCATCGATGACCGCCTTGAAACTCGGGCGTTCGAACATCGATGAGACGTAACTCGCGAGCCGCGGCCAACGCGCCGCATCGACGGCGATCCCGGCATGCTTCAGATTGACGTGGATCGAGACGACGGCAATGTCAGCGATGGTGAGGGCGTCACCGACGAAGAATTTCTTATCGGCGATTTCCTTTTCGAGATAGTTCCAGAAGACTGGAAATTCCTCGGCGACGACCTTTCGAACAGCGTCCCTGACCTCTTCACTGGGCGGTTTCTTGTCGAGCATAGGACTGACCACTAGGGGAAAAAAGACCTTGCCGCCCGCCACCGGCACGAATCCGGCGTCGATGAACTCTTCCAGCCATAGTGCTCGGATGTAAGCGTCGTCATCGGCTGGAATCAACGCGGGGGCAGGATTTTTGCGCTCGATATACTGGCAGATGCAGGTCGAATCGTTGATGATTTTGTCGCCGTCCAAAAACGCAGGGATCTTGCCCAGGGGACTGATCTCGCGCCATCCCTCGGGCGGGGAGAACGGGCTCACCTGCTCGTAATCGTATTCGATGCCTTTTTCCGCCAGAAATACACGCACTTTGCGGACGAAAGGCGATACGTTGCCGCCCATTAGTTTGTATGTCATAGCCCTTACTCCTTCAAAATACCGCGTCGCCGCGCGCGACACCGCTCAAATCTGTGAGGCTTTAGCGAGCACGCTTCAGTGTGTCGCGATCGAAATTCCGGTCTTTAAGCCCGGTCTGGAACTGGTAGTTCCCCCAGTTCAACTCGGTACTCTTCCCGGTCTGGTGGTTGATCATGTGCATGCGCCCGGGACGCCAATAGCGGCCGAGATACTGCTGGTAATCGCTCGACGTGAGTGTTTTCAGCTCAGCGTTCTTGCGGTCGAAGAATTCGATCTGGAGTGGTTGGTACATCTCCTTGTCGAGCCAGACGATCTGCCGTACATAACCCGAATTCTCATAGACGGGATAGGCTTCGATGACGAAAACGGGGCGGCCGTCGAATTCATCGTCGCGCAGCCATTTGTACGTGTACTTTTCGATTTCCTGCGATGTCAAATCCTCGTATGCGAACTCGCTACCGACGAACGGCCCGGACTTGTTGGCCGACGCGATGCGTTTGACGCGTTTGAGTGCCGGCAGGTAGAGCCATTGATCGTCGGGCTTTAGCGCATGGGTGTAACTCAGAAACGCGGTGCCCTTGATGTCTTTCGGGGAATTGAACACCGACAGGCTCTTGTCGCCGTCGCCATCGACTTCGAGGGTGTTGATGCTGAGGCTGCGCCGGCTTTCCTCGCCTTGCTTGTTGCGCAGGATCATTTCCATTTCGGCTTTCGCGTCGATCCAGCCTAGATCGCGTTTATCGGCCTCGATCGCAATGGCCAGGCCTTTTTCTTCCGGCGTCTCCGCGCTGAGGCTAAGCGGCAGCAGTGCGATCAGTATCGCTGGCAACCATCGAGACATCATCGTCATCTCCTTCGATTTTCATGAGTAAGGGAGGCAAAAGGAAAAAGGCTGTTAACAGTGCAAGGGATATCACGATAGCACTCATCAAGCCCATCCCTGAATTGAGTTCGAAACTCGAGGTCGCGAGCACGAGAAACCCGGCAACCAGCACGACCGAGGTCACAAACAAGGCGTGGCCCACGGTGCGGAAAGCGTAGCGCACCGCGTCTGGCGGAGGCAGGCGTTTTTCCCTGCGCGCACGAAGATATTTCGAAAGAAAATGAACCGTGTCGTCGACCACGATGCCGAGCGTCATGCTCGTTACCACCGACAGCGCGAGGCCCACTTGTCCGACGAAGATTCCCCACAGCCCGAACCCCATGGCGGCCGGGACGAGGTTCGGTATCAGGCTGAGGAACCCCAGCTTCACCGACCGCAGTGCGAGGATGAGGATCATCGAGATCAACGCCAGCGCTACGGTCGTACCGATGAGCATCGCAGCAATATTGCGCTTGCCGATATTAGAGAACATCAGGTTCATGCCCGCGCTCTGGGCGAACTCGACCGCGGACGCATTCTCGTTCACCCACGCGAGCGCTCGCGCGTTGAAAGCGATCTGCTCGTTGCTCGAAATGAGCTTCAAAATCACCGACACCCGGGTCGAGGATTTGTCGACGTTGATCTGGTTGTTGAGATCGAGCCCGTAAGGCAGCGACATTTCGTAGAGCAGCAGATACTGCGCGGCCAATTCGCGATCGCCCGGCAACCGGTAGAAACTCTCGTCGTCCGCATGCATGTTCTTGTTCAGGCGCTTCATGACGTTGGTGAAGCGGTCGACGTGGACGATTTCGGGCTGCGACTCGAGCCACTGCGCAAACCGTTCGACGTCGCGCTGGAACTCGGGGTCGCTGATGCCGCCTGATTCGCGCGATTCGAGCGAATAATGGATGGTGTAGAGCCCGGTCAGGTTGTCGAGCACGAAATCGGTGTCTGTTCGAAAGACAATGGATTTCCCGAAGTAATGTACGAATACATCGTTGAGTTCGTTGCGCGGCACGTTGACGACCAAGATGACGATGACCGCGGTCATACTCCACAGCAGCGGCTTGCGGCGTGTAATCACGAATTCAGCGAGGCGCTCCATCGCCGATGTATCACGCTCGGCCCGTTTCGGCGCCCGTACCGGTAACAGTGTCATGACCGAGGGTAGAAACGTGACGGCCAGCACAAAGGAAACGAGAACGCCGGATGCCACGATGTTGCCGAGTTGACCGAAGGGCGGCACCTCCGAAAAATTGAGGGTAAGGAATCCGATTGCGGTGGTAATGCTCGCGAGAAACACCGGGTGCAGATTGACCCTCAAGCTCTCCTCCATGGCCGCGATCCGGCTTTCGCCGTGGCGCAGCCCGTAGAAGAATGTCACCAACAAATGCACGCAATTCGCCATCGACACCGTCAGGATGATGATTGGCGCCGACGATGTTGGGGAAGTCAAAGGGTAGCCTAGATGTCCGCCGATCCCCATCGCCGCGGTAATCGAAAATCCGATCACCATCAAGGTAACGAACGTACCGAAGAAACCACCGACAAGCACGGCCAATATGAGCAACATCAAGCCGAAACTGATCGGGATCAACGACGACATGTCGTCCATTGCCGACTCGAAAAAGGTATTGTTCATCACCACCGTGCCGGTGAGATAAACATCGATATCCGGATGCCGTTGCTGGAAATCCGCCACCATGTTACGGATGAATTCGACGACTTCAGGCGAAGCCTCGTTGAGTACTTCGACCGGAAACTGGGTCGTCACGTTGATCGCCGTGACGTGCCCCCGATCCGAAATCAAACGGCCGTACAGCGCGGGTTCGGCAAAGACCCGTTGCCGCACCCGATCGACTCCTTCGTCAGACAGGGACAGCGCGTCCTTCACCATGTCGCGCACGATGAGGTCGTCCTCGACGGCCTCGGTGTACTGGAAGTTCGTGATCGAGTCGACGCGGTTGGAATACGGGACCTGCCAGGCGGATTTCGTCAGCTCTTCGACGGCGGCGAGCGTCTCGCGGCTGAAGACCTGTCCGTCCCCAGGCGCAATCACGATCATTACGTTGTCGTTCTTGGTGTAGGTGTTCTCAAGCGCCTCGAAGGCGAGCAACTCCGGGTTGTCCCGGCTGAAGAACACGCGGTAACTTGAATCGAAGTAGAGCTTCGTGACGCCGTGGCTGCCGGCGAGGATCCCGATCAGCGCCAGCACGATCACCAGCCCCCGGTGCGACAGGATCCATTTCGCGAAAGAAGCTTCTAAGGCGCCCATGTTTTCCGGTTCAAAATCAGAATATCGCCAACCGGGTGCTGAATAATCGCCGCAATATTTACGCCGGTGGCGACACTCTGCCGCTACCGAGGCCAGCCCGGATCAGCCCGCTGATCCCCCGTGCGCGACGCTCGAACTCTTCGCGCTCGAACAGCCCGATGAACAGCGGCACGTCGAACAAGACGAAAGCACTGTATACATCGCGCGCGGTTTCGATGACGTCGTCGACCTCAAATTCGCCGCTCTCTATTCCAGCACTTAATATTTCCGCTATAAGCGCATGATGTATAGAGATTTTATCGCGAATTAGACTGGGGCGATCACGCGCGATCGTGGCGACCAGTTCGCCGATTTTGGAAGCCGGATCCGCCATTTCGTAGGCGTGCTCAATCATCGCAAGTGCGTAGGCAGTGAGCTTATCACCGGGCGACAGGCGCGAGTCGCGTGCCACCGCACGCAGGCGTTCGAGCCGCTCGGTCATACAACGTCCGGCGCATTCTGCGGCTATTTCCTGCTTGTTCGCGAAATATCGATACAAGTTTGCAGCAGACATGCCCACGTCTTCGGCGATTTCGGCCATGGTCGTCTTGTGGTAGCCATATTGCAGGAAACGAACCCGCGCAGCGTTCAGGATCTGCTCGCGCGCTAGGTGGGATGCTTCATGGCTGTGATCGTGGGTCATTGTTGCGTCGCAATATTAACAGGCTGAATACTAAATTTAAAATTTAGATTTAACCCTGGTCACGAATCGAGTCAGATCCCGCAATATTGCCTCATCGGAACCGCTGCTGCCTTCATTTACGCCGCCGACGCGCCGCGCGCTCGAATTCCGTTCGCAGCCGTTTCGCGATCGCGAACGCGGCCTGCGGCCGACCGGAATCCATCGCTTTAGCGGCTTTGTCCAACGCTGTTTTCACCCGTTTGCCACGCATGAGGTCGGGCCGGGACTGGAGCAAAGCGATGACCTCGGTCAATTCGCGATGGGCCGCAATGGACTGTCGCGCGCGCTCGACAACGGTGTTTTTCGCGCCCTGTTCTATCGCTGCGTCGATCAACGCTTCCGCGGTGCCGTAGTCCCCGGCCACAACCGCCGTTTCGAATCTTGCTGCAAGATCGCGTTGCGAGCCAACAGGTTCGTCGACTGCGGGGTCCCGCGGGGACGGCAGTACGGGCACCTCCGCAACCGGTGGCTTGACGCCAGGTGCGGTGCTAGTGACGGCAGACGCTGGCTCCGGTACTTTTTCGACTTCGGACTCCACCGGTTCGTTTACGCTGCCGCTCGCGGATAGGTCCGGGAGGTCCTCGACGACGGCGGGGATAGTCTGAATTTCGGCGGTCGCGACCGTCGACGGCGGCGTAATGTCATCCGGATCATTTTTCTTTTTGTCTTCGCCCGCGAGCAAAAGGAAAACGACGGCGACAGCGAGCCATACCCGTTTGCGGCGATACCAGGATTTTTTCCTGGCCGGCGCCGGTGGCTCGGGCTCGTTCTGTGGCGACAGCCGAACAGTGTCGGCGACGACGGTCTCGACCTCGGCCGGATCCGCGAGCGGCGTTCGAATCTCGGCCACCGGCTGCTCGCCGCGCAGGGTCGCGCGCCAGGCCGCAATATTTTGCGGGCGCGCATCGCTGTGAAAACTCAAACCGGCATCAATTGCGACCAGCAGATTGGGCGAGTAGTCGCCGGAGGCCAGCTCGGAGCAACCAACCAGCGGGTCGCCTTCGTTTTCGAGA
This sequence comes from Gammaproteobacteria bacterium, assembly GCA_963662545.2. GTDB lineage: Bacteria > Pseudomonadota > Gammaproteobacteria > JAYYZW01. The sequence goes on from CAXXLL010000002.1 coordinate 1,865,744, forward strand.
ATGCCGCGGCCGCGATCGACCGCTGCCATCGGCGCAATCCCTGTCACGCAACGATAAGCAGTCGCCGCAAGCGCATAGATGTCTGTCCAGGGTCCTTGTTGTTTGCCATCCGACTGGTACTGTTCGAACGGCGCGTAGCCGGGTGAGACCAGGGTCGTCAGGGTCTGGGTGTGTTCGCTCAAGGCCTGTCTAGCCGAGCCAAAATCGATCAGCACGGCATGGCCATCATCACGCAGATAAATATTGGCCGGCTTGATGTCGCGGTGAATGAAGCCGGCCTCATGGACCGTTTCAAGACCGTCCATGCAGGTGTCGATCACGGCCCGGACGCGCTCCTCTGGCAGCGTCTTTTTTTCCTTGAGTTCGGCACCCAAGGTTTGTCCGCGTTCGAAACGCATTACCAGATAGGCAGTGCCATGCGCTTCGAAGACCGACAAAACGCGCACGATTGCCGGATGGTCGAAGCGCGCCAGGGTGCGCCCTTCACTGATGAAGCGTTCTAGCCCCCACCGGTAATCGGGCTCGTGGTCGGGCGTCAGCGGCAGCACCTGGTGATCGGGACCTCGCGTTGCAATCGAACCCGGCAGGTATTCCTTGATCGCAACTGCTTGTTCGAGATTCGTATCGAGCGCGAGGTAGGTGATCCCGAAGCCGCCGTGACCGAGCACTCGCGAGATCCGGTACCAGAGCAATTGGAAGTCCGCGGGGAGGGCGTTCGGGATCGCACTCACGTGCCTGGACCTCCGTTCAAAGCTGGCATCTGCGGCTGATGTTCGCGATGATTACGCCCTCTCGACGTCGCCATAAGGCGCCCGGCCGTCGCACGGCACCGGGCGGCGAAACACGGGCTCCACCCGTGTCGCTGAAGTTGAGCGCGGCAATGAACGATCCAGGGGGATCTATCCATCGACCGGGACGGGGATGTAGGGGAACAACGGGTTTCTCATCATTCTAATAACGCTCGGATGGGTGTTTCGTTGACCAGGAGAAGGCAATGACGAATTTACTCGAGCGCGGCTCCACCTACGAAGAAGTCTATAACAATTTCAAGTGGAACATTCCGCAACGTTACAACATCGCTGACGACGTTTGCGATCGATGGGCAGATGATACCGACCGCGTTGCGCTGATCTATGAAGATGCCGCCAAGAAGGTACACACCTATAACTTCGCGCAAATCCGTAAGTACGCGAACCAGCTTGCCAATACGCTGTGCTCGTACGGACTCCAGCGCGGCGATCGCGTCACCCTGCTGCTCGCGCAGGATCCCGAGTGCGCGTTCGCGCACGTCGCGTGCTGGAAAGCCGGCATGGTGTCCGGCCCGACTTCGGTACTGTTCGCCGGCGATGCCATCATCTATCGGTTGAACGACAGCGGCGCAAAGGTTTTGATTACGGATGCAGCAAACTATCCCAAGGTCGCAGAAGTGCGAGGAGAGTGCCCGAATCTCGAGCGCGTACTGGTTATAGACGGCGAACCCGAGGGTGCGGAAAATTTCTGGAAGGCGATCGAGGGCGCCGACGAGTCGTTCACGAACGTCGACACAGGCGCGGAAGAGGTCGCCTGGATCAGTTATACCTCGGGAACGACGGGTATGCCGAAGGGCTCGGTCCAGCCGCACCGGATGATGCTCGGCCACATGCCGAGCCTCGAATTCATCTATGATTTTTTTCCGCAGGAAAACGACGCTTTGTGGTCGCCCGCCGACTGGGCGTGGATGGCAGGATTAATGGACGTCCTGATGCCTGGCTGGTTCCACGGCTGCAAGGTCGTCGCGACTGCGATGAAAGGTTTCGATGCCGAAGACGCGTACCGCATCATGGCCGAGCACGAAGTGACGCTCGCGCTTTTGACGCCGACGATGCTGAAACTCATGCGGCAGGTGCCGGCACCCCTGGAGCGCCACGACCTCAAACTGAGGGCGGTGCTGTCGGGCGGCGAGTCAGTGGGTACCAGTCTGCTTGAATGGGCGGAGAAGGAACTCGGACTCAGCATCAACGAAGGCTTCGGCCAGACCGAATGCAACGTTATCCTCGGCAATAACGGCAAGGTCTTTCCCGTTAAGCCAGGCTCGCTGGGCAAGCCGACGCCGGGTTCCATCGTCGCTATCGTCGACGACGACGGCAAGGAGGTTCAGCCGGGGACCGAGGGACACATCGCTTGCAAGCGACCTCATCCCGTCATGCTTCTCGAATACCTCAACAAACCGGACGCGACGCGCGAGAAATTCATCGATGACTGGTTGATCACGGGAGACCTCGGACACATGGACGAGGATGGTTACTTTTGGTTTCACGGGCGTGGCGACGACGTCATTACGAGTTCCGGCTACCGTATTGGTCCGGGTGAGATCGAAGACGCTCTCATCAAGCACGACGCCGTCCAGATGGTGGCCGTGATAGGCGTTCCCGATCCCGTGCGCACGGAGATCATCAAGGCCTTTATCATTCCAGTGGCAGGAGCAAAGGCAGATGACGGCCTGGCGGAAGAACTGCGGGACTTCGTGCGCACGCGGCTCGCCCGGCACGAGGTGCCGAAGCTGATTGAATTCGTCGACAGCCTGCCGATGACGACGACGGGCAAGATCATGCGGCGCGAACTCAGGGAACGCGAAAAAACGCGTTTGGCGGCGCAGAGCATGGGCTGAACCGCGGTCCGACGGCCTTTGATGCGCTATCGAATTAGGCCCTCCGGCACCGACATTCCGGCCCAGAACAGCATTGACTTCGTCACTTCGACGGTGTGGCTCACCCTTTTCGTCGGGATTGCATTGGTCGTGATGGGTTTTCACGGCCGTCAGCGTTGGCTGCAGTTCTGGGGCGGCCTGACCTGTCTGTGCTGCGCCGCTTATTTCCTGCGCGAGGTGTTCGGCTGGTTGCGAGTTTAGCGGTGAGGTCCGGGATTTAAATTTTACCTTTCACCATCTCGCGGTCGGGCGGCGACGCTTACTCGACGGCAAAAGCCCGGGCGAACACCGTCGGCTGGCCCTTGTACGCGCCCACGCGCGCTTCGGCGAACTGTTCGAAACCCGCGGCATGGCCGCCGTCCGATCCGAACAAGAGGGCCCCTCGCAACCCTTTGTTGCGCTGCAGCCTTTCCTCGTGCGAGCTCGCCGCGAGGATATTGTCGGCGCGCCGCACATAAACGTAGCGTACCCAAGGGTAATCCCGTTTGAGTTCCGAGGGACTCAAAGCGAGCATCGTCTCGACCAGATCGATCTTAGCCAGGTGTTGTTCGGTCATGATGAAGTTATTGGCGATGATCGAGCAATCCGTATGGAAACGCAGGTAATGCCCGTCGTTGAAATCCGCGAGAACAACGCCCGGCTCGCGCTCGCATCGTTTCCCGAGTTCAAGAAACATCGGTCGTTGCAACAAGTATTCGAGATGTCCGCCAAGCGCTGGACTGTCGCCGAGATGATAAAGCCCGGGCCACATCGCGAGCGCCAGTGCCGCGATCGAAAGAACCGACACCGCTATCCGGCGCGCCGGCGCTAACTGAAGTCGTAGGTGATCCGCACTGATGATCAGGGGCAGGTACAGCGCGAAGCTGCCGAAATAGTGCAGCCGTTCCTGGGCAAGTAATAGCGCAAGCCACCGCAGGCGCCGAGGTCGAAGACGACCCGCGCCGGATCGCGCCCGCGCACGACGCCGTACAGACAACAGGCAAAAGTCACTGGCATTACAAGAAAAAAGCCCGAATACGCGGTGAGAAGCGCGCCCAACCCGCCGCTGAAAACCGATTTCAGCGGGCTCCGCACTTCGTTTATGGGGGCGAGATGGGCGAGGTTCGCCCCGACGAAATCGAACCCTTGCCTGACCTGCGCGATGTTCAACAGTAGCAAAGCGGCAATGGACAGCAGCCACAGGGCATGGCGTGAGGGCAAGGCCCGCGTCGCGAGCAATACCGTCAGGGCGGTGAAGCTTGCAGCCGCGAGGTGAAACCAGGACAGGAGATAGAAAGCGTAGCTGCCGGCGCGAAAGGGTTGGGACGGAATCAAGACCATCACGGTCGCAGCGAGCAATGCGATCGCGAAATGTCTCGAGGTGGTCGAGGGGACGGGTAGCTTGCGGAATGCCAGGATGGCCAGTCCGGCGATCAGGGGTGCCTGCAGTACGAACAGGCCGTTATGAAATGCGGGCGCCACGCCCAGCACGATGCCCGTCGCGAGCGCTGCGGCGCGCGAGGTCTGGTTCTGCATCCATGTGATCGCCGTGATCAGAAATCCGAGGACGAAAGCGAATTCGACGAAATGGTGGTCGATACGCCCGACGGCATGCAGTGCCTGGGTAAGCGGGGACAGGGCGAAGCACGCGCCGCCCAGTATGGCGGCAAAATGTGAAGCGCCCAGCGCACGAACCAGTCCCAGCCATAAGGCGGCGGTCAGCAAGGTGGTATAGACGGGAATCAACACGAGCACCTGCATTGGATCGCGCGCGGGCGATAGCCCGTGGAAAGCGGCCACGATCCTTGCGCACAGCCAGTCGTACGCCCATGGCCAGGTCAACATGCTGCCTTCCGGCATGTGTATGCGAACGTCGAACTGGTAGAACCCGGTAGCGCCGATGGCGGCGTCCAGAATACGGCGCGCGTGGTAGAAGGCGTCGGGACCGACAGGAACGAAACTACCGTCCACCGACGAGGCCGGCATCCAGTTGAGGCCCGCTACCACTGCCGCCGTCCCGGTCAACAGCCAGATGAAAAACGATACGGTAAATCGCCGGTCGTCGAGCGTCATTTCACGGCGCCCTCGGGCATATCGTGCCGTGGGTGACTGGGTGCGGCGGTCAGGTATGCCCGCCGGTTACGGTACCGTGAAGCCACCGTCGACGGGCATGGCGATACCGGTCACGAACGAAGATCGATCGGAGAGCAGCCAAACGACGGCTTCACCTATTTCCTGAGGCTCACCGATCCGTCCGATGGGCTGTTGATCGAGCAGGCTTTCCCGGGTGATCCCCGTTTCCGCGATCATGCGTTCGACCATCGGCGTCTGGATGACGCCGGGGCAAACGGCGTTAACGCGGATGCGCTTACGCGCGTATTCGAGCGCCGCGCACTTGGTCAAGCCCACCACGCCGTGCTTGGCCGCGCAATAGGCGGAGCCGCCGCGCGTGCCGACCAAGCCTGCGACGGACGCGGTGCTGACGATGGCACCGCCATTTTCCTGCAGGAGAAATCGTTCGATTTCATACTTCACACAAAGCCATACGGATTTCAAATCGATGTTGATGGTGCGATCGAACTCCCGCTCGGACATCTTGACGATGCTCGTGAACTGTCCTTCTATGCCGGCGTTGTTGAATGCTCCGTCGAGACGGCCGTAAGCCTCGATCGTGGAAGCGATCATGCGCTTGACTTGATCGGTTTCGGCGACATTGGTCTCGACGAACAGCGCGCGCCCGCCGTTCGCGTTGATTTCCTCGGCGACCGCCCGACCCGCTTCGACGTTGATGTCGGCGATGGTCAACGCCGCCCCTTCCTCGGCGCAGCGCAGCGCGCTGGCGCGACCGATGCCGGTGCTGCCGCCGGTCACGAGAATGACTTTGTCTTCGAGTAGAGCAGGCATATCAGGTTCCGTATACCCGTTCGAGATGTTCATCGGAGGGCGGCGTCGTCATCAGGGAGACAACGACCATGGCCGTGACCGAAGCCGCCGCTCCCAAGGTAGCGCATGCAAAGGGATTGACTGCTTGTGATTCGAGCCATGCAACAACGGGTTCGAGACCGCCGCCAGCGAACCACGAGGCCTTGAGCGAACCGGTTTTGAGAAGCGGGAAAACCGCGCCGCCCACGACAAATCCTGCGATGCTGCCGACTTTCGTCGCACGGCGCCACAATACACCCAGGAACATAGGTCCGCAGGTCGCCGCCATCATGCCGCCTATGCCGAGCCAGACAAGGAGCGCGATGTTCTCATTGCGCTGATTCCACGCGATGGCGATGGCACATACCAAGATGATCACGGTCGCGACGCGGCTGATCAAGAGCGTCATGCGATCCACATCGCGGGGATCGCGATTGGCCATCCAGCGCGGCGCGAGCGTTCGACGGAATATGTCATTGGCGAATATCTGCGCGGTCGATACGACCAGCCCGTCCGCCGTCGACATCACGGCGGCGAGGACGCCGGCCCCGATCATGGCGGCCGCCCAGCTCGGTAGCGTGGCGATGAAAAGCTCCGGAATCGCATGGTTCGGATTACTGCCCTCGGCCATCAAGGCATCACCGAACATCGCGCGCGCCAGGATGCCGCCGCAGGTGATCGCCGGCAGCAACATGCCGAAGGCGAAGGCGAAGGAGATGAATTTCAGCTGGTCGCGATTGTTCTTGAGCGCCCACAATTTATTGCCGATGTGGGGCAGCAATCCCAGCGGGAGATGGGAGCAGAAGATCGCGAAAATATCCCACCAGGAATCAAACAGCGGATGGGTCGGATGCAAGGTCATGACCAGGCCGGGATCCAGTTCCTCCAGTCGGGTGAGCATGCCGCCGAAACCGCCTTCCATGCCGAAACCGGTGAGAAACATCCACAAAACGAGGGCGGCTAGGGCGAGCATCAGGGCACCTTGCACCCCATCGGTCAGGATGTCGGCGTGCGCACCGCCGAGCGCGATGTAGATCATCAGGACGAGCGCTGTTACGACCAGCGCGGTAAAGGTGTCGAGCCCCAACATCTGGGTGAACATGACGGCGCCCGCCAGTAACTGGCCGGCGAGGTAGAACAAGAGCAGCATCGAGAACAGCGCGACCAGGATGCGCAGGGCATCGGAGTCGAATCGATCGCCCAGGTATTCCGGCATCGAGCGGCTGCCGAAGCTGGCACCCGCCCGGCGGATGGCGTGCAGGCAGATCAGCACGCCGGAATAAACGCCGAGAGGATAGACGAAGGCGTACCACAGGGTGGACAGGCCGCCTTTGTAAGCCAGGCCCGGAAGACCGAGGAATGTAGCGCCGCTCGCCGTCGTGGCGGTCAAGGCGAAAGCCAGGAACAAGGGGCCATAGCTGCCGCGTGCCGTGGCGAAATCATCGCTGTCATGGACGCGTCCCATGCCCACGAAGCCAAATACGACCATCACCGCGACGTAAAACGCGAGAAACGTCCAACCCCAAAATAACAGGGGTTCAAATCCGAACATGTCTGGTGCTCTCCCCAAGTGCCAGCGGGTTTCCAACCGGCTCAGAATCGCGGTGAAATCCCCGGTGCGGTTTCCCTTAAACGTTTCGGACGGCTCGCTACCGCTTGCTTACGGCGTGCGGCGCCGGGTACCGCGACCGCGCAGGTTTATAACATCTGCTCGCGTGCAGTGCTACCAGGCGTTCGCTGGAGGCCTGGTCGGATAGTGAAAAACGATGTCCTGCCGTTAAGGGTACACTGTCGTGCACAGGCGCAATGGACGCCCGTCCGATCCCCGAAGAGATGAAAGTGGTCACACCCGGCGAGGCAGTCGCCGCCATCCCCGACGGCAAGCTCGTCGTGTTTCCCGGCGGCTGTGCCGATCCGAGCATGTTCTATGATGCCTTTAGCGCGGATGTCGATCGCTTCAGCGATCTCACCGTCTGTTCGGGCATGTCCTGGGGCGATTACCGCTTCCTCGAACGCGGTCTGGGTGATCACTTCCATTATCTTACGTGGCAAGCGTCACCCAAGATCCGGCACCTGTTTACTGAAAACGATCGCCGCAAGGTGAGCTTCGTTCCGATCAGGCTGAGCGATCTGACACGCGTGGTCTCGCGCAATGGACCCATCAGACCCGAGGTCGTCGTGGTACAGACGACCATGCCGCAGGACGATGCGACCGTAAGCCTCGGCATCTCGGTCGGGCCCAACCAGGATTTCATCGAAAGCGCAAATTTCGTCATCGCTGAAATGAACAGCAATATGCCGGTAACGGCGGGTGACAGTCGCGTGGCCATAGCGAATATCGATCTCGCCATTGAATCGTCCCGCCCCCTGGCGACCTACGACACCGGCGCGCCCGAACCGCGCGACGAGTGCATCGTCGAGCACGTGCTGAGTCTCATCCCCGATGCCGCCTGGGTGCAGTTCGGCGTCGGCGCCGTACCCGACCGTGTGCTGGGACGACTGGCCGAAATATACGGCGCGAATCTCTACTCGGGCATGCTATCGCAAGGGCTGATCCGGTATCTGGAAAATGCCAAGCACAAACCCAAGGTGATCAACGGTGAAATTGCCGGAAACGCCTCCCTATATGCATTTTGTGACGGCAACGACACTGTCGAAATGCACCGAACATCCGTCACCCACGACCCGCTCAAGCTCGCAGCACTGCCGCACTTCGTTTCAATCAATTCGACGGTCGAAATCGATCTACAGGGCCAGAGCAACGGCGAGACCCTCGGCCCGGTGCAGATCAGCGGCGTTGGCGGTAGCCTCGATTACATCGAAGCGGCGGCATTGTCCGACGGCGGCGTATCCATCATCGCACTGCCGTCGACCACGGCCGGCGACAAGCGGTCCAAGATCGTCGTCTCGCTTACACCCGGCAGCGTGGTGACGACACCCCGGTATTGCATTGATTACGTCATTACCGAATACGGTATCGCGCGCCTGCGCGGCAAAAGTCTATGGCAAAGAGCCGAAGCACTGATCGAAATCGCGCACCCCGATTTTCGCGATGAATTAGCAGCCTGTCGGACTTAGGGAATCGTAACGATGTGGGTGGGAGAGCGGTCTGAGAGGTGTCATGGTTTGAGGCGAATAGTGGTTCTATTTAACGAAAATCATGGTGCATCTGGACCGCTATCCCACCGCCGTACGACTGCATGGATGCAGGAGGTAGAGCAATGCAGGAGCAATTGCCGAGTAGATTTCCTAAGTTCGACAGGCTGCTAAGCAGCCGGTCATTGAACGGCTGAGTGGGTTTCCGTCGCCGGTTCGAATACGCGCTTTATTTCGACTGGTTCTTTTAATATCCGCATTTCGAGCTTGATCTGGTAGAGCAGTTGACGGGGATTACTCTTGACCGTGATTTTTTCGATGACCTTACCACCGTTCGGCGGATCCGTTTCGAGTATCAGAGTGCCGCTCTCCCAGTAGGCCAGCGTGTGTCCCAGCGTATCGGCCACCAACTCCTCGCCGCTTGCCGAGAATACCCGGCCAGCCGGATTCGGTTTGATCGATCGCGGCAGCTCGCCGTCGTAGAGGATTTCGTAACCGTCATCGAGGCGTGAAATGTCGAAGCGGCCCGCTTTGACGAGTGGATATACCGCGCCCAGACGCCTTAAGTTTTTTAGGCTGCTTCGCTCTTTGCCTGCGCGGACCGTATCCCAGTAGGCGTTCTGAGTCTCGTCGTAAGGGCCTTTTTCCCCACTTCCCCGGATCGGCGGGCGCGGCGTTGGGAAACCTCTCTTGCGCAGTTTTCCGCTGAACGCCTTTTTCGTGTCATCACTCAGTACTTCATCGATTACCCAGCCACCTTCGATCGCTGGCTCGGCGTGAACGATCCCGGCGGTGAGGAGGAAGGCGGCTAAGGTGTATTTGAGCAATCCGACGATCAAAAACCTGCCCGTAATGGCGGCGTAGATACCGATGGGCACGCGTCTTCGTGGCACGCCCCGGTTCACCGTGGTGCGTCTGGTTCTCGATCTGTGGCGATCATCGTGCATTCGTTGGAACGGGCAGTGCGTTACGCAAAGGAGATCGCCGGGTTGCGTTATGCTTGTACGCCACCCGGAGAAGCCGGCGATCGACCGTTCGGATGCATGTTGCCACGCCGTACCCCGTGCCTCAACCGCATTGATCATGAAGGAGAAATATGTGGCCAGTATGAAGATTCCATTGCAACCTGGTCCACGCGCAGTGGCGGTACCGGTTGACGCAGGTCTCTGCTGCGATACCCGGCTGACTGCTCGACGATTTACCGCGTTGCGATCCACTCGATCGGGGCAGGGCGTCCGCACATGATCAAGGTCATTTCGGTGATTAAGCGCAAGGCGGACATGGAAGTGGACGCGTTTCAGAAATACTGGTTGAACGTCCACGCCGACATCGTATTGCAGATGCCGGGGATTCGGCGCTATGTTCAGTCGCATACACTGATCGCAGGTTACAGGAAAGGCGAACCGGCCGCCGACGGTATCGCCGAGCTATGGCTTGACGACAGCGATGCGCTGCACGCGCTCGCGGGCACAGCCGAACTGGCGGCCGCGAGCGCCGACCACGCCACATTCATCGCACCGAACAGCCGCCGCCAAATCGTGACCGTGGAGCACGTGATCAAGGACGGCACGATACCGGACGGGGCGGTGAAAAACATCGAATTCGTCAAGAAGAAGCCCGGCATGCCGGTCGACGAATTCCAGCGTTACTGGAAGTCGGTACACGGACCGATCGGCGCAGCCATCGCGCCGATCCGGCGTTATGTTCAGAGCCACACCTTGGTCGCGGCCTATCGGGACAGGCAAGCACCGCCGCTCGACGGTGCGGCTCTGACCTGGTTTGACGACACCGATGGCATGCGCGCTGCGGCGCGCTCCGCCGAATATGCGGCAACCCGTGCTGACGAGGACAATTTCGTGAGTGCGTCACTGGAATTCATCATCACGCGTGAACACGTCATCGTGGCTTGAGCGCCGACGGGGCATTCGACAGAAATTCGAGTATCTCGGTATTCAAACCCGGCCATTGGCGATGGGTGCCGTCGGTTTCGCAGAATCGGGTGCGCCCGCCGACCGGACAACCCTCGTAATCGAAACAGCGCCCATCGGGTGGGCGCGTAGCGGCCCCGCAACGATTGCACGTGGCGAACCAGGCCGCAAGCTCGGCGGCATAGCCGGGAAAGAGTGCGTCATGCGTTTGCTGCGTGATCATCACCGATAGCGGAGCGGGGCAGTCGTACTGCGCCAGATCGATCTGCCGGATCCCCGGTGCACTAATAGCGATTGCGCCCGGTAAGAGATCAATGTTGCCAAGGAAAACAATCGCGGCGGACGTCGTTGCACCGTCTGAATGCCCCGTCAGGTAAATGCGGTCATGGTCGATACACCAGTCCTTTTCGATGATGCCCGGTATCTCGGCAAGTACACGGATCATTCGCGGGGACAGCGGCCGGCTTTCGACATAAGCGACGACGATTCCCCGCCCGGTCGCCTCGCGGGTCAAACCGGTGAAGCGTTCGCTGCCCGCCGCGCCGTGGGTAGCAGCCGCGTAGACGACGAGCAGGGGGTGCGCCCGGGTCGCATCATAGTTCGAAGGCGTTCGCAGGTTGAAGCGGATTCCGTCGATCGCTTGCGCGCCGTTTACCCGGCCCGCGGATCCGCTGCGTTCACCTTGGGAGCAATCGACGCGATCGGATCTCCCGTAATCGTAACTGCCGAGGTCAAGCGTGGCGGCGGAATCCGGGTTGGGCGAACAACCGCCCGCAGATATTGCCGCGGCGCACAGAACGGCAAGCCCGTGGAGAGTCACCGGCTTACCAAGATTCTCCGAAGGGTCGCAAGTCGAGTTCGAACGTCCAGGCATCGCGCGTCTGCTGATGCAGCGACCAGTAAGCGCAGGCCACGGATTCCGGATCCATGAGCGTGTGTTCTGGCAGCGTGTCGGGATCGATGCCGCGGTGTTCCCGGATCCGATCGCGTACCCACTCGGTATCGACGCCCGCGTCGATGATCAAGTGCGCGACGTGGATACCCTGTGGGCCCAGTTCGCGCGCCATCGACTGCGCGAGCGCGCGCAGCGCGAATTTCCCCGAGGCAAATGCACTGTAGCCATTCCCACCGCGAAGACTCGCAGTCGCGCCGGTAAAGAATATCGACCCGGCGCCCCTGGGCACCATGTGTTTCGCGGCCTCACGTCCCGTTAGAAAGCCCGCGAAGCAGCACAGTTCCCATACCTTGCGGAAGACACGCGCGGTCGTTTCGGCCAAGGGAAAATTCACATTTCCGCCAATGTTGAAAATGACCGCTTCTAGCGCCCCAATCTCTGCTTCAATGTGGGCGAATCGGTCCACCACCAGATCTTCGTCGCGCGCATCGAAACGTAAGGGATGAACGCTACCACCCGCGTTGCGGATGGTCTCAACCAGGGGTGCGAGTTTCTCTTCGTTCCGCCGTCCTACACAGACCGGGTGTCCTGCCGACGCAAACCGACGTGCAATTGCCGATCCAATGTAATCACCCGCACCGACGACGAAGACCACGCCTTTCTCTTTTTCCATACTATCGACCTTCGAACTTCGGCTCTCGCTTCTCCAGAAATGCCTCGATGGCGCGCAGATGATCGTCGGTTTGCGTGCAACGCATCAGGCGATCGGCCTCCAGATCCAGACAGGTCGTCAGATCGGCAACCGTCGCACGGTTGAAATTTTCCTTCATGTAGCGAAGCGCGATCGGCGGCCCTTGGGCGATCGATCGCGCCAGCTCGCGCGTACGCCGCACGAGATCTTCGTCCGCGACGACTTCGTTCACGATGCCGAGCTTGAGACATTCGGCAGCGCCAACCCGCCTCGAGGTGAAATAGATCTCCTTGGCGCGCGCCGGTCCGACGAGTTGGGTGAGAAACCAACTCCCACCGTAGTCGCCGGATAAGCCGATGCGGCCGAACGCGGCGGTCACGAACGCGCTCGCCGCCGCAATGCGCAGATCACAGGCGAGAGCGATGCTGAATCCCGCGCCGGCCGCAGGGCCGGGTAACGATGCGATCGTCGGTTTCGCGTGTTGATACAGACGCAGGGTCAAGGTCTTTTGCTTGTGCTGCAACGCGCGAATTTGCGCTTCGATCGGCGGACAGCTGGTGTCCTCGTTCTCGCCCCAGGTATCACGCATCGAACCGACGTCGCCGCCGGCACAGAATGCAGTTCCGGCGCCGGTGAGAACGACACAGCGTACGGCGTCGTCCGTTTCGAGGGCCAGCAGTATTTTACGCAGCGCGGGCGTCAATTCGTTCGATAGCGCATTGCGCTTTGCGGGTCTGTTGAAGGTAACGGTCGCAACGCTCTCGTCGATTTCGCACAAGAGTTGATCGGTGCCAGTGTCGATCGTTTGACTGCCCATGGAATTACGCCTTCAAGAACAAAAGCCGGGCTTTGAGCCCGGCTGAATACCTAGTCGCGATACAACTCCTAAATCGTTTCAACAAAGTGGTATGACCTGCTCCGCAAAATCCTTCGCGACCTCACGCGCGTGTGCGAGCGGCGGCAACAGGCTGACTTCGCCCAGCCCGTGATTCGCAGCGGTCTGGATCTTCTCCGCGATCTCGGACGGCCCGCCAACGAGTGAGGTGCCCTCGATCATTCCCGGCGTAACGAATTTCTTCTCGTTCTTGGTGTAATAGCTGCAATGTCCCTCGTGCAGGATCTGATGCCATTTCTCCTCGGGCAACGGGAAGCCTTTTACATGATCGGAGTACTCTTCCCAAATTCCTTTCATGTACTCGGGTACGACAGCATCGTCATTGGTGTAGCGCCATATCTCAAAGACGAAATGAAGTGCCGTGACTACCCACGATCCAGCGCGCTCTATCACTGCGTCATCCGTCAATTTTTCCCCGGCACGTAAAATCACGGCGTTGGTAAGGGTCGTCGTGTGATATCCGTTCAGCTTGCGACCCGCTTTTTCTGCGCCTTCAGCAACGTATTTCAAGTTGTAGTCGAGGACATCGGGCTGTTCGTTGAACACGGATATCAAACCGTCGCCGTACATGCCCGCCGATCGCAGTGCGCGCGGTCCGTTCGCCGCGACGTACATGGGGATGTGGTCCTCGATATTGCGAAACCCCGTATCGTGGTCCTGCCACACGATCGCCGTGGTCTTGTCGCGGTAGGTGTAGTCCACTTCCTCGCCGTTCAGCATGGCCCTCACCACCCGCAGGTACTCGCGAAATTCCTTGATCGGCATCGGGTCGTGGCCCATGACGCGCATGGCCGTGTGGCCCGTGCCAATGCCGAGAAAAATTCTACCCGGGGCGATCGCATTGATGGACGAAATGGAGGCGGCGGTGGTGGGCGCGATACGCGTACCCGTGATCGCGACGCCGGTACCGATCTTGATCTTGGACGTGTTATGCGCGGCCAGCGCCATGGTGGCGTAGCAGTCTGACCACATCATCTGGGTGTCCGGAACCCAGCAGGCATCGTAGCCCAGGTCCTCGAGGTACTTGACGATTTTCCAGTCAGTGATGCGGGTCTGCAGGTGTAGGCTGAATTTCATGAGGGGTTCCTCTCTTATGGTTTTGCTGACTATAGCCAAAGCACACGTGTCTTGTAACCGTTAACGCGCGCCTGCGCACTCGCGGCCACTCATATAGCCAGGACTTCAGGTCTAACGTCGACGAAAGCTTCGCCCGCCGCCGCTCCGCATCGCGCCCGTATCGAAATCTTCCGGCCCTACATCGTCGACGTTGATGACGGTCAGGAGCTGGATCGTGGTGCAGCGGTTCGTTTGCGTATCGATGGTCGAAAACACCGTCAGTACCGGCGCGCCGGTTTCATTGTTTTCGGCGATGTGTGAATTCGGATGCGCAAAACCGCTGATGATGATTTTCCATAAAGCGCCGTTTTCTTTGTACGCCTTCCAGAGCGGCGCAACGTGGGTTTGTGCATCCAGGTAGAAAACCCGCCGGGTGACTGGTGCAGAAGGATCGACTGCCTGACCTTCGAGAATAATAACCGGCCGCAATTGCCACTGAATCTTCGGGAAACAGCCGGCCCTGCCGTGAAAGTCGACGTGCCAGTAATCGTACTTACGGGCTTTGCGATCGGCCGGTTCGATCCGATCGTGGCGGTACATGGGCAACAACATGAACGTCGAGCCGAGGTATTGCCATGTCATATCGACGATGCGGCCGGAATAGATCAGAAAATCCGTCGGTAAAATATCGGTTCCGAACATCGATTCTTCGGTCGAAAACGAGGCGAGTGACTGGGTGCGTTGGAGTTGCGGGATGTAGACCCAGCCGTTGATGTCGCGCGACTCGTCACGGTTCGCGAACACCAGGGCCTGCGTGCCGTCGTAAGACCCGGCATCGATGGCATCGAGAAGAAACGCCCCGTAGGCATCCTGGGGATTTTTCTTGATGAAGGGGACCGGTTGCTGCACATGGCGATACATGAATCGCATGGTGCGTGCTTCGAACAACATTTCGAAGTCGACCGTGTCCTTGCGCCAGTCCCGCAGCTGCCAGTGCATTTCCGGTATCTTGCCGCTGTCGCCAGTATAGGCGTAACGCATGTTCCACGCGGTCTTGGTTCCGGCCCTGGGATCGTCGATTTCGAGACGTCCGGGGAAGGGTAGGCCCTGGGTGAAGTCGACTAACAATCCCGGATTGTCGGAGAGTCGGGGTTGGCCACGGAACTGGCGGGTGGCAAAGACGAAAGCGGGATGCGGCTTGAATGAAAGGGGCGGGTCGACCTCGATACTCGTAAATCCGCCTTCGACGAACTTCGCGAAGTCGCGATCGAACAGGTGGGCGTAGTGTTCGAAATTCCCCGAATCGATGACCGTACCAGGCCGCGGACTGATCTCGTTTAATTCATCTAGGTCGAGGTCGAACTCGGCGGCAAGTCCAAATAAGGGCGCCAACAGGGCGGCTACACATAACAGACAGGAGTACGGCGAAACCGTCACCGAGGTGCACGCCGCGGGTTCATCAGGCGGCCCAGGCAATATTTCCGGTAATCGCCTTTGATTGAAGGCGCGGCATGACTTCGCCCGCGAAACACGTGAGATTGCGCTCCGCCTCCGCCCACGGCATGCCGGCATAGCTGAATATCCCTACATAGGCTTCCGCGCCGATGCGCTCGACGTTGCCAACGATAGTGTCGTAGCACTTGTCCGGCGTACCCCAGGTCTGCAGGTTCATGAAATACTCGACGGCCCCGTCGACCCCTGTTTTCGCGATACTTTCGGCAAACTTGCCGTAGTATTCGTAGCCCTTTTGATTTTTGAGATGGTCGGTGTCAAAAGCATAGTGATCCAAAACCGACTGCCAGTAACGCCCGATGTAGCGCTTTGCCTTCTCGTAGGCCCGTTCTTCATCCGGTTCGCAAAATGTCCATCCGGCCACGATCGGGGCCGGTGGATCTTCGCCGTTGATCCGACGGTAGCTCTCTTTGTACGTGGCGACTTCCTGCTCCACCTGGTCCCAGGGTTTCTGCGGAACGATGAGCAGGCCGAGCCCGAGGCGCGCCATGATTTCAACCGATTCGGGTGACACGGCCGCGGCGTAGGTCCGGCCCTTGAAGGTCTTGAACGGCGCAGGGCGTATAGCGGCCCTGGGCTGCTTGACGAATTCCCCCTGATATTCGCAATAGCCCGTCTCGAGACCGTCTAGCACGCATTCCGCGCGCTCGATGAAGCGCGGCCTGGAGTCCGCCATGTCCTGGCGAAAGGCATCGAACTCGACGCGACCCGCGCCGCGGCCGAAGCCCAGGATGAGGCGGCCGCCGGACAGATGATCGAGCATGGACACCTGCTCGGCGACCCGCAAGGGATCGTGCCACGGCAGCACCACCACCATGGATCCAAGTTTTACTTTCTGCGTGCGTCCCGCCATATAGGTTAGAAACTGCAGCGGATCCGGACACATCGTGTAGTCGGTGAAATGGTGTTCGATGGTCCAGACCGATTCGAAACCGAGCGGCTCGGCCATTTCCGCGAGTCGCACGTCGTTGGCGTAGACGTCCTGATCGTTAGTGTGTTTGTCCGGGTATTGAAAAATCGTGCACATGCCGACGTGCATGGTTTGGACCTCCGCGGAACCGCAAATTTAGTGGCGGCGCACTATAGGCGGAACCGACTGCCTTGTCGATTCTGAATCGCCGCGCCTCAACTGTCGGCGTGAAAGAAGTTGAGTTCGATGGTGACGCCGTCGGGGTCGTTAATGAACAACTGGCTCAAGGAAAAGTCGGGGATTTCGCGTCGCTGGAAGTTGAGATTCCGTTCCTCGAAACGCGCTTCGAAACTGTCGATGTCACTGCCTCGAAACGCGATGTGATCGACGGGCCCGGTGCCGCCCGTGATTTTGCGTTTCTCGCCGTCCTCGGTATAGCCACCTTCGAATTCCTCGTTGCCGACGTGAACGACCGGACGATCTTCGAGATAAAACCAGAAGCCGGGAAACCCGAAATCGGGTCGGGGACCCTGTTCCAGTCCGAGGACCTCGCTGTAGAACGCGCGCGTGCGTTCGAGATCCGAAGCGTAGACGAAGTAGTGGTCGAGTCTATCGAGTGGCATGTGCTACTCCTCACTTTCGTGTCGGACCGTTGGTCATTCGGCCCCGCTGCTAAAAGGCGTGACAGCATATCATTTCTCTATTTGGACGCAGGTTTGAGCCATGACCGCAGGGCTCGGGAAAACGGCTGCCTGCGCTCCTGCGATGGGGTCGCGACCGTTTACAAAGGTTTAGCTCGGCGTCTGTCGATAAATTCCGCAAGAACCGATGGAAGCAACGACCGAGACGAAACCCAGCGTCGCGCCGAATCCCACCGGCGGACGCCGCGCCAGGCAATTGGGAAAAAGTCTGCGGGCCATCGCACTCGCCGGGCTGTCGGCCGTGTCGCACTTGGCAGGGTAGACGCCCTCACGTATGCTGCGCTGCAGTATACGAGGCCGTTTTCGGCTAGTGGCCGCGCAAGCAGTTCAAAAAAAAGAGGGATTCGATTGCTATATCAATTGTATGAATTAACCCATGCGGCGGTCGCTCCGTGGCGGACAGCGGCCCACCTTGGGCGCCTGATGCTCAATAACCCGGCAAACCCACTGTCTTACACCTATCCAGCAAAAGCGGCCTCGGCAACGCTCGAGGTTTTCGAGGGGTTGACGCGGCAATACGGCAAACCCGAATTCGGCATCGAAACCATTAACGTCAACGGCGCCCGCGTTGCCATCGACGAAGTCGAGGTGATGAAACGCCCCTTCTGCCGGCTTAAGCGATTCCGACGGGCCGACCTCCAACTGAAAAAACGCCCCGTACCGAAGCTCCTCATCGTCGCGCCGCTTTCCGGTCACTACGCTACGCTCTTGCACGGCACCGTGAAGGCGATGCTCGAGTATTGCGACGTCACCATCACGGACTGGACAGATGCACGTGAGGTGCCGCTGCACGAAGGCGCGTTCGACCTCGACGATTACATTGATTACGTGCTCGACTTCATGCGCCGTCTCGGACCCGATTTACACGTGCTCGCAGTCTGCCAACCCGGACCCGCGGTGCTGGCAGCGACCGCGTTGCTGGCTGCGGACGACGACCCGATGCAACCGGCAACCGTCACCCTCATGGGCAGCCCGATCGACGCCCGCAAAAGTCCGACCCAGCCGAACGATCTGGCGGCCAGCAAGTCACTTTCCTGGTTCGAGCGCAACGTCATCATGCAGGTGCCGTTTCCCAATCCCGGCGTCATGCGGCGCGTCTATCCGGGTTTCCTGCAGTTGACAGGCTTCATGACCATGAATCTGGACCGGCATCTGAGCGCACACCAGACCCTCTTCCAGAATCTGGTCGCCGGCGACGGTGATTCAGTCGCCGGACATCACAAGTTCTACGATGAATATCTGGCGGTCATGGATCTCCCCGCCGAATATTATCTCCAGACCCTGCACGTCGTGTTTCAGGAATACCAGCTCGCGGAAGGCGCGATGACCCATCGTGGGCGCAAGGTCGACCTCGGACAGATCAAGCACACCGCATTAATGACGGTCGAAGGGGAGAACGACGACATTTCAGGCATCGGCCAAACCCAGGCGGCTCACGATCTCTGCATCAATATCCCCGATCACATGCGCGTCGATTACATCCAGCCGGATGTCGGCCACTATGGCGTGTTCAATGGCTCGCGGTGGCGCGCTGAGATCGCTCCGCGGATCCGGGATTTCATTTGCTCCTTCGCTTGAGAAACAACTTCCAGTGGATGCAAATGCTTCTCGTTAAAAAAACGTTTCCGCGGAAACGCGCGTAGCAACGAGCTCAGCCACCCGTTCTAAATCTTGCGTTTTACCGCGTCCAAGTCGAAACACAATACCCCTCCAGGCCATCCATACCGTCAATTCCTCCGTCGAGTTTGTGCGCGAATTCGTGCTGCATAACCTTGCCGCCGAATGAAAGGACGTTGAAATCGCTCCCCAAACGGAGAATAAGCCGTGCATTCTCCGCAATACGTGCGGAGATTCTGTTGCCTGTGCGGAAGATATCGACCATAATATCCGCAGAATATGCGGAGAATATCTGATGTATATCTGGGAAACCCAGGAATGGCCGGCTTTTACCTGGGATGAAAAGAGCGTATCCCGCCTGGTCGTGCAGGTCTCTCGGGAACAGGGCCGCCTGCTCGGAAAAATGGAAGCCCTGGGCTTCGAGCTGCGCAGCGAGGCCCAGCTCAGCACCCTGACACAGGACGTCGTCAAAACTAGCGAAATCGAAGGCGAGAAGCTCGATACCGCTCAGGTCAGGTCTTCGATCGCCAGGCGACTCGGCATGGATGTCGGCGGACTCGTCCCGGCGGATCGCGATGTCGAAGGCGTGGTCGAGATGACGCTCGACGCCACGCGCAACTACGAGGAGCGTCTGACCGAAGCGCGACTGTTCGACTGGCACGCGGCACTATTTCCGACCGGCCGAAGCGGCATGCGGAAAATCAATGTCGGAACCTGGCGAAAGGACAGCGACGGCCCGATGCAGGTTGTGTCCGGTGCTACGGGTCAGGAAAAGGTTCATTACGAGGCTCCGCCCGCTGCACGCGTACCGGATGAGATGACAGCGTTTCTAAACTGGATTGAGCAGCCGGGAGAAACCGAGCCGCTACTCATCGCAGCGCTCGCGCATCTCTGGTTTGTGACCATACATCCGTTCGATGATGGCAACGGGCGCATTGCGCGCGCCATTGCCGATCTGGCGCTGTGCCGCTCTGAAAAAAGTGCACAGCGCTTTTACAGCATGTCGGCACAAATTAGCCGTGACCGTAACGATTATTACTCGACACTGGAATGGACTCAGAAAGCTACGCTCGATGTTACGGCTTGGCAGACATGGTTTCTGGAGTGTCTCCTACATGCGATCGACGGCGCTCAGGAAACCCTCGGCTCGATCCTAGGTAAAGCCCGCTTCTGGGAACGCTTCGCCAAAGAGCCCTTGAACGAGCGTCAAATCAAAGTGATGAACAGGCTACTGGACGGCTTCGAAGGCAAGCTCACGAGTTCGAAGTGGGCCAAGATCGCCAAATGCTCGCAAGACACGGCCCATCGCGACATCGTTGATCTCATCGACCGGGGTGCATTGAGAAAAGATCCCGGCGGCGGTCGCGCTACCAGCTATTCCTTGGCGCCTCATCGTTTTCGCCAGCGGCCGGGGTCGACTTTGTAGAATTTGTTCAACTCTGCGTACAGCTTCGGGTGTTCATCTTCGAGTTCCACCGGCGTCTCGAAAAACGCTTCCGTCGCAACCGCGAAGAACTCGGACGGCGACGCCGCCCCGTATTCGTCGAGCACCTGGGGTACGCCGCGCTTGGCGTCCTCCTGGAGGAGGCTGTATTCCTTGCGCAAAACATCCGTCCAGCTCGCATAATGTGAATCGGAGTCGAGTACCGGCAGGCCATCCATCACGTCGTTTTCTTCGTCGAGCTTGTGGGCGAATTCGTGCAGCACGACATTGCAGCCGTCGCGATGCTCGGTTGCATCGCGCATGACGTCGCCCCATGACAGAATGACCGGGCCGCGATGCCAGGATTCACCGAGTCTAGGCTGGAGATCACGGGTCTCCAACATTCCGTCTCTATGCGAGGTCGGTACGACGAACGTATCCGGGTAGACCAGCACCGTGGTGAAGCCGGGGAAATAGTCGGTTGCTCGGCTCAGCAGCAGCAGACAGGCATGCCCCGCGATGGTGACGCGGATCTCATCGGTGACGGTAAGCCCCTGGCAGCCCTCGAACACTTTCGCATCCAGGAACACGTTGATTTGGCCACGGAGCTCGCGGCGCAGATCGTCGGGCAAGATGCGATAAAGGCGTACGTTGCGTTCGAGTATGTGGAGCCATCCGTGCGGGAATGGCGCGGCAAAAAGCCTCTTGCGCCGCGCGGCCCGCCGCTCGCGTAGCAGCACCCATGCGCAGAGGACGCCTATGACCAAGGTCAAAAATATGAAAATTGGCACGGACGGGCGGCCTTCGATTTCTTGATCGTTGTTCGCGCGCAAGCGCGAGAATTATCTAATTTAAATACACGCCGCCATTAACGTGCAACGTTTGCCCGGTCATGAAGGATGCGTCGCCCGACAATAGAAACGACACCGTGCCCGCGATTTCGCGCGGCTCGCCGCGGCGTTTCATGGGGGTGGCTTGCTCCATTGCTTCGTATTCCTCTTCCGGAAGGACACCCTCCAGCCGTTCGTGCCAGATCAATCCTGGTGCTATGACGTTGCACGTAATTCCGTGGGCCGCGAGATCCAGCGCAATTGAATGCGTGTAACCGATGATCCCCGCCTTGGCAGCGGCGTAGGGTGATTGTCCGGGGCCCGGCGTAAACGCGTACAGTGAAGCGAAGTTGACGATACGGCCGAAGCCCGCTTTGACCATTGGTTCGCTGAACGTTCGCGTGCAGTAAAACGTGCCGTGCAGGTTGACCTTGAGCACGATATCGAAGGTTTTGGGGTTGATGCTCCAGGGCGGTGCCGCCGAGGCGACGCCGGCGTTGTTGACGAGTCGGTCCACGTGGATGTCTTGCGCGCGCAACTCGTCGCGCAGCGATTCGATTTCTTCAAGCTTCGTCACGTCGAGCGACCGCATCAGGATGTGCTGGCGCAGCGGATCTTTGAATCCTTCCAGCCACGCGTCCCCGTCCTCGATGCGCCTGTCGGTGGCGATGACTTGTTGTCCGTCCTCTATCAGACGCCGGACGATCGCCGTGCCGAGTCCGCCGAAGGCACCCGTGACCAGCGTATAAACCGATAAGCTCATGTCAACTTTTCCCGGTAATCGATGCGACTTGCGATATTAGCGTATTCATGCGGCCGGAAAGCATCGCCGGAGGTATCGACGGCCGCGAACGTGGGAGCTAAGCTGTAAGTTGCTTACAATAACGCCCCAAGGAGGAACCCATCATGGCCTACGACGCTTTAGTCGAACGAAAACTCGATGTACCCCGTTCCAAAGTCTTTGCGGCCTTCTATGATTTTGGCGGTATCGACAAACTCCTGCCCGACATGTTCGGCTCGTGCGACTGTATCGGCGAGGGCGTGGGCGCCCTGCGGACGCTTAAGTTTGCCGACGGCAGCGGTACGGTCGTCGAACGCATGGAAATTGCCCACGAGGAATCGATATTCGGCTACACCATCACTGCCAACGACGCACTGCCGATGGAGAATTACTGCGCGACCGTGATGCTGTCCGACACCGGCGACGGCGGCACCAACGTCAGTTACGGCAGCAACTGGGATCCGAAAGGCATCGAAGAAGACGAATTACGGACGATGTTGGAGGGTCTCTACGGCGCCATTCTCGACGGGATCGCCAAGGGGTGAGTCGGAAAAGAGAAAGCCATTTAACATGGCTTTCTCCCGACGAACGCCCGCACAAGGATGTGCGGGCTGGTGCCAAACGAATACCGTTGAGTACCGCCAGGGATGGCAGGCACCCACCTTCGAAACTACTCCAGCCTGCATTCAAACAAAGCCCAAAACGTACCGCCAAGGATGCCAGGCAGAAAACGATTGATGAGCCCTGTCTGCCAGCAAACCGGCTCCAACGGTAGATTCGACCAGTCTTACCTGAAGTTCGGCATCACTTCACGCGCGAACAGTTCGAGCGACCGCGTGCCCTTAGCCGGGTCTAGACCCGGAAATTGCGTGCCCAGAATGAAATCCGTGCACCGATATTCGTCCCGAAACGCCTCTAGCTTTGCCGTTACCTGATCTGGCGTGCCAATCATGAAGTGATCCGCAAGAACCGAGTGACGCATGTCGGCGGGCTTGGTCACGGGCAACGGCGCGTCGTCACCTTCGGCATCTTTCGCGTTCGACAGGATGTCGTGATAGAACTCGAGCATGTGGAAGAGGTGATCCTGGCACTCGTCCCAGGCCTCGTCTTCGCTTTCCGCGCAATAGACCATGCGTAGCTGCGCGATCTTGAAGTCGGCCGGATCGTGACCCTGTTCCTTCAACGTCTCGAGATACAGCGGGGCAGGATCGGGCCCGATGGTTCCCATCAGGTGATAGCCCAATTCCGCGGCCTTTTTGATCGCCTTGGGCGCGCGCGCTCCGATCCAGATCGGCGGGTAGGGCTGCTGTACGGGTTTCGGCGACAGACGTGCATCTTTGAGTTGTGTGTACCTGCCGTCATAGGTCACGCGCTCCTCAGTGAACAGACGCTTGATGATGTCGATGCCTTCGCGCATGCGCGATCCGCGCTCGGAGCGATCCATGCACAGCGCGTTGAACTCGTGGTAGGAATACCCCTGACCGATGCCGAAGTCGAAGCGGCCATCGGAGAAGATGTCGACATTGGCGACTTCCTCGGCAACCAGCATGGGATGCTGATAAGGCAGCAGTAGTATGAAGGTGCCTATGCGAATGTCCTTGGTGTGGGTTGCAACGGCCGCCGCCGTGGTCATGAGTGAAGGGTTGTAACCGTCGTCGGTGAAATGGTGCTCGGTCAGCCAGACGTTGTCGTAGCCGAGCGCTTCGCCGCGAACGATCTGTTCGAGAATCTGCTCGTAGAACTCGGGAAACGGCCGCCGCCATTTCACGGGATTGCGGAAATCCTCCATAAAGCCAAAACGCATGTTCTTCTCCGTCGTTGAGGTGGAAGCGGGTGCTTAAGTTCGCCGAAGAGCGGTCAAAACGAACGCGGCAGGCCGAGTACTTTTTCTCCGATGAAATTGAAGATCATCTCGCGGCTTACGGGTGCGATGCGCGCGATCATAATCTCACGCATGTAGCGCTCGACGTGATACTCCTTGGCATAGCCCATGCCGCCGTGCGTCAGGACCGCCTGTTCGCAGGCCTTGAATCCCGCTTCACCGCCTAGGTACTTGGCGGCGTTGGCCTCGGCGCCGCATTCCTCCCCGGCGTCGTACTTGGCCGATGCGTTGAACGCCATCAAGTTGGCGGCTTCGAGATCCATCCAGCATTTTGCCAGCGGGTGTTGAATCGCCTGATTCATACCGATTTTGCGTCCGAAGACTTCGCGCTCGTTGGCATAATCGACCGCACGCTTGAGCGCCGCACGACCGAGCCCCACGGCCTCGGCGCCGACGAGAATGCGCTCGGGGTTCAAGCCGTGCAGGAGGTAATAAAAGCCTTTGCCTTCCTCGCCGATCAAATCCTCCTGCGGCACCGGGAGCCCATCGTAGAACACCGAATTGGAATCGACGGCCTTGCGTCCCATCTTGGCGATCTCGTGAATCTCGACGTAATCCCGGTTCAGATCGGTGTAGAACAGCGAGATGCCGTGGGTCTTTTTCTTCACTTCCTCGCGCGGGGTGGTACGCACGAGCAGCAGCACTTTGTTCGCCCGCTGCGCCATCGAAGTCCAGTGCTTCTGACCGTAGATCAGGTAACCGTCACCGCTGCGTTCCGCGCGCGTCTGAATGCTGGTCGTATCCAGACCGGCGTTGGGTTCCGTGACTCCGAAACAGGCGTTGTCCCGGCCCTGCAGCAGCGGTACGAGCATGCGCTGTTTCTGATCCTCGGTACCGAATACCACGACGGGATTCAATCCGAAAAGGTTGAGGTGTATGGCTGACGCGCCGGTGAAGCCCGCACCGGATTCAGCCACTGCCTGCATCATGATGGCGGCGTCCGTGATGCCAAGCCCGCTGCCGCCGTATTCCTCGGGCATGGCAATGCCCAACCAGCCGCCTTCACGTATTTTGTCGACAAATTCCTGGGGGAATCGCCCTTCATTGTCGCAATCGAGCCAGTAATCGGCGTCAAATGCATCACACAGCTTGAAGATGGCTTCCCTGATAGCGCGCTGGTCTTCGGAAAAACTGAATTTCATATGCCCACCCCGAGATCGATGAGGAGCCGCCGTACGGGCGGCCTTACCGGCGCTTTTACATCACCGGTGCCGGCGGCAATAATATCAGGACACTGCCTCTCTTCGTGAACCCGCTCCGGGGAGAGGAGATGCAAAACATTGCGAAAACCAGGTCGATGGAGCGAAGGTCCTACGCTCGAGATTCAAACCGGCTTCAAAGGCAGAGGAAAAACAACATGTTCGTCGCGACGAAAGACAAAATCATGCCCACAGTCATGGTCGGGTCCTTTCCGAAACCGACCTGGTTCAACCAGAACCTGTATGGGCGACCGTTCAAAGTCGCTATGGGAGATTCGCTATACCGGGAGCAGTATCTCGATTCGGTCGCCTGCTACATCAGTGAACAGGAGCGCTGCGGCCTCGACATTCTGGTCGACGGCGATACCCGCTTCGATCTCGAAGTCGGCGGGCGCTCGTGGTTTTTCTATACCATCGAGCGCCTGAATGGCATTACGGGTTTTCGCGACAGCACCCATTTTCTCGACTACGGCGACATGAAGCCGGGACACATCCTCTACGAGGTACAGGAATCATGGCATCCGCCGACCGTAACCGAAAAGATCACGCGCGGCGCTCTGCATTTCACGGCCATCTGGAAAACCGCGCAGAAAATGACCGAGCGGCCAGTCAAGTTCGGTTCGATATGCGCAACCTGTCTGCCGATGATGTTGTGGAATGATTATTACGACAACGATCGCGACATGATCATGGACATCGCCACCGCGCTGAACGAAGAGTACCGGGAACTCGCCGATGCCGGCTGCCCCGTGATTCAAATCGAGGAGCCGGTGCATCATTTCAACTGCAACGCCATACCGCCCTGCAGCGACGATGACCTCGCGTTCTACACGGAGGCCTTCAACCGGCAGGTCGAGGGCGTCAACACCGAGATCTGGGCCCATACCTGCTGGGGTAACCCGAATCAGCAGAGTTTCTACTGGGAGCGCCCGAGCTACGAGCGATCACTGCCGTACTTCCTCGAGATGAACTGTGATGTGTTGATGCTGGAAGGCGGTAGCAACCAGGCGCGGGATATCGCGCTCATAAAGGACCACACTACCGACAAGAAGATCGGGATCGGCGTGGTCGACCACACGCGCACCACGGTCGAATCGCCCGAGCAGGTGGCGGAGACGATTCGCCATGCGCTGGAATATGTGCCGCCCGAGCGCTTGGTCATCACGGCCGACTGCGGTTTCGGGCGCGAAGGGCTGTCGCGGCGAATCGCTTTCTACAAGTGCGTCTCGGTAGTCATGGGGGCGAACATCGTGCGTAAGGATCTCGGACTGGACGAGGCCTATGTACGTGTCGCCGATCCGGCTTACGCGTTCAATGAAACTTAGGCTGGCGTCGGAAGATATCCGACCTGGGAGCCCGCTCGAGAACGCATAATCGGTTCCGATCCAATCGACGACATAGCGGCGTAGCATCGCCACCACGACCGAAACTGGAGTGATCCATGAATCCGTATCACCTAACACCCGAAGATGAATCCAGCCATCCGCCGACGCGGGATACAAATTTCAACGAAAGCGTCTATGTGAACGGCTTCGATGTAGAGCGCCGCTTTGGCGGCTGGATGCGGATCGGCAATCGCGTCAACGAAGGTCATGCGGAAGCCCAGGTGTGTATTTATCTACCGGACGGCCGCATCGCCTGCCAGTTTCTGCGCCCGGAGATCACGGACAACGAGGCGTTTGCGGCGGGCGGTATGGAGTACCGCGTGATCGAACCGATGAAGCGGGTGGCGATGAGCTTCGAGGGGGAATTAATGGTGCTCGAAGACCCGGCCCTGTTGCGTGAACCGCGGCGCCTGTTCGTCGAGGCGCCGCGGCTGCCGGGCCGGATCACCTACGAACTCGAGGGCGTATCGCCGGTACACGGCGGCACGCCCATCGATGATGAGCAGGATACGATGTATGGCCGTGATTTCTCGCTCGGCCACTTTTTCCAACACGCGCGAACGGTCGGCCGCATCAGCGTCGGCGGCGAGTCCTGGGAATTCGAGGGCTTCGGTTGGCGCGATCATTCCTGGGGACCACGCTTCTGGACCAATATTCACTACTACCGGCTGCTGATCGCCAACTTCGGCGCCGATCGCGCCATGATGCTGCTCAAGATCACCGGGCGCGACGGTGTCACGCGCCGGCACGGTGTGCTGCAGATCGGTACCGATTACGAGGAGATCACCGATCTCGACCTGTTCACCGATTGGACCGACGCAAAGGATCCGGCCTCCATTCAACTCGGCGTCCGCACGGACAATCGGGCGGTGCGGATGTCCGGACGTGTGCTGCGGCTCGCGCCACTCAAGAATCGGCGCAAGGTTAACGGTGAAGTCTTGCAGTCGCGCATCGCCGAGAGCTTGACCGAGTGGGACTGGGACGGACGCAAGGGCATCGGCATGACCGAATACATCGAATTTCTAGAAGACGGGGAACCCGTCGGATACCCGCTATAGTCGGAGTCTGCGTCCGGCCGGGGCACCTTGGCACGGTACGCTACGATGGGCCGTTTAGATAAGCACTCAACGGGGAATCATTATGAGACATGCAATAGCAACAATAGCGATGATTGCGTTGCTCGCCGGATGTTCGAACGAAGAAACGAATCAGGTACAAGCCGATCTACCGATCGACAAGGGCAGCGTAAAAGCGGGCGCCGGTAGCAGCGTATCAATGAACGGCGACGCGCTTGCCCTCGCCGGGACAGGCATCGTGGAAGTCGGCAAACCACTTCCGGCTGCGATCGTGTCCTCCAACGAGCTCAAGCCAGTCAATATTACCGAGGCCAGCAGTAAGGTCCGCATCATCAGTGTGGTGCCGTCGCTCGATACACCCACCTGCGATAAGCAAACCCACGAACTGTCAGAAGATAACGACGGGCTGGACAAGCAAGTCGAGCTCATCACCATCAGCATGGACCTGCCCTTCGCGCAGTCGCGCTTTGCCACCGAAGCGAAGATTAGCAACGTTACCTTTTTATCCGACTACAAAAACAGAGAGTTCGGCAATAATAACGGCCTGTTGATCGAACCGCTTGCTCTGTTGGCACGCGCGGTCATTGTTATCGATCAAGACAATATCGTGCGCTACCTCCAGGTCGTGCCGGAAATCACCGCACTGCCTGACATGCAAGCGGCGATGCAAGCGGCGCGTGATCTGCTCTGAGCGCTTATAAGAAGGATAATCCGGCGACGATACCCAGGTAATTCGCCAAATTGGACGTAATTCACCAGTCGTAATGCACGCCTGCGACCAGCGGTGTTCGCGGCCCGCGGGCCCAATATCGGTCTGATCGAATATGATTCGCTGATGGCGACGTTCGAAATGTTCGACTAAAGCAGTCCAATGGCCCACGACCAGCCCGACGTTCCCGAACTGATCGATACAGTACGCGAATTCCTGGACGGTATTTCAGCGAAGCTCGACGGACAGGATCGCTACCACGCCCTGTGTGCCGTCTATCTGCTCGAGATCGTCGAACGTGAACTCGCCGAGTGGCGCCGCGGTGAAACGGCCGACGACCGGCGCCTGCGCACGCTGGCCAAGCTCCCGGATGCGGCGGTGGATTCACTCGCGGAACGCTTGAGCGCCGACATCCGCGCGGGGAAATTCGATGAAACGATGGACGAACTACTGGCTGCGCTGACCGAACACGTGGTTGCCAAGGTCAAGGTTTCCAGGCCTGCCTATCTCGATCCCGAGCATCGGTAAGTCGCCACTTCGCCAATGCCAAAACCTGAGACCTCGCACACGCATGACTGACGAAAAAATTAAATTCTCCATCGCCGACGGCATCGCGCGCATCGTCCTCGACGATCCGGACAACCACAACGCCG
Organism: Gammaproteobacteria bacterium; assembly: GCA_963662545.2. Lineage (GTDB taxonomy): Bacteria > Pseudomonadota > Gammaproteobacteria > JAYYZW01. The sequence continues at coordinate 1,894,570 of CAXXLL010000002.1, forward strand.
TCGGTTCACGAATGACGCGTGAATTGGCGAGCGCGGCAATCGCCTGCGAGGCAGAGCCGGGCCTGCGCGCGGTGTTGCTGACGGCGACGGGCGAGCAATTTTCCGTCGGCGGCGATCTGAATGAATTCCTGCGTGAGCGCGATCACATCCGCGATCACATCCGCGAAATGGCGACTTATTTTCACCTCGCTATCACCGTGCTCAACCGGCTCGAAGCGCCGGTCGTCGCCGCGATCAATGGCATCGCCGCAGGTGGCGGTTTCAGCCTGGCGTGTATGTCCGATCTCGCCATCGCGAAACGCTCGGCGAAATTCAACCTGGCCTATACCCGCTCGGGGCTGACCCCGGATGGCGGTTCGTCGTGGTTTTTGCCGCGCCTGGTCGGTGCCCAGAAGGCGTTCGACATCATGGCGACCAACCCGACGCTTTCTGCTGAGAAGGCTTGCGAGCTCGGCTTGATCGCGCGCGTGGTGGATGACGACCGCTTCGAAGAGGAGGTCGAGGCGATTTTGCAGACGGTCGCGAACTCACCGTCCAACGCGGTCGGCCGTGCAAAACGCCTGTTACGGGCAAGCCTCTGCAATTCACTCGAACAACAGTTGGAGCTCGAGTCGTATTCCGTCGCGTCGATTGCCTCGAGCCCGGAAACGCTGAAAACCCTGGAAGCGTTTTTCGAACAGCGCAAGAAGTAGGCCTAGAACGGCATGTCCCGCTCCATGCAATGGGTATTGTTATGGGCGTCGGCGAGCACCGTGGCCTGCTTATTCGCCCTGTCCTGGTTGCCCGCAGCGTTCGACGGCGACACCTACACGCCGATCGGCGCCGACTCGTTTTATCACGCGCGCCGAATTCTCGACACCGTCGCTGATCCGCATGCCTTTTATGAATTCGATACCGCGATTCATGCACCCGAAGGCAGCCTGCTAACCTGGCCGTGGGCCTACGATCGCATCGCGGCCGGGATCGTAGCCGGCGCGATGAAGCTCGGCGCGGCAGCGGACCCGATGGCCGTTCTCGTCTACCTCCCGGTTGCCATGGCGCCGGTCAGCGTCGGCCTGGTCATCGTCCTCGGATTGCTCAGCGGGCTCCCGCGCTGGGGTGTCGTCGCGCTGGCGTCGGCTTATGCGATTTCTCCCTTGACCCGCGAGCTTCACGCCGTGGGGCGTATAGACCACCACTTCGTCGAGCATTTTTTCTTTCTGGCGTCACTCTGCGCCGGCATGGCCTGGTTGAAAGCACCAAGCTCGGCGCGTGCCGTGGTGTTCGGCGCGGTGCTCGGCATCGCCCCCGGCTTTCACAACGGATTGTTCGTCCTGCAGGCCTTTCTCGGCGGCACCGTCGTCCTCTTGTGGCTGCGGGGACTACTCGAACTCCGCCAAACTGAATCATGGTTCGCTGCTGCGCTCGTCGTCTCATCGCTAGCCATACTCCTGCCATCGGAGCCGTTCCGCGCCTTCGAATGGGCGTTTTACTACCTGGGATGGTTTCACCTGCTGGCGGCGATTCTGAGCGCTACGCTGGTGTGCTGGCTTGCGCGCCGAGGACCGAACCGCTTCAATATCTTGCTGTTGACTGCGGTATCGATCGCCATCGGGTTCCTCGCCTGGAGCCAAATCGGCCACGGCGGGCGGTTCGTATTTGCCAACATGCCGGCGCTTAGCGACGTCACGGAATCGGCCAGCCTGATCGAGATCCTCGGGGCGGGGAGGGCGGCCTATCTCACGGAGCGCTATACATTCATGATATGGCTTCTTCCGGTGATAACGCTCGGTCTTGCCCTCACCGCCATCCGCAGCCGGGCACCCGATCGCGTCCTGCTCACTGTTACGCTTCTCGGCGGCGGTTTTCTGATGCTGCAGCAATTGAGACTGCACTATTTCGGATACTTGGTGCTGATGCTGCCGCCGCTTCAATGGGCGGCGACGCGAAAGAAAACGCTGGCCGCGGCCGCTGGCGCAGCATTCCTCGCCGCGCAACTGCCTGCCGTCATGGATTTCGGCACCCATCCCGTACTTGCGGGCGATCGAAACTATGCCGTCAATCGCGGCCTGATCCTTGAACTCGGCGAACGCTGCGCGGCTGATCCAGGCGTCGTCCTGGCGCGCTTTGGGGATGGACATTACCTGCGGTTTCACACGAACTGTGCCGTGATCGCCAACAACATGATCATGACCCGCCAGCACCTCGAGCGCATCGCGCTCACGGAAACCCTGTTCGATCTGGCGCCCGCCGTGCTACGCGCCACCTACCCCTGGATCGATTACGTTTATCTCTGGCGCCAGGACAACCCGCTGAATCGCGCGGACAGCGAGGCGAACGACCTGCATACGTCAGCGCTCGCGCGAGGCTTGCTGATGAATTCCTCCATGCCGGAGGGCTTTGAGCTGATCGGTGAAACCGCGTTGGAGTGGCCGGACGGCGAGCGCGTCACCTTCGCGCGGGCTTTTCACATCTCGCACTGAAGTCTGGCAGCAGCGCTAGTTGTCTTCACGCGTGGACAAGCCATCGCGGATTCATTATCGTCCGGATCGATACGCCGTAACCGGAGCGCGATTCGCCGATATCGCGCGCAGGAGGAAACCATGGCGCACGTAATGACGACCGATGCTGCCGCCGAAACGTTTGCAAGCCCGAATGCGTTCGCGCTGAACGACGATCAACAGGCCATGTTCGACGAAGCGGATCGTTTTGCCAGAAACGAACTGTACCCGCTGGCCGAACGCATGGACAACGAGGAATGGTGGCCCGAGGACATCTTCGAAAACATCGGTGAGATGGGGTATTTCGGTCTCACCGTGCCCGAAGAATACGGCGGACAGGGGCTGGATTTCTTTACCAGCGGCCTGGTTTCGCAAGCTTTCGGACGATGGAACCATGCCCTGGCTTTGAGTTGGGTCGCACATGAAAACCTCTGCCTGAATAATATTTACCGCAACGCCGACGAACACCTGCGTCACAAGTACCTGCCGAGTCTCTGTGCGGGTAAGTCCATCGGCGCGCTTGGCCTGACCGAACCGGGTGCCGGGTCGGATGCCCTAGGCGCAATGGCGACGACCGCTCGGCGGGACGGCGATCGCTACATCCTCAACGGCCGCAAGATGTTCATCACCAACGGCCCGGTCGCCGACGTGCTGCTGGTGTATGCCAAGACCTCACCCGATAAAGGCCCCCATGGTATTTCGGCCTTCATCGTCGAAAAGGATTTCCCCGGCTTCAGCGTCGCCCAGAAATTGACCAAGATGGGTTTTCGCGGCAGCCAGACCGGCGAGTTGCTGTTCGACGATTGCGAAGTGCCGGCGGAAAACCTCGTCGGTACCAAGGACGAAGGCGTGGCCGTAGTGATGAGCGGGCTCGATCTCGAACGCGCGGTGATCTCACCGATCTGCGTCGGCATGGCCGAGCGGGCGCTCGAGATCGCCATCGAGTACGCCAAGACGCGGGAACAGTTCGGCCGCCCTATCGCCGATTTCCAGATGATCCAGTCGAAGATCGCAGACATGTACGTGTGGGTCGAAGCGATGAAAGCGCTCAATTTCAAGGTGCTGGCCGAGGCGAACGATCTCGAAATCGGCGGCGGTGGGCGTGGCATGGTTCACGCAAACACCGCAGCCTCGATCATGTATACGGCTAACATGCTCAATCGCGTGCTCGACGAATCAGTACAGGTTCACGGCGGCATGGGTTACATCTGGGAATCAGAGATCAACCGCCTGTACCGTGGTAACAAGCTGTTGGAGATCGGCGCCGGCACCACCGAAATGCGGAAACTGATCATCAGCCGGGAATTGTTGAAATAGCCCATGGCGGAACCCGTCCCGATACCGAAAACAAATGAAGATCTCGCCGCGCATCCGACCAGTTTCACGGCCGATTTTCTAAAAGGGCAGACCGTCTTCGTGTGCGGCGGCGGCAGTGGGATAGGCCGCGCTACCGCGTGGCTGGCCGCCCGACTCGGCGCTCGGGTGATCCTCGGCGGACGGACCGAGGCGAAACTCCGCAAGGTGGCGGATGCTATCAATGAGCGCGACGGACTTTCCGCATCGCTGCAGGTGCTCGATATTCGCGACAGCGATTCGGTCGAACGTACGTTCGAGGTGATCGGTGACGAATTCGGTTCCCTCGATCTCTTGATCAACAGCGCGGGCGGCCAGTTTCCCCAGGCCGCGATCGATTATTCCGAGAAAGGCTGGCAGACCATCATCAACACCAACCTGAACGGTACCTGGAACATGATGCACGCCGCCGCCCGGCACTGGCGATCGCGCGGGAGAGGAGGCTCCATCGTGAACATCGTAGTCGTCCTGCAAGGATTATTCGGCGTCGCACACACCTCCGCCGCACGCGCCGGCGTGATCGCGTTTTCGGAAAATGCCGCTGTCGAGTGGGCGCCACTCGGGATCCGAGTCAATTGCATCGCGCCGGGTTGTATCGAAACCGAGGGCTGGCGCGTGTATTCAGAACAGGCACGTTCCCGTTATCCGCGCACCAACCCGATGATGCGGGTGGGCTCTCCGTGGGAAATCGCGGAGGCCTGTGTGTTCGTCGGCGGCCCCGGCGGGCGCTTCATCAACGGTGAAACCCTGGTCGTCGACGGTGGCGGGCGCCATTGGGGTGAAATCTGGACGACGGGAAAGCCTGAATATTTTGCTGCCGCCACGCGCCTGTGGGACGACGACGGCGGCTGAGGCCCTTCGCAAAGTGATGGGCGATTGTTATTAGAATGATACGAACTGCTTTCTTGGCGTCCTTGCTCCTGCAGGTCACCTTTTCAGGAAAGCTGAATGATTCTCAACAAAAAAACGTTCCTGCGGGAACGTGTTCCGAGCGCCGGCATTTGGGATTGTGAGAATTCCGTGAAGGTTCCGTGCTAGGTCTTGCCTTTTGCCCCTCTCGACCAGCGCGCCATACCACCGCCGGTACTCACAATTCCTCTAGCCCGCGCACGGCCGCAATCTCAACTGCCAAGCTTCTGCGACTGACGCACACCCTACCGACTCAAGCAGCGATGACAGGCCTTCTCAGCGACGGCCGCTGCTCCGATCGGGCCTATACCCTGGCTGACATACATCCTGCGAGAATTGCCTGGCCGGCATCGATTAAGGCCCGCAACGCCGACGATATCTTCCCTTGAAAGCCGCACTCTCGACCGAAATCCGCAACGCCACGCGACCCGCCAATCCGGAAAATGGGCCCGGGAAACGGGCGGCTATATTTCCTATCCTTAGCCACGCCATCGACGACTGTTTTCCGCTCGTCAAACGGATTACTTCCCCCGCTCAAGCCGCCGCTCGCCCGCGTTCCCCACGCATCGACGGTTCGCTTTACCTGCGAGTACTCGAATAGGCCGCTTTGTTCTTCTTATACTCTCGACCTCATGGCTCTCGCACATTGCGTTGCTCTAATTGCTTAATGGACTTTTGAAGGACTTCTTTGGGTACCAGTGGCTTTAAGATGTAGTCATTTATCCCTGCTTCCAAGGCCTCTGATACATCTTTCTTTGAGGCCATTCCCGTAACCATGATAACGGGCAGCTCTGGCTCTTCCGCCCTAATCTTTTTTACGAATGATAGGCCCGATTCCTTTGGCATTATCCAGTCAGTCAGAACCAGGTGGATGGTTTTGTTATTGATGATGTGAATGGCTTCTTTCTCTGAAGAGGCGCGAGATAAGTTTTCGAACCCTTGCGTGCGAAAAATATATTGAAGAATGTTTTGTATGGTTCGACCATCCTCCCGCGCGGAGCGAATGTCTTGGACGATAAGAATTGTGCTTTTACGTATCTGCTCAAGGACATCCATCAGACTAAGCTGCGCGCCCGATTAATTCATTTGTTGTAGCTGTTCAGAAATTAGTCGTACAAGATCTCTTCTACTAACAACGCCAATAACCTTCCTATTTTCATCTACTACCGGGAATCGCTTGAAGCCGAACTCAACGAAAAATCCTCGGAGTTCTTCAATTGACATGTCGCCGTTTATTGCCACTACATCTTGAATATATGGAATTTGCTGGTCGTACTGATCCTGCGCGCCAGCCTTCAAAGAAACGGTTGCCAAGAGGTCCTTTTCCGTTACGACCCCGATAACCATATTGTCGTCGTTAATCACCGGTGCACCGCTAAAGTTTTTATTTACAATTATATTGAAGGCCTCCCTGATGGTGGTATCGCGCCGAAAAGTAACGACATCCCCATTCATGACATCTGAAGCGGTGAAATTCATATATCGGACTCCATGATAATTTGAGTGACCAGTAGCCGCGAACGATTCGAAATAACCTGCCCTAGCAACCCAGGACTCTGTATCGGCATACCCGGCAGACGCTTTAGGCAATCGCTCTATTTCTCAAGAGCTGCTGAGGTGTTTGGCTCGGACGCTGAAAGAAAAGGTGTCAGGTTTATTTTCCGCAACTTCCAAGTAAATAAACCTGACACCCTGAGGAATCCCCATAAAACCCCAACGAAATACAAAGCGATAGATTGATTTGTGGGTTCGTGGAACCTGCATGGCTCGAGTTGATCTCAGTTGTTGCAAGACAATCTGTGAACGACGAGGTGAGCCATGCAGGTATTGAAATTGTTACATGAAATGAGCAGCGAAGCGCTATACGGTGTGCATTTGGGTCGTCGACTCTCGGTTTGGGCGGCGGTCGGCGGTTTACTTCGGGGCCGACGTTTGTGGCTGACGCATATCGGTCGGAGCATAGACAGTGGCACGAGCGAGAAACACGCGATTAAGCGCGTCGATCGCTTGCTGGGTAATCGTCAGCTCGGTGGTGAGCGTTTGCAGTGGTATCAATGGATAGCTCGGTTATTGGTATCGGACTGTGCGCATCCGGTGGTGTTGGTGGATTGGTCTAATCTGGATCAACGTCAAGAGCTCTATGTATTGCGGGCGGCCTTAGCGGTCGGTGGTCGAGCCATCCCCGTGTATGAAGAAGTCGAACACCATTACGCGAGTGTCAAAGCGGAGAAACGCTTTCTGAAGCGACTGAAGGCCATTCTGCCTGCGGGCTGTTGTCCGATCTTGGTCAGTGATGCAGGATTTCGGACGCCCTGGTTGAGTCTTGTGGCCTCAATGGGATGGTATTACGTGGGTCGCATCCGTCATCGTCACCTCGTGCGAGGTATGGATGAGGCGGCATGGCATTCGAACAAAGTGCTCTACGGCCAAGCCAATGCTCGTCCGAAGTCACTGGGTCGTTTTTTGATCACGAAAAGTAATCCGCTGGACACCCATTTATTCGTTTACAAAGGTAAGAAACGCGGGCGTGTCTGCTATACGGCTTACGGCAAACCGGCGCGGGCTCGCAATACCGAGAAACCGTCGGCAGCGGCGCGTGAGCCGTGGTTATTGGCCAGCAATCTGCCGGACAACCTTCGTAGTGCGCATCGGGTAGTTGCCGTGTATCGTCGCCGCATGCAGATTGAAGAGAGCTTCCGCGACATGAAGTCGCCCCGTTACGGCTTTGCACTTAGAGAAAACATGGGACGTGATCCCGAGAGAGTGGCGAACTTACTCTTGCTGTGCGCATTGGCCACACTGGCCCAATGGTTGGTCGGCTTGGTCGGTTACCAAACAGGTTTAGTGAAAGGTTTACAGGCCAATACCGAAAGACGTAAGCCCGTCCTATCCGTGGTATTCGTTGGTGCTCGCCTCATTGCCAAGCAACTTCAAATCCAGCGCTCAACTTTATTACAGGCGCTCCGGGATCTACAGGCACGCGCCATTGTGCAACTTGAATTTTGCTAGTCGAATTTGTGGGGATCCCTCAGCCTGACACCTTTTTTCCTGCAGCCAAAGTCGAGCACCGTCTGGCCCGACTCTATCGCAAGCTTCGCGATGGTACGGCGGCGCACCATAAGGGTGGGCAGTGTGACGATGAGGTCGTACCAGGGCGCGTCGAAGCGATACTTCCTCCTCACGCGCTGGATTTTTTCTTGGTCAGTCATATGTGTCCCGGCGGTGCCGGCTCGGCCACTGTATACCGCAACCTTCCGGATCCAAACCCGGGTGCGGAGCCTCGAGATCGGTAATATTTCCGGTTTTCCGATGCACGCAGTTGCGTCGAATGCTGGCCGCACCCATCATTTCACGATTAAATGGGATCTGACGCCAGCAGGTCTTCGTTGGGGGGGAAACTAATATGAAGAACTTAACCCGAACAGTATTCGTATTGCTGGCGTGCGCGGCACTTCTCTGGACGACGAATGCGTTTGCGACGATCCAAAGCACCTTCGATCTGACCGGCGAGGGTTGGAGGGACCTTACTTATTCGAATCCCGGTGTATTTATATCGGATAATGGCCTCGCCAATTTTGACGCGCTTTTCGGTAACCCTGCTGGTTCGGTTGATACGACGGATCCCGGTGGCACTGTAGCGGCGCGATTCGGCGCACCCGCTGGGTACTTAGGTAATAAATCCGGGTTTATCGGCGGCTCGATTACGTTCCAACTCATTATCAAGGCCATGCCAGGCGTTATCTCTCTTCCCGCCGTGCCGGGTGTTGTCGCCTTTGAGAATTCAGCCATGAATCGAGGAATCGGCTACACCGGTCCGTTGCCAAATGCCGCTACATGGACCACGTACACAGCCCAGCTTTCGCCTAATGGATTGCTGAATCCGCTTCTGGTTGGTTACTGGGGCGCGTTCGACCTGGACGATCCGACCGGGACGGCGTCGCAGGCTATGCCTATTGACTTCACTAACGTGTTGGGAAATGTCACCCGGTTGACTATCAATGGCGAAGTCACCGACGGGACCGACGACACGATCGCGCTCGATAATGTCCATCTCGTGATTCCAATCCCGGCCGCATTGCCGCTGATGGCTTCCGCACTGTTCGGATTAGGATTCGCCGCGCGTCGACGTCTAGGCTAACTATCCACGCAAAACTAAGACCGAAATCAACGCGGAAAAAGGGAACGGAGGGATTAAAAATTAGACGGCCGGGCTGATTGGTCAAAATTTAATCCCTCCGTTCCCTTTAATCCCTTTTTCGAGGTGCATGAATCTCCAGGCCAATTGGCCGCCGGTTGCCGACGGCTAAATCAGCTCAAATGTGTGCGGAAATGGGGGTCAGTCTTGACTTTATACAACTCACTCGCCTTGGCGTAGCCAGAACAGGTTGTATGAAGTGAAGACTTTACCCCGGTATTCTGTTGACGTTTATGGACGGAGGCTAATTAGCGGCGTCGCCATCGGTCGTACCCAGTGACTCGTTGAGGTCGGCGAGCGCGCTGACGAGTAAGCCGTGTGCCTCACTGCTGGCTTCTCCCAGCGCGCGCATCGCACTAGCGAAGCCAGCGACTGAGCGATCGTGGGTTTCGAGTAACTGTTCGAGATGCGCGATTTCCGCCAACGAGCGCCGGCCTCCGTCGGTGTATTTTCGATTGAGTTCTTCGAGAGTATTGAAGTAGGCGTCCTTGCTATTGAGCATCTCACAGTAGGCCCGCCACGCGGGCCGTGCGAGCTCCGGCAGATTGAGGCCGTGCTGCTCGATCGACACCGCGCAGCCAATTCAGCTGAAGATTTTCTTGACGAAACCCATCAAGCCACCTGAGCGGGCGCGATCCGCTCCGCCGTTGCCGTTCGACCGCTGGCCGCGTTCATGTCCGGACCCGCCCTTGTGGCGCGACCGCGGCTTTTCATCCTTGGGCTGGGATTCGTCGACGCGTAGCTCACGTCCCTGGAAATCGGAACCGTTCAAAGTTTCGATCGCGTGGTGCCCGGCTTCCTCGTTCGCCATTTCCACGAAACCGTATCCTCTAGAGCGTTTCGTGCGTCGATCAATAATGACTTCAGCGGAGTCCACCTCGCCGAACTCCTCGAAGGCCTCGCGGAGTTCCTGACTCTTGACACTGTAGGGCAGATTGCCCACGTAGATGTTCATCATGAGGATCCTTTACCTATACGCCGCCTTTTAAGCGCGTGATGGCGGCTTGTTGCGTTCGAGTTTCGCTGTCGTAAAGACGGGGCAGGCTCCACTGCCTGCTTTGCGCCCCTGCCACTAACTAGGTGGCTCTATTTGCCGGCGCCGTACATGCGCCGGCCGTCGGCCGGCCGAATTCAAGCATATGCCGAGCACGCGCGCAAACCCCTCGTCGTTACGCAACCTGGTGCAGATGGACGTCGGCTTGAGGAAATGGAATTTTAATACCTTCCACGTCGAAACGTTTTTTTAAGGCTTCGTGGAGATCGAAGGTGACCGGCCAGTACTCTTCGCCGTCGACCCACGGCCGCACCGCGAAATTAACGCTGCTGTCGGCGAGCTCGAGAACGCCGATGCTCGCCACCGGGTCTTTAAGCACCCGCTGATCGGCCGCGAGCACCTCCTCGATGACTTTTCTGACCTTGTCGAGGTCGTCGCCGTATCCCACGGACACGACGAGATCGATGCGGCGGGTCGACTGCGCCGAATAATTCACGATGGTACCGCCGACGATTCCGGCATTTGGCACGATGACGGTCTTGTTGTCAGCGGTGAGAATCTGCGTGGTGAAGATTTCGACCTCTTCGACGGTACCCGAGGTACCGCCCGCCTCGATGAAATCTCCAATTTTGAACGGCCGAAAAGTGACCAGCAGCACGCCCGAGGCCAGATTGGACAGTGAGCCCTGAAACGCCAGGGCGATGGCGAGGCCGGCTGCACCGAGGATGGCAACGAAAGAAGCGGTCTGTATTCCCAGTTGTCCGAGCGCCGCGATGACGATGAAGGCGAGCAGACCGACGCGTACGACATTAGCGCTGAAATTGACCAGTATCGAATCGACGCCGCGCTTCTCGAGAAGCGTACGCGTGATGCCTGTCACCTTCGAGGCGACCCAGCGCCCAAGGTAAAAAATCGCAGCGGCCAGGGCGATGTTGACGATGAATCCCATGATCGTGTCACCTAGTCCATCCATATCAGTTTCCCCTTTCCCATTTTCGAGTGTAAATGGTCAAGCGATAGTGACGAGCAGCCATCAGCGCATGCCGTACCCGTTCCGTGTTGTGATGCAGTGGTGGCAGCGGACGCCAGGCCGCCGGCCCGGTTCTAGAGTCAAGCCATGAACGCCTGAATCCCCGTCTGGGCGCGCCCCAGGATCAAGGCGTGAACGTCGTGCGTACCCTCGTAGGTGTTCACCGCTTCGAGGTTTAGCATGTGTCGGATGACGTGGAATTCGTCCGAAATGCCATTGCCGCCATGCATGTCTCTGGCGGTTCGCGCGATGTCGAGTGCCTTACCACAATTATTACGCTTGATCAGCGAAATAGCCTCCGGCGCGCCGCGACCGCCGTCGATCATGCGCCCGACCCGCAGCGCGGCCTGGTAGCCGAGCGCGATCTCCGTCTGCATGTCGGCGAGCTTCTTCTGAATCAACTGATTGGCGGCCAGCGGCCGGCCGAACTGCTGACGATCCAATGTATAACGGAGCGATGCCCGCCAACAGAACTCCGCCGCGCCCATCACACCCCAGGCGATGCCGTAGCGCGCCCGGTTGAGACATCCAAAGGGCCCGCTCAGTCCAGCGGCCTTAGGTAGCAGGTTCTCTTCGGGCACGAATACATCGTCCATCACGATCTCGCCGGTAATCGATGCGCGCAACGAGAATTTGCCTTCGATCTTGGGCGCGCTCAAGCCCTCCATACCTTTTTCCAGCACGAAGCCGCGGATCACGCCGTTTTCGGTCTTGGCCCACACCAGGAAAACATCGGCGATGGGAGAATTGGAAATCCACATTTTGTTGCCGGTGATCAAATAGCCGCCCTCGACCCGTCGCGCCCGCGATTTCATACCGCCCGGGTCCGAGCCATGATCAGGTTCGGTCAAACCGAAACATCCGACCCATTCGCCACGGGCGAGCTTGGGCAGGAACTTCATACGCTGCGCCTCGGTGCCGTAGGCATAGATCGGATGCATTACGAGGCTGGATTGCACGCTCATCGCCGAGCGGTAGCCCGAATCGACGCGTTCCACCTCGCGCGCAATCAATCCATAACAGACGTAACTCAGGCCCGCACCGCCATACTGTTCCGGGATAGTGGCGCCGAGAAAACCGTGCTCGCCGAATTCATCCATGATCGCGCGATCGAAATGCTCGTGGCGATGCGCCTCGAGCACGCGCGGCATCAAACGCTCCTGACAAAATTCATGTGCAGCCGCGCTGGTCAGGCGTTCGTCTTCGATCAGTTGATCGTGCAATCCCAGGGGGTCTTCCCAGTCGAAGCGGGCCTCCGCCGTCGCTTTGACTGTATCGCCCGGATCCGGAGCGCTCGCACTCATCATTTCGTCCTCCGCGTGGCAGTGAACCGCACCGGTTTATGCTCCCGGCGGGCTTGGGACTATAGCATTTAGCCGGTAAGCGGAGACCGCTTCGTCGCTAAAGATACCCGGGCACTCAAGTCCCCGAAGGCGCGTCAATTCAGCCTTAAAACTCCTCCTAAAGCCGCTGATTCGACTACTGCTAGGTGCGCGCCAGCTTTGTCAACCAAATGTTTATTGATAATATCCGCGTCTCGAATCAAGCTTTGGAAACGCCGCGGGAGTGAACGCCCGGATTCAGCGATGAAGGGCCTAGCGAGGCCGGCGCCGTTCTGCAATCGCCATTGGATACGCAGCGCAGAAGAGCGGGCTCATGCCAAGCCTGCCCCTTAGCCGCGGATGCAGTTGCGTTTGGTTCGCGCGTAAGAACGACAGATTTGGAGGACATGATGAAGATCCTTGTGGCCGTGAAACGAGCCATCGACTACAACGTCAAGGCACGCCCCAAATCAGACGGTTCGGCGGTCGACCTGGCCAACGTCAAGATGTCGATGAACCCGTTTGACGAGATTGCCGTCGAAGAAGCCCTGCGCATCCAGGAGGCCGGTAACGCAGAGGAAACGATCGCCGTCTCCATCGGGCCCAAGCAATGCCAGGAAACGCTCCGTACCGCGATGGCCATGGGCATGGATCGCTCCATCCTGGTCGAAACCGACGTGGACGTGCAACCGCTGGCGGCGGCCAAGATCCTCAAGGCGGTGGTGGAAAAGGAAGAGCCTGGACTGGTCATCCTCGGTAAGCAGGCGATCGATGACGACTCGAACCAGACCGGACAGATGCTGGCGGCCTTGTTAGGGTGGTCGCAGGGCACGTTTGCGTGCACGGTCGAACTCGCGGGCGATTCCGTCAAGGTCTCGCGTGAAATCGACGGCGGCATACAGACGGTCAAGCTGGTGATGCCGGCGGTGGTGACTTCCGATCTGCGCCTCAATGAACCGCGTTACGTCAAGCTCCCGAATATCATGAAAGCCAAGAAAAAGCCGATGGATATCTTGACGCCCGATGATCTCGGCGTCGACGTGACGCCGCGGCTCACCATCCTGAAGGTCTCCGAACCGCCGGCGCGCGAGGGTGGCGTAAAGGTGCAAGACGTCGCCGAACTCGTCGACAAACTGCGCAACGAAGCGAAGGTGATTTGACATGAGCGTACTCGTGATAGCCGATCACAAAGACGGCGAACTCGTTCCCGCGACCTTGAATGCCATCGCCGCAGCCGTAGCGATCGACCCGCAGGTCGCCGTTCTGGTTGCAGGCGAGGCGTGTCAGGCCGTAGCTGAAACACTCGCAACTGTCGCGGGCGTCAACAAGGTGCTGCTCGCCGAAGCAACACATTACGCCCACTCGCTGGCCGAGAACGTAGCCCCCCTGGTCGTAAGTCTCGCAGCCGGCTACGAACACGTGCTCGCGGCCGCGACCACCACGGGCAAGAATCTGATGCCGCGCGTTGCGGCACTGCTCGATGTCGCGCAAATTTCGGACATCATCGGAATCGAATCGGGCGATACTTTTACGCGCCCGATCTATGCCGGCAACATCATCGCGACCGTCAAGAGCAGCGACGCGAAAAAGGTCATCACCGTGAGAACCACGGCGTTCGATCCACCGCTTTCCGAAGGTGGCACTGCGTCCATCGAGAACATCGATGCAGTGGCCGATGCGGGTTTATCGGCATTCGTCGACGAAGATCTGACCAAGTCCGATCGTCCCGAATTGACCGCCGCCGATATCATCGTCTCGGGCGGACGCGGGGTCGGCAGTTCGGAGAACTTCGCCATCATCGAGCAATTGGCGGATAAACTCGGCGCTGCCGTCGGGGCGTCGCGTGCGGCCGTCGACGCCGGATACGTACCGAACGATTATCAGGTCGGGCAGACGGGTAAGGTCGTCGCGCCGGAGTTATACATCGCCGTCGGTATTTCCGGCGCGATACAGCACCTCGCGGGCATGAAGGACAGCAAGGTCATCGTTGCGATCAACAAGGACGAAGAGGCGCCGATCTTCGGTGTCGCCGATTACGGCCTGGTCGGAGATCTGTTCAAGGAAGTGCCGGCCATGGTCGAGGCCCTCGAGGACTAGGAGCTAGCGCTTGGCACGAGAAGCGATGGAATTCGACGTCGTCATAGTCGGCGGCGGCCCGTCCGGTCTCGCCGCGGCGATCCGGCTGCGTCAACTCGCCGTCCAAGCCGATCACGAGCTCAGCGTATGCGTGCTCGAAAAGGGGTCGGAAATCGGCGCGCATATCCTCTCTGGCGCCGTGATCAGTCCCCGCGCACTGAACGAACTCATTCCCGACTGGAAGGATAAGGGCGCGCCGCTGAATACGCCGGCGACGCAGGATCGCTTTTACGTACTAACCCAAAAGCGCGCGATCCGCTTCCCCTTACCGCCGCAGATGAAAAACCACGGCAACTACATCGTGAGTCTCGGCAACGTATGCCGGTGGCTGGGTGAACAGGCCGAGGCGCTCGGGGTCGAGGTTTATCCCGGATTCGCCGCCGCCGAGATCTTGTACCGCGAAGACGACAGCGTCAAAGGCGTGGCGACGGGGGACATGGGCCGCACCCGCGACGGTGAAGAAGGCCCGAATTTCGAACGTGGCATGGAACTGCACGCACGCCAAACCCTGTTTGCGGAGGGCTGCCACGGGTCGCTGACGAAAACCCTGTTCAAGCGATTCGGGTTGACCGAAGGCGTCGACCCGCAGGTGTATGGGCTCGGCATCAAGGAATTGTGGGAGATCGAGCCGGTTAAGCACGTGGCGGGCCAGATCACCCACACCTCGGGATGGCCGATGGACCACGCGACCTACGGCGGTTCCTGGGTCTATCACCTCGAGGATAATCTGGTGTCGGTCGGTTTCGTCGTCGGTCTCAATTATCACAATCCGTATTTGAGCCCGTTTGAGGAAATGCAGCGGTTTAAAACACACCCGGCGGTCCGCAATCAATTCGAAGGGGGCAGACGCCTGGCCTATGGCGCCCGCGCGATCAGTACCGGCGGATTCCAGTCGATCCCCAAGCTGAGTTTTCCCGGCGGGCTACTCATCGGTGATTGCGCGGGATTCTTGAATGTCCCCAAGATCAAGGGCACGCACAGCGCGATGAAATCCGGCATGACGGCCGCCGAAGCCGTCTTCGATGCGCTTAAAAGCGGCGGCGACGTCCGGGAAATCACTGAGTACCGGGAGCGCCTGGAGCAGACCTGGTTGTGGGACGAGTTGCATCGGGTACGAAATGTGAAACCTTCGTTTCATTGGGGTCTGTTTCCGGCACTGGCCTACTCGGCGTTGGATACCGTCGTGCTCCGTGGCAAAGCACCGTGGACGCTGCACCACAAACCCGACCACGAAGGCTTGCAAACGGCGGCGGCATGCCAACCCATCGACTACCCGAATCCGGATGGGATCTTGACTTTCGACAAGCTCTCCTCAGTGTTCCTGTCCAACACCAACCATGAAGAAGACCAACCCTGCCACCTGGAACTCATCGACGAAAACATCCCTGTTTCGTTCAACCTGGCCGAGTATGCCGGGCCCGAAGAACGATATTGTCCCGCGGGTGTCTATGAATTCGTCAAAGAAGACGGCCAATCGCGGCTGCAGATCAATGCGCAGAACTGCGTGCATTGCAAGAGCTGCGACATCAAGGACTTGAAACAGAACATCAACTGGGTCACCCCTGAGGGCGGCGGCGGACCTAACTATCCGAATATGTAATTAGAACCTATCTCAAAATTATCCGCGTGTGCGCCGGGAGCGATTTTCGCGGAGTATCAAGGCGCGAGGAACGTGGTCTAGTGACGCTAATTGAGTGACGAGCAACGCCGAAATGCGCGAAAATAGCCCCCGGCCCGCAGGGTTGCGCCCTGAAAGCGCGCTTGCTTCGTTACAGCGCTTGTACATAGAGCAACTCAGCCCTGCGCACCGCGCCTCGCCATCACGCTTTCAGGGCACAACGCACACGCGGATAATTTTGAGATAGGTTCTAGTCCATGCCGAAAGTCACCTACCGCCAGATCGACGGCCGCGAAGACACGATCGATGTTCCGCTCGGTTGGAGCCTCATGGAAGCAGCGGTGCAGAATGATATCGCCGGGATCGTCGCCGAATGTGGCGGCGGCTGTGCCTGCGCCACCTGCCACGTGTACATCGACGGCGACAAGGCCTCGATGCTGCCCGAAATAGGGGACATGGAAGGCGACATGCTCGAGTGCACGGCAGCCGATCGCAGAACCGAATCCCGTCTGAGCTGCCAGTTAAAAATGACCGAAGAACTCGACGGCCTCGTAGTCGAAATTCCCGAACGCCAAACGTGACGCCTGCGTCCATTTTTTCACTCGCTTGATCTCAGTAGACCCGCCGAAATCTGTCAGGGTGGGTGGAGCTTCATAGGAAAGTCATCTCCGGCACTTGTTCAGGCACGCGCATTTCGCCCGCCGTCCTGGCCACGATCTCGTCGACGGACACACCCGGCGCACGTTCCTTGAGATGGAACTTCCCGCCTTCGATTTCCAGATAGGCCAGATCCGTAACGACCCGATGTATGCACTCGGCACCGGTCAGCGGCAGCGTGCATTGTGGCAGCAGCTTGGAATTTCCGTTGCGATCGGCGTGGGTCATGGTCACGATGATGTTGTTCGCGCTGGCGACAAGATCCATGGCACCGCCCATGCCCTTGACCATCTTGCCCGGAATCATCCACGAGGCGATGTTACCGTGCACGTCGACCTCGAACGCGCCGAGCACCGTGAGGTCCACGTGTCCACCGCGAATCATTTCGAATGACTCGGCGGACGAAAAAATCGACGCCCCGTCGATCGCCGTGACGGTCTGTTTGCCCGCGTTGATCATGTCGGCGTCCACCTGGTCCTCGCTAGGGAACGGGCCCATGCCCAACAACCCGTTCTCGGACTGCAGCATCACCTCGATTCCCGCCGGTATGTAATTCGACACCAGAGTCGGTATGCCGATGCCCAGATTGACGTAGTAGCCGTCGTGCAGTTCCTGCGCGACGCGCCTGGCCATTTGGTCTCTTGTCAATGCCATGTCTCTATTCCTGCGTCTCGGTGACCGTGCGAAATTCGATGCGTTTTTCGAATTCGCCCTGGATGAGGCGGTTTACGTATATGCCCGGCGTATGAATCGTGTTTGGGTCCAGCTCACCCGGCTCGACGATTTCTTCAACTTCCATGACGGTAATCTTGCCCGCCATGGCCGCCATCGGATTGAAGTTTCGCGCGGTGTTGCGGTATATGGCATTGCCAAAGCGGTCCGCCTTCCACGCCTTGACGAGGGCAAAATCGCCGCGGATGGCGCGCTCCATGACGTAGTGCCGCCCGTCGAATTCTCGCGTTTCCTTGCCTTGGGCGATCTGGGTGCCATAGCCCGTCGGCGTAAAAAAAGCGGGGATGCCTGCGCCGCCAGCGCGTATGCGCTCGGCCAGGGTGCCCTGGGGGACGAGCTCCACATTGATCTCGCCAGCGAGCAGCAACTCTTCGAACAGCTTGTTCTCGCCGACATAGGAACCCATGACATTTTTGATCTGCCGTTCCGCGAACAAAATACCAAGCCCGAAATCGTCCACACCGCAGTTATTCGAGACCACCGTCAAGTTCTTAACGCCCGACTTGCGCACCTGGGCGATGAGGTTTTCCGGTATGCCGCACAGACCGAATCCACCGGCGATGATCATCATGCCGTCCGCGATGCCGGCTAGCGCTTCCTCGTAACTGGCAACTACTTTGTCGAAACCAGACATGGGCTATTCACCTATTATTGTGGTAAGTGGAGTGCTACCCGGCCATTGGACCACAGGTATGTTAGGTTTTCCTCGACCTGAAAAGAACCAGGTTGAAGAAGAGCAGATTTACTGACGATTAGATTGTGACAACACGCTTTGCCCAGTGCCAAACTTGGAGTTCAGTCGATACGTTGCTAAGTCCGGCAGGCTGCTAGTTAGTGTCCATGCAAAAACGTCGATATTTCTCTCGCAAAGACGCAAAGAAAGCAGTTAGTATAATTTTGATAACGATCACTTATCACTTTGCCATCTTTGCGTCATGGCGAGAGTTGTTCTTTCTGGACGGATACTAACAAGATGTCAAAGTCACGATTCTTCCTAAGTCCTGCACGCTGCTAGCACTATGTCCAACCCCCCCGTCGTCGTGATCGGTGCCGGACAGGCAGGCATGCAGATCTGCGATTCGCTCAGAAAAAGCGGCTACGAAGGCGGCCTCGTTCTCGTGGGTGAAGAACCGGCCCTGCCGTACCAACGACCACCCCTTTCCAAGCAGTTCTTGACGGGCTCCCTGGATCCTGAGCGCCTGCAATTCAGGCCGGCTGCCTATTACGCGAAAAACGCCGTCGATCTGCGCCTGGACCAACGCGTTGTCGCCATTGACCGGCAGCGGCGTTGCGTCGAACTCGCCGGCAATGACATCATCGCCTACGAAAAACTCGCTTTGGCGACCGGCACGCGGGTGCGCTTCTTACAGTGTGCGGGTGCCGAGCTCGACGGAGTTCACTACATCAGGACCCTGGAAGATTCACGGCACCTCAGGGATTGTTTAGCGACGGCGCGGCGCGTCGCCGTCATCGGCGGCGGATTCATTGGCCTTGAAGTAGCAGCCATTGCTCGGGCCTTGGGTAAGACGGTGATCGTCGTCGAAGCGATGGAACGCTTGATGGCGCGGGCCCTCTCCCCGATCGTGTCCGAGTTCTACGCAAAGCTGCACCGGGAACGCGGTGTTGAACTGCTGCTGGAGCAAACGGTGCAGTCAATCCGCCGCGACAACGGATCGCTCTTGATCGAAACCGGTGACGGCAGGTCGCTTAAAGCCGACATCATCGTCGCCGGAATCGGGGTCGTGCCAAACGTGGAACTGGCCGAGGAATGCGGACTCGAGTGCCGCAACGGGATCGTGGTGGACTCGCGCGCCCGCACCCTTGATCCTAATATCGTCGCAGCGGGAGACTGCACCATGCATCACAACGGCTTTCTCGAACGCGAGATCCGGCTCGAGTCCGTACAGAACGCGGTCGATCAGGCGAAGGTCGCGGCCGCAACGCTGTGCGGCGAAGACAAAATCTATCACCGGGTGCCCTGGTTCTGGTCCGATCAATACGACATAAAACTGCAGATGGCAGGGGTTGGGACACCTCACGACGAACATGTCGTCCGAGGTGAGATCGGCGTCGACGGCTTTTCCGTGTTCTACTATCGGAACGGGCGGTTGATCGCGGCCGATTCCATCAATCGCCCGGCCGACCACATGGCGTGCCGCAAGCTGCTTGAGAAAGGAAAGTCCTTGACCTTGGATGAGGCCGGCGATTTAGAATTCAACTTGGTGCAGGCGGCGAAGACCTGACTGGGTTTTGAAAAATGTTCCCTAAGCGTTTTTCGCCGGCCCGTCAACACAGTACGAAAACTGCGCCGGGGGTAAGAGGCACGATTATGCAAACGACGCAGAACATTGGATCATTCGGAGAGGATCATAGTCAATGCCCAAAATAACCTACGTGGACACCAACGAAGAGCGTCACGAATGTGATGTCAGCGCCGGTATTTCAGTCATGGAAGGCGCCATCCAGAACGATATTGCCGGAATATTGGCTATTTGCGGCGGCAGTTGCGCGTGCAGTACCTGTCATTCCTATATCGACGAGGCGTGGCTGGATGCGGTGGGGAAGCCGGACGACATCGAGGATTCGACTCTCGAACTCGCTTTGGACCGCAAACCCAACTCTCGCCTGACCTGCCAGATCGAAGTCACTGATGCGCTCGACGGTCTGGTGGTCTACGTCGCGAATAATGACGGGTGAGCGCTATGGCGCCGGCCGCTTCGCAATCGAAAATCCCAATTGCTCACAGGAGACGATCGGGAAGCGGCGTTCTGGATTGCACCGCATAAAACCTCGACACAGCCCAGGCCCGTGTACGAACTTCACGACTTCGCCCGCTCCAGTTCAGCGCATCGCGTCCGCATTGCGCTCAACTTAAAGGGCATCGAATACGAACCCGTTTCGGTCGCTCTCCAGGAGGGCGGGCAGCATGAGCCGGATTTTCGCAGCGTGAATCCGCAGGGTATGGTGCCGGTTTACTCGGATGAAAATATCCTTCTCAGTCAGTCACTCGCGATCATCGAGTATCTCGACGAGCGTTATCCGGATCCGCCGTTGTTGCCGCGAGATATCCATGAGCGTGCGCGGGCGCGCCAGTTCGCCTACATGATTGCTTCGGATATTCACCCGTTGATTGCGTTTCGGGCCATCAGCTTTCTGCGCGACGGTTTCAAAATAGACACCAGCGGCCGGCGGGAGTGGTTCAACTACTGGCTGATCGAAGGCCTGGATGCCCTGGAGCTATGGCTAAGCGCTGATGGCGGTGCGCGTCGGTACTGCGTCGGGGACCAAGTGACGATCGCGGACGTGTGCCTGGTGCCGCAACTCGAAGTTGCCAGGCGCAATCACATCGACCTCGACGACTTTCCCCGCTTGACGAGCGTGGAAGCCACCTGCCTGGCGCTGGATGCCTTTCGCAAGGCCCAACCCGCCACACAGGCTAAATCGTCATGACCGAGCTATGGCATCCAGGCCCGAGCTTCGACTCGCGCAGGATAGCCAAACGATGTTGACTGACCGCATTGAACACCGCTGGCTGGCCGCATTCGGTCGGGTATTCGAACTCTGTAAAGCCGGTCCTGATGATGTGGTGGCACTACTGTCGGAAACGCAATCGCGCGCGCTGAACGTCGACCTCGCACGCCTGGCGCTGCAGCAGCTCGATGCACAGGTATTTGAAGTCGTCGTCCCGACACCGCCGCAGACCGCGCCCGTGCCGGTGCGATCGACCGGTGCGAGCCAGGCCTTGAACGGGCAGAAAGGGCCCCTCGCCGCTCTTAAAGCTTCGACCATGGTGGTCGATCTAACGGTCGAAGGCCTGCTGCACGCACCGCAGCTCCCGGATATTCTCGGCGCCGGCGCGCGCGTATTGATGGTGTCCAACGAACATCCCGATGCATTGGAACGACTGGTCCCGCTGGCTGAAGATGAGTCACAAGCAAAAGCTGCGATCAAGGCGTGTCGTGCAGCGAGCCGCTTGAAGGTCGTATCCAAGGCCGGCACGGATCTGTCCATCGATCTTGAAGGCGCACGCTCGGCCGGGGTGTGGGGCTGGTGTGATCGCCCCGGAACAGTTGCGCACTGGCCCGGCGGGGTAGTGGTCAATTTTCCGAAAACGGGAGCAGTCGAAGGTCGCCTCGTTCTCGACGTCGGCGATATCAATCTGACTTTCAAGCGCTATCTGCAAAACCGTGTCGAACTCGTCATTGAAAAGGATTATGTCGTCGAGATAAATGGCGACGGTACGGACGGCGAGCTGATGCGGCGTTACCTTGAGGCTTGGGGCGATCGCGAAGCCTATGGCACCAGTCACGTCGGCTGGGGCCTAAATCGGCGCGCGCGCTACGAAGCCTTGACCATGTACGACCAGCGCGACATCAACGGCACCGAGCTACGGGCATTTGCCGGTAATTTTCTTTATTCGACGGGCGCGAACGAGTTCGCCGGACGCTATACCGAAGGGCATTTCGACCTGCCGCTTAGAAACTGCACGATCACCCTGGACGATACCTGCGTGGTCGATGAAGGCCGGCTGCTTTGAAGGCCGCAACGACCGTCGCGATCCGAATAAAATTCGATGATGGCCAAGCATGAGTGAAGATCGGCCGATCTTCGACCCGAGCGCATTTCGACTGACGACGAGCGAAATCGAGCTGACCGCCACGGCGCGCCGCCTTGGCAGTCAGCACTTCGCCGCAAGAGCATCGTCTTACGACGTTGAAGCGCGCTTTCCGACCGAAAATTACGCGGATCTTCGTGACGCGGGATTACTTGCCGTGTGCGTGCCACCGGAACACGGCGGGTTGGGCGCGAATTATCGCGCCTATGCCATTACGGCCGCCGAGATCGGTCGTTATTGCGGCGCGACGGCCCTGACCTGGAACATGCACGTGTGTTCCTGCCTGTGGACGGGTGAGCTCGCCGACGAGATCGAAATGGATGCCGCGGAACGCGCCCAACACGAGTCCCGTCGCGCAAAGCACTACGCGCGCATTGTTACCGACGGAGCGATTTACTCCCAGCCGTTTTCCGAAGGCGGGAGCGCCGCTGCGGGCGCGGTCGCATTCGCCACCACCGCCAGGCGCGTGAACCAGGGCTGGCGCATTAAAGGCCGCAAGATATTCGCATCCCTGTCGGGCCACGCGGACTACTACGGCATTTTGTGTACGGAGGAGGGCAGTGACGGCTCGCTGTCGCGGCGCAATACCCTTTACATCGCCGTCCCTGCGACGGCTGAAGGCGTCAGCATCGTCGGCGACTGGGATCCGCTGGGCATGCGCGGCACGGTGTCGCGCACCCTGGTGCTCGACGACGTGTTCGTACCGGAGGACGAGGCCCTGATGCCGCCCGGCGTCTACTACCAGGCCGCGATCCGCTGGCCGCACATGTTTCTAACCTTGACGCCGACCTACGTCGGCATTGCGCAAGCCGCCGTGGATTTTACCGTGCGGTATCTGCGCGGCGAAGTCCCTGGTCAAAAAGGCGACAAGCGCCGTAGCTCCGCGGTCAAGCAGGGCAACATGGCGCGGATGCAGATCCGACTCGAACAAACCAAGGCGCTGTGGTTCCAGGTGATCTCGGAAGCCTGCATCGATCCGACGCGCGAACAGGTATTGCGCGCTTACGCGGCCCAGTTCACGGTCATGGAGAATGCGAATGCATTGTGCCAGCTTGCGATCCGTACCTGTGGCGGACAGTCGATGTTGAAAACACTACCGCTGGAGCGGCTCTACCGCGACAGTCGCTGCGGCTCCCTGATGCTGCCCTGGAGTGCCGATATTTGTCTCGAACGAATCGGGCGGGACGCTTTGTATGAACCGGGAGAGACCGACGTCTAAGCCGCAATTTCGCAGGCATTATTTGCTACGTCCCTGGCAACGATCGAGCGGGATAAGCTGCGAATGTAAATAAAATGAGATCCGGTCCGGATATCGCTGCTTGGATCGACCGCCACGCAGTGTTCACGCCAACCAAGCCCGCCTTGATCACGGACAAGGTGGTCGTCACCTATGCGCAACTCGCCGCCCGTATCAATCAACTGGCCGTTTATTTTTCCATGGAGCAGAGGCTGCCGGCCGGTGCCCGCGTCGCATGGCTTGGGCATAACGGCCCGGATCTAATTGCAGGTCTGTTCGCCTGCGCGCGCGCAGGCTTCATGTTTCTGCCGCTCAACTGGCGTCTCAGCGGCGAAGAATTGCGTTTCATCCTCGACGACGCGCGCGCCGGCCTGGTCGTCGTCGATGCATCCTGTCGCGAACGCTTGGGCGAATTGGGAGAGGGGTCTCCGTTGGCGACGATCGGCTTCGATCTAGCGGCCGTGCCCCGCCTGCCACCGCCGCGTGCCTGCGCCAGACTTCCAGTTGGACAAAACGCCGAAGCGCCGCTCCTGCTGGTGTATACCTCCGGCACAACGGGACGGCCCAAGGGCACGGTGCTGACCCAGCGCGCGTTGCTCTTCAATGCGCTTAACGCAATCCACATGCACACCATGACGGCGAAGGACGTCGTGCTGACCGTGCTGCCGATGTTTCATGTCGGCGGTCTCAATATCCAAACGACACCCGCACTCTACTGCGGTGCCACGGTCGCGCTCGAGCCGCGCTTCGACCCCGAAGAGACCATCGAGGCCATCAAGCGAGTCAAACCGAGCTTGACGGTCCAGGTGCCGGCGACCTTAAAGGCCCTGCTGGATCATCCGCACTTCGCGCGAGTTGACTTGAGCTGTCTGCGCGGCGTAACAACGGGTTCGATGGACGTCCCCGTCACTTTGATCGAAGCGATGCACGCTCGGAAGGTTCCGGTCAGCCAGATCTACGGGGCAACGGAAACGGGCCCCGTCGCCATCTACCAGCGTCTCGACGATGCGTTTGACAGCGTTGGGTCTATCGGACGGGCCGGTTTGCACACTGAAATACGGCTCGTCGGCGCTGACGGCGGGACCGTTGGCGTTGGCACGCCCGGTGAAATTCTCGTGCGCGGACCGCATGTCGCGACGGGTTACTGGAATCCCAACGTGGCGGCGGCGATTCCGTTCACCGACGGATGGTTCGCGAGCGGTGACATTGCCGAATGTGACGACGCCGGCCTCTACTGGTTCAAGGATCGCATCAAGCACGTCATTATTTCGGGCGGCGAGAACATCTATCCAGCCGAACTCGAACGGATCTTGAACGCGAGCGGCGATTTACGGGAGGCGGCTGTCGTCGGTCGGCCACATGCGCGTTGGGGTGAAGTTCCCGTGGTAGTCGCTATCAAGGCACGATTCGATACCCGCAAGGACGAGGTCTTGAGTCTCTTCAACGGGACGCTCGCGCAGTACAAACGACCGCACGACGTCGTCTTCATTGACGCGCTGCCACGCAACGCTCTCGGCAAGATTGAAGTTCAGCAATTGCGGGAGTTGGTTGGCGACGTATAGGGGCCCGATTGCGAGCCGCTAGTCGGCCACCTATGCCTCAAAGATTCTGCAGTATTTCGTCTTGTTCCCGTAGCTGCCGCTCGGGCAGTTTTTGGTCGAGCGTCGCCTCGCGTTCGAGTTCACTGTCGACGTAGGCAAGCCATTGTCGCGCGGCCTTGGCACTTCGTTTATCCGTCGAAGCCAGCTTAAAGGCGGCACGCGCCAGAGCGAGGTGCCGTTGATTGAACAAGGCCATGCCTAACATGATGTTGGCGATGTCACTGCGTTTGACGCCGCCCTTGGAGAGTCCCTTGCGGACCGCGTCGGCCGCTTCCGGCCAGCGGTCGAGATTGATGTAGGACTGTGCCAGACGCACGAATAGTTCGCCCTTATCCGACATCCCCGCGGCGCGAGCCAGCGGCGGAATCGCCTTCTCGTTCTCCCGCGCCTGATACCAGGCCTGCGACAACAGGCGCAGGTTGCGCTCGGTACTTTCCACGCGGCCGCCCTCGACCTCCCGTTGCAGGATCTTCGCGGCCTTGTAGGGAACGTTGTGCACGAGATAGAGATTGGCGAGATTCACCAGGTGGTGCGTCCCCTTGATCAGGCCCGCATCGTACAGCGCCTCGGTCAGTGCGAGTTGTTTCTTGGTATCGCCGAGTTCGCTATAGACGCCCGCAAGGGTGAGCACATAAGTCTGTTTCGGGTAAAAGACGATGAGCTGCTTCAGTATGGCGATCATGTTTTTAAAATCGCTCAACTCGTAGTAGCACACACGCAACAAGAGCAGCCAGTTTTCGCGCGGTTTGCGGCCTTGCTCGCGATACTTGTCGATCGCGGTTTTGATGGGCGCCAGGGCCTGTCGATATTGTTGCAGCTGAAAATGCGCCTGGCCCTTCAACATGTAGACGTCCGGGCTCGGTGCGGATACGACCACGATCAGGCGGTCGACCGTCGCTAGGGCCTTTTCGTAGTTTTCGATGGTGAAATAAAGCTGGCTCAAGGTCTTGAGCGTGCTCTGGACCATCGCTTCGGGCAGATCGCCTTGGGCGATGACATTTTCGTAAGATTTCACCGCTCGTGGGTAGTTCTCCTGCAGATAATAGGCATAACCGGTCAGGTTCCAGATCTGGGCCGTTTCATAGACTGAAAGATCACTGGTTTCGCGAAGTTTTTTCAACCGTGCCAAGCCGTCTGCGTACTGATTGGCTTCGATCAATTCCTGCGCTTTCTGCAACCCTTCATAGACCGGCTGACTCATGGCGACCGTCTTCTTGGTCTTTTGTGGAGCGGTTTGCTCGGCTTCCTGTGACCCGTTCTGTGCCGTGGCCGTGCCGCTGAGGGCCGCGGTAAGGACGAATAGTGTGATCAAAAGGCGCCTGAACATCATGCAGTCAATCTTCGAGCTTGTAGGTGAACATGTTGCGCACCCCGGGCACTTCGACACTCTGGCCGTCGATCACGCGGGGCTTGTATTTGAACTTAGTCGCTGCGGCGACCGACGCCTTCTTGAACGCGCTGTCACAGGCGCCATTGACCGCACGCGTATCGCGCGTAGTGCCGGTTCGCGTTACCGTGAATTCGACGATGCAGTGGCCTTCGATTCCGCGCGACAGGGCGCGATGAGGATAAATCGGCGCGACTTTTACGATGGGCAAATAATCGCCTTCGCCGATGCCCAGACTGAAACCGCTGGAAGTCAGTTCGATATCGGTTTGCACCGGCACGGCGCGGATGGCAATTTTTTCGGCCGTCGGCTTCAAGCGATCCAGCTTCGGCGTCGGCGGTTGCGGCGGCGGCGTCTTGGGCGGCGGTGGTTTCCTAGGTTTGATCTGGCGCCGTTGAATAGTTTCGGTGCGCTTGATCCGGACGAAATCGACCAGCGCGCCGCGCTTTGTGGTGTCGAGCGTGCGGTCCGCCGACGTGATGAGGTACTGCATGATCCAGAACAAGCTCAGCGTTACGACGGCCCCGAGCATGACGCCTACTGCGAGGCGTAAGGGGAAAAATCCATCCAGATTCGAGCTTTGAGCTTGTGCCGTCATCTTCGTTGCCGCCTACATGCAATAGCGGGCTAGAACTCCTGCGCCGCGATAGCGACGTTGGAGACACCGGCCGAGCGGGCCGCATCCATGACCTTGATCAGGGTCTCTGTCTTGGAGTCCTTGTCCGCCTGGATGACTACCGAGCCTTGCGGATTTTCCGCGTGCAGCCGTTCGATGTTGGGCCTGACAGCGCGGATGTCGACCTGGCGGCGGTCGATCCAAACCTCGTTGTTCGCGCTGATGGCGATAAGAATATTCGCCTTTCCCAGTTTCACGGCCGTCGCGGCGTCCGGCCGGTTGACATCTATCCCGGCCTCCTTGACGAAGGTCGCCGTCACGATGAAGAAGATCAACATGATGAAGACCACGTCGAGCATCGGGGTGATGTCGATCGAGGATTCGTCTTCATCCGCCGTTGTACGCGACATCATTCGTCTCATGATTGCTCCTCCGGTTAATGATCCGAAGTCATGTGTTCACCGAGCAGCGCGCGCTCTCGAATGAGCTTGCTCTGCAGGTAGGCGCTCATCGCCACGCCCGACAGGGCGGCGACCATGCCTGCCATCGTGGGCACCGTCGCCTTGGATACACCCGCGGCCATGGAGCGCGGATTACCCGACCCCGATATGGCCATCACCTCGAACACTTCGATCATGCCGGTGACGGTGCCGAGCAGGCCCAACAGCGGGCAGAGCGCCACGCAGGTGCGGATCAAGAGCATGTTGCGCTCGAGTTCCTGGCCGACCGTCGAGATCATGTACTCCCGGATCCGGTGGGCATTCCAAGACGCGCGTTCGGCGCGCGCGTCCCATTTTTCGATGGTCGCACGCACCACCCGCGGATAGCGAACCGCGAAGTACAAGAGGCGCTCAAATATCAGTCCCCACATGACCAGGGTGAGGACGCCGATCAGCAGCAACACATCGCCGCCGAGTTCGAAGAAGTCACGCACGGCTTCCAGTTGAGGAAGGATGTAATAGAGTTTTTCCATCGCCGCTGTCAGGCCACCTTGGCGTGCCGGTTTTCCGATTGCATGGCGACCATACCCGTCGCCTGTTCTTCCAGGATCTGATTCACCCGTCTGGCGCGGCTGGACACGAGCGTATGCAGCAACACCGTGGGAATTGCGACGCAAAGGCCCAGCACGGTCGTGACCAGCGCTTGCGAGATGCCGCCTGCCATGATCTTGGGATCGCCGGTGCCGAAAAGCGTGATCGCCTGAAACGTGATGATCATGCCGGTGACCGTGCCGAGCAGACCGAGCAGGGGTGCGACGACCGCGATGATCTTCAGAAACATCAGCAGGCGGTTGATCTTCGGCGTCTCTCTCAAAATGGCCTCGGAAAGTTTCAGTTCCAGGGTTTCTACGTCGGTCTTGGGGTTGTCGTGATAAACCTTCAGTATCCGTCCCAGCGGGTTATTGCCCGGCTTGTCCGGGTTGCGCGCCTGCATGCGGACACGCAAACCGGTAAAGGTCAAGGTCGCCGTACGTTCGAGCGCGATGAGTAGCGCGAGCGCCCCGAGGCAGATGATCACATAGCCGACGACCCCGCCCTGATCGATTCGCTCGCGCAGGCCCGGTGCCTGTACGAGCAGCGAAAGGATCTGGCCGCGAGACGGATCGAGACCGAAAGCTGCCGTGCCCACGGACGCGTTTTCGAGTTCGGAAACCTTGTCCAGATACCGTTGCTGCGGCTGGCGCGCGAGTTCCAACAAGCGCCCGGTTTCCGGAATGAATTGCAGGTACTTGCCTGCGGAAATGACATTGAAAGCCCCTACGCGTACGACGTCGCGCTGGGCTTCGTTACCGTCGACCGCTACCACGCTGGCCGGAAAGCGCACGACCTTGCCGGACTCGATCATCTCTCGCTGCAGTTCGAACCACAGGCGTTCGATCTCCTCCAGTGATGCAAGACGGCTTGTCTGGCCCATTTTCTGGGCCAGGTCCGTCAAGAAATCAATCCGTTCGGGGAACTGTACGTGGGTCAACGAGTTTTCGAACTGGCCCCGGGCGTCGCCCGCTGCCTGCTGCAAAACGCCGAATAATTCCTTGAGCGAGCCGAGCCGTTCCTTCAGCGCAGCTTCGAGTTCGATGACCCTGACGTCGTTCTCCTCGAAGGCCTTTTCGAGTTGCTCCGAGCGCGCTTCTTGGCGCCGGCGCGCCACCCTGGCGGCCGCAAGCAGCTTTGCCTGCTCCGCTTTGTTGGCCTTGAACGCCGCGATCCGCGCCGCATTTTCCTTGGCGTCCTGCACCCTTCCTGCCTTGACTTTTTGCAGTAGCAGGTCGAGCGACAGCGCGTCCTCGGCGGCCACCGGCGCAGCCGCGATCAAGCTGAGGGTGATGATAGCTACCAGCCTGCGGGCACTCATTCGGTGGCTCCTTTCGGCGCCGATATCGGCAACACCAGCAGGTTGGGTGCGACTTGTTTACGCGCCACTCTCAAACCTTTGGATACATCCTGCTTGTAAGTTGCCGGCGCGAGAGGCTCCCATTGCCCGGTCTCCCGGTTCCAGGCGCCGGTCAGATCTCCGCCGTCCGTTTGGTACAACAACGCGACGCGGCCGACGCGCAGGAAGTTCACTTCGCGCGCGCCGCCACCGGCTTCTAGCGTACCCCTATACGCTTCAATCGTACGGCCGTAGTCGTTCTCGATCTGATACGCTTCGAGTACGCGGCGGAATTTTTCCGCCGCGGTAACGTCCGAGCGTTCCATCATGGCGCGCAGTCGCTCGACGCGGAGGCTGCGCTCTTCGGGCAGAAACGGCACGTCGAGCGCAACGAATTCGGCCAGCGCTTCGATCATGCGCACCATCAGCGGGACGATCTGGCGTTCGATCAACGAGACCTTGCTGATCGAATCCGCTAAGGCCTCCATCTCCGCGACCTGATTGTCGACCTGTTTTTGCAGCAGATTATTATAGATCTTGAGTCCGTCGACGACCTTGGTGACCTGTTTGTATTCGGCCTCGAGATCGCCGGCCTGGTCGCTCAGCTTTTCGACTTCACGTTGAGCGGCGGCGCCTTCGTCGACGCGCTGCTCTCCGGTCCTGGTCACGTCATCGACCTTAGCCTGCGCCCAGGCGACGCCCGGCAGCGCCGTGATTACGAGCACGGCATACAAGCATAATCTGCTCATTGAGATCCCCATTTTTCGTTAGTATTCCCCAATCGTTGCCAGATTTCGTATGGGTACGGGGCTGGTCTCCCCGATCGTATGGTAGTGCACCCTTAATGCGGCGGTCTACCGGTAGCCGGCGTGCGCCGGTCCGCTGCAAGCAACCGTTGCATACCGATCGCAACCGTTGCCGGCCCACCGCCGCCGAACGACCGCGACCTGCGTGCGGCCCGTGTGCCAGCAATGGTAGGATCCGTCTACACGTGCAATCTTTGGAGACCGCGGCGTGACTCAGATCAAAGCGGATGATGTCATTCAAAGCGTCGCCGACGCCCTCCAGTACATCTCTTATTACCATCCGCCAGACTACATCGCAAATCTCGCGCGGGCTTATGAACTCGAGGAATCGCAGGCTGCCCGGGATGCGATGGCTCAGATTCTGGTCAATTCGCGCATGTGCGCCGAAGGACGCCGCCCGATTTGCCAGGATACCGGCATCGTCAATGTATTCTGCCGAGTGGGCATGAACGTCCGTTGGGCCGACGACATGCTGCTGGATGACATGATCAACGAGGGCGTAAGGCGCGCCTACCTGCACTCCGACAACAAGCTGCGTTCTTCGATCGTCAGCGATCCCGCAGGTGACCGCGTCAATACCGGCGACAACACGCCGGCGGTCATTCATACCGAACTCGTAGCCGGCGACAAACTCGACATCACCGTCGCGGCAAAAGGCGGCGGTTCGGAGAATAAATCGAAGTTCACGATGCTCAATCCCTCCGACAGCATCGTCGAGTGGGTGCTCGAAACGCTGCCGACCATGGGCGCGGGCTGGTGCCCGCCGGGCTTGCTTGGCATCGGCATCGGCGGCACCGCCGAGAAGGCGATGATGCTGGCCAAAGGCGCCTTAATGGATCCGATTGATATGCAGGAATTGATCGCACGCGGGCCCGAAAACGGCATCGAGGCGTTGCGTATCGAGCTATACGAAAAAGTAAATGCGCTCGGTATTGGTGCGCAGGGGCTGGGCGGTCTGACCACGGTCCTCGATGTGAAAATCAAGGACTATCCAACGCACGCGGCCTCAAAACCCGTGGCGATGATTCCGAATTGTGCAGCGACCCGCCACGCTCATTTCGTCCTGGACGGATCGGGGGTCGCCACACTGCCAGCGCCGAAACTCGAAGACTGGCCCGAGATCGCCTGGTCGGTCGGCGACAACGCGCGCCGCGTCGATCTGAATACCGTGACGCGGGAGGAAGTGCAAAGCTGGCAGCCCGGTGAGACGCTTTTATTGTCAGGCTCAATGTTGACCGGGCGCGACGGCGCGCACCAGCGTATTGCGGAGCTGTTCGAGCGCGGTGATCCCCTGCCGCCAGGCGTCGATTTCAATAACCGGTTCATCTACTACGTTGGACCGGTCGACCCGGTCCGTGACGAAGTCGTCGGTCCAGCGGGGCCGACCACGGCCACCCGCATGGATAAATACACCGACATGATGCTGGAACGGACGGGACTCATGGGAATGATCGGAAAAGCCGAGCGCGGTCCGGTCGCGATCGATGCGATCAAGCGCCACCGCGCGGTCTACCTGATGGCGGTAGGCGGCGCCGCTTATCTGGTATCAAAGGCCATCCGCGAAGCGCGGATCGTCGCTTTCGAAGAAATGGGCATGGAAGCCATTCACGAATTCGTGGTCGAGGATATGCCGGTGACAGTCGCGGTGGACAGTCATGGTACCAGCGTTCACGAAACCGGGCCGCGTGAATGGCGGGCCCGGATCGGCAAGATTCCGGTCAAGGTGGAGGCCTGACAGGGGGTTTGCCGCGGTTTCGAGGTCACCGCGCGGTCAGAGCGCGGCGAGCGATCGGTTCGCGATCGGGGACCGGGCGGTTACGGGTCCGGGCGGATGCACGTCCGGATAGAGTGCATGCGCGATGATTTCGGCGCTGTCGGCCAGACGCGGACCGGGCCGGCTGAAATACGCATTGCCGTCCGTGACGAAGACCTGGTTCTGCTTGACCGCGCGCAACTCACACCAGCCGCTAGTATCGAGCACGGCCGCGACTTCATCGAGGCTACGTTCCATGGAAAAACCACAACATGCAATAAACAGCATGTCCGGATCGGCTTGGGCGATCTCGTGCAGGCTGGTCGTAGTTGACGCTCGCCCGGTCATGCCGAAACAGTCGTAGCCCCCGGCCATGCGGACGAGTTCAGGATTCCAATGTCCACCGCGAAACGGCGGATCGATCCACTCCAGGAAAACCGTGCGCCGCGGTGTCCCGGCCCTGAGCAGGGTCGCCGAGCGCACGCGCACCGCGTCGAACCGCGCCTTCATATTCCCGGCTAGGTCTGCGGCGGCTTGCGGCACCTCGGCAGCCTCGCCGATCGCGCGGACGCACGCTAAGACGTCCTGCAGGGTGTACGGTTCTATGTTCACGATGTTCGCCGAAATACCGCGCGTGGATGTAAATGCACGGACTTCTTCATCGGCCACTGCGCAGACATCGCACAGAGATTGCGTGACGATCAGATCCGGCGCCAGGCTTTCCAGCAAATCGGCATCGAGGCTGTACAGCGCCTGCCGGGACTCGAGTTCATTTCGAACCTGGCGATCGATCTCGGCACTGGCTAGATAATGATCGATACGGGTCTTCGTCACGCGCGGTAATGCGGCGACACCGGCCGGGAAATCGCACTCGTGAGAAACGCCCACGAGCTGGGATCTCAATCCTAGCGCGCACACGATTTCGGTCGCGCTTGGCAACAGAGTTACGATCCTCATGTCGACATCACCTGATCTCCGAGCCGCATCGAGAAATCGGCAAAGACGAAGCCATCCCGTTCTACCACCTCGCCGGATTCAACTGCGATTGGATTTTGAAAGCTTGGACCGTCGACGACAATCGTATGGAATTTCCCCATGTTCGCCGCAGGCATCGACGTCTGCCGGTAAATCGTCCAACAGCGAACGATCGAATGCGCGCCCCGCAAAGGAAGGTGCGAGCATCCGCGGATCGATGCAGACCAGATAGGCTTTTACGCCCGCTGCGATCATACGCCCGGCAAGTGGCCGGGTCGGTTCGCCCCACAGGGGAAATAGTGGTTCCACGCCACTGCCCTTAAGCATGCGCAGACGGTATTCGCGAACGTCGTCCAGGAATAGATCGCCGAAGGCTAAATGCGAAATATCGAAGCGCTTCTTGATCTCCTCGATCGCCCCCAACATTAGCTCCTCGTAGATCGCATTCGAACAAGGCCAGGGCAGGTCGACCTCGTGCAGCGGTAGCCCGACCGCCACGGCCTGCGCCTGTACCAGGCTGCGGCGCACACCATGCATCGCGGCACGCCCGAAGGACTCGTTGAAACTCGTCAGCAACACACGGACATCGAGGTCCGGATCGCGGCGCAGCACGTTCAAGGCCCAGGCGGCATCCTTGCCCGAGCTCCACGCAAGCGCGACGCCTGTTCGGGTGCCCCGACTCAAGCGCCCCGATCCTTGAAATGCGGCATGACTTCCTCAGCGAACAGTGCGAGGTGATCGTTCATGAGTTCGACCCCGTAACCCGGGGGAACCGTCCAATTGTAGTACCGTTCGATACCGTTCGCTTCCACGTAATCGCCAATGAGGTCTACCGCCTCCTGCGGTGACACGCAAAGCAGTATCCCCATCTCGCGGAGATCCTCAATGCCGGCGATCGGCGGAAAGAGCGCCTGGCCGGCATCGCTGAGCCAGCGGTTATACGTCTCGATCTGGTAAAGCACGTGCGGCGCGACTGAGGCGAAGGTCTTGTCCGGATCGCGCGAGGCGATGAGCCAGAAATGACCACCGGCGAGCCGGACCTCGCCCGGTCGTCCAAGCCGCTGCCACTCCTCGCGGAACAACTTCGATTGTTCGACCATGTCGCCGGTGCCGATATAGCCATCGCCCAGGCGTGCCGCGCGTCGCACCGCCACGGGCGCAAAGCCGCCGACCCACAAGGGCGGGCGCGGCTCCTGCACGGTCGGCGGTTCCAGCCTGGCGCCCTTAATTTGATAATGAACACCCTCGAAATCGACGGTTTCTCCGTCCCACAGGCGGCGGATGATTTCCAGACCCTCATCGATACGTCCGGCGCGGTCGGCAGCCTGGTAACCCAGACCCTCGAATTCCTGCGGTCGATAACCGACGCCGACACCGAGTTCGAAACGTCCATTCGAAAGAATGTCGATGGTAGCGCCGTCTTCTGCGACGCGAACCGCGTGGTGCAAAGGCAGCAGGAGCACGCCGGTACCGATCCGGATCCGCCGGGTAGTCGCCGCAACGGCGGCCGCCAACGGCAGTATCGAAGGCGCGTGCCCGTCGTCGCAGAAATGATGCTCGGTCAGCCACACGTCGTCGTATCCGATCGTTTCAGCCCATGCGATCTGGCGCAGGTGGGC
This sequence comes from Gammaproteobacteria bacterium, assembly GCA_963662545.2. GTDB lineage: Bacteria > Pseudomonadota > Gammaproteobacteria > JAYYZW01. The sequence continues at coordinate 1,928,975 of CAXXLL010000002.1, forward strand.
CGCATAGAGGTCGGCATAAGGGGTTTGCCATTGCGGGGGGTTGCGAAACGAATACCACAGACCGAACTTTAAGGACGTGCTTGTTGCCATGGTGGCAGATTCTCCCGTAAACGCAGTGAAATGATCAATCCGCTAAATAGCATCCATCGAGAAAGAACAGCGCTCGCCAAAACGAAATGCGTTATTCGCCCGCAATCGGTGCGCGCGCGCTGAGTGCCTGTTCGATACCGGCATCTTTGAGATAACGACTTGAAACACCGAATACCGACTCGATGTTTTTCGATGTCAGCACTTCTCGCGGGACGCCAGTGGCAATCGCCTGGCCCTCGTTCATCAAAACCAGTCGATCGCAGTGCCGCGCGGCGATATTCAAATCATGGAGTACGACGGCAGCGCCGCGATCCTCCTTAGTATGCCGGCGCAGCGTGCCCAGGATCTCCAACTGAAAATGCGGATCCAGATTCGCTATCGGTTCGTCCGCGAGAATGAGTTCATGACCGCCGGCGATCAACCGGGCGATATGAACACGGGCCAGCTCGCCGCCGGACAGCGCGTTTCCACGGCGATCGAGCAGGGCGTGCAGATCCGTCTCGCTGATAGCCTCTGCGATCAGACGGCGATCGTGTTCACCCAGGGTGCCGAGACCGCGTACGTGTGGTAAGCGTCCCAGTGCAACGATGGTCCTGACAGGCAGCGGCCAATGCAGTTCCGGGTTCTGCGCGTGATAACCGATCCGTCGTGCGAGCTCGACCGCCGATATTCCAGATAAGTCGACATCGTCGATCGACACCTGGCCCGCAATCGTTCGCTCGAGCCGTGCCAGTACCCGCAGCAAAGTTGACTTACCCGATCCATTAGGGCCGATGATGCCGACGAATTCGCCCGCGCGGAGTTCAATCTTAACCTCGTCGAGTATCCGGCATCCGCCTTTCTCGACCACGATCCCTTCCGCGGCTAAGCGTTTCATTGATACACCGTCCGCTTCCGCAGCACGAGGTGAAGAAAAAACGGCGCGCCGATGAGTGCGGTGACGACGCCGAGCCGCAGCTCACCCGCCACGACCGGGACGCGCGTGCCGATGTCCGCCGCGAGGGTCAAGGCGGCGCCGCCCAGGGTGCTCGCCCCCAGCAGCGCGCCTGGACGCTGGCCGACGAGCGGCCGCATCAAATGCGGCACCACCAGCCCGATGAACCCGACCACGCCCGTGACTGCAACGCTGCTACCCACTGCAAGCGCCGTACCGACAATAATCTGCGCGCGCGTGCGCACCAGATCGATGCCGAGGCTCGTGGCCGTTTCTTCGCCCAACGACAAGGCATCGAGCGCCCGGCCGGTTGTGAGCAGCAGCAACCAGCCGCAAACAATGAATGGTGCAATGAGCGCGACGTGTTCGAAACTTCGATTCGACAGCGAACCCAGCAGCCAGAAAAAGATCTCGTAGGTCGCGAACGGGTTCGGCGATAGGCTTAGAACCAGCGTGGTCAGGGCGCCCGCGAGACTGTTAATGGCCACGCCGGCGAGGATAATGGTGAGGATGCTGGCATTGCGCCCGGCGAGAACATAGATGGCGGCCACGGAGAGGAGCGCGCCGGCGATGCCGCTGGCCGGCAAAATCCAGTGTGCCGCACCCGCCGCGCCGAGATAGAAAGCAAGCACGGCGCCGAGCGCGGCGCAGCCCGAAACGCCGATGATACCCGGTTCCGAAAGGGGATTACGCAATAAGCCCTGCAGCGCTGCACCAGCGAGACCGAGGCTGCCACCGACGGCGAGTCCAAGCAAAGCACGCGGAAGTCGGATTTCACGTGCGATCAAACTCAAGACATCCCCGTGATCCCCGCTCAAGAGATCGATCAGCTTTAAGGGTGAAATGAATACGGGGCCGATGCACAGCGAAGCAACAAAGAGTAGGGCGACGAGTAACGACAAGCCCGCATAGAGCGGTATCGCACCGGGGCCTGTCAGCGCCCGTTCCCATTGGCGCTCGCTCGCGTTCGAACCTACGGCCATCACTGTACGGCGTGCTGCAGTATTTCGATCGCGCGCCCGTTGAACAAGCCGGCACAGGTCCAGAGGTTTTCCGGTACTTTAACCAGCAGGGGGCGTTTGCGCTCCGGACCACCCGCGAGAAATCCGCGCAGCGCAGGGTGAGACAGTTGCGCATCGGCGAGCGACGGCTGCCGGTTCTGCCGCACGCTGAACACCACGGCGTCGGGTGCGAGGAACAGTAGCGATTCGAGTGCGAGGAAGCCACCGAAAGTAAAGTCGAGTTCGGCAGCGACGTTGCGGTATCCAGCCCGCGTCATGAGGTCGCTCATCAAGGTCCGCGTGCCCGGCATGAAGCCGTTCGGTTGATAAACCAGAGCTCTGGGGCGCGCCACAAAGGCGCCTTGGTCCGGCGTTTCTTTGGTGAGAGCGTCGATGCGTTCGACGATTTTGCGCGCCCGGTCAGCGACGCCGATAGCCGCACCGAGACGTTCGAGGTTGCCGCGGTACTCGACGAGGTCGTTGGCATGGTCGAAGAGCATGACGGGAATGCCGAATTTTTGCAGCAAGCGCCGCGCAAACGGCAAGGTCGTTCGATCCGTAATCACAAGATCGGGCTCGAGCGCGACGATTTCCTCGGCGTGCCCACGGTTAATGGGGATCATTTTGGCCTCTGCAGAGAAAACACTCAGATTCGGATCACGGGAAAGAAACGAGACAGACGCGATTCGTTCGAGGTCCACCAGCTCGAAGAGCATTGAATCAGTACACAGGTTCATCGACACGATACGCGCCGGATGATCGGCCCCATCGACGGCCGTCGATGCGAGCGACAAGGCGAGCACGAAGATCAGCGAGCAGCGCGTCGGCGGCGGATCGCCTCGGCGAACTCGTGCAGCAAAGGTTCGGTCATCTCCCATGACATACAGGCGTCCGTAATGCTCCGACCGTAGACCAGCGGCGTCTCATCATTGTGATTCTGTTTACCTTCCTTTAGGTGACTTTCGAGCATGACGCCCGCAATGAGATGCGAGCCTGCGGCGATTTGACCGCAGAGATCGCGGACCACCTCCGGCTGGCGCTTATAATCCTTGCGACTGTTGCCGTGACTGCAGTCCACCATGAGGCGGTCGCGCAATCCGGCCTCGCGTAATCCGGCCGCGGCGCTCTCCAGCGCTGTCGCACTGTAGTTGGGAGCTGCATTGGATCCCCGCATGATCAGATGGCAGGCATCGTTGCCACGGGTCGTAACGATGGCGGCAATGCTCTGCTTGGTCACGGATAGAAAATGGTGCGGATGACGCGCAGCGCCGATCGCATCCACCGCAATCTGTATGTTCCCGTCGGTGCCATTCTTGAAACCGATCGGCATGGATGAACCGGACGCCAATTCGCGGTGAATCTGGCTCTCCGTCGTTCGTGCGCCGATCGCACCCCAGGCTACGAGGTCCGCGACGAACTGCGGCGTGATGACGTCGAGAAACTCGGAGCCGGACGGAATACCGCGATGGGCGAGTTCCAGCAGCAGGCCACGCGCGGCGCGTAGACCGTTGTTGATATCGAAGCTGCCGTCGAGATGCGGGTCGTTGATCAGGCCTTTCCAGCCAATCGTGGTCCGCGGTTTCTCGAAGTAGACGCGCATGACGATGAAAAGCTCACCGTCGAGTTCCCGCATCAGACCATGCAGACGATCGGCGTATTCGAGTGCGGCCTTGCTGTCGTGAATTGAGCAGGGCCCAGCCACGACCAGTAGGCGATCGTCGTTACCATTGATGATCGCTTCGACTGCCTGCCGCGCATTGGCGACGATATTGGAGGCCTTCTCGGAGACGGGAATCTCTTCCATCAAAATCGCCGGCGAGATCAACGGCCGGTAACCGCTGATACGCTCGTCGTCAGTGATGTGAAACATGTCGCGCGGCTCCGTCGCTATCGATCAAGGGGCGCGATGATAAAGCGGCGATGCGATTATCGCCAGCCGACATTCAATAGATTTTATGATCTAACTGCCGTGGATCGCTCAAGCTTGTTGTAACCAGGTTCCAAACTGGTACGCAAAGAGCGCGCCCAGATAAGCCAGGCCCGTCATGTAGATCCACGCCGCAGTCGGCCAGGCCCAGGTGCCGGTTTCGCGCCGCATCACGGCCATGGTCGAAGCGCATTGAAGGCAAAATGCGAAAAAAATCATGAGGCCCAGAACCATGGGCAGGGTATATACGAGGGAGCCGTCTGCGTGCCGCGCCGACTGGATACGGCTGGTCAAGCTCGCCCCCTCCGAATCGCCACCGACCGCATAAATCGTCCCGAGTACCGCGATCACGACTTCTCTCGCGGGAAACGAGGCGACGACGGCAGCCGTTACCTTCCAATCCCAACCCAAGGGGGCGAACAAGGGGGCGACGCCGCGACTGATCTGCCCCAGATAGCTTTGTTCGAGTTGCTGAGCGGCCACGGCCGCACCGCCAGCCGGCGAATGTAGGTCGGTGTGTAACGGAAAGGATGCGAGCACCCAAACGACGATGGCAACGGCAAAGATGATGGTGCCGGCACGCTTGAGGAAAATCAGTGCGCGGGCAAAGAGCTTGCTCAACACCGCCCTGGCACTCGGTATTCGGTAGGGCGGCATCTCCAGCAGAAACCTCGATTTTTTCCTCGACCAGAATATGCGGCTAACGAGCCAGGCCGTCATCGCGCCGCCGACGATACCCAAAACATAGAGACCAAGCAGGACCAGTCCCCGCTGATTGACCAGGCCGCTGACATAACGCGTATCCGGGATGAACGCTGTGATCAACAGCGAATAGACGGGCAGCCGCGCCGAGCAGGTCATGAACGGCGCGGCCAGAATGGTCGCGAGACGGTCGTGTTTGTTCGCGATGACGCGCGTGCCCATGATGCCGGGGACGGCGCAGGCGAAACTCGACAACATGGGGATAAAAGATTGGCCCGATAATCCCATGCCGCGCATCAAGCGATCCATCAGGAAAGCGGCCCGCGCCATGTAGCCGGAGTCTTCGAGAATAATAATGAAAGCGAAAAGAATGACGATTTGAGGCAGGAACACGACGACGCTGCCGACGCCCGCGACAACGCCTTCGGAGATGAAGCGGGCGAACAAGCCGCCTCCCGGGATGGCCGCCGTGATCTCGGCGAGCGAACCGGTTAAAACATTAATGGCATCGACCAACGGTCCGGCGCAAGCAAATACCGCCTGGAATACCGTTGCCATGACCAGCACGAATAACAGCGTACCGCTGACGGGATGGTTGACACACCGGTCCAGAAACTCGGCGATCGGGCGAGTAGCGCCAGCGCTGCGGTGTTCCACGCCCGCAAGCTGCGAGTGGATCCAACTGTAGCGGTCGCGTGCCTCCAGCGTCGCGAGATTTCTCCCTCCGCCGACCTTGTGCCGCAGCACCTTGAGCCGTTCGACGGTCGCGCGACCGCCAATCTCGACGAGGCGGGCTTCGGCGTATCCGCCGCCGTCGACGAGCGCACGACTCGCTTCGAGCGCACTGAGACGATGAGACGCCCTTGAGACATTCTCGGCCAACTCCTGAGCCGCGTTGCCGAGCACCGGATTGATCATGATGTCGGGCGGTGTGCCTTTTTCCAGAACGCCGATGACTGCCTGCTTCAACTCGGCGAGGCCCCTACCCTCGGTTGCGGAGAGGGGAACGACGGGGCAGTCGAGACGGCGCGACAATTCGCCGTGGTCGATTTCGATCCCTTCAAGAGCCAAGCGATCGATCATATTCAATGCAATAACGGTGGGCACACCCGCTTCGAGTATCTGGGAGGCCAAAAACAGGTTACGGCGAAGATTGGTCGCATCGATGACCACGATCACGGCATCCGGCATGCCAAGATTGGAAACCGCGCCGCGCAGCACGTCGACCGTGACGATCTCATCGGGAGACATGGCAGCCAGCGAGTAAGTGCCCGGGACGTCGACAACGCGGACCGTGATACCGCCTAGATCGCAGTGACCTGAGACCTGCTCGACCGTGACACCGGGATAGTTGCTGACCTTTTGCCTGAGCCCGGTCAGTTGATTGAACAGGGTGCTCTTACCGGTGTTCGGGTTACCGACGGTAACCACGACCGGTGTTGCCTTTGTCGCGGTGCTGACGGCGGCATCCATTACCTAATGTGGTGCCCCGCAATAAACTTTCATCATTCGCTGGTCTTCATACCGCGCTGGAGCGTTGGGAGTCCTGCACGACCCAATGAAACGATTATCGGGAATATAATTACGGAGCAGCACCCTAGGAGCCTGTGCGGCATAGGATGGACCTATTGCGGCGGTGGGAAATCGGTCCATCTTTTCGATCATTTTGTTCAGCGCGTCCCGGCGCTTCACCCCTTCGGGACTAGCGCAAAAATTCGTTACCGATGAATTTTTCGTTAAATAGTCACCCCTGTTCGCCTCAAATGATCGAAAAGCTGGCCTCGATTCCCCACTCGCCTCGCTACGATTCCCTATGCCGTGCAGGCTCCTAGCGGACTTCGCCGACAAGGACGTTGGCAGCTTCGTCGTTTCTAAGAGAAAGCGAATAGCCCATGAGGCGAATTTCTACGGGATCCCCGGCTGGCGCCAACCGTATGATTTCAACCGGCGTGCCCTCGATGATACCCATCTGCATCAAACGTTGGGCACCCTCGTTGAATTCGGCATACCCCTCGACGATACCCGACTGCCCGGGTTTCAAAGCCGCGAGCGTCGTGGTCATCGACCCGAGAGGAAGGATAAAACGGAGCGAGATGGTTCTTCGAGGAGGTCGACCTGAATGCGAGAGGCATCGAATCGATTGATGGCCCACTGTTCCTTATCGATACCGACGAGCACGGGATCGCCGGTGCCCAGGATCCCGACGCTCGTGCCGGGTACGATCCCGCGCGCCGCATACTTGGCGGTGATTTGGGGATCGTCGGCCTCGATGCGGGTGATGACCGCGCGCGCGCCGCGTTTCAGGTTCGACAAGTTCAAGGTCAGCTCGGCTCCTGCCGGGGCGGACGGTGTCCGCCCTCATCCGATAGGGTAATCTAAATCATAATTATTCGCAATTACGCCGGCAAACGATCCAGCGGCCGGACCGGCGTGCTTGTGGTGCGGCTCTGCAGTCAATTCGGTTCACGCCTCGAGGCTAGGTGATAGTAGGGGGCGATTTCGGGCGCGCAGTTATCCAGATGCAGTTGCTTGATCCGCCGCCAGTACGAGGCGGTCAGGAGATCGCCGTGCCATTCGAGAAAGACCTCCCGCAGTCGATCGTCTATGGCCAGAAAGCGAATGAACTCTTCGGGAAATATGTCGCGTTTGTCGACGTAAAACCAACTGCCCGCGCGCATCTCGTCTTCCGGGTAGGCCGCGTCCGGTAGGTCACGGAAACGGCAGTCCGTGATCAGGCACAATTCATCGTAATCGTAGAAGACCACGCGTCCGTGGCGCGAGACGCCAAAGTTCTTCAACAGCAAATCCCCCGGGAATATGTTCGTCATCGCGAGGTCCTTAATCGCCTGGCCGTAGTCCAGCAAGGCCAGGCGAGCCTCCGCGAATTCGTAGTCCTGAAGGAACAGGTTGAGCGGCGTCAAGCGCCGCTCTGAGTAGAGGTGGTCGATAACGACCTGGTCTCCGTCGAGCCGCACTGTTTGTGAGGTCGATTCGAGCAGTTCTTCGAGCAGCCGCGGCTCGAATTTGTCAATTGGAAACTCAATGTTGCGGAACTGCTGGGTATCGATGAGCCGCCCCGCGCGATCGTGGTTGAACACGAACTTGTACTTCTTTTTGACTTCGTTGTGGCTGATGTTCTTGGTATGGCCGAAATTGTCCCGTATCACTTTAAAGACGAGATCGTAGGAGGGCAGGGTAAAGACCAGCATGACCAGACCGCGATCACCCGCCGCGTGCACGAAACGATCCTCGCAACCGGCGAGATGGCGATGAAAGAATCGATAGCGTTCGGTTTTGCCTTGGCGTGCACGTCCGAGAATCGTATAGATCTCGTCCAGCGGCTTCCTCGGCAGCATCGACTGGATGAAGTAAACCACCCCTTCGACCGGTTCGACATCGACCATGAAATAAGATCGCGTAAACCCGAACAGCACGCTGAGATCGTCCGTGGTATTGAGTACGGCTTCGATGCGAACACCTTTATCGGTGTTCTCGAACGCAAGTACCATTGGTGAGGTATTGTTCGACCAGAAGAGCTTACCGACGACGAACGCACGGCTCGATTGAAAAAACACGTCGTGTATCACTTCTATTCTGCGCACGCTCTCGTCGGCCGATTCCACTCCACCGACGATTCGGCCGATCTCGCCGCATACGAATTCGATATCGGAGTCCAGGTCCAGATAGGGAGTGTTGAAACGAAAGTCGTCGAGCAGGCGTTCTACGACGCCGCGGATATCGCTCCAGTTAATGTAGTTATGCTGCCGCGCCGGATAGCGAACCGGCGCCTCCGGTGAAACGACATCCGCAGTATCGGAGACCTGAGTCGGATCGATGTCCAGGCTCCGCAATACGTCCCGGTAAACGGAATTGAAAAATGTCTTGGAGAATTCTCCGTTCGGAATGTCCTCTACGCGGCTCCAGTAGATTTTTTTTATATCTTGCCAGATTTTCAGGTCGTCAATTTGGGCGCCGAGTAGCTTGCGCTGGGTGGCCAGAGTGCGCGATACGGATTTATCGTAGAGTTCGATCCGCGCACTCAAATCGGTGCGCGCACCCGCCCAATCGCGATTTTCAAATCGAGAGCGTGCGCGCTGCGATATGCGGCGATAGTTATTGTTGTAGTTGACGAAGCCGTCGTGAATGCCGGCCGCCGCTTCACATATCAAGACTTGGTCTTTGTCCTTGGTCAATGGAGCCTGAAACTCAGCTGGGATTTGTCCGAATGGATGCCTAATCCAGGAAGTTTCTCGCGGAACGAAATGAGGGCGCAGCTTCTTCTCCAGGCGCCAGGCTCACTGATCAACACCTATTACAAATTACAGATTTGCTATGAGCGCGCTCGCAAACTCACTGCACTTCACTTCCTTGGCACCCTCCATGAGTCGGGCGAGATCGTAGGTCACGATCTTCTGTGCGATCGTCTTGTTTAGCGCGGAGATTATGAGGTCGCCGGCATCGCCCCAGCCGAGGTAACGCAGCATCATTTCTCCGGACAGCAGAAAGGATCCCGGGTTCACCTTATCTTGGTTGGCATATTTCGGTGCCGTGCCATGCGTTGCCTCGAAGATCGCGTAACCGGTGTCATAGTTGATATTCCCGCCGGGAGCAATGCCGATACCGCCGACCTGAGCGGCGAGCGCATCGGACAGAAAATCGCCGTTCAAATTCATCGTGGCTATGACGTCGAACTCGCGTGGACGAGTAAGCACTTGCTGCAGGGTGATGTCTGCTATCGCGTCTTTCACAAGGATCTTGCCGGCATCTAGCGCATGGCGCTGTTCTTCGTTGGCTGCCTCGTTGCCTTTATCCGCGGCCGTGCGCTCCCATTGTTCCCAAGTGTATGTGTCATCGGGAAATTCGTTCTCGGCCAGGTCATAGCCCCAATTCCTGAATGCACCTTCGGTAAACTTCATGATATTGCCTTTGTGCACGAAGGTGATGCTTTTACGGTCATTGGCGATGGCATACTTGATTGCGGCCCGCACGAGCCGCTCGGTACCCTCTCGCGATACGGGTTTGATCCCGATACCGGAGGAAGCCGGGAATCGGATTTTCTTGAAAAGGTCGGGAAATGCCTGCTCGAACAGCTCGAGAAATTTCTTGTTCTCATCGGTCCCGTTTTCGAATTCGATGCCGGCGTAGATATCCTCAGTGTTTTCGCGAAAGATGACCATGTCGACGTCCTGCGGCTTTTTTACCGGTGAAGGCACACCTTTAAACCATCGCACCGGGCGCAGGCAGACGTAAAGGTCGAGTATCTGTCGTAGTGCGACGTTGAGTGATCGGATACCGCCGCCAATCGGTGTTGTCAACGGCCCTTTGATGGCAACCAGGTATTCGCGGCACGCCTCGAGCGTCTCGTCGGGGAGCCAGGATCCGGTCAAACTATTCGCTTTCTCGCCGGCGTAGACTTCCATCCAGTGGATTTTGCGCGTGCCGCCGTAAGCCGTTTCGACAGCAGCGTCCAGCACGCGGCGGCTAGCGCGCCACACGTCGGGTCCGATGCCGTCGCCTTCAATGAACGGTACGATGGGGTTGTCGGGAACCTGGAGTTTTCCATTGCTGATGGCAATTTTTGCTCCCTCGGCGGGAACTTGGTTTTTCGCGGTCACTTGCTCCTCCAAAATAGTCAAACACGCGGGGTCAGTGAACTCAGGCGATAAAGATATCATTATGCCCGGTTTCGCTTCCCGTTGACGCGCATCATATGCTTCTTGCTCGCTACGTCTATTACCCTTTTGCCATCGTGCTGGCGTGGTACATCATCGTTTACTCCCAGCAAGCTGCGCACTTGATGCAGCTCGCGAGCCAGGCCCATTCGTTGCACGGCGCAACCGAGCTTGCAGTGAAGTCCCTGCTCGAAACTTGGAGCTTTTCACTTTACTCCGGCGCCGAAAACATGCGCGGCGATTATGCAGAAATCGTCGCGCGGGCGGAATTTCAACAGCGGCGCGCAGTGCTCGCGTCATGGGCCCTCGCCGGATTGACGAGCGCCCAAATGATTTTGGTTAGCGTACGGAACCGGCCGCTCTTAGCTGCTGTCGCTTGGCATACGACGCTGATCAGCTCCATCGCCTTCAGCGTCGGTATCGTCGCGCCGATCCTGACCGTGCTCGCCTTTTCCGACGTGCCGATACTGGGCACGGTCGTGCTTAAATACGATACGAAGAGCATCGCCTCTACGATCGGTCACTTGCTCGGCAGCGGCAATTTATTTCTCGCCCTGCTCATCGGCCTGTTCAGCATCATCCTGCCGGTGATCAAGGTTGCATTGATGCTCGTGGCGCTGGCACCCGCCATGAAGCGATTACGCGACCGCAGCGTTGCGGCCATCCTCATGATCGGCAAGTGGTCGATGGCAGACGTGTACGTCGTGGGCGTGCTGGTTGCCTTCCTGGCATTCACCAAGGATGAACTCAGCGACGCCAGAATTGAGATCGGGCTCTATTTTTTTACAGCGTATTGCATATTATCGCTGGCCGCCGCCCACATCGTCACCCGCATGGCGCAAAACCGACCTGGGAATAGCCGATTACCCCCGGATACAGCTATTCGAGAGTGAAGGAGCCAAACGCACGGCTGCCGGCGCCCGTTGCAATCTCCCCAATGAGCTTGAGCGAATCAGCATCGATAATGCTGACGCTGCCGCTGGATGCAATGGCAACATAGACTTCGCGCGCCTGGATTCTAATGCTGATTCCCTGCGGGTTATTGCCTACGGTAATCCGGGTCAACTCGCGGCGCTCCTTGAGATCGACGACCGAAACGCTTTTCTCGCCCCGATTGGTGACGAAAAGTCGTTGCCTGATCGGGTCGTGCGCGATGGCGAAAGGCTTTTTGCCCACTGCGATCTGAAAGTTGGACTGCAATGTCGAGATGTCGATCACGCTCACATCCTCGCTGCTCTCGTTCGCGGTAAAGGCTTGTTGCCCGTCTGCGCTCACCGTTACGCCGAAAGGTGCGTCTCCAACGTCAATCCGTGCAAGAGTCAGTCCATCCACCGTACTGATCACACTGACATTGTGATCGTCCTGGTTGGCGACGAAAAGATGCAGGCCGTCGGGCGCGAGGGCAAGACCCGCCGCCCCCCGACCGGTCTTATACTCACCGCGAAAACCTAGGCTGGCGGCATCGTATATTCGAACGCGTTTGTCATGCGCATCCGCTACGTATATTCGGCCGATGCGGCTGTCGGCAACGATCCCTATAGGACCATAACCGCTGATCACACTCTTAAGTAAAGTCAGACTGTCCGGATCGATCGAGCTGACCTCACGGCTTTTGGTACTCGTTACGAATACGAGGCGCCTTCTTTCGTCGATCGCGACACCGTTCGGATCCCATCCAAGCTCAAGGGTTCTGACGACCTTTCTTTTATCAAGCGAAATGATCGATACGGTATTTTCATCCTGATTCGTAATGAAGGCCAGCGGACCCGTCGTCCGCTCCTGCGCGTCGCCGACCGCGACGCAGAGGTACAGCGCCATCGCAACGCCGAGGCGCGCATACGCGCCGCCGCTTGTCGCGACGTGCGGCACGTCCCAACGAATGCAACGAATCATGGGGCGTGTGTATAGGGAACCTCTGAATAAGTCATGGCCCATCTGTCTTGCCCGTGAAATCGCGCAGCCTTACGCTACGAAGCTTGCCAATAGTCCCCGCTATTGCCTACGATTCGTGCCTTGATCTGCACAATTGCATGAACCATTCAGACGCACCATGACTTATTCAGAGGTTTCTTAGCATTTTTGCGAAATGGAATGATACCGACTTATGCTGTCATCTGCGCCGGCACTGATGAATCCCATTAGAACGGCCCGATGGTAATAGACAAGGGGCGTTTCAAAACGAGCATCTTCAAAATCGTAGCGCTTACTGCGGTGGTGTCCTCGCCGGTCAGCGTCGGCACAATTAATGCACCCACGAGTCTTTTGCTGATCATCCGCGGCGACGCCGTCGCAGTTCATTTCGAAGTCGAAATTGCGGACTCTCACGCGGCGCGCAGGCGCGGGTTGATGGGAAGACAAAAGCTCGATGCGCGTACGGGCATGTGGTTTGACTTCAAAGACAGCCACCCGGTTTCGATGTGGATGAAGGACACCGTGATATCGCTTGACCTACTCTTTGCAGACCAAGAGGGCGTAGTCGTATTCTTGCAATCCTGCGCGAAACCCATGTCACTCGATCACATCGGCGCGCCCGTGCCGGTACGTTATGTACTCGAGTTGAACGCAGGTGATATTAAGACCTACGCGATTAAGGTCGGCGATCGTATAACGATCCCAGGGAATCGACGGGAATTGTCGTTCCGATCGCAGCCCCGATAAATCCCGACCGTAGAATATTCAACGGCATGCCGACTGTCACTATTTTGATCCCGCGCGGATACCGGGCGTTCCGGGTCCGGACCCGATCCGTTAGTGTCCGCCCTCTGACAGATCCCGATAACTCCCACCGAAACCGTCGAGCGAGAGCGGCACGGTGATCGGCTGGCGTTCTCCGTCATGAAACGTGATCGTCAATTGATTCCCGGCGATCAATTGTTCGATGGTTGCATCGCGTAGCTTCATTACGGCGCGGCAACCATCTGGCTCGCAACGTTCGACCGGGAAATTTGCCTTATTGCCGTCGTCAATCTGAATACTGATTCCGGGCGGCAGAGATATCCCGAGCGGCAGGCTCAAGATAACCGTCGGGGTACTGTCCGCAGGGGCAATTCCGATGGCAAAATGTAACACCGGTTGTCCACCGGTTTTCAGAACCAAGTTCTGAAACATGATGCAATCATGCTCTTGACTTTCGTCCGGGGATTCACATCGCACGGTCCAGCTGCCATGTGCTTTTTCCGTTACATCTGCGTGAGAGGCTGTCACGACGAATTGTATTGCAACCAAAGTGGCTGCGCCGATGAAATGGCGGCTTGCTTGCTTTATCACTAGGGTGGCTGATTCCTAATGGCGCACTCTACTCGGAATCTTTGGAGCCCGCCATGGCGCGACGCCGAAACCATTCGGGCACCTTGATGTCGGGGAATACGTCGTAATCGTCATAAGGTTTTATATCGAGTATGGGTGTGTTGTCGTACGCATCGAGGCGTCTTACCGTCAACACTGCGCCGGTTCTCTCGATGAGTTCGACCACGGCGAGGCCAATTGAGTTCGGGTGGTTGCGACCACGGGCCGCAAATACGCCGCTCAGGGGCAAGGCAGGATCACCGCGGGGGTGACTCACCAGTGAAGCAGGAGGTCTCGCTCGATCCATCCAGAAAAGCACGAACAGATGCGAATAGGCATCGATCCCGACCAGGCCATCGACGAATTCTTCGAACACATGGATCGTAGACACGATCTCGCTTCGCTTCCGCGGCACGTCCGCGTCGCTGACATCCGTATTAGCGACACCAATGGGTATGAGCGCGATCGATTTCTGCTGTGACATTAATAATCCTCGGTGTCGACAATAATCCTCGGTATCGACCTTAAAGAAGAGAAACTACGATGCCGATAGCCTGTTGTCGACTTCGGCAATTTCCGGGTCAAACAGCCATTCGATAACCCCAAGATGCTTGCACGACGAAACAAGAATACGATCATACCCGGGCGGCTGCGCGCCTTAGCGCCGTTCAGCGGCCTGCCCGCGGAACAGCTCATCGTTGCCGCCGGCCGGGCATCTTCCGACCGGTTCAATGACGGCGAGGTCGTGATTGCGTTGGGTGCCGACGACGAGAGTGACTATTTCCTGCTGGACGGAAAACTCCTGATTTCGGATGTCGATGGAAAGTCCAAGCTCGTTACGGCTGGATCGGCCGAGGCCTTGAACGTCATCGCGCCGTTGCGGCCGTCCATTTATAACGTCCGGGCATCGGGGTTGGCGCTGTGTGCGCGAATCCCTCGCGCGGAAGTCGCAGTGTTGCGTGAACAGGTCGAACGCATCAACCAATCCTCCTTCAAGGAGGTGGACACCGAACCGTCGGCGACCCAGGGTCTACTGTTTGATCTCGAAGCGGACGTAGCCGCCGACCGATTGAAACTGCCGAGCCTGCCGGATATCGCGCTCAGGATCCGTGAAGTCCTGTCCAACCGCGTCTGTGATAATCAGCGCGTCGCCGATCTGCTTTCGACCGACCCATCGGCCGCGGCAAAGATCCTCAAGATTGCAAACAGTCCGCTGTGCCGCGGCGTCTCAACAATAATGAATCTACGTGAAGCCGTGGCCCGGATCGGTATGCACACGGTCAGCGAACTCGTGATCTGTTTTTCGCTCAAAGATCTGTTCGACACGAGTGCGCCGGACGTGCGCAAGCTGTTCGCGCACATTGTTGGAGAATCCGTACGCATCGGTGCGACGGGCTCCGTGATAGCCGAGCGCGCCTCGACCGGCAACGCCGAGCAAGCCCTGGTGGCCGGACTGCTGAGCAACATCGGCGCCTTTCCGATCTTGGAACGCCTCGCAATGCGGCCCGACGTGGTCCAGGACCCGTCCAAGGCCGAGGCTGCTATCGAAGCGCACGGGGCCCAAATCGGGGTGCTCATCTGCCGGAAATGGAACTTCGGTGATGCGGTGATCGAGGCAGTATCCGAAAATCGGAACTGGGCATTTGTCTCGCACGGAGAACTGACTCTGGCGGAGATTGTGATTTGCGCGCGCTATCACGTGCTCCTGAGTCTCGGGCAGATACAAAATCTGCCCAAGCCCGAGCAAATCAGGGCGATGCGTGTACTGGGCGGCGAAGTCACGCCTGAAATGAGTCTGGAGATTATCAAAGACGCAAAAGAACGCATCGACGTTTTGCTGGATACGCTGTCCTGATTTCGCTCCTGACGCACCCGCTGCGTCCGCCAAGCTTCAAGTCATGTGGTTTCGAGCACCGTCGAGCATGACTTGATTTCCCTCGCCGTTACGAGAAACATCCCTGGCGTGGCCTTGCGGCGGTGATCGCGGTAGTCTCGTTCATATGCTCCCGGATTCTTTCGATCCCGCCGTTCGGGCCTGGTTTAACGGCACGTTCGAAACCCCCACACCCTGCCAGGTACGCGCTTGGGCGGCGCTGGAGCGCCACCGACATACCCTGGTTGCGGCGCCGACGGGATCGGGCAAGACGCTCGCGGCGTTTCTGACCGCGATCAGTGACCTTGCACAGCAAATACGCTGCGAGAAGCTCGCGAACGAAACCCGCGTGCTTTACGTATCGCCTTTGAAGGCACTGAGCAACGACGTGCAGCGTAATCTCGAACAACCGCTGGCGGCGATCCAGAAGCTACTCGAGCGCGAACTCGGGCAAGTGCCGGCGATTACGAGTGCCGTTAGAACGGGTGATACGCCTGTCGCAGCGCGCAACCGTATGCGCAAGCGGCCGCCGCATATTCTCGTCACCACACCCGAATCGCTATACATCTTGCTGACTAGCGATAGCGGGCGGGAAACGCTCAAAACGATTCGGACCGTCATCATCGACGAAATCCACGCCCTCGCCGGCAATAAGCGCGGCGCGCATCTTTCGCTGAGCCTCGAACGGCTCTCGCACGTGATTGGCCGTGCGCCCGTGCGCATCGGATTGTCCGCCACGCAACGGCCGATCGAACGGGTCGCCGAATTTCTTACCGGGACAGCGTACGGAGCCGCAACCGGAGAACAGTGCGAAATCGTCGACGAAGGCCACATTCGGGCGCGCGATATCGCCATCGAAATGCCCAAATCACCGCTGGAAGCGATTGTTTCCGCCGAGGTCGCGGGTGAGATCCGAGAACGGATCATCGAACTCATAGCAACGCATGCGACGACGCTCATCTTTGTCAACACTCGGCGAATGACCGAACGCCTGGCCCGCGCGCTGGCCGACAGCATCGGCGACGACGCGGTCTGCGCGCACCACGGCAGTATGTCGCGGGAACGCCGCCACGATGCCGAAAGGCGACTTAAAAACGGCCAACTCAAGGCGCTAGTCGCGACCGCCTCGCTCGAGCTCGGCATCGATATTGGCAATGTCGATCTCGTCTGCCAACTCGGTTCGACACGATCGCTCGCAATGCTGTTGCAAAGGATCGGCCGCTCCGGCCATGCCGTCGGCGGCGTCGCTAAAGGGCGCTTGTTTCCCCAGACGCGCGACGAATTGGTCGAGTGCGTGGCGCTACTGGACATGATTCGACGCGATGAACTCGATACCTTGGAAATTCCCCGCGGCCCGCTCGACGTACTCGCGCAACAGATCGTCGCCGAGGTGTCGTGCGAGGACTACGCGATCGACGACCTGCACGCGGTTTTTACTAAAGCCTGGCCGTATCGTGGTTTGAGCGCGGCGTCATTGCTGAAGGTCGTGCGCATGCTCGCAGAGGGCTTCAGTTTCGCTCGAGGACGGCGCTCCGCCTATCTCCATCTCGACGACGTCAACGGGCGTTTGCGTGGGCGGCGGGGTGCGCGCTTGACGGCGATAACCTGCGGGGGCGCGATACCCGACAACGCCGAATACGACGTCATCGCCGAGCCGAGTGGAGAGCTCGTCGGTACGGTCAATGAGGACTTCGCAATCGAGAGCCTGCCGGGCAACATCTTCCAGCTCGGCAATACTTCCTGGCGCGTCCTGCGGGTTGAATCAGCCGGCCTGCGCGTCCAGGATGCCGCCGGACAGCCACCCAACATGCCGTTCTGGTTTGGCGAAGCACCGGCGCGGACACTGGAATTTTCTGCCGCGGTGTCCCGCCTGCGTCAAGATTTCGCCGAACAAATCGAGGTCTGTGACGGGAATCTCGACTCCCTGACCGAGGCATTGGCCGATATTCCGGGCGCGGGCCCGGTCGCGCGGCGGCAGCTAAGCGAATACCTCCTCAGCGCTTATCGTGCGCTCGGCACAATGCCGACGCAGCAAACCCTGGTCATGGAGCGTTTTTTCGACGAATCGGGCGGCATGCAGCTCGTGATCCACTCGCTTTTCGGCAGCCGCGTCAACAAAGCCTGGGGCCTGGCACTCCGTAAGCGTTTGTGTCGCACCTTTAATTTCGAATTGCAGGCGGCCGCCATCGAAGACGCCATCGTCATCTCGCTCGGCGCCGTGCATAGTTTCCCGCTCGACGAAGTCTGGCGTTATCTCAATCGGGAAACGGTGCGCGAGGTGCTCACCCAGGCGCTGCTGGATGCACCGATGTTCACGGTGCGCTGGCGCTGGGTCGCTACCTGCGCGCTGGCGATCCAACGGTTCCGCGCGGGGCGCAAGGTACCGCCGCGTCTGCAACGCATGAGCGCCGAAGACCTGGTCGCGTTGGTGTTCCCGGACCAGCTCGCGTGCGCGGAAAACCTCAATGGCCGCCGGGATATTCCGGAGCATCCCTTGGTCGAGCAGGCGATCGGCGACTGTCTCAACGAAGTGATGGACATCGATGCGTTCGAGCGCCTGCTGAGCGCGATGAGGAACGGCGAAATAACCTTGGTCGAGCGGGATCTCACGGAACCCTCGCCGTTCGCGCTGCAGGTGCTCAACGCCAATCCCTACGCTTTTCTCGACGACGCGCCGCTGGAGGAACGCCGTACTCAGGCGGTCCAGAGCAGGCGCTGGCTGGATCCGACTACGGCAAGCGATCTCAGTGCTCTGGATGCGGACGCTATCGAAAGAGTCCGAGCGGAAGTCTGGCCGGACGCGCAGAGCGAAGACGAGTTGCATGAAGCCGTCCTGATGCTGGGTTTCGTGGCCGACGATGAAATAGCCACGCTCTTCAGCACCCGCATTGCGGGCGAGGGTGACCTGTTCGGCGGCGTCGCCGAACCGTGGCTGGCGCGGCTAGAGGACGATGGACGTCTGGTCCGCGTCACCGCTCCGAAAGCGGGATGGGTGGCGACGGAACGTTGTCACGAGGCACGGGCGATTTGGGCGAACGCGGCAATGACACGCAATGCCAGGTCAAATGCCTATCAGTCACTACAAGCACCCGACCCGGCCGAAGCCCTCAAAAACCTCGTACGCGGCCGCCTGGAGATGACCGGCCCCACGACCGTCGAAGAAACAGCCGGCGTGTTCGCCGTGCCCGTCGAGGCGGCCACCCACGCGCTGTCCGCGATCGAGGCGGCAGGGATTGCCCTGCGCGGACGTTACCGGCCAGGTGTCAACGCCGAACAGTGGTGCGATCGCCGTCTGCTGGCGCGCATTCATCGCTACACCTTGGATCACCTGCGCCGCGAAATCGAGGCGGTGCCGAGTGCCGCCTTCGTGCGCTTTCTATTCGACTGGCAACACGTTGCCCTATCGACTCAGGTCGTTGGCGCCGAAGGTGTATTCGAGATCATTCGCCAGCTTGCCGGATTCGAAGCGCCGGCGGGCGCCTGGGAAGCACATCTTCTACCGGCGCGCGTACGTGGCTATCAAAGCGTCCAACTGGATCAACTAATGGCATCCGGGCGTTGTACCTGGCTGCGGCTCACCCCCAAACGCTCGACACCATCGCGTGCTACCGGCACGCTGAAAACGACGCCGCTGGCGCTCATGCCGCGCGGCGACGCGGCCGCCTGGATCACGGCCGTGGGCCGTGGCGAACCCGCGCTACCCGGCGGCGCGGCGGAGATCGTATGGCGGCATATCGCCGACCGTGGCGCATCGTTTTTCAATGATATCGTCGCCGACACCGGGCTCTTGCGCACACAGTGCGAGAATGCGCTCGACGAACTCGCGGCGGCGGGGCAGGTGACCTGCGACAGTTTTGCCGGTTTGCGCGCGCTGACCACCCCGGCATCAAGGCGCAGTCACTTCGGGCGACGATCACGTCGAACGACGCTGCCGGGGATCGAGGAGGCCGGACGCTGGGACCTCGTGCGCCGGGATCGGCGCGCAAGGCCGGACCGGAATGACGCCTGGGATGAGCAGGCGCTGGAATGCGTCGCCCGTACCCTGCTAACCCGTTACGGTGTCGTGTTTCGTCGGTTGCTCGACAGAGAGTCGGGACTACCGCCCTGGCGCTACCTGTTGTGGACTTACCGGCGCCTAGAGGCGGCCGGAGAAATTCGCGGCGGGCGGTTCGTGGCCGGCTTTTCCGGCGAGCAATTCGCGTTGCCGGAAGCGATCGCCGCACTGCGTGCAAGTCGCAAGAGCGGGGCTTGCGGGCGAATTGAGGTGGTCAATGCCGCCGACCCGCTCAATCTGGTCGGTATCGTGTTGCCCGGCGTGCGCATACCCGCGCTCGCATCGAACCAGATAGCCTACCTCGATGGCGAAGCCGTGGCGGTGCGCTCAGGCACCGACTTTCGCCTGCTCAAAGCACTCGATTCTGCCACCGCGCTCAAGGTCCGCACGGCACTCCTCAAACCGAACATTGCTGCCTTCCGTCCGTTCCTGCGCCGGCGACAACGCTGAGCCTGGGCCGCCTGAGGAGCCGTGAATGCGGTTTCCGGGACGCTGCGTCGCCTTTATCCTTAGCTTTGATCTGTCCTGGACCAGCAGGAGCAGCCAGCCCATGAAAATCGTCATCGCGCCCGATTCGTTCAAGGAGAGCCTCGACGCCATCACCGCGGCGGAAACCATCACCGCCGGCATGCGGCGTGTCTTGCCCGACGCCCAATACGAACTGGTGCCTATGGCGGACGGCGGCGAGGGCACGGTGGAGGCGATCGTGACGGCACACCAGGGAATATTCGCCGAGGCCAAGGTACTCGGCCCGCTCAGCCGTCGCGTCACGGTACGCTACGGGATCATCGATGGCGGCCGCATCGCAGTCCTGGAAACCGCCTCCGCGACGGGATTGCACCTCGTGCCACCGGCTGAACGCGATCCGAGTGCAACGACCAGTTATGGCGTCGGAGAACTCATTTCTGTGGCGCTGGACCACGGCTGCGAGAAAATCATCGTAGGGCTTGGCGGATCGGCGACCAACGACGGCGGCGCGGGCATGGTCCAGGCTCTGGGAGTACGTTTTCTGGACGCCGCCGGCGCGGTCATAGAAACGCCCCTCACGGGCGGCATGCTGTCCCGAGTCGCAGCGATCGATACCAGCGGCGCCGATCCACGCTTGCGCGCGGTTCGCTTCGAGGCCGCCTGCGACGTCAATAATCCGCTGTGCGGGGAACGTGGCGCTACGGCGACCTTCGGACCTCAAAAAGGCGCGTCGCCCGGTCAGATCCGTATACTTGATAATAACCTTAGAAAATTCTATCAACTGTATGATAAATTGGAGGAAATAGATGTTTCTGAGATACCAGGAGCCGGTGCGGCTGGTGGGATCGGGGCGGCCATGCTCGGTTTTCTGCACGCCTCTGCGCGGCCTGGGGTCGACCTCGTTATCGAAGCGGTCGGCCTGGCGAACCGTCTCCGCGACGCGAAGGTCGTGATCACCGGTGAGGGGCGCATCGACAGGCAGAGTCTGCAAGGAAAAGCACCACTGGGCGTGGCCCGACTTGCCGCCTCACACGATGTTCCCGTGATCGCGATCGGCGGGAGTCTATCGGCGGAAGCAGGGGAGATGTTCGCCGGGCCGGTGGACGCAATAGAGGCCGCGATCGCGCGGCCGCTGACGCTTGCCGAAGCGCTGGCCGATGCGTCTACGCACCTTGCCGATGCCGGCGAGCGGGTTGCCCGCTGGCTAGTCCTGGCCCAGCGTCTCGCCTCGCAACCCTAATCTGACGCGCGCCTGCAACAGGGCAGACACACCGGCAGTGGAAGACCGCGCCGCTTGACCCCGGCGCCATCCTGCCTCATGTTCGCCGGATCACGACGGGTGGATTAAACCGATGAACAACCGGGAAACCTTGATTACGCTGATGCTCGAAAACGAGCTGGAACGGCGGGAAATTGCCGAGCTCTTGTCGGTGCAACGCGATACGGTCGACCGCTGGCTGATATCGCCCGAATCATCGAGAAACCTCGAAATACCCGATATGGCCGTCGAATTATTGGACTTCAAGCTGGCCGCCCGGAAAGACGCCTAGCCCGCTAGCGGCGCCTTCTCGAAACCGGCGGGTCAGGCCATCGCCGCCGTCGGGATATACGTGCCGCAGGACGAAACGTCGGTCAGTAGGATGCCATGCAACCCCAGCGGCTCGGCGAGAAGGTGCTTGCGCGATACAGTGCGCAAATCAGGCGCCACGGAAATATCGTTGTCGCGTCCCCGGCCAACAGAATTGACGCCTGCACGCAGGGTGTAGCACCGGCCGTTATCGGCGCGTAGGCTCCAGTCCTCGTCATGCGACAGTGAAAAGTGGACTTTCGCGAGCCGGATGGAGATTTCCTCGCCGTTTTCCAGGCGGATGAAGACGGCTTCACCCTGAGGAAGACGGCAGAGGCTGGGATCCTGAGCCTTCTCAGCGGTTTCGCCGGCATTGAAGATGACCGTTGATCGATCGGGCGCGAACGCGGTCTTATCGGCGGGGAGCGGTTGCGTGGGCTGTACGGTACTTCGTCCGAGGTCTATCACCTGGCGAATGACCTCCTGTCGCGACGCGAGGTACTTCAGATAGGTCGATAACGCCAAGCGCGTATAGATGTCGCGAACGCCCCGTGCGTTCCCTAACTGCTCAAATATTGCACGCCAGTCATGATCCTTGGAAAACATTCGCACGCCGAGCTTCTTTAGCAGTACCTTACAGGGGATGCCATGTCGTTGATGTTCCTCAAGTATTCTGCCGAGCTGCTGTTCGAGTGTGTGGATGGTGGACGCTTCGGATTCGAGTTCCGCGCGAGTGTGCGCGCACAAGGTGTTGAACCGCAGCGCAGGCACCGCGGTCCGGGGCGCCATAGAAAATTTGAAATCTTTGAACCGGCGGAAGCGGAGTTCACGGTTGCTCAAGGTGATGCTAAGGGGCGCGCTGAAGCGCACCCGCACCGCCTGAAGCAGTTTGGCTAGCAGGCCAAGCGTTCCGTCTTCATTAAGGTTTAGCAATATATTATTCATAAATATCAATGCTTTGAATTATTTATTTAATACATTATATAAATAATAGTGCTAACTCCATAAAAACTCAAGGCTAAAATTGTGACCGGGTCATAGGAAACGTCGGGAACCGAGCGGGTATCGGTGGGAATGTGACCGCCGTCACGAGGTGAAATCTGGCCTTACGCCGCGCCCGCCCGCTAGCCCCGGCGCGGTGGCGCGGGGCGTTCAGCCGCCGGAGAATAAGGAAAAGTCGAGGACCCGAACCATGAAAGGGATCCAGGCGCCGATCAAGACCAGATACACCGCAATCTCGGTTCGAATGATGAACTTGAGGCGGCTGATTTCTGCGGCATCGGCGTCGGCCATGAAAATACGTGCCATGGTGATGTCGAGCGGGATGGCGAAAACCAGCATCATCATGATGGAAGGTGCTACGACAGAGGGCAGCAGGCGCCAGTCGTGCAGATGAGAGCTGCCGTCGGCAAACGGTGCCGCGGCGATGATCACGAGGGCGACCATTATCAACAACAGGCGCAAGACCCCTAAACGGCCTACCAGGCCCGTTTTCGACAAGTTCCCGTCGGCTGTCATCATCGCGTCACGGATAATACACTTAGGAGCCCGTCGGGCGTAGGGCGAAAATACTCGGCAACTGCTATGGCCTTGCGCCACCTCCGACTTCCATGCGGTCGAGCGGCGGTGGGAAATCGGTCCATCTTTTCGATAACGGGTTCTAATTACTCACCACTATTCCGCTCAAATGATCGAAAAGCACGCCTCGATTTCGCACTCGCCTCGCCACGGCTTCCCAAGCCATACGGGATCCTAGGTACGGCCGCCAACCAGCTCGACCCGGCATCGTGAGCACCCGCTTTTCCGAATTTGCGCAGCGCTTCATCGGGCCGACTGGGACACGGCTGCTCATGGACGATCTGGGCGAAGTCCTGTCCAGCGATCGCGATCTGTGCAATCTCGGGGGTGGCAATCCCGCGCAAATTCCTGCCATGCAGACGATTTTCCGCGACCGACTGCATCAAATCATCGACGCGGGGTCATTCGACCGACTGGCCGGTAGCTATGACGGCCCCCAGGGTCACCTCCCTTTGCTGAGGGCTATCGCCGATTTGTTGAATCGCGAATACGGTTGGGGGATCTCCGCCGATAACGTGGCGATGACCGTGGGGAGCCAGTCCAGTTTTTTCATTCTCTTCAACCTACTTAGCGGGAAGTGCGGTGACGGACGGCGACGGCGGATCCAACTGCCCCTGACACCTGAATATATCGGATATGCAGATATTGCCGTCGAGCCGTATGCTATTCAGGCAACTCGACCCGCGATTGATTTCCTCGACGATCACATCTTTAAATACCGGGTCGATTTCGATCGATTTGCCATCGATGATTCGACTGGCGCCGTGTGTGTAAGCCGCCCGACCAATCCGACCGGGAATGTGCTGTCCGAAGATGAAATGTCGAGGCTCATGAAATTGACGCGCGACGCCGGTGTGCCGTTCATCATCGACAACGCCTATGGCGTGCCTTTCCCTAATATTGTGTTCTCGGATGCGCGCCCGATTTTCGACGATCACGTCATCTACTGCATGAGCCTGTCCAAGCTCGGCCTGCCGGGTATGCGCACGGGAATAGTCATTGCCAGCAGCGAGATCATCGAGGCGGTGCGTAGCATGAACGCCATATTCAGTCTTGCGACTGGGAGCCTCGGCGCCGGCATTGTTACGCCGCTGGTGGCCAGCGGGGAAATCCTGCAACTCAGCCGCGAGGTGATACAGCCCTTTTATCGCTCGCGCGTCGAACAAGCCGTGTCCTGGTGTCACGACCAACTCGAGGGACTGGACTATTTTATTCACAAACCCGAAGGCGCGATTTTTCTATGGTTGTGGTTTCCGCGCCTACCGATCACTGCCGCGCGCTTGTACGCACGCCTCAAGGAGCGAAACGTACTCGTCATTCCCGGGAATTATTTCTTCCCCGGATTGAACGAATCATGGGAGCACATGCACGAATGCATACGGATATCGTACGCACGGTCGGCTGAACAAGTCGAGCACGGTATTCGCATCATCGCCGATGAGGTCCGGCAGGCGTTCCGCGGCGCGCAAAATGGAAAGTCCTAGAATGACCGGGCACACGATACGCCGTATTGGTCACCGCGAGGTCTTTGCGGTCGGGCTCGGTGGCATGCCGGCTTCGATCGCCGGTCGGCCTGAACACGCCACCGCCATCGAGTTGATCAGCCGTTTTGTCGAACTCGGAGGAAACTTCATCGACACGGCGAACGTATATTGCGTGGATGACGAAGACCTCGGGCACAACGAGCGGCTGATACGTGAAGCATTGTCCGCCGTTGCGGATCGGGATGCCATCATGGTGGCTACGAAAGGCGGGATGCGCAGACCGGGTGGTCGCTGGATCACGGACGCTCGTCCCGATTGGTTGCGAGCATCGTGCGAACGATCGTTGAGTGATCTTGGGGTCGATCGCATCGACCTCTATCAACTGCATGCAATCGACCCAAAGGTAACGCTGGACGAAAGCATCGGGGAACTTTTGCGCCTGGTCGAGGAAGGCAAGATCGCGGCAATTGGTATTTCAAATGTCGGCCTCGAGTCCTTGAAACGTGCTGCCTCCATCGCGCCCATCGTCTCCGTACAAAACCGCTGTAGCATTTTCTGCAAACGAGATTTTCATAATGGCGTAATCGATTATTGCGCAGCTGCCGCCATCAGCTACATTGCGCATAGTCCCCTGGGCGGGTATCGCAGCTACGCACGCACGGGTGAGAATGAAATGATCAATCGGATAGCATACGAACACGGGACATCGCCATACCAGGTCGCGCTTGCCTGGCTGCTGCGCGAGGCGTCGCAACTGATTGCGATTCCAGGAGCCCGGCGAACGGTAAGCGTCGAGGACAGTCATGCGGCGGTGGACTTGACGCTCAAGGAGTCGGAACGCGCTGTACTCGCTCAAATTCCCGACCGGACCGTGTGAGCGCGCGAATTGTTCATGAGGACCGGGAATGCTCGATAAATAGGCGCGCTAGATTAGAGAAAATAGACTGCTGCTTTGCCCAAACATCCGTTCCAGTATCGACTTCTTGCGTGCCGCCCTGACCTGAAAGACGTCCACCTCGGCGGCCTTTGCGCATAAATAATCGTCACTCGTCGAGATTCGATCGATAAGTCCTAATTCAAGGGCCCGCGTACCGAACCAGTGCTCACCGGTCGCCACACGTTCCAGGTTTAATTCGGGCCGTTGCACGGCGATGAATTCCTTGAACAAGGTATGTGCGTCCTCGATTTCTTCCTGATACTTCTGGCGATCCTCGTCCGTATTCTCTCCAAACAGAGTGAGGGTTCGCTTGTACTTGCCAGCGGTAATCTGCTCGAAATCGATATCGTGCTTCTTGAGCAGGCGACTGAAATTCGGAAGCTGTGCTATGACGCCAATCGAGCCAATGATCGCAAATGGAGCAGCGATGATTTCGTCCGCAACACAGGCCATCATGTAGCCGCCGCTCGCAGCGACCTTGTCGACGATGACGGTCAGGCGCAAGCCCTTATCTCTTATCCGACGAAGCTGCGAGGACGCGAGACCGTAGCCATGCACCGTGCCGCCTGAGCTTTCCAATATGACGGCGACTTCGTCCCCTTCGGCTGCCACCGATAATATTGCGGTTATTTCCTCGCGCAGGGTGGACACGGCATGCGCGCGAATATCGCCGGTAAATTCACACACGAAAATTCGCGTTCTAGTATCCGTGGATTCCAGACGGGCTTTGTTTTCCTTTTTGACCTGCTTAATGCGCTTTTTGAATTCCTTCGGCTGCATTAAGACCGACTCTAGGGCCAACGAGGTTTCGAGAAGCTTGTCGTTTAGTTTACGGATCTCGATCGGCGTTTCAGCGAGATGCCGGCGCCGCGATTGAATCAAGACAAGGGCGATGAAGAGCGGTATCGCGATGATGGCGACAACGGTGATCAATTTTGCGGCGAAAAGACCGTAATCGAAGAAATATTCCATCAACGGGGGACCCGGTTATCGTTTCGGTAAATCGTGAAACCGCAGTATATGGAGATGTAAGAACTTCGGCGTTCGCTCGCGCGACGCTAGGCCGAGCGCATCGTATTATACTCAGCCGCCATCTCAACGGCGGATATTACCTGTATCGAGCGATACAGGAAGATGCTATCGCCGTCCTGCTAAACTTTAAAAAAAATCTCGCTGGAAATAGGGGAACTGCTTGCTAGGTGGATTGATTTGCAGGATGCACGGCAACGGGCAGCGAGCCGACGCGATCACGTGTCGGCTCAGTATGATATCGACGGATGAGTCCTGTAATGCGGACTGGTCCCTTGCCGCATCATTAGCCCGCAGCGCATTAAAGAGGGGTTAATGACGGCGGGTTGATGCCGGCACGACCCGAACCTCCGCTAAGCGAAGTTCGGGCTAGTTGTCTCTGCTCCGGCATGAACGAAGGTAACACTCGGTATAACAGATGCGCTCGACGATTCGCGCGCGTGTCGCGTCATCCGGGGAAGCGAGCCACAGGCCGATTTCGAAGCCCTCTGTTTCCTCCCGAACCATGACCACGGTACCGGCGAAGCGTTGTATATCGCCGCGTAACGGGATCTCGAGTTCAATGCGGGTTCCCGCTGGAATGTATTTCGCTGAATGAAAGCTCAGGCCGAGGTCCCCCGAAGTGGAGTCCGTCTGCCGGTTGCGCCAGGTGAACATATTACGTCGCCGGTACCGGATCGGAAATTGTGCAGGGTGCGGAATGAAATCATTCCGCACTGCGTCGAAACGCGCACGGTTGTACGCCTGCACAGGATTGGGCATTAGATAATCATCATCACCAATAGCACGATGGCTTGTGTTCATGTGCATGGTCCAGACCCCGCAAATCTATATCTACAATGTTTTTAATAAGTTGTGGGGTGTATTTATAGTTAATTCTACTTTTTATGTCAAGAAAACCTCCAATAATTCATAGAATTGAGGTGTACACCTGATATTTCGCATTAGAAATAGGCTGGGACGGACGATTGAACACGGCCCTGCGCGGAAAGTTCGCCTTTACGATCAGAGTCTTGCGCTAACGTCTAACCAGGTGCCCACGAGTTCGATCGTATTGCCGTCCCCGCCATGGACGGCACGAACCGAATCCACCACCGTCAGATAATTGCCGTCGCGGTGACGGACTCGGTATTCGAACACGGCGTAGGTTTCCTCGCCGTTGAGAAGACTGTCGATGATGCTGCGATACATCGTACGATTGTCAGGATGTATCAAATCGCCCCAGAATTCGGGTTCGATGACCGCGGCCGTCCGTTCGAATCCGGTAAGACTGTGGAAATTTTTGCTGATGTAACTGGGTCGCAGCACACCGTCTTCATAGGAATTGCTGTAGAGCACTGCCGGACTAAACTCCACCCAGTACTCGAGTAACTCGTTGGCTTCGTCGAGATCTTGGACTTTTTCGTCGAGCTCCGCGTTCGTCCTTGCCAGCTGTTCGCGTAAGGCCCGTTCACTCCGGACCAGCCGAAAATAATCCGCGGCTTCCGTTACCGCTTGCACGAGTGCTTCCGATTTCCACGGTTTGCGCACGAAACGGTAGACTTTGCCGTCATGCAGGGCGGCGATCGCAACATCCTGGTCGTCCAGCGCCGTCACCATGACACCGATTGCATCCGGCCAACGCTGCTTGATGGTTTGTAATAACTCGACACCGTCCATATCGGGCATGATGTAATCGGTGACGACTACCGCGTACGGACCCGATTTCTCCATGGCTTCAAGGGCAGAGCTCGCGCTGCTCACGAAGGTACAATCGAAATCACCCGACAGCTGCCGTTCCATCAAAGATGTTGCGTCGATTTGATCATCGACGCACAGAATTTTGATGTCTCGATTAGCCATGGTCGTGCGCGTTTATCATACGTTCACACTATCGGTTGCGGCCTTGATCGCTTTTTTTGTGTGGCCGGATCGCGTTGATCGGATTCGAGTCTGTCTATCTTAACCATATCGGACCCGCTTTGGCGCCGCGCGCTTTCCGTCGGCGCCAGACGTGAAAAACCTGCCATGACCGGTGCTCGCACGGCCTTATTCAAGTCTGTTCTACGCACTGGTTGACGGCGGCGGATGACGGTCCGGCAGTTCGATATTGACGATACGATTCGAGCGGCATGGCAATCTTAGGCCACATCGAACTCGCCGTTTCGCGCAGCCTTTCGCGACTCTCCAACTGGAACTTCCTGCAGACAATTGCACGGGTAGGCGTGTCGTGCTGAGGCGCGCAGTGCGTGATAAGCTGGACGAGGTCAGGAGTTCGGTCATTGATTTCGACGCTTGTTAGCGGTAATCGAGCATCCCTTGCGCGGCGTAAGCTAGGGCGGGTCCACCTGACACGCTGGTGAAAAACAGGGTTTTTCACCAGCGTCCTAATAGACCCATTGGAGGCCACGATGAGAATGAACAAGGCCTGGCCCGTCGTGGTCATCAGCGCCATCGGATTTTTTCCGCCAGCAGTTCTTGCGGATTGGACCGACTGGCTCAACGTCATTACGGGGGACGGCAAACAAGAAGCGGGCGCGGGCGCGGGCGCCGTCGCGGCACTGGCCGACAGCGAGATTGCGGACGGTCTGCGGGCGGCGCTGGAGAAGGGAGTCATGAGCGCCGTTGAACGGTTGGGCGCCGAAGACGGCTTCCTCGCCAACACCAAGGTTCGTATTCCAGTACCCAAATCCCTCGAACTCATCCAGGATGGCTTGCGCACCATGGGGCGCGCCGACATCGCCGACGATTTCGTAGAGAGCATGAACAAGGCCGCAGAACGTGCAGTGCCCGAGGCTACAACGGTTTTCACCGGAGCGATCAGGAAAATGACCATCGCCGACGCGCGCGGCATTCTCGATGGCGGGGAAACGGCGGCGACGGAATACCTGCAGCGAACGAGCAAAGACGAGTTGCGGGACCGATTCACCCCTATCGTCGACGGCGCCGTCAGGGAAGCCGGCGCGACCCGATCCTACCAAATGCTCCTGGATAAAGCCGGACTCCTTGGAAAATTCGTGAACACCGACAAACTCAATCTCACGGATTACGTGACCGACAAGGCGCTCGACGGCATTTATCTCATGATCGGTCAGGAAGAAAAGAAAATTCGCGCAAATCCGGCGGCGCGTTCGACCGAGCTGTTGAAGAAAGTTTTTGGCAGTTGAATGCCGCCTGATGGAGAGTGAAACGAGCAGGCGGTCAAGTCGGCATCGGGTGCCAGCCTGCGTCAGCCCAGAGCTGACCACTAACGGCTGAATTTCTGATCAGAAAACAAATGGCGTCTGCAATTTCCTCGGGTCGAATCAAGCGTTTGATCTGCGTGGCCGGCAATACCTGGGTTTCGATGTAATCATCGCCCAAGGCACGCACCATCGGTGTATCGGTGAATCCCGGGTGGATCACCGCGCACCGCACGCCGTAATACATGGCCTCTTTCATGAGGGTTGATGCGGCGCCCTCGAGACCGACCTTGGTCGTCGCATAGGAAATTTGCCCCTTGTTGCCCTGCGAAGAAACGGAGCCGATGAAGATGATGGCACCCTGCGTGCCTTCTTCCGGACCCCATTGTTTGAGTCCGCGGGTGAATCTGTCCTCGGCCATCTGCGCAATGGTTTCCAGCGCCCAGTAAATTGGGGCGATGAGGTTCACTTCCACGACCTGGCGAAAGTTTTCTATGGGGTAGAGTTTCGCTTTACCACGATTCTTATTCATTTTGACAGCGAGGTCGTCGCGGGTAATACCGGCCGCCGGCACGCAGATATTGACGGGGCCATACTCGCGGCGCATGGTTTCGAAGACCTCGTGGCGAAAGATCTCGTCGGTGGTATCGCCCTGGAATGCGCGGACCGCGCGCCCGCCGTTCAAGGCACTCAATTCCGCGGCGGTCTCGTCTACCGAGTCGGACACGTCGACCAAGACCAAAGCACTCACGCCGTATTTGTAGAGTTCTTTCGCCGCGGCTCTCCCGATACCGCTGGCTGCTCCGGTGACTACGGCAATTTTTCCTTTGATTTCCATCGCTTACCCCAGAAGTAGTCAAGCTTGCTCAAGCCCATTATAGTCGCATTATTGTGCACTGCAATATTCACCGTGCGAACGAACTGACAGGGCGGAAACCGAGCGCACCATCAGCATGTTCGTGCATCGGCTACCACTCGGTGAACCTTGAGAAAGGCGACCATTTCCGTGCTTGATACGCCCCTCGATCTGTCCACCTGTCCAGCACTGGACGCAAGCCGCGAATACTCGAATGCACTCGTCCAACGGGCGCGTGAGGCCCTGACTGCGACGGCTCCAAATCTCGAACACCTCGAGACTATCGCGGTTTGCGGCTCGCTCGGCCGCCTCGAGGCCAATTCCTCCTCGGATATCGATTGCATCATCGTCGTCAATGGACCGACCGGGACCGCTGAGTCCGATGCACTCGCCGAACGCATTTCACAAGTGCTCAGTCCGCTCGAACTCAAGGCGTCCAAGCCGTGGGGCATTTATCGCGAACCCATAAGCACCGCATCGCTACTCGATACCGCCGCGCTAGGGAGCCTCGAAGAGCGCGCCGAAGTATTCGGCAAACGGTTGCAACTGCTGCTAGATGCGCGACCACTATTGCACGAGAAAGCTTTCACACGCCTGCAGGCGCGCGTTGTCGACTGGTACGCAACGGGATTTCTCGATGTAAATCCAGGCAGTAGCTGGACCTATTTGATCAACGATTTAATGCGGTATCTGCATTCTTATGCGGCGTGGCAGCAGTACAAGTTCGAAAGGACGAACGACGACAGCTGGCAATTGCGCCAGGCGAAATTTCGCAGCACCCGGCTCGTGACGCTGGCGGGGCTGCTCGTGCTGCTGGGTGAAAGTAACCACGATATCGGTAAACGGGACTGGTTGAACGATCGCCTCGCATATTCGCCCCTGGAAAGGCTGGCGCTGGTGATGAACAAGTATGATCGCAGCGCTTTCGATGAATTCTTGGACGCATATGAAGTCATTCATCGTCTGATCAGTGATCGGGCGATACGCGATGAATTATTGACGACCGGTCCAGATTCAATCGCCACACTCGCTCGAGAGCCATTGCGGGCTTACGCGCAAATACACGAAGTGTCCGGGAACATCATCCAAGTGCTTACGCGTTTCATTCTTGCCCGTCAGGCAGACTGGGATCCGCGATTCTACGAGCGTTTGATCTTTTAAGCGGCTGTTAGCAGCCTGTCGGATTTAGGGAATCGTAGCGAGGCAGTTGGGCGAGCGGGCTGAGAGGTGCCATGATTTGACGCGAACAGTCGGGCTATTCAATGAAAAATTCGTCGGGAACGAATTTTCGCGACAGCCCCATAGGGGTGAAGCGCAGGGATACGCTGAACAAATTCATGCCGCATCTGAACCGCTATCCCAACGCCCAAGTCAATTCTCCTAAGTCAGACAAGCTGCCAAGTTCAGTTCAATCGTAGTGAATAGCCCGGGCCGGATCGATCGATGCGGCACGAATGGCCGGATAAATGGTGGCGGTTACGGATAAAAAGAGGCTGGCGATAGCGACCATGGCAATATCTCCGAAGTGGAGATCGGCCGGCAGGTAATCGATGAAGTAGACCTCGGAGTTGATCAAGTCGACATCGAGTGCCGCTTCGATGAACTTTGCGACGGAATTGCTCTCAGCTGCGCCCAAGGCACCCAGGATCGCACCGATAACGACACCCGCGGCACCGAGGATTAATCCCTGTAGCAGGAAGAGAATAACGACGTCGAATCGGCTGGCTCCCATGGTACGAAGTATCGCAATATCAGGGATCTTCTCCGTCACCACCATGATCATGTTCGCCGCAATATTGAACGCGGCAACGGCGATGATAAGAATGAGAATTACGAACATGATGCGTTTCTGTGATTCCAGCGCTAGAAAAAAATTCTGGTAGTACTGGGTCCAATCGATCGCCAAAAACTCCGGCCCGAGCGAAAGAGCAATCGTGCGCGCCGCCTCGGGCGCGATCGATGCGTGTTCGAAGCGTAGCCTCACGCCCGACACGGCATCTCCCAGCCGAAAAATGCGGCGCGCCTCGTCGAGTGAGGCCAACATCAACGCCGAATCGAATTGATGCATACCGACGTGAAAGATCCCTGCGACCACCAGGCGTTCGTATCGCGGCGCAACGGCATTGCCACCGCTATCCCATATCGGGACCAGCAGCGTTACCGTGTCTCCGGTTTGTGCCCGCAGGTCGCGCGCCAGGCTCGCGCCAAGGAGCACACGACCCGGCCCTGAGCTAAGCGTACCGATTTCGGCTGCGGACAAATAATTCTCTAGATCGGTGACCCTCATTTCGCGCAACGGAACGATACCTTCTACCACCGCGCCCTTAACCTTACCCTTGTGGCTTAACATGCCGCTTGCCCTCACGTAAGGGCTGGTGGCGACGACTCGCGGATCCTGCCGAATTCGATCGTCTATCGCCTCCCAATCGCTGATCGCCGACCCTTGCTGCACGATAACCGCATGGGCTGTCATGCCAAGGACGTGCCGCGTGACTTCGCGTTCGAACCCGTTCATCACTGAAAGAACGATAACCAAGGCGGCAACCCCGATCGCAATCCCGGCGATGGAGACGATGGACACGAATGATGCGAACCTATTTCGCCGTTTGGAGCACATGTAACGGGCAGCCGTAAACAGCGTAAAAGGTTGATACATACTTAGGGAACCTCTGAATAAGTCATGGTGCGTCTGAATGGTTCATGCAATGGTGCAGATCAAGGCACGAATCGCAGGTAATAGCGGGGACTAGGGCTAAGGTTCGTGACGTAAGGCTCCGCGATTTCATGGGCAAGGCAGGTGGGCCATGACTTTTTCAGAGGTTCCTTAGGTGCCAGTACCGGAGCTTATTGGTCGAGCGGGGCGAGGTTACCGATATTCTCTTCCCAGTTTCGCCCATCGAACATGCGGATTTCCAGCGCTTCGATCATTTCCGGATCGATGCAATGCAGGTTGACGCTATAGCCCTGTGGGTGTGAGCGCGGCACGTAAAACGATTTCACACCGCAAATGGAGCAGAACAAGTGCCGCGCAATTTCGGTATTGAACGTGTAATTCGTCAGTCTGTTTTCGCCTTGCAAGAGCCTGAAGCCACTCCGTGGGACGATTAAGTGCAGATATGCGGATTTGCGACAGATCGAGCAATTGCACTCTTCGACCTGCAATCGCCTCGGTGCATCGACCTCGAATCTGACTGCACCGCAATGACAGCTTCCTCGATGCGTTACTTTCTCAGCCAACGCCTAGCAGCCATCGGAAATCGCGCAGCGCCTGAAGTTTTCAATAGGAATTTCGTCGCTCACGGAAGGATGTCTAAGCGCTGTCTAGTCGGCTTCCTGCTCGACGCACAAACCCCACATGACCTTGTATCGATTACCAGCGCTGCGCTGAACCGACCACAATGGCTCGTGAGGTTCGCGAGATAAGCCATTACCCCGCCATGATTCGGATGCAGAGGGGAACATCTCGCGCGTTGCTATGCCTGCGTTGATGAGGCGATCGCGGGTCGCGCAATACCAAACACCGTACGAATCGCAGTAGACTTCGATTCGATCAGTCACGCTACGTCCATCCCGGAGCCATAAGACAATGTTAGACTCTTACCTGATGGGGCGTAAAGCTATAACGAACGGTCCGTTGCAATTCGAGGATTCGTATAATTCGAAATGGGCAATTCGGTTCGGACCGACGATGACGAGCACGATATTTGAGGGTCGCAGAGCGCGCATTTTTGAAAAATGAGCGTAGATAAGGCGCTCGCCATACGCACCGTGCCAGCCTGCTAGAATCATATAGACGGACGCTGCGCGGAATAACAGGCGCAAGGCAGTCGTACCATAACTTATTCAAGGGTTTCTTAAGGATGCGAAAGACTGTGGAACTCCCGTCTACCGAAAATGCCTTGCCCGGCCGTGACACGCCCATTGCAGTGCCGGCGAAGCACTTCGTCCTCGACACACCCCTCAAACCGCCGTTCCCCGAGAATAGCGAACGAGCTTATCTCGGCTTGGGGTGTTTCTGGGGCGCGGAAAAATGCTTTTGGAACCTGGAAGGTGTGCACTCGACGGCAGTTGGATACGCTGGCGGGCTCACGCCCAATCCAACCTACGAGGAAGTCTGCACCGGTTTGACCGGGCACAACGAAGTGGTGCAAATCGTGTTTCTTACCGAGCGCGTCAGCTATGCGCGTTTACTTGACATATTTTGGGAGGCCCACGACCCGACCCAGGGAATGCGCCAGGGTAATGATGCCGGTACCCAGTATCGCTCCGGCATCTATTTCGC
This sequence comes from Gammaproteobacteria bacterium, assembly GCA_963662545.2. Classification (GTDB taxonomy): domain Bacteria; phylum Pseudomonadota; class Gammaproteobacteria; genus JAYYZW01. Next base: position 1,963,875 of record CAXXLL010000002.1, read on the forward strand.
GAATGACGAGCAGCGGCGCGCCGCCGAAGATTCACTCGCACGTTATCAGCAGGTCCTCGCCGCCGCGGGATACGGCGTCATCACCACTGAGATCATTCCCGCCCCGGTGTTTTATTTTGCCGAAGACTATCATCAGCAATACCTCGCCAAGAATCCAAACGGCTACTGCGGATTGGGCGGAACCGGGGTGTCTTGCGCCGCATAAAAAGGACGCCCCGAAGGGCGTCAGAGCGATTGCACGCGGGAGAAATGAAATTCAGGTTGCAGGAGCCCGGATATTGCCGTCGAATCAAATGCGCCCGTCGTATTTGAATAAGCCCAGCATCTCAGCGGCGACTCGACCCGGTATCGGAATGAGATCAGCGCTTGGTTCAGCTGGCCTGGCATGATTGACCGTATTGAAATAGACATCGATCCAGTGCGGCGCTGCGCGGCGAGTCCGTGACGCCCGGCGCAGCTGAGTAATCACCTCATCCAGCGTGGTCAGGTGCACGCCCAATTGGAGGTCACCCGCCAGCGGAACAAAGGGTAACCCCCCATCAATGACCACTGGCTGAGTGTCCAGACCAGAATTTTCCAGGCCTTGTGCTGCGAAAACGCTATACGGCAACAAGAGCAACAGCGACGAGATCAACATCCATCGCCAGCCCCGCTTTGCCGTATCGAGGGCTCGACCTGTCCGCCGATTTGAACCGGCGCCAATCTCGGCACTGGTGCCTGTAACATTCGGTTTCGGCAAGACCGCGGACGGCCTATCGGGCAAGGACGCATCTACCGGCGGCGTCATTGAAAACTTATGCTTGGCCACTTTAGACATTTTCATGATGCTCCGAGATTTGCATCAATTCGGATTCGGAACCCGTTCCGCGACGCGTGAAACCGGCGAAGGCCATCGCTGACAGCATCAGCACCACGGAATTCGGCAGCGGCACGGCTGCGGCGCCCGGATTATTGAAATAGTTGTCGATCAATGACGTGTTGATGGCGGAGAATGCGGTCGTACTCGACCAGGCGTTGCTCCCCCGCTGTGTGGAGTCGAACATGAAGGTGCCGGAACCCTGGATGGTGTAGTTCACGCCGTCGAACAGCACGTTCGCCCATTGGAAACTGACCTGTGGGACCTGGTAATCGAATGTGAGGCGCAGCTGTCCTTGCGGGGGCTGTACAGTCGGACCCGAATACACGATCTCGGCAGGGGTTAGAACGTTGTTAATCCAGGTGTTCATCTGCCCGCCGAAGCTGAGATTCGTAAACTGCAGTGCGGCCACGTCGTCCGAGAAGAAGAATCCGTAGTTCATCTCGTCGGTATTGGAGAACCGGATCGATTGGGTTGCGGCGGGGGCGGCGAGCGCCCCTCCCATCAACATGAGGGCCAAAGTGTATTTGGCCAGTTTTTCCCATTTTGCGTGCATCGTTGTATCCAAATAGCTTGATTTTGCCTAGATCGAGCAATTCAGATGCCAGAAACGCGGAAGAAAGGGTGATCACTGAGAATATGTGACGACAGTCACACGCGATGCGCGCAACTCTGTGACGCGATCCCCAAACCGGCCCGTGGTTTGTGATCGGTATCACAGAGGAGCTTGTGGACTCCGCGAAGTATCTTTTGTGACGTCGTCGACAGTTCGACAGCCGGCCGCCAGGCAGGGCCCGCCTGGCGACGCAAAATGTCGTCAATAAGTGACGCGCAAGGTCATGTTGCCGCAGCCACGCGGATAGGCAGAGAGTTGATCCTTTTATCGGTCAAAATCGATACCGCGTTGGCGACTGCCGGTGCGATAGGCGGGGTGCCCGGTTCGCCGACGCCGCCGGGTTCCGCCCCGCTTTCGATCACATGGGTCTCTATGCGCGGCATTTCCTTCAAGGAGAGCATGCGGTAATCCGGGAAATTCCACTGCATGATGCGCCCACCCTCGACCCGGACCTCGCCGTACAAGGCCGCTGTCAGCCCAAAAACGATGCCGCTTTCCATCTGCGCGATGACGATATCCGGATTGACGACGCGCCCGCAATCGATGACGCAGACCACTCGATGCACCCGAATCTGCCCCTTATCTAGGGACACTTCAGCGATTTGCCCCACGATCGAACCAAAAGATTCGTGCAGGGCGACGCCCCGCGCGTGACCTGCGCCAAGCGCCTCGCTCCAGCCTGCCGAATCGCGCAGCAGCTTGAGTACGCGGGTTTCGCGCGGATGGTTCTCAAGGTGAGAGAGCCGGAAATCGATCGGATCCGCCCCCGCCGCGGCAGCCAATTCATCCATGAAACACTCCGTGAAAAAAGCATTGAATGAATTCCCAACACTGCGCCAGAAACCGATTGGGACGTGACTCTCTACGGCCGTGTGTTCGACCAGTCGATGGGGTGTTGCATAGGACAGGAAAGCGGCGCCTTCGGCGTTGGTGCGGTCGGGGCCGCCCAGTGGAAGATTCGGAAACGCGCGGCCGAGAACCGCCTGACCGACCGACGGCGAAGCGATCTGATTGTGCCAGGCCAGAATGCGCCCGTCATCGTCCAGGCGCGCCCTAAACCTCGAAAGGGCCGGTGGCCGATACGTGTCGTGCTGAATATCCTCTTCGCGCGAATAGACGAGTTTCACCGAGATGCCGGGCAAGCGCTGAGCAATGCTGATCGCGCGGAGCATGACATCAGGCTCGCCGCGACGACCAAAGCCACCACCTAACAGGGGGGTGTGGATGTGAACGTCCTCGGCGGGAAGGTCGAGTCGCCGGGCCGCAATCATTCGCAGCAGGTCCGGCGCCTGATTCCCCTGCCAGATATCGGCGCGATCGCCGGTGATTCGAACCGAGCAGTTCATCGGCTCCATACAGGCATGGGCGAGAAGGGGGACCCGATACTCAGCGACAATGGCGTCTTTCCCGGTCAGTTGCTCGACGGCGTCGCCTTTACTTTCGTAAGTAAAGAAATCGCCATCGTCGAGAGCTTGTTCGAACGCTTCAAGCATGCTCGATGACGAGACTGCGGCGTGCGGCCCGGGGGCGAATTCAATTTCGAGCGCGTCGAGTGCCTGCTGTGCGTGCCAGTAATTATCGGCAACGACAGCCACCGCGTCCTCCAGTTCGACGATTTCGACGAGGCCCGGCATCGATTCGGTTTTGTGCGCGTCGACCTTGACCAGCGAACCGCCGAACACAGGGGACGTCTTGACTGCGGCGACGAGAAGATCGTCGGTGGTGAAATCGATGCCGAACTCGGCGCCGCCCACGACTTTTGCAGGAACGTCGGTCCGCGGAACCGGTTTTCCAAGTAAGCGAAAATCGGGCCCCGGCTTCAATGCGACGTCGGGCACGGGATCGAGACGCGCTGCTTCTATCGCTAGGGCGCCGTACGTCAAGGAACGGCCGGTTGCGGCGTGAGTCACCACGCCTTCTTCAGTGTCAAGGTCGTTGGGATGAACTTCGAGTCGCGCCGCCGCGGCACGCACCAGCATGTCACGCGCCGCCGCGCCCGCCGTGCGCATCGGCAGCCAGGCATCGCGCACACTGGTACTCCCGCCCGTTATTTGGACAGCCAGCATGCGTCCGACCCGTGCAAAGGTCCATCGTGCCGTTGACGGTAGCCAGGATTTGTCGTTTGGATCGAAGGGAGCACTGTTGATCATCACGACGATGTTGCCATAGACAGAATCGATCGGTGCCTGTTCGACCCGAATCGCGCTCCAGGCGACATCGAGTTCTTCGGCGACGAGCATGGGCAGCGAAGTGTAGACACCCTGTCCCATTTCGGCGCGCGGGACCGCAACGGTGACTACGCCGTCCCCGCCGATCTTGAGCCACGCATTCAGAGCAACTTCGCCTTCGCCCACTGGGAAGACGTCAGGGTCACCCAACAGATCACGGGGTTTGAACAGGCCGTACCCGACCAACAATCCGCCGCCAACGAGCGCACCGGTTAACAGAAAGCGGCGGCGGCCCGGTGAAAAACTCATTGGTCTTGCTGATTTGCCATAGTCGTTGCCCGATGGATCGCGCGACGTACCCGCTGGTAGGTGCCGCAACGACAGATATTCGTCATTGTCCGATCGATGTCTTCGTCGCTCGGAGATGGCTTTTCGTTCAGTAGCGCCGCAGCGGCCATGATCATGCCGGACTGGCAGTACCCACATTGCGGGACTTGTTCGGTAATCCAAGCCTGCTGAATCGGATGCAACCGTTTCCTGGCCAGTCCCTCGATTGTGGTAATCGATTTTCCAGCAACTACCGCAACCGGCAGTTTGCAGGTGCGTACCGCACGACCGCCGACGTGCACGGTACAGGCACCGCAGGCAGCAACCCCGCACCCGAATTTGGTTCCGGTCAACCCGAGCACGTCGCGCAACACCCATAACAGAGGCATGTCGGGATCGACTTCCAAAGTGACGGCATCGCCGTTTACAGTCATGGACAATTCCATGAAGCTCACGCTAACGTCGTTTCCGGTTCTTGTCCAGATAGACCGTAGACGCCTTCATGTGAATCGACGAAACTGCCGTCTGCCGCGCGTACGATTGGACAGCGGTGCCTACGGAGGATCACGAGTTCGATGAAGTGATGGACGATGATGCCGAAACAAACTTGGAATCCTGACAAGTACGCACGACATGCGGGGTTCGTAGCCGAACTCGGAGGCGATTTGATCGAGATGCTCGCCCCGGCACGGGGTGAAATGATCCTCGACCTCGGCTGCGGGGACGGGGCGCTCACCGCGAAGCTTCTATCACTTGGTTGCCGCGTCCTCGCCATCGACAGCAGCGCCGAACAGGTTGCAGCGGCGGCGGCGCGCAATCTTGACGCGCAGGTCGTGGACGCCGAGGCGATGACTTATGAAGCCGCTTTCGAAGGCGTGTTCAGCAACGCCGCCCTGCACTGGATGAAACGGCCCGAGGCCGTGATCGATGGCGTCTGGCGGGCGTTGCGTCCGGCGGGACGATTCGTTGGCGAAATGGGCGGCGCGCGAAACGTACAGGCCGTGGTCGATGCCGTTACCAAAGTTCTCGGCGAGCGGGGCATTGACGCCGTGGCATGCAATCCGTGGTTCTTCCCGGACGAAGCGACCTACCGTAAACTGCTTCAGGATCAGGGATTCGACGTCGAATTCATGCAACTGTTTCCGCGCCCAACGCCGCTCGACGGCGACATCGTGCATTGGCTGAAACTTTTCACGCAGTCCTTTGTTGCGGACGTCGATGAGAGCGAACACGAGGGAATTTATTCCGCCGTCAGCGCCCAGCTGGAAACTACCCTGCGAGACGATGACGGGAATTGGTTCGTGGATTACGTGCGCCTGCGTTTCAAGGCGATCAAGCCCGCGAGCTAAGGAACCTCTGAATAAGTCATGGTGGTCGCGAGCGCATTAACGATCGACAGGCGCGGGACGCCCCGGGGTAGCGTGATTTATGCGGCCCTGCAGGGTGTCACCGCTCTCAACGTCGTAGACGCGGAGATTCTGACCCGCGCAGCGTCGGTACTCGCGGAGGCCCTACAGCAACCGGGGGTACGCTGCCTGGTATTGTCGGGACGCGACGACCGGACTTTCATCGGCGGTGCCAATCTGCACGCGCTGCGTAACCTCGATCAGAATTCGGCCGAACCCTTTATTCGGTCGATTCACGATTTCTGCGCCGCGCTTCGCGGCGCACGGGTGCCCGTAATCGCCGCGATGCGAGGTTACTGTCTCGGCGCCGGACTCGAGATTGCAGCGGCTTGCGATATTCGCGTGGGTGATCGGTCCGTGCGTTGCGGAATGCCGGAAGTTCGAGTCGGCGTGCCATCGGTCGTCGAGGCCGCTTTGCTGCCGAACCTCATCGGTTGGGGCAAAGCCCGGGAACTGCTTTTCCGCGGCAATATTATCGATGCCGAGGAAGCCAAGGCAGTCGGGCTGTTGCAACACCTCGTCGACCCCGAGATGCTGGACGAACGAGTCGACGACATCGTGCAAGACATCATCGCCGGCGCTCCGGGGGCTATAGCTGCGCAAAAGCGCCTGCTGTCTAAATGGGAGGACAGTAGCCTTACACAGGCGATCGAACTGGGCGTCGCCGCGCTCGTCGAGGCCTATGCCGGTGATGAGCCACAGGTTTATATCGATCGATTTTTCGAGGAACGCGGAAAACGCCGCTGATCGCTCTGATGGCGCTGACGGAGCAGGGCGATCAACTACGTTATCTGCGACGATGCGCAATCGATATTAGAACCTATCTCAAAATTATCCGCCTGTGCGTTGTGCGTGGGCGCGCGATGGTGAGGCGCAGTGCGCAGGGCTGAGTTCCGCTATGTACAAGCGCTGCAACGAAGCCAGCGCGCGCCCACGCGCAACCCGAGGCCTAAGGCGATTTTCACGCATTTCGGCGTTGCTCGTCGCTCATTTAGCTGATGCTTTGCCACGCTCCTCGCGCCTTGATACTCGGCGAAAATTGCTCCCGGCGCACACGTGGATAATTTTGAGATAGGTTCTAATAACAGGTTGCATGCCTCGCCTTTTAAACCCCCTGGTTCAAGCTCTCTAGATGCATTGTTACGCATTCGCTCAGACGTTCAAGATGATAGCCGCCTTCGAGCACGGATAGCAGTCGACCGCCCGCATACCTGTCGGCTACTTCCATGAGCCGATCGGACATCCAGCCGAAAAATTCCGTCGTTAGCCGTACATCAGCCAAGGGGTCGTCGCCATGTGCGTCGAACCCTGCGGAGACAATCACGCATTCAGGAGCAAACGCTTCCAGCCTGGGGATGATCTGCCCGACGAAAGCGCGCTCGTAATCGGCATCCGTCGCGCCCGCCGGCATCGGACAGTTGAGCGTCGCGCCCTGGCCGCGGCCGACGCCCGTCTCCGACGCCGCGCCTGTACCAGGATAATAAGGATACTGGTGCGTGCTCACGTACAGCACCGACGGATCGGCTTCAAAGCTGTGTTGGGTGCCGTTACCGTGGTGCACGTCAAAGTCGACGATGGCGATCTTGTCGAAATCGTGCCGGTTCTGCAGATATTTGGCCAGAATTGCGACGTTGTTGAACAGGCAGAAACCCATGGCCGCCTCGCGCTCGGCATGATGTCCCGGCGGCCGTAGCAGGGCGAATCCGTTATCAATAACCCCTGCTACGACCGCATCGGCCAGAACCAGCGGTGCACCCGCCGCTAGATAGGCAACGTCGCAAGATCCCTCCGAGATCGTTACATCGGCCGTATCCAGGAAAGGCGCGCCACTTTCGCATGCCTGTGCGGCCCGCTTGATGTAGGTCAAACTATGTACGGCTTCAATAAGCTCGACGTCCGCTGCTCGCGCCTCCAGGCGTTCAAGCGATCCGTACCAGGGTAACTTACCTAGCGTCGACATAACGGCGGTCATACGCGCGGGGCGTTCCGGATGCCCGGGTCCAGTGTCATGAGACAGAAATCGATCGTCGTATACGAATCCCGTTGTCACACTCGCTCCCAGTCACCGAGTTTGCGGACTATTCATTCGAGAATGCCCCGGGTGGGTGATGCTATCCCAAATCCGCGTAGGTGATCTCGCTGTAGTCAGTACCTACCACGCGACTGAGAAAATCTTCTCCCACGTGGATGCCCGGGAGTTCGCCGTGCATGATCGCAATCGAAGTCCGCGATCTATGAAAACTCTGCCCGATTTCATCGAAGAACCGCTCGAAATCCTTTCTATAGGTATCAATCCGTCTTTGCACGCCGTTCAGGCCGGTTATCCATTCGCGTTCGAACGCAATCGTTTTTGGCCTGCGCTCAACGCCTCGCGTTTAATCGATAAGGAACTAACGCCGGGTGTTCACGCCATGCATATCCTGGCGCGCCGATATGGTATGGGTTTCACTGACATCGTCAAAAGACCGACACGCGGCATAAAAGACTTATGCGCCGCTGATTTCGCGCGCTGGGCACCCACTCTGCTCGAAAAAATTGATCGTTTCAAGCCAATTATCCTATGGTTCCATGGAAAGATAGCCGCAAAGGAATTCCTGAAACGCGCCGTGCGATGCGATACGGTGCCGCAGTGGGGTTTGCAACCGTTTCGGATCTGCCGGGCCGCTTGTTTCGTCTCGCCGAATCCCAGTCCGGCAAACGCGGCCTTTTCATTGGAGCACATCATAGGGAGCTACGACGAACTCGCCGATCTGCGCGATGAGACGACGATATCGCCCGGCCCGCCGCAGTAAAAGCATGGTGAAAGTTGCGCCTTAGTCCGCCTATTGCACGATGGCGGCCGCGTCGTTCAGAGGAGTCGTCGAGCAAACAGCATTGATCACGCCATTCGACGATATTCAAGCAAAACGTAATGGGTACCGCCGTTTACGACCTTCGACGGCACCGCGCGGTGTAGCGCTCAGTGTATGCGAGTATCCGCGGCTTGGCTTGGTGTGGCGGGCACCATGCGCGGATCGGGCGTGCGCTTGGTGATCCCTTCGACATCCACCAGCCGCTTGTCCGGTGTCTGCGCTGCAATCCAATCGCGCAGAATCCGGCCGGCTTCCGAGAGAACTACGTCGAAATTATCGTCGTCTTCCTTCGTCGCTTCATCGTCGGAGTCGTCGTCGCCAGGATTTTCAGGCAAGGGATCGAGCCCGCGAGCAAGCCTGATCTGGTTCTCACGCGCCCGCTGCTCGACTCGTGCCTTGTGATACTCCTTACGGCGCTCTGCTTCCACCAGGGACAACTCCCTCTTCGCCCGCGCATCCTTGATCGCCCGTTCGGTGGCCAGCAGCGCCTGAAACGCGGGGTCTTGCAGAATGCGCTGCTCGTGAAGATCGCGTACGCCATTGAGGGTATCGCGGACGACCTTTATCGGCTTGTATTTTGCGGGGTCAATCGACGCCCACGGCAGTGCGTTATCGAGCGAGCGTTCACCATGGTCTTGCAGGCTGATGATCGTCGGCAGGACGATATCGGGCAGTACACCGCGGTGCTGCGTGCTGCCACCGTCGATGCGGAAGAATTGGGCAATGGTCGCTTTCAGTTGGCCAAGCTTGCCGTTCATCGATCGGTCGTAACGGTTTAGATCGACCAGGTTTTGCACCGTTCCCTTGCCGAAAGTCGGTTCGCCGATGATGATTCCGCGCCGATAATCCTGAATGGCGCCCGCAAAAATTTCCGACGCTGAGGCACTGTTGCGGTCGACCAGAACGAGTAAGGGACCATCGTAGGAGGTTCCCCGATCACGATCCCGCTCGACTTGAATGCGCCCTTGCGAATCGCGTACCTGCACGACCGGCCCACGATCGATAAACAGACCAGTGAGTTCAGTTGCCTCGCTCAGCGAACCGCCGCCGTTACCGCGCAAATCGACGACCAGCCCCGCGATATCCTGCTGTTTGAGGTCCTCGATGATCCTGCGGGCGTCGCGCGTGGTACTGCGATAATTCTTGTCGCCGGCGCTGCGCGCTTCGAAGTCCATATAAAACGTGGGGATGTCGATCACGCCGATCCGAATCTCACCGATGATATCCGGGAATTCGAGGGTTGAACCCTTGGCCGCTTGCTCCTCGAGTTTGATGGTGTTGCGGGTTATCGAGATGATGTCGGTAGGACCGTCGAGTCCTACACCCTTAGGCAGTATTTCCAGGCGGACGACCGAACTCTTGGGTCCGCGAATCAGGTCGACCACGTCATCCAGACGCCACCCGACCACGCCGATCACAGGACCATCGCTGTCCTGCCCGATACCAACGATGCGGTCGTCGGCGTGGAGTTTGTCGCTCAGATCCGCAGGTCCTCCGGGGACGATTTCGCGCACGAGAGTCAGCTCGTTTTCATTCTGTAAAACCGCACCGATCCCCTCGAGTGACAAGCTCATGCGGATCTTGAAGTTCTCCGAGGTACGCGGCGAAAAATAAGTCGTATGTGGATCGATGGCCGTGGTATACGCGTTGATCAAGGTCTGGAATACGTCCTCATTGTTAAGCTGGGCGGTGCGGCGAAACAGACCTGTGTAGCGCTTGCGGAGCGTGTCGATGAGTTCTTCCGGATCTTTGTTCGCCAGACGCAGTGACAGCACATCGTTTTTAACGCGTTTACGCCAAATTTCGTCAAGCTCGGCGCGATCGGCAGGCCAGAGCGCGTCTTTGCGATCGAAATTGATTTTTTCGTCCCGTTCGAAGTCGAAATTCATATCCAGAATTTGCACTGCGTACTCGACCCGCTGCTGAAGTCGTTCGCGGAACCGAATGAAAATATCAAACAGCGGATTGAGGCTGGAACTTCGGAGATAATCATCAACGCGCGTAGCGTGGCGCTCGAACTCATCGATATCGGATTGCATAAAATAACTGCGCATCGGATCCAGCGTGTCGATATAGCGCTCGAGAATGGCGGCTGAGAGATCATCGTCCAAGACCGCATTCTTATAATGGTAGTTGGAGATTACATGCGTGATCAGCCGTGTCGCCCGTCGGTGTTCCGGCAGGGGTTTCAGATCTTCGAGCGGAACGATCGGTGCAGTTGCGCTCGCGGCCCCCAACCAAAAGGCAATGAAAACCACGAACAGGGCGTTGACTGATCGTGGCATGCACGTCTTCGTCACGTATGATCCGGATTGAATCGTTTCAAACATTGTGTGGCTAGTGTAGCGTAAATCGCCTGGATTGAGTTTCCCGCCGGGCGACGCGTCATATTAACCCCTTTGGAACTTTACAATTCTTGACGATCGAAACCACTAGAAACGGAAATTCGCGGCCTCCTGAAATCTATTCGTTGCAAAGCGCGATCGTCGATCGCCGGCTGCTCGATCCATGATCAAGCCATCTTCTAATCACTGGCTCAATGTTCGCCGCGGTGCCATTAATGCGTGAGATTCATGCCGATGAGCCATGGTTCATCAACACCCTCGATGGCCTCGATGCGCTACGGGAACGGTTGACTACGGCGACCTTCATCGGCATTGACACGGAATTCGAACGTCGACGAACGTACTTCGCGGAGTTATGCCTGGTGCAACTGGCCGTCGACGACGAGATGGTTTGTGTCGATCCAATAGCAATTGGAACGATCGCGCCGCTCGTCGAAGCGCTTGACGAATCCGCCACCCCCAAAATTCTACATGCCGCCCGCCAGGATTTGGAAGTCCTAGCTCAGACAGGTGGCGCGTTGTTCGAACCGTTGCTCGATACGCAAATTGCCGCCGGCCTCGCCGGTTATTCCGAACAGATTGGATACGCTGACCTAACGGCCGAGCTGTTTGGAATCACGCTTGATAAGTCGCAAACGCGTACGGACTGGCGAAAGCGCCCGTTAAGTCCTGCGCAGATCGATTATGCAATCGACGATGTCCGCTACCTGAAACCGATTATGGAACGTTTGCAACCTCGCCTCATCGAGCTGGATCGACAAGCCTGGCTCGAAGAAGATTGTACGGCACTAACTCGACCTGAAATCTACGACGTTCCCGTCGAAGATGCGTGGCAACGGGTCAAGGGCATGGGGCAGCTCACGAACGACGTATTCGGCCGCGGTGTAGCGCTGGCCAGTTGGCGCGAAACGACGGCGCGTGAACGCAACCTGCCACGAAGGTGGATTATCAAGGACAGTGAACTCGTCCGCATCGCTGCCAATCGACCGGCTAGCTTGCAGGATCTTCAGACGCAATGTGAACTGGGCCCGCCTGCCACGCGCCGTTACGGTGCTGAGCTGATCGCGATGGTCAATGCCCCGCTCGCTACCAGCGACATCTCGCGGCCGAGCATGCAGCAATACTCTGCCGTCGGGAAAAAGGCACTCAAATTGCTAGGCGCCCGGGTTGGCGAAATTGGACAGACACTCGGAATCGCGCCGTCGCTCATCATGACCCGCAAAGAAATGGAACGGATCGTCGGCGGTGAAATGCCCGCTCGCATCGCCAATGGCTGGCGAGGGGAAGTTGCGGGCGACGCGATCGCGGCAGTCCTCGAGATGACGCCCGGACTATCGCATGTGTGAAGTAATACACCATGTCAGGCGCCGCGCCGAAGGCGCTACGTCAGGATCGGCTCCGCGGCGCTCTCGATCAGGGCTGTCGGCGGCCGCTATTATGGTCGTTGCTCCCATGGCGGTATGGGGCATTGAGATCGCGCCGATTTTCAGTAATGACCCCATCGTGCCGGCATGGCTCGGGCAGATTGTGGCCGAAGTCGTTATTTCCGCAGAGTCGATCGAGTCTTATGGTGTCATATTCACCGACGTCGAACTTCCATTTTGGTTTGATCGAGGTGTGGTTTCATCCCAAGATTCGCGCGTGAAACTGGGTGAGGGCGATCTGAAACTGGCGTTTCGGCATGACCCTGACGGGATCACGGCGATAAGCGGACGAGGACGGGATATCCACCTCGGCCGAATCGAGGTCTTCAACGAATACATCGACGGCTTGCCGGTAGATATCGCGTTTGATCTCGAGGGCATGGGCGACAGTACGCGTGAGATCGCAGCGTCGGCCGCAGGACATTTAAAGCTGAGGAACACGGCCGGTGGCGCCATCAAAAAGTTCGCCGGCGCAAAACGAAATCCTCTTGGGAAATTGTTGGCCGCGTTAAATCCATTTCGAACCAAAAACTCGGCGACGCCGGTTGAATGCCTCGCCATCGAACTGCACGTCACCAATGGTGTCGGCGAGTCCGAACATGGATTCGAGCTGCAAACCCAGCGCATCAATGTAGTCGGAGGTGGGCGGATCGATCTCACTGACGAAACCCTGCAGCTCGTATTCAAGCCGGAGGCGCGCCAGGGCGTTAATCTGAGCAGTCTGGCCGCGGGCGACGTCGTCACCCTGAAGGGGTCGCTGGCGAGCCCGGAGGTGAAGATCATGACCGGGCGTGTGCTGGAGAAAGCATTCTCCCTGGGCGCTACGGTCGCAACCCTAGGGGGATTGGCATCGCATGCATCCTTGTGCGCGAACGACGTACAGCCGCAACCTGCGTTACCCTAAGAATCCCGGACATCTGGCGCACCTGTCCTCAGCCGGCATCCGCCGTCCTTTATGCAACAGGCGGGATAGGGTGCCGGATGAGGTGTCGCCCCGGAATTCAGAGGTAGTTCGAAAATTCCTTTTCGAAGTTCGCGAACGACATCTGTATGACGTTGATGTCGAAGCTCGGCAGGATGTCGGACTTGGCTTCCCGCTCGAGAAGAAACCTGAATGCGGTTTCGACGCATTCAACATGCGTGATCTTGCTGTCAGTCAGCCGGCGGTAGGTATCGTCATTCAGTGTGACACGATGTTGTGTTTCTCCTGCGGAGTCGGAGACCACTACGTTGAACACCATCGAATCCTGTTCGTCAGTCTTTTGTTCGACTGCAATCATAGCGCGCGATTCCAGATTCCGATGGTTTAGAGTTTAACAGGATGGCAAAAAAATGTGTGCCCATCATAATTAACCCTGCGACTTACGAGAACGCCCGACCCGGCGCGCGCCATCCATCATGAGCCCGGGCGTCGTGGCAGTTCGCCGCATGTCATTTGAGCACGTCGAGGAGTTCAATCTCGAACACGAGAGTCTCGTTGGGCCCGATCGCCGAACCCGCGCCGTTGATGCCGTAGGCCAGGTCTGGCGGAATCGTGACCAACCACCGCGACCCTACCCGCATCAGCGGTAGGACTTCGCGCCATCCGCGGATCACTCCGTCGAGTCCGAAAGTGGTAGGTTCACCCCGCTTCTTCGAATTGTCGAATTCGCGCCCGTCGATCAATGCGCCGGAATAATGAACTGTGACCTTGTCCTTCGGCAATGGCTGGGCGCCGTCACCCTTACGCAGGACCTCGTACTGAATACCGTTAGCCATGGTCGTAACGCCCTCTTTGGTCTTGTTTGTGGCCATGTATTTCTTCCCTTTCTGGAGATTCTGCCCAGCCAGTTCGTGCTTGAGTTCGCCCGCTTTTTGCGACTCCTTGCGCAAAGCCGCGGACATTTCCTCGGCGGGCAGTCTCGGTTGCGCCCCGTCAAGAGCGTCGCGCATCGCCATGTATACGGCGTCTGGATCCAGGGGCGCACCCTGGCGCATTAGGCTTTGGGCAAAATTGATTCCAATTGCATAACTGTATTTTTCGGCGTCCGTTTCTAAAGACGTACCCACCGCCAACGTATCGGCGACCATCAACGCGAAACTGAAATAAAGCAGATATTTTCTCATGGCCATTCCTTCACATATTTTACCCATTTATTTTCTTCTCAGAGCGCGCCCAGCGCTTGAAGTTTGTCCCGTATGCGTTGCGCGAGATCGCGATATCCCGCCGCATTCGGATGCACGGCGTCTGCCTTGAGACCGTTGTCACCAAGTATTTCTGCGAGCGCATCGGCTTCGATCGGGACGCTCAGAGCTTGCGCCAATTCGACATAGAATTCGGCGGGACGCAACCAAAGACCGGGTTTAGGCACACCTAGCAACAGCACGGAAATGCCACGTTCGCGCGCCATCAAGATCATCTGCTCAAGGTTGTCACGCGCCAGATTCAGTCAAGGTTGTCACGCGCCAGATTCAAACCCTTCTTGCGAAGCATATCGTTGGCGCCGTGGCATAGTATGATCAACTTTGGTTTTACCGCGTCTAGCACGCCGCCCAGGCGGGCCAGACCCGCCGCAGATAACTCTCCCGGTAGGCCGGCGTTGACGACCTCGCGCCCGATCAGATTGGCGAGCAGGGCAGGATAGCTGTTTTCGGCATTCGCACCGGTGCCCCGGGTCAGACTGTTACCAAAGGCGAGAATGACGGCGTCGGCGTCCAAGCGTGGCAGGCTTAAGTCTTCGCCCGAGCAGCCGCCGAGTACGATTAGCGCCGGCAGCAAACCGTAAAGAATAAGTCGATTCATGGCAGATTTACCGCCGGGTAATACATCCCCAGCGCTCGGCGCTGCCAGATTTCACCCGTGCGTTTGCGCTCTTCGACTGTCGAAAAGCGGTAATCGTACAGCAAAGCGCGCACGTAACGCGGTGGTTTTTCGGCGAATGGATTATGTCGAAGTAAAGCGGTGACATCGCGTGAATTCTGCAGCAAGCGCAGCAGAAAATTACCGAACCAGGGCGCGCGATCGGCTGTCGACAGCGCTGCGAACCACATCTGCCAGTCGAGCCTCGGTTGATGCGGAATATTCCAGCGCGGTGCGTACGAGAGATCACCGGGCTTATAACGAAACTCGTAGACAGCCCAATCGCGTCCGTCATTCGATCCCTGCACTATGATCTCCGGCCGCGTCGTGGTCATCACTGCAAACAACCCGTAACCGTTGACGATACGAAACGGGATGAACGGGGAGAGAACCTGTGTCATCAGTTTCGGCATGTCGGAACGTACGAACGGACGCGCCAAGAAGTACATATTGTGCAACACGATGACGAAGACCGTGGCCGTCAGCAGCAACCGGACGGGTATGGCTGAGCGATGAGATTGCCGTACCGTGAATCCCTGCGATCGGCGGAACTGCTGATCGTCGATCAGGAACAGACACAAAGCGATCGTCAGGAAATTGAAGAAATTGTAATTTCCAGTTATCAAAATACCGATTTCGAGCAGAACGAAGCCGGCTGCGGCGAGCATGCGCGGCCTCCGCGCCATAAAAATCAGAAAGGGGAAGGCGAGTTCAACGACGAAGGTCGCGGTAATGCAGAAGCGATTAAACAAGGCGGGCAACTGGTGTGCATACCATGCTAGGGGTGTCGGTAAGGGCTGAGTTTCGTAGTGAAAATCAAGCGCAGACAACGCCGCCCAGCTCGGATCGCCGCTCAGCAGTTTCACGCAACCTGACAAGATCATGAATCGAAACAGCAACAACCGGAACAACCATGGCACGATCGCGGTTCTCAACGGCAGAAAGACGGCGAGAAAACCCGCTTCGAGCAGCAGCAGGTCCCATTGGTAACCCATGAACACCTGGCCGGCCGTAAACAGAGACAAATAAAGGAGGTAACACGCGATCAAAAGCGGGATTGGGAAAAACCCCGCCGCTATGACCAGCGCCGCCGCTGCGCCTGTCAGGCAGCCGGCAACGAGAATCGGATCGCCGTGGGCGACCCAGAAAACCGACGGATATCGCCACCAGGCTCCAGATGGCACGGCTAAGGTGATCGCATTGAAATATCGCTCGACCGGCAATATGCCGTCGCTACCGATCAATGCAGTGATCTGGAGCGCGAGCGAGACGAAGGCAACAAAGTAAACTAGGGCGATCGCGCGCACGAATATCGACGATGCCCTGTCGTATTGCGCGGGGTACCGCTCGCCCCCCCAAAAAAGGCGCACGGCGGAGTCCGCATAATCACGGCGGCGGGAGACGAAGGTATATCCCCATTCCGAGATGCGTGTGGCCAGACGGCTACGGCGAAGTAGCGCGGCGTAGATCCCGCAACCGCCATAAGAAAGGATGCGAAAACTCGCGGCGGCGCCCGCGGAATAATGCCCGTCGGGCTCGATTAACTGCACCGCGCGCCGGCATTCTTGTGCGGTCAGACCGGGATGCTCCGCCAGTACTTCTTGATAGGGACGGTATTCGACCTTCGATCCGGTCAGGCGCTGCCAGTAGCGCACCCAGTAGGCGCAAAAACGGCAATCACCGTCATACAGGAGCCGTGGCTTCTGAGGGGCGCCGCGCTCCATCGATCATGCGTCCCGCGCCATACGCGCGATCTTAAAGCTTGAACTGGCACGTCGAAAGACTACGGCGCTACAAAATAAAACCACAGAGATCACAGAGCACACCGAGGTAAGATAAAAACGACCATTACCATGCCCCATTTTATTGTCTTGCTCTGTGATCTCTGTGGTTAATTTCGATGGTATTTGGACCATGGAGATTTTAGAACTAGTTTATGACGGGCGCTCCCGGCGCCTCGTCATCCCCCCCTTGCTTGAGGGCGCTTGCACGAAAATTCGTTTCGGCGGCAAGTATTGCCCTAGCCTTTCAAGCGTCCACGTCACCATGTCACCTATGGTGTCTTCCGTATATCCGAGGCTGCCGTTCCGCTCCACGAAGCGTCCTGCGTAAAGTGGTTCTTCCGGGTAGAGCCGAGTGATTGCCTTGGCGAAGGTGGACGGCATACGAAACGTGCCGACGGTCGCCGAATGAATCGTGCTCCCATCGAGGCGCGAAAACACGGTGTCGATAAATTCTCCGTAAATACGCTCAAAATCTTCAATCAAGATCAATGGATCGAATCGAATGCCCAGTGGCCAGCCGCAATCCGCCAGTCGTTGCATCGCTTCGAGCCGCGCGTCGAGGTCCGGTGTCCTGTGTTCCAAGGTCGCGACGACCGGTTGTGGGCTAAGACTGAACGCGCAAACCACGCGCGAATGCGCCTTCATGCCAATGAGCGAGCGAATCTGCGTGCTCTTGGTACGCAGTTCAAGCCAGGCGTTTTTCAACTTCGCGAAAGCAGGAACGAAATCTCCGACGAAGCCCGTCACTGGATCGAGTGCGAGGCTGTCGCAATCGTAACCCGAGAAGAACCAGACGTCTTCCCGTGTTTCCCCGCATACGCGCTCGATATCCGCAATGAAATCCTCGTAATTAACGAACAGCACATAGTGGGCCGAGCGAAACATCCCCTGCAGGAAACAGTAGCGGCAGTCATAGAGGCAATTGAGCATGTGCGAAAAATAATAGCCGCGGGCACCGTCAATGCCGTACCCCGCCGGAATGGGCAGCACGCGCCGGTTTATCTTTCGCGCGAGGATCAGCGCCGGCCGTGTTTTCTGCAATCGAAAATTCTGCTGACGTCGATTGAAGACTTCACCATAATGCCGGCACTCTACGATTCGCGCATTCTTAAACCTCGCGATGATCTCACGCGAACGCCTGTGCTTCGCGACGGCGTCTTCGACGTAAATCGTATCGATCACGATTACTCGGGCGCACGCACAAGCAGCGGCAGAGAATCGACGAAGGCTTTGAGATGAGCAAGCACTTCGCTGGCACTGCGACAGTCATTCAGATCCGATCCGAATCGGCCGGCTCCGTTCGTCAGCGCTGCATAGCGCTGCTGCAATCGGCGCAACTGCTCGGACTGGGAATGGGTGAATCGCCAGCGCTGAAGAATTCCTGCCAGGCGCCGTTGATCGGGCGGTGGCGGCAATAGTGCTGCGACGGTTCGAACACGCTCGACCAATGCCGTCAGACACACGATGCCACCTCGAATCAATGCCCTGACCTGCTCGCCGTTGATCATATGAAGATCCGAGGCCTTATTATCAGACACGATTTTAAGAACGTGTACGAGTTCGCCATGGGTGAGCGCTACTGCCGCCGTGACGAACCCTGCCGCCTCCATGTCACAGCACGCGTCACACGGGTAGGCCGTAACCGGGTGATCGTAGGTCGACACTGTGCCGGTGCGGCACGGGGCATTGAACAAGATAGTCGGGTAGTACGAACGGCCCGCAGGCGGTGAGGTGACTTTTTCAGCCAGAACTGGCGTGCCCAGAGGCAGGTTTCGATGCCCCGCAATGCCGCAATTGATCCAGATGTCGCCACCCGAGGCACCGTCACGCCCGCCAAGGAATCCGACGGCAGCGGCACTTAGGAGAGTTCCCACGCCGGAAATGATCAAGCGTAGTCCTGCGCCCTCGTAGATCTCGAACGGCTCCGTAGAAACGCGACGCAGACCCAAGGCATTGCGGATCGGTGCGGCCTCGCTGCTCAGCGCCGTAACGATGTTTACCGTGGACACAGCCGGCATCGAATCGACTCGTAGCGGGAAGCTTCCACATCACGTCCCCGCTTAGACGCCCCGGTGATGTAAATATCGAGCTTGTTGGCCAGCGACCCAAGCGCCGCTTCACGTTGGATTCCAGTCAAGGTACCCGAATCGATCAATTGGACCAGGGCCTTGATGCGAAAGCGGTCGAGCGCCGGGATCCTGCGTGATAGCTGATCATCATGGCCGCCGTGTTTGACGACCAGTGCTTCCGGGACGAATAGCACCGGTTCGCGGGCAGTGAGTCGCAGCCACAGATCGTAGTCCTCACATGCGGGAAGTGATTCGTCGAACCAGCCGATATCGTCAAAGACGGAGCGGCGCAGCAGCGCACTCGAGGGCGAGATCGCACACATGTGCAGGCAACGCTCGAAGATCCAGCCGCCGTGCTTACGGTGCTTGGTTTTCTGCGTGATCGGACGGCCATTGCGAATCCAGATCTCGTCGCAGTGGATCAAGCGGCAACGCGGGGCTTCCGCGAGCGCCTCCACCTGGCGTTCGAGCTTCGAGGCTTTCCAGATATCGTCGGAATCGAGCAGGGCGATCCAATCCGCGCCAGCAGCGCGGATCCCTTCATTGCGCGCCGCGCTCACGCCCCGATGGCGCCGGTAGAGGTAGCGCACATTTGGAAACGAGTTTCGCATCAAGGCCGCGGTGCCGTCGCTCGAACCGTCATCGACAACGATCACTTCCGACGGCTTTAAGGTCTGCGCCAACACCGATTCCAGCGCTGCGCTCAACCGGTCTGCCCGATTGTAGCTTGGAATGACGACACTGATATCGATGCTTCCGATCCGCGGCTTTCTACCCGCTAGGACTCATTGGAGTAGCGGGACGCTCGGGCGTTTCAAAAACGGCGTCAGGATCGTGCCGACGACGAACCCTCCTATATGGGCGTGCCACGCGACGCCGGGAACGGTCGGGTCCGATAGGAGTGAACTCACGATCTGAACGACGAACCACAATATGATCAGCAGACCTGCCGATACGCCCAGGGGAGCAAGCGTAGTCCCCAGCGGCAGCATGACGAGCACACGCGTGCGCGCATGCAACAGCAGGTAGGCACCGAGGACGCCCGATACGGCGCCGCCGGCACCGACCATCGGCACCAGCGAATGCGGCGAAACCACGGTCTGTACGAGGGCTGCGCAGGCGGCGCAAAACAGAAAGAAACCGACGAAGCGTCCGTGGCCCAGAGCAGCCTCTACCTTGGTAGCGAATACCCACAGGTACAGCAGGTTGCCGGCGAGGTACAGCAAACTGGCGTGCAGAAAGATCGACGTAAGCAGCGTCCAGGGCGGTGCGATCAGGTCCAGCGATTCTGACAACGCGGCGTGGCCCGTCAGCACGCCTGGAATCAGGCCGAGTACATAGATCGCTTGTGTGAATCCGCTCCCGCCCAGAGTCATCTGCCAGAAGTAGGCCCAGATACACACGATCATGATGCCGACTGTGCAAATAGGCTTGATGGCGGTTGAATTATCATTATGAATCGGGGTCATGATCGCTGCGATCTCACCGGGAGTAGGTGACGGCTCGGCTCATTCCCGCGGCGAGGGATCGAAGCCGTATACCAAGCCGACGCGACTGCGTTCGATCATCGCAATGGATAAATTCGCACCTCGCCACTCCATGGCCGACGGTATGTCGTCCGCGCCCTCGAATCGCAGCAGCTCCGAGCAGGTTTCAAGATCGCGATCGTCCAACACGCCGATGCCGATGCCGCTGACTAGCAGAAGGTTTCCTTGGTCGTCGGCCAGAACGGTTTGGAGGTCATTACCAGCGATGCCGGTATGGGTGGCAAAGCCCTCTTGCGGATGGTAGCGGAACACCCAGGGCGTATATTCGAGATCGACAAACACGCGCTGGGGCCCGTTCTGAACGTACCAACGTCCCCGTTCATCCGCCCGATAATGCTGCGACAGAAAAGCAATCGCACGCGCGTGGCGGATCGGTTCACCCTGAATGCGCCAACCGCCGCGGCGATCCAGTGCTAGCCACCCGAAGCATTGCGGCACATTCGGCCACTTCGCCATGGCGCGCACTACGGCGTCGTCGAATTCGGGCATGCGTTTATCCTGGGCGGTCATTCATCGCATCCCCGGCAGTGCCGAGGCCACCTCGACGATAGCCGCCGTCAAGCTAGCCAGTTCCTCATCGTCGATGATGTAGGGTGGCATCACGTAGATCAAACGTCCGAACGGACGCACCCACACGCCCCGTTCGACGAATGCTAGCGGTACCCGATGCATGTCGACGGGCTCTTCGACTTCGACAACACCAATGGCGCCCAACACGCGCACGTCGCGAACGTTCGCGAGTTCACGGCATGGAGCGAGGCCTTGCATGAGCGTTCGTTCGATGCGCGCGATGTTTTTTCGCCAGTCGGATTCCAACAGGAGATCAATGCTCGCGCGCGCGCAAGCGCAGGCCAGTGGATTGGCCATGAAAGTGGGGCCGTGCATGAACACGCCGGGTTCACCGCGACAGATGGTGTCTGCGACTTCGCGGCTGGTCAACGTTGCGGCAAGTGTCATGTAACCGCCCGTCAGTGCTTTACCAAGGCACATGATGTCCGGCGATATCCGCGCGTGATCGCACCCGAACAACTCCCCTGAGCGCGCGAAACCCGTTGCGATCTCGTCAGCGATCAATAACAGTCCATGCTCGTCGCAGATTTGGCGCACGGCCGCGAGGTATTGCGGATGATAAAACCACATACCTCCCGCTCCCTGTACCACGGGTTCGAGCACAACGGCGGCGATGTCCTTCTCATGCGCTTCGACGAGCGCGCGAAAGGGCTCGAAATCTGCAGGATCCCACGCCGCGGTAAAAGCGATATCCGGCCGTGGAGCGAACAGATGTTGTGGCAACACCTCGCTGAACAGGCTGTGCATGCCGGTGACCGGATCACAGACTGCCATCGCGCCGAAGGTGTCGCCATGATAGCCGCCGCGTATGGTGAGCAGCCGGCGTTGGGGCTCACCGCGGGCTGCGCGGTACTGCAAAGCCATTTTTATGGCGACTTCGACCGCGACGGATCCCGAATCGGCGAAGAACACGTGTTCGAGTCCGGCCGGCGCAAGATCGATCAGTCGCCGCGCCAGATCGACCGCGCCTTCGTGGGTCAATCCACCGAACATGACGTGGGCCATGGCGTCGAGCTGGACGCGCACGGCGTCGTTTAAGCGTGGATGGTTGTAGCCGTGTATCGCGGACCACCACGATGCCATACCGTCGATGAGTTCGCGCCCGTCGGCGAGTTGAATACGCGTTCCCGCAGCACCGATCACCGGAAAGACCGGTGGGGGATCGACCATAGAGCTGTAGGGATGCCAGAGGTGCTCCCGATCGTAGGCGAGCCAGGCCGGGGAGGCGCTCACGATGCGTCGACAGCCTGCCAGTGAAGTTCACCCGGCGGGTCGAACACGACGATCGTCCCGGCCTTCGAGGATCGGGTGTGCCGCTTCCCGTCGCGCGTTCGACGTTCGAAGCTCATCTCGGCATCATTCACCGGCAGGCCGTAAAACGCGGGACCATTCAAGGATGCGAACGCCTCGAACCGATCGAGCGCGCGTTCTTCCTCGAACACCCGCAGGTATGCAGCCAGTGCGACCGGCGCATTGTAGATACCGGCGCATCCACAGTCTGATTCCTTCGTTGTTGCAGGGTGCGGCGCAGAGTCGGTACCGAGAAAGAAGCGGGCGTCGCCGGAACACGCGGCGCCACGCAAGGCGCGCCGGTGACGTTCGCGCTTAGCGAGCGGCAGGCAGTACATGTGAGGACGCAGGCCGCCGGCGAACATCGCATTGCGATTGATCATGAGATGATGCGGCGTGATCGTCGCCGTCAGCCAACGCGTGTCGCCGGCCAGAACGAAGTCAATCGCATCTGCCGTCGTAACGTGCTCGAACACGATCTTGAGTTCCGGATGGCGCTGTCGCAGCGGATCCAGCACGCGGTCGATGAAGACCGCTTCGCGATCGAATACGTCGACGTCCGCATCGATTACTTCACCGTGCACGAGCAAGGGCAAGCCCACCCCGGACATCGCCTCGAACACACCGTCGAGCCGGCGGATATCGGTAACGCCCGCTTCCGAATGGGTCGTCGCGCCAGCCGGGTACAACTTGGCCGCGGTGAAAACTCCGTCGCGCGCGCCGGCAAGTAAATCGTCGATTTGCGTAGTATCGGTCAGGTAACAAGTCATGAGGGGCTCGAATTGCGAACCATCGGGAAGACTCTTTTCGATACGCCGCCGGTAAGCATCGGCGTCCATCGCCAAGGTCACGGGCGGAGTGAGGTTCGGCATGACGATCGCGCGTCTGAAATGGCGCGCGGTGTCTGCGATCACGGCATCGAGCAGGGGCCCGTCGCGCAGATGAACGTGCCAGTCGTCGGGGTAGGGTATGGTCAATGAGGACTCGGACATCGGTAGCTGAGATTAGCACGCGTGCTAGGGACCCTCTGAATAAGTCATGGTGCGTCTGAATTGTTCATGCAATGGCGCAGATCAAGGCACGAACCGCAGGCCATAGCGGGAATTAGGGCTAAGGTTCGGAACGTAAGGCTCCGCAATTTCATGGGCAAGGCAGAAGTGCCATGACTTATTCAGAGGTTTCTTAACAGGCCTGTCGCTACAACGCACCGGTTTTCTTCAACGCATCGACTTCGTCGAGGCTGAATCCCCAATCGACCAGCGCCGCGTCGTTATCCTGGCCGGCGAGTGGCGGTGCGCTCGGCACCTCAGGTGCGGTACGGCTGAAACGGGGCATGGGCGCCGGTTGCGTGACGCCTTCGATCTCGATGAAAGCCTGGCGTGCCCGGTTGTGCGGGTGGCGCGGCGCTTCTTCGAAGTCGAGCACCGGCGCGTAACAGGCGTCCGTACCCAACAATAGTTGATCCCATTCATCACGCGTTCGCGTCTTGAATATCGCTTCGAACTTTTCCTTGAATTCAGGCCAGCGCTCGGCGTTCATACGGTCGTTCCTCAGACCCTCGTCCGTGACTTTTAGCAAGTCCAACAAGAGTTCATAGAACTGCGGTTCGGCGGCGGCAATGGTGATGTATTTGCCGTCGCTGGTCTCATAGGTATCGTAAAAATGCGCGCCGCCGTCGATGCGGTTTTTGCCTTTCTCTCGCCATGCCCCCTGCGCGTGAATGCCGTACATCATGGTCGTCAACAACGCCGCGCCCTCACACATGGCGACATCGATGACCTGACCATGGCCCGATTCCCGCGCTTCGAAAAAGGCGCAAGCCATGCCGAAGGCGAGCATACAGGCGCCACCGCCGTAATCACCGACGTAATTTGCCGGCGCGTACGGCTTTTCGCCGGGGCGGCCAAGCAGGTGGAGCGCGCCGGCAATTGCAATGTAATTGGCGTCATGGCCGGACGCGTGGGCAAGCGGCCCGGTCTGTCCCCAACCGGTCATGCGCCCGTACACGAGGCGTTGGTTGCGTTCCAGGCAAACATCGGGCCCGAGGCCGAGGCGTTCAAGTACGCCTGGCCGAAAAGGATCGATCATACCGTCGGCTGAATCGAGCAGCTTTAAGGCCGCATCGACTCCCGTGGATTTTTTCAGATCGAGTGCGATCGAGCGTTTGCCCCGATTGAGCAGGCCGTACTTGCCGGGGTTGTAAGAATCCCATTTTTCGCCAGGATATGCCCGCACGGGGATCTTTCGATCGATGCGCAACACTACTGCGCCCATATCTGACAGCATCATGCCGCACAGGGGGCCCGGACCGATGCCGGCCTGTTCGATGATGCGAAGTCCCGCTAATGGTCCCACGTCGTTCTCCCGCGCTACGTGAGCGCTTTATGCGTTGGTGGTTTGATGACAAATCTAGAACCTATTGCAAAATTATCCGCGTGTGCGCCGGGGGCCATTTTCACGCAGTTCAAGGAGCGAGGAGCGTGGCAAAGCATAAGCTAAATGAGCGATGAGCAACGCCAAAATGCGTGATAAGGGGTCCCGCCCGAAGGGTTGTGCTCTGAAAGCGCGCTTGTTTCTTTGCAGCGCTTGTACATAGAGCAACTCAGCCCTGCGCACTGCGCCTCGCCATCGCGCGCCCACGCACAACGCGCATGCGGATAATTTTGAGATAGGTACTAGTGTGCTGTCCCGTAATAAACCTTCATAATTCGCTGGTCCTCGCACCACGCTGCGGCGTTGCTCGTCGTTGCCGTATTCCCGATACGACGCCTCCTCGCGCCTTGCACCGCGGCACGAGTCCTGCGCGACTTATCGAAGTTTATTACGGGACAGCACACTAGTGTATTGTCTTACAAGGGCGAGTAAGTAGCCGCCGCCCAGTTACAGGCACTTTTCCTAAGCGTGCGGGGGTTCGGTGCCGTCGAGAAGCAAAACGTCGAGATCGAAGCAACCTCTGAATAAGTCATGGTGGGTCTGAATGGTTCATGCAATGGTGCAGATCAAGGCACGGATCGCCGGCCATAGCAGGGACTATTAACAAGGTTCGTAACGCCGAACTGCGCGATTTCATGGGCAAGGCAGATGGGCCATGACTTATTCAGAGGTTCCCTAAGACCTCATCCTCGCCCGTTTATCCAACTGATTGAAAGATCTCGATTGCCTTCCCGAAGCCGACCGACTCCTCGTCGATGGCAGATCACATTGTAAAAAAGCGTTAATGCCGGTTCCGGTCTATCCTGGGAGTGAGTATGATGCGCGGTCAACCCCGTGAATCGCGGCTGAAGAGCAGCGTCGAATTTCATCTCGCAAGCCAATGAGTGATCACTCGAGCCGATGGTGCCGGTGAATTCCGAAGCGTCCGAAAAGAATACGGACGGCGCCGAGGTGAGCGCGGTCAACGGCGCCATATGCACGATTGACGGCAAGGATTGCATCTATTATGACGGCTATTGGATCCGAAATTACGAAGTTCCCAAAAACAAGGCCGCCGCACGCAGGGAACTCATCGATCAGCTGACCAAGCGGGTTTTCCACCACACCGAACCCGGCATTAATACACCCGGCTACAACCTCGACGATGCCCGGCATGCCTTCGAGAATGAAACGCAGCCAGCGCGCAAACGCGTTAACGCCGCCATGCTGGCCGGCGCACTCCTGAATCGCGGTTCGGACATCTTCACGATGATTTTCGAGCTGAATAAACGGGGTATCGAAATTACCAAATCGAACGAACTCATGCTCGAGTGCGAGTCCTGTTTTCTCGAGGCTTTCGACCTCGGCAAACACGTCAAGCATTACAGCGGCGAGGAGGGGCTCGACGAACTCTGGGGCGAACCGCTGAAGGTTTTTTCCATGCCGATCGCCAGTTTCTACGAGTCGCGCTATATCAAGATTGCCCAGACCATGGCAGCCATCGATACCGTTGCCGCGCGAATCCTGGAAACCTTTTTGAGCGTACGGGGTTTCGAGAATCTTCCTGAAAGCGTCGTTGCCTATGCCAAGGCGGCCAAACTCGAAAGCGAAACCATCAAATCCGACCCTGCGATCTTCGAAGTGTGGCCAGATTTCGTCGTGACCGGTGACAAACTCGCCGCGTTCGAGCCGACACGGGCGATGACGAAGGAAGATCGTGCCATTTCGGTCCAAGGCGCTAAACTCGTACGCGAGGGCAAGCGCTTGATCGAATGGATCGCGTTTGCGCGGGTACCGATGCCGAAGACAACCGAAAAATATTTTCAGGAATGTGCGGCCTTCAAGAACGCCGTCGAGGCGGCCCGCGCCGCCTGATCGCCCGCTCGCTGCGGCGCGCGAAATCCGGTGGACGCGCTTTCGAAAATCGCAAGTGTCGTCGGCCCAGCCAACCTCCTCACTGACACAAAGCTGACGGCGCGCTATCTCGTCGACGAACGCCGTCTGTACCAGGGACGGGCACGCGCGGTCGTGCGTCCTGGTTCGACCGATGAAATGAGCCGGGTCGTGCGAATCTGTTACGAAAACAGCATCGCAATGGTGCCCCAGGGTGGTAACACCGGATATTGCGGCGGTGCGACGCCTGACGACTCGGGCTCGCAACTGGTGATCAGCCTCGAACGCCTGAATCGCGTGCTCGAGGTCGACAGCAGCGGCCATTCTATGACCCTCGAAGCGGGCGTCGTCCTGGCGAGCGCGCAACAGGCAGCGGTCGAACACGGTTTGCTGTTTCCATTGAGCATGGGCTCGGAGGGCAGCTGCCAGATCGGGGGCAATCTGTCGACTAACGCCGGCGGGGTCGTGGTGCTCAAATACGGGACGGCCGGAGATCTCGTGCTGGGCCTGGAGGTGGTCTTGCCCGACGGCCGCATCCTGCCAGGCTTGTCGGCCTTGCGAAAGGACAACACCGGCTATGATCTCAAACGACTGTTTCTGGGGGCGGAAGGAACCCTGGGAATAATTACGGCGGCGGTCGTCAAGCTATTCCCGCGCGCACGCTCATCCTGTGTGGCTTGGGCCGCCGTAACCGACATCGAAGCGGCCTGCGAGTTGCTGGCCAGATTACGTGCGGAGAGCGGCGACACCGTGACGTCTTTTGAATACGTTTCATCGTTGTCTCTGGCCCACGTCATCGCAGCCCTGACCCATGTCAGGCAGCCGCTCGAAGGTGATTACACCCACTACGTGCTCACGGAATGTGCGACGGACGCCGTGCCCATCGAACAGGCCTTCGCGACAGCCATGGCGGACGGGCTCGTTCTTGACGCGACGCTTGCCCAAAGCGAAGCACAGCGACGCGCTTTGTGGCAGATCCGCGAATCGATTCCAGAAGCGGAGAAACGGTTGGGCGGATCGATCAAGCACGACGTTTCAGTCACCATTATCGACGTCCCGCGCTTTATCGAACACGCGCGTCAGTCGATCGAAGCGGAGTGGCCGGATGCGCGCCTGTCGATTTACGGCCATATTGGCGACGGCAATGTGCATTTCAACGTGCTGGCGCCAGGCAACGCCGATGCCCTCGCTTTTAAGCGATCCCACGGCGACCGTATCAGCCGCATCGTTCACGACCTCGCGCACGAAATGAACGGAAGCTTCAGTGCGGAGCATGGCATCGGCCAACTCAAACGGAATTTACTCGCTCAATATGCCGGGGATGTTTCGCTCGAACTCATGTGCACGATCAAACGCGCGCTAGACCCCAAAGGTCTGATGAATCCAGGCAAAGTGGTGGCGTTGGAAGCACCGCGCGCCAGCGACGGCATAAAAAGGGATGATAGGTCTGGATAAGTCCATATGCTTCAATTTCGACGCCTGAGACCGATCTTGCCGACCGTCATCGAAGCGTCTCCGGCGCTCGTATAACAACGTACCTGATCATCGGAATGCAGGAGCACTACGACTACCTGGTGGTTGGCGCGGGCATCGTCGGCCTGGCGACGGCGCGACGGCTGCAGGACAGGTTCCCCGATGCCGCAGTCGCGGTACTGGAGAAGGAAGCCCGTGTTGCAACCCATCAAAGCGGTCACAACAGCGGCGTGATTCATGCGGGCGTGTACTATGCACCCGGCAGTATGAAAGCACGCTTGTGCCGCGCAGGGATTCGCCGAACGATAGAATTTTGCGAGAACAACGCCGTCGAATATCGCCGTTGCGGCAAGCTCATCGTCGCCACCAGCGACGCCGAGCGCGAACGTTTAGCCGGCATCGGTGATCGCGCCACGAAGAACGGCTGTCACTGCGAGTATCTGGATGGAATCGCGATTCGCGATCTCGAGCCCAATGTGACGGGCGTCGCCGCACTGAAAATTACCGATACCGGCATCGCCGATTATGCGGCGCTGTGCCGGACACTCGCAGTCCTCATCGAAGACGGCGGGGGCACAGTCAGCCTGAACACGCGAGTAGAATCGATCGACGAGCGAACTAACGAAGTTCGGATAGGAAGCAATCGCGGACCATTCACCGCGAAACACCTGATCGTATGCGGCGGCCTGCAAGCGGATCGCCTTGCGCGCATGGCGGGCCTCGAGATCGATTTTGCGATCGTACCGTTTCGCGGCGATTACTACCGATTACCGCAAGCGCGTTCAACGCTCGTCTCCACCCTGATCTATCCGGTGCCCGATCCGCGCTTACCCTTTCTTGGCGTTCATTTGACCTTGACGGTCGATGGTTCGATTACGGTAGGACCCACCGCCATGCTTGCATTCGAGCGCGAAGCGTATCGCCGTTGGGCGTTCGACGTTCGCGACGCGCGGGAAATGTTCGGGTTCGCCGGTACCTGGCGAATGCTGGCCCGTTTTCCACGGGCCGGTTTAACCGAGTTGGTGCATGCCGCGAGCCGCAAGCGTTACTTGAACCTGGTGCGAAATTATTGTCCGGCCCTGAGGCTCGACGATCTGCGCGATCATGAATGTGGTATTCGCGCGCAGGCGGTAACGCGTGCAGGCAATATGATTCACGATTTCCTATTGAAACGTACGCCGCGCAGCGTTCACGTTTGCAACGCACCTTCGCCGGCGGCGACCTCCGCCTTCCCGATCGCGGACACTATCGTCGCGAGCCTGGCGGATTGACGAACCGGCGCCATTTAGATGAACGCAAAGCCGCTCAAACGCTGTCCCTGGGTCGACCTCGATAAGACCGACTACGTCGCGTATCACGATACGGAGTGGGGCGTGCCGGTCTACGACGATCAAGTCATGTTTGAATTCCTAACGCTCGAAGCCGCCCAGGCGGGCTTGAGCTGGTACACAGTCCTGAAAAAGCGCGAACATTACCGCAAGGCTTTCGCAGCCTTCGATCCGGTAAAGGTCGCGCGCTTCACGCCGAAGCGGATCGAAGTGCTGTTGCAGAACAAAGGGCTGATCCGCAATCGATTGAAAATCGAAGCAGCCGTTGGCAACGCACGGGCTTTTCTCGAAGTGCAGCAGGCCTATGACGGTTTTTGCAACTACATCTGGTCGTTCGTCGAAGGCAAGCCAAAAGTCAACGTGCTGCGCAAACGCGCGGACTTCGTCGCGACGAGCCCCGCGTCAGACCGCCTGAGCAAGGATCTAAAAAAGCGCGGATTTAAGTTCGTTGGTACGACCATCGTCTACGCGCACATGCAGGCCACCGGGCTCGTCAATGACCACACCGTCTCGTGTTTTCGGCGCAGGGAAATCATCGCCGGGTACTAGTGTGCTGTCCCGTAATAAACCTTCATAATTCGCTGGTCCTCGCACCACGCTGCGGCGTTGCTCGTCGTTGCCGTATTCCCGATACGACGCCTCCTCGCGCCTTGCATCGCGGCACGAGTCCTGCGCGACTTATCGAAGTTTATTACGGGACAGCACACTAGAATCTATCTCTAAATTATTCGCGTATGCGAATAATTTAGAGATAGATTCTAGACATCCACGTCCTTAGAACGCGGTTGTTTAGCGAGTGTTTATTCAGAATTTGACGGGAATACGCGTCCATTCGCCATCCCTGAACCGGATGGCGGTTGCGCGTCCGCCCGTGACCACCATCGATCCATCGGGCATCGCGATGGGCGTCTTCAGCCACGACAGGAGATTCAATACCGTTCGATCGGCGAGCTGCCACTCGCCACCGTCCAGCAGGCCGATGAGACCGACCGCACCCGCGATGACGGGTTTCTCGTCATCGCCGATCGTAACCCCGAAAATACCTTCGCGACCCGAACTGGGATTATCCGACCAGGTCTCGCCGCCGTCGTGGCTCACCTGACTCACGCCGCCGGCACCGGTCAGCCACATCTCATCGCCTTTTTGAACGCCGGCGAGCCAGTAAGCGGGTTCCGGTTCGTGGGGTACGATCTCGGTATCCCGTCTCACCCAGGTCGCGCCATTGTCCTCGCTTTGCAGGATCATGCCGAATTCACCGGCAATGGTCACCTTACCGGATTCCACCAGGACGACATTCCACGATACGTCGCCGGGCCGGAACGGCGGACCGGGATTGAAATCGAGTTCGATCGTCGCCGGCGGGTCCTGGTCAAGTGGTGTGCTGACCTGCACGAATCCTGTGTCCGCAAGTACTTCGTAATGAGCGGGCGTCTCCGCGGGTTTACCGCCGACCGTAGCGCTGAACTTGATCGAATCGAGTTTCAGGTTACTGATGCCCAGATACCAATCCGCCTCGTGGTCGCCGACAAACCTCACCTGGGGCTGCTTGACCTCGCTTTCCGTGATGTCGACGATTTCGAATTCCCTGCCGTCCGTACTCCTGGCCAGTAAACCGCGCCCGCCTACGGCCCATACATTACCGCCTTCGGCCGAGATATCGAGTACGGGCTCATTGTATTCCGACAATGCCGCGATGAATTCGATGGTCTTGCCATCGAACCAATAGACACGGCCGGTCGACGACCCGATCAGCACGTCGGTATCGGACATTTTTCCAAGCGCGGTGAAATCTTCATTGGGGACGTCTGCGATGAGATGGAGTTGCGCGGAGGACTCACCGACCTCGAGCGTGCCGACGAGACCGTGATGGCCCGTGACGACGATGCGCTCGAGCCCCGGCAGGTAGGCTGCATCGAGAAAATCAGTCCGCTGCACCGAGCGTTTCGTTGCAGTCGACGCGCCGCCATAGGCAAGGGTAAGTGCCGGGACCAGGCCCATCAACGCGAGCAGAACCAGGGCCCCGGAAAAAGATCGTAATCGGTTTGCAATCATCGCCTCAGCCATTCGGAATAAATTTGAGTTGAATTCACAATTGGGATTCCAAGTCGCGCATCATAGGCGACCTGGGTGACTCCCCCCCGCGGACAGGCGCGCTAAAATAGCAATAACACCGCATGCGACACAAGACCGAACGGTTGGCCGTGCGTCGTCAAGCTTGGTTGACGCTGCCGTAGCGTCCGCGGTAATAGAGCAGGGGCTCGGTTTCCGCCGAGTCATTGGCGAAGACGTGCTCGACCTCGCCGCAGAAGATCTGATGATCCCCGCCAGCCACCACTTCACTCACCTTACATTCAATCGATAGCAGGGTGTTGGCGAGAATGGGCGCCCCGGTCCTTCCGCCGGCATATTCTACACCCGAAAATTTATCGTTCCCCTTTTTGGCAAAGCGGTTCGACAGTTCCTGCTGCGCCTGCGTCAGGACGTTGACGCAAAATACCCGGCTGTCCAGCATCGCCTTCAGCGTGTCGGACCCGTTGTCAACACACACCAGAAACATCGGCGGATCGAGCGACAGCGAAGTGACCGCGTTCATCGTGAGGCCAAACGGTTTTCCGTCCGTATCGACGGTGGTGACGATCGACACGCCGGAAGCCCACAGGCCGCAGGCGGTTCTGAAATCATCCGAACTGATCACGCTGTCACCCTTGCGAAACTCTTCTTTTGGGGTTGATCCGAGGCTCACCTTGCCGTTCACGCTGCTTTAAAAACCACGCGGCTCGCCGCCATAAGTTTGAGCCGTTGTGCGATCGGCACCCGTAAATTTTGGGACTTATATACGTGTTTACCCAAGGGCAGAATTCAACCGTCCTTTGATTTTCGCGTCTTCACTGACTTCATGTAATTCCATTTCTTCTTGGGTGGGCCTCTCATAATCGAGCGCGCGATGTTTTCGGCCGTGTCGGGGATTGGCTCAGGCATCGTGTTCTTGACTGGACGACCACGGCTGCGCTTTTTGGCCGGTTCTATAGTCATGTTGCGCTCCCTGTCGCCATGTAGCCCTTACGCTTGTTCTCCCGCCGCAATCCCGATAGCGTATAGATATTGCTCTTGAGTCGGTTGCACGGGCCACACAGTAGAATGCGATTCGAGACGTGGTTGATCCCGCCGTCGGCGCGGGGCGTGTTGTGATCCAGTTCGAGGTAGCGCGGATCGTCAAACCCACGGTCGCAGCCATGACAGCGCGGGCCATGCTGGCCTAGCAGAAAGTCGTACATTTCGGCGCGGCTCAGGCGCTGGCCTTCCGGCTCCCGTACACTTTCCTTCACGCGCAGGAACGGTGCTGCGGTCTCGCCATCATCCGTGCGGGCCGGCGGATCGGCGGTGAACGTTACGTCACCGAATAGTCCCGTGGCATCCCTCAGGCGGTCCACAACGACCTCATGGGCCTTCTCCCATATGTCCATGCCAACCCACTGCCTTTGCAGTCTCTCGGCGGCCACAAGCGTGGTGGCGCATCCCGCGAACGGGTCAAGAACTATGTCGCCGGGGTTGGAACTGGCGCGGATCATCCGCTCATAGAGCGCTAGCGGCTTCTGTGTTGGGTAGCCGACCCGTTCACTGGCCATCCCGTTTATCGTTGGAATATCCCAAACATCTGCTGGCAATTTAAGAGACTTATCGGATGTCTTCGCCTTATCGGCCGCCATGGTCGCGCTCGCAGATCCTGTTTCCAGTCGCCGCAATACTTCATTTTCGCGCTTGTCCATGACTTCTTCCGCATTGAACGACCAGATTTTCCCCTTTGCGTAGATAAAGAATGAGATCGTGTTTTCGATTCCACCTTTTCGCCGTGTGGTAGCCCCACGAATACCGCCATACCAACTCATTCTGGAAATAGTTCTTGCCGAACACGGCGTCCATGAGTGCTTTTAGGTAATGCGAGGCGGTGGGATCGCAGTGGAGGTAAATACTCCCCGTAGGCTTCAACACCCGGCGCATGGCGAGCAACCGGACGGCCATGAAGCAAAGAAATGCCCCCATGTCGTCGCCATAGCTGGACCGTGAGCCTTGGATCATGTTCATAACACGAGGATGATCGTCGGCGATCTCATCCACCCATTCCTGATGCACGTCCCTCTCCCACGACCAGCGATCTTGAAAGCGCGCCCCTGCGGCAAGGCTGTCTGGTGTTGCGTGGAAGTCACGCCCTTTGTTGAACGGCGGGTCCGTGGCGATGAGGTCCACGGACCCCGAATTCATGGCACGGAGGAAGGGCAGGTTATCGCCGTGGAACAGCGTCCGGTTGCGCCAGTTGGCAGTCACGCGACCAAATCCCTATAACGCAACCGCTTCCCGACCATGCTACGAGCAGCAGCCTCCATCTGGTCTATAGTGTCAGCGGGGCGATCATTATGGCGACCGGAGAATTCACCAATGTAGCGGCCTAGGTGCTTCTCGCTCATATGGTGGTAAGTACCGTGATAACCGCGCTTCAACAGGCTCCAAAACGACTCTATCCCGTTGGTATGCGCCATGCCGTTCACATACTCACTGATGCTGTGCTTCACGGTTTCATGCTCGAACGGCATACCCTGATATCCGCCGTGATCGTCGGTGTAAACCGTCGCGCCCTTGGCGGCGCGCTCGCCGACGAAGCCCTGTAGGGTCTTGGCGTCCGTGTTGCCAACCACAGTGGCGCTCACTGCGTTGGTCGCGCGGTCCTTGGCTCCGACGATGATGGCCTTGCCGACGCCACCACGGCCCGCCCGTAGCTTCTTGTTGGCGTGCTTGTTCTTTTCCTTGCCACCGATGAAGGTTTCGTCCACCTCGACCGGCCCCGCGAAAGGCGAGTCTGGGTCGCTCCACGACTCTCTGATCCGGTGCGCTAGGTGCCACGCGGTTTTCTGTGTGATGCCCAAGTCGCGGTGAAGCTTCATGCTGGACGTGCCTTTGATGCCCGTCATCATTAGGTAGATCGCCATCGCCCATATCTGAAAGCCGAGTTTTGATCCTTCCATAAGCGTGCCGAGCTTGACCGAAAAATCCTTGCGGCAATCTCGGCAGCGATAGGGCTGCGGCTTGCGCGTCGCGCGCTCCTGCACGTTAAGGGAGACACAGCACGGGCAGTGCGCGCCATCCGGCCAGCGCGCTTTGACAAACCATCGCTCGGCTGTTGCGTCATCGGGAAACATGCGGGTAAGTTCGATCAGCGTGAGGCCTTTGCGGTAGTGTTTCCCTGGTGCTTTATGTGCCATGATCCTGCCTCCTAATTATGGAAACAGTTTACCCAACCATCGACGGAATGTCAAGCGAAACGTGGGTTTTTCAGCGGGCCTCTTACCTATCTTCACAGTCATTTCCGGTGCATCGAACTTGGTATCGGCCTCAATCTTCGCGTCGAATTCGCGGTGTAGGTAATCCAGGATGCGATCCTGAGTGCGTTTAATCTCCTTATATCTGGAGCGGCTTAAATACATTTCCACGAACACCGCGATGAGGCTGATGACAAGGGCCGCAATTCCGATCCACTCCACCCCTTGATCATGGCAGCCTCACCCACCGGGCACCAACCACCAAATCATTGCCAAAGTAATGAGCGCGGAAGACACGAAGAGGGTGAAAGCGGCGATTGGGCTTAAGCCGGGGTAACGAGATCTTGGTCCAGCTCTCTTATTCACTACGGCGCTGGATGTTGCGGGAGGAAACGCGGGGGAGGCGGAAGTCTCTCGATCGATGTAATGCACTATCAGCCAAAGAACAGCGCACAGAAAAGCCAATCCAAATGGGATCCATGGGGATACTTGCGGCAACATCACTTGGACCCCCCAGAGCACCAAGCCCAAGATAACACCGGGAAGGATAACCTTGACGGAATCCAGACTTCTTTTACATGTGACGCTGAATAGCCGCACGTCCCCATCATGGCAGCCTCCCCCCTACGCAGCCACGATCTTGGGTAGGCACGCATATAAGCCCCTAAATTTTCCCGATAAAGGTCGCGGACGTTTGCAGGGCACCCGTGTCTCACCCGTGTGTATTACGCGCCCGACGCGGACCGAATCTTCGTCACGAATGAACACAAGATATGGAAAATACTACCGCGTTGTCCCGTAATAATCTTCAATCAAGTCGCCCGGCTCTCCGGCTGGTAGCCGGCGCGAAGCGGCGTCTTTATCCAGACATATTCGTCCGCAACACAATTCTGTCGGGTACAGAATTGGACGCGAAGCGCGCTCACAGGTTGAGCGCCAGGGATGGCGCAAATCCAATGTGGACCGCCGCAGGCGGGGGGGGCTTGGAGGCCATTGCCGGACGGCCTATTCGCGCCGATTTTGCCTGATTCCGTAATCGGCTTGGCGGACACCCCGACGATCGGGCCTTCGGGATCAAGCCATGGGTCAAAACCCTCGATGGCGATGCCGTTCGGTGTGCCTCTCGAGCCCTCATCGACGCAATCGAGGCGGCTGCAATGAACTTCCATTGACTAATGATTTGGCAGAACAGGCTTCAAATGATTTTTCAACAAGAAATATGTTGCGCCAATGCAACATGATCACTGTTTATCTTTTGCAACAACCATGTCAAAATCCGCGTTGCCGCGGACTGCAGCCGTTGTATTTACACGTCTGCACAGCGGAACCCAGGGGGAGAAGACTTGCAACACGCCGAAGACGCCGTCAGAAGAGGCCAAAAGGTCGCGAACTGGGTTCTCGATCACCGGCTGATCACGATCTTGTTCGTGCTCGTCCCCACCCTGATTCTCGCTTATGCGCTACCGTCGATCGAAGTGTATTCCCGCTTCGCGGATCTATTACCGGCGAAGCACACCTACATCAAAAACTACAACCGGATGAAGCAAACCTTTGGCGGCGCCAATGTCGTCACCATGTCACTCGAAGTCGTGGGCGAAGGAGATATCTTCACGGTTGAAACGCTGAATAAAATAAAGCTCGTGACCCAAGAGGTCGACATCATTCAGGGCGTCAACCACTACCAGGTGGCGAGCATCGCGCATCCGAAGATCCGGCGTATCCGCACCACCTCGGGTGGTTTAATCAAATCCGAACCCGTCCTGCCACGGATTATCCCGACCGATCCGGAAGGCCTCAAGAAACTCCGGGAAGAATCGTTCAACAACGACATCATTTACGGCACCTACATTTCGGCGGACGGCAAAGCAGCATTGATACTGGCCGGCTTCGACGAAGAACGCCTGGATTACAACAAGATCTTCACGCGCTTGCAGGAACTCAAGGCCGAAGTCGAAGCGAGCGGTACAACCAAGCTCTATGTCGCCGGTGAGCCGATGTTGAAGGGGTGGATCTACTACCATTCGTCGGAACTGGCACTGATCTTCGGCATTACGTTCGGCGTGATGGTGCTGCTGCTCTTTCTGCACTTTAGGTCACTGGCCGGCGTCATCGTACCGATGCTCGGCACCGGCATGGCCGCGATCTGGGGGCTGGGCCTGGTCGGGTGGTTGGGCTACAACCTCGATCCGCTGATTCTGGTCGTGCCGATCTTGATCTCGGCGCGCACCGCGAGCCATTGCGTGCAGATGATGGAGCGCTACCACGACGAGATCCGCCTCGGCGCAACGCGCGACGCGGCCGTGCGCAAGAGCATGGGCGAGCTCATCGTACCGGCATCGATCGCCATTTTCACCGATGCCGGGGGGCTTTTGGTACTCGCCGTCTCCTCGATCCCGATCATTGCGAAACTCGGAATTTTCTGCAGCTTCTGGTCTATGAGCAACTTGCTCACCGTGACCATACTGGTGCCCCTGATGTTGTCCTACCTGCCGGCGCCGAAGGTGAGTCGCGACGAAGAGCACAAGCACGTCTACGCGCGGATCATGGCGAGCTGGTCGGTGTTTCTGACCTCGCCAAAGGCATCCGTACCGATCTTCGGTTTTGCGGGCATTTTGATTGTGATCGCTGTTTACTACGCCAAGGACGCGGTCGTGGGCGAGAACAAACCGGGATCGCCGATCCTTTTCCAGGAATCTGAATACAACCTTGCCGCCGCGAAAATCGCCGGCAAGTTCGCGGGCGCCAACCAGTTCAGCATCTATTTCGAGTCCGAAGAAGCCCACACGATGAAGAAACCCGAAGTCGTGGAGGTGATGGAGGAATTCGGCCGCCACATGGCGAATACGATCAACTTTGGCGGCACCCGCGATATTCCGAACCTGGTGCGCTCGATCAACCGCCTGTATCACTATGACGACCCACGCTGGTCGCTGGTGCCGTCAACGCAGCGCGACGTCGGCAATACCCTGTTCATGTACGAGGCAGGCGCGGCCATTCCGGGCGTCATTCTCGAGTACATGGATCTCGAAGGCCGCACGGCGAACTTCGTCGTGTTCTTCAAGGACGCGACCGGGCCAACGGTATACGCAGCGATCGACGCCGCCGAGGAATTCCTCGAGGCGCATCCCATCGAGGGCGTCACGCCGCGCTTTGCGGGTGGCATCATCGGCACAACCGCGGCAGCGAACCAGGAAGTCGAGCAATCCGAATTACTGCAGACGCTCCTCATCATGGTCGTCGTCATGACCTCGGTGATGCTGACCTACCGTTCCGTGACCGCGGCCTTGCTGGTGTTCGTGGTACTGGCGATGGCCGTTTTGATCAACCGCGCCTACATGGGTTTTCGCGGCATCGGATTGAACGTCAACACGCTGCCGGTGACGGCCGTCGGTATCGGTATCGGCGTGGACTACGCGATCTACATGCTGGACCGCATCCGCGAGGAAGTGCGCCACCGCACCATCGACGATGCGGTACGGGTGGCGCTGTCGACGACGGGCGCGGCGGTATTGTTCACCGCGGTCACCGTGGTCGCGGGTATTTTCTACTGGATTCCGGGTTCTTCACTGCGATTCAACAGCGAAATGGCGATGCTGCTGTCACTGCTCATGGTCAGCAACATGATCGGCGCCATCTCGCTGCTGCCGCTCCTGGTCAAAGTTTTCAAACCGAGCTTCGTGATGAAGACACACCTCGACGAAATGGATACGGGCGACGAGGGCAGCCGCGCCGTCGAAGATTTATCGCTTGCACATCATGAGCATGAACCGGCCAAGGGCACCTGAACGGCGCTCGCGGTCATTACCAATACGGGGAAACCATGGGAGATAAAACCATGTCGTACTTTAAAGGCGCTTTACAAGCGACCCTGGCTTTGCTGTTGCTGGCAGTCCTTGCCATGCCGGTACAAGCCCGCATCGTCATCGACGCGTTGGGTGGCGAACTGATAGTCGAAGGGTTTCTTAAGAGTGAAACACGCGCAAGATTGTTCGCGGGTTCGTCGCACCTCGGGCAGTGGATTCAGAAGTTCCAGGTCGAGGCAGCACTGGAATACACCGACATCGGCATTTTCGATGAACTGGCCTTCGTGGTGATCGCCCGGCCCGAGTACGACATCGTGCAGGACATGGGCGACCTGTCCAGCAATCGCGTTGGTGACGGCACCACGCAACCCGGGCGGTCGGATCTCGACACGTTCAATTTCGCCAACGATGGCCTGGGGTTCGCGGGATTTGACTTCATCCTCGGAGGGCGCGCTGTGGCCGGTACAGGCCCCCATGTCAGCACGCATACCACGGGCGGCATCGGCAGGCTCGTGCAGCACGGGTTGGCCAACCCGAGTTTCCTCGCACAGAACTTCGAAGTCGCCTTCCAGCGGACCGCGGAAAACAACAAACCATCCAATACGAACTCTACCTTTTTCGGAACTTCGAGCCTTGGGGCGGGGCAGTCTGCGTTTCCACTGGTCGTGCAGAAATCCTCGAACCTGAACCTGGATTGCCACCGCTGTGTCGACCTCAACGTCGACAACCTCGACGTCGCGACGGGCAATACGGATTCGAACGGTCGCTTTTATCCTTTCCGCGAAATGTACGTGGACGGCATTATCGGCGACTGGTGGATCCGCGTCGGCAAGCAGCAGATCGTCTGGGGCAAGACCGATTTCTTCCGCTTGCAGGACTTGATCAACCCGGTCGACTTCGGCCAGCACTTCTTCTTCGACTCCTTCGAGGACATCCGCATCCCGCAGTGGATGGCGTCGATCCAGTACAAGGCCGGTTCTATCGGGCCCTTGACCGACAACGCCTTTCAGGTGGTGTGGAATTTCGACGAGTTTCAGCCCATAGGTCTGGGCAACCCGTCCCACTTCTGGGCGCATCCGTTTTCTAAGGACACCAGTACTTTCGCGATCTTCAACACCTACTTCTCGGTAGAGCCCTGCGTGGACGCAAACACCGCCGCCGGTGGCAACGCCAACGGGCTGAATACCAACGGTACCGTGTTTGCCACGTCCGATACCTGTGGGTCGCTGGGTCCGAACGACCCCCGTCTGCCCTCAGGCTTTGGACAGCCCGTCGGTTTGAGCCACAGCGAGCGGCCGGATTGGGATATCGAGAACACGGAAGCCGGCTTCCGCTGGGAGTTTCGTGTCAGCGATTTTCGTGTCGCCCTCTCGCACTGGTATGGCTGGGGCGACATCCCGGTATTCAAGTTCCATTCGGTCAACCTGCCGACGCGCTACATCACTGGACTGGCACCGAATGATGTGCTCATCGGCGACTTGAATGCCCTGCGCCAGGACATCAACGCGATCAATGGTGTGCCGGCTGGCGGTGCGCCCGCCGCGTCCCCGCTCGGATTCGCGCAGGCGCGAATCGCCGCCGGCGTTCTCACGCCCTACGCGACGGGAATAGGGGGTTCAGCGGTAAATAATTCCGGCGTTTTCGGCGGCGCTGTTCTGGCCGGCGTGAATGACCCGATAGTGGTCACTACCCCGCAAATGGCCGCACGTCTGTTAGCCAACGGCGCCAATGACCCGGCACTGGCAATGGCGGCACAAAACGCTCTGGCTACCGGTAACTACCAGCCCTTGTGGAGTGGGGTGGACCCGGTGCTCGCGGGCGCCGGTGGTGCCGCGGGCGGTTATGCGCCGTTCTTCAATTGCGGATCGCAGTATGGCGGCACCTTCTGCAGCCCGGTGGCCGGCGGCCAAACCTCCATCGTGCACGACCGGGCGCACACGGTCGGTCTCGCGGTAGACTACTTCGAGTCCTGGTCCGGTGTCGTATTGCGCATCGAGTCTTCGTGGACTTTCGATGAGCTGGTCAACAACACCCGCTCGGCCGACTGGGTCGACAACAGCGACGTCATGCGATTTTCGCTCGGTTTCGACCGTCCGACCTTCATCCCGTTCCTGAACAGGACCCGCACGTTCTTCCTCTCCCTGCAGATCTTCGATACCTGGTATTGGGATCACGAGGGCGACAAGAACACCGGGTACTTCGTCGACGAACACAACTGGATCACGACTTTCTTCTTCCTCGCGAACTATATGCGCGACACCGTGAAACCGGTCGGGTTCTACGTGTGGGAAGAGGCTACCAACTCCCACGTTGCGGGGTTCAACGTCGAATGGCTGATCGATAACCACTGGTCCGTCAAGGGTGGTTTTCACCTCATCTGGGAAGGCGACGAGAATACGACGCATGACACCGGTCCCTTCACCAACTTCATCGCGACGGGCCCTGACTTCGTACAGGATCCATATGTGACGTCCGTCTTGGGCCTGGCGCGCGAGGGTCTCGGCGCTCTGCGCAATTACGACGAAGTGTTCTTTGAACTCAAGTACCAGTTCTGAGGATTAGTGATAGGGAAAATAACATCTTGTTTGGCATTGCGAGCGTGATCCGGCAACGGATTTGATCGCGGCCTGAAAGAGTTTCGAAGCGAATGGCGGGGGACGCAAGGTCTCCCGCCAATTTTTTTGTGACGCTTCGCGCCGATTGGGAATTCCGTCGGGCGCGACGTAAACTAGCCCCCTTACGATTGCCTGTTGCTCGGAACCTTTATCGATGCGGCGGGTCGATCAACACGAACGGGCCGTTCGGCATTGCGCTCATTACTTTTCCCGGAGGATTTTTTCCATGGTAAAAAATGCATTATCGGCGACCCTCGTCCTCCTTCTGATCATGTGCGGGGAGCGGGCCATGGCGACTGACGAGGAACGGGCCGTCCGGGATGCGGTCGAGGTTGCTCGTGAACTCCTTGAATCCGACGATTTCTATGATCAGATTGCCGGGGCCGGTACGCTGGTCGATATCGGCGACATGGAGTCGCTCCAGTTCTTGACCGATTACATGGACCACGACGACTGGTCGCTGCAGCGCGCGGCCATTGACATGATGTTGAGCGTTCAACATCCCGCCGGGCTGGACCTTATTTATCGGCTGGCGTCGATACGCACCACCGGCGTCTTTATGAAATTTCTCACCGAATCGATCGCGAGCAAGCCGCGCGAGGACATGGCCGAATTCCTGATGAATGCGCTCGTCCAAAGCCAAGACCCGTGGATCCAGCGATACACCCTGCAGGCGCTCGCACTCATGCCGGTAGACGATAAGGAAGCGCGGATCACGGCCTTTGCCGAAGCCGAATCGACGTACGCGACAGCGCGCGCCTATGCGTACTACGTCCTGATGGATACGCCGTCGCGCGAGAAATCGCTGGCCAAGCTCATCGAAATTTCGTCGAGTGGCGACGATCCGGCCCAGGAAGCCGCGGCGATCGGCCTCGGCCTCGTCGACAACGACGAAACAAAAGCGGCACTAGCGTACATGCGGTCCTTGAATTCTCCGACGGTACAGATCGCTGCCCTGGCGAGCGCGGCAGGGTTCGGCGTCGAAGACGCGATTGCACAGCTGATCGATACCATTGTGAATGGCAAGGGCCTGGACAGTTCGGTGGCGGCAGCGAGTATCCGGCGCGTGCCGGCCGATATCGCAGTGCAGATCTCGGAAACACTGTTGAGCTGCTGCGAATTAGATTCGGACTCCGGGACGCGCCTGATCGAGTCGTGGGGATGGATCGACGCCGATCCTGCGAAAATCTACGCTTGGAGCCTGCGCCACGAGAATCCCGATATCCGCATGCAGGCCGTGTGGTTGGTCGGTCAGCGTGAAGACAGCGAATACCTCGATGACATCATTCCCATGCTCAAGGACGACGATTCCGGCATCAGAGGCATGGCCGCATGGTCCATCGTGCGCTTGCTCGGAGACAAGTACGACCCCGGCGTGGAAATATAGGCAGACGCCGCGTTGCGGTCCGAATCCTGACGGCGAACCAGAAGAGCGCGGACCGCGGCGCGGGCGTTTTGCCGCGGCAGCGATCAGGGCTCATGCAGAAAAATAGAAAATAACAGCAAGATAAAACCACGAAGAACACAAAGAACACGGAGGGAAGAAAGAAAATGACCTTGTACATGCCATATTTTACTTTTTTGCTCCGTGTTCTTTGCGTTCTTCGTGGTTCACTGCGATTGGTTTTGGGAACTGTGGGTTTACGGACTAAGCTATGCGCCCTGGCCTTTCTCATCTGGACCGCGGCCGGGCAGGCCGGGGACTTCGATTTCGATGTCGCCGAAGCAATGGAACTTTCACCGCCGCCGGGTACCGTGATCTCGAGCGATAATCTGGAACAGGCGGCCCAATTGCTGGACCCCGATTTCGCCGAATTAATAGCTCAGGGCTGGCTGACGATCACCGTCGGTGAGCCCATCTCATTTGATCCGCACCCGGCATACATCCAGGCGACAGAGCGCTACGGGGCAAACACCCAGCTCGGCGCTAATCCGGGTGAGTTGATCAATTACGTCGCCGGGCGGCCATTCCCTGGTGAGCTATCGACCAGCGATCCGCGCGCGGGCGAGAAACTCGCCTTGAACATGCGTTACGCCTACGCCGGCGACGGCGGAATAATTCCGGAAATGTACTGGCATTACCGCGACATGCGCAGCCAGCGGATAGAGCGGGTGCTCGAATTTGAGGCTGCGCAAATGCGCTTCATGCACCGCCATGTGATCGAACCCACACCCGAACTCAAGAACAACACCTACAAAGTCTATAGCGCCATCACCCTGACAGCCTTGGAACCCGGAGACGTTCGCCATACAAAGCTGATGATTTTCTACAACAGTGACGACAACGCCGAAGAACAAGGCTGGATGTACGTCCCACTCCTGCGGCGCGTGCGCCGCGTCGCGACGACCATGCGCACCGATTCATTTCTCGGCAGCGACATCATGATCGAAGATTTCCTCGGCTATAGCGGGCGCATCAAGGACATGGAGTGGAGCTTCGGCGGCACGCGGTACATCCTGCTGCCCATGTACCGTCACGATCAGATCGAGGTATCCGATAAGAAGGCGCGGCGTTACGACCACCACTTCGTGGACTTTGAAGGGCATTCAGGATGTTTTCCGAAAGTCACCTGGCAGGTACGCAAGGTCTATATACTCGAAGGGACGCCCAAGCGCTCCGATCACCCATTATCTAAACGGTTCTTCTATGTCGACGCGCAGACGCTCGCACCGGTATTCGGCAAGGTCTACGACCGCGGTGGCGTTCTGTGGAAATATCTCATGGCCGGCCTGGCGCACCCCGACTCGCATCTGGAACAAAATTACGGCAGCGGCGTTCCCATGTTCGATTCATCCGCCGTGATCGATGTCCAGAACATGCATTGCACGACCCTGCAGATGATCACTCTCGCCAATATGCCCAAGATGAAGCAACGTGATTTCGAACCGTCGTCGCTCAATGTGGGTGCCCGCTGAACGGCCAAAGACAGCAACAACAACCGTCGTCAATCCGAATTGGAGGAATTAATCATGGCGAGCCCACAAGCAAATGCAATCAAGGATCTTTACCGGCATTGGGTTGAGGCGATGGCCGCTAATCCCGAAATGACACTCGACGAAATGCGCGATTTGTTCGATGCCTGGGGTGATATTACGGGCGAACCGGGCGGCGTCGATTACATCGAGGTCGATGCGGGCGGCGTACAGGCGATGTGGGCCGTGCCCAAGGGCTGCCATGAGGATCGCGTTGCCCTGTGCACCCACGGCGGCGGCTATGTCGTCGGCTCGATGTACACCCACCGCAAGATATTCGGTCATATCGCGAAGGCCGTCGGCTGCAAGGCTTTGATTCTCCATTACCGCCGGGCGCCCGAGCATCCGCATCCGGCACAGGTCGAAGATTCCGTCACCGCTTACGGCTGGCTGCTGGACCAGGGCTACAAACCCGAGCACATTTTCACGACAGGCGATTCCGCTGGCGGCGCACTGTGCACTTCGGTATTGCTCGGCATCCGGGACAAGGATTTGCCCCTGCCAGCCGCTTCCTTGCCAATGTCGCCCTGGTACGACCTCGAGGGTACGGGTGAAACCCTGAAGACCAACGCGGACAAGGACTGCCTGGTGCAAAAGGAAGTACTCCAGGGGATGGCAGGCATGTTTCTCGGCGACGCCTCGAGCAAAGATCCGCTCGCGAATCTGCTCTACGCCGACTTGTCCGGCCTGCCGCCTATCTATATCCAGGTCGGCGGTGACGAAACCCTGTTGGACGATTCGTTGCGGTTCGAGAAAAAGGCCAAGGCGGCCGGCGTGGATGTCAAGGTCGACGTCAGTCCGGAAATGCAGCACGTGTTCCAGTTCATGGCCGGCAAGGCGCCGGAAGCGGACGACGCCGTGCAGAAAATGGCTGCCTGGGTCAAACCGCAGCTGGGCCTGTAAGGCCCGCGATCGGCAT
The DNA here is from genome assembly GCA_963662545.2 of Gammaproteobacteria bacterium. GTDB lineage: Bacteria > Pseudomonadota > Gammaproteobacteria > JAYYZW01. The sequence continues at coordinate 2,008,696 of CAXXLL010000002.1, forward strand.
GCTTTTGATCGAATCGAACGCGACCGATTGAACCGGGGCGGCGAATGCCGTCCCGGGACGGATGACGCTAAAGCGCCAACATGGACAACAAGGATTATGACCCGCGCGAACTCTTTGACCTGACCGGCAAACGCATCTTCATCACCGGCGCCTCGATGGGTCTGGGCAAGCGTTTCGCTTGGACGCTGGCACGCGCCGGCGGTGAAGTCATACTTGCAGCCCGCAGCGAAGACAAGCTCAAGGAACTGGGTGCAACCATTGCCGCGTTCGGCGGCCGTTTTGAAATCACCAAGCTGGACGTTCGAGATCGGGATGCCATTCGCCGCTGCATCGATGGCGTGGAGAATGAAGGTCCCATCGACGTACTCGTCAATAATGCGGGTGTCGCCATCGTCGGAGCGCCCGAAAATTACGCGGACGATGACTGGGACCAGGTCTACGAAACAAATCTGCGCGCGCCGTGGACGCTGGCCCAGGCCGTGATCAAACATCGTGTCGTAGATGGAAGGCCTTGCAGTATCGTGAATATCGCCTCGGTCCTAGGGTTCCGACCGCTCGGCCACATCGCGCCCTATGCGGCAGCCAAGGCCGGCCTGATCAATCTCGGGCGGGAACTGTGCGTGGATCTCGCGCACAAGGGCATCCGTATCAACGCACTCGCACCGGGTTACTTTGAAACGGAAATGAACCGCGATTGGCTCAAATCTGACGCCGGCGAACGCCTGCGGCAACGCATTCCGACCGGGCGCTTCGGGCAGCCGGAAGATCTCGACGGCGCCATCCTGTTTCTTGCCTCGGACGCGTCGCGCTTCATGAACGGCAACGTAATCGTCGTCGACGGCGGGCACAGCGCCGGATTGTAAATCCGAAATTCGCCCGTTTGCGGGCGAATCAACGCCCGATATGCCTGCAACCCCAACTACAACGCCCACAACACAAGACGCCAATCGAGCACCGCGCTTTCCTCGTATTCAGCCGTATCTGCATTCGCGCGCCGGGCGAAACTCTCGGCGCGCAACTCACAAAGGTCGCCGCCGCCGTTGACGGCTTCCCGCCTGACCAGGGTGAACTCCGTGCGGATGATGTCCTCTTCAAGCACCGGACCGAGATGATCGCAGCCCTGCCAGCCTATCAAGGTGACGATATTCGGCATCGCGCGGCTGATCTGAGCGAGGGCGAGCGAAATCGTGTGTCCACCGTTGACCAGACGTTTGCCGAGATAACTCCGCGAAGCATCGGTATGGGTAAACGCGATGTTGCCGGTCATACGCACCAGTTCCGGAGCACAGGTGACCGTGTCCCGCGGCGCGATCGTAACCTTATCGCCCGCTGCAAACACCAGCGCCGGCACGTTAAAACGCTCCGGCGCTAAGGGCCTGAGGTCCCAATTCGACGGAATCGCCGCACCTAATTGAACATCATCCAGCGCCTCCGGTATCCAGTCGAAGGAATCATCAGCACCCGTTTCGACTTGTGGATCGCGGCAGAGAATCATCGGGCAGCGCCAGTACTTCATGACGCACTCGCCATCGGCATTCGAGGTTTCCATTTCCAGCGCAAGCATGCCGGTTGCGGCCCGGCCCGGTTTCACCCGGTTCTGGCGTAGGCCCACTACTTTGGTCACGGTCTCGAGCGTGTCACCGATGAACACCGGCTTCAGCAGTAACAAACCGCGATAGAAGAGATTTCCCTTGACGTGCTGGGAGACGAAAGTCGTCTGGCCGTTGACCAGATTGATCACCAGCATCGGGTGTACCAGCGGTCTTTCCGAGCCAGTGACCGCACGAGACAGCACATGATCAAGGGGCAGGCGCATTCGATCGCCCGTCAGCGCCTGGTAATAAACGGCGTGACCTTCAGTCACGGTCACCGACGGCGCGCCGAAGGTCTGCCCCGTCTCGAAATCCTCGAAATAGGGACCGTCGATGCGATGCGTGGTCATCTCGGATTCTTCGCTGTCACCATGGCGTTCGAATTTCGGCGCGGCGGATGCTTGTAGGCGCCCGCTCGCGGGCGAGCCGGCCGGGGCCCCATTCGCCGGCAAGCCGGCTCCTACATCTGGTTTCTCCAGGAAGGGGCCAAGATCTTCGAAAACAAATCACCTAATCGCTATCGGATTGATGATCATCTGGACGGTACCCGTCATGCGCGCCGGCCCAAGCACGAACATGAATTCATACGCCTTGTCGGCGGCGAGTTCCCGCGTATCCATGTTTTCGAGAATGTAAATACCGGCGTAAGTGATGAGGATCTGGTGCACCTTGTAGAGCACATTCTCCGTTTCGGGCGGTAACACTTCGAGACCCCAGGTGTCGGCGCCGACCGCCATCACGTCTTTCTCGACGAGGTACTCGGCACCGCTGATGCCGAGACCCGGTTCCGCCTTGCCGAACCGCACCGGATCAGACTCGATGATTTCCAGCCATCCGGAATGGAACAGCACGACGTCACCTTTCTCGATGCTTACACCCTGTTTCTTTTCACACGCAGCTATGTCTTCGCGCGTGTAGGGCGTGCCTTCCGGCAGCATGTCTTTACCCATGCAGCTCGCCATATTGAGCAGGACGCCACGGGTAACAATCGGCGGCAGGTCTTCCATGCCGAATTTCGTCACGCCGTCGACTTTGGCGAAATCCCGGGCCAGATTGCCGTTATAGAACACGCCGTCGGTCGCTGCATGGCCCAGGCCATCGAGCTGTGAACCGACACCGATCCAACCGGCGATGATGTCGTCGAGAAAATTGAACTTGTTTGAACCGTAGGAGTCACCGTTGTACTGATTCGGATAGACGATACGAATGTTGAATGTCCGGGGAGGAAAGGCCGGCGTCTCGTCGTTCGTCTCGATGCCAAGACGATAAGTTTTGCCCGTCTTGATGAGCTTGGCCGCCTTCAAGGTCAGTTCCGGCCCGAGCATATTGAACGAACCCAAGGTGTCGTCTTGACCCCATTTCGAGGGCCACCATTTCTCCTCGGCGCTGGTCATGCCGGTACACGCCGATGCGATAATCAGCATAAGCAAACGAACCATCATTGTTATCTCCCGTTGATTGACCGCGCGATTCTAACGCGAAAGGCATTCTTGTCGTTCGGGTTCAGGCAAACTCGGCGCGAATCGACGCCCCGTGTTCGTCCAGCGCCGGGACGCGGGCCGGTTGCGGCGCCTCGTCTCCCGTGCGCCGCACCAGTGATACCCGCTGACCCGAGGACACCACCTCCTTTTTTACGAGCGCGGGATGGTGCTGCAAATCACTGATATCGTTGATGTTACCGCAGGCGATACCCGCCTTCTCGAGCCTCGCCGCCATCTCTGCGCGGTTGAATTGCGTAAAAAAGGCCTCGATTTCCCCGCGCAGGCCGTCCTTGTTTTCGACGCGCGACATATTGGTCTTATAGCGCAGGTCTTCGGTCAACGCCGGGCGCCCGAGAATTTCGGTACACAGCTGCATCCATTCGCGCTGATTCTGCACGACGATGAAGATCGGTCCGTCCAAAGTTTCGAACGCGCCATAGGGTGCTATCTGTGCGTGGTCCATACCGGTCCCGCCCAGGAGCTTGCCGCCATATTCGTAAGTCGCCAAAGGTACTGCGAGCCATTCCGAGGTCACTTCGAACAGCGATACTTCGACGTGCGCTCCGCGTTCATCCCGTGCGCGACGGATCAGCGCTTTTAAAATTTCGCCGTAAGCGGTGAGGCCGGTGGAAATATCACAGATCGAAGCACCCACCTTTGAAGGATGTCCCGGTGGCCCGGTTACCGAGCACAGGCCCGATTCCGCCTGGATCAGAGCGTCATAGGCCTTCATTCCGGCATAAGGTCCGGTCTGGCCATAACCCGAAATACTGCACATCACCAGGCGGGGATTCAGCGCCTTGACCGCAAAGTAGCCGAAGCCCAGGCGATCGACCGCACCCGGACGTAGATTCTGAATAAAAACATCCGCACGCTGAATAATCGTCGTCAGCAAGGTCCGGTCGCCCTCACGCTTGAGATCGACCGCCAGCGATTCCTTGCCGGCATTGAGCCAGACGAAATATCCACTTTCACCGTTGATAACATCATCATAGGCTCGGGCGAAATCGCCTTCCAGGCGTTCGAGCTTGATCACCCTCGCACCGCCCTCGGCCAGCAGTCGGCTACAGTAGGGTGCAGCGACTGCCTGTTCCAGCGAGACGACGAGCAATCCGTCCAGGGAAGCGGTCACGAATTGTAGTGCGCCGTCCCGCGAAAAACTTTCATAATTCGCTGGTCTTTTTCATCCCCAGCCGCGCTCGTCCTTGCGTAGAGCCCGCTACGCGGCGTCCTCGCGCCTTGCCAGAAACGAAAAATCCAGCGCGACTTACGCAACTTTTTCGCGGGACGGCACACTAGTACGAACGTGGCAAGTCGAGTTCGTGCTCGCCGATGAAAGCAAGGATCAGATTGGTCGAGATGGGTGCAATCCGGTAGAGGCGCGTTTCGCGGAACTTCCTCTCGATATCGTATTCCTCGGCGACGGCAAAACCGCCGAAGGTTTGCATACAAGTGTCCGCCGCCTCCCACGACGCTTCCGATGCCAGCAGTTTGGCGAGATTGGCATACATGCCGGCGTTGTCGCCCGAATCATAAATCCGGCATGACTTTTCCAGGACCGCTTCGGCCGCCTCGGTCTGCGCAAAAGCGCGCGCGATCGGGAACTGGATCCCCTGGTTCTGTCCGATTGGGCGGCCGAATACGATGCGTTCACGCGCGTAATCGGACGCCTTCTTGATGAACCAGCGGGCATCGCCGATGCATTCGGCCGCGACCAGGATCCGCTCCGCATTCATGCCCGAAAGAATATAGCGAAATCCCTTGCCTTCCTCGCCGATCAGGCTCGACGCCGGGATCGGTACCTTGTCGAAAAAGATCTCGGTGGTCGAATGATTGATCATGGTGCGGATCGGCTTGATGGTCATGCCATTTTTTTTCGCTTCGCGCATGTCGATCAGGAACACCGACAAGCCATCCAAACGCTTCTTGACCTCATCCTTCGGCGTCGTGCGCGCCAGCAGGATCATGAGATCCGAATATTCGGCGCGCGAAGTCCAGACTTTCTGGCCATTCACGATATAGCGATCGCCATCGCGCACGGCCATGGTCGAGATGCTGCTGGTGTCCGTTCCCGCGGTCGGCTCGGTGACGCCGAACGCCTGCAAACGCAGCTCGCCCAAGGCGATGCCGGGCAGGTACTGCGCTTTCTGCTCCTTGCTGCCGTGGCGCAGCACGGTGCCCATCGTGTACATCTGGGCGTGGCAGGCGCCGGCGTTGGCGCCGAATTCGTGGATGGCTTTCAAGATTTCCGCGCCAACGGCGATCGGCAGGCCACTGCCGCCGTATTCTTCCGGGATCAGCGAAGCCAGCAAGCCGAGTTCGGTCAGCTTGTCGACGAACTCCTTGGGGTAGGCGCGATCACGGTCCTTTGCACGCCAGTACTCGCCCGGGAATTCTTCGCAGACCTTCTTGATGGTAGCGCGCAGTTGCGCTACCACTTCCTGGTGTTCGTCGGTCATGGCGATGCTCGTTTCAGGTAGTCACAGTCGCTGCGTCAACGAAGTCAGCAGCGCACGTCGCCGGTAAGTCGACTTCTACGGACAACGACATTTTTATCCCGCCGAGATGATCCGTAGGAGCCCGCTTGTGGGCGAATACTTAGCCGAATGGCAACGACGCACCTCAATTCAGTGCACGAATCTTGTCGAGCACCGGCAGCAGGTAACGGTTGAAAACCTCGGGATTCTCACTCATCGGAAAATGTCCGATTTCTTCCATGATGATGCATTCCGAGTTCTTCGTATTCTTCGCCGCTTCTTCCGTCATTTCAGCCGTACAGGCAAAGTCGTAAATACCGGTCATGTAATAAATGGGCACCTTGCCCGACAGCTTCTCGGTGCGGCCGCGAAAATCGTGATCGACGCTGTAGAAATAGAGGTCGCCCTTGAATACTCCGGGACCGCCCTGGGCGTAATACCACCAGGTTTCCCAGCGGTATTTGTCCGGGCTTTGCGGCGCCATCAGGCCGAACACCGAGGTCGCACAGGTTTCGCCGCCATGTATATGCGAGTGCCGCAGCCAGTCGATATGCCAGCCCGGAGAATATTCACAGGCCTCGATGGCAATCAGCGCTTTGAGTTCGCTCTCGTACTTCTCGGCCAGGTGCATGCAGATGTTACCACCCATGGAGCTGCCCAAGATGACCGGTTTGTCGAGACCCAGTTCACGGCAGAAGGACATCAAGATGCCGGCATAGAATTTGGCCGTTAACTTGTACTCTTCGTCTTCCTTGTACCAGTCGTATGGCGGGATGGATTTTCCATGTCGGGGAAGGTCGAACGCGATGACGCGAAAATTCTTGTTGATCGCCGCATCGCACAATTGATGACGCCACTCGCGAGAATCGGTGCCGGCTGTATGCAGGCAAACCAGAGGTATGCCTTCGCCGGCTTCTTCAAAAAAGATACGGTATTCGGTTCCTTCGTACGGAATCCAGATGTAACGTCCCACGATCGGTTCAATATTTGCCACTTTAGTCTCCCTCAAAACAGGCGCTCAGATTTCGCGCATCCGGTCGAGCGCCCACATCAACGCGCGCATGTTCTGCCACAAGACCATCTGGTCCCCTTCGAGCGTTACCCGCCCGTGCAGCGGGTGCGCCATCGCCCACAAGTCGTTGTACATGGGGGGCGGGGTTTCCTGACAGAATTTCTCCCAGCTTTCTGCCGGACCCTTGATGGCGAGTTCGTAACAGGTTTCCGGCCCGAGCTCATCGACGATTTCGGCCAGTTTTCCTTGGTCAAACGAAACGACGTACTGCTGGTCGCCGAAACCGAAGAGCAGATTCGCAGTGAAGTGTTTACCGATCCAGCTCATGGGACCGTTGTTATTGACTGCATCCTGCCATTTCTTCATCCAGGACATGTCGAACATGGTGTACCTCCTCCCTCTGTGATCACCGAAACCCCGTCAACGCCAAGCGCATGCGAGCGCTGGTTACAACCCACGTCTCGGGACAACGTCTCTTTAAGCAATAGGTAAATTATACGTTAGATTAAATCGAGTTCTTCGTCGACCCGTGGCGTGCGGAAGACCGGCTCGATCCGCGCTGCTCAGCCCAAACCCAGCCGCAGGATCCGATCATTTTCCTCGTGCCGCGCGGCATCCGGATCCGGCTGACTGGGCACGGCATCGATGGCGTCCACATAGGGCTGGGGAAAGTCATGGAGGCGGGCACCTGCTAGTACGAAGCCCTTGTACCAGTCATAAGGCTTGAGGCGCGTATCGATGCTGGTTTCATTCGCACGGTAGAACACGCATCGTCCCATCGGCGCGATCTCGATCCACTGATCGCGGTAACCGCGGCCCAGTCCTTCGATGCGATCGAGTATCAATTTGTCCGGTGGTCTTATGATGTAGACGGCACCAAAAGCCGTTGCAGACACCTGCTCGGCCAGATTGCATTTCCCCGAACCGTCGCCCCCGAGCTTGTTGAATTCCAGTGCCCAGCCAGACAGTTCGACCATCCCGATCGTCTCGACGATCGGGATGCGTGCCAGCAATCGCGGCGGATACAGGTTCGATCCGTAGGCGATGTAATTCACAGTATCCATAATGGCGGTAGGTCTTTGCTTTGTGTCGCGGCGGGCGGGCTTCCTCTTAGGTGTAAACTAAGCGCGACGCCGGCACAAGCATGCCGGGGAGGGATTACGGCCAGTGACGGACACAGAATTTCTGACGCATGCGGACGACATTAAAGAGTGGCGCCACGGGCACGTGCCGGTCTTCAATGACAATAAGCTCAAGCTCGGCATCTTCGGTCAGAACTGCAGCAATGGCTGCACCATTACCCACGCGCAGACGAGTTTCGAGCCCACCTACGAACACAGCGTCAAGATCAGCCAACTAGCCGACGAACTCGGCCTCGAACTGCTGGTTCCCGTCGGCCGCTGGAAACATTTCGGCGGCACGACGCGGTTCAACGAAAACAATCTCGAAGTGTTCACCTGGGCCACGGCGATGGCCTGCAACACGCAAAACATCATGGTGTTCGCGACCTCACACGTACCCACTGTTCATCCCCTTTTCGCGGCCAAACAATGCGCGACCATCGACAATATTTCGGCCGGCCGATTCGGCCTCAATATCGTCTGCGGCTGGTTTCGCCCCGAGATCGAGATGTTCGGCATCGAGCAGCTCGATCACGATGAGCGCTACCGCATGGCCGATGACTGGTTGACCTGCATTAAGCGTGCGTGGTCGGAGCAGGACTTCGATCACACCGGCGAATACTTCCGGATCAAGGGTGGATTCCTATTGCCGAAACCGATTCAGCAGCCCTGGCCCGTCCTGGTCAACGCCGGCAGCTCTGAGGCGGGACGCGAATTCTCTGCCCGGCACGTCGACTTCAACTTAATCACCATCACGACCGAAGAAGAGGCCCGCTTCAATATCAAAGACGTTAAGGCGCGCGCAGCCCGCCATCAGCGCGAATGCGGCGTCATGACCTATGGCATCGTGTGCTGCCGCGACACCGAGAAAGAGGCACAGGAACTCTACGATCACATTGTTAGAGAAGGCGACTGGGAGGCGGCGAACAACATCATGGACCTGCTCGGCATCGAGAGCAGTTCCTTTGGCGACAAGGACACGGTGCGCCGCCTGGGCGAGCGCTTCATCGCGGGCTGGGGCGGCTACCCGCTGGTGGGAACGCCGGAACAAGTCGTCGAGAAAATGCAGTCGATACATAATATGGGGATCGAAGGCCTCATTCTTTCGTGGCTGGACTACCACGAAGAACTCCAGTATTTCGGCGAACGCGTCATGCCGCTGTTGCGGGAGGCGGGGCTTCGTCAATGATCGCCGCGACACTGCTGCGCATTTTCCATCGGCCCTAATGAATCAACCGAGGTAATAGCATGGCAGCCACGGCAGAACAATTCACCGACGATGACGAAATTCAGATCCTGGATTCAATCGGCAACTGGCTCGACAAGGAAGTTCGACCCGTGGTCAAACACTTCGACCACGAGGATGAATACCCTGCCGATCTGGTGGCGCAGATGAAGGACCTGGGACTGTTCAGCCTCATGTACCCGGTCGAGCACGGCGGTCTCGGGATGCATGCGTCCGCCTACGCCAAGCTCATTACTTTGCTTTGCGAAACGTGGATGAGCCTGGCCGGCGTCATTAATACCCACATGATGCTGGGACATTTAATCGTACGCTTCGGCACGGAGGCGCAGAAAGCCCAATTCCTGCCGAAACTGGCGGTCGCCGAACTTCACGGCGTGCTATGCCTGACCGAACCCGATGCAGGCACGGATCTGCAGGGGATCAAAACCCAGGCAAAACGCAAGGGTGACGAATACGTCATCAATGGTTCCAAGATGTGGATCACGAACGGTATGTACGGTTCGCTCTATGCCATTCTGACCAAGACCGATCCCACCACCAAGCCCGCGCACAAAGGCATGACGATGTTCCTGGCGGAGCGGGGTCCGGGCTTTAATGTCGACGGTAAGCTCAAAAAACTCGGGTACCGGGGCCTGGAGAGTGTCGCCTTGAGTTTCGACGACTATCACATCGCCGCGGACCGCATCCTCGGCGGCGAGGAAGGGCACGGTTTTCATCACGCCGTCGGCGGGCTTGAACTCGGACGCATCAATGTCGCCGCGCGCGGCGTCGGCGTCGCGCGCGCAGCGCTGAACGACGCCGTGCGATATGCGCAGGAGCGCCGGACTTTCGGCAAGCCGATCTGTGAACATCAGTCGATACAGATCAAGCTGGCCGACATGGCGACGCGCGTCGAGGCAGCGCGCCTGCTGGTCGAACAGGCGGCTGCAAAATTCGACCGCGGTGAACGTTGCGACATGGAGGCGGGCATGGCCAAGCTCTTCGCCTCCGAAGCGGCGCTCGAGAACGCGACTGAAGCCATGCGCGTGCACGGCGGTTACGGCTACTCCGAGGAATTCGACGTCGAGCGCTATTACCGCGATGCGCCGCTGTTGTGTATCGGCGAAGGAACCAACGAGATCCAGCGCGTATTGATCTCGCGGCAGTTGATCAAGCGCAATCCCATTTGAAGCGGGCTTACCCGACCGATTCTCAGGCGAATTAACAGACCATGAGTCACTTACCCACGCTGTTCCTGTCCCACGGCGCGCCCAACGCCGTGTTGCACGACGTACCCGCTCGCCGCTTCTTCGATGGCCTCGCTGCCAAACTGCCGACGCCCCAAGCGATCCTCGTGGCGTCAGCCCATTACGAAGCCTCACAGCCGTCAGTGACCGCCGTCGAACAGCCCCGCACGATTCATGATTTTTCCGGATTCGAACCCGAACTCTACACCATGCATTACGATGCGCCGGGTTCACCTGAACTGGCGTCGCGGGTCATTACCTTACTGCAGGAAAATTTTGAGGTGGAGCCGGTGAGCGACACCGATTGGGGATTGGACCACGGGGTGTGGAGTCCGCTGTCGCGTATCTATCCGGCGGCCGACATTCCGGTCGTTGCGCTCAGCATCAATCGCCTCGGCGGTCCCGCCTGGCACGTCGACCTTGGACGCGCGCTCCGCGTGCTGCGCGAAGAAGGCGTCCTCGTCTGTGGCTCGGGTTCGATCACCCACAACCTGTCGCGCGTCAAGCCGCCGATTACGAACGACGACGCGCCGCAGTGGGCGCGGAAATTCGTGCAGTGGTTTGAAGCCCGCCTCGACGAGGGTGACGAAGCCGCGCTGCTCGAATACCGCGCGACCGCGCCCTCGGCACGCGACAATCATCCGACCGAAGAGCATCTGCTGCCGATGTTTGTCGCCCTCGGCGCCGCCAGCAAAGAATGGCAGGCAACAAAGCTGCACGGCAGCTTTACCTATGGCTCCTTGGCGATGGACGCGTATTGTTTTTTCTGACCACGAAATAATTCGTTCGGCCGCCGCCGAACGGTCCATATCGGGTGATGGTTTCGACGACTTCGCAGACCGTGCCATTAGAACCGCCGATGATGATAGCCTGGAAAACCGATGCCGGGATTACATGTATTCGAAACAGGCAACGGAAGCTCAATTCGATCTCAACCGGGGACGCCAGCCCATTTTCGAACCGCGCTCTGGTAGCGTCCGCTATGTGTAAGATACGGCAACGCCGATGATCAACTGCATCATCGGTACGCGCGCCCAGCTCATCAAGATGGCCCCGGTGCTGCTGGCCTTGGAGCGTGACAAGACACCATACCGCCTGATCTTCACCGGGCAGCACAAAACGACCATGCAAGAGCTACTCGACGAATTCGGGGTGCAAGCGGCGCCCGTCATACTCTACGACGGCGGTGAAATCACTGGCGTTGCGCAAATGGGGCGATGGTTCCTCCAGATGTTGTGGCGAGGCTTACGCGGGCGGGGCAGATTGCTCGGCTATTCGCCGCACGAACGCAATTGCGTGCTCATTCACGGTGACACGATTTCCACATTACTCGGGGCCTTGATGGGACGGTTTGCGCGCTGCGAAGTGGCCCATGTCGAAGCCGGACTCACCTCAGGACGCTTGCTCGAACCGTTTCCCGAGGAAGTCACCCGGCGCCTGGTATTCCGTCTGGCGGACGTGGCGTTTTGTCCGGGGCCATGGGCGATGAGCAATATGCGCAGGTTTCGCGCGCGTCCGGTCGACACCGGCGCTAATACGATCGTCGATGCGGTGCGGGAGGCCATGCAGCGCTTCGATGAAGCGGTGGTCGAGGTACCGGAAACCGCCTATGCCGTAGTATCGCTGCACCGATTTGAGAATATTTTCAGAGCGGAACGCTTCACGTTCATCATCGAAGCGCTGGAACGCATCGCAGAGAGAATCCGGATCGTCTTCGTCCTGCACCCCGCGACGGCCAAGCAAGCCGAAAAATTTCGGCTGCTGGAGCGTCTCAAGACCAATGCATCTATCAGTCTTTATCCGCGAATGACCTATCTATCGTTCTTGAAATTGCTTTCTCAGAGCACCTTCGTCATTACCGATGGCGGCAGTAATCAGGAGGAACTGTCCTACTTGCACATCCCGACGCTCCTAATGCGGGCCACAACGGAGCGCAAAGAGGGTTTAGACGACAACGTGGTGATCAGCAGTTACGACAGTGGAGTCATCGAGCGCTTTGTCGATGACGCTATGGCCGGGTCGGAACGGGTGCCAGGCGAGCCAGGCGCCCAACGGCCTTCCGAGATCATTGCACGGGAACTTAAGCAGAACTATACAAAGGGCGGCTAGCTCGATTAATGGCCCACGAAATCAGGTGTGCGTTTATCGAAAAAGGCGTTTACGGCTTCCTTATGATCGTCGGTATTCTGCAGGATCACTTGCAGCGCCGCGGACATTTCCATGATCGACTCGAAACTCGCCATAGTGCCGTCGCGCATCAGTTTCTTGGTCATGCGCAAAGCCTGCGGCGGTTGCACGCAGATGCGCTTGGCGAGCGCCATCGCCGCATCCATGAGCTCGTCGTCCGCGACCACCTCCGACACCAGTCCCCATTCGCAGGCTGTGCGGGCATCGATAACATCGCCGGTAAAGAACAGCTGCGCCGCGCGCGACCAGCCAATCTGACGCGGCAAGAGCCAGGCACCGCCATCGCCGGGCAGCAGGCCGAGCTTTAGGAAGGTGGCGCCGAATTTAGCCGATTCGGCGGCGATGCGAATGTCGCACAAGGACGCGACGTCATTGCCGAGCCCGATAGCGGGGCCGTTGATGGCGCCGACGATGGGTACTTCGATATCCCATAACGCGCGGATGATGCGATGAATGCTCTCGCGGTAATGGTCCCTGAGCTCCAGCGCGTTGCCGCCGAAATCTCCGCTGCGCTCGCGCATGGCCTTGAGATCGCCGCCGGCGGAAAAGGCCTTGCCCGCGCCCGTCATGATGACGCAACGCAATTGCTTGTCTTCGTTGATCGCACGTGCCGCTGCCTGAAACAACTCGCCGTCGTCGCCACGCCCCAACGGATTGCGCTTTTCCGGTCGGTTGATCGTCAGACACGCAATGGTGCCGTCGATTTCCAGTAGCAGGTCGTCACTCATCGTCGTATTACCCCGTGATCGTTTGCCAGATACCGTCGCCGCCCGACTCGAAGGCGACCGTGCCCAGGTATTCACCCCATTCGCCGGCACCGCCGAATTCCGCGCGCCATGCCCATAGCTTGCGCGTCAGGAAATGGAGCCCGTATTCGTAAGTAAAGCCAATCGCACCGTGTACCTGATGTGATAGACGCGTCAAGCGTTCGACGGCCTCGCTGGCGCGGCATTTAGCGGCGGCGATCTCGAAGCGAGCGTCGCGTTGCCCGTTCGAAATGCCACTTCGATCGAGGGCTTCGAAAGCCGCCGCCGCGATGGCGTCGACCGAAGCCATGGTGCCCGCGAGATCGGCCAGGTAGTGCTGAATGGCCTGGAACCGCGACAAGCTTCGCCCGAACTGTTCGCGCTCCGCCGCGTAGTTGACGGCGAGTTCGAGACAGGCGGCGCCGGCACCCGCGATCTGCGCGGCACGCAACATCGCACCGATCCAGTGGATGACGTCTGCCGGCAGGTCGAACGCGTAACGGGCTTCGATCTCGAGCGATCTACCGCTGACGGCGTCGCGAGGATCGAGACCGAGGTTGGCGGCTTGCTCGATCGAGGCGCCCGCGGCTGAAACAACGATGAGTTCCGCCGCGCCGTTAATGTCGGCAACGCCGATCAGGTAATCGGCGCGCCGCCCCCATGGGATCACTACACCGTCCAATGACAGACTGTTCTCGTGCACATCGCCGGCGTCTAGGACCTCGGGTATGAGGCCGGGTACGCCTGCCGGCAACATGCAATCCGCCTGGCGCGCAAGCCAGACCGCGGTAATGGTTTCCGGCACGGGCAAGGGTAGGGCGTAGTGTCCACAGGCGCGTACGATGGGATACGCGTCGGCCCAGACCCCGTCCGCGCCACCGGCGGCTTCGGCGGCGAGTACCTGGCAGATACCGAGTTCGTCGACTTGGCTCCACAGGTCATCCGGCCAGCCCGTCTCTTCGATTCGGGTCAGGACATCTCGATCGACCTGTTCAGAAAATAGACGCACGACGCTGTCTTCCAGGATCTGCCGCATGTCGTTCATCGCACGCCCAGGCCTTTCGCGATGATGCCGCGCATGATTTCCGGCGTCCCGCCCCGCAGCGAGAACGACGGCGCCAATTGAATCAAGTTGCCCAGCACCTGCTGGTAATCGACACCGTGGCCGGCCAGGGTCGGTTCGAGTTCGCACAATTCCTGGGCGAGCCCGGGCAAGCCCTGTTCGAACTGGCAGCCGAGGTCCTTGACGATAGACGCGGCAAGCGCGGGATCCTCTCCTTGGTCGAGTTTACCGGCGATACTGAGCGACATGTTACGCAGTGTCGCCACCCAGGCGATCTGCGAGCCGATACGGGCCATGGTTGCGGGTGAGGCGTCCTCCCCGATGACATCGATGAGGTGCGTCAGCAGCACGAAGCAGGACAGGTAGCGCTCGGGTCCGCTGCGTTCGAACGCGAGTTCCTCGGTGACCTGCTGCCAGCCCCTGCCTTCCTTGCCGATGAGCGCGTCTTCGGGCAGCACGGCGTTTTCGAAAGCGACCTCGTTGAAATGCAGCCGACCCGTCAGATCCTTGATCGGTCGCGGCGTAATGCCCTCAGTCTTCCGTAAATCGATCAAAAACTGCGACAGGCCCGCGTGCCGGCTCTCGCTCGCGCTGTCCGTCCGGAACAGGGCGATCATGTAATCGGCCCGGTGGGCGTACGTGGTCCAGATCTTGGTGCCGTTCACCACCCAGCCGTCGGCAGTGTGTTCGGCCTTCGTGCGCAGCGAAGCCAGATCGGAGCCGGCATTGGGCTCGCTCATGCCGATGCAGAAACAGGCCCGGCCCGCGGTGATCTTGGGGATGATCTCGTGCTTCTGTGCGGCCGTCCCGTAGCGGACGATCAGCGGTCCGCTCTGCCGATCGGCGATCCAGTGAAAACCGGCGGGCGCGCCCGCGGCGAGGCATTCCTCGACGACCACGTAGCGTTCGAAGGCACTGCGGCCGTGCCCGCCGTACGCTGCGGGTAAGGTCATACCGAGCCAGCCGCGCGCTCCGAGCTTGGCGCTGAACTCGGGATCGTAGGCATCCCAGCTATTGCTCAGGTGAACGGCGGGATAGGCGGCGGTTTCTTCACGGAGAAACGCCCGTACCTCGGCGCGGAGCGCATCCAATGAGGGCGGCAGCTCGCAGGGATGGAACCTGAGTTTTTCAGACAACATCGGCGGTTTGAATCGGTTCGAATAAAGAGCTTGATGAAACACGCGATCGGAAGCCCGCACCGACAATATTCATCCCCGCGATTGCTACGCGTTCGTTTTTCATTACGTCAGACACGCGACGCGAATTCCCACGCCCGCTCCGCGAACTGTTCGACGATATCGGTCGTGCTTGGTGCTTCCGTACTGGCCGCAGTGCCGTCCTGGACACGCTTGATGATCCCCTGGTAGATCGCCGCCAGCCGCCACACGGTGTAAGCGCGGTAGAAATCGAGACTGGGAATTTCCGCGATACCGCTGAGTTCGCAATAGCGCGCGAGATATTCCTCCGCAGTCGGGATTCCCAGGGCCTTGAGATCGAGTCCTTCCAGAGAGCTTACACGCTCATCGATGGCCGGAATGATCCATGGCGCCATGTGGTAGGTGAAATCACCCAGCGGGTGGCCGAGCGTGCTCAGTTCCCAGTCGAGCACCGCAATCACGCGCGCCTCGGTCGGATGGAGGATCAGGTTGTCCATGCGGAAGTCCCCATGAATCACGCAGACTTCCTGAGATTCCGGAATGTTCTTGGGCAGCCAGTCGTTGAGCCGGTCCATCAGTGGGATCTTGGACGTTTCCGATGCCACGTAGATCTTGGACCAGCGGTGGATCTGGCGCGCCATGTAGTCAGTGGTCTTGCCGAAACCCTCGAGACCGATCGCGGCATAGTCGATGCGCTGAAGTTCGACTAGGGATTTTAAAATGGCGTCGTAGATGGCCGAACGCTCTACGGGGCTATGTTCCGGCAGCGATAGATCCCAGAGAATGCGCCCCTCGACCATCTCCATCACGTAGAACATCGTACCGACGATGCTCTCATCGTCACTGAGCGCGTAGGTTCGTGGTACGGGAAAGCCCGTGGGATGCAGCTGATGCATCACGCGATATTCGCGATCGACCGCATGGGCCGAAGGCAGCAGCGTCCCCGGCGGTTTACGCCGCAGCACATATTTGGCGCTTGGCGTCATCAGTTGATAAGTCGGGCACGACTGACCGCCCCGGAATTCCCGCACTTCTATCGGACCCGCAAAGCCGTCAACGTGGTCGACGAGATAGCGTTCGAGTCTTTCAGCATCGAATCGCAGGTGCTCTTGCACGTCCTTGGTGCCGGTGAATTTTTCCTGTCGCGTACTCATCGGGTCTCCCGTTCTCCCTGCGCAACGATCGCGTCATCGTGCAGCCGGCCGATTGCGCCGCTGTCGAGTCCGAGCACCTCGGCCAAAATTTCGTCGGTGTGCTGCCCGACCCGCGGAGCGGGCCGTGGCGCTTGTCGTTCCACACGCGAAAAATACATTGGAGGACCGGGCACGGGGTAGGTTCCGATACCCGGCTGCTCGATACGCGAGAAGATCGGATTATCCTCAGAGCAATCGGGATCGGATGTCACCAGCTCGTGCACCGTCTGATATTTGTCCCAGCAGATCCCGCATTCATCGAAGGCCTGCGCGACGCGCTCGAACGGATGTTGCCGGATCCACGGTTCCAGCAGCGCACAGATCTCCACGCGCGCTTGAAACCGGTCGCCCTCGCCCCTGAAGTCGAGACCGAGCCGTGCTGCGAGGGCATCCATGTCGGCCGCTAGTCCCGTTGCCTCGAGCAGGCCGCGCCACTGCTTTGCCGTCACCGCGATCAGCATGATCCGCTGCTCGTCGGCGGTGACGAAATCACGTCCCAGGGCCCCGTAGAGGTAATTCCCATGGCGCGCACGCTCTTCGCCGTTGATCGAAACTTCACCGATATAGCCCAGGTGACCGATGGCGGCGAGCGCGACATCGGCCAGGGCGAGCTTGATCTGCTGCCCAACGCCCGTCAGACGGCGATGCCTCTCCGCGGCGAGCAGGTCGATGGCGGCGAGGTAAGCCGTCGCGATGTCCCAGGCGGGAAGCACGTGATTGACCGGCCGGTCGTCGTCGGCGGGGCCGGTGATGTAAGGAAACCCGACCTTGGCGTTGACCGTGTAATCCAGAGCGCTACCGCCGCGGCGGTCGCCGATGATCTCATGCTGGATCAAATCGGCACGCCGCCCGCGCAAACGTTCATAGGCAAGCCAACCACGGGCCGGCAGGTTGGTCGAGAAAATGCCGCCTTCTTCCCCGTCTGCGCAGATCAACTCGGTGATGATCTCGCGGCCGGCCTCGGATTTGAGATCGACGGCGATCGAGCGCTTGCCTTTATTCATTTCAGCCCAGTAAATGCTCGTGTTGTCCGCAGTCACCGGCCACCGGTGGTAGTCAATGCCACCGCCGATTTGATCGAAACGAATGACGTCGGCGCCAAGCTGCGCCAGGGTCATACCGCACATGGGCGCAGCAATGAATGCGGAACCCTCGACGATGCGTAATCCAGTCAGTATGGCTTGCATTAATAATGCCCTGACCGATCGGCTCAGTTCGCGATGCGGGCGCTGCCGTTGCTGAGTACGGTGACACCGCGTTCCAGCGATGAACTGCGGAAGAAGGTGACGTCGCCTTCTCGCCAGATCTCCGTTCTCAGGGTATCCCCGGGTAGAAAGGGCGCCGAGAAGCGCACCTGCATCGATTGCAGGCGATCGGCTTCGTAGTCGCAGCAACTGCGCACCAAGGCGTGCATGGCGATGCCCATAGTACAGCGACCGTGCAGAATGGGACGTTCGAAGCCGGCATTGGCGGCGATGCGCGGATCGGCATGGAGCGGATTCATGTCGCCGCACAATCGGTAGAGCAGCGCTGCTTGAGGCAGGGTCGGTAGATCGCAGACCAAGTCTGGCTCGCGCTCCGGTGGTCCGGGCATACGCGGGCGCGGTGTATTTGCCCCGCCGAAACCGCCGTCACCACGCGCCAGTGTGTTTGAGATCACGGTCGCGATCGGTGTTTTTCCATCGACACTGGTGAGTTCCTTGCGCAAATAGACGAAGCAACCTTTCTCCGCACCGCGATCGACGACTTCTTCGACTACCGTCTCACCGGCAAGAGTCCCCTCGGCAGGAATGGGGTGGTGGATTTCCACCGTCTCCTCGGCGTGCAGTACCTGCTTCCAGTCGAAACCGTATTCCGGCTGCTTCATCCAAAAGCCCGGGTAGGCGAGCACCATCGCGAGCGTCGGCAAGGCGCGAAGATTTTCCTCGTAGACGTAACGCAACTGCTTATCGTCCACCGGGTCGGCGCCGAATCCGAGCGCCAGCGCGTAGAGGATGGTGTCCTCGGCGGTATAGCTCGCCTCCTGCCGGTTGATGATCGTACCGGCCAGTTTGCTGTGGTCTTTCATCTTTCCACTCTCGGGCGACGCTAGATCGGATCCCAGCTCCAGATGTCCTGCGATCGATCGAGTGCGTAGAAATCGGCCTCGAACGCGGGAATAAGGCGCTCGGCAATGGATTCCGGCGTCCAACCCACATCGCTGTGCGCAGAGCGCAACGGCCTGTTTTGACTCATCAGGAAGATCTCGTTCTGCCGCACCGCGAAGATCTGGCCGCTTACCTTGCTCGCGGCGTCTGAGCACAGAAAGACGGCCATCGGCGCGATCTTATCGGGGGTCATCGATTTCATGCGCTCGACGCGTTGTTTCTGGACTTCGTCGGTGATCGGGATCGTTCCGATCATGCGGGTCCACGCGAATGGCGCAATGCAGTTCGAGCGGACATTGTAGCGTTCGAGGTCGAGCGCGATGCTTTTCGACAGCGCACAGAGACCGAGCTTCGCTGCTGCGTAATTGGCCTGACCGAGATTACCGATGAGTCCGGACGTCGAAGTCATGTGCACGTAAGCACCGGTTTCGCGTTCGCGAAAATGCGTCGCCGCCGCGCGGCTGACGTAAAAACTTCCGTTCAAATGCACGTCGATGACGGCCTGCCATTCCTCGATGCTCATCTTGTGAAACATGCGATCGCGCAGTATTCCAGCATTGTTGACCACCGCGTCGAGCTGACCGAAATTATCGATCGCATCGGCGACCATTTGCTCGGCGTCTTCGTAGCGCGCGACACTACCGAGATTGGCTCGCGCATCGCCGCCCATCGCCTTGATCTCCGCGACCACCTCCTGCGCGGGCGTGCCTTCGATATCGCCGCCGTCCGTACTCGCGCCCAAATCGTTGACTACGACCTGGGCGCCCGCCTGAGCCATTGCCAGTGAGAAATCCCTGCCGATACCGCGTCCGCCGCCGGTCACGAGTACGACCTTGCCGTCCAAGATCCCCATGTTCTTATCACCCTCCGTTCTTGAAACCCTCTAGCAGCCCGTCGTTTTTTTACTCGCCTGCGCGAAAGGGCAGGATTTTACTCGATCCCGGGAAGGCTTGTAATTCAGGCGGCCCGCCGTCGGAGGATACAAATCTGTTACATTCCGCGCATCAGCGGACTCTTTCAAAACCTGTCCACGCAAACCGCTTAAACCATGTCGGATATCACCATATCGACCCTGGGCGGCATACCGCTCATCGCCGCCGACGACGACCTTGCGGCGATCATTCTAAAGGCCGCGGCCGCCGACGGGCTTGAATTTACCGACGGCGATGTTCTCGTCGTCGCACAGAAAATCATTTCCAAGGCCGAAGGGCGGCTCACGCGCCTGAGCGATATCGAACCGGGGGAGGCCGCGCTGGCGCTGGCCGCCGAAACGGAAAAAGACCCGCGCCTGGTGCAGCTCATTCTCGACGAATCGGCTGTCGTGCTGCGGCACAAACCCGGCGTCATCATCGTTCGGCACAAACTCGGCCATGTCGGCGCCAACGCCGGCATCGATCAGTCGAACATCACGCATGACGAGGGCGACGCCGCGCTGCTGCTGCCTCGCGATCCCGATGCATCGGCCGCCAGTTTGTTCGATACGCTCAAGGACATGACGGGCAAGCACGTCGGGGTGATCATCGCCGACAGCATGAACCGGCCCTGGCGCATGGGCACCGTCGGCGGCGCGATCGGATGCGCGGGCGTGCAGGTACTCGACGATCTCAGAGGCGCCGAAGACATGTTCGGACGCGAACTCAAAGTCGCCATGGTCAATCGAGCGGACTCGATCGCGGCCATGGCAAGCCTGGTGATGGGTGAGACGACCGAGCGAACACCGGTCGCCCTGGTGCGCGGGCTGCCCGTCGCTGCAGAGGGTGGCAGCGCCCGAGATATCATGCGCCCGCTCGAGGACGACCTTTTCAAATGAGTAAATATCTCGCCATCACCGGCGGCGTCGGGGGTGCCAAGCTCGCGCTGGGTCTGTCGCGTATCCTCGGTCCATCGGACCTTGGTTTTCTGGTGAATACCGGAGATGATTTCGAGCACCTTGGCTTGCACGTCTCGCCGGACATCGACACCTTGATGTATACCTTGTCCGGACTCAGCAATCCGCTAACCGGCTGGGGCCGCGTCGGGGAGAGCTGGAATTTCATCGAGACCTTGGGTGAACTCGGCGGCGAAACCTGGTTCAAGCTGGGCGACCGCGATCTCGCCGTCCACGTCCGGCGCACCCTCTTGCTCGCCGGCGGTGAGCGACTCACCGATGTCACTGCCACGCTTTTCCGCGCCCTCGGCGTTGAACACCCCGCGTGGCCGATGAGCGATGACCCGGTGCGCACCCTGATCGATACCGACGCCGGCCAACTATCTTTTCAGCACTACTTCGTCCGCGAGCGCTGCGAACCAGCCGTGCGCGGTTTCGAATATCGCGGCGCCGATACCGCCTCAGTCGTACCCGAATTCAAGGCGTGGATGTCGGATCCCGATCTGGCGGGCGTCATCATTTGCCCGTCGAACCCTTTCTTGAGTATTGACCCCATCCTCGCTCTGGATGGGATCAGAGAAGCGCTCATGGCCTGTAACGCGCCCGTCATCGCCGTCTCGCCGATCGTTAGTGGCGAGGCGATCAAGGGGCCGACGGCAAAGATCATGGAAGAACTCGACGTCCCGCGCGATGCGCGCGCGGTGGCGATGCACTACCGCGATCTGCTGGACGGATTCATCCTGGACGAAACGGACGGGCAGCTGGTCGAACCGATCGGTGCCCTCGGGCTCGAAGTCGTGCCGGCGCAAAGCCTTATGCGGACGCTGGACGACAAGATCAATCTCGCGCACACTGCGCTTAATCTCCTCGAGGCATGCTAAAACTCATGTGGGTCGTCGTTCCCGTCAAACGATTCTCCGATGCGAAATCGAGGCTCGCTTCGATCCTCTCTGAAGCCGAGCGTGAATCACTGACCCAGGCCATGTTGAACGATGTGCTGCATGCACTCGGACAGAGCCAACAGGTATCAGGAATCGTCGTCATTTCTCACGAAACCCGTGCACGATACGCGGTGGAGCGGATCGGCGGCCTGTTCACTGAGGAGTCCGGATCGGGGCTGTCCAGCGCGATCGCGCAGGGCGGCGCCTGGCTGGCAAAACACGGGCAGCGCGACATGCTCATGATCCCAGGCGACGTGCCGCTGGTGTCGAGCCGTGAAATCGACGAGATCATCAATCTCCACCAGGGTGCGCCCGCCGTGACAATAACCCCAGATCGCGAGCACAACGGCACCAATGCACTCGCGGTCAGCCCGACTGACGCCATCCGGTTCGCTTACGGCGCCGACAGTTTTACCGCCCACAAGGCCGCGGCCGAAGCGGTGGGCATCGAACCGAGGATCGTGCAACTTCCCGGTTTCGCTCTCGACGTCGACAATCCCATGGATCTCAGGACTTTGCTGACCTATGACAGTGAAACCGAGACCCTCGCCTACCTTTCGGACAGCGGTATCGCCCGCCGCATCTTACCCCGGCATAATGGCGGGCCGGACAACAGCGATATCACCGCCGCCTCGCGCTTGATTTAGATGACTCAATCTCAACGGATCCTCGATGCCGCATTGGCAGGCATGACGCCTGCGCCTCCGGACGCGTTGCAGCTTGCCGAATGTAAGGACATCGGCTCACTGCTTCAATGTGCCGGCAGCCTGCGAGACGCGGGCTTCGGATCGAGCGTCACCTACTCACGCAAGATATTCATACCGCTGACCCAGTTGTGCCGCGACGTCTGCCATTACTGCACGTTTGCACAAGCGCCCAAACGGCTTACCGCGCCCTACATGAAACTCGAGGAAGTCGTTGAACTCGCGGAGCAGGGGCGGGCCCACGGCTGCAAGGAAGCTCTTTTCACTCTGGGAGAAAAACCGGAGCTGCGCTACCAAACGGCGCGCGACGGCCTTGCCGCGATGGGCTACGCAAGCACGCTCGAATACCTGCGCGACGCGGCCGCGGCGGTGTTCGAAAACTCCGGATTGCTACCGCACATGAATCCGGGGACCCTGACCGCGGACGAGTGCCGGATGTTGCGCGAAGTCTCACCCAGCATGGGCATCATGCTCGAATCCGCCAGTTCGCGCCTCTGTGAAAAAGGCATGCCGCATCACGGATCGCCCGACAAAGACCCCCGCGTTCGATTAGAAACCCTGCGCAATGCCGGACGGGCGCGCATCCCGTTCACCACCGGTATTCTGATCGGCATCGGTGAGACCCGCCGCGAACGAATCGAATCATTACTGGCAATTCGTGCGGTTCACGAGGAGTTCGGCCACATTCAGGAAATCATTATCCAAAACTTCCGCGCCAAACCGGGCACGAAGATGAACCATGCGCCGGAACCCGACCTCGAGGAAATGCTCTGGACGCTCGCGCTCGCGCGCATCCTGTTCGGATCTGCCATGAGCATCCAGGCGCCGCCCAACCTGAGTCCCGGCTGTCTGCCGAATCTCGTCGCCGCCGGTATCAACGATTGGGGCGGCGTTTCGCCCCTGACGCCGGACCACGTCAATCCCGAAGCACCCTGGCCACACCTCGAGGAGCTGGCACGCGATACTCGTGCCGCCGGTAAAACGCTTCACGAACGCTTGACGATTTACCCGCACTACGTGCGCGAGGCGACCGATTGGGTTGACGAGCGCTTCCTGACACCGCTGCTCCAGGCGACGGACGCCGAAGGTTATCCGCGCTCCGATGAATGGTGCCCAGGTGACGACATCGCACCGCCCACCGAGATCACAAGCGCAGTCACGGCCTCGCTAAAATCTGTTTCGCGTGACCTTCAGGCGATTCTCAATCGTGTCACCGACGGTGAACAACTTGCGGAAAGCGAGGTCGCGCGTCTGTTCGGCGCCCGCGGCGACGATTTTACCGCGGTATGCCGCGCCGCCGACGATCTGCGACTAGCGGTCAACGGTGACACCGTGAGTTTCGTCGTCAATCGCAACATCAATTACACCAATGTGTGCTATTTCAAGTGTCAGTTCTGCGCGTTTTCCAAGGGCAAGCTGAGCGAGAACCTGCGTGGTCAACCCTACGACCTCGAAGCCGGCGAGATCCAGCGCCGCGTCCGGGAAGCCTGGGATCGGGGTGCGACCGAGGTCTGCATGCAGGGCGGTATTCACCCGCAATATACCGGCGAAACTTATCTCGACATCCTGCGGACGGTGAAGGATGCGGTGCCCGACATGCACGTGCACGCCTTCTCACCGCTCGAGGTCTGGCAGGGTGCGAAAACCTTAGATCTGCCGCTCGCAGACTATCTCCAGCGCTTGCAGGACGCGGGGCTAGGGACCCTGCCCGGGACTGCCGGCGAAGTGCTGGACGACGAAATCCGCGCCATCATCTGCCCCGACAAGATCAACACGGCCCAATGGCTAGAGGTCATGCGCGTGGCGCACGCAACCGGCTTTCGAACGACCGCGACGATCATGTACGGTCACGTCGACCATGCGATCAACTGGGCGCGCCACCTGCTGCGCGTACGTGACCTGCAGATCGAGACCGGCGGCTTCACCGAATTCGTGCCGCTGCCGTTCGTGCACATGGAAGCGCCTTTGTACCTCAAGGGTCGCGCGCGCAAGGGACCCACCTTCCGCGAGGCCGTATTAATGCACGCCGTCGCGCGGCTCACGCTGCATCCGCACATCACCAATATCCAGGCTTCGTGGGTGAAGATGGGCCATGAAGGCGTCGTCGCTTGCCTCAACGCCGGTGTGAACGATCTCGGCGGTACCTTGATGAACGAAAGCATCACCCGGGCGGCTGGCGCCTCTCACGGTCAAGAGACTTCTCCGGAGCGCATGATCGCGATGATCGAAGCGGCTGGACGCAAACCCAGGCAGCGCACCACGACCTACGGCGAGGTTGCTTTTGAGCGCATCGAGGCGTCGCGCGGCGCGCTGGCGCTGGACACGATTGTCAATACGCCGGCGCGCCGTTATGAACGGCATGGCCGCCGTACACTGGTTCGCTCGCGCGCCCAAGCCGGTTGAACGCGACCCTGCGATCGTCGAACCCATGACGACTCCGCCCAAACACATTCTCAACGGTTATCGCGTGCTCGATATGACGCACGTGATTGCCGGACCGACGGCAACGCGCTTGATGGCGGAGATGGGCGCCGAGATCATCAAGGTCGAGTTCCCGCCGCTGGGCGACGTGTCGCGCAGTTTGCCGGCCTTGAAGAACGGGCGAAGCGCGTACTACACCCAGCAGAACCGGGGCAAGAAAAGCCTTTGCCTGGACGTGAAAAGCGAAGAGGGTAAGACGATTCTGACCGATCTGATCAGAAAATCTGACGTCTTTATCGAAAATTTCGCACCGGGCGCCATCGGCCGGCTTGGTTTCGGCTGGGACAAGGTGCATGAACTCAATCGGAACATCGTCATGTGCTCGGTATCTGCGTTCGGACAAACCGGTTCACTGTCCGCCTTGCCGGGATTCGATTACATCGCACAGGCCTACAGCGGCATCACCGATATGATCGGCGAGCCAGGAGCGGCGCCGGCACTACCCATGGCTGCGATCGGCGACGTTTCGACCGGGGTCCACGCCGCGTGCGCTATCGGCTATGCCCTGCTGCATCGCGAGCGCGGCGGCGAAGGCCAGTACCTCGACATTTCGCTGGTCGACGCCTATATGGGCTGCCATGAACTGAACGTCCAGATATACAGCGTGAGCGGCGGTGCCGACGAACCGACGCGTTCCGGCAGCCACCACTACGCCGTTTGTCCACTGGGTCTGTTCAAAGGTAAGAACGGCTGGATCTGCATCATCGCCCTGCAGCCCCAGTGGCCGTCGGTATGCCGCGCCATCGGCCGCCCGGACCTGATCGAAGATCCCCGCTACGATGTCAACGAAAAGCGTGTGGCCGCGGCGCCGGAAGTGATCGACATCATCCAGGCCTGGATCGACGCCGCGCCCTCCGACGAAGCCGTCTTCGAGGCGCTCCAAGCTGAACGCGTACCCTGCGCGCCGGTGTTGAAGATCTCCGAGGTCGTCAATCACCCGCACATGCGCGAGCGCGGCACCGTCCGCACGATTCGCGACCCCAAGCTGGGCAAGGTCGTGATGCCGGGCATGCCGCTCAGATTTTCCGGCTTCGAACACAACTGCCACATGGAAGCGGCATCGCTCGGCGAGCACAATGCCGAGGTGTTGCGCGAAGTGCTCGAATACTCCGACGACGAGATCGATACTCTCGATCGGTCCGGCGTACTCCACGACAATCCGGACACCTGAGTCCGCGTTCGCGATCATTCGCCCGCACACGGGCGAATGATTAACGCAAGAGCGAAAGCCAGGTCACTCCGGCGCTACCTCGCTCGTCGCGGCGCGGTGTTCGGTGATCGCCTTGTAGGCCAGCAGGATGAGGCCGCCGATGATGAAGCTGATGCCGACGAGGTCAGCCACATCGAGAGGCTCGTTCAAATGAAACGAGGTCGAGAACACCGCGACCACGGGTATGAAGAGAATCATCATACTGGCGACGCCCGCCGGCAGGTAGTCCAGTACGTAAACCCACAGCAGCCACCCGAAAGCGGTCGATACGAACGCGGTGAACCCGAGCGAAAGCAGGAAGCGATCCGTCCACTCGATCGGCGCTTCTCCGGCGAATCCCGCGATCACCAGGAGAAAAGTAGCCCCGAAAGCCATTTGCCACGCGGTTAGCTGCAGCAAGTCCATCGGCGCCTTGCGTTGAATGCGTTTGATCATGACGGCGCTCGCCGCCCACAGGAAACCGGCCGTCACCGCGAGCACATTGCTTTTGAGACTCCCGTTCCCCGACCAGGGCTGAAACACCGCCGTCAGCCCGGCCGCTGCGCAAGCGACCGCCGCCCATTGCAGGCCACGGACGCGCTCGTTCAGGAACAGCCATGCCAACAAGAGCGTCCAGAAAGGCATGCTGAAGACGAGGATCGACGTGCGGTTCGCCGCGCCTTCGGTGACCGCCCATTGTGAACACCCGACCAGCCCGGTGGTATTGACGAGACCCAGGGCGAGCAGTTCCGGGATCCGTTGCGGAATGAAGCGTCGGCCCGTCAACGGCAGCGCCAGCAGCAGGCAAACGGCGCCGATTGAGCAGCGCAATGCAGCGAAGCTGAACGGTCCCGCGTCGAGCGATCCGAGCTTGAGGAAGACCCAGCTATAGCCCCAGAGGACCGACAGAGTGACGAGGGCGGCAGCAATCGGCGCGCGTATGGGCATGGCAGGGCTTTCGTTAGGTTGCAGGGAAATCGAGCGCGCTCGATGGGAAGCGCGACTCTAACGCCTCCGTACCGTTTTGTCAGCTAGCCCTCATTCACCCTTGAACTGCGGCGGTTACCAGATTGCGTATTCGATCGTGCAGAACTCGGAGAAGAGGAAAGACTCCAGGATCCTGTCTGGCCGCCCGTGATCACGCCGAAGCGCGTGCTCCGATTACCCGGGGGAAATTCGTCAGCATGTTGGCGTCGCCGGCGGGGCTCGGCGAACCCGGCCCCCTCCGCTTCAACTATGCGACGCATTGGCTCGAGCATCGACAAGACCGATCTCGGCCGCATTGTCCAGAAGAGGCTGCTGCTTTGCAGGGCGATCGGCGGGTGCTGCTGTTGGCGCCCGATGAACGAGCCCGGTGGAAGATTCAAGCGCGGTCGCAGGCTCAGTCACGACTGAGAACGAGGATTGCCCGCATCGTCTATCGAGCCGTTTGCGGGTCAAACGAACTGTTACGCAAGCTAGTTCCAAAAACCCGGCTTGCCGTGAGTCTAAATGCCTCGCGTACGATCGCTATCCCGGATAGCGGCGACAACCCGGAATAAGCTGGTGACTGTAGGGGGAATTTTGGGGGGAATTCTGGGGGAAATTCTGAGGACAGTTTGCTTAATTCCCGCGCAACCCATGCTGAACGGCTCGGCTTGGCATAATTAAGTAAACTGTCCCCGCAATTTCTTAACCAGCCTTCCGAAGAATTTCTTTGCTGCGCGAGCGTCGCGTTTCTTTCGCACAAGAAGATGAATCACATCTCCATCCTGGTCTACGGCTCTGTATAGATATCGCTGCTGACCCTCAATCCGGACGAACACCTCATCGACGTACCAGGTATCGCCGTATCCACTGTTGCGTTTTCTGAGGCAGAATGCATATTTCGGTCCGAATTTTATGCATCAGCGACGAACCGTCTCATAAGATACTTGGATCTCTCGCTGCGCGAGCAAATCCTCGATATCACCGAAGCTTAGACTGAATCGATGAAAGAGCCAGACTGTCTATTGGATGATTTCGGGCGAGAAGCGGTGGCGGTGATATTGACTATTAGGCGCTTTCATATCGCCACTTTGCCTAATCGTCGGTTAACGTGACTATACCTTTGAGAGTGTACACATTGAACCGGAGAGACTATTAGATGACCGAGCATTGATTTGCGAACCGGGTCGCCCTGATCCTTGGCGGCACCAGCGGCATCGGGCGTGCCGCAGCCTTGCGCTTTGCAGCCGAAGGCGCGGCGGTTGTCATCGGTGGCCGCAACGTTGACAACGGCGAGGATATATCCGAAGAAATTTGCGGGGCCAGCGGCGATGCGCTTTTCGCCCGGACCGACGTCGGCTCGCTCGAACAGGTCCAGGCCATCGTCGCCACCACGCTTGAACGCTTCGGCCGGCTCGATTGTGCGTTCAACAATGCCGGTTGGGAAGGCACGGGCAGCGCCACAGCCGACACCAGTGAAAGCGACTGGCAACGCATGATCGACATTAAATTGAACGGCGTGTGGCGCGGCGTCCGCGAACAAATACCCGCTATGCTGAAAGGCAGCGGTGGCAGCATCGTCAACATGGCCGGCAACTGGGGCCTGGTCGGTTTTCCGAATTACGCCTCCTATTGTGCCGCCGCACACGGGGTCCTCGGCCTGACCAAGGCGGCAGCGCTCGAGTACGCGGGACAGGGGATCAGAATCAACGCGGTGTACCCCGGCGCAGTCGATGCTCCGCTGCTGGATCGCATGGTCGGCGGCGACGCGTCGATCAAGGCCGCATTCGCCGCGGAGCTACCGGCCGGCCGGCTCGCGACCGAGGAAGATGTCGCTGAGGCCGTGTTATGGCTGGCGTCGGATGCGGCAGCTTACGTCAACGGCACGAGTATTGTTCTCGACGGTGGGGGCAAGCCGTGAGGCGATCAGTCGCCGTTCGGCACCTCGATCCACACGGCATCGCCGACGATCGTGACCGCATACGTATTGACCGGCACGATGCACGGTCGACCGACGGCAATGCCCGTGCGTATGTCAAAGCTGCCACCGTGAAAAGGACAGATAACAGCGTCGTTTTCCACCTCGCCCATCGACAGCAATGCACCACCGTGCGTACAGATGTCATCGATCGCGTGGAATCCATCTTCAAGATGATAGATCCCAATTGGATCCCGCCCGTCGAAGTTGATACGTTTACCCGAACCTGGCGCCACATCGGTCGTTTTGCAGACTTCAATCCTGGCCATGGCGCTGGCATTCTACCGCAGTGCCAGGCGCCCGAATGACGCCATCACCAGCATCCATGGAAAACGCAAAATGAATGACGCTAATTCCATCGCGGCCGATCTGATCCGCCGCACCGCAGCCTACGTACCCGACGTCGAGGTGCCCGACAGCGCGGCACCGAGCGCGCAAAAGCCATGGCAAACCTGGCTCGAAGCGGAGTTCGGTTTCCGCAACCACTGGTATCCCGTCGAAGCCAGCCGCAACATCCGTGACGGTGAACACAAGCTCGTCAAGCTGCTGGGCGAAGACATCCTGTATCTCCGACGTAAAGGCCGTCTTTTCGCGATAGAAGATCGCTGCTGCCACCGCGGCACGAGGTTTTCAGTCCGCCCGATTCATTACACCGACGATACCATCACCTGTTGGCACCACACCTTCACCTTTAATCTCGACGACGGTCACATCCGCTGCATACTGAATGATCCTGAATCGACGCTCTGCGGTGCGCGTGGAATAAAGAGCTATCCGGTGCGCGAGGAAAAGGGGATTATTTTTACGTTCGTCGGCGACATCGAGCCGCCGCCGCTCGAATACGATGTGCCGCCGGGATTCATGGACGATAACGTCGCCATAGCGGTGGCTGACCCTTATGTCGTCAATGCGAGCTGGCGCCTGGGATGCGAAGGCGGCTACGACCCCGGACATCATTTCATTCACAACTGGTCGCGCTACTCCATCAATGCCCGCATGCCGATGTCGTTCGGTTGGGTATCGGAAACGGAATCGTTGTTGAAAGCGACTGTGTATCAAAAGAGCGACGCGGGTCCGCGCGGGTTCACACGCTTTGCCGGCGAAACCACCATCTCCATGTCCGCGACCATTCCGGGCCGCAACGGCGATGCCGACAAGGAAGTCGTCCTGCCGATACTCAAGGGACAGACGCCACCTGAAGTCGAGGCGCTAATGCGCAGTACCCAGGAAACCAAGGTCGGGCTGTGGATGCCCTGTGGACTCAAAGTCGATCCCTGGCCGTTTCCCGGCGTGATCCACAACGAGTATTACGTGCCGCGCGACGCGACCTCGCACCACTATTTCCAATGCGGCTGGAAAGTGTGCGAAACGGACGAAGAGCGTGAGGAATGGACCGACGGCGAATTGGGCCGGGTGCGCTGGAAAGTGCCGGTGGTCGAAGATTTCACGGTACAGGATGCCGAGGCGCGCGAAGGCATCGCCAAATTCTATGCCGAAGAAGACGGCTGGGAGCAGGAGCAGCTCGCGCGGGCCGACATCGAATTGCTGATGTGGCGCGTGTTTGCCGGGGACACCTGCCGCGGGGTACAGACTATCGAACACACCAAAGGCTTGTTCAAGCGATGATCATATGACGTCGATCCTGCATATCGATTGCAGTGCGCGAACGAGCGGATCGGTGACGCGCGCGCTCTCCGGGCGAGTCGTAGAAAACCTGCGCACGGCCGACGCGAGCGCGACGGTGACCCGACGGGATCTGACGACAATAGATCTGCCCCATGTCGACGGCGCCGTCGCGGAAGCCTTGTTCATCGACGATGAAACGCTCGATGAACAGCAAAAGCACGCCCTCACCTTGTCCGATCTGCTGACTGGCGAACTCCTCGCCGCGGAAACGGTGGTGGCGGGTATCCCGATGTACAACTTCAGCGTGCCGTCGAGCTTCAAGGCATGGATCGATCTTGTCGTACGCCCGCGTAAGACGTTTCGCAAGGTTGCGAACGGTCAACTCGAAGGCCTTTGCCGCGGCAAACGACTCTTTGCCTGCACGGCCGGACACGGTCAGTTCAACGGCACACCCCTCGATCACCTGCGTCCCTATCTGGAAAAAGTGTTCGGCTTCATCGGCTTCGAGGAAGTCGTTTTCTTTGACGCCGAACGCATGGCATGGGGACCGCAAGAAAAACAACGATCGATCGCCGCGGCCAGCGTGGCCATCGATGCCCATTTCGCGACGTGAAGGAGAGTACCTTGAGCTTGAATCCAACCCCGCTGCCCTTTTCAACTGAGCAGCAAGGCTTCTACGAGGCGGCTTGCGCACAGATCGATGCTGCTCGCCTGAAACAACTCACCTTCGATCTGACCGCTATCCACAGCCCAACCGGCGCAGAGGAGGCCGCAAGCCGTTACCTCGTCGGATATATGAATGACGCGGGCCTGCCCGCCCAGTATCAGGCGGTCAGCGCGTCTAGCGGCAACTGCATCGGGCGCATCGTCGGTGACGGCACCGGCCCGACCGTTATGTTGTACGCGCCGATCGATACCCAT
Source organism: Gammaproteobacteria bacterium (assembly GCA_963662545.2). Classification (GTDB taxonomy): domain Bacteria; phylum Pseudomonadota; class Gammaproteobacteria; genus JAYYZW01. The sequence goes on from CAXXLL010000002.1 coordinate 2,040,017, forward strand.
CTCGACGCTGATCCCGATATCGATCTGCCGTGGGCGGGGCCCAGCTTGCGCGCCGATATGTTGCCGCATGCCGAAATCCATGGTGATACGGTGCTGGGCTTGGGCGCGTCCAATCCGAAATCGATGATCGCTACCTTGACGGAAGCCGCACGGTGCGTACAAGCGGCAGGGGTTCCGCTCAAGGGCGATATCCTAGTCGCTTCCTGCGGTGGTGGTATGCCTTGGATTGCGACAGAGCGCGCGCATACCGGGATCAGCAGCGGCGTCATGCACATGCTGTCGCACGGGATCGCCGCCGACTTCGGCGTGATATTCAAACCTTGGGACGAGGTCTACTACGAACATCCCGGCATGGTCTGGTTCAAGATAACGACCTGGGGTTCGATGGGGTATGCCGGGATCCCGCGCGGCATTCCAGAATTCCGCAGCTCCATCGTGCCCGGCGCCCGCGTCATACTCGACCTTGAGCAATGGCTTTCGGAATACCCGAGCGGCCACATGAGCGCGCAGATCAAACCCGAAGGCTGGATTGCCGCAGTGCGCGCCGGCTGGCCGGATAAGCCGGCCTTCCCATCGGCCGCGTGTGAGATCTATGTCGATCTGAGAACCAATCCAGACCAAAGCATGGCCGAAATCGAAGCGGAATTCGGCGCGGTCATGCGCGAGATCGTCGCCCGCCACGATGACGTCGAGGCCACCTGGGAAACTTTCGTCACCTGTCGCGGTTCGCGCACCGAGCCCGACAATTGGATCATACAGAGTGCGTTGCGTGGCTGGGAATCGGTGCATGAACGCAGTTACCCGGGAGCCGAGATGCTGAGCGGCCAGACCGACGCGGCGACCATCTGTCAGATGGGATTACCGTTGGTGCGCATCGGCTATCCCTGGGTCGGCGACAAAGACATGCCAAAGGAATTCAGCGATGGTCTCGGTGGGATGGGCGTCGCCTTCATTCCGGATCTCATCGATCCCATGCGTCATTTGATTTACATCCTGATCGATTCGTGTACGCGCACGCGCGAAGAAGTCGGGCTCAAACACGGCTGACGTTGGCCGCATGAACGGCGCGCATCATTCGTAACGAGGAACTCGGCATGGCTGAAGTCAAAGCACTCGGATACATCGGTTGTGATATTTCCGAACCGGCGGCCTGGCAGCGCCTACTCGAGGACGTCTTCGCGCTGGAGCTGCGTGACGAGGTTGACGACGGTGTTCAACGATACCGTATGGACGCGCAGCATCATCGGCTCGCCCTGTACGAATCCGATCGGGACGCGCTCCGCTACATCGGCTGGGCGGTCGATACGCGCCGGGATCTCGACGATCTGGGCGCCTCTCTGACCACCAAGGGCATCGAAGTGGAACGTGGGGATGCGGAGCTCTGCGCCGAGCGCTCGGTCATGGATTTGATCGTAGTTGAAGGACCCGACGGGGTGCGAATCGAAGTGTTTTTCGGTCCCGTCCAGGAGGCCAAGCCGTTCACGCCCAAGCGTGGCATGGCAGGATACAACACGGGCCTACTCGGTATGGGGCACGTGGTCTTGTCGACGGGCGATCGGGAAGCCACAGCGCAGTGGTACCAGGACATGCTGGGTTTTCGCCTGAGTGATCACATCTTCTGGGACGGTATCGAAGCGACTTTCCTGCATTGTAATCCCCGGCATCATTCGCTCGCCTTCACCAACCTCTTCGGTGATTTACAGGGCGGCGAACTCGGCCATTTCATGCTCGAATCGACGTCGCTGGACGACGTCGGGCGCGCCTATGACGTGGTCGGCAGCCAGGGGTTCCCGGTGGCCATGACCCTGGGCCGACACACCAACGACCAGACGACCTCGTTTTACGTCTACAGCCCCTCGGGCTGGTGGATCGAATACGGCTACGGCGGGCGCACCATCGACGACGCGGTATGGGAACCCGGGTTTTATAATTCGCCCAAGATCTGGGGCCACGAAATGATGCCGCCGCCGAGTAAGGCGGGAAACGCGGGAAGCTGAAGACGATGAGTCAATCGATCTGGAACTATTTGCAGGGCGTCGAGTTCAAGCAGACCTACTACGACGCCAACGGCGTTAGCACCCGCGCGATCGAAGCGGGCCAGGGCCCGGTATTGATCCTCCTGCACGGGACCGGCGGGCATGCAGAAGCCTACCTCAAGAACATCGAGGCGCACGCACGGCACTTTCACGTCTACGCCATCGACATGGTCGGCCACGGCTACAGCGATGCCCCCGACATTTCGTATGACATGCAATGTTACGTCGATTTCATGCGCGACTTCCTGGATGCCATCGGTGCCGACAAAGCCTTCATATCGGGCGAGTCTCTGGGCGCGACCGTGGCATCGTGGTTTGCTCTGGCCCATCCGGAGCGCATCGACAAAATCGTCATGAACACGGGCATGATGCTACCGCCCGACGATCAAGGCGCCAAAGATCTTCAAGTACTACTCGAGCGTACCCGCGCCGCGACCGGAACACCTGATCGCGAAGCCATCCGCCACCGGATCCGCTGGCTCATGCACCGCGAGGAAGACATCACCGACGAGCTGGTGGAAGTGCGTTTTCAGATTTACCAACAGGACGGCCGTGCTACCGTAATGCGCAAGATTGCCGAACAGAGTATCGGCGCCCTGCTCGATCCGACCGAGCAGAAAAAGTGGTTCCACCCGGATCTTCTACGCCAGCTTGCGTGCCCGACACTCGTGCTGTGGACCCGCTATAACCCGGGGCAATTCGTACCGCTCGCGGAAGAAGGCGCAAGTCTGATCCCGGATAGCGAACTGGTCGTGCTCGAGAACAGCGCCCACTGGCCGCAATGGGAAGAACCCGAGGCGTTCAATACGGCTCACCTCGACTTTCTTCTGCGCTGAGAAGGACCCTGCGGCCTTCGGGACGATAAGCAGGAGAAAATGGTTCGGGCGCGGGCGTTCTCTGCGTGAGAAAAAGGGGTCAAGTCTTCACTTTATACAAGTCCGACCAAACGGCATTTTAAACGTTCGACAACAAGACGAAGATTTGGGTCTTCGAACACTCATAGAATTCGCCGAGCAGATCGAAAAAATAGTGACAATGCAGGTCGTCGCTCGGGAATTATCGCGCGTGCTCGCGGCCTCGGCTTGTTCGAGTTGTAGTAAGTGAAGACTTGACCCCTTTTGAGCTAGGTGTCATTCGCCCTTGAATTGCGGATCCGATTTGTTTAGATATGCTTGCGCCGCCGCTTTCTGGTCGGCAGTCGTCTGCGTCAACAGGTTTTGATCCGCATCCATGTGCATGAGGGCGAGGTCGAGTGCGCCGGTGATCTGATTGACGCTGCGTTTAATCATCTGGGCGGCAATCGGAGATTTTTCGGCGTAGGTCGCGGCGAATGCTTCCGCCTGTTCGCGCAGCCGTTCAGGCTCGGCGATGCTTTCCAACAGACCCCAGGCCAGCAGGGTATCGGCGTCGACGCGTTCGCCGCCGATCACGAGGCGCTTGGCCCGCGTCGGCCCAACGAGATGGATGGTCAACGGCAGGCTCTGCCACATGAGGTTGAGACCAAGATTGATCTCGGGGTATTGAATGAAGCAGTCCGATGCGCCGACACGAAAATCCATCGCGGTGACGAGACACGCGCCGCCGCCCAGCGCGCCGCCATTCCAGGCGCCGATCGTGATCTGATCGATACCCAGGATCGCGTGCAGGGCACGCGCGCCGATGCGAAAACGGCGGCGCTTTAGCACCATGGGCGGCTCAGCTTCGTTGCTCCAGTCAGTGAGATCGGCGCCGGAGGAAAAATGCCGGCCGGCGCCAGTGAAGATGACGACTCGCGTGTCCGCGTCATCCCGGAAAGACAGCGCGCAGGCCTCGATTTCAGCGAGGTGCTCGTAATTCAAGGCGTTCGCTCGCTCGGGACGGTTCAGGGTGACGAAGGCGATGTGATTGCGCTTTTCGATTTGGAGATGCTGGTAGGTCATGGCGCTATGTGAAAATGGCACCGGCCAGGTCTTCTATCTCCAAGAGCATTTCTTTCTCGTCCATGGCGAAGGGGAAAATGACCGCACCGTCGGCACCTGCCTTGGCCATCTCCGCCAATTCCGATCGAGTCCGGCATGCGCCGGGCGTACCGAAGATCGTGATCTTGAGCTGCTTCGGATCGCGGTTAAAGACATTCGCGAATTTCGTGATCTCGGCCCGACCATCGGCGATTTCCTGCGGATCGGCGGTGAAGGGCAGCCAGCCCTCACCCCATTGCGCAACCCGTCGGAAGACCCGCGGATTCGCGATACTGCCAAGCAGAACCGGCGGGTGCGGATCCTGCGCCGGTCTCGGCTTGCAGATGACCGGTGGAAAATCATAATACTTGCCGTGATGTTCGACATATTCCCCGGTCCACAATGTCTTCATTACCTGAATCGCTTCCTTGACCTGCGTCCAGCGGTGTTCGAAATCACCACCCATGACCGTGCATTCGGGTTCGTTCCAACCGGCACCGATACCATACTGGAAGCGTCCGCCCGAATAATGGTCTAGCGATGCGATCTCGATCGCCGCGTTGATGGGGTTTCGTTCGGGCACGAGCGCGACGCCCGTGCCGAGCGCGATGGTCGAGGTGACGGATGAAGCGCGCGCCAACGCGATCAGCGGATCGGGCATCTTGAACAGATACTCCGGCGTCGGCTCTCCCGGCTCCTTGGCCGGATAAACATCGTCGGAACCCTTCGGGATCACAGCGTGCTCGGGCACCCAGTACGATGCGAACCCGAGTTCCTCGGCGCGTTTCGCAATGACGGCTGGGTCGCCGCCTTGACGGTCACACAGCGCTTGAGCGATACCGACGCCCATCCCATTCACGTTTTTAGTTGCCATTGAATCCTCCTCGGTTCGCGGTCATTTGACCAACACCTCGACTAGGGCTGTGATTGCACGACGAAATAGTTCGGAGTGCAACTCGGAGCCGTCTGCGGACTGCAATGGAGAAATAGATTTACACCAGCCGATCGGCCAGTTCTGTGATCGACTTCAACACTAGATCCGGTGTGTGCTCGGTCCGGCCGAACGGCCGATCGCGGCGATCGATGAAAGCCGCATGCATGCCGGCGGCTTTCGCACCGATGCAATCGAAGGCGTGATTGGCTACATGCATTACCTGATCGGGCGCTATGCCGAGCTTTTCGCAGGCTGTTTCATAGCTACGGCGATGGGGTTTGAAGCAGCCGGCTTCCTCGACGGAAATCGTGTGATCGAAAGGAAAGTCGATATAGGGTTTGGCCGCTTCCAGCATGTCGCGATCGCCATTGGAGAATATCGCGAGCGGGTAGCGCTCCGCCAGGCGCTTTAGAGCCGCTCGTACCTCCGGGAAAGGTTGCAATCGTTCGATGGCGCACACCAGGATTCGCACCTCTTCGTCAGTGAATTCAATGCCGGCACGCTCCATCGTGTAGGCCACGGCGCGATGGCCGATCTCCCGGTAGGACGTGTGGCCACGATCGCACAGGGAATCGATCATCGAATTCTCAAAGTGCGCCCGCCGCCACCAGGTGACGAAGCGATTGGGATCACCCTCCCAGGATTTGCCCGCGAGAAACGGTGTCACGAACTCGACCAAGCCGGCCTGCATGTCGACGATGGTGCCGTATTGATCGAAAGTCAGGATCTGTATCTTTCCCACCTTGATTTACCGTCAGCCACGAAGCGAGTTTGAAGGGCCTGCACTATACCAAGCACGCCGAGAATCGGGAGAAACCACCTAAAACAGTCATGGAAACGGCACCGCCTTGACACCCGCAAACCGCCCGCGTAGGTTGGCGCCGGCACTGAATCCCCAGGAGGACCTGCATGAAACTCGGCTACTTCATGATGCCCCTGCATCATATCGACCGCGACTACCATGAGACGCTTAACGAGGACATGGAGGCCATCATCTATGCCGACGAACTGGGCTACACCGAGGCCTGGGTGGGAGAGCATTACTCGAGTGCCGTGGAGCAGATCACCTCGCCCTTGATGTTTCACGCCAATCTCATCAGCCGCACGAAGCAGATCAAACTCGCAACGGGCGTGATCTGCCTGCCGCAGTATCATCCGGCAGTGACGGCAGGGCAGGCGGCGATGTTCGATCACCTGAGTGACGGTCGCTTCATCATGGGGGTGGGGCCCGGCGGTCTATTGTCGGACTTCGAGCTCTTCGGCGTCATGGATGAGGACCGCATGGAAATGATGGAGGAAGCGCTCGATCAGATCCTGGAACTGTGGTCGACCGAGCCGCCCTACAAATTGCACGGCAAGCATTGGACCATCGAGATGAAGGACTGGACCCACCACGACATCAAACTCGGCTACGTTGCCAAACCGCTGCAGCAACCGCACCCGCCCATCGCGATTTCCGCCATGAGCCCGGCTTCGGGTTCGCTCAAGTTCGCCGGTCGCCGCGGGTATATCCCCGTGACGGCTAATTTTATCGCTACGTGGTCCGCCAAGACCCACTGGCCCGCCTATTGCGAAGGGGCAAAGGAAGGCGGTCAAACACCCGATGCCGAAGCCTGGCACGTGGCGCGAAGCATCTTCGTCGCCGATACCGATGAGGAAGCGGCGGCTTTCGTCGCCGCCGGGGACAGCTCTTACACGTATTACTACGAGTACATTTTCACAATCTTTGATCGCGCGGATTTCAAGGGTCCTTTCGTCGCCAATCAGGACGACGATCCCGCCGAGTTGACTGCGAATAAAGTACGCGATGCCTGTGTGATCTACGGCAGCCCGGAATCGGTCGCAAGAAAACTGCTGGCCTTGCGCGAAGAGATCGGCCATTTCGGTACCTTGCTCTACGCCGCGCACGATTGGCAGGATAAAGCCGCAATGAAAAAATCGATGCGCTTGATGGCCGAAGAAGTCATCCCCCGCGTCAATCAGACGCTCGGTGCCAAAGCGGCCTGAACGAGCGGACGACCCGAACCTCGGTGCGAACGCGCTTGCGCGCCAGCGGCCCGGCGTCGTGCCTGATGCGCGTCGAGACAGGAGTGAGAACCGATGAGCGATAAGCAATTGAAGTTCGGCCTCTGGTACGACTTCAGGAATCCGCCTCAGTGGCACCGCGACAATACCGAGCTGTATCACGCTTGTTTCGACCAAATCGTACGCGCCGAGCAAGCCGGCTTCGATGACATCTGGTTATCCGAGCATCATTTCCTCGACGACTGCTATTCACCCTCGATGCTCGCCATCGGCTGCGCCATCGCGGCCCTCACGAAGACCATTCGCATTGGCACAAGTGTGCTCCTGTTACCCCTGCACGACCCGGTGCACGTCGCCGAAGACGCGGCGACGCTCGACGTGATATCGGGCGGCCGCCTCGAACTCGGCCTCGGCGTCGGCTACAAGGTCGAAGAGCTCCGCGCCTGGGGGGTCGACCCCAAGTCACGCGGACAGCGCATGGAAGAGGGGATCGAGATCATTCAACGGCTGTTTGCCGGTGAACGCTTTAGTTTTCACGGGCAATATCACGACTTCGACGACATTCAGCTACGGCCGATGCCGGTGCAGAAAAAACCCAGGCTCTGGATCGCCGGGTTCAGCAAGGTCGCAGTCCGCCGCGCGGCGCGGGTCGGGGCCGGTTATATCGCGGTGGGGCCGATAGGACCGTTTACGAAAGTCTACCGCGACGAACTGACGAAACAGGGTCGCGATCCGGACGATTACGAAGTTGCGGCAGGGTATGCCTGGCTGCACGTCGCCCGGGATCCGGAAAAGCGGTGGTCAGAAGCGGTCGATCATCTCGCCTATCAGCAAAACTGTTACGGCGAGTGGTTCTCGGCCGCGGGTATGGATTTCATCAAACCGGTAACGGCGACGCGTGAATCCATCGAAAGCAACGACTGCTACATCGTAAGCCCCGATAAAGCAGTCGAGATGATCAAGGAGTACGTCGAAGCCACCGGCTCGAGCCGTTTCTACACCTGGGCGGTACCACCCGGCATGCATCCCAGCTGGACCGATGAACACATCGAATTGATGTCCACCGAAGTGATGCCCGAGTTTCGCTAGGCTCACACTGATTCGAATTGGGAGAATACGGAATGGCCGCCTCACTCGGTCTCATCCAATGGACAGAAGGGACGACGGGAGCCGATCTCGTCACCCATGCGCGGCGCCTCGAAGCACTGGGCTATGAGGAATTATGGCTGCCCGAGGTTTTTGGGCGAGAACCGCTGGCAACCTGCGGCTATCTCCTCGCCAAGACCGATAAGATCAATATTTCGGCCGGTATCGCAAACGTCTACGTTCGCGACGCGGACTGTGCGGCACAAGCGCGCAATTGCCTGTCGGAATTAACCGGCGGCCGTTTTCGCCTCGGCCTCGGCGTCTCCCACCCGGTGCTGATCGAGCCGCGCGGCCATAGCTGGTCGAAACCTGTGCCGAAAATGCGGAGCTACTTGGATCGGATCCGCGAGGCACCGATCGAAAGTCCTAAAGCCGCACATCCCGCCCCGATCATCGTCGCCGGGCACGGCAAGGGATTGATCAAGGTGGCGAGCGATCACGCAGACGGCTCGTTTCTGTTCTTGCAACCGGTCGAGGCCATTCGCATGGCGCGCGAAATCCTGGGGCCTGACAAAGAGCTCCACGCGGCGGTTCGTTGCGTACTGGATCCCGATCCGGTCAGCGCCCGCGACCTTGCGCGGCGGGCCTGCGCGTTCTACATTTCCCTGCCGGCCTACCAGGCACGGTGGGGCGAACTCGGTTACGACGACAGCGAGTGGGCGGACGGCGGCAGCGACCGTCTGATCGACGCTATCTGCGCCTGGGGCGACGCGCAGGGACTGAAACAGAAACTCACTCAGTTCGAGGAGGCCGGCGCAACCCACATCGTGCTTTATCCATGCAATCCGGATGAGGCCTATCGACCGGACAGCGCCGTTTCTAAGCACTGGCACTGGCCCTTGCTGGAAGCGCTGGCGCCGGCCCACGCCTGATGGCGCTTGCCCCCTTAAGAGGAACCATGGGACGTCTTCAAGACAAGGTATGCATCATCACCGGGGCCGCTGGCGGCCAGGGCCAGGTGGCCGTCGATTTGTTTGCCCGAGAAGGCGCCAAAGTGGTCGCGGCCGATCTGCAGGAGGGCGGTGCAGATGTCATGCAGCCCTTAGTTGAAGCCCATCCCGAACGGATCACCTACGTTCATGCCGACGTCACGGTCGAATCCGATCTCGATCGCTTAGTCGATACCACTGTCGAGCGCTTCGGGCGCATCGACGTCCTGTTCAACAATCACGGCGTAATGGTCGGCAGCCCGTTTCTCGAAACGACGACCGAAGAACTCGACACCGTTCTCAACGTCAATGTGCGCGCCTCGTTTCTATTAAGCCAGCGGGTTGCGCGCCGAATGGTGTCCCAGGGCGGCGGCGGATCCATCATTCACAACAGTTCCGTCGGCGGCCTGGTCGGTTTTCCGGACATGGCGGCCTACGGCGCATCGAAAGCCGGCATCGCTCAACTGGCCCGCTCGATGGCTAACGACCTCAAGGCCTACGGCATTCGCGTAAACGCCGTGGCGCCCGGCGGCATCGACACGCCGATGCCGCACAAATACCTCGAGAAATTCGATAACCGCGACGAGATTTGGGCAGCGATGGAACAGGCCCATCTGACCGGTCGCCTGGGCCGGCCCGAGGAAGTTATATGGCTGGTGATATTTCTGGCTTCCGACGAAGCGTCTTTCATGACCGGCGCGGTGATCCCGGTGGACGGCGGCTACACGGCCATCTGAATGCTTACCCACCGGTGAAGAACCCGTGAGCTCAAAGACGATGATCATGCCCGATAAAAGCCTCGGGGTTTTTCTTTACCCCGACAATTTTTCGGCGTCCGAACTCAGCGAGTTCGCGCGCCGCGTTGAAAAACTCGGTTACGCCGCGATTTGGTACCCGGAAGTCTTCTACTACGAAAGCTTCACGCTCGGGGAGTATCTCCTGAGCCAGACCGAACGGATCACCATCGCCAGCGGCATTGCGAATATCTACGCCCGCGATCCGATGGCCACTTTGCAATGCAGCCGCGGCCTGCAGGCCTTTTACCCCGATCGCTACATCACGGGCCTAGGTGTATCGCACGAATCTATTGTCAACGAGGGCCGTGGGCATAAATACGGGAAACCGCTGACGACGATGCGAACGTATCTGGATGATATGGATGCCTGCCGTGTAAAGATGATCGGAGAAGATACGCCGCTCGTGCTCGCGGCACTGGGCCCGAAGATGATCGAACTCGCCGGAGCGCGCAGTGACGGCGCTCATCCCTTCAATTCTCCACCCGAACGTACGCATTGGGCGCGCGGAATCATCGGCCCGGACAAGTGGATTTGTACAGCTCAGCACGTCTGCCTGACGACCGATCCCGATGCAGCGCGGGCGGCCGCCCGACGCGCGCTCGAGTTTTACTTCGTAACGCCCAATCACTACCGCAACTGGCTTCGCGGCGGGTATGACGAAAGCGATCTCGAGAATGGCGGCAGCGACCGCTTGATCGACGCCCTCGTGGCCTGGGGCACGGAAGATCAAATCCGTGATCGCATTCAACAGCAATTCGATGCCGGCGCGACGCAGGTGATCCTGAACACGATTCACCCGGGCGGCCCGGCCGATTCGAAAACGGACGTCGGCGGCTACAACTTTCAGTCAGCTCCGCATTGGGAAGCTTATGAGCTGCTGCAACCCGGCTGAGGTCCTGCTGAAACAGCAAGTCCCGCCGATCGGTTCAAGGGCGCCCGAGAGGTCTTCCTATGCGGCCCTCGGCTCGATTCGCACCCAACTTCATCGTAATATCATTCCGCTTCGGCCCCGTTCCACGATATGAATTCAAAACAAGGGAATGCCCAATGCAATACTCCACTGTTAAGGAACTGATCGACTGTGACGGCTTGCGCATCGTCCTGGTACAGGGTGTACCCAGTCCCTGGGGGATGGCGGCCAAGGCCATGATCGAGCACAAGGGCCTGGACTACGCAGCGGCGCCATTGATAGGGGGTGACACGAACGACGACATCGTTGCGTGGAGCGGTGTCAATAGCGGCCCCGTCGTGGCGTGGAACGACGAGGCCCCCATCAACCGCTGGAACGACATCCTGTTTCTGCTGGAGCGCCTCGCACCCCAGAAGCCGTTACTCCCTGACGAACCCGCCAAGCGCGTTCGCGCCATCGGCTTGTCGCATGAAATTTGCGGTGAGCTCGGGCTTGGCTGGAACCGCCGCCTGAGTCTGTTCAAACCGGCCATGCAAACGAGCGAACCACCCAAAGGCATGGTGCGAATGAGCGGTAAATATGGCTATAACGAAGCCGACGTCGCGGCTGCCGAGCAGCGCCAGATCGCATCCCTGAACATGCTGACCGCCGAACTCAAGGCGCAGAGCGGGAAAGGCAGCGATTATTTCGTCGGTAATTCAGTGACTGCGGTCGATTTCTACTGGGCGGCGTTCTGCAATATCTTCGACATCCTACCGCTGGACAAATGTCCGATCGCCGAGCCGTTTCGACCGATGTTTCAAAATATAGACCCAGGCGTAAGAGCCGCCCTCGATCCGGTCCTACTGGCGCACCGCGACCGTATCATGGAAGCCCATTTCAAAATACCAATGGAATTCTGACAACGCTTTGTCCACCATCGCAAGAGTCTCCAAGTGAGCATCCGCATCGGCTTCGGCCTCATCAATTATCCGTTCGAGGATGGATTCGGCTTCTTCCGATGGGTCGAATTGCTGGAACGGAGCGGGGTCGATTCGGTATGGCAATCGGATCGATTGATCTCGACCGATAACTACCTCGAGTCGCTGAGCGCATTGGCGTCGCTTGCGGGATGCACCGAACGCATCAAGTTCGGCATGAACGCAATCGTGGCGCCGCTGCGTGACCCGCTGGTGCTCGCCAAACAGTGCGCGACGATCGATTTTCTCAGCAACGGCAGGCTGCTGCCGATGTTCGGTGTCGGCTACCCCAAGGCCGTTGAATGGGCCGCGACGGGACGCAGTTCTGATCATCGGGGCTCACGGGCCAACGAGATGTTCGAATTGCTCGCGCGGCTGTGGAGCGAGGAATCGGTGAACTTCGAGGGGAAGTTCTTCAATTACAACAATGCCACCATCGCGCCGCGGCCCATACAGCAACCCATGCCTTTATGGATTGGCGGCACGAGTCCGGCGGCGATTCGGCGCACCGGCCGTCTGGGCAGCGGTTGGATCGGCGGTATCGCGAGCCCGGAAGACGTTCGCGTCGCGATCAAGGGGATCAAGATTGAAGCAGCCAAGGCGGGACGGGTGATCGACAATGATCATTACGGTGCTTCGCTGGGTTACCGGATCGGCAGCCCGGACGACGATGCGGTTACGAACTCACCCTTCGTCAAGCGCACGGGAATCGGTGAGAAAGTAGACCTCAACCCCCTGTTCTGCATCGGCAGCACGGGGGAGATGATCGATCGTCTGCGGGAATACGTAGACGCGGGCGCTTCGAAGTTTGTTCTGTTTCCAATCGCTGCGGGAGAAAAAGACATGATCGACCAGACCCGCCGCGTCATCGAAGAAGTTATGCCCGCCATCGAAGATCGGCCGATTGCGGCGTAGCATCGCCGTTCTCGCGAACCGGCGACGCCGCTCCGTCATGCGGCTCCCGTACCGCAACGCCGTTGCCTTCACCCGGGGAAACGCCGGACGGGTGCGGGTTTAAGATACCCCTTAGCCGTATCCGCGACGCCCGCTTGGGCGCCATTGGATCACACTTAGTGGCGGGGGCGGTCGTTACGCGGTCGCGCCTGGTTCACCCGCGCGGTGCGGCCTTTGAGCATGGCGCCGTTCAATTCAGTGATCGCAGCTTCACCTTCACTTTGGTTCGGCATGTCAACGAAACCGAATCCTTTCGAGCGACCGGTATCACGGTCCATTATTATTTTTGCATCGGCGACTTCGCCATGCTGTTCGAATGCTTCGCGCAATTCTTCAACCGTGATTTCATAGGACAGATTGCCTACATAGATATCCATACGTGATTGCCTCTTGGATCGCGCCGTCACTGGTCACCATTGGGCAGCCCGCTTGACGGCAAACGAGCGGGCTACGGAAAAACAGGAAGGGAATACGGGGCGTGGCCCCCAGCATACATCGGACGCCTGGGTGTATGGCGCTGATGATGAAAGCTTAGTGGAAACCATTTCGCTTGGCGGCTACTCGAAGACCTGATCGCGGTTTATTTGTTCCGGACGCGGCATGCGCGCGCTTGGAATGAAGACTCATGATAAGCAAGGTTGAATGTCCTGGGATCGAGTGTTCGGCGAAAGGGAGAGAAAACAGCGATGTGCGATGAAGAAAAAACGGAGTCAGTAAACGGGAAACGTCTGCCGACCGGAACCGAATCCGGCTTTCCTGGTCGCCCTCTGGCTAATGCTCTTTTATTCCTCGGTTATCGTTTGGCGCCTTGCGCGCCAGATCTAATCATAGACGGCAAAAGTGGTGGCATCAACATTTAATTGATCCCCGTTTATTCGCGCTGCAACATCGAAATTCGTCTGCCATTTAGGATCCGCCGCCGACGCCTTCGGGACGACCCGACCGCAGGGCGACACCTCGGCTCCAATCAGGGTTTTTTGCCCGACGCTATCCAGGTTATACCCTTCAGTCCAAATGTCATTCCGTCGCTCAGTTCCGTAACGCGACCCGTGAACTCCTGGACGAAATCTTTTCGGTTTTGCTCGTCCATCTCGTTGTAAAGCACCGCGATGGGACCGGCGAGGTCGTAGAGAATTTTCCAGTATTCACCCGCCGTGTCCGCTTCGAAGGGGGTGATCTCCATGTCTTCCACGGTCGCGCCAATAAAGCCCGCCGCCTCCATCGTCTCAGTGATACGCTTTTCGTCGGCGAACGCGAACATTCCCGGCACGTTGGGAGATGGTTGTGGGACTTCGCGGTAATTGCGCAACACTTCGATCGAGAGGCTGATGAAGGGATTTCGATCGGGTTCGGCCCAGCAGGCCAACGCGAGATGAGCGCCGCTGCGCAGAACTCGGTGTATGCGCGTCAGCACGCCGAGCGGATCCGGCATGAACATCAAGCCCCAACGCATTGTCGCCGCGTCAAACGTACTGGCTTCGAGCTCCAGCATTTCGCTGTCGATGCAGCGAAACTCGATATTTTCGAGGCGCGCTTCTCGTGCGTGCACACGCGCGTAAACAAGCATATCCTCGACGAGGTCCGTGCCGAGGACTCTACCGCCCGCGCCGACCCGTCGAGCTGCGCTGATAGCCGGTTCGCCGCTGCCCGAGGCAAGGTCGAGCACGGCCGCGCCAGGTCGGATGCGGGCTAGTTCAAGCATGCGGGAGGTGACCGGGGCACTGCAACGGGCCAGCAGCTCATGGCGCCGATGCCAACCGTCGGCGACGGTCGACCAGGTTTGGTGTTGCTGCTGCTTGAGCTGTTCCGGATTGGGCTGGTTCATCTATAGGGTCCGGTTATGGTCCGTGTATAGGGTCCGGTTATGGTCCGTGCCGACGCGAAGGCCAGCTTCGCCGAAGTGAACACTCAAGACATGCGTCATTCGTGCGGATCTGATACTTATTCCGTCGCGGGTTGATAGTGACAATACACCCGGCAGACGAGATTTTCATCGTCGAATACCATGGTCTCAACGGCACGAAGATTCCTGACGCTGGTATACACGAGACTAATACTCGAGACGCCCGGCACGGTATAGCCGGGCGTGAACTTCAGATCGGGAAAATTCGCCAATGCATTGGACCAGTATTCTCGCAACGCGGCCTTACCGTCGACAGTGGCTTTGCCGCCGGCGAATTCGATCGCGAATGGTGAAGAAAAGACCACATCTTGAGCGTAATGTTCGAGGATCCGATCGAGATCGTGGCTATTCCAGGCTGCGAACCATGCGGCCGCGAACGCGTCCGCGAATTCCTGAGTCAAGGTTTTCGACATCCTTACCTCACCGTTCCATGACGACCTTGCCATAAATTTCGCGATTCTCGATCAGATGCATTCCCTGTTTGACGTCTTCGAAAGGCAAGCTACGAAAAATCAGTGGTTCGATAGCGCCCCGCGCCAGTAGATCGTATAGGTGATTTTGACAGGCCTCTCCCTTGGCCGGATCACGCCCCAGGTACTGTCCCCAGGCGAGGCCCATCACGGACATGTTCTTCAGTAGTATGCGGTTGCATTCGATTTGCGGGATACGGCCGCTGGTAAAACCGATGATGACGATACGGCCTTCCCAGTTGATGCATCGCTTGATCTGGTCAAAGGCATCGCCACCGACCGGATCGATGATGACATCCGCACCGCGCCCGTCGGTCAAGTCCCGTACGCGCTCGACGATGTCTTCCTCACGGTAATTAACGACGTGATCTGCACCCTGGTCCCGGCAGACGTCGAGTTTCTGTGCCGTTCCTGCCGCCGCGATGACTGCGGCGCCGAGCACCTTACCCAGTTGAATGGCGGCGGTGCCGACGCCGCCAGCACCGCCGAGCACGAGCAATACTTCACCGGCTTCAATGCGGGCACGGTGAACCAGGGCGAAATAGGCCGTCCCGTAAGTCACGCTCAGCGCCGCTGCCTGGAGGTCCGACACACGGTCCGGCACCGTCCAGCCGATACTGTTGTCGATGACGAAGTAATCGGCGAGTGTACCGCCGCCGTGGTTGAAGCCGACGACCCGCTCGCCGACCTTGAACTTGCTTCGAGAGCCGGCCGCTTCGACGATGCCGACGGCCTCGCAGCCCGGCACCGCGGGTAAGGGCGCCCTCTGCTGGTAGAGGCCCTGGCAGATCAAGAGATCGGGAAAATTGAGTGAAACCGCGGCGGTCCGCACGACGGCTTCATCGGCTTTGGGCACCGGATCCGGACGCTCGGTCCAGTGCAGGACTTCTTCGAACCGTCCGTATTGTTCGAACTGCCAGGCTTTCATGACGACTGTGAAGGGGCGAGCCGGAAAAAGAGAAAGCCATTTAACATGGCTTTCTCCCGGTGAGTGCCCGGCCACGGATGGCCGGGCCGGCGTAAAACGAAGGCGCTGAGTTACCGCCATGGACGGCAATCACGGAGTGAATGATCAATTGCCCGCGCGTACGGGCATCAGATGAGATCGGTATCGTTGGGTTCGTCAATCACTTCGTTTTCGATGTGTCCGATGTTTTCTATTTCGACTTTGACTGAGTCGCCCACTTGCAGGTATCTGCGGGGCTTGAAACCGATGCCAACGCCGCTTGGCGTGCCAGTAAGGATCAAATCGCCCGGTTCCAGGGTAAAGGCCTGGGTCAGGGTTTCGACCTGTTCGAAACAATCGTA
Organism: Gammaproteobacteria bacterium; assembly: GCA_963662545.2. Taxonomy (GTDB): domain Bacteria; phylum Pseudomonadota; class Gammaproteobacteria; genus JAYYZW01. The sequence continues at coordinate 2,056,325 of CAXXLL010000002.1, forward strand.
CACGAGCTGGCTGGTAGAGGAATCCTGACGCAGTTCGCCATTGATCCAGGTCTTGAGGGCCAGGTCATGCGGATCGCCGAATTCATCGCCCGTCACTAGCCATGGACCAAATGGACAGTGCGTATCAAAGGATTTGCCGAGGGTGAAGGTCTGTGCGCGCATCTGCCAGTCCCGCACGCTGACGTCGTTGCACACCACATAACCCGCAATGACTTCGTGCGCTCGATCGCGCGGCACGTGACGGCAGGTCCGCCCAATGATGAATCCCAGCTCACCCTCGTAGTCGAGCTTGTCCGACACTCGAGGCAGGTGAATCGGCGCGTAAGGTCCGTTCGCCGCAGTCGACTGCTTGTTGAAGAACATGGGGAAGTCAGGCGTATCCAGCCCTGTTTCCGCAATGTGGTCCTTGTAATTCAGTCCGATCGCCAGGATCTTGGGCGGACGCAGCACTGGCGCACACAGGGTGACCTTGGTGATTGCGAATTCCTCGCCAGCGGCAGTGGCGGCGAGCTTCATGGCGTCGCTGCCCGCCGCGAACAGGACGCTCATCTCGATCGGCAGACCCGAATCAATGAGGTCGATGATGACCTCGCCCTCGACCCGTCCGACCCGCGGAATGCCGTTTTCGATAAACGTAGCGAGCTTCATCCACCGGTACTCCGAGTGCGCGCCTTGGGCTCAACGATAGTGCAGAATCTTGTACTCATCGATCCGCATTTCTCTGGCCGGCGGCACGACCACCGTGGTCATCGGATCACGGATGATCACAGGACCCTCGACGATGTTGCCGGGCGCGAGTTCACTCATTTCATAGACGTCGAATTCGATCCAGGCGTCTTTATGGTAGACCTCGCGCCGACCCACGAAAGCTGTTTTCGACGGCGTCTCATCACGGAGTTCGTACCGCCGTAACTGCGGTTGCGGCTTCGGCGCGATAGCCTCCAAGTTGACCTCTGTTAATGAGTAGCCCGCTTCGGTGAATTTGGAGCCTTCCGGATAAATATTCGAATACATGGTCTCGAACGCGTCGATCATCCGCCCGATGTCCTCCGAGCTTTCCATGCGTCCGGAATCCAGCGCCGTATCGAAGCTTTCGATCTGCCCTATGTAGCGGGCAGAGATACCATAGCGGAACGTAATGCGATCGGGATCCACGCCTTCGGCGGCCATTTCCGCGCGCGCCTCGCGTTCGAGTTCACGCCAGGCCGAGTGGATTTCGCCGGCGGTCGCATCGAGGTCCTCGGTCGTGGCGCCGGGTGGGATCAGAACACGCAGACCGCGATCGTAGCGGTGCATGTATTCGGCACACGCGGCGCCGAAGGCAGAAAATCCCGCAGCCCAGGGCAGGGTGATGATGTCCTTGAACTCAATGCCTTCTGCAAAACCGTGCATGTGCACCGGTCCCGCGCCGCCGTAATACAGCATCGTAAAGTCGTGTGTATCGTAGCCCTTGGACGCGATCATGGTGCGTAGCAGGTCGTTCATCTCGGCGTTGATGATATCCAATACGCCAGCGCCCGCCGTGTAGACGTCCAGCCCCAGTGGTTCGGCGACCGTTTGTTCAAGGGCCTTGAGCGCGGCGTCGCGATCGAGCTTGACCTGCCCGCCAAGAAAGTAATCGGGATCGACGTAGCCGAGTGCCACGTTGATGTCGGTCACGGTCAGGCGATCGTGTTTGAAACAGATACCAACCGCGGCGCCGGCGCTGTCGGGGCCGACATGCAGACGTTTGTATTCGTCGACCCGGACGACCGAGCCGGCGCCGTTGCCGGCCGAATCGAGTTCCACCATGGGCAGCGCGAGGCGATGCCCCGCAATGTCCGCGCTCTTGGTGATGCCGATACGGCCGTCGATCAACAAGCCCACGTCGAAACTGGTACCGCCCATGTCCGCCGTCACGATATTGGCGATGCCCATTTGTTTGGCCACGAACTGAGCGCCGATAAGCCCGCCGATCGGGCCCGAGATCAACGTTTCGTAAAGCCTCGGATAATCCATGTTGACCGCTCCTCCGTAGGACAGAAGCGTCAGCAAGCGACCGTCAAAGCCGAGTTTCTTCGCCTGATTCTCGACGTCGAGCAGCGATTCGCGTACTTGCTCGGCGGCAAAGCACTGGAACAGCAGGCTCTTCATACGGTTATTCTCTTTGGATACGGGTGCGACATCTGCCGAGCACACGACGGGCAGCTTAAGGCCGCGCTCGGCTACGATTTTCTCGACCAGCGCTTTCGCCTGGTGCTCGTGCACGGGATCGACGAAAGAGAAGAGGAAGAGAATTCCGATGACCTCGCAGCCATTGTCGAGCAGCTTGTGGGCGCCCTCGCGCACCTGGCCTTCATGGACCGGGATGAGGGTATGGCCGGGCGGCAGGTGAATGTCTCCCTGGTAGCAGCCGCCGCCTAGACGTTCACTGACGCTGACCACGTTCCCGCGCTCGACCAAGGGCCGCGTATGGCGGTGTAGTTGCTGGTGAAGCGCTTCGGCCTGGCTCTGGCCGAGGTAGGTCAGACCGCCTTCCATCACGGTGATGTCCTCAAATCCGCGGGTGACCATCAGGCCGACCTTGCGGCCCTCGCCGGTCAGTAGCGTATTGAGCATCCCCGTGCCGCAGTAGATGTCGGCCACGCACTGGCGGTGCACGTCGCTCGATTCGACCCCGATGGAGTGCGCCGCGTCGTCGACGGCGTCACGATAGCTGCGGGCCTGGTCATCGCGGCGGCTGATCGATTTGCCGATGGTGAACGTGCCGTCCGGTTTGACCAGGATGGCGTCGGTCATGGTTCCGCCGGCGTCGAGCGCGAGAATGAACTGCGCTCTCCACCCGCGGAGGCGGCGGTCGTACTCATGGTTTGTTCCCCGTGCTTACAGGCGGGCGTGAATCGCGTCTAGCAGAAATTAAGCCCAGCCCGACGTGACTTTGCTCGACCGATCCTCGTACCAATCGTCAGCTTCGTCTGCTAGCGGCCTACCCAGGTAATCGCGGTAAAACTTGTCGAGATCGGGCAACATTTCAAAGACGATAGGATAACCCGGCGCGACGACCTCGACAGCGTGCTGCGTCGCGCAGGATGGGCAGAAGAATTCGCGGACTTCCTGCCAGCCCGGCTCGGGCACGGCGGGCGCAGGAGCGAAAACCTGAGACATTTCGGCCGAGGTCTTGCGCGTGCGGATCCTGCATCTGAGCTTCCAATTCTCACGGTAATCGCCGAAATCGTTGCCGCATTCACATTGGACGACACGATCGCCGTTGGCGTTCAACACCACGTATAGCTTGTCGCCCAATCGCAGCAGGATTTTGTCTTGCCAGGGAACGCGCTCCTGTAAGACCTCGATATAGTTGAAAAAACGATCCTTGTCCTTACGGGGCAACTTGAGCAGGCGTTCAGCGTTGTCGTCGTCAATGGTGCCGTCGACGAGTTGACGGATCAGGTCCTTACTGACCGCGGGGACATCCGTCATCGCTCAATCCTCCCCGAAATTGAAGTCGACAGGCATTTGCCAGAATCCCATAAATTCGTTTTTGAATTTGTCGAAACTCAAGCTCTGCTGGTACATTTCGGACACCTCAGGCAGGAAGGATTTTGCTTCAACCTGCTTGCGTTCGGACCGCCACCACTGCTCGACGTCGATCGACTCATCGAGGCGGGCCTGGCGCAGATCGGCGCGCTTGCGTTCGGTCGCCGCAGCACCCAAGGTCCAGCCACCGTCTGCGGCCTGCACGGCGACGACGCCATGCATCTCGGATACGAATTCGTAATCGGGACAGACACCGGTGTTGAGGTCGTCGATCACCAGGGCCGGATCGCGGTCCAGGGGATCACCCCACCCACCGCCGGTGCCCGCCGCATCGACGAAGAGGTCGTTGTTGTTGAGCGCAAGCTCGGGGCAGTCCGTCTTCCAGATCTCGAGGTTCTCGACAACCAAGCGCTTCTCCTCGATCATCTCGAGCAGTTCATTCGCATCGCGCGGGGTCTCGCCGTCTTCGATGAGTTCGTCCAGATTCGTGCCGCGCGCGGAGATCATGAAACTGGCGGGACCGGGATAGGCGCCGCTCATGCCGAGCCCGACGGAAGGCGTGCATGACAAGCCGCCGTTGGGACGGGTCAAGGCCAGGTGCTTACCGGGCTCGACACACCAGTGCACGGCAGAGTTGCCGGGTCCGCCGCGATACTTGCCGTAACCGAAGTACCCCGGTAGGAGTTTCCGTCCGAGATAGAACAAGGGCGGTACCGTGCTCTCGAATTCCTCGGCGTCGCCGATGGTCGCGATCTGTGACCAGGCCGCCCAAACTAGGGGTTCACCGTCTTTATAGCACCACGCGCCGCGGCCGGTCCCGCCCAGCCACTCGAAGTTGGTAAAACCGTAATTCGTGCCGTCCGCGGTCGTTCCCTGGCCCTGAAACGCGCCCCAATTGCCGTCGATGGTGAAGGCTTCTTCGAGGTAGCCGCGCGAGAACATCGCCCGGCTGACCGAGCCGAAGCCGATGCTGTTCAAAGCGACGGTTTGCGCCCAGAGATTGGCGTTGCTCGTAAATTCGTTGTCCGGATTGTAGATGCTGCCCTTGGGGTAATGGCGCTGAATGGCAAGGTCGATGCCGGCCGTGACCTTGGTGTTGTGGGCGAAGGAATTGATCATGCCGAGGAACACCGCGCAGTCAGTGCCGCCCGGCGTCGCGTTATAGGAGTGATAGCCCCATTTGGAGCTCCCTTCGGTGTCCAGCAACAATCCGTTCTCGTTAGGCTCGACGCTGCCGCGCACGTGGATCAAGGTGTTCTTGTCGGCATGCGACCAGACGTGCTGCAGGCCCTTGTACTTGACCAGGCGGAAGGCGCAGCCGTTATAGGTACCGGGCACCATGGTGGAACGGATATTGTCGACCACCATGCGGCGGCTTTCCTCGATGACTTCGCGGATCGCGCGCTTGTAATAATCAATGCCGAACTCTTCGATGAGCTTGTGCGCGGCTTCGTGAATCATGGCGCAGCCGGCCAGGCGCATCTTGTCGTCCAGGATGTTCATCGTCGCGGCCCGCGTCCGTCGCTCCCAAATCGCCTTCCACCACGACTCCTGCTTGAGCTTGCGTCCGGTGCGCATGGGCGGGCAGACCAGCCCGTCCATGAAGGTGTCGACCGAAAACGTCGCCCAGCTACCGGCCACGGGCGCGCCGTTCTCCATCAGGTGATTGATGCCGATGGCCCAGGCGACGACTTCGCCGTCGATGCACACGGGCACGAATGAGTAGAAATCCCCCGGATGAGGAACGCCGCCGGTCAGACCGTCGCTAACTGCGTACACGTCGCCGTCGTCGATGCCGTCGTTGACGTCATAGTCGTTATTCGCCATGTAGCGAATGGCGACTGGGAAGATCACGGTATGCGAAAGAAAGCCGAGCGATACGGCCAGGGTGTCGCCTTCGGGTGTGGCAATGCCCCACAGGCATTCGCCCATTTCCCGCGACCCCGGGCTCGCGGCCACGTAACGAGCGCTCTCGCGCGCGGCCAGCACCGCGGCGTGCAGCTTGGCATAGAAGCGCTCGTATCGAATGGGATCGGAATCGCGCAGGGTCAGCTCTTCCACGCCGCAGTAGTGCCCAGTCTCCTGCGTGAGCCGGTCGCGCTCGGCGATCATTTCCTTCAGGGTCGGATGCTGCCTAACGGGGCTGGGGACATCTAGCCTTTCACGTTCGCTCAAAGCTTCAGCCATGGGGACTTCTCCTGGGTGCTCAGATGGCGGTGCGCGATGTGAAAAGTTGTCGATTCTTGCACAACGACGAGTATAGCGCGACGCAGCCTGGTTGCCGCTGCCAGGCGCCATTCATACAATCCATTGGCTTTCGCGGCCACCCGGACCCGCAGGGAACGCATCGATGAAAATTGCCTTCATGCCCGATACCCATTTCGGCGAATATGACCAAGCGGTTCCGCCGACGCCGGCCGCAGTGGCCGATGCCATGGAACATTGCATCGCCGAGGCCGAGTTGGCCGAAACCGTCGGTTTCGACGGCCTATGGGTGCCCGAGCGGCATCAACGCCCGGAGACATGGTGGCCCAACACGGTGACCTTGCTTGCCGCGCTCGCCGCGCGCACGACGAAGGTGACGCTTGCCTGTACGGTCATCCAACCGACCTTTCACCACCCGATCCACCTCGCCGAGGCGCTGGCGGCGGTCGATAACTTGAGCCGTGGGCGCTTGGTGTTCGGCGCAGGCGTCGGTTACCACCCCGATTACTTCCGCTGCTTCGGCGTGCCCTTCGAGCAACGCGGCAAGCGCTTCGAAGAGACCATGGACTGCATCGTCGGCGCCTGGACCGAAGAAGAATTCGACTATGAGGGCGAGTTCTTTCGCTACGAAGGCGTCAGAATGATGCCCAAACCGTATCAGAATCCGCGGCCGCCCATCTGGATCGGCGCCTTCGCGCCAAAGCCGATGGAGCGGGCCTTGAACTATGAGGGCTGGTGTCTGTGGTTTCCGCCCCATGTCGACGAACTGGCCGTAGCAGTAAAGGGCATGCGCGAAAAAGCCGCGGCCCGCGGCAAGCAAGACTTCCAGATCACCCTCGGCTTCGAAGGCTGGCTCAGCGACGAGGCCGACGTTCGCGAGAAGCATGGTCACCGCTGGGTGCGCGAATTGAGCTTTTATGCCGAGAAGGGCTTGTCACCCGACACCGAGGCCAAGGACCTGCTGGAACCCTTGGAAAACACGTTTCTGTGCCTGGGCAATAAGCAGAAATGGGTCGACCGCATGGGCGAGATGAAAGACAAGGTCAATCCCGACTGGTTGTGTATCCGCACCCGCAACCCGGTCAATCCAGGTAAATACTATCCGCCCCGGACCGAGTGCCTGGAGGTGATAGAGCGGTTCGGGGAGATTTTGGGAGAGATTCGGTGACTTTGTACGCCTTTTTGTTCCTGACGCCGCGTTTGTCTAAGGGGACAGAAAGGAATTCTGTCCCCGGTGGCTTCGGTTCGGCACCGTGGCATCGACTATACGGCGTACGGTCAGCGGCAGGCGCATCGATCATTCGGCGTGGGGAGAGAATTCCTTTCTGTCCCCGTTCTTGGCACGACGTTTAGGGGGAGCACATTAATGAAGCTAGGACTAGTTTTCGGATACTCAGGCGCCCAGATAAAACTGCCCATGGATTTGATCCTCGAAGCAGAATCACTCGGCTTCGATTCCGTGTGGAGCGCGGAAGCCTGGGGCTCTGATGCGGTGACGCCGGTTGCCTGGGTACTGGCCCAAACCACGAAGATCAAAGCTGGCACCGCCATCATGCAGATGGCTGCGCGCACCCCGGCGATGACTGCGATGACGGCCATGACCCTGGATCAATTGTCCGGTGGGCGCTTTCTCTTGGGCATCGGTCCATCCGGGCCACAGGTGATCGAAGGTTGGTACGGCCAGCCTTACGGCAAACCGCTGAAACGGACACGCGAGTACATTTCGATCATCCGCGCCATCCTGGCGCGCGAAAAACCCCTGGTCCACGACGGCGAGCATTATCAGATTCCGTACACGGGCGCGGGCGCTATGGGCCTCGGCAAGCCGTTAAAAAGTATTCTGCACGGCAACCCGGATCTCCCGATCTATACCGGCGCCGTAACAGAAAATGGTGTGAAGTGCGCCGCCGAGGTGGCTGACGGCTGCTTTATGGTGTGGATGAATCCCGAGCGCTTCGAACTGTTCAAACCCGCGCTCGACGCCGGTTTCGCCAAGGCCGGCAACGGCAAAAACATGTCGAGCTTCGAATTCGCGCCCTTCGTGCGCATGCGCATGGGACCGGATATCGACCAGTGCCGCCTGGCGATCAAAAACGAACTGGCGCTCTACGTCGGCGGTATGGGTGCGCGGGAGAAGAATTTCTACAACGATTACACCAAGCGGCTGGGTTACGAGGAAGCCGCGGTGAAGATTCAGGATCTCTATCTTTCGGGCAGGAGAGAGGAAGCCGCCGCCGCGGTCCCGGACCAATACGTCGACGATTGTTCCCTGGTCGGGCCGCCAGAACATATCAAAGAGCAACTCACGCGCTGGCAGGAGGCGGGACGGCGCGGGGAGGTCACCACCATGGTCATCGCCGCAAAGCAGGTGGAAGAACTCAGACTGCTGGCGGAGACTCTGTTATAGAATTGCATCAGCGCGGCGATACGCGTTGTGAAAACACTTCAACGGGGAGAAACATCATGCAATGGAAAGTGGGCGATACCACGATTACCAAACTCGAAGAAATCGTATATCCCGAGTTTCCCGACGTCATCCCGGCCGCAACGCCGGACGTGGTCAAGAAAGTAGAGTGGCTGTTCCCACATTTCGTGACCGACGAAGGTATGCTTACGCTCAGCGTACACTCGATTATCGTCGACACGGGCGAGGCCAAGATCGTGGTCGACACCTGCATCGGCAATGGGCGCGATCGCGATCCGTTCGAGGTGATGCACATGCTTTCGACCTCGTACATGGAAGATATGAAAGGCGCGGGATACGAACCGGAAGCGATCGACTACGTGCTATGCACGCACCTGCACCTCGACCACGTCGGCTGGAACACGCACGAGGTCGACGGCAAATTCGTGCCGACCTTTCCCAATGCGACCTACCTCATGACCAAGGGTGACATGGAATTTTGGGGTGAGCAGGAGATCGACGACGATTTCATGAGACTGCAACGTCGGGTATGGGACGATTCGGTGCAGCCGGTCTTGGACGCCGGACTCTCGAAATCGATCGAAGGGCCGGCTGAGGTCTGCGCAGGCGTGCGCCTCATTCCGACGCCCGGACACACCCCTGGGCATTGCTCGGTAATTATCGAATCCAAGGGCGAGACCGCAATGATCACGGGTGATTTCATTCACCACCCGATCCAGTTCAACGACCCGGGCCTGGTCAGCCCCTTCGACGTCGACAACGATACCGCGGTCGCCACCCGTCGCCGCATTTTCGGCGAGTACGCGGACTCACCGACACTCATCATCGGCACCCATTTCGCCGGGCCGACAGCCGGTAAGCTCGTGCGCGACGGGGATACCTATCGCCTCGACGTATAGGCGATCGTGTGCAGCACAACGGGCTCCTACGCATTCCTTGCATAGGAGCCCGCTTGCGGGCGAACCGGCCTGCGCGCCACGGTTCAGAATACGAACGACACCCCGCCAATCAGCCTGAAATCGACATCGGTCTGCACACCCTTGGGCGCATCTACGATCGGATAGCCGATCGAGAGGAAAGCGCCGACCTGCCTGTACGAAACCCTCAATCCAGGTGACAAGTAGACCACCGTACCGCCCGAATGAGCTTCCGAGGCGCCGCCGATCTCGTTCTTCCAGCGCGTTTCGCCGTTGATCTCGAGCATCGCATCCCAGCGCAGATGGGGATGGGCGCCGATGTGCTCACCGTGGTGCGGGTGCCCGTTCTCCGATAGCGCATAAACCACGGCGGCGTTATAGAACAGCGCGTCGCCGAATTCCGTGTCCTGCGAACCTTCGTTCGTGAGATGGAACAACAGGTTGGCATGCAGACCCCAGCGCCCCAGTGCGCGGCTGAGCGCGCCACCGATCAGGAAATCCCAGGAACCGGTACCCGGCTGAAACTCGGTTTCAAGCCGCTCGCCGCGATCGGATTCGTGTGTTTCGCCGGAAGGTGCTTTGAATCCCATCTGCACGGACGCATCGAACCCGTTCGCGTGCAGCGCCCGGTAACTGCCGAGGAAAACGAGATCGCCAAGGCCTGAAGCGTCACCGTGACCGTGCGCCTCGCCCACGCCGCCTTCGAGTTCACTTTCGCGGATATTGTCTCGTGCCACGCGGGGCACACGCACGCTCAGCGTAATCTTATCGGTAGCGCCATAGGCGAGGGCGGCTGACGTGCTGTTGATCTGGTCGATGGTGTGGACGCCTTCCAGCCCCTGTGCGGCCAGGCCCGCGAGCCGAGCGCCAGAAAATGCATCGCGATCGATGATCTCGTTGCGCAGGCCAAGCGCCCATTTGCCCGCCGGCATCGCCGCCGCCGCGAGGGTATTGATGGGGCCGCTCGCCTCCGAGCCGAAGACAACGGTCGGGTGATCGGCGTTAACGGGGGACGACAGCAGCAGAAATGCGTAAAAGAACGCGCAGCGATGTTGATCAATTATGGATGCCGTGCATCGGTTCCCGAGCATCGCGCGCATGCTACCGGCATCTCGATCCACAGACCAGCGTCACCGAATTGAATCGATCGGCGCGGCTCCTTCGTCCCGGTTCAGTAGCTCCGCGGCATCCCCAGGTTATGTTGAGCGACGAAGTTCAGGATCATTTCCTCCGACACCGGCGCAAATCGAAACAAGCGCTGATCGCGCCACAGGCGCTCGAGATGGAACTCACTGGCATAGCCCATACCGCCCAATGTCTGCATCGCCTGAATGGTGGCCTTGTCGCAGGCCTGCGAAGCGATCAGTTTCGCCAGATTCGATTCCGCGCCGTAAGCCTCCCCGGCGTCGCATAAGGACGCGGCTTTATAATTCATCATCCGCGCGCACTGGATCTCGGCATAGGCCTGCGCCAGTGGAAACTGAATGGCCTGATAGCTGCTGATGCTGCGCTCGCCGAAGACCTTGCGGTCATTGGCGTAGTTGACCGCCAGTTCGATCGCCAGATCGGCCGTGCCGACCAGGCCTGCCGTGGTCACGATGCGTTCGGTGTTCAGCACATCCAGCAGCGGTTTCCAACCGCGGTCGACTTCAGCGATCAACTCGTGTGGTTCGATGTAGACCTCGTCGAAGAAAATCGCGCTGGAATCGAGGGTATTAGTACCGAGCTTCTCGATCTTGGTGTAGCTCAAGCCCTCGCGCTCGACATCGATCAGAAAGAGCGTGATGCCGTCCGTCTTGCGCGCGACGGCATCACGCTTTTTGGTGCGCGCGACGACGAGGATCTTATGCGCCGAGGCGGTGCCCGTGATCCAGTGCTTTTTGCCATTCAGCCGCCAGCCGTCGCCATCGGCCCGCGCGAAGGTCTTGATCTCGATCGAGTTCGTGCCCGCATCCGGCTCGGTTAAGCCCATACAACACATGAGGTCGCCACTGATGAGCGGCGGCAGGAGTTCCGCACGCATGGCCTCTGAACCGTACTGGTTGATCGCAACGCCACCGAAGATGGGATTCAACATGAACAACTGCCCAATGGTACTGCCACCGCCGGACTTGGCCAGCTGTTCGATGGCCAGCGCCATATCGAGCATGCCGAGGCCGCTGCCGCCAAATTCCGCCGGCAGGGTGACCCCACCGATCCCTACCTCACACACTTCCTTCCAGAAATCTCCTGGGAACTCTTTCGCCTTGTCGCGCTCGCGCCAGTAATCGAGCCCGAATTTTTCGCCGACCTTGCGCGCGGTGTCGCAGATCATGCGCTGCTCTTCAGTAAGTGAGAAATCCATGCCGTTTCCTCCCGCAGTTACCGGCCCTGAAAATCCGGGGCGCGCTTTTCGAGAAAAGCACGGCAGCCTTCGTGGGCGTCCTTCGAGTCGAGCAGCAGCCCGACCATCGCCTGTTCGTATTGCAGGGCCGCGGCCATGGGCATGTCGCCACCGTGGATCATCGAACGCTTCAGTAGTTTGAGACTCAACGGCGACTTGCTGCTGATCTTAGCGGCCAGCTCGGTCACGCGGGCACGCAGTTCCGAACGTGGAAACACGTGGTTGACGAGCCCGTAGCTCAGGGCCTCGGCGGCGGTGATCTGCTCGCCCGTGAACATCATTTCCCGCGCGCGGCACGGCGGCAACTGGCGGAGCAGGCGCTGCGTGCCGCCGGCACCGGGAAACAGGCCCAGCGTGATCTCGGGAACCCCCAGGCGCGCCTCCTCGGCGACAACGCGGATATCGGTCGCGAGGATGATTTCGGTGCCGCCGCCAAGCGCCCAGCCGTTGACCGCAGCAATCGTCGGCTTGTCGCAGAGCTCGATGCGCCGGAACAGGCGGTGAATGATCTCGGCGAATTCCTGATAGTGTGCCAGCCCGTCGCGCGATTGCAGATCGGCGACGTCGCCGCCGGCGACAAAGGCCCGGTCCCCCGCGCCGGTCAAAATGATGACGCGTACGCCGTCGTCATCCTCGGCGTGTGTAAACGCCTCGTCGAGTTCGCCCAATGTTTTGACGTCGAGGGCGTTTAGCGTGTCCGGTCGATTGATCGTGATCCACGCGTGATACCCCTCTAGCTCGTAGGTAATATTGTCATAACTCATGGCTGACTCCTGAAGCTCGCGATAGTGTGGCCGGCCGCCACGTTGCAATTACGCCGTCCAGTTTAACGTCAAGCAAACCACCATACAGTCCCCGGGTGGTGAAGCGGGGATAGATGCGCCATGGTCGGAGGCTAATTGTGGATTTATTTCGCGCACGTCCAGCTTATCAAAATGAACCACATAGGACACCGAACCACCTTATTGAAGTTTTTCGTATCCTCTCTGTGTCTCTGTGGTAAAAATAGCCGTTCCTAGACGGTATTATTTTTCGCCCAGCCACTAAATCCTTAGACTGAGACCATTCTCATGGCCGACCGAAACGCACTCGATGGCATACGGGTCATCGACTTCTCCCGTTTTATCGCAGGTCCTTACTGCGCCACCTTGCTGGCCTACCTGGGCGCGGACGTCATTCGCGTCGAAAAACCGGACGGCGGCGAAGATCGTTTCGTCAGTCCCGTCAGTGAAACGGCCAGCGCAGTGTTTCTGCAAACCGGCTGCAACAAACGCAGCCTGTGCCTCGACCTCAAGCACGCGCGTGCCCTCGAAGTCGTGCGACGGCTCGTGGAAAGTGCTGATGTCGTCATCGCCAACATGCCGCCCGCGGTGTTGCGGCGCATGGGGATCGATTACGAAAGTCTTTGCGCGATCAAGCCCGATATCGTCCTCACCACGCAGACGGCCTACGGGCACGAGGGTCCTTGGCGGGACCGTTTGGGATTCGACGGTATCGGGCAGGCGATGTCGGGATCGGCCTTTCTGTCGGGGCAGCCGGGCCGTCCATCCCGCAGCGCCACGCCATTCGTGGACTTCGGCACTGCGGCACTCGGTGCGATGGGTACGATCGCGGCGCTCTATCACCGGCAACAGACGGGAATGGGGCAACACGTACAGGCGTCGCTGCTCGGCACCGCGCTCGCCGCATTCAGCCCCGCCCTGATCGAACAGGCGGTCCTTGGTGTCAACCGGGTGCCGAGCGGCAACCGCGGGCAGACCAGCGCACCGACCGATATCTTCAAGACTACCGACGGCTTCGTCGCGACCTTTGTCGTCGGCGCGGGCTTTTTCAATCGGATCGCCCGTGCGATCGGCGAAGCAGGCTGGTGTGATGATCCGGAACTCGCGACCGATGAACAACGCGGTAATCGGCGCGACGAAATCTGTGAGCGCGTGGCCGCATGGTGTGCCGAGCGAACTACCGAGGACATCGTCGAGACGCTTGCTCGCGCCGGCGTCCCGTGCGGGCCGGTGCTCGATCTCGATGCCGCGATGGCCCACCCCCAGGCACGGGCCATGAATTACCTGGGCGCCGTCAGCTACCCGGAATTGTCCGGAAAAATCCCGAGCCCGCGCTTTCCGCTGAGCATGTCGGCGCTAGAACCTACCCAGAGTCCACCGCCGCAAATAGGGCAGCACACCGTCGAGGTGCTCGGCGAACTCGGTTATTCGCCGGAAGAAATTCGAGCGCTGGCGGGTGCAGGCGCCGTTTGACAGCCGCATCCCCTAACCGCCTGTTGATTGGTCATTACCGCACGCCGCCATTAAACTCCCCCCATTGATTTGCATCCATAGCGAACGACCGGAGAGCCTTGCCTAAATGAGTTACGGGATCCTTTCATACGGCGCTTACGTCCCGCCGCTACGCCTGTCCCGGCAGGCCATTTTCGATGCCGTCGGGTGGGCCGTGCCGTCGCTGCGGGGCCTGGCCGCGGGTGAACGCTCGGTCGCCAATTGGGATGAAGACGCGATCACGCTCGCCGTCGAGGCCGGGCGAGACTGCTTGAATGGCGTCGAGGCCGAAATCGGCGAGCTCGCCCTGGCGTCGACTACGCTGCCTTTTGCCGACCGCAGCAACAGCGGCATCGCCGCCGACGCCTTGCTGCTCGAAAACCCCATCGTCACGCAAGATCTTTCGGGCAGCCGCCGCGCCGCGACGAGCGCGCTCGCACGCCTGGCGTGTTCTCCCGCCGCGGGCGCGAACACGCTGCTCCTGGCCAGCGATTGCCGCGAGACGCAGCCCGGCAGCGCGCAGGAAATGAAATATGGCCACGGCGCCGCCGCGCTGTTGATTGGAGAAGGGGCACCGCTGGCAGAGTTCCTCGCGGCGGCATCCAGTCACGAGGATTTGGTGGATCAATATCGCGCGGCCGATGCGGATTACGATTACTCGCTCGAAGAACGCTGGGTCCGCGAAGAAGGGTATTTGAAGATCGTCCCGCAGGTCATAGAAGAGGCGGCGGCGGCCGCCGGCATCACCGCGGGAGATATCGAACACATCGTGCTGCATGGTCCGAGCAATGCGGCCCGCGCGTTGGCGAAGCACCTCAAGATCGACCTTAAGCGCTTCGTCGACCCCCTCACCGGCACTTGCGGGGATTGTGGCGCAGCGCATCCAATGCTGATGCTCACCCTCGCGCTCTCGAACGCGGCGCCCGGCGATCGCATTCTCGTCGTTGGCTTCGGGCAGGGCGCGGACGCGGTCTTGCTCAAGACAACACCTGCGCTCACCGCGCTTCAATCGGGACGGGGACCGGAACGCTACCTCGCGCACTCGCGCCCGACGGATAACTACACTTATTTTCTGTCGCTGCGCAACCGGATTTCGATCGATTTCGGCTTGCGCTCCGAGCGTGACAATCGCACCGCCATGTCAGCCTACTACCGCCGGCGGCGCGATATCACCTCGATGCTGGGCGGCCGCTGCCGTGAATGCAATACCCTGCAGTTTCCAAGGAGCCTCTTGTGCGTCAAGTGCAGTGCACAGGATTCACAATCGCCCGAAAGCCTGTCGCCGATGCTCGGACGCGTGAAGTCGTTCACGGAGGACTGGCTGGCCTACACGCCGTCGCCGCCTTACATCTACGGACACGTGGAATTTCAGGACGGCGCGAACGTCATGCTCGAGTTCACCGACTTCCAAGCCGGCCAGGTTACCGTCGGCGACACGGTGCGCATGGTCTTTCGCGTCAAGGATTTCGATTTGAAGCGGAATTTCCGCCGATACTTTTGGAAACCGGCGCCGTTGCTCGATTAAGGAACCAGGAGGATTCAATCATGGCTAGGGGAATCAAAGACAAGGTCGCCATCATCGGCATGGGATGCACGAAATTCGGCGAGCGTTGGGACTGCGGTCCGGAGGAATTGATCGTGGAGGCGTTCAACGAAGCGCTCGCGGACGCCGGCATCGATCGTGACGATATCGAGATGGGATGGCTGGGATTGTTCTTCCAGGAGCAGAGTGCCGGAAAATCGGCGCTGCCCTTGAGTCTCGCCCTGCGGCTGCCCAACATTCCGGTCACGCGTGTCGAAAATATGTGCGCGACTGGAACCGAGGCCTTGCGCGGCGCCGTTTACGCAGTCGCGGCCGGCGCCTGCGACATCGCGCTCGCGGTCGGCGTAGAAAAGCTGAAAGACACCGGTTACTCAGGCTTACCCGAGCGCAGTAAAGGTACTTTCGACGACCTGTGGCTGCCCAATGCCACGGCGCCGGGCGCTTTCGCGCAACTGGCCAGCGCGTATGCGTCGAAACATCAGTGTGACATGAGTGATCTTAAACGCGCGATGGCCCATATCTCGGTTAAAAGCCACGCCAATGGCGTGCTCAATCCGAAAGCGCACCTGCAGAAGGAGATCACCGAGGATCAGGCCTTGAACGCACCCATGGTGGCCTATCCGCTCGGCCTGTTCGATTGCTGTGGCGTCAGCGACGGCTCGGCCTGCGCTATCGTCACGACCGTCGAAAAGGCACGGGAGATGGGCATTAAGGACATGGTGACGGTGAAAGCGATGCAGCTTGCCCCCAGCATGGGCCTCGAAATGTCGAATTCCGACTGGGACGGCAGCTACCTGCTGACGACGCGTGTGGCGGCCAAACGCGCCTATAAGGAAGCCGGGATCAGCAATCCGCGCGCCGAACTCGACATGACCGAGGTCCACGATTGCTTTTCAATCACCGAACTCGTGGTCATGGAAGATCTGAACCTCGCCGATGAAGGCGGCGCGATCAAGGCGGTGCTCGATGGCAATTTCGATCGCGACGGAAACGTGCCCTGCCAGATCGACGGCGGCCTCAAGTGTTTCGGACACCCGATCGGCGCCAGCGGTCTACGCATGGCCTACGAGATTTATTTACAGCTACTGGGTCGCGCCGGCGAGCGCCAGCTAAGCAGCCCGTCGCTCGGGTTGACCCATAATCTCGGCGGGCAGCCGTACCGTAATGTTGCCAGCGTTTCGGTATTCGGTCTTCACAGCGCGTGAGTCGACCGATCATTTGGCGCCCGCTTGCGCGCGAAATGTAAGCCATTGCATATCTTTAAACAGCATACTGGATCCGGGACCCTATAAATGAACGCCTATCGCTCTCCCTGGATGACCTCAGACCATGAGATCTACCGCGACACCGTGCGAAAATTCATCACCGCGGAATTCGTGCCAGAGCGCGAGCGCTGGATCGAGCAGGGGTATCCGGAACCCGAGTATTGGACGCGAGCGGGGGAGGTTGGCCTGTTGTGTCCGGACGTCCCGGCAGAGTACGGCGGCGGCGGCGGAGATTTCGGCTTCGACGCGATCACCTACGAGGAACTGCAACGCGCGTGCATCTCGAGCTTTGGCAACGGCATCCAGAGCATCGTCGGACATTACCTCGTGCGGTATGGAACCGAAGAACAGAAGCATCAATGGCTGCCGCGTATGGCGACCGGCGAGATCATCACGGCCGTCGCCATGACCGAGCCCGGTACTGGATCAGATTTGCAGGCAGTCACCACTCGCGCCATCAGAGACGGCGATGAATACCTGCTGACCGGCACCAAAACGTTCATCACCAACGGGTACAACGCCAATCTCATCTGCGTCGTGTGCAAAACCGATCCGAAAGCGCGCGCCAAAGGGATCTCCATGCTGATGGTCGAGACCGAGGAGCTCGAAGGTTTTCGCCGCAACAAGCCGTTGAAAAAAATCGGCATGAAGGGTCAGGACACCTGCGAATTGTTCTTCGACGATTGCCGCGTTCCGATCGGAAACATCCTCGGCGGCGAAGAGGGCCAGGGGTTTTATCAATTGATGAACCAGCTCCCGCGTGAACGGCTGATCATCGCCGCGGGCGCGGTCGCGGCGATGGAAATAGTGATCGACATCACCGTCGATTACGTCAAGCAGCGCAAGGCCTTCGGCCAGACCCTGATGGATTTTCAGAACACCAAGTTCAAACTGGCGGAGCTCAAAACCGAAGCGCGGATCGCGCGCGTCTTCCTCGACGACTGCATCGAGAAGCTGAACAACGACCTGCTCGACAACGAGACCGCATCGATGGCGAAGTGGTGGTGTACTGAGAAGCAGTTCGAAACCGCGCATCAATGCCTGCAACTGCACGGTGGCTACGGCTACATGATGGAATATCCCATCGCTCACTATTTTGCCGACAGCCGTGTCAGCATGATCTATGGCGGTTCGAACGAAATCATGAAAGAATTAATTTCACGTTCTTTGTAAAAACGCTGCGATTATTCAAAGATGACGGCGAACGCGAACCTCTTCGCGCGGTTCGAAGCCGGATTTGTCCGCGACGCCTGTTTCCTGGAATCGGCACACACTCCGACACATACCTACCGCGACCTCGATGCATGGACAGCGCGCGCCGCGAATACCTTGGTGGAACTCGGGCTACGCCCGGGCGACCGGGTAAGCGTGATCGCCGAAAAATCGATCGGCGCGCTCTGGCTTTTCTTGGGTTGTCTGCGGGCGGGGTGCATTTATCAACCGCTAAACCCGTCCTATACCGAGAACGAATTGTCATTTTTTCTGACCGACGCCGGTTCGCGCCTGGTGATCTGCGATCCGGCGTTGGCGTCGCGCGTCGGCGCGGCATCCATCGATTGTTCAGAACTCGAACACGTCCTGACCCTGGACCCGCAAGGGCAGGGGTCACTGGCGGAGCTTTGGCGCGATGCGGACCCGAATTTCGAGACCGCCACGTCGTCCACGGAGGACATTGCCGCGCTGCTTTATTCTTCGGGAACGACGGGCCGTCCCAAAGGCATTCCGCTGACGCACGGCAATCTCTATACGAATGCTGTCGATCTGATGAAGACCTGGGCGTTTTCCAAAGCGGACGTGTTGCTGCACGTCTTACCGATCTACCACGTCCACGGCCTGTTCGTCGTGCTCGGACCGGCGCTACTGGCCGGCATGCGGGTGCGCTTCCTATCCCGCTTCGATCCGGAGGCGGTCATCGAGGCGCTGCCCGGCGCTACCATCATGGCCGGCGTGCCGACCTACTATACCCGGCTGTTGCGCAGCACTGCCTTCGGACGGGAAACCTGCGCCAGTGTGCGTGTTTTTATATCGGGTTCTGCGCCCTTGAGCGAGGCAACGTTCAGGCGCTTTTACGAGCGCACAGGCCATACGATCCTCGAACGCTACGGGATGACGGAAACTGGTATCAATAACTCCAATCCGCTGAGCGGCGCGCGCAAACCAGGCTCGGTCGGCCCGCCGCTGCCGGACGTTTCACTGCGCATTGCCGACGATGCCGGCGCGCCCCTCGGCGTGACCGAGATCGGCAACATCGAAGTACAGGGCGGCAATGTATTCAGTGGATACTGGCGCCTGCCGGAGACACATGCAGAAGCTTTCACGAACGACGGTTTCTTTCGCACGGGCGACCAGGGCTACCTCGATGACGACGGCTATTTGTTTATCGTCGGCCGCAGCAAGGACATGATCATCAGCGGCGGGCTCAACGTGTACCCCAAGGAAGTGGAGCGTGAGATCGAGTCGTTTGCTGCGGTCGACGAAGTCGCGGTCTTCGGCGTTCCCCATGACGATTACGGGGAAGCGGTTGTTGCCGTAGTCGTCGAAAAGGACGGTGCGCAGTTCGACGAAGCCGATGCGATCGACGCGCTGAAAGTAAAGCTGGCCGGATATAAGGTGCCCAAACGCATGCTCGTCATCGACGAAATGCCGTTTAACAGTATGGGTAAGGTGCAGAAATCCCGATTGCGGGATCGCTTCAACGATCTGTTCGGATGCCGCACGAGCGCTTGAGCGGCAGCTGATCAACACGATGCCCGCGCATCGCCAAGCGCACTTCTACGAGCTACTAGCCGCCGCCGTCACGGGACTGCTGACACTGGCGTTCTATATCTTTGTTTCGCTCAAGGATACGCTGCACGGCATCAGTACCGACGCGGCGGTCTACGTGCTGATGGCGGACTATTATTCTCCTTATCGCCCGCACGAATTCACGTTTGCGGGTCATCTTTTCGAAACCTATGCCTATCCGCCGCTCTACCCGATGGTCCTCGGACTGCTCGGCGGCGGCACCGTTTCCCCCGTGGCCAACTACGCTATCGGTTCGGTATTTCTAGCCGTCTCGATGATCCTGATTTTCGTCTGGGTCGCGCGCCGCGGAGCAAATTTCGCAATGGCCGCGGTGACGACGGCCGTCATCGCGCTCAGCCCGGCGGCCCTATTCGTCGCGCTCGGCGTGTTCAGTGAGCCGCTTTATCTCGCCTTGTCGTTCGGCGCATTCGTCACCTTGACCGCCCGTCCCCCGGATGCCCGGCACTGGCATACGGCGGCGTTGCTCTTCGGGCTCTCCGCCGTAACGCGATCCGTGGGTATCTTCGCGGTCGCGAGCTTCGTGCTCTACTGGTTCTTGCAAACACGCGGCCGTCGCTTCCGGGGTGCGCCGGTAATCGCCCTGGCGCTGCCGGCGTGCTGGACCGCGGTCAAATGGTCGCAGGGCTGGAAGGCGAGTTATATCGGCTCTATGTTCGAAGAAGGCGCAGGCGGCGCACTGACCGATACGATCGAACAAATCCCCGTCAACTTGGAAGCGCTGTGGTATCACCTGGTGCGAAGCTTCGATTTACTCGGCGGATCCCACGTTGCTGCGGCGCTCGTCCCACTGCTCGCGCTGGCCGCGTTCACGTTTATACGGCGTTTGCGCGCGGGCGAACTCGACGCGCTCTACGTCGCCATTTATGTCGCAGTTATCGTCGTTTGGCCGTACCCGAATCACATGCGTCGGTTTCTGCTGATGATCCTGCCTTTCATCGTCGCGTATTGGATGTGGGGTGCCGTCGCGCTGGCACAACGGGCGCGCTTTGCATCCTTGCCGCCGCTGGTGCAGTGGACAACGGCGGCGGTCATGGTCAGCATCATCCTACCGAGTACGCTTTTTTTCACGGTGCAGATTCAACAGTACGCGGGCACAGCGCAGGCCGACAAACCGAAAATAGCCGCCTGGTACGGCCGTGACAGCCAGGCGGAATCGCTCGCGGCGATCGAATTCGGCAGCCGCCTGCTCAACGCCATCGCCGACACGGGGCGCCATGTTCCGGATGGCGCGTGCGTGACCTCGACGATGCCCGAGTTCGTTCAGTTGCATGCGCGACGCAAGAGCCTGCGCCCGCCGCGGGCGGGTCCAGGCAACGCCGATATCCTGCGACACGTCGAACACTGTCCCTACGTCCTCATGGTCCGCGCGGCCCTTTTTCCATCCACGGGTTACGCTTTTTATTACCCACTGCGCGAGCTGCAGCACCAGTTGGAAGTACTGCACCGGGTGCCGCTGGACATGAACGAAGCCGGCAGCGAGCCGTTGTTGATCCTGGCCCGGTTTACGGGCCGCTCGGTGCAAGGTAATGAATAGAATGTCAGATTTTGTTCGCCCGCTCGCGGGCGAATAGAGTGATCAGATCTTATCGCGCGATCGTCTCGCTCGTCATCCGTGCAATAAGCGAAACAATTCGCGGCGCGGTGTCAGCCGGGCGTTTAGTCAGCTCGAAAATCACTATAATGTCCGTCCCGTCGCAGGGAAAAATCAGGGGGAAACCATGGCAGGACTTTATTACGAGGAATTCAGTATCGGGCAGAAATTCGACCACGCCATACGCAGGACAGTCACCGAAACCGATAACATCCTGTTCACAACGATGACGCACAATCCTGCGCGGCTGCATCTGGACGAGGAGTACTGCCGCGAGCACACCGAATTCGGCCAACGGATCGTCAACAGCTGCTTCACGCTCGCTCTCATGGTCGGTGTATCGGTGCACGACACGACGCTCGGCACCACCGTCGCCAACCTCGGCTGGGACGAAGTGCGATTTCCGCGTCCGGTTTTTCATGGCGACACGCTGCGGTCCGAGTCCGAGGTGCTCGAAATGAGGCTGAGCAAGTCCCGACCCGAAAACGGCATCGTCATCTTCGCCCACCGGGCATACAACCAGAAAGATGAACTCGTGGCCGAATGCAAGCGTTCGGCGCTGATGTTGAGGAAACCCAACTGATGATGCGATCACTCCTGTTCGTGCCCGGCGACAGCGAGAAGAAGCTAGCGAAAGCACTCGATCTCCTTGCCGATGGGGTGGTGCTGGATCTTGAAGATTCCGTGGTAGCGCAGCGCAAGGATCTCGCGCGAAACATGACCCGCGACTTTCTGATGGGCCGATCGAAGACATCCACCCAGCTCTGGGTGCGGATCAATCCACTCGACAGTGGCGATGTACTCCACGACCTCGCTGCCATCGTGCCCACTGCACCCGACGGCATCATGCTGCCGAAGGCCGAGTCACCCCTGGACGTGGAAAAGGTATCCAACTTCATCGACGTGCTCGAGGTCGAACACGGCCTCGAGATCGGCAGCGTCGGCATCATCCCGGTCGCCACTGAAACGCCGACGGCCGTTTTCAACATCGGGGATTATCAATTCGGATCGCCGCGGATCCGGGCACTCACCTGGGGAGCGGAGGACCTGAGCGCCGCGATCGGCGCGAGCGAAAACGTCGACGAAATCGGCAGCTGGCTGCCGCCGCACCAGGTGACGCGCGCCTTGTGCCTGTTCGCCGCCTACGCCGGCGGCGTTCAGGCGATGGATACAGTGATGGCCGATTTTCGCAATGAGGACGGCTTGAAACGCGTGTGTAACGAAGCGCGTCGCGACGGTTTCACCGGCAAGATCGCCATCCACCCGGCGCAGGTTCCCGTGATCAACGAGGCGTTCTCACCTTCGACTGAGGAACTCGCCCACGCGCGCGCCGTGATCGACGCATTCGCGGCCACGCCCGACGCAGGCACCCTGAGCCTGGACGGCAAAATGATCGATCGGCCACATCTCACGCAGGCCGAGCGCATCGTCGCTCTTGCCGAGATGTTGGATCGGTAGAGCGCCGCGCAGAAACGGAATTTCGTTTTTTCAAACGGCCTACACCGGGAATTAATCGAGGCGCGCCGGGAGCGGTACCCCGACAAAACGCAATTAATAACGAGGAGAACCGTTCATGAGTAACTGGACTGAGAAGAAAAAATTCGTCACGGTCGATGGCAGCGCGATGGCCTATGTCGAAATGGGGCAGGGCCGGCCGATCGTATTCCAGCACGGAAACCCGACCTCGTCCTATCTATGGCGCAACATCATGCCCCAGCTCGAGGATCTCGGG
This sequence comes from Gammaproteobacteria bacterium, assembly GCA_963662545.2. Lineage (GTDB taxonomy): Bacteria > Pseudomonadota > Gammaproteobacteria > JAYYZW01. The sequence continues at coordinate 2,078,980 of CAXXLL010000002.1, forward strand.
CGTTGTCTTGCGATCGATCTGATCGGCATGGGCGATTCCGACAAGCTGCCGGAATCAGGGCCCGAACGCTACACCTTCAAGGAGCATCGGCATTACTGGGACGGGGCACTGGATGCCTTGGGAGTCAACGAGGACGTGGTGCTGGTCATTCACGACTGGGGCAGCGCACTCGGGTTTGACTGGACGTACCGGCATCCGCAGGCGGTTGCAGGCGTGTGCTATATGGAGGGTATCGTCAAACGCCTGAGCTGGGACGACTGGCCGACCTCGGCGGTCGACATCTTTCGTACCTTTCGCTCCCCGGCCGGCGAGGACGTCGTGCTGCAGAAAAATATATTCGTCGAAAACGTATTACCGGCTGCAGTCCTGCGCGATCTGAGCGACGAAGACATGGCCGCCTACCGGGCGCCGTTCCTAAACCCGGGCGAGGATCGCAGGCCTACCTTGACCTGGCCGCGCCAGATCCCGCTTGCCGACGAACCGCTCGAGGTGTGTGAAATCGTCGACGCTTACGGCGCGTTCATGAAGGATTCGGATATTCCGAAACTCTTCATCAAGGCCGAGCCGGGCATGATCATGAACGGCGCCCCAGGCGACTTCGCCGCCACCTGGAAGAACCAGACCGAAGCCAAAGTGAAAGGCCTGCATTTCATGCAAGAGGATTCCCCGGACGAAATCGCCACGGCCATACGCAGCTAGCTTGAGTCGATCTGAACTGGCCTCTTAATCGATCGCGACACCATGATTTCGCGGCACCCGATCATCGCGCCGCCGGCGATCCCCGATCGCTCGACTTCGACAAAACAAACGCCGCCGTAGACAGGACAACGACATGAGTTCACACGATGAAAACGTTCGCAAGATTACGACCCGAACGCTGCGGGAGATGAAAAAAGAGGGCGAGAAAATCGCCTGCATCACGGCCTACGACGCCGCTTTTGCACGGGTCATCGATCGCGCCGGCATGGATGTGATCCTGGTTGGCGACTCGGTCGGCATGGTGGTTCAGGGTCGTGCGACGACGATACCGGTGACGGTCGACGAAATCGTTTATCACACGCAACTCGTTGAGCGCGGATCCGAGCGCGTGATGCTGATGGCAGACATGCCGTTTATGAGTTATTCGTCCGCGAGCGACTGCCTGCTGAATGCCGCGCGCTTGATGAAGGAAGGCGGCGCGGAGATCGTCAAGCTCGAATGGGGAGAGCTCGAAATCGATATGGTCGCGCGTCTGACCGAATGCGGCGTGCCGGTCTGCGCCCACCTGGGTCTGACGCCTCAGGCGATCCACAAATACGGTGGTTACCGCGTACAGGGACGTGAAGAGAAGACTGCGCAGAAGATGAAAACCGATGCGCGCGCGCTGGAAGAAGCGGGCGCCGACATTCTCCTGCTCGAGTGCGTACCGAGCGGCCTGGCCGCGGAAATTACGCGGGATGCGACGGTCCCGGTAATAGGGATCGGCGCCGGACCCGATACCGATGGGCAGATCCTGGTGTTATACGACGTTCTTGATATCGCGCCGGGCAAACGCACGCGCTTTTCCAAAAACTACATGGCCCAGGAAGGTTCGATCCACGGCGCGATCGAAACCTATGTGCGCGAAATCAAGTCCCAGGAGTTTCCGACCGCCGAATATGCATTCCAGTGACGGGATGAACGAAGGTGGATGAATCGCTCGCGCTACTGGTAAGCGCACTCGAACTCGAACGGCTCGAGGAAAACCTTTTTCGCGGCGCCATCAGCGATACGCACCTCAAGCGCGTGTACGGTGGGAAAGTGCTGGGCGAAGCGATCAAAGCGGCGCAGTCAACCGTCGACGAGCGTGATGTGCATTCCATCCACGCTTATTTCCTGCGCGAGGCCGACTCCCAGAATCCGGTCATCTACGAAGTCGAACGCAGCCGCGACGGTCGCAGTTTTTCCGCGCGGCGTGTGGTCGCGATTCAATACGGGCGCCCGATCTTCACGCTCGAAGCCTCGTTTCACAAGCCCGAGACGGGCCTGGAATACCAGGGCAACATGCCCGAGGTGCCACCCCCTGAGGAACTCGCACGGGTCGTTTTCGAATCGATCAACCTGAGCAAGGCGTCGTCAAAGGTACAGCGCATCGCCAACATCGCAGCACCATTCGAGTTCCGGCCCATCGATCCCTATTTCAGCGACCCCGCACCGGGCACGCCGCCGCTGCGCCGCGTGTGGATGCGCACCGTAGACGCGTTGCCCGAAGATCCGGATCTGCACCGTGCGATCCTGGCCTACGTTTCCGACTACGGCCTGATCACGACCTTGTTGATGCCGCAGGGTGTGCGGCTCAACAACGAGAAGCTGATGCTGGCAAGCCTCGATCACGCCATGTGGTTTCACCGACCGTTCGTAATGGACGATTGGCTGCTCTACGTCTGCGAAGGGGTGTCCTCGGGCAACGCGAGAGGTCTCGCGCGGGGTAGTTTTTACGATGCAGCCGGTACACTGGTGGTGTCAGTGGCCCAGGAAGGGCTGATTCGCCTTTTGGAGTGACGGTGGGCACCGGTTGAGATTTGTTGGCGTTATCGTTTGATAAACCGTCACCTTAGAAGCGCGGCATAGCTTGTGGCGGCAAGTTTTATTCGCCGCGCTAGCACGCGCACTACGACAGATTACGCAGTGGACCTGCGAGGGCCCCAATGAATTTCCTGCTACCCTCGTTCGGTGTATCTTTGCTGGCAACTCATATTACACACGGGAGAAAAATGATCATGCTCAGGAATATCGCTTTGATGCTGGTAGTGGGATTGTCCGCAACGGCTCAGGCCAACGAAAAGTTTTACGAGTGCGATGCACTCCACGTGTCCGAGTTGAACGATAGCGGTGAATTGGAACAGACCAATTTCGCCAAGGCCATTGCCGTGTACGAATCCCATTTCGCTGTCGACCGGGCAACGGGTGCGGCGGCCCATGGGCCGTTCGGATCTTGGGACGCAAAAGATACGCAAGTATTGAGCCCGGGCACCGACACCGAGGCATTCAAGGTTCTATGGCTGGCAAAAGCGCCCTATGCCCATTTCAAATACCTGCTGGTTAAATCCTATGTCGAAGGCGACAAAAAACCGTTCCTGGGCCTGACCGGGAATGTCGTGATTACCGGGCTGTGCGAGTAGGGCGAATGCATGGAGCAAGCGCCGTGTCGACCGGCGCCTGCAGGAAAATCATCAACCCGAATTATCCGAAACGAGCGATGGGCTCAGATCAAATATTCCGGCCTAAAGTCGTATTCAACGGCACTTTTACTCTTCCTCGGTAAATGGCCTAACCCTGGCATCGAAAGGTATCTCGCCAAAACCGGCGAGCAGAGCGCGCGCAAACGCATTACCCGTATTGGTCGCGAGTAATGGTTAAATCGATGGCGTAATCGCGACTTCACCACCAACGGGGCGTTTCAATACACTTATGAGAAATCGTCTATATAATTATATTAATCTGATAGTTATCGTGTATATCTCATGTGATTAACGCTGTATAGAAATGCCACCTGGAACTGATTCTGGGAAGACTGGACCGCGTCGGGTGGTTTCACTGACAGTTTGTGACGGACCATTGGCCATTATACGTCCGCGAGGGCGCGTTTTTGGGAAACCCGAGAGTCCTCGCGGGTGGGAGACGTTTCAATGTGCCGGGCATACTGGTCGTGTCGGTAAGCCAGGAAGGGCTGATTCGCCTGCTGAAGTGAAGGCCGCCGTAGATCCGGGCCTTATTAAAGGCGGAGGATTCCTACATGCGCCGCGTACTCCGTGCTTACTTGCTTGTTGCAAACAAGTATATAACGCGGGATAATCTTCCCCATGGACGCCCGTCTTAAATTCGATCCCGAGCGCCGCACTCAGGCCGAACGCACGGCACTGTCCGACGCGCGCATGCTCAACGCTGCCGTCTCCCTGATCTGCGAACGCGGCACGGCCGGCATGACCTTGAAGGGAGTCGGCGAGCGCGCCGGCTACAGCCGCGGGCTCGCGAGCTACCGTTTCGGCAATAAGGGCGGGCTGTTCGCCTTCATCATCCACTCGATAGGGGAGTCCTGGCTGCGCCAACTGCGCCGTACCGTGCGCGATCGGGTGGGCCTAGAGGCTATCGAGGCCGCGACGGACGCGCACTACGAGTTCGTGGTCGACGGCGCCGACCGCATACGCGCCTTCTACATCCTGTGGTTCGACTCGATCGGACCGGATCCTGAACTCAAACGGGTCGTCGCCCACATTCACGAACGGCGGCGGCGCGACGTCGCCGAATGGATCGAAAAAGGCATCGAGGCGGGCGCCATCGATGCCGACGTCGACATCGCGGGGACCGCCGAACAATTCTGCGCCGCTATTATCGGGATCGTCTATCAATGGCTGGTAACCCCCGACGCACACGCGCATATCCGCTTCCTCCATGAATCTTTGAAAAAACAAACGGCCGTCGGTCTGTCGAGACCGCGCCACAAAGTCATCGCGCAAACGGAGACCGCATCATGAGCACCCGAGCGGAAGATCTGAACAAGCTTCCCGAGGCATCCACGGCAACCGCGCCGATGCGTTTCGTCACCGCCGCGTCTCTGTTCGACGGGCACGATGCGGCCATCAACGTGATGCGTCGATTGATCCAGGCCGAAGGTACGGAAGTCGTGCATCTCGGGCATAACCGATCGGTCGCCGATGTCGTCCGTGCCGCCATCCAGGAAGATGCCGACGGCATCGCGATCAGTTCTTATCAGGGCGGTCACAACGAATACTTCCGCTACATGATCGATATGCTGCGTGACGCGGGGGCCGGCCACATCCGTGTTTTCGGCGGCGGCGGCGGCACGATTACCCCCGCGGAGATCGCCGAACTCGAATCCTACGGCGTAGAACGCATCTACCACCCGCATGACGGCATGCGCCTGGGCCTGGCCGGCATGATCACCGATCTGGTGACCCGCACCGGCGCGGCGCGGCGCCAGTCCCCGGTGCCCGAGACCACCAGTCGTGACGATTTTCTCAGCATCGCCCAGATGCTTTCCGCTCTGGAAGACGGCGTCTTACCTGACCTACGCCTGGAGACATTACGCAAGGAATGGCGCATGGCGGCAGGGCCGGTACCGGTGATCGGTATCACGGGGACCGGCGGCGCCGGCAAGAGCAGCGTGATCGACGAGATCCTGTCGCGTTATTGCCAGTATTTCCCGGACCAGACCATCGCCGTGCTGGCCGTCGATCCGACGCGCCGGCGCACCGGCGGCGCGTTGCTCGGCGACCGCATCCGTATGAACGCTCTGCGCCACGAAAATATCTACATGCGCTCGATGGCCACGCGCCGGCAACACCTCTCGACCAACGCCATGCTCGCCGACGCCATCAATCTCCTCAAGTCGTCCGGCTTCGATCTAGTGATCGTCGAAACCGCCGGCATCGGTCAGAGCGACAGCGAAATCGTCGACCTGGTCGACCTGCCCGTTTACATCATGACCAGTGAATACGGGGCGCCCAGCCAGCTCGAGAAAATCGACATGCTGGATTTCGCGGAGCTCATCGTGCTCAACAAGTTCGACAAACGCGGTGCCGAAGACGCCCTGCGTGATGTCCGCAAGCAGTGGAAACGCAACCATGTGAAATTCGATATTGCGGACGAAGCAATCCCGGTGTTTCCGACGATCGCGAGCCAGTTCAATGATCCCGGCCTGACCTGGATGTTCGTGAACCTGTGCCGTAGCTTGCAAGAGAAACTGGGCCTCGACGCCGCGGCCGGAATAACCGAAATCGACACCAGTATCAGAGAACCGCGGGCGACGGTACTCATTCCGGGTAACCGCATCCGCTATCTCGCCGAGATCGCGGAGCAGGGCCGCACAACGAACGGCGACATCGAACAGTTGAGCGACGCCGCAAATCAGGCTCAGCATGCCTTCGAAGCGCTGAAGACACTCGAAGATTCCGAACTACCCGAGGCCTTCTCGCCGTATGCTCCCTCGTCGTTGACCGGCGGCGGTGATAGGTCACTGCTGACCTTGCGGCAACGCTACAACGCGGCACTCGACGATATGGGCGTCGAAGCGCGCCAGCTGCTGGACCAATGGCCTGAGCGCTATCGTGGTATCACCAAAGAAACCTACAGCTACGAGGTGCGCGGAAAAGCAATCGAAGGGGAAAACTACAAAACCAGTCTGAGCCACCAGAGCATACCCAAAATCGCACCGCCCCGCTTCGACGGTTGGGGTGATCTGCTACGCTTTTTAATGAAAGAGAACCTGCCCGGCGCCTATCCTTATACCGGCGGCGTCTTCCCTTACCGGCGCGAGGGAGAAGATCCGACGCGCATGTTTGCCGGGGAGGGCACGCCCGAACGCACCAACCGCCGCTTCCACTACGTTGCGCACGGGCACCCGGCGGCGCGCCTGTCGACGGCTTTCGATTCCGTCACCCTCTACGGCGAAGATCCGCATGAACGACCGGATATTTACGGTAAGGTCGGAAACTCGGGGGTTTCCATCGCCTCGGTCGACGATGCCAAGAAGCTTTATTCGGGCTTCGACCTGTGTTCGCCGAAGACGTCGGTATCGATGACCATCAACGGGCCCGCCCCGATCATTCTCGCCTTCTTCATGAATGCGGCGATCGATCAGCAGATCGAGAAAACCCTCAAGGCCTCGGGTAGCTGGACCGCCGCGGAAAAGAAGATCGCCCGCTATTTCGAAGGTAAGCAACGTCCCCGTTACAAGGGGGATCTGCCGCAGGGTAACGACGGGCTTGGTCTCGGACTGCTCGGCATCTCGGGCGACCGGTTGGTCGAGCGCGAAACTTACGAGCGCGTGAAGGCGGAAACGCTGGCCTCCGTTCGCGGCACGGTCCAGGCCGACATCCTGAAGGAGGACCAGGCGCAAAACACCTGCATCTTTTCGACCGAGTTCGCGATGACAATGATGGGCGACGTACAGCAGTTCTTCATCGATCACCAGGTGCGCAATTTCTACAGCGTCTCGATCAGTGGTTATCACATCGCCGAAGCCGGCGCGAACCCGATTTCGCAGCTCGCCTTCACGCTGACCAACGGCTTCACCATCGTCGAGTACTACTTGGCGCGCGGCATGAAGATCGACGACTTCGCACCCAATCTCAGCTTCTTTTTCAGCAATGGCATGGACCCGGAGTACACCGTCATCGGCCGGGTCGCGCGTCGCATCTGGGCACGGGCGATGCGCGAACGCTACGGTGCAAGCGCGCGCAGCCAGATGCTCAAGTACCACATTCAAACCAGCGGGCGCAGCCTGCATGCGCAGGAGATCAGCTTTAATGACATCCGCACGTCCTTGCAGGCGCTCTACGCGCTGTTCGACAATTGCAACAGCCTGCACACTAACGCCTACGATGAGGCCATCACCACACCGACAGAGCAATCGGTACGCCGCGCGGTCGCGATCCAACTGATCATCAACCGCGAGCTGGGACTCAATTTCTGTGAGAACCCCTGGCAGGGCTCATTCATCATCAACGAGCTCACCAATCTCGTCGAAGAAGCCGTGTACCAGGAGTTCGAACGAATCAGCGAACGGGGCGGGGTGCTCGGCGCGATGGACACCATGTATCAGCGCGGCAAGATCCAGGAAGAGAGCCTCTACTACGAGCACAAGAAGCACGACGGCAGCCTGCCGCTCATCGGCGTCAATACCTTCCTGCCGAAGGAGGGACAGGCAGAAGAGGTTACCGAGATCGAACTCATGCGTTCGACCGAAGAGGAGAAGCAAGACCAGATCGCCTCGATCAGGAATTTCCAGGCGATCCATGTCGAAAGCTGCGATCAAGGTCTTCTGACACTGCAGGACGTCGCGCGCAAGCGTGGCAACTGTTTTGCGGAACTGATGGAGACCGTGAAACGCGCCTCTCTTGGCCAGGTATCGGGTGCGCTCTACGACGTCGGCGGCGAATACCGCCGCAACATGTAACCCAAGCGCCGCAGCCGTGTTGCCAACTATGCCGCACTGCAGGAAAATCTGAACCGTCATGGCAGTCGATGCCTTCGGGCAGGAGCACGCACGCGCGGGCACTGAGGCGAGGATCGTTTCGCTGGTGCCGAGCATTACCGAGCTCTTGTTCGATCTGGGCCTTGGAGCGCAGCTAATCGGCCGCACCGGTTTCTGCGTGCATCCCAAATCCGAAGTGCGCAAACTGACCAAGATCGGTGGCACCAAGGACGTCAATCTCGACGCGATACGCGCGCTCGCGCCCAGCCACGCAATCGTCAATATCGACGAAAACAATCGTGAGACCTTCGAAGCGCTGAACACCTTCGTGCCCCATGTGATCGTGACCCATCCCAACGCACCGCGGGACAATCTCGATCTCTACTGTCTGCTAGGCGATATCTTTGATCGCGTCGGGGCGGCGCGTCAGCTCGCGCGTGATTTCGAAACCGCCCTGGCGTCGATCGCGCGCACCCGTGAATCCCTACCCACGAAACGCGTGTTGTATCTGATCTGGCGCAAACCCTGGATGGCCGTATCGCAGGATACCTATATCTCTCGAACGCTCGAACTCGTCAACTGGGAAACCCTGCCGCGCGACTGCAGCGTCCGTTACCCGACACTGAGTGGAGAGGACATCCGGAAACTGCCGGTCGATATCTGCCTGCTCAGCAGTGAGCCTTATGCGTTTCGCGACAAACATCTCGACGAAATCGGACGGCTGATAGGTGCGCGCGAAAACGTACGTCTGATCGACGGAGAGATGATCTCCTGGTACGGCAGCCGCGCGATTGCGGGCATCGATTACCTGGCGCGATTCGCCGCCTCATCGGCAGCCGCGCCGTGAAACCGGCCGCTCCGATCGCGTCACCGTGCGTCGAGGTGTGTAACATCGATGAAGCACGCGGTTATTGTTGGGGCTGCTTCCGAACGCTCGATGAAATCGCATCGTGGCTCGAATACTCGCCGGAGCAGCGCGCGGACCTGATGTTGGATCTTGAGCGGCGCCGCATAGCGTTCGGCGAGAAGGCACAATCTTAGTTTGGATCACCACGGGGGAATCTCGATGAGTTATGAAACCTTGACATTCGAACGCGATGGCAGCGTTGCGATAATCACCCTCAACCGGCCGGACGCTGCTAACAGCCTGAACGTCCCGATGTCCGAGGAGCTCGTCAAGGTCGCCACGCACTGCGACTCGAACCCCGACATCCGCGCGGTCGTGCTGACTGCCAAGGGCAAGATGTTCTGCGCCGGCGGCGATCTACGCAGCTTTGCCGCCCAGGGTGACGGCATGGCCGAGTACATGCGCTACGCGACAGCTGGACTGCACGCGGCAATATCGCGCTTCGCGCGCATGAACGCGCCCTATCTGGTGGCCGTGAACGGCATGGCCGCTGGCGCCGGATTCAGTATCGCGATCACGGGCGACCTGGTCTTTGCTGCCGAATCGGCAAAGTTCACCGAAGCGTACACCAAGGTCGGCGTCTCGCCAGACGGTAGCAGCACCTGGTTTCTACCGCGCCTGGTCGGCTCGATGAAGGCCAAGCGCCTGATCTTTCTGAACGATGTACTGACGGCGGAGCAGGCACTCGAATGGGGGCTTGTTACCGAGGTCGTGCCGGACGATAAACTGATGGAACGTACGCTTGCATGCGCCCACCAACTCGCGACCGGTCCAACCTTGGCCTACGGTGAGGCCAAGCGGCTCATTGCCGATACCTTTAGCACCACGCTTGAAACACAGATGGAACTCGAGACGCGCGCCATCTCGGGGCTCGCAGCCTATTCGGAGGACGCGAAAACCGGCATTCACGGTTTTGCCAATAAACAGAAATTCGAGTTCAAGGGGCGCTGATCGCCGATGAAAGCACTGGTTCTAAAGGAAGTCGGCGGTCCCGAAAAACTCGTCATCGAGGAGGTGGACCTGCCGCAGCCGGGCGCCGGCGAGGTCCGTGTTCGGATCAAAACGGCGGCGCTCAACCGTCGCGACGTCTGGATCACGGTCGGCGCCTACCCGCGCATTGAATTTCCTTCCATCGGCGGCTCGGACGGCGCGGGTATCGTCGAGGCGGTGGGCGCAGGCGTCGACGAAAACCTCATAGGGCGGAAAGTAGTTATCTATCCGGCACGCGATTGGGGCGACGACCCGCGCTGCGGAGGACCGAATTTCCGCGTGCTCGGCATGCCCGATCAGGGTACTTTTGCCGAAACGATCTGCGTTCCCGCCGATTCCATCCTCGAGAAGCCCGCGCACCTGGACTGGGCGCAGGCGGCAGCCATACCGCTCGCCGGCATGACGGCGTGGCGTGCATGCGTCACCCACGGCGAGGTCCAGGCCGGACAGAACGTGCTGATCACGGGAATCGGCGGCGGCTGCGCGACCTTCGCCCTGATGTGGGCACTGGGGCACGGCGCCGAGGTGTTCGTCACCAGCAGCAGCGAGGACAAGCTCGCCGCGGCGCGCAAGCTCGGTGCGCGCGACGGCTTCGATTACCGCACGGACGGCTGGTCGGCCGATCTCAAACAGGCGAGCGGTGGCATCGACCTTGTGATCGACAGCGCTGGCGGCGATGGCCTGCACGATAGTCTCGACACCTTGCGCGCCGGCGGCCGTTATGTTTTCTTCGGCGCGACGCGGGGCAACGCCGAGCAGGGCGTTAACATGGCCAAGCTCTTTTTTCGCCAGATCCGGATCCAGGGTACGACGATGGGCCGTCCGCAGGAATTTACGGACATGCTCGATTTTGTCAATCTGCACGGCATTGAACCGGTCCTCGACGAGGTCGTCCCGTTCGAACAGGCGGTCGCCGCCCACCAACGCATGCTGGACGCCGAACAAATGGGCAAGATAGTCCTCGAGATTGCATGAGCGCTTGGCGGCCCTTTCAATGAACGGCTTTATCAGACGGCTCGCACCGGCCGCGCTGATCATTGCGTGTACCACGGCCGCGGCAGAGGATTCCACAGGCGGTGAACGCCTGTTGATCCCGGTACCGGACGGTTGGGAAAAGGTCTTCCACGAGCGTATAGAGAACGTAGCGCAGGCGGAATACGTGCCGGAAGGCCAGAGCCGTGAGACATCCGAGGAGATGATCACGGCCCAGATCCTATTCGGCCGCGCGCAGGTGTTACCGGACAAAGTATTGTTGAGCGTCGCTGACGGCGCGAGCAAGCGTTGTGAGCCGTTCGAAGTCCGGCCGCTCGAATTCGACAATAAGGCCGTCTACCCGACGCTCGGGATCGTCGTGCTGTGCGGTTCCAATACGCGCACAGGGCAGGGTGAACTCATTTTTATCAGGGCGATCGGTGGCTCCCACAATTTCTACGTCGTGCAAAAGATCTGGCACACACCGCCGTTCGACATAACCTCCGAGTTTCCGGTGCCGCTCGCGGATCGACAGACCTGGCTCGAATACCTCACATCGATTGACGTCTGCGATCTGGATCTGAAGAACTGTCCGGAATCAGTAAAGTAGTAGACGTCACGCCTTAAGGGTGTGAGCGGCACAGGCGAGCCGCGCGAATAAAGACGATGGTGTGCACCGAGCGAGGGCTGATGGGGAACACTCCCTTCAGATGAGGCCCTGCTAAGGCTGCTGCTTAAACTTGAACCAATGATGCGCCCGAAGAGCCGGATTCTCCTTTAGCTACGGCTAACAACCGTCTCAATTATTCTAACGACGGACAAGCTGCTCCGAAGACGCCTTTCTATGCAGTCCACCGGTAAGCTTTAACACGAGTTAAAGATCGCCTGGTAGGCGGAAACCATTTTGTCCATTGTGTAGCTTTCCAGAATTTTCTGACGGTTATATTTACCCATCGCATTGCGTTTTTCCCGATCATCGGCAAGCTCGTTTAAATATTTCAAAGCCTCGCGATTATCACCCGATGTATATAGATATCCGCCCATACCGTGATCGACCAATTCCGGCATTGATGAAATATTGGTAGTGACGATGGGCAATCCACATGACATTGCCTCCAACAAGACCAAACTTAAACCCTCTCGCCAGGAAGGGAAGAACATTATATCGGCCTGTTGATACAGTTTGTGCATCTCCTCATAAGGTATCCGCGGAAGCCACTCAATCCTGGTGGCGTCCTTGCCGCTATGCTTTTCATCTCGTAGGCCTCCAGTAATAACGAGATGACAGTGGTCGGGCAACTGCTCCGCCACCGCAATTAAGGCATCCTTTCCTTTCCTGGCCGAGGGATTACCTGAAAATAGTATTCTGATCTTGTCACTTTCTGGTTTATCAATTGCGGGCTGGAAAAGCTCTATATCGACGCCGTTCTCAATTACATCACAGTCCAATCCGATGTCCTCTTTCACTAACGCCGCAGTAGCGTGACTTACTGCTACAAGACGGCTGGCTTTCTTTACGGCACTCATCACCGAAGAACGAAGCGCTGTTCGATAGAAAAGTGATCGCAGAGGATCTACTCGCGACAAGTATGCCCGATCCAAGTAATAGTTATGGAAGGTAAGCACAACCCGACTCGCTCCGGTCAAAACGGCACTCCCCATATCCGGAGCGGTATGAATCAAATCACAGTCTTTTGAAAACCGCCCCAGTGCCGGAGTAATCAAAGCCCACTTTGGATCGATACCTCGAATCGTGTAGTTTTGCACCTTATTCGCAAGATTATTATGCAGTACAAATGCGCCGCTACCGGTCACGATAGGAGAATAAATCTCCATCCCTATAGATCTCCCACAAAACGCTGCCAATCGGAATAAGGCTGAGCGCCTATCATGCGCAATAGAATTTTTTGAGCGCGACCTCCCTGTGTCAAGATGGATGGCCGCGTTATATCTCTCGACGATACGAAGATCAATGGTGATATCCGCAGATGCGATTGAATACTAATGTTGTTCCTTAACCTGAGCACTACTTCGTTAAAACCATAAGCGAATAGCCCCCTAACAATCTTACGGTAATATCTTTATTCAGAAGATAACAAAACTTAATGGGGTACCTCACCAATTTGGTTTTCCAATTCTGCAAGGGTATGTCTAAAGAGTTTGTATAACGATAATCTATAATGCTGTAGCCGCAATCCTTGAGGAGTTCTAACGCTAATTCCTTAGTAAAATAATGAATATGACCCAACTTTTTCCGGCTACGAAGTAGCGGGTAGGAGCGCAAAACCTTCTGAACCGATAGATCTAAGGGTATATGAAAGAGTTTATACTCACCTTTATCCTTTAGCTTCCTGAGAAAACTAAAACAGTCTTCTACATGTTCGAAGACATCAATCGACAAGACCAAATCAAACTTGTTCACATCTTCGTTAAGAAGATCCGCGTTATAAAAGGTTAAATTCTCTCGTTCCTTTTTCTGGGCGCATAACTCGTATGCCTGAGGAGAGATTTCATAGCCATAAAACTCCTTGCCTGAGGAGAGATTTCATAGCCATAAAACTCCTTATCAGTAAGTGCCGGATAACTCATAGAGTATGCCGCCCGCACCACAGCCGATTTCACATATTGTGTTTAAGCGCAAAGAACTATTTTCCAAGATGTCCCTTATTTTTTCTGCTTTCCACGGAGAGTCTTCGCCATGCCAAGACGGGTTATTTTTCAGATAAGCTCCACTCGTATATATATCGTTCACTGTGCACACTGCCTCTACTGAAGAGGAAAAATATTTATGGATAATAGATCTCAAGAAACAAGCGATAATTTACGCGGCACCGTCGTCCCCAAAACGATCGGTTGTTCTTAGGACCTAATGAATAGTCGTTGGACGGACGATAATGACCGAGAATAATTTTTTCAGGGCGCGATAGGTCTGTAGCATTACGACCTTTCGAAAGACAATTACGAGATAGACGGTTACCGCCAATGATTTTCGGCGAATACTCGAACATTGAGAATACGTGTTGTTTTCGCGAGCAATATCGCTAAATGCCTCTGCCGCAGCAGCTAAATAAGGAAGGTATAAGAATATTTTCCGCAGTTTAAATTTTCGCGCGTAGTCTCGCAATTCACTCGATTCGCCTTTAGCTTCGCGATGGATATAAGTCTCGTTTAGCGTGGCTATTTTCCCTCGGTACGCAATCGTTGCCAAGAACTGCCAATCTGCGCTAATTTGACGATCGGACATCTCCACCGCAGTAACCACTTCGGCGCGATAGAGCCCATAAAAAACACTATTGTCGGCAACCGTGGCGTAATAATTCAGTACACGATACAAAGGTGACGCATTCCGTACGTTAATTGCCCGTGTAATACCGATTGCAACCCCCTGATCGTAAATCTTGCATCTCCCCGCAACCATGACAAGGGCCGGGTCGGAGGCCAGCCTCGATACACTCTCACTAACCAAATTTCTATCCAGCCAGTCGTCGTCCGCAAGCCACATTCGATATGTTCCCGTAGCTCGTCTGATACAGTCATGCAGATTTGATACTAAACCGACATTGTAATTTTGACGTATGTAATGAACACGAGAGTCTGATTGCAAATACTCGTGAGCGAGTCGTTCAGTCTCGTCTGTTGATGCGTTATCCGAAATCATTATTTCAAGATTTTTATAATCTTGACGAATTGCGCTTTCGATCGCACGACCAAGTGAATGAGCACGGTTGTAGGTCGGGATGCAAATACTGACAAGTGGATGGGTCAACTTTACTACTCTTAACCGTAACTGATTTCCGATTCCCGTTTTTAAAGCAGCGCTCTAAATACGAAGCAACTATCCGATGACTCTTGCCGGTATCACAAAATCGTTTACATATGAATTCATTTGCTTAATGGAAATGAATGCAATTCCAATTCCTTCCTTATGCAACCCTTTCATAAGTATTTGAGGCTCGCAGCCTACGCAAGCGACAAACAGAAGAGTTGCTCTTATTAGAAGCGATGCCGCGCCGTTAACTCCACCAATTTACTACGTCCAAGTGGCGTAGAAATGATACTCGTCCCGATTGCGAGGATTGATGCGCCGATTAATACAAGAATATTTCGACCATTATTAGCAAATTCCGGCAGCCCCACCCACCAACGAAATCCGGTGCAAATGCATAGTACTAACGCGAGTGGGATTATCACAGCGTGGAGAAACCATCGGGCCTGTTCACCGACCAGATACTTTCTATGCATTAGCGAAACACCAACTAATATATAAATGGAATTTAACAAAATCCAGATGTAAGCCGCGCCGACCATCCCATATATGGAGATACACCAGTACATCAGCGGCACTAGTGTTAATACGGCAACCGAATTTAAAGTCACCATTAAACGAGTATATCCGTACGCGAGTTGCAACGCGGAAGGCAAACTCACTATTCCGTTTAGTACTGTACCGAACGCGAAGATCGTCAAGATGTTTGCACTCGAAATTGCGATTACTTCGTTTTGCGTCCAAAGCATTAAGAGCTCAATCGAAAAGACGGATATAACGACGCCAGCGGGTACCAATACATTCGCCAGAACCTGAGCCAATTTGTGATAACTTTGTCTCAGTAGCAATATTTCGTTTTTTGCTATGAGTTCTGTCATACGAGGATATGCGCCATTTACGATTGGACTCGTAAGAGAAGTCAACGCGCTGCAAACCGATGTTGCGAGGGTGTAATACCCCAAAAAGCGCAACGGTAACATCAGCGCGATCAATATCTTGTCCGCTTGCGTCAGTATCGTCGCTAGCGCATTGATGCAGAACACACCAAACGCGAAATTCCACACGCCCTTCAAAACATCAAAATCAAATGCGATTCTTTGGTCCGGTCGCGGAATTAGCTTATAGGTTTTTCTGGCGATGACCGCGAATTCTACAACCGCCGTTAAGGCCTGAAAAAAGAAAAACGCTTCTGGCGTCGATGACACCAAAACAATAACCGGAATAACGCCAAGGCCACGCACGGTGGCGAAAAACGCTATTGTCTTATTCAACCAAACCTGTTCTTGCAACCCCATAATCGCGCCTTTGTATAAGGTCATGAACCAACGGGTGGCGATTATGACCCCTATAATCTCGATCGTTCTTTCGACCGATAACGCGGACAAATCCTCCACGCTTAGCCAAGATTCGCTCAGAGGTTTTGCAAGTAGGAAGGATGCGAGGATGACAGCGATTAAGACAACGATGTAAAGGCACTCAAGCGTGCGCAATAAACGACGAGCCGCGACGTAATCATGTTCGCCTGCTTTATAGCGGGCCATTTCTCGATTCAACGTGGGTGTCATACCAAGATCTAACAACGCAATCCAAGCTTGCATTGCGAGGTAGACGCCAATTAGTCCATACGCTTCAACACCTAGATAATTGATATAGACGGGTACAAACGCGATACCCATCAATATAGTCCACGTTCCTCCAATATAATTGGCTATGACATTTTGTTTAAGGGTCGGCATTAAACTCGCAAATTCAATTTAGATATTCCGGCGGAGCTGCCGAAACTAAAAGTCTATCGTCGATCGCATTATCATTATTCCGTTTGAGGACATTGCCGTCAGCCGGCGCTGTGTTGCCAATATCGAGGCGCTCTCGATACTCGAGCATCGCGGTCTTTGCGCTATTACGCGGCCAGAAGCTTACCGTGACGGCCCTCACCCATCATCAATGCGATGCCATTGCTCGTCAACTTAACAAACGACCAAGAGAGATACTTGGGATCAATACTCCGCAGGGATGTTATGCCTTACGATAACTACCGATGTTGCATTTCACTTGGAACTCTAAGGGGGAGGGAGGAAAGGTCGTTTATGGACAAACACTCGCTAAGGTCTTCAACGGCGTTTAGTTACCTGATTATGGCGTCCTACATTAAACCTACGGTCGCGGATTGACAGCAATCATGCACCCGTTATTGCCCGGTGATATTGACACCTATATCCGAGATACTGTTCGCTTTTACCAGGAGAACGCCGAGGAGTACTGGGAGGGAACGCGACACCACGACGTAAGTCAGAACCGAGATGCTCTTATTCGCCACATCGAGAGCGAGCCACCGTTTCGGATCCTCGACCTTGGCTGTGGGCCGGGGCGCGACCTACGGGCTTTTTATGAGATGGGACATGAGCCCACCGGGCTGGACGCGGCGGCTAAGATATGTGAGATGGCGCGCGTATGGTCGGGCTGTGAGGTATGGCAGCAGAACTTTCTTGATCTTGACCTCCCTGACGGCGCTTTCGACGGTATCTTTGCGAATGCCTCGCTCTTCCATGTTCCCTCACGAGACATTGAGCGTGTCCTTGCCGATCTGATGCGTACGCTCAAGCCGGCGGGCGTGCTGCTGGCCTCCAACCCGCGCGGACAAAACCAGGAGGCATGGCAGGGCGACCGTTTCGGCGCGTTCTACGACCTGGACCGTTGGAGCAAGTGGGTAACCGCCGCCGGCTTCGAAACACTTGAGCACTACTACCGTCCTCCCGGGCGCCCGCGACACCAGCAACCCTGGCTCGTCACGATTTGGCGCAAACACTTCTGAACCAGATAGGTGTGGCTTCAATCACCGTATCTTGATCAGACCTTTGACTAGGATGTGCAGCGCCTTTGCATTGAAAGCCGGCAGGAAGTGATCGATGTAGGGCATGGCCGCCCGCATCCCCGCGGCGCGTACCGTAAACGTCGTCGCGCCGTACATCGGATTGATCCAGACGAGCGTGCGTATGCGCCTGCGGGCCGACTCGAGTTCGCGCTCGATGCGTTGGGTCTCACCATTGTCGTAGCCGTCACTAATTACGATCAGCACGGTCGAGCGCGACGTGCCTTCGCGCAAGACGGTGCGGTTGAGTTCGCCGAGCGCCGCCCCGATATCCGTCCCGCCCGACCAGTGACGTACCGTACGCGAGATTTCCTCGAGGGTTTCTTCAATGTTGCGCCGGCGGAGCATCGCGCTGATTTCACTGACCCGCGTACTGAATACGAAGGTGCGCGAGTTTCTCAAAGTCTGCTGCAGTCCGAACATGAGTTGCAGCAGAAAGGGATTGAACACGTCCATCGAACCGCTGACGTCACAGAGCATGACGATGCGCGTCTTGCGGACCTTGCTGACGACGCGCGACAGCTCTACCAGTTCGAGCCCGTGGCGGATATTGCGTCGCACGGAGCGCCTCAAGTCGATGCGGCGCCCGTGACTGGCGGGATGCGTGCGGCGCGAAGGACGCGTGGCGAGGCGCCGGGCGAGTTCGCGGATGACCTTTTCCAGCGGCGGCGCGTCGCTGTCCCAGCGCATGAGCAGATTGGAACTGCGAGTGACTTCTTCGCCGGCGAAGGAGGCGGCCTCGGTCAGCATGTCGCGGTGGCCTTCGCGGCTGCGGCCCGCATCGAGTGATCCCCGGATCATTTCGGATCTCGCGAGGATGGTATCACCGCTTTCCGGCTCCGCCGGCTCGCCCCAGTAGGTGTCGAAGACGCGATCGAAGAGGATCTCATCCGCGCGGCCGGAGGCAAGATTAGTACGCAAGACCAGGCGGTAATCGCCAGCGTCGTGCCAATCGATCGATTTCAGCGCACGGAAGATATCGATCTCGCGCGCAGGGGTCACGGCCAGGCCCGCCGCGCGCGCCGTCTGGCAGAGTGCCAAGGTGTGGCGGACCAGGGATTCGGCGCTGGTGACGGGAGACGGCGACGCCATGGGACGCCGTTCAGTCCTGCATTTCGACCGTGCGCCCTGCGATCAAGGCGTCGAGATCGAGCTTATCGAGCTTGAGGACGTCGTCGTGATACTTGAGCACGACGCCCGCAGTCTCGCGCACGACCTCGGGCACGATTTCAGTGATATCGAGGCCGAGCAGGGCGCGAGCCCAATCGAGAGATTCGGCGACGCCCGGTCGCTTGTAAAAATCGACCGCTCGTAATCCGCCCATCACCGTGGCCACGGCGCGCGCGAGTTCCGCCTCGATTCCCGGCACGCGACGTAAGATGATCTCGCGCTCCTTCTCAGGCGTCGGATAGTCGATCCAGAGGTAAAGGCAACGCCGCTTGAGCGCGTCGTTCAATTCACGGGTGCGATTGGAAGTCAAAACGACGCAGGGCGGCTGCTCGGCGGTGAAGGTCCCGAGTTCCGGTATGGTGACCTGGAAATCAGACAGGATCTCGAGCAGAAAGGCCTCGAATTCCTCGTCCGCTCGATCGATTTCGTCGATCAACAGCACTGCGGGCCGCGGACCCGGGTGGCGGATCGCTTGCAGCAGCGGCCGGTCGAACAGGAAGGCTTCGCCGAAGATGGAATCCTCCAGGCCTTCGCGGCGTGAGGCATCCGCCTCGGCCAGCCTGATCTGCAGGATCTGGCGCGCATAATTCCACTCGTAGAGCGTGGAGCTGGCATCCAGGCCTTCGTAGCATTGCAGCCGGATCAGGGGCGTATCGAGAACCTTGGCGAGCACCTTGGCGACCTCGGTCTTGCCGACGCCCGCTTCGCCTTCGAGCAAGACCGGCTTTTGCAGGTCGAAAGCGAGCTTGGTCGTCAGGCACAGCGGCCGATCGGCAACGTAGTCAGCACCGTCGAAAAGCCGTTCGACGTCCTCGACCTGCGAGAAGGGGTGCTGCCAGCCGATGCTATCGCTCATTTTTTCCGATGACCTTGTCGAATAGAATGCGCGTCGCACCGGCGATGTGCCGGCTGCCGATCGGCGCGCCGGTATTCTACCGAAACGCGCCCGGCCCACCGTACTGGAACCCCGCAAATCCATGCATCCGACAAAACATACCCTGCCGATCACCCGGCTTTACACCGGTCGCGACGGTCAGTCCCATTTTGAGGACATCGAGGTCGAGCTCGACGATCACGGCAACATCGGCCAACTATCGGCGCCGCGGCCCGCCACCGGCCTCATCTTCCGCCACACCGATGGCGACTACCATTACGACTGGCATAACGCCCCCCAGCGCCAGTACATTGTGATCCTGGAAGGCGGCCTCGAAATCGAGGTCGGCGATGGCACGCGCAGGGTTTTCACGGCCGGCGACATCGTTCTTGCGGAAGATCTAGAGGGTCAGGGCCACGTCAGCCGCGCACTCGATGGGAAACCCAGAAAATCGATTTTTATAACGATATAAATCAATAAATTATAATATAAATGGAGAATTTACATGAGTACTAACTTCAACGCCATTGTGGCCGAGCAAAGCGAAGGCGGCGAGTTTTCCGCAGGATTGAAGACCCTCGAGATCGCCGATCTGCCGAACGAGCCAGTACTCGTCGATATCGATTACTCGACGGTGAATTACAAGGACGGGCTCGCCGTCACCAACACCTTCCCCATCTGCCAGAAATTTCCAATGGTCTGCGGCATCGATCTGGCTGGCACAGTGGTCGAATCTTCATCTCCGGCCTGGCAACCCGGCGACCGCGTGCTCGCGAACGGCTACGGCCTTTCTGAACGGCATTGGGGCGCTTATGCGCAGAAGCAGCGCGTGAATCCGGATTTTCTGGTGCGTCTGCCCGACGCTTTTACTTCCGAACAGGCGATGGCGCTGGGCACCGCGGGTTACACAGCGATGCTCTGTGTGAACGCGATCCGGGACCACGGCACCCAAACCGACGACGGACCGGTGTTGGTAACCGGGAGCGCCGGTGGCGTCGGCTCGGTCGCCATCATGCTCCTCGCCAAGCTCGGCTACGAAGTCGTTGCCAGTACGGGCCGGCCCGAAACCGCCTCCTATCTCAAGGAGTTAGGGGCGAACGAGATCATCGAGCGCAGCGCACTGGCACGAGAATGCAAGCCGCTGGAAAAAGAAACCTGGGCCGCCACGGTTGACAGTGTCGGCTCAACGACCCTGGCTACCGCGCTGGCACAGACCCGCTACCGTGGGATCGCGGCGGTCTGCGGCCTCGCAGGCGGTATGGACCTGCCGACCGGAGTCATGCCGTTCATCCTGCGCAACGTCACGCTCCAGGGCTGCGACTCGGTCATGGCGCCGATGGCCGTACGCGAGCGCGCCTGGAACGACTTAGCAGACCTCATTGATCCCGCGCGCTTAGAGGGCGTCTATGCAGTCGAACCTCTAGCCCGGGTGCCGGATCTCGCGGCGGCGATCCTGCGCGGTGAGATCAAGGGCCGCGTGGTCATCGACGTCAATGCTTGACGCAGTGCGTCATGGCCTGAATTCAAGCTACCGCTAGGTAGTCAGTGGCACGACATAGGGTGTCGCATTTCTTATATTTTAATTTAAATATATTTCATAACTATATGTAATTATTTAACATAAAAATGCGAAACTGCGATGAATTCAGAAATTCCTAAGGGCCGGTCGTAGAGAAGGGGATCAACGTCGCAGTCGGTCTCCGCGATCCGGGCTGGCCGTGTCGACAGGCCTTGGCGATAACGGCGACGAGCCGGCGAGCCCCCTTTGAAAGCGCACTTATCGGCTATAATCCGCCGCCTGTTTGCACCGGGATCCGCGTAATTTCGCGAGCGGCTGCTACCCGTCCAGGCACCAGCCTACAAAAACCAAAATGAAAGGAAAAAACCCATGGGAGACGTAGTCAGCTACCGTCGCGAAGACGATATCGCCACTATCACCATCAACAATCCACCCGTCAACGCGCTGTCGCTGCCCGTCCGCAAGGGGATCCAGGATGCGGTCCGACAGTTTTCCACCGACGTCGAAGCCCGTGCGGCCATTCTGATCTGCGACGGGCGTACGTTCATCGCCGGCGCCGACATTACCGAATTCGACAAACCCCGTCAGGACCCCTGGCTGCCGGAGCTCATCCAGGAGATGGAAGCCTGCGAGAAGATCATCGTCGCCGCGATCCACGGTACGGCGCTCGGCGGCGGCCTCGAAACCGCCATGGCCTGCCATTACCGCTGCGCCGTCGCGTCGGCCAGGGTCGGCCTGCCCGAGGTGACTCTGGGCCTCCTGCCGGGCGCCTCCGGCACGCAGCGCCTGCCGCGCCTGATCGGATTGAAAGACGCACTGGATGCGATGGTGACCGGCAAGCCGATGTCCGCCAAGACCGCCTGCGAACGCGGCGCCATCGATCACCTGGTGGACGGCGATGACCTCCTGGCGGGCGCGAGGGCCTACACGGAGGCGATGCTGGCAGAGGGTGCGAAACCGCGCCACGTGAGCGAAATGGCTATTGATTCGAGCGCGATTGAACCCGGTTTCTTCGACGACTACCGGAAATCGATCGCCCGGCAGACCCGTGGCTTCTTCGCGCCCGAGCAAATCATCAAATGCGTCGAGGCGGCAGTTTCCATGCCCTATAACGATGCGGTGAAGCGCGAGGGCGAACTCTTCATGGAATGCATGGCGTCCAGTCACTCGGCCGCGCAACGCCATCTGTTCTTCGCGGAGCGCACCGCGAACAAGGTCCCGGACGTACCCAAGGACACGCCTTTACGTGAGATCAAAAAAGTTGCGGTCCTCGGCGGCGGCACCATGGGCGGCGGCATCGCGATGAATTTTGCCAACGTCGGCATTCAGGTGGTGATGAAGGAGATCAATTCCGAAGCACTCGACCGCGGCCTCGAGATCATCCGCGGTAATTACGAGAACACCGTTAAGAAGGGCCGCATGAGCGAAGCCCAGCGCGACGCGTGTATGGGGCTCATCTCGGGCGTGGTGGAATACGACGACATCGCCGACGCCGATCTCATCGTCGAGGCCGTCTTCGAGAACATGGATCTCAAGAAAGAGATCTTCGGCGAGCTCGACAAGGTCGCCAAGCCCGGCGCGATCCTCGCATCCAATACCTCGACCTTGGACATCGACGAGATTGCGGCGGCCACCGGACGGCCCGAGGACGTCATCGGCTGGCATTTCTTCGCGCCCGCCAATGTCATGACCCTGCTTGAAATCGTCCGCGGCGCCAAGACCGCCAAGGACGTGATCGCGACCTCGATGGCCATGGCCAAGACCATCCGCAAGACCGCGGTGCTGGTCGGGGTGTGCTTCGGCTTCGTCGGCAACCGCATGTTCTTTCCCTACATCCGTGAAGCCCAGCGCATGCTGCTCGAGGGCGTACCGGCCGAACGCATCGACCAAGTGGCCTACGACTGGGGCATGGCCATGGGACCGAACGCGGTGGCCGATCTCTCCGGCCTCGACGTCATGCAAAAGGTCAAGACGGAGTGGGGCGGCAAACCCGAGGATCCGTCGTTCTGGGTCATGGTCACGAAGCTCGTCGAGATGGGGCGCATGGGACAAAAAACCGGGGCCGGTATCTACAAGTACGAAGGTCGCAAGGCCGTGCCCGATCCGGAAGTCGCGGCGCTCGCCAAGGCCGAAGCCGAGGCAGCAGGGGTCCCGCAGATCGACGTGTCGGACGAGGAGATCATCGAGCGTTTGTTGTTCTCGATGATCAACGAAGGTGCCCTGATCCTCGAGGAAGGCGTCGCCATCCGCCCGAGCGATATCGATGTGGTGTTCGTGCACGGCTACGGCATGCCGCGCTACCGCGGTGGCCCAATGCATTACGGCGATGCGGTCGGCTTGGACAAGGTGGTCGCCGCGATGGAGAAGTATCGTGCGCGCTATGGCGATCTATGGTGGACGCCGGCACCGCTGCTGGCGGAGCTTGCCGGATCGGGGAAATCCTTTGCGGAGTGGGCGGCGGGTCGCGAAGCTTGAGGTCCGGCCTCTTCGCCGCCAGGCTAAGGAACCTCTGAATTTCAGAGGTTCCCTAAATCCCGTACACCTTGGCGACACTGTCACCGAGCAGATTATTGCGCGCAATCTTCGACAGCGGGGCGACTAACTCCTCCAGCTCTTCCATATAATTGCCGGGGTGATCAAAGTGCGGATAGTCAGTCGCCTAGAAGAACCGATCATCGCCGACATAGTCGACAATATGGGCGAGCGCCCGTTCATCAGGATCGCCTGATATCCAGCATTGACGCTTGAAATAGGTACTGGGTTTTTCTTTTAGCGGAACAGTGTCGCCCAGACTGGTTGCGTAGGTCGTGTCCATACGGTCCAACGCCGCGCCGATCCAACCGGCGCCGGATTCCAGCACAATTATCTTGATTTGCGGGAAGCGGTCGAAAAGGCCCCATTGAAATAGCCCGTAAAAAGCCTGTTGCGGCCCTTGCATCCCCAGTGCATTTTGCATCCAGCGCGCGCCGCGCATGCCGTTAAAGCGCTGGTAGGTGCGGATCTTCGGATGTTCAGCCATCGGATGTATCGCCACCGGGACGTCCAGCTCCTGCGCCTTGGCCCAAAAGGCATCGTGATCGCGATGTCCATGAGGGATGCGCGTCAAGGTATAGGGTGCAAGAAAGGCTCCTTTGGCACCTTCTCGTACGGCGCGTTCAAGTTCAGTCCCGGCTTTGACGGGATCAGCCAGCGAAATATGAGCGATGGCAATCAAGCGACCATCTGAGTCTGAACAGAAGTCGCAGATCCAGCGGTTATATGCCTGGGCATAAGCGAGATGCAACTCTGCGTCTTCGAGTTCGCATTCCCAGGTTAATCCGAGGCTTGGATACAGGATGGCTTTGGCGATGCCTTCTCGATCCAGCAGCGCCACGCGTTCCTTAGGGTCCATGGAGCCATACGGGGCGTTGCCTGGATAGGGCTGCTCCATCATCCGGGTCATTTCTTCGGTGCCTTTGCCCATCGCACCCAGCGCGGAGAGGACACGGACACTAAAGAAACGAGACGGTTTTCCGTCTATTTCCAAAACTTCTTTACCGTCATGTTCACGAATACGTAGTGCACGGTCGCGGAAGGCCGGATCGATGTATCGTTCCCACGTATCAGCCGGTTCGAGAATGTGCCCGTCTGCGTCAATTATATTGCCGTAGTTCAGTGCCATAAATTTTGGTCCTTACGTTTATGCTTCACGCTTGGGCTTATACCGTTAGAGGAGCGTGCGCGCCGGCCAGGGAACAACTTTATTTCCCATGACAAATAAAGATGCGCCTGATTGATCAAATCTCCCCTTGTCGCCTAAAACTTCACGCAGCGTCCTTCGAACCCGGCGTATACGCAATCGAAGCCGGCCGGACAATCATGGCTGACCAAACACTTTTCACCGACTTCGCGGCCCGGCAGGTGCTGCTTGATGAGTTGATCCGGATCACCCATTAACTCAATCATCCTCTCGCGCCGATCATCGGTAGTGTGACCACCGGACGATGGTGCCGGTCTGAACTCGGGTTCGGTGGCACCGCGAGTTTCGCCGTAACATACGCCCCGCGCGCGTTTTTCACGCTTGATGCAGGTACCGCCGAGGTCGCAGTCAGCGTCCGTATCACAGGCGATTGTCGACGGGGATCCGGCAAGCAGGCTGAAAATCAGCAAAACCAGTGTGAGATTGACAACCCTGCGCATGACGGGATGATCCTATCGCAGCTCCGCTCGCCCTGTCATCGCCTAGGCCGAAGGAGCGATGTGATTACGCTCGGCTTTCGTACCGATCACCGCGCCTTCATATCGCGCAGCGATGCCGGCCACTGTCCGTCCCAGGTCCAGCCATCCTTGAGGATCTTCGAACTGTAATCGAGGCAGAATGGCATCGCGACATCGGGGTAGATCCGGTTCATCTCCGCCATCAGCTCCTTGGAGTCACCCGTTTCGCTCATCGTAGCGACGAAGGTCTTGATGTATTGGCGGGTGTAATCGATCGAGGCCGGCGAGAGGTATGCATTCGACGGCGCATGTCCCGGCACCACGACCTCCGGCTTGAGCGCCTCGAGCTGGTCGAGCACGTCGAGCCATGCCTGGCGCAATTCGGGCGTCTTGGCGGCGGCCAGCCAGGCATGGGCGTGGTCGTAGATCGTATCCGAGGCGATCAGAGTTTTGATCGACGGGATCCACACGACACTGGAATTCGCGGCATCGCCCTGGAAGGGCCCCAAGATCTCGAGACGGCGGCCTTCTAGCAGGATCAAGGGTTCCTTCAGCGTCTCGATGAAAACCTTGGTTTTTGCGCCGTTCGCACCGAGCACGTTGTTACCCCAGTAATCCAGCTTGAAATCGAAACTCGCGTTCACGTCGTCGGCGCTCGCTTTGAGCGATACGGCCTTCGCTTTCGGGAAGGCCTGGATCAATACCGGCAAACCCAAGAAATGATCCGGGTGCTCGTGGGTGATGTAGACGGTGGTCAATTCGCGGCCGGTCTCCAGAATCGCGGCGACCAGGCGGTGTGCATTGGACAAGGTGAACTGTGCGTCCACGACCACGGCTTCCTTCTCGCCATAGATGATCGCCGAGGCAACGCCGAGACCCATGTGGTCTTCCGAGCTCATGAAGACCTCGACCTGCAGCGGTTTCTGAGCTTCTGCCAATACAGCGTCCGGCCATACCAGCACGGTGCAGATGAGGGTGAGTAGAATGCGCGCGGCGTGATCGATTTTCATGCTTTCGTTCCTGTGGCTAAGAACAAGGAGGTTACGTACGAACCTCGCAGAATGTCGATTATATGAAGACTATGGGAAACATGGCTGCTGCCTTCATGCGCATCGCAGCTTGCTTTCGACCGGTGTGCGTTCAAACCATAGTGGGGTAGGCAAGACCGAGCGACAACTCCCTCACTAAATAGGCCCAAACGACAACGGTAAGCATGGCAAAGACGATCTCGCTGACGATATTTTGCATGGTGGCTTTCCTTCGAAGTGAATTGATGGTTTTACGACAGTCCAATCATCCTTCGAATCCGATAGATGGCGCACTCCGATTCTTGGCTTCAAATTCCACTCGATTTCAACCGTGCCAGGGAAAGCCGACGCACGGAGATGCAGCGCACAGTTCCTTGTTCCAGGAGGACACCCTGCATCGCGCAATGCGAGCGGTTTAAAAAACGACGTACATGACAAAGTATCCGCCTAAAGCCGACCGCTGAAACCGATTTCCTTGCGGCGCCGGCGCTGAAGACGGGTATCGCTGTCAGTCGGACCGCAATACGCGGAGGAGGGGCGGAGAAAATATCATTTCCGTGCAGGAAGGGTTCCAAACGCGCGCGAATTTATGAGCGTCAAACGTTCTCCACAGGCCTTGCCCGGTGAGCAGACCTCGATTATTCCCCTGCGTGTTTTCGTTCCTGCGAGAGAAGTTGCCGCTTGCGGTCGATCCCCCAGCGGTAACCGGACAACCCACCGTCGCTACGCACGACGCGATGGCAGGGAATGGCGAGTGCAAGCGCGTTTGAGCGACAGGCCTGTGCGACAGCCCGCACCGCCTTAGGCGATCCGATCCGCACGGCAATATCCTTGTAGCTCGCGGTTTTTCCGGCGGGAATTTTCTGCAAAGCTTCCCACACACGCCGCTGGAAGGCCGTACCGCGAATATCAAGGGGCAGGCCGAGGTTCCCGGTACCCGACGGGTTATCGACGAAAGCAACCACCCGCTCGACTAAGTCGGTGAAACCGGGTTCCGGCTCACTCAATGTGGCCCTGGGGAATCGCGTCTCGAGCTCCTCGACGAGCGAGTCCACATCGTCGCCGAGCAGGATGGCGCACACGCCGCTTGGCGTCGCCGCGACCAATACGTATCCCAGCGAGCACGCGCCGACGGCATGCCAGATGACCTCATCGTGCCCACCGTCTAGGTAGGCGGACGGCTTCATCCCGAGCAGTTCCGCAGAAACGCCGTAGAAGCGACCCGACGAATTAAAGCCGGCGGCATAAAGGCCTTCGGTCACGCCGGAACCGGCGGTGAGGCTGTCCTGTATTTTCTGCTGACGGTGCGCGTCCGCATAAGCCTTGGGCGTAACACCCGCAATGCGCTTGAAGATCCGGTGGAAGTGGTGTGGGCTCAGGCCGGCCGACGCGGCCAACGCGGCGAGCCGCGGCGGTTCGTCTGCGGATTCCATCGTACGGCACGCGACGGCGACCAGCGCCGCCTCGCGCTCGGCCCGCGGCGGCAGATCAGGGCGGCAACGCTTGCACGGCCGAAAGCCGGCACGCTCCGCATCGGCCGCGCTCATATGAAACGCAACGTTCTCCTGAAGCGCCGGACGCGCCGCACAGGATGGATAACAGAACACCCCCGTGGTCCGGACCGCATAGAGAAAATGCCCGTCGGCCGCGGGATTGCGATTTCTAACCGCTTTCCAGCGGGCCGCATCGGTGCTAAATCGAGGCATCGCAGTGGCTTGCTCGGTGGCGTGTCGATCGGCGAATACGGTGCTCATCTTGGCTATCTCCGAGGTTTCCGGGCCGCATGGGGCCGCCAGTTGCAGCAAAGTATAGTTTCGACATCACCGGCCCGCACTCGGGTTCTTGCTCTCGAATTCGAGATAAAAAGCCACCATAGTCACAGCACCTTATCAGCTTCCTCGCGTTCCTCCGCGATCACCCGATCCTGCTGTTGTGCACCAGTGCCCGATCTTCGGATCGTGAGCGTGGCAGTTGAACGCACCGCATTTTATGAATTGGTCCCCTCGCTCTGTTCGCACGGAGTTTCAGCTTAAAGCCGATACACGATCTGCAACCGCAAGAATACGCCGCATTTCGCGCAACACGGGCTTCTCAATCAGCTTGCCGTCAACAACGACCAGCCCGGTATCGGCCTCTGCGAATGCTTTGAGTATCTTTTTCGCGTGCGCGATTGCAGCCTCGTCCGGTGTGAACACGCCATTCAAGACCGGGATCTGTTTTGGATGGATCGCGCCCTTCCCGCTGAATCCCAGGTTTAAAGCGAGTTCGGCCTCACGCTCCATGCCCGCGAGATCGTCGAGGTCGAGATAGGGGACGTCGATCACGTCGATGCCCGCGCTCGCCGCCGCGTGGACCACGCGCGACCGCGCGTAGAGCAGGGGCTCCCATTGATTCTTGCACCGCAGCTCGGCCGCCATATCCACACCGCCGAAAAACAATGCCTCGATGCGCGGGCTGCATCCCGCGATCGCGTGGGCGGCTTCAAGCCCGGCATTGGTTTCAATGATGATGTGAAGGCGGGTGGTATGGCCGCGCTCGCTCAAGAGATCGTCGAGCCACTGGACCTCGTCTGGCGAGATCACCTTGGGCAACATCAGCGCCGGCGGCGGATTGTCTGCCGCGAGGACCGCCTGCACGTCGGCCACGCCAAAGCCGGTACGCAGACAGTTGATACGAACGATCCGTTCGACCCCGTCGTCCGCCTGGGGTATTTCGAACAGAGCGAGTCCCTTGGCGCGTGCCTCGTCCTTGTCCTTGGGCGCAATGCCGTCCTCCAGTTCCACGCAGACGATATCGGCGCCGGATGCCAGCGCCTTCGGGAACATCTTCGGGTTCAGGCCGGGCGTAAAGATGAAACTTCGACGCGGCCGCACGGCCCGATCTGTCGTTGCGGACATGAATAGCCTACGTTGAACAGCGGTCAAACCGCATTTGTGAATGTTGCATTTCAACAGTGAATTCAAGCGTCATTTTGACTCATCTACGCCTAGATCCCGAAATATCTTCCGAGCCAAATGATCGTTGATTTCTCGATGGCGTGGAACCGCGGAACGCCTATTTTGGGAGGGATTGTGCCACCAGGAATGGCGACCGCCCTCCCGTAGCAATTCGCAACCAGATGATTAGAGGTATCGAATCAGGTCGCGGCGCTTCATACGCCGATTTCAAGTTCCTCGTAGTTGTCCGCTGCAGCTGTAATCGCATCCGAGCGATTAAATTCCAATGCTTCGCGCAGAGTTACCTTCAACGACTTCACCAATTCCTCTCGCGTCGTTTCTTGGTAATTGACTCCGGGTACTTCCTCAACCCAGCCGATCCACCATCCGGCATCTTCTTTAATGACTGCTGTGTAGCTCGTATTAATTTCAATAGTCTAGCTCACGATTCTTCTGAAACCTAACGCTATGTTCAGCTGCGTTTGACGACGACTGACTAGAGCGGTAGCGCACTGAAGGAGCGGTCAAACGTCAGCTGGAACATTTTGTTAGATGGAAGTTCGCGTCTTCAGCCCTACTTCTCCAGCGTTGCTCCAAAGCGACCCAAGATTTCCACGATTTTGGGCACGTCCGTGGGCTGCGGTATACCTGGCGCCACTTCCTCCGAAATAGACTTAAACATGGCGATCGACTGACTTCCCTCACCAGTAATCTCCATCATCGTCGTGCCATCCTCGCAGATCCGGAACCCGTGTACTGTGCCTGCTGGTAGGTGGAAAAACGTCCCGGCGACTGCGCGCGACGTTTTATCTTCGTATGTGAAATCCACTTCGCCTTTTACGACGAAAAACGATTCGTCCCACGGATGGGCATGTGGCGGTGGGCCCGATCCTTCGTTACCTATTTGCAGCGTTATTTCGTAGCCGCCAGTTGCTTCCTTAGAAGCCAGAACCATTACGTCTACCCCGACCACGCTATGGGGTTCCGGGTAATTCTGCGGGCCAATATCGAAGGCTTGCTTGCTCATGGGTAGCTCCTCATGTTGCGCAACGCATTCAGCACGTTTGTCCAGAAAATCATCATAGCTATGCGAGATCATACGCCTCAAAGGGATTCGCTGGTTCGAACAAAAAAGGTGTCAGGTTTATTTACTTGGAAGATGGGGTAAATAAACTCGATACGATTCCTTTTGCCTCATAACCACCGCCGTACTTTACCCTTATACGTCAAGTATTCCTCGCCAAAAAGTTCCTCTAGAAACTCTTCCTCGCGGGAAATGAACTGGTAACGAATCAACCATACAAATATGGGAATAGGAAGGAACGCAGCTGCACTGCCTAGAAATAATGCCACACCAACGAGTGCCATAACCATACCCAGATACATTGGATTACGGGTAAACCGGAACAGCCCGCTTGTCATAACTACCGTTGATTTCTCAAAAGGAACTACGGGCGTTCCAACTCTCAAGAACGCACCGGCCGCCACAGCAGCAACGCAAATTCCACCCACTACGAGCGGTATCCCGGTATATCTCAAAGGCGTTGAAAGCAGTTGATAGATTGGGGCGAGATAGTGCAGCGCGATCATCAGTGTGAGCGATACGAAAAAATAGATCGGCGGATACGGTTTGCCTTTATATTCCACGAGTACCTCTAGTCACCTGAGGCCGCTGATGAGTCGTGCTTTGCAGGTGCGCTTTCTTAGCTTATTAAGTGGCGCTTCCGGCGTATACGTTCTCATAGTGCTCAACGTTGGGAAATGGATCGTAATAATGATGCAGAAGTTCTTTCCATTCTTGATATTCAGGTGACCCTCTGAATCCTTTCGTGTGGTCTTCCAAGGTTTCCCAATTTACGAGAAGTATGTACCGATTAGTGTTTTCGATACTGCGTTCCAATCGGTGATCGATATAGCCATGCACCGAAGAGATTATTCGCTGAGCCGTCTCGAAGGCTTGCTGGAAATCGTCTTCCTGACCAGGAATCACATCGAGTATGGCAACCTCTAGGACCATGACATAGCAACTTTCCGATTAAGCTCAGCCGCACCTGACGGCAACCGAGCGGAGCGGCAGCGAAGAAAGGGCGCGGTCAACACGGGCGAGCTGTAACGTTTCTTGTTAATCCAATGCTTAGGCGGCTTTAAGGTGCGCCTTATCGAGGCGGTCTAGATTTGCGCATATTTGGATTGAGCTTGTCGATATCTTCCTTAACTTGCATTTTACTTCAACGCGCTTTCGTACGGTGCGCTACTATTTCGCCAAAAAACAGTTTCCGATGTTTTGCAAGCGCTGCTAAGCGAATTGCCAATCACCCAACAGCCCATTTCAGTTTGACGTACGCACCTCGTTTGCGTTAAAACCGGCGATTCGTTTCGCAGTGAGACCCTGAATCTCAGCAGATTTTGCACTTCACGCTTTGACAAGCGCGATTGAAAGCGGTGGCATCGACCTTAAAGCGCTTCGATTGCCTGTGCAGGGACCCTGGACCTGTCGTTTAACCTCGTTATCTCATCACCAATCTCGACGCCACCACCTTTCCTTCGCCCATGTTCATGCGGCCGCTTAAGAACTAACCTATGAGGCGGCTTTAAGGTGCGCCTTATCGAGGCGGTCTAGATTTGCGCATATTTGGATTGACGACCTCTATTTCACTAATACGTTTTGATAGGACGACGACGTCAGTATTTTGGCCGTTCTCCATTCGAACTTTAATTTTCTCAGTGTCCATTTTCATTAGATCTAATTGTCCCCAGGTTCCGGTCCTGTAATTCCCACCCACGTCAACGATAAAGATTCTCGGTTGTCACCGACCCCTTTATGCTCCTTACACGTGGACTCCATCGGTTGTATGGTGAATGTTGCCCTTCAATTGTTAGCTCAATTCGCTCTTTCAGAATTTTGATGAGCAGGTAATCGCGACTTGTTCTATATGCCGGTGATCGGTACCGCAGCAACCGCCAAACACGTTCAATTGCGGAAGTCGGTCTTTAAGATCGGCGTACTCCCGACCAAATTCCTCTGGATTGCCGCTGTCGAGCTCTTTCGCTTCGTCTAACTCGGCATGGCTCATTCTTGACGCGTTTGCTCTCAATCCATGTATCCGTTCCACCCAAGGTTCCTTCTTTTCGATAGTCGATTGGAAATGCGTCGGATGCGCACAACTGACCATAAAATATGCGGGAAATCCGCCAGTCTCAGCGTCCACCTGCTCAATAGCGGACCTCAGACTTTGGCCAGTTGGTAAGTTACCGTCCGTCTCAACCGTAAACGCTATCGCAACCGGAATCTTTGAATCACGCGCCGCCAGAGCGATTCCAATGGCTTCTTCGACGTAGTTAATCGTGATACCGCACACCATGTCGGCTGCCGTTTCCGCGAATACGCCAACCTGCTGGGAATGATAATTTTCTGCTTGTGCTGAGGACATAGCCGAGTCGGGAACATAGCCGTCTCCCTTAGGTCCGACGCAGCCGCTTATAACCACTGGACGGTCGTCGCTTTCGTACAGCGATCGAATATCCGAAAGAAAACTGATCGCTTCGCGGTTTATTTCTGCAAGATCGTAGGTTGAATAGCTTAACTTCGAACCCCAATCCGCATTAGCTCGCCAAGTCGCGCTCTCAAGAATCATGCCGCTTCCAGAGCGTTTCGCTATTTCTGCATACGCGCAGTAGTAATCTCTAAGCGCCTCTCTCCCCTTGTCGTCCCGGAGAAGCGGGAAAGATGCGAAGTGCGGAAGAGCGAAGCCCTTCAGAAAGATTAGAGTCGTTTCGATACCTCCATCGGTCAGAAACATCTTGTTACTGAGCTGAGGGAGAGATGCGCGATACTTGCTCACACTGGTTTTCCTTTGGTGATTCAGGGACCTAACGCTAAGTTCAGCCGCACTTGACGGCGGGCGACCTGAGCGACAGCGCAGGGAGTTCACGGTCAAGTGTCGGCCTCAGGGCGTGTTGTTAGATTGGGCTCTCATTGTTTTAGAGACCACTTTGTGTGCGCTTCCGGATCATGCCCAAATCCCGCTGCCATAAATAAGTCTCGCCAATCAATTTGTGCCAATTGAATTGCACTTACTAACTTATCCATTTCCCCTTCGCTTAATTTCAATACAGAGATACGAATACGCTCCATTTCGTATTTATCATAATCCTCACAATTAGGAATGATCTCGGCGCACTCGATTTCGAGTAATTGCCTTACTTCACTCCGGTCTATCGGGCGGAAGATCTTATCGATGAGTTCGGTAGTTCTTTCGCTAAGCTCGATCATCGTCATCAGAATCTAACGTTGAGTTGAGCGGCGCTTGATAGTGGCCGACCGGAGCGGTAGCGCAGGGAAAGCCACTGTCAAGCGCCCGTCCCGAACGACTGGTTAGGCGTCATCATATTCCTATTTCGGCGCGTCCAGCTGTTAGCTTTCCGGCAACTCCAACCCAGTGAATGCCGATAAGCCAAACAGCGAAACCGGCTACCTCCAATCGAGGCACTCGTTCAAACGTAGCGCCGACCTCTGACCACCAAAATCTAATGTTCGGTGCAATTCGACCAATTTTGAGTTTCTCCTCCCATATGTCATGGGCTAGTACCAGCTTCTTCCGATTAGGTTTGAAGCGCCAGACCCGATCATCAAAGTCAATCGAAAACTCCAGCCGAGGCCCCGACGCTTGCCTTTTACAGCGCGCAACGTGGATCCCGTTTTGCTCCAGCATCCACGTGGCCTTACCATCGGAACGAATAACATAGCGGTTCCCCTCGATCCAAAACTCGACATGTTTCCAGTCATCAAAACTAAGAACGCAGCACACCGCCCCGTTGTGCAAAAGCTCATAATCCTTCTCAAATAGTGCGAATGGACCGCCTGATTTTCTTAGCAGAAAATCCATTTCAATGCTCTTTAATGACGCCTAACGCTAGGATAACCTGCGTGTTACAGCGCGCTTATTTGGAGCGAAAATGCGAAGCCGGTTCAAAGAAGCGCGCTGTAACACGTCCGGTTGATCCATTGGTTAGGTGGCTGTTTTCTCAAGGTGTTGGTCAACAAATTGCGTAAAGGCATCGCTGAATCTCCATTTCTGTGCCGACCACCACTTCCGTGCGCCAATGCCTTCGTACGTCTTTAGCGCGCTTTCACGGTAGCCCTCCCATTCTTGACGGGGAAACTTGCCGCTCGAAGCGGTATAAAACATATATTGAACGGATCGCGACCATGCCCACATGGCGATGTTGAATCTCGCGCGCTCTGCTTCGCTCAATTCCTCATCCGCGATACCCCTTTCCCACAGTAGCGGAAGATCTGGCTCCGCCATTAAAGAGCAGAGAAAATCTCTCGAAAGCTGTATAGAAAACGAGAAGTTCGCGTCGTTCTGCGCGGCCGTGTTTCGCCTTAGTTCTACGACGAGATATAGGAGGGAAATAACGACGCAGATTACGCCAGCCCCTTCTACCAATACGCCGATGGCTTCCCAATTCATCGATTTACTCTGGCCACCTAACGCCAGGATAACCTGCGTGTTACAGCGCGCTTCTTTCGGGCGAGAATGGCAGCGACCTAAAGAAGCGCGCTGTAACACGTCAGCCGACCTAAAGAAGCGCGCTGTAACACGTCAGGTTGATCCGTTTGTTAGGTGAATGGTGGGTACGGACCGGGTAGATAGGTAACATTATAGTCAAGGTACATGGGTGACAGATCAATGGTATTAGGTTCCTCAAAGGAGGAGTCCGATGCCCTGGAGAGAAACGTCACCAATGAACGAAAAAACGCAATTCATCGCAGACTATCTGCGCGACCTGTTGACAGTTACCGAGCTGTGCGAACATTACGGCATCAGTCGCAAGACTGGCTACAAATGGATTGATCGGTATCTAAGCGAAGGTCCGGCGGGTTTAGAGGAACGCACACGGCGGCCTAGAACTTGCCCGCATAAAACGCCGGCGCGGCTCGAGCGCCTGATCATCGATGCGCGACAACGTCATCCGACTTGGGGCGCTCGTAAATTGCGGACGTTTCTATCGCGGAAGCACCCGCGAGAGCCGTGGCCAACACGGACAACCATTCATGACATCCTAATCCGTGAAGGATTCATCCGGACACCGCGGCGCTCACGCAAACTCGGGCATCCGGGAAAACCTGAAACCCGAATGAATGCACCCAACCAAACCTGGGGCGCCGACTTCAAAGGGCATTTCAAGACCGAAGACGGGCGGTATTGTTACCCGTTGACCGTCACCGATGGCTTTAGTCGATACCTCATCGGATGCCAGTCATTACTCACGACCGCCGTTGAACCATCGAAGGCGGTGTTCACCCGCTTATTCAAAGAATACGGACTGCCAGAACGCATCCGTACCGACAACGGCGTCCCCTTCGCGACGAACACGCTCGGTCGATTATCAACGCTGTCTGCCTGGTGGATCAGGCTTGGTATTTATCCCGAGCTCATCGAACCCGGAAAGCCTCAACAAAATGGCCGACACGAACGGATGCACCGAACCTTAAAGGCGGAGACGACTCGACCTCCGGCCGGGGACTATCGCGCGCAACAGAAACGATTTAATCGGTTCCAGATTGAATTCAATGAAGAACGCCCTCATGAAGCGCTCGACATGTTCACACCTGCCGACTTCTACGAATTTTCTGCCAAAGAAATGCCTAGCAAAATCCCGCCGCTCGAATATCCTGACCGTTTCATCAAGCGCTTCGTCAGTGCCAACGGTGGCATCCGATGGCATTCCACCCATGTGCCTGTCTCAATCGCGTGTGCCGGTGAGTACATAGGATTAGAGGAAATCGACTGTGGTGTTTGGAACGTCTATTTCGGAACGCTTAAGCTCGGCCGAATGATTGAAAAATACAATCGGATCGAAGATGCTTACGGCCGACTAAAACGACATTATCGATAACAAAAGTGTTACCCATCTACCTTGGCACTTTTGTTACCTTTCTCCCGGTCCGCTCATTGCATTTCAATTATTAGCTGAGATACTGTCGCCAAAGGTGGCCGTATTTTCGTCATAGCGGATACTTCCATTGCGCAGCCAACTAAATATGTTCCAAAAACTCGATCAAATAAAAAGAACTCAGGTGACACTTCTTCGGCGGTGTTCCAAAAACTCGATCAAATAAAAAGAACTCAGGTGACATTCAGAGATAGGTTGTATCGAGCAATCTACGTTCCCGAAAGAGGTCACCTGAGTATGGATAGTTTAGTGTCATTGACGCGCTCACAGAAACGTCGCTTTAAGCGGTTGATTCAACGCAGCGATAACGGGCGGGTGGTTCGCCGCGCTCAAGTCCTGTTGCAGTTAGCTTCAGGCGTCTCACCGACGACCGTGTCACGCAGTTTGTCGGTCGCGCGTTCAACGGTTTATCGATGGGTCACGCAATTCCAGACCGCGGGTGAAGCCTTTCTCGAGGCGTGCGGCTCGGGCCGGCGGGCGTATACGGTGGATGACACCCTGTTGGAGACGCTCGCCGAGTTAGTTGAGCAGCCGCCCAGTGATTATGGCTACCTGCGCAGTACGTGGACGAGCGAGATGCTGGCCGAGACGCTGAATTCGTTGCTGTCACGGCCCATTCACGCCTCTACGGTACGTCGCTGGCTAGTTAATTTGGGATTCGGCTGGCGTCGTGCTCGTCCGACCTTACATCTGCGCGACCCACGGGCAGCCACGCGCCTGAAAGCCATTCATCGTGCGTTGTCTCGAGCCCCATCGGGGCATGAAGTGTTTTACGCCGATGAGGTCGATATCGACCTCAATCCCAAAATCGGTTTCCTTTGGTCTACTCAAGGTTGTCAACGTGCCATCCCCACGCCTGGGCAAAACCGGAAACGCTATCTGGCGGGCGCGCTGCACGCACGAACCGGTCGCGTTGCGTATGTCGAGGGCACACGGAAAAACAGCGACCTATTCCTTTGCCTGCTCGACCACCTGCGGCAAACTTACCGCGCCGCGCGTCGAATTATCTTGATCGTGGATAACTACATCATCCACAAATGTCGCTTGGCACACGTCTGGCTAAAGCACAATCCGAAATTCCGATTGCTGTTCCAGCCGGCCTATCAGCCCTGGGTCAATGACATTGAGAAACTCTGGAAACAGTTGCACGACAATGTCACCCGGAATCATCGTTACTCGACCATCGACCGTCTGATGGACGCAGTACGTGCCTTCATGCGTGCGGCAAGTCCATTCCCGGGAAACTGCCCGAGTGTCGCAAGATTTGGATCACCTATTTAGATATTGCGCCAATCAAATTATCAATCGTCGCCAACACACTGAATCCGGCGAGACAGAAAAGTACAAACATAATTGTGAGTCTAATTGAACTTGCGGAATCAATCAGCCGTTCGATTGTTGCGAGTAATCCTAGAAGAACAATAGTAAGTAGTAGATGAAACAGGGCGCAGCGCGTTCGGTAACGTGATTTAGTTTCGCCGTGCTTCGGGCGTGGACCATAGGATTTATTCATCGTCTACCGTTGCCAGGCAAAGCCACCCGCAATTAGATACATTTAAATGGGCCCGATAGATCAAACGCAAAAAGTCGGCCCTACGATAATCGAAAAAATCATTCCCCGATGCACCTAACAGTTATATGGAAAGAACGAGTAATTAGTGTAATAGACAGAATCCATTTTGTTGACTAATTAGGGATTCTGTAATGCTCCCGGCATTCCATTGAATCTTAGCGCATCATCCGCGACGATTTACGCGCCGAGGCAAACAATGCGATTCCGATCCATCGGTCTGGCTGACTGAAATAGGCAGAATATTTCAGCACTCGAAATCAGAGCTCGAACTTATTGTCGATGCTATACAGATCTAATTCGTAAATCAGAACAATGAAGAATTAGCCTAGCATGTTGCCATGGACCAAACCAAACCCGCCTCACCCGGTTCAGGCCGTCTTGGCTTCCTCCAAACCCAGCTCTTCCGCCATCTCGTCGCGCATCACGAATTTTTGAATCTTCCCCGTAACCGTCATCGGAAATTCGTCAACGAAACGGATATACGCAGGCACTTTGTAATGCGCGATCTGCCCCTTGCAGAATTCCCGAATCTCGTCTTCGCTCGACGATTCCCCATCGCGTAATTTGATCCACGCGGCGACCGCCTCGCCTAAGCGATCGTCGGGCACGCCAAACACTGCGACGTCCTGCACTTTGGGATGACGGTAAAGGTATTCCTCGATCTCGCGGGGGGATACGTTTTCTCCGCCGCGGATGATCATGTCTTTTACCCGGCCGACGATGTTGCAATAACCCTCGGCGTCGATCACCGCGAGATCGCCCGTGTGCATCCAGCCGGCGGGATCGATCGTGTCGGCGGTTTTCTCCGGTTCGTTCCAATAGCTGCGCATGACGCTGTAGCCGCGCGTGCACAGTTCACCGCGCTCGCCGCGCGGCACCACGCCGGCGTTCTCATCGATGATCTTGACCTACACGTGGGGATGGATGCGCCCGACCGTGGAGACGCGTTTCTCCAGCGGGTCGTCGGTGCTGCTCTGGAAGCTGACCGGGCTCGTTTCCGTCATCCCGTAGGCAATCGTCACTTGTTCCATGTGCATTTCCAATTGCACCCGCTTCATCACTTCCACGGGGCAGGGCGCGCCCGCCATGATGCCGGTGCGCAGGGTCGAGAAATCGGTATTCTCGAACGCGGGGTGATCGAACTCGGCAATGAACATGGTCGGCACACCGTGGAGCGCCGTGCAGCGCTCGGCCTCGACCGCCGCCAGCACGTCGCCCGGCTCGAATCCTTCACCCGGAAACACCATTGCGGCGCCGTGCGTAGCGCAGGTCAGCACACCCATCACCATGCCGAAGCAGTGGTATAGGGGGACCGGGATGCACAGGCGGTCCTGCTCACTGAACTGCATGGCCTGGCCGACGAAGTAGGCATTGTTGACGATGTTCAAGTGCGTCAGGGTCGCGCCCTTGGGCGTGCCCGTCGTGCCGCTGGTGAATTGGATGTTGATGCAGTCGTCGGGATCGAGCGTCGGCTCGATATCATGGAGCTTGGTGCGATCACCGTCGTTCGCGCCAGCCGCCACGTCCTCGAAGCGCACTATGCCGGGAATGGTTTCGGACGCGGTGCAGATGACGCTACGCAGATGCGGGAAGCGTTGGGCTTTGAGCGCACCGGGTTTCGCCTGGTCGAGTTCGGGCGCGAGATCGCGCAGCATGCGGACGTAGTCGCTGGTCTTGAATTGATCAGCGATTACGATGGCCTTGCATTCGACCTGGTTTAGCGCGAATTCGAGCTCCGCGACGCGGTAGGCGGGATTGATGTTGACCAGTATCAAGCCCGCCTTAGCCGTGGCAAATTGGGTCAATACCCATTCGATTCGGTTGGGCGACCAGATCCCGATCCGATCGCCCGGTTCGAGTCCGAGGGCCAGCAATCCCGCCGCGAGTTGGTCGGCGGCATCCCTGAGTTCGCGGTAGCTCATGCGCAGGTTCTGGTGGCGCACGATGACGGCGTCGCGATCGCCCCAGCGCGCGGCCGCCTGGTCCAGGACCTGTCCGACGGTCGAAAAGAGCAGGGGCTTGGTACTCGTACCGCAGACGTAGCTCAAGGGTTCACCACTCATTGGCATGCCTCATTTGAATGCGTTGTTGTCGCTACCCTTCGAGCTTGCGGCGAACGCTGTCGACCTTGTCCGCCATGGTCTGCTCGCGATCGGTGCGCGTGCCGACCTTCAAAGTGGTGAACACGCGCGGCACGCCCATTTCGTGGACGCGTTCGTGGCATTGCTTGACGACGCGAAATACCGCATCCCAGTCCCCTTGAATCACGGTCCCGTAAGGGTGCAGTTCCGATTCCAATCCCGCCGCCTCGATCAGGCGTTCGCATTCGGCGATGTACTCGGATACCGACACGCCGACTCCCATCGGCACCACGCACAAATCCACCATGACATTCATCGCAACACCTTGAGTTGATCAGAAATCAAGATTCTTGGGGGTGCGCGGGAAGGGGATGACGTCGCGGATGTTCGACACCCCGGTCGCAAACATCAGAAACCGCTCGAAGCCGAGCCCGAAACCCACGTGCGGCGCGCTGCCGAAGCGCCGTGTGTCCAGGTACCACCAGTAATCGCGCTCCTCGAAGCCGAGTTCGCCGATGCGGGTTCTGAGTTTGCCCAGCCGCTCTTCACGTGCGCTGCCGCCGACCAGCTCGCCGATGTGGGGCACCAGGAGATCCATCGCCGCGACGGTCTCGTCGTCGTCGTTTTGCCGCATGTAAAACGCCTTGATGTCCTTCGGCCAATCATAGACGAAGACCGGGCCCTGGAAATGTTCTTCGGTCAGGAACCGCTCGTGCTCGGACTGCAGGTCCGCGCCCCAGTCGGGTTTGAATTCGAAGTCCTTACCCGATCCCTTGAGAATGTCGATGGCGTCAGCGTAGGGGAGGCGGGTGAATTCGCTCGAGAACACTTGATCCAGACGCGCCTCCAAGGTCTTGTCGACGAAACGGCTGAACAGGCCGAGATCGTCGCGACAATCCTCGCGCACGAACCGGATCAACTCGCGCACCAAGTCCTCGGCGAGCTGCATGTCGTCGAAGATATCGGCGAAAGCGATCTCAGGCTCGATCATCCAGAACTCGGCCATGTGACGGCTGGTGTTGGAATTCTCAGAGCGGAAAGTCGGTCCGAAAGTGTAGACCTTGGTCAGCGCGAGACAATAA
The DNA here is from genome assembly GCA_963662545.2 of Gammaproteobacteria bacterium. Lineage (GTDB taxonomy): Bacteria > Pseudomonadota > Gammaproteobacteria > JAYYZW01. The sequence goes on from CAXXLL010000002.1 coordinate 2,119,858, forward strand.
GTCTCGACCGAGAGCTGCCCGGAAACCGTGAGGTGGGCTGCCTTGCCGAAGAAATCGTCTTCGACCTTAAGCCCGGCATTCGGGGGTGGCGCGCCGTAGGGGTCGAGCGCCGTTACCCGGAACATCTCGCCCGCGCCCTCGCAGTCCGAACCCGTGATGATCGGGGTATGCACATGGTGAAAGCCGCGATCCTGGAAGAACTGGTGAATCGCAAACGACAGCCGCGAGCGGATCCGCGCCATCGCGCCGTACTTGTTGGTGCGGGCGCGCAGGTGCGCGACGCCACGCAGGAACTCGTCACTGTGGCGTTTCTTCTGGAGCGGGAAATCCTCGCCGCAGTCGCCGACGATAGCTAAGCGCTTCGCCTTGAGCTCCCAGCGCTGTCCCTTGCCGGGCGATTCGACCAACTCCCCCTCGATGGCCAGGGCCGTCCCTGTAGCGACGCGCTCGAGTTCGGCAAAGCCTTCGGTTTTCGGTTCTACGATGACCTGCAGGTTCGCGAGACAGCTGCCGTCGTTCAATTCGACGAAGGCGAAATCCTTGGACTCGCGCTTGGTCCGCACCCAGCCCGAGATCCGTGCTTGTGGGATCGGGTCTGTTGCGTCGATCAGATCCGCACACGGAGTACGTTGGTCGAACGGCACGTGCTCCATCAGTTGTCCTCGGGCTCGTAGCTCAGGTTTGGCGCAAGCCAGCGCTCGGTTTCCGCCACGCTCATACCCTTCCGTTCGGCGTAGTCGACGACCTGGTCGCGACCGATCTTGCCGACGCCAAAATAGCGCGAGTCCGGGTGCGAAAAATACCAGCCGCAAATAGAGGCGCCGGGGTCCATGGCGAAACTTTCAGTCAGACGGATATCCACGCGGCGCTCAACGTCCAACAGCTCCCAGAGCAGACGCTTTTCCGTGTGGTCGGGGCAGGCAGGATAGCCCGGCGCCGGACGGATCCCGCGGTAGCGCTCTGCGATCAAGTCGTCCTTGCCGAGCGCCTCGTCGCGCGCATAACCCCAGTACTCGCTGCGCACCCGGTAATGGAGATGCTCTGCGAAGGCTTCGGCCAACCGGTCGGCAAGCGCCTTGGCCATGATCGAGGAATAGTCGTCGTGCTCCGCTTCGTATGCTTTCACGAGCTTTTCGATTCCCACCCCGGCAGTTACCGCAAAGGCGCCCATGTAATCGCGCACGGCCGTATCATCGGGCGCCAGGAAATCGGCCAGCGCGAAATGGGGCTGCCCCTCGGGCTTGCGTTGCTGCTGGCGCAGGCTGTGAATGACGGTCAAGGACGAGCTGCGCGCTTCGTCGGCGAAGAGCGCGATATCTTCGGTGTTGACCGTGTTGGCTGGAAACAAGCCGAACACGCCGCGTGCTTTCAACAGGCGGCCTTCGACGATCTGCTCCAACATATGGGTCGCATCGAGATAGAGTTGGCGCGCCTGCTCACCGACCACCGGATCGTCGAGGATCCGGGGGTACTTGCCGGCCAGCTCCCAAGTCACGAAAAAGGGCGTCCAGTCGATATAGGGCGCGATTTCGGCGAGCGGATAATCGTCTAAGACGTGGATGCCGGGTTCGACCGGCTTACGCGGTTCGTAATCCGCCCAGTCGGTCGCGAGCCGGTTTGCACGCGCATCGCGCAAACTCGTCAGCTTGAGATCCTTGCGCCGATTCGCGTGACGCTGCCTCACTGTCGCGTATTCGTCGGCGATCTGCGCGACGTAACCTGCCTTGAGGTCGCGACTCAAGAGGCTGGTCACGACGCGGACCGCGCGCGAAGCGTCCTTGACGTGCACGGTCGGGCCAGCATATCCCGGCGCAACCTTGACCGCGGTATGCGTGCGCGAGGTCGTCGCGCCGCCGATTAAAAGCGGCAGATCCATGTCTCTTTTCTGCATTTCCTTCGCCACCAGCACCATCTCTTCGAGCGACGGCGTGATCAAACCGCTCAAGCCGACGATGTCGGCCTTCTCGCGCAGTGCGGTATCGAGAATGTCCTTCATCGCTACCATGACACCAAGATCGATGACTTCGAAATTATTGCACTGAAGCACCACGCCTACGATGTTCTTGCCGATGTCGTGCACATCGCCCTTGACCGTGGCCATCACGATCTTGGCGGCCGCGCGGGATTCACCGCTCGCCCGCTTGTGTTCCTCGATGAAGGGGATGAGATGCGCCACCGCCTTTTTCATGACGCGAGCGCTCTTGACGACCTGCGGCAGGAACATCTTGCCCGATCCGAATAGATCCCCGACCACGCCCATGCCGTCCATCAAGGGTCCTTCGATGACCTGCAGGGGATGATCGTATTTCTGCCGTGCTTCCTCCGCGTCGTCGACGATGAAATCCGCGATCCCGCGGACCAGTGCATGGCTGATGCGTTCTTCGACACTTTCTTCGCGCCAGGTAAGATCTTTCGAGGTGTCACGCACGCGGCCCTCGCCCTTGACGTCGCGCGCGAAATCGATCAATCGATCGGTGGCGCCCTCGTCGCGGTTGAACAGGACATCTTCTGTGTGTTGCAGCAGCGACGGGGTGATTTCCTGGTAGATCCCGAGCTGACCCGCGTTGACGATGGCCATATCGAGACCGGCCTGGATCCCGTGATACAGAAAGGCCGAATGCATCGCTTCACGCACCGGATTGTTGCCGCGAAAGGAAAACGAGACGTTGCTCAATCCACCGCTGACCAAGGCGTGCGGCAAATGCTGCTTGATCAGCGTCGTCGCCTCGAAGAAGGCTTTTGCGTAGTCGTTGTGCTCCGACATGCCCGTCGCCACGGTCAAAATGTTTGGATCGAAGATGATGTCCTCGGGCGGAAAGCCGACCTCGTCGACCAGGATGCGGTACGAGCGCTCACAGATGGCGAACTTGCGCTCGGTCGTATCCGCCTGGCCGTCTTCATCGAAAGCCATGACGATGACCGCGGCGCCAAAGCGGCGCACCTGCCGCGCTTGTTCGATGAACTTCTCCTCACCCTCCTTCAAGCTGATCGAATTAACCACGCCCTTGCCCTGGATGCACTTGAGTCCAGCCTCGATCACCTCCCACTTGGAGGAATCAACCATGACGGGCACGCGGCTTATGTCGGGATCGGTGGCGGCGATGCTCAGGAAACGATGCATCAATTGCTTCGAATCGAGCATGCCCTCATCCATGTTCACGTCGATGATCTGCGCGCCGTTTTCGACCTGCTGGCGGGCGACTTCGATGGCCGCTTCGAGGTCGTCGTCCTTGATCAGGCGGGAGAACTTGGGCGACCCCGATACGTTGGTGCGTTCGCCGACGTTGATGAAACCTCTCTCGGGGGTCAAATTCATCGGCTCGAGCCCGCTCAACCGGCAATAGCGCGGGACCGAGGCTACTTTTCTCGGCGGCAGGTCACGCACGGCTTCCGCGATCGCGCGGATGTGTTCGGGCGTCGTGCCGCAGCATCCGCCGACGATGTTGACCAATCCACTCGCGCCGAAATCGCCGATGATCCCCGCCATGTATTCGGCCGACTCGTCGTATTCACCGAATTCGTTGGGCAGGCCGGCATTCGGGTGGACACTGACCCGGGTATCGGCGCGGCGTGCAAGTTCTTCGAGGTAGGGACGCAGTTCATGGGCGCCGAGTGCACAGTTCAAGCCCACCGCAATCGGCTCCGCATGGCGGATGGAGTTCCAGAAGGCTTCGGTCGTCTGACCGGTCAACGTGCGTCCGCTGCGATCGGTGATGGTGCCGGATACGATCAACGGCACTTCGATGCCGCGCGCCTCCAGGCACTCGCGAACGGCGTAGATCGCCGCCTTGGCATTGAGCGTATCGAATATGGTTTCGATCAAGAGCAGGTCCACGCCGCCGTCGAGCAAGCCCTCGGTCGCTTCGCGATAGGCGTGGCGCAGAGTATCGAAATCGATATTGCGAAAGCCCGGGTCGTTGACGTCGGGCGACACCGAAGCCGTTCGGTTGGTCGGACCGAGCACGCCCGCGACGAACCGGGGACCGTCGCCCCTGGCGGAAAAAAAATCGTCGATCGCGTCCTTTGCGATTTTCGCGCCGGCTACGTTCAACTCGCGCGTAATGTCCTCTAAACCGTAGTCGGCCTGCGAGATCCGGGTGGAGTTGAACGTGTTGGTCTCGATAATATCGGCACCGCTGTTTAAAAATGATCGGTGAATTCCCTTGATCAACTTGGGCTGGGTCAAGGTGAGCAAGTCGTTATTACCCTTGACTTCGCGTTCGTGATCCACGAACCGCGTGCCGCGATAATCGGGTTCTTCAAGCCGGTGATTTTGGATCACGGTCCCCATCGCGCCGTCGAGAACGGCGATCCTGTGGTCGAGCAATGCTGTCAGTTCCGAGTGGCTCATCGGTATTCCGGGTAAATCAAGACTGGGAGCCTGTATGGCAAAGCGAATCGTAGCGAGGCGAATGGGAAATCGAGGCCAGTTTTTCGATCATCTGAGACGAGCAATAGTGACTATTAAATGAAGATGATTGGGGTGAACCGATTTCCCGCCACCGCACTAGATTCCCTATGCCATAGCGGCTCCAAGCCGATTATTTTAAACCGAGACGACCGCCTCGGCACTTAGGGAACCTCTAAATAAGTCATGGCACATCTGCCTTGTCCATGAAATCGCGCAGCTCAGCGTTACGAACCTTGCCCATAGTCCCCGCTATGGCCTGCGATTCGTGCCTTGATCTGCACAATTTCGTGAACAATTCAGACGCACCATGACTTATCCAGAGGTTCCTTAGGCGGGGAGAAGCTCTTGGCGCGGCATCGGCTTGAGACGGATCTTGCGTCGATGCCACATCAAAAGGCCGAGCAGGATCAAGACGAAAACCAGGTGTATGGGCCATAAGCCGATGGTGGCGGACAGGATCTCCTTCTTCATGAGGGCGCGCCCGACGCCGAGCAGGTTGGTATAGGCGAAATAGCCGGACAAAGCTGTGATCAGTCCCAAATACCATCGCCCGCCGCGCATTGCTAGGCCCACCAGAAGCGCGAGCCCTGGACCCAGAAAAGTGCTGATCGGCAGGGCGAGGCGCCACTGGAGCTCGGTGGCGTACGGCGCGCCCTTGAGCCGCCACAATTCACTCGTCAAGAGAAAGCCAATGTGTGCACCAAACTGTGTCGGCTCGCGATTCTCGACGCGCAGCGCGTAGCGCGAAAAATCGGTGATCACGAAATTGAGCTGCCCCGGCGTACCCGCATAGCTGCGACCGTCTTCAAATACCGCGAAGCGATCGCCGGATTTATCACGTAGTTCGATGAAAGCTCGTTTGGAACGCAACGATCCGCTGTCGTCACCGCTCTGGCTCCGCACGAAGGCGTTCTCGAGGTATTTTTCGTCTGCGGAAATGGATTCTGCGTAGAACACGCGCTTGCCGCCCGAAAGTTCCTTGAAACGGCCTGCCTTGACTCCGGCGATGGTGGCTTCGCTCTCGGACTGTTCCCTGAGTTCCTGCAGGGTCAACTCGGCGCGCGGACCGATAACAAACGTGATGGACGCGACCAGCAGAGAAGCCGCGCCTGCCAGCGCGAGGGCCGGGAACAATAATTGCTGATGGGTCACGCCCGCGGCGCGCATCGCGACCCATTCGGACCCCTGTTGCAAGCGCGTGATTGCGGCGTAGGTGCCGAGGAAAAGTCCAATGGGCACGATGTCCTTGAGCGATACCAGCATCTTCAGCATGATGATGCGGGTAATGTGCTGCGGTGCGACCTTGCCTTGGGCAGCTTCCCCGAGATGGGTGGCGAAGCGCGTACTGATATAGAGCACGAACAACCCGGCCACGATCATGGCGCTGATCTTCAGCGCTTCGAGAACGAAGTAGCGAGGCAGGATCATCGCTCTGCGACCGGCCTCCAACCTACGCGGGCGGGGGCCCGGCGTTCGGCGACTCGCCGTCTCGTGGCTGATTGCCGATCATGCTGACTCGGCGCGGCTCTCTTTCATGAGCAGATGCAGGTTCCTCAAATAAATGACGCTGTTCATGAGATGTCCCACGATGAAAACCGGATCCGTCCGGTACAGAGCGTAGGCCAAGAGCGTCAGGGAGCCGGCGATGCTGAAATACCAGAAGGTAATGGGAATGACGCTGCGCTGCATGCGTTCGCTAGTGATCCATTGGATCAGCCACCGGCACGAAAACAGAAATTGACCGAATAGACCGATCCCTATCCATACCTGTTCCACTGTCATGAACTCGATTCCTCGGAATTAGAAGGTCCAAAAGCACGCCGGTTCAGCCACATAACGCCCATCAAGTCGACGATACCGACGCCGAGCCGATTCCAGACGCCGTATTTAGAGTGCCCGCCAAGGCGCGGCCGGTGAGACACCGGCACTGAAATGCTACGCCCCCCGCCGCGGCGGATCAGGGCCGGCAGAAACCGGTGCATATGATCGAAACGGGGCAGGCGCATGAAGGCGGTGCGACGGATGATCTTGAGTCCACATCCGGTATCGGGCGTACCATCGGCAAGCAGTCGTGAACGAACGCCATTCGCGACCCGCGAGGACACGCGGCGCAGTAGATTGTCTTGCCGGGCACGTCGGTCCCCGCAGATGAGATCAGGCGCGCCGTCGGCAGGCGCTTCTTCCACGAGTCGGAGCAGGGTGGAAATATCCGCCGGATCATTCTGGCCGTCGCCGTCCAAGGTGATGATCCACTCACCGTGCGCGGCGTCGACGCCGCTGCAGATCGCCGCGCTCTGACCGCGGTTATGCCGGTGCACGACGACCACGATCCTGCCGTCGCTGCTTGCCTCGGCCGTTCGCAGCAGCTCGAGGGTACCGTCGTTACTACCGTCGTCTATCGCAACGATTTCGTAAGGCCCCGCGACCTCCATCACTACGTTTATTTCCTCTAAAAGCGATGCAACGTTGTCTTTTTCGTCGTAAAACGTGACAACTACGGAGTAGACCGTTGCTGCATAATTCGAGGGGCTCGTCGTCTGGTTCATGGACAACTTCTCGCCGGCTACGAAGGCGCCGGGTAACGGGCGGGGCGGGGCGTACCACAGCACGCATTTAATCGCCGCGCATTCTATCAGGCATCGATCACTGCCACACGGCATGAATATTATGAGGGTAGGAGCGCGCCTGCGTGCGAACCGGTTGAGGAATCGCGTGCAAGCGCACTCCTACGGTGCCGTGGTACAGGATGTCGCAGCCAGCTTGCGCGAGCATCGAATCCTGTTTCACAATGGCAGTGAGGAAAGCCAATGGGCCATCGTCTATCAAAAATCTACACGCGCACGGGCGATGACGGCACGACCGGGCTCGGTGACGGTACCCGTATCCCCAAAACCGGCGCCCGGTTGCGGGCGATCGGCGACATCGACGAACTGAATTGCTGCATCGGGCTTTTGATCGCCGACGGGGTTCGCGAGGACCTGGGTGCCACGCTGCTCGACATTCAACACGACCTGTTTGACCTCGGCGGCGAGTTGTCGATACCTGGAAGCGAATTCACTGGAGAGGCGGCAGTGGCCAAGATCGAGGCCGCGATCGATCACTACAACGAGGACCTGCCGCCCTTGAAGGAATTCATTCTGCCGGGCGGCAGTCGGCAGGCCGCAAACTGCCATCTCGCGCGTGCCGTGTGCCGACGCGCGGAGCGCCACATCCTGAGCCTGGACGAAAACGAAAAGCTGAACCGCCAATCGCTCATGTACATCAATCGACTGTCAGATCTCCTGTTCGTGGCCGCGCGCGTCATCGCCCGTGAGTCCGGCGCGGGCGAGATTCTGTGGCAGCGCGATCGCGCCTGAACACACGCTCGCTAGCAGTCTGTCGGACTTAGGCAATCGTCGCGAGCAGAGTAGGAGAGCGAGGCCAAATGTTCACGATTTTGAGGCGCATAGTGGTTCTATGTAACGAAAGATTCGTCTGGAACGAATCTTCGCGTCAGCCCCGAAGGGGTGAAGCTCAGGGACGCGCTGAACAAAAATCGTGGATATTTGGGCCGCTCTCCCATCTGCGTAGCAGATTGTTCCTAAGTCCGACAGGCTGCTAGGCCATGAATCTTAATTCGCCCGCAAGCGGGCTTCTACGAGAGTAGTAACAGCACCGTAGGAGCCCGCTTACCGGCGAATAGAGGGCGGCATTCACCCGCCTGCTAACGTTCGCGCAATTCCATTACCGCGCCCTCGCGGTGAATGTCGAGCCGGTTGAGAAAAGACTGGCCGAGCAGGGGAACGCTGGGGAAATCGCCATCGATGACGGTTCCCCTGACGCGTTTGATGCGCAGTGAACGTATCTTGACCTCGTCGAGGATGACGCCGTAGCCGACGGCGAATCCCGATGCGGTTCGTACCGTATGTTTTTCGCCCTCTACGGCATAAGGTATCCCGATCCGGCGGGCGGTATGCTTATTCATGGCCACCGAAGTCGCACCGGTATCGACTAAAAAGCGTACGGGGTTGCCGTTGATCTGGCCGTCGACGAAATAATGTCCACCATCACCGGGCACCAGACGTACGACTTTCGGTGCGGGCCCGGCGGGAATGGATCCGCTGATCTTGCCGTCGAGAGCCAATTCGAACACGCGTCCTTCGATCTCAACTAGCGCCCGATTCGCATCGGCGTCGATGAGCCGCACACCTTCGGGTGAGGACTCGCCTTTCTTCAACACCCGTTGCATGCCATCGATGCTGAGTAGGGCCTTACCCTTGAAAAGGCCGAGCGCAGTGACTTTTGGTTCACCGAGAGCGTCGGCAAAAAGCCCGATCAAGACGGCGACCACAAGCACACGAATTCCGCACCTCGTCTCCTCGTACGTCGGGCCTTTTTGGGGCAGCAAGGCGCAAAACGCCCGCGACACATTTCTCACCATCCTGCTAGACTCGCGCGCTTCATTCGCTCCGGCGATTCGATTTAGAGGATTCCCTGTCATGAAAGTTGCCTGCATCGATTTCGAAGGCGTGCTCGTGCCGGAAATCTGGATAAATCTCGCCGATCGCACGGGCATCAAAGCACTCGAACTCACCACCCGTGACATTCCGGACTACGACGAATTGATGACGTACCGGCTAAACATCATGTCCGAGCACCGCCTTGGTTTCAACGAAATCGAGGCGGCGGCCGCCGCGCTCGACCCCCTGCCGGGCGCCGCCGAGTTTCTGAGCTGGCTGAGAATTCATTTCCAGGTCGCAATTATTTCCGACACTTTCCACGAACTCGCCAAACCGCTGACGGCCAAACTCGGCCACCCGGTGATCCTATGCCACCGCCTGGAAATCAAATCCGACGGCAAGATCACCGGTTACATCATGCGGCAGGACGACCCCAAGCGGCGGGCAGTCGCAGCCTTCCAATCGCTGAATTACAAAGTCGTCGCAACCGGCGATTCCTACAACGACATCAGCATGCTCGAGCAAGCGGATACCAGCATGCTCTTCAAGCCGTCGCACAAGGTGGTTGCCGACTACCCGGACATCGCTGTCGCGGATAATTACACTGAACTGCAGGAGATGTTCTCAGACGCGATCGATTGACCGCACGCACCGACGTGCGTCGGAGCGACAAAATTGAACCACAGAGAACACAGAGATTAGTGAACAAAAGATATTGTATTTCTCTGTGTTCTCTGCAGTTCATTGCGAGGTTAAAAGGCTCGCCCGGTGAGATATCCGGGCCATGTCAATCTGCAGGCGGTGGATAGACCGAGGTGCTCGCCTCGCGGCTTACTTGGGAGAGATCCCAACGCGCCCGAGCCCAGGCCAGTAGTTCAAGCGGCGGACCGTGAATGGCATCGGCCGGTGGATCGAATCCGAGAAATCTCACCGCGTGAAAGAGCGCCGGCCGCGCGTCTTCGGGCAGCACAGGCACGGCCCGGCTCTGCTTGCTCAATTTCCTACCCTGCCGGTCCACCACGACTGGAACGTGCGCGTAGCGTGGTTCGGGCAGTCCGAGTAGATGCTGAAGATGTATCTGTCGCAGCGTGGAATCGATCAGGTCAGCGCCACGCACGACTTCGTTGACGCCCTGCCAGGCATCGTCTACGGCACAGGCCAGATGATAGGCAACGAAGCCGTCGGCACGGCGCACGACGAAATCGCCGCAGTCGCTTTCGAGGTGCTGGACGATGCGCCCCTGAACCGCGTCGTGAAAGACGAGGGCGCGATCGTCGACGCGCACCCTCAGCGTGCGCCCGGCAGTGCCCGGCGGCAGTCCTTGCCGGCAGGTGCCGGGATACCGGCTGCCGTCGAGATCGCGTCGCGTGCACGCGCAAGGGAAAACGGCGCCGTCCCCCTCAAGCGTCTCGAGCGCGGCTTTGTAGGCGTCGCCGCGCGTACTTTGGTACACAACCTCACCGTCCCAATGCAGTTCGAGCGCTTCAAGTGTACGCAGGATCGCGGCGGCTGCGCCGGGCTCTTCGCGCGGCGGATCGAGGTCATCGATCCGCACCAGCCAACGACCTGCATGCGCCCGTGCCTCGAGAAAGCTCGCCAGCGCCGCCACTACGGATCCGAAATGTAGCGGCCCGGTGGGTGACGGCGCGAAACGCCCGGTGATGACGGACACGGCGATGGAGTCCCTTCGAATGTCAGGGTGAAACGTTGCCCGAGAAATGTTCGCAGTACATGCTCGTCGCACCCGCTACCCCGACTGGGATTGCGAGGAAGTTGACGATCGGAATGATGGTCAGAAACGTAATGGAGCCGCCGAAGCCGAGCGCCAGGCGCCGTTGCGCGCGCATTTCCTCGATCACCGTCGGAAACAGGCGTCCGTGATTTCCCAATGGACAGTCAAGATATTCCATACTCAGCATCCATGCGCCGAATAAAAACCACAGCATTGGGGCGACCACGTTGACTCCGGGTATCAAGCTGATCACCACTAGCGGCAGGGCGCGCAACACGATATAGATCAGCTTGCGCAATTCCGCGCGGATGGAGCGTGCCGCCTCATTCAGCAAACGCGACCACGAGAATGCCGGTGTTTCCATCTGTGGATTGAGATGATGCTCAACGGCTTCCGCCAGCATACTGTTGAATGGACCGGCGATAAGATTTGCGAGCAGAGAGAATGTGAAAAAGACGCTGATCGCCGCGAGGAGTCCCAAGATCAACCACAAGATCCAGCGGATCCATTCGGGCCAGTCGGCCAGGTAGCGGTCGAGTCCATAATCGACCGCCATCCCTACGGCGCTCAGCGCCAGCACGAAAACCACGATATTGATCAAAAGCGGAATCGCGACGAAAATCCGCACGCCGGGTTGCGTGATGAGCCTGAATCCGCGCAAGGCATGGCGCATGCCCTGCATGAGCCCCGTGCCGGCGCTCATGGAACCGGCAGCACGCTGTCAGCCGCCGGCGTCCAGCCGGTTTGCCGGTATTCCGTGATGATCGTCGGGTAGGTCCCCCCGCGCACGTTGAACGCCGCGGTCATGCGCGCGTAGCGGGGCGCGCAGGCGGCCACTACGTCGTCGAGTATCGCGTTCGTCACCGCTTCGTGGAACGCGGCTTCGTCGCGGTACGACCAGATGTAAAGCTTGAGCGCCTTGAGTTCCAGACAAGTCTGGTCCGGAATGTACTCGATCTTCATGTCGGCGAAATCCGGCTGCCCGGTGAGTGGGCACAAACAGGTGAACTCCGGCAGACGGATGCTGATCAGGAAGTCGCGCTCGGGCTTCGGGTTCGCGAATGTGTCGAGTTCCCGTACGGGTTTCAGGGCCATGGCCGCGTTCGATGAAGGCTGAAAATTGGCGCTAACCTTACCACACGGCGCGTTTGCCAACGGCCACCACTCGAGACGCAGAACGGGTTCGAGCAAGCCTTCTTTTCTTCACCGAAAACAGTTCGTTAGTCGTCGTCAATTCGACGCCCGGCGGCGTTGTGCCGGCGGATCACGATGGGGTATGCTGTGCCTCCATGCGCATCACACGAATTAAGCTCTCAGGCTTCAAATCGTTCGTCGATCCCACCACTCTAACCCTCCCCGGAAACCTCACTGGCGTCGTCGGCCCCAACGGCTGCGGCAAGTCCAATATTATCGATGCGCTCATCTGGGTCATGGGGGAAAGTTCCGCCAAGCATCTGCGGGGCGATTCGATGTCGGACGTTATTTTCAACGGATCCAACACTCGAAAGCCGGTCGGTCAGGCGACCGTTGAGATCATCTTCGACAATACCGACGGCACGATCGGCGGACAGTACGCCGGATTCGGCGAAATTTCGATCAAACGCACCGTAGGGCGCGATGGCATTTCGTCCTATTTCCTGAACGGCGGACGCTGCCGCCGCAAGGACGTCACCAACATCTTTCTGGGAACCGGTATCGGCGCGCGCGGCTATTCGGTGATCGAACAAGGCATGATCTCGCGAGTGATCGAGGCGAAGCCGGAGGAGTTACGTTCGTTCCTGGAGGAAGCCGCCGGCATTTCCAAATATAAGGAGCGGCGCCGTGAGACCGAGACCCGCATGCGCCACACCCGTGAGAATATCGAGCGCCTCGACGATATCCGTGAAGAATTGGACAAGCAGTTGGCACATCTGCAGCGTCAGGCACGAGGCGCCGAGCGCTATCAGAAACTGAAAGCGGAAGAAAGGCACGCCCAAGGGCGCCTGTTGGCCGTACGCTGGCGCGCGCTGGACGCCGAGCGTATCGAATGCAAGCAACGTGTCGAGGAGCGCGCTAACGAAGTTGAAGCCAAGGCCGCAGGACTTCGCGATATCGAGGCGCGCCAGACAGGCTACCGTGAAGCACAAACCGAAGCGACGGAAAAATTCAATCAGGTACAGACGGAGTTCTACGCCAAAAGCGCCGACATCTCGCGACTGGAGCAGGCGCTTAAACACGCCGACGAACTAGAGCAATCCCTCAGGGGTGATCTCGAGGAAACGAATGCCTCGCAAGAAGACCTGTCCCGCCTGGTGAAAACCGACCGTGTACAACGAGACGCAATCGACGAAAAACTGCAGATGCTCGAGCCACGTTTCAACCAGCACAGAGATGCCGGGACCGAAGTCTACGAAGCCGTCCGAGCGGTCGAAGCACGCATGACGCAATGGCAAAACGACTGGGATTTATTCAACGCCGCGCATACCGAGCTGGCACAGCGTGAACATGCGGCCCAGATCCGGCTGGAACACCTGTTGGAGGACGTCGCCGATGCACACACCCGCAGCTCCTTCCTGAACGACGAAGCCTCGCGCAACGACACTTCTGATCTGTCGTCACAACGTGATCAACTCCGTTCGGAGTTGGGCCAGGCCGAGGAACTGCGCGCTCAGACCAAGGTCGAGCGCGATGCGCTGCGCGCCAAGTTGTCGCAGAACTGGAGCGCCGCGCAAACTCTGGGAGCTTCTTTACACAATCACCAAGCGCACCTGCAAGAGCAGCGCGGACGTCTCGCGTCGCTCAAGGCGTTGCAGGAAGCCGCCTACGGCGGTGACCAGGAACGGGTTCAAGCCTGGTTCGAAGAAAAAGGGATCTCCGATCTCGCGCGACTCGTAGAATTCGTCGACGTCGAGACCGGCTGGGAGCGGGCGCTCGAAGCCGCCCTGCGCATTCCCCTCGGCGCCGTCTGCGGTGAGAACCTCGTCGGGCGACTGTTGGACACCGACCGCGGTCGGCCGCACACCTCGGCGATCACGGTAGTGGAAACGAATTCGAATTTGAACGCGACATCCGGCGCCCCCCCGGAGTCGCTCGCCAGCAAAGTGACGGGCCCGATCGATCTCGAACCCCTGCTGCACGGAGTATTCGCGGCTGCCAGCGTGGACGAGGCGAAATCGATTCGTGAGCGAATGGCCGCGCACGAGTTGGTCGTGCTGCCCGACGGCACGATGTTCGGTCGCAACTGGATACAGCTACCGGCCGCGGGCGATGAATCAGAAGGAATCCTGTCGCGCGATCGCTTGATCGCTCACCTCGAGGCGAAGATCGAAAAGAACGACGCCGAGACCGCCGAGCTCCGCGCCCAGATCGATCTTTCACAGGCCCGTCTCAAAGAACTCGAGCAGCAGGAGCACGAAGTAAGCGAACGGCTGGAAATCGAGGATCGTGAAATTACCGCGCAGCGTACTGAGTTCGGACGGCTGGAAGCAGAATACCAGCGCAGGCAGGCGCGCACCTCGGACGTCGCCCGTGAACTGGAGAGACTGTCGGCGGAATCGGACGAGAATCGGGAGGCGATCGAAGCGCTCGAGCAGGACCTTAGTCTGGCATCGGCCCAGCTCGCCGAACACGCCGAACGGCGGGAGCAACTCAGCGGCACGCGGGGGGAAATTCAGCAGGAACTCGACGCTTCCAGGGAGCGTTGGCGCGATGCGCGCGAGTCGACGCACAGCCTGGAACTGGAGCTGGAACATGCAAAATCCCAGCTCGCGACCTTGGCTAGCAATATCGAGCGCAATATCACGGCCAAGAATCAACTGGAGCAACGATGTACGGAGATCGAACAGGCCATTGCTGCAATGAAAGCGCCGCGCGCAGAAATGAAAGCACAACTCGAACAGGCCTTGAAAGCCCGGCTCGATGCTGAGCGCCGCTTGAACGAGGCTCGCGAGGCACTCGGTGGCCTCGATGACGATCTCCATAAATCGGCTGCAGCACGGGCCGAAATCGAACAGGCCATTGCCGAGCGTCGACGGCGCCTGGAGCAGGTACGCCTCGATCAGCGCGCGCTCGAAGTGCGGTTACAAGAATTGATGGGCCGGTTCGACACCACCGGCGAAAATTTTGACGCGATCGCGGCGACCTTGAGCGACGAGGATAGTGAACAGAGCGTTCAGAGCGAACTCGAACGGGTCGCGAACCGCATCGCGCGGCTCGGTCCGATCAATCTCGCCGCGATCGATGAATACTCACAATTGTCGGAGCGTAAGGCCTATCTCGACAAACAACACGAAGACCTGGCCACAGCACTCGATACGCTAACGGAAGCGATACGCAAAATCGACCGCGAAACACGCACGCGCTTCAAAGAAACCTATGACAAGGTCAATAACGGTCTGCAGGCAATGTTCCCGATCCTGTTCGGCGGCGGCCACGCTTATTTGGAGATGACCGGCGAGGATTTACTGGAAACCGGCGTAACCGTCATGGCGCGCCCGCCCGGCAAGCGTAACAGCAACATTCATCTGCTTTCAGGTGGCGAAAAGGCGCTGACTGCGCTGGCTTTCATATTCGCGATCTTCGAAATGAGCCCGGCGCCGTTCTGCCTGCTCGACGAAGTCGATGCGCCGCTGGACGACGCCAATGTCGTGCGCCTGTGTGAAATGCTGATATCGATGTCGAAATCGGTTCAGTTTTTGTTCGTCACGCACAATAAGATCACGATGGAAATCGCTGCACAAATTATCGGCGTGACGATGCAGGAAGCCGGTGTTTCCCGGCTCGTTTCGGTCAACATGGAGGAGGCCGTGGAATTGGCGGCGACCGCGTGACGCGGTCTTGATGTTAGGACGCTTTGTTGTTTGAATCGCTAATACGGTCGCAATGAACCACAGAGATCACAGAGGACACAAAGAAAGTAGAAAAGACCGTTTACAGATCACAAATATAATGCATTTCTCTGTGATCTCTGTGGTTTTATTTTATTGTACCGCTCCGTTATACGGCTGCGTACCAGTGCACCGTCTAAGATCCTACCTATGAAGCGCCGTTAACGCATGTCCCTACGCACCGTACTGATCATCGCTGGCGTATTCATCGTGATCGCCGTCTACCTGTATACGGCGATCAAACGGCGGCGTGATTCCAGGGGCGGCTTCGGCCGGCGTTTTTCGAGAATCGATATCCCCGATGTCATTCTCGACCACAATGGTGAACAAGACGAGGACGAAGTAGCGGTGGTTTTCGCCCCGCGGCTACCCGACAACGTAGTATTGCCGCGAGAAGAAGAAATCATTGATGATTTGCCCGCAGTCCGAAACGACGCCGTCGAAGTGAACGAAGCGGGAGACAAGAAAAATACCAAAGACCAGTTGGACCTGTTTCCGCAGGCGCGCGATCGACTCGCGGCGGACGACGAATTATCTTCCGCCGCCGGATCCGCTTCCGTACCGCAGACAGGCGACAGCGGCGTGCTGACACTTTACGTGCGCGCCCGGGAAGGCCAGCAGTTTACCGGTACGGATCTGGTTAAGGCGCTGAACGGCGTCGGTATGCAATTCGGCGATATGTCGATCTTTCATCATTTCGGCGCGGGGGATCTGAAATGCGAGGTACCGGTTTTCAGTGCGGCGAACATGTTCGAACCGGGGACCTTCGATCTCGGTAAAATCGAAGCCTTTCGAACTTCAGGCTTGGCATTGTTCATGGAGCTGCCCGGCCCACTCGACGGCCCCGTGGCCTTTGAATTGCTGTTGAATACCGCGCAGCGGCTGGCGACGCTCTCTGGCGGAGAACTGTTCGCTGAGCCGCGCACGCTGCTGGATTCCGGCGGTATCGCAAAATTGCGTGATCGCGCCGGACGCTACGGCGATGCCGGCGCGTGATACCCCCAAAAAACGCGTCGCGATTCTGCGCGCCGAACTCGAAAGTCACAATTACCAATACTACGTTCTCGACCAGCCGGTCGTTTCAGATGCCGAATACGATGCGCTTTTACGCGAGCTGAGCGCGCTCGAATTACGCCACCCGCGGCTGGCCGATCCCACGTCGCCCACCCAGCGCGTCGGCGCGCCTCCTTCAGAAAAATTCGCTTCCGCGCACCATCACAGCCGCATGCTGTCGCTGTCAAACGCGTTCGACGCGACAGAGTTCGGTGATTTCTACCGCAGAATCTGCGATCAGCTCGATGTGAGCACGGTCGAACTCGTGGCTGAAACCAAGCTCGACGGCCTCGCCATCAATCTCGTGTACGAAGACGGCATCCTGACCCGGGCCGCGACTCGGGGCGACGGCACGACCGGCGAGGATGTGACGGTCAATGTGAGAACCGTGCGCTCGGTACCGTTGCGCCTCAGGGATCGCCGGCCCCCTGCGCTGATCGAAATCCGCGGTGAAATCTACATGGAAAAGGCGGGCTTCGAAGCCCTCAATCGGCGCCAAGAGCGCGCCGGCGAGAAAACATTCGCCAACCCGCGCAACGCTGCCGCCGGTGGCCTGCGCCAACTCGATTCACGCATCACCGCTTCACGCCCGCTCACCTTGTGCTGTTATGGAATCGGCCATTTCGAAGGTGGCCGGGTGCCGGTGACTCAGGTCGAGATTCTCGCCCGACTTCGCGATTCGGGCCTGCGTGTTTCGCCCGCGACGCAAGTCGTCGAAGGCATCGACGCATGCCTTGATTATTACGCAACGATCAGGGCGAGCCGAGCCAGCCTACCCTACGAGATCGACGGCGTCGTCTACAAGGTCAATTCCCTAGAACAGCAGCGGGTACTCGGCACCATTGCGCGCGCGCCGCGGTGGGCCGTGGCCTTCAAATATCCGCCCGACGAACGCATCACCCGCGTCGTCGACATCGAAGTACAGGTCGGCCGGACGGGCGCGCTGACACCCGTTGCCCGCCTCGAGCCGATATTCGTCGGCGGGGTCACGGTCACGAACGCAACCCTGCACAATGCCGACGAGATTCGCCGCAAGGACGTACGCGTGGGGGACACCGTCGTTGTACGTCGCGCGGGCGACGTCATTCCCGAGGTAGTCCGCGTCGTCCTCGAGAAGAGGCCGGCAAACACCCAGCCTTATAAAATACCGGACAGTGTCCCCGGCCAGGCAACAGCGCGCCTGGTGCAGGAAATCATCCATTTCGCATCGCGGCGGGCGACAGATGTCGAGGGGCTGGGCGCAAAACTTATTGAACAGCTTGTGACGCAGGGCTTGGTGGCAAGCCCTGCCGATCTTTACCTACTCGACGTCGAAACCCTGGCTGCTCTAGAACGCATGGGAGAGAAGTCGGCCGAAAATCTTGTCGGCGCGCTCGAAAAAAGTAAACAGACGACGCTGTCCCGCTTGATCTACGCGTTGGGGATACCGGAAGTCGGCGACGCTACGGCCGACAATCTGGTTGCCGCTTTCGGCACGCTTGAAGGCATTCGCCAAGCATCGGCTGAAGCCCTCGAGGCCATCGCAGACATCGGACCCGTCGTCGCCGCTCGCGTGACCGATTGGTTCTGCCAAAAGGCGAACTCAGACGTGATCGAAGCTTTGCAGGAACGCGGCTTTACGTGGTCCGAGGAGGCGCCCGGCGGAACCGATGTAAGGGGGCTCGAGAACCTCACCTTCGTATTGACTGGCGCATTAGAGAGCATGGCCCGCGATCAGGCGCGCGATCGGCTGCGCACGCTCGGTGCCCGCGTCGCAAGCTCAGTGTCGAAAAAAACTGACGTCGTCGTGGCCGGCACCGACGCCGGCAGTAAAGCGGACAAGGCAGCTACCCTCGGCATCGCCATCATCGACGAGAAGACGTTTCTGGAAGTGCTCGAGGATCCTTCGCGGATTACGCGCTGGATTGACGGTCCGGATCCGAAGTCGTAGCAGAGACGATCACGCGGTTACGCCCGCCGCGTTTCGCGGCGAGCAGCATATCGTCGACCCGTTTAAGCAACGCGATCTGGGATTCTCCCGGCTTATAGTGGGCGACGCCCACGCTGACGGTGACCCTGGCATGAATCGGTAACGATTCGATCCTCATCGATTCGATATCGCTGCGGATGCGATCGGCCAAAAGCTCCGCGCCCTCACTTCCCGTACTCGGTAGCATCACCACGAATTCCTCGCCGCCGTAGCGAAACACACCGTCACTTGTACGCGTGCAATTAACGATGCGTTTTGCGACGTGGCTTAGCACGATATCGCCGACGATGTGCCCGTAGTGGTCGTTGACCGATTTAAACAAATCAATGTCGATCATGAGTACCGAGAGAGGCGTATTTTGTCGTTGTGCAAGCGAAATGTGCTGGTTGAAATGTGCCCGCATCGATGCGCGATTGCTGACGCCGGTCAGGGGATCCTTGAGCGCCATTTTGACTGCGCGTTCATACAGCAGTGCATTTCTAAGCGGGTGGACCAGGGTGCACAAAAGGATTTCGAGCAGCTCCTGCTCTCTTTCCGACAGAGACTGCTGGCTCGAAAAACTGATTTCGCCCAAAAATTTCCCGACCAAATTCAACTCGTAGCTGTAGCAGTTCGTTTCGCGTACGCCATCATCGACCGACAGGTGGGCGTTTCGGTTCCGGTAGCGAACGGAAACGCCGGGGACAATGCGCCTGATTTCACGGGCGAATTTCGGGATGATGTCACGAAAGTGGAGACTCGAATGCAGCGCCGTGGTGATGCGTAGTTTGACCGAATCGGAAATCTTTTCACCTTGCTCCGCAGCGTCATCCGCAACCGGTAGGACGCCGCGCACGAACGAACCAATACGCCACGGCGATTCGTCAGTGATCTGCTTCATTCGTGTACTCATGCTGTTCGATCGTGTCGGCTAACCGTCAACGGCAGCGATCGATGCGAGTTTCGTGCCAAGCGAATACCGGGAACTCGCCGCAAAAAGCAAGATATTTATCGTAACAGGTTGTTTATTATTGACTATTTGTCTATTTAGGGGGGGCTAAATACGAACGGTAACCATTTTTTTACTGGATAAAAGTCAATTTTTTGACGCCCGAGCGGAACCCGCGGGACCTGTCCAAACGCCGGCGCGGCAAAAAATGCCGGGCTCAGATCAATCGCGCCGCGGTGTTTTTATAACAACGCCATGCCTTCCGCGGCCCCGCGCACCGAGCAATTCGACGTACGTGCCGGCGGCCGTTTCTGGAGGTGCAAAAGCCGCGGGATCCTGCGCTGGAAACGCCGTCATTCTCAGGCGCGTTCGAAGGGGGCTGGGGATCACCCCGTGCACGCGCAGTCCCGGGTTTGTTTCATGTTCGTCGGCAAGGATTTCCATCAGGGATTTGAGGGCGCTTTTCGTCGCAGCATACGCACCCCAGTGCGCGCGACCGCGGTCGCCTTCCTCGGCGAGCGAGAATACGATCGAAGCATCATCAGCCTCTGCGAGCAATGGCAGGCACGATTGCAGAAGAAGAAACACACTGTGAACATTAACCTGGAAAACGCGCGCCCAGATCATCGGATCGTATGTTTCGAGCGGCGCGAGTTCGCCGACGACGGCGGCATTGACCACCAGACCGTCGAGACACCCGAATTGTTCCTTGATATGTGCAGTGATGGATAAAAAATCGTCGACCGACGCCGCCTCGAGGTTGATTGGCACGATGACAGGTAAGGGATCGCCGCGTGATTCAAGCTCGTCCGTCAGGGCTTCCAGCGCCGCTACGTCGCGCCCACACACCAAGGTCGTCGCGCCCGCGGCGGCGCAGGCTACCGCTACAGCACGGCCGAGACCGCGGCTCGCACCGGTGATCATAATCACACGTCCAGCAAGCTCCGCGCGGTCGATGTCACTCATGAGGCGGCGTCGAAGGTGCTCAAGATCCTATGTCGAGACCGCTGGGGCGTTGTACTGCAATAGATCTTCTTCCAGCTAGCCCGCCTGCGCGCGATAGGCGGGCTAGCTGAAGTCTCCGGCGCGCAGGACGGTGTCGCGTAGGTAGTTCGCGTCGTCGCTTTCGGGATGGTCCAAGGTATAGTGCAATCCGCGGCTTTCGCGCCTCTTGAGAGCGCAGCGAATGATCAGCTCGGCGACCTGCACGAGGTTGCGTAACTCGATGAGGTCGCCGGTGACGCGGAAATTGCCGTAATACTCGCTGATTTCCGAGTGCAGAAGATCCACCCGACGCCGGGCTCGCTGCAGTCGCTTGCCCGTGCGCACGATGCCGACGTAATCCCACATGAGCCTGCGGAGTTCATCCCAGTTATGAGCGACGACGACCTCTTCGTCGGCGTCGGTTACCTGGCTTTCATCCCAGGCGGGGATCTGATCAATGAGTTCGTGCTCGCCGATGCTCGAAATGATCGCCTTCGCGGCCGACTCGGCGATGACCAGGCACTCGAGCAGGGAGTTGCTGGCCATACGATTGGCACCGTGAAGGCCCGTACACGCGACCTCGCCGATCGCGTAGAGCCCAGGCAGCGAGGTTCGGCCCTTGAGGTCCGTGACCACGCCACCGCACAGGTAGTGCGCGGCCGGTACCACAGGAATTGGTTCACGCGTGATGTCAATGCCGTAGCCGTTACACTGTTCGTACACGTTGGGAAAGTATTCGATGATGAAATCACGGGGCTTATGCGAGATGTCCAGATACACGTTGTCCAGGCCCAGGCGCTTCATTTCATGGTCGATCGCACGGGCGACAATATCGCGTGGCGCCAGTTCGGCGCGTTCGTCGAACTTCGGCATGAAGCGCTCGCCGGTGTTGAGGATCAAGCGGCCGCCTTCACCGCGCAGCGCTTCGGTCAATAGAAAGGTTTTCGCCTGCGGGTGATATAGACAGGTTGGATGGAACTGGACGAACTCCATGTTCGCGATTACGCATCCCGCCCGCCAGGCCATGCCGATGCCGTCGCCGGTAGCGACGTCCGGGTTGCTCGTATAAAGGTAGACTTTTCCAGCTCCGCCTGAGGCGAGCACCGAGCACCGTGCGGCGATCGTTCGGATCTGTTGACGATCGAGATCGAGCACATAGGCCCCGGCGCAGCGATCGGGGATGCGGCCAAGTTTGCCCGAGCTGATCAGATCGATCGCCATGTGGCGCTCGAGCAAGGTGATATTCGGGTTTTCCGCGACCCGCTCGAGGAGCGTCTTCTCGATCACGCGTCCGGTAGCATCAGCAGCATGGACGACACGGCGATGACTATGGCCGCCTTCGCGCATGAGGTGGAATTCCTCCGCCCCGGAGCGCGACACCCGCGTCGAAAAGGGCACACCCTGAGCAATCAGCCATTCTATGCGCTCCCGACCGTGCCGGACGATGAATTCAACGGTGTCTTTCCGGCACAGCCCCGCACCGGCGGCGAGCGTGTCTTCGATGTGTAAATCGACGGAATCCGCGTGATCCATGACCGCCGAGATCCCGCCCTGCGCGTAATAGGTAGCGCTTTCGCTGGCGCTTCCCTTGCTCAGCACGACCACCCGTAAGCGCTCGGCTAAAGCGAGCGCGAGGCTCAGCCCCGCCGCTCCGCTGCCGATGATCAGGGCGTCATAGGCGTCCGATTCACTCATGTCCGGAGTTGCTATAATCTGCAGAAAGAATCGAACGCCCCGCCGGTCCCGAACTTAATCGCCGTCCTATGGTCTACGCCTTTAAGAAATTGCCACGCGCCGTTGCCATGATACAGGGATAGAGCCTCGATGGGCGACAGCAATACTGACAATGAGCTCGTTCAGCGAGTACAGAAAGGTGACAAATCTGCGTTTGACCTGCTGGTTCTCAAATATCAACATCGCATAGTGAAACTCGTATCCCAGTACGTTCGAGAACCGGCCGACGCGCTGGACGTGACACAGGAAGCTTTTTTTAAGGCTTATCGTGCGCTGCCAAAATTCAGAGGCGACAGCGCGTTTTATACCTGGCTCTACCGTATTGCCATCAACACCGCGAAGAACCAGCTGGTATACATGTCGCGGCGTCCGCTGGAAGTTGGCCTCGAAAACGACAATGGCGAGCAAATCGAACTGCAGGAAATGCAAAAAACGATGGAGACGCCGGAACGTCTTCTGCTGACAAACGAGATCAGGGAAACGATCATCGACTCGATCGATAAGCTGCCCGATGATCTTAGGACGGCGATTACGCTGCGCGAAGTCGAGGGCATGAGCTACGTGGAGATCGCCGCGGCGATGGACTGTCCCATCGGGACGGTCCGCTCACGAATATTCAGGGCGCGCGAAGCGATAGAGCTGCGCCTCAAACCACTGCTTGAGCATTGAATTAGGTATGACCATCGTGAATCAGGAAAAAATCTCGATATTAGTGGACGGCGAGTTTGCGGACGACGAAATCGGCGAGGTCATCGACACGCTGATGCGCGACTCCGAACTCCAGCGTGCCTGGAGCCGTTACCATTTGATAGGAGAAGCACTACGCGCCGACAGCTTACCGGGCAGGGCGCCGGCAGCGTCCCCCATCGATCAAGGCCGCGACAGCGTCGTGTCACTTGCGGACCGGCGCCGCTCTTATACTCCCCTCGTCGGACTCGCAATCGCGGCCTCTGTTGCCGCTCTGGCGGTCACACTGGCCTTGAGGCCGTATCAGCAACCGACCGAGCCCGGATTCCAGGTTGCCACATCGGTGACGACACAGTCCCTGGCCCCTGAACCGATTGACTCGATACGTTCGCAAAGCGGACAGGCCGTCGTAGCCGTCGGTGCGTTCGACCAGCGTCTAAATGGATATCTCGTCAACTTCAACGAGCAACGGGCACGACTCGGTGTTCCAGCCGTTCACCCCTATGTTCGTATCGTCGGATTCGAAGCCGAATAGCGCGGCAATTATTGCGGCGGGCGCGCTGATCGCCTTGCTGGCCTTTGCCGCGCCGTCGCCGTCGGCCGCCGATGACCCAGCACGCATCCTGCTGCAATCCATGCATGACGCAACCCGGCAGCTCAATTACGAAGGCGTATTCATTTATCAGCGCGGGGCCCAGATCGATAGCATGCGTCTCGTACACAAGTATGACGACGGTGGCGAAAAGGAACGCTTGATATCTCTCTCCGGGCCGGCACGCGAAGTCATACGCGACGGCACGCTCGTCACCTGCTTGTTTGCCGACGACCAGCAGGCGATGGTCGAAAAGAACCCGCCACGGGATCTCATCGGTATCGGATTTTCAGCGCCCGTGGAGAGCCTGGTCGCGAGCTATCGCTTCAGCATTGACGGCGAAGATCGAATTGCAGGACGCAAGACGACGGTCGTGGGCATAAGCCCGTCCGCGGGCGACCGTTACGGCTACCGCCTGTGGATCGACCACGACACCAAGTTGCTGTTGAAATCGGTCATTCTCGGACGCGGCGGGCGTACACTGGAACAAGTCCAGTTCACGCAGATCAGCATCCTCGACGAGATATCCGCGGAGCGGCTGCGCCCGGAGATCGGTGGCGACGGATTCACCTGGCGAACGGACACCGAAAGTGCTGCGATCGGTGCGGCTGCAAACGGCGATTCATCCTGGCAGGTACGCTGGCTGCCCTCGGGATTCGAGTTGAAGGAAAGCAAGATACAAAGCATGGCGACGAGTTACATGCCGGTGAGTCATCTGGTTTATTCGGACGGCCTCGCTATGGTTTCCGTGTTCGTCGAAAAACTTATGGAAGGCGAACAGGCGCTGCAGGGGTATTCTTCTCGCGGGGCGGTCAATGCTTTCAGCCGCGTCGTTGACGATCACCAGATTACCGTGGTCGGCGAAGTTCCCCTGCCTACGGTCCGACAGATTGCGGCGTCGGTCGCTAAAGTCGACAATTGACGGAGATATGATGAAACATTGTAAAGATCTCGCGATTCTATTGGTGTTGGTCATCTGGGGTGCGACGGCGGGCGCGATTACCAATGGCGGGCAACTGCCCGATTTCACCGATCTCGCGAGGCAAAACAGCCCCGCCGTGGTCAATATAAGCACCACGATCAACGTGCCCAAGCTCGGCGCCCGCGGGGATCGCCTGCCGCCCGGTCTGGCCCCGCACATTCCCGACGAAGGCCCGCTGTCAGATTTCTTCAACCGCTTCTTCGGCGATGAAGGTCCCGGTCGTGGCCCCAGCCGCCGCGATCCGCGCTCGTCGCTGGGGTCCGGTTTCATCATCTCCAAGGACGGCTATATCATCACCAACTACCACGTTGTACGCGAAGCGGACGAGGTCATCGTGCGTATGTCCGATCGCAGCGAGCACGCGGCGCGCATTATCGGCTCCGATCCACGCAGCGATATCGCAGTATTGAAGATAGACGCGGAGAATGAATTACCGAGCGTAACACTCAGCAACTCCGACGACCTCAAGGTCGGTGAATGGGTGTTGGCGATAGGATCACCGTTCGGATTCGATTATTCGGTCACCGCGGGCATCGTCAGCGCCAAGGGACGCAGTCTCCCGAACGAGAATTACGTGCCGTTCATCCAAACGGACGTTGCGATAAATCCGGGCAATTCGGGCGGTCCGCTGTTCAATCTCGATGGCGAAGTCGTCGGCGTCAATTCACAGATCTACAGTAGAACCGGTGGGTTCATGGGCGTGTCGTTCGCTATTCCGATCCACGTCGTTCTCAATGTCTATGAGCAAATTCGGGAGAAGGGCAGCGTCACTCGCGGATGGCTCGGCGTTTTGATCCAGGACGTCACACAGGAACTGGCGGAATCCTTCGGCATGGAGAAGCCCCAGGGCGCCCTGGTGTCGAAGGTCCTAGAGGACAGCCCGGCGCAGAAAGCAGGCCTCGAGACCGGCGATGTGATCGTCAGCTTCAACAAACACCAGATCGAGCGCTCGTCGGATCTGCCCCCTATGGTCGGTACGATCAACGTCGGGGACAAAATTCCGCTCGGCGTCATACGCAGCGGCAAAAAGCGCCAACTGACCGTGGAAATCGGAGCGCTGCCCGAAGACGATCCGGTGATCGCGCAGGGTGGTCCGTCGCGCCGGGAATCGAAGGTCGATGAGAAGCTCAAGATTAGCGTGTCCGATTTGACCAAAAGCCAGCGCGAGCAATATCAGGTCGATGAAGGCGGCGTGCTGGTCGACGATATCGACAAAGGTCCGGCTTACGAAGCGGGCTTGCGCGTCGGCGACGTCATTCTTCAGATCAATAACGAGAAAGTCACAGGACAGAAGAATTTCGGGGAACTTGCCGAAGCGCTCGGCGCGGGTAAAACGGTCCCGATGCTGATTCAGCGTCAGGGCGGTCCTTTGTTTCTGGCAATGAAGGTTCCTGCCAAGGATGGATGACGACGCTTCCGCACCGACCCACAATGCGATAGTGTTCACGCTTCTGACCCGGCGCGAATGTCCGCTGTGTGACGAATTTCGCGCAGAACTCGAACGCTGGGACGATGGGCGCAACTGCTATGTCTTGAACGTCGTCGATATCGACACCGATCCCGATCTCAGGGCGCGCTTTGGTCTGCGCGTACCCGTCTTGTTGCATGGTGAAGCCGAGCTTTGCGCGGGCCGATTCAACCCCGTACCGCTGAGCGCCTTGTTACCCACGAAGTGACAACACACTAGCAGCCTGTCGGACTTAGGGAATCGTAGCGAGGCGGTTGGGAGAGCGGTCTGAGAGGTGTCATGGTTTGAGGCGAATAGTGGGGCTATTTAACGAAAAATTCGTCAGGAACGAATTTTCGCGTAGCCCCGTAGGGGTGAAGCGCAGGGACGCGCTGAACAAAACCATGGCGCCTCTCAGACCGCTATCCCAACGCCGCACGACTGCATGGATGCAGGAGGTAGAGCAATGCAGGAGCAATTGCCGAGTAGATTTTTCCTAAGTCCGACAGGCTGCTAGGCCTTAGTAGGCTAGAATCTCGCTTTTTACGCGCCCCCCCCCCCCCCCGCGGCGCCCGTCCTGAAATTCACTCTTATGCAGCAGCTGCCGGCCGAAAATATACGAAACTTTTCGATCATTGCGCATATCGATCATGGAAAGTCGACTTTAGCCGATCGATTCATCCAGATCTGCGGCGGGCTAGCCGATCGAGAAATGGAAGCGCAGGTGCTCGATTCGATGGACATCGAGCGTGAACGCGGAATTACCATCAAAGCGCAAAGTGTTTCGCTCGAGTATGTGTCCGATAGCGGGGAGGCCTACTTACTGAATTTTATCGACACCCCGGGGCACGTCGATTTCAGTTACGAAGTCTCTCGTTCGCTGGCTGCCTGTGAGGGGGCCTTATTGGTGATCGACGCGGCCCAGGGCGTGGAGGCGCAGTCGGTCGCGAATTGCAATACCGCGGTCGACCACGGCCTCGAAGTAATACCGGTATTGAACAAGATCGATCTGCCCGCCGCGGAGCCGGATCGCGTGATCGGGGAAATCGAGGACATCATCGGAATCGACGCTCACGACGCAATTCGCGTGAGCGCCAAGACCGGTGCAGGCGTTCGACAACTCCTGGAGCAACTCATAATGCGTGTTCCTCCGCCAACCGGTTCTCGCGATGCGCCGCTCAAGGCCTTGATCATCGATTCGTGGTTCGACAATTACCTGGGCGTTGTTTCGCTGGTGCGGATTATCGACGGCGAAATCCGTACCCGTAATCGGATTCGGATGATGTCAACGGGCCGCGACTGGGGCGTTGACGAAATTGGAATCTTCACACCCAAGCGGGTCAAAAAAAGCTTGATACGAAGCGGTGAGGTCTGTTATCTCGTGGCTGGCATCAAGGACATCGACGGTGCACCAGTCGGTGATACGATAACCGATGCCGCAATGCCCGCACTCAAGCCGCTGCCGGGATTCAAACAGTCCAAGCCAAATGTCTTCGCCGGTCTTTACCCGGTTGACTCCGGCGACTACGGAGCTTTTCGTGAGGCCCTCGCCAAGCTACGTCTGAACGACGCCGCCCTACATTACGAGCCGGAAACCAGTGAAGCACTCGGCTTCGGGTTTCGCTGCGGCTTTCTCGGCATGCTGCATATGGAAATCATTCAGGAACGCATTGAACGGGAATACGGCCTGAATCTTATTACCACAGCGCCGAGCGTGGTCTATGAAGTCGTCCTGAACGATGGGGAGATTCTGCATATCGATAATCCCGCCCGTCTCCCGGAGCCGTCCCTGATCAAAGTGATCAGAGAACCTGTGCTGCAGATCGATATCCTCGTTCCGCAACAACATCTCGGAAACGTCATCAATCTCTGCGTCGACAAGCGGGGGGCGCAAACCCGGCTCGATTTTCTCGGCGGCCAGGTCGCCGTGAGCTACCATCTACCGATGGCCGAGATGGTCACGGATTTATTCGACCGTTTAAAATCCGTAACGCGTGGCTACGCGTCAATGGACTACAATTTCGCACATTATCAGGACGCGGACATGATCAAGGTCGACCTGATGATAAATGGCGAAAAGGTGGACGCACTTTCGAGCATCATTCACCGCGAGCAGGCGCAGCGACGCGGCCGCGAACTGGCCCGAACGATGAAAGAATTAATTCCTCGCCAGATGTTCGATATCGCGATTCAGGCCTCCCAAGGCTCGAAGATCATCGCGCGCGAGACGGTCAAGGCTTTGCGCAAGAACGTGACAGCGAAATGTTACGGTGGGGATGTGACACGCAAGCGTAAACTGCTAGAAAAGCAGAAGGCGGGCAAAAAACGCATGAAACAATTCGGATCCGTCGAAATTCCACAGGAAGCGTTCATGGCCGTCCTCAAGCTTGGTAAGACACCGTGATTTGGGACTTCGCTGCCGTGTTGAGCCTGCTGGTTCTGATCAGTGGGTTGATTTGGGTGATAGACACCCTGTTCTTCGCGCGGCGCCGCCGCGGACGCAGGGGCGAACTGCCCGAAAATCCGACTGAAGAACAATTGGCAGAGCACTACCGCCTGCCAGTGGTCGTCGACTATGCGCGGTCCTTTTTCCCGATATTTCTGATCGTGTTGCTACTGCGTTCATTCCTGGTCGAACCGTTTCGGATCCCGTCTGGCTCAATGGTTCCAACCCTGCTCGTCGGAGACTTTATCCTGGTCAATAAGTTTGTCTACGGGATCCGTATACCGGTCCTCAATGTCAAGCTCATCGAGATGAATACGCCCCAACGCGGCGACGTGGTGGTATTCCGCTTTCCTCTGGATCCCTCGACTCCATTCATTAAACGGGTCGTCGGTCTTCCAGGTGACAAGGTCCGTTATCACGAAAAGGCCTTGTTTATCAATGGAAAGGAGATCCCTCATATTCCAGAAGGTACTTACGTTGGTGTACGATCGGCGGTGAAACACACCGGATCACGGCTATTCAGGGAAGCGCTCGGAGATACCAAACACCAGATCATCGAGCGGCCCCGCGCGCACTCGATGAACGGAGAGTATAAGGTGCCACCCGGGCACTACTTCGTTCTAGGCGATAATAGGGACAATAGCCGCGACTCACGGTTCTGGGGCTACGTCCCTGACGAAAACCTGGTTGGACGCGCCTTTTACATTTGGATGAATTGGGATAAGGGTCCGATTCTGAAACGCATCGGCACCATTATCCGGTGACAGAGGAAGGGGAAAGCGATGAACCTGAAGAGCAATCAGCAAGGAATCAGCCTGAGCGGATTAATCATGGCGTGCGTAGTGCTTGGCATAGGCGCCCTCCTATTCATGAAATTGTTTCCCATCTATAACGAAAAGATGAAGGTCGACCAAGCCATGGACAGGCTGGCGAACAATCCGGACGGTGCAAGAATGACCAAGCGCGCGATGGTCAAGGCGATCATGAGACAGTTTGACGTCAATGACGTCGAGAGCTTTGACACACCGACGCTGAAAAAGAGACTGCAAGTAGGCAGGAAAAAAGGTTCGAAAGGCAAGTTTATTACGCTTGCCTATGAAATTCGCGGTCCGCTATTTTCCAATCTCGATATCGTGATGAATTACAACAAGGTCATCGAATTCGGGCCCGTGAAAACGGATTAGGGAGCCTCTGAATAAGTCATGGTGCGTCTGAATTGTTCATGAAATTGTGCAGATCAAGGCACGAATTGCAGGCAATAGCGGGGACTATTGGCAAAGTTCGTAACACAGAGCTGCGCGATTTCATGGGCAAGGCAGATGTGCCATGACTTATTCAGAGGTTCCTTAACGTCGAAGATTCTTGCAGATCCCTTTGGATTACGAATTCAACGACGACAGTTTACGCGTCAGGGCACTGACCCACCGTAGCGCCGGATCGGATAACAACGAACGGCTCGAATTTCTCGGTGACGCGTTGCTTGGCCTGATTACTGCTCAATATTTGTTCGAACATTTTCCCGCGGCTGACGAAGGCGAACTCACGAGAACACGCGCGTCTCTCGTCAACCGCGATACGCTTGCGGAGATCGCGCGCACGCTCGACTTAGGTAACCTCTTGGTACTCGGTGAAGGCGAACAGAAAAGTGGTGGCTGGCGCCGCGATTCGATATTGGCGAACTCGCTCGAAGCATTGCTCGGAGCAATTTATCTCGACGGTGGAATGGACGTGTGTCGACAGGCAGTGGAAACCTGGTTTGCCGACAAACTCGCGGACGTCGATCCCAAGAGCGCGGCCAAAGACGCCAAGACCGCATTGCAGGAACTGCTGCAAAGCCGGCGCCTCGAACTTCCGCGTTACGAGACAACAGATATTTTCGGCCCTTCTCACGATCAAACATTCACGGTCGCCTGCCACACCGACGCGTTGCCCGAACCCGTCGTCGCCATCGGAAGAAGCCGCAGAAAGGCTGAACAGGCAGCCGCGTGCGCGACGCTGCGCAAACTCGATCACTGAGATAGGTTCTCGTGGTGGAGCACTAGCATGGCTCAGCGTTGCGGATTCGTTGCGATCGTCGGCCGACCCAACGTCGGGAAATCAACCCTGCTGAATCGCATTCTCGGCCAGAAGATCAGCATTACCTCGCGCAAACCGCAAACTACCCGTTATCAGATACTCGGCATTGACACCGTCGATGAAACCCAGCTCATATTCGTCGACACACCGGGTTGGCAGCGGCAACCCAGGTTCGAGATCAACCGTCTGATGAACCGCCAGGTCCGCCAGGCACTGTTCAACGTGGACTGTACCGTTCAGGTCATCGACGCACGCGGATGGCACGCCGACGACGATTTGGTTTACGCCATGCTGAAGCAAGCCCAAGTGCCGGCGCTGCTCGCCATGAATAAGCATGATCTGGTTACATCGAAATCGGACCTCTTGCCCCAGATAGCGGCTTTGTCGAACAGCAAGGCGTTCGGAGCGTTTGTCCCGGTGTGCGCCAAGAATGGGAAAGGTCTGGAGGACCTGCGCCGCACCATCGTGGAAATTACGCCGATTCGCGAACATATCTTTCCCGCCGGCCAGCTTACCGACCGCTCCGAACGGTTCATGGCAGGTGAAATTGTCCGCGAAAAAAGCATGCGCTACCTTGGTGACGAATTACCCTACCGCACAACGGTCATCATCGATGAATTTCGCGAGGCCGATGAGATCACGCACATATACGCGACCGTGTGGGTTGATCGGGACAGCCAGAAATCCATCGTCATAGGAAAAAACGGCGCATTGTTGAAGCGTATTTCGACCGATGCGCGGCACGATCTAGAGCGACTGCTGGGAAAAAAGGTCTACCTCAAAATTTGGGTAAAAACCAAGCGCGGCTGGATCGACAATCCGGAAGCGCTGCAATTGATCGGTTTGACGGATTGACGCCACGAGAACAGCGGGCAATCCACTTATTTCCTGCCCCCTAATTTCGGATTTATGAGATAGTTTCCAATCTTGGACATCGCTTATGTATTACACCGGCGTCGGTATCGCGAATCGAGCCTGATCGTCGAATTGCTCACCTTCGAACGTGGTCGCGTCAGTGCCGTTGCGCGCGGCGCCTTGCGCAAGAAGTCCCGCCTCGGCGCAAGCTTGCAGCCACTGGTCCCCGTCAGGGTCGCATTCAGTGGACGCTCGGAATTGCTGACGCTCAAAACGGCAGAGGCGGGTGCCGCAGCTCCGTTGCTGGATGGCCCGAGTTCATATTCGCTGTTCTACATCAACGAATTAATCCTGCGCTTGACCGCGCCGCACGACACCAACGTGGCGTTATTCGAAGTCTATCGATCGGCCGCGGAGAGCCTGGCCAGGAGCGATGCGCTGGAACCGCTGCTGCGGCGTTTCGAGAAGCGACTGCTCGATGCGGTCGGTCTCGGTCTCACGTTGGAAACAGAGGCCGATTCGGAAACGCCCGTCGAGAAGGACCTCGAATACCGATACGTGCCGGAGCAGGGGCCGATGCGCACCACCGGCGAGCGCACCGCGCCGCGCGTTCACGGTGCAACGCTGCGGGCCCTGGCACAGGACGTCGAGCTCTCTGGCCGCGGTCTTCGTGAAGCGAAACAACTGATGAGGTACGTGCTCAATCATCATCTAGAAGGCCGGGAGCTGTCGTCGAGAAAACTTTTCGAAGCGCACGCGAGCGGAAACTCGTAGAATTCACCGTTTTTGCAGATCCGGCCAGCGCGCGAAGCGGTCGCCGAACTCGAGCCATGGCACACGACAACATCAGACTCGGCGTCAACATCGACCACGCCGCAACCATCAGGCAGGCCAGGGGCACGGCCTACCCGGACATTCTCGAGGCAGCCCGTGAAGCGGAGGCCGGGGGTGCTGACGGCATTACCATTCATCTGCGCGAAGACCGGCGGCATATTCAGGATGCGGACGTTCGCATGCTCAAGCCGGCGCTCTCCACGCGCATGAACCTGGAATTGGCGGCGACGGCTGAAATGGTCGATATTGCCTGCGAGTTCGCACCGGAGGCCTGCTGCATCGTCCCGGAAAAGCGCAATGAACTCACGACAGAAGGAGGGCTGGATGCCACCGCGAACTACGATCGGCTGGCACCCGTGTGCGAAAAGCTCACGGACGCCGGCATCGAGGTGTCGCTTTTCATCGACCCCGAGTCGGCTCAGATCGAAAGCGCAATGCGTCTCAAGGTGCCGGTTATCGAAATACACACCGGGCGTTATGCCGAGGCTTCGACAAACGACGCCAGGAGACGGGAATTGGACATCATCATCGAAGCGGTCGCGCAGGCGCGCACGGGTGGTTTGCGCGTAAACGCCGGGCACGGACTACATTACGAGAACGTCGGGGCAATCGCCGCGATTGGCGAACTAAATGAGCTCAACATCGGACATTCCATCGTCTCTCGGGCCTTGTTCATCGGGCTGCGCCAGGCGGTGGCGGAGATGAAGCAGCTCATGCGGCAAGCGCGTTCATGATCTTCGGGATCGGCATCGACATGGCCGATATCCAGCGATTTATCTCGGCCTACACCCGCTTCGGCGATCGATTTCCGGATCGGATCCTGAGCACCGCAGAAATGCTCGAATTCCCGCACGCACGCAATCCCGGGCGTTACCTCGCAATGCGGTTTGCAGCGAAAGAAGCCACGTCCAAAGCGCTGGGAACAGGATTCAAACAGGGGGTGGCGCCGCGGCAAATCAGCGTCGTACACGCGCCCAGTGGGAAACCGAGTCTCGAAGTTACCGGACACACGGCGGTGCTTTTCGCTGACCACGGCATTTGCTCGAGCCATCTGAGCCTGTCCGACGAAGGTGGGTTCGCCGTCGCCTTCGTCGTATTGGAGAAGCGGTGATGCTCGAAGAGCACCAAGAAATACATCGGCGCCGGACATTCGCCATCATTTCCCATCCGGATGCCGGCAAAACGACCGTGACGGAAAAGCTTCTGTTTTTGAGCGGCGCCATCAACGTCGCCGGAACAATCAAGGCACGCAAGAGTTCGAAGCACGCGACCTCAGACTGGATGGAGATCGAAAAGCAGCGAGGCATTTCGGTGACATCCTCGGTCATGCAATTCGACTACCACGATTGCGTCGTAAATCTCCTCGATACACCGGGTCACGATGATTTTTCCGAAGACACTTACCGCACTCTGACCGCGGTGGATTCGGCCTTGATGGTGATTGATGGGGCGCGAGGCGTGGAAGAGCGCACGATAAAGTTGCTCGAAGTCTGCCGTTCTCGCAATACACCCATAATTACTTTCATCAACAAGCTTGACCGGCACACCCGCGATCCGCTCGATCTGATCGACGAAATCGAAAACGTATTAAACATCCAATGCGCGCCGCTAACCTGGCCGCTTGGTTCGGGGCAACACTTCGAAGGAATTTATGACTTTCGAACGGAAAAGATAACGCCCTATTCGCGCAGTGGAGACGAAGTGGACCCTGATGCTACGGAACACATTCATATCGACGACGAAACAGTACCCGCCCGTTTCGGCACGGCGTACGACACGCTGATGGGGGAAATAGAACTCATTAAGGGCGCCGGCACGAGATTCGAGCAGGCTGATTACCTAAGCGGCAAATCAACCCCCGTCCTCTTCGGATCCGCGCTTCGTAATTTCGGCGTTCGCACACTTCTCGATACATTTACCGAGATCGCGCCGCTGCCGTTGCCGCGCGCCACCAACGCCGCCGAGGTTCTGCCCACCGACGAGCAATTTTCGGGATTCGTCTTCAAGATCCAGGCGAACATGGATCCGAAGCACCATGACCGTATTGCATTCCTGCGGGTGTGTTCCGGTAAGTACGAAGAAGGGAAACGGCTTTATAACGTACGACTCCAGCGGCACGTACAGATAGCCAACGCGATTCGATTCATGGCACAGGGACGCGCCATAACAGACAGCGCCTGGGCGGGCGACATCATCGGCTTTCACAACCATGGCACGATTCAGATTGGAGATACATTTACTGAAGGGGACAATTTTTCCTTCACTGGGATTCCGAGTTTCGCACCCGAATTGTTCCGGCGGGTGCGTACCGCTGATCCGCTCAAGAGTAAGGCCTTGATCAAAGGCCTCACGCAACTATGCGAAGAGGGCGCAGCGCAGGTGTTCAATTATGTGGCGCGTAACGACATCGTGCTCGGCGCGGTCGGCGTATTGCAATTTGACGTCGTCTCGTGGCGGTTAAAGCACGAATACGGTGTCGAATGCATTTTCGAGCCGGTACAAATTCAAACGGCGCGGTGGTTTTCGTCCGACCAGGGTGCAGAGATCGAGAAATTCAAGGCGCACGCGCAACAGAACATCGCGCGTGACGGCGCCGGCCAGATGGCCTACCTGGCGCCGAGCCTGATCAACCTCCAGCTGACCGAAGAACGTTGGTCTGCCATCGAATTTCGCGCCACTCGCGAAATGATCGGCTGAGTTTCAGAGCTCCAACTACCTAGAACCCATCGCAAAATTTTGAGATGGGTTCTAATATTGTTGAAACACGAGGCCCGGTCAGGAGGCCCGTTCGGAATCGCTCTCGGTGTCGGTTGCTTTGGATCCTACCGTGTCCGGCGGAAGTTCCGCCTCATGCTCGACACTGTTAGCTGTGGCCGGTCTTCCAGCACCGTCCACCGCCGCGCTATCGGTGTCTTGGACAACGAGCTTCTGCAGTTCTTCGCGGAATTTCTCTGGATCTGGATGCAGCGGCGGCTTGACCACAGCAACGTCGTCAGAAATTGCCTTGGGATTGCGCAAGGTTGGATCGTCGTCGGAGGATTGGCCATCCACCTTCGTCAGCGGCTTTGGATCTGCGGCGGCGGGGCTCAGTTCCGTCGCCTCTGACCGTTGCTCCAATTTCTCTTCCGCCGCTTCGCGTTCGGCAGTGACCGGTATCGGTTCGACTAGCGGGTTCTCCGCGACCGCCCGATTCACAGGCTGTGGATCTGCAGCCGAGGAACTCGGATCGACCGCCTCGGACGCCCGCTGCCCCAATTGATCATCCGCCCCTTCGCGTTTGGCGGCAACCGGCATCGGTTCAGCTACCGGGTTCTCTGCGACCGCCTGGCTGTCTGCTCGCATTGGCGCCTCGCTCACTGTTTGACTGTTCTGACCCCGTTTGTCGTTCGCTTGCTCCGCTTTAGCGCCGGTCGAACTGGAATCGCGCCGGTTATCGTCCGCGCCGCCGGACCGGCGTTGGTTGTTCTGGTCGCGTCCACGACGTGATCGCCCACCGCCTGAGCCGCGTTTGCGCTCCCCGCCGTCCCGGTTGGGCTGCGATCGGCGCTTATTTCCGTCACGGGAACGCCGGTTGCCCTCCGCGGGCCGACTTTCGGCTTCCGCACGGCGGCGCCTGCCACCGCGATCCTGGTTTGAACGTGCTCTCGATGTGGACTTTTCTTTACCGCGCACCGCATCTTTGCTGCCGAAGATCGCGCGCATGATTCGTGACAAAATACCGTTCGATTTCGAGCTCTTCTGCATCGGCTTAGGCGTACCGCGCACGATATCGCGTACCACCGCCTGTTCCGACTTTACGGTGTCATCGCGGGAGAAGTCGACCGATGGATTTTCAACCTCCGAGACCATTTCGTAGCTTTCACCGAGATCGAGCATCGGCAGATCCTGCGCGCGAATGCGCACGATTTCGAAGTGAGGAGTCTCTAGGTTCTGATTGGGGATCAGCAGGATCTCGACTTCGTGACGCTGCTCAATACCCGTGACGTCCTGCCGTTTTTCGTTGAGCAGAAAGGTCGCCACGTCGACAGGAACCTGGGCCGTGACCTTGGCCGTCGAATCCTTAATGGCTTCTTCTTCGATCATGCGGAGGACGCCGAGCGCGGTCGATTTTACACTGCGTATCGTGCCCAGCCCGTCGCAGCGCGGGCAGATATGGTGGCTGAAATCGGTCAGGGAGGGACGCAGACGCTGGCGCGACATCTCGAGCAGCCCGAAGCGGGAAATACGCCCGATCTGGACACGCGCCCGATCGATGCGAACCGCGTCACGCAGCTTGTTCTCGACGTCACGTTGGTTCTTGTTCGCCATCATGTCGATGAAATCGATGACGATCAGACCGCCCAGGTCGCGCAGTCTGAGCTGGCGGCCGATTTCTTCCGCTGCTTCGAGATTGGTCTGGGTCGCCGTTTCCTCGATGTCGCCGCCCTTAGTCGCTTTCGACGAATTGATATCGATCGTAGTCAGCGCTTCGGTTGGCTCGATGACGATCGAGCCGCCGCCTGGCAAACGGATGGAACGGCTGAACGCCGATTCGATTTGCCCTTCGATCTGGTATCGATTGAACAGTGGCACGCTATCCTCGTAGAACTTGAGTTTGGGCAGGTTCTGAGGCATGACTTGCTGCATAAAGTCTTTCGCAAGATCGTACAGTTTGCGGTCGTCGACGAGGATTTCACTGATGTCGGTGCGCAGGTAATCCCGGATCGCGCGGATGATCAAGTTGCGATCCTGAAAGATTAAAAACGGCGCCTCACGTTCCTCGGCAGCCTCGGATATCGCCTTCCACAGCTGTAGCAAATAGTCGAGATCCCATTGCAATTCCTCGGTCGAATTGCCGACGCCGGCGGTCCGTAATATCAGCCCCATGTTGGAGGGAATTTCAAGGCCGGACATCGCTTCGCGTGCTTCGTCGCGATCACCACCCTCGATCTGGCGGGATACGCCACCGGCTCTCGGGTTGTTCGGCATCGCCACAAGATAGCGGCCGGCCAGGCTGACGAAGGTGGTCAAGGCCGCGCCTTTGTTGCCGCGCTCTTCTTTTTCGACCTGCACGATGAACTCCTGCCCCTCGTGCAGAACGTCCTTGATGTACGCGCGGCCGCCACCCTTACCCTTGTCCTTGAACAGGGATCGGGAAACTTCCTTGAGTGGGAGAAAACCATGCCGATTCCCGCCGTAATCGACGAAAGCGGCTTCAAGACTGGGCTCGATCCGAACGATTTTGCCCTTGTAGATGTTAGACTTTTTCTGTTCTCGCCCGGTTGCCTCTATGTCGAGGTCGTAGAGGAGTTGGCCATCGACTAAAGCAACGCGTAGTTCTTCGGGCTGGGTCGCGTTGACCAGCATTCTTTTCATCGTTTAAAACCTTATCTTCGGAATCCCTGGCAGGGCGATCGGCGAAATCATTCGAAGCGATGCCGGCACCGGGATGCACGGCTCTCGCCACTGCCTGGGGACCCCTTGCGTTTACCGCCTTAACGGCGGGAAACGGCGTATTTTCATAATGCGCGCGGCGCTTTTGCCACGGCTACCATTTATCGTGCTGCGCCGAGCCGGGAATCAACCCGCTCGATCCGTATTCCGCTCGCTCGAATCGCGGGCGGTACAGGCCGTCCCCATACCAGCGCCCTTGAGCACGCTCAGTGATCTACAGTTGGCGTTGGGCAGGTTTGCTAAACTACTTGCCGAATCAGCCGTAACCTCCCATCGGTCTGGGACATTTCCGCGCCCGTCCCCGCGGCAGATACCGCGTGAAACGCCACGTGTGATAGTAGCAACCTTGAGCCACTGCAGCAATCCGGACCGGCCCGCTGAATGACATGACCCCACGACGCACCAATGTTGAAATGGATACCGTGTCGCACGAACATGTCGGACGGCGCATCGACAATTACCTCGCATCCAGACTCCGGCACGCGCCCAAGAGTCTTATCTATAAGTTGCTCCGCAGCGGCCAGGTCCGAGTCAACGGTGGCCGCGTAAAGCCCCACTACCGCCTTGCTGCGAGCGACGAAATCCGCATCCCCCCGGTCAACGCCGCACACCCGCGCGAGACCTCGCCGCCACGCTCCCGCCTCGACGAAATGGAACGCGCAATCCTCTACGAAGACGAGCATTTTCTGATCGTGGACAAGCCCGCCGGACTGGCCTCCCACGCCGGCACCGGCTTGAGTTACGGTGTGATCGATCTCGCCCGGGAGTTGCGGCCCAACGCCCCGAGGATCGATCTGGCCCACCGACTTGATCGCGACACATCGGGTTGCCTCGTATTGAGCAAGCACCTGGAAGCCTTACGCGAATTCCACGATGCCCTGCGCACACGCACTACGGTAAAGCAGTACCGTGCGCTGCTTCAGGGGCGGCTGCCCGGCGACTTGCACGTCATCGACGCGGCTCTGGCTCGCACGCGGGGAGAGGGCGGTGAGCAGCACGCGGAAGTGTCAGACAAGGGCAAAGCCGCCTGCACCCTTATCGAAGCATGTTCCCCGGTCGGACCGCACTCACTGGTCGAATTGCGGCTGGTGACCGGGCGCATGCACCAGATCCGTTCGCATGCTGAATATATCGGTCACCCGGTCGCCGGGGATCGTCGTTACGGCACGGAGTATTTCAACGATGAAATGAGAAAACTCGGTTTGAATCGGCTTTTTCTTCACGCTGCCCATCTCGAATTCACGGCGTTCAATTCACGCTTTGCGATCGATGCACCGATGCCCGAAGCGTTGACTTCAGTACTGCGAACGCTGGGTGGAAAAACGTGATTGAACTCGTCGTGATTGACCGGGACGGTACGCTGGTGGATTCCGAAGGGCGCATCGTCCGACCGATGACCGCGCCGTTTGCGGAGCAGGCGAACGAAACCGGCGTCATTCCATCGCCCGCCATCATAGTTGGCGACACCGAATTCGACCTTGAAATGGCTGCGGCCGCCTCGATCCTAGGGGCCGCGGTAACCTACGGCGCACACTCAAAATCGCGTTTGCTAGACTTAGGGAGCCTCTGAATGAGTTATGGTGCGAATGAATTGTGTATGAAATCATGCAGATCAAGGCACGAATTGCAGGCCATAGCGGGGACTATTGGCAAGTTTCGTAACGTAAGGCTCCGCGATTTCAGGCGCACGGTAGGTGTGCCATAACTTATTCAGAAGTTGCTTAAACCCGGCGGTCGTCGTCGTTACACTGCGCGAACTGCCAGGCGAGATAAAACGTCTCGGTCCCACAGCGAAGCATTAGCAGGGAGATCATCAGTATGGGTTGGGAGAATTCCGATTCAGAAGACCTCATGCGGGAACAATCACCTCAATCGTCCGGCAATCAGCCCGACTTCGAACGGCAACTGGTCGAACGGATGTCGTACGAATTTCTGCGGGAACAGCGCAGGAACCGCCGCTGGGGAATATTCTTCAAGTTTCTTGCGTTCGGCTACGTCTCAGTGCTGCTGATCCTGTCATTTCCTTCCGTTTGGAAACAGGGGCCGTTCAGCGCCGAGAAGGTGACGGCGCTGGTCGATATTCAGGGCATCATCGCCCACGGCAGTGACGCCAACGCAGACGCTATCGTCACGGGGCTGCGCGCCGCGTTCAAGCATGAAGCGACAGCCGGTGTCATCCTGAGAATCAACAGTCCAGGCGGCAGTCCCGTACAAGCCGGCTATATCAACGACGAGATATTCAGACTGCGCGAAAAATATCCCGACATACCGATTTATGCTGTTATCGAGGACATTTGCGCTTCCGGCGGCTACTACGTAGCAGCGGCAGCGGATAGGATTTACGCCGACAAGGCCAGTATCGTCGGCTCCATCGGCGTGCGCATGGATGGATTTGGTTTCGTCGATACGATAAACAAACTAGGGATCGAACGGCGCCTGATGACCGCAGGGGAGAACAAGGCGTTTCTTGATCCTTTCTCTCCGCTGCAGGAGAAACATCTTGAGCACGTGGAGAAACTGCTGGGGGAAGTCCACGAACAATTCATCAATACGGTACTTAAACGCCGCCGTGACAAGCTCGGGGACAATCCGGAGATCTTTTCCGGCTTGTTTTGGACCGGAGAACGGGGGCTCGAACTCGGCCTTGTGGATGAATTCGGATCCAGCGGTTACGTTGCCAGGGAAGTGATCGGAGCCGAGAAAATCGTGGACTTCACGCCTAAGGATTATTCGCTCGAACGGATCTTGAAGCGCGTTGGCGCAAGCATGGTAGCGGGCATCATCGGAACCAACGGTTTTTCCTGGTAATAGAGGCGAGCGGCATTCAGGTAACCCCGCCCCACCGCCCGCGTTGGAATACGGCGCGC
This sequence comes from Gammaproteobacteria bacterium, assembly GCA_963662545.2. GTDB lineage: Bacteria > Pseudomonadota > Gammaproteobacteria > JAYYZW01. Next base: position 2,160,192 of record CAXXLL010000002.1, read on the forward strand.
GGGATCGCCAGGACAGTGAGGAGGACGCCAGCACGAGGCGCGGTTCAGCGTTCGCATCCGACCGACCGGATCGAAGGGAATGGGCACCTGAGACGATATTCCAGAGCTTATCTCATCATTATCTGCGACCGGCTTGTGCCCTGAAAGCGTGGATGCGGGGCTAATTCCGCGGGGCTGGGTAAGACACTATTCAAGCGCTGTACGATAGCGAGCGCGTTTTCAGGGCCGAGCCCTTTGAGCCAGGTCGCTATTTTCGTGCATTCCAGGGTCGTCAGTCGCTCGTGTTGCACCAATAAACTACACTCCTCGCGCCTTTAATTGAGCAGCAATTGCCCCCGGCACACCTGCGGATAATTTTAAGATAGGTTCTAGGCGCCTGATGTTTAGCCTATAATACCGCGCCCCAATGGCAACCGAACTTCCCGACGAGGTCGACTGTCGTCAACTCGCAGATGAGGTCGGTTCGATTTCCGGCTCCATAGCGCCTGCTCGACTGACAAATGTCAGCGGGGTGTTTCGCCTCGCCGGGAGTGCGCGGGTGAGGCTCGATTTCCGCCGTAATGATGACCAGCAGGTCGCCATCGACGGAGAGATCGAGGCGCCGGTCGAAGCACAGTGTCAGCGGTGTCTGGAATGGATGTCGCTTGAACTGTGTATTACGGTCTGTGCGCTCGCGATGCCGTCGGCGGACGATGACTTTGCTTACGAGCAAAACCTTGTCGCCGCGCCGGAAGGCCGGCTCAAATTGGCGGACTTGGTCGAAGGTGAGATATTGCTTGCGTGTCCGATGATACCCGCTCACGGCGAGCGTTCCTGCGGTTCGCCGGCAGATTCGGGGCCGCGTCCCGATGAGCGGTACAAACCGTTCGCCGGGCTGGCCGATTTGATCAAAAAACAAGGTTGACGCGATCGTCAACCGTAGAGGGGTATTTACCCCGGGATTGGAAAAATGGCAGTACAAAAGAATAAGGTCACGCCGGCGAGACGCGGCATGCGGCGCTCTCACGATGCGCTCAGCAAAACGGCGCTATCGGAGGATCCGACCACCGGCGAAATACATCAACGTCATCATGTAAGCGCGGACGGTTACTACCGCGGCAAAAAAGTTCTTCCCGACGCAGAATAAATTCCCTCTTTCGACGCTCTCTGAACGGCGTCTCGCCGGACGACGACCCGCTTGACCATACGCATTGCATTAGACGCCATGGGTGGTGATTTTGGTCCGCCGGTGACGGTGCCCGCAGCCGCGAGTGCATTAAAGCGCCATCCGTCACTCGAACTGGTGATGGTCGGTAACGAAGAGCAGCTCACAGCCCAACTGCGTGAAGCCGGTCTCGATGGTCATGCTCGAATAGAGGTCCATCACGCCCCGCAGACCGTCGAGATGCACGAGAAACCATCCAAGGCTTTGCGCAGCAAACGACAATCGTCGATGCGCCGCGCCATCGATCTGGTCAAACAAGAGCAGGCGGCCGCCTGCGTCAGCGCGGGTAACACGGGGGCGTTAATGGCAATCGCCCGCTACGTATTGAAAACACTGCCCGGTATCGATCGTCCCGCGATTTGCGGAGCAATGCCGGGCATCAACCGTCCAACGCGTGTTCTTGACCTCGGCGCGAACGTAGATTCGACCTCCGAGGAACTGTTTCGTTTCGCCGTCATGGGTGCCGTTCTCGCTGAGGCCGTTGACGACCGCGAAAATCCCTCTGTTGCTTTGCTAAACATCGGCGAAGAAGAGATCAAGGGCAACGACCGAGTCAAGCAAACGGCGATACTGCTCGAACAAAGTCCATTGAACTATTACGGGTTTGTCGAGGGCGACGATATGTTTGGCGGCAAGGTGGATGTCATCGTCTGTGACGGCTTCGTCGGTAACGTGGCCCTGAAAGCCAGCGAAGGGGTCGCCGTCATGCTTAGCGACATCGCGCGGGAGGAATTCGGTAAAGGTCTGCTGTCCAGACTCGGCGCGGTCTTAGCAAGCCGTTCCTTGAACTCCCTGCGTCGCCGCGCCGACCCCAGGCGCTACAACGGTGCGAGCCTGGTCGGCCTGAAGGGCATCGTCGTCAAGAGTCACGGCGGCGCGGATGCATTGTCGTTATCACACGCCATTGATGTCGCGCTGATCGAGATTGAGAAAGCCGTTCCCGATCGGATCAGCCGTCTGCTCGAAGAACTGTTAGCCAACGACGGGTCTCAATGAACGGTACCGAGTCTGTCTTACCTTTTGCCGTCGTGTTCCCGGGCCAGGGATCACAGCGTGTCGGCATGATGTCGACACTGGCCGCCGCGCACGAAGAGGTTGTCGAACGATTCGCAACGGCCTCCAGCGTACTGGGTTTCGACCTGTGGGAATTGGTCAGCAACGGCCCGGCAGATTCCTTGAACCGAACGGAAAATACGCAGCCGGCGATGTTGGCGGCGGGCGTCGCCACCTGGGACGTATGGCTCAAATCCGGAGGGCCGATGCCGGCGCGGGTAGCGGGGCATAGTTTTGGAGAATATACCGCGCTGGTCTGCGCCGGCGCGCTTAAATTCGACACCGCAGTTGCGCTGGCTGCGGATCGCGCACGTTACATGCAGGAAGCGGTACCCGAACACGAAGGCGCGATGGCGGCGATTCTGGGGCTAGGGCTGGGCGTTCTGGAGGCCATTTGTAAACAGGCAGCCGGCAACCAGGGGATCTGCGCATGCGCAAACCTCAATGCGCCCGGTCAGATTGTCATCGCTGGCGATACCCGCACTGTCGAGGCGGCTTGCGACCTCGCGCGCGAAGCGGGGGCCAAGCGCGCGATTCGCCTGCCCATGAGCGTGCCCGTCCATTGCAGCCTGATGCGCCCCGCTGCGGAACGTCTCGCCGAACGCTTACGCAGCGTCGATTTCACCTCGCCGCGGATCGAGGTGACCCACAACGTTGACGTCGCCGCTCATTACGAACCGGACGAAATCAAAGATGCCCTGGTCCGGCAGCTCTATTCGCCGGTGCGCTGGATAGAAACCATCGAGGACTTTGCGCGCAGCGGCATTTCCCATGTGTTCGAATGCGGCCCAGGCAAGATTTTGACTTCGCTGATCAAGCGCATCGATCGTTCGCTCGACAGCGCCGCGCTGTCGGGTTCGGAGTCGTTCAGAGAACAAATTGAAACCATTAGCGGGCTGTCAAGAGGACGAGCTGATGAGCGATGAGAAGATTGCAATCGTCACCGGTGCCAGCCGCGGCATCGGCATGGCAATAGCCACGGCGCTCAAGGACACCGGGTTCAGCGTGCTTGGGACAGCGACCGGCGCGGCGGGCCTCGAACGGATCGAAGAAATGCTCGGTCGAGACAACGCACTGACAGCCGCCCTGCCTCTTGATCTTTGCCACGCTGAATCGCTGAAATCATTCTTGGCCGAACTCGATGAGCGCGAACTGAAACCGGCTGTGGTGGTGAATAACGCCGGGATAACGCGCGACAACTTACTATTACGTATGAAGGACGACGAATGGAACGATGTCATCACGGCTAACCTCGGATCCGTGTTCAGACTCTGCAGGCATCTGCTCAAACCGATGCTAAAGGCTCGCTACGGCCGCATCATCAACATCACCTCGGTAGTCGGCGTCACGGGTAATCCGGGTCAAGCGAATTATGCGGCTGCCAAGGCCGGAATCATCGGATTCACCAAGTCGCTTGCACACGAAGTCGCGAAACGGGGTATCACCGTCAACGCCGTGGCGCCTGGCTTCATCGATACGGATATGACGAGCACACTCACGGACGAACAAAAGTCTCTCGTGCTCGCTCAAATTCCCATAGGGAGAATAGGTCGACCGGAAGAAGTGGCTGCGGTCGTCGCCTTCCTCGCGTCGCAAGCGGCGTCTTACATCACCGGTGAAACAATTCATATCAACGGCGGAATGCATATGGTCTGATCAATGCTGCACACATCGTTCATCGGAAAGGGTACATGCCGCTTTCAAAGTAATTCAAACGTACCGGAGAGATGCTGCGTTTAGCGAAAATAAGGCAGAAAATAGTTGCGCAATCAGTGTAATTTGATGTTTTTAAAGTTGATTTTTCAGTGCGATCAGCACCTTGCTTGCAGTTTATTCGGTTTTCACTAAACTAGCACTCGCCGCTGCCCTGGCGGTACTCGAATTGGGAGGAATTTCTAACGATGAGTAGCGTTGAAGAACGTGTCAAGAAGATCGTCGTCGAACAGTTGGGAGTTAAAGAAGAAGAGGTTACAAATGAAGCTTCATTTGTCGATGATCTGGGCGCTGATTCGCTCGACACGGTTGAACTCGTAATGGCACTGGAAGAGGAATTCAAAACCGAAATTCCAGATGAAGACGCAGAAAAAATCACGACGGTGCAGCAAGCAATCGATTACATCAACGATCACTCGGACGCTTAATAAGGTCTACTGTCAGCTTAGAATCTAGGCTGCGATTCGCCGATCGAACGCGGCCTTTTTCTGACGGTGATCTCCACAATCGCGAATACGGGCACGGCGAAAATGGATTCGACAGATTCGTCGAATACCGGACCGCATGCCAAAATAGAGCCGGCACAGTCGAGTGCGCTGTGTGATTTGAGGCCGGCCTGCCGGCAGCCGCTGCGGGATTCCGCCTGGGTTTAGCTATATGGAACCTCGGAATAAGTCATGGCACATCGGCCTTGCCCATGAAATCGTGCAGCCTTATGTTACGAACCTTGCCCATAGGCCCCGCTATGGCCTGCGATTCGTGCCTTGCTCTGCACCATTGGATGAACCATTCAGACGCACCATGACTTATTCAGAGGATTCCATGAATCAATGAAGTATTCAGGAATGGCGCATCGAGTAGTGGTGACGGGCCTGGGACTGGTTGCTCCGAACGGCAATACGGTGGCCGCATCGTGGAAAAACACGGTTAACGGCGTCAGCGGCATCGCCCCGATCGTCGCGTTCGATGCGTCCAGATTCGTGACTCGGATCGCCGGCGAAATCAAGGATTTCGACATCACTCAGTTCATCTCGCGCAAGCAAGCACGCAGAATGGACCCGTTCATCCATTACGGACTCGCGGCGGCGATAGAGGCGATCAATGACGCCGGAATCGAAGTAACAGATGCCAATGCGAAGCGCATCGGTGCGATCATCGGCTCCGGAATCGGCGGACTACCGGGCATCGAGAAGGGCTACCAGTCTTTTCTCGACGGCGGACCGAAAAGGATTTCACCATTCTTCGTACCCAGCAATATCATCAACATGGTCGCCGGTAATCTTTCGATCATGTATGGGTTCAAAGGGCCCAACTACGGCATAGTGTCCGCATGCTCGACGGGAGCGCACTGCATCGGTCTCGCCGCGAGAGCGATCGAGCGCGGTGAACAAGACGTCATCGTTGCCGGCGGTTCGGAATTTTCTACCTGTCCGACTGGTATAGGCGGGTTCGCATCCGCAAAAGCCCTGTCAAGGCGCAATGACGATCCGACCGCTGCAAGCAGACCTTGGGATGCGGAACGCGACGGGTTCGTATTAAGCGACGGCGCCGGGATCGTGATCCTCGAATCACTGGAACACGCGCAGGCGAGGAGCGCAAATATTTACGCGGAACTCATCGGCTTCGCGATGAACAGTGATGCCTACCATATAACGGCGCCGTCTCCGAACGGCGAGGGCGCGGCCGATTGCATGGCCCTCGCCCTGGCGGATGCCAATCTGAACGCCGAGGACATCGATTACATCAACGCCCATGGAACTTCCACGCCGGCGGGCGATAAAGCAGAAACGGATGCTGTAAAGATCGCGTTCGGCGAGCACGCGTACAAGTTGGCGATGAGTTCGACGAAATCGATGGTTGGCCACATGCTCGGCGCAGCGGGCGGGGCGGAAGCCGTGTACACCATTCTCGCCATACGTGATCAGGTAGCCCCACCCACGATCAATCTTACGAATCTTGACCCGGAGTGTGACCTCGATTACGTGCCAAACGCCGCACGAGATATGAAAATCAAGGTCGCGCTATCGAATTCATTCGGTTTTGGCGGCACCAACGGTTCGCTGGTGTTCAGCCACATCTGATATCGCCCAAGGCAGCAAAAACGGGCGCACGGAGCGTCTTGTGCCTCTCGTCGATGGCAAAGCCACACACGACGAATTAGCGGGCGATCGCGGACTCGCATTCGGCGATGGCGTTTTCGAAACGATCGCCTGGCACGATGGCCGCCTGCTAGCCTGGTCCAGTCACATGGATAGGTTGCGACGCGGTTGCAATATGTTCGGCATTCCGCCACCGAGCGATCGCGTCCTTCACGACGAATGCCTCGTTGTTGCACGAGATCTGCCTCGAGCCGTGGTGAAGATCATCATTACGCGCGGCAGCGGAGGACGGGGATACCGGCCGCCGTCAAAACCTGCACCACGCCGGATCGTGGCCGCCCATCCGTGGCCCGTTCACATCGACTCCGCGGAAACCAAAACCTGGATATGCCAGCAGCCCGTCAGCATCAATCCATCGACGGCAGGCATCAAACACCTCAATCGACTCGACCAGGTTCTTGCGAGCCGTGAGTAGCCGGGCGACAGCTACTTCGAAGGCTTGATGTTGGATCCTTCCGGTTTCCTAATCGAAGGTACCCGCAGTAACGTGTTTCTCGTACATGAGCGCACTGTCGTGACCCCGGATCTCAGGCAATGCGGCGTCAAGGGCATCGTACGCGACGCGGTGATGGCGTCCTGCCGCCGCGACGGCGTTGACCTGCTCGAGGCCCCGGTACGGATCGAAACATTGATTACGGCGGCCGAGGTCTTTATTTGCAATTCGATCATAGGCATCCGGCCGGTTACTTCGATCCATTGTCCAGAGGAGACCCGCTTGCAGCCCGGGCCCGTGGCAGAACGTCTTAGCGCATCGTTGCGCACCGAAGGCATAATCGTATGAATTCCGTAGCACGCGTTATGTCAGTAATGGCAGTGACGGTCCTCGTGACGTTCGCGCTGGGCGGCGGGCTTGCATGGCATGAGATGGAACGCGTTATGCAGTCTACTGTCGTGATGAGCGGACCCGTGTTGTTCCGCATCGAGCCGGGTTCAAATCTGTCCCGTATCGCACAGGATCTAGAAGCGCACGGCTGGATTTCACACCATCGATTGTTTGTACTGCGTGCCTGGCTCGACGGATTCGCAAATTCAATTCAGGCAGGCACGTATGAAATTTCTCCGGGCGACACGCCACAGAAAATGCTCGAGGCGTTTCGCACCGGCGACACAAAAACCTTCGACGTAACATTTATCGAGGGAAGCCGGTTCGCCGACATGCGCCGGGTCCTTGCAGCGCAGCGCCACCTCTTGCATACCATCGAGGACAAATCTGATGAAGAGCTTATGCGCGAGCTTAGCGTGCCGGAGATATCTGCCGAAGGCATGTTTTTTCCGTCCACTTATCAATACGAAGCCGGATCGCGGGATATTGATCTGCTGGCGCGCGCGCACGCTCAACTTCAGGAAATTCTCAATCGCGAATGGGACAAACGTGCCGAAGACCTGCCCTACGCATCGCCCTATGATGCGCTCATCATGGCCTCCATCATCGAAGAAGAAACGGGACGGGCGGAGGAGCGCCGAGAGATTGCGGGCGTCTTCGTGCGGCGGCTCAAACGGGGCATGAAGTTGCAAACCGATCCCACCGTTATCTACGGACTTGGCAAGGCATACGACGGCAATTTGCGTCGTGCCGATCTGGAAGGAGATACACCGTACAATACTTATACGCGGTTCGGACTGCCGCCGACGCCCATTGCGCTGCCCGGCGCTGACGCAATCGCCGCGGCGCTCGACCCGGCGCCAGGGAAGACGCTCTATTTTGTCGCCAAAGGCGACGGGACTCACCAGTTTTCAAAAACGCTTAATGAACACAACGCCGCGGTACGCCGTTATCAGCTGCGCCGGTAACTGGGAAGCACATTAATGTGCTGTCCCGTAATAAACTTCGATAAGTCGCGCAGGACTCGTGCTGCGATACAAGGCGCGAGGAGGCGACGTATCGGGACAAATTCGCCGGGAACACAATTCTGTCGGGAACAGAATTGGACGCGCGTAGCGCGCCCGCAGGGTGAGCGCCAGGGATGGCGCGAATCCAATTTGGACCGCCGCAGGCGGGCCCGAAGGGCGGATGCCATGAATGGCATCCGCAATACGGCCAGAGCCGCTACGCCGTAGCGCGGCACGAGGACCAGCGAATTATGAAGTCTTATTGCGGGACAGCACATTAAATGTCCAGAGGCGAATTCATAACCCTGGAAGGCATCGAGGGCGTGGGCAAAACCACTGCGGTCAAGTGCGTCGTTGAGGTGATGGAAAAACTTGGGCGCACCGTAGTGGCGACCCGCGAACCCGGCGGCACCGCACTCGGCGAGAAAATTCGCAACCTGGCACTCGATCAGCACGGCTCACCCATCACGCCGGAGACCGAGTTGTTGCTGATGTTCGCCGCCCGCGCGCAACATCTCGAGGAGGTGATCCGGCCTGCGCTTGCGCGCGGCGAATGCGTCGTGTGCGATCGCTTTACCGACGCGACCTACGCCTATCAGGGTGGCGGGCGCGGCGTTCCGGAGACATCCATAAAGCAGACCGAATCACTGGTGCACGGCGATCTGCAACCCGACACGACCCTGCTCCTGGACGTGCTGCCCGAAATCGGCCTGCAACGCGCGCGTAGCCGTAGCACGTCGGATCGCATCGAAGGGGAAGCTCTGTCCTTTTTTGAACGGGTACGCGCGGCCTACCGGGAACGAGCGGTCCGCTTTCCCGAACGAACCGTCATGATCGATGCCTCGGCCGATCTAAAATCCGTTCATGCGGCGATAAGAAAGGCACTGAAAGAACGTTATTCATGAACGCGCCATACCCGTGGCTGGAATCGGAGTGGATGGATCTGCAATCGCGGCTGCGTTCGGGCGCGATGGGCCATGCCTATCTATTGAGCGGCCGGGAAGGGCTGGGGAAACTGGCATTAGCGGAATCGTTCGTGGGCGCCATCTTGTGCGAAGATCGACGCGATGAGGGCGGCGCGTGCAGCCAATGTCGCAGCTGCGTGTTGTTCACCAGCGGTAATCACCCCGATTTCAAACGGCTCGCGCGAGAGCAAGATCACAAGGCGATCTTGGTCGATCAAGTCCGCGAGCTGATCAATTATTACACCTTGAAGTCGCATTATGGCGGCTTCAAGGTTGCCATCATATGCCCGGCGGAGGCGATGAATAGAGCCGCCGCGAACGCCCTGCTGAAAGTTCTGGAAGAGCCGCCCGCCGGCGCCTTGATATTGCTGGTCGCCCACCGGCCCGGCCTGTTGCCGCTTACGGTTAGGAGCCGCTGCCAGCGAATTAACGTCGAGACGCCGACCTTTGACGTGGTGGAGGGCTGGCTGGCGGGGCAGGATCTTGGGGAAGCCGGCCGCACGGCCATCAATACTCTGATGCTCCACGGAGCGCCGCTCGACGTCGCCCGGCAGCTCAAATCGGGGGCGGCGACCCTGCTCAACGACCTCATCGGCGCCCTGGAGGAGACCGCGGCGCGCCGGCGCCATGCCCTCGAAGCGGCGCGGGACTTCACGGAAATAGAGGTCGAAGCCTTCATAAATGCCCTCGAAACACTCCTACAGGCCCTGATATTGCTGCGGATCGGGCATCGCAGGCGCGGGCTTCGCATCCCCCGGAAGCAGCTTGAAAGTTTGCAGGAAATCTCAAATAAATTAAACTTTAAGCGCTTATTCCTCTATATGGACGAAGTTGCTCTCGCGCGGTCCATGGTGCTACGGTCGAGCGGCGTGCGAAGTGCGGACATTATCGAGAATCTGTGGTTCGGCTGGACGCGGGCCATTTTGACGGAGAACACGGTATGAGCGCAGCCAGGAAGAACCCAAGACAAGGCATTTTGTCACTCACGATTCGTGACAAGAGCTCCCTTTATGCCGCTTACATGCCGTTCATCAAGAATGGCGGGCTGTTCATCCCGACAAACAAGTCTTACAAGATCGGCGATGAAGTCTTCATGCTGCTGACACTGACCGACAGCAAGGAAAAGTTGCCGGTCGCGGGACGCGTTGTTTGGATCACGCCGAAAGGCGCTCAGGGAAACCGCACCGCCGGTATCGGCGTGCAGTTCAGCGAATTAGATAACGGCGCGACACGCAATAAAATCGAGACCCAGCTGGCCGGCGCTCTCAAGTCGGATCGACAAACCCATACCATGTGATCATAGGCGTCCTGCCCCGCGGCGTCGCACACGCCGCTGCGCATCTTATTCTCTAGTGTGTTGTCCTGAAATAATCCTAAGAAACCTCTGAATAAGTCATGGTGCGTCTGAATTGTTCATGCAATGGTGCAGATCAAGGCACGAATCGCAGCCCATAGCGGGGACTAGGGCTAAGGTTCGTAACGTAAGGCTCCGTGATTTCATGGGCAAGGCAGATGGGCCATGACTAATTCAGAGGTTCCCTAAATATCGCGGGTCTTTACACCTTGTACTGCGGGCCTCTTGCGTGCGACCCATGCGATGGTGAGTTCGCGTTTCTCCGCTGTTCAAATTGGATTAGAAGCACGAGTCCTTCGCGATCAAATTGAAAATAGTTCTGGGAAATACATTACAGGACTGCATACTCGAAACGTGCGATTAGTCGACTCCCACTGCCACTTGCCACTGATAGACGGCGGTGCCGATGGCACCGCAGGCGTCATCCAGCGCGCGAAGGACGCGGGCGTAACACATATGTTGTGTGTATCGGTCGATCTCGAAACCTTCGACGGCGTTGCCGGGATCGCAGCGAACTGCGACGACGTCTCAGCCTCCGTCGGCGTGCACCCGAATACCGACGAAGGGGGCGTTGAGCCTTCCGTGAAAGGCCTCGTGGAACTCGCTGGGCGCGAATCGATCGTCGCCATTGGCGAAACCGGACTCGATTACTATCGCAGCCAAGGCGATCTGGATTGGCAACGAGCGCGCTTTCGAACCCACATTCGCGCTGCGCGTGAGGCTGCTCTGCCCCTTATCATTCATTGTCGCGAAGCGCCCGCTGACGTGTTACGCATTCTTCGCGAAGAAAAGGCCACGGAGGCCGGCGGTGTCATGCACTGTTTCGTGGACGACTGGGACACGGCACTCGCCGCGATGGATCTCGGTTTCTATATTTCGATCTCGGGGATCGTGACCTTCAAGAACGCAGCGGGACTTCAGGAAGTGGCCCGGCGCCTGCCCGCCGAACGGATCCTGGTAGAAACCGACTCGCCCTGGCTTGCCCCTGTACCGCGTCGGGGCAAACAGAACGAACCTGCCTATGTGACGCATACCGCCACCTTCCTCGCCGAGCTTCGCGGGCAGACGCCCGATGAATTCGCGGAGTTCACGACACGCAATTTTTTCAATTTGTTCAAGCTCGCCGGCAATATGCCTACCGACGATGCGTCGCCGCAGGAGATGGCGAATAGATGAACAAAGCCGGGAAGAAATTGCTCGAGAACCTGTGCCCGGACTTGCCCGGCTGGCGGTGCGAATAGACGATGGAAACAAGGCTTGAGCCGGATCGGCTTGAGGCGTGCGGTGCACAATCTCGTGGGCCTTTTCACGACTAATTGAGTAAGCTGTGCGGCGCACGACCGAGAGTTATAACTGAATCTGGTGTTTGAGCGAATTGAATAAAGGCGGCGTATCTGGTTGAAATGTTGTTACCAAGCAGCAAGCCAACCAAAGAGGATACGCCACCATGAGAGAGTAACGTTGTTGAATTATCAGGTCGAGAAGGAATACCAGATCCGTTGACGGAGGTCTTGAGAAACGGTGCTCGTGCTCTGATTGAACGAGCGGTTGAAATCGAGCTGGCAGAATATATGGCGCAGTATTCAGGACATCGCACGGTGGACGACAAAGCAGGTGTGGTTCGCAACGGCTATTTGCCGGAACGCCAGTTGCAGACGGGCTTGGGGCCGGTGACGGTGAGGATCCCGAAGGTTCGTTCGAAGCTCGGCGAGCCGGTGACCTTCCGTTCAGCGCTGGTGCCGCCGTATGTGCGCAAGACAAGAACCTTGGAGGCGGCCGTGCCGTGGCTGTATTTGAAGGGCGTTTCCAGTGGCGAAATGGGCGCTGCGCTGGAAGTTTTGTTGGGGCCGCAGGCGAAGGGCCTGTCGGCGAGCACAGTGTCGCGCTTGAAGCAGGTGTGGGCGCAAGAATACCGCGACTGGTGCGAGGGGCGATTGGACCAAGACCGCTGGGTGTAGGTGTGGGCGGACGGTGTCTACAGTGGCCTGCGGGCGGAGCACACGAAGCTGTGTGCGTTGGTGGTGATCGGCGTCAATGAGCGAGGCGAGAAGCGTTTTTTGGCGATGGAGGATGGTGTGCGGGAGTCCACGCAGAGCTGGCGCGAGGTGTTGCTGAAATTGAAGTCACGCGGGATGAATATTCCCAAGCTGGCGATCGGGGACGGTGCCATGGGCTTCTGGGCCGCACTGGAGGAAGTCTACGGTGAGACCCGCCAGCAACGCTGCTGGATGCACAAGACGATGAACGTGCTGAACTGCCTACCGAAGTCAGCACAGGCCAAAGCCAAGCAAGCCCTGCACGCGATCTGGCAGGCCGCGACAAAGGCCGACGCCGAGAAGGCGTTCGAGCTGTTCCTCAAGACCTATGAACCGAAGTATCCCAAGGCGACCCTGTGCCTACAGAAAGACCGTGAGGAGTTGCTGGCGTTCTATGATTTTCCGGCACCACATTGGCAAAGCATTCGCACGAGCAATCCGATTGAATCCACCTTCGCTACGATCCGGCACCGGACCCGGCGCTCCAAGGGCGGTCTCTCTCGGGACGGCATGCTCCATATGATGTTCAAGCTGGGGCGGTGTGCGCAGAAGAATTGGCGACGCCTACGTGGATTCGACTACCTGGCCAAGGTGATTACTGGAGTTAAATTTGAAGATGGTATCGAGGTGACAAGGGTCAATCAGGTCGCCGCTTGATTCAACCGCCTGAACACCACTTTTGACAATAACTCCACGACCGATCTGAACAGCCCGAGACACGAACGGTGAAGGGGAGGGACACATGGGCCTGCTGGTTAACGGTGAATGGCACGACCACTGGTACGACACCAAGGAGAACGACGGCCGCTTCGTCCGCGCTGACGCTCAATTTCGCAACTGGATAACCCCCGACGGCTCGCCCGGGCCCACCGGGCGGGGCGATTTTCCTGCCGAGGCCGGCCGCTACCATCTGTATATTGGACACGCCTGCCCGTGGGCACATCGAACGCTGATCTTCCGCCGCCTCAAGGAACTGGAAGACAAGATCTCACTGTCCGTCGTGCACTGGTATATGGGTGCAAACGGCTGGACCTTCGACCCCGGCGACGGCGTCATGCCAGACCCGGTCAACGACGCCCGTTACCTGTACGAAGTTTACGCGGCGGCCGCGCCGGATTTTTCGGGCCGGGTCACGATTCCTGTTTTGTGGGACAAGCGATCGGCCACTATCGTTAACAACGAATCGTCCGAAATCATCAGAATGCTCAATTCCGCTTTTGACGGAATTGGCGCCGCGGAGGGCGACTTTTATCCCGATGACTTGCGCGATGACATCGACGCGATCAACGAACGCGTCTACCACACGGTAAATAACGGGGTATACCGCTGCGGATTCGCGACCTCTCAGGACGCCTATGACGAGGCGGTGATCGAGTTGTTTGGCACCCTCGACTGGCTCGAAGATTTGTTCGCTGATCGAACTTACTTATGTGGCGAGCGCCTGACCGAAGCGGACTGGCGCTTATTCACTACCTTGATTCGGTTCGACGCGGTCTACTACTCGCATTTCAAATGCAACCTGCGCCGAATCAAGGAATATCCTCGGTTGCACGCTTTAATGGTACGCCTTTACGAAATGCCGGGGATCGCCGAAATCGTGCACATGGACCATATCAAGCGGCATTATTACGGCAGTCACACGAGCATTAATCCCACGGGAATCGTGCCGCGAGGTCCGCTCGAAATTCTTTGATCACGGGGATATTTAAGCAACCTCTGAATAAATCATGGCACATCTGCGTGCAGACCCGGCCCCGCGGCATCGCTCGCCACGAGTAGATCTTTAGCCAAAAATCCCACGAACATCGCCGCTACGAATATCACGACGTCCAGCGACCCGCTTGCCAGCGCGACCAGCGCCGGTCCAGGACAGAATCCCGCGAGGCCCCAGCCCACGCCGAATAGGGAAGCGCCGGCAAGCAACTGAACGTCGATATTCCGGCGCGAGGGCATGTCGAAGCTTGCGCCGAGGAAAGGATGGGGCCGGGCCAGAACGAACCGGTAACCGATAAATGTCACGGCGACGGCACCACCCATGACGAATGCCAGCGCCGGATCCCACGCGCCGAAAACATCCAGGAAACCGAGCACCTTGAGCGGCTGGGTCATGCCGGATATGCCGAGCCCGACCGCGAACAAGGCGCCGAGCGCAAGAAAACTCACTAAGCGCATTAGTTGCCCTCCAGCAGATGGCGCACAATGAAGACGGTCACCATCGCGACGAACATGAAAGTCATGGTAGCGGTGATAGAACGCCCGGACAGGCGCGACATGCCGCACACGCCATGTCCGCTGGTGCAGCCGCCGCCGAGACGCGTTCCGAAACCTACCGCAAGGCCGGCCGGGATCAGTAACAGCACATTGCCGCTCACCGCACCCGGCAAGGCCGATGGCAAAAACACCGCAATTGCGACGCCACCAGCGAGCATGCCGACGAGGAACAAAGCACGCGCCAGGCGATCGGTAGAAGTGGGGGCAATGAGGCCGGCCGCGATGCCGCTGACGCCGAGAATGCGCCCGTTCAGGGCGAGCATTAATACCGCGGCGACCCCGATGAGCGCGCCGCCGAACAGCGCGGCGGGAATGGATCCAGGTTCGATCATCGCTGTTTTCTCTCCCAATCTTCGATTTAGGAAACCTCTGAATAAGTTATGGTGCGGGTGTATTGTGGATGAATTCGTGCAGATCAAGGCACCAATTGCAGGCCATAGCGGGGACTATTGGTAAGATTCGTAACGTAAGGCTCCGCAATTTCAGGCGCCAGGCAGGCGTGCCATAACTCATTCAGAGGTTCCTTAGGACACCTTGAGATGTGGCTCCGGCATCAGCCATGGCCAACGCCGCCCAGCGATCACGCCCTTCCAGTAGATCACAGGTAACACGTACTTCTTCAGCAGATACATGCTCAGGCGTTCCTTGGATTGATCGAACGGGAAGGTTTCCTTCGGATTTAGATCGTAGTCGAACTCCGCCAGGATCAGCCGTCCATATCCGGTGACCAACGGGCAAGAGGTGTAGCCGTCGTAAGCTGCCGTCAGTGGGCGGTCGTTCATGACAGATACCAGGTTTGGGATCAGCACTGGAAGCTGCGAACGGACCGCCGCGGCGGTTTTCGATGTCGGTAGACTGCTCGCGTCACCAAGGCTGAAAACATTGGGGTAACGGATATGCTGCAAGCTCGCTTTGTCGACGTCGACGAAGCCGCCGTCGCTCGCAAGCGGGCTCGCGCCGATCACATCCGGCGCACTCATGGGCGGCGTGACGTGCAGCATGTCGTATTTTTCGGTACGACTTTCTCCGGACTTGGTGTTCTCGAACGTCGCCTCCTTGGCCCCCGCATCAACGGCTTTCAGATTCCAGGCAAACTGAACGTCGATATCGCGCTCGGCGCAGATGGCGTTGAGCGCTGTGGCGTATTTCTTGACAGCAAAGATGCCGTCGGCCGCGCAACGATAGGCGACCTCGATCTGTTTGCGCACTCCGGTCCGGCGGAAATGATGTTCGGCCAGATACATGATCTTCTGCGGCGCGCCGGCACATTTGATCGGCGGCGGCGGGAACGTAAACATCGCCGTCCCGCTCTTCAAATCGCGGATGTTCTGCCATGTCGATTCGACCGTATCGTAACTGTAGTTACTGCACAGGCCATTCTTGCCGAGATTGCCCTCGAGACCTTCGACCTTATGCCAGTCGAGCTTGATGCCGGCCGCGACGACGAGGTAATCGTAGTCGACGCGATTACTGTTAATCGTCGTCAGGTGATTCGATGCGGGATCGAATTCCGCCGCCGCCTCGTTGATCCAGTTGACACCCGGCGGCATCAGATCGGCCATGCGGCGCCGGGTCACTTCGCGGGGAAACATCCCACCGCCGACCATGGTCCATTGCGCCTGGTAATAGTGGTAATCAGAAGGTTCGACGACCGTGATATCAAGTGAATCGCGTGAGGGTAGCTGGCGTAACGCTGCAGCGATCGCGAGACCACCAGTCCCGCCGCCGACGATTACGATACGGGTTTTATTATCATCGGACATGTTTTTTCCCCCCTCTACTTCAAACTGAGCACCGGCGCCCTCACGTCAGTGGCGCGGCTGGGCGCGAAGGCGACCGTTCGCCATTTTAACGGCGACGGGCAATAACAACACGATTTCGAGGGCTACCAGTAGGGCGCCGGCGAGTAGGCGGTCTACCGCGAAGGTACCGGCAACGAGAGCGCTACCCTCGATAACGATGAGGATCGCCGCTATCACCAACACGAAAACGCCAAACCCGGAGCGCAAGTGTTCGCCCGAAATGGCGTGTGCCAAGCGGCTTCCAAGCACAGTCCCGGCGATCGCGAAGGCACTGACGATCGTGGCCGAAGTCACGTCGATCGGTACGTGCGTGATATATCCGGCCAATCCCGCGAAACATTTCATCGAGATGACGAGTAGGGAGGTACCGACCGCCGCGTGCATCGGCAGTCCGCCGAGCAGCGCCAGGGCCGGCACGATCAGAAACCCGCCACCGGCGCCGACGAGGCCGGTGACGAGGCCGACGACAAATCCGTCGCTCACGAGCCGCAACCAGTTTCTCTGAGGAGGCGGCGCTGAGGTGATCTCATCACTCGGCGCTTTCTTGCGCAACATGACGGTGCCGCTCGCGATCATGACACCGGCAAACAAGAGCAGAAGGACGGCGTCGGCAAAAAATATTGCGGCGCGCCCGCCGCTGTACGCGCCGGCCATTCCCGCCACCCCGAATATCAAGCCGGTCCGCCAATAGACGTTCCCCGCGCGCGAGTGCGCCAGCAATCCCGCCAGACCCGCCAGCCCGACGACCAGAAGCGAGGTGGCGATCGCGACCTTGGCGTCGAGTCCGACGATATATACGAGCAGCGGGACCGTGAGAATCGAACCCCCGCCCCCAGTCAGCCCTAGCATCAAGCCGATGACGAGTCCGCAAGCGACGACGGTCGGGATCGAGAACGAAACCATGTTTGAGTTCGCCAGTTTTCCCGATCGACTATATATTACATTTCGATATAACGTTAGTAGAAATAGTTATAACGGTTTTGTTCGATTCGAGCGTCGACGGTGCCCTAGCGTTGGTGCCGAAGGAGCTGAGGATCCGCCTCGATGCCGATGAAACCACCACGGTTTGGCATGCGTAGGCGCCCGAGGACCTGGGCGTTCAATTCAGCGGTGGCGTCCAGCAAGCCGTTGAGATGAAGAATGTAGGCGGTGACGGCGTAGACTTCGTCATCCGTCAGTGACCAGGGTGCGTCCATCGGCATCGCGCGCCGCACGAAATCGAACACCGTCGTCGCGTAAGGCCAGTAAGTCCCGACGTTCTGGTCAGGTGAGGCCCGCGTCAGATCGGGGTGTCCGCCAGCGAGTTCACCGCCCTGGCCACCGCGACCGGCGCGGCCGTGGCAGGACTGGCAGCGTCGGTTGAAGAGGGCGGCGCCGACCGCCGCATTACCCGCACCTGGAGGGAGTCCGGAACCGCTGGGCCCGATGATCGTATCGAGTGAGCGCACCTGCTCGGGACTCAGCTCGTGGCCCAGTGCCGGCGCCGAGGGACCTTCACCATAAGCAAAAATAGGGAGAAATAAAACAAATATAATTATATAGTTATACAAGTAATTTAATCTTAATCATCATTAATGAACAAGCCATCAAATTCGGTCTCGACCGGTACGGCATCAACATAGGTATGGCGCACGCGGCCATCGGACGCGACGGCCCAGCTCACGATCGCATTGTAATGGTAATAGCCGTGCCGACCGCGTTCAGCGATGAGTGCCGCGCGTGCCGGCTGTACGCGACCCGTTTCGTCCGTGGCACGGCTCTGCAGCACCGCTTTCTGGCCGCGCCAGTGCCACGGGATACGAAAACGTGTAAAGCATCGTGGCAACATCGGCTCGTTCAGGGCGGCTTCCGCCCATGAAAGACCGCCGTCGGCAGAGATCTCGACCCGCGTGATACGGCCGTATCCAGACCAGGCGAGTCCCGATATTTCATAAAAACCGGTGGCCTCGAGGTGCATTTCCGCCGATGGCGAGGTGATTAGCGACTTCGGTTGCATGGTGAATGTGAACATGCGCGCCCGCCCGTCGGGCAACAGCTCTGTGTATTTCGAGGTCTCATTCCTGGCCATCGCAGGTTCCGAAGAAATCTTCATGCTCTTCAGCCACTTGACGTTCAGAACGCCTTCCCAGCCGGGCACGAGGAGACGCACCGGATAACCCTGTTCGGGACGCAGCCGCTCGCCATTCTGGAACAGCGCCAGAAGACAATCGTCGAGCGCCTTGTCGAGCGGAATACTGACCGTCATCGAAAATGCATCCGCGCCCTCGGCGATCAACCATCGCGCCCCGGACTCAAGCCCGGCTTCTTTGAGCAAATAGCGCAGCGGAACCCCGGTCCATTCGCTGCAGGACACCAGCCCGTGGAAATAGCCGGCCGCGACCTGCACCGGGTTGCTGCGCCAACCCGCGTTGCTGTTGCCGCCACATTCGATGAAGCAAAGGGTCGAATGCCGCGGATAGCGCAAGAGCGCCGCCAGGTCGAATTCGAGCGCCCGCCGGACGGCACCGAATACACGTACTTTATGAGCGGCGGGGTCGATTTCAGGAATACCGTTGTGATGGCGTTCGTAGTGCAGACCGTTCGGCGTGATCGTGCCGTCGAGTTCATGCAGGGGCGACCACGAAATGCCGTTGCCCGGCACCAGGTCATTGGCCACGATCCAGCGGATTACCTGGCGCTCATGGGGTGAAACCCGGCCGTAATTGGAAAAGGGGAGACCCGGTACTTTCTGCCAGGCTTCGAGCGCTGCGCGAACCTCAGCGTGGCTGGTGCCAGGCAGCGCCGAGGCGCTCGCAAAAGCGGCCGCGCTCGTCAAGAATAGCCTGCGATCGAGTAGCCCGTTACCGGCCACGGGGCGTGGATTGGATTCCGAAATGATTGATTTCCGGGTCATTTTGCCGATATTACGGCGGGCGGTCCTTATTCCTCGCAATGCCCGCCGATAGTCAAAACCCGCCGAGGAAGTGCGGCATGCTCATACGATCGACGGTTTAGCGCAAGCCTGAAGTTCGTTATCGGCGCTGGGGCAGCCTAGCGCTGGGGTTCATTTGTGGTGTCCGTCGACACTGATTATGTAAAAAACCACCAGTGGTAAAGAACACCCGGATACATAATGAGAAATTGAATTAATATCGATCTAATTTATATTTAAAATTAGATATTTATATAATTTAATTAATGTAAATAATACTTTATGACGAACGATTCCATCGGCTAATTGTCCGTCCTCGAGCGGCGATTTGACCACGGGATTAGCCGTACCTCTGCGAACCCAGCTGCGGGTAACTGGGATCTCGCGACCGGAAACTATCACGGCTCCGGTCCTGACAATCAGTGCCGATTGTTTAGATCGGCTCGGAGCGAACGCTCCATACGCACTTTTCGAAACACTGGGATCAGTAATCGCTGCACTGGCGGCTTTGTTATGTTCGCATAATGTATATTATGTTAAATAGGGGATCTGTACGGACAAACACTTGAAAACTGAGTGGGCGCTTACGTGTATCGGCCCGCCCGCCTCTCCGCTTGATCAACGAACGCCTCCACCCGAACCATCCGCCATCGCGCGCACGGTGAATCTAGTGCACCAACCGCAGTAAATCCGCTCAACCGGCGGTCAGTACCGCCTTCGAACCCTGCGAAAGGAAAATTTCCAATGGAAAACTGCGACTTCGTGAGCTTCGGCCACTTCGTATCGGTTGGCGCTCAGGCGGCAAGCGGCGGCCTGAGGCCCCGCCAGTCGGCGGCCGACTGCCAGACGTAGCCGGCGCGGCACAGCAGCGCCTCCTCGAAATGACGCCCTACGAGTTGGAAGGCTAGCGGTGAACCGTTCTTATCGAGCCCGGCCGGCAGCGTGATCGTCGGCGCACCGGTCATGTCGTTGACACAGGTGTAATAGATCAGATTTGCGAGACCATTCTCCTTGGCACACAAGGCATCAAATTCTTTGATGGTCGGATTCAATATACCAACGATAGGCGTGAGCATTAGATCGATGGACTGGAACACCTCGTTCATCTGTCCCCGAAAATTTCGGCGGGCGATCTCGGCGCGCGCATACTCCATGCCAGTCACGGCCCGCCCCGCGGTTAGAAAGCCGCCGTATACATCGCTGTAACCGCGTTTTTTCGCCGGATAGCTGTCAGCGTGCGCGAGGGCGGCTTCCGCCGTACAAATGGGTGTCCACGCGTCGATGGCGGGCTTCACATCGGGCATGGTAAACGTGACGATAACCGCACCCGCCGCTTTCAAGGTCCGGAGCACGCGTTCCAGCATCTTCCTGACCTCGGGGTGTGCTCCGGTCATAGCGTACTTACGATCGAACCCAACCCGCACATTCTTGATCCCTTTGCGGATCCCTCGCAGATAATCCGGAACGGCCACCGATGAACTCGAGGGATCGTTGCGATCACGCCCGGCGATTGCGCGCAGCATAGCCGCTGCATCCTCGACCGACCGCGTCAACGGCCCGACGTGATCGAGTGTCTCCGAAAGAGGAAAGACGCCGTAACGGCTGACCCGCCCCCAGGTCGGCTTCAGTCCTACCACACCATTTGCGAATGCCGGGAATCGAATCGAACCACCGGTGTCGCTACCGAGCGTGCCGTAGGCCAGTCCTGCAGCAGACGCCGCACCCGCACCGCTCGACGACGCGCCGCTCCAACGATTCCGTGACCAGGGATTGACCGGCGGATCGACGTTGGGGTGGTGCAACGCCAGGGCGCCTTCGGTCAACTGGAGCTTGCCGAGCAGCACCGCCCCTGCTTCGCGTAGCCGAGTCACTACGGTCGCATCGTGCGTCGGTACGCGGTTACGGAACATCGGGATACCGGCGGCGGTCACCGTACCCTTCGTATTGCAGAGATCTTTGACGGCGACAGGCACGCCATGGAGCGGCCCGCGTACGCGGCCCTGCATGATTTCGCGCTCACAGCGCCGCGCCTGTCGCACCGCCTGCTCTGTCATCACCGTCGCGTAGCATTTCAGCTTCGGCTGAAGACGCTCGATCCGTTCGAGCATGAAACGTGTCACCTCGACCGGTGAAAGTTTTCGCTTACCGATCTGCCTGCCAAGCTCTACGAGCCCCATGAATGCCAGGTCCGAATCCATCGCCATATCCTCCTCTAAGGAACCTCTGAATAAGTCATGGTGCGTCTGAATTGTTCATGAAATTGTGCAGATCAAGGCACGAAGCGCAGGCAATAGCGGGGACTATTGGCAAGCTTCGTAACGCGGAGCTGCGCGATTTCATGGGCAAGGCAAATGGGCCATGACTTATTCAGTGGTTCCCTTAATACCCGTTGTTTGATCGCCCGCTGGCTAAATGCGTCGCAGTTGAGCTTGAACGGCCGCACCTGAATGCGAAGCAACCCGTTCGTCTCGTCGATCGCTTGGTTGATCTTGCGCCGAGCCATCGTAAGCTCGGAAAAAATAGTCGTTCGAGCGCCATTCAACAGACGAATACCATCCGTACCATTAGCAGCTATAGCGGGCCGGCGATAGGTTTCGTCAAGCTGTGCGAGACTCGCGTATCGACTGTTCGGCGAATGATACACTCGCGACACGCGATAGATTAGGAATAACCGATGGCCAGCATGAGCCAGATCGAATGGGAGCCGTGTCTCCTGACGCAGCACCCCGCGCCTGAGCTCGAACGTCGTTTCGCGCGCGAAACCGGTCGGCCCGGCCAGCTGATGCGCTTCTTCGAAGGGTCGCCGTGGACCGCCGATACGATGCTGCGCGTGTCGGTGCAGATCATGACGTTCGTGCGCATCGATCCCAATCTGGTCGACCAGGTTGGCCTGGTGGTAAGCCAGGACAACTCCTGCCGCTTCTGTTTCGGCATGCAGCGTGCCTTTCTGCGAGTGCTCGGCACGAGCGAAAAGCGCATCGCCCGCTTGGAGCAGGATCTGTTAACCGGCGATTTCAATCCGCGCGAACGCGCCGCGCTCGACTTCGCGCGGCGCGTGTCGCAATCGAAACCGTTGACCTCGGCGTCCGATCTCGTGCCGCTCAGAGAAGTCGGCTTCAGCGAAGAGGAGATCGTCGAGCTTGCCGGGCTCATCGGTATGCACCTCTTCTTGAATCGTATGTCGACCTTCGTCGCGCTACCACCGCAACGGATGGAAGATTTTCCCGACCACTGGTGGATGCGGATCATACGCCCGCTGATCGCGGTGAAGTTTCGTCGCATGCGCCACCGCAGCAAGCCGGTGGCGTTGCTTGACTCGGAGAAAACCGGACCGATGAGCGCCTTCGTCAATGCGCTCGACGGCCTGCCGATGGCGCGCGATCTGCGCCTCATGATCGACCGGCTGTGGGGGTCTTCATCGCTGCCGCCACGCACCGTATCGCTGCTGTTCGCGGTGGTGGCCCGCGCGCTGGACTCGACGCGCTGCCAGCAGGAAGCCAAACAGATGCTGCTGGAACAGAACTTCGCCGAGGCGGATATCGACCAGGTGCTCACCCACCTGTCCTCCCCTATCCTCTCCGAAATCGAGGCCTTGCTAATACCACTGGCGCGAGAGACGGTGTGGTACCAGCCGGCGCAGATCCAGCGGCGTTGCGCCGAGCTGCAGTCGCAACTGCCTCACGAGCAGTTTCTCGATTTTCTCGGCGCGGTGTCGCTGTTGAATTCGCTGTGCCGTCTTGGGGTGATCGTCGGCATGCGCGCATGAGCCCATGGCTTGGCGCGGCGCTCGGCGCCGCAATCCTCATTATCGGCGTGTTCGCGTGGCGCGCCGAACGTGAATCGAAACTCTTGCTGCGACGTCTCAAGGCGGCGGCCTCCGAACTCGAAAACCTGCAGATGGCCTTCAGCCGTTTTGCACCCGATGAAGTGATCGAGCGCATCATCGCCGAGGGTGTCACCGACTTCGGAGAAAAGAAAGAGGTGATGGTTTTGTTCGCCGATCTGGTCGGCTTTACTGCGTTGAGCGAGAACCTGGAACCGCGCGTACTGGTGGGCGTGCTGAATGGCTACTTCGAACGCATGAGCCAGGCCATCGGGGATCATCGCGGCTACGTTTCTACGTTTATCGGCGATGGGATCCTGGCCTTTTTTGGGGCCACGGATCCCAATCCCTGGCAGGGCGACGACAGCGTACACGCCGCGCTCGCCATGCGTGCGGCGCTGGCGGACTATAACCGCGAACTGGCGAGCCGGGATTTGCCCCAGCTCTTGGTCGGGATCGGTCTGCATCGCGGCACGGGCGTAGTGGGCCTCGTCGGCAGCCAGCGGCTGAAGGAGTTCGCCTTCGTCGGGCGTACCGTGAACGTGGCGGCGCGCGTGCAGGATCTGACGCGACAGTTTGCGGTCGATATCATCCTCACCGAGACGCTCAAACAGACCGTCGACCCGAGTTTCCCAATGCGTGCCTTGCCGGACACCTCGGTGAAAGGCGTCGAGAAGCCGCTCGCGATCCACGCGCTGGATTAAGTAATAAGTAGGATCAGATGAGGTTTTTATCTCAAATTTATTTAAGTGAACGATAAGGTATGTCTAATTAGCGGCGTTGGCCCCGGCACCGGCACAGCGCTCAGTAAACGATTCGCGGCCGGTGGATACCGCGTCGCGATGCTCGCGCGCGATGAAGCTCGGCTCAAACGTCTTGAAGCTGAGATTGGCGGTGCAGCGGGCTACGTCTGCGACGTGGCGGATGAATCGGCGGTAAACGCGACTGTCGAGCAGGTAGTCACGCACTTAGGGCAACCCGAGATCCTCATCCACAACGCCGTCCGCGGCACGTTCGGCACGTTCCTCGAAATCGATCCCGGCGATCTGAATCGCAATTTCCAAATCAATACGATAGGGTTTCTCTATCTCGCCCGCGCGCTCGCGCCGGCAATGCTTGACGCAGGGCGTGGGTTCATCATGGCCACCGGCAACACGTCCGCTCTACGCGGAAAACCGCGTTTCGCCTCTTTCGCCCCCACCAAAGCTGCCCAACGCATCCTGGCCGAAGCGATGGCCCGCGAAATCGGGCCTAAGGGCGTACACGTTGCCTACCTCGTTATCGATGCCGTGATTGACCTCGAGTGGACCCGGGAGATGATGGACGACAAACCGGACGAGTACTTCATCCAACCCGACGCCATCGCGGAAACCGTCTACCAGGTTGCGCACCAAGAGCCTTCGGCATGGTCTTTCAACGTGGAAGTGCGGCCTTTCGGAGAAGCCTGGTAAGTTACAACCGAGGGATCAGGGTCTGGTTTGCCGTATTTTTAGGTAGCAGTGAAAGACCTGTCCCTGTTTTATTGCCGAAGAAAAATAGAGCTGAGCGCTTCGGTGTTCAAGGGTGTCCCGAAATATTATCTATTAATTCGGCATCAGCAAAATAATAATTGTTGTTGTAACGACCAGGGTAATGGTCACGGGGCCAACAATACACACGATCAACCATGCGACACCAGTGCGCTTTGCCAGGTTGAGCGTCCAACCATGAGATGGATTCCGCTTCGGAACAAACGTTCTTAAATCAGCATGGCTAAAATAAACACACCACCTCTTTGAACCTGCCGTCCAGTTTTCCGGCTTCTCCCATTCCGCCCTGTTTATTTCGTCCTGAGTCATAATTGAATTAGTAGCAAACCTGCTACTTAGGTTTAGCTTCCGCCATGCCGCGTACAAGCCTGTCCACGGCTGTTGTTGTCGTACTTTCAAGTTTGCGCCCGATTAATGGCGCAATAAGTAACCACGGCAAGATAATCAGATAAAGCAGCCCTGATACGCTTTCGCCAAACAGGCTACTCATAATAAAAAGCGATAGCACCAGCCCAGGCGGAAACAAATAGACAAAGGTCTTCATCGTAGCAACACCTCCAAGTGTTGCCGTTACGCTGATTGTTGAATCAGTTATATGGAATTTAATTAAAGTTGCACCCAATAGATCCGGTTGTTGATTGCAAGATAATCAGATAAAGCAGCATCGCCAAACAGGCTACTCATAATAAAAAGCGATAGCACCAGCCCAGGCGGAAACAAATAGACAAAGGTCTTCATCGTAGCAACACCTCCAAGTGTTGCCGTTACGCTGATTGTTGAATCAGTTATATGGAATTTAATTAAAGTTGCACCCAATAGATCCGGTTGTTGATTGCTATGCATGCCGGGACCTTCTGCCTCTAGATCTGTATCAGAGTCAACCAGGACCTCGAATCCCAGTGACAACAAGGCTACTCTTGCTACATTAAAAGCATCAGCGGCATTGCCATTAAAAGAGACTGAGTAATGATGGGGTTTTGGATCAAACATTTGAAGTTTTATTATGGTAACTGAAGTATCGGACATTCGCGGTAACGATCGCCGCGCCGTGAATGTACGCTGCGCGTTCGAATCTTGCCCAAACTTGGACGTTCAGGTTATTTTGCGAGAGTGACAACGAGGTTCCTACGCCACCCCACCCTCACTTAGCGCCGGAACTCCGGCCCCTTCCATTCCCATGCCGAGTTCGAGATCCAGGATGGACTTCGCACCTGAGCCGATGTTCAGTTGCCAGCGATTAAGCGGCTGCTCGGTCCCCAGCTTCCTGCTCGCCCAAACGATTTAGCCGCAACAGCCTGCCTGGCGTCGCCCCCGTGCACTCGCCATCTTTGAACGTGACCACACCGTTCACCAGAATCCAACGATAACCTTCGGCGCGCTGAATACGGCGCCATTGATTGGCGGGGAAATCGTGCGCGCGATTGTCTGGCGAGTTTTGTCCAACATTGCTCCGGACTCTCGCTGCCGATCGTCACAGACCATTGCCCTGACTCGCAACTTACAGCAGGACCCTGGTTCGATCACGCCCTTTGACGCGCTCGCCGAGCGCTGCAATGCAGCAGGCACGACCAAAAATGAATCTGGTACCATTTCTTGGCGGCTGAAAATAGGCCGGCACCTTAATTGTGCAAGACGATTCACGCGACCGAATGGGAGGTCACATCATGAAATTCGGGATCACTATAGCGCCGCATATCGATCGCTGGGATCTCGTCCAATACGCGGAAGAGCTGGGATTTGACCGGGCTTGGGTGCCGGATTCGCAGATGATTTGGTCGGACTGCTACGCCATCCTCGCGCTGGCGGCCGCGAACACCAGCAAAATCCAGATCGGCACCGGCGTTTCGATCGCCGGCACCCGCATTGCGCCGGTCACCGCGCATTCCATTGGCAGCATCAATCAATTGGCGCCGGGGCGGGTGTTTCTGGGCCTGGGCACCGGGCATACGGCCATGCGCGTCATGGGGCAAGACCCAATGCCCGTTACGGAGTTTCGCGAGTATTTACGCGTGGTACGCGAACTTCTCGATGGTAATGCTGTGGATTACACCTATCGGGGTGTGACCCGGGAGGTAGAGTTCCTACACCGTGATCGCTATTTCGTGAATCTCGACAACCACATCCCGATTTATATCGCTGCCAATGGTCCGAAAGCGTGCCAGGCGGCTGGGGCTTATGGCGACGGTTGGACAACGATCGGTCGCGATGCTGAGCAAATCGGGAACGCCTTCGGTCATATTCGTGCCGGTGCAGAAGCGGCCGGGCGCAGCTTGAGCGATGATTTTCACAGCACCTTGTTTACGTGTACGTCAGTCTTGCAAGCGGGCGAAAATCTCACTAGCGATCGCGTGATCAATGAAATTGGCAGTTGGGTCACCACCGAGTTGCATTTCTTCTATGAGATTTGGAACAAGGCCGGTCGGAAAGATGAACTCATTCCGTCTTACTTTCTTAATCTATGGGATGAATATCTTGACCGGGTAAATAATTTCAGCCTGCCAGAGGAGTCACGTTTTCGACAAATCCATGAAGGCCATGCCATTTATCACATGCCTGAAGAGCGTCGATTTATCACGCCAGAGGCGATCAGCACGAGTTGCATGGTCGGCTCGCCTGAGGACATCATCGATCAAATCCACGAACTTGAGAAAACGGGCATCAAGGAAGTGAACATAATGCCGGCAGCGGATCATGCGCGTAATGCGTTTAAGGATCTTGCGGATAAGATCATCCCGGCGTTTCGTTAGCAGGCTGTTGAAAACTCGTTTTTCAACAACCTGTTAGGGAACAGGCATCGGGAGGCCCCACCTTGCCCCAAGCGTGATCGGCGCCGATATTCAGACTTACGCTTGTTCTAGCTCGATCAAGGTTCCGCAGAAATCTTTGGGGTGTAGAAACAGCACGGGTTTATCGTGGGCACCGTTTCTCGGTTCACCATCCCCGAGGACGCGCGCGCCCGCAGAGACGAGTTGATCGCGGGCGCTGATGATATCGTCGACTTCGTAACACAAGTGATGGGTGCCCCCATCGGGATTGCGCTCTAGGAACTTCGCGACCGGCGATTCCTTACCCAGTGGGTGCAAGAGTTCAATCTTGGTATTCGGCAGCTCGACGAATACGGTGGTAACGCCGTGCGCCAGCAAGTCCACGGGCTTAGTTACTTGGGCGCCGAGCGTATCACGGTACACGCGCGTGGCGGCTTCGAGATCCGGGACGACGACCGCGACGTGATTCAATTTGCCTATCATGTTTTTCTGTTACCTTTCAGCGAGCCGACCATACGCGCAAATTTACCACTGCCAAGATCACCGATCGCCACGGTAAATCCGCAGCAGTCTATCCGCGGCGACGGTGGCGGGCATCTTACCCTGCATTACATCCCGCTCCAGTAATTCGACTTGATCCGCGACCTCGGGATGGCCGCGAACCTCGTCCAAAAGGGACTCTGCAGCTTCCGACCACATCCAACTTCGCGCCTGCTCGGCGCGGCGCGCGGCGACCGCACCCCGGGTACTCATTTCACGGTGAAATTCGCGGATCGTCGACCACACTTCGGCTATGTTCGCCCCGGTCAAAGCTGAGCAGGTCTGCACCGGCACCTCCCAGTCATCTTGCCGCGGCCGCATGAACTGCAGCGCATTCTGATAATCCGCCGCCGCTCGCCCGGCCGCCTGCACCATTTCTCCATCGGCCTTGTTGACGACGACCAGATCAGCGAGCTCGATGATCCCGCGTTTGATCCCCTGTAACTCGTCACCGCCGCCGGGGAGCAGCAGCAGCACGAACATGTCCGTCATGTCGGCCACGGCGGTTTCCGACTGCCCAACGCCCACCGTTTCCACAATGACGACATCGAAGCCCGCGGCCTCACACAACAATATCGCTTCGCGGGTTCGTCGCGTAACGCCGCCGAGCGTCTTGCCGGCTGGCGATGGCCGGATAAATGCCTCCTCGCGCGCCGTCAGCTCCGGCATCCGCGTCTTGTCACCGAGGATGGACCCGCCGGATACCGTCGAGCTTGGATCGACCGCCAGTACCGCGACGCGGTGACCTTCGTCGATCACGTGATTGCCTAATCGCTCGATGAACGTGGACTTGCCGACACCAGGGACGCCCGAAATCCCGACGCGAATGGTGTTATCACCCTCGGCAGTGAGATTTGCGAGTAACGCCGTCGCGGCGTCGCGGTGGTCCGGCCGCGTCGACTCGACCAGGGTGATCGCACGCGCGAGAGCGCGGCGGTCGCCGACCTTCAGAGTGGCCACGAGCGCCTCGGTATTGGAACTCACCGGTCGGTCCTCGACATCAGCGCATTGGATTCAGGCGAATTCGATAATCGGCTGATCAACCGCCAGGCTTTCCCCTTCGCGCGCCAGAACCTTCTTGACCACGGCTTCACGCGCGGCATGCAGCACGTTCTCCATTTTCATCGCCTCGATAACCGCTATTTCCTGGCCCGCCGCGACGGTGCTACCCTCCTCCACCGACACCCCGATTAGCAGTCCCGGCATGGGCGAGATCAGGTAGTTCGAGAGATCCGGCGGTTCTTTTTCAATCATGAACCGACTCAGTTCCGCCGCGCGTGGCGTCAACACCCAGGCCGAAATGTCAGCGCCGGCGTAGCTCAAACGATATTTCCAGTCAGGCTGCTCTATCTGAATGCACATTGGCTGGCCATCGATAACCGCTTCGAACAGCGGCGCGCCGATCTGCCAATCGCCCGTCACCCGATAAATTCGATCCCCGTACTCCACGTCGTGCCCGTCCTCTATTGGCGCGACGCTAACCGGATGAGCTGCGCCGTCGAGAAACACGACGCGCGCCACCTTACCCGACACGCGTTCACGCCCTGGCATCTGCCCGTTGATGTGAGCGGCGCGAGAGGTATAACGTTGGTGCAGCGATGCGACGGCGGCGACCAGCGGTGCGAAATCCCTCGGCATGACATCGTCGCGCGAGAACCCCTCTGGATATTCTTCCGCAATGAACTCCGTGCTGAGTCGGCCTGACACGAAGCGTTCATGGGCCAATACGGCTCGCACGAAGGCGAGATTATGCCGCACGCCGCGAATATAAAAACGGTCGATAGCGTGCTGCATCGTAGCGATGGCCTCGTCACGGGTTTCGCCGTAGGTCACCAACTTCGCGATCATGGGATCGTAGAAGGTCGATACTTCACCGCCTTCGTATACACCGGTATCGACACGCACGTTTGCGGTTTCGTCTGGCGGCCGGTAAGCCAACAAGCGCCCCGTCGACGGCAGGAATTCGCGCATCGGATCTTCCGCGTAAACGCGCACTTCCAGAGCCCAACCGTTGAGTTGAACGTCTGTCTGCGCAAAAGATAAGGCCTCACCGGCCGCGACCCGGATCATCAATTCCACGAGGTCCACACCGGTAACGAATTCCGTTACCGGATGCTCGACCTGTAAGCGAGTATTCATCTCCAGAAAATAAAAGTTGCGGTCGGGATCGACGATGAACTCGACCGTCCCAGCTGAGGCGTAATCGACGGCCCTGGCCAGCGCCACGGCCTGCTCCCCCATCGCCTTGCGGGTGGCGTCATCGAGAAACGGCGAAGGCGCCTCTTCGATCACCTTCTGATGGCGTCTCTGAATCGAACATTCGCGCTCGCCGAGATAGACGATATTCCCGTGAGTGTCGGCGATGATCTGGATTTCAATGTGACGCGGCTGCTCGATGTATTTCTCGACGAAGATGCGGTCATCGCCGAAACTGGACTGCGCCTCGCTGGCGGCGCGCTCAAACCCGTCCCGGCATTCCTTGTCGTTGCGCGCTACGCGCAAGCCCTTACCGCCACCGCCTGCGCTGGCCTTGAGCATCACGGGATAAGCGATCTCGTTGGCTCTTTTCACCGCCTCGTGCGTATCCTTGATCACGCCCGTGAACCCCGGAATGGTGTTAACCCCGGCTTTTTCTGCCAGCTTCTTCGAGGTAATTTTGTCGCCCATCGTCTCGATGGCTTGTGCGCCCGGGCCGATAAAATCGATGCCGGCGGCTTCTAAGATCGCGCGAAAATCGGCGTTCTCCGCGAGGAATCCGTACCCGGGGTGAACGGCTTGAGCACCGGTCGTTTGACATGCCTCCACGATCCGCTCACTAACGAGATAGCTCTCGGCCGATGCCGAGCCACCGATATGCACAGCTTCGTCGGCCATCTCGACATGGAGCGCTCCGCGATCCGCATCGGAATACACGGCGACCGTCGAAATACCCATGCGTCGCGCGGTCTTGAACACACGGCACGCGATTTCTCCCCGGTTGGCGACCAGAATTTTATTGTACATTATTTTTTTCGGGCGATTTAGATTAGTGTCAGATCATAAGCCGCTAAAGCGGAATGTTGTCATGTTTGCGCCAAGGGTTGGTCAGATCCTTATTTTTAAGCATGGCGAACGATCGGCAGACGCGCTGCCTGGTGTCGCGCGGCATGATGATATCGTCGATGAAACCGAGATGCCCCGCGATAAACGGATTGGCGAACTTCTCGCGATATTCTTCGGTGCGCCGCGCGATCTTTTCCTCGTCACCGATATCCTGACGAAAGATTATTTCAACGGCGCCCTTAGGGCCCATCACGGCGATCTCGGCGCTCGGCCATGCGAGATTCACATCGCCGCGCAGATGTTTGGAACTCATGACGTCGTAAGCGCCGCCATAGGCCTTGCGTGTGATCACCGTGACTTTGGGTACTGTAGCCTCGGCAAAGGCGAACAACAATTTAGCACCGTGTTTAATGATGCCACCGTACTCCTGCACCGTTCCAGGCAAGAAACCGGGTACGTCGACAAAGGTCAGAATGGGGATATTAAAGGCGTCGCAAAAACGCACGAAACGTCCGGCTTTAACCGAGGAGTTAATGTCCAGACAGCCGGCGAGAACCATCGGCTGGTTGGCCACGACCCCAATGGTCGAACCTTCAAGACGGATGAATCCGGTGATGATATTCTTGGCGTAATCCGGCTGTAATTCGAAGAAGCTCGCTTCATCGGCGATCTTGACCACCAGCTCCTTGATGTCATACGGCTTGGCGGGGTCGTCCGGGATCAGTTTGTCCAAGGACGGTTCCTGCCGGACAGCACTATCGGTGCACGGCCATACCGGAGGTTTCTCACGGTTGTTTGACGGCAGGTAATTGATGAACTGCCGCACCATCATCAGCGCATCGGTGTCGTTCTCAAAAGCACGATCGGCAACCCCGGATTTTCTCGAATGGGTCGCGGCACCGCCGAGTTCTTCCGCCGTGACCTCCTCGTGGGTCACTGTCTTTACGACATCGGGACCGGTGACGAACATGTAGGAGCTGTCCTCGACCATGAAGATAAAATCGGTCATCGCCGGGGAATACACCGCGCCGCCGGCGCACGGTCCCATCACCATGGAGATCTGCGGCACCACACCCGAGGCCAGCACATTGCGCTGAAATACGTCGGCATAGCCGCCCAGCGAGGCCACGCCTTCCTGGATCCGCGCACCGCCCGAGTCGTTCAGTCCGATCACGGGTGCGCCGACTTTCATCGCCTGGTCCATGACCTTGCAGATCTTGCGGGCGTGCGCGGCCGACAGGGATCCGCCGAAGACGGTGAAATCCTGGCTGAACAAGAAGACGAGCCGACCGTTGACGGTGCCATAGCCGGTGACGACCCCATCGCCCGGAATCGTTTTTTCTGCCATGCCGAAGTCGTTGCAATCGTGCTCGACGAACATGTCCCACTCTTCAAAGCTGCCTTCGTCGAGCAGCAACTCAATACGCTCACGAGCCGTGAGCTTGCCC
Source organism: Gammaproteobacteria bacterium (assembly GCA_963662545.2). Lineage (GTDB taxonomy): Bacteria > Pseudomonadota > Gammaproteobacteria > JAYYZW01. Next base: position 2,192,637 of record CAXXLL010000002.1, read on the forward strand.
TTCGCATGCTGCGTGTCAATTCGCCGTTGGCCGCCACCCGCACGCGCAGCGGCCCGCCTTTGTTCCACTTGTTTGATTATTTCATCCATTGTTATCGTGTTCTTAATATGGCGTCTTAGGCAGTTAATGCCGCCATAGGCTGCGCTCGCCCGCTCCCCTCGGGCTGCGCCTACCCGAAATTCAGGTCCAGCTCAGCTGCCGGGCATAGCTTGCTTGTGCGTTCGTTGTGAGCGGATGAGCCCGAGCACTTGCTGGGCCGCTTCGGGAATGTTCGTACCGGGCCCGTAGATTGCGGCGACGCCTGCGTCGTACAGTTCGTCGTGGTCCTGCGGTGGGATCACCCCGCCGCAAACAACGAGAATGTCGCTGGTGTCTTGCGCATCCAAAGCGGCGATCAATTCCGGCACCAGCGCTTTGTGCCCGGCCGCTTGCGACGATACGCCGATAACGTGCACGTCATTCTCCAATGCTTGACGCGCGGCCTCTTCGGGGGTCTGAAAAAGCGGCCCGATGTCGACGTCAAAACCGATATCCGCGAACGCAGTTGCAATCACCTTCGCGCCGCGGTCATGCCCATCCTGCCCAAGCTTGACCACGAGCATGCGCGGTCGCCGGCCCTCCGACCGGGCGAAATCTTCTACGTCGTGCTTAATACCCATGAATACCGTATCCGCCTCGTAGGCCGCGCCGTAGACACCACTGACCGACTGCGTCACCGCCTGGTGTCGCCCCCACACCGCTTCCAAGGCATCGGATATCTCGCCTACCGTAGCACGTTCGCGCGCAGCGATGACCGCGAGCTCGAGGAGGTTGCGTTCACCGCTAGATGCGGCGTCGGTCAACGCTTGCAGGGTCGCCGCACACTTGTCCGCATCGCGCCCACGGCGCACTTGGGCCAAACGTGCAATCTGGGCGTCGCTGACCGCCGTATGGTCGATCTCGCGGATGTCGACCTCGGGTTCGTCATCTCGTTGATACTTGTTCACGCCGATGATCACTTCCTCGCCGCGGTCGATTCGCGCCTGCCGCTCAGCCGCCGATTGTTCAATTCGCAATTTCGGCATACCCGACTCGACGGCCTTGGTCATGCCGCCCAGCTCCTCGACCTCGCGGATCAGCTTCAACGCTTCGCTCGCGATGGACGCCGTCAAGGATTCAACGTAATACGAGCCCGCCAGAGGATCGACGACCTTGGTAATGCCGCTCTCTTGTTGAAGTATCAATTGCGTATTACGCGCGATGCGGGATGAAATTTCGGTCGGCAGTGCGAGCGCCTCGTCAAAGGAATTCGTGTGCAGCGACTGCGTCCCGCCGAATGCCCCTGCCAAAGCCTCGAGCGTCGTGCGGATCACATTGTTGTACGGGTCTTGGCTGGTGAGACTGACGCCGGAGGTCTGACAGTGGGTCCGCAGCATTAGCGAGCGCGGGTCTTGCGGCTCGAACAGCTCTTGCATCAGCTTGCTCCAGAGCAATCGGGCGGCGCGTAGCTTCGCGACCTCCATGAAAAAATTCATACCGATACAAAAGAAGAAGGACAGGCGTGGTGCAAACTCGTCGACCTTCAAACCAGTGTTCAAGGCGGCGCGCACGTATTCGATGCCGTCGGCAATCGTGAATGCGAGTTCCTGGACACAGGTCGCACCGGCTTCCTGCATGTGATAACCCGAGATTGAGATCGAATTGTATTTGGGGATGTTGCGTGCGGTGTAGGCGATGATGTCGGCAACGATCCGCATCGACGGCGCCGGCGGATAGATATAGGTGTTACGCACCATGAATTCTTTGAGGATATCGTTTTGCAGGGTTCCGGACAGCGCTGTCTGCTCGACGCCCTGCTCCTCGGCGGCGACGATGAACATCGCCATCACAGGCAAGGCTGCACCGTTCATCGTCATGGACACCGACATCTTGTCGAGCGGGATGCCGTCGAAGAGGATCTTCATGTCCTCGACACTATCGATGGCGACGCCCGCCTTGCCGACATCACCGGCGACCCGCGGATGATCCGAGTCATAGCCGCGATGGGTCGCAAGATCGAAGGCAACGGACAGGCCCGTCTGACCGGCGGCAAGGTTATTGCGGAAAAAGGCGTTAGATTCCTCGGCGGTGGAAAATCCCGCATATTGGCGGACGGTCCAAGGCCGGCCCACGTACATCGTCGCGCGCGGCCCGCGCACAAAGGGTGCGACGCCCGGCATCGACCCGATGTGCTCCAATTCGGCCAGGTCCGCCGCCGTATAGACCGGTTTGACGACGATACCCTCCGCCGTCAGCCAATCGAGATCGTCCAGCGACGCCGCCTTCGACTCTTTTAGCGCCCGCGCGGTCCAGTCCGCCAAGGCTTTCTCAGATGATGCTGTCACTCGCAAACCTCAGGAACTTTCAGCCTTTTGGGCGCCGGTATCCCGCGTACCCAGACTTGCCCATATTTCATGGTCCCGGGCCCTATTCACCAATTATCAGACGCGGGGGCTTAGAAGGCATCAATTATAGCCCGCGCCCGCCTCGACGAACGTAAGCTTATGAATCATATCATTTTACTGCGTGAGCTTACTGCCCTCAGGCCTTTCTGCGAGGATGCTTGGGTTTCCAGGGACCGTTCAGTTATTTCGAGCTCGTGTATCGGATGAATGGGTATACTGGCCGTGGAATTCCCACCCCAGAGTTCAAGCATTAAACAAGAAGGAGAAGGCCCCATGGCTGATCGGATCATTCCCGCTTCCATGCAGAGCTTCTACGACAGCTATCATTTCGCGCCTGCCGTGATCGATGGCGAGCATGTACGTTGCTCGGGCGTCATGGGTGTCAAACTGGCCGACGGCAGCGTGCCCGATGATCCCGCAACTCAATTCGCACTCGCGTTCGATAATTTGAACGAGGTATTGTCCGAAGCCAAGGTTGGTTTCGCCGACATCATCGAAATGACGACGTTTCATGTCGGTCTGCAAGGGCATATGGAGACCTTCCTCGAGGTCAAAGATCGGTATATGAAAGAACCCTATCCGGCGTGGACGGCGATTGGCATCTCCGAGTTCGCAATTCCGGGCGGCATCGTAGAAATTCGCGTAACGGCGCGTCGACCAGGCTAGCAAATCCAAATAAAGTATGCCGCTGACGATTCGACCTACCGAAGCGACCCTCGGGGCGATCCTTACCGACGTGGATCTCGCCGCGCTCGATGACCTCACCTGGCGCGAGGTCGAGGACGCGTTCCACCAATACGCTGTGCTGATTTTCCCGGGTCAGGCCCTGTCCGCCAAGGCACAAGTCGACTTTGCCCTGCGTTTCGGAGAAATCGAGATTCTCGTCGATAAGCTCAAGACCCTTCCCGTCACCAACAAGGATGTAAACGGCGGCCTGATGGATGACGACACCCATCGGATGCAGCTCTTGCGCGGCAACGAGGGCTGGCACACGGACAGTTCTTACATGCCGCTGTCGGCAAAAGCTTCGGTGTTGTCCGCGCACGTTGTGCCGTCGGGAGGCGGAGAGACGGAATGGGCAGACGTACGGGCCGCCTATGATGCGCTCGACCAAGCGACAAAGGAGCGCATCGCTGATCTAACCGCGTATCACTCTTTCTTTTATTCCCAGGCGAAGATCGGGCATCAGGTCGCCGTAGGCGCAGGCTACGGTTTTTTCGAAGGCGAGCCGCCATTGCACCCGTTGGTCAAGGTACATTCGGTAACCAAGCGGCCCGCCCTTTACATCGGGCGGCATGCCTACGGGATCCAAGGATATGATGCGGATGAGTCGGACGAATTACTCGCCGAACTCGTGACGTTTACTTGTCAGCCGCCACGGACTTTCATGCATGCCTGGCAGCCTGGCGATATTGCCGTGTGGGACAACCGCTGCGTGTTGCATCGTGCACGGCCCTACGATCACAGTGAGGTACGCGTCATGATGCATACCCGGGTCAAAGGTGACTTGGCAACAGAATCGGCGCTCAATGCCTAAGCAACTATCACAGGTCGGTTTTTGAGGAACCACAGAGTTCACAGAGAAAACTATTATCTTGTGACCTGTAAACGGCCTTTGAACTCTGTGGTTTTATTGTGCCGCTCGGTAACACCTCGGCGTAGCAGTTCAACGCCTAAGATCCTACCTATGAAGCAGTACTACCGAAGGGGACTCACATGGCCACCAAGGGTAAGCCCAAAGGCGAAGCGACGACGATCGATCGGTTAGCTTACGGGCTGCGTGGACACATCAACCGCTTCTCTCACGTCGTAATAAATGTCTCCGATCTCGATCGCTCGGTCGAGTTTTACGAGAAGACATTCCCGGTGCGGCGGCGGGAGCGCATCAATGGTCCCGCCCAAAGCTACCTCGGGCTCGGCATCGAGCACGGGGAGTTCGAGGGGTGGGTGCTCGAGAACAAAAAGGATGCCTCGCCGCCGGGCGATTTCAAAGCGGAATTCCCCGCTCGGCTGATGCACCTAATCCAGTGGAAGTCACCCAAACCCACGGGCGCACCCTATCGCGAGGCAAACCATGTCGGCATCTACCGCCAGAATTCCTTTGTCAACAACCTCGATGAAGCCTATACCAACGTGCTCGCCAACGGTGGCAGGCCCTACGGGGAGCCCAGTTGGATCATGTTAACGCCCGATGGCTACGGAGTTACCGTCTTCGCATATCGGGACCCCGACGGAAATACCCTGGAGATGATCGCCGCGGAAGCCCCCGAGGGCACGATCGCGTTCCCGGGCATGATGCATCACTGCAATCTTAACGTCCGCAAGCTCGAGACCTCATACAGGTTTTACCGCGACATTCTCGGGCTCGATCTGACGGTGTATCTGGCGCCCTCGGAACCGCAACCGGCCACCAACGGATCGCTTGGCGACTCGCTTCGCAATCCGGACGGCTCCGAATTCACCGACGGCCAGATGCTCTTCGCGGCGACGCTAATGGGCGTACGCTCCGACTCGAGGAGCCCGATCGACGTGCTCGAATGGGCCCAACCGAAGCCCTACGGCGAGCCGTATAAGTCACCGACTAATCTCGGCATCATGCGCGTGGCCTTCGAGGTCGACGACATCGAAGCCGCACGCTCACGGCTGCAGCGCGCCGGGCACGCACCTATCGGGCCCGTCGATACGTGGGACATGGGGGAATTCGGCGAACGCAAGGTCGTGATCTTCAGGGATCCCGACGGGATCATGCTCGAACTGATCGAGCAAGCACCGATCCCTGGTGACAGACCTCCTTTCGATTGAGGACGCGCAGCTACGCAATCATTGCGTACCATGAAAACGGTCGGTGACAACTGATCACTGCCCTTTTTGTCGGCTGCTTCTCGCCCGCGGCGCAGGTGAACCCAGGGTAAAGGGGGACATTCAGCTTTTTCATTATAAAAGCTGAATGTCCCCCTTTATCTGTCCCCCTTTATCGCCCTTTCATGAGCTTGTTATACGGCCGCTTGCGACATGGTTATATGACGTGGGTGACTGGCCACACGATTTAGCCATGCGCCAATGGTTGGGTACGCCGAAAGGTCAAAGCCACCCTCATGCGCGACATGCGTATAGGCGTACAACGATATATCTGCAATGGTCAGTGCGCCATTGACAAGAAATTCAGTTTCGGACAATTGTCCTTCCATAACTGCGAGCGCTTTGTTTCCCCCTTCCTTCTTGGCCTCAAATTCTGCCCGGCGCTCTTCGGGTAGGCCTAGGTACTTTGCAATGAATCTTGCGACCGCAATGTACGGCTCGTGGCTATATTGTTCAAAGAACTGCCATTTTAGAACATTGGCTCTTTCCCAAGGCTCATCCGGCAAGTAGCTGGTGCCGTGAGCTAGCTAGTGTCCGTCCATAAACAGGCATTTTCTTCGATGGGCACGGAGAAATCGAGGTGTTGAAAGTAGGTTGTTGGAGCGGTAGCGGCGGTTCGGTGGGGGTCGAAGGGCTCTTCGAGCGTAATTGTGAGTACGTTCGCCGGCCGCAGAGCGCTGCAACCCAAAGTCGCCCGTTCGACGATATCGAGGAGGTCAGTTAGTGCGAGTGAACGTCGCTATTCGAGTTGATAGCGCGCGAGCAGGCTGAGGTTGTAGGCGACCACAGAAGACCACACGTAGGCTTCGAAGTGCGGCAGGCTCTTCCAGGTGCAACGTGCCAATCCGTATGCACGCTTCAGGCAGGAGATACCGGCCTCGATGCCGGCGCGGAAGTTGCGCAAGCGTCGATAGACCCACTGACTCTTGACCATGTCGGCGATCGCGAGCCCGCGCTTCTTGTGGAAGGCAACGTCTTCGATGCCTTCTGCTTTCGCCGCCCGGAGATTGTCGAGGCTCGCATAGCCGCCATCGGCGGCGACCTGTCGTGGCATCGTCCCGTAGTGTGTTCGATGCCGTTCGAGCATCGGCATGAAGCGCTGACTATCGACCGGATTGCCTCGCTCGATGACCACGTCGAGGATGAGGCCACTGCGCCCCGAAGCCAGATTGATTTTGTGTCCGTACTGAACGTCGCGCGCACCCTTTATGATGATGTCGGTATGCGGCTCGAACAAGCTCACGCACTTCTCGCTCGCGGGGACCTTCTCACCGCCGAACACCCGCCGCTCAGTTTGCGAAATCACCTGCAGAACAAGTGTTTCGTAGTGCGCTCTGGCTAGCCAGTCCGGCATTGTGACGCCCGGGCTCAGCAGCTGCTCACGTACCCTCGCTACCGCTTCCTGCGCCCCAATCAAATCGCGATACAGACGTTGGCGTTGCTTCGCACCACGCGCATACCACAGCGCCCGCGCACCTTCTTCGCCAATCGAGTGTGGTTCACGAAGCACAACTCCGGCGCGCCAACTCGCGCGCCTGTGCGAGCAAATTCTGCGCACGGCAGCTCTTCGGGTACTGTCCGGCCTCAAGGTACTTTGCAATGAATCTTGCGACCGCAATGTACGGCTCGTGGCTATATTGTTCAAAGAACTGCCATTTTAGAACATTGGCTCTTTCCCATGGAGGCTCATCCGGCAAGTAGCTGGTGCCGTGAGCTAGCTAGTGTCCGTCCATAAACAGGCATTTTCTTCGATGGGCACGGAGAAATCGAGGTGTTGAAAGTAGGTTGTTGGAGCGGTAGCGGCGGTTCGGTGGGGGTCGAAGGGCTCTTCGAGCGTAATTGTGAGTACGTTCGCCGGCCGCAGAGCGCTGCAACCCAAAGTCGCCCGTTCGACGATATCGAGGAGGTCAGTTAGTGCGAGTGAACGTCGCTATTCGAGTTGATAGCGCGCGAGCAGGCTGAGGTTGTAGGCGACCACAGAAGACCACACGTAGGCTTCGAAGTGCGGCAGGCTCTTCCAGGTGCAACGTGCCAATCCGTATGCACGCTTCAGGCAGGAGATACCGGCCTCGATGCCGGCGCGGAAGTTGCGCAAGCGTCGATAGACCCACTGACTCTTGACCATGTCGGCGATCGCGAGCCCGCGCTTCTTGTGGAAGGCAACGTCTTCGATGCCTTCTGCTTTCGCCGCCCGGAGATTGTCGAGGCTCGCATAGCCGCCATCGGCGGCGACCTGTCGTGGCATCGTCCCGTAGTGTGTTCGATGCCGTTCGAGCATCGGCATGAAGCGCTGACTATCGACCGGATTGCCTCGCTCGATGACCACGTCGAGGATGAGGCCACTGCGCCCCGAAGCCAGATTGATTTTGTGTCCGTACTGAACGTCGCGCGCACCCTTTATGATGATGTCGGTATGCGGCTCGAACAAGCTCACGCACTTCTCGCTCGCGGGGACCTTCTCACCGCCGAACACCCGCCGCTCAGTTTGCGAAATCACCTGCAGAACAAGTGTTTCGTAGTGCGCTACCTGCGCTAGCCAGTCCGGCAGTTCAACGCCGGTGACGCCCGGGCTCAGCAGCTGCTCACGTACCCTCGCTACCGCTTCCAAGGTTGAACGCGTCGCCCCAATCAAATCGCGATACAGACGTTGGCGTTGCTTCGCACCACGCGCATACCACAGCGCCCGCGCACGCTTCTTCGCCAATCGAGTGTGGTTCACGAAGCACAACTCCGGCGCGCCAGGCAACTCGCGCGCCTGTGCGAGCAGACGAACCACAACACGCACGCCATCCCACAGCAGATGACTGTCGCTCGGCGCGTGGATGGCACTGTCCGTTACCGTGCTATCAATCCGTACACGCTGTGCCGGCTCAATGCGCGTCTCTTTCGCCGTCGCCAGCAGGGCGCGATGAATAGACTCCCACGTCGATACCTGGATCGCCGAGACCACCCGCTGTAAGGCAGACTTCTTCGGACGTTCATTACCCGGCAACCGGGCGAAGGCCTGAAAGCTCGCCGAGTCCTGCAGGTGAAAGGCCAGCTCCTCGTAACTCAATTGCCGGTGCTGCTTGAGCACCGCGCAGCGCAGCACCGACTCCGCCGACAGTCCGCGTCGACCGGTGGGCTTCAAACCCCGCCGACACAGATCGTTCATGACCGGCGTGAGGACCTTGGGGTGAGCATCGAGCCACTCGGACATGCCCTGCAGCTCTCGCCCCAGGTCATGGTCAGCAAACAGCTCGTATATACTCGCTTGGGCCGTGCGTTTCTGACGCATTCCCCCTCCTGTGGTGTCGATGATTGTGTGGAAAATCAGAGGTTTGAAGTTCCATTAGATCACGACCCACCGGAGGTTTCGATCCCTTAAGCGACAAATTTTCCTTTTTATTTCAACCGCATCGCGTTTAGGGATGCACACTAGATAGTTGAGTATTGCATTCGACTCGCAAAGACATTCTCCGGAGGTCAGTTCGAGAACAGGGATTTTGCCGTTGGGATTCTTGGCCAAAAATTCTTCGGTCCTCGTCTCACCTTGCAGGATATCTACTTCTACCCACTCATGCGCCAGTTCGAGATGATTCATGAGCAGTTTGACCTTGTAGCAATTGCCGGACTGAATATCTCCGTAGACTTGATACATCTACATGCCTCCTTCTGCCGTATAAGCTTGAGCTAAGCTGGCGCGGACGTTGCGAGTACGGAGCGTGTGACAAATAGGCGGTCAGGTTGGGCGGCTGGTTAAACGCATTCAATTGTTCATCGCGTTGAGCATTTCCAGCCACTCTCCCCCATCAAATTCAACCGTCTGAGTTTTGTAAGGCAGCACCGGTTCGGATGCCCACAAGATACGGCTCTCGAGGGCTTCTCCGGCCAAAGGGTGGAGAGCTTGGTATTTGTCGGAGCGAAACATTTCGTAGCAAGCACGTCGGCTTGGATACCTAACGAGAAGGACGCTATCCCAATCTCCAATTTCACCTTGAATTTGTTCTTTAAGTTTCTCAGCGTAGACGAGTTCTATCCCGCTATCTGCGCAATCCGCCATCACGCGCCTGATGTATTCGAGATATGTTTTAAGAGAGTCACCGGATTTGAACTTCAAAAGATTAAGCACCACCACCGGGCCAGTATCCAAATCCTTAGGTTGAACTTCGTCGAGAGTAGCGAGCGGGTTCAGGTCCATAATTCTTACTCCAATACGCATAAGGTTTTGGATAACAGTCGTGTTACAGCAGAGCCGTTTGGCGCAAAAATGCAATGCCGGCCCAAAGGAGCCTGCCGTAACGCGTCGGCCTCGATCGCCCTGCTAGCTGTATTTTTTTCCACTGTAAAGCGCCATCGTTCCAAACATTGTGCCGAACGTCTCGCGCGCGAAAGTATCTCCAAACCCCGCTTCTTTAAAGATTTGTGTTAATAGCCCCTTCCGGTTGTCATCGGTGTTACTGAATCCGTCCAAAAGTTGTATTCCGTAAAACAGAAACGCCATGAATCCGTTATCAGGCTTGCCCCAATCAGCAATGTGGATCATCCCGCCAGGCTTTAATACTCGATACATCTCCTTAGCGGTTCGGTCTTTCAGATCGCGGCTTAAGTGGTGAAAAAACAAACTGGACATAACGATATCGAAATGTTCATCCCCATAAGGCAACTCATACGATAGACCTTGATCCAGTTTTATTGTTAGCTCGGCTTTGTCAATTTTCGATCGCGCTATGTTTAGTATCGTCGGATCGCCGTCGATTCCCGTTACGTTCGCATCGCGATGCAGGGATTTTAAAAGCAGCGCGAGCGTTCCAGTTCCGCACGCTACATCGAGTATTTCAGAGCCGGGTTTGATTGAAGCCTGGGCGATTAGCGCACTTTTGAACGTGTTCTCGCGCGCCGTCAGCCCGGCCACAATATCGTAGAAGCGAGTTAATGGTGCGTAGCCAAGTGCCGGAACGTATTTATCAGAATCTGGCGACATTTTCGGCGATTGCGCCTAAATAGAGCTACAGTTGGGATAACCGGAGCTTGATGGGGGACTGGATAGTCAGCGAAAGGACGGAGCGGTCAGCCGTCCGCCGTCCGCATTGTTTGCATGGTGTAGTTAGTTACATCCGTCCCTTACCTATCAGCAACCATTCGAAGTGCCACCCGTAAATGTTGGTACTTCCACTCACCGTTTATTTTCACGTAATCGTCGTCATATCTCAGGGCTAACCACTTCTCCTCATTGTTTTCGGAATAGGTCCACGGGCCCATTATGTACCATATGCCTGTAGCACGGCCCCCGTCGACTTCGATTCTTGGATTCATGATGTTGTGCTGAGAAAAGCTGAACATTTTTTGAAAGCCGCGAAATAATTCGCGAATAGCCTCATGTCCCTCGGCTTTTCCAAAATCGGCACTTTCCCAGAAGGCATCTTCGGCAAATAACGAATCGATTCTATCGGGGTTGTGCATATCGTCGCAGATCTCACAATAGAGCGCTTTGAGTTGCTTTATCGCTTCAATGTCTTCGATCCGGGTGAGTCGCTTTTCGAGTTCCGCCATTTCCATAGTAAATCCTTCTCTAAGTAGAGCTGGTTAATTTCATTTTGTCGACAAAATATGTGTCGGGGCAATAGATCCTAAGCGGTGTTTCTTTTGGGACGAAAAGGTGTCAGGTCTATTTGATCGCAGCTGCAAATATTCCTGGCACTTTTTTTTCCTCGCGCCGCGCGCGCTCGTCACTCGACGGTTAGGACCCGTATTAAATCAGTACTACCGGCCTGACGTTGACTCCCAGCCGTCGCGACAATGATATCGCCCGGGCGTGCGTAGCCCGATGCCTTTGCGCGGTCCGTGGCGAAGGCAAGCTTGTCGTCGTCCGTACCGTTGCCTTCGTAATGCATGGCGAGAACACCCCAGTTCATGGCGAGACGGCGCACGACTCGAGGTGACGAGGTTACGGCGAGAATCGGGCAGTCAGGGCGATACTTCGAGATTAGTCGGGAAGTGAAGCCGGTTTCGGTGAGCGCGATGATGGCCACGGCTTTGAGATGATTGGCCATCGTGATGGACGCCTGGGCCACGGCTTCCGTGACGACGTTTGCCGGGTGCGGCAGGATCTGTTGCAGGTGGCCGAATTCCGGCAGACCTGCTTCCGCTTCCCGGGCCAGGCGCACCATCGTACGGACGGATTCGACCGGGTAGGCGCCTACAGCCGTTTCGCCCGAGAGCATCACCGCCGAGGTACCGTCTAGTATCGCATTTGCAACGTCACTGACCTCCGCGCGGGTCGGACGCGGGTTACGCTCCATTGAATCGAGCATTTGGGTCGCGGTGATCACGGGTTTGCCATTGGTCACCGTGCTGCGAATGATGCGCTTTTGGATGGTCGGCCCCTGGGCGAGATCCAACTCAACGCCGAGGTCGCCGCGCGCCACCATCGTTCCATCAGCGACGGCAATGATTTCATCGAGGTTCTCAACACCGCCGCGGCTCTCGATCTTGGCGATGATGGGCGTATCGGCACCCAGTTCGGTCAATTTGCCCCGCAGCCGCTCGATATCAGCCGCATCGCGAATGAACGATGCCGCCACGTACTCTGCTTCTTGGGCGGCGACGAACTCGAGATCGCCCCCGACGTCGGAATCGATCGATTCGAAGATGTTGGGATTATCCGGCAGGTTAACACCCTTGCGGTCATGCAAGGTGCTACCGTTTTCAACGCGGCATCGAATCGCACCGAGCGAAATGCCGGTAACACTAAGCCCGATGAGTCCGTCGTCGAGGAGCACGCGATCGCGCAGGCTGACATGGTCGTGAAGTGTGGCATGCGACACCGCCACACCTTCAGCATTGCCAAGGCGTTCGTCTGTATAAAGTGTAAATTCCTGACCTGGCGCAAGCGTCACCGAGCCGCCTTCCAGCTTGCCGGTGCGGATTTCGCGTCCTCGCGTATCGATCATGATTGCGAGGTTGACGCCGACCGCGTCCGCCGCACGCCGGACCCGCGTGATCCGCTCCCCATGCTGTTCGAAATCACCATGCGAAAGGTTCAGGCGCGCTACGTTGACACCTTCGGAGATCATGTCGCGGAGGACGGATTCGTCATCGCAGGCCGGTCCGATCGTGGCGATAATTTTCGTTTTCTGCAGCCGGTGTCTAATACTCATCAAGACCTCGAATTGACACGCTTACGGCGACAAAGTATACGGCCGCACGCGCATAAAAAATCGAATGGTCACGACTTAATGCGAAATAGCTGTTCAGAAGTAAAGGTGATCGAGGAATCAAGCTTTAATTCCTCCAGCGATCAATCGGTCAGACCCCTTGTACAGGTATATTCGTATATCTGGCAGTCCGCTGCGAGCATCGGCACTTCGCCACGCCAAACCTCGGTGAAAATGGACGGGTCCTCGAGGGTCGCCTCATAGGACATCGTCTGCGAACTCGTCGCCGTGAAGCGCTCGATCACACGCAGGGCTTCGCTGTGAAAGGTCCCCACGCGGCCCAGCCAAGTTTGATCGTTCTGTCCGGTCGTTTCAATAACGAGGGTGTCTCCATGATCGTTCCTACCCGCTCATGCAGACGCGCGCCAGAACTTCACGGCCAGATAACCCGCGTCTCCTCCGCCGGAAAGCATCGAAATCCTCTGGGAAAAGTTGCCAAGTTCATTGGTCGTAGAATCCGGTACCGATTGAAATCGGCGTCGTTGTCTTAGCCCTTATGTCCCAGGTACTTCACCGTGACTACCGTAATATCATCTGATTGCTGCATGCGCCCGGAGAACGACGCAACGTCACTAAAAATGGCCTCGACGATTACACCTGGATCATCGGTCTCGAGATCGCTCAAAAACTCCCTCAAACGCGGTTGCGTGTAGAAATTCCGATCCTCGTCGCGGGCTTCCGTAACACCATCGGTATACAGCACCAAACGATCGCCGGGCCGCAGGGTGACCCCCCCGGTCTCGTATACGGTGTCATCGAGAACGCCGGCGATTAAGCCGGCGGGAGCCCCGATATCGACCCACGGCTGCCCGCCGAGTGATGCCAGTAAAGGCGGGTGCCCGGCGATTACGTACGTCGCGTTTCCGTTCGTGAGGTCGATGACCATCACGATCAAACTGACAAACATATTAGGAATATTGATATCACACAGACGCGCATTCAATTGTGAAACGGATTCGGCGAGCCCGTTCGTTTTGCTGAGCTCCACCCGCAATAGGGTCGCCGTGCGGACCATGAATAAGGCGGCCGGCGTACCTTTACTCGAGACGTCGCCGATTGCCACACAAATGCGATCGTCGTCCAAGTAAAACGCATCGTAGAGATCCCCACCGACCGATTTGACGACGTCCATGCGGCCGATCACTTCGACAGCGTCGCATTCCGGGATCAGATTTGGACCCGGGGGCAACATGCCGACCTGAATTTCGTGGGCCGCCTTGAGTTCATTTTGCAACTGTTCGAAACGAAGCTCTTGCTCGAGCGCGCGCAAGGTAACCTCGTTTCGTTTACGCATCCGCTCGGCGAGAATTCGAGAAAGATTGCGGACGGTGGTCGGACTGATTGCGATCTTCGACCAGAAAACGTCCTGGTGAACCGCGATGACGGTGCTCGCCTCGCCGGCCGACACATGAGCCGAGGTCGGTTTGCCATCGATGATCGACATCTCACCGACCGTCTCGCCGACACCGATCGTATCGGCAACCGGCGAGGTGGCGGATTTCAGACGAACATCGAGACGCCCACTCAATAGAAAGTACAAGTAGTGATTGCCCTGGCCCGGTTCGAGCAGTACATCGCCGGCGTTCAGCGTCTTGACGGGGCAACGATCAAAGATGCTTTCCAACTGCTCGTAGGGTAACCCCCGACACAACTCGAGTTTTGAGATATAGCCGTTCCGCCGGCGGTCCGGGCGAGTCCGGCGATCGCCGAACCGCGCTTGTTTTGTGGAACTCGGATTTGCGAATTGACGGCGATCCGGCCCACGTTTGCTATGGGCCATGGCCTTCCACAAACTCAGTACGATGGGTTCGAATAGACTGGGTTGCCCCGCAGCATAACCGACTTACAAAACGGCGGTGTCCCGACTACGGAGTCGGCCGACGACGCCGGAGTTGAGCCCGCCAAATTATTCCTCGTGAGAGCAGCGCTCAATAGCTCGGCAAAGCATCGGCTCTGCGCGCGCGATCAGGGGACGCTCAAGTTCCGAGGGCGGCATACCCATCTCGGCAAGGTGTTTCGAACGGTGGTGGAACAGGCTCATCTGACTCCACTTACCTTAGAATGGCTGTAAGCAGTGGCGCCGTTGATCGCGTTCGATCCGATGCCTAATGGAGGATGATGACGTGATGATTCGATACTTGATAGCGATCGCCTTGCTCGTGGGACCCAGCGCAGTACCGGCATTCGATCCGAGCGATCTCGCCGACGACAGTGACGGCAAGAACTGGTTGGCGTACGGCCGCACGTACGGTGAGCAGCGTTACAGCCCTCTCAAGCAGATCAACGACGAAAACATCGAGCGCCTGGCACTCGCGTGGTCGGTCGAGCTCCCGGGTGAAACGCATCTCGTATCAACGCCGCTGGTGATCGACGGCGTGATCTATTTCGCCGGCAGCTACAGCAAGGTTTGGGCCATCGATGCGCGCACGCAAACAGTTTTGTGGACTCACGATCCCGAGACGATCGGGCATGCCGGCGCGAAACTGCGCGTACTTTGGGGTACGAGCCGTGGTCTCGCGTATTGGAACGACAAGATCTACGCGGCGACCGGTGACGGCCGCCTGATTGCGCTCGACGCGGCGACGGGTAAGGTCCTCTGGAGCCAGATGACCGTCGAATCGGACTCGGCTTTTTACATCACCGGCGCCCCGCGCGCATTCAAGGGCAAGGTCATCATCGGCAACGGCGGCGCGGAGATGGGGCCGGTACGCGGCTATGTCACGGCTTACGACGCCGAAACCGGCGAGCAAGTGTGGCGTTGGTGGACGGTGCCCGGCAATCCGGCCGACGGCTTTGAGAACAACGCCATGAAATATGCCGCGACGACCTGGAAGGGTGAATGGTGGAAACACGGCGGCGGCGGCACGGTGTGGAATGCCATGACCTACGACCCCGAGTTCAACCACATCTATCTCGGCACCGGTAACGGCACGCCCTGGAACCAGCGTATCCGCAGCCCGGGCGGCGGCGACAACCTGTTTCTGTGCGCCATCGTCGCACTCGATGCCGACACCGGGAATTACAAGTGGCACTACCAGACCGTTCCCGGCGAGACCTGGGACTTCAATTCCGCCATGGACATCGTGCTCGCCGACATTACCGTTCACGATCGTGATCTGAAAGTTCTGATGCACGCGCCCAAAAACGGATTCTTCTACATCATCAATCGATCCAACGGTAAACTCCTCTCGGCACGTCCGTTCGCCAAGATTACCTGGGCCAAGGAAATCGATATGAAGAGCGGGCGCCCGATCGAGACCGAGGGTGCACGCTACCCAAGCGGCGAGGTGACCATCTGGCCGGGCCCGCTGGGCGCGCATAACTGGCAACCGATGTCGTATAACCCGGGGACGGGGCTCGTCTATCTGCCGTACCACGACCTCGCCGGCTACTACAACGACTCTAAGATCATTCCGGCCGAGTGGCAGCATACCGCGCTTCAGTTCGACGTCGGGGTGGCCGGCTATCAGGATGACTTCCCCGTCGAAGGAGCAACTAGCGGCCTGATGGGTTGGGACCCGATCACGCAGTCACCCAAGTGGACCTCGGTGAATCCGGGCATGTGGAATGCCGGCACCATGACGACCGCGGGCAACCTCGTATTCCAGGGACACGCCGACGGCAAGCTCAAGGCTTACCGCGCCGATAATGGCGACATCATCTGGGATTTCGATGCCAAGCACGGTATTTCCGCCTCGCCGGTGACCTTCGAGGTCGACGGCACGCAACAGGTGGCGATGCTGGTCGGCTGGGGCGGCGGTGTGGCCGCTTTGGGTGGTTCCATGGGCGCACAGCACGGATGGATGTACGGGGTCCATCCACGCCGCTTGCTGGTATTCGCGCTGGGTGGCAAGGCGCAGTTGCCACCAACGCCGCCGCCGCGAATGGCCAAAGTACTCCCTGCCCCCAAGTTCGAAATCGATCAGGAGCTCGCCTCTGCCGGCGGTCTGGTATGGGAAAAGAATTGCACCTGGTGTCATGGACCGGGGGTCGTCGCCGCGGGAGGCGCACCGGATTTGCGGGCATCCGCAATCCCGCTCGACCTAGCCACGCTCAAGGCAATCGTGCTGGACGGCAGCTTGCGCACTCGCGGGATGCCGTGGTTCCCGCATTTAAACGGCGACGATATCGTGGCCGTGCAGCATTTCATTCGCAAGAAGGCGCGGGCTTCAATGACAGAGCTTGCTGTTACGCGACGGGATTGACCTGGGGTGGCCCCCGGTCCAATAGTGATGCCTCGAAGGCGCGACGACCGCTAGCTAGTGTCCGTCCATAAACAGGCATTTTCTTCGATGGGCACGGAGAAATCGAGGTGTTGAAAGTAGGTTGTTGGAGCGGTAGCGGCGGTTCGGTGGGGGTCGAAGGGCTCTTCGAGCGTAATTGTGAGTACGTTCGCCGGCCGCAGAGCGCTGCAACCCAAAGTCGCCCGTTCGACGATATCGAGGAGGTCAGTTAGTGCGAGTGAACGTCGCTATTCGAGTTGATAGCGCGCGAGCAGGCTGAGGTTGTAGGCGACCACAGAAGACCACACGTAGGCTTCGAAGTGCGGCAGGCTCTTCCAGGTGCAACGTGCCAATCCGTATGCACGCTTCAGGCAGGAGATACCGGCCTCGATGCCGGCGCGGAAGTTGCGCAAGCGTCGATAGACCCACTGACTCTTGACCATGTCGGCGATCGCGAGCCCGCGCTTCTTGTGGAAGGCAACGTCTTCGATGCCTTCTGCTTTCGCCGCCCGGAGATTGTCGAGGCTCGCATAGCCGCCATCGGCGGCGACCTGTCGTGGCATCGTCCCGTAGTGTGTTCGATGCCGTTCGAGCATCGGCATGAAGCGCTGACTATCGACCGGATTGCCTCGCTCGATGACCACGTCGAGGATGAGGCCACTGCGCCCCGAAGCCAGATTGATTTTGTGTCCGTACTGAACGTCGCGCGCACCCTTTATGATGATGTCGGTATGCGGCTCGAACAAGCTCACGCACTTCTCGCTCGCGGGGACCTTCTCACCGCCGAACACCCGCCGCTCAGTTTGCGAAATCACCTGCAGAACAAGTGTTTCGTAGTGCGCTACCTGCGCTAGCCAGTCCGGCAGTTCAACGCCGGTGACGCCCGGGCTCAGCAGCTGCTCACGTACCCTCGCTACCGCTTCCAAGGTTGAACGCGTCGCCCCAATCAAATCGCGATACAGACGTTGGCGTTGCTTCGCACCACGCGCATACCACAGCGCCCGCGCACGCTTCTTCGCCAATCGAGTGTGGTTCACGAAGCACAACTCCGGCGCGCCAGGCAACTCGCGCGCCTGTGCGAGCAGACGAACCACAACACGCACGCCATCCCACAGCAGATGACTGTCGCTCGGCGCGTGGATGGCACTGTCCGTTACCGTGCTATCAATCCGTACACGCTGTGCCGGCTCAATGCGCGTCTCTTTCGCCGTCGCCAGCAGGGCGCGATGAATAGACTCCCACGTCGATACCTGGATCGCCGAGACCACCCGCTGTAAGGCAGACTTCTTCGGACGTTCATTACCCGGCAACCGGGCGAAGGCCTGAAAGCTCGCCGAGTCCTGCAGGTGAAAGGCCAGCTCCTCGTAACTCAATTGCCGGTGCTGCTTGAGCACCGCGCAGCGCAGCACCGACTCCGCCGACAGTCCGCGTCGACCGGTGGGCTTCAAACCCCGCCGACACAGATCGTTCATGACCGGCGTGAGGACCTTGGGGTGAGCATCGAGCCACTCGGACATGCCCTGCAGCTCTCGCCCCAGGTCATGGTCAGCAAACAGCTCGTATATACTCGCTTGGGCCGTGCGTTTCTGACGCATTCCCCCTCCTGTGGTGTCGATGATTGTGTGGAAAATCAGAGGTTTGAAGTTCCATTAGATCACGACCTACCGGAGGTTTCGATCCCTTAAGCGACAAATTTTCCTTTTTATTTCAACCGCATCGCGTTTAGGGATGCACACTAGCTAAAGGAGAGAGCAGATGAGAAGTGTTGCAAGCCTGGCTGTGGGGGCCTTATTCGTATTGTTCGCAGTTGGGACCACGGGTATTTCCGTTGCGGTTGCCGATGAGGATATCCAGCTGGTATTTCACATTGAAGGAATGACCTGAGGCAGCTGTGCACGGACAGTCCGTGAGACCGTCAAAATAATTGCTGGCGTGACACGCGTTCGCGTTGATTTGCAACAAAAGCGAGCCTGGGTAAGCTGCAGTTCCGAAGTGTCTGCCCAGCAAGTGGTGGCGGCAATAGAATCGAATGGAAGGTTTCAGGCAAAGCTTGTCGAAGAGTAACTCCCTCACACGGTGCTGTTCCAGGTCAGCAACCAGGGGACAACTTGCAGGGTTCGGTCAAAGGAATGATTTAGGCTCATCAAGGCTCCACCGGAGAGCACGATGAGCAAGAGAAGCACGGGTCATGCGACGGCAGACGAACATCGATTCAGATTACCTCTGCAATGCGCTCGAACGCAGTTGCTCAGTAGCGTTCGACGGTGTGACCACGACGAGCGGCGGCGACTCCTTGAATACGACCCGGAGCTTGATTTCAAAGCCTGAATATAGAAGCCGGAATGATGCCTATAACGCGCGGCCCAGGGTCTCGCCGTCGACCAGCACGGCCGCGACATCCCTTGGCGCCGCAACGTCGCCGATCCTCGAAACGTCGGGGAACGAAGCCTGTGCCTCGAAATACAAATCATCGTTGGGAACACGCAGGATCGAAAGGACGACGCTGTCGATCCCGGTGCGCGTTTCGAGGGCTTCCGCGCCGGCCCAAATGTCGTAGACATCAACTTCGTCGGTGCGGATTGCCTCGATGAAATGCTGATGGGTTATCCGGACGCCGAGTTTCTTCAAACGCGGGAAGATGTACAGCATGTCCAGGTTGCGGTAGATGCGTTCGCCTGCGTACATGCGCGGGCTCATGATTTCGACGTCCACACCTACCTTGGCAAGTATCTCGGCCAATGCAAACGGCAAATGTGCGCCGGATTCGTCGAGGATCAACACGCGCTTGCCGAGGAGCTTCGGATCGTCGAGCGCACTCGCGGTGGCCGTACCGACGTCGAACACATGATTGAGCTCGGCGCCCGGGATCCCTTCGCGATCCGGGCGATAGAGGCTGAGCCCGGTTTTCTCGTAGGACGCGCCCGTGGCGATGACGACGGCGGATGCGTTTACCGCGCGTAGCATGTCGATGTCAGCCTCGGTCTCTAGCCGAACCTCAACGCCGCAGTTTTCGACTTCGCGCTCGAGGTTGTCGATCGCAATCGACCAGTCGCTCATCGACGGCAGGCATTCGAGCATCCGCAGGTGTCCGCCGAGTCGCTCCCGGCGCTCGACCAGGGTCACGCTATGTCCGCGCCTGGCCGCGACGGCGCCCGCTTTCATGCCGGCCGGCCCGCCACCCACGATCAATATTTGCCGGCGCTCGGATTCCGCCACCTTTTGCAGCGAGCCGTCGCCCCAATAGGCTTCCCTACCGCTGACGGGATTCAGAGCACAGATGAGTTCGCGGTGCTCCCACAGGCGACCCGCGCATTCGTTGCAGCGATTGCAGCGAATAATTTCGTGCTCACGCCCCTCTTGCGTCTTTTTGATCGTGTGCGGATCGGTAAGCAACTGCCGCGCCATCGCGATCATGTCCGCCGATCCGTTCGCGAGAATTTCTTCTGCCTTATACAAGTCCCGGATCTTACCGACCACGAAGACCTTGGCGCGCTCGCCCACGATCTCCTTGGCCTTTTTGCTGAACGGCTCGAGCCAGCCTTCACCTTCACCACCCACCATACTCGGCAGCGCGAGGTGGATGGTGTGGTAACCCCCGGCCGAGATATCGAAGAAATCGAACAGTCCCGTTTCCGTCAGCACTTCGAGCTGCTCCTCCGACTGCTCCGGCGTGATACCGCCCCGTGGCCCCAGGAATTCATCCCAGGACAGGCGCAGACCGACCACGAAATCGTCACCGACCTGCTCGCGCACCTGCCCTGCTACTTCGATCACGAGCTTACAACGCTTGGTAGGCGATCCACCGTAGGCGTCGGTGCGCTTGTTGTAGGTCGGGCTCAGAAACTGTGCAAGACCGTAGCTGTGCGCGCCGTGGATCTCGACGCCGTCCAAGCCCGCGCGTTTAACGTTGGCGGCCGATTGACCGAAATCATGTACGAGCTGTTTGATTTCCGCCGGCCCCATGACCAGCGGCATCTCGTTGTGCATCAGCGATGGGATGCGGGACGCGCCCCAAATCGGCTTGTTCTGATCGATGAACATCCGGCCCTTGTCGTGTACGCCCATGGACGCGAGCTGCACCATGATGCGACCGCCGTGTTCGTGTACGGCCTCGCCGAGCGCGTTCATCGAAGGTATGCATCGTTCATTGTAGACGTCGACGATGTGATAGAAGGAACCGACCGCGCTTCGGGCCGCCGCTACCGTCTCGGTGATGCAGAGCGCGACGCCACCCTTGGCGCGTTCACTAAAATAGGCGATCTGCCGATCCGAGAAGACGTGCTCGCGTGGGTCGCCGTGCTGTGAACTGTGGGCGGGTTGCAGGATCCGATTTCGCAGCGAGAGATTCCCGAGCGTGAGGGCTTGCCATACGTGCGAAAGCTTGTTTCGGGTCGAGCCTGAGGTATTTTCGGAATCGTTCATTTCATTGAATCTCCCGAGCAGGGAAGAACGACCGGGGACTGGCAAGTTAGGTAGCTCTGAGAAACCATTCCGGGATAAATCAAGCCACCAAGCTGCATATACGTCATCGATTTCCGTCAGCCATTATTCAACATGCCGTCCGTCTCTACCAACGATTCGAGCTGAGTCACCGCGCCAGTTCGACGACGGCGGGTGCAAGGGTGACGAAAATGAACGCTTCGATTGACCGAGCATACCCGTTCATACCGTGCAGCGTGGCAATGCGCGCCCAGCACAAATCATGAATAAGGGGTTAACCATTCTCCCGTTTCCACATTCCCTCCATCATTTGTGCGAATTAGCACGCTAGCGTGTCAGGGTCACGGATCGCAGGCTCGGCGCCCCAATATCCTTGAAATTCGCGATAGGAACAACGCAGCCCATGGACCGCCAAGGCTACTTTATCCACGCCACATATCGGCATCGCTTCGCTGCAACGGACCGCTGGCGTAATTACTCGATGCTCGGGAACGGAGTTGCAATATGTCTGAAACTACAAAACGCGTGCTGCAGCGCGAGCTCTTCCAGCGATTCGAGGCGCCCGCGCTGAATGTCGTTTTTGCTCGTTATCGTCAACCCGATACCGAACCTCGCGGCGATCCGCTCTTGATGGCCGAACGCATCGCCGAACTTACCTCGTGCTCGCTCGACGAGGCCCACCGCGGAATCCGGGCCGCATTCGAGATCTACGATAATCCACGCGATGTGCAGACGCTGGTGGACGAATTTATCGGTTGTTTTGTAGTGCCGACCTTGCGCTAGTGAAGCGCACGATCGCGAGACTAAGGTGAGATCGTCCGGCCAAAAAATCTTTCGATAGCCCGGGGGCGGGGATGCCGGTGCGCGATACGCACACCTTCCACAATCCCTTCATATTTCCTCCATCGTCGCTCCTCGTTTAGCGCTCAAGATCCGTCATATGAATCGCTTCATCGCCCACGCAAGAACAAAACATGTACGCTCGGGCGGGCAGAACGTAATCAGGCGGCGTAGAAGCCTGGCGGATATCCGAGTTCCCCCAACTCTTTTGTATCCTGGCTTCACACCAGTACGCCGTCTGTTTACCCCATTCCGGCACATCGCATGACCACAAGCGCTCGTCGATGCGATGAAAGAAGGCGATCCGCTTTCGCGACCACCCCTACCAACTAAGGAGAACGGCTATGTCCTTTAAACCAAAAATTATCGCCATCTGTTCGACCTTGATCTTAATGATGTCGGCACCCGCGCTTGCCGGGTTTCAGATGTCGGGTGAAGATCAACGTCCCCGCTGGGAATCGATGCCCGATGGCGAACGCGACGCGATGCGCAGCGAGCGCAAAGCACGCTGGGACTCGATGTCCGAGGAAGAACGTACAGCGAAGCGCGATGAGCGCAAGGCACGCTGGGACTCGATGTCCGAGGAAGAACGTATAGCGAGGCGCGATGAGCGCAAAGCACGCTGGGACTCGATGTCCGAGGAAGAACGTTCGGCGAAGCGCAATGAGCGCAAAGCACGCTGGGACTCAATGTCCGAGGGGGAACGTTCGACGATGAGAGAACGGCGCGGATCCGACGGAAGCAGGCGGATGCACTAAATTAGTTAGCTAGTGTGCATCCCTAAACGCGATGCGGTTGAAATAAAAAGGAAAATTTGTCGCTTAAGGGATCGAAACCTCCGTGGAACTTCAAACCTCTGATTTTCCACACAATCATCGACACCACAGGAGGGGGAATGCGTCAGAAACGCACGGCCCAAGCGAGTATATACGAGCTGTTTGCTGACCATGACCTGGGGCGAGAGCTGCAGGGCATGTCCGAGTGGCTCGATGCTCACCCCAAGGTCCTCACGCCGGTCATGAACGATCTGTGTCGGCGGGGTTTGAAGCCCACCGGTCGACGCGGACTGTCGGCGGAGTCGGTGCTGCGCTGCGCGGTGCTCAAGCAGCACCGGCAATTGAGTTACGAGGAGCTGGCCTTTCACCTGCAGGACTCGGCGAGCTTTCAGGCCTTCGCCCGGTTGCCGGGTAATGAACGTCCGAAGAAGTCTGCCTTACAGCGGGTGGTCTCGGCGATCCAGGTATCGACGTGGGAGTCTATTCATCGCGCCCTGCTGGCGACGGCGAAAGAGACGCGCATTGAGCCGGCACAGCGTGTACGGATTGATAGCACGGTAACGGACAGTGCCATCCACGCGCCGAGCGACAGTCATCTGCTGTGGGATGGCGTGCGTGTTGTGGTTCGTCTGCTCGCACAGGCGCGCGAGTTGCCTGGCGCGCCGGAGTTGTGCTTCGTGAACCACACTCGATTGGCGAAGAAGCGTGCGCGGGCGCTGTGGTATGCGCGTGGTGCGAAGCAACGCCAACGTCTGTATCGCGATTTGATTGGGGCGACGCGTTCAACCTTGGAAGCGGTAGCGAGGGTACGTGAGCAGCTGCTGAGCCCGGGCGTCACCGGCGTTGAACTGCCGGACTGGCTAGCGCAGGTAGCGCACTACGAAACACTTGTTCTGCAGGTGATTTCGCAAACTGAGCGGCGGGTGTTCGGCGGTGAGAAGGTCCCCGCGAGCGAGAAGTGCGTGAGCTTGTTCGAGCCGCATACCGACATCATCATAAAGGGTGCGCGCGACGTTCAGTACGGACACAAAATCAATCTGGCTTCGGGGCGCAGTGGCCTCATCCTCGACGTGGTCATCGAGCGAGGCAATCCGGTCGATAGTCAGCGCTTCATGCCGATGCTCGAACGGCATCGAACACACTACGGGACGATGCCACGACAGGTCGCCGCCGATGGCGGCTATGCGAGCCTCGACAATCTCCGGGCGGCGAAAGCAGAAGGCATCGAAGACGTTGCCTTCCACAAGAAGCGCGGGCTCGCGATCGCCGACATGGTCAAGAGTCAGTGGGTCTATCGACGCTTGCGCAACTTCCGCGCCGGCATCGAGGCCGGTATCTCCTGCCTGAAGCGTGCATACGGATTGGCACGTTGCACCTGGAAGAGCCTGCCGCACTTCGAAGCCTACGTGTGGTCTTCTGTGGTCGCCTACAACCTCAGCCTGCTCGCGCGCTATCAACTCGAATAGCGACGTTCACTCGCACTAACTGACCTCCTCGATATCGTCGAACGGGCGACTTTGGGTTGCAGCGCTCTGCGGCCGGCGAACGTAACAATTACGCTCACAATTACGCTCGAAGAGCCCTTCGACCCCCACCGAACCGCCGCTACCGCTCCAACAACCTACTTTCAACACCTCGATTTCTCCGTGCCCATCGAAGAAAATGCCTGTTTATGGACGGACACTAGCTACCAAAATTCGTTGCAAAATTCGGGCGCCGACGATCCACCTAAACTCAAGCGACCTAAATCGAAGGGTTTATGGGTATCGCGTTCATTGGGTGTCTCGAAAATCGACACGTCCACCGTGTTAAGTCAAATAAGTCAACTCCGGCCCCCCCACCCGCCGTGTTTAGTCAATTAAGTCCCGGCTGGCACCCGCCCCCGTGCTCGGCGCAGTGGTACTCGAAGTCCGCGACGGACTGCTTGGGATTCAATCAGGAGCAAGCGCCAATATTGCTTTGCGTGTCGCGATCAATCGATCTTCGTTCACCGGGCTCACCGCGAGCAGCGGCACATCAACCCCGGCGTCGCGGAACGCCTGCAGTTGCTTGCGGCAGTGGTCCGGTCTGCCAAACACGCAGACCTCATCGACCAGTTCGTCAGGGATCTGCGCCGCGGCTTCCCGGCGGGTGCCCGATCGCCAGATTTTCTGCACCGCGTCCATCGCGCTCTTGAAGCCGGCGCGTCGCCACTGGCGCCGGTAGTTGGGAAGTTGGGCAAAGAAGGCGAGGTTGTAGCGCGCGGCGGAACGCGCCGCCGATTCGTCCTCGCTCACGAATGTCGGCACGCTCAAGATACAGCCGAAGGGCTCGGCGTCGCGTCCCGCCGCAGAGCGCGCCTCGGCGGCGGCCTCGATGAGTTTCGGCAGAGACGATACCGGCGACAGGAACGGCATCAGACCGTCGCCGAGCGCACCCGCTACCGCCGCACTTTCGACCGTGTTACCCGCGACGTAGAGCGGCACCGGATACCTCGAAGCCCGCAGCTTGAGGATCCCGTTGCCGGCCTCGCCGCGGAGTGCGTCCCGCACGGTAGCGACATACCGGCGCAGGTTCTCGCGCGCATCGCCCATGTCGATGCCGATCGAAGCCAGCAGGCTGCGATGGCTCATGCCGAGGCCGAGGATGAACCGACCGTTGCAAAGTTCGGTGACCGTTCGCGCCGTCAACGCCGCGAGGAAGGGGTGGCGCCAATAGATATTGGCGATGTTGGTGCCGGTATCGATGTGCTGAGTGCCGAGTGCGATCGCCTCGGCATAGGCGATCGCGTCGCCGCGGCCCTCGTTGACGAACACCGACTCGTAGCCATGTGCTTCGGCGAGTTGGCCGATTTCCACGAATTCCAGCGCCGGAGCCTCAGTCACCGTCGACAGCACGATCCCTAAACGCTCGCTGGAGCGTTTTGTCATTGCGTTGAAGGTGCCGGAGTTGACCGAGCTTGAATCTTTCTAGAGGCAGCTGTCGGCCTTGCAGTCGGATTCGAAGCGGGCCAGCACCACCATCGCAGCCGTCTCTGGCCGGCGCTCCTCTTGCTAATCGTCCGTCCCCAGCCAGCCGCCGTCGACCGGCAGGATGGCACCGCTGGCGAAGCTTGACGCGGCGCTCGCGAAATAGAGCGCCGCGCCGACGATCTCCTCGGGTTGGCCGCCGCGCTCGAGCGCGGCCCGCCGGGCGCGTCTGCCAAAGACTTCCATGTCCCAAGCCTTCGAGATGTCGGTCAGAAACGGACCGGCCATGATGCAATTAACCCGTACCTTGGGGCCGTATTCTTGGGCAAAAGCCCGGGTGATGGCATTCAGCGCCGCTTTCGCCGCACCGTAAGGCTGCGCTGTCGGGCTTGGCGTCATCGCCGCCGTGCTCGAGATATTGATGATCGAACCGCCCTCGCCCTCCATCATCTGTTTGCCGACGACTGCGCTCAGACGAAACGGCCCCTTGAAGTTGAGTGCCACGACCTTGTCGAACAATTCCTCGGAGATCTGTTCCAGCGAAGGATAGAGTGGCGACAAGCCGGCATTGTTGACCAGGATATCGATCCTGCCGAAATGGTCGTTGACCGCAGCGACCATCGGATCGAGTTCGTCCCAATGACCGATGTGGCAGGCGTAGGGAAAGGCGCGGCGGCCCTTTATTTCGATTTCAGCAGCCGCTTTTTCGCATTGCTCGAGCTTGCGGCTCACGATGGCGACATCGGCACCGTGGTCCGCGAATGCCAGCGCCATCTCGCGCCCGAGGCCGCGGCTGCCGCCGGTAATCAAGGCGACCTTGCCGGTCAGATCGAATAGATCTTCAGTCATAAAAAAAGCCTCGTGTCCTCAGTCGTTCCATAGGTTGTGCGCCGTATCAGTGGACGCTGCAGTGCCTTGTTCGCCCGCAAGCGGACTACTACAAATGTGTCACCTTAGGAGCCCGCTTGCGGGCGAACGGGCCGATCATCGGTCACATAAGCTCCACCGCGCAGATTAATCTTCGTAATCGTCCGGCATGCGGTAACCCGTGATGCCCGGAATGCTCGGCAGATCCCCGCCGCCAGCACCCGCCACGAGCTGGGCCTTGAGCCCCTGCTCCATGTGGTGCGAGATGTCGCAGTGCACGAGATAAGTGGCATCGTCGCTGGGCACGATGAAGGTACCGCTCTTCGCCGCCTTACCGTTGACCTCGAGATGAAACATCCCTTGCGGGTAAAGGTAACGCGGCAGACCGTGCACCATCCACTGATGCCGAACCGCGTCCTCGTTGGTCAGGGTCACGGTGATGCGGCTGCAGGGCGCGACCCGCCATGCGTGGGCATCGTAACCGAAGGTTCGCCCGCGGATCGCGTGGGCGCGCCCTACCCGGACGCTCAATTCAAGCTCGTCTGTGATCGCCTGGCAATCCTCCGGCAGCCGATCCTTGTTCTCGTTCATCACCATACCGTCGCGTGATGATGATGGTGCGCGGCATCCGCTGGCGTTAACCGAATCATAGGGCCGACGCGCGATGGGTTCAAGCCGGCGGTCCGCGTTTTTCAAGCAATTTCAATGTATTAATCGGCATCAAGAGCAAACCCCGGGGGCGGCGATCGGCGGTGCGATACGCGGTGAAGTTCGCGTCAAGGCGAATCGTTGCCCGTGCG
Organism: Gammaproteobacteria bacterium; assembly: GCA_963662545.2. Taxonomy (GTDB): domain Bacteria; phylum Pseudomonadota; class Gammaproteobacteria; genus JAYYZW01. The sequence goes on from CAXXLL010000002.1 coordinate 2,220,009, forward strand.
CGACGCCGGCCGAATTCGGCGCGTTCGACCGCACGCGGGGTCCGCCGGATGATGTCAAAAAAAGGGGCCGTCCCGGCCCCGCAAAAGAGTTGCCACCATGCTGGCATCGCGCTGTGCAGCGCGATCGGCACGGCAGTGTGGGAGGAAACAAGTTGTCGTCTACGCTTTACCTCATGAATGACTGCATCGTTTCCTGGTATCTCGCCAAGAGATCCGGCGCTGCGATGTCTTGTAAGGCCGCGGGCGCGAATTCACCCGTACGTGCGAGCGATTCCAGTGCCGGACGCTCGCCGCGATAGATCAATCCCAGGGGCAATCTCCCGGCGGCGCGGAGTTCATTCATACGCGCGAACGCGGCGGCGCGATCGCTCGGGTCATAGCCCGAATCCGCATCGACGTCGTATACCGAAGTCCGCCATTCCCGATAGGTATCGTTATAGGTTACGTCCGTTAGTGGAATGTCTCAAGGCCTCGATGGTGAGCTTGAGCAACTGCGCAGGCTGGCCGGTGTAAGCGCGCGCGAGAAAACTGGATCCGGGAATGCTCAAGCCGAGCATGATGGGATCAAAGTCCTCTTCGATATTGTTACCGAATCCGGCCGGGCTGGTCGGCGACGGCTGACCTTTGGTCAGGCCGTAGGTGCCGTTTTGCATGACGGTATAGGTCACGCCCGGATTCCGTTTTAAGGCATGCACAAAATGTCCACAGCCGATGGCGTAGCCATCGCCGTCACCGCCGACACCGATAACAGTGAGTTCGGGGTTGGCGAGCTTTACGCCGGTCGCTGTTGGCAGCACGCGACCGTGCAGCGCATGATAGCCGTAGCACGTCACATTGTTCTGCAAGGAGCCGGAGCATCCGATGCCGGCGACGATCAGGCGCTCGTGTACGGGGACTTCGAGTTCGTCTAACGCGTTGACGAGCGCCTGCTGAACACCGAAATCACCGCAACCGGCGCACCAAATCGGGCGAACAGGATCAAATGTATGAGTCATGCGACTTCCGCCTTCTGATTGCTAACGTCGTTCGACACATGGTCGACGATGTCTTCTGCACGCATCGGCGTGCCGTCATATTTGAGAACGCTGTCGATATGCTTTCTGTCGCCACCCTGACCTATGATCAGATTTGCAAGCTGCGCAGTGGCGTTGTACTCGACGACGTAAACCTTGCGACAGCTGTGCGTGAAAGCCACGGTCTCATCAAGCATCGGCCACAGGGTGCGTGGCTGGTGATACTGCGTGGCGATCCCTTGGTCGGCGAGCAAATCCATGGCTTCGAGAATGACGCCATAAGCCATGCCGACGCCGATGAATCCAATCTCCGCATCGTTCGGTCCATGCGATATTGCGAGCGGTAAATCCGGCACTACAGACCGCATCTTTTCCATGCGCTTATCCATCATTCGCTTGCGATTGATGGGGTCGGTCGAGACGTGCCCGAACTCGTCGTGTTCGTTGCCGGTGACGAGCCACATCCCGCCCGGCGTGCCGGGCTGAGCGAATGCAGATACGCCGTCATCACTGAACGCATAGCGTTTGTAAACCTCCATCCCTGCCAGCGTCTCGGCATCGAGGCGTTTACCGCGGTCGATGTCTATCTCATCGAGATTGAAGGGATCGACAGTAGCAGTGTTCTGGGCCAGGCCTTGGTCCGACGCAATGAACACCGGACATTGATAACGCGCCGCCAGGTTCGTCGCCTTGATGGCCAAATGAAAACACTCTTCCGGGTGACTCGGCGCGAGTACGATGCGGGGGAAATCGCCGTGTCCGCCGTACACGAGCAGGTTGATGTCACTCTGCTCAGGCTTGGTCGGTAGCCCCGTGCTCGGTCCGCCGCGTTGCGCGTCGACGATAACCAGCGGGATTTCCGCCATACCGAGCTGTCCTATGCCTTCCTGCATTAGCGACAGGCCGGGGCCACAGGTTGCACACATCGCGCGGGTCCCGGTCAAGGCGGCACCGATCGACATGTTGATAGCCGAGAGCTCATCTTCGGCCTGACGTACGATGCCCCCAAACTTCGGCATCCATTTGACCAGCCATTCCATGATTTCGGTGGACGGCGTGATCGGATAGCCGGCATAAAAACGCCCGCCCGCCACCAGGAAGCCAAAAGCCAGGGCTTCGTTGCCGGTGATCAACATGTGTGGCCGTGCGTCGACGGGAACGATTTCATACATACCGTCTTCCTTCGTCAGGCCCACTTCATCGGCGAGTGATAATCCCACGGTCAGCGCGTTGAGGTTGTACTTGAGCGCCTGGGCGCCGCGGCGCGAAAAGCGTCTCTCGAACGCGCGCCGCATCTCTTCGTCGTCGAGACCAAGCAGGCGGCCGATGACGGCAAAGGAAATACTGTTTTTGTAGAGATCGCGTCGGAAGGTGCGCACTGCATGGCGGCTCAAGGGCACACCGAACATGCGTGCGCCCTCGGGCACACCGGCATCATCCGGTAGTCCTCCGCCCGAGTTGTCGTAGATAACGACGCTGCGGTCGTTAAGACGATAAGCATGTTTTTTCACCGCGGCCAGGTCGAATGCGACCAAGAGATCGATATGGCTGCCAATACACAGACGCTCGCCGGCGAATGCGCGCAAGGTAGCCGCCGTAATTCCGCCCTTGATGCGCGACAAGACGTCGCGTTCGGTGTAGACACGCATGCCGCTCGAGCGTAATACGTCGGCTAACACGTTAACGACGGTCAGCGATCCGTCGCCGCCCTGGCCGGAAACGATGACGTTGAGATCTTCCAGCAATGGTTTCGTCGTAGTGTTCATGCCGGATTCTCCTTTTTCGGTTGTGCCTTTTTCTTCGGCGGTGGGGGTGGCAGCGGCCGCCAATCCTTCGCGGAATTACCCTCCTCCCAACCACGATAGTAGTTCTTGGGATCCAGATTGCCGATTTCCTCGCGCTCGGAAAGCGTCGGCATCAAGGCCGGCAACGGCCGATTACGTTTGTATTTGGATAAACGGATCAGCAGATCTCTGGCTTTCGGCACTTCGTCCAGCGCCATGATCTCGATCCAACCGAATTCGCGCAGGGCCTGGAATGCCTTGTGCCCCGCTGCCGTTCGGATCACGGTGAAAGTCCAGCCACTGAGCCCGATACCGCCGAGACCAATGTCGGCATTGTCGGCCGCGTAGTCTTTGCAATACAGACATGCCGGTCGCGCATATTTGCCAAACTTCTTCAGCGACAGGACTTCCTCGCGGCCGTCCCGCAGGGTGATTTCGACTTTGCCCTTGATGTTGATCTTGGAGATATCACGCCGCAGCACGTCGAGTTCCTGCGACAGCCAGTCGATGCCTTTCGAGGTGAAAGCCTCAGAGCAGAACAAACCGATGACGAGGCCGATGTTTTCGCGGTACCACTCGGCTACATCGAGTCGGATGGCGCTGAACTGCTGCTGGCGCACGCCGTCGACCTGACAGGGCACCCCGACGACTGCGAGCGGGCCAATGCCGCGCTTCATGGCATCGATGAGCGTCAGCGTATTGGGTTGGTAGGTATATCGCGACCGCACGCTCTGCATCACTTCCTCTTCCGTCGTGGCCAGCCTGGCGTAGCCCATCGACGGATCCTCCGGATCTTCGTTGCCGACGACTGCTGCCTTGATGGTGCCCTGCTGCATCCCGTGGATGATCAGCGCACTGCAGATGCCGCCGTCCTGTCCTTCCTTGAGGATGTAGTCCTTGGTGGTGCGCGCGAGTACGCCGTAGGAGTACGGTCCAAAGCCTTCGTCCTTGATCGGTTCTCGCAACCCGATCTGTTCATTCAGATCTTGATCCGTCGGGCGCAAAATCGGACACGCATCCACGCACAGTTCGCAGAACACACAGGCATCGTCACGCGTGTCGACGGGTTTTTCATCCTCGTAGTCGAAGACATCCACCGGGCAAATCGTCACACAGGCCGCGCACCCTACGCATTTGCCGGCATGGACGACTTCGTCCATGAGCATATCGACCGCCTTGAACCCGCCGCGGTTGAATTCCGAGCGCCAGGCATAGGCCCATTCATTGGGGTCCGCGCCCTCCTCGACCAGCGCGCGATAGCGCCCGTGTACTTCTTCGGTCAGACTGTCGAGATCCAAAATCGAACTCCTTCGTTCATACGAAACGTGATCAATTTGAGTTTAGGTGTAGTCAAGGCCGGAAACACAGTGTGGAATCGTGCACGCGCGCGGCCAAAGTCGGTGGGGCGTGGTCGAAACGCGCAGACCCAGCGGAACGATGACTAAACCGGCCAAACAGACCTTGCATCGGGACGGCTGGCTCAAGAAGGCGCTGGACGTCCTCTTCTCGCACGGCATCAACAATGTCAAAGTCGAAATCCTCGCACGTGAACTCGACGTTACCAAGGGCAGCTTCTACTGGCATTTCAAGAACCGGGACGAATTGCTCCAAGACATGGTCGATTGGTGGCGCAACAATCAGATCGGGTTCATCGACGGGCTCGACGTCCTGCACATCACTGATGCGCCCAACCTGATCAAGTCTGTTATCGAATTCACGCATCATACCGATGACTCGCGCCACGACGTCGCCATGCGCGAATTCGCCCGGTTCGACGACTACGCGGCGGTCGCCGTCGCTGAAATCGACCGCCGGCGGATCGAATATCTGTCAGCCCTGTTCCGGGCCGCGGATTTCGACGAAGCCGAATCTCTGCTGCGCGCGCAGGCGCTCTACTTCTACCAGGTGGGCGAGTACACGACCTCCTTAAATATCGATTCGGACCTACGCGACGAACTCGCAGAACGCCGTTTCCGGTTGCTCATCACGCATCCGCAAGATCCCGATTAAACGACCCGAATGAATTGTCTGATCCACTGTTAAATCAGTTAGTTAATCGCTCTAAACGCGCTTACTCCGTACGGCACCGTATGGACGCGATGCCGCAGTGTAACGGCGCTGTAGCCGCATTGCAATCCCGTAAGCGTTCTATACAAAGAATAATCAAGACTGGGCGGCGGCGGATTCGAAGCTGGTGATGAAGGGCTGACAACGCGGCACTGCTAAGGCCTCCGTGCCATTTGCGAGACGTAGGGATCTTGCCTCGATATTGAAAAATTACGTGGCGACGGGCAAGGCGATTACGTATCCGTCAATGGCACTTTTCTTTGATGCCGCGCTTCAACATGAAGTAATTGACGGGATAACCGGCCGCGTAGCCGGCGACTACCGCGATGGCCATCGCGATCCAGAATTGCGTCGTGAAAATCGAACCGGCCGTCATGCCACCGACCAGATAGTCGACTGCGTTCATCGCGATCTCCATCGTGCCGATCGAGATGGACTCGCCCAGCCACACGAGCTTAAAGGCCGCCCCGACAGCCATCCCCTGGCGCAAGGTGAGTGGGATCAGGGTCAGGGAGAATCCACTGATGAAGGCGAGCGCGGTCGCGAAAAGTGCGATCGCCACAGGGGGCCAGCCGAGGGCGACACCGATCAACAGCCCAATGCTCTCACCGATCACACAACCGGTCAGGCAGTGCAGAGTTGCGGACGCGACGAGGCCGGTGCTGAAGACGGTCTTTGGGGATGGTACGTCGATGTGTTCTTCGGTCATCGTCATGTTTCGATCGCTCGGTTCTGCGGGAACGGCATCGCCCGCCTTGCGTAAAAGATTTAGTACCAAGGTACGGACGCGCGGGTCAATATAAACGGATTGTTCGTCGAATGCCCCTAACAGTGCACGCAGGTCGACATCTCGCGAATCCTGGAACGTGGGCGTTGCGGGGTATTTCCCAGGGCGCGTACCGGAGTCGACCTTAGCGATTCGTACGCCCTCTGCCTCGCTCCATAAAAAAGCGTGTTCTTCTGCACCACTGGATACCGTCAATTGTAGCGAAGCGACCACGTCCGTTTCGCTGTCCCACACGAACAGGTCCAAGGCATCGCCCTGGAACCAACGGGCGCCGTCCGGCGTCTGCGTTTCGATTTCTCGCATCATCGCTCAGTGCGCGTCAATTGTCCCCGCTCCAAGCGCCGTAACCGCCTTTGAGCGACATGACCTGTTCAAAGCCCATGTCCTGCATCACTTTCGCCGCCAGCGCCGAGCGTCCCCCGCCCTGACAGTAGACGACGACCGGAGCCGATCGATCCGCCAGCGCCGCCTCGGAACTCACTTTCCATTCGATGAGTCCGCGCGGGACCTGAAGAGCCCCCGTGATCGTGCCTTTGGCCCATTCCGGCGATTCGCGTACGTCGACGAAGGTGACGGCAACGTCCAGCAGTTCCTTCGCTTTTGCAACATCGATCTCGGTGATCTCTGCCTTTGCTTGCTTAACGATATCTTCAACCGTTTTTGCCATCAGTAATTCTCCCTCGTCTTAAATCTACCACCGAACCACCTCAATCCGTGCTCATCGCGAGCACGCGACTGACAGTGGTGAGATCACGGCCCGACTCTTCGCACCAGCTATTCACGGCCCGACTCTTCGCACCAGCTATTAAAGGCTTGCTGCACCGCTGCCATGTCGCGCTTGGCGGTCGGTGATTTCGTCACGATAGCTTCGGCAATGAGGACTTTCACGACATCGCGCGCCAGCACGAACGAATCCTTACCCATGCGACGCAAAAAATACTGCGCCGAGCTACCGCCCATACGGCTCGCGCGTTTTTTCAAGACCTCGAGGAGGCCGACGTAATCGTGCGATGGGTGGGTGGCGAAAAACTTCGCCGCGCTGCCGTGTTCCGCCGCAAGATCGAGCATGAAGGTTGCGTTTTCGCGCGTTGACAGGATCTTTTTGTGGTGCCGTATGATCGCCGGATCCATTACCAGGCGCTCGATGTCTTCATCCGAAAGGTAGGCGACTGCGTGGGGATCGAAGCCTTTGAATACGCGTTCAAAATCGGGCCATTTGTTCTCAACTACGCGCCACACGAAGCCCGCCTGAAAAACGCCCTTCGTCATTTCCGCCAACCAGCGATCGTCCGTTATCCGCGCGAGTACCGCTTTAGATTTAGGCTTGGGGATCTGCGCTTCAAGAGCTTTCACACCGCCCTTGCGCGCCGCAGCACGGTCATATAGTTCGGCAAAACTACGCATGGCTTACGATTCGAATCGCTTCAACGATGGAGCCCACCGTCGATGACGAACTCACTGTTGGTGCAATACGCGCTTTCGTCGGATGCGAGAAACAAAACCAGGTTCGCCACCTCGTCCGGTTCGGCGGTACGTCCCAGCGGGATCAAGCGCTTGATGCGGTCGAGTTTGCCAGCGATGACGGCTGGCGTCTGCTGCATCATGTCGGTCTCGATGAATCCCGGATGCACTGAGTTAACGCGCACGCCGTGGCGGCCGAGTTCCTGGGCGGCGTATTTTGTCATGCCGCGCACCGCCCACTTACTCGCTCCGTAAGCGAACGCGGCGGCACTACCCTCCATGCCGCCCAACGACGAGATATTGATGATGGAACCGCGCCCGGCCGCGCACATGTGTGCGGCGACAGCCTTCATGCCGAGAAAGACGCCCGTTTGGTTGACGGCGATGACGCGCTCGTAAACGTGGAGCGCAGTTTCTGTCATACGTGCGATGTTGAAGATGCCGGCGTTGTTGACGAGGACATCGATCTGTTCATGCGCCGCCATCACGGCAGCGACGACTGTATTCCAATCCGTCTCACTCGCGACGTCGTGGGTCATGAAGGTCGCGCCTGTCTCTTGCGCGAGTTCGCGCCCTTCATCCTCGAGTACATCGGTAGCGAACACGGTCGCACCCTCATTAATGAACAAGCGTGCTTCGACCGCGCCCTGGCCCTTGGCGCCGCCCGTAATCAACGCGACCTTGCCTTCGAGTCGACCCACCTCAGGCATCCAGAAATGCCAGCACGCGTTCGGCCACCGCATCGGGTTGGTCGAGTTCGGCGAGGTGCCCCGCGCCTGCGATCTCGTCGATCGTGGCCGCACCGGGTACGCCCCGCGCGAAGCGGTCCAGATAAGACGCCGGCATAACCCGGTCCTCCGATCCACGCAGCAGGAGCACCGGACACTCGATGCGCCCCAGGCGCTTGGCGAGCCCCGTATTGCCGTTTGGAAAGAGATAACGCGCGTGCGCTGCGAGTGCCCGCATTTGTTCGACCTTCCATTCCATCGGATCGGCATCGTCCGGCTGCTCGATGAACGCTTTATAGATCTCGCGATCGGCACACATCAAATCGCTCAAATGACCGGGCCGCTGCGCCCAAATGTCGGCGCTCGGATCGACAGCGTCGAACAGACCGAACGGCGCCAGCAAAACCAACCGGCGCACCAGTCCCGGCCACACACCGGCCGCATCGGCCGCGAGCGCGCCCGACACGGAGACCGCCATCAAGTCGGCCCCCTCGAGACCGGCGGCGAGGAGTACGTCGCGTGTCGCGAGCAGCCAATCGAAGATCGTATCGAGCTCGTCGTGTCCCGCAGCACCGGGGAATCCAGGCAGCGATGGTGCGATCACCGTGCGCTGTTCCGCCATTCGATCGAGAAACGCCGTCCACTTTGGAAGACCGCCGACACCCGGCAGGAACCCGAGCGGCTCGCCCGCACCCTTGCGCCACACCCGGCTGTCATGTCCGTTCACGCGGACCGTGTCCGCTTGGAGCGCTGCGGTCATGCAGCAGCCTCCACGCCCGCCCTGCCGGACGCCGCCATCGGCTTGATCCACCAATGATCTTCCCACTGATCATCGAACAGGTCGCGGATCTGCGGGATCACCTTTTCGGCAAAGAGACCGGTGTTGTACTTCACGAGATCCTTGCCCATGTTACCGAACTGCATCAGAAGCATCAGGTGGCCAACGCCGAGGTCCAACGCGATCTCGCGTAATTTTTCTGCCACTTCGTCCGGGCTGCCTACGATCACATAGCCGTTGTCCACGATGCCTTCGAAATCGGTCGCGCTCTGCCGGATCGAAGGGCCCCCGCCCGCCGACACTTTCGCGGCGAGCTGCATCTGGCTTTCGACACGCGCGCGGATGGTGGCCTCGGTCATGTACCCGGGTGGCACGACCCAGCGCGGATCGACGTGCAGGGAACGGCCGTAGAAATACTCGGCGGGCTCGCGGTAGAGCTTCATCGCCTCCGCGCGTGTCTCAGCAACGCCCACGAATTGGAGGAAACCGGCGCGATAGGGATTGCTGTCCTTGCCCAGGCGCTCCATCTCCGCCCAGTAGCCGTGCATCTGTTCACGCGCGAGCTTGTAGCCGAAATAGGACAGAAAGCAGTAGACATAATCGTTCTCGGCACAATAGTGCCAGGTTTCGACCGAGCCGCCGCCCGGGATCCAAACGGGCGGATGCGGGACCTGGACGGGGCGCGGCCAGATATTGACGTAGCGCTGCTGGTTGAAACGCCCGTCGTAGCTGAAAACGGCGTCCGCCGTCCACGCCCGCAGAATGAAATCGACCGCTTCAAAATACCGCTGGCGCAGCATGCTCGGGTTCTGTCCATAGGCGAAGCAGGTGTCTTGGGGGCTGCCGACCGGAAAGCCGGCGATCACTCGCCCGCCGGAGATGCAGTCGATCATCGCCATTTCCTCGGCCACCCGGGTCGGTGGATTGTAGAGCGCGATGGAGTTCCCCAAAATGCAGAGCGCCGCGTCCCGTGTGCTGCGGGCGAGCGCCATCGCGATCAGATTCGGCGACGGCATCAGACCGTAGCCATTGGAGTGATGTTCGTTGACGCAGACGGCGTCGAATCCCACTTCGGCTGCGTATTCGAGTTCGTCGATGAACTCGTTGTACATGTGGTGGCCGCGCGCCGGGTCGAACAAGCCCGGGTCGATATCGATCCACACAGAGGAATTTTTCTCCTGAAAATCCTCCGGGAGTTCCGTGTACGGCATGAGGTGGAACCACATCAGTTTCATCGGTTTACTCCGTTACAAAACCCAGTGTGCTGCCCCTTAGTGATCGTCATACGACTCACGCAGGGCTCGTGCCGCGATACCAGGCGCTAGCGGGCTTTGTATCGGCGGCACGGCCAGGGTCGCAAAGCCTTTGCGCGGCGCGGGGAACCCCGAATTATGAAGGTTTATTGCGGGACAGCATACCCGGAGAATGACCGTGACCAGCCGCGTGCGGCGCGTTTTAGACCTTCGTTCTGAACCCTCGTCTTGACAAATCATGATATGTCATGACAATGGTCTTCATGGCGATGATCAAGATCAGTTCGAAGGTAGACGAGGGGACCTGGCGCGCATTGCAGGCCTTGGCGCGGGACACGCATCAGAGCATTTCGGGGCTGCTGACCGAAGCGGTGCAGTTGTATTTGCAGAACCGCGCCGTGCGGCCGGCGGTGATGGTCCGACTCGAAGCCTCGATCAACGACAATGCGGAACTCGGGCACCTCCTCGCCCGTTGAGCCGGTTCGCCACCTCTCGGTGGAGGAAGTCGTCGCGATTCACGCGCGCATGCTCGACCGCTTTGGCGGAACGCCGGGGCTCGGCGATCCCGGCCTCCTGGAAAGCGCCCTCTTCCGCCCGCAAACGGGTCACTACGGAGATGTGGTCACGATGGGCGCGGCGCTGTTGGAATCCCTGCTCATCAACCGGCCGTTCGACGACGGTAATACCCGTACGGCGTTTTTCGCCGTCGACGTTTTCCTGCGCATGAACGGCCAGCAGATCCGTGCCGACGCTCAAGATGCCCATCGATCGCTCGTCGAGCTTATAGAAGGGCAGAGCGCCGACTTAAAGCGTCTCGAACCCTGGTTGCGACAGTACACGGTGAAAATGCACCGATGACGGCGGGGATAACGACCATTCGCCCGCAAGCGGGCGAACAAAGCGCTGAGCGTCGCTCAACACATCACCTCACCGCTCACCGATCGCCCGACGCCAGCAGACCCGCCTCGACCTGCGCGGCCACTGTAGCCTGGTCCCAACCCAGAACCTCCTCCAGGACGGCCTCATTGTGTTGTCCGAGAAGCGGCGCAACGCCGGCTGAATAATCCTGCTGCGAGGAGAACCTCAGGGGAAAGCCCGGCAATTTCATCTCGCCCAGAACGGGGTCGGTGACCGTGCGAATGGTGCCCCGCCCTTCGAAGTATTCGTGCCCCAGGGCGTCCAGCGGACTCAACACGGGCGCGCTAGGCACGCGGTTTTCCTCCAGTACATCAAGCGCGGCCTGGTCGTTCGGAAAGGTCTGCAACCAGGCCTCGACGAGGGGAATGAGTTCATTTTGATTTTTGGCACGGGATTCGAGCGAATCGAAACGCGGGTCGTTTTCCAGCTCGGGCTGGCCGAGCGCCTTGCACATGCCGGCCCACTGCCCCGGCGTGACCAGGATGGCCACATAACCCTGATGAGCCTTGAACACGCCACAGGGACACAACAGCGTGTGGTGCCGCCCCATACGTTTCGGCACAAATTCGCCGTCGGTCAGTTGGTGAACCTGAAGATTGACTTCATGGAGGTGAAAGAGCGAATCGATCATCGAAATGTCCATGTACTGCCCTTCACCCGTCCGTTCGCGGTGAAAGAGTGCATACCCGATGGACGCGAATGCATGCACGCCGGTCGAGATATCCGCCATGCCGACGCCGACCGGGTGCGGCGGACCGTCGGCGGGCCCAGTCATGTGCATGATGCCGGCGAAGGCTTGGGCGATCCAATCGAAGCCCGTCTTGTGCGCTAGCGGGCCGGTGCGGCCGAACGCGGACACCGACGCCATGATCAGTTTCGCATTGATCTTCAACAGCGAGTCGAAATCCCAGCCGCGCCGCTGCATGACGCCTGGACCGAAGTTCTCGACGACCACGTCGACTTGCTCGACTAGGTCGTGAATGAGCGCATCGGCGTCGCCGTGATTTAGATCGACGCAAAGGCTCCGCTTGCCGAGATTCTGCTGTACGAAGTAGCCGCTGCGTCCGTCCTTGATCGCGGGCAGCAGCCGCGCCGGATCTCCGAGCGGTGCGCGTTCGATCTTGATGATGTCGGCGCCCATCTCAGCCATCAGCCGGGTGACCGTCGGACCGGCCAGGTATTGGGTGAAATCCAGGACACGAATTCCTTTGAGTATCATGTTGCGGACCCTATACGATTCTTAACAGTAGACAATTATTCACCGTTTACCGTCTACGGAGCCAGGGGTGTTCTGAAATTTCTGATACGCATCACGGGGAATCGTGATATATGGTTTTCAGTGCGACGGGTTTCGGAGGTCGAGATTGCCGTGGACACACTCAATCATATTCTGCTGGCTACGGATGGCTCGGATCACGCTTTGCATGCCGCGCGGTTCGCCGGCATGCTGTCCCGCTCTACCGGCACGGACGTGACGATAGTATCGGTGCACAACGACGATGCCGTGATGCTCAATGCCATGGGCCCGGCGATCTGGCCGGCGACCGTAGCTTATTCGTCAATGACGGTTGAAGAGATCCGTAATACCGTCGAAGAAAACGCGGCGCAAACCATCCTGCCCGCAACCGAAAAGGCCTGCGGCGACGGCGCGAAGATCAAGGACAAGGTGCAGCTCTGGGGGCAGGTGGCGGAAAAGATCTGCGAATATGCCGACGATAATCAGGTCGATCTGATCGTCCTTGGTACGCGCGGTCAATCGACCTTTTCCAAGCTCCTGCTCGGCAGCGTCAGCACGCAGGTCACCAATCACGCCCACTGCCCCGTCACGCTCGTTCGCTGACGGCGTTCCGGCGGGGAGACGCCGCCGCACACGGGACCTCGGGTCAAATCTTCGGCCGCGTACCGCGCCAGGGTCGTGCTTTCTCGAACGCCGCAGCGATTTGAAAAACCGTCGGGTCATCAAAGGTACGCCCGACGATCTGCATACCGGTCGGCATGCGGTCGTCACCGAAACCGCTTGGTACGCTCATCACCGGGCACCAGGCCATGCTGTTGAAACACCAGGTCATCGCCCAGCCGACGTAGTTGCTGACCAGTTGACCGTTGATCCTGAGGTCGGTGCCCATGTCGTCGTGCTCGACCGGCAGGCTCGAGATCGCGAGGGTCGGACAGATCAAGGCGTCATACTTCTCGAGAATCGGCCCCAGCGTCTGCCACTGCTCATAACGCCCGGCGTTCGTGTTGTAGAAGCGATCGGCGCTGTGATGGAGACCGTTTTCCGCAATCTGTGCGCACCATGGCGTCATTTCGTATTTCCAGCGCGGCAGCAGGTCACCGACCAGGCCGCCGAAGGCACCCTCCCATCGCGTCATCCAAGTGTCGAGCGCACCCCAGTTCCAGCCGACGTCGACCTCTACGACTTTCGCGCCGAGCCGTTTCAGCGTGCTGGCCGCCGCGCGGAGGTTCTTCTCGACGTCCGGCGCGACCTCGAAGAAACCGAGATCGACTGACAGGGCGATCTTCAAACCGCGGATCGATTCGAAGGTCTCCGGCAGCACCTGTTTTTCGCGGAGCGAACACATATCGACGACGTGCTGCCCCGACATCACGTTTTGCATGAGCGCCGCATCGCCGACGCTGCGTACGATGGGCCCGTAATGCAGGAGATTTTCGAGCGGGTGCTCGCGGTCCATGGGATTGCGCCCGAACGGCGGTTTATAGCCGACGCAACCCGCGAAACTCGCGGGGATGCGACATGAGCCACCGCCATCCGTGCCATCGGCAATCGTGGTCAGGCCGCCGGCGATAGAGGCGCTCGCCCCGCCCGAAGAACCACCGGGCGTGCACTTCGTGTTCCAGGGATTACGGGTAATCCCCCACAACGGGCTCTTGGTGACACCGGAATGGGCAAATTCCGGGGTCGTCGTCCGGGCGAAGAGGATTGCGCCCGCTTTCAGCAACCGCTCGACCGTGGGCGCGGTATTATCCGGGCGGTTATTTTCGAACGCCTTGGACCCGTAGGTCGTGATCTCGCCCTTGACCGAATGGAAATCCTTGATGGAAACGGGAATCCCTTCGAGCGGACGTACACGTGCGCCTTTTGATTTCTTGTATTTCGCTTCCGCCTGGCGCGCTTCTTTCAAAGCCCGGTCAAAAAATGTGTAGGTGGTCGCGTTGAGCTTTTCCCCGATTTCCGTATTTCTCTGGATCAGCGCTTTGCACAAAGCGACCGGCGACAATTCGCGGGATTTAAATTTCGAGAGTGCCTCGGTTGCGCTTAGGTAACAAAGCTCCAGATCGGCCTTCTTCATATCAGTCCCCCTTCGATTCGGCTTGATTGGCGTTATTCACGGGCACCGAATCGTAACGACAGTATATGACACCGAGGCGCACCACCGCCTGCCTCGAGACCCCCTCGGATGCACCCGCCGATGGGGATGTAAATGCCGTTTGCATCCGGTCCGGATGAATGTCTAGCGGCCTCGGCAGTACGCATCCGCCAATCGCCCCCAGAAACGGTCGTTTCCAAGATATTTAATTTAGATTAATTATATGATTTAACAATTTAATTAATATAGTTATTTATCTCTTTTATTTTACCAGTAATTACGAGTACTCATTTTGAATAATCTCTAGTATTCAATGGCTTGAATTTACACTCAGCATTATCTAATATTAAGCTAATTTTATATATATAATACATATATTTATAAAAGTTATTTAATGTTATTTATATGATTTGCGTATGGGCTCACGGCACCCCCTGGATGACCTTCAGGGCACCCAATGCCCTGTCGGTCAGCCCTGGGTGGCGACCACCGGAGAGTCCGCCGGCTCAAGTCTTGAGTACAGGGCTGGATCGGCGTGGCGGCATCACCACATAGCTTTGAGACGGGTTTGAAAAACAGGTTCCGCGTGTTCGTTTAATCTTCGCGATTGCAGATGATCGATATGCGATAGAGCGCAACGCGGTCGCTCGCCCCTTCCGGCATCGCCCGAACCTCCTCGAGGTGGTAGCGACCGGCCAACTCGGCACGACGCCGGGCGAGGGTCAGTACGTACAAAGCGGGACCGGCAATCTCGTCGAGTGCCCGCTCGAGTTCGTCCATGTTGCGCAGTCGCGGAATCATCCGCCCGGATTCGTAGACGTAGACCGCCGGCGTGAGGTCGAGGCTTACCAAGGGGACGTCGGGCGCGATGTCCATATTGATCGATCGCGCGAGCGCCTGTTTGTTTCGCCGATCGGCGCTCCAGAAAACCTCAGCGTCGGCAAATCCAGCGAAACAACTGGCGACCACCACCACGAGTGCTACCGCCACGCCGCTGAACGGCGCGACGCTCAGCCTGCGGCCCAGCAATCCCGCAACGATCGCCGCACCTACCCCCGCCACCAGGACGGTTGGCCGTGCGTCATCGAGGTACAGCCAGCTTGCCGCGCCTAAAACGACGGCGGCCTGCACGGCGAGTACGATGAAAAAGACGGGCCCTCCTGCGGCGAGCATCCGTTCGACGCCACGCCCGGCGAGCAAGCACATGATCGGGAGCAGGGGCAACAGATAGAAGTACCGCTGCTGCCCACCTAAACTGAACACTAAGACGGCCACCAGAATAGTCGTAGCCAGAAACATGCAGGCTTCGCGGCCTTCGTCGTGCGCGCGCAGGGCGATGATCCACGCCACCGGCATCAAAGGCAGCCACGGCAGCACCAATTGCAGCGGCCGATAGAGATAATATCCATTCAACAAGTGCTGGAAGTCCGGCACCAGCAGGCTGCCGGCCAGTTGGAAACTGACGACCTGCTCACCCGCAAGCCCCTGCTTGAGCAACCACCACCACGGTATCGTCAGCGCCGCCAGCAGGGCGAGCCCTCCGATCGGTTTCAATAACCACAAGCCAACGAGTCCTCGGCCCTGAACGAACGCCAGGAACAGACCCGATGCCACCAGCAACATCGCCGGGACCTGCGGCCCTTTCGTTAGGATCGCGAACGCATACGCCACCCACATCAAGTAGATCCAACCGGCAAAAGCTCGCGCTCGGGTGAGCGTCGCCAGCATGAAACTGCCGACACCCGCCGTGCAGAAGAAAGCATAGACCAGCTCCGGGCGCGCATCATGCGCGTAGCTGAAGAAACCCGCGCTCGTAGCAAACAGACCGGCACCGTAGAGGGCAGCGCGACCGCCGAAAAAGCGCGAACCGACGGTCGTCATTATCGCAAGAAGGCCGATTCCGGCGAGCAGCGAGGGCAGCCTGCCGTGCCATGGTTCAACGCGGTCGGAGGACCCCGCCACCGCGGCGGCCAACCCGGTTAACCAGTAGCTCATCGGCGGCTTGTTGAGACGCGGTTCACCGTTGAAATACGGCACGATCCAGTCGTCCCTTTCATGCATTTCCTGGCTGGTTCGCAACACCAGTACTTCGTGATCATCGGCAGGCAAGCTTGTCATTGCGGCGCTGCCCAGCACCGCGCCCAACACGATGACGAATAGCACGCCGGGCAGCGATGCTGCGTTCTTCGTCATGCGGGAATTAAGCGCCGCTCCGGCAGCGGTTGTACGCGCGTGGTTCCATCATTGCGCCGCTTGCGCCGGTGGCACGACCGACGATGCCGCTTCGGCTTGCATCAATCGCTCGAGGTCGGACCGCGCGGCGGCTACCATCGACAGCAGTTTCTCTTGATCGTCACGGACCGCGTGAAGCTCGAGAAGCGTCTGTTCGTCGTGCGCTTCGAACAGCAGGCCGGCCTGATGCGCACGGTCATGGTCGAATCCCAAATTCGTCAAGGCCTTGACCCCTGTGTTGAGCGCCGCGGCGAATGTCTCGCGTTCAAAACACTCGACCCCGCGATCCAGCATTTCGTAAGCCTGTGTGCGTGCACGCACTCGGACGATCATCGGCAGTTGCGGAAAGTGCTCGCGCGCGAGGTCGACAAGGCGCAGTGTTGCTTGCGGGTCATCCAGCCCGACAACCAACAGGCGGGCCGATCCTGCCGCCGCCGCCCGCAGCAGATCAAGCCGGGTTGCGTCACCGTAGTACACGGTGTGACCGAAGCGGCGCAGGAGTTCGATCTGATCCGGATCGTGATCGATGACCGTAGTTTCGAATCCGTTGGCGTTGAGTAGGCGGCCGACGATCTGACCGAAACGGCCGAACCCCGCGATGATGACGGGATGCCGCGCACCGTCGATCACGTCGGGCTCTCGCGCCTGCCGACCGAGGCGCCACTTCACCACCGCTTCGGCGGCGCCGAGCGCAACGGGCGTCAGGATCATCGACACGACGATCACCGCGGTCAGTAAATCAACGATGGATTGCTGCATTACGTCGGCCGCGGCGGCGGCGCCGAACACCACGAAACCAAATTCGCCGCCCTGACACAGCAAGGCGGCGAGCCGCCAGCGCTGATGATTTTCGAGACCCAGGCGGCCCGCGAGCACGAACAACACCCCGAACTTCGAGACCATGACGACGGCGGTCAGCCCCAGTATGGTCAGCGGTGCCTCCAGGCACAGGCCAACGTCCATCGACATGCCGACCGCCATGAAGAACAGGCCCATCAATAAGCCTTTGAATGGTTCGATCTCGATTTCGAGTTCGTGGCGGTACTCCGATTCCGCGAGTAATACGCCGCCCATGAACGCGCCGAGCGCCATCGACAGGCCGACCGCGTCCACCAAGAGCGCCAATCCAATAACGATCAAAAGCGACAAAGCGGTGAAGAGTTCGCGCGAGCGGCTGGCGGCGACGATGCGGAAAAGCGGACGCGCGAGGCGCGGCCCGACTACCAGAATCGCCCCGACCAGAGCGATCGCCTGGGCGATATTCATCCAGACTTCGGCGGGCGCCAGCGGCGTGGTCCGGCTGCCGAGTATCGGAATAATGGCCAGTAGCGGGATCACCGCGATGTCCTGGAACAACAATACCGAGAACGCCGTTTTCCCCGTAACAGTCTCGATCCACTGGCGTTCCTCCAGCAACTGCAATACGAAGGCCGTCGAAGACAGCGCCAGGACCAGGCCCACGACGACCGCACTGCGCAGCCCCAATCCGAACGCATAGGCGAAAGCGGCGAGGACGAGCGCGCTCGCGACGAGCTGCGACACGCCGGCGCCGAGAATGGCGCGTCGCAGTTCCCACAGCCGCGCTGGCTTGAGCTCGAGACCGATCAGAAAGAGCAACAGCACGACACCGAATTCCGCGAAATGCAGGATCACATCGCCGTCCGGAATGATGCTGAGACCCCAGGGTCCGATGGCTAGTCCGGCGAGCAGATAGCCGAGAACCGAACCCAAACGCAGCCGCTTCGCAATCGGCACGATCACGACGGCAGCGAGAAGAAAAACCATGACGCCGCCGAGAATAACTTCCACTTAATGCTCCGATTGCGTGCCGCAAAAACCAGTATGACACGCTTTCGCGGAGCCACGGTCTGAGGTCCGTACGCGTGAGTGTTGCGGGCGAGGTGTTATGTTTTGGGTCGGTCAGGATCGCTTTCTTCGCCCGCTTGCTGGCGAATAGCCGCCGCCGCGCACTTGAAACAGTTCAGAAGAAGCGCAGCAATTCCAGCTGCACGTAATCATCGCGATGTAGGGAACGCAGCGGATCGGTCTTATCGACGTCGAGCAAGAGCCTGAGTTCGAGTTCTACCTTCCAGAAATCGCCGAAACGCCGGCTCGCTTCGATGTTCAGAAAATACCCGCCGCCATTCAGATCCGACACGATGCCGGAGAGCAGTTGACTGTCGGCCGCATCGTTGATGGCAATGCGCGAACCGACGAATACGTCGTTGTTGAACGCGGCCGGCGCGCGCCGGCCGCGTTCGTCGAAATGGTATTCGCCGAGCACGCCCAAGTCGACGCTGGTGCCGAGAAAGCCGACGAAGGTGTATTCATATCCACCCACCGCCGCGGCGTACGTCTCGCCCTGTCCCTGCCGCCGCAGGGCCTCGAACTTGAGCAGCCAGTTGCCGAGGGTCGCCTGCAGATCCGTACCCGATTGATGAATGACGTCGTAAATGGGTGCCAGGATCGGTTCGCCCGCCGCTGTCCGCTCAACGGCGAACCGGGGCTCACGACTGGTGCCCCAGAAGTGGTAAAGGCCGACGTCGAAAACGCCGAAGTAGTGCGAATACCGCGCTGCGTAGTCCACATGATTCTGCTCGGCCGCGGATTCGTACTCCGCGGCGCTGGTATCGACGCGCAGCGGAGACTGAAAGCGCCCGTCGCGACCGGGGAAACTGCGCTCGCGAAATCCGGGCAACACGAACAGGTCGACAGTCCCCCAATCTCGAACATAAGCCAAATTCACCATCGGTTGACCGAACTTGTCCTCCTGATCGAGATTTTCCACCAGATCGGTCTGATTGACGATGTCCACCAGGTGATTGGACTCGGCCACGCCCCAGAACAGCCTGCGTAACCCGAAGCGAAATTCCCAACTCTCTGCGGCGTATATGTAGGTCAGCTCACGGACGTCATAATGCGTACGCCGGGTGTCGTTCTGGTCGAGGCGGACAAAGGGCACGAACAGGAAACTTTGATCGCCGTCGTCCCACTCGAAGTAGACCTCGGGCTTGAATGACAAACTGCCGGTGGCGCCGCTGAGATCGGGACCGCTGGGGTCCTGAAAGAAAATGCGCGTTTCGGTGCCGACGTGGCCGCTGATCTCAAAATCCGCCGATACGGCGCCCATCCATACCGGGGTGCAGCAGAGAAGCCTCGTGATGAACGATCGAATCAAGGTCGCGGATTGCCATTTCTACTAACCGCGACTTTAACATAGACTTTTTAAATTAGTAAGTTACTTATATTATCTAATACTAGTTCTAACTTTAAAAATCAGTCTTAAGTCAACTATTTAGTTCAACCCGACCCAAGGCGATCGAGCGCCGCGCGAGCCTCTTCAAGGCCCTTGAACTCGACGTTTGATTCAACCGCCTTGCTGAGATGATCCCGCGCCTGGACCTCGTTGCCCTGCGCCAAATAGGCCATGCCGAGGTGATAGCGCATGATCGCGGCATTGGGCGCTGCGTCCACCGCTTTTTCCAAAAACAGGACTGCCTGCTCATTTTCGCCGAGTCTGTATTCCACCCAACCGACCGTATCAAGATAGGCCGGCTGAGCGGTATTGCGCAAAGGCGTCACGAGATCCCGCGCGCGCTGCCAGCTGTCCTTATCCTCCCGGTATTCGATGAGAAGCATGGCGAGGTTGTTCGCGGCGAGGGCTGAATTGGGTTTTTCGCGCAGCACGTTCTCATACTGCTCAATTGCCGAATCGAGATTGCCGGTCCGCTCCAGGTACGTGGCGAGGCCGGTCACCAATAGGGGCGCTCCGCTTGTTGCCTCGATGCCTTGCTTCAGCCACGACACCGCCTCTTCACCCCTGTCCTCGGCCACGGCGATCGTCGCGAGGTTGCGATATGGGATAGGCCAGGCCGGATTCAATTCGACGGCGCGTTCGAGTTGTGGTTTAGCTTGATCGAATTGCTTCTCCCTCAGGTACAGTTCGCCCAAGAGGTTGCGGGCCACGAAATGGCGGTCTTCGGCTGCGATGACCTCGAGGAGCCTCGCTTTCGCGACATCATCTTGCTCGAGCGCAAGATAGCTTTTCACCAACTGCGAAAGCGGCTGCACGGCGAGCGGTGAGACGTCCAGTGCCGACTGGAATTCGCCGACACTCGCTTCGACGTTGCCGGTGGCCTGATGGATGAGGCCGGCGAAATGGTATCCCGTGGCGAGTTTCGGCGCCGCTGATTTGAGCTGCTCGCTGACGGCCATTGCCGCATCCCAGTCCTTGCTGTAAACGAGGATCTTGAACTTGCCTTCGAGTGCCTGGACGTGGCCCGCCGAGCGCTTGAGGATCTCGTCGAGTTGCCTCAGAGCCTCATCCAGTTCGCGGCGCGTGGTGTGATAATTGGCGAGCTCGAGTCTCAGGACTGCAGCGGTCGGCGTGACTTCCAGCCCCTGCTTCAATACGTCCTTGGCGAGTTCCGGTTCTTTGTTCGTTAGGTGCGCACGGGACAACAAGCGTACGACATTAATTTTCGCGGGAGCATCCCGCAAGACGGTACGAAAATCGGCGATAGCGCCGGGTGAGTCACCATCGTTCAGCAACAAGGTGCCGCGCAGGATCAACGAATCGGTGTCGCGCGGGTTATCCGCGAGCACTTCCTCCACGAGCACGCGTGCGCCGGCCAGATCGTTCTGACGCGCTTTGACGATCGCCAGGCGGCTCTTGGCCGTAAGGTAATCCGGCCCCTCCCTTTCCGTTTCGGCAATGAAGGTGTAGATACCGCCTGCTTCGTCGAGGCGCGTGGCCGCCTCGAAGACCTTGCCGAGGGCAAACCGGTAGCGAAGCTCGTCCGGATTCTCAGCGATGATGCGGTTGAGTTCGTCGATGGCGGTATCGACGCCGCGGTTCGCCGCCAGGAACTCTACATAGGCCAAGTGCGCGGCCTGC
Source organism: Gammaproteobacteria bacterium (assembly GCA_963662545.2). Taxonomy (GTDB): domain Bacteria; phylum Pseudomonadota; class Gammaproteobacteria; genus JAYYZW01. The sequence goes on from CAXXLL010000002.1 coordinate 2,241,256, forward strand.
TCGCCGGGTAATGCCTCGATGGCGTCTTGCAAGGCCTCTTCGGCGGCGTCGAGGCGCTTCAGCCCGATTAAAAACCGCGCGAATGCATTCCGGTATGCAAGCACATCGGGCTCCTGCTCGATGACCTGCCGAAATACCTCGACCGCGTCGTCGGGCCGCTTAAGGCCGGCATAGACTCGAGCGAGGTTAATTTTTAACGCCACTTGGTCCGGGTGCCTGGCGATAGTGTCGTTGAGCAGTTCGATGCTTTCCTCGCTCAGGCCTTCGGCCAGAAGAAGAGACGCCATCAACGATGCGGCCTCCGCATTCAGTGGTTCGAGTTCGAGCGCGCGGGTGATCGTTTCTTTGGCATCTTCCCGGTTGCCGGCCTTGGCCTTGACGCCGGCCAGCAGCGTCAGCGCTTCCACGTCATCGGGCGCCGCCTGCAGCACCCTCTCCGCATTTTCGCGCGCCTTCTCATCGTTGTTGCTCAGCAAGTACAGGCGCCCCATCCGCATGAGGGCATCGCGATGATCCGCCTGCTCCGAGATGATCGCGAGATAATGGCCGGCCGCACCGCGCCAGTTCTCGAGCTTTTCCAAGGTTTGCGCGAGGGCGTAACGCCCGTCGAGATCCTTTGGATCGATCTGGAGGACGTTCTTGAACTCGAGCCGCGCCTTTTCAAAATTGCCCTCGTCGAAGAGCGCCTGCCCCTTGTTCATATAGGCCGTCTTGCGGTCTTCGGCGCCGCCGCAGGCGACCAGCAGCACGGTCAATCCAATCAGGGCGAGACGGAATGGTTTATTCATAGATGAAAGTCCGTGGTCGATGCTTTGTGCGGAGCACCATTTTACACTTCACCCGGTAAAAATGCCGTAACCGTTGGCAAAACAGGCCACCGCGCCGATTACGAAGCACACGGGTGGCTCGAAGAAGCATTTCACGTAACGCTGGAACGGTATCAGTCGTAGGTCGACCGAATACCGGTGTCGAGGTCGATCCGTGTACGCGAACCCATGCCGGACAATTTCTGGACATCCACGAGTTTGTGCGGTGTGTCATCCGGTTTCGATCGGTCGTGCTCGATCGTGCCCTCGAAGACCGCGATCCATGCAACGGTTACGGCCAGATCGTTAATGGAAATATCTTGAGCGAGCCCGATATTGATCCGGCCATCCGCCTCATGATCCTGCATCAGAAAGAGGCCGGCGTCCGCGCAGCCGTCCACATGCAGGAACTCACGCATCGGCGCTCCCCCGAGCCCCAAATCGTCACGGTGTCCGCTGCCTGAACCTTCGCTTCGCGAAACCTGCCAGGGCGCCGCTGGCCATGTACGGGGAAAGGCGCTAACCGGTAAAGAGAAAGTGACGGTGTTGCCCCGCCCAGTCGGTTAATAGGAGATTAACCCTTGAGCAGGGGCTCGCTCAGGCAGCTCGCGACGGGTCGCGATCTCGACGGATCATGGCCAGGCCGATCAATGCCGTACTGAGAAGCACGACCGATGCCGGTAGGGGTATCAGGGTAATAGTGACCTCGAGGCTGGCCATAGTCTTCTCGATGTCGGCGCCGTCCACGGCAAACAAGGCGTTCGAGATGGTCACGGTAACCTCCTCAACCAAACCGCCGGAAAAATCGAAGCTGGTGCCCAGACCCCAAGGACCGACGGCGCCGGAGCTGAATACGATCGACGCGAGGCTATTGGTCATGCCGTTAGCTGTTATGGAGCCGGTCGCGATGGCCGTGCCGCCCCCGGTGCTGTCGCCGTCGCCGGTTTCGGCATAAATGACGCTCGTGATGCGGTAGCCGTTCGGCGCGGTGATGCTGAGGCTCAGTGTGTCGAAGGCGACGATGACGCTACCACCCGCCTTGAAATCTTCTAACCCGATGACGAGGATATTCGGGTTGCCGCCGTCGGGTGCGGTGGTGCTGATCTTGAATAGGTCGGGAGGACCCGAGACAGCATCACTGAAGTCGGAAAAGGTGACGGTGGCGGCTCCTGCCGGGGCTGCAAGGACGATTCCACCAACGACAAGGCCTGCGAGAACTAAAGATCTGAATTTGTGGTTCATTTCTCAGTTTTCCTTTGGCAATCTAATAGTTACGTGACGTCCGCCCATTGACAGATCGAACTCGGGCCTGGGTTGGCCGGCCCGTCGGCCACACTCGGTAGCGCCTACGTCGTCGAAGGTCGTGAATGTAAACAAATGTTACAACATTTGTGCTCCGGTTCGTGATAGTCAGGCAGTCAAAACCGTGAACGGGTCCACAAAAGACTAATTTCGGCCCGTCGTCAGGCCGACCTCGATCAGCCGCCGCGGTAGCACACGAAGTAAGCCGCGCCTGCTCGCGCACCCCGCGCCGCTGCGGCTGGCGACGTCACCCGGCGACGGGAACGTCGAACAGCAGCAGCCGCCCCGCGAGCAAGGTCAGCACTACGCAGGCGCCTGCCCGCACGTGCCATACCCGCACGCGTACTTCGGCCAGGATGAGCTCGACTGCGTAGAACATAACCAAGGTCTTGATCGCGACTTCACCGATGTAGGCCTGCGGCAGCAGCCGGCCCGTCAAAGTTGGCACTAGTAAGGCGATTAGGATGATGAGGAAATCCGTCGGCGTCACCTTGAACGACCGGTTGTAGCCGAAGCGGTAGGCAATCAGCACGCCAACGCCGAGCATGACGAAATAGACGTTTTCCGCGAGGTCGGAAACGGCCCCGGGATCCTTTGCTGCGCACCAGTAAAAGACGATGGTGGTAATGGTGATGTAGAGCACCAGGCGTTCCGGCAGCGAGAATTCCGACGCACGCCAGCGCAGTGCAAACGCGACCAGCGTCGCGCACCAGAGCGCGACCGCGGTGGCCTTGCCATCCGCCGGAATGACGTCGAGATTGACGATTGCGTAAGCCGCGAACAGAGGCATCGTAAAAGCGGCAAAAAGCATCGGGATGCGAGTCAGCACGGCGTGGCGTTTGAGGCCGCGCGCGAATTGAGTCACCGCACTCGGCGTATCTTCGCGCGGACGTTGCCGCACTCGCCAGCTGCGGTTCGAGGCGACGGTGAATACCACAGCGAGGCCGAACAGCACGGCCGCGAAAACGCCCACGTTGAGGAGATCCGACTGATAGCGAAACAAGAAGGCCATCGTCACCAGCGCCGCCTGCAAGGTATAAACCGTGATCACCGATTCGTAGTGGTCAAGCCCGAGCTGCAGTAATTTATGGTGGACGTGATTGCGGTCGGGCTTGAACGGCGAGCGCCGCTCGATAACGCGCTGCCCCATCACGAGGAAAGTGTCGATCAGCGGCAGACCGAGCAGCAGCAATGGCATCGACGGGCTCAGCACCACGCTCGAACGCTGAGTGAGAATGATCACCAGTACCCCCACTGAGAAGCCCAGAAACTGGCTGCCGGCATCACCCATGAACACCTGCGCAGGGTAGGTGTTATAGCGTAGAAAGCCGATGATGCTGCCCATCACCGCCATCGACAGCACGAACAGCGTGCCGTCTCCCGCAAGATAGGCCAGCAGACTCAAGGTGCCGATGCTGAGCAGCGTCGTGCCGCCGGCAAGCCCGTCGAGACCGTCGGAAAGGTTGATCGCGTTGGTGATGCCGAGCAGCGCGAAGATCGTGAGCGGGATCGATACTGATTCCGGGATGGGATCCACACCCGCAAACGGCACGAACCGGATCACGATGTCACCGTAGAAAACTGCGATCGACACCGCGATGAGTTGGCCCGCAAACTTGAGCCGGTAGTCGAGCGAGCTGCGATCGTCCCATAGGCCGAAAATTAAAAGTACTGCGACGCCATAAAGCAGCCCCAGTACCTGCCGGTTCGGTTCGACCCACAGCAAAATCGGTGTGACCGCGCCCGCCACCATTGCCAGGCCGCCGATACGCGGCGTCGGCACGTCGTGCACTTTGCGCTCCGAGGGTAGATCGACGAAGGCGTACCGCCGAGCCGAGCGCATCAGCGGCGGAATCAATACCATCGCGATAAACATGGCGACGATAAAGGCGAAGAACGCGGTCATCGGCGTAACTAGCCCGGAATGTACTCCGGCAACAGCGGGCTGATATCGCCCGCGAAGTCGCTCAGGACACGATCGAGTTCCTCGATGTCCTGCCCGGGATGCGAACTCACGATCAGCCGTACCAACGCACCATCCGTTCGATTCTTCGTCAGGGCGTCCCAGAAAACGAACCATTTGACGAAATATTCATTCGTCACTATGCGTCCACGCTGCTGAAACCAGTAGTAGACAAGCTGTCGTGAATTGCCCTGAGAAATGAGGACTCGATTGACCTTCAAAGGGATACCGGCGATCGAGATGCCGTCGAGGTTTCGCGTCTCGAGCGACTCGATTACCCAGCCGCCACCCGGCAAACAGGATCTGGGCGAATGTGCCGATTGGCCCTTTTTCTGCGAATCGTAGTAGGCCGAGTAAAAGTTCACCACCATCCCCGATTCGTTCGCGTAGTTCACTAGCGAATAATCGCTAAGCTTCAGCACGTTGAGGTAGATATCCTCCATCGTGATCGCGCGCCCGGTCCAGTCATCAACTTCGAGCGGTAAGGTCGCAAAGCGCTCGCGAGCCGGCGGCACCTCGGTTCGATTGGGGATCGAAAGGGCCGGATAAAGGGCAGCCACGGTCAACAAGGTGACTGCGATCGCGGCCGCAGGGATACGTCGCGGGATCCAGGTCGCGCCCTCTTCCGGCGGCTGTGGCGGATCAATGCCGAACACCTGACGGAGCGGGCGCCGGTCGCGGCTCAGGCGCATCAGGAGCCACATTTCCAGGAATAAAATGCCGAAGCAGGCCATGAAGATCGCCCAGCCTTCGAAATCATGCAGGAAGCCTTCGGCCATCGACTGACCCCAGTACTCGACCATCACGCCGATGATGCCGATCCGAAAGCTATTCATCAGGATGGTAATGGGAATGGTGGAAACGAAGATCAGGATCCGCTTCCACATTGCGGCATGATAGAAGTACGCCACGATCACGCCGAGTGTCATCAAGGGGAAGAGATAGCGCAGCCCGTCGCAGGCCTCAACCACCTGCAGCTTGTAGCTGCCTAGGTCAATGACGTTGCCCTCGAGAAAGACGCTGATACCGAAGAGCCGGATCACCAAGACGCCGATCTCGGAAGACAGCAATTGCAACTGCGATGACAGATTGTTGTAGATGAAATTCGGGAACGGCACCATGAAGAACAGCAGCAGCAGCGGCACTGCGAGAACGCGGAAGGCGGGGGTGCCGACATAGGCCCAGGCGACGCCTGCGACAAAGAAGATGAAGCCATACTGAATGACGGTGTAGATGGTGCTGAGCTCGCCCAGGAGATACAGAAATAGCCCCGAGGCCGCGAGTACAACGCCCCACCACGAGCCGTCGAAGCGCAGTTCGCGCAGGAGGTCGCTGCGCTGCCAGATGAGGTAGGCGGTGATGATCGGAATGAGGAAGCCGTGGCTGTATTCCTCGCGGTTCGACCACCACTGGACCATCAGCTTCAGGCTGTCGTAATAGATGACGACGCCAATGGCGGCGATCGCGGCGAGAAGCAGCCAGTTGCGGCTGTCTGTTTTCCAGTAGTCGGTCGTAGGTATCGCGCTCCCGTCCATGCCCTTCATTGTTTCACGTCGGCGCTGCGGCGACATCTTTTAGGACGTCAACGTAGTATCCGGCAAGCGCGTTCCGATCGAAATGGGCACGCATATGGTGGTGTACACGATTGCGCATCTCCTCTCTCAGGTTGGGAGTATCGGACAACCGGCGAATAGCATCAGCCAGTTGGTTCGCATTATCGGGCGCGACAGCAATCCCGCCGCCGGCAGCTCCGGAGATCACACCGAACCCCAACCTGCGCATCGTGCTTTAGGCACAGACGAAATCGGCAATGCGCCGAGGGCCGTCGGTTGGCATGATGTACTGTTCGTTGCGCGGCTGCATGGAAAGCTCCTCCAATCGGCTCAGGATCTCATCGGGCCCAGCGTCGGAATCGACACAGGCGCCGAGCCCCAGTTTCTCGATCTCGATCGCCGTGTCGGCATCACGTGGGCCCACGAACAGCGTCGGGATACCCGTCGCCGCGATGCCGTAAAGTTTGCTGGGCACGATGATCCCCTCCCAACCGCGCTTCATTGTCACGACGTGAACCGTTGCCGCGTTCAGCAGATCCGCCGTTAATTCCGGCGGCTGATAGTCCAGGATCCTCACGTTGGCCATGCCCTGTGCAGCTGCCTCCAGAGCCAACCGTTCCGCACCGCGGGCGACGAATACTAACAACCACTCGTCATCACCACGCGCCATCAGGGTTGTCGCAGCATCTAACAAATTTTGGAACGAGTGCGCCTCCCCGAGGTTCCCCGCATAGAGCGCAATCTTCTTCTCCGCCCAGCCGAACTTGGCGAGGAACCGATTATTCTTCCGTTCGACCTTCGGCAGCGCCCGGTGATCCCAAGGTGGCACGACGACGCACCCGCTCGTGGAGCCATCAAAGCTACCGTACTTTGTCAACAACCGCCGCTGGGTCGGCCCGAGGGCGATTACGCCTGTCGTCCGTCGCAACCCCTCATTGTTCATTCCGCGTAGGATTCGGGCGGCGAGGCCATCTGCCCTGATCATCCCCTTGGCAATCATCGCCTCGGGGTAGAGGTCCATCGTCCACCAGAAAAGCTTCTGGGAGCTGCGATGCAACCGCCGGCAGAATCTTGCTGCGTAAAGCATGAACGGCGGATCGGTCAGCACGACACATCGATCCCACCGGGAAAACGGAATCGCTAGTATTGCTCGTAGCCAGAATACGCCCCACTGCACGAACCGCGAGGAGCCGGATCCGGTCCAGACCGCCTTGATCTGGACCTGGTCGAAGCCGCCCGCCTCGGCTTCGATGCCGCCGTAGCTTTGCTGTTGGGAAGTTAGGACCTGGACCGAATGTCCGGCGTCAATAAGGCAGCGGGCGACATCTTCCAGCATCCGCCCGGTGGGCGTCTGCTTGCCGCCGTAGAACCGGTTGACCAACAGGATGCGCTTGGGGTCGCTCAGACCTTCAACCTCGAATACCAGCTTTCGACAATCTGGTCGAACGTCTCATCCAGGCTGACCGAGATGTCCCAAGAAGGACAGTGCTCGCGCATGCGGCTGAGATCGCTGTAGTAACAGATGTGGTCGCCATCGCGGTTCTTGTCGGAGTACTCGCTGACCATTGGCTTGCCTGTACGCTCGGCGACCGCGTCGAAGGCCTCCAGGATGGAGCAGCTATTGGCCTTGCCGCCGCCAATGTTGTAGATCTCAGCCACACGGGGCGACTCGATGAAAGCATGGATGAAGCGCGCCACGTCCAGGCTGTGGATGTTGTCCCGCACCTGCTTACCTTTGTATCCGTAAATGGTGTACTTCTTGCCCTCGACGTTGCACTTCACGAGGTAGCTTAGAAAACCGTGTAGCTCGACGCCCGAGTGGTTGGGACCGGTCAGACAACCGCCGCGCAGGCAACAGCTTTTGATGTCGAAGTAGCGCCCGTACTCTTGCACCAGCACGTCCGCCGCTACCTTGCTGGCCCCAAAGAGCGAGTGCTTAGAAGCGTCGATCGACATCGTCTCGGGAATGCCTTCGGCGTAGGTCGCGTCGTCGTAGTCCCAGCGTGTGTCCAGCTCCTTCATCTTAATGAAATTCGGGCGGTCGCCGTAGACTTTGTTCGTCGACATGTGAACGAAAACGACATCCGGACAATGGCGGCGCGACGCCTCCAGCAGGTTGAGGGTGCCGACGGCGTTAGTGTCGAAATCGTCGAAAGGAATCTGCGCGACGAGGTCGTGGCTGGGTTGCGCAGCGGCGTGCACGACAACTTCCGCTTTCAGCGCCTCGAACAGGTCGAGAACACCCTGTCGGTTGCGGATGTCGAGTTCATGGTGCTCGAAATCGGGAAGCTCGCGCGTGAGCAGCTTTTCGGTCCAACGGGTGTCGCCAGAAGGTCCGAAGTAGGTCGCCCGCTGGTTGTTGTCCACACCGTGCAGTGTATGGCCCAGCTTGCCGAAGTAGCGGCACACTTCCGAGCCAATTAAACCACTGGAGCCGGTTACGATGATCTTCATGCGTAGAAATCCATTGGAATCGATCCGGATTGTGGCCGGCACCGCCAGAACGGTATGGAGTTTGGCGGCTTAATTCAACCCTGGCTGGGGTGGCCACGTCGATGCGCGGAATTCGTTGATGAGGCCGGTTCGTGAATACCGGCAGTCCTCGTATTTTGCTGCGACCAGATACGGGCATTGGCTAATCAGTCAGTTGATGCATGATATCCACCAAGCGTCCGTATCTTTGCTCGGCGGACGGTAAGCTCTGCTGTCGACGGTCCCCCCGTCGAGTGAGACGAGTTCGCAGTTCAACATTTTTGGCAACCTCGCTCACTTTTTCCGCCGCATCCCGCGCATCGAGAGGAGAAAAATAAACCGCTGCGTCTCCACAAATCGCTCTTGCAAACGGCAGGTCTGATGCGACGATTGGTAGGCCCATTACCATAGCTTCGGGATAGGTCGCTGAAAAGGTCTCGAGCAAGGACGGATGGAACAAGACGTCACATGAACGATATAGAGCAGGACCATCCATGATTTTGACCGGCCCGATGTTTCGCACATATTCAGAAACGCCGAGAGATTCTGCTTTCGCTTGGAGTCGTATTGCAGCCTCTGATTCCTTCTCAATCGTAATAATGAATTCAAAATGTAGTGTCGGCGCAATTTCGCGCACTGCAGCAGCTACGTCTGGAATAATCTCGAGGTGTTTGTGGCGGTAATATGACGCAAAGCTTAATACGCGGACTTCAATATTGTCCTCGAGATAAAAGGGGCCGTGTCGCGCATTGACATAGTGCAAGGCGCAGTTATTTGGGACAACATCGATGTTCTTGCGTGGTATTCGCAGCCGTCGATGAAGACCCGAGCGCGCACTTTCTTCTTCCACGTACCACCGATCCGCGAAGCGGTACCAATAACCCTTATAAATACACATTAACGCCATCGTCAATCGTCGCAAAGGACCGCGCATTAAATGGAAGGATGCGAACGACGAATGCGTTACCCACCCGTCGGCAACACCACAGAGGTGGGGAGCGGAGAACTTCACATAAGCCGGGCCGAAAAAGGTAAATACTGCGGACGGTGATAAATCCGCTTCAAGCTCCAACAGTGTTCGACGTGCCTCGCGGCTTCTTGCCGGCGACGAGTCCATCACGTACACGCAAAGTTGGTCGGTGAGAAAGGACCCAACGTCCATTTGCTCCTTAATTTGTTTCGATACAATGCAACTCCATTCATCCGCCTGGCCGGAAGTCACAAGGTAACGAATGAACGAGATGACGGCCTGCAGGCCTCCGCCGAATTTGATCGTGCTCGCGTTCAGGAGGTAGGCACGGTTCATGGTCCGGTCTGTGCCATACCTTCCGTCTTATGATGTAGCGCAATGGCGTGGACACAGCCGGCGGTTGCCTGCCATTGTGATTCTTGCTCGATCAACCACACTCGTCGACCCAACCCGCCCCCCCTACGTAGCCCAACCGGCGTAGTTCCTGCCCCGCGATTTCGTCGAATAAACAAGCCGCGGCTCGATCGAACTTATCTTTCCAATCGCTCGGTTTGCCCTTCCGCAGAAAACTCTTCCGGTTTTCTACGCCCGGGGCACGCTTCGCCTGGTTATGAAATGAATACTTCTCTGCGATGTTGGAAACTCGGCCAATGTCCACAGGTTCCCCAGTATGTGCAAGAACGATACGCTCCAGTTCCGAGACTGAACTGGCAACCATGCTCTCGTATTTCGTAAAAACCACGTCGCGATCAAACCAACTTCGCACGAACTTTGCCCACGTAAAATGATACGGGCTGAACGAGCGTTCCTCGGAAGCAGTCACATACTCGATGAAACTGCGCATGTTGGCACGAACATCTTCATAATCACGAAATCCCAAACGTCGGCGCATTTTGGCCACTAGAGTGGGGGAGTTCTTGTCATTTTCGAAAAGCATATGAAAATAGAGAGAAGCCATGGCGTCGCGTCCATCGCGGAAAACGACTGTCACGTTCCGCATCAATGGCGAGTACAGCATATGACCATGCATGACGCATGACCGGAACCCAGGGTGGCGATTTCGTGGAAATGGAATGTCGAGATATTCGGCTATCATCTGCGATATCCAGGTGCCACCGGATTTCGGATACTCAGATACGATATACAGTGGGAGAATACCTGACACGGTATTCGTCATGAGCAATCGCTGCAATGCGTCGAATTTAATGAGGAACTGATTTCGAGTATCCATTTGGCATACCGATATAGCGGCGATTTCCCGGCTCGACCTGCCGAAGATCGAACCTAACGGCTTGGAGAGAAGCCTCGTCGCATGATACACAGCCGTGACCCCGCACTGTGGCCTCTATCTCGAAGGGTTCGACCTGTTTCGAACTCGAGCGTCGAGGACCGCGACCTTCCTATACGTCAGGTTGCCGTCTCATGATCAAGTAATCGCTAATTACGAGAATGTCCATTTTCGTGCGAATGAAGCAATCAAGCGCCTCCGAAGGATGGCATACGATCGGTTCATTTTCGTTAAACGATGTATTGAGGAGGATCGGAACCTGCGTCAACTGATGGAAAGCTTGTATCAACTGATAATACCTTCGATTGTGCTCGCGAATGACGGTCTGCAGCCGGCCTGACCCATCGACATGAGTCACTGCGGGAATTAACGATCGCTTATCTTCTCGGATTTGAAACACTTTCATCATGAACGGGACATCGTCGTCCTCTTCAAACCATTCATTCACGTGCTCGCGCAATATAGAGGGTGCGAATGGTCGAAACGACTCTCTCCTCTTAATCTTTGAATTCAAAATGTCTTTCATATCCGAGCGACGCGGGTCACAGAGAATAGAGCGATTTCCCAGAGCCCGGGGACCCCATTCCATTTTTCCCTGAAACCACCCAATAACCAGACCTGCTGCAATATATTCCGCTGTTCGTGCAGCCAAAGTCGGAAAATCCTCTAACAGCTCAATGGTGCAATTTCTTTCGAATTGTTCACTCGCTTGGCCGATCACAGATTTGATGTCCGAGTTGGAATAGCTTGGCCCAAGGTAGGCGTGCATCATTCTGTCCGCAGGTACGCGACCATTAACACCGCGCCACGCCTCGTACGCGGCCCCGATGGCGCCACCTGCATCGCCGGCGGCAGATTGAACATAACTGCGCTCGAACAAGGAATTGCGTTTGATCTTGCCGTTTGCGACGGAGTTCATGCCGCAGCCGCCGGCAATAGCGATTGAGTCGAGCCCGTATGTCTCGCGCAATCTCGCCAGTAAATTGAAATACACTTCCTCGTACCTGGCTTGGACCGAATGGGCAATGCTCTTATGGCGTTCTTCCAGTGGTTCGTTACTCCGCCGCGCCGGCCCTAAAAGTTCCATGAGCTGCGGTGAAAACATTGTGCCAACCGATGGAACCCCTCCGCTCCAGGCATAATCTATCTTTTCCCTGTGATGTCTGAAATATTGGAGATCTAGTTCGAAACTTCCATCGGGATGACTGCGGACGATCTCGCGCATCTCCTCCATGTAAATTGGCTTCCCGTATGGCGCAAGTCCCATCACCTTGTATTCGTCACCATAATTTGGAAACCCGAGAAATTGTGTCAATGCCTGGTAGAAAACACCGAGCGAATGAGGGAAAAACACTCGCCCTTCAATTTTAATTCGGCCGTCCGCGCCGACACCCCACGCTGCGCTCGAAAAATCACCGAAGCCATCGACAGATACTACGACGGCCTTTTCGAATGAGCTCCCATAAAAGGCCGAAGCCAAATGACACAGATGATGTTCAACGGCAACAATCTCCGCATTCAATCTTCTTCCGGGAAAGTGGCTCTCGAATTCAGTTTTGATCGAGTGGCGCTTTTTTCTATTTCTAATCCGATCAATGATCAACGAAAGAGGGGCTTGACCGGATAAGGCATAACGAAGTTTCTTAGTGAAGTGCGATCGCGAATTACTGTTAACGGCTATGTGGGTGATATCTCCTACATCGATTCCACCTTCTTCAAGGCAGGAGGCTATCGCCTGCTGCGGGAACCCGGCCCAATGTTTCAGGCGGCGAAAGCGCTCCTCTTCTGCGGCTGCGACCAAAATCCCATCGACGACGAGGCAAGCAGACGAATCACCATGGTACGCATTGAGCCCGATTATGACGTTATTCAATCAATTTCCCTTTGCCGCGCGATACTCAGCACGGCGTGATAGCACGGACGCAGCACTAGAGTTCGAAGTATCGCAGGCCTTCATCAATGGGCACTCGCGCTCGGGCCGCCACCGAGCACGCGCGCGTAAAATATCTTGTAAGCCATGGCCATTTCGTCCGGGCGCAAGAAGTTCATATCCTCCTGCATTACCTTAATGTCTCTCAGGCGCAATGGACGCGCAAGAATATCAGTAAGTATCGCGCCGAGTTCCGCCGGATCCGCCGGGTTGAAAAAACACGAACTATCTGCATTCGGGAACAGCGCCTGATGTGCCGGTATATTCGACAATAGGACCGGGAGACCGAGATACACCGCCTCCATCACAGCGTTGGGCGCGCCCTCGTAAAGAGAAGGTGATATCAAGAGATCTGCGTCGCACATCGTTGCTGCTATGTCGGGTTGATAACCGACCAGCTTTATGCGCCCATCCATTCCGGCTGAAGAAATGAGCGATTTCACGATTTCACTACCCTCGCCTTGTCCACATATCGTTAAAGTCCACCGCGGATCATCGGCCAGGTCTCGGAGCGCAGAAATTAGGCACAACAAATTTTTCTGTCCGGTGATACGACCGACGAACAGCAACCGAAGACGCCCATTATTATTAGACCGCACGGCACTGTTTCTTGCCGCGTCTGGTAGATCGAGCGCATTGCCGATAACCGCGCCGATCTTTCGCAAGAAAAGTCGGCGATACTGAATCGCGTTTTGGGACACTGAATTATTCGACACAACTCCGGCGCAGGTGATAATTGCGCTGAAATATTCGACCACCCGCCGCATGTCTCGAAACCACATTCGATTTCGGTATGACAAGATGCATGGTCGCCCTTCCAGCCAGGCCGCCCACATCGCCGGTATCGACATCGACGGTGGTAGCCACGCATGCACAATATCAGGATTGCGGTCGCGAATTAATTGCCGAACACTTTTCATAATCGCTACCGGCTTGCGGTCCGCCTCCGGAAACGACATACATGATTCCCCTAGTTGTGAGGCATAGCCGGCATCGTGAATGCAGAAAATTGACGACCTCACGGCCGCCGTGTGGAGCGCCTCGTGAAGAAGTCGTAGTTGGCGCTCGGCGCCCCCCCTTCCAAAGAATGGATGCAATGCAGGACATGCATAGAGTGATGGGATCAATAGATTCGCTAGCTGTACAGCACATTAAATCATACGGGCCGACGAACTACCGAACTCTCAACCGTGCCGTTGCGCGAACTCCGCACGCATCTTTTCATAAAGCGGCGTCAGCTTAGTGCGAATCACGTCCAGTTCCTGCTGAGTGAATTTGCTGATCGCGCCGCGATTGACGTCTTTCACGATCGCTATTTGACCAATCCTTACGTTCCGCAATGCGAAGCCAGGACGGTTTTCGCTGTCCTGCCTCTTCAGATTCACGGCACGTGGCTCGAGGCACGCCCATTGGGCGACCCTCTCGCAGACCTCATCCGTATTAGCGACGAGCGTTTCATAACTAATCCCCGTCACCAAGTCTCTAAAGTCTGCTGATTCCGCCATAAAACGTTCATGAAGAATAATCCAGAAATCGCAGAGCTTTTCAAGCGGCGCATTGCGGAAGAGCGTCCATTTTCGTCGAAGACCCTCGATGTGACTCGCGGGTTCTCTGAACACGAGTACAAAGTGACCTTCGGGATAGGCCGCGTGCAACTGCCGGCTTCGCAGAAGATGTGCGTTAGGCGCCTTATCTATGACCACTCTACCCAGCTTCGGAAGCGGCGATTCCCTGCAGTACTGACGTGCAAGCGAACGTCGGAGCGTTGCTTGATCGATTTCCGCCGGTATCTGCAAGGCGTCGGTGAATTGCGCAAGCGATGCAAACTTAACGGTTGATTCCAAGAAAAACGGCGATCCAAAAGGTGCTCGCAGCGCACTCTCATCCGCGAATGCGCCAACTCGATACCTTTCATGCAGCAGCGCGGCTAAAAGCGTATTGCCACAACCGGCAATGCCACAGACAAATAACGGTTCGAAGTCGTCATCACCTAAATGCATCAGTCCCCGAATGGATTTAAGGGCTCCCGTTAGCGTAGGGCGCATGCAATGTCTCCGCCACTAATCGCAAAAGCGCTTCTCAAGCAGCTCACGCTTCTCCCGTAGTGATTTGCTACGGATTCGAAATGCACGGGGTTCGATCTTTTTACGATACGCGTCTATGGATCCGAGCACACGAGCCGGCGAACCTGCAGCCACAGAATTGGCAGGTATGTCACGTGTGACCACGGATCCGGCTCCAATAACGACATTGTCACCGACACTCACCCCAGGCAAAAGAATAGTCCCGAAACCGACGAAAACATTGTTCCCAATGGTAATCGGTCCGATTATGTCGAGTTCGGGATCCTCGGACCTAAATACCCACACGCCCCCATCGTGGGTAACGAATTGTACGCGCGCCGTTATGGTTACGTGGTTCCCGATCGAGACCAGGTACGGTTCACGTCCGAAGGTACCGCCATGAATACCAATGAGCCGCGCGTTCTCTCCTACACGGACGCCGATCGAACGAGCGAATTTGACAGGATCAGACTTAATCGCCCATAGATTTAGAAATGCTCTGTATGCTTTCGCGACGACGCTCATAGTAAAAGCTATTTAGGCCATTTCACGTTCGATCAACGATTACTCACTGAAATTCTAGCTAGTGTCCGTCCATAAACAGGCATTTTCTTCGATGGGCACGGAGAAATCGAGGTGTTGAAAGTAGGTTGTTGGAGCGGTAGCGGCGGTTCGGTGGGGGTCGAAGGGCTCTTCGAGCGTAATTGTGAGTACGTTCGCCGGCCGCAGAGCGCTGCAACCCAAAGTCGCCCGTTCGACGATATCGAGGAGGTCAGTTAGTGCGAGTGAACGTCGCTATTCGAGTTGATAGCGCGCGAGCAGGCTGAGGTTGTAGGCGACCACAGAAGACCACACGTAGGCTTCGAAGTGCGGCAGGCTCTTCCAGGTGCAACGTGCCAATCCGTATGCACGCTTCAGGCAGGAGATACCGGCCTCGATGCCGGCGCATAGAAGTTGCGCAAGCGTCGATAGACCCACTGACTCTTGACCATGTCGGCGATCGCGAGCCCGCGCTTCTTGTGGAAGGCAACGTCTTCGATGCCTTCTGCTTTCGCCGCCCGGAGATTGTCGAGGCTCGCATAGCCGCCATCGGCGGCGACCTGTCGTGGCATCGTCCCGTAGTGTGTTCGATGCCGTTCGAGCATCGGCATGAAGCGCTGACTATCGACCGGATTGCCTCGCTCGATGACCACGTCGAGGATGAGGCCACTGCGCCCCGAAGCCAGATTGATTTTGTGTCCGTACTGAACGTCGCGCGCACCCTTTATGATGATGTCGGTATGCGGCTCGAACAAGCTCACGCACTTCTCGCTCGCGGGGACCTTCTCACCGCCGAACACCCGCCGCTCAGTTTGCGAAATCACCTGCAGAACAAGTGTTTCGTAGTGCGCTACCTGCGCTAGCCAGTCCGGCAGTTCAACGCCGGTGACGCCCGGGCTCAGCAGCTGCTCACGTACCCTCGCTACCGCTTCCAAGGTTGAACGCGTCGCCCCAATCAAATCGCGATACGACGTTGGCGTTGCTTCGCACCACGCGCTACCACAGCGCCCGCGCACGCTTCCGCCAATCGAGTGTGGTTCACGAAGCACAACTCCGGCGCGCAGGCAACTCGCGCGCCTGTGCGAGCAGACGAACCACAACACGCACGCCATCCCACAGCAGATGACTGTCGCTCGGCGCGTGGATGGCACTGTCCGTTACCGTGCTATCAATCCGTACACGCTATGCCGGCTCAATGCGCGTCTCTGCCGTCGCCAGCAGGGCGCGATGAATAGACTCCCACGTCGATACCTGGATCGCCGAGACCACCCGCTGTAAGGCAGACTTCTTCGGACGTTCATTACCCGGCAACCGGGCGAAGGCCTGAAAGCTCGCCGAGTCCTGCAGGTGAAAGGCCAGCTCCTCGTAACTCAATTGCCGGTGCTGCTTGAGTCAGTTCGCGCAGCGCTCACCTAACTCCGCCACAGTCCGCGTCCATCGGTGGGTCAAACCCCGCCGACATTGTACGCGCGCCGTTATGGTTACGTGGTTCCCGATCGAGCCACCAGGACGGTTCAGTCCGAAGGTACCGCCATCGAATACCAATGAGCCGCGCGTTTCTCCTACACGGACGCCGATGGAACGAGCGAATTTGACAGGATCAGACTTAATCGCCCATAGATTAGAAATGCTCTGGAGCTTTCGCGACGACGCTCATAGTAAAAGCTATTTAGGCCATTTCACGTTCGATCAACGATTACTCACTGAAATTCTAGCTAGTGTCCGTCCATAAACAGGCATTTTCTTCGATGGGCACGGAGAAATCGAGGTGTTGAAAGTAGGTTGTTGGAGCGGTAGCGGCGGTTCGGTGGGGGTCGAAGGGCTCTTCGAGCGTAATTGTGAGTACGTTCGCCGGCCGCAGAGCGCTGCAACCCAAAGTCGCCCGTTCGACGATATCGAGGAGGTCAGTTAGTGCGAGTGAACGTCGCTATTCGAGTTGATAGCGCGCGAGCAGGCTGAGGTTGTAGGCGACCACAGAAGACCACACGTAGGCTTCGAAGTGCGGCAGGCTCTTCCAGGTGCAACGTGCCAATCCGTATGCACGCTTCAGGCAGGAGATACCGGCCTCGATGCCGGCGCGGAAGTTGCGCAAGCGTCGATAGACCCACTGACTCTTGACCATGTCGGCGATCGCGAGCCCGCGCTTCTTGTGGAAGGCAACGTCTTCGATGCCTTCTGCTTTCGCCGCCCGGAGATTGTCGAGGCTCGCATAGCCGCCATCGGCGGCGACCTGTCGTGGCATCGTCCCGTAGTGTGTTCGATGCCGTTCGAGCATCGGCATGAAGCGCTGACTATCGACCGGATTGCCTCGCTCGATGACCACGTCGAGGATGAGGCCACTGCGCCCCGAAGCCAGATTGATTTTGTGTCCGTACTGAACGTCGCGCGCACCCTTTATGATGATGTCGG
This sequence comes from Gammaproteobacteria bacterium, assembly GCA_963662545.2. Classification (GTDB taxonomy): domain Bacteria; phylum Pseudomonadota; class Gammaproteobacteria; genus JAYYZW01. The sequence goes on from CAXXLL010000002.1 coordinate 2,258,552, forward strand.
TATGCGGCTCGAACAAGCTCACGCACTTCTCGCTCGCGGGGACCTTCTCACCGCCGAACACCCGCCGCTCAGTTTGCGAAATCACCTGCAGAACAAGTGTTTCGTAGTGCGCTACCTGCGCTAGCCAGTCCGGCAGTTCAACGCCGGTGACGCCCGGGCTCAGCAGCTGCTCACGTACCCTCGCTACCGCTTCCAAGGTTGAACGCGTCGCCCCAATCAAATCGCGATACAGACGTTGGCGTTGCTTCGCACCACGCGCATACCACAGCGCCCGCGCACGCTTCTTCGCCAATCGAGTGTGGTTCACGAAGCACAACTCCGGCGCGCCAGGCAACTCGCGCGCCTGTGCGAGCAGACGAACCACAACACGCACGCCATCCCACAGCAGATGACTGTCGCTCGGCGCGTGGATGGCACTGTCCGTTACCGTGCTATCAATCCGTACACGCTGTGCCGGCTCAATGCGCGTCTCTTTCGCCGTCGCCAGCAGGGCGCGATGAATAGACTCCCACGTCGATACCTGGATCGCCGAGACCACCCGCTGTAAGGCAGACTTCTTCGGACGTTCATTACCCGGCAACCGGGCGAAGGCCTGAAAGCTCGCCGAGTCCTGCAGGTGAAAGGCCAGCTCCTCGTAACTCAATTGCCGGTGCTGCTTGAGCACCGCGCAGCGCAGCACCGACTCCGCCGACAGTCCGCGTCGACCGGTGGGCTTCAAACCCCGCCGACACAGATCGTTCATGACCGGCGTGAGGACCTTGGGGTGAGCATCGAGCCACTCGGACATGCCCTGCAGCTCTCGCCCCAGGTCATGGTCAGCAAACAGCTCGTATATACTCGCTTGGGCCGTGCGTTTCTGACGCATTCCCCCTCCTGTGGTGTCGATGATTGTGTGGAAAATCAGAGGTTTGAAGTTCCATTAGATCACGACCTACCGGAGGTTTCGATCCCTTAAGCGACAAATTTTCCTTTTTATTTCAACCGCATCGCGTTTAGGGATGCACACTAGCTATCTGGATGCCTTGAAGGGTGAATTTCAAGGCTGCACCCAATAAAACCGAGATAGCCGCGCCACTCATCCCGTATAGAGGAACAAGGACGTAACAACCGGCACCGACAGCCGCCGTAACGGGCACCGAAACTATGGCCTGAGAAACAAAGCTCCGAGAAGCAGTTACGCCCACGCCGATGATCGCCGCAACATACGTTGCAGCGCCGCCGAGCATCACCCAGATAAATACATCCTCATGTCCGGAGTATTCTGAGGTATATAGTAATGAAAGGAGAGTATTCCCCCATCCCATCGCAAGCAATACTCCGAATACGCCTAATAATAATGCAGCCACTACGAGCTTTACCATCAGCCGTTTAAACGCGACTATGTCCTCACGAAAATAAACTGCGAGTCGGGGTAGTGCGGTCTGGCCCATAGCGTTAACGACGGTCGCACCCGTCATGGCTACATAAGCAATACCGGCATATATCCCGACCATGCTTTCATCAAAATATTTATCGAGCGCGAAGCGCGGTAAGCTCAGTTGCAAGGTGTTCAGCGCCAAAACGATGCCTATCGGAAACGCGAGAATCATGAGCCGCCGCATCTTATCGGGCGCAAAATTAGGGGCGATAGATTCAGTTTCTCCGCCTGGTCGAGCGTGTGTCTGACGCACAATAATATTATCGTAACCGAGCACGGGTACAATTCTGGACAATGCGAACGCAACTGATACGAGCACGATATTGGAAAAATACTCGGCCGCTATGAGGATAAACAATACCGAAGTCACGCCCTTAATTGTCTGCGAGATCGATATCTCTCTGTACATCTCGCGCCTCTGCATGAATCCCTGTGCGATATCTCCAAGGGATTCCGCGGCTTTCGCAATAGAGACCCACAGAACCACCGCGCTGGTAGTATCGCTCCACCAGAAAATGGTCATCATGAATATCAGGAGCAGTGACACGGCAGACGCTGCGATCCGCAATCCGAGATAGAGCGAAAAAGAGTACTCGGCGTTCACGTCCGTCGCCTGCACCGCTCGCAATCGAAAGCCTGCGAATGCGAATATTGGCGATGCGACGGCGAGTCCCAATGCGAACTGACCGACGGCCTGCGAGCCAAGCCATTTTGCGATCACGACAAGAACGAGCCACTGGGTCGCCGCGTAGGTAACATTTCCGCCGAGCATCCATGCGAACCCTCTTCGCAACGACATTGCGGTCTAATCAGGGCGAGATGGAGAGTCGCTTCGGCGCCGGAGGATTGCGGCGCCCAACGATCGGAAAGACCCGAGTGATAATCTCCCAGATCACCAAAATGATAAAAAGAAACCCCAAGGGTTTGACGAAATTCGAGAAATCGTTTCGCACCGTGCGAAGGAATGGCCACAAAGCCGCTCCGCAGAACACCAAAAGGAAGGGATGGAGCAACAGATTCATTGAATCGAGGCGCCCCAACAAGACCCCGACCAAAAGAAAAAAACAGACTACGCCAGCCGTACCAAAATTAATATACGCCTCTCCCACGGACGTAAAACCTACGCCTTCGCCCCGGCGAAACTTCTGCGGCGCGATCCTGTATGTTAGCCACGAGCCTGGTGGCAAATCGAGGAGCGCTTCGTCTTTAAGGATGGAATCTTGCACGCGCTTACGTTTCGACTCGCCGATTTTCGGCAATATGTTGGGAATCGCTTCCGGCAATGTTTTCAGATACGTCATCCCCCAACGATACGGGTCCTCATGGGGAGTCAGTTTCAGAATATGGGCCAGTACACCCGCAGTACGCCCCTGCTCGAGCGTCTGCCGCGCTTGTGTTTTTTCGAAAGAGCTTACAACCGTCTCCTGGTCAATCTCACTGTAGGCGTTGAACGACCGCCACAGGCCCGCGGCGGGGATTGCCAGAACTGTACCAGCGAACACGATCACGGCAATGACCAAGGGCACCCGATTCCCAGCCTTTATCCACAGCACGATTCCTATGAGGGTTGGGAAAAGAGCAGCCGAACGATAGCCGATCAGGAGGAAAAACGCGGCCGCAAAAAATGCAAACATCACTGCGTAGATTTTCCCTGTGCGTGTTTGCGCACCCAGGCAAAGCAAAATCGCTGCAGACGGCAACGTCATCATGAAAGCGCCCCATCCACGACTGTCACCAGCACCGCGAAATAATTCCGTGCGCTCATACGCAAATATGTTTCCATACGATGCAATTGCAAGCACGAAAAAGAGCACAGCAGCACACAGCAGTCCGATACCAGCCCAAGCTGCTGTTCGCTTCGTCTCTTGCGAGACGGCCGCGAAGGTATCTTTCGAAACGTCTTCAAGGAGATTCTTTCGACAGCCAAAAAGAAAGCCGATTCCGATACAACCAAGGGCGAGGACGGTGTACCAGCCGGCGAGGCTCAACCACGGTGCGAGACGTGTAACACCCCACGTGATATCTGGAAAGATCTTAAAACCGTCGGGCAAGGTTATACCCAGATGAAACAGTGAAAACGCGATGACATAAGTACTTGTCAACAGGTACACCGAGCCCGAAATGAGGAACGACGAGAGAAAATAAATCACGAGCCAGACTGAACTCGCCACGGCTATCGGAACCGCCCAGTCCGAGCCGACCACGCTATCACCCGCAATCTTCATCAGCGCGACAATCACAACGACTGCACTGACGGTCGCCAGCATCGCGCGCCCAATACCAATCGCCATGGTTCGCGAACCGAATGCGGGCGCCGCAGTTCTCTTTCGGACTGAAACCCCGGCAGGTGCGAAATCGGCGGCGTCGTTATTCGCTACATCCCGCATGACGCAGATTCCGTTGATTCGAATCGAATATCAAGGATTCCAAATTCACCCGCTTGCAGCTTTCCATGTGCTATTTGGGCGTCGAATGAAAGGTCTTCGATGCCGAAAGATCCTCCGAGTTCAAGTGGACCAGGGTCACTGCACCCAATGAACGCATCACCTACAGGATGCCGAAACATCTGTGCGACATCGGTCGTATTGACGAGTACCGTCAGGGCCGTCCCAGAGCGGTATTGTAAATAATGGCTGGCGAGCACGAAATTTCCGCTTTGTCGCATAGGTGACAGCCAGTAACCGCGAAACTTCGCGCGATATATTTTATTTCGGTCCAAATACTCGAGAAGCGGGCGCCGCATCTTCAAGGGTGCAGAAGTCCACATTTGAATATCGTGAAGCATCGCTAAGCCAAAATAGCCGTTCAAGCCATGTCGATAATCTCGGGTTTCAAACCATTCACGCCGGGCCATTTCCCCGCGCATACGCATGTGTTTAGACCACAGCACCGAAAGCCAGTAGGTAGGGATCCCATATTGGCCTGGCGAATACGCTGAACGGAGTTCTGCGATGTCTACATTTGTAATGTAATCTGGTTTGTTCATTCGCACGCGGTACTCTTCACCCTGCACCATTCCACTTACCAATGTATATGCCGGAATCACGGGTGATGCTGAATTATGGACGAAAATGTAGCCCGGTTTTCCCTTTAAATAAAAAAGTGTCGCAAGACGCTTGAAAAACATTCGCATACCGAGGATATCTGTCGCTGAGCGAATCCGATCGTTCGCGTCCGTCCAGGCGTGGTCTGCGTTCACCGAATCGATTACACCGCCTTGATCGAAATATAGCCCGGTAAATCCAAGTTCGTCGATCAGTTTGTCGAAGCGAGATAAAAGATAATCTGCGTACTCCGGTGAACGGTGCGATAACCAGGGGCGGGACAATTTCGAAGTAAACGGGCCGTCCGAACTTTCCGGGATTACATAGGGCGGACGCGCAGCCCATTGGTCACCGAATGCAACAAACATGGGATCGATCGCGGACAGTGCGTGTGCGGAAAAATAAGGCAATCTATGGACACCATTCCGGCGGGCGTCATGGATTATTCGACGACCGGCTGCCGCTCCCTTGTAATGCTCCACGTCATGCCTGGGCAAGCGACTTTCCGCACCGGCAGGAATGACGGTGTAGGGCAACGTTTGGTGTGCGAATGCATCGATCCACCAGAGTTGAACGCTTCCATAACGACCCTCTTCGCGCCCTCCGTTCAATGCAACGCGAGTTCGCCTCCAATCGGCGCCAGTCTTTATGGGCGTCGCCAGAAAATTGATTTTCAGCGTGCGCGTGCCGGAAATCGTCGACGGGCGCGCTATCAGCACCTGACGGATGACCGCGGTATCCGGCTCGGTGCGCTCGATTGTGAGGGCAGGACTTTCGTCGAACACCCAGTTTCGCGCGTCATCGGCGAAAAACCAAAATGAATGCTCTCCGGTCGCGATACCGAAAGCGTTCGAAAAGCCCCCCTGATAATCAATGGGAAAAACAAATCGTTTCTTGCGTTTGCGAATTGTTTTCGCGTCGAAACGCAAGAGCCGTGCACTTTGCGGCGCGTCTACCACTAAGGTGAGATCCAAATATTCCAGCCGCGCCTGTGGGCTCGCCTGGAGCTCGATCGAAACCATGGCGACACCGTCGTATTCGACCCTCGTTGAAACCCGAACGGAAACACCTTTGCCGATAACAGAACTCGCGACTACGTTGGCGTGATGCCCACCGACATTTACTATCTGCGGAGGTGAATCGGCGATTAATTCCTGCAGTTCGCCATCCACTTTGACTCTAAGAAACATACCTTGCGCGACGGAATTACCCGCGTGTCGTATCCTGGCGGGCAATAGTCCGTCCTCGTTCCACTCATAGCTGCGGACACCGTCGAGCACGATCGAGAGACCATCGGTTCTTATTGGGTCGAATTGCGGAAGTACTATTTCATCACGGCCGATAGCGTTATTTTTCCATACGACCGGAGGTTCTGGCGAGGCAGCGTGCAGCGCCGTGGATAGAAGCGCGACAATCAATGGCAGTGGGTAAAACAACCGATAGCTGAGGTGGACGGGAAACCGGAGCCCACTTAATACCGACACCATAATCGCTGATATGCAGACCGGCCGTCGATCGGACCGATCCCGAGAGATTGTGCGAGCGCGCTTCACAATATCCAATCCAGATGCGCATCGAATATCGCGATAATGGGCCGGACGTTCGGCGTAGCAATGTGGGGCACCTTGTCTACTCGAATAGTTAAGTGCTACCGGAATCTATCCAAAGCTCAGAACTCGTACCTTTTTGCGAGCACGTTCAGTATCCTCAGAGAGGCGTGACCGTCCCAAAATTCCGGTACCCGTTTGTTGTCAGAGTTCATCGGAGTTACAAGTACGCGCCGCGCTTCGGCGACAATACGCTCCGGATTGGATCCAACAAGAGTATTCGTGCCCTCCTCTATCGTGATCGGCCGCTCGGTGTTCTCCCTAATTGTCAGACACGGGATTCCAAGGGCCGTCGATTCTTCCTGCAACCCACCACTGTCCGTCAGTACTAGTAGGGAATCACGCCATAGTGACAAAAACTCCCGGTAACCCAGCGGCTCCGTCGCGATTATCTGATCTGCGAACCGAATGCCATAAGTATCGAGCATCTTGCGCGTTCGCGGATGGACCGCGAATACTAGATCAAGCGACTGTGAGATATCATTCAGTGCATCAACGATGCCACGAAGTACAGCTTCATCGTCGACATTAGATGGTCGATGCAGCGTAACGACGCCATACCGCGATGTTTTCTTCCGAATCTGTTGCACGACTGAACTGCAGTGCGGTACATCATCCAGTTTGCTCAACTCATGGTAGAGGTTATCTATCATTACGTGTCCAACAAAAAACACGCTGTCCTTGCCATGCCCTTCGCGCATCAGGTTCTCACGCCCACTACGCTCGGTCACGAACAATAGATCCGAAATTGAATCCGTGACGATTCGATTTATTTCCTCTGGCATCTCACGATCACCGCTTCTCAGGCCGGCTTCAATATGAGCGACGTCGAGTTTGAGCTTCTTCGCAACAATGGAACACGCAAGTGTCGAATTGACATCCCCGAAGACCACCACACACGCGGGTTTTTCAGCATTACATATGGGCTCAAAGGCCGTCATAACCTTCGCGGTTTGCTCGCTGTGCGAGCCACTTCCCACATTAAGGTGGTAGTGCGGTTGTGGGATCTCGAGATCGCTGAAGAAGACCTCGCTCATATCTTCATCGTAATGTTGCCCCGTGTGAACAAGTACAAAATCGAACTCCAAAGGGCGTTGTTGGGTAACCGGTCAAACGGCGGCGTCTGGTAATTGATCTCGTGTTGCGGTAACGACGGCCAAGTTAGAACGCAGCGGTTGGGTAGCGAACAATGTCTTCCACACCCGAGGCGTGAGTTGTTCCACTGCGCTATCCGGATGGATCGCGATCCTCTGGAGTACATCAACCAGGTAGGTGTACGGATTAATGCCGTGTATTCGGCAAGTACAGATCAAACTTTGTATGATCCCAACGTGTTCAGCGCCCACCTCAGTCCAACAGAACATCCAATTCTTTCGGCCCATCGGAATGGGTCTCAGAGCGCGCTCTAAATGATTCGTGTCGATCGCGACGCTCGCATCCGATAAGTAAACACGTAACGCGCCCTCACGCTCGGCTGCATAGGCCAGCGCCTTCGTAAACGGCTGACTCGGTAATAAACCCATGCACTGGCGTTGCTCGTCAAGCCAGGCAAAAAATGCATCAACCGCAGGCAAGGCGTACCGGCTGCGGTAGGTCTGGGTCGCCGCTTCATCCATTGCCTGGTCACGGATGGTGGCCTCAACGGCATACAGTGCCGCGATCAAATCAAGTGCCTGCGCCGCACTTTGTGGCCTATCGGATAATGCCCTTTCGAACTGACGACGCGTGTGCGCCCAGCATTGCGCATGCACGACTTCATCGCCGCGATCGGCGGCAAAACGCGCATAAGCCGCGGCGCCATCGGTTAGTAAGGTGCCTTTAAAGTCCACCAACGTTTTGTCGATGTGCGACCGCGCCTTGGTTCGCGCAAACGTGAACGCAATCTCATCCGCTTCGCCATAAATTGGCCAATACCACGCCGCGTTCATCTTGCCCTTGCCCGAGCGACCCGCCTTAATCGGCGTTTCATCCATCGCCAGCGTCTTCGATAACAAGATATGCCGCAACTGCGCCAGATAAATCGGCTTCAACAGGTCACTTGCCTTCTGCACCCAGTGCGTCAGACTCGACCGCGCCACGGTAATGCCGTTCAGCCCCATTCGTTGATGTTGACGGTACAGCGGCAGGTGATAAGCGAACTTATCAACCAGCATCCCCGCAACCACACTCACATCCGCCAATGAGCCGGACCACAGACCATCGGGCGCCGGGATCGTGAAGATCTGACCGTCGCTTTTGCGCTTCACTACCGGTTGGATGTACTTCAAGACCACATAGGCCGCCGGCCGTTGCGCTAAACGATAGGTGATCTTTTCACTGCTCGCTTCAAACGCATCCGCGACATCTTCAGGTACCGACAATTGGATGCATTCAATCGGCACCGAGTCATCGAAACGTAACCCTTGATCAGTCACACAATCATCGCCACGGCGCTTTCCTTTGCGCCGCTGATAAGTGATCGTTTCTTTCTCAACCGCCGCCGTCGATGACGACTCATCCTCGAAGCCATTGAGTAACCGTTGATCGGGATTGGGATCAATCAGCCGCCGTTCAGACTTGCGACCGAACAGTTGGCGTTTGAACCAGTCGAGTTGTTGGGTGAGTGTGGCGACCTGCGTTTTGAGGGCTGTGTTTTCCGCTTGTAACACCGCCGCATCAAGTGATATTTCCGGCGTTGCATAACCCCCATTCATGGGTACGTATTGTACCGTTTACACTGCTGACCGTCGATCGTTTTCCGGTAATCGAAACCGTTTTAATCGACGCACTGAGCGTAGATCGATCCCTTCAATAATGCACTGCCATTCGCTGCGTTGCAGCCGCTGTTTGACCTCGCTATTCCACCGAACCTGGAACTGACCGCGTTCGAGTTTCTTACTCCACAGACAATATCCGTCCGACTCAAAGTACAGCGCTTTTAATAACGTACGCCGGCGATTGACGAAAACGTACAGTGCCCCATCGAGGGGCTCCTCGTGTAACGCCTGCCGCACCAACGCCGATAAACCATGGAACGATTGACGCATATCAGTCGGTGCCCGACATAACCATATACGCAAACCCGATGGGGGCGACCACATCAGTGCCGTGACACACGTAGCACGATGTCATCACCGAGCGCTAACTCGATATCCCATTGTGCATTGGTTAATGGTTGTAACGGGGCCAACTCGACGAAACGTGTTTCCGCCTTCCCTATCTGAGCGTCCCTCGCTGACCTCGACTTCCTTTTACTGAACGTCGAATATCCAATTCCTCGCTCAGCACAGAATGCGCGGATCGATGAACCGCTTTGTGCCTGCTCCGCTAATAGGCCACGCCACTCATCCGCACTACGTCGTTTGTTCCGAGGTTTTCCGTGATCATTCATTTACCAAGCTCCCGATTGACTGGGAAACCTGGCAAACTAAACCATCTGCCCGAGACCGTGAATAACGGCCTGGATTGACCGGTTACCTTGTTGGATCTGTCGTATTATGGGCGCAACTTTCATGAAATTGGGACGCGCGCCGGCGACGAGCAGCAATTTGATGGGACCAGGCATGCTCGATGAGTAGCCTACGGTCAGGTGTTCGCAGCGCGAGCTATCTTCGATCTCGAGCCGGTAATTTTCAGATCAACTTTCGCCCTCGCAAAATTTACTTTGAGGATCTCCTGTCCGCGGTCCGGAAAATCGAGGTCCACGGTTTCCGCTGTCATCCCTGCTCCGAACAACCCGCCCTTTATACGCTCCAGCGCCATGTTGTAGACAAGCTTGCCGGAAATCCTCGCGGCCCCCTCGGCAAACGCATATACCAGCGCGGTGTCGCACATCGAATTTATGAGCCTGGGTATGCCTCCACACTGATAATGGATCATTCTTCTTGCGAGAGGCACAAAAATATTCTCGTCGCCTCCTGCAGTGGTAAGGCGGTGCACTATATAGCTGTCAGTTTCATCTGCCGCCAGAGGCGGCAGATGATAATCAACACCGATACGTTGAAAAAATTGTCGGAGTTCGGGTGCTCGCAGAGTAACGCGTAACTCGGGCTGCCCAACCAATACTAGCTGCAACACTAAATCTTTATCCGCATTTATGTTCGTCAATAATCGCAATTCTTCGATACTTGTAGCGTCTAGATTCTGCGCCTCGTCGATGATTAGCAGAGTGCGTTGTCCTTTCGCGTATTGGTCAATAAGAAATTCACGAAAACGATCGAAAAGAATGGGTACCGGCTCATCGTTAAACGGCAAGCCGAATGATAAAGATACCCAATGGATTAGCGTCCCAAATGATTCATGAGCATTCGAAATTAGACCAACCGTAAGATCCTCGCCGATTTCATCCAGCAATTTCCGGATCAGAGTGGTTTTCCCAGATCCGATTTCTCCGGTAAGCACCGATATACCCAGGCGATTCGCCAGTCCGTATTGCAGCATCGTCAATCCGGTCGAATGCTTCGACCCAAGATACAGAAAGGCCGGATCAGGGAGCAGTGAAAACGGTTTTTCGCTAAAGTTGTAGAAATTCTCGTACACCTTGTATCCCTATCAGATCCTTAAGGTGCATGTCCGTGTTCGCGTGAGACATTATTTAGAACCGTCCCCAGCAGATGCACTCCCTTCATCATCTCCACCGCACGTACGAGTTCATCCTTGGTCGTAACTCCGTCCTCCACGACCAGTAAGGTTGCATCGACAAAGGGAGAAAACGCAAGCATGTCATCCGTTGAAAGTAATGCCGGCAGATCACAAACAATGATCCGCGACGGATACCTTGATTTGAGTTCCTCGACAAGGCGAATCATCTTCGGCGATGCCAAGAGCTCGGAAGAATTCGACGTCGGCCTTCCAGCAGGAAGAACGACGAGGCGATCAATGCCAGGGTTGATCAGAATCTGACTCAGTGGCAGGTCATCGAGTAAATAATCCACCAGACCATGCTCGATATGGTGCTCGAATCGCTCGTGGATACAAGGTTTTCGCAGATTTAGATCGACAAGCAATACCGTGCGATGAATTTCCTTCGCCAACGCCACTGAAAGATTAATCGCAGTTAAGGTCTTGCCGTGCCCAGCGCCAGGGCTCGTAACGGCGACGACATTCCAATTATTTGCCGCAAGCCGATGTTCAACCTGAGTGCGCAAAATCTTATAGGCCGTAGAAGCCTGCTCAGGTTCTCCGTTGACAATAATCTTGTTTCGTTTCAATACCTCGGCATTGATCGGAATAACGCGTGTTTGCGAATAGTTGATCTTTCCATCCGTATTCGTATGGGGGCTGTGGTCAGCCGATTCCGCTCTAATTTCCGATCCCGTATCACCCTGTGCTTGTGCCCGCGCCAGCTCCATCGCCTTTTTTATTTTTTCCACAGGCCAACGTTTCCTGCTTATATGCCGATCTTTCTCAGCAACACGAACCAGAGCACATCGAGTGGTTTCACCGTCGTATGGACAGTCACTAATGCCGCCGCAATGACGACCACGGCGATTCCGGTCGCGATACTCATCGATCTATACCTGTGAGTCCGCATCCCTTCATCCCTAATGCTAGGAATGATTGCCAGTGGCGGTGCGGTCAATAGATTCTGAATTCCACGACGCCCGCGTACTCGAGTATCCATGGCTTCCGCAATCCCAACGCTCCCTAGTCCAGCCGTCATCGCGAGCAAGGTCCCGACCAGCATGAGGGCTATTCGGTTTGGTTTAGAGGGACGTTCAGGGTGAATTGGCGGCTCGATCAGCACGAAACGCTCGCCCTTATTGTCTATCTCGAGGTTTTCAGATACACGCGCTTCCATCTGCTTCGCTGTGATTTCCTGGTATTTTTGAAGAGCGTTTTCATGTTCTCGCTGAAGAGCTCGGTACTCGGCCTCAACATCCGGAATCGAGAGCAGATAACCCGTGTGTCTATCTATCCTGCTTTGGAGTGCTCGACGTGTCTCGCTCAGCGTTCGGATTTCCGCCCGCAGCCGCTCAATTTGAGAGCGAATGCTTATATATGCGGGGTTATCGGGTTCGCCCGGATCCAGGTTCGGGATCGATTCGAGTAATGTCCTAAGATTATCGACAACTCTTCTGGCTTTCTGAACATCAGGGTAATTTTCGCCATATGTATCGACGAGTGCGGCTAGATCCTGGCTCTTGAGGACGAGTTGTTTTTCGTACAGGTCTTTTGCCTTGGCGGGGTCCACCTGCAATCGCAGCGCATCAACCTGCTTGTGAAGCCGTTTAACATCGGGGTGCGAATCCCCGTAGCCGGCCTCCGCAGCGACCAACTGCGATTCGGCGTCCATTAAACGCTGCAATGCAGCAAGCTCTGTCGGCGAAGCGGCTGCGAGGTAGGGCTCGATTTTTATCAGTTCTGCTTCAAAATAAATCAGCTGTTGCTCGGCGGAATGTTGGCGTTGCTCAATTTCCAAGTGTCGCATTTCAGCCCGGCTGATGATTTCTCGCGTGATACCCTCTAGTTCAGGGCGATTTTGAGGGTGATCGCGCTTGAATTGCGCCAAACGTGCTTCAAATCCGGCCACGCGCTGCCTCAAACCTTCAGCTTCATCAGTGAGGAATTCGGAGGTCTCCGCCGCCGCTTTCGTGCGTGACTTAATGTTTTCGTTCAGGAAAAGCGAAACCAGTTCGTTCGCGACCTTTTGCGCAGTGGCGGGAGCCGGGCTTTCATAGGAAATACGAAAGGCAATAGTCGCTTGCGTGGGTCGCCCACTCCGAGGGTCGACGACATCAGCACTGATCGTCTCCTGATCGATATCGTCGCGCATTTTCTCGACGACGATTTGGATAGGCTCTCGTTGTCTCTCATCTACATAAAGATCGAACTTCTCAATAATGCCGATCAAGTTTCGCGACGTCATAACCGTTTGGCCGATGACCTGAATACGTTGATCGGCGAAGCTAAATAGGTGTTCCAAAAACTCGATCAAATAAAAAGAACTCAGGTGACATTCAGAGATCAGAGGTTGTATCGAGCAATCTACGTTCCCGAAAGAGGTCACCTGAGTATGGATAGTTTAGTGTCATTGACGCGCTCACAGAAACGTCGCTTTAAGCGGTTGATTCAACGCAGCGATAACGGGCGGGTGGTTCGCCGCGCTCAAGTCCTGTTGCAGTTAGTTTCAGGCGTCTCACCGACGGCCGTGTCACGCAGTTTGTCGGTCGCGCGTTCAACGGTTTATCGATGGGTCACGCAATTCCAGACCGCGGGTGAAGCCTTTCTCGAGGCGTGCGGCTCGGGCCGGCGGGCGTATACGGTGGATGACACCCTGTTGGAGACGCTCGCCGAGTTAGTTGAGCAGCCGCCCAGTGATTATGGCTACCTGCGCAGTACGTGGACGAGCGAGATGCTGGCCGAGACGCTGAATTCGTTGCTGTCACGGCCCATTCACGCCTCTACGGTACGTCGCTGGCTAGTTAATTTGGGATTCGGCTGGCGTCGTGCTCGTCCGACCTTACATCTGCGCGACCCACGGGCAGCCACGCGCCTGAAAGCCATTCATCGTGCGTTGTCTCGAGCCCCATCGGGGCATGAAGTGTTTTACGCCGATGAGGTCGATATCGACCTCAATCCCAAAATCGGTTTCCTTTGGTCTACTCAAGGTTGTCAACGTGCCATCCCCACGCCTGGGCAAAACCGGAAACGCTATCTGGCGGGCGCGCTGCACGCACGAACCGGTCGCGTTGCGTATGTCGAGGGCACACGGAAAAACAGCGACCTATTCCTTTGCCTGCTCGACCACCTGCGGCAAACTTACCGCGCCGCGCGTCGAATTATCTTGATCGTGGATAACTACATCATCCACAAATGTCGCTTGGCACACGTCTGGCTAAAGCACAATCCGAAATTCCGATTGCTGTTCCAGCCGGCCTATCAGCCCTGGGTCAATGACATTGAGAAACTCTGGAAACAGTTGCACGACAATGTCACCCGGAATCATCGTTACTCGACCATCGACCGTCTGATGGACGCAGTACGTGCCTTCATGCGTGCGGCAAGTCCATTCCCGGGAAACTGCCCGAGTGTCGCAAGATTTGGATCACCTATTTAGTTACCGTGGAGCGAACAAAATCGGAAGGAATCTCCTGCTGTTCGATCAGTATTACTGCCTCGCTTCGATATACCGCGGGCAGCAGCAGCGCGAGCAGCAAGCTGACCATGAGTATCGTCACGCTAACCGATAACAACAGCTGACGGCGACGGCTCAAAGCCGAAAGATAGTCACGGAGTTGAATACTTGGAATCTGCGTTTCGCTCGTCATTTCAAATTGGTTCGCTTGAAATTATCTGAAGCAGGCAATTTGGTCCATACGGCCAAGGATCATGTCGGTCGCGAAATCTGTTGAGGCGGCAATGCTGTTCGGATTCAGGAATCTCCGGTCGCGCTGGACGAAATATCAATGCGCTTAGGATACATTGTGCTATGCAGCACAGAATAGCATAACTTAATGAAATTTAACGAAAGTAAGGGATTGGATCGCCGTCGTAGCGAAACTCAAATGTCACTCGATTGCTGGTCGCGACCATCCTTGAATCGAGGCGTTCGCGAAATAGGAACCGATAGGCCAATGAAAGACTCGTATTTTTCGTCACTTTGTACTTTAAAGAAGAACGTACGGCAATCCGATTCAAGGCACGTAATGACACACCCCCGGCCGTTTCCTGTTGCTGCTCATTGAATTCGAATCCGAGGCGCCCGATCCATCGGTCACTAAATTCGTACTTACCATGCGCCGCCACAGTTTGGCGCTTCTGCCGGGAACCCAGACTCGATGGCATAACCAAGCGGTTCCATTCAATAGTCAATTCGCTACGCAAGAACTGTTTCTCGACTAGTGTATTCACGATCTGGCCGCTCGTGCGGCTTTCCTGCGTCAAACGTATGTTTCCGAACTGGAGCGGAATGAGGGATAAGATAATCGGCTGAGTGCTATGGACCACGGTACGGCCGATGTTCTGTCCGACCAAGATCTGTGCTCGCAAGGTCTCCGAGAATGAATGATCGAAACCGAACTGGAAAGTGTAGCTTGTAGTCGTACTGTTAATGTCAGGTGTATCGAAAACCGAGAGCGACGAATTTCCGAGAATCACTGTCTTCTCACTCACTCCATAGCGAAGATTAAGACCGGCATTCGAATTACGATAATCAACAAGATTCGATTGACCACCCTGATCAAAAGACACGTCGAACATTCCCCCGAATGCGGTCACGCTGAAGCGATCGGTCACGCTATGAACCCAGCTCGAATTGAACGCGATAGTCGTACGCGGTACCGCCGAGTCGATCTGTCCTAAATCGGTCAATTCAGTCGTCGCAGATGATGCTCGCGAGAACTCGAATGCGAAAAAAACCTGATTCCGTTCGAAGTTTTTAAGCGCAGACAAATCGACGAAATAGTCTTCCGCATCCAGCTCTTTCTGACTGCTGCCGCGTGTCAACCTGAATTTCGGATTAAGATCTATTGCGTAAGTGGGCTTTCTATAAGTCGTATCTATTTCGATTTTGGTGACGGATGCCCAAAGCCCGCTGCCATCCTCTGCTCGAACTCGGCGATTATCGTCGATGAAAAAAGATGGCGCGAACGACGGCGTCACGTGCAACTCGCCGAACGCGGACACACTTATCAGTGCAAGCGCCTCCGTAGTGGCGAATCGACCTGCGGCGAATTCGCGCATTCCCGCACTATTGTGGGTAAGTGCCAGAGCGTGCGCCGACCGTATTTATTCGCGCTCAGGGCACGACGATGACGTCGCCCGGCTGGAGCATTATGTTCTGATCCAGGTTACGTCCATATTGAACGTCGCCATATTTAAAGCTCAAGGACTGCTGATCCTGCCCCTTGCGCCTCAATATCGAGATTTTGTTCTCTTCGGCGAATACGGCCAAGCCCCCAGCGAGCGCAAGCGCCTGCGTAACGTCCAAGGGTCGTTGCATAACATATACACCCGGCCGATTAACCTTACCGAGCACGTAAATAGTATTCCCTTCATTCTGGAGCAGTTGGACAGTAACTACCGGGTCGGGAATATACTCCTCGATTCGCGTGGCGATTTCCGCTTGAACCGCCCCAACGGTGCGACCCGCTACTGCCAAATCGCCGACAAGGGGAAAAGAGATTCCACCGTCGGGACGCACCAGCAGATCCTGTTGTAAATCCAGTTCCTTCCATACTGAGACTCTCAGTACATCGCCGGGTTGTATGCGATACGCCGTATCGTTTCCATCGGCGAGCGCAATCGAACAACTCGCGCACGCGACCGAAAGTGCCGCGATCGCATTGATCCGGAATCTAGAACACGTCATTTGAATATCCAATATGGCAATGAGTGATAGCTGGCGCGCAAGATCGCATGTCAAAAGGAAGTCAGGTAGCGGCTATCAAACACGGTCGTATTTGTCCTCGAAACGAACAATGTCATCCTCCCCTAGATAAGATCCCGACTGCACCTCAATCATCTCCAGCAAAATCGGTCCGCGATTTTCGAGCCGATGCTTTTCCCCGATAGGAATGTAAATTGATTCGTTCTCCGAGAGCAGAAACGTCTCATCGCCCCGCGTAACCGTCGCGGTCCCCGCAACTACGATCCAGTGCTCTGCGCGGTGACGGTGCAATTGCAGTGAAAGCGCGGCACCCGAATTAACGGTGATACGCTTGACCTGGAATCGCGGCCCCGCATCGATATTCTCATAGCTGCCCCAAGGCCGGTACACCCTTCGATGAGTCAGCTGCTCCACGCGATTCTGTCGAGAAAGCCAGTCGACGATACTTTTCACGTCCTGGGTACGGGTTTTGTCGGCCACCATTACTGAATCCGCGGTCTCCACCACCACCAAATTCTCGCAACCGATCGTCGCGACCAATCGGTGCTCGGCAAAGACGAGACTATCCTTAGAGTCAATTACGCAGACATCACCACGGATCACGTTGCCGTTAACATCCTTGGCTGACACGTCCCAAAGACTCGACCACGAGCCGACGTCGGTCCAGCCGACGTCGAGCACGACCACCGCGGCATTCCCACCCGCCGCAGCCAGCGGCTCCATGACAGCATAGTCGATGGAATCGCTCGGGCAATTGGCAAATGCCTCCACTTCGAGTCTGAAGAACTCTCCGTCTTCGCGCGCCGCGTCGGTAGCGGCACTCGCGTAACGCGCAATGTCGGGGCAGTAATGTTCGGCTTGCGCCAGCCACACTGACGCTTTCATCGCGAAGATCCCGCCATTCCAGAGGTAGCCGCCCGCGTTTAGGTAGCTTTGCGCGGTGGCTTCGTCCGGTTTCTCCCGAAAACTGCGCAGCGCGTAAACGGCCGCACCGTCACCGGATTCCAGAGCATCTCCGACCTCGATGTAACCGTAGCCCACCTCCGCATGTGTCGGGACCACGCCGAACATTACAATGCGCCCAGCGATGGCCTCTGCGAGCGCGGCGCGGGCTGTGATATTGAACGCGGCGCGGTCTTTGATCAGATGATCCGCCGGCATCATCAACAGCACGGGATCCTCGCCCTGCCGCACCGCGCGCCGCGCCGCGGAGGTCAGTGCGGGCGCAGTATTGCGGCCCTCGGGTTCGAGCATTATGGTCGCAGGCAGGCAGCCAACCTGCCGGGCCTGCTCGGCGACCAGAAAGCGATGCTCTTCGTTGCAGACCACAACCGGCGCCTCGACCCGCATATCTCCGGTATCCTCGAGCCGCGTAAGGGTTTGTTGCAGCAGCGACTCATTGCCACCCAATGCGAGGAACTGCTTCGGGTAGTACCCGCGGGATAGCGGCCACAAACGCGTGCCGCCACCGCCCGCGAGAACCACGGGCCAGATCGCGATCGTGGGATGATTCATCGCCTGAATTCCTACTCGATTCGGGACACTGACATTACTATGGCTGCCAGATCAACTCTGGCATGTCCCGTAACCTGGCCATGTCACTGATATGCTATCAGCCTGCTATTCCGTTAGATATGTGTCCCCCTCTTGAGGGATCTTCGGGGAACTATGGTGTTTCTAAATTTCATACCTGGATATCTCGTTGGATTTTATTAAAGGTGTTTCTAATTCTTTACGGGTCGTCCTGAACCCGCGATGGCGTAAACGATTTCCAATAAGGCGAACGAACTGCGGACCAAGACATCGCCCGTTATCGACGAACGTTGGCGTCACATTTACTGATCTTAGCCGCGCAAAGATCGATACGGTCATCGTCTCATATCCCGGTCGCCACACGATGATTAGGGAGCTAATTAACAGGCAGTGAAACCGTAGAACTTCTATAAAACGCGCCAGCCGGCATCGCACAGTTGAAAGCGGCCATTAGACGAGCACGAAAATTTGAAAACCAGTCTATCAAGCAAGCCCCTATCATGGATTTTTTGGCATCCCCACCAGCGATTATGGAATTGGACATTAGTTGAAGCTATACGAAGCGTAGTACCAATCTCGCCAATCAATAAATTACTTGTCAGATTAGTAGTCTTAATCGATTCCGCTCTTCTTGTTATTCACGCCTTATTACTTGTCTAGTGTGCATCCCTAAACGCGATGCGGTTGAAATAAAAAGGAAAATTTGTCGCTTAAGGGATCGAAACCTCCGGTAGGTCGTGATCTAATGGAACTTCAAACCTCTGATTTTCCACACAATCATCGACACCACAGGAGGGGGAATGCGTCAGAAACGCACGGCCCAAGCGAGTATATACGAGCTGTTTGCTGACCATGACCTGGGGCGAGAGCTGCAGGGCATGTCCGAGTGGCTCGATGCTCACCCCAAGGTCCTCACGCCGGTCATGAACGATCTGTGTCGGCGGGGTTTGAAGCCCACCGGTCGACGCGGACTGTCGGCGGAGTCGGTGCTGCGCTGCGCGGTGCTCAAGCAGCACCGGCAATTGAGTTACGAGGAGCTGGCCTTTCACCTGCAGGACTCGGCGAGCTTTCAGGCCTTCGCCCGGTTGCCGGGTAATGAACGTCCGAAGAAGTCTGCCTTACAGCGGGTGGTCTCGGCGATCCAGGTATCGACGTGGGAGTCTATTCATCGCGCCCTGCTGGCGACGGCGAAAGAGACGCGCATTGAGCCGGCACAGCGTGTACGGATTGATAGCACGGTAACGGACAGTGCCATCCACGCGCCGAGCGACAGTCATCTGCTGTGGGATGGCGTGCGTGTTGTGGTTCGTCTGCTCGCACAGGCGCGCGAGTTGCCTGGCGCGCCGGAGTTGTGCTTCGTGAACCACACTCGATTGGCGAAGAAGCGTGCGCGGGCGCTGTGGTATGCGCGTGGTGCGAAGCAACGCCAACGTCTGTATCGCGATTTGATTGGGGCGACGCGTTCAACCTTGGAAGCGGTAGCGAGGGTACGTGAGCAGCTGCTGAGCCCGGGCGTCACCGGCGTTGAACTGCCGGACTGGCTAGCGCAGGTAGCGCACTACGAAACACTTGTTCTGCAGGTGATTTCGCAAACTGAGCGGCGGGTGTTCGGCGGTGAGAAGGTCCCCGCGAGCGAGAAGTGCGTGAGCTTGTTCGAGCCGCATACCGACATCATCATAAAGGGTGCGCGCGACGTTCAGTACGGACACAAAATCAATCTGGCTTCGGGGCGCAGTGGCCTCATCCTCGACGTGGTCATCGAGCGAGGCAATCCGGTCGATAGTCAGCGCTTCATGCCGATGCTCGAACGGCATCGAACACACTACGGGACGATGCCACGACAGGTCGCCGCCGATGGCGGCTATGCGAGCCTCGACAATCTCCGGGCGGCGAAAGCAGAAGGCATCGAAGACGTTGCCTTCCACAAGAAGCGCGGGCTCGCGATCGCCGACATGGTCAAGAGTCAGTGGGTCTATCGACGCTTGCGCAACTTCCGCGCCGGCATCGAGGCCGGTATCTCCTGCCTGAAGCGTGCATACGGATTGGCACGTTGCACCTGGAAGAGCCTGCCGCACTTCGAAGCCTACGTGTGGTCTTCTGTGGTCGCCTACAACCTCAGCCTGCTCGCGCGCTATCAACTCGAATAGCGACGTTCACTCGCACTAACTGACCTCCTCGATATCGTCGAACGGGCGACTTTGGGTTGCAGCGCTCTGCGGCCGGCGAACGTACTCACAATTACGCTCGAAGAGCCCTTCGACCCCCACCGAACCGCCGCTACCGCTCCAACAACCTACTTTCAACACCTCGATTTCTCCGTGCCCATCGAAGAAAATGCCTGTTTATGGACGGACACTAGCTAGACGATCCTCACAGCTAGGTCTCACTAAGGTTTTTGATCGGGCGAAAGTACCGGATGATATTTCGATCCTGTATCTTGACTTAGGTACTCATAAGGAAGGCGCAGAGTTGTCCCTGGTCGTGGACCGGATTTTACCGAAGATGTCCAAGGCCTTCGAAGCATATGGGTTCGAGGCAAGCCAAGGTTCATTTGATCAAGTTGATAGGAGATAGGAGATTTTCCGATCGAAACAATGTCGGTATCATTCATGCGGCTCTGTGTCGCGAATTACCCGGCGACAGAAAGATCAGACTTTATAGTGATTTAAAAAGCGGAATAGGAGATTCTCTATATAGGCTAACCAACACTTATGAAGAAGTGAGCGCGATGCGGCTTTCAGATTGGCTTAACGACAAAGAAATTAATCTGGAAACTCAAATCGTTTTATTACGAATGAACATCGAGGGCGCAGAGTACGATGTGATACAAGATCTTGTCGAGAATAAGCTTGCAATGCATATCGATGGTTATTACGGGATGTGGGACGATGTCTCAAAACTTGATTGGCGGCGAGATGTTTACTTTCGTGACTTCCTTTCGAAGAATCATATATTTCCATTTACATTTAACGGACGTGATATGAGGTGGAATATTCGAATAAGATGTATCGAATACGACATAAATACTTTTGTTCTTGCGGGCTTAGAGAAATTGAAACGGAATTCATGCACCGATAGCAAGCCTACCCGGCCCGGAAGATAGCAGGCTCTATGAGAACAGGCGCTAAGGAATTCTCACGTAATATGAACTGTTTCATATGCTCGCATCAGGATAGCTTGTCGGATTTCTTGAAGGGCATGGTTGAATTCGGCGTGTGTCTCCCTGATACGTTTTTAAAGCACTCGGTTAAACGACGGACTCAAATAATATTGGCTTCGTACAAAGTCGCTTAACCCAATTGAACCGCCGAGTGTCCCTGACAAAAGCCGATTCAGGAAATCGATAGCACGCGCTTCGCAGCGTGATTTTTAATCCGGCCTTCAGTAATCGCCACCTACATCCCTTCCGATGTGCGCGTAAGCGGGAGTTTCACGAATGACGGTGCCCTTGCCATCCCACAAGATGAAACGCGCGGCTATTCCGAGGCCTGAGGCAAGGTCCGGACCGCTTTCCGGCCCTAGCACCATCAAGGCCGTCGCGTAAGCGTCGGCCCACACCGCATCCTCGTGCAGCACAGTCACGGCTGCCAGCCGATGCGTCACCGGCGCACCGGTGCGGGGGTCCAGCGTATGTCCGTAGCGTTGGCCATCGATCTCACGAAAATTACGGTAATTACCAGACGTGGCGAGCGCCATGTCCGAGAGCGTCAGGACCTCATCCGGTACGATCCGATCTCCGTCCGGACGTTCGAGTGCGATGCGCCATCCGCTACCGCCGGGATTGTGGCCGCTGAGTTTGATCTCGCCACCGAGCTCGACCATGAAATGCTCGAAGCCGTCACGTTGGAGTAACGCCGCCAGGCGATCGACGGCGTAGCCTTTCGCGATCGCCGACAAGTCAATGTAGATGTCTCGATGGGCTTTCATGATTGACGGCGGCTTTGAACGCAGACTCAGAAGTTCGAAGCCCACAACAGCGCGCACTTGCTCGAGCTGTGCGGGCGTCGGTGGGCTGGGCGCAACGTCGTGCGGCCCGAAACCCCACAGATTGACCAGCGGACCGACCGTCACGTCGAATGCGCCGCCGCTGTCGCCACGAACGCTGGCTGCAATGGAGAGTACCTCGAAAAGGCCATTAGATACCTCGATCCATTGCCCGGCGCCGCTGCGATTGATGATCGAGAGCTCGGATTGCGAATCATAGGTCGACATCGACCGATTGATGCGGCCGAGCTCCTCGTCGATGCGTATTTTGAGTGAAGCGGCAGCGTCCGGCGTCACGGGTTCGGCGATCTTGACGGTATACGTCGTGCCCATCGTCGGCCCGCGAAGGACGGTCAAGGCTTCACGTTCGGCACACCCAGCCAGGCACACGCCGAGCACGAACGCGAGTGAAAAAAGCGCACTCGGCAACCGCACCCGGCTTCCAGGGAACTGGTCCACGGAACTCTCGCAGTTCACGTTAGTCACTCAAGCCATTAGAATTACAGGCCAAAATATATACGGTCGGGGTTTCAGCCGGCTGTTCGAACTTTAGAAAACGGTATATATGGACACCGCAACTTCGACCCGCGAGGCCATTTACAGACTGCGCGATTTCGTGAGCCAGCACATTCTCGGCCAGGAACGGCTGGTCGAGCGGCTGCTGGTGGCGCTGCTGTGCGATGGCCATCTCCTGGTCGAAGGCGCCCCCGGCCTCGCCAAGACCCGCGCGATCAAGGTTTTGGGTGAAGGTATCGAGGGCGAATTCCATCGGATTCAGTTTACCCCCGATCTCATGCCCGCAGACCTCACGGGGACGGAAATCTATCGCCCGCAGGATGGCTCGTTCGTGTTCCAGCAAGGTCCGCTGTTTCACAATCTCGTCCTCGCCGATGAGGTCAATCGCGCGCCCGCTAAAGTGCAGTCGGCCCTTCTTGAAGCCATGGGGGAGCGGCAGATCACCATCGGGCGCGTTTCCTATCAATTGCCGGAACTGTTCATGGTGATGGCCACACAGAATCCACTGGAGCACGAAGGCACCTACCCGCTACCGGAGGCGCAACTCGACCGGTTCCTCCTGCACGTCAACATTACCTATCCCGATCACGAGGCAGAAAAGCGGGTGCTGCACCTCGCGCGCGAGGAAGCCGCCAATCCGGTCGAAGCCGGCGCCGCGCCCACCGCGGTCCTGGACCAGGAACAGGTCTTCGCCGCGCGGCGCGAAGTGCTCGCCACCTTTATGAGCGAAGACGTCGAGCGCTACTTGATGGAGATCGTTTTCGCGACGCGCTCGCCGGCGCCCTACGGTGACGACCTGGCGAACTGGTTGGAGTACGGCGGCAGCCCGCGCGCTACGATCGCACTCGACCGCACGGCACGCGCCCACGCCTGGCTGGCCGGGCAGGATTACGTGAGCCCGGCGGACGTTCAGGACGTCGCGAGCGACGTCTTACGCCATCGCGTGATACTGAACTACGAGGCAACAGCGGACGGCGTCACAACCGATCGCTTTGTTAATGAACTCGTTCAGCGCATCGCCGTTCCGTAACATCCCGTGCCAGGCCGGCGGTCGTAAGCTGTGAGCGCATCGCTAGCAAACGAAGCGGCGACGGTGCCGGACATCGAACGCGTCGAACCCCAACTGCGCGAGCTAATGAGCCTCGCGGCATATGCCGCGGCGCTGCCGTCCTGGTCCCGATCCATTCGTGCGACCCAGAGCGGACAGTATCTCTCAACCCTGCGTGGGCGCGGCATGGAATATGACGAATCACGACCTTACCAGCCGGGAGACGACGTCCGCCTGCTCGACTGGCGCGTGACCGCGCGCACCGGTAAACCGCACACGAAGCTGTTTCGCGAGGAACGCGAACGCCCGGTGTTTCTCTGTGTCGACTATCGGCGCGGTATGTTCTTCGCTACGCGCGGCGTATTCAAGGCGGTCCAGGCCGCGCGCACGGCGAGCGTGCTCGCCTGGCGTGCGCAGCTGAACGGCGACCGTGTCGGCGGCCTGGTGTTCGCGGACGGCGAACATCATGAATTACCGCCACGGCGCGGCAAAACGGCAGCTATTCAGTGGATAAAGCTGCTTTGTGAACAGGCCCCAAAGGTTCGCACCGCGGCAACAGCGGACGGTATCGATCGCACGCTCGCGGACGCCATGACGCGCCTCAGGCGCATTGCCAAGCCCGGCAGCCTGATCTTTTTGGTGAGTGATTTCCGCGCCTTCAACGATCATTGCAAAGCCGAACTCGTACGCCTCGCTGGACATACCGACATCGCCTTGATCGCGATCCACGATCCGCTCGAAGCCCGGCTCCCGGCGCTGCACGAAGCCGCGTCGGTCAGCGATGGCCACCGCACCGTTCGCCTCGCCGGTATCACCACCCGTCAGCGTGCACATTACGCCGAGCAGTTTGCGCGGCGGATCGAAGCCGTCAGGCAGCACTGCCGCGATCACCGGCTGCTTTTTACGACGATCGATACCACCGCCGACCCTATCGCGGCGCTGGTCAAGCTGCTGGGCGGTTGAACGGCATGGATCCGGAGACGCTGCCGCTCAGAGACATTCACCTGCCGGCGCCCATCACCTGGTGGCCGCCGGCGCCGGGTTGGTTGATCGCGGCCGGCTTACTGGCGCTCATCGCCTGCGCGTCGCTGATCGCCTGGCGGCGTCGTGTCCGTTTACGGGCACAGCGCGCGGCCCTGCGGGAACTCGATCGCATCACTGCCCGTTACACCGTAAGCGGCGATGGACACACGTGTGCGCGGAGCCTTTCTCGGCTTGCACGGCGGATCACGCTCGTGTACGCCGGGCGAAAGGCGACGGCCGCCACCGGTCTTGAGTGGCTGGCTGTCATTCGAAATCTCAGCAGCGACGAGGACGTCACCGAAACCCTGATACAGATTCTCCAAACCGCACCCTATTCAAAAACGGCTGCCGAGCAACTGCCGGCCAAGGACTACCGCGCGGCCGCGGACGCTATGCGAACGTGGCTCCGCGCATTGCCGAAGCGGGTGCGAACACTGGCACGTTCGGACAGACATGCTGCAGTTTGAATGGCCCTGGGTTTTCGCGGTGCTGCCGCTGCCGTGGCTGATCCGGCGCTTGCTGCCAGCCGCCACCACCGTGCGCGGCGCCCCGCTGCGGGTACCGGCCCTCGAAGATTTTCAATTCCTGGTCGATCCAGGGACCGCCGCCGGCTGGCGGGCGAGCATCGCGGCCTGCGCGCTCGCCTGGATCCTGCTCGTGACCAGCGCGGCGCGGCCCCAATGGCTCGGCGATGCGATCGAAGTGCCGGTCAACGGTCGCGACCTCATGTTGGCCGTCGATCTCTCCGAAAGTATGCGCGAAACGGATTTCGTGTTGAACAGCCGCCCGGTCGATCGCTTGACCGCCACGAAGATCGTCGCGCGGGACTTCATCGACCGGCGGGTCGGCGATCGATTAGGCCTCATCCTGTTCGGCCAGCAGGCGTATCTGCACGTGCCGCTTACCTTCGATCGCAGCACCGTGCAGCAGCTTCTAGATGAAGCTGTGATCGGCATCGCCGGTCGACAGACAGCCATCGGCGACGCCTTGGGTCTGGCGGTAAAGCGCCTGCGGGGCGAAGAAACGCCGCATAAAGTGCTCATATTAATGACCGACGGACACAATACCGCGGGCGTGATCGAACCGTTGCGCGCGGCCGAACTCGCGGCCGAAGCAGGACTCACCGTGCATACCATCGGCATCGGCGCGAACGAATCCATCCAACGCGGCTTTTTCGGCTCGGTCAGGATCAACCCGTCCGCCGATCTCGACGAGGAAACACTCAAAGCCATCGCCGCGAAGACCGGGGGGCGCTACTTCCGCGCGTACGACACGCGGAAATTTCAGGAGATATACACCGAACTCGACAAACTCGAGCCGATCGAGCACGGCGGTGAGCACTTTCGCCCGACCGCGCCGCTGTTTTTCTGGCCACTGGGGCTGGCGTTCGCCTGCACTGCCGCAACGCTGGTCTTGCGCGGGCGCAGCACGCGCGCAATGGCGCAATGATGGATGCCGCTTGATGGAAGAATTCCACTTTCTGCGACCCTTGTGGCTGACCGGCCTCGTGCCGTTCTGGTTCATCGTGTGGCGGACCCTGCGATCGTCACACCTCGGTGGGGCGTGGTCGCGTGCCTGTGACGCAGCGCTTTTGCCATTCGTCCTCAAGACGCAGCCCGTGGGCAGCGGCAGTTTTGCTGGCATCGGAGCGACCCTGGCGGGCACGCTCGCGATCATTGCGCTGGCGGGCCCCGTGTGGGAGCGCCTGCCGGTTCCGGTATTTCGTGGAGATTCCGCGCTGGTCATTGCGCTCGATCTCTCGCGTTCGATGACCGCCGAAGACCAAGCGCCGTCGCGGCTCCAACGGGCCAAATTCAGGATCGCCGACATCCTGCGGTTACGAACCACGGGGCAGACGGCGCTGGTCGTATTCGCCGCGCAGAGTTTTATCGTCACTCCGCTGACCGACGACACGGAAACGATCGCCGCCCAACTACAGGCACTCGATACCGAAATCATGCCGAAACAGGGCAGCGAACCCGCCGGTGCACTAGCGCAAGCCGATCAATTGCTGCTGCAGGCAGGTATTCCACGCGGCCACGTGTTGCTGATTACCGATGGTGCCGATCCGGCGGCGCTGGAACGCGCACACAAGCGCCTCGCTTCGATGCGCCATCGCCTGAGCGTGCTCGGCGTGGGCACGGCCGAAGGCGCGCCTATCCCTGATCAGTCGGGTGGCTTTTTGAGGAATTCCGACGGCGAGATAATCGTAAGCCGGCTGGCGTCTTCGGAACTCGGGCGACTCGCGCGGGCGGGCGGCGGCATCTACCTGGAAGTCACGGCCGACGACAGCGACTTGACGCGCCTCAATAGTCTCCTCGACGCCGATCTCGACGCCGACGTTCAGCGGCTGGAGGAATTGGCGTCGAGCCAGTGGCGTGAATTCGGGCCGTGGCTGCTACTACCCCTGTTGCCGCTCGCCGCGCTGGGATTCAGGCGTGGGATCCTCGTCCTCGCCGTTGCCCTCATGGCACCCACCCTACCGCGGGAGGCCCTCGCCAACTGGTGGCAGACGCCGGACCAGGCCGCCTACGAAGCCTTCGACGAGGGCGCCTACGCGTCGGCCGCAAAGACTTTCGAGAACGACCGCTGGCGAGGCGCGGCGCACTACCGCGCCGGCGCTTTTGAGGATGCCGTCCAGGCACTGTCCAATCTCGACGATATTGAGGCGCATTACAACCTTGGCAACGCCCTGGCCAAGGTCGGGCGCTTTGCGGAAGCGATCGCCGCTTATGAGGCGGCGATCGCAAAAGCCGCTGATCACGAAGACGCGGCGTACAACAAAGCTTTGCTCGAGAAACTGCTCGCCGAAGAAGCATCCGATCAGCAGAATTCGAACGATCAGGACAATGGCAGCGAAGACGATGGGGAGCAAAACCAGGGTGCCCAGCAGGATGGCGGTCAACACGGCGAAGCGACCGAGCCCGATCTAAGTTCGACCAGTGACGCCGATGGCGAGAATACCGACGCGACAGAACCGAACGACATGGCCAAGGAGGAAGAGGATTCCGCAGCCGCGGAAGCCGCTGCACAACGCGAAGAACGGGCCGACGAGGAGAAGGACGAGGAGGAACAACGAACGAGCCGAACGCAACTGGCAGAAGGCGAGAGTGAATCGGACGCGGAGCGCGCACAGGCGACCGAGCAATGGCTGCGCCGGATCCCGGACGATCCCGCCGGCCTGCTGCGGCGCAAGTTCCAGTATCAGTACAAGCGCCTCTACGGCGACGCCCCGTACCAGGGGGATCAATGGTAAGCCGCATCCATATCACACTCGCATTGGCAGCTTGGCTTATCGCCCTTCAGGCTGCGGAGATCGAACTCGACGTTACGCCGGATCCGCTCGTCATGGACGAGTCGTTCCAATTGCGCTTTCGGGTGACCGGAGAGGCCGAGCGCAATCCCGACTTCGCCCCGCTCGAAGTACTCTTCACCCTCATCGGCCGCAATCGGCAGACCTCCATCAAATGGGTCAACGGGCGACGCGAGCAGACCACCTCGTGGATCATCAACGCGATGCCACGGCATACCGGCGAGGTCGAGATCCCTTCGATCAGGTTTGGCTCTGACCGCAGCCCCACGCGCAAGATCACCGTCATCGCCTCTTCCAGTGCGCCGGTCGACAGCGACGCTAAGATCATCCTGCAGGTCGAGGCGACACCGCGAAACCCGTACGTGCAGCAACAGGTGATCTATACGTTCCGGCTGCTGCACCGGGTTGAACTCGGAAACCCGCGTTTTTCATCGATCACGACCAGCGCCGACGCCATCATCAAACCGCTCGGCACGGGTCGGCAGTTCATCCACAAAGTCAAGGGCCGCAGCTACGAAGCTTTCGAGCAGCGCTACGCGATTTTCCCACAGAAAAGCGGACCTTTGACCATCCATCCGCTGGTGCTGACGACGCAGATGCGTGCCGGCAAGCGCAATTTCTCGGATCTCTTCGCACGCGCCCTCACCACCAAGCGTGTCGAATCCGACGCCGTCGAGCTCGACGTACGGCCGGTCCCTGCCGTTTTTCCGGACCACGCGACCTGGCTGCCCGCCCGGCGGCTGCGCCTCTACGAGGAATGGGAGCCCGACGTCGAGGAGGCGGAGATCGGCGCGCCGCTGTCGCGTACGATCTTCCTCTGGGCCGAGGGCCTCGTCAGCGGCCAGGTTCCGTTGGTCGAATTCGACGCGCCGCCCGGGATCAAGGTCTACCCGGATAAACCACAAAGCAACGACCAGGATACGCCGAGCGGTTTTACCATGGTGCTGCAGGAAAAGTTCGCCTTCATTCCAGGCCGCCCGGGTACGGTGCGGTTCGAGCCTCTACGCGTGCCGTGGTGGAACATAGAGACAGACCAGATGGAGACTGCGGAGCTTCCCGAGCGTACCCTTAGAGTCGCGGGTGCTGCACTTGCGGCGGGCCGAGTTCAGTCAACGCCGATCCCGGAGCCCGCCGTGGAACAAACCGTTGCAGCTGCCCCTAGGTTACCCGCGGTACGGGCCAGTGTTTGGTTTTGGATCGCATGCGCACTCGGTGCCGGCTGGCTCGCTACACTCGGATTGTGGTTTTTAAAGTCGCGGCGGGTCACGCAGGTAGGAGCTCTCGAGCAGTCCGCGCCGCCGCCGCGCCGCGCCGCGGCCGTGCGTGATTTGAAGACGGCTTGCCGGGCGGATGACCCGTGCGGGGCACGTGCGGCGCTGATGAACTGGTCGACAACGGTCTTCGGAGCCACCCCGGGCTCATCCGATGCCATAAAAGCTCCCGGCCCGGCGCCCCTGAACTTACGGAGCTTGGCGCTGCGCTTGAAAGGCGACCTGGGCAGCGAAATCAACCGGCTGGAACAGCAGCTATACGGCCAGGTGGACACCGACTGGCGCGGCAGGGCGCTGTGGGATGCGTTTCGCCGCCACCGGTCGCCCACAGCACCGGGCACTAGCCGCTCGGACGACCCGCTGCCCCCAATCTTCAAGTTAGCGGAACAATAGTAGGAAACTTGTCACAAATCCCTTCTAAAGTATTCTAGAATAGGCCGTTCGGACCCGAGGTGCTGCTACAACCAACTACACTCCGGATACTGCCCCAATAAAAAACGATCACGGGGCAGCCATGCGAGGAGGAACCGGCGGCATGAATACAGCGGCGGCAGTGCTGGCTGTCGATGATAACGCTACGATTCGAAAAGCGATTTCCATGCGTCTCGGCGCGAAAGGCTTCGAGGTCGTCACCGCCCAGGACGGCCTCGAAGCGCTGAAACTCATCGGACAAAAGCGCTTCGATCTCGTTCTTCTCGACCTGCAGATGCCCGAAATGCGGGGCGACGAAGTATTGCGTCGCGTTCGGCAGCAATATTCCGCCACCGAGCTGCCAGTCATCATTCTTGCGGCGAGTAGCGACAAGGCGGATATCAACCGCAGTCTCGAACTCGGCGCCAACGACTACATCATCAAACCCGGCGACCTGCCTATCCTGGTCGCGAGAATTCGCACCCAGCTAGCACTCAAGGATACCGTGGCCAAGCTTCGCGAGCACAGTGCGTTGATGCGCAAGGTGTTTTCCCTGGAAGCGGCGGGCGTGAACGGCTACGCGGATGACACCGAGATACTGCTAGACGATATCGACGGCGTGCAAAGTATCCCGTTCGACTTGTTGCACGACAACATGCCCATGACCTGCTTCACCTTGACCAGCGACGGCAACATCATCAACACCAACCGCTTCGGCGCGCAGTTTCTGGGCTACAGCGCCGATGAGATCGTCAAGCGCCCCCTCCTCGATCTCTACGTTGCCGACGACCGCGGGCTGGCACAGGAAAACCTGGCCGGCGCGGTCGACATGCCCGGGGCCGTGCAACGCTGGGACATCCGCCACATCAAGAAGAACGGCGACGTCATCTGGATGCGGAACACGGCGCGTGCCGTGCGATACGGCCGGTCGCTGATCATTCTCGTCACCTGTGAGGATATCGACGACGCCTACAAATTGAGTGAAATACTGTCGCTACAATCGCTGCACGACGAATTGACGGGCCTCGCCAACCGTAAGGCGCTCGAGCAACGCCTCAACCAGGTCATAGAAAGCGCGCAGACGGAGAAAACCAAACATTCGCTCGCCGTCATCGACCTCGACGAGTTCATGCTGATCAACGACGCTTGCGGTCACGAGGGCGGCGACGAGCTCCTGCGCCAGATCGCGAAGCTGCTGAAGTCGCTGGTGCGCACGCGCGATACCATCGCACGCATCGGTGCGGACGAATTCGGCGTACTGATGGAGGATTGCCCCACGGAAACGGCCCGCGAGGCCGCCGAAGACCTGCGACGGGCGATCGAATCGCACGCGTTCATCTGGAAAGGCCGCCGTTTCAAGGTTTCGGCCAGTCTCGGCACGGTCACCATCGACGAGTC
Source organism: Gammaproteobacteria bacterium (assembly GCA_963662545.2). Lineage (GTDB taxonomy): Bacteria > Pseudomonadota > Gammaproteobacteria > JAYYZW01. The sequence continues at coordinate 2,289,426 of CAXXLL010000002.1, forward strand.
CTGCGACACCACCGGCAGCGTGCTCAGTATGGCGGATACGGCGTGTTACGCAGCCAAGGATTCAGGGCGCAACCGCGTCCACACCTACCAACCGGACGATGCGCCGATCGCAGCCCGGCACGGGGAGAGGCGTTGGGCTGCGCGCATTTCCCAGGCCCTCGCCGAAGATCGCTTCGAGCTGAACCTGCAGCCGATCCGATCGCTGATCGCCGACGGAGAAGATCATTACGAGCTGCTGCTGCGCATGAGGGATGAAATGGGCGAGATCGTCATGCCGGGGGAATTCTTACCGGCCGCGGAACGCTACAATCTCGCCGATAGGCTCGACCGCTGGGTCATCGCCCGCGCCTTTGAGTGGTTACGCCAGCGCCCACCGGGTACGACTCAGCTGTGCTGCATCAATCTTTCGGGGCAGTCGATCGGCAACGACGGCGTACTCGAATTCATATTCGATCAATTCGACAGCGGCGCTGCTGCCCCGCACGAAGTGTGCTTCGAAATCACGGAAACGGCGGCGATCGCCGATCTGGTGAGCGCCACGCGGTTCATGCAGCAGCTCAAGGAACGCGGTTGCCGCTTCTCGCTCGACGATTTTGGCAGCGGTTTCTCCTCACTCGCTTACTTGAAACAACTGCCGGTCGATTTTCTAAAGATCGACGGCGCGTTCGTGCGGGACATGGCTAATGACTCCATCGACTGCGCCATGGTTCGATCGATCAACGAGATCGGCCATGTCATGGGGAAACGGACGATTGCCGAATTCGTCGAAGACAATCGCACCTTAGACATGTTACGCGCAGTCGGCGTCGATTTCGTGCAGGGTTACGAGATCGGCCGCCCGGTGCCTTTGGACCAGTTCGAGGTTCACTTCTGAATCGTTGTTGGAGACATTTCAATTCGCCCGCAAGCGGGCTCTTACGGAAGGCATACCGCGAACCCCTGCCCCCGTAGGAGCTCGCTAGCGGGCGAAGGGCGCTTACCGTTGTAAACTGATCATGCGGAACGATCATTGAAGCTAGCCCCTCCCATCCCGGTCTGGGGTGTGGGTCAAATCGGACGGCTCGTCAATGTCGAGCAGCACGCCGGGGTCGTCCGTTTCGATCCATTGAACCTCGCCTGCATAGGACCGGAGAATCGAACGCGCACCCTCGTCGCCACTGAGTTCCAGTAGATCGGAACGAAATCGAGCGGGGAAAAGCACGGGATGGCCGGAGCGCTGACGGTATCTCGGCACGATGATGGCGTCGGCTTCATCGAAGCAACGGATCACCCGCTTTACCGTCGCCGTCTCGACGTGCGGCATATCGCCGAGCGCGACGATCCAGGCCCGCGCCTGCATACTGCGCCGTACGCCGCAGCGCACGCTATGCCCCATACCACGATGCGCGTCGGCACATTCGACGACCTCGAATCCGGCTTGCGAAAAGCACTCCCAAGTGGTGTCGTCGCCGGCGCGCGTGACGACCAGCAGCGAATCGACGGCGTCGGCAATGCGTCGGGCTGCCTTGAGGCCCACGCATTCGTCGCCCGGCAAGCGCGCCAGCAACTTGTTGGCGCCGAACCGGCTGGCGCTGCCTCCGGCGAGTAGCAATCCCGTCAGTGCGTCGCCCACACCGTCACGCCGATGCGCGGTGAGTCACGATTTCGACGCCGTTGCGCGCGGCCGTGATGTCGACCACGACCGCCAACGCGATTTCCTGCGGCCTGCGGGTGTTCAAATCGATGCCGATCGGACCCCGAATGCGGGTGATATCGGCCTCGCTAGCGCCGAAATGCTCCATCAATCGCTCCGCGCGGCGCTTCGTGGTGCCCGACGAACCCAAGGCCCCAATGTAGAAAGCCCGTGTTCGTAACGCCTCGATCATGGCGAGATCGTCGACTTTGGGATCGTGAGTCAGCGCGACGATGGCCGTCTGTTCGTCACAGTGTGCACCCGCAATGTGATCATCGGGGTACGCGCCTGTCACTTCGAAATCGGCCAGACTCCATGCTTCACGATATTCGATACGCGGGTCACATACCTCGACAGCGTATTCGAGCTGTGCGGCGAAACGGCATACCCAGGACGCGAGTTCGCCGGCGCCGATGACCATTAAGCGCCATGCCGGTTCGTAGACGACTTTCAGGACCTTGTCGCTGAATTCTGTACGCTCGTCGGTGTCGGCAATCGACCAGCTTGCGGTCTGCCGCTCGAGATCGATGGACCGAACGATGCGCTGACCCGATCGCAGGACCTCGACGAGATCGGCAACGACCGACGCCTCGGTGATCGGTTCGAGCACCAGCAGCAATCGTCCGCCGCAGGGCAGCGTGCGGCTGGATTCCGAAGCGTATTCGATCGTTTCGATGCGGTTGGGAAACTGCCTCTGGATGCGTTCGATGAGTTCTTCCTCGATGCATCCGCCGGACACCGAACCTTCGAAGCGCGCGTTCTCGTTCAGCACCATTAATGCACCGGGTTGGCGTGGCGAAGAGCCCCAGGTATGTGCGACCGTCGCCAGCACAACCCGGTCGCCGCGTTCGAGCCACGCCAGACCGCGTTCGAGAATGTTCACTTCGCTACGGTGCACTGTGATAGATCCCGCTTTTCGCCCGATCGATCCTCGAGTCGGCCGCAAGCCGGGCCACTATAGCCCAGCCCGACTTCTGCCGCGGGGCTTTTCCCGCATTGCCGAACAACCGATACTAGATGCCACACCCGAACCCCTGATCCGCAGCACACTCATGTCCACGACAGCCGAGACCGCCGCCAGCCATCCGGTCGCACTCGAAGTGCGCGGGCTCTCGTCGTCCTTCGGCAAGCTGCGGGTTCTCGACGGCATTGATTTTTCAGTCCGTCAGGAGGAGATTTTCGTCATCATGGGTGAAAGCGGCGCCGGTAAGACCACGCTTTTACGTCACGTGCTCGGGCTTGCCGCGCCCGATACAGGCGAGATCGACCTGCTTGGCAGTCCCCTTCACCCGGCCACTCGTAAATCCCTGTTCGCGCTGCGCAAGAAGATGGGGGTCGCGTTTCAGCACGGCGCACTGATCAACTCGATGTCCGTGCTCGACAACATTGAACTTCCCTTGCGCCAGAACACTAAACTCGATCGATCAACGATACGCATCATGAGCCGCATGAAGCTCGAGATGATGAATCTCGGCGGCTTTGAAGACTACATGCCGGCACAACTGTCCGGCGGTATGCTCAAACGGGCCGGATTGGCGCGGGCGGTGGTGATGGATCCGCGGATCCTTTTCTTCGACGAACCCTCCGCAGGCCTCGATCCCGTGACGGCAGCCGAACTCGACGGTTTGATCCTGCAATTGCGGGACGCCCTCAAGATGACCATCATCGTCGTGACGCATGCCCTTGAGAGCGCCGTTAAGATAGCTGACCGTATCATGATCATCGGCAACGGTGGAATTCGCGCCATCGGCACGCTCGAAGAAATACGCAAATCCCCGGACACCTATATTCAATCGCTGCTCGAACGCCGCACCCTCGACCGTGACGTTGACGGCGACGCCTATCTAGAGCGCTTGACGGCAAATCTCGATGAGTGACGCGGCGGTTGCTTTCGCGCCGAACTGGCTCGTCGTACGAATCGCGACCCTTGGGCGCCTGGGCCTGTTCTTCGCCCTGGTATCGCTTCACGTGGCGCGTCCGTGGCGCCAGTGGCGGGTGACGCTGGCCCAAATCCACTTCATCGGCACGCGCTCTCTCACCGTGATCGCCGTCGCTGGCGGTTTCGTGGGCATGGTGGTAGCCCTGCAATTTTACGACACGCTCGTTCGCTTCGGCAGCGTCAGCCTGCTGGGTGCCGCAGTGGGGCTCAGTCTGATACGGGAACTGGCGCCGGTGCTGACCGCGCTGATTGTGATCGGGCGGGCAGGCTCGGCGATGTGCGCCGAAATCGGCATCATGCGAAGTGACAATCAGATCGATGCCTTGGAATGCATGGCCATCGACCCTTACGGGTATCTCATCGCTCCGCGATTCATTGCCACCCTGATTTCCGTCCCCCTGTTGACGGCGATATTCAATGTGGTCGGCATCGCCGGCGGGTGGTTCATCGGAGGCGTCATTTTCGGTATCAGTGAGGGCTCGTATTTCGCCGGTATTGCCGATAGCGTCCTGCCGCGTGACGTACTGATGGACGTCGTCAAATCTTGCAGCTTCAGCCTCATCATCGTCTGGATTTGCACCGGCAAAGGATACCTGCTGCACTTGGATCACCGCCCGGCTTTCGGCGCGGAAGGCGTAAGCCGTACGACCACCGATGCGGTGGTTGCCTCCTCGATTACGGTGCTTTTTGCAGACTTCATCATCAGTGCCTTGATGCTCTGAGAACATGGCGAAATTAGAAAGGGACGACCGTGGGTAATATCAAAATTGAATTTGGCATCGGGATCTTCATGTTGATCGGTCTTGCCTGTCTCAGCTACCTGGCGGTCGAGCTCGGTGACCTGGAGATTTTCGGCAGTGATTATTACGCGCTCGATGCGCGTTTCGTGTCATCTTCAGGGCTTAAGAAAGGCGCATTTGTAGAAGTCGGCGGAGTCCGCGTCGGCAAGGTCGGCGCGATTACGCTGGACTATGCGACCTACGAATCCGTCGTTCAACTCAAACTCGATCCCGGCGTTAAATTGCAAGACGATGCGATTGCATCGATTCGCACGGAAGGCATCATCGGCGATAAATTCGTCAAAATCACGCCGGGGGGCTCGGAAGTGATCCTCAAGCCCGGTGATGAAATCCTTGAGACCGAATCGTCGATCAACATCGAAGAACTGATCAGCAAGTATATTTTCGAGGGCGATGATTGACCCTCATGATGCTGTCGAGACGGCAATATTAAGGAACCTCTGTGTCCCTGTGGAATATTTTTACGTTTCTGGACCTTCGGTATCCAGCAGCCTTACATAGTGACAAGCGTTTGGTGTAGCCTGTCCGGGTCAGCAGGACGGAAATTATCGGAGTGCGGCCTAGGGGTGGATTCGATGAGTAAGCAAATGGCAGACTACCGATCGTGGCTGATGCTCACATTGATCTTTGCACTGTGCTCGGTCATTCATACCGCCACGCTTGCGGCCGAAGATGTCGAAACGCCGCTTCAGGTCGTGACGAAAACGGTGGATGGCGTCATCGCTGTACTCGCGCAAGGCGAGTCAAGCGAGAATACGAAAAAGCGGCAGGTAAAAAACATTATCGGCCGGCACTTCGATTTCGTGGCCATGTCCAACCGTGTCCTTGCTACCAACTGGAGTAAGGCGACCAAAGAGCAGCGGGCGCGGTTCACCGGCTTGTTTCGCGAACTCTTGTCCAACAACACCTACTGGCGTAGGATATCGGGGTTTAGCAACGAGAAGGTCGAGTATCTCGGAGAGCGCATGCGATCAGACAAGCTGGCAACCGTGAATACAGTCATCAAAACAGACTCCGTGGATATTCCGGTCGATTACAAGCTTTATCGCAAGGGCGACACCTGGATGGCCTACGATATCGTCATTGAGCAAGTCAGCCTCGTGCGCAACTATCGCGGAAGCTTTCAGAATATCGTGCGAGACGTCGGTATCGATGGACTGATCAGCCAGTTAGAGACGAAAGTGGCGGAAGCGTCTACCGACGAACAAGCGCAGCAGCGCCTGGTCCGTTAGTAGCCCGCATCTCTCACGAAGTTTTTATTCCGGCGGAAGACCGCCGTGCTTTTCCTTGTAGCTCGCGATTCTCCCCTCCAGATCCAGCAGCAGCCCGTCCATGCCTTCCGATTTGATGATCGCGCTGAACGTGTTGCGGTAGTTATTGACCAGGCTGATGCCTTCGATCACGACGTCGTAGGCGAACCATTCACCGTCGTTGTTTTTTAAACGGTAGGTGATCGGAATCCGGACTGCATCGGTCACTATCTGCGTGTCGACGATCGCGCGATCCTTGCGTACCTGTTCCCCGAGGTACTCCACCCGCTGGCCGCTATAGGCTTCGATTTTGGTGCGGTAAGTATCTTCCAGATACTGTGAGAAGAACTCGACGAAGCGCCGCTTTTCCTCGGCCGTCGCGGTTCGCCAGTTGGTTGCCAGAATGCTCTGCGACATGCTGCGAAAATCGAAACGCGTGTCGATGATCTTGCCGATTTCGAGCCAGCGTTGTTCGCGATTCAAGCGTTTGTCTTTGAGTATTTCCAAAACGCCGCCGACCGCCTCCTTCACCGTTTGAGTGGGCGTCATCGCGGCTTCAACGGGAGCCGTCGACAACGCCGCGATCACGCATATCGATAACAACACCTTGAGCTCCCGAATTATCAAGTGCAGGTTCGTGTTCATTGCATCCCCGGTTTAGGTAACGAGTTGGATCGCAGTCAACGCGACCGCCACGACAAATTGTTCGTCTCCAATTTCGAATCGATCGAGACGATCGCCGCCCGGCGATTCAAGGTAATCGAACTCCGTTGCCAGTGTCTCCGTGCGTATGAATTCGATATGTTCCTGGATCGCCTCGTGCAGTTTCGTCGACGCATGGTATTCGACCCGAATCCGGTCGGTGAGTTGGAAATCGCACGCTTTGCGCATCGACTGGATGCGATTGACCACCTCGCGGGCATACCCCTGAGAGCGCAGCGCGTCGTCGATGCGCGTATCGAGGGCGACGGTGAGCACGCCCTCCTGCGCAACGCTCCACTCTCCTATTTCCTCACTCGAGATTTCAATTTCGTCCGCCGCAATCTCGATAACACCTTCGCTGGTTGGAACCTGTGTGCTACCCGTCTCCAGCAGTCGCCCGATATCGTCGTCGCCAAAGGTCGCTATCGCCGCTGCAGCGGCTTTCATCTGCTTGCCCAGCCGGGGTCCCAGCTTTTTGAAATCTGCCTTGGCCGAACGCTTTACGACCCCGCTGGAATCCGCGATGTATTCGATTTCCTTGACGTTCACCTCGTCGAGGATAATGTCTTTCACGCGCTCGACGATCGTCTGATTCATCGTCGTCCCGGTAACCAGTAACAATCGTGCAAGCGGCTGTCGCACGTTGATCTGGCTGCGATTGCGCAGCAACAGGACGAGTTGAACGATGCGACGGGCAAGTTCCATCTGCTCTTCGAGATCATCTCGCACGATCTGCTCGTCCACCGTCGGAAAATCGGCGAGATGAACCGATCCTTGCGGCACCTGCCCACCGACCTCGTTCAGGCGGCGGTACAGCCAGTCGCTGAAAAACGGCGCGATCGGACTCATCATGACGGCGAGCCCGAAAAGACATTCGAACGTGGTTTGATACGCGTTGATTTTGCTCTCTTCGGACACCGCGACCGTTTGCGGAGTCGCCTTCTTTCCCGCCCAAAAACGGAATCTGGAACGCCGGATGTACCAGTTCGACAATTCGTCGACGAACCGCTCCATGGCACGCGCCGCACGCGTGCAATCGTAGGCTTCGAAAGCCCCGTCGACCGTCTGCGCAGTTGAGTTCAAACGGCTCAGGATCCATTGATCCAATTCGCCGCGCTCGGCAGCGGGTACGGTGGGTTCAGCAAACGTAAAGCCGTCGATGTTCGCGTAACTCGCCATGAACTTGTAAACGTTCTCGATGGTACCGAAAAATCGACCGCGGGTTTCGATTAAGCCGCGCTCGGAGAATTTCATGCTGTCCCACGGCGGCGAGTTACTCATCATGTACCAGCGCACGACGTCCGCACCGTGGGTCGAAACCACTGCAAAGGGATCGACGCTATTGTTGCGCGATTTCGACATTTTTTCGCCCTTGTCGTCGAGAATGAGGCCGTTGACGACGACATTCCTGAATGCAACCCCATCCATCACCAAGGTTGCGATCGCGTGCAGCGTGTAGAACCAGCCGCGGGTCTGGTCGATCCCTTCGCAAATGAAATCCGCCGGGAAGTTACGCTCGAAGGCCTCCTTATTTTCGAATGGGTAGTGCCACTGGGCAAAAGGCATGGCGCCCGAATCGAACCATACGTCGAGCACATCAGGCACCCGGCGCATCGTGCCGCCATCGGGTGCAGGCCATGTGAATTCGTCGACGAATGGACGATGCAGATCGATCGAGTTGTCATCCGGCAGCGATTTCCCGCACCTTTCCCGCAATTCAGCGATCGATCCAATGACTTCGTAATACGCAGACCCGGGCTTGTCGGAAACCCATATGGGCAGCGGCGTCCCCCAATAACGCATACGGCTGAGCGCCCAGTCGACGTTGTTCTCGAGCCAGTTACCAAACCGTCCATCCCTGATCGCGTGCGGATGCCACTCAACCGTCTTGTTCAGGGCAACCAAGCGATCCTTGACGGCTGTGGTGCGAATAAACCAGCTTTCAACCGGGTAACTCATGAGCGGCGTGCCCTTGCGCCAGTCGTGCGGGTAACTGTGAATGTGTTCGCTGCGTTTGAACAGCAGACCGCGATCTTTGAGATCCCGAATAATTTTACGGTCGGCGTCTTTAAACCAGTCGCCCGCGACCACCGGCGCCTCGTCCTGGAAAACACCGTCGGGCGCGACCGGATTCACCATGGGTAGTTGTTCTCGCTGTCCGACTTCGAAATCTTCGGCGCCGAATGCGGGCGCGATGTGCACGATGCCGGTACCGTCGTCGACGGTGACGTATTCGGCTGCGCAAACCCGCCACGCGTGTGCCGGGTAGTCGATGCCTGCGACCCGGTAAAGGGGCTCGTAGCGGCGCCCAATCAGGTCCCGGCCCTTGTGCCGTTCGATCACCGTAGTGTCGTCGTCGAGGATGTCGAGCCGTGCTTCGGCCAACACCAGACGCTCCTCGCCGCACCTCACCGTGACGTAATCGATGTCCTCGCCCACCACCAGGGCGACGTTCGAGATCAGGGTCCATGGCGTCGTCGTCCATGCGAGCAAGCTCGTGCGTTCCTCGTCGGTCGAGCGGAAACGCACGGTGATGCTGGGATCGGACACTTGCTTGTACCCGAGGCTGACTTCATGGGAAGACAGCACCGTGCCGGAGCCCGGGCTATACCACTGTATCTTATGGCCCTTGTACAACAGACCGCGCCGATGGATCTCCTTGATCAACCACCAGACCGATTCTATGTAGGGGGTTTCAAAGGTGACGTATGGATTTTCCAGGTCCACCCAGAAGGCAATGCGGCGCGTCAATTCGTCCCAATCGCGCTTGTAGCGGGATACACTTTCGCGGCAGGCCGCGTTGAAGGCTTCGATGCCATAGGCTTCGACTTGTTGACGGCCGTCGAGACCGAGTTCCTTCTCCACTTCAATTTCCACAGGAAGTCCATGGGTATCCCAGCCGCCCTTGCGCTCCACGCGATATCCCTTGAGGGTTTTATAGCGGCAGAAGACGTCTTTGATGGTGCGCCCGAGGACGTGATGAATACCCGGGCGCCCGTTGGCCGTCGGCGGACCCTCGTAAAACGTAAACGAAGGCGCGCCGTCGCGCGCTGTCACGCTCTCAGCGAAGGTCTTCTCCTCATCCCAGAGATCGAGCAGTTCGGCCTCGATTTCGGGAAGGTTCAAAGACTTGATTTCCTGAAATTTATTGGCCATCGCCTGTCTTTAATCGCTGGGAATTCAAGTGGGTTCGGAGAACTGCCGAATTATATCCGAACCGTCGTTCCGAATCGGCGCTCTGCAGACATAAATTGTCACGCTAATTCACAAAATAGGGCATTCCTTTTGTGCTATCGTTTATCCATACGAGCGGTATGAATCCGCTAGCCGGATTCATACCGGCCGGTTCTGGAGAATCAGTGTGAGTTCGGATCAGGTTCTCGAATTTCTGCAATTTGTCGAAGGACAGAAAAATCAATCTGTTCGGGAGCTATTGGACAAGGTTCTGCGTAAAAGCCGGCTCATGACCCACGCAGAAGCCGGTACTATTTTCATCGCACGCAAACGCGGACGCGAGCGCTGGCTCGAACCGGCGAGCATACAAAACGACGCCGTCAAAGTGAAACGAGCCGACTTCATGGTTCCGATCGGACCCGGAACGATCGCCGGCCATGTCGCACACAAGGGTCGAACGGTTCTGATCGACGATGTATACGACATTCCCAAGAGAAGCCCCTTTAAATTCGATCCCAAGTTCGAACGCCGTAACTACAAAACGCACTCGATGTTCTGCTTCCCGTTGAAGAATCTGCAGGACGAGGTCATCGGCGTCGTTCAACTCATCAACTGCCGGGTGCGCAAGAAAGCCAATCCCGTCCCTTTTGCACCTGATGTCGAACAGTTAGTGGCCCCGATTGCCCGGGTCGTCGGCCACTCCATCGAACGCGCGGAGATGCTCGATCAAATCAGGCATAAGAACAAAACCTTACGTGTCCGCAACCGCCAGCTCGACGAACAACGCGAGCGCATCGCAGCGCTGCAGGAAGAGACCGAAGAAGCGTTTCAGGTTTCAGTGACCCTGCTCGCACGGGCCGCCGAGATCCACGACGAGGAGACCGGCAACCACATCATTCGTGTCAACGAGTACAGCTATTACCTCGCCAAACTCGCAGGCATGCCGGATCCCTGGTGCGATGAACTCAGATATAGCGCACAGCTGCACGACGTCGGCAAGATGAGCGTCGACTCCGCAGTGCTGAAGAAGAAAGGGTCTCTGGACGAGGCGGAGCGCGAAGAAATGGATCGTCACACCGTTTACGGATATCAGATCCTCTCCGCATCGTCCCGCCTCACTTTCGGCGCGGAAATCGCGCTTCATCATCACGAGAAATGGGACGGGACGGGTTACCCCAATCAAGTCAAAGGTGACGCAATACCGCTATCCGCGCGTATTGTGCAAATTGCCGACATTTACGATGCGCTGCGCGCCAAGCGTCCGTATAAACCGTCCTTTAGTCACAAGAAATCCGTCGACATCATTACCAAGGGTGATGACCGCATTGATCCGGTCAAGCATTTTGATCCCAGGCTCGTCGGCCTGTTCGCGGAACATCACAAGGAATTCGACAAGATCTGGCTGTCGCTGAAGGACTGAACGCGGGCTCACCCCGACAATCGTTCCGATTCGACCATTGCCTCTACTGCGAACTGCCGCACATGCTGGATCATGGCGTGGAGCCCGTTGCTGCGCGTCGGTGACAGATGTTCGGCGAGTTGAATGTCCTTGACGAAATCGGGCGGGGTCGCGAGTATGTCCGCCGGCCGCCGGTCGGAGTAAATCTTGAGTAGGATCGCGATCAAACCGGCAACGATAGTGGAATCACTGGTCGCTTCGTAATGCAGACGCTCATCGCGGCGTGCGGTCACCATCCACACCTGTGACTGGCAGCCGTGCAAGCGGTTGCCTTCAGTCTTCCACTCTTCCGGAAATGCAGGCGCCTCTCGGCCGAGGTCGATGATGTATTGATAGCGATCGGTCCAATCGTCGAAGATCGAAAATGTCTCGATGATCTCGCGCTGTGCTTCGAGGATCTCGGGCGAGGGTTCTAACTCCAAGTTCGATTCTCTCTCGTTCATTCCGCTCGCCACTGAGTTCCGTTCGGGCCATCTTTGATCTGCACGCCCATCTGCGCCAGTTCGTCTCGAATCGCATCCGCGCGTGACCAGTTCTTTGCCGCCCTCGCCGCGTTCCGCGCTGTGATCATCTCCTCTACGGTGTCCGCTTCTACCTGGACGCTGCTCGACGCCTCGAACCACGCCTTTGGATCCTGCTGTAGGATCCCAAGTTCACGGCCGCAGGCCAGTAATTGGGCCTTTAATCGGCATCTTTCGGTCGCATCAGTCGCTCGATTTGCCCCCGTAACCGCTTCCATCAACACCGCGATCGCTTTCGGTGTATTGAGGTCATCGTCCATCGCCGCCTTGAATTCGGCAGATGCCTCACTGTGTTCCTCATCGAATTCGACATCGGCAAGCCGCTCCAGCGTTCCGTATATGCGGTCGAGCTGATTTTTGGACTGCCGAATAAGCCCTTCGTTCCAACCTAGCGGTTCACGATACTTCCCCTGGATCAGGGCCATGCGAATGGCTTCGCCGGGAAAAGAATCGAGCAGTTCGCGCACCAACATCACATTGCCGGTCGATTTGGACATTTTTTCACTGTCGATTTCGACGAAGCCATTGTGTACCCAGTAACGGCTCAAGGCCTCGTTCGCGTGCGCGCAGACGCTCTGGGCGATTTCGTTCTCATGGTGGGGGAACTTCAAATCGTTACCGCCGCCATGTATATCGATGGTACGACCCAGATGACGCTCGATCATCGCCGAGCACTCGATGTGCCAGCCGGGACGGCCGCGACCCCAGGGACTGTCCCAACCTGGCAGTTCGTTCGGCGACGGCTTCCACAGAATGAAATCTGCAGGATCCCTCTTATAAGGTGCGACCTCGACGCGGGCCCCGGCGATCATATCCTCGCGAACGCGCCCGGATAGAGCGCCGTAGTCCTTAAACGACGGCACGTGAAAAAGCACATGCCCCTCGATCGAGTAGGCATGGTCTTCCTCGATCAAGCGTTCGATCATCGCGACGATCGTATCGATGTGCGCGGTTGCGCGCGGTTCGATGGTGGGCGGTAATACGCCCAAGGCTTCGATATCCGCGTGGTAGACAGCCGTATAGCGATCGGCGATCTCGGCGATCGGCACGCTCTCTTCAGCCGCCTGGGCGTTGATCTTGTCGTCGACGTCGGTGATATTGCGCGCGTACACAACGTTGTCGTAATGCCGCATCAAGACCCGGTAGAGCAAATCAAAGACCACCGCGGCGCGCGCGTTGCCGATGTGAGGTGCGTTGTAGACGGTCGGACCGCAGGCATACATCGTGACCCGACCGGATTCGGCAGGCGTGAACTTTTCCTTACGCCGTGTAAGTGAATTGTAGAGTTCCAGAGACACCTAGATGCAGAGAACGGTCTAAGCCGGGAGCGGCGGAGTATACTAAAGCCGACATTAAAAATCCCTGCGCGTCGCGATTCGCTCTGGGCGCGTGCAATGCCGCAAAGGCATTTCGCTGGTTCGGGCAATTTCAGTGGGACTTTAACTATACCGAGTGGAACTTCGAATCAATCTGATTATCTACAGTCAATTTGTGTATTCAATAGGGAGACTTTGCATGTTTAGCACCCATACCAAGAAACTGAGCACGATGACAGCGGGAACCGCTTTGGCGATGTTGATCTCCTGCAGTTCATTTGCCGCAGACTACAAGATCGATCTCGCCCACGCGTTCATTCAATTCGAGATATCCCACCTCGGTTACAGTACGCTGGCCGGACGATTCAACGATTTCGAAGGGAATTTTAATTGGGACAAATCGAACCCTGGGAGTGCGGCCATGGAAGTGACGGTCAAGACGGCCAGCATCGACAGCAACTGGGCCGAACGCGACAAGCATCTTCGCAGTGATGAATTCCTCGATGTCGAAAAATTTCCGACCGCAGTGTTCAAAACCACCAAGTACGATGGCGATGCGTCCGGCGGGAAGATGGAAGGTACCTTGACCCTCCACGGCGTCACCAAGCCGATCACGCTGGACGTCAAATATATCGGGGAAGGCGACGACCCCTGGGGTGGTTACCGTGCGGGTTTTGCCGCCTCGACGACTTTGAATCGCGGCGACTTCGATATTTCCTATGATCTGGGTCCGGCCTCCGGATCGATGGAGTTTAAGCTCTTCGTCGAGGGGATCCGGCAGTAAGAAGCGCATGGTTCGCGCCGGGAAATGACATTACCTGCGTTTCCCGGCGCGCGGCATCAGATCGTGTTCGCCCGCAAGCGGGCTCCTACGCGTTCGAAGCCGTGCAAGGAGCCCGCTTGCGAGCGAATCGATACGTCAGGCTACGATTAAACGTTCTAACGGGACGGATCGCACATTTAACCCCGGATCATCCGCGCCAGCGTGCCATGGCGGTCGATGAACTGATGCTTCAGTGCCGCCCCCGCATGCAGACAGATCAACACCCCGGTGACGTATCCGAGGTAGAAATGGAGTTCGATCGCTAAGTCGCGCAGATTCTTGTCAACCTTGACCACCGGCGGAACCTCGAACCAGCCGAAGATATCGATCGACTTACCCACGGAGGTCGATATTAAATAGCCCGTCACCGGAATCAATAACATTGCCGCGTAGAGGGCGTGATGCATGACTCCGGCTGCCATGCGTTCCCAGGTCTTGAGTTCGACCTGGTGTTCCGGCGACGGCGAGACGAAACGCCACCCCGCGAAGAGCGCACCCAGAGCGAGGGCGAACATGCCGAAACCTTTGTGGATCGCGAGCGATTCGTTATACCACTTATCGAAATAGGTCAGATCGACCATGTACCAGCCCAGAGCGATCAGTCCGGCGATGAGGATCGCGACGGACCAGTGCAGGAGTTTGGCGATCAGACCGTAGCCGTTGCGGGTATTTCGTAATTTCACGATGACCTGGGCGCCGGCATGCCGTCGTATCGGCACCAATCGCGTTAATAGCGGTAATGCTCGGGTTTATACGGTCCATCTCGCGACACGCCCAGATACTTCGCCTGCTTGCGATTCAAACCATCGAGCTTGATCCCGAGTTTGTCGAGGTGCAGCCGCGCTACTTTCTCGTCCAGGAGTTTTGGCAGCGTATGCACACCGAGGGGATAACGTTCCGGGAAATTGAATATCTCAATCTGCGCGATCGTCTGATTGGTAAAGCTGTTGGACATGACGAAACTCGGGTGTCCCGTCGCGCAGCCGAGGTTCACCAAGCGGCCCTCGGCTAGCAAAATCAGGCGACGATTTTTCGAAATTGTGATCTGGTGGACCTGCGGTTTAATCTCGGTCCACTTGTATTTTCGCATGCGATCGACCTGGATCTCGCTGTCGAAATGGCCGATGTTGCAGACCACCGCGAGGTCCTTCATGCGCTTCATGTGCTGCTCGGTAATGACATCGCAACAACCGGTCGTGGTAACGAAAATGTCCCCTACGCGGCACGCGTCGTCCATGTGCATGACTTCATAGCCTTCCATGGAAGCCTGCAAGGCGCAGATCGGATCGATTTCAGTGACGACGACCCGCGCACCCTGCCCCCGCAAGGACTGACACGATCCCTTGCCGACATCGCCGTATCCGGCCACGACCGCGACCTTGCCCGAAAGCATGACATCGGTGGCGCGATTGATGGCGTCGACCAGCGAGTGCCGGCACCCATAAAGATTGTCGAACTTTGATTTCGTCACCGAGTCGTTGACATTCATTGCCGGAAACAGCAGTTCGCCTTTTTCGTGAAGCTGATAGAGCCGGTGCACGCCCGTCGTCGTCTCCTCCGTCACACCCTTGATGTGCGGTGCAATCCGGTGAAATCGCTGCGGGTCACGCTTGATCGAACGCTTGAGCTGCGCGTACAACACGGTTTCTTCCTCGCTGCCGGGTTTGGCATTGAGTATCTTCGGATTCTCTTCGGCCTGATACCCCAAAAGCACGAACAGCGTCGCGTCGCCGCCATCGTCAAGTATCATGTTCGGTCCCTTGCCGCCGCCCCAATCGAGGATCCGGTCGGTGTACTGCCAGTATTCGGCGATGCTCTCTCCCTTTACGGCGAAGACGGGGAACCCGCGCTTGGCGATCGCGGCCGCAGCGTGGTCCTGGGTCGAAAAGATGTTGCAGCTTGCCCACCGAATCTTGGCGCCGAGGATTTCGAGCGTTTCGATCAACACGGCCGTTTGAATGGTCATGTGCAGTGAACCGGTGATACGGGCGTTCCGGAGCGGCTTGTCGCGTCCGTATTCTTCGCGCATCGCTATCAGGCCCGGCATTTCCTGTTCGGCCAGCGTGATTTCCTTACGGCCGTAATCAGCGAGGCCTAAATCCTTGACGACGTAATCTTTCACCGCCCTGCGCGCGGCGCGTTTTTTCGCACCCGAGGACCTCACAACGCGTTGAGACGTACCGGTGTGTTTTCGATCTGTTGATTCCTGACGCATTCAAAATCCCCGTTATTGGTAAAACAATTTACTGATTAAGGAGCCTCTGAATAAGTCATGGTGCGTCTGAATGGTTCATGAAATGGTGCAGATCAAGGCACGAATCGCAGCCCATAGCGGGGACTAGGGCTAAGGTTCGTAACGTAAGGATGCGCGATTTCATGGGCAAGGCAGATGTGCCACGACTTATTCAGAGGTTCCTAAAATTCAATTGACTGCTGATTTCAATTTGTCCGCGAGATCCGTTTTCTCCCACGAGAACCCCCCGTCCGCATCGGGCTCGCGCCCGAAGTGACCATAGGCCGAGGTTCTCTCGTAAATCGCACGATTTAACTGCAGGTGTTCCCGTATGCCCCTCGGGGTGAGATCCATAACCTTCATTAGCGCGTCTTCGAGCGTACGCTCCTCGACCTTTTCGGTGCCGTGCAGATCGACGTATAGTGACAGCGGTTTGGCCACGCCGATGGCGTAGGCAAGCTGAATTGTGCAGCGCTCTGCCAGGCCCGCGGCAACGACATTCTTTGCCAGGTAGCGCGCGGCATAGGCCGCCGAGCGGTCAACCTTGCTCGGATCCTTGCCCGAAAACGCGCCGCCCCCGTGCGGCGCCGCGCCGCCATAGGTATCGACGATGATCTTGCGGCCGGTCAATCCGGCGTCGCCGTCCGGGCCGCCGATGACGAATCGTCCCGTCGGGTTGACGTAGAATTCTTCCTCTGGGCACATCCAGCCGTCCGGCAGCGCCGCGATGACGTACGGGCGTACGATCTTCCGAACGTCCGCCTGGGACAGGCCCTCGTCGTGCTGAGTCGACACCACGATCGAACTCGCGCCGGTCGGGTTGCCGTTTTCGTAGCGCAAGGTCACCTGACTCTTGGCATCCGGACCGAGTCCCTGTTCGTCACCGCTGTGACGCGCCCGCGCGAGGTCCTGCAGGATGCGATGCGAATAGTAGATCGGCGCCGGCATCAGGACCTCGGTCTCGCGACACGCATAACCGAACATGATCCCCTGATCGCCCGCGCCTTCGTCCTTGTCCTCGCCGCTATCCACACCTTGCGCGATATCGACCGATTGCTTGTGCACGTGGACGCTGACCTCGGCGGTGTTCCAGTGAAAACCTTCCTGCTCGTAGCCGATGTCCCTGACCGCATCCCGCGCCAGGGTTTCGATCGTCTCGCTGGTAATGGAATCCGGACCGCGCACTTCACCTGAGATCACGATGCGGTTGGTGGTGGTCATCGTCTCGACGGCGACGCGTGCAACGGGATCGGCAGTGAGATACGCATCGACCACGGCGTCGGAAATCCGATCGCACACTTTATCCGGATGGCCTTCGGCAACGGACTCGCTGGTGAACAAGTAGTTTGAACGCACGCAATCTCTCCTTGCGTTGGCGATTTTCGACGTGGGGTCAGCGTCGGACAGCCCGATGCCGCGGGTCTAAAGGGGGGGCATTATGAACGATTTGCGCGTCCGCTGCCTCGCGGTGATCAGCCACCACGGCCGGCAAGCTCCAGCACGAGTTTGCCCATGTGGCTGCTTTCCTCCATGACGGCGTGCGCTTCGGCGGCGTTCTCCAGTGCATACGTCGCGTGCACGTGGGCGTATACCTTGCCGGCTCGCACCAGGGGCCAGATTTCGTCCGCCACCGCCGCGGTAATCGCGCTTTTCCGTGCGACGCTCTGCGGGCGCAAGGTAGATCCGCACAGTGTCAAACGCTTCGGCAACACGTGGGCGAAGTTCACTTCCGCCTTAGGCCCCATGAGAAATGCGATCATGACGTAACGGCCGTCGTTGGCGAGAACGCGGATATTCTTCATGACGTAGGGGCCGGCAACCATGTCGAGCACCACATCGACGCCGTCCGGGGCACAGAGTTCGGCCACCCGGGATTCCCAATCTTCTTCACGATAATTGATGGCGTGATCTGCCCCCATACGAATACAGTAGTCGCATTTATCCTTCGATCCCGCCGTGGTCAAGACCTTGGCGCCCCATGCCTTCGCAACCTGGATCGCAGTCGTACCAATACCGCTACTGCCGCCGTGTATCAACACGGTTTCTCCAGCCTCGAGTTTGCCGCGCTCGATCAAGTTGTGATACACGGTAAAGCAGGTTTCCGGCAGCGCGCCGGCTTGCGTCGCGCTCAGTTCGTCCGGCCACCGCAGGCAATGCCCCGCGTTGGCCACGCAAAACTCCGCATAACCCCCGCCGTGCGTCAGTGCAACGACCCGATCGCCCTGCTGCCAACGCGTCACCTCCGCGCCGACGGCGGCCACAAGGCCTGCCACTTCCAGGCCCGGCAGAGGACTGGCGCCGGGCGGCAGGGGATAAAGCCCGGCTCGCTGCATGCAGTCCGGCCGATTGACGCCGGCGGCGTGAACGGCGATCAACACTTCGTCTGCCGCCGGCACCGGCACTGCCGTACGCGTGGGTTTGAGAACTTCCGGGCCACCCGGTTCGGTGATCTCGACCGCGAGCATGTCTTGTGGTATCTGACCGCGAACCTTCATTTTTTAGAGCTCCACACTTTTATCGTCCGCGCGCGGACTGACGGAGTATAAGTCCTGGGCGAGCGTCGCCGAAGTCCGGCACCGAATCCAGTCGTGCTACGATTTAAACCATGAGTGCCCGTCATCAAAAATTGCTGATCCTCGGCTCCGGTCCCGCGGGCTACACCGCGGCGGTATACGCGGCGCGCGCGGCACTGGAACCCGTGCTCATCAGTGGTATCGAAGTCGGTGGACAGATGACCACCACCACCGATGTGGACAACTGGCCGGGAGACGACGAAGGCGTGCTCGGCCCGGAACTCATGGAACGCATGAAGCGGCATGCCGAACGCTTTGGTACGGAAATTATCCACGACCATGTCAGTCGCGTGGATTTCGATGCCCGGCCGTTCGAAGTCGTGGGTGACGCGGACGCTTATACCTGCGATGCGTTGATCATCGCGACCGGCGCCTCCGCCAAATACCTCGGCCTGCCTTCGGAAGAAGCCTACAAGGGCCGGGGCGTGTCGGCCTGCGCAACCTGCGACGGTTTTTTCTACAAGGACAAGCCCGTGGCAGTCGTGGGCGGAGGCAATACCGCAGTGGAAGAAGCCCTGTATCTGTCCAACATCGCCTCGCACGTGACCGTCGTGCACCGTCGCGACCGGTTTCGAGCTGAGAAAATCCTCAGCCAGCGGCTGCTGTCAAGAGAAGATGCCGGCAGCGTGTCGATCGAATGGAACCACGTGCTCGACGAGGTCCTGGGGGACGACACGGGCGTCAACGGAATCCGCGTGCGGCACGTCGATACGCAGGATACGAAGGAGATCGATGTGCACGGTACCTTCATCGCCATCGGACACACACCGAACACTGCAATGTTCGAAAACCAGATCGAAATAGACGGCGGCTACATCACGATCGGATTCGGCGACAACGGCTTAGCCACCCAGACCAGCGTCTCCGGCATTTTCGCCGCCGGCGATGTGGCCGATCCGATCTACCGTCAGGCGGTTACCTCGGCGGGGTCGGGCTGCATGGCAGCGCTCGACGCGGAGCGTTATCTCGAGTCGAACTAGAGAAAAGGGGTCGGAGTAAATCATTGGTAAATCACGGGCCCATGTCGAAGTGCGTTGCCATTAATTAACGCCGACCTCTTTTCTCATATAGCGTTTTCAGTGATCGGTACACGATGTCTCGAAATCGGGCGTCGTCACTGTCCAGCCCCGCTATCAACTCGGACAGCACTACATTGTCCTCGCGCCCGTCCCAAACCTTCACATATTCGCCGGTTTTATAGCCGTGATCCTGGCGAAACACATTGAGGACGTTCTTGCCGATGTAGGATCGATAGAGATCGTCGAAACCACTGCCGCAAGATTCGAGCAGGTTGCGAACGGAATCCACGGCAAACCGCTTTTCTGCTAGCGCCGCGTGAGCAAGCCGCTCCACTTCCTCCAGGAAGGGCAGCGCAGGGCGCGGTGAATCCCATTCCCGCGCGATATCGGCGGCAGTCCGCCGATAGTCTCCCTCCACTTCGATGCGCTGGCTGAGACCGAAATGCCAGATATCAACGATCTCCAGGATCACCTGCTCGAAATCGGGTGCGGAATGCTTCCACCATTTCCAATTGCCGTAGTGATCCATTAATTCGGCGCATTCGATCCATATCGCGCGATACCATTCCCGATCGCGGGACAGCCAGTCGCGATCGACGCGGCTGTTCATCTCGCCTTGCATCGATAGCATCAAGCTGATTTTTTCGATCTTGGGATCGATTTCCGACACCGATCGACGCTCCCGTCGAACCACGATAACCGGTCCCGAGTATACCTCCGCAGACCGAAGTCTTTCGTGCAATAGGCAGGCTAGGCGAAGAATGCCCGCACGTCGTCGATGTCGCTCGTTACGGGCATCGGCGGCAGCGAGTTCAGGAAGGCCCGCCCATAGCTGCGTCGCAGGATGCGGTTGTCGCCAATCATCAAGACGCCGCGGTCGGAGACGTCGCGGATAAGGCGCCCGGCGCCCTGCTTGAGCGCGGTGATCGCTTCGGGGAGCTGCAGTTCCACGAATGGATTGCCCCCGCGCGCGCTCATCGCCGCCATCCGCGCCTTGGTCACGGGCTCGTCCGGTACGCCGAACGGCAGCTTGTCGATAATGACGCAGCTAAGCCGTTCGCCGCGAACGTCGACGCCTTCCCAGAACGTTGCGGTCCCCATCAGGACCGCGTTGTCCATCGTCTCGAATCGGTGCAGCAGATCGCTGCGCGGCGCCTCGCCCTGGACTAGCAAAGAATAATCGGCGCGCTGACGGAGCAGATCAGCGCAAATATTAAGCGCACGATAACTGGTAAACAAGAAAAAGGCGCGGCCGTGGCTGCATTCAAGCAAAGGCAGTGCAGCGTCCACCAGGTCGCTTTCGAAATCGGGATGGCGAGGCTCGGTGTGCAAGCGCGGAATATACAGCAGCGCCTGTTTCGCGTAGTCGAATGGACTCTGCCACAGGTGTTCGCGCGCGTTTTTTATACCCAGTGCATTTGCGAAGTGGTCGAACCGGCCTGCCACCGCGAGCGTTGCTGAAGTCATTATCCAGGCCGCTTTAGAATTTTCGAGGCGCTGCGAAAATTCCGCAGCGACCGTGATCGGCGTGTCGTGCAGGCTGAACCCGCCGCGGCCGGTTTCGAGCCATCGGACCGAGACCTCGTCGGCGTTTCGGTCGAACGCATCGAGGCGTTCGCTCAAGGCGATCGCGCGTTCGTGGCAGCTCGCAAGCGCGATGCCACGCTCTGCGAGCCGGCCGAGCAGCTTACCTAGCTCCTCGAGCGCCGCTGAGAGCGCCTGCAGGCGCTCTGCTGCGCCATTACGGTCTGCGAAAGACACCCAATCCATGCGCTGCGGTTCCTTACCCAGGAAGCGCCTCAGTTCGAATTGCGCGGTGTCGAGTGCCGTAGACGATGCATTCAATGCCGGCGTATCGGGGGCTTCATCCCGGGCGGCTTCCAACACGTCCCGGCACAGATTGCCAAGCTGCTGCGCCGACACCGAGCGACTGAAAAAGCTGGACGCGATATCGGGCAGCTTGTGCGCTTCGTCCACAATGATCGCGTCAGCCGCGGGCAGCAGCTCAGCGAAGCCGGTTTCGCGCAGGACAAGATCGGCAAACAGCAGGTGGTGATTGACGACCACGAGATCGGCGGCGGCCGCTGTGCGACGCGCCCGCACCACGAAGCAGTCATCGAATGACGGACAGTCCTGACCGAGGCAGTTCTCTGTCGTCGAGGTCACCAGAAACCGGATCTGGGGATCATCGTCGAGTTCGCGCACCTCTTCGAGATCGCCGCTGTCGCTCTGCCCGGCCCACCGCCCGAGGTGCTCCAGCAACGGCAAGCGGTGTGCCTCCACTTCACGGTTTAGCACCGCCCGTTCAAGACGATAAAGGCAGAGATAGTTCTGCCTCCCTTTGAGCAGCGCCGCATCGATCGACAGATCGAGCGCGCGGCGAACGATCGGAAGATCGCGATGATACAACTGGTCCTGCAGGGTTTTCGTCGCGGTCGAAATAACAGTCTTCAGGCCCGACTGCAGCGCCGGTACCAGGTAGGCGAAGGTTTTTCCCGTGCCGGTACCGGCCTCGCAAATCAGCACTTCGCGGGCCGCCAGCACCTCGTCGATCACCGCCGCCATTGCCTGCTGCTCACGACGCGGACTGAAACCCTCGATCAGATCTGCGAATGGGCCTGCCGCGCCGAGTACCGCAGCCGCCTCGGAATTTTCGGATGACATGCGAAAAAAAAGGGTCAGGATTAACTATCCGCAAAGCATTTCGACATGGGCCGGCGAGTTGCCATTAAGTCCGCGACCTTCCGGAAAGAAAAGATCTCGCCAAGGCGCAATAAAACCAAAGCGAATTGTGATTGTTAGCGATGTTTTTTCCTGGTGTCTTTGCGCCTTGGCGCGAGAAATATTGATGTTTATGGATAGACACGGATCAACTCCGATCTCAATGTTCTATTCGTCGGCGCGCTCGATGCCACCGTCGCGGGTCCATACTCGCTCGCCTATGATCTTGAAACGGGCGACCGAGATCGAACCCCGACGGTTCGGTTTCGAGGCCGCCAGGACGTTCTCGATAGCGCTGTGGGTCGCTTCGATCATTTCGAACGGCTCGTATTCTTCGTCCATCAACACGAGGACCGCGGTATCCCAGGGCTTGTCGAGCTTGAGTTGGCCCAGCCGATGCGGTTGGTGTTTGTCGCCGAACACCGCGCGGCCCTTGATCTGCAGCCGCTCGATCGCGTCGCCGCGCTTGCGCGTCGCGTCGTAACCCGCGGCATCACGGGGGGCTGGTTCCAATCCGAGTTGAATGATGGCGTCATTGATGGCGATCTCACCGCTGATCGCCAGCGTCCGACCGGTCGCCTTTCGGTATTCGGCCGCCAGTTTACGCGCTTCCGACATGAGTTTGTCGACACGATAGAGGCCCATGGAGTTCGGGATCCGCCTTCATCATGAAGTTTGATCGTATTGATACTACATAGGTATGTAATTTATTCCATCGAGCCGTCGGATTTTAGTTCCGGAACTGAATCGGAGAGGACACCGATCCCGGTCGCGTCCGCGATGTCACTGACGCCCGTCAACACCATGATCAGGCGCTCGATACCGAGCGCCACCCCAGCGCAAGCAGGTAAACCGTCGGCCAGCGCCGCCAGCCAGTCTTCATCGACATCCATTTTCGGCCGTCCCCGCCGCATCCGCAGGGCATTATCCTGCTCAAAACACTGGCGCTGTTCCTCGACATCGGTAATTTCGTGGTAACCGTTGGCGATTTCGGTGCCGTCGACGATCAACTCGAAACGCTCCGCAATGCGCGGCCCGCGAGCCGACACCCGCGCGTAGCCGCGCAGTTCAAGTGGGTAATCGAACAGAAAAACGGCCCCATCGACAGCGAGCGCGGGTTCGAGACGGTGTACATAAATGCAATCGAAAAGCAGCGAACGGTCTTCCCTATCCTCGGGCGACAGGCGCGTAGACTTTCCGTTAGCGATATCGGCAAGCCGCGCGGTGGTAATCGTATGCGGATCGCCGCCGATATGACGCGCCCATAATTCGGCGTAGCTCACGCGGGTGATCGGCCGGTTCATTCCGAGCGAGTGGAGCAGCGCTTCGACGTCATCCATCAGTTGCCTGTGATCGAAACCGCGTCGGTACCACTCCAGCATGGTGAATTCAGGCAGATGGAAACGGCCTGCCTCGCCGCCGCGAAACACCGGCCCGATCTGGTAGATATCGCCGCTGCCGGCGGCCAGCAAGCGCTTCATTGCCGATTCGGGCGAGGTGCGCAAATAACGGCGCCCTGGGACGGACGCACATTCGAGCGCAAGACTCTCGAGCGCGGGTTCGCTCGTCGCAAACCTGGACAGCACAGGCGTGGTGACTTCGCAGGCGCCGCCCGCCTCGAAATAATCTCTCATTTGCGCGATGAGCCGCGCCCGGTAACGCAGCCTCTCGACGGTTACACTTGGGCGCTGATCATGCGCCATGCGAAAGGGTTCCTAACCTGCCTTCGCGCGGGACACGTACTCACCCGTTCGCGTGTCGATCTTCAGGCACTCACCCTGCTCGACGAACAGGGGTACTTTGACGACGGCGCCCGTTTCGAGCGTGGCCGGCTTGGTGCCGCCGGAAGCCGTATCGCCCCGCACGCCGGGATCGGTCTCGGTGATTTCCAGGACCACGAAATTCGGTGGTGTGACGGTGAGCGGCACGTCGTTCCACAGCGTGATTTCGCAGATTTCCTCACCCTTGAGCCATTTGACCGCCTCGCCCATGGCGGCCTCGGATGCCATGATCTGCTCGAAGGACTGCGGGTCCATGAAATGCCAGTGCAACCCGTCGTGATAGAGATATTGCAATTCGGTATCGACCACATCCGCTGCCTCGACGGTCTCGCCCGACTTGAGCGTCTTCTCGATGACTCGACCGGTCTTGAGGTTTCTTATTTTGATACGATTGAACGCCTGCCCCTTACCCGGTTTGACGAATTCGTTCTCGACAATGCTGTATGGATCACCGTCGAACAAGAGTTTGAGTCCGGCTTTGAACTGACTGGTACTGTAAGAAGCCATCGAATCTCGAGATTTCACAAATTTGGGGCGCCAATGATACCGCGAAGCCGAATTTCCGAGGAATTAAACGATTGGCGCTCGGAACTGCGCAACGCCTACCGAGATCCGGTAAAACTACTCGAAGCACTCGAAATCAAACCCGCTAGCATCGGCTTGTCGAACGCCGCGGCCACTGGCTTCGCGTTTCGTGTTCCGCACGCTTATGCCGCACGCATGCGCCGCGGCGACCCGAACGACCCGCTGCTGCGTCAGGTTCTGCCACTCCAAGAAGAAACCGAATCTCGCGAGGGATATTCAAGCGATCCCGTCGGCGAATTCGCGCTTCTTCAAGACGGCAACCTGATTCATAAATACCGCGGCCGGGCGCTGCTCGTATTGACCGGCACGTGTGCGGTTAACTGCCGGTATTGTTTTCGTCGCGCGTTTCCCTATGGAAAAACCGTAGGGCAGGAGCGCCTACGGCGCGCCTTCGCTCGCATCGCCGCGGATACCAGCCTCTCGGAGATCATCCTGAGCGGCGGCGATCCCCTGGTGCTCGACGACGCCGCTCTCGGACATGTTTTGTCCGCTCTTGATGCCATCGGCCACGTCCAACGCGTTCGTATCCATACACGTCTGCCCGTCGTGCTACCTTCGCGGATCACCGATGCGCTGCTTGACGTACTGAACGGTTCGAGCACCCAGACGATCATCGTGATCCACGTCAATCATCCGCGTGAAATCGACGACAAAACCGTGACGGCGCTGGCACGCTGCCGCGCGGCCGGCATCACGCTTCTGAACCAGTCCGTGCTGCTCAGAGGCGTCAACGACGACGCCGAGGTCTTAACGGAGCTGTCGCATACCTTGTTTGATGCGGGCGTGCTGCCCTATTACGTCAACCTGCTCGATCGGGTTTCGGGAACCGCCCATTTCGAAGTACCCGATGATCGCGCAAGCATCATCGAAGGGGAACTGCGCGCGCGCCTGCCCGGTTATCTGGTGCCGCTGTTCGTGCGGGAAATCCCGGGGGCGGCCTCTAAAGTGCCGCTGAATGCATTGACGTCAGGGGGCGATCGAGCTTAAACGCTCAGCGCTACGGGCATAATTTCGAATGGGCTGACGCGCGTGCCGCAGCTAAAGATCGCGGCGGCGATGACGATAACAAGGGGTGAACGGAACAATTCCACCCTCCCTGGTCCGTTCCCGTTCGCGGACTGGTCAAGACCGGTCCGCGATTTTTTTAACCTGGCTAAAACGCCGGCTCCATCCGGTCGACGCGCTGAAAGCCGCGCGGCAGTTTCATCCCGCGCCGTGCGCGATCGCCGATGTAATGCTCTTGATCGATTTCCTTGAGCGTGATGTAGCGATTGCCCGCATAGATGCGTAAATCATCCTCGGGTCCAAGTACGGTGATCGCCTTCATCGTCTCCTCGCGCAATTTCAGTTTCGCCGACGGGATCTGCAGGATCTTCTGGCCTTTGCCCCGCCCCAGCAACGGCATTTCTCCGATCGGAAATATCAGGAGGTGCCCGGCACTGGACACGCACGCGATCCAGTCCTCGTCCGGATCCGCCACTGCGACGGGTGGCAGTACGCGTGCACCTTGAGGCAGGCTCATGACCGCCTTGCCCGCGCGGTTCTTAGTCATCAATACTTCGAGTTCGGCGACAAAGCCATAGCCGAAATCCGAAGCGAGCAATACATAGGGGTCGACGCCGGCGATGACGACACCCGCAAACCCCGCACCTTCGGGCGGCGTCAGACGGCCGGCCAGCGGTTCACCCAGGCCGCGCGCAGACGGCAGGCTGTGAGCGGCTACGGTATAGGCGCGGCCGGTCGAATCGAAGAACACAACGTTTTGATTGCTCTTGCCACGCGCCGCCGCCTGGAATTCGTCGCCAGCACGGAAGCTGAGTTCACGGGGATCGAGTTCATGCCCCTTGGCGGCCCGTGCCCAGCCCTTGGCCGACAACACGACGGTGATCGGTTCGGTCGGGAGCAGTTCGGTTTCCGAAATGGCTTGTGCCGCCGACCGTGAGACGATGGGGCAGCGCCGTTCGTCTCCATATTGGTTCATGTCTGCGCGGATTTCGTCACGGATCACGGTGCGCAACCGCCGCTTGGACTTCAAGATCTGTTCGAGCTTCTTGCGCTCTGTTGCAAGCTCTGCCTCCTCACCGCGTATGCGTTGCTCTTCGAGCCGTGCGAGATGGCGCAAGCGTAGATCGAGAATGGCATCCGCCTGCACGTCCGAAAGACGAAAACATTTCATCAATACCGACTTCGGCTTGTCTTCAGTGCGAATGATGTGGATGACCTCATCTATGTTAAGAAACGCGATGAGATAACCTTCGAGCACGTGCAGGCGGGCGATGACCTTGTCGAGGCGGTACTGCAGCCGACGGCGCACCGTCTCGGTCCGAAATGAAAGCCATTCGGTTAGCAAGGTCTGCAAATTTTTAACTGCGGGAAGGCCACTGGTACCGATGACGTTCAAGTTGACTCGGTAACTGCGCTCAAGATCGGTCGTTGCAAACAAGTGCTGCATGAGTTGCTCGGTATCGACGCGGTTGGAACGCGGGACGAGCACGAAGCGCGTCGGTGTTTCGTGATCCGACTCGTCACGGAGATCATCCAGCATCGGCAGCTTCTTAGCCTGCATCTGCGCGGCGATCTGTTCGAGGATCTTCGAGCCGGAACTCTGGTAGGGAAGCGTCGTGATGACGACGTTCGATCCTTCGTGTTCGTAACTGGCCCTGAGCTTTACGCTACCGCTGCCGGTTTCGTATATCTCGCGGAGATCGTCTGTGGGCGTAATTATTTCACCGCCGCCGGGATAATCCGGTCCGTTCACGTACTTGCAAAGATCCGCCACGGTCGCCTTTGGTGATTCCAGCAAGTGTATGCAGGCTTGGGCGACTTCGTTCAAATTGTGTGGCGGAATATCCGTTGCCATACCCACTGCGATACCCGTCGTCCCGTTCAACAGCACGTTCGGCAACCGCGCTGGCAGCAGTAAAGGCTCCTCCAGCGTACCGTCGAAATTGGGTCCCCAGTCGACCGTTCCCTGCCCCAGTTCGGACAACAAAACGTCCGCGTAAGCGGTTAATTTCGCCTCGGTATAACGCATTGCCGCAAACGACTTGGGATCATCCGTCGAGCCCCAGTTACCCTGCCCATCGACTAGGGGATAGCGATAACTGAAAGATTGCGCCATCAATACCATCGCCTCGTAACAGGCGGAGTCGCCGTGCGGATGAAACTTACCGATCACGTCGCCAATAGTGCGTGCGGATTTCTTGTATTTCGATCCGGCATCGAGGCCCAGCTCCGACATCGCGTAAACGATGCGCCGCTGAACCGGTTTGAGGCCGTCGCCGACGTGGGGCAGCGCACGATCGAGGATGACGTACATCGAATAATCGAGGTAGGCACGCTCGGTGAATTCCCTGAGCGGAATTTTTTCGATGGCAAAGGAATCGTCGCGGGCCATAATCGAAAGATTCTCTAGAGGCTTATTCGTGCCATGACTTATTCAGAGGTTTCTTAGTTCACCGTGGCCAGGTTACCCTTGCGCTCCAGCCATTCTCGCCGATCACTCGCGCGGCGCTTCGCCAATAACATGTCCATTAGTGCGTCGGTCTTTTTGTCGCTGTCGATGTTCAATTGCACGAGCCTGCGCGTACTCGGCGCCATTGTCGTCTCGCGTAGTTGCAGCGGATTCATTTCGCCCAGCCCCTTGAAGCGCTGGACGTTGACTTTACCTTTTATCTTCTCGGCGGTAATGCGATCCAGTACTGCGGTTTTCTCACCATCATCCAGGGCATAAAAGACCTGCTTGCCGGCGTCGATTCGATACAGCGGTGGCATGGCCGCGTACACCCGTCCTTCACCCACCAACGCGCGAAAATGGCGAACGAACAGGGCGCATAAGAGGGTCGCGATATGCAATCCGTCGGCATCCGCATCGGCCAGGATACAAACCTTGCCATAACGCAGCTTGGAGGTGTTTGCACTGCCGGGATCCATCCCTATTGCAACGGAAATGTTGTGGACCTCCGATGACGCGAGGACCTGCGCCGAGTCCACCTCCCAGGTATTCAGGATCTTTCCGCGCAGCGGCAGGATCGCCTGGTACTCTCGATTGCGCGCCTGCTTGGCCGAGCCGCCGGCGGAATCGCCTTCAACCAGGAAAAGCTCGGTTCGTTCGAGATCCTGGGCGCTGCAATCGGCGAGCTTACCGGGCAGCGCCGGTCCAGCGCCGGCGATTTTCTTGCGCACGACCTTGGCCGCTTTGATCCGGTGCTGCGCGCGCGCAATGGACAGTTCGGCGATCCGCTCGCCGCTCTCTACGTGCTGGTGCAGCCACAGGCTGAACGTATCACGCACAATACCAGAAACAAATGCGGCGCAGGCGCGCGAGGACAATCGTTCCTTGGTCTGCCCCGAGAACTGCGGTTCCTCGAGTTTCAATGAAAGGATGTAGGTGCAACGTTCGAAAACGTCTTCGGCGACAAGTTTGACGCCGCGCGGCAGTAGGTTGCGGTTATCGCAAAATTCCCGCATCGCTTCGAGCAGGCCCTGCCTGAGGCCAGCGACATGGGTGCCGCCCTGGGGAGTCGGCACGAGATTAACGTAGCTTTCCGTGACGAGTTCAACATCGTCCGAACACCAATGAAGCGCCCAATTCACCGCTTCGCGGGTGCCGTCGACTTCACCGCAAAAGGCGTCCGCCGGAATCAGATTGGCCCCATCCATTGCATCGGAGAGGTAGGTCGCCAGGCCGTGCTCGAAGATCCACTCGAGTTTCTCCGAGGTGTTTTCATCGTGAAACTTGACCTTGAGGCCCGGGCAGAGAACTGCTTTTGCCCGCATCACGTGCTTGAGTTTCGGCAATGCAAATTGAACGCTGTCGAAATACTTCGGATCGGGCCAGAAGCGAATGGTCGTCCCGCTGTTGCGCGCGCCGACCTTGCCAACCTCTTCAAGGGGCGAGCGCGTGTCGCCGCCGCTGAACGACATGTTGTACTCGCGCCCACCACGCTTTACCCAAACTTCGAGTTGTTTGGACAGCGCATTGACAACCGACACGCCGACGCCGTGTAGACCGCCGGAAAACTTGTAGTTCTTACGTGAAAACTTACCGCCGGCGTGCAGGCGGGTGAGGATGACCTCGACACCGGGGATCTTTTCTTCGGGGTGTTCGTCGACCGGCATGCCGCGCCCGTTATCGGTGACGGAAACGGAGCCGTCCTTGTGCAGACACACCGCAATCACCGTGCAGTGGCCGGCAAGAGCCTCGTCCACGCTGTTGTCCAGCACTTCCTGTACGAGGTAATTGGGGCGGGAAGTATCGGTATACATCCCAGGGCGTTTACGCACCGGTTCGAGACCGGTGAGGACTTCGATGTCCGCTGCGTCGTAGCGTGCGCTCAAATGACGAATTCCATTCACCCGGGGCTTCCGCAAAATCTGGAAACTAGCCGGTCGGATTATGACAAATCAAAAAAAATATCGAAATTGCCGCACCGCTTCGGAGAGTGAGCACATCGCCCGTTTTGCGTCAGTCAGCAGATCGGGCAACGTCTGCCGGAAGAACTCCTCGACCCGCTTGCTCATCAACCCGATCTCGCCGGGCGCACCGACCACGACGTCCACGAGCTCGGAGGCGCGGACACCCCACTCAGGATCTTCTGGGGCGGCGAGCCGGATGGGCACTTCAGCCGCCGACGGAGGTGGGGCATCTCGAAACGCGATGTTGTGACGCGCTCCGACCGAATTTCTTCAGTTGGGCACACATGCACCCTAGGTGCCCGGACCGCCCGGGCGCCGGCGAGACCGACATGGGCGCCACCGACCCTCCCGTCCCACCTCTCGAACTCGGCGGCGCGGTCGGGGCCTCTACTAGCCAAATTCTTGATACGGTCCAAAAGTGGACACATAATGCGATCATGTCCAAGCAGCCGTCGATCGACGCAACCAGCCTCCTTCGCGACCACGGTGTCCAGGTCACGGCCCAGCGCCTGGCCGTGCTGCGGGCGGTATCGGGTCGGCCCCACGGCACGGCGGACGACGTCGCCGAGGTCGTCCGGTCCGAGATCGGCGCCATCTCCCGCCAGGCGGTGTATGACGCCCTCGGGATCCTGGCCGACAAGGGCCTGATCCGGCGCATCCAGCCCGCCGGTTCACCGGCCCGTTTCGAGGACCGGGTCGGAGACAACCATCACCACTTGATCTGCCGCACCTGCGGACGGATGGTCGACGTCGACTGCGCGGTCGGTGTCACCCCTTGCTTGACCGCCGCCGACGACTCGGATTACGAAATTGATGAGGCCGAGGTGGTCTACTGGGGCCGCTGTCCCGAGTGTCTCGCGGCGGCTCCGGTTTCGCCCGGAGATTGAAGCACAGACCCGCCCGTCCCGTACAAGGGCGACCAACAACGACACCAACAGAGCAACACCGCACACCCCACCATCAGCAACGAACATCAGGAGAACTCACGTGTCAGAAAACACAGCAAGCCAGTGCCCGGTGATGGGCACCGCTCACCAGGCCGTCGGCGGCACAGCGAACCAACACTGGTGGCCGAACCAGTTGAACCTGCAGATCCTCCGCCAGAACCACTTTCAGGCCGATCCCAACGGCGAGGAGTTCGACTACGCCGAGGAGTTCAAGAGCCTCGACTTCGAAGCCCTGGCGAAGGACGTCGATGCGCTGATGACCCAGTCGCAGGACTGGTGGCCGGCCGACTACGGTCACTACGGACCGCTCTTCATCCGGATGACGTGGCACGCCGCAGGGACGTACCGCATCGCCGACGGCCGTGGTGGCGGCGGCAGCGGCAACCAGCGCTTCGCCGCCCTCGGCAGCTGGCCGGACAACGTGAACCTCGACAAGGCGCGCCGGCTGCTCTGGCCGATCAAGCAGAAGTACGGCCGGAAGATCTCGTGGGCCGACCTTCTGATCTTCACCGGAAACCGCGCCCTGGAGACGATGGGCTTCAAGACCTTCGGTTTCGGCGGCGGCCGCGAGGACATCTGGGCGCCCGAGGAGGACGTCTACTGGGGTCCGGAGGGGGAGTGGCTCGGTGACGAGCGCTACAGCGGCGACCGGGAGCTTGCGAATCCGCTCGGCGCCGTTCAGATGGGCCTGATCTACGTCAATCCGCAGGGGCCGAACGGTAACCCAGATCCGCTCGCTGCAGCAACGGACATTCGAGAAACGTTCCGCCGCATGGCGATGAACGACGAGGAAACGGTTGCGCTCATTGCCGGCGGACACACGTTCGGCAAAGCTCATGGTGCTGCCGATGAGAAGTACAAGGGTCCCGAACCCGAGGGTGCCAGCATCGAGGAGCAAGGCCTTGGCTGGACAAGCAGCCATGGCAGCGGCAAAGCCGGCGATACGGTCAGCAGCGGACTCGAGGGCGCCTGGACCAACGATCCAATCAAGTGGGACAACGGCTACTTCGAGAACCTGTTCAGCTACGACTGGGAGCTGACGAAGAGCCCTGCCGGTGCACACCAGTTCGCTCCCAAGAACCCCGAGGCGCAGGAGGCCGTGCCGGAGGCGCACGACGCGTCGAAGCGGACCGCTCCGATGATGTTGACGACCGACATCGCGCTGACCGTCGATCCGGTCTACAAGGAGATCGCGAAGCGCTTCTACGAGAACCCGGACGAGCTCGCCGACGCCTTCGCCCGGGCGTGGTACAAGCTGCTGCACCGTGACATGGGACCCGTCGCCCGGTACCTCGGCCCGTGGGTTCCCGAGGAGCAGCTGCTCTTTCAGGACCCGGTCCCCGAGGTCACGCACGAACTGATCGACGACGCGGACATCGCTGCGCTCAAGGGCAAGATCCTCGGCTCCGGCCTGTCCATCTCCCAGCTGGTCTCGACCGCCTGGGCGTCGGCCTCGACCTACCGTGACACCGACAAGCGCGGGGGCGCGAACGGGGCGCGCCTGCGCCTCTCGCCGCAGGCGGAGTGGGACGTCAACGTGACGTCCGGCGTGTCGAAGGTGCTGGAAACCCTGGAGGGGATCCAGCGGGAGTTCAACGGCTCGCAGACGGGCGGGAAGATGGTCTCGCTCGCCGACCTGATCGTGCTAGGCGGCTGCGCAGCCGTCGAGGAGGCTGCTAAGAAGGCCGGACACGACGTGCAGGTCCCCTTCGCGCCGGGGCGCACCGACGCCACGCAGGAGATGACCGACACCGAGTCGTTCGCTGTGCTCGAGCCGACCGCCGACGGGTTCCGCAACTACCTGCAGAACGGCCACGCGCTCTCGTCGGAGCACCTGCTGGTGGACAAGGCGTTCATGCTGACGCTGTCCGCTCCCGAGATGACGGCCCTCCTCGGCGGCATGCGCGTCCTGAACGTGAACGGCGGGCAGTCCGAGCTCGGGGTCTTCACCGACCGACCCGAGACGCTGACCAACGACTTCTTCGTGAACCTGCTCGACATGGCGACGGAGTGGCAGGCGACCTCGGACACCGAGGACGTGTTCGAGGGTCGCGATCGCGGGACGGGCGAGCTCAAGTGGAACGGCAGCCGCGTCGACCTCGTCTTCGGTTCGAACTCTGAGCTCCGGGCGATCGCTGAGGTCTACGGGAGTGACGACGCCGAGCAGAAGTTCGTGCGTGACTTCGTGGCTGCGTGGGACAAGGTCATGAATCTCGATCGCTTCGACCTTGCCTGATACCCGGCGGAGAGGTCTTCCTTCGAGGACTCTGAGACCCGTCCGGCAGACGGCGGCTGGCCGATCGCTCACCGCTTGGTCTGACCGGGTACACTTCCAAATTTAGACTCAGTCTAAATTTGGACTAAGTCTAATTAACATCGTCCACGAAGGTCAAGCGCTACAATTTGTCGGGTCAAGGGAATCGTAGCGAGGCGGTTGGGGAAACGAGGCCAGATGCATCACGGTTTGAGCCGAATAATGGGTCTAATTAGTGAACAATATGGCGCGTCTGGACCGCTGTCCAAACGCCGTAGTAGATTCTTCCTAACTCTGGCAGGCTGCTAGCCCATGTGGCTCGCTGGCTTTCTGCTGCGGAAACACGAGTGAGAAATGCGGTTAAGATCGTTTGACCGCCTCACACATCCGTAGGTACAGTTCCGGCCCACCTCATCCATGGCCGCAAAGGCCGTGGAAAATTTCGTAAAAAGGCCCCAGCGCGTGGCAAAGACCGGAAAAAAAGAACCGCCCGTCGACTTCGAAGCGGCCATGAGCGAACTCGAATCGCTGGTCGAAAAAATGGAGCAGGGGGAATTCACGCTCGCGGATTCCATCAAGCAATTCGAACGCGGCATGGAACTGTCCCGAATGTGCCAGAAAGCGCTACGGGTGGCCGAGCAGAAAGTCCTGAAACTCGCGGGAGATCGCGACAAAGAAGCACTGGAAGAATTTAAACTGCCCGACCACGACTAAGGAACGGTCGTTGAATTGACTTAGCAGATTCATACTGTCCCTGGGGGCTCCGAAGCACGGCGAACACCAATTGAACACCCTACAACGAAGACTCGCACCCCTGCAGGACCAGGCTAATACCGCGCTGGACCGGTTCCTGCCGGCAGAAGAGAAGGCACCGATACGCTTGCATCAGGCTATGCGTTACGCGGCGTTGGCCCCGGGCAAACGCATCCGACCGGTGCTTGCCTACGCCACGGGTGAGGCACTGGGCGTGCCGCGAGCGACGCTCGATCCCGCAGCGGTAGCGGTTGAATGCATCCACGCTTATTCGCTGATTCACGATGACTTGCCGGCGATGGACGATGACGAACTGCGGCGCGGGCGACCGACCTGTCACCGTCAATTCGGCGAAGCGACGGCCATTCTAGCGGGTGACGCCTTACAGGCGCTGGCATTCGAAGTGCTGAGTTCGAACGCGTCCAACGGCGTATCCAACGAGCGTCGCCTGACGATGACGAATACGCTGGCGCACGCAAGCGGCTCGCTCGGCATGGCCGGGGGACAGGCGCTGGATCTGGACGCCGTCGGCAACAACCTGACCTTGGGCGAACTCGAAAACGTCCACAAACACAAAACCGGCGCGCTGATTCAGGCGAGCGTAATGCTGGGATATCTCTGTGGTAACGGTCATGACGACGACCTTGCAGAGCGCCTGAAACGGTACGCGACATGTGTCGGGCTCGCGTTCCAGGTACAGGACGATATTCTCGACGTCGAAGGGGACACTGAGATCATTGGAAAACCACAAGGATCGGACGCCGGCCTGGACAAACCCACCTACCCGCACCTGCTCGGCATGGACAATGCGAAAGCAACCGCGAATCGATTATGCGAGGAAGCGATCGCCTGCCTCGAACCTTTGGGGTCCAGTGCGGACACTCTGGCAATGATCGCCGACTACATCGTCAAGCGCGACCGTTAATGGCGAGGGGAAAGATGTTTCCGTGACATTTTGCCCCTCGCAAATAGCAGGTTGCTGGTGGCTAGCCCAATAAAAACTAACTAGTGTGCATCCCTAAACGCGATGCGGTTGAAATAAAAAGGAAAATTTGTCGCTTAAGGGATCGAAACCTCCGGTAGGTCGTGATCTAATGGAACTTCAAACCTCTGATTTTCCACACAATCATCGACACCACAGGAGGGGGAATGCGTCAGAAACGCACGGCCCAAGCGAGTATATACGAGCTGTTTGCTGACCATGACCTGGGGCGAGAGCTGCAGGGCATGTCCGAGTGGCTCGATGCTCACCCCAAGGTCCTCACGCCGGTCATGAACGATCTGTGTCGGCGGGGTTTGAAGCCCACCGGTCGACGCGGACTGTCGGCGGAGTCGGTGCTGCGCTGCGCGGTGCTCAAGCAGCACCGGCAATTGAGTTACGAGGAGCTGGCCTTTCACCTGCAGGACTCGGCGAGCTTTCAGGCCTTCGCCCGGTTGCCGGGTAATGAACGTCCGAAGAAGTCTGCCTTACAGCGGGTGGTCTCGGCGATCCAGGTATCGACGTGGGAGTCTATTCATCGCGCCCTGCTGGCGACGGCGAAAGAGACGCGCATTGAGCCGGCACAGCGTGTACGGATTGATAGCACGGTAACGGACAGTGCCATCCACGCGCCGAGCGACAGTCATCTGCTGTGGGATGGCGTGCGTGTTGTGGTTCGTCTGCTCGCACAGGCGCGCGAGTTGCCTGGCGCGCCGGAGTTGTGCTTCGTGAACCACACTCGATTGGCGAAGAAGCGTGCGCGGGCGCTGTGGTATGCGCGTGGTGCGAAGCAACGCCAACGTCTGTATCGCGATTTGATTGGGGCGACGCGTTCAACCTTGGAAGCGGTAGCGAGGGTACG
Source organism: Gammaproteobacteria bacterium (assembly GCA_963662545.2). Classification (GTDB taxonomy): domain Bacteria; phylum Pseudomonadota; class Gammaproteobacteria; genus JAYYZW01. The sequence continues at coordinate 2,325,207 of CAXXLL010000002.1, forward strand.
TGAGCAGCTGCTGAGCCCGGGCGTCACCGGCGTTGAACTGCCGGACTGGCTAGCGCAGGTAGCGCACTACGAAACACTTGTTCTGCAGGTGATTTCGCAAACTGAGCGGCGGGTGTTCGGCGGTGAGAAGGTCCCCGCGAGCGAGAAGTGCGTGAGCTTGTTCGAGCCGCATACCGACATCATCATAAAGGGTGCGCGCGACGTTCAGTACGGACACAAAATCAATCTGGCTTCGGGGCGCAGTGGCCTCATCCTCGACGTGGTCATCGAGCGAGGCAATCCGGTCGATAGTCAGCGCTTCATGCCGATGCTCGAACGGCATCGAACACACTACGGGACGATGCCACGACAGGTCGCCGCCGATGGCGGCTATGCGAGCCTCGACAATCTCCGGGCGGCGAAAGCAGAAGGCATCGAAGACGTTGCCTTCCACAAGAAGCGCGGGCTCGCGATCGCCGACATGGTCAAGAGTCAGTGGGTCTATCGACGCTTGCGCAACTTCCGCGCCGGCATCGAGGCCGGTATCTCCTGCCTGAAGCGTGCATACGGATTGGCACGTTGCACCTGGAAGAGCCTGCCGCACTTCGAAGCCTACGTGTGGTCTTCTGTGGTCGCCTACAACCTCAGCCTGCTCGCGCGCTATCAACTCGAATAGCGACGTTCACTCGCACTAACTGACCTCCTCGATATCGTCGAACGGGCGACTTTGGGTTGCAGCGCTCTGCGGCCGGCGAACGTACTCACAATTACGCTCGAAGAGCCCTTCGACCCCCACCGAACCGCCGCTACCGCTCCAACAACCTACTTTCAACACCTCGATTTCTCCGTGCCCATCGAAGAAAATGCCTGTTTATGGACGGACACTAGCTAGAACCTATCTCAAAATTATTCGCGTACGCGTTGCGCCTTGAATTGCGCAAAAATCGCTGCCGGCGCGTACGTGAATAATTTTGAGATAGGTTCTAGAATACACGGTAGGGTCGCCGTGCTTGCTACCTCGAAGAAAATGCCTGTTTATGGACGGACACTAGCTAGAACCTATCTCAAAATTATTCGCGTACGCGTTGCGCCTTGAATTGCGCAAAAATCGCTGCCGGCGCGTACGTGAATAATTTTGAGATAGGTTCTAGAATACACGGTAGGGTCGCCGTGCTTGCTACCTGACCACCGATCTCGCCGGGCGCATCAGAGCGCCGAGGCGGGCGTGCTTTCTACCGATTTAGATCCGAGGACTTCTCCCAAATGAACCAGCCTGCTCCGGTCGTTCGCAATATCCCCGATGTTCAGGGCACCGAAGACACGCGCCGCATCGCGATCGATCGCGTGGGAATCAAGGACATCCGCCATCCGGTCGTGGTCCGGGATCGCGCCGGCCGCGAACAGCATACGATCGCGACATTCAACATGTACGTCGGCCTGCCGCACAAGTTCAAGGGCACTCACATGTCGCGTTTCGTGGAGATCTTGAACAACCACGAATACGAGATTTCCGTCGAATCGTTCAACACGATGATTACCGAAATGACCGACGTGCTGGAAGCGGAACGCGGTCATATCGAAATGAACTTCCCGTATTTCGTCGAAAAGTCCGCTCCCGTATCGGGAGTCAAGAGTTTGATGGATTACGCGGTGACCTTCGTCGGCGAAATCCACGAGCATCGACGACCCCAGGTTTCGGTAAAAGTAGTGGTACCGGTAACGACGCTGTGCCCGTGTTCAAAGGACATTTCCGATTACGGCGCCCATAATCAGCGGTCACACGTGACCGTAGACGTGAAAATTGGCGAATTCGTGTGGATCGAAGAACTGATCGACATCGTCGAGGGAGTTGCGTCCTGCGAACTCTACGGGTTGCTGAAACGCCCGGATGAAAAGTATGTGACCGAGCGGGCGTACGATAATCCACGATTCGTCGAAGATATGGTGCGCGAAGTGGCTTTGCGCTTGAACGAAGATGACCGTATCCGCGCCTATACCGTCGAGTCCGAGAACTTCGAATCCATTCACAATCACTCTGCCTATGCCTTGATCCGCCGCGACAAGGACAGCGGCGAGGAAGAGTCACTCGACTGATCAGGGCTGCCCTGACGGGGCGTCAAAAACTTCCCCTCAATCCAGCGATTGCCGGTTAAAAGCGCCGGTTTATTGGCGCTATAACTATTAGCTGTTGAAAACTATCAGTATTTTAATTTGGCACGCCAAATGCATTATTCCTATTGCGCAGTCGGTCTAAGTCCACTGCGCTCCTCCCTTTGGTCCTTTACGGGTGCATTCGCACCCGTTTTTTTACGCGAGTATGTACCTGAGTAAACCCTAGAAACAGGGCATTTTTGCGTCAAACAGCCGCCGTTACTCGTCGTCGTCTGACTTTTTCTTGTCGGAATCGGGCCAGCCGTCAGAAGGGCGTGGCTTCTTCAATGCCTCGCTTACGGCATCCTTCCAGTCACCATTGATCTTTACGCGTTCCTCTTTTGGGCCGCGCTTCGATATTTTTCCCGACTGATCTTTTTTTACTACCATATGTTGAGATCTGCAGTAAGAGCGTTTACTATCTCGTAGTAGTTAGTTTACTACATAGCAGTGATATGGCCAAAATCAAAGCAGTGGACGAGTCCGGAGGCGCAAAATCAAAGCGGCGCGCGCGGCAGCGTTCTGGCACTGCGTTTCCCTACTATGGGCTCAGTCAATCCGTAGAGGTCGCGAACAAAATACGATCTCAAGGAGGGGGCGTATGTAGCCGTGACCAACTTGCACATTTCCTGAATTATTCTACTACTCGTAGCGGGGCTTACCTAACTCGGATGAGCGCCGCTAAGATGTTTGGCCTGATCTCGATGTCCGGAGAAACCGTGTCCATAACGGAGCGAGCGCAAAAAATTCTCGTCCCGGTACTTCCGTCAGACTCGAACGATGCCAAAATAGAAGCATTCCTGGCTGTGGAGCTTTTCCGCCGAGTTTACGATGATTTTTATGGCAAGAAACTGCCGCCGAAAGTTGGCACCAAAAACCTTTTCGAGAACATATACAAAATTACGCCCGACAAGATCCAGACAGCTTTACGCGCATTTTACGACTCTGCGGAGTTCGCAGGGTTTTTCCCGGATAACGGCAAAACGCGGCTTATTAAGCCCATCACAGCGGTAGAGCCCGGGACTTTAGAGCCAAAAGATGCCGTTGATGATGACCCTGGTACAGACCCGCCGGCAGATCCTCCTCCGGATAAACGAAAGCATGGCGGCAGTGGTAGTGGCGAGGGTCCACCGCCCGGTATACATACGGCAATAGTCGGTCTGCTACGCGAACTTCCGCCGGCCGGGTCCGATTGGCCCGCCACCAAGAAAGAACGATTTATGCAGGCATTCAGGGCGACTATTGATTTCATCTACCCGGAACAGGAGGAGCTACAATGAGGAGGGTTTAAGGGCTGGCTCGGCGGCCCGGTCCAAGCGTCAGCGGTGGTTCAACTTGTGAGAAGCTTGCCACCGCTGACGGCCCGGGACTACATCCATGCGGACGTGGTGGAATTGGCAGACACGCCGACTTTGGGGGTCGGTGGGGGTTGATCCTTTGACCAGGGGACCCCGTGCAGGTTCGAGTCCTGTCGTCCGTATACCATTAATCCGCTGCTGAAAGCTTGGCAGAAAAACGTCAGCCAAGCAATCGCCGAACCATCGGCAGATTAGTCGATACTGGTTCAGCATAGTAAAGCCGCTTCCCATTTGATGCCTTGATAGCCGCCGTAACCCTCTCTCCATCCTCAAGCTCGCGGCGGTTGAACCGAAATTCGAACTCAGCCATGTAGCGGTGCAGATGCTTACGGCTGACACTGTGATAGACGCCATTCAGACCGCGCTTGAAGATGCTGAAAAAGCCTTCTACCCGGTTCGTGGTTACGTCGCCCCTGGCGTACTCGCGGGCCTTATGCTTCACCGTTTCGTGACCGCCCTTGAATTCCGCACCGATACCCCGATAACCACTGTGTTCATCGGTCATAATCCGGGAATCGGGATGGACATGCTCCCGGATAGCGGCCTTTAACGTCTTACCAGTCACATCGGGTATAACCCTAGTGCGGACTTCGCCGCCACGTTGAACCAGGGCGACGACGGGCTGTTTGTCGCCATGGCCCCGCTTGCTCTTACCTTTGTATCGGGGCTTTCCCCCAACGAAAGTTTCATCGACTTCAACGTCGCCGTTCAACTGGCCGTCATACGCTGGTGCCATAGCGAACCGGATACGGTGCAGCAGGAATAGGGCTGACTTGTAGGAAATTCCAGTCTGGCGGTGAATCTCAAGGGCCGACACGCCTTTCTTGGACGTGGCTGCACGCCAGAACCCGAAGCACCAATGACGCAGTTCAATCCGGCTGTCCTCAAACACGGTGCCGGTGCGGACAGTGAATTGCGCTGTAAACTTAGCTCGCGCACAATCCCGGCAGCGCCAGCGAAAGTTCTTTTGCCGTGCGCCAGTCTTGTTATCTTGCATCTGGTAGACATTTTCGCTACCGCAACGGGGGCAGCAAGGATTCTCGCCCCAACGCTGCTTCTCTATGAACTCAACCGCAGCCTTCTCGTCGGCGCAGGCTTTTGGAACAGCCTTGATTACTGGGTCGTTCTTGGTGGAGCGGTTTTGAACTTTTGGCTTACTCATACATCAATTGTATATACAAATTATCCTTTCGTCAAGTATAAAGTTAATTACTATGTGCTTGTCGCTAAAGGGCGGTATCGCCGATCTGCAACAAATTTTTACATATATTGTTCCTTTTTAGTCTATATTTTGTATATACAGGGATGTAGAATGTTGCGGAAATGACCTCAAGGATGTATATGCATTGCCGCTAGAGATTAGTAACGGAGTACGTCGAAAGCTCGCCAGTAAAGAGCCGCCAGTCACGGAGGCTGAAATTGTCGAATGCTTCGCGAATAGATTGAGTAAATACCTCTATGACGTTCGGGAGGATAACAAAACTAACCCGCCCACCAGATGGTTTGTTGCTGAGACAGATTATGGAAGAAAGCTCAAAGTTGTGTTCATGAGCATTGGGGACAATATCGTGATCAAAACAGCTTTTGAACCAAATCCTGATGAAATACGTATATACAACAAGTTCAGCCAGCCTACTTAGTAATCTCGGAGAGAGAGAACCACATGAATGAAACCACGAAAATTGAATCAACTGAGGAAGCATGGGAGTCCGGACAGCTCGGGCGCGACGAAGCTTACGCTCACGTTTTCGAGAATGAACAAGAAGACGCACTCGATAAAGCTCTAGAACTCCAAATGATCTCCATACGACTTCAAAAATCTCTCATAGAAGATTTCAAGCTAATTGCCAAATTGCATGGCCTTGGGTATCAGCCGCTCATGCGTCAGATATTGACGCGGTTTGCCGATTGCGAGAAAAAGCTACTTCTTAAAAAGTTCGTAGCTGACCAAGAAAAAATGGAGGCAGCGGAGCAATTGACCGATAATGAGGAACCAATTGCCTCACACGGATAGCCTCAAACGATTTCAATATAAACCCGCTTCGGCGGGTTTTTTTTCACCGCCAGAAACCCGTCATAAGGGTTTACTCAAGTACATACTTCCGTTTTTTTACAAACCCGCTTTTTTCGCCGCCTCCCACAAGCGGTCCAACCACTCGAGATCCGCAGACCCGGGCGACGAGCCCTGCGCCCGCAGTTCGGCCTCCACGTGCCTGAACCGCCGTTCGAATTTCCGGTTCGCGGCACGTAAAGCGGCCTCCGGATCACAACCGAGGTGGCGTGCGACGTTAACCATCGCAAACAGCAAGTCGCCTAATTCTTCGTGGATCGCAGCGACGTTCGACTGCCCCATGGCGTCCTCGAGTTCCGCGGTTTCTTCGCCAAGCTTAGCCCAGGGGCCAGCCACATCCGGCCAGTCAAACCCGACCCTGGCGGCCCGCTTCTGCAGCTTTAGGGCGCGCGTGAGCGCGGGGAAATTGACGGGCACCTCGTCGAGTTCGCTGAACGTATCGCGATCGCGCCGGGACGCGCGCTCCGTCGCCTTCTGCATTTCCCACTGTTTGGCAACGGCCGTCGCATCGCTTGCGCCACCGTCCTCGAATACGTGGGGATGCCGTCTCAAGAGCTTCCGCTCCAATTCGCCTATTACCTCGTCGATTGAGAAACGGCCCTCCTCCTCGGCTAACTGGCAATAGAAAATGACCTGAAACAGAAGATCGCCTAATTCCGAGGGTAACTCCTCCAGACGCCCGGATTCGATGACGTCCGCCACCTCGAAAGCCTCTTCCAAGGTATGCGCTACGATCGATTTAAACGTCTGTTCCCGGTCCCAGGGACAGCCGCCATCGGGCGCGCGCAATGCCCGCATCAGGTCACGCAGTGTTTGGAGATTCGACATGAATGGCCTCCGTCATCCGTCCCGGTGACGCCATGAACGGCGTGTAACAATGCATCAATGGCCTTGATTAGATCGTTCTTTACCTTGAGAATCCGTGGGATTTGATATTTTCAAGGCCACTTGCAGCACACCGACTCAAGCGTCAGGACATGTCACAGCCGCTCATTCTAAGACTCGATATCGAGGGGACGCCAATCCGCTGGATCCCTTGGCAGAATGCCGTGTGCCTTTACAGCCGTGAACTGGTGGCCTGGACGGCGGGCGATAACGCGTTCACGTTTTATGGCGGAGTCGAGCGCGCCAGCGGCGAGCGTTCCTCGATCACCGTGCATTCGATCATTGCGATCAAGCGATCGAAACGGGGAAAACACCTCAAACGGCACATCCCGCCGCTCAACAGTCACGAGCTATTCCGGCGCGACGGCAAGCTTTGCATGTATTGTGGCGGGGAGTTCGCCGAACACGGCTTGACGCGGGACCATGTGATCCCCTTGTCCCACGGCGGCCGCGACGTCTGGTCCAACGTGGTCAGCGCCTGCCGTAGCTGTAACATGCGCAAGGGCGGCCGCACTCCGGAACAGGCCCGCATGCCGCTGCTGGCCGTCCCCTATGTCCCTAACTGGGCCGAATTTCTCGCACTTTCCAACCGGCGCATTCTTGCCGACCAGATGGATTTTCTGAAATCTCAGTTCAACCGCAAGAATCGAATCCTCGGCATCGCCTGAAGATCGCCTGCCGTGGCTTTCTTCTCGCCGCATTCACCGTGGCCGCAAGCACTGCATCGGCTGCTGATGGCGCCGGGAATTATGCGATCTGGGGTACGGGCAACGCGTCTTGTAATCGATTCCTGCATGCAGACGATCGTGACGACGGGCAGGCGCCTTTCGAACACTACCTAATGGGATACCTGACGGCTTACAACACGCTGTACGACGATACGTACAACGCACTCGGCGCGATACCGCTCGCAGACGCCATGGACTGGCTCGCAGATTACTGCGACCTGCACAAGCTCGATAGTTTCGAGCGCGCCATCATGCAATTAGTGGTTGCGCGACACGACCAGCGCCTGCGGCGATCATCCAACACCGCGAGGGGTTGGGGTACGCCAGCCGCTAAAAGCCCAGACCCCCGCTGACGTATGAATCCGGGATCGCTCAAATGCTCGTTTCAGTCATCGTCGTAAGCTTGCGCAAGATGTTGTTAAGCAGCTCACAGTTCGGGCTGTTAACACCTTTTTTGACTGTGGAGCGAATTGCGCTAGACCCTATAATCGTTCATCATCTCGACCACCGAATGGACTGATAAAAATTCAACGTCGTCCCGCGTACGAGGAGAACCACTAATGAGCAAGAATCTGATTGGACACCTGAAGCTGCCGGCGATCTGCATCCTGCTAGGCTTCGTTAGCGCGTGTTCGACCGTCGACAGCAAACAGGTTTCGGCTATCGAGGCCAAGGCCAACAGCGCGATATCCGAAGCCCGCAGCGCGGCCAGCACCGCGCAGAATGCGATGAAGGCCGCCGAGGCGGCTCAAGCCGCGGCCGATGCCGCGGCGGCAACCGCCGCTGAGGCCAAGAGCACGGCCGAAGCAGCGATGTCCTGCTGTAACGAGAACAAGGATCGCATCGAACGCATGTTCGAACAGACGATGAAGAAATGAACTAGCGATTCCGCACAAAGTCTCGTAGTAGAACCCCGCCGCGGCGGGGTTCTTTATTTGTGCACTAGCAGCCTATCAACTCCGAGAGTTAAGGATCGCGCCTGGTTTGAGTTGCAGTGTGCCTATGACGTGGGGTATGCCGTCCTTCATTTCCACGGCGCGCCTGATATCCGCCCAGACCAACCGCACCTTGTAGTCCTTGACGCGGTCGAGAATCAGCTTGACCACGTGGGAATACTGATCGTTGTACACGTTCTTGTCTTCATTCAGGTGAGGATGCACTTCGAGATAAACCTGGTCGTGTGACACACCGATCTTGTACGGCTGATTGACGATATGTACCGCCATCCCGACCTGCGTCGCGCTGAAGACCTGTGCGATGTCTTTGGGATACATGCGTACACATCCGTGCGTCACGCGCATGCCGATTCCATAGGGTTTATTGGTTCCGTGAATCAGGTACCCGGGAATGCTCAGACGTACCGCGTGCGCACCCAGAGGATTGTCCGGCCCGGGCGGTACGACCGCCGGGAGGGGATCGCCCTCCGCCGCGTGCTCCGCCCGAATCGATTCAGGTGGATACCACGACGGATTGCGCACCTTCGAGACGATCTTGGACTTACCGTGGGGAGTGACCCAGTCCTGGCGCCCGATACTGACAGGAAAAGTCAGCACTTCGGTCTGCGCGCGCCGGTTGTTCTTGTTGAACAAGTACAGGCGCATTTCAGGGACGTTGATGACGATGCCGTCGCGCGGCGCATCAGGGATCACATAGAGATTCGGCACAACGATTTCGGCACCTTCGCCCGGAATCCAGGGGTCTATGCCGGGATTCGCCAATCGCATTTCCTTGTAACCCTGGTCGTAGGCGCGGGCGAGATCCGAAAGGGTATCTGCGTAAACCGTTGTCGCGAGGGACACCTCCCCGATCAGATCGGGGGCATCATCTCGTAGGTAAAATGACTGGCCGGCGTGCGCCACCAAGCACGGCAGGGCGAGTATCAACAGCATCAAACCAAGGTTTCCCAAGCGTCTCGGGCGTGCGCTTGCAGCGGCAAACCCGGCGACTAAACGATGATATCCATACGCGATCAAAACGAGACGCTCCTTGCAACCCTTTGTTCAAGCCTTCGAGAGGGCATAAACCGCAATAGACAACCACGCGCCCATCAATGCAAGGCCGCCAGCCGGCGCGGCGATGGCGAACACGCGAACGCCGCTCAGCACACTGGCGCTTAGACCGCCGCAAAACAGGATTATTCCCGCAATGGCGAGGACGCCGGCGATCCGGATCGAGACAGAGCCCGGTGTCGACTCGGCCAGAGCGCCGATAACAACGAGCAACAGGCCGTGGATCAGCAGATAGGCGGAAACGGTCTCCAGCGTCGCAAGGCCGGCCGGCTCAATGCGCTGTTTGAACAGATGCGCGCTCAAAGCGCCGAGCACGATCCCGGCGCAACCGGCCAGCCCCCCCGTGATCATGAAAATTTTAACCAGTATTGACGTCATCCAAGCGATTCAAGGAGAGGGAAAAAAGCGTCTTTCGGTGCCCGTCGATGGGCCGGCAGCAGGACCGTGGAAAATCACGATTATCACCACCCTGGTAATCTCGCGCCGATGAAACACTATACTCGCCCGATTTCCGGATGATAGCGCCTCGCGCGACGGTGAGAGACAGGATACGGCAAACGTGAACAGAGGCGCCAATGCCCGCGGGCTCTGCCAAGCACTCGTGACGGTGCTCATGTTAATGAGCGCGGGTATCCGCAGTGAATCCATCGATATCAGCCGGGCGTTCAGCATATCCAGTGATTACACTACTGGCGACACGTTCATGCAGATCCGCCTGCGAGGCACCGTAGAACTGATACCCGCAGCATTGCACGGCATCGAACTGCATGAACTGTCGGGGCTCGCCTGGGCGGCGGATGAGAAAACGCTGTATGCCGTATCCGACGCTGGCTTCGTCGCTCATCTACGCCCGCATTTTCATGACGGTAATCTGATTCGCGTCTACCTCGACGCCATCCACCGACTGCTCGGGCCGGATGGAGCACCCGTTGCGAAACGCCTGGCCGACGCCGAAGGGCTGGTGGCACGCAACGCGCGCAACGGCGTCAGAGATGATACGGAGTTGATCATCTCATTTGAAACGGTGCCCAGAATCGTCCATTACACGCCGCGCGGTGAATACCTCCGGGAGACGGCGCTGCCGTTGCCGCTGCGCGAACCGGACCGCTACTCAGCGCGTAACCGGGAGCTCGAGGCGCTCACCGAGCACGATGAATTCGGCCTGATCACGGGGCCGGAACGCCCGCTGAAAAATGCCCATCAATCGATGATTACGCTCTATTCGGTCGCTGGTCATTCCTGGCTTTATCGCCCCATTGATCCCGAACACAGCGCATTGGTCGGCCTTGAATCGATGCCGGGTGGTGATCTCCTGATACTCGAACGGCGATTCGCTTCGGTATTCCGTCCCGTCATCATCTCGCTACGACGGGTGCGCCTTCATCCACCGGCGTTTGGGGACGAAACACCGATTACCGACATCGCGCGTTTCGATTCATCCAGGGGCTGGGCGATCGATAATTTCGAAGGGGTAGCGCGGCACGAAGGTTCACGTTATTTCATCGTCAGCGACGACAATGACAGCCCGCTTCAAAAAACGCTGCTGATGTATTTTGAGATCGGCGATGACGTGGCGCCCTTTCGGGAAGCTGACCGCCTGTCCGGTGAAGCCGACGACGGATCATCGTGGTCGCATGCACCTTGGTAGAACGCTGAAAAATTAATTCTAGACTCGCCTGTTAGCGCTCTAACAGACGCGGCATCAGTTCCACGAGATTACACGGTCGCGTGCGGTAGTCGAGTTGATGGGAAATCAAGGCGTCCCAGCCCAGCGCACTGGCGCCGGGCGACCCCGGCAGGCAGAAGATGTACGTTGCGTTCGCGACGCCCGCCACCGCGCGCGATTGCAGGGTCGAGGTCTTGATATCTTCGTAGGACAAGTCGCGAAACATCTCGCCGAATCCGTCCAGGACCTTGTCGAACAATGGCGTCATCGCTTCCGGCGTCCCGTCGCGACCAGTAACCCCCGTGCCGCCCGTCGACACCACGGCGTTGACGTTTTTATCGGCGATCCACCTCGACACGATCGCCCGTATCGCGTAGATGTCATCCGCGCAGATCTGCTTGTCATACACCCGGTGACCGGCGGCCTTGGCACGCTCAGCCAGCAGCTTGCCTGACTTGTCGGTCGCTTCCGTGCGGCTGTCCGACACCGTCAACACGGCAATGTTCAGGGGAATGAATTTTCGTTCAGTGGCCATGCGTCTCGACCTGGGTTAGTGTCACTCGATAACCAGTTCTAGCACGGAATCCGACCGTCGGCGACTCCGAGTTCATGTCCATCCTAACCGTCAAGTTCGCCGAAGCTCAATGGAATCGGTGAGTTCGAAAGGCCAGCGCCTCGACCGCTGGTTATGGAGTGCGCGGTTTTTCAAGACCCGGGGCCTCGCGGCGAACGCCGTTAAAAACGGCCGGGTCAAGGTCAAGGAAGTTCGCGCGAAGCCCGCCACTATGGTGAAAATCGGCGATCTGATTCACATCCGGCGCCCACCCTATGTCCACAAACTCATCGTGCTAGGTTTGACCTCCAGGCGCGTATCCGCGAACCTCGCGCAGGAACTGTACGCCGAAACCGCAGACAGCATCGCGGTGCGCGAAGCATTGCGGCGAAACCTCGCCCTCGACGCGGTCGTGGGGGAGCGCCGGTGGGGTCAATTAAACAAGAAGGAACGGCGGGAGCGCGAAAAACTCAAACGGAGCTTCCGATGAGCATCACATGCGCGAAGATACAGGACTAAGGCCTATGAACCTATCGGGGGATCCGCTGGAACTCGACCATGCCGTCGAGATCTATAACAGACTATCGGACAACATAGCCCGGGCGATCACCGGCCAGGGACCGGTGATCCGGCACTTGCTAAGCGCGTTCCTGACGGGCGGCCACGTGCTGCTGGAAGATTACCCAGGGACCGGAAAAACGACGCTGGCCAAGGCACTGGCGCGGACCGTCGGTGCGCAATTCCAGCGCGTCCAGTTCACGCCGGATCTCTTGCCGACGGATATCCTGGGAGCATCGGTCTACAACCAGCGCACGCAGGAATTCGTCATCCAGAAGGGTCCGATCTTCACCAACATCCTGCTTGCCGACGAAATCAACCGGGCATCACCGCGAACACAGTCGGCGCTGCTCGAAGCCATGGGTGAAAGCCAGGTCAGTCTCGAGGGGCAGAAGTTCATCCTGGCGGATCCCTATTTTGTCATCGCCACGCAGAATCCCGTCGAATTTCATGGAACCTATCCCCTGCCCGAAGCGCAGATGGATCGCTTCGCGCTCCGCCTGTCGCTGGGTTACGTGTCGGTCGAGGACGAGATGCACATCATCACCGCTAATAACCGCGGCCAGCCCCTGGACGAGATCGAGGCGTCGGTGAGTGTCGAGGAGGTGCTCGCCTTTCGACGAACTGCAGCCCGGATCCCGATCACCGACGAACTCAAGCGCTATTTGGTCACGCTGTTCGCAGCCACGCGTGACGCCGAACGGATCGAACTCGGCGCCAGCCCACGCGCTTCGATCGCACTGCTCAAATGCGCCCAGGCGCTCGCACTCTCTGACGGCATCGATTTTGTCACGCCCGACCTGATTCAGGAACTCGCGCCGCTGGCGCTGTGCCATCGACTCGCCCTGCGCGCCGAAGCACGGTTCTCGGGGACCGCCGCGGCGACCCTCGTGGCGGAATTGTTGTCGACGGTGCCAGTCCCGAGGTAGCGTGCGCCATGTCGATGCCCCCGAGGTTTCTCTTCCGGCTGTTTCCACTGGCCGGCAGGACGAGTGCATGGGTTGAGCAAAGGTTCTCTCCCGCCGGCCGGCTCGTCGTCGGCCTGCTCGTCGCCGGCGTCCTGTTCGGTATCGACATACGGCAGACGCTGGGCTACCAGATCGCCGCATTGAACTTCGCACTGCTCATAACCAGTTTGATATTCAGCGTGCGCTGGAAGCCGGGCATCTCTGTGGTGAGGGTCCTGCCGCAGCACGTGACGGCCACGATCCCCACCAGTTACTGGCTGGAAATTACGAACCACAGCAACCGCCTGGAACGCGACCTCATCGTCCACGATCGGCTGCCCAATCCGCGCATCAGCTTTGATGATTATCGACGTGCGCTAGTCTTCGGGGCGGGGGCGGGGGCGACCACGAACTGGTTTGATCACGCAGTCGGGTTTCCTCGTTGGGTCGAAATGCGAAGAAACTTGCGCGGCGCCGAGATCGAATCTCAACGCGTACCCGCGATTCCCCCGGCGACGACGATCCGAATCAAGGTGCCATTGACCGTCAGAAGGCGCGGCTGGGTCCATTTTGACACCGTTCATCTGCTGCGGCCGGATCCGCTCGGGCTGTTTCGCGCGCGATACACCATCAAGGACAAGGCGGAACTGCTGTCCCTCCCCCGGCGCTATGCGACGCCCCGCATCAAACTGCGATCGGAGCGCCGCTACCAGAAAGGCGGAATCAGCCTCGCGATGGCGGTCGGAGACTCTCAGGAATTCGCTTCGCTGAGGGATTACCAGCCGGGCGATCCGCGCCGGCACATCCACTGGCGCAGCTTCGCCAAGACCGGCAAGCTGATCGTCAAGCAATACCAGGACGAATATTTCGACCGTCACGCGCTGGTGATCGATACGCATCTCGTTCATGCCCGGCCCGCCTTGTTCGAGGCGGTCATTTCAGTCGGCGCCTCGATCGCGGGTGGCGAGAAACCGCGCGATTCCATTTTGGACGTCATTTTTGCGGGATCGGAGGTCGTGCAGTTGAGCGTCGGCCGCGGCCTTGGCGACGCGTTGCAGGCGCTCGCCTATCTGGCCGAAATCCAGCCGTGCGATGACGGCGATATTAACCAGCTTGCCGAACTGCTGCGGGAACGCACGGCGCAATTCGCCAGCGTCATCCTCGTGCTCGGGCGCATGGACGCTGCCCGGGAGGCGCTGATCAGCGATCTCGCGCAGCACGGCGTACCGTCGGTCAAGCTTTACGTGACCGAGGAAGACAGCGCCGATCCAGGCGCCGCGGACACCCCTCAGCACGATGTGTTCAGAATACGCTGCGAACATATCGCCGAGGATTTGGCGCGCGTGGAGATGAAGTCTTGAGCAGCGCCGCCTCGAAATCAGCCGTTCTTACGCCCATACCGAGATTCTGGATCAGTTTTTCATTACTCGCCTGGGGCGGTTTCACCAATAACCTCGCGGGCGCTTTCGTCATGGCCTTGATGATCGAGGCCATTGGCTTCATTTCGATCAAATGGGCGATGGCGGATCGCGAATTTCATCGGGCGGCGGATCTCACGAGCGTAATTTTTGCGCTCGTCACCGTCATCCAATTTTCGCGCTACTCGGTGCACGGCATCTACGCGATCCTGACCGTCGCGCCGTATTGCCTATTCCCGTTGATCCTCGCGCAGCGGGCGAGCACCCGGCAAACGATACCGATGAGCGCGCTGTTCTACAGCCTGCGCAAATCCGAATCCGGGGATCAACGTCTCGACATTACGCCGCATTTCATCGCTGTGTGTATCGTCGCTGCCAGTACCTCGTCCCGTGGCGGCGGCTACTTCGTCGCCGTGATCGCTATCATCGTAATCGGCATGCTCCTCGTCGCGCGTCCACGCCGCTACCGCGGGTGGCACTGGGCAACAGTGATGCTGCTGGCGCTGGGCCTCGCGGTCGCGACGCAGATGGGCATGCTGTATGCGCACCGTTCACTGGAGTCGTCCGTCATGTACTGGGTCGACCAGTTTCCGTGGTCGCCCGATCCCAATCGAGCAGTGACGGCGATCGGCGCGATCGGGCGACTCAAGCTTTCCGACCGCATACGGGTTCGCGTGACGCCGAGTGCACAACTCAAGCTGCCCCTCATGCTGCAGGAGGCCACCTACGATTCGTTTCGATTCGGCACCTGGTCGGCGCTCGACGCCGAATTCGAGGCCGTCGACAAGGTAGCCGGGCGCAATGAGTGGCTGGTCGCCGCCGGCGGCGGGGATGATCCCACGACCATTGAGATCACCGTCCAGCACCGACGTGCACTCGTGCTGTTACCGACGCCGCGGGGTTCTCGTCGTATCGCCAGTGACGAGATCGCGGAGCTACAGGACAATCCCTTCGGTTCGCTGATGGCGGAATCGCCCCCCGGAGCACTCCGATTTCGTGCGACCATCGATGGCACCGAAGGCATCGAGCCACCGCCGCGCCCGCGCGATTTAGTCGTCCCGGACGGATACCAGTCGGTCGTGAGCCGCACCGTTGCGGAGATCGGGATTACCGGCTTGGACCAGCGTGATGCCGCTGCGCGGATCCGGCAGTTCTTTTTGGACAACTTCACCTACAGCCTGATCCAGAAAGGCAGGTATGCGTGGCGGACGCCGCTCGCGCATTTCCTGACTGAGACGCGGCGGGGTCATTGCGAATATTTCGCGACGGCGACGGTGCTCCTGCTGCGCGAAGCAGGCATACCGGCCCGCTATGCCGTCGGCTATGTGGTCGAGAATTACAGCGCGCTCGAGCGCATGTATATCGCGAGGGCCCGCCATGCCCACAGCTGGGCACTCGCTTACATCGACGGACGTTGGGTCACAGTCGATTCGACCCCGTCCGTCTGGTATGAACTCGAAGACCAGCAGGCCTCACACTGGCAGGGGATCCAGGATTTCCTATCGTGGGCGTGGTTCCGCTACCAGCGCTTGAGCCAAGAGGATATGAGCGATATCGGCGACGTGATGATCTGGCTGGTGCCGCCGCTCGCCGTGGTGCTCTATTTCAGGCTGCGGAGAAGTCCGACGGCCGTACGTGTCGCGCGCCGGAAGAAGACCCGAGGCGATGCGACGGAGGGCGTCGATTCTCCCTTGGCGGTGCTCCTGGGCAAGCTTCAGGCGCGCGGCCTGACCCCGGCGAGCGGCGAAACGCTGGGGGGCTTCCTGCGCCGTACCGTGCCGGTTTCAAGCGCCGGGATCAGGCGTGCGGAGATCATCAGCATCTATTATCGATGGCGATTCTCGCCTCACACCAATGCCGCCCGCGACGCAGCCCTGCTACGGGAAAAAGCCGAGATTTTTAGCGCTGAGCAAGACCGGAATTCTCACCCCGATCCGTCGCAAAGTCCTTGAGATCCCGCTGTGACGGGGCGCACGGACTAGCCGCTTGAACTGTCGAGCGCTTCACGCAAGAGTCGACGCTCGTCTTCGGATTCGACCTTTCTGATATAGCGGTCGGCGATCGGCGGCGGGATCAATCCCTGGAAAATGACGCGCCGCTTCTCGTCGGTTGACAATCCCGAGTTCTCAAGAAATTCCATCGGCTCTATTGCACTGCGTTCCAGCATGATCGCGTTTTCATTGGCCACGTCGCGCATGACCGCGTGGTTGGGCGTCAGACGGCCGTTGATGAACCTGTTCGATGCCAGTCTATTTTCGTAAATCGCCCGGATCTCCAGTTTGTATCCGCCGATCAAAACGGGATTGATCGTTTCTTCGAGCTGCGACTCGATGTTCGTGATACGGCTCAATACCAAATCCGACCAGTCGGTGCCCGCCTCGTTCAAGCGATCCAGTGCGCCGTAGATCTCGAGAATGTTATTAATGCTGAGCGAATGATAGACGTCGTGGATGAAGGCAAAATTTCGCGCCGTGGCGAGCCCTTCGAAACCACTGTAACCCATCACGCGGTAAATGTTTTCGTATTCCGGGACTGCGGCATTGAACCCGATACTGCATACCATTTGGGCGTCCTTGAGCCCGAGTTGTTGAGCGATCTGCTCCCGCCGTACATCAGTGTCGTCGAGCGGACCGACGCGGGTCGCGGCAAAAATCGCGATCAATTCATCGGATGACGCGTGCAGCAAGGTTTCGAAGGAATACATGCTAGAACCCATCTCAAAATTATTCGGGCCCACGTTGCCCCCTGAAAATCGTGATTGCAAGGCGCAGCGCGCAGGGCATGGTGGTTCCATGTTCAAGCGCTGCAACGCAGCAAACGCGGTTTTCAGGGGGCAACCCGAAGGGCTGGTGGCCCATTTCGCACATTTCGGCGTTGCTCGTCGTTCATTTAGCTAATGCTTTGCAACACTCCTCGCGCCTTGAACTGTACGAAAACGGCCGCCAGCGTGGGCCCGAATATTTTTGAGATGGGTTCTAATTACATTCTAGCAGGCCGATGCCGCCAAATTAGCTCCTGTGAATCAATCGTCAGCCGGCCATTCAACAATGACGCGGCCCGCGATCACCTGGGCGGGCAGTTCCTTCAAAGACCACTTTTCCCCGAACAGGCAGCGGCCGTCGGGCATCTCGAACTGCCAGCCGTGCCGCGCGCAGGTTACCCGCGATCCGCGGATACCCGACGCCATGATCTCCATGCCCTGGTGGGTGCAGAAAGCGCGGAATGCGCGTACGCGATCACCGTCTCTGACGACCAGGATGGGATAATCATCGGTGATGTACTTCACGGCCTGGCGGTCGAGGAGCGCGGCGAATTCGCACACGTCCATGCGCTCGGCGGCCACTGCAGCTAGGCTCCGTAGCTCGACACGGCGAGCTCAAGCGGGCAGGTTCGCGCATCTGAGGAGTCGCTTGGCTGCAGCCGGCGCAATGTTCTTACCATCGGTTTGAAACCGTGTGCCGGGCGCAGAACCGGATGAGAAAAAAGTCCCACAGGGAGCGCAGGCTTTCGACGATATACCGTGCTACCGGGCAGCTTGCCAGCGCAACATCCGTGATAAAAACGCCCCCTCGGCGGCCGCTCGATTTCACCCGGCATGACGAGCAGCCCCTCGGCGTGCGGGCTACGCGCAGTCCTCGAATCGGTTCCCTTCACGATCCTCCTCCCAGCCCGGCGCCGATCATGTACGGCATCCAGAACAGGGCCGCGAGCGCGACGACGACGATCGCGACGATATTGATCACGAACCCGGCCTGCGCCATTTCGGGAATGCTGACCCTGCCCGATGAAAACACGATCGCATTCGGAGGCGTCGCCACGGGCATCATGAACGCGCAACTCGCGGCCAGTGCCGTGACGATGATGATCGGAATCGGTTCGAGACCGAGCGTAACAGCCGCCGCCGCGAGGACGGGCACCAGGGTCGTCGTCGTCGCGGTATTGCTGGTCAACTCGGTCAGAAAAGCCACGCCGGTGATCACCGCGACGAACGCAAGCCACGTGGGAACGTCCCCGAGTCCCACGAGTTGCGCGCCGATGAAGCGATCGGCGCCGGTGGCCGACACGGTGGCGGCCAAGGTCAGCCCACCACCGAACAGGAGCAGTGTTCCGAGCGGCAGCTTTTCGGCGTCGGACCAGGACATGATGAATTCGCGCCGGTGCCAATTCGTCGGAATCGCAAACAGCGACAAACCGGCGAGCATCGCGATACCGGTATCGGTCAGCCCCGCCAGGGGCTTCGCGCCCGATACCTCCAGCATCGTCAACCAAGGACGCCCAACCCATGCTGAGACGGTCAATACGAACACGGCGGCCGTCCATTTCGCGCCGCGCGCCAGCCCGCGCCAACCGCGGTCGGGCGCACTTGGCGCCGGCAGACTGGCGACGATATCACGTCGTATTGGGACGATGTGGCGCGTCAACAAATACCATGTCGCGGGCAGGAGCACGGCAACGATCGGTAAGGCCATCGACATCCACAACCGAAAGTCGAGGCTTACCCCGTAATAATCTTCGATATAAGACGCCACGAATACGTTCGGCGGTGATCCGATGAGGGTCCCCATGCCGCCGATCGTAGCCGCATAAGCGATTGCCAGCAGCAGACAGCGGGCAAAGCGGCGCGCCTCGTCGCGCGGCGCCGTTCGATCGACCTGATTCACCATACTGATCGCGATCGGCAACATCATGATCGTGGTCGCGGTGTTCGACAGCCACATACTCGAAAATGCGGTGATCCCCATGAATCCCCCGACTAGATGATAGGCGTCGCCGCCGGTGACGCGGACGACTCTTTTTGCGATCCAGCGGTGCAGGCCCCATTTTTCTATCGCAATCGCCAAAAGGAATCCACCCAAAAACAGAAAGATCAGGGGATGTGCATAGGGCGTGGTGACCTGCCGCACGGAGCCGAGGCCGAGCAGCGGAAACGCCACGATGGGCAACAGTGCGGTGACCGGAACCGGCACGGCCTCGGTCAACCACCACACGGCCATCCACACGGCCATCGCGAGGGTAGCGCGCGCCGTGTCCGACAGCGCGACGAGATCGCCGTTCGGGATCGTGTATTCGAAGGGCAGCGTGAAGTAAAAAATGATGGCCGCAAAAGGCCCCGCAATGATTGCGAGATTGCTCAAACGCCTTAGCACATCGATGCGCATTTCGATAAAAAACTGCCTGACGGGGGTTTTTTCGCGGCCTCGCCAGTATAACCACAGGCCTGAACCGTGCCTCTCTCAGCAGGTCAAATAGCTTTTTTATCTCTAGGCCGGCTGGTAACATACGGCTCAAACTTCACGTACCGTCATAAATCAATTCTGAGAATTCGCTCGTGTCAGTAATGACTTTCGATATCTCCGGCTCCCAAATCGACGGGGCGCGGGATTACCAGGAAGACGCCTTTCTCATCACGCACCTGGGTGACGCCGACGGGGATACCGGCGGCTCGATGGTGATCGTGGCGGACGGCATGGGTGGTCATGCCGCCGGTAACGTGGCGAGCAACATGGCGGTGCAAACCTTCAATCGCCATACCTCCAGCAATTTCCCCAACGACAACCTTTCCAACGTCCTCTACGAGGCGGTGCTGCAGGCCAACGGCTCGATCACCGCCACCGTCGCAGAAACCGCGGCGCTCAAAGGGATGGGCTGTACCCTCGTTGCCTGTGTCCTGGAACGCGACAAGCTCCGGTGGGTGAGCGTCGGCGACAGCCACCTCTACCTGTTGCGTAACGGCGAACTGACCAAGAAAAACGCCGACCACAGCTATGGTGGATTTCTCGACCGCATGGCCGAGGCCGGCACGCCGGTGGAAGCGGAAGAGGGTTTCTCCCGGAACATGCTGATGAGCGCGCTGACCGGCGAGGATATTGCCGAGATCGATTGCCCTGAAGACCCTTTGGAAGTGGAATCGGGCGATCGCCTGATCCTCGCCAGTGACGGCTTGGATACCCTTGCTCACGAAAAAATTGTCGAATTCGCCAGCGAAGCTGCGACCGCGAAGGAATGTGTCGACGCTCTCATCAAAGGTGTAGAGGATGCCGGCGCGCCGCGCCAGGACAATACCACCGTCATCGTCATCGATGTCATCGAAAAACTCGAGGCCGCGCAGGAACCGGAATACATCCCCCCGGGTGAACTCGAGGAAGAAGATACGGATGCAACGCGGCAGGCCGCCACCGAAACATCCACGGCCGCTGCAGAGGCGGCACCATTGCCGGTCGAAGACCAACCGAAGAAAAGTTCGATCGGCCTGATCGCAGGCATCGCGGTGGTCCTGGCCGTGCTGGGCGGCGGCGGTTTCTGGTATATGAGCCAGGGTGGAAAAGCACCCGACTCGGGGCCGGCGTACGTCGAGGACGCGGTCGAAGACGATATCGTCGAAATCGAACCGGTCGAGGACGAACCGCTCGCGCGGGGCGAAGTGACGCCGGAGGCCCGGCCGGCGCCGGTGCCGGCGCCCCCGCCTGCGCCGGTTGGGAACATAGGTGAATTCCGCGACAAATTGATATCCGGCGGCGAAGGGCCGCTGATGGTCTGGATCCCCGCTGGCGAGTTTATGATGGGCAGCCGCATCTCGACCAGCGATCCGGACGAGCACCCTCAGCACCAGGTCGCGCTCTCTCAGTTCGCCGTTGGCGTCAACGAGGTCACGATTGCCGAGTACCGCAAGTTCGCCACGGGCAGCGGGCGCAAAATGCCCAATATCCGTGCCGCGGCGGGTACCGACGAAGAGTATTTCCCCATTTTCTACGTTTCATGGAACGACGCGCTGGCCTATACCAAGTGGCTCTCCCAGCAGACCGGGCAGATCTACAGTTTGCCGAGCGAGGCGCAGTGGGAATATGCCGCGCGTGCGGGGTCTGAAACGGCGTACTGGTGGGGTCGCAAGCTCGGTCGTTTAAACGCCCATTGTTTCAACTGCGACACCGGCCTCGATCCACGTAAACCGACGGCCGTCGGGCGCTTCAACGCCAATAAATTCGGCCTGTTCGACACGGCAGGGAATATCCAGGAGTGGGTCTACGACTGTTATCACGGAAACTACGACACAGCGCCGACGGACGGATCGGTCTTTGAAGGCGGTGACTGTACCGTGCGCGTGTTGCGTGGCGGTGGTTATAACAGCGGCGATGCGGAACTTAGGAGCTTTTCGCGCGATAAGTTCCGCTTCGACAAAGGCAACGATCGCACGGGTTTCCGGGTCGGGCGAAAACCTTGAATCGGACAGACCCCCGCAGTGCAGCAAAAGCGGGCAGCGAGGGAATTTTTCAGCACCGGGGCGCTCTAACCCTCATGCCTTTGTCGAAGCGCAGCACGTTAATGAGCCTCCTCGCAGCTTTCGCCACCCTGCTGGCATTGCCTTGTACGGCCGACGTCACCCATTCGGGCACCATTTACCACGGTCGCGTTCTTCACGCCGATGGATCCGTTGTGCGCGGATACGGAAGCGTCATCCGCAACGGTCGTAACGACCAACGTCACTTGCGGCATCCCTATCAGGTGTCGCCGCGGCAAGGGCGCTATGGATACGGTGGACGTGGCGACGACCGTCATCGTGGACGTGGTGATCAACACCACTACGACCAAAACACAGATCGTTTCGGACACAGACCTGACCGTCATTCCGGGAGTGGTCGAAGTCACAAAGATCGCTCGTCGCGTCACTACGGCGGACATCGGGACAACGGCTACGGCTACAACCCGCATGGAGGCTCTGGCTACCGTAACCGCTACAAACCGTTTACCGGTTCGAGCTTTGGCTACCGCTACAAGCCCTTTGCAGGTTCGAGCTCTGGCTATGGTAAGCGCTACAAACCGTTTACCGGTTCGAGCTTTGGCTACCGCTACAAGCCCTTTGCAGGTTCGAGCTCTGGCTATGGTAAGCGCTACAAACCTTATGCCGGCTCCGGATACGGCTCCCGCTACAATTCCAAGTCACATTCGAGGCGTTCTAGCGCCTATAGCTACGGGCGGAGCTATCCTTCGACGCCGGGACCCATCACCCGCCACCGATACAGACGCTAGATACGTCCTGGCACTGAATGATGCCCCTTTGGCCGGGCGGTGCGATTTCAGGCGCCAGACAGGTGTGCCATAACTTACCCAGAGGTACCTTAAAAGTAATTTCGCATGCCCGACCGGTGGCGTAGTCAGCCGCCGGTCTGCATGAGATCACGACTTGCGGGTATCATCGAGGCCACCTCTGCGCGTGATCCACAACGATGCGACTCATCGACGGGCAATGCCACTGCGGCAACATCAGCTACCGCTTCGAATGGCCGGGCGAAGGCCCTCGGATACCGGTGCGCGCCTGCCGTTGTGAATTCTGTACGAAACACGGTGGTGTGTGGACCTCTCATTCGAACGGCCGCCTCGAAGTGAAGTTTGGCGATCCGTCGAACATCACGCCGTATCGCTTCGGACATAAAACCGCCGTCTTTCACATCTGCGCTACCTGCGGCATCGTGCCGCTCGCGACCTGTGACATCGACGGCGCGCATTACGCTGTCGTCAACGTCAACACATTCGAAAACGTCGAACCGGAGCAATTCGATCGCGAGGAAACAAATTTCGAAAGTGAACCAGAGGACGAGCGGCTGGTCCGGCGGCAGCGCAACTGGACGCCTGCGTTTTTTTCGGATCGATCAGATTGATGGCAGAACGCTTCTTTGCCAGCGACAACGCCGCCGGCATTCATCCCCGCATCCTCGAAGCCATCGGACAGGCGAATGCCGGGCACGCGGTGGCGTACGGCGACGATCCGTGGACCGTGAAGGCCATCGCCGCGATGAAAGAAGCCTTTGACGCCGATGCCGAGGTACTTTTCACGTTCAACGGCACGGGTGCCAACGTCATCGGCATCGCGGCGGTGATGCGGCCGCATCATGCCGTACTCTGCCCCGAATCGGCACATCTGTGGAATGACGAATGCGCGGCTTCCGAACGGTTTTACGGCGGCAAGCTGATCCCCGTCGCGAGCGAGTTCGGCAAGATCACGCCGGCCGCGCTCGAAGTTCACCTGGGCCCGACGCGCGGCGTTCATCACGCCAAGCCGAAAGTCGTGTCCATCACCCAGCCTACGGAATGGGGCACCTTGTACACACTCGACGAAACGAAGGCGCTGGCGGATTTCGCGCACGGCCATGACCTGCTCCTACACGTGGACGGCGCACGATTCGCCAATGCGGCGGCCGCACTCGAGGTCTCTCTGGCCGATCTCTCGACCCACGCCGGAGTCGACATCCTGTCGTTTGGTGGCACGAAGAATGGCCTCATGGGTGGCGAGGCCGCGTTGATACTGAACCGGTCGCTCGCGCCGGAGGCGCATTACACGCGCAAGCAGGCGATGCAGCTGGCTTCGAAAATGCGCTTTATCTCCGCGCAGTTTCTGGCGTATATGGAAGACGAGCTCTGGCGCCGGCTCGCGAGCCATGCCAATGCGATGGCGACTCGGCTGGCGGATGCCGTGAGTGATGTGAATGGCGTCGAGTTCGTCTGCCCGGTTCAATGCAACATGCTGTTTCCGCGATTACCGCGCGGCGCACTCGAGTCACTGCAGCAAGAATGCTATTTTTACGCATGGGACCCCGAGGAGTCGATCGCGCGCTGGCTGACCTCGTTCGACACCACTGAAGATGATGTCGATGATTTTGCGCGAATGGTCGCAGACCAAATAAATCAGAATTGAACCGGGCCCGGGAGAACTAACCACGAAAGCGGCGTCAGGTACTCCCCGTGTCAGTGTAGGGCGCCATTTCGTAGAGCGTTTCCTTACCCACCTTGTCGCTAAATTCACGGAATACTTCGAGGACCTCAGGGGTTACTACGACATTTTCGGATAGCCGTTTACCACCCGGCGAGCGCGTTGCATGGGCGGTCCTTAACGCATGAAACTGCCGTTCAGATTCAGGTAATGTTCCCGCCTCATGATGTTTCTTAACGGTCATGAATTCGTTGATGTAGGACTGGCCCATCATCATGAAACGAGTCTTATGAATCGGATCGAGACTGTCGGGGTCCGAAAAACCTTTGCCCCAGATTTCGCCGAGTTCGGGGTCATCGATGATATGTACATTCAGAGAATTCGAACGGGCGGCTAAAGAGTCCAAGGAATCAGACTCGATCGCCATTCCAATCAGTCTTATCTCTAACGCCAAATAGATCAGCGTACCTACGACGGCCCCAGCACCAATGACATCGGCGATCACGCCGAGAGCTTGCCAATTCATCAGTCATCATTCATCCGATGTGGCTTACAGACAGTCGGCAGCTTACTTAAAAGCGGCCTCATTAATCGTCCGAAACGTCCGAGCCTTCAGCCCCCAAACCTCGGTTCGGGCAACCCCTGGATGCCCAGCCCTTTGATACGAAACAGACTGCCGGCGCCGAACTGCGGTCGGATTTCTTTAGTGAAGTGCTCGTGAGTCGCGGGATGGCTGATACGCGCCATTGACGTGACGTAGATTTCGTCCAGCTTGTCACCGCCGAAATTGACGCTGGTGATGTTTTTCACCGGCATGCCGATGCGCCGCTCTTCACTGCCGTCAGGCGCGTAGCGAATCAGGTCACCGCCGATCACCAGTGCATTCCACACGCAACCTTCGGCATCGACCGTACTGCCGTCGAAAAACCCCGCTTCGTCCCGCGTACTCGCGAATTCCCGCTTATTCGATAGCGTACCCGCACCGATATCGTAGTCGTAGGCCCACATCACCTGCTGGAAGGTGTCGGCGAAATAAAAGCTTCGATCGTCGGGACTCCAGCAGGGGCCGTTGGAGCAGATGATGCCGTCGTCCAGCTGCGTGACCGTGAGGTCGGGATCGAGGCGCCACAAACCACAGATTTGCGATTCTTCCAGGTCATCCATACCGCCGGCGAGAAAGCGCCCGCGGCGATCGACCTTGCCGTCATTGAGGCGGCTGCGGGTCTGATTCGGATCGATCTTTTCGATCAATTCGAGAGCACTGCTGTCGAAATCGAAGAAATAAAACCCGTCGTCGAGCGCGAGTACAGCATGACCATTCTTGCGCAACGCCATCGCGCCGACATCGTGATCGAGCGACCAGTGACGGGTGGCGCCTGTACGTGGATCGAGGCGCCAAATGGATGGATTACCGACCCGTCGACCGGTGCCATCCACCCAGTACAAAGCACCCTCCTCCACATCCCAAACCGGACCTTCGCCAAGATGGTTGGACGCTGCGACCACGCATTCGATCGTGTAATTCATCGCCGCCAATCTCCCTTTTTGATCAACAAGGACAGGCCGGCCATTTAATGGTCTGCAGTACCGTGGATGCAAGCGCGCGCGTCGAAGGCAGTGCTACAATCGTGCGGGTTCGGATAATGTATTTACGCCTCAAGGGGAGCCATGTTTCCGGCCGCAATAGAAGAATACGTACGCCCGCGTTCCGTCGCCGATGCCTTGAACGCGGCCGCCCGCTACGAGGACGGGGAAGCAATTTTTCTCGCCGGCGGCCAAAGCGTGATGCAGGCCATGAAATCGCGCATGATGCGTCCGCGGTGCGTGATCGACCTCCAGGATGTCGCCGATCTCAAGGGTATCGACCACAGCAACGGCGGCCTATCCATCGGTGCTATGACGCGCTACGTGGACGTGGTCGAAGACGAGACCATCGACGGCGCCTTCGCGGCGCTCCGCGATGCCGCGAGCCGCGTGGGCGACCGCCAGGTGCGCAACCGCGGAACCATTGGCGGCAGCCTATGCTGGAATTACATGGCCGCCTGTACGCCGGCGGTGGTCCTGGCCCTCGACGGCCAATTGAACCTGATGGCGGCAAATGGTACGACGCGCACGCTCGGCGCCGACGACTTTCTCCTGGGGCCGCTCGAAACCGCGCGCGGCGACGACGAGATCCTATTGTCGGTGTCATGGCCGGCGCCCGCACCGCACAGCGGCAGCGCCTACAAGAAATGGGGCCAGGTGACCGACGCATTGCCGGTCATCGGCATCTGCGTGCTGGTGACGCTTGACGGCAAAGGCCGCTGCGAGCACGCGCGTATTGCGCTCGCGGGGCTCGCCGACGGGACACAGCGCGCAGCGGCGGGGGAAGCCGCATTGATCGGCTCGGAAGGCGACCCGGCGTCCGTCGACGCGGCCATGAGTAAGATCGCCGAAGCCGCTGACACGCATTCCGACATGTCGGCCGATGCCGAGTACCGCAAGAATCTCATTCGCACACTCGGACGCGAGGTCGGCGCGACCGCGTTCGAGCGCGCCCGCGCTTAAGCCCTAGGGGTCGATGAAATGATAACGATAAACGTCACCGTCAACGGCACGGCCTACGAGGAGACCGTCAGCGAGCGGCTGGTGCTGGTCGACTTCCTGCGCGATCAGCTCGCGCTGACCGGCACCCACATCGGCTGCACCTTCGAAGGCGTCTGCGGCGCCTGCACCATTCACCTCGACGGTGCGGCCGTGAAGAGTTGCCTCATGCTCGCGGTGCAGGCCGACGGTCACGAGATAACCACAATAGAAGGACTGGGCGGCAAGAAGCTTACGCCGCTGCAGCAAGCTTTCACGGAGCATCACGGCCTGCAATGCGGCTTTTGCACGCCGGGTATTCTGATGAACATGGACGAATTTCTGCACAAGAATCCGAACCCTACAGACGCAGAGATACGCCACGGGCTGGTGGGTAATCTGTGCCGTTGTACGGGCTATGTCCACATCGTCAGGGCCGTACGCGCAGCGGCCGAGACGATGCGGCAAACGGGTTGAGCGAGGACAGAAATCATGGCCACGAATCCAATGGATAACGGTGGGGATTGGCTGGGTGCACCGTTGGCCCGCAAGGAAGACTTGCGCCTTATCAAGGGCACCGGGAAATACCTGGGCGACATCGTTTTACCAAAGATGCTTCATGCCGTCTTCGTACGCAGCGAATACGCGCACGCACGCATCAAGGGCATCGACACGAACGAGGCGCAAGCCATGCCGGGCGTCGTTGCGATCTACACGGGAGCGGACATCAAGGACACCATGAAGTCGATGTCCCAGCCCGTACTGCTTCCCAATTTGCCGGCTAAATTTCCGACTTATTGGCCGCTGGCCATCGACAAGGTGAAGTTTCACGGAGAGCCTGTTGCGTTGGTCGTGGCACGCGACAAATATGTGGCCGTTGACGCCGCCGAATGCGTCTACGTCGACTACGAAGAGCTGCCGCCCGTGCTCGATCCGGAAAAAGCGCTGGAGGCGAATTCACCGATCGTGCACGAAGCGGATGGCACGAATGAAATTTTCGCGATGACCTTCACCGGCGGAGAAACCGAGGACGAACAGAAAAAAAACGACATCGAGGTCGAAGCGATATTCCAGAATGCCGACGTCGTCGTGAAAGAACGCTTTCGCGTTCATCGGACCGGCATCACCCCGATGGAACCGCGCGGGGTACTGTGCGACTGGGACGAAACCGACGGACTCACCGCCTACATCACCACCCAGCGCCCCCACATCGACCGGCTGGCCCTGACCGATATCCTCGACATCCCCGCGGAGAAAGTTCGCGTCATCGCCCCGCGCGATCAGGGTGGCGGATTCGGTGTGAAAGCGCCCTTTTACCGTGAAAACGTCATCATCGCGCACGCCGCGCGCGAGCTCGGCCGCCCCGTACGATGGATCGAGTCGCGCTACGAAAGCCTCATGAACGTCGGCCAGGAACGTGATCAGATCAATGATCTCGAGATCGCCGCGAGCAAGGACGGACAGCTGCTGGCGCTCCGCAATCGCGGGATTGCCGATAACGGTATCGGCTGCACCGGTGTCTACTGGGGTTTCGTCATGCCGTTCCTGGGCGCGATCGAAATGCCGAACGCCTACACCTGGCCGAAAGCCGACATCAAGCTGCGCGTGGCGACGACCAACAAGGCGTCCTTGACGCCGTCGCGCGCATTTGGCCATTTCCCGACCCGCTTCGCGCTCGAGCGCGCCATCGACATGGTCGCGCATCGGCTCGGCATGGAGCCATCGGACTTACGGCGCAAGAACATGGTCTCCACACTACCCTACACCTCGGTTACCAACGAGTATTACGACAGCGGGGACTTCATCAAGGTCTGGGACAACCTGATGGCACAGATAGACTTAAGCGCGTTTCGCCGGGAGCAGACGACGGCCCGGGAACAGGGCCGCTATCTCGGCATTGGTTTTGGCTGCGGCGTGGAATTGTCCGGCGTCGCCTCCGAACTCATGGTCCCGATGGAGAATCAGCCGGGTTACGGCGCCGCCACGGTCCGGCTCGATCCGCGCGGCAAGGTACGCGTCTATGGCGGCGACGCGCCGGGCGGTCAGGGGCACGAGACGACGACCGCCCAGGCCGTCGCCTCGATCTTCGGCATCAGTCCGAACGACGTCACGGTGACCACGGGCGATACCGGGACCACGCCGTTTGGTTCGGGCACGATCGGCGCGCGGGCGGGTTCCTACTTCGTCAGCGCGGTCGCCAAGGCCTGCGAAGAATTGAAAGATAAGATCACGCGCATCCTCGCCCACGATCTACAGATCGAGGCATCCGTGCACCACTTCGAATTCAAGGCAGGCGAGATTATTTACCTCGGCGATACCAACAAGAGAAAGTCTTTTCGAGACGCGGTGGAACGCATCGTAATGTGGCCCATCAACCTGCCGGAAGGCGAGGTCGGCGGGCTCGATACGACGGCCTTCTTCGAGGCTGACAAGCCGATGATTTGTTTCAACGCGGATTGCTGTATCGTCGAAGTCGACATCGAGTCGGGTGAGTTCGACATCAAGCGCTGGGTCACCAGCGAAGACGTCGGCAAGATCATCAATCCCCTCATCGTCGACGGGCAAATGCACGGTGCGATCGTGCAGGGCTTGTCGAACGCAATGTTCGAGCAATTTATCTACGACGATCAAGGCCAGCAGCTGACGGCTGATTTCGAGCATTACAAGATGGCGACGGCGGCAGATGTACCCGACATCGAGGTCACTTATGCGCCGACGCCCTGCCCTTATACACCCCTTGGAACGCGCGGGATCGGCGAGGGCCGGCCGAGTTCCATTCCCGGCGCCGTAACCAACGCCGTGTGTGACGCCCTCGCGCCCTTCGGCGTGGAGATCACGGAACTGCCGCTCAGACCCGACCGCGTCTGGAAGAAGATCCAGGAAAGTCGACAGTAAACACGAAGCCATGGCGCAATCGCGAAAAGTCATTATTACCTGCGCCGTCACCGGCGCCATTCACACCCCGTCCATGTCACCCGCACTGCCCGTGACACCGCTCGAAATAGCGACAGCCGCCATCGAGGCGGCACAGGCCGGGGCCGCGATCCTGCACTTACACGCGCGCGATCCGGAAGACGGACGGCCGACCCAGGACCCGCAAGTCTTTCGCGAATTCCTGCCGATGATCCGCGCGCAAACCAACGCCGTCATCAACCTGACGACGGGCGGCAGCCCCTATATGACGATCGAAGAACGCCTGCGCCCGGCGGCCGAGATCGCGCCCGAGATCGCGTCGCTCAACATGGGCTCGATGAACTTCGGGCTGTTTCCGATGCTGAAGCGGTTCAAGAACTTCAAGCACGACTGGGAAGTCGAGCACCTCGAAGCGAGCAGAAACCTGGTGTTCAAGAATACCTATCAGGACATCGAGACCATACTCCGCATCGGCACCGAGCGCGGGATTCGCTTCGAATTCGAATGCTATGACACCGCGCATTTGTACAACCTCGCGTATTACCTCGACGAAGGCACGGTCAAACCGCCTCTTTTCGTACAAACGGTGTTCGGCATCATGGGCGGGATCGGCGGCCACCCCGAGGACGTCCTACACATGAAACGCACCGCGGACCGGCTCTTGGGCCGCGACTACGTGTGGTCCGTACTCGGCGCCGGACGCCACCAGCTCCCGGTCGCGAGCCAGGCGGCGGCGATGGGCGGCAACGTCCGGGTCGGCCTCGAGGATTCGCTCTGGGCCGGCCCCGGCCGGCTCGCCGAGAGCTCGGCCGAACAGGTGCGGCAAGCGGTCAAGGTGCTGCAAGGTCTGTCGCTCGAAGTAGCGACGCCCGACGACGCACGCGAGATACTTGAACTCAAAGGCGCCGATACGCTGCAATTGTAGAATTCGCCGGCTCCATTCAGCTAACCCGAGGCATTCAATCTTGGAACTCAAAGAAGAAATCCGCATAAATGCGCCGCGCGACAGGGTGTTCGCCGCCTTGAACGACGTCGAGATCCTGAAGCAGACGATTCCGGGCTGCGAAGAAATGGAGGCCCAGTCGGACACGGAATTCACGGCGACTTTGAGTACCAAGCTCGGCCCGCTCAAGGCACGCTTCAAAGGCCAGGTGAGGCTCACTGAGGTCGTGGCGCCCGAATCTTATACCCTGACCGGCGAAGGCAGGGGCGGACCGGCCGGCCACGCCAAGATCGTGTCGCGGGTACGCCTCGTCGAGGACGGCGAAGCCACGATCATGCACTACGAAGTCAAGGCCGACATCGGCGGCAAACTTGCGCAACTCGGCGGTCAACTGGTGGAAAAGACATCGAAGAAGTTGGCCGCCGAATTCTTTCAGAAATTCGAGGAGATCCTGAACCCAGACGGACAGCAGGCACAGACGGCCCTTGCCGATGCCGAAACGGGCGGCGGCGACACGAACTGGCTGTGGATTGTGGGCGGCACGCTGGCCTTGATCGTGATCGCCTGGCTGGTTTTTTGATCCCGTTCGATCAGCGATACCAGGTGCGTGTGGCGTAGATCCGCCCATGCAAGCGAATGCGCACGGAATCGAATCGCGCTAAAGTCCCACCTGTAGTCCACTCCTCAACAATCCCACGCGTTTGCGGTTGGCGCCCAGGTCCGAATAACCTACTCGTGAAGCGGAGCGCACGTGCAGACTTTCGCCGTCGGCCCGTAACTCCAAATCGTCGACAAACCTGAAGATCCGACTGACGAAGGTGGCGTGAAGATAGCTTCCGGAGTCGGATTCTATGCGCCCGCCCATCTGGCGAACGACCTCGACGACGGCGGCCCACTCCATGCTATTCCCACCCGTTTCGAGGCGTATGGATTCGATCGAATGTTTACTGTCCTCAGCAGCTTCCGGTTCGCTACAGACGCAATTCGGTGAGGCGGGACAAGCGGCCAGCCGCCCTTCGGTGAGACCCGCGGCACGGAATCGAGGCTGGTGCGACCACCACCCCAGCGCGGCGTACATTAAGACCAGGACGAATACAGCGGTGGCGATGATCGAAAACATACTGGATCTCATACGTTTCCCAAAAAGATAGTCTCTACCAGTTGTCCGTCAGGATCAGCAGGCCCGGGATCCAGCAGGTGAATACCCCGACCCCAATCACAGTGTAAGGCAGGGCCTTGCCGAAGTCCTTCTGCGGCACGTTCGCAAGATAAAACAGGTACCAGAGAACGCCCCAGATCAGCCAGAAGGTTCCGAATCTCGGATCGTCGTGCTGAAAACGGTCGATCGAAAACGGAATCGTGGTGAAAGCAACGAAAAAACAGAACCAGCCGAAGCCGTTCATATCGAGATCGAACCAGATACTTACGGCGACGTAGAGGTAGGTGAACGCGAAGAGAAAAAAGGCCGCCACCACCATGAAATCAGCCGGCTCCACCGCGCGAATGAACTGCAGCAGGCTTGCCACCAGCGCGAGGCCGCCGACCATGAAGTTCAACACCGCCATTGAGCGCGGCTCGACCCGGCCGAGGCCGCCCATGCCATTGACGAGGAGCACTGCTCCGACGAATAGCAACAGAACGCCAACCATGCGCTGCTCCCCCTTAGATTATCCGTAATACACGATCCGGCCAGGTTGGAACCTGCCCATGCCACGCGATTGTTCTTCTTCGGGGCACGCTAGCACGGATTCCATCGAGCTGCTAACGCAGGCAAGCGCAACGAAGTTCGCCGGCTAATACCCTGACTCCATTCGGCGCCCACACTCAATCGAAATCCTCGACCGTTACCTGCCACACACCCGATCCCACCGTTAGGCCCAACCATGATGCGCCGTCGTAAGCCCTTGAGCGGCCGCAGGCGCCGGGGTTGACGATCCACGGCATCGCTTCGCGGTCGATGATCTGCCGGTGGCTGTGGCCATAGACCACACACTGCGCGCTTGCAAAACGTTCACGGATCTTGCGGTGACGTGTCGCGACCCTGGGCCACTGGTGGCCGTGAACGACGACGAGCGATCCACCTTTGAGGGTAATTTCGATGACTTCTTCGAGACCGTCCAGGTCGCAACGTTCCGAAGGGAGCCACCGGTCCGCGGTGTCGTTGTTGCCCAGGACCGCTACCGTCGGCGCGACCTCGCGCAGCCGCCGCAGCACCGAACTGCTGCCGACATCGCCTGCATGCACGATGACATCAGTAGCGCCGATCGCCTGCAGAACGGCGTCCTGGACCAGTCCATGGCTGTCCGAGACTAAAGCAATGCGACGCGCCTTGGGAAAGCTAAGTTGACGTTTCTTTATCATCTCAAAAGCGCTTCGCGAACGACGGATGTCGATCCGGCTCTTTTCGCAATGCTATGTATCCCCAGCGTGATCGACATCCAGCGATTCGACCAATCCGCGTCGAGCGATAAGGATCACGATGGCGGGTAGCGCCACGAGGAAGGTGATGAAGAAAAAGACCGGCCAGCCGATCGACTCGACGAGCATGCCCGACGGCGGCCCGGCGAAAACTCGCCCCAGGCTGGCGACCGCGGTCAGCATGGCATACTGCGTCGCCGTGTAGCGCCGGTCACACGCCGCCATCAACAGGGCGACGAAAGCGGCAGTCCCCATACCCCCCGTGAGATTCTCCAGGCCGATCACGGCGACCAGCGCGACATAGGATTTGTCGATTACGGCGAGAACGCAGAATCCGAGGTTCGTGACGGCCTGCAACCAGGCAAATATGAGCAGCGATCGATAAAGCCCGAGTCGGTACATCAGCGCGCCCCCGTAGAGGGCGCCGCAA
Organism: Gammaproteobacteria bacterium; assembly: GCA_963662545.2. Classification (GTDB taxonomy): domain Bacteria; phylum Pseudomonadota; class Gammaproteobacteria; genus JAYYZW01. Next base: position 2,358,499 of record CAXXLL010000002.1, read on the forward strand.
ACAGTTGCAAAAAAGCCCAAGCCTTTAGAAATCGCTCCGACATCAGTCAATGAGAAACCCAGTTCGCGTAGCAGGAACACCGTCGTCAACCGACCCGCAAAAGCTTCACCAAGTTTGTAGAGGAAGATCAGCGCTAAGAGCATCACTGCTTCATCGCGTTTGAAAAAATTTCGAAATGGCTCGATCACAGCTTCCTGGAGGGTACGTGGTACTGCGATATCTTCAGGCACTGGCGGCGCCGCGATATTTGCTACAACTCCTATCAAGAGCAATCCGGACATGATCAAGTAGGTATTGGGAAATCCATAGTGATCGGCAAGAATGAACGCACCTGCTCCCGAGGCAAGCATTGCCACTCTGTAGCCGATGACGTGGACGGCCGCGCCGAAGCCACGTTCTTTGTCCGTCAGAATTTCCGTACGGTAGGCATCGATCGCAATGTCCTGTGACGCTGACATAAAGGCTATCGCTACGGCAACGATACCGAGCCACAAAAGAGGGCCGGCCGCCATATTGGTGAGTCCCGCATACGCCAATAGCGCAACCAATACGATTTGCGTAACTAAAGTCCAGTCACGTCTGCGACCGGGCCACCCGGGCTGAAAGCGATCGAGCATCGGGGCCCATAAAAACTTAAGGACGTAGGGGATGCCCACCAGAGAAAAAAAACCGATCGTCGCAATTTCCACGCCCTCTTCGGTCAACCACGCCTGCAAGGTGCTGTCGCTCAAGGCCAATGGCAGACCCGAAGCAAAGCCGAGTAACGCAATGACGGTGATGCGGCGATTCAGAAGTTGAGTGTTCACGAACTTGATGTTTACCGGGCAGGAATTCGATCGTTAAGGCGCATGCAGAGACATTGTAACGGTATCCCGATCAGTGACGCGGGCTGTCACAATGCCACAGGCCTGCCGCGCCGCCTCATTCGCTTGCTCGATCCGCAACCCATTCGAAGGGAACGGCGCGCGATTGCACATCAAGAGCTCAGCGCTCGAGTTCGAGCGGCAGAAATACGACTGTGCAAGACGCACCGGTGAAACGCCCGCCAAATCGAAAACCGACACATGAATCCCGGAATTGGCAAGTGATATAATGCTTCGCTCGACATTCTTTTACCCTAGACCGAGTTCATAGCACATGAACCAAACCCAGGCGTTTCCCACGCAACTCGTCGACCGTTTCGGGCGGGTGGTTGATTACGTGCGCATTTCGGTCACCGATCGCTGCGATTTCCGCTGTGTGTACTGCATGGACGAAGAAATGCAGTTCCTGCCGCGCGCACGTATTTTGACGCTCGAAGAACTGGCATTCGTCGGCCGGGCGTTCGCCGAACTGGGTGTGACGAAAATAAGACTGACGGGCGGCGAACCGCTGGTAAGAAACAATGTCATCAAGCTCATTCGTGATCTCGGGCGGCTGTCGCAGCTCAAGGAACTAGTGCTGACCACGAACGCATCCCAACTCGAACGCATGGCGGGCGACATCCGCGAGGCGGGGGTGCGCCGCATCAATATCAGTCTGGATTCGCTCGATCCCGATCGTTTTCGCAAGCTAACACGCATCGGTGAACTCGACCGCGTGCTGGCGGGCGTCGAGGCGGCTCGCGCCGCCAATTTCGACAAGATTAAGATCAACGCGGTCATCCTCAAAAACCGAAATGACGACGAAGTCATTCCGCTGGTGGAATACGCCAGCAGCAGGAATATGGATATTTCCTTTATTGAAGAAATGCCGCTCGGCGTGATCGGCGATCACGACCGCGCTGAAGCCTATTACTCGAGCGATCAGATACGCGAAGATCTGTCGCGCCGATATACGCTCGTTCCCACGACCGAAACCACGGGCGGTCCGGCAAAGTATTTCCGGATCACGGAAACCGGTACGCGGGTTGGCTTTATCTCACCGCACAGTCACAACTTCTGCGACGATTGCAACCGCGTGAGACTGACCGTCGAAGGACGTCTGCTGCTGTGTCTGGGCCAGGAACACTCGGTAGATCTCAAGCATGTCCTGCGCTCCAATCCGGGCGATCTCGACATCGTCAAGCACGCGATCGTCGACAGTATGGCGATCAAGCCCAAGGGGCATGATTTCAATCTGCAGGAACAGCCCCTCATTTTCCGGCATATGAGTCACACCGGCGGCTGAAAGCGCTACCGGGATTATTTCCGGTTGACCATGATGCGTCGCCAGCCCGGAAATCTCACGACGCGGGCCATCACGGGATGTATCCTGGCCGGCGGCCGCGGGCGTCGCTTTCAGGGTGCCGACAAGGGGTTCGTCGCGTTAGCGGGTCGCCCCCTGCTGGTTCACGTGCTGGACCGATTTCGCCCACAGGTGGACGAGGTCATGATCAGCGCGAATCGTCATTTGGAAGACTATCGACGACACTGCGCACGCGTTTTGGCAGACGCGGCGGACGACTACGCGGGTCCCCTGGCCGGGTTTGCCGCAGCCATGGCGGCGGCGACGACGCCCCATCTCGCGACCACCCCGTGTGACACGCCATTCATTCCGACCGACATGGTCGACCGTTTATGGCAGGCTCTGGTCGAAAAAGATGCCGAGATCAGTGTGGTACGCACCGGCACGCGGCTACAACCCGTGTTCGCACTGCTGGGTACCGATCTTAAGGATTCCCTATTGAAATACCTTGCGAGCGGAGGGCACAAGATCGATGCCTGGTACGCAGATCACCGCGTAGCTGAAGTCGATTTCGGCTCCGATCATGAAGATTTCATGAACATCAACACGCCCGACGATCTCGCAAGGGCCGAGCTTCGCATAAGCAGTTTATGATCACCGATTATCAGGGCGTGCCCCTGCTCGGGTTCGTCGCGCCGAGCGGAACGGGAAAGACGGCGCTACTGACCGCGGTCATTCCACTCCTGCGGGAAGCCGGCTTGCGCGTCGGCTGTATCAAGCACACCCATCATCCTTTTGAAATCGATCAACCCGGCAAGGACAGCCGCCGGCTTCGCGAAGCCGGCGCGGAGCAGATGCTGATCGGCGGCGCGGGGCGCTGGGCACTGATCGTGGAAACCGACGCGAACGCCGAACAAGGCCTCAGGGAAATGGCGAATCGAATGCTGATCGATCAACTCGACATCGTGTTGGTGGAGGGGTTCAAGCTCGCGGTCATTCCGAAAATCGAAGTCCACCGGGCTGAATTCGGCACCGACATCCTCTGCCGGGAGACGGACTCCATCATCGCGCTTGCGACCAATCAAAAGCCTCCGCCATCGGTCCCCGTCCCGATTCTCGACTTAGATAATCCGCGCAACATCGCCGATTTCATTCTGACCTACGTTCGCAACAGCAGGGACTTGCATACCGCCTCCACAAAAGCATAAATTCCCCCTATGAAAAAACGCGATCCCAGTTGTGCGGATGATTTCGATCATGCGTCGCTGACATGTGAAGAAGCCCTGTCAACGATTCTTGACCAGATCGATACGGTGGCCGGCTCCGAGTGGCTCGCCGTTCGTTCCGCACCCGGGCGGGTCCTGAGTGAAACCATCATCTCTCCGGTCGATGTACCACAGCAGACGAACTCGGCCATGGACGGTTATGCAGTGCGTGCGGACGACCTGTCGGAAACGGGTGAATCGATTTTCAAGGTGATCGGCAGTTCGTTTGCCGGCAAACCCTTCGGCAAGGGCATCGGCGCCGGCGAAGCCGTTCGCATCATGACCGGCGGCGCCATGCCCAAAGGGTCCGACACGGTCATCATGCAGGAACACGCCGATGTGGCCGACGATGTCATGACGGCCGATTCCAATCACATGCGGGGCCAGAACGTGCGGGCGGCGGGCGAGGACCTCGAACGTGGCCAGGTCGTTCTCGAGGCCGGGCACCGCCTGGCGCCGGCGGACCTGGGCTTGATCGCGTCTCTCGGCATCGGCGAGGTCCCGGTATTCCGCAAGGTTCGGGTCGCTTTTTTCTCGACCGGCGACGAACTGCGATCGATCGGCGAGCCGCTGGGGCCTGGCGAAATCTATGACAGCAACCGCTATACGCTGTTTGCGATGCTGCAACGCATTGACGCGGAAATCATTGATATGGGCGTGGTGCGGGATACCCGGGAAGCGGTGGAAGCCGCGCTCGATCAGGCCGCCAGGGTTGCCGATGCCGTCATTACCTCGGGCGGCGTCTCGGTCGGCGAAGCCGATTACGTCAAGGAAGTCCTGAATGCCATCGGTGAAGTCAGTTTCTGGAAGGTTGCCATGAAACCGGGCCGTCCACTCGCTTTCGGTACGATCGGGAACGCCCACTTCTTCGGACTGCCGGGCAACCCGGTGTCGGTGATGGTGACCTTTTATCAGTTCGTGCAGCCGGCGCTGTTCAAGATGGCCGGAAACCGACAGCACACCCCGCTGCTCTGCAGCGCGCGCACGACGGCCGTGCTGAAGAAGCGGCCCGGCCGCACAGAGTACCAGCGGGGCATCCTGTCGCGGGGTGAAAACGGCGAATTACTCGTCTCGCCGACGGGCGACCAGGGCTCGGGGATCTTGCGTTCGATGTCCGTCGCCGACTGTTTCATCATCCTGCCGGTGGAAAGCGGCCGCGTCGAGCCAGACACCGTCGTTTCAGTGCAGCCGTTCCACGGCCTGATGTAGCCCATTTCTACACGTTAGGACAGGTGACCGCGCAGAGTTATCATCCGAAAACGAGGTTCAAATCTCGATTGCCATCCCGTCGTACGACACTTCCCAACCCGCGGCTTCGGCCGCGGCCCGCTCCGGGGTGTCCGCGATCAGGATCGGATTCGTCGTGTTGATATGGATGAATACTTTGCGGCCGACGTCGAGGTCGGAAAAGGCCGCGATCGTGCCTTCCTCACCAGAAACACTCATATGCCCCATGCGTTTGCCGGTCTTCACGCCGACGCCGTCGCGCACCATTTCATCGTCTACCCACAGGGTGCCGTCGAAGAATACGAGTTCGGCGCCGCGCAATCGATCGGCCAGCGCGTCGGTCATGCGCGCGCAGGCGGGCATGTAGAAAAAACAGGTCTTTCCCTCTGCCCGCACTTCGAGCGCGATCGTATCTTCGTCAACCGTTCCGAAGTTCTCTCCCTGGCTTTCGTCCTCGAGCCAGAGAGCAACCTTTCCGGGGACGGCGAAAGGCACCACGCTGATCCCGAGCGCAGTTCCGTCCGGCCGCATTATCTCGAGTTCCTCGTTCAAGACCATGGATTCCCGCGTGACAAATTGGGGATTGAGTACATTGAAGATCGAATTCGCTTCGAGTACCGACAGCACGCGGCGTGTTCCGTAGAGTCTAAAGGCTTGGGACTCACGCAGATTGAGCAGGCCGGCTACGTGATCGACATCGGCGTTGGTCAGCACGACCGCGTTGATTGGACTGTCTCGCAACGCCTGCCTAGGGTGCAGGATATCATTGTCGTTGATCTGCTGGCGCAGATCGGGCGAAGCGTTGAACAGCACCCACCGCTCTCCATCACTGCTGAGCGCGATCGACGATTGCGTTCGTTGCGGCGCCGCCGGATCCCGCTGCCGCGCGCGGCGGCTGTTGGGGTGGTTGCAGTTCCATTGGGGATAGCCGCCGCCGGCGGCCGATCCCAATACACGTACGTGCATCGGATTGTCTCCTGATCAAAGGTGACGGGTGTCGAATAGACAAGGGTCAGACATCAAAAATCAAATTCACGTAACTGCTTCAACAACGTTTTAGCGGCTGAACTCTTCCGACCGTCCGGGCGTATTGTTGGCGACCCAGCGGTCGCCCGACGCCGCCTTTTCCTTTTTCCAGAACGGCGCCGAGGATTTGAGGTCTTCCATGATGCTGCGAGCGGCTTCGAACGCATGTGCGCGATGGGCCGACCAGGCGGCGACGAGCACGATTGGGTCACCCGGCGCGAGTTCGCCGACCCGGTGAACGATCAAAACGTCTTCCAGATTCCAGCGGCTTACCGCTTCTTCGGCAATTTTCTCCAGATGCTTTTCCGTCATTCCGGGATAATGCTCGAGGGACATCGCATCGATCTGCTCGCCCTCGTTGAAATCCCGCATCGAGCCGACGAACATCGCCGTCGCGCCGATACGGCGCATGCCCTCCCCGATGCGATCCTGATGCGCGCGGATTTCGTCGAGTGGATCGAATGGTTCGGAGCTGATCCGTATCGCCATTTCAGCCGCCGGTAACCGGTGGGAAATAAGCGACTTCGTCGGTGTCCTTCAATTCCTGCTCCAAGTCGCAATAAGTATGGTTCACGGCGCACAACACGCCGTCGGGCAATGCTTGACCGTCGGTGAGTTCGCGCCATACGCTGCTTACCGTCATGCCGGACTCGTGCGCACACTCGGCCTCGCGGCGTCCGACGGACTCAGCTAAACTTGCGAAGAACTTGATTTTTATCGACATCGGCGCTGCGTTCTGCGGAAATGCGATAAGCTTTTCATACCGATCTATTCTACATCATGGAAATCGACACCTTCAGGAACAAACCATGGCTGAGCTGACACATCTGGATGCCGAGGGCCGCGCCCGCATGGTCGACGTCGGTAAAAAGCCGTCGACCATGCGACGCGCTGTAGCCGAAGGCCACATCGTCATGCAAGCCGAAACGCTGAACCTCATCGCCGAAGGCGGCCACAAAAAGGGCGACGTACTGGCGGTGGCGCGTGTCGCCGGAATCATGGCGGCCAAGAAGACAGCCGAACTGGTCCCGCTATGCCACTCGCTGCAACTGACCCATATCGAGATCGATTTGACCCTCGACCGTGATGCCTCGGCGATACGTTGTACCGGAACGGCAGAAACACACGGGCCCACGGGCGTCGAGATCGAGGCCTTGACGGCGGTTCAAATCGCCCTGCTGACCGTCTACGACATGTGTAAAGCCGTCGACCGCGGCATGGTGATCGCGAACGTTCGGCTGGTGTCCAAGGCGGGCGGACGGTCGGGTAACTGGATAGCTGACGCGGAGACACCTTGATCCTCCAGCGGCCGGCTCCTGACAGCTTGCTAAATAGGTAGGGTCTACCGACTGACAGATAAAGCCTGAGTTCGTAAACCTTTACCTATGTAAAGTGGTCTTGCAGGTCCTGGATCCTATGTGTCCCTTTAGCTGAAATGAATCTCCTTTGCGCGTCCCAAAAAAACTGAAGGTATCCTGGCCTTTCTTGCGAATCATCATATGACCGCGTTCGTTTATCAGGCCTTGCCCCTTAGCACCCATGTCCAGCGCTATTTCAAAATGACTGTTATGAACATCTATTGAGATCGGCTCATCAATCGCATCCTCACAATTTTCACAGATCTCGCACGCAACCGTGCCCAGCCACCGACCATCCAAATCTGACGGTCCAAGCGGCGCCAGCCGGGCCCAAACTTTTTTTCCATCGGTCTTGTATTCTATGATGCCGCGGCGACCTGCTTGTAACTCTTTGTGCACTTTTATGTCGGCGGTTTGCCACCCAAAAGGCAGATGTACATAGAGAGGGAAATCAATCCACTCGTGAATGTGCACCTTCAACTCATGGAGTCCGGGGAGCAGATGATATTCACGGGCACCGTCTACCACCGGAGTGCCGTCAACGGCAGCGAGTTCCAGATGGGGATTGAGCACGAGTATGAACACTTCATTAAGCGACCTTGTGGGTCCTTCATAAAGCTTTACCGCGGGGCTTGAGTCACCTTCAGCGGCCACGTAACTGGAAAACCACATCAAACCGGCCAGCACCACAAACCGGAAAATGTTCTTCGTCAACATCGTCTGCAGTCCGAAATCGTCGACTCCCCCCGGTCGAGTATTTGGGGAGGTACCACGTTTAGGTACTTAGGGACGCACAACTTATTACAACCTAAAACGTCCCCGATGTTCCTTTTGTGTTCAGGTAATCTCTCTCAAACGACCAATAGTTACCAGCAACGCTGAGAGCAATAGAGTTCACCCGATTTCGTGGCCACCTTTAATTGGCGCGGGGCTGACTCTGGCCAGAAAATACGTTCCCGCGGAAACGCTTTTTTTCCCCAAAATCATTTGGTTCTAGAAAATGTCGACCGCTGGACTCAATCGTATTTAACGTACTTGAAGCGCTGATCGTCGGGCGTACCCTCGAGCGGCGAATCAGGATCGGCCCCCGGCTGCCAGAGGACGACCTCGTCGATCTTTTTAGCCAGCTCGAAATCCTTGTCGGTGATGCCCTTCGCCGCGTGGTTCATCAGCTTGACCGTGACGAACGCATAAGAGACGGTGAGATCGGGATGATGCCAGGCCGCTTCGGCGAGGTGCCCGACGGTATTGACGACCATCAAGGTACCCTTCCAGCTAGAGGTCTTGTACTTGCGGCGTATCCAGCCATCCTTGAAGGTCCAGCCCGACAGCTCCTCTGCCAGGCGCTCTTCGATTTCTGCTTCGGAATAAACTTCTTCGGTCTTGCGTTCTCTCCAGCCCATCATGCCACCTCGCTGTCATCCTGCGGATTTACAATTATCCCAGCATGCATCGCCGCTTGCACCCGCGCGACGGCGTCCGCTGAAAGCCTCCGCTCACGCTGGCTTTCATCACATAACGCACTCCTGAATCCAAGGTAATCGGCGCCCACCGGCAATAGGGCCGGTATATCGGCAAGATGCAGGCGTCCGGCCAGCCCGGTCAGCAAGCTCAACTCGCGTCCGAGTGCGACGAATTTTTCGATCTGGCCGATCTCGAGCAGACCGGTCAGCCCGGGGCCCGACTTATCGGCAGTATCAAGCATGATGCCGGCGGTCCCGACCGCGGCGATTGCCCTGATGGCGCCCTCGTCCGGCGGATACTCAGCCATGCACACTACGATGAGACGATGGCCGCGAGCCGCGCAGCGTTCAAGAACCGACACGTGCTTTTTCGGTTTCCTAAGGTTCAACCCGACCTTGATGTAATCGACCCCGGTTTCCGCCACGTGCTCGACCCGCCCCGGCACGACTTCTGGTGTGTCCCAACAATCGCCGATCGTCGCGCTGACCGGTAGCCGGCCACGCACGTGCTGAACGATGGCACCGATCTCGGCGGCTTGCAGTGCGCCGAGCGCGCCCTTGCGCGGATCCTTTATGTCGATCCAGCCGACGCCGTGGTCGATGGCAAGCGCCGCCTCGAACACGTCACTCACACTTGCCAGCATCAGGCTCATCATAGGGATTCCGGTTTATTTGGGTGTTTGGGATGGCAGGCGATCGCGTCCACCAGCCACTGCCAGGCGAGTCTTTCGCGCTCGCCCGCAGTCTTTTCAACAGCAAGTGTAAGGTAAGCCATCTCCACCGCAACCTTTTCGGGCGTCAGCCAGTCGAGTCGCGAAACGAGTATCGACGCCTCGATAACCGCGGCTTGCGCGCGATTGAAACCGCTGAACGCCCGGTGTGTTTCTTCGGCGACCACTTGGCACCGAAACTCGGGGCGTTGCGGATCGTCGGTTTGCTCCACGACCTCCATTTCCAGGTGGGCGAGGCAGTCTGCCAGGCGCCAGCCGTCGACGTGCGCGGCACGGATGACGGGCCAGTCGCGACGGCTGGTCAGGCAACCGGCAATGATACGCACGTCGTCGGTCAGACTCATGACTGCCGCGTGCTGGCGCCGTAAGTTATCGAGGGTCATGGATGGAACGAACGGCGCGACCGTTACCGCGCCGGTCTCGCGAACGAAGCCCATGGGCGTGACGTGCGCGCTGCCGTCCTCGTTCGTGGTCGTAATGACGCCCTCGAATATCATCACTTTAGACGCGTGCCCCACATCGGCTCGACGCCCCGCAATGGCTGCAATAAACCAGCTTGATGGCTGTCATAAATCAACCCGCTCCGGCTCCGCCGCACCGCTGTCCGTGGATGCTTGAGGAAACCTGATTGGAGTATATAAGCGTTTGTTATTACTAGCATTTTATCAGCCACGACGACGGGCGTAGACCGCGTGTGCTTGGCACACAACGTGCAAGCATGATGCCGTCGGCAACCGCTCCGGAAGCGGGCGCCGTGCGGGGAGTGAATATTCCCCGTCCTTCTAAGCAATGATAGGAGCATAAAAAATGCAGTGGGATATTCCCTCCTACAACGATGTTCGCTTCGGCTTCGAAGTGACGATGTACATTAACAACCGTTAATGTCGCCCCTCCGAAGGACCGCAGCCGCGGTCCTTCGGGCTTTGAATTCAACTAGCCCCCGCGGCTGACGTTTCCCGCCCCCTTTCACCGACGATCGATCCATCTTGGCTCAACTCGCCGTCAAGACACCGCCAAAATCGGATTCAGCGCCCTGGTCCCGGGACGAGTTCGAATACCGCCTGCGCGACAAGGAACGTTTTTATCATATTCACCATCCCTATCACGTGCGCATGAACAAAGGTGACCTGGATAAGGACGCGATCCAGGGTTGGGTCGCCAACCGTTTCTATTACCAAACCAGCATTCCCGTCAAGGATGCCGCGATCATGGCGAACTGCCGCGACCGCGAGGCCCGCAGGTTGTGGGTCCAGCGCATCATTGATCACGACGGCGTCGAGGGTGATGACGGCGGCATCGAAGCGTGGCTGCAACTCGGCCAAGCCGTCGGATTGTCGCGCGAAGCGTTGATCGACGAGCGCCACGTGCTGCCGGGCGTCCGCTTCGCCATCGACGGCTACGTGAATTTCGCCCGCACGGCAACCTGGGAGGAAGCGGCCTGTTCTTCATTGACCGAGCTCTTCGCGCCCAAAATTCACCAACGGCGCCTGGACAACTGGCCAGAAGTCTACCCGTGGATCAAACCACAAGGATACAACTATTTCCGCAAGCGGCTGAACGAAGCGCGGCGCGACGTGCAACACGGACTGCGGGTAACGCTGGTCCACTTTTCGACCCGTTCCGAACAGGAATATGCTTTGAACATCCTGCAATTCAAGCTCGACATATTGTGGACGATGCTGGATGCCATGTGGATGGCCTATATCGAGAAGATGCCGCCCTATCATTGCTGTTCGATGTAATGTTCGCGTCCCATGCCTGACGACCGCGTGCCATGTATCACCTCGATGTTTCGCTTGCAGTGGGAGCAGGCACAGGATTGCCACGTCCTGCTCTATCCCGAAGGCATGGTGAAGCTGAGCACCAGCGCCGGCGAAATACTCAAGCGCGTCGACGGGCAGAATTCGGTCACTGTTATCATCGACGACCTCAAGTCCGTGTTTCCCGAAGCGGATCTGGACGACGATGTGCTGAAATTCCTGGAGCAAGCGCGTGACAACGGCTGGATCAACATCTGACATTTCCGGCAAACCGCTCTGGTTGCTCGCCGAGCTCACCTATCGCTGCCCGCTGCAATGCCCATATTGCTCGAATCCACTCGATATCGCCCGTGTCGAACGTGAGCTCGATACCGATGAATGGATTCGAGTTCTGCGCGAGTCGCGCGCGATGGGGGCGATGCAACTCGGCCTCTCCGGCGGTGAACCGCTGATCAGACGGGATCTCGAGACCATCATTGCCGAAGCACGCGACCTTGGCTATTACAGCAATCTAATTACCTCCGGCGTCGGCATGGATAGCGATCGGGTCGCCCGCTTCAAGGAAGCGGGTCTCGACCACATCCAGATCAGTTTTCAGGCGAGCGACGAGGAACTCAACGATTACCTCGGCGGCACACAGAGCTTCCAGCATAAACTCGACATGGCGCGCGCCGTCAAGTCACAGGGCTACCCCATGGTCCTGAACATCGTGATCCACCGCCACAACATCGATCAGATCGAGGACATCCTGCGCATGACCATCGATCTTCAGGCGGATTACGTCGAACTCGCCAGTACCCAGTATTACGGATGGTCGAAACTGAACGTCGATACCCTGCTGCCGACACGCGCACAGCTGGAAGCGGCGGAAGCCGTGGCCCATCGCTACCAGGAGCGCATGAAGGATCGCATGAAGATCATCTACGTCGTTCCGGACTACTACGAGAATCGTCCCAAAGCGTGCATGAACGGTTGGGGCTCGATCTTTCTGACCATTGCACCGGACGGCACGGCACTGCCCTGCCACGCCGCCGCCCAGCTTCCGGGCCTGGAATTCCCCAACGTGCGGGATCACTCCATCGAGGCGATCTGGTCGGACTCAGATGCGTTCAACCGCTTTCGCGGATTCGATTGGATGCAGGAACCATGTCGGAGCTGCCCGGAAAAAACCAAGGACTTCGGCGGATGCCGCTGCCAGGCCTACATGATGACGGGTGACGCGACGGCGGCCGATCCCGTTTGTGACAAATCTCCGCACCATGCGGAACTCGTGAGTGAAGTGGAACGCATCGAACGGGTGGCGACCGAAAAACCCGCCGCCACGGAACGCCCCTTGATCTTTCGCAACATGCGCAATTCACGCAAACAGATGCGAGCATCGAGCGAAGCTTCTTAAACCGATGAAATTATTTACCCGCAAGCGCTCTTCATAGAGCGACTAAATAAAACCACAGAGATCACAGAGAACACGAAAAGAAAAAATAATAACCGTACACCTGCCCTATTAATTTTCTTTCTCCGTGTTCTCTATGGTTTATTGCAATTGAATCTGGGAACCAGAGGCTTAAGCGCGCATCTCTGAGCGACGGCTATGCCGCTATGTCGAATCAGCTGCCCGGCGGCAGGCCCAGGCGACGTCGGCTGCCTGCCGATTCTGCTTGACGTCGTGCACGCGAAACAGCCGTACGCCGGCAGCCACCCCCATCGCGGTCGTGGCACAGGTTGCACAGTCTCCCCACAAATCGCGCCCATGAATCGTTTTCGGCTGGTGCCGAGCATGACCGGGATCCCGGTCGCTACCAGCCGATCGAGCCGTTCCAGCAGCTTCAGGTTATGACCCCGCGTTTTGCCGAATCCGATCCCCGGATCGATGCACCGACCAGTTCGCCATGCTCAGTCTCCCCACAAATCGCGCCCATGAATCGTTTTCGGCTGGTGCCGAGCATGACCGGGATCCCGGTCGCTACCAGCCGATCGAGCCGTTCCAGCAGCTTCAGGTTATGACCCCGCGTTTTGCCGAATCCGATCCCCGGATCGATGGCAATCCGCTGCGGATCCACACCGGCGCGAATGGCCAGGTCGGCGCGTCCGACCAAGTACGCTTCGACCTCGCTGACGACGTCCTCGTAAGTCGGGGCAAGCTGCATCGTCTCAGGCGTTCCCTGCATGTGCATCAGCACGATCCCGGCACCGGATTCAGCGGCCAGTTCGAGCATCCCGGGAGTACCGCCAGCCGAAATGTCGTTGATCAACCGAGCGCCGGTATCAATAGCCCGCGCCGCCACGCGCGGGCTGCGGGTATCGATGCTGATGAGAACGTGGGGCGGTAGGCGTGACGCAAGCGCGGTGAGCACGGGGATCACGTGCTCGATCTGGACGCCTTCGTCGACACCGGGGGAGCCGGGTCGGGTCGATTCACCGCCGACATCGACGATATCGGCACCGTCGGCGACCATGCTGACGGCATGAGCGCACGCACTTTCGAGCGTATCGAAGCGCCCGCCATCCGAAAAACTGTCTGGCGTCACGTTCAGAATACCGACGATCAAAGGACTGCCGTCTTCGCGGATCGCTTTGAACATCAGCTATCGTGCCCGAGCAGGCGTACAGGACAGCACACTAAGAACCGGAGATCGCGAGCGCCATGCCGTCGGTCGCCCTGACCAAGGCGTCCTTCATCGGTCGCTCACTCGAAAGGTGGCCCGCGGTACGTACGATCTCGAGATTGGATTCGGGGATCGCGCCGTGGATCACCCAGGCGGCATCCGCAGTACAGGTCAGATCCCGCGCCCCATGCACGATCGTGACCGGCACCCGGGGAATTCGATCCGCCCTGTCGACGAGCTGATTTTCAGCAAAGAAATACGCGTGCTTTGCATAATGCAATTCGATGCGGGTCTTGGCGATCGCCGCGGTGAGGTCACCGTTGGCATCCTCACCGGCCTGGTCGATCGAGAACATGACGACAGCTCCCGACCAGGCTTCCCAGGCGCGTGCGATGCGCTCAACCGTCGCGGCATCATCGGAAAAAACAGCGGTATGAAGAAATGCCACCAATTCATGCGGGTCGTGCGCTTGCACACGATCGACGAACTCCCGCCACTGCCGCGGAAGAAAGCGCCTCGCCCCGTCGTGAAAAAACCAATCGACGTCGCGCTTGCGCGCCAGAAAGGTACCTCTCAGTATCATCCCGAGCACGCGGTCCGGTAATGCCTCCGCGTAGGCGAGCGATAGCGCCGCGCCCCACGAACCGCCGAAGAGTACCCAGGCATCGATGCCAAATCGCCCGCGGACGGCTTCCATGTCGTCGATGAGTGCCGCTGTGTCGTTGTGTTCCACCGAGCCAAAGGGCCGCGAACGGCCCGCCCCGCGCTGATCGATCAGAATGATGTTGTAGCGCTTGGGGTCGAAAAACTGCCTGTGATCGGGTTTACAGCCCGAGCCGGGACCGCCGTGCAGGAACACCACGGGTATCCCGGAGGAGTTCCCGCACTGCTCCACGTAGATCTCATGCCCGTCCCCGACTATGAGGTGCTCGGCGACGACGGGCTCGCAGTGAGGATAAAGCAGGCGCAAGTAGATTGGCTCGATGGATCCGATGCAGTTCCCAACGTCAAAGCGCGGTAAGGTAAAAGGCATTCGGACAACGCGGATCGCGCCGCCTCACACCCCTTAAAGCTCTTTCAGGATTTCCTCTTTACGCCGATTGAAATCGTCGTCGGTGATCAAGCCCTTGGCAAGCAGTCGCTGAAGCTTTTCCAATCGGTCCTCGACCGACTGCAATGAGACCGCGCCGCTGGTGTTTTGCATTTCCTTGATCTCCTTGCGCATGCGCGCCATCTCCTGGCGCATCTCACGGCGCTCCAGCGTCAATCTCGCAGCTGTCGCCTTGGCCTTGAGTCCTTCCGTGCGGACGGCGACGGGGATTTGCGACTCGCGAAACGCCAAGGCCGCTTTTTCGATGTCGAGGACGACCCAGTCAGGCCGAATCTTGCCGTTTTGATGGAGTTCGACGCCTTCGGTAGTCACGATGCGGCCCGGCATCTTGCCTTTGCTCCTGCGGGTGCCCATCTGAAAATGCACGTCGCGGAAATCGTCGATGATCCCGAACGACGCCTCGACGTTCTTCTTTCCCTTGTCCAATCGCTTGCGGTACTCGCCGATGATCAGATTGAGCTTCCCTTCCCGGTAAAACATGCGACCCGTCGTCCATTCCCTGCCTTTTGCGAGCGACAGCATGACGTCGGCATAACCGCGGAGATTGAAGGTGACGTCCTCGTCCGGCGCGGCCTTGACCAGGGCTTCGGTGACGTAGCGCGCGATCTGGGCCGCCTGCTTACGCGGATACACGGCGACCGCTTCTTCGTCGCGCAGAATGCCACCAGCGACCCACAGCCGCAGCGAGGAGAGTGCCTGCTCCACTTCTATCGCTTCGAGTGCAACGGGATGTTCGTTCGGTGGCGCTCTTTTTTCGATACGCACGAGACGCACGTATTGTTCTTCGAGTTCCCAGATCGTGGCGTTGACCTGCTCGTGTTCGAAGAAACTGGGAATGAGGTCGAAGGCGTGCGCCACCATCGGCAACGCCAGCAACCCAAGGCCACCGATCACGCGCCGCACGCGTAACGCCGGAAACTCGAAACCAATCATTGATTCAGGACGTTGAAACTGCCATCCGGATGGGTTGCCGCATTATAGCGAAGCACTCTTTCTTTCTAAACAGATGCGCGATGATGCGCCACATCGAGCATTCAACCCCAGATTCACGAATCGAGTTCCGCCGGCCCCCCAAAAAAAAAGGCGCATCCGCGGATGCGCCTTGAACACAGTTAGAAGTGTTCTGCGTGGTCTGGCGGTGCTTACCAGAACAGGAAGCCGCCGACGCTGAAGGTATCCGCTTCGGGATTCACTGGTCCGCCCGCGTCCAATTCGCCATGGTTGAACTCGGCGATGAGCCTGAGCCAGCTGCTGACGTCATGATAGACGCCGATCGTCCACAGCGATCGCTCGATGTGTCCGCTACCCTGTAAAGCCGTCGCGCCGGCATTGTCCAGATTGCCTTCACCATAGGAAACGCCGACCTTGGTCTTGCCGTCGAAGGTGTAGGTGCCCTGGACGTAGTAGCCGTCGCCCTCACGTTCGATGATGTTGCCGCTCGAATCGACGGCAACTGCCAAGGAATTGAACTGAGCCGTCAAACCCAGGCCCTCGTTGTCGTGGTAGTAACCAACGAACTCGAAGCCCGCCATGCCGGCCTTGACGCCGGCGCCGTAGGCACTGGCCGTGAGACCACCGCAGTTGACGGGGGTACCACCAACGATCGTAGCGCTGGGACCGGTGCAGGTCGAATCGATCTCCTGCCACAGGCCGTCGAGCCAACTGACCTTGAAGTTGCCGCCCGAGAAACTCGTCGAGTAGCTCACTTCACCCTCGAAGCGCGGCGTGTCGGTTTCGTCGAGCAGGCCACCCGTCCCGTTACCGAGGGTAATGCCCGAAATCACGCCGCCGCCGCCACGAAAATCGATGGTGCTCGGATCATACAGGCCGATCGCGATCTGCAGGCCGTTCATATTGGGGGTCGTGTATTGGAAGCGCGCCGTGAAATCCGGATAGGTATAGCCGTGGCCGACGCGGCCGAAGGTGACCGAGCCGAAGTGATTGGCGCCGGGAGCGAAGCCGACGCCGAACAAGGTCATGTCGTTCAGGATGGCCTGGCGTCCGAACAGCGACAGGGTCCGGCCAAAGCTGAAAGTGCCGAACGCGCCTTCGAGGTTGGCAAGCACTTCACGAGTGTCGATCGTGGCGCCGTTGATGCCGTCGAGCGCACCACCTGCTAGGGGTGTGCCCGTCCCGAATGAGCTGTTGCCCTGCTGGCTGAACTGCGTCTTCGCACCGCCCGTATGAATGACCGGTGCAAAACTGATGCGACCGGTACCGGTCAGACCACCCACAGTCGGTGACTTGACATTGAAGCTGAAGAAAGCGGGCAGGAAGCCGGAGTGGACGCGCGAGTTGTCGGAATCCGCGGGTGCAGTCACGTAACCGGCGTCGTAATCCCCGACCGTGTAAAACGCGTTGACGTTGCCGTCGAAGCTCACCTCCCAACCGTCATTGCCGCCGACGACGACGACAGCACCGGCCGGTGCACTCAGACCTGCACCGAGAACAGCAGCGCTCACTGCCGCGGCAATTCGGGTCTTAGATAGTTGATTCGCCATCACTTCACTCCTAACTCTAAAAACTAAACTCTAAAAACTAAGGCTTAATGTCAAAGGGCCTTAAAAACTCTTGCTGTTTTTCTTAATCCCGCTTGACCGGCATCCCCCTTCTTCTACTTGCCGGGCCAAGGCCCGCGCGCGGACCACTTTGGCTTCCAACGGGATATCACAGAACGGCCACGATTCTAAACAAAAAAGAGCGTCATGCCAACACTTTTGCAACAAAAAAGGCGCGCACGGATGCCTGTTTAATAGGAATGTGTCATTTAAGCAACGTTAGCCAGCCACGTCGGCCCGGTGCCTGCCCGGCGCACAGACCCAGTGCCCTAGCCGCCGCCCTTCTGAAAGGCCCGGTGAAAGCGCTCGAGAAAGGCATCGCGCTCGCTTTCAGCAAAATTCTCGAAACGGAATTCGAGGTCGAGGTAGATCAGCCGCAGTAGGGCGATTTTCCGTACTTTTTCTTCTGAAAGCACTATTTGCAGGCGCTTTCCTCCCTCCCATTCGACCTTGACCCGCAAACCGTCGCGCTCGACGGCGGCACCCTCTACGACGCGCGGAAAAATTCGGTGAAAGTCTCGGTGGGAAATCCCCATGCCCCGTTGTTCGACGATGTCCTCAGGCTCATCTCCCATGCTGTTTCGTGTCCGCTGCTCTGATTTAGGGAACCTCTGAAAAAATCATGGCACATCTGCCTGGCCCATGAAATCGCGGAGCCTTGACCGACGAACCTTGCCCATGGTCACCGCTATGGCCGGCGATTCGTGCCTTGATCTGCGCCATTGCATGAACCATTCAGACGCACCATGACTTATTCAGAGGTTCCTTGGACCGCGCGGGAGCCGGCGAGCACGTCGCGCAGCGGCTCGAGATGATCCGCGTAATGCCGCCAGTGCTCGCATGCGCTTGCGTAGAGCGGACGCCTGACCTGCCACTGGCTGGCCGTCGTCACTGCGCGTTCGGTGCGGTGGAAATCCAGGCAAGCGGCGTCCCAGTCGAGCCCGAGAAACGCGATCAACTCGCGCGTGTGCCCCTCCTGATCAGCGATCAGGCCCTCGTAATCCAGGTCCAGGAGCGGGATCGGGAGTACCGCCCGCCAGTGCGCCATCAGGCGCTCATACTCGCGATAAGCCGCACCCAGCTCCTGGAGATCGTAAGAATAGGGATGGCTCCCCGCCAGGTTACGCGTGTAAATCGAGAAACAGGTCGCCATCGGATCGCGGCGGCAGTGGACGACGCGCGCCCGCGGGAAGAGTGCGGCGATGACCCCGAGGTAGAGGAAGTTATAAGGCATTTTGTCGGTGACCCGGACGGCTCCGCTAGCGCGCTGGTTTAACAGGTGGAGATAGGCCGGCGCGAGCTGCGCGATCACTTCCATGCTGCCTTTCACGCAGTAGGGAAACGGCTTGTTGCTCTCAAGCCGGCGCGCGAGCTTCATGATGTGCTCCGGAAAAAACGTCAATTCACCGGCACCGAAGACCCGCGGATGGCTTGCTGCAATCTGTTCCACGAGCGAAGTGCCCGAGCGCGGCATGCCCACAACGAAGACCGGTTGTTCACTCGATAGTCCGTGAGCCGCGGCGTTTTCGAAGTACTCGGTGCTGAATACCTCGATAATGGCTTCAATGAAGCGGGTCTGGGCCCCCGCATTGAAGCGGACATCGGCATGCTTTAATTGATTCGCTGTTTCGAACGCGGCGAACGCCTCCTCGAATTGACCGAGGTCGTCCAGCAGTTTGCCCAGCGCAAACTGCATGTCGATGCGATGCAAGGGCGCCAGCGTATCGTTGGCAAGCTGGCCGCTGATCCGCTCGACGAGGTCGCGCATTTGCGCTTCGTCCAAGTCGAGCTCGGCGAGGTTGCGGTAGGCGTCGCCGAACCCGGCTTCTATGGCAATGGCCCGCTCGAAATGCGAGGCCGCCCGCGACCGGTCACCGAGCGCACTGCAGGCCATGCCGGTGTGGTTCAGCGACAGCGGCAGCGCTTCGTCCAAGGCGAGGGCTGCCTCAAAGCTTGCCAGGGCGTCGTCAACGCGATTTTTCGCAAACTGCACCAAGCCCAAAGCGTTCAGCAAGTCCGTGGAATCCGGCTGCCGCTTCAGGGCCTCGTCGAAGGCCGCTTCGGCATCGTCGAGGGCACCCTGCCGGCGCAGGCAGTGACCGAGCGCTTCCCACACAGCTGCGGATCGGTCGTCGAGTTCGAGCGCACGCCGGAAAGCTTCGATGGCTTCTTCGTAGTTCGCCTGCGCCTGCAGGGCAAGCGCAAGATTGAAATGGCCGCCCGGGAAGTCGGGCGCGAGCTTTACTACCCTGCGAAACAGCTGCCCCGCCTCGTTCATTTTTCCGCTCTGCCTCAACAGATTACCGAGATTGTTGATCGCGTCGACATAATCCGGCCTCGAGCGGATGGCCTTGCGGTAGTGCTTTTCTGCCGCGGCGTCCTCGCCGGTCGCCAACAGCGCGTTGCCGAGGTTGAATTGCGCCTCCGCGAAGCGCGGTTTGAGCGCGACCGCTTGTTCGAACAACGGCAAGGCACCTGGCGGATCGCCGTTTTGCATCGTGGCCATCCCCAGATTGTTGTGGTAATCCGGATTGTTAGGATCGAGTTCGATCGCCTGGCGGATCAGGCCCGCTCCCTGCTTGAAATTCCCGGTTTGACAACCGATGACTCCCAGCATGTTCAGAGCCCCGGCATGCTGGGGAAATTGCCGCAGAACCTCGCGGTACAAATGTTCCGCCCGCTGCAGCGCCCCATCCTGATGAAGCGTGATCGCGGTCTGAAAGAGTCGCTCGGCAACCTGGGCCGGCTTGTCAGCGGAATGCCCCACGCGCGGCTACGCGGATTCAACCACCGGCGACGGGTGGCCACATTGCCAATACGTCGCCTTCCTTGAGGATCGGTTTGTCGCGATCTTCGGGAACGACGTAGATGCCGTTGACAAGAATTAGATGCACCGATTCCCGCGGCACGCGAAAGCGATCGATAAGGTCGTGTACCGAATCTTTCGGACTCGCATTGATCTCGACGATGTTCTGCTCGGCGTCGTCCGGCAGGAACTCGGTGAGCGATGCAAACAGTTTGAAGGTAATCTTCAAGAAATATCAGCGCGGAATGAGCGGCGCAACCGCGGCATCGACGAACCGGACGGGCTTCTACAATATCGCGGCGTTGAAACCGACCGCCTGCGTACTCGCGAGATAGGCTTCCATGATGCGGGTCGGATCGTCGATCAGTTTCTGCTTCCAGCCGCCGAGACGCGTCTTCGTCTGGATCAGACCGCGCAGAACGCCGACGTGCTGGGTCAGCCCGAGGCTCGTCGCGCCCACGAGAACGTCGTCTTCGAATTGGAGATTTAAATAACGGTAACGCTCTCGGTTCAAAAGCTCCGCGGAATCGCCGCCCTCTTTGCCCATCCATAATCCGAACGAACTCGAGATGAGGCCGATGGTGTCGAGTACATTCATATTCACGCACCCTTTATGCACGGCGCCCTCTAGCCCGGCCATGTTGCGTGCGGCAAGTTGCCCGTGGTCGGCGGCGGTCGGCTGTATCGCCTGGACCGAATATTCGCCGGTCGAGAAATCGATGCCCTGCGCCACATCACCGGCGGCGAATATGTCGGGGTCGTTCGTCTGCATGTGTCGATTGACGAGAATGCCTTGATCGATCTCGATACCGCCATCGGCGACGAGATCGACGTTGGGCCGCACGCCCGTCGCCGAGACGACCAAGTCAGCGTCGAGCGACTCGCCCGAATCGAGTACGACGCGGAGTCCCTTGCCGCTTTTTTCGATCGCTGTCACCTGCGTCGACGTGAGCACATTTACGCCGCGGCTTTCGCACCATTCCTTGAGCATATTGCCCGCGATATCGTTCATCATGCGCGGCACCATGCGGTCTTCCATTTCGACCACCGTCAGCTGGGCGCCGCTTTTCGCCAACGCTTCGAGAATGATGCAGCCGATGAATCCCGCGCCCATCAACACGACTTTCGCGCCCGGTTTCGACGTCGACGCGATCCTGCGGGCATCTTCCAGGGTCCAGCACGCGGTCACGCCTGGAGAGTCGATACCTTCGATCGGGGGCGATACCGGGACCGCGCCGGTTGCAATGAGCAGCTTGTCATAGGGCACTTCACTGCCACCTTCGAGCTTCAACTGCCTGGCTGAACGATCGATTGCGGTGACCTTACCTTCCACGATCGCAATGTTGCGGTCGCGAAAATGGTCGTCGGATTTACGGAGGTAGGTGCCCTCTTCTTTGATTTGCCGAGCCAGATAATACGGGATCGCCATGCGCGAATACGGCGGCTCCGGTTCGTCGCCGACGAGGGTTACGACCGCGTCGGGCTGCAGTTTACGCAAGGCCTCCGCGGCGATGACGCCGGCGGGGCCGGCTCCAATGATCACGTGCTGCATAAGAAATCCACTCCGCTTTTCAACCGGTTTTCGACTCGGTTACCGCTAGACCGAAAGCCGGGTCAACGTGCCCTCGGTCGGTACGCCCTCCTCGGTCCAGCCTCGCGCCGCGTAGTACTGAGGCAGCATTTCATCGAGCCGGTTGACCATGCCCTTGGCCGGGCCGGTCTTCGCAGCATCCTTCAACAGGCGCTTCGGCAGGGTGTCGTCGGCGGCGGTGAGTCCCGCGTCGAGGTTGAATTGGCGCTCGAGATTCCAGATCCGCTCGCCGGCTTCGAGCATCGATTCGGCCGTGAAGCCGCCTTCGCAAGCGGCGTCGACCTGCGGCGCGATGTCCTCCATCGTCCAGGCGAACGTGGTGAACACGCACAAGCCGGTGGAATCAACCGCCGCGGTCGCGTCCTGGAAAGCCTTGACGAGTTCCGGCTTGCCCTCGGTGGACAGCGGATCGGTCTTCACGGGCACGCCCATGATCTCCGAGGACACGGTGTAACCGCGCAGATGGCAGGCGCCCCGGTTGGAAGTGGCATAGGCCAGGCCCATGCCCTGCACGGCGCGGGGGTCGTAGGCCGGGAATTCCTGGCCCTTGACCGTCATCGAGAGTTCGGGGTGGCCGTATTTCTCACACATGCGCTTGGAGCCCAGGCCCAGGTCCTTGCCGAAGCCCTCGCCCGTGGAAACCATTTCGGCCGCCTTCGTCAACGCCTCCGCCGATCCGAATTTCATCTCGACGCCGCCGGTGTCCTCGGTGGTGATCGCACCGATGTCGAACAATTCCATCGCCGCGGCGACTGTGGAGCCGAAGGAGATGGGATCCCAGCCGTCTTCGTTGCAAAGGAAATTGGCATAGGTCAAGGCGTCGATGTCGTCGACACCGGTGTCGCAACCGAGCGCCCACGCTGCTTCGTATTCCAGGCCACCGGAAGCGCCGATGTATTCCGGCCGGTTTTGTATGGTGTAGTGCTGCGGATCGATCGTTGAAATGCGCCCGCAGGCGATGGTGCAGCCGAAACACGCAGCGTTCGTCACCAGGTTCGGCTTGCCGTCGCTCTCGCGCGGTTCGTGCATGGCTTCGCCCGAGATCTTGCTCGCGCCCTCGAATTGCACTTCGCGCATGTTGCGGGTCGGCATCGCGCCGACTTCGTTGATGACGTTCATGAGGACTTGGGTGCCCAGTGCAGGCAGGCCCTCGCCGGTGACGGCGTTCTCGGCGAGGACTGCCTTGGCTTCGCTGGTGACCTTCATGAACGCCTTGCCATCGCGAATATTGCCGACGCCCTTGGTACCACGCACGGCCACGGCCTTCAAATTCTTCGAAGCCATCACCGTGCCGACTCCCGAGCGCCCGGCCGCGCGATGCAGATCGTTGACGACGCCTGCGTACAGGCACCCCTGTTCCGCGGAGCGCCCGACACAGGCGATGCGGATGAGGGGATCCTGGTATTTCGCATGCAGAATTTCGTCTGTTTTCCACACGGATTTGCCCCAGATTTCATCCGCAGGGCAGATCTCGGCTTGGTCGTTTTCTACATAGAGGTAGACCGGTTTCGCCGCCTTGCCCTCGAAGATGATCATGTCCCAGCCCGCTTGCTTGAGTTCCGCACCGATGAAGCCACCCGAATTGGAACAGGCCACAGCGCCGGTCAGGGGGCTTTTACAGATGACGGAGTAGCGCCCACCGGTCGAGGCCATAGTCCCCGTCAATGGACCGGTGGCCATGATGAGTTTGTTCTCCGGTGAGAGTGCGTCGACCTTGGGATCGATCTCTTCGACGAGGTATTTGGTCGCGAGCCCGCGCTGGCCGATGTATTTCATCGCCCATTCCATGTTCAACGGCTCCTCAGCACACGTCCCTTCGGTGAGGTTGACGCGGAGAATTCTACGTGTCCATGCCATGGTCGGTGCTCCTGAGAGTGTTCGTTTATGCCGTTCGCTTTAAGCTTTGGGAAGCGACTGCGCGGCGTGAGCGCGCATCCGTTCGAGTCCGGTATGATCGATATCGACGTAGGTGATGGCGTCCGTTGGGCAGGCTTCTGCGCAGGCTGGTTCGCCACCGCATAAATCACATTTGATGACCTTGCCGGTATCGGCGTTGTAATTGACGGTGCCGAAGGGACAGGCGATGGTGCAGACCTTACAGCCGACGCAGATCTCTTCGATCACGTCTTTCGAGCCCGTGTCCGGGTTGATCACGATGGCCTCGACCGGACAGGCATGCATACACCACGCTTCGGCGCACTGCGAGCAGGTGTACGGTGCAAACCGCCCCTCGTCATGGAAAGTGAATACCTTGATG
This sequence comes from Gammaproteobacteria bacterium, assembly GCA_963662545.2. GTDB lineage: Bacteria > Pseudomonadota > Gammaproteobacteria > JAYYZW01. The sequence goes on from CAXXLL010000002.1 coordinate 2,382,403, forward strand.
CGTGATTTCGAGGGATTGAACAGGCCCTCGTTTTCGTAGGAACACGCCATCTCACACTGCAGGCAGCCGGTGCACTTTTCCGGTTCGAGTTGCAGGGCTTTGAGCATTGGGTATCTCCTCAATGACGGCCTTCAGACCGGCCGTTTCGGTTGGGACGATCGACAATGCTTATCACGCCACGGCGGCTAGCCTGACGGCACAGTACCGCCACCGCAGAGATCCTGCGGCCGAGAAACTGAGACCTGCCGTGCATGGGTTGTTCGCATTGCGCTTCAGCGTAATCGCTCAGGAATTATGTTCCGCGCCAACTTAGAATGCGTTGTATTATTGGCGGCGACCTGAGCAGCCCAGACTAACGAGAAATCCCGTAAAAAACCAGTACGGGCGCGGCTTCGCGCAAATGCAATTCATTCTCATCTATCAGACATTAGGAACTCATGCACGCCTCGATACGCGCTTCTATCCATCCCGCAGGCAGGCCCTTGTCGCATGCCCGTGAACTTCGATTTTCGAGCGGTGTCGAGCGTGTCTCTCGCCGATACGGCATCTTAATCTGGCTAGCCTGCGCTCTCGCCACGCTGCCAGCCCCCGCGGAGACGACCACGGTCCGCATCGGGTTTCTCGGCACGGCCGATACCGACGCCCATAAGGGTGCGCAACAGGGCATCGACGAGGCGAATGCGCAGGGAAAATTCCTCGCTCTTCATTACGAACTGGTGACGGTCGAGGATGCCGGCCAGGCTGTCGCTATTCGTCCCAGCGCCATCGTCGCCGCCGTGTCGCCGCTGCGCTTGTTGAAATTGTCGGGCGAGGCGGTCGGCATTCCCGTATTGAACGCGACGGCGCCGGACGATGAACTTCGCGAAGAATGCCGAGGTAACCTGTTCCATACCATCCCGAGCCACGCGATGCACGAAGATGCGCTGCAACAATGGCGGCGCAAGAACCCACGCTCAGGGGCACTTTCACGGGCCTGGCACCCCGCTTTCAAGAAATACGCCGCGGGGCAACTCAATAAGCGATACCGCAAAGCATCCGGGCAGACCATGACGGACGAGGCCTGGGCCGCGTGGGCTGCGGTCAAATTATTGTCCGACACCGTGGCGCGGACAGGCAGCGCCGATCCCGCTATCGCGCTTGAATCGATGCAAACTGATCTCGTATTCGACGGTCAAAAGGGCATCGACATGAGCTTTCGGGATACCGGACAATTGAGACAACCGCTGCTATTGGTAGAAAACGACGAGATCGTCGGCGAGGCGCCCGTCCGGGGCATCGTGGGGATCACCAATCTCGACAGCCTCGGCCTGGCGGAATGCCCCAAGTAGGGAATCCGTGCATCACTCGCCTCGGATGTTCAACAGCTAGCTCACCCTAATCCACACGGAGTCCTCGATGCGAATAGCGATTTTACTTCTGATCGGGTCCTTAGCGCCGGTCACCTTCGGGTCACCTTTGCTGCGGGGCATGTGTTCGTGACCAATGAACGCAGCGACAGTATCAGCGTGATCGATACTGAAACAAATAAGGTCATCAAGACCATACCGGTCGGCAATCGGCCGCGCGGGATCGGGCTCGCGCCTGACAGGAGCGAAATCTACGTCGCGGTCAGTGGCGACAACCACATCGCGGTGATAGACCGTGAAACCCTCAAAGTCGTACGAACGTTTCCGAGCGGGGACGATCCGGAAACCTTTGACGTGCACCAGAACGGAAACATTTACATATCGAACGAAGAGGACGCAAAGGCGTCCGTATTCAATCCGAAAACCGGTGAACTCGTCGCCGAGATCGAGGTCGGTATCGAGCCTGAGGGCGTGGCAATTTCGCCTGATGGCAGGTACGTGATCGTAACCAGTGAATCGAGCAATATGCTGCACCTGATCGACATCCCCGGTCATACCATCATCCACAACATCCTGGTCGGCGCGCGGCCGCGTGCGGCGACTTTCAGTGCGGACAGTAAAACGGCGTACGCGACCAGCGAGATCAGCGGCGAGGTCAAGAAAATCGACGTGGCGTCCGGTACGATCATTGGCAAGGTGGCGTTGAGTGACGATAAGGCCAAGCCCAAGGATGTCTTGATCAGCCGCGACGGCAACCGATTATTCGTGGCGGGCGGTCGGGCCAACCGTGTCTTCGTGCTGGACGCCCAGTCGCTTGAAATCATCAAGGCCATTGCGGTAGGTAAACGCGTCTGGAGCCTGGCCTTGAGCCGGGACGGCAAACGTCTTTACTCGACGGACGGTGTCGATCACCAGGTCTCGGTCATCGACACGGATTCAAATTCGGTTCTCACCACCATACCGGTCGGCAAGTTTCCCTGGGGTATCGCGATCGACGACTGAACGATCGGCACGGAAGCGGCCGGGGCAATCCGGGTGCACCCTCACACTAGAAAACGTCATTCGCCCACAAGCGGGCTCTTAGGTCATCACCGCCAAACGTTATTGCCACACCGGTTCGTAGGAGTCCGCTCGCTAAAGACGCAGCCGAATGCCTGCCCAGGCGCCGCGCTCGGCCCCGGCGCCCAAGTAGACCGGGCTTTGATTGACGAGGTTCGGCAGGATGTCGCCAGGTTCTTCACCCACCAGTCCGAAGTTTTCGTATTCCTCGTCGAACACGTTGGTCACCCGCGCAAAAATTTCCAGGTGCTGATTGAACACGTAGGTGGCACGCAGATTGACCACGGTATAGCCATCGACTTCGTCGAGTTGATTCGATTCGTCGCCGCGAAGGACCTGGTCTGAGTTGTAGATCACTTCGGCGCCAATGCGGAGGTTCCACGGCAACTGGTAATCCGTGCTGAACTTGAGCTGGTGCTCGGGGATCCCCGGGATCCGATCACCATCGCTCACCCTGATTTCACCGTCGTCATTCGCGATTGGATGCGAGGGGCTGAGGGCGAGAAAGTCATTTCCGAAGGTCGCTCTCAGGTAGCTGTACGACATCGAACAATCGAAACGGCCGAAAGTCGCGGCAATAGCCGATTCGAATCCTTCGCGCCTGGTTTCGTCGACGTTGGCAAACAAACCTGTCGAGCGCCCTGTGGTCTGAAAAATGATGTCGTCCTTATTGATCGTGCGGAAATATCCGAGTCGATGTCGGACCGCGCCTAGCTGTCCGCGGACGCCGATCTCGATACTCTTGGCGACCACCTCGTGGAGCGGCGGATCGGCCAGAAACGCATTGGGCAGACGGCATTCGAAATCGACGTCATCCGGGTCTTCACCGTGTGCGGCGGCGATCTCGCGTGCCAACTGGAAAACGCCGTCGTTGCACGCGAGTTCGATCGGCGTTGGCGCTCGCGACGACTCACTGTAGCCGGCGAATACGTTGTTATCCAGGCCGATGTCAAAGGTAATGCCGACAGACGGATTGAACCGCCTAAAGCCATGAGCGCCGTCGAGTTCCGGCCGTTCACCCGAACGATCGCGAAGTTCGATGCGGGTGTCGTTATAGCGGCCGCCGAAAGTCAGCGACAGCCGTTCAGTCAGGTCGATCGTATCCATGAAGAACACGCTCCAGGTCTCGGTCGACGTCGAGACCATGGTCGCGACGTCGTCGACAAAGGTGCCGACGCCAAGTCCCGCCGTGCTACGCGTCACGGCATCGATGTTCGACAATTCGGTGACCGAATTGAAATCTGCGCCGCCGTTGAAATAGCTAAAGCCGACGACCAGAAAGTTGCCGCGATGGAATACGTCGCCCAAAAACGTCATCAGCCAATCCGTACCATAGGTTTCCTGTTTGCGGTCACTGATGTTGTTGATCGCGTCATCGGCGATCACGCCGCTGCCCGACAGTTCAGTGGTCAAATCATCGATATCGAACGCTCGATCTCCGGGCGCGAGCAGCGCATTCAAAGCCGCTTCCAACGCGTCCGGATCGACCGCCGACAGCGCGTTGTCCGCGCAGATGTCGTCGTCGTCGAGCCCGAGTTTTTCAAGATCTTCCGCTTCGATGCCCTCGATGAGAAAGGTCCCGCCGGCCAGCCCGCATGCGAGGAAATCCGAACCATCGCCGTTGAAGGAGTCGGTCTGATTCTTTCGATAAAACGCATCCGCATCGAGCCTCGCGGTGTCGCTAAACGCGTACGACCCGTCGACGATGAACATGTGCATGGAATTTTCCGTAATGTCGGGTGCCGTAAAGACGGCTTCCCGGTCGATTTGCAAAAGACCGACCGGTGCCGGGCCGTTGCCGATCAACTCACTCTCACCATACTGAATACTGACGTTGGCCTCGGTTGCCTCGCCACGATAACTCAAGGTTGCGAACACGTTTGTCGCCTCTGAGTCGGAAAGATCGCGCCAGCCTTCTTCGTTGAAGTAATGGACATTTAGGTAATAGCCAAACCTACTATTGTTGGCGCCGCTCTCCGCAGTCGCAATGACGCGCTGCCACGAACCGCCTTTCACGTCGGCCTGATGGCCCTGGAAATTGAAGCCGTTTTTCATTTCTATCGATAAGGCGCCGCCGAGCGTGTTGAGGCCGTACAGCGGATTCGCACCGCCGATGAGGCTCATGCTGTGCACCGCTGATTGGGGCAGGAGGTCCCAGCTTACTGAATCGCCCAGGGGTTCATTGATGCGCACACCATTCTGATAAACGGAAATTCCCATCGGGAGGCCCAACAGCGGCGAGGCGGTAAAGCCCCGAAACTGAACGTCTGGCTGCAGCGGATTGTTCTGCGCCGAATTGATATTCACGCTGCCGAGGTGGGTACCGAGATAATCGGTTAGGTCCGTGCTCTGCGCGCGCGCCAGGGCATCGGCGTCGGTCGCCTGCACATTGAACGGCAGCTTGTTCAGATCAAGCCGCGAACTCCCGCCAGGCACCGGGGCGACGACCATGATCTCCTCGTCAAAGCCGGCGCCTTCCGCCGGGAGACCGATGGGTGAAAAGCCTGCGGCGCTCAGCGCGGCAACGGCCCGGACAAAAATTCGTAGTCGCGTCAGGGGGGCCAAGGTTTGCTCCATCGGTGGGGAAATCGCCCGTTTGAGAACGGCGAGCAATTGTAAAGGCCGGGGTTCGATGAACCGGTGGGAAATTCGCCTAAAAACCGCAGGATTTTTTCCCGCGTTTCAAACCGGCGCGCAGAACTTCGGTCAGGCCGAAACGAGACCGTGTCTGATGGCGAGCCGCGCTAACTCGGCGGGTGTGCCGACTTCGAGCTTACTTTTGATCTGTGTGGAGTAGTTGGCCACGGTCTTGTAGCTGAGTGACAGGCGTTCGGCGATGTCGTTGACACTGGATCCTTCGGCGAGGAGACAGAATATCTCGAATTCCCTCGTGGTCAGCGCATCGAACGGCAACTTGTCGCCCTTGGTTTTCTTGAACGCCAGACGCTGTGCAATATCGGGATCGATGTAGACGTTGCCGCCGGCAATCTGGCGGACGGCTTCGACCATCACGACCGGCGCGCTACTCTTTCCGATGTAACCGCGGGCGCCCGCCTGCAAGGCTTTTTCGACGAAGGCAGTGTCCTCGTGCATGCTGAACACCAGCACCCGGGCGGCGCTCTGCCGCGCCACGATGCGTCGGATCGCTTCGAGACCACCGATTCCGGGAAGACTCAAGTCCATGATGACGATATCCGGATCACATTCGGCAAACTGCCGGCAGGCGGATTCGCCGTTTTTCGCTTCGGCGACGACATCAATATCACCCTGATTTTCCAGCAGGGTCTTAAAGCCCGCCCGCACCACGGCATGATCGTCGACCAGCAGGACGCGGATGACGCCAGAACTAGCCATCGATTGTTACCGCGTGGCTGATCGGTTCGAGCGGAGCACTGGCCGTGATCCTGACCCCTTGTCCCGGTGCAGTGTCGATTTCCAACCGTCCATTCATGGCATTGACACGCTCCTGCATACCGACCAGGCCCAGCCCTCTTCTTTCGCGGCATGGATCGAAGCCCATGCCATTATCAGCGACATCGACGACAATACAAGCTTCACCGCCCGGACCGGATTTCACTTCGAGCGCGATCGAGGCTTTGCTTGCGTGCGCATGTTTGGCGATATTTGTCAGCGCTTCCTGCACGATGCGATAGACGGCAATGCGGGCGTCCTTTTCCAGCGGCGGCAGGTCGCACTTAGCCTGCAAGCTGCAGAAGCAATCACGATGGCGAGTGTTCCAATCGTCGACCATCAGTTCGACCGCGGGTAAGAGCCCCAATTCATCCAGAATGACAGGGTGCAGGCGCGTCATCATCTCGCGTACCCGTGCGTAGATGTCGCCCGAGATGTCGGTGATCGTCGCCGCGCTGGCCGCCACCGCTTGATCGGTGGATCGCGACCTTTCAATGATCGACACCGCTAGCGCCTTGATCGCGGTGATCGATTGGCCCAGTTCGTCGTGCAGCTCGTGCGCCAGGTGACGCCGCTCTACCTCTTGGGTCGCGAGCGACCGCTGCGCCAGCACGGCGTTATCAGCGTGACTCTGCTCGAGCACTTCCGCCATGAGATTGAATCGCTCCGAAATCGCATCGAGCTCGGGCACGCCGACGGCCTTTAGCCGTGATGCATAATCCCCGCGCTCGATGCCTGTGAGCGCGCGTGATAATTCCTGCAGGGGCGTCAAAGCGCGCCCCAGAAACAAAAACACGACGACGTTAGCGCCGACGAAGACCGCAAACATGACCGAAACCGTAACGCGGGTTTCCCGCCAGGCTTCACTTATCTCGTCGGTGGGATCGGCGGCGATCAGGATCGTTGCGCCGTCGAATTCGACGGTACGCGTCAGACTGGCTGGGTCGGGGCGCACGAGCGAAAAGAACCACCCCGGAATTCCTCGCGGTCCCCGTTTTTCGCGGCGCTCGATGTTCACCGGCAGCGGTGCGCTGGACGCAACCGTGATGTTCAAATGCCTTGTTTCCGTGTTTATCTCGAGCTGCTCTAGCATCCCGTACAACAAACCCGGCTCCACTGGACTGCCCGTGCCGCCGAGCAGATTCTGGATCAAGGTGGACGCCAGCTCGCTCGACGCCCGCAGTTCTTCGACGACTGCACGACGCGCATTGCCCAAGGAATAAACGGCGCCAATTGACAGCGCCAGAAACAGGATCAGCGACAGCAGAAGATTGAGTCTGACACGCAGTTCCACGACGATCCGTCATGCCAGGTCAATGGCGGGCTAATGATCCACCTGTTTCTGGCGCTCGGCGAACTTGGCCTGGCTTTCGGCAGATGCTTCCACTTGGTATTTCGCTTTCCATTCCGAGAAAGGCATGCCGTAAATTAGTTCACGAGCCTGCTCGTAATCCATCTCCACCCCGCGGGATTCCGCTTCCGCGCGGTACCATTTCGAAAGGCAGTTGCGGCAGAACCCAGCAAGATTCATCAAGTCGATGTTCTGCACGTCGGTATGATCGCGCAGGTAATCGCGCAAACGCCGATAGGCGGCCGCTTCAATTTCGGTTTGAGTGCTTTTATCCATCGACATTCACCTCCATTCGTGCACGAACGCACCTCAAGAGGGTACCCTCCAAAGTGACATGGCGCGGCGCCGCTACCTCCGATATTATAGACCCACAAACCCACAAACCCACAAACCCGCAAACCCTTTCGTCCGATTTTCGGTGGAATCGTGCACCGGTCCCAACTCACTCGAATCGTTCTCATCGGCGGTGGCGCCGGCGGTCTGGAACTCGCCACTAAACTTGGCAAGCGATATCGAAAGCGTGATGACATTGAAGTCACGTTGGTCGATCACTCGCATTCACACCTGTGGAAACTGCTCTTACACGAAGTGGCGGCCGGGACCCTCAACTCCAATGAAGACGAATTGAGTTATCTCGCGCATGCCCATTGGAACGGCTATAAGTTTCGACTGGGTGCCCTCAAAAGTCTCGACCGCCATCGCAAGACGATTACGATTGCCGCTTCATCCGACGCAGAAGGCCGCGAGTACATACCGGAACGAATCCTGGCTTACGATATCCTGGTCATTGCGATAGGCAGCGTGACGAATGACTTCGGCATGGACGGGATCACGCGCCACTGTTTCTTCATCGACACGCGAGAGGAGGCAGATGTCTTTCATCAGCATCTCGTTCGAACCTGCTACGCGGCAAATGCCCAGAGCGAACCCGTGCGACCGGGTCAGTTGCACATCGCGATCGCGGGTGCGACGGGCGTGGAACTGGCCGCGGAACTCGATTATTCGATTACCACTTTAGTCGGCTTCGGCTTGGATAAGATCAATGTCAAACGCGACGTGCGGATCCATTTGATCGAAGGCTCGGATCGGATCCTTCCCGGGCTGCCGGAGAGGGTATCGAGCGCCACCCACGGGTTGCTCGAACAGCTCGGAATAACTATTCATACGGGAGAACTGGTGACCGAAGCCACGCCGGAAGGCTTTCACACCCGTAGCGGCGAATTCATTGCGGCCGAGATAAAGGTTTGGGCCACAGGGATCAAGGCGCCATCGGTACTCGCGGAGCTGGACGGGCTGGAAACGAACCCGCTCGATCAATTGGTGGTGCGATCAAGCTTGCAGACGACCCGCGACGGCGACATCTTCGCGCTGGGTGATTGCGCCGCCTGCCCGATGGGAAAGAAAGGCCAGCTGGTGCCGCCGCGCGCGCAAGCCGCGCATCAGCAGACCCAGTTGGCAGCCCGGTCAATCGAGCGACGCGTGTGCGGAAAAAACCTGCCCGAGTACCAATACAAGGATTTTGGTTCGCTCATCAATCTGAGCGAACACAGCGCGATCGGAAACCTCATGGGCAATCTTCTCGGCCGTAAACCGACCAACATCCCGGTAGAGGGTCGCCTCGCCCGCTGGGCGTACTTATCACTTTACAAAATGCACCAGATCGCCATCCAAGGCGTAGTCAGAACCGTCTTGATCACGATCGCCAATTTCCTCACCCGTACCAGCAAACCGCGCTTGAAACTGCATTAGGGAACCTCTGAATAAGTCATGGTGCGTCTGAATGGTTCATGCAATGGTGCAGATCAAGGCACGAATCGCAGCCCATAGCGGGGACTGGGCAAGGTTCGTAACGTAAGGCTCCGCGATTTCACGGGCCAGGCAGATGGGCGATGAATTATGCAGAGGTTCCTTAGCCCCATTGCAGGAAAATCGTGTCATCGTAGTTCGCCTGCCGGCGGACCCCTACATTTGCACGCGCCGCGCAGGCCTCAACCGCCCGCACCGTGTAGCCCGTACTTCTGCATGCGATAACGCATCGCCATGCGCGTGATACCAAGCCGGCGCGCGGCTTCGGATACGTTCTCTGCGCTGGCCTTGAGGGCGCGTTCGATCATCAGCTTTTCCATTTCTTCGAGCGTCATTTCGTCGAAGATCGGCGGAGCCACCGGATCGGGTGGGATATTTCCGTCTAGTCCGAGGGTACTCTCGTCAAGAGCACCGTTGCCCGACAACAACACCGCTCGTTCCAGCACATGGTTCAATTCTCGAACGTTTCCGGGCCAGGAATAATGCTTTATGCGGCGTTCCGCCGCTTCCGATAATTCGATTTCGCCGAGTCCGTAACGGCTGCCCACCTCCTTCGCAAAATGCTTGGCCAGAATCACCGCGTCGCCATTACGTAAGCGCAACGGCGGCAATTCTATGGTCAGCACCTTGAGACGGAAATAGAGATCCGAGCGCAGCGTTCCTGCGGCGACCATTTCGTCGACCGAACGATTGGTTGCGGCGATGAACCAGGCGGCGGTACGCCGTTCATGGCTGCTGCCGATGCGCCGCAGGAAGCGTCGTTCTAGCACGGCCAGCAGTTTAGCCTGCAGTTCCAAAGGAATCTCGCCAATTTCATCGAGGAAAACGATGCCGTCTTCGGCGGCTTCGATGAGGCCGGTCCGCTCATTGACAGCATTGGTAAATGCACCTTTGACGTGGCCGAACAATTCCGCCTCGATAAGATCCTTTGGCAGCGCGGCGCAATCGACATGTACAAAGGGCCGCGACCTGCGGCCTGAACAACGATGCAGCATCCGCGCCGCTACGTCCTTGCCGGATCCCGTCTCACCGGTGAGCAAAACCGTCGGCGGAACCGTACCGGCGTTCACGAGCCCAGCGATCTTTTTCACCTGTTCGCGGATCAAGGAAATCTGTGTCGATTCGCCGAGCATTTCGACCACATCCGGGCGATTACTTTCCCGGGCCTTGGAATATTCGAGCTGCCGATTGATCGCGCTCGCAGCCAGCACCTTTTCGATGTTGATCTGTAGTTCATCCAAGTCGAGTGGCTTATTGAGGTAATCAGAAGCAGCGTGTTTCATCGCGGCCACGGCGTCGTCGACTTCGCCATAGGCGGTCATGACGATCACGGGAACATCACTGGTTTCTCGCAGGCGCTGCAAAAAATCGAGTCCCGATCCGTCCGGAAGGCGCATATCGAGCAGCACTAGATCCGGTTCGGCGGTTTCCAGACATTCGGCGGCAGCACGGAGCGTCGCGGCATGAACGCAGTTAAAGCCCGACTTGGAAAGGCGGCGAATGACGGCCTTGGCGAAAAGCGCCTCGTCCTCGATGAGGACGATTGTCGCGCGAATAGCGGACACCTCGGCCGACATTGATTCGACGTCGTCACTCAGAGTCATAATCGTCTACCTTTACCGCACTCGGTGCCGTGATTACTACGTCCGTACTTTCGCCCTCCGTGATCGAAAATTCCAGCTTAAAACCATGCGTACTGCATATTTTGAACGCAATCGGTATGCCGAGTCCCGTCCCGAATCGTTTCGTGCTGGGACCTGGTGTCAATTCCGTCGCTTCGGGTTTGAACGGCAGGCCGCCAGCGCGGTCCCCAATGGTCATTCGAACCTCGCCATTGCGCTGCTCGACCGCGAGCGTAACGGTCTGGCCTGCGGCTGAAGCCTCGATGGCGTTGTTGACGAGTCCGTACAGCGCTTGCTCCATGAGATCGCGGTCGGCATCGATCAGCGCCGCGGCGTCCCAGCCTCCCCTCCGGCAACGGATATCGAACTCGGCAAAACGCGACTCGAGCATACCAGCCACCGCATCGATCAATTCGACCGCCGCGACCTGGCGGCGCTGCGGTTTCAGCGGATGAAGGTAGGACACCAAGGCCGTCACCCAGCGTCCGAGCCGGTCGACCGTCTCGATGATGGCGCCGCGGATGTCTTGAAGTTCCCGCGGGTCCTCAGAGCCGTCAAGCAGCTGGGCGTTGGCCCGGATCGCGGCGAGCGGATTGCGAATATTGTGCGCAATGACTGGGCTCAGGGCACCCAGCGCCGATTGGCGTTCGTCGTCAACCAGGGCGTGGCGGCTCGCATCAAGCTCGTCGGCCATCTGATTGATACCGCGGGCCAATTCCCTGACTTCCTCAACGCCGACTTCCGGCAGATGACGTTTCAGGTCCCCGGCGCTCATGACACGGGTGCCGACCATGACCGACTGCATAGGGCGCACGAAACCGAGCGTTAAACTGCGCCGTGAAAAGATCAACAGGCCAATTCCGATCAATACGGGCAGCGTCAGGGCAAACGGCGCGATTTCCATCCACCAGCCGATGTCTTCTTCCTGGGCGTTTAGTTGTTGGTCGATCAGACCGGTAAAAGATTCGAATGCTATTTCGAAACCGGCCACGAAGCGTTGCTCGAACTGGGGGTCGAGCAACTTCGAGCGAACCAGACGATTCAATGCGAAGGGATCGTCGAGCGTTTCAAGCAGATCGGCCTGCAGTCGGCTGAACGCAACCTGCATCCCTTGCACGGCGTAATCCTCGCCGCGGTGGGCAGATTTCCGCCTGAGTTCGTTGAACAATTCCCGGATCGTGCGTGAGTAACGCCGATTCAGTGTACGTGTGCGCGGATCCTCTTTGAGCCCGGCGACGGAGACCTCCTGGATTTGCTTGAATAATAGTGATCGTATCTCCTGTGCTGTGTAGGCGAGGAAATTGAGGCGGATGGTTTCTTCCGACGATTGCTGCCAGAAATAGGCCCAGGTGCTGGCAAGACCACCCATAATGACTACCAAAGTCAAAAACGCCAGTTCGTGAGTCAGCAGTAACCGGCGAAGAGACTGCGGACGGGCGACTTGCATGCGGCGGGATTATAGGGCGCGAAGGCGTACTACGCTGCAGGACATTGCGACGCCAATTGGTCGATATCGCTCAGCGGAGGTGGCTAAATTCAACCAGCGCGAGACCCTAAGGCAACCGAGATGATTCCCAGCGGCCATCGTAAAGTTAATTAACTGATTGAGAACGCTAGCATATTTTGGAAATACGTGAAATCCGCTAGATATGGCATGGAAATCGCTTCAATTCGGATAGACTTAATTCGACCACTCGCAAAGGAAACAGACATGGCTTGGAAAACTCCTGCATATAACGACGTCCGGTTCGGTTTTGAAATCACGATGTACATCAACAACCGCTGAACGCCGACAAACTCCGTAAAAAGGGGCCGATGGCCCCTTTTTTTCTGCTCCGACTCCATCAAAGCGCGAAAGGCGAGCGCCATTCACCCTTTGCGAGCGGCAGATTCGATAATGCGACTAGAACCGGCAGCCTGATAAAAATAGTCACCGGGAGCACCATTAGCCAGTGAATCACGACGGCGACGTGTTTTTCAGAAGTTTCGGCTACTAGTGGATTTCGATGCGCGGGACGGATACGCAACCGTCATCTTAGCGTAGTACGACGGCCGACAGATCCTTTAAAATCTCGCGGGCCAACGGAAGAGGCCAAGCAGCCTGTCGGACTTAGGAAGAATTGACTTGGGCGTTGGGATGGCGCTCTGAGAGGCGCCATGGTCTTGTTCAGCGCATCCCTGCGCTTCACCCCTGCGGGGTTGGCGCGAAAGTTCGTTCCCGACGAATTTTTGTTCAGCGCGTCCCTGCCCTTCTCCCCTGCGGGGCCGACGCGAAAATTCGTTCCCGACGAATTTTTCGTTAAACTGCACCACTAATCGGCTCAAACCATGACACCTCTCAGACCGCTCTCCCACCCGCATCGCTACGATTCCCTAGGTACCACAGGCTATTAGCGCGCCCTTTCCCCCACGTTGATGAGCACCACTCTCAAATTGCTCGGTGCGTGAGCAAACAAAGGAAATACGGGGACAATTTACTTATTTCAAGAACTCATAAAACGAGATGTACACTTGCGCGAAATAAGTAAACTGTCCCCGTATTTCCGCACGCCGATACAATGGTTTGCGGTCATTTTGTGTTTCATCCACCTGGGATCGTTTCCCGTCGCGGCCGCCTCTTCGTATGACATCGAAATCAAGAAATCCCAACGCCTGCTCATCGTTCGGGAGGGTGAGGAAGTCCGCAAGGTTTATCGCATCGCCTTGGGCCGGGGCGGCCCGGGGAACAAACAACGGCTCGGCGACAGGAAAACACCGGTCGGCACCTATCGCGTGATCGGATTCAACGACCGCAGCAAGTTCGATTTCTTCATCCGCCTTAACTACCCGAACGTCAAGGACGCGTTCTACGGGCTAAAGTCAGCCGTCATCTCCCGCGCGGAGTTCGACCGCATTATCGGCGCATTGCGCCGCAACACACTGCCGCCACAAGATACGTCCCTGGGAGGCGCCATCGGGATCCATGGCATCGGTCCGGAAACGCCGGAAAAACTTCGGATTCATGAAAATCTGAACTGGACGGAAGGATGCATCGCGCTGAAAAATGAAGAAATTCGCGATCTGCGGCCCTATATCCGCATCGGCACGCACGTGGTGATCAGGGAATGAGGGCCGCCGTAGTATGCCTCGCTCTCGTTCTGGTAATGCCGTTCGACGACGCTCATCCATCGGAACCGCAGCCGGAGTCGACTGATCTGATCGTCCGCTACGTCGTCGACAAACCGTTTTCTGATGTAATCTTCGAACTCAATTTCGCCATTACCGAGCGGAATTTCCGAATCACCGGTCGCAATACCATCGGCGAAGGCCTCAGAAAACGCGGTTATGAGAATTTTCCTAATATCGAGGTCATCCACTTCTGCAGCCTCGAAAAGGCACGCGAAGTCCTCATGATCGATCCGGGTTTCGTAGCTCAAATGCCGTGCAGAATCGCGGTGCACGAGCAAGGCGGAAAGACCGTGATCAGCCTCATTACTCTGCCGCTGGCTCACCCCGACCCGCGGGTCAACGACTTTGCCCGACGTATGAACGCGATATTGACCGAAATTGTCGAGTTCACGCTCGACTCCAACGGAGACTGAACAGGGTGAAACTGCGGGATTTCGATCACTGGCTGCTGCTCATTTGGTTACTGATTACGGGGCTCATTGTCTTCGGGCTCGTCGTAAGTTGGCATGAAAGCCTGCTGCAAACGCTTTTCGCCACCGATAAGAGCCGTATATCGCTCCTGATCGGGCTGCTCTATTTCCTGGGCACCGCACATTGTGCAAAGCGCACCGCATATCTTGCCGCCGAAATAGACATCGTTGCACGCGTGGACAATGCGGTCGGCGCACAAGCCGCACCCGTTCAGTTCGACGGGGACAGCATCAGAATCCAGGGGCAGGGGGTATCGACCGATAGCATTCTCGGCGGCCACCTCATCGCGCTTTCCGGCACGCGGCGGGGTGCTGAGGCTCGTGTCCAAGACTCTGAGCACTCTACTCTCGTCGACGTACTCGTTTCGCAGGCTAAGGGCTCCCACGATATCGGTTGGTTCGTCGTCGATATCCTGTTGAAGCTCGGCCTTATCGGTACCATCGTCGGCTTTATTCTGATGATGAGTTCGGTCGCTGATACCGCCTCGCTCGACGTCAACACGATGCAAAAGGTGCTCAAGCAGATGAGTGCGGGAATGGGTACGGCCTTGTTCACAACCTTGGCCGGATTGACCGGCAGCATCTTACTCGGCCTGCAGTACCTGCTGCTCGACAAAGGCGCTGATTTACTCATTGAACGAATATTGAGACTTTCGGAATCGCGTCTGTTGCTACCGTGACTAGCCCGCATATTGCACGAAGGCGGCCGCAGCGCTCGGAGAAGTGATTGAGAAAACAGGATAATTCAAGCCATTCGACGATGTTCGAACAAGTCGCAATGGGTACCGCCACTTGCAGCCTACGACGGCGCCGGCTGGTCCATGCACGCCCGGACTCAGGTCAAGCTCTCGCCATAGCGACAGCTCTGACTCGAGTTCCAGACCGGCGTCCAGACGCACCTGTCCTCAGCCGGCACCGCCGTACTTCATGCAATATGCGGGCTAGCTGAACATATCCAAGATGGCATTCGGCAACAGTTGGCAATCCATTCGCAAGGGCTCTGATCCCTTTACTGATCTACTATTCAACGCCTTACTCGGATTCACCTACCTGTTTCTTATTGCGATCATGTTCATGAATCCGGTCGCGAAAAAAGGCATTATCGATCCGAAGGCCGAATACATCATTACCATCGGGTGGCCCGACAATAATCCGGACGACATCGACACCTGGGTCGAGGACCCCAGCGGCAACGTGATCTGGTTCCGCAACCGCGAGGCGGGATTGATTCATCTCGACCGCGACGATCGCGGTATAGTCAACGACACGATCGTTATCAATGGAACGGAAATCCAGAATCCCTTGAACCAGGAGGTGGTGACCATTCGCGGCGTCGTACCGGGCGAATACGTCATTAACCTTCACTACTATGCGACCGAGACCAACAAACCCGTAAAGACAACGGTCAAGGTGGCCAAGGTCAATCCGGCACTGGAAATCGTTTATTATGGCGACACGGTGCTGGACGAGAAGGGAGACGAAAAAACTGCCGTGCGTTTCGTCATTGATAAATCCGGCCGCGTCGATCAGATCAGTCATATTTTTAAAAGCCTCGTGATCTTCTAGCAGGCTGATGAAAACCGTTTTCATTTGTGTTTCCGGGGTATGGACATATCGGCGGCTGTTGCACACACCGGTGCTCAACGAATTGAACGCGTGGGGACCCGCGTCACCGCGTCTTGTCGTGTGAAAATATCGAGACTACAATTTTTATCGACGCCTTAACTCTTGAGGAGCAGCCAGATTGGTTTTACTAGGGCAATCCGGACTCATCAGCGCATATATCATCATCGCCCTGTTGCTCGTCAGCCTGAACCTGTACACGCAGTGGTCATGGCGCGTCAAAGCGTCTTTGATCGTGATCGTTTCCGGATTCTATTTGGTCACGTATTTTTCGCTGCCGCCCTTGCTCGGCTGGCCGACCGACGACACGCTTCCGCAACGCTTCAACCTGGTGGCCATTTATGTCCAGGAACCGGACAAATCGACCGGGGCAGAAGGCGAGATTTTCCTTTGGGCGACGGATATGGCCAAAGGACCGCGAGGCGCCGAACCCCGCGCGTATCGGGTGCCCTTTACCGGCGCGTTACATGCCAAGGTTGTCGAGGCCGGCAATAAAATCCGCAAAGGTCTCCCGCAACTCGGAGAAATCAGTGAAGAACAAGTCGGACCCCACGCGCGGCCTACCGATGCGACACAGGGCGGACAAAAGAGCGTGGCAATTGAGTTTTTCGACCTCCCCGATCCCTTATTTCCCGAGAAATGAGGCCCGCGTCTCCGACAAGCAAGCGGGTGTCCGGGACGGATGATCGGAATCCTACGATCGTTCGGAACCCACGAGTCGGTCGTGCAAGTCTCGTGTGCGTATGTGGCATTCTCGCCGCGATCAGCGGCACGCTTTGGGCAGCGACACTTACCGAACACATGGACATCGCGTGCCTGCAAGACGAATCGCTAAAGCTGAATTGCTCGTACCGACTACTTGCCGCAGGGGAATTGAGTTCCGCGGTTGCCGAACTCAACGGACAAGTTGTTGAAGGACGCATCACGACTCGCTATCCGGGAGATGCCGATACGATCGCCATTCTCATTCTCATCGACACGAGCGATCCGGCGCGACAGCCCGTCATCGAAAAGAATATCTCTCATATTGACGCACTACTGGACGTTGCAGCACCCCACCACCGATTTGCGCTCGCTACGTTCGACACCGATCTCTATCTGCTCGCACCCGTAGGCAGTTCGAATGACGAAGTGCGAGAAGGCGCGCAAGGGATTCACGCCAAGGGGAAGACGACTGAATTGTACCGTAACGTTCTCGAAGCAGTGCGTATGATCGGTAAAAGCCAGGCCGATCGAAAAGTACTTCTCATCATGTCCGACGGCTTGGCTGAAGACTACGCCTACCACCACGAAGACGTCGTCCCATTGGCGCGCGATTACGGTGTCATCATTAACAGTATCGGCTATCCGAGGTCCGTAGCAAAATCCGTCGCCTTACAGACGGTCAGGCGTTTGAGCGACGAGACCGGCGGTATCTACGTACAGGCAGATCACGTCGATTACTCTATCCCGCCGGGGTTTTTCACCCGCATGCTCACGGCGCTGGACTCGGGCGGCACACTGGAGTTCGACTTGCGCCCACTGGCCAAACTGGGCGGCGCGGGAACGGTCGACCTCTCGCTCGGATTTCAGACCAGGGACCAAAGTTTTCTCGTGCTTGCGCCGGTCGTCTTTCCGCAGGCCGTCGGTATCATCCATCCTGCCGATGCCACCGCCGTGTCAGCGGGATCCGATAGCACGGCCGCTAGCGTCCCGACGGCGCTGTCTTATCCACCCTTGAGACCTGCGGCGACGGTACCGGCGCGCCCCCTGTGGTCATGGCTCTTGGTATTGGTCGTGCTGCTGGTCTTAATCCTCGCAGTGGTCGTGACCCTGTTCTTTCGCATACGGCGCTCCGAGGGGGAATCAGCCGGCGCCCCGCATCTGAATCCGCTTGCCTACCTCATCCCGCTCGGCGATGGCGAAACTCGGCACACCGTCGACAAGACCCCGTGGCGAATCGGCCGCGGCCGCAATAATGATCTCGTCCTCTCCGATCATTCGGTTTCGCGGCTGCATGCAGAAATACGCCAGAATGAAGAAGGTGCGCTGACCTTGAACGACCTCGATTCACTGAACGGCGTCTTCGTTAACGACAACCGCGTTGATAGTATTCAGCTGCGGGAAGGCGACGAAGTCGATATCGGTGATGTACGGCTCAATTTCACCCTCCACGACGAAAGTTATGCCGATCAGGATGCCACGGTAGTCTTGCGGACACATACGCCCGTGTAAACCGTATCTGCACACCAGTCGGTCTATTGCACGAAGGCGGGCAAGCGCGCTTACGGGCTAGAAATGCCCATTCGGCATCGTGTAAATATTCAGATCCCATACGAGTTCGACCGCCCCGGCTTCGGCGCGGAAGCCTCTGCATATACAGTGCGATCCAACGGCAGCCAGATGATCGTCAACGAAGATCAGCGGCGTCAGGTCTCGCTCCCAGGGCGGGACTTGCCATTCCTGAAACAGTTTCTTCAGTTTCTGGCTGTGCGTCCGCGCCGCCGGATGGCACCGTTCGCCGCCGCCTCGAAATCCAACCGAGACCGCTGCGTCTTTAATGGCCGCCGAATCAAGACCCTCGGCAGGTGCCGGTCGGGTCGATAAGCTGCCCCAAGGGAATCGCAATTCGGTGCGTGGATCCCAAGGAATAGTTTCGCAACCGGGTTGCGCAATGAAATCCCGCATGAGATACAAGCGATTACGATAGCGTCTCAGCTGGCATTCCTTCCAGCGGATCAGCGGGCCGGCATCCTCCCGCGCCGGCAGCATACGTTCGAATATCTGCGCTAAGTGCCGCCGACCTGGCACGCCGCCCCCCGCCCGCACAAGCCAGCGCTTGAGTACGAATGGCCGCAATTCCGGTTCGAACTGGAGCAGGGTGGCGGTGTCCAGCTGTGACGAGCGGCATCCGGCTGCATCGAGCGCCCGATCTGCAATCCTGTCGAGGGCGTTCGCGAGTTCAGCTTGTAGACCCGCCGTTTGTCGCAAATTTTCAACGGCGCCGGGAAATCCTTGCTCTAACATCGGAACGATACGTCGGCGAAGGTAGTTTCGAGCGTGGCGCTCGTCGCGATTGCTGTGATCCTCAATCCATTCCATTCCCTCGCGTTCGGCATAAAGCTCAAGATCACGTTTTCTGGAATCGATCAGAGGCCGAGCGAGGAAACCTTTATCGAACCGCCGCAGCGGTCGAATCCCGGACAGTCCATGTGGGCCCGCACCACGTAGAGCATGGTGCAACAAGGTTTCAATGTGATCGTCAAGGTGATGAGCAGTCAACACACAGGTGCGTCGGTCAACCATCGAGCGGAAAATACGATAACGCTCTTCGCGCGCCCATTCCTCCATGCTGGCGCCGTGGGGCACCTTGCCGTCGAGCGCAACGGTTTCGAAGGCTACCCCCAGATGGTCGGCGACGCGCCGGCAATGTTCGACCCATTGAGCACTGTCAGCCTGGAGACGATGATCGATGTGGACCGCGCGAACTTCGACCCCGCGCGTCCGGGCGTAGTCGCTTGCCAGATGAAACAAAACCGAGGAATCAACGCCGCCGCTGAATCCAATTAAAAATCGATCGCAATGGGACTGTTCAACGATATGATCGAGCTTATCGAAAGCGTTCGGATCAATGACGTCATCGTATAGTGCGAATAGGCCTCCTACGGAACCTCTGAATAAGTCATGGCCCATCTGCCTTGCCCATGCAATCGTGGAGCCTTACGTTACGAACCTTAGCCCTAGTCTCCGCTATGGCCAATGACGCGATTGCGTGCCTTGACATCTGCTCATGCAATCGTGGAGCTTATGAGCCCTAGTCTCCGCTATGGCCTGCGATTCGTGCCTTGACCTGCTCCATTGCATGAACCATTCAGACGCACCATCACTTATTCAGAGGTTCCCTAAGTGATTACGAAACAAGCTCCGTCGGCTTCAACGTTCCGAATACTGCCCCATGGCAGTCAATCGCGAGCGTCGGGCAAGCACCAGTTCCTCGGGATTCATCATGGATAAATCCTTGAGGGCTGATTCAATAGACGCAGCAAGTTTTGATGCCGCGGCATCAACGTCGCGGTGGGCTCCGCCGAGGGGTTCATCGATGATTTCATCGATCACACCCAGGTCATCCAGGCTAGCCGACGTAATACGCATCGCTTCGGCGGCCTCCTCCGCCTTCTCCGCGCTTTTCCAGAGAATCGAGGCGCAACCTTCAGGCGAAATTACCGCGTAGATCGCGTACTTCATCATGAGCACGCGATCGGCGACCCCGATCGCGAGTGCGCCGCCGGATCCGCCTTCACCGATCACGGCCGTCACGATCGGCGTCTTCAAGCCCGACATCGCCATGAGATTACATGCGATGGCCTCGCTTTGCCCGCGTTCTTCCGCATCGATTCCCGGATAGGCCCCGGGGGTATCGATAAACGTAATGATCGGCAATCGAAATCGTTCGCCAAGCTTCATAATTCTGAGCGCCTTGCGATATCCCTCGGGACGCGGCATACCGAAATTACGCTGCAGGTTCTGCTTCGTGCTACGCCCTTTCTGATGCCCGATAAAAGCAATACTGCGGCCGTTCATCCTCCCGATGCCCGAAACAATGGCGGGATCGTCGGCAAACATACGATCGCCATGCAGCTCGTGTATGTCTTCGAATAATCGGTGGACATAGTCCAGGGTATAAGGGCGCCTGGGATGGCGCGCCAACTTTGCAATCTGCCAAGGAGACAGTTTTGAAAATATCTGGCGTGTCAATTCTTCCGACCGCGTCCTAAGCCTGTCGATCTCTTCGGAAATGTTGATTTTGGAATCGTGGCCCACCAGCCTAAGTTCTTCAATCTTGGCTTCGAGTTCGGCGATCGGTTGTTCAAAATCGAGAAAATCCAGATTTAGCTGCGCTTGTTGCATTTCGTTTTCGGCCATAACTCGCTTCTACCTGCTTGCTTTATCGTCCGCAGTACCAGAACCTATCTCAGACTTATTCGCCTGTGCGTTATGCGTGGGCACGCGATGGCGAGGCGCAATGCGCAGGACTGAGTTGCTCTATGCACAAGCGCTGCAACGAAGCCAGCGCGCGGCCACGCCAAACCCGAGGCCTATGGCCATTTTCGCGCATTTCGGCATCGTTCGTCGCTCATTTAGCTTATGCTTTGCCACGCCCCTCGCGCCTTGATACTCGGCGAAAATGGCCCCCGGCGCACACGTGGATAATTTTGAGATAAGTTCTAATACTCGACTTCGACCTGCCGATCGCCAAATTGCTCCCTAAGTCCGTCCAGCAGCGTATCGGTCGCATTGACACGCCATTTCTCGCCTAATTGTAAGCGAGCCCTGCAACCCGAGCGTAAATACTCAACCGCGATCGGACACCGACCGTTGCCGTAATTCTCGATCAGCAACTGCAAACTTGTGACGAAACCATTATTCAGATCGGGCTCAGAAACGTTCACTACCAGAGCCCGGGCATGGCGGTTGCGCGCTTCTTCCATCGTGATAATTTCGTCCGCCTGCAGGCTATGGTCCCCGGTGAAATCGTCAACATCGCAATTTCCCTCTATGACGACGATATGATCCGTGACGAGTTTGTGCAGGTAGCGTTCGAATGCTTCCCGGTAAACCGTGACCTCGATGCGCGCGGTCTTGTCGTCGAGCGAGGCCACGGCCATGCGCCCGTTTCGTGTCTTGACGATCCTAACCGATATGACCAGCCCGGCGACACGCTTGCGCCCAGGCCTTAATTCACTCAACGTACAACTCGCGAACGCCGACAATTCGTCTGCGTAGCGGTCGATGGGGTGGCCGCTGAGATAAAGGCCCAGCGTTTCCTTTTCACACGCGAGCAGTTCGTCTTGCGACCATTCTCTGACGCCGCTCGCGTATTGGAGATCAGACGAATATGGGGCGCCTTCGTCGCCTGTCGTTGTCGCAAGTCCGAAGAAATCACTCTGCCCCGATACGGTCGCCTTCATATGCTGCTCCGTGATCTGCAGTACGCGGTCCACGGTCGCCATCAGCACCGGCCTGCTCCGCCCGAAACAGTCGAGTGCGCCTGCTTTGATCAGTGCTTCGAGCGCGCGGCGATTGATCCGCTTCTCGCAGTTACGCCTACACAAATCGAGAATGTCCCGGTAATCACCATGCTGCAGTCGCTCGGAAACAATGGAATCAATGGCCGCTTCGCCCACGCCTTTAACAGCCCCAAGACCGTAGCGAATAGCGGGGCCATCGGCGATGCTAAAGCGAAAGTTACACTGGTTGACGTCGGGGGCCGTAACGGCGATGCCCATCAACCGACACTCCTCTATTAATTTGACGACTTTGTCGGTCGAATCCATGTCCGCAGACAGTACCGCTGCCATGAACGCGGCCGGGTAGTGTGTCTTCAACCATGCGGTCTGGTAAGCTACGAGCGCGTAGGCTGCAGAATGCGACTTATTAAAACCGTAGCCGGCAAATTTTTCCATCAAGTCGAAAATGAACATCGCGTCGCTTTCCAAAATGCCATTGTCAGCCGCGCCCTTGACGAATATCTCACGTTGCTGAGCCATCTCTTCGAGCTTTTTCTTCCCCATAGCTCGTCTTAGGAGGTCCGCCGCCCCCAGCGTGTATCCCGCGAGCACACGAGCGATTTGCATCACCTGTTCCTGATACAAGATCACGCCATGGGTGGATTTGAGAATCGGCTCCAGAGCAGGATCGGGATACCTGACGGCGGCGCGGCCGTGTTTCCGGTCAATATAATCGTCCACCATGCCAGACTGGAGAGGACCGGGACGAAACAATGCGACGAGGGCGATCATGTCTTCGAATGAATCGGGATGTAGCCGTTTGATGAGTTCTTTCATGCCCCTCGATTCCAATTGAAATACAGCCGTGGTACGCGCACTTTGAACCAGCTTGAAGGTAGCTTGGTCGTTTAACGGAATTTTGCCGATTTCGATTGCATCCTCGTTGGCTGCTTTACGGGCTTCGTTGATGTCCCGCATCGCCCAATCGATGATCGTCAAGGTGCGCAAACCCAGAAGATCAAACTTGACCAGACCGATCGCCTCGACGTCGCCCATGTCGAACTGGGTAACCATCACTTCACTTCCCTGCTCGCAATAAAGCGGCATGTATTCAGTGAGTGGAGCAGGAGCGATTACGATGCCGCCGGCGTGCTTCCCTGCGTTCCGGCTGAGCCCCTCCAGTTCCAGGGATAGTTCGATGATTCCCTGGACGTCCTCTTCGTCTTCATATCGCTTGCGGAGTGCCGGTTCCTCGTCCAGCGCCCGATTCAGGGTCATCTGCGTATCAAACGGTATCAATTTTGCGAGCTGATCTACGAATCCGTATGGAAAACCCAGGACGCGCCCCACGTCTCTCACGACTGCCTTTGCGGCCATCGTACCGTGCGTGATGATCTGTGCGACCCGATCACGGCCATAGCGCGTGGTGACGTATTCGATAACTTCATCACGCCGGTCCATGCAGAAGTCGATATCGAAATCCGGCATGGAAATGCGTTCCGGATTAAGGAAACGTTCAAACAATAGATCGTATTCGATCGGATTCAGCTCAGTAATGCCAAGCGCGAAAGCGGCCAGTGAACCGGCGCCTGAACCCCGCCCGGGACCGACTGGAATGCGGTGTTCTTTGGCCCATTCGATGAAATCAGCCACGATAAGAAAGTATCCCGAAAAACCCATGGTCTGGATGACGTCGAGCTCGTGCTCAAGACGCCGGGTATAGCTCTCCCGCTCGTCAGCCTTTTGTTGGTTTTTCTTTATCGCGCCGGAAACAAACCTCTGCTCAAGTCCGATCGCCGTTTTTTCGTGCAGCAATTCGTCGATCGACAAGTCATTTGCAACTGGGTATGACGGAAGGTGATATTTGCCGAGTTCGAGCTCGAGATTGCACCGAATAGCGATATTCACTGAATTAGCGAGCGCTTCGGGCACGTCAGAGAAAAGCTCGCACATCTCTTCTTCCGAGCGAAAATACTGATTTGGCGAATACTCCCGCGGACGCCGGGGATCAGCAAGAGTTCGTCCCTCGTGGATGCAGACCCGCGCCTCATGGGCGTCAAATTCATCGGATCCGAGAAATCTTACGTCGTTGGTCGCGACGACGGGTACGGCGGATGTCTGCGCGCAGTTCAGCGCTGCATCGATGTATCGTTCTTCGCGCTCGCGCCCCGTGCGGGTCAATTCAATGTAGTACCGATCGCCGAACAATTGTCGCCAGTGATCGATTCTCTTCGTCAATTGATCGCCCCTCCCTTCGTTCAGCAGGGACCCGAGGTCACCCGCAGTACCTGCTGAAAGGGCTATCAAACCGGTAACGGCGTCTTGCTTGAGCCAGGATTCATCCACCGCGGCGACGCCACCGCGCTGGCCGAAGCGGTAGGCTTGCGTGATGAGGTTGCTGAGATTGCGGTACCCTTCGATGTTCTGGCAAAGCAGTACGAGTTTGAATTTACTCAGTGATCCAACGTGGCCGGAAATCCACAACTCCGCTCCAGCGATCGGCTTGATACCGGCGCGGCGCGCCGCCTGATATAACTTCGGGAGCGCGAACACGTTGCTTTGATCTGTTACGGCCACCGCCGGCATACTCAATTCGACACAACGTTCGACGAGCCGCGGAATGCGTACCAGCCCGTCTACGAGCGAGTATTCGCTGTGCACGTGCAGATGGACGAAGCGCGGTTCGATCATGGGAATCCGGCAGCGCTGATCATGCGCCGGACCGGCCCGAAGGTTCGGCGGTGCTCGACAGTGATACCGCAGCGTTGGAGTGCTGACAGGTGCTCGGCGGTCGGATATCCCTTGTGCCTGGCGAACCCGTATTCCGGATAGCGCACATCGAGTTCGAGCATCAATCGATCGCGTGTGACCTTCGCCACGATGGATGCCGCACTGATCGACGGAACTGTGGCGTCGCCGGCGACTATGGCGGCGGCAGGACAAGGCACGCGCGGGCAATACGTACCGTCGACGACGATGCGATCAGGGGGACGTGAAAGGTTTTCGACCGCTCGTTGCATCGCCACCAGCGTCGCCTGCAGTATGTTCAAACTCTCGATCTCGCGCACGTTCGCGACGCCGATACCGATCGCGCAAGCCGTCGCGGTGAGAGCCTCGAACAGACGTTCGCGCTGGCGCGCGCTCTTCTGCTTGGAATCACCCAGACCGGCCGGGACATCGTCGCCCAGAATAACCGCCGCAGCGACGACCGGGCCGGCCAGCGGGCCGCGGCCCGCTTCGTCGACGCCCGCAACAAATTCATAGTGCCCGCTTGCTTCGCCGGCGATCACGACTCGACCAGCCGGAGCACTGCGTTGGCGGCGTTTCGTGCGGCCCCGCACTGCATACCCTCATGCAGAGATCGGCTGGTCGCCAGGAAGTCGGCCCGTCTGTCCACATCGTTAAGCCAAGCAAGCAATTCGCGGCAAATGACGCGCGGTTCGAGCGCGTCCTGGATCAATTCCGGTACCAATTCCCGCCCAGCGAGAATGTTGGGCATGGCGATACGCGGAATCGTCACCATACGCCTCATTATAAAGTAGGTGACGGGCGCCAGGCGGTAGCCGACGACCATTGGTGTCCCACACAACAACCCCTCGAGAGAAGCCGTACCGGAAGCCACCACAGCGGCATCGGCGGCAGTCAATACGCGCTGCGCGTCCCCGTGGACCAGGGTGCAGACGAAATCAGGGTCGATGCGCGCGATGCAGCGTCTGGCTTGATCGAGGTGCTCCTTGCGAGCCGTGCAGAGTACAAAATGCGCCTGTGGCAGTTCGCGCCGAAGCATGGCCGCGCCCTCGAGAAAAGGTTGGAGCAGACGGTTGAGTTCCTGTTGGCGGCTACCTGGCAGAATCGCTATCAAAGGCCCATCGCTGGCGATACCGAGCGCGCTACGCGCGCCGCCGATATCCGGATCCAATGGCAACAGGTCTGCCAGAGGATGTCCTACGAACGATGCGCGGGTGCCGTAGCCATTGAAATAATCCGGTTCGAACGGAAATACCGCCAATAGAAGATCGACCGCTTTGCGCAGGGATTTCGCTCGCGACTTTCTCCACGCCCAGACTTGGGGGCAGACATAATGGACGGTACTTATTCCCCGGCGTTTGAGCGCGCGCTCGATGCCGAGGTTGAAATCCGGCACATCGATACCGATGAACACATCCGGCGGCGCATTGAGAAAGTGCTGGATAAGTCGTCTGCGAAGCCGGCGCAACGCCGGAAAGCGGCGCAATACTTCCACCAGCCCCATGACGGAAAGCTCGTCAATTCTCGCGATCTCGCGGCAACCGGCCGCGATCATGAGGGGCCCTGCCATACCGTCGAAGTGCGCGTCCGGGACCTCGGCCCTCAAGGCTCTTATGAGCTCCGCGCCCAAGCGATCGCCCGATGCTTCGCCAGCGACAATACCAATGCGCATCTAGCCTCGCTCTCCCACCCGCGTCGGTACGATTCCCTAACAGGTTGTTGAAAAACGATGTCCCTATCGTTTTTCAACTCGCAAGACGAAAACGCGGTTTCCGTCTTGCTCCATCAATCAAGCACATAGCGTGCTCGATTGATGCCGGCACATCCCTGTGCCGGGCACAGGCTGTCGAAAAACGAGTTTTTCAATAGCCTGCTAAGTCTGACAGACTGCTAGCGCACAATGCCACGGGTCGACGACCGAATAAATTCGAACATCTGATGGGCCTGCGTGTTCCCATTGCCCTCGCACTCTAGGATTTTCATCGCTTCCTCGAGGGTATGTCCCTGCCGGTAAAGCGCCTTGTAGCAGCGCTTGAGCGCCGCGATCGCTTCCGGTTCGAACCCGCGTCGCTTGAGTCCCTCGCGATTGATGCTCCGCGGACGGGCCGTATTACCGTCCACCATGATGAATGGGGGTACGTCCCGGACGATGATCGCGGCGATCGCCGAAAAGCTGCTTTCGCCCATGCGGCAGAATTGATGAACGCCCGTAAATCCACCGAGGATCGCGAAATCGTGGATCTCGGCGTGCCCCGCCAAAGTGGCATTGTTTGCGAAGACCGTGTGGTTTCCTACCTGACAATCGTGGGCGATGTGACAATACGCCATTATCCAGTTTTCGTTTCCGAGGCGGGTTACGCCGCCACCATGACCGGTACCACGATTGATTGAGCAGTATTCCCGAATCGTGTTGCCATCACCAATTTCCAGCCGCGATTCGCCGACACCGTCAAACTTCTTGTCCTGCGGATCGCCCCCAATACAACAAAATGAGCCGATGGTGTTATTCGCGCCGATCTTTGTCGGTCCAATCACTATCGCATGCGGCTCGATGCGAGTACCGGGGCCGATTTGTACGCCTCGACCGATGAGCGACCAGGCACCGACTTCAACATCAGACGCCAGTTCGGCATGACCGTCCACTCGCGCTGTCGGATCGATCAACTGAACGATTCTCTCTCGGTCGTCATGAACTCCGCGCTTGCTACCACCTCACCGTTGACTTCCGCCGTCGCGCTGAATCGGTAAATACCTTTGAGGTGGCGCATGAGTGTCGCTTTGAGGATAAGCTGATCCCCCGCCGTCACCGGTTGCTTGAATCGCGCCTTGTCGATCCCGACAAGGTAATAGAGGTTGCCTTTTTCATTCCGCGACTTGTTTGAATAAAAGGCCAACATGCCGGTCGCCTGCGCCATGGATTCGAGAATCAGCACCCCCGGCATAATCGGATGGTCTGGGAAATGCCCCTGGAAATATGGCTCGTTAATCGAGACGTTTTTCAAGGCCTTGATCGATTCGAAAGGCGTATATTCAATGATCCGGTCAATGAGTAGAAACGGATATCGATGCGGCATCGTTTGCAGAATTTTGGAAATCGACAGATCTTCCATTAAGCTCTCCGCCGTTACTGTATCCATACTTCACCTTTTCCGGGAACAGCTAAAATATTCGAAGCGCGTGCCACCGACCGCGCTATTGGAACCGAACGACCGCATGCTCATTGCGAAGATCGATATCGAAAGCCGTTGAAGAGGTATTTTTCTCACCGCGATGCGACCGGGATCGATTGCCACTCAGGATTCGAGCGGCTTGATCGATTCCGATCGACTAGAACGACCCGATGTACGTCGAATATTGGCCACTCGACGCCACCATCTGGAACTGATTTCAGCTGGCCACCCGGAAGAATGTCGCGATCCACCTACCTCGATCGGGGGTGTAACCATACTCATAGCAGTTATGGTCACCCGTTCGGCGATAACTATGCCCTCACCAATTCCAACTTTTCCTCCACTTAGACAATGATGTCCGATTCTCGCTGCGCCGACGACGACCGTCTGACCGGTTACGGCGGTATTTTCGCCGACGCGCGAATCATGTCCGATAAGTACCTGGCTGTCGAGAGCACACCCGTTCTCGATGAGGGTGTCGCCGAAAACGCCGCCGTGTACCACGACTTGCGCAAGAATCGTGACGTCGTCCCCGATCTGCACGCCGCCGAAGTTCGGAATGCGCAACCATCCTGGACGAGTGAAAATCCGCTTTTTCCTATCACCGTACCCGCACCAACGTGCACCCGGTTACCGATCTTCGCCGGCCCGAAGATCATCGCACCTGATTCAATCCTGCAAAAAGCGCCGATCGACACATGACCGCAGATGACTGCGCCGGACTCAACTACGGTTCGCTCTCCGATTCAAACCGAAGAAGCGAGGTCCGCGTTTTCTGATATCTCGGCCGACGGCGCTACCGTGCACTCCGTTTTACGAAAATAATCTAACGCGTTTCTGCGGACGGGCAGCCAGGCCGCGGCTCGCGAGATTGCGATCAAGACTTCTTCGACAATCAGCACGTTGGAGAGCTTTAGGTGGTAGGCATCGGCACGGGTGGCTACCATTGCGGCGGCTACCCCCGCCGCGCGCTGACTGCCGACACAAAAACTGATATCGCGAGAACACGCGTGCGCAGGAGTTGCAAGGGAGTCAATTTCCAGTTCTTCCAGGCGCTCGCTGTCACCAGTTCCGAAACGACGGGCGAATTCGTGGAGACGTAAAGCCATCGGTCTCCTGTCGCCTTGATACTGGACGGCCTCCGGACGGTGTGATCGACGCGGTCGGCTTAACGACCGGATTTTCGTCTAGTTCGCTTCCTTCTTCAGTCGTTCTATAACCTGGTCGGTAATATCGACTTTCTCGCTCGCGAAGACGACGCCGGTTCCAAAAACCATGTCAAAGGACTGCTCTCTGGCGAGGTCGGTGATCGCCTCAGCAATTTTGCGCTGGATCTTTCCCATTTCCTCGTTGCGGCGAAAATTGACGTCTTCCTGAAAC
The DNA here is from genome assembly GCA_963662545.2 of Gammaproteobacteria bacterium. Lineage (GTDB taxonomy): Bacteria > Pseudomonadota > Gammaproteobacteria > JAYYZW01. The sequence continues at coordinate 2,411,544 of CAXXLL010000002.1, forward strand.
TCCGTCGTACTGCGCTTGAGTTCGCGCCGCTTGTTGACGATGTCCCGTTGCAGCCGCGTACGCTCCGCCTCGCTCATTATTGCGCCGTCCTTGGTAAATCGATCTTCAAGGCCCTTGAGGTCTTTTTGCGAGGCGACAAGATCACGATCCCTCGTCGCGAATTCTTTCTCGAGCTTTTTGCGAGCCGCATCCGCCTGCGGCGATGCTTCCAGTATTCTCGGCGCGTTGACGACGCCCAATTTGTAATCTGCCGCATAACTCATGCTCATCGACAATACAAACAGCAATGGCGAAATTATCGAGAATCGTTCAAATCTATTCACTGCAGTACTCCAGTGCATCGTGTATTAAATTCTGGCATTTTACTTCGTCTGAGCCGTGCGCGGTTGTTAGAACTGCGTTCCAAAATTGAATTGAAATTTCTGGAGTTCGTCACCCAACTGATCGCGAAACGGCTGCGCGAAACTCACCGACAATAGCCCAAACGGGGACATCCAAATTCCCGAAATTCCCACAGACATCCGCAGATCGCGCAGATTAAACTCGTCGTCCTTGTCCTCCGCAAAAACGCGGCCAGTCGTCGTGTCCTGAAAGAACAAGGTATCCGCCCCATAAACATTGCCTGCATCCAAGAATCCGGATAGCCGAACGGACTTGAAGTCTTCAAGAAACGGGACGGGAATAATGACCTCGGCGTTGCCGACCAACGAAATGTTTCCGCCCCGAGCACGGCCGAAGGAGTCTTCCGGTCCAAGAGAATTTTCTTCGTAACCTCGCACTGTGCGCGGCCCGCCGGCAAAAAAGTTCTCAAAGAACGGGAGTTCCGAGGTGTCGCCGTACGCGTCTCCGTACCCCACTCGGCCTTTCAACAGTAGCGTGTAATTTCTTATCAGCGGAATGAATATGCGAGCGTCGTAGTCAATCTTGAAATATCGAAGATCCCCGCCGGGAAGTGCTACCTGTCCCCGTATGCGATGCAAAACCCCTCGATCGGGAAAGATCGCCGCGTTCCTAGTGTCATACGAAAACGACGACGTTACTCTGACAATGTCGTACTTGTTTCCTTCTAGAGCCAGAAAATCCCTGATAATTGGATCGAGAAAGAAGGGATTGGTATTGATTTCGGTCGATTCGTAACTGATGCCGGCATTGATGAATCGATATTCGCTGATGGGGATACCGAAGTTCATGCCACCGGAATACGTTTTGGTGTCGAATACCGTGCGGTTGGTATTGCCCGGTTCCGTCTTGCTGTACGACACGTCAAACCCGCGCGCAACACCATCGATGGTCCAGTAAGGATTGAGATAGCCCAATCTGAAAGTTTGGTTGATTTCGCTGTTATTGAAAGCAAAGCTGACGCTTTTCCCGCTGCCGAGAAAGTTGTCCTGGGTCACATTGGTATTAAAAATGATACCGGCGGATTGTGAAAACCCGAGCCCCAGCAACAGGTTCCCGGAAGGGCGTTCTTTTACGGTGAAATTGACGTCAACTTGATCGGTGGAGCCGGGTACGGCCGGGGTTTCGACGTTGACGTCCTCAAAATAACCGAGGCGGCGCAATCTAGTTTTCGAGCGCTCGACCTTTTTGGTCGATATCCACCCTCCTTCGAGTTGGCGCATTTCCCTTCTCAAAACCTCGTCGCGCGTTTTCGCGTTCCCAAAAAAGTTGACGCGCCGTACGTAAACCCGCTGCCCCGGATCGATGAAATAAGTGATTCCTACCGTGCTGTCCTCGTCGTGAATATCAGGAATGGCATTAACGTTGGCGAACGAATATCCCTCGGTACCGAGACGGTCGGTAATATTTTTACTGGTCAAGGTCAGCATTTTGCGCGAGAACAGCATGCCTTCACGCGTCGCGACCCATTTGAACAGTTCTTCGGGCTCCACGATCAGGTTGCCGGCAAGTTTGACATCCCCGACGGCGAACAATTTGCCTTCCGTAATGTTGATCGTAACGTAAACGTCGGCTTTATCCGGCGTGATCGACACCTGAGTCGAATCGACCGAGAAATTGATGAAACCCGTGTCAAGATAGAGTGAACGAAGGGATTCCAGGTCGCCAGCCAACTTCTGCTTGGAGTATTGGTCGTCCTTGGTAAACCAGCTGATCCAATTCGGCGTAGTCAATTCGAACAGTCCGAGAATATCCTCGTCCGAGAACGCCTCATTCCCGATAACATTGATCTGCTTTATCCGCGCGGTTTCGCCTTCAGAAATTGTAAAAGCAATTTCAAAGGACTTGTCGGAGACCGGAATCAACTCGTATTCAATACGAACGCCGTATTTACCATTGGCGTAGTACTGACGCCGAATTTCCTGAGTTACCCTGTCGAGCTTTGCTTCGTTGAAAACCTCACCCTTGGCAAACCCGATCTCTTCCAGTCCCTCGAGCATATTGTCCGTCTCGATCGATTTGTTTCCTTCGAAGGTAATATCCGTGATGGTCTCGCGCTCGATGACGATAACGACTAGCACGTCACCGTCGCGTTCGAGCCGGACGTCTTTGAAAAATCCTGTTTTGAATAGCGCACGGACCGCGTCTCGGTATCGTTTGTCGTCGACCGAGTCACCAACACTGATAGGAAGGTAATTAAAGACGGCGCCGGGGGAGATTCGCTCTAATCCCTCGACCCGGATATCATCGACGATGAACGACTCAGCGGCGTGGGAAGCCACCGCGAAAATCAAGAGAACGGCGCTTGTCCAGCCCGCAAGAAAGGCTCTTAGCATAGATTCGTTATTAGTTGTTAGAGATGTCCGTCACCAGCGTTCATAGAATGCGTAGAATGTCGTTGTAGACGGCCAGCCCCATGAGGCTCAACAACATTACCAGACCGATTTGTTGCCCGTAAGCCTGAAGATGCTCGGACACCGGTTTTCGCGTCACGAATTCTATCAGGTAATAGAGAAGGTGTCCGCCATCAAGCAGTGGAATTGGCAACAGGTTAAGCACGGCAAGTGAGACACTGACGAGGGCTAAAAATTCGAGGAATCGAGCCGGTCCCATTTTCGCCGATTGCCACGCATAATGAGCGATGCTAATCGGCCCGCTAATGTTGTGAACCGAGGCTTCTCCAATCACCATCTTGACCAGAAACTTGAGCGTGGTAACGCTCATTTCCCAGGTGCGCGCGGCGGCACCGAAGACCGCTGGTACCGGACCGTAACGCTCGATGCCCATCGGCACGGTCTGAAGGTCGTCCGGAATCCTTACCTCAGCGCCGATTCTGCCGATGATTGCCCCATCTACGTCCACTTCCGCCGGTGTCAGCGTAATCCGAACGTCTTCGTCGGATCGGGCGACCAATAAGTCCAACGGCTGCCCCGGGTTGGCTCGAATCAATTCCACCCACTCGGTCCAGGTCTCTATCTCGCTACCATTGGCTTCGACGATTCGATCACCGGGTTCGATACCCGATTGATGAGCCGGTTCGCCCGGCACAACGCGTGCGATTACCGGAGGTATCGAAGGCCGCAGGGGCGTAATACCGATTTCGGTAAAAAAATCTCCTTCGCTGATATCGTCGATGGAGACTTCGGTGAAATCGAGATCGGATAATCGTTCGGAACCGCCGGGTGTACGAATGACGATGTCCACTTTGCGACCATCAAGAATCGCGCCCAACGACTTGCGGAAAACGCCGTCCCAAGTGTGCGTCTTAAGGCCTTCGACTTCGACGATCTCGCTGCCCTGAACCAATCCGGCACGCGACGCAAGCGAACCGTCTTCCACTTCGCCAATGATCGGGCGCGGCCCGCTGACACCCATTACCAGCATGACCCAATAGGCAAAAAACGCGAATACGAAATTCGCAATCGGCCCCGCCGCTACCACGGCAGTGCGGGTCGCCAGGGACTGCCGGTTGAAGGCCCTATGGGCTTCCTCTTCGGCCACTTCTCCTTCACGCTCGTCGAGCATTTTCACGTAGCCGCCCAGCGGTACGACCGCAATCACGAATTCCGTTTCGCCTGCCTGCCGCCGCCACAGGGGTTTTCCAAAACCGACCGAGAACTTGAGAATCTTCACCCCCAGTCGTTTCGCAACCCAGAAGTGCCCGAATTCATGCGCCGTAACGAGCACCCCGAGTGCAACGACGAACGATGCAAGCGTCTGAATGATTTCCATCAGTGAACGCCTTCGGCCAACTTCATACGAACCTGTTCGCGTGCCTGTTCATCGGCCTCAAGTATGGCTTGCAGATCGGAGGCTTCTCGTGCGCTGACGTTTTCCAACGCATGCTCCACCAGTATCGGGATCGTCGTAAAACCCGTTTTCTCATCGAGAAAAGCCGCGACCGCGACTTCGTTTGCCGCGTTGAGAATAGCGGGGGCGGTCCCGCCGGTCATCATCGCGTCTTTCGCCAGCTGCAGACACGGAAAACGATCGTAGTCCGGCTCTTCGAAATCCAATTTTCTGACTTCGAACAAATTGAGCCGGTCGACGCCCGCATCACAGCGCTCGGGCCAGGCCAGTGAATAGGCGATCGGGGTGCGCATGTCGGGATTACCCATTTGCGCAAGCACCGATCCATCAACGTACTCGACCATCGAGTGGATGACGCTCTGTGGATGAATGACGACTTCGACCTGCTGCGGCGACGTGCCGAACAACCAACAAGCTTCTATCACTTCGAGACCCTTGTTCATCATCGTCGCTGAATCCACGGATATTTTCCTTCCCATAACCCAGTTTGGGTGTGCACAGGCCTGGTCCGGCGTCACGTGTTCAAGTTGCTCCAGCGGAATTGTGCGGAATGGGCCGCCGGATCCGGTTAACAACACCCGTGACACACCGACGGCGCCCAATCCATGCCCGAAGTTCAAGGGCATACACTGGAACACCGCGTTATGTTCACTGTCTATCGGCAGCAGTTCAGCTTTACTGTCGCGAACGGCATCCATAAACAGTTGCCCCGACATCACCAGCGATTCCTTGTTGGCCAGCATCACGCGCTTACCTGCTTTTGCCGCTGCGAGATTCGGTAGAAGACCTGCGGCACCAACGATACCCGCCATGACATAATCGACCGCATCGTCGGAGACGACCGCCGACAGTGCTTCGACCCCGACCAGTACTTGGGTGTCTAGATCTGTTGACCGACAGCGCCTGTCCAATTCCTCGCCTGCCTGGTCTTCGACCATCACGGCATAGACGGGGTTCCATTGCCGGCACTGTTCAAACATCGCATCGACATTCGAATAAGCGGTAAGGGCGAAAACCGTGAAACGGTCAAGTTGTCTCGAAATGACGTCGAGTGTATTGACACCGATCGTGCCGGTCGAACCCAGGATGGAAACGGCCCTCTTCATTGCTGCCCTGCGCTGATGAATCCGACGGTAAAAACGGGTGCCGCCGCGAGTAAGCTGTCGATTCGGTCCAGAATACCACCGTGCCCCGGCAGAATAGAGCCGCTATCCTTTTTCCCGCAGCCGCGTTTGAGCAAGCTCTCCAGCAGATCACCGACGACCGAGGCGATCAGCGTCGCTGCGACGATCACGAGGACGACCGCGAGCGATGCCGGTTTCAGTAGCGCGGTCCAGATCGCCGCGAGAATCAGCGTTCCGATCAGCCCGATCACCAGACCTTCCCAGGTTTTCCCCGGACTGATGCGGCTTGCCAGGCGCCGCCGACCCAGCGCCCGGCCTCCGAAAAAGGCAAGAATGTCAGCGCTCCAGACCAGGGCGAGCAATGCGATCAACAGGCCAGGCCATCGTACGAGAAGGAAGTAAACCGCGATCCATGCTGGAATTAAGACAACCCAGCCCAAAATTGCGATGCCGACGCCGCTTTGCAGGCGCGGCGCTTCTCGCATTTGATAATGAACGATCCACACGGCCGCGACCGCCCACCATATACAGGCGAGGACCAGCAATCCGTATTCCGCCGCGGGGCTTGGAATTATTCGATGGAGCGTGACCGCGAGCACGACGGTCAAAAAAGCATACAACCAACGTGAAAGCGGTGTACGGGCACCTGCCAGCGAAGCCCATTCGAACGCAGCGATGAATATGAACACCGTAAGAAAGCCCTGCATGAGCAGCGGCGGTAAATAGAGGATGCCTGCGACTACCAGCGGCCCCAATATCACTGCCGTCAAAATTCGGGCTGCAAGCACTCGGGCACCGCTGCAACGGGTTCCCTAGATCACCAAACCCGCAGGCTATTACTCGGCATCAGACGTCATGAGCGTGTTCACCTTGCCGGTGACCTGTTCGCCCGTCCTGCCGAAGCGCCGTTGGCGCCCGGCATAACTCACCAGTGCTTTTTCAAATTCCGCGGTATCAAAATCTGGCCACAGACAGTCGGTAAAATAGAGTTCTGTATAAGCGAGCTGCCACAGCAGATAGTTGCTGATGCGTTTTTCTCCGCCGGATCTGATGAAGAGATCGGGTTCTGGCAAATCGGCCAGCGCGAGATTTTGCGCGATCAGTTCCGGCGAAATTGCCGAAGGATCGAGTTCGCCCTGCCCGACTTTCACCGCCAGTTTGCGAACCGCCTCAGTTATGTCCCAGCGTCCGCCGTAATTCGCGGCAATGATGAGGTTAAGGCGGTCATTGTCGCGCGTCTTGGCTTGCCCCTCGCTGATGCAGCGTCTCAGCCTCTTTGGGAAAGCCGTAACGTCGCCGATGACGCGCAGCCTCACGCCGGCTTCGTGAAGGCGTTCAATCTCCTGTTCGAGCGCGACTACGAAAAGATCGAAAAGCAGTCGCACTTCCGCCGGCGGCCGGCGCCAGTTCTCGCTGCTGAATGCAAACAAAGTCAGCGCCTCAATGCCTGCTTCGGCGCAGTATTTGATGATGACCCGCAGGTTTTCAACACCCGCCCTGTGCCCTGCGATCCGCGGTAGCTGCCTTTTACGCGCCCAACGCCCGTTGCCGTCCATGATGATGGCAACGTGGCGGGGAAGCCTCGATTCTATCGTTGTCACCTTTTCACCCTCAGATTTCGAGCGTTTCCTTTTCCTTGCCGGCGACGATCTCATCGATTTTGGCGACGTGCTCGTCAGTCAACTTTTGCACGACATCTTCGCCCCTGTGTTCGTCATCTTTGGAGATTTCTTTATCCTTGACCAAATCCTTCATATGCGAAATCGCGTCGCGCCGGATGTTTCTCACCGCGACTTTCGCCTGCTCCGCCTCGTGCTTGATGACTTTGATCAAATCCTTGCGCCGTTCTTCCGTCAAGGCCGGCAACGGAATTCTAATTACCATTCCGGCTGTTGCAGGATTGAGCCCGAGGTCGGATTCCAGAATCGCCTTTTCTATGGCCTCGACCATCGACTTATCCCACGCGGTCACGGTCAGCGTGCGCGCGTCTTCGACTGTGACGTTCGCAGTTTGTGTAATTGGCGTGCGAGTTCCGTAATAGTCGACGGTCACGTGATCAAGAAGACTCGGGTGCGCCCGCCCCGTGCGGAGCCGGGTCAAATCCGACCGGAACGATTCGACGCTCTTACCCATACGGGATTTTGCGTCATCCTCAATATCTTTGATCATCCTACTTCTGCACCGTTACCAGAGTCCCGACCTCCTGTCCAAGCGCGGCCGCAACGAAGGTGCCCGGTTTTGTCATATTGACAACGCGCAAAGGCATTTTATTGTCGCGGCATAATACAATCGCGGTAGCATCCATGACATTGAGCTTTCGTTCAAGCACATCGTCGTAGTCGAGCGTTTTGTATTTTATCGCCTGCCGATCGATAGCCGGGTCCGCTGAGTAAACGCCATCGACCTTAGTCGCCTTGATCATAAGGTCTGCGTCGATCTCAATAGCCCGTAAACTCGCGGCGGAATCGGTCGTAAAGAATGGGTTGCCCGTACCCGCGGCGAGAATGACTACACGGCCCTTTTCAAGGTGCCGTAGCGCGCGCCGGCGAATGTAGTCTTCGCAAACTTCATTGATTTTGATCGCTGACATGACACGAGCGTATACGCCCTTACGCTCCAATGCGTCCTGAATGGCCAGCGCATTGATCACCGTCCCGAGCATCCCCATGTGATCGGCCGTTACCCGGTCCATCCCCGACGCAGCAAGTCCGGCTCCGCGGAATATATTGCCGCCGCCGATGACGATAGCTACCTGTACGCCGGAATCTCGAAGATCCTGAATTTCGTTGCCGATCCTCTCGAGTACAGCGGGATCGATTCCATAATCTTGCTCGCCCAATAAAGCTTCGCCGCTGAGTTTAATCAGTACGCGGCGATACCGGGCTTGCGGAGAATGACCCGTCATCGAAAATACTGTGACAAGTGTGCTGTCGTGTAATAAAGCTTCATAACTCGCTGATCCTCGTGCCGCGTCACGGTGTTGCGATTTTGGCCGTATTACCGATACGACGGCTCATCGCCCCGTACACCCCGAGCGTCCTGCGCGCTGTACTGAAGATTAATACGGGACTAAACCATTCTTCAGGATCGGCCGGCGCTTCGTGCCTGCGCCATGACTTCATCTGCGATATTCTCCTGCTGCTTTTAGGGAACCTCTGAATAAGTCAAGGTGCATGTGAATTGTTCATGCAGTGGAGGAGATCAAGGCACGAATCGCAGGCCATAGCGGGCAATATTGGCAAGCTTCGTAACGCGGTGCTGCACGATTTCATGGGCAAGGCAGATGTGCCATGACTTATTCAGAGGTCCCTTAGATGCCTTCGCCGACTTCGTACCGGACGAAACGCCTGACCTTCGCGTCGCTTGCATCGAGCAGTTGCGCCACCGTCCGATCCGTGTCCTTAACGAACGCCTGGCCCAGCAGCGTAATTTCGTTTATGAATTTCTTCAGCCTGCCTTCGACCATTTTATCGACGATCTGCGGCGGCTTGCCGCTCTGCTCCGCTTGAGCAACCTGGATTTCGCGTTCTTTTGATAGTAGTTCTTCATTGACATCGTCTTCGCCGATACAAACCGGGCTACTGGCCGCCACCTGCATTGCGATGTCGCGCGCGAGATCGCGGGTCCCGCCTTCCATCGCGACCAAAACCCCAATTCGGTTGCTGTGAACATACGACTCGATGACGCCCTCCGCGAAATCCACATAATCGAAGCGGCGTACGGAAATGTTTTCCCCGATTTTAGTTATGAGGTTTGTACGCATTTCCTCGATAGATTCCCCGTTGTCAGTGACAGCGGCAGCCAGAGCCTCGAGATCCTGCGGACGTTGCCGGAGAAGAACCGCCGCGACGCTCTGCGTAAACTGAGTAAAGTTGTCGTTTTTCGCGACGAAGTCGGTTTCGCTGTTAACCTCGACGAGAACCGAGCGACTGCCGTCGACGACGGCGATAACAGCGCCTTCAGCCGCGATTCTGCCCGCCCTTTTTGCCGCTTTCGCGGCACCGGACTTGCGCAGGTATTCCAGCGCGGTCTCTATATCTCCATCGGTTTCGACCAGTGCTTTTTTGCACTCCATCATGCCCGCGCCCGAGCGTTCACGTACTTCTTTCACCATGCTGGCGGAAATCGCCATGTTTCAGTTCCTCTGCACGTATCGGTGACGATAAACGCCGAGTTATTCCTTTATCGACGCTTCCACGCCGCCTTCGACCTTGGCATCGGCGGTGTCATCCGTTGCGGCACTCGCAGGCGCCTCGCCATCTTCCACTGCCGTTTCGGGCTCTATCGATTCACCTTCTGATTGATCTGAAGCCTGGTCCGAAGCCGGCGGCGAAAGTGCTTGCGCTTCGGCTTCGTCGATCTCCACAAAATCGTCGGCCGCCCCTTCGGCTGCTTCGGATATGATTAAACGGCTGTCGAGAATCGCATCGCAAACGGCCTTGGTGTAAAGATTGATCGAACGTATCGCATCATCATTCCCCGGTATCACGTAATCGATTCCATCGGGTGAATGGTTCGTATCGACGACCGCAACGATCGGGATCCCGAGCTTGATGGCTTCGGCGACCGCTATGCGTTCGTGCCCGACATCGACGATAAACAAGGCGTCGGGAAGGGTTTCCATATCCTTGATGCCGCCGAGCCCCGCATTCAGTTTTTCGAGTTCACGCCGGATCTGCAGCCCTTCCTTTTTCGACATGCGCTCGAGTCCACCTGATTCAATCAGCTCCTCGTGTTCGCGCAGCCGGTTTATGGATTGCTTGACCGTCTTGAAATTGGTCAACATGCCGCCGAGCCAGCGTCGGCTTACGTAAGGCATGGAACAACGCTGCGCTTCTCGTGCAATCGCCTCCTGGGCGGCCCGCTTCGTTCCCACTAAGAGGATCTTTCCACGCTTCGCTGCGAGGCGACCGATGAAATTTATCGCCTCCTCGAACAGGGGTAATGACCTCTCGAGGTTAATAATGTGGATCTTATTGCGTTCCCCGAAGATGTACGGGGCCATTTTTGGATGCCAGAATCGGGTCTGGTGGCCGAAATGCACACCAGCCTCCAACATCTGGCGCATGCTCACATCGCTCATCGCGTCTTCTCCTAATTGGGTTAGGCCTCCACGAATCCCATGCGCCAATCCGCCGCTATCGCCGCAGACACCCGGACGCGTGTGTCGATTCGTGTGCGTAATTATTTCGAAGCGGGTTTAAGAAACCTCTGAATAAGTTATGGTGCGGGTGGTGAAGAATGTCCCCTGACATCGTTCACCTCGCTGCAGCGAATACTCGGGTTCCATAGCGCTCTTCCACCAAGCAATTGGGCGCGCAACGGCTGCTAGTGCCTCTCTGAGGCGCAGCCAGACTGGCGCAGAACCATTTTTTTCGCCAGTCTGTAAATGCGTGGGGGTTGCTGTTTCGCGGCCCCTTCGACATTAACACGGGTTCAAACAGTGTTTTTCCGTGCATCCAATTGCCTAGAAGGCGCGCGCTTTATACCATAGAACCTTCGGCACAACAATGACTTGGAAGCAGATACCCAATGCCGGTCTCGATTAAAACAGCCGACGAAATAGAGAAGATGAGGGTGGCCGGCCGCCTCGCCGCAGCGGTGCTTGATATGATCGAGCCACACGTCCGTGAGGACGTGACGACGGCAGAATTAAACCTCATGTGCCACGACTATATCGTCGATGTGCAGCAGTCAATCCCCGCGCCCCTCGATTATCACGGCTTTCCAAAATCGATATGCACTTCGATCAATCACGTCGTCTGCCACGGTATTCCTGCCAATAGGAAGCTGAAAAACGGCGATGTCGTGAACATCGACATCACTGTCATAAAAGACGGCTTTCACGGCGACACATCGAAAATGTTTTTCATCGGTAATCCCTCCAGCAAGGCCCGACGCCTGGTCGAGACTTCCTATGAATGTCTAAAAACGGGAATCGAGATGGTGCGTCCGGGAGTTCGTCTGGGCGACATCGGCGCGGCCATCCAACAATTGGCGGAATCGAGGAATTTCTCGGTCGTGCGTGAGTACTGCGGGCACGGGATCGGCCGAGAATTCCATGAAGAACCACAAGTACTCCACTATGGCGTTTCCGGTACGGGCCTCGAGTTGCGAGCAGGCATGACGTTCACCATTGAACCGATGATCAATGCTGGAAAACGCCACGTAAAACTACTGCCGGACAACTGGACGGTCGTAACAAAGGATAGAAGCCTTTCAGCACAGTGGGAACATACAATACTGGTCACGGATATAGGCCGCGACGTTTTGACCGCGCGCGCCGAAGAATGCTTTGAAGTAGCGGCGTGAACACCCGATCGGCGAAGGTCACGGCGGTCGAATCTCTGTCATGAGGCAGACCGCCCCCGGTTCCGAACCCGATTTGATCGCGCGCGCGGAGAGGTTTGCCGGCTTGACGATTGAACAGCTGGCGTCCAAGACGGGTACACGACGGCCGCAAAATCTGAACAGTCACAAAGGCTGGGTCGGCGAATTGCTGGAGATCGCTCTCGGGGCTGACGCATCGTCCAGACCGGTGCCTGATTTCGAACACCTTGGTATCGAGCTTAAAACGATCCCGCTCGACCAGAACGGACTGCCGCGTGAATCGACCCATGTTTGTACCGTGCAAATGAAGGATCTAGCGGGTCAACACTGGAAAAATTCCACCGTATACGGGAAGTTGAAACGCGTGCTCTGGATCCCGATAGAAGCAAGCTCCTCGATCCCGCTCAGCGAGCGCCGGATTGGCCGGCCGATCATCTGGAGCCCAAGCGCTAATCAGGAAGAAATCTTGCGTGAAGATTGGGAAGAGCAGATCGAACTCATCGCGACGGGGCGCCTGGACGAACTGGACGCACGAATGGGTACCTACCTACAGATTCGCCCCAAAGCCGCAAATGCCCGCTCTCTGGCGCCGGCAGCGGACGCGGACGGCGCTCCGACACGGACGCTGCCGCGGGGGTTTTACCTGCGTGCGACTTTCACGCGCTTGATCCTGGTCCAAGGAACCTCTGAATAAGTCATGGCCCATCTGCCTGGCCCATGAAATGGCGGAGCCTTACGTTACGAACCTTAGCCCTAACCCCGCTATGGCCTGCGATTCGTGCCTTGATCTGCACCATTGCATGAACAATTCAGACGCACCATGACTTATTCAGAGATTCCCTAACGACATGCCGATCCCCGGCGACGACAAATTCAGCGCGTGGCGGCTCTGCATCGCTCCCATGATGAAAAGGACCGACCGCCACTTTCGCTACCTCCTCAGGTTGATTTCACCGCGCGCGCGGCTATACACGGAAATGATCACCACCGGTGCCATTCTGTACGGCGACCGGGATCGATTGCTGGCGCACGACGAGATGGAACATCCTCTCGCGGTGCAACTCGGCGGTAGTGACATCGGCGATCTGACCGCGGCCGCCGGCATCGCCGCCGCATATGATTACGACGAAATCAATCTGAATTGCGGATGTCCCAGCGACCGCGTTCGGTCGGGCAGATTCGGTGCCTGCTTGATGGCCCAACCGGCGCTCGTCGCGGATTGCGTCAAGGCACTCCGGGATTCGATGGCTGCATCGATGACCCTGAGCGTAAAGTTACGCCTGGGGATAGACGACCTCTACAACTACCCCTATTTCAGGGATTTCGTCGGCGAACTGGCTGATGCGGGGTGTCGGTTGTTCCACGTGCACGCGAGGAAGGCTTGCCTGTCGGGATTTAGCCCGGCGGAGAATCGTGAGATCCCACCGCTGAACTACGACTGGGTATACCACCTCAAGCGTGATTTCCCAGACATTGGCGTGGTGCTTAACGGCGGCATTGTGCGGCCCGAGACGATCAGGCGGCACCTGAGTCGTGTCGACGGCATCATGGTAGGACGCCATGCCTACGCCGATCCGTTTGCTGTTATGAGATACGACCGCATGGCCTGCGGTGATGTTATCGATCCAACGACACGCTCCGAAATCGTAAAGCGCTATCTGCCTTACATCGAACGAGAGCGCTTGCGCGGCGTTCCGCTCAAGCGTATGAGCAGACATTTGCTCAACCTGTTCAAGGGCCAGCCCGGGGCAAAGCGATGGCGTAGACATCTCACCCATCACGGTGCGGCCGAAAATGCGGACACCGAAGTCGTCAGCGAAGCGCTCGCATGCGTCAGCAATCCACGCGCGGGACCTGCGTGACTCATTGAAGATTATGACGGGACGGCACCTTAGTGCTCCTACGACAGTGCTCCTACGACCTAATATTGATGGGTTCAGCGTTCCTACCTTGCTCTACCTCCGGCATCCATGCAGCCGTGCAGCCGTGCAGCGGTGGGATATCCGCCAGGAATCCGGATGCTATACAGGCTCCTAGCTGTCCCGGTACACGGAGCTATATAATATTTTAGACCCGGTTCGTCGCGGCGGCACGGATCTCATGCCGCGGGCACCCGAACACATAACCCAGATCTGAATTAATAATGGATTTCGAAACTGCCCGTTTCAATATGGTCGAACAGCAAATTCGGCCGTGGGAAGTCCTCGATCAGAATGTGTTGAACGCATGCCTGGCCGTTCCGCGGGAGGCTTTTGCTCCCAAGCAATACCAGAACCTGGCTTTTTCAGACACGATGGTCGATATCGGCCATGGCCAATTCATGATGGCGCCCAAAATCGAAGCGCGTCTGCTTCAGGCACTCGACGTGCAGGCCAGCGATCAAATACTCGAAATCGGCACCGGGACCGGATATTTCGCCGCGCTGCTCGCGACATTGGGCGCGCAGGTCACGAGCGTGGATTTATTTGATGACTTCATCGAACGGGCCGCCGAGAGTCTGCGGCAAAACGGCATTACCAACGTCGAGCTGCACGTCGGCGACGCACTGGACGGGTGGCGCACCGCCACTCCGTATGACGTAATCGCAGTCACCGGATCCTCACCGGCCAGACGACAGGCCATAGAAGAGCAGTTGAGCATCGGCGGCCGTATGTTCATCATCGTCGGCATGGCTCCGGTCATGGAGGCCGCGCTGATCACTCGTGTAGACAAAGACACCTGGAGCGAGGAGATCCTGTTCGAGACGGAACTCGCGCCCTTGATTGGCGCCGAAACCGGGCCCGAATTTCGCTTCTAAGAAACCTCTGAATAAGTTATGGTGCGGGTGGGCTGCGCCCCGCTATGTAACGCTCGGAACGCCCTCGGCGCCGGACCCGATCTCATGGCAGGGTGAGCCCCGCACCTGAATAAGATATCGAAGCCCCCATGCCTTCTCGTCCCAATGCACTTCTTGTTCGTCTGGTCGGTTTCACCTTGGCCTTCGCAGGCTCAATTTGTGATGCCCGCAATGATCTACTCTCTATCCTTCTAACCGCCGAACAAACGGATCCAGTGTACCGCGAAGCGCAGGCCCAGGCCCGCTCGGTCGCCGAAGACGTCCCGCAGGCGAGAGCGAACCTCTTCTTCCCTACGCTCTCCTTTTCGACGGGAACGTCGCATCTCAGACAGGACATCGAGACCGCCACGACTTTTGGCACAGGGGGTAACGTTAGTTTTGCGACCGAGAATTACCGCATCAGCCTGTCACAACCAATCTATCACCATGATCGGTTCATTGCTTTGAAGCAGGCTGACAATCGCGTCCAGCGGGCGAACCTCGAGGTTCTTGCAGCGCGGCAGGACTTGATGGTTCGCGTAACGAGACGCTATTTCGACGTGCTCGCGGCCCGCGATAATCTGGAATTTGCGCAGGCGGAAAAAGAATCCCTTCAGAGCCAGCTCGAGCAGGCGCAACAACGATTCGACGTCGGGCTCATCGCTATAACCGATGTCCAAGAAGCCCAAGCCGGTTACGATCGAGCGCTTGCGGGTGAAATCAGTGCGCGGAATCTCGTCGAAAACGCGAACGAAGCGCTCTGGGAAGTTACCGAAAGCTATCATGTTGATCTTGCGCCCCTGGGAGAGGCGATGCCGCTTGTCGTTCCCGATCCGATCGACATTGAGGCGTGGACAGAAACGGCACTAAAGAACAACCTCGAATTAAACGCTTCACGGATAGCCTCGGATGAAGCACGAGATGAGATCCGGCGGCGATTCGCCCAGCATTTCCCAACTCTCGACGCGACCGGCGGACACGGTTGGAATAGTCAGGGCGGACGATTCGGTGGAAGTTCAGTCACCCAAAGCGACATCGGCATTGAACTCAACGTGCCGATTTTTGAAGGGGGCCGCACCGTTTCACGTACGCGTCAAGCAGAGCACGATCACCGGGCTGCACTGGAACGTGTAGAGCAGACGCGCCGCGCAGTCTATCGGCAGACCCGTGAAGCATATTTGGGCGTGATCTCGCAGATCAGCTCGGTCAAGGCACTGCGTCAAGCCGTCATTTCGTCGGAGACGGCGCTCGAATCCACCCGCGCGGGTTTCGAAGTCGGTACTCGAACCGCCGTTGACGTCGTTGCCGCGGAGCGCGGACTATCACAGGCCAGGCGCGATTATGCGCGCGCAAGATACGATTACATTCTGGAGACTCTGCAACTGAAGCAGGCTGCGGGGAGTCTGCAACCGGATGATATCGCAATCGCCAACTCCTGGCTGGACGATGGTTCGCGGGAATCCTCAGTCGATGAAAATTTGATTCGATGAAAGCGGCGAAACAGCACGGGAGATAGCTTATGTCAGGCGCTAGCCCTCCGGTTGGTCATCTGACCTGCAATGCGGCAAATTCAATTCTCATCGTCGTCGATGTCCAGCAGCGTCTGGGCGACGCAATGCCGGGAAAGGTATTGAACCGCGTCCTTGTTAATACCCAGTTGCTAGCGAGAGCCGCCGGCCTGCTGGACATTCCCGTGCTTAAGACTGAACAATATCCGCGCGGCTTGGGTCCCACGCATCCCGCCATTACGGAAGTGCTCCCCAGTTCGACGAGGGCGTACGAAAAACTCACATTTTCCTGTTGTCGCGCCGATGGATTTCTCGACGAGGTGATGGATCTGGGCCGGCGCCAGATGATACTCGTCGGGATGGAGGCTCATGTTTGCGTACTACAGACCGCCTTCGACCTGCAGGGCGAGGGCCTCGAACCGTTTGTCGTCGAAGACGCGGTGTGCTCGAGGCGGCTCGAAAACTACCAAAATGCACTCGATCGCCTTAGACAATCGCAAGTGGCGATCGTCAGCGCCGAATCGGTCGTGTTCGAATGGCTAGGCGCGGCCGATCATCAGCACTTCAAGGCGGTGCAGAAATTACTGCGTTGAGCCAACTTGCGGCGTGCGGGAAGCCGGTCGATCCTGCTTAAACGCCGGCGGGGCGCGACGCCGCCGGAAATGCGGACAATTTTGAGATAGGTTCTTGTAACAGCGCCTCCTCACTGCGGCGCTTCATCGCCCGCGCGACAGTACGTGGTTAGAAATCCGGGCTGGCAATCAGTTCACTGTGTATTCACGCGAAGTCATGCATGCGCCGAACGCCCGGTTGTATTCACCGTGTTCTTCCTGACGCCGCGTGTAATCCGCGTCCGCCTGGGCCTGTTGTTGCTGGTAATAATCGTAATTATAGGACCGCTGTGGCGGCGGCTCGG
Source organism: Gammaproteobacteria bacterium (assembly GCA_963662545.2). Taxonomy (GTDB): domain Bacteria; phylum Pseudomonadota; class Gammaproteobacteria; genus JAYYZW01. The sequence continues at coordinate 2,428,446 of CAXXLL010000002.1, forward strand.
GTTGCCGACTAGAACGGTTCATGGCGCCGAATAAGGTCGAAGCCAGCGCGCCGATCGCTGCGCCTTCCCCGGCGTTGCCGGCCAACGCACCGCCGGCCGCGCCCAGTGCCGCCCCGGTGGCCGCATCGCCCATCATGCCGCCGCCTTCGAACATCCCGCCGTCACCGATACCGAGGAACCCGCGATTGGAGCGGCTTCGACGCGGTTCGCTGTAACCGGTGCGCGGGTCCGGTGGCGGAGGCGCCGCAGATCGAGGCGCCAATGGCGCGGCCGAACTCGGATCGAAACCGCTCTGAGTGACCGACCATTGATGACACTCGAAACGATCCTGGGACTGCTGCGCTTCGGTCTGCCCGGCATTCGGGTAGGCGAATACGTGCTGGGCGGCGAAACCATCGGCCGTTACCATAACCGCCGCCGCCACCGAAATAACGCTAAAAATCGCGCCAACTTTCATTTCCAGTGCTCCCATTCAGTGACAAAGTCATCGGTCGCAGGATGGCGAGTAGCCTGATTTCTCGCCTGTCCGCAGCCGCTACGCGAAGAGTCCAACACCCATCAAGCAATTTAGTACATGTTGGATGCAACTCGGCGCCAAGTCCATTTGGATGGCAGGCTGTCGCCGAAGCGCATCGAAAAACGATAAGGTGTCGTTTTTCAACATCTCGTTAGAACGCCCACGCGCTAATAAGTTTAGCAGGCATGCCCCAAAATAATGTCGACCCGTCGAAACTTCGAGTACAGCCGGTACGAATTAGCGCTGCTGTGAGCCGTTCATCCGCGATTCAGGATCCCGCGGATAAGCTGCACAGTCCGCTTCGTCGCGCCGCGATGCTGCCGGACGATCTCGGCGCCGGTATTACCGATTCTGTCTCGTTCGTTACTGTCCACCAGCCAGTCGAGTGCCGCCCGCGCAAGCTCGTCTTCGTCGGACACTACCTGCAATGCGCCCCCGATCTCAAGAATTCGGCAAATTTCCGAAAAATTATAGGTATGAGGCCCCACCAGCACGGGGATTCCCAGGCTCGCAGGTTCTAAGACATTGTGCCCCCCGAAAGGCAATAGACTACCGCCCACGAAAGCGACATCCGAAGCGGCGTAAAAGCGGGGCAATTCACCCATAGCATCGACGAGATAAACGTCGGTCTCATCAGAACAATAGGCACGCGTACTACAGCGTACGACCGCCAATCCGCGACTGCGGCACATTTCGGCGACTTCGTCGAAGCGCTCCGGATGCCGGGGAGCGAGCACCAATAACAATCCTTTCAGGCGTTTACTGATCATGTTGAACGCCTCGACGATGATGCGTTCTTCGCCATCTCGGGTACTGCCGGCTATCAAAATCGGTCTGTTAACACCTAGTTGGCGCCGCAAAGCCTCCGCCTGCTCGTGCAGGCTGGGAGGCAACTCCAAATCGAATTTAACGCTGCCGAATACCTGGATTCGCTCGGGAGCAGCGCCCAGTGCGACAAAGCGATCCCTGTCCTGCTCCGTTTGCGCTGCAATGAAGTCCACGGATCGGATAATCTGCTGGCTCAACCACGGTAAGCGTGCATAGGATTTCAGCGAGCGCTCCGATAGACGTGCATTGGCGAGAACGATGGGAATCGAACGGGATATGCAGGAAGCGAACGTGTTCGGCCACAACTCGGTTTCCAACACGACAAATATCATCGGTGTGAACCGGTCAAGAAACCGCCTCACGATGTATGGAAGATCGTAAGGGAAATAGACGTGCTGAATGTCCTCGCCAAGCATGCGTTTGATCGTTTCCGCACCTGTTGGCGTGGTCGTGGTAACCAGAATACCGGCCTCGTCGAAATTATCCGTCAATGCTCGAATGAGCGGCACAGCCGCCATACTTTCGCCGACCGACACGGCATGGATCCAGATCAAGGGCTGCGCTGGAACATTCCCGTGATAGACGCCTAAGCGTTCCATCCAGCGCTGGAGATAGCTTCGATTTTTGCGGGCGCGTATATAGAGCCGCAGTAGGAGTACCGGGATCAACAACGCAAATAAGAGTGTATAAACCTGTCTCAGGAATTTAGCCAGTTGAGATACTCCCGCACCCCGTCAGCCACGGTACGAAAATTACCTTCGTAGCCGGCCGCCCTGAGCCGCGACAAGTCCGCCTGCGTGAACGCCTGATACGACGTGATCAGTTCAGGCGGAAATTCACTATATTCCGTGGCACCCGTTCCATACCAATCGATTACGGCTTTGGCAACGGCATTGAAAGTTTCAGCGCGGCCTGTACCGCAATTATAAATCCCAGACTTGCCTGGCCCCTGCTTGCCGAACCAGAGCGTAACGTCCACCACATCGTCTACGTAAACGAAGTCACGTCTTTGCTCACCGTCAGCGTAACCGTGAGATCCCCGGAACAAACGCACGGCACTGTGCGAACGCATCTGATCATTGAGGTGCCAAGCAACGCTCGCCATGCGTCCTTTATGCTGCTCACGCGGGCCATAAACGTTGAAATAACGCAGTCCGGCAACCAGCGAATCGGTATCGTCCAGCCGCCGTCGGACGTACTGATCGAACGCCAGCTTCGAATACCCGTAGACGTTCAAAGGATGCTCGCATCGTGGGGCTTCCTCGAAGCGTTTACCGTTGCCATAGACCGCCGCACTCGAGGCATAAACCAGAGCGATGCCGTTACGCGTACAGAAATCGAAAGTTGCCCTGGAACAGGTGAAATTGTTATCCATCATGGTTCGCCCGTTCCACTGAGCAGTATCGGAACACGCGCCCAGATGATAGACACAATCCACGTTTCGTCCGATGGCCCCGTCGGACCCAAGCAGGGCTCGCCATTCGTCTTTGTCGAGATAATCGGCAATGATGCAGTCTGCAATATTCGCGATCTTGCGGCCGTCCGTCAGGTCATCGACAACAATGAGATCTTCCCGCCCCGACTCATTGAGTTTCTTCAGCAGGTTACTCCCGATAAAACCGGCGCCGCCCGTTACGACGATCAAGCACGTTCTCCGCTAAGGCGCGCGACGCGCGCGATCAGGTCGCTGGTCGAATGCTCCGCATGATACTCGAGCGTCATTACCCTACCGCCTGCAGCGATCACCTCCTCAGCTCCAGCGATATCTGCAATCTCATAATCACCGCCCTTCACGAGCAGATCGGGTAGCAAATCTGCGATCAGCGCTTGGGGCGTCGCGTCCGAAAACGATATGACCCAGTCGACGGAGCTCAAGGCCGACAAAACCTGCATGCGGGATTCCAGGTCATTGACCGGCCGGCCGCGACCTTTCAATTGCGTCACCGAATTATCGTCGTTCACAGCGACTACGAGACGGTTTCCGAGAGCGGCCGCCGCTTTGAGGTAGCGGACATGACCCGCATGGATGATATCGAAGCAGCCGTTTGTCAGGACCACCGATTCACCACGGCGCCGCGCATTCGCCATCTCTTCGATCAGGCCCGCGTTATCCATTACACCGCGCCTCAATCCAGCGCGACGAGCCAATTCTTTATCGATCTCATCGCGGCTTACCGTCGCCGTCCCGAGCTTCCCAACGACGAGACCTGCCGCCGCATTCGCCATCGTCACCGCATTGACAAGATCGTTGCCAGCCGCCATTGCGACCGCCATCACCGCGCTGACCGTGTCGCCCGCACCCGTTACGTCGTATACGTCGCGCGCCTGCGCCTGCAGGTGAACGGCCTCCCCCGATGCGGGAATCAGCGTCATTCCGTCTTCTCCCTGGGTCACCAGCACGGCTTCGAGATCGAGGTCGCAACACAGGTCAACGGCTTTGCTCGCAATCTCCCGATCATTCAAACAATGGCCGACGACCGCTTCGAATTCGCGCAAGTTGGGCGTAATCAACGTGGCGCCCGCGTAGCGGCCGAAATCCGTGCCCTTGGGATCAACGATGATCGGTTTGTCCGCACCGACGGCAGCGGCGATGATGTCAGGCACCCGGGTCACGGAGCCCTTGGCGTAATCAGAAACGACCAAGATATCCGCCGCTTCGAGCTGCCGACGTACTGCTTCGAGAATGTCGCCGGACAAATCTACCGGGGCTTTTTCTTCAAAATCCACCCGGATCAACTGCTGATGTTGACTGATCACCCGGAGCTTTACGTTTGTCGGGCACCCCTGGGTTCTGACCACGTCCGTCTCGATGCCGCATGCTCGACACAATTCGAGGAGTGTGTCACCGCGGTCGTCGCAGCCGAGCACCCCCACGAGCGTGGTTCGGGCACCTAGCGAAACCGTGTTGGCGGCGACGTTGGCCGCACCGCCGATGCGTTCCTCGACATGGGTGATACGGACGATAGGGACCGGTGCTTCAGGAGAAATTCGCTGCGTGGCGCCGTACCAGTAGCGGTCCAAAATCAGGTCGCCGACGACCAGCACTTTTGCTGATTTCATTTCAAGTAATCGCCGGTCCATTGCTTCTTCGCAGCACCGTGAATGCAGCCGCCCGGAACGGGTTTGACTTGCCATTTAGGGCCAGAATTCTAACATGGCTGCATGAATGCACTCAGAATTTCGCGCTGGCTCATGCTCCTGCTCGTCGCCGTGGTCCCCCGGCATGGAGCGGCGATCGAGATCGCGCCCTATAACGCGGTCTATGACATTTCTAAAGGCGTGCTCAAACTCGGAACCATGCGGCGGCATCTCGATTTCGGTCGCAGCGGCGCATACATCTTCGAGTCGCGTATCGAAATGCGCGGGCTCGCCACGCTCTTCGGCGCCGACGAAATCAGCGAAACGAGTCGCGGCCGCTTCGACGGAGCGCGATTCCTCCCGGAGCATTACGAATACGAGAGAACCGGCGGCAAACGCAATTTTTCATTGCATTTCAACTACCAAACGGGAATCGTCCGAAGCTCCGACCGAGCTAGCGACTGGGTTGCCGAAATGCCGGTCAACGTCCTCGACAAGCTGGTCTATCAGGCGCAGCTTATGGTCGATCTGAGCGCCGCGCCGGATTCATTGAATTACGATATTGCCGACCAGGGTAAACTAAAAAAATACGTCATCAGGAACCTCGGCTGGGAAAAAATTCAAACGACCGCCGGCCACTTCGATACCATCAAGCTGCAGCGCTCGAAGGAAGGTTCGAAGCGCCAGACTACAGTGTGGTGTGCCGCCGAGTTAGCCTGGATACCGATCAAAGTCGAACATCGCGATAAGAAAGGCCGTCTTACCACCGCCCTCCTACGATCGATCGAGCAACACTCACTCGTCGTCGATTCGAGCAAGCAGTGATTCAGCTTCTTTTCGAAAGGAAAATTCCTCGTGCTGCGACAGGATCGCTTGGAGTTGTTTGCGCGCGGCGTTTGACTGCCCGGAATCAGATAGCGCGCTCGCCAGATGGTAGGCGATGTCCGGATTGTCGGGGGCGATTTCGAGTGCTTTGCGCAACAGGTCCAAGCCCTGTTCGTGCTGCTCTTGCGAAAACAAAATCCATCCATAGGTGTCCATGATCTCCGGTTGTCCCGGCGCCAGCTCGTGCGCACGCCGGGCGAGATCCAAGGCCCTGTCGTCCTCGGCTTCGTGGTACAACCAGGCAAGGTTGTTGAGCACGACCGGGTTTTTGCCCTGCGCCTGCAGCATGCGCTCGTACTCCGGAATCGCGTCCGATCCGGCGCCGCGCTGCTGCAGATACGAGGCATGGACCAAGCGCACCTGGAAATCGTCCGGGTGCTTGTCTAACCATCTCACGAGGCGATCACCGCCGCGTCCCGAAGCCCGCTCAACGCCGTCGAGTTTCATGACATTCGCCGAAGTCGGCACCATCTCGTGGGCGCGGGCATATGCCTCGATGGCGTGCTCGAGCTCTTTCTGAGCCGCGTGCATGTCGCCCTGCAGCTCGTGTCCCGCGGCTGCGTTTTCTTTACTCAACAACAGGGATTCGACGATCGAGCGGGCCGCGTCGAAATCCTTGCGTCGGATTGCCAGACGTCCCAGCAGAATCTTGGCGCCGACGTTATCCGGTGCAGCCCGGGCAATACGTTTGAGCGTTTCGGTCAGACCCTGCTCGTCACCGAGCTGATTGTAGATATTGGCGAGCAGTTCCAAGCCCTGCAGTGAATCCGGTATTCGAGCCGTCAGTGCCCGGGCAGCTTGCAGCGCCTCGTCGAACGATCTGATCTGCAGCATAATCGAGGCGTATTCCGCCTGAACCTGCACCGCAAACGGTGCCAGGCGATACGCTTCTTTTACGAGGGTTTCGGCGAGCGTCAGACTATTTCTAGCGCGGTAGTGCTTGGCGAGCAACAGCCGCGGGGCGACGGCGTCAGGATTGTGTTCTCGTGCGAGCTGCCAAAGGCGTTCGGCTTCATCGAGGTCGCCGTCCTGCAAGGCCAACGCGGCCAGGCCCATCAGGGCAAACGGGTGGAACGTCTCGATGTTGAGCACTTCCTGGAACCGCTTTGCGGCCAGCTCCAGGTCGCCCGCGTTGACGGCCAAGCGCGCCAGGTTAATGCGCGCCGGGTGAAAATTCTGATCGTAGCTGAGAGCGGTATCGTAGGCTTGGGCAGCGCCGTCTAAATCACCGCTGAGTTCAAGAATGTAGCCGTGAACATTTTGCCCCAGAGCACTTTCCGGACGTTTCGCCAGGAGGCCCTGCGTTACGGCAAGTGCCTTGTCCGGTTTCTGCTGCGCGACATAGGCAAGCGCCAGCATGATATCGGCCTGTACGAAATCGGGAGTTTCCTCGATAATCGCTTCGAGGTCGCTGATCGCCTCCTCAATTTTACCCGAGGAAATCTTGCTCAGCGCCAATTGGGTGCGGATCGGCACCGAATCGGGAGCTAGTTCGGCGGCACGTTCGAGACTGTCCTGACTGTCCTCGAACTTGCCGTGCTTTAAATATGCCGTGCCGAGTAAAGCGAGCAATCCTGGGTCTTGTATCGACTCGCCGGAGCGCGCTGCTTTACCGATTTCTTCGAGACCGTCGAGTCGACCGGACGCGAGCTGAATGGCACCGATCATACGTCGGGCTGCTGCGTTATTAGGTTCAATTTCGAGCAGACGGCTGACGTAGTCTTGCGCACGCGTAAATTCACCTTGGGTGAAATGCACTTTTGCAGCCATCACCAGGCTCTCGCGGTGCATGGGAGCTACCTGCAGCACCCTGCGCAGTTCGCGTAGCGCCGAATTGTGATCACCCCTCTCATCGGCGATCCGCGCGCGCAGAAAATTCACGCGCGGGTCTACCGCTTCTCTTTTGCCTGTTTCGTCCAGATGATTCGACGCCAGGTCGAGTTCGCCCAGGATAAGGAATGCCCGGGCTATGCCCATGTGCGCCATCGGATTCTGGGGGGACAGATCGAGCGCTCGCTGGAAGGAATCTCGCGCCGCTTCAGCGTTTTTTTCATATAAATCGAGTTCACCCTTGATGATCCATAATTCCGGATCGGACGACTTAGATATGAGCAGGGTCTCAACTTCGCTTCGAGCGAGCGCCGCGTTGCCCGCGGAAAGCTCAGCCCGCATCAGGCCGCGCCGGGCCTGTTCGTTTTCGGGGTCCTCGGCAAGAACGTCTTTGAAAGCCGCCCGTGCGTCTTCCAAGCGCTGCTGGGCCAGGTCCAGCATGCCGCGCAGTATCAGCCATTTCGGTTTTGTCGTGTCGCCGTATATCGCGATTTCCGTAGCCGCTTCGTCGAACTTTCCCGTGACGATCATCGACTGCACGATTCCGAGGTCGACCTCCACGCTTCGCTCACCCATTTCCCTCGCCTTTTCCAGTTCTTTTAATGCCGCGGCGGGGTTTCCGGATTCGAGATAAGCACGCCCGAGAAGGAATCTCGCGCCGGCGTCTGTCTTGTCGCGCGAGACGACGTTTTTGAGATTGATGATCGCGCTCGAAAAATCGCCCGCGGCGAACTGCTGCTCGGCCTCAGCAATCAACTCACTCGGATCTATCCGCCCTTGCAAGCGAAGAAAGACGGCCACGGCTATTACCGCGACGGCAAGTACCAAGACCGCCGCGATCGTCCGTTTGCGAGCCGGCCGCTTGCGTTTCTTACGCGACGCCGTCCCTTTTTCGCGATCACTCATTACTTTATTCCGCACTCCGCATTCGCTGCGGAACTTCGTTTCAAATCTTGTCCGCCTGCAACATGTTGATCAGTTCTGCTACAGGTATGTAGCCACCGATTTGCTCCCCTTCATCAGTGTACACGGCGGGCGTTCCCGATACGCCCATCGCCTGGCCCATACCGAATTGTTCGGCGACTGGATGGTCGCAGCTTTTCGCATACACGGGTTTGCCGGCTTTCGCAGCAGTCATCGCTTTCTTTCGATCTGCAGAGCACCACACGGCCGCCGCTTTCTTGAACGAGTCACCTTCGAGCCCGGATCGCGGAAACGCTAGATAACGAATCGCAATTCCCGCTTTATTCAGCTCGGCCATCTCACGATGCATCTTGCGGCAATAGGTGCAATCGACGTCGGTGTAAACGTACAAAGTCTTCTTGAGGTCGGGCTTGCGTGGCGCGAACTCTACATAGTCGTGGGGATCCAAGCGGTTGAACACGTCTTTTCTGGCCGATGCCCGCTTTTCGTCGGACACGTTGACGCGCTTGTCGAGGTCGATGATATCGCCACGCATGACGTATCGGCCATCTTCACTCATATAGATTAGCGATGGCCCCAGCATGATTTCATAGATGCCCTTGATAGGCGAAGGAGATACTGACGTCACCGTGGTGTCATCGAAAAACTGTTGGACTTTTGCTTTCAAGCGCTCGGTCACCGCGTCGGCGGCGGCGGCCTCCAAAGATACGGCGGCCGCAAAGAAGAGCATTACTAAACACTTCATCATTTCCCTACCTCGAGTGGGCCAGAACGGCATTCTAGCAGGCTGTCGGACATCGAATGAACCTGCTCGGTAACTGCTCCTGCGTTGCTCGACCGAGTGCATCCATGCAGTCGTACGGCCTGGGCGAGCGGTTCAGATGCGCCATGGTTTTGTTCAGCGCATCCCTGCGCTTCATCGGTAAGAAGATGACGTGAACATCTATTTCCGACGAATTTTTATTCACAATGTCCCGCAGCTCACCGCAAACCGTCGCGCATCCGTTCTCACTTTCCCACGCGCATCGCGACTAGCCACCAAAGTCCGACGGCTACTACTGGGACTGCTTCGCTCCGCGCGTGTTCCCGCATCACCGGTAATTCCATCTATAATCCCGGGAAGCGCCACAAGACACTACCTAGAGAAATATGCCACCCGCCGCTCCTTGCGTACCCCGATACCGCCCGAACTATGAGCAGCACTGACAGCGACAGCCTGGAAGGATCCTCGCTCGGCAAGTATCAGATCCTGAAAAAGATCGGCGCCGGCAACATGGCATCGGTCTATCTCGGTCACGACCCTTTCATCGATCGCCCGGTCGCCATCAAGGTCGCCAGTCCGGACAAGCTTCCCGGGGATGACGACGGCGAACTCTACAAGCAATTGTTCTTCAACGAGGCGCAAACCGCGGGACTGTTGAAGCATCCGAATATCACCGCCATCTACGACGCGGGTGTGGACCGTGACTGTTATTACATCGTCATGGAATATGTTCACGGCGGAGATACCCTCGAGCGTCACACCATGATCGACGACCTGCTTCCAGTAGAGGTGGTTACTTCGATTCTTTATCAATGTGCCATGGCGCTCGAATACGCGCACAAAAAGGGTGTGGTGCATCGAGATATCAAACCCCGAAACATCCTGATGACCGAGGAGCTAGAAGCGAAGATCACGGACTTTGGCGTGGCCGTAGCGCCGAGCCGCCACGCCGGCACCTCACCAAAGCACGCCGGCTCCCCTTTGTACATGTCCCCTGAACAGATACGCCGCGAGGAGGCCGTGGCGGGCAGCGACCTTTTTTCGCTCGGCATTGTTGCCTATGAATTACTCACCGGGAAACACCCGTTTAAAGCGGGAAGTATCGATGCGATCGAGTATCAGGTACTGAACACCAACGCGGTGCCGCTGGACGAGTTGCGCGACGACATCCCAGCGATATACCAGCGGATAGTCGACAAGGCCCTCGCGAAAAACGTAGATCAGCGCTACAAGTCGGGTCTCGATATGGCCGGCGACATATCGCTTGTCTACGACTTTCTGAAGCAATCGTCGTTCAAACTGACGCAGCAGGAAAAGTACAACCAGGTCGAAGCGCTGCACTTTTTTAAGGACTTTCAAGATGCGGACTTATGGGAGCTGATCAACGCAGCGGAATGGCTGCGGCTCAAGAAGGACAAGGAAATCGTCGAAGAGGGGCAGACCGACACCTCGTTCTATGTACTCATCAACGGCGAAGTGTCGGTCAACAAGGGCGGACGCGAAATCGTTCGCCTTGAACCCGGCGATTGCTTCGGCGAGATGGGTATGATTTCCCGTCGTCCACGTACGGCGACCATTATCGCGGCAACGGAAGTGCTAGTAATGAAATTACGCGACTCCGTGATCGATCGGACCTCTATCAACTGCCAATTGCGTTTTCAGCGGCAGTTCCTGATTGCTCTCATCGAGCGGCTAGAACATGCGACTGAACTGATCGCAATCGGCGACAACGACCGCTGAGGAAAGGCGACCTGTCTTTGTTTAAAACCTGTCTCATAATGATCCGCGTGTGCGCTGAACGGAATACCCGCTGAACGCAATGCAGCTCATTTCCGTCGAGAGAACCGTCAATCTGCTCGTCAAGCAGGGCGCGTTATCCAAAAATCAAGTGGCCCAGATTACCCGGGCTACGATTCCCGACGACCAACGTCATCCATTCGTTCAGATCGCAGATCTCGGCCTGCAGACAAGTGGCAACTCGCGCGAGCCGCTATCGCTTGAAGCAGTGACGCGATTGTGTGCAGATGCATGCGGCATACCCTATTTTAGAATTGACCCACTGAAAACCGAAGTGGAAGCGGTCACCTCGTTGTTGTCCCAGGCCTACGCCACTCGCTTCGATTTCCTGCCGGTGGTCGTGAACGCTCGCGAAGTCACCATCGCGACGGCCGATCCGTTCTCCGATGAATGGGAAAACGAGGTTGCGCGCGTGCTCAATCGCAAAGTCGTGCGTGTCCTCGCTAATCCCAAGGATATCGAGCGGTACCGGCGTGAATTCTATGGGGTCAGCCGCTCGATATCGGGCGCCAGCAACAAAAGTGTCCAGAACGACGCAAGCATTGTCAGCAATTTCGAACAGCTGACGGAACTCGGGAAAGTGGGCGAGCCCGACGCTAACGACCGACACATCGTGCATCTTGTGGACTGGCTATTGCAGTACGCGTTCGACCAACGGGCAAGCGACATCCATATCGAACCGCGGCGCGAACAAAGCAACATCCGTTTCCGGATCGACGGCGTACTCCATTTGATCCATCAGCTGCCCACCGCGGTAATCGGCGCTATTACCAGCCGGATCAAATCACTCGGGCGTATGGATATCGCTGACAAGCGCAGACCGCAGGACGGGCGGGTGCGCACCAAAACGCCCGCCGGACAAGAAGTGGAACTGCGCTTGTCAACAATGCCTACGACATTTGGCGAAAAACTCGTATTGCGCATATTTGACCCCGAAAAGCTCGCACAACCGATTGAAAATCTCGGATTTACCAAGCACGACTTGACCCTGTGGAACGACATCGTGAGTCAGCCTCACGGCGTGATCCTGGTGACCGGTCCCACGGGCTCGGGCAAAACCACAACCCTGTACTCCGCTTTAAAGCGCCTCGCGTGTCCAGAAATCAACGTCTGCACCATTGAAGATCCGATCGAAATGGTCGAGCCGCAGTTCAATCAAATGCAGGTCCAACCGACAGCTGATATCGACTTCGCGCGCGGTGTGCGTACGCTGCTTCGCCAGGATCCGGACGTCATCATGATCGGCGAGATACGCGACCTGGAAACAGCCGAGGTCGCTATACAGGCAGCGCTGACCGGCCACCTCGTACTCTCGACCCTGCACACCAACGATGCACCGGCAGCGATCACACGATTAATGGACATTGGCGTCCAGCCTTACCTCATCGGCGCCACTCTACTAGGCGTTGTCGCCCAGCGCCTCGTCCGAACTTTGTGCCCGCATTGCAAGCAACGCGGCACGATCTCCAAGGAAGCCTGGAACGGCCTGGTGAGTCCAACCCGCGTGAAATGTCCGGACGTAACGATGATCGCGAAAGGCTGCGACGAATGCCGCCACACTGGCTTCCGCGGCCGCGAAGGTATCTACGAAATACTCAAGGTTAACGAAACACTTTCCGCCTTGATACGGCCGCATGCAAACAGTGCCGAACTTCGTCGAGTCGCACTGGAACAAGGGATGCGGCCCTTAATGATCTCGGGTGCGAACAAAATAGCCGCGGGCAAGACCACCCTCGAAGAAGTGATCAGCGTCGTTCCGCCGACCGCGGGCTAGGCCGTTTCGCCCTTCTTAGCCACGCGGGTGATGCTTCGCGTGCAACGATTTCAGGCGTTCAGTTGCAATGTGGGTATAGATTTGGGTCGTCGAAATGTCGCTGTGACCCAGCAACATTTGCACCACGCGCAGATCGGCGCCGTGATTGAGCAGGTGGGTGGCGAAGGCATGCCTGAGCGTATGCGGCGACAACGTCGGACTCACACCGGCCTTGCGGGCGTACTTCTTGATCAGATACCAGAAAGCCTGGCGACTCATCGCACGGCCCCGTCGGGTAGGAAACAACGCCTCGGTAGGACGTCCTCGACAGAGTTCGGGTCGAGATTCATCCAGGTAGCGCTGGAGCCAGTCGAGCGCCTCTTCACCGAGCGGAACCAGGCGTTCCTTGCTGCCCTTGCCGATAACGCGAACCACGCCTTGGCGCAAGTTGATGCCGGTCAGTTCGATGCCTACCAGTTCGGATACCCGCAGTCCCGTTGCATACAGAACTTCCAGCATTGCCCGGTCCCGCAGGCCTATCGCCTTCGAGGGATCGGGCGCTTCGAGTAGCGCTTCGACGTCGCTTTCACTGAGTGATTTCGGCAATGGCCTACCGAGGCGCGGCGCCTCGAGCCGGACCGTCGGATCGGCGGCGATTACACGTTCGCGTACGAGATACTGGTAATACCGGCGCATGCTCGACAGGCGCCGAGCCTTGGTACGCGCCGAAAGGGCGTCAAGCTGCCCCATGAAATCGAGCAGGTCAGCTTCCGAAACCTCAACGGAATGGCCGCCTCGCGATTGTAGAAATCGAGTCAGGTTTTCGAGATCGTTCCGGTAGGCCAAAACCGTGTTTCGACTTAAGCCAAACTCGAGCCAGAGGTGATCAAGGAAATTGGAGAGGTATGTCGAATCCGAGACCATCTCCGACCCCTGTTACTCGAATCGCCGAATGAACGTGAGTAGACCCATGCGAAGATTATCGGCGTGTTTCGTTCACACCCGTAATAGAAGGCTGGTGCGATAAGCGGGCTTGCCTTTCACCCTTCGATTGCACACTCTATGGCACTGTCTATCACGATCCGAGCCTGCGAATACGATGCTGGATGCATGGTTCACTCCCCGGCCGCTCGCGATCGAGCGAGTACAACGCACGCCAACAGAAAAGCGCGAGATGGATGAGCGGACTGCCTCTCTTACGCTCTACCATTACGATACGTGCATGTTCTGCGCGCGAGTACGCGAGGTCATCGACCTGCTCAGTCTCAAGATCGAGTTCAGGGACATCGTGCGGGATTCAATTTACCGGCGAGAACTGATCGACGGCGGCGGGCGCAGCACCGTTCCCTGCCTGCGCATCGTCGATTCATCCGGTCGCGCAACTTGGATGTACGAATCGATCGACATCATCCAGTATCTTGCCGAAGAATTCGGACGAGCGTCCGGGAACGAGGAGGCTGCCACTTAGGGAACCTCTGAATAAGTCAGGGCCCATTTGCCTTGCGCCTGAAATCGCGGAGCCTTAACCAACGAACCTTGCCCATAGTCCCCGCTATGGCCTGCGATTCGTGCCTTGACCTGCTCCATTGCATGAACCATTCAGACGCACCATGGCTTATTCAGAGGTTTCTTAGCCGGCCGTTGAAAATATCAACTTGGCATATTGCACACTCGCCAAACGGGTGGCGGAATTACCTTTTGATCTTTTCCTTAATGCGGGCGGCTTTCCCTCGACGTTCGCGCATATAGTAAAGTTTTGCGCGCCGCACAACTCCACGTCGCTTGACCTCGATGTCGGCGATCATCGGACTATAGGTCTGGAACACACGCTCGACACCCTCTCCGTGGGAGATCTTACGGACCGTAAATGATGAGTTGAGCCCGCGGTTTCGTTTCGCGATGACGACGCCTTCGAAGGCTTGCAAACGCTCGCGATTGGCCTCCTTGACCCTGACCTGAACGACGATCGTGTCGCCGGCGCCGAAATCAGGCACTTCGCGTTGCATTTGTTCTGCTTCAATTTCAGCGATGATGTCCGCCATGACGCTTACTCTGGGATACAGGAAGCGCGCGATTCTACATCAAACGGTGCGCTAAAACCTATCTCAAGATCATTCGCGTACGCGAATGATCTTGAGATAGGTTCTGGACCCTATTTCGGGTTTTTCTCGAGAAATTCCTCCAGCAAGTTCCGGTCGTCTTCGCCCAAGGCCGCTGGCTCGAGCAGGTCGGGACGTTTGAAGAATGTTCGGCCGAGGCGCTGCATCCGGCGCCAGCGATTGATGGCACGGTGATCGCCACTGAGAAGTACGGGAGGTACTGATTCGTCGCCGATGCGCTCGGGACGCGTATAGTGAGGGTAATCGAGCAAGCCTTCGCAAAACGAGTCCTCGAGCGCGGAACGCTCATCCCCGAGTGCGCCGGGGAGAAGACGCACGATCGCGTCGATCATGAGCATCGCCGGTATCTCGCCACCGCTCACCACGAAATCCCCAACGGACCATTCGCTATCCACGTCGCGCTCCACGACCCGTTGGTCGATGCCTTCATAGCGCCCCGCAATCAGTATCAAGTGCTCGTAGGCCCCGAGTTCGCGCGCGCTCCGGTGATCGAAGCGCCGCCCCTGTGGGGTCAGATAGATGACGTGCGACCCTTGCGGTCGGGCGGCCTTCGCCGCCGTAATCGCTTTTCTCAAGGGCTCTACCATCATGATCATGCCTGGCCCGCCTCCATAGGGCGCATCGTCGACATTCCCGCGGCGATTCACTGCGAAATCCCGGGGATTGACGGTGTCGATCGCGGCCAAGCCACTCTCGAGGCAACGCCGCACAATCCCGGTCCGGCTAAAACTGTCGATGAACTCCGGAAACAGTGTCACGATCGAAAACCGCTTCATGATGGATGCCGGTACCAACACGTGCCGGAATGAGTCCGCCGAATCAGGAAATTTCTCACCGACCTGTCAATCATCGACGTGCCAGTCGACTCTGATCTCGGCGGCCTCCCAACTGATCTCATCGATGTATACACCTTCGACGAAGGGAATCAGGCGTTGTTCACGGCCTTCGACGCGAAGCACGTCGTTGGCGCCGGTTTCGATCAGCCCGGCGACCTGACCAAGAGGCTTGCCCTCGCGATTGACGACGTTCAAACCGATCAAATCGGCCCAGTAGTACTCGCCCGTCGCGGGTGCGGCTAACTGCTTTCGTTCGATCGCGATGTCTCGCCGCAGCAGCGTGGCCGCGGTATCACGGTCTTCGACGCCACGCAGCGACACGATAAGCCCACTGCCATGCCGCTTCGCGGCAGCCACTGCATAAGCTTGCCAGGACCTGCCGTCCCGCAGATACCAGGCGGTGTAGTCGAGTAAATTTTCCCGTGGGCGGGTGTAGGAAAATACCTTGACCCAGCCATGAGTCCCGAATAAGCCGTTGATGCGTCCGACGACGATGGGATCCGTCAAGGAGCGCGCAATGTAATCAGGCTGAAATGCCTGCACGTATCGCGCCGAACGCACTCGTCGGTATTACGCCGCCACGCAGGCGCACGGCGGCGATCGTCCCGTCAAGCCGTGGCGGAGTGCTTCTCAACGAGCTTTTGAACGCGGTCAGACGGCTGCGCGCCGACCGATATCCAGTAGTCATACCGTTCCTGGGTTATTCGAAAGGCTTCTTCGTTCTCTGTCGCGATCGGGTTAAAGAATCCGATGCGCTCGATGTGTCGGCCATCACGCCGGTCCCTACGGTCAGCGACTACGATATGGTAGAAAGGCCTTTTCTTAGCGCCGGCGCGTGACAATCGAATCGTTACCATGAATTATTTCCTCGGTGCGCCGCCTCGAACCTCGGCGCGGCTGCAGATCTGTTGGGGCGCTTCCCGGACGCCTGAATGGGCGCGCATTTTAAGAGAATTTCCGACCGGAAATAAAGGCTTTTAGCTCGGCACCGACACGACGGACTCGACGACTCGAATTCATTGGAAGAAATCGACGCCGCGCGCCCCTGCGTGCCCGGCGCGAAGAATTTCCGCCGGCGCCCTGCGACCCGCCAGATCAGCGCGGCCTGTCTCGTCCATTGTGCGGCTGCGCGCACGACCCGTATTCGTTTGCGTCTCGAGCGCCTTCGTGCAATAGACGCGGAGCAGCTTATTGAGCTCAGGGAACCTCTGAATAAGTCATGTCCCATCTGCCTTGCCCATGAAATCGCGGAGCCTTAGGTTACGAATCTTGCCCATAGTCCCCGCTATGGCCTGCGATCCGTGCTTTGCTCAGCACCCTTCCTCGATCCACTCAGACGCACCATGACTTATGCAGAGGTTTCTTAGCAAAAAGTGGTGAAAATACCCTATTTGGATGAGGACTAAACACCCTATTTTTGCGTCGAAGCACGGTCTATCTGCACTAGCTGCTCCACCCGCCTCAATCTGAATTCCGCATTCCGACTGGGTGCTGACGGCGGCGAATAGAAATTAAAGTAAATTATAAATAATGATTACAACTAGTTGATATTATAATTTATTATTACTATAGTTTAAGTCAATTCGAAGTGATGGAAAGGTCATGAGATCCACCATCGTGCCATTGGTTGTGCTGCTGTTGGCGGGTTGCGCGGACCTGCCGGTTGAATTAAAACCAGGCGCCCGGCCAGATACGGGCGTGACCCACGAGCGTCGAGCCAACTCACCTCCGATTTACGCGGGAGTCTCCCGAGCATCCTGGCGCGAATGCAGAATGATCCGAGCGATCGACGGATACGCCGTGTGTGCACCAAAAGCTCACGAGGTCACGCCGACGACGGCTTTGCCGGAGAGTTCCCGCAAACTTGACGTGGCTCTGCATATTCCCGCGCCGCAGGCGACCCTCGTCGATCACGATGCCTCCGGACAGGTCGCAGGGCGATATCTCGTCATCGGAAGCTTTCGCGAACGGGGCAATGCCGAACGTTGGGCCGAATTCAATGCCGAATTCGGGACCGGGGTTCATGCGACCCACCGCCCCGGACCGCCCGTTTATCGGGTCCTCGTGGGACCGCTCGATGACAGCGATGTCACCGCCATCCTGCGCGAGATACTCGCAGCCGTCGGCGTCGGTGAAAGCTGGCGGCTATCGATCTGTGGCAAATCAGCCAGGCCGGGCACGTGTCGCGACTTCGAACAAGCCAACCTGGCGACGGTTGCTGAACTCTAACACTCTGTCGGACTTATGGAACCCCTGAATAAGTCAACGAGTTCCAACCATTAAGCGCTTGAGCGCCTAATGGTTGCCGGTAGCAGTACCGGAATGAGGCTGTTAGACCGCTTTCATGCTGAGGCGAATGCGGCCCTGCTTATCGACCTCTAGTACTTTCACCTTGACCATGTCGCCCTCGGACAGCTTGTCGCTGACGTTTTCGACGCGCTCATTAGAAATTTGGGAAATGTGGACCAGCCCGTCTTTCCCCGGAAGAATATTCACGAAGGCGCCGAAATCCATCAGTTTTGCCACCCGGCCTTCGTAGATCGTGCCGACCTCAACGTCCGCCGTGATCGCCTCTACCCGCGCCTTGGCGGCCTGGCCGGCGGCCTTGTCGACCGACGCGATTTTTACCGTACCGTCGTCGTCGATATCGATCGTCGCGCCCGTTTCCTCGGTGATCTGGCGAATGGTTGAACCACCCTTACCGATCACGTCGCGGATTTTGTCCGGCGCGATCTTCACGATGATAATGCGCGGGGCATATTCAGACATCTCCTCACGCGAGCGTTCGAGGACCTTATTCATTTCTCCGAGGATGTGCATCCGTCCGTCCTTTGCCTGCGCCAGCGCGGCCTCCATGATCTCGCGCGTAATGCCGCTGATCTTGATGTCCATCTGCAGCGCAGTCACGCCCTCTGACGTACCGGCGACCTTGAAGTCCATGTCCCCGAGGTGGTCTTCGTCACCCATGATGTCCGACAGGACGACGAAACGGTCACCCTCTTTGATCAGACCCATGGCGATACCCGCGACAGGTGTCTTGATTGGAACCCCGGCATCCATTAGTGACAGGCTCGTCCCGCACACCGTGGCCATCGAACTCGACCCGTTGGACTCGGTAATTTCGGATACCACGCGAATGACGTAGGGAAAGGTGGTCATGTCCGGCATGACCGCAAGAATGGCCCGCTTGGCCAAACGGCCGTGGCCGATTTCGCGGCGCTTAGGCGATCCCACCCGGCCTGTTTCGCCAACGCAGAACGGTGGAAAATTGTAATGCAGCATGAACGGATCGCGATGCTCTCCCTCGATAGCGTCGACAATCTGGGAATCCCGCTCGGTACCGAGCGCCACTATC
Organism: Gammaproteobacteria bacterium; assembly: GCA_963662545.2. GTDB lineage: Bacteria > Pseudomonadota > Gammaproteobacteria > JAYYZW01. The sequence continues at coordinate 2,447,132 of CAXXLL010000002.1, forward strand.
ACGATGGCCTGGGTCTCCCCGCGCGTGAACAGCGCGGATCCATGGGTGCGCGGTAATACCCCCACTTCCACGTCGATCTTCCGTATATCCGCGTTACCGCGGCCGTCGATACGGGGATTGCCGTCGATGATGCTCCCGCGGACGATGTCATACTCCAGTTTATCCAAGATGGTCTCAATTTCGTCTTCAGCCCAGGTCGCACCGTCGATCTCGGCGATCTGAGTCAAGACCTCCGCGCGTAGGGCGGACAGCCGATCACGACGATCCAGTTTGTCGACGATTTTGTAAGCTTCGACGAGCGGATCCCGGTAATGGTTGGAAATGAGCGTCTCCAGATCGGTTTTCGGCTCCGGGGGCTGCCACTCCCACGGCGTCGGTTTGATCTGCGCGGCCAGATCGTTGATGGCCTTGATCGCAACCTGCATCTGCTCATGGCCGAACATCACCGCGTCCAGCATGACTTCCTCGGATAATCCACTCGCTTCGGATTCGACCATCAATACAGACGTCGCGGTGCCCGCGACGACGAGGTTGAGGTCGGAATCGTCAAGCGCGCCGAAACTCGGGTTGAGAAGGTACTCGCCATTCTTGTACCCAACCCGTGCGGCGCCGATAGGCCCAGCGAACGGCAAACCCGATATGACCAGGGCCGCTGACGCCCCGATCAGGGCTGGGATGTCCGGATCGACATCGGGATCTAAGGACATCACGGTACAGATGATCTGTACCTCGTTTTTGAAGCCCTTGGGAAACAACGGCCTGACTGGGCGGTCGATGAGTCGGCAGGTGAGTGTTTCCTTTTCCGACGGCCGGCCTTCCCGTTTGAAAAATCCTCCGGGTATCTTTCCGGCTGCGTAAGTACGCTCCTGGTAGTCGACAGTGAGCGGGAAAAAATCGCGCGAAGGATCGCCCTTTTTCCGGCCGACCACGGTCGCCATGATGACGGTGTCACCCATCGTGACTAGGACTGCGCCGGAGGCTTGGCGCGCAACCTTTCCTGTTTCGAGCCGAACCTGGTGGCTACCGTAATCGAATGAGACCGTGGATGGCGACATATTTACTACCTATTCATGCAACAAAAGAGCCGCTGTGAGGCGGGGGCTCGGCGGGGTGTATTTGAATGGGAAACGGCTTGCGTCTCGGGCTTACTTTCTCAAGCCCAAGCGTGAGATCAATCCGCGATAGCGCTCGACGCTGCCTTTTCTGAGGTAGTCGAGCATCTTGCGGCGGCGGTTGACCATGCGCAGCAATCCCTGGCGGGAATGGTTGTCGTGCGTATGCTCCTTGAAATGTTCCGACAAATCGTTGATGCGCGCAGACAACAACGCGACCTGCACCTCGGGCGACCCGGTGTCCGTGCCGGACAATTGATATTCACTGATGATCGCACTCTTATGCTCGTTCGACAAAGCCATCTAGGGACTCCCTATGCTTGCTACCGGTCTTTTCAAACAACCGCGCATTCTAACCATGAGGCTTCCACCTCACAAGAAATTTATATGCTCTAAGGAACCTCTGAATAAGTCATGGTGCGTCTGAATGGTTCATGCAATGGTGCAGAGCAAGGCACGAATCGCAGGCCATAGCGGGGACTATGGACAAGGTTCGTCGGTTAAGGCTCCGCGATTTCATGGGCAAGGCAGAGGGGCCATGACTTATTCAGAGGTTCCCTAAGGCGCCGAATCGCTCTGGGATCCAGACGCCGGTAAATGAAACAGCCGCCGCGGCGCGACCCGACCATCGTCGAGGATCTCGCCGACCCCGACGAATTGCTCGCCCGCACTGTAAAGTCGCAACAGGCCCGAGGTCGGCGCGCGAGGAACCAGGACCGGCTGCCCGCGGGCCACGTAATACTCCGCATCTTCCGTCAACGCGATGCTCGGCATGAATTCGAGCGCGGTATCTAGCGGCAACAAGACTTTATCGAGCATCTCAATCCCTTCCTCCGCGACGCGCTCGAGTGCGGGAATCGACCATGCGTCGGCGAGCTGATAAGCACCTACCCGCTCCCGCCGCAGTGCGGAAACGTGAGCGCCGCACGCGAGCTTTTTTCTCCCAGGTCTGGAGCAGGACCGGCTGCCCGCGGGCTTACATTCATGAATTCCACGCGCTCGTACCCGCTCCCGCCGCATGTGAGCGCCGCACGCGAGCTTTTCTCCCAGGTCTTCGGCCAGCGTACGGATGTAGGTCCCCTTGGAGCAGCTTACATTGACCACCAGTCGGGGATTCGAAAATTCCCTTATCGTAAATTCGCGAATGTGGACGGTGCGTTTCGGCCGCTCTACCTCGATCCCCTGGCGTGCGAGTTTATAAAGCGGCTGCCCGTTGCGCTTGATAGCCGAATACATCGGTGGTATCTGCTCGATCGTTCCCACGAATCCGCGCAAGGCTGCTTCGATGGCATCGCGTTCGATGCCCTCGGTCGAGGCGGTGCTGAGGATCGCTCCTTCACCGTCGCCCGTTGTAGTCCGCGCTCCGAGCGTGAATTCGGCGACGTAGCGCTTGTCGGCATCGAGAAGGTACCGGCACACCTTAGTCGCTTCGCCGAAACATACGGGCAGCAGGCCGTCGGCCTGAACGTCGAGGTTACCCGTGTGGCCCGCTTTGCGTGCACCGAATATGCGCTTGGCCTTTTGCAACGCGTCGTTGGAACTGATGCCTCGAGGTTTGTCGAGCAGCAGTATGCCGTCCACGTCGCGTCCGCGTTTATGCCGCCGTGCACGGCGATTCGCACTCACTTACTCACACCATTTCCTCGCCTGTCATTTGAAGAGCGGAGTAAGCGATTGATTCGATCGCTGCGTTCCGCGCCTTCGTCGCTGCGAAAACTCAGTACCGGTGTTCTCTTCGTGGTCAGGGAACGCGCCAGTTGCGTTTGCAATTTGCTTGATCGTTGGTCGAGGTATTTAAGAAAATCTTCTTGCGCCGATTGGTCGGCGTAAACGCTGAGATAGACCGTCCCGCGGCGCATGTCTGGCGACAGCTCTACGCCGGTAATCGTCGCGAGACCGACGCCGTGATTTCTTGCCAATTCGCCGACCGGCGCCGCCAAGATTCGCTGTACTGTCGACGCCACCCGATCGAGCCGGCTGAATTCGCGTTTCACCATGCGGGCTAGATCGACCGCGCGACCTCAACCCGTTCGAAAACTTCGATCTGGTCGCCGGCTTTAACGTCGTTGTAGTTCTTGACCCCGATTCCACACTCGGTACCGGAGCGCACCTCGTTTACGTCATCCTTAAACCGCCGCAAAGATTCGAGTTCTCCTTCGTAGACCACGACATTCTCCCGCAGCACCCGAATCGGACTGCTCCGCTTGACGATGCCCTCGGACACGATGCAGCCGGCGATCGCACCGAGTTGCGAAGATCGAAAAACGTCCTTTACCTGGGCGATGCCGATAATCGATTCGCGAATTTCCGGTGACAGCAGCCCATTGAGCGCGGCCTTGACATCGTCGATCACTTCGTAGATGACACTGTAGTAGCGCAGGTCCAAGCCCTCTTCCTCGACTAATCTGCGTGCGGCCGAATCGGCACGCACGTTGAAACCGATGATCGTGGCGCGTGCGGCCAAGGCCAGATTAACGTCAGACTCGTTGATTCCACCCACACCCGTCGACACGAAATTGACATGGACCTCTTCGTTGCCGAGCTTGAGCAGAGCATCCGAAAGCGCCTCGCTCGAACCCTGCACATCCGCTTTCAAGAGAATTCGCACCGATGACTGCTCGCCCTCCTTCATCTGCGAGAACATGTTTTCGAGCTTGGCGGCCTGCTGTCGGGCCAACTTGGAATCGCGATCTTTGCCGACGCGGTAAGACGCTATCTCGCGGGCTTTGCGCTCGTCGTCGACCACCGTTGCCTCGTCGCCGGCGTTGGGCGTTCCCGATAATCCGAGAACCTCGACGGGATCCGACGGCCCGGCTTCTTCGAGTTGGACGCCACGGGCATCCGTCACCGCCCTGACGCGGCCGAATTCGGTACCGGTCAGCAGAATATCGCCGCGCCTCAGTCGCCCGCTTTGAATCAGGACCGTCGCTACCGGGCCGCGCCCCTTGTCCAGCCGCGATTCAATCACGGTGCCCTTCGCCGGGCCGTTCGCTACGGCCTTGAGCTCGAGGACTTCCGCCTGCAATGAAATCGCTTCCAGCAATCCATCGATGCCTTCGCCCGTCGTCGCCGAGACGTTGACAAACTGCGTGTCGCCGCCCCAGTCCTCCGGAATGACCTCGCGATTCGCCATCTCTTGCTTGATGCGCTCGGGATCGGCATCCGGTTTGTCGATCTTGTTGACCGCCACGATCATGGGAACACCGCCGGCCTTGGCATGATTCAGCGCCTCCTCGGTTTGCGGCATCACGCCGTCATCCGCGGCCACGACGAGGATGACGATATCGGTGACTTTCGCACCGCGTGCACGCATCGCGGTAAAAGCCTCATGGCCAGGCGTATCGATAAAAGTGATCGCACCCGAGTCAATTTCAACTCGGTAGGCACCGATGTGCTGGGTAATCCCACCCGCTTCGCCGGCCGCGACGCGGGATTTCCGAATATAGTCGAGCAATGAAGTTTTACCGTGGTCGACATGCCCCATGATGGTGACGACCGGAGGCCGCGGCTCGACTTCACCCTGATCTGGCGTTACTTCCCGCAGTTCCTCTTCGATCGCATTTTCGCGAATGATCTTCGCCCGGTGTCCCATTTCCTCGACCACGATCGTGGCGGTATCCTGATCGATGACTTGGTTGATAGTCACCATGCTGCCGAGGTTCATCATCGCCTTGATGACCTCGGCTGCCTTGACCGACATGCGCTGCGCAAGTTCGGCGACGGTCAGGCTTTCAGGGATCGCCACATCACGCACAACGGGCTCCGTCGGGCGTTCGAAAGCGTGTTTCGCGGTGGTTGGAGCGACGACGCGGCGCGCCGTTGGTCTCTTGCGCCGACGACCGGTTTTATCGCTCGCAACGTGCAGCTCCTTGCGTCCAAAGCGGGTATCACGATCCTCGCGTTCGCGGCCTTTGGATTTCTGCGATCCCTTCTTCTTATCCGGCGCGGGCGGCTCGCCCGGCCTCGGACGTGAGGCGGCTGGGTCGATCTCCGCAGGCGGTGGCGCAGACTGCTGTGCCTTGGCCTCGACACGGGCACGTTCCTGCGCGGCAGCGGCCTCCACCACACGCCGTTCTTCTTCTTCACGCTGTTGAATTTCGGCTTCTTTGCGGGCGCGTTCAGCCTCAATGCGCTCTTCTTCCGCCCGGACTTGGGCTTCTTCTTCGGCCTTGACGCGATCGCGCTCGGCCGTCTCTTTTTCGATCCGCACCGCTTCCTCTTCGGCAACGACGCTACGTTTGACGTAAGTTCTCTTCTTCCTGACTTCGACGCTGACGGTCTTACCGACTACCGCTCTGGGACCGCGCGCCCGCAGCCGCCCTCGTTCTGCGGGAACTTTGAGTTCGCTGAGGGTCTTGCGCTGCATTGTAATTTTCGAGGGCTCCAAAGCCGCCTCGTTTTTGCCGTGCATCTTGCGCAGGTAGGAAAGCAGTCGGCTTTTTTCGTCGTCAGATATCTTGTCTTCGGGATCCTTCTCGGCAAGGCCTGCTTCGGAGAGCTGCTGCATGAGGCGATCGACGGGAATGCCAACGACGCCGGCGAATTGTTGCACGGTCACCTCAGCCATTGACCTGCTCCTCAAGCTCGCTGCTTTGTTCAAGTTCAGCGAACCACGGTTCCCGTGCCTTCATAATCAAAGTGCCAGCGCGTTCTGCTTCCAAATCCCCCAGCTCGAGCAACTCGTCGACCGACTGTTCTGCCAGGTTGTCCATGGTCAAGATCCCGGCTGCTGCCAAGCGGAACGCAAGGTCTTCGTCCATGCCTTCCATGGTCAACAGATCGTCGGCCGGACGTGCATCGCCGATGCGCTCTTCATTGGCGATGGCGCGCGTCAACAAAAGGTCTTTCGCGCGTTGCCGCAATTCCAGCACCAGCGCTTTGTCGAATTCCTCGACATCGATCATTTCCTGCTCCGGGACGTAGGCAACTTCCTCGATCGAAATAAAGCCCTCCTGCACGAGAATGATCGCGACTTCCTCGTCGACATCGAGTAAGTCCATGAACATCTGCTGGTTCTTTTGCTGGTCTTCCTCGCCCTTCTGGACCGCGTCGGTCTCGGTCATCACGTTGAGTTCCCAGCCCGTGAGCTTGCTCGCCAGACGTACGTTTTGCCCATTCCTGCCGATCGCCTGGGACAACTGATCCTCGACCACCGCCACATCCATGGTGCGTGTGTCTTCGTCGACCAGTATGGAGACGACCTCGGCGGGTGACATCGCATTGATTACGAATTGGGCCGGATTTTCATCCCACAGGATGATATCCACGCGTTCACCGCCGAGTTCATTTGAAACCGCCTGCACCCGTGAGCCGCGCATGCCGACGCAGGCGCCGACCGGGTCGATGCGCGGATCGTTGCTCCTGACCGCGATTTTCGCGCGTAACCCGGGATCCCGCGCGGCTTCCAGCACGTCGATCACGCCTTCTCCAATTTCGGGCACTTCGAGCTTAAACAGCTCGATCAGCAGTTCTTTGACCGTGCGGCTGACGAACAATTGCGGTCCGCGCTTCTCGGAACGCACGTCGAAAAGATATCCCCTGATGCGGTCTCCAGCGCGGATCAGTTCGCGCGGAATGAGTTGATCCTTGAGGATCGCGGCTTCCGCGTTGCCGCCGAGATCGATGAATACGTTGCTGCGCTCAACCCGCTTGACCACGCCCATGACGAGTTCGCCGACGCGATCTTGATAGGCCTCGACCACCTGCGCTCGCTCGGCTTCGCGAACTTTCTGCACGATGACCTGCTTGGCCGTCTGCGCTGCGATGCGGCCAAATTCGGCGGCCTCTAGCGGCGCTTCGATGAAATCGCCGCGATTCAACGCGGCTTGATCTTTGCGCGCGTCTGCGAGCCAGATTTGACGATCCGGGTAGGGCAGTTCACCGGCGGCAATCATCGCGGCCGCTTCCTGCGCTTCTTCGAAACCCTCTTCTTCCTCGTCGATCTCCGCTATGTGCTCGGGATCGACGACTTCCCAACGACGGAACGCCTCATAAGAGCCCGATTCACGGTCGATAGAAACACGACAGTCGATGTCCTCGGTGATGCCCTTCTTGGTCGCACTGGCGAGCGCAGCTTCGAGGGCATCGAAAATGATGTCCTTGCTGACGCCCTTCTCGGCGGAGACGACATCCACAACTGTTAAGATCTCTTTATCCATCGGTTCTCTACCTGTTCGGCTTCAAACATCGAGGGCGTATCAACGGCCCCATTTCCATCACTGCCCGCGTTGCTGGCGAGCCACCGGCCGCGACCTTTCCGTCAGCAATACCGTCATCCAGGGCCGAACAGAAACCGTTGTTCGCGGCACCGCTCGGCGGTTCGCTAGCGATCCTTTTTCCCAGCGACGCCTTGTGCAGACCATTCCGTCGCGAGCCTGGAGCGCTCCACCAGTCGGAACGGCACCCGGAAAATCTCACCGCCGAGATCCACGACGAGATGGTCGTTATCGATTTCGACCAGTACGCCCTGCAAACGCAGGCGTCCCTCGTACAAGGACCGCAACCGCATCGCTATGCGCTCCCCCACAAACCGCCGGTGCTGCTCCAAAGTGAACAGCGGCCGGTCGATCCCGGGGGAGGAAACTTCCAGCGTGTATTCACCGCGAATCAAACCTTCCACTTCTATCACGTCGCTGACCTGCCGGCTCACACGTTCGCAGTCTGCTGCGCTGATACCATTGCTCTGATCGATGTACAGCCGCAGCAGCTGCGCGCCGCTCGAGCGAATCCTTTCGATCCCGAGCAACTCGTATCCGAGCCCACGGACCGTGGGTTCCAGGAGTGTGAGCAACCTGTCTGCCACGACAAAATCTCCACCCCAAAATAAAAAGCCCCGTTTACCCGGGGCCTTTTTGAATCCTTGGTAGCGGGGGCAGGATTTGAACCTGCGACCTTCGGGTTATGAGCCCGACGAGCTGCCAGACTGCTCCACCCCGCAATTGAGGCGCGTGATAATAGAGATTGCAGGGCCATTATTCAAGGCCCGCTCCGGACTTGCGTGGCTTTAGAGAACCTCTGAATAAGTCATGGCACATCTGCCTTGCCCATGAAATCGCGGAGCCTTACGTTACGAACCTTAGCCCTAGTCCCCGCTATGGGCTGCGATTCGTGCCTTGATCTGCACCATTGCATGAACCATTCAGACGCACCATGACTTATTCAGAGGTTCCTTAGGCAAACGCGGGTCAGCTGATCGAGACGGATCGGCGCTGGCGGCCCCAACTCCCCGCAGCGCTCGAGAAGCGTCCGGCGCACGGCGTCCCGCAGCGCGGACAGCTCCCGTCGCGTCCGAGCGCATATTCACCGATCTCGTACCAGTGGCGTTGGATCAGCTTGAAATCACAGTGATGGCAGGAAGTCGCGTCTCCTTCGTCGTCGTGAATATTCCCGGTGTAGACGTAACGCAGTCCATTACTGATCGCGATGGCACGCGCCCGCTTGACAGTTGCGGGCGGTGTGTGCGGCACATTTCGCATCTTCCAATACCAGTGGCGTTGGATCAGCTTGAAATCACAGTGATGGCAGGAAGTCGCGTCTCCTTCGTCGTCGTGAATATTCCCGGTGTAGACGTAACGCAGTCCATTACTGATCGCGATGGCACGCGCCCGCTTGACAGTTGCGGGCGGTGTGTGCGGCACATTTCGCATCTTCCAATCGGGGTGGAACGCACTAAAATGTATGGGAATATCGGGGCCCAACCGTGCGGCTATCCATTGGCTCAATGCTTCGATCTCCCCGGGTGAATCGTTGTAACCAGGAATCAGCAGCGTCGTTATCTCGAGCCAGGTCGAGCTTTCGTGGACTATGTATTCGAGTGTCTCCAACACCGGTGCCAGCGCGCTTCCCGTGACCTTGCGATAAAAATCTTCGCTGAACGCCTTGAGATCGACATTGGCGGCATCCATCACTTCGAAAAACTCCACCCGCGGCTCCGCGCAGATGTATCCCGCCGTGACCGCGACCGCACAAACCTCCAGTTCGTGGCATGAGCGGGCGACATCGATGGCGTATTCGTGAAATATCACCGGGTCGTTGTAAGTGAAGGCGACGCTGCGGCAGCCGTGCTCGTGGGCATAAGTCGCGATCGCCTCGGGCGAGGCGTGCGAGGCGAGCGTATCGGTTTCCCGCGACTTGCTGATGTCCCAGTTCTGGCAGAATTTGCAGGCCAGATTGCAACCTGCAGTGCCGAAGGACAACACCGATGAACCGGGGAAAAAATGGTTGAGTGGCTTTTTCTCTATGGGATCGATGCAGAAGCCGCTCGATCGGCCATAGGTGGTGAGAATGATGCCCTCGCCATCGCGAGCGCGAACGAAACATAGACCGCGCTGCCCGTCGCGTAATTTACAAGCGCGTGGGCAGAGGTCACACTGCAGACGACCGTCGTCGAGACGATGCCAATAGCGGGTGGGAGCGACGAACGCCGGATCAAAACCGGGATCGCGGGCTAATTCGCTCATTTGCGTCCCTCCATAGGTCAAAAACCCGGTGGATCAGCACCGAAGCAGATTGAAAAATGACGCGTTCTAGCATTTCAACATTCTGATAATCCTACGATTTTCACAGGTACTATAATTCCCGAAGCTGAAGTAACTATAGCGCACTGGAGCCGCTGGCGAAGACCTCGTGATCACTTCCCGACCCCCTGCCGTCGCCGGCATGTTTTACGCTGCCGACCCGGCCGAACTGCGCCGCGATGTCAACGCGCTGCTCGACGGCGTCGCCGTGCCACCGGGTGAACGCCCGCGCGTACTCGTAGCACCTCACGCGGGTTATGTTTATTCCGGCGCCGTGGCGGCAGAGGCTTATGCCAGGCTGCGGGCCTGGCGCGATTCGATCTCCCGGGTCGTAATCCTTGGACCGGCGCATCGAGTGCCGCTCAAGTGCATCGGGATTTCGAGCAAGGACGCGTTTGATACGCCGCTCGGCCCCGTTGCCATCGACACCGACGAGATAACACGTTTGCTTGAGCTGAGTCAGGTAGAAGTCAACGATCGGGCCCACGCCCCCGAGCATTCGCTCGAGGTGCACCTGCCTTTCCTGCAATGCGTGCTGAGCGATTTCAAAATCGTGCCGCTGATCGTCGGCGAAGCGGCACCCGCAGAGGTGGCCGACCTCACGCAGCGATGGTGGGATGACGACGCTACGGTCGTCGTCATCAGTACCGATCTCAGCCATTTTCTCGACTACGACACAGCGCGGCGGGTAGACGGTATTACCGACGAATGGATCAGAGGCTTCGAATACGAATCCATCGGACCCGAACACGCCTGCGGCTGCCGCCCGCTGAATGGCATGCTGCAATTCGCGCGTTTGCGCGATGCGCATATCGAACGCTTGAAGCTGTGCAATTCGGGGGACACTGCCGGTTCGCGCGACCGTGTCGTCGGCTACGCGTCTTATGCTTTGCGCTGAGGCCGAGCTCATCGAGCGGCCCCGTCTGCAGGAACTAGCCGAGATCGCGGTTAACTCGATTCACCACGGTTTGGAGCACGGACGTCCATTAGTCCGGGAGCCGCGCTCCGTGAGCGATACCCTGCGGGCGACAGGGGCATCTTTCGTCACCTTGAAACAGGACGGCGCCTTGAGGGGGTGCATTGGCTCGCTCGAGCGGCGTCGCGCCTTGGCCGAGGACGTCGCGGAGAACGCGTTTGCCGCGGCATTTCGCGATCCTCGGTTTCCGGGTTTGAAACGAGGTGAACTCGAGGTGACCATCGCGGAAGTCTCGGTCCTCTCCCACGCCGTGAAGCTCGAGTTCGACGACGAACAGGATCTCTTGACGCGATTGCGGCCCGGCATCGACGGACTTATTGTCGACCACGCAGGCCGGCGCGCGACCTACCTGCCGAGCGTGTGGGAACAGCTGCCCGATCCGCAGTCCTTCATCGACCAGCTACGATGCAAAGCGGGCATCGAAGCCGGCGTAGATCTTACCGCCATAAACGTGTCCCGCTACACAGCGCAATACTCGGATCGGGTCCATCTTGCACTCTGAGGCGGCGTCCGAAACGCCGTTCCGAACGACAGGATGCAAGTAAGAAATCCGGGCTACCGTGCGATACAAGCGCCGATCGAATCGCGACGGCAGGTCCGGCCGTCGACCCAGATTGCGTTCGCCAGCTGCGCACCGGTAAGATCGGCGCCCGCGATCAACGCTCCCGACAGATCAGCAAACCGCAAGTCGGTACCCACCATCCGCGCATGGCCTAGTTTTGCGTGGCTAAGATTAGCGCCCACCATGCGTGCACCGCTCAAATTGGACAAACTCAGATCTGCGCCCGTCAAATCAGCGTAGGCCAGATTCGCGCCCGTGAGATCAGATCCTGCGATGACGGCGCCGACCAGCTTTGCATTGCGTGCTGAGAGCTTAACGAGGCTGCGATCGCCGATGCGAACGCCCGGCTTGTTGCAGAAATCCCAATTCACCTGTGCCGCAGCGGGTACCAGGCAGTCAGCCGAGCTCTGTTCGGTAGGCATCGAAAGGGCGACAGCGAGTATGAGGACCGTGATCAGCAAGGCTGCCGTTGCAATCATCGGCCCCCGCGTGCCCTGCGAGTGGGTTTTCAACCCGGCCCATATGCGCTCCGATCGTGCGCGGCGTTCAAGAACCTCGGCTGATTCGTGACTGCGGCGCTCGCTTCCGCCACGCTGTTCCTCAGCGGCGTGCGCTGGACCGGGACCCGGCGCACGGCGATCACCGCGACGCTCATCGAAAACCGCGAGCGCTACGCGCTCGCCATCGCAGCGCGCCGAATTCAATCTGTCACGAAACGCCTTGACGCGCCGCCACCGGGACCGGTCCTCGCTAAGACGATCGTTATCGCGGATCCGTCCCAGCGCTACGTACGCGTCGATCGATTCCCAACGAAAAGGACCCTTCACCTCATCGCCGCGTTTCACATACCAGAGACCGGGTTGCGTCTTCTTAGTCATCGCCGTTGTATAGAAATCCGTGTTCTAAATGTCTGCTGCTTCGTCTGCCTTTTAGAGAGCTCGAGGACGTCCCGGGCGCTTCTCGCAAGTCTCGCGCCGTCATCCGGCAACGAACGTTAAAGCGGCTCGCCCCCTGAAGCCCATTGTCAAGTTTCATATTCAAATGCCGCTGTACAGGGCATGCAGATCAACCTTCCGGGCAACCTGGTTCCCGCGCTGCCAACACGCCCGGCGGCAACCCTACCGTGGGTGGTCAATCAGCTACTATCCGCTCAGGTTATCGGCCAGCCTCGGGCAAACTATACGCGGCTGGACATCGCCGGCCGGGTGATCACGGCACGAACCGAACTGCCCCTTATTACGGGCCAGAAACTCGCGTTGCGCGTCGCACATTCCGGACCCATAGTTGTGCTGAAGGTCCTCAGCCATGTCGCGGCCAGCAAACCCACTTCGATAAACCGTGTACTGGCTCGCGTCCTGCCCGGGCAGTCGTCCCTGCCCGAAACAATCCGCTTGTGGCGCGAATTGGGTACACTCGCCCGCAGCACGACGGCGCTACCCGGGACGCGCGTATCGAATAGTCCGTTAACCGCCCTCCGTGAACGGGCCACGGAGTTCCTGCGCGCCTTGCCACTCGCACGCGATGTAACGTCGCCGAATACCTTGCGCGCCGCCGTCAAGCAAACCGTGATACCGACCGAAGCCAAGCTGTATGCCTCGACGCCCGCATGGCTGCACCCTGACCTCAGTCTCGACGTTCGCTGGCTAATCATGCGCGTCGGCCAGCAGCTCAATCACCTAGCGCCCGAAAAAGACTTTGCTAAACCAAGCCCACGGCGCGGTTCGCAAACCGCAGAACCACGCGCCCAAGCGCGCCTGTTAAGAACCGCTGCTCCAGAGAAGACGGCGCACACCGGCGAAAGTTCGCAACCACGCCTGCCCGGAGTAGAGAGTACAGCTGCCGATTTGCGCCAATTGATAGACAGCGCGGTGGCGCGCATTCAAGCCAACCAATTACAGAATCTCGCGCTACCATCCGCAACAACGGGACCGTTGGTCATCGAACTGCCAATCGCGCGCGGCACCGAGGTCGATTTGCTGCGGTTCGAGTACGCGCCCGACGGAGACGCACAGCATGAAGGTGAAGAAAAGGCAACGCGGCGAGCGAGGCTTACCGTAAGCCTGCACATGGGCCAAGACCACGACTTCACTGCAGAAATACGCCTCGCGGGCACGTCGATGAACATTCGCGTCGGTTCGAACAACCCGACGATGAACGCACTGCTGGAACGGCGGCTCGACGTATTGCGCGCGGGCATCGAACGGCACGGATTCGACCTGTCCCGACTCGTGGTCGGACCTGTCGAGATTTGCACGTCCCCGCGCTCGATTCCGAATCACCTGGTGGATGATCGCATTTAAATTATGAACAGGGCTAGCCCGCGTTTCCCACCACGGCCAGTCGCCCTCGCCGTCGCTTTACAATGGGACGGCGAGGCCGCACCGCGAGTCACGGCGAAAGGGTGCGGCGAAATCGCCGAACACATCATACAGGTGGCACGCCAGCATGGCGTTCCGCTGGAGGACGATCGGGAAATCGCAGAGATACTCGCCCAGGTCGACCTCGGCGCGCAGATTCCACAAGCCTTGTTCGTCGCCGTGGCCGAGATCATCGCGTTTGCATACATGGTTCGCGGCCAGCTACCCGATTCAGCTGCGCTTGAGGGGGATGAGCTAACAGGTTGTTGAAAAACTCGTTTTTCGACAGCCTGTGCCCGGCACAGGGATGTGCCGGCATCAATCGAGCACGCTATGTGCTTGATTGATGGAGCAAGACGGAAACCGCGTTTTCGTCTTGCGAGTTGAAAAACGATAGGGACATCGTTTTTCAACAACCTGCTAGGCGCATCTACCCAGTTTGGGTAAGGCCCTGATGCCTGACTGCGATCGATTCACTTCGCCAGGCTTTCGGCCTTGCGCCGCGCGCTGGCGGCTTGCACCGAATTTCCCTGCGCCGTTTCAATATCCGCGATCAATCTCCATGCGGCCGCCTGTTCACCCGGACGCGCCGACACAAGCGATAAGGCCCGCTGTGCAAGTTCTGCAGCCTGCTTCAGTGTCCCCTTGCGGTAGTGCGTGAAAGCGAGCTGGGTCCAAAGACTCGAGTCGTTTGGCGAGAGCTTCAGCGCGCGTTCGAGCGCCGCTTGGGCGCGGTCCCACTCGCCCCGCCCCACCGACTGCATCGCCGCGGCGACCAGGCTTTGCACGGCCACATTCGGCGGCGGTGGCGTTCGATACGATTGTTCTGCTTTGGCAATTTGGATCGCCGGATACGCGACGCCGTCTCTCGCTGTGGTGGTTTCGATGCCCGATGCATCAATACTAGCGGCCCCTTCTCGCGCGGAAACATCTCGAGACGGGGCTCTGTCTTCAATCGGCGCCGTCTTTCGCAACTGCGAAGCCGGACCCGCGCAACCCGCCACAACGAAGGCCAGCACTAGAATTGCAACGATACGATCCACGGCTGAGCTCAACGAAAAATATCTCTGAGGCGGTCAAAGAATCCGCGTCGGATGTTCGTTTCAGGCACAGCATTGGTGCAGGTCGGCGCACGGGGGATCACACTCGCTTCGTGCACCGGAATGAGCTCGCCACCTGAACAGTTTGTATCAATTATCGTACCCGCGGCGAAGTTCACCCGCTGCCACTTGATGTCTTTTGGAAGATCGAGGTCAAGCGGGCGTAACCCGGCCTCCATCATCGCCGCAGCCCAGATGCGAAGCGCGCCGCTGCTTCCAGTCAGGCCGGTAGGCTGGTTGTCGTCGCGGCCGACCCATGTGACACCGAGCCGGTTAGCGCCGAAACCGGCGAACCAGCTGTCGCGAAAGTCATTGGAAGTACCCGTTTTACCCGCCAGCGGTTGGACATCGTCCAACTGGCGTAAAAGATTACGTCCGGTCCCCTCCGCAATGACGCGCGACAAAGCAAAGCGCACGATTGCGGCGGCTGCGGGCGACATCAACGGTTTGAGCTCGAGCCCATATCGTTTGAGCTTGCGTTGTGACTGATTGGTAACGGCGCTAATCGCACGTAGTGGAATCCTAAAACCGTCGTTCGCGATGATCGTATACATTTCGGCGAGTTGGAAGGGAGACATCTCGACGGCACCGAGAAAAATAGAAGGATAGGGCGGCACTTCCTCGCCACCGGCGAGCTGCTCGAGATATCTGGCGACATTTTCAACGCCGAGCTTCATCCCCAGGTCCACTGTCGCGAGATTAAGCGAGCGGATCAATGCATCCAGCATGCTTACCTCGCCATGTTCGCGACCGTCGAAATTCCTGGGCTGCCATACTTTGCCTTGGGCGTCGCTCCACGTGACTTGAACATCGTTTAGTTTCGTTGCCAGCGAAAAGCGCCGGGGTTGCGCCAAAGCATAGGCATAAATAAACGGCTTGATCACCGAACCGACGGGCCGGCGTGCGTCCAGCGCACGATTGAAACCGGCGTAAGTCGGGTTGCGATCGCCGATCATCGCGAGAATTTCTCCACTGCTTGAATCCGCGACAATTACGGCTACCTGTAATCCTTGCTGGTGCGTCGTACTCTCTATTTTCGTAATAGTTGCGTGTACACCTCTTTCCGCCGCCTGCTGTATGTCGATATCGATCGTGGTAAACACGTTCAGACCGGCGACTTTCAGATCTTCGGGCCGATAGTCGCGTAAAAGCTGCCGTTTGACCAGCCCCATAAACGACGGGAAATCGGTATCTCGATCGCGCCTACGGGGCCGTAATTCGAGCGGTCTCCGGCGCAGAGCATCGGCCGCATGGGAACTCAGCAATCCGTTTTTTTCAAGTATCGATAGCACCCTATTGCGGCGGCGAAGCGAAGCATCAGGCTTACGTCTCGGATCATAGATTGACGGACCCTTGATCATGCCAATCAACGTGGCCGACTCAGCCATGTCGAGTTCGGTCAGAGGTTTGGCGAAGTAGAATTGCGCAGCCAATTCGAACCCGTGGATCGCTCTGTTGCCATCCTGGCCAAGAAATACCTCGTTGACATAAGTTTCGAGAATCGCCTCTTTGGAGTAACGGCGATCAATGGATATCGCCATCAACATTTCGTTGAATTTCCGTGCCAGTGTTCGATCCCGCGTCAAGTACAAATTCTTGATCAGTTGCTGGGTAATCGTACTGCCACCCTGTACGAATCTGAGCGCTCGCAGGTTTGCCCACATAGCTCGTGCAAATCCAATCGGATCGACGCCGTAATGTGATAAATACCGGCGGTCCTCGACCGCTACCAGGGCGGCCACGAAATCCGCGTCGATTTCCTCGAAGCTGAGCAATTTGCGGTCTTCGTAACGCCGTGGGTTGATACGCCCTATTTCGGGGGGCTCAAGGCGCATGAGATCGATAGCCAGGCTTGTGTTGGCGTCGGTAATAGACCTTATCTCGCCATCGTCGAAAGCAATCAGCGCGCGCCGCTCAGGTTCCGGAAAATCCCAAAATGCGTATCCCCTGGAACCAAATTCGAGTTTGTCGGAGGAGACGGCGAATTGCCCGCGCGACGGAACTGCCTCTGCTCGCTGATAGCCCAGGCGCTCGAGTTCTCGCTCGAGCCGCTTTCGTGAAATCGGAGCACCGGGGTAAAGTTCGACCGGGCGTGCGAATACCCGTGCCGGCAGCGCCCACCTTTTGCTCTCGAACGCTTGAGCTACGTCCCGATCCAACCACAACCAGTATCCAGCAAAGACGATCGAGACCCACAGCGCGAGATGTCGAACATAGAACAGCACGGCGCGGCGCGGACGCGTCGCCCGCCGGGTCTTACGGGTACCGGAACTGGATCCCCGGCGTTTACGCCGGCCAAGGTTTTTTTGACCGATAGCCATCCTAGCAGCCGGTCGGATTTAGGAGGATTCTACTGCGGCAAAAACCGACGTTTGGCAGCGAGTTGAACAACGATAGGAAATCGTTTTTCAACATCCTGATAGTTGGGCGACGCAGGAATTGTAAACAATAAAAAAGCCCTTCCCTGGGGGGAAGAGCTTCAATCATTAAGCAGTTGAACTGCGGGTTGTAGCCGAACCGTTAGGCTCGGTTCGCCGGTGGCGGGAATTTCGTCTCACGAAAGCTTATGCTTCCGGTCGTACTCCCTTTCCCACCTCCTTGCGAAACTTTCCACGGCCCTTTGCATGGCTGCGCGCTTCCTTTGCTCGGCTATCCTTTGCTTCGCTGCCTCTCTGCGAGCTGCGAGTCGGGCGCGGACTTCGGCTTTCTTCGCCTGTAGCCCCTCGCGCTCATCAGGTTGGCTGTCGCGCGCCGCTACTTTTTTTGTGCAGCTTTACGTCTGCGCGGCGCCTTCCGACGAGCCTTTTTCTTGGCTACCTTCTTTTTAGCCCGCCGTTTTTTAGTCGGCTTCTTTTTGGCAGCTTTGCGTCGAGTGGCCTTCTTTTTGGCCGCCTTCTTCCTAGTTGCCTTTTTCTTGGTCACCTTGCGCCGAGTCGCCTTCTTCTTGGTACCTTTGCGCCGAGTTGCCTTCTTCTTGGCAACCTTGGCAACCTTCCTCTTAGCTACCTTCCTCTTCGCGGTTTTCTTTCTTCCCGCGGAGGCTTTTCTCCTCGTCGACTTCTTCTTTGCCGCCTTCTTTCTCGCTTTCGCCATAGTTAAGGCCCCCTTTAACGTACGGTTGAAATTAATAACGCAACACCACAGTGGCTTATATACATCACAACTCAAAAAACTTCAATCAATTCGCAGTAATATTTTGCAGTCAATCCAAATTTGCTGGTGGATTCGCAACACTTCACGCTTGCAGAGTTCATCGACGGTTTCCTCAATAACTTAAATCGACGTACCTAATTCTTCCAATGCGGCGAATATTCGATCGCGAATAACCGCTACCTCACCGACGCCTTCGACATGGGTATAGCGCGACGTAGTGCTGCCGGAGGCCTGCCGGGAATAGAACGCCACGAGCGGCTGCGTCTGCTCATGATAAATGGCGAGGCGTCGACGCACGGTTTCCTCCTGATCGTCGTCACGTTGCACGAGCGCTTCGCCGGTAAGATTATCTTGACCTGCAATTCTTGGCGGATTGAACTCCACATGATAGGTGCGGCCGGATGCGGGATGGACCCGGCGGCCGGACATGCGTCGTATGATTTCCTCATCGTCGACCGCTATTTCAATGACGTGATCAATCTCGATACCGGCGGCGAGAAGTCCCTCGGCCTGCGGAATAGTGCGCGGAAATCCGTCGAGCAGAAATCCGTTCGCACAATCGGGCTTTTTGACGCGTTCTTCGACAAGCCCGAGGATGATGTCGTCGGACACCAAACGGCCCGAATCCATCACTTTCTGCGCTTTCGTGCCCAGCGGCGTCCCGGCCTTGACCGCCGCGCGCAGCATGTCCCCGGTGGAGATCTTCGGTATGCCGAGGCGCGCGCAAATGAAATCTCCCTGCGTTCCCTTGCCCGCACCGGGGCCCCCTAACAATATGATCCGCACTGTTTTTCCCCGATTACGGTACGCGGCCAGGCCAATCGGGACCGCGCCTCATTCTCAATGATCGTTCGATGGTGTGTCGACACACGGAACATCGAAATGATCCCGTTCAGTTAAACTCGTGCACAATTACTCGGGGCGAACGACTCCTCGCCCACTAGCCGATGAAATTCAACATAGAAGACAGTCCCGGTTCGTTCCGTATCTCGGCTTACGCACCGGGATGGATTCGCGTACACAATACAGTCATTGAGTCACCGTGCGTGATCACACCGACCGCCATACTTGAAGACCTGTTGCCAGCGACGCTTGAAGCCGTAAATGCTTCTCACTTCGATAGCCTTCTCGATCTGGCACCGGAGATTGTCATCATGGGTACTGGCAAGCAACAGGTGTTTATCGACTACAACTTCGTCCAAATACTCGCGCGACAAAACGTTGGTCTTGAATTCATGGACACCGGTGCCGCTTGCCGTTCGTTCAATATCCTGCTTTCGGAAGGACGCGCGGTCATAGCGGCCCTATTCATGATTTAAGGAACCTCTGAATAAGTCATGGTGCGTCTGAATGGTTCATGCAATGGTGCAGATCAAGGCACGAAGCGCAGTCAATAGCGGGGACTATGGGCAAGGTTCGTAACGTAAGGCTCCGCCATTTCATGGGCAAGGCAGATGGGCCATGACTTATTCAGAGGTTCCTTGAATATGGGGAGCGCAGTTGTTCAGCTTCTCATACCTCCGCAAACAGCGCGTCGACGGAGAATCCCTCGCGCTCAAGTATCTGGCGCAGCCGCTTGAGGGCCTCGATTTGAATCTGCCTGACCCGCTCGCGCGTAACTCCGATCTCGTTGCCAACTTCTTCGAGCGTGCCGATTTCGCGGCCGTAAAGCCCGAACCGACGTTCGACCACCGCGCGCTGTTTTTCGTTGAGTTGCGCCAACCATATGTCGATATGCCGTTGCACGTCATCGTTTTGCAGGATGGTGGCAGGATCCGGGTTCTGTTCGTCAGGTATCGTGTCGAGCAGGGAACGGTCCGAATCGCGTTCGGCGGGCACATCTACTGATGCGATCCTCTCATTCAGCCCCAGCATGCGTTTGACGTCCTCGATCGGTCGATCGAGCATGTTTGCGACGTCCTCAGGATTCGGTTCTCGATCGAGCTTCTGAGCCAACTGCCGCGCTGCACGCAGGTAGATATTGATCTCCTTGATGACGTGTATGGGCAACCGGATAGTTCGGGTCTGATTCATCAGCGCTCGTTCGATCGTTTGCCGGATCCACCAGGTTGCATAGGTCGAGAAACGAAAACCGAGCTCGGGATCGAACTTCTCCACCGCACGGATCAGCCCGAGGTTGCCCTCTTCGATGAGATCCAAAAGCGCGAGTCCGCGATTCATGTATCGTCGAGCGATCTTGACCACCAGGCGAAGATTGCTCTCGATCATGCGCTTGCGCGCCGCCTCGTTGCCCTTCAGGGAGAGCCTCGAATACTTGACTTCTTCAGCCGCACTCAGCAGCGGCGAGAACCCAATCTCATTGAGGTAGAGGCGCGTCGCATCCATGTCGCCGTGCGAGACCTCGCCGGCCTTATATTTGTTGGTATCTTTGGTATCGGTTTCGTCGGCGGTGCTGGCAGGCAAACTCGAATCCGCTTCGTTCATGTCTTGGAGTTGACTTTCGGACTCGGTGATATTGTCGTCGAGTTCAGCGTCTTTGGCCTTGGCTTTAGCCTTGGTGTTGGCTTTAACCTTAGCTTTAACCTTAGCTTTAACCTTAGCTTTAACCTTAGCTTTAACCTTAGCTTTAACCTTGGCTTTAACCTTGCTTTAACCTTAGCTTTTTGGCTTTGGCTTTGGCTTTGGCTTTGGCCTTACCCGCGCCACCCGCCCGTGCGCGACGCCCGCTATTTGCGCCCGATCCTTTGTTCTTGATGCGCGGGCCCGCCATTGGTATCTCGGAGTGTTATCTTTTCGGCAGAAACTTCAGTGGATCGACCGCCTTGCCGTTTCTTCGAATTTCAAAATGCAACATCACGTCCTTGGCATCCGTATCGCCCATACGGGCGATCAATTCGCCGGCATTTACGCGTCGCCCTTCTGGAACCAGGCGCGTATCGTTGTGCGCGTACGCGCTAAGATACGTTTCGTTGTGCTTAATGATAATAAGCTCTCCGTAGCCCCGTAGTCCACTTCCGCTATAGACGACCGTACCCGGCGCAGCGGCTATGACAGCCTGACCTATTGCGCCGTGGATTTCGATGCCTTTGGAACCTGATACCGTCGCGGCGGATTTCGTTCTCCCCTGCGTCGGCCAAACCCACCGAATGGGCAACGATGGGAGCATTTTTTTTGGGCTTTTCGCGTCGACTGCAATTGCTTTAATTGCAGTGGATTTTTTCGACGAGTTCGGTTTCGATGAAGCGGCGGGGCTGGGCGGCGCCCGCAGACGAAGTTTCTGTCCGACAAAGATCAGATCCGGGTTACTCAATTCATTCCACTTCACGAGATCTCGGTAATCGATACGGTATCGCCACGCGACAGCGTGCAAGGTGTCGCCTTTCGCTACGATGTATATAGCGGGCCGCAAAGCAGGAAGCTTTGACTTGCGCGGCCGCGGCGTCGATTTCGTAATGCGCTGCCGGTGCTCGGCCGCCAGCGTCTTCTGATCGATAGGGGCATAGCTCGTGCTTGCGCATCCGGTAGCCAGCGCAATGACGAGGCTGTAAAGAACTAGAAATGCTCGGCGAGGTCTAAGCCTCATAAACCGCTAACTCACGCCTTCGAGTAGTGGAACGAAGCTTACCCGTTCCAGTATCTCCTCATCGATACCCCCGTTGTTTTTCGTGTAAAGACGAAGATCCTGAAAACCGGCGCGTCCTATCGGGATGATGAGGCGTCCGCCTGGCGCCAACTGATCGAACAACCCTTCGGGCACTCCGACCGGCGCCGCAGCGACCAAAATTCCGTCGAACGGCCCGTTGGCGGGCCATCCCCGGTAGCCATCGCCGTGGCGAACACGGACGTTCGATATGCGCAGTTCGTGCAGCCGTGTTCTAAGTCGATTGGCCAGGGCTGCAATACGCTCGATCGCGAATACGCGCTCGGCCATATGGGCAAGGATTGCGCTTTGATAACCGCAGCCGGCGCCAATTTCAAGTACTTTATCGCGTGTCCCCGTGGCATAGAGTGCTTGGGTCATCGCAGCGACGATGTACGGCTGAGAGATCGTTTGTCCGTAGCCTATGGGCAGCGCTGTGTTCTCGTAAGCACGGCTGGCAAGCGCCTCATCGACAAACAGATGCCGAGGTGTCGTGCGCATGATTTCGAGTACGGCCTCATTGTTGATCCCCATGCTTCTCAACTGTTCGACCAGCCGGTTGCGGGCCCTTTGCGAGGTCATGCCTATCCCGCGCGGATCAGCCACTCGCTTTTACGCCCTCTGGAAGCACGTTACAAATCGTCCACACAGGAGCCCGCGTGCGGGCAAAATGAAATCTGTTCCGTAATGCGCAACAGATGTTTAGCATCTATCTTGAAATTATACGGGTGCACGTTCAAGCGACCTTCAGCAGAAATTCGAGCAACGCTTTTTGAGCGTGAAGCCGGTTGCCCGCCTCATCCCACACTACGCTGTTTGGGTGGTCGATCACTTCTGCCGTCACTTCCTCGCCTCGGTGGGCGGGTAAACAATGCATGAACAAGACGTCCGGGGCTGCTAGAGACAGGAGATCGGCGGTAACCTGAAACGGTTGAAATACTTCTTTACGCGCTTCGCGCTCCTCCTCCTGCCCCATGCTGGCCCACACATCGGTAACTACCAGATGCGCATCCCTCACCGCCTGCTTTGCGTCATGCATGAATTCGACCGGAGCATTTTCGGAGAACGCGTCTCGTCCGCTCGGCGTGAAGCCCTCCGGTGTCGCCACCCTGAGATCGAAATCCATCAGGTTCGCGGCGTTGATGTAGGAATTGCACATGTTGTTCCCGTCGCCGACCCAGGCGACTTTGCGGCGCCGAATATCCCCGCGATGTTCATGGAAAGTCATGAGGTCGGCGAGTACTTGGCAGGGATGCAGACTGTTGGTCAGGCCGTTGATAACCGGCACGCTCGAATGTGCCGCGATACGCTCGACGATTTCATGCTCATAAGTTCGAACCATGATGGCGTCCGACATTTCCGCGAGGACACGAGCAGTGTCCTCTGGCGGTTCACCCCGGCCGACCTGTGATTCCCTGGTCGAAAGGAAAATTGCCTTACCGCCACCCTCTGCCATCACCGCCTCGAAAGATACGCGGGTACGGGTTGAAGATTTTTCGAAGATCATTGCGAGCACCCGGCGTTCGAACAACGGCGGCCGGCGTCCTTCGCGGCGCCAGCGCTTGAGTTCTACCGCTCGTTTGAGCAGATGCAGGACTTCCTGTCGGTCGAGATCCAATAACGATAGGAAATGACGCACTGACATCGTGAATCACCAGTTTATGATGCTTTTTCGGTAAAGTTACTCACCAGTCGCACCACCTGCGACACGACTTTGCGCGCTTCTTCGTCGCTCATGATCAAGGGCGGCAGCAGTCGGACCACGCTATCTGCGGTAACGTTCAGTAAGAGACCGTCGTCAAGCGCAAGCTTGACAAGGTCTGCGCACGGGCGGTCGAGTTCGATGCCGAGCATAAGGCCGAGACCGCGAATACTCTTGACCGCCGGATTGCCGTTCAAGGCATCGCCGAATTCGTCCCGCATCATCCGTCCGAGTTCGGCCGCCCGGTCGACCAAGCCATCGCGTTCGATCACCTCGATCACTGCAAGTGCGGCGCTCGCCGCGAGCGGATTGCCGCCGAAGGTCGATCCGTGCGTGCCGGGCTGTAAAACGTCCGCCGCAGCCCCCGCCGCGATACAGACCCCGATGGGGACTCCATTGCCGAGCGCCTTGGCCAAGGTGATCACGTCGGGCGTGACGCCTTCGTGCTGAAAGCCGAACCAAAGGCCGGTGCGCCCCATGCCGGACTGCACCTCGTCTATCATCAACAGCAGGCCGCGGTCGTCGCACAGCTTGCGCAATGCCGACAAGTACCGGGCTTTGGGAACGACGATGCCGCCTTCACCCAGAACAGGTTCGACGAGTACGGCGACGACGTCAAGCTTACCCGCGGCTTCACCAACGGCATCGATGTCATCGAAGGGAACGTGTACGAACCCGTCTACCAATGGTTGAAATCCCGCGTGAACTTTTGGGTTGCCGGTAGCGCTCAAAGTCGCCATGGTGCGACCGTGGAAGCTGCCGTCCATCACGATCACCGCCGGCCGGTCGATGCCTTTTTCGTGCCCGAACTTACGCGCGATCTTGATCGCAGCTTCATTCGCTTCGGCGCCCGAATTGCAGAAGAATACGCGCTCCATATCCGCTAGCGTGGTGAGCTTGTGCGCGAGATCTTCCTGCAGCTCGATACGATAAAGGTTGGAAGTGTGCAGCAGTCGTTGTGCCTGTGCCGCAATCGCGGCTGCCACGTCCGGATGGGCGTGACCCAATCCGCACACCGCAATCCCGCTCAAGGCGTCGAAGTATTCCTTGCCGTCGGTATCCCATAAATACGGCCCGCGACCATGGGTAAAACTCACGTCGAGCCGTCGGTAGGTTGCCATCAATGCCGAATCCCGAGTTGCAGTCATAGTGTCGTTTCGATCGTGCGTTTCACAAAAGCGAAGCCCGACCGCAGGGTCGGGCTTCAGCCTCTACCGGCAAGGCTAATCTCGTTATCAAGCCCAGGCGAACGGCAGGTCCATCGCGACCGCGCGTTGCATGGGCTAGGCGTGTTCTGGCTAAGCAACCTCTGAATAAGTCATGGTGCGTCTGAATGGTTCATGCAATGGTGCAGATCAAGTCACGAATCGCAGGCCATAGCGGGTACTCATAGGTTAGTTCTTAAGCGGCCGCATGAACATGCTGAAGGCCGAGCTTGAGTCGTCCCGAAATGCAATCGCGGTCAGGTTTTGCGCGCTGAGCGTTGCTGGCCAAATAGCGCAACGCGTGTTCGAGCGGTCGGTGTAAAGAGCGGGGCCGATGGATAAGCGTATGGAGAATGGGACCGAGCACGTGATGAATGCACTTGGCCGCGGTATGAGTCGAGATGGCGACGTTCAACCAGCGCTCGGTGACATGAGCGCAATAGCGCTGCAGCGTTGCGGCGCATAGTGCGGCCCAGATAAGCCCTTCGGCGATGTGCGGGTTGGCGGTATCAAAGGCGTGTAGATTGGCGTAAGACTTCCACTCTTTGAAGAGCAGCTCGACCTGCCAGCGTAATCGATACGCGTCGCTAATATGCTCGGGCGTAAAGGTGGTGGCGTCGAGATTGGTGATGAGATAACGAGGTGCTGCACCTTTTTTAAGGTTGGGGTGCACGACTAAACGACAGGTCCAGGGTCCCTGCACGCCGTCGAATTGCACGGCCATGTCGAGGCAATCGAAGCGCTTTAAGGTCGATGCCACCGCTTTCAATCGCTGCTTGTCAAAGCGTTTGACCCGCCGCCCATCGGCGCGACGAGCGGCAACGATCAGCGGATTGATGCCCTGACCCGCGCGCACGATGAAATGGCCGCCGGCGGTGTCGAGCGCTTCAAAGTAAGGCCGTGCGAAGTAGCCACGGTCGGCCAGCAACAAACCGCCAGCGACCTCTTCAACCGCCGGCAAGAACTGCCGCTCTGCTGAGCTGTCAGGGCTGAGTACGACCTCGTTCAGGGTCTCACTGAGCAGGTCGAGATCGGCATGGAGTTCCACCGCGGCGGGACTCACGGTCGTGAAGCGACCGGGAAAGCTGTCCTTCAGCGCCGGTTTTAACGCAAACGAGGTGCCGTCCTGGATGCGGATGTGGTCAAACTGCGCAAATGGGCTGTTGGGTTCGAATCGGAGGACATCGCAGGCCAGGCCATTGAGCAATTCGCTTAGCAGCGCTTGCATAAACATCGGAAACTGTTTTTTGGCGAGCTGATTATGAAACGGTTTGTAGCGCACCGTGGTCGAGCACAGCGCATTGAAAGCGCGTTGAATATCAGCGATACAGCTCGCTGAGTGCCCGGCGAAGCTTTCGATTAGGCTTACCGCTAAACGGAACGGCGTGACCTCCCTTTCTCGGCGACAGAATCGCGTTGCACGCCCCAAGTCGTTGAGCGTACGCTCGCCTAGCGTGCGTTTTAACTGCCGGCTCACTGTGCTAGTTTCGCTGTGCTTCATCCGATACTCCCAGATCACGAAGTCGATTGGTGTTGATTTCATGATCTGATCGGATGGAGCGCTTTTGGTTCCCTCTTTTCAACGGGTTATAAGATCCGACCTATGAGCGGGTACTAGGGCTAAGGTTCGTAACGTAAGGCTCCGCGATTTCATGGACAAGGCAGATGGGCCATGACTTATTCAGAGGTTCCTTAATGCATTGTCCGCAAGAGCTCGCCACGATGCAACTCCTGATAGCGGGAAAACCCAATGGAAACGGCACGATAGGACGCATTGAACCACGCTCCAACCGGCCTGTAACGGTTGGCGCCACGCGCCCTTCAGCGATGGACTTCTTGAGGAGATCTCGTAGCTAGCGGAATGTTTGCAGTGCTTCGGGGGGGTCTTGTAAGGCGAGGAGGTATATTAAAATAGAACTCAAGCAATTAGACTCAGTCTATTAGGGTCAGTGCTTTCCCATACGAGGACACCGAATGGATCCCATTGAACGCATTAGAAACATTGTCGAATCGAACCCGATCGTGTTATTCATGAAAGGTACGCCACAATTCCCCCAGTGCGGGTTTTCCATGCGTACCTGTGAGGCCCTCAAAGCCTGCGGGGTCGATTATCACCACGTCGATATACTGGCCGAGCCGGAAATTCGCCAGCACCTGCCGCAGTATTCGAAGTGGCCGACTTTTCCTCAGCTTTTTGTCGGCGGCGAGTTGGTCGGCGGCTGCGATATAGTGATGGGCATGTATCAAAGCGGCGATCTGGAACGCGTAACGCAAGAAGCGACTGCCTGAGCCGACGGGCCGGGCGGCACCTCCGTCCTAGCCGCTATCGCTCTCTCGGTCACTTAACCAGACGCAACGACCATCGCTCCCGCCGTCGATAAGCTCGAGCTGTCGACGATGCAGTTCCTTCTCCTCACCACGCGGCACAACGACGCTCAGCTCACGGCCCGAAACACCCCTTTGAAACTCATTGCGTTCACGCGTGTGCGTTGCGCTCCTCGTTTCCAGTTCGAGCGCCCCCTGACCACCGGTCATTGCGAGATAAACTTCGGCTAATAATTCCGCATCGAGCAGTGCGCCGTGGATTTCCCGATGCGTGTTGTCGATCTCGTATCGCCGGCACAAAGCATCGAGACTGTTGCGTTGCCCCGGATGCGTTTCGCGCGCGAGCTTGAGCGTATCGAACACCGTGCAATAGTCTTCGATACTTCCCCAGGCCGCGCCCAATACGTCGAATTCCGCGTTGATGAAACCGACGTCGAACGGTGCGTTGTGAATGACAAGTTCCGCGCCCCGAACAAACTCGATGAAATTCGTCGCAATCTCGGCAAACACGGGTTTGTCCCGCAAGTCTTCGAGCGTGATGCCGTGTACCTCGACTGCGCCGGCGTCGATCTCGCGCTCGGGATTCAGGTATCGTTGAAAACGTGTATTACTGATTCGTCGATCGACGATCTCGACGCAGCCTATTTCAATGATTCGATGACCCTGTGAGGGTTCAAGCCCGGTGGTCTCAGTATCCAATACGATTTGACGCATGAGCACTCCTAATTAGACAGGCTGCTGGCGTTTTCAACTATCGATGAGATCGTCGATGGCCTCGTTGGCCAGGCGATCGGCGGCTTCGTTGCCCGGATCTCCCGCATGTCCGCGTACCCATGACCAATGAACGTCGTGCTCAGCTGCAAGCTGCTCGAGGCGCTGCCACAGGTCGACATTTTTAACGGGCTTCTTCGATGCGGTTTTCCAGTTCCGCGACCGCCATTGCGGCAACCATTGCGTAATGCCGTTCTTCACATATTTTGAATCGGTATAAAGATTGACGCGAATTTTCCGGTTCAACGCGGCGAGCGCCTCGATCGCTGCTGTGAGTTCCATGCGGTTGTTGGTCGTATCGCGCTCGGCGCCCTTAATCGCGCGTTCGACGTCACCAAAACGCAACAGCGCGCCCCATCCGCCGACCCCCGGATTCCCACGGCAGGCGCCGTCGGTATAGATTTCCACGATCTCATCTTCGTCGGTCATGTGATCACGATTCCCTCAGACCGGAACAATTCATTTTACGTGTAGTCGGTTCGACCATGCCGCCGGCCACCACCCGCCGCCGCTGACGCCAACTGACCTTGAGTGGCGTGATACCTTCGACGCGTTTCTTGCCGACGACAAGATAGATATTGCTGAATACGGGCCAACAGAAAGCCCCGAGATTCTCGACGAATTCGAGTCGTTTGTTGAGCCCGGCGCGGTTAATCGACGGCCGAAATGATGCGCGCGAAAAATGAACGATGTCGAACCCCAACAGTTGCAGCCAGTCCTTTAAACGGGTGGCGCCGATAAAGCTTCCGCACCAAGGCGCGCGGCGTCGCCATCGCCACAACAAAGACCATAGTCCGTGAAAACTCCAAGGATTGAATCCGAGGATGACGAGGTGACCCTCGCCGATCAACACGCGCTCCGCCTCGCGCAGTACCCGCCTGGAATCTTTAGAGAATTCTAGGACGTGCGGCAGGACGAGCACGTCGATCGCGCTTGCTGCGATCGGTAATGCATCACCGACACACCTCAGTTGCGCGTCCGGATGATTCGCATGACTGAGTTCAACCACGATTTGATGGGAGATACGGCTCGAGGTAATCAAGCCCTCCGTATAGTGGCATCCCAATTGCACGATGTGGTAGCCGAAAAGATCTGGCAGGATGCGCCGCAACAATCTGATTTCGGCAGCTGCGACGATACTGCCCGGCTCGCACTCAAACCAGTGATGCAGCTGCACGATCGGCGATTCATCATTTAATTCGGAAGGCATTGCCCTTAAGTCTTGCGCGCCGATTGCATGAAGCTCGGACATCGTCGAATGACCTGATCAATCCTGGTTGCACAATAAGTTCTCTAAGCGTCGTGGCCGCCTTCGAGCATTAGGCGGGATGGTGTGCCGACTGTCGTGCCCGGCCTTGGCGCGCGTAAAGCAGCCAATGCAGCCTGTCACGCCGAACGCTGCAGTGCAACGCGAATCCTTGACGCTCACTACCGCCCTTTCTAGCATACCCGTCATGTTGGGGGGTGAAACCAGACGGGGAGGAATCGTCGCGTGTCTGCTCGCGGCCTGTCTAGTCGGCTGTGCAAACCAGCCTTCTTCGAAGCGCACAGACCCGGATCCGGGTCCATTCGAATCCGGTGGTCAATCAGGCCTCGAATCAGCGACCGCGCTGGACGGCGGCGGGCAGCGCAAAGCGCCCGCACGGGTCGCCGGCCAAGTGGACGATTTATGGCACCGGATCATCGTCGAGCTGCGCATGACGCCACCCAGCCACCAGCGTATCGAGGCGGCTGTCGCCGACCTCCGCCGCAATAGCGATTTCGTTTCTGCGGCAACGACGCGCGCCGGACCCTATTTGTATTTCATTTACCAGGAGATCGAAAAGCGTCGTCTTCCATTCGAAATAGCGCTCGTGCCGATCATTGAGAGCGGCTACGCGCCGCGCGCCACTTCGCCGGATGGCGCCGCTGGAATCTGGCAGCTCATGGCTGCGACCGGGCATCGCTTCGGCCTGCATCAATCGCGCTGGTTCGACGGCCGGCGCGATATCGTCGCAAGCACCTACGCGGCACTGGACTACTTTGAAGAATTGAGCGATCGCTTTTACGGCGACTGGCTGCTTGCATTTGCCGCGTATAACTGTGGCGAGCGTACGGTGGAACGCGCCATCGAACGCAATCAGCGTATGGGGCGACCCACCGATTTCTGGTCGCTCGAATTACCGCGCGAGACCGAGCTTTACGTCCCAAAGCTGCTCGCCTTGATCGAGGTGCTGTCACATCCCGAAGCACACGGCGTGACGGTTGCCGAGATTCGCTATGCGCCCTACTTCGATAGCGTCGAGGTCAATGGTTCGCTCGATCTCAACCGGGTGATCGAGTGGAGCGGCATGTCCACTAAAGAATTCGAGGCTTTGAATCCCGGGTTCCGAACGCGTTACAGCGTGAACGGGACGCCGAGCCGAGTGCTGGTACGCAAGAACAAGGCCGAAGCCGTCGCCATCGCGCTCGCCGCACTATCCGACGACGATCGCATGGCGCCGCGCACCTACACCGTCAAGTCGGGTGAAACCCTGTCGCACATCGCGGCCGAGACCGGCGCGACGGTGGCGGCCCTCAAGCGGGCGAACGGGATGCGTACAAACCGCATTCACGCCGGCCAGAACATTTTGATCCCGGTACTCGGTTCGATCACCGGCGGTGAGAGGTCGTTTGACTCTGAGAGTGCCAATACCAGGGTCCATGTCATCGTTCGGGGCGATACCTTGTGGGATCTCGCACGGCTCTACGGGACCACCAGCGACGCCCTTGCGGCTGCGAACGACATGCATCCAGACCACACCCTGCGCCCGGGACGGGAATTGCGCTTGCCGGGCGGCACCGTCAAAGAACCGCCCGGCGCGTCGGTACGCCATTACGAAGTCAAAAAGGGCGATTCGCTATGGACTATATCTCGCCGTTTCAAGGTGTCGGTGGCGGAACTCAAGAAATGGAACGGACTGTCCGGCAAGCGCTATCTCAAACCGGGCCAGCGCCTGGTAGTCTACCAACCCGCCCCAACTTCCGTCGACGCCCGTCAGGAAATTATAAGAAACCTCTGAATAAGTCATGACACATCTGCCCTGCCCATGGAATCGCGGAGCCTTACGTTAGGAACCTTAGCCCTAGTCCCCGCTATGCCGTGCGATTCGTGCCTTGACCTGCACCATTACATGAACCATTCA
Organism: Gammaproteobacteria bacterium; assembly: GCA_963662545.2. Lineage (GTDB taxonomy): Bacteria > Pseudomonadota > Gammaproteobacteria > JAYYZW01. Next base: position 2,477,676 of record CAXXLL010000002.1, read on the forward strand.
GACGCACCATGACTTATTCAGAGGTTTCTTAATTCACGCGCCGCGAAATCGGAATCAGGATCTCAATTGAGGAGTAGGACTCACATGCCGGCGCTACCCATACGCATACTGCGTGCCAGCATCGCGTTTGTCGTGCGCCTGATCCTGCGCGTCCGGATCGAAGGCGTCGATAATTTTCACGCGGCCGGCGAGCACGTGCTCATCGTCGCCAATCACATATCACTGATCGACGGCGCCTTGCTGTACCTTTTCCTGCCCGAGCCGCCGACCTTCGCGATCAATGCCGAAATGGCACGCCGCTGGTACTTTAAACCGTTCCTGATGTTCGTTCATAAGCTCGAGGTGGACACACTCAGCCCCGCCGCGATCAAATCGATGATCAGGCTCATCCAGGGCGGCCGCAAGGCTGTCATTTTTCCCGAAGGCCGGATCACCACGACCAGCACCATAATGAAAGTCTACGAAGGGCCGGGCATGATTGCCGATAAGGCTGGCGCGATGATTCTGCCGGTCGGTCTGGAAGGACCCCAGTACTCGCGTCTGTCCTATCTCAAAGGTCAGGTCCGGCAGCGCTGGTTGCCGCGGGTGCGGATCACGATTCTACCGCCGCGCAGGCTCGATCTGCCCGACGAAATCCGGGGTAGTGAACGCCGCGCTGCCGGCGCAGAAGCCCTCGCCCGAATTATGCGGGAGGTCTCGTACGAAAACGCTTTCGTGCGCGAAACCTTGTTTGACGCGCTGATACGCAGCTCGCGTATTCATGGCCCGCGCCGCGTGGCGGTCGAAGACATCACGGGTACGCGATTGACCTACCATCAGCTGATCCTGCGTTCGTTCGTGCTCGGCGCATTGATCGCACGAATGACGGACACGCGCGATCGGATCGGCATCATGTTGCCGAGCACGGTTGCGGCAATCGTGACCCTGTTCGCCTGCCAGGCGCGCGGACGCGAGGCCGCCATGCTCAATTTCACTACGGGCGTACGCGGACTGACGACCGCGATCGAAACTGCGGGAATCAAACTCGTCTTTACGTCCCGCGCCTTCATCGAAGCGGGACAACTGCAGGCAGAAGCCGCCGCACTAGACGCCGCATCTCGCCTGATATATCTCGAGGACCTCCGCGACCAGATCGGACTATTACCAAAAATAGTCGGCCTCATCGCTTCGCGAGTGCCAAGCCTGGCGCACCGCCTCTTGCGCTCGGGCCGCGAACCGGACGACCCCGCGGTCGTCATGTTCACCTCAGGGTCGGAGGGGATCCCCAAGGGAGTCGTCCTATCACACGCCAATCTGCTCGCAAATTACGCGCAGATATCGATGCTGATCGACCTCACGCGCCACGACCTGGTATTGAATGTACTGCCGGTATTTCATGCCTTCGGTCTGCTCGGCGGATTAATCCTGCCCTTATTAAAGGGCACGAAGTCCTTCCAGTATCCCAGCCCCCTGCATTACCGCATCATCCCGGAGATCTGTTACGAACAGGGCGTAACTTGCGTGTTCGGCACGGCAACGTTTCTGCGCGGCTACGCGCGCCAAGCCCATCCCTACGATTTTCACAAAATGCGCTTCGTGATCGCAGGCGCCGAGAAGCTTACTGACGAGACGCGTGAGCTGTGGTTAGACAAGTTCGGTATCCGGATCTTCGAAGGCTACGGCGCGACGGAAGCAAGCCCTGTCATCGCCGTCAACCACCCGCTCGGTTACCGTCGCGGCAGCGTCGGCCAGCTGGTGACGAAGATGACGTACTACCTCGAATCCGTCGAGGGTCTGGAGCACGGCGGAGAACTCATCGTTCATGGACCCAACGTGATGCTCGGCTATCTGTTCCACGGCAGCGAGGGCGAAATCATACCCCCGTGGACGGAAAAACGCGGCGCTGGCTGGTACGTCACCGGAGATATCGTCACCGTCGACGGCAACGGCTACGTCTCCATCCAGGGGCGCGCCAAGCGGTTCGCGAAGATCGGCGGCGAAATGGTGTCGTTGGCGGTGGTCGAAGAAATCGCGGTGGAATTGTGGCCCGACGGCCGGCACGCGGCCATCGCGATCCCGGACGCGCGCAAGGGCGAACAAATCGTGCTGCTCACCGACGTCGAGGAAGTGAGCCGCAACGCTCTGATGGCGGCCGCACGCCGCGCGGGCGCAAGCGAACTCAACATTCCCAAGCAGATCGTGTACCGCGAAGCAATTCCCCTGCTCGGCTCCGGCAAGGTGGACTACCTCGCGATCAGGGATCTCGTGTCGAAATACGCAAAGAAACCAGACGGCGCGGAAGAAGCCTGAGCAAAAATTTGCAATGAGGAAACGTGCCGCTCGTTGCGGCAGAAAGCTTTATTCGCCCGCTTGCGGGCGAACCCTAAGTACTACAGATTCGGTTCCGGTCATCGCGATCTCGTGATTACATCGGCCGGCCGTTGATACTCCAGTCGTATTCCATAAACTTGATCTTGAAACCACCTATCAGCAATTCCCCGGCCTTCGTTTCGTCGTCGACGTATTGTGCAAGGTATTCGAGGATCCCCTTATCCGATTCCCCGAAATCGTCTCGGTGCCAGTCGAAAATCTCCGAGATCTTGGCCGTGCGCACGGCTACCGAGAAGCGATTTTTGCGGTTATCGTTGATGAAAACACGGATATTATCCTCGAGTTGCTGATCGATCGTGTCAATTTTGTAAGCTTCGGAGCGCAGCTGAGGACCGGAATACGACGCCGGTACCAAGGCGAAATGTGCCCGCGCGTCGTCCAGTTTGAGCACGATGTCACGCTCGATCGAACGTAGATCGAGATTCCTGCCGGCCACGCGATGTTCGGTCGTGCGGAAAAACTTGAACCGGCCGATCGCATTGATCGGCCTGATGCCATCAATGATGCTTTTTATCGCAAGCGCGTTGTAGGCATTGATCCAGAACGCGAGGCGCGCCTCCTTATTGTCAAGTGTGTCCGCGTCGAATTCCGATATTGCCTCGATGTACTTGAAAAAGCGGGCGTTGCGGGCGATCGCGGGATAATTGACGTAGCCGTCTTTAACGTTCCGCTCGAGGACGCCGTCGAGCAGCGAATGGAGTACGCGAACGTCGAACGCATAGGCTGCGGCCGGTACGCAAAGCAAAACTGACAAGAACGCAAAACCTGCCAGACGATTCATCTGCACAAAATGAAACATAATTGGCGTCATGAGCGTCAATCTTCCGGGTAGCACTGGATTCTGCGAAGCTCTGCAAGTTCCATGATTACACTGGAACCCGTGAAGTGATTGCCATAATTGACCCATCAATGCAAGAATCGCCGCGATCGACAATCATCATCGAGCGATCGGAAGGCACAGTTTACACGACAACTCCGATTCGAACTCGGATGCACCCAGTATTCGGATTCCATTGCAGCGAATCGCATACGGGTGCCTGGAGACAGTCGCGCAATGAGAGAAACAGTCAAGAACTATTATGGTTCGGTCCTGCAGGGATCGGACGATTTACGCACCAGCGTGTGCACGACTTCGTCGGCTCCTTCTGATTACTTAAAGGGGCTGCTCAGCAACGTACACGAGGAAGTACGCGACCGTTATTATGGCTGCGGCCTGGTCTATCCGGCATCACTCGAGGGCATGCGCGTGTTGGATCTGGGATGCGGCGGCGGGCGCGACTGCTACGTTCTCGCGCAGCTGGTCGGCCCGTCGGGCCAGGTTGTGGGTATCGACATGACCGATGAGCAACTCGAGCTTGCACGTCGCACCATCGACTGGCACACGCGGCGATTCGGCTTCGACACCGCCAACGTCGAGTTCCACAAGGGCTATATCGAAAAACTCGACGAGACCGGTCTCGAACCCGCGAGTTTCGATCTCATCGTCTCTAACTGCGTCATCAATCTGGCGATCGACAAACCCGCCGTCCTAGACGGGGCCCACACGCTTCTGCGTGAGGGAGGGGAGATGTACTTTTCCGACATTTATGCCAGCCGGCGTATTCCGGAGGAACTGGCAGTCGACCCGGTGCTTTACGACGAGTGCCTGAGCGGAGCAATGTATTGGAACGACTTCGAACATCTGGCCCAGGCGATCGGTTTTCGCGATCCCAGGCTGGTCGAAGACTCCATGTTGACCATTCACGACCCGGCGATCGCCGATCGCATCGGACACATCGATTTCCACTCCGCGACCTACCGATTATTCAAGCTTGAGGGGCTTGAACCGGCCTGCGAGGATTATGGCCAGGCCGTCGTCTACAACGGCGGCTTGCCGCATCACCGCGAGCGATTCATTCTCGATAAACACCACTCCATCGAACGCGGCCGCATGTTCCCGGTTTGCGGCAACACCTGGCGCATGCTGCATGACACGCGTTTCAAGCGGTATTTCGAATTCTTCGGCAGCTGGGATACGCACTACGGTATTTTCGAAGGCTGCGGCAGCTCGATCCCGTTCGATACCGGGAGCCCGGGTCCGGTCGCAACAGCGTCCCGATCCTGTTGTTGACCTAGGGAATCTCTGAGTAAGTTTATGGTGCGGGTGAATGGTGCATGAAATCGTGCAGATCAAGGCACGATTCGCAGGCCATAGCGGGGACTATGGGCAAGATTCGTAACGTAAGGCTCCGCGATTTCAGGCGCAAGGCAGGTGTGCCATAACTTATTCAGAGGTTCCCTAATCACTATGCAACGTTCCCGCTGGCTGCTAATCGCCGCTATCGTCCTTGCGATCGTGGTGTTTCTCGCTTTCGATCCGGGCCGTTTCCTCAATCTTGCCTACCTGGAAGCCCAACAATCGTCGCTGCAGAATTACGTCGCCGCCTACCCTTTGCAGGCGTCGGGATTCTGTTTTCTCATCTACACCGTCGCAACGGCCGTATCCATACCGGGCGCATTTGTCATGACCCTTGCCGCTGGCGCCGTATTCGGCGTGCTCTGGGGAACGGTCATCGTGTCCTTTGCCAGCACCTTTGGCGCAACCATCGCGTTCCTGATGGCGCGTTATCTTTTCCGAGGGTTCGTGCAGGCGCGCTTCGGCCATCGCTTAGTCGCACTCAACCGCGGCATAACACGCGACGGTCCCTTCTATCTGCTCACCTTGCGCCTAATCCCTATCGTGTCGTTCATCGCCATCAATCTGTTGATGGCCTTGACGCCGATCAGCATGCGGAATTTTTATATCTACAGCCAGATCGGCATGCTGCCCGCAACTGTGGTGTACGTGTACGCAGGTACACAGCTCGCAGGAATCAACAGCCTCGGTGACATCGCCTCGCCACCGGTCCTGGTATCGCTTGGTCTTCTCGCCATCTTTCCGTTCATCGCCAAGGCGATCATCAGCACCATCAAGCGCCGCCGTTTCCTCGCGAAATTCCCGCCACCGCCCGCAGTCGATCGCAATGTCATCGTCATTGGCGCCGGATCCGCGGGTTTGGTCGCCGCCGTTATCGCCGCCGCGGTAAAAGCCCGCGTATGCTTGATCGAGGAGCAGCGGATGGGCGGCGATTGCCTATACACCGGGTGTGTGCCCTCGAAGGCCCTGCTCAAGGTGTCTCGGCAAGTGCACCAGGCGCGTGCATGCGAAAAGCTCGGCATCCGCCGCATGGATGTCGAATTCGATTTCGCGGACGTCATGGAACGCGTTCAACGCGTGATCGAGCGCCTTGAACCGCACGATTCGATCGAGCGCTTTACGGATCTGGGCGTTGAATGCATCCACGGTCGGGCGCGCCTGATCTCGCCCCATGCGGTCGAGGTCGATGGGCGTGAGTTGAGCGCACGCGCCATTATCCTTGCCACCGGCGCCAGCCCCTTGGTCCCGCCGATCCCCGGCATCGAGGACGTGGCTTACCTGACTTCGGAAACGGTATGGGCGCTCCGTACCCTGCCCGACCGGTTGCTGGTGCTGGGCGGTGGGCCCGTCGGCTGCGAACTCGCACAGGCATTCGCACGACTGGGAAGCCGCGTGACGGTCGTCGAAAAGGCCGAACGATTACTGCCGCGCGAAGACCCGGAAGTCTCCGAATTCATGCGGGGCATATTCGAAGAGGAAGGCATCACGCTCAAAATCGGCGCGGCCGCGGTTGGCTTTGCGAACGAGGACGGCACCCGGCGCCTACACTGCGAATTGGAGGACGGCGGCGCGGTAAAACCTTTCGACGTCGAATTCGACGAAGTCATCCTCGCGCTCGGGCGACGACCCAACGTCGCCGGTTACGGACTGGAAGAACTCGGCATACCGCTCGGCGAGGATGGCAGCATTGACGTCAACGACCATCTGCAGACCGCGCTGCCGACCGTATATGCCTGCGGCGATGTCGCCGGCCCCTACCAATTCACGCACACGGCTTCGCACCAGGCCTGGTATGCAACGGTCAATGCCTTATTCGGAGGACTCAAGCGGTTCGCCGTCGACTACCGCGTCATTCCATGGTGCACGTTTACCGATCCGGAAGTCGCGCACGTCGGCTTGAACGAAACCGAAGCGCGCGAGCACGGTACCGACTACGAAGTCACGCGCTATGACATCGACGAACTCGATCGGGCCATTGCTGACGGATCCAATCGCGGCTTTGTCAAAGTGCTCACCGCACCGGGCACCGATCGCATCCTGGGCGCCACGATCGTCAGTGAGCACGCCGGTGACTTGATCGCGGAGTTCATCCTAGCCATGAAGCACCACCTGGGCCTGAACAAGATCCTGCGAACGATTCACGTCTATCCGACGTTCTCGGAGGCCAACAAAGCCGCGGCGGCGAACTGGCGGCGCACCCACACCTCACCCAGAATCCTATCTCTGCTCAAACGCTACCATCGCTGGCGTCGTGAAGGCCGGCGCCGCAATGACAAACCCGCGGCTGCCGCTGCGGAAAGCACGGACCCCCGCTAGGGACCTGCCGTCCCGCAAATTAGGACGACGCCAGCTTATCGGCGGCGCGGATCGGCTCAGGCAGGCGAAACCGCGGTGCGCAATCCAGCACCAGGTCGATCGCACTCGTCAAGCTGACGCAATGGCCACTCGATACGAACAGGGGTCTGACTTTTGCTCGCGTACGCAAGACGGCGCCGATGCATTCCCCACGGTGCTCGAGCGGCGACCAATCGCCGCGTCGCGCGCCGGGATCGTCGAAACGCCCGACGAGACACGATTTGGCTACCCCCACCGTTGGTATACCCGCAGCGAGGCCGAGATGACAAGCGCTGCCGATACGCCGCGGATGAGCGAGGCCATGGCCATCGCAGAGCACGATATCGGGTTCGACCGCGAGACGGGCAAGCGCATCGAGCATCACCGGTACCTCGCGAAACGACAGCAGGCCCGGAATGTAGGGGAAAAGCGTAGGCCTTTCGACCACGACGTCCTCGAGCACTTCGAGTTCCGGAAAACTCATGACGACCACGGCCACGCGGGTAAGCTTGCCGCGCGAAGGAAAACCCGCGTCGATACCCGCCACGCGGCGGATCGTCCCGACACGATCGTCGGTGAGCATGCGCGATGCCAGGTGACGCTGCAGTGCCACCGCTTCGGTCGGCGTGAGCCGCCATTGTGCGGGATCGTCACTGCGCAAAGTCACTGGCCTCGGCGATAAGGTCTTCGATCAGGGCCGCGAGCAGGCGCTCACCCTTCTCAATCGTCGCCCGCGTCGGATCGCCATTGACGCCGGTCGGCGAATAGTTCGGCGCATCGGGATCGCTGCGGTTAAAAATCCCGCGTTTGACAGGTACTTCGGCCGGGCGTGCGCGACCGAGTACGACGCGGGACGGGTCGATCGCGAGCATGAGTGCCGTCTCGATTTCATCGGCATGGCCGCCGAAAACCTGCTCCTCGATTTCAAGTACCGTCCGCGCGAAGCGTGGGCCGGCGTAACAGTTGAACAGCCGCGTTGGCGGGCGCGTTGCGCGCGCCTCAAGCAATCGCTCGAGCGGAGGAATGGTACTGATCCCGGTATTCAACAGGACGATGCGTGAAGCGCCTGCATGGTCGATGCCGTCGAGGATTTCGGTGATGACGGCGCGGAACGTTTCTTCGCTGAGCGAGATGCTGCCCGGATACTCGGTGAACGCGGGATAGTAGCCGTAACTCGCGACCGGCCAGTCGAACGTATCTGCCAGCCGCTCGGCATAAAACGCGGCCTGAATAAAATCGGTCCCGTGCGGAAGATGCAGACCATGTTCCTTCGATGCCGCGCCGATCGGCAATAAGGCCGCTGCCCCTGTGGCGAGCCGCCGTTCCACCGCGGTCCAGGACAGATCCTGCACCCAGTTGCCATCATCCAAGCCGTGTTCAACCATGGCTGCTTCCGACCCTTTTTTCGCCATTCACGTTATCATCGCGCATTGCCGCACCTAAGGAACCTCTGGATAAGTTATGGACACCTGCCTTGCGCCTGAAATCGCGGAGCCTTACGTTGCGAATCTTGCCAATAGTCCCCAATATGGCCTGCGATTCGTGCCTTGATGTGCACGATTTCATGCACCATTCACCCGCACCTTAACTTATGCAGAGGTCCCCTAATGCCCGCAAGATGATCGAAGCGATCAAATCAAAAATCAGGGACATACCGGATTTCCCCGCGCCCGGCGTCGTGTTCAAGGATCTCACGCCTCTCATTCGCGATCACCAGGCGCTGAAACTCGCCACCGAGATGCTGATCGACCCCTTCCGGGAAGCGCGCATTACGGCCGTACTCGGCATGGAAGCCCGTGGCTTCATCTTCGGTTCGCTCGCGGCGATGGAACTCGGCGTGGGTTTCGTACCCCTGCGGAAACCGGGCAAACTCCCCGCGGCGACTTTCAATGTGAGCTACGAACTCGAATACGGTTCTGCAGAACTCCACATGCACACCGACGCGTTGAACGGCGACGATCGCGTGCTGCTGGTCGACGATCTGATCGCAACCGGCGGCACGGCCGCGGCAAGCCTCGAACTCGCGCAGCGCGCGGGTGCGAACGTCGTGGCGTGCGCATTTGTGGTGGAACTCGAATTTCTCAACGGCCGCGCCGCACTCGGCGATTGCAATGTCCACACTCTGGTGTGCTATTGAGTCTGAAAGAAATCAGTCCGGATTCAATCCTCGAATTCTGGTTCGGGACTTCGCTCGACGATCCGGAAGCGCTGGCCGCGCGAAACGAAATTTGGTTCGCCGCCGACGAAGCCTTTGACCAGACAGTGCGCGACCGCTTTGGCGCTCATTTGGAGCAGGCGGCGCGTGGGGATTACAAGCTCTGGAAACTGACGCCACGGGGGACCCTCGCTCTGATCATCACTTTCGATCAGCTTCCTCGGAACATCTTTCGGAGCACACCGCAGGCGTTTACCTACGATGAACGCGCGCTCGCGCTGTGCCGCGACGGCGTTGCCATGGGTATCGATCGTGAACTCGAGCTTATCGAGCGCACTTTCTTTTATATGCCACTTGAACACGCCGAGGATCTCGACGCCCAGGACAAGAGCTTGGCCTGTTTCGAAGCACTCGACGCCGACGCCCCGGATCCGCTGAAGAAAATCACCACCGCTTACCTGCGCTACGCCGTGACGCATCGCGAGATCGTGCGCCGCTTCGGCCGTTTCCCGCACCGCAATCTGGTGCTGGGAAGAAAATCGACGCCGGAGGAAATCGAATGGATAGCCTCCGATGGCAATACTTTTGGGCAGAGTTGAAGATCCGTGTGCTTACTGCTCGTAGCGCATGACGCACACCCCGATTACCGGATGATCGTCGCCGCCAACCGCGATGAGTACCACGCGCGGCCCGCGCTGCCGGCGGACCGCTGGCTGGACAGCCCCGGTATCCTCGGGGGGCGCGATCTCGAAAGCGGTGGCACCTGGCTGGCCATTCACGAGAGCGGTCGTTTCGCCGCCGTGACCAATGTTCGAGCTGGCCACGCGGTGCGCTCCGGCCCGCGATCGCGCGGCTTGATCGTCACTGACTTCCTTAGCGAGACTACCAGCGCAGCGGCGTTTACCGCTTCGCTGGCATCCAAGGCGCGCGATTACGATGGTTTCAACCTTCTCGCCCATGACGGTACCGATCTGACCTGGTATTCCAATCAGGCCGATGAACCGCACACGCTTGAGGCGGGGATCTATACGCTGAGCAATGCGCAACTCGATACGCGCTGGCCAAAAACGGAATGGCTGCGTACGGGCTTCGATTCCGTCATGAACGACCATGAAGGCGACCCATTTCCCGGCCTGCTCGATCTACTGCGTAAGGCCGAGCGCGCGAGCGATGATGCCTTACCTAATACCGGCGTCGGACGTGAGATGGAAAGCCTGCTGTCTGCCATTTTTATCGAAGGCAGCCGCTACGGCACGCGCTGTTCGACGGTCGTGACGATCGATCGCGGCAGTCATATTCGATTCTGTGAACGGCGCTACGACTCGAGCGGACAATGCACGGGGGACAGCTGGTTCGCATTTGAACTAGGCGACGCCGCGCTTTAGGATCTGCTCACCCCATTGCGATATCACCCATGGCGACACCCGTAGCAAACCTCGGACGCCGCATCGGCGAACTTACCAACGCGCGGATCAGTGAACGGTATGCCGCCGTGCGCGCTCTGACGGAGATCTTGATCGAACCGCTCTCGGCGGAAGACACCTGCGTGCAATCGATGCCCGATGCCAGCCCCGCGAAGTGGCACCTCGCCCACGTCACCTGGTTTTTCGAGACCTTTGTGCTCGAACCGCACGAAACCGGATTCAAACCGTTCCATCCGGCTTTTCGCGAACTGTTCAATTCGTACTACAACTCGATTGGTGAGCAGTACCCGCGCCCGGCTCGCGGCATGATCACACGTCCGTCGTTAGCGGAAGTGATTGACTATCGCCACGCAGTCGACGAACGCATAGGCACCGCGATCGAGACCGCTGATCGCGATCTCCTCGGCATCATCGAGCTCGGATTGCACCACGAACAGCAACACCAGGAACTGCTGTTAATGGACATCAAACATTTATTGTCCCTTAACCCCTCGTATCCAAGTTATCGCGATTGTGCACAACCCGAGCCGCGGCCGCTGGAACCGCGCCAGCCAGTAGCCTTTGCTGGCGGTTTAGTTGAGATCGGACACGATGATTTCTCGTTCCGCTACGACAATGAAACGCCCCGCCACAAAGTCTGGCTCGAGCCGTTCGAACTGGAATCGCGGCCGATTACCAACGGCGAATACCTGGAGTTCGTCGAGAGCGGCTGCTACGAGCTGGCAAGCTTGTGGCTCGCCGACGGCTGGACAAAGATCAACGACGAGGGCTGGCGCTCACCGGGGTATTGGCGGCGGTGCGATGGCGATTGGTTCGAATTCACGCTCGGCGGCCTTGAACCACTCGACCTCAATGCGCCTGTTTGCCACGTCAGCCATTATGAAGCGGATGCGTTCGCCCGCTGGGCCGGCGCCCGCCTGCCGAGTGAATTCGAATGGGAAGCCGCCGTCGCCGACATAAAGGTCGAAGGAAATTTCATGGCTTCCGGTTTTCTCCATCCGCGACAAAGCGGCGACGGCGGCACGAAGCGACTCCACCAGGCATTCGGCGACGTGTGGGAGTGGACCCGCTCAGCCTACACACCCTACCCCGGCTTCACGACCGAAAAAGGCGCGATCGGAGAATACAACGGGAAATTCATGAGCAATCAAACCATACTCAAGGGCGGCGGCTGCGCGACGCCCACCGGGCATTCGCGCGCGAGTTACCGGAATTTCTTTTATCCTCACAACCGTTGGCAATTTTCGGGGATCCGGCTCGCCCACGACACCTGAACGGGTGCGGGCTAGCCCGCCTATTGCACGACGGACGGCGGATACCGGCGCAGGACAGGTGCGTCTGGACGCCGGTCTGGAACTCGAGTCTGAGCTGTAGCTATGGCGAGAGCTTGACCTGAGTCCAGGCGCACATGGACCAGCCGGTGCCGTCGTAGGCCGCCAGCGGTGGTACCCATTGCAATTTGCTCGAACATCGTCGAATGGCCTGATTAATCCTGTTCGCTCAACAACTTCTCTGAGCGCCGCGGCCGCCTTCGTGCGATAGGCGGGCTAGCTACTCAAGCCGCCATTGATCTTCAATGATTGCCCAGTGATGAACGCGGCTTCATCCGAGCAGAGAAAGACCGCGGCCGCCGCGACATCCGCCGGCGTTCCTAAACGCCGCATGGGCGTCTGCCCGATCACGGCTGCTCGGTAATCGTCATCCATATCCTTTTCTGCGAATGCCGTCGCAATCCAACCGGGCGCGAGTTCATTGACGCGGATCGCAGGTGCGAGCGAGCGCGCCAGCGAACGGGTGAATCCCGTCACGCCCGCTTTGATCGCGGCGAACATCTCGGGGTTGCGCTCGGCCATACCGGCGAGCGCCATATCCCAGGACATGTTGAGAATGACGCCCGCTGCCTGGGTCCGCATGATCTCCGCGACTTTCCACGAGCACAGCATCGTCCCGCGCAAGTCTACGTCGATCAGGCGCGACAGCTTCTCCACGTCTTCGAGCTTCGCCGCCGCGCCCGTGAGAATGTCCGCGCCTGCGATGTTGGCCCAGATGTCGATGCCGCCTAGCAGTCGCTTCGATTCGTGCACGAGACGGTGGACGTCCTTTACGTTCGACACATCGGCCTGGATTTCGCTGCCAGACCCGCCTGCAGCAGAGACAAGCTCCACCGTCTCGCGTGCCCCGTCATGCGAACGCGCGTAATTCACCACCACCGAAGCGCCTTCTCGGGCAAAAGCAACGGCGATGGCCCGGCCGATGCCACTGCTCGCACCGGTTATAACTGCGCGTTTATCCGTAAGCCGCATACCGCTTAATGCTTTCATCAAATTGGTGTTCGACGAAGCCTAGCACGACGATCCGGCGGCAAGTAGCGGATAAAATTCAATATTGGCCGACCATAGCGCAGTGGTCGCGTCACGCGAACTGTGTTTAAGTTAACGGCTTATCCAGGGGATATTCGGAGTCGATGGACGACTGGTATCTGTATCTCGTGCGAACGCGGCTCGGTACTTTGTACACGGGGATCTCAACCGATGTTCCAAGACGGCTGTCCGAACACGAGGGCCATGAAAAAGGCGCGAAATACTTGCGATCCAAAGGCCCGCTCGAACTCGCCTACGCAGTAAGAATCGGTGACCGAGCACTCGCATTGCGGGCAGAACACGTATTGAAGCAGTTGCCGAAAGCGGACAAGGAAAAGATCGTCCGCCGTCAACCCGCGCCCGCGAACCTCTTGGAACTCCTGGGCGTCGCATCTTCAAATCGAACGGCGTGATGCTTGATACCGGTCCTTTTCGCTTGAGTATTCGCGAGCGGAGCAAAGTGGTTAAATGAACCGAGATGCAACTATGCTGAACACAATACCCACCCACTTACAGCCATCCGAGCGTAATAACCCATGAATAAGCTGCTTCGCCCATTGGTCCTTGGTTTCTGCCTACTCGCCACCGCATCATCTGCGATCGCCGAAGAGGAATTGGGAAAGGTAGCCGAATGCGCGCACTCGGTGGCATCGGTCCCGATAAACATAAAGGGGATCTTGAGCCCGATTTACTCGGCAACATCCAGCGACGAGCGCCTGGCGGCGGCATCCAAAGAGCTCCATACGCTGATGTCAGAAATCAATTTCTGCCGAGTATTCGTTCTTTCAGGAGAAACGACGAGCACCGAAAAGCAACGCGATGCAATGGAATGGAAGTCCCTCAATCAGTGGTTGATCCGGCTGACGAATTTCACCAGCCTCAATGCGAAAGGCGATATGGACCTGGACTGGAAAGAGGAATACGAACTTTTTATCGAAGTCTACGAATTGGAAATCTAAACGATTTTCCGGCGTTCGATCATTCGAACGGCATCGACTCGACGAGGTGCTGCGGGCCGCCCGTCCTTGTCGCAAAACCAATGCATGGTTTCCGTAAAGACCTGAGAGCATCATCATGACGATGGAGTGGTATGACTATGTCGGCACCGGCGGGGTAATAATGATCCTGATTGCCTATTTCCTGCTGCAGACCGAACGGCTCGCGAGCACTGCGCTCAGCTATTCGGTGCTCAATCTGCTGGGCGCCTCGTTCATCACTGTGTCGCTGTTGTTCGATTTCAATCTGTCGGCATTCGTCATCGAAGTGTGCTGGGTCGCCATCAGTATCTACGGCATCATGCGCTACGCTCGGGACAGGCATAAGGGTAGCACCCGCACCGCCGGGTAAAGACGCTTTCCGCTTACCGGACATTACTTCGGATATACTCGTGGCCGACGGTCGACGACCGCTCAGTAACGGGTCTGCCGGTCGTTTTAGAACTTGAGAAACCGCGCGTGCACCGCGACTGCTGCACCGCTGGATTTCCGACGAGGTAGATATACAAAATGGCCACCCCAAGCAAGCTCGCAATAGCTGCCAACGTCGATACCAACGGCGCGATCGATGCCGACGGACATGTACTCGAGCCGCTCGATTCACTCGCGGATTATCTCGAGGACAAATACAAAGACCGCGCGCTCAAATTGACCGTGGGCGACGATGGTCTGGAATATTTTTTGTGGGACAACAAAATTTCCCGCTTGTGTTTTGGCGGTTTTGCCGGCGTGCTGGGCGCCATGGGCGATCCGGACATCCTGCCCTCACCGGAGCGGAACTACGCGCGGGGCTGCCCGCTGGCATCCTACGATGCCGCCGCGCGCGTCGAGCGCCTCGACGGCGAGGGCCTGTCAAAGGCGATCCTCTACCCGACGCTCGGCCTCTTGTGGGAAGCGGAAATCGAAGATCCGGCACTGGCCGCGGCGTACTGCCGATCGTACAACCGCTGGATCGTAGACCTGTGCGGCGAGGCGCCCGGCCGGCTCTATCCGATCGCCCACATTTCGCTGTCGGATGTCGACCTCGCCGTCGCGGAACTCGAACGCGCTGTCAAAGTTGGCTGCCGGGGTGCGATGGTCGCACCCTACACCTGGACGCGCAAAGCGCACGGCCATCCCTACTACGATGCGTTCTGGGCCAAGGCCCAGGAGCTCGACGTGCCGGTCGGCCTACACCCATCATTCGAGCCCACCCGTTTCTCTCACCACCAGCGTTTCGATGAACTCAAGCAAGCGGAGCCGCTCGATTTCAGTTTTTACTTCGACGTCCTGGTCGTGCATTCCATGCAGCAAGCCTTCGTATCGCTGTTCAACTACGGCGTGTTCGAGAAGTTTCCCAAGCTCAAGGTGGTGGTGCTCGAATCTCAGGCCGGCTGGATCGGTTATCTGCTCGATCGCATGGATGCCGTGTGGGACGGACCGCTCGCGGCAACCACCGAGCTAAAAGAAAAGCCGAGCTTTTACTTTCAGCGGCAGTGCTGGATTTCTGCCGATCCGGACGAACGCGCGCTGACGCACTTGATCGAATACGTCGGGGCGGACAAGTTCTTCTGGGCAAGTGATTTTCCACACCCCGATCACACCGATGACTATATCGATACGCTCAAGGGGCTGCTGGCGCCGCTCTCGGTCAAGACACAAAATAAAGTGATGAGCGAAAACGTCGCCCGCGTTTACAAGCTGAACTGAGAGGGAACCAGCGGCGCAAGCGGGGCCGTTACGGGTTTACTCGCATTAGTCACAGGAGCTCCGTAGGAGCCCGCTCGCGGGCGCATCTAGAACCCGCATCAAATATTATCTGCATGTGCGGATAACTTTGCGGTAGGTTCCTTAAATCGCATGATAAATTGCCCCAACTCATGATTCGATTTAATCCCTTCATGTACTGTACCGTCGGGCGCCGCGCCGAGCTCGAGCGTGGCATGGCCGGCAAAGACCCGCTGCTGTATCAGCGCATGCTGGACGAAATTGCGGAGTACGTTGCCTACGCCGATGAAGTCGGCTACGCAGGATGGGGTCATCCCGAACACCATCTGCAGATCGAGGGTTTCGAAGCATCCAACGACCCGACCCTGATGGGGATGTGGATCGGCATGCACAGCAAGCGGCTGCGCGTCATCACCTGCGGATTCGTGTCTACCGTGCACAACCCTTTGCGCACGGCCGAAGCGATCTCGACGATGGACAATATGCTCAAGGGTCGTTTCGGCGTGGGCCTCGTGCGGGGTTACCAAGCCCGCTGGGTCGAGAACTTCAAGGTCAAAGACGAACTCGGCCCAGTCGGTCCGTGGAACAAAAACGAGCCCATGGACCTCGCTAATCGCGAATACTTTGCCGAGTACGTCGACCTCGTCGTCAAAGCGCTGACCGAAGATACCTTCAGCTACCAGGGCAAGTACTGGCAGCTGCCGGCCCCAGGTCTCAAGAATCCGCACGAACACACGGTCTATACGCGTTTTGGCCAGGGGGTCGACGAGGACATGAGCATCCGCGAGGTCGGCATCGCGCCGCGCCCGTTCCAGACGCCCCATCCGCCTCTGTACGGCGGCTTTTCAGCTTCGCTGCGGACCGCGCGATTCTGGGCCAAGTACGGCGGCAAGCCCATCGTGATGTCCTCGAATCTCGAATTCCTTCAGACCTTGTGGGCCGCGTACCGCGAAGAGGCGGCACTTCACGAGCGTGAGGTCGCGCCGGGCGACGAGGCGGCCTGGGGCGGTCTGATGATCTGCGCCAAGTCGGACAATGAAGCCCAGGAACTGGCCGAGGACATGAAGTGGATGTGGGAAAACTGGGCGATACCCTTTGGTCAGCCGTTCCCCGAACTCCTGTTCGGCTCGCCCGACACCTTGTGTCGCCGCATCGAGGAAGGTGCGAAGGCGGTGCCGATCAACGAAATGTTCCTGATCATCCCGCAGGGCATTCACGATCGAGATCAGATCCTGCGTTCACTCGAACTGTTTGGAGAAAAGGTGATCCCCAAGTTCAATTGAAGCCGCTGACGTCCGGGCACCGCTTAGAGGATGAGCGATATTACGCTCGACGATTCGAAAGCGATTCTTTACCGTCTGTAGCACGAAGACATTTTCCACCATCCTGTTAGACTCCCCTGCAGTTTAGCGCCACGAGCAGTTCGTCGGCCGTCACCAGGCGCGCCACGTGGCGGCGCATGTGTCCTGGCCCGGTGTAGGAGCGTATTCATGGACGCATCTTGGGATCGACTCATTCGGGGCGCCATGGTGTTTGACGGTAGCGGCCGGCAACCCGAAATCGAAGACGTCGCGATAGCGAATGGGCGCATCGCCGCTCGCGGCCCGGATCTCGACCCATCGAGAGCGCGAGAAGTTGAAAACGCCGTGGGTAAATGGCTCATGCCGGGCCTACTCGACATCCACACCCATATGGATCTCGAAGTCGAACTCGATGCGGGCCTGTCCGAAGTTGTACGCCACGGAACGACCACCGTCGTGGTCGGTAACTGCAGCATCGGTACGGCGTTCAGGGCGCAACGGCATAATGGTGAAGATCCTATTCTCGACTGTTTCGCGCGGGTCGAAAACGTTTCGAAAGGCGTACTCAGGCGCGTCGTCGAAGCGATGGACTGGCAGGGTACGGCCGACTACCTGAAGCACCTCGACGGACTCGCGCTCGGCCCGAATATCGCACCCCTGGTGCCGCATTCAATGCTTCGCATCGAGGTGATGGGAACACAGGCGGCCATCGAGCGTGACCCGACGGAAGACGAACTCGCGCGCATGGAAAGCTTGCTTGATGCGGCAATGGAACAAGGTTATATCGGATTTTCGACCGACAATATTCCGTTTCATTACCTGGCGAACGAACCTAACACACACTCCAAAATTCCGTCACATTTCGCCTCCCGCACGGAACAGCGCCGCTTGCTCGACATCGTACGAACATACGACCGCGTGTGGCAGGTCACACCGGACGCGCTCAGCCGCCTCGGTACGCTCAAGCGCTTCTTCTATACGAGCGGACGCCTATTCGGCAAACCTCTCAGAACCACAGCGCTCACCGCGATTGACCTGACCCACGACCGCGGGGTCTGGAAGGTTTTTCTCCAACTCGCGCGCTTGCTGAACTCCTGGCTGCTGCAAGGCCATTTCCATTTCCAGGTGTTGTCGACCCCGTTCTTGCTGTGGTCGGAAGGCGCGGTGTCACCGATCTTCGAGGAGTTTGAAACGATGCGCCCCCTGCTCGCAGTCGACGTAGACGACCGCGAAGGGCGCCGCCGCATTCTCGACAATGAGGATTACACCCGGCGCTTCGAGAAAGACTGGTACGACAAGTGCATTGTCTCGACCTTTCAGCGAAACATGGATGTGATGTTTATCGATGAATGTCCCGTGCCCGAATGGTGCGGAGGTAACGGCGGCGACGTTTTTCGCCGCCTCCGCGATTATCATAGCGGCAACGCAAACGCCGCGCGCAGCGATACCGAGCGCGAAGCCTTCGATGCCGCGCCTAACCCGGTTTCTGAACCGGGTTTCTTCCTCCACCTCATGCGCCATTACGACCGCGATCTTCGCTGG
This sequence comes from Gammaproteobacteria bacterium, assembly GCA_963662545.2. Taxonomy (GTDB): domain Bacteria; phylum Pseudomonadota; class Gammaproteobacteria; genus JAYYZW01. Next base: position 2,496,040 of record CAXXLL010000002.1, read on the forward strand.
CACATGATCCTCGGCAACGATCGCCCCGAGGTTCTGGAAAAACTACTGTTCGACAAAAACACACTACCCGGTTTCAACGACAGCGGTGCACATTTGATCAACCTCGCGTTTTTCGACGGCAACTTGTTAACCCTGAAGATGGCGCAGAAACGCTCGCTCGAACGTGTCGCGTACGCAGTGAAACGCCTGACGCGAGATCCCGCGGAATTCTGCGGCCTGGATGTCGGCCGCCTGGACCTCGGCGCCCAAGCTGATATCACCGTGATCAATCCGGACGCACTCTCGCACTACGATACCGATGCCAACCGGCAGATGGTATATCGCGATATCCTGGGTGATTCGCAACTCGTCAACCGATCGGACGGCGTCGTCGATACCGTCTACGTCGCCGGCACTAAGGTCTGGGACCGGGATACAGTGACGCCGGAACTCGGCCGGCGAAAGCTCGGCCGCGCCCTGACATATGCGGATCGCGCGACAACGGCAGAACGGGTGCTCCCGAACTGAAGATCGCGGAAAACACGCTATTGACAGGCGGCGAAGATGCCCATTTCGCCGTCGACAATCGAATCCGATGGCTGTCTGTCTGACCTGCGATCCCTCTCGCAACTGTTAAGAAATGTGCCGAATGTTGAGTGCCTCTGTCAATACCTACCGATCGCGCGAGAAAATTGGACTGCGCCATGCCGGAGACGGTCCTGGCGGAGGATGAAAGGCCAGCACGTGACAGCCATCCGGCGGGGAACCGCCAGCATAAGGTGGACCGATGAACGGAATTTAGTTGACCATCATGAGTGACAACAAACGGCAGGACACCGACTCGCCCGCATCGCGGAGCGATCGACGCTTGCGCCACGAAGTGACCATCCCCGCTTCCATCATCGGTCGGCAGTCAGCGCCGATCGATTGCGAGATCCGGGATCTCAGCAGTACAGGTATGTGCCTGGCCATAGCCTTGCAGATCCCCGACAAAGAGGGGGACGCGCTGGCGGCGGGACGCGAGGCCTCGCTCGTCTTCGCACCGAATCCGGAACATTCACCGGCGGATACCGTTACCCTGCCCGTAGAGGTCATGTGGCGGCATCCCCAGGGTGTCGGGATTCGGTTTCTCGATATCAATGAGCGGTCGCGTGCGGCGCTCAGCACGATCGCCCGACTAGCCGTAGACTCACGCTTGGGTGAAATTGCCAAGTTCGGTGCGTTTTCCCCGATAGAGCAGCGTAAGATTATCGGCGCCTGCCGCAAGTCTCCCGACAAACTGCTGCCCAATATCATCTGGGCAATGCGTACGGACGTTTCGCGGCGCCTGCGCGTGTTTGCCGAAGAGGCGGCGCCGGACGAAGCGGCTAAAGCCCGTACCGAAGCCGACCTCATTGACGAACATGCCAGCGCGATCGGTCGGACCATCGAGATTCGATTCTTCCGCAGTTTCGCCCAGGCGGCGGACCTTGATCAGACCCAAGAACTCAAGTTCTCAGATATTACGCCCGAGGCCGGTCCGGACACGGACGGTCAACTCGAAGTCATCGATAATCAGGCGGTCGAGCAGGCAGCAATAGTCACCGCGCTGGCCCACGTGGCCGAGGAACACTACAAGTCCACCCTGTTCGAGCTCAATGTTCGCCTCAAAGACGTCGTCGGCCACCGGATGGACAACGAATCCAACCCGCTATACCCGACGGCCATCTGCCGTACTTTGTGGGAAGCCACGATTGAATTCTGCGATTCGCCGCGGGTTCGACGTCACCTGCGGGCCGCGATTACGGCCCGCGCTGTACCGCTGCTCGGCGAACTCTACGAAACATTACACAAAACGCTCGACGAGCAAGGCGTCCCGCACGCCTTCGATCAATAAAAAAGCGGTTCGCGCTTTTCCATCTCGCGCGATCCGTCAGCGGATCCGGGAGCACATCAGATCGATCCGATCGTTACCGAAATACATGTCGTCACCGTCGAGAAACAAGGTCGGCGTGCCATAGCCACCGCGCTCGATCAACTCATCTGTGTTGGCCTTGAGCTTGTCCTTGTACGGCTGGCTCGAAATCCGATCGAAAAAGTCGTCGCGATCGAGCCCTACGGCTTTCACGATGGTAGCCAATTCCTCGAGCTGCGAAATATCGGCCAGGTCGGTCCAGTAGCGCTTGAACACCGCCCTGGCGTACGGCACGAGTACGCCCTGCTCGATCGCGACGAACGCGCCGCGCATGGCCTTGACGCTGTTTACGGGAAAAACCGGCGGCATACCGATCTCGAGCCCGACGAATCGCGCCCAATCTTGCAAGTCCTTCTTGAAATAGGCGTCCTTTGCCGGTACGGGTTTCTCACGGAACTGATACACGCTTGGATTGACGGTATTGAATATGCCGCCGACGAGGATTGGCTTCCACTCGACCTCGACGTCGAGCCCGTCTAGCTGCCGCTGACTGTATTCGAACGCCAGGTAGGTCCAGGGACTGGAACAATCGAAATAGAATTCGAGACGGTGTGACATAGATTTTCTCATTGTCGGTTAAGCGCCGCGGCGCTCGTGATCAATACCGGCCTTTCAGTCGTTCCGCGCCCCACCCCATCGATCGATGTCGATGACGATACGCCCAACGACTTTGCGGCTCGCGATCTCGTCGAAAGCCTGGACCACCTTTGTGAACGGCACGCGGCTGTGAATGCGCGGTTTGAGAGTACCCGCAGCGGCCATTTCGACCAACGCCTGTTCGACCTCGCGCCCTCCCTGCGGGTTGATCCGTCCGTATGCGCCGGCGCGTACACCGATGATCGCATATTGTTTGATCAAGGCGTAGTTGACCGGCACGACCGGGATCCGTCCACTGGCGAATCCTATTACGAGCATCCGGCCGAAAGGTGCGATGCAACGCAAGGACTCATCGAAGATATCACCGCCGATGGGATCGTAAATGACATCCGCGCCACGCCCCGCAGTCAACGCCTTGACCGCCTTACGAAAGGAGCCAGCCGCATAATCGATCACGTGATCAGCGCCCTTGGAGCGCACGGCGTCGAGTTTATGCGAACCGGTAGCCATGCCGATCACTCGGGCACCCAGGGCTTTTGCTAGTTCGACCGCGGCCAGGCCGACGCCGCCCGCGGCACCGTGTATCAAAACGGTTTCGCCCGGTTTCAAATTTCCGCGCACGGCGAGTGCGACATAGGCCGTTTTGTATGCGATGAGGTAGGTCGCACCCGTCGCAAAATCGAAGGTCTCGGGCAGCGGCAAGCAGTTGTCCGCCGCAGTCGAAACATACTCGGCAAAGGCGCCGAAGCGGACGGTCGCCATCACCTTGTCGCCCACCGCGCGCTGCACGCCCGGCCCCACGGCGGCAATTTCTCCCGCGAACTCCATGCCAGGTATAAACGGCAGGGGCGGCTTGAATTGATAGTGCCCTTGCACCATGAGCATGTCGGGAAAACCGATCGCTGCGGCGTGGTTTCGTACCCAAACTTCGCCGGCCGCAGGTTCCTGGCGCGGCAGATCTTCGATCACGAGATCGTGATAGTCTCCGAGGTTATGGCATCGGTAGGCTTTAAAAGTGGCGGCGCTGGTGTTCACTACGAGATCCGTCGAGCCGGGCGCTTGGCATCATAAACGGAACGAAGATGATGACGTTATCCGCTCCCGCCGAAACATCCGCTGTACTGCTCAAAGATCGTGGTGAAACCGTGGGCATTGCGGAATCCTCGACTGGCGGCCTCATCTCGGCGAGCCTGCTCGCCGTACCCGGCGCATCGGCTTATTTTCTCGGCGCTACCATCATCTACACGATCCGCGCTCGACGAAAACTTCTAGGTCTGGAAAAGTCCGTGCTCGAACGCCAGGAGCCCCTGAGCGAGGAATACGTCAGCCTGTGCGCCCGCACCGTCCGCGACCAGCTTCGAGCCACCTGGGGACTCGCGGAACTCGGGGCGACCGGCCCCGCAGGTACGCCTTACGGCCACCCACCCGGCATCTGTGTCCTGGCCGTCGCGGGTCCGGTCTCGCTCACGCGGCGCATCGAAACGGGCAGCGCAGACCGTGAAGCGAATATGAACGTCTTTATGCGCAGCGCATTGGAGCTTTTTCAACAGGCGATCGAGCAGGCTAGCTGAGCGACGGCACCAGAGCTACCGTACGCGAAGGAAAGCCTGGCTTACCAGCACCCCCGTAAAGGCATTGATGGAACACGAATTTTGGCACCGGAAATGGGAGACCGATCAAATCGGCTTCCACGAAACTGCAACACACTCAATGCTGTTATGCTATTGGGACGGATTGTGCCTGGGCGCGGGATCGCGCGTCTTCGTCCCCTTGTGCGGAAAATCGAACGACATGCTGTGGCTGCGCGCCCGAGGACATGAGGTCGTCGGCGTCGAATTGAGCGACATCGCGGCGGCTGCTTTTTTCGAAGAGAACGGAATCGAAGCCGACCGCAGCGAGCACGGTTCGTTCATCGCATACCGCGCACCGGGTTATGAACTCTTGTGCGGCGATTATTTCGATCTCACCCGCGAGTTGCTAGACGGTGTCGACGTCGTTTACGACCGCGCCGCGCTGATCGCCCTGTCGCCCGAGCAACGTGGTCAATACGTCGCGCACCTTACCAGGCTTCTCGATCCAGGCACTCCGATCCTGCTGGTAACCGTACGCTACGAACCGGAACTCATCAGTCCGCCGCCATTCCTCGTCGCAGACGATGAAGTCGAGACACTCTACGCGCCGTCCTGCTCGATCGCGCGATTAGGCACTGCGCCCGCGCTGCTCAAGGGCAAACCCTGTGAGGAGGCGGCATACTGCATGATCCGCGAGGTCGGCCGTGGATAAGACCGACACGAAGATGCAGACCGCAGTCGAACGCAGCGGGTTTGATCCCCACACCGTTTTTATGAAAATCTTAAGCGGCGATCTGCCGGCCACGTTCGTCTATCGCGACGAGCTCGTATCCGCGTTTATGGATATTCAGCCCGTCAACACCGGGCACGTCCTGATCGTGCCGAACATCGCGATCGCAACACTCGCCGAGCTCGATGCCGAAACGGGCGCCCGGCTCTTTCACGTCGGACAGCGTATCGGTGCGGCGGTCCGGCGCACCGACATCGCCTGCGAAGGCGTGAACCTCTTTCTCGCCGACGGTGTCGCCGCCGGCCAGACCGTTTACCACGTTCACCTCCACGTATTACCGCGTTTCGAAAACGACGGCTTCCGGTTTCAGTTTCCGCAAGGCTACTACGATCCGCCTTCGCACGAGGCTATCGAGCACGCCGCCGAGAAGATCCGGTCGGCGCTGGCAAACGAAGGAATCTAGCCCGCAGGAACCACGACACCGGGTCCGATGGGCGCCAGGCGTGCGCGCGACAACAGGAACAAAACGATCGAAATATTGGCTAGGTTCCAGCCGATCCCGTTGAGAAAAGCCGCACTGTAGGAGCCGGTCCAATCGAATATCACGCCGGAAACCCAGCCGCCGAACGCCATGCCTAGGACCGAAGCCAGGATGACGACGCCGAGGCGGCTGCCTGCTTCGACCGGCGGAAAATACTCCCGGATGATCAGCGCATAGCAGGGCACGATACCGCCCTGGAACAAGCCAAATACCGCTGACACGATATACAGTGACACCAGCGAGTCCGCTGGCAGAAACATCACCAGCGCCACGCATTGGAGTGTCGAACCGAGCAGGATCGTCCGCAATCCACCCAGGTGGTCTGAAATCCATCCAAATCCGAGGCGGCTGACGATGCCGCAGCCCAGCATGAGCGACAGCATCTCCGCCCCGCGCGCGACGCCATAGCCGCGATCCCCGCAGATCGAAACCAAATGGACCTGAGGCATTGCCATGGCGGTGCAGCAACCGAAACCGGCGAGACTGAGCAGGGTCAAGAGCGCGGTCGGCGACAGGCCCAGCGACTGCGGCGATCCGGCCGAGCCGCCGCCTTCAACGAAGTGCGTGTCGCCAACGGGTTGACGCCGCAGCGACACCAGCAGCGGCAGCATCGCACCCATGCTCGCGATGCCGATGAAGGAGTAGGTTTCGCGCCATCCCGCGTCCGCGATCATGGCGTAGACGATAGGCGGCCACACCGCGCCGGCAAGATAACCTCCGCAGGCGCAGATCGCGACGGCAAGTCCGCGTCTGCGGGTAAACCATTTGGAAATATCGGCGATCAACGGTCCGAACACGGCCCCGCAGCCGAAACAGCCGATCAAGGCATGCATCGCGGCGAACATCCAGTAAGCATCTGCGCGCGCGGCCAGCAGATACGATGCCCCGAGCGCGACGATGCTGACGGCCAGGGGCCGCACGATGCCGTAGCGATCGACGATGCGGCCGATGATGATGCCACCCACGCCGAAGCCGAACATCACCATCGTGAACGGCATCGAGGCGTCGCCGCGACTGACCCCGAAGTCGGCCTGAAACGCGGGCATCGCCACCACGCCGATATACATGCCGAGTCCACCGACCATGGACAATCCCAAGGCCGCCGCCAGTCGCAGCCAAGCATAGCGCGACTCGATATTTGCAGTTTTCATGGTGGCGGTTCGATCTTCCGGCGACGATGGCGGGCTTTCAAGGACCGTTTACCTATTTCCTGGTAGCACGCATTTTAATTTATGCCTTGTCGAAATAAGTAAACTGTCGTCGAGATCGTCACAGCGATCGTGCTATTCAGGTATCTCAACCGCTGGAACGACACACTCGCGGCCGACTTTGAGACCTCTCCACAAAAAGTCGCCGAACGTACCCTGGGTGGCGTCGGCTGGGACCCGGGTAAGCATGCCTGCAACCCACAGTTCATGACTCAGGCAATAGTCAGTTCCGACAAACTGGCCGCGTGTCAGCTATCGACGCTCCTGTCGATGACGGCTGGCGATTCATTACGGGCCTTGGCATCGTCGGTCCAGTAGCGCTTTGCCCAGATACCGTGATAGGGCTCGTCGCCGACTGGCATGCGCCAGGAGCGCACTTCCGCGCGCCCCAGGGTGACCGAGCACAAGGCGCGCGGCTGATCGTCGGTGCCGTCGACATAGGCATTGGCGTCGTCGACGGGAATATACCGTTCAGCGATGCGTCGGTAGCGGTCGCGCCAGAGATCGTCAACGCCCACTTCGTAATCGAGGTCAGCGATACCACGAACCACCATCTTGCGGTACGGAATTGTCGGTTCATCGATACTGAGCGCTACGCGGTGGTCGTGACGGATGTGCCGGAGCCATTCGGAATGCTGCCGCGGCGTGAACCATATTCGCCCTTCCTCGTAGATGAACCAGATCGGGGTCACGAGCGGCGCACCGTCGCTGTCGACGGTTGCAATATTCATGATGATCCCAGGCGCGGCCAGGAATTCCTCGCGCTCGGATGAACTCATCTTGGGCATTTCGGTTTTCCCCTCTCCTATTGAAGGCCGAATTACAGCGTAAGTTCGACTCGCTGCCAAGTGGGGCCGGCGCCGGCGCGCGGCGCTTGAAATCCGGCATCTGACAGTCCGTCGGATTAAGCTTGAATTGACTTTCGCTTTGGGGTGGCGCGATGGCCGGGATTCAGGGCGCTGCCTTCGGCGGCCACTCCTGCTTTAACATCACTTCTCCCATTTCCGAGCCTGGAACGACCTGCCCCTGGTAGATCACATAACGCCCGCCGGGTTCGTCTCCGACCGCAGGACTTTCGATCCAGATCCACAAATGCCCGGCCACGGTGTCGATGATCAAGGCCTTTTCCGTACCGTATTCGAGGCCGCCATCGATGGGGACGGCCTGATAGCGCCCTTCCGGTCCGGCGACGGCAGACGGCAGACGGTGAATAGTTCGCAATCAGCGCGAGGAAAAGCAATCGTCTGAGCATAGATTCGCCGGTCGCGGCAGGGTACGCGTTAACGCGACACCACCTGTGACCCATATACCAAGCTTGCGGGCGGGATGAGTCGGAAGGATGCCACCTTACCGACAAGCCGCGCCTGTATCCAGGGGATCGCGTCGGTCAGGACCTGCGGCGATCGGTATAGCGCGGGAACATCGGCCACCACGCCGTTGCCCAAGCGGTCGACCGGTACGAGATGAGATGGTCCCCGCCGGCGGGGCGGTCCGAATCCGGACCAGTCGATCGGATTTGCGACTCCAATCAGTACCGCCACGAGCGCCCTCAGTTCGCCGATCAACTGTGCGCATGCGCGCCGATAGAGCTTACCGTGGCGAAGACCCTGCAGAGCGCAACTCAGCCCGTCGCCTCCGCGCTTTGCGTTCAGCGGCACGCGCGTCTCCAGGTTCGTCCGGGGCTCGGCGCCGAGACCATTAGCGCGCAAGTTCAGGCAGCCGGCTGCCTGGCAGAAACGCTTCAAGACGGCCTGCTCGAGGCGCCCGCTTTCGTGCGGCCGTGGCGCCGCCAGCATGAATTGCCGCGCGGGATCGCTGCCTACGATGATACGTAACGGCCCTTCGGGCCCGAACAGAAAACGAATCTCGGCACCCGCGTCCGCCGCTCTGGCGATGGTCGTGAGATTTTCGATATACGCTTCGGTCGCCGCGATCCAGCGCGCTGCGTCCGCGCGGCCGTCACGCCTGGCGTCCGACAACACCGCGGAATACGCGGTCGCAAGCTCAGCGACAGCCGCTTGCGCGAAGGCGTTCCGCATGCCGCCGGATGCGCGGTCGAGTTCGTCAACCGTACTCGCAACCGAAGCGCCTGACGAAAATGTGAACGCGTGACACGCGCCAGCACATAACGCGAATAGCCACCCGCACGATGCCGGGGCGGCTGGGTGCCGACGATGACTAAATAGGTGTTCCAAAAACTCGATCAAATAAAAAGAACTCAGGTGACATTCAGAGATCAGAGGTTGTATCGAGCAATCTACGTTCCCGAAAGAGGTCACCTGAGTATGGATAGTTTAGTGTCATTGACGCGCTCACAGAAACGTCGCTTTAAGCGGTTGATTCAACGCAGCGATAACGGGCGGGTGGTTCGCCGCGCTCAAGTCCTGTTGCAGTTAGCTTCAGGCGTCTCACCGACGGCCGTGTCACGCAGTTTGTCGGTCGCGCGTTCAACGGTTTATCGATGGGTCACGCAATTCCAGACCGCGGGTGAAGCCTTTCTCGAGGCGTGCGGCTCGGGCCGGCGGGCGTATACGGTGGATGACACCCTGTTGGAGACGCTCGCCGAGTTAGTTGAGCAGCCGCCCAGTGATTATGGCTACCTGCGCAGTACGTGGACGAGCGAGATGCTGGCCGAGACGCTGAATTCGTTGCTGTCACGGCCCATTCACGCCTCTACGGTACGTCGCTGGCTAGTTAATTTGGGATTCGGCTGGCGTCGTGCTCGTCCGACCTTACATCTGCGCGACCCACGGGCAGCCACGCGCCTGAAAGCCATTCATCGTGCGTTGTCTCGAGCCCCATCGGGGCATGAAGTGTTTTACGCCGATGAGGTCGATATCGACCTCAATCCCAAAATCGGTTTCCTTTGGTCTACTCAAGGTTGTCAACGTGCCATCCCCACGCCTGGGCAAAACCGGAAACGCTATCTGGCGGGCGCGCTGCACGCACGAACCGGTCGCGTTGCGTATGTCGAGGGCACACGGAAAAACAGCGACCTATTCCTTTGCCTGCTCGACCACCTGCGGCAAACTTACCGCGCCGCGCGTCGAATTATCTTGATCGTGGATAACTACATCATCCACAAATGTCGCTTGGCACACGTCTGGCTAAAGCACAATCCGAAATTCCGATTGCTGTTCCAGCCGGCCTATCAGCCCTGGGTCAATGACATTGAGAAACTCTGGAAACAGTTGCACGACAATGTCACCCGGAATCATCGTTACTCGACCATCGACCGTCTGATGGACGCAGTACGTGCCTTCATGCGTGCGGCAAGTCCATTCCCGGGAAACTGCCCGAGTGTCGCAAGATTTGGATCACCTATTTAGGAGCCTTTATGGCATCGATTTCAATCACAAACAGTCATATCGGCCGCGCACCGTCGGAGTTGACACCGGCAGACAATCGCCGTCAGGCGAACATTTCAATCCAAATCAACCATGACCTAGAGGATCGCGTAATGGTCCTCGAACATCGACCCTGCTCCGAGTTCGTGCAGCGGCGTCCAGCGCGCCCTGCATGCATCGTCGCCGCCGGCGACCGCGGGCGGCGCCTCGGAGGCGTCGATTTCGAATCGAAAGACGTGGGTGATGGTACGGCCGCGAAGCGAGCGGCCAGGCGCGTCGAAAACGCGGTGTTCGCGAGCAGCGCTCTCCTCGAGCACCAAGCCGGTTTCCTCTCTGAGTTCCCGCACCACGGTACACGCCAAGGTTTCGCCTGGCTCGATGAAGAAGGTCGACACCTTCAGACGTAAACGCCGAGGACCTTCAGGGCAGCCTCGAGCAAGGCGCCGTTTGCCGCCGCGACGGCGCGGCCGCCGCCGCGAATCGCCGTGCCCGACCAGTCGGTGACGACGCCGCCTGCCGATTCGACGATCGGGATCAGCGGCGCGATGTCGTAATAGGAAAGTTTGGCTTCGACCACCAGATCGATATGGCCGGCGGCCAGCAGACAATAGCCGTAGCAGTCGGCGCCGAACCGCGTCAGTCGCGTCTGTCCGGCGAGTGCGTTAAAGGCTTCGGTTTCACGGCCAGGGCTGAACATGTCTGGTGAAGTGGCGAACAGGGTTGCCGCGTCGAGTGCAGACGCCGCGCGGCAGCGTAACGGTGTCGCACCCGCGGCCGTGATGAGTTCGGATCGGCCGTCGCCGCCGACGAAACGATCGCCAACATAGGGTTGACTCATCATGCCGAAACGCGGCGCGCCGTGCTCGATCAGTCCGACCAGCGTGCCCCAGGTCGGCATGCCGCTCAAGAACGAACGGGTGCCGTCGATAGGGTCGATAATCCAGGTGAATTCGCCGGTCCCGGGCTTCTCGGCGGCCTCCTCACCCACGATGCCGTGTGCCGGGAAACGCGCCTCAATCAATCGCCTTAATGCTGCTTCCGCCGCGCGATCCGCCTCCGTGACGGGATCGAAGTCGTCGGTACCGGCCTTGTTCTCCACCACCAGCGGGGAGCGAAAACGAGGCAGGGTTTCTCGCGCCGCAGCGACGGCAAGTTCCTCGAAAAACGCCCATACGGTTTCTTGATCAATGCTCGACATACCGGAACCTTAGCACCGCGCGCCGCGGCATCATGGCACCGGGTACTCCATTTTCCAACTGCGACGGCCGTAAGGCGCCGTCAATCGTGTTGTGGTGCCGTGATCACGGTATGATCGAGGCCAACGCCGGCACTATGAACTCACACCGACGATAACAATCAGAAGGCACAAGAGAACGACTAGGACGCCGTAATCTGCAGACGGAATCACCGTGCTGAAGCGGCCCGTATAGACCGTCGTCCCGCGCCTTACAAGCACATCCGATCATGAATGAATTCATCGCCTCTCTGTACGAACGACTGGTACTGCGGCGTCCGGTCATCGTCCTGACGATACTCGCGCTGATGGGCTTGGTGTTCGCATCGGGCACGCGGGATTTTAACCTCGATGCCTCTACCGATGCGCTGCTGCTCGAGAACGACAAGGATCTGCAGGCTTTCCGCCAACTCTCGATGCGCTACAAGACGCGCGCGTTCCTCTTCATTGCGGTCGTCCCGCCGGACGACATCCTGTCGGACGCCACGCTCGAACGGGTCGGGTCCCTGCGTGACGAGATCGCCGCCCTCCCCGAGGTACTCGACATCGTCTCGCTCCTCGACGTACCCCTGGTCACTAATGTACCGGGCTCGGTCGCCGATATCGCGACCAATTTCCGTACCTTACGTTCGGAAGACGTGAACCTCAGGCGCGCGCGCGAGGAGTTGACGCAGAGCCCGATTTATCAGGACCTCGTAGCCAGCGCCGACGGCAAGGTCACGGCCTTGCAGGTGTTCCTCAAACCCCATTCCGAGCTGCCCCGCCTGAGTCGCCAGCGGGATCAACTGCTCTACAAAAAGGCCTACGAAGGTCTCGATCCACAGGAGGAGTCGAACCTGGAGGATCTGCGACCGGACTATGAGAAGGCCAAGAACGAAGCCGCGGCGACGACCCGCAAAGCGATCGCCGACATCCGCGCCATCATCGTTCGCTACCAGGGGGATATGCGGCTTTACCTCGGTGGGGTGCCGATGATCGAGGACGACGTGATTACTTTCATCGGTAACGACCTGGTCAATTTCGGTGCGGGTGTATTCGTCTTTCTGGTCGTCATGCTGACCATCATATTCCGCGAACCCCGCTGGGTTCTGCTCCCGCTCGCCAGTTGCTTATACGGCAGCACGGTCATGATCGGGCTGCTCGGTATCATCGGGTGGAACGTCACCATCATTTCGTCGAATTTCGTCGCCCTCATGCTCATCATCACGATTTCGATGAACATTCACCTGGTGGTGCGATATCGCGAGCTGTTTCGCGATCATCCGGACGCCGATCAGTTCGAGCTCGTCAAACTGACCACCCGCCACATGGCGCAGCCGTGTTTTTACACGGCCTTGACCACGATCATCGCATTTGCGTCTCTCGTAGTGAGCGACATCAAGCCGGTCATCGATTTCGGGTGGATGATGACCATTGGCCTGGCCGTCGTGTTTGGAACTTCTTTCCTGCTCTTTCCGACGCTATTGCTGCTGACCAAGCGCAAGCCGCTGACCCGGGCCGAAGGCGACAATTATCCCTTCACCGCATTGCTGGGCCGCCTGACCGAACGTTACGGCTCGCTCATACTCGTGCTTGCCGTCGTCATCGGCGCGGCGGGCGCGGCGGGCATACACCGATTGGAAGTCGAGAACAGCTTCATTTCGTATTTCCGCGAAAACACGGAGATTTACCAGGGCCTTAAGCTCATTGACGAGACCCTAGGTGGCACGACGCCGATGGACATCGTGCTGAAATTTCCCAAAGACGAACGCCCCGACGACGGCGCGCTCGATGACGATCTCGCGGCCCTGTTCGACGAGGTCGAGGCCGAAAGCAAAAAATCGGACTCCTGGTTTACGCCCGAGAAACTCGATCGCATCAAACAGATCCACGATTACCTGGACAGCCTGCCCGCCGTCGGCAAGGTCTTGTCGCTCGCCTCGGCGATACGCGTCGCGGAAAAGATCAACGGCGGCGTCGAATTCACGGCGTTCGAGTTGAACATCATGTACAAGCGCGTCCCGGCGCCGGTACGCGCGGCGATGCTCGATCCCTATATTTCCATCGAGCACGACGAGGCGCGAATCGCGGTCCGCATTATCGATTCCCTGCCGGACCTCCGCCGCAAGGAATTGCTCGAGAAAATTGACCTAGACCTTCGCGAAAAATTCGGCCTGGAGGCGCACGAATACGAAATTACGGGCTTGCTCGTGCTGTACAACAACTTTCTGCAGAGTCTGTTTCGCTCACAGATCCTGACACTCGGCGCGGTCATGGTCGGAATCATGATCATGTTGACCATCCTCTTTCGATCGCCCGTGGTTGCGCTGGTCGGCATTATTCCGAATATCCTCGCGGCGACCTGCATCCTGGGCTTCATGGGATGGATGAACATCCCGCTCGACATCATGACGATCACCATCGCTGCGATCACGATCGGCATCGCCGTCGACGACTGTATTCACTATCTGTATCGCTACAAAGCCGAATTACCACGCATCGGCGATCCCATCGAAACCATGCACTACTGCCACGCCAATATTGCCAAGGCGGCGTTCTACACGACCTTGACGATCACGGTGGGTTTTTCAATTCTCATCATGTCGAACTTTATCCCGACGGTCCTGTTCGGGATGCTGACGGCCGTGGCCATGATCGTGGCCCTGCTGGCGGCCCTGACCCTGATGCCCAAGCTGATACTCATGTGGCGGCCGTTCGCGTCGTCCTGACCACAGCACTAGGTGCGCATTATTATCGTGTTTCAGACCCCTACGATCCCGACAGCTCCGGCGACGGGTTCCTGTGTGTCCACTCGCTTATAACATTCGGTTATTTGCTTACGGTTATTTCGTATACTAGATTGATTCCTGCCCGAAAAGACGACAGGTAAAGACGAGGAGGCTCTCATGACATTCGCTCATTCTAAGCATTCGCGCATCGATCGATTCCTGCGCTGCACCTTGGGGCTCGCTCTCACCGCCTTCACTGCAGCGGTGGCGGCGGATGAAACCTGTATGTCGCCCTACATGGCCAAGATCGTCGGCCAGGAAGACTACGTCTACGTCTGGACTCTGGGCACCGAAGGGCTAGGGGACGAGCAGGACAAGATCGTCACGGTCGACGTCAACCCCGCTTCGAAGAGCTACGGCACGATCGTTCACTCCCTCTCGCTTGGTGGTCGTAACGAGGCCCATCATTCCGGATTGACGGATGACCGTCGGTACCTTTGGGCGACCGGCCTGGACACGAACAAGATCTTCATTATCGACATTCACAGCGACCCGGCGAAGCCGAAACTGCACAGGACTGTTACGGATTTTGTCGAGAAGAGCGGCGGCGTCGTCGGCCCGCATACGAGTTACGCGATGCCCGGGCGCATGCTGATTACGGGTCTGTCAAATCACAAAGACCATGGCGGTGTCACCGGCATGGTGGAGTACACCAACGCGGGCGAGTATATCGCCACTTACTGGATGCCGAAGGATGGCGATCTGCAGGGCGCGGTCAAATCCGGAGAATTCGCCGACGGCTTCGGATACGACGTGAGGGCCCTGCCACGCCGCAACGTGCTCGTGACCTCCTCGTTCACGGGCTGGAACAACTACATGATGGACCTCGGCAAGATGATGGCGGACGCCGAGGCGATGAAGCAATTCGGCAACACCGTCGTGATCTGGGACCTGCACACCCGCAAGCCCAAAAAGATCCTCGATGTACCGGGTGCGCCGCTGGAAGTGCGCTGCGCCTGGGGCTCGCAGCACAACTACTGCTTTACCACCACGGCGCTGACGTCGAAGATTTTCCTCATCTACGAAGATGATGCCGGCGAATGGCATGCGAAGGACGTCGCCGACATCGCGGATGCGAGCAAGATCCCGCTGCCGGTGGATATCTCCATCGCCGCCGACGATTCGCTGTTGTGGGTTAATACCTGGAACGACGGTATGACACGCCTGTTTGATATATCCGATCCGCATGCACCGAAGGAGATCTTTACGAACAAGATCGGCGACCAGGTCAACATGCTGTCACAGAGCTGGGACGGCAAACGAATTTACTATACATCGTCGCTGCTCACCAACTGGGACAAGAAGGAAGGCAACCCGGGCGACGTCCAGTACTTCAAGGCCTACACCTGGGACGGCGAGAAATTGACGCATAAGTTCTCGATTGATTTCGAAGAAGAGAAACTAGGGCGCCCACACCAGATGCGATTCGGCGCACATGCCTTGTATGCCAACAGCCTACCGCTACCGTCGGGGCCGGCCGTCGCAACCTACCGGTGAGCACGCCTCGAAACGCGTGAGACGCCTGCACCGGGCGTGCGTGCGCGCGCCCGGTATCGCACTGCTGGCGGCGCTGATCGCTGCGCCGGCCGGTGCCCACGAGAAAGCCTCCGAGGCGCCGGCCGTGCTCGCGCCCGGCTACGCTGCACTCGAATATCCGGCACCGGTCGCCGGTACCTACGCGCTGCCGGCGCTTGGACCGGCCGCAAATGGCCGCTACCTCGATTCACACGCCGAAGTGGGTGAATTGTACGACCTGTTCCGCGACCGGGTGACGGTCATCAGCTTCATCTACACGCAATGCGACGACGTTAACGGCTGTCCGCTCGCCACGTTCGTCATGGGACAAATGGCAAGGCGCCTGCAGGCCGATCCGCAGATCCGCAAGCGCCTCAGGCTGGTCAGCTTCAGTTTCGACATCGACAACGACACGCCGGCCGCACTCGAGCGATATGCTCAGTCATTCCGTCCAAAGGGCGCGAACTGGGATTTCGTCACCGCACCAGACAGTGCTTCGCTGACCCGGACCCTGGCCGCTTACCAGCAGTCGGTCCAGCAATCCGAGGGGCATGCGTTCGCGCATATCCTACGCGTATTTCTGGTCGACTCAGGCCTGCGTATCCGAAATATATACAGTACCGCGTTCCTGCACGCCGATACCCTCGCCGCCGATATCAAGACCGTGCTGCTCGAACAAGGAGATATCGAGTCCGCTGGCGGACTTGCCGCATTCTCGTCAGGGGCAGAGCACTCGAGCACGGCAGCAGCGGATCCGAACCTGGGGCTACCGCCGCCGGAGGCAATGAACGGCCCGGTGCCTACCGCGGCGCAGGCCGCGCTCGGCGAGCAGCTTTTTTTCGATCGCCGCTTGTCATTCAATCGCACCATCTCTTGCGCCATGTGCCACATTCCGCTACAGGGGTTTGCGGTCAATGCGCTAGCGACAGCCGTGGGGATCGAAGGACGCACGGTGAAACGCAATGCGCCGACCTTACTCAACGTCGCGTTTTTGAATACGCTCTTTCACGACGGACGCGAGAATCGGCTTGAACAACAGGTGTGGGGCCCGCTGCTGGCGCATAACGAAATGGCGAACCCCTCGATCGGCTACGTGCTCGAAAACCTCAAACGCTGGCCCGAATATCGTGGCCGCTTCAAAGCGGCCTTCGGGGCAGCACCGAGTATGGAAACCGTGGGCCGCGCGCTCGCGTCATACGAACGCACCCTGATCGCCGGTGGCAGCGCCTTCGACCGGTTCTACTACGCCAAGGATCCGTCGGCCTTGAGCGATGCTGCAAAACGCGGCTTCGCGATCTTTCGCGGCAAGGGTGGGTGTGCGGCCTGCCATACCTTGAATGACGAGTACGCTCTGTTTACGGACCAGGCGCTGCATAATACCGGCCTCGGCTTTCTCGCCTCAATGACGCCCGGCGATGGACGGCGTAGCTTGGCGGTCGCTCCGGGAACTTCGCTCGAATACGACCTCACGGCCGTCGCAGATTCATCGGAAACGCCGCCGAACGATCTCGGCCGCTACGAGATTACCGAAGATCCGGACGACCGCTGGAAGTTTCGCACGCCCAGCTTGAGAAACGTATCACTGACGCGTCCGTATATGCACAACGGAACACTGTCCACACTCGAGGACGTGATCGCGTTCTATAACGACGGTGGTATCCCCAACGATTTACTCGACCCGCTGATCCGACCGCTGGGCCTGACGCATGGAGAGCGCACAGATCTGGCGTCTTTTCTGCGCAGCCTCACGAGTGAATCGATCGAGGCACTGGTCGAACGCGCGCAGCAGGTCGAGATCGGTAATCCGAAGTTCGATCAGTGAATATCGTCCCGTTGGGTAACATCGTGATGGTGGAACGACTCGATAAGACGAAAAGCACGGCAGGCGATGTCGATCTGCCGTGTGTGGGCGTTTTCGAAAGGCAAGCCGGTGAGACAAAAGTGTGGCGCGACTATTTCGACATATCTACCTATACAAGTGCCATGGCCTCATGATGTGTCCATGAAAGACCTGATCCCGTAACAAGAGCGACAACAATGCCCGACCTCGTTCTGCACCATTATGATGAAGCGCCTTTCGCCGAAAAAATCCGACTTATCTTCGGCATCAAAGACTTGGCATGGCATTCCGTCATTCAGCCATCGGCCTTACCCAAGCCGGACCTCGTGCCGCTGACCGGCGGATATCGCAGAACACCCGTGTTCCAAATAGGGGCGGATATCTATTGCGATACTCAATTGATCGCCGCGGAACTCGAAGCGCTTTACCCGGAGCCGACGATTTTTCCGGATGGTAACGCCGGCCTGGCGTATGCACTCGGCAGTTGGGCACACGGCCCTTACGTGGTCAGTTCGGTGGCGATCTACATGGGAGCGGAGGATCCGTTCGCCGGCGACGTCTCGCTACCGCGGCATTTTTACGAAGATCGCAAGAAGATGTGGATGACCCAGTTCGACACCGATCAACTCGGACCCAAGCTTGCAGGCTACCGCGCGCAACTGGATGCGCACACGGACTTCATCAATATGCAGTTGGCCGACGGTCGCGCCTTTTTAACCGGTGACAAACCAAGCCTGGTCGATCTTCACGCGATGTGGGACCCGTGGTTTCTACGCCGTTTCGCGCCCGTCGAAGCGAGCCGCGCCTACGACAGGTTTCCCGCCATCGAGCAATGGGAAAAACGCCTCGCGGCGATCGGTCAGGGTAGACGCAGCGAGATGGATCCTAAACGGGCGCTCGAAATCGCCCGTAACACCAGACCCGAACCGGCAACCGGTATCGATCCGAACGATGCGTTAGGCATTAGCGCGGAAACGACCGTCCGAGTATCGCCGTCGGACTATGCCGAGGTCGACGTTATCGGCGAACTGGTGGCAACGACGGTGCGCACAGTGACGATTCGGCGCGATGACCCGGACGTGGGCCGGGTGCACGTGCATTTTCCCAAAATCGGATACGTCATTGAACCCGTTTAGCCCGCCTATTGCATGAACAATAGCTGATGACGGCGCAGGACAGGTAGGTCCGGGTGAACGGCACAGCCGCGAACAGCGAGCCATGGACGGCTCGCGCCGAATACTCAACCACCCTTGATCACGGGGACCAGTACGATGGCGTCGTTTTCCTCGAGTACGCGGGCGCTGGCCGTCGCGTCATCCAGGCGGTCGCCGTTGAGCATGATGAAATACTCGTCTTCGTGCGGGACACCGAGCGCCGATATCATTGCCCTCACCGTCGTTCCCGCTGCGGCCTCGCGCGCGAGCGGACCACCCGCCGTATCGACCGCATCGGCATAGTACTCTTGCAGGATACCGACGAGGTTGATCGAAACCTGCACCGCCGTTGGAAACTAGAGCCCCAAGCGACTCAGGGTGTCCGACGTTGGTATGCCCTCGGCCGTCCAGCCACGAACTTCGTAGTACTTGGGCAGCATCTCGTCGAGCTTACACACCATGCCCTTGGCGGCACCACTCGGCGCGGGTTCCTCGAGAATGCGCTTGGGTAGCGTATCGTCCGCTTTGGTCAGGCCCGCCGCCGCGTTGAACTGGCGTTCCATGTTCCAGATGCGCTCGCCCATGAGTAACAGCCGATCAACGTCCCATCCGCCTTCGCAGGCCGCATCGATCTGGGCCGCGTAATGGATCATTTCGCCGCCGACGTTTTTCGGGAATAGGCACAGACCCGTCGAATCGATGGCCGCGATGAAATCTTGCGAATCCTTGACCATCGCCGGCTTCTCTTCGACTTCAAGCGTCGTGAAATCATGCGCATAGGGACTTGCCCGTAAATGGCAGGCGCCGCGGTTACTGGTGGCATAAGCCAGGCCCATGCCCTGCATGCCGCGACCATCGTACGCGGCGAATTCCTGGCCCTTAACCGCCATCGACAGTTCCGGGTGCCCGTATTTCTCGCATAAACGCTTTGAACCCGTGCCGATGTCCACCCCGATCCCCTCACCCTTGGCAATCATTTCGCTCACCCGGCACAAGGCCTCGGCCGAACCGAATTCGAGCTTGAGCCCGCCGGTGTCCTCATCGGTGATGGCGCCGATATCGTAAAGCTCCATCGCGGCCGCGATGGAGCCGCCCAGCGAGATCGGATCCATGCCGTAATCATTGCAGAGAAATCCGACGTAGGTCGCGGCGTCCATATCATCAACGCCGACCGCCGCGCCGAGCGCGTAAGCCGTTTCGTATTCGAGACCGCCTGACGGCACCTGGTAGCGTGGCTGGTCCTTGACTGAAAAGTGACTCGGATCGACGTGGCTCAAGCGCCCGCAGCCAATGGTACAGGCAAAGCACGCACTGACCGTGATCAAATTGACGTGGCCGTTTTCGTTCGGCGATTGCATCGCCTTGGCGTTGAGCTTCTCGTGGCCTTCGAACTGGACCTCGCGATTATTACGCGTCGGCAAGGCGCCGTAACTGCCGGTCACATCCATCATCGAGATCGTGCCGTGCCGGCTCAAACCGATGCGCGCCTTGGACTCGGCGAGCACCTCACGGAATTCTTTGATGGCGACGTCGAAGGCCTTGGAATCGCGGACCCCAACACCCCTGGTGCCACGTACTGCGATGGCCTTTAGCTGCTTAGAGCCCATCACCGCGCCGACGCCGGAACGTCCCGCTGCCCGATGCAAATCGTTGACGATGCACGCGAAGTGGCAGCCCGATTCTCCCGCCGGTCCAATGGAAGCAACGCGGATCAGCGGGTCGCCGTGAGCATTCTTGATCGCGGGCTCGAGATCCCACACGCTCTTGCCCCAGAGGTCGCCGGCCCGGATGAGTTTGGCTTTTTCGTTTTCGATGTAGAGGTAGACGGGTTCCGGAGCACGGCCCTCAAAGATGATCATGTCCCAGCCCGCCATCTTGAGTTCGCCGCCGAATTGCCCGCCGGAGTTGGAACAGGCGATGGCGCCCGTCAACGCGCCCTTGGTGATGACCGACCAGCGTCCTCCCGTCGGCGCCATCGTCCCGGTGAGAGGGCCGGTCGCAATGATCAGCTTGTTGTCCGGCGACATCGGATCGACCTTGGGGTCGACCTCCGCGCTAAAGTACTTGGTGCCGAGACCGCGCTGCCCCAGATACGACTGGGCCCATTCCATATTGAGGTCTTCGGACACGCAGGTGCCTGCAGTGAGATTCACGCGCAGTAATTTTCCGTGCCAGCCCATTATGACAGCTCCTTAAAAATCGGTACGAGGTCGATCGATTGCACATTTTACTCGCTTTGTCCGGCGCTAACAGCCTCTAGGGCTAAGGAAGCCGTGTTGATTTGGGTGGGATAAGGACGGATCCTTCCAAAGGCCCGCAGGGCGCTATCGGCACCGGCGGCTCGAAGGCGCAGAAAAGACGCCGAAACTTGTTCTCGGTGCCACGGTCGGGGACACTGACCGCCAGCGGCATGACCAGTTTCAATAAACTGCAGGACTCATCATGGAGCATTCGATCACAACTGCGCGACAGATCCTCGCCATCACCTTGATGCTGGCATTACCCGCGGCCGCGAGCTGGGCTCTCGACCCCTCACCTTCGCCGGGAGGTGCGGAAGTTTATTTCATCAGTCCGATGAATGGCGCGCGCCTTGAACGCCCATTCACGGTCAAATTCGGCTTGAAGGGCATGGGCGTCGCCCCGGCGGGGGTGGATGTGCCGAACACGGGACACCATCACCTATTGATCAACGCAGATCCGATGCCCGATCTCACGCAGCCGCTGCCGAGTAACGCTCAGGTGCGGCATTTCGGCAAGGGACAGACACAGGCCGAAATAGACCTCGAACCCGGCACCTACACCCTGCAACTCGTGCTCGGCAACCACTTGCACATTCCGCACAAGCCGCCGGTCACGAGCGGTACGATACGCGTTACGGTCGAGTAAGGACGAACATCGCTCGTTTTTTTAAGTCCTTCAGCGCCTAAATACGATCGCAATCAGCGACAGATGACACAGAGAGACAAAAAAAATATACCGCGCACCTGTTAAATTATTTTTTATTCTCTGTGCACGCTGTGGTCCTATTTTTTTAATCCGTAAGTAACTCTGCGTATCCGCTCAACGGCTAAGTCCGAAACGCTGCTAGGTGCGGTCAAGCGCACGCGAGAGGAAATCCGAGATGTAATCCAGGGTCGCGTCAGTCCGCGCGACATGTGGTGCGTGGCCGCAGCCAACGAAATTGACCGTCTCCACGAGTCCGCTCACTCCCGCCGCGATGCGCTCGACGTGGATCGAGGTCGAATATGGATCATCGTCGCCACGCAGGGTCAACACGGGTATGTCGATATTCGCGAGATGCTGCTCGATGTTCCAGCTCCTAAAACCGGGATCGAGCCATGTATCGCACCAGCCGCGGAAGGCACAATCGACGTTGTTGCCGTGATAGCGGACCAGCTTCGAGCGTAAATCGGTCGATTCGTAGTCGCGTGCGGCCGCCGCGATCGTCGCCACGCCCTTGTCCTCGGTCAGCACGTGCGGCGCCATCAGTATGAGCGCACGGATACGCGGATCGCGCCGCGCGCCAGCGTACACGATAGCAATCGATGCGCCGTCGCTGTGGCCCAGCAAGATACTGTCTTCGAGCGACGCAGCGTCGAGCACCTGAGGGAGTACGTCGAGGGCATCGCGTGTGTGGAAATCGAGCGGGCGAGGCAGATCGATGGCGGAGGAGCCTCCGTAGCCCGCGCGGGAATACGTGAAGACCGCCAACCCGGTATTTTCGTTAAGGCGCGCAGGAAATTTTTTCCACCCGGCCACACAGCCCAGGCCCTCGTGCAGCAGTACGAGGGTCGGGCCGCGACTGCGGCCCGGGAGTCGCTCGTATTCGAGCGATAGATCCGCGACCGAAATGAATCCGGTCTCGGCCATCTACCCGCGGAATCTCCCGGCGATCAGGCCGCGAGCAGACCTTCGCCGTTGGCCCAGTCCAGGGTCGCCGCCATGGCTTTTTCGAACTTGTCGAACATTTCATCGACCTGCTCGGAAGTGATGATGAGCGGCGGACAAAACGCCATGACATCGCCAATCGCGCGGCAGATCAGACCGTTGGCGTGACAGTGGCTCAGACATTCCGCGCCGACCTTGCCGGCTGGGTCGAAGGCCGTCTTCGACGCCTTGTCCGCAACCAGTTCGACCGCGCAGAGGAGCCCTACACCGCGCACCTCGCCGACCAGGGGGTGATCGGCGAATCGCTGCACGCGCTCCTGGAACTGGGGCGCCAGCGCGGCGACGTGATCGAATAATTTATCGCGTTCGTAGATCTCGAGTGTCTTCAAGCCGACGGCGCAGGCGACCGGATGCCCGCTGTAGGTAAAGCCGTGACCGAACATGCCCATGTCGTCGGCCGCATCGAGGAAGGCCTGGTAGATTTCGTCCTTGATGATGACGGCGCTCAAGGGTTGATACGCGCTGGTCAACGCTTTCGCCAGCGAGATCGAATCCGGTTCAATATCGTAGGTGTCGGCGCCGAAGGGATTGCCGGTGCGTCCGAATCCGCAGATCACCTCGTCGTCGATGAACAATACGTCGTATTTCTGGAGTACCGTCTGGATTTTCTCGAAATAAGTTGCGGGCGGAGTGATCACGCCGCCCGCACCCATCACGGGTTCCGCGATGAAAGCCGCAACCGTCTCCGGCCCTTCGTCGAGAATCAGTTTCTCGAGATTTGCCGCCAACCTCGACGAATAGTCTTCTTCCGACTCGCCGGGCTCAGCATATCGCCAGTAATGCGGCATGTCGGTATGCAGAAAGCGTCCGCCTGCTAGCGGCAGATCAAACCCTTTATGCGAAAGCGGCAGGCCCGTGAGGCTGCCCGCGGCAAGCGTAATGCCATGGTATCCCTTGACCCGGCCGATGATCTTTTTCTTCTCGGGCCGGCCGATGACATTGTTGTAATACCAGACCAGCTTGATCTGGGTGTCGTTGGCATCGGATCCGGAGTTACCGAAAAATACCTTTGATTCGTGCAGCGGCACCATCGCTTTGAGTTTCTCAGCGAGTTTGATTCCGACTGCGTGACTCCTGCCAGAAAAGAGCTGCGCATAGGAAAGCTCTTTTATCTGATCGTAGGCGGCCTGGGCTAGCTCTTCGTTGCCGTAGCCGAGCGCAGTACACCACAGGCCGGCGAGACCTTCGAGATACTGATTGCCCTGGTCGTCGTACATATAGACGCCTTCCGCGCGCTGCAACACCATGGGGCCCGTCTTATGATGTTGTGCGAGATGGGTTTGCGGGTGCAACACACTGGCGAGATCCCTTGCTGCCATGCTTCCGGGTTCAATATTCAAGACCTATCTCCTTGCTGGGATGGACCTTCGGTGGGCGGGCAATTCTAGCAGGATGCCGAAAACGCGGTTTGGCGGCAGTGTGCTGAACGGTTCCGGGTACTCTGCCTCCCGCCACGGCACTGCTCAGTCCCTGTCGTCCACCGTCACGAATATCCCAACCGGCGTTGGATCCAGTAGGACGACCAGTGGCTGGCGGCGAAGCGAACTGCCGTCGCCCGCGCTCGCGCGCACCCACAGCGCCGACGCCGATTGCATTACGGTGAACTCGGAGTTGCCGGCGTCGAGCGCGCGAACGAGGAAAGGACGCGCGACGGGCGGCAAGCGCATCTCACGTTGGGCGTAGCGAGAGGCTATCGCGGGACTGATCTGGACATAGGATACTTCTTCAAGCTCCGCGATCGCTTCATCGACAACCACCGCTTCGACCGGGTAAACCTGCCACGGCGCCAGTGCGATCGAATCCTCGCCAAATTGATGCGGTGCGCGGTACCAGGGGTGGTCGGATACAACCGCTTCTTGCGGCCCCGGCGTGCAAGCCGACAAAACAAGAATCACGAGAACACTCGACAATCGACACGCCTGATCCCTGAGGCCGCGAAATTTCTCAATACCCGAAATTCCGCACCTGCGCTGCCCCACCGAATTACCCATTTCAACCACATTGTTCATACCGCGAGTTTACCCGAGTGACGAAACCCTTGTAACGGTCTTAGACCCCGAGGGAAGTATCGCTGTCGTTCTCCCGGCGTTCGATGAGACGGCGCTTCCCGCTGCGGTTCCCATTCGCGAGCTTATTCGCCCACCCGCCCGCGAGTAGACTATGCTGGGGAGCAAAATCGAGGTGGAACGCACGTGTTCGAACTTACGCAGATGAACTGCCTGGCCGATATTCCGCGCTTGCAGGCGCGTCTCCGCCCGGATGGCACGGCGCAGATATTCGAAGATCGCAGGACGACGTTCGCCGAATTCGATCGGCGCACGAACCAGGTGGCGCGTGCCCTGCTCGACCTCGACCTCGAGCCGCAATCTCGCGTGGGCTACCTAGGCAAGAATTCAGACCGGTATTTCGAACTGCTTTTCGGCGCTTTTAAATCGAATACCGTCATCGTGGGCGTGAACTGGCGGCTGGCGGCGCCGGAGATCGAATACATTCTGAACGACGCCGACTGCAAGGTGCTGTTCGTTGGCGCCGAGTATTACGACATGGCCGCGCAGCTTGCTCAGCAGTGTCCCGGTATTTCGACGATGGTAGCGATGGATGGTGCGCATCGCGAGTGGCCGGCATTCGAGGCATGGCGTGAAACCTGGACGCAGGACGAGGTGCACGTAGCGATCGCGGCGGACGATGACGCAGTCCAGCTTTATACGAGCGGCACGACGGGCCACCCCAAGGGCGTACAGCTGACCAACGCTAACTTTCTCGCCCTCTTCGAGGCGACTGAGGCCGCACAATGGGGGATTTTCGAGGCAGGCGACGCGGCATTGGCATGCATGCCGGTGTTTCACATAGCCGGCGTCAACATGGGTGTGCTGTCCATTGCGCAGGGCACCACCAACGTCATTATGAAAGAGGTCGACCCCGGCCTCATCGTCGATTTCATTTCCCGCTACCGCATCAACTATGTCTTTTTCGTGCCCGCAGTGATGCTCTTCATGAGCCAGTTACCGAAAATTCGGGACGCGGATTTTTCGTCACTGAAAAAATTATTTTACGGTGCGTCACCGATTAACGAAGACCTGCTGAAAGACTCTCAGGAAATATTCGGCTGCGATTTTTATCAAGTCTACGGCCTGACTGAAACGACGGGTGCGGGCACTGTCCTGCCGCCGCAAGACCACACCGACGGCAAGCTCCGCTCCTGCGGAAAATCCTATCCCGGTATCGACATCAAGATCGTGGGCGCCGACGGTGAATCACTGCCGCCGGGAGAGGTGGGTGAGATCGCCATTCGCCATGCGGCGGTGATGAAAGGCTACTGGAACCGCCCCAAAGCAACGGAAGAGGCCATCAAAGACGGTTGGTTTCATACCGGTGATGCCGGTTATACCGATGAAGACGGGTATATCTACATCTACGATCGGGTCAAGGACATGATCGTCTCGGGCGGCGAAAACATCTATCCGGCCGAGATCGAAAACGCTTTATCCGGCCACGAGGCCGTCGCTGACGTCGCGGTGATCGGCGTGCCGGACGAACGCTGGGGCGAGACGGTCAAGGCCGTGATCGTTTTGCTTCCCGGTGCGGCGTCCTCGGTCGATGAAATCATTGCCTTTGCCCGCACGCGTATCGCCGGATTCAAGGTTCCGAAGTCGATCGATTTCGTCGACGAACTGCCACGCAACGCTTCGGGCAAGGTCCTGCGACGCGAATTGCGGGCACCCTACTGGGAGGGTAAGGCGAGAAACGTGAATTAGGAGGTCGTGCGACTGGACGCTGGCGGAACGGCGTTGACCCTCCTTGGGGCGGTCAATGACCGCTAGCGAATCACCGGTGAGGGGACGCCGGCGAGCAAATCAGTATCGCCGCAGAAGCTCGATGAGACTCGAGGTGTCCCAGCGCTGACCGCCGAGTTTTTGTACTTCCGCGTAGTATCCGTCGATCAAAGTCGTAACCGGCAGGCGGGCACCGTTGCGCGCGGCTTCGGCGAGGACGATCCCGAGGTCTTTGCGCATCCAGTCGACGGCAAACCCGAAATCGAATTCGCCGCGGCACATGCTGCCGGCGCGGTTTTCCATCTGCCACGATTGCGCGGCGCCTCGGGAGATGACTTCAATGACCGCATTCATGTCGAGTTTCGCGCGCTGTCCGAAATCAAGCGCTTCGGCCAGCCCCTGCAGCACCCCGGCAACGCAGATCTGATTGACCATCTTGGTCAATTGGCCGCTACCCACGGGCCCCATCAAGACGCAGGCGCGCGCATAGGCGTCGATCACGGGCCGCGCGCGCTCGAAGGCGCGGCCCTCGGCACCGCACATGATGGTCAGCTCACCGTTCTCGGCGCCGGCCTGTCCGCCGGAAACCGGCGCATCGATGAAGTGCACATCGCGTTCGATCGCGACCGCGGCGAGTTCCCGCGCGACGACGGCGGACGTCGTCGTGTGATCGACGTAGATCGCATCGCGTTCCATGGCCTCCAGCGCACCCTCGGCGCCCACTAGGATCTCGCGTAGATCGTCATCATTGCCCACGCATGAGAAAACGATCTCGGCTCCGCGTGCGGCATCGCGCGGCGTGGCCATTGATCGACCGGCGTGTTCGCCTAGCCAACATGCCGCTTTTTCGGCCGTGCGGTTGAAAACGGTGACGTCGTGCCCCGCCGCGCTCAAATGGCCCGCCATCGAATATCCCATGACACCGAGGCCCAGAAAACTAACTCTCGCCATAGATTTCCAGCTCCTGAATTACCTTTCTTTGACTCGCCGTGCTGGTACTGTCGTTCGAGCACCGAACAATCGAATCAACGGCGATGACGGGTGCGAAGACGGCCTAATGCTGAGGATTGAACGCAGAAATCCGTGCTTCACACGGTCTGCGAATGTGTTCTCCCGCACGCGAAATAGCGGATTCTATCATCCATAAAGAGCCTATTAAACAATTGGTTGCGATTCTACAGGTTAAAATAAGCAACGCTTTCAGGAGCGACGAAATTTTAGGATGCCGTCTTCGAAGCTTGTATCGAGCGGGCCGGTTTTGAACGCAGCCACTGCCCATCGAATGGGCATTCTTAACGATCCGGGAGGAGCGTTTTGGACGTGAGAGAAGCGTTAGGTTGAGGGTCAAGGGCCACGGCTTAATCGCTCTTCGGCATGACGAGACAAATTCAAATTCGCCGGCAGTCGGGCGATTGCGTTCATGCAGCTGCGCAGTGCGCTGGAACCCTCGATATTAATTGCGGCCCCGGGCACAACCATCAAATCTCGGCTCGCTCGCCCCGGCATATCCCGTATTGATCCGGCGCACGCATTGATACCCGCCCATAAACTGCTGGACGGCATCAAGGTTGGAAGACATCTCGTGTCCCCGCGATTTCATGTCGCCGATCAAGCCCTGCTCGAATTCAGCTTCGTAGAACACCTGGCCGGCATCCGCCTGGCGCGTCACCGTCGGCGTATTGAGGCCGTCGTGCCGCATGCGCGGCGCCCTTCCCGCGGCATCGGGGTCCATATCGAAGTCGAGCATGTTCACCAGCACCTGTACCTGGCCCTGCGGCTGCATGTCGGCGCCCATTACGCCAAGGCTCATCAAGGGCTCGCCACCGTGCATGACGAAGGCGGGAATGATCGTGTGGAAGGGACGCTTGCCCGGGGCGTAGGCGTTCGGATGTTGCGCGTCGAGAGAAAACGCAGAGCCGCGGCTCTGCAACGCAAATCCCATTCCGTCGGGCACGAGGCCTGAACCAAACTTGACGAAGATACTTTGAATCAGAGACACCATGAGCCCCGCATCGTCGGCCACACTGAGATAAGTTGTATCACCCCGGGACAGGGTTGGATCACCTTGCACCGGACGGCAGAGCGCCCGGTCGGTAATGAGGGCTGCACGTTCCGCGGCATACCCTTTGTCATTGAGTGCGGCGATGGGTACCGCGCCGAATTCCGGGTCGCCATAAAACCGCGCCCGGTCTTCAAAGGCGAGTTTCTTCGCCTCGATGAAGCGATGCCAGTAGTCGGCCGACTCGGGACCGTATTCGGCCAGCGGAAAATTCTCGAGGATGTTCAACATTTGCAGAACGGTCAGGCCCTGGCCGTTCGGCGGCAGTTCGTAGACGTCATAGCCGCGGTACTCCGTCGTGATCGGGTCGACCCACTCGACGCGTGCTTGTGCGAAGTCTTCTGCGGTCAGTCTGCAGTCGACACCGGCGAGATACGCGACCATTCGCGCAGCGATGTCGCCCTTGTAAAAATCGTCAAACCCTCGTTCGGCAAATCCGGCATAGGTGCGCCCAAGGTCCGGGTTGCGTACGGTATCGCCCGCGTTCGGCGGCCTTCCATCGAGGAGAAAGGTTTTCCGCAAGTTGGCTTTGAATTCGTCGGGGGTGGGCGCGCTCATCGCCATACTCGCCGACTTGTGCCACCACGCCGCGGTTGCGGGGCCGATCTTGACACCCGCTGCGGCATATTCGATTACCGGCGCGAAGATGTCGCCCAGGTTTAAGCGGCCGAAGCGTTGGTGCAGCGCCGCCCAGCCCCTCACGGCGCCCGGCACGGTGATCGAATGAACGCCGTTGACAGGGATCGCCTGATCGCCGTCGAGCCGCCTCTTGAGTTCAGCAAGGCTTTGGGCGCGCGGGCTGCGGCCACTGGCATTCAGGCCATGCAGTTTCCGTGTTGCCGGATCCCACACAATGGCGAACAGATCACCACCGGGTCCGCACATGAAGGGTTCGCAGAGACTCAGCATGGCGTTAGCGCCGATCGCGGCGTCGACCGCGCTGCCGCCGCGCTCGAGTAATTCGACGCCGACGTCGGTGGCCAGAGTCTGGCTGGTCGCGACCATGCCACGGGCTGCGGTAACCGGCCCGCTCATGGCGTTGCCTCAGCTATGAGTCGATGCCACCCGCTGCTCGAGCGTATAAAAATTAGTTTCCACATCGCGCTATTCTAACCGAGGGACAAGTCCGGATATCTCAGCAACGGGGCCTGTTGATCAATAATATTTGGCTTCACTGTGTTCCGTAACTGACCCACTGATCGATTCAGTGCAGTAAGCTTATTCATCCGGAGGCGTGCGCACCGCTCATGAGCGTACGCAGGTACATCACCGCGCCACCCAATGCCCACAGGCCGCAGATCATCCACTCCTGGGGCCACAGCAGTGCGGCCGGGCTCCAGGGTAGATAGAGGGTCGCCATGGCGCAGGCAAAGGCAAAGGCGAGCCATCCGCAGACCGGTCCGAACGGTACGCGATAGGGGCGTTCGAGATCGGGTTGCTGGCGCCTGAGTACGATAAACGCCAGGGCGACCACAGCATAGGCGATGATGACGCCGACGGAGCCCGCGTTGACCAGCCACACCAGTGCGGAACGCCCAAACCACGGTGCCACGCAGGATATCGCGCAGATCAGCCACAAGGCGCGCGCGGGACTTGCGTGTTTATCATCCAGCCTGGCCAGCCAAGAAGGCAGCATACGGCTCGACGCCAGGGCGTAAATGAGCCGGCTGGCGGCGAGGAGAAAGGCATTCCAACTCGTGATGATGCCGGCGATCCCGCCGCACACTAAAACCGTACCCGCCCAGGTTCCCGACCACGCGGCGACCGCCGCGTCGGCAGTCGTCAGGGTCGATTGCGCGCGCGCCGAAGGGCCCAGTACGTAACCCACTGCGAGCACGATCAACACGTAGAAGGCGGCGGCGGCGATCACCGAGAACACCACGAGCGCGCCGATGCGGGCGGGCGGCAGATCGATCTCCTCGGCGGCCTGCGGGATGACGTCGAAGCCGACGAATAAGATCGGAATCATCACAAGCACACTGAGCGTGCCGGTCAGACCGTTCTCGAACAATGGTGTCATGTTATCCATTCCGCCGCTGAACGACGCGCCGCTAATCAGGACCGCGCCCGACAGCAGTATCAGTACTGTAACGAATCCCTGCAGGCGCGCGGCCGTCGAAATGCCCCATACGTTGACGGTGGTCAACACCAGGGCGGCAGCGATACCGATGGCTATTTGGCTGGCGTAAACATCCCATCCGGCCACCCGCCATAACAGGCCGACCTTGATCGCCGGAAACAGGTAAGACAGCGCGAAAGGCAGGGCCACTACTTCGAAGGCGACGACCGAGACATAACCGAGCAGCAAGGCCCAGGTACAGACGAAGGAAACATGGGGTCCGAAAGCGCGGAGGGTGTAGACGTGCTCGCCCCCGACTTTGGGCATGGCCGAAGCGAGTTCGGCATAAGTCAGTGCGATCAAGACCATGCCAATCCCCGCCACCGCAAAGGCCAGCGCTGCGCCCAAGGTGCCGGCCTCGCCGATCCACAGGCCCGTCAACAGAACCCAGCTCCAGCCCATGATCGCGCCGAAGGCGAATGCCACGACGTGGTGGCGTTTCAGTATCCGTTCAAATTCCACGAACGGTTTTTATCGATCCAAATCGGTTCGATTGGCCCGACACGCATGCGCGAGCTTCGTATTCCCTTACGTCGATTATCAGCTTAGGGAATCTCTGAATAAGTCATGGTGCGTCTGAATTGTTCATGCAATGGTGCAGATCAAGGCACGAATCGCAGGCCATAGCGGGGTTAGGGCTAAGGTTCGTAACGTAAGGCTCCGCCATTTCATGGGCCAGGCAGATGGGCCATGACTTATTCAGAGGTTCCTTAAAACTTGCGGACCATCGTAATCAAAAATCTTGCCGGGATTCAGAATGCCCTTGGGATCCAGCGCTTGCTTGAGGCGCCGCATGAGTGCGATTTCGCTTGCACTGCGCGATACCGACAGCCAGGGCTTCTTTTCGAGTCCGATGCCATGTTCCGCCGATACGGAGCCGCCAAGCGAGGCGAGCGGCTCGTAGATCGCGGTCTCGATCTCGTGCCGGTATTTCTCCGTTTCGTTACCCACGGCCACGGCAAAATGAAGGTTGCCATCGCCGAGGTGGCCAAACGAGAAAAAATCGGCTTCGAAGGCACAGTCGTTCAGGCGCTGCCTGACAAGGTCGACATAGCTCGCCATCGGCCGCACGGCCAGGCTGACATCGAAGAACACGATGTCGCCCACCTCGAACAAGTGTTCGACTTCGTCGCGGACGCGCCAGATGGCCGCGCCTTCGCTGTTCGATTTGGCCACGATCGCATCGGCCAGCAGCCCGTCTTCGTGCGCGCGGGTCAGCGCGTTCTCGAACGTTTCCGCTTCCCTCTCTTGATTGGCGCCCAGTGATTCGACGATCGCATAAAACGGCCGCTCCGGATCCATCTGCATCGCGGGGCCCCCGACCTTATCCCGCGTGTAAAGAAAATAGTCCGGCCACATGACTTCATAGGCCGACAGGTTGCCGCTCAGAGCGCCATCGAGATACGACAGGAATTTCAACACCGCCTCGTAGTTGGGAAAGGCGACCAGGGCCGTGTGCTGGGCGGAGAGCGACGTACGCAGCCGGAGGACCAGGCGCGTGACGACCCCCAGCGTCCCCTCGCTGCCGATGAAAAGCTGTTTGAGATCGTATCCGGAATTGTTTTTGATCATGACATTCAGCGAGGATACGACGGTGCCGTCGGCCAGAACTGCTTCGAGGCCGAGTACGTTCTCGCGCATCATGCCATAACGGATAACCCGCAAGCCGCCGGCATTGGTTGCCACGTTCCCGCCGATCTGGCATGAACCGCGTGCGCCGAGATCGACCGGGAACATCAAGTCTTGCGCCGCCGCCGCTTCGTGGATCTGTTGGAGGAGCACGCCGGCCTGGACCGTCATCGTGCGTCCGAGCGTGTCGATATCCTCGATGGCGTTCATGCGCTCCATCGAGATGACGAGGTCCGCCGGTCCGGAATCAGCGGCGCGGACAAGGCCTGTGAGTCCGCCGTGCATGACCACCGATTGTCCGTGTTCATGACAGAGCGCCATGACCGCCGCCACTTCTTTAGTGGAAGTCGGCCGAACGATCGCCTGCGCCTGAATCGTGTCCTGGCGCCAAACACCGGCGACACGGTTCGTCACGTCCGCGCCGGTCAGTACATCACCCTTGTTCAGGACGGCCTCAATCTGTTTGACGAATTCACCCACTGTGTTCACCTCTGCAATGCTTAGCAGCCTGTCGGACCTAGGAAGAATTGACTTGGGCGTTGGGACAACGGTCCGGCTGTGCCATGGTTTTGTTCAGCGCGTCCCTGCGCTTCACCCCTCCGGGGCTTGCGCGAAAATTCGTTCCCGACGAATTTTTGTTCAGCGCATCCCTGCGCTTCACCCCTCCGGGGCTTGCGCGAAAATTCGTTCCCGACGAATTTTTCGTTAAATAGCCGCGCTATTCGCCGCAAACCATGACACATCCGGACTCGCTCTCCCAACCGCCGCGCTACGATTCCGTAAGTCCGACAGACTGCTAGGCGCCGCATTCTAGCGGCGCCGAGAAGCCTCGCATATTTTGCGACGACCTGACTCGCAGGGTACGATTTCCGTGAGAGGCCGACCACCGCAATCGTTCGCGTAGCGGCAAGTATGCAGCGCAAAGTCAAAAGGTCGGCGTCAAACGCCCGGGCGTTCACGAATGCGGTCCAAAGTGATTTCGTCGACCCGCCTGCAACCGAGCAGGGCCATATCGCGGATCACCTCCGCCCGTAGGAGCTCGAGCGCCCGGGCAACGCCCGCGCGCCCACCGACCCCGAGTCCGAACAAATACGGTCTGCCTACCATGCAGGCCTTGGCGCCGAGAGCGAGGGCTTTGAGAACGTCCGTTCCGCGCCTTACACCGCCATCGAGTATCACCTCGACGCGATCGCCCACCGCTTTGGTCACATCGGCAAGAAGGCTGATCGGGGACGCCGCAGAATCAAGTTGCCGGCCCCCGTGATTTGACAGTATCACCGCATTAGCGCCGATATCGGCGGCACGAACGGCATCTTCGACGCTGGCAATGCCCTTGACGGCAAACGGACCCTTCCACTGCTCGACCATCCACGCGGCGTCGTCCCATTTGACGGTCGGATCGAACTGTTTCTGCAAATACTCCACCAGGGTCGTGACATCGTGATCATCGACCGGCGCCTTGTGTGCGACGTTCGATAGTTGAAACGGTTGTCCCGACAGAACGTACTTGAGTGACCACAGGGGATGGAAGAAGAAATCGAGGTAGCTGGCGAGAGACAACTGCGGCGGAATGGTCATGCCGCTATAGAGGTCCCGTTCACGGTTTCCCGGTACAGGAACGTCGATCGTCAGGATCAACGCGTGATATTTCACCGCCCGGCAACGCTCGAAAAACTCGAGGATCAGATCGCGGTCGCGAAAGACGTAGAGCTGAAACCACTTGGGGCCGGAACAGACTTCGGCGACTTCCTCGATTGAATACGTGCTGACGGTCGACAGCGAATAGACCGTGCCCGCGTCCGCGGCCGCCGCCGATGCCGCCAGTTCACCGTCGTTATTGAACAGGCGCGACATGCCGGTCGGTGCCAGCACGATGGGCAGATCGATGTGCTGACCCATGATCTCGGTCGAGGGATCGATCTCGCCGACGTCGACCAAGTATCGCGGTAGCAAATCATAACGATTGAAGTCGCTCTGGTTGCGATTCAGCGTGATTTCGTCGTCCGCCGCGCCATCCATGTAATCGAACATCGGACGCGGGACGCGTCGTTTGGCGTAACGCCGGAGATCACGGATATTGTGGCAGCGCTTGAGACACCAGTGAGCGACGGCGTCGTCGAGGCGGGTAATAAATGCAGGAACCATGGAAACTATCCGCAATACTTTCAGTCGCTGAACGATAGCAGACCTTGAACGCCGTCGGCGACGGCTTCAGAAGGACGCTGTGTCCAGCGCCACGACGGCAGCGGATCCATCCACGATGGCATGCGCCAGAGCCGATGCGGTCGGCATGATCTGCGCGGCGTAAAAGCTCGCGGTCGCGAGTTTGGACTCGTAGAATGCGGTGTCTCCCGTACCCGCATCGAGCCGACCCTGGCTCGTGCGCGCCGATTCCGCCATCATCCAGCCGCCACAGACGACACCGCATAGCTGAAGATAATTGCCGGCGGCGGCGGCAGCCAAGCGCGGATCATCGGTCGTCTTCAGGATCCATTCTAACGCCCGCTCGAACTCGGAGACGCCGGCCTCGACAGCATTGCGTACCGCCGCAACCCGGCCGGCGGCGTTCTTTAGCGACGCCACGGATGCCCGCATATCCGCGATCAGTTCTCGCACACCCTGCCCGCCGTCGCGCAAGGTTTTACGACCGATGAGATCGCCGGCCTGGATACCGGTCGTGCCTTCATAAATGGTCGTGATGCGGACGTCGCGCAGGTACTGTGCCGCGCCCGTCTCCTCGACGTATCCCATACCGCCGTGGACTTGCACACCGAGCGACGCAACCTGTTGTCCCATTTCGGTACTGTATCCCTTGACGATCGGAGTCAGCAGATCGCCGCGCCGCGCGGCCAAGGCTTGGCGTTCGGGATCTGGATGACGATCGGCTGCATCGTACTCCCAGGCGCAATGATAGGTCAGCGCGCGCATTGCTTCGACTTGCGACTTCATCGTCATGAGCATTTTCTTGACGTCCGGGTGCTCGATGATCGTCGCCCGTTCGCCGGCCCCGGCGGGCTGTCCCTGAACGCGTTCGCGGGCGTACTTCAGCGCATGCTGATAGGCTGCTTCTCCAATCGCCACGCCTTCCCGTCCGACCGCATGCCGCGCCGCATTCATCATCGTGAACATATACATCAGCCCGCGGTTTTCTTCGCCCACGAGATAGCCGGTCGCGCCGCCGTGGTCCCCGTAGGACAATACGGCCGTCGGGCTGCCGTGGATCCCAAGCTTGTGTTCGATGGAAACGCAGTGCACGTCATTGCGATCACCAACGCTGCCGTCGCCGTTGACGAGAAATTTAGGGACGACGAACAAGGAAGTGCCACGGGTGCCGTCGGGCGCTCCGGGCGTGCGCGCGAGCACCAGGTGAACGATATTTTCAGTCAGGTCGTGCTCGCCGTAGGTTATGAAGATCTTTTGCCCCGTGATGAGGTAATGGTCGCCCTCCGGCACCGCCTTGGTGCTCACGGCGCCGAGGTCGGATCCGGCCTGCGGCTCGGTCAAATTCATCGTGCCGGACCAGACACCGGTGACGAGTTTTTCGAGGTAGGTGTTCTTTAGTGATTCGCTGCCGTGGCGTTCGATCGCTTCGATAGCGCCCGCCGTCAACAGCGGGCATAGCGAAAACGCCATGTTGGCGGAATCCCACATCTCCGATACCGCCGTCGCGATCAATTTTGGCAGACCCTGTCCGCCATACTCCGGGCTCATCGCGAGACCATTCCATCCGCTCTCGCAAAACGTCCGGTAGGCGTCCTTCCAGCCTTCCGGCGTGCACACCACGTCGCCTTTCAGCCGGCTGCCTTGGAGATCACCCACACGATTCAAGGGACCGAGCAATTCCTGCGCAAGCTTGGCCGCTTCCTCCAGCACGGCGTCGGACAG
This sequence comes from Gammaproteobacteria bacterium, assembly GCA_963662545.2. Classification (GTDB taxonomy): domain Bacteria; phylum Pseudomonadota; class Gammaproteobacteria; genus JAYYZW01. The sequence continues at coordinate 2,531,891 of CAXXLL010000002.1, forward strand.
ATCTTCGCTAACTTCATCGAATCCCCGCAGTTGTTTGATGCGCGCGAATCCGACGAGTTCGTTGATGACGAACCTCATATCGCGCACGGGTGCAGCGTAATCCATCATGAATCAGTAGTCTCCGGCGTCGTGCGACGGACTTTTTAGGGAACCTCTGAATAAGTCATGATGCGGGTGAATGGTGCATGAAATCGTGCAGATCAAGGCACGAATCGCAGGCCATAGCAGGGACTATGGGCAAGATGCGTAGCGTAAGGCTCCGCGATTTCAGGCGCCAGGCCGGTGTGCCATAACTTATTCAGAGGTTCCCTAAATATTACGGGCAGGACATTGACACCATTGTGTCAATTTCGCAGCCCGATGAAAAATCCTTTCAGCCAAGGCAGGCCGACGCTCGCCCGCGATGTGACGAGCAGGCCGATGATTCAATCGAATTCCGCGGCGGTGACCGCGGCGCAGGCGATTACACCGAGGCTAGAACGGGGATCAGTCCGAGATCGATCGGACCCTTGTCGATGACTTCGATCTGCCTGGTAGGCAAACCGTTGCGCGAGCGCGCATACATGGCAAGCGCCCACAAGGGAAAGTAGTGGCTGTAGCCGTGATAGCGTAGGTAGAACACGCGCGGAAAACCGGTCCCCGTATATTCTTCCTCATCCCATTCGCCGGCTTCGTTCTGATTACTAAGGAGGTACTCGATGCCCCGGTGGACCTGCGGTGAATTCACCTCGCCGACGGCCATGAGGCCGATCAGGGCCCAGGCCGTCTGGGACGCAGTACTGACGCCGTGGCCGGCCAGGCCCGTGTCGTCATAGGTATTACAGCTTTCGCCCCAACCGTCGTCTCCATTCTGGTGATCCTGCAGCCATTGGACAGCTTTTCTTACGTAGGGCTTGGCCACATCCTCGCCAATGGCGCCAAGCGCGGACAACACGCTCCAGGTGCCATAGATGTAATTGACACCCCAGCGTCCGTACCAGCTACCGTCTTCCTCCTGATCGCGCTCCAGAAAATCGAGCGCACGGCGTACCGGAGGATAACTCGCGTCATAGCCCAGCATGGCCAGGAGTTCGATGCACCTCGCGGTGAGATCCGCCGTACCGGGGTCGACCAGCGCACCGTGGTCCGCGAACGGAATTTTGTTCAGGGATTCATATTTGTTCCCGATATCGAAGGCGCCCCAACTGCCATCGGGATTCTGCATGCCCATCACCCAATTCAGTGCCTGGTTGATGCGCTTTTTCTTGTGCTCCTTGTCGTGCGCGCCGGCGCGCAGCAGCGACATCAAGACCATCCCCGTGTCGTCGACATCCGGATATTTGTCGTTCTCGTATTGAAATGCCCAGCCGCCGGATTCGAGTCCGGGCGCCTGGTCCATCCAATCACCCCCGACAAAAATCTGATGGTCGAACAACCATTCCACGGCTTGCTGAACGGCAGGGTGATCGGCCTGAGCGCCAACTTCGGTCAGCGCTGCAAGCGACAGACAGGTGTCCCACACCGGCGACACGCACGGCTGGCAGAGCGTTTCTTTCTCGCCGTCCAGTACGAGATCCTCGATCGCCTCAACGGTACGAACCAGGTCCGCGTCGTCTTCAGCGGCCCCCACTAATTTTAAGGCCATCGCTGCGTTCGCCATCGCCGGGTAGATCGCACCGATACCGCCCTTGCCCTTGGTATGGTCGCGCATCCAGCTTTCAGCGCGGTTCAGCGCCCGCCTACGGATCCATTGGGGGATGCAAGGATCGATGATCTTCAGGACTCGATCGAGCGCGGTGAAGCAACTCTTGAGCGGTTCGCCCGCATGAAACCTGTCGAGGTGACGAAGTTTCGAAGGCGACGTCAGGAACAGTTCTGAAATACCGAGTTTCTCGTCGACATCGACTACCGGCCGCTTGGCGAAAATGATCAACAACGGCACGATCACGCATCTAGACCAGTACGAAACTTTGCTCAGGTTGAAATACCACCAACGCGGCAGAAGCATGATTTCGACCGGCATGGCCGGCACCGTGCACCACGGAAGCTGGCCGAATATAGCTAGTGAAATGCGGGTGAACACGTTGACTTTTTCCGCCCCGCCGTTAGTCCGTACCCAACGCCGCGCCCGCACCATATAGGGCGCGTCGACGGAATGCCCCATCATCTTGAGGGCGAAATAGGCCTTTACCGTTGCGCTCAGATTGCCCGGCCCACGATGGTAGAGCGGCCAGGATCCGTATTGGTTTTGTCGCCGACGCAGGTAGCGCGCGATTTTTTCCTCTCGCAGTTTATTGGTACGGCCGAGAAAGTGTTGCAGCAAGATGTATTCCGACGGGATGGTCGCGTCGGCTTCGAGATCGAAGCGCCAATGCCCGTCGGTGGCTTGCTCGCCAAGCAGGTTATTCGCCGCCTTTCTCACTGCTTCGCGAACGGGGTCGGCCACTCTTTCGAGCGGATGAACGGCTTGTTGTTCCAGGATAGCTTCCGCCGATGCAGCATCGTGCGCCGATACCACCCGCGAAAAAGTTTTGTATTGTTCTTCGATCATGTTCCGTAAAACCTACCAGCCCCAAAAAAACACGTGGCCGCGCTCACGATATGAGCGTCACCAGCGACACGTGATCCATGACCGATATCCATCGATTCGATATCGGCCCTTTCCAATCCGTCAGCATGAGAACACAGCCTTGCCGCGTAGTTCCCCACGTTGAAATATGCCATTCCAACGCACCGGACGAATGTGCCAGGTGCTGCTCTAACATGAAGCCCGTGTTTCGAAGCACTGTGCGCGACGGCGCATTGGATCGATCTCGACCATGCATACTCTGTAGTAATCCAATGCGATCAAATAAGGGGCAGGCCGTTGCATCACCGTACACCTGCCCGGTGGCGCGACCTTCTTTCCCCTGTTCGTTGATTGCTGTGCCAAGCAAGTGTCCGTTATTGTTACCGCTGCCATCGAAACGCTGGTATTCCGGGCCAGATTACCTGTTGGCTGTCTGTCTGTGCGCGATGCCGCCGTGCCAACATCGTCTTTAGTTGTTGTAATCAGACGCCGTTATTCTATTGAACGCACGTCTGATTGCAAGGATTTAGGCGCAAATTTGTACTATCCGCAACATCTTTTGATGTAAAAATGCGACACCTGTTCGCGGTACGAAACCCTCCATATACCCGGCGCGGGTCGGTTGTCGCCGCAGGAAATGGTAATTAGACCGTGGGCCCGGACCACCCTACGACCCACGCCGCGCAGCGGTAGATGGTGCCCGGGGCCGGAATCGAACCGGCACGGCCGCATTGGCCGGCGGATTTTAAGTCCGCTGCGTCTACCTATTCCGCCACCCGGGCCGTTCGGCTTTAACCGAAAAATGGAGGCTGGGACCCGAATCGAACGGGCGTACACGGCTTTGCAGGCCGCTGCATAACCACTCTGCCACCCAGCCTTTGTGTCGATAAGAGCTCGCCTGTCAGTCGATTCGAAAAGGCTGCACAAACGAAAACCCCGCCTGCGCGGGGTTTCGGCCGTGATATTGGAGCGGGAAACGAGACTCGAACTCGCGACCCCAACCTTGGCAAGGTTGTGCTCTACCAACTGAGCTATTCCCGCGTTGCCAGCCTAGCTTTCCTGTCCTCAAGAGCGCCGCGAAATCACGCGTCGCGAGACCGCACCATCGAGCGTCCCGAGCCCACTGCCGCAGCATTGTAACGGTGGCACTTGACCTGTCAAGAAATCGTGGAACACCGTGAAAAGTCTCAAGATTCCGACAGATCGGGCCAGGCGAGAACGAGGTATACGACCATCGTCCACAGGGTCATGACCATCGCGACATAGAGCATCGCCATGCCGACCCAATAAAACCAGACCGGGGCTTCGTCAGCCGCGCCGATGATGAGCAAGACCAGCGCCGACATCTGCAGCACGGTTTTCACCTTGCCCAAGCTCGAAACAGCGACCTTCTTTCGCGCGCCGATTTCCGCCATCCATTCGCGCAATGCTGACACCGCAATCTCGCGTCCGATGATCACCGCGACGGGCAGTGCCAGCCACAGACTCGGCTGCGCCTGCAGCAAAATGACCAGGACGACCACCACCATTAGCTTGTCGGCGACGGGATCGAGAAACGCGCCGAACCGAGAGGTCTGGTTCAAGCGCCGGGCAAGAAATCCGTCCGCCCAATCGGTCAGCGCCGCGACGCCGAAGACGGCCGCCGCTACGATTGGTGCGCGAGCGAACGGCAGGTGATAGCACACCGCAAAACACGGGATCAAGGCGATCCGAACGAAGGTGAGAATGTTAGGCAGGGTCAACATGGAACCGACCGTTTGCTAGGGCCATCCCGCTCGGCTGCGGGCACGCTTAAACAACACGTGCGCTCTGCAACGTTGAGCCCTACTGGCGAGACTTTAGGAACCTCTGAATAAGTCACGGTGCGTCTGAATGGTTCATGCAATGGTGCAGGTCAACGCACGAATCGCAGCCCATAGCGGGGACTATGGGTAAGGTTACGTAACGTAAGGCTCCGCGATTTCATGGGCAAGGCAGATGGGCCATGACTTTTTCAGAGCTTCCTTTAGACATGCAATACGTCATAAATACGCTGCGCGAGTTCCTGGCTGATGCCGGGCACCCGCCGCAGGTCGTCGATCCCCGCCCGGGTGATGCCTTGCAGCCCGCCGAAATGCTGCATTAATTTCTGCCGCCGTTTGGCGCCAATGCCGATGATCTGCTCGAGCGGCGACCGTTTTCGCGTGTTTGCGCGCGATCGACGGTGCGCTTCGATGGCGAACCGGTGCGCTTCATCGCGCACGTGCTGCAGCAGATGCAGCGCCGGCGAATCCGGCGCCAGCCGATATTCGCGCAGGCCGTCGTGTAGCACAAGCTTCTCGAAGCCGGGCTTACGTGTCACCCCCTTGGCGATCCCGACGACTAGGACGTCGTCGATCTGTAATTCGTCGAGCACTGCCAGCGCCTGCGCGACCTGCCCCTTGCCGCCATCGATCAGGATGAGGTCTGGCATCGCGCCCTCCTCCCGTTTGAGGCGGCTGTAACGACGGTCGAGAGCCTCGTGCATGGCGGCGTAATCATCGCCCGCCCCCGCTTGCTTGATATTGAACTTACGGTAGTCGGATTTCCGCGGACCGCTGCGATCGAACACCACGCACGAAGCCACCGTCGATTCACCCGCGAGATGGCTGACATCGAAACATTCAATGCACTCGATCGCGACGTCGCGATCGAGTGCATCACTCAGCGCCGCGATGCGCTCGTGATGATCGGCCTCGGCGGACAATCGATGATCGAGCGCCATTACGGCGTTGTCGGTCGCCATGCGCACCCATTTCGAACGCTCGCCGCGCACCGAGTCTCGGATCCGGATACGGCGGCCGTGGGCTTGCGACAATGCTTCGGCCAGCCACTGTGCCTCGCCAAGGGTCTCGCCGACGATGATGTCACGCGGTATATCGCGGTCGCGGTGGGCGGCGAGATAAAACTGCGCGAGGAAGGCCTCGAGCACGTCTCCGGAGCTGGCACCCTGGGTATGGGCGGGGAAAAATGCCTTGTTCCCGAGCATGCGTCCGTGCCGAATGAAAAAGACCTGCACGCAGCCGACACCCGCCTTGACCGCCGCTGCGACGACGTCGAAATCGCCCGAAATACCCGCCACATGCTGTTCGGATTGAACCTTCTGCAAGCTCGTGATCTGGTCGCGAAACCTTGCCGCGCGTTCGAACTCAAGCGCCGAAGATGCCTCCTCCATCTGTCGCACCAGATAGTCGATCACCTCCTGGGCGCGCCCTTCGAGAAACAGGATGGCGTGCCGGACGTCAGCGGCATATTCCTCGGCACCGATCAATCCCACGCAGGGTGCTGTACACCGGTCGATTTGATATTGCAGACACGGTCGGCTGCGGTTACTGAAGAAACTATCCTCGCACTGCCGGATCATGAAGAGCTTTTGCAGCAGCTTGAGTGTCGAGCGAACGGCGCCGGCGTTCGGAAACGGTCCAAAATAGCGCCCTTTACCGGAGCGGGCTCCGCGATGAAAACGCAAGCGCGGGAATTCATGTTCGAGTTCCGCATAAATGTACGGATAACTCTTGTCGTCACGCAGGACGACGTTGTAGCGCGGCCGCAGTTCCTTGATCAGGTTGCTTTCGAGTATCAGCGCCTCGTTCTCATTCGCGGTTATCGTTACCTCGATCGAATGGATGCTCGCGATCATGGCGCGCACTTTTGCGGTCGCACCCGTCTGGCGATTGAAATAGCTGCTGACGCGCTTGCGTAGATGGCGCGCCTTACCGACGTAGATGACCTGGCCGCGATCGTCGAGCATGCGGTAAATCCCCGCCGAGGTCGGCATATCACGACACCTCGCGCGTAGCGACGACAATCGATCCCCAACCGTCATGCCGACTTCCGCCCCAAACGTAATCGCGCCCGTTCGAACACCTGGTCGAACATCGCCTCGGTTAAGCGACCGGTCTGCGTGTTGTAGCGGCTGCAGTGATATGAATCGATCAACCACAAGTCCTGCCCGGCCAATTCGTGTTCGGCGTTATGTGAGAATTTGAGTTGTTTCAAAGGCAGGTTCAGCGCTCGAGCAATGGCCTCGTGCGCGATGCGGCCGAGCGCGATGAGAACCGAATCTTTCGTCAATGTCTTCAATTCCGCAGCAAGGTAGGAATTACAGTTCGAAATTTCGGCGGCCTTCGGCTTGTTTGCGGGCGGCACGCACTTGACGGCATTCGTGATACGGCAATCCAGCAAGCTCAAGCCATCCTCCGCGCTGAGCGAGTGCGGACGGCTCGCAAAGCCGAAGCGGTGCAGCGTACGATACAGGAGGATACCGGCGTGGTCTCCGGTGAAGGGCCGGCCGGTCGCGTTGGCACCGTGCAGCCCCGGTGCCAGTCCAACGATCAACAAGCGCGCTTGGGGGTCGCCGAACGACGGGACGGGTGAGGCATGGTATTCAGGATGCTGCTCACCCGTTTGCCGAAGATACTCGACCAGACGGGAGCAGCGCTTGCAGCTGCCGTCGAAAACAATGCCGCCAGCCCGCATATCTCACCCGCGTTCGTCGCGAGTCGGTTCAGCAAACTCCGTTGCACGGCCCATGATGAGATGCCTCACCCCCCGGCCAGAGTACTGACGTCGATCAGGCCCTGTTCGCGGGCGACACCCGCGAGGTGGACGCCGTTCTGGACGCCCAGCTTCGACAACAGCTAGCGGCGGAAAATCTATCCTCGATTTCTTAACCGCCCGACGACGTGTCCCCATGCCATAAAGGCTCCCGGTTTTTACGAAGAGAATTCAGATACACCGAGAATATCAATTTGATGCTATCGGTATAGTGACTCGGATCACGCGACATCCGATCGCGCAGGTCTTCGCACGTATGCCATGCGATGTCCTCGATTTCGTCCGCGGCGGGAACCGGCACGAGATCGGTTACGCAGAGATAGGCGTGAACGAATTCGAATCCCGTGCGGGGACCCGCGGGTAATTGGCACAGGCCGTGGAGTCGAAGTCCTTCAAGTCCCAGCTCCTCATGCAGTTCTCGGATTGCCGCGGTTTCATATCGCTCTCCGCGACCGACGTGGCCGGCGGCCGAGGTGTCCCAAAGTCCGGGATCGCAGTCTTTGTGCAATCCGCGACGCTGGGTGAGCACCTTGCCGCTGGAATTGACCACCAGGACGTGTACCGAGCGATGCATTAGCCCGTTCGCGTGGACGTCGGCGCGCGACGCCTCGCTGACCACGCGATCGTCGGCATCGACGACATCGAGTATCTCGTCGTCAGCTGCAGCCACGGATCCGGCAGCTCATTCAGTTCGTCACGCCGCGTCCGCGGCCCGGTCCGCTTCCGCCGCTACCGCCCACAGCTCGGCGGAGTCGAAATCGTCAACATCGATGGCCCGCCGGATGGCTTTTTCCAGCACCCGTAGCTGTTCGGCTTCCGTCTCCGAAATGACGCCTGCTTCGAGCGCGGCGGTAGGCACGTCCACCCCATATGCTCGAAACGTATCGCTCTTGATCGCCTCGCGCACGCGTTGCGACAGCGCTTCGCACTGTTCAGTCGTCCTGAGCGCGTACTCGAGGCATCCGATAGGATCGCTTTCCGAATCCACCAGATACATGCCGAATGAAAGGCGATCGCGAACTTCGCGCGATTCCGCGAGCAAATTCGCGACGCTTGTAGTCAGCTCGTCATTCGGCCGACGCCAGCGGCGACCCCAGGGAAACACGACCCTGCGCAGACCCCAGGCAACACTGCGCACGGGGAGGTTTTGCAGGATTTCATCCAAGCGGCTTTGCACGGTATAGAGTCCGTCGCGCATGGCGAATTCCAGCAACGGCAATTCCGCCGCGCTCCTGCCGCCGTCCTCGAAATGTTTAAGCGCGCAACTCAGCAGATACAGTTCACCCAGCACGTCGGCAAACCGCCCCGACAACATTTCGCGGCGCTTCAAGGCCCCGCCCAACTGCGCCAGTGTGGCGTCGGCAATGACGGCAAACGAGGCGCTCGCGCGTTCCAGTTGCGCGTACCAGTAATTGACCTCGCCGACCGAGGGGGCACTGCCGAGTTTGCCGCCGGTAAGGTTGCGGAACGCGGCCCGCGCCAGATTTGTGAGAATGTGCCCTATATGTCCCATGAAGGCGTTGTCGAAACGCGCCAGCGCGTCGTCCGGATCGTCGAGCGCCGCGGCATTCATCTCCTCCAGCAACCACGGATGGCAGCGTACGGCGCCCTGGCCGAATATGATCAAGGAGCGGGTGAGAATATTCGCCCCTTCCACCGTGATCGCGACGGGCGCCGCCATGTAAGGATGGAACAGGTAGTTCGATGGTCCGTCGCAGATCGCGCGGCCGCCGTGGACATCCATCGCGTCGTTAACGCTCGCACGCATGCGCTCCGTCGCCTGATACTTGAGCACGGCCGACAGCACCGACGGCTCCTCCCCGATGTCGAGAGCACCGGCCGTGACGTTGCGGGCGGCGTCGATCAGGTAGGTATTCGCGGCAATACGCGCCATCGCTTCCTGCACGCCTTCGAAACGGCTGAGCGGCACGTTGAATTGTTGACGGACACGCGCATAGGCTCCGGTCGTACGCGCGCAGACCTTGAGCACGCCCGCACTCGATGCCGGCAGTGAAATCGATCGGCCGACCGCAAGGCAGTTCATCAACATCCGCCATCCGTCACCGCAGCGCGCCTGTCCGCCGATAATCCATTCCATCGGAATGAAAACCTCACGTCCCGAATTCGGTCCGTTCTGAAACGCCTGGCGCGCCGGATAGTGGCGTCGTCCGATCTCGACGCCCGGATGGTCGGTCGGGATCAAGGCCAGGGTAATGCCGACGTCTTCGTCTTCACCGTCGCCGAGCAGCCCGTCGGGATCGTAGAGCTGAAATGCGAGCCCGAGCAAACTTGCCACCGGGCCAAGCGTGATATAGCGCTTTTCCCAGGTCACCCGCATGCCGAGAACCGTGCGGCCGTCGTGCTCGCCCTCGCAGACGATCCCGAAATCCGGGATGTTCGCCGCATCGGATCCCGCATACGGATTCGTCAATGCGAAACAAGGGATCTCCTCACCACGCGCGAGACGCGGCAGGTAATGATCTTTCTGTTCTTCCGTACCGTAGCGCATGAGCAACTCGGCCGGTCCAAGTGAATTCGGCACCATGCAACTGACCGCGGCCGTGCCCGACCGGGTCGCCAGCTTCATCATGATTTCGGAATGTGCGTGCGCCGAAAAACCGAGCCCGCCGTATTCCTTCGGGATGATGATCCCGAGGATCCCGCTGGTCTTGATGTAATCCCAAGCCGATGCCGGCAGATCGCCGAGTTCGCGCGAGATCTCCCATTCGTTCACCATTTCGCAGAGTTCCGTGACGGGCCCGTCAATAAAAGCCTGCTCTTCGTCGCTCAAGGCCTTGGCCGGCAAATCCAGCAGCCGGCGCCAGTCGGGTGCACCAGAGAAAAGCTCCGCATCCCACCACACGGTGCCAGCGTCGAGCGCGTCGCGCTCTGTTTGGGACATCGTGGGCAGCGATTTACGGAAAAAGGCGAGCACCGGCGCCGTCAAGTAGCGCCGGCGTAAATCACCGAAATTGAGCAGCAACATCACCGCCCAGGTAAGCCATGCCGCGACCATCAACAGGCCGGAGAGTACCCCTTGCCCAACGTTACTCAAGACCAATAGGCCGATTCCCGAGGCCGCCGTTGCGATCGACAAGGGCGCTTTGAGGTAGGCGAGCAGGCCGCCGCCGGCGATGATCGCGAATGATAGAAACAGGAAATTCATGTTCGGTCTCCTCGCATTGTGTAACGCGGCTTATCGCCGAGACCCCGGCATGCGGATCCGCCACTGCTTCGCCCGCTTGCGGGCGAAATATTTTCTACTCGAATTCTCGGGTGCCAATCCTAGTATCGGCACCCACCGGGCTAAATTCTACCTGGAGACGGTAGCAGCCCGCGGCCTACTCCCCGGCGATCGCCGAAGTTCCCACCAAAGTTTCGCTGACCACCTGGTTTCGGCCCTGCCCTTTGGCCAGATAAAGTGCCTTGTCCGCAACACCCATCAAGGTCTCGCCGGCGCCCGTATCGTCGGGCATCGTCGTGCTGATCCCGAAACTCGCGGTCACGTTGTCCTTGATTTGCGAGCCCTCGTGCCGGATCGCCAGTTCGTCGAACGCAGTACGCGTGTTTTCCGCCAGTTTGAGCGCGGCCTCATGATCCGTCGACGGCAGCAGCAGCGCAAATTCTTCGCCGCCGATACGCGCCGCCAGATCGCCGCCGCGGCGACAGTAGGATTCGAGGATACGCGCAAATGACTTTATGCATTCATCGCCCTCTTGATGGCCGTAGAGATCGTTGAACTGCTTGAAGTAATCGATATCGCAGATCACCAGCGATAGGTAAGTCCGGTCTCTGAATGCGCGCGAGATCTCCGAATTAAGCCGCTTGTCGAAGTATCTGCGATTGGCTATCCCGGTCAGTCCGTCAGTCGCCGACATCTTCTCCGCGCGGTCCCTGGCGGCCCGCAACAGCCGTTCGGTGTCCATGCGCTGGCTGAGTTCGGCCGTCGTCTTTTCAGCGTCGGCGCCGAGCTGTTCCGCGAGCATCGCGTTCTCGAGCCTTAAGCGAATCTGCGTCTCGAGAACGTGCCGCGCTTGGCGGATGACGACGAACTGATGCGCGTAGAGCAGGACCAAGGCAACCCCGACCGCGTAGTACGCCGGATTACCGCTGGCCGCGATGGCGCCGAGGCTCGCGACCCCGATCGGGACCGTGACGGCCAGCACGGCATAGAGATTGATGCCGTAGGAGCCGAACGCAGCGATCCCGATACCCGTGGCAAAGAGCAGCGCCGTAAACATCATGATCTCGTCGACCAGCCACGCGATGAGCACCGGGGCGATACCCCAAATCGTGCCCGTTGCCAGCATGATCAGGTAGAAAAGCCAGATCGGTGCCACGGGCAGGGATTCGCTCTCAGAGGCGGCTGGGCGCGCGACCCACCATCGCAGGGCCAGGACCGAAACCAAAGCCAGCCACCACATCCACGTCTGCGGGACAGCCGCAAACTGCGTGAAAAAAGCGGCGTAGATCGCGCCGACGAAAACCGTCGGCAGAGTCGATGCGCGGACGTTCTGCAGCAGTAGCGACCACCGCTCACGCTCGATGTCCGTACGGATGTCGTCTACGACCGTCGCCTCGACCATGGGTCAATTTCCACCTATTTTTTTCGTCCGTCCCCCTCCCCGAACGCGCAGGGAACGTCCGAGAATCCCGGCGCGGCCACGCGCATTACCGCGGCCATCGGATGATAACCGATGGTCGAACTAAGTTCCGCAGGGTGTCAGGAGCGCAAGATTATGAGGATGCGATCCAAGAGAAGCCGGCCCTGCACAAGGCCATTTCGCTTGCACCGGAAACATGGGTAGCAGGTGGGGCGAGCGACGCGAAACCATCGCGACAGCTTCGAGTCGAGCAGCCGTTACGGCGTCAGATTGAAACCACCCACGCCGACGATTCAGCGCGCGCGTAAATGTGATTCGGATCGGCCGCCAGCACGCGTTCAAACGCGAATAGGGCGATGCCCGCGCGTCCGGAATCCAGCGCGGCGATGCCGTAGATGTAATCGAATTCGGGGTCGTCCGCGGGCTCTTGCTCTTCAGCGAGCAGCCGGAATGCATCTTCCGCTTTTCCTTGTTCCATCAGGCGTCGCGCCTGTTCGAGATCGGCGGCGATGGCCGTGAAAGTCGACGCCAGCAGCAATACGGCAAAAAGCCCGCAAACCTGATTCATTCCCCGCTCCCCATGAACTTCGATGTGCGTTTACGAGGCGGTATCGAAAGATAGATCTAAGCTGATGAAAACAGTGTATTCCATTGTAATTTATAGGTTCTCCGATATCAAAGTATTATTTACTTGTGCAAGCCGCATGCTGATGAGACCCGTTTCGAGAGCGATGTTTTTCTCCGATTTTAGTCCGCCAGCTTCGCCGTGCACTTAATTTCCACCAGCAATCCCGGCATCGCCAGCGTCGTAACCCCGATGCCGGTCCAGGCGGGCACACGGCCCGTGAAGTACCGGTCTTTAACCTCCATGAACAACAGCAAATCCCGCATGTCGACGTGATACGTGATCATTTCAACGACGTTATCGAATCCGGCCCCGGCCGCCGCCAGCACTTTTTTCACGTTCTCGAAGGCCTGGGTGAATTGCGCCTCAGTGCCCTCGATGACGTTCAGGTTCTCATCGCGTCCCACTTGCCCGGCGATGTACAAGGTATCGTCGACCAAGACGCCGGGCGCGTAATGGAAACGCTCGAAGATGTTCTCCATGCCAGTGGGAATGATGTCTCTGCGCTCTTTCATGCCCTTTCATCCACCCGATTGATATTCTAGGCATCTTACCATCGGGTCGTCGCGCGCGACCTAGGTCGTACCGTAACTGACCTCGACGCTGGCCAGCGGTTTTGGCCGACGACTTGATCGGTCGCCGACTTCTTTTTCGGATCCGGTCTGCGGATACGCGGTACGGCCTCCATCTCCTCGACCGTCTTGAATCGCTGCATGCCGATCGACCGTGTTTTTAGCTTGAGGTAGCGAGAAAGCGCCTGGCTGATCGCTGCAAAGCCGTACTCCTCGGTATCGTTCCAGCAATTGGGGTGACCATGATGACTCCCCGAATCTCAGCCTGTTGAAATGCGATTTTCTATCGTTCTTCAACATCCTGTTAGTCGATTATTTCGGTATATTAACGAGCGCTTTCGTCAAGGGACATGGTCACCGACTCGGCCGCGGCGATAAGCCCCGTGTTTTAGGCTAAATAGGTGATCCAAATCCGACACTCGGGCAGTTTCCCGGGAATGGACTTGCCGCACGCATGAAGGCACGTACTGCGTCCATCAGACGGTCGATGGTCGAGTAACGATGATTCCGGGTGACATTGTCGTGCAACTGTTTCCAGAGTTTCTCAATGTCATTGACCCAGGGCTGATAGGCCGGCTGGAACAGCAATCGGAATTTCGGATTGTGCTTTAGCCAGACGTGTGCCAAGCGACATTTGTGGATGATGTAGTTATCCACGATCAAGATAATTCGACGCGCGGCGCGGTAAGTTTGCCGCAGGTGGTCGAGCAGGCAAAGGAATAGGTCGCTGTTTTTCCGTGTGCCCTCGACATACGCAACGCGACCGGTTCGTGCGTGCAGCGCGCCCGCCAGATAGCGTTTCCGGTTTTGCCCAGGCGTGGGGATGGCACGTTGACAACCTTGAGTAGACCAAAGGAAACCGATTTTGGGATTGAGGTCGATATCGACCTCATCGGCGTAAAACACTTCATGCCCCGATGGGGCTCGAGACAACGCACGATGAATGGCTTTCAGGCGCGTGGCTGCCCGTGGGTCGCGCAGATGTAAGGTCGGACGAGCACGACGCCAGCCGAATCCCAAATTAACTAGCCAGCGACGTACCGTAGAGGCGTGAATGGGCCGTGACAGCAACGAATTCAGCGTCTCGGCCAGCATCTCGCTCGTCCACGTACTGCGCAGGTAGCCATAATCACTGGGCGGCTGCTCAACTAACTCGGCGAGCGTCTCCAACAGGGTGTCATCCACCGTATACGCCCGCCGGCCCGAGCCGCACGCCTCGAGAAAGGCTTCACCCGCGGTCTGGAATTGCGTGACCCATCGATAAACCGTTGAACGCGCGACCGACAAACTGCGTGACACGGCCGTCGGTGAGACGCCTGAAGCTAACTGCAACAGGACTTGAGCGCGGCGAACCACCCGCCCGTTATCGCTGCGTTGAATCAACCGCTTAAAGCGACGTTTCTGTGAGCGCGTCAATGACACTAAACTATCCATACTCAGGTGACCTCTTTCGGGAACGTAGATTGCTCGATACAACCTCTGATCTCTGAATGTCACCTGAGTTCTTTTTATTTGATCGAGTTTTTGGAACACCTATTTAGTAGTCAAAGCGGGTACTCTGACGGCAACGAACCGGTGAATTAACCAGGGGGATAAACCATGGGCAAAGTCGAATGCAGCATCGATGACGGCGTCGCGACCGTTACCTTCACCAACCCGCCGAAGGGCTTTTTCACCTCGGACATGGTGGCGCAAACGAGCGAGATCATGGCCTCGCTCGAAAGCGACGAAATCGTAAAGGTCATCGTTTTCACGGGCGGTCTGCCCGATGTCTTCATTCGTCATTTCTCGGTCGAGGAGATCATCGAGATGGCCGCGGCTTTGCGCACGCGCCGCGCTTCGGGTCTGCCGGATCCGAGGTTCGCGCGCACGCCTCTGCGCATGATGTGGGAAAACGTCGACAATTCGCGCAAGCCGACCATCGCGGCCATCAATGGTTTTTGCGGTGGTGGCGGATGCGAGCTGACCCTGTGCTGCGACATCCGCCTCGCAGGCCCCGGCGACTACACCATCGGGCAGATGGAGATCCTGGTCGGACTGCTGCCGGGAGCGGGCGGCACGACGCGCCTGGCGCGCACGGTGGGCACTGCCAAGGCCCTCGAATGGGTCCTGCGCGGTCGCACCTTCAACCCGCGCGAAGCCGCCGCCGAAGGTCTGGTGCATCATTACGTCGAAGGCAATGTGCTGCAGGCCGCCACGGAGATGGCGCGCGAATTCCTGGACAAGCCACCGGCGGCGCTGGCCTACATCAAGCAGGTCCTACGCTCGAGCTGCGGCAAAACGACGGCGGAAGGCGTCGACGAGGAAGGTGACCTGTTCGCCAATCTCATCGCCGAGGACGATCGCTGCCTTGACATGATGAAGGCTTATGTCGCGGGCGGGCACCAATTGACGAAGTATTGAGCTTTCGCGCTCCCGCGCTTGAGCGAAGCAAGCGGCCGAAAATGCCTGCGGGGACGCCGAAGCTAGATGGCCGTCGGACCACCTTGCAGTGCACAATGCAAACAAACGTTGCAGCGCTAGGTAATTACTTTTTAAAAATTGCTGCTAGGTCTAGACTCGAAGGCAGAGTTATGGTCCCCAATGCGGGCAAAACCTTGCAGCCAACAAGCCCCTACGTCCCACCTGGGGCCGCTCCGAGGCATCCGAATTCGGGGGCAGTATATGATTTGCCGCCGTATCGCGTAATCGGTGATCACGTGAGCGCGTTGGCGTAACCGTATACTGTTCCCGAAACCATTCACAACGCGAATTGCTACGACTTTCTAAAGGGCCTACGAGGCCCTTTATTTATTGGCGGAGAGGGATGATGTTCCGATTTGCGAAGTTTTTCGCGGCCGTTGCATTGCTGCTCGTGCTGGCTCTGCTGTGGATGATGGGAGGGCCGTATGGCAAGCCGATGCGCCCAGGATCTGATCATTTCGACCGGCACCAAGGCGAGAAGTACGGCCCCGTTGGGAAATGGCTGGCCCGGTGCGATCGAAGTTGTGTCAATAGCTGAAAAATGCTCTACGCTGCGAAAATGTATCCCACTAGAATTTCTATGAGCGGTCGATTAGGGGGTCGCGCCGTTTAAGGTAGGTGAATCGGGCTACGCTTCTTCCACTTAGAAATTCGAGATAACTTTTCACACAGCCCCGGTCCATAGTGGACGGTCGCGGAAGGAATTCCGCCCTACGAGGAAGGTTTACCGATGCCACCGCACTTAACCGCCAATGAAGCCCGCGTCATCGGCTGCCTGATGGAGAAGTCCGTCGTCACGCCGGACCAGTATCCACTGACGCTCAATGCCCTGACCAATGCCTGCAATCAGAAATCCGGGCGCAACCCCGTGACTTTGCTGGAGCAAGGCCTGGTGCAGCGTACGGTTCGCGACCTGGGAGCCAAACACCTCGTGCCCGTGGAAGAGAATTTCAAGAGTGGAGTGGAAAAGTACAAACAGCGCTTTTGCAATACGAACTTCAGTAATTATCAATTCGACCCGCCCCAGTTCGCCATCGTCTGCTTGCTGTTGCTTCGCGGTCCTCAAACGCCCGGTGAGCTAAGAGCGCACAGTGGGCGCCTGCATACCTTCGCCGATAATGCGGCGGTCGTGGAAGCGCTCGCCGGTCTGATCGAGCGGGAGGACGATCCGCTGGCGGTGAAGCTGCCGCGCACGCCGGGGCGCAAGGACGCAGGGTACATGCACCTGTTCTCCGGTCACGTTGACCTTGAGGCACACGCTGTGCGAGCGCAAGCCGCGAAGGCTGGCGGTACTTCGGAGCGCGTGAGTGTGTCCGAGCTGGCACAGAGAGTCCGTAAGCTGGAAGCGGAAGTCGCCGACCTCAAGGAGTGGTTAAAGGGTTCACAATGATTCGGCCTAATCTGCATCCTCATGAATATAGTGACGGAGGGGGAGGGATTGATTCGCAAACAAAGTTTTGTTTGCTCACCCCTGCGGGGCGCCTCCCCTTTGCTGCGGCGTCCAACTTCGCTTCGCGAAGTTATCGAACCGAGAGGGTCGTACCTAAGCCGCCCGCTCTACCACGACCGCTTACGAGGGCATTGCAGACGTAATCTGGAGCTGTGCTGTACTGCCGCGATTAGCCGGCTAAAGACCCATTGCAGTCCTTGGAGCTGACGTTTTCAGACGAGCGCTTTGGCCGCAATCCGTTACAAACTACGGTATCGAGCCGTCCGATAGCGCGGCGAGCCAAAAGCGGCGGCCAATATGTAAAGTATAAAAGCCGACGGCAATCCGACGCATTCTCGGCGTTCTCGGAAAACGTGCAGCACGTACGTCGCTGCGCGCTGACCCTTCGGCCCGCGCACCCCCACAGGCAAAGGTGCCCGGCCTCAACGATTGAGGCGGGCTTAAGTAAAGCATCGATGCACGACCGCTTGAGCAGACGGCCGCGGCCTCACTTGTTCACCCAGAGTTTATGGGGGCAGCGTCTATCTGACGCGATGACTAAACGATGCAATGCTAGTTTCTAAAATGCGGCATGACTTCATCAGCAAAGAGTTTCATGCACGCCTCGGCCTTCTTCGGGTCCATGCCGGCTAACTGCATCCAGATCACCAAATGGGTCACCCGGCTTGCCTTTTGATACCGCTCGATCTCCGTGATTGCATCCTCCGGCGTACCGATCACGAGTGGGGCCTCGAAAAACGTTAGTCCGGGGGTATCACGAAGCTTCTCGGGCGGCGGCATGCTCGATACCGACATTGTTTCTTGAAACCATTTGACATCCGCCGCCTCCTTCAACCACTTGTCGTAGGTTTCCATCATGTAGTGGGCATGATATTGGGTGTCATCCCACGCTTGATCCCGCGTCGGTGCGACATAGAACAATCGCAACTGGCTGACGCCATAGTCCGCCGGGTCCTTGCCTTCTTTGGCCAGGGCATCGTCGAAATACTGCTGCAGATTCTCACCACCGGTCCCCGCTACATTGAGCCCGAAACGCGCCGCCCGCGCCGCCGCCCGCTTGCTCATGGCGGCCCCCCAAATCGGGGGGTGGGGTTGCTGGATTGGTCGGGGCATCAAAGTGACATTTTCCAAGTTGTAGTGCTTGCCGGAGAAGGAGAATGTCTCCTGAGTCCAGGCACGATGGATGATTTCGAGCGACTCATCCATGCGTTCGGCCCTTTCTCCACGCGAGATCCCGAATCCCTTGTATTCAGGGACCCTGTAGCCCAGGCCCAAACCGAGATCGAACCTGCCGTTGGATAGGATGTCGACCGTCGTCGCATCTTCGACGACCTGAACCGGATGCTTGCCTAGCGGCAGCAGCAGTACGAACGTCCCGATACGTATCGTCTTGGTACGTTGTGCCATTGCCGCTGCAATGGGAAATAACGATGGCGACCACCCATCCTCGCAAAAATGATGTTCCGATAACCAAATCTCATCGTACCCAACGGATTCCGCCACCTTCGCCAGGCGCATTTGGGATTCATAGAATTTGTTCCAGGGCATCTGCCATTGCGGCGGGTTTCTAAATGGGAAAAACAAACCGAAACTTAGACTCATTTTTATTTACCTCCTGAATTACAAGGCCCAAATCAACTGACCTGTGGGTGGCGAATTCCAATTTTGAACAGAAAGAGTGCAATTTCCTAGTCTTGTCAGCGTCGCCTAGCTGGATACGATAATGGGATGCGAGAAGGGATTTTCCTGCTCATCCATCTCATGGTGACGATCGCCAAATTACTAGGTCCGGGCGGCGTCCGATCGGTGGTCGCCGAATCGCTCCTGGTCAAACACCAATTGCTGATTCTCAATCGCTCGCGCGAGCGCGCGCCGAACCTGCGCGCCATGGACCGAGTCATAGCTGGACTCTGTGCTTGCTTCATGCGCCCAGCCCGGGTCGTGCGTTCTGGTATCGTGCTAAAACCCTCCACAATCATGAGCTTTCACCGACCCTCGTGAAGCGGAAATATCGATTACTGTTCACGCCTAAACACCGTGGAAAGCCGGGTCCGAAAGGACCGTCTCCCGAATTAATTTCCGCTATCGTTGAGATGAAACGGAGGAATCCGCGTTTTGGCTGCCGGCGCATCGCACAGCAGATTTCGTTTGTCTTCGGAATCAAGATCGACAAAGACGTCGTGCGCCGCGTACTGGCCAAACACTACCACCTCGGGCCTGGTTCTGGTGGTCCGAGCTGGCTGACGCTCCTCGGGCACACTAAGGACAGCCTCTGGAGCGTCGACCTGTTTCGGTGCGATTCGTTGATCCTCAAAACCCACTGGGTGATGGTCGTCATGGACCAATTCACTCGGCGAATTATCGGTATCGCCGTAAATGCAGGCGTGCTCGATGGACCCACGGTCTGCCGTCTATTCAACGAAGCGATCGCCGGATCAGGATCTCTACCCCACTATCTCAGCAGTGACAACGATCCGTTGTTTGAATTCCATCACTGGAAGGCGAACTTTCGGGTCCTTGAAATAGCGGAAGTAAAGACCGTCCCATACGTCCCCTTATCTCATCCCTTTGTCGAACGTTTGATCGGCACCATCCGTCGGGAGTTTCTCGATTTCGTGCCTTTCTGGAATGCCCATGATCTGCGGCAGAAGCTCCATGATTTTCACGAATACTACAATTGTTCGCGCGTTCACCGTTCCCGGGACGGCTTCACACCGGATGTTCCGGCCTCGACTAAGAAACATCGGATCGCTCGGCTGGACGATTATCGATGGGAAAACCATTGTGGTGGCCTATATCAGCTGCCCGCGGCGGCGTGACTGTTAATTCGCCACCGACAGGTCGATATCCTTTGCGTGAAGCTCGCCCAGGAAGCCTACCAGGTGCTGCAGGCTGCGACCGAGCCTGTCGATGCTCCATGCCATCACGACGTCGATTTCGCGCCGTGTAGCGGCTTTGAGAAGCGCATCGAACGCGGGGCGCTTGTCTCGGCCCTTGGCGCCTGAGACCCCTTCGTCAACGAACTCGGCAACGACTTCCCAGCCGCAACGCTCGGCAACCTGGCGCAGTTCGCGGAGTTGGTTCTCGGTGGTCTGATCGTCGGTGGAAACGCGCGCGTAGATGACGGCGCGCTTGATAGACTTGTTGGTAGCCATGGTCAACTCCTATACAGTTGATGGTGGTTAGGGCCGTGTGGGTGTTGACGCACTCACGCGGCCTGTCTTTTCAAAGTAGCCCGTCTTGACCCGTTGTTCAAGAAACGAGCGTTTCCCCCGACGAGCGGCCCCTAGCGCAGCGCCATACCGCCATGACCTGGGCGCAACGCCTCAAGCGGGTCTTCAACATCGACATCACCACCTGCCAGGCCTGTGACGGCACCCTGAAGGTCATTGCCTGCATCGAAGACCCCCACGTCATCCGCAAGATCCTCGACCACCTGGACAGGCTCGCACCAACAACCGACCCCAACTCATTACCCGAACCCCGAGCGCCCCCCCCAGCCGGGCCTGTTCGACACGCTCTGACCGTCCCGCTCTTCCCCGCACTGATGACCTTCCCAGACCCGGCAGAGTTTCGTTCGTCCGGGACCAGGAAAATGACCCACACCCCTCGCTCAACCACCACAACGTTCGCCAAATACAGCCCACATCCGGCAAGTTTTGCTCCACCTGCCCAGACCAACCAATACCAGTCAGCCCTTGGCAGGCTTGTCCTTCATCGGAATGTGGCTTTATGCTTCTATATGCGCAGTACGCCATGTTCTGTCACTGCGCTAGAAGCCGCTAATCTCGCGGTCAGATCTCGCGCCCCAGCTGCTCTCCCTCGTAAATAATCGCAGCCAGCTTGCGTGGCGCGACCACATCTCCGACTCGGTGGACTTCTGGGAAGCTACCCCGAATTTCCTGAAACAGGGCATCGTTCGGAGTCCGCAGCATAGAGAGAATAACGCTATCGACGGCGGCGATCGTGCGGGCCTGCCCGCCCCAGATGTTGTAGGTTTCGACCGTGTTCCCATCTACTTTCTCAATGTGATGCTGGGCCGTGAGCCGCACCCCGGCTTGAATGAGCTTGGGGTAGAGCACAGGCATGTCTCCAGTGCTGAAAGTGTCTTCACCGACAAACATGTGCGGAGAAATAACCTCGACCTCCGCGCCGCCTTGTGTGGCGAGTATCTCGGCGAGCCCGAGGGGCAGGTAGCTTGCGGTCTCGTCAACAATAATCACCCGCTTACCGAGTGCGGTGGGGTCTTCGAGGGCGCGGCGGGTGGCGGTCTCGACGTCCAGAACATGCTCCTGATCGGATCCAGGAATGCTCGCACGCTCGGACCGATACGGACTGAAACCACCGCCTGAGTCATACGTCGAGCCAGTGGCGCAGACAATGGCGTCGGCCTTTTCGTTTTCGAGCAAGCCTTTAGTCGCCGCCGTGCCGCACCGCACGATGACTCCGGCGGCTCCCATCTCATGCGTCAGATTATCAATCGCGCTTTGCCACTCGGCGCGAGTGGGTAGCCGTTTATGCAGATTGAGATGTCCCCCGAGTTCGTCTTCTTTTTCGATCAGGGTCACGTGATGGCCGCGCCTGGCTGCTATGGCCGCCGTCTTCATGCCCGCAGGTCCGCCACCGACGATGACGATCTTTTTTGCTTCGTTTTCAGCGACCGATTTGAGCGTTCCGTCTCCCCATTGGCGCTCGCGTCCAACCGTGGGATTCATCAGACAGATCACTTCGCGATTGTTGAAAAGACGGTTCACACACTCGTTTGCCCCGACACATCTGATGATTTCCTTTTCTCGGCCCTCACGTGCTTTTGTCACGAGAAACGGGTCAGCCATTTGCGCGCGTGTCATCGCTACCATGTCGGCGGCCCCGTCGCTAAGGATCTGCTCTGCCATCGCGAGGTCGAGAATGCGGCCCACAATAAAAACCTTCGCGCGGTCGCCCACGATTTCTTTGGCGCGCTTGCCAAAAGGAACCAGAACGCCTTCTGGCCCACTACCCATGGGCGGGGCAACTCGATGTGGGGTTTGATAACCACCGCCTGAAATGTTGAAGAAATCGAATAAGCCGCTTGCAGCGAGGATCTCGGTCTGCTCCTCAGCTTGTTCCTGTGTGATCCCGGCCTCGCCTATGAATTCATCAAACGACAAGCGAATACCCAGCGTGAAGTCGGTGCCCACTTGCTGCCTGATACGCTCGCCAATCTCGAGCGCGAGCTGGCAGCGCTTTTGAACCGACCCGCCGTACCGGTCCGTTCGTTTATTGTAGGCCGGACTGAGAAACTGCCCGATCAGATAGCCGTGCGCACCATGGATCTCGATTCCATCGAGGCCGGCGACTTTCACGTTCAGCGCCGACTCGCCGAAACCGGTGACCAGGTCATCGATGTGCGCTTGCTCCATCTGCAGAGGGATCTCTCTTCTCAGCACCGAGGGGATAGGCGACGCCGCCCACAACGGATGCCATTCGTCGATGAGCATCGTCCCTTGATCGTGAACGCCGGCAGCATAGAGTTGGACAAATTGTTTCGCACCGTATGCGTGCACCGCCTCTGCCAGCTTCGCGTACTGGGGAATGGCGCGTTTTTCCCAAGCCGTACACCCCATGTGGAACGATCCCTTGCTAAGGCGATGGCCGGCTTGCTGCTCAGTGATGAGCAGTGCGACACCCCCCTTGGCTCGTTCGCGGTAGTAGGCGATATGACGATCACTGAGAATGTGATCTTCTGCATACAGAACCGTTTGCGCGGTCATCATGATTCGGTGCTTGACCGTGGTATGACCGATGGTGAGAGGGCTCCACACGTGAGGCAATTCGGATAATGAGTCGCTCATGGTTACTCCGTTCGCAGCGTACAATTTACCGCCAGGCTTGTTCTGTTATAGCCCATTATTGTCTTTTGTCGTTTCCTCTGCCTCGCAAGTCACAAAGACTCCGTTGAGATTGTCCAGCGGGCTCCCGAATCGGGCTATATATAGACTTGGCACAACGCAAAAAATGCGAAACTGGAGGGCGCAGGTATATTGAGGACAAGGACAGTTGGGGGGCAGTCGCATCGATTGCGTCACTTGTGCCGTCACGCGGAGGAAAAAAGGATGGGAATTCCAAGACTGATTTATATTTATCAATCGCCCTGGTCAGAACGCGCGCGCTGGGGATTTGAGTTCAAAAAGGTGCCCTATGAGCGAGTAGATTACCAAGTTGGGACGGGCGAAGACGAGTTGAACCAGCAGACCGGTCAAGTCCAGGTTCCCGTCCTCGATATCGGAGAGACCTGGCTCTCGGATTCGACCGCGATTCTCAACTGGTTGGAAGACCGCTTTCCGCAGCCAGCGCTCATGCCCCAGTCGGATGCCGAAAGAGCCGAAGTGATGCTGTGGGAAGAATTGATGGATGGGGTGCTCGGACCGCAAGCACGAGTGCTTATCACCGGCCGCCTTTTGGCATCGACGGATTCTCAAGTCCAACAACTGGGTGAGTTCCTGAAGCAGAAATATCACTACTCGGCAGGCTACGCAGAAGAGCATGCCCGCGCCACGGTCAAGCGCTGCCTTACGATTCTTACCCACACGCTGGCCGAACGACGCTACTTGGTGGGCGACACGTTTACTCGCGCGGACTTAACGGCCGCCTGCATGCTCGCTCTAGTCAACCCACCGCCAGATGATCTGTTTTTTGTGGCGTCTGCTGACGGTGACGATCAAGACGGCAATATTGGCGCTAAGCTGCGCACGCTATGGGTCGACAGAACAGCTCGCGAGCCCGACTACGCAGCGCTCTTTGCCTGGCGAGATGCAATCTATCGAGAACATCGGGGCGGGCAGGTGAAGCCCTAGCCGTGTCTCAACGACAGCGTCTTCGTCGGGAAAGAACAAAAAGCGGCATCAGCTGGTGCTTCAAAGAAACACGTCGCCGCCGTTTGGACTGAGACATTGGCCATGGAAGTGGCGCGATTCATCGGACGCCAAGAAGACATACGCAGGGACGATATCGTCGACTTCTGCAATCCGCTTCTTGGGAATGGAATCGCGGATGACGTCAATCAATTCGGCGGGCGCCTTATCGAGAATAGGCGTACGCGTGGCGCCGGGGGCGACGCAGTTGGCAGTAACGTTGCGTGCGCCAATCTCGAGCGCGAGCGAGCGCGTGAACGAAACGATGGCACCCTTAGCAGCCGTGTAGTGTGTGAGTCCCGGTGCACCTTTGTACGCGAGTTGTGAGGCGGTGTTGATAATGCGCCCGTAATCCTGGTCGTACATCATCGGCAGGATGCGCCGCGTGGTGAGAAACACGCTCCTCAAGTGTACCGCCAGCATTCGATCCCATTGCTCGACTGGAATTTCCTCGACAGGCGCAATGTGCACGATGCCCGCGTTGTTGATCAAAATGTCGATGCCGCCAATGGCGTCGACCGCCTGGTCGATGAGGTTATCGACGTGATCCTCTCGCGAAACATCCGCCATGACAGCCAGCGCCCGCCGCCCGCGCGATTCGATGGCTGCAACGACAGCCAGGGCATTAACGCGCTGTTGATCGTCGGGGTAATTCACTATGACGTCCGCCCCTTCGTCAGCGAAGGCGAGCGCCACGCCTGCGCCGATCCCGGAGCTACTGCCAGTGATCAAGGCTCGTCTGCCAGTCAATTTTTCCATTGCGAGGACCCCGTATTTCTTGCCTGAAGTTGGTAGCGAGGCCGCGTACCTGTCTGTGGCGAATTCGTAATTTTCACCTGAAAACGATAACTGAGACAGTCTTGTTCCAGACGGCAACCTTTCCTAACCTCCCTGGCCATGAAGGACCTGTTAGTACTCGTCGCACATTTATTTACTACCATCGCCAAACTCCTGGGACCCGGTGGTGCGAAGGCCGTCGTCGCCGACAGCCTCCTCATGAAGCAGCAACTCCTGGTCATCAATCGTTCTCGGCGACGCGCACCCAATCTCTCGGTATTTGATCGATTCTTGGTCGGCTTCTGGCCATTGTTTCTCAGTCCACGCCGTATTCAGCGGGCTGCCGTGATTATCAGACCATCGACACTTCTGAAATTTCACGACATCCTCAAGAAGCGAAAGTATCGACTCCTGTTTTCATCGGGCAGAAAAGGAAAGCCAGGTCCCAAGGGCCCATCACCGGAACTCATCCAAGCTATCGTTGAACTGAAACAACGTAACCCGCGCTTTGGCTGCCGCCGGATCGCCCAGCAGATCGCCAACACGTTCGGGATCGATATCGACAAGGACCTTGTAAGGCGTGTCCTCGCCAAATACTACCGCCCAATGCCCAACGACGGTGGGCCATCCTGGTTGACCTTCCTCGGAAACACCAAGGACAGCCTCTGGAGCATTGATCTGTTTCGGTGTGAATCTATTCTGCTGAACAGCCACTGGGTGCTCGTGGTGATGGACCAGTTCACCCGTCGCATCATCGGCTTCGGTGTGCAAGCCGGCGATGTCGATGGGTTCGCCCTGTGCCGCATGTTCAATACAACCATTTCTACCCAGGGTGTTCCGCACTATCTCAGTTCTGACAATGACCCGCTATTCCTGTATCACCGATGGCAAGCCAATTTACAAATTCTTGGGGTCGACGAGATTAAGACCGTCCCGTATACGCCGCAATCGCATCCCTTCGTTGAGCGACTGATCGGGACGATCCGTCGCGAATACCTTGACCACATCTTCTTCTGGAACACTCAGGATCTTGAGCGAAAACTCGTCGACTTCAGGCAGTACTACAACCGCGAGCGGGTTCATCATTCGCTAGGCGGAGATACACCGGGAATGGCTAGCGGTGATCCCCAGCCTCGACGCGCAAATCTCCGTAACTATTCATGGATATCACACTGCAATGGACTTTTTCAGACTCCCATCGCCGCATGAATAGGAATTCGCTACCCACACCTCCACACCTTCATTTCTTGCAATAATACGATAGTTCTATAATAATCATATTATGATACGGCACGGGCAACGCCAGCTGACATCGCAACTCGACGGGGTTTTCTTGGCGTTGTCGGATCCCATCAGGCGCGCGATGCTTGAACGTTTGCATCAGACTGAAATGACTATCGGTGAATTGGGTGACCCTTTTCCCGTCGGAAAACCGACTATTACGCATCACACACGTGTACTAGAGAGCGCCGGTTTGATTCGAATCAGGCGCGACGGGCGTCGGCGCTGGTGTGCCATTTCGCGTGATGCTCTGCACGCGGCGAGTGGTTGGTTGGAGTTCTTTTCGGCCTTTTGGTCAGAATCTTTCGATCGACTCGAAGAAACTCTTGACCAGGGCGGCCGCGAACCAAATGCGCGATTAAAACGATGAGCGGGGCAATCGAAATCGAGCGCTCGTTCGATACATCGGCGGAACTTGTGTTCGAAGCCTGGACGCAGGCCGAACGGCTCACCACATGGCTCGGTCCCGAAGGATTCGTATGCAAGCATGTTGAGTTGGACGTTCGCGTAGGCGGCACGCTCGCAGTCGACATGCTCTCGCCAGACGGCACGTCGTATCGATTTGTAGGCTCTTATCGAGAGGTATCGCCGCCGGCGCGGCTGGTATTTACGTGGGGCACGCCTGCGACGGGGGAGACAGTGTGTACTGTGCAGCTTACGTCCAAGGGTCAGCGTACGCACATGCATTTCAAACAGACCAACATCCGGCAAGAAGAGATCGCGGGTTATCGCACAGGCTGGGAACAATCGATTGCGAAATTGACGCAATCGATTTCGTCCTTATGAATGAATGAGGTGAACTATGAATAGAGTATACGGCGCACCGCTGAGCGCGGTGGTATGTGCGGGAATCGCGAACTTCGTATTCGGATTCGTTTGGTATGGCGCCTTATTCGGCGAGGCGTGGGGTCGACAAACGGGAATTGCTATGGGTGGCGACGGCGGTTCCGTCATGCTCGGTTCGGTCGTTGGGACTATCGCATATAGCTTTTTGTTGGCACTTGGTGTCGCTTACACGTTGGGACGCGGCGACGAAACGAGCGTTCTTGCCGGATTTAAAACAGCGGTGCTACTCGCATTACTCTTAATCCTTCCCGCGCATGCGTCGAAGTGGGCCTGGCAGCTAAAGCCAGTGCTTTTCGCTATCGATGCGAGTAAGGACGCTTTGTGTGTGATTATGTCCGGACTCATATTGGGAGCGTGGCCACAGGCCGTGAAGGCGGATCCCGTCTCCGCTTAACGTCCGTTCGGAGCCGCATGGGACTGGAGCAGCGGGTTCAGGTGCCGGAGTTGATTTATTCCACTATACATAGTGGCTCTGCCGTCGGAATCGTGAAAAAGCGCGGCACGGTACCGAATCGCAGCGGCCAAATCGGCGCACCTGCCCCTCCTAAATATTCGTCCGAATTGATTTAGGAGGGATGTTAAAGTTTCGTTTCCCTGATAATTCCCTGTTAACTTCTGACGCGTTTTATCGCAGGGTGCCGTAACGCGCTATAAACGCAGGATATTGGTAAAGCACAGCCGGATTTACTGGCGGAAATCGAAAGATTTTCCCTGTATTTTCCCTGTAAACATGGGAGAGTAGTTCGCACCAGACTCCCTCTCCGCCAAACTTAAAAGTTAACATATTGATTAATAGATAGTTCATTCATTTAAATAATATCCGGCCCCCCGATTAGCCCCCAATCTGATCGTTGCCGCGGTCCTATCCGTCCGCTTCCTGGCGGCCGTGCGTGACGACAACACCCCCGCCAGGTAGGCGTCGATAAGTATTTCCAATCATTGCAGCCAACCAAACTTCCTTGAACCGGCCAGCGACGGCCCGGCTTTGAAAACGCATTCCGAAGGGCCTGGGAATTAAGAGTCACCTGGTGCAATTTAATTCGGCGCGTAACGTACTGAAGCGGCGAGTAATGTCCAGTTAGACTTTTGGAAGTTACCGTCAAAGTTACCGTCAGCAGGATCGAGCTTCTAATCTAGAACTCAGGTGTAAAAACTCAGACTTGTTCTTACAGATGTCGATTCTAATTTTCGACCGTATCTGGCAACCGCCGAATGTCTCCTGCGCTCGATAGCGGACGTTCGCGCGAAAGGCTCGTGAGTCCGTTATGTGCCCGAAGCGGTCATCACTACAAACTCCGCAACGGTTAGTTCCTGCTCGAACAGTCGGGAAGAAACGGGTGGATCTGACCTGCCCCTACGAACTGGTCCAGTTTTCTGATGGCAGCTCACTCCTACGCCATATTCTTCACCATCCCGCCGTCGATGTCATAAGCTGCACCAGTGATAAAGCTAGCCCGTTCTGAGGACAGAAACGCAACCAGGTCGGCAATCTCCTCAGGGCGGCCAAACCGGCCTAGCGGAATATTCGCGGCGGCAAAGTCATTAATCATGCCATCCGGATCGTCAGGATTAAACGTCTTGGCCAGACCATCCCACAATGGCGTACGCGTTGGTCCTGGACAGACTGCGTTGACCAGTATGTTTTCCTTGGCCAACTCGTCGGCCAGGGTTTTGGTGAGACTGATAACTGCTGCTTTGGTGGTGTTGTAGTCGATCAAGCCCGCGTTAGGCTGTTTGCCGAAGATCGAAGAAATATTGACAATCCGACCCCATTTCTGTTTCTGCATCAGGGGAACGGCAAGCCGCGAACAGCGAATCACGCTGAACAGGTTGATATCAAGATTGTCCTGCCACTCCTTGTCGGATAGATCCAGTCCTTGGCTCAGGTGATACCAGCCAGCATTGTTGACCAGGATGTCAAGTTTGCCGAAGTGCTTCACAGTGCTATCAAAAAGTTGTGTGATGTCTGCCGCCTTGCTCACATCAGCCTGGATTGCTAGTGCGTTGGGACCCAGAGCTTGTGCAGTACGGTTCAATTGCTCCTCGCCGCGCGCGCAGATAACGACTCGTGCTCCCTCTTTGACTAGGCGCTGGGCCATGGCCTCGCCCAGCCCATAGCTCGCTCCAGTAATGACCGCTACGCGGTCTTTTAAACCAAGGTCCATATCACCCTCCTTCCGACGTAATTACCTCTAGATCCGCGCGAACACGACAGCTCTAGGAAAAAAAGGAAATTTGTGGTCCAAATATCGGGACGTATCTCCTCACTCCTGGTCCCTCACAAGCGCCGCTGCGACCGGGCTCCAGTTCTGCAAGCCACAGGCCAAACGCCACGCCGATGAACTTCGATCGGAGTATAGGCAGAATAAAAGGTCTTTTCCCCAAGTGCATCGAGTATCCCCAGGTCATCAAACAGTGGTCAATCTGTGCTTCGATGCGATGTTGGCCTGAATAGCGAACCTGAGTCGGGAGAACCCTGCTGACCGCTAATGACCGAACCCGGCTGTAGCTTGATGCAAAGCGACCGTCGGCTTACGGGAAAGCTGACGCTCAGAATCGCGTCTATATCGTCTCAAATGTGCTCAGTACGGTCCTTTCTAATGTCACGCGTCGGACTCGCTCGCTTCTTAGGTAGCGCTCGCGATTCATCTTATGGCCGCACTTGTATTGCTCATAATCCGCTCTACTTCATGTCGAAACCCTTTTTCGAACTCATTGCCATAATTGTCCCAAAACCATTTGCCACCGTTAGTAGATAGTGTACGTCTGATGGCAGGTATTTGAGCTTCCCAAGTGTCGTTCGCCAACTCGGCGTAAGCGCTCTGAGCGTAGACGTTTGCCTGTGACATTAAGGCTCGGCATGTTCTCTTGTGGTGATCCCGGTTCGAAGGTTGCGGCGGTGTGATACCCCCTTGCACAGACAGCACGTCCTGCTCACGCCGGCACAGTTCAGCGATCGAATGCTCTCCTCGCAACCTTTCTATCACGATGCGGATCTTTTCTTCCGCTGAGTATTGTTTCCGTGTTGCCCGTCGGATGCTCTTTACATGCTGTTCTGCGGTCTGTTGAGACCTCGATTTATTGTTCATCTTCGCTCTCGGTGGTGAGCTTCGATGAACCAGCATCTCTCCGTTAACTAAATCCCGCAACTGGTCTCATGAATGCTGACGTCGGACAATTAGCACCGCTCACAATAAAGAATCAGGCCGCAGCTGTATCTTGGTCGGCGCCTCCATTCGCTCTTGCGAGAACCCTGTGGTGTCGTTAATTTTCAGTTTACAGGTCTTCTCTTTCGCGCACCGCGCCCGCTGCACCCGCATTACCCTCGCCAGACTCCGCAGAAGCATTCGTGTGCCCCCCTTACAGGCGTTTTGTGCCGAAGTTTCCTTCCCGCTTTGGCTGGTCGGGCCGGTCGATTTCGCCCACGGCCTCCAATTCTGAATCAGTTGCGCCTGCCTTGCCCGCCGCTCCGGTGTCCAACCATTCGCTGCCATGTTTCTGCTCCAATAGTTCGTTTGGCGGAATTTTGTTTTCCCGTGCGCAAGGATCGCCGCTTTTTTTAATATCCGCATTGTTTATCTGCTGGTGACCGTGCGCAATATTCGCTTGACCGACGTAGCCCGCCATCGGCGGATTCTTGATGGCCGATAGCGCCTCCCACGTTGCCCGACATTGAGACTGAGCACGCAGCGCAAGTTTCATGTACGTCTCTGCCGCCCCCATATACTCACCCATATTGAGAATTGCGCGCTGGACGAGGGTGTGAAATAACGCGTCCAGCGTATGCGCCTGTGTCGCAAGCATCGCTTCACCACGACCCAGGTCGCCCTCGTTTGCTGACTTCGTCTGCTCCGACAGCGCTTCCATTAGTCCTGTAAGGTCTTGCTCGCCGAATTGTTGCGTGAGCGCCTTAACCGTAACCGCAGCCTGCACGGTGGGACGGAGTACTGTACGAGCTTTTGCGACGCCCTCATCGTCATCGGGCTTAGTACTTGCAGTAATCTGGTTCGCGTCACGCTTTTTGGTAGATTTTCGTTTACTCGCCATTTGGCTAATCTCAATTAATTAGGAAGATGAGTGACTTTCTATTCACCGCGGCTGGCACGAGCATATGCGTTGCGGTCACTGACAGTTTTCGCACACCCGTCGACAGAAACCGACAAAACCGGCGAAACCGATTCCACGACTTCTATTCGCCAATGCTCTGATGACCCATTGCCACTTCCGCGGATGATCTTTTTGCCATCAACGATCCGGCCCGCGTGACGACGTATCCACCAACCCACTTTTCTACGATTAATTTCCCCGCGTTCGCTGGCAATGTCGTGCAGTACTTCTCGAAGCTCGACATTTACATCGCAATACTCGGTAGGATGTTTGACGGCTTCTCGGACCATTGCGGGCGTTTTTCTAAAAACGCTGAACCACGCCTCTAAAAGACGCGATAAGATTTCTCGGTCGGGGTCGTCGGCGATAGCCTCGAACACGGACGCGGTGGGGTCTTCGCATCCTAGCCACATCATCGGCTGCCGGCAAAAATCTGACCAGACGCCGTAGCTGGCTAAGGGCTTACATGGTGACTTGGGTCTACCGGCGACGATCCAAGCGCGAATGATTGTCAGCGCGGCGGCAACGTAACGATCACGGTCGCGGAGAACTTCCTGGATCAGATCCGGGCGCTCAAATTCTCGCGCTGCGGGCACTTCACATTGCGGAGAAAGATTAATTGCGATGCAACGCCGCGTCATATCTTGAACCGGTCCGACGTTGTTTCCGCTGGATAGAAAAAGCGCCCGAGTACCGACTGCGGCCGTTTTTGAAACACCAAGAATCCGGCCACTAATATACTCCGATGTCAGCGCCGTACAGAGGCTCTTGTGTGCAACCAAATCACTCGTGAGGTTATCGAACTCGATAACCGCAGGCGCGCGCAGTAACTCGGCAAGTAAAAGTTTGCGGCACTCTTCGTCGTCGCGGGGAAACGTTGTCGGCGTGCCGCGCTTCGGGGTCGCGAACGCTGTAATCAGCTCACAAAGATAAGACTTTCCAGAGCCAACCATATGCGCTCGTGCGTGGAACATGGGCGCTGCGGGTAAGCTCGGACGAATTGCCGCGGTCAAGATGGCGGTCAACGCGGCGGCGCGATCCACGTCGCCGGCAAAACTGAACTCGGCCAGCAGGTCGCTCAACGTTGTTAAAGCGGTCTTTGCTTCAGCGTACGTTGGCCGCTCCGGAATAGTAAAATTCCGAGCATCAAATACGCCGAACATTCTGGTTGTCGTATCGTACCCTGCTGATCCCATTAGCGAGCCATCTTCACGGAGATAAGGCTGCCGGGCGATCCCGTGAAGCACTGCCAAGTGCGCATAGCTGATAGAGTCAAACAGGACTGAAGCGTGCCGCGCTGGCGGGTCCGTGCGCGACCATGTTTGCGACCGCGCATCGTATCGTTCCCACGTTGCTGCGCCAGCCAGCGCACGCACCAAAGCGGGCTGGGTAATTTCCTGGACCCTTGTGTCGCGTGTGCCTGGGTCGGTGGTCACGGTAACGATCAATCCGCCGCGTTGATAGTATCGACCGGCTTCCGCAAGCTGATGCTCGGCAGCATCGACTATACGGTGGATTTCGCCTGGGATGATCCGGATCGTTGGCTTCATCCGCGCCGCCCCGACTTCTACGCTAAGAAGCTCCAATAGATCGCGAATGTGACGTTCGGCACAGTGACCGTGGAAACATTTGAACCCGCCGATCGGCCAGCTGTCGTCAGGTTCGAAATATGCAGCACCGGTATCAACCTGGTCAGTATGCTCCCGGACCCACGGGCAGGTAATAGCGTGCTTGCCGTCGCCAAGCGGAGCCTTATAAAGATCCCGCTCACGCAATGAGGCAGTGACGGCGTTGTCGTCGGGACGCGGAATACACACGGCGTCATCGAAGTCGGGACGGGCTACCGGAAGTTGTGCCCCCCGCTTTCGCGCATGTCGGGGCTCAACCATATCGAGTTGAAGACCGTTGACAATTTCATCGACCGAGTACCGATTTTCGGGAGCCCAAGTATCGAGAAAGCATTCGAAAGGCGGGTTATGTTTTCCGTTGACCGCTACAGGTAGGCGCGCCAATCGCGCGCGAGGACTGTCAACGGCGGAGCAAAATTAGTCCACCCGGGCGGAGCAAAACTAGTCCACTTAACGTTATGCGGTACGCAGTGTTGGGGGGTTGTCCCGGTAGTCCATAGGAGGGACCCGCGCTGCTTCGTGTAGCGCTTGCGTTACGCGGAGCGAAGCAGCGTGGGAGGTTCCTGTGGACCCACCGGGTCAACCTTGAGTTCGGTGGTCAAGCAGGCGTATTTGGGGATTTCCGCCGTTTTTGGCTTTGGTTGAGACGATAGCTCTCGCCGTTCATTTCCAGGATATGGACAGGGTGGGTCAGGCGGTCCAGCAAAGCCCCGGTCAGACGTTCCGAGCCGAATATCTCCGTCCACTCATCGAACGGCAAGTTGGAGGTCACCATGATCGAGCCCCGCTCGTAGCGCTGGCTGAAGACTTCGAACAGCAGCTCGGCGCCGGTCTTCGAGAGCGGCACGAAGCCGAGTTCGTCGATGATCAGAAGGTGATACTTTGCCAGTTGCTTCTGCAGGCGCAACAGGCGTTTTTCATCCCTGGCCTCCATCAGTTCATGAACCAGGGCGGCGGCCGTGATGAAGCCGACGGAGAGCCCCTTTTGGCAGGCCGC
Organism: Gammaproteobacteria bacterium; assembly: GCA_963662545.2. Lineage (GTDB taxonomy): Bacteria > Pseudomonadota > Gammaproteobacteria > JAYYZW01. Next base: position 2,565,257 of record CAXXLL010000002.1, read on the forward strand.
CAGACCGAGACCGAGGGCGATATGGGTCTTGCCGGTTCCGCTGTTGCCGAGCGCGATGATATTCTCACGACGCTCTACGTATTCGCATCGCGCCAACTCCAGAACCAGCATCTTGTTGAGCGAGGCGATGGCCTTGAAGTCGAAGCTGTCGAGGCTTTTGACGGCGGGGAACCTGGCCTGTCTGCTCCGCCGCTCGACCATGCGGCGCTCACGGTCGATCAGTTCCAACTCGGTCAGACGGACAAGATACCGCACAGGGTCGGCGCCCTCGGTGGCGCATTGGCGGGCCAGCTTGTCGTATTCGCGCAGGAACGTCGGCAGTTTCAGGGTCTTGAGGTGATGGGCCAGCAACACTTGCGGCGTATCGGTCATGACGCGCCTCCACCCAACAAGCTCATATAACTGGCGGCGGCCGTGGTCGCCACGTTGGCCCGAGGCAGGTAGGGATAGATATCCAGGTCGAGTTTGGGCGGGCGTCGCTCGATACGGCACAGCACAAGGTGTTTGACGGCGTCGTAGCCGATCGCGCCCAGGCGCAGGGCGTCCTTCACCGCGCCGTGAAGCACCTCGAGATCGAAGGTCTCCAGAAGCCGAAGGACCTGGACGTATTCCCGCTTGCCGGCCTTGCCCATGCGCGCCTCCAGGAGACGGCGCAGGGTTGGGAAGGCATCAGGCAGTTCCCATCCGGCTAGCGGCGCGGCCTGATCCAGGGCACCGATCTTGTGCTCCAGCAAAGGCAGGTAGTGGATCGGATCGAAGACCCTATCTTCCCGGTCGTAGGAACGGGGGTGTCGGGCAATGATCCCGGCGCCGCAACCGATAACCACCTCGTGGACATAGCCACGGACCCAGACCTCTTGGTGGCCGTAGGCGACGGGCACGGAATAGTCATTCGTCCGGTAGCGCACCAGGGACAGCGAGTTGACCCGCGTGCCCTGCTTGTCGCACGCGTCGAACGGTGCCGGCAGTGGCCTCTTCAACGCTTCGCGGTCACGCACAAACCGTTCGCCGATGCTCTCGCGGTGGCCGCGCAGGACGTCGTCTTGCCGTTTGCGGCATTGTTCCTCCAGGTAAGCGTTGAAGGCGTCCCAGCTCGCGAACCGGGGAAGCGGCGTCATGAAGTTCCGTCGGGCGTAGCCAACCACCCCCTCAACATTGCCTTTGTCGTTGCCCTTGCCGGGACGGCCGTAACGGTCCTCGAAGAGGTAATGGGACTGCAGTCCGCTGAACGCTCGCGTTCGTTGTCGCGTGCCATCCGGCAAGATGCGCGACACCAGGCACTTGTCGTTGTCGTAGAGAATCGATCGGGGAACACCGCCGAAGAAGGCGAAGGTTCTGTTGTGCCCGTCCAGCCAGGCCTCCGTCGTCGCTGACGGGTAGGCCGCAACGAAGCAGGCATCGCTGTGGGGAAGTGTCATGACGAAAAAATGCGCCCGATACTTGACGCCGGCGATGATCGCATCCGCCTCGCCAAAGTCCGCTTGAGCATGGCCCGGAGGATGTGACAACGGCACAAACATCTCACGCCGACGAAGGCGCCGTTCCCGAACGTAATCCTTCACGATGGTCTCTTTGCCCGTGAAGCCATGTTCGTCGCGAAGGCGCTCGAATATACGCTTCGCCGTGTGGTGCTGCTTACGGTGAACCGTTCGGTCCTCCTCCAGAATACGGTCGATGATATCCGTGAAGGGGGCCCGTTTCGGGCGTTTCGGTGGCTGGCGTCGCCGATATCCCGGCGGTTCCGAATGCCGCAGCATCTTCCTCACCGTCTCGCGCGCAATGCCAAACCGACTTGCCGCCTCTCGCTGGCTCAGACCATCAACATGGCAGGCCAGCCGAACGCGCAGATATAGGTCCACGGTGTACATCCTCCCGCCTTCCATCTCAAAAAAGATCGAAGGCTACAGGTGGCAGAGTTTTACTCCGCCCGCGGCTGGGAAATCCCGCCGCTTCCGTGGACTAATTTGTCACCGCCGTTCTCACAGCCATGAGCGGCAGTGAAGGAAGAGGGCCGTCAAGCGTTGGCTGGAGCTTGTTAGGCGTCACCTGGTCTTATACTCGGTTTTATCAAGCGTATCGACGAAGTGACGAAATGTTGGGTCGTAGTATTCACGCCTCAACTCCCAAACCCGCAGAAAGGATTGCGCTGAAAGAAATGAGGCGTGCTGTTTAACCATTACGTCCCAAATATATCCATCTAGCCTTCCTTCTCTGTGTTGGTGGAACGCTTCTTCCCAGACGCGGAGGATTCGTTGAATTCCGGCGATTAGTACGTAAATATCGGTGTCTGACAGAGCGTCAAAGTTCTCGTTGCCTCGCACGGAACCTGTCAATGAAAATAGGACACATGGTTTCGAAGTTCAATGTCTATTCTGATTGGCAGCGGCTCTCCTTTTTGGTTTGAACTGGCGGATTGATCCATACGGCCGTCGGCAGCGGCGTGACCGTGGGTGCGGCATATTTGAAGCGCTCGGGATGGGCCGCGAACGCTTGGTTTAGGGCCTGCTGGCGCCCTGCCAGTATGCCGTCGGCAAGACCGTAATGAACGGCGTGCGGCGTCAACATCGTGATACCGGAGTGCTTGTGCTCGAGGTTGTACCAATTGAAGAAGGACTGACTGTGTCTTGCGGCAGCACCGATGTGGGGGAACCGTCCTGGGAACCCCGGTCGATATTTGAGCGTTTTGAATTGCGCCTAGGAGAACGGATTATCATCACTGGTATGCGGCCGCGAGTGAGACTTGATCACGCCGAGATCCACCAGCAGTTGAGCGACCAACTTCGACTTCATAGATGAGCCGCGGTCGGCGTGCAACGTCAACTGGCCTTCGACGATGTCCTGTTTCGCGCAGATCTCAGTGATCAGCCGTTTGGCCAGCACCGCCGCTTCACGTTCAGCCACCATCCAGCCCACCACGTAGCGGCTGTACAGGTCCAGGATGACGTATAGGTAGAAATACTGCCACGTAACCGGCCCCTTGAGTTTGGTGATGTCCCACGACCAGCATTGGTTCGGTACCCTGGCGACCAACTCCGGCTTCGCGTAGTGCACCCGGCGGTGTCCACGACGCCGCTCTCGCACCTGCTGATGCTCATGCAAGATCCGATACATCGTTCGCGCTGAGCACAGATAGGTGCCGTCATCGAGTAGATTAGCCACCACGGTGGCCGGTGTTTGATCGACGAATGCTGGCGAGACCAAAACCTCATGGATGTGCTGGCGTTCGCCCTCACTGAGTTTCAATGGCGGTGGCGCTCGCCGCGTGGCAAGCTTGGGACGTCGAAAACGGTAGTACCGTGACCGATGCACATTGAGTGCCGCGCAGGCGCCTCGTGTGCCCACGGATCCACCCAGCGCTGTGACCGCGTTCATGACGACTCCTTGTCGTCGGGCATCGCCGCCAGGATGGACGAGAGTTTTTTTTGAACATCAATGATAGTGCGGGCCTTCTCAAGTTCGTGCTCCAACTTCGCATTACGACGACGCAGCTGCTCGAGCACGCGCCGATCTACCGGGTCCAGCGTTGGTCTGGGCCCGCGCTTGTTGTTCTTGAGCGCCTGCAGCGTTCCCTCACGCCGTAACCGACGCCAGGTGCTCAAGTGGGACGAATATAGTCCTTCTCGGCGCAGTAGCGCACCGACCTCACCATGCCCCTGGCACTGATCGGCCTGCTCTAGGATCGACAGCTTGTAGGCGGTCGTAAAGGCGCGTCGAATCGTCTTCGATTTGACCTGTGGATCAGGCGTTTCGTCGCTTGACCCCGGTTTCTCTTCGATCATTGAATGATTGTTCTGTAACATTTGATGGACTCACTTTCTACAATAAACTATTTCTAGAAAGTGTCCTGTTCATACTGGCAGATTCGGCATGATAATGTCTGCTTTCTCTAAGTCTGAGAACGTCCCGATACTCTCCCGGAACGCTTCTGAAATTTCATGCATCGCCGACATACGCGCTTCTCGATTCTGAGCACGAATTTGCACAGCGAGGTAGGCGAGGGTCACAACAACAGCGCCGGCACCAATGATTTCCGCAAGAACTCCGATTGATTCCCAGTTCATCTTTCAATCCCTGTCCACAAAACCAAAGGGGGCAGAATATCCGAGGGGATTGGAAACCTGAACGACCGATTCTGTACGACAGCCGAAGTCGGCGTTCCGCATCGCTCTTGCAGCAGTTTGACGACCGCTTCTGGGGAAATCGCAGACGTTATTTAGAGCAATGCTGCACTGCGGTGGTTAGGCCGCTGACGACCCATAACGGCCATCGGCAGCAAATTTACCGCGATTACTATTGACCGAAACGGAAGCGAAGGGAAAGCCGCAGATCGCCTTTTTTATGTCGTCAACGAATTCGGGCAGCGCCCTTTTTATAACGCCAATAAAAATTGCCCCCGGTGTTCAGGGAAACCAGCGGGGGCAATTAGGGTAGGGATCTTGCAACTTAATTATAGTACACAGCGTCACCTGGTGCCTTTTGAAAACGGGCTACAAAACGGCCATTCCACCGAAACACCAACCCCAACCCATGGGTAACCCTACGCTGACCTGATTAGGCCAACACGCGCCCCGAAAAGGGGCATTTCCGGCGAGCCAGGGCCACTCGAATATTCAGCACACGACAAGGTATACGGAGTTGGCGGCGAATCGGTTTAATGGGTTTTGGAAGGATTAGTACGACTCTTCCGTTTCAAGTTCGGAAAAGCTGACCGCGAGTATCTCGCGTATAGAGGTTGCCTTGTTTTCTGCTTGCTCGACGACCAGCAGCTTTTGCGATTCAAGCAGTCCTGCCGGGATCACCATGCGTCCGCCTGGAGCAAGCTGGTTGAGTAGCGGCGGTGGGATTAGGTCTGGGGCAGCAGTGACTAGGATGCGATCGTATGGCGCGTGCTCCGGCAACCCGCATGATCCGTCCCCGATTTCGAGTGTGATCTTCTTCGAGTAACCGTGCCGTTCGAGCCGTGAGCGCGCTTGCACCGCAAGTTCTTTGATGATCTCGATGCTGTAGACGTTATTACAGAGCTCCGCAAGGATCGCCGTTTGGTAGCCTAACCCGGTGCCAATCTCAAGCACTCGGTGCTCCGATTCGACCCCAGGCAGATCAGTCATCAGAGCGACCATAAATGGTTGCGAGATAGTCTTGTCGTAGCCAATGGGAAGCGGAGTATCTTCGTAGGCGTAGAGCTGCAACTCCACAGGCACATATTCGTGCCGCGGCACCGCGCTCATTGCGCTCATTACTGACGTTGAGAAGGCAGGCCGTCCAGTGTGCTCAGCGGCAAAGTATGCGTGTGTTGCGATCGCATTGAGCATTTGCTGCCGCTCCGCTTCGAGGTAATTGCCTTCCATCCTCGCCTACGGCACAACGCTTCGCTGATACCCTTCTTTAGCGCACATACACTATTCACTTGGCGGTCGTATTACAGTTAATTTTAGGCGGCCTTCAAGCAGCTTTCCTATGCGGTCTTGTTGATGGTTAATGAAGACTGTCGCTTTCGTCCCGAAACTCCGGCGCTTCCACCGCCTCCTTAATCCGCGCCCGCCAGCTCGCCCACGGTCCTGTCGGCGGCTTCCATGAGGCTTTCGGGTGCTTTCTCGTCGCTCCGTGTCACGCTAATGAAGGCTGCTATGACTTCGGTGGCGTCGTCCAGCGTTTTATACAAGTCGTGAAAGCCGGGTAGACCCGTTTCGTGCTTTTCAGTCATGAGGCTAGGTATTCAGTGCAGGGGAAGGCTTCCATGAGCGCATTGAGCACCAAGCTGCCGCCGCTCAGATGTAACTTTGCTGGATGCGCTTCAAGGTACTTCACGACGACGAGCCTGAGCTGATCTTGCGTTACCTCGTCTGGCGAACAAAATTTCTGAGGTAAGTCGCCCCATTCCACCCAGACGTTATGGGTATCATAAGCCGACGCTATGTAGCCGTGGCAGTATATGAATTTCATGCCTCGGGGAGTCTCAGCGCAGTCCGATAACATTTCGTTGCCGGTAATGAAAGACTCCACTGCTGCCCCCGCATTCCCAGAAACACACAGCAAAGCAATAAGCAAAAACTTCTTCACCGGACACCCCCTCGCGCATACCTACGGCAAGAATACGGCAAGAGAGGAGTTTATCGGGTCACTCTGAAAATTCGGCCTCCTGTATTACGTTCTAAGCGACGTTCTCGATCTGACCCATACCGTAGCATCCCCTTGTTCTGGCCCTGGGTTACTATTTGGGCGGGATGAACATAAAACGCGGTTTCAAGCGGCTGCTCATCGCTCTGACAGTGATTTGGCTTGGGTTGGGATTGATGTATTGGATCGACAGGCCGTCGTATTTTATTGAACACCATTTCGCCCTCTTCATAGAAACGACGGTGACCGCATGGGTGCTGTTCTACCTTTTGCAGTTGCTTATCCCCGATGACGACTGATAAAAGCATCCAGAAGCTGGTCGATGCCGCGCTCGCTATCGAAGCGATGGCAGCCTAGATCTATGTGTTGAGCAATGGCGTAGGCCATGTAGCCCTCAGAGAGGCTGTGGACGCGCCTGAGTTGGCTGGGACGGGCAAACGCGACATACATTAAGAGGCCTTGGTGGGTGCAAGGGTGTGGGATGACTTCTTGGCAGAGTTTTGTAAGGTCGAGTTTCTAAGTAATAAACGAGAGCTAAATTGGCTTGGGTGCTTTGTTTGGGGGTGGGCGTCTACCGTATTGGCGCGTGGCGAGTGTCACGGGAATCGCGTCCCAAGGTGGAACGAAACTGATTAGTGATATACAGGGTGGACGGCCCTACCTTGGAATTGAAGCTATAGAAGGCATTTGCTCCCATACCGCTCCGTCGAGAATGTGCCCATTTGCTTTCTTCGAGCGGCGAACTCCATCGGGGCCATGAGTACCCCATTGCTTGAAGAAAAACTCGACCCTGTCGCGCCTGCATTGCTCTTTGACAGCTCGCACCCATTCAGGCTGCATCGGACGGGCTTTGTGTCCCGATTCTCCCTCAACTATGACCCAAGAAATACCTGCGAAATCGATTGGCCCTAAATCCTCCACCAGAGGTTCGACGGACAAGAATCGTATCGACGCTTCGACTCGCGCTAATATTTACTAATTCGCCACCCACAGGTTCTGCAAAGTCCATTCACTTCGTGATTCATAGCCGGAAGTTAAACGATCCGTGTAATTACGGGCGAGTCGAAATCTGTCTACACGAATATCGATTTCGGCATGTGGTAGGTCACGTGGCTCGCATGCCCGTCGCCGAGCACCGGTACGGCGATCTTCAAGTCGCCCGCGATGCTGCAGATCATGTAAGCATCTGCGCGATCAATCCCGCGGGTCCGTTCCAGCGTGTCGATCATGAGCCGTACCGCATCTTCCACGCTCGTGTGCAAATCGGGACCCGTGCCACAGGTGACGTAGTGGCCCAAGCCGTCAACCTTGCTGGTCGTCGGACCGCTGGTCTCGAAGCGCGCCGCGGGGATCTCCATCCCTTTGATCAAGCTGAAGCGCATGGTCACATCCAAGGGGGCTTCGATCGCGATGCCGGCTACTTCCCCATCGCCTTGCGCGAGGTGACCGTCGCCGGTTGAAAACAGGGCGCCCGGTACTTTGACCGGGAAATACACCGTGCAGCCCTTGCCCGTGTGGCGGCAATCCATGTTGCCGCCGTGTATCGTCGGCGGCATCGTCGGATGCGGTCCGGGTTCCGCCCAGGCGACGCCCATCTCACCCATGAACGGTTCAATCGGCACCTTAACGCCCGGAATAGCAGAAGTGGCGCAGCCCTCCTCTCCCACCGTCCAGATGCGCACGGCTTTGGTGTCGCCGAACTCTGCGCGCAACAGACCGAAATTTGGAATGACCGAGGTCCAGCCCCAACCGTGATGCCCCAATTCCAATATTTCGACTTTCAAAGTATCGCCAGGTACGGCGCCGCGCATCTCCACGGGGCCGGTCAAAGCATGGACTCGATCCCAATCGAGATCGTCCAGGACGGCGACGGTCGAGTCCTGCGTGAACTGTCCATCGCAGGCCTCCCGGCACACCATCGTCACGATGTCGCCGCTATCGATGCTGAGGGCGGGTGGGATTGAATTGTCGTAGCGGTAGTGAATCGTCTCGTTCAGGAAATGGACCGTTCCTGGCAGTGGGCTCAAGCGGGTGGACATGGCAATCCCCTCCTGCGAATGGGTCATTATTGTAATCGATGATTGTCGGCGACGGGCTTGGGGCCGTCAATTCGTCACAATCGTATATCGCGAATAGCACCTAGTACGCGATGCGGTAAGGCGGGGACGTGGTAGATCCATACGCCGGTGGCATGGTGAATGGCGTTCAAGATCGCGGCCGGCGTCGGTATCAGGGCGGGCTCGCCCACGCCTTTGGCGCCGAACGCTACTGGATGTCTGCTATGGAGGGTATTGCAGACGTAACTTTGAGCAGTGTTGCGGTAGCGCGATCCGGCGGCTATCGACCCAGACTGTGTGAAAACTATTTTCATTTTTCAAAAGTGGGGGAACTACCCTCGAAATTGGATCTAATTGAAATGCCGATCCCTATTCGAGGGGCATAACAACTATGCTGGTGGGGAATATTTTTATTTCGTCGTCGTATTTTTGAGTTTTCACACACTCTGGACCCATTCCGGACATCAGTGTGGAGCTTGATTGCAGTCGGACCGGAGCGGTGGCGAAGGAAGGGCGTGGTCAAGTATCGGCTGGAGAGCGGGGCTAGGCGTCACGGTTGAGTGCTTCATTAACAATCTCTGCGAAGGCAGGAACAATGTGGATATTGGTGGACTCCCACCAAGCCTTGCCTCCAGAGCGTCCAATCCATTGCCTGATTAAGTCAGTTAATGCGCTTTCCCAGATTTCTTTGGCGAGCACCCCGTCATTATATCTTGACCAGGTGAGAAGGAATGTCCAGACAATATCCCACATGAAGCTATCGAATCGAATTCGCTCAGTTTTGTTCAGTTGATCGTAATTGTCGAGTCCCTTCTCTACCAGATCAGCGATTGCTCCATCGGACGCAATGAAGAATCGGTGGCGAGAATGCATTTCGAAGAGCTGTCCCAAGCCAGATTGCCGAATATCAGCGGAACTCTCTTTCATTTGACGAGTGTTCTGCCGAAGTTGAATTGCCAAATAGATAAGAGTCACGATAACGGCGATGGACGCAATAAAGTCACCCAGATTCCCTAATTCTTCTAATGTCATTGGTAAATGGTTCCGCGACGCCTAACTATTATTGGACGGCCTAAAAGCCGAAATTAAAAACGACTTTTACGCCTGAATAATAAATTCGATTGCAAATTATCAAGTATTTTGGCCGTAGGCGGAAGTCAGCGCCAGCAATGATATCCAGGCATTTTGGATGACTGCTTCCGAGAGTATTGCAGACGTAATCCTTGCCAGTGCTGCGCTGCAGCGATTAGGCAGCTAACGACCCAGAGTGTGTGAAAACTCGGAATGAAGAGGAATCACGTCGAGAACTCCTCGTCAGACGCAACGCGGCGCGGTTACGACGGCCGCGCTCGCGGTCCAATGCGATCGGTTAGTTAATGGAACATTCCTTAGAACGGCCCCAGAAGCCGGCAGTGAAGCCGTGGATCAGGGAGTTTTCGAGGCCACAGAGGGTCTCATGCCGTCATCGCTTCGATGAGCGTAGCGACACCCAGTAGATTCATCACGCGTTTCATGTTGTAAGCGAGCACGTGCAGACTCATTTCCGTACCAACGTGTTTCAGCGTGCGCATCTGGAAGTGGGTCGAACCCATCCAGGATTTGATCGTGCCAAATGGATGCTCGACCGTCTCTCGGCGGACACGCATAGGGTCAGGTTCACGATCCAATCGCGCCTGCACCGCTTCAACAACCGCTTCATGTTCCCAACGGCTGACGCGCCGGTATCGACCCGTTGTGCATTTAGATTTGATCGGGCAGCGGGGACACGCCGAACTCCAGTAGCGCCGGATCTGCTTGCCTTTCTCCACTCGGGTGAACCGGTAAATCAGTCGCTCACCGGCCGGGCATTCATACGCATCCTCTTCGGGTTGGTAAATGAAGTCGCGCTTGCCAAACAAGCCCTTCGCCTGGTTACCCGAGGTCTGCGGTTTCGGCAGATAGGTCGTGATGCCGGCTTTAGCGCACGCCAAGATCTCTTCGCCACTGAAGTACCCGCGATCCGCAACGACGGTCAACTCCTTCTTATCCAGCGCCTCTTTGGCTTTCTCCGACATGTTCGACAGTTGCGCCCGGTCATGACCTACGTTCGTCACTTCATGTGCCACAATCAGATGACTCTTCGTGTCGACCGCCGTCTGCACGTTGTACCCCACCATGCCGCTGCCACGGCCGCTCGTCGCCATCGAGCGCGCGTCCGGGTCCGTCAGTGAGACCTGATGGTCCGGCGTCTCCTCGAGCCGTACCTCGAGCTTTTTTAGGCGGCCTATCTCTTCCTTCAGTACCTCGATCTTGTCCTTCAAACGCTGCGACTTGTCACCTGACACCGCACGCTCCTGGCGGTCGGCACTTGCAATTTCCGCCAGGTACCGCTCAACGCTCTCGTCAATCTGCTGCAACCGACGTTTCAGCTTCGCCTTCGTGAAGTTCCGGTCACGGTTGTTTACCGCTTTGAACTTGCTGCCATCTATCGCCACGAAGGCTTCCGAAAACAGCTGCAGCTTACGGCACAGCATCACGAACTCCCGGCATACCAGACGAATGGCGTCACCGTTATCTTTGCGGAAATCGGCAATGGTCTTGAAATCAGGCGCCAGACGACCCGTCAGCCACATCAGTTCCACGTTCCGCTGCGCCTCCCGTTCCAGGCGACGGCTCGATTGAACCCGGTTCAGGTAACCGTAGATATAGAGCTTCAGCATCGTCGCCGGGTGATACCCCGGTCGACCCGTCTCATGCGCATCGGTTCTGAAACTCAGACCTGACAGATCCAACTCATCGACGAACACATCGATGACCCGCACCGCACTCTCCTCAGCGACATAATCGTCCAGACACTCGGGAAACAGCGTTGTTTGGCGGCGGTCCGCGCCTTCAATGAACCCGCTCATCAACGACTCCCCAGGACCGAAAGAGTGATCTTATCTGATGCAGAGTTTTCACACACTCTGGACCCTTTGCGGTCATCCTCGACCCAAACCGGAAATGTCAGTGGTGTACCTTTACATACGTTAGTTCGCTTCCCCGGATTCGGCTCCACACGCTGGCTACAAAGTTAAGATATCTTCTGAGTGCCTGTCCCAATCGTCGTAGTTTGGGATAGCTCGACTCTTCCGACCGACTCGACACAGTCGAGAAACGACTTTGTGTAAATAGGCAGCGTCGATTCATCTGCCCACCACTCGGCAGATGCAGGGAATTGCACGAGGCCACTAAACGAAGTCAGGCGGGCCTCCCAAACTTCTGGGTCGAGCAAATTCGCCTTATATTGAAAATATTGTGCTTCCACCTGCTGTGCGAAAGCACGAAACGCGAAAGTAATGGCAGTCCTTTCCTTGTCACTGAAATTATCCAACTTTTCATTTGGATCGAATATACGAACTATCGTGTCTCTGTCCTGATGTTCGGAAATGATCAAGTTGTATCGTGACCATTCCATCTGGGACTTGGTGCCCGCATCAGCGCGCATCGTGCGAGTGTTCGAGCGAACTTCGTACGCAAGGTAGAGCACCGATAATATTACGCCGAGAGCACCCAAACTCTCGGCCGTAGCACTAATCGCCTCGAAATTCATATCTAACACCTCCCGTCTGTAAACGAACACGTAGGATAGCGACGACCGCTATGGAGAGTACTGCAGACGTGATCTGGAACAGTGCTGCACCGCAGCGAGGGGGCCGCTAACGACCCAGACTGTGTGAAAACTATTTTCATTTTTCAAAAGTGGGGGAACTACCCTCGAAATTGGATCTAATTGAAATGCCGATCCCTATTCGAGGGGCATAACAACTATGCTGGTGGGGAATATTTTTATTTCGTCGTCGTATTTTTGAGTTTTCACACAGTCTGGACCCATAGCGGTCATCGCCGATCTGGACGAAAATCTAGTTATCCTTGCTGTTTTGATTCGTTACCGACGGTGACGCTTTGTCGAATAATCGGGACGCGCATACTATGATTGTAGGGTCTATGCGCGATAGGACGACCACACCATGTACAGCCGAATAGCTCCAAACAAGCCCCTCGTTGACGACGCTATCATCCTGTGCCTCGACATGATCAATGATTTCCTGCTAGAGGGCGAGCCTTTCGTGATTGACGAAGGCCGCGATATGTACGGCAAGATGGGGCAATTGCTCAAGTTCGCGCGCGACCACAAGATCCCGATCGCGCACGGCGTCTCAACCGACATGAGAGGTACGTTGCTCGATCGATGGGGGCCGATTTACGACGGCGTTGCACTGAATTCAGGAACCAAGGGCGTTGAACTCGTCGACGAATTGAAGCCCGACGCCTTCAACGAATACGAGGTCTACATTCCGAAACCGAAGTACAGCCTCTTCTGGAACACCAAGCTCGACGTCGTCATGAACAACCCGCCTTTCCGCGGACGTAACACTTGCATCGTCATCGGTATGGCGACGAACTTCTGCTGCATGACGACCTCGATCGACGCATTCAACCGTGACTACGATGTGATCTTCGTTGACGATCTGAATTGTACTTTCGATACCGACGACGGCACACCGGCGGCCATGATCCACAAGTACACTGTCGAGACCCTCAAGCAAGGTTATATCTCGGAGCTCTTGACCGCGGACGAACTGATGGCGCGGTTGAATCAAGGCACCGAAGCCCGCTCCGCCGCATAGTAATCCGTACTCTGGAAACAGGTATTTAAATCTCGGGGCCTTCTCGAACCCCTTCAATCAAATGACGCTCTCGAGCCAGTGCCGGCTCCTTGGCATCGAGCATTGCACATCGGGGATCATCCGGCGTACCCACCGTTATGGAGATCTGACCAGGATACCCCGTCGTGGTTTCCGATATTGGGGTTCCGCAGGTTCTGTAGAACGCTCGGTTTCTAATGTTTCCGACATCGGTTCGCTTGTCGAAGAATTTCAGTTCAACGGTCATTTAGACGTCGCTTTTGAGATAGAACATCGTAGTCAAGAACGCACTGCCCAAACGCTACAGAACGACCGCTTACGAGCACATTGCAGACGTAATTCTTAGCAATGCTGCGCTGAGGCGACAGGGCAGCTAACGACCCAGAGTGTGTGAAAACTCGGAATGAAGAGGAATCACGTCGAGAACTCCTCGTCAGACGCAACGCGGCGCGGTTACGACGGCCGCGCTCGCGGTCCAATGCGATCGGTTAGTTAATGGAACATTCCTTAGAACGGCCCCAGAAGCCGGCAGTGAAGCCGTGGATCAGGGAGTTTTCGAGGCCACAGAGGGTCTCATGCCGTCATCGCTTCGATGAGCGTAGCGACACCCAGTAGATTCATCACGCGTTTCATGTTGTAAGCGAGCACGTGCAGACTCATTTCCGTACCAACGTGTTTCAGCGTGCGCATCTGGAAGTGGGTCGAACCCATCCAGGATTTGATCGTGCCAAATGGATGCTCGACCGTCTCTCGGCGGACACGCATAGGGTCAGGTTCACGATCCAATCGCGCCTGCACCGCTTCAACAACCGCTTCATGTTCCCAACGGCTGACGCGCCGGTATCGACCCGTTGTGCATTTAGATTTGATCGGGCAGCGGGGACACGCCGAACTCCAGTAGCGCCGGATCTGCTTGCCTTTCTCCACTCGGGTGAACCGGTAAATCAGTCGCTCACCGGCCGGGCATTCATACGCATCCTCTTCGGGTTGGTAAATGAAGTCGCGCTTGCCAAACAAGCCCTTCGCCTGGTTACCCGAGGTCTGCGGTTTCGGCAGATAGGTCGTGATGCCGGCTTTAGCGCACGCCAAGATCTCTTCGCCACTGAAGTACCCGCGATCCGCAACGACGGTCAACTCCTTCTTATCCAGCGCCTCTTTGGCTTTCTCCGACATGTTCGACAGTTGCGCCCGGTCATGACCTACGTTCGTCACTTCATGTGCCACAATCAGATGACTCTTCGTGTCGACCGCCGTCTGCACGTTGTACCCCACCATGCCGCTGCCACGGCCGCTCGTCGCCATCGAGCGCGCGTCCGGGTCCGTCAGTGAGACCTGATGGTCCGGCGTCTCCTCGAGCCGTACCTCGAGCTTTTTTAGGCGGCCTATCTCTTCCTTCAGTACCTCGATCTTGTCCTTCAAACGCTGCGACTTGTCACCTGACACCGCACGCTCCTGGCGGTCGGCACTTGCAATTTCCGCCAGGTACCGCTCAACGCTCTCGTCAATCTGCTGCAACCGACGTTTCAGCTTCGCCTTCGTGAAGTTCCGGTCACGGTTGTTTACCGCTTTGAACTTGCTGCCATCTATCGCCACGAAGGCTTCCGAAAACAGCTGCAGCTTACGGCACAGCATCACGAACTCCCGGCATACCAGACGAATGGCGTCACCGTTATCTTTGCGGAAATCGGCAATGGTCTTGAAATCAGGCGCCAGACGACCCGTCAGCCACATCAGTTCCACGTTCCGCTGCGCCTCCCGTTCCAGGCGACGGCTCGATTGAACCCGGTTCAGGTAACCGTAGATATAGAGCTTCAGCATCGTCGCCGGGTGATACCCCGGTCGACCCGTCTCATGCGCATCGGTTCTGAAACTCAGACCTGACAGATCCAACTCATCGACGAACACATCGATGACCCGCACCGCACTCTCCTCAGCGACATAATCGTCCAGACACTCGGGAAACAGCGTTGTTTGGCGGCGGTCCGCGCCTTCAATGAACCCGCTCATCAACGACTCCCCAGGACCGAAAGAGTGATCTTATCTGATGCAGAGTTTTCACACACTCTGGACCCTAAGCAGACCTTGTAGGTTCTTGTACTCTGACCTCAAACCATTAGCAGCTATTCAGCGCGCTGCTTATCCCAGCCGTTCCAGAACGTCACATCGCGCGCCGGGAAGCGTTTCGCGGGTCTTAAATCGCCACCCTTGAGCCAGGCGACCGGTAGCAGTACCGCCTGCGTGTAATGCGCAGGAACGCCGAGAAGTTCCTGGATCTCTTTTTCATACATCAGAGTGAATGTCGTCCAGGCCGACGCAACTCCGCGCGCGCGGAGCGCCAGCATCAACGACCAGGCCGCCGGTAGAATGGACCCCCACATGGAGCCTTGGGTAAAGACATCTTCGTGGTCGAAGCGGTTTTCCAGGAAAAGCATGATGTGTACGGGGACGCGGTGCAGATTTTCTATTAAATGGACCGCCGATTTGACGATTAGAGGCATTCTTTGCTGACGCGGGTCGTCGTCAGGGTACTGTTTATCGACGGCCACGCCGGTGCGCGTTACTCCGGTTTCACCGGCCAGGTAACGCTCCGCCCCCTGGCGATACAGGTCAGCTATACCCGAGCGTAAATGTTCATCCGTGACTACGACGAAGCGCCAGGTCTGAGAATTCGCTCCGGTCGGTGCCTGGAGCGCCACTTCGATCGCTTCTTCGATCAGTGATTCCGGAACGGATCGCTCGAGGTCGAGGCGCAGACGGACCGTGCGCGTGGTCTTCATAACATGATCGACGCTTGCGAGGTCGATTTTCTTGGGGGCTTGCTCCGCCATATCTGCTCTCCAAGTTCGTTGTGCGAACGGGGACGGATAGCCGTCTCCGACATATTACACAGGCGTTGCTCCGACGCCGCTGTGATTCGATATCATTGCGCCGCTCTTTGTCTGCCAAGTGGCGCAGCGCGTCCAATTGTTAGTCGTTCAGTTCAACCGTGTCGCCCTGTTTGATTTCACCGGGCACGCGCACATGGGCGCCAACGCCAAGGCATTGGTCGCCTTCCTTCACCACAGTGCGCAATATCGATTTGTCATATTCGATATCGGCTTGTGGTCTTACGGTCATACCGCAACGCACCGTCGGCATGGTGATCTCGAGGGTTGCCGAGCCGATCGCCAGAGTCTTGCCGACCCAGTCGTTTTCGACCAGGCCCGTTACCGCCGGGTCGGTCTCGATGTAGAAGTTCGGACGAAAACGC
This sequence comes from Gammaproteobacteria bacterium, assembly GCA_963662545.2. Taxonomy (GTDB): domain Bacteria; phylum Pseudomonadota; class Gammaproteobacteria; genus JAYYZW01. The sequence continues at coordinate 2,581,348 of CAXXLL010000002.1, forward strand.
CGGATATCCCAGTTCGCGCCGGGATTTTTCCTGCGCATGTAGTCCATCGACGCCGTGGTGATCATATGGATCTCCTCATTGTCGAAAAAAGTGCCGGGGACCGCGACATGATCCATCAGCACCTCTGGGAACAGAGACATCTCCGGTACCGGTTCGCCCGGCTCGCGCGCGAAAAGCTCCGTCATTTCCTCAAGGAATACTTGTTCGTCCGGTTTGTGGCGCTTGTAGAATTCGAGATTGCTAGCTGGTTCGATTGCGCGCAACGTCGCATCACGCTCGATCAATTCGCTCAGTTTAGCGTTGACCCGCGCATCGTCGCTGCCGATCGTTTGCCCGTCGGGGAACGTGATAACGACCGGTGTGATCGCATCATCGCTCGGCTCGGCGCGATACCGCGCCGAGCACAGCATGAGCTGCGGATAACGCTTGCCCCATGTAATCTCCGCCCGTCCCTCGTCGCGCATCGCCCAGCACCGGTCACCCGCGACGCCGGTTTGAGTGACCTTGCAGCGCTCGATTGTGTCGCCCTGCATCGATTTCACCGGAAAACGCCAAATCTCCTTTATCACTCCAACGCGCGCCATATTCGACTCCTCGCCACTATTGCTGTATGCCCACTGTCAAGAGTAACTCCGTTAGACACCCGCGCGCACTTCAAATCGATGCCCGTCGAATAATCGAGCTCAGAGCAACAACTCATAAGGTCTGTTATTGGCCGAGGCTGTGTCAAAAGTATTTTCGAATTTTGAAAGTGGGAGAAGTTTAACCCGATTCGCCTACCTTAGGCGGTGCGTTCCCTTAATCAATCGTGCATAACAACCTAAGTGGGGAAAATTTTCGCGGCGGGCTCCATTTTTCGACTTTTGACACAGCCTCGGCCGGAAGCCGAAGTCACCTCCAGCGATGTTTTCTAAACAAGCTGAATGGCCGCTTACGAGCGCATTGCAGACCTGACCCCAAGCAGTGCTGCACTGCCGCGAGGAGGCGGCTGACGACCCATTTCAGCCACCCAAGCGAAATTTTCTCGACTTGCTGGCTGAGTTGACCGAGAGTCTCCCAGAGCGCCCGCGAAGAACATTGTACAATCCACTTCGACGCACAAGGGAGGAATCACCATGTCAGAACGACACACCGAACTTTACGCAATCACATTGAAATTCCTCGACGCATTCAATCGTAACGATCTCGATGACGTCATGTCATTTTTCTCCAATGAAGCCGTTTATGAAGAGCTGCATGGCAAGATTAACGACGGCAAGGACGCGATTCGCGAAGCCTTTGTTCCCCAATTCGAAGGAAAGTTCGGCAAAATGGAGTTTATAGAAGACGACACTTTTATTGACGCTGACGCCGGCAAGATCATGAGCGGTTGGGATCTGCATATGGAAAAAGACGGCGGGCCAGTGGTGGTGAAAGGGCTTGATCTGCTTTACTTCGAGGGCGATAAAATTGTACGCAAGCAGACGTTTGTGAAGCAGAAAGATCCGTTGTAAGAGAGACGCTCTGTAAGCCGGGGCCGAATCGACTCGATAAATAAATGGGGCCAAGCAAACACGACCGTGAACGCCGTGAATTTTTACTCTGGCCCCGAGGGATGAGGAGAGCGAGATGACACTGCCTGATTCTGCAATCCTGCTCCGGCGTGGAGAGGGCGACTATGTGACCATCGGGACCGGCACTCGCTGTACCTTTAAGCTCAGGGGGGAAAACACGGACGGGCATTTCGGTCTGTTCGAGTATGTGATGGAGCCTGGGACTGAAGGACCGCGGCGCCATATCCATCGTCAGATGGCGGAAATCTTCTACGTGGTCGAAGGAGAGCTCGAATTCATCGTTGGAGACGAGAAGATCACGGCCCGGGCCGGTACGACCGCCCTCGTCCCCAAGGAGGTTGTGCATGCCTTTTCCAACCCGGGCCCGCAGCGCTCGGTGTTGCTGGTTATGTTTTGCCCGGCAGACTCGCGTGAGAAATACTTCGAGGGGCTGGCTGAACTCCTCAAAGACGGGCAAGCGTCGGATCAAGAAGCCTTACTGGAGTTGATGCGGCAACATGACACCGAGCCGGTGGCGGAACCGCTCTATGGAGAAATAGATGCGCCGTAAAGGAAGCTAGTGTGCTGTCCCGCAAGAAACTTACGCTCAAATAAATCTGTCCCTGAAGGCTCCCCACGAATTGAAGGAGAATTCACATAAAAAATAGCCATTTAGAAAAATAAATAGCGAACAATAGGGAACATGCATGACGTTCGGTGATCAATAACGGTGACGAAACCAAATTGGTCACGGGAGAACGCCATGCATGCACTGAGATTGTTGCACAAAATAATGGGGCAAGCCTGTCCGCAGATACACGCGGTAAGGCTAACGGCATTGATGGCGAGCGTTGAGGCCCTTTTGGTCGGCCGTCAGATGAGCTTAGCCGGTCTTGGTCGCGCCTTGCTGTCGGGGGCGCGAGTCAAACACAACATCAAGCGAGTCGACCGGTTAATTGGCAACCGTCATCTGTGGGGAGAACGAACGGAACTCTATGGGGCGATGGCGGGGCTGGTGCTTGGACAAGGACCACGTCCGGTAATTATTCTGGACTGGTCGGATATGCGCGAAGATCGGTCATGGCAGTTGTTGCGTGCGGCGGTTCCGGTGGGAGGCCGTTCACTGACGCTCTACGAAGAAGTACATCCCTTGTCGGCGTATGACAACCGGGGTGTCAGGAAACGGTTTCTGGAGCGTCTTCGAGAGATCTTACCACCGGGGTGTCGCCCGCTCTTAGTCACGGATGCCGGCTTCCGGACGACTTGGTTTAGACAGGTCGAAGCAATGGGTTGGGACTGGGTCGGTCGGGTCCGCGGGCGCACCCATTTCCGGCTGGACAACCAGGCAAGCTGGCAACCGTGCCGGACGTTGCATGCGATGGCCAACTCACGTGTGCGGCATATCGGGACAGTCGAACTAACGGTATCGAATCCATTGGCCTGTGACCTGTACCTGGTGAAGAAGAAAAAGCGTGGCCGTCAACAACTGACCTGCCGCGGCACGCGTGCCCGTGGTGGCCGCAGCCTTAGCTGTGAACGACGCCAGCGCGAACCCTGGATATTGGTCACCTCACTGGGGTCGCGCGCGGCCCAGCAGGTGATGCGGTGTTATCAGTTGCGCATGCAGATTGAGGAGAGTTTCCGGGATATGAAAAATGCCCGTTTGGGACTGCACTTCCGCAGCGCGCGTTCCAACAGCGCCGAGCGGCTCTCGATCCTCGTCCTGATTGGTACGTTGGCAACATTAGTCGCTTGGTTAGTCGGCCAAGCGATGCAGCGTTTCGGGCTGCAGCGCCATTACCAGGCCAATACAACCCGGCATCGGCCGGTACTCTCCACCGTCTTTCTGGGCTTGCAAAGTTTTTGCAGGCAACCCGTAAAGCTTATGCTGGCAGACATCAAGCAATCGATTATCGCCTTACACCAAAATACCGCAAACCCGTTGCGTTATGCGTAAGTTCGTGGGGATCCTTCAGAATCTGTCCCCTTTGGCAGAGAGCCGAAGTTGCCGCCGCCGCTCACTGTTACGTAAGTCGAGTGACCGCTTACAAGCGCATTGCAGACGTAATCTAGGGCGGTGCTGCACTGCCGCGATTAGGCCGCTGACGACCCAGAGTGTGTGAAAACTCGGAATGAAGAGGAATCACGTCGAGAACTCCTCGTCAGACGCAACGCGGCGCGGTTACGACGGCCGCGCTCGCGGTCCAATGCGATCGGTTAGTTAATGGAACATTCCTTAGAACGGCCCCAGAAGCCGGCAGTGAAGCCGTGGATCAGGGAGTTTTCGAGGCCACAGAGGGTCTCATGCCGTCATCGCTTCGATGAGCGTAGCGACACCCAGTAGATTCATCACGCGTTTCATGTTGTAAGCGAGCACGTGCAGACTCATTTCCGTACCAACGTGTTTCAGCGTGCGCATCTGGAAGTGGGTCGAACCCATCCAGGATTTGATCGTGCCAAATGGATGCTCGACCGTCTCTCGGCGGACACGCATAGGGTCAGGTTCACGATCCAATCGCGCCTGCACCGCTTCAACAACCGCTTCATGTTCCCAACGGCTGACGCGCCGGTATCGACCCGTTGTGCATTTAGATTTGATCGGGCAGCGGGGACACGCCGAACTCCAGTAGCGCCGGATCTGCTTGCCTTTCTCCACTCGGGTGAACCGGTAAATCAGTCGCTCACCGGCCGGGCATTCATACGCATCCTCTTCGGGTTGGTAAATGAAGTCGCGCTTGCCAAACAAGCCCTTCGCCTGGTTACCCGAGGTCTGCGGTTTCGGCAGATAGGTCGTGATGCCGGCTTTAGCGCACGCCAAGATCTCTTCGCCACTGAAGTACCCGCGATCCGCAACGACGGTCAACTCCTTCTTATCCAGCGCCTCTTTGGCTTTCTCCGACATGTTCGACAGTTGCGCCCGGTCATGACCTACGTTCGTCACTTCATGTGCCACAATCAGATGACTCTTCGTGTCGACCGCCGTCTGCACGTTGTACCCCACCATGCCGCTGCCACGGCCGCTCGTCGCCATCGAGCGCGCGTCCGGGTCCGTCAGTGAGACCTGATGGTCCGGCGTCTCCTCGAGCCGTACCTCGAGCTTTTTTAGGCGGCCTATCTCTTCCTTCAGTACCTCGATCTTGTCCTTCAAACGCTGCGACTTGTCACCTGACACCGCACGCTCCTGGCGGTCGGCACTTGCAATTTCCGCCAGGTACCGCTCAACGCTCTCGTCAATCTGCTGCAACCGACGTTTCAGCTTCGCCTTCGTGAAGTTCCGGTCACGGTTGTTTACCGCTTTGAACTTGCTGCCATCTATCGCCACGAAGGCTTCCGAAAACAGCTGCAGCTTACGGCACAGCATCACGAACTCCCGGCATACCAGACGAATGGCGTCACCGTTATCTTTGCGGAAATCGGCAATGGTCTTGAAATCAGGCGCCAGACGACCCGTCAGCCACATCAGTTCCACGTTCCGCTGCGCCTCCCGTTCCAGGCGACGGCTCGATTGAACCCGGTTCAGGTAACCGTAGATATAGAGCTTCAGCATCGTCGCCGGGTGATACCCCGGTCGACCCGTCTCATGCGCATCGGTTCTGAAACTCAGACCTGACAGATCCAACTCATCGACGAACACATCGATGACCCGCACCGCACTCTCCTCAGCGACATAATCGTCCAGACACTCGGGAAACAGCGTTGTTTGGCGGCGGTCCGCGCCTTCAATGAACCCGCTCATCAACGACTCCCCAGGACCGAAAGAGTGATCTTATCTGATGCAGAGTTTTCACACACTCTGGACCCTTATGCGACATTCGTCGATTTCGACAACTACCCTAATAGAAAGCAGCGCGGCCTTCGGAAAGGCGGTAAGCAAAGCGGGCAACACCGTTGTCGCGGCGCCCATAACTGGGCGCAGACTGGGAAGCCCGGAGGTCATCGTTTTCGTTCAAATTTCGGTGACCGAGGGATTAGAATTCGAATCCTGACGAGAATATCGTCCCTCCATCACCCTTTTTTCCGAAGGAACCGACTAAATCATGATTGAAGCGCACGAGACCTTCGACGGCACCTGGCCGTTTGCTCCGAATTTCTTCCACGGCAACGGCTTTGCGATGCACTACGTGGATGAAAACCCCGAAGGCACAGAGACGTTTCTTTGCGTCCACGGAGAACCTACCTGGGGCTACCTCTACCGGAACATCATTCCACGATTGGCGAGGCATGGCCGCGTGGTGGTCCCGGATCAGATGGGCTTCGGCAAAAGCGAAACGCCACAGGACCGTCGATACACCATCGAAGAGCACTGCGAGAATTTGGACAAGCTGGTACTCGAGCTTGATTTAACCAACCTGACGTTGGTGCTGCAGGACTGGGGTGGGCCGATAGGCAGTGCGGTTGCATACCGCCACCCTGAAAGGGTCAAACGGCTTTGCGTCATGAATGCGATTGTCGGTGGCCGCTCCAAGGAAAGCTCGTCTGTGTTCAGCACATCACCGTGGCCCGTGTGGGTTGCCGGGCCTTCTTTTGAACCGACCATCCACAACTTGAACAGTACCGTGCTGTCGGTAATGAAACGCGTCGGTTTCGAACGCACTGCCGATATCGACGAGACTTGGGTTCGCGCCTACGCCGCGCCCTTCCCAACGCCTGAGTCATGTATAGCGGCCTACCGCTTTCCGCAATGTATCGCCGACAGGGAAACGGTGGATTACCTCAAATCCATCCGCACGCCGGAGGCCGTCGCTTCGGTAAAGCAAAAGCCCGCCATGATGGTGTTCGGCGAGGCCGACCGCGCGCTGCCTCAATCATTTACCATCGGGTGTTTTAAAGATTTGTGGCCCGACGCGCCGGTTGTCACGCTACCTGGCGTCGGGCATTTTCTACAGGAGGATGCGCCGGAGACGGTGTCGGCGCTGATTGAACAGTTTGTCCAGATGACGTGATGACGATGACTTGCGCCTTTAAGGAACCTCTGAACAGTAATTATCTCGGTCCGTATAAAAATAACGGGCGAACATCATTTAGAAACCCAGTAACAGTGTTTATTTCCATGGTGACGGGAGTTTAGCGCGAGGATCTGCCCGGCGGTCAACCATTTTTATACAGACAGCGCGACGGACTTAACGTTTGTTGTTGGCCGAGAACCGTCCTGCTCCGCTAACGTTCCGCCCAATGCTACTCGACGACCGCTTTCGGGCGCATAGAAGACGTAACGTTTAGCAATGCTGCATTGCCGCGAGGCGGCGGCTCACGACCCAGAGTGTGTGAAAACTATTTTCATTTTTCAAAAGTGGGGGAACTACCCTCGAAATTGGATCTAATTGAAATGCCGATCCCTATTCGAGGGGCATAACAACTATGCTGGTGGGGAATATTTTTATTTCGTCGTCGTATTTTTGAGTTTTCACACAGTCTGGACCCTTTGCGGACATTTAGCGGCCGACCATGACTTCCAATTCGATCAGTTTGCTAGGCATTTCTGTGCATTTCGTTCACGAGGTCTTGAAAAGAATTACTTACAAAGTTTTTTTGGCGCTCCCAAGATTCCCTTCCGCCAGCGGTATTTACGATGAATTCTATCGTTCTGTATGTTGCAGACCAGTGATCTTCATCGAGTGCTTGTGATCGTTTTTGATGGTATTGAATATCACTTTCGCGAAATGCCTGCAGCATAATCAAGTCGAACCGGCCTCTATCTTCTGCAGCCTGGTTCTGGTCCGGGGAGAGTACGGGAATCACACCCCGTATAATGGCTACGTCGTAGGTTCCTTCAGCTTTTCGGCGCCAATCTCGGTCGGTCGCAACTGAATGCGAGACTTGTGCCCAGCTTCGCTGATATAACGCTCCGCAACTGCGACCGTGCTGGGAAGGTCAGCGAGCGTGATCGACAAGTTGGGCCACGCTTCTGCCATCGCCACTGAAACGCCGCCGGAGCCGACCCCCTCGCGAAGTGATGTCTGAGTCTCCATGAATTCTGCTGGTAGGCTTCTGCTAGGGCAGTGGCTCGATTTCTCACGATAATTCCGCCGTATTTATGAGAAGAAGCCATGTCCGATCGCCGTTGCTTTCTCGAGGGATTTTCGTGTCAGGTCAAAGATTCGATAAGACTACGACGCTCTGAGATGGTGATGCAGGTACTCATCCAATATCGACCGGGGGAAGACGATGAACTCACAAAGGAAGCGACCGTTGAAACTGGGCCTGGTTCTCCCCGAGGCCGAGTGGGACATGGGTGGCAAAACTGCTGGCTGGAGCGACTATGTGGCCATGGCCCGACTGATCGAGGACATGGGTATCGACTCCATATGGTTCGTTGATCACCTGCTTTATCGCGGCGACGCGACCACCATCGAGCAGCAGGGCGTAAGAGAATGCTGGTCCATTCTCACGGGTCTCGCGGCCATAACCGAACGAGTGGAACTGGGCTCACTGGTGACACCTACCTCGTACCGCAACCCGGCCATGCTGGCCAAAATTGTGGATACGGTGGAGGAGATCTCCGGTGGACGAATCATCCTCGGCCTCGGTGCCGGCTGGCACGGAGATGAATACCGTGCCTTCGGCTATCCGTTCGATCGCCTGGTCTCCCGTTTTGAAGAGGCCTTTACCATTATCCGCGGCCTGCTGGTGGACGGTGCCGTGGATTTCGAGGGCACCTATTACTCGGCCAGAGATTGCGAGCTGCGCCCGCGCGGCCCTCGCCCCAATGGGCCCCCAATCATGATCGGTTCAACCGGCAAACGCATGTTGCGTATCACGGTGCCGCACGTTCAGATGTGGAATGCCTGGCTGTGCAGCGAACGCAGCAACGCCGACGAGGTTCCGGCACGGCGTGAGCTCGTCGATGCGGCATGCCGTGACGCGGGCCGGGATCCGGCGACGCTGGAACGCACCATCTCCATCCAGGTGGCCCCGACCGGAACAGGCAAGATACCGTTGAGTATGGCGCCGGATACAGCCACGCCACTTTCCGGTTCGCCGCAGGAGATTGCCGCCGGCATCCGGGATTTCGCACAGCAGGGTATCGCGCACCTGCAGGTGGCTCTGGTGCCGAATACGATTGAGAGCATCGAAAGCTTCGGGAAGGTACTGGAAGAACTGGACCGGTAACGGCTGCTCGAACGTGGGGTATAGCTATGTGCGAACAAGTTTCCAGCGACAAGGTGAGTACATGCTCATCGGATGAGTTTCACTCCAGTCGCAAGAACTATTACAGTGACTCTCGGGTCCATGTCGGGTCTCCAGCGAAGGAAAAACCGACACTACAATCTGCGGTTCACACTTGAGGTGCGTATAACTCCTCTTATGTCAAACGTGATTTCCTTTCTGTTATCCGTCAGTTCTCTCGCAGCACTGGCTCGATTCGCTCGAGCGCCCAATCGACCTCGTCTTTGCTGATCACCAACGGAGGGGTGAAGCGAACCGTATCCTTGTGGGTTTCTTTGCACAATACGCTACGCTTCAGCAGCGCCTCGCAATACCGACGTGCACCGCCGGCTTGGGGATGGAACTCCACTAATTGGCGGCGACCCATAATTGCTACTCGCCGGATGTTTAACGTGAAGTGGGGGGGAAGAGGTGTTAATGCCGCCTATACTTGGCACCGTCGCTCTGGCCGTCGGCCGGAGACCAGCGCTCAGGGTGCGTATGGGGTGCGTCAGCGGGCCGCGAGAGTGGGACATAAAAGCAGGAAATACGCTTCAAGACAAACCTACGGCGGGGTGAAGCGCGCGACCACCGGCCACGACCTTCGACCTCAACCAAATTGATGTGTGGTCGCCGGGGTAGTATGTCGCGAGACCGGGCATGTCCGCTTTTGTTAAGGGTTGTCAGATGCCTGCCGTAGACAGTGGACGGACTGGGTCGAGAGGGTGGGGGCAGGCGTCTGACAAGCCTCAAGGGAGGAAACCGCGGGAGAAGAACGCCGGCGCGTTGGTCGGCACGGTGCTATGGGGATTTGAGGGTGGCGTTGTTCGGATTGATATGATCGGTAGCCAACGGCAAGCGGTGTGTCGGGCAAGAACGGGTCAGCGTGCAATGAGGTGGGTGGGTGACCGGACGTTGAGGAGCGGGATCGGTACCGCTATGTGGTTTCGTCACGGCGCCAAGCAAGACGGTAACGTTGCCGGTGGTAAAGCGGCGATTTGTGGGCTGGTGGGCTGGCGAGTTCGAACGGTCGAGGGTCAAGGTGGGTCGCCTCCGCGGTGCGGTGGTGCACAGGGCGCGTGACCGGGCTCGAAGGTGTCGATGATGTG
>CAXXLL010000003.1:0-802500 GCA_963662545.2 Gammaproteobacteria bacterium
TAGCGCGATGAGGCGTCATGACCTCCTGCGTCCGTGCCGTTCCGCCCACGTCTTTCGCCTCTCACCTCTGTCCATTTAAGGCATATCGACTTCGATCGGAGGGGGCAGTATGGTGGGCCGAGCCGTGACATCTACGCAATCTAGCGATAGAGCTGACGCATTCACGCTACATTCCGGGAGGGAGTATGAGTTGGAACACCGTCGCTATCGAACGCCAGGGACCGGTTGCCATCGTGCGTATGCAGCGCGAGGCGAATCTCAACGCGTTCAACCGAGAACTGACTGTCGAGTTGACCGAAGCGGCTCGCACCTTTCACGACGACCACGATACCCATGTCGTCATTCTTACCGGTACTTTACGGGCGTTTTCTGCCGGCGCCGATCTTAAGGAAATACACCCGCCGATGACCTTCGCGGAACAACGCCAGCGGAGCCATCTGGGTCGTCATCTGTGCCGTACTTGGGAAGAGATGCCGCAGACCACCATCGCCGCGATCGAAGGGCCTGCCGTCGGAGCGGGGGTGGCGATTACCCTTTGCTGCGATTGGCGCGTCATGTCGAGAAGCGCTTACCTGTATGTCCCTGAGGTAAAGATCGGTTTGACCTTGCAATGGCAGGCGATTCCCCGGCTGGTGGCGCTGGTCGGGCCCGCCCGCGCCAAACGCATCGTCATGCTGTGTGAAAAGATGGGCGCGGAGCAGGCCCTGGCCTGGGGCCTGGTCGAGGAGATCGCCGATGACGGCCAGGCGGTGGACGCGGCGATGGAACTGGCGCGAGCGGCACTCGAGATGCCGCCGGTTATCATGACCATGACTAAACAGGCGATCAACGCCACGGCCAATGCCAAGCTGCATGCGTCGTCGTTCATGGATGCCGATGTCTCGCTGATGGTACTCAACAGCGACGCAGCCAAACAGGCCCGGGAGGCGTTCCGCGGTGATTCACGATGAGTCATTCCCGGGGGGGCGGGTTCGGTCTTGCCGTTTGACGTTTTGGACTCGGTCAGGCGACCCGTAGGGGATCTGGAAGACCATTGCTGATGACTAGACAACCATCGCACCCGAATTCCGGCCCGCAATGTCGGCGAAAAGAAATCTTTGGACGCGCAAACGAAAAGCTGTCATCGATTTCCCAATCGTCTCGCCGTGATTCCCTATGCCGTACAAGTCCCTAGCCCGGGCATGAATATGCCGCCGCTAGCCGACCAGCTTCGACCGACATCGCTTGCTGAGTTTCACGGCCAGGGTCACCTGCTCGGCGAAGGTCAACCGCTGCGGCGCGCACTCGACGGCGGCATGCTGCATTCCATGGTTCTGTGGGGACCGCCGGGCAGCGGTAAAACGACGCTCGCCCGCATGCTTGCGACGAATGCCGAGGCCCAATTCATATCCTTTTCGGCCGTGCTCGGCGGCGTAAAGGACATTCGCGCCGCCGTCGAACAAGCGCACCAGGGGCGGGCGATGGGCCGCTCGACCGCCGTCTTCGTGGACGAGGTGCACCGGTTCAACAAAGCCCAGCAGGACGCCTTTCTGCCGCACATCGAAAGCGGCACCATCACCTTCATCGGGGCGACGACGGAGAACCCCGCATTCGAACTCAATAACGCGCTCTTGTCGCGCCTTCGCGTGTATACGCTACGCCCGCTGGATGAACCGGCCGTGCGGCAGGTCATCGATCGCGCGATCGCGAAGATGGCCCCGGATCGAACGATATCGATGGCATCAGATCTGCGCGACGGTCTCGCGCGCGTGGCCGACGGCGATGCGCGGCGCGCGCTCAACCTGCTGGAGCTCGCAGCGTCCCTGGCGAAGAACGGCCGCATCGACGAGGCGAGCATGAAGCGGGCCGTCGAGGGTGCGGAGATACGGCGGTTCGATAAGGGCCAGGACAACTTCTACGATCAGATCTCGGCCCTGCACAAATCCGTCCGCGGTTCCAATCCCGACGCCGCACTCTATTGGTACGCGCGGATGCTGGACGGGGGCTGCGACCCCGGCTACATCGCCCGGCGGGTTCTACGCATCGCCTCCGAAGACGTCGGCAATGCCGACCCGCGCGCACTCGGCATCGCACTGGACGCATGGGAGGCGTGGCGCCGCATGGGCTCCCCGGAGGGCGAACTCGCGATCGCCCAGGCAATGGTGTACTGCGCGGTCGCCGCCAAGAGCAATGCGGTTTACGTGGCATTCAATCGCGCCACTGCCGCCGTGAAATCCCGCGGTTCAGACGCCGTGCCGACGCATTTACGGAATGCGCCCACGGCACTCGCGCGAGCTGAGGGGCACGGTGAGGATTACCGCTACGATCCCGACGAGGCGGATGGTTTCGCCGCGGGTCAGACGTATTTCCCCGCGGCGCTCGGCGAATTGATCTTCTATGAACCCGTCGATCGCGGCATGGAGATCAAGATTGCGGAAAAACTCGAACGCCTGCGCCGCGCAGGCAAGGCCGGCGGCGGCGACACGCTCGCTCGATAGGGTTCGTAAGGGATAGGGAGTGCGCGGGAATCGTGGTCGAGAATCTGATACTTATCGCTGCCGGTGGCGCCTGTGGTGCGGTCTTGCGCTTCGGGATCTCATCGAGCGTCGCGGCGGTGTTCGGCCCCGGATTTCCGTTGGGCACCTTGGTCGTCAACGTCCTGGGTTCATTGCTTATCGGTGTCCTCTACGTGTTTCTGACCGAGCGCGTCATGGGCGGCGCGGGCATGCGCGCGCTGCTCGTGGTGGGATTGTTAGGGGCATTTACGACATTTTCGACCTTCTCCATTGAAACTTTGCAATTGATTGAGAATGGCGAGGCCGCGAGAGCGCTTGCGAATGTGTTCGCCAACGTCGTGCTCTGTCTCGCCGCCTGCTGGCTCGGTCTGATAATCGTCAGAGAGTTGTGAAGGAGCAGCAAGTCACCGTGGTCCGAGTCTACCTGGCAGAGAGCCATGGTCAGCTCACGAAGGTGTTGAACTACCTCCACGATGAGGCCGAAGTCAAAGGATGGACCGTCTACCGGGGGATCTCGGGCTACAGCCATTCTGCCGATAAAGTCCGCAGCGTATCGCTCGCCGATCTGGCGATCGATCTTCCGGTTACGATCGAGTTTTACGAGGATTCGGCAAAGGCTCACGCGATCAACGAAGAGCTGTCGCCTTTTGTCCACAAGGAGCACATCGTGTATTGGTCCGCAACGATGATCGGTGGATGACCGCACCATGTTAGATCCACAACTACTTCGCAACGACACCGACGGGTTGAAACGCGAACTTGCGCGACGCCGTTTCGAACTGGATGTCGATACGCTCAGCCGACTCGAGGGCGAACGTAAATCGCTGCAAACCGACACGGAAAATCTGCAGGCCGAGCGCAACCGGCGCAGCAAGTCGATTGGGCAGGCCAAGGCCCGGGGCGTGGATATCGGACCCCTGCGCGCGGAAGTGGCGAGCCTGGGGGACCAGCTCAAAGCGCGCCGGCGCGAATTGGAAAAAGTCCAGGCGGAGCTCGAAGCGTTTTCGCTCGGTCTTCCGAACATACCGCACCCGGACGTCCCCGACGGAACCGAGGAAGAAGACAACGAAGAAGTGCGGCGTTGGGGCGAGCCGCGTAATTTCGACTTCGAACCCCGCGACCACGTGGACCTCGGCCAAATGCTCGGCGGTATCGACTTCGAAGCAGCGACGCGGATCGCCAGCACCCGGTTTGTCGTGTTGAGCGGACCGGTTGCGCACATGCACCGGGCCTTGATCCAGTTGATGCTGGATATCCATACGCGCGAACACGGCTACAGCGAGGTTTATGTGCCCTTTCTCGTCAACGCACGCGCCATGCAGGGCACCGGACAGCTGCCTAAATTCAAGGAGGATCTGTTCGAGATCTCGGAGCACGGCTTCTTTCTGATCCCGACGGCCGAAGTGCCCGTCACCAATCTCGCGCAGGACTCGATCCTGGAAGACGAGGCCATGCCGGCGCGTTACGTTTGCCACAGTCCCTGCTTTCGCAGCGAAGCGGGATCGTATGGCAAGGATACGCGCGGCATGATCCGTCAGCATCAGTTCGAGAAAGTGGAACTGGTGCAATTCGTACGTCCGCATGAGTCCGAGGCAGCGCTCGAAGCATTAACCGGACACGCCGAAACCGTGTTGCAGCGTCTCGAATTGCCCTACCGCGTGGTGACCCTGTGCACGGGCGATCTCGGTTTTTCGGCGGCCAAGACCTACGACTTGGAGGTCTGGCTGCCGGCGCAGCAGCGTTATCGAGAGATCTCCTCGTGCAGTAACTTTCGGGACTTTCAGGCGCGCCGCATCAAGGCGCGTTGGCGCAATCCGCAAACCGGTAAACCCGAACTCCTGCACACCTTGAACGGATCGGGTGTGGCGGTCGGACGCGCGCTTGTTGCCGTCATCGAAAACTATCAGCAGGCCGACGGCAGCATCGAGATTCCAGCAGCCTTGCGGCCTTATATGGGAGACGCCAATAAGATCTCAGTCGCTAAACCAGCCACATCAATAACATGACGAAGGCGACGACCAGGATCACGGGGAGGAGGAAGCTACCCCAATCGCTCGCGTTCGCTTCGGGGGTTTCCTGCAACAACCGTTTGGCGGCCGGGAACCCCATGACGAGGAAAGCCGCTAGCAAGCCCGCCCAGATAATCTGCTGCCAATCCATCGAATTCGGGTCGCCCTGATACTAAACGGCCCCGCAGTGCGGGGCCGATAGTTTTGCAAGCTGCTTCGACGGACAAGCGTCAGTCGTCACCGGCAAAACCGAGCAGGTGAAGCAGGTTGATGAAGATGTTGAAGATGCTCAGGTACAGGCTGATGGTGGCGTAGACGTAATTGGTTTCCCCGCCGTTAATCATGCGGCCGGTGTCATAAAGTATGAACCCGCTCATCAGCATGATGATGACCGCTGACAGCGCCAATGAAAGTGCCGGAATGTGGAGGAAAATATTGACCAGCATTGCCCCGACGACGACCAGGAAGCCGACGAAGAGAAAGCCGCCGAGGAAGCTGAAGTCACGCCGCGTGGTCAGCGCATAACCGGACAGCCCCAGAAAGATGACGCCGGTTCCGCCGAGCGCGGTCGCCACGATCTGCGGCCCGTTCGGCAACGCCAGATACTGTGTCAGCATCGGGCCCAGGCCCAGTCCGAGCAAGCCGGTGACGGCGAATACGATGCCGATGCCGGCCGCCGAATTGGCGTAGCGGGGCAGGACGAACCACACTAAGAGAATGCCACCGATAAAGGAACCGAAAGCAATGCCGCTCGGTACCTGCAAGACGATAGACAAGGTGGCGGTGAAGGTGCTGAAAATCAGCGTCATCGCCAGCAGCGTGTAGGTATTGCGAATCAGCTTGTTGGTCGATAAGACCGCAGCTTCTGAACGGGCGGTAGCGATGTTAGTTGCCATATAGGAATTCCTCTTGAATAAAGCGCGACGAACGCTCGATGGTTATTTGGACCACGCGTCCGTACTGTAAGTTTCTATATCGAATGATAGGGGCGAAACATTAAATTTCAACTAAAACCATGCCTTTATGTGGCGTTTTTTATGCGATAACCTTGCTCGCGACGGCCACCGGGAGGCCGATTCCATGACGAATTCGGGGACTTAAGGGGCCCGAAAGCGCCGCAAAGGGCGAATACGGTCAAAAAGTAATCGGAGAGGCGTTGGAGCAGTTGAATGCACTGGAGTTGAAATGCAGCAAGGGGTAGCACCCTTCGGGGGTTCGACAAACTCGCGAAAGCGAGTTTGGACGCTGCAGCGAAGCGGAGGCGCCCCGCAGGGGTGAGCGCGAGCCCAAGCTCGTGTGAATCAATCCCTCCTGGGCGCGATGCAACGTAGTCGTCTAAGTCGTCGCCGATGCGACTATTGCCGAAGGAAAAATTATCGGAGAGGTGGCAGAGCGGTTGAATGCACTGGTCTTGAAAACCAGCAAGGGTTAGCGCCCTTCGGGGGTTCGAATCCCTCCCTCTCCGCCATAACATTCAGTAAGCTTCTGTTTTTACTGGATGAATGTCCGTAGGTCCAAACTCTACCCACGTTTCTACCCACAACTCGATCGCTCAAACACGCTTAAATTACCTTTTGAGACGGGCTTCGATCGTGGGTACAGCCGGCGACTGCATCGTCTGCAGGGACGCTGCAGTCGGGCATTTCGATCTTGTTCCCAAGCGCCCACGGCTACGATCTCAGCGATCCGTCAGTGGGGGATTATCGGGTGCGGCTCTGCTTTGCGCTGAACGCGCGATTGAAGATTTCGGCTGTCGGCGCCCTCAGCGCGTCTGGGTTATAGCGGCCCCGTGGGCTACAGAAATATTCGACGTATGTGAGGCAGGCCAGCGACTCCGCAGCGCACCTATCAGCTTTCGCGCAACCATCGCAGGGCGGCGCCGGCATCTTCTTGTTGGGCTCAGCGAGCGTCCGTAATAGATCGTGTGCCTTCGTTGAGGGGAGAGCGACGTCTACCATAATGCGGATATTACACCCGCCCACGGTCTCCGGAGGAACGGTCTCCGGAGGACAGCCATGAATGATCGCTTCGGATCTTACCTTCGCGCCTGTGTCGAGATTGGAAATCTATACCGCGTGGCACTCGGCTATTAGATATGCGCCAGAGGGGCCGAAGCGGCGCCGATTGAATCTACAACGATGTTTCTGTTCGTACGCATCGGGAACTCGGTAACGATGGCCATATTGCAGCGGGCGCTATGGCCGGAGGGTGGGGAAGAGGAATAAGAAGCGTCGATATAGCCCACGTCCGCTTTACCCGAAAGCAGCCATCACCGACGATGCGAATCCCACACTTGACCATGACGGCTTACGGCCAAGGGACTAAACCGCTCGCGCGGTAGGGGGAGGTTTCACCAGGCGTTAGCGATGGATTGACGGGAAGGGTCTGTCCCGTGTTGATGTTGGTTTGCGACATGCAACTCAACACAAGGAACAGACCCATGACCCAGAACAAGCATTCTATCAGCCCGTTGCGTCAACGCATGCACGACGACATGCGCCTTCGTAAGCTCTCTGAGAAAACACAGACAGCCTATATCCGTGCGGTCAAGAATTTCACCCGCTTTCTCGCCCGTTCTCCCGACACCGCCGGTAGCGAAGACCTGCGGCGTTATCAACTTCACATGGTCTCCACCGGCGTGTCTCGCACGACCATCAACGCCACCATCACCGGTTTGCACTTTTTCTTTGAGATCTCCCTCGAGCGGCCCGATGCGATGAAACGGATGAGTACCGTGCACGTGGAACGTAAGCTCCCGGTGGTCTTGAGCGGTGAGGAAGTTGCGCGCCTGTTACAAGCCGCGCCCGGCATCAAGTACCAGGCGGCGTTGTCGCTCGCCTATGGCGCCGGCCTTCGCGCCGGCGAGGGAGTCATGCTGAAAGTCACCGATATTGACCGTGAGCGCAAGCTCCTGCGCGTCGAGCAGGGTAAGGGACGCAAGGACCGCTACGCTATGCTCTCACCGACCTTGCTCAAGGTGTTGCGCACCTGGTACCGCAGCGCTGCATCGCAGGGCAAGATGTGGCCCCACGGCTGGCTGTTCCCGGGGCAGAACCCCGTCAACCCTCTGACCACCCGCCAGCTCAACCGGGCCTGTCATGCGGCGGTGGACCTAGCGACCATCGATAAGCGCGTGTCGCTGCATACGCTGCGCCATTCATTCGCAACTCATTTACTTGAGCAGGGGGTCGACATCCGTGTGATCCAGGTGCTGCTCGGACACCAGAAGCTCGAGACCACCGCGCTGTACTCCCAGGTCGCCACGCGCACGCTTCGTGAGGTCGTGAGCCCACTGGAACATCTCACCCTGGAGTTGAGACCGCCCGCCTGACCCGGCGGGTGAGGTGTCTCGGCAACCGCTCGAGGTCGCGGATATCTTCCGCGCCTACGGTCCGGCTTGGCGTCATGCGCACGCCGGACACCTCAGTCTCGGGCAGCTGAAGGTCATGTCGGCCATCGAGCGCTGTCGTAGCGCAGCGCTCGGCGGCCACGTTGTGCACTGCGACGCCTGTGACCACATCGAGATCGCCTACAACTCCTGCCGTAACAGGCACTGCCCGAAGTGCCAGGGCGCAGTGGCCAGGCAATGGCTTGCCGCGCGCGAAGCCGAGCTGCTACCGGTCGCGTACTTCCACGTCGTGTTCACGGTGCCGGCAGAGATCGGCAACCTCGCCTATCAGAACAAGGCCGTTATCTACAACCTCTTGTTCAAAGCCGCCGCCGAGACCTTGCTCACCATCGGGGCCGATCCCAAACACCTCGGGGCACGCCTGGGGCTCACCGCCGTGCTGCATACCTGGGGCTCGGCCATGACCCATCATCCCCATCTGCACTGCATCGTGCCTGGCGGCGGGCTCTCGCTCGACGGCGTGCGTTGGCTCGCCTGTCGGCCCAACTTCTTCTTACCGGTGCGGGTGCTCTCGCGGTTGTTCCGACGCCTGTTCCTCGGCCAACTGGGTGAACTCCACGCGGGCGGACAGTTGGCCTTCTTCGGCCAATACCAGGGACTCGAAGACCCGCACGCCTTCGCCGAGTTCCTCACTGCGTTGCGTAAACGCGAGTGGGTCGTTGATGCCCGCCCGCCCTTCGCCGGACCCGCCGCGGTGCTCGAATACCTCGCCCGATATACCCACCGCGTCGCCATCGCTAACTCGCGTCTCATCACCTTCGACCAACAACGCGTGAGCTTCAAGTGGAAGGACTATCGCGCCCAGCAGGAGAACCGCTACAAGACCCTGTCGCTCGAGACCGGCGAGTTCATCCGCCGCTTCCTCATCCACGTCCTACCCCACGGCTTCCATCGCATTCGCCATTACGGGTTGTTCGCAAACGGCGGGCGCACCGAGAACCTCGCAAAGGTCCGCGCTCTGCTCGGCATCGAGACACCCCAAGATGTCAACGACAACGACAACACTGATGAGGCGACACCCGACTGGCTACGCTGTCCGTCCTGTGGAGGTGCGATGCACATCATCGACACCTTCGAGCCCGGTCACGCGCCCTGTGCACCACCGCACCGCGGAGGCGACCCACCTTGACCCTCGACCGTTCGAACTCGCCAGCCCACCAGCCCACAAATCGCCGCTTTACCACCGGCAACGTTACCGTCTTGCTTGGCGCCGTGACGAAACCACATAGCGGTACCGATCCCGCTCCTCAACGTCCGGTCACCCACCCACCTCATTGCACGCTGACCCGTTCTTGCCCGACACACCGCTTGCCGTTGGCTACCGATCATATCAATCCGAACAACGCCACCCTCAAATCCCCATAGCACCGTGCCGACCAACGCGCCGGCGTTCTTCTCCCGCGGTTTCCTCCCTTGAGGCTTGTCAGACGCCTGCCCCCACCCTCTCGACCCAGTCCGTCCACTGTCTACGGCAGGCATCTGACAACCCTTAACAAAAGCGGACATGCCCGGTCTCGCGACATACTACCCCGGCGACCACACATCAATTTGGTTGAGGTCGAAGGTCGTGGCCGGTGGTCGCGCGCTTCACCCCGCCGTAGGTTTGTCTTGAAGCGTATTTCCTGCTTTTATGTCCCACTCTCGCGGCCCGCTGACGCACCCCATACGCACCCTGAGCGCTGGTCTCCGGCCGACGGCCAGAGCGACGGTGCCAAGTATAGGCGGCATTAACACCTCTTCCCCCCCACTTCACGTTAAACATCCGGCGAGTAGCAATTATGGGTCGCCGCCAATTAGTGGAGTTCCATCCCCAAGCCGGCGGTGCACGTCGGTATTGCGAGGCGCTGCTGAAGCGTAGCGTATTGTGCAAAGAAACCCACAAGGATACGGTTCGCTTCACCCCTCCGTTGGTGATCAGCAAAGACGAGGTCGATTGGGCGCTCGAGCGAATCGAGCCAGTGCTGCGAGAGAACTGACGGATAACAGAAAGGAAATCACGTTTGACATAAGAGGAGTTATACGCACCTCAAGTGTGAACCGCAGATTGTAGTGTCGGTTTTTCCTTCGCTGGAGACCCGACATGGACCCGAGAGTCACTGTAATAGTTCTTGCGACTGGAGTGAAACTCATCCGATGAGCATGTACTCACCTTGTCGCTGGAAACTTGTTCGCACATAGCTATACCCCACGTTCGAGCAGCCGTTACCGGTCCAGTTCTTCCAGTACCTTCCCGAAGCTTTCGATGCTCTCAATCGTATTCGGCACCAGAGCCACCTGCAGGTGCGCGATACCCTGCTGTGCGAAATCCCGGATGCCGGCGGCAATCTCCTGCGGCGAACCGGAAAGTGGCGTGGCTGTATCCGGCGCCATACTCAACGGTATCTTGCCTGTTCCGGTCGGGGCCACCTGGATGGAGATGGTGCGTTCCAGCGTCGCCGGATCCCGGCCCGCGTCACGGCATGCCGCATCGACGAGCTCACGCCGTGCCGGAACCTCGTCGGCGTTGCTGCGTTCGCTGCACAGCCAGGCATTCCACATCTGAACGTGCGGCACCGTGATACGCAACATGCGTTTGCCGGTTGAACCGATCATGATTGGGGGCCCATTGGGGCGAGGGCCGCGCGGGCGCAGCTCGCAATCTCTGGCCGAGTAATAGGTGCCCTCGAAATCCACGGCACCGTCCACCAGCAGGCCGCGGATAATGGTAAAGGCCTCTTCAAAACGGGAGACCAGGCGATCGAACGGATAGCCGAAGGCACGGTATTCATCTCCGTGCCAGCCGGCACCGAGGCCGAGGATGATTCGTCCACCGGAGATCTCCTCCACCGTATCCACAATTTTGGCCAGCATGGCCGGGTTGCGGTACGAGGTAGGTGTCACCAGTGAGCCCAGTTCCACTCGTTCGGTTATGGCCGCGAGACCCGTGAGAATGGACCAGCATTCTCTTACGCCCTGCTGCTCGATGGTGGTCGCGTCGCCGCGATAAAGCAGGTGATCAACGAACCATATGGAGTCGATACCCATGTCCTCGATCAGTCGGGCCATGGCCACATAGTCGCTCCAGCCAGCAGTTTTGCCACCCATGTCCCACTCGGCCTCGGGGAGAACCAGGCCCAGTTTCAACGGTCGCTTCCTTTGTGAGTTCATCGTCTTCCCCCGGTCGATATTGGATGAGTACCTGCATCACCATCTCAGAGCGTCGTAGTCTTATCGAATCTTTGACCTGACACGAAAATCCCTCGAGAAAGCAACGGCGATCGGACATGGCTTCTTCTCATAAATACGGCGGAATTATCGTGAGAAATCGAGCCACTGCCCTAGCAGAAGCCTACCAGCAGAATTCATGGAGACTCAGACATCACTTCGCGAGGGGGTCGGCTCCGGCGGCGTTTCAGTGGCGATGGCAGAAGCGTGGCCCAACTTGTCGATCACGCTCGCTGACCTTCCCAGCACGGTCGCAGTTGCGGAGCGTTATATCAGCGAAGCTGGGCACAAGTCTCGCATTCAGTTGCGACCGACCGAGATTGGCGCCGAAAAGCTGAAGGAACCTACGACGTAGCCATTATACGGGGTGTGATTCCCGTACTCTCCCCGGACCAGAACCAGGCTGCAGAAGATAGAGGCCGGTTCGACTTGATTATGCTGCAGGCATTTCGCGAAAGTGATATTCAATACCATCAAAAACGATCACAAGCACTCGATGAAGATCACTGGTCTGCAACATACAGAACGATAGAATTCATCGTAAATACCGCTGGCGGAAGGGAATCTTGGGAGCGCCAAAAAAACTTTGTAAGTAATTCTTTTCAAGACCTCGTGAACGAAATGCACAGAAATGCCTAGCAAACTGATCGAATTGGAAGTCATGGTCGGCCGCTAAATGTCCGCAAAGGGTCCAGACTGTGTGAAAACTCAAAAATACGACGACGAAATAAAAATATTCCCCACCAGCATAGTTGTTATGCCCCTCGAATAGGGATCGGCATTTCAATTAGATCCAATTTCGAGGGTAGTTCCCCCACTTTTGAAAAATGAAAATAGTTTTCACACACTCTGGGTCGTGAGCCGCCGCCTCGCGGCAATGCAGCATTGCTAAACGTTACGTCTTCTATGCGCCCGAAAGCGGTCGTCGAGTAGCATTGGGCGGAACGTTAGCGGAGCAGGACGGTTCTCGGCCAACAACAAACGTTAAGTCCGTCGCGCTGTCTGTATAAAAATGGTTGACCGCCGGGCAGATCCTCGCGCTAAACTCCCGTCACCATGGAAATAAACACTGTTACTGGGTTTCTAAATGATGTTCGCCCGTTATTTTTATACGGACCGAGATAATTACTGTTCAGAGGTTCCTTAAAGGCGCAAGTCATCGTCATCACGTCATCTGGACAAACTGTTCAATCAGCGCCGACACCGTCTCCGGCGCATCCTCCTGTAGAAAATGCCCGACGCCAGGTAGCGTGACAACCGGCGCGTCGGGCCACAAATCTTTAAAACACCCGATGGTAAATGATTGAGGCAGCGCGCGGTCGGCCTCGCCGAACACCATCATGGCGGGCTTTTGCTTTACCGAAGCGACGGCCTCCGGCGTGCGGATGGATTTGAGGTAATCCACCGTTTCCCTGTCGGCGATACATTGCGGAAAGCGGTAGGCCGCTATACATGACTCAGGCGTTGGGAAGGGCGCGGCGTAGGCGCGAACCCAAGTCTCGTCGATATCGGCAGTGCGTTCGAAACCGACGCGTTTCATTACCGACAGCACGGTACTGTTCAAGTTGTGGATGGTCGGTTCAAAAGAAGGCCCGGCAACCCACACGGGCCACGGTGATGTGCTGAACACAGACGAGCTTTCCTTGGAGCGGCCACCGACAATCGCATTCATGACGCAAAGCCGTTTGACCCTTTCAGGGTGGCGGTATGCAACCGCACTGCCTATCGGCCCACCCCAGTCCTGCAGCACCAACGTCAGGTTGGTTAAATCAAGCTCGAGTACCAGCTTGTCCAAATTCTCGCAGTGCTCTTCGATGGTGTATCGACGGTCCTGTGGCGTTTCGCTTTTGCCGAAGCCCATCTGATCCGGGACCACCACGCGGCCATGCCTCGCCAATCGTGGAATGATGTTCCGGTAGAGGTAGCCCCAGGTAGGTTCTCCGTGGACGCAAAGAAACGTCTCTGTGCCTTCGGGGTTTTCATCCACGTAGTGCATCGCAAAGCCGTTGCCGTGGAAGAAATTCGGAGCAAACGGCCAGGTGCCGTCGAAGGTCTCGTGCGCTTCAATCATGATTTAGTCGGTTCCTTCGGAAAAAAGGGTGATGGAGGGACGATATTCTCGTCAGGATTCGAATTCTAATCCCTCGGTCACCGAAATTTGAACGAAAACGATGACCTCCGGGCTTCCCAGTCTGCGCCCAGTTATGGGCGCCGCGACAACGGTGTTGCCCGCTTTGCTTACCGCCTTTCCGAAGGCCGCGCTGCTTTCTATTAGGGTAGTTGTCGAAATCGACGAATGTCGCATAAGGGTCGGTAGCTGCCCTGTCGCCTCAGCGCAGCATTGCTAAGAATTACGTCTGCAATGTGCTCGTAAGCGGTCGTTCTGTAGCGTTTGGGCAGTGCGTTCTTGACTACGATGTTCTATCTCAAAAGCGACGTCTAAATGACCGTTGAACTGAAATTCTTCGACAAGCGAACCGATGTCGGAAACATTAGAAACCGAGCGTTCTACAGAACCTGCGGAACCCCAATATCGGAAACCACGACGGGGTATCCTGGTCAGATCTCCATAACGGTGGGTACGCCGGATGATCCCCGATGTGCAATGCTCGATGCCAAGGAGCCCGCACTGGCTCGAGAGCGTCATTTGATTGAAGGGGTTCGAGAAGGCCCCGAGATTTAAATACCTGTTTCCAGAGTACGGATTACTATGCGGCGGAGCGGGCTTCGGTGCCTTGATTCAACCGCGCCATCAGTTCGTCCGCGGTCAAGAGCTCCGAGATATAACCTTGCTTGAGGGTCTCGACAGTGTACTTGTGGATCATGGCCGCCGGTGTGCCGTCGTCGGTATCGAAAGTACAATTCAGATCGTCAACGAAGATCACATCGTAGTCACGGTTGAATGCGTCGATCGAGGTCGTCATGCAGCAGAAGTTCGTCGCCATACCGATGACGATGCAAGTGTTACGTCCGCGGAAAGGCGGGTTGTTCATGACGACGTCGAGCTTGGTGTTCCAGAAGAGGCTGTACTTCGGTTTCGGAATGTAGACCTCGTATTCGTTGAAGGCGTCGGGCTTCAATTCGTCGACGAGTTCAACGCCCTTGGTTCCTGAATTCAGTGCAACGCCGTCGTAAATCGGCCCCCATCGATCGAGCAACGTACCTCTCATGTCGGTTGAGACGCCGTGCGCGATCGGGATCTTGTGGTCGCGCGCGAACTTGAGCAATTGCCCCATCTTGCCGTACATATCGCGGCCTTCGTCAATCACGAAAGGCTCGCCCTCTAGCAGGAAATCATTGATCATGTCGAGGCACAGGATGATAGCGTCGTCAACGAGGGGCTTGTTTGGAGCTATTCGGCTGTACATGGTGTGGTCGTCCTATCGCGCATAGACCCTACAATCATAGTATGCGCGTCCCGATTATTCGACAAAGCGTCACCGTCGGTAACGAATCAAAACAGCAAGGATAACTAGATTTTCGTCCAGATCGGCGATGACCGCTGGTGACGGTCAGAGAGGGCGCTATGGGGTGGCGGAGAGGCCCGTAGTACTGAGGAAGCCGGGTAATGCTGGTGGAGGGAAGGGGCCTTAGTTCAAGACGGGCACTGAAAGCGGCAAAGCACAGGAGATTGGGGCAACCCTAGGCAACTCCGGTAAGGTGCGGGCGCGGTGGAAGGCGTCACATGTTGAAGCGAAGGAAGAACCCGGATTGCGATCTGGAAGCGAATGCCCACCCAAGTGGTGGCATTGGCGGTTGTGTGCAGAACGCTCGGTTCGTGCACGCCGGGATACACGGCCCGGTGTGGTGGGTCGGGTGAACTGCGGATGACCTTTCGTGTGCCAAGGCATGAGTCTTGTCCGAGAGCCGGATGCGGTAGTTCCGCCTGTCCGGTTCGATGAGGAGGATGTGGAAACGGAGTGATGGTCCGGCTATTGAGGCACCGCCAGACGAAAGGGGCGGCAACAGATTGGCTGAACCTTAGACCACCGCGCCACATCCTTACTCTACCGTGAGCCGCCCCCTCGCGGCAGCGCAGCACAGCTAGAGATTAGGTCTGCAGTACCCCCGTAAGCGGTCGTGCAGTAGCTTTCAGTGGAGCGTTAGCTGAGCAGGACGGCTCTCGGCCACAACCGGACGTTCAAGTCCTCGACGCCCTCGGATATGCTGCCCGCTGGCTTCGCCAACGGGAGATTGAAAGATGAACTGGGAAGCGGTAGGTGCAATTAGCGAAGGGGTCGGAGCCATTGCGGTCGTATTGACTCTCATATATCTCGCCATGCAGATCCGGCAGAACACTTCACAACAAAAGCGCGAAGAAATCGTCTCCGTTCAAGTTGGGCAAAACAAATTAGTCGAACAGCTTCAGGATCCGTCACTGGTGCGTGCGTACGTTCGGGTAACAGATGGCAACACTCCTGTCAGCACGGCTGACCGAGCAAGGACAATTTTCTGGGTCATACAATACATAAACCACTTCGAAATAGTTTTTGACCTCTATCATGACGGGTCACTGGATGACGACCGTTACGAACACTGGGAATCGATTGCCGTTAGCGTTGTAGCGACCAAAGGTATACGGGCGTGGTGGGACGGTGAGTCAGGAAAACTCGCCTTCAGACCAAAAGTGCGCGATCTCATCGATCAAAAACTCAATGACGCCGAGAATCCGCCTACCCCGTTCAACAGAGGGTGGGAGATTATGAACCCCGAATCCTGGAGAGATGTCGAATTAGACGACGTTGCGAGAGGAACCTAAATCCAAACAATCTTGTGGAGTTACCGTGATCCGCTCCGGGTCCAGACTGTGTGAAAACTCAAAAATACGACGACGAAATAAAAATATTCCCCACCAGCATAGTTGTTATGCCCCTCGAATAGGGATCGGCATTTCAATTAGATCCAATTTCGAGGGTAGTTCCCCCACTTTTGAAAAATGAAAATAGTTTTCACACAGTCTGGGTCGGAAGCCGCCTAATTGAGGAAGCGCAGCACTGCTCTAGGTTCGGTCTGCAATGCGCTCAGAAGCGGTCGTCCAGTAGCGGACTTCACTAGCATGAGCTGGCGCGCTCTGCCATTAGGACCCTTTAAAATTTCTCGACCCAGGGGCGTAGTTCAACTTCCCACGTCCACGCGCTGCGATGTTGTCGGTGAATATCCAGGTAGCTTTGGGCGATGGCGTCCGGATCGAGTTGCTCGTCACCACCGGGCGCTGCATCTGGACTCCTTATGCCACCATCGATCACGAAATGTGCGACGTGAATGCCGTGCGGCGCAAGTTCCCGCGCCGATGCTTGAGCCAGGCCACGCAAGCCGAACTTGCCCATTGCGAATGATGATGAGTTGGCGAATCCTTTGACGCTGGCGGACGCGCCGGTCATCAACAAGCTGCCCGTTCCGCGTGCGAGCATGCGCTTGGCCGATTCCTGGGTTACCAAAAAACCGCCGTAACAAGTCACCAACAGCGCATCGCGCACGGCGCGGGCGTCTATCTCGGTGACTGGCCCACGGACTCGCGCGCTAGGATTATAGACAACGACGTCAGGGGTGCCGATATTGTCGTCGGCGCTGGCGAACATCTTTTGAACGTCAGCCGGATCCGACGCATCGCATGCTACGGTGATGGCCTCTGTTTGTTCCACCAACGCTTCGAGTTTGTCGGTGTTACGCGCCGCCAACATGACCTGCATGCCGTTTGACCGAAACAGTCGCGCCAATGATGCACTCAAGCCGTCGCCGGCACCTATGATCAATGCTGATTCGCTCATATGTCCCCCTCAAAATTTCTAAATACACGGATGCGTTCTCTTTATCCTATCCTCCCGCCTGTCGTTCATAAATGACCATCCAGACCTAAATAGGTGTTCCAAAAACTCGATCAAATAAAAAGAACTGAGGTGACATTCAGAGATCAGAGGTTGTATCGAGCAATCTACGTTCCCGAAAGAGGTCACCTGAGTATGGATAGTTTAGTGTCATTGACGCGCTCACAGAAACGTCGCTTTAAGCGGTTGATTCAACGCAGCGATAACGGGCGGGTGGTTCGCCGCGCTCAAGTCCTGTTGCAGTTAGCTTCAGGCGTCTCACCGACGGCCGTGTCACGCAGTTTGTCGGTCGCGCGTTCAACGGTTTATCGATGGGTCACGCAATTCCAGACCGCGGGTGAAGCCTTTCTCGAGGCGTGCGGCTCGGGCCGGCGGGCGTATACGGTGGATGACACCCTGTTGGAGACGCTCGCCGAGTTAGTTGAGCAGCCGCCCAGTGATTATGGCTACCTGCGCAGTACGTGGACGAGCGAGATGCTGGCCGAGACGCTGAATTCGTTGCTGTCACGGCCCATTCACGCCTCTACGGTACGTCGCTGGCTAGTTAATTTGGGATTCGGCTGGCGTCGTGCTCGTCCGACCTTACATCTGCGCGACCCACGGGCAGCCACGCGCCTGAAAGCCATTCATCGTGCGTTGTCTCGAGCCCCATCGGGGCATGAAGTGTTTTACGCCGATGAGGTCGATATCGACCTCAATCCCAAAATCGGTTTCCTTTGGTCTACTCAAGGTTGTCAACGTGCCATCCCCACGCCTGGGCAAAACCGGAAACGCTATCTGGCGAGCGCGCTGCACGCACGAACCGGTCGCGTTGCGTATGTCGAGGGCACACGGAAAAACAGCGACCTGTTCCTTTGCCTGCTCGACCACCTGCGGCAAACTTACCGCGCCGCGCGTCGAATTATCTTGATCGTGGATAACTACATCATCCACAAATGTCGCTTGGCACACGTCTGGCTAAAGCACAATCCGAAATTCCGATTGCTGTTCCAGCCGGCCTGTCAGCCCTGGGTCAATGACATTGAGAAACTCTGGAAACAGTTGCACGACAATGTCACCCGGAATCATCGTTACTCGACCATCGACCGTCTGATGGACGCAGTACGTGCCTTCATGCGTGCGGCAAGTCCATTCCCGGGAAACTGCCCGAGTGTCGCAAGATTTGGATCACCTATTTAGTCAGGCTGCCTTTCGGATATATTGTCAGCGTCAGGTTTTTCAAAGCAAAAAGAAACCGGCCAAAGCTGGTTCTACGAGCTACGGAGGATGCCCCAACTATTCGTGACCCGGAGTGTCCGAAATGGGTCTATTGTGTTGAAAAAGTCGTACGGCATACGATTTTGAGGTTCTGTCAGGTTGGCGCCGGATCGCGGACAATTAACGCATGGCAGAAGCTCCTAATTATCGCGGATATCGATTTCCGCCTGAAATCATCGCGCGGTCGGTGTGGTTGTACCATCGTTTTACGCTCAGCTTTCGCGATATCGAAGACCTTTTAGCCGAGCGCGGCGTGACGGTTTCGTATGAAACTATCCGCCAGTGGTGTCTGACGTTTGGACCCGATTACACTCGCCGAATTAGGAAACATCAGGGGCCTTGCGGCGACTGTTGGTTTCTCGATGAGGTCGTCGTCTCAATTCAAGGAAAGCGTCGTTACCTTTGGCGAGCCGTGGACCAAGACGGCGATCTGATTGAGATCCTCGTACAAAAACGCAAGGATACTAAAGCCGCTAAGCGCTTCTTTCGAAAGGCGCTACGCTCACAAACAGCCGTTCCTATCGAGATAACAACCGATAAGCTCCGTAGTTACGCCTCAGCCAAACGCGAGGTAATGCCGTCCGTGCCACACTGCCAAGATCACTATGCGAATAACCGCGCGGAAGTTTCACACGAGCCGACGCGGGAACAAGAAAGGCAGATGCGCGGGTTTCGATCGGACGGACACGCGCAGCGCTTTCTAAGCGTCCACGGTCAAGTCAACAATCTGTTTCGCCTCGGTCGTCATCTCCTCAGAGCGAAGAACTATCGTGAACTACGCTCCAAGGCATTTCTCACTTGGTCGGAGGTGACATGCGCCTGCTGATTGACGATGATTCTACTTGCTCGAAAGATCGGGCCTGCGCGCAACAACCTGACAAAACCCAAGTGCGGCCATAAGATGAATCGCGAGCGCTACCTAAGAAGCGAGCGAGTCCGACGCGTGACATTAGAAAGGACCGTACTGAGCACATTTGAGACGATATAGACGCGATTCTGAGCGTCAGCTTTCCCGTAAGCCGACGGTCGCTTTGCATCAAGCTACAGCCGGGTTCGGTCATTAGCGGTCAGCAGGGTTCTCCCGACTCAGGTTCGCTATTCAGGCCAACATCGCATCGAAGCACAGATTGACCACTGTTTGATGACCTGGGGATACTCGATGCACTTGGGGAAAAGACCTTTTATTCTGCCTATACTCCGATCGAAGTTCATCGGCGTGGCGTTTGGCCTGTGGCTTGCAGAACTGGAGCCCGGTCGCAGCGGCGCTTGTGAGGGACCAGGAGTGAGGAGATACGTCCCGATATTTGGACCACAAATTTCCTTTTTTTCCTAGAGCTGTCGTGTTCGCGCGGATCTAGAGGTAATTACGTCGGAAGGAGGGTGATATGGACCTTGGTTTAAAAGACCGCGTAGCGGTCATTACTGGAGCGAGCTATGGGCTGGGCGAGGCCATGGCCCAGCGCCTAGTCAAAGAGGGAGCACGAGTCGTTATCTGCGCGCGCGGCGAGGAGCAATTGAACCGTACTGCACAAGCTCTGGGTCCCAACGCACTAGCAATCCAGGCTGATGTGAGCAAGGCGGCAGACATCACACAACTTTTTGATAGCACTGTGAAGCACTTCGGCAAACTTGACATCCTGGTCAACAATGCTGGCTGGTATCACCTGAGCCAAGGACTGGATCTATCCGACAAGGAGTGGCAGGACAATCTTGATATCAACCTGTTCAGCGTGATTCGCTGTTCGCGGCTTGCCGTTCCCCTGATGCAGAAACAGAAATGGGGTCGGATTGTCAATATTTCTTCGATCTTCGGCAAACAGCCTAACGCGGGCTTGATCGACTACAACACCACCAAAGCAGCAGTTATCAGTCTCACCAAAACCCTGGCCGACGAGTTGGCCAAGGAAAACATACTGGTCAACGCAGTCTGTCCAGGACCAACGCGTACGCCATTGTGGGATGGTCTGGCCAAGACGTTTAATCCTGACGATCCGGATGGCATGATTAATGACTTTGCCGCCGCGAATATTCCGCTAGGCCGGTTTGGCCGCCCTGAGGAGATTGCCGACCTGGTTGCGTTTCTGTCCTCAGAACGGGCTAGCTTTATCACTGGTGCAGCTTATGACATCGACGGCGGGATGGTGAAGAATATGGCGTAGGAGTGAGCTGCCATCAGAAAACTGGACCAGTTCGTAGGGGCAGGTCAGATCCACCCGTTTCTTCCCGACTGTTCGAGCAGGAACTAACCGTTGCGGAGTTTGTAGTGATGACCGCTTCGGGCACATAACGGACTCACGAGCCTTTCGCGCGAACGTCCGCTATCGAGCGCAGGAGACATTCGGCGGTTGCCAGATACGGTCGAAAATTAGAATCGACATCTGTAAGAACAAGTCTGAGTTTTTACACCTGAGTTCTAGATTAGAAGCTCGATCCTGCTGACGGTAACTTTGACGGTAACTTCCAAAAGTCTAACTGGACATTACTCGCCGCTTCAGTACGTTACGCGCCGAATTAAATTGCACCAGGTGACCCTTAATCCCCGGACCCTTCGGAATGCGTTTTCAAAGCTGGGCCGTCGCTGGCCGGTTCAAGGAAGTTTGGTTGGCTGCAATGATTGGAAATACTTATCGACGCCTACCTGGCGGGGGTGTTGTCGTCACGCACGGCCGCCAGGAAGCGGACGGATAGGACCGCGGCAACGATCAGATTGGGGGCTAATCGGGGGGCCGGATATTATTTAAATGAATGAACTATCTATTAATCAATATGTTAACTTTTAAGTTTGGCGGAGAGGGAGGGATTCGAACCCCCGAAGGGCGCTAACCCTTGCTGGTTTTCAAGACCAGTGCATTCAACCGCTCTGCCACCTCTCCGATAATTTTTCCTTCGGCAATAGTCGCATCGGCGACGACTTAGACGACTACGTTGCATCGCGCCCAGGAGGGATTGATTCACACGAGCTTGGGCTCGCGCTCACCCCTGCGGGGCGCCTCCGCTTCGCTGCAGCGTCCAAACTCGCTTTCGCGAGTTTGTCGAACCCCCGAAGGGTGCTACCCCTTGCTGCATTTCAACTCCAGTGCATTCAACTGCTCCAACGCCTCTCCGATTACTTTTTGACCGTATTCGCCCTTTGCGGCGCTTTCGGGCCCCTTAAGTCCCCGAATTCGTCATGGAATCGGCCTCCCGGTGGCCGTCGCGAGCAAGGTTATCGCATAAAAAACGCCACATAAAGGCATGGTTTTAGTTGAAATTTAATGTTTCGCCCCTATCATTCGATATAGAAACTTACAGTACGGACGCGTGGTCCAAATAACCATCGAGCGTTCGTCGCGCTTTATTCAAGAGGAATTCCTATATGGCAACTAACATCGCTACCGCCCGTTCAGAAGCTGCGGTCTTATCGACCAACAAGCTGATTCGCAATACCTACACGCTGCTGGCGATGACGCTGATTTTCAGCACCTTCACCGCCACCTTGTCTATCGTCTTGCAGGTACCGAGCGGCATTGCTTTCGGTTCCTTTATCGGTGGCATTCTCTTAGTGTGGTTCGTCCTGCCCCGCTACGCCAATTCGGCGGCCGGCATCGGCATCGTATTCGCCGTCACCGGCTTGCTCGGACTGGGCCTGGGCCCGATGCTGACACAGTATCTGGCGTTGCCGAACGGGCCGCAGATCGTGGCGACCGCGCTCGGCGGAACCGGCGTCATCTTTCTGGGGCTGTCCGGTTATGCGCTGACCACGCGGCGTGACTTCAGCTTCCTCGGCGGCTTTCTCTTCGTCGGCTTCCTGGTCGTCGTCGGGGCAATGCTGGTCAATATTTTCCTCCACATTCCGGCACTTTCATTGGCGCTGTCAGCGGTCATCATCATGCTGATGAGCGGGTTCATACTTTATGACACCGGCCGCATGATTAACGGCGGGGAAACCAATTACGTCTACGCCACCATCAGCCTGTACCTGAGCATCTTCAACATCTTCATCAACCTGCTTCACCTGCTCGGTTTTGCCGGTGACGACTGACGCTTGTCCGTCGAAGCAGCTTGCAAAACTATCGGCCCCGCACTGCGGGGCCGTTTAGTATCAGGGCGACCCGAATTCGATGGATTGGCAGCAGATTATCTGGGCGGGCTTGCTAGCGGCTTTCCTCGTCATGGGGTTCCCGGCCGCCAAACGGTTGTTGCAGGAAACCCCCGAAGCGAACGCGAGCGATTGGGGTAGCTTCCTCCTCCCCGTGATCCTGGTCGTCGCCTTCGTCATGTTATTGATGTGGCTGGTTTAGCGACTGAGATCTTATTGGCGTCTCCCATATAAGGCCGCAAGGCTGCTGGAATCTCGATGCTGCCGTCGGCCTGCTGATAGTTTTCGATGACGGCAACAAGCGCGCGTCCGACCGCCACACCCGATCCGTTCAAGGTGTGCAGGAGTTCGGGTTTACCGGTTTGCGGATTGCGCCAACGCGCCTTGATGCGGCGCGCCTGAAAGTCCCGAAAGTTACTGCACGAGGAGATCTCTCGATAACGCTGCTGCGCCGGCAGCCAGACCTCCAAGTCGTAGGTCTTGGCCGCCGAAAAACCGAGATCGCCCGTGCACAGGGTCACCACGCGGTAGGGCAATTCGAGACGCTGCAACACGGTTTCGGCGTGTCCGGTTAATGCTTCGAGCGCTGCCTCGGACTCATGCGGACGTACGAATTGCACCAGTTCCACTTTCTCGAACTGATGCTGACGGATCATGCCGCGCGTATCCTTGCCATACGATCCCGCTTCGCTGCGAAAGCAGGGACTGTGGCAAACGTAACGCGCCGGCATGGCCTCGTCTTCCAGGATCGAGTCCTGCGCGAGATTGGTGACGGGCACTTCGGCCGTCGGGATCAGAAAGAAGCCGTGCTCCGAGATCTCGAACAGATCCTCCTTGAATTTAGGCAGCTGTCCGGTGCCCTGCATGGCGCGTGCGTTGACGAGAAAGGGCACATAAACCTCGCTGTAGCCGTGTTCGCGCGTATGGATATCCAGCATCAACTGGATCAAGGCCCGGTGCATGTGCGCAACCGGTCCGCTCAACACGACAAACCGGGTGCTGGCGATCCGCGTCGCTGCTTCGAAGTCGATACCGCCGAGCATTTGGCCGAGGTCCACGTGGTCGCGGGGTTCGAAGTCGAAATTACGCGGCTCGCCCCAACGCCGCACTTCTTCGTTGTCTTCTTCCTCGGTTCCGTCGGGGACGTCCGGGTGCGGTATGTTCGGAAGACCGAGCGAAAACGCTTCGAGCTCCGCCTGGACTTTTTCCAATTCGCGCCGGCGCGCTTTGAGCTGGTCCCCCAGGCTCGCCACTTCCGCGCGCAGGGGTCCGATATCCACGCCCCGGGCCTTGGCCTGCCCAATCGACTTGCTGCGCCGGTTGCGCTCGGCCTGCAGATTTTCCGTGTCGGTTTGCAGCGATTTACGTTCGCCCTCGAGTCGGCTGAGCGTATCGACATCCAGTTCGAAACGGCGTCGCGCAAGTTCGCGTTTCAACCCGTCGGTGTCGTTGCGAAGTAGTTGTGGATCTAACATGGTGCGGTCATCCACCGATCATCGTTGCGGACCAATACACGATGTGCTCCTTGTGGACAAAAGGCGACAGCTCTTCGTTGATCGCGTGAGCCTTTGCCGAATCCTCGTAAAACTCGATCGTAACCGGAAGATCGATCGCCAGATCGGCGAGCGATACGCTGCGGACTTTATCGGCAGAATGGCTGTAGCCCGAGATCCCCCGGTAGACGGTCCATCCTTTGACTTCGGCCTCATCGTGGAGGTAGTTCAACACCTTCGTGAGCTGACCATGGCTCTCTGCCAGGTAGACTCGGACCACGGTGACTTGCTGCTCCTTCACAACTCTCTGACGATTATCAGACCGAGCCAGCAGGCGGCGAGACAGAGCACGACGTTGGCGAACACATTCGCAAGCGCTCTCGCGGCCTCGCCATTCTCAATCAATTGCAAAGTTTCAATGGAGAAGGTCGAAAATGTCGTAAATGCCCCTAACAATCCCACCACGAGCAGCGCGCGCATGCCCGCGCCGCCCATGACGCGCTCGGTCAGAAACACGTAGAGGACACCGATAAGCAATGAACCCAGGACGTTGACGACCAAGGTGCCCAACGGAAATCCGGGGCCGAACACCGCCGCGACGCTCGATGAGATCCCGAAGCGCAAGACCGCACCACAGGCGCCACCGGCAGCGATAAGTATCAGATTCTCGACCACGATTCCCGCGCACTCCCTATCCCTTACGAACCCTATCGAGCGAGCGTGTCGCCGCCGCCGGCCTTGCCTGCGCGGCGCAGGCGTTCGAGTTTTTCCGCAATCTTGATCTCCATGCCGCGATCGACGGGTTCATAGAAGATCAATTCGCCGAGCGCCGCGGGGAAATACGTCTGACCCGCGGCGAAACCATCCGCCTCGTCGGGATCGTAGCGGTAATCCTCACCGTGCCCCTCAGCTCGCGCGAGTGCCGTGGGCGCATTCCGTAAATGCGTCGGCACGGCGTCTGAACCGCGGGATTTCACGGCGGCAGTGGCGCGATTGAATGCCACGTAAACCGCATTGCTCTTGGCGGCGACCGCGCAGTACACCATTGCCTGGGCGATCGCGAGTTCGCCCTCCGGGGAGCCCATGCGGCGCCACGCCTCCCATGCGTCCAGTGCGATGCCGAGTGCGCGCGGGTCGGCATTGCCGACGTCTTCGGAGGCGATGCGTAGAACCCGCCGGGCGATGTAGCCGGGGTCGCAGCCCCCGTCCAGCATCCGCGCGTACCAATAGAGTGCGGCGTCGGGATTGGAACCGCGGACGGATTTGTGCAGGGCCGAGATCTGATCGTAGAAGTTGTCCTGGCCCTTATCGAACCGCCGTATCTCCGCACCCTCGACGGCCCGCTTCATGCTCGCCTCGTCGATGCGGCCGTTCTTCGCCAGGGACGCTGCGAGCTCCAGCAGGTTGAGCGCGCGCCGCGCATCGCCGTCGGCCACGCGCGCGAGACCGTCGCGCAGATCTGATGCCATCGATATCGTTCGATCCGGGGCCATCTTCGCGATCGCGCGATCGATGACCTGCCGCACGGCCGGTTCATCCAGCGGGCGTAGCGTATACACGCGAAGGCGCGACAAGAGCGCGTTATTGAGTTCGAATGCGGGGTTCTCCGTCGTCGCCCCGATGAAGGTGATGGTGCCGCTTTCGATGTGCGGCAGAAAGGCGTCCTGCTGGGCTTTGTTGAACCGGTGCACCTCGTCCACGAAGACGGCGGTCGAGCGGCCCATCGCCCGCCCCTGGTGCGCTTGTTCGACGGCGGCGCGAATGTCCTTTACGCCGCCGAGCACGGCCGAAAAGGATATGAATTGGGCCTCGGCATTCGTCGCAAGCATGCGGGCGAGCGTCGTTTTACCGCTGCCCGGCGGTCCCCACAGAACCATGGAATGCAGCATGCCGCCGTCGAGTGCGCGCCGCAGCGGTTGACCTTCGCCGAGCAGGTGACCCTGGCCGTGAAACTCAGCAAGCGATGTCGGTCGAAGCTGGTCGGCTAGCGGCGGCATATTCATGCCCGGGCTAGGGACTTGTACGGCATAGGGAATCACGGCGAGACGATTGGGAAATCGATGACAGCTTTTCGTTTGCGCGTCCAAAGATTTCTTTTCGCCGACATTGCGGGCCGGAATTCGGGTGCGATGGTTGTCTAGTCATCAGCAATGGTCTTCCAGATCCCCTACGGGTCGCCTGACCGAGTCCAAAACGTCAAACGGCAAGACCGAACCCGCCCCCCCGGGAATGACTCATCGTGAATCACCGCGGAACGCCTCCCGGGCCTGTTTGGCTGCGTCGCTGTTGAGTACCATCAGCGAGACATCGGCATCCATGAACGACGACGCATGCAGCTTGGCATTGGCCGTGGCGTTGATCGCCTGTTTAGTCATGGTCATGATAACCGGCGGCATCTCGAGTGCCGCTCGCGCCAGTTCCATCGCCGCGTCCACCGCCTGGCCGTCATCGGCGATCTCCTCGACCAGGCCCCAGGCCAGGGCCTGCTCCGCGCCCATCTTTTCACACAGCATGACGATGCGTTTGGCGCGGGCGGGCCCGACCAGCGCCACCAGCCGGGGAATCGCCTGCCATTGCAAGGTCAAACCGATCTTTACCTCAGGGACATACAGGTAAGCGCTTCTCGACATGACGCGCCAATCGCAGCAAAGGGTAATCGCCACCCCCGCTCCGACGGCAGGCCCTTCGATCGCGGCGATGGTGGTCTGCGGCATCTCTTCCCAAGTACGGCACAGATGACGACCCAGATGGCTCCGCTGGCGTTGTTCCGCGAAGGTCATCGGCGGGTGTATTTCCTTAAGATCGGCGCCGGCAGAAAACGCCCGTAAAGTACCGGTAAGAATGACGACATGGGTATCGTGGTCGTCGTGAAAGGTGCGAGCCGCTTCGGTCAACTCGACAGTCAGTTCTCGGTTGAACGCGTTGAGATTCGCCTCGCGCTGCATACGCACGATGGCAACCGGTCCCTGGCGTTCGATAGCGACGGTGTTCCAACTCATACTCCCTCCCGGAATGTAGCGTGAATGCGTCAGCTCTATCGCTAGATTGCGTAGATGTCACGGCTCGGCCCACCATACTGCCCCCTCCGATCGAAGTCGATATGCCTTAAATGGACAGAGGTGAGAGGCGAAAGACGTGGGCGGAACGGCACGGACGCAGGAGGTCATGACGCCTCATCGCGCTACCGATTAAATCCTTATTCAGAAATCCTTCGACCAGCTGACGTCGATCATGTTCTCATAGATCGAATTGCGTGCGGCCGCACCAAAGAGCGCCGTCGAGCGATCGCGGTTCGTTTTCTTGAACGCGTGCATATAGGTCAATGACAATTCACTTCCGCCCACGAATCGCCAGCTACCTCCGAGCGCGACGTTATCATTGGTCGTGGCGGGCGAGATGGTATTGAACAAGGTTTCGCGATTCGGGATCTGGCTTGAGCCGTGGTTCCAGCCGGCGCGCAAGGTCAACCGGTCGTTACAGCGGTAACGCGCGCCGAGCTTGAATATCGATTGATCGATCCAGCCAAAACCGATCCCGCCGCTGGCGCCAAGCAAGCGCGCCGGCGTGATCGTGCCGGCCAGCTCCGCCGCGGTCGGTCCGGGGTTGCTGATCGCATCGACCGAATCCCATAGGATCCGCTGAAAATCGAAGACGATCGTCAGCCGGGGCATCGCGTCCCACGACAGCCCCACGCTCCACTGCGGCGGCGCATCAAGCTCACCGTTACCGGCAAGCAATCCATTGTACTTAGTCGAACGGCCGATCCAGATCCGGCTGGTGTACTGCGCGCCGATCCGAACGCGGGTATGTAGTTCTGCAATCCAGCCCACGCGAACGCCGCCGCCGAGTTCATAGTCGGTCGCGCGGTTGGATACGCTGCTTGGGTCCTTCGACAGCCGCGCGAAACTCTCCAGTCCGCGAATGCTGAATCGCTGTACCGCCATGATCGGTGAAATCCCGATCGTATGCGCCGGATGGATCCGCCATGCCAGCGACGGCGCGATGAAGACCTGTGAAAAGTCGACGCCGAGTTTCCCGTCGCCTGGGAAACCGGGCGTTCCGGGGACACCACCCAGGATGCGCGCACCCGCCTCATCAAACAGCGCGCGGCCGTAGGTCGTGTTGATCCCGCCGTTGCCGTAAACCGTGACGCCAATGGCAATGCCGTCCGAGAGGTGCCGGCTCCAACCGAAATTAGGGACAACAAACAAGTCGCGGGCCGAGCGGTCCTCGACGACCGCATCACATGCGCCGATCCCGCGACAATCGATGCTGGCCTCACGTATCGCTGTAATCACCCTGAGACCCGCATCGTACCCGCCGGGAACCAGGGCCATGCCCGCCGGATTCACCGCGCCGGCAAGACGGTCCTGCGGAAACGCGACCCCTGCACCGCCGACGCCAATCGCTTTCGCCCCGTATCCGATCATGAAATAGCCGTTGGTCGCGAGGGCCGGGTGCGCCCATATCACGATCATTATCAGGATCGAAAAGCGCATAATAATCAAATTATAACCAAATTTAGGTAATAAATAAGATTAACTTTTTTTTTCAAAGAATCAAGGGAGATAATTATCGAACGCTGCCTTCCTGCGCCCGCGCGATCCCAGGACAAGCTGATAAAAATGGGGGATCCTGAACACGGCCGTCTGCGCCATGACGCCACCGTGGCCGCGACACCGATAACGGGCGGCACCTCTACGACGAATACCGGAAGCTTCAGGCCCGCGGATTCTGCATCATCGCCGCGCTCGTCATCATCGCGCGTAAGCTCGCCCGGCTCGCCTTTAGTCTCTTTGGAGGACGCACGAGCTTCGACCCGATGGATCACCGAGCTGTTTGCCCGGCAACATAGAATCTCCTACGGCACCCCGCCCCGAATTACATCGACGCCGGGCGGTGGACTGAACTCGAACAGCTTATCGTCGAGTTCCAGGTTGCGGCTGATCTCGTCGAAATGCAGCAAGGTCGACTGACCGAGATTGTCGTTCAAGCGCATCGCGCGGACTTCGCCGCCGGCCAGACCCAGCTCGATCCGCTGAAAATCGGTCGCGGCAAGTTTCGGCGTCAGACGGTACCAATCGTAAGCACCGTCAGGACCGAGGGCTTCGATGTCGTAGCGGGAATCGACGTCCATACCACCACCGAGTAACTCCGCCGGCGATCCGGCCTTGACCTCACCCATCGGGTTGACCGTCACCTGTTCGAGGTCTTCGTCGTATATCCAAAGCGTATCACCGTCGCCAATGATCGACTGCAGATACGGCGACGTGTAAGACCAGCGGAAACGGCCGGGTCGCTTGACGAGACAGCGGCCAGACGCCGTTTCCAAGAGCTCGCCGTATTCGTCGTAGCGTTCCTGCGCAAATGCGGCGGAAAACGATTCGAGACCGTTGAGGTAGTTGCGGAGCACGTCGATGCCGGCGCCGTCGACCGCGATCGCGGGGCCCATGAGCGTGAAGCATGCGGTGGCGAGAAGCGGCGCGATTCGTACGCTGAACATGGGACGATTCCTGTGGCTGGGACCGACTGGGAAAAATGTGGAAGGAATTGTACTCCAGCTATCCCTGGCTTCTGCCGACCGCTTGCAAAGCGGTCCTCGATGATTCTCTTGCAAAGACGCAAAGCACGCCAAGGAAAAGACGGCCGTGGGTGTCGAGGAAGATCAATGATTCCTTAGCGTGCTTGGCGGCTTGGCGAGAACAATCATCGCCGGGGATACCTACTAATTCCGCCGAGCTACCTAGCAGGCCGGTGAGAAACAGGACTTTTCACCAGGGCGTTAATCTTTGGGCGGCGGCGGTGCCAGCACTTCGCGGCTGCCGTTGGACTGGAGTTCGCCGATGACCCCCGCGCGTTCCATTTCTTCGACCATGCGGGCCGCGCGGTTGTAGCCGATCTTCAAACGCCGTTGAACGCCCGATACCGAAGCGCGCCGCGATTCGGTGACGATGCGCACGGCCTGGTCGTAGAGTTCGTCCTGCTCGGCATCCGTGTCGAAGTCCATACCACCAGCGGCATCGTCGCCGGCATCGGCGGGCCCGGACAGGATCGCATTGAGGTACTCCGGTTCGCCGACCTCCTTGAGCCGTTGCACCACCTTGTGTACTTCCTCGTCGGAAACAAAGGCGCCGTGCACGCGTGTGGGAATCGCGGTGCCCGGCGGTAGATAGAGCATGTCGCCGTGGCCAAGCAGCGTCTCCGCACCCATTTGATCGAGGATCGTGCGTGAATCGACCCGCGAAGAGACCTGAAATGCGATGCGGCTCGGAATGTTGGCCTTGATCAGGCCGGTGATGACATCGACAGACGGCCTTTGGGTCGCCAAGATCAGGTGAATGCCGGCGGCGCGTGCCTTCTGTGCAAGTCTTGCGATGAGCTCTTCAACTTTCTTACCGACCACCATCATCATGTCGGCGAGTTCGTCGACGATCACGACGATCTGCGGCAGCCTGGTCAGGGGGAGTGCGGCATCGTCTTCGTCTGGCTGCGGCTCGTAGAAGGGATCGGGGATCGGCTTGCCTTTTTTCGCGGCCTCATCAAGCTTGCGGTTATAGCCGCCGATGTTGCGTACGCCTAGGGTCGCCATCAGGCGGTAACGCCGATCCATTTCCGCCACGCACCAGCGCAGCGCGTTCGACGCCTCTTTCATATCGGTGACAACGGGCGCGAGCAGCGCCGGGATCCCCTCGTAAACCGACAGCTCCAGCATCTTCGGATCGATCATGATTAGCCGGACGTCCTCGGGAGTCGATTTGTACAGCAGGCTCAGGATCATCGCATTGAGAGCAACCGACTTACCGGCGCCGGTCGTGCCGGCAACCAGCAGATGCGGCATCTTCGCGAGGTCGACGACCATCGGCTGGCCGGCGATATCCTTGCCCAGTGCAAGGGTGAGCATCGAGGCGCTGTGCTCGTAGGCGTCAGATTTGAGCATGTCACTGAGCGACACGATTTCGCGCTGCTCGTTCGGAATTTCAAGGCCGATGACCGTCTTGCCCGGAATCACCTCGACGACACGCACACTGATGGTCGAAAGCGAGCGTGCGAGATCCTTGGCGAGGTTAGTGATCCGACTCGCCTTGATGCCGGGCGCCGGTTGCAATTCGAACCGCGTGATCACCGGTCCTGGGTGAACCGCCACGACTTCGACCTCGATGTTGAAGTCCTTGAGCTTGAGTTCGACCTGGCGCGACATGGCTTCGAGTGCCTCGACGGAATAACCCCCGACGCGGGACACGGGCATATCGAGCAGGCTCAGTTCCGGCAGACTGGTTTGCGGAGAAGGCTCAAACAGGGGTTCCTGTTTTTCGCGCTCGACCCGCACGCTCGTCGGTTTCTCTACAATGCGGGGCTCGATCCGGGGCGGCGGGCGGTTTTCCAGTTTTTCCGTTTCCTCCTTACGCACGGCCGTGCGCTCCCTTTTCGCCCGCATGCCGCGAATCGTATCGAGGAGGTCGTCGATGCCCAGGCAAGTCCACTCCCACCCAATCAGGCTGTAGCGACCAACGGTATCCATCAACCAGATCCAGGAAAGCCCGGTGAACAACGTTACGCCGGTAAAAAAGATCGCAATCATCAACAACGATCCGCCTAGCTCGCCGAAGCTGGCGAAGGCGGCCGTGGCCGTCACGTCCCCGAGGATCCCTCCGGCCTGATGCGGTAATTCGGCAACGGCGCCGTTTGTACGCACCCAAAACAGCCCGCAGCCGGTGACCACGGTAAAAGTGAAACCGACGAAACGAACACTGAGACTGAAGTAATCGGAAAAGAATTCCCCGGCGCCTTCACGGATGATCATCCATCCGCCGTAGATCACCATCAGCGGAAACAGGTAGGCGAACTGGCCGAACAGATAGAGCGCAAGGTCGGCGACCCATGCGCCGACCAAGCCACCCTCGTTGCGGAGAAATTCGGTGTTTCCGGTTTGGGACCAGCCTGGGTCGGAGGGATGATGCGACAACAAGGCGATCAGCAGATATAGGGCGATACCGCCAAGCCCGATTAAAATCCCTTCTTTGAGTCTTCGCACGACGTGTTTCGATATCGGCAGCACGAGCTCCGATTGCTTGCGGATCGCTTGCGACATAAGGTCAAATAGGATTCTACTGTTTATCTAGTAAACTTATGAAAAATATGTAGATAAATAATGATAGTTCGTAACCGCGACGAACGCCAGCATAGGCCTTGAAAAGCCTGCCGCGGGGACATTTCCCGATGCCGGTCCGCCGGAGGCATGAAGACCCCAGGAGCCTGTATGGCATAGGATGAATCTACGGCGGCGGTAGGAAATCGGTCCAGCTTTCCGATCATGTTCGTTAAATAGTCACCACTATTCGCCTCGAATGATCGAAAAGCTGGCCTCGATTTCCCCCTCGCCTCGCTACGATTCCCTATGCCATACAGACGCCTAGTGGGCACCATCACCGCCGTGCTGCTGGTCTACGCGGGGCTGTGTGCGCTCGTATACCTGGCCCAGCCCAGCCTGATTTACCATCCAGAT
Organism: Gammaproteobacteria bacterium; assembly: GCA_963662545.2. Classification (GTDB taxonomy): domain Bacteria; phylum Pseudomonadota; class Gammaproteobacteria; genus JAYYZW01. Next base: position 32,274 of record CAXXLL010000003.1, read on the forward strand.
CGCCAACTTACCGGCGCACCGGCCGATCGCGGGCTGGCATTCGAGGACGTTACTCTCGATACTGCCGACGGCGAATCGATCCACGGTTGGTACGTCCCGGCGGCAGAGTCCGCCAGCCACGTACTCTTTTTCCACGGCAACGCCGGCAACATTTCGCACCGTCTGGATACCGTCGAGATTCTTCACCGGATGGGGCACGCGATCTTGATCGTCGACTACCGGGGATATGGGCGGAGCAGCGGCCGACCGTCGGAGGCCGGAACCTACGCCGATGCCGCCGCGGCCTGGGATTACCTACGCGACACGCTTGGCGTCGAACCGCAGCGGATCGTCGTCTATGGTCGCTCGCTCGGCGGCGCCGTCGCCGTATGGCTTGCCGCGAACCGCACGCCTGCAGGACTCATTATTGAATCGACGTTTACACACATGGCTGACATGGGCGCCCATCACTACCCTTACCTGCCTGCCCGAGCGCTGACGCGCATCCATTACGATTCACTGTCGCGCATGCCCTCGGTTCGTTGTTCAGTGTTCGGCGCCCACAGCGACGAAGACGAAATCGTACCCTTTCATTTGGGCAAAAAGCTCGCTGATTCGGCGCGGAATCTCGCTCTGTTCGTGACGCTTAAAGGTTCTCACAATGATTCCTTCCTACGCGGCGGAGCCGCCTATCACCGGGCACTCGACACGTTCATTCGCAGCGTGTCCGGTGATTGACCGGTGCCGGCCCTTCTGCGACATTGAACGCGCCCGCCACACGACCGAGATAAGCTCAAGACCATGAAAATCCAGTTTTTCTCGGACATCCACCTCGAGTTCGGGCCAGCCGAACTGCCGCTGACCGATGCTGACATCATCGTCGCGGCAGGCGACGTGGGCGTCGGGACGACGGGCGCTGAATGGCTGAAAACGGGCGGTAAACCGACTCTATACATCGCCGGCAATCACGAATACTACGGCGGCGACATCGCCACGGTTCAACAGGACATTCAAGCGGCCGTGGCTGGGACGAAAATCGTCTTTCTCGAATGCGAATCGGCCGAGTTCGATGGGGTTAGATTCTTGGGTGCGACCTTCTGGACGAACTTCATGGGCGAAAACGAGAAGCTGATGGAAACGCTCAACGAGCAAATGAACGATTATCAACAGATCACTTATCAGGGACGCGACCTGGCGCCGCATGATCTGGCGGCGATCAACCGTGAATCCAGCGCCTGGCTGGAGGAGGAACTGGCCCGTGGCTACGACGGTAAAACCGTCGTCCTGACGCATCATGCGCCGCTCTTTGCAAGCTGGCGATCGTCTCTGAATTCCATTTTCAAAGGCGCCTATTGCAATAACTTGAGCCGCATGATCATCGACTACCCTATCGATCTCTGGATCCACGGACACATCCATGCGCGGTCGGACTATCTCGCGAACGATTTACGTGTCGTGTGTAATCCTAGAGGTTATGACGGTTATCAACTGGTCGATGATTTCGACGCGGCACGGACCGTGACCGTGTGATTAGCGCGGGCGCCTTTTAAGGTCACGTTAATGCAGTCGTTTCTCAATACGAACGCACGTGCAGAAAACCGCCTGCCACACCCGGGCACGCTGTTCGCGGCGGCTATAGGGGCGATTATGCTACGATGCGCGGTCAACTTGGAGGCCGAATCGAAACGGCGCTGTCATGCCCGAAAAACATACTTATAGGATTACATTTCACAATCAGGGAAAGGTCTACGAGATCTATGCACAGAGCGTGCATCAAAGCGGTCTTTTCGGATTCATCGAAGTGGAACAAATCGTTTTCGGCGCAAAGTCCTCAGTTGTCGTCGACCCGTCTGAGGAACATCTCAAAACTGAATTCGAGGGAGTCACTCGCACCTACCTCCCCATGCACGCCATCATACGAATCGACGAAGTTGAAAAGACCGGACACAGCAAAATTACCGATGGGGACGAACGCAGTAACAACGTCACACCGTTCCCCGTTTTCACGCCGGGCCAGGGAACAACGAAATCCTGACCCCCCCGAGGTGGCGGAATTTTTCGGCAGCGCCTCAGGTTTTTCGCTTTAAATACGCGTTGCGAATGATAGGACGTTTCCTTGTTTGTAACGGTATTCGTCATTCGCCCGCAAGCGGGCTCCTACGCAGCCCCCGCACTGTGTTGGCGAAATCTCGAATCATAGGAGCCCGCTTGCGGGCGAATTGAAATGTGTCTCGTAATTCGGAACAGCTTTCTGGTTGCGTTCATCGTCCTCTGCGGTGCGTGCAACGCGGCGGCTGCCGCCGCCGCGCCGTGGACATTACGAGAATCGAACGCCATCGCCGCAGCCGGATACGCGCACGCCGTACAGGTTGATAACTCCGGAGGAGAAATCCGGGTATTCCGGGACGACCGCGCCCGCGTTTTTCTCGAATTCAAAATCTCGCCGGGGTTCGACGGCTTCTCGCGCTCGAGCTGCCCGACCTTCCAGATTGATGGGCGGAAACCCATGCATTTTTTCGATATCGACCGGTCCTGTCGCGTCGACGTTAGCCGCGCGATTTACGCGCTCGGACAAATTCGAAACAAGGTACTCACGTCGCTGATTTTGCATCGCTTGATGAACGGCGGAACCGTGGCGTTTCGCTACCTGACGCAGAACGGTGCTTATCACGAATCGAGATTTGCGTTGTTGCAGTCCAAGCAGGTCCTGCGTAATGCGCTCGGCCTCGATACGCGCATCTCACCGGAATAGCCGGCGCCACTCTGACTGGGCCTAAATGCGAATTACCGTGCTCGATTCGCTGGCCGACATCGATCCCAAAGTCTGGGATGCCATGGCAGGCGGCGATCCTTTTCTCAAGCACGGCTTTCTTCACGGGCTGGAGGTCACCGGCTGTTTGGCACCGCAGGGCTGGTACCCGCAGCACCTCGCTGTTTATGACGATGAAGTCTTACGCGGCGTACTGCCGTTATATGTGCGCGACAACAGCTACGGCGAGTTTGTTTTCGACTGGAGCTGGGCCGACGCCTTCGAACGTGCCGGCGGAAACTATTATCCCAAGCTGGTCACAGCAATTCCCTTTTCCCCAGTGACCGGACGGCGGCTGCTGATCGATCCTAATGCCGAAAACCGTGCACAAATCGCCGAATTAATGGTCGGCGCGGGTGTTCGTGCCTGCGACGATAACGGTATGTCGTCCTGGCACTGCCTGTTCCCGGAACCAGACGAACTGGCATCCTTTGAGAAGGCCGGTCTACTGACGCGGCTCGGCTGTCAATATCATTGGTTCAATCACGACTACGCGGATTTCGACGATTTCCTCGCCGCCTTGACGTCCAAGAAGCGCAAACAAATCAAACGAGAGCGACGTAAGGTATGTGAACAAGACCTGGAGATCGAAGTGTTGGTGGGCGACGATATCAGTGCCGATCACTGGTCTATTTTTCACCGCTTTTACTGCTCGACTTTCTATCGCAAGTGGGGCGAACCGCGCCTTACCGAATTGTTCTTTCAGACCTTGAACGAACGGCTTCCGGGCGCGCCCATGCTGTTACTTGCGAGCGCCGACGGTGAATATTTCGCGGGCGCTTTTGCGTTAGTGGGGGAAGACACGCTCTACGGCCGGCATTGGGGTTGCAGCGAGTCCCGCGATAATTTGCATTTTGAGCTGTGCTACTATCGAACCATCGAATACTGCATCCGGCACGGACTCAAGCGGCTCGATGCCGGTGCACAGGGCGAACACAAACTTGCACGTGGATTCATCCCTGTCAGCACTTGGTCCATGCACTGGATACGCGACACCGGTTTCAGGCATGCCGTGGGCGAATTCGTGAAACGCGAACGCCAAGCGTTGGAACAACAAATGCGCGCGCTGGAAGCACACGTCGCCTTCAAGCAGGACTAAGGAACCTCTGAATAAGTTATGGCACACCTGCCTTGCGCCTGCAATGGATCGCCATGATCTGACCAGTTCCCTGTATTGGGTCCTGGATTGCCGCCTGGCCCAGGATTTCCCGCCGACCGATCACGCACTCGATGAACCGGACGGCTTGCTCGCGATAGGCGGCGATCTCAGTGTCGAACGCCTGGTTCACGCGTATTCACGTGGAATTTTTCCGTGGTATTCGGACGGTCAACCGATTTTGTGGTGGACGCCGAACCCGCGATCGATCCTTGAGCCCGAAGCGGTTCATCTCTCTAAAAGCCTTGCCAGAAAAATTCGTAAAGGCCTTTTCAATCTCGAGTGGGACCTCGCGTTCGAGCTCGTTATCAACGCCTGCGCCGCACCACGCGACCCGCACGGAGGGACCTGGATCACGAGCGACATGCGCGACGCGTACCTGGAATTGTACCGGCGCGGCATTGCACATTCGGTCGAATGCTGGCGCGACGGGGTACTATGCGGTGGCCTCTACGGAATCGCAATCGGGCGCATTTTTTTCGGTGAATCGATGTTCAGTCACGAACGCGATGCATCCAAAGTTGCTTTCATTCACCTTTGCCGCCTGCTTGGGGATTGGGGTTATCGCTTGATTGACTGCCAGATCCATACGCCACATCTTGAGCGGCTCGGCGCGCGATGCGTGTCACGCCACGATTTCGAAACAATGCTCCACACGTGGGTTGATCAAACCGTGTCGCCGTCGGCGTGGCAGCATCTAGGACGGCCGTCGTGACTGAACCGCCGACGGCGCCCCGTCTCGGATTCTTTACCTCACCGCCGCATGAATGCGGCTACCTTCCGGCGCGTGACGCCGTGACGATGTTTACCGATCCACGTTTGAACCTGAATATCGAGGCCTATACCTGGCTTTCCGCACATGGATTCAGAAGAAGCGGCGCCCATGTATACCGGCCACACTGTGGCTCGTGCAACGCCTGTATCGCGGTGCGCGTAGCCGTCGATGAATTCAAACCGCGTCGGATTCACCAGCGCACGATCGTGGCGAACCAGGACCTCGAAATCAAACATCGGCCGGCGTGTTTCGACCCCGAGCATTTTCGACTGTACGAATCCTATCTCACCGCGCGGCATCCCGATTCCCGGATGGATTCATCCAGCCCCAGCGCATACATGAGTTTTCTCACGGCTTACTGGTGCGAAACGGATTTCTACGAATTTCGCCGCAAGGATGAGCTACTGGCCGTCGCCGTCGTCGACAAACTCGGTGACGGGTTGTCGTCGGTCTATACATTTTTCTCGCCCGATCACCAAAACCGCAGCCTTGGGCGGTTCGCCATACTCAAGCAGATCGAATGGGCCCGCACGGCCGAACTTCCCTGGCTGTATCTCGGATACTGGATCAAAGCTTGCGGCAAGATGTCTTATAAAAACGAGTATGCGCCGCTCGAATACTACCGAGACGGTCATTGGACGAGGGATCCCGCTTCGCGTAGCGCCATCGTGGAAAGCCGCGAAGCGCAATCCCGTCGATGAACGCGGCATTTTCTTCTTTTGCGACTGCCTTTGCTGCGCCTGCCCGATTGAGGCACAATTGCGCGCTTCCTAGCGAGACCGAGGAATTATGCCAAAGGAAGACCAAATCGAAATGCAGGGTAAGGTCATCGAAACCTTGCCCAACACCATGTTTCGAGTGGAACTCGAAAATGGCCATGTCGTGACCGCTCACATATCCGGCAAGATGCGAAAAAATTACATCCGCATTCTGACGGGGGATACAGTGACGGTCGAACTGACGCCCTACGATCTCTCGAAGGGACGGATCACCTACCGCGCCCGCTGAGCACAGGGTTTCGATGGTCCGCCGTTGAATTCTGGGCGGCCGAAAACCGGGGTTTTCGCCAACCTATCAAGAGCGCAGCTCGGCCAGCAGTGCAATGACACCGTCGGCGATGAGGCGGCCCGCCGTTTCGTATCCCCGCCGATTACCGCCGTAAGGATCCGGCACTTCGATGAATCCTGAGCGTGCGGTGGAAGGCATCAAAGTGATCGTTCCCGCAAACGCCTCCGGCCGTATGAAGCTGATCAGATCCAGATGTCCCCGGTCCAGCGCCACAATGGTATCGAACCGTACGAAATCCGCCTGCTCGAGTGGGCGAGATCGCAATGCGGAGATGTCCGCACCATACGCGGCGGCAACGGCTACCGCGGCAGGTGCCGGGCAAATACCCTCCCCGGCGTGCGTCCCGGCGGAATCGACCAGCCACCCGGTGTGTTCGCCATACCCGTCGAGTGCGGCCTGGAACAGGCCCTCGGCCATCGGCGAGCGGCAGATATTACCGGTGCAAACGAATAAGACGCGCTGCATGCGCTAGTAAGCCGTCCGGCCAATCGGTTCCACAATTTGCTGTTTCTTTTTGCCCCCGGATGTCGTGCTCGTCCTTGTGCAAGGCCCGCTACACGGCGTTTTCACGGCGTGCCAGCAACAATTATCCCTGCGCGACTTATGAAACCAGTTCGCGGGACGGCACACTAGGCTCGGCGCAGCTGCTCCAGATCAGCGCGCGTATCGATGCCGGCGCCGCAAGCGGCGACGGCATCGGCGGCAATAATACTTGCACCGAAATCGAGTGCACGCAGCTGTTCCAGGCATTCGAGTTCCTCGATCTGCACGGGCGGTGCGGCCGCGAAACGGGCGAGGAAGTCGGTGCGAAACCCATAGATGCCGACATGCCGCCGGTACGCCTCTAGCGCATGAGTCACCCGAGCACCATCGGCAAATTCGTCCCGGCTCCACGGAATTGTCGCGCGGCTGAAGTAGAGTGCGCGGTCGTTTGAGTCGCGTACCAGCTTGACGACGTTGGGGTCGAACAGCTGCTCGAATGCAAGCGGTTCACAAATGGTCGCGAGGTCGCATTCCGGACTCTGGGCCAGCGCGGCGACCTGTCGAATCACACTGGCCGGAATATCCGGTGTATCGCCCTGGACATTGACGATCACGAGATCAGCCGGTTCGCCCCTGACGCGCACTGCTTCTGCAATTCGATCGGTTCCGGAGCGGTGATTGGGGGATGTCATGCAGGCGCTGGCCCCGAATCCAATGGCCGCGTTCAGGATGCGTTCGTCATCGGTCGCAATGATGACGTCTTCCGCGCCGCTCTCGCGCGCGCGTTCATAGGCATGCTGGATCAGCGGTTTCCCATGAATCTCAAGAAGCGGCTTACCCGGCAGGCGAGTCGCACCGTAGCGAGCCGGGATGTAAACCTTGAACTTCAAGAACCCAGCTGCTCGATTTCTTCGGGGCTGATCTCACGCGCTTCGTCCTCCAACATCACCGGTATCCCATCGCGTATGGGATAGGCCAGCCGGGCTGCTTTCGAAATCAGTTCGCCCTTTTCTTTGTCGTAAATAAGTGCGCCTTTCGTTACGGGGCACACGAGCAGATCAAGCAGCTTCTTGTCCATGGAATACCCTTCTCAATAGCGTTTTGACACGGCGTTCGAATACGTCGGGAAGTTCGGCCGCGACCGGTACGTACCAGAATCGATCGTCCTTTAGATGTTCGCACTTTACTGCATCCTTTTCGGTCATGAGAACCGGATGCTCGTCACCGAAAGCGAAATCGTCCGCCACAAAACGATGATGATCGGGAAACGGATGCGGCGTGACGCGAAATCCGTTGCGCTTGAGGAGTGCGAAGAAACGCTCCGGATTACCGATTCCCGCAACCGCATGTACTACTTTTGGCGCAAACGCCTCGAACGTTTCCGAGCTTTGGGCGTCCATCATTCGATGGACGCGACCAGCGAGGTATCGCATCGAAAATTCGCCGCGCGCGGCCAGACCATTGGTCACGATCAAGTCGACCCGGTCAAGTCGGGACGGCGGTTCCCGCAGCGGTCCCGCCGGCAGGCAGGCGCCGTTTCCAAAGCGGCGAATACCGTCGACGACGGCGATTTCGATGTCACGAGCGAGCGCGTAATGTTGCAGCCCATCGTCGCTGATAATGATGTTCACGCCGGAATGCTTGCGTAGCGCAATGATGGCCATACGGCGATTCGGCCCGACCGCGACGGGCATTCCGGTACGCCGGGCCAGAAGCACCGCTTCGTCGCCAACGGCAACGGGATCGCTGTCGGCCCTGACCTGTTGCGGCCAGTTCGTCGCAATACCACGGTAGCCCCGTGCGACGATCCCCGGCTGGAAACCAAAATCCTTCAACTTACGAGCGAGCCAGATCACCAGGGGTGTTTTACCCGTACCCCCGATCGATATGTTCCCGACGACGATGATCGGTACCGGCGCTCGGTAAACGCTGAGCAGCCCCGACTCATACGCCGCCCGGCGCGCCCAGGCACATGCCTGATAAAGACGGCCCAGCGGGGCGAGCAGGATGCGGGCAGGGTGTTTTCCGTACCAGACGTCGTCGAGCATGTCATGCCAGGTGTTGTTCAAGCGATCCGCGCCTCGGCACTCACTCCTGCTCGCGTAAACGTGTCGGGAATGTGATTCGGTATAGCTTAGCCTGCCGCGCCGCATCCATAACGTCGACCACCGTTTGGTGGCTGGCTTGTGCGTCGGCACGGATGATCACGACCGGGTCACCGTCGTCGGTTCGTGCATCCAGCAAGGCTTGCCGGATCGTAATGAGTTTGGTGTTGATCAAGGCCATTTCGTTGATGAAAATATTACCCTCGCGATCAATTGATATTTCAATCTTGTCGAGTGGATCTTCACGCAATTCCTCGCTGGCCTGGGGTAGGGTCAGGTCGATTTCCGACTCCTTGATGAACGTGGTTGAAACCATGAAGAAAATGAGCAGCAGGAATACAACGTCGATTAACGGCGTCAGATTGATATCGACGTCCTGTTCACTGGTCGGTCGGAAATTCACGTCAGCCGCCGGATCCTGCTTCTTCTCTTTCGCGTTCGCCGTGCAGTACTTCGACGAGCTTCAGCGCTTCCTGCTCCATTGCGACGACGAAACCTTCAACCCGGCCGCGAAAAAACCGATAGAACATTAGTGTCGGGATCGCCACGGACAGCCCTGCAGCGGTCGTGATCAAGGCTTCCGAGATCCCGCCGGCAAGAACAGAAGCATCACCCACGCCCTGTGCCGTGATCGCCGCGAAGACCTTGATCATGCCGATCACGGTGCCGAGTAAACCGAGCAAGGGCGTAATCGCGGCAATGGTTCCGAGTGTGTTCAGGTAACGTCCCAATTCATAGACGACGTGCCGGCCCACTTCCTCGATGCTTTCCTTCATGACGATGCGGTCATGCTCCCGATTGACCAGCCCGGCGGACAACACCCTGCCCAGTGGCGAGCCGTCGCGCAACGCCTGAATACGCTTTGCATCGAGGACATCGGAGCGCGCCCATTGCCAGACCTGAGCGACGAGGTTATCCGGCGTAATACGGCGGGTCTGTAACGACCAGAAGCGCTCGACGATGAGCGCCATGGCGATGACGGAGGACATCAATATCGGCAACATCATCCATCCACCTGCTTTGACGAATTCCAACACGGGGGGACACTCTCCTCACAACGCGTGCGCTGCACACCAGATTGCGGCAGACCTTACCAAACGGAATGTAACGCGCCTAGCCCGGATATCTCACCAGACGGTCTTCCGTGGCTCCTAACCACCCCTGCTTCGCCAAAATCCCCATCCCGACTCACGATACGTGCTCACTCGGATCGCATGACGCCCGACCTCGAGCCTGACGGCGCCCTGCTTCGCGGTGTTCAGCACCCGTGCACCGCGGTCGCGATAGCGTGCGACGACTTGGGCGTGAGGGAAGCCGTAACGGTTGCGGTAACCCGCGGAAACGACCGCGAACTCTGGCCGCACGGCGTCCGCGAACGCCGCCGTTGAGGAGCTGATGCTGCCGTGGTGCGGCACGATCAAGACCTCGACAGCCAAGGCCGCGCCATAACGGTCGAGTAGCAACGATTCGCCACCGCTTTCGACATCGCCGGGCAGCAGCGCGCCGCCGCCCGATCCATCGATGGCGAGAACACAGGAGCGATCGTTGCGAGATCCTTGATCGCGTGGGAAAGGATGCAGGATCCGGAACGACACGCCGTCCCAGGTCCAGCCGTCCGCTGCCCGGCACAGCGCCGCATGCGGTAAGGGATCGGACCGACGGCTCTCAGAAACGAGTACGCGCTGAACGGGCATGGCTTCTATCACCGCATGCGCACCACCCGCGTGATCGGCATCGGCATGGCTGATGATCACGGCGTCAAGCCGATCGACGCCAAGCGCCTTCAAGGCTGGCAAGATCACGACCGAACCGGCTTCCGAGGGCCCACCCCACCAGCGCGGCCCGGTATCATAGAGCGCCGCATGGCGCCTGGTCTGCACCAGGATCGCAAGCCCCTGCCCAACGTCAAACACCTCGAGTCGAAACTCGCCGTCTTCCAGAGGCCGCTGGCGCGGAAGGGCGCAGGTGCACAACAGCAGAATGCCGAGCACACGTCCTGCAACACCGCGGGGCAACGCAAGAATGGATAGGCCCAGAACGAGCAGCACGGCACCACCCGCGTCGATTGATCCCGCGACCATAAGCCGCGGAGATACGGCCGCCAGGTATTCGAGAAAACGCCAGAGCAGCAGCCACGAGCGCGCCGCCATATCCCACAGCAAGGGCGCGATCGCGCCATCGAGGAGTGAGCAAATAACGCCGAGAAGCGTTAGCGGAACCACGAAAGCTGCGCACCAGGGGACTGCGACGAGGTTTGCGACCGGTGCCGTCAACGACAGTTGACCGAAGAAAAGCGCCGCGAGCGGCGCGATGCCGATTGCCAGGGCGAGGTGCGAACGCCAGTGGCGGGCAAAGCCGGCGCGGTGCGTGACCGCGCCCATCCATACGAGGATTCCGGCAGCACAGAATGACAACCAGAATCCGCCCGACAAAGGGCTCAGGGGATCGGCCGTAACGACCGCCACAAGGGCCAGGGACAGGTTGTCCGAACTCAGTACGCGCCGACCTTTGAGCGCGGCGAAGCCGGCCGTTGCGACGACGATGGCAGCGCGCCGCGCGGGTACGCCAAATCCTGCGAGTGCGGCATAGGCTAGAGCGGCAGCGACCGCCATAAACCAGGCCAAACGAATCGCGGGATACGATTGGCGGTGCCGAAAACCATAGCCCCCAGCGTAACGCGACAACAAAAACGTCCATCCGGCCACCAGGGAAACGTGTAGGCCGGAGATTGCGAGCAGGTGCCCAGTCCCGGTCTGGCGCATCACATCCCACTGTCCATCCCCAAGTCCGCTACGATCCGACACCGCCAGGGCCTTGATCACCGCCGCCGTTGCGGGTACCGGGATCGCGGCATCGATGCGTGCGCTGAGACGGCTTCGAATACCGGCTAGCGAGCGTGCCGGCGCGATGTCCAAACAGAGGTTTTCCGGATGAGCCACGACATAACCACGGGCTCCAACGCCGCGAACGAGCAAGGCGCGTTCCAAATCCCGCCCGCCCGGGTTTGCAAAGGCGTGCGGACGTTTTAGGCGCACGTAAAGTTCACACCAGGCGCCCAGTGGCGGTAGTGCAGGGTTGTCGAACCAGACGAGGGCGACGCGTCGAGGTAGCGCACGCCCGTCACGCCGTCTATCGTCGAGTTTGAGATTGAACGAAACTAAGCCGCCGCGTCGGATGGCGAATGAGTCCACGACGCCACCCACTTTCAGCACCTCGCCTTCGAGTTCCGGCGCAACCCGATCGTCGAGGGCACCGCTGATGCTCAGGCTCGCCCAGGCGAAACCCGCAAGCGCGAGTGCCGGTAGACGCGTCGCCCGACAAACGGCCGCGGCGGCGGCGATACTGATCAACAATATCGCCGTTGTACTATGCGGCGGCGCCGGATTAGCGAGCGCGCTCAGAATACCGGCGAGGTAAAATGCCCCGTAAACCTGCATTTGTCATCCATGACAACTTCCCCCATCCATTTCTAACGACTGCGGCCCGCACCTATGCTCGCAGCCCATATGGCAGTTCAAGCTTGAAGTGTAACTCAACAAGCCCGCGATAATGAATCCCAGAAGTATCTTGCGGCGTTACCTCGGAGACCGCGAATCGATCGCCAAATCCCGCGTGGCCGGTTGGCTCGGCGCGCGACTCCACGATTCCGAGGTCTGGCATCTCGGTCGACGCTCCGTCGCCGGCGGAGTATCACTCGGGTTTTTCCTCGCGTTCATTCCCCTCCCCATCCAGATGCTGGTCGCCGCGCCGCTGGCATTGACGTTCCGGGTCAACCTGCCGGTAACGATGGCGTCGCTCTGGATCACGAACCCCTTCACCTTTGCGCCCATGTACCTTTTTGCCTACAAAGTGGGCGAATGGATCACGGGGTACCCAGGCGAGGTCGGGGCGCTTGCCTTCCCAAGTTCCTTTTCAGGACTCATCGACATCCTCGGTGAGATCTGGCTGCCCCTGTGCGTGGGTTGTCTCGTTTGCGGGTGCAGCGCCGCTGCGATCGGTAATGTTTCCGTGCGCTGGATGTGGCGTGCCTATCTTCTCAACCGGCGCCGCAGGCGGCGTCTCGAACGCGCACGCTAGCAGCCTTTCATAGGTTGGTTCTTAAGCCCGTAGTTCCCAAATACCGTTTTAACGAACCACAGAGATCACAAAGGAAACCATTATCTTTTGACCTGTAAAGAGTCTTTTTTCCGTTTCTCTGTGTACTCTGTGATCTCTGTGGTTCATTGCGATCGTAAATCGGAACCGCGAGTTTATTAACTAGTGTGCATCCCTAAACGCGATGCGGTTGAAATAAAAAGGAAAATTTGTCGCTTAAGGGATCGAAACCTCCGGTGGGTCGTGATCTAATGGAACTTCAAACCTCTGATTTTCCACACAATCATCGACACCACAGGAGGGGGAATGCGTCAGAAACGCACGGCCCAAGCGAGTATATACGAGCTGTTTGCTGACCATGACCTGGGGCGAGAGCTGCAGGGCATGTCCGAGTGGCTCGATGCTCACCCCAAGGTCCTCACGCCGGTCATGAACGATCTGTGTCGGCGGGGTTTGAAGCCCACCGGTCGACGCGGACTGTCGGCGGAGTCGGTGCTGCGCTGCGCGGTGCTCAAGCAGCACCGGCAATTGAGTTACGAGGAGCTGGCCTTTCACCTGCAGGACTCGGCGAGCTTTCAGGCCTTCGCCCGGTTGCCGGGTAATGAACGTCCGAAGAAGTCTGCCTTACAGCGGGTGGTCTCGGCGATCCAGGTATCGACGTGGGAGTCTATTCATCGCGCCCTGCTGGCGACGGCGAAAGAGACGCGCATTGAGCCGGCACAGCGTGTACGGATTGATAGCACGGTAACGGACAGTGCCATCCACGCGCCGAGCGACAGTCATCTGCTGTGGGATGGCGTGCGTGTTGTGGTTCGTCTGCTCGCACAGGCGCGCGAGTTGCCTGGCGCGCCGGAGTTGTGCTTCGTGAACCACACTCGATTGGCGAAGAAGCGTGCGCGGGCGCTGTGGTATGCGCGTGGTGCGAAGCAACGCCAACGTCTGTATCGCGATTTGATTGGGGCGACGCGTTCAACCTTGGAAGCGGTAGCGAGGGTACGTGAGCAGCTGCTGAGCCCGGGCGTCACCGGCGTTGAACTGCCGGACTGGCTAGCGCAGGTAGCGCACTACGAAACACTTGTTCTGCAGGTGATTTCGCAAACTGAGCGGCGGGTGTTCGGCGGTGAGAAGGTCCCCGCGAGCGAGAAGTGCGTGAGCTTGTTCGAGCCGCATACCGACATCATCATAAAGGGTGCGCGCGACGTTCAGTACGGACACAAAATCAATCTGGCTTCGGGGCGCAGTGGCCTCATCCTCGACGTGGTCATCGAGCGAGGCAATCCGGTCGATAGTCAGCGCTTCATGCCGATGCTCGAACGGCATCGAACACACTACGGGACGATGCCACGACAGGTCGCCGCCGATGGCGGCTATGCGAGCCTCGACAATCTCCGGGCGGCGAAAGCAGAAGGCATCGAAGACGTTGCCTTCCACAAGAAGCGCGGGCTCGCGATCGCCGACATGGTCAAGAGTCAGTGGGTCTATCGACGCTTGCGCAACTTCCGCGCCGGCATCGAGGCCGGTATCTCCTGCCTGAAGCGTGCATACGGATTGGCACGTTGCACCTGGAAGAGCCTGCCGCACTTCGAAGCCTACGTGTGGTCTTCTGTGGTCGCCTACAACCTCAGCCTGCTCGCGCGCTATCAACTCGAATAGCGACGTTCACTCGCACTAACTGACCTCCTCGATATCGTCGAACGGGCGACTTTGGGTTGCAGCGCTCTGCGGCCGGCGAACGTACTCACAATTACGCTCGAAGAGCCCTTCGACCCCCACCGAACCGCCGCTACCGCTCCAACAACCTACTTTCAACACCTCGATTTCTCCGTGCCCATCGAAGAAAATGCCTGTTTATGGACGGACACTAACTAAGCTACGGCAAGCTGTTATCGACTGGCTGCAACAGGCCGTCGTCGAGACGATAGTGCCGGTTCATGCGCGCGGCCACCTGTTCGTTGTGCGTGACGATCACGACCGCCGCCCGTTCCCCGTGACACAACTCGAGCAGCAGATCGCACGCGATCGCCGCATTGCGAGCATCCAGGTTTCCGGTCGGCTCGTCCGCAAGCAGGCACTTCGGCGAGTTAACGATCGCGCGCGCGATCGCGACGCGCTGCCGTTCGCCGCCGGAGAGTTCAGCCGGGCGATGTCCTGCACGCGCGCCAAGACCGACTCGCTCGAGGACTGCCTGCGCGCGGTCCGCCGCTTCGGCACCGCGCATCCGCCCGATGAGCAGCGGCATGGCGACATTTTCCAAAGCGGAAAATTCCGGCAGAAGATGATGGAACTGGTATACGAAACCGAGCATCTGGTTTCTGAGGTGTCCGCATTCGCGATCCTTGAGGGTGGCGAGGTTGCGGCCACACAACATCACGCAACCCGCGCCCGGCTGATCCAAACCGCCAAGCAGGTGTAGAAGCGTACTCTTGCCTGATCCGGATGCACCGCTGACCGCGACGGTTTCGCCAGCATTCACCGTCATATCGATGCCCTTTAATACCTCGATGCGGGCATCGCCATCCGCAAAACTTCGCGTAATACCGCGGCACTCGATCACCACGTCACTCATGCCGAAGTCCTTCGCTCGGCACCGTGCTCACCGCGAGCCAAGCGGGATAAAGCGGCGCGAGCACGCTCAACAACCCAGCGAGCACGGCCGTGACGATGAGGTCCGGCATGCGGAGTTCGGAAGGAATGTCGCTGATGTAGTAAACCTCGGGCGACAGGATCTTAAACCCTATGACCGTCTCGAAAAACGTCACGATAGCGCCGACGTTCAAGGCCAGCACCACGCCGACGACCAAACCGACACCCACGCCGACGATCCCCGTGATCCCGCCCTGAATCAGGAACACCCGCATCAATGCACCGCGCTCCATGCCCAGCGACCCCAGCATCGCAATGTCCGGGCGCTTTTCGGTCACGGCCATGACGAGTATCGAGACGATATTGAACGCCGCGATACCAATTGCGATCGCGAGAATACTGAACATTACGATCTTTTCAGTTTTCAATGCGCGGAACAGGTTCCGATGCATCTGCGTCCAGTCCCGGGTTTCGGCGAAACCCATATCGAGGCCGCGGAGCAGTTTCGTCAACTCGCCTCTTATGGTCGGCGCGAGTGACGCGTCTTTGAGGACCGCGCGAACGCCGTCGATACCGGGCCCCGTACGAAACAGGCGCTGCGCATCGACCAGATGGATCAGCCCCAAACCCGAATCGTGCTCGTTCAAACCGAATTCAAAGATCCCGATAACTTCGAATCGCTTCAGCCGCGGCAACAACCCCGCCGGCGTAACAATGGGCTGCGGCGCGATCAGGGTGAGCCTGTCACCCGGCGACACCCCGAAGGCGTCGGCGAGTTCGCGCCCGATCACGATACGAAAACTCCCGGGTTCAAGCTCGTTCAGCCTGCCTTTACGCATGTGTGCATCCACGGACGTCACCCGCTGTTCGAGTTCGGGCACGATGCCCCGCACTTCCACGGCGCGAACGATGCCGTGGCGAGACAGGAGTACGTCGCGGCTGACGAAAGGTGCCGCGCCGACTACAGAGGGATTTCCGGCAACGGCGTTGACGAGTGCGGGCCAATCGCGGACGGCTTTATCGTCGGTTTCGACGACAATATGCGATGTCATGCCAAGAATGCGTTCGCGCAGTTCACCCTCGAAGCCGTTCATAATCGACAGTATCGTGAGGAGGACGGCAACGCCTAGCGCCGTCGCCACGATGGAAGTCACGGACATGAAGGCGATAAAGTGATTACCGCGGCTGGCGAATATGTAGCGTGTGCCGATGAAGGCTTCGACTGGCGAAAACATGGCTGCGAATTATAGCGAAATGGCGAAGATCATCCGTTGCGATACCGGAAACGTCCAATGGCAATGAACATTCTTGCACTCGAAACGTCGGCGGATGCGTGTTCGGTCGCAGTTTACAGCGAGCGCGTGCTCGTAGAACGCCATGAAGTAGCGCCGAGACGCCACACCGAATTGATCTTCGCCCTGATCGACGAAGCATTGGAAGAGGCGCGAATCGATCGCAAGGCGATCGATCTCGTTGCATTCGGACGGGGACCCGGTTCCTTTACCGGTGTCAGAATCGCGGCGTCGGTGGCGCAAGGCATCGCCTTCGCCCACGATCTGCCAGTCGCCCCCGTTTCAACGCTGTTTGCCCTTGCGGCCGGCGCCGCACGTCTGTTCGACGCCGCCAAGGTCGTTACCGTTACGGACGCGAGACGCAAAGAAATCTATACCGCTGCGTACGAATTAAATGAAGACCTTAGTAGCACCCGTGTAGTCGACGCGGAGAGGGTCATCGCACCCGAGGATTTCAGGCTGCCTGCAACGGCGGATTGGGTGGCGGTCGGGAACGGCTGGAAAGAATACGAAAATCGCTTCGCGCCGGCGATGATACCGCCACGGCGCCCAGACCTGCCGCACCCACGGGCGCGCGACGTCGCGCGCATCGCCGCCATCATGCACGAATCTGGGCAATCCGTTGCGCCGCGCGATGCCCTGCCGGTCTACCTCCGCAAAGGTGTCGATTGATCGAACGCCCAACTCGAACAAGCTCGACCATCTAGCGCCGGTACGGGGAATGTGATTTCGGCATCGTGATACCTCCTCTGCCAAGTCGTTGAGGTATCTACCAAACCAGGTCAACTCCACTACCCGACACATGAATCGTCATGCACGGGCCATCGGCACGCGCACGACCGAACTCGTTACCTGACCCGCGGCGCTGAGATCGATGATCCGGTAGCCGGGCGCCCTCGCATCCGCAGCGTAGCGCGTCGCCCGGGGCATGAATTGAACACAGGTCGACGGCGTAGCGAGAACCCGAACGCGCCCGCGGTACCAGTCTAGGTTCTGGTGTACGTGTCAATGCAACGAGGCGAACGGCGGGATGCGCATCTATCGCCGACCACAATGCATCCGGCGAAACCAACCCCATCGCATCCATCCAGGGGCTGCCGATCGATGCCGGATGATGATGCAGAAACACGGCAGCGTAATCGTCGTCGGCGGCGCCCAGCGAGCGGTTCAACCAATCGATCTGCGCCGCTTCGATCTCGCCATGCGCGCAATCATCGACCTGGGTATCCAGCAGGATCAGATGCCATTCGGCAATCACATAACAGAGCGGCGCTGGTGCGGCCGTACTCAAGCCCGATTCGGCTAAGAACCGCGGCTGATCGTGGTTCCCGGGCAGGCACAGCACCGGGACTTCTTCTGCCAGCATATGCCGCAAATATCCGTATGCCTCGCGACTGCCGTCCATCGCCAGGTCACCGGTCAGCAATAGCCCGTCGTAAGCAGGATTGAATCGATGCAGGTGCTTTATCACGCGCTCGAAACTTGCTCGCGTATCCACGCCTTCGAAACAATCTCCGGCCTCGGCGTAGATGTGCGTATCGGTTATTTGAATAAGGCGGATCATGCGCGCGGCAGGTCAAATGAGCCATGACAGCATTGGCGCACAAGGTTAGCATGAAAGGTGTTAGTGCAAAGATCGATAACGGTTATGGCAAACAAAACAATCGTGCTAAATAACAGCCTTTACGACTATTACCGTGGTGTGTCATTGCGCGAAGACCCGTTGCTCGAGGCATTACGCAAAGAAACCGAAGGCATGCGCGGTGCCGGTATGCAAATCGCGCCCGAACAGGGCCAGTTCATGAGCTTGCTGGCTCGAATCAGCGGTGTAAAAA
The DNA here is from genome assembly GCA_963662545.2 of Gammaproteobacteria bacterium. Taxonomy (GTDB): domain Bacteria; phylum Pseudomonadota; class Gammaproteobacteria; genus JAYYZW01. Next base: position 50,454 of record CAXXLL010000003.1, read on the forward strand.
AGGCGCTCGAGATCGGCGTGTATACCGGTTACAGCGCCTTGTGCGTGGCACGTGCACTGCCACCCGATGGACGTCTTATTGCGTGCGACGTCAACCGGGAATGGACGAACCTCGCACGGCGCTATTGGGAACGGGCGGGCGTCGCCGACAAGATCGAACTTCGGCTCAAACCGGCCAGCGAAACCTTGCAGGAAATGCTCGACGCCGGTGAACGAGGCAAGATCGACTTCACCTTCATCGATGCCGACAAGGAAAACTACGTGCGCTACTTTGAATACGCGTTGGAACTTTCTAAACCAGGCGCGCTGATCCTCGTCGACAACGTTCTCTGGGGCGGGAAGGTCGCGAACGATACGGTCCACGATACGGACACCATGGCGATCCGGGATCTGAATGCGCGACTGCATAATGACGATCGCATCGAACTGGCAATGCTGCCGCTGGGAGACGGTTTGACGATTGCGGTTAAACGCTGAGCGGTTGGCAGCCCGGCTGGCGCCGTGCGCGAAAAGCATCCCAAGGGGCGACGAAATCCCAGCGCCTCCCGGCTCACGACAGCGCCATTTCCGGCGCCGCTTCCCGTCCGCAGCTCCCTTGCGCTGCCTCCTTCGGGGGCGTTCCGTGCGGTGGCCCAGGATGGGCCGCTTTGATGCCGAAATTAGACCTCGTCGCTAACGCGCTGATCTATGAAAGAAACCTCGATCTTATCCCCAGATTACGCGCAATTTTCGCATAGCTTACTCTTGACAAATACACATTATGTTGGGGTGTTGAATTCTCTTGACCACAATCTATTGTGGTGTTATACAGTCGCTTACGTTATATTTATAAGAAGATTTACGAGCCGTTTTCAAGCGGCCGTAACAACAGAATCTAGGCGTCTGGAGGGGCTATGGAATTGGAGAATGCCGCCGTACGGACGGAGACCGTTCCGCTGCACTCACAACAAGCTAGCGACGCAGCCGTTGCCATCGCAGCGACAGCGCCGGGTGAGTTCAGGGTCATCCGCCGCAACGGCAAGGTCACCGCATTCGACGGCAACAAAATAAAGGTCGCGCTGACCAAGGCATTCCTCGCAGTCGAGGGCAGTAACGCCGCAGCGTCCACCCGCATTCACAACCTGGTCGAAGAGTTGGCGCAGCAAATCGCAGCGGCTGTCACGCGGCGCATGCCGTCGGGTGGAGCGACCCACATCGAGGACATTCAGGATCATGTCGAGTTGGCGCTGATGCGCGCCGGCGAACACAAAGTCGCGCGTTCTTACGTGCTCTACCGCGAGGATCGGTCGCGCAAACGCAAAGCGCAGCAACGCGAACAAGCACCCGTAATAAAGCAAAATACTATCAACGTCAGCCTGCCCGACGGCGCCAAAGTCCCGCTGGACAAAAAGCGGCTGCAACAGGTCGTCGAAGAGGCCTGCTCCGGCATTCAGGGCGCCGATGCCGACGCCGTGATCAAGGAGACCATGCGATCGCTGTTCGACGGTGTCGCCGAATCCGACATTCCCAAAGCGGTGACGATGAGCGCGCGGATGTTCATCGAACGCGAACCGAATTACACCTACGTTGCCGCGCGACTGCTGCTCGATGCGTTGCGCCAGGAAGCCTTGAGTTTCGTCAGCAAGCACAAGGATGAAGCGACCCATCACGAAATGGCCGATCGCTATCCGCTTTATTTCGAAGCCTACGTCAAGCGGGCCATTGATCTGGAGCTGATGGATCCGCGCCTGGGTAATTACGATCTCGTACGCCTCGGCGAGGCGATCAAACCCGAACGTGATTTCAACTTCAACTACCTTGGCATGCAGACGCTCTACGATCGGTATTTCCTACACAGCCAGGAGACCCGGTTCGAGCTGCCGCAAGCGTTCTTCATGCGTGTGGCCATGGGTCTGTCGATCAACGAAATCGATCCGGAATCGTGGACCATCGAGTTTTACGACCTGCTCTCGACTTTTGACTTTATGAGCAGTACGCCAACCCTGTTCAATTCGGGGACTTTACGGCCGCAGCTCTCGTCGTGCTATCTCACCACCGTGCCCGATGACCTCAACGGTATTTTCAGCGCGATCCGGGACGACGCACTGCTGTCCAAATTCGCCGGCGGCCTCGGTAACGATTGGACGCCGGTGCGGGGAATGGGAGCCCACATCAAGGGAACGAACGGTAAATCGCAAGGGGTCGTACCCTTTCTCAAAGTCGCAAATGATACAGCCGTCGCCGTCAACCAGGGCGGTAAACGAAAGGGCGCCATGTGCGCGTATCTCGAGACATGGCATATGGATATCGAGGAATTCCTCGAACTGCGAAAGAACACGGGCGACGATCGGCGCCGTACGCACGACATGAACACCGCGAACTGGGTACCGGATCTGTTCATGAAGCGCGTATGCGAGGACGGTGAATGGACGCTGTTTTCCCCCGATGAAGTACCTGATTTACACGACCTCTTCGGTGCCGAGTTCGAAAAAAGATATCGGGAGTACGAGGACAAGGCCACACGCGGAGAAATCCGCAATGTAAAACGCCTGAGGGCCGTCGATCTGTGGCGCAAGATGCTGGGTATGCTCTTCGAGACCGGGCATCCGTGGATAACGTTCAAGGATGCGGCTAACCTCCGCTCGCCCCAGCAGCACACTGGCGTCGTGCACAGCTCCAACCTGTGTACCGAGATTACCTTGAATACGTCCGCGGGCCATGAAATAGCGGTCTGCAATCTCGGTTCCATCAATCTCGCGCAGCACATGGACGACGACGGCCTCAACCTTAAGAAGCTGGAGCACACGGTGACCATCGCCATGCGCATGCTCGACAACGTCATCGACTACAACTACTACAGCGTATCGACCGCGAGAGCCTCCAACCTGCGGCACCGTCCGGTGGGCCTGGGCCTCATGGGATTCCAGGACTGCCTGTACAAACTTCGCCTGCCGTATGCATCCGATGAAGCCGTTAATTTCGCGGATGAATCGATGGAAGCGGTCAGTTATTTCGCGATCAAGGCGTCTACCGATCTGGCGGCCGAGCGCGGCGTTTACCCAAGCTTCGACGGCTCGCTGTGGAGCAAGGGCATTCTGCCCATCGATTCTATCAGTCTGCTCGACGAAGGCCGGGGCGGATACCACGACATGAACCGCGATTCGAGCATGAATTGGGCGGCGCTGCGCGAGCGCGTTGAACAAACGGGTATGCGCAATTCTAATTGCATGGCGATCGCACCGACAGCGACGATTTCGAACATCTGCGGCGTTACCCAGTCGATCGAGCCCACTTATCAGAATTTGTTCGTGAAGGCGAATCTCTCGGGCGACTTCACGGTCGTCAATATGTACCTCGTTGATGAATTGAAGGAACGCCGCTTATGGGATGAGGTCATGGTCAACGACCTCAAGTACTACGACGGTAGCGCGGCGCAGATAGATCGTATTCCCGACGAACTCAAGCAAATCTACGCCACTGCTTTCGAGGTCGACCCTCGCTGGCTGGTCGAGGCGGGATCGCGCCGCCAGAAATGGCTGGACCAGGCGCAATCCTTGAATCTGTATATGTCAGAACCGAATGGCGCGAAGCTCGATAACCTTTACAAGCTGGCATGGGTTCGCGGTCTCAAGACGACCTACTACTTGCGCACCTTGGGCGCGACCCATGTCGAAAAAAGCACCTTGGCGGACGGCAAGCTCAATGCCGTCGCCGGAATGGTCATTACGGACCCAACGGAAAAGCAAGAAGCTCCGTTAGTGTGCTCGGTAGTGGATCTGGAATGCGACGCCTGCCAATAGGCTCGATTGCGGGATTACAGGGAGAGATTAATGCTAAATTGGGATGATCCGGTTTCGAAATTCAAAAGCACAAAAGAAACGCCGGGTGCGAAAGCGATGATGGCCAGCGAGGCGCTGGCCGCAGTCGAGCGGGCTGAGGAACGGGTCGCGAATTCCGTCAAACAGACGCTGACGGTCTCGCCGGCGCCCGTCATCGATCGTTCGCCCGATACAGGTTCAGATGATAATGAAGGCGAACAGGGCTTAACCGGCCTCGAACAGGTCGCCTTCGGCGCGCGTCGTCTGGTTGTCGACGACAAGAAGATGATCAACTGCCGGGCGGACTTGAACCAACTCGTACCGTTCAAATACAAGTGGGCCTGGCAAAAATACCTGGACGGTTGCGCCAATCATTGGATGCCGCAGGAAATCAACATGAATGCGGACATCAGCCTTTGGAAAGATCCCAATGGGCTGACCGATGACGAACGCACCATAGTCAAACGAAATCTCGGCTTCTTTTCAACCGCCGATTCGCTGGTTGCAAACAACCTTGTACTCGCGGTTTATCGGCATATCACGAACCCTGAATGCCGGCAGTATCTCCTTCGCCAGGCGTTTGAAGAGGCACTGCATACGCATGCCTACCAGTATTGCATCGAGAGCCTGGGGCTGGACGAAGCAGAAGTTTTCAACATGTACCGCGAGGTTCCGACAGTCCATGACAAGGCCGCCTGGGCCATGCAGTTTACCGACAGCCTCGGCGATCCACAGTTCGTAACCGGCACGCCCGAAGCCGATCAACGTTTACTACGCGATCTCATCGCATTCTACGTGGTGTTCGAAGGCATCTTTTTTTACGTCGGCTTCGTGCAGATCCTGTCCATGGGACGGCGCAACAAGATGACCGGTGTAGCGGAGCAGTTTCAATACATCTTGCGCGACGAATCCATGCACATGAACTTTGGCATCGACGTAATCAATCAGATCAAGGTCGAGAATCCGCATATCTGGACCCCATCTTTTCAGGCTCAGATAGTCTCGCTGCTCCGTGAAGCTGTCGATTTGGAAATCGCGTACGCCCACGACACCGTGCCGAGAGGCGTCCTGGGCCTCAACGCCGTCATGTTCGAAGACTACTTGCAATTTATAGCCAATCGACGATGCGCTCAAATCGGGCTGCCCGAGCAATATCCCGGGGCGACCAATCCATTTCCCTGGATGAGTGAAGTGATCGACCTCAAGAAGGAGAAGAATTTCTTTGAAACTCGGGTAACCGAGTACCAGACCGGCGGCGCTCTTAGCTGGGACTAATTGGGCATTAGACCAGACCTCCTCGCATGGGAGCTAAGATGCGCTGCATTAGCCGGTGGGGCTAAAATCCCACCGGCATTTTTTATCTATCTAATCTTCCCTAGCATTTATTCATTCGCCCGCAAGCGAGGCTCCTAAGGCGCCGCGGTTTCGGATCCCCGGCGCGATAGCGGGCGAATATTTCAGCCCACGTCGTCGCTACGTGTCAACGCGGGCACCGAAAAGTTGTCCGCTGCGAACTGCGTCGTTAAATTCGACGTGTTGACACTTCGATACGAGCATCGTTGGGAGCGGGTAGCGCGCCAGGAGTCGGGGAAAAAAATCATCTATCAATCCTTGCAGCGACATTTGCACCGCGGTGCCGTTGGTCAGCAGCGAGGCATCGACGGACTTGACCAGAAGCAAGGCATCGGCCTGTATACGATGAGCAACGTGAAGCGCGATACTGTCCGAAGTCACTTCCCAGGTTTCGGGTAGGCCGTCGATGGTCATCCCTGGAGGAGGTGTCCAGATCGCCGTATAGCGCTTTCCGGTCCCTCCTGCTATTTCAGCTAAATCTGAACTCAAGCAGGGGGCCTGCAAAAGCGCCTGCAACACCTGCGCATTCATTCGCATGGCCTCGATCGCAAGCGCATGCGCTACACGGTCATCAAATTCCCATGTCGCTTGGAGCGCCCTCACCTGATCGGCGAAACCACCCCCTCCCGGCACCATCACGCATCGGACTTCACCGTTTTGTTCGGCGCAGGCGCTCAACCATTGACGCAGGTCCGGCGCCCGCATCATGGCGCCGCCGAGCTTAACGACCCATGTTTTCGATTTCGGCATCAGCAAAGAGGTTCAACATGGCTGCCGCTTTGTCCAGACTTTCCTGGTATTCGCCGTCCAATTCGGAATCGATGACAATACCGCCGCCGGCCCAGCAGTAAAGCTTCTCGCGATGGTGGAGCAACGTTCGAATGGCAATGTTCGTATCCATTTGCCCATCGTGAGAAACGTACCCGATAGCGCCACAATAGATGCCGCGCCGCGTGGGCTCGAGCTCTTCGATGATCTCCATACGCGCGTAATTTCGGCGCACCGGTTATCGAGCCCCCAGGGAAGCAGCCGCGTAGAACGTCGAGGGCATGTAAGCCATCTTGCCGCCGCCCGCGTACCGTACTGACCAGGTGATGAACCCGAGCGAATGATTCTACCGCGAACAATTCCGGTACTTCGATAGTGCCGAACACGCAGATTGTACCCATATCGTTGCGTAATAAATCGACGATCATCAGATTTTCGGCGCGATCTTTCGCGCTTTGGGATAACTCGACCGCCAGCCTGCGATCGTCCACAGGATTGCACGATCGCGGTCGTGTCCCCTTGATCGGTTTCGTTTCGACTTCGTCGCCGGTGACCCGGAGAAACCGTTCCGGCGACGAGCTCAATACCGCGGCACCGGGAATCTTCAAAAAGGCGGCGTAGGGCGCGGCATTCAAATTTCTCAATCTCAGATAGGCATCCCACGGGTCGCCTTCGGCCAATGCTGAAAAACGCTGTGCGAAATTAACCTGATAACAATCACCGTCTCGAATGTAACGCTTGATCCGCCGGAACGCAGCTGCGTACTGCAAGTAGCTCATGTCACGCCGTACGGACGAGGTGACGATAAAGCGAGTCGAGAACGCGGCCGGCGTCACGGTACGGGGTATTTCGAGCCGAGCGAGGGCGTCGCGAACCTCAGCTTCTTGGAGACCACGATGGATGAACCAGGCACGGCCTTCGTCGTGGTCGACAAGCAGGAATCGATCGTAAATCCCGACGGCCATATCGGGGACCTGGATATCACGGACCGCAGTGGCGGGAAGCCGTTCGATACGCCTCGATAGATCGTAGCCAAAATATCCGATGGCACCCCCGGTGAAGGGAAGTTCGGGGTGTCGGGTTTCACGGCCCAGTCGGTCCCTCACCAAGCCGAAGGGATCTGCCGCCGATTCAGACAAACGGCCGTTCTCGAAGATCCGCGTGACCTCACCCTCAGTGACGAAGGTGGTGACGGGGTCCCACGCGACGATGTCATAGCGTCCCGCCGTGTCGCAAAAGCGGCAGCTGTCGAGCAGAACAAACCATGGATGTTGAGAAAGACGGTGCACGCGGGCGGCCGTATCGTGCCAGTACGCGACCGGTACTGCGCGGGGCTCAGAAAGCGTCAATTCGTCATCCACGCCAATTTAGCCACCGCGACGGCCGGCGCGGCGATGGAAACGTCTTCGGCGAGCTCCGAAGCGGCCCCAATCAACGCATCGAAGCTCTGGTAGGAAGCGCCGGTCGAGCGCGCAAGCTGCTGCACGAGGAAACGCCCGACGCCTGCGCCGACCATAAGCCGGCTGTGCACGCGAGTCGGTTCTCGGCTCACAGCCAAACTGACGGAGTGATCGACCAGATTGCGCTGAGTGCGCGCGATGAACTCGGCGACTTTGACAATCTCCGAAAGATCACCTGCCTCGTGGTCCCAACCGAGCATACGCGCAAGCCTCCTCGCACTCGAGATCAGGTCCTTTCCCCGATTATCGGCGGTGTGCATGAGATCATGTCGATCTTCGATCTGGCCCAGGAGTCGATATACGTCGCTCATGGTGGCAAAGTGCTCGGCTGCCAGGTGTTGCCAATGTCCGCGGAACGGCACGGCGCGGCAAACGGCGATCACGGGCGTGCGCACCACCCCGGTGTACACGAGTTCTTCACAGGCGAGTCGCGATGCATCGTTCCTCCCTGCGCATTGAACTTCAGCATTGATGATGGGAATGATGTCGGTGGTCGTACTTCCAACATCGACGAGTACACCATCACCAATGAGTTCAGCGGCAAACGCTCCGAGCGCAAGCCAATTGGCCGATGCTACCGACAGGGTATACGGCCCGGTAGCTTGTTCCGGACTCAACCATCCGTCGTAGCCGCCATAAATTCGGACCGTGGCGGAAGCATTTATATGTGGTAGCAGGCGCTCGACGATTTGTTTGACACCGGCCGATCGGTCTGCAAACACATCGCACAACTCGCCAGTCATCGTCACCGCATGAACGGCATCCTCGCCATCGATGTCGAAATCCAGCAGGGCCACGGCGCGCGACAACTCGCCCACGCCACGCCAGAGCGGGCACGCGATCTGCCGGACCTTGAGAATGTCGCCGTCGTCATTGAGCTTCGCGATTTTCAAGTGCGCGCCGCCGACATCCCAACCGAAATATTGCTTACTCATCAGAAAGCAGGTGTAGCTCGAGTCAGTTTCGTGGTACAGCCGTCCTGGAACCGGCTCCCGGGCCGTTCGAATTGACCGGTTTCATTTCCATTCTAAATAGGTGTTTCGAATGATGCGACACTTCGTTGTCTCCGCAGGAGGGCTTGATTCGCCCGATGGGGTGCGATATCGCGCTATGATCGCCTCGCCGACAGATTACTCAATGCCCTGATGGAAATCATTCCCGTTATCGATATCAAAGGCGGCGTCGTCGTCCATGCGAAGCGCGGTGAACGCACGAATTATGAACCGATATCCACGCGCTTGTCGGTTTCCCCAGAACCCTTGGATGTGGTCCAGGGTTTCTTGAATTTTCTTCCGTTCGAGAACATTTACATCGCCGACCTCGACGCCATCACCGGCGATTCGCGTAACGACGACATCATCATCGCTATCGCCACTGCTTATCCCGAACTCAGGATCTGGCTCGATGCGGGATTTTCCAAGATCGACTCGATGGCTGCGTTCATGCGAACGACGAATATCGATTTCGTCTTCGCCAGTGAATCGATTCCTTCGATGTCGGGGTTCGAAAAAATGCGCGCACTGCTGGCGCCGGAGCGGGTTGTGCTGTCTCTCGATCGTTCGGACGCTGCTCTGATCGGCTGCCCGGATATCTTCGAGCAACCGGACGCCTGGCCCGAGCGGATTATTCACATGAACTTGAGCCGGGTCGGCACGGAAAGTGGACCCGACTGGGACGGCCTCAAACGTCTGCATGAAACCGCCAGCGAGCATAAGATTTACGCCGCGGGCGGCGTACGCGATGAAAACGATCTCCGCCGGCTTGCGGAACTAAGCATTAGCGGCGCACTGGTCGCCACCGCGCTGCATAACGGTGGCATCCGAAGTCTGCGCCTCAGCGGATGATCTAAGTATCGTGCGCACAAAAAAACGCCCCGCTAAGCGGGGCGCCATTTTCGATCGGCGGGTAAGCCCCACCTAGCAAGTGTCCGTCCATAAACAGGCATTTTCTTCGATGGGCACGGAGAAATCGAGGTGTTGAAAGTAGGTTGTTGGAGCGGTAGCGGCGGTTCGGTGGGGGTCGAAGGGCTCTTCGAGCGTAATTGTGAGTACGTTCGCCGGCCGCAGAGCGTTGCAACCCAAAGTCGCCCGTTCGACGATATCGAGGAGGTCAGTTAGTGCGAGTGAACGTCGCTATTCGAGTTGATAGCGCGCGAGCAGGCTGAGGTTGTAGGCGACCACAGAAGACCACACGTAGGCTTCGAAGTGCGGCAGGCTCTTCCAGGTGCAACGTGCCAATCCGTATGCACGCTTCAGGCAGGAGATACCGGCCTCGATGCCGGCGCGGAAGTTGCGCAAGCGTCGATAGACCCACTGACTCTTGACCATGTCGGCGATCGCGAGCCCGCGCTTCTTGTGGAAGGCAACGTCTTCGATGCCTTCTGCTTTCGCCGCCCGGAGATTGTCGAGGCTCGCATAGCCGCCATCGGCGGCGACCTGTCGTGGCATCGTCCCGTAGTGTGTTCGATGCCGTTCGAGCATCGGCATGAAGCGCTGACTATCGACCGGATTGCCTCGCTCGATGACCACGTCGAGGATGAGGCCACTGCGCCCCGAAGCCAGATTGATTTTGTGTCCGTACTGAACGTCGCGCGCACCCTTTATGATGATGTCGGTATGCGGCTCGAACAAGCTCACGCACTTCTCGCTCGCGGGGACCTTCTCACCGCCGAACACCCGCCGCTCAGTTTGCGAAATCACCTGCAGAACAAGTGTTTCGTAGTGCGCTACCTGCGCTAGCCAGTCCGGCAGTTCAACGCCGGTGACGCCCGGGCTCAGCAGCTGCTCACGTACCCTCGCTACCGCTTCCAAGGTTGAACGCGTCGCCCCAATCAAATCGCGATACAGACGTTGGCGTTGCTTCGCACCACGCGCATACCACAGCGCCCGCGCACGCTTCTTCGCCAATCGAGTGTGGTTCACGAAGCACAACTCCGGCGCGCCAGGCAACTCGCGCGCCTGTGCGAGCAGACGAACCACAACACGCACGCCATCCCACAGCAGATGACTGTCGCTCGGCGCGTGGATGGCACTGTCCGTTACCGTGCTATCAATCCGTACACGCTGTGCCGGCTCAATGCGCGTCTCTTTCGCCGTCGCCAGCAGGGCGCGATGAATAGACTCCCACGTCGATACCTGGATCGCCGAGACCACCCGCTGTAAGGCAGACTTCTTCGGACGTTCATTACCCGGCAACCGGGCGAAGGCTTGAAAGCTCGCCGAGTCCTGCAGGTGAAAGGCCAGCTCCTCGTAACTCAATTGCCGGTGCTGCTTGAGCACCGCGCAGCGCAGCACCGACTCCGCCGACAGTCCGCGTCGACCGGTGGGCTTCAAACCCCGCCGACACAGATCGTTCATGACCGGCGTGAGGACCTTGGGGTGAGCATCGAGCCACTCGGACATGCCCTGCAGCTCTCGCCCCAGGTCATGGTCAGCAAACAGCTCGTATATACTCGCTTGGGCCGTGCGTTTCTGACGCATTCCCCCTCCTGTGGTGTCGATGATTGTGTGGAAAATCAGAGGTTTGAAGTTCCATTAGATCACGACCCACCGGAGGTTTCGATCCCTTAAGCGACAAATTTTCCTTTTTATTTCAACCGCATCGCGTTTAGGGATGCACACTAGATAGATCGTCAGCTATGCGCGGCGAAGGGGTGCTCGGCAGATCCTTTCTGCGCCACGACATCCGATGCCTTGGGCTCACGGGCGATGGCGCGCTGAATCGATTCCTTCACCGCTTGATAGTTGTAGTCCTGGATCTTGGCGTCATCTTCGGCCAGCCAATGGATGAAGACACCGACACAAATGAAAATATCGTCGGCTTCTGCTGCGGGAATCGTGCCATCCCCGACGCTGTCGGCAACCGCCATGGCGACGGCGCGCTGAGCCGGGCCAAACATTTGAACCGCCTGCTTCGAACCCTTGATCGTGACCTTGTTGAACATAACCGTATTGGGCTTGGTCATCAGGTTCGGTGCGACGACGGCGAGCAGGCTATTAAAACCGTCTTTGTGATTCGTCAAACAATTACAGAATGCGGTTTCGACTGCGCTTCCGCGCGGTCCCATGATCAAATCGATATGGGCTACCTCATTGCCGTCGCCAACCAGCGATTCACCTGTAAGTACTCGATCAACAACTGCCATGCCTTGTTCTCCTTAGTAGTGCTGCAGAATCCTCAGGTTGAGTCCCAAAGAGTGCTTTGAAAATGGACATTTCGCCAACACCTCGTCAGCGGTTTGACGCGCCTGTAGCAGGCCCGTTGATACTTTATTTTTTTTGGAGGCGTTCTTGAAGCAACAGTACGGACACGCTCGCTACGGTTAGATCTGCGCTTGTTCCCGGGTTGACGCCCCTCGATTTAAGCTCGTCATCGAACGCGGTGAGTACGGGTCTGAGCCGCCGGGGATTCTCGCACGCTTTCAAGGCCTTTTCCACCTCCCGCGCGCGCCGCCGCACCTCCTCCGCCACGACCGATCCGTGCTTTCTAACGACGTGTGAATCCGGATGCAAACTCAGGAAACTCAAGTAACAAGCGCTGCAAGCCCACGCCAAAGAATGCCATCGCGCACGGTAGCGAAACAGGTTCGGTAAGCCCGTACAAAAGACGTCCTCGAAATCTGTAACGTATTGGCGAGCGATCGTGTCCCGTGAATGGGCAAGACGCATGACCTCCCGCAAATTCGCGTCGGGTTCTCGCGATACATCCTGCTCGGCAACCGCTCCCATCCCCGCCGGTTCAGCTAATTGGATACCGGCGTAACAGCATTTCGCATCGTCGACCGTCAGATTTTCGAGCACCTCTGCCAGGCTCGCACGAAGATCGTCGCCGCCCCTCTCCAGTACTGCGTTGGCGATTGGCGCGAGTAGAAGAACGATCCCCAGATTGGTATTGCACTCGACGGCCGCCCGCGTGGCGGCGATCGCAGTCCGAATGCGCTCGCCAACCGTGAGCAAAGGCATCGCCAACGCCGGTGCAGCCGCTTTCGCGCTGATGAGAAAATCCTGCGCCCGCATACCGTGGCCATCGGCACACAAGCTCACGTTACCGGGCTTAAAGGCCACGACGTCGAGACGGCACGCCTTCGCGAAGATGGATTCGACACGCTCCGCTAACGAACCGGCGCGGTCTTCGCCTTTCATGCTAAGGAACCTCTGAATAAGTCATGGTGCGTCTGAATTGTTCATGCAATCGTGCAGATCAAGGCACGAATCGCAGGTCATAGCGGGGGCTAGGGCTAAGGTTCGTAACGTAAGGCTCCGCGATTTCATGGGCAAGGCAGATGGGCCATGACTTATTCAGAGGTTCCCTTGCTTCCTATTCCGATTTACGAAACAGATTTCAATTCGCCCCAAGTAAGGAAATCTCGCATCATTCGGAACGCCTATTCATCACGGCGACACCGCGTCTGAGGCGGGTCAGAAACGCATGACCCAGCATGGCCGTGACGTCGATGCCGGTCGCCCGTTGCAGCCCCCGCCAGGCGGGAATTCCATTGACCTCAGTCACCAGCCAGCGCCCGTCCACCGCGCGCATGAGATCGACGCCAGCGTAGTCCGCGGACACCGCCGCCGCAGCATTTTCCGCGAGTTTTACCAGCTTGTCCTGCAATGGTATGGAGCGGCAGTCTGCGCCCTGTGCGCGATTCGTGATCCAGTGATGACTGCGCCTTTCCATCGCCGCTATAGCCTCGCCATCGACGACCATCACGCGACAATCGCAGTACGGACCGTCACCGATCTCGATGAACTCCTGCAGGTAAGCGACCTCGCCCGGCAATAGATGAGTCAAGTCGTTCGGCGATTCCACGCGCCGTAAACCCTTGCCCTGTGAGCCGAACAGAGGTTTCTTCACCAAGGTTCGACCGAGCGAAAGCTGCCGGCGAACGAACTCCATTGCGCTCTCCACGGACTCGCTGACGAAAGTCACCGGTGTCGGGACGTCGTGATGCCGCAGCAGAAGGCTCGTCATCGCCTTGTCGACAGTGCGTTCTATGGTCCGCCCGGAATTGAATACCGGAAGCCCGAGCGCGGCAAGCTGATGCAGAAAATCCAGGCGCAATACGATCTCCTCCAGGGATCCTCCCGGCACACCCCGCACGAAAGCGCCGTCCGGAAGTCGTCCGTCGAAGCCGGGGATCGATAAACCACTGGCCGACGCCTCGAGATCGACGTGGCATTCCTTGAGCGACACAAAGGCCGCGTGCAGGCCCTGCCCCGCCAACCAGGTCTGCAAAGACGCGCCGTGCCATCCGGGTTCGTCCGTGAAAATAACGACGTCGGGCTTGGAGTCAGCTCGCATATCAATCGGAAAAAGACTGCTCCAGCAAGGCTTCGTGAATTTCACCGGATTCGAAAGTATGACCCGTTTCCATGCTCGTTACCGTTGCTTTGGCAGGCGAGAAGAGCATGGGATCGACTTTGTAGAAATCGTATTCGTAGTCTTTGAATACCTGCGCAAACGGTTTTCCAAAATCGCGCGACGACGCGCTCGGTAGTTGCCGCGCGAGTTCTTCCGCCTTTTCATCACTGGTATTCACGTACAAGTGCACCTGCCCGCCAAAAAGGATCGCATCGTTGGTTCGACCCATGGCCGTCATGAAATCGGGCGCCGGCGGCGGCAGCGGCGCGGCGGCCGACCCGTCGACGAAATCGTCCAACGGAAATTTAAGTTCGTGTATCTTGTGCAAAGCGACCTCGAGTACACGCGACACGATTTGCACGCCGCCCGCGAGGCTCGTTGTCGGGGTCAGGATGACGGTGAGTTGTGCGGGCGTGATACCGCAGCGTTCGACTATCTTGTCCGTGATTTCGACCGGCGGGACCTTATCGACTTCGAGAACGATCACGGTATCGCCTGGCGGCGAGCGGTACCCGAGTTCATCGAACAGGTCTTCGCGGCTACCCATGGCCCGCGCCGGTCCCGATCCGAGCGCGAAGAACGCCGATTTGCCTTCACCGTGGCTCAGACTCCACCCGGCGTATTGCGACCCGAGACAGGCGATCACCGGGTGGCTGGCCGTCACGTCGACCTGCCATCGCCAGCGCTTGAAAGGCGCAGCGCCGGATATCACGACCCGTCCCAGGCCACCCATGCAGATCTCGCTGATCAAACGGCCCGCCTCGAGACCGCCCGGTACGCCGATCCCGGCGTCGACCATGCAAACGCCGTTATCCAGGTGGTTGACTTGGACGCGAAAATTGGCGGCGTTCGAAACGAGTTCGCGAACGAGTGGTTGCACGCTCTCATTCACGTTGCACGCCCCATCGAGTTCAAGCTTGGACATCACCCTCCCCCATCACACTTCTCTTATCTCTTTTTCACGCGGCACCACACCTTCGCGATAGGCGCCGACGAAGTCGCGGAAACTATCGTAGAGCCCCACCAGGGTAGACATTAAAGCCCTGGCGGAGTCCGCACTCGCGTAAAGCGTACACAAGGGCGCGCCCGCACCGATCACGGTGCCCGCTGTCGGTTGGTCAGCGACGTAGTTCGGCCACGCGATCCTTGCGGGGATCGTCCACGACGTCTCAGCATAGAGCACAAGATGGCCGCAGGTCGTTGCGCGTGCGGGTCTACTATACAAGAGCTCACCAGTGGTACAAGCCGCCATGTGGGCGTTAAAGATCGCGCCCTTGTCGCTGTAGAGATCGAGGGTTGCCGTCGGCCGCGGATTGATATCGATCAGGGCGACACGGTCATCGGCGCGTTGGATGAAATCGATCCCGAAGCAACCGATCAACGCTAACTTTCGCGCCACCTCAGCGCCCATTTCCTGAACCCTGTTCAGTAAACTATCGGGCGCCTCGATAAGGGTTCGAGCGCCTTCGTATCGAAATGATCGTGCAGGAACCCTACGCCATTGCAGGTGTGCAGAAATGCCGCATAGACGCGACCCCGAAGCGCCCGCGACGAATAGCCCCGATAGGCTCCGGCCGGGTAAATACTGCTGGAAATAGTAGCCCGTTCCGGGCGCATCCCGATCGTTGGCGAAGCGCACGTGAGCACCGCCCGTGTGTCCGGACGCCTTGACAAGCCAGACGTGGTCATCGTCAGCGCGATCGCTCAGGGTGAGCGGCATGCACGCTCCGTTATCTGCATTGAGACGACCGTAGATGGCTGGCATATCCGCCAAACTGGATATGACTTCAGGACCGTTCCCGTGGATTTGGCTACCACGCGCGATCGCCGCCACCACGTCCGCACGCGCTTCGAACCCGCTGCCTAATACAACGGGCATCGGCCCCGCTTCGCGTTGAAACACCCCGATGGCCTCGAGCAGAGATTTTTCGTCAAACCGGAAATCGGCGAGATCCGTCAACTGGATCACGCCATACGCCACCGCACGGGTATCGAGATCACCGAACGGGTCGATCACCCAGGGCAACCAACCCCCTGCGACGGCAGCATGAGCGAGCGCGCGCGCCGAGCGAGCGACGATCAGTACGCGCTTATCGATCGCGGGCGCGGCCGCTGCTCCAAGGTTCCGGAAATGATGGCGCCCCGGTTGCATGGTTCGCATTTAAGAAAGGCCAGGGTGCCCGCTTCGTTGAATGCAGCGTTGAGAGCATCGACGAGCGCGGTGGCTTTGTCATCGCTTTCGGCAAACGCGAAGCCAGTCGGTCCCCAACTGCTCTGTCCAACGCCCTTTGACCCGAATTCGTGGACACAGAACTCAAGCGCCTCGCGGACACCAGCACTGGTATAACGGCCATTCTGTGCGGCCGCGAAATAATCGCCGACGATGCCCTGTATTTCCCCGACGGACGCGCCGAATGCGTCGAAATCCCGCTCCGCCACGGCTGGCAAAAGCCCCATCAAGGTCACATGGCACAGATGCCCGGCGGTTGCCGCGTCCATGGGCTTCAAGGCGTGAAACGCCTCGATTTCTGCACGACCGCTGAGTCCTGCGCGGCCCGCATCGAGAATCAGAACGGCGCGCCATTCCTCGGGAAAATCGAGTCGGGCGACGATGGGCGGGATGGCAGTCGCCACACCGTGTCCGCCGTCGACGACGAGGCCTCCCCGTTCGAACAGACCGAGCCCGATACCCGAACGCTTGCCCCGCCCGAGGATTTGGGCGAGCTCAGCGGCCGGCGGCTTACGCCCGAATACTCGGGCCACCGCTGTCGCCGTAGCAAGTGCCAATTGAGTACCGGATCCGAGACCCGTGTGCGGGGGAATAGCCGCGTCGACGCAGACGCGAATTTCAGGGGGGAGCCGCAAGTACTCGAGCAGGGTTTCGACGAAAGGGCGCACCCGATCACTGTATTCGCCGACGATTTCCAAGCCGGTGTGCGGCTCGGCCCTGATGATCGTCGTCAAGGGTCGAACCGATAATCCGATACCCCCGAATCGCCGGCCGAGCGTACCGCCCAGATCCAGGAAACCAAGATGCAGTCGCGCGGGTGCTTCGATTCGCACGGTTGTTCGGGCTGAAGTCACAACTCAAGTTCAGGATCGGAATTGCCGCGAAGCATTATAGTGCGCTCAGCGCAATGGGACTACGGGTGCGCTCTTTATAGAGCAGATATGGCGACTGTGGTAACGTACTCGAAGTAGAAAATCCATGGTGGTTGCGAGCATGGATTTCGCTGTTAGCAATAATGTGAATCCTGCCTTTGGCAGAGAGCGAAGTCATGCCACCGAGACCCGCGTTCAACCGCAAATCTGAGACCACTGCGGCCGTCGCCGCCGTTTGCCCGTTCTGTTCGTTGCTATGCGACGATCTCGAGTTGCGGCAAACCGACGATCGAAGCTTCAAGATCACACGCAATGGCTGCGCGCGTGCGCGCGCCGATTTCGCGCGTGCGCCCATCGTCTCCGAGCCGCTGGTCGGCGGCCAAAGCACCTCCCTCGAAAATGCGGTCGTTGCCGCTGCCCGCCTGCTAAAGCGCAGCGAGCAGCCCCTGATCGCGGGCCTCGCGACAGACGTCGACGGCATACGCGCCGCGGTCGACCTCGCCGAGCGATGCGGCGGTATTTTGGACCATGTTCACGGTGATGTCATGAACGCCACGACCTCGGTTTTGCAGTCGCGCGGGTGGTATGCGACGACGCTTTCCGAATTGCGCAATCGCGCCGATTTCGTATTACTCGCCGGCGTCGATCTGAACGAACGCTATGAAAACCTGTCACGCCGGTGCCTGCGACCGGCAGCGAGCCTCCACCCGAAAAACCTCCGCAAGCGCCGAGTCGTATATCTGGGCGGCGCGGCGTCTGCGCCACGCGATGAATCCACCGAATGCATATCGTGTCGGGCTGAATCAATGGCGGAAACCCTGCAAGCTTTATTGGCGACATTGAAAGGCGCGCGTCTGACCGCACGATCGATCGGCGGCGTATCGCGCAAAACACTCGGCCGGCTCGCTGACTCCATGAACGCGGCCGCCTACGCAGTCATCGTCTTTGCGCCGGCATCGCTGGGCGTTCATCGCGAGTCTGCGATAGCGGCGATCTGCGACATCGCCGACGAACTGAACCGCGAAGGGCGCGGCGCCATCCTGAGCCTCAGTGGTGATGACGGTGGCCAGACGGCCGTGAGCACCTGTACGTGGATGACCGGCTATCCCTTACGCGTGTCCTTTGGAAAGACCCTTCACTATGACCCGGTGGCAAACAGCACAAACAAACTGATGGACTCGGGCGCGGTCGACGGTCTCGTCTGGGTCGACGCCTTTGGCCGCCATCCGGATCCGCCGGCCGGCAACGCGGCGACCGTCATCCTGAGCAGCGTGAAGACAGCGGCGGCGCAAACGGCCGCGGTTTATATCCCGGTCGGTACCCCGGGCGTCGATCATTTCTCCCGTCTGCTGCGAACCGATTCGGTGGTGTCGCTCCCCCTGCCGGGGTTACGGCACGCAGGGCTGCCCGACGTCGCCGCCGTTCTCACTGCGATCACGAGCAGGCTTTGAGGAGACCACGCTGATGCTGACACGGCTGCAAGGCGGTCGCATTGTCGACCCGATGAATGGCATCGACGGGGAGGTCAGGGATCTCTATATCCGGGGCGGCCGGATCGTTGCGGCGCCTGCGGATCCGCGCGAAGCAGACAATGTGATCGACGTCTCCGGGCGCGTCGTGATGGCGGGCGCGATCGATTTACACACCCACATCGGCGGCGGCAAGGTCAATATCGCGCGCATGATGCTGCCCGAAGATCATGCCCGCGACCCGGTCGCCGCCCGACGCCACCCGCATGCCGGCTGCGGACATGCGGCACCGGCCACGCGAACGGCCGGCTATCGTTACGCTGAGATGGGCTACGTCGCATGCTTTGAGCCTGCGATGCTAGCGCTGAACGCACGGCAGGCCCATATGGAAATGGCCGATACCCCGATGATCGACAAGGGCGGCTACGTGCTCTTGGGTAACGATGACTTTTTCCTGCGCGCTTTGAAGCAGAAGCGCGACCCGAAGTTCATCCGCGACTACGTCGCCTGGACACTGTGCGCAGCACAGGCCCTGGCGATCAAAGTGGTCAACCCCGGCGGCATCAACGCCTTCAAGTACAATCAGCGCAAGCTCGACCTGGACGAGGCCAATTCGGCTTACGGGGTGACACCACGGCAGATCCTGCTCTCGCTGTCCGCGGCCGTGAGCGACCTCGGCCTGCCCCATCCGCTGCACATTCATGGCTGCAATCTCGGCGTGCCCGGCAACCTGGCGACGACCCTCGATACCATCCGCGCGCTCGACGGGCTGCGTGTCCACCTGACCCATATTCAATTCCACAGCTACGGCACCGAAGGCGACCATCAGTTTTCTTCGGGTGCAGCGCAGATTGCCGAAGCGGTGAATGCCAGGCCCGACATTTCACTCGATGTCGGACAAGTCATGTTCGGGCAAACAGTGACGGAATCCGGCGACACCATGCGGCAGTTTGCCGGCAGCGCCTACGCCGATCCGAAGAAATGGGTCGGCATGGACATCGAATGCGACGCCGGCTGCGGTGTGGTGCCTTTCCGCTACAAAAATCGTAATTTCGTCAATGCCTTACAGTGGGCCATCGGCCTGGAGTTGTTCCTGCTGGTCGACGACCCCTGGCGCATCTTCCTGACCACCGATCACCCCAATGGCGCGCCCTTTACCAGCTACCCGCACCTCATCCGCCTGCTGATGGATCGCAGCTTTCGCAACGACATGCTGGCGACTATTAATCCGGAGGCGGCCGCAGCAAGCCATCTCGGTGCCCTCGATCGCGAATACAGCCTCTACGAGATCGCGATCATGACGCGGGCGGCGCCTGCGCGATCGCTCGGACTCGACGGATTCGGGTCGCTCGGCGTCGGCGCGCGAGCCCACGTGACCGTGTACGAGGATCACGAGAACCGCGAGACCATGTTCGCCAGGCCGGAAACCGTCCTCAAGGACGGCAAACTCATCGTGCGCGACGGCCGCGTCGTGGAGGAAGTCTCCGGTGCGACGCATGTCGTCCACCCGGAGTACGACCCCGGCATTGAAACCGAGTTGTCACGCTACTTCGACCGCTTCATGACGATAAAAAAGGATAACGTCCGCATAGCCGACGACGAGATCCGCGATGGCGGACGCGGCGAACTGGTGGTGCATGCAACGGCAGCAAGCACGTGAAGATCAATGGCGTGCTGATCGACAACACCTTTGCGGAAGCGTTTCCGATGAAGGCGACGCGCTTGATCATCACAGCGATGAATGACACCTGGGCGAATCATGCCGCGCAGGCCTTGACCGGCTTCGCGACCTCTGTCATCGCCTGCGGTTGCGAGGCGGGTATCGAACGCCCGCTGACGCCCAGCGAAACACCGGACGGCCGCCCGGGCGTCGCGGTGCTCTTGTTCACCATGAGCAAGAAGGAACTCGGCAAGCAGATTCAAAATCGCGTGGGACAATGTGTATTGACGTCCCCGACGAGCGCCTGTTTTGCAGGATTCGATGAAGGCGAACCCATTGATCTCGGCAAGCAGTTGAGATTTTTCGGCGACGGCTACCAGATCTCCAAAAAGCTCGGTACGCGACGCTACTGGCGAATACCGGTCATGGATGGCGAGTTTCTGTGCGAGGAAATGACCCGTTTCACCAAAGGCATTGGCGGCGGCAATTTCCTCATGCTCGCGCGTGACCAGGCCGCCGCCCTGGCCGCATCCGAGCGGGCCGTAGCGGCGATGCAGAAAATACGCGGGGTCATCATGCCCTTCCCCGGCGGCGTGGTGCGTTCGGGCTCGAAAGTCGGGTCGAAGTACAAGGCGCTGCTGGCGTCGACGAATCATCCCTTCTGCCCCACCCTGAGAGGCGCCGTCAGCAGCGCATTGACGCCGGATATCGGCGCCGTGCTCGAGATCGTCATCGACGGGCTCGACGTGGCGTCGATCGAGGAAGCAACCCGGGTCGGTATCCGCGCCGCATGCCGTGGCCGCGGGCACGGTCTGATCCGCATCAGCGCGGGCAATTACGGGGGCAGCCTCGGGCCCTATCATTTCCACTTGCGAAAGATCCTGCGATGAGCGCACTGATCTTCGAGTTGCTCGACCCACCGGGGCGCAGTCTCGACCTCGCGGGCTTGAATCCCGCCAGCCTCGCCGGAAAATCGCTCGATGCAATCCGCCGGCTGCGCCTCCCGTATGGCCGCCGGCGGAAAGCACTGGGTGATCTTTTCAAGGTATCGGGGGACGCATCTTCCGAACTCAGCATCCTCGGCGTCAACCGGCACTGCCACCAGATCGGCCGGGGCATGGCTGACGGCATACTCGTCGTCCGCGGCCATGCCGGCGACGGTCTCGGGCGCGAAATGAGCGGCGGTCAGATACGTGCGAAAGGCAACGCCGGCGACGGCGTCGGCGCCGGCATGACGGGCGGTAGCATCACACTCACCGGATCTGTCGGCGACCGCGCGGGTGGTCTCGTTCCCGGTGCGACCCGCGGCATGAACGAAGGCATGATCCGGATTGGAAAATCTGCCGGCGCGAGGACGGGTGAACGCATGCGGCGGGGCTTTATTGTCATTGCGGGCGATGCGGGAGCGCACACCGGCGAGCGTATGATCGCCGGCACCATCGTCGTACTCGGCCAGTGCGGTGTCCACCCTGGTATTGGCATGCGCCGCGGCACGCTGCTGCTCGCCAAAGCGCCCACCTCGATGACACCGACGTTCAACGACTGCGGTGAATTCGAACTCGCGATCATCGCGATCCTAAAGAACTACATCGCCTCTCATGACCGCCGTCTAAAGCGCAGGCTCGAAATCTTCACCCGTGCGCGCCGCTGGTGCGGTGACATGTCATACGGCGGCAAGGGCGAAATCTTCATTGCGAGCGAGAACTGAGAGCGGATCCATGCCCACCAAGCGCATTGACAGAAAAGGAAGGTTTCGCGGACGCGCGCTCGACGACGAGGCCGTCGCGCAGGTCGTGGGCCTCGTCGGCCAGGGTCCGTACCGACGCGATTTACTGATCGAATACCTGCATCTCATTCAAGACGTGCACGGCTGCCTGAGCGCCGAACACCTCGTGGCCTTGGCGCATTGTCTGCGATTGTCGACCACGGAGGTTTACGAAGTCGCCACTTTTTATCATCATTTCGATGTCGTCACCGCGGATGAGAAACGCCCGCCGGATCTGACCGTCCGGGTGTGCGATTCGATCACCTGCGAGATGTTCGGCGCGAGTGCGCTCTTCGATGAACTCGATGAGATTTTCGGTGAGAAGGTACGGGTGCAACGCGTGCCCTGCGTGGGCCGCTGTCACGGCGCACCCGTCGCGGTTGTCGGTCAGAACGCGATCGAACGCGCCGACACCGCGAGCCTGATCGAACGGGTCGAACAGTGTGCGACGGCACCGCAGCCGACCTCGCATATCCCGTTCGACGAATACTGCAATGTCGGTGGATACGAGCTGTTGAAAAAATGCGTAAGGGGTGAAATCCAACGCGAGGCGGTCATCGACATCCTGGCCGATTCCGGCCTGCGAGGACTGGGCGGCGCCGGATTTCCGGCCGGCCGGAAATGGAGCATCCTGCGCGGCCAGCCGGCGCCCCGGCTGATCGCGGTCAACATCGACGAAGGCGAGCCGGGAACATTCAAGGATCGCTACTACCTCGAACGCGATCCGCACCGGTTCCTCGAGGGCTTGCTGATCGCCGCGTGGGCGATCGAAGCCGAGGGCTGCTATATCTACCTGCGAGATGAATATGCCGCGTGCCGCCGCATGCTCGTGGACGAACTCACACGCCTCGCCGCCGATCCGCCGGCGCCGCTCCCCGTCATGGAACTTCGCCGCGGTGCAGGCGCTTATATCTGTGGTGAAGAGTCAGCCATGATCGAATCGATCGAAGGTAAACGCGGCATGCCCCGGCTGCGCCCGCCTTACGTCGCCGAAGTCGGGCTGTTCGGGCGGCCGACGCTCGAACACAATATGGAAACCCTCTACTGGGTCCGCGATATCGTGGAAAAAGGGGCCGCATGGTTCAGCTCGCACGGCCGTCGCGAACGCTCGGGCTTGCGGGCATTCTCCGTCAGCGGCCGCGTCAACAACCCCGGTGTGCATCTGGCACCGGCGGGGATCTCGGTCAGCGAACTGATCGATGAATATTGCGGCGGCATGCTGGACGGCCATGCCTTCTACGGCTACTTCCCGGGCGGCGCGTCGGGCGGGATCCTCCCCGCCAGTCTCGGCGACCTGCCCCTCGATTTCGACACGCTGCAGGAATACGGGTGCTTCATCGGCTCGGCAGCCATTATCATTTTGTCGGATCAGGACAATGCGCGGAGCGCGGCGCTCAATGCCATGCGGTTCTTCGAGCACGAATCCTGCGGTCAATGTACCCCGTGCCGGGTCGGCACTGCGAAGGCCGCGACGCTGATGGAGCGGCCCGCCTGGGATGCCCCGCTGCTCGAAGATTTGGCGCGGGCCATGGAGGACGCATCGATCTGCGGCCTCGGGCAGGCGGCGCCGAATCCGCTGCGATGTGCAATAAAATACTTTCCGCAGGAATTCGAGTGAGATGGATGCAAAGATCGCCGAAGGTACCGTGATCCGCTTCAAGCTCGATGGGCGCGAGGTCGCTTCTCGCAATGCCGAGCCCCGCTACGCCGCCGCCCGAGGTATCGTTCTGTCGTCACACCGCGAACCGGGCCGCTTCTCAGCGTCGACGCGCGCGCTCGAAGCCCGTCGCAGCATCTCGAAAAACCCGCTTTGAATGATCGTTGTCTATCAATGGTAATCCTCTTCGCGCTGATGGCGAATCGCGAGTATCGTCACAGTGGATGGATCTTCGATCTCGAACAAGACCACGTACCCTGCCGATCCGAAAGGGATCAGGAGTTCACGCAGGAATGGATTGGTGTCATCCGCCTTGCGGCAGCTAAACGGAAAATCCTGCAGGAATTCGACGGCTTTGGCTATCGCATCACGAGCCCTCCTGGCTGCTTGAAGGTCCCTCTCAAGCAGGTATTCGTAAAGACGGAACAGATCCTCCCGTGCTACCCGGGTATAACGGATCCGATAGCTCAATCCTCTGAGCCCACACCGCGAGACTCAGCCACTTTGAGCATGTCATCAAGTTCAGAAAGAACGACATCAGCGGCGTAATACTCATTGGTCCGCTTTGCTTCATCGCGGGAAACCAAGCCACGTGAAATGAACTCCTCACGCACCTGCCGATGCAATATGGATGCTTTTATGGATTTTTCTACGAAACTCGACAGACTCTCCCCCTCAGTCAGGACACTTTCAGCAGCTTTTCGTAGTTCGGGGGTCACTCGAAGTGTTGGAATATTGGCAGTTTTCAAAATGACCTCTTGCGACGCATTTGCGATGCGTTAAGTATGGCGTTAATTACCGGACTGGGCAAGTGGCCGATACCTTTATGAATACCTCGTGCCAGGTTATTGGTGTGGTTCAATAGGATTTTGAGGGATCTGACCCTGAGATGTCCTCGGATACGCAGCGCCAAATCCGTTGCGATGCGCAATAAAATACTTTCCGGAGGAATTCGAATGAGATGGACGCAAAGACCGCCGATCGAACCGTGATCCGCTTCAAGCTCGATGGCCGCGAGGTCGAAGCGCTGCCCGGCGAAACCATCCTCAATGCCGCGCGCCGCACCGGTACCGAGATCCCGACGCTGTGCCACATGGACGGCTACCGTGCGGACGGCAATTGCCGCGCCTGCGTGGTCGAGATCAAGGGCGAACGCGTGCTCGCACCGGCGTGCTGCCGCCTGCCGAGCGAGGGGATGGAAGTGGAAGCCAGCAACGAGCGCGCGCGGTTTAGCCAGCGCATGGTCGTCGAAATGCTGCAATCCGATATGCCCGAGGGCGGCGCTTCGCCCTACACACCGCGTTCCGAACTCGACCATTGGTGCGAATTTCTCGGTGTCACCGAACCGCGTTTCCCACGGCGCGCACAACCGCAAAAGGACCTCTCCAACCCGGCGATCGCCGTCAATCTCGACGCCTGTATCCAGTGCACGCGCTGTGTGCGAGCGTGCCGCGAGGAGCAGGTCAACGATGTCATTGGCTATGCCTTCCGCGGCACACATTCGAAGATCGTGTTCGATCTCGGCGACCCCATGGGCGACAGCACCTGCGTGAGCTGCGGCGAATGCGTGCAGGCCTGTCCGACCGGCGCATTGATGCCCGCCGAAGGCGCCGCCAATTTCGAGCCCGATCGCCAGGTCGAGTCGGCCTGTCCGTATTGCGGTGTAGGCTGCCTCCTGACCTTCAATATCAGGAACGATCGCATCATCTACGTCGACGGCCGCGACGGCCCGTCGAACAACAGTCGCTTGTGCGTGAAAGGCCGCTACGGCTTCGATTACGTCCATCACCCCGATCGGCTGACCCGGCCCTTGATCCGCAAAGAGGGCGCCGCAAAGAGCTCCGAACTACTGACCCCGTCAGATATACCTGCATACTTTCGAAACGCGAGCTGGGACGAAGCCCTTGCATTCGCGAGTGGCGGACTCAAGGCTATACGCGATGCGCAAGGCGGCCAGGCGCTCGCAGGATTCGGCTGCGCCAAAGGCTCCAACGAGGAGGCGTATCTGTTTCAGAAGCTGGTCCGAACGGGCTTCGGCACGAACAACGTCGATCATTGCACCCGTCTTTGTCATGCATCGTCCGTGGCAGCGATGTTGGAGACCATCGGCTCGGGCAGCGTTTCCAACCAGGTGGCTGACGTGGCCCAGGCCGAAGTGATCATCGTGATCGGTGCGCGGCCGACGATGAACCATCCGGTCGCCGCCACTTTCATGAAGAACGCGGCCAAGGCCGGCACGACCCTGATCCTGATGGATCCCTACCGCGCCGATCTCGCGCGGCACGCCGATTATTTTCTCCAGTTTCATGCGGACACGGACGTGCCGCTGCTGAACGCCATGATGCATACCATCATCGACGAAAACCTGCACAATCCGGCGTTTATCGAAGCGCACACCGAGGGTTTCGAATCGCTCCAAGCCTGCGTGACGAACTACAGCCCGGAAAAAGTCGCTCCCATCTGCGGCATTCCCGCCGCCGCCATCAAGGAGGTTGCCCGCAAGTATGCGACGGCCAAGGCGTCCATGATTTTCTGGGGCATGGGGATTTCGCAGCATGTTCATGGCACGGATAATGCGCGCTGCCTGATCGCGCTCGCCTTGCTCTGCGGGCAGATCGGCCGGCCGGGTTCCGGCATCCACCCGCTGCGCGGTCAGAATAACGTTCAGGGCGCCTCGGACGTCGGTTTGATCCCCATGGTTTATCCGGATTACCAACCCGTCGGGGACGAAGCGGTACGGCGCAAGTTCGAAAAATTCTGGGGCACCGAACTCGACCCCAACCCGGGTCTGACGGTCGTCGAAATCATGGATGCCGTGCACGAAGGCGCGATCAAGGGTATGTACATCATGGGGGAAAACCCGGCGATGTCGGATCCCAATCTCAATCATGCGCGTGCAGCCCTGGCGAAGCTCGAGCACCTGGTCGTGCAGGATATTTTCTTCACCGAGACGGCGGGGTTCGCTGACGTGATTCTGCCGGCGTCGGCGTTTCCGGAAAAAACCGGTACCTTCACGAACACCGATCGACGCGTGCAAATAGGCCGCCAGGCCATCGAGCCGCCCGGCGATGCGCGCCACGATATCTGGATCATCGAGGAAATGGCGAGGGGCCTCGGCCTCGACTGGAATTACTCGGGCGTCGATGCCGTATTCGACGAGATGCGTGCGGCGATGCCCAGTATCGGCGGCATCACATGGGACCGCCTGCAACGCGAACATTCCGTGACCTATCCCTGCACGCGCGAAGGCGATCCAGGGCAACCGATTCTGTTCGAACAGGATTTTCCGACGCCGAACGGCCGCGGTAAGTTCGTACCGGCCGAATACACCCATGCCGCCGAGCTGCCCGACGACGAATATCCGAAAATATTCATGACCGGCCGTCAGCTAGAACACTGGCACACCGGAAGCATGACCCGCAACGCGCGTGTCCTCGACGCACTGGAGCCGGAACCCGTGATCAACGTTCACCCGACGGATATGGACGAGATCGGGGTCGAAGCAGGCGAATTCGTGCGCGTCGAATCACGGCGCGGCGCCGTCGTGGCCCGCGTGCGAGCGGATAGCGGAATGCAGACCGGTTCGATCTTCATGGCGTTCTGCTACGTGGAAGCGGCGGCTAACCTGCTGACCACCGAAGAACTCGATCCCGTCGGAAAGATCCCGGAATTCAAATACTGCGCCGTACGAATTTCAAGGCAGAAGGCCAAAGTCGCCTGAATTTCTAATCGACCGTTCTGAACGCACAACGTATCCGGGAAATCGTGGGCCAAATCGCACCGACCCCCGGATTGCGCTGCGCTTCATCCGGGCTACGGCCTTCATAGGTGTTATGTGGCTCTTGATTTAGAGTAGAGTTTGACATCCCTTAGTCCCTTGAAATCGGTATCTTGGGTCCACAGAACTGCGCCATATTTCTGTGCGGTTGCATAAATAATGCTATCCGCCAACGGCAATTTGTGTTCAATACCGTAACAGGCGGCATCTACAGCCAGCTCGCTGTCCAGGGATACAACTTTTCCTTGCTCCATATGAGCTATTGCTTCAAGGGCTGATTCTTCGTCCCTCTGACGCACAATGCTCTTGAAAACCTCGGTAATGGTGATACTGGGCACCAATAACTCTTCTAAAACCTCTATCGGTTTAGCGAATGAGCCCGCATTCTTGTCGCCGGCGAAATATGATAACCATCCCGATGAGTCGACGACATTCATACCCTGTCTTTATCTCGCCTTACATTCGTATCAATGCCTTTCAGGAAGCCTCTCATTTTCTTCATGGGCTTTATAGGAATGAGTTCGATCCGATTTTGATAGGTGAGAACTTGAATCTTCTGGCCGGAATATATTCCCATTGACTCCCGCACTTTTTTGGGAATCACGATTTGATATTTCGGTGAAACGGTTACAGCAGTCACGGCCGATACTCCATCGATAATAGCACCGTTTTACGATATCTCTATCGATAAGCTCCGTCAAGCCACGTAACGAACGAGTCTCACGGATCCCCACATACTCGCTAGGAAAAGCGATCGAAAACTAATGAGATGTAGGTGCACCGAACCTCAATTAAGCGCGCGAGCACGAACACCGATCGACGCGTGCAAATAGGCCGCCAGGCCATCGAGCCGCCCGGCGATGCGCGCCACGATATCTGGATCATCGAGGAAATGGCGAGGGGCCTCGGCCTCGACTGGAATTACTCGGGCGTCGATGCCGTATTCGACGAGATGCGTGCGGCGATGCCCAGTATCGGCGGCATCACATGGGACCGCCTGCAACGCGAACATTCCGTGACCTACCCCTGCACGCGCGAAGGCGATCCAGGGCAACCGATTCTGTTCGAACAGGATTTTCCGACGCCGAACGGCCGCGGTAAGTTCGTACCGGCCGAATACACCCATGCCGCCGAGCTGCCCGACGACGAATATCCGAAAATCTTCATGACCGGCCGTCAGCTAGAACACTGGCACACCGGAAGCATGACCCGCAACGCGCGTGTCCTCGACCTACTGGAGCCGGAACCCGTGATCAACGTTCACCCGACGGACATGGACGAGATCGGCGTCGAAGCGGGCGAATTCGTGCGCGTCGAATCACGGCGCGGCGCCGTCGTGGCCCGCGTACGGACGGATCCCGGGATACAGCCCGGCAGCCTATTCATGGCGTTTTGCTATGTGGAAGCTGCCGCGAATTTGTTGACGACCGAAGAGCTGGACCCGGTAGGAAAGATCCCCGAATTCAAATATTGCGCAGTGAGATTGAGGAAAGCCATTGACAATTCAGCTCCGCGCTCCCACATTCCACGGTTTAATTCCGCACAGGGCGATGGTCGCGAACGAGACGGGCATCGATGAGTCCGCAACACAATGCCCCAACCTGAAGCGCTCTCAAATCTATCCCCGGCGAAGAAGCTCCTGGCCGGGCTGCTCACTCTGCTTGTTTTGGGTGCGGGTATCCTCGCCCTTGCGGAAGGGGCGGTGCGGGTGCGTGCCTGGATCAAATACGGCTCCGCCGATCATTTCGACGAGATGTACTACTACGACGAGCAACTGGGGCTCAAATACGTGGTGCCGAACTACCGCACCCGGACTGTACAGGTCAATTCGATCGGCTTCCGCGGACCGGAGCTGGAAGTCAAGTCCGAGTCGACCTTGCGCATCGGGTTCCTGGGAGGTTCGACGACCTTTTGCGCGGAGGTGAGCGGCAACGATCAGGTGTGGGCGGCTTTGCTCAGCGCCAATCTACAATCGGCCTTTCCCGGGCTTGATGTCGATTACGTCAATGGTGGAGTACCCGGGTATACCCTCGAACAGTCTCTCAAGAACCTCGAACGGCGAGTCGCCCCGCTCGATCCAGACGTCATCGTTATCTACCACGCTTCAAACGACATGACCGGAGAGACTCGCGAGCTAGCGAAGGAATCAGGAATATTGCGCGAATTTCATCGGGACCCGAGCTGGCTCGCACGACATTTCCTGCTTTGGCATCTTGCGGAAATGAATCTAAAGATCCTTCTAGTCAAACGGGAAGGCGACGAACAGAAGCTGAAGTTATTTCCCGATGACTTCGGCGCCGAATTCGATCAGAAGTTGGAACACCTGATCGCGAGTGCTCAGAAAGTCGCCGAAATCGTCGTGGTAGTGACCTGGACCCAGCAAATTCGCGAGCAACAGTCACCCGCACAACAACTCGAGGCCGCATCGTCCGGCTTGTACTACATGCCGTTCATGACCCCGACGAGTCTCCTGGAAGCCTACGGACGTTACAATACAGCGATTCGAAACGCCGCCACCCGTACCGGCGCCATTCTGGTTGAGGAGGAGAATTCCATTCCGGGCGATGGCGCGCATTTTAACGACACCGTGCACTTCAAAGACGCTGGCAGTCGAGCGATGGCGGACCGCATCGCCCGCCGGCTACTGGAATCGCCGCGACTGAAAGCGCTCGTCCAAAAGAAGCTCCTAAACTCGATGGAGAAGAAATCGTGACGCCGGTTCGTCAGAGCAATCGTGCCTTCGCATTAATGTTCGCAATCGTGTTCGCGATCATCACTTTGCTTGGTTGGTTTTTCTTTGAAAAGACGCCCATTTGGGCGGTTTGGGTAAGTGGCGCGCTGTTATTGGTTGCCTGGGTGTGCCCTGGGGTCCTGCTGCCGCTGAATCGATTGTGGGGTCTTTTCGCGTTTCGGCTCGGCACGGTGAGCAACGTACTTGTCCTGGGTATCGTACTTTACGGAATATTCGCACCCCTAGCATTCTTCTTTCGAGTTATCGGCCGTGATTTGATGAATCGCGACATGGATCCAGCGGCCGATACCTATCTGACCCGGGTCGATCGCCAGATGGATTCAAACAGTCTCGACGACATGTACTAAGGAATTGCCTGTGATCTCGTTGTTCAAAGAAATCCTGAAGTATGTAATAGCTTCCAAGAAGCTATGGCTATTACCAATCATTGTGCTGCTAGTCGCGCTCGGTGGGCTCCTTGTGCTGGCCGAAGGGACCGCGTTCGCGCCGTTCATTTACGCTATCTTCTGACGGGCTCATTTCGGGCCATTAACACGACTGGGCTATTCATGCTTGTCCTGGGAATATCTGCTTTCTATCACGACAGCGCTGCCGCTCTCGTAAGGGATGGCGAGATTGTGGCCGCCGCCCAGGAAGAGCGATTCTCGCGAAAGAAGGGTGATTCCGACTTCCCCACCGGCGCCGTAAAGTTCTGCCTGGAATCGTGCGGCGTCTCGGTCGACGAAATCGACTTCGTGGGGTTTTACGATAAGCCGCTGCTGACATTCGACCGCTTACTTGAGACCTATCTCGGTTATGCCCCGAAAGGACTGCCGTCATTCCGTAGATCGATTCCACTTTGGGTAAAGGAAAAATTGCTCATCAAGAAAACGGTCCGAGAGCAGATCACTCATCTCGGACTCGGCGATCTTCCCGAACGTAAAGTGTCAACGGCGGAGCAAAATTAGTCCACCCGGGCGGAGCAAAACTAGTCCACTTAACGTTATGCGGTACGCAGTGTTGGGGGGTTGTCCCGGTAGTCCATAGGAGGGACCCGCGCTGCTTCGTGTAGCGCTTGCGTTACGCGGAGCGAAGCAGCGTGGGAGGTTCCTGTGGACCCACACCGGGTCAACCTTGAGTTCGGTGGTCAAGCAGGCGTATTTGGGGATTTCCGCCGTTTTTGGCTTTGGTTGAGACGATAGCTCTCGCCGTTCATTTCCAGGATATGGACAGGGTGGGTCAGGCGGTCCAGCAAAGCCCCGGTCAGACGTTCCGAGCCGAATATCTCCGTCCACTCATCGAACGGCAAGTTGGAGGTCACCATGATCGAGCCCCGCTCGTAGCGCTGGCTGAAGACTTCGAACAGCAGCTCGGCGCCGGTCTTCGAGAGCGGCACGAAGCCGAGTTCGTCGATGATCAGAAGGTGATACTTTGCCAGTTGCTTCTGCAGGCGCAACAGGCGTTTTTCATCCCTGGCCTCCATCAGTTCATGAACCAGGGCGGCGGCCGTGATGAAGCCGACGGAGAGCCCCTTTTGGCAGGCCGCCAGACCGAGACCGAGGGCGATATGGGTCTTGCCGGTTCCGCTGTTGCCGAGCGCGATGATATTCTCACGACGCTCTACGTATTCGCATCGCGCCAACTCCAGAACCAGCATCTTGTTGAGCGAGGCGATGGCCTTGAAGTCGAAGCTGTCGAGGCTTTTGACGGCGGGGAACCTAGCCTGTCTGCTCCGCCGCTCGACCATGCGGCGCTCACGGTCGATCAGTTCCAACTCGGTCAGACGGACAAGATACCGCACAGGGTCGGCGCCCTCGGTGGCGCATTGGCGGGCCAGCTTGTCGTATTCGCGCAGGAACGTCGGCAGTTTCAGGGTCTTGAGGTGATGGGCCAGCAACACTTGCGGCGTATCGGTCATGACGCGCCTCCACCCAACAAGCTCATATAACTGGCGGCGGCCGTGGTCGCCACGTTGGCCCGAGGCAGGTAGGGATAGATATCCAGGTCGAGTTTGGGCGGGCGTCGCTCGATACGGCACAGCACAAGGTGTTTGACGGCGTCGTAGCCGATCGCGCCCAGGCGCAGGGCGTCCTTCACCGCGCCGTGAAGCACCTCGAGATCGAAGGTCTCCAGAAGCCGAAGGACCTGGACGTATTCCCGCTTGCCGGCCTTGCCCATGCGCGCCTCCAGGAGACGGCGCAGGGTTGGGAAGGCATCAGGCAGTTCCCATCCGGCTAGCGGCGCGGCCTGATCCAGGGCACCGATCTTGTGCTCCAGCAAAGGCAGGTAGTGGATCGGATCGAAGACCCTATCTTCCCGGTCGTAGGAACGGGGGTGTCGGGCAATGATCCCGGCGCCGCAACCGATAACCACCTCGTGGACATAGCCACGGATCCAGACTTCCTGATGGCCGTAGGCGACGGGCACGGAATAGTCATTCGTCCGGTAGCGCACCAGGGACAGCGAGTTGACCCGCGTGCCCTGCTTGTCGCACGCGTCGAACGGTGCCGGCAGTGGCCTCTTCAACGCTTCGCGGTCACGCACAAACCGTTCGCCGATGCTCTCGCGGTGGCCGCGCAGGACGTCGTCTTGCCGTTTGCGGCATTGTTCCTCCAGGTAAGCGTTGAAGGCGTCCCAGCTCGCGAACCGGGGAAGCGGCGTCATGAAGTTCCGTCGGGCGTAGCCAACCACCCCCTCAACATTGCCTTTGTCGTTGCCCTTGCCGGGACGGCCGTAACGGTCCTCGAAGAGGTAATGGGACTGCAGTCCGCTGAACGCTCGCGTTCGTTGTCGCGTGCCATCCGGCAAGATGCGCGACACCAGGCACTTGTCGTTGTCGTAGAGAATCGATCGGGGAACACCGCCGAAGAAGGCGAAGGTTCTGTTGTGCCCGTCCAGCCAGGCCTCCGTCGTCGCTGACGGGTAGGCCGCAACGAAGCAGGCATCGCTGTGGGGAAGTGTCATGACGAAAAAATGCGCCCGATACTTGACGCCGGCGATGATCGCATCCGCCTCGCCAAAGTCCGCTTGAGCATGGCCCGGAGGATGTGACAACGGCACAAACATCTCACGCCGACGAAGGCGCCGTTCCCGAACGTAATCCTTCACGATGGTCTCTTTGCCCGTGAAGCCATGTTCGTCGCGAAGGCGCTCGAATATACGCTTCGCCGTGTGGTGCTGCTTACGGTGAACCGTTCGGTCCTCCTCCAGAATACGGTCGATGATATCCGTGAAGGGGGCCCGTTTCGGGCGTTTCGGTGGCTGGCGTCGCCGATATCCCGGCGGTTCCGAATGCCGCAGCATCTTCCTCACCGTCTCGCGCGCAATGCCAAACCGACTTGCCGCCTCTCGCTGGCTCAGACCATCAACATGGCAGGCCAGCCGAACGCGCAGATATAGGTCCACGGTGTACATCCTCCCGCCTTCCATCTCAAAAAAGATCGAAGGCTACAGGTGGCAGAGTTTTACTCCGCCCGCGGCTGGGAAATCCCGCCGCTTCCGTGGACTAATTTGTCACCGCCGTTCTCACGTATGTAGCATAGGCAATCAACTGACCTTGACTAGAGATCGAAAAGGCGCCCTCAACCCAATGGATCTATCCGACTTAATTCAAGTAACTCACGTATCAAGGGTTGCGCATTGTTTCGCGACGGAACCTCCGTCTCAATGCGATACAAATAACCCGGCAGCTCATCGCACACGATGAAGGAATAGCTCTTGTTCGCAAAGCGTTCGAATAATTCGCGTTTGGGATCGTTGAGATACGGCTGAAAGCTGATCTCGAAGCCCTGCCACTCGCGGCCGTCAAATGTAAATGTCTTCGGCGTCACCGTCGCGGATTGCGCCAGGGCGAACTTGATGCGCCGCTGGAAATAGCGCCAGCGTTCGCGCGAACCTCCATCGGGATCGGTCAGCCTGTTCATTTCGTAGACATCGCCCTGCAGATACACCTTTATCACCGGGTTTACGGTCGCGCTGTCGACGGGTGATACGGGGAAATTGCGTTCGCCAGTCAAAAACTCGACCGACGCGACCTTGGTTCCATCGTCGTTAATTTTCTGGATTACGAATCGGACTCGATCGGAAAACCCGGTTTCGAGCGAACCTGCCTTTTCAAAGTGGTAAGTCAACTCCATCGCATGCGATACCGATTTCAACTGATCGGTGAGCCACAATCGAGTCTCGGCCTCGGAAAACTCGATGCCATCGGCTGCCTCGGGTTCCTGGGCGGTGACGTTCGACCACACTACTGTGATCGTGATAACGGACAGGCACAAGCTTGCAATAGCTTGGTGAAACCACCGATATTTCGCCAATCGACTAATCATCATCTGCGATCTCCCGAATGATCAGTTCGCGCATCGGCACGCCGTACTCCGCCAGGATTTGATCGATCTCCGCCTGATTCTCCGCGATCAATCGATTGATCTGGGCCTTCCATTCATCCTCGCCAAACCGCACTGCCATCGAGATCTGATAATTAAACCGCAAGCCGGGTTCATTGTTCATTGGAATGACCCGAATTTCGTGATCCTGAATTTCTTTGGCGTAATAGCCCGCGATTGGCCCCCAGATGAAGGTCAGGTTTATTTTGTCCTGGACGAGATCGCGCTCGATGATCTTGCCCGGGGTTTCCCGGGCGTCTCCCGTCATCGTCTGATAGGGCGTCCCATACTCCATCAAGTCGACCTGGAATATCCAGTCGGTCGTCGGCCCGCGGTCCCAGATCCCGATGCGGAGTTTTTCTTTCTGCTCGACCGTCAGCTCTTTCAGATCGTCCTGCGATTCGATGAAGTCTAGCCCCCGGCCCTTGACGTAGACCATGGCCCACGACGAATGCAGATAGGGGCGGGTCGTCGCCGCCATGTCGAAGTTCTCGATGGTCCCCATCACGAGATCACATTTATAGCTTCCATCAGATGTATCGTTATTACGCAGCGTGTTCCTGATGAATCCGATCCGCTGTGGAAACCATTCGTACTCAAGCGGCAGGCTCAGTTTGCGCGCAAACAATTCCGCGATCTTGTTCTCGTAACCGAGCCCTTGCTTGTTCGACATCGGCAGATTGGAAGGATCGGCACACACGCGAAGCGCCGTACGCTCAGTCACCGGATCTGCTGAAACTGGCGCGCCCAATACGACGCCGAAGAGCACCAGCGCCAATCGGATATATCGCGCGGATCGGACCTTGAGGAGAGAATTCATTGGCAAGGCATGATCTAAGAAAAGGAGAAGAGAATCATGCAATAGGTGGCTTGCTTTATCTACTTGGCCTTGTTTTCAAGCGCCTTTTTCATCTTCTTGATCGCGCGGTTGACCATATTTCTCGCAATCTTGATGTTCGCGAGGTTCTCTTCGATCTGCGCTATATTGGCCGGTGGATCCGCGTCGCCGACGACGATCGCGCCGACCATGCCCGTGCTTATATGCGGAGTGCATTTGTAGATGTAAGCGCCTTCCTTTTCGACGGTGATGCTAAACCCCTCCTCGCCCATCTTCGAATTCCAGCCCTCGGCGCCTTCGGGGATCATGCCTTCCAGCGCTGCCGTATCGTGCCCGATCATATTCATGAATCTGACCGTATCACCGGGTTGCGCAAAGGTAACCAGAGGCCTCCACTGGGTGATAACGCCTTTGACGATATGCTCCTCCGCCGATACCCATGAGCTCACCAGCGCTCCCGCCATGCAAAGGATGACCTGGAATATTCTTTTCATTCTATTGAACTCCGTTGAACTTACGCTGCCGTCGCCTTGGCGGCCGTTCCGCACCGGTTTCGGACTTTCACAATAGGCTATCGGCAACACCATGAACGCGGGCTGAATTACGCGGCGCACCTTTATACCAGAGCGAAACCGATAGTCAATGAAATGGCTGAACCTCGGACCAATAAATAAAAAACCCGGCACTTCGGACGAAGTGCCGGGTTTAAGCTCATAAAGTCAGTTTAAGACTGATCTTGTTAATTTATCGCTATCAACGATGCTGCTTACGGCAGGCTGAAAACAGTCAACACGCCGCCTAAGCGGGTGAAGCTGTTCAAACCCTTGTAGGCACCGACCGCACCGAGGCCGTCGGTGTCGTTGATGAGGCCTGCGGCCATGCCGATACCGGCCCAACCGCCAACGCCCGACAGCACGCCGACATATTGCTTGCCGCCGTGACCCCAGGTATTGGTGTTGGCGATGATCCCGGAAGGCGTCTTGAACTTCCAGAGCAGCTTGCCGCTCTTGGCGTCAATGGCCTTCAGGTAACCGCCTAGCGTGCCATAGAACACGACGTCACCGGCCGTCGCCAGCGCACCGCTCCAAACGGAGAAGCGCTCCGGAATCGACCAGACGATCTTGCCCTTGTCCGCATCCCAGGCAATGAAGTTACCCAGGTTGTTATTGTCGGCGCTGTTGCCGAATTCCGGACCAGGCGAGACACGGCCGGCCGGGAACATGCTGAGCACAGCGTTCACGTACGGCTGACCCGCCACATACTCACCACCGCTTACCGGCTCGTAATTCATGCAGACGTGGTTCGTCGGCACGTAAAACAGGCCTGTGCGCGGGCTGTAAGCCGCGGGCTGCTGGTCCTTGGTACCGAGTGCGGCCGGGCAGATGTTGGTGGTATTGACGTCTTCACCCTGAAAGTGGGTGCTGTATTTGGCGACCACCTGGGGACGGCCCGTCTTCATGTCGACATGCGTGGCCCAGTTGACCGCGGGATCGTATTTCTCGGCAACGAGAAGCGCGCCGTTGGTACGGTCCAGCGTATAGCCGAAGCCGTTGCGGTCGAAATGGACGAGGGCTTTGGTGTCTTTGCCCTTGACCTTCATGTCGACGAGGATCATCTCGTTGATGCCGTCGTAGTCCCACTCATCGTGGGGCGTCATCTGATAGACCCAGTGGGCCATCCCGGTATCGACGTCACGCGAGATAATGGCCATGGTCCACTTGTTGTCGCCGGGGCGAACAACCGGGTTCCAGGTCGACGGGTTGCCGGTACCGTAGTAGAACGCGTTGCGCTCTTTGTCGTACGGCCACCAACCCCACACCGAGCCACCGCCGATCTTCCACTGATCGCCCTTCCAGGTCTTCAGCGAAGAATCCGCGCCGACGGGCTGACCCAGCGAAGTGGTCTTCTCAGGATCGAACAGCATGTCCGAATCAGGACCCATGCTGTAGGCGCGCCAGACGCGCTTGCCGTCACTCAGGTTATACGCATTGACCCAGCAGCGCACGCCAAACTCGGCACCGGACATCCCCGTGATGACTTTGTCCTTCATCACATGCGGGGCATTGGTGTTGGTTTGACCCAGCTTGGGATCACCGTTCTTGATCGACCAGACGACTTTGCCGTCCTTCGCGTTCAACGCGACCAGCGTGGTGTCGGCCTGCTGCAGAATGATCTTGCCTTCACCGTAGCCTACTCCGCGGTTGACCACGTCACAGCACATGACCGGGACGGTCTCGTCGTAGTCTTGAACGGGTACGTACTCCCAGACGATCTCGAGGTTGTCGAGATTGATGGCGAACACGTTGTTGGGAAACGCTGCAACGATATACAGCGTGTCATGCGACAGACCCGTTTCTGACCCCGGCAGGACGAGTGGTCCACCTTCGTGCCCACGCAGGACACCGGTGGAAAACGTCCACGCCGCCTGGAGCTTGTGCGCGTTCTGGTTGTTGATTTGCTTCAACTCCGAATAACGCCAGTTCCAGTAGTTACCACCGGGAAATACCCAGTAGTTGGGGTCTTGCATTAGCTTCTCAAGTCCTGCGTTGGCGGACACCTGTGCGGTGCCCACGAACGCCACAAGAGAGGCTGCCGCGATGAGCCATCGCTTAAACGATGTTTTCCTCATGACCTCCTCCTTCACACTTACTTTAAATAACAATCACGTGATTGATCTCTTTGTTGTTTTAACTCCGAGCCGGCCCGAGATCGAGAAGCCGAAACAGAGCGTTGGAAATCGGTTACAGACGCGTCGACGGAAAATAGACGGTACAGAGCGGGATACCCGGCGGGGCCGGGCCAATGGCAACGCGGAACCGCGGGCGTTCCGCCGGGCGAAGACAACTTTACGGACAATGGTGTACCACCCCTCCGGTCGCTGATTTTACCGACCTGAACATTCGCACAGGTCGTTGGGCATGCTTTATCGGTTCTTATTACGACTATTCAGATGCCCCGGACACGACTGAGATCTAAATCCGTGTGTCTCGGTGCTGGCGATCTCCCGTGCACACCATCATAGGAGACGCTTCGTTATTTCATCTCGTGCGCCTAGCGGCAACGCCACAGGGCGGGGGAGTCAGCTCGATTATAGGGAAATTTTCCTAAGCGGCAACCGATTTCGCCGCCATACGGACCCGTATTCCCACGTTCCGTTTGCGGGAATTTCGGGCCGACTATTCTGGTTCGCCTGCCGTTTTCACAACGGCGTTCGCCTTTTTCCGATTCATGCCGATGAAGCATCGTTTCTTGGCGTCGGCCCGTGCTTTGTCAAGCTCACTAACGACCACCTCGGCCCGCTCGCTGTCACGGAAAATCCCGCCCTTCTCGCCCGGCATACGCCGGTAGATTTCGAAAGTACGCGCCTCGCTGAAATCCTCGAAATCCATCTGCTGTGCGATAATGTCGATCTCACACGAGCAGGCGTAAAGATTATCGACCGTCTGGCCGCCATGGGTCTTCATGCAGGTCAAAACATGGTCTACGCGTTCGAGCGTGGGGTAGTCGTTGGCCGATGCTGCGAATGGAAGAGCGGCAATTAGTAGGATGAGTCCCAGGGTATTTCGCATGTATATCCTCCAGTGCGTCGTCGAATATTACCAATTTATTGCGAATGCCTCGTTTCCTGACCGACTTGCGACGGATGGCCTTCCGATCAGGACAATACCTTATTGCACCGTCGCGCCGGTTGTTTCAGGCGGCCCAATCAGGCTTGAGCCCCGGTCCTGATAGCGGGTACGATTTCGCATGTCTTTGACCGCGATCGCTTTCCTGGGGGCCTACGGGCTCGGACTCCTGTCTTCGTTCGTGGTTCATCCCCGCTGGGGACTGATCACCTACATCGCCGTATTTTACCTGCATCCACCGCTGCGTTGGTGGGGCGTTGGTCTGCCGGACATGCGTTGGTCGCTGCTGGCTGCCGTCGTGACGCTGATCTCACTGCCGCAGGCGAAGCTTCCCCCACAGGCGACACCATTCGCTTCTATTGCGCTCGCAAAGCTCCTGATGATTTACGTCGCGTGGATGTGGATACAGACGGCATGGGCCAGTCCGCGCCACCTCGAAGGGGTGATTCTCTTTACTAAATATCTGGTTTTGTTCTACTTGATCTACCGCCTGATCATCGATGAAAAGACCCTGCTCCTGTTCGCCGTGGCACACGTGCTTGGATGTTTTTATTTCGGACTTCTCGCGCTCGACGCGCGGGGCGTCGGGCGGCTCGAGTACATCGGCGGGCCCGGTGCAAATGATTCAAATACGCTGGGTATGCATGTGTCCACGGGCCTGTTCTTCGCAGGTACGCTGATACT
Source organism: Gammaproteobacteria bacterium (assembly GCA_963662545.2). GTDB lineage: Bacteria > Pseudomonadota > Gammaproteobacteria > JAYYZW01. The sequence continues at coordinate 89,886 of CAXXLL010000003.1, forward strand.
GACGCAGCGGGGATGGATCCGCTGGACCGTTCTGCTGATGGTTCCGGTACTCGCCAACTGCATCGTCCAGGCCGAAAGCCGGGGCGCTTTCCTGGGCGCGGCTTTCGGAGGCCTCGCCTTCTTCTATCTGGCGCCAAAGCTCTACCGGAAATACATCTTCACGCTGGGCATCATCTCCATCTTCATCCTCCTGGCATACGCCCCTGCCGTATACTGGGATCGTATGGGCACCCTGAGTGCGGTCCAGTCGGACGAGGTCGAAATCGACCGTAGTTCGCAGTCGCGCATCGCACTCGCCGCCGCGCAGTTTGATATGTTCACGGACTACCCATTCGGGCTCGGCTTCGATACCACTACCCAGCTCAGCCGCGGCTACCTCGAGACAGAGTGGCTGACAGCGGCGTTTCGTCAGGACGTAGCGTCACAAGGTGGACGCTCCTCGCACAACACGCTGCTCAGTGTGCTGGTGGACCAGGGATTCCCGGGGATCATCATCGCGTTGGCGATAATACTCGTGGTGTTATCGCTGGTTCGAAGGTTCAAAAAGCTCGACGATCAGGGCCTTTCGCAAGAACTCGGTCTTTATCGAGCGGCTATCGGAGCAACGCTCGCGGCCGTTCTCACATCCGGAATGTTCACCAATTACCTGAAGGCCGAAATACAGCTTTGGAGCCTTGCGCTGCTGGTGGCGGCTTACGAACTCGGAAAGCTGAGATGCGCCGAAAGGAAGGCGCAGGCCCGAATGGCGCGAGAGGATCCTGCCCCACAAGTCGGCTATTTGGCGCCGTCAAGGTAAACCCCGTGCAATCGGCCGGCATTCGAAACTTCGACCCCGATGAACTCGCATCGCTGTTCGATCTCAAGTATCGCGGCAGCGTCGAGCTCGGCCCAGACCCCGCGCGGCGGCAGCGCTTCAACTATTACAATCCAGACGATCACTATGAAGCCCTGATCCGGAAGCTGGTGCAGCCGCAAACCCGCTGGCTCGAGGTGGGTTGCGGGCGCCATATTTTCCCCAGTAATCCGGCGCTCGCGAAAGAGCTGTCCGCGCGTTGCGCCTCGCTCACCGGAGTCGATCCTGATGCAACCATCGAGGAAAACCCGTTCGTGCACGGCAAGGTGCGCGGGATGGTCGAGGACCTGGACCCCGAGCTCCAATTCGATCTCGTCACGCTCCGCATGGTCGCGGAGCACGTCGCCGACCCCGCCGATATGCTCAAGACCCTTTCGAATCTCGTGGTTCCGAACGGGATTGTAGTCATCTACACCATCAACAAGTGGAGCCCTGTTCCACTTGCCACGGCAGTAACGCCTTTCTCGCTGCACCATCCGATCAAGTACGTTCTGTGGCGCGGGGAGGAAAAAGATACCTTTCCTACGACTTACAGGATGAACACACGCGCGCAACTGCGCGAACTGTTCTCTACAGCAGGATTTGCGGAAGACTGCTTCTGGTATCTCGACGACTGCCGAACCTTTCAGAGATTCAGGCTCTTGAACCTGCTCGAACTCAGCGCCTGGCGAGTACTCAAGGCAATGGGTTTAAGGTATCCGGAAAACTGCCTTCTGGGCGTTTACCGCCGCCGCGGTTAAGGCATCGAGGACGTGCTTATTTCCAATCCGATTGAACACGTATCCGTAGCCTAAAGCGGTCGCACGGTCCAGACGACTTATCACCCATGAACAACATTCTCGTTACCGGCGGCGCGGGTTATATCGGCAGCCACGTCGTGAAACTGCTCGGCCGCGCCGGTCACCGGCTCGTTACCCTGGACAACCTGAGCAAGGGTCGCCGCGACGCCGTTTTGTTCGGGGAATTCGTCGTCGGCGACACCGGCAATCGGGAACTGATCTCCAGCCTGCTGCGCCGTCACCACATCGATACGGTAATGCATTTTGCGGCCTTCACGATCGTGCCGGAATCGGTAAGTGACCCGCTCAAGTATTACGCGAACAACACCTGTAACACCCGTAACCTGCTCGAATGCTGTGTCGAACATGGGATAGGTCAATTTGTCTTCTCTTCGACCGCAGCGGTCTATGGCACGACGGAAGACGGCGTCTGCGGGGAGGAAACCGTGACCGAACCGGTCAACCCGTATGGACAATCGAAACTTCTAAGCGAGATCATGCTGGCCGACACCTGCCGTGCCCACGACATGCGCGCCGTGATCCTGCGGTATTTCAATGTCGCCGGCAGCGACCCCGAAGGAGAAATCGGGCAATCCACGCCAGGCTCCACCTTGCTGGTCAAGGTGGCCGTCGAGGCTGCGCTCGGCAAACGGGACGCGGTCCGGATCTTCGGCACGGATTACCCGACGCCTGACGGGACCGGCGTGCGGGATTACATCCACGTGACCGATCTGGCTGCCGCGCACGTCGATGCGCTCGGATATCTGGAGTCTGGCGGGACCACCATCACCTTGAACTGTGGCTACGGCCATGGGTACAGCGTGCGCGAGATCCTGGAAGCCGTCGGGCGCGTCGCATCGAAGCCTTTGAACCTGATCGAGACCGACCGCCGGCCTGGAGATCCCCCGCTGCTCATTGCCAAAGCCGATCGGATCAAAGAGGCACTCGGCTGGTCACCGCGCTACGATGACCTCACCGTCATCGTCCAGACATCCATGGATTGGGAAAGAAAACTGAGTGGGGAAGGCCTCGGCTGATGTTTGACTCCCGGCCTGCCACACCCTGCACTGGTCGTCGTCGACCGCCCGCATGGGTGACGCTGGTCGCCGTGTTGGCCGGAATGGCTTTGTTCACGACGTTCCCAGCCCAGGCGGAATCACCCCTCGCCGACACAGTCGAGCGGATCAAACCGGCGATCGTGGGCGTCGGCACCTTTGCACCCCTCAGACGACCGCGCGCTAAACTGTTCGGAACCGGATTCTCCGTGGGCAACGGCCGCCTGATTGCGACCAACCATCACGTCATAGAACTCGAACTGGATGATCAAAAGAACGAACGGCTGGTGGTCTTCGCGGGGCGCGGGCGTGAACCCGGACTGCGCGAGGCCACGGTAATGGCCATTGACCGGCGTCACGACCTGGCACTCCTTTCAATCGAGGGCGAACCGCTCCCGGCGTTTATCTTGGGCGACGATGCGGCTGTACGCGAAGGGCAGACCGTCGCGTTCACGGGATTTCCGATCGGGGCCGTGCTCGGTCTCTATCCCGTCACCCATCGCGGCATCATTTCCGCGATAACACCGATCGTGATCCCGGCGGACCATTCGACGCAGTTGTCGCGCGACCATATCCGAGAGCTGCGCAACCCCTACCTGGTTTTCCAGCTCGACGCCACGGCCTACCCCGGCAACAGCGGCAGCCCCGTGTACGATCAAAATGACGGCAAGGTGATCGGCGTGATCAACCAGGTCCTGGTCAAGGGCACGAAGGAAAGCGTGCTTCGCGATCCCAGTGCGATCAGCTACGCAATCCCGATACGGTATCTCCGCGAGCTTCTCGACGGCGCTCCGCAATGAGCAGGCAGCCTCGCCGCAGCAACCGCGAGTATCATCGGACCGGCATTGACGCGCTGCAGACCTAACATGGCGTATCTGCTTCACGATACCCTCTATGAGACTGCGTCACGGGAACCCTCCCGAGAGATCCTTGTGCATGACAAGCATGGCGCGATCGACGCGGCGGCGTTCTACCGAGAAGTCGTCCGTCTGGCCGGCGAACTGCGCGCCGCAGGCGTCGTACCGAACGACCGCGTCGCCGTTTACTTGCCGAAGATCCCGCTGAGCGCGTATGCGTTCTACGCCGCCGCGTCGGCCGGCGGCGTATTCGTGCCGGTAAACCCGGTGCTGAAACCAGCGCAGGTCAGCCACATCCTGAACGACTGCGAGGTCCGAATCCTCGTCACCAGCCCTGAGCGGCTGAATCAACTACAAGACGTTATTGCCCATACCCCGAGCCTCGTCCGGATCATCCTGTCCGAGCATCCCGCCAGTGATGCGATCTGCCCGGTCCCCTGGTCCTGCTGGCCTGCTACCGCGCCCGCTCCCCTGGAACCTCCCGATCTCCCGTTGCGGCTAGACAACGACATGGCGGCCATCCTGTACACGTCCGGCAGTACCGGCAAGCCGAAAGGCGTGATCATCTCGCACCGAAACATCGTCGATGGCGCGCGGAGCGTCGCGCAGTATCTCGGCATCACTGAGCACGACCGCCTTCTCGCCGTGCTGCCGTTCAGCTTCGATTACGGACTGAACCAACTGACCACAGCCGTACTGAAGGGCGCCACCTGCGTCTTGCTCGATTACCTGCTGCCGAGGGACGTGTTGAAAGCGGTGGAACGCCATCGCATCACGGGACTCGCTGCGGTCCCTCCCCTTTGGGCGCAGCTCGCGCCGTTGGAATGGCCGGACGCAGCGCAGCGGAGCCTCCGCTACATCACCAACTCCGGCGGCGCGATGCCCGACGCTGTACTGTCGCGCCTGCGCGATAAGCTGCCCGATACCGAGCCGTACCTGATGTACGGCCTGACCGAGGCGTTTCGTTCGACCTTCCTGCCACCAGATAAGATCGATGAGCGCAAAGGCTCGATGGGCAAGGCGATTCCGAATGCCGAAATCATAGTCATGCGTCCGGACGGCACGCCGGCCGCGCCGAATGAACCCGGCGAATTGGTGCACCGCGGCGCGCTTGTGGCCCTCGGATACTGGAACGATCCGGAACGGACCGCGACGCGCTTCAAGCCCGCACCGGGCCAGCCGGAGGGCATTACGGTCCCGGAAATCGCCGTATGGTCTGGCGATACGGTGCGCAAGGACGAAGACGGTTACCTGTATTTCGTCGGCCGTAGCGATGCCATGATCAAGACCTCCGGGTACCGCGTCAGTCCGGACGAGATCGAGGAAGTGGTGTCTGCGCTGGAAGGCATCGAAATCACCGCCGCGCTCGGCGTTCCACACCCCGACCTCGGGCAGGCCATCGTTCTGGTCGTTTGTGTCACCGATGGTGCCGACCTCGACGAGGCGTACATCGCTTCGGCATGTCGCCGCGCACTGCCCAACTTCATGGTGCCCGCTCGTATCGTATTGCGGGACGAGATGCCGCAGAACCCGAACGGCAAAGTCAACCGGCAACAGCTACGCAGCGACTATGCTAGCCTTTTCGAGCCAGCCGAGGACTGACCGGCCGAACGTTATGAGCAAGCTAAAAAATACCCATGCAAAGCTTGGGGCTCTTCAGGCGGAGGACGGAAGCCTACTCGTCAATGGCATTCCGATCGAGTTGATCGCCGAACGGGTCGGGCAAACACCATTTTACGTCTACGACCGCGCGGCCATTACGGCCCGGGTGGCGGAACTCAGGGCAGCACTTCCAAGTTTGGTGAAACTGCATTACGCGATCAAGGCCAATCCGATGCCTGCCGTCGTCGCACACATGAAGCCTTTGGTCGATGGTTTCGACGTCGCCTCCCATCGCGAAATGCTCGTTGCGCTCGACAGCGGTATGCAGGCGTCGGAAATCAGCTTTGCGGGACCGGCAAAACGCGAACCGGAGCTACGCGCGGCTATTGCCGCCGGGATCTGCATCAACTGCGAATCGGAGACCGAACTCGAACGCATAGAGGTCCAATCCGAACAACTCGGGATACAGCCGCGGGTGGCACTGCGCGTGAATCCCGCCTTCGAACTCAAGGGGTCCGGCATGAAAATGGCCGGCAGCCCGAAACAGTTCGGGATCGACGCGGCGCGCATCCCGGCGGCGATGCGCCGGGCGAAAGAAGCCGGTCTCGGTTTCGAAGGTCTGCACATTTACTGCGGGTCGCAGAACCTGAACGCCGATTCGATCATCGAAGCAAACCTGCGTACCGTCGAACTGGCCTGCCGATTGCAGGACGAGACCGGCATCGCTCTCGAATTCATCAACATCGGCGGCGGTTACGGTATCCCCTATTTCCCAGGCGAGCTGGCGTTGGGCCTGGCAAAAGTGGGAGAGGCACTCGGCAGGACGCTGGATGCCAACGCAGTGGGCCTGGCCGACACCGAAATCGTCGTCGAGCTGGGCAGATTTCTCGTCGGCGAGGCCGGCTACTACGTCACCCGCGTGACCGACATCAAGGAATCCCAGGGCCACGGCTTCGTAATGGTGGACGGGGGGCTGCATCATCACCTCGCGAACTCGGGCAACTTCGGGCAGATCCTGCGCAAAAACTACCCCGTCGTCATCGGCAACAAGCTGGGAGGCACGGCGGGGGGTACCGTATCCGTCGTCGGTCCCCTGTGTACTCCCCTCGACATCGTTGCCGACAAGGTCCAGTTACCGTCAGTCGAACTCGGCGACCTGATTGTCGTGCTGCAGTCGGGAGCCTATGGCTACACAGCCAGCCCGCATCTCTTTCTCAGCCACCCCGTTCCGTTGGAATTGCTGGTCTAGGGCCTGCACTGACCGGGCTACGGGCTTTCCCCCCCCAGTAGGATCCGATGACGGCAGCACGCGTCGACTTGCTGTAGTTGAAGGGTGTCACAGATGGTGTCCTTAGCCTTGGTGAACAGAGCTTACTGCTATACTGCGGCGGCTTAAAAATACGCCCCGACACCGAATCCGCACCGCTGAATATCCACCCGAACGAAGCGCCCGAATCGTGAGCGTGCAACATCCAGCCCAAAAGCGAACGATCGCCCTGAGCGTTCCAAAGCTCGGCGAGGAAGAATGGCTCGCGCTGAAGGCGCCCCTCGAATCGGGCTGGCTCACGCAAGGGCCATGCGTCGAGGCCTTCGAAGCGGCTTTCGCCGCCCGCCATTCCGTAAAACACGCTATCGCCGTGACGAGCGGTACGACCGCGCTACACGTCGCGCTTGCTGCCGCCGGCATCGGACCCGGGGACGAGGTCATTGTGCCCGCTTTCACCTGGGTGGCAACGCCGAACGCGGTGATCTACGCCGGAGCAACTGCGGTTTTCGCCGACGTTCTCCCGAACACCTACAACATCGACCCGGCCGAAGTGCAAAAACGCCTGACCGAACGCACAAAAGCCGTGATCGCGGTGCATCTCTTCGGGCTGTGTGCAGACATGGATGGTCTGCGCAGCGTTGTTCCCGAAGACGTCATGATTATCGAGGACGCGGCCTGCGCCGCCGGCGCGGCGTATCGCGACGTGTCAGCCGGAAGCATGGGAAAGGCGGGATGCTTTAGTTTTCATCCTCGCAAGTCGATGACAACCGGAGAAGGTGGAATGGTTACGACGAACGATGACGAGATCGCCGTCGCGTCCCGTTCGTTGCGCAATCACGGCGCGGAGGCCACCAGCGGTACAGTGTATCCACACACCATGCCCGAATTTCCGCGCTTGGGGTTCAACTATCGCATGACCGAACTGCAGGCGGCCGTCGGACGGGTGCAATTGACGAAACTCGACGGATTCATCGACGAGCGCGCGTCGTGGGCCCAAGTCTACCGAGAGGAACTTGGGTCGCTTGGCTGGCTTACGCTTCCGCATTCCGACGCACGAGACCGGCACGCGTGGCAGGCTTTCGTTACCGTGGTCAATGAAGACTCGTCGCCGACGACTCGCAACGAATTGATGCAAGATCTGAATTCCTCCGGCATTGCAACGCGACCCGGTACGCACGCGGTAACGGAATTGGCCTACTACAGAAAACTCGGCGTCGATCCATCGGCTTATCCGGTGGCGCGCGCCCTTCACCATCGCTCGATGGCAATTCCGATGCACAATCGGATGTCCGCAGATGATTATCAATACGTTATTGACACGCTTCGACCCCTCTGAATCATAAGTCAAAACCATAATCATTCTGGCGAAGGTTTGCTGAATATCATGGCCAAGTACTTCATTACCGGTGGCGCGGGTTTCATCGCGAACGCGATCATGCACCGGCTCGTCGACGACAACGAAATCTTCGTCTACGACAATTTTTACCGCGATACGCTGTCGGCGAGCACGCTGAATGGTCACCCGAACATCGAAGTCATCCGGGGCGGCGTCCTCGATCTCGATCTGCTGACGAAATCCGTCGAGGAGGCCGATGTGATCATTCATGCTGCCGGCATCGCGGGCATTGATACAGTCATCAAGGATCCGGTGAAGACGATGAGGGTCAACATGATCGGCACCGCGAACATGCTGGAGGCGGCGACCTGCGCTGGCGTGTCCGGTCGAATCATCGATTTTTCGACTTCGGAAGTGTTCGGCCCGATGGCTTTCCGTTCAAGCGAAGAAGATGCGACCGTCGCCGGATCCGCGGGCGAAGCACGTTGGACTTATTCGGTGAGCAAGCTTGCCGGTGAGCACCTTGCGAAGGCCTACCACACCAGGGACGGCCTGCCCGTCGTCACCGTCAGGCCATTCAACGTTTACGGACCCGGCCAGACCGGCGAAGGTGCCATACAGATCTTTATCAAACGGGCTCTCAAGGGTGAAGATATTCAGATCCACGGGGATGGAAACCAGATCCGAGCCTGGTGTTACATCGAAGATTTCGTCGACTGCATCATGCGATGCATGGATAATCCGGCTGCGATCGGCGAGAGCTTCAACATCGGAAATGCCCGGGCGGTGATCACGATCCTCGGGTTGGCTCAGGTCGTTTGCCGGGTACTCGACTCCAAATCCACCATTGAATTCGTCCCGGCGCTGTCCGCCGATATCGCGATCCGGATTCCGAGCGTGGAGAAAGCGTACGACCTGCTCGGGTTCAAGGCGCAGGTCGACCTCGAGGAAGGCGTCGAGAAAACTGCCAAGTGGATGCTGCAACTAGGTAACTGCTCCGAATATAGAACCATATACACGCTTGTCATTTTTGCGGCCGGATCCGAAAACATCTTGGTCCGCTGAACGCGATTTTTTCACTCGACGGACCCATCTAAATAATGCGTGTAAATAATGCGTGAAGATATTGATATTCTGCTGCTCGCCCACACAGACTGGTATGGATTGGGCAATCCTGCTCGAGCGATGGCGACAGCCCTGGCCCGAAATGGCTGGCACATATTTTTTAGCCGAGGCGTTTATTACTCGTGGGAAGTTTTCGATGAGCACTGGTCGTCATCGCCCTTTTTCACCCGGATTGATGAGGTCCATGGCGTTCGGGTCCACGTGCCCGGCAAATTCCCGTTTCGATGGCCGCGCTTCGAACGGTTCGAATCATGGGTAATGAAACATGAATGTTCCAAGCTGTTTCCTCGCAGTTCAGAGCCGGCGAAACGCCGGATTACCCTGGTGCTGCACCCGAAATTCGGGAGCTTCCTCCCGTATCTGGCCTGTGACGATGTGATTTATTGGGCAGTCGACCTGCTCCGAGCACAACCTGATTACGACGATGCTTCGGAACAAGCGCACCGGCACATGATGGCCCAGGCAGATATGCTTCTTGCAGCCAGTAGGAGTGTTGGAGCGCTTGCATTCGACGAACACTTCGAACCCGATCATGTTCTACGAAGTGGCGTTGATGTAGAACTGGTCATTGCTGCCGCGGATGCGCCGCCGCCCGCAGATCTCGAGGATATCCCCCACCCAAGAATCGGCTACATAGGCGCGATTAATCAAAAAGTCGACCTTCGGATCGTTGCGCATGTCGCCCGTGCCCGTCCCGATTGGCATTGGGTCATAATTGGTCCGTTAAATATTGGTCCCCCACTTCCAAACGTCGACGACGTCACGAACGCATGGCTAGAATGTGAGCGTTTGGATAATGTGCACTGGTTAGGACCGCGTCCGTTTGCAGACGTTCCGCGGTACTTGAACAACATGGACGTCAACACGATCTGCTACCGGCTCGACATCGGCAATTGGACGAAAACCGCATACCCTTTTAAAGTCCATGAATGCCTTGCCGCAGGAAAACCCGTTGTATCGTCTCGACTGCCGGAGCTCCTGATCCACGACGACGTAATAGAATTTGCCGAAACGCCCGAAGAATGGCTCGCAGCAGTTGCGCGTGCATTGGACGCCCCCGCCGACGACCGCGAAGCACGGCTCGCCGTCGCGAAACAGAACACCTGGGACAAGCGGGTCAAGGAATTAACGACGCCTATATCACGAGGACCCATTGCGGTCGCTCATCCTCGTAGAACGCCACGATAAAGGGCGACACGGCCAAGAGCGTTACACACGCGATCCCGCCGAACAGGACGTTGAACGTCCACGCCGTATCGTAGTGGCGTGCGGTGACGTCCTGCTTTTGAATCAGGACGGTGTCGAAACCGAAGTCACCGAACAACTCGATCATCGCGAACATGGCCATCGCGATTGCGACGATCCCGAAATCGTCAGGGGTCAGCAATCGCGCGAGGATCATCGTGCTTACGAGCCCGAGCGCCCGAACCGACATCCGTAACAACACCATCCACGCGGCCCCGCGAGCGACGGCGCTGCCTAGGTCCTGCATTTTCGCCGCGACGCAGTTTTAATGTTCATTTCACGCTTTGCGCTCACATGGCCCGGCGTTGGGGTTTCAGATTCCTCGCGTTTTCATGCTCGAACAGACAACCGCTCGGCGAGGACGAAAATACCACGCCCAGATAGGGTCGTCTTTCACATCCTATTGTCGAATTCGAATGCGCCCGCTTCGGGTGATTCGTCATGCTGCCTGGCGCGTGTAGATACAGGGTGACGGTATTCTGCGTGCGGGACAATTTTAAGGTCTGCGGTGTCTTCAAGGCCGACACCGGCATCTATGGCAGGCGAATTCTCCCGCAAACGGTAGTCGAGCCTGCCGCGGTTTTGCACCGGCGCGTCCTTTACGATGCGATTATCCCGGCTACCGGGCAAGCCCCCCCAGGGCGTCCCCTCCGAACAGCGGTATCCGGCCCCACGCGAACACGTTGCCGGCGGCGAAAGCACCGCCCCGTATCACCTTACCCCTACCGATCTGTAGGTCATTGTGCAAGAACGCCGTTGCCCCGGTCGGATTGGAGAAAAAGTCACCGTCATGGCGATCGTTTACGATCGTATTATGGATTACGATAAATGCGTCCTTCCCCGATAGGCCGTCGGAGACGAACGCGATTCCGTCAAACGTTTCTGGTTACACTGCGAACCCTCACCGATTCCTGAGCCACCCCGAGCCGCTCGACGCACTCATTTAGACTTTCTAGGATCCGTACTCGAACGCACCCACATCAAGCGGGCCTGCCTGCTCTCGAGGCACGGCAGAAAGCGGGGCCGAATACTCATACTCTGGGAACACGTCAAGCGAATTCGTCGGATCTAGCTCGACGCCAATGTCGATCGCGGGCGAGCCACCCTGCAAGCGGTAATCGTAAGCATCCCGGTTGACGACATGGACATCGGCGGCGTAGTGGTTCAATTCGCTACCCAAAACACCGCCAAGTGATTCATCAAAGCCACCAAGAAATCCGCCTCGGCGATCCACTAAATTACCCCGAAGTATTGCCGTGCCCTCGATTGGCTTCGCTTCGCCAATCATTAGGTTGTTGTATATGTGAATTATCTCGCCGGAGTGATTGTAAATGAAATTGGCGTCCCGCCGATCGCTAACGAGTGTGTTGTTTACGACGAAAAGTTCATTGACGTCCCAAATCATCCCCTCCGGTGCATAAGTGATCAATGTATAATTTTCGGTTGCAGGCCCCTGTTGCAAGACATTGCCGACGACAACCGCGCGACCGCCCGCCGAAAGATCAATCGAATAGTTGCTTCGCCCTCTCGGTTCATCGACGATCCTGTTGTAGAGGATGCTGGACTCGCGTGCACGGCTTTTCACGGCGGATCCGACTATCGTTTCATGCACATAAGTGAATTTCAGTTCGAAACTCGCAATCGATCCGATGTAAATCTGGTGTGCTTGGCCCGACGGGTGGCCGTTGCGGGCAAACTCGGAATGCTCAATGACAACCGAATTGTCCGGCTCGTTGCTTGCCATCAGGCCAGACTCGTTGTCATGGAAGAAACACGACACCACCCGCAGATGCCGACCTTCTGCACGAATCCCGGCGCCATTTCTGTCGCGGCTGCGGGCATACGAAAACTCGATGTTCTCGATTCTGACATTGTCACCGGAAACGATCCAAATTGCCTTGTGCTGGACGAGCGTGGCACCCCTCGCATCGAGCCGGGCGACCCCACCGACCGCGCGAATGAGCAGATCGTCAGCAACCCACACCGCGCTGTCTCCGCGGTATGTACCCGCCGCAATTTCGATCCGATCGCCTTTTCTAGCCGCGCGTGCTGCCTGGCTGGGAAGCGAATAGTCCCCTCCGGGTCCGACCTGTAATACCCGTCCGTAACCCTGGCTCTCGCTCGTCGCATCGGGCACAGCGCGAAAGCGAAAAACGTCCGGTAGGGCCTCCCCGAGCATCGCTTCGACGCGCTGCTCGCGGCGTGTCTCGATACTCTTCGCTTCTGATCGAACCATGGCGAGGGACTGACGAGCGACGGATATCGCGTATTCAAGAGTCCGCACCGGCCCCGATAGAAACGCAGCTACAAGCAGGACCACCAAGACGAGATGCGCAGCGAGCGCAAGCAGGACCAGATACCAGCGAAAGTAATGGAAAAAACGGCTAAGCATCGTGCTCGATACGCTTCAACCAATCCACTGCCTGTTGTTCCACCTGAGCGCGCCATACGGCGCTGGAGAAGGTATGGTTCGCATCTTTGAGTATACGCCGATCACGAATACGTTCGGCAGCCAGCGATCTCCAGGCTGAGTCGTGCTCACACCGCTGACGAAATTCGCTCGCGACCAGGTCATCTCCGCTCAGTAGAAGGAACACGGAGCCACGAAAATTCGCTAGTCCGGTACGCATACGCTCGATGAAATCATCCCTGCCTCTGTGTCGCTCCTCGCGCAATCCCACGAGGCGCCCAGCATAATTCGCCAGGCTCGTCACCGAGTCACGCAAATCGAGTTGCCCACGGACAAGCTTGCGCCAGAAATCGCGGTTCCTGAGCCGCGCCATATAGTAGGTGCGCACCCGCGCTTGCGCCTCGGTACGCGGCGAATGAACCCACGGATTGGCAAGGATGAGTGCCACGACTCGGTCATTGGCGTACGCGTACATCAACGCCGCGGACGCCGCGTCGCACAAGCCCCAGATAACGACACGACGTACCCCGGCGGTGCTTGTGAAGTAGTCGATCGCTGCCTCGATGTCAGCGCCGATAGTCTCGAAATCCCGCGGATCGCCTTCGCTGTCGCCGATGCCGCGGTAATCGAAACGGAACACGGGATATCCACTGCGCGCGAGCGCCCGCGCAAGCAACACGAACTGTCGATGGCTCCCAACCCGGTATTGTGGGCCACCTACGATAAGCAGCACGCCGAGCTCGCTTTCACCTGAAACTTCATGCAACACGGCAATGGTGTCGTTGCCGGCGATGTCCATGACGCAGGCACGCTCGGTACCGCTCAGACTTCCGGGCGCATCCATTGCTTAGCGATCTCCACGGTCCGCACCGCCACCTGCGGCGGCGCAGATATCTCCTGGGTTGCCCAAAACTGCTCGCAATCAAGAACTTCGCCAAGCGTGGCGATTCCCTGCTGATCCAGAACCTCTAAAAATTTCAGCCCGGGAAGACTCAGCTTCTCGGACCCGCTCGGTTTGCACTCGAGTACTGCGCATTTTGCTCCTGCGGGGAACGAGAGGTCCGTCAGCTTGACCTCGGCGAGCGCCCCGGCCAGCTCGGCAGCGATAGAGTATCCGGCCACCTCAACCGACTCACCGCTTTCGAAAAGATTCATCAAGTCCCGGTTAGTTTCATTTCCTCCAGAGAATTTGCTGGCCATGACCCGTAATCGCAATATTTGCTGCAAGTACTGCCTGCCTTCATACACGGGCTGCCATGCGACGACTAACAAAGGTTTATCGGCGAGGAGCGAAGGGAGTAACAGCGTCCCCGCACGCACGGCCAACACCATCTCGACGTCGGCAACCGAACGTTCGCTAAACCACGCCCGCACCGCTTCCAGATCCTGAATCCACCGCTCCCAACGCGCTTCCCCGAATTCTCCCGCGCTGTCTCCGGTGCCGCTCAAATCCGGCAGTACGACGTCGAATCCGGCATCGCTGAGACGCCGACAGCACATGGCCATCAGCTTTCGGCATTTGTTCATCTCTTCCATCAAGGGTGGCAGGACGAGGATCCGGCCCTTTGCGGGCGGGACGGCAGGCGCAAAATGCAGGACAAACAGTGTACGTCCGCTGATTTTCAAGAACTGCGGGTGGAGACGATTGGAATCCGGCACGGATTTTCTAACTTTAGCCAACCTTGTACGCGACAAAATCAACCAGGGAACCCACGGTCTCGAATGTATCGGCGCTCACTTCGTCATCATCGATCATGAACCCGAACTCCTCTTCGATAACCGTCAGAACCGATACCACGGCCATCGAATCGAATTCCGGCACGTCGCCGAGCAATAGAGTTTGTGCGTTGAAAGCATCGACCCTGTCGCCAATCCCCAGTACTTGCCCGAGAATCGTTATGATTTTTTGTTCGATCATCTTCAGCTCTCGTTATCTAGAAATGCTTGCTTGTGTAAGCAGCATGAAATGTTGCCCCGTCACGATGGTGCTTCTTCTTGCGCACGACCAGTCGTACCGGTTTGCCGACAAGAAGTGCCGACAGTGCTCTTCGGCCCTTCGATACAAATCGGGACATATGCGTTCTCCGGCTCTCCCGGAACGCGAAGCGTAAACGATCATCGGCCGCGCGGCGCCAAAATTGACTCGAGTTCCACGCACATTTCCGCGGCGCGAACGTCCCGAGAAAAGCCGCGCACAACCGCGTCGTCCACCGCGACGCGCTCGCGATGAGCGCGCAGGTCTTTGATCTCCGTACTCAGCAGAGCCCGTATATCGGCAGCGGAATCGATGGCAGCGATCGCGTCGATTCCGACGTCACGGAGAATTTGGGCGGTGTCGCCTGCCTCGTCGGTAATCGCCAATATCGGACGCCCGCTGCGCAGATACTCGTATAGCTTGGCCGGTACCTGGAAGTTGCAATTCCCGGCCTGCACCAGCAGCAGAGCGTCTGCGGTGAGCATCTCCTCCACCGCCTCCTGATAACCCACCGGCGGGAGCAGTTCGACGATGTCTTCGAGCGCGTAGTCGCGAAGCATGGGCTGATAGTAGGCCTCATGGCCCGACCCACGGAAGGTCACGCGCAGCGTTGCCGCCGCAATCTCGCCCGCCGCCTTAAGTTCAGACAAAGCCTCGAAAAGGGGTCGCGGATCACGTTCGGACGGGTACAGTATGCCGGAATGCAGCAGCTTGAGCGGCCCCGCATCACGTGCCGTGCGCCGCGCGGCACTGGCTTCCGCCCTCTTGAACATCGCTTCGTCATACCCGTTGGGAATCGCTCTGCCTTTGCTCGCGATGCGCTCACCGTAATGCGATTCGTAATAAATCCTCGCACCCGGCGCCGTATAGATCACGCGTTCGGCATGCCGCGCAATCCGATCCTCGATCCATCGGAAAGCGCGCCATGTCCTCGGATCGGATGGGTAGCCTTCCTGCGCCATCGGATCGCGCATATCCGCCACCCAAGGCTTCCCTGTCAGGCGGTGCAGGATATATCCAATAACATGTGCCGAGGCGATCGGATAGGTCGACACGATAACATCGACGCGGCCACGCGCGATTTCGAATAATCCCAACACCACCGCACTCGGCACCCACGATACCCAACGATCGGGGATTGCCATGAAATCCAGATACTTACCCTTAATCGACAAATGTCTGGTCGTATCGAGCGCCGGAGCGCGTACAACCTTGACTCCGGCCGGCACCATTGCCTCATTTTCAGGGCGCGAAGCAAGCAAGGCGTTGCGCGTCACGGTCAACACGGTGGTCGTCCAACCGTTGCCCGCACAATGCGCGGAGAAACTCAGTGTCCTGTGCACCCCGCTGCTCGCCTGAATTGGCGGGTAATGGTATGCGATAAAGAGTACACCGCGTCGGATGGACAGTTCGTTCATAGGCTTGGCGACATTGGCGCCGGGCAACACAATACCCCTGCGACTCGCGCAGCGTGGCGAATCGGGCGCAACGTGTCGACAGGTTCCTGAAGCATTCTCGGAATTTCAAGTACAATTCGCCGAGTCGGGACTTCGATGGTGAAAATTTGTGTCGGCATAGCGTAGGTATAGTGAATGGATTTCGCGGGTCATGCATCTTACGGCAACCCAGTCGGTCCGCGTCCTAAAGCAATCTCTCATGCCTGCCGATGGAGAAAAGAGGGATTCCGGATCCGGCCGTGTTGAGCGTAAAGTGGACGCGCGGCTGGTTTTTGGCCCGCTCTCGCAGACACCAGCTACCCCGCTTAATCATACCTAAGTAAGCCGACACCAATGGAGCGACAGGGCGTGGAGCTTAGCGCAGAGAGGGTAACGGAGGCCTCTGCAGTCCATATCCACCCAGCCTTGTTCGAATGCATCGATCCGGAAGCGACGATGTACCCTGCCCCGGCGCTGCCGATTTTACCTTATCTAACCGCTTCGCAGCTTTTACGTGGGCCCCGCGACCTGCCGATTTTCCTTTCGCGACCACATCAATTTTTTCGCAATGCCCGCTCTGCCCTCGCTCAGGTATTTACCCAATGCGGCCTGCACAACAATCACATTCTCGTTCCCGGGTACATCTGCAAATCAGTTATCGAACCGATTATCTGGAGCGGGAGTACGCCGGTATTTTACAATTTGAATGACGATTTAAGCGTTGATGAGACCGATTTCGAAGCCAAGTTAGTCGATGCGGATGCTGCAATCGTGACACATTTTTTCGGCATTCCTCAGCATATCGATCGGCTTGCCGAGTTGTGTCGCCGACAACAGGTAATCCTGATAGAAGACTGCGCCCATGCTCTTATGGGCGCCCTGAACGGCGCACCACTCGGCTCGTTAGGCGATTATTCGATCGCGAGCACCATTAAATTTTGCCCCGGGATCGACGGAGGCATACTGATCTGTAATGGCCCCACCACTACAGACCGACGTGAACCGCGTACCACCCACGTAGATCTGCGGTCCATTGCTTCCCTGCTCGAGCGCAGCGTGACAGGTTACGTTTCGAGATACGGCAACAGATCTTATTCGAGCAATCACGTGCCGCCGGTACCGCGGTGGCGCTCAAGCCGGATGCGCGAACTCGAACAATCGCCAGGGATCGATGGCCGGTATGAATGGTTCGATCCGGAGGATATGGGAATCCCTGGCAACGAAGTGTCTCGCCGTCTCCTATTCATGCTCGATTACGATCTGATTCGACGTCGCCGCCGCGAAAATTTCCTGCACTACGTTGAGGTGTCTCGCGGGCTTGCAAGATGCCAGGCAATCATCACCGAACTGCAGGCCGAAACTGTGCCTTACATGTTTCCCCTTTTCGTCGAAGGCATCGATGACGTATTCCGGACTCTGAAGTTCCGCCGTATTCCCATCTGGCGATGGGAGCAGCAGCACGTCAACGTCCCCGCAATAGGGAAGCGATTAGGGCGAGGTTTGCTCCACTTGCCCTGTCATCAGTGCATCACCCTGAGAGACATCGATAAAATCATCGCTGCAATTCGCGATAGCTTGCAGTTCTAGTCCGCCAATATAGCGATCTGGTACCAGGAATTTCGCTGGCAATGAAAACAACAGTAACACCTTGTTCGGATTTTGCCGCGTATAGCGGTGCATGGGATCGACTGGCCGCAGCCGGTTACGGCGTGCCAATACTGTCATCTGCCTTCGTCGAGTCCTGCCTGGAACATTTCGCGGACGGTTCCATCAATCTCGCAGTCGTCGAAGACGAACAAGGAATAATCGCGCTCGTTTTTCTCAAGGCGCACCGGGTCGGCGTGCTGGAAACCTGGAACCCCGGACAAGCTCCTCTGGGCCTGTTCGTATTCGAACAGGACCGAGAGCTGACAGATATTTTCGATGCATTGTTCTCTCATTTTCGTGGCCGCGCCATGGTCAGTGTGACGCAACAGGATTCCAGGTTCGTGAAATCATCCCAATTCCCGGCTTGCGCCGACTTAGTTCCGTATATCGAGACGCCGTGGATCGAATGCGCGGCACCGTTCGAGGAGTACTGGAATTCCCTCGGGAAAAATATCAAGCGGAATATGCGCAAAGATTCGAATAAGCTCGAGTCGCGAAATATATCAACCAGGCTGAATATTATTATCGAAAGAGCCGAGATGGGTGCGGCCATCGACGCTCACGGCAAGCTCGAGTCGTCTGGCTGGAAAGGCGCCGCGAACAGCGCGATAGCCGGCGACAATATCCAAGGCAGATTTTATACGACTCTGCTTCAACGATTCAGTAAAAACAAAAACGGTCTCGTCTTCCAGTACTACTACGGCGATGAACTCGTGGCGTCGGACTTTGCCGTATCAAATGGCAAAAGCGTGGTAATACTGAAAACCGCCTACCTGCAGTCAAAACGAGAAACATCACCGGCCCAATTACTGCGCCATGCCTATTTTCCATTCTTGTTCGAACGGTTTGCCGGATCTAGGATTGAATTCTACGGTAAGGCACTGGAATGGCACTCGCGCTGGACCAAACAGACCAGGCCCCTTTACCACATGAACGTGTATCGTTCGATTATGGCGCGCAGCGTTGTTCGTTCAATGAGGCGCGTTGCCAGGTCGAGTTTCACTAAATGATTCTGGAGGCTTGGCGTCCTAGTCGGCTTATGCCCACTCTTTGGGCGTTCGCCGTTCCTGGCCTATCACACCGTCACGTGCATCGCCCGGGCGAAGGCGGCCCCGGCCCCGACCGTGCCCCGTTTCGCTCGTGCCCGCCGCCCGTTTGCGTCTTGCGAGCGGTCTCATCAATACTGGGCGCCGGAATTCGCCCGGATCGGTGTTGGTAGAACGTTTTCCCGATGAGCGCACCCAATCGCACTTATGTCAATCGCGGCATGGGCGCGCCGATTGGCTTTCTGGCCGTTTTTTGGCCCGTAGCCGTTTAAAGCAAGTTCCTATCCTAATTGTTATGAAGGTAATTGAATGACATCTAAAGCGTGCGTCGACTTGCCCCCCGGTCTGGTAAGAGAGGGTGGATCTTATCGTGATCCCGCTGGGCACGTTTTTAACTTCAACGGTCGAATAATCAGGACCGTGACCACTCACGCCAAGGCGGAATACGAGTTCGTACGCGACTCTGAGTGTCTGAAGAAGCTAATCGAAAGGGGGTGGGTAATCTCCACCGAGGAAATCGACCCGCAACCCTTTGTCGGTGCGGATAAAGACATTACCTATGTACTTGAGCACGAGCCGGTTCCGTGGATATCGTTTCCTTACGAATGGGGATTTTCGGCGCTCAAGGCCGCTGCCTTGCTACATCTTGAAATTCAATTGTTGGCGCTGGAATATGGTGTGGCGTTATCGGACGCGAGCGCCTACAACGTTCAATTCGTCGGAGCCCGGCCGATCTTTATCGACGTACTATCTTTGCGGCGCTATCGCGATGGGGAATTCTGGACGGGGCAGCGTCAGTTCGCAGAGCAGTTTCTCAATCCGCTGCTGCTGCGTGCATTGACCGGAGTACCCCACAATGCCTGGTTTCGGGGCGCTTTGGAAGGCATCGAATCGCAACACCTCAACAGCGTCATTCCGGGTTGGCGGAAACTCGGCTGGAAGATTCTAACCAACGTAGCGCTACCTTCCTACGTACAACAATCGGCCAGAAAGCGGTCAACCAGTAATCTTCAAAGCCTTCAGGACAAACGTCTCTCCAAAACCGGATATCACTCCCTGCTTGTAACTTTACGAGATTGGATCGCGACGCTCCGTCCTAAGGATAGCGGTGAGACCACCTGGGAAAATTACGAAGCAGATCGGACCTACAGCTCCGCGGAGGCGAGCAGGAAGCGTGACTTTATCAAGCAGTTCATCGAAGCGACAAGACCAAAGACGGTATGGGACCTTGGCTGTAACACCGGCGAGTTCAGTGAGGCGGCGCTCGCAGCCGGTGCTGAGTATGTAGTGGGTTTCGACATCGATCACGGCGCACTCGATAAAGCATTTGCCAGAAGTCGTAATTCCAGTCTGGCACTTCAAGTCGTGTACCAGGATGCTGCCAATCCCACTCCGAACCAGGGATGGTTAATGCAGGAAAGAGGTTCGATATCGGCAAGAGGAGCCCCGAATGCTATCCTCGCGCTCGCATTTGAGCATCATCTGGCGATCGGTAAAAACATACCGCTTGACCAAGTCGTTTTTTGGCTCACTTCACTTGCCCCGACCGGCGTGATTGAATTCGTTCAGAAGACCGATCCCACTATCGAACGGATGCTTGCCCTTCGGGAAGACATTTTTGATGAATACAGTGAGGAGAAATTCAGGGCAACGTTGGAATCGTGCGCAGAGATAACCTGTGAGGAGAAGATTTCGTCCGATAACCGGATGTTATTCGGTTTCAAGACGAGATCCCACCCATGAATGCGACCGAGATCTACCTTCTGATCCTAACGCGTCCCATGCATTGTCATTCGACTTAAGGATAGCAACATGAACAAAACGTCCATAATCGTCGGTCGCCTACTGGGTGTATCGCTCGCGACCTACAGTGTCGCATCGCATGCATACCTGGACCCAGGGACAGCCAGCATTATCCTCCAAGGTACCATCGCCGCCATCGCCGGGGCGGCCATTACCCTTAAGCTCTACTGGTATCGCATCAAGTCGATGTTCACAAAGTCTTCTGAGAAAGACGTTGAGAACACGGATTTTGAATCCGAAGAAGACCCGAACGGCGGGTAGACAACAGTGCTTACCCGATAGATAGACGGATTAAGGACCACCGGTAGAATGTGCTCTATCCAGCCTAACGATGCCTTGAAGGGATGTCCGGCCTAGGAACCTTGGGGGAAAGTCCCGACGAATTTTCACGAAAGAAGTTTAAGCAACGCCGCGTCTTCCGCAGCGCCAGATGACGAAATGCGCAGTCCTAATATTTCCGAGTGTTGCATGATCCCGCCCCCATGCCGTCATACCATGGACATCGAAGTAATGCGATAACTCTCTCTAAGGTTGCGTTGTCGTTCAATAACAACGCGAGTTTCCAACCGGGACGAAGTAGTCGGCCAGTACGTTGAAAGAGATTAATCCTCATCGTTTGAAGTATCTCGAACGTCCAAAAGGCCGTGCGCTTGGTGACCGCGCCGTCAATATTCGATACTCGCGTTTCACTTTCCCGCCGACTGTGCGGGGCGACTCATTCTCAAGCGTCCCAGTCAAAAATAATGTTGCCGGCGCTTGAAGTGGAAACAAATCCGGGAGTCCGCGGACGGCTGGGTACCTGCCGGTCTTGATCCACCCCTATCAACGTGTCGCTTCGCGAATGATGGTACGTTTCGTACACGATGTCGCACGTAAATAGATCCTGTAATTATGTTTCCACGTACACCAAACAAACGTGACGTGGCTTCCACGTGGCAAACCGTACTCGTTTGTCAGTTTCTCATGGTCAGCCCGCTTGTAAAGTTCCTAATGACCGAGTCATACCCTGTTTTTTCATTCGAAGTGATTTTAGTTCTCGTAAGTTACTTGTCGTTGGCCACGATACTTGCTTGGGCAATGATGAAATGTCGCTGGCGATGGTTATCCTATCTTTTGTTATGTGTTTTATTGACATATAGCTTAGAGCAGCTATTCGCTGTACCGTTAAAAGTGATTATGCCTGCAGTCCTGACCGCAGTCTGGTTGTTACGCAACAACATATATCCGATTACCCTAACTGCTTTCGGGAACTTCACTTCAAAGTCCCAACGTCGCTCCTATTTTAATAACGAACCATTCTCCTTGTCGGTACTGATGATCTCCATTGTGATTTTTCCACCGAGCATACCATTGACTAATTTCGATAATAATTCAGTCGGTTCTACAGCTAGTAACAAGCCATCTATCGTACATCTCGTTCTGGACGAACATATAAGTGTCAGGGCCATTTCCGACCACGCTCCAGACAGCAAGGTTATTGGCGTAATAAGGAGTTTTTATCAGAGAAACGGATTCGAATTGTTTGGCGCCGCAGTATCTAAGTATTTTTGGTCTACCGATTCATTGCCGAATCTCATGAACTTTCACTTCAAAGTCCCAACGTCGCTCCTATTTTAATAACGAACCATTCTAGCGGCCTTGTCGGAAAATCGATACTTCAATTTGCTGAACCATGCCGGCTATAAGATCAATGTGTATCAAAGCAGTTGCGCAAGCGTCTAGACTCTTGACCATTGCGCACCTGATGATGCAGAAATAAACAAGTGCGTCACATATTCGGCGAACTCGATACGAAATATTGCAAACGAAAATCTAAGCGTGACAACCACCGGAGGTTTCGATCCCTTAAGCGACAAATTTTCCTTTTTATTTCAACCGCATCGCATGCACACTACCTAGATTATTGCGCACCTGATGATGCAGAAATAAACAAGTGCGTCACATATTTGCGAAATATTGCAAACGAAAATCTAAGCGTGACAACTAAAGCTCTATTGATTGTCATCAGTCAACATACGTTAAATGAAAACCTTACGGTAACAGCGGTACGGCATTACTGCGATAAGCTTCGGCCGAAATTTACAAACGTCAAATTTCCATGTAAGAGCGAAGGGCCGATAACATCAACACTGGCGTCCTCATTACAGCTTCCACGGATAATGGAAGACGTAATATCTAACCCTACTGGCCACCTGTTTTTTGCACATTTATTGGTGCCACACTACCCATACGTTTATAACTCCGCCTGCCACCTGAAAAACCATTTCATTGATTGGCTCGGCAAGAACGCGCTTGCCGCTCAAGAAAGTGAGGATGAAGAGTCAGCTGAATTAAGTAAGCATTTAGATCAAGTTGAGTGTCTATACGTGCAATTGCAGTCGTTTATTAATGGACTGAAGAGAAAAGGGTTTTACGATCGACTCGTGTTTATTGTGCATGGGGACCACGGTGCCAGAATTTCACTGCAAACAGAATCAAATAGCCATGATCCCCAAATTCAAATTAATTACATCATAAAGAATTATTCGACTATATATGCGACAAAAACCTCATCTCAGAGTGCGGGTTATGAATCAAAGTTGCTACCGTTGGATACGTTGTTTGCACATACGATAAAGAAGATTATGCCCGCTGCAACGATTTTGATTGCCGCAGACGACTATGTTTATAAAGAACGGTCCGGTGCCGGGTTTGGGGGGGAAATGTTTAAGCTACAGATCCCCGAACATATCGAAGCTAGAATTCTGGATTAGGCAAAGTCTGTATAGAGCACCCGTTTAGGGGAATGTCAGGAATTTTGTGTATGAGCCGGTTCATGAATGGATTGCTACGGACCGATCTTCAGAGTGTATCGAAAATTGTGCCTTAGCTTAACGCCAGGTGACGCGCTCTTCATGCATGATTCGAAGGGATCGCTCAGCAGCTCAGCAAGCCGCTGGTGACTAAGACGATAGGCGGGGTTCGAGCTAACCTGTGAACACGCAGCGAGAATCTACAGCCGACAGCGAGCAACTCAGCGGTCTGCGCTAAGCCACAGTCGCGCAGTTCGCGCCCGACTGGATCATACACGGTTAAAAGCGTGTACCGATGAAGTCGCATTTGCATCGCGTATACTACCGCGACCAGTATGCCCCGTGCAGCCGCTGCGACCCTAAACCTGAACGCTTCTCCGCCATGATTTTCATCTGTGGAGCCATCGACTGGCATACCGCCGGCGCCACCGCAGCGGCATCGGCCGCGATGGTGCAGGCAAGACGCACAGCACGCGACCGAGCCATCTCTACCGTAAATCTGCCGGGCGCCGTTATGGCACATGCCGAGCAGAATGCGATTCGGGCCAGCGTCGGCAGCAATACGGCGCTCCTGTTTCGCCCCACCGCTGAAGACATCGCCGACGATGGTGCGCGCCTCACGGAAATGCTCGACGACTACCTGCGTTCCGGCCGCCTGCGGCCTGGCGCGATGAGCGGTGCGTTCATGCTCGTTGTCATTGACGTCGGACAGCGACGCACGCTGCTGGCGACCGACCGGTTCGGGATCTGCCCCATGTACTATCGGGTGGCACCCGAACGCATCATGTTCTCCAGCGACCTCGATGCACTCGTCGCGCACCCGTAAATCGCGCCCGCGCTTGATGCCCAGGCCATCTACGATTACGTATTTTTTCATTGCATCCCTAGCCCACGCACGATTTACCAGGAAGTAAGCAAACTGGGGCCGGCGGAATCGCTGTTATGGGACGAAGCTGGGGCACACCGCGGGCCGTACTGGCAGCCTGACTTTGCCGCCGAAGACGCTGGGCCTAAGGCCGCCGGGCAACGCTGTCAACGGCGGAGCAAAATTAGTCCACCCGGGCGGAGCAAAACTAGTCCACTTAACGTTATGCGGTACGCAGTGTTGGGGGGTTGTCCCGGTAGTCCATAGGAGGGACCCGCGCTGCTTCGTGTAGCGCTTGCGTTACGCGGAGCGAAGCAGCGTGGGAGGTTCCTGTGGACCCACCGGGTCAACCTTGAGTTCGGTGGTCAAGCAGGCGTATTTGGGGATTTCCGCCGTTTTTGGCTTTGGTTGAGACGATAGCTCTCGCCGTTCATTTCCAGGATATGGACAGGGTGGGTCAGGCGGTCCAGCAAAGCCCCGGTCAGACGTTCCGAGCCGAATATCTCCGTCCACTCATCGAACGGCAAGTTGGAGGTCACCATGATCGAGCCCCGCTCGTAGCGCTGGCTGAAGACTTCGAACAGCAGCTCGGCGCCGGTCTTCGAGAGCGGCACGAAGCCGAGTTCGTCGATGATCAGAAGGTGATACTTTGCCAGTTGCTTCTGCAGGCGCAACAGGCGTTTTTCATCCCTGGCCTCCATCAGTTCATGAACCAGGGCGGCGGCCGTGATGAAGCCGACGGAGAGCCCCTTTTGGCAGGCCGCCAGACCGAGACCGAGGGCGATATGGGTCTTGCCGGTTCCGCTGTTGCCGAGCGCGATGATATTCTCACGACGCTCTACGTATTCGCATCGCGCCAACTCCAGAACCAGCATCTTGTTGAGCGAGGCGATGGCCTTGAAGTCGAAGCTGTCGAGGCTTTTGACGGCGGGGAACCTAGCCTGTCTGATCCGCCGCTCGACCATGCGGCGCTCACGGTCGATCAGTTCCAACTCGGTCAGACGGACAAGATACCGCACAGGGTCGGCGCCCTCGGTGGCGCATTGGCGGGCCAGCTTGTCGTATTCGCGCAGGAACGTCGGCAGTTTCAGGGTCTTGAGGTGATGGGCCAGCAACACTTGCGGCGTATCGGTCATGACGCGCCTCCACCCAACAAGCTCATATAACTGGCGGCGGCCGTGGTCGCCACGTTGGCCCGAGGCAGGTAGGGATAGATATCCAGGTCGAGTTTGGGCGGGCGTCGCTCGATACGGCACAGCACAAGGTGTTTGACGGCGTCGTAGCCGATCGCGCCCAGGCGCAGGGCGTCCTTCACCGCGCCGTGAAGCACCTCGAGATCGAAGGTCTCCAGAAGCCGAAGGACCTGGACGTATTCCCGCTTGCCGGCCTTGCCCATGCGCGCCTCCAGGAGACGGCGCAGGGTTGGGAAGGCATCAGGCAGTTCCCATCCGGCTAGCGGCGCGGCCTGATCCAGGGCACCGATCTTGTGCTCCAGCAAAGGCAGGTAGTGGATCGGATCGAAGACCCTATCTTCCCGGTCGTAGGAACGGGGGTGTCGGGCAATGATCCCGGCGCCGCAACCGATAACCACCTCGTGGACATAGCCACGGACCCAGACCTCTTGGTGGCCGTAGGCGACGGGCACGGAATAGTCATTCGTCCGGTAGCGCACCAGGGACAGCGAGTTGACCCGCGTGCCCTGCTTGTCGCACGCGTCGAACGGTGCCGGCAGTGGCCTCTTCAACGCTTCGCGGTCACGCACAAACCGTTCGCCGATGCTCTCGCGGTGGCCGCGCAGGACGTCGTCTTGCCGTTTGCGGCATTGTTCCTCCAGGTAAGCGTTGAAGGCGTCCCAGCTCGCGAACCGGGGAAGCGGCGTCATGAAGTTCCGTCGGGCGTAGCCAACCACCCCCTCAACATTGCCTTTGTCGTTGCCCTTGCCGGGACGGCCGTAACGGTCCTCGAAGAGGTAATGGGACTGCAGTCCGCTGAACGCTCGCGTTCGTTGTCGCGTGCCATCCGGCAAGATGCGCGACACCAGGCACTTGTCGTTGTCGTAGAGAATCGATCGGGGAACACCGCCGAAGAAGGCGAAGGTTCTGTTGTGCCCGTCCAGCCAGGCCTCCGTCGTCGCTGACGGGTAGGCCGCAACGAAGCAGGCATCGCTGTGGGGAAGTGTCATGACGAAAAAATGCGCCCGATACTTGACGCCGGCGATGATCGCATCCGCCTCGCCAAAGTCCGCTTGAGCATGGCCCGGAGGATGTGACAACGGCACAAACATCTCACGCCGACGAAGGCGCCGTTCCCGAACGTAATCCTTCACGATGGTCTCTTTGCCCGTGAAGCCATGTTCGTCGCGAAGGCGCTCGAATATACGCTTCGCCGTGTGGTGCTGCTTACGGTGAACCGTTCGGTCCTCCTCCAGAATACGGTCGATGATATCCGTGAAGGGGGCCCGTTTCGGGCGTTTCGGTGGCTGGCGTCGCCGATATCCCGGCGGTTCCGAATGCCGCAGCATCTTCCTCACCGTCTCGCGCGCAATGCCAAACCGACTTGCCGCCTCTCGCTGGCTCAGACCATCAACATGGCAGGCCAGCCGAACGCGCAGATATAGGTCCACGGTGTACATCCTCCCGCCTTCCATCTCAAAAAAGATCGAAGGCTACAGGTGGCAGAGTTTTACTCCGCCCGCGGCTGGGAAATCCCGCCGCTTCCGTGGACTAATTTGTCACCGCCGTTCTCACTCGAATGCGGCGGTTATTTAATGGGCATTGGCACCCACCTCGGCACCGTGACGTTCTACCATTGCATCGAAGATTTAAACGACGACTTCCCATTCAACGTTTACTCCGACGACTCGCCGTTTGACGTACGTTGCATCGATTGGAGCGGCGAGGTTCACGCGCTTACGTTGTCAGGCCATGGTCCCTCGCAGAGCCGCATCGACCGCCCGGAAAACGATGCCATACGCGGCTATTTCACCAATCGATTCGAACGCAAGGCCGGGCTTGAATGGTTTACCGTGGGACAAACGAAAGGCTGGTTTGTGGCCATGCCTCCCATGTACGAGGAATGCCTAGCTATGCTGGCCGAGGGCGTCACGATCTATACGAACGGAGATGAACTGCCCAATACCTAAGACCCCGTACATTTGTGCCATTTGAAATTCCACCGCCCGCACCTGAAATTTCGAAGAGCGGACAAGACTCGCTTGTCTGGTCAGACCCTTCAACGCCTGCCGCGCGATTGGCAACCGAATGATTTGACAGATTTCTCCACGACCTGGACCGAAATCAGAGTCTCCGCGCATGGATATAGTCCGCACCGTTGTCCGGTACCAGATGGTCCGCAACGGTGACCAAGCGCCGTACGTGCCGCCAGTGCGAACCGGCGGAGAACCAGGGCCGGTAACGCGTCAGTCCGTGCCACCGTACGACGCCGGCTTCCAGCGCGCGACACGTGTCCTGCTCGATAACATCCAGGTCCCGCCCTTCCCGTATGGCCGCTAAGGCCTCCCCAAAAAACCCGTAGAGGCAGATGCTCACGACGTGCATGCGCAGCTGAATCTCGTCAAACTCAGGCTGACGGTTGGCAAGCGGACGGAAATACAGGACGTCGACCTCCCAGATTCGCCGGGAAAGACTTGGCGAATAGTCATAGACATTCAGCACATTCGTCAGCACTGATCGACTCCCGTGAAGCGAACGCGGCTGCCGATCCGGCCACAAATCGAGTAACTCGAAACCCTTGCCGGTCATCAGTGCGTGAATATCGCAAAATGTTGGATAGCCGGGCTCGTGTTCGTGCATGGCTGCTTCCAACTCGACAAGTGAGCATTCGGGCAGAACGGTATTGGCCAAGCCTTCCAGTATTTCGAGTTCACACCCCTGCACATCGAGTTTCAGCAGATCGATCCGGTTTACACCGATCGATTCGAAGAATTTACCCGAAGCTTCGGTCTTCAGCGTTCGCGTCGTGATCGGCAGCAAATACTCGGATGTCGTATAAGCCCTGACGAGGTCGTTGTCAGGATTGAACAGGGACGAGCCGCTCGGTGCGGCTGTCACATAGAGAGTGCGCTCACCACCTTCTTTTGACAGCGCCACCGGAAACACCTGGTAATCTCCACTGTTACCGCGTGCCGCGTGCCGCTTTTTCATGCGCTCGCATGCTTCTTCGTCGGGCTCGACGCAAATGAATTGGGCGTTCTCCTCTAGATCCAGCCACGGCTCCGGCAGGTCGCCGCTCGCGCCGATATCCACGGCCACCGGCGTGTATCCGTCCAGCAAAGATCCGATCGCGTTTCGAAGTGCCGCCCGTTTACGCGAGCGACGCCACGACATAATCCATTCAATCATGCTTGCCTTCGCGCACTCGCTGATTCGCGTGCTCGACCGTTCAAGCCCTGCATTGATCGGCCTTCAGTGACCCGTCAAATCTTGGTAGCGACGACGAGCGTATATGGGGTCGCCATGTGCCCGAGGAATCGCAGCGGGGGTAGCCGCCGTATCACAGTGAACACTATCCTGCGCAACGCCGTAGTGCTAGTCACGGCACTAAAATCAAACCGGTCCAGGGCCTGTAACCCACGTTTCTTGAGTTCCTTTCGGAGACCGTAATAAGGGAACCAATGGACGGCCGGATAGGTCGCGTAGTTGACGAGTTCAGGTCGGGTCGTTACAGAAAGCCGTTCGTAGTAATGTTTGAGTCTCGCGGGGTACCAACTATATAAGGGCAATTCGAATTCCTGCTGTGCCGGGCACAGTATATTGCTGGTGCTCAAGTAAAGGACTCCTCCCGGCTTCAAGATCCTGACCGCCTCGTCGAGGCAACGCCGCCAATCAGCCACGTGCTCGAGCAGTTCCGGCATCAGGCATAAGTCCATAGCTTCGTCGTCCCATGGTAGTTCGGTCGCGCTGCCGACGACGTACTCGATGTCCAGCCCCTGCTCTTTCGCCCTTTGGCAAGCGATCTCAATTAATGGTGATGTCTCGCTTCATCTGCATACTCGATCACAGCCGCCGTGACATGGCAAGTTAATTTACGACACCGTCCTTCGTGAGCGTGGTTTTCAGAAGCGGGCTAGTCTAGGTCAAACTTTTTCTGTCAAGCGCATCTGACGCCAAACGACACACCCGACCACTATTGTTGCGCCTAAATGCATCGCTCCAACAACGAGCCATTGCGGCAACAATAACGCACCCGCCGATGTAAATAGGCTATAACGTCCAAGGTAGATCACGCTAAAAGTAATTGCGCCAAGACAACCACCGAAAGCGATCCATTTCATCCAATCCGATAATCGGTACGCCGTTGGATAGAACCAATCCAGATGGCGTTCGAACCACAGCACCGCAAACGGTAATAACCATGGCGCGAACATGAATCCGATCCGAATTTCGCGTACCCGTGCAAGCGCGATGTTAGTGACTAAGATCAATAGCAGCACTATTGGCGCGGACAGGTAGAGGACGCGCCAACTATTCGGGAGCTGATTGCGGATTCGAATTGCTTCAAAGTAACCGGCCACACCGATAGGCCACAATACACCGAAAACCATCGCCAAGAAGAACACACTTTCAATTGGGAACTCGACGTTACGCGTTGCCCCATCAAAGGGCCGATAACTTTGAACCCCCAGCCACCATCGAGTTGCAAGCAACGTCAGCGGCGCAATAGCACTTAATACGATGCGTTCCCGTAAGCGGCCCGAGCCAGCGACTAAGTATGTAAAGGACAATACAAGCGTTGTCTCGCGTGTGAGCGCTCCGAAAACAGAAAACAATACCATGAGAATTCGGTTGCCGCGTATTAGCGCAACTAATCCGAATATGACGAGTAAATAAGCCAGTGGGTCTTCGCGAGTATGTACCGGAAAAACGTAGGCAAGTAGTATCGGAGGCGACAGGAAAAACAATGCGATGGCAAATTGCGCGGAGCTATCGGAGAACCCCAAGACTTTAGCGTATTGGTGAAAAGCAACGCCGGTGATAGCAAGGCAAAGGAAACTCAAGGTAATGAATGTTGCGAAGAAGAATTCACTCGATTCGGACGGTGAAACTGCAGAGTAGACGCCCTCCACGACCCATTGAAAGAGGACTCGATATCTCATTGCGGGCCTTTCCGATATGTTCCAGTCCTGAGGTGAATGAGCCGGGGACGTGAGCTCGGCCGCTAAGGCCGATGAATCTCTAAAGCTGCCGTAGTCCGATATCGCGAAAAGCCAAACGACGAATAGACAAGCGCCCAGAATGAGTGTTGTTCTCACTTTGCCATCCCGGGAATGCCCGCGACATTCCCCACTTTTAACCAACGGCACCGAATACAGGCAATCCGCGCTATTGTGAAAATCATTCGAACATACTTCCTTCCCACAATGGAAAGAATTCCGGCGGACCGCCGATTTGATCTTCCCCCGATAAGGCGGACATTAGTTTAAGCGGCATTATTCGGTTCGTACACTATGTGCTTCCGCATGTGCGGCATATTTTCATCATGCGAAATCCGATTGACCGAGAATGGTCTGCGGCACTAATGAGCCTCGTGAAGCGCAGCGGCAAGCGATACGAAGACGTACCCGAGCATTCCTTCAGCGAACATTTTCGCGCTTCGCCATCTGTAAGGCGAGGAGACTGCCTTACGACACTCGAGAACTGGCTTACCTATTTTCTTCGGAGCAGCTGCTGATTGAATTATTCAAGGACATTTCGACGCAGCCGCGTGACCTTCTTGGTCGCGTATTCGCGCACATCCGCGTTTCGAGCGAAGTCCATTGGAACCAGTTTCCATTCGAGCAGAACCCGAACAGAGCATCGAAATGCCCCCGCAGTTTCGAGAGTTCCTGAACGACATGTACTGCGACGACATCGAGCAACTCTACGATCGTTTTGGGGATCGCGTAGCAGGATGGCGCGTCGCGTGAAGCTGTACACGCTTGCTTCTTCATAGTCGTCCGCGGCACCGTTAGTCTAAGATTGCGTCGGCCCCACTTCACACAGCGTATCTAAATGTTAGAGCGCGTTGCGATAGTTTTTGATGACGACGCTTTTTGGAATCACGTGCTTAAGAGTTCGTGGCAGCAGGCCGATAAACATTCGAATCAGTGCTTCGGCACCCCGCTCCAGTTGCACTTTCTTTTGAGCAAGGGTGCTGACCACGGCTAACAGCAGCCAAGTTAAACGCCCGTGCCAACAGCCTGCTCGCAAAAGAGCCGATTCGGAGAGATCCTCAACATCCTCGGGTTACGAACTTCAGTGCGTCCGCCGCTGTTAAAAAGAGTAGCAGGCACAATTCTGTGACTGTGAGGAAGTCACGAAGTCGAGTATCGTACGATTATCTGAGACTTCGACTGAAAATGACCCGCCTTCCAATCACCGCCTTCGCGAACACCCGCTGGGGCTCGGCATTCCAGTGCTACATGCTCGATGCCTAGACCCAACTTTTTCCTTATTGGTTCGATGAAGTCCGGGACCTCTTCGATGCACCGATATCTCGCAACTCACCCGGACATATTCATGTCGGAGGACAAGGAGCCCAGCTACTTCGTCGAGCCTGAAACTTTGAAGGTACTGTGGCCAGCAATGTACGCAAAGCGATACTGGGAGAATCTCGAGAATTACCTCTCCTTATTCGCCGGCGCCGGCCAGGCTAGGTGGATCGGAGAATCGAGTACCAATTACTCCAAGCTGCCTGTCTCGGCCGACATTGCGGAGCGAATCCACCGTTTCGCGCCAGACGCGAAAATACTCTACTTGATGAGAGATCCCGCGCACCGCGCGCTAAGCCATTATTGGCAATCCGTGGACCGGGAGTTCGAACAGGCGGCACCCGAACACGCTCTGGTACCCGGCAGCCATTATTTCGATGTTAGCCATTACGCAATGCAGTTGCGCCCGTATCTCTCGCTGTTCCCGCGTGATTCGGTCATGGTGCTGTCACTCGAGGAATTCGAAGCGGAACCGGACCGTGTATTCGGCGCGATCCTGCGTTGGCTCGCGGTGAGTTCCGTATTCCGTCCTGCGAATCTCGGCGAAAAATTTCACCAAACCCCATCGATTCTCTGGCAGACGCGCGCGGGGCGACTCGCGCGATTCTACCGCAAGATCTCGGTACCTAAGTTCATCCGGCGGCTATGTCCGGACGCGATGCGCTATTATGCGTGGCGCTTGGCAGTCAAACCGGTCCGCCGCGACCCGACCAGCGAGACAGCTTTAATGGCACGGGTGCGCGAGTGGCAACGGCCGCAGATCCGGGAGCTGGAAGATCTGCTTGGGCGCCGGTTTCCGGAGTGGGTCGGTAACCCCTGAGATCGATTGACGCGCATGGCCGCAGGTTCTCCGGCGTCGACGTGATCCAAGACGTGAACTCGATGCTACGGATCTTCCAAGTGATGCATTCGTCTGCTTCGAAATGAATGTCCTGCAGGTGTATAAGACGAGGTACCCCGAACTCGCAGGCGGCGTCGATGTCGTCGTCGCGAATCTGCTGCGTAGCACGGAACCAGGCTTCAATGTCGCCCTGCTCCGTACCGCGGAATGGACAATGCGCGGGATTGATGATCAGATCGTCGATGACGCACGGATGTTTTCGCTGCATCTTCCCTTGCCCCCCGCGAAGCCGCGTGATTTTCGCGGCTGGTTGTTTTTCGCGCGCAAGGCACCGGTCTGCCTGATGCGCTTGAGCAAACTACTGGCTCGTAATGATTTCGATCTGGTCCATCTGCACACGCTTCAGAACTACCATTTATATTTCGTGCTGGCTCAGATCTTGGGGGGGCCGCCCTTCGTCATAACCTTGCATCGCGCGGAGGTGCTGGGATTTCCAACGCGGGCGCGGCCAACACGCATCCTCTGGAAGCTGTCGCTGCGGCGGGCGGTGGCTGTCAATGCGGTATCCGAATGGCTCGCCGGGGAAGCCCGCGCGGCCTTTCCTTTCCTTCGAAACATCGACTGCATCACGAGCGGCATCGACATCGGCGTGGAGACACTGCCGGTGGGTCGCGACGTGCGGGAACGATTGTCACTGCCGGAACGCTACTGCGTCGCGATCGGGACCTTGGCGCCGTATAAGGGGCACGACATCGCAATCCGTGCATGGCGAGAGCTTGATCCTGAATACGACGATCTCCACCTCGTCATCGTCGGTTCGGGCGCACTCCTACACGCACACCGGGACCTCGCACAGGCGTTAGGGATCTCCGGCCGCGTGCACTTCACCGGTCAGCTGGGACGTGCCGACGCCCTCGCTGTCGCGCGCGACAGCCTCGCCATGGTCATGGCGTCCAGAAACGAGGGCCAGGGTCTCGCGGTGCTCGAAGCCGGCGCCGTGTCAACTGCGATCATTTGCAGCGACATCGGTCCGTTTCGGGAAATGGTTGAACACCGCGAAACCGGTCTCTTGTTCGAGTCAGAAGATCACCATGCTCTGGCCACCGCAGTTCAGTCCCTCGCCTCGGACCGCAAGCTTAGAGAAGGGGTTGCGAGGCGATTCTCGCAGCAGGTGCGATCGCGTTATTCGCTTGCGGAAATGTTTGCTCGCTACGCCGCGTTTTATCGCAAGGCACTCGATCGAAGGCCGGCCGAACGGCCGGCCCACCGCGTGCGATGACCTACCGCGCCGCGCCGGTCTGCGTGATCGTGCCGACCTTTAACCGGGCGGCAACCCTGCCGGACGCGATAAATAGTATTTTAAATCAGACTGTTAAGCCAGATCAAGTGATCGTCGTTAACGATGGGTCCAGCGACGAGACCGGACAGATCGTGCTGCCTTTTCTCGACCGCGTCACCTACATCGATAAGGACAACGGCGGTAAATGCTCGGCCATCAACGCGGCGCTAGAGCAGGCCGATCAGGAGTTTGTATGGGTGTTCGACGATGACGACGTCGCGTGCGAGGATGCTATTGAGCGGCATCTCGCGGTGCTGCAGCGCAGGCCGGAGATCGGATTCACGATCAGCGGGTCCTACCGCTGCCGTGAAGAACCCGAGACCGGGCGACTCGTTGTGATTCGGGCGCACGGTGTACGCGACTTTCACGATGACGATTATCTTCTCGAGTTGATGCTGAGCTCCTACATCGCCGGCCCTTCGACCATGATCCGGCGCTCGCTGATCGAACAGGTGGGTCCTTATCGCACGGATCTCGCGCGGGTAGACGATTTCGAAATGGCGTTGCGCCTGGGGCTCGTCAGCCGGCCGGGGCGGCTCGATGATCCGAAGCCGACGTACTACCGACGCTGGCACCGGGGACTGAGGGGCTGGCAAGACCAACGATTTGGATACGACGAAAGCATCGCCCACAGCCGTGAGGAAGAGCGCATGGTCCTGCGTGACATGCACGGCCGGATTGAGCTCAGGCATTACCTGCCGCGTTCGGATTGGGACAAGCCGTTCGACCGAGCTACCGAACGCAGTGCACGGCTGCGGCGGTGGGTCGTATCGGTGCAGAAGCACCTGTGGCCCGAAGCGGGCGAGGAATTCGAAGCACTGCGCGATCTCGGCCTCGCAAGTCTCAGCCTCTGTGATCTCGTGTGGGCCCAACGCGCCTTTTCAGACCTCAACGCACTCTCAGAACTGCGCGGGGACGAAGATGCCCTGCGGCAGCTACGCGAAGGGCTGTCCGATCCCAGCGCCCGGCGCCTCCGCCTCAGCGCTCTCAAGCAGTTTTACTATCATCTCCGCGCCAGCCTCAACAAACGCGAATGGCAGCGGATCGAAGTCGCGGCCGCGGTGGGCCGCGGTATTTTCGATATACGGGGCATCCTCGACGCCTTGATGGCGAGGTAGCAGGGTCGCGAACAATGTCTGATTTTCGCCGCGCGGTGGTCCAGGCCACGACGGGCCAGTATATCTCGCTGCTCATCGGGTTCGCCTCGATCCTCGTCCTCGCACGCCTGCTGCTTCCCGAGGAAGTCGGCGTATTTTCCGTCGGTGCTTCGGTCCTCGCGATCATCCACGTGTTCCGCGATTTCGGGATCGCCCAATATGTCGTGCGCGAACCGGAACTCACCGATGTCAAGCTGGGCACGTGTTTCTCGCTCTCGGTTGTCATCGCATGGATTTTCGCTGGATTTTTACTCGCCGCCGTTCCGAGCATAGCAACGTTCTACGAGCAGCCCGGGCTGAAGACGGTTTTGTGGATCCTGTCGGCGGGCCTGATGCTCGTACCCTTCAACAGCGTTCGGATGGCGCTGCTCCGCCGGGACATGCGATTCGACATTCTGTTCTTCGCGGATATCGCCAGTGCCTCGGCCAATGCGGTCGTTGCGATTACTCTGGCACTTCTGGGTTACGGTTTCGTCAGCCTCGCTTGGGGTGCACTCGCTTCGATCGGCGCGACGTTTCTGCTAGTGCAGTTATCCAGCGCAGGAGACCGCCACTTTCGGCCCGCCTTTTCCGAGTGGCGTAGCGTCTGCAGTTTCGGAGGCCTTGCACTCAGTCTAAACCTCGTAACGCGCGTCGGCAACAAAGCTCCGGATCTCATCATCGGTAAATCATCGGGCATGTTCGAGGTCGGGATTCTCTCCCGCGCGCGCGGATTGGTCGATCTGCTGCAAACGAGTTTTCTGAACACCATCAGCACTGTCACGTATTCGCAGATCTCCCGAAAATTCCGTGAGGGTAAGCCGCTGGGACAGGACTACCTGGTTGCCGTGTCCTACCTGAGCGTAATCGCGTGGCCATGCTACGCCTTCGTTTTAATCAATGCCGCTCAAATCATACGCCTGCTATTCGGGCCGAACTGGGATGCCTCGGCGGCCCTGGTCGAAGTGTTGGTGCTAACGGGCTTCTTCGCGCCATTCTGGGTCTTTAACGGAACCTTTTTCACGACGATTGGAAAAATCGGCGTGCAATTTCGCATCCAGGCGGTTTCTCACTTCTTTAAAATCTGCGCGTGGCTGCTCGCTATTCCGTACGATCTGATGGCGGCCATTGCCGCCTACGTCGTGGTGCACTGTGCGACGGTGGTAGTGTCCTGCATAGTGCTGACCCGGACGCTTGAAATTCGCGCGAGCGATGCGCTCCGCCGCACCTTGCTCAGCCTGGCGGTTACCATTGGGGCGATATCGGTGCCCGTCCTCTCGCAAATCGCAGCGCTGGACCAGCGCATCGGAGCCAACGGCAGCCTGATCCTGAGCGCGGCTGCGCTCGCGCCGTGCTGGATTGGCGCCGTCTATCTGTTCCGTCATCCCATCCGCCGCGAAATCGATATCGGCATCGGTAAGCTGCGTGCGGCGTTCGGATAGCAAACCCGCCTATTGCGCGAAGACGGTCGCGGCGCTAAGAGAATTAATTGAGCAAACAGAATTAATCGGGCCATTCAAGCGCCGCAGTAGGAGAATGGTGAAAGATTCGGGCGAGGTCGTCCCCGAGAGGGGTCTCATCCGTGACCCGCCTCCTCTCACTGCTTCGCGAGAAACGCGTCAAACATCAGCAAGGTCCACAATAACGCACTGTAATCCCGTCGCCCGGACTGATGCGCTTCGATCAGATGGCGCAGGAAACCCGTCTCAAAATATCCGGTCCCGTTCAACCTCGGCCCAAGCACGACCTCGCTTATGCGGGGCTTCAGCGGTCCGCGGAACCATTTGGCCAGCGGCACGGCGAAGCCCATCTTGGGTCGATAAAGCACATCGGCCGGGAGGTGGGGCTCGAGGGCCTTCTTGAAGACCGACTTGCCTTCGCCGCGGTGCAGCTTCATGTGCGGCGGCAGACCCGAGATCCACTCGACCAGCTCGTGATCAAGCAGCGGCACACGCACCTCGAGCGCATGAGTCATGCTTGCGCGGTCTACCTTGGTAAGGATGTCGCCCACCAGATAGGTCTTCAGGTCCAGATACTGGATCAGTGACAGCGGATGGTCGGTCGGCGCACGTGCGGCATGCGCGCGCAACACCTCGCCGGCCTCGTATCCCTGCAGGTCGGATTTGAATGCTGGACTGAACAGACGGCCGCGCAGTTCGTCGTTGAACAGCGAGATGGTATGGAAATAAGCGGCGACTGAATCGCGCGCCAGGGCCTGGAATGTCGTCTTAGCGCGAAACACCCGCGGTGCCCAGTCCGCCTTCGGATACAAGCTGCCGAGCGGCCCGAACAGTGCTCGCCTTACCGGTAGGGGCAATAGGTCACGGACCCGCTCTTCGGCCATGTGCAGCTTGTAGCGCCGGTAGCCGGCGAGGTTCTCGTCGCCGCCATCACCAGACAATGCGACCGTAACGCGCTCGCGCGCCAGCTCACAAACGCGGTAGGTCGGTAGCGCTGAACTATCGGCGAATGGTTCGTCGTATAGGTCGATCAGATGGTCTACCAAACCGAAATCGTCCGGGCTTACTTGCCTCACGTGATGGTTGGTTCGGAAGCGTCGCGCAATATCGGCGGCATAAGCGGATTCATCGAAACCCGGCACGTCGAATGCAATTGAGCAGGTGTTCACCGGATCGTTCTGCAGGCCTGCCATCATCGCGACGACCGCCGAGGAATCGACGCCGCCCGACAGGAATGCGCCGAGCGGCACTTCGGAGACGAGGCGGATATCGACCGCCTCACGGATACGTTCGACCAGTTCGACGCGCGCGTCGGCTTCGTTAATGCCGGCGTCGAGCGCGAAGGGGACGTCCCAGTAATCGCGGGGCGACGACAGTGTGGCGCCGCGCCGCACGCACAGTACGTGCCCCGGCGACAACTTTGCTACAGATTTGTAAATGGTGCGGGGTTCCGGCACGTAGCCGTAGGCAAAGTATTCCTCGACGGCGAGCGGATCGAGCGCCCGCCCCACAGCGGGATCGAGCATGATCGATTTCAGCTCCGAGGCGAACACCAGCCGCCCGTCCGGAAGTACGGCGTAGAGCAGCGGCTTGATGCCGAGCCGGTCGCGCGCGAGGAACAGGCACTCGCGGTTAGCGTCCCACACGGCGAAGGCGAACATGCCGCGCAGGCGGGTGACGCACGCCTCGCCCCATTCGAGCCATGTATGCAGCAACACCTCGGTGTCCGAACGTGTGCGGAAGGCGTGCCCGGCGGCTTCGAGTTCGGTCCGCAGCTCGCGGTAGTTGTAGATCTCCCCGTTATAGGTCAGCCAGCAACGGCCGTCGTCGGAACTCATCGGCTGTTGACCGGTGGCGAGGTCGATGATCGACAGCCGGCGGTGGCCAAACCCAACCCCAGGCTCGAGATATAGTCCGCTCTCGTCGGGACCCCGGTGGGTTAGTGCATCGGTCATCCGCCGCAACAGGCTCTCAGGAACGTCGCTTGTCCCGCGCAGATCCACGATGCCCGCGATGCCACACATTTTCGGGGTCTCCGGTTTAACTCTGACAGACTGTTAGCAGTCTGTCGGACTTAGGATAATAAGGATTCGAACGCCAAATTGGACCGATGGCGAGCTCTTAGGTATTACCGACCATTTCCAGAGAAGTAGTGGTTAGCCGCCATGTATGTTGCTGGTGATTTCGACAGGGATACTCATCCCCCACCGTTTTCTTCCTTTACGCAATAAGACACTCGTAGGGAATCTTTAGGCCTTCGTGCAATTTCTTGATCATTGCCAGCGTTAGACTTCGCTTTCTGCTCAGCACCTCAGACACACGCCCACTCGTTCCGATATAAGGCTCCAGATCTTTGCGCGACAAGCCGTTCTGCTCCATCAAAAACTTTATCGCCTCAATAGGATCCGATGCGGGAATTGCATAGTACTCCTCCTCATATTTCTCAACGAGAAGCATTAAGATATCCAATTCATCGCCTCTTGGCGTATTGGGTCTTGCACCCCATAGCTCATCAATGCGTATTAACGCACGACTCAGCCCACGGTCATTTTTAATAGGTTTCAGCTTCATCATAAATCTCAAATATGCTCAATATCCTCGATCTCGTCGTATTGCCTATGCGTTCCGACAAAACGAATGAGCATCCCATGCCGAACATAATCCATAATAACTACAATTCTGTATTTGTTACCGCATATATTAAAAACAACACGATTGTTCTTTAAGATACTTGCATTGGTTAAGTCCGCCTTTAATTTGTGCGGCGTACTCCATTTTGCCGTTGCACAATAGTTGTACCATTCCGTCATTCGCTTCTTCGCATCTCTATACTTCGGACTACTTTCCCAAAATTTCCGCAACCTGGACATTGCGATCACCCTCATTGACATACCCTAGCATGCTCCCACCATGGGATCTAGCAGGAATATCCCAATTTGGGAGGTTTTACCCTTCAGATTGATGACTCGTCGGTATCTGCGGTGTATTCGAATAGGACGCGGATCCCAAACATCGGAGGTCCGATCGAGGCGATAATTTTTGCCTAAGATTCGCCCGCAAGCGGGCTCCTACGGAATTGCCGCCGAGCGTCATCGGCGCCGGGACGGTAGGAGCCCGCTTGCGGGCGAATCTTCCTACGGCCAACCCATTGCGGCAACCTCTCGATCATCTCTAGAATCGTCCTTCATTCCTGACCAGGGACTGGTCAATGGCGAAATATCACGGAAAGAATCTTCGCAAAGGACGGTATTCGGAGCCCGGACGCCCCTACCTCGTCACCGCCGTCTCGCACGCGCGTCGGCCGGTCTTCAACGACTGGTACGTGGCACGCGCGTTAGTCGTGGAACTGCGGCGTGTGACCGACGATCAATGCGTCGATACGCTCGCCTGGGTGATCATGCCGGACCACTTTCACTGGCTTGTTGTGCTGCGTGAAGCTGCGCTTGAAGAAGTCGTGATGCGGGTTAAATCTCGCAGTGCCATCGCAATCAATCGGCTGCTCGGCTCCCACGGACGAATATGGCAGCGGGGCTTCCACGATCATGCGTTACGGCGCGAAGAATACATTCAACATGTCACCCGTTATCTCATCGCCAATCCATTGAGGGCGGAGCTCGTGAAACGTTTCGGGGACTATCCGTTGTGGGATGCCGTTTGGGTCTGAAGATCACGGGCGTGAATGATTCGCCCGCCAGCGGGCTCCTACGACGAGGCGATGTGGATCGCGAACGTCGGGGGTTTGATCGAGGTGATTTTCTCTCGCCTCACGAATAAGGATCGATTGCGCGCCGCTGCAATCGATCCTCATTCGTTATGTGCGATTCATCCAGCGTCGCGGATGGCGGCTGCCATGCATAACGGTAACAATGGTTACGGACTCGCTGGATGCACGGTAAAAGACGCTGAACGGAAATCTTTGTAGCAGCGCGCGTCGCGCGCCACGGTGGATTTCTGGATATGAAGACGGATTTTCGCCAATTCTTGAAAAGGCACTTTGGACTTCATCTACAAATTCGTTTCAAAGGCCAGATTGTTGGGAT
Organism: Gammaproteobacteria bacterium; assembly: GCA_963662545.2. Lineage (GTDB taxonomy): Bacteria > Pseudomonadota > Gammaproteobacteria > JAYYZW01. Next base: position 130,284 of record CAXXLL010000003.1, read on the forward strand.
TCATACCAGCGGGAGGCCTCTTCGATATCTTTTCGCGCTCGCGGACGAACGCGGACCGAAAAGCTCATAGATTTCTACGAATTTGCGCTAATACGACTTCGGCTGGATCCCCAAGGTCTCCATCCGCCTCGAATTCATCGAGCCGGTCATCTAATTCTGCTTTTTGTGCATCAGTCAGGGGCAACTTTTGTTGGTCGGCCGCGATACTGTCCCAAAGATCCTCAACGAGCTTCAGGCGCGCCTCTATGGGTAAATCTTGGATTCTAGTTGCCATTACGGCTGGTTCTTCAAAGTCGCCTATTGCCAGTTTAGTCTGATTGCTGCTTGCAGCACATAATTCTCCGTTGTGGGATGCCATTTGGGATTGAAGATCATGGACGTGAATGATTCGCCCGCAAGCGGGCTCCTACCATGATCTTCTTCGACGAGACGAGGCGATGCGGATCACGAACGTCGGCGGTCTGATTGAGGTGATTTTTTTCGCCTGACATTCGCCCGCGAGCGAGCTCCTACGGTTCCATCTGGCCTCACTCTCCGACCCGCTTCGCTAGGAACGCTTAGGTCCGACAAGCCGCCAGCGCCCGGTATTCGGCGTCGTAGGCGCGGATCATGGTCGCGAGGCTGAAGTGCGACTCGACCCGTTCGCGGCCATGCCGGCCGTGTCGCTGCCGCAGTGCCGCGTCGTCGATGTAGCGTTCGAGCGCGGCGGCCAGCGCCGCGTCGTCGTCAGGTTCAAGCAAAAGGCCCGATTCGCCGTCGGCAACCAGATCCGGATTCCCGCCCACGGCCGTCGCGATCACCGGCAGGCCGGTCGCCATCGCTTCCAGGATGGTGTTCGAAATCCCCTCCGCGAGCGAGGGCAGCACGAAGACGTCCATCGACCTCAAGTCGTCCGCTACCGCATCGGAATCGCCCCGAAACAGGACATGAGCCGCGCAATCCGCTTCGTTGACGATGCTTCGGCAGTCCTGTTCCAGCGGCCCGCTACCGACCAGTATGAGGCTCACACGCCCGGCGAGTTCCGGCCGGCGGCGCATCAGGGCTACGAATACACGGCACAGAAACGTTTGATTCTTGACCGCCTTCATCCTGCCGACCGTTCCGACGGTCAGCATCTCATGTGATCCCTCCGGGCGAGGGTGGAACTTCACGTCGTCGACCCCGTTGTAGATCTGGACGACCTTGCGCCTGGGTATTCGTACGGTATCGACCAGGTAGCGCTCGAGCTCGCGCGACAACGCGACGAAACGATGCGCGCAGTGACCCAGGATCCTGCGCGCTATCCGGTATTTGCGATTGCTGCCGTCGAGATCATTCATGTCCCAGCCGTGCTCGCCGTGCACACGCCCTTTCACGCCGCACATCAACCCGAGTGTCTGCATTTCGAGCGCGGCGAAGTTACGGGTATGCAGCACGTGTGGACGGGTCTCACGCAGCACGCGCCACATCTGCGCCCAGACACGGGGATCGTTACCCTCGCGCTTGTGCAGAGCCCGAAACTCCACGTTCGTGGCCTGCACGCGCCGGCAATATGTCCTGTCGTAATCCGTCAGACATACGATTACGTGGCTGTAACTGCGCTCCTCGAGTCGATTGACGAGATTAATGACGCCATTCTCGAGCCCGCCGATGTCGAAGCGAAACAATACATGCACGATTCGAATGGGGTCCGCTGTCATCAATGTTCCGTTCAGCGTGCTTGCTGCATGCGCTCGAGCGTCAGCACGCCGCTGTTCACGAATCCTTGCAGCACTGCGGCCGGATCGCTGCCGTCCACGAACGCTGTTCGAACCGTCGTAACCGCACCCCCGCCGGGCCGCCCGGCCATGCGCGCGCGGGCTTCCCCGAATTTTATCCGTAGACGATTCGCCGATCGACTGCCCGGCGTTTCGTACCAATACCAAAGAAGGTATTCGCCGCTGCCGTCGCCAGCCCGAAGATGAAGCTCCACCACGTCGGTTACCGGCGATGAGTCCGGTAGCTCACGATGCCCGTGCGCGAGCTGTCGCCAGAGCGTTTCGTCAAAGACCTTGTTGGACTGGTTGACCAGCTCCTGCCCGTCGCCTTGGGAGCGGTAGTAAAACACCTCCAGGATCACGTGTGCACCGTGTTCGGCGACGTAGGTCGCGGCGAGCATTTGATCGACGCCGTCGAACCGTGCCCCGAGTGTCGGCGATAAAGGATCCGGCCCGCTCCAACCAGGAGGCGCCCGTGGCAATTCGATCGCAGGCGAGATCGGGCGCGCCGAATCAATACTCGCCAGCAGTCCGCGCGGCACCAGCGCCGCGGCGAGCGTCAGCACCATGATCACGCTCGCTCGGGCGGGCCGCACCTGCCCGGGCAGCTGCGGTACGGAAACGGGCGCTGCCTCTTCGTCACTGAACAGATTACCGAGCGCGAACAGCGCAAAGATGACGACACCAAAGAACACCCAACCGTAAATCAGGTGGTCGACGCCCAATGCATAACGGTAGTCACTCAGGTGAGCGATCATCACGATGCCGTAAGCCCGCAAGCCATTTGCGATCAACGGCACTGCGATGGCGAGCAGCATGAACAGCACTCGCCGCCAGAGACTGCGAAAACGCAGATACATGAACATGGTCGCGACGGCCAAGGTGGCGATCAGGTAATTGATCCCGCTGCAGGCTTCCGCCACCACGAAGTTTCCGGTCGGAATGCTCAAGTAACGGCCTTCGAGGAACACGGGAATTCCCGTCGCCCTGAGTGCCGCGACCAGGACGAGCGCGGTCCAATCCTGGAGATAAGGGACCAGGAATTCACCTTCGGGAACGGCGAAGTAGAGGTAGAAAAACGGAAAAACCAGGATGCGGAATACCTGGTAGTGTCTCAGTTTGAAATCTGCTTTCTATGGGCTTTTGGTCGGCCCGACTTTGGTGCTCGCGCATCAATCAAGCCAACAAGCCATTCCATGTCGTGCAACGTGTCGGTGACACCTGCGGCCATAGCAGGCGTCATGCGAAGTGACTTGTGCATCCTCACGAAGTTGTAGTGCACGAAGTACAGACTCAACATATGTAGGTGATTCTCCAATTTTTTACTAAAGCCGTTGGTAAGCCGAGTGAATCGGCGCATGCCCATGCGCATCGTCAGGTTGTGGCGCTCGACATGGGACGTACTGACGTGTCCTCGTTCTGGAGACCCTTCAACAACCCTCGTTCTAGTACCCATGCATTCGGCTGGCGAGTATTTGCGTTCGTGACCTTGCCGACCGTTCGGAGCGCCGTACAACTTCACTAACTGAGCAAAGTCCACGTCGCCGCCAAACGCACCCTCAACTGCTTCCAGATACGCCTTGTGCCCGTCCGTGGTGAGTTGCACTCGATTAGCAAGCCGCGCCCGTAAGTCGTCCATGAATTCGATAGCCGTAGCGCTTGAGCGGTCGCCTACCTCGTAGGACAATATCATCTTGGTATCGCTGTCGATGGCGGTCCATGTCCACACATCGCCCGCACCTTCTGGAGCCGCCTTAGCGGCTCTAACATTCTTATCCTTGGCGTAGCAGAAAGACCAAATCTCGTCGCACTGGATGCGCTTTGCGGACACGTTGCGCACGGCTTCGTTATGATGCGCGGCGCAAGCCTCACCAGCTTCAACCATCAGCTTTGTCACAGTGTTGATCGAAACGCCGACTGTCCTACTGATCGATCGCATGGACATGCCTTCAACCAGCATAGAGAGAATTTGGATACGTTTGGCAAGAGGCAATTTGTTCATGCCTCTATTATATGAACTTATATCCTTACCGTCAAGCTTCTATGTTCATTTAACTACGTACAGGCTGGGTTTTTCCCTGACAAGGTACGACCCGTAAATGTCCCAGATATCGCTAACGCTGGTGTTTAGAAGCCCCTCCAAACTCGCCACGTCGTATTGAAGATCGTCTGAATGTAGCCGGATAAGGCGCGGGAATACCTTTGGCTGCTCGGAGGGGAAATCCGTCTCCTGCGGCTCCCTCGTCCGCCAACCAAGTGCGGATAGTTTCTTCCAAAGGTATTCACTTTGGTGGCGCGTCAGAATATCAAGCACCCCCACCCGGTAGAGCAAGAAAGCCATTGATACTTTCCAGTAAGCTTTCTGACGAGCGAGCCATTCGAGTGTTACGCGTTGTCCAAGAGCCGCTCTGCGAAATTGCCGTTCCGGCACAAGAAGCTCACCGGCAAAGGCGTTCGCCTCGTCCTCAATCGTGTCGGAGGGAACCGTGTGCATAACGATGTGGCCCAATTCGTGAGCCAATGAGAACCGCATTCTATCTGGCGGCGACTTACGGTTGAGGAAAATGCAGGGCGGAAGATCACGAACGCTCATTGTGACGCCATCTACGCCGCTCTCAAGATCGCACCAAACCACCAAAATGCCAGCGCACTCGCAATGCTCAGTGAGACTCTGGATAGGTCCATCAGGGATGGACCATGCGCGCCTAATTGTCTCAGCAATTTCCTGCGGCCCGCCGCCTTCATCGACATCGATGTGAGGCAATGGAAGCTCTGGATGAATATCAGCAGCCCTCAGAAATATTCGTAGATGCATGAGGCGAATGTTTAGCTCTGCATGTATCTGCTTTAGCGCACGCGCGCTGACCTTTTTTTTCTTGCGGTTAAAGGGATGCACGCTCAATGGAAGACCCGCCAGCCCGTCATCTTGGTAGAAAAAGCCCACCGGGAACTGTAAGGCGGCGGCGATGCATTCAGCGTTATCGGGAGATGGGCCTCCAGGGACAAGGCCATTCTCAATTCGTGAATAGTGCCCCTGGTTCAGCCCCGCCTTTAGAGCTACGTCAGTTTGACTTACCCTCCGAAACTGCCTTGCAAGGCACAGCAGGGCCGGATTGAACGCGCCAGCCATAGTTATCTACGTTCATCCTCGTCCGGCTTGTCATCGCCCCTCTTTACTGGGCGCAACACGTGATCTGAGGCGGGAGCTGGCTTTGGCGAAGCCGGAAACTGCTCAACAACCGCACCGCCTGAACGAAACTCCAAAGAACCTTGCGCCCGTCACGCGCGACCACGCCGATCCAATCAAGATTCCTTTCCAGCCTGTCGAATACGTGAGCGACCTCGACTCGGTGGCTCCCCTCAAACCCGAACAAGTCTTTGTCGCTTCTATGGAACAAAAGTGCCGAGAAGGTGGGGTAATTGGACGAAAGTAATTGCAGGCTGACCCTCTTGAAGCGCAGTACAACAATGCCGTCGAAATGAAAGGAAAACGTGTCGTTAACCGGAATGATCCTGGCTCCTGGAACGTCACTGAGAGCGTCGACCGCGTTTTGGACCGAGTGCTCCCAAACCAGTGCGCGGCTTGTGGACTTCCGCCGATACCATGCCCGGTTCGTATATTCGCTCTTGACCGTGGCCCAAGCGTCCTCCACCGCTCTGCGGCAGAGAGTGTCGCGACTATGCTTGGCAAGGACTTTGCGCACAACATCTTCGTCAGGAACCGCCATACTCAAGCACCCTTTGGTCGAATTGTGTGTTCAGAATGCCACGTAGGTTTCCGGAATGCAAGACCTAAATATGCGTGAAATTATGCTTTCGTACGGATCCACCGTTGTTTTGCGGCTTTCTTGGCGATCTCCTTGCGCCGCTCCCCACTTAGCTTCTTAGCCCGAGCCGCCCCCCCCTTCCGCCCCAACGCTTGGGCGGCCTTGTCCTTGCCGTCCCCGTCCACCTCGTCCCCGATCTCACCAGTGGCGATCTTAGCAATCTTGACGGCGTTGCCGATGACATCAGCCGGACGTGTCTCGCCCTGCGGTCCTTTCGGCATGGTGCAACCCTCCTGTACTTAGCGGTTAGCATACAGGAATCAGGGGGCGGCGGGATTTCAAACTGAGACACTACCTCGAAAGTCGAAGCCTTGAATTGCTCGACGGCTTCAGCGCCATTTTCTACTTCGGTAATCTGGTAGGGTTCCTTTTTCAGATAGGCCTTGATCAGCAGCCGATTATCCGGATTGTCTTCGACCAGAAGAATGCGAGCTGCTGCGACTACCGGAACCGGCTCGATCGGCCGTTCGGCAACGTCGGGGGCTTGGACTGACGACACCTTCTTCAAAGCGTCTGCCAATTGGCCCCTTTTGACCGGTTTGACGACATACTCCGCATGGGTCAAATCTATTATCTGTTCGGCCCCTGCGGCGAGAGTCGATGGACGAAACATCACGATTGCCGGCACCGAAAATCCGGCCGCGCGGATCTCACTCAATAGATGCGCATCGTTCGTGCCCTTGAGATCCGAGTCAATCAACAACAAATCGTAAGGCGTTCCCGAGCCGTCGGCCTGCTTCACGCGCTCGAACCCAGCCAAGCCATTGTCCACCGATTCTGTTTTGATCTGCTGGGATGCGAACAAGTCGGTCAGCATCGCTTCGTTGTGCGCGTTGCCGTCGACGATTAAAACTGATCGAATACCGGGAGCCCAAGCCTCAGGCACAGCAGGTTCGCCCTGTCCCGGTTGCAACATAACGTCGAACTGAAATGTGCTGCCTTTCTCTTCGTCGCTCTCCACCCAGATCTGCCCGCCCATCATTTCAACGAGACGCTTGGAGATCGTGAGACCGAGGCCGGTACCGCCGTACTTTCTCGTTGTCGAACTGTCGACCTGGGTAAAGCTCGAAAATATTTCGTCCAACTTCGACGCTGGGATGCCGATACCCGAATCGCATACTTCGAAATGCAGCCACAATTTACTCCGGGACGCGTCTTTCAATCGGACTCGGGTGACGATCTGACCGCTTTCGGTGAATTTAATTGCGTTGCCGATAAGGTTCAGAATAATTTGACGAAGTCGCCCAGGATCGCCGTGCGCAAACAAGGGAACGTCCGTGGCGAAATGCGATATAAGCTCGAGCCCCTTGGCATCCGCCTTCAAGGCATAGATGTCGACGGCCTGTTCCAGAATGTCGAGGAGGTTGAAGTCTATTTCCTCGAGGCTAAGCTGGCGCGCCTCGATTTTTGAGAGATCGAGAATGTCGTTAACCAGGCTGAGCAGTGCTTCGCCGGAATTCTTGAATACGCCGACGTACTTCTCCTGTTCACGGTTAAGTTTCGTTTCTGATAGAAGCTCGGCCATACCGATGATGGCATTCAGTGGCGTCCTTATTTCGTGGCTCATACTCGCCAGGAAGTCCGATTTGACCAGGGAGGCCTCGAGCGCCTGATCGCGCGCCTCGGCCAGCTCGGGCGTTTGCTGCCTTACCTGCTCTTCGATCACGCGGTTACGGGCTTCGAGTTCTCGCGCCTGTAATTCCTTGGCGCGCGCCAGCGCTACCAGTAAGAGCGTGACCCCAACGCCGAGAAATAAAGCGACGAAGACGAGGCCTTTGTCGATTTCCGTCCACAAGAGATCCTTGCCAGTGAGCAACCGGATCGAATAACGATCGAGTCGAATGGACGTGTCTTCTCCGAGGGGCTTGACCAGCGCCCCGCTACGGGGAGACGCCGGAGTTTTGGAATATACCAGCCGTCGTCCGGCGACACCTTCCGATTCCGTGTACACGGCAATATTCATGGCCGGATCGACTGCGAGCACCTGCACCAGGCTCGGTAAGTCGATAGCCAGCGCGGCCAAACCGATACGCCCCTCTGCATCGCCCGCTGTTGAACTCATCTGCACCAGGTAGAAGGGGTTGTCGTTGCTCCCATCCACTTCGTGCACGAGCGGAATCGCAGCAGATCCGCCGGCCACGACCTGCAGGACAATGCGTCTGCCACCGCCCTTCGTCATTAGATTCAGGAGGGAACTGTCTGCAAATTCGCCGACGCTATGCAGGATACGGATTTCTCCGGAAGCCGAGACCTCGAGATATGCCATGCCGCGAATGTAATCGTAGCGCTCGAGTATGCCGCCCGTGTAGCGTGCAAATCGGTCAGCGTTCAGTGGATCACTCGTGGCAATGAAACTCGCAAGATTATCGATGACCGCATCCGCCGTCTGGATGTTTGCGGCAACGGCGTTTTGTACCGATATCGCATCGAAGGCGAAATTGCGGGTTTCGCTCTCGAGGGCGTTGTTCCATGCGAGCATAAGCAGCGCGCCCGAGAAAGAAACGCCAAGTGCCGCCGCTACGAAGTAGAAGAACAGAGCAGAGGGATGCCGTTTCTCGGACATTAATATCGCTCTCGTAACGGACGCGCCCTCATTGCCGAACGCTCATTGATCCAGCACGACATCGACCCGCGACAGGTAATCCGCAAGCTTCTCAGTGCCGGTTTTAACTGCCGCTGCATCCTCCACCAATGCCGCCTCTTCGATGGCCGATCCGATCTCGGTGATCTCGTCGAAACCATATCCGCCACCAGCGCCCTTCATGCTGTGGCCAATCAACCGGATTTCCGTGAAATCCGGAACCTGCAAGAATTCCGTCAACCGGTCTACATCTTTGCGACGGTTTTCGAGAAATCCCGGTACGAGATCTTCCAGATCGGGGTCGATCCTTACCTTAATCCTGTCATCCACTGCTCGCCCCCTCACGGACACATACGGCCCGTTTCTCCATTCAATCCTCTTTCGAAGCAACCCTGAAATCCGCGGCATCCAATGAGTGTTGATTCAGAAGTTTATAAAATTCCGTACGATTCCGCCCGGCCATCTTCGCTGCATTTACGACATTCCCTTCAGTTACGCGCAGTACGCTGACAAGGTATTTGCGTTCGAATTCCGCCTTCGCCTCTTTCAAGGTCCTAATATGTACGGGTTCCTCCCGTAGAGCCCGCTGCGCCATCGATAAGGGAATAATATCGCCTTTGGTCAAGGTCACGCAGAGTTCGACCGCATTGGCCAGCTGCCGGATATTGCCCGGCCAGGACGCACCTGACAGATAGGCCGTCGCATCGGGCGCGAAGCGCTTTGTCCTGGTTTCGGTTTTTTGCGCGTGCGCTACGAGGAAGTGCTCAAGCAGCATCGGAACGTCATCCGGTCGTTCCGAGAGCCGCGGCATCATCAACGGTACGACGTTCAATCGATAATAAAGATCTTCTCGAAATTCGCCATTGCTTACGAGCGCTTCAAGATCGTTATGAGTCGCCGAGATGATGCGTACGTTCACGGGAAGCGTTTTGGTCGACCCAACTGGCCGGATTTCGAAATCTTGTAGTACTCGCAAGAGCTTTACCTGGAGGTCCAGCGGCATATCGCCAATCTCGTCGAGAAACAGCGTGCCGCCGTTTGCCGCAAGAAACAGGCCTTCGTGTTTTGTATTCGCTCCTGTAAATGCACCCTTTTCGTGTCCGAACAACTCGGATTCGAGCAGTTGTTCGGGAATCGCGCCGCAATTCACTCCGATGAACGGAAATTCGCTGCGCGGACTTGCATCGTGAATCGCCCGTGCAAGAACCTCCTTGCCGGTGCCGGTGGCCCCGCTGATGAACACCGTGATGTCGCCCTGCGCCAGGAGTTCTGCCTGCTCGATGAGTTCGGCCATGACATCACTGCGATAAATGATGTTGCGCGCAAGATCACCAGTGCCTTTACGCCGAGACCGTATGTGCCGATCGATCTCATTAAGAAATTCGTCCTTGTCGATCGGTTTCGTGAGGAATGCGGACGTGCCGAGGTGTGTCGCTTTTACCGCATCGGGAATTTGCGCCTGGCCGCTCAGCATGATCACCGGTGTAAGCGCATTATCCTCGTGAATACGCGTGACGAGCGTCATCCCGTCCATTTCGTCCATGAACAGGTCGGTCACCACGATATCCGGCCGCGCGGCGGAAAGCTTGCGTAAGGCTTCGGTACCCGACGCCACTGCAATGGCGTCGAATCCGGCATTTTCCAGCCACTTAGACAGCAGCTTGAGCATGTCCGGATCGTCATCGACGACCAGCACCTTGCCCTTGGATACCGCCAGATTCTCGAGTTCCACCATTTAACCCACCGTGCGATTTAGCACCCGATTCCAATTACGATTGTAATTAACCACAGAGCTCACAAAGAAATAAATTATATTGTGGGCTGTAAACGATCCATTTTTTTCTCTGTGTGCTCTGTGTTCTCTGTGGTTTTATTGTGTTGCTCTGTAGACCACATGGTTATCCGTTCAACTGCTAAGATCCTGCCTATGATTCGGACCGGCGTCGGGGTGTCCTCACTCGACGGTGACCGATTTGGCCAGGTTGCGCGGTTGATCGACATCAGCACCCTTGAGCACCGCCACGTGATAGGAAAACAGTTGGAGCGGAACGGTGTAGACCACCGGCGCTATCGGATCTTCCGCGGGCGCGATATTGAAAACATGAATCCCCGGTTGCGCCGCGACCTCCACGTTTGAATCAGCGAATATGTAAAGTTCGCCGCCGCGCGCCCGGACTTCTTCGAGATTCGATTTAAGTTTTTCCAGCAACTCGTTGTTCGGCGCAATCGAAATCACGGGCATGTCCTCGTCGACCAGGGCGAGCGGCCCGTGCTTGAGTTCGCCAGCGGGGTAGGCTTCGGCGTGGATGTAGGATATTTCCTTAAGCTTGAGCGCACCTTCCAATGCGATCGGATACATCGACCCGCGACCCAGATACAAAGTGTGGTCCTTGTTCGCAAATTCCTGGGCTAATTCGGCGATGCGGTCGTTCAACTCCAACACGCCGTTGATCTTTCCGGGCAGGGATTCGAGCTGCCGTACGAGATCGGCCTCGGTATCCGAGTTCATTGCGTTGCGCCGGCCCAGTGCAACGACGAGCAGCATCAGGGCGACCAGTTGGGTCGTGAACGCTTTCGTCGAAGCGACGCCGATTTCCGGGCCCGCCCTCGTCATCAAAACCAGTTCCGACTCGCGCGTCAAGGAACTTTCGGGGACATTACAGATCGCCAACGAGTGCGCATAACCCCAGTTTTTCGCCTCGCGCAGCGCCGCCAGCGTGTCGGCGGTCTCGCCAGATTGGGAAATCGTTACGAACAGCGCATCGTCTGCTACCACGGGCCGACGGTAGCGAAATTCACTCGCGACTTCGACCGTGCACGGCACGCCTGCGAGGTCTTCCATCCAGTAGCGCGCAACGAGTGCGGCATGATAGCTGGTGCCGCACGCCACGATCGTAACCGACTTGACTGTGTCGAGGACGCGATCGGCTCCGAGTCCAAAGGTAGTATCCAGCACGCGACCTTTCTCGATACGGCCTTCGAGCGTTTCCGCGATCGCGCGGGGCTGGTCGAATATCTCCTTCAACATGTAATGTCGGTAACCGGATTTATCGGCGGCGTCGGCGGAAAGTTCAGAAATGGATTCCGGGCGCGTAACCCGCTGGCCATTTTCGTCGTAAATTCGAACGACGTTACGCGTAATTTCGGCAACGTCGCCTTCTTCCAGGAAAATGAAACGTTGCGTCACCGGCAGCAGGGCGAAAACATCGGAGGCGACAAAGTTCTCCCCAATCCCAAGGCCAATCACGAGCGGGCTTCCGCGGCGGGCAACGACAAGTCTTTCAGTCATCGTCTTGGACAACACGCCGAGCGCGTAAGCGCCTTTGAGATCGCGCGTCGTTCGCTGTACGGCTTTCAGCAGATCGTCGCCTTCCTGCACGTAGTCACACACACGATTAACGATGACTTCGGTATCGGTATCCGAATGGAATTCGTGCCCCGCCTTGAGTTGCTCTTCGCGGAGACTCTCGTGGTTCTCGATGATACCGTTATGGACCAGCGCGATCGTCTCGCGGCAGACATGGGGGTGCGCGTTACGTACCGACGGCTCGCCGTGGGTTGCCCAGCGCGTATGCGCGATGCCGATGCCGCCCGCATGGGACTCCGATTCGAGGGCTTCTTCGAGCGCCGTGACTTTGCCCTGAACCCGGGTTCGCTTGATACCCTCGGAACCCGAAATCACGGCGATGCCGGCCGAATCATAGCCACGGTATTCCAACCGCTTAAGGCCCTCGAGCAATATCGGCGCAACATCGCGTTGCGCCACGGCTCCTACTATTCCACACATTCGCGCATTCCTATCTTAATGAGTGTTTCGTCCCCCAGGACGGAAACTTTCAATTTTACATCACGGCGTGCTCGCAAATTGCGACGGGATTGGCGAAATGATCAACGCTCCCAGCCCACATTTCTCACCGCACACCGTCGTGAGGGTACGGCGGCATGGCCGTTCGGTGGCGCACGGAGCGAAAGACGGCACCGGGGTAGCAGACACGCAGAGGTAGGATCTTGGAGGATGGTCGGGGCGAGAGGATTTACTCGCCACGTCCCTGTGGCTCGCCCCTGCGGGGCCATCACAGCCCTTCGGGCCGGGATGTTCAAAACCGCTCCCGGCGGTTTTGTGAACCTCGGTTTCGGTTCGCAGCCTTTCCCGACCATTTTCAATTAAGTAATTAATGACCTTCACTTTCTCCGAAAGGCCATGAATTACTTAATTGAAAATGGTCGGGGCGAGAGGATTTACTCGCCACGTCCCTGTGGCTCGCCCCTGCGGGGCCATCCCAGCCCTTCGGGCTGGGATGTTCAAAACCGCTCCCGGCGGTTTTGTGAACCTCGGTTTCGGTTCGCAGCCTTTCCCGACCATCTTGTGAATAAATCATGGCCTTACCTTTCTTCGAAAGGCCATGATTTATTCACAAGATGGTCGGGGCGAGAGGATTCGAACCTCCGACCCCCTCAACCCCATTGAGGTGCGCTACCAGGCTGCGCTACGCCCCGACATGATTTTCAAACGTAGAAACAGGCTTGGAACCTGCGGGTTGGAGATTAGACGGTTTCGCAGCGGAGCGCCAGCCGCCGGCCGGAGTCACGGTAAAACCCGCGCCGGGGGAACTAGATTGCGAAGATTAACGTCGCAGGATGTCGAGAACTTCTTCGAGTTCTTGCCTGAGCTGACGCACGATCTGTTGGCTCATGCTCGAATCGGCTTTGACCTCTTCTCCCGAAAGCTTCTGCCGGGCTCCGCCTATGGTGAACCCGTGCTCATAGAGGAGGCTGCGGATCTGGCGGATGAGGATTACATCCTGACGCTGGTAGTATCGGCGATTGCCACGGCGTTTAATCGGCTTGAGCTGGGGGAATTCCTGCTCCCAGTAGCGGAGCACGTGCGGCTTCACCGCACATAATTCGCTAACTTCCCCGATCGTGAAGTAACGCTTACCGGGAATGACGGGCAGTTCGTTATTGTTCGATGCTTCCAGCATAAGCTTCTACTCTGGCTTTCAGTTTCTGACCGGGCCTAAATGTAACGACGCGCCGCGCGCTGATCGGAATCTCCTCGCCGGTTTTGGGATTGCGCCCCGGTCTCTGGTTCTTATCGCGAAGATCGAAGTTACCAAAGCCTGATAACTTAACTTGTTGACCCGCCTCTAGAGATGCTCGGATCTCCTCGAAGAATGCCTCGACGAGTTCCTTGGCTTCGCGTTTGTTGAGGCCCAAATCCTCGAACAATCGCTCTGCCATTTCGGCCTTGGTCAACGCCATCGAACTACTCCCTCAATCTCCCCCCAACGCGATTCGAAAGGTTTTCGAGCACGCGCTGCATCGCGCTATCGACTTCGTCATCCACAAGAGTGCTGGAAAGGGCCTGGAAAAGCAAGCCTATGGTGAGACTTTTTTTTTCGTTATCAATACCTTGCCCTCGATATACGTCAAATAACTGCAGATCTTTTAGATGCTCGCCAGCCGCTTCCCGCACCGCTTCGAGACAGGCGGTGGCCGCCACCGATTCGTCCACGATCACGTTGATATCGCGCCGAACTGCCGGAAATTTCGATATCGGCCGAAACTTCGGAATCGAGGGGGCGGCCCCAAAATTATAGGAAAATTCGAACAGAAACAAGGGCTTATCAACTTCGATGGACTGAGCAATCACAGGGTGTAAGGCGCCCAGACAGCCGATGTTCTCGGTCCGGAGCATGATGCGGGCACTCTGCCCCGGGTGCAGGGCTGGGTGCGTACCAGGTTCGATCTTGAGCCCAGCCAGGCCCAGGGTTTTTATTAGGGATTCAACATCCTGTTTCAAATCATAAAAATCCGTGTCTCGCAGTGGCTCACCCCATTGTTGCAGCACTGCTCGACCACAGCGCACCCCCGAAATTCGATGAACTTGCGACAATTGACCCCCATCACGTCGAAAAACCATCCCGATTTCGAACAGGCTGATGTCTTCGCGCTGGCGATTCAGGTTGTAACGGGCGGCGACGGCGAGCCCCGGCCACAGGGAGCGCCGCATGGCAGACATGTCGCTGGAGATCGGGTTTTCCAGCAAGACGGGCTCCACATCCGGCTCGAACAGCCGGCTCAAGTCCCGATCGATGAAGCTGTAGGTGACGGCCTCGAAATAACCGCGGGCGGTCAGGCATCGTCTCAGGCTGCCTTCGACCGTCGATTCGCGTACCGGGACCGCAGGCGCGGCTGCGCCTGGTGGGATCCGGCAGGGGATAGCGTCGTATCCGTGTACGCGCGCGACCTCCTCAATGAGGTCCTCCTCCATGGCGATATCGAATCGAAACGCGGGTGGGGATACCTGCCATGTCCCGCCGCGACGCTCGACCTTCATCTCGAGAGATTCGAAAATCTTCTCGATGCGCCCCTCATCTACCCGGACCCCGAGCAAGCGTTCAACCGCGGCCGGACGAAACTCGATCGTCGCGGGTAACGCCGTAGTGCCAAGGTCCGACACTTCGCACGGCCCGGCGGATCCGCCGCAGATCTCCAGGATCAACGCCGTTGCCCGTTCGACGGCGCGCGCCTGCATGGTTGGATCGACACCCCGTTCGAACCGCGTCGAAGCGTCGGTATGCAGCCGGTAACGCCGCGCGACACCGGCGAGGCGCACGGGTTCGAAGAATGCGCTTTCGAGAAAGACCTTGGTTGTAACGGCCGACACGGCCGTCATCTCCCCGCCCATGACGCCCGCCAAGGCAACCGGACCGGATTCGTCGGTGATCACGAGCGTACCTTCGTCGAGTTCGAGTTCCTGTCCGTCAAGCAATATGAGGCGCTCGCCCGCGTTCGCGCCGCGCACGATAATTCGTTTCTCAAGCTTGTCGCAATCGAAGACGTGCATCGGCTGGCCGAATTCGAGCATCACGTAGTTGGTCACGTCGACCAACGGGTGTACGCAGCGAACACCCGATCGTCGCAAGCGTTCCTGCATCCACAGGGGCGTTCGACCGTGTGGGTCGAGGCCCTCGATCACACGTCCGGCGTAGCGCGGACAAGCATCGCCATCCGCCAGCTCAACTGTGAATCGGACGTCGCTTTTTGCAACTACGCTCGCCACCTCGGGCATCTTCATCGGTGAGTCGGTGAGGGTGGCGAGATCGCGCGCAATACCGATTATGCAAAAGCAATCACCCCGATTCGGGGTTAGATCGATGTCGATAATGGCGTCGTCAAGACCGAGTACCTCCGTGAGCTGCGCGCCGGGCAACGCCGAAGCCGGTAGTTCGAGAATCCCCGATGCATCCTCACCCAGACCCAGCTCCGCCGCCGAACACAGCATGCCGGACGATTCGACGCCCCGAATACGGGCGCGCTCGATAGTGCGACCGCCCGGCAGGCTAATGCCAGGCGCGGCATAGGCCGTCTTCATCGACGGCACCACATTGGGCGCACCGCACACGACCTGGTGTACCTCCCGGCCGTCGGAAACGCGGCAGAGACTCAAGCGATCGGCACGAGGATGTGCTTGAACTTCGATGACTTCACTGACGATGACGCCGGCCAGCGAGGGCGCCGCCGGCACGATATTGCCGACTTCGAGACCACCGAGCGTTAGGCGCTCGGCGATGGCGTCGACGTCGAGCGGTGGGTCGACCCACTCGCGCAACCATTGTTCGCTCACCTTCATCAGCGTCTCTGGTAATGTGCCGCGGCACTCAAGCGAACTGCCTCAGGAACTGGATGTCGTTGTCGAAAAAGACCCTGAGGTCGGAAATCCCGTGGCGCAGCATGGCCATACGCTCCACACCGAGACCAAATGCGAATCCACGGTAGCGCTCGCTGTCGATGCCGACGCTTGCGAACACATTCGGGTGCACCATTCCGCACCCCATGATCTCCAACCAGTCACCGATACCGTGTTCCGATTCGAGCTTGATATCGACCTCCATCGACGGTTCGGTGAATGGAAAGTACGATGGGCGGTAACGAATCTGCAGATCGTCCCGTTCGAAGAAACACTTCAGGAAAGCGTCGAGCACGCCCTTGAGATCGGCCATGGTCACGTCTTCATCGATGAGCAGGCCTTCGACCTGGTGAAACATCGGTGTGTGGGTCTGATCGTAATCGCGGCGATAAACTCGGCCGGGCGCGATGATGCGCAGCGGCGGCTGCTGCCGTTCCATGACGCGGATCTGGACGGGAGAGGTGTGGGTTCGCAGTAGGGTTCCGTCAGCGAAGTAAAAGGTGTCGTGCATTGCACGCGCAGGATGGTGGGCGGGGATATTAAGGGCTTCGAAGTTGTGGTAGTCGTCCTCGATTTCGGGACCCAGCACGACGTCGAATCCGGCGTGGCGAAAAATAGACTCGATGTGCTCCATCACGCTGCTGATCGGATGGGCGCCGCCTGGCAGAACGCCGCGCCCGGGCAGGGTGACGTCAATTCGATCGCGCTCGAGGCTCGCTTCGAGATCGGCATTTTGGAGCGCCTTGCGTCGCATCTCAACGGTCGCATTGACGCGCTGCTTGGCGTCGTTGATCGCCTGGCCGGCCGCCGGGCGCTCCGCGGCCGGCAGTTGACCCAGATTCTTCAGCAAGGCGGTCAGTTGACCGTTCTTTCCAAGGTACTGGATCCGGACGTCGTCCAGCGCCTCGAGCGTGTCCGCTACGGCAGTGGCGCTCTCGGCTTCCGCGACAATATTTTCGACGTCGGTCATGTGGACGGTAATCGAACGATTACGACAGGCGCGGGAGGTCCCCGCCTCCCCTATTTATTCGGTCAAACTGCCGCGCTTGGCTTCAGCCGGCAAGCGCGGTCTTCGAACGCTCCGCAAGTGCCGCGAATGCGGCTTGGTCGTTCACGGCCAGGTCGGCGAGCATCTTACGATCGACGACAATTTCCGCGCGCGCAAGCCCGTGCATGAATACGGAATAGCTCAACCCGTGTTCGCGTGCTGCTGCATTAATACGAACGATCCAAAGGGCGCGAAACTGCCGCTTGCGCTGGCGGCGATCACGATAAGCGTATTGGCCGGCCTTGATGACCGCCTGCTTGGCGACCCGGAACACATTCTTGCGCCGGCCGCGGTAGCCCTTGGCTTGCCGAATCACTTTTTTGTGCCGGGCGTGCGCCTGCACCCCGCGCTTTACTCGTGCCATCGCTTAGTAATCCTCAATACAAATGTTCGAATCCCTTAAAACCCGGGGATCAATCGACGTACTTGGTCCTTGTCGGCGTGCGCGATCAGCGCACCTTGCCGCAATTTCCGTTTTCGCTTCGGGCTCTTTTTCGTCAGGATATGGCTCTTGAACGATTGCCGCCGCTTGATCTTCCCGGTACTCGTTTTTGCGAAGCGTTTTGCCGCACCGCGATTCGTCCTCATTTTCGGCATGCTGTAAAACCTATCTCAAAATTATTCACGTACGCGCCGCTTTATGGCTTGTTAATAAGCCCCAAGCTCTCAAATACGATCACAATGAACGACGAAGATTCGATCTATTGGTGCCGCTTGGGCGCGATCACCATTACCATTTGTCGCCCTTCGAGTTTCGGGTATTGCTCCACGTTACCCAACTCATCGAGGTCGGTTTCGACGCGATCGAGCATTTGCGCGCCGAGTTCTTGATGAGCCATCTCACGCCCACGAAACCGTAAGGTCACTTTAACCTTGTCGCCGCCCTCCAGAAATCGTCTGAGGTTGCGGAGCTTGATTTGATAGTCGCCTTCATCCGTACCAGGCCGGAACTTGACTTCCTTGACCTGGATTTGTTTCTGCTTTTTCTTCGCCGCATGACGTTTCTTGTTCTGATCGAAAAGAAACTTGCCGAAATCCATGACCCGGCATACGGGCGGTTCGCCGGTCGGTACGATCTCCACGAGATCCAGAGCAGATGATTCGGCCTCTAGACGTGCGTCTTCGATCGACATGACACCGCGGTTACTTCCGTCGGCGGCTATCAATCTGACTTCGGGTACGTCTATGGCACCGTTTACGCGATTCTTTTTTTCGGTGGCTATATTCTTAACCCTCCAACGAATTTTTTCCGCGCTGTGCTACTTCGTGGCGAAGCCGTTGCGCGAAGTCATCGAGTGACATTTCGCCCAAGTCGTCTCCGCCCTGCGCCCGCACGGCCACGGTTCCGTGTTCCATTTCCCGCTCGCCGACGACGAGCATATAAGGGATACGCTGCAACGTATGCTCGCGGATTTTAAGCCCGATCTTCTCGTTTCTCAAGTCTGAAGCGGCCCGGAACCCTTGATTCTTCAGGGTTTCCGATACTTGAAACGCGTAATCTGCGTGCTTTTCGGTAATGCTCATCGACACGGCCTGAATCGGGGCCAGCCACGGGGGGAAACGGCCCGCGTGCTCTTCGATCAGGATCCCGATGAAGCGTTCGAGCGAGCCGAGGAGCGCGCGGTGGATCATTACGGGTACACGCCGTACGCCGTCATCGGCGATGAATTTGGCGCCCAGCCGCTCGGGCATCGAAAAATCAACCTGCACGGTCCCACACTGCCACACCCGACCGATGCAATCACGCAGGCTAAAGTCGATTTTAGGACCGTAGAACGCGCCTTCACCCGGCTGCACTTTATACTCCAAACCCTTGTTTTTTAGAGCGAGATCCAGCGCTGACTCGGCTTTGTCCCAGAGCGAATCGGCGCCGACCCGCTGCTCCGGGCGAAGCGACAGGGCGACTTCAATCTCATCGAAGCCGAAGTCGCGGTACACCCGAAAAGTCATGTCGATGAGCTGGCTGACCTCGGCCTGCAGGCCGTCCTCCGTGCAGAATATGTGGGCGTCGTCCTGGGTAAAGCGCCGCGCGCGCAGCAGACCGTGGAGCGTCCCGGACGGCTCGTTGCGGTGCACGATGCCGAATTCTGCAATGCGGTACGGCAAGTCGCGATAACTGCGTAGTGCATGGTTGAAAATCTGTACGTGCCCGGGACAATTCATCGGTTTAAGGGCGTATTCACGATTTTCCGAGCTCGTCGCGAAGATCATGTCGTGGAATTTGTCCCAGTGACCCGATTTCTCCCACAGACTGCGATCGAGCACCTGCGGGGTGTGGACCTCCCGGTAATCGGCATAGCAGACTTCGCGAATGTAGCGCTCGACGACCCGGTAGAGTGCCCAGCCCTTCTCGTGCCAGAACACCATGCCCGGCGCTTCCTCCTGAAAATGAAAGAGATCCAGTTGCCTCCCGAGTTTCCGGTGATCGCGCTTCTCCGCTTCCTCCAGGCGATGCAGATAGGCTTTGAGTTCCTTCTTCTCGCCCCAGGCCGTGCCGTAAATACGCTGTAGCATTTCATTGTTCGAATCGCCGCGCCAATACGCGCCGGCAATCTTGGTCAGCTTGAAGGCCTTGAGTGCGCCGGTGCTCGGTACGTGCGGTCCGCGACACAGATCGACGAAATCTCCCTGAGCGTAGAGTGAGATCTCGTCCCCGGCAGGGATTGCCGCGATGATCTCCGCTTTGTATTCTTCGCCCATGCCCCGAAAGAAAGCCACCGCCTCGTCCCTGTCCATGACCCGGCGCTCGATCGCGTAGTCGGCCTTGGCCAGGTCCGCCATGCGTTTCTCAATCGCCTCCAAATCTTCCGGCGTGAACGACCGCTCGAACGCAAAATCGTAATAGAAACCATCCTCGATGACCGGGCCGATGGTAACCTGAGCCGAGGGAAACAATTGCTTGACGGCTTGCGCCAGCATATGCGCAGTGCTGTGCCGGATAACGTCGAGCCCGTCGGCGTCGCGCGCGGTAACGATGGCCAGTTCGGCGTCTCGTTCGATTCGATACGCCGTGTCGACCAGACGGCCGTCGATCCTTCCGGCCAGTGCCGCCTTCGCGAGACCTGGACCGATAGACGTAGCGACCTCATACACCGTGACCGGCGCTTCGAACTGTTTCTGATTACCGTCGGGCAGGGTGATGGTGGGCATGTCATGCTCCGTGACCGATACGAGAGGTCATCGAAATTGGTAGGCGCGATTGGACTCGAACCAACGACCCCCACCATGTCAAGGTGGTGCTCTAACCAGCTGAGCTACGCGCCTATTACTTAATAATCCTTACCTGCCATCCCTGGCGCAACGTATTCGTCTTCGTTTAGCCCCAGCCCGGCCAATCGTGGCCGGGTGCTCGCTGGGAGAAAGCTATGTTAAATGGCTTTCTCTTTTTCCGGCTCGCCCATCGCCGGGCGCGGATTATAAGCCAGAAAGCGCGGCCTTAGCGAACATGGCGCGGGCTATTCAGGCGATCGTTTCTTGTACAGCCGGTATTTGTTGCCGGGCGGCATCCGCACCGTGGTCGCGGGCCAGTAGGAGGTAGAAAGCCGGCACCACGAAAAGCGTGAAAACGGTGCCGATGCCAAGCCCGCTCGCAATCACGAGTCCGATGTGAAAGCGGCTGACGGCACCTGGGCCGCTTGCGGTCAGCAGCGGGACCATGGCGACGACCATTGAGATGGTCGTCATTAATATCGGGCGCAGACGAATGCGCGCGGCCTCCTCGATCGCTTCGCGCTTGGGCAGACCGCGTACGATCTGGACCTGGTTCGCGAACTCGACGATCAAGATTCCATTCTTGGTAATGAGGCCGATCAGGGTGATCAGCCCGACCTGCGTATAAATGTTGGAGGTGGCAAACCCGAGTGCAATGAAGATCATCGCCCCGGCGATCGACATAGGTACCGACATCAATATGATCAGCGGATCCCGCCAGCTTTCGAACTGCGCGGCGAGTACGAGGTAGATCACGAGCAGTGCGACGAAAAACGTCATCATCAGCGCGCTGCCCTGCTGCGCATATTGACGTGACTCGCCGGCGTAATCCCACGAATAATTCTTCGGCAAGATTTCTCTCGCCGCCATCTCCAAGTAGTCGAGGGCGTCGCCCATGGCGACGCCCTCCGCCGGGACGCCCTCGAGGATGACCGCATTCAATTGCTGGAATTGGAGCCGCTCGCTCGGTTCCACCGAGCGCTCGAAGGAGACGATGGTAGACAGGGACACCAGCTTGCCGTCTCCGGTGCGCACGTAATAATCGTCGAGCATGTCCTGGCTCGCGCGGAACTTGCGTTCGACCTGCGGAATCACCTTGTAACTCCGGCCTTCCAGGTTGAACCAGTTGACGTGATTGCCGCCCAACAGAGTCGCCAGCTCCTGGCCCAGGTCGTCCATCCGAATGCCGAGTATCCCTGCGCGATTGCGATCGATCAGGATGGTCGCTTTGGGCCGATTGAACTCGACCGATTTCTGCAAAAACATGAAACGCCCGCTTTGCATGGCGCGGCCGAGCAGTTCATCCACCACGCCGTCGAGCGCTTCGTAGTCGGCCGCCGAGGTCACCACGAACTGAACCGGCAGACCGCGGCCGGGTGACGGCAGGCTCGGGCGCCCAAACGCGGAGACTTGAAGGCCCGTAATCCCGAAAAGCTTCTGTTGCAATTCGTTCTGCACCTCCCACTGCGCGCGCTCGCGCTGCGAAGTGGGCGGCATCTTGAAACCCATGAAGATCGTGTTGCGCGCATTGTTGAAGCCGAGCATCGCAAAGCTTTCCTGATGCTCCGGAATGTCTTCGAACAACTCCACCATGCGATGGCCGTAATATTCGTCGTATTCGACCGTGGCCGTCTGCGGTCCCCGCGCCATCATGAAGATGATGCTTTGATCCTCCATCGGAGCGAGTTCCGTCTGGCTCATGACGAACATGAAATATATGCTGACCAGGATCGCAATGCCGAACACGACGATGACTGAGGTGAAGTCGAGGAATTTATGCAAGACCGCCTTGTAGGCATCCGCGAGGACGTTGAAGATTCGCTCAACGAGCAGCTCGAAACGACCGTGCTTGTCGGCCTTGAACACTCTCGAACACAACATGGGCGATAAGGTCAGCGCAACGACGCCTGAGATCAGCACCGCGCCGGCGAGAGTAAAGGCGAATTCGGTGAACAAGGTTCCTACCAGCCCGCCCATAAATCCGATCGGCGCGTAGACGGCAATCAAGGTCGTGGTCATCGCGATGATGGGAAGCTGCAGTTGCCGCGCACCGACGAACGCGGCCTCCAGCGGCGCACGCCCCTTTTCGATGTGGCGGTGGATGTTCTCGGCGATGACGATGGCATCGTCGACCACCAGGCCGATTGCCAGCACCAATGCGAGCAAGGTCAGCAGATTGATGGAAAAGCCCATCAAGAGCATCAGGAAAGCGCCGCCGATGAGCGACAGCGGCAGCGCGACAGCGGGGATGAACGCGGCGCGCACCGACCCCAAAGTTAGCAGAATGACGCTGAGCACGATGAGTACGGCCTGGGCCAGGGTGGTGAACACTTCCTCGATCGATTCCTGGATGAATTCGCTGGCGTCGTACGGAATGAACACCTTGAGCCCGCTCGGCATCTGTGCACTGATGTCGGGGATCTCCGCGTGAATCCGCTCGGCAACCGTCAGGGGATTGGCACCGGGCGTCGGGGTGATGCCGAGGAAAAGCGCCGTCTTGCCGTTGTACCAGGCGGTCGATTCGTAATCCTCGGCACCGAGTTCCATGCGGGCGACGTCCGAGAGGCGCACGATGACGCCGGTTTCCTCGCGCACCACCAGGTCCCTGAATTCATCGACGCTCGAGATGTCGGTCGTCGCGCTCAAGTCGACGGCGACGTACTCGCCTTTAGTTTCCCCGGCACCGGACAAGTAATTATTGGCGAGTAAAACGCGGCGAACGTCAGCCGCCGTAACGTTCATGGCCGCCATGCGCCGGGGATCAAGCCAGATACGCATGGCATAGGTCTTGTCCCCGATCATCCTCGCCTTGGCAACGCCGGGGATCGCCTGCAGCCGGGGCCGCACTACGCGGATCAGGTAATCCGTGATTTCCGGCGGCGACATCGAATCGCTGTAAAACGCCAGATACATCAGCGCCGTTGGATTGCCCGTCTGCGAATCGATAACCGGATCGTTGGCCTCCTCCGGCAGCACGTTGCGCTGGCTCGCGACCTTGGCCTGGATCTCGGCGACCGCGGCATTGGGATCGTAATTGAGCTCCATGTATGCCTCGATCACGGAGATCCCCTGCTTGCTGGTGGCCTTGAGAAAATCGATGCCGTCGGCTTCCGCGATCGCTTGCTGCAAGGGCGTGGTGATGAAGCCCTTGACGAGTTCACTGCTGGCGCCCGGATAGGTCGTACGCACGGTGATCAGGGTGTTCTCGGTTTTCGGATACTGCCGTAGTTCCAGCAGCGTAATCGAGCGCACGCCGAGGACGAGGATCATCAAGCTGATGACGCTCGCGAGGACCGGGCGGCGGATGAAGATGTCGGTCAGGTTCAAGGCGTTTCGCTCGCCAGGGCGGCGGAGACGTTTTCTGTGATCGTGACCGGCATGCCGTTGCGAAGCTTATTCTGTCCCACCGCAACGACCCGATCGCCCCGCGCGATCTCCGCGACAATTTCGACGCGCCCGTCGCGCACTTCCCCGGTCCGCACCCGCCGGCGCTCGACGATGGTGGCACCGTCCTGCTCGACGACGATGAATACGGTGTCGCCGAAGGGGCTGTAGGTCACTGCGGTCTCCGGCAGCGACAACACCTCTTTACGCGCTGGTTCGATCGTCCACACCTCGGCGAACATACCGGGACGCAGCCGCCGCTCGGGATTGGCCAGCGTCGCGCGAATTCTCACACTGCGGGTGTTGGGATCGATGCCCGGTTCGATGGCGGTGATTGCGCCGTGAAACTTTTCCCCGGGATAGGCCGGCACTTCGATTTCGATGGCCTGGTCGATCGCCAGCCGGCTCAGGAACTGCTCCGGCAACGCGTAATCGACGTGAATCGGGTCGAGCATTTGCAGCGGCACGACCGGATCACCCGGCTCGAGATGTTCGCCGAGATCGATCATGCGTATGCCCAGCGTCCCATCGAAAGGCGCGTAGACCCGCTTACGCGCGATATAGGCCTTCTTGGCCTGCATCGCGGCTTCTGCCTCATCGCGCGCAGCACGCGCCGCGTCGTAATCCGATTGCGAGATCTGATGTTCGCCCAGCAGTCTCTTGGCGCGTTCAAACTGCAATTCCCGCAATTCGCGCGCGGCGATCAAACCGTCGAGCTCGGCCATGTCGACGCCGATGTCCATTTGCACCAGGATCTTCCCGCGCTTGACCTCTTCGCCGGATTCGAATTTGATTTCGGTCACGGTGCCGGGCAGTGGAGCGGTCACGTCGATCCCCTGCTCGGCGACGACGGATCCCACGGCGAACAAGGTCTGCCGCCAGCTTTCGGACTGGAGCTCAGCCACGGTGACGGCGGACGGCGGAAATACACGGCTGCTGATGGCCGCCATCTCCTCCATCTTTTTCATCTTCAGCGCATAGGTCGCGCCACCGACGCCGGCGATCACGATGACGATGAGAAGGAGACGCTTAATCACGGGCGGGCATTATAGCGGGCCGTTGCTGTTTGACAGCGATAGTAGATTACCTAACCGAAAGGCTTCTTAACGAACAGCAACGACCGGCATGTCGAGCAGATCCGTCTTGAGCGCCGCGATCTCGTCGCGGATGCGGGCAGCCTCTTCGAATTCCAGATCGCGCGCATGACGATACATGCGTTCTTCCAATTGTTTAACCTTCTTCATCAACCCCTCATCGGACAGCCCGGCATATTCGGCCCGCTTCTCGGCGGCACGAAGCGCCCGACGCGGTTTTCCGGTGCCCGATGAATAGGCACCTTCCATAATGTCCGTGACATGCTTGCGGATCCCTTTCGGCGTGATGCCGTGCTCGATATTGAATTCGATCTGCACCTGCCGGCGCCGCTCCATCTCGTCCAGCGCTCGTTGCATCGAACCGGTCACGGTATCCGCATACATAATGGCGCGACCGTCGATATTGCGCGCGGCGCGGCCGGTGGTCTGGATCAACGACCGATCGGACCGCAGAAAGCCTTCCTTGTCGGCATCGAGAATTGCAACCAGTGATACCTCGGGAAGGTCCAAGCCTTCGCGCAGCAGATTGATCCCGACCAACACATCGAATTCACCGAGCCGCAGATCGCGGATGATTTCCACGCGCTCGACGGTGTCGATGTCCGAGTGCAGATACCGCACCCGCACCCCATGCTCGGCGAGGTAGTCGGTCAAGTCCTCGGCCATGCGTTTGGTCAAGGTCGTCACCAGCACGCGCTCGTTGCGTGCCGCGCAGATGTTGATTTCCGACAGCAAATCATCAACCTGGGTTCCGACTGGCCGCACTTCGACTCGCGGGTCGATCAGCCCCGTAGGCCGCACGACCAATTCGACCACCCGATCAGCGTGTTTTTCCTCGTAAGGCCCGGGCGTCGCGGACGTGAAGATCATCTGCGGCGCCATTTGTTCAAATTCATCGAACCTGAGCGGCCGGTTATCGAGTGCCGACGGCAGCCTGAATCCATATTCCACCAGGTTTTCCTTGCGCGAGCGATCGCCCCGGTACATGCCGCCCAACTGTGGCACGGTCACGTGGCTTTCGTCGATTACGAGCAGCGTGTTCTTCGGCAGGTATTCGAACAGCGTCGCCGGCGGCTCGCCGGGCGCACGCCCGGAGAGGTGACGGCTGTAGTTCTCGATGCCGTTGCAGTAGCCGATCTCGGCCATCATCTCGATGTCGAAACGCGCGCGCTGCTCCAGGCGCTGCGCCTCAACGAGCTTGTTGAGCGCGCGCAATTGTTCGAGCCGTTCGACCAGTTCGACCTTGATCGTCTCGATCGCCCGCAGCACGGTTTCGCGCGCCGTCACGTAATGCGATTTCGGGTAAATCGTAAAACGCGGCACCTTGCGCAGAACTTCGCCGGTAAGGGGATCGAAGTGCGCCAGCGATTCTATTTCGTCGTCGAACAACTCCACGCGCAAGGCATTCCGATCCGATTCCGCGGGGAAAATGTCGATGATCTCCCCGTGAACCCGGTAGCTGCCGCGTTCCAGTTCGTAATCGTTGCGCCGGTACTGGAGATCCGCAAGCCGCCGCAGAAGCGCTCGCTGATCGATGATGTCCCCACGGCGCAGGTGCAGCACCATGGCATGGTATTCGTCGGGCTCACCCAGGCCGTAGATGGCCGAGACCGTGGCCACAATGATCGTATCGGGCCGCTCTAGCAGTGCCTTGGTCGCCGACAGACGCATCTGCTCGATGTGATCGTTGATCGAGGCGTCCTTCTCTATATAAGTGTCCGAAGCCGGAACATAGGCCTCGGGCTGGTAGTAATCGTAGTAGGACACGAAATACTCGACCGCGTTCTGCGGGAAGAACTCGCGCATCTCACCGTAGAGTTGCGCGGCGAGGGTCTTGTTCGGCGCCATTATCAGGGTCGGACGCTGCACTGCCTCGATCACTTTCGCGATGGTAAAGGTCTTGCCGGAACCGGTGACGCCGAGCAGCGTCTGATGATAGAGGCCGGCTTCAAGCCCTTCGACCAGCGCCGCAATGGCTTGCGGCTGGCCGCCGGCGGGGTCGAATGTCGATTCGAGAGCGAGGTTCTTGCTCATCGACGGGTCAAGGCATCGATGTGAGGTGTCATGCTTGCGGGGTCATCAGGAGTTCGTATAGTACACGGCCCCCGCGTCGCCCAATGCAAACGAAAGAGGAGGTTCGCGCCTTGGAGGTCAAACCGTCACTACGCGCGCAAAGCGTCAGGCCGTCACCGACGATGGCGATATCCGCGAAAGCTGCCGAGCTGGAACGCGCAGGTAAAGACATCCTGAGCCTCGCGGCCGGCGAACCGGATTTCGACACGCCCGAGCACGTCAAGGCCGCTGCGATAGTCGCGATCAACGATGGGTTTACTAAGTACACGGCGGTGGACGGCACGCTCGAATTGAAACAGGCCATCATCGAAAAATTCGAGCGGGAAAACAACTTGCGGTTCTCCCTGGAGCAGATATTGGTATCGAGCGGCTGCAAGCACAGCATTTACAACCTGATGCAGGCGCTGTTGAACGATGGCGACGAAGTGATCATCCCCGCGCCATATTGGGTGTCGTACCCTGACATGGCACGCTTGGCGGGCGCCGAACCCGTCATCCTGCGAACGGACATCGCGAGCTGTTTCAAGATCACCGCCGAGCAGCTTCGCGGCGCTCTCGGTAAGCGCTCGCGGCTGCTGATCCTGAACAGTCCATCGAATCCGAGCGGCAGCGTATATACGCGATCCGAACTCGAAGCGCTGGGCTCCGTTTTGATCGATTTTCCGGACGTCTGCGTCGCCACCGACGACATTTACGAACACATCCTGTGGACCGGCGAACCTTTTATCAACGTACTCAATGCCGTGCCCCAGTTGCACGAGCGCACCGTGGTCCTGAACGGGGTATCCAAGGCCTATGCGATGACCGGCTGGCGGATAGGCTACGCCGCCGGTCCGGCAAGCCTCATTGCAGCGATGAAGAAGATCCAGTCGCAAAGCACCTCGAACCCGACTTCGATCGCGCAGGTCGCAGCGACGGCCGCATTGAACGGCGACCAGTCGTCGCTGGCGGAGCAATCCGCCGTCTTCAAGCAACGGCA
The DNA here is from genome assembly GCA_963662545.2 of Gammaproteobacteria bacterium. Classification (GTDB taxonomy): domain Bacteria; phylum Pseudomonadota; class Gammaproteobacteria; genus JAYYZW01. Next base: position 157,909 of record CAXXLL010000003.1, read on the forward strand.
TGATTTCGTCATCCGTGAACTGGATCGGATCAAGGGCGTCGAGGTGCAGCCGTCGGCAGAGACCTTCTACACCTTCCCCGACATGAGCGGCGTCATCGAGCGCGCGGCCGATATCGACGACGACCTGCAACTCGCGGCATACCTGCTGGACCACGCGGGCGTCGCCGGCGTCCCCGGATCGGCGTTCGGCGCTGCAGGGTGCATGCGGTTTCCCTACGCAACCAGCATGGACGTGCTGAAGGACGCGATGACCAGGCTACAAGAGGCGCTTACCTGAACGGCGCGCGCGTTGATCCGATCTTGGGGCCTCAGTACCATACGCGCCTCCCTCCCAATCCCCGGTAGCTCAGTTGGTAGAGCGGGTGACTGTTAATCACTAGGTCGGCGGTTCGAGCCCGTCCCGGGGAGCCATCGAATTTCCACTTTCGTCCAACACCGGATATCGCGAACAGGCAAAAGGCAAGACCTGACCCCGGTGCTCAGAAACCGCGGTGACCTGGGCGCGCAAGGCGAATTTGACGAATTCCAGCCAAGCAAACAAGCAAACAAGCAAACAAGCAAACAAGCAAAGGACCATCCCATGTCGATTAAAAAGCTGCTCGATATGCTGACGATCGCCTGGAATGAACAGGACGTCGATACGATCCTTTCGCTGTTTGCCGAAGACGGCACCTATCACGAGCCTAGCGGGCCAGAGAACCTGGGCCGAAGTCACACCGGCCATGCCGCCATTCGCGCGGTGCTAGAAAAGGGATTTGCGGCTTTCCCCGACGGCACCATAGTCCCGACTAAGCTCGCCAACATTGCCGACGATAGCGCGTGTTCGGAGTGGGATTTCGAATTTTCGGATAAAGGCGGCAGAAAGATGAAAGTGCACGGCGTTGATGTCTTCACCTTTGAGAACGGCAAGATCAAGCATAAGAACGCGTTTTTGAAGCGGTACGTCGGAGTATAGATTCTATGTCGATGCGCAAGCGTAACGTTCCATCTCGTACTCCTCCATAAAAAGGGGACATCCCTAATTAAGCGTAGATCGTGGCGTTATTCCGGGACGAAAAAGTGGAATGTCCCCTTTATCCCCTCGTCGTTCACAGATTGTCTTGCAACAACTGAGATCAACTCGAGCCATGCAGATTCAACGAACCGACAAATCAATCTATCGCTTTGTATTTCGTTGGAGTTTTATGGGGATTCCTCAGGGTGTTAGGTTTATTTTTTCCGTAGATAGCGAACGGCTCTAAATAAACCTGACACCTTTTCTTTCCGATTGAACTGCATGATCGCTCCTCCCGGTCGAATTAATCGATCGGTATTGAATCACATACGGCTAAAATGAGTGTCGCCATCATCGAACCGCTCGTGTTTGCCGGCGCGCTCGGTTTAATATCGGCGCCAAAGAAACAGGAGGCGCCCGCATGACCGACATCCACTATCTGACGCTCATCGAGTTGTCGAAAAAATTGCAAGCGCGCGAGCTCTCGTCTGTCGAAGTGACGCGCCACATGCTGGCGCGGATCGAGGCGCTCGATGGCGCGCTCCGGAGCTATGTCACGAGCATGGCGGATGTCGCCCTCGCCCAAGCCGAGCAGGCGGATGCCGAGATCGGCCGGGGTGAATGCCGCGGGCCACTGCACGGCGTGCCCTTCGGTCTGAAGGATCTGTGCGCCACCAAGGACGCACCCACCCATGTCGGCTCGTTCGCGAACCGCGATTGGAATCCGGGCGTCGACTGCACGGTCGTGGCCAAGCTCCGTGAGGCGGGCGCCGTGTTCCTCGGCAAACTGCAGTTGACCGAAGGCGCTTATGGCGTCCATCACCCCGACATCTCGCCGCCCGTCAATCCGTGGCATGCGGACTATTGGACGGGTGTCTCCTCGAGCGGCTCGGGCGTCGCGACCGCGGCCGGGCTCTGCTTCGGCTCGCTCGGCACCGACACCGGCGGTTCGATCCGCTCGCCGGCCCATTGCAACGGCCTTACCGGGCTCAAGCAGACCTGGGGCCGCGTGAGTCGCGCCGGTGCGTTCGCGCTCTCCGAATCCCTCGATCACATCGGTCCGCTGGCGCGGTCAAGTGTCGATGCCGCCGCCATTTTGGGCGTGATCGCCGGGCGCGACCCGGACGACCCAACGAGCCTGACGGCGCCCGTACCGGATTACCTCGCCGCGATCGACAAGCCCATCAAAGATTTGACCATCGGCCTCGATGAAGCCTACTGCACGGAAGCCGTGGACGATCAAGTCGCTGCGATGGTCATGCAGGCGGTGGAGGTGTTGCGCGGATGCGGCGCAGAAATCAAAGCCGTTACCCTCCCGGACATGCGCGAGATGGTGACCGGTTGGGAGAAGTTCTGCGGGGTGGAGACGGCCATCTTTCACGAAGAGTTCTATCCCGCGAAAAAGGAACAGTACGGGCCGGGATTGGCGTGCTTGATCGAAATCGGGCGCAGCACGAGCGGTATGGATTACGCCAAGCTCCAGATCGAGCGCCAGAAATTCGCCGGCAATCTGGCGGCGCTGTTCGAGGACATCGATTGCTTTATCTCGCCGGCGCTTCCCTATCCGACACCGACACTCGCCTTCATGGAGGCGGTGTGCTTGGAGCAGGACGCTGAAGATCTTCTACGGCTCATCACCTTTACGTCGCCGTACGACATGTCGGGCAGTCCGACGCTCAGCCTGCCGGGCGGCATCGATGCCGACGGCCTTCCGTTCGGTTTTCAGTTGATCGGACCCCATCTCAGCGAGGCGATGCTCGTGCGTGCCGGCTATGCCTACCAGCAGGATACGGATTGGCATACTCAGCGCCCGCCGCTGCCGAGCTGAGACGCGGCCGAGCTTATACTGCAGCCATGACCATGCAGCGAACGCCACTGCTCATGTGGCGGCTTTTGGATCGCGGCACCTGGATCGCGCCCGACGAAGAGATCGTCAACGCGACCCCTACCGGCGTGCACTGCCAGACCTATGCCCAGACCGCCGCGCGGGCGCGCCAGCTCGCCCACGCGCTCAAGGCGCATGGCATCGGCGTCGGCGAGCGGGTGGGGAGCTTTATGTGGAACCACCACCGCCACTTCGAGATGTATCAGGCCGTGCCGTCGATGGGCGCGGTCTTGCACACCGTCAATATTCGACTGAGTCCCGGCGACCTCGAATTCATCATCAATCACGCCGAGGATCGGGTGATCGTGATCGACGAGGATCTGCTGCCGCTGCTCGAGCCGTTAGCGGAAAAACTTCGCACAGTCGAGCGAGTGGTGGTGAGTTCGGAGTCCGGGGACTGGGAGACTGATCTCCCCGGGGCGATCGATTACGAGGACTTCATCGGTAGTCAGCCCACTGAGTTCGCGTGGCCCGATCTGGACGAGCATGCGCCATTGGGCCTCTGCTATACGAGCGGCACGACCGGGCACCCGAAGGGTGCGATGTACACCCACCGATCGACTTACTTACACACCATGGCCGAGGCCATGACTGACACCATGGCCATGTCGGCCACCGACACGGTTTTTTGTATCGTGCCGATGTTTCACGCCATGTGTTGGGGTCTGCCTTATACCGCCACGATGCTCGGCGCCAAACAGGTCTACCCAAACCGCTTCATGGAGCCGACGCGGCTGTTGGATCTGATGGCGACAGAGGGTGTGACCCTGGCCTGCGGGGTGCCGACGATCTGGCAGGGCGTGCACGCCGCCATTGAAGCGGAGCCCGAGCGTTGGGACCTCTCCAAACTCGAGCGGGTTTTGTGCGGCGGTTCGGCGCCGCCGGCCTCGTTGCTGCGCTGGTACTGGGACGCGCTCGGCGTCGAAATGATCCAGGCCTGGGGGATGACCGAAACCAATCCGCTCGGCGTAGTTTCGCGGCGTGTCGCGAAACGTGCGCACCGCCCGCTCTCGATCGATGAGCAGTTCGACAACGTGGCTAAGACTGGGCTGCTGGCGCCGGGTCTAGAAATGGAGATCGTCGACGAGGACTTCAAGCCACTTCCGCACGACGGCGATGCGTTCGGCGAACTTCTAATCCGCGGGCCGTGGATCGCGGCCGAGTACTACCGGGATCCGCAGCCCGATAAATTTCACGACGGCTGGCTGCTGACGGGCGACGTCGCCCGGATCGATCCGGAGCAGTACCTGATCATCACCGACCGCTCCAAGGATCTGATCAAGTCGGGCGGTGAGTGGATCTCCTCGGTCGACCTCGAGAATCATATCTGCGCGTTGCCGGGTGTGGCGCAGGCCGCCGTCGTCGCGCAACCCCACCCGAAATGGGACGAACGTCCGGTCGCGCTGGTGATACGAGCCGATGGCGAGGAAATCGCTGCCGAGGAAGTCATCGAGCACTGCCGCCGAGCTTTCGCGAAGTGGCAGCTACCGGACGAAGTGGTGTTCGTCGACCAGTTAGCGTTGACGGCGACCGGCAAGCTCGACAAGAAAACCATCCGCGCCGAGCTCGAAAGAGAGGGTTATCGCTTGCCGGATCTGCGCTGACAATCCTCTTTCCAGGTCGCCTTGATAAACTGCGAAAGGAAAAAAGGGGACATCCCTAATTATACGTAGGTCGTGGCGTTATTCCGGGACGAAAAAGTGGAATATCCCCTTTATCGCACCATCGCCGGGAGCGCACCCTTCTTAACGATCGACTTATCTGCCCGCCGGAGGATCCACTTTGCAAATTAAACAGATAAATTCACTACATTGTGATGCCGGATGGCGAAACTACCATTTTGTGAAAATTGTCGCGGCCGATGGTACGTGTGGCTACAGCGAATACGACGAGGGGTTCGGCTCGCCCGGCATAACCGCCGTCATTGAATCCCTACGAGAACGGCTCATCGGGCAAAATGCCATGGAACACGAGCGCCTATTTGCAATCATGCTCGGCGCTACGCGGCCAGCCTACGTCGGCGTTGTCGCTGAGGGGATAGGCGCAATTGAAAACGCGCTTCTTGACCTGAAAGCTAAGCTGTTGGGTGTGCCCTGTTACGAACTTCTGGGCGGTAAAATTCGAGACCGCATTCGCGTGTACTGGTCCCATTGCGCGACTTGGCGGATCTTCGCGCCGCAATACTATCCACCAGCCATAACTTCGCTAGATGATGTCAAGGCGATGGGTGAGGAAGTACGCAACAAAGGTTTTACCGCGCTAAAAACGAATATGTTCACTTTCGACGATGGTGAGGCGCGCAATTGGGCACCGGGATTCAATTTCCCTTTCGCGCCAGAGCTCAATGTGGATCGCTATATACTGGATAATGTCCGTCACCATCTTGAAGCATTCCGTGGAGGTGCGGGGGACGACATAGATATTTTGTTGGACCTGAATTTTAACGCCAAGACAGAGGGCTATCTAAAAGTATTACGAGAACTGGACGATTTCAATTTGTTCTGGGTGGAAATCGACACACCGAGCGCGGATGCCTTGGCCTACATACGAGACCATAGCCGCCATCCTATTAGCTCGTGTGAAACCATTCTGGGTGGCCCGGCGTTTATTCCATACTTTCAAAAGCAGGCCATGGATGTGGTGATAGTCGACGCCGTGTGGAATGGTGTTTGGCAATCCATGAAAATCGCCAATATGGCCGATGCCTACCAAGTCAATATCGCGCCGCATAACTTCTATGGTCACCTGGCGACTATGATGAACGCACATTTCGCGGCAAGCGTACCTAACCTGCGCATTATGGAAACGGACATTGACCGTTTGCCCTGGGACAACGAAATTTTTACTCGCGAGCCAACCATCGTAGATGGATATTTAATTTTGGACGACACGCCTGGATGGGGGACTGAACCGAACCTGGAAGGCTTAGCTAGTGTGCATCCCTAAACGCGATGCGGTTGAAATAAAAAGGAAAATTTGTCGCTTAAGGGATCGAAACCTCCGGTAGGTCGTGATCTAATGGAACTTCAAACCTCTGATTTTCCACACAATCATCGACACCACAGGAGGGGGAATGCGTCAGAAACGCACGGCCCAAGCGAGTATATACGAGCTGTTTGCTGACCATGACCTGGGGCGAGAGCTGCAGGGCATGTCCGAGTGGCTCGATGCTCACCCCAAGGTCCTCACGCCGGTCATGAACGATCTGTGTCGGCGGGGTTTGAAGCCCACCGGTCGACGCGGACTGTCGGCGGAGTCGGTGCTGCGCTGCGCGGTGCTCAAGCAGCACCGGCAATTGAGTTACGAGGAGCTGGCCTTTCACCTGCAGGACTCGGCGAGCTTTCAGGCCTTCGCCCGGTTGCCGGGTAATGAACGTCCGAAGAAGTCTGCCTTACAGCGGGTGGTCTCGGCGATCCAGGTATCGACGTGGGAGTCTATTCATCGCGCCCTGCTGGCGACGGCGAAAGAGACGCGCATTGAGCCGGCACAGCGTGTACGGATTGATAGCACGGTAACGGACAGTGCCATCCACGCGCCGAGCGACAGTCATCTGCTGTGGGATGGCGTGCGTGTTGTGGTTCGTCTGCTCGCACAGGCGCGCGAGTTGCCTGGCGCGCCGGAGTTGTGCTTCGTGAACCACACTCGATTGGCGAAGAAGCGTGCGCGGGCGCTGTGGTATGCGCGTGGTGCGAAGCAACGCCAACGTCTGTATCGCGATTTGATTGGGGCGACGCGTTCAACCTTGGAAGCGGTAGCGAGGGTACGTGAGCAGCTGCTGAGCCCGGGCGTCACCGGCGTTGAACTGCCGGACTGGCTAGCGCAGGTAGCGCACTACGAAACACTTGTTCTGCAGGTGATTTCGCAAACTGAGCGGCGGGTGTTCGGCGGTGAGAAGGTCCCCGCGAGCGAGAAGTGCGTGAGCTTGTTCGAGCCGCATACCGACATCATCATAAAGGGTGCGCGCGACGTTCAGTACGGACACAAAATCAATCTGGCTTCGGGGCGCAGTGGCCTCATCCTCGACGTGGTCATCGAGCGAGGCAATCCGGTCGATAGTCAGCGCTTCATGCCGATGCTCGAACGGCATCGAACACACTACGGGACGATGCCACGACAGGTCGCCGCCGATGGCGGCTATGCGAGCCTCGACAATCTCCGGGCGGCGAAAGCAGAAGGCATCGAAGACGTTGCCTTCCACAAGAAGCGCGGGCTCGCGATCGCCGACATGGTCAAGAGTCAGTGGGTCTATCGACGCTTGCGCAACTTCCGCGCCGGCATCGAGGCCGGTATCTCCTGCCTGAAGCGTGCATACGGATTGGCACGTTGCACCTGGAAGAGCCTGCCGCACTTCGAAGCCTACGTGTGGTCTTCTGTGGTCGCCTACAACCTCAGCCTGCTCGCGCGCTATCAACTCGAATAGCGACGTTCACTCGCACTAACTGACCTCCTCGATATCGTCGAACGGGCGACTTTGGGTTGCAGCGCTCTGCGGCCGGCGAACGTACTCACAATTACGCTCGAAGAGCCCTTCGACCCCCACCGAACCGCCGCTACCGCTCCAACAACCTACTTTCAACACCTCGATTTCTCCGTGCCCATCGAAGAAAATGCCTGTTTATGGACGGACACTAGCTAAGTACCCGCCAAAATCCGGACCCGGGTTTCTAGCCAGCATCGGGGCGTAGGATGAGGGTCGAACGGCAGTTCCTGGCCGAGGCTGTGTCAAAAGTCGAAAAATGGAGCCCACCGCGAAAATTTTCCCCACTTAGGTTGTTATGCACGATTGATTAAGGGAACGCACCGCCTAAGGTAGGCGAATCGGGTTAAACTTCTCCCACTTTCAAAATTCGAAAATACTTTTGACACAGCCTCGGCCGTTTGCCGAAAAAGGGGCGAAAAAGGGGACATCCCTAATTAAACGTAGATCGTGGCCTTATTCCGGGACGAAAAAGTGGAATGTCCCCTTTATCCCTCTCGAACGGGGACTCGAGGATCGAACCTGACGGCGTTTGCCGCGTGCGTGTTCCGCCGGCGACCTATTGAAAAGCCGGATAGACGTCCCTGACGAAGCGCCTCAGCTGTTCCGTCTGATTCCGGGCAGCCAATCGTATGGTGATGATGTCGGCGCCGGCTTCGACGCGCGCGCGAATCGCCTCGATACATTGCTCCGGGCTGCCCATGGCCACCCACGTTTCGAGTTGTTCGCGGCTGAAGTCCGTCGTGTAGTACGCGTCGAGATATTCCTTGGCTTCGCGGAAAGCCGTGTCGCGATCCTCATTGACGTGGCAGTTGTAATACAGGCAGCGCGGCATGTCACTGACGTCCCGCCCAATCTGCGCGGCCTGCCGCTCGATACGCTGCCACGCGTTTCGAAACTGCTGCGGCGTGACCAGGGTTGTCTGCCAACCGTCCGCGATCTCCGCTACCCGCCGCGCTATGCGGTCGAGTAGCTTGTCCTTGACGCCGAAAATCTCGGGATTGTTCGCAATCCAGATTGGGCAGGGGTTCTGCACGGGTTTGGGCTCGATGGTCAAATTCTCGAACTGGTAGTAGCGGCCCTCGTGAGAAACCGCGTCTCCGGCCCATAGCTTCCGCACAATTTCGATGCCTTCTTCCATGCGGACTGCCCGTTCCGCCAGATTCATGTTCATCGCCGCCCATTCGATTTCGGATTCGCCGGAGACCTGCCCGCGCGCGCCCTGGCATGCAACCATGATGGAGCGACCGCCGCAGACGACGTCAAAACTCGCCCACTGGTAGGCCAGCAATACCGGATGACGCAGCGGAAAGCTGGCAAAGCACGCGGGTCCGAGCTTGACGCGCTCGGTCAGCGCGGCGACTGCCGACAAGAGGCTGACCGATTCGAGCCGGGGCTTGGCCGAGAGGCTGTCGCCGACCCAGATCGAATCGAAGGCACCGGACTGCTCGGCCTCCACGCTTAAAGCCAGGATTTCTTTCACCGTCGTGCTGCCGAGAACTACGCCGCGGTTGGACAGGGTCAGCCCGAAACTCACTTTAGGTTTAGCCATTTTCTTACTAATCTATGCGAGATATTCTCGCAAGGTATTATCAGAGTAATCATCGCGGTACAGGCCTCTTTTCCGCAGGACCGGAACGAGTAAGTCCACGAGGTCCGCGTAATAATCCGGCCCGTAGTAAGGCGGCGAAATCTGAAATCCATCGCCGCCGCCCTCTTCAAGCAAGTACACCATCGCATCGGCGACCGGCTCCGGCGTACCCACAAGAAAAAGGGGACATCCCTTGAGGGATCCCCACAAATTCGACTAGCAAAATTCAAGTTGCACAATGGCGCGTGCCTGTAGATCCCGGAGCGCCTGTAATAAAGTTGAGCGCTGGATTTGAAGTTGCTTGGCAATGAGGCGAGCACCAACGAATACCACGGATAGGACGGGCTTACGTCTTTCGGTATTGGCCTGTAAACCTTTCACTAAACCTGTTTGGTAACCGACCAAGCCGACCAACCATTGGGCCAGTGTGGCCAATGCGCACAGCAAGAGTAAGTTCGCCACTCTCTCGGGATCACGTCCCATGTTTTCTCTAAGTGCAAAGCCGTAACGGGGCGACTTCATGTCGCGGAAGCTCTCTTCAATCTGCATGCGGCGACGATACACGGCAACTACCCGATGCGCACTACGAAGGTTGTCCGGCAGATTGCTGGCCAATAACCACGGCTCACGCGCCGCTGCCGACGGTTTCTCGGTATTGCGAGCCCGCGCCGGTTTGCCGTAAGCCGTATAGCAGACACGCCCGCGTTTCTTACCTTTGTAAACGAATAAATGGGTGTCCAGCGGATTACTTTTCGTGATCAAAAAACGACCCAGTGACTTCGGACGAGCATTGGCTTGGCCGTAGAGCACTTTGTTCGAATGCCATGCCGCCTCATCCATACCTCGCACGAGGTGACGATGACGGATGCGACCCACGTAATACCATCCCATTGAGGCCACAAGACTCAACCAGGGCGTCCGAAATCCTGCATCACTGACCAAGATCGGACAACAGCCCGCAGGCAGAATGGCCTTCAGTCGCTTCAGAAAGCGTTTCTCCGCTTTGACACTCGCGTAATGGTGTTCGACTTCTTCATACACGGGGATGGCTCGACCACCGACCGCTAAGGCCGCCCGCAATACATAGAGCTCTTGACGTTGATCCAGATTAGACCAATCCACCAACACCACCGGATGCGCACAGTCCGATACCAATAACCGAGCTATCCATTGATACCACTGCAAACGCTCACCACCGAGCTGACGATTACCCAGCAAGCGATCGACGCGCTTAATCGCGTGTTTCTCGCTCGTGCCACTGTCTATGCTCCGACCGATATGCGTCAGCCACAAACGTCGGCCCCGAAGTAAACCGCCGACCGCCGCCCAAACCGAGAGTCGACGACCCAAATGCACACCGTATAGCGCTTCGCTGCTCATTTCATGTAACAATTTCAATACCTGCATGGCTCACCTCGTCGTTCACAGATTGTCTTGCAACAACTGAGATCAACTCGAGCCATGCAGGTTCCACGAACCCACAAATCAATCTATCGCTTTGTATTTCGTTGGGGTTTTATGGGGATTCCTCAGGGACATCCCCAATTAAACTTAGATCGTGGCGCTATTCCGGGACGAAAAAGTGGAATGTCCCCTTTATCCGCGTCGCTCAATTCCGTTACTCCCGCGGCGGCGATGGTTTGTCGCGAGGATTACGTCCAGTTCGCGTTGAAGCGAAAAAAATTATTTAAAACGTGAACGCGCCAAAATAATTCTGGACGGTATCGCAAAATTGTCCGTATCTGGGATCACACTCCGATAACCGCTACAAGGCGCACCGCTCATTTAAACATATTCCTAAATCCCGCCGTGTTCTATACCGGTGCTGCTCGAGCAACCTTCACCGATGAGATTGCATGCTGCGAAATCCAGGATCAATCGCGCAATGGCCATGGGCCGTGGCGCACACACGCCAATGTTTCCATTAGCCGCGACTCACCTTTGACTAATGGCATGTTTCAGTGATCGCGAGAGTTCCTCGCCCGCGGTCGAGGGCTCGGTATTAGCACGCTGACAAATGTAGACGGTTTGCGCGACCTCCGGCATGCCGCGCGGTGAAGACACACGCGACAACCGACAGTTTGCCTTGGCGAACGAATTTTGCGCGGCCGCAACGAATTCCGGTAGAAAAACGGCGCAACGCCCCATTCGGGCCAAGGCCAAGGCTGATTCCAGCGAGGTCAGTTTATAGTGGGCGACCCGCGGAAACCGGCCGTAAGGCCAACCATCAATACCCAGTAAATTGGCGGTCGAACCGGGCGTAGCGGCAACGGGGATGGCAAACGGAATCTCGGCAAAAGGCGTGCGTTTGAAAACGCCCGTTCGTGCAAAGACGCCGAAACGACTGGTGCCGACGGCTTTGAAATCCAACCCCTTGTGTGGGAACGGTGCGTAAGTGATGCCGTAATCGGATTCTCCTCGAAGCACGGCCGGTCCGATGTCTTGCACGGATAGTTCTATGACATGTAGCGCGTAGGCCGTCAGTGTATGTTCAACCATTTGCGCCAGTACGTGAGTCGTAAACACTTCGAAAGAGGCAATGCGCAAGGTCGCAGGCTGTGACGGCGCGGTGGTATCGAAACTTTTCAGGAGGCGTTGATGCTCTTCGATCAGACGATGCGATTCACGATACAAGCGGTGTCCGTCGACGGTCGGGGATAGTGCTCGCCCGACCCGACTGAAAAGCGTCTTACCGAATTCGGCTTCCAGATCCTGCATCGATTTAGACAGCGCGCCCGCGGTCAGGTGCAGCAGTCCCGCGGCCTTAACAAGCCCACCTGCTTCAACAATCGTGCGGAATTGGCGCAATCTCTTAATTTCCATATAGGAAACTATTATAGAAATAAATTCGATTTTAGTGAAATTTTAATTCCATTAGGATTCGCCTTCGAAGGCTCGGCGAACACAGGAGATCAAACATGGCAGAAGAGATATACGCAGATGCGTGGGGTTCGATCTCCGCCGATGACGCGGCATCACGGGTTGAGATCAAATGGACAACCGCATCGGAAGCGATGACTGCCGACGATTTCAAGACGTGGCTCGAACGATTTGTCGTCGAAGTTGAATCACGTCGGGCAAAATATCTGATCGTCGATGCCAGCGAGTTTCGAATGAATCCGGCACACATGGATACGAACTGGCGCGATACGGAAATTATTCCACGCTATTGCGCCGCGGGGGTGCAGAAGTTCGCTTTTGTCATGCCGCCGCAAATGCCGGCAGTGGGTAAGCCACCTGCGATCGAAACCCCGGGAAACTATCCGACCGGCTATTTTGCGACCCACGCGGATGCTGCGGGCTGGCTCGCCGCGGTCGATTAGATTCGACGCTAGAGCATCTGCGGGCAACGGGGTCAGGTCTTGACTTTTGCCATAGGCGCTGGCATCGCGTCGATTCCGGTCATAACGTCATCTCGCATCAGTCGAAATTGACCGGATGACGTAGAGGTTTCGTCCCCAGCTTCGATAGAAGCGCGACAAGAAAAACTATATATGGACTTCTACCACCCAGTGCCCAGCTTCGCCCGTCCCGGGGAGCCAATTACCCGCCGGCATCCTATCGCTGTTTTCGAAATACGGCTGCTATTCGGAACCGTATGTAACGTCAAATAAGTCAACTCCGGCACCCGAATCTCTCGCATGTAACGTCAAATAAGTCAACTCCGGCACCCGAATCTCTCGGCACCCGAATCTCTCTCGCAGCATTCGCTCGGCGGAAAGTTACGAGAATCTGCTAAAGCCGGACGATTACCTAGTCGATAAGGAAATCACGCGGTAGCGATCGTCGCCAACAGATAGGCGGCCAAGGATAATCATGTCGGTTCATCGATTGAGCAACGCGGCGCCGAAGCAGGCTGCACCGCGTAGAGACCAAGCCACATCGGCAACGATTTCTCGGCTGCGGCACAGCATACTCCGCATGTCGCTCGCCTATTGCGGCCAGACGCCGAACTCGACCGAAAGCTCAATGAAGTTCGCGGCCTGATGCGCAGCGGCCAACGCGACCCCCGGTTGCACAAACTCATAGATCAGATCGTCGAAATCGTATGTTCGATGGATCACACGCGTACCCGAGCGTGATAGCTCGGGAAATGGGGGAAATGGGGACATTCATCTTTTATTATTTATTCCAGCTCCAAACCCATCGGGTCACTAATGAAGCTGATGTCCCCATAGGAAAAACCTTAGTCCGAAGAGCACTACCGTAATTGCAAGCAAAATCAGTCCGACCGCGAGTGATCGCAGTAGCTTTCCCCCAATTTTTTGTAGTGCAATTTTCACTTGCTTGAACAGACTTCAATGCACTCGAAGGTCAGCCCAAGTGAAATTCCCGTGGCCACGCCCCCGATGACGGGTACAGCTTTTGCCGCCGCAGTACTGAATTTCTCAACGATCTCCACACCGGCACGTTTTATGGATTCGCCCGCTAGTTCGCCCCCAATGAACACGGGAGAACAATGTATTGTGCATCGAACACATTGGAATAATGGGGACATTCATCTTTTATTTTAAAAGATGAATGTCCCCATTCACGCCGAACCTCCCTAGAATCTTCTCTACGCATCTCTAAGAAGCGTAATATTTCACTTCCAGCATCGTGAAATCGTCATCGAGGCGCAGGGAACCGTGCAGATCCCTGACGTGGTCGAGTAGCCTGTCCATAATCGGAGTTCCTGCCGATCGTTTTGTTTGCAGAAACCATGCGAGGTCGGCAAGCGACCAAAAAGAACCATCCAGGCGTTTAATTTCGTAGACACCATCGCTGTAGAGGTAAATAGACCCCGAGCCGTTCAGCGTTCGACGTAGAGTCGCATACTGTTGCGTGGGCATCACTCCGAGCATCAATCCGGTGGAAGGCAATAGTACGGGCGTTTCTACACCTTCTTCGAACAAAAAGGCATCCGGGTGTCCGCCTCCAGCCCATTTCAGCTCGCGGCTGCCGATGTCGAATACGCCGTACCAGATGGTAAACAACTTGTGATCCTGTTCATCGCCCTGGAATCGTTCGTTAAGCGCGGCGAGTACTGCACCCGGATCTTTGAAATCCGTATTCGGCAATGAACCAGACCGTAAAACATTGATGATCGACACGGATAACAGCGCGGAATACAGGCCGTGGCCCGTAACGTCGATGATATAGGCGGCAATGTGATCGTCGTCAATGCCGTGGAAGCCGAGCGAATCACCGCCGAGGTCTGTTGCAGGCACCCAGCGCCAATCGAATATCAGAGGGTGGTGCTCAGATCGCGGAATCAGACTCCGTACATAATCAGCGGCCGCCTGCACGTCCACTGACATTTGCGCGTTTGCCGCCTGTAACTCGCCGAGCAGTTCGGTCGTGCGAACCTGTTCCCGCCGCAGCCGGGTGACATAAGTCGACAGTAAAATGAACAGATAAGTAAGCAGACCGACAATGTTAATTGTCGCCATCATCTCGGTGTTTAAGCGGGACGGTGTAGCTTCACGAAATGTGCCCCCAAACAAGATAACGGCCGAGACGGTTACCAAACAAACCGCGAATGAAAACCAAGGTGTCTTTTGGCGTCGGAAGACAAGCAGGCCGAGCGGCCCGAGGAACGTCCACATAACGCGCGCTCCCGAATCGACGAAGCCTCCTAGGGCCAACGTGACTGCCGGTGGCGTCGCCATGACACCAATAACAGCCGCGTACAGGACCAGCAGCGTATGCCGGCCGGTTATCCTCAAATAGAGGTAAATTGCGAGGAGCTCAAGGCAAAAAACCGTATCGAGAAAAGCAGCAAGCTTTTCGCCTGCGAACCATTCGAGCGAACCCAATAGCAGCGCAATAAAAAAACCGAGCAGCAAGACGCCCGCCATCAATTGTTTTGATTGGATCTCGGCAACACTTTCACCGTCGAGAACCGGAGCTGCGCTGATAAATCGCACAGCATTAGTGAACCAAGAGGTAAGGTATTCAGCGGCCACGTTTATCTTCTATGGGATTCGCGAGGATTCGGATGCCGTAGTTGATTTATTTGACTAAACACGTTGCACCGTCCGTCGGAATCATGAAAGCGCGCGGCACGTCGATCTGCTGGCCCACCGCGCTCATCCTCAAGCCTGAATATGAACGACTCTGCCCCTGTTACGGGAGACCCAGCGATCCCGAACTAGCTCGCAGATCCCGGCGACACCACCTGACCTTGGGAAGGCGACTTCGGTTTTCGCCAGGGCTGCCACAAACCGCCGCTCGCGATACACGACCAGCCCCAGCGCAACCATCTGACGATCGCCAGCGCCAGCCACAGCGCCCAGGCAAGCATCAAGATCCGGTAGACGAGGAGCGGCACCGAAATCACCTTCGCCGTCGGCGGTATGGCGTCGACCCGATCGGCATACCAGCGCAGTTGGTGGGGATCGGACGCGTTGCCGGCCACGTGCATGCTCGGATCCCCGAGCAAGCCGTGCCGGATCGCTTCGATGAGCACCATTAACGCCGCAATGGTCAGGATCACCAGGCCGATCTGTACCAGGTTGAACTTCGCGCCAGACACGCTGGCGCCGTGTCGCTCGCGCAGGCCGAGTGCGAGCAACCAGATCACCACCACTGCCGCGAGGGGTACGAACAATTGGCTGAGACCAATGACGAGCAATAGCCACTCGTGGGTCTTCAAGGGGGTGATGTGCACGCGCGAAAGCCCAAGCGCAACGATCAACAAGGCCCCGAGCAGACTCCAAAACAGTACCGCCGGTCCGAGGCGCGGACCGAAGGTCAACAGCGTCCAGCGATCGGATCCCAGGATCAATTCGATACGGTGATTGATGCTCGGGATCGCGAGATCGATCGCGGCCGTGCGGCGTACCGTACTGATACCCGTGTTATCGCGCCATGCCATCGAGACGGACTGCGCACCAGGTGTGATCGGGATCGTGAGTGTGCCTTCCTGGGCGCGGATCGGCTGCGGCACGTTGTTGATACGCACCTCCTGCAGCTTCGCATCGCCCGGTAGCTTCAACGTGTATTGGCCGCCTTTGCTGCTGCGCAGTTTGAGTTCCAGGCTGCTTTCGGTGGCGCGCTTACCGGGTTTCACGATCAGCAGACTCGAATCGATGGTGATCGTCTGCCCGGCAACGCCCACGGGTTTCTGTACCGACACCGAAATCGACTCGCCGGGCCACGGCCGCCATTCGGGGATCCAGCGGTCGCCCTCGCCTTGATGATGTGTCGGCGCGATACCATCCAGAGTTACGTGCCAGGTGGGGCCCGCCT
This sequence comes from Gammaproteobacteria bacterium, assembly GCA_963662545.2. Taxonomy (GTDB): domain Bacteria; phylum Pseudomonadota; class Gammaproteobacteria; genus JAYYZW01. The sequence goes on from CAXXLL010000003.1 coordinate 174,089, forward strand.
GCAGACGCCAGGTTTCAGCCCAGGACAGAATGTCCGGTGCATGCAGTGAAATGACATCGCGTTTTGCGAGCACTGATTCCCATGACAGGGATTGTTGCCTCGAGGGCATATTCACCTGTACGGCACCGTCTACCACTTCGATGCGCGGTGTCACGACCGATTCGCCGTCGAGCAAAGGTACCGCGATCACGACTGCGCTATCGTTGCGAACCACGCGCACGACGCGCGTAGAAACCGACCACTCGAGGCCAAGCCTGAGCGTTCGCTCCACGCGCACAAATGGCGGCAGCTGGGTCTGCTCGAAAGCGTCTTGCCGCGTCGACGCAAGGTTCGTGTCGACGCGAGTGAGTTCGAGCTGCGCCTCGACGGTGCCGTCCGCCCGCAGGCCGTGCAGCGTCCAACCATCCATACGTCCAATTTCTACAATATGCGGTTTCAACGGCAGCGACACTTGCACCTGCGCGCGGTGCGGCAGACCACCCGTCAATAACAATTGATGCACGCCCGCCGGGATCTGTAACCACAAATTTCCGGCCGGATCCCGTGACAGGGCATTACTCGGTGCGTCATTTAAGCGCACGTCCTCCGGTATCCAAACGCGCGCGTTCCCGGGCAGCGGTATCGCCGTCGCGGCCGCGCTGTGGACCTCGAGCCGTAACGAGAGGACCGTCGGTTGAACATCGACACGCATCCGCACGATGTCGGCGCATTGGCCGGCGCAGTCCGGCGGCGCCGTCAGCCGCTCACCCAACTGTTTTAGCAGATCGCCATCCGGAAATGGTGCCGCTTGAGCCTCACCACCGGTGCTCAGCGCTGTCGCCAGTATCAAGGTCATGACCATCGACCCGCGCCTCGCAAGTTCCATAAGCCGCCGCGTCGTGACTCCGGAAACCACCATTAACAACGCGAGCAACATGGCGACGCGTGCAAAGTGAAGCGCCATGTTCGCAGCCGGCGTGATATAGACGATCGACAGCCGATGATCCGCGTCGACTGGCCCGTTCCAGCCGAGTCTCATCGCACGCCATTGCCAATCGGGGAGGCCCGGGCCCGTCTGGACGATGACGGTGGGGTCGATTCGATAGAGGTCCGCGGTCTGGCGCGCGCCGCGAGTCGCCTCGGCACGCGGCAATGCCTTCATGCGGGTAACCGCGTCGGCGGCAACCGGCGCGTCGAGCATCATTTCATCGGCGAATTCCATTTCCATTGACGCGGGCGCTTGCCCGCCCGCAATCTCTTTTTTATCCGCATCCATCACGGCGGATAATTCCACCGCTGCACGCGGGTAGTAACGCGCGGGCTGCGACAACTGCGGGTAAACCGCCAAACGCAGTTGCTGAACCACGAAGGGAACGCTGATCAAGATCAACACCAGCGCCGTGACGTTTCGATAGCCCGTAATGAGTGATTGGATTCGACCGGCGGGCACCACCCGCAGGAGAGCGATCGCGACGAGCAGGTGCACCCAGATTTGGCGAGGGGCCCCGGGGGCGTGCCAGATGATGACCATGGTAAGGAACGCGATGGCCGCGGCGCGCCAATTCCACAATCGCGACACGGCGGCCGCAATGACCAGCACCAGAAACAGGTCGAGCAGTGTCCACCGTGCCAGCCAGGTGTCGGGAACGGTGTCGACGCCTCGTACGGAGAACAGATCCCACCCGGGCGGCAAATTGATGGTAGCCGTCACGCTTTGAAAATCGTGTGCCCATCCGGTCGCGGCAAACTCGTCCACTTCGCGGCGCATGCGCGCATCGGCCTGGAGATCGACCTGACCGCTGCGCAGCTCGACGCCTTCGAGACCCTCCTCCTCGACCCGCGTAATGAATTGCGGTTTCCCGCTGATCAGCACTTGTCCGAGTTCCAACTCGCTACGGCTGTCCAGCCGCCAGCTTCGTGTAACCGTTCCGGAAATCTTGTCTCGCGTCGTATAGCCGCCGCCGTTAAAGTCGAGCCACATCTCACGTACGAGCTTGAGCTTGTCCGGCTCCGGGTCAGGGTCGCCGCGTCGCGTGACGATGAGACGCATAGCGTCGCCGTCGCGGACAGTGAACAGCGGCAAATGGTGCCACTCCTTCGGCGCACGGGTTTGGCGCGCATCGACCGCGTTGACACCCTCGATTTCGACGACACGGATGTTGTTGCGTGCCTCAAAGGCCCAGATCTCCTCGCTCGGCCAGGGTGTCGGCTGTCCCGTCTTGTTCAGGACGGTGATCGGTGCGGGGTGACGCGCACCGATCACAATGACGTGGCGTCCCGGCCGAAGTTGTACCGCCAGTCGGCCGTCGGGTTCGAGACGCGCTGGCAGCGGTGCCTGCACGTAGGTCGGAATAAAGCCCGGCGGCAGCGGCGAGCCGACGATTTGTTCGCGCTGTTCGCCGGTGACGTCAAGCTCCAGACGGGTATGCAACTCAAGCGGATTGTCGTCGACAATCCGCCGCAACACCGTCAAGGTGACCTTGTTTTGGTCCTGTTCGCGTTCGTCACCGGCAGCCTGTTTATCCGCCCGTAACCAGATCTGGCCATTGCGATTGGCGACCGGTTGACTGATCTTCGTGCCGTTGATGGTAAGCCGCACCAGGCCGCTGTCGGATGGGATGGTTAACGATTCCGGCACCGCATCCCAGTCGAACACACCTTCGATGCGGTGTTGACCCGGCTCGAGATGTAATGTCGGGCGGCCCCCGCGAGCAACGACGACCACCATGCGGCCGTCGACGCGCACCCGCTGTGGCCATGCCGCAAGCTTGCCCGGCAGGACGATCCAGCTGTCGGCGAAGACTTCCCACCGCGCGATAAAGCGCCCGCCGTCGTCGTTTAATTCGAGATTTAATCGCCCGGGCCAGGCACAGCGCTTCTTCGTCGCATTGTTGTAGAGAAACGGACAGCCGTAGGTTGGCTTGTCGAACGTGACCCAGTCGATCCAGGGTCTTAAGGGCTCGGGTACTTCGTGCAGTTCAATCGGTTGGGCGGCGAGTGTGACTACAGCAAACAACAAGCCTGTTAGAAGGCAATAACGAAAATAAATCATGAATCCCTCATGGAGCCGCTCCAGACCCATTGCAATGCATCTTATACTAGCGCTTACCCTTCAACGGTTCGAACATCAAATAGGAATTAACGGCCAACCCAGGCGCCGGAGTGAAATATTTTTTACCAGGCCAGTTTATTCGCGTACACCCCGCCACACCGTGGCTGACCGCACGCTTCAGTGTCTTCCCGATCTATTTTGGTGATGTAAAAAGGGACGGTTTTATTTTGATCACGGAGACAAGCAGTGTGCCGTCATGCTCGTAAGCGGCGAAGCACGAACGCATGAGCGCTGAGTCAATTAGCGGTTCCTTGCAAAGCGAAATCTGGCGCGTGGCCTCGCTGTTGGAGCAATTGCCGAGCGCGCCGGAAGCTGGACACCTGCTGGACGATCTGGCGGCGTGTTTTGGTGACTTGCGTTTTAACAATGAGGCTGCTCGCGTCGAGACCGAGGAACGGATCTGGACAATATGGTGCGATCATCCCGAGCCGCAAACAAAAGCACAGATGTCGCTGGGGATCCGGCTGCTCACAGCCGCCAAGTTGGATCAAGCCGAAGCGGTGTTCGACCAGCTTATCGAGCGACATCCCGAATGGACCGAAGCGTGGAACAAGCGGGCGACGGTATACTTTCTCCAGGGCCGCGATACAGCCAGCATTCGCGATATTTACAGCACGCTTGAGCTCGAACCACGCCACTTTGGTGCGCTCGGCGGCTTTGCACAGATATGCATGCGAAATGGGTTACCGGGTTCAGCGCTGGCTGCGCTGGAGCATCTGCTTGCGGTCAACCCTGGCGCACCCGGGATCGCTGAAGCGATCGCGGCGATTAAACAAAACGCACCAGACACTATGCATTGAAAATTGGTCGCTACCAAAAATTGGTCAGCCGCATCCAGTTCAGAGTGCTCCCAGCCACCGTGGCCATGTGAAGGAAAATGATGGTCTTCTTCCTAAATATTGAATACCCGTGACCGGATTCTTTTTGAAAAAATACATTTTTGAACCACAGAGAAAATAAATTTCACAGCGATCAATCATTACGTCTATTCGCTGTGATCTCTGTATCCTCTGTGGTTATTCCCTACCCAAGGAAAACTGCCCTGTATCAAGCCGCCTGCCATGCAGCGGCGATCACGGGCTCAATTTCCACCGCAATGTAGCCAGGCAAACTCGGATCCGCGCTAGTCGGCGGATCGTAGACCGCCATCGCCTGCACTAGTTGGTCGACACCGGAAAGGCCGAGAAACTCGCTGCTCGACACCGATATTTTCTCGATGACGTTCGACGTGCCCAGATACCAATCACTAATTACAATATTGTCGAGCGAACCGACCAGATCGATGACGAGGTCATCCCCCGTTTGGCTGAACCAGATGTCCTCTTTGTCGATGTCGAGGCTGGTGAATGCCAGCACGTCGGCGGACCCTCCAGTATCGAAAATTAAGTCCTGACCATCGTGTCGTGAAAACTTATAACGATCGTTTCCGGCGCCTCCGCTGAGCGAATCGTCCCCCATGCCACCAATCAGGGTGTTCGCACGCCTTCCCGCCGTAATCACATCGTCTCCGGCAGATCCGATTACGGTCGTACGATGTGACCCGGCGTCGATCAGCTCCACACCGATGAGCGTCGTCTCCGAGAAATCCAGTGTTGCCCGCCGCGACTGCGCCTGCAATACATCGTAGCCGGCACCACCGTCGATCTCCTCGACTCGATCGTCGCCGCTAAACCGCGCAAAACTGATAACATCGTCTCCCGCGCTTCCCACGATACGGTCGTAACCGCCGCCGCCGTTGTAGACGTCCTTGCCGAGACCCGTGCCCCAGGCAAGAAATACGTCGTCTCCACCTTCACCCTTGAATACGTTGCGACCCGCACCGCCCGTAATGGTATCGGCACCCTGTGAGCCAATGATCTTCGTACGATGCGACCCGGCGTCGATCAGTTCCACACCGATGAGCATCGTCTCCGAGAAATCCAGTGTCGTCCGCCGCGACCGTGCCAGCAAGACGTCGTAGCCGGCTCCGGCGTCGATCTCCTCGACCCGTTTCTCGCGTTTAAACCTCGCAAAAGTGATGACATCGTCGCCCGCGCTTCCGACGATGCGGTCATAGCCGGCGCCGCCGGTGTATACGTCCTTACCCAGACCCGCACCCTCGACAATGAACAAGTCGTCGCCGTCGCCCCCATCGATCGTGTCGTTTCCGGTATTACCGATCAGCACGTCGTCGCCCGCCAGGCCTGAAATCGAGTCGTTACCGCTGCCCCCATCGATGAAATCGTCCCCCTGGGTGCCGACGAGGACATCATCCCCGCTCCCGCCGGTAATATCGACGCCGGCGTTCTCTACCGTATTGAGGATTAAAGCGCTCGATACCGTCGCGCCGATCGCGTCCGTTGCCGTGATCTCGACGGCAATGGAGCCGATGTCGGCGGCAGCGGGAGTGCCGCTGAAACCGCCCGTTGCTGTATCGAACAGCAACCACGCGGGCAGTGCGCCGCCGCCGACGAGGGTCGCCGTAAACGTCAGCGTGTCGTTCGGATCAAGATCGCTGAAATAGTCTGCACCAATAGAGGCCGAGAACGCCTGCGTTTCGGTCGCTTCGAATGTCGGTATAGGCGCGACCTCGGGTGCTCGGTTCGCGAGCTCGACGGCGTCAACAAGCGAGACGTTCGCGAACAGAAATTCCTCGATACGGCTGCCGGGGTCGGCATACCAGTTTGTGACGCTGACCGTGCTGCCATCCGGTAGTGAGATCGCCAGATCGAGGCCGTCATTATCGAAACTCAGGTCGGATTCGAAGATCCCGTTGCCCCAAGTGATGCGGTCCAGTCCGGCCACGTCCGTGATGGTGTCCAGCCCATCTCCAAATTGAAATTCGTAGGTGTCATCTCCGCTCCCACCGGTGAGTTGATCATCTCCCGCGCCGCCGATCAGGCGATCATCCCCATCGTCGCCATCGAGCATGTCGTTGCCGATGCCGCCAAACAGCGTATCGTTGCCGTTGTTACCGTCGATGACATCGTTGCCACCGAGCCCGAAGATCGTGCGGTCGTTATCGCCAGGCGCCGGATTGGTGATCACGACGTCGTCGATTACATCGTCGGCCTCAGTTCCGACAACGGCGCTAGAGTCCTGAGGCGCAACGTTCAAACTGAACGTATCCATAACGCCTGCACCGACCTGGTCGGTCACCGTAACGGTTACCGTGAAGCCCCCGACATCAGTCGCTGACGGCGTGCCTGAAAATATGCCGCTGGTCGGATCGAAGTTTAGCCAGCCGGCTAGCGGAGCACCACTGTTCAGCACGGCCGAAAATCCGAGCGAATCCAGAGGATCCGCGTCGATGAACGTCGCGGATGACAGGGTGAACGAAAAAGCCTGGTCCTGCGTCGCGGATTGATCCGCTATCGGCGCGCTCAGCACCGGCGTCTGATTAACGGTAGCGACCGCATCAAGCGTACTGCCGTCGTCGAACGCGAAGGTCTCGATACGGTTCGCGAGCCCATCGAACCAATTCTGAACGGTAATACTGCCGCCGCCTGTAAGTGTCAAAAGCAGATCGGTTCCTGATGGTGCGAACGACAGGTCCCCGGCAATGATACCCGGACCGAACTGGATGGTATCCGCGCCGCTCGAATCCACGACGAGGTCATCACCGTCCCCGGTGTTGTAGAAATACGTGTCGTCACCAGCACCGCCATCGAGGACGTCGTCCCCGGCGAAACCCGTGATACGGTCGATGAGATTCGTACCGGTTAAGGTTTCGGATGACCCTGTGCCGTCGACATCGAAACCCTGTGCAACCAGTTCTTCGAATGTCAACACGGTCCCATCGTCGAACTGGAACGTGTTGATGTCGCGGTCACTGTTCAGTACGTCCAGCGTATCGACACTTTCGAGATGAATCTCGGGTAGATCGCCGCCGAAGGTCAATATGATCGAGCCGGTACCGAGGGAAAAGCTCGAGCTGTTGTATCCTGAGCCGAAGGTCGCCGTGTTCCCCGGGGTCCCCGGGCGTTGTGGATTGCTGACGCGAATTCTTGGGCTGCCACTCGCAGGGTTGAATACATAAATATTGCCGCCAGAGGCCCCTGTTAGCGTGATGTTCGTCCCTGGACTGTAGACACCATTAAATCCACCGCTCGCTCCAATATTGACCTGGTTGGATCCCGAGCCCATGTGCACCGAGAAGGTCCCACCGACATGCAGGTTGATCGTGTCGTTGCCGCCGCCGGCGAATACATCCAGCGGCTGCGTGACCGTGATGACGTCGTCGTTCACGGAGCCCACGATCAACGTACCGCCAAAACCAGATACGCCGTGGATAATGAAACTTTCAGGGCCGCCGTTGGCAAAACTATCGGACCCGGCTCCTGCTGCTACGACGATATCTCCAAAACCGTCACCGTTGATATCGCCGGCAGCGCGTACAGCGGCAGTGACGTCCTCGCCCCCACCCGATTCGGATGTCTTTACGAGAAACCCATTACTTCCGTCGAGGGCATCCAGTGCAATAAGGCCGCCATGTCCGTCAGAAGCACCGAACACCACTGCCGTGCGAGATGTCACGCCATCAAAAGAAAAGAGCTCCGTGCCAAGACCAATATCGTCGTTTCCATCGCCATTCACGTCACCGAGAACCGCAATCTGCTTACCAAATTGGTATCCAAAGCCTTCCGAAGAGAAAAACCCGTCCATGCGGTAGGCGTTGGACCCATCAAGGCTGGCCAACGACAGGGCCCCGGAAACCGACTGCGCGGCACCGAAGATCGCATAGCCGCGGCCTCGGCCACCGAAGGTATTCGGGTCGGCATAATAGTAATCTCGAATACCGTCTCCATTGAAATCGCCGCCAGCAGTCGCGGTAATTGGTGCACCGGCGTCGTCCAGCAGAGTCGGAACAAATCCGTCCTGCAACCCGTCGACCGGATCCGGTGTCGAGTACGATGAGGCAAGCGTGAGCGCGACAAAATCGACGGTTGCCGAGAATACCGCCGTTTGACCAAGCAACACGCTGCCATTAATCGACGCATCAACTAATCCGTTCTCGTCGAAATCGCCGATGACGATTTCGGCATCACCGTTGCCAGACCCGGAGAAATTGCTAAGGACGAACCCATTGCTGCCATTTAGCGAACCCGCATTTAGCGTGGTGCCAAACCCTTGCGAATTACCGAATACGACCTTGCCGAAAGGGTCGTCGTTCGCGTCTCTCCCAGTAAGAAAGACGTCGTCCAAGCCGTCGTTGTTGATATCCCCGATCGACCACGGCCAAGGACCCTTGCTGGACGTTTGATTTACCCATGTGCCGTTCTGTCCATCGATGGTGGCCGGATCGAACAAAGGAACCTGACCACCACTGGCAGGCGGCAACACGTCGATCACGAACGTATCCGTTACTATAAGACCGCTCTGGTCGGTCGCGGTTACGTCGATTTCGACGAACCCCGCGTCGACCTGCGCGGGCGTGCCGAAAAATAGCTGCGCGCCGGCGTTATACGACAACCACGGCGACAGCGCCGTACCGCCAGCCCCCTCGATCGTCAGCGTCAAAGTGTCGCCGAAGTCATCGTCGTGAAAGGCATCCGCCGGGAGGGTGAAAGAGAATCCGGCGCCGACCGTAGCGGCCTGATTCTGAATCGGGTTGAACACGTCCGGCGTATGCCGAATTAGCTGGTCAATTTCGAGGAAAGATAGATCGCTACCGTCGTCGAACACCATTCGGTTGAATGCGTTCTCCGTAAATGCAATCGTCGTGCCGCCCGCACTGAACGTCACCGTGCCGTTCGCTGCAACCGGATCGAGATCTGCAATCGTGGTTCCGACAGGGACGAATAAGGTGTTCTGACCGCTGAGATCCGTGAATGTGACCGTCGACACGGAGTCGCCAATGACGTAGAAATCGCGTCCCGCATCTCCATCGACGATTGCCCCATCCACATCAACGATGATGATGTCATCGCCGGCCAGCGCCCCCTCATCGGCCGCTTCACTTACCGCGGCAATCGTGCCGTAGCTCTCTGGCGTAACCGCCTGACCACCGCTCAGCACTGTCGTTCCGCTGATCACCTGATCGATGGATCCGACTGACCAGTTTCGGATCGTGAGCGAGTTCTCGACGTCGAAAGAAAAGGTGAGATCCGGCCCCGTTTGGGCCAACGGAACGGCAGCCAGGTCCGCCACGCCCTCAATGAATAGCCGATCGAACCCGTCGGCGTCATCGATGACGTCGTGGCCGTCGCCCAGACGATAAGTGTAGGTGTCGTCACCAGCTTCCCCGTCCATGAAGTCGACGCCGGTACCACCCGTGAGCATATCGTTGCCAGCGCCGCCGAAGAGGCTGTCGTTGCCGTCACCCCCGATCAATTGGTCGTCGCCGTCTTCGCCGTTGAGACTGTCATTGCCCGTGCCGCCGTGGAGCCGGTCGTTGCCGGTGCCGCCCAGCAGCGTATCGTTATCCGCACCCCCGCTCAGGGTATCGTCACCGCTCTCACCAAATAACTCGTCGTCCCCGGCACCTCCGTCCAGAATATCTACGCCGTTTTCGTCCGGTATCGGCGTGCCGAAGGTGTCGCCATAAAGAATGTCGTTGCCGCCGCCGCCGTTCAGGATGTCGTTTCCGAGCCAGCCGTAAAGAATATCGGAATCACCTTCACCGAAGAGGTGATCGTCCCCTTCCCCGCCACTAAGAAAATCGTCCCCACCACCACCATGCAAAATATCGTTGTCAGGCGGTGGTGGGTTTGCGCCAAAGAACACGTTGTCAAAAAAGACATCGATCGTTCGACCGCCCGCATCGAGAATCGGTGTCGCCGTCCAGTTCCGATCCGGTGTCGCCGAAACATCAACACCGCCGAACATATAGTCATTGCCTTCTCCGCCAATCAGGACATCGTCGTCGCCCCCCCCCCGCAATAACGTCGGCACCCGATCCGCCATGGAGAACGTCTGTCCCGTCTCGACCCGACAGAAAATCATTCCCCTCACCACCGTACTGTTGGTCGTCGCCCGCGTTCCCGACCACGATGTCGTCACCATCACCGGCGTCAACCAAGTCGCCCGATTCGCCCGCGAACTGGCTAATCGAGCCAATGTCCAAAACTGATGTGCTGTTGATGTAATCGCTGCCATCGCCTCCGATAAAACGGTCCGAACCAAACGTGACACCCCTACCGCCGAACAGATCGTCGTCGCCGCCGAGACCCTCAATCTGATCGTCACCCGCCGTACCCGCGAGCTCACCGTTGTTTCCGATCGAGTCGTCTAGCTCTGTGCCAATGACCGGGTTAAGACCAGGAGGCGGTGGCGCGGAGGCCTCATCCAGAACGATGCCGTAGTCACCATTCTGGAAACCTTCGATTGGGTCTTGGAATCCCTCAATAAAAATACGAATGGGGGGCACGAATCCGAGTGCTACGATGCTGGCGTTATTGCCCTGGAGATAGATCGTCACGTTGCGGTCTTCGTTGCGATAGACGTTGTCAGCAACCCGCTTGTAAACGTTTGTTAAAGTTAGCTGATTAGGTGCTGCTGCGCCGACGAAAATATGCGCCTGCCGGTCCGAGTCTACGATGACGTCGCCGTCGCCAACGTAATATCGATCGCTTCCCGCACCCCCGAGCAAGCGATCAATTTTGCCGTCGTCGCTGTTAGCATTGTCGTTGGCAAACAGATCGTCCTGACCGTCATTGCCGTGCAACTCATCACCACCAGTTCCGCCAAAAACATCATCGGCACCGGCATTGCCCTCCAGATAGTCATCTGCGCCGAAACCAGAGATGACATCATCGCCTCCCCCGCTGAAAATATGATCAACGGACGATCCACCGTCGATTCCGGAATCGTTATCGCTCTCCTCCGATCCAAATATATATCTCGTATCGGGCGACGATACCTGGTGCGCTGCATCCGTCGAAATGGAAAAAGAAGAATCAATGTCGAAAAATTGTGAGCTCCCAAGTTCAAAGAATCGAAATCTCGTTCGATCATCGAGCCCGCCCTTGATCTTCAGGGCTAGGAAATTGGCGCGATCGTCTAAGTATTGATCGCTGAAATTATCGAGATCGAGCTGTTCCTGCTCATTATGCGGTACATAAATGTCGTCGTTGCCAATGATAACAAACGGATTCAACTCGCGGAGTGCGTAGCGGTAGGCGACCTGCCCAAGCACGTTAGCTTTGATGGTTTCCACACCCATATTAACAATAGTAATTAGCTCCATCGGCAACATTGTCGGAATTGCATCGCTGATCACTGTCGAACTTTCGTAAAGTTGTTCGCGATCACCATCGCGCACAATGCTGGCACCACTATCTGGAAACAACGACCCGATCGCATTAACAATCGATTCGAGAGTGCTTGCTTTTACGGTGGAGCTTGCGCGGAATATATCTAGAACCTCTGGCAACTTGGTTTCTAGATTCTCATCGATCAGGCTCAGCAATTCGTAGACCGAAAGCGCGTCTGCGAATGCCACTATGCTATGAGCATCTACGATCCCTTCGTTTTCAGTCTCACTGAAGAATAGGCTCTTCTCTCCTGGAACCTTGCCTATCGTATTGACTAAGTCGCCACCCGTTATTGCGTGATTTAGTTTTGATAAATTGAAAGAGAACCCAATGTCAGAAGATCCCTGAATCGCGATCTCTGCATCGCGAAGCTCATCAAACAACCATTCGCTACTCGGCAACGTCCCCTCGATCGGATCAAACCCCGGCGCATTAAATGTGTGAACGCTAAGCGAGTCGTCCGGAGCCAGGCGCGAAAGTACAGTTGCCAGGTGACCACCTAGCGAATGCCCGGAAATCGCAAATCGTTCGCCGGCAAGGGCACCGTCTTCCTGAGTGGCGAACGAATTTATGGTGATTTCACCTAGCCCTTCATCGTACGAGAATCGAAGTACCGCATCTCCAACGGAGGCTTTCAAGCGAAGATAGTAGTTGTACATGTCGAGCGCTTGATCAATCGCAATACCGTCGCCAAAAATATCTGCGAAAACGGTCTGCAGGTCATCAATCGTGTCTAGAGGTGACAAAAGTTCCTTCTCAGCTCCCCGAATGACGAAGCTAATTTCGCCCGAGCCTCGATGCCTGAACACGGTTGCAGAGAATCCGCTTGGAGTATTCTCTAGTACATCGATGATTTCATAGCCTTTGCCGGGCAGTAATTTGTCGTTTCCGTCGACCCCGGCAAAAAATCGAGCTTGAGTTTCGCTCATACCTGCCTCGCGCAACGCACCTAGGTGTTCGACAATCGTCATTTCTTTGGTCAGATCCGCATACGCGGCGAGTGCGGTTTGGGCACCATCAGAATGCTTTGCGATCGAATTGGACATCCTTAATCCCTCCTAATTTGCGCTTTGTTCGGCTGCACGAAAACCTGTTTCAAAAAATCGGCGAAATAAGGTCCCTTGGGGCAGTGAATCCCACTCACGTGCAATGCCGTGTTGTTATCAAGCCATCCACCGAAATAGAAATAGATCGTATAGGTTCCCAATATTCGCTCTGATTCAATCTCAATAACTCGATGTTGCGTTTTCTCGATTCGGAAAGGACCAAACGGTGGATCTGCTTTGTGCCGTCGCGTCTGATAGCTTTCGTCAAGTTTTGATCCAACTTTGTTTCCCTTCTCATCGAGAAAGATCGGGCTGCCATCTTCCCGCCAGTGATCCGCAGGCAATTCCACCTGTTGCATAATCGCCGCGCCACCGTGAATCTTGCAGAGCGAGTAGAAATAAGCGCCCCCCAAAATCACATCCCATATCGGTATCAAGAACACGATGACTAGTCCGACAAGCCAGGTCTTCCATTTCGCATATTTGTGGCTCAATCGCCGCGCGGCAAACCAGACTGCGCTTACGCCAATAACTGCAATCGCAAGCAATACGAGTAAAGGTAAAGCGAAAACAAAAAATCCCATCCCAGATGGTTCCCTCTACTTCGATTGACTGGCCAGTTTCAGGATCCGGCTTTTCATTGTGAACGCGGCACTCTCAATATTGATCGGCTTTGATAAACCTTAGGTGTCAACGAAGATCACCAAGCACTCTCGCGTAGTTGTCTCTGTGGTTAATCTTCCAGTCTTCGAAAGCGCATCGCCCGCAACTTCGATCATCGCTCTGTCAACCCTTCATCCCGGTACCGCAACAAAGGTGTCATCAAAAACTCAATCACCCGCCGCTTACCCATGTTCACCTCCACCGTCACCGCCATCCCCGGCGTCAAATTCACCAGCTTGTCGTTCACCCACATCGTCGTCTTCGCCATGCTCACCTGCGCAAGATAAACCAGTCCAAGCTCTTCATTGGCCACCGCATCGGTAGACACCGTCTTGATTTCCCCGTCTATCGTCCCGTATTTAGTGAACGGAAACGTCTCAACCTTGATCTCCGCCGCCTGCCCTTCGCTCACGAAGCCCACATCCTTGTTAGGGATCCAAGCCTCGATATGCAACGCACCCTCATTCGGCACGATCAACATGAGCTTTTCGGCCGGAATCACTACGCCACCGACGGTATTGATCGATAACTGCTGCACCGTCCCGTCGACCGATGCCGTGAGCCGGTATTCGCCGACTCGGGACTCGGCCTTACGGATCTCCTGCCCATAACTCGCTAGCCGCGTCTCAACGCCGGCAAGCTCGTCACGCCATTGGGCTTCGGTCTGCGCGAGGAGCGCCGCCACGCGCTGTTTCAAATTGGCCGCAGCCGCGTCACTCACGCCTAGCTGTGCGATGAACACCTCGCGCGCGCGTTCTTGTTCCACGCGCTCTTCCTCAAGCTCCAGCATGGTGGCGCGCGGCGCGAGCGACTGCTTTGCAAGCTTCTTGAGCGCCTGCGCCCGCTCGCTGATCAGAGGGAGGGTCGCGTCGAGCTGCTCGATGCGCTTCTCGACTGTTTGGCGCTCGGCGCGAATACGGCGGAGTTCGTCCAGAAGCGCGAGCCTTTGCGAATCCAAAGCGCGGAATTCCTTCTCGATGCGCGTCAGCACTGAAACCGGGAGATCTTCGATAACAGGCGGATTGGTGCCCGTTTCGAGGCGTGCCAGTAAGGCTTCTAATCGCAGGCGATCGCGATCGAGGAAACGGCGTTCTTCGGTCAGACGCTCTAGATCGGCGCTGGCCTTGGTGTCTTCAAGTTCGATGAGTACGTCACCGGCCTTGACCCGTTGGCCTTCCTCGACGTGGATGGCGCGTACGATGGCCGTTTGGACCGGTTGGACGACCTTGACCCGACCCGACGGGACGATCTTGCCGTGAGCGATGCCGACGATGTCGACGTGCCCCAAGGTGGCCCAAATGATAGTGATGACGAAGAAGGCCATGACGGACCAGAGAATCCAGCGCGCGATTAGAAGTGGGGGGGTGCGCTCTATTTCCAGGGCGGCGGGGAGGAATTCGTTTTCTGGGGGGCGGTTGCTCATCACTTATTTACTACTAAGAACACTAAGAACACGGAGAACGTTTAAATTGATATTCGTTTTATGCCGTTTTTCATGGGGAGGGCGTGGAAGTTGAGTAACAGGCCGCGCTTGATGCGCAGAAGTTTTAAGTAAGTTAATGAGCTGGGCTGTGTGTATAAGATCGAAATTTCTCACGGCCTTAACCTCGAGGACCAAGGCACCTTCAATGACGATATACGCGCGAAAACCAATGCCAAGGCGGACGCCTTTGTAATCCACATCAACAGGCACCTGCGATCTGAACTGCAAACCGCATGCCTCCAGTTCGAACGCAAGCGCGTTTTCATAAATTGCCCCCAGCAAACCCGGTCCCAAGGTCCGATTTATTTCAATCGCAATGCCGATGAGTCGATATACCAAACGTTCATCACCTGCCTTCACTCCAGGAACGATCCCTATTCCTTCCATTCTCCGTGCTCTTCGCGGTTAATGAATCAAGCCCCAATCGAAGCCATCCCACTCTGATGCCGGCACAATCCAGCGTAATAGCCCCCCTGCTCCACCAACTCCCGATGCGTTCCCTGCTCCACCAGCCGACCCTTGTCGATCACGAGGATGCGACTGGCGATCCGCACCGACGAAAGCCGATGGGCGATGACAAAAACGGTCCGCCCGTTGCAGATGTAGCGCATGTTCTGCTGGACGACGACCTCGGATTCGTAGTCGAGCGCGCTGGTCGCCTCGTCGAATAACAGGATCCGGGGATTGGTGATCAACGCACGCGCGATCGCGATGCGCTGCCGCTGACCGCCGGACAGGTTCGAGCCGTGCTCGCCCACCAAGGTGTCGTAGCCTTCCGGTAATTCGAGAATGAAATCGTGCGCGCCCGCCAGCTTTCCGGCGTGTACGACACGCTCCATGGGTATCGCGGGGTCGGTGAGCGCGATGTTTTCCCGCACCGTCCGGTTAAACAGCACGTTTTCCTGCAGCACCACCCCGATGTTCCGCCGCAGCCAGGCCGTGTCGACCATGGCGAGATCGACACCGTCGACGAGCACGCGCCCGCCCTGGGGCACGTACAGGCGCTGGACGAGTTTCGTCAGTGTGCTCTTGCCCGAGCCCGAGGGGCCCACAATGCCGATGATCTCGCCGGCTTCCGCATCGAACGAAAGGTCGGACAAGACCTCAGGGCCGTCGGGCCGATAGCGAAACGTAACGTGATCGAACGCTACGCGCCCCTCTAACTGCGGGAGCGAACCGCGGCTCGGGCTGTGCGCGGGCTCCGGCTGCGCATTTAGGATGTCGCCGAGGCGCTGCACTGACACGCCGGCTTGCTGAAAATCCTGCCATAGCTGTACGAGCCTCAAGATCGGCCCAGAGACCCGTGCGGCGAGCATGTTGAAAGCGACGAGCTGCCCGACGGTGATCGCACCCTCTATCACGAGGTGCGCGCCGAGCCACAAGATGCCAAGCACCATCACCTTGTTGATGAACGAGGCACTTTGGTTGGCGATGGTCGAGAGCTTGGTCGTTTTGAAGCTGGCCGCAACGTAGGCAGCGAGCCGCTCCTCCCAGCGCCGCTGCGTGGAAGGCTCGACTGCCGCGGCCTTGAGCGTCTCGATGCCGGACACTGCTTCCACCAGATATGCCTGGTTATCCGCGCCGCGATTGAATTTTTCGTGTAGCCGCGCCCGTAGCGCCGGCGTGATGGTGAATGCGAGGATCGCGTAAAAGGGTAAGGTCGCCGCAACCACGAGTGTCAGCATGGGGCTGTAGAGATACATCACGGCGAAAAAGACGACCGTGAATACGGCATCGACCAGCACTGTGATCGAGGAGCCGGTAATAAAATTGCGAATTGTCTCCAGCTCACGCACGCGCGCGACGGTATCGCCCACGCGGCGCGCTTCGAAATAGGCAATCGGCAAGCGCAACAAGTGTCGAAACAGATCGGATCCCAACGCCACATCGATGCGGTTGGTCGTGTGCGCGAGCACATAGGTCCGCAAGCCCCCAAGCACGACTTCGAAGACCGAAACGATTAAAAGGCCGACGCCGAGAATATCCAGTGTCGTCAGGCCGCGGTGGACCAGTACCTTGTCGATCACGACCTGGAAAAAGAGCGGCGTGACCAGCGCGAACAACTGCAAGAAGAACGAGGCGATTAGCACCTCGCCGAGATACTTACGGTACTTGAGGATAAACGGGATAAACCAAGAGAAATCGAAGCGGCTGAAACGCGCACTGAGGATAGCGCGGCGCGTTAAGAGGATGAGCTCGCCACTCCACTCGGCCTCGAAGGCGTCACGGCTCAGCGTTTCAGGAGCGTTGCCATCGGCGCGTTTGATCAGGACCTGATCGTCGCGGACACCGGCCAAAATGACGAAGTCAGTCTCGCCGAGCCTCGCGATCGCAGGCATCGGTGTCTCGCTAAGCCGACTCCAGCTCGACGCCACCTTGCGAGCCTTGAGCCCGAGCCATTTCGCGGCACGCAGGAGATCGCCCGTGTCGAACGGGCGATCTGAGGTGCCGAATTCGTGCTGAATCTGCGCTAGGTCCGCCGGCAACTGATGGAGACGCGCGACCGTCACCAGGCAGGCCAACCCCGAGTCGAGCACGGTTCGCCCTACCGGCGAGAACATGGGTAGCGTCCTCCGCGTTGTTTTTGTGATCGAGCCAAGAGGAATTGTTCCCAAGTGTGCGGTCGCCGTTCAAGCGGAATGTCGCGTTAAAGAAGATTTGGGTCGGTTGCCGGGAATATTTCCTAAAATGGTCTAAGGTCTACGCCCGAGATATGCTCCGAATAGTGGGTGGGATTGTCATTGTGTAGGTTCACGATCGGCCGTCACGGTGGTCCACCTGTGATCCCACATCGGAAGTGAACATGACGCCGAAGATTCAATCCATTGCACTCTGATTTTCTCGGAGGTATGGTGTTCCAGTTGCTACACGTTCGATCGGTGGGACGCCGTCGTGTACCCTAATCGGGCCGTCCGCAGCGAACCGCTGGACATCATTAATGGGACCATCAGTAAGGTGGCCGTACCCTTTACGCTGGCTGCAAGAGGCTCGATAAGGGTACTGACCACTTATTCCTAATTCGAACATGACATCGAAGATTCGATCCATCGCACTCTGGTTTTTCCTGGCGGTAGGGTGTTCAGGCTGCGACATGTTCGATCGCTGGGACGCCATCGTGTACCCCAATCGGGCCAACCGCAGCGAGTCGCTCGACATCGGCACCTTCGGTTCGCTCGAGGCCTGCCGGGCGGCAGCGCTCGCCAAGCTGGAGGAGCTTAATATCCACGCGGAGATCGGCGGCTACGTCTGCGGCAAAAATTGCATGGTCCAGGACGGCTTCAGCAAATTGGGGATGTGTTCCGAAACCGCGCAGTAAACACAGTCGGTTATCATCTGCCGGATTTTGCGGCGGACAGCGCCGCATTTCGTACCCTACGGCGCCAGCGGGAACCCATGAACGACTCGACATTCGACCGCGTCATCCGCTTTGAGGGCGCCAAAAACGTACGCGATCTCGGCGGCCTTGCGACCGTTTCCGGTGCCAGCACCCGCTACGGCTCGGTCTATCGCAGCGACGGCCTGTCGCGTCTGACCGACGGCGACCTGGAAGTCCTTGCCGACCTCGAGATCCGTTCGATCATCGATCTCCGCTATGACGAAGAACGCGAGCGAGCGCCCGATCGCCTACCGACGGATCACTCGATCGAGGTGTTCGTCCGCGGATTTCTCCCAAAGGGCTCCCGCAAGATGTTCGACGGCGTGAACAACCGGGGCGCTGATGCCGATACCGCTTTCGAACTCATGCGCAGCAACTACGCCCGCATCCCCTACGAACACGCGACCGAATTCAGGGACATCATGCATTACGTCATTCAACCGGGCGCCGCGCCACACCTCATCCACTGCACGAGCGGTAAGGACCGCACGGGCATCGTTACCGCCTTCATCTTGCTGGCGGTAGGCGTGTCGGTAGGCGAGGTCGTCGCCGATTACGAATTAAGCAACGGCGAGTGGCAGCCGGTCGACCTGTTCGGGCCAAAAGCCAAACCCGAGGCGGTCGACATGGTGATGTCCGCACGGCCCGAATACATCCTCGCCGCAATCGAGGCGATCGATCGCCAAAGCGGCTCATTCGATGCTTATCTGCGGGAATCCCTCGCGTTTGAGACGCACGAGCGCGAGACGCTCAGAAGCTTGATGCTGGATTGACCAACAGTCTCAGTTGAGGATGCTTGCCATCCGTCCCCGCCATGTGTTTACGCGGGCGTCGGATTCGAGCACGTTAAATATGTCGACCAGTGCTCGACGAATCGCGCCGCCGTGCCAATCCCGGTTTTCTGGAAGCAATTCGAGCAGTGTGTCGACAGATGCGTCGAAATTACCGGCCACGGCGTCGCCGACCGCGCCGACGAACTGCTGACTGACCTCATCGGTCGCAGCGCTGATTTCAGCGGCGGCATCGACGAGATTGAGACGGGACGCGATGCGGGCGACGACCTGGTCGGCGGCAATGTCGACGGGCAGGCCTGAAATGAGCGACCTCGCATCCTCGATCCGATCCTCGCCAAGGTATAGCTCTACCAGCCGGGGATGAACGCGATAATCGCCGGGATCGATCGCAAGCGCTTCTTCGAGCGCTTGAATCGCTGCGGAGCTATCCCCGGACTCGAGTGCAGTGCGCGCCGATTCCAGTAATTCGTCGGTAACTTTGGGAAGGTAAGGCGCGACGAATTTTTCGAGTGCCGATAGCGGTTGCGCGCCGACCATTTGATCGACCACTTCGCCATCGCGGAACAACATCAAGGTCGGCAAACTGCGGATCCCATAGCGGCTGCCGAGTTCCGGCTCCGTGTCGGTATCCACCTTGACCACGCTCAGTGAATCCTCCAGATCCCCAGCCAGTTCTTCGACGAGCGGGCTCAGCGAATGGCACGGTCCACACCAGTCCGCCCAGAAATCGACCAGCACGGGCCGTTCGTGCGAACGCTCGATGACGGCGGACGCAAAGTTGTCGCTGTCCGCGGCCACCACGTGGGAACTTGCCATAGCCGCCACCCCGGGGACATGGTGTCGGACGTAGATTATGGGGCTTAGATTTGGAGATTCAACTACCACGTAAACGACGCCACCGTTCGAGCGCGCTTGCGCGCGAATCGGCTAAGAAATCGCGCGCAAGCGCGCTCGCACGGTACGCTCGATCTCGTTGGGACCATTTGCCAGCGAATAATATTAGTCCGCTTCGGAGATGAGCCGATCGCGCACTTCGCGCCTCAAGATCTTGTTGGCCGCGCTTTTCGGCAGTTCGGGCCACTGCGTGATGTCCTTGGGCCGTTTGTAATTGGCGAGGTGGTCGCGCACGTGCTGCATCAGCGCATCGGTGTCGAGGCCAGCGCGACCGGCGATCACGGCATGGATGCGATCCCCCCATTTTTCGTCCGGCAGGCCAACGACCGCGGCTTCCACGACGCCGTCGAAACCCATCAAGACGTCCTCGACCTCGCGCGGGTACACGTTGTAGCCACCCGAGATCAACATATCGTTCTTGCGGTCGACCAGGAAATAAAAACCGTCGTCGTCACGGTAACCGACGTCGCCAGTGTGCAGCCAGCCGTTGCGAAACACCTTTTCGGTCTGTTCCGGGCGGTTCCAATAGTAGGCCATCGTTTGCGGACCGCGGCATACAATTTCTCCCACCTGGCCGGCGGCAAGCGGCTGGTCGTCATCATCGAACACGGCGCATTCGACGAACGTGAACGGCCGCCCGCACGAGCCTTCGCGATCGTGGTCCTCCGGGCTCAGACAGGTGATCAGCATCGGGCTTTCGGCCTGCCCGTAGCACTGCGCGAAGATACGGCCGAAACGTCGTTCGGCCCGTTGCAGCAGACTCGGCGCGATCGGTGACGCACCGTAGGCGATCTTTCTCAGGGCGAATTCGGCGTCGTCAAGACTCGGCTGCTCAAGAATCATCGCGAGCATGGTCGGTACCAGAAACGTATGGCTCGCCCGCTCTTGAGAGGCCAGTTCGATGAACGCCGCGGCGTCGAACTTCTTCATGACCAGCGAGCGCACGCCCCGGGACAGGGCTGGCAGGAAAAATGCCCCCGACGCATGCGCGATCGGCGCCGCGTGAAGAAAGGTATCGCCTTGCGCGAGATCGGGTACGAGATCGATCAGAAAGCCGGACAGTTCGGCGAGTTCACCCCGCGTCGTCAAGGTGACCGCTTTAGCTTTACCGGTCGTGCCACCGGTAAAGCCCAGGCGCAGCGGCTGGTCCATTTCACGATCGATCGCGCAGGGTGTCTCGTCCGCGTACTGCAGCATGTCGGCGAATTCGTCGCGTCCGATCGAAATCCCGATTTGAATGCCTTCGATGTCGTCGTGGATGACCGCGCGGCTACCGCTGTCTTCGAGTTTGTACTGGTGATTTTCGAGGGTCTCACGCGTATTCATGCCGACGCGCACGAGACCGGCCTTGGCCAGCGCGTAATAGGCGATCAGACACTCGATGCTGTTGGGCAGCAGAACGCCCACGCGCTCACCGGGTTCGAGACCGCTTGCGAGCAGTGCATTGCCGAGGACGTCCGTCAGGCGGTCGAATTCCCTGAAGCTGACGTCGCGCCCTTCTTCGGTTAGGCAGATGGCGTCGCCATAGTAGAGCGCGGCGCGGCGTATAAGTGAGCCGATTTGCATGATTTGATGCTCCTGGTGGGCGGTGCCCGTTCGCATCAGGCACATGCATCGAGATGCTTCGCGATTATAGCGGGAAGTGGCCAGCCCGGATTTCTCACGACAATCTATTGAGAGGGCGTTTAGATACCGCCTTAATATCGAGGTCCCCTCGAAGCCGGCCGGCATGGTCTCAGGCTTTCGGTTGTAGGACAATCGAAAGCCGCCAACGCGATCGGCGGCGTCGGGACGATCACTAACTGAGCGATAGCGACGAACGCATGACGGACCGCGTTGTTTCTCCGATCCAGGTCACCAGTGACTCAAAAGAATGGACACCACCACGACTAAACTGATTGCCGGCAGCCTGCGCGACCCGTACTGCGGCTTCAGCATCGGCTGTCTCGGGGCGCTGGCGGAATTCCAGGACCCCGGCGCTTTTGCGCCGGCGGCCACCGGCAACGGAACACTCGCGGCCTTCAGCGATCGCGGCGCAATCCGGATCGAACCCGCCGTTGCCGCTTCAGCGGTCGCTTACGAAGCCTTATCCGCGGCGAAAGATGCTTGGCAATGCGGCATCGTGCTCGTGACTGCGCCTGACGCCAGATCCGGCCAGGCAAGGGAAGTCTTGACCGAGCTGCCACCGGACGCCGACGCCATTCGCGAATGCGATCGACAAAGTCTGATGTTCGACCTGGGCGTCGGCATGCCCAACGTCGATTACTGCATCCGCACGGACGATGCAGATTTGATCGCCTTTCTTCGCCATCACACGGGCACGCCCGTGACGGAGGACGGACATCCGGTGCTGGAGCGGATCGTCGATGCCAGTCCCCATCGCGTCGCGGTATCCGCGATCGGCCGCATTGAGGTCTACCAGCGCATCGATTGGCACAAAACCCCGAGCGGTCCGCATACGCACCTGCTGCCCGACTTGCTGTCGAAACACCGCACACATTCGACGAACATTCCCGTTCCGAAAGGGGCCCTGCCGCTGCTGACCGTGCACCCCGACAACCCGTTGACGGATGCCGAAGGTCGGCGGAAACCGTTCGCCAGGCGCGCCTTCGATGCCTTCGAAAATATTCTGAACACCCACGGGGTTCCGTATTACGTGGCAGAAAAGCGCCGGCTACGGGCGGCCGTTGCCAACGGACAAGCCCCCGGTAACTACCACAAACCGGACACCCGTCTCGGACGCCTCGCGATGCGGATCGCACTGCGCCAGCTGCTGCATCTACCGCCGCAAGGCGCCGACATCGGCGCGTGGATCAAGGTGTTTCGAACGTGACATGAGTCGCCTGACAAGGTTCCGGCTTCTGTGTTGCGCCGTCACGCTGAGCACGGCTTTGGGCGCTGTGACCCTCGCGGCGCAGGAAGATACGGTGCCGCCCTTCACTTTTGACAAGCCGACCTTTATGTCAGCCGCCCAGGTTTCGAAATCACTCATGGGTTCGACCTATGCATACACCGCACGCGCCTCTGGCAGGGCGACGCGTCTGCTGATTACCATCATGCGGGTCGACGAGGTTCGTGCGCGGTTCGCGGAAATGTCGGACGTTCAGTGCATCAATTTATTTCTCGAAGAGATCCGAAGCGCGCACGAAGGTTTTTTCGTGGTCACCATGGCGCGGCCACTGGCCGTGGGGTCGGTGGAATTTCTCCGTTTTCGGTGGACCGGTGAGAAATCCGGTAAAGCGATGACCGGGGTGCTCAGCTGCGGCGAATTGCAGGGCTACTACTACGTCGTACATTTCGTCGACGAGCTGCGCGCCGCAACGCGATCGTTCCCGGCGATCCGGGCGAGTTTGAAAACCCTCGCGCCGCGCGGCAGCTGAGACCGAGCGCCTTGCCCGGCCGCCAATACCGTTATTACGAATTGTTGATGGCGGGTTTCGTCACGGTGCTGCTGTGCTCGAATCTGATCGGTACCGCGAAAGTCTGTGAAATCGAGTTGCCCTTCGTGCTGCCCCTGATCGGCGCGAGCCTGGTCTTCGGCGCGGGGAATATCTTCTTTCCCATCAGCTATATCTTCGGCGACATCTTGACCGAGGTATACGGTTACGCGCGGGCAAGGAAAGTGATCTGGGCGGGTTTCGGCGCGCTGATATTCGCAGCGGTCATGGCGCAGGTCATCATCCACCTGCCGTCGAGCGCGGCCGAGCCCTTCAACGCCACCCTGCAGCCGGCCCTCGAGACCGTGTTCGGATCGACCTGGCGCATCGTAATCGCCTCTATCCTCGCGTTCTGGATCGGCGATTTTGTCAATGCCTACGTGATGGCGCGCATGAAAATCTGGACCCACGGGCGCTATTTGTGGACGCGGACGATCGGGTCCACGATTCTCGGACAGGGCGTCGACAGCCTGGTGTTTTACCCGATCGCGTTTTACGGGATCTGGAACACAGAGAATCTGTTTAACGTGCTGATGTTCAATTTCGTCTTCAAGACGACGGTCGAAGCCCTAATGACACCAGCGACTTACGCGGCCGTTGCCTACCTCAAACGGGCGGAAGGCGAGGATTACTACGACCACAAGACCAATTTCACGCCCTTCTCTCTCGATACTGACTCACGCAATTAATGAATCAGGGGGGGGCCAGATCCGCCGTCGACAAACGCGTGAGGCTTCTGAGC
This sequence comes from Gammaproteobacteria bacterium, assembly GCA_963662545.2. Taxonomy (GTDB): domain Bacteria; phylum Pseudomonadota; class Gammaproteobacteria; genus JAYYZW01. The sequence continues at coordinate 197,849 of CAXXLL010000003.1, forward strand.
CAACGGATCCCGAGTATCAACAGGCCGGCGATCGTCACCGAGCCGAACAAAACGACCTGAATGGCCGTGGAGGTGACGATGCCGGCGGAGCTGCTGAATCCAAACGCCGTCATGGCAATGACGAACACGAGCTGATAGGTGCCGAGGTAACCGGGCGCGGTCGGCACGAGGGTGCTCAGCGAGGCCGCCCCCATGATTATCAAGGCATGGGAGATATCGAGCTGCACGCCGAACGCCTTGAACGCTTGGGAAAGTGCAAGCACCTCGAAAAACCATATCCCGATCGTGAGGACGGCGGCCAGCACGGCGGAATTGCGATTGAGCGTCGTCAAGCCGCGGCGAAAATCGGCGAACACGACCAGCATCGGCGACGGCAGCTTGAATTTGCCGAGATTGCCGGAACGCACGATGAAGATGCCGAGCATGGTGAGGCCGATCACCGCTCCGGCATTCAGCGCGATCAGTTCGAAGGTGGGCAGACGGCCAGCATCGTCGATGACCCGAAACATCAATAGACCGATGACGAGGCAACTCAGGATCGCCACAAGATCAAGAAACCGTTCGATGACGATCGATCCGAAAACGCGCGCGCGGCCGATTTGCAGGCGGCGCTTGGCATAGGCGGCGCGCACAACTTCTCCCAGGCGGGCTGGTAGCACGTTGTTGACCGCATAGCCCACGATCAGGGTCTCCATTACCGGCAGCAGCGGAGCGGTTGCGATCTGCTTCAGAAGCAACTGCCAGCGAAACACCCGGATCATGATGGCGACCCAGTACAACACCGCGGCAGACGCAATGACGGAAGGATCGAGCGAGGACGCGACCGTCTCCACCTCCGAGAAGTCGACGTTACGCAGTGCGAGCCATAGAAACCCGGCGCCGATCGAAAGACCGAGCACCGCCATCAGGACGTTTTTGAAGGCCCTGCGAGAATTGCGGAAGATGGGGTCGGCGTCTAATAGAGCCCGTTCGCGCCGACTCTCAGCTGACCGGCGTTCTTCAATCGCATCCGGGAGCATCGGTCAGGGATTCACGCGAAATTTGAACAAATACCAGAGGGCTTTGACTCCGTCTTTCCAATCGATCTTCTTACCCTCGTCATAGGTACGCCCGTAATACGAAATACCCATTTCGTAGATGCGCCACTTGCGCGCCAGTGCGACCTGGGCGCTGAACTGCACTTCGAAACCAAAATCGTTGGCCGTGATCCGCAGCGATTCCAGGACCTCGCGCGTGAACATCTTGTAACACACCTCGATGTCCGTCAGCTGCTGATTGTAGAGTGCGTTGAAGATAAAGGAGATGAGCCGGTTAGCCATGAAATGATGAAAATACAGGGCGCGGTGCGGCCTGCCAAAAAAACGAGAGCCGTAGACGACGTCGGCCACTTCGCGCTCCACGATGAGTGCGTACATTTCCGCCCAGTCCGCAGGGTCGTATTCGAGATCCGCATCCTGGATGATGATGACCTCGCCGGTGGCGGCCGCAAGTCCGGTCTGCAATGCCCCGCCCTTGCCCTTATTGGTCTCGTGATACAACACGCGAATATTGAACGCCGCGTCTCCCGCGACCTGCGTGATATGACCGTCCTCGTCGACCTCGAGCGCGCCGTCGCGGCATGCGATGCCGTCGACTCCCTCGCCCAGCCATTCGCGGGTGCCGTCGCTGGAACAATCATCGACAATGATGATCTCCTTTTCGACCTGGGGAATGGCGCCCGCAACTTTCACGAGACACGGACCGATCGTGTGCCGCTCGTTGTACGCTGGAATGATGACGCTGAGTTTCATTGTCGGATCGTTACCTCTTTCTCATTCTTCTGGATCGACCGCCGAGCGTCAACGCGCCGCGGCCCCGACGACATCGCGTCTGGCGTCGAATGCCGGTGCGAAAAAAAAGGGCAGCGGTTGGCTGCCCTTTCTTCGTTGACCGCGCCTCGCCGGGATCAGGCAGGATTCGTCGCAGCCCCCAGTGGTGCTTCGGACCGACGCGGCCCGCCCCCGGACGCCGGCGGCAGACCTTCTACGGCGCTCGTAAACTCGGGATAGGCCTGCAGTCCGCATTCCGCGAGATCGAGTCCTTCCAGTTCTTCGGCTTCGGAAACGCGGATCCCTACCGTCAGCTTGAGCACCAGCCAAACGGCGAATGACATGGTGAACACCCACGTGACGATCGTCGCGATACCGATGAGCTGCACGACGAAGCTCGTATCCGCGTTGGTCAACGGTACGGCCATCAAGCCCCACATCCCGACTATGCCGTGCGCCGAGATGGCGCCGACCGGATCGTCGCGGCGAATCTTATCGAGGCCCATGATCGAAAAGACCACGATGCACCCGCCGACCGCGCCGATCAGAGTGGCGGCGAGCGGACTCGGCGTCAGCGGTTCGGCCGTGATCGCAACCAGCCCGGCGATCGCTCCGTTCAGCACCATGGTGAGGTCGGCTTTGCGAAATAGGAGGCGCGATACGATCGCCGCCATGACGGCACCGCCGGCCGCGGCCGTGTTGGTGTTCACGAACACCATGGCGACCGCGTTCGCCTCGCCGACGTCGGTTAGCTTGAGTTCTGATCCGCCGTTAAAGCCGAACCACCCCATCCACAGGATCAAGGTCCCCAGCGTTGCGAGCGGCAGATTGGCGCCCGGTAATGCGCGTATTTCACCGTTCCGGCCGTATTTCCCGAGGCGCGGTCCCAGCAGGAGCACACCCGCGAGCGCGGCACAGGCGCCGGTCAGGTGCACCACACCGGAACCGGCGAAATCAGAGAAACCGAGTACGTCGAGAAAACCGCCACCCCATTTCCAGTATCCTTGGACCGGATAGATCACCGCGGTCATGACCACGGCGAATCCCAGGAAAGACCAGAGCTTCATACGCTCTGCAATGGCGCCGGATACGATGGACATCGCGGTCGCGACGAACACGACCTGAAAGAAAAAGTCGGACAGCTTCGAATAATAGGGCGCGTCGTCGCCTGTGCCGAGCACGGCTTCAACGGTATTTTCCGCTCCGATCAGAAAACCCAGCGAGGGGATGACCGTACTCGCGGATTCGCCGTACATGATCTGGTAGCCGCAGATCAGGTACATGATGCAGGCGATGCTGTAGAGCAATACGTTTTTGGTGAGAATTTCCGCCGTGTGTTTGGCTCTTGCCAGACCGGCTTCGAGCATGGCAAATCCCGCCGCCATCCACATGACCAAAGCACCCGACACCAGGAAGTAGAATGTATCGAGGGCATAACTGAGTTCTGTTACCGCATCCATAGAATCACCCTTTTTCGTTAACCTGTGCGCTTACGGCGCCCCTTGAAGATCTCGATACACTGCAGTGCGCCATTCGTAGCAATCTCGTACAAAACAGGTAAGTCATTGAAATTGAAAGGGAGACCTACCATTAAATCGATCGAAGATGGGCATTAATGGTGCAAAAATCGGAAGTACGCACCCTTTTGCAGCGGAGTGGGTTCGGGACGCGACCCGGCCGGCGCATAAAAAAAAGCCCCGCAGGTGGCGGGGCCTAATAAGAGGAGGCGTTGGGGTGTGAATACGCTACGCTCCGGGCCCGGCTAAAACCGGAACTGCTTCGCTTTCGATGTTGCAAATTGTGAACAATGGGCGGGCCTTTTCCAGTTCGCCTCACTCGAATACCCGCACGCCATGCCAGACTTCCCCGTAATACGCGCGCGCGGCGTGCACAAATCCTACCCGGAGGGCGACGGCCGTCACACCGTGATCCGCGGGCTCGATCTCGATATTCACGCCGGCGAGATCGTCGCGATTTTGGGGCGTAGCGGTTCGGGCAAAACGACCCTGCTCAATCTGATCGGCGCGATGGATCGCCCGAGCGCCGGCAGCATCCATTTCGGCGGCCGCGACATGTCGGACTGGAGCGACGCTGAGCGCACCCTGTTCCGCCGCCGCCGTCTCGGCTTCGTTTTTCAGGCCTTTAATTTACTGCCGACCTTGACGGTATGGGAAAACGTCGCCCTGCCCCTGGAATTGAATGCGCGGCCTTTGGACGACCAGGTCTCGCGCCTGCTCGACTCCCTTGGCTTAGCCGGCGTCGGCGATCGCTTCCCCGATCAGATCTCGGGCGGTGAACAACAGCGCGCGGCGATCGCCCGCGCCGTGGTTCATCAACCGGACCTCATCATCGCCGACGAACCGACCGGTAATCTCGACCTGGAATCCGGCCGCGAGGTCATCGGCCTGTTCGAAGCTTGCGTGCGTGGTGCCGGCGCCGCATTGGTGATGGCGACCCACAGCCGCGAGATGAGCGGCAGCGCCGACCGCGTATTAGAGCTGCGGGAAGGATCACTGATGCCGGTCAACGCGTAATGCTGCTGCTGCGCTCCAGCCTGCGCTACCTGTCCCTACACTGGGCTCAGTGCCTTCTGGCACTGTCGGGTATCGCGCTAGGTGTTGCCATCGTTATCGGCATGCAAGTGACGCAACTGAGCGCGCGCCATGCATTCGCCGCATCGCTGCGCAGTATTTTTGGTTCGGCGACGCATCATGTCGTCGGCATCGGTGGCAAGTTCAGTGAATCGCACCTCGCGCACGTTCGAAGGGTTGCGCCCGAACTGCGGCCGACACCGGTGCTGGACGGCGTGGTCCGCTTCGTGGCGGGCGATCGCAAGCTCAGTCTGCGACTGATCGGCATCGATCCGATCACGGTGGGCAACAGCGGCAACACTCCCGGGTTCGACGTTCGCGCCTTCGTGCGACGCCCGGGAGCCGCGATCATCAATCGCGACACCGCGCGCCGGCTGGGACTGGCCGCGGGAGATGAATTCGAGATCGAGAATGCCCTGCACAGTGCCCCGCTCCAGGTGCTGGCCGTACTCGAAAATGAAGGCGGCGACGGCCGGCCCTTCATCGCCAACGACGTCGTGATCGTCGACATCGCGACCGCCCAGGAATCACTGGCCGAGAACGGCGTGTTATCGCGGATCGAGCTCGACTTGTCGTCGGCCCGCGATCCCGAAGAAGCCGTGGCGAGGGTCACCGCGTCGCTGCCGGACGAATTGATGCTGGTTGAAACCGGCCGCAATGCGCGCAGTGCGCGGCAATTGACGCGCGCGTTCTACACAAATCTCGATGCCTTGAGTTTGCTCGCGCTGCTCGTCGGCGGTTTCATGATCTACAACACCGTGTCGTTTCTCGTGGTGCAACGGTACCGGTTATTTGCGCGCCTGCGCGCGCTCGGCGTCACTCGGATCGGCGTCGCTCGACTGGTGGCCATAGAAGCCGTCGTGCTCGGCGCGCTCGGCGGACTCTTAGGGATCGCCCTCGGCTACGGCCTGGCAGGCGGCATGATGTCTTCCGTAGCACGCACGGTGCGCGATCATTATTTCGATGCCGGCGCCGCGAGCGTCGTTTTTTCCCCGTTGCTGGCCTCCGGTGGTTTCGCGCTTGCGATAGCGGCCACCCTCGCTGCAGCGCTGGTTCCAGCCTGGGCCGCGGCCCGCGCCGATCCGGTCGATGCGGCGCGTTACTCCTTCGTCGACCGTGCGGCCGGCCGCGGCATGATATGGGCGGAATGGATCGGGATCGCCATGGCGTTCGCCGGCGCCTTGATGCTGGCCGGATCTGAGCGTTCGGTCGTCGCGGGCTTCGGCGCCCTCGGCTGCTTCATCCTGGCTTCGATGTTGGTGGTTCCTCGCAGCGTGCAGCGCCTGCTGGGATTCCTCGACAAACACTTCGGCCGGCGTCTCGCCCTGGCCGAACGCATGGCGCTCAGGAGCACGTCACGTTCCATGGGCCGCATTGGCATGGCGATCGCTGCGCTCATGGCCGCGACCGCCACCAGCATCGGCGTCGGCATCATGGTGGCGAGCTTTCGCATGTCGGTGAGCGACTGGCTGGACCATCTCCTGCGTGCCGATCTCTACGTCTCCCAATCCTTCGAGGGACGCGCCTCGCCTGTGATCGGTCGCGAAATCATCGACGCCTTGTCGTCGCGTGGGGACATCTCCGCGTTGAGCAAAGTGCGTCGAGCCACTGTGGCGAGCGAGCAGGGTGAAATACGGGTGACCGCCTACGAACTGCCGCCCGCAGCTCGCAAGGGTTTCCGCTTCCTGCATGGCGACGCTGAACAGGTCTGGAAGAAATGGCGCAACGCGGATCTGGCCATCATTTCAGAACCCTTCGCCTACCGGCATGAACTCGAAGTGGGTGACGCCGTTCGCCTCAACACCCCAACCGGCTCCGTCGAGTTCGAAGTGGCCGGTGTTTACTCGGACTACGGTAGCGATCAGGGCGCACTCGCCGTCAGTCTGGCAAGGTTTTCACGGCACTGGCGCGATACGCGCGTCCACGGGCTCGGCGTTTATCCTGCCGCGGGGACCGATCACCGCGTTTTAAAAATAGAGATCGAGCGTCTTCTTGCGGAGACGACGAATCTTTCAGTCTGGTCGAATGCGGAGCTCAAGGCGCAGTCGTTGGCGGTGTTCGATCGCACGTTCACGATCACGGACGTGCTGACCGTATTCGCCACCCTGATCGCAGCGCTCGGCGTATTCAACGCGATGATGGCCCTGCATCTCGAACGTGAACGCGAATACGCGGTCATGCAGGCGACCGGGTGTAGTGCCGCCATCATGCGGCGCGGGCTCTACACCCAAGCGCTGATCGTCGGGGTGCTCGCCGCCCTGTTCGCGCTGCCGGTGGGATGGGGCATCGCGCTTTTGTTGATCGAGGTGATCAACGTGCGTTCATTCGGATGGACGATGGCATTGCATGCGGATTATTCCGCGTTGCTTCTTCCGGCGCTGTTTGCGATCGCCGCGGCGATCGCCGCGAGTATCTACCCGGCCGAACGCGTCGTGCGCATCGATCCGGCGGCGGCGCTGCGCGATGAATAGCAGCACCGTCCTCAGCGCAATTCTCGTCATCGCGGTACTCACCGTCGGCGCCACTTTGTTCGTGCAATACGGGCACCGCCCGCCGCCGCCGGTGTCGTCGGCATCGACGACGATCGATCTGCTGGCCGAAGTCGTCGGCAGCGATGCATTCGAACGCGCCGATGCGGTGCGGGCATTCCAATTTCCGCGTGACCACGGCATGCACGAAGAATTCCGCACCGAGTGGTGGTACTTCACCGGGCATTTGACTGACGCCGAACAGCGGCCCTACGGCTTCCAGTTCACCCTGTTTCGGTTCGAACTCGACGACGATAAGCACGCTTCAGAATCGGCGTGGCGAACGCCACGCGTGTTTCTCGGACATTTCGCCATCACGGATATCGGCAGCGGGAAGTTTTACGCGTTCGAGCGCATGAGCCGGGCCTTTCCGGGGATCGCCGGCGCCAGCATCGATCCGCAGGCCGTGTGGCTCGATGACTGGCGGGTGGAATTCGACGGCGACGCGCATTGGTCACTGCACGCACGACATGACACGGTGGAACTCGAGCTCACACTCGCCCCCCTGACCCCGGTCGTGGCCCAGGGTGAAGGCGGGCTCTCGCGGAAAAGCGCGGCGCGCGGCAACGCCTCTTATTACTACTCCATTCCCCGCCTGCACGCGCGCGGCGTACTGCGCCTGCCGTCGGGCGAACACGCTGTTGAGGGCGAGGCATGGCTCGATCGCGAGTGGAGCACGAGCGCGCTCGACCGTGATCTGGTGGGATGGGACTGGTTTGCCCTGCAGTTCGAAGATTCGAGCACGCTCATGTTTTACCGGCTGCGGCGCCGCGACGGGAAGCCCGATCCGTACAGCGCGGGTAGTTATATCTCGGCCAGCGGAGAAGCGATCACGCTCGGCGCGGACGACGTACGCATCGAGGTCGCATCGACCTGGACGAGCGACGTGACGCGAACAAGGTATCCGAGCGCCTGGAAAATCGAAGTCGAGGAACTCGACCTGTCGGTCAGCATCGTGCCGCGAGTAGCGGCGCAGGAATGGCAAGGCCAGTTCCGCTACTGGGAAGGTGCCGCGTCATTTACCGGCAAGCGCGGGTCAACCGCGGTCGGTGGTCTGGCCTACGTGGAATTGACGGGTTATTGAATCGTGCCGGCGGGCGTTGCGCTTTAGCGTTAAGACGCGAGTTCGTAGCAGGGATGATAGACACTCCCCGGCAGGCGCATGCGCTGCTGCTGAACAAACCCGGTCAACAATTCGTCGAGCGCCTGCATGATCTGGCGATCTCCGGTGAGTTGAAACGGTCCGTGCGCTTCGACGGCCGCGATACCGTCATCCTTGACGTTCCCCGCGACGAGCCCGGAAAACACGCGCCGAAGGTTCGAGGCCAATTCGTGCGGCTGAAGTCGGCGTGATATTTCGAGTGCGGACATCGCCGCGTGGGTGGCCGGGAACGGCGCCTGGTAATCTCCCGTCACATTCAGCCCCCAGTTGAAATACGGTGCGTCGTCGTGGTTGTCGCGATACTGAAAGACGTCCCCAATGGCTGATGCCTGCAGTTGTGCAACCCCGTGCGGGTCACCGATGATAATGCGATAACGCGTAGCGCTCTCGGCGCCCAGTACACCCCGGATGAATTCGTCGAGTGACTCGAAGTACGGGGCGCTTTCTTGCGGTCCGGTCAGGACGACCGGCAGCGGCTGATGGAGATTGTCCGGATGCGCGAGCAGGCCCAGCAGGTAGAGGATCTCTTCAGTCGTACCCACGCCACCGGGAAAGATCACGATGCCGTGCGCAAGGCGCACGAACGCTTCGAGCCGTTTTTCCATGTCCGGCATGATCACGAGCGCGTTCACGATCGGATTCGGCGCCTCGGCCGCGATGATGCCGGGCTCGGAGATGCCGATATAACGCCCCCGGCTGAGCCGCTGCTTGGCGTGTGCAATCGTCGCGCCCTTCATCGGTCCTTTCATAGCACCGGGCCCGCAACCGGTACAAATGTCGAGTCCCCGCAGGCCTAGTGCATAGCCGACTTCCTTGCTGTAGTCGTACTCAACTCGATCGATGGCATGTCCACCCCAGCACACCACCACGCCGCGATCGTTGCCCGGCACTAACAGGCCCGCGTGCCTGAGAATCTTGAACACGGTATCGGTGACGCCCGCGGCCGTTCCCAGGTCGAACTGCGCACCCTGCTCGAGTTCCTGGGTGTTGTAGACGATATCGCGGAGCACGGCGAACAGGTGCTCGCGCACGCCGTGGATCATCTGCCCGTCGACAAAGGCAATCGCCGGCGCATTGCGGAGATCGAGGCGCAGTCCGCGGTCCTCCTGCTCGAGCGTGACGGAGAAATCGTGGTAGCGCTCCAGCAAGGCACGGGCGTCGTCGATCTCCTCGCCGCTGCTCAGCACGGCGAGCGCACAGCGCCGAAAGAGGTCATTCATGACTGGCGTGCTGCGATCGCACAAGGCATTCACTTCCTGCTGGGACAGCAGGGCCAGGTTCGATTCCGGCGCGACGCTAGCCCGGGCGACGACCGCGGCGGAGCGCGGCATTTGATCTGACGGAGGGGTCATGGCTTAAATTAGCAGTTACGACAAGTAGTTGAAGTTCTTTATTATGATCCTATAATATTTCATTTAAGATCAGCTAATTAAATGATCATAATAAGATCAATTATCAATTAAAGCGCGTAATCCGCAATATGTGAAGCATAATTCTGGGGTGTGCGGCAATGAGAACGAGACGGGTATCGGAACGCTGGAGCGACCTGGTCGAGGAGCTGAAGCAACTCGAAGCCTACTTCCCCAACCTGGGGACAGAAACCGATCGCGACGAAATCGAAGCCGAAGTTCAGGACCTGGAAGAACTCATCGCGGCCGCCGGGGAGGCCGAGGACGAGCATTCGTTGCGTGCCCTGACCTTTCTGCAGACCGAACTCGTCCGCAAGCGCGCCATGCTGGACGGTCTCTGATCCCCGCTGATCCGCGGCCGGCTTCACTCCACACTGTCGTTCTCCATTTCTGCCCACCTCCGGCGTATGATGCCGCGGCACCGCAGGGATCTCACCGTGCCGACCCGACGCCATTTCATCCGCTACCTGAGTCTGGCTTCTCTCGCCGCTGCTAGCCGCTTGTCATCGGCAGGACCGGGCGGGCCGCTCGCGAACGTGCGCGGACTCGACTTCGAGGAAATAGCCCACGGCGTCGACCCGACCCACCACGTTCCGCCGGGGTACGTCGCCCAGGTCCTCCTCCGCTGGGGCGATCCGATCCTGCCGGGGGCACCGGCCTGGTCTCCCGGCACTATCAGCGCGGCCGGTCAGGCAACGCAGTTCGGCTATAACAATGATTTCGTCGCCTTCATGCCGCTGCCGCTGGGCAGCGCCTCCTCGGCCCGGGGTCTTCTTTGCGTCAACCACGAATTTACCAATACGCAATTCATTTGGCCGGGGCTCAATACAATGAACATCAGCCGATCGATGTCGCGCGAACGCACCGCGGCCGAGATGGCGGCCGTCGGCCATAGCGTAGTTGAGATCGAACTCGGCGCTAGCGGCTGGCGTACCAAAAACAGTCCGTTCAACCGCCGCCTGACCGCAGACAGCCCGATGCGTCTCTCGGGCCCCGCGGCGGGCCATACGCGTGTTCAAACCAACGAAGACACGCAAGGTTACAACTGCCGCGGGGTTCTCAATCCGTGCAGCGGCGGCAAAACGCCTTGGAGCACGGTGTTGATCGCCGATGAAAATTTCAACCTGATGTTCGCAGGCCATACACAGGACCGACGTGAGCGGCGCAATCATCAACGTTACGGGGTAGGAAGCTCCAATGTCTATTCCTGGTGGCCGCGGCATTTCGAGCGATTCAACGTCGCGCGCGATTCGCGCGAGGCCAACCGCTTCGGCTGGGTCGTCGAACTCGATCCCTACGAAACTGATTCAATGCCCATAAAACGGACCGCACTCGGGCGCTTCAAGCACGAAGCTGCGACCTGTGCCCTGAACCGCGACGGCCGCGTCGTCGTCTACCTCGGTGACGACGAAACATTCGAGTACTTATACAAATTCGTCAGTGCGCAGCGCTTCGATGCATCCGATCGAAGCGCGAACCGGAACCTGCTCGACGAGGGCACGCTCTATACCGCGCGGTTTTACGACGACGGACGGCTCGAGTGGTTGCCGCTGCGATTCGGCTCGGGCCCGTTGACGCGAGAAAACGACTTTCACGATCAAGGCGAGGTCTTGATCGAAACACGGCGTGCCGCCGACCTCGTGGGAGCTACCAGGCTAGATCGTCCCGAAGACGTCGAAGCCAATCTGCAGGACGGCGTGATCTATGCGATGTTGACCAACAACACCTCACGGCACATGGACGCGCTCGATGCGGCGAACCCCCGGTCGCACAACGCCTTCGGTCACATTCTCAAACTGCTGCCGCCCGGGGCTCCCGGCACCGTGGTCGACCATGCGGCCGACGAATTTCAGTGGGAAATATTCTTGCTCGCGGGAAATCCGGACGAACCCGCGCATCATGCCCGTTACCCGGGCGCGGTGTCGGCGAACGGCTGGTTGGCGTCACCGGACAACTGTGCGTTCGACCCTAAAGGCAGGCTGTGGATAGCGAGCGATCAGGGGCGCGGATCAGCCAGAACAGGCATTGCTGACGGCTTGTGGGCCTGTGGGGAGGACGCAGTCGGTCGCTTCGTGATCAAGCGCTTCTTTCGCGCCCCGATCGGCGCCGAAGTCTGCGGACCCGAATTCACGCCGGACGGCCGCACCCTTTTTCTGGCAATACAGCATCCGGGCGTCAACGGCGCGGATTATGACCATCCGGGCACGCGCTGGCCGGATTTCGAACACGGCACGCCGCCACGTCCCGCCGTGCTTGCGATCACGCGTGAGGACGGCGATGAAATCGGTGTTTGAAGACGTTGAGGTTGGGCCCGTTGAATAGTATTTCGAGGGGCGTCAATGATTCGACCGCAAGCGGGCTGCTGCGGGTGAGCCGGAAAAAGGAAAAGCCATTTAATGTGGCTTTTCCCCGGCGAACGCCCGGCCAGGGATGGCCGGGCTGGAGTTGAACGAAGCCCGCGCGTTCCCGCCATGGATGGCAGGCACAGAACGATCGACACCAGGAGCCAGCTTGCGGGCGAACAAACCTGTCCAATGAGCTCGGATCAGGAAACGCGTTTATTGAGCCATCCGCTGAATTCGTTCCCCACCTCCGGGTGCTTGAGCGCGTAGTCGACGGTCGCTTGCAGGTAGCCGAATTTCGAACCACAATCGTAGCGCGTACCATCGAACTGGTAGGCGATCACCTGCTGGCGCTCGAGCAAGGTCGCGATGGCATCGGTGAGCTGTATCTCGTTGCCGGCTCCCCGTTCGGTCATTTCCAGGATGCGCATGATTCCAGCCGGCAGTATGTAGCGCCCGACCACGCCGAGATCGCTCGGCGCATCCTCCGGTTTGGGCTTTTCAACGATGCTCAACAGTCTGCTGCAACTACCCTCTAGCGGGCTGGTTTCCACGATGCCATACCTGCCGGTATCTGCGGGCGGGACCCGCTCGACGGCAATGACAGCGGCGTCGTAACGCTCGTAGTGCTCGACCATTTGCTTGAGACAACCTTTCTCACCGCCGTCGATCAAATCGTCCGGCAGCAACACGGCGAACGGTTCGTCGCCAATGGCCGGCTGCGCGCACAGGACCGCGTGACCGAGGCCCAGCGGTTCGGCCTGCCGCACGTAGGCGCAGGCGACCCGGTCCGGAACAATGTTCTGCACGATTTCGAGCAGGGCCTCCTTGCCGGCCTTTTCGAGTTCCGCTTCGAGTTCGTACGCTTTGTCGAAATGATCCTCGATCGACCGTTTCGTACGCCCGGTCACGAAGATTAATTCTTCGACGCCCGCTTCGACCGCTTCTTCGGCGGCATACTGGATCAGAGGCTTGTCGACGATGGGGAGCATTTCCTTGGGATTGGCTTTGGTTGCCGGTAGAAACCGGGTGCCCAGCCCCGCCACCGGGAAGACGGCTTTCCTGATCTTAGCGCTCACTAAACGCCCCGGGTGAAAGACACCACGTTTGCGTTTCCATCGGCATCATCGCCATCCCCGACGAGTTCAGGAATGGCCTGGTGCAGGAGTTCCTCCACTTTTTCTTGATCGAAAGAATCCGTGGCGACGGCCAATTTGGACAGGAGCGCGTTCAGCGTTTTGGGATTGACGTCGATATGTTGAGCGAGGAGCAACTTATCGTGGTGAGTCGGTGTCAGCGCTTCGGATTCATTAAACAACTCTTCGCTCAATTTTTCGCCGGCCCGTAAACCCGTATACACGATCGAAATATCCTCACCCGGATCGCGTCCCGACAATCGGATCATTTGCTCCGCGAGGTAGGTAATATTGACGGGTTCGCCCATATCCAGAACGAATATTTCCCCACCACTTCCCGCCGCCCCGGCCTGCAGGATCAGCTGGCACGCCTCGGGAATCGTCATGAAGTAACGCCGCGCCTCGGGATGCGTCACCGTGACCGGCCCGCCCGCCGCAATCTGTTCGGTAAACAAGGGCACGACGCTCCCCGCCGAGCCGAGCACGTTGCCGAATCGAACCGTCAGGAATTTCGTCTTCGACGTTTTATTGTGACCTTCACACAAAAGCTCGGCAAGCCGCTTGGTTGCGCCCATAACGCTGCTCGGCCGCACCGCCTTGTCGGTGGAAATCAACACGAAACTTCCGGCTTCGTGCCGATGTGCCGCTTCGATCATTTCAGCGGTACCGAATACATTATTGCGGACGGCCTCGCGCACCTGCGACTGCAGGATAGGCACGTGTTTATAGGCGGCGGCATGAAAGATCAGGGCCGGCTTGAACCGCTCGAAGACATTGTCGACTGCAGCGCGATCACAAACGTCGCCGATGACACTATGCAGGTTTAAATGAGGGTGAGACTCCCGCAATTCTTTATCGATCAGGTACAGATGATGCTCGCTGCGCTCAAACACGATCAGGCACGCAGCGCCCAATGAGGCCACCTGCCGGCAGAGTTCGGAGCCGACCGATCCGCCGCCACCGCTTACCAGTATCGACTTGCCGGCAATTTCAGCTTGAATGAGCGTCCAATCGAGGATGACTTTATCCCTGCCGAGCAGATCGTCGATCGAGACCTCGCGCAGCGATTGGACGCTGGCGCGTCCGGAGATCATATCGTGCAACTGGGGCAGCGTCTGAAACGGCTTGCCGCTCTGTTCGCACGTCTCCACGATTTGCCGCATTTGAGCATTGCCGGCCGACGGGATGGCGATGACGATCGTTTCGGCGTCGTATCGCTCGACAATCTGCGGTAGCTGCCCGATCTTGCCCAGTACCGGGACGCCATGGATGCGCGAACGAATCAGATCTTCGTCATCGTCGACGATCCCGATCGGAATGTAGCTGCCCTCCCGCAGCATGTCGCGCACGACCATCTCGCCACCCATACCGCCGCCGACGATGATAACCCGCGTCCCGGGATAAATGTTTCGCAGGCTGATCGAATGATCTTTCCACACACGATAGAGCAATCTCGGGCCACCTAAGAGGAAGACGAGGAAGAAGGGATACAGGATCAGAACGGAACGCGGTATCCCCTCGAGCCGATTGATGAGAACGAGGATGATGCCGATCGTCACGGTGCCCAGCGCAGCGGCACGGATTATGTTCCACAGATCGGGCAGACTGGCAAACCGCCAGAGGCCCCGGTAGAGGCCGAACCGCCAGGACATCACGGCCTGTACGCCCAGCGCCAGCGGCAATGCGGTCAAGGTCGGAACGAGAAGCTCCTGCGGCGGAAGTTCGAAATTGAAACGCGCGAACAGCGCCGCAATCCAGGCGATTGCGATCGCGATCAGATCATGGAAGATGACCTTGAGGCGTGGACTGACGCTCATCGCTTACTGGATTGTCGTCGGCACCGTGTGGTCGCGCATAATCATAAACCAGATCATACCAGCAAGACCTACGGCCAGCAGCGCCGCGATCCATTCCCTGTCGTGTTCTACGACGGCCCACGCCGCAAGCGGCCAATAGATGAAAACCGTCAGCGCAGCGAGCGCAATCGCAAGCCGGTTGGGAGACCAGCCCTTCAAGATCAAAACCTGGAAAGCGTGTGTTCGATGAGCTTCCCACCAAGAGTCGCCCGAGAGAAGGCGGCGTAGCAAGGTGAAGGTCGCGTCGACCAAGAACAGGGCAAATAGCACGATCCACGGAGCAATCGATTGACCGTAGCGTACGCCCACGATCGCCAGGGCGGCGAATTGAAACCCCAGAAAGTAGCTGCCTGAATCCCCCATGAAGACGCGCGCCGGAGCGCGGTTCCAATAAAGAAAGCCGAGCGCCGCACCCGCTACTGCGGCTGCGACCACGGCAGCTTGCCCGGCGCCGCTGTGCAGTAAAAGGGCAACCGCCGCGACCGAATAGAGAAAGGCCTGCGTGCCGGCATATCCATCGGCACCATCCATGAAGTTGAAGAGGTTGACGACCCACACGACGAGAACCGTCGATACGACCGTTACAAGGACGGCTGGCACTACCAGCCCGGGGATTTCCACGTCCGCCAATGCGATCGAGGTAAACACGGCGACGATCACGAACTGCGCGATCAGGCGCAACATAGCCGAACGCGAGCGGTAATCGTCCCACCATCCGAGTAACGCAAAACTCGCGCCCCCCAACCACCATGCCATGTCGGCTGGCATCGCAGCATCGTGATGCGTCGCCAAAATCCAAGCCTGGATCATCAGGACGATACCGGCGATCCCGAGACCGGCCCCACGCGGTACCGGTACGCTGTGGAGGCTGCGGTCGTTGGGCAGATCCAGCATCGACGCGCGTATCAGATAGGGCAGCGCGCGCCCGATAAGCAATGCCGTCGCGGCTGCCGAGAAAGCGAGCACAGCGACGGTGACTGCGAGCGTCATTGGACTGTTGATTGAAACCAGGCGGCCGTTTCCCGCATCGCCTGTGCGAACGGCGTTTTCGGTTCCCACCCGAGACCATCGCGCGCGCCGGCCGCGTCAACCAGCAGCGATCCGGTCAGACGTTCAATCGCATCGCGCCGGCCGGTAAGCGTTCCAAGCGCTTGCAACAACCATGAAGGACAGGAAAAGATCTTTGGTTCGACATCCAGTGAGCGCGCCATCGCCCGCACCAGATCCGGCGTCGAGAGTTCGATATCCGCGAGGGTGAATCCCTGCAGACCGACCGGTCCGTCACGCGCTGCACAGACGACGGCATCCGCCAGATTGCCAACATAGATCATGCTGCGTTGGTTGCTGATATCGGCCAGCGGCAGCACGCGGCCGCGCGCGATCCAACGCATCAACGCCAGCAGATTACCCTTCATTCCGGGACCATAGACCAACGGCGGCCGCAGAACGGTGACCGCCAGATCGTCCTCCATCGCTAACTCCTTTAACGACTGTTCCGCGCGCCACTTACTCGCGCCGTAGTTGTCTCGCGGCGCGGGTGGATCGTCGAAGCGAAAACCAGGCAGAGCCGAACTGTGCTCACCATTGACCTTGATCGAACTCATGAACACCAGGCGGCGGACATTGGCATCACGCGCTGCCTCGGCCAGCCTGCGCGTTGCGGCGACGTTGATCGACGCGTAGCGCGGCGTAGCGGCGCGGGACATGAGATCTGCCGAATGCGTCACAGCCGCCAGATGAATGACGACATCGATGCCGTCCAAAAGGCTGTGCCACGCCTCGTATTCCTCGATCGCGCCGATCGCTGCGGGCAGCGTACCCGGCGGCTCGCGCCCGCCCCTGCGGCAGGCGGCCACCACCTCATGTCCCGATTCGCACAGGCGCTTACACACACAGCGACCGATGAAGCCATCCGCACCAGTTACGAGTATCCGCATGATCGTGAAGTTCTGCGTTTAGCCGGATCTGGATGCGTTGGAGAACGTTGCGTCTAGGATCTCGTCGTAAAATTCCAGCGTTTCGCGCGCGACTCGTTCGAGCGAGAAATCCCGCGCAACGAGATCGCGGGCGTTCTGTGCGTAGCGGCGGCGGAGCTCGGGATCAGCCAGCAGTTTTTCGATCGCCTGCGACAGCGCAGGGGCGTCCCTGACAGGCACCACAAGACCCGTTTGCCGATCAACGCAGATCTCGCGGCAGCCCGGGACGTCCGTCGCGATAAGCGGGCGCGCGCAGGCGGCACCCTCGAGCAGGCAACGCGGCAGTCCCTCGCGATAAGACGGCAGACAGACCAAGGCGGACCGCGCGTACACCTCCGGCATGTTGCGGCAATGTCCCCACCATTCGACGACGCCCTCATCGAGCCAACGTTTCAAACTCGCCCTGTCCACGGCGCCGGGGTTGTCCGGATCATGCGCACCGGCAAGTACGAATCGCGCCGCTACGCCCCGTTCACGAAGCACGCGCGCTGCCTCGACGAATTCATTGACGCCCTTGTCGGCGAGAATGCGGGCGGGTAGTAGAACGATGGGTGGGGTTTCTTCGAGAACGGGCTGCGGACGGTATTCATCGACGTCAACGCCGGATCCGCGAATGAGTTTGCTGCGCCCATCCGCGTCGATGCCGTGCGCTCGGAGCAATGCGAGATCGTCGGTGTTCTGCGCGAGGATCCACGACCCCGGACGGCTTAACAGCCGACGTAAGAGGCGGCCGACTACCGGTTTCAAACAACGTGCCAGGGGCGCCGTGGACGAAAACAAATAGCCGAGCCCTGTGAACGCCGAAATGCTGGGCGTATCCCGGTCACCGTTGAGCGCACACCCGCCCAAAAGGATGGGCTTTAACGATACCAGATGCACGATATCCGGCTGCAAATCCGACAGTAGCCGTCGAATCGCGCGGTAGGCCTGGAAATCTCGTAATGGGTGGCGCAAAGAACGTTCGAAAGGGATGTCGACCAAGGCAAAGCCTTCCGCCTCGAGTTCGGCGCGACGCGATCCGATGCGCGTACCGACGCACACCTCGTAGCCGGCGTCGCGGGCGAATCGCGCGAGTCCAATCCGGTGAGAGCAGAAATACCAGTCTTCGGTTACCAGAAAAGTGACCCGTCGTTTGCGCTCGGAACGGTTGGCGTTCAATCGCTGCTCACCTTGACCGCGAAATTAAATTCGCCCGCAAGCGGGCGAATCGAAATCTGACTCGTGAATCGGAACACCTGCTTAGTACCCCCAGACGTCGCGCCAGGCTTCGAAGTTGAGAATGCCCCATAACTGATACTGCAGGTTTTGCCCGCCGGCAAGATGTGCGTGCCAGGTGTCGCGGGCGACTTGCGGTTCGAAATACCCTCCCGCGCGCAAGCGCTGCTCGCTCAGCAGATCTTCCGCCCATTCCCGCAACGGGCCGCGCAGCCAGGCGTCGATGGGGACGCCAAACCCCTGCTTGGGACGATCGAACAGGGGCCGCGGCAGATATCGCTCCAGCACCCGCCGCAGGATCCATTTGCCCTCATTGCCGCGCAGTTTGTGATCGAGTGGCAGGCGCCATGCGAAATCGATGACAGCCGGATCCAGAAACGGGATCCGGGTTTCAAGGCTGCAGGCCATCGCGGCACGATCGACCTTGGTCAGGATATCGCCGGGCAGATAGTGCTTTGCGTCGAGGACCATCATTTTGGAAATGGAATCAAACGCGGCGCCCGAAGGGAACTTCATGTCGGTTTCGTCAACGGTATCGCGCACGCCCATGACCAGTTCGGACGGTCGTTGCCACAATGAGACCAGCCTGACGTACAGGTCGAGTGGGTCGATTGCGGTCAACAAACGCGCGAGCTTGTGTATCTTGTCGCCCGCGCTGGCGTAGCGGTAGCGCACCGGCAGCAACGGCGAGAGGGTTCCGAACAGCAAGTCCCATGCGCGCGGACTCAGAGCGTGCAATACACGGGCAGCAACTCCGCGCATTGGCATCGGCAGGGAAGCGACGCGGCGCCAGATAGTGCCGACGAGTGTATATCGAAGGTAACCTGCAAACAGCTCGTCACCGGCGTCCCCGGACATCGCCACCGTCACCGCGCGGCGCGCGAGACGCGCGACGAGAAAGGTCGGGATCTGTGAGGAGTCGGCGAAGGGTTCATCATAGATCGTGCACATTCGCGGAATGACGCTTAGCGCCGCGGCGGCGTCGACATATAACTCGGTATGATCAGTGCCGAGGTGCGCGGCGACCGCTTTGGCCTGCGGCGCTTCGTTATAACCCGGGATATCGAAGCCGATACTGAACGTCTTGATGGCCTCGGTGCTTTGGGCCTGCATCAAGGCTACGATGATCGAGGAATCGATCCCGCCCGAAAGGAAGGCGCCCAACGGTACATCCGCTACCGCGCGCTGTCGTACCACGCGGCGCAGCAATATATCGAGCTGCTCTACCGCTTCCCGCTCGTCGAGCGGCTGCATGGCGTTCAAGCCCGCTTCCGCCGTCGCTTCGAGCGACCAATATTCGCGGACTTGGGGCAGTGTTCCGGCCGAGGCCGCGGACAGGACGCACCAGCTTCCGGGAGTGAGTTTTCGAAACCCCTTGAAAACGCAGTGCGGATCGGGGATGTAATTGTAGCGCACGTAAAGGGCCAGCGCTTCGCGGTCGATGGCGGGCTTGAAGCCGTCGATGACCGTAAACGCCTTGAGCTCTGAGGCGAACAGGAAATCGCTGCCGTACCAACCGTAATAGAGCGGCTTCTCCCCGACTTTGTCCCGCGCGAGGAATAGACACCGGTCCCGCCGATCCCACACTGCGAGGGCAAACATCCCGTCGACGGCTTGCAGCGCCGATTCGAGGCCCCACTCAGCGATCGACTGGAGTAGAACTTCCGTATCGGAACGCCCCGTAAATCGATGCCCCAGGTCCTCGAGCTGCTCTCGCAATTCGGCAAAGTTGTAGATTTCACCGTTGTAGGTCATGACGTACCGTTCGCAGTGGGAGCTCATCGGTTGATGGCCTGCCTCCGATACATCGATCACGGAAAGCCGCGCATGTCCTAGCGCGACTCCTTCGGATACGGCCGACCACGAACCCGAGGAATCGGGACCGCGGTGATCGAGCATCGCGGCCATCGCCTTGGCCCGCGATTCGAGGCCGTCCGCATCCGATCGGATCGTGAGAATACCTGCTATACCGCACATAAGAATCGCCAGCAATTCATTGCGCGATCCGGGACGGGGAATGTCCAGGCCTCCGCGGCGTGATACCGCATGGCGCCACTTCGAACACATGTCCCACCCGCATGCGTATCACGCAATGCGGGCGGACTCCGGCACGGGCATGGCCGCACCTGACGCGAGATTGCCATAGAGATCGGCATATGCCTGAGCGCACGATTGGAGTCCGAACCGTCGTATGACACGATCGTGCGCGGTGCGACCCAAGGCGAGGCGATCTTCATCTTCGATCAAGGACAACAAAGCCCGCGTCAGTGCAGCCTCGTCGTCAGCGGGTATTAACAGGCCGCAGCCCTCGAGCGCGTCGGGATTGCCGCCGACATCCGTCGCGACCGTCGCCAGGCCCGCGCGCATCTTCTCGAGCAGGGAATTACTGAATCCCTCCTGCTTGGACGGCAATGCCGCGATGTCACAGGCCGACAAGTAGACCGATAATTCGTCTTTTTCGCCTTCCCAGCGAACGATACTGCCGATTCCGACTTCGTCGGCATGACGTTGAAGATCAGCGCCGATCCCGTCGTCACGTCCGACACAAAACCAGACCAGAGCGTTTTTTGCCTGATCAGGCAAGGCCGCGATCGCGTCGAGCAGCGTCATGTGCCCCTTGTACGGGATCAGGTTGCCGATGGTGAGCCCCGCGACGACGCCGTCGGCCAGATCCAGTTGATCGCGTGCGCGCTCCACTTCGTCGGTGCTCGGCAATGCACTCGGCGCAATACCACTGTAGATGAGCCCGATTTTGGACGGGGCGGCACCCTCGCCTTTGAGTTGCGCGATGATCGCCCGTGAGTTTCCGAGCAGCACCGTCGTGAAGCGGTGTAGAGCGCTTTCCAGGGTTCGAAATCCCGGATATTTCCGTTGATAGTCGTCCAGGCTGCGCCGGCTCATAACCCGGCGGGCGGTGCCCGTGAACATCGAACAAATCGAGCCAACGACATAAGCTTCCGGGAGAAAGAAATGCATCACGTTCGGCCGATAAACTCGCAATTGACGGGTGAGCCGAATCATCAGGGCCGGCAGCGAGTGCCAACCACGCCCGCCGATCCCTTCAAAGACATCGATACCCGCGTCGCGCATCAAAGGGGTCAACACGCCGCCGGCCTGCAGAGTGAATACGGCGGT
Organism: Gammaproteobacteria bacterium; assembly: GCA_963662545.2. Taxonomy (GTDB): domain Bacteria; phylum Pseudomonadota; class Gammaproteobacteria; genus JAYYZW01. The sequence continues at coordinate 219,007 of CAXXLL010000003.1, forward strand.
CTCTATGCCGCGATGTTTCAATACCGGCAATACCGCCAGCAGATGCCGTTCTGTTCCGCCACGGTCGAGCTTGCCGATGACGACGGCAACTCTAACCCGCATTACTCACCAATCTCCTGCTCCGAACTCCGCGCACTGAGTCATGTGATGCTCAACTCGTGGAATAGTTTAAACCACGCACGCTTGATGGTGTCGGGATGAAATCGCTGGGCTACCTGAGGTGCGTTCGCGGCCAACTTGCTGCGCAAGCCCTCATCTTCGATCAAGTTTCTCAGGGCCTTCGCCATGGCATCGATGTCTCCTGCGGTAACGAGAAGTCCGTTGATCCTGTCTGCTACAATCTCGCGCGGACCGCTCGGACAATCTGTGGCAATCACCGCGCAACCCGACGCCATGGCCTCACACAGCGCAATGCCAAACCCTTCGTGCCGCGAGCTCGAAACGAAGATCGCGGCTTTTTGATAAAACGCCCAGGGATCGGATTTCACCCCCGGTAGCGACACGCGATCCACCAAGCCCAGTTGCGCGACCGCCTGTTCGAGGCTGGCGCGTTGGCCGCCTTCGCCCAGGATCAACAAGCGCCAGTCCGGTCGATCATAGGTCGCCTCGGCAAATGCCGGAATGAGCAGGTCATATCCTTTTTCGGATCCCAGGCGACCGACCGAGAGGACGAGCTGGTCGCGTGAAGTACGGTCCGGATCCGGCAGCACGTCGGGAACCGGGACTGCGTTCGCGATCACGCGGACGCGGATCAGGGGCAGGCGCTCGAACCATTCGCGCGCACCGCGGCTGTGCACCACCAACCGGCTCGCCAGCGGGTAGCTCAGCCAACGGAGGAGCCGCCAGATCCTGCCCTGTGGTGAAAACGACGGCTCCGATTCCTCGCAGACGATGATGCGTAAGCCTAGACCGAATGATGCCAACAGAGTGAGAACGTTGGTGACGTGTACAAACGAAATGACCAGCGCCGGCTCGGCATCCGCCAACGCTTTTCGTAGCGATTTGAGCCGCCTCCAGTTCGCCGCGAGTGCCTCCCCAGGCGAACGGCTGTCACGCGTCAAATCGAGCCGTTTTACTCGAACGCCGGATACGAGCGCCGCAGTTGCGAACTCGGTCGCCACAGGCTCGAAGGTCAGGACATCGACGTCAAATCCTTCACCAGCCAGCATATTCGTGAGGTGGATCGCCGAGCGTTCGGCGCCGCCTACACCGAGGCTGCTGATCACGATCACGATGCGGCCTTGCTCGGCCACGCCCGCCGAATCACGCGTCGAGTTCGTTGTCGATGTCTCTTTTATCGAGATAGCGCCCGTAGATAGTTTTGAGCGGCCGGCTCATTGGCAGCAGGGACAAATAGCCCATTAGTTTCAACGACCGACGGCGATCCGAACGGATGCGTCGCGGCCAAACGGCACGATGCGCGAATGACTTCCATAAGTACCGGCGCGCCGGAACGCGTTCGTCATGGAGCGCCAGCACCGCGGCGAAATAATAGGCGGCGCTCAGCGCCTGGCTTTCCAGACGACGTATCGATTCAGACAGGTCATCGCGCGCGAAGAACGATTCGATCAGGCGAATCCTTGACGCCGCCATCGCTGCTGAGCGATTACTCATCGAGGTATTCGCTTCATGGCGACGCCACGAAGCGAGCACCCGCGGAATGCGTTGCATTGGCCCACGCGAACCAAGGCGCAGCCACGCCTCGAAATCACCGTTCAGGGGGAACGCCGCCGAACGAACCGCTTCGTCCCCGAACGCTGAACGGCGAAAGAACGTGCCGGGTCCGGGAATGCAGTAATGCTCCTCGAGCATGCGTGCAAAATCGTAATCGGGCGCCTCGTGGATCGCCGCCGCACCGCCGCGCTCATCGATCGACTGCCAGTCGGGATAGACCGCAACCAGCGCTTCGTTTTTCGCGAGAACCTCGGTCGCGGCCGCGATGAGCCCGGGCAGTATGGGATCATCCGCATTGACGATTGCGATGATGTCGTTCGAGGCGGCTTCTACCCCGGCATTGACGGCGGCCGACTCGCCTTGATTGTCCTGATGGAGAATCCTGACCCTGGCCGCGTATTTACCGAGCAGCTCGGGCGTGCCATCCCGCGACCCGTCATCGACGACGACGTATTCGAGATCCGGATAATTTTGCTCGAGAACGCTCAAGAGCGTCTCTTCGATGAAAGCTTCGCCGTTGTAAACCGGCGTGATGATCGTTGCCGGAAGCGACAAAGGCTTGCGAGTCTTACTGCTCTGCGCTTAACGGCGCGATGCACCGGTGGTAGCCGAGTACGATTCGAACGACCGTTTCGCTGACTGCGTTCTTGAGGTACTCCTGCGGGGGCTGCCATTCGTTACGGATGGACAAAACCGCGTTCACGCACCTCAAGATGGTGTCCGGATCGCCGCCGCTGAGAATGTTGCTGCCGCACTCGATCGTCTCCGGCCGCTCGGTGACGTCGCGCAGGGTTACGTTTGGCTGCCCCAGGATCGCGCACTCCTCCTGCACCGTGCCGCTGTCACTCAGGACGCAGCGCGCGCCTTTCTGCAGCCGCATGAAATCGAAAAATCCAAATGGATCCGGAAACCGGACGCGATCGTCGACGGCGAAGCCGGCGGCTTCCATCCGGGCCCGGGTACGCGGATGGGTACTGACGATCACGGGGCAATCATAAGTCTCGGCAAGCCGCTCCAGCGCCTGCAGAAATCCCCGCAGACGGCTTTCGATATCGACGTTTTCAGCGCGATGCAGGGTCACCAGGAAGTAGTCCTTGTCTCCCAGTTCGAGTCGGCCGAGCACGCCTGATGATTCAATCTCGCCCGCGGCCCAATTCATCACCTCGTAGATCGGGTTGCCGGTGACGAAGATGCGGTCGCTCGCGATCCCTTCGCGCAGGAGGTTGGCGCGGCTGCGTTCCGTGTATGGCATGAGGATATCGGTGGCATGATCGATGATGCGCCGGTTGACTTCTTCGGGCACGCGATCGTCGAAGCAGCGGTTGCCCGCCTCCATGTGGAATACGGGAATGCCGCGTCGTTTGGCCACGATGGCGCACAGGCTCGAATTGGTGTCGCCGAGCAGTAGCAGCCTCGACGGTTCGAACTCGTCGAATGCTCCCTCGCAGCCGCTCAATATCTGACCAATTTGATCACCGAGTTTTTCGGCACGAACGCCGAGGACCTGGTCGGGTGCACGCACGCCGAGCTCTTCGAAAAATTGATCGCTCAAGGCCGGATGATAATTCTGCCCGGTATGCACCAGGACGTGATCGCACAGTGCATCGAGCCTGGGAATGATTTGGGACAGCCGGATGATCTCGGGGCGCGTTCCGAGAACGGTCATCACCTTCATGCCAGCATCTCACCTTCGATTACGAATTCGTCATCTACCATGAGTTTGCGTGCAACCAGTAAATCGCGGAGTTTATCGGCGTCCATGACCGAATCCGCGGAGCTGTATTCCTCCGCGAGGTCGCAGACGTCGAGCGACGCCTCCCGCAACTCGGGCAGTATTGGCGCGATGACGTAATTGCCGTCTCTTTCGACCGTTCGATGGGTTTCTTCTTCGGATATCAAGATCTCGTGTAGCTTCTCTCCCGGACGGATCGCGGTAATTTCAGTCTGCACGTTTCGATCCCCGATCAATACTTGCGCCAAATCAACGATCCGCGCCGAGGGTACGCGTGGAATATAAGTTTCGCCGGGGCGGGCATCCTGCACGGCCGTCAGGATCAGGTCAACGGCCTGGTCGAGACTGAGGAGGAAGCGCGTCATCTCGGCATGCGTGATCGTCACCGGCCCGCCGCTGGCGATTTGACCATGGAACAGGGGAATTACCGAACCGCGCGAAGCGAGCACATTGCCGTAACGCGCAAGGACGTAGCGCACGCCGCCGGAATCGAGATTGGCGCGCGCAAAGACGCGTTCCTGAATGGACTTCGTCATGCCCATGACGTTGACCGGTTTCACTGCCTTGTCGGTCGAGATACCGACGACGGTTTCGACCTTGCTCGCGGAACTCCTGATCGCGCGCACGATGTTTTCCGCGCCGACGATATTGGTCTGGACCGCCTCGAACGGAAAGTATTCACAGGTGGGAACCTGTTTGAGCGCCGCGGCATTGAAGACGATGTCGATGCCCTGGATCGCAACGGCGACCGCGTTCAGATCCCTCACGTCACCGATCTGAAATTCGAGCGTTCGGGCAAAGTTCTGGTAGATGATCTCATCGGTTGGCGAGCGTTTGTGCTCGTAGGCAACGCGCAACTCGTGCTGTTTCGCCTCGTCCCTCGAAAAAACCACGATCCGTTCCGGCGCGCCATTCGTTCCGCTCAACAAGCGCTGCAACAACACCTTGCCGAGCGAGCCCGTACCGCCGGTGATCAGGATTCTTTTCCCCTCCATCACGTTCATTCAGTTGATCTCCCGCCTCAAGTCCTCGTAATTCGTTGGATCGGCATACATCGCTTCGATCATTTCACGCCAGGCCGGTGGCGCGAAACCGGTCTCCCTACGAAACCGGCTGCTGTCGAGACGGCGATCGCAGTAAAAATTGACGTCTTCCTCGATGCGCATTTCCTTGTCATAAACCTCGTTGACGATGTTCAGCAACTCAAACTTGTCGATGGCGTCGCTCGATACATGCCACAGCCCTTCCAACTGGCGGTGTTCGACGATGATTCGCTTAAGGATGTCGGCGAAAGCCGTCGTCGTGAAGCCCGTGTAGAGCGCATGGCGGTAGCCGCCGATCGCGGGGCCCGGGTGCTGCAGAAACCATTCCAGTAAGCCCGTGCCCCGACTGAGTTCGCGTCCAATGATCGAGGTTCGAAGCGTGCAACTGCCGGCAGTGCCCACCTCGCCCAAGCGCTTGGTGCATCCATAAAGATCGTCGGCGTCAGCGATATCATCTTCAGAGTAAGGCCCGTTCGCACCCGAAAACACGCAGTCCGTGCTGATGTGAATCAGTCGCGCCCCGTGTTGGTTGCAAATCGTCGCCGCCAGGTGCGGGAAGAGCGCGTTCAAGCGGATCGACAGCGCCGGATCCTTCGCTTCCTTGAGTTGCTTAACGATCCCGATGCAATTGACGACCGCCTCCGGCCGAAAATCCGTAACGGCCCGCTCTACCGTCGATAGTTCTTCCGCACTGACTCTTTCGTAAAGCGGCAGGTCGAGGCGGAGCGCGCTGAGCGGCGACTTCGCAGCGATGGTCCGGATGGTGGCGGCGATCTCCAGTTCGCCCTGCCATCGCTGGATAAGCTTGTGGCCCAGCATTCCCGCGCCGCCTAGGATCAGAACGCGCATCGATCAACGTCCGCGATCGCCGGACTCCCGTCATTCACGTTCGTACCAGTAAAGCATGCGCCCTTCTCGGGAGATCTTCTGGGCTTTTTCGATGCGCGCGTGATTGGCGAGCGCCTGTTCGAATACATCCTGAGAATAAGCGTCGAAGATGTCTTCGCGCAATGCGAGCATCTGCTTCACTGTGGTGTCATCTTTCTGCACGAATTCGATGACCCCCCGTGGCGCCTGGCAAACCAGCCATGCCACGACATCCGGCAGCGGTATGTTCCGGCCGATGGCAAGATGGTGTTCGAAGGCGAGGGCCAGAATCGCATCGAATGTGCCGCGTTGTTCGAACCCGAGGCGTTCGGATTGACGCCATCCTTGTGACGGACTCGGGTTTGCCGCATCGAGATAAAGCGGCGTAATTTTGAGGTTTCCGGCGACGGCACGTTGGTATGCCTTTTCAAGCGCGACGCGGTCGTACTCGAAACCGATCACACGCTCGGCACCGGCGCGGCAGGCCAGTTCGGAGAAGGCGCCGGTGTTACAACCGAAATCGCCGACGAGTTTAGCCCCAATCCGCTCGATGAACTCCGCGACAAAACGCTTCTTCGCCTCCATTTCCTCTGTTCCATAAGTATGCGTTTCCGAATAATCGCCCCAGGTGCTTTGACCGACGTCACGCGGGGTTAATTTGGCGATCCAGTTTCGAAGCTGCTCCATGATCCCGAGATAACCCAGTTTCGACAGCCCACGAGACGTCATTCGCTTTTCCGCCTTAGCGACAGCGCCCTGGTTAGACAGGGCGGCTGCCTGCATTCGGGCTGGACCGATTACGTGGACGAGTACTCGCCAGGACAGGCGTGAGCGCGCCGGCAGCATCCGACCCAATTCGCCCGCCGGAATGCCTTCTAATGAGCCCCGGAACCACGCATTGTGGGGAACACCCAAATAGGCACGCAACAGGAGCGGATTGAGAAACTGCTCGCAAAACTGTCCATAACCTAACCAATATTCACCATTTCGATAAGGTCGCAACGATAGCAGGTCGATGAACAGGGGCGCCGAACCGTCAAATTGAATGTTATAGGCGGATGCGTCCGAAAATGCGACGTCGTGTTCGAGCGCGTCCATTTGCAGATCGAGGTGGAGCAGCGCCGCCGCTTTCAACATGCCGAATGACCATTCGTAGGGGTACGATATGAACGGTAACCGCTGATGCTCTACGATCGTTTCGCATCCAAGATGCTCCGACAATTCCGGTAGTTCTATTTCGGTGGCGGATACAAAACTTCCATTAGCTACCCACCGCGTGAGAAATCCCTTCTGCAGGACGAATTCGAAATCGTCCGATGCCCGGTGCGACAGAGATCTGAGGATACGGCCGTCATACTCGAACACCTGACCTCTCGGATCGCGAAACGATCCAGGGTTCAAAATAATCTCGCTTGCTTTGTCGACCTGCGGCGAAATTACTCTTCCTCCGGTGCAGCCGTATCGGAGACGGTTGCCGCGCTTGAATCTTCCGGCACAGGTTCTTTGCGCACGACGCGCGCGTACCAAGCCGTGAGTCGTCGCCAGTACAGCTTGATCGCCACAGCCGTCCCGGCGATCACCCCGATCAATCCTTGAATGAGCATGCTCCCGGTCACGGGGTCGAGATACGCCTGAACCTGCGGTCCATACACCGTACCGCCTGTAAGCGCTAAGAATATCGCCAGCCATTTTCCGTACGTCATAGTTCTACCTCAGTTCCGGGCGCTTCCATACCGTCCGCCCCGCTACTCTCTTGTGCAGCCAAAAGTACGCTGCGCCTCCCGTTCTCCACACTGGCACCATGATAATCCGCACAGCTTTGCTATACGGCGCCGACTGCTTCCATAAATGCAGCCGCAGCGTCATCAGGTGAAAAATCTCGCGCCGCACAGCGTCTAGCGTTCGTACATATCAACGCACAACGTTCCTGATCCTCGTAGATCGCTTTCAGTACCACCGAGATGTCTTCCGGGCGATCGCTGGTACACACGAAACCGCAATTATTCGACACCAGGTAATCCACTATGAATGTATCGGCAGGCGCTACCGCGAACACCGGCCTGCCGCTGGCGAGATAGTCCGCGAGTTTGGCCGTGCCGGAAGTCGCAATTAAAGTCCTGGCCTTCGGATCGAATGTGAAAGGGAGCAGGAGAATATCGGCGTCTTCCTGAATTCTCGCGATCTCGTACGGCGGCACGTGTTCGTTTAATTCGAGACGCTCATGCGCGTCATCGCCCTTGTCTAGGAACCCGGTTTGCGCAGTATATAAAACCAAACGCACCTGCGTTTGTTGCAGGCCCTGAACGCCCCGCAGAACGCTTTTAACTGTGCTTTCGTTTACCGCGTACACCGCGCCCGTATACAGCAATGAAATCGGCTTCGAACCGTCGATTCGCCGGTACGCCCAACTCGCGTTAGAAACGGGCGCGGCTGTCGGATTTCGAACAATTACGCATTCCGATCCGTAGCGGGATTCCAATTCACTTGCCATATGCTCGTTGGGGACGACGAGGCCGGCCTTTTTCTCAACGATATACTTTTCGAAGCACCGCGCCATCTGCTCTGCAGCGGGAAACTGCCACCATTGAGTTACGAAATCATCGAATACGTATAGAACGAACCTGGCTCGAATGGCCCGCGCGGCAACGAATGCGGCCGGCACCTCCACCAGATCCCCGGTCGTCGCCACAACGGTCTGAACTTTCTCAGCTTCCAGGATCCTGGCGAGGCTGTAAGCACGCTGTCCAATCTTCGACAAAATGGTCATCCACTGGCCGAGTCCGTGGCGGGATGACGGCAAAAATAAACTGCCAGGGACGTGGTGATAGGTTGCAGGTAATTTCGGAATGAAATCGTCCTCTTCCCGTCTGGAATACGCTAACCGCGAAACCAGGCAATACGTCCCCGTCGGAACTCTGCTCAAGATCCGACTGAGGACGATGGCGCCACCGGACCAGGCTGGTGGCAGATAATACGAAACGATTGCGAATATTTTTGCGCTGCTTGGCGGAATTGAAATCTTGCGTAACCGGAACCGTAGAAGACCGCGGCAGACCAGAATAAAAAAGGTTTCCGCAATGTGAAAGATTGCCCTTATCATAATGCTCTTTCTTTGCACCGCGATTTCCCTGTGCAGGACAAAGTTACGACTTCTCGTCCATTAACCAGCACGCTCATCGCGCTTCAGTAAACATCCGATCCGAAGTCGACCATATCCACTTTGACCAAGTCCGGCTTATCTTTGATGTTAGCCATTACGGTATGTTCTTTGACGGGCGGTTCGGTGACTAATGACGGCGTAAGATGCTCGCCAAGCAGCCGTTGCACCGGCGCCATACGCAAATCGATACCTGGGTCAAGACCCGGGGCCCTAATTGAAAAATGAGTCGCAAAATTGTCAATTAGATCACGCGCGTCCATATCTTCGGCATACTTGGTCTTCGAAATCCTGGAGCCATGGTCGCCCGTTATGACGAACGTTGCATCTTTTAAAATAGGATTCGATTCGACCGCTTTAAATAACGTTTCCAATTCCGAATATAGACAGTTGAGTTGCCCGTAATAGCGCTGGTAGCTGTCGACATACGTACGCTCTACCTCTACGGAATCCTCGATTCTCTCGGCTAGCGCATAGGGATTAACTGCGCCGGGATTCAGCGAACAGTCGTCGTTCAACATGTATGGCGCGTGCGGGACGAGAATATGCGCGAAGATTATCGTGCCCGGCTGAGCTTCGAGGATTCGGCCCTTGATCTTCGCAAACCAGCGTAAGAAAACGTGAACATCAATGCGTAGAGTCAGCTTCGGTAACTCTAACAGCGGCACAATATTTCGTTGCAAGTTTTTGACGAAATAACTATTCTTCGTCGCGTTCAACACAGTTGTCAGTGTCAGCAGCGGTTGAGCGCCGCGTTCGACTGGCAGATATTTGGAAAACTGATTGAATGAGTCGAGCGTCGCGCAATAGATCACACCCGGAATACCACAATAAAACATGATGTCCGCCTGAAACATCTCTATCACATAGCCATTTTCAACGTATTTCTCGAAGATGGCGTTGCCGACTACCTGATTGCGCATTGCCCTACCAAAGACATCTTTTTTAGTCTTAGTCCTTTTCAAATAACTTGCCGACAGAGTGGTGCGTTCAAAATCAATATTGAGCATCGCCGGTATCGATTGTCGCGTCCAATAGTGCCGGCTGTACGCGTTCGGATAAATACGAAACCCATAGATTTCATGAAAATCGAATACGCGTTGTTTCACGGCGTCCGCCGCGTCCGGAACTATTCCGTCGGGAAACGCACTCGCCGACATGAGTTCGTCAAATAAAAGGATAACGATGACGGGTTTGCCTTTCGCGCGTTCGTTTTCCGCTTCCGCTACGACGCTTTCCAATTCTATATACGGTAAATCCATAGTCGCCGTTTCTTGAAAGATCAGTGTGCTCAATAGGATTGCCGAGAAGATCGCGCCAAAAACGAGGGGTGCGTTGGCTGCGAGCAAATATGCAATGACACTGATTACCGTGGCGGTCGCGACAATGACCAGATAGTGGCCCGAATCCGACGGAATACCCATCCATTGAAATGAAGTGTCCCAGTGGACGGCGAGACTATTCCCTCCATACGCGACATCGATAAAAACGAGCGAGGGCACGGCAATCATGACTGCCTGGACAGGTCTTGGGAGGCGAACGAAAGTAATTGCAAAAATCCCGCCGGCGAGCGCAATGACAAAGAATATCGTTAGCGCTCCCGCATGCAAGAGCGACATTCTAAGGCTCAGCATCGAATTGCAAATGGGCGCCGCAAACGCGGAAAAGAACAAGATGAAGGCCCAGAATGAACCGGGCCGAAGCTTACGCATATGAATTCTTGCCGCTTGCAAACAGGTATTCAATTTCCGGCGATCGGGATCGCGCTGCGCAACCAGACCTCATGCTCCGTCCTCGCTTACCTGGCCAAGCTCAAAAATCAAGCCTTTTTCCAAGGCCTCATACATGCGGATCGCACGTTCGCGCACAATATCGGAAGCCAATCGCGCCGTGACCGTTCGTTCATTGATGCGGACCGCGTTGTCGATGAATTCATCGTCCGTGACCGCTGTCCGGATGCGGTCGGCTATCTCTTCGGCCCGATAGGGTGACACGATGAATCCACCTTCCCCATCGTTGATCCACTCGTCGACGCAAGCGGTATTCGCTTGTATCGGGACGGATTTCAATACGAGCGCTTCCAGAAAAGAAGTGCTGATGGCGTCGGATATCCCGATTCCTATGGAGACGCGTGCGGCTCCGTGCACGCGCAGGATCGCCTCTCTGGGCGCCGGAAACGCCAGACTGTGAATGTTAAGACCGTAATCAGCCTCGACCAACTTCACCATGAGTGCGACGTCAGGAGTTACTGCGTATACCTGAATTTCATAATCCTGCAATGCGTCGGCCGCGAGACAAATCGCGTCGAGCGCGGTTAACGCCCGGCCGGCGAAATGCTGGTACCCCTTGACCGCGATCACGCGGCGACTCGAGGTCTTGCCGGGATCCTTGATGAATTTCCGCATCCACGCTAAATCGAATCCGCCGCCATTGGGAAGTACCGGCAGGACTTCTCCGTTAAACCCCCACTCTTTCGCAATCCGGACGTCGCGTTGGCATTCAGCGGAATAATAATCGGCAGCAAGCAATATGCGTTCGATTTTCTCTCGGTGATCGGACAACCTGCCGAAAAGGTAAATGTCGCTTCCCCAGTTGGTCGCTATCCAAGGCGGGAACTCCGCGCCCATTCTGTCCCTCGCCTGCAGGGTGAGGTAGCCGGCGGATTGGAACTCCAAGGAATGCACGACGTCAGGTTTGAATCGCCTGATAGCCTGAATCAGCCAATCTACGCGCCACTCCGCCCCACCGGTTAAGTTCTCAACCATCAGTTCGGCGCGGACCGCGCCCCGCCGAAACGGCCACAAGGACACCAGGTTGACGGTACCGTCCGCGCACGGCTGCCCGCCCCAAGTTGAAAGGCGTCGGACTTTCTCCAAGTTGTAATGACGCTCCGCTGTGTAGGGAGGAAACAGCAGGATTTCATGTCGCGTCTCACTGAGCTGATTGATCCAGCGGGCCGTATGAATACTGTTATGCATTGCGACGAACAGAATGCGCATGCCTAGCTACTCCGACTCCGCCGACGGCCCGCGCGGGTGCCAGTCGGACGCCTACCCCCGCCGGCGCTTCGTAATGAAAGATTTGGAGTCATCGTTTTCGCACCATGGTTTGTGATCAAGGCACGCTACCGCCCTTCGACACCGCATTTACAGAGTCGCCTAATTAAAATCCCACCAATTCAACAACCGATTATTCGTACTGGCGGAGCAATCCATCCAATAGATTCGGTACCAGCAATTGACCCTTTTCAAGCCGTTCACTCAACTCGCGATGCAAGGCGTCGGAATTGACAAGCGCCGTAAAAATGCACGTATCAAACGTCGCCACGTCTCCGAATTCATGCCATACGGGTTTATGCAAAAACTTATCGAGCTCGGAATCCGGATCGTAAGTCCCCGCTAATTCAAGTCGAAAGTCTTGCGCCCGCAGTGAACCTATTTCAGCAAGTTCGGATACGCCCGCGAAAACAATCGTGCGTGCACCCGCGTCTTTGCACTGATGAAATACAGTGCTGAGCGAATCGCCCGCCCTGCGATAAAAGTCGAATGATGACGACAGGTGTGCTTTCGTCAGCCGGGCTTTTTCAGCGAAGCCTCGCGGCGTTAAGTAATACAGATAACGATTCGCAGGGGCCTGATGGATCTTGATGAGCCCTTTGCGCGCGCACCTTTTCAAATAGGAATTCGCCATGCCCAAGGCAATTCCAAGCCTGGCAGCGAGATGGCGCTGCGTCACATTACTACGCGCCTCTATAGCCTCGAGGATCTCGAGGGTAAGCGCTTCTTCCCGATCCTTGCTCATCGGTAGTTCGGTCGGCCCGCAGGCCTCTGTAATCGTCCCCCAATTTGCCCGTATGCTGCGTGCAAACGACATCCCATCGATGTCCCGGTCTTATCCATACGATTGCTGGTGGAAACTTCCTATTTACGCTTGACCACCAGATCGACGTTTGTGCCGCGGTCGAGCCGTGTCGCCATCAGCCTGAACACGATCCGAAATGGCTCGGTGAGAAACCAATGAAAGGGAGCACGAATCATTTTGAGTTCCAACTGCATTTCGCGGAACTTCTTATCCGATTTATGGAGCGCCAAATCCCGTGCAAGAAGTTTGTCGTTCCACATTCGGGCGTGCAACCGAACCTGCTCTACGGTGCTCTCCATTTCATGTACGCGAATTTTCAACGCCTCGAGTTGCGTATCGAAGGCGAATACACCATCGACTGGAACGATGTCATAGACTTCACGCGCAAAAGCCGCCAAATCGAACAGGGGCTCAACCGTTCCCGTGTCCGTATTCACCAGCCTCAGCTCCGCCGTCTTCAGATCGATCTCCTCGTCGACGATCGTGTTTTTGCTGCGTGATACCCTGCGTTTCTCGCTTATCCCGACTACGATGCGATCGCCCAGGCGTGTAATGCCGCGTGTGTAACCGCCGATCCGAATATCCTTGACGACCTGCCAGGCTCCGTCATCAGCGCGTTCACAGACGTAAACCTTCTCGTCACCGGATTCCGCAAAATAGAGTTTGCCGTCGAGGATCGTGGGGCTGTGCGGTTGACGAAGCCGCTCGCGAATCGGCGCAAACGGGTCGACGTAGAACAGTCGACCTTTCATTCCCCAGCTTCCGTCGCCCGTTTTGGGCCCGAAACAGGTCGCTATCAGCCCGTCTTCGGCGGCCGCGATCCCGTTGAGATGAATTTCGTCCGCATCTTGGCCGACCCCTGGATAGCGCCAATATAATTCCTGTTCGCCCAGTTCCCTGCCGTTTACGGAAACCCGGTGTATTTCATTTGTACCGGTACTCGTTATATAGATGTGGTTCTGGTAGAAAGCAATTGAATGTGGATCTCTTACGCCCTCCAATTGGATAACTGAAATCGGCTCTGGCGACACAAGGTCCAAAATGGCGAGCAGTGGTGTTTCCATACTTTGGGTGCATAAGGCGATCGCATCACCGATCCGGCAAACGCCGGCGGTGCCACCGAGATCACGTGTACCCTCATCCGGGATCCAGTCGAGGTTGACCCACGTGATCCGTCCAGTGCCCGTTTCCAGTATGCACGTAGAGTGCAACAGCGAAGATTTCTGGTTACAGAATGTTAGAAGGACCGTGTCTCTGTTAGGCTCTTTCACAACCTGTTACCTTGATCGCTTCTTCTTAGAAAGCATCCAAGAACGACCAGGCACCAATTCATTGAGACGCTTCATGCACCGGTGACGCGAATGCCGTAGGTTTCTGAAAGTTCCAGTGCCCGATTCCTTGCGGATGCCACGAGCGCGTAGTCCCTTTCGTGCAAATCTCTGAACCATTCATACGTTTCATCCGACACGTTGTAGGCCGCACGCGGGTAGCGCCGCGCAGGGTTCACATTGGTTTCGGAAATTTCAGGCATTTCGCCGGATATACCAAGGATCTTGCCCAACAACTCGATTCCGGCTTCGTACCATTCGGTGATCCCAACAAAATCGAAATCGTCGATATCGCACTCCCCGATGAAGACGCGTTGTAAATTCTGAATCGCGGGGTCTCTTGCGAATCCTTCGAAATTCATCCCCTGCGCCGCGACCCTTTGATAAACCGGGTGATCCGGATTAGGCAAACGGCACCAGTAGTTGAAATGGGATATCGCCCGCTGAAGCGGATCACGCAACCACACCAGCTTGAGGGTTTCGTCGCATACGCTATCGTACTTTACGGCACTGAAATGTCCGTGTACGCAATTCACGAGACGCTCTGACCCATCTACTTTGACGTAGCAATGCTTATCTCTCTCGATGATCGTGGGCGCCGAATTCTTGCCAATGATCGGAATGTCATCGTAGTCAGCGTAATACTCATCATTGAATATATTGTGCAGAAGGCGATAGAAGCTTGATCCACCAGTCTTCGGTATGTGTACGGAAATAACAAGCATCGGCACGCGCGGGGCCAACTACGGCGCTGCGACACTCAGCTCTGGCATGTAACAGAAATCTACGACGCCCGTGGAAAACACCACGCTTCGCTTATTAACCCGGAACGCAAGCGCATCAATGATCCGGTGTAGGCTTCGCGCTTCGTGGTTTCGAACGTGGCAATTCATAAAATACACGCCTACGTTTAGTGCGCATTGAAATTCGAAGGAAATGACCGCTTGCTGTCCATTATGGAACTTGATTCCAGGGGATTCGGAATCAGGATATTGACCTCCGCCCAGATTAATTCCAGATTTCGTTCCAATCATCGTATAAAAGTGGACGCTACCGGGATCTTCATCAAAAACGACATCGAAACAGAATCGGTAACGCTCCCCATTTACGAGACAGTTTACCTGCTGTCCGGATTTATCCAGCAGTCGGGGATTGCTAATTTCAGCTCCGCTGGGGCGATAAGAAATTGTACTTTTAGACACGAGGTGCGGATCGAAATCTGGTTTGTTGAATTTGAAATCGGATTCCGTAAGATCGGAAATGGCATCGCTAAAACTTGGAGTCAAGGACCGCAATTCCCGGCCTTGGACATCCATGTTCTCTACAGCCGGACCACTATCGTCGTGCACTGGCGATGCAGCATCCTTTTCACGGATTTCGGCGCAGATTTCGTCATTATATTCGGACGGAGAGTTGATCAACTTTTGGTATAGACCTATTGCCTCCTTTGGGTTGCCCGTATACAGCCGCTGACCCGAGTGCAGTAGCACTGCGCGGTCGCAAAGTTCGACAACGGCTTTTGGTGAATGAGAAACGAAAAGGATGGTTCCGTCGCCGCCCCTGATCTGCTCAATGCGCGCATGACACTTGCGCTTGAAAGCCTCGTCACCGACGGCGAGTACTTCGTCCACCAAAAGAATGTCCGGTTCAACACTAATCGCCACGGCGAACGCCAAACGCGCGTACATGCCACTCGAGTACGTCTTTACCGGTTGATTGATAAAATCTCCAATGTCAGCGAACGCTTCAATTTCGGCGAATCTTTCGTTGATCTCGCCCTCCTCATATCCTCGTATCGCGCCGCTCACAAATACGTTTTCGCGCCCTGTAAAGTGCGGATTGAACCCCGCCCCGAGTTCGAGCAAGGCCGATACCCGGCCGCTGACCATGATTTCGCCTTGCGTTTGAGTTAGGTTTCCGCAGACCAACTGCAATAGTGTCGATTTACCCGATCCGTTGGCGCCGATGACGCCTACGGTCTCACCCCGCCGGACTTCCAGTGAAACGTCGCGGAGCGCCCAGAAATCGCGGTAATACTTGCGGCGGCCGCGTAGTAACATCTGTTTGAGCCGGTCTTTCGGCTTGCCGAATAAGGCATAGGCCTTGCTTAGGTCGGTGGCACGGATGGCGACTTCAGACGACATCCGCAAATCCCCGCTTGGTTATGGTAAACCACGAGAGCCCTAGCCAAGCGATAACTACGGCGACGACGAGATATACGAACAGGCCCGAAAAATCGGGCGACAGACCGCGCAGCATAGCGTTACGTGTTTGCTCGATGATGTATGCGAGTGGATTCAAGTACATTAGGCCCTGCAGCTTTTCCGGCAGCGCCGTCACGGGATAAAAAATGGGGCTCGCAAACAGCATTACCGGGACTATAACCCCCACGATCTGACGAGCATCCATAATGAATACACCGACCGACGACAGAAACCACATAGCGCCTATCGTCATCAGTGCCAGGGGAAGCAATATGACCGGCAGCCACAAGACGGTTAAGTGGGGCACTCCAACCAGTAGCGAATACGCGAGAACTAACACGACGCCACTGACTATCGTGTTAAACAGTGCACTGCCCAGGACGACCCAGGGCAAGATCTCCAACGGGAAAACGATACGCTTGATGTACGGGACGTTCTCGAGCATCAATCCCGGTGCACGGCTGATACACTCCGAAAACAATTGGAATACAAGAAGCCCGGCGAACAGAACAAGCGCGAATTCCCCGCGGTTACCCACGCCGACAGCCCACCGCGCCTGGAAGACCACGCTGAATACGAATGTATAGACCGATAACATCAACACAGGCGTCAAGAAAGACCAGGCTAGGCCAAATATGGATCCGCGGTACCGGCCCACGATTTCGCGCTTGACGAGTCGGTGGATCAACCGACGATCGTTCCACAGCGTCAGGAAGACGTAATGCGGCCCGTTTTGACCGAAGGAAAGCTGCGGGGGCTCCGATGTGCGGATAACCGTCGGCCGCTGCGAATCTCCCGATACGCGTTGAGCTTCGCTACCTTCCGGCAGCATCATAATTCCGGTCCGCGTATCGTAGTTCGCGTACCGATCGCTCCACTCTCGATTATGACGAGTGCACCCGTTTCAATCATTCAATTCTCATGAGATTGGTGTGGTTCTATCCGGATGCGGTACGTCTTTAGTCACGACCCTGCGAACTTCACTTAATATCACTTCTATCTCATGCGTCATGCTGCATCCCGTGGATGCAGTTCGCGCAATCTCGCTTCGCGTTCAGTTTTTGAACACTATACAGTGTAGGCAATCGACGCGTCAACCGGCCGATGCATATCCGCACGGCGTCGCTTCAGAAAAAGATTTCGTTGTCGGACCGTCGGCGCGTGGAACATACCGCATCACGCCACGCATTCCTCGGACAGCCGAAATACCGCGCCCTCGCGATCGCCTGCGATCAGCAAATCGATCACTCGGCATGACCCTAACAGGTTGGTGAAAAATGTCTTCCTGACATTTTTTTCACCTCGCTTTAACGAAAACGCAGTTTCCGTTGCGCTCCATCCATCGAGCACTTACGTGCTCGACGGATGCCGGATACGCCCGGAATATTCCGATTGCGCGTTCTGGGAAGTGAGTATCAGCGGATTCTCAGCGCGCACCACCGAAATGCCAGAGGCGCGCGCTTCCAAGAGTCTGCCCGCCCTTACTCGAACATCAGCTGTACGAACCTTTGTACTTACGATACGCGGCGGTTATGATCCCGCCGATCTCCAGCCCCCTGATTGACCTTAATTCAAGTAAGAAAACACGCTATCGATGGTCAAGATCCTTGGAATATCGGCGAGTCTTCGTAACGCTCGATTCGGCGCCGGCGGCACCAAGCTGACAGACGATCTCGCGGCGTTGGAATCGCGTGAAAGTTTTGTGCAATTCCTGTCGGATCAAACGAGGATCCTCCTCGAGGAGTTTTTTGACCAAGGACGAAGCGAAGGTCTCGACTTCGAATCGATGTACCGGCGGCTCCGCGGTTCTTCCGGAGATCGGGGTCTAAGCAACTCGGAAGGTACGCTTGCCGCCGCCCTCTGGGGTGCCAGCCGGGAAGGTGCCGAAATCCGCTACCTGGGACTCGGTCATCATTTTCGCGGTGACGGTTCGGTCGCCAACATCGATGCGGTGCGTGACGCGATCCTGTGGGCCGACGGCATTATCCTCTCAGGACCCGTTTACTTCGGCGACCGTGGCTCGCTCGCGCAATCCCTAGTCGAGTTTCTCCACGCGGACGCGCGGTGTCGTGCCCATATCCGCAACAAGGTCTACGGCGGCGTGACCGTCGGCGCCAAACGCAATGGGGGTCAGGAAACGACACTTATTTATCAGCTCGTCGACATGACTAATCTCGGCATGCTCGCGGTCGGCAACGGCAGCGAGACTACCTCGCAGTACGGGGGAACTGCCGTCGCGGGGGATGTTGGCACGATCCATCTGGACGACTATGGTATAGAAACCTCGATTAGCACAGGCGCTCGCGTCGCCCGGGTCACGAAACTTTCCGCCCTGGGAATTGCTGCTCGCATCTCCGATCCCGTACGCATTGGCGTGTGGTTGCTACAAGACAGTCCCGACCATCGTGGACGTGAACTTATCAGCGAACTCACAACGTCATGGAGCAGCGAGGGCGATAACGTCGAGTTCGAGATTCTCGATGGCCCGGCGGAACCGATTCACCGATGCATCGCATGCGACATTTGTCCGATCGACGTCGGGCCACCGGAGGAGTACCGCTGCATTATTAAGAGCAAGGATGATCTGTTCAAAAAGCGACATGTTCAACTGGCGTCCGTTGACGCTCTGCTGATCGCGGCCTACAGCCCGCGTGATCGGAGGGACATACTCAGCGTTTACCAGACATTTATTGAACGCACGCGCTATTTGCGGAGGGATCATTACCTGCTGGGGGATCTCTTCGTTGCGCCGCTGGTAATCAGCGAGATCGGCGCCAACCAAAACTTGCACATCCGGATCCTGACGTCCATGGTCCGGCACCACACGATCCTTCACCATGCCCTGATCGGCTTTGAACAGGATCGACGTCTGCTCAACCAGCAGGATCTCGAGGAGGGTGGGAAACACTTCGCCAAGCTTGCAGTTCAAATTACCGCAGGCCGGCTGCGGCAGGCGCAGGCCGCGGGAAAGGACGTCTATCAACCAGTCGGTTATGTGGTGAGCGAAGAGAAGCTTAAAGCGGATCGAGAAGACGGGAAATTGGAGAAAGCACTCGAAGCGCGCGATGCAGTACGCAAGCGCGATAGGCGACGAATCATTGCCGGATAAGCGCAGCCACAGCGCCGCCGCCCGATTTCTTCCCGTGAGTGCCCGCAACATACTGATGGCGGTAGCATCGGTCGCCGGATGGTTCGTGCTCGAAGGTGCCGTCCTGGTCGCGCTCTACCTCGCCTCGGTCGACCTCGAGATGTTCCGGTATGCCGGTTTTTGAGGCTCGCGACGCCGGACAGGGGATCGCTCCGATCCTTGCTGCCGCCGCACTGTGGGCACTCCTCTGTTGGTGGTTAAACCAGAGTATATCGCTCGACCTGATACGCGGCACGCCGATGGGTCCATGGCTGGCAGACATCAGGGATGACCACACGCGCATCGCGCACCGACTGGCCAATATGAACTACGAGGAGCCGATGGTACTCATCGTGGGCGGTTCGTCGTTTCGCGAAGCATTTGACTCGGACTGGATTCTAGAGCGCAGAATGCGGGAAGTGCTCGGTCGCGGAATCAATGTGGAAAAGCTGTGCAGCGCCTCGCAATCGCTGTTTGAAAGTTTCGCGATACTTCTCGAAGCGATGCGGGACAACCGGCTTGCACCCGGGAGCGTGGCTATAATCGGAATGAATCCGCATCGATACGCATCGGGCCGTGAAGAGGTAATCGCGAAGGTGCGTGCGCCGTTGATTCCTTTCCTCGATCACCGTGGCGCCGCGGAGCGGGTGATCGAGAACGAATCGATTCCCGGTAGATTTCGCCTGCTGACGCAGAGGGGAGTTGCGCGGCACTGGATCGAGCAACGTCTCCGCAACAGCCGCAACTGGCTGGACGGCGATTGGCTTGCTCCCCTCCCGTATCTCGAATATGCCTGGCCGGACCGCCCCCTGCCGACGAACGAAAAGCATAAACACGCCCATGCCGTAGCATCGTGGCTGGGGAAGGATTTCGAAGGAAGCCACGATTTCGCCCAAAACGTTGCGCGCCAACTCGTTGCAAGTTTGCGAGATGAAGATATCGAGGTTGTCATGCTTCAATTGCCGCGAGATTCGCGCATCGTGGATGTTTACCAACCGTATGCCGAAACGTACGAAACGCATCTGGCCGAACTCTACGAACTAGGCGCACGTCCGTGGGATCTGCGGACACTGGGCTTGGACGACGACGCGTTTTCGGACCTGTTTCACGTACGGCCTGGCGCGCCCCGCGATGCCCTGACCACCGTATTCATCCAACGCTTGACCCGGCTCCTTGGCGGGTCTGAAGGGACTCCCCTTGGACGCTGATACGATTCAAAATGAGCTGCGAAAGTTTCTGGTCGATGAACTCGGTATCGAAGAGCGGGAGCTCGACCCGGCCAGCCGCTTGATCACCACCGGAATCATCGATTCCATGGATATGCTGATGCTTGTTGCATTTGTGGAGAATAATTTCGGTCTCACGATCAAAGCACTCGACGTCAGCGTCGAGGAGTTCGATAGTCTCGATAGACTGGCAGAGTTCGTTCTGCATCGTGCCACCGCATCTCTGGGCTGAACAGTTGCAAACCGGGAGCGTCAACATAGCGGTGGATGCAGAAACAAAGCCGTCGGCGCCGCAATCGAACACATTGCGGGCGTGGAGTCTCATTGCGCTGCTGTTCATCGTCATCGTGCTACTCGAAGGATTGACTGGCGACCGCTCCGAACTGCGTTTCCAGGGAGGCAAACCCTCCTTCCCGCTGATCCTGTCGGCAACCGGCGCTCCTCTGGAGATCCATTTCAAATCTGGTCCACGCGAGGAACTGGTTATTGCGGAGGGCATAGGTACGACGCGACTGCAGCGCGATCCCAGCCGCGCAAAGGACGCGGGGTACGAAGTGCGCAGCCTGGACGACGGTACGGTCCGCACGCGTCTTTCCTTTCGACGGTCTCCTACTCAGAAGACGGTTTCACTGCGGCCGCCGTCCGGCATCGAAGCCATGCGCCTCGATTCCTTCGACCTTCGAGTGGTCAAATCCACGCGCGCGACTATCGGCGGTTACGAAGCGCTCGGCTGGCTGGTGGTTGTCTGCTTTGCGTGCATTCCTGTCGTCTGCCTGTTAGGGCGTTCCCCCGTGTTCAGTCAATGGGTGTTTGCTGCCTCCACGCTGACCTGGATGTTGTTTTTTCAGCCGGCGTTCGCGCTTGCGCTGCTCGCTTTTCTAGTCTTCGTGCACCGGCTTGGGCTCGAGTGTGCACGCAATCATATAACAGGAAAAGGAGCTTCCGCGTGGAACCTACTGCGGCTCGGTGGCGGCATGGCGCTGGCATTTCTACTGGTTGGAAAGTACGGCGCCGATGCCGTCGCCGAGCTCTTCGCAAACCCCGGTGGCCTTGCGCTTGCAATGCCACTTGGCATTTCATACTTCGTCATCCGAGTTCTCGATACACAGTTGCGCTGGTATCGGGGTGACCTCGTTGACGTAAGCCTGCGCGAATTTCTCGCCTATGTGCTTTTTCCCGCAACCGTTGCGGCAGGTCCTATTGCGACGCTTCCGGGGTTCCGGAAGGGTTGGCTGGGCCCGGTCAGCCTGTCGGAAATCGGGCCTCCGATACGTCGTATCCTGCAGGGGATAGCCAAAAAAATCGTATTGGTCCAGATCTTTCTCGGAGGCATGCTGTTCGGCATCGGTCCGGTTGCATTCGATCCCGGGCTCATGATTCAGGTGCTGTGGGATCCGATGGGCGTCACCTCCGGACGCATTCTGATGCTGCCATTTCTGATGCTTCTTTATTCCTATCTTGATTTTTCCGCTTATAGTGACATAGCGATCGGATTCAGCCGGCTTCTCGGCGTACGAATGGTGGAAAACTTCAACTGGCCAATTCTGGCCAGTGACCTCCAGGAATACTGGCGTCGATGGCACATGTCGCTATCGGGCTGGTGTCAGCGCAACATCTTCATGCCAGCTACACTGGCGACGCGCAACCAGTTCGTTCCGGCTTATCTCACGATGCTGGCGGTCGGGCTCTGGCACGCGTTCGCCTTACCTTGGTTTCTATGGGCCTTGCACCATGCGACCGGTCTGATCGTGTTGAGTAAATGGCGGCACCGCCGCGGGCGCAAACGCGAACTATCGCGCGGGCGAATATGCGCCGGAGTGGGGCTCACCCTGACGTTCGCGGCGGCCGGCTATTCCTTTGCATTCATCGGCGACACCGCAACCGCGCTGGCCATATACGGGCGCTTCTGGATCACACTCGTGACACTCGGGCAAATTTAACGAATCGGCGCCGTCGATGAAGCAAATAATTGCTTGTGTGATGATTCTGGGCGCGGTCGGTCCCACTTGCGTATCCGCCCGGGCGCTCGATGTCTACATGATTCAGGAAATGCGTATCTGTCGTGTAATCGTCGAAGCCAGGCCACTTCGGGCCAGCGACTCTGATAGCGATCACCTCGCCCGGTTGCGTTTGGACGTCGTCGACGCCGTGCGCTCAATGCCTCCCGCGGCCTGTCTACCTGGTACGCGCAGGCTGGCCCACGTGGTCTTGCCGCTCGCCTGGCGTGACAACGGCCTACCTCACTGGCACCGCGTCCGCATTCTCGCGACCTTCAAGGTACAGCCTGAAACTTGGGCGGCCCTGCTGGAAGTCGCGGCCCAACCGCGGCCGCTGGCGGACGCCCTGCCATGGGCTGACGATCGGTACTGATGGCGAAGGACGGGCTTTCCAGGTACCTGCTGGAACTGTTACGTCGACGCGCGGACGAAGATGATTATGCGATTCGGGATCTTGAACGCCAATACAGCGCGACGGAACTCTTACGCGCGGCCGAGTCGAGCGCAGCTGCGCTTGCGGAATGCGGCCTCGGCCCCGGAGACACGGTCGCCGTAGCTAGCCACAGGGGCCTGGATTTCGTTGCCGATGCATTGGGTGTCTGGCATTGCGGTGGCGTGCTGGTGCCGTTCGACACGCACTGGAGTGCGCGCCATCAGGAAACAGTGCGGCGCAAATCCGCCGCAAGCTTTTCAATCGGGTTCGAACTCGACGATGCGGTCCGCGTCCACCCTGGTGACGGTGCAACGAAACCCGTCGTTGATTCCAACGAGTCGGCAAACTCCCGCTCCGTCATTCTTTTCACGAGTGGCTCGACCGGAGAGCCGAAGGGCGTGGCCTTAAGCGGTACAGCACTGCTTGGTAACGCACAGGCGGCGGTGCAACGACTCGGGTACCGCGCAGGCGCGCGTTTCGCGATCGCCACACCGTTCCATTTTACCAGCGCCCTGTGCCATGCGCTCGCCTGCCTGTTAACCGGTGCGCCTCTAAGCTTGCGCGAGGACGGTCCGGCGCCGGCCGACTTCATCGAATGGCTGGTTGTGGAAGGGGCCGACGGTTTCGGTGGTGCACCTATACAGCTTGGCTGGCTGGCAGACGGCGGATTGGAGAAGCTTACGGCGATGCGCTGGTTGATGTCGTCCGGGGACCGTCTTCCGGAGAAAACGATCCGCGATCTTCTGGCGATTCGTCCGGCTGTCGACGTCCATACCGTCTACGGGCTTACCGAATTGGGCGGGCGTTTTTGTACGCTCCCTCCGCACGAATTACCCGAGCATGCGGGCACCGTCGGACGCCCCATTGAAGGTCTGAGCCTGCGCCTACGCGACGAGCACGGGGTCGAAATGGGGCCCGGAGAGACGGGTGAGGTGTACGCATCCGGGCGTTACATGATGGAGGAATATGTCGGCGAGCCGGAGGCCACCCGCGCCGCCCTCTCTGCAGGCGAACTGCGCACCGGGGATTTGGGCGAACTCGACGATGCCGGACGGCTACGATTACACGGTCGCAGCGATGAGGTCATCAAGGTCGCAGGACAAAAGGTCAGCCTGGTTTCCGTCGAGGATGCGATACGCGAACTCGGCCTATTCCGGGATTTTTCCGTTCTCCCGTACGCGCATCCCGTGCTCGGGACAACCCCGGCTTTGTTCTACGTCGGACGCGAGGGCGAGGCTTTGCAAAAGGGCGCGTTGCTCCGTCAGCTTCGCAAGCGCCTGCCCGGTACTCACTTGCCACGAACTCTGATCTCCGTCGACGAAATCCCGCGAACCGGTTCAGGCAAGGTAGACCGCGCCGCGCTCGTGCAATTCGCGCCACCGGTTTCCGAAAGAAGCTGAGACCATCGCCTACCAAACTAACCCGACGGTTGCCACTCGTCCGGTGAACTCGCGGGATATGTATGCAGGCAAGTGGTGTTAAACCACCATAACCCAGCTGATCAATGCAATTTCGGCTCCGGAGATTTGGTCTCGCCATTTTTATAATAGCGGCCTCAATTCGCACCCACCTCCCCGCCATTCTTTTTGGAAGAAACTACCGGCATGTCACCGTGAATGAGCGATCGCCTGGCGCGAAGACGCCATTCGCACTTCTATCGGCGCGACGCCGCTGGTCGATACCGACATCGACCGGAGCTATATCATGATGATCTGACCCGCGTCCGCATCCAAAACGCGGTGGGTTCGGAGTTCGGATAGTTTTTCCGCATCGCGTCGATTTCTGGGAAAACGGCCAGCATCTTCTCCGCGTGATTGAGCATCACGTGATTGCCGGGCCAGATCACCTCGAAGCGATCATTAAATGCAAGAAACGCCTGCAACAGGTACTGCTCGTTCCAGTACCATCCTTCCTCGTAGTAATAGCGCGGATAACGTTTTGGCAGACTGATGTCGTGAACGTGCACAAGCACACCGTCACCAAGTCTTGGTAGGAGCTCGAGGTATTCGAACTGAACGTCGTTGCCTTCGCGCAGGACATGGGTCGAATCGATGAACAACATATCATTAGCTTTGAGTTCGTTAAACAGCGCCAGGTCCACGTCCTGAACTTTGGCCTGGACCAGGTCGAGCCCCGGGATGGCGCGAAGATATCCCGCCGGGTTCGGCTCGATCGACGTGATTTTACAGGGGTGGTGTTCACGGCCGTTTTCGGCAGTCGCGTCGGCCGCTAATAGGGCCGACATCCCCGAACCGATCTCGATGATCCGTGCCGGCTTCAATTCTCGGATCAATGCATAATAGACATGGGCGTCAACGGCCATGTAGACGCGATTCAATAGATAAAAGCCGGCGAAAGCTTCGTCCGGTATATCGAGGGGATAGCGATTTCTGAATTCTTCCCGCCAGCGCGGGACGACTTCGTCCAGGATCTTCGAATAGGCCTCCTCGTCGATAGCGATACCCGGCAATTCGCTCTGTTCATCCCAGAATCCCGGCCCGAAATCGCTCGTATCGGGGACCGGTGAATAGTAGTGGCGAACGACGAGGTCCATGCCACTTTCGACCGCGATGCGCTCCATCTCGGGTTTCATGTTCATGCGACGGATGGCCCAAAATGCATAGCGAATGATCGGCATGGACAGCTGCCGAAGAACGAACGACGCCAGTCTGCGAAAACCGTAGTAATAGCGTAGGAACGTCGGATTCACGGTCTCTTCCCGGCTGGCTGCAAGCGCCCAGGCATTATAGAGTTAAAGTAAGAATTCCGGTTATCAATCGAAAAGCGGCGATCGGGTAGACCACGCGGACTGCTCCCCTTCATTGGACCGCGGGCGCGGTCTATTATGACGAACGTGAATTTTTTCAGAAAAATATCAGAACTGCTGGCGTCTATCCCGTCGGTTAAAACCGTTTACTTTAATTATCTCTACTTTCCGTTCGAACTCGCGCTCAAGCTGCCGGTCGAGGTATCGAACAAAGTGAAATTGGTTCGAATGGAGGGCGAAATCAGAATCAACGGTCCGATACACCGGGGGATGATATCGATCGGTTATGGCAACGTCCCGATCTTCGACAAGGCACGGGCTCGTACTGTTTGGAACGTCATGGGCACGATCGTTTTTAACGGCCCCGCTCAGATTGGGCATGGATCGAAGATCTCCGTCGATCCTAAAGGAACGCTGACTGTTGGCAAGAATCTAATAATCACAGCCGAAACCACGATCGTCTGCGGGAAAGAAATTACGCTCGGCGATGGCGTCCTGATGGCATGGAATATTCAGATCATGGACACTGATTACCACCATATTCACAAGGACGGAGAACTCATCAATCCTGACGCGACCATCACCATCGGTAATCACGTCTGGATCAACAGCCGCGCTACTTTATTGAAAGGAACCGTGATCCCCGACGGCTGTGTAATCGCCGCCGCCGCGCTACTCAACAAAGCTTATACAGAGCCGGAATGCGTCATCGGCGGCGTCCCTGCGCGCGTGCTTACGTCGGGGATAAGCTGGTCGCATTAATTGGCCCCGGCCGATGGACGAGCTCCCTTCCAATCAGCAAATCGTCCCCTTGAACGAGCAGATCCTGCGGGATCACGGCATTCACCTGGCCCACGATGATTTCATCCTCGATTTCGGCTGTGGATCGGGCCGACATGTATACGAGCATATCGATCACGGCTTCAATAACGTCTTCGGTTATGACGTCCAGAAATACCTCGATCTTCGGAATCCAGCCGACGAATTTCGCTTCAAATTTGATGAGGCCGATCGCATCACGCATATTCCTTTCCCGGACGATCATTTCGATTTCATATATTCATATTCGGTTTTCGAGCACGTGCTCGATCAGGAGAAGGCCTTCCGGGAGATCAAGAGAGTCCTTAAACCAGGCGGCGTGAGCCTGCATAATTTCCCGGCCAAATGGCGTCCACTCGAACCACATCTTTTCGTTCCATTCGGCGGCGCGTTCCGTTCGTACAACTATTACCGGTTTTGGATATCGCTGGGCATCGGAACCAGGCTTGGAGGTGGTTGTTCGCGCCACGAGTTGACTGAACGATACGCGGAATTCGGCAAAACAGGCCTGTGTTATCCCGAAGGATACGAAATCGACGAGATGCTGGACCGGTGTTTCGATCGCTACTCTTACGTGACCACGTCGTTCGTACGCTGGTCACCCGGGCGCTCTCGCTATCTCTACCCGCTCATAAAAACGATGCCACCGGTCGAACGCATATTCCGATTCCTCCATACGCGCGTGGTCTTGCTGGAAAAAGCACCACTACGCAACGTCCGCAATTGATGCGGTGAGTCTTGTTCATTGAACGTTTCTGACTATAGATACACCTGGGATCGCGCACGGCATGCCTTGTATCGCTACCGCTTGCGCAACGAAATTGAAAGTATTTACGCCGACCTTATCGCGGGGTTGGACGAAGCCGCTTTTACTGCGGCACTCCGGCCATTCTGGAACCCTTTTGCCGGGGCGGGCGCGGCAAAATACCTAGCCGTCGAAGTGTGGTTGCGGGAAGCGGTATTTCGCTATCTGTTATGCACGGCCGGGCTGAAGCAGACTGGCCCGGTTGTCGATCTGGGTAGCGGCACTGGTTACTTTTTATGGGTTTGCCGTGAACACGGACACAAGATCCTTGGCATCGATATCGAAGGAGAACCGCTATATGACGCCTGCTGCAGCTTCCTCGGTATCCCGCGTGTCGAGTATCGTATTGAACCACATAAAGCGTTAAGCGATACCGGACACGAACTCTGTATGGTCACGGCATTCATGACATGTTTTGATCGCTTTGAAGACGGCCGCCCTTGGGATGTCGATGCCTGGCGTTTTTTCCTCGCAGACGTTCGGACGCGATTGAAGTCAGACGGTCGGCTCGTGATCAAGTTCAACGCTCAGGCGGATACCGGTGATCTTTATTCCCCGGACGTGCATCGTGTGTTCGGATCCACGAACGATTACCGCTTTCGGCCGTTTCTAGACTACGCGATACTCACCGCGCGCTAGTTTCTACGACAACGCTCTGCACTTCACCGCAGTGCCACGAGCAATGCTCTGGCGGCGCATTTTTTCTTTCGCATGCCTTCGACGACATCGAGATCCGGTCGCCCGGACAGCCGCTTCAGCTCCGTTAAGTCCGATGTTTCCGCTTTAAGCGTTGCACACTCGCACGATAGTAGTTCAGGAAGACCGTTTCCCATTTCACGTATCCTCCATATATTTTGTTCCAACGTCGAAAGTTCGCCAGATCCGCCTCATAGTCGTTGCCGTATGCGGCGATTGACGCGGCGAAGAGAGCCTGCGCGAATTGATGGAGTTCCAGATCTAACGCCTGAGTTTGATTGATCGCAGCGACGACTGCCGCGGTCAGATCCGCTCGATGGGCACTCTGCTTGGTGACATTGAAATTTTCGTAGAATGCGGTCCGCCATCCGAAGTGCTTTTTCCATAGAAGCATAGCGCCGTCAACCTCTTCACTCAGCCCAACAATCGCAAAGCCATTTTCCAGTGTGTGCTTTGCTTTCTCCAGATCCTCCGCGCCTAATTCGCCGAACGGTTTTTCGTTAACTGCGCCACGATCGCCGCTGAACAGCCTGGTCTGAAAGTTGTCAATTTCTACAGTCATGCCACTGAGCAGAAATTGTTCGAAACTCGTATTTTCATCAGCCAGGCGACTATACAGATAGTGTCCAGGCGTGGTCCGCGCATATCGGTAGTAAGAGCGCATTCTGTCGGCGGGATTCCTGAGAAGTGTGACGTATCGGCTCTCACCGGAAATTGCTTCATGAATCCCATAACCGAAATGCCCCGAAATCGCTCGGGCGCCGAACGTTGCTGCATCGAACTCCTGCAGTTCCTTCAAGCTTGTCTCGGCTCTGCTCCAGGCATATCGAAGGAATAGCGGTTCATACTTACGTCGCAGCATTCTAGCGACCGTGCTGCCCGCGGCTTTGGGCACATGCAGGAAAATTATGGTTTTGTTTTCAGGCATCTACTTTTAATTCGCCACCGCCACGCGCGGCGCGATTCGTTTAACGGTCTCGATGTCGCCGCTGAAGATAAGGACCGGCCAGTCGCCCCCCCCATACATCTTTAAGTGCCTTTCATTGGATACGCCTCCTAGAGAATAATTCGAGGACGGGATCAGAGAGCGATAGACCTCCGCGGTTACCGCCGCGATCTTCGGCCAGGTGAAACGTTTGCGCGCTTGCGCGGCATTGCCGATATGGGCGATCTTCTCGTGCGAATTGAGAAACTCGATGATGGTTCTGGAAAGCGCATTGGCTTCGACGGCTTTGAGAATGATGACGTCACGACCGCTGATCAGTACGCCCGGTCCGAAGGTGTCGATATTCGATATGCTCAGCACGGGATTCCCCGTGAGCATCGCTTCCCTGCCGGCGATGCCTAGCGAATTCTTGCCGCCGTCCGCCTGACCGAACCACATGGCCTCGAGTTCCGCCAACGCATGGAAGACCGGGACGTGCATGTGTGGCGGTACGCCGGCAAAGATCATCGTGCCCTCGAGTCCGAGCTGTCTTACCAGATTGACAGGCCGCTGGTCGCAGACGGCGCCGACGACGACCACTACAACCTCCGGGGAGCGAACACATACCGCCGGCATGGCACGGATCAGATCCGGACGAGACGGTTGCGCAGCGTATGGACGTGACCTAGCGAGAGAATGACGCGGCGCGCGGCGAGGCCGAATTGTTCCACGATCCGGCGCTCGACGCCGGCACCGGAGCGATCCGGAAGGCTGCTGCCGTAAGGTACGAAGTGCCCGTCGTCGCGACCGAAGGCTTCGGCGAGATACGCTTGTATATTCACGCCCGGGTAGATCACGGCGTCCGCGTGCCGTACTGCGGCGTGCCGCAGAAAGCCGCGATCAGCCGAATACAACAGCAGATTGAAAGCGCGAATACTGTGCTTGATGACCGTGTGCAGGGTCAAGGCCACGGTCAGACCGAGCGAACGCTTCAATGACATCCCGGCAAACGCCATGTCGAACATATGATTGTGAAGGTGCAAAAGATCGATGTCATGACGCTTGATGATGGCTTCCATACGACGCAGCTTGGCCGGCCAGAACGTCCAGTTCAGCCACGGGAAATTCATTGCAATCGACATTCTGGGCAAGCGTGGCACATGCACGCCGTAGATCTCGAAACCGTCCAAGACCTCGTAATCGGGGATCGATGGATCGACCTGCGCCATGATCACCACCACATGATGTCCGAGCGATGCCAGCTCGCGCGAAAATCCGAGGATCTGGGTCGCCGAACCGGTCGTAATGCGGTGAACCAGATTGGTGAGCAAGGCGATCCGGTGCGGCTGGCCCGCCCTTGTCGGCCTGTTCGTTCCCGGCTGCATAAGCGCCGCTGGATCCGGCGCATCGAGCGTATCGGTGGACGTCGCCTGCGATGCGGGCTTGCGGACCAGGGTCATGATGAGTTCATAACTGGACATGCCGGCACTGAATTCTACAGAATCAGGTGAGGCGTTGTACCGCATCGCTACGCGCCACGAGCGCAACATGCCGACCCGCGACTTTCAGCAGCAGCGCGACGCGGTCGCGCCCTCTCAGCTCGGCCACGACGGCCTCATAGCCGGCGAGCGCCCCCTCGATGATCTCCACGCTGTCGCCGGGGACCAGCGCTTTCTGCATCACCTCGCAGACATCTTCAGCGCTGGCATGCGCCTTCAGTTCATCGATCCATGCATCCGGTACGCGCGCATACGCCGCGCCGAATCTAATCAGGCGCAACACGCCGACGGTCGATCGGATCGGCCCGAAATTGTCCACGTCCGGACTCAGCTGGACGAATAAGTACCCCGGAAACAGCGGTTCGATGCGCTCGCTGCGCGGGCGGCGCACTCGCAGCCGCGGCAGCCAGGTGAGGTAGCCCTGGCGCTCTAGGTTCTCGCGCGCGACGGCTTCACGGCGTGCTTTGGTCTGCAGTAGATACCACTCGCGGGACACGCTCACGGCCGGTCTCCCGCGGGTATTGAGAACGAAAAATCACGCGCAAACTCGGACAGTGGAGCCGCTCGCTCCAGCACCCGTGCGATGTCGCGTTCCAGCGAAACGGCAACCTCATTCGTAAAATGCAGCGGATCCCAATAGTTGGTGTCCGCACGCGTCAGTGGAGATATGTGCATAAAATCCAGTACCGCCACATTATCGAAATTCGGCAACAGCGCTGCAAGCCGGCCCTTGCACTCCCTCAGATTAGCGACCCTGCCGGCGACATAATGACTGTGCAGCGGTGGAAACAACAGAATGATTCGCGTCGGTGCCGGCGTTTCGTTCAAGACATCGCGCAAGACATCGAGCAGTGGGTAATCCCACCCGGGTTGTGTCAAGGTGGGCGCGATCTGTACGTCAGCGACCGGGAGCTGCGCGGTCCCGTAAAGACGCTCCCTGACCACCGCGAGGTCGTAGGATCCGAAATCAGCCGTGAAATCGCGGTACCCGTCGAGACGATATTTTGGCTCGCGCCTGCCTGTCAAAAGCTCCAACATCCGCACCGCGTTCTCCAGCGCCTTGTCGTTGAACAGGTACAGCAGGTCGTTCCAGCGATTCTCGTCGTACATCCATTCGGGAAACGCGCGGAACGTGTATTGCTTAATCGTGTCGGCACGGTTACACCAAGTCTCGTCGATGCCGAATACGAGGTAGCGCGCGTCGGGATGGTGGCGCACAAATACCTCGTGTATCCGCGTCTGTTCGTAGGCGGTGGCTGAATTCATCGCGAGATTGACAAACCGGGCGTCGAGCAATTGGCCGAGCCGCGCGGGATCGAGCAGGCGCACGGTTGAGGTCCCGATGATGGCCCCGTCGAAGTCCGGATCGCGTGCCAGCGCCGGGTAGGCAAAGCGTTGATTCGTGCTGACCGGTGCGCGGTTCAACGCAGGCGAAAACAGCACGTTCTGGTACGGATCGAGAATCAGGATGAAGGCGTATAGACAGACGCCGATCAGCAGGGTGGCGAACAAAACGAAGCGGGTGAACCGCGGCCAGGCCATCGTCTAATTGAATGTCCCGCATGACAGGACGCTTTGTAGTTTAAAACGGAAAGTTTTATTCGCCCGCAAGCGGGTTCCTACCCGGGCAATGCTGTAGGAGCCCGCGTGCGGGCGAATCGAGAGCGGTCTCGTAATTTGAAACACCTGCTTAGAACTGGAAGTAAATGAACTCGAGTCCGCGTCCCTGACCGACGCGCATGATGGTCGCGATCATCAGCAGAGCGAGCGGTACGGCAACGAGACGGCGGGCGATCCACCTCATGCGAGACAGGTCGAAATTGGTCGGCCCTAGCAGCGCGAACCCGAGGCCGATTAAAACCAAGCGCCAAGCTTCGGTGTCCGTCTCGCCATCCCCGCCGAAGCCGAGCATGGCCGCGACGAGGTTCATCGCCACGCCGAAATCCGCGGCCCGGAACAAGACCCATCCAATCACGACGAAGAACATGGTAATGGCCCAGCCCGCAAACGCCGGCATGCGCCACGGCGTCGCCATCCACAGCCGATTGCAGCAAACCGCGAGGCCGTGCAATCCGCCCCAAGCGATGAAGGTCCAGCCGGCGCCGTGCCACAAGCCGCACAACAGCATCGTGAACACCGCGACGGCGACCATGCGCGCGGCGCCCTGGCGACTGCCGCCCAGCGGGATGTAGACGTAGTCCCGCAGAAACCGCGACAAGCTCATGTGCCAACGGCGCCAGAATTCGCGAATGCTCTTTGCGCGATAGGGATTGTCGAAATTAAGCGGCAGGTCGAATGCGAAGATCGCGGCGAGGCCGAGCGCCATGTCGGAATAGCTGGAAAAGTCGAAATAGAGTTGCAGCGAATATGCCAGGGCTGCCTGCCATGCGCCGTCAAAGCCGAGCGCGGTGCCGGCCGCCACCATGGAAAAGCCTGCATCGGCGATCGGCGCGAGTTCGTCGGCGAAAAACACCTTCTTGACCAGGCCCAGGATGAAGAGCACGAGGCCGCGCGCGATGCGTTCGACCCCGCCGTCACCCAGCGGGCGGGCGTCGAACTGTGGGATCAATTCGTTGTGGCGCACGATGGGTCCGGCTATCAGCTGTGGGAAAAAGCTCACGAAACAGGCGTACTCCAGCAGGCCGTAGACCGGTGCCTCACCCCGCTTGAGATCTATGAGGTAGGAGATCTGCTGGAAGGTAAAAAAACTGATCCCCAGTGGAAGAATGATGTTGAACGCCTGGAATTCGATGCCCGCGAAGCTCAGTACGGATTCAGCAAAGAAATTCGTGTACTTGAAGAAACCGAGCAGTGCGAGATTGAAGGCAATGCCGCCGATCACGATGGCGCCGCGTTCGAACCGCGCGAACGCGCGCGCGACCAGCCAGTTCACGAGGATGGTCGCGACGAGCAAAGGCAGAAAGCGCACGTCCCACCAGGCATAGAAAACCAGGGAGCCGGCCAGCAGCACGGCCAGCCGTAGCGATCGACGGCCGGCCACGGCGTAGTAGGCCGTCACCACCAAGGGCAAGAATAGGAGAATGAAGAACTGCGATGAAAACAGCATGTCAGCGACGATGCAAACCCACGGGCGAAATGCCTAGGCGTCGCACGCCGCTCATACCGCGTTTATTGCAGCCAGGCTCGCTTCGTTAATTTCGTCTTGCTGCACGGCCTCGAGTATCTCACGCAGTGTCGCTGTACGATACACGCCGAAAGTCAGCGCCTGGTAGTTGCGGAACTGATCGCGCAGGCGCACCAGCGCATCGCCATCGTCGTTGCTCGGCGAGAAATACTCGATGAACGGGATGTCCATCGCATCCCGCGCGTCCTGTAAAAACATGAAGCAATAGCCGTGCGCGCAGTGATGGTCCGGCGACCTTTCCAGCATCCGCACCGCCCGACTGATGCGGTCGATAAAGATCAGGTCGTCGTCCGCGCGGAGCTGGCAATATGCCGTGCCGACGTGCCCCACGCCGTCCAGAAACTTGTCGAATAGATGCGTGTCCTCGGCGTACTCGCGGTATCCGACGTTGAGCCCCTCCCTGTCGCTTGCGCGGCGGTTGAGGTCGCGATTCCCGGGCTGGCTCGAATCGAGCACGTGGATTGGGAAGCCGGCACCCTTGCGTTCAAGGTAAGCGAGCAGCGACGCGAGTTGCCCCGGACGGTTGTAGGTCGGTATAAGCAGCGTGTATTCCGGCGGCATCGCCGTGTTTCGGGATTATCCGACGCGCTTTAACCATGCGCTGGGCCAACCGGTAATGACCTTGTCGAGTTGGCTTTCGTTGAACGACCAAGACGGGTACTCGAGCACGAACTCCGGATGTAGAGCGGCAAATTCCCGGGCGGCGGCCGCCGGATTGTCATCCTTCCAGCCGGGCTCCCCGCGCGGCACGTCGTGCAGGACCTCCATGATGCCGTCGGTCGCGACGATGTAGGAGCCGGACGTCACGAAGCCATGGTAGGCCTCTAGCTCCCTTGCAACGTGCGCCTTGCTGTGATCGGAATCGAGCACGATCAGCACGATGTCGCTGGGCTTGATACCCGCGGTCGCCTGCGCGACGACCTCGGGCGCGGTCGAATCGCCTTCCACCAGCGAGATCATCGGCCACAGTTCGTGCGCTTCGATGGCTGCGCGATTGCGTGGGCGGATCTCGATGTCGACCCCGACGACGCGTCCGACTCCGATCGATTTCATCAGTGAGGCGATGAACACGAGCGATCCGCCGTGCGCAACCCCCGTCTCGATGACCACGTCCGGCTTCAGCTTATAAACCACCTCCTGCAGCCTGACGAGATCTTCCGGATGCTGAATGATCGGACGGCCCAGCCACGTGAACGTGTAGGGATACTTCTGGTTCCAGCTCATCTTGAGCCAGATGTCGGAGATCAGCTCGAACGCCTCCTTGCCGAAAAGGTCCATACTGCGCTCAGTGCTACCGTCCTTCACGCGCAGGGTTTTAACTTCTGTATCAATGTCTATTTGCATGGCTTTCCGTCACGACCTGGGAATCCCCGGTTCCTGATTGCATCGATCTCGCGCCGTAGACCCTCCCTGAGCGTGTGCCGGGGATGCCATGACAGCGCCACCGTAAGCTTCGAAATATCGGCGACGATGCAGGGCGGCTCCTGAGTCGGCGCCTTGCGCGCGCCAAACCTGACCAGCCCGTCACCGCGGCCCGTCAACGCGCCGATTTCTTCGATCACATGCCGCACCGCAACGCCCTCGCCCGATCCGATGTTGAACGCGCCTTCGCTCGTGACATCCAGCAGTCCCACAAGCGCACGCGCGACGTCTTCGACGTAGATGAAATCGCGCACCTGCAGCCCGTCGCTGGTCTCGACCTCCTCGCCCGTGAGCAGAGCGCCGGCCACTGCGGGTACCAGCTTTTCGTGTGGCTCGCCCGGGCCATAGATGAAGAATACCCGTCCCCATGCCCAGCCCATACCGTATTCCCGTGCGAGCTTCTCCAGCGACCGGCACGCTTCCAGCTTGCAGCGGCCGTACAGCGTCGCGGGTTCCAGCGGCGTTTCCTCCTCCCGGCAGACGCCGTCCGTCCAGTCGTATTCCGCGCAGGATCCCACGCCGACGATACGTTCTCCGCCCGCCGCTCCGAAGTGTTCGAACAAACACCGGCTGGCGCCCATCCATCGATCGTTATCTGCGCTCGTCCAGAATTCATCGGGCGTCGTGTTCCAGGCGGTATGCAGCAGGTAGCTCGCATTCAGTGTTTCGAACAGCGCCGATGTGCTCCGCGAGTCGAGCAAATCGACTGCGTGCCACTTGACGTCCGTGTTCGAGGTATCGGGTCGGCGGCACAGTGCGTGCACTTCGAAATCGTGTCTCAGCAGCTCCCACAGACAGTAGCGTCCGATGAAGCCCGTCGCACCGGTCAGGACTACCCGGCGATTGCGCATCCGGCCGCCTTCAGACCACCCGCACTTCAGGCACGGGCACGATGAAGCGCCCGCCCGAGTCGCGATAGGCGGACTGCTGCTCGAGGATCTCCTCGGCGAAGTTCCAAGTCAGGAGCAGCACGTAATCGGGTCGCTTATCGAGCAGCGCCTCCGGCGCCAGGATCGGTATATGCGTACCGGGCGTGAAACAACCCTGCTTGACCGTACTGCGGTCGACTACGAATTCGATCTCGTCGCCGCCGATCTCGAAGGCATTCATCAGCGTGCTGCCCTTGGCCGAGGCGCCATAGGCCGCGACGCGCTTTTGCTGGGCACCGAGTTCAGCCAGCAGGGACTTGAGATCGTGCTTGAGTCGCCACACGCGATCGGCAAATTTTTGGTAATAAGGTAAATTGCAGACGCCGGCCTCGCGCTCTTCACACAACATGGCATCGACGCGCCGGCCGACCTCCATGCCTTCGTGGCCGACGAAATACCGCAGGGTACCGCCGTGGATGGGCACGCGTTCGACATCGACGACCGCGAGGCCGTGACGGGCGAACAGATCCGTAGCGGCATGCAGCGAAAAGTAGCTGTAGTGTTCGTGATAGATCGTGTCGAATTCGAGTTGATCGATGAAGTCGCGGACGTACGGCGCCTCGATAAGCCCGATGCCGTCGCCTTTGAGCAGCTTTTTCAATCCCGCCGCGAAACGATTCGGATCCGGCACGTGCGCGAAGACGTTGTGGGCATGAACCAGGTCCGCAGCACGGCCCTCTTTCCGCAGCCGTGCGGCAAGATCATCGTCGAAGAACTTGGACAGCGTCGGCACATGGTGATCGCGAATCGCCTTCTCCGCCACATTCGCGGCCGGTTCGATGCCGAGCACGGGTATGCCGCGCTGCACGTAATTCTTCAGCAGGTAGCCATCGTTGCTGGCGATCTCCACCACCAGCGAGTTGCCGTCCAGGCCACGTTCGCCCGTCAGGCGCGAGCAGAGCTCGCGTGCGTGCGTAAGCATCGTTTCGGAGAACGATGAGAAATATACGTAGTCCTTGAACAGGATCTCCGGGTCGACGGACTCGGTGATCTGTACGAGGGTACATCCCGGACAGAACACGAGATCGAGCGGATATCGGTTCTCCTCCGTCGCCAGATCTTGGGTCCTGAGAAGTGCATTGGCCAGCGGCACCTTCCCGAGCGAGAGGATATCGAGCAAGCCGTCGCCACCGCAGGACCGGCAGATCGCTGCCTTCATGCGGAGGCCCTGAAGAATTCACGGTACCAGGCAATCGTCTCTTCGAGTCCTTCGCGCATCGTGTACAAGGGTTTCCAGCCGAGCATTTCGCGCGCTTTTTTCG
Source organism: Gammaproteobacteria bacterium (assembly GCA_963662545.2). GTDB lineage: Bacteria > Pseudomonadota > Gammaproteobacteria > JAYYZW01. Next base: position 255,925 of record CAXXLL010000003.1, read on the forward strand.
CGCTCAGGTACTGTTTTTGGATCTCGTTACTGACCTCGTTGAGAATTTTCGGGGCTTGGCTACCCTCCATGGCCTCGACGATCAGCTCTACCAGTTCCTTCACCGTAAACTGACTCTCGTTCGAAAAATTGAAGGCTTCCCCGGCAAGCTCCGGCCGCGCCGCCAATTGCTGGGCCAGCATGATGTAGGCGCCCACGGCGTCACCGACATAGATGTAATCGCGCACGTACCCGCCGTCCGAGCGGATGATGGGCGGCGCACCGCGGACGATAGAACGGATCGAGCCCGGCACGAGCCGGTTCCAATTGAGATCCCCGCCGCCGAAAAAGTTACCGCAGCGCGTGACGACGACCGCTGTGCCGTATGTGTGCGCATAAGCCTGCGCGATTAGATCCGAGCACGATTTACTGACGTCGTAAGGGTGGCGCCCGGTGAGCGACATGCTCTCGTCATACGGCAGTTCGTCCTTGTCGCCGTAGGCCTTGTCTGAGGACGCCGTGATGATCTGCTCTACGCTGGGGCTGCGCCGCGCCGCCTCGAGCAGGCTCCAGGTGCCACCGATATTGGACTCGAAGGTCTCGACCGGATTACGGTTCGCGACTGTAACAATGGTCTGGGCAGCGAGATGAAACACGGTCCTGACTTCGTAATCCCCGAGCATCCGCTCCAGCAACGCCTGGTCGCGGATGTCGCCGCGCACGCTTCGCACGCGCTCAATAGTCCCGGACCGCACCAACTCACTCTGCGGAACCCAATCCCGCACCAGGGCGACGACATCCGCACCCAGCGCATGCAGCGCGGCCACGAGGCTGCTGCCCACCAGCCCCGAGGCGCCCGTTACGAGGACGGCCTGTCCGCGTTCGCAACTTCCACGGTGTTCTGAGTGATGCCAGACTATTCATAAGATTCAATCTGTTCGGTTGACTCTGGTAGCTTGACACGTCCACTGAGTGCTACTACATTCCCACTCGTTGTGTGGGATCGAATGAGGGTACGACTGTGGCAGCCAGACTGACGGCGAGGTTCGCGGCGACGGTGACGAAGCCGGGCCGGCACGGCGACGGCAATGGCCTCTATCTGCTGGTCAAGCCGAGCGGCGCGAAGTCCTGGGTTCTGCGAACCGTCGTGCGCGGGCGGCGGTGCGACATCGGACTCGGCGGCTACCCATTGGTCTCACTGGCGGAAGCCCGAACGGCGGCTTTCGAGCATCGCAAGCTGGCTCGTGCCGGTGGCGACCCGCTGGCACGCAAGCGGCGACGGGACATACCGACCTTTGAAGAAGCCGCTCGCATGGTGATCGAAATCCACACACCGACGTGGCGCCCTGGCGGCAAGTCGGCGGAGCAATGGGAGTCCTCGTTGCGGCAATACGCCTTTCCGCGTCTCGGAGCCAAGTGCGTGGACACGATCACCACGGCGGACGTGATGGTAGTCCTGGTTCCGATCTGGACCGATAAGGCCGAGACCGCCCGCCGTGTTCGCCAACGCATCAGTGCGATCATGAAGTGGGCGGTCGCACAAGGGTATCGCGCCGACAATCCCGCCGGCGAGGCGATTGCGGCCGCATTGCCGAGAGTCGGCGACACGCGTCGGCATCTTCGAGCGGTTTATCACGCCCAGGCCGGTGACGCGGTCAGGGCGGTCAGGGGATCGCAGAGTTCGCTCGCGGCACGGCTGGCGTTCGAGTTCCTGGTTCTGACCGCGGCACGTTCCGGGGAGGTACGGGGCGCTGTGTGGTCCGAGTTCGATCTGGAGGCGGCGGTATGGACGATACCCGGCGAGCGGATGAAGGGCGGACGCGATCATCGCGTTCCGCTATCGGACCGGGCGCTGGCGCTCCTCGATGAGGCGCGGGCGCTCGATGACGGAAGCGGCTTGGTGTTTCCGTCGCCGGTCGGGCGCAAGCCGATGTCCAATTCGATGCTTTCCCAGTTGTTGCGCGAACTCGATATCGATGCCGTTCCGCACGGCTTCCGTTCGACCTTCCGGGACTGGTGTTCGGAATTCGCGCAGGCGCCTGGCGCAGTTGCCGAAGCCTGCCTCGCCCACGTCGTGAAGGGTGTCGAGGGCGCTTATGCCCGCTCGGATCTGTTGGACCGCCGCCGCAATCTGATGGAGCGGTGGGCCGCGTATCTAAATCCCGAGCCGGCAACTGTGGTGTCGCTTGACGTGCGGCGGACGACAAGTTGACGCGGTGGGCAGCGATTACCACCCTCTCCCCGGGTGGGAGGACTTTAACGAATGCCGCACGACGGTCCCGGTGCCGGCGACTCCGGGCGAACCTGCGGTGAGGCCTGAGCCGTTGCGCCCATTGCCTCCGGCAAAACCGCGCAGACGTGAACAAACCTAACACACCGGACACGAGCGTGCCGGCAGCGGGTGCGGATTTGGATAGGTTCCTGCTCAAGATAACCGGCTTCGCGGCCTTGACGGATTTGTTCTGTACGGGCATGTCCGAGACCGAATCCGAAAGGCTATGTTGGGACGCCCAACATTTCGCCTTTCTGGCTTCTAATTACCGAGAGCGTTTCGAGAATGACAAAATCATCCTAAGGCATGACGAAGCCGTGGAGGCCTACCGACTCTTATCACCGCTTATACGCGCGTCACAGGACCCAATTGTTTATAGCCGGATGATGGTTTCCCGGCTTCTCGATACCGGAGGCTTGGCCCTTGACCCTGGCGCCGTAGAGACGCTTCTCCACGAGCATGAGGATGATGCCTGTTTCGAGGGCAAAGAGGCTTGGGACAGATATATAACCCACGAAGCACTCCTCCTCTCCGTGGAGCGCATAGACCGCAAGGAGCGCACCGAAGCGATCGATCCCGATTGGCGCTGGTTGCGCGATCAGTGCCGAGACGTACTTGAACGCCGGCCCGTCACTCGCCCACGCGGCGGGAGGCTCGATCCGCGCATTCGCGAACTGCGCGACGCGCTGGTGAGCGCGTACTTGCAATTGTTCGACGGCTGCGGGCTTACCGTCACTTCCCGGAACGGTGTCTCACTTGCTAGCGCGATGGCAGAGGCGACGGACATCCCCGAAACCACCATCGACAGCATTTGGCGGCGCGCTGGCGCTGGGGTTGGAGCATTTCCACCGTATCGTGACGATATGCACTCACGGGAGCGATTCGTTACGTGCGCCGGTTGCGGCGCCCCGGTGCCGAAGATTGACGCAGGACTCGACTTTGAGTCTGGGCGAGGCGAGCCGCGTTGCGAGTCGTGCCGCGGCCTTCGGGAATAGCACGACCAATTTTATTCTTCGTACCGCGAGCCGCGGTTCTTCTGTAATCCTCGCGAGCTAAGCCGGTGCCTGGCCGGTCTGAACGAGGATTTCAAAGATGAACAGATTGTTGCGGCGACCCGAAGTCGAATCGATCACCGGACTGTCGAGGGCGAGCATCTACGCCAAGATGCAGAAGGGCGAATTCCCCGCACCGGTGCGACTCGGCACCAACTCCGTAGCTTGGCGTGTAGTCGATATCGAGGCCTGGATTGAGTCCCTTCCTCCGGCGAGGTTTCACAAAGCCGGTTGTAGCGAATCCCGCAAAGCGGCGGAGTGAAGCGTGGAATGGGAGTTGTGCCCGGCCGCGGTGCCTTGGTATCGAGAGTTGTGTCGGCGGTGGGCGCTCTGGCGGCGTGCGTCTGCGGCGATCCGTCGGGCTGTTCACGCCCTCCGGTGTGCCGTATGACCACGCCACAGTTCGACCGGCACGCGCTGCGGGCTGCGCTGCTTGAACGGCTACCGGAATTCGTGCGCGCCTACGCGCCAGCGGATACCGTAGTCCGCGAGCATGGCCACGAGATCCGCATCGGCCGCAAGGGCTCCATCGCGATTGCGCGCGACCAGGGTCTCTACTTCGATTTCGAGCATGGGCGTGGCGGTGACGTGCTCGCACTCGCGGCCGAACTCACCGGCGCCCGCGACTTCCCTTCCACGTTGCGCGCCGTGGCCGCGTTCGTTGGTGGCGTACCGATGCCGGCATCGCGTGACCGCACGCGGCGAAGCCGGCCGAAGACATCATCGACGAACACGCGGGCGGCAGCGCGAAAAATCTGGAAGGCGACCCGTCCGATCGGCGCGACACTCGCCGCCGCGTACCTCGATGCACGTGGTGTCGAACACGTCGCCAGCGCTGCAGCGCTTCGCTTCCATGCGAGCCTCTCGCATCCCAATGGACCGGGAGGCTTTCCAGCGCTAGTGGCGGGTGTCCAGGACGTGAGCGGGCGATTCCTTGGTATCCAACGCACGTACCTCCATGGGTCGCATAAGGCAGCCGTGGAGCCTGTACGCGCTTCGCTCGGAAGCCTCGCCGGTGGTGCGGTGCGGCTTGGCGAGCCGGTAGCGGGCCGGCTGCTGATTGGTGAGGGAATCGAATCGACGGCGGCGGCGATGCGCGTGCTCGACTGGCAGGGCGGCGCATGGGCGACGCTCGGCACGTCCGGACTGCGCGCCGTAGTATTGTCCGCTGAGATTCGTGACGTGGTGATTGTGGCGGATCGCGATGCGAACGGCGCAGGCCAGCTTGCGGCGGCGGCGCTCGCCTGGCGGCTCGAAGCCGAAGGCCGCGTGGTCGAAATCGTCATTCCGACCGTGATTGGGCATGACTTTGCCGACGAGTTGAAGGCATCCCGCGATGCCTGAATCCATGAATTCAACCGAAGCCGCCCGCGAGGGCACGGTTCGCTCGAAGCTCCCGCCCGAAATTCGGGAACTGCTCGACGCGGCACAGACTGACATCGGAGCGCCGTTGGAGCCGCACGCGGCGGAGATACTCCGTAAAGCGCGGTCGGAGGACTTGGCGACCTACGAACGATTTCGAGCCGAATATAGGCGTTGCGGGGGACGTATCAGCGCCCTGGACCAGGCGACGGCACCGACCGATGGTGAGCATGGTGACGGCGGGCAGGGCCGGCCCATCGAGTGGAACGATCCGGACCCATGGCCGGTGCCGGTCGATGGTGCGGCGCTGCTCAATGCCCTGTTGGCGCTGTTCGAACGTCACGCCAGCCTGCCCGAAGGGGGCGCCGTGGCCGTGGCCTTGTGGGCGCTCTACGCCTGGTGCTTCCGCGCCTTCGCCGTGTGCCCCAACCTGATGTTAACGGCGCCGGAACGCGAATCCGGCAAGACCCGTGTTACCGAAATTCTGTCTTGGACGGTCCCTAGAGCGAAGCCGGTCAGCGACGCATCCGCGGCGGCAATCATTCGCGGTATCGAACGCGACGGCCCGACGCTTCTGTTCGATGAAGCGCAACATTTTTTGCGCCGGCGACCGGGCGATCCGATCCGCGGAATCCTGCTCGCGAGTTTTACGAAGCGCTTCGCCATCGTCGAGCGGTGCGAGGGCGATGCGCATGAAGTTCGCGCCTTCTCAACGTTCTGCCCAAAGGCGCTGAATGGGCGCAAGCTCGCGGCAATCGATGACATGCTCACGTCCCGCTCGGTGGTCGTTCCGATGATGAGGGCGACCAGGCCGCTTCCGGAATTACGGGTGGATCGCGATCCCGCAGGCGAAGACTTGCGACGCCAGTGCGCACGCTGGCGCGACGACCACCTAGCCGAACTCCGAGAAGCTGACCCCGACACAGGTGGGCGGATTGGGCGCATCGCGCAAGTCTGGCGTCCGTTGTTCGCCGTGGCGGATGCGGCTGGCGGCGAGTGGCCTAAGAAGGCGCGAGCCGCCGCGGCCGCGCTTGCGGCAATGGCGGCGACCTTTTCAGACGGTGAAACACTCGGACTGATGTTGCTCACCGACGTGCGAGCCGTGTTCGAGGAGAAGGGCAACCCGCAGCGCATCGCTTCTAAGGAACTCGACGAGGCGTTACGCGACCTTCCCGAACGGCCTTGGGCTTCGATGCCTAAGACCGGCAAGGCAATCACGGCGCAAGCGCGCGGGCGGATGCTTGCGAACTACGGTGTCAAGGCGGAAACGCTCCGGTTCGACGATGCGAAAGACGCGAAGGGGTATCGGCGCGACGCGTTCGAGGAAGTTTGGAGCGCCTACCTTCCCGAAGCGGGCGGTAATGGAACCGTTGAACCGTTGACGGGCCCTGAATCAAGGGATTTCGGCGACTCGCGAACCGTTGACGGTAATGGCAGGGTCAACGATTCGAAGAGCGCGAAAACCCCTGCACCACAAGGGGTGTCAACGGTTCAACGGTTCGAAAACAGGGGTGCGGAGGGAAAAGGCACGCCGGAACCGTTACACGAACCGCTCACGTTGCGGCAACAACCGCTTGGCAAGCTGACCGCAGCCGAAACATACCGGCGGGCGAGCCGCGGCGAGTAGATGACGCCGGTGCGCCACGACGTCGAATCCATCCCGACGGCATACGGTCGGTATACGGTATAGGAGGAATAGATGGCGACACAGAACCACGATCGCTTCGAGATATTGGCCCGCGAGTTGGCGACCGGCAAAACCGTCGAGCAAGCCATGTTGGCAGCAGGCTATGCGCCCGAGACAACACGTCAAGGGCGCGTAGCACGATGGCCGCTTGGTGTCGCCGAACAACCATCCCGAGGTAGCGGCGCGGCTGGCCGGGTTGAACCGTGCTGGCGCGCTGGGCACAAGAGCGGACTGGCGCACGCTGCCATCAGGAGCAATCGATTATGACGAAAAGGAAACTTGCCAAGGGAAAGGCACCGGCGACCGTCGCCGCCAACGATGGGAAAGACGGAAGAGGCGCGCTTGCGCGTGTCGGCGGCTCGCAGTCCAACGATTGGAACACCACCATCGCGAATCAAGCGTTGCAGACGCTGTGGTTGAACAACTCGGATGATGAGGAACGGGACCGCCAACTGCAGAGGGCCACGCTCGTCGCCTTGGCCGGCATCGGACCGAAGGACGAATTGGAAGGCATGATGGCGGCGCAGCTGCTCGCCGCACACAACACTGCGATGGAGTGCTACCGCCGGGCCATGCTCGAAGAACAGACCGTCGAGGGACGGCGCGAGAACCTCAATCAGGCGAACAAGCTCTCGCGTACTTGGGCGACACTGCTGGAGGCGCTCAACAAGCATCGCGGCAAGGGCCAGCAGAAGGTCACGGTCGAGCACGTCCATGTCCACCCTGGCGGGCAGGCCGTAGTCGGCAATGTCGAAAGACCGGGGGGTGGGGGTGAGGAGTAATTGGAGGAACAACCCCATGCAAAGCAGATTGGCGATGCACCGGAGTCCTCGATGTGGAGCCCGAACGAGAAAAGGCAACCCATGCCGGTTACCCGCGATGGCGAACGGCCGATGCCGAATGCACGGGGGAAAGTCCCCCGGTGCACCGCAGGGGAACGTCAACGCTCTGAAGCACGGACGTTATAGTGCCACCGCCATCGCAGAGCGGCGGGAACTGGCAGCACTCATCCGCACCATGCGCGGTCTGATTAAAGAATGTGACGATCGGAAGTGAGGGTTGGTTCGCTCCAACGAGGTTCTCGTGCGCTGACCAGCATGCGGAAAGCGGCGGCGCGAGCCCCATTGACATTGATGCCGGACAGTCAACAGGGAATCGTTCTAGCGGAACCCTGCCTCGATCCTGCTGTAGACTTCAATCCCTTCGAAGAGGAGGATAAACAGAATGGGAGGTGGCAGCATGTGCGGATGTCGAAATACATGTGACCCACAATCGGCTTCGCGTCTAGTATGCCCGGTTTTCTGAGCCTCTTAAGAGATATCAAGGCCCTACATAAAGATCATTCAGATGACAGATCATGACGTTGTCTGGTATGCGCTCGCTGGCGTAAGCCTGTTGGTTGGGATTGGCATGATCATATGGGCTGGACGCGGATACGCGTACGTCAATTTGGTGTGCCAATACGGGATGCTATCGACCATGTTGTCATGACGTCTCCGCGCTCTTTGTCCAATTCAGAACGCGCCGAACGACACTTTTTTGAAGTCCTTCATGAGCAGACGTGCTCGGGCGACTTATTGGTAATCGGTAGGAAAGGCAAGACTAATGCGCCCATGCGCATTAGCGCTCGGAAATGCAAACAACTTAAGCCAATGGAAGTAGTAGTCGGGTGCTCCCCAACTTCGCCTCGCGGGGTGAGGCTTTCGCTATTCGGTGGACAAACTAGTGAGTTCACCGGGCTGCGCCTTCGCAGCCGAGACCTATATCGGATATGGCCGAAGGATCCTATGCGGCGCTGGATGGAAGAATGCGATGAGGCTCTAGAACCCGCCATCGTTATCCATACCGACGGCAGAGAGGAGGAAATTCTCGCCCTCGTCTGCTCACGCCCTATAGAAAGAAGAAATTGACCCTATCCGAAGCACTTAGAAAATGAAGAACCATCGCTTGGGAGAACGGGCACTGTGAGCGTTTCAACGCACGCTTCCGTGATTCGTTGCCCGACGGGGACATCTTTTACAGCTTACGAGAGGCGCAGATTCTGATCGAACCATGAAGGAGGCACTACCACACAAAACGGCCCCACAGCGCTTTGGGCTACCCACTACCGGCCCCGGAGACCATCGTTTCCATGGGCCAAAGGCCGATCATGCGCTAACAATCAAAATGGCACACCCAATCAGGGCAGGTCAATGGCTTTTAGCAGCTCCCGCCGCATTTCTGCTCTGTTGATCAACCTGGTTAGCCAAGAACGAACGAAATGCCACAAGTCGGACCTCAAGCAGTACTGGTAGTAGAGGACACGCTCGACGATCTAATGCGCGAGGTAATGTGTCGAATACTTGATAACGGAGCGCAAATTTCACCTAGCAGAGGTAAGGCTAAAGAACTTGTTGGTGTCCTTCTCCAGCTACGAGATACCCGGGCTCGGATAAGTCTTACAGAGACTCGCGGGAAGCCGTTTAGTGCGTTAGGAGAGTTTTGCTGGTACCTCGCGGGCTCGCGAGATGCCGATTTCATTAGCTATTACGTACCCAAGTATCGAGGTATCAAGAGGATGGACAAATATATGGAGCATATGGTCCGAGACTGTTCGATTGGAAGGATACCAATCAACTGAACAACGTAATTCAGTGCCTTAGAACTAGCCCTGATACTCGACGAGCTGTTATACAGCTATACGATGCCGTAGATATTGTCCAGTCGCACAAGGATGTTCCTTGCATGTTCCTTGCACGTGCACGATCCAATTTTTGGTACGTGACGGATTGCTCAACGTTTTCACAACGATGCGATCTAATGATGCATATCTCGGGCTGCCGCACGACATTTTCTGCTTCACAATGCTACAAGAGGTTGTCGCCAATACGTTGTCGCTTCCTGTGGGGATGTACATGCATGCAGTTGGAAGTCTTCATCTATATGACGAACATTCGCCCAACGTCTACAAGTATCTCAACGAAGGATGGCAAAGTAGTTGCCCTATGCCCCCAATGCCCAGCGAGGATCCTTGGGAGGCTTTAAAAGCACTAAAAGTTTTCGAAGAACAGTTACGGAAAAGTGATTCTGTTGACGGTATGCGAGTTCCGGACATTGCGGAATATTGGAAAGACCTAATGAGGCTATTGCTCATATTTAGACTGAAAAATGATGGCAACATTAAGGCGATTCGAGACGAAAGAGACCGGATGTACAGCAACGTTCTTCAGATACACGTTGATAAGCTCGTGTTAGAGGTCTAGCGATTAACAATGTCTTAGTGCCGGTAGGAATCATCAGACGGGTGAATTTGAAGCATGCACGACGCAATTGCGATTTTATTGGATCGACTAGAGCGTAAACCAGAGCTATCTACGGGCGTCATTGGGTGGGGTAGCCCTGTACCTTCGTTCGGTGACCTAAGTCGTTCTTTTGTGGCGACGCTAGGGATCAATCCTAGCAACCGCGAATTTGTCGATAATTCAGGCGAAGAACTGACTGGAACTGGGCGTCGCTTCCATACTCTTCAATCGCTTGGTATTGATTCGTGGAAGGAAGCAAATGCGCGGCACATCCAATTAATAGTCAACTCTTGCCGAGCATATTTCGAAGGGAATCCTTACGATTTGTGGTTCAAGCGCCTAAACAATGTTATCGCTGGATCCGGAGCTTCTTACTACGACCAATTTACGCCAGCATGTCACCTGGATCTGGTTCCATATGCAACTATCGAAAAATGGAGCGCACTTGAGAAATCTCATAAAACAAAATTGATTGAGGAGAGCTGCGACATACTCGGAAGACTTTTGCGTGACTCTCGCGTTGAACTGTTAATTTTGAATGGTCGTTCCGTTGTCGACAGTTTTGAAATGCTTATGGAAGCGAAACTCGAACGGAGCGAAATGCCAGAATGGTCGTTGCCAAGGAGTTCAGGCAATCTGGTAACTGGGATTGCGTATTCGGGGGCCATAAGCTGTATTGCTGGATTCGATTTGTGTCGTGACATCCAGGTAGTAGGATTCAATCACAATATTCAAAGTAGCTACGGTGTGACGACGGAAGTGTGCGATTCGATTAAGAACTGGATCGCTAATGAAACAGCTTGGCGATCGTGGTGAGGCCAAAAGATAAAGAATTGGCAGAAGAACTTGGGACAGCGCTTGAGTCGTTTGTGACGAATGTCCATCCGCTGCCCGGAATCTCCGCTGCTGATTCGAAGCAGGCTCTGATCGCGCAAATGCTAGAGAGCTTGCATCGAATAAATTACGTACCAGTTATTTTGAAGCGGGAAATTTCCGAGAAACGGGCGAATCCGGGAAGTGAACTGTTCGATCCGCTAAAGGCTGCCATTCTCAAAATCCGAACTGGAGATATCGAAGAGGCGTTTTGGCTTACATTTCTGTATGTGCATTTTGGTAAGAACCCCAAAGGCGGATGGAGATATGTTCGAGAGATCTACGGGGGGCGAAGTGATCGGGTAGTCTGGAATTGGAGCGCTGTAAGCGCGGATTGCGCGGCCTTCAGAACTTGGTTGGATGGGAATCGAGCATTCTTAGAACGGAAGAACCCTCCGGGTGGCTTTGGCAATCATCGAAAATACGAAAACTTAGATGCAATGGGAGATAATGCTTCCGGTGCCGCAATAGCAAGCTATGTTAATTGGGTAGCCCCACCGCGGTCGCATCAGCAAATGGTCGCACATGCGGTAGCCCATACGTCGGGAAACAAATTCAATGTATTCGATTACCTTTTCCGCTCAATGGAAGCGGTAAGGCGGTTTGGTAGGACCGCTAAGTTCGATTATCTGGCTATGCTCGGGAAGCTCGAGTTAGCTCCTATTGCTCCAGGATCGGCGTATATGACTGGGGCGACGGGTCCACTATTTGGCGCTCGGCTTTTGTTCCATGGAGGCCGAAACGCAGGTTCTGTCCGCGAACTTGATACGTTGCTCCTGCGTCTTGATGAATATCTTAAGGTTGGGATGCAGGTAATCGAAGATTCGTTGTGTAACTGGCAGAAGAGCCCGCGTGTGTTTAAAGCCTTCAGAGGTTAACGACCTCTAACTTATGACCAAGCGTATCGGCGTTTAAGTTTATTAAGCTGATCTCTTCTGATTTTTCCCTTGTGTTGGAGTTGTCCAACTACGATGCCGGGTGCAATTCCAATACGGATGGAAAAGCGGAGAACTGCTTCGGTATTCGCGCTCAACCTATTGAACTCGTCTCTAGCGTCATCGGGAATCAATACGCTTTCGGCGAAAGAGTTTGCTTCGCGTTCTTGGGCCTCGTCGGGTTCCTCACCGTACTCGATAACCGGAGACTTCGTCTTATGCAAAATCAAATGGCCGGCTTCGTGAAAAAAAGAAAACCAAAAATGATCATCGGATCGGTACCGAAAGCTAAGTAGCAACATCGCTTTCGAATCATTCAGGAACTGTGTGGCACCACTAGCGCGGCATCCAGTCGGTTCACGAACAACAACAATCGCAACACCAGCTGCCGCGCAAAGGTCTCGAAGACTCGGTAGAAACTTATCTGGGTCCTTAACTTTTGTTAGCTTGCGCGCTGCGTGAAGTTGTTGTGAGTTGTGAGAAAACTTCTGCGTCCCAATTGGCACACTGAATTTCTTCCGCATCAATCTGTCCTTTTCGGAGCCAAGCTGCGACCGCTTCAGGTGTGGACTCAAACGTTTTTGATGTTCGAAAATTCGTGCTGTTTATTACGTCGCTGTATGTCGCATGCCAGCTCGGCACATCATGAACATTAAAAAATTTTAAGCAGGCAGATAGCTCTTCAGATGGGAGTGGAGTTCGATCTAACCACTTGTATTGGATCATGTCGTTCAACGGAAGGCGTCGAATCCAGTCTCTAGCGCCGCCGTCGATACGTGCGGAAGCTTCTCTGTATTGGTAGTCCCTGGACATCCAAAATTCAACGGGTGCTCCTAAACAGTCTGAAATCGTGCGTGCCGTATCAAGGGAGATTGTTTCGCGACCTTCTAGGAGGCCGGAAACATAATCCGACGGGAGCCCCGACTGAGCAGAAAATTCTTCTGCTGATTGATTGCGTCCGTTTAGAATGTCCTGGATTGTTGCGCCGGGAGGGCAAACCCAGTTTGGCGCAAAATCTTGGTCGCTAGGCTTCAACGATGTCAATCTCCATTATCATGATACGACTAACTCGTTTCCAGTCTACATTACCAGACACGTCAATGGGATTATTTGGGTGATTTGCGCGGAATTTTAGAGTTCCGTTTGGTGGGAGGGTAATTCTCCGAGCGCCATCCGCATCAATAAGCGTCGATAATCCTACGACGATATCGTTGATTGATGATGCTGCGCGGAGATCGGCTAACCGATTAACAAGCTGCTGCCCGATTTCGTTGCCCAACTGATCGGCGGAAACTCGCTCGTCCTCGCACACTGTGCGCAGATCCCTTGTCAGGAACGAAATAATCATAGTCAGAAGTACTGATAGCTAGTATCGCTGTGTCTAAGTAACAGGGCATCGTGACACTGGCATAGGGTATGCTGTGCCCCCCCCGATAAAGTGTCTGACGTCAGCGCCTTTGGGACAAATTGAGGTAATTGCATAACGGAGGATTTCTGGCTCATCGTAGTAACCGAAGGGAACGAAGATGAGACAGAAATCGATGGATACAAGAGGCAGCGCCGAACAGACGGTTCGGGATATCCGGCGCAAGACGCGCAAGCAGTATTCGGCTGAGGAGAAGATCCGGATTGTCCTGGCAGGTGTGCGTGGCGAGGACCGCATTGCCGAGCTATGCCGCCGGGCGGGGATCGCCGAGAGTTTTTACTACAGCGGGTCGAAGGCGTTCCTGGAAGTCGGCAAGAAACGGCTGGCCGACTTTTACGCGGCTGTTGACAGGTCAACGAATCACGCTCCAAAACGAGCTCTTCCTTCCATGCTCGCGGCGTAGCCTGGCTTCATAAGCGTCGTGTGGTTCGTATACCCCGAAATCCTCGATCGCCGATGCCAGACTCGAACACGCCATGAGATGTCGTGCGGCGTGCTTGTATCGACTGGAGCGGCGGTGTGTCAGCGCGAAGTCGATCATGGAGCGAAACACCAGCGTCGCGGCCAGCGGATACTTGCCGGCCATCGCGTCGGCCGCCGGGGTCAGTAGCTCATAGTGATTGCCGTCCAGAGCCGCCGCGCTCCGAATAGTGAGCGCGGATGCTCTGTCCAGGGCAGGCCACAACACCAGGAATGACAACGCCCGGAGCGGGTTCTCGTAGCTCTGCGCATAATCGAGCGCCCGCTCCTCGGCTTCAAAGTCGTCAAAGTCGGGCAGCCGCCTCAGATAGGCACGTAGATGCGGGATCGACAACGCTCGCTCGAAGCACGACCAGCGATCCGCCTGGGCCTCGTCGCCGCGGCCGAGTGCATCGAGCACCTCGATCCGTGCGTCCTCCCACGCGAAGTCCGGCCAGTCCCAGGCATCGTCCCTGTGCTCGGTAGTGTCGAGCGTCTGCAATGCCTCTTCAGCCCTGTCCGCCGCAAGCAACCGCCGGGCGATCTGCGCGGCAATATTCGGTATTTTTCTCGTTTGCCCGTCATATTGGGCGATGAATGCATCAACATCACCCTGGGCATCCGCAATCTTGGTCAATGCCTGGCGTACCGTGCTGGCCCGGGACCGTTCGGCCGGTGCGTCGACGTGGTCCGGGCTCCCCGATCCGTGGGTGGCCGTACACCGCTCCCCATCGGACGACTTGCGAACGGATTCTTTAGACAGCGTGATCATGCGCTGCTTCAGATGCTCCAGGCCTGCCTGCCCCAGGGCCGGTGCCAGAACCTGGAGCAGGGAGTCGTACTGACCATAGCCGTTGTCGATCAGCGCTTGGAACGCGTCGTCGGCAAGCCTTTTCGGAGCGGGCCTTGCGGCTTTCGCAATCTCGCCGAGGTCGTTGGCGGCGTGGTCGAAGATACCGATCACGGTGCCACTACTGTCATCGCAGCGCTCGAATATTGAGCCGGCCAACGCCATGAAACGCCACATCAGGTCGAGTCCCTCGACCGGATCGTCCTTGGCCACCTTGTCAACGATGGCGCGGCGTTGCATATCCAGATCGTCGACCAAGGTCCGCCGGTTCCGCCAGTCGACGAACGAGCGCGACCTTGCAATCGTCGCCAGCCGTTTGCGGATTTCTCGCGCAACTGCGGCGGGGCTTTCCTCACTGGCGAGCTCCAGCCGGAGACGGCGTTTGGCGGTAGTGTTGCCGGTGCTGATCTCGATCAACAGCTCGGCAAGCCGCTGGGCGCCCAGCGCCTCGAGGTTCTTTGCGTTCAGTGTCTTCTTTGAAGACCTCAGCTAAGCCGCCCCGTCCCTGTCCGCCCGATCGTATTCTTTGGCCGCCTGTTGCGCACTGCCAGGATCTGTTCCGGCCGGTTGAGTACTCAAGGTTCTCATGTCACTGATCGGGTCTGGGTAGGTTATTCGGATAGGATGACGCATCGCGCCGGAGCTTCAATATACGCGCGCGTCGTTGTTGGTAGGGATTTCCATCGACCAACGCCACCCTCTGTTCTCGACGAGCACCACGAACTCGACCATCTCCATCGCCTGCGCGCGTTCAATCCGTTCGACTTCGGCACCTTTGACGGTGAAGGGCATTGTCAGACTAACTGGGTCGGACCAGTAGAACCAACAGTTTTTGAAAAGAGATCGGGTCGCCGCGGTCGCGTTTGCTAAAAGGTGACCTGAACGCCTGCCGTCAAGATGAAGTCGGTTTCCATTTGCGGGCCATTGAGATCCTGCAGGAGCGGAAATCCCGCTTCTATCGCGATGCGCTTTCCACGCTGTCCAACCAGGTTGACGCCAAACAATAGATTGACCATATCGCCGCCGTAGTTGTCCGGGTCCGCTGTTTGCACCGGCGCTGCGATGCGTGGATCAATCCCCTTGATCCTGCCCAGAGATTGGTACTTCACACGCATCGACGCACTGATGAAGGGTTGCGGTTGGTAGCTCAACCATCCGGTGATCTGGTGCTTGTGACCCCAGCGATAGCCGTTATCACGTTCGGTACGAATGTCGCCGGCACATTGCCCGCCTCAGCCGAATTGTTGGTGCCCGCCGACGTACGTGATGCCGGAAAGGACATCCACGGTACCGCTGCCAATCTGCATGGCGTACGGCAGACGCGGCGAGGGCGTACCACCCATCGACGTGAGAATGGCGTCGGTTTCATCCGTCGATCCGGTCGGCATACTGATCCCGATTGCGGCATGCGCGCGATGCTTGCCGGTATCGAACAATTTGATGAGCCCGGTGAACTTCGAGTCGCCGATACCGGAAGATTCCGTTGTAAACCCGCCGAGCATCGTCGTGCCCATGCCTGTCCGTCATCAAAACAAATGGGACTGTTGAGCGTGTTTCATAAGGGAGGATCTGGCTCATCTTTGTTTGATGTTAAGCCGCTTGGCTTTGATGGTTCAAGCGGCGGTTTTGGGTGGTCAGTTTTTTGATCTTTTTTCTCTTTTCGATGATGGCGGTGTGGCGTCCAAAGTAGGCGTCAGCTGGAGTTACGTTGCCGATGCTCTGGTGGTAGCGTTGGGTGTTGTAGTGATCGACGAAGGCGCTGATCTGGTTTTCGAGAGCGCCGGGTAGATAATAATTTTCAAGCAGGATGCGGTTCTTCAGCGTTTGATGCCAGCGCTCGATCTTGCCCTGGGTTTGCGGGTGATACGGTGCGCCCCGAACGTGATCCATACCGTGGTCCTCGATCCATTCAGCCACATCGCTGGAGGGTTCTGTCAGGTTGGCGCCGGATCGCGGACAATTAACGCATGACAGAAGCTCCTAATTATCGCGGATATCGATTTCCGCCTGAAATCATCGCGCGGTCGGTGTGGTTGTACCCTCGTTTTACGCTCAGCTTTCGCGATATCGAAGACCTTTTAGCCGAGCGCGGCGTGACGGTTTCGTATGAAACTATCCGCCAGTGGTGTCTGCCGTTTGGACCCGATTACGCTCGCCGAATTAGGAAACATCAGGGGCCTTGCGGCGACTGTTGGTTTCTCGATGAGGTCGTCGTCTCAATTCAAGGAAAGCGTCGTTACCTTTGGCGAGCCGTGGACCAAGACGGCGATCTGATTGAGATCCTCGTACAAAAACGCAAGGATACTAAAGCCGCTAAGCGCTTCTTTCGAAAGGCGCTACGCTCACAAACAGCCGTTCCTATCGAGATAACAACCCATAAGCTCCGTAGTTACGCCTCAGCCAAACGCGAGGTAATGCCGTCCGTGCCACACTGCCAAGATCACTATGCGAATAACCGCGCGGAAGTTTCACACGAGCCGACGCGGGAACAAGAAAGGCAGATGCGCGGGTTTCGATCGGACGGACACGCGCAGCGCTTTCTAAGCGTCCACGGTCAAGTCAACAATCTGTTTCGCCTCGGTCGTCATCTCCTCAGAGCGAAGAACTATCGTGAACTACGCTCCAGGGCATTTCTCACTTGGTCGGAGGTGACATGCGCCTGCTGATTGACGATGATTCTACTTGCTCGAAAGATCGGGCCTGCGCGCAACAACCTGACAAAACCACTCCTATATGTACCTTTACACACTAACCCGCACATCCGATGGGGTTCCTTCCGAATTAGCCCACGCACCACGCTACGTCACCCTTGTATGAAAATCTAAAGGAACGGTGTTTAACCCGGATAGTAGGGGTAGTAAGCTTTAGGCCAACGAGGTGCCTCAATCTGTCACAAAGTGACGGACGAAATAAGGGATCGGAAAATGAAAGTCAGCGCAAAATCTTTGTCCGCAATCCTAATTTTGTTTGCCCTATTTCCCACACCACACGCTGCTGATGAAGGGTTTTCTACGGACGAGAATTTAAAATGGCTCGGCAATTCAATTGATATAGAAAACAAGGAATTTGTCCCAGGAGAACCAAAGAACGAATTTCAGAAAGTGATGGGCGAGTTCATGAAAAGTATGATCGAGCAAAACACTAAAACACAGAAAAGCATTGCGCTGATTGGTCCAATCGAGTTCGAGTCAACATCAGATCTGGCTAACGCCGAGCATATACTGATATTCAGAGAAAATATAACGCAATTCAAAAAAGTCAAAAAATCTCATTACGACACATTGGATATTCTTTTCAAGGATGCCAATACCAAAATAGGGAAAACAGATTTAGCAAAAAAACGGCTTGGTGGTAGCGCAGCTTTCTACGAAGAAAAACTGGAATTGTTCTTCCTCTTCGACTTAGACAATTATTATAAATTTATCCTCCAAAATCATGACAAGTTCCTTTTCCAAGAAGAGGAAACTATTGTGGCCGACGACAATGTCTTAAAACAATATAACGTTTTGAGAGAAAAAATGGTTAGCTCCGCAAACAATATCAATAAGACTCAAGCTCTAAAAAACAATCTGCTCAAAGACAGAATAGATGAACTACAGGATTGGGCTAGCGAAAACTAGAAACGTTGAAGCAGCAAGGAAAGGGGGTGGGTGTGACAAAGCACATTGGTTCGACAATCGCTCTTGTTTTGGGAATTTTGCTTGTAGTCGCTGGCCTTAGCCAACTTAACGACAGATTTATATGGTTCTGTCAGGTTGGCGCCGGATCGCGGACAATTAACGCATGACAGAAGCTCCTAATTATCGCGGATATCGATTTCCGCCTGAAATCATCGCGCGGTCGGTGTGGTTGTACCCTCGTTTTACGCTCAGCTTTCGCGATATCGAAGACCTTTTAGCCGAGCGCGGCGTGACGGTTTCGTATGAAACTATCCGCCAGTGGTGTCTGACGTTTGGACCCGATTACGCTCGCCGAATTAGGCAACATCAGGGGCCTTGCGAGTTATTGTCAAAAGTGGTGTTCAGGCGGTTGAATCAAGCGGCGACCTGATTGACCCTTGTCACCTCGATACCATCTTCAAATTTAACTCCAGTAATCACCTTGGCCAGGTAGTCGAATCCACGTAGGCGTCGCCAATTCTTCTGCGCACACCGCCCCAGCTTGAACATCATATGGAGCATGCCGTCCCGAGAGAGACCGCCCTTGGAGCGCCGGGTCCGGTGCCGGATCGTAGCGAAGGTGGATTCAATCGGATTGCTCGTGCGAATGCTTTGCCAATGTGGTGCCGGAAAATCATAGAACGCCAGCAACTCCTCACGGTCTTTCTGTAGGCACAGGGTCGCCTTGGGATACTTCGGTTCATAGGTCTTGAGGAACAGCTCGAACGCCTTCTCGGCGTCGGCCTTTGTCGCGGCCTGCCAGATCGCGTGCAGGGCTTGCTTGGCTTTGGCCTGTGCCGACTTCGGTAGGCAGTTCAGCACGTTCATCGTCTTGTGCATCCAGCAGCGTTGCTGGCGGGTCTCACCGTAGACTTCCTCCAGTGCGGCCCAGAAGCCCATGGCACCGTCCCCGATCGCCAGCTTGGGAATATTCATCCCGCGTGACTTCAATTTCAGCAACACCTCGCGCCAGCTCTGCGTGGACTCCCGCACACCATCCTCCATCGCCAAAAAACGCTTCTCGCCTCGCTCATTGACGCCGATCACCACCAACGCACACAGCTTCGTGTGCTCCGCCCGCAGGCCACTGTAGACACCGTCCGCCCACACCTACACCCAGCGGTCTTGGTCCAATCGCCCCTCGCACCAGTCGCGGTATTCTTGCGCCCACACCTGCTTCAAGCGCGACACGGTGCTCGCCGACAGGCCCTTCGCCTGCGGCCCCAACAAAACTTCCAGCGCAGCGCCCATTTCGCCACTGGAAACGCCCTTCAAATACAGCCACGGCACGGCCGCCTCCAAGGTTCTTGTCTTGCGCACATACGGCGGCACCAGCGCTGAACGGAAGGTCACCGGCTCGCCGAGCTTCGAACGAACCTTCGGGATCCTCACCGTCACCGGCCCCAAGCCCGTCTGCAACTGGCGTTCCGGCAAATAGCCGTTGCGAACCACACCTGCTTTGTCGTCCGCCGTGCGATGTCCTGAATACTGCGCCATATATTCTGCCAGCTCGATTTCAACCGCTCGTTCAATCAGAGCCCGAGCACCGTTTCTCAAGACCTCCGTCAACGGATCTGGTATTCCTTCTCGACCTGATAATTCAACAACCTTACTCTCTCTCATGGTGGCGTATCCTCTTTGGTTGGCTTGCTGCTTGGTAACAACATTTCAACCAGATACGCCGCCTTTATTCAATTCGCTCAAACACCAGATTCAGTTATAACTCGGTCAAGGGGCGAGAGCGGCTAGCGCATCGGCGGTTCCAGCGGTATCGTTGAAGCGTAACTGGGAGAGATCAAGTGAAATGCTGTTCAGGCACGCTTTTGGCGATTTTCGTCGCGCTGTCGTCAAATGGTTGCGTCGCGGAAGAGAAAGGACAGACCACCACACCCTTGGGAGCCCCATACGTTCTTGGCGACACATCGTATCCGGCCTATTGGCTTCGGGTACGTCGTCTACTGGCAGGACTCGCCGACGAAACAGCCCAGCAATATCTGCAGCTAGCGAGAGTGAAATGGAATTTCGGCTGACCTACGCAGGAAAGTTGCTTTCGCACAAGGGAGGTCGGTCAGGACATGTTCACGACATCCGCCAGAAGTTCCATGAGCAACTCAAAATCCTTTGGCACGAGCATCCGGTTTTGAAGCGTGGCTATCCCTCAGGGTCAAACATTCCAGATCCCGAAACAATGTGGGGGGAAACCTTCCGCGTGAAAGAATACAACTGGAAGCCAATCGTCGCAGAAAACAATGGCTTAATTTGCGCACTGAACATTTTGATGCTTCGCAAGGGTCCGCCGGGGAAAGTCCGGACGGACATCGACAACCGTCTCAAGACACTTTTCGATGCCTTACGCGTTGCGAGTCCTGACCAATTGGGGACGGAATCACCAAAGCCAGGGCAGGATCCGTTTTACGTAGTGTTGCAAGATGACCGTCTCATAACCCACGTAGGGGTAACTTCCGATATGTTGCTCGAGCCGGTCGAGGGGGTAGAGCGGGAGGACGATGCGGTACGACTTATGATCGATGTCACCGTTCGGCCCTACAAGGTCACGTGGGAAAATCTGGACTTTGCTGGCTAGCTAGTGTCCGTCCATAAACAGGCATTTTCTTCGATGGGCACGGAGAAATCGAGGTGTTGAAAGTAGGTTGTTGGAGCGGTAGCGGCGGTTCGGTGGGGGTCGAAGGGCTCTTCGAGCGTAATTGTGAGTACGTTCGCCGGCCGCAGAGCGCTGCAACCCAAAGTCGCCCGTTCGACGATATCGAGGAGGTCAGTTAGTGCGAGTGAACGTCGCTATTCGAGTTGATAGCGCGCGAGCAGGCTGAGGTTGTAGGCGACCACAGAAGACCACACGTAGGCTTCGAAGTGCGGCAGGCTCTTCCAGGTGCAACGTGCCAATCCGTATGCACGCTTCAGGCAGGAGATACCGGCCTCGATGCCGGCGCGGAAGTTGCGCAAGCGTCGATAGACCCACTGACTCTTGACCATGTCGGCGATCGCGAGCCCGCGCTTCTTGTGGAAGGCAACGTCTTCGATGCCTTCTGCTTTCGCCGCCCGGAGATTGTCGAGGCTCGCATAGCCGCCATCGGCGGCGACCTGTCGTGGCATCGTCCCGTAGTGTGTTCGATGCCGTTCGAGCATCGGCATGAAGCGCTGACTATCGACCGGATTGCCTCGCTCGATGACCACGTCGAGGATGAGGCCACTGCGCCCCGAAGCCAGATTGATTTTGTGTCCGTACTGAACGTCGCGCGCACCCTTTATGATGATGTCGGTATGCGGCTCGAACAAGCTCACGCACTTCTCGCTCGCGGGGACCTTCTCACCGCCGAACACCCGCCGCTCAGTTTGCGAAATCACCTGCAGAACAAGTGTTTCGTAGTGCGCTACCTGCGCTAGCCAGTCCGGCAGTTCAACGCCGGTGACGCCCGGGCTCAGCAGCTGCTCACGTACCCTCGCTACCGCTTCCAAGGTTGAACGCGTCGCCCCAATCAAATCGCGATACAGACGTTGGCGTTGCTTCGCACCACGCGCATACCACAGCGCCCGCGCACGCTTCTTCGCCAATCGAGTGTGGTTCACGAAGCACAACTCCGGCGCGCCAGGCAACTCGCGCGCCTGTGCGAGCAGACGAACCACAACACGCACGCCATCCCACAGCAGATGACTGTCGCTCGGCGCGTGGATGGCACTGTCCGTTACCGTGCTATCAATCCGTACACGCTGTGCCGGCTCAATGCGCGTCTCTTTCGCCGTCGCCAGCAGGGCGCGATGAATAGACTCCCACGTCGATACCTGGATCGCCGAGACCACCCGCTGTAAGGCAGACTTCTTCGGACGTTCATTACCCGGCAACCGGGCGAAGGCCTGAAAGCTCGCCGAGTCCTGCAGGTGAAAGGCCAGCTCCTCGTAACTCAATTGCCGGTGCTGCTTGAGCACCGCGCAGCGCAGCACCGACTCCGCCGACAGTCCGCGTCGACCGGTGGGCTTCAAACCCCGCCGACACAGATCGTTCATGACCGGCGTGAGGACCTTGGGGTGAGCATCGAGCCACTCGGACATGCCCTGCAGCTCTCGCCCCAGGTCATGGTCAGCAAACAGCTCGTATATACTCGCTTGGGCCGTGCGTTTCTGACGCATTCCCCCTCCTGTGGTGTCGATGATTGTGTGGAAAATCAGAGGTTTGAAGTTCCATTAGATCACGACCCACCGGAGGTTTCGATCCCTTAAGCGACAAATTTTCCTTTTTATTTCAACCGCATCGCGTTTAGGGATGCACACTAGCTAGTCTGCTTGGCGCCTCAGCGCAAAGGTAGCCTACCCCCGAATCGGATAAACCGAGCTACGCTCCTCGACCCCAAGGGCCGCGGCGGCGGTACATCGTCCCGCCGCTGTTGACACGAGACCGGTGGGAACGAAAATGAGACAGACATCCTCCGTTATAAAAACCTCTCAGAGTGTCCAATGGACGCTGGCGTCGGACAGGCCGAGGCAACAGGGCCGCTTCACCACGGGTGAACTTCACCGTCCGAGTCGATGCAGCGTGAACGGCAAACGCGGACGCCAGTCGTGTGCGTGCACCAATGGCAATCGGGTGCCTCAGCCTTGCGTCGAATCTTCCAGTTCTTTTTCCAAGAAGGTGGCTGGAGCCCATCCCGACAAACATGGGGTATACAACTTGTCTAGTCCGAGTGCGTCGCGAATTCGCTTGGGGGTACCTTGTGTAGGCAACCGGTCTGCCTCGTAATTGGGGCCCCATTTGGGCATACCCACAGTCGGCCAATGGTCACCGTCTCGCTTCATGAGCCATAGCCACCAAAGCTCGGTCTCGGTGTCCATCAGGTAAATCTCGTCCGGCACATCCTCGCGGCCCGCCAACAACATGGGCAGCTGTCTACCAATGTGTTCGAAGTTCGTGTGGCCGAGGCCACGGCTCTCGAGCACCAGTACGGTCCTCGCCCCCTCTGCCCTGCAACGGTCCAGCTTGGGACATTTTTCGGAAAACGCGCGCCTGAGCCTTTCCGCTCGAAGAGGCTCCAGATCGTCGGGGTAGTTGAACCTGAATCGAAGATCGCCCGGTTTTCGTCGTATCAGGATCGCATTCGGCCAGCGGAGCAGTGCGAATGTACAATCGAACCCATCGGGAGTTCCCTGGATACAGTCGTCGGAGAAGCGAGGATTGTGCGCCAGCAAAAACCGACCCAGGGTCCTCTCACGCAAGCATCGCTCGGTCGCGCGAACCCATTCGACGAGATTATTCAGGGCTCGGTTGCGCGTAGCCTTCCCGTTAGGCAGAGAGACGTCGCTCTCAAGTTGCAACTCGTAGTACGCTGAGCTTGGAAATGGATTCGGGATATCGCTCTTCACGTAGCGACTGATTTTCCTGAACGCGACGAGCGCCTTGATTTCGTTCTCGAACGGCTCGATCCGCGTGTGCTCGATGGCATAGTCCTGCGTGCCCAGCTTCAGGCGACAATCCACGGGTGGACCGTCGCCGTCCCTTTCAGGATGGCGGAGGTCCCTACGTGTGGCGCCCGTCCATTTCTCAAGGGACTTGACGACGGCGTCGCAGGCCTTGCCTTCGTTGTCCGGGATCAGCATGAGCATCAAGCTCCTTGTCGTTTATTGCTTGGGTGCATCGAAACAGATCCAAATCTCACCATCCAAAGCCGCTGCTTGAACTGTCAAAAGCAAGCGACTTGACATTAACCAAAGTTCGCCAGATCGTCCATTGAACCAGCAAGTCAACTGGCCCAAATAGCTTGATGACGGTCGGTATGGACTTCTAGTCAGGTGTAACGCGAACCACCGTCGATAATAATAGCCCCCAGGTGATCAGCGCGTTTGCTTTCTCCGAGATGCCGGCGTTCTCGCGATCGTCGATGACGGCCCTAGGATGGGACAGCCCCCGCCAGACCTTTAAGCAAGCCGTGAACTCGACCACCGCCCTCGCCGATGGTGACCCGGAATAGCACGCGCTCGGCTGGTCCCAGAGCACACCGTCTCCGTTGCCATAGCGCAAAAGGGATAGGCGGGATGGCCCCACGTGACTGGAGTTGCCCCGTTTCCGTGGACGGTATAGCGCTTGGGTTTCAAGCAGCCTGTTGATAATTATTTTCATAGTTTAGCGGTGATTGCTGACCGAGGGATGAGTGACGACGGTGCGGGTTGTACCAGCCTTCGATGAACTCGAAGATCGCCATCTTCGCTTCGGCCTGCGTCTTGAAACTGTGGCGGTCGATGAGTTCGCATTCGAGCGTCGCGAAGAAGCTCTCGGCCATCGCGTTATCGTAGCAATCGCCGACCGATCCCATCGACGGTCGCACACCCATTAACTGGCAGCGCTTGCCGAAGGCGAACGAAGTGTACTGACAGCCCTGGACTGTGATGGATCACATTCTTCGGTCGACGCTGCCATAGCGCCATATTAAGCGCATCGAGCACGAGCTCAGTGCGCAGATGCGTCGCCATCGACCAACCGGCCACGCGCCGGCTGAAGGCATCCACGCCACCGCAAAATAGACGAATTCCGCCCAAATCAGCACCTAGGTGGCGTCGGCGACCCGCAGCTGATCCGGACATGGCGACACGAACCGACGCTCGACGGAATTCGGTGCCGGTCGGCCGGCACGACTGGCTAGCGCTCGGGGACATCGAGAACACAAGGGTCAGTGTCGACGTCGCTTCGGCATGATGGCCGGACACACCTATATCTGGTAGGACGAGGCTTTTGAGCGGCCAAGGTTCCACGCCGAACAAAAGGTAGCACCGTTCATCATAAGTGCGGATTGTCTCCAGAATGCTTTCAACGTCCCACTCGTTCTCGATCACATGGTGGTAATGAATGTGGGATCGAAAAGGGGTTTCTCAATTAAATACGATAAAAATTAATCATTTATGGATACTTATTAGCGGACCGGCCTGTCCTGCCACAGAGAGCGATCGCCCACTGCGGAGAGAACGCGGTTCAGGTCCAGAGCCGCCATGGCGGTGCGCCGCTTTCCCACAGCCTCTCCAGTAGGTTCTTGTCCCTGAGGGTATCCATGCATTGCCAGAAATGTTCGTGCCGGTAGCCAGCGAGCTCGCCGCGCGCCGCCAACTTCTCCAACAGATCGACTTCCAGCACGTCGGTGTCGCCCTGGAGGTCGTCGAACACGCCCGGCTCGAGCACCATGAATCCGCCGTTGATCCAGCCTTCGCCAATCTGCGGCTTCTCGGTGAATTCGGAGATCATCGCGTCCTTGAACACCAGCCCACCGAATCGCGCCGGCGGCCGCACCGCCGTGACCGTGGCCTTCTTGCCCTGCGCAGCGTGAAACTCGACCAGCGTCCGGATATCGATGTTACTGACACCGTCGCCATAGGTCAGCATGAACCTGCTGTCCCGGAGCAGCGGCTCCAGCCGCTTGAGGCGCCCGCCGGTAAGCGTGTCAATCCCTGTCTCAATCAAGTGAACGACCCAGTCTTCCTTCTGGTGCGCCACGACGCGAAACTCGCCTTTCCGGAAGTCCAGTGTCACGTCCCCCGAAAGATTGTTGTAATCGTAGAAGTAACGCTTGACCGCGTGGCCTTTGTAACCCAGCGCAATGACGAACTCCGTGTATCCGAACGAGGCATAGTGCTTCATGATGTGCCACAAAATCGGGTAACCGCCGATCTCGATCATCGGCTTCGGAAGCACGTCGGTCTCTTCACTCAGGCGCGTCCCATAACCGCCCGCTAGAATTACAACCTTCACGTATTCAATTCCCGTTGAGATCCCGAGGGGTATAGCTTGCCGCCGGACTTGTTGATATCACCTCGCCGCTGCGGAGGCCACCGGACGGCGGCCGCCCTCGGGCCTGCGTGGCGCAGAAGAAGCGCGTTATTATACACTCGAGCGAGCTCTGTCAGGGCAGTGATACCACTTTCGCGCAACATTACACGATGATCTTTTCGCCACAGTCTCTCGACGGCGTGTTCCTCATTGAGATCGAGAAACTGGCCGACGACCGCGGATTCTTTGCGCGCACATTCGATTTCGAGGATTTTAAGGCACATGGCCTCGAATCCCGTTTTCCACAACTTAGCATCTCCCACAACGCTCGGCGTGGAACGCTCCGTGGATTGCATTTTCAAAGCGCGCCGTGTGAAGAAAACAAGATTGTACGCTGCACCCGCGGGGCCATTTTCGACGTCGTGGTGGACCTGCGCGTAGATTCTCCCAGTTGCGGACTGTGGCTCTCATTTGAACTTTCCGATGAAAACAGCCGCCAAGTGTATATTCCTAAAGGCTGTGCGCATGGTTTTCAGACTCTGACCGACAACTGCGACGTGCAGTACCAGATTTCAGCGCCCTACAGCCCCGAACACGCAGACGGTATCCGATGGGACGATGCCGTCATCGGCATCGACTGGCCTCCGGCAAAGCACCGCATCATCTCGGCGCGCGATCTCGCTCTGCCTGCTTTCCGCGGCTGACGGCGGATTCGGAAACGCCAACGTAGGTCGCCCGGTTTCGTGTTGACACTCATCGTTCCGACCTCCAACTGTCCGCTCCTGCTGCAGCGCCTATTGCGTTACATCGAAAAGGCGCGCGTCATTTCCCGTTCTCCTTTTTCAATCCGCGTGTGCGCGCGGATACACCAACCTCGGCTCTGCAGCGGCGGCAGCAACGCTACGAGCTGCTTCTCGGTGCCGCCGATTTCCGGCGAGCCGATGATGAAAACCGCATGCCAGCGGTGATGCAAACCCACACGCCACACACTTCGGCGCCGCACGCCCTTCATGCCGCATATATCGCAGCCAGGGTCGCCTCGATGATTTCGTCCTGCTGCGCGGCCTCGAGAAAGGGGTGCATGGGTAAGCTGAACACGCGCTCCGCGGCGCGTTCGGCGACTGGGAAACTGCCTCGACCGACACCGAGATTCATGCTTTCGAATACAGGTTGCAGGTGGAGTGGTACAGGGTAGTGAACGGCCGTCGGTACGCCCGCAGACTTTAGTTTTTCGACGACCACATCGCGTGCGTCGACCTGTACGGTGTATTGGGCGTAAACACTCGTGTTGCGCGGTTCGACATAGGGCGTCGTCAGCTTGTCGCGCGAAGTTTCAAAGCGCTCGGTGTAACGGGCCCCGATCACCGCCCGGGCAGATAATTCGGCTTCGTAACAGTCGAATTTGGCGAGAAGAATCGCCGCCTGGAGGGTATCCATCCGCCCGTTGAAACCGATCTTAGGGTGGTGATAACGCCGGTCCTGTCCGTGAACGCGGATCTCGCGCATGCGCTGGGCTAGATCGGCGTCTTGCGTGAAGCACGCGCCGCCATCCCCATAGCAGCCTAGCGGTTTCGATGGATAAAAGCTGGTACAGCCAATCGTCGATAATCCGCAGGACCGCCGGCCCTTGTAAGTGGCGCCGAAACTCTGCGCCGCATCCTCGATGACGGCCAGTCCGCGTTTTGATGCAAGCGCGTTGATCTCGTCCATGGCCGCGCATTGCCCGTACAGATTCACCGGCATGATGGCCTTCGTGTTCGGCGTTATCTTTGCCTCCAGCAGGGACGGATCGATGTTGTAGGTACGCGCATCGATGTCGGCGAACACCGGCGTGGCGCCGATCAAGGCGATCATCTCCGCCGTGGCGATGAACGTAAACGGCGTCGTGATGACTTCATCCCCCCGCCCGATTCCCAGCGCCATCATCGCGATCATCAGCGCGTCTGTACCGCTCGCCACCGCGATGCCGTGCTCGACGCCGGCGAAATTTGCAAGCCTTGATTCGAGGTCCGCGATTTCCGGACCCATGATGAAACGGCCGTGCGCGAGTACACCGGCGATGCGCCCGTCGATCGCAGCCTTGTTTAGAAGGTATTGCTTTTTCAGATCGACGAATTGCATAGGTGCTGCGAATCAATCACTTTCAGAAAGGCGGCAGAAACCGTCTTTGAGTACATAAGGAACCTCTGAATAAGTCATGGTGCATCTGAATGGTTCATGCAATGGTGCAGGTCAAGGCACGAATCGCCGGCCATAGCGGGGACTATGGGCAAGGTTCGTCGGTTAAGGCTCCGCGATTTCATGGACAAGGCAGATGGGCCATGACTTTTTCAGAGGTTCCATAAGCCTCACCGGTGTCGGGACAGCGATGAGCCGCCGTTTCGCGCCAGGACCGCGCGGTTAAATTCGGGTCGATATTGGTCCCTGGAAAGTTCAACGCCCCACGCAGTGATATTTAAATCCGTGCGACTCGACCGTCGAGCGTTCGTAGACATTTCGCAGATCGACGAACACGTCGCCCGACATCAAACGCTTCACCCGTGCAAGATCCAGACCACGGTAAGCATTCCATTCGGTCAGGAGGATGACTGCGTCCGCGCCCTCACAGACGCCATAGGTGTCGTCGCAGTAATGGACTTGTTCCGGCAGCAGGTTCTTGGCTTCATGCATCCCTTGTGGATCGTGGGCGCGGACCACCGCACCCTTTTCAATCAAAGGCGGCAGAATGGACAGCGCCGGCGCATCGCGCATATCGTCCGTTTCCGGCTTGAAGGTCAGTCCGAACACGCCCAGGATCTTCCCCGTTTCCGAATCGCCGAGCGCAGTGCGGATCTTCTTTATCATGCGTGCTTTCTGCGCGGCGTTGACCTCGATCACCGACTCCACGATGCGGCTGCCGACCCCATGTTCCTGCGCGATTCGCACCAGGGCTTGGGTATCCTTGGGGAAACAGGAACCGCCATAGCCTGGACCCGGATGCAAAAACTTCGAACCGATGCGTCCGTCCATCCCCATGCCCTTGGCGACGGCGTGAACGTCGGCGCCGACCGATTCACACAAAGTGGAAATCTCATTGATGAAGCTGATCTTGGTAGCAAGGAAGGCGTTGGCCGCATATTTAATGAGTTCTGCGCTCTCTAGATCGGTAATCAAAATTGGCGTTTCGCGCAGATTTAACGGCCGGTAGAGTTCGCGTAACCGCTGTTCGGCGCGCTCCGTCTCGACGCCGATCACGACGCGGTCGGGTCGCATGAAATCCGCGATCGCTGCGCCTTCGCGCAGAAATTCCGGATTCGAGGCCACGTCGAAATTGGCGTCCGGATTGGCTTCGCGCACGATGCGCGCCACGTTACGCGCCGTGCCTACGGGTACGGTCGACTTGTCCACGATGACGGTATAGCCGTTGAGATGTGCGGCGATCTGTTTCGCGGCTTCGTAGACGAAGCTGAGATCGGCGAATCCCTCGCCGCGCCGGCTCGGCGTTCCAACCGCAATGAATACCAGATCCGCGGCCGCAACAGCGTCACCCAGGTCGGTCGTGAACCTGAGGCGCCCGCCGCTCACATTGGTTCTGACGAGGTTTTCCAGGCCGGGCTCGTAGATCGGTAGGGTGCCCCCGTTCAATTGTTGAATCTTAGCCTCATCGACGTCGACGCAAGTGACATTGACGCCGAATTCGGCGAAGCAGGTCCCGGAAACGAGTCCGACGTAACCGGTACCGATCATCACCACGTTCATCGGATCATAATCTCCAAAGCGAAACCCCCGTTGGAATCCGGTCGCGATCGAGCTTACCCTTGACGTCGATCACCGCGCCTTTGCCCCCCTCCAGGAAACGTGACATGCCTTCCCAGCCGGAGGCCAGGTAGTGGCGGTGCGGCACGGCGAAAATCACTACCTGCGCCGGCTCGAGATCGGCTTCAGACGTGAGCTCGACACCGTACTCCTCGCGCGCTTGTACATCACTGGCATAGGGATCGTGGATCTGGACACCGATGCCGTAGGCTGTCAATTCTTCGACGATGTCGATGACCCGGGTGTTGCGCAAATCCGGGACGTCTTCCTTGAAGGTGAACCCCAGGACGGTCACCACGCTGCCCTTTACGACGCCGCCGCCCGCGATGAGCTGCCGGATCGCCTGCTGTGCGACGTAGCGCCCCATATCGTCGTTGATGCTGCGGCCGGCCAGAATGACCTGCGGAATGTACCCCAGAATCGCGGCCTTGTGCGTAAGGTAATACGGGTCGACGCCGATGCAATGCCCGCCGACCAGACCCGGTTCGAATTTTAAAAAGTTCCACTTGGTGCCGGCCGCAGCAAGGACGTCGCGGGTATCGATATCCATGCGATTAAAGATCAGGGCGAGTTCGTTCATCAAGGAAATATTGAGATCGCGCTGGGTGTTTTCGATGACTTTTGCGGCTTCGGCGACCTTGATCGACGACGCCCGGTGGACCCCGGCGGTCACGACGCTTTCGTAGACTTTTGCCACGATCTCAAGAATTTCGGCGTTTTGTCCCGCTACGACTTTCGTGATCTTCGTGAAGGTATGCTCCCTGTCACCGGGATTGATGCGCTCGGGGGAATAGCCGACGTAAAAATCCCTGCCGCAAGTCAGGCCCGAGACGCGTTCCAGTACGGGTACGCAGTCCTCTTCCGTCGCACCCGGATAAACGGTCGACTCGTAGACGATGATGTCGCCCTTCTTGATATGCGCGCCGATGGTTTCGGAGGCTTTGAGGATCGGTGTCAGATCGGGCCGCTTGGCGTGGTCGATCGGCGTCGGCACCGCCACGATGTGGAAGTCGGCCCGCCCGATGTCCGCGGGGTCGGAGTAAACTTGATATCCGCGGCCGCGAGTTCGTGCTGTTCGACTTCCAGTGTACTGTCGTGGCCACCGACGAGCTCCTTGATCCGCGACGAGTTAATGTCGAATCCTATGGTTGGCGCCTGGCGGCCGAAAGCGACGGCTACGGGTAACCCGACGTAGCCGAGGCCGATCACGGAGATCGTTCGCTTATGCGAGCTCATGAGATTTTGTAATATTCCTTGTACCAGGAAACGAATTTCTCGATGCCGATTTCGATCGGCGTTGCGGGACGGTAACCGACGTTCTCGACCAGCGCGTCGACCTCCGCGTAGGTATCGGGAACATCCCCCGGCTGCAGCGGCAACATGTTCTTCTTCGCTTCCAAGCCCAAGCAGGCTTCGAGGGCGCCGATGAAATCCATCAATTCCACGGGCGCATTATTGCCGATGTTGTAGAGCCGGTACGGAGCCCGACCGGTGCCGGGATCCGGCCGATCGCTGTCCCACTCGGGATTTGGCTTGGCGATCGTGTCGACGCAGCTGATCACCCCGCCCACGATGTCGTCGATGTAGGTGAAATCGCGGCGGTGGTTGCCGTAATTGAAGACGTCGATGGGTTCACCGGCCAGGATTTTTTTCGTAAACATGAACAGCGACATGTCCGGCCGGCCCCATGGTCCGTAGACGGTGAAAAACCGGAGCCCTGTCGTCGGCAGCCCGTACAGATGACTGTAGGTATGCGCCATCAACTCGTTCGCTTTTTTGGTGGCCGCGTAGAGCGATACGGGATGATCGACGTTGTCGTGGACCGAGAACGGCATGTGCGTGTTCGCACCGTATACCGAACTCGAAGAAGCGTAGACCAGGTGTTCTACGTCGTTATGCCGGCATCCCTCGAGAATGTTGATCGTGCCGACGACATTGGCATCGATATAGGCGTAAGGATTTTCCAGCGAATAGCGCACGCCGGCCTGCGCCGCCAGATGGATCACCCGCTGCGCGCCCGCTGATGCGAACAGGTCAGCCATCGCGCTTCGATCCTCGATGTCGAGCTTGCGGAATTCGAATCCGTCACGGCCTTCCAACAAAGCGAGGCGCGCCTTCTTCAGGGAGACATCGTAATAATCGTTGAGATTGTCGACGCCGACGATTTCGTCGCCGCGTTCGAGCAGCAGGTCGCACAAACGGGCGCCGATGAAACCGGCCGCGCCCGTAACCAATATCTTCATCATGGGAAAAGCTGTTCTAAGGTGCGCGTATTCTACCTGTATATCGGTGCTAATTGTCGCGGCTTTAGCGCCCGTTTTACGACGAATCTGTTAACATGCGTGTCAGTATTGCGCCCGGAGAAAACCCATGGCGGATCAAGAAGGCATACCGACCGATGCGGTGTCAGTCGACACCGACAATCTTTACCGCGAGGAATCGATAACCGATCTTCGCGCAGCGACGATTCGCCAGCTCATTCCGATCAAAGTCGACGGCAGCGAAGATAAATCCCGATCGCGCAAGTTCATCGGCGATACGACTCTGATGACGCAAATGGGGCCGATTCCGGTTCAATTTCCACTCGAAGCAGAGACCTTGGACAAGGCATTCGATCTATTCCCCGACGGCATCAAAGGCGCGATCGCGCGGCTGAACGAGCGCGCCAAGGAGCTGGCCCGCGAGGAGTCGTCCCGCATTGTCGTACCGGGACAGGGGGGCGCCCGCGGCCTGCCCGCTGGGATGCCCGGCGCCGCGGGCGGCAAACTCATCGTCGACTGAGCGGCGGGGAAACGACACGCCGAGCAGCTCGTGCGCGGCGCCTCGCTGAATTCGTGGGTATGTGAGCACATCCGATCTCGGCCTTGAGGCACGTGGGTTGCGCGTTGAACGCGGCGACACCGTGGTCCTCGACGGCCTGTCCTTCACTGCCGTCCCCGGCTCCATCACACATCTCAAGGGTGACAACGGCAGCGGCAAGACGACTTTGCTTAGAACGCTAGCGGGTTTGATCCAAGCTGATGCCGGCGACGTGACCTGGCAGGGTACGCCGGTCAGGAATCAATCGGTGATTGCATCCAAGCTCAACTTCATCGGACATCAGCCGGGGCTTAACGCCGAACTCACGGCGCACGAGAACCTCGCGTTCATCGCCGCGCTGAGCGCTGCCAGGCAAAGCGTCGATGTAACCGCCGCGCTTTCGCGGCTGAACGCGATAGGCATCGCTAACCGGCAGGTCCGCTATCTCTCGGCGGGCCAGCGTCAGCGTATTGCGCTGGCACGGCTGGTGCTGTTCGAGGCTGAGTTATGGATGCTCGACGAACCGTTCACGGCGCTCGACGCGGCCACCAGGCATATCGTCGAGGAACTGCTGGAAGAACATTTGGAACGCGGCGGGATCGCGCTCATCGCCACCCACCAAGCGTTCGAAGCGCGCCGTGAAGTACAGCGAGTCACCTTGGGCGGGCCGCGATGAGGAACGATAGCACGACTATCTTGATAACCGTCGTCGCCAGGGACCTGCTGCGAACCGCACGCAGTCAGACCGAAGCCATCTACCCCTTGGTTTTCTTTGCGCTCTGCGTGCTGATGTTTCCGTTCGCGATCGGCCCCGACGCCGGATTTCTGGAACGTATTGCGCCGGGCATCCTCTGGGTATCGGCGCTGCTCGCCGCCGCCCTCTCGCTCGAGAACCTCTTTCGCGGAGATTACCTGGAAGGCACCCTCGAATTGATGGTCGTTTCAGACGCACCGCTGGTTTTGATCGGTCTCGGTAAATCCTTCGCGCACTGGCTGCTCTCGGGCCTGCCGGTGGTGATGATGTCCGTGCCGCTCGGCCTGGCCCTAGCGATCGACCTGGATACACTCCTGACACTCGTCTCCAGCCTCCTACTTGGAACGCTTACGATGAGCCTCGTCGGGGCGGCGATCAGCGCGTTGACTGTTGGTCTACGGGGCGGCGGCATGCTTCTGGCATTGTTGATCCTGCCGTTGTACATTCCGATCCTGATATTCGGCGCCGCCGCGGCCGGCAATGCCGCTCGCGGCCTGCCTGCCGATGCCGAGCTGTACTTTCTGGCGGGCCTCATGATCCTCGCTGTGACCCTCGCGCCCTGGGCAACGGCCGCCGCCATTCGCATCCGCATGAGTTGATGCTAGCAGCCCACGATGCCGTCTCGACACCTAATGAACGCTTAATGAACGCTTAATGAACGCTTCGATTTTTCAGCCACTGCACAAATATGCGTCGCTCATGCACTTCCACCGCTTGAGCAAAGCCGCCTCGCCGTGGGTCGCGTGGTGCAGTGCGGCGTTGTTCGTACCCGGACTCATCGGGGGTCTCTGGTTGGCGCCGGCCGATTACCAGCAGGGCGACAGCTTCCGCATCATTTACGTCCACGTCCCGAGCGCGTGGATGTCGCTTTTCATCTACATGACCATGGCGGGTGCGGGTGCGGTGGCGCTGATCTGGAAGATCAAGCTGTCGGAAATCGTGATGCGGGCAAGCGCAAGCCTGGGCGCCTCGTTCACGTTTCTCGCGCTCGTCACGGGATCGATCTGGGGCAAGCCGATGTGGGGCGCCTGGTGGGTATGGGACGCGCGCCTGACCTCCGAGTTGATACTCCTGTTCCTATACCTCGGATTCATGGCCTTGCAGAACGCGATTGAAGATCGCCGTGTCGCAGCCCGCGCGGGTGCGGTACTGGTCTTGATCGGTGCCGTAAACATCCCGATCATTCACTACTCGGTCGAATGGTGGAACACACTGCACCAGGGACCGACGGTTTCGAAACTCGGCGCACCCTCCATTGATATCGCCATGCTGATTCCCCTGTTGCTGATGGTCGGCGCGTTCATGACCTATTATGCGGCCATCCTGTTGATACGCGTACGTGCAGAAATCCTGTCCTATGACCGTAATACCGCCTGGGTCCGGGAGCTCGTAATGGCCGGTCCAAACGGAAGGTGATCGAGATGAACGAATTTTTCGCGATGGGCGGCTATGGTGCTTACGTATGGAGCGCCTATGGCATCAGCGCGATTGTAATGGCCGGCAACGTGTTGTTGTCGCGGCGGGCCGAACGTGAATTACTGACCCGGCTGGTAGAACGATACGAGGGGGAGGCTGAGAATGACGCCGAGACGTAAACGTATGGTTAGCGTGGTGCTTGTCCTCGCTGGTATGGGCGTGGCGACAGGACTGATATTGACCGCCTTCGAAAAGAACCTCATGTACTTTTACTCGCCGAGCGAAGTCGCGGCCGGCGAAGTACCCGCAGGCCGCTCTTTCCGTCTCGGCGGTCTCGTAGTTGAGGGCAGTGTCCTGCGTAGTCCTCAAGGTCTCGGCGTGTGGTTTACCCTGAGCGATCTGGCCGAGGAGCGGGTGGTGTATTACGAAGGAATCCTGCCGGATCTTTTTCGTGAAGGGCAAGGCATTATCGCCAAGGGACAATTCAATAACACTGGACTGTTCGTCGCGGAGGAAGTCCTCGCCAAGCACGACGAAAATTACATGCCGCCCGAAGTTGCGGCTGCGCTGGAAAAAACCGCAGCGGCCGGATCCAATCCCCAATGATCGCGGAGCTCGGCCATTTCGCCCTGACCATGGCGCTCGCGCTTGCCGTCCTGCAAGCGGTATTTCCGCTGATCGGTGCCCAGCGCGGCGACGTTAGCTGGATGTCCATGGCGAAACCCGCGGCGCGCGCGCAATGCGTGTTCGTCGTCCTGGCGTTTGCGGCGCTCGCCCATGCATTCGCCAACAACGACTTCTCGCTCGCCTACGTCGCGGCGAATTCGAACTCCGCATTACCACTGGCCTATCGTCTGTCCGCGATCTGGGGTGCGCACGAGGGATCCTTGCTGCTGTGGGTCTTGATTCTGGCGCTATGGTCGGCGGCTGTGACGTTCAAGAGCGGCGGATTGCCCATGGCCTTCGTCTCCCGCGTGATCGCAGTCATGGGGATCATCAGTGTCGGCTTTCTCCTGTTCATGCTGTTTACCTCCAACCCCTTTCTGCGCCAGATTCCGCCCCCTCTCGACGGCGCCGATTTGAATCCCCTGTTGCAGGATCCGGGGCTCATCATCCACCCGCCCGTGCTGTACACCGGATACGTCGGGTTTTCCGTCGCCTTTAGTTTTGCCGTCGCCGCGCTGCTCGGCGGGCATCTCGATAGCGCGTGGGCGCGATGGGCACGACCCTGGACGATACTAGCCTGGGTTTTTCTCACTTTCGGGATCGCGCTTGGGAGCTGGTGGGCCTACTACGAACTCGGCTGGGGCGGCTGGTGGTTCTGGGACCCGGTCGAAAACGCATCGTTCATGCCGTGGTTGCTGGGCACGGCCTTGATCCACTCCCTCGCCGCGACCGAGAAGCGCGACGTATTCAAGAACTGGACCATATTGCTGGCCATCAGCGTGTTCGCTTTGAGTCTGCTGGGTACCTTCATGGTACGTTCCGGCGTATTGACTTCGGTGCATGCATTCGCCACCGATCCTACACGTGGGGTTTTCATCCTCATCTTTCTCGGCGTAGT
This sequence comes from Gammaproteobacteria bacterium, assembly GCA_963662545.2. GTDB lineage: Bacteria > Pseudomonadota > Gammaproteobacteria > JAYYZW01. The sequence continues at coordinate 291,846 of CAXXLL010000003.1, forward strand.
AGTCGGCGGCGCGCTCGCGCTATACGCATGGCGCGGGCCGCGTTCTCTCGCCAGCGCCGATTTCGCTCCAACCTCCCGTGAATCCTTCCTGCTCGCCAACAGCGTGCTGTTGTCGGTGGCCACGGCGACGGTGCTGCTCGGTACTCTTTATCCGCTCGTGATCGACGCGTTCGGCCTCGGCAAAATTTCGGTCGGGCCACCGTACTTCAACGCAGTGTTCGTGCCGGTCATGACACCGCTGGTAGTCCTGTTGGGCCTTGGCCAGTTCGCGCACTGGAAGCGAGATCACTTCGACCGCCTGCTGGCGGCGCTCAAATACCCGCTGTTCGCCTGCGTTCTCATCGCCGCCGGCACCACCGCCATGGTCGGCGCCGTTACCGGCGTGGAGGCGATCCTGGGCCTGGTTCTCGCGGCGTGGATCGTGAGTACGACCGTTCGCGGTATCGTGCAACGGTGTCGTAGACGACAGCGACCGCTGGATGCGCTGTTAGACTTGCCACCCAATTTCGTCGGTCAGGCGGTCGCGCACCTGGGCGTTGCCGTGACCATCGTCGGCATCACCTTGGTCAGCGCCTACGGTGTCGATAAACACCTGCGTATGGCACCCGGCGATGCAGTCGAACTCGCCGGTTACGAATTTCGTTTCGACGCGTCCCGGGATGCCACCGGTCCGAACTACGCCGGTACGGAAGCGCAGTTCACGGTCCGGCGCAACGGCCGCCAGGTCGCCATACTAACGGCGCAGAAACGTCATTATGCCGTTCGCAACGCGACCATGACCGAAGCCGGTATCGACGCGGGACTGACCCGCGACCTCTACGTCGCGCTCGGTGAACCACTCGATGGCGGCGCCTGGAGCGTGCGCGTCAGTGTCAAGCCGTTCGTACGATGGTTGTGGCTGGGCGCCATCCTGATGGGCTCGGGTGGCATCATTGCGGTCTGCGACCGGCGCTTTCGGCGCGTCATCTCACGCGCTACGCGCGGGTCGAAAGACGCTGCGGCGACCGCTGGCGCAACTTAGGAAACCTCTGACTAAGTCATGCGATTTGCGCTACCGCTGGGGCTCTTCATCCTCGTCGTCGCACTGTTTGGAGTCGGGCTCACGCGCGATCCCAAGCTCGTGCCCTCGCCGCTCATTGGCAAACCGGCACCGGACTTCAGGCTGAATTTACTCGCCACGCCCGCCCGCGAGCTCGGCATCGACGACCTGCGCGGGCAGGTCTTTCTGTTGAACGTCTGGGCTTCTTGGTGCGTGGCCTGCGGCACCGAGCACCCGCTGCTGATCGAGCTGGCGAAATCCGGCACCGTGGAGATCATCGGCCTCAATTACAAGGACGAGCGGCCGGACGCGCTCGAGTGGCTGCGCCAGCGCGGCGACCCCTATCGTATGAGCCTGCACGATCCGGCCGGCGACTTCGGCCTCGACCTCGGTGTTTACGGAGTACCGGAAACGTTCGTGATCGATGCCGAGGGCATTATTCGCTACAAGCATATCGGCCCCATCAGCCCGGATGTGCTCAAACGCGAATTGCTGCCGCTGGTGGCGAAACTCAAACCCGCTTCCACCTGATGCGCGCACTGCTCTGGGCCCTCGCCGCCGCGGTCTTGGTGTTTCGCACCGCGGCCGCGGCCGACGTTCCCGTAGAATTCGATGACCCCCGCGATCTCGCGCGTTACGAGTCCCTGCTCGAAGAGCTGCGCTGCCTCGTTTGTCAGAACCAGTCGCTGGCCGACTCGCACGCGGACCTCGCACAGGACATGCGCGATGAGGTTTACCGTATGGTCAACAATGGCGAACCCGACGCGGCAATCACTGATTTTCTCGTATCGCGCTACGGCGATTTCGTCCTCTACCGACCACCGATCAAGCCTTCGACCTGGGTTCTTTGGGGCGGCCCTTTCATTTTGCTCGCTACTGCCGCCGGCGTCATAGTGAGCCTCGGGCGGCGGCGGGCGCGCGAACCCGAGCCACTCGACGAAACGGAGCGCGCGCGGCTTCAAGCCCTGATGAATAACGACGAAACACCGCCGTCGTGATCTTCTGGGGCGCTCTTGGCTTGATGGTGATCGGCGGACTCGCCATGGTCGTGTTGCCGGCTTTGCGAATGCGGGCGGACGAGCGAATGGACGCGGCGACTGCCGATCAGGTGCGTCGCATCGATGAATTCACGGCCGACCTCGCGGCCGGCGACATCGATCCCGAGATTTCCGCCGCGTTGCGCGATGAACTCGAACGCGCGGTGATCGACGCCGTGCCCGTAGCTGACCCGGAACCGTCCGCCGGCGCTAAGCGTGTGACGCCCCGCTTCTTTGCTGCCTGCCTGGTAGTCCCCCTGGTCGCCATCTCGGTATATCTGCATACCGGATCCCCTCAAATAGCGGAATTCGAAGCCGCCCATCCGGGGCTAACCCTCGCCATGCCGGAAGCATCCGTCGAGATCCTGCTCGAAGAACTGCGCGAACGCGTGCGCGATGCACCCGACGACCGCGAGGCTTGGATGGTGTTGATCCGCAGTAACATGCAGCTCGGCCGTTATGTCGAAGCGGTCAGTGCGGCCGAACACCTGTACCGGCTCGCGCCGCGCGATCCGCCGGTCATCCTGGCGTTGATCGATGCGCTCGCCATGTCGCAGGGCGGGCGGATCGGCGGCCGCGCCGTCGAATTGATCAGCGATGTCCTGACACTCGATCCGAACAACGCCACCGCCCAGATCCTCAAGGGCATCCTCGAACAGGAAGCGGGCGATGGGGCATCCGCGATGGCCTGGTGGCTTCGCGCACTCGACCAGACGGCGCCAGACTCACCCCTGCGCGAGGAACTGGTGCGGATGATCGACAGCGCCCGCGGTGAGGTAACGCCCGCGGCAGCGCCTGCCGCAGCACCCCAAGCGCATGCCACGGCGCGACTCATGATCAGTGTCTCGCTCGATGAATCCCTCACCGCGCGGACCCGTCCCGAAGATACCGTCTTCGTCATCGCACGCGCGGTGGACGGGCCCAAGATTCCGCTTGCGGTTTCGCGCCACACCCGCGCGCAACTGCCGCTCACCATTTCGCTGGACGACACGATGGCGATGGTCCCAGGGATGTCGATTACCGATTTCGAAAAGGTTTACGTAGTAGCGCGGATCTCGGCGGCCGGATCGCCGCAAGCGCACAGCGGCGATCTCGAAGGTAGGTCGGCAGAAATCACTGTTGCCGAAGTGGTCGAAACGGTCGTTCTAATCGACTCCGTGGTGCCGTAACAGGCCCCGTCGGGCTTCCTGGCATCGCTCAGTAGATAAGGTAAGGGGATGATTAATAAAAAGAAATAAAATCGACCTTGCAACCCCGGACGAAATTGCTTGCCACCCCGAGCCGAGAGCACCTACGCTTGACGCCCCTTGAGGGCCCGAGTACACAGAGATGACTTACTGCTTGGCAATGAAGGTGGACGCGGGTCTCGTGTTCATCGCTGATTCGCGTACCAACGCCGGCGTGGATCAGATCAGCACCTATTCCAAGATGCACCGTTTCGGGTTCGACGGAGAGCGGCAATTCTGCCTGCTGACCGCGGGCAATCTTGCGACCAGCCAGGCCATCGTCACCCAGGTTAAATTTGACATCGACCAGACTCTGCCGATCAGTCTGGCGTCGGTCACGACGCTGGCCGAAGCGACGGAATACGTTGGTCAGGTCAGCATCATGCAACAGCAGAAGGCCGGCGGCGGTCCGGAGTTTGAGGCCAGCATTATCTTTGGCGGTCAGATCGCCGGATCCGCCCCCGAGCTCGTGTTGATTTATCCGCAGGGCAATCACATCGCCACGTCTGATACGACGCCGTTTTTTCAGATAGGAGAAAGCAAATACGGCAAGCCGATACTCGATCGGATCATTACCCGCGACTCCGCCTTGCACACGACGGTCCTCTGCGGACTGGTATCGATGGATTCGACCATGCGCAGTAATGTAACTGTGGGTCCGCCGATCGAGATTCTCGTTTACGCCACCGATTCGCTGACCATGAACGAACACATTACGCTCAACGAAGACAGCGACTATCTGCGCGAATTGAAACGTTCCTGGGACGAGCACCTGAAAGAAGCTTTCCGACAACTGCCACCACCCGAGTGGGCGGGCATGTGGGATCACCCGGACGATGAGGCCTCTGGTCAGGCCTAGGCAGATTCCGCTACGGGCACGAACCAGGTCCGCTGAATAGCATCGTGCAGTTCGTTGAATTCGATCTGCATGGTATCGATGAAATCGAACACCCCGCTTTTGTCCAGCATCGCGTCCACGTCGACGTCGCGTACGTGGCGAAAAGCGGCGAGCGTAGACGCGACCGCAACCTCATTCTGTGGCAAGGCTTCGAGGCTTAGCTGCAGTTCCTTGAGGCAGTGAGCGATGGCGCGCGGGAATGCTTCATCGCGCAACAGAAATTCCACCACCTCGTTCGCACGCACGCGTTCGGGTACCAGACGACGGTACATCTGTAAGGCGCTCAAGGAGCGCAGTACGCTCATCCAAAGAATGCTTTCGTAAGGCGTGCCGACGACTTCACGTTCGCTTCCGTCACTGTGCATCCAGCTCACCCACGGAAAGACATTGGCCACGCCGACGTCAATGATCCGGCTGGTCATGTCCGCCCGCTCCAGGTAGCAGCCCGCGCGCAGAAACTGGTAGGCGCTGTCGCGACTCATGGTCCCGGCAATACTGCCCGCGATGAATTGGCAGGAATTCACGACATGCGTCAGGAATTCATCGCGCCGGCGCCTGGCGAGCGCCGCTTCGACATGGCCCTGCAAGTAGAGATGGAGATCGTTGATCGCTTCCCAGCTGTTGGCCGGCACGATCTCCCGGACCGTACGGGCGTTCTCGCGCGCGTTGATGAGCGAACTTACGATCGACGCCGGATTGCTTTCGTCCGCGAGATAGAACTTGACCACATTGCGTTCGTCGGCATTCGTGTAACGTTCTGCGAATAGCGCATTGCTGTCGGTGATCGCAAAAAGCGATTCCCAGATCAGCTTCGCGGGCCGCGGTAAATCCAGCAACACGTTGCCGTAAACGTTCACCAGGCGCGCGGTGCTTTCGACGCGCTCCAGGTGACGGCCCAGCCAGTAGACTCGCTCAGCGACCCGCGACAGCATTAATCCACGATCCAGGTGTCTTTGCTGCCGCCGCCCTGCGAGGAATTGACCACGAAGGACCCCTTGAGCAACGCCACCCGCGTCAGACCGCCGGGCGTCACGTAGTGCCGCGCGCCCTGGAGAATAAACGGGCGCAGGTCCAGATGACGCGGTTCGATGCCGCCACTGCAGACCGTCGGGCAGGTCGACAGTGCCATCAGAGGTTGCGCGATGTAATTGCGCGGATTTGCGCGAATGCGCCTCGCGAATTCGCGCCGTTCGCGCTGTGTCGAAGTCGGCCCGACGAGCATGCCGAAGCCGCCCGATTCGTTCGCCGGCTTGACCACCAGATTCTGCAGATTCTTGAGGACGTAATCGCGCGTCGTTTTTTCAGCGCAGTGGAAGGTTTCGACGTTGGGGATGATCGGATCTTCATCGAGATAGTAGCGGATCATGTCGGGGACGTAGGTATAGACCGCTTTGTCATCGGCGACGCCCGCCCCCGGCGCGTTGGCGAGCGCTACACGACCCTTGCTCCACGCGCGCACAAGACCGGGCACGCCGAGCGCCGAATCCGGGTTGAAGACTTGCGGGTCGAGAAACAGATCGTCGATGCGCCGGTAAATCACGTCGACCTGTTCGGGCCCGGAGATCGTGTGCATGTATACGCAGTCGTCGTCGCCGACGAAGAGATCGCTGCCCTCGACCAGTTCGGCACCCATTTGCTGCGCGAGGTAGGAATGCTCGAAATAGGCCGAATTGTAGATACCCGGGGTTAGGACGACTACTTCCGGATAGTCCAGGACGCGCGGGGATAGTGACGCCAGCGTATCAAACAGGTAAGAGGTGTACTCCCCGATCGGGCGTATGTTGTCCGACTCGAATAATTCAGGAAATACACGTTTTGTGACCTTGCGATTCTCAAGCATATAGGACACACCCGAGGGCACTCTGAGATTGTCCTCGAGTACGTAAAACGTCCCGCCCCGATCGCGGATGAGGTCGGTCCCGCAGATGTGCGCCCAGACCCCGAACTTGGGTTTCATTCCCACACAGGCCTCGCGAAAATTCGGCGAGTCGACTATGAGTTCGCGCGGGACGACTGCATCGGTGAATATCTTTTGCTCGTTATAGACGTCGTCGATGAACAAATTGAGCGCGGTCAGCCGCTGTACGAGCCCGGCTTCGATGCGGTCCCACTCGGGACCCGAGATCGTGCGCGGGATGATGTCGTAAGGCCAGGCACGGTCGATATTCGAGCCTTCGGCGTGCACTGTGAATGTGACGCCCATCGTCTTGACTGCCAGTTCGGCGGCCTCCTGGCGCTCGCGGATCTGATCGGGAGTGAGCGAACGCATCTGCCTGGCCACCACGCGACCTGCAGCGCGGGGCCGCCCGCGCGGGCCGATCAACTCGTCGTAAAACCCGTTCGGGTCGTAATTCTTCCATGAGAATTTCATACAATACGCCGCTATCGATCCCCGGACATGAAGATTCCGGCGTCAATTTATGGAATCTCTGACTAAGTCATGGTGCGTCTGAATTGTGCAGATCAAGGCACGAATCGCAAGCCATAGCGGGGACTATGGCTAAGGTTCGTCGGTTAAGGCTCCGCGATTTCATGGGCAAGGCAGATGGGCCATGACTTATTCAGAGGTCCCTTATATCACCTTTGAGGACATCGAAGCGTAGTGGATGAAAACCGCAAACTCCCCATCGTCGGCGTCATGGGTTCGGGCCGCGAAGCGCACAGCGACCTGGCCCAGGCTTGTGGGCAACTGCTCGCCCGCAAGCCGGTGCACCTGCTGACCGGCGGCGGGGGCGGCGTGATGTACGCTGTGTCGCGTGCATTCGCACAAGTCCAATCACGGCGCGGTCTCGTCGTCGGCGTTCTGTCATCGAGCGGCGCGAAAGATCACCATCCCAGGGCCGGATATCCCAACCCGTACGTCGAACTCGCCATCCGCACCCACCTGCCGTCAATCGGCGCGCAGGGTACCGACGCCTCCTCGCGAAACCACATCAATATCCTGAGTTCCGATGCGGTGATTCTCCTGCCGGGTGGCGCTGGAACGCGCGCTGAAGCGATGCTGGCGATCCGTTACGGCAAACCGTGTATGGCGTTCGGCGACGCGGCTCAGTTCGTCGGATTTCCAACCGAGTTGTCCATGACGAGCGACATCGACGCACTCAACGACTTGGTCGATGCCGTCTTGAATAAACTAGGGGCCCGGTTTTGAACCTGCCCGCACGCTTGTGGACGAATGCGATTTTTACCTGTCGGCCGCGACGGCCCGCCGGGCCATGACCCCGACCAGATGGGCGCGGTAGACCGCGCTCGCGTGAATATCCTCGTTGAATTCGGTGTCTTCGACCGTGATCGAGGCGATCGCCTCGGGTGAGAATTGCTTCGATAGAGCATCTTCCATCGCCGTCATGCGAAACACGCAGGGCGCGGCGCCCGTGACTGCGACGCGCACGCCGCGCTCGGTTTGCGCGACCATGACGCCGACGATCGCATAACGTGATGCGGGATTCGGAAATTTTCTATATGCGGCGCGGCGTGGAATCGGGAAACGCACTGCCGTAATAATCTCATCGTCCTCGAGCACAGTCTCGAACATATCGGGGAAAAACGCATCGGCTTCGATCTCTCGTCGGTCCGTGACGACGTTTCCGCCGAGGCCGAGGACCCCGGCGGGGTAGTCGGCCGCCGGGTCGTTGTTGGCGATTGATCCGCCGATCGTGCCGCGATTCCGCACCTGGGGATCGCCGATGAGTCCCGCCAGATGCGCCAGTGCCGGAATGCGCTTACGCACGAGATCGCTCGCCGCGACGACCGCGTGTCTGGTCATCGCACCGATCACGATCATGCCGTCTTTTTCACTGATCCCGGCCAGCGATTCAATACCGTTGAGATCAATTAGCTCGGCGGGACGGGCCAGACGCAGCTTCATGGTCGGCAGCAGGGTCATCCCGCCGGCCAAGAGCTTTGACTCATCTCCGTTACGTAGCGCGGCCAGGGCAGCCTCGAGTGAATCCGGCGATCGATAGTCAAACCGGTACATGATTCAAACCTCAGGGCCGCCGTTCGCCGCGACCGCCTGTACCGCTTTGACGATGTTCTGGTAACCGGTACAGCGGCAGATGTTGCCCTCGAGCCAATTGCGAATCTCGGACTCGCTGGGATTCGCGTTGCGCTTCAGCAATTCCGCCGCACTCATGATCATGCCAGGCGTGCAAAATCCGCATTGGAGGCCATGTTCCTCACGGAAGGCTGCCTGCAACGGGTGAAGCTGGTCTCCGTCGGCCATGCCTTCTATGGTCGTGACTGCTGAGCCGTTGGCCTGCACGGTCAGCAACGTGCAACTCTTGATCGAATGCCCGTCAACATGCACCACACAGGCACCGCACTGACTGGTGTCACAGCCGACGTGTGTGCCGGTAAGCCCGAGTTCGTCCCGCAGGAAATCGACGAGCAGGGTCCGCGGTTCCACGTCCGCGCGCACCGGTTTGTCATTGACCGAAAAAGAGACCTGCATTGACGTTTCTCCGCCTGCGGCTTTATTGAGATGTTTTAGGTTCGGCCTGGCCCGACTCATCACCGAAACCCGCCGAAAACGCGTCGAAGAATTTGCCCGCGAGCTTACGCGTCGTCGGGACAATTAAGCGTGAACCGACCTGGGCGATGCGTCCGCCGGCGTTGAATTTGGCCACGTAGCGCAGCAGCGTACCCTCGTCGATCTCTTCGAGCACGACATCGGCAACGCCTTCGCCGAACCCCGCAGCGCCGCCTTGTCCCCGACCACTCAAAGTATAGGAGAACGGAGCATTGACGTTGGATACCGTCAGGGTGGTCTTGAACCGGGCTTTGACCGGACCGTACTTGGCCAGTACTACGCAGTCGTAGACCGCTTCGGAAACCTGCGACATCGATTCACAACCTGGGATGCACTGCGCCAACACGTCGGGATCGATGAGGCGCCGCCACACGTCTATCGGTCGGGCCTTGATGCGGTATTCGCCCTCGATGTCCATCCGTTGCCACTCCCAAACCGGATGGCGACCTGCGCTGCTAGCCAACATCCAGGCCGATCGAAAAAACACTTTCCAGATCGTGGCGCGAATAGGTCTTGAATGCGATGAGCGTTTCGGTACGGTCGATCCCTTCGATCTTGACCATGCGCTCGGTCACCATATCGGCGATGTCCTCGTTGCTTTTGACGCGCACCAAAGCGACGACGTCATAGCTTCCGCCCACCGAATAGACTTCGGAGATCTCGGGAAACTCGGCCAGCGCTTGGGCCACGTCGTTGGTGTTCCCGTGCCGGGTTTGAATGAGAACGATAGCCGTGACCATGGTGCCCTTACTCCGCATGTAATCCTGTCGTCGAGGCATCTTAACCCGGATATCTCACCAGACGGGCCCGGTGAATAACGCGCTGCCCTTGCTTTTCAGTGCAGGCCGATGCGAATAGCTGACGGGTGTGCTGCGCCGCACAAATTTAAGGGACGACTATGAATACAACCGGCGCCTGTTCATGCTGGATGTGACCTCGAAAGCAAATGGGTCGCGCCATGGATGGCAGGCACGGAATAATCGATGCACCTATCACCCCGATTGCGAGCGCACCGATACGCTCTGGAATTCGTATACTTTGGAATGATTTCTGCGGGAGAGCCAGGCCGATGGATCAGAACGAAGCACCGCCCAAACGGATTTTGATCCTCGGTGGCGGAACCGCCGGGTGGATGACTGCCGCCCTGCTCGCCAACGCATGGGGCAAACGCGGGATCGAAATCACCCTGCTCGAATCCAAGGCCATCGGGATCATCGGGGTGGGCGAAGGCTCAACGCCCAAAATGCGCCGTTTTTTCGATAAACTCGGGGTGGCGGAATCCGAGTGGATGCCTCTCTGCAACGCCACCTATAAGTGCGGCATTCGCTTTCCGCACTGGTCCACACGCAAGGGGTATCGCAGTTACTATCACCCGTTCTTCTCCATCAGCGACGACCCGACCATCAGGGCGTTTTTCCAGAATTCGACCATTCGCAGCCGCAATTTCAACGTACACGCGCACCCTGATACTTTTTTCGTCTCTCATTACCTGTCGAAGAACAAGCGCGCACCGCTGCCGGACGCGGGTATCGATTACCAGACGGACTATGCCTATCACTTCGAAGCGAGTCTCATCGGAGAATTTCTCAAGAACCATGCGCTCAAGCTCGGGGTCGCGCACCTGATCGACACCGTGACCTCGGTCAACCAGCATGAAAACGGTGATATCGCCACCTTGCAGACCGAGGAGCACGGCCTCGTCGAGGCCGACTTTTTTGTCGACTCCACTGGATTCGCCAGCGTGCTCATTTGCCGCACACTGGGGGTTCCGTTCAATTCCTACAAGGACATTCTGTTCAACGATCGCGCGGTCGCGATGCCGACCCCGCTCGACGATGACGGCACCCTGCCCTCGCAAACCCTGTCGACTGCGCTCAAGTACGGCTGGGTCTGGAAGATCCCGCTGTCGAGCCGCTTCGGTAACGGCTACGTTTACTCATCGGATTTCACCGACGAAGAATCAGCCGAACGCGAACTCCGTGAACACCTCGGCTTGACCGAAGACGCGACAGAGGCGCGCCACCTCAAGATGCGGGTCGGCCGCGTCGATAAGAGCTGGCATAAGAACTGCCTCGCTGTGGGATTGTCGCAGGGCTTCGTCGAACCGCTGGAAGCGACGGCCCTCATGGTCGTGCAGGACACCGTCGAAACCTTCATCACGCGGTTCGAACAGGGCGGATTCAGCGATCGCTATCGCGCCGACTTCAATGAAAAGGTGAATTTGATCTTCGACGGCGTTAAGAACTACATCTTCATGCATTACAAGCTGAATTCCCGCGACGATACGGAATACTGGAAAGCCAATCGGGAAAACACCAACGTATCGGATGATGTCGCCGCGATTCTCGACGTCTGGGACAAAGGCGGCGATCTACTGGGCGAATTGCGCAGCCAGAGCAGCCGTCTCGTCTACAGTCCCACATCGTGGTATTGCATACTCTCCGGCATGGGCCGATTTCCGAGAAAGCCGAAAAAGCCGAAACGCAATTTCCAGGTTGTCGACCCGGAGGACGCCCGCGCATTCTGCGAGAGTATGCTGCCGCATTTCCCCGATCACCGCGAGGCGATCGACCGCATGACTTATTCAGAGGTTCCTTAGGGGTTAATACGCATCGCGATACGCCGGGATTTCATCGTCCGGGAACCACTCCCTGATCGCTTCCTCGGTGAACAGCGTCTCCTGTGAATCGACTTTCCAGACATCACCGTCCTTGACGGTCACGTAGTACTCGAACTCCGTCGTTCCCTGGTTGTTGAATTTGTCTCTCGATTTCAGAATATTGGGCACAGTCGCCCACTTCTCACATGCTGGGTCATCGTCAATCGCATGCGCCTGGCGGATGTCCATCCCGAAGATCGTGACCTCGCCGCCCTTGTAAAACATGTTTTGCAGGCCCACCCACTCGTCACGGCCGCGGCTATCGGTCATGTTCTCGCTGACGAACTCCCAGGCATCGTTGAAGCGGTATTGCGACATCGCCATGATGTAAGCCTCGACCGCACCGTGCGGACCCTCGTCATCAGCGCAGGGTGCGGACGCGACCGGCTCGACAATACACAAGGCCACACAGGCATAGACGGATTTGATCCATTGTTTGTTCATGGTATCGGTTCCTCCTCTGGCGGGCGCTCGATCACGTGATAGCGCTCAAGCATCCGCTCGCCGCTTTAATTGCACGATGAGATTCGTCGGCATCATCGTAAACGCCAGTTTCTCGCCCACCGGACGATTAGGATCGACGAGACGGACATTGAAATTTCGGCACAGCATCGCCAGCACAGTCCTGATCTGAAGCAAGGCGAGATTCCTTCCCGGGCAGAACCGCGGCCCGGTCCCGAACGGAATAAAAGCAGTGGTATCGTGGGGACATTGACGTTCGGCATCCAGCGTCAGCCATCGTTCAGGATCGAACCTGCTGCCGTCGCCGAATTGCGCGTCGTTGACCGCGATATGCCGCGTGAGCAACATGATGACGGTGCCCTTCGGAATCCGGTAGCCCATGAGTTCGACGTCCTCGAGCGGTTCCATGGCGTTGATCGGCCCGACCGGTTTCAGGCGCATGGTCTCGTTATAAAAAGCCTCAATGAACGTGAACTGCGCGGTCTGTTCGATCTCGCGCGGCAGTTCTTCGGGCGCGACGATGCCATCGACCTCCGCCCGCGCACGGGCGAAATGTTCCGGGTATTCGATGAAGTAGTTAACCGCCCATGCGATCGTGTTTGCGGTCGTATCCTCACCTGCCAGCAACACCGTGCAGACATTTCCGAAGATTTCCGCGTCGGACAATTCGAGGCCCTCTGATTCCTTCGCCGCGATCATCGCTTCGAGAAAGTTCGTGGGTTTCTCAAACAGGGAAGCATCGGCGGCCATGCGCGCGCGCACGTCGGCAATCATCTGATCCACTTGCTTCTGCACGTCGCGCAAAGCGCGGTCGAGTTCGCGATCCTTCGCCAGTCGAACATAGCGCCAGTACGGGAAAGGCGCATTAATGCGCCAGTTCAACATCGGAAAGATCTTATCGAGATTCTGTTGGATCACAGGGCCATCGGTTTCAACTGTGTTGACGTCGATCCCGAACGCAAGCTGGGTGGTCACATCGACCGTGAACCGCATGAGGTCGCGGCACAAATCAACCGCGGTGCCGGCATCGGCCGCGGTCTCCCAGCGGCGCTTCAAGCGTTCGGCGGTCACCAGCAACTTCGGGAAAAACGGCTTTAAGTGTGCGGTGTTGAGTGCAAGCGCGACTATTTTCCGTTGCCGCCGCCAGTTGTCACCTTCCGCTGAAAAAACCCCGGTTAGCCTCATTTCGACGGTCGCTGATTCGAGTGCACGCGTGCGCCGGAACACATCGGGCCGTTCGCGGAACATGCGCTTGATCGTTTCGGTTTCCGCGATGACGATGATTTTTCGCCGACCGATGCGGAGCCGATAAATGGGGCCGTATTCTTCGCACCAATCCTCCAGACGACGGTGAAAGACCTTGAAATCGATGTCGAACAGACTGCCGATAATCGGCAGGCCGCGCGGGCCTTCCAGGGATTCGATGGATTCCAGTTGGGGGTGTACGGCGGCCATGCGATTCGTCCTCTTGCCGTGTCGATTCGGAACGGCGTTCGAACTTTCAACGATGTTACCAGCTTAGGGAACCTCTGAATAAATCATGGCACACGTGCCTAGCGCCTGAAATCGTGCAGCTCGGCATTACGAATCTTAGCCCTAGTCCCCGCTATTACCTGCGATTCGTGCCTTGCTCTGCACGATTTCATGCACCCTTCACACGCACCATGACTTATTCAGAGGTTCCTTAGCGAGTCGATTGAACCGCACAACGCCGATCAACTATCCTTGGGTGCTTAGCTCATTTTACAAGGTTGAGGTCTATGAGCGCTTCCCCTTCGCCGATGCAAGAAAAATCCGCGCCTTTCAAGATTGCCATCATCGGCGCCGGTTTTGCCGGCATCTGCATGGGGATCCGCCTCAAGCAGGCGGGCATCGACGACTTCGTGATCTATGAGCGCGCCGACGAACTCGGCGGCACCTGGCGGGACAACACCTATCCCGGTTGCGCGTGCGACGTCCCCTCGCACCTTTACTCCTTTTCCTTCGATCTGAAAAAGGATTGGCCGCGCGTCTATTCGTCGTGGGAGGAAATTCAGGACTATCTCCACCTCTGTGCCGAGAAGTACGGCCTCACTTCGCACATTAAATACGGAGTAACTATCAACAATTCACGCTTTGACGAGGACAGCGGATTGTGGACCTTGACCGCGGAGGCCGGTGATTCCTATACCGCAAACGTCATCGCCAGCGGCACCGGCCCCCTCAACAAGCCGTTCATTCCCGATATTCCCGGGCTTAACCGTTACAAGGGCAAGACCTTCCACTCATCCCAATGGGATCACGACTTCGATTGCGAGGGTAAAACAATCGCCGCGATCGGTAACGGCTGCAGCGGCATTCAGTACATACCGGAGATCGCGCCTAAAGTTTCGCGCCTGCATGTCTTCACGCGAACGCCGACCTGGATCGTACCGCGCTTTGATCGCGCTTATGCCAAAGTTGAGCGCTGGGCTTTCAAATGGATCCCGGGCTGGCCGCGGCTTTATCGGTATTACATTTACTGGCGCAACGAATATTACGGCCTCGGGATCATCGGCTACCCGTTCTTCAACAAGCTGCTGCAGAAGCTTGCGCATTTGAATCTCAATGCCCGGGTAAAGGACCCGGTTCTACGGGAAAAGCTGACCCCGACTTTTCGGATCGGGTGCAAACGCATCAATATCTCCGACGACTACTACCAGACACTGCAGCGCGATAACGTCGAGCTGGTCACCGAGGGCATTCAGGCGGTCACCGAAAACGGGCTCATCACCGCCGACGGCAAGGAACGTGCTGTCGACGCGATCATCTTCGGTACGGGTTTCGTCACCACCGAGTACCTGCAGCCGATGAAGATCTACGGGCGTGGCGGCAAAGAGCTGACCGAGCAATGGCAGGCTGGCGCGGAATCCTACCTCGGTATATCGGTCGCCGGTTTTCCGAACTATTTTCTCCTGCTCGGACCGAACACCGGGCTCGGACACAATTCGGTGATCTTCATGATCGAGGCACAGGTCGACTACGTCATGAACGCCATCGAAAAACTTCGCGCAGGTGTCGCCGATGCGGTTGATGTCCGCGCGGATGTACAGCGGGCGTTTAGCGAAAAAATCCAGGAGGAACTTAAATCGACTTCATGGGCGTCCGGCTGTCAAAGCTGGTACCTGGCCCCCGACGGCCGGAACTTCAGCATCTGGCCTGGTTTCACCATGTCCTACTGGTTCAAGACGCGCCGTTTCGAGCCGCGTAATTATGAGCTCTTGACCTGCAAACCTAAGGAGTCGCCCGGCCAGGCCGAGCGAGTTGCCGCCTAGCGTTCCAGCATTGGATCGGAGCGGCGAGTGCGGATATTTTCGGCCAAAGCCCCGCTTCAATCCGCTTCCACTCTTTTGCGCCGCACCGGCTTTATTCGCCCGCAATCCGGATCCTCCCCGACGGCCGCTGCCGCATCCGCGGGCGCGTAGGAGCCGGCTTGCCGGCGAACAGAGGTTCGAACTTCAAGTGAGCATCACGACCTCCGCCCGCGCACGGCCTCAAGCCGCACTCGCGGACAAGGCCCCGAGACCACCGAAACGCTCGAAGTATCGTGCGCCCGGCCCGGGCAGGTGGCCTGCAGCGTTCCGCATTGACGTCCTTGTATAAGCCACCGCGTCGGCGTGGATCCGACGGTAGATCTCGGCAGCGATCAGCCGGGCACCGTGTCCGGGCCAGCCCGGCGGCAGCAGATCTTCGGGCAAGTCGGTAGTCTTGAGCAGAATACGCCGGTATTCATGGATCAGCAGCGTGCGCAACATGAAGGCGTCGCGCGCTAGCAGCGTCCGGTCGCTACATACCCTGTCGAGCAAGGGTGAGAAGTCGTCGATGAATGCAGCGAAACGCACGGCCAGGTCGTCGAGCCGCCAGCATTCGTGGATCCGGCCGGCGAGTGTCGTTCCGGGCCCGCCGTCAGCCCTCGCCGCCTGCCACACGACCACGTCCCGCTCAAAACCGAGCGCCGCCAGGGTTTCTTCCAGGGCGGCACGATTGGCGCGCGGATGCGCGAGCACACCGCCAGCAAGCAGGCCGAAACCCTGCCAGCCCAATTGCTTTCTGAGCTCTTCGCGTTGCGACGCTTCGAGTCCAGCCGGCATGACCAGGGTCCAGGTGCCGTCCCAGTCACGCGTACCGGCGGCGTAGATACGTTCGGCGGCGTGCTCGTACTGCCGCCACCCGAACTCGCTATAACGGTAATAACTCTTGCGACCGGACTGAGTCGATAACAGCCAGCCTTCCTGCCCGAGCCGGAAGACAGCGGTTCGGATCTGACGCGCATTCAGGCCAAACTCCTCCATCACCTCGACCAGGCTGCCGAGCCAGACACTATCGCCCTGCTGCGATATCGTATCGCCGAACAGGGTGATGGCCAGCGATCCGGCGCGCGGCGGATGCGCGCGCAGCAGTTCGCGAATGACCGTCGCCAGCGCCGTTTTTCCCTTCGCGACCAACTCAAACCGCCTGGTCGAAGTCGATGATCACGTCGTCACTGATGGGATGAGCCTGGCAGGTAAGTATGTAGCCCGCTTCGATCTCGGTGTCTTCGAGGGCATGGCGTACATCCATCTCAACCTCGCCCGCCACGAGCTTGGCCTTGCATGTCGCGCATGCACCGCCCTTGCAGGCAAACGGCAGATCGACGCCTGCATCGAGCGCCGCATCGAGTACGTTTTCACCATCCGGCGACAATTCGAGACGGGTCTCGCGGCCGTCGGCCTTGACCGTGACCCCACACAGCCGGCCGCTGAACTTCCGCACCCGTTCATGATGCTTGGCGATCGTCGCAGCCGCGTCGGCCGCGGACGCCCCGAACAGCTCATAGTGAATCTTCGCTTCATCAATACCGCTGCCGCGCAGGCCGCGCGATACCTCGGAGATCATCGCCTCGGGCCCGCACAGGAAGAAATCGTCCACCGACTCGAGATCGAGCAGGTGCCGGCATAGCTCGGCGCCTTTATGGTTGTCGATGCGCCCGTTCAGGATATCAATATCGCGGTTTTCGCGGCTGAGCACATGGATGAGTTGGAAGCGCGACATATAACGGTTCTTCAGGCGGTCGAGTGTTTCGCGGAACATAATGCTCGCGACGCGTTGATTGCCGTACAAAAGCGTGACGTGGCTTTGCGGCTCGATCGAGAGGATCGACTTGATGATTGACAGCACGGGTGTGATGCCACTGCCGGCGGCAATGCAGAGGTAGTTCTTGTCGTTGTCGGATGAGAGTTCGGTGTAGAAGCTGCCCTCGGGCGGCATAACTTCGATCGTGTCTCCCGTTTTTAGCGACGCGTTAGCAAACATCGAAAAGCGGCCGCCTTCGACGGTCTTGATCGCGACTTCGAGCTCTTGTTCGTCGACGCCGCTGCAGATGGAGTAGGAACGTCTGATTTCTTCACCGTCGATGTTCGACCGCAACGTCAAATATTGCCCCTGTTTGAACCCGTATCGATCACGCAGCGCGTCGGGCACCTCGAAGCTCAGACACACGGCCCCTTCAGTTTCGGGGCGCACGTTGCGCAATGTAAGTTCGTCAAAACTGTTAGTGGTCATGATCGGGCGGTCACAAGACGACCGTTTGCCATGCAGGAGCCCGCTTGCGGTCGAACGACATGTCGCGTCATTCGATCCACCGCTTCACAGACATTTGAAATAGTCGAACGGTTCGAGGCACGCGCGGCAACGGTACAAGGCTTTGCAAGCGGTCGATCCGAATTCACTGAGGCGTTCGGTATCGAACGCCCCGCAACGCGGACAGATGACGTGAACGGCTCCGCCGCGTAGCGTTTGTTTGTCGCCGGCAGCCCCGACCGGCGGCGCAATGCCCATTGCGCGCAGCTTGCCGCGCCCGGCTTCGCTCAGCCAGTCGGTGGTCCAAGCCGGCGCAATTTGAGTTTCGATCGTGACCGTCCGGCACCCTGCTTCCATGAGCACCCGTTCGATGTCCTGCTCGATGGTACGCATCGCGGGGCAGCCGCTGTACGTGGGCGTAATGACTACGGTCACCTCCTCACCCGACACGCGAACATCGCGCAAAACCCCCAGGTCTTCGATCGTGAGGACCGGAATCTCCGGATCGCAGACGTTTGCGAGGAGGGCGCGAACGCCGTCCTCATCGATATGACGGGCATCCATCCGCTCCTCCCGGCGCCGGGCAGAGGTCACCATTCGAGCTCCGGGTACGTCCGCTGCATTACCTGCAATTCGGCGAGTAGATGACCCATGTGCTCGGTATGCACGCCTTCGCGCCCACCGGTGGCCTGCCAGCCGTCGTCCGGGATCTGGAGAGTCGCTTCGCTCAGGGTCGCTTCCACTTCGCGACGCCAATGCTCGTAAACGATGGCGAGTTCGGGGGCGATCTTGGCATCCGCCATCGCCCGATCGACAGCGTCGCTGGCAAACAGTTCGTGGCTAAAGCCCCATAGTTCGTCGAGCGCGGTTTGGGCACGGGCGTGGCTCTCCGCCGTACCGTCGCCTAGGCGCAGCACCCACTCACCGCTACGGCGGACATGGTAGGCGCATTCCTTGACGGCTTTAGCTGCGATGCCGGCGAGGGTCGCGTCCGTGGAACCCTTGAGTCGAGCGTAAAGTTCGTGGTGGTAAACATCGAGCAGGAACTGCCGCACGAGTGTAAACGCAAAATCGCCGACCGGCAGTTCGACCATCAGAAAATTTCTGAACTCGCGTTCATCGCGGAAGTAAGCGAGATCATCTTCGCTGCGTCCGCGGCCTTCGAGTTCACCCGCATGGCTGAGTAACATGCGCGCCCGCCCGATGTGGTCCAGCGCGGTATTGGCGATCGCAATATCTTCCTCGAGGAAGGGGCTGTGGCCGCACCATTCCGACAAACGCTGGCCAAGAATAAGTGCGTTGTCGCCAAGGCGCAGAACCGCTTCGAAATGTGCCTGGCTCACAGTTTCAGCTCGTCCGGAATGTCGTAGAAAGTCGGATGCCGGTAAATTTTGTCCTCGGCCGGATCGAAAAAAGCTTCCTCGTCGTCGGCCTGGCTCGCATGGATGTCGCTGGAGCGCACAATCCAGAGACTCACGCCTTCCTGCCGGCGCGTGTAGGTGTCGCGCGCCGCCTGCAGTGCCTGCTCGGGATCGGCGGCGTGCAGGCTTCCCACGTGCTTGTGATCGAGGCCGCGGCGGCTGCGCACGAACACTTCCCAAAGAGGTAGATGCTTGCTCGTCATGTTGATTCTCTCCGTCGCTCAGGCGGCTGCGCCGGCCTCGCGCATCCGCTGTTTTTCCGCGTAGGCCATCATCGCCTCCCGCACCCACTGCCCGTCATCTTGTGCTTTGCGGCGCGCCGCCATCCGTGCACGGTTGCAGGGGCCGTTGCCGGCCAGCACACGCTGGAATTCTTCCCAATCGATCGCGCCGAAATCGCAATGACCGCGCTCGGCGTTCCACTCGAGTTCGGGATCCGGAATCGTAAGACCCAGATGCCGGGCCTGCTCGACCGTCTGATCAACGAATTTTTGCCGCAGTTCGTCGTTGGCCTGACGCTTGATCTTCCACCGCATCGATTGCTGCGAATGCGCCGATTCCGCGTCGTGTGGCCCGAACATCATGAGCGTCGGCCACCACCAGCGATCCAGTGCGTCTTGCGCCATCGCTTGCTGTGCGGGTGAGCCCTGGCACAGCGTCTGCATGATCTCGAAGCCCTGGCGTTGATGAAAACTCTCTTCTTTGCAGATCCGCACCATGGCGCGTGCGTACGGTCCGTAGGACGTGCGGCACAGCGAAATCTGGTTGACGATCGCCGCGCCGTCGACCAGCCAGCCGATGGCGCCGACATCGGCCCAGGTCAAAGCGCGGTAGTTGAAGATGCTCGCGTACTTCGCCTTGCCGGACAGCAGGTCATCGATCATTTCTTCACGAGCGATCCCGAGGGTTTCGGCGGCACTGTAGAGATAAAGCCCATGCCCGGCCTCGTCTTGCACCTTGGCCAACAGAATAGCTTTGCGTCGCAGCGTCGGCGCGCGCGTGATCCAGTTACCCTCAGGCAATTGCCCGACCACCTCGGAATGCGCGTGCTGCGAGATCTGTCGGATCAGGTTGCGGCGGTATTTTTCCGGCATCCAATCCCGCGGCTCGATCTTCTCCTCGGCATCGATGGTCTGTTGAAACCGTAATTCTTCGGGATTCGACGGAATTTCGGACATCTCTGTAGCCTCGCTGTGCGGCGCATCCGCAGCGGCCGCCGCGGACGAATGACTTAAAGTATTACAGATTATCCAAATTTATCCATATTTATGTAATATATTAGGTCCGATTTGAAGACGGGGCGCGGTTGTCATCGACCGATCATCCCAGCTAGATTACCGTCGCGCCGGTGAATTCCACGCTAAACGGCCGGCTGCAACCGTAATTGACAGCCACGGACGAAGCTTCCGATCCCGATGGAAGAAACGAAATTATTCTTCACCCCCTTGTGGCGGCACAGTATGCGCGCGACTGCCACCGACTGGGTGTCGCGCAGGAATGCGATGCTCGAAAAAATCTATGCCTTGATGGAAGCCGAAGAAGGCGTACAAAAGACGAATTTCGGCGGGTGGCAAAGCGACGACGATCTGTTCAAGTTCGACGAATTCGAGTGGCTGCTGGATAATATCATCGCGCTCGGCAACACGCTCGCACCCGAATTCTGTACCGACAAGCAATTCAACGACGGCCATCTGTGGGCAAACGTCAACGGCAAGGGCAATTTCAACGCCATGCACACCCATCCCGAAGCGATACTTTCCGGGACCGTCTATTTGAAGTTCGACGGCGAGAAACAGGGGGGCATTGAGTTTTTCGACGCCCGCGAAGGCAGCCCGACCGCGCATTGGCCGTGTTATACGCAGTTCGAAGAGAAGAACCTATTCACCAGCTACGTTCATTCCGTGGTGCCCGAAGAAGGCGATATCCTGTTCTTTCCGGGCTGGTTAAAACATTGGGTTTCGCCCAATCTGACCGACGAAGACCGGGTGTCGATTTCATTCAACATGAGCATACGGTGAGGGCGATGAACCGTGGTCCGAACCTATTCGGCTAAACACGGCCGCCAGCACGTGTGGCGGATTTCATCTTAGCGCCCTTCGATAACAACCGTGTTCTACCGAGTAGCCGCCGATGTCGTGCTGTTGGTGCATTTCGGTTTCATCACGTTCGTCGTTTTGGGCGGACTCATCGCCTTTCGCTGGCTGCCGATAATTTACTTGCATCTTCCCACCGTGGTTTGGGGCGCGCTCATCGAGTTTCAGGGCTGGATCTGTCCGTTGACGCCGCTCGAGCATCACCTGCTCCGCGCCGCCGGTGAAGAGGGCTACACCGGCAGCTTTCTAGAACGCTATCTGCTGCCGGTCATTTATCCTGCGGCGCTCACCGACACGGTACAGATCGTTCTTGGTATGCTCCTCGTCGCCGTGAACTTCGCGATCTATATGGTGCTCTGGCATCGAAATTTCAATCGCGGCGCGCCGACGTGATTGTTTGGAGCCCGCTTGCGGGCGAACAGGTGTATCGAGATTAAAATCACTACACATCCTCTGACGGCAAAACGCTGGGACGATTTCGTCACTTTGTTCGGCGAACACGGCGCCTGCGGCGGCTGCTGGTGCATGCTGTGGCGTCTTCGGCGCAAGGATTTCGAAGCGCGCAAGGGCGCCGGCAACAAGCGTGCGATAAAGTCCATCGTCTCCGCGGGTGAGATACCCGGGATCCTCGCCTACCAGGGACGCGAGCCGATCGGTTGGTGTGCGCTTGCACCGCGTGACCAATACCCTGCGCTGGAAAGGTCCCGCGTGTTGAAACCGGTAGACGAGCATCCATGCTGGTCCGTGGCCTGTCTTTTTGTGCATCGTGCGCGGCGCAAACAAGGCGTGCAGATCGGACTCCTGCACGCGGCGGTCCGTTATGCCCGCTCGCAGGGTGCCGGGATCCTGGAAGGCTATCCAGTCGAACCGAAGTCGAACAAGGACATCCCGGCCGCGTTCGCTTGGACCGGAATACCCAGCGCTTTCGAGCAGGCGGGATTCGTCGAAATCGCGCGCCGCTCGCCAACGCGTCCGATCATGCGGATAGAACTCGCGGAGAAATAGACATGAGCGACGGATCCAAAGGCAGCGTATTGAGCGGCATGTTCTGGATGTTTCTGATCTCAGTGCTGCTCTTCTGGCTACCGGTTTTCGGTGCACTCATTGCCGGCATCGTCGGCGGCATGAAAGCCGGCGGAGTGATCAACGGTCTTACGGCTGCGTTGATACCGGGCATGGTGCTCGGCATCGCCCTTTACGTCGTAGCGGCGGCCCTGACCGGGCTGCCGCTGTTGGGCGCGATCGCGGGCGCAAGCGGGCTCGTGCTATCGCTTCTACACATCGGCCCATTGCTCGTCGGTGCGCTCGTTGGCGGGTCCCTGGCCTGACGCACGTGGATCCCTTTAGTGACGATAGGGGATCACCTAAATCACCCCTGGTTTTCGGTGCGCAAGCCCGCACTGTACCTCAGCCTGTATTTCATCGATCATAGGTCATCAGTCGAGTGGTCGATCACTTGAGACATACGAGGAATAAAAAATGAGTGACCCCGTCCGAGCATCCGATACACCTTTCGCAGTCGATCTCGAAGCCGGCAAGAGTTATTTCTGGTGCGCTTGCGGCAACAGCGCGAATCAGCCTTTTTGCGACGGCTCGCACAAAGGTAGCGAATTCACGCCGGTAAAGTTCGACGCCGATGAATCGAAGCAGGTCTACCTCTGCGGCTGTAAAACCACGGGCAATCGACCCATGTGCGACGGCAGCCACAAGAACGCTTAGACGGCGCGGCGCGCCCGCGCGGCGTCGATGTTTACGATTCGGAACTACGGAGACGCGGACCGCGGCGATCTGCGGGTTCTCGTACGTGCGCAATTGGCCGACTCGGTGAACGACGAAACCGAGATTGATCGCTACTTCGCACACCTCCTGGAACAGGTGCGCGCCGGCGCTAAAATTGTCCTCGCGGAGGATTCCGGTGTGCTGGTCGGTTTCGTCGCAATGTCGGCGCCGCTCGCCGCGGAGGCTGACGGCTCGCCTACGGAAACCTATGTGATGATCTCCGATCTTTATGTCACGCCGGATCGGCGTAGAAACGGTATTGCCACGGCGCTTACCCGCCGTGCCGAAGAGATTGCGCGCGAAGCGGGCGTGAGCCGGGTCGCCTTGAAAGCGCTGTCCCGGAATCCCGATGCGATCGCCTTTTATCGCGGGCAGGCGTACCGCGAACAATTCGTGGTGATGGACAAAGTCCTGACGGCTTGAACACCGATGAGGACGACTTAATAGGTGTTGAGAATGATCGAACGCTTTGTAGAATGAGACGATGATGGCCAGCGCACGACGCCCGCAAAATGTGCATGAACACTATCACGCGCATGTCTATTTCAATGCCGCGACGGTCGTCCATGCGCGCAGCCTGCACGCGACGGCCGCCGAGATTCTCGACGTAAAAGTCGGCCGCTTTCACGAAAAGCCCGTGGGACCACATCCGTGCTGGAGTTTTCAATTGGCGTTCGACACCGCGGCATTTGACTCCGTCATCGGCTGGCTCGACAAACGCCGCGAGGGACTTACCGTTTTCGTACATGGACGAACCGGCGACGACTACGCCGATCACACCGACTTCGCCTACTGGCTTGGTGAACCGCGCGAGCTGAAGGTGTCCATGTTCGAACGGTGAGCGTCGCCCGCTAGTTGGCGAGGTTTGCACCACGCCTGCGGACGGCGCCGCGTTAAGAAACCTCTGAATAAATTATAGTGCGGGTGAATGGTGCATGAAATCGTGCAGATCAAGGCACGAATCGCGGGCCACAGCAGAGACTATTGGCAAGATTCGTAACGTAAGGCTCCGCGATTTCAGGTGCAAGGCAGGTGTGCCATAACTTATTCAGAGATTTCTTAAATATCCCACCCCGGTAATCCCTCATCCAACTGAACGCCGAAGGAATTCAGGGCCATCGACACTAGGTTGTACTGGCCTACGGTAAACACGAGGTCCATGAGCTGCAGCTGATCGAGGTGGGCGGTCAGCGCGTTCCAGGTCTCATCGGTGATGAAAGCGTCGGCGTGCAGTTCGTCGGTCGCCTGTAGCAGTAAACGGTCCCTTGCGGAGAGCCCTGGCGTCGAGGGTCCGGTTTTCGGCGGATCTCGTCGTCCGTCATGCCCGCCCGCCGCGCAACCATGACGTGCTGGCCCCATTCGTACCCGGCCTGGCACAGGTATCCGATCCGCAGGATGACTGCGGATCTCGTCGTCCGTGCCCGCCCGCCGCGCAACCATGACGTGCTGGCCCCATTCGTACCCGGCCTGGCACAGGTATCCGATCCGCAGGATGACCAGTTCGCGCTCGCGGGATTGCTTGAATAACACGTGGTTGGCGAACACCAGCCAGCGGCGCATGAGATCGGGATGGTTGGTCAGGGTCTTGAAAATATTGTGATCGGCGCCTGCCTCGACGAACGGCTTCATCGAAACCTTGGCGGCGTCGCTCCATTCGTCGGCTTCAAGCGGGCGGATGCGGGGCTTGGACAAACGCATGTGGGATCCTTTGCTCGTGTACTAAGGTGGGCACCATGATGCCATCACTCGATGCTCGGTTGCGACAGTTGCCGAGAACGCGGGTATGACGAAGATTCGCCCGCAAGCGGGCTCCTACGGTGCATGACGGAGACTTCGCAGGAGCCCGCTTGCGGGCGAAAAAAACGCGTCCGGATAAAAACCGGAGCCAGAGATCCCCACCGTCATTCCGTGCGCAACGCCTCGACCGGATCCATCCCCGCGGCCCGAGTCGCCGGCAGCAGGCCTGACAACAATCCGATTAGTAAGGAAACCGCCAACGCGATGCCGACGAACGACCAGACGATGGTGAGCGGCAAAGCGGGGACCAGCAATTCGACCCCCGCGACCACGGTGATGGCGATCGCGATGCCGACCACGCCGCCCGCGCTGCCGAGAAAAGCGGCTTCGGCCAGGAACAGGCTCAGGATCTGAGCGCGCGGCGCGCCCAGGGCCCGCATCAGCCCGACTTCCACGGTACGTTCGTTGACCGCGATGGTCATGATGGTGGCGATGCCAAAGGCGCCGACGACGAGCGAGATCGCACCGATCGCTCCCACGCCGACCGTCAGGAGGTTCAGAATATCGCCCAATATCTCGAGCATCTTGTCCTGGGTGATCAAGGTGAAGTCTTCCTGGCCGTGGCGCGCGATCATCAAGCGTTTGATCGCATCGGCCACTTCATCCGAGCGTTCGCCCTGACCATAGGTTACGTCGATCTCCATCAGGCCCTCGTGGTTGAAGAGTTCCGTCGCCTTGCCGATGGGTATGAACGCGGTGTCGTCGAGATCGAAACCGAGCATCTGCCCTTTCGATGCCATCACGCCGATCACGCGGAACCGATCGTTACCTATGCGTACCCGCGCCCCGAGCGGCGAATTGTTGCCGAACAGTTCGCGGCGCATCTTCGAACCCAATACGACGAAACCACGCGCACTCTCGAACGGATCCGGCGGCAGAAACTGCCCGCTGCCGACCTGCATGCGCCAGACTTCGGGCATGTCTGCACCGACGCCGATGATGGTCGTGCGCCGGGCGCGATTACGGAATTCCACGCGCGCATTGCCCTGGATGACGGGGACTACGGCCTCGATCGACGGGATCCGGTAGAGTGCCTCGGCATCGTCGATGTTGAGCGGCCGAACGCTCGAAATGGTCGCACCCGAAATGCCAAAGGTCGTGGTCTTGCCCGGCGTGATCGCGATGATGTTGGTGCCGAACTGCGTGAACTCGCCGAGCACGAACAGCCGCACGCCTTCGCCCACGGCCGTCAACAGCACCACTGACGCAATCCCGACCGCGATGCCGAGCACGGTGAGACCGGATCGCAGCCGTTGGCCGGTGACAGCCGACAACGACAGCTTAATGAGATCGGGCAGGCGCATACTCAGCGTTGCGACAGGGCTTCGACCGGGTCGAGCCGGGCGGCCCGCCGCGCCGGCAGGACGCCGAAGACGAGTCCGGTGGCGACAGCAACCATGACCGCGACGACTATGGCCCAGATCGGCGTCTGCACCGGGAACGCCGGATAGAGCCTAGCGATCAACGCGGTACCGGCGAGGCCCAGAATCAACCCCGCTGCCGCGCCCACGGTCGCGAGCATCACAGCCTCGACGAGGAATAACCGGCGGATGGTTGCGGTATCCGCGCCGATGGCTTTCATCAGACCGATCTCGGTGCGCCGCTGCGCGACGGACACCAGCATCACGTTCATGATCAAGATACCGGCGACAGCCAGGCTGATCGCCGAAATGCCCGCGACGCCGTAGGTCAACGCATCGAGGATGCGGCCGAGGGTCTCAACCACGCTGTCCTGCGTAATTACGGTCACATCGTCCTCACCCTCGTGCCGCGCTGCGATGATGCGGTGAATGGCCTTGTTCGCCGCGTCGAGATCGTCCGGCGAACGCGCTTCGGCCAGGACACGAAAGAGCGATTCCCGATCGAATAGCGCCTGCGCCGAGGCCACCGGAATGATGACAAGATCGTTGAAATCCACGCCCACCGACACACCGGAATCGGCGAGCACGCCGATCACGCGAAAGCGCCGGTCGCTGATCCGCACCCATCGACCGTAGGCCGTTGCCGTGCCGAAGAGTTCTGTGCGGACTTCATAGCCCAGCACGCAGATGGGCGCACCGCGCGACGGATCCATCGGCGGCAAGAACCGCCCCTGGCCGATGGTTAGCCGCCGCACGGATGCCAGCTCAGCGGTGGAACCCAGCACCGTCACTTCGCGCTCGAGACCATCCGCCGTCGACACGGGCGCGTTGCCAACCATGACCGGCGCGATCTGCCGGATGGATGGATGCGCGGTCAACGCAAACGCGTCGTCGACCGTGAGATCCCGAGGCGTTTCACCCATCACCGGCGGCGGTCCGCCGACCGTTTCGCTACGGCCGGGCAGGACGATTAAAAGATTGGTGCCGAGCGATTCGAACTGGCCGATGACAAAACGCCGCGCGCCCTCGCCGAGCGAGGTCAGCATCAAGACCGAGCTCACCCCGATCGCCGTTGCCATAGCGATGAGCACGGTACGGTTAAGGTTGCTGGTCAAGGCGCCGGTGGCCAATCCGACGATGTCCAATGCCCGCATCACGACGACGACACGCCACATTGGTCGCTGTCTATGCGACCGTCGATGAGCCTGATCCGTCGGCGGGCGCGCCGCCCGAGATCGGGGTCGTGCGTGACCATGAGCAAGGTCACGCCTTGCTCGGTGTGAAGCCGTTCCAGGAGTTCCACCATCTGTTGGCCGGAGGCTGTGTCGAGGTTGCCGGTCGGCTCGTCGGCCAGCAACAGCGCCGGGCGCGTCACGGTAGCGCGTGCGATCGCTACCCGCTGGCGCTGCCCACCCGAAAGCTCCGCCGGACGGTGTGAGGCGCGATCGCTCAGGTCCATCGCGGCCAGTGCTTCGCTGACTCGGCGACGCCGCTCGGTGGGCGCTATAGCGGCCAGGATCAGGGGCAGTTCGACGTTCTGTGCTGCGCTCAGCCGCGGGATCAGATGAAAAAACTGGAATATGAAGCCGAATGAGGCGCGTCGAATCGCGGCCAATTCGTCGTCGCCCAGGCCGATGACATCGCGGCCCTCGAACCGGTATTCACCACCCGTCGGACGATCGAGCAACGCGATCAAATTCAGCAACGTCGATTTGCCAGAACCGGACGGCCCCATGATCGAAAGGTACTCGCCCGGCTCAACGTGCAGGTCCACCTCGTCGACGGCATTCACTCGACTGTCGCCCAGCACGAAGGTTCTGGTGATCCCGCGCAGTTCTATCACTAGCAGCCGGTCGGACTTAGGGAATCGTAGCGAGGCGGATGGGAGAACGGTCTGAGAGGTGTCATGGTTTGAGGCGAATAGTGGGTCTATTTAACGAGAAACATGGCACATCTGGACCGCTATCCCAACGCCGTAGTAGATTCTTCCTAAGTCCGACAGGCTGCTAGCGTGATCCGATTTAATCCGCGTCGTCTTCCGGCGCCGCCAAGGCACCGGCCGCGACCCCCGCTCGACTGGTCGACACGACCACCCGCTCCCCCGCCTCGAGTCCGGAGCGCACCTCGGTGAATTCCCAGTTGGATAGACCGACGGCGATTTCTCGTTCTGCGAGCATTCCGGTCACCGGATCAAATACCAGCACCTTTTCGCCGTCGATGACGGCCTCGGTCGGAATGTGCAGCACACCGTCGCGCGCCTCGATCAGGATCTCTATATCTGCGCTGTAGCCAGGCAGCAATCGTTCGACCTCTGCAAGATCGGTAAACTCTACCTCGACCTCGACGGTGCGCGCCTGCTTTTCGCGATCTAGTACATAGGGCGCGATGCGGCGCACCCGCGCGCTGCAGCGCTTGTCTGGAAAGGCATCCAGAGACACGCAGGCTGACATGCCGGTTTCGATCTGCGGCGCGTCGACTTCATCGATTGGGGCCGAGATGTAAATGCAGCCGGGTTCAATCAGATCGATCGCCGGCAGGGTCGCGATCCCCGGGGGAGACGGCGTTAGGTACTCACCGAGCTTGGCATCGACCTCGGCGACGACTCCGCCAAACGGCGCGCGCAGTACGGTGCGTTCCAGCGCTTCGCGCGCCACTTTAATGCGCGCCGTGCCGACCCGCATCGAGGCGCGCGCACCTTCGCAGGCGGCCTTACGCGATTTCGCCACCGTGGCAGCGTCATCGGCAACTTCTTCGGCTACGAGCTTGTTCTTGCGCATCTGCGCGAGACGGTTCGATTCACGCTTGGCCCCGGCCGCCGTCGTGCAGACTTCTTCGACGCGCGATCGGGCCGCCGTCACTTCCGTCTCGGCCAGGCGCACATCCGCTTTGCGGTCTTCGTTCCAGATCTCGAGCAGCACCGAACCCGCTTCCACGCGATCACCTTCGCTGACCCAAAGCGTCGCCACCTGTCCCGCGGCCGCAGGTGACAGTTTCGCGCGCCGGCACGCCTCGACCGTGCCAACCCGGGTGTTCGCGACGGTCGCGCGCACAGTCCCCCGTTCGACGGGGGCGAGGCGTACCGCGATGGGTTTTTCGCGCGTGAAATACCAGCCCGTGCCAGCGGCGAGCGCAGCGACGATGAGTATAAAGACTGCCTTAATCATCGATAGTTAGACAAAACGAACTCTAGCGGCCTGTTGGACTTAAAGTCCGACAGGCCGTTAGTGTCGGTGATTACGCCGGATTTGACGATAAGGGATGGCAGCGATCGGGAACCCGCCGAGAACCGCTGCGGGTACGACATCACTGCGGGATTCGACAATCCGAGCGGGGCTTCGTATGTTGTGGATAGCCAAATTGAGGATGCCACGTGTTTTTCCCTGTCGCTATTAGCCTGCATCTGCTGTCAGCCGTCATCTGGATCGGCGGCATGTTCTTCGCCTACGTCTGCCTGCGCCCGAGTCTGCCGGAAACGCTGGAACCGCCGCAGGCAGCCCGGCTGGTAAACGCGAGCTTCGCCCGCTTCTTCCGCTGGGTCTGGGCGGCCATGGTCATCCTGCTCCTGACGGGGTTCTATATGGCATTCGTGCGCTACGGGTTCGTCGTGTGGCCGCTGTGGCTGTATACCATGGTGGGGCTGGGGATCGTCATGATGTTGCTGTTTGCCCACGTGTACTTCGGGCCTTTTCGGCGGCTGCGTATGGGTCTTGCCAAGAGTGACGCCGAATCGGTGCGCGAGGCCATCGCCCAGATCCGAACGATCGTCGGCGTCAACCTGTGCCTCGGGGTGATCGTCGCGGTCAGTGCCAGTGCCGGACGCGTCTGGTAGACGGTATGAAAAACGAAGAGTCTCCGGAATCCCGCTCGGTCACACAAATCGTCACCGGACAAGCCACCAGCGACGGCGCGGGTGTGCGCCTGTTCCGAGTCATCGGCGGATCGATGCTGCCCGAACTCGATCCCTTTCTGCTGCTGGACGAGTTTCTCTCCGACGATCCGAATGATTACATCGCGGGATTTCCGGATCACCCGCACCGCGGGTTCGAAACCGTGACCTACATGCTGGCGGGCACGATGCGCCACCGCGACAACCAGGGCAACAGTGGCTTACTCACGGCCGGCAGTGTGCAATGGATGACGGCCGGTCGCGGCATCGTGCATTCCGAAATGCCGGAACAGGAAGACGGGCTCATGTGGGGTTTCCAACTCTGGGTCAATCTGCCGGCCCGTTCGAAGATGACTGTGCCCCGCTACCAGGACATCCCGCCCGCGCAGATCCCCGAAGTCGAAACCGCGGACGGGATCCACGTCCGCGTGATCGCGGGGGAGTTCGATGGCATGTGCGGGCCGATCAACGGCGTCGATGCCGATCCGATCTACCTCGACGTTACGCTCCCTGCCGGACAAACGATCGCCCTACCCCTGCCGCGCGAACACAACGCCTTTCTGTATTGCTACGACGGGGAGATCGGTGTTGGTGGCGAACCCGCCACGATCGTAGGCAAACGGCGGCTCGCAGTGCTGTCCCTGGGTGACAAGCTGCACCTGACGGGCGGCCCCGATGGCGCGCGGCTGCTGCTCGTCGCGGGCAAGCCCTTTGGCGAACCGGTGGCGCGCTACGGACCGTTCGTAATGAACACGCGTGATGAAATCGCGCAGGCGATCGACGATCTGCGCAGCGGACGATTTTGAATTTCGAGGCCGGAACTATCGCCCAGATTGCAGGCCTTGCTCGACCCGATATTAAATAAAAGCAAGGGAGGCTTAACGCTTCGGTGGAATCGTTCGGATCAGCGACGGCCCACTTCACTGTTCTCGCTCACCTGCAAACGACTCCTCAACGGCGGAGTTCGCCAACCAGCGCTTGATCGCAGGCGCGATCGCTTCTAAGGATTGATAGCCGACCGTTATCGCCGTCAGGCCTTTATCCTCGAAGCCGGCAACCAACGCGGGGAAGCCTCGGATCCCTGTAGTGTGAGTGATCGAAAAGTCGTTGCCCGTCGCTAGGCGCGTCTCTTTATCCTCGAAGTGAGACTGAAACGCGCGGCGTTCGAATCCCTCTGCTGCGGCGATATCGCACAACACATCCGCATCGGTGACGTCACGGTTATCGGCGTAAAAGGCCTGGTGGATCGCCCGCAACATCGAAAATTCCGAATCCGGATGCAGCGTGCGCGCGGCGACGACCGCGCGGCAGGCAGGCTCTGTGTCGTATCTGAAATCCGTGCGTTCAAAGAAAGTGAAATCAAATGGCTGGCCGCTCATCTCGTGTACGTGTTCCCAGTGCTCGCGGATAGTTGCCTTGGTCGCTTCATCCACCGATTGGGTGGTTCCCGGGCTCAAGCCCCCCATGATGAGCACTACCTCGAATCGATCGGCGCAGTCCCGGTGGATGCGCTCGAACACCGGCGAAAACCCCCAGCACCAGGAGCACATGGGGTCGGCGAAATAAGTGAGGATCGGTTTAGCCATGGACCGTCGTTCGCGCACCTCTTATTCCCATTCAAACCAGAACCATTTTCGGTCGGTCTGCGTGTGTGACGAGTCGTCGGCAAGACGAATCAACACCTCTGCTTTGGAAGACGCATAGCGCGGCATGAGACTGCTCGGACGCGTGACGACTTCGGTGACGTTCGTGGCACGCGCCGAGGTGAATTGAGTGGGGTCGAAAGTCTCGCCCGCACGGGCCATGACGGTGGCCATGTCCTGCAGCATGCCGGTCACGAGCTGCAGGACTTCGGGTCCATCGACTACCGTTGTCATCCGCAGCCGTACACAGCACGGATATCCCTCGGCAGCGCCGAGATGTTCGATCAAGATCTGTTGCTGAATTTCCCTGCCCATCACCTGCACCGGCACCGTGCCCTTAAGCGATTGCCCGGGATCGAGTTCCAGACCGTTCCAAGCGCCCACCCATACGGTCCACATTTCGCCCGATTTCTGCTGCATCAGCGCCTGGACCTTGGGCGAGCGGTAATAGTTGATCAAGCCCGCGCGGGCCTCGCCGTCCAACTCGCCCGGCATCGCCGCCATCAGGCGATCCATTAAAGTATCTAGACCGCTCGTGCCGAGGTATTCGCCGCTGCCCGACAGGCGCATCGACGGCAATGACGAGGCCAGCGAGGCCACCGGGCCGAGTTGCGCGGCGACCTTGGGGTCGGTCACGTCCTTGCCGTTGATGCTCAGAAACTGGAAATCACGGAACTCGAGTGTCATTTCATCATCATTACCGGGCGTGACACGCACGGCGTATGTCGCCGTGCTCTCGTTGCCCTTCTTCTGCATCTTCGCCTTGACCACCGCTCTCACCGGCACCGGCCAAGCGAAACGAAAGACGTCCGCCCAACTTGCAACAGACAACATAAGCATTAGCGACGCCGATAATGCCGTGACTAAGAAACGAGCATGTGCGGCAGGGAATCGAATCATGACGCAGAGTACTTGATATCGACGATAATGAAGCGATCACGCCTACCGGCAACGTCGACTTCGACCGTATCATCCAGTCCGCGTCCCATCAGCGCCTGCGCCACGGGCGAGTCGACGCTGATCTCGCCTTGCTCGGGACGCGATTCGTCACCGCCGACGATGTGATAAACGCAGGTGCCACCGTCCGCGTCCTCGAGTTCCACCGCGGCGCCGAAAAAAACCCGGTCCTGGTCCGCCGGCGCTTCGTCGACCACCTTGAGTTTCGGCATACGGCGCTGCAGGTAACCGATCCGGCGATCGATTTCGCGCATCTCCTTCTTGCGGTAGATGTATTCGGCGTTCTCGGAGCGATCGCCTTCCGCGGCAGCCGCCGCGAGATGTTTGACGACGATATGGCGCTTGTCCCACAAGGATTTCGCCTCGGCTTCGAGCGCGCGGTAGCCGGCCCGAGTGATATAGGGCGTAGCGGCTTTGGCGGGTGGCTTCCAACGGCCCATCGGTAGTTTAGAACTCTCTCAAGACGATGACGCTAAGCATAGTGATTGCATCGCTGGTGAACAAATGCACTTTCATGACCCGTCTGCTTACGGGCGCACTAAAACCTGCCACTATTCGGAACGACTACAATGAACAATCCACTTTTCGCCGCCAAGGAGTCTACATCCATGCAATACGCCCGCCTCGGTTCGACCGGCCTGCAGGTCTCGCGCATCTGTCTCGGGTGCATGAGCTATGGTGCGTCGTCCTGGCGCGACTGGGTGCTCGATGAAGCCGCGTCGATGCCCTTTTTTGAGCGCGCCATCGATCTGGGTATCAATTTCTTCGACACCGCGGACATGTACTCCGAAGGCGAGAGTGAGCGCATTCTCGGTAAGGCGATCAAAGCCTCGGGACTTCCGCGCGCGGATTTGGTGATCGCGACCAAGGTGTTCTTTCCGCTGAGCGACGGCGTCAACGCCGGCGGACTATCACGCAAGCATGTCCGCCACGCCATCGACGCCTCGCTGGAACGGCTCGATCTGGATTATGTCGATCTCTATCAGATCCACCGTCTCGACCGGTCAACGCCGATGGAAGAGATCCTCGAGGGCATGAACGATGTCGTAGAGTCAGGCCGCGCACTCTATATCGGCGCCTCCAGTATGTTCGCTTGGGAATTTGCGAAGCTGCTCTACCTCGCCGAGCGGCACGGCTTCCATCGTTTCGTCAGCATGCAGAACCAGTACAACCTGATCTATCGCGAGGAAGAACGCGAGATGATCCCCTTGTGCCGGGCCGAAGGCGTGGGGCTTATCCCCTGGAGTCCGCTCGCCCGCGGCTTCATCATGGGCAATCGATCGCTCGACGGCGACGCTCGCGGCGGTTCGACGGTGCGCGCCCGCAGCGACGAACTCGCGCAGCGCATGTATTACCGTGACGAAGATTTCGCGATCGTCGACGCGATCACCGCGATCGCCCGGTCGCACGGCGTATCCAATGCTCAGATTGCGCTAGCCTGGGTGCTGCACCAGGACGGCGTCACCGCGCCGATCATCGGCGCCACAAAGATGGCGCATCTCGACGACGCCATCGGTGCGCTGGACCTGGAATTGACGGAGCAGGAACACTCCGCGCTTGCAGCGCACTACCTACCCCGTTCCGTCCACCAACAATGAAGTCACACCAATCGGAAATGACCAAGATATGACCCGGGTCTGGCGCAATCTGCGCCGCGCGGTTATCGTCATGCGATACAAATAACGACCCCAAGGGGAAAACACCATGCGACGCGATATCGAATTCCTGTCCGACGGCGTGACCTTACGCGGCTGGCTTTATACACCCGAAGCCGGATCCGGACCGTATCCCACCGTCGTCTTCGCGCACGGCTTCTCCGGCGTCAAGGAAATGGGCCTCGACCAGTATGCCGAAGTCTTTGCGTCAGGCGGGCTCGCCTCTCTCGTCTATGACAACCGCTGCCTGGGTGCGAGCGACGGCGAACCGCGCCAGGACATCGATCCCATCTTACAGATGCGTGATTACCGAAGCGCCATCACTTACGCTCAGACGCTAGACGAGGTCGACGGCGCGCGCATCGGTGTTTGGGGCACGAGCTATACGGGCGGCACCGTGTGCACCGTCGCCGCGATCGATCGCCGCGTCAAGGCGGTAGTCAGCCAGGTACCCTTCATCAACGGACACCGCAACCTGCAGCAATTCATGCCGGTTGGCGACATCGCCGGATTTCACCAGATGCTCGACGAGGACCGCGCGCGGCGGGTGCGCGGTGAACCATCGGAGTACATGAAAATGTGCTCACTAGACCCTAACGAACCGCACCTTTTTCCGGGCGAAGCTACCTACAACTTTATTCATCAATACGTCGACGCCGACCCCGACTGCACCTGGGAGAACCGGGCCACCCTGCGGTCGCTGGACTACATGCTGGAATACGATGTCTCGGGCTTCATGGCGCAGATCTCACCCACGCCCCTGCTCATGATCGTCGCCGAATGGGATACCACCACCCCAACCGACATCGCGCTCGACCATTACGCCATGGTGCCGGGACCGAAAGAGCTCCTGGTCATCAAATCCGATCACTATGCGGCCTATGGCGAAAAGTTCGATGAAACCAGTGCGGCCGCGAGGGATTTTTTCGATCGGCATCTTTGATTAGAAGAAGAATCTCGTCCGCATGCGCACTAAATACGCGTTCCAAATGATAGGACGTTTCCTCGTTTGTAAGGGTACTCGTCATTCGCCCGCTTGTGGGCGAATTGAAATCTGTCTCGCAATTCGGAGCAGCTACTTAGGCTTCGTGACGCCGCACGCGCCGCTGGAACCATAGACCGAGTGCGGCGACGCCAAGACCGGCGACGATAAACGCGGCATCGTAACCGGGGCCGTCGATCATGTAGCCGAAGAGCGTAACGCCGACGCCCTGTCCGAGAAATAGCATGAAGACCCACAGGGACACCGCGGTGCCCCGCGCTTCGGGCGACAACTCCGTCGCGTGCGTCTGCATGGTGTTGTGAAACGCGTAGAAGCCGAGCCCGGCGAACAGGAAGACCGGAATACAAAGCCACCAGAAAGGCACGACCGTCAGCAGCAAATAGCCGGTGGCGAGCAGGGCTGTGCCGCCCAGGATCATGCCGCGCTCACCGAGTACCCGCATGATGTGGACGACCGCGGCGATGTAGATCGCTCCGCCCATGCTGTATGCGGCGAGCACCAGGCCGATGGCGAGGTAATTCAAGGCATGCTCGTGGCGCAGATAGGCGCCGAAGTAGGCCAGTGCCCCGAAGATCAGGATGCCTTCCAGGGTCGCCGTGATGATGAGGTCGCGCGAGCGCCGTTCACGGAAAAGCTGAAGGTAGATCCCGAGCACCTCAGACATTCGGTGCGGCCGTTCATTGCGCGGCAGCGGGCGTCGGCCCGCCGTGAACCAGAGCGCGATCGATATCACGATCGACAGGCTACCGAATAAAAAGAAAACGTCGCGCCAGTCAAAATACTCGGCTGCAATGCCGCCGAAGCATCCCCCCGCGATCTGGCCCGCGATGATGCCGCTGATATAGCGCGCGATAACCGGCTGGCGTTCGGTATAAGGCACTTCGTCGGCGATGTAAGCCATGGAGAGCGGCACGGTCGCCGCCGTCGCCGCGCCCGTTAGGCAGCGCCACAGGGTCAGGCTTTCCAGCGAGGCGACAAAACCGCAGGCCATGATGAACACGGTCGAGACGCCGAGCGTCGCGGCGATGACGCGAAGTTTGCCGACCCGATCGCCGATCGGGCCGTAGAAGATCTGTAGCACGCCGTAGGGGATCGCAAAAGCGGTCACGATGATCCCCGCGCTGCCCACGCTTTGGCCGAATTCGGCCGCGATCAAAGGCAGCAGCGGGCCGGTTACGGTCATCACGGCGACAACGATGAAGCTCGCCGCGCTCAACAGATAAATGGTCGGATTCAAGCCTGGGTGATCAATTCCGCGACTGGCGGAACCCCTAATGCCGGGAAAATTCGAAGATCATGAAAAGCGGCGACGTTAATGCTAATCGCGGCCCGTGTCCATGCCGCCCGTGGATCGGGCCGTGCGCCCCGGCCGTGGTTGAACCCATTCCCTCGAAGATGGAGCGCAAGCATAGAAATTCTTTAACATTTGTTTGAATCAGACCGACGCAAATCCGACGACAATCAATTAAAATCCACCGGCGAGCCAGGAGCAAGGCGATAGCAGCGGTAACGAGAGATGGACAAACCGGCAGTCGAACGATTACTCGAAATCGGCTTCGAGCGAGCCGGCTATTGGGAATTGATCGATGACGAACCGCACGTCGAGGTTCAGCGTTATGCCAACGCCGCGAACGTTCTCTACGCGTTCGTTTCCGATCGTGAGCTCCTCTACATCGGTCGATCAGGCCGCTCGCTGCAGCTCCGCATGAGCGGCTACCAGAACGGTGGGCCGCCCCGCTCCATGCGCGAACGCAACCGTGAGCGCATTATCGCCATGCTGATCATCGACCACCCGATCGAACTCTACGTCATGGCGGACCCGGGCAATCTCCACTATGGCTCGTTCCGCGTAAACCTGGCGGCGGGCCTGCAGTACAGCCTTATCGAAGCGCTGGCTCCCCCGTGGAACAAGGGCGCTTCCCGCCGCCGTAGTTCGCGCTCGAAATCCTCACGTTCGAAACCAGCCCGCTCACGATCGCCGAGCCGGGGTCCACGTACGTTTACCGACAGCGACGGGCAGGAGTACACCGATCTGACCATAGACTGTCCGAGCTACCGCTTCCTGGTGGGGTACATCTATATGGACAAGGGATTCTTCAACGTGCCGATGTGTTATTCCCGGATGTTCGGTAAGGACCGCGAGCGCATCAAGATCCTGTGCGGCGTGGAAAAGGAGACCATCTACGGCCACATCGATCGCTCGATCAACACCAACGCGTCGCCGCGTGTGATCGGCGGCAAACCGCTCAAGTCATGGTTTGAAAATAACGCCGGCATTAATCATCCGGTCGACATCGACATTCTGGCCCCGAATGCCGTATGGATCCGAAATCCAGGGACGCGTGACTTTGTTCCGCCGCCTTGAGATAACCCAGTCTGCACTACGATTCGAAGGCGCGCCGTGCACCGGGCCATCCGCTTGCATTAGACTGAAAAGCCATGGATAAATCCCTTGACAAGCTTGCGGTGCTCTATGCTGACGTGTCGGGGAGTACGGCCTTATATGAGAAATTCGGCGACGAGATCGCGCGCGCCGACATGGCATCCTGCATCGAACTTCTTGCCGAGACGGCGGACGGCCTGTCCGGCGAAACGCTCAAGACCATCGGTGACGAGATCATGTGTGCCTTCGTCGAGCCCGTGAAAGCGGCGCTGTGCGCGACGGAAATGCAGGCGGGCCTCGCCAGGGCCGGCGAGGAAGGCCGCTTCAAGATGGGTATTCTGCATATTAAGATCGGCTGGCATTTCGGCGCAGTCGGTTGGCGCGGGGACGAGTTGACCGGCGAGGCGACCATCACCGCGCAACAGATCATCAACATGGCCAAGGCGGATGAGATCCTGACCTCCAAGCAGAGCGTCGATGTGATTCCGACGCCGCTGTTTCCCGGCATCCATCCGATCGAGACCGTTCCAGCGGAAGCCTGGAGCGGTGATCTCGAGATCTGCAAGATGCCGTGGGAGGAATCGGGTGACGAAACCCAAATCAGCTCCAAGCCGCACATGCATGCCGTCTCGGCCGAAATCGCGCTGATCCTGGAATATGCCGGGTCAAAGGTACGCGTCGATCCGCGCAATTCGAGCTGCAGTATCGGTCGCGGCAAGCATGCGGATCTGCAGGTCGATGGCAAGCTGACATCCCGCCAGCATGCAGAGATCACCTGCCGTCAGGGCCGCTTCAATATTCGCGACGAGAGCACCAACGGCACCTTCATCGTCGGCGACGACGGCGAGAGAAAGCACCTGCGGCGCGAGGAAGGTGTACTCGTCGGCACCGGAACGCTCGGTTTCGGTGCGCCCCCGGAAGAAGATCCGGGTGGCGCAGTACGGTTCAACAGTGAGGGATAAAACTCAAGGAACCTCTGAATAAGTCTATTGCTTATCTGGCGTTCAACACGACGCGCCACGCCGTCGCGACCGAGAAGCAAAAACAGAACGCGATGCCGTAAAAAACCTCAACGTAGAATCCGTAGTCCAGCATCTTGCCGAATACGAATGGTCCGACGGCGAGGCCGACATCGAGACCGGAGTAAACCACACCGTAGACGCGCCCAGTCGCGCCGACCGGCGTCACGGACCGGATCAGCATATCTCGTGAGGGACCCGAGAGGCCGGAGCCGAAACCCATAAGCACCATCAGGGCGAAGATATAAACGCCCGAGAAGATCTGCAGCCCCACAAGCACGGCGCCGACCGCCGATAAGCTCAGCGCAATGGTGATGTTCCGTTCCAGCGATCGTCCGCGCATCACGAGCCAACCCCCGGCGATCATACCGAGCGCACTCGACAGCATATAGATCGTAATGCTGAGCGCGGCCACCGTCACCGCCATGCCGTAGGCGTTCATGAAGATGGTCGGCGCGAAATTCTGCACACCGCCGAGCGCCGCGGAGATGAACAGGAAAAACGCGAAACACCACCAGGTAGAGGGATCGCGCAGGAAGCGGAAGGTCGATTTGCCCTGGCTGTCGCCGGACATCGCGGGATCCCCGCCGTTGCCCAGTTTGAGGGCCGTACGGTTGAACGCCAGGAGAGCAATCACGATTAGCGGCAAGGCGGCGGCGGCCAGCACGGCCGTGCGCCACCCGAACGGCGTAGCAATACCGACGAGAAAGACGGGGGCAAACGCCCAGCCCAGACTCCCCGACAAGCCATGCGCCGAATAGGCCGGCCCCAGCCGCGGGACGCTGATCCGGTGATTGATCAACCAGAAGTCGACCGGATGGAATACGGCGTTGCCGAGCCCCGCTAACGCCGCGCCAATGAGCAGCATGCTGTAATCGTCGCTCGAGGCCAGTACTGCCGCGCTGACCGACAGGCTCAAAAGGCCGGCGATCAATGTTCGCACCGCGCCATATCGATCGACTATGAAGCCGGAAACGGCCTGAAAACCGCCTGAGACGACGAAAAACACCGTCATCAAGAATCCGAGCTGGGCGTAGCTGAAACCAAACTCGGCGCGCAGCCAAGGAAAGAGCGGCGCCAGGATAAGGTGAAAGAAGTGACTGACAAGGTGCGCACTGCCGACGAGGCCCATGATGCGGGCGTCCTCGCTCCAGGTCGCGGTTTTGATCCCGATGGCGTCTGCCCGGTCAGTCATGTCGAAATTGTTCCAACCCATCGGGGACTCTGTAGGAGCCCGATCGCCGGCGAATAGAGCGCGCTTCCGCACTCGATATACAACGGGAGAATCAATCCACCGCGATCAGGCCTGCATTCCATGACCTCGAGTCCGATCACGCGCCGTGGCATTGATGCCCGGCGGGATGAATCGTTAATTGCGATGCTTCAGGAATCGCCCTCGACAACTTTCCGGCCATAAGCGGCGGTTTCAACCAGCGCGGTGTCGAGATACTCGGCGACCTTGGTGATCTTACCGTCCTTTACG
This sequence comes from Gammaproteobacteria bacterium, assembly GCA_963662545.2. Classification (GTDB taxonomy): domain Bacteria; phylum Pseudomonadota; class Gammaproteobacteria; genus JAYYZW01. Next base: position 331,755 of record CAXXLL010000003.1, read on the forward strand.
GTGAATACGAACACATATTCGTTGTCGTAGTCCTTACCGAAAATAGTCTTGGCTGAGCCGCTCGCAAGCGCCACCACGCGCTCGCCTTCGCCGATCAACTCGTCGGCCTTGACGACGAGATCGCCGTCAATTTGCTTTCGCCAAGGCACGAAGAATTCGTTCACCAGCTGATCGAGGCCGCGATAGACGCCAGAGACCGGGGTCGTGCCCTTGAGGTCGTAGACGATGTCGTCGGAAAAGAGCGCGAAAGCGGCCTGGGCATCGCCCACCGCGATGTGGTCAAACCACTGTTGCACGATTTTCTGCGTTTCGGTCACGATGCCAACCCCTGCACGGCCTTAGCCAAAAAAATAGGAACGCACCATAACCCGGAGCGCGGCCTGGATCCATGAACGCATTCGAGGATCTGAATCGGAGGAGACGATGACCGGCTGTTCGCCCGCAAGCGGGCTCCGACGGCGTCCCCGATAGATCGGCGAAATCTCGATTAGTAGGAGCCCGCTTGCGGGCGAATTGAGCACCACTCCCTACTCCAAATTCAACGGGTGGATCACTCACATGCCGCCAACCCCGCAACCAATTACGCATTACCATAGTGATGAATCCCAACACCAAACGGAGCACCGAATGAAGGCCATTCTGAGCAAAGCCCCTGGCGGACCGGAAACCTTGACCCTCGAGAACGTTAACGCCGCCGAACCCGGCAACGGCGAAGTCCGTATTCGCGTGCGCGCCTGCGGCGTCAATTATCCGGATACGCTCATGATCGAGGACAAGTACCAGTTCCGGCCGGATCGGCCGTTCTCTCCAGGCGGCGAGGTGTCCGGTGAAATCGACGCGGTAGGCGAAGGCGTCACGGGATTCGCGCCGGGCGATACCGTCATCGCGCTCGTCGGTTGGGGCGGTATGGCGGAATACGTCGTCACGCCGGCGAGCAAATGCGCGCCCATGCCGGACGGCATGCCCTTCGATCAGGCCGCCGCTTTCATCTTTACCTATGGCACGACCTATCACGCTCTCAAGCAGCGCGCGGCATTAAAAGCGGGCGAGACCCTATTAGTACTGGGCGCCGCGGGCGGCGTCGGCCTCTCTGCGGTCGAACTCGGACGCGCCATGGGCGCGCGCGTCGTCGCGGCCGCCTCCAGTGATGAGAAAGTCGAGTTAGCCAAGGCACACGGCGCGTCGGTAGGTATCGTCTACGAACGCGGGCCGTTCGATAAGGACGGCACCAAGGCGTTATCCGCGCAGTTCAAAGAAGCGACCGCGCCCGACGGTGCGAACGTCATCTACGACGCCGTGGGCGGCGATTACGCCCAAGCCGCACTGCGGGCGATCGCCTGGCAGGGCCGCTTCCTCGTGGTCGGTTTTCCCGCCGGGATCCCCAGCATCCCGCTCAACCTGGTGCTGCTCAAGGGGTGCCAGATCGTCGGCGTCTTCTGGGGCTCGTTTACCGACCGCGAAGCCGAGACGAACCGTGACAACAACCGCGAACTGATGGCACTCTACGCATCCGGCAAGATCAGGCCGCATGTGTCGAAGCGTTATCCGCTGGCCGAGGCCGGCCAGGGGATCAGCGACCTGGCGGAACGGCGGGCGCTGGGGAAGATCGTCGTGATGCTCGATTGAAGTGTAAAAGGTAAGGGCGCATCTTGACACGACCACGCGAGATGCCTATAAACGTGAATAGCGCCGATTTGATCATCAGCTTGCGGGCGCGTTAGAAGTACGGCTAAAGCGACAACTTAAAACCCGCTGTGGCCGTGCCGAGCGGGTTTTTTCGTTTGGAGTCTCACCATGAAAGCGACAGGATTCACCACCACAATCATACACGCGGATCGCCAGGACGGGATCGAGCACGGCTCGCTACACAAACCGGTACATCACTCAGTCGCGTTCGGCTATGAGGACGCTCAAGATCTGGCCGCTGTCTTTCAAGGCCGTAACGCCGGCTACTCCTACGGACGGCAGGTGAATCCGACGGTCAACGCGCTTGAGCGGAAACTGACGAAGATGGAACGCAGTGTCGCCTCGGTCGCTTTTGCCACCGGCATGGGTGCGATCGGTACGGCGCTGTTCGCGCTGCTGCGAAACGGCGATCACTTCATCTCGAGCTCTTTCTTGTTTGGCAATACGAACAGCCTCTTCAACACGTTTGCCACACACGGCATCGACGTCACTTTTGTCGATGCTACCGATGTGGAGAACGTGCGTGCTGCCATCCAGGAGAACACCAGGTTGGTATTCGTGGAGACGATCGCCAATCCGCGCACGCAGGTCGGCGACCTAGAACTCATCGGCGTTTTGTGTAGCGAGCATAGTCTCGTGTACTTCGTCGATAATACGATGACGACCCCTTATCTGTTCCAGCCTATTGATGTCGGCGCGAGTTTAATCATCACCTCACTCACTAAGTACGTCGGCGGCCACGGTAACGCGCTGGGCGGAATGCTCACCAACACGGGGCTGTTCGACTGGTCGAACTTTGAGAACATCCACGACGCCTATAAGAAAGGCGATCGGGCAACCTGGGGGCTCACGCAGATTCGCAAAAAGGGTCTTCGTGACTTCGGTGCATCGCTTGGGCCGGACGCTGCTCATCAGCTTGCGCTCGGGGCGGAGACACTCGCGCTGCGCATGGAACGCGCATGCAGCAATGCTCAAGCGTTGGCGGAATTCCTCAATGGCCAAGATGCGGTGAAGAAAGTCTACTATCCAGGTCTCGAGGATCATCCGCAATATCCACTGTGCCGCAAACTATTCCGCTACCCCGGCGCGCTGCTCTCGTTCGAACTGCGGGACGATATTGATTGCTTTTCCTTTATGAACCGTCTGGACCTGACCGTACTATCGAGCAACCTTGGTGACAACCGCACTTTGGCGATTCCTGTCGCGCACACGATTTATTACGAAATGGGTCTTGAGCGACGTGCCAGCATGGGCATAGACGAGTCGCTTATCCGCATCTCTGTCGGTATCGAAGACCCCGAAGATCTGCTCGATGACTACCAGCAGGCGCTCTCTCTATGACCGGTACGGCAGTTTCGCTTGCAGTCGCAAACCGCCTACCCGCGGCAGTGCAGCACTCTTACAGATAGCGAACCCTGATCTCGCGAACTCTGATTGCATCGGAAGGTGCGTATGCGACGGCACTTGTCAGACCATCTTGAATCCAAGCGGTCAGTCTGTAAGAACGATTCCAAGTTTTTACAAATGAAGTGCTCGCTTGTGGGCGAATAAACCCTCATTGAGCCGGTGCCAAAATCTCCGGGATCTCCTCCAGATGCAGCGCATGAAACCGCCGTAACTGAAACTTCCACGCGTCACCGACCTTGATGTACTCGTCCTCGTAGAAGCCCGCGCCCTGCCAGCCCATGTCGTTGCGAGCACTGCGCAAGTCGAGGCAGCAGCGCCCCGAGGCACGATCGGGACCGGTCAGCTCGATGACATGATTGTGGATGAAGGGCCGCGGCATAATGTGGGCGGCTTTGCGGTATAGATCATTGCGTGCGTCACGCCCCGCGAACGTCCGCTCGCCCGCCGCCGTGATCACGACGAACACGCCGTCCTCGGTAAACAGATCGATCAGGCCGTCGAAATCATCCCGCCACACACAGTCGCAGTAGCGCAGCGGCAGATCGCGGATCGCTTCGCGCGCCAGTAATCCTTCGAGTCGTTCTTCCAGGGTCGCCATGGGTTTCTCCCTTCTTACATCCGGCTCAGTATACGGTGCCCGGGAAGCTTAGAAATACTACGGCGAGCCATACGACCTCACCGAATTCTGCAATAATCTCATCCTTCATTCGCCCAAGGGAGAGAACACTGTGCGGATCCTTGCCTGTCTCCTCGCCGTTATCGTCACAGTAGTCAGCCCCGTGTTCGCGCAAGACGCGGCCACGCCCGACGGTGAAAAGATCTACAAAGGGGCCTGCGCCCACTGCCACGACCGCAGCCTCCCCCGCATGCCGTCGCTCGCGGAGCTCAAGAAGAAAGACCCGCGCGATATCTTCTCCACGATCAGCGCCGGCCTGATGGCGCCGTATACGCGAAATCTGACCCACGCCGAGCGCCGCGCCGTCACGGAATACGCATCGGGCCAGTCGCTCGGCGACTTCGCCTCAGGCGCGGCCGCGATTCCGAAATCAGCCTTTTGCGCGAACAAACCCGACAAACCGATCCAGCACATCGACTCCGGCTGGAACGGCTGGGGGAATGATCTCGAGAACACCCGGTTTCAATCTGCCGAGCGCGCCGGACTCACCGCCGCCGACGTACCCAAGCTCAAGATGAAATGGGCCTTCGGCGTACCCGCCGTATCGACCATGTCGGGGCATCCCATCGTGGCTGACGGCCGGCTTTTCTTCGGCACCTTCTCGGGGCTCGTGATCGCCTTGAATGCCGACACAGGCTGCGCGCTGTGGGCTTTCGAAGCCCTTGCGGGCGTTCGCACCGCGTTGACGCTCGGTCAACTCGCCGACGGCACCGTGAGTCTCTTCTTCGGCGACCTGTCCGGCAAGGTCTATGCGATCGATCCCGAAACCGGCAAAGAGCACTGGAACATCGTCACCGATGATCATCCGCACGTGCGCATCACCGGCAGTCCGGTCTATCACGACAACCGGCTTTACGTGCCGATCTCATCGCTCGAGGAAATCGCGGGCGCGATGCCCGATTACGAATGCTGCACCTTCCGCGGCGGTGTAATGGCGGTGGATGCGGCGACGGGCGAGTCGATCTGGAAGCGCCACACCATTGCCGAAGCGCCGAGCAAGCGCGGCAAAAATCCCGTCGGCGCGCAACTCTGGGCACCCTCGGGTGCTGCTGTTTGGACCGCGCCCACCCTCGACCCGGATAGCAACACGATCTACATCGTCACCGGTGACAGCTACTCGGATCCCGCGGCGCCGGAATCCGACGCCGTGATGGCGCTCGCGATGGACACGGGCGAGATCAAGTGGATCCAACAGACCTTGGCCGGCGACGCCTTCAACATCGCCTGCACCGATCCCTCGCCTGAATCGCAGGTTGCCTGTCCCGCATCGAACGGGCCGGATCACGACTTCGGCAGCTCGCCCGTGCTCGTGACCCTCAACGGCGGGCGCCGCATCTTGCTCGCGGGCCAGAAGTCGGGACAGCTCTATGCGCTCGACCCGGCGACCGGTGAGATCCTGTGGGTGACCGAAGTCGGCGACGGCGGCATCGTCGGCGGCATCGAATGGGGTTTCGCGGTGGACGGGGAGAAGGCCTACGTCGCCATCGCCGAAGCCTGGGAACAAGAGGCGGGTGAAGCAGGCGGAATTACGGCGGTGAATATCGCCGACGGCAGCGTCGCCTGGGAAGTCGACCCGCCGCAAAGCACCTGCGACGGCCGCGAGCGGTGTAATACGGGACAGCTCGCCGCGGTGAGCGGCATGCCGGGCATAGTGTTCTCCGGCAGTCTCGACGGACATCTTCGGGCGTATTCAATCGAAGACGGCACGGTCGTCTGGGACTACGACACGCGGCAGGATTACGACACGGTGAACGGCACCCCCGGACGCGGCGGATCGCTCAACGGCCCCGGCCCCGCCATTGCGAACGGCCACGTTTACGTCGTTTCAGGTTACGCCATGTGGAACCTGTGGACACCGGGCAACGTGCTGATCGCGTTCAGCGTCGACGGCAAGTAAATCGAGGGAGTGACTGCGCCATGGCTGCGCAAATCCAAGCGACCGATATCAAGCTGCATTACGCCACTATCGCTGAAGCTAAAAAGATGTCGGGCCTGCGCCTCGTCCTCGGCGCTTATCCGATTCCGGGGCCGTGGCGCGAAGCCTGCAAGGGCTTGTTCTACGTCAAGGGTATTCCGTACACACCGGTCGTCACCGGCAACGAAGGGACATCAGACCTCCTGGTCGGCATGGACGATTCCCAAAGCGAGCTCGTCGCCTGGACCGGGCAGGCGAGCGCCCCCGTCGCGATCTGGAATGACGAACTGCCGCGGTCCAAATGGATCGATCAATTGAATCTCGCCGAACGGTTGGAGCCGGAGCCGCGACTGATCCCCGAGGATGGCGGCCTGCGCATGCAAATGTTCGGTCTCCTCAATGAACTGGCTGGCGAGAACGGCCTCCTCTGGCTGAAGCGCCTCGGCATGGCGCATGGCCCCTTGCAAAGTCTGCCCGCGGAACATGACGGGCGGGCGTTTTGGGAATTCCTGGGTGCCAAATACGGTTATACGCCGACGCGCGCCGAAGCCGCGCCCGCGCGCATAGTGAACACACTGAATGCGTTTCATGAGCAACTCGCTGCGCAGAAAAGCCGTGGCAGCAAATATCTGATCGGCGACAGTCTCTCCGCGGTCGACATCTACTGGTCGACGACTTGCGGGCTGTTGGATCCGCTACCGGATGATCTCTGCCCGATGGCGAGCGGGTTTCGGAACCCATCGGCTTACGGTTGCGATAATGCGGAGATCGACAAGGCCTTGACGCCGGAACTCCGCGCGCACCGGAAGTTTATTTACAACGATTATCTCGAGCTGCCGATCGTTTTCTAAGTAGAGATTCCAAAGAATAATTCAGCGTTTGTCGCAAACGTGACCGTTCTTTTCGATTTCCTGGGGCGTCGGCGGCGAAACGCCGAATTTAAAGTCGCCCAGCGATTCGCTGCATTGGCGCATCTGCTTGAGCCCCGGTGAACTGGCGATCTTCTTGCTGTCTGCGATAGCTGCAGACAGTGCCTCTTCGCGTTTGCCGGCGGTACAAAGGGCGGAGACTTTTTTGCCCATGGCCTCGCCTTCGATACGGAGGTTTTCGAGGACGCTTTGATCAACCTTGGCCATGCAAGCCTGCATTTTCTGGGCTTGTTCCATCATTTGGCGCATCTGGGCTTCGTTTGGGGCTTGCTGGGCGGAAACGGGCGCCAGTGCAACCATCAAGACAGTGATGGCTATAACCAGGCTCACCCGTTTCCAAAAATTAGTTAAACGCCGCATCGCCAAGCTCCTCCTAATTTATCGTCTTCAGTAGCTAACAAAAGAGGGTATACATAAAGTTGAAATTTTTTCGAGGGCCATTCAGCAATTCCAATAACTCGAATTTTGCCGGAATTATTTCGAGGCATTAGCTAAGTAACCTCTAAAGAATTATTCGACCCGGAATCCGCAACGGTCAAGCTTTCCGCTTTTCGGCCGATTATTCGGAGGATCCGGCAGGTCGCGGACGCGGCGTCGAATAGCAACAACGTCGAAAATCTCCGAAAAACACACAAGGATCTTATGCACACAAGCCCTGAAGCATTGATCGCCCAGACGACGGACCTCGTTTCGTTACCGCACATCTATCTGCGGGTCAAAGGCGTAATGGAAGATCCAGAAACGTCTATGGCAGATCTGACCGCGGTCGTGTCGCACGACCCCGCGCTTATAGCGCGGCTGCTCAAGCTCGCGAACAGCGCGTTCTTCGGTTTCACCACCAAGATCGACACCATCGACCGTGCGGTCAATCTACTCGGTGCACAGCAGATCCACGACCTCGTGCTGGCGACAACCGTCGCCGACGCTTTCTCGAAAATGTCTCCGCATACGATCACGATGCATGATTTCTGGACCGACAGCATTCATTGCGGTCTGCTGGCCAAGTCGTTCGGAAGTGCCTGCGGCTTGTTCGACGCTGAACGGTTTTTCGTCGAGGGCCTGCTCTACGACCTCGGTCACCTGATACTCGATCAATGCGTACCCGAGGCCTGCGCCGCCGCATTCGAGCGTGCGCACGAAGAGGCGCGCCCCGTCCATCTGGTCGAGCGCGAAATGATCGGCTGTGATTACGCGCAGGTCGGCGCAGCCTTGATGAAGAGCTGGAGTTTCCCGGGCGGTTTCGTGGAAGCGGTGCGCTGGCAGAACGAACCGGCCGAGGCCGCGGCATTCGCCCTCGAGGCTGCCGTAATGCACACCTCGGTCACCATGCTCCGCGCCGATCGCACGGAACTCGACTGCGACGCGGTCTTCGCCATCCTCGACCCGAGTGCGGTCGAGGTCACCGAAGCTAACGCCGACATCTTATCGGACGTGCGCAGCGAAGCGGCCGAAGCGTTGACGGAAACCGTCGAACTGTTGTTTCCGCAAGCGCGACTCTGCGCCTGACACATTCTATCGGGCACAATTAGGGGCCGAAGCGCCAAGCCGGGTTTCATCCAACTCCGCTATAGCCAGTGATCCACCGGGATCCGGGCCGTAAGCCACGGTCTTCATCCATCCGCGATCGAAATCCTGGGGCAACTCCGTCGTCACGCCTACCTCAAAGAACGCCTGCCGCCGCCGCTATACCCTAAACAGGGGAATTAATACAAGAACGGCAGATGGAAAGCCCGAATAAAAGATTGATCCAGGCCTGGCTAGACTTACAGTGCACCATGGTCCAGGGTACGGTGCGCGCGGCCGTGCTGGTGGGTGACGGGCGAGTCGGGGCTGCTGATCCGATCGCCATATGGCCGCCGCGGACGATGCTGACGGCGCCCATGCTGTCGGCCGCAAAGCTGGCGCTCAACGAACAGCGTCAGGTCGTCGAAGCACTTGCGCTCACCGCCGGCTCCGATGTCGCGCAGGGTTGCGACGTGATCGCCACGCCGCTGGTCGTCGACAACCGCACCATCGGCGCCGTCGTCATTGAAATGACGGCGCGCATGAAACAGCGCCAGGATGCTGCACAACAGGTTTTATCTTGGGGCGGCACGTGGCTTGAATCGGTCATCGAGCATCTCAACGCCGGGCCCAACCTGCGTCTCAACATCGTCGTCGAGACCATCGGAGAAGCGGTTAAACACGAGGCCTTCGGCGCCGCCGCGGCTGCCGTGGCCAGTGCACTCGGCCGGCTGCTCGAATGCACACGCGTGTCGGTCGGCTTCCGAGATCGCGTGCAGGTCACCGTCGTCGCCATTTCAAACACTGCGCGCTTCGAGCAGCGAACCAATCTGGTGCGCTCGGTTGCCGCCGCGATGGGCGAAGCCATCGATCAGGACCGGCGCCTATCCCTGCCAGACGACGATAGCCGGTCGCTGGCGCTGACGCGTTCGCATCAACACCTGCAGGCGGAATTCGGCTCGCGCGAAATCCACACGCTGCCGTTCTCGAACGCGGGCACTTTGGTCGGTGCGGTCACGCTCGAGCGCAATCACGAACAGGTTCTGAACACCGAAGACATCGCCCTCGCCGAAACGGTGGTTAGCATCGTTGGCCCGATTTTACATACCAAGCGCAACGCGCAGCTTCCTGCGCTCAAGCGCACGACAATCGCGCTCGGCACCGAACTGCGTCGCTTTATCGAACCCGGCCACTTGAGTTTCAAGGCAGGCGTCGCTGCGGTCGCCACCCTCTTCTTACTCGCGTTGATCGTGCGTGTAAATCACGACGTCAAGGCCGATGCGACACTGGTCGGCCAGGTGCAGCGCGCTGTGATCGCTCCCTTCGACGGATACATTGCGGAGGCGCCTGTACGGGCAGGCGACGTCGTCACTTCGGGTACTGTCATGGGCCGCCTCGACGACCGCGATCTCAAGCTCGAACGCGCTAAGTGGTCGGGAGGGTTCTGTCAGGTTGGCGCCGGATCGCGGACAATTAACGCATGACAGAAGCTCCTAATTATCGCGGATATCGATTTCCGCCTGAAATCATCGCGCGGTCGGTGTGGTTGTACCCTCGTTTTACGCTCAGCTTTCGCGATATCGAAGACCTTTTAGCCGAGCGCGGCGTGACGGTTTCGTATGAAACTATCCGCCAGTGGTGTCTGACGTTTGGACCCGATTACGCTCGCCGAATTAGGAAACATCAGGGGCCTTGCGGCGACTGTTGGTTTCTCGATGAGGTCGTCGTCTCAATTCAAGGAAAGCGTCGTTACCTTTGGCGAGCCGTGGACCAAGACGGCGATCTGATTGAGATCCTCGTACAAAAACGCAAGGATACTAAAGCCGCTAAGCGCTTCTTTCGAAAGGCGCTACGCTCACAAACAGCCGTTCCTATCGAGATAACAACCGATAAGCTCCGTAGTTACGCCTCAGCCAAACGCGAGGTAATGCCGTCCGTGCCACACTGCCAAGATCACTATGCGAATAACCGCGCGGAAGTTTCACACGAGCCGACGCGGGAACAAGAAAGGCAGATGCGCGGGTTTCGATCGGACGGACACGCGCAGCGCTTTCTAAGCGTCCACGGTCAAGTCAACAATCTGTTTCGCCTCGGTCGTCATCTCCTCAGAGCGAAGAACTATCGTGAACTACGCTCCAAGGCATTTCTCACTTGGTCGGAGGTGACATGCGCCTGCTGATTGACGATGATTCTACTTGCTCGAAAGATCGGGCCTGCGCGCAACAACCTGACAAAACCCTTTTTCACATTGCTGCCGGGATCGGACAGAACAGGTCCGAACACCACAGGGGGAGAGACGAGAAGCGCGAAGCTGGAAGTTAAACGAGATCACTTCCAGCAACTCCGCAACGAAAAACGTGCGCGGGGAGGGGGGGGGTGATATCGAATGCTATACACAGATGTCTTGGAGCAGTTTTGGCGTTTTTTAAGGCGGAGCGTTGCCCCCGGATCAACCCTTCTGAGATTTGGGAATTGCGCGAAATTGCAGCTCGGGCCAGGGCCGGATTCGAGGCGCTTTCCTCACTTGAAAATTGGCCGAAAATTGGGACCCCATTTCCCAGCTCCGGTGACGATACAGCGTGGGAAATGGAATTGGACCCCATTTCCCCGGATTTTTGGGTCCCATTTCCCAGGACCCGCTTTTCTATCGGATTGCCCCCGCTGTGGTTACGTCTGATCGAAGCCCGGCACGGGGTCGAAGAGCGGAAGGGGGAGCGAACGGGAGCGACCCCCCCCCTTTTTGGGGTGTCTCCGTGTCCGCACCCACTCTTCATTTCCCATTCGTGTGTACGGACACGTAGCCCCCCCGGTTGGGGTCGCTCCCTTGTCATTTATCCCTGCGGGAAGGCTCGGACTCGGACCTGATAATCGGAAGCGCAGCCAAATGAAATCTCCACATATTGCCTCTGTAGTCGGGCGGCGGAAACCCGGCGATCGTGCCGGCGGCGGGGTCTCAGTGGTGGTGAACGTCGCGTAGAATTTCAACCGAGCCGCCGTCGAGCTTCAACAGCGGGCTGGCATCCACCGCAGCAAATGAAACGGACCCCAAGCTAGCTCCAACATGAGGAGGAAACATGACCAACGCTGAAACCAACACGGGTGAGCAGGACTGCGGTCCGGTCGACCCTTCGATGATCAGCGCAGAGATGCGCACGATCTATGTCTATATTAGCAATACCCTGCTGGAGGAAGGTAGGCGGCCGTCGCTTGAGGAAGTCGCTGAGAAGACGGTACAGCCGCTGGAGGTGGTTAAACAGGTACTCGACGTATTTGAGAGCGTTGGCGGAATCTATCGCGATCCGTTCTTTAAGAACGTCATCGCCTTCTATCCGGTGGCGGCTATCCCAACCATCCATCGGATCGTACGGGGAGACAGTGGACGCATCGCATATTCGCCCTGCGCCATGGACGCGCTGACGTTGGCACCGACCTTGGAGCGTATGTTGGCCATCCGATCGGCGTGTAGATACTGTGACCGTGAGATCTCGATTAGCTACAATGACACCGGTAGCAAGATTACCGAGCACACGCCTGATGATATTTGGATCTGGATCGAGGATCGTATTCCGAGCGATGCACCTTACTACCTGGTCGTGTGCATCAACACGAATTTCTTCTGTTGCCGGGACCACCTTGACAAATGGCTGGCGGCCGAGACAATCATCCACAGCGGCAAACCGTACAGTCTGAGCGAGGCATTTGCCGCAGCTGACCGATGGTGTACATACAAGATGTACAAGCTGGTCGTCGAGGGGCGGCCCTGGGGTGGCAAGGCTCTCGATCAGGTCTGAGAAGCGCGGTCCGACTCAGGTCACGAAACCATCCAACAGTTCGTGGAGCTTCGAGATAGCATCTCCTTAACCCCGGAGATCAGTTGTGTTGATCGTGTGGGTGGCGCGAGCACGTGACGCTCAGCTGGGGCTCGATGAATCGTCGGGAATGGTTGCGTAGTCGTCAACCGAGCCGCCGCTGAATTTCAACAGCGGATGGGACAAGCCCGTGGGCACGCTGAGGCCCAAACAAGGCTCGGTAGCGCGTTGAGGCTGCCCCGTGACGGGCGAACGCTGGCCGGGTACCCCCCCCCAGCCGTCTGTCGCCCAGTAATCGAGCCTGAGGTCGCTCAGTGCCGGCGCCTGCTGGCAACCGATGCCCCCCCTATCTGATCGGCCCGCAAGTCCGCCAGGGAGGCTCCTGGGCGATCCTGCGGCCCTTCTCCGGGCTTTTCTTCTCCCGTCTCCCCCTCCTGTGGTCCTTCCCGGTCCTGCCGTTCAGCGCGGGGTTGGCTGATCCGATTCCACCGGTTTTCACCTTAAAAGGGTCTTCTTCCGACTCCGATCCGGCGCGCGACAGTAGCAAAAAAACGCGGTGCGATCAGAAAAGACCCATGCAGACCAACCCAGCCCCGGCATCCCAAGACCGCGCACCGTAGATTCAGCCCCCCGACCCATACAAGCCGGGGGCGCTCCGCCCCCCGGACCCCCAGGTATTACTTTCGATCAATTCGATCTAGAAATCAGGGAATCAACTGGCTCCGCCACCAATACATAGGGCCATTTTTTACACACCACAGCTAAGTCAATGAATCTATTGCGATTGCGAGTGGTTGCCTCAATTCGTTTGCTACGGTCTTATGCGTGCATCCGACCACTACCGCGATCTGCCGCAGCGACAGCCCCGCCCGGTGCAATTCAACGATCTTCTTGGCCCTTTCCACGCGCTTGGATTGATACCCTCTCGCGGCCCTGTCCTTCTCATTGCGTCGCCGGTACTTGGGGTAGCGGGCGCATTTTAACGGAAATATACGGTTTGGCTCTGTAGCGAGCCTTGGCTGCTTCTGAAAGCGCATATTTCCATCGGAGATTCGACTACTTTGGCAGATTGATTTCAGCGGTCAACACCCTCAACGCGAGCTCTGCCTCGTCCATTTCCAGAACACTAATCACACTTTTTGTCGCGATCTGCTCAACGTAGTCGTGGAGCTTGCTAACTGCGATTTTCGGAACCGAGTGAACACTTTCCTACTAAACTGTTCACAGATAAGTCACGGCGATTGCATCAAAGTGGCTTTACTGATTCATGGGTTGACAATAAGGTGAACAAATGACTAATGATCTGTTCACAAATGACGGAAACCGCAAATATCTGAATGCCGATGAATTGGAGAATTTCATTGCTCAAGCGATTGCACAGCCCCGCGCCGAGGTGCGGACGTTCTGCCTTGTGTTAGCGCATACAGGTTGCCGGATATCTGAGGCGTTGGAATTGACCGCCAAGAGCGTCGACGTGACAGAGGGCGCAATCAAGTTTCGGACGCTCAAGCAACGCAAGAAGATCAAATATCGCTCTGTTCCTGTCCCTGACAGCACGCTGGATGCCCTCGAATTGGTTCACGGCATCCGTAAGGCTCAGAAATCGCGTAAACGCCCCTCACGGCTCTGGCAGTGGGGCAGGACGCAAGCCTATAACCATGTCAAAGCCGTTATGGATGCAGCCGAAGTGCAGGGGGCACAGGCCAGCCCGAAGGGTTTACGGCATGGTTTCGGCGTGAGAGCCACCCAAAGCACCCGAAATCCGCGCCTTGTTCAAAAATGGCTGGGGCATACGACCTTAGAAATGACAACGATTTATATGGATGTTATCGGGGATGAGGAACGGGATGCAGTGCGGGAAATGTGGTCGTGAGTGATCCAGAACCGAAATTGAAAAGTGAGCCTCGATAATGGATATCACTGGAGGCAAAGAAGAAGAAGTGCCGATTGAGCAGCAGCTTGAAGCACTGGAAGACGAACGCAAAGAGATTGACGAAGCCCACGATAGCGGCAGCATTTCCACGCAGGAATACAAAAAGCTGATCTCGAAAAACAAGTTTCAGAGAGCGCAGATTATCGAGAAAAACGAGCAAACCTTGCAGCGACAGCAGCAACAAACTTTTGAGCGAACCCGCGACCGCTTCAATGATTGAGAGTAAGCCAAAGACCAATACTCGACCCGCCGCATTACGCAAAACGGGGGCAGCCGCGTACTTTGAATATCTTGTTATGGGTGTGCTTGCCCTTATTTATTATTGGGCGTTCAGTCATGAAAATATTGTCAGGGTGTTTCGTGGCTTCGAGTGGACGGGCAATGACCTGTTTTCTGGCCATGCTGCGATGTATGCCGCCGTGCTTTTCGCTTCCCTGTATCTTTTCACCATGCCGCGCTTTGGGCTGATCTCTTTGCCGCGCTGGTTTAACCCGACTTGCAAATATCTATCCGTTTTCTGCATCGAACGTCTGTGCTGCCGCCGGAAGGGTACCTACTGTGACGAGCAGCATCGCAGCAGCAGCGAAGAGTTGCGTCGTTAACATTGTCCTCGTCATGATGATTCCTCAGTAGAGCGGCTTTGCCCGGTGTGTGCGCTCAGGCGGGGCCGCCTTGGATGCACGCGGCGAGCTCGTCGACGCTGGTTCTGCGACTCAATTGAGGCGAGATCGTGATGGAATTTTTCTCTGACGCGGTCAAGGTGCGCCAGATTCCCCTCAAATTCCAACAGCCTGTCAGTGATCTGCTCATCGCTGAGTTTCTGCGGATCGTTATCCAGCACGCTCCGGGCTGCCTGTTGCATCGGGCCGATCGCTGTTTGCTTCTTTTCCACCTCATCTACGTACAATTTGAGACGGCTGCTGCCGCCCTGCCCGGCAAACATGAACAAGGTCTGGTAGCCCATTTCCAGTTCATTGCTGAGGTCGTCGATGTGGATGGTTGCCGCCACCACCTTGTTGGCGAGTAGCGAGACTTCTCGGACCTGCCGCACTCGGTCAGACTTAGCGACATTCCGATTGGCTTGATAGGCAATGGCGGCCGATACGAACGCCGCGAGTGCACTGAACGGTCCCACCAGGTCGGAGAAGTCAAAGTCCATGGCACCGGTGTCCTGTCATGAACAAACCCTCAAATATGGGTTTGTTCATTTGTGGGTAATACCCGCCTCTTTCTCGAGTTCCTCGGTGCGGGCCGCAATGAAGGTCTGCATCTCGTTAACCATCTTGCGACTCGTGGCGCTGCAGGCGGTCTTAAAACGCGTGTGCAGGCTTTGCGGCAGGTCCAAGCTCAGACGCTTAGTAGGCTCGGTCTTCGTCTTCGCGGCAGTTGGCGTGCCCGCTCGCTGACTGGGCTTGTCGTGACCGGTGCCGCCGCGCTCGAACGCGGCGATCTGATCGTCGGTCGGCTGCTTAGCCGGTTTGGGTGCGGTTGCGAAGTTCTTCTGTGCCATGGCTGAGGATTTCTTTGGTTAGGGATTGAATTTCGTGAGCGGCCGGGCTCTTTGGCGCCCACTCGAAAATGCTCTGACCCATAGTCAGACTTTCCGCGAAGGGCACGCGATTCTCGACCTCGGCCGTGAGGATCGGGATACCGCCTTCGGCGGCCATCTCGCGAATCTGCCGGCCAATCACCGTATTCCGAATTTTGCGGGAAACCACAAACCCACATTTGAGGGTTTCTTTGTACTCCTGAGCTTCCTGGACCTGTTTGACGGTTAAGTCTGATGCCCAAGTCGATAGACCCGAGGGCTCGATCGGTAACGCCACGAAATCGGAAGCGATGATGCAGGAACGGGCTATTTCTTCGGCGTGTGGTGGGCCATCGATCACGGTGAACTCGAAATCGGCGGCGAGCTTCAAGGCGTCGCGCGCCATGTTCTCACGTGCCAGGCTCACGACCTGAAAGGGCGCATCCTCGCGAAGACTCGCCCAGGTGCTCGTTGAGCCTTGCTTGTCAGCATCGATGAGCAGGACTTTGTGGCCCCGGTTGGCGAGGTCTGCGGCCACATTGATGGAGAGGGTGGTTTTGCCAACGCCGCCTTTTTGATTCAGGAACGCGATAATCATGGCGCGTACATTAGCTCATTTGTGGGAATGTGGGAATGTGTGAATGTGGGTTTGGGGGTAACCACATTCTAGGATATCGCGCACACCGCATTATATACTTTACGTACAGCGTACAAGTGTGCTAGGGTCAGTGTCCATGATTCGAAGCTTTGGCGACCGTAACACCGAACGCTTTTTTGGAGGCCAACGGGTTCGCGCCTTTCAAGGCTTTGCGAATCAGGCAGCGCGCCGATTGACCGTTTTAGACAGTGCAGAATCGCTGCAAGACCTGGCCGGGTTGCCGAGTAATCGATTAGAGCGGTTATCCGGCGATAGGGCACGGCAGCACAGCATTCGGATCAATCAACAGTGGCGCATTTGTTTTTGTTGGAAAGAGGATGGTCCTTACGATGTCGAGATCGTGGACTATCACTGAATGAGGTTTAGGACATGAGTTTTAAAAATGGTATGCGGCCGGTACATCCCGGCGAAGTGTTGCGTGAGGAGCTCGAGGAGCTCGGCTTGTCGGCCAATGCAATGGCGCAAGCATTAGACGTGCCCGCGAATCGTGTCTCGGCCATTTTGAAAGGGCAGCGTGGCGTCACGGCCGACACGGCACTACGGCTCTCGCGGTTCTTCGGAACCACACCGCAAGTGTGGATGAACCTGCAGAAAACTTACGAATTGCGTGTGGCTGAAAACGAGTCCGGCAAGGTGATCGCGAAAAAGGTGAAGCCTTGGGCGGCGGCAGCGAGTGCATGATCCAACTTGGCAAGAAAACCAAACTGACCACGGACGTGGAGAAAGCGTTTGTAGAACTCGGAGGAGGGGACCCGAATAAAACACTCGCGGAAAATGAGTTGCGTGTGGCGTTGCCGAAAGCCATCGACATCGTCGCCGAGCATCGGCCGAGTATTCTGCGAAAAATTTACGATCGATACGTGGCTGCCGGCGAGCTCCCGCCAATCGAGAAGTTATGACGCCTGACTTCGACAACATTAACGCAGCCGATCTCAGCGACGACGATCGCCTAAAGGCGCTGTATCTCGAAGCAGTGCGCCGTAAGTTCTGGCCGAATAACGTACGCGCGGTTTTGGAGTTCTTTTGCTTTGCGGAAAAGGCGCTGCACGACGACAAACAGGGCACGCCGGGTAAGCTCTTTTAGGTTCTGTCAGGTTGGCGCCGGATCGCGGACAATTAACGCATGACAGAAGCTCCTAATTATCGCGGATATCGATTTCCGCCTGAAATCATCGCGCGGTCGGTGTGGTTGTACCCTCGTTTTACGCTCAGCTTTCGCGATATCGAAGACCTTTTAGCCGAGCGCGGCGTGACGGTTTCGTATGAAACTATCCGCCAGTGGTGTCTGACGTTTGGACCCGATTACGCTCGCCGAATTAGGAAACATCAGGGGCCTTGCGGCGACTGTTGGTTTCTCGATGAGGTCGTCGTCTCAATTCAAGGAAAGCGTCGTTACCTTTGGCGAGCCGTGGACCAAGACGGCGATCTGATTGAGATCCTCGTACAAAAACGCAAGGATACTAAAGCCGCTAAGCGCTTCTTTCGAAAGGCGCTACGCTCACAAACAGCCGTTCCTATCGAGATAACAACCCATAAGCTCCGTAGTTACGCCTCAGCCAAACGCGAGGTAATGCCGTCCGTGCCACACTGCCAAGATCACTATGCGAATAACCGCGCGGAAGTTTCACACGAGCCGACGCGGGAACAAGAAAGGCAGATGCGCGGGTTTCGATCGGACGGACACGCGCAGCGCTTTCTAAGCGTCCACGGTCAAGTCAACAATCTGTTTCGCCTCGGTCGTGTGGGTAGCGAATTCCTATTCATGCGGCGATGGGAGTCTGAAAAAGTCCATTGCAGTGTGATATCCATGAATAGTTACGGAGATTTGCGCGTCGAGGCTGGGGATCACCGCTAGCCATTCCCGGTGTATCTCCGCCTAGCGAATGATGAACCCGCTCGCGGTTGTAGTACTGCCTGAAGTCGACGAGTTTTCGCTCAAGATCCTGAGTGTTCCAGAAGAAGATGTGGTCAAGGTATTCGCGACGGATCGTCCCGATCAGTCGCTCAACGAAGGGATGCGATTGCGGCGTATACGGGACGGTCTTAATCTCGTCGACCCCAAGAATTTGTAAATTGGCTTGCCATCGGTGATACAGGAATAGCGGGTCATTGTCAGAACTGAGATAGTGCGGAACACCCTGGGTAGAAATGGCTGTATTGAACATGCGGCACAGGGCGAACCCATCGACATCGCCGGCTTGCACACCGAAGCCGATGATGCGACGGGTGAACTGGTCCATCACCACGAGCACCCAGTGGCTGTTCAGCAGAATAGATTCACACCGAAACAGATCAATGCTCCAGAGGCTGTCCTTGGTGTTTCCGAGGAAGGTCAACCAGGATGGCCCACCGTCGTTGGGCATTGGGCGGTAGTATTTGGCGAGGACACGCCTTACAAGGTCCTTGTCGATATCGATCCCGAACGTGTTGGCGATCTGCTGGGCGATCCGGCGGCAGCCAAAGCGCGGGTTACGTTGTTTCAGTTCAACGATAGCTTGGATGAGTTCCGGTGATGGGCCCTTGGGACCTGGCTTTCCTTTTCTGCCCGATGAAAACAGGAGTCGATACTTTCGCTTCTTGAGGATGTCGTGAAATTTCAGAAGTGTCGATGGTCTGATAATCACGGCAGCCCGCTGAATACGGCGTGGACTGAGAAACAATGACCAGAAGCCGACCAAGAATCGATCAAATACCGAGAGA
Organism: Gammaproteobacteria bacterium; assembly: GCA_963662545.2. Taxonomy (GTDB): domain Bacteria; phylum Pseudomonadota; class Gammaproteobacteria; genus JAYYZW01. The sequence goes on from CAXXLL010000003.1 coordinate 350,499, forward strand.
TTGGGTGCGCGTCGCCGAGAACGATTGATGACCAGGAGTTGCTGCTTCATGAGGAGGCTGTCGGCGACGACGGCCTTCGCACCACCGGGTCCCAGGAGTTTGGCGATGGTAGTAAATAAATGTGCGACGAGTACTAACAGGTCCTTCATGGCCAGGGAGGTTAGGAAAGGTTGGCGTCAGGAACAAGACTGTCTCAGTTATCGTTTTCAGGTGAAAATTACGAATTCGCCACAGACGGTCCAGTGACCACTCCGCCGGCGGTGATGCAAGGATGTCGCGCAGGTTACAGATTTTGTCGGCCAGTTTGACGAGTTTTGCACGCTCGGAGGACTTCGATGCTTTTTGCACCTGCAGTCGCTTTCGGGTGTTCTTGTTCAGCCACTTCGAGTCAGTCACTTCAAGAACGATATCGGCAATTTCTTCGCCGAACTCGCCTCGCAGCTCTTGCCAGGTCGTCTGCGTATCTTCGATTGTGTCGTGCAGAAGCGCTGCCGCCAGCACGACCACGTCGTCAACATCACCCTCGGTCCGCAAGACGGTGGCAAGTGCGATCGGGTGGTTGATGTAGGGAGAAGCCTCGGCATTCTTGCGACGCTGATCACGATGCTTCCAAGCCGCGAATTCCAGCGCTCTTAATGTCAGGACCAGAGGATCGGTCTTTTCCATAATCTGAGCGGCGAATTATTGCCACGATGAATTCTCGCGAGACCGAGGTGATCGGCCACCCGATTCCAGAGATCAGCCGCAATCGAGCGCTCTGCTTTTACCAAAGATCGATCACGCAAATATTCCAGTGGACACCAACGACCGTCCCGTTCCTGATAGAAAATTCTTCGATAAATATTACCCGTGTGGGAGATACGCCAAGGCTCAAAGACTTCGGAAAGTTTGGTGAAAGCATGATTGGGGCTCGAGAGCGGCTCTTTCGAGATAACTTCGGGGACTATGATTTGGCTGGTTCGCAGGCCCTTTGCTTCGAGCCCTCGTATTACCAGCCACACGCCGCCTTCGGTTCGCCCGCTCTCGATTTGTGCCGGCGATGGAGGACCCACATGAATCGTTGCAAATCGAGTTGTCCCCGGTTCGAGTCGCCCCCAATCGGCGACTTCTTTGAACTTCAATTCCTGAAGTAACGTTTCATATTCGCCAGCCAGATCACCGCGGATGCTCAGCGCCACCTTCAGTATTTTGCCTTGACAAAAAATTTTCTCCTCGTGAATCGCGGAGAGAGTTTTGAGAAAGTCCTTGTCGACAATGGCATAGTCTTCCAGGAGAAGATCGCCTATTGCCCCTTCTTTCGCGGGCACCGCTCCACCGTAGAAAAACTCCCACCGACCATCCACGAATTTAACGGGTATTCGGAAGGTGGGTCGCTTTTCTAACATCCGATCCGTCATGTTTTCCTCGTTTTCGTTGACCGTGAGGCGTTAACCCAAAACATCGTTCGGGTTCGCGGGTGGCTCGATGAGTTCACCCCTTCTTCGCGAAAAGCTCCGACTGCTCGGGGACCACAATCCCGACTTTCTCGCAATGCGCTCGCACGAGCACCTCGATCATGTTCGCGATGCTGCGATGGTCCTTGGCGGCGGCAAGCCGAACAGCCTCCTTGACCCCTGGGTCGATGCGCAGGTTGAGGGTTGCGGTTTTCAGGGCTGGCATATCCACGATTCCCATACTATGATGTAACGCGTATGTAACGCAAACATGACGCTATCACCAGTATACCGAGCTTTCCCGAATCCACCTCTTTTCGGGAAAGTCAGGTCAGTCGAGGTCAACAAGAATGCGCCCTTCAGCCAACGTCATCGACCTACCCCAACCACCGTTTTCGGGAAAGTTACCCCGGAAACCCAGAAACAAGGATGTCAGGTCACGCGAATACTTAACGCCTGACGAAGTTGCGCAACTAATGCTGGCTGCCGGCAGGGTCGGTCGGCATCCGTTCCGAGACAAGACGCTCATCCTGATTGCTTACCGCCATGCCCTGCGGGTATCCGAATTGGTGTCTCTCCGCTGGGACCAAATCGACCTGAAACAGGGTCAACTACACGCCGTAAGGATGAAGGGTGGGATTGACTCCACACACCCGCTTAGAGGGCCAGAATTGCGCGCTCTTAAACGCTTACAGCGCGAGTATGAGAAGTCCCCGTATGTGTTCGTGACAGAGCGCAGAGGACCTCTGACGACGTCTGCTGTGCGGAAGATTATCGCGAGGGCGGGGGAAGTTGCCGAGCTGGGATTTCCGGTTCATCCGCATATGCTCAGACATGCATGTGGCTTCTACCTAGTGTGCATCCCTAAACGCGATGCGGTTGAAATAAAAAGGAAAATTTGTCGCTTAAGGGATCGAAACCTCCGGTAGGTCGTGATCTAATGGAACTTCAAACCTCTGATTTTCCACACAATCATCGACACCACAGGAGGGGGAATGCGTCAGAAACGCACGGCCCAAGCGAGTATATACGAGCTGTTTGCTGACCATGACCTGGGGCGAGAGCTGCAGGGCATGTCCGAGTGGCTCGATGCTCACCCCAAGGTCCTCACGCCGGTCATGAACGATCTGTGTCGGCGGGGTTTGAAGCCCACCGGTCGACGCGGACTGTCGGCGGAGTCGGTGCTGCGCTGCGCGGTGCTCAAGCAGCACCGGCAATTGAGTTACGAGGAGCTGGCCTTTCACCTGCAGGACTCGGCGAGCTTTCAGGCCTTCGCCCGGTTGCCGGGTAATGAACGTCCGAAGAAGTCTGCCTTACAGCGGGTGGTCTCGGCGATCCAGGTATCGACGTGGGAGTCTATTCATCGCGCCCTGCTGGCGACGGCGAAAGAGACGCGCATTGAGCCGGCACAGCGTGTACGGATTGATAGCACGGTAACGGACAGTGCCATCCACGCGCCGAGCGACAGTCATCTGCTGTGGGATGGCGTGCGTGTTGTGGTTCGTCTGCTCGCACAGGCGCGCGAGTTGCCTGGCGCGCCGGAGTTGTGCTTCGTGAACCACACTCGATTGGCGAAGAAGCGTGCGCGGGCGCTGTGGTATGCGCGTGGTGCGAAGCAACGCCAACGTCTGTATCGCGATTTGATTGGGGCGACGCGTTCAACCTTGGAAGCGGTAGCGAGGGTACGTGAGCAGCTGCTGAGCCCGGGCGTCACCGGCGTTGAACTGCCGGACTGGCTAGCGCAGGTAGCGCACTACGAAACACTTGTTCTGCAGGTGATTTCGCAAACTGAGCGGCGGGTGTTCGGCGGTGAGAAGGTCCCCGCGAGCGAGAAGTGCGTGAGCTTGTTCGAGCCGCATACCGACATCATCATAAAGGGTGCGCGCGACGTTCAGTACGGACACAAAATCAATCTGGCTTCGGGGCGCAGTGGCCTCATCCTCGACGTGGTCATCGAGCGAGGCAATCCGGTCGATAGTCAGCGCTTCATGCCGATGCTCGAACGGCATCGAACACACTACGGAACGATGCCACGACAGGTCGCCGCCGATGGCGGCTATGCGAGCCTCGACAATCTCCGGGCGGCGAAAGCAGAAGGCATCGAAGACGTTGCCTTCCACAAGAAGCGCGGGCTCGCGATCGCCGACATGGTCAAGAGTCAGTGGGTCTATCGACGCTTGCGCAACTTCCGCGCCGGCATCGAGGCCGGTATCTCCTGCCTGAAGCGTGCATACGGATTGGCACGTTGCACCTGGAAGAGCCTGCCGCACTTCGAAGCCTACGTGTGGTCTTCTGTGGTCGCCTACAACCTCAGCCTGCTCGCGCGCTATCAACTCGAATAGCGACGTTCACTCGCACTAACTGACCTCCTCGATATCGTCGAACGGGCGACTTTGGGTTGCAGCGCTCTGCGGCCGGCGAACGTACTCACAATTACGCTCGAAGAGCCCTTCGACCCCCACCGAACCGCCGCTACCGCTCCAACAACCTACTTTCAACACCTCGATTTCTCCGTGCCCATCGAAGAAAATGCCTGTTTATGGACGGACACTACCTAGCCAATGAAGGACACGATACGCGAGCGATTCAGATGTATCTGGGCCACTCGAACATTCAGCACACGACCCGGTATACGGAACTGGCGGCGAACCGGTTTAATGGGTTTTGGAAGGATTAAACCAGCGCTCCCGATCGTCGCTCTGAAGCTCGGGCGCTGCCACCGCCTCCTTAATCTTCGCCCGCCATTCAGCCAAGTCGTTTACCGCCTTGTCAGCCGTTTCCACGAGCAGCTTGGTCGGCACTTTGCCTCTCTTGGTGGACTTTATGAAGCCAGCCAGAGCTGCGGTGGCGTTGCCGAGGATTTTGTACAGATCGCGTAAGCCCGCGAGGTCGTCTTTTTCGTTCATACGGCTAGTCTAGCTTGCATTCGGTTGGCCTCGAATCGCAACCCAATAAGCCGCGTGTAGCAAAAGTCGCCGCTCGCCAGTGCCGCGTTGCCGAACGCTACTCGACGACCGCTTACGAGCGCATTGCAGACGTAATGCTTAGCGTTGTTGCAGTGCCGCGATTTGGCCGCTGACGACCCTAAACGGCCATCGGCGAAAATCGAATAACCAATCCTGACGGTTTCAAGTAGGGGAAATTTAACCCCGAGCGTAACGTCGCAATGCAAGACTTAATCCCATCGTTTAAGTCCTATGGACTGGGGAAAGGGTAGACCGCTGGAAAAGGGTTAAGCCGGTGTTTCAGGGGCCCTTTGTCAAGATTTTTTACACGCCGAGTTTCCCGGCCCGATTGGCGCTAAGCCTTTGTTGTTATTACGGTTCGTACCCAGATTACCCGGAAACCCCGGTGATTTGGCCCCGAAATGGGTTGAAAAGTGTCAGTAATTTTTACAAATCCCGGTATTTTTACGGCGTCATGCTAGGGCGTATGGCCTAACCCCTTGAAAGCACTTTAATTATTTTTTTGGCATGAAACCTGCGTCTTAACCAAGCGACGAGAGGCAATTGTTGCCCAATTTAGAAAACGACCGGAGCGTCTGACATGACCTCGTTCGCGGCCAACCCCGCGAAACCATTTCCCCCGGCCGCCATTCTGGTGGCGATTCTTCTTATAGGTGCCCCACCGTCCGCTCGAGGCGTGGTGTTGAATTTCGAGGGCTTGATGCTGCAGTTTCCAACTGGCAACGAAGGGCCGGTTCTAACGCCGTTCCTTACCGGGACGTATGGGTTTCGCTTAACATTGGACGAGCCAGAGCTCTTCCCACAAGTCATTAACACGCCTGCTATGCAGGGCATCGTGCACGACATCGAGACCGCTCAGCTCGAAATTTTCCACAACGGCGTGCCCCTCATAATCGGGAGCCAGGACGTTCACGCCGCAGACGACGGTGTATCGGCCCAGATCTTCTATGACTACAATAATCCCGGAGAAGGCTTCAACGGCCCCCTCGATTTGATCTTAGTGCAAGGCATCATACCCAGCGGCTCGTTACTGACGGACAATTTATTTGAAGCGGTAACTCTAGAGATTTTCATGACGTTGTTCCCCATGGACGAGTTAGACGCTTCCGCACGTGAATTGCCTACCCTGATACCGCCATCACAATTCAACGTGGTTACTATGACTATTCACTACCAGATATTATCTGTAAGCCCCCAAGCAGTGGTGACCCATGAAATTATCCGCGTGGATGGGTTTCAGGGAACCGGTTTCGGCCCGGTGACTAGCCTCACGCTACAAACCATCCCTGAACCCACCGCCCTTGCCCTTATGGGATTAGCACTCGCAGGATTGGGTTTCCAAAGGCGTAAAGCAGCGTAACCGCTCTCAATAATCTAACATCAGGAAGCCTGCTTCGGCGGGTTTCTTTTTTGGCGCGCCAGGTCCGCAGTTGGCCGAGACCCGCCCTGCTCAGCTAACGCTCCACTGAAAGCCACTGGATGACCGCTTCCGAGCGCATTGCAGACGTAACGTTTAATCGTGCTGCACTGCCGCGATAAGGCCGCTGACGACCCACAGCGGACATGGCTATCGGAGCGGCAGTGAAGGGAATGCCACTGTCAAGCGTCCGCCTCCAACGACCCGTTATGCTGCATTATGAATGCACAGTGACCCCATTTCTGTTCAATTATTCTACGATCCTTTTCTATGTTCGGCGGACCTGGCGGAACTTCATTGTCGAGCGCCGTGAACATTTGAGCAGCTATGCTCCCGGAGCCTGTTATTTCCAGCATTTCGCCGCCATCGCCGTATTTGAACGCATGTATCGTTCCACCCGGCACAAAAACAAGTGTGCCTGGTGTGCACAGTTCGGTCCTTCCATCACAGGTGATTTCAACGCTTCCTTTAATCACGAAAAATGATTCATCCCAGTCGTGGCTATGAGGCGGAGGTCCCATGCCTTTGTCTCCGGACTGATACGTAAATTCCTGTCCCTGTGTTTCTTGTTTTGAAGCGAGCACGGCTATCGGAGCGGCAGTGAAGGGAATGCCACTGTCAAGCGTCCGCCTCCAACGACCCGTTATGCTGCATTATGAATGCACAGTGCATTACTTCTACGATCTTTTCTATGTTCGGCGGACCTGGCGGAACTTCATTGTCGAGCGCCGTGAACATTTGAGCAGCTATGCTCCCGGAGCCTGTTATTTCCAGCATTTCGCCGCCATCGGGGCCGTATTTGAACGCATGTATCGTTCCACCCGGCACAAAAACAAGTGTGCCTGGTGTGCACAGTTCGGTCCTTCCATCACAGGTGATTTCAACGCTTCCTTTAATCACGAAAAATGATTCATCCCAGTCGTGGCTATGAGGCGGAGGTCCCATGCCTTTGTCTCCGGACTGATACGTAAATTCCTGTCCCTGTGTTTCTTGTTTTGAAGCGAGCACGGTTACGTCAGTGCCTACGACGTTCAACGCGGATTTATAAGTCTCCGGTTTGATAATAAGCGGGGCTCTACTCATGGGATTACTCCTCCGACGGTGTAGATGGGCCGGTTGCGGCATAACGCTAGGATAACCTGCTGTAACACGTCAGGATGATCCGTTTGTTAGGTGGCCCGGATTCACAATGTAAGTGCAACACAAGAATTTCCCTATATCGCGTTAAACGAAGCGAGCTGGGATACTCGTAAGCACTCTCTTCTTGGCAGAATAGGAAACTTACGATGAGTTATCACCAGCTCACCTCTGGAGAGAGGTATATGCTTCACACCTTGAAAATGCAAGGCTGTAAAAACGCAGAGGTCGCTCGAAAACTCGGGCGACATCGGTCTACGATCGGACGCGAACTAAAGCGTAATCGCCGCATCGGTCGGTATCGTCCTGACGAAGCTGAGGAGATGACCCGAGGCAGGCGAACGAAGTCTCGCCGACGATGGTATTTCACCGACCAACAACTCAGTCTCGCCATTCGCTTGCTGCGCGAGGAATGGAGCCCCCAGCAAGTCTCGGATTGGTTCAAGCGTCATCGGATATTTTCAATCAGTCACCAGACCCTATACCGGTATATCTGGTACGACCACTTCTTCGGCGGCACCTTATATAAGCATCTGCGACAGGCGGAAAAACGACGACGGAAACGCTACGGCAGCGGTGATTCTCGCGGTGTTATGCGAGGAAAGCGCCATATCACCGAACGACCACCAGGCGCTGAAAACCGTTCCCGCATCGGTCATTGGGAAATAGACACCGTCATCGGTAGCCACGACGGTCACTGCATCGTGACCCTCGTTGAACGTAAGACACGATATACCTTAATCGGAAAACTTCGGGCTCGCACGACCGCCGAACTCAACCGCAAAGTGATCCAACTTATCAAACGTGAAATGCGCTTGGTGCGAACCGTAACCGCCGATAATGGAACTGAGTTTCATCAGTTCCAGAAGATAGAAAACGCGACCGACGCTCGCTTCTATTTTTGTACGCCATATCATTCCTGGGAACGCGGTACCAATGAAAATACCAACGGCCTTATTCGACAGTACCTGCCCAAAGGGAAAACCATGGCAGACGTTACACAACGTGACTGCGATAAGATAGCGAAGAAACTCAACACACGTCCGCGAAGGGTTCTCGGCGTCAAAACACCGGAGGAATGTTATGCAGCAGTTTAATCACCCCTGTTGCACTTCACTTGGACATCTGGGTGGATGATGCATTTCAAATGTGAACTCAGGCCCCTTCGGCTAGCTGCCGCTCGTAACAAGCAGCATCGTAGTAGCCACGAGACTGTGCGATCAGGCCTGATTCGCCCATCTCCCAAACCTCGACTCCGCTCACGCGAACGGAATTTCCCGTGCCGCCCGGTCCTGTGTTGGTCCCAGTGAGCGTCCATACAAAGAACGCAGCATTACCTGCGACGAGAAGCTGATCAAGACTGATTTGTAAGTCGGGAAAAGCTTCCATGTAGCTACTTGCTACAGCTGCTAGCGCCGTGCGTCCAATGGCGGGTGGTCCGTCGTTTATCGATTGTCGTCCGACTTCCTCGTAGCACGAGGCCATTCCCTCCGGATCGTGCGAAGACCACGCACTCGCACACCGAATCGCGAGATCCCATAGTGCTTGGGATGGGGCCGTCGAACCTGGCGTCGAGGCTAATTGCATTACCGTTTCCTCCGGTTTTTTGCTTTAACGAAAATGTGTCCTTATTTGGGAACTGTATAGAGGCCTAACATTAAATGGTCGCTACAATGACGCGATTAATCGAATCATTGTGACGCATAATAATCGGTGCAGACATAGCTGTGGTTACGGTAGCCGGGGATGGCTCTTGGCCGACTGCAGCCGTGCTCCCTCCACTCGGTTCTTGAAGCAACTGGACGACCGCTATGAAGGGGAATACAGACGTAATCTAGAGCGGTGTTGCGATGCGACGATGAGGCCGCTGACGACCCACAGCGGACCTCCACAAATCCGGAACCGCTATGCCCGTCCGACGACGAGAACCAAGTTTTCAATCGCTCTTGTCAGTTGATTATCGATTCCCGGACGGGTTACGGTTCCGTTACCTTAAGAAAATATGGAGAGAGCACTTAATGTCGTTGCCCTCCTTGCCAGAAGTAACTCGTATTTACCAGAACACGTTCTTCGACAGCACGCGCTGGGACGGTTTCAAACCGCGCGACGGTGACATCATCATCTCGACGTCGTACAAAGGCGGCACGACCTGGACACAGGCAATCTGCGGGGCGCTTATTTTTCAATCACCGGACCCTCCTGCACCGCTGGACGAACTCTCACCGTGGATCGACTCAATGTACCATCCCATTGAGGACGTCCTCGACCGCGTCGAAACGATGACCTACCGCCGTTACGTCAAGACGCATTTACCGCTCACGGCAGTGCCCTATTACGACAATGTCCATTACATCTTCGTCGGTCGTGACGGGCGCGACGTGTGGATGTCGCTGTGGAATCACTTCCGCAACATGAAACCGGAGGTGGTGCAGGCGTTGAACGATAATCCTCTACGCAAAGGACCCGAGGTGCCGCCGGTTGCCACAGACATTAACGAGGGGTTCGATGAGTGGATGTCGAAATCCCTATACCCCTGGGAACGCGACGGCTATCCGGCATGGTCACTCCATAATCACGCACAAACGTGGTGGAACTACCGGCACCTCGACAATATCCTGTGTGTTCATTTCGCCGATATGCTCGATGATCTGAACGGTCAGATGCGCCGCATTGCCGCGTATCTCGACATACCGGTAAACGAGGACGTCTGGCCGGCGCTCGTGCAGTCGGTCACATTCGATGAGATGAAGCGCAACTTCGCTACGCGCGCACCGGGCAGCAGTAGGGGGGTGTGGAAAGACACTAAGAATTTCTTTCACAAGGGCACCAATCGTCGCTGGGAAGGCGTGTTGAGCGCTGATCAGATCAGGCGGTATGAATCGCTTATTACAGAGCTGATGGAACCGAATTTGGTGCGCTGGCTTGTGCACGACGACGGGTTCATCGATCCAAAATCCTTATAGCAGGCGACGGCGTTTGGCGTCGATAACGCCACCACCATCTGTTTCCCGTGAGCAACCATGAGACAACCGCTTTTATTCTTCTTATACGTCCGCGATCAGGGCCGCCTGGTCGGAGATTCACCACAAATGCCCTTGTTCTCGAATAAACACCCGCTCATCGGTGCGCTGGGAATGATCGATCCCGACTCTCTGACCCCGATCGAAGCGCTCGAAACTCTCTTCCGGTTGCGGTCCTTACTCGACGACGAATGACCATCTTTCTTGTTGGGCTCGGGCGAGGCCGCCGTTATACTGCACTGCTTTTTCATCAGTCACGAAGTGCTGAGACATGACATTTGTTGTTGTTGAAAGTTGTATCAAGTGCAAGCTCACGGACTGCGTGGAGGTATGTCCCGTCGATTGCTTTCACGAAGGTCCGAACATGCTGGTCATCGATCCGGATGAATGTATCGATTGCACCTTGTGCGAACCCGAATGTCCGGTCGACGCCATCAAATCCGAGGACGATCTCACCGACGACGAGCAGCACTTCCTGGCCTTGAACACGGAACTTTCCGCCGAGTGGCCCGTGATCAGTGAGATGAAGGACCCGCCGCCCGATGCGGATGAGTGGAGGGACAAAACCGATAAGCTGCAATACCTCGAACGTTGAACAATGCCCGTCCACAAGCTCGGCTCTGAAGCGGACCCATTCCGACTGCACGAGAACCGCCAGCGCTTTTGAACCGGCCATGTAGTGTGCTCGTTACAGCCTGTTCCGCACTGGGGCTGAAATGGCGCTCGATAATGGGCAGTTGTTTCGGGTGTATGGCGCCTTTGCCGGTCATGCCGAGTTCTGTGCATCGTGCGGCCTCGCGTTCGAGGCCATCCATGTCCTCGAGGTCGAGCCACGGTACGTCGATGAGATCGACCTGGGCTTCGGCGGTTGCATGGACAAGACGCGAGCGCGCGTACAGCAGGGCATCCCAGGTCGGCGCAACGCGCAACTCCGCAGCCATGTCGGTACCGCCGAACAGCAGTGCGTCGACGCGCGCGCTCGCCCTCGCAATCTCGTGGCAGGCTTTGAGCCCCTGATTTGTTTCGACGATAAGCTGCAACCGAGTAGCCGCCCCCACACTGGTCAGCAGTTCATCGAGCAGGCGTACTTCATCCGGCGATTTGATCTTGGGTAGCACCAACCCGGGCGGCGGTGCGTCCGTTCGTATAACCTGATATTTAGACGCCCCGCCCAACGCACTCATAAACTTTGAATTCGACGGGAGGACAGCGCCGGGCCATTTTTTGATACGCTGCATTTTCCGAACCGCGTTCGCGCAAGATTGTTCCGACCATGGCTGATCTCCTACTCGATACCAAGGGACTCAACTGCCCCTTACCGATCCTCAAGACCAAGCGATCGATGAAAGACGTACCCGTCGGAGGGACCATCGAGATCCTCGCCACCGATCCGGCGGCTGACGCGGACTTTCAGGCATTTTGCCGCGCTACGGGGCACGAATTGGTCGAGTCTTCGCAGGAGGGCGACGTCTACCGGTTTCTAATCAGACGGGCTAAGTGAATGACTGAATTAACCTAGCAGGCTGTTGAAAAAGTCGAACTTTCCCACCGATTGACGATCAGATCGTGTAGGTCAGAGTAACGGGGAGCAACCCGATGCGCGGAGTCGATGATCGTCAAGACAGGATGTTCAGTTACATCTCGCTGGAGGCGAGAGTGCCGGAAAACCATCCGTTGCGGCCGATCCGCACGATGTTCGATGAGGCGCTAGCGAAGCTGACGGCGAAATTTGACACGATGTACGCCGACGGCGAGCTCGACGTTGTATTGGGCGTCGATCTCGTCCTGGGTCGTGAACCGGCGATAAAGCATCGCGTAAATCAAGAGGTCAGAGTCAATTGACTCTGACCCCTCGCCGGACAATCTCCCGGCCAATCAGTAGCGCGGCACGCCGGGATCGATCTTCTGCGACCAGGCGTCGATGCCGCCCGCGAGGTTATGCGCGTTGCTATAACCATTGCGACTGAAAAAATCGGCCGCGGACTGGCTGCGCATACCGGTATGGCAGTGGAAGACGAGCAGCGCATCCTTCGCCAGTGAATCGATGAATTTCCGCGCCTCTTCGTCCAGCAGACGTGAGCCTTCGATCATGGCGCGTTCGCGTTCGTCTTTTTCACGCACGTCGAACAGGTGCACCGGTTCGCCCGCATCCATCTTCGCCTTGAGCTCCTCGACTGACATCTGCGCGGCGGGCGCCGGTGCGTTCGGGTTTTTGATGCTCATGCTCATGCCCTGCGGCGTTTCCGTCATGTCGATCACGAGTCCGTCGGCGCGCCGCGCCGAGTCGACGTCCAGCAGGAGCTCGATGCCATTCGTGGTAACGCCAACCTCGTGGCCTTTCGCGGGGGCCAGACTGAATTCATGGTTCCAGTCGGCGTCGATACTGAGGTGCACCGGGACGCCCGGAGTCTCAGCCATCACGTTGCGGATCGCCCTCGCCGCGGTGTCGCTGATGGTGATCTCCGGCGTGACGAGTTCGACCGGTTCCACGCCCAGCGCTTGGTGCAATTGGCCGGTGGTGTACATCTGCTGAATCACGTCGCAGCCGCCGAGGAATTCCTGATCCACGTAGAGCTGCGGTATCGTCGGCCATTGCGAATATTCCTTGATACCCTCCCTGATCTCCTGATCCGCCAGGACATCGACCGTATCGTAATCGGGCGCCACATTGTTCAGAATGCTGATGACGGTGGCCGAGAAGCCGCATTGCGGCTGCTGCGGGGTGCCCTTCATAAAGAGCACGATTTTGTTCGACGCGATGGTCGAATCGAGGCGGGAGCGAAGCTCGTCGGTGAGCGGCATGGTCAACTCTTTGATGACGTTCGAGACTGTACACAGTGTATAAAACAGGGGGTCAGAGTCAATTGACGCTGACCCCACACCCGGAGAAACTTCCCATGCGACTCATTGCGGCGATGATCATCGTGCAACTGGCCCTTGGCTCGCTGGCCTTTGCCGTTGAAAGCCCGGAGGAACGCGCGGAAGCACTGTCGTCCTTCGCCGAGTTTACCGTACCGCAAACCGGTGGTCCGCATCCGCTTGCGATCCTGATGCCCGGATGCCTCGGCTGGCACCCGCATCACGAACGATGGCGGGACGACTTGTTGAGTCGCGGGTTCGCCGTCCTGCAGGTCGACAGTTTCGGCGCGCGGGGTGTCGACGATCGCGCGGTCATGGAACGGGACATCTGCACGGGACGGCGCATCCCCGGATCCGAGCGCGCGGGGGATCTCATGGCCGTGCTGCGGAGATCTGGGAGCGCCTCGACGTGCGGGCGGACCGGACGATCCTGATGGGCTGGTCCACGGCGGCTGGAGCGCGATGGATTTCATGATCCTAGCCGAAACCGCAACATCGAAGCCGTCAACCCGCGAAGAGCGGCGAGGACGCGGCGCTTAAGAACCGCTGCCGCCGCAGCCGCTGCACATGCCGCTGCCGCCTACACTCTCAAAGACATTGTTAAAGACAAAGGACTCATTGAGGCCGTCCTTGACGTAGTCGATTTCGCAGCCCCGTAGGAAGTTCAGGGCGACGGCATCCACCACCAGCTGGAAGCCCTCACGCTGAAGGACACAGTCGTACTCGGTCCGCCCGTCAACGTAGGTCATCCCATAGCTGAGCCCATTGCATCCGCCACCCTCAACAAAGATACGCAGGGCAGTGAACTCCGCCTCGGCCTCCTCCATGATGTTCGCGAGCTGCGCTTCGCAAGCGGGCGTAATCGTTATGGTTTGCGCGGTGATCGCCTGCGGATATTCGGACCTCGATTCTTGCAACACGGTCTTGAACCTCACTCATTCAACTGCAATAATTAGATAAAATAATTCTTGAGTATTTTACTCAACTATTATAGCTCGGTCGACCTCACCCCGCCTCGAAGCCCACTAGCCATGGCACGCTCCGTTAATTGCCCGATCCTGCAGCGCGAGGCCGAGGGCCTCGACGCACCTCCGTACCCCGGCACTTTGGGGACGCGCATCTATGAGGAAATTTCCAAGGAAGGATGGCAGCAGTGGCTAGAGCGGCTCACCATGATCATGAATGAGAACGGGTTGAGCACGGCAGATCCGGACGCTTTACCTCTCATTGAAGATCACATGCGGGGATTCCTCTTCGGAGAAGGCGATCTCGGCGGTCTACCGCCGGGATTCGTCCCCCAGGGCCAGAAAAAGTAACCAGCGCAGCGGAACGATTTCCGCAGTTCCGCTGTTGGCATCTCCGGTCGCGGGCGGAAGTGCTTTGGCGGTTATAGTTCAGCGAACTGCTCGTCCGTCGGCTCAGCGCAACAATACCAAGGCTCACTCAACTCCGCCGATGGCGCGCGGTCGGCCATTATCGGCAGGGGCGGCGTCGGCCGATCCAGGTACGCATGGGTAAGCGCCCAGATCTCCCTGAATAATTGCTCGCGCGGCTTCCCTGCGGCTTGCTGTACCACCCGCTGAATTTCAACCTGCAGTTCGTCTACCTTGGGGTCGGCACTGGACCACGGATAAACGAGTGCCGCCTGCTCGAGCGGGCCAACGCGATCGCGGATCTCCTGCAATTCCAGCAGCCGCGATCCGGGTGGGATCAACAGGCGGATGGCAAGCTGCACCGGCGCGACTGCGCCCACCAGACCGAGCTCGGTAAGCGCCACCAGCAGATCCTGGTAGCCCGTCAGTGTCGTCCAAGGCGTAAACGCGACGAAAGTCGGCGAGAGCGTCAGCCCCAGTTCATCGAAAATGCGCACCACCCGGTAGAAATCCTCGCGGGTGTGGCCTTTGTCCAAGCGGGCGAGGATCTGATCATCAACCGACTCGACGGCCGTGGTGACGAAAAGACACCCTGTGCGTTTCAATATCGGCAGCAGCCGGCCGTGCGCGAGCAGGTGCTCGACCTTGATGGTTACGTCATAAGTCAACTGCGGGAATTGCTCATGTAGCGCCTCGACGATACGCACAGCGTGGGTCGGCCCGTTGAAGAAATCCGGATCGCCGAAGGTAATATGGCGTGCGCCCGCCATCACTTGCTGGCGAAGGTCGGCCAGCACGATCTCGCGCGGCACGGCGCGAAAGCGTCCGTTATACACCGGAACCACCGGACAGTGCCGGCAGCGGTGCTTGCAGCCCCGACTGGCCTCGACGTAGCCGGTAACCCGCGTCTCGCCGTTGGGCATCCGCAGAAATGCATAGCGGTCGAGCGCCGGAAGGTCGCTACGGTCCGGTACCAGAAATCGCTGCCCGGCCAGGGAGATCCGCGGTTCCAGTTGCTCGCCGGTCTTACAGGACACGCCGGATTCGAGCCGTTCGGCGAGTGCCATGAGTCCCGCCTCGAACTCGCCCCCCAGTACCGTCCCGACACCGAGTTCCCGAAGGTACGCTTCGTTCGTCGGCGCATAAAGACCATAGGCGGCGATATGCGCGCGTGGGTTGAGGTGCTTCACCCGGGGGATCAGCCGGGCGGCAAGCCGGGTCGCCGTGTGCATCGGCACATAGAAAGCCGCTAAGTCAGCTTTGCGAACAAGGTCTTCGTCCCAGCTCTCCACTGCCAGATCCAAGGTCCACACTGAATCGCCGCGCTCCCGCAAGCACGCAGCAGGCTCCGCCAGACCAAACGGTTGGTGGCCGAGTTCATAGGTGGAAATGAGGACGACGTTCAATCCCGACTCAACTTGTCAAACATGGAGCGGCGATTCTATTTCCGTGGGGGCGGATAACTGAGACGTGGGCCCAAAGTAAACCTCAATCGGCAGTCTATTCTTCCACTTCAATTTCGATTTCGTCGCCCGACAAACGGACATTATATTTGCTGACATCATCGCTCGCTGGGGCGAGAGTAACCTTCCCGGATCTGATGTTGAAATGCGCACCGTGCCACGGACATTCGATCTCGTCACCTTCGATATTCCCCTGACTGAGGGCCCCACCTCGGTGCGTACAGGTGTCATCAATGGCGAAGAACTCATCACCAAGCTTAAATAGGGCGACCTTCTTCCCCGCCACCTCTACGCATTTGGCCGGTTGGTTGTCGAAATCGGAAAGTTTAGCTACGGGGACAAAATTTGACATGGTCACGCTCCGTTCCCGAATGCCTACGTGCAACCGATCTTTAGATTTTCACGGATCACAAGCCATCGGGCGTCTGTTACAAGTATAGAATCTGCAAATCCCGATGCCAACTGGAGTGAATCTCTGACTTCGCCCAGAGGACGGGATCGCAGTGTGTGTTGCAGTGGACGTTGTCGCAGCGCAGAACACAGGAAAGCCGCGTGTCCTCCTACGTTTCTTGCTTAGACCACGCAATAGCGGTCATGCATTCCAAGCTCAATAATGCTAACGAGTTTTTTATCGTCGCTGAACAAACTGCCCATCCAGGTGGTGTAGATCCGAAAATCATCAATCATTTTTACGCTCGATCGGGCGAACCCTGAAGGCGTAATATGGTCTTCATCAACAATTTGGTTCGCCGCCACTGAACGGTATCATTTCCTCGGCGTCAACGGGTACGCGACGGCACTGGATCATCGTACCAAGGTGGTATCGAGCCTCAGTCGTTGAGGCCCGGCAGCGCTGCTTGTGGGGGTGCTCGAGCGGAAGGAATGCCGGACCGCGTCGGCTGCGCATCGCGCCGGTCAAGATGGTCGAGGATGCGTTGGATGACGGCGGGGTCTTCGATGCAGGCGATGATCCTGAGGTTGGCGCCGCAAGCATCGCAGATATCGAAGTCGATGTTGAACACGCGTTTCAAGCGCCTGGCCCAGGTCATGGCGGCGCGACGCTCGGCGGGCGGGCGTGACCTGGGCGCGCAGCGGGCTATTCGGCGCAAAGACGCCGTGGGTGGTCGTCGCCAAGCAGGTCGCGTCACTCGATGTTTTAAGTGGTGGCCGCGTTTTGTTCGGCGTAGGTGTGGGATGGCTGAAGGAAGAGTTTGAGGCACTCGGTGCGCCTTTCGAACGCCGGGGCCAACGTACCGACGAGTACATCGAAGCGATACGGGCATTGTGGACACAAGAAAAACCGACCTATAAAGGCGAGATCGTGAATTTCGAGAATGCCTACTGCCGACCGCAACCCCGCCAGGCCCCGATCCCCATCATTATTGGCGGGCATTCGAAGGCCGCTGCCAGACGGGCAGGTCGCTTAGCCGATGGTTATTTTCCCGCGCGTGAAGCGCCAGCGGACCTGATAGAAGAGGCGCGCGCTGCGGCAGTTGCGCATGGCCGTGATCCGGCAGCAGTCGAATTCACAGCAAGCATGCCGAGCGATCCCGAACTGCTATCCGACTACGCGCGCTTGAGCGTGAACCGCGTGTTGGTGCCCGTCACGACCGTGACCGGTCTCGACAGTGGTATAAAAAATCCTGATGACGTCCTTCAATGGAAGGATACGATTGAACGATTCGCTGATCTGTAGATAGCAGTGAGACCGGAGTAAGTTCCCGCCTTCTACGAACCGTGAGGCTTTGGCAGGAGCGCGAACAGCACTAGTGCGCAGGCGGCGATAAGGACGCAGTAAAAAAAGGCGAGATGATAATCGCCGTGAACGTCTCGGAGGTATCCGGCGAGAGCAGGACCCCACGCGCCCAATATTCCGCCACCGGCAAATATGAACCCGCCGATCGTCCCCGCGTGGGCCGGCCCAAACAAGTCGCCCACAAGTGCCGGGAAGAGGGTTGCGATGCCGCCGTAGAAAAACCCGAAGGCCGCGGCGCCTAAGTAGAGCGTGGTTACGCTCTCGGCGTTGAGAAACAGGACGTAGGCCAGGACCTGGGAGGCCAACGCAAAAACCATCATGGCCTTGCGGCCGATTCGATCCGACACTGTGCCAAGAGAAACGCTCCCAATGAGCGCGAATAGACCCATGATGCTGAACGTCATCGCGCCGGCAATGTCGGACAAGCCGATGTCCTGTGCGAAACCGGCGATGTGCACGAACGGCACGGTGGTGGTGAGCATTCCGACCGCGAACGCCACCAGGAACACCCAGAACGATAATGTCGCAGCCGCCTCACGTAACGTCCAGCTAGTCGTATCATCGAGTGAGCCAGCGATTGAGTCTTGCGCCGGTGCGCCGTCGCCGTCTGGCAATAAACCCATCCGTTTCGGATCGCTCACCATGAAACGGGCAACGACGCTTATTAGGACAAGCATGCCCGCTCCCAGCGTCAGCATGGCGGTGCGCCAATCCGTGAGATTGATGAGGAGCGAGGTAAACACCGGCACGACGAGGATCCCGCAACTCGCGCCGCAAGAAGCGACGCCCAAGGCGAGTCCGCGCTTACGGTGAAACCAGCGAACCACGGTCATATTGCAGGGAATGTAGGCTGTGCTCATACCGAGCGCGGCCACGATGCCGTACCAAAAGAAGAGCTGCCACTGTGACGACATCTGGCTCGTCGCCATAATTCCTACCCCCAGCAAGACGGCGCCGAGACCCACGACCCGACGTGGTCCGAGTGAATCGGTGAGCTTTCCACTGAGCAGGCTGAACGTCGTGTACACGACGGTATAAAAAGAAAACGCTCCGCCCAGGCTCGCGCGCTGCCAACCCAGGTCATCCACCATGACCGGGACAAAGATGCCGAACGAATACTGCACGCCGTAGGTGAGGAAGAGCACCACGAAGGCACAACCGGTAACTATCCAACCATAGAAAAGAGGTTTCATAGATTGACCTGAATCTAGTGAACACCTACAAATATTCTGACGCTAAAAAGCTCAGTGATACCTGCAATTCACGTAAGCTCCCGATATGCTGATCCGATCAATTCGACTTATCATTGGGCGATTGGTGCATACGAATCAAAGGCATGGTCTGCACAAATGAAATTCATGATCAATTTGATGTCACTACCGGGGGGGGGCGCAGTGTGGGAAAAATATACTCCCGGAGGATTTTCAGATATACGTCGAAACAGAAATCCTAACAAAATCACCTGACCCAGATTACAAGATGCCGGGTACTTAATCTGACATCGCATTGGGACGAGCTTCAAGGGTTACTTTCGCCGAACGCTGCTCGACGACCGCTTACGAGGGTACTGCAGACGTAATCTCTAGCTGTGCTGCAGTGCCGCGATGAGGCCGGAAACGAGCCCTAAACGGAAGTTTTGGCCCCGCGTTTTCGCGCAAGGGGGTTCTTACGGATCCCGACCCTCGATTAGCGGACCTCCAAAATGGAACAATGGGCGGCAATTCGTTACCAGCGGAGAAGGGTTATGGAATTTGGCATCAGTTTCCCGACATACATCCGATCCTGGCACGACGCCAAGATGGCGGAGGACTATGGTTTCTCGCATGCATGGTTCTACGACTCGCAAATGGGTTATAGCGACGTCTATGCGAGCATGGCGCTCTGCGCCTACCACACGCGCACGTTGAAGCTGGGTAGTTACGTTTCTATCCTGGGTAATCGCATCGCACCGGTCACCGCGCATTCCATCGCCACGATCAACGAACTTGCGCCAGGACGAACGATACTCGGAATCGGCACCGGGTTCACCGCGCGAAACATGATGGGCATGCCACCCATTCCCCTCAAGACCATACGCGAACACACCGAGATCATCCGGGATCTGTTGGCTGGGAAGGAAGCGCTCTACCGCGAAGGCGAACGCGAGCGATACATCAAGTTTCTTCACCCCGATAGCGGCTACATCAACATAAAGGACCCCATCCCGATCCTCATGGCATCGAATGGACCGAAAGCTCTGAAACTCGCCGGTGAGATCGCGGACGGGTGGATTACCATCGTCCTCGATCCGGAGAACGTCGCCAACAGCATCAAGACCTTCGCCAAGAGCGCGAAAGCAGCGGGACGCGATTTATCCGAGGTCTACTGCAGCACCCTGACTTCGAGTTGCGTGCTACGTCCTGGCGAATCGATCACCTCGCCCCGCGTGCTGCGTCAAATCGGCCCTTTCGCGATCCTGGCGCTGCACACCTATTGGGACCCGGTCGAGATGAAGGTCGGCCCGTTCGCGCCACCTTCGATGGAACCACTCGCCAGGCGTTATTTCGATGAACACATTATGAAATTAAAAACGCCGCTCGACCGGCGATACCAGGAGATGCACCTTGGACACGAAGTGTTCCTCCGGCCGGGCGAAGAGGCGTTCATCACACCTGAACTGATCAAGATGACGACGCTAACAGGATCTGGGGCGGAGATCGTCGATCGCATACGCGAACTGGAAGAAGCCGGCGTGAATAACATCGCCTTGAATGTCTGCGGCACCGACGCGCGCGAGATGATCCGCGAGTTTGGTCGCGAGGTGATTTCCAAACTCTGATTTCAACACAGTGCTGCTACATAATTTGGTACTCCGTGAAAGCTCGCTTGCAGGCGAGCAGGCGGATGGAATGATCGGAAACTAACCGTTTTTCTACAAACTCGAATGTCCGCTAAGCTGTCGTGCCCTCTCGACTCGATGCTTGAGGCAACTCGACGACCGCTATGGAGGGGATTGCAGACGTAATCTCTAGCTGTGCTGCACTGCCGAGATTTGGCAGCTACCGACCCAGAGTGTGTGAAAACTATTTTCATTTTTCAAAAGTGGGGGAACTACCCTCGAAATTGGATCTAATTGAAATGCCGATCCCTATTCGAGGGGCATAACAACTATGCTGGTGGGGAATATTTTTATTTCGTCGTCGTATTTTTGAGTTTTCACACAGTCTGGACCCATAGCAGCCATCAGCGATGGCGAAAGGGGGTTGCGGTCAAGTCCGCTCCAACGACTTGTTAGGCACCGGGGAGGTCCTCTGGAGTGAGAGGTGTAATGCTTTCGGAGAAGTGAATCCAGGCGAAGCGATTCTCGTCGTTAGCAGTGCGGGTGGGAAATGGTAGGGGATCCTCCGCGAAACACCCACCAGCAACGCCGATCACTCCCTTAAGAGTTTCTGCGTGCCAAAATAATGTTGTCCCGCAGTTACTACAAAAATAGCGCGATTGCTTTCCAAACTGGCTATCGAGTTTATAGGCTTTGGTTGAGTCTTTAACCACTCGCACGTTTTCAGTTGGAAAATATGCCGAGTAACCAAAACCACTTCCCGTTCTCTTTTTACAATTGTTGCAGTGGCATAAAGCATTGAGCGCGGGGTCACCGGAAACCTCGATTACAGTTCCGCCGCAGCAGCATTTTCCTAGGCGCGTCATGAGCGGTCTCCCATTTTGTTTCGGTGCCTAACGCTGAGTTGAGCGGCACTTGACAGCGACCGACCGAAGCGGAAGCGCAGGGAGGTCGCGGTCAAGTGTCCGCTCGAACGATTTATAGCAGGCACCGCGTACTCCCTATTCAACATTTTCTCTGGCGGTATTTGGCTTGATCGCTAAGCCGCGAACCGGATTAAGCAATAGGTATTCTTGCAAAGTGGTGTGCACAGCCTCAATCGTTTTCTCGGCGTTTTCAAACGCATTTGAAAGTATCTGGATTTTTTCTATGGGATATAGAACATCGAATAGTTTGTCGATATTTTCGTGCAACGGATCACGGCTCACGATATCCTGGACCAGAAGCTCTAAAACTTTCAGCGCAGCCGCTTCGATCGTGTCACGTTCGGTCTCAATTACTGAGTCAGACCTATACACTGATTTAAGCCATTCGTGTAGCGACTCTAGCTCGCGAACCGAACCACTCTTTGATTTCGATACAAGAGTCCCTGGGCCTTCGGGGCAGAACTTTTCGTTTCCCTGGTACATGGCGATCGCGAATAACGCTAAATCAACACGATCGTTCTTGGAGTAGATGTAGTGTCCGCGGGCTAGATTGCGGCGTTCAGATTTCGCGCTGCCGCCAAAGAACTTTGATATAACTTGTCGCATGCCGAGACTTTAGGTGACTGCTAACAGGTAATAAACGGGCAAAAGTGCCCTGTTATGCATAAAACATAGTGCATCATATTTTGGGGTCTTTCTGTTTGATCTGACGGCATATTCTCATTCAAATCGCAGCGACAGGATATTAATAATAGGGGCACATCCCATCGGGCGCGAATCTCATGTGTGCGGCTCCGAAATTCGGGTGGGCGATGGCTGCTTTTGGCCGACTGCCGTCGTCATCCGTTAACACGTCAATGAACGCTACTCGACGACCGCTTACGAGCGCATTGCAGACACAAGGTAGAGCGGTGCTGCACTGCCGCGATTTGGCTGTTGACGACCCATAGCGGACTTGTTGCGCCGCATTATCGTGTGCTGGATTGTGTAGACCGAAGCGGCTCAGCTTGGGCGATGATATCGTCTACTACTGCTCGAATATTTGGAGTATATAGCTCGCGCAACCCAGCCCACTCCTTGCGAACGCCAGGGCTCGTAACTAGTACCGAGGCGTAGCCTCTCACCCATGCTTTCCAGATCTCTTCATTTAGAAGCCCAGCTTCATAATTAAATCGTGCGCTTTGAAACACGTTGAACATGGAAAGACAGTAGAACGAGTACTGCTTTCGTTCAGCCGCCGTCATTTCATCGTACGCCTCATCAGCCCGGACCAATAATTCGGCGACTTGCGGATTACCGCCGACCAAATCCATTGCGGCGATTTGATTCGACACCAGGTCTTGATGAGTCGAAACCTTGAGCGCAGAGGTATTCTGACGAACTTGAAATGCCAGATATATGAGAGTGATTATTACTCCTGACGCGGCCACTACTTCTGCTATCACACCTATGGCGGCCCAGTTCATGCGTTCTGCCTCGACATCCGATCGAACGCGCAGCATACCTGTGTGAACTAGGGCGGGGAATGCCCGCACCTAGCCGTGAGCCGAAATCACCCGCAGTTGCACTTTCAAAGCGACCGGGATGGCCGCTTACGAGCGCATTGCAGACGTAACAACGCCACGTCGATCACTCCTTTATCTCCTGCCCGATCATCGAGCAGGTCAGTGTCTAGGCGTGGGTCATTTTTCGGTGCAAATATCCCCTTCAGGTGGGTCAGTTTTCAGTGCAAATCAACAGACGTAACTATTACCAGTGCTGCACCGCCGCGATTGGGCGGCTGACGATGCTAAAGAGTCAAGTGTCGTCGATCCGGAAAAGCACAAGGATTACTTTTCACGGTCGGGGCGGAAAACCTGAATACGAGAAATCGCGATTGTTGAGGGCCGTTTGACAGACAGCCTTACTCGTTGTTACTTGCGAATGATGCGGGCGCTCGACTAAGCTATCTAACGGATGATCATTGAAAAAACATCCGAATAACCAAAAATTACTTTATCAAGGGAGATAATTACCATGCCCACACCGAATCTGCCAGTATGAACAGGACACTTTCTAGAAATAGTTTATTGTAGAAAGTGAGTCCATCAAATGTTACAGAACAATCATTCAATGATCGAAGAGAAACCGGGGTCAAGCGACGAAACGCCTGATCCACAGGTCAAATCGAAGACGATTCGACGCGCCTTTACGACCGCCTACAAGCTGTCGATCCTAGAGCAGGCCGATCAGTGCCAGGGGCATGGTGAGGTCGGTGCGCTACTGCGCCGAGAAGGACTATATTCGTCCCACTTGAGCACCTGGCGTCGGTTACGGCGTGAGGGAACGCTGCAGGCGCTCAAGAACAACAAGCGCGGGCCCAGACCAACGCTGGACCCGGTAGATCGGCGCGTGCTCGAGCAGCTGCGTCGTCGTAATGCGAAGTTGGAGCACGAACTTGAGAAGGCCCGCACTATCATTGATGTTCAAAAAAAACTCTCGTCCATCCTGGCGGCGATGCCCGACGACAAGGAGTCGTCATGAACGCGGTCACAGCGCTGGGTGGATCCGTGGGCACACGAGGCGCCTGCGCGGCACTCAATGTGCATCGGTCACGGTACTACCGTTTTCGACGTCCCAAGCTTGCCACGCGGCGAGCGCCACCGCCATTGAAACTCAGTGAGGGCGAACGCCAGCACATCCATGAGGTTTTGGTCTCGCCAGCATTCGTCGATCAAACACCGGCCACCGTGGTGGCTAATCTACTCGATGACGGCACCTATCTGTGCTCAGCGCGAACGATGTATCGGATCTTGCATGAGCATCAGCAGGTGCGAGAGCGGCGTCGTGGACACCGCCGGGTGCACTACGCGAAGCCGGAGTTGGTCGCCAGGGTACCGAACCAATGCTGGTCGTGGGACATCACCAAACTCAAGGGGCCGGTTACGTGGCAGTATTTCTACCTATACGTCATCCTGGACCTGTACAGCCGCTACGTGGTGGGCTGGATGGTGGCTGAACGTGAAGCGGCGGTGCTGGCCAAACGGCTGATCACTGAGATCTGCGCGAAACAGGACATCGTCGAAGGCCAGTTGACGTTGCACGCCGACCGCGGCTCATCTATGAAGTCGAAGTTGGTCGCTCAACTGCTGGTGGATCTCGGCGTGATCAAGTCTCACTCGCGGCCGCATACCAGTGATGATAATCCGTTCTCCTAGGCGCAATTCAAAACGCTCAAATATCGACCGGGGTTCCCAGGACGGTTCCCCCACATCGGTGCTGCCGCAAGACACAGTCAGTCCTTCTTCAATTGGTACAACCTCGAGCACAAGCACTCCGGTATCACGATGTTGACGCCGCACGCCGTTCATTACGGTCTTGCCGACGGCATACTGGCAGGGCGCCAGCAGGCCCTAAACCAAGCGTTCGCGGCCCATCCCGAGCGCTTCAAATATGCCGCACCCACGGTCACGCCGCTGCCGACGGCCGTATGGATCAATCCGCCAGTTCAAACCAAAAAGGAGAGCCGCTGCCAATCAGAATAGACATTGAACTTCGAAACCATGTGTCCTATTTTCATTGACAGGTTCCGCAGGAAAAGAAGTCGGAGCGTTCACGACCACGTCTACATCGATTACCAAAGGCGTCGACGCGGCGGGAAATCACACGTTCGTATTGAATGTAGAGGGCTCTGTGACAGGGGGATGGTCCGGCACCGTACTCGGTACGCTGATTGCCACGACCGCTGACTTTCAGACTGGCAGCTATACCGCAGATTTTGCGGCGTACCTGGAAGACGGCAGTGTGGTGACGGGAAGCGGCGGCGGGACATTTGGCTCAACAGGCGGGCACCAGTGGCAGCTGAATGGAACGGCACTGCTCTCCGATGGATCGCGGGTGGCCACTGAGGGCATCCTAGAACTCGCAAACCGCACCTACAATGGGAAGATGTTTAAAATTAGCTAAGTTCTTCGCCGGCCAAAGATATAGAAGCCCGCTTCGGCGGGTTTCTTTTTGAGTGCTCACCATGGCCGCTCATGGCCGACTGCAGCCGTGCCCTCTCGACTCGATGCTTGAAGCTACTCGACGACCGCTATGGAGGGGATTGCAGACGTAATCTTTAGCGGTGCTGCACTGCGGCGAGGGGGCCGCTCACGACCCAGACTGTGTGAAAACTATTTTCATTTTTCAAAAGTGGGGGAACTACCCTCGAAATTGGATCTAATTGAAATGCCGATCCCTATTCGAGGGGCATAACAACTATGCTGGTGGGGAATATTTTTATTTCGTCGTCGTATTTTTGAGTTTTCACACAGTCTGGACCCGAAGCGGACATCAGAGGTAGCAAGGTGAGGGCGCGGTCAAGTGCCTAAATTGACGCTTTGTAGACTCATTTTCCGTTACGAATTTCCTGAACTCCCCAACCACGGATAGTTTGAATCGACGTTTCTATATTCTTCAAGTTCAGAAAGAATTGCCGGCGTCGTTGTAACGGTGTCCCATAGCCATCTTCCGCCAGGTGAGTTCAACATGGCCGCCATGGGTTTTGTATACATTAACCATTCGTCATCCGACAGGACACCTGCGCTGTGATACTTCTTGAGAGCCGTGTATTGGTTTAGATATGACTGCACTAGCATTGAGATTTGTACGCGGCCAATCTCATCCAATTTTTCAGGCTCAGCCATGCCTGACACCCATAGTTTCGTGACCGCCGGGTCGTCGATGATGTGAGTGTTAATTGCGTTAAAACCCGTCGCCAACGCATCCAGGGACGAAGACTCTGTTGCACGTCGGTTATTTCGGACCTCAATTGCCAAAAATATCAACGTAACTACGATGGCAAGTGCGCCTATAACTTCAGAGATTCCGATAATTAACTGCCAGTTCACTTTTTACCTCCCCCTATCTATGCCGCGAATCGATAGCATATTCTGAAGGCTTAAAAGAGGCATGTCCGCGCGTAGCTGAGGCCGAAGTCACCTGCAGTGATGCTCTCTATAAGAAGGACGCGACCGCTTACGAGCGCATTACAGACGTAACGTATAGCAGTGCTGCACTGCCGCGATATGGCGGCTGACGACCCAGACTGTGTGAAAACTATTTTCATTTTTCAAAAGTGGGGGAACTACCCTCGAAATTGGATCTAATTGAAATGCCGATCCCTATTCGAGGGGCATAACAACTATGCTGGTGGGGAATATTTTTATTTCGTCGTCGTATTTTTGAGTTTTCACACAGTCTGGACCCATTGCAGCCATTATCGTAGTCACCAGACTGCGCTCTTTGTACGGTCACCCTACGCGTCGATATGCTATCCCAAGCAACTCATCAAGAAGGGGGACATCATGGAATCAATAAATTGGGATGCCGTTTCAGCGTCTGCGGAAGTAATCGGAGTTGTCGCAGTGCTTGCTTCGATACTCTATCTAGCGCGTCAGGTCACACAAGGAAACAAGCTTAACCAAGCGGATTCCGTTCGAGCATTTCTCGGCCAGTACAACGCATTTTTATATGAAGTAAAAGCGCCCGGAATGACTGAGATTTGGCGGCGCGGCTTAGCTGATTTTCAATCGCTTTCTGCCGATGAAAAATCAAGATTACATCTCGTTTTGCTAGCCTGCAAATTGCACCAATAGAAACGGCGGTCCTGTAGTTTCCTATATAATTCAAAGTGCTAACAACGAATAAAGGAAGGGACCGCCGTGACGAAATGTTACCAGAGATCGTTCGAATTTCCACGTGTTAATCGCCGCATTGTCGAAGCCAGATTCGACGGTGGCGACATCACTTCCGATGGTGGCGTGTTGCTATTGCGGCAGGCAGATCGGTTAACGGGTTTGAGTGATTCGATTGCGCGGGCGCTGTCGGATCCCCGCCGTCAGGCGAGTTGCGATCATGATGTGCCGGGTCTGGTTCGGCAACGCCTGTATGCGATTGCGCTGGGCTATGAAGACCTGAACGACCATGACGGATTGCGTCAAGACGTGGCACTGCAGACAGCAGTGGAACGTGATCAATGGTTGGCCAGTGCATCGACCTTATGCCGTTTTGAGAACCGGGCTGATCGGGAGACTGCCTGGCGGTTGCACGAAGTGCTGCTCGATCAGTTCATCGCCTCGTTCAAGCGTGCACCGAAAAAGTTGATACTGGACTTCGATGCGACCGATGACCCGGTACACGGTGAACAGGACGGTCGCTTCTTTCACGGCTATTACCGGCACTACTGTTTTCTGCCACTGTATGTATTCTGCGGTCATCAGTTGCTGGTGAGCTATCTTCGTCCGAGCAACATCGATGGTGCCAAACACAGCTGGGCGATTTTGTCGTTGTTGGTCAAAAGACTGCGGCAAGTGTGGCCAAAGGTGCGGATCATCTTCCGCGGTGACGGTGGCTTTTGCCGCTGGAAGATGCTGCGCTGGTGTGATCATCACGAGGTCGGCTACATCATCGGACTGGCTAAGAATAAGTGCTTGAACCGGCTCACGGCATCCTTGCAGGATGAGGCCGCGGCGTGCTTTGCCGCCACCGGACATAAAGTGCGCTGGTTCACCGATTTCCAATACGCTGCCCGCAGCTGGGATGGTGCGCGTCGCGTGATCGCCAAGATCGAGCACTCGCAGCACGGTGTCAATCCGCGTTATGTGGTGACCAACCTTGAAGGCGATGCCAAGCAGCTGTACGACAAGCTTTACTGTGCCCGCGGTGACATGGAAAACCGCATCAAGGAAAACCAACTGGATATGTTCGGCGATCGCACCTCCTGTCAACACTGGTGGCCGAATCAGTTCCGATTGTTACTCGCCTCGCTGGCCTACACCCTGATCGAGGCGATCCGGCGGATCGCATTGAAAGGTACCGAGCTGGCCAACGCTTATGTCGGTACCATCCGTTTAAAGCTGTTCAAGATCGGTGCCGTGATCCTGAAAAATACGCGCCGTATCCGTTTCCTTTTGGCCAGCGGTTGTCCTTACAAGGAACTCTACTTCCTGGCCGCGAATCGACTCGCACCCGGATAAACCCGAAACGATTAAAGCATTCGCGTGTTGAAAACACGCATGGATACCTTTGCCTGAAAAACGACTTCTCAGCAAAAATTACTGCGGTAACGTCCTTGCCACTCGGGAATGAGTAGACCAGCCCCTGCAATCGCCGATGACAATCGATTGAACGGCCAACTTGCCAACAAAACCGCCTAAATTTATTCACTCATGCAATATGCAGGCTAGGTCACTTCATGTTGGGTCAGGCGCAAAGAATGGTCGATCCAGAAGGGGCAGAGGAGATTTCCAAAACCATCGATTATTTCATCGCGGTTACGGTGAAGCAGGGCGGCTTTCAGCAATGGTGGGATACTTTCAAGAAAATCTTGCCCGATGAAGAGTACGTTAAACGGATAGATGACTTGCCTGCGGCTCAGGGAGTAATTTGGGCGGAAGCTATGCCATGGTTCTCACAGGACAGCACGTAAGCGGATGAAGATTTCGCCAAATACTCCAGCCTGCTGAGAATCCGGACGACCGCTCATGGCCACGAGCCCAAGTCAGGCTTCCACGTAGCGCGTTAAGCAGTTTGACGACCGCTTCCGGGGGTATTGCAGACGAACTCCTTAGTAGTGCTGCGCTACCGCGATCAGGCCGTTAACGACCCACAGCGGACGTCCGCAAATACGGAACTTCTACCCCAACTCCTCCAACAATCCCTTCGCTTCTTGCAGATCTTTGGTGTCAAAGCCTTCAGTGAACCAGTTGTAAATTTCGGAGAGTAACTGGTGAGCTTCGGTTTGCTTCCCCTGCTGTTGCCACAGACGGGCGAGACTTGTGGAGCCGCGGAGTTCCCAGGATTTGGCGCTTTGCTCCCTGGCGATTTCCAGGGCTTTCTCGAAGCAGGTTTCGGCTTCGGGCTGGACGGCCGAGGTGGGATGCTCTCCACCTGACTGCAAGGTCATCTCGCCCTTGAGACGATAGAGTTCGGCCGCGCACCATATTTCATCGCGTCTTGTACTCATTTCAAGTGCTTCATCCAAGACGATCAAAGCCTCATCGGTTTGGCCTGCCTTGCTGTGTAACCGGTCAAACGGCGGCGTCTGGTAATTGATCTCGTGTTGCGGTAACGACGGCCAAGTTAGAACGCAGCGGTTGGGTAGCGAACAATGTCTTCCACACCCGAGGCGTGAGTTGTTCCACTGCGCTATCCGGATGGATCGCGATCCTCTGGAGTACATCAACCAGGTAGGTGTACGGATTAATGCCGTGTATTCGGCAAGTACAGATCAAACTTTGTATGATCCCAACGTGTTCAGCGCCCACCTCAGTCCAACAGAACATCCAATTCTTTCGGCCCATCGGAATGGGTCTCAGAGCGCGCTCTAAATGATTCGTGTCGATCGCGACGCTCGCATCCGATAAGTAAACACGTAACGCGCCCTCACGCTCGGCTGCATAGGCCAGCGCCTTCGTAAACGGCTGACTCGGTAATAAACCCATGCACTGGCGTTGCTCGTCAAGCCAGGCAAAAAATGCATCAACCGCAGGCAAGGCGTACCGGCTGCGGTAGGTCTGGGTCGCCGCTTCATCCATTGCCTGGTCACGGATGGTGGCCTCAACGGCATACAGTGCCGCGATCAAATCAAGTGCCTGCGCCGCACTTTGTGGCCTATCGGATAATGCCCTTTCGAACTGACGACGCGTGTGCGCCCAGCATTGCGCATGCACGACTTCATCGCCGCGATCGGCGGCAAAACGCGCATAAGCCGCGGCGCCATCGGTTAGTAAGGTGCCTTTAAAGTCCACCAACGTTTTGTCGATGTGCGACCGCGCCTTGGTTCGCGCAAACGTGAACGCAATCTCATCCGCTTCGCCATAAATTGGCCAATACCACGCCGCGTTCATCTTGCCCTTGCCCGAGCGACCCGCCTTAATCGGCGTTTCATCCATCGCCAGCGTCTTCGATAACAAGATATGCCGCAACTGCGCCAGATAAATCGGCTTCAACAGGTCACTTGCCTTCTGCACCCAGTGCGTCAGACTCGACCGCGCCACGGTAATGCCGTTCAGCCCCATTCGTTGATGTTGACGGTACAGCGGCAGGTGATAAGCGAACTTATCAACCAGCATCCCCGCAACCACACTCACATCCGCCAATGAGCCGGACCACAGACCATCGGGCGCCGGGATCGTGAAGATCTGACCGTCGCTTTTGCGCTTCACTACCGGTTGGATGTACTTCAAGACCACATAGGCCGCCGGCCGTTGCGCTAAACGATAGGTGATCTTTTCACTGCTCGCTTCAAACGCATCCGCGACATCTTCAGGTACCGACAATTGGATGCATTCAATCGGCACCGAGTCATCGAAACGTAACCCTTGATCAGTCACACAATCATCGCCACGGCGCTTTCCTTTGCGCCGCTGATAAGTGATCGTTTCTTTCTCAACCGCCGCCGTCGATGACGACTCATCCTCGAAGCCATTGAGTAACCGTTGATCGGGATTGGGATCAATCAGCCGCCGTTCAGACTTGCGACCGAACAGTTGGCGTTTGAACCAGTCGAGTTGTTGGGTGAGTGTGGCGACCTGCGTTTTGAGGGCTGTGTTTTCCGCTTGTAACACCGCCGCATCAAGTGATATTTCCGGCGTTGCATAACCCCCATTCATGGGTACGTATTGTACCGTTTACACTGCTGACCGTCGATCGTTTTCCGGTAATCGAAACCGTTTTAATCGACGCACTGAGCGTAGATCGATCCCTTCAATAATGCACTGCCATTCGCTGCGTTGCAGCCGCTGTTTGACCTCGCTATTCCACCGAACCTGGAACTGACCGCGTTCGAGTTTCTTACTCCACAGACAATATCCGTCCGACTCAAAGTACAGCGCTTTTAATAACGTACGCCGGCGATTGACGAAAACGTACAGTGCCCCATCGAGGGGCTCCTCGTGTAACGCCTGCCGCACCAACGCCGATAAACCATGGAACGATTGACGCATATCAGTCGGTGCCCGACATAACCATATACGCAAACCCGATGGGGGCGACCACATCAGTGCCGTGACACACGTAGCACGATGTCATCACCGAGCGCTAACTCGATATCCCATTGTGCATTGGTTAATGGTTGTAACGGGGCCAACTCGACGAAACGTGTTTCCGCCTTCCCTATCTGAGCGTCCCTCGCTGACCTCGACTTCCTTTTACTGAACGTCGAATATCCAATTCCTCGCTCAGCACAGAATGCGCGGATCGATGAACCGCTTTGTGCCTGCTCCGCTAATAGGCCACGCCACTCATCCGCACTACGTCGTTTGTTCCGAGGTTTTCCGTGATCATTCATTTACCAAGCTCCCGATTGACTGGGAAACCTGGCAAACTAAACCATCTGCCCGAGACCGTGAATAACGGCCTGGATTGACCGGTTACCTTGCTGTGTATCTCGGCCGTTAAGGCGAGATAGTGTGGCCTATAGGCCCCGACTCCGGAGCTACGAAGGCTCGCCACCGCCTCACCAGCGTCGCTTATTTGATCTTTCCGATAGCATTGCCCAGCCGAAGCCGTGCAATGCAAGATAGTTCCCCATGCCCAGGTTATCGTGAAGCCTTGGTCGTGCGATAGCGTAGCGGCGTCTTGTGCGTGCTCGCATGTCGCCGGCAGTTCACCGCGCCACCTGTGAATCATTGCCGCAAAATCCAATGCCCACGCCAAGCTAAATCGATCCCCAAGCTTCCTCGCTAGTGCCAAGGCGGCGGTGCTGGACTCCATTGCCTGTGTCGGATAGCCCAGCAACCAGCGGGTCATAGCAACCGTAGTATGAGCACATACCCCAAGGTCGAATCCACTTATCCGCACTGTTGAATCACGGTGCAGCTCGATATCGTAGAGATCCGCACACTGGTCCAAATGCTCGCGCGCGGCCAGCAGTTCTCCCTGAAAAAATTGGGCATATGAAATTGCGGAATGGGCTTTTAGAAGGGTGTTCGAATCATCCTCGTTTTGAGCGAGCCGCACGAGCTTTTCAGCCAGTGTGCGCCCGGTTTTCAGCTCAGACTGCCAGAAATGATACACACATATCCCCAGCAGAATATCGGTAACTTCAGGTCTGTCTCCGAGCTGGCGACATAGCGCTTCGGCTCGGCTATAGGTGATTTTGGCTTCCTTAGTTCCATGCCTTCCGGTAACCATTTGCGCCGCGCCTACCTGCATTTGTATAACGAGCTCCCGTTGGGCTCGTGCCGGGGTGTCATCCAGGGTATGGAGTAATTCGAGCGCCTGCGTCAGATGCCGGATGGCCTCAATGTTGGCCGAGCGTTGCGCAGCATTTTGTCCGGCCAGCTGCAAATATTCGATCGCCTTCTCGGTGTTGCCGCCCTTGGTGTAGTGATACGCGAGCTCACCATAGTGGTCTTCGAGGTTGGACCAGCGCAGGGCTTCTACAGCCTGCGCCGTTTTCTCATGCAAGGTCTTGCGTCGCTCCTGCAAGACCGTCCCATAGGCCACTTCCTGGGTCAGTGCATGTTTGAAGATGTATTCGACTTCGGTCAGCGCCGGTTGCTCATAGAGAAACTCCTTCGCCTGCAGCGATGAGAGCAATCGATATAATTCGTCGTCACTCTGCACTACGACCTTGCGCACGAGCCCTAATGGAAACGCCCGGCCGATGACCGCGAGTTCTTGTAGCAGCGCTTTCTCGTCGGCCTCCAGTCGGTCAATGCGAGCAGCCAATACCCCCTGTACGTTCGGCGAGAGTTTCAACTCACTCGGTGTCTCCTCGATGCGGTATTGACCCCGCTCTCCGAGCAGCACACCTTCCTCGGCCAAGGTCTGTACGACCTCCTCCATAAAGAACGGCGTGCCGTCGGTGCGTTCCAGAATGAGGGCTTTCAAGCCCTTCAGACTTGGGTCATCGCCCATGAGAAAGCTCAGCAACTCCTTAGCCTCTTCCTCGCCCAGGGGCGTCAGACGCAGTTGGACGTAATAAGTCTTGCCGCCCCACTCATGACGGTACTCGGGGCGGTAGTTCACAAGCAGCGCGATACACGCACTCGCGATGCTCTCACCGAGCGACTCCAGAAAGCCCTGCGTCTCACCGTCGATCCAGTGCAAGTCCTCGACGATCACCATCACCGGCTGGTTCAGACTCTCTCGCAGAAACAGCCGCTTCAGGGCATCGAAGGTTCGCTGACGCCGGATCTGAGGATCCATCTGGTCCAGGCTCGCCGTCGGATCTGGGATCCCGAGAACGGTAAAGAGATAGGGCAGGGCGTCTTCCAGGTTCCGGTCCAGCCCCAGGACCTTCCCGATGACCTTCTCGCGCCTCGTCCGCTCGTCATCCTCCAGTTTGATCTGGAAGTAGTTCTTGAGCAGTTCGATGACGGGCAGATAGGGTGAGGCCTTGCTGTGGGAGACCGAATAAGTTTCGAGGACCAGGCAGCCGGCTTGCGAGGTGAGTTTGAACTCGTAGAACAGCCGCGATTTGCCCAAGCCCGGCTCACCCATCACACCTACGATCTGTCCATGACCCGCTTTCACCTGCTCCAGGGCTTGTTGCATCTGGTCGAGTTCACTGTGCCGACCCACGAACCGCGAGAGTCCCCGTCGCGCAGCGCGCTCGAGCTTGGTCCGTAAGGGCCCGCCGCCAAGGACCTCGAAGACCTTGAGCGGCGCTTCCATCCCTTTGACCTGCGTCTCCCCCAGCGCCTTGAGATCGAAATATCCTTCGGTCAATTTCTGTGTCTGCTCCGTCACCAGGATCGAGCCCGGCGTCGCCATCTCCTGCATCCGCGCCGCGATGTTGGTCGAATGCCCTACCGGCACGTAGTCAGTATGCAGATCGTCTTTGCGAATTGAGCGCACCACGACTTCACCCGTGTTGATGCCGATCCGCATGAGCAAGGGCGTGCCGCCACTCAGGCGCAGCTTGTCCGAGTAGCGCCGCATCTCGTCTTGCATTCCGAGTGCCGCATACAACGCTCGCTGCGGATGATCTTCACGCGCGATCGGCGCACCGAACAAAGCGAAGATCCCATCACCCAGCGCCTGGGCCACATAGCCGTCATAGCGGTGGACCGCATCAATCATCAGTTGCAGCGCGGGGTCGATGATGGCGCGGGCGTCTTCGGGGTCGAGTCCTTCGATCAGGGCCGTCGAGCCTTTCAGATCTGCGAACAGCGCGGTGATGGTCTTGCGCTCGCCATCGGTTGCGCCCCTTTTTTCCATGGCCGCCTGTTCGGCCAGGATGCGCTCGGCGAGATGGTGGGGCGTGTAGCTGGCGGGGGATTGAGACGCGGGTGAAACTGATTCAGTTGCGCAGCTGCGTTCTGTCTGGCCATTCCAGACTAGACCACGGCCGTCACTTTCCTCAATCTCCGGATGGGAGAACAGGAGTTCTTCTTTAAGTACGTCGAGCTGATCATCGTCCAGATCGAACTCCATTTTGAGCGCACGATACGACATTCGCCCTTTGCGTTGTAGTAAGGCGCCGGCTTGATCGATAACTTCCGAAAACTTCACGGTTGAAGGTCCCTCTCACGCGCTCAGGAGATAAGAGCAGGAAGCGCGCTTCAGGGGAACCATACAGCGCGCTGAGCCGGGCCACCACTTTTGGACCTCGGCCGAATCATTTCGCGGTAACCGACGGGCCGTATTGCGAGAGCTGGATGTCCGGAGTTGGCCGAAAGCCGTCACGGTGAAGCGTGGGATTCGCGTCGCCGATGATGGCTGCTTTCGGGGTAAGCGGACGTGGGGTTAATCGACGGCTTCTCATTCCTCTTCCCCACCCTCCGGTCGAAGCGATTCGTGCCGAACGGTAAGTTTCAAGGGTTATAGAGCCTACGCAGATGTTTCTTTTGTGCCTGGCGTAGCAATGTCGCTTTCCTTGTGTGGGTGCGGTCGGATTTACAGAACTCGAGGACGCGGAACTCAAAGCTATCGGCACCGTATTTCTGCAAATCGAGCAACAATCGCTTCGGCAGTGAGCTTTTTGTTTGGGCTTTGAGATTAGATGACCAGCTACCCTTTGCGCTCAGCAGGTTTGTGCTGCTCCCGATGTAGTATCGCCTGGTTGGTTTACATCGGATGGCATAGACGCCCGCTCGACTCTCGGGCGGTTGGTCGTGTTTGTCGGCACGAGGCAGTGCCGTAATGCGCGGCGGACTGGTGATTGCATCCTGTTCGGAATAGCCGCGGGCGATACGGTAATAGAACGTCGCGTGGTCGCGGTTGTAGTGTCGCAGCCATTCTGCTAACGAACGGGTATCACCATCGATGGTGATGAGCCGGGTAGTGTTCTTGGTCGGTCGGGCAACCGCTTCGGCAAGCTTTGCGCCTTTTCTCAGACGATTATGGTTGGTGTTGGGGTGTAGCCCGTTATCAGCCGCCCATTGCTGTAGAGGTTTGGTAACACCGTGTACTGTGATGAGGGTTGGAGGTCGGCCCATAGTGGGTGTTCCAAATTTTGCGTTGTCTTTTTTCGGTACGATACACGTAGCGGTTCCGACGAAGTCCCAGCCGAAACCTAATTAGCGGATTTTAGCGATATCCTGATTCATTGAAGTCGCGTTTGCCAAGCAACAAACCAGCCGGAGCACGAAAATTCATGTCTAGCATCAAGTTCGACGGCGTCCGGGCCTGCGTATTCGATGCCTACGGCACGCTATTCGACGTACACTCGGCAGTGGCGCGGTATCGCGCGCGCCTGGGCGACGCGGCGGATCGGGTCTCCGCTACCTGGCGAACCAAACAGCTGGAATACACCTGGCTTCGTAGCCTGATGGATCGCTACGTCGACTTCTGGCAAGTGACGTCTGACGGTCTTGCGTTTGCCCTCGAGGCTAACGGCATCGACGACGAGGCGTTACACGAGGATTTGATGAATGCTTGCTTGTCGCTCGACTGTTATCCTGAGGTACCGGAGGTTCTCAAGACCTTGAAGACCGCCGGAATGCAGACGGCGATACTCTCCAATGGATCGCCCAAAATGTTGGATGCCGCCATAGAGAGCTCGAAACTCGGAGAGTTTCTGGACGCCTGCTATTCGGTCGACGAACTCAGGATCTACAAGCCGCATGCTTCGGTGTACCAGCTCGCGGTCGACCGCCTCGGGGTGGCGCCGCGCGAGATCAGTTTCCAGTCGTCCAATGCTTGGGATGCAGCGGCGGCCGCGACCTTTGGCTTCCGCGTTGCCTGGTGTAACCGATTCGGGCAGGCCCCGGAACGATTGCCGGATGGCCCGGACGTCGAGATCAAAACGCTCAGCGAGCTTCCCGCCATCGTCTTACCTGGGTGATTCCGGACGCTTGGTTGTGACTGTGAAATAACAGTGAAACAGACCCTCGATCGTCCACCGCTGCAACCATTCACGGCGAGCGCCGATTCGAGCGTCCTGACGAGTTCGATATTGGACGCGATCCGCACCTGCATCTGACCTGCGACTACGGTATCCATTTCTGTGTCGGTGCGCCGCTTGCGCGGCTCGAAGGCGATGTCGCGATCGGCGCCTCTCGCGCAAATCCAGTAGCCGAGAACTATTCCGTACAAGTTGCCTATTCCTACGCAGGCGCGTAGATAGTCTCTGTAGCATGCATTCATGGCCGGCCTCCTTTCGGGGCAAAGCTGCTCTGCGCTGGCTGGCGGAAGATACGGCGCCCTACATAGCACCCTTCGGGGCGCTTTCTTTTGTCTGCAGATTCAATTACAACGATCAATCCATGGCCGACAATCCCCTCTCCCCCTACCTGATATACCGCCCGCAGCTGACCTCGGTCCTATCGTTCACGCATCGCGCGACTGGTGTATTCCTGAGCCTCGGCACGGTGATCCTGCTGTACTGGCTGGTTGCAGCGGCGCTCGGTGCCAATGCCTACACCGAGGCGCAGCGCTACATAGCATCCGTACCGTCGCAAATCGTGCTAGCCGCCTGGACGTTCTCCTTCTATTTCCACCTATTGAATGGCGTGCGGCATCTGTTTTGGGACCTGGGCTTGGGATTCGAACTCGACACCGCCTACAAGACGGGTTACGCGGTGCTCGTGCTGACGGTCGTCATGACCGGGCTGACCTGGGCCTGCGTACTGGCCCAGGCTGGGGTGTTATGAATCTGCGCTGCGACTTGAGCCGCGCGATTTCCGAAACGCTTTCAAAGTTGCTGAACTATCCATCCGCTTCCAACGCAAAGGTGGAGAGTTACTAAAAGCTAATGGGTTTGGTGAGTGGGGCGGTGATCGAAAATCAAAGGTCAACGTGACCCTTGATCAATTAGGGATTCCCCCTAACGACTCAAAACGTTACCAACAACTGAACCGGGTACCTGAGCCCGTAGGCAGAATTTCAAGTCTGCAGACAGCAATCGACGGTTATCAATAATTGAATTACCTGAATCGGCGGGTTAACTTCTTGAGATGGCGGACAATATACCAAGCAACCTGGAATATCGTTATACGGATCCATGGGCCCGTTTAATATTCTGTTAGGTGTAAGGAGAAACCAATTGAACTGGGGTGCAATTAGCGGTATTGCCGTTGCGGTAAGCGCTATCGGCGTCATCGCGTCGCTAATTTACATCGCCATCTAAATCAAGAAAAACACCGTAGAAATCAGAAGGTCGAACGCTAGGTCAACCGCGCACGATCATGCTTTAGCAATACACGCCATATTTCAGGATCCCGATGTTTCGGAAATCATCTTACGCGGACTAGACAATCTGGGGGATTTAAACCCTACAGAACGATATCGATTTGATCTCGCGACACTAGTATGGCTCCAAGCGATAGAACAGGCATTCGCAGATATTCGTCAACGCAATTATCCCGACGATCTGGAGGATACCTGTTGATTTGTACTCGAAATTGATCCATTTAAGTTAGGGTTTTGCGTTTCGCCGTGACCCGCCATGTCGGCGTTAACACGATGATTGGGTTCTCGAATCGACCTACTACCTTGGTCATTGCTCAGTGCAAAAGGTGGGTCAATCTGGTGTGCAAATCAACACGCTATTGGCCGAAAGCCGCCATGGTCAGGTGAGGGATTCGCATTGCCGGTGATGGCTGCTTTCGGGTTAAGCGGACGTGGGCTTGATCGGCGCTTCTTATTCCTCTTTCTCACCCTCCGGCCAAAGCGCCTTACCCAAAATGGCCATCGTCACAGCGTTTCCAATGAGAACAGACATGAACATCGTTGTCGATTCTATCGGTGCTGCTTCAGCCCCTCTCGCGCATATCCAATAACCGAGGACAAGGCCGTATAGATTGCCGATACCAACACAGGCACTTAGATAGGATTTATAGCGTTTTCAATCGTCTTTCTTGAGATATGTACTGAATAACTGCTCGAACTCGTCCTCACCGATTTCATGATCTTCAACCGTGAGAGTGAGATGGCGTTCTACAGAACTACGCACCAAGTCATTTACCTTCGAGACGATGTCGATAGAGACTGATGCGAATCTGAAGTCAGTTACGGCAAGCCCTGTAACTCCCTCATCAGTATCAATCGGTAGCGGCACGACGAGGGGCAGCAGGTTTGCATCAAGCAACAATTGGAAGCCCCGGTAAACACTGCCTTTAAAAACGATGGCACTTTCGTCATTTCTGTCGGCGATTCCACGTAGTAAATCACGCCGCGTGCTGCTTAGATCGACCAGGATATGGCAATGATCTGCGCCGAGAAAGGTCAAGCTATCCCAATCGTTGCCTTGTAGGTCGCAAACGACCCCGACAATTCCTATGTCCCAGCACGGCGCGACACGCGCCGGCAGGATATCCTTCAGTACCCCCCGATCCTTGAATACTAGTTTCCCTTTTTCCATTACGAGGTTACCCAGCAGCAATGCGTCATCCTTGCTCCGCATGACGAGTAATTCCCCCAAGCCGCGGAGAAACAGATTGCGGTAGAGATTTTTCGGCGGGGACTTATTCATCATCGGGACTCCGTCGAACCTTAATCTGACCTGTCCTCGGTCGCGTCGTTACGAGTATTTTCGATGTCGTTGGCCTCGGGCGGGATCTCGGATGAAAAGTCATGCTGGATCATCCGATGATCTCTACCAGAAACGAGCAGTGGAGCGTAACCCGGCGCATAAAAATGTACCGCGTTCAGATTAGTTTTTGGGTGGCTGGCTACCGTGAAACACAGACCGAAACGCCTTGTTGAGCCGTCGCCAGCGAGACATTCCCCGCGGCCCGAGAGGAATCCCTACCCTGTCTTAATTAGGCCGATACGCACCCCGAAAATGGGGCTTTCTGGCGATGCACAAGACGTTTACGAAATGCCGGAACTCCATGGCAATGCTAAGGGGAACTAGGTTGATTAACG
The DNA here is from genome assembly GCA_963662545.2 of Gammaproteobacteria bacterium. Taxonomy (GTDB): domain Bacteria; phylum Pseudomonadota; class Gammaproteobacteria; genus JAYYZW01. The sequence continues at coordinate 389,949 of CAXXLL010000003.1, forward strand.
ACGAGAGCTAGAGCGGTGAAGCGAATGGACAGGCCGTGGCGTCAGGAAGAGCGCCACATTTCATACGGCGCCCTTCGGGGCGCTTTCTTTTGCGGCCTTTGAGGGTGGGCGAATGCTGCCAGTCCAGGCTAACCCGTCGATATGCATTGTCGCGTTCAGTAGTGCGAATTAGTTCACAGTTTTTAACAATTCAGGTACCCCTGCATAGTGCTCTTGGCGAAACTCTAATCGATGAATGCCGTTCATTGGAGGTCGCAGATGAGCGAAGATAAAACGACTCCCCGCACCCTCTGGACTCAGACGCTTTTAGACATATTGGAATCGGCGATAAAGCAAAAGAAGGATAAAGAAACTCTGGGTGTCTTAAAGGAATTCAGAGCCAAAGGATATGGCAAAGCGCAGATACTCAACTACGCCAATAAGCAAAACGACTCCCCGCACCCTCTGGACTCAGATGGCAAAAGAAGGATAAAGAAACTCCAGCCAATAAGCATATGGCCCCAGAATTCAGAGCCAAAGGATATGGCAAAGCGCAGATACTCAACTACGCCAATAAGCATATGGCCCCAGAAGATGCTAAGCATTTGAAGCGAATGATTGACTCGTTGGGCAACTCAGGGCGGAAAGTGAGTTAATTCGCACCTGATATAGAAATAGATCTGAACATCTCCGAGCGTCGTAAACGGCGACCATTCAACGCCCTGCAGGCGCCTTCTTTTTGCTTTACCAGCGGCGGACTGAAATAGGCGGATTCTAGGGAATGTAGGCGAAGTACAACATTGGAAACAGCAAAACGGCAACGATATAGACCATCCCCTCGAATCCGCGTCCCTCGAGCCTTCCGATGTAATGCGCGACGATTACGATGATTGCAACTGCGTAGTAAAGAGCTATGAGAATGTTTTCCATGAGGAGATAACGGGCCAATCACGCTGGGACGAGCTCGGTCGTTTCAGCGAAACGCTTGTCGTATTCAACGACGTGTATGTCGTATTCGGTTCTGGGTAGCTTTTCGACACCGGGGCAAACGACTTTGTGGGTGTTGTTGTACGCTAAACGAACTGGAGGGGGAGCCCAGTTGAATTCTCTGTGTTTCATGTTTCATCTCCCGCTAAAAGGGACGAATTAGCATCGGTAACGGCAATGAGGGGTTCGCCCTTTAATTAGGTGGCAGTGCGGGAAGGTGGGACATGCCGAATATCAAAGGCCATCTTATTTTGCCCCGCCTGAATCGCCCATAAGGCCATGAAACGGCCTTCGTAGCCGACCATACGAGCTATGGCGCCAAGGACAGCACTCTACATAGCGCCCTTCGGGGCGCTTTCTTTTGCGGCCTTTGAGGGTGGGCCAATTGACCTATGCTTATGCGACTTCTGCGTCAGTTCCCTCATGCATGAGTTGGTCGGCGAAGAACGCATTAAGAACGCGCTCGGATTGCACGCTGAGCTGGACAAAGCGCATACCCGCAACGCACCGGGGTTCTGTATCAACCGTCCTTAAGTAGAGCATCTGGCATCGTACCGTCAATGTTTTACTGCCGTTTCCCACGGGCAATGAGATGGTCGCCGTTACGCCGGGTGTATTGAGCGGATCGATCTTGTGTCCCTGGGGGCAAAATAGTCGTGCACTTTCTACCGCGCATCGCATCTGCAGCCCATCCGGCGAAATATTGATAACCGCGGCCGTAAATTTACTGCCCGTGTCGGTTACAAAACCCGCTTTGATATTCAGCGGAACCCTGGGGTAATGTCGTTGTTCGTCAAGGTTGTCTACCACCTGCCATAGCAGGCTCCGTTTGCTGGTCGCCACATCGACATTTGGACTGTTCATTGGCTTCTCTTCGCGGACAAATAATCTGTGTCAGCGTGAATCATACAAATCAGTTTCCAAGATATTTCGCTCGTGGAGCAGCTCTAGTAATTCATCGTGTGCGCGGGACCAATCAACGAACGATGTTCCGTCGGTGACTGTACATGCGGTGAGAATTTTCTCTGCCTCGCTTTCCATCCCCGCTTTCCGCGCAAATATGAGCAATGAGGTGACGTGGGCTCTTTCGAGATAACCATGCTGTGGTTGTTCCATTGCGGTGTCCTCCGATCTTGTCGACAAGTTCCGACATTTAATCTGGAGGGTCTATCGCCCGGGCGACGATTTCACTTAACAACCTGCAACACTGATTGTGGAATGGCGCACACTGACGGTGGCCGGTTTGTGACGGCCGTCACAGCCCGCATCCAAGCTCCATTGGCGCGCCGCTTTCTGATGACCCTTCCCAGCGCCTTTCAGGAAAGCGTTATATATCCCCGATGAAGAGCATGTTCGAGGGCTTCGAAACCGGCCACGGCTTCTTCATACGTCTGGCGTAATTGCTTAATTTCCATGGCGTGATCACTATCTATTCCATCTGTTTCGGTACACGCGCCCAGCTTCAGGACACCTTTTAGATATCGTGCGCGCAAATCGGACACGGACTCCGCGACCTTGAAGACGTCGGCCTTGCTGACAGCGCCGGTAATTTCACCAATACGCTCCCGATTCAGCACCGTGATGGCGTGATCGAGTTCATTGGATAAACGACGTGATTCGTTTGACATACCGCTGCGTCCTCCCCCACCCAGCGGTGTTGATGACAGCCGGACTCAATATCGTCTAAATCACGAGCCTTAAGCAGTGCGGCAGCTCCGCTCCATCAGTCACCGGGGTGGCATTTCCATATGTCAGGGTATCGGGTCCTATGCCGTTTACTTGAGTCGTGCCGAGGCAATAAGGCCGAAGACAGCCTTTACAGATCAGCTCGCCAAATGCTCGCGATTTCCCAAAATGTGAACTTCGTCATTAAGGCTGATGATTTCTTGCCGAATACGCTTACGACGGACGACTTTTAAGTTTCGGCCCAAGCGAGGCCGGAGGAAATGCCATGCTGACAAATCTCGCGTTCAAGCAAGCCCTGGTCGATACCGGGCCCGCACCCGTTTCGGATCAAGTGCCCTCGTTTCTCACTAAATAGGTGATCCAAATCTTGCGACACTCGGGCAGTTTCCCGGGAATGGACTTGCCGCACGCATGAAGGCACGTACTGCGTCCATCAGACGGTCGATGGTCGAGTAACGATGATTCCGGGTGACATTGTCGTGCAACTGTTTCCAGAGTTTCTCAATGTCATTGACCCAGGGCTGATAGGCCGGCTGGAACAGCAATCGGAATTTCGGATTGTGCTTTAGCCAGACGTGTGCCAAGCGACATTTGTGGATGATGTAGTTATCCACGATCAAGATAATTCGACGCGCGGCGCGGTAAGTTTGCCGCAGGTGGTCGAGCAGGCAAAGGAATAGGTCGCTGTTTTTCCGTGTGCCCTCGACATACGCAACGCGACCGGTTCGTGCGTGCAGCGCGCCCGCCAGATAGCGTTTCCGGTTTTGCCCAGGCGTGGGGATGGCACGTTGACAACCTTGAGTAGACCAAAGGAAACCGATTTTGGGATTGAGGTCGATATCGACCTCATCGGCGTAAAACACTTCATGCCCCGATGGGGCTCGAGACAACGCACGATGAATGGCTTTCAGGCGCGTGGCTGCCCGTGGGTCGCGCAGATGTAAGGTCGGACGAGCACGACGCCAGCCGAATCCCAAATTAACTAGCCAGCGACGTACCGTAGAGGCGTGAATGGGCCGTGACAGCAACGAATTCAGCGTCTCGGCCAGCATCTCGCTCGTCCACGTACTGCGCAGGTAGCCATAATCACTGGGCGGCTGCTCAACTAACTCGGCGAGCGTCTCCAACAGGGTGTCATCCACCGTATACGCCCGCCGGCCCGAGCCGCACGCCTCGAGAAAGGCTTCACCCGCGGTCTGGAATTGCGTGACCCATCGATAAACCGTTGAACGCGCGACCGACAAACTGCGTGACACGGCCGTCGGTGAGACGCCTGAAGCTAACTGCAACAGGACTTGAGCGCGGCGAACCACCCGCCCGTTATCGCTGCGTTGAATCAACCGCTTAAAGCGACGTTTCTGTGAGCGCGTCAATGACACTAAACTATCCATACTCAGGTGACCTCTTTCGGGAACGTAGATTGCTCGATACAACCTCTGATCTCTGAATGTCACCTGAGTTCTTTTTATTTGATCGAGTTTTTGGAACACCTATTTAGTCTTTCAAAAGCCGTTTCTCGGGCTGCGGCGTCGCGCCCTTTTCAATACGCGACGACGATTCATCCTTGCATCATCAAGGGCGTACGTACCCTGGTTCACCGACGAGACTTGGGGAACGATCAACCCGGGGCATTTCGACGGCTCAAAGCCTATGCCCTGAAAAATGGATTCAAGCTGCTCGAAGAGCGCCGCCGGCGTCAACTTGGGTGCCGTGACGAACGCCGTCGTCTCGCACCGGTACTGATGTTCGCAGCGGGGCTGGTGGCGAGCTCCGCCATGGCTGAAGAAGGCGTGTTGATTCAGGACGGCGCCGCCGTCGTACCGACCATCGAGGTTATCGGGCACAGGCAGGTCGAAGAGCGTCCGTATTTGATCGAAGCCGGTAAACGATTTGTTTCCGCACCGCATGGGGAGATCGAATTGATCATGAGCGTCGCTTCCGAGGTACGCGCCCACGGCAAGATGCAACGCGTTCGAACACGGGGCGTGCAGATGCCGTCCGAGTACAGCGGCAGCTTCATCGACCGATACGATTACCAGATGCCGCAAGTCTGCGGCGGGAAAACCTTCAGCTACTACGAGGGCGATGGGTTTGCCGCGCTTGGATTTCACGCCGACAAAGGCAAGGTCGTGCTCGACGTTCTGGCGGGTGGCGGGCCGTTTACCACCCCACGCTTATGGGGTGCATACGATCAGGTCCTGAATTCCAACATCCGCATGGACTTGATGTTCGGCGACGGCGAAATGGACGGCATGGGCCTGCTCAAGGCGTCTTACAAGATCGGGTTGATGCCCGTCATGCGCACCGGGACAAAGAACTACTACGGTGAACTCTACTCGCGTGCGGTCGCGATGGCGGCCGATTGCTCTCGGCCTTTGCCCGAGATCCGACACGCCGGTACTCCCGGACCCGAAGATACCGCGGAAGATGCCAGTTAGCCGGCTCGCAAAGTCCTAAATTTATGATGGAGGCACTTGCGGTCCCGTCCCAGGGATCCACTCCAATTAAAACCGGATACCGGGCGTCAAATTCGCTAAAGGCGAGGCGCCAAAATCCGATAGAGGGGCTATGAACAACCCCGCAAAAGGGGCGGTGTTCACCACAGTCGCCTCGCTCGTCAATGGTCTGAACGATCCGCGTTTATCCCTTAGCGACAAGTAGCAGATATTTGCCCAGTAATTTCTCTTGGCGATTTTAGATTTTCGTTCTGCTGCCGAAAGATAGGGGAAGAGGAAAGAGACCGGATTTGCGCCAATGTAACAGGCGCGTGTTACGGCGGTGCATATCTCCCCCAATCCGGTCAAAGTTCTCGGCGGGGACTTCGGTCCCCGTTCTTATAGACACATTCAGATACCCGATCCCTACGCAGGCGCGTAGATAGGCTTTGTAGCGCACATTCATTCAGGTAGCCCTCAAAGCCGAGTGATGGGGCTACTATGCCGGATCATGGTAGCGGGATGGTCTTACCCGCTTTGAAAGCCTTGGTGTGCCCGCTCTTTCCGTCGCTATCGGCGACGCGGTAGCATCACGATACGACTTTGCCTCGTGTCAGAAAGGGTAGCGCCGAGGCTAACAACCATACTGGTGCTGGTATCGGTATGGGTGCAACAACTGTTTCCCGCAAATTGTCGAACAGGAACCAGCTTGATGAAATGCGTGGCAAATTTTCACCGTTACTATCTGCTATCGCGTGCAATCTAAAGACTAGCTGCGCAGACCCAGCGATCCCGCTCGTGTCGATAACCTGGTTGAGAAATGTACCTCCGGAGTTGGTCGACCATACAGGGGTTCCGTCGATCAGGACTCTCGCCTCGAGAAACGACATCAAGGTGCTGCTCTGGCCCGATGGCGCCTGCAATAGCGTAACGATACCTACATCGAACGTGATAGCTGCGACGGTCGTTAGGTCGACCGTTTGGCTCCATTGACCGAAGTTTCCACTGTTAATGGTACTACCACTACCCGAGAAAACACGCCCGGCCGATGCGCCATCTGTAGGAAGGCCCGCGAAACTCGATGAAATCGTATCCACACCGAACTGCCCTGAATTACTGGCACTCCAGCCCGATGTCGACTCGAAGCTGGGACTCACGATTGCTGCCACAGAGTTTCCAGTCACGAGCAGCGTCACGACGACTAGAATTAATCTCGCATCCATCATTAAACCCCCCGCTTGGTTGATAGGCAAAGTATAGCCGTTGGGCCTAGCGCCTTTGGCCTGTGCTAAGGGATGCCGTGCGAGGCCCTGTGCCGAAGACAGTTGCCCGCCTGAGCGCTAAGGTACTCGCCCATCTATGAAGGCAAGAGACTCGTTACTGACGTTCGTCGACGCCATCCGGGATGCGTCGGCGCCGCCCTGCGATGGTTGCGCGAACGCTGCACGGTGCGCGGCTGAGTCGCTGGCATGCGGTCCCTTCCTGGAAACGATAGCCGAGCTGCGACGGCGGAAATCTTTCAGCGCACTGTCGGCCGCCAACGATAGCCGAGCTGCGTCAGGTCACCAACACAAACCCGCGGCGGGGTATCGTCAGTATCCGCCGACCGTCGGGTCTGTGAGTTCGTAGCCATGAGCTCCAGGGCAGACCATTGAACTGTTCCTGTTCATAGTGTCCCGGTAGACGAAGCAGTTCGTGTCGAGCCGGGGGTTACCATTCCAGTGAGTGATCAGGACCGCGATCCGGACGAGTTCCTCCTCGGGTGACAGGTCACTGCGCCGAACGACGTAGGGGCCGCGGGCGATACATTCCTCATAATCGGCCCGGCGCTTCTCCACGTCGTCCCTCTTGAGGGTCCGCCACTTGTCCCGCTCCCAACCCTGTATGTTGACGATGGCCAGGCCGCCGAGGATGACGGCGAAGAAGGCGCTGTGAATTTAGGAGCTCCTTCCTCTTCGTTTGCGCCGTGAGGCTTTGCGACGCTTGTTCAAGCTGACTACGCCCGCGCCTGCGGCAAGTTGGTCCAGGTAGTCGGCCCATGCCTGCATCATCTTCTTGCGTTCGGGCAGGTGCTCGGCACGATTGTATGCATCTCTGACTGCGTTTCGTTCAACATGTGCAAGTTGCCGTTCAATGACGTCCCGATTCCACCCTTGCTCGTTCAACAGCGTCGATGCCGTGGTGCGGAAGCCGTGGGCGGTCATCTGGTCCTTCGTGTAGCCCAAGCGACGCAGCGCGGCGTTGAGCGTGTTCTCGCTCATCGGTCGGCTTCGGCTACGGATACTCGGGAAGATGTACTCGCCCTTCTCGGTGAACGGGTGCAGCTCACGAAGGATCTTCACAGCCTGCTTCGAAAGCGGCACAAGATGCTCCGCGTCCATCTTCATCCGGCGCTCAGGGATGCGCCACATCGCTTCGTCGAGATCGAATTCCGCCCACTCCGCGGCGCGTAGCTCTCCAGGCCGAACGAACAGAAGCGGGGCTAGGCACAGGGCCGCTTGAGTCACCGGCTCGCCTTGGTAACCGCGAATGGCACGCATGAGTTCGCCCACGGCTTTGGGCTCCGTAATCGCGGGGTGATGTCTAGTTTTCGCCGTCTCGATGGCACCGCGCAAATCCGCAGCCGGATCGCGCTCCGCCCGGCCAGTCACGATCGCGTACCGAAAGACCTGGCTGAGGCTCTGCCGGACGCGTTGCGTGACCTCCAGGGCTCCGCGGCCTTCTATCTTGCGCAGGAGTTTGAGCAGCTCCGGAGCGGTGATCTCGTGGATGGGTCGGGTGCCGAGGGTCGGGAACACTTCGTTTTCGAGCCGTGATAGCCGGGAGGCTGCCGTGGAAGACGCCCATACCTTTGATTTCTTGTTGTGCCACTCGCGGGCGATGACTTCGAGGGAATTCTCTTTCGCGGCAGCTTTCGACGCTTTCGCAGCCTTGCGATGCTGAGTAGGGTCGATACCTTGGCCGATGAGTCGCCGCGCGTGGTCCCGCATCTCGCGGGCCCCCTCAATCCATTCACCGGTCGCTTTGTCCTTTCTGCCAGTGAGCGGAACGTCAGGGTAGCTACCGAGAGCAAGCGTCGAGTCTTTGCCCTCGAACCGATAGCGGAAGCGCCAGAGTTTCGTGCCGGACGGCGTGACGAGAAGGTAGAGGCCCCCTGCGTCAGCGAGCTTCTTCGGCTTGTCACCGGGCTTGGCATTACGGATCGCGGTGTCGTTCATCGCCAATTTTGGGGTACGGTTCTCGAAGGGTTCTAGAATACCCCGGATCGTACCCCGCTATCACCCCCCGGCTGTCAACGTTCCTCAGCGGAGAGTAACGGACCCAAAATGCTATGATTTTAGGCAATTATGCGGGTGCGCATGCAGGTGTGGCGGACTTCTACGGACGTGGGCGGAACAATGTTTGGTGCCGGAGAGTGGACTCGAACCACCGACCTACTGATTACGAATCAAATATTGCGAGTACCCGCTCGTTCGCGAGGAGTAGCCTTTCTTACAATATTTTCCCTAATACTTACCCAAATGGACTGTTGTAATCGAAGAGCCGGTATAACCTACTGAAAGATATGGCGTCCCCTGGGGGAGTCGAACCCCCGTTGCCGCCGTGAAAGGGCGGTGTCCTAGGCCACTAGACGAAGGGGACGGGATTGGTGGAGCCAGGCGGGATCGAACCGCCGACCTCTACAATGCCATTGTAGCGCTCTCCCAGCTGAGCTATGGCCCCATCTGCAGGTCGAATGTGCTGAAGCAGAAAGCGGATCGCCTTGCTTCTTAGCGTCCCATTATAGAGGATGCTTGAACCGGTAAAAAGCTGGGCTTCTCGCCTAGATTCAAGTCCTTACACTGCCCTTCCGAAGCGGGCGCAGGTTACGTGAGGGGGGGATCGGCTGTCAAGCTGCCGCAGCGCGGGCGTCGATGTATGCAAGGGCTTTGTCGAGGCGTTTCAGGCATTGTTCGCGGCCGACCAAGTGCAAGGTTACGTCGATGGACGGTGAGGCGGCGGATCCGGTGACGGCGACTCTCAATGGCTGGGCTATCTTGCCGAGTTTGAGTTCATGTGCCGCGGCGATTTCCTCGACCAGCGCGTGGAGCGCGTTGGGAGTCCACGGATTCTGGATTTCTAGCCGCTCACGAATATTGCGCAATGGCGGTCCCGCGATCGGGCGCAGGTGTTTTTTCGCGGCGCCCTCATCAAATGCGTCGAGTTCACCGAAGAACGGGCGGCTCTTCTCAGCTATCTCGACCAGGGTTTTCGCGCGGGTGCGTTGAGCCTCGATCACGGTCTCGAGCCTCGCGCTGTCGCTGGTATCGATTCCCGCCGCGACGAAATGCGGCGCCGCCTGTTCACGGAGTTCCGCCATTGGCATTGTCTGGATGTACTGCTGGTTGACCCATAAGAGCTTCTCCCGGTCGAAGGTCGCGGCCGATTGATGAATACCTTCGATATCGAAATACTCGGTCATCTCGGCCGGCGTGAAGATCTCCTGGTCACCGTGGGACCAGCCGAGCCGCACGAGGTAATTCAGCAGCGCCTGGGGGAGAAAACCGTCGTCGCGATACTGCAGCACGCTCACCGCGCCGTGCCGCTTGGAAAGCTTCTTCCCGTCGGCACCGTTGATCATTGGAATGTGCGCATAGACAGGGCGCGCGGCGCCCAGGGCTTCGAGGATATGGATCTGGCGCGGGGTGTTGTTCAGGTGATCGTCGCCGCGGATCACATGGGTGACACCCATGTCGACGTCGTCGACGACCACGGTCAGGTTATAGGTCGGACTGCCGTCCGATCTTGCAATGATCAGATCATCGAGTTCACTGTTCTGAATCGTCACCGTGCCGCGGACACCATCCTCGAGCTCGATCGCGCCATCCTGCGGTGTACGGAAACGGACGACCGGCGGATTGCCGCTTGCTGCGGCGTCGGGATTGTCACGGCAATAGCCGTCGTAGCGTGGTTTTTCCTTCGCTGCCATCTGCGCCTCACGCAAGGCCTTGAGCCGTTCACGGCTGCAGTAGCAGCGGTAGGCCTTGCCCTCCTCGACCAGCTTGGCGGTCACCTCGGCGTAGCGGTCGAAACGCTGGGTCTGGTAATAAGGCCCTTCGTCATAATCGAGCCCGAGCCAGGCCATTCCTTCCAGAATGACGTCGACGGCTTCCTGCGTCGAGCGTTCGCGATCGGTGTCCTCCAACCGTAATACGAAACGCCCGCCGTACCGGCGCGCGAATAGCCAGTTATAGAGCGCGGTGCGCGCGCTACCGATGTGCAGGTAGCCCGTGGGGCTAGGCGGGAAACGGGTGACGACGGTCATCGAGATGATTCAAGCATGGCTTAAGCGTGGGCGCATTATAGGAAATCCCACGCGCCGACGGACGCGAACGAGCGCGACAGCGACCAATTTCCGCCCATAAAGGTCGATTGACCCTCTAAACGGCACATCCTAGAATCGCCTTCCTTCGATCGGGGCGATTAGCTCAGCGGGAGAGCACTGCCTTCACACGGCAGGGGTCGCTGGTTCGAACCCAGCATCGCCCACCAATTAGTCTAACCACGTCTCCGCCAAGGTTCTCGTACCCGTTTCAAAGTGGTCACTAAACCGGGGCAGGCGTTCGATGATCGTCGCCAAGCTCGGGCCTCACTCGCAAATTTCACCGAATTTTTCGCAACGCCGACGGCACTTGCGCGCGCCCCGCGGATCGACGTTGCAGTCCTCGCCCCAATTCAGGCACCCGTGAATGCATTTGGCGCCTTCGGCGTTCGATTCGCCCGACTTCTGCGATTTCCCGTTGGGCGAGATGGCGAGCGTGGTGCCGCTTTTCGCAGCGATTTCTCGAGCGAGTCCCGCCGCCGACTCTTTTTCTTCAGTGGTCAGATCTTCCTCTAAACTTGCAAACACCTTACGTACGGTGCGCCTGTCTGCCAATGGAAAGGCGTTCTCTAAATCACCCAGTTCTACTTCATCGTTGGTGAAATAGTCCGTTGCCGTTAACAGCCAGGCGTAAGCTTTGACCTTGTCCTGCTTGAATCCTTCGCCTCTGGCGTATTTCAATCCCATCATCGATCGAGACGGAAAATAGCCATGATCGACCGCTTTCTGATACCACCTGATCGCTTTCCTGTGATTTTTCCTGACCCCATATCCGTAGTCGTACATCATGCCGAGTCGATGCTCGGCATCGGGACGGCCGAATTTCGCCGCCTCCTTGAACCACATGAATGCCTTCTCTGGATTCTGCGAGATCCCCTGACCGCGCGCATACATCGCCCCGAATATTGACATTGCCCGGTAATCGCCCTTTTCAGCGAGTTTCTCGAAGATCCTCGCCGCGGTCTCGTAACGGGCTTCTTTGTAAGCGGCCGCGCCCATGTCGAATTCGTCCGCATTCGCTGGCGCCACCGCGAAATACACGGCTGCGTAGATAATGCAGATAATTGATCGTTGAACTGACATCATCTGATTGTACCGTTATGACGACGGGGCGGCATGCGCGATTCGATACATGTCATCAGCGGTGATCCCGGTTTTACCATCATGCTGTTATAAGATGTGATCGCGACGCGTATAACGCCGTACAAGGGGGGCAGATGAAATTCAGCCTATTGTATTTACCGGCATACGATCCGGTTACCCATGGTAGCGTGCAGGATCTGTACAAACAGATCTTCGATGAGGTCGATTTTGCCGAGCGCGAAGACTTTCATCGAGTATGGGTAGCCGAACATCACGTCGGTGGCTACGGCGGGCAGCTCCCCTGCGTGCCGGTTATCTTGTCGGCCTTGGCGCAACGAACCCGGCGCATAGGACTTGCGAGCGGCGGCGTTTGCGTGCCGCTGCATCGGCCCCTCGAACTCGCCGAGCAATTGGCGATGGTTGACGTCCTGTCGAACGGTCGCCTCGAAGTCGGATGCGCCAACGCGTTTTTGCCTTACGAGTTCGCGGCCTACAACGTGGACTTGGACGAGAGCCGTGAGCTTTTCAGGGAAAACATCGAAATTTTGCTGGGCCTATGGTCGAACAAACGCTTTAGCTATCACGGCAAACATTCGCGGCTGGAGGACGTCGAATTGACGCCTAAGCCGCTGCAAAAGCCGCATCCGCGCTTATCGATTGCGGCGATATTGACCCGCGAGTCATTCGAATATGCCGGACACAAGGGCTTCAATTTGATGGTTGTGCCGTACATCAAATCACTGGAGGACATCGCGGAGCCTATCGCTTGGTATCACGCGGCCCTGCGCGAATCCGGATATGACCCGGATGACTTCAACGTAATGGGCACGTTTCATTGCTACTGCCACGAAGACGATGCGACCGCCTACGAGACGATGCGGAAACCCATGTACGAATATTTGAAAAACGTCCGCGACTCTGCGAGTAAGGGACAGTTCGGCAAGGGTTACGAAGGCTATGAAAAACTGAGCCAGGGCGTTCAGAAGCTCATGGATAACTACGATCTGATGTACCAGGAACGAACGCTCTTCGGCACGCCTGAAAAGCTGATCTCCCGCATCACTGCCGCTAGGGAGGCGGGCCTGACTGAAGTGTCGCTTATCAGCTTGATGCCGTCCTTGTCCGCCGAGCAATCCATGCGGTCGCTGCGTTTGGTGAGCGAGCAGGTCATACCGGCGTTCAACGGCACGACGGAAGCTGCCGTAGCGTAAGTTAGTATTCGAGCGAGGGCGATAGGATCCAGCACGATATCGCGGCGCTCAGCGCAAAAACAGGCGAACCGCCGTTTAGTAAGCGTGGATTATCCCCTCCCGCGACTTGCGCCGCTGTCGGCACCGCTCGAAAATGGCGCCTTTGATACCACGACCCTGGAGCCGCTCCATGTCCGACGCTGCGCAATCGCTTGAAACCCAGTCGGATGTCCTATGCGAGACCGAAGACGGGATCGCGACCATCACGCTCAACCGCCCCCGGGCTTACAACACCCTGACGAGCGGCGTCATCGCCGCCCTATCCGCCCACCTGGAAGCCCTGGCATCCAAGCCGGAGGCGCGGGTGATCATCATCGCCTCGACCGGCAAAGCATTTTCCACGGGGCACGATCTCAAGGAAATGAACGCCAACCGGAACGAGGCGTTTTATCGTCAACTACTCGGCGATTGCTCAAATATGATGCAGGCTGTCGTCGGCCAGCCCCAGCCCGTCATCGCACAGGTCCAGGGGATCGCGACCGCGGCCGGCTGCCAGTTAGTGGCGAGCTGCGATCTCGCCATTGCCGCGCGCGCCGCACGCTTTGCGACCAACGGTATTCAAAACGGCCTTTATTGCGCGACACCCCAAGTTGCCCTGAGCCGCGTGGTCGCGCGCAAGCATGCGCTCGAGATGCTCTTGACCGGGGATTTCATCGACGCCGAACGCGCTGCTGAGATCGGACTCGTCAACCGCGTGGTCGACGACGCCGTACTGGAACATGCCGCGCGCGAATTCGCCGGAAAGATCGCTGATCAATCGCAAATGGCCGTGCACCTCGGCAAAGCCTCGTTCTACCGTCAGATCAACCAGCCGCTCGACGGCGCCTACCGCAGTGGCTCGGAAGACCTCGTCTGCAACCTGCTGGCCGAGGACGGCATCGAGGGCCTCACCGCCTTTATTGAAAAGCGCAAACCGCAGTGGAAAGACCGCTGACATAAACAACGAGAGGACGAAGCCCGCATGAATGACGCAGCGTCAAATCCCTACGTTCAGGATCTCGCCCAGGTCACCGCCAACCACACCCCGCTCTCACCGCTGAGCTTTCTGGAGCGCGCCGCGGCGGTCTACCCGAACCGCACGGCAGTGATCCACGGCGAGCGCCGCTCGACCTGGTCGGAAACCTTCACGCGCTGTCGTCAACTCGCATCGAGCCTGAACAAGCGCAACATCGGCAAGGGCGACACGGTAGCCGTGATCGCGACCAATATTCCGGCGTTCTACGAAGCGCTGTTCGGGATCGCGGCCGCGGGCGCGGTCATCAACCCGATCAATATACGGCTCGACGCCGGGGCCACCGCCTTCATTCTCGATCACGGCGGCGCCAAGGTCGTACTGACCGACACCGAATTCGCGCCCGTCGTGAAAGAGGCGCTGGCACAGTGCGAAGGCAACCCCCTGGTAGTCGACATCGCGGATCCGGCCGCTGGCTGTCACGATCGACTCGGCGAGATCGAATACGAGGACTTCATCGCCAAGGGCGATCCGGATCACCCGTGGCGCCTGCCGGAAGACGAATGGGACGCGATGGCGCTCTGCTATACCTCAGGCACGACCGGCAATCCCAAAGGCGTGGTCTACCATCACCGCGGCGCCTATCTGAACGCCATCGGTTGCACGCTCGCCTGGAACATGACGCACCACCCCGTCTATCTGTGGACGCTGCCGATGTTCCACTGCTGCGGCTGGACCTTCCCGTGGACCATCGCCGCCATGGGAGGTACAAACGTGTGCTTGCGCCGCGTCGCGGCGAAGGACATCTATGAAGCGATCGACCGGGACAAGGTCACGCATTTCTGCGGCGCGCCGATCGTTTTGAACTTCATCGTGAACGCGAACGACGACGACAAGAAGCCGCTGCCTCATACGGTCGAAGTCATGACCGCGGGCGCCGCACCGCCGGCCGCGATCCTCAACGCGATGAAGACGGCGGGCTTTCACATCACCCACGGCTACGGCCTGACCGAAACCTACGGGCCGGCGGTATTCAATGCGCCGCAGGACGATTGGGATGCGCTCGACGACGACGCGCTGGCAGAAAAGATGATCCGGCAGGGCGTGCGTTTTCATGTGCTCGAAGACCTCGAGGTCATGGATCCCGAGACGATGAAGCCCGTGCCGCGCGACGGCGAGACCATCGGCGAGATTATGTTCCAGGGCAACAACGTCATGAGCGGCTATCTCAAGAACAAGAAGGCGACCGACGAATCGCTCGCCGACGGGTATTTCCGCTCCGGGGATCTGGCGGTCATGCACCCGGACGGTTACCTGCAGATCAAGGATCGCTCGAAGGACATCATCATCACCGGCGGCGAGAATGTCTCCTCCATTGAGGTCGAGGACATGCTTTACAAGCACCCCGACATCCTCGAGGCGGCGGTGGTCGCGCGGCCGGACGATAAATGGGGCGAAACGCCCTGCGCCTTCGTGACTCTGAAGGACGCCGCGGACGGCGTGACCGCGGATCAGATCATCGACTACTGCCGTGAGAACATCGCCCACTTCAAGGCGCCGAAAACGATCATATTCTGCGATCTGCCGAAGACCTCCACCGGCAAGATCCAGAAATTCAAGCTGCGTAAGCAGACTGAAGAGATGGGGTCGCTGAGTTAGGCGGTGCGGGCTTTCTAGGAGGCGCTACCGTAGTCGAAAGCTGAGTCCGCATTCGCCGGCAAGCGGGCTCCTACGTTCAATTGAACAACCAGGGCGCTTCCTGCTGACGGCGTGCTTCGTAGGCCTTGATCTCGTTCGCGTGGCTAAGGGTGACGCTGACGTCGTCCATCCCTTGCAGCAGGCGCTTCTTCACGCTGTCCTCGAATTCGAAAGACAAAATTTCACCGCCCGGCGTGGTCACTGTCTGCAGCTGCAAATCGATCGCGAGCCGGTAGCCCGCGGTGGCTGCGACCTCGTTGAACAGTTGATCGATGGTCTGCGCCGGCAAGGTGATGGGTAAGAGTCCGTTCTTGCAGCAGTTGTTGAAGAAGATGTCGGCGAAGCTCGGTGCCACGACCGCGTGGATCCCGAAATCAAACAGCGCCCAGGGCGCGTGTTCGCGCGAGGAGCCGCAGCCAAAATTGTCGCGCGCGAGGAGAACCTGGGCGCCCTGGTAGCGTGCCTGGTTGAGTACGAAGTCCTCGTTCAGCGGTCGTCCGCTGCAATCCTGATCGGCCTCGCCCTTGTCGAGGTAGCGCCATTCGTCGAAGAGATACGGGCCGAAGCCGCTGCGCTTGATCGATTTCAAAAACTGCTTAGGGATAATGGCATCGGTATCGACATTCGGCCGGTCGATGGGCACGACCAGCCCGTTCAATCGGGTGAATGCTTGCATGGCTATGGGACCTCTGAATAAGTCATGGTGCGTCTGAATTGTTCATGAAATTGTGCAGATCAAGGCACGAAGCGCAGGTAATAGCGGGGACTAGGGCTAAGGTTCGTAACGTAAGGCTCCGCGATTTCATGGGCAAGGCAGATGTGCCATGACTTATTCAGAGGTTCCTTAAAGATCCCGCACGTCGACGAAGTGACCGGCGACGCCGGCCGCTGCTGCCATGGCCGGGCTGACCAAATGGGTGCGCCCGCCGCGGCCTTGCCGGCCCTCGAAATTGCGGTTGGAGGTACTCGCGCAGCGCTCGCCTTCGCCGAGTTGATCCGGGTTCATGCCGAGGCACATCGAACAGCCGGGCTCGCGCCATTCGAAGCCGGCGTCGAGGAATACCTTGTCCAGGCCTTCGGCCTCGGCCTGCTGTTTGACGAGACCGGAGCCGGGCACGACCAGGGCAGCGTTGACGTTGGCCGCACGCTGCCGCCCTTTGACGACTTCCGCCGCGGCCCGCAGATCTTCGATACGCGAATTCGTGCACGAGCCGATGAATACCTTGTCGATGGAAATCTCGGTGATCAGCGTACCCGGCGCGAGGTCCATGTAGCGCAGTGCGTTCTGCATCCCGATTTTCTGAACTTCGCTGCCGGCCGCATCCGGATCCGGCACGACGCCGTTGACGGCGACCACCATCTCAGGCGAGGTCCCCCATGATACCTGCGGCTCGATGGCGGCGGCGTCAAAGGCGATCTCGCGATCGAACACCGCGTCCGGATCGGAGTGCAGATCCTGCCACGAGGCCAGCGCCCGATCCCACAGCGCGCCGTCCGGTGCATAAGGCCGCCCTTTAACAAAGTCGCGCGTGGTGTCGTCAAAGGCCATCATGCCGGCGCGGCCGCCGGCCTCGATCGACATGTTGCAGACCGTCATGCGCCCCTCCATGCTCATCGAGGCGATCGTCTCGCCCGCATACTCGAGGGTGTGGCCGGTCGCGCCTGCCGTGCCGATCACGCCGATGATGTGTAACACCAAATCCTTGGGCGTGACGCCGCGCCCAAGCGCGCCGTGGATGGTGATGCGCATATTCTTCGCCTTGCGCAAGATCAGACACTGGGTTGCCATGACATGCTCAACCTCGGAGCTGCCGATGCCGAACGCAAGCGCCGCCAATGCGCCATTGGTCGCGGTGTGCGAATCGCCGCAGACGATGGTCATGCCGGGCAGACTCCAGCCCTGCTCGGGCCCGGTAACGTGCACGATACCCTGGCGCACATCGCCGATGTCATGGTGCGTGATGCCGTGTTCGGCGCAGTTCTTTGACAGCATGTCGAGCTGCTTGCGCGCGATCGGATCGGTGATGTTGGTGACGTCGCGCGTCGGCACATTGTGATCGGAGACCGCTTTGGTCGCTCGTGCGCGCCACAGGCCGCGACCGGCGAGTTTCAGCGCCTCGAACGCCTGCGGCGTCGTCACTTCGTGCGCGATGTGCCGATCGATATAGACCAGTGCCGTACCGTCGTCGAATGGGCACACGACATGCGCTTCCCAGAGCTTGTCGTATAAGGTCTTACCATGCATGTTCAGCAAGTTTCGAGCAGGTGAAGGGGAGGCGATTCTATCATCCCGGCCAGTTTGACGGTCAGCGGAACTCGGTTACACTGCGCGCGTCCAAATCATCACGGCGCAGTCGTGATGGCAACTCTCAAGATTTTCACCCAACGAACCCGATGAAACTGTCGAGCACACTTCCGATCCTGGCATTCGTGCTGATCGTGACGGCCGGGCCGGCGCGGGCCGACTTCAACGACGGGGTGGTGGCGCTCATGAGCGGCAATTACGACACGGCGCTCGCCACCTTTGTACCCCTCGCGGAGGCGTCCGATCATGCCTACGCCCAATATTTCCTCGGCCGCATGTACGCCGTCGGCCAGGGCGTGGAGCAAGATCTCGAGACGGCCGCCGGGTGGTATCGCAAAGCGGCGGAGAAAGGCGTGGGCGATGCCCAATATCGACTCGGCGCACTTTACGAGCGCGGTAAGGGCGTGCCCGGTGACCTGGAATACGCCTATGGCTGGTACAGCGTAGCGGCTCACGTCGGCAACGCGAAGGGCGCCGATGCGCTTAAAAAGGTGGCCGCTAAGCTGTCGGATACGGAGCGGACCGAAGCGAAAAAACTCTCGCGGAACTTGATCGAGAAATACGGGGTGGTGCCGAAGAGCACCTCGCGCAAGCAGTAATCGGCGGCGCGAAATTCAGATTTTCAGATCGATGTAGGCGCCCATGGCGGTCGATCCGTCGGCGCCGCCCATCCGCCGGATCATAGAAGACAGTAACTCCGCCGACGGCGACAGCGCCGGGTGCGCAATGATTGGTCGCATAGCTTCGCGGAATTGCAATCGATCACGGGATCGGCCGCGGCTGGGAGAATCCGGTGCCGTATCGATCGACGTGGGGCGCGTGTCCACGCCGGTACGCGGCCGGGCAGCTACTGTATCGTAGGTCCAGCGGCGGTCGTCGATTCCGATATTTTCAATCATGGTAGCTTGCGTGCCCAGCTCTACTGCCTGGTCTGACCGGCTGCCTCGTCACTTGCCGCCGTCCCGGCCAGCCCCATCAGGCGGTCGATATTAGACAGCGAATGCATGTGCCGATAGATCAGATCCAGATAATCCTTGTCGAGCAACTCCTTCAATTTTTCCGCGGAAAGGGTCTTTAGCTTCTCGCGCGTTACCGCGAAAAAACCCGACAGGGAAAAGCTCTCTCCCGAGTTCAGCGAAATGTTGGCCTGCATCGAATCCAACAATCCAGCCTCATCGATCATGCCACAGAAGTGGCTGGTGATGAGCGTGTGATTATGGAAGTCCTGTAGGAATTTAACAGAGTTTGACAATAGATCTCCGTGTTCACCGTCGTCGGTAATCAACTGCTGGCCTTCCTGCGCGGTGTTGAAACCTGAATAGGCTTCATCGATACAAACCGTGAATTCTTCGCTTTCCTCCGATGCCCGGGCCAGTATGAATGGATACCGGCGCACATAAGCCGGCACGTAATTCGCGCGCCAACTGCCGCGCTCGTCAATCATAAGATTTTGATCGCGTTTCAATCCCAGTACGACTGCGGGAATCGCCTTGCCGTCGCCGGCGCGCGCGAACACGATTGCGTATTCGCGCGCCGCGATCGCGAACTCACTGGCGGCGATGAATACCGAGTTGCTGTTGGCCGCGAACGAGTAGCCCTGGTCGGCGTCGACGAACCAACCCTTGTGACGCTCGCGGCTCAGTGCCACGACGTTCCGATAAAACATCGGGAGCTGCGGATCGGGCATTGTCAGAAGCGCCGGTGCAGGGTCGGCAATACGACAGCTCCCTGCCACTCGACGTTGCCGAAGCGATCGAGGCGCACGGCGCCCGCGAACTCATTGACGCGGTCGCGCTTCATGAGATCGTTCGTCAGCGAATCGTCCAGCTCCTCTTCGAATTCCTCAAAATCGGAATCGTCGAACACGGGCTCCTCATCGAGGTCGATTGTCTCGGGCTCGGGCGTCACCTCCGGCGTCGTTTCGACGGCGGCCGGCTCTTCGAGGGTCTCGAGAGCTTCGTCGATATCCTCGAATTCGTCCGCGGGTATTTCCGCTTCGATGTCGGCCGGCTGTTCGATCGGCTCGAACTCCGGAATTTCCTCGACCGGCTCCACTTCGACGGGCTCCAGGACTTCTTCGGCCTCGAAAACGTCGTCGAAATCGAAGCCGGCGTCATCGCCGAATTCCAAGGCCTCTTGGCGCGCGTTGTACTCGGCAAGCTGTACCCGGTATTGCTCGAAGTTCGCGAGCTCAATCTGCAGGCGCTCCTTCAAGTTCTGGGCTTCGGCCAGATCGATCGCGTCTGCCGCCACTTCCTGATCGAGAAATTCGATACGCCGCTTGATCTCGACGATAAACGCTTCGAGCTCTTCCTCGGTGACCGTAGGCGCGCACCCCTCGGCCTCTTCGCATTGCTCGAGCGACTGGGCGATGCCCTCGCCGATGATGCCAAAGAGGGTGAGTTCCTCCTCAAAGGCCGAGGAGTCGAGGAAGAAGAGGCGCAGGATCGTCAGCACGGCGGCCGGGTTGAAGATCGACACCGTGGTCTGGGCGGTACCCGTGACACTGCTGAATGAGCCGCCGGCTTGTATCAAATCCGCTATACCCTGCAGGATACTCAAGGAATCCGTGTTGATGCCGGAGTTCGTATTAGCGTTCGACTGCACGTTGAAACTGACGTTACTGTCTGCGGTTGAACTCTGGGTCAACAGGATCGGGCCGTTAGCGAGATCGAGGATGATGTTGTCAGAGTTTTCGACGGCGTCCGTTGCTGCGAACAAGGCGGCGCCGCCCCTGATCGTTATCGTGTCGTTGTCGGGCGCACGGATAAATCCGGTCGCTGCGTCAGCGCCGAGTCCGTCGTTCGCAGCCACGAGTTGATCGCCGAGCGCGATCAAGGCCACATCGCCCTGCCCTGCCGCGCCCGCCGCCACGACGATATCGGTCAGGACAGTGGTTGGGGCGAAATCGATATTGCTGCCGATTATGAGGATATTGCCGCCTGTCTCAAAAGGCTCCGCGATGGTAATCTGATCAGCGTTCGGCGCCACGCCTGCTGGGGTCGAAGTGAGCGAAAGCACCTGGCCGTCGAATACGGGTGTGGCCGTAGTCCCGGGCACGAATTCGGCGCCAATAGACAGGAAGCCGAGGAAGCCGCCGAACTTGTTTGCCGATATGTGTCCGGCACCGTCGGTGAGGTCGATGAAAATGTCCCGGGGTACCGTCGTCGGTACGATGTTCAATACGTCCGCCGTCCCGGACGTGACCTGATTATTGAAATCCCAGATGTCCGTCGATGACGACAACAGCACGTTGCCGCTGAAGTTGGTCACGCCGTTGAAAACAAGGTTGGCACCAGATAGATCGCCGCCGAGTTGTGTCGCGCCGCCGTAGGTTTGATTGCCTGTCGACGTGGCGTCACCGGTGATGCTGACCGCGTTATTGAACGTCAAGGCGCCAACGGTTGCGGTTACGTCACCATTGATGAAGGTCGTACCGGCGTAGTTTTGACTGCCGCCGGAGGTCACGCTGAGATAGTTCGCCGTTCCCCCGCCCCCTGAGCCTGAGCTGAACGTTCCGTCGACCGTCAGCGGCCCGGTGAGATTGATACCGCCGCCCGTCGCGGCGATTGCCAGGTTGCCGGTAGCGTCTGGTGGAGATGCGGGGCCGATAACACCGTTGACTGCGTTGATGCGCAAACCGAGCGCTCCGACGATGAACCCGGTCGACGTGGCGCCGATATTAGTGTTGGCAGTCAGTGTGACCTGAGGCGCAGTAAAGGTACCGCCGATGCTGAATCCCGTATTAGGCATATCCAGCACGCTATTGGCTGTCGCGGTCAGATTCTCGACGCCGGTAAACCGAACCCGGGCAAGCGTGTTGCCCGG
The DNA here is from genome assembly GCA_963662545.2 of Gammaproteobacteria bacterium. GTDB lineage: Bacteria > Pseudomonadota > Gammaproteobacteria > JAYYZW01. The sequence goes on from CAXXLL010000003.1 coordinate 411,514, forward strand.
ATCGCGCACGAACCCGGCGTTGTTCCCATCGATCAACCAGTCGGCGGCCACCTGCGAAATGATGGTATCGCTGCCGGCGCCCAGGTTGAGTTGGTTTGCATCGGTCGTATCGGTGGGTGCCACCGTCAGCGTTATGACGTCGGCGCCCGCGCCGGTATTCAAAATTTCTATTTCAAAGAAGCCCGTACCCGTAAAACTGTTGGTGGCACTGGTCAGGCTGGCCGGCGCAATCGACGTGATCTCCGCGGTTACCGCGGTCGCCGTGTTGATCGTATCCGAGCCCGGACCGCCCATAATCGACCCGCCCCAGGCCGCCGCGAAATTGAACGTATCGGCGCCGGCATCGGTGAAGGTTCCACCGCCGATATTGGAGTCGATATCAGTAATGTTCAACAGTTGTGTGACGCGCGCGCCGGTCGGCGTCGTGGCGTCGACTTGCATCGCGCCTTCGATATCGAAAATGTCATTACCGATGGAGCCCATAAGGAAGTTGCCGGTCACGAACCCACCGCCGTTGAAGCCCGTGATCGTGCCTACCGGGGCCAATGGGTCTCCCCTGAGCTGCCCGGTCACGTCGAAGATTACGTAATCGTCGCCACCTTGAGCCTGAATGTTGAAAGCGGTGAAGTTGTTGGTCGCGATCGCGGCCAGTGTCGGGCCGTAAGTCCCGGTATCCTGACTGGTGATATGCCAGTACGTATCGCCTGGTCCGGGCGGTCCGATGAGCGTTCCCAGACTATTGCCGATGAAGTTGTTTACACCGGCAAATCCGTTTGCCGGAGAGGGTCCGATCAAATCCGGGGGCGCGGAAAAGCCGCCAATGGTGCCACTTTGTTCACCGAGCACGACAGTGTTGATCTCCAACAACTGCACGAGGGACGAACCGCTGTAATCGATGGTGTCGCTGCCGGCGCCGAGATCGACCGAGCCGACGAGGGTCGATGTGTCGGCTCCCGGGGGGGAGCCTGTCGGCGTGCCGAACTGGACTTCATCATTATCCGCACCACCGTCGATCACGACCGTGGTCCCGGAGGGTGTCGACAAGACCGAGTTGCCGGTGATCTTGAAGGTGTCATTGCCGGCATTGCCGATCAGTTGATTAACGCTGAAACTGACGTTGACGTTGAAGGTGTCGTCATTGCCGGCGCCATCGGCATTTCCGCTTAACGAACCGCCGTTGAAATTAAACGTGTCCATTCCCGCCGAACCGGTCAGGTTTTCTATATTTTGCCAGGTTGTGACGGACGCTGAGCCGCCGCTATTCGGGCCCGTGACCGTATAAACCGTGTCCCCGGTCAGCAGATCGCCCGCCCCATGGCCCAGACCGTCCATCGTGCCCGAGAGACTCCCCGCGCCCGCGTTCACCGTAAACACGTCGTCGCCGCCCGTCCCCGACAGGTTCTCAATCTCAGCGAAGCCGCCCGAGACCTCGCCCGAGGTGCCCAAATCACCGCCCGTTAACGTGTAGTCGTTACTGCCTATCAGCGTGTCATTGTCCGTGCTGCTGCCCGCACCCGAGCCACCGTTGATCGCACCGGTCAGCGTGAACGTCGCGAGATTGAAGGTATCCGCCGCGTCACCGCCTAAGAGGTTCGCCGCACTCGCGCTCCCCGCCAGGGTGAAGCTGTCATCCCCATTCAAGCCACTCGCGTCGCCCGTCAGCACCGAGCCCGCGTTGAATGTGAAACTGTCCGCTGCCGCCGTCCCCGTCAGGTTCTCAACCTCCGCAAAGCCACCCGAGACGTTCGTCGAGGTGCCCGTGTCCGTGCCCGTGCCCGTGACGATGTAGTTGTTGCTGCCTGTCAGCGTGTCGTTGTCCGTACTGCTGCCCGCACCCGAGCCACCGTTGATCGCACCCGTCAGCGTGAACGTCGCGAGATTGAAGGTATCCGCCGCGTCACCGCCCAACAGGTTCGCCGCGCTCGCACTCCCCGCCAGGGTGAAACTGTCGTCGCCGTTCAAACCGCTCGCATCGCCTGTCAACACCGAGCCCGCGTTGAACGTGAAACTGTCCGCTGCCGCCGTCCCCGTCAGGTTCTCAACCTCCGCAAAGCCGCCCGAGACGTTCGTCGTCGTACCCGTGTCCATGCCCGTGACGATGTAGTTGTTGCTGCCTGTCAGCGTGTCGTTGTCCGTACTGCTGCCCGCACCCGAGCCGCCGTTGATCGCACCCGTCAGCGTGAACGTCGCGAGATTGAAGGTATCCGCCGCGTCACCGCCTAAGAGGTTCGCCGCACTCGCGCTCCCCGCCAGGGTGAAGCTGTCATCCCCATTCAAGCCACTCGCGTCGCCCGTCAGCACCGAGCCCGCGTTGAATGTGAAACTGTCCGCTGCCGCCGTCCCCGTCAGGTTCTCAACCTCCGCAAAGCCACCCGAGACGTTCGTCGAGGTGCCCGTGTCCGTGCCCGTGACGATGTAGTTGTTGCTGCCTGTCAGCGTGTCGTTGTCCGTACTGCTGCCCGCACCCGAGCCACCGTTGATCGCACCCGTCAGCGTGAACGTCGCGAGATTGAAGGTATCCGCCGCGTCACCGCCCAACAGGTTCGCCGCGCTCGCACTCCCCGCCAGGGTGAAACTGTCGTCGCCGTCCAGGCCGCTCGCGTCGCCCGTCAGCACCGAGCCTCCGTTGAACGTGAAACTGTCCGCACCCGAGGTCCCCGTCAGGTTCTCGATGCCCTGCCAGCCGGCTGCCATGCCGCCGTTTATATCGGGTGAAGTGCCCACACCCGAACCGGTAATAACGTAAGTACCGCTGCCCTGCAGGGTATCCGTATCAACGCCTCCCCCGATCGTGCCGGTCCAATTGCTGGCCGCGACGTTGAAGATGTTTACGTCGCTTCCGGCGCCGTCAAAGGTACCGCCTACGGTCAGATCGCCGGCAAGCGCATCAATATTGTTGATCGTGGTGAACGACGCGGTGCCACCGTTACCGCCGACATCGACGGTGATATTAAGTGCCGTCAATCCAGTAATCGTAAACGTGTCCGGATTAATGCTCCCCATGAGCGTGTTGACGCCCGTACTGCCGCCGCCGTCGGCGGCGTTGGTGAGCGCGCCGTCCGGTTCGAATATGAAGAGGTCCAAGGCGTCGCCGCCTTGGATGGCAATAATGCTCGAGAATTGCATCTGATCCGTTGTCGGCGAGTTACCGTTCAGGACGAAGTCCTCAAGTTCCTGCAGGCTCCGGGCGGCAACGACAGCATCCGTTCCGTTAATGAGCCAGTAGGTATCGACGGCGTTGCCGAAGGGCGAGATGGTGCCGCCCGACGCGTTGGGAATGAGGTCGGCGTCGTTCCAACCGCCGGAGATCAACGGCGGATCGCCAGCGATACCGACGAACGTTCCCGGTCCCGTATTCCAGGTGTTTTGAATCACCGAGCCGGAAAAGTCGATGACGTCGTCGTCGCCCGCCCCGCCTTCCCTGCCGCCTTCCAGCATACCCACGATGTGCGGCTTACCGTTGGTGAAATTGAAGGTATTGTCGTCGGTGGAGTCCATGGGGTTCGTGATGTCGAAACCGTAGACATCACCGGTGAAGGTCATCAGACCGCCGCCGCCGTTGAAATTGAAGGTATCGTTGTCGTCGCCGCCGAACAGGTTGGCGGCCGCTGTGGACGAAGTGGCTCCCGACCCGGTGATATTGAATATATCGTTACCGCCCAGCGCGCTGGCCGTACCGGCGAGTTCACCGCCGGCGGTAAAGGTGAAGGTATCGACGCCCGCGGTGCCGGTGAGGTTCTCGATAGCCGTCCAGGCGTTCACGCCGCCGGATGATCCGGAAAACATCCCGCTGACGGCGTAGGACGTGTCGCCGGTCAAGAGATCGGCGACGCTCTCGCCGAGCCCATCGATGGTTCCGGACAGCGTACCGCCCACGGTGAAAACGTCATCGCCCGTCGTTCCGGTCAGATTTTCGATCTCGCTCCAGCCGCCGCTGACCTCACTCGAAGTGCCTGTGTCCGCGCCGGTGATCTGGTAGTCGTTACTGCCTACCAACGTGTCATTGTCCGTGCTGCTGCCCGCACCCGAGCCACCGTCGATCGCACCCGTCAACGTAAAGCCCGCCAGGGTGAAGGTATCCGCCGCGTCACCGCCCAACAGGTTCGCCGCACTCGCGCTGCCCGCCAGGGTGAAGCTGTCATCACCGTTCAAGCCACTCGCGTCGCCCGTCAGCACCGAGCCCGCGTTGAATGTGAAACTGTCCGCTGCCGCCGTCCCCGTCAGGTTCTCAACCTCCGCAAAGCCACCCGAGACGTTCGTCGACGTGCCGGTGTCCGTGCCCGTGACGATGTAGTTGTTGCTGCCTGTCAGCGTGTCATTGTCCGTACTGCTGCCCGCACCCGAGCCGCCGTCGATCGCACCCGTCAACGTGAAGCCCGCCAGCGTGAATGTATCCGCCGCATCACCGCCCAACAGGTTCGCCGCACTCGCGCTCCCCGCCAGGGTGAAGCTGTCATCCCCATTCAAGCCACTCGCGTCACCCGTCAGCACCGAGCCTCCGTTGAACGTGAAACTGTCCGCTGCCGCCGTCCCCGTCAGGTTCTCAACCTCCGCAAAGCCACCCGAGACGTTCGTCGAGGTGCCGGTGTCCGTGCCCGTGACGATGTAGTTGTTGCTGCCTGTCAGCGTGTCATTGTCCGTACTGCTGCCCGCACCCGAGCCGCCGTCGATCGCACCCGTCAACGTGAACGTCGCGAGGTCGAAGGTATCCGCCGCGTCACCGCCCAGCAGGTTCACCACACTCGCGCTCCCCGCAAGCGTGAAAGTGTCGTCGCCGTCCATGCCGCTCGCGTCGCCCGTCAGCACGCTCCCTGCGTTGAACGTGAAACTGTCGGCAGCCGACGTGCCGGTCAGGTTCTCGATACCCTGCCACCCCGCCGCACCGCCGCCGTTGATATTGGTCGCGGTCCCCAGATCCGATCCGGTCACGGTGAAGTTGGTGTTGATCAGCGTATCCGTGCCGCCGCCGCCGTGGATGGTGCCGGTCCAAGAATTGCCATTGAGGTTGATGACGTCCGCACCGGTGTCAGTGAACGTTCCCCCGCCTGCGGTCGAATCGATATTTGCAATGCTCGTCAGTGCCGTCGTATTGGCGCCGACCATCACGTCGACCGAACTTGTGCCCATAATCGTGAAAAGGTCTGCCCCGATACTGCCCATGAGGATGTTGGTGTCCCCACCGCCGTCGATACCGCTGGTGATTTCCCCCGCGGCCTGAAAGATGAAAGTGTCCGCCGCGCTACCCGCCGAAATGCTGACGCCAATAAAGGGATTCGCAGCGATGGTAGCGAGGGAAGTACCCCAGGTGCCGGTATTCGTGCCGGTAATGTTCCAGAAAGTGATCGCGTTCGGGCCGCCGAAACCGGAAAGCCCGTTGTCGACGATCGTTTGGATGCTGGTAAATCCGGCCATGATTAGATCGGGGGTGCCGGTAATCGTGCCGTTACCGCCCGACGCGCTGACCGTCTGGGACAGGTCCGATCCGCTGAAATCGATCGTGTCGTTGGCCGCGGCGCCCGAAATCGAGCCAATCAAATGAGACCCTTCGCTTACGCCACCCGGGGGCGTTCCCGTTGGGATACCGAAATTAAACGTGTCGGCGTTGCCTTCGCCCTCGAGGTTGGCCGTCAACGATGTATCGTTACCGCCGGATCGGGTGAGATTGAATACATCGTCTCCGCTGCCGCCTTTTATCGTTCCGAGGGTGATCGTCACGCCGGGAAAATTGAACGTGTCGACCTGCGCGTTACCCGTCAGGTTTTCGAACGCCGAAAAGCGCGTTCCTCCTGGAACCGTGACGTCATCTACCTGTTCAATGCCACCGTCGATGATCCAGGTGGACGCTTCGTTACGGCCGGCTAGCGTATCGTTCCCGCCGAGGCTGCCGACGAATTCCTCGATACCGCTGACGGTGCCGGTCACGCCCGTGACCGTCGCGGTGGTCGCGCCGGTGGTCAAGGTCACGGTCACGTCCGCGTCGTTCTTCGTCGAATAGCTGAGCGTGTCGTCGGTACCGCCGCCGCCGTCGGTGATGGAACCGGCAATCGACCCGGAGTTGGCGAAATTGAACGTATCGTTACCGCCAGTGCCAATCAGGTTCTCGATGCCCGCCCAGGTGCCCGTTAGATTGTTCGCGGTACCCCCGTTCGCGGCGTTGACCGTATAACTGGTGTTGCCCGAGAAGGAGTCGCCGGTGTTGGAGCCGGAGATGATGGTCTCGATTTGATTGTAGGTAGCGGTCAACCCGGTCGCGATGGTGCCTGTGCCGGTGCCGGTCGCCGCGAAATCGAGCTGCACGCTCAGGCCGGCGGCGTCGATGGTGTCGGTACTACCGGCACTGCCGCTGATGGTGACGCCGTCCGAATCGGAAATGATGACGTCGAGGTCGAGTTTATTGCTGGAGCTGGCGCCTTGCGTACCGAAAGTCACCGACAGTTGACCGGTCGTGACCGGCAGGGGATTGGTCTGGAAGGTGAGGTCCCCCGCGGACGACAAGGTGACGGTGTCCGACGCGACATTCGTGTAAGGCCCGGCCAGCGTGAGACTGGCGGTGCCGGTGGTGAGGATATTGATGATATCCGACTGCGCGTTCGCCGTGGTCAGGTCCTCGACCAGGAGATCGGTCGCCGATTCCATGAAGATGTCGCTGCCGGTCGCGCTGGCTTTGACCGCCGCGCCGTTGATAGCCGAAACCCCGAGGCGGTTACTGGTATCGACACCGATATCGCCGCCGGCGACGAGGATCAAGTCGTTAGCCGCAGCGTCTTTGGTGAGCACCGCGCCACCGTCGGTTATGTTGCCGCCGGCGTTGACGGTCTGATCCGCCGCGCCGCCGTCGAACGTGCCAACGCCCGCGCCGAACGTAATGTCGGTGCTCGCGGTGAGATCGCCGGTCACGAAAAACTTGTCCGTGATCGTCAAGCTGCCCATCTGAATGTCGATGCTGCCGCCAATGTCGACGCCGTCGGTCCCGCCCGCGCCGCCGCCGCCGAGCGTGACGTTGCCGGCTACCGTCTTGGTAAAGCCGCCGATGATCAACTCGCCGCCTTCGGCGTCGAGCAGCTGGTTGGTACCGGACAAGGTCACCGCTACGATGCCGAGGTCGATATCGCCGCTGGCTGTCAAGTCGTTGGTGGCGGTGAAGGCATCCTGGATGGTCAGATTGCCGGCGTTGACGTCGATAGTGCCGTTCAGGACGATGGCGATATTGCCGCCGAGCGAAAGGCTGCCGGTATCGTTTTTGGTGATCGCATCGGTCGTCAGGGTGCCGGCGGTCGAATCGATGGTGTTGTCGCCGTTGCCCGCTATCAACAAGGTGATGCTGGTCAAGGTGATGTCGCCGCCCGCGCTGATGTCGCCGCCCGCGCCGAGATCGAGCGTGCCGACGCCGCCGGTCAGCGACCCGACCGTGACTGTCTGGTCGTTGACGTCGAGGATCGCGGTGTCGAACAGGGTCACTGCGCTGCTTGAGCTGAATCCAGTTCCCGAGCCGGCCTACAGGGTCCCCGTGTTGCGCACACTAGTGGTTCCGGTATAAGTGTTGGTGCCGGATAAAGTCAGCGTTCCGGAGCCCGTTTTGTTCAGCGCGACTGCGCCTGTAATATCGCCGGCAAAGGTGCTGGCGCCGTCACCAGAGAGAGTAGCGCCGCCGGTCGAGGTGATCACGCCGCCCGTGCCGCTGATAGTGGCGACGGTCTGGTCGCGGCCGACGAGATCGAAGATGCCGCCGTCGACCACCAGCGCGCTTCCCGCGTTGATTCGATCATTACCCGTTCCCAGGCTCAAGGTACCGGCCGACACCGTAGTCGTCCCGGTGTAGGTATTGACGGCATTCAGCACGACCGTCCCGGCGTCTTGCTTGTCGATGCCGAAGTTCGGACCGCTGATGACGCCATTCAAGGTTAGCGTAGCAGCCGCGTCCGGATTCAGGATGCTATTTGCAGTTAGCGTGATACCGCCGTCGGCCACGGCTCCGGCGCCCTCCGCGCCAAGGGCACCGCCATTGAGCGTCAGGGCTTCATTATTAATGTCGACGTTGACGATCTCGAGTTCGGCGCCGAGCGCGACGATTGTGTCGTCCACCCCGACACCTCCGGCCGATGTTCCAAGGGCCGCACCATTTAATACGCCCAATATGCCAGCATTGATGAAAGTCTGACCGCTGTAGGTGTTCACGCCGGACAAGTCGAGCGCGTCGGCGCCAATCTTGGTCAGATCGAACGCGCCGCTGACGACACCGCTAATGAGCGGAAAGATTGTGGTGCCGCCGTTACCATCATCGGCGCTGATGGTCGCGTTGGCCGTCAGCGTGATGTCGCCGCTCAGTTCTGCTGTTGTTGCTACCGTGGAGAAAAAAATCGCGCCCGCACCGCCAACACCAGCGCCGGCGATCGAGATGTCCTCCGCGCTGTTCAAGGCGGTGGCGGCGATGACCTCGAGCGTCGCGCCGCTTGCCACCACCGTGTCGTCGACGCCGACGCCGCCTACATTCGTGCCCAACGCATCGTTGTGCCGGAGGCCGAGCGTGCCGGCATTGATGAAGGTCTGACCGCTATAAGTGTTCATGCCCGTCAAGTCGAGCGTGTCGGCGCCAATCTTGGTCAGATCGAACGCGCCGCTCACGACACCGCTGATATTCGGAAGAATTGTGGTGCCGCCGTTACCATCATCGGCGCTGATGGTCGCATTGGCCGTCAGCGTGATATCGCCGCTCAGTTCTGCTGTTGTTGCTACCGTGGAGAAAAAAATCGCGCCCGCACCGCCAACACCAGCGCCGGCGATCGAGATGTCCTCCGCGCTGTTCAAGGCGGTGGCGGCGATGACCTCGAGCGTCGCGCCGCTTGCCACCACCGTGTCGTCGACGCCAGGCCCGCCTACATTCGTGCCGAGCGCGTTGTCGTGCGTGATAGCAAGCGTGCCAACGGCAATCGTCGTCACGCCGCTGTAGGTGTTGGCCTGTGATAACGTCAAAGTACCGTTTTTCGTCACCCGCGTCGTTTTTCGTCAGCGCGCCGCCGGTGCCCGCGAAGACGCCCATCTGCACGGCGGTACCGCCGGCAGCAACACCGATCGTCAAGGTACCGGCGCCGACATCGGCTGCTCCGATTGACGAAGCGCCGCTGCCGAGATTGAGCGTGAGGTCGCCGCCACCGGTGTTGATGGTGCCTCCCGTTATCAACGCTCCGGTCGGAGCCGTAGTTAGCGTGAAATCGCCGCCGGCAAGGTTGATGACGTCGGTCGAATCCTGGAACTCGATGTTCCCATTGGTGACTCCGACCCCGCCCCCGGTCGTCGTGAAGGTCAGGCTGCCCGAGCTGTTGAAAGGCAGGTTCACTACACCACCGGCCGTAGTTACTGTAGTAGCGGTGTCGACGTCGAGAAACCGGATCCTGCCCGTCGCCGCGATGACCATATTGGCCGTTGCGCCTTCGGCAGCGATCGCCTCCCGGGTGATCGTGCTCGCGGTGTCGCCGTTGACCGTAGCCAGAAGACCGGTCGCGGTGACGCTCCCGTCAACGCTGCCGGTGCCATCGGTGTTGTCGTCGACATCGAGATCGCCGGGATCGAGCAGCAGCGTGCCGAGATGACCGTTATCGGCGCTGAGATCGGAATGTCCCCGATAGACAAGGTTGTTCTTGCCGGATACCTCGGCAAAACCCCCGTCGCCGCCGGCTTCGCCACCACGTGCGGAGATCTGGCCATGAAAATGGGTCGTGTCGTCCGACCAAACGATGACTTTGCCGCCGTCCCCTTCATCAAGCGCATCCGCATTGATCGTCGCGTTAGCGCTGACGAAGGTAAGCGAAGCGTTGCGCACATCAGGATTTTTACCCTGGTAATCACCACCGACGAGCGCCTCGCCGCCGCCTGCCGTGCCGGAGACATTGATCGCGGCGTCGTAATTGAGCTGCACGAAGTCACCGAGGATTGCCGCATCGCCACCCTTACCGCCGTCGCTACTGACGGCTGAGACGCGGCTGCCCTTATCGAGCTGGGTCAGACCTTCGCTCTCGAGACGGATAGATCCGCCGTCGCCCTGTGTCGCGTCGGCGCGGATTACGCCCGAACTCGCGATATTCTCGCCGCGAATACCGATGCTGCCGCCGTCATCGCTCGACGTTCCCGCGGAAACGTTGATCACCCCGGTATTCAACACCGACGCGCGTGGCCCTAAGCCGACAAGCCGGATAGTGCCGCCCGACTTGTCGATCCGCGCCGCATGAATGGTGCCGCCGTTGTTGATCGCGTTCTTGAACACGCCGTCCGCGGCGCTCGCCGTGATCAGTACGTCGCCGCCCGCGGCGATGATGTCGCCAGTGTTGCTGATTTGATCGTCGAGCGACACCGCATTGTCGATGACTGCCTTGTCGACCGTGAACTTGAGCAGGCCATCGCCGTCGAAGTCGACCGTTACCTGTTCGCCCGCAACCAGATTGACGCGGCCTGCAGTCGCAATGATGACGCCTTGGTTCGCGATCGATTTACCCACCAGGGTGACGTCGCCGCCGGGGTCGGCTTCGATGCGGCCTTCGTTAACGACCCGGCCCTGCGAGTTCTCGAGTGCTTCGAGTTTAAAATTGCCCGACATGAAGTCGCCGACGCCGATCTGCATCGCGCCCGCGATCAAGCTCCCGACGTTCACCTGCGCGCCCGGCTTGAAGAAGACCCCGTTCGGGTTCATCAGAACGACTTTTCCGTTGGCTTTAATCTGCCCGAAGATCTCGCTTGGTCTCTGATCGAAGATGCGATTGAGCGCCGAGGCCCTCGCGCTCGGCTGCTTGAACTGCACGAGTTCGTTCTGGTAGACGTTGAAGGTTTGCCAGTCGATGGCTACGCGATGGCTGGTTTGATTGATCGTCGTGACCGACTTCGAGGCATTCTGCGTGATGGTCGCGCTGCCGGCGGGCACGCCATTATGCATCGCCAACGCGCCGCCGGTCGGCGCGGCGAATGCGCTGCCGGCGTTCAGACCGATTAACAGCCCCGGCAGCAGGGCGAGCTGCACCGAGCGGGCCATCGGTGTGAGGCGGAACAAAGGTTCCGCCGGGCGATCGGATTGTCTGCTTCTACGCATCGTCATGCGTGTGCTCCCTTGACCGGCATCCGGGGTGAAATGCTCGCGGCCGTTGGTTGATTACGAGCCATCTTATTTTCAGTTAGTTACGCGATCCGTGAACCATTTCACACCGGCCCCTCGCGTCAGAAGAAGAAATTCAGATCGACCCAGTATTGTGGATTTTTACCGTTTTCGGACGGCGGGTGCCCGATCGGTGTTGCAATGGAGACTTTTGACGAAAATTCGTTCGGATTGTTGTATGAGAAGGCGAATCCGACAGATTTGAAGTTTTCGGACTGTTTATCGATCGGCAGCGCGCTGTTCAGCTTGCCGGCGCCTAAATCGAAAAACATTGAAAACTGGTAGAGCTCGCCCCAGGTGCGGTTGCCGAAGGCCGGTGCATCCGCGATGAAGGGCGCGTTGATGATCCACTCGACGGATCCGAACACCGCGCGATCGAACAGCGCTTCGGTCGGCCGGTAACCGCGGACATTGGTCGGTCCGCCGATGGTGTACTGCTCGAGCGGTACGAGGAGATCCGCCGAGTACATGATCTCGAACGTGAAGAGCATGTTGTGGTTGACGAGCTTATCCCACAGCGGCGACAAGGCCTGGAAGCGTGACACGCTCAAAAACGCCTTGCTGAACTTGCCCTGCGCGAATTCGCCGGTGCCGCCCTGGCGGGTTGGGGGAACGCTGCCAACGTCTTCGTTCATCGCGCCGAACAGATTGTTGAACCCTTGCGAGATCTCGAGGTAGACGGCATTGAGCCCGCCAAAACGCGTATCGACGTTATCGAAGTTGAGTTCCAGGGTGGAGACCGCGAGGCTGTCAAGGTTCACGCGGCGCCCCTGCGCTTTCGTCCCGGTGCGCTTTTTCGTCATGCGCACCGTGCCGCTCAAGTTCATCAGGCGGCTGCGAATGAACTGCTTGCTGAGCGACATGTTGTAGTTGCGGATGTCGCTCGTGATGTTCGAATCGCGGAACGCTCCGCCCACTTCGAACTGGTTGCGGTTCAATCCGATGCCGAAGCGGGTGTCGTATAAACCCCAAACCGGAATGTCGTAATCCATCGCGTAAAAGAACGTGTTGCCCGGCACGGCAGTATGTTGTGCCGTGCCTTGGAACCTGTCGCCCTTCCCGAGCGGATTGTTGACGGTGAACTGCGCCAGGTAGCGGTTCTGGCCGGTTTCAGTGATGCCGTGATTGTCGGCGCGGAACACCGCCTCGATGCGTTTTTCTTCCTGGACCTTGATTACCATGTCCGCCGTGCCGACCTGTATGCCTGGTTGAAAGACGCCGAACGACGACTGGCCGGGATTATCGGATGCCGTCAACAAGGCCGATTCGATCGCCTCTTTGGTCACCGGTTTCCCGATCAGCGAATCGAAGGGGTGTTCCAGGATCTTGGCGTCGTACATCTCGTTGCCTTCGGTCACGACGCGACCCAACAGGCCTTCCATAACCTGGATCTTGACGACGCCGTCTTCGACTGCCTGCACCGGCACGAATGCCTGGGCGAGAATCAAACTGTGTTCGCGGTAGTAGGCCGTGACCTGGTCGGCAACTTCCTGCAGGCGGCCGACCGTGAAGCCGTCGGGGCGTTCGCCGATCTTGGCGTCGACGATGCTCTGCACGTCCGCCGCAGCGATGTCGAATTCGGGCCGATCGCTGGCGCCTTCGACGACGAACCGGTTGACCACGATCTTCTCGCCGTCGTCGATGTCGAGCGGGCGATCGACCATCGGCGGTACCTCGAAGAGATCTTCGGGCGGCGGCTCGGGAACGAGCTTGCGGTCTTCGCCCGGTCGAATGGCGCCGGGACGCGCCGCATCCGGCAGGTTGCCGACCTGGGCTATCAGGAGGCGGTCGCCAGCGAAGTCGTCTTCCCCGCCGGGTCGCACCCGGGCGATCGGCGCTTTTGAGGGGGACTTATGCATTAAAATCAGCAGGGAAATAAAGTAGTTGATTATTCGAGGAAACTCCTATACCATAATAAGCAGGATATAGGAGACCTCCGTGAAGAAAAAACGCATCGCCAAGACTATCAGCGTCCCCCAGCTTTACCGGCGCTTCCCCGATGACGCAGCCTGCCGCGAATGGTTTGAGCAGGTTCTTTGGAACAGCCAGCCAGTTTGCCCACATTGCGGTAGCGTTGATGAGATCAGGCCGCCATCAGACAGCAAGCCGAATCACTACTGGTGCAAGTCTTGTCGCAAGCATTTCACGGTAACCACAGGGACCTGCCTGCATTCAAGCCCCCTACCGCTTCAGCATTGGATTTACGCTATCTACTCGATCCTGACGGGCCGCAAAGGGATCAGCGCCATGCAGCTTAGCAAGGAACTCGGTGTGCAATACCGCACGGCTTGGCATATGCTTCACCGCGTTCGCGAAGCGAGCAAGAGCGGGGACTTCAAGTTGGCGAATGTCGTAGAGGTGGACGAGACCTACGTAGGCGGCAAAGAGCGCAACAAGCACGAAACGAAGAAACGCAAAGCTGGGCGCGGCACCGCAGGCAAAACACCCATCATCGGGGCGCGGGAACGCGGGGGTAAGGTTGCAGCCGAGCCCGTGAGCGCCACTGACGCGCGCACCTTCATCAATTTCGTCGAAGCCCATACCGAGCAAGGGGCCACCGTCTACACGGACGATGCCGGCGCTTATACGGCCCTGCCGACCATCCTAAACCAATACCAGCACGAATCAGTCAAGCACAGCGCTGGTGAGTATGTCCGTGGCGAAATTCACACGAACGGCATCGAGAGTGTATGGAGCGTCTTCAAGCGCTCGGTGATCGGCACGTGGCATCACGTATCGAACAAGCATCTAGGCCGCTACGTCAATGAAGCGGCTTTCCGACTGAACGAGGGGAACTGTGAAGTGGATACGATTGATCGGATGGCCGCATTAGCAAAGGGAATCAGAGGAAGGAAGCTTAGTTATAAAGCCTTGATTGCATGACGCTTTTAATCGATAGGAGTTAATACCTTGTAAAACTTGAAGTAGATGACGTCAATTCGTTGTCATACACTTGCTAAAAACAAAAAGTTAGACTCGGCGCGGCAAAAGGAGAGGGATATGGACGCATTAGATAAAGATATTTCAGCGTTTGAAAAGATGCGCGAAAACTTTGAAACCAATTACATGGGTAAATGGGTGCTGCTCCATGATGAGAAGATGATTGGGGCGTTCGATACGTTCAACGATGCAGCACACGAAGCAACTCAGAAATTTGGTAAGGGGCCTTATCTCATACGAGAGGTTGGCGTCAAAAATCAATCCTTGCCAGCTTCAGTACTGTACCAACAGATACATGCCTAGTGTTAGCTGTGGCTTCGTCAGCACAAACGGGCACCAAGCACAAGATTCTCTTGTTGGTTACGGCCCTACTATATTGGTGGACGTTGGGTTTGACCCAAATTACGATCCAAATAAACCTGCTGCACTTCCAACAACGTTAATTCAGCAAGTTCATGCCGTTATAGATACTGGCGCGACAATTAGTTGTATCGATGCGAGCCTTGCCACGCGGTTGGGGCTTCCTGTCGTCGATCGCTCAAATTTCGGTGGGATCAGTGGGAATTATCTAGCTAGTGTCCGTCCATAAACAGGCATTTTCTTCGATGGGCACGGAGAAATCGAGGTGTTGAAAGTAGGTTGTTGGAGCGGTAGCGGCGGTTCGGTGGGGGTCGAAGGGCTCTTCGAGCGTAATTGTGAGTACGTTCGCCGGCCGCAGAGCGCTGCAACCCAAAGTCGCCCGTTCGACGATATCGAGGAGGTCAGTTAGTGCGAGTGAACGTCGCTATTCGAGTTGATAGCGCGCGAGCAGGCTGAGGTTGTAGGCGACCACAGAAGACCACACGTAGGCTTCGAAGTGCGGCAGGCTCTTCCAGGTGCAACGTGCCAATCCGTATGCACGCTTCAGGCAGGAGATACCGGCCTCGATGCCGGCGCGGAAGTTGCGCAAGCGTCGATAGACCCACTGACTCTTGACCATGTCGGCGATCGCGAGCCCGCGCTTCTTGTGGAAGGCAACGTCTTCGATGCCTTCTGCTTTCGCCGCCCGGAGATTGTCGAGGCTCGCATAGCCGCCATCGGCGGCGACCTGTCGTGGCATCGTCCCGTAGTGTGTTCGATGCCGTTCGAGCATCGGCATGAAGCGCTGACTATCGACCGGATTGCCTCGCTCGATGACCACGTCGAGGATGAGGCCACTGCGCCCCGAAGCCAGATTGATTTTGTGTCCGTACTGAACGTCGCGCGCACCCTTTATGATGATGTCGGTATGCGGCTCGAACAAGCTCACGCACTTCTCGCTCGCGGGGACCTTCTCACCGCCGAACACCCGCCGCTCAGTTTGCGAAATCACCTGCAGAACAAGTGTTTCGTAGTGCGCTACCTGCGCTAGCCAGTCCGGCAGTTCAACGCCGGTGACGCCCGGGCTCAGCAGCTGCTCACGTACCCTCGCTACCGCTTCCAAGGTTGAACGCGTCGCCCCAATCAAATCGCGATACAGACGTTGGCGTTGCTTCGCACCACGCGCATACCACAGCGCCCGCGCACGCTTCTTCGCCAATCGAGTGTGGTTCACGAAGCACAACTCCGGCGCGCCAGGCAACTCGCGCGCCTGTGCGAGCAGACGAACCACAACACGCACGCCATCCCACAGCAGATGACTGTCGCTCGGCGCGTGGATGGCACTGTCCGTTACCGTGCTATCAATCCGTACACGCTGTGCCGGCTCAATGCGCGTCTCTTTCGCCGTCGCCAGCAGGGCGCGATGAATAGACTCCCACGTCGATACCTGGATCGCCGAGACCACCCGCTGTAAGGCAGACTTCTTCGGACGTTCATTACCCGGCAACCGGGCGAAGGCCTGAAAGCTCGCCGAGTCCTGCAGGTGAAAGGCCAGCTCCTCGTAACTCAATTGCCGGTGCTGCTTGAGCACCGCGCAGCGCAGCACCGACTCCGCCGACAGTCCGCGTCGACCGGTGGGCTTCAAACCCCGCCGACACAGATCGTTCATGACCGGCGTGAGGACCTTGGGGTGAGCATCGAGCCACTCGGACATGCCCTGCAGCTCTCGCCCCAGGTCATGGTCAGCAAACAGCTCGTATATACTCGCTTGGGCCGTGCGTTTCTGACGCATTCCCCCTCCTGTGGTGTCGATGATTGTGTGGAAAATCAGAGGTTTGAAGTTCCATTAGATCACGACCCACCGGAGGTTTCGATCCCTTAAGCGACAAATTTTCCTTTTTATTTCAACCGCATCGCGTTTAGGGATGCACACTAGCTAGTGTCCGTCCATAAACAGGCATTTTCTTCGATGGGCACGGAGAAATCGAGGTGTTGAAAGTAGGTTGTTGGAGCGGTAGCGGCGGTTCGGTGGGGGTCGAAGGGCTCTTCGAGCGTAATTGTGAGTACGTTCGCCGGCCGCAGAGCGCTGCAACCCAAAGTCGCCCGTTCGACGATATCGAGGAGGTCAGTTAGTGCGAGTGAACGTCGCTATTCGAGTTGATAGCGCGCGAGCAGGCTGAGGTTGTAGGCGACCACAGAAGACCACACGTAGGCTTCGAAGTGCGGCAGGCTCTTCCAGGTGCAACGTGCCAATCCGTATGCACGCTTCAGGCAGGAGATACCGGCCTCGATGCCGGCGCGGAAGTTGCGCAAGCGTCGATAGACCCACTGACTCTTGACCATGTCGGCGATCGCGAGCCCGCGCTTCTTGTGGAAGGCAACGTCTTCGATGCCTTCTGCTTTCGCCGCCCGGAGATTGTCGAGGCTCGCATAGCCGCCATCGGCGGCGACCTGTCGTGGCATCGTCCCGTAGTGTGTTCGATGCCGTTCGAGCATCGGCATGAAGCGCTGACTATCGACCGGATTGCCTCGCTCGATGACCACGTCGAGGATGAGGCCACTGCGCCCCGAAGCCAGATTGATTTTGTGTCCGTACTGAACGTCGCGCGCACCCTTTATGATGATGTCGGTATGCGGCTCGAACAAGCTCACGCACTTCTCGCTCGCGGGGACCTTCTCACCGCCGAACACCCGCCGCTCAGTTTGCGAAATCACCTGCAGAACAAGTGTTTCGTAGTGCGCTACCTGCGCTAGCCAGTCCGGCAGTTCAACGCCGGTGACGCCCGGGCTCAGCAGCTGCTCACGTACCCTCGCTACCGCTTCCAAGGTTGAACGCGTCGCCCCAATCAAATCGCGATACAGACGTTGGCGTTGCTTCGCACCACGCGCATACCACAGCGCCCGCGCACGCTTCTTCGCCAATCGAGTGTGGTTCACGAAGCACAACTCCGGCGCGCCAGGCAACTCGCGCGCCTGTGCGAGCAGACGAACCACAACACGCACGCCATCCCACAGCAGATGACTGTCGCTCGGCGCGTGGATGGCACTGTCCGTTACCGTGCTATCAATCCGTACACGCTGTGCCGGCTCAATGCGCGTCTCTTTCGCCGTCGCCAGCAGGGCGCGATGAATAGACTCCCACGTCGATACCTGGATCGCCGAGACCACCCGCTGTAAGGCAGACTTCTTCGGACGTTCATTACCCGGCAACCGGGCGAAGGCCTGAAAGCTCGCCGAGTCCTGCAGGTGAAAGGCCAGCTCCTCGTAACTCAATTGCCGGTGCTGCTTGAGCACCGCGCAGCGCAGCACCGACTCCGCCGACAGTCCGCGTCGACCGGTGGGCTTCAAACCCCGCCGACACAGATCGTTCATGACCGGCGTGAGGACCTTGGGGTGAGCATCGAGCCACTCGGACATGCCCTGCAGCTCTCGCCCCAGGTCATGGTCAGCAAACAGCTCGTATATACTCGCTTGGGCCGTGCGTTTCTGACGCATTCCCCCTCCTGTGGTGTCGATGATTGTGTGGAAAATCAGAGGTTTGAAGTTCCATTAGATCACGACCTACCGGAGGTTTCGATCCCTTAAGCGACAAATTTTCCTTTTTATTTCAACCGCATCGCGTTTAGGGATGCACACTAGCTAGAATTCTCAAGCTCGCGGCTCCTCTTCCGTTACTGTATCAGGGCGGTAACAAAGGTCTCGCCGGCCTTTATCTACATCCCGGTGATGAAATGCGCCAAAAAATCGAAATGACGCCGTGGTTTATGCATCGAGTACCCAAATCCTCGGTGGGCCGTTGACAGTTCATGTGCCGGCGGCGAGCCGGTGAAAAACCGGGTTTTGTGCCAACCTGAGCACAATACCCCGGATATTAGCCGGCAACGGTGGTCGAAAGTAAGCCTCGTGAAGGGTACCGGGCCGCGACTTGCGGCTATGGGCACGTTCCAGAAAACGACATTGTCCGAAGCGCTTATTGATGAAAAGTGACTTGTTACATAAACTTCAAGGTCCGCTGAACCATGGGCGAATAAGCGTGGGCGCGAAACGAGAAGCTCTGCCGATCCTCACGAGAAGCTCTGCCGAGGCAATCCCTGACGATCCCGTATGGCCGCGAAAACCACCAATCTGACCATTTTATTCGCGGATATCAGCGGCAGCACCCGTCTGTACGAACTACTGGGCGACGCCCCGGCGCGCGCCAAGGTGGCCGGCTGCCTGGAAATGCTGACCGATGTCACCGAACGCTTTGGCGGCACCGTTATCAAAACCATTGGCGACGAAATCATGTGTACCTTTCCAGACGCTGAAACAGCGGTCAACGCGTCATGTGAAATGCACGAAATGCTGGAAGATGACGTCACCGAACAGACCGCGGCCGGGCCGATATCACTGGCGATCCGGGTCGGGCTGCACCATGGGCCTGCCATCCTCGAAGCGGGTGACGTGTTCGGCGATGCGGTAAATGTCGCGGCGCGCATGGCCTCGATGTCTAAAGCCGGGCAAATCATCACCACACAATTGACCGTTGAAGAACTGTCTCCGATTCTCAAGGCCAGTACGCGTTTCATTGATCGCGCACCGGTCAAAAGGAAGAAGGAGACAATAGACATCTTCGAGGTCTTGTGGCAGCAGGAAGACGTGACGCGCATGTCGACTGGCGTCATTCCGGAGCCGGTACAACAGGCCAAGCTCAAGCTGACCTACCACGACATCAAGCTCACTCTGGACCAAGAGCGAACGCAGGTCGTCATGGGCCGCAGTAAGTCCGCCGACATCACGGTGGCCGAAGCCCTCGCCTCACGTCAGCACGTGCGTCTCGAAGCGCGCCGCGGAAAGTTTTACATCATCGACCAGAGTACCAACGGCACCTACATCATGAACGGTGACCAGGAGAATTTCCTGCGGCGCGAAGAAATGCTGATCACCGGCAGCGGCCAAATCAGCCTGGGACGGGCGTTTTCCGAGAACCCGCAGGAAGTAGTCCACTTCAATAGTGACGTTTGACGGCGTCTGACCCAGGCGCAGACCGGAGCTCGATGCGATCGCGTAAAGAATGCCTGAAGTGATTTGCACCCAAATGCACCGTCCACCCACAACGACTTAGACTTGATGAGCGATCAGCCCTTCACATGGCAGTCGTCGGGGATCACCGATGTCGGCAAAGTCAGAAAACTGAACGAAGACTCGTTACTCGACCGCGGCAAGGATGGCCTGTGGGTCGTCGCCGACGGCATGGGCGGTCATTCGGCCGGCGATCTCGCGAGTCAACTCATCGTCAATTCGCTTGAGAAGCTCGATCCGAGCGACGACCTGGCCGAATTCGTCGAACGCGTCGAGGACGCGGTGCTGGACGTCAATAATCGCCTTTACGAAGTCGCCAACGCACACAACCAAACCAGCGGCAGTACCGTGGTGGTGTTGCTGGCGCGAAGCCGGTACGCGGTCGTAATGTGGGCGGGCGACAGTCGGCTCTACCGCCTGCGCGACGGCCAAATCGCGAAGATGATGACCGATCATACTCAGATCGAACTCTATATCGAGAAAGGCCTGATGAACCGGGCAGAAGCCGAGGGGCATCCGTCGAACAATATGGTGACCCGTGCGGTCGGCGTTACCGAACACCTGTTGCTGGAAATGGACATGTTCGAAATTGAAGACGGCGATCGCTTCCTGCTCTGTTCGGATGGCCTCGATAAACACGTTAAGGATCCCGAAATCGGAGAAATTATGAGCTCGGGCGCGCCCGAGGAGATCACGCGCGCGCTCGTGGACCTGACACTCGAACGCGGCGCCATGGATAATGTGACCGTTTGCTTGGTGGAAATGTCGGAGACGTGACGATGCAATACCCTAACAGGTTGTTGAAAAACGATGTCCCTATCGTTTTTCAACTCGCAAGACGAAAACGCGGTTTCCGTCTTGCTCCATCAATCAAGCACATAGCGTGCTCGATGGATGCCGGTACATCCCTGTACCGGACACAGGCCAGCCAATGCCCGGATGAACGAAGTTTGCGAATGTCCGGGAAGTCTGTATGTTTGAACCGGTGACCGACGATAGCCGTTCCGCGACGCTAGCTGCGCCTATTCAGGGAGGCGTCCGTCATGGCTGATTTCAAAACGACCCTGCAAAAACTCGCGCGCGGCGACATCGAGTTTGAAACCGTCGCCAAGAATATCGACAAGCTCTTGTCGAAAAAGCCACAGGCGGCCGTGGCCATCATGGATCAGCTCAAGCAGGCCGTGGTCGAGGAACTGATCGACGCCGAAACCTATGCGCGGATCAAGACCCGCATCGCCGGTCATGTCGAAGCGGCGCCCTTGGGCGCTGCTGAGGATGATGCACGCACCGAGTTTGCAGGCGCCGACGAGACTCAGGTCCTCGAGAGCCCCGACGACGCCACTGAAATCATCGATATCACCGGCGCCAGCACCCAGGCGCCGCCATCCGGCCAGACCACCGGCATCGATTTCGACCTGACCTCGGATGCCGGTTCCACTTCTGCATCCTGGCCGACGGACGGATCGCAAACGGGCGCAACCGGCACGGATTGGGCGCAGCCCGGTGAAGCGGCCGGAGCAACCCAGATCGCGCCCGGCGCGGTCCTGCGCGGACGCTTTCAGCTCGACTCGATCTTGGGCGTCGGCGGCATGGGCTCGGTCTTTCTCGCCAGCGACCTGATCAAGGTACGCGCTAAGGACAAGCACCCGCGTGTTGCGCTCAAGGTGCTGAACGAGGACTTCAAGGAACACCCCGATTCCTTCATCGCGCTGCAGCGTGAAGCGAGCCGCCAGCAAAAACTCGCGCACCCGAACATCGCGACCGTCTACGATTTCGACCAGACCGAGGACGGCCTCGCCTTCCTCGTCATGGAGCTGCTCGAAGGCGAGGCGCTGAACGACTTTATCAAGAAGGTCGTCCGGAAAAAGGGCGGTCTGCCGTTCGAGGAGGCGCTGCCGATGGTCCACGGCCTGGGCGCCGCGCTCGTCTACGCGCACGAACACAACATCGTGCATTCCGATTTCAAACCCGGCAACTGCTTCATCACCAAGGCCGGGCAAATGAAGGTGCTCGATTTCGGCATCGCGCGCGCAGTGAAAAACCCGGGCGCGGCCGAGGGCGAAACGACAATATTCGATCCCGGCAAGCTCGGCGCATTAACGCCGGCCTACGCCAGCGTCGAGATGCTCGAAGGCGAAGAGCCGGATACGCGCGACGACATTTACGCGCTGGCCTGTGTCGCCTACGAACTTTTAACCGGCAAGCATCCGTTCAACAAGATCCCGGCCAACAAGGCGCTAGCTAGCGGCCTCGCGCCCGAACCTATCAAGGGCATGACGCGCAAACAGTGGCGCGGGCTCGAACGCGGCCTCGCATTCAAGCGTGAAGATCGTAGTCAAAACACTGCCCAGTTCCTGGAAGAGTTTGAAGGCGCCACCTCGCCGTTCAAAAACCCGTTCATCATGGTGCCGGCGGTGGCCGTACTGCTGCTCGCCGTCGGGCTCTTTCCAATCTTGGGTTATCTCGACGAACAGGACACCCAAGCACGCATCGCTCTCGCACAGTCCAGCGACCCGGCGAATATCCAGGCGGTGCTGGATCAAATAGATGCCGAGGGCGATGACCTGGACCCCGAAAAACGTGACCGCATTCTGACTGGAGCAAAGAATTCCATTCTTGCCTACTTCGACAAGAGTGCCCGCGATCGGATTGACGTCGCGAACGGGCAGTACGACTTCATCGGCGCGGAACTCATCCTCTCCACCGTCAAAGAAAATTACACGATCCTCGCCGACTCGAGCGTGCTGCTCAAACTCGGAGAAGACATCAGTGACGGGAAGAACCGGCTGTTCGCCGAGCAGTTCGACAAGTTCAACACGGCGCTAGAAGAAGGCAGCCTGCTCGACGTCGAAGGCGAAAACGACATCCACGATGCGATGGCGATCGTAGGCCGGGTCGATCCCGAGCATCCCATGCTCAAAGACCGGCGCATCCCGGGCGCGTTCGCCGTGGCAATCAACCAGGCCCTGGAGAACCAAGACTTCGATTACGCCGACGACTTGAGCAGCGTGGGCCTCGGACTCGTCGAATCCGTCAATCTTACCAACCTGACTGACAAGATTGGTGGTGCACGCGAGCGGGCCGAAGCGACTGCCTCAATCCTCGCGGCGATCGCCGCCATCCAGGAAGCGGTCGACTCGGGTGAAGGCCTCGCGGGGTATCTCAAAGTGCAGGATTCGATCGCCGATCTGGCGGCGCTCGATCCAGGCAACGAATTGCTCGGCATTCTGGTCAAGGACATTCAACCACGAGCGACGAAGGATCTCGCGGCGCTCGAGAACTCGAAGGACTGGTCGAAGAGCGAACTCATGCTCGGCGACTACAGCCGCATGCTGCGCTCGCTCGGCCTGCACGATCAGAATGCCCGCACCAGCACTTTACGCGAGGAATTTACCGGCGAAGTTTCCGACCGCACCGTGGATATCACCACGGCCGTCGCAGCCGGCGAACTCACACCGCAGGCCGATCAACTTCTCGCGCAGCTTGCGACGATAGCACCTCGCAATGAGCGCACCCTGGACGCGAGCGACCAGGGTGCGCTGGCGCATTTACGAGCTGCTCAGAATGCGCGGGACCAAGGTAATTTGGGCGCCGGAACTATCGCCATTGAGTCGGCGCGCAAAGCCGCGCCTGGTGAGCACGTACTCGCGCTAATCGAGGACGAAGCGGCGATCCTTGGCGCCGAGGCGGCGCTTGATGACGCGGGGCGCAGCGCTGCCATGGCGGAACGCCGCGGCGAATTCGACGCTGCTTATCAATTTGTAAGCGAGGACGTAAACGCGCTCGAATCGGATCCGGAAGCCTTTGCCCTGGCCTTCGATGGCATCAATCACTTGCGTGGGCTCAATCCCACAGACGGAAGGGTCGAGCAACTCGCGAGCACAATGGCGACCCAGGTCGAGCAAGGCGCCGGTCAACTCAGTGAAGCGAAAGCATGGGACAACGCCGTCGCACTGATGCGCGAGGGACTGGTCAATCTTCCGCAATCAACCCAGCTCAGCGACCAGCTGCTGACACTGCAGGCACAAAGGCGACAGGCACTCATCGAGGAACAGAGACAACGCGTTGCCGTTTCAAAACGCGATATCAAGGCGTTGCTGCAAGACCCGGTCGGGGACCGGTCCTGGCGGTTCGCCATCAATCAGAAAATGGCGATCATCACCGCCGAGGGTGAGCCCAACGACCCCTGGCTCGCAGAGATCGGGCCGCAGATCGCCAAGACCTTCATCGAACAAGCCACCGCGATGCGTAGTCAACAGCGTTTTGCCGAAGGTGCAAACCTGCTGGGCGCGGCGGAGCGTTACGCACCCGATTCGCCCGGACTGGCTGCCGAGCGCGAAGCGTTGGCGGCCGCCAGCGAAGCCTTCGAGCGCGAACAGGCCGAGCAGCAACGCCTGGCACGCATCGACGGCCTCAAGCAGACTTTCAAGTCCCAGGCCCTGGCCAACGACGTCGCGAACGCCTCGAAGACGCTCGATGCGCTCAAGCAGGAACTCGGCGAAACGGAAGACGCCTTCCTCACCAGTGAGGCGCCACGCCTACTGGCCAACGCTTATTACAAGCTCGCGACTATTCGCGCGACGCGGCAGGATTACTCCGCCGCCCTGCGCTTCGCCGAAGCGTGCGCAAAGCTGCAGCCGCAGAGTCAGGAATGCCGGCTCGCCGTGCGTGAATATAGGGTGGGCGGTCACAGCGAAGACCTCGCGAAGATCTTCAAATCAGGCAGCAACTTCGACATCAGCGAGGTCTACCGCAAGATCTCCGAGGTCCAGATCCTCGACCCCGGCGTGTTCAGCAATTTTGAAAATCCGTGGGCTCAGGGCGTCGCTGCGCGGCTCAAAAGTTTAAAGGACGAAGCCGGAGCAGGCGCCAACGAATTTATCCAACGCGCCAAGGAAATCTTCGTAGGCAATCCGATGATCGCGGCGATTGCACCGGTGCAACTTACGGTCGCCGCCTCACAATATGCCGGCGCCATCACCGCAGCCATCGCCGCGGCAAAACTCAGCGAAGCACGCAAGCTCATCAAGGAGGCTAATAAGAACGAAGCGCAGCATCCGGACATCGTGCGCTTAAAGGGTGCCTATAACGCCCGCGTGCGTGAGGCCAAGACGCTCTACGAAACCTACCAGGCGCAGTATGGAGACAAGGATTACGACACGGCGCTGACCACGATTCAAGACTCGCTTAAGGTATGGTCCGACAGTTCGACGTTCAAGAAGGAATACGCCCGCGTGGTCGCTAAAATAAGCGCGGCCGCGCCCGCGGGCGGTGCGGTCGCCGCGGATTGGAAGCCGCCGCCCCCACTGCCGCCGACTGATCCTTGCGTAAGTAAGCTCGCGGGGCATGGAAAACGTAAGAAGGGACAGTGCTTCTACTATCTGGCCGGCAATCAGCGTGGTCCGACCATGGTCGTAATACCCGCCGGCGAGAGCTTCGATAAGCCCTTTGCGATCGGCAAGTACGAGATCATGGTGGGCGACTACAACCGCTACTGTAATTTGAGCCGCCAGTGCGAAGCGGTGAAAGCGCAGAGCGCACGCCTGCCGATCACGGGGATTACGCTCGAGCAGGCACAGGCCTATATCGCATGGCTGTCGGAGCGCACAGAAAAGACCTACCGGCTGCCGACGGCCTCTGAGTGGACTTACGCTGCGCAAGCAGGCGGCGATCAGCCGAAGAAAGATTACAACTGCCGGGTGGAACAGGGTGGCCAGGTGCTCAAGGGCCAGGGCACGATGGGGGTGAATACCGGCAAGGCCAACGGCTGGGGCTTGTACAATTACGTTGGCAACGTGCAGGAGTGGGTGCAGACGGAAAACGGCGTGATCGTTCGCGGCGGCGCCTTCGAGGACTCCTTCAGCAAGTGTGCCATTACCCTGGAGAAGCCGCACGAAGGCGGGGCTGACGGGTCGACCGGTTTCCGCGTGCTGCAGGAGTTGGGCTGACGCGCGCGCGGCCGGCTCGCATGAGCGTCGAGACACTTCGAGCACTGTCACGCGCCTACGCTGCGGGTGATATCGATCGCGAGTCCTATCGCCTGGAGCGGCGGACTTTGCTGGGCCGGATCGTCGCGGGCGAATTCCCCGTCATTCCTTTTTTAGCACCCGAGCCCGAATCGCCGACGGTCTTTCCCGACGATGATGACGAGGGTGACACCACCCAGGAAGTCATCCCCGGCATCGCGCAACTGCAGACGACGACGACGTCGCGCCAAAGTGGCGCGCCGATCATCCCGATCGCGATCGTCATCGCCGTTCTCGCCGCCGGCGTTATCGGCTGGCTCGCGACAGACAGCACCGGTGGCCCCGAGCCACAACCCGGGTCCGAACCTGAGCTCGCGCCGCGGGTCGACATACTGCTGGAATTTCTCGAGGAAAACTCCTGGGCGCCCGAGCGCATCGTGGGTTTAACGCGGGAATGGAGTCATCTCGCCCCAGCCGACCGCGACGAGTATGTAAAATCCAAATCGATGCGGCGGTTCACCGACGCCGTGTTCGAACAAATCACCGCGGAAAGCGCCTTGATAGAACTCGGCGACGCCGAAGAGGCGCTCGACGCGCAGGAGCAGTTGCTCGATCTCTTCGATCATTTGGGTGTCTCCAACGAGCGCGTGATGCGCGCGCGTCAACGGTGGACCGAAACGCGCGAAGAAAAACTTGCCGTCGTAAGTCTCGAGCCGCCCGCACTCGCCGCAGCGGAAGCACCGGCGGAGGTCGCGGTCCCTGATGCACCGGCGGCGGCGGAGGTGCTGGAGGCGCCGCCGTCGAAGATCGAAACAGCGCCCGCATCCGAAGCTGTGACGGCACCGCCTGCCAAAGAAGAGACACCGCTCGCCACTGCGCCGGCTGCAACGAGGTCAGCGGAAACGGCGCCGCCCGCGGCCAAGTCACGGACCGTACGGAGCAACTGCAAGGCGGAACTCGCAAAGCAGCGGCGTCCGTACTGCATGGATGTGCTCGCCTCGGGCGTCAAAGGCCCCGTAATGGTCGTACTGCCGAGCGGTAGTTTCGAAATGGGCGGCACGCGCGACGAGGAGATTCCCCGACATACCGTGATCTTCGAGGATCCCTTCGCAATGGGCATGTTCGAAATCAGCGTCGCCGAGCTCAACCAATACTGCGAAAATGCCGGCGCGAAATGCCCGGAACAGCCCTGGGACAACTCCGCTCTGCCTGCCGTCAACGTGTCCTGGGACCTGGCCCGTGCCTTCACGGATTGGCTGTCGGAGATCACCGGTGCTGAGTACCGCCTGCCCACGGAGCCCGAATGGGAATACGCCACGAGGGCCGGTACGACGACGACGTATCCGTTTGGTGAGGAGATCGTCCCGACGGATGCGCGCTATAGCTTCAAAAGCACCGAAACCGAGCCGCTGGCGACGAATGATCGCTCGGTCAACCGCAACGATTTCCGCCTTTATCACATGCTCGGTAATGTGCGCGAATGGATGCTCGATACCTGGGCGCCGAATTACAAAGGTGCGCCATCCGACGGCAGCGCGCGCAGCACGCCCGGCGTCGACGAACACGTCGTACGCGGTGGATCGTACGCCGATCGCGCCAATGCCTTGCGCTCGGCGGCGCGCCTGCCGCAGACGGCGTCACGAGGCGATCGCTATACGGGATTTCGCGTCGTACGCGTCATCAATTAGCCGCATTCACCCTCCGATCGCATGCGGTATTCGGCATGGTGAGATATGCAGGCTAACCTGAATCCGGAAGAACTCGACAAGTTCGCCGACCTGGCGGCCACCTGGTGGGATGAACGCGGACCCTGCCGCCCGCTCCACGACCTCAACCCGTGCCGGCTCGACTACGTCGCGGCGCGCATGGAATTATCCGGTGCGGCGATCGCCGATGTCGGATGCGGCGGCGGCATCTTTAGCGAAGCTCTCGCGCGCAATGGCGCCCGGGTGACGGGGATCGACGCGACCAGGGAGTTGATCGACGTCGCCTGCGAACACGCGCTCCAGAGCGCAATCGAGATCGACTATCGCTTAGGCACATCGAGCGAACTAGCGGCAAGCAATGCCGCCGGATTCGACGCGGTAGTGTGTATGGAACTCATTGAACACGTCCCCGATCCCGATGCGCTGCTCAGAGACTGTGCGCGGCTCCTCAAACCCAATGGTCTTCTCATAGTCTCCACGCTCAATCGAACGCCCGAGGCCTATGCTTTAGGCATCGTCGCGGCCGAATATGCATTTTCATTGCTTCCCCGCGGCACCCACGACTACGCGAATTTCATCAAGCCGTCCGAACTCGCGCGTAGCGCGCGTCGATATGGGCTCGCGCTCGAAGACGTGAGCGGCATGGCTTACAACCCGCTTACCCGGCACGCCCGCCTGCGCCGTTCACCGGCCGTCAACTATTTTGCGAGCTTCAGGCGCACCGGCGCATGACTAGCCCGCATTTCTCACCAGCGTTCGTCGCGAGGTGGTTCAAGGGTGCGGCATGGCTGGCGTTCGCGATCGAGGAACGCGCAGGCGTAGTTGACACTACGTCGAGCATTCCGACCGAGCGAACGCCAGTCAGGGCGTGCCATTGGGCCGCCGCAGCAGAAGGCTGGTGAGATATGCGGGCTAGAACCTGATGCCGGCGAGATCCGAACCGCGGGCGATCCTTTTTGACCTCGACGGCACGCTGCTCGACACGGCGCCGGATCTTGCGTTCGCGTTGAACAGCGTCCGCGCTGAAGACGGCCTCGAACCTCTGCCCTATGACGGCATCCGTCCTTATGTTTCGCAGGGCAGCCTCGCGCTCACCCGGCTGGGTTTCGAGTTTGCGCAGGATTCAAAAGAATTCGCCGAACGGCGGCAACGGTTGCTCGACGTTTACAGCGAACACCTCGCCGAAGACACGCGGCTGTTTGCCGGGATGTCCGAGGTGCTGGGGCGGATCGAGAGTACCGGGCGGTGCTGGGGGATCGTTACCAACAAGCCCGGCTGGCTGACGACCCCGCTGCTTAAAGCGCTGGGACTCGATGAACGTGCAGGCTGCGTCGTTTCCGGCGACTCGACCCAGCACGTCAAACCGCACCCGGATCCGCTGTTCCAAGCCGCCGAACAATTGAACACGCCCCCGGCGAACTGCTTATACGTCGGCGATGACCAACGCGACGTCGAAGCGGCGATTGCGGCGCGCATGCCGGTGATCATCGCGCTGTACGGCTATATCGCGCCCGGCGAAGATCCGCATGCCTGGGGTGGCGACGGCCAGGTCGCGGCACCCCTCGATATCCTTTCGTGGCTGTAGCGCCGGACGCGTCTGGCGGAATGCCCCCATCCGTTACCGCGATCGCGTCCGCGCCCGGTAGCGATTTTTACTATGCCAGCCTATACCTGCCGCCGCGCGCGCGTAGTGCGGTCAATATACTCGAAGCCTGCCGGCGGGCGATCACCCGCATTCCGCAAACCTGTTCAGATCGCGGCGTCGCTCACACCAAGCTGGCCTGGTGGCGAGACGAATTCGAACGTCTCGGGCAGGCCTCGCCACGTCATGAGCTCACGCGCGGCCTGTCTCCGCTGAACGCGGCCGACGACGGCCTCGCCGAAGTCTTCATGGAACTGGTTGAAAAGACCGACGCTTCCCTACAGGAACCCGTATTCGAGACCCGTGAGGACGTGTTCGAGGCGATCCGCGACCTGCACGGCCCAGTCTTTCGCCGCATGATCCTCGCGGTCGGCGACTGCGACGCGGCAGCGATGGCAGCTCTGGTCGACCTCGCCTGCGCGACCGAACTCGCCTACGAATTACGTGACCTGCGGCAGCATCGTCGCGGCGGCCTCCTCTACCTCGCCGGCGACGCCCTCGGCCGCCACGGCCTGCACGTAGAACAGCTACGGCAGGTGACGAATTCAGCGGCACTCGGCGATTTAATGAACCAGGAGATCGAGGATGCGGTCGCGCACCTCGATAACGCCCATGCGCAACTGGGCAGACCGGCGCGCCTGCGCGGGCGTTTGTTCTGCACGCTCGCCCGCATCATTCGACGCGCCCTGGTACTCACACTGGAAGGCGGGTGCCAGGTCCTCGAGCGGCGCATCGAGTTGCTGCCGGTCCACAAGTTGTGGATCGCGTGGCGCACGCGCATCACGGGTTAAACCGCAAGCGTACCCTCAGACGCCGGAACGCGTCGGGATCCGTGCCGTCGGGTAACAGGACCACGCGCCTGACCATTCCATCGTCGAGCTTGAGTGGCAACACGGTGAGTTTGCGTGTGACATAAGGCGTCGCGGCCAGGCTCGCACTGATCTGGCGGCCATCGCGCAAACTGACCTGCCAACCATCATGGCTGGTCAGTAGCAGCGCCGTGACGTCATTGGACCGGCGGCGCCTCAAGAGCCACAAACTTACGGCGCCGTTGGATCCGATCGCCGCGATCAAGGCGAGCTGAGGCAAGGTCACGGGATACAGGAAGGCGATCGCAGCAACGGCTGCCGCGTGCGCGGCGAGAAGCACGTGCGCGAGCTTCGCCGACGGGCGCAGCGCGACGTAAATCGGTCCCTCGAATCCCGACATCCTGCAACCAAGGATACGGGCTAGACCGCCAACTTGATATTACCGGCCTGTGAAAAGATACTACCCCCGCGTCCGGGGACGAACGGGATCCGGAATTCCACCCAATACCGCCGTATTACCATGCACGAAAAGAAGCCGGATTCCAGCGCGACTGAAGATCACAAAGACCTGATTGACGGGCGGTCGAAGACCGACAAACCCCAGGAAATCGGTGGTCCGAAAGGGCTGGAGCCGACGCGTTACGGTGATTGGGAACGCAAGGGCAGATGTATCGATTTTTGAGCCGGCCGCCGCCCATGCGACACGCCTCAAAATATCGATCACTCGCCTGATAAAACGAAAAATCCATGGCCGATAATCCCCTATCCCCTCACCTGCAAGTCTACCGCCCGCAGCTAACCTCGGTCCTGTCGATCGTGCATCGCGCGACCGGCGTATTCCTGAGCCTCGGCACGGTGATTCTGCTGTACTGGCTGGTTGCAGCGGCGCTCGGTGCCAATGCCTACGCCGACGCGCAACGTTGCATCGGATCCATGCCGTCGCAATTAGTGCTCGCCGCCTGGACGTTTTCCTTCTATTTCCACCTGTTGAACGGCGTGCGGCATCTGTTTTGGGACCTGGGCTTGGGATTCGAGCTCGGCACCGCCTACAGGACGGGTTACGCAGTGCTCGTGCTGACGTTCGTCATGACCGGGCTGACCTGGGCCTGCATACTGGCCCAGGGCGGGGTGTTATGAATATGCGCAGCGACTTGAGCCGCGTGCGCGGACTGGGTTCGGCGAAAGCCGGCGCGCACCACTGGTGGCATCAGCGCCTGAGCGCCATCGCGCTGGTGCCGCTGGGCTTGTGGTTCGTCGTCGCCCTGCTTGGACAACTGGGCGCGAGTTACAGCGATACCGTCCAGTGGATCAGCTCGCCGCTCGTGACCGTGCTCCTGATCGCGCTCATCATCGGTACGTTTTATCACGCCCTGCTCGGCCTGCAGGTCGTCATCGAAGATTACGTGCATGGCGAACTGCTTAAGATCGGGCTCTTGATCCTGATGAAATTCGCCCTGGTCTTCGGCGCGCTGCTCGGCATCGTCGCGGTCCTTAAAATATCTTTCACCATGGCCTGACGGAACCACGCATGCCTGAAGCATACGAACTCATAGAACATAATTACGATGTGGTTGTAGTCGGGGCCGGCGGCGCTGGTTTGCGCGCCACCTTCGGCATGGCCGCCGAGGGCCTCTCCACGGCTTGCATCACCAAGGTCTTTCCGACCCGCAGCCATACCGTTGCCGCGCAGGGCGGAATGAGCGCAGCGCTCGGTAACATGGGGCCCGACGACTGGCGCTGGCACATGTACGATACCGTCAAGGGCTCGGACTGGCTGGGCGATCAGGATGCGATCGAATACATGTGCCGCGAAGCGATCCCGGCGGTGATCGAACTTGAACATTACGGCGTGCCGTTCTCACGTACCGAGTCCGGCGAGATCTATCAGCGCCCGTTCGGCGGCATGACGACCGAGTTCGGCGAAGGCGGCATCGCGCACCGCACCTGTGCCGCGGCAGATCGCACGGGGCACGCCATCTTACACACGCTCTATCAGCAGTCGCTCAAACACGACGCCGAATTCATGATCGAATATTTCGCAATCGATCTCGTGATGGATGCCGATGGCGCCTGCCGCGGCGTCGTCGCCTGGAACCTCGAGGACGGCTCCCTGCACCTCTTTCGCGCGCATGCGGTGGTGCTCGCGACCGGCGGTTACGGCCGCACTTATTTATCATGCACCTCCGCGCATACCTGTACGGGCGACGGTAACGGCATGGCGCTGCGCGCCGGACTGCCCTTGCAGGACATGGAATTCACCCAGTTTCACCCGACCGGGATCTACGGCGCGGGCTGCCTTATCACTGAAGGGGTACGCGGCGAAGGCGGCTACTTAACGAACTCCGAAGGCGAGCGCTTCATGGAGCGCTATGCCCCGAATGCCAAGGATCTCGCCTCGCGCGATGTGGTGTCGCGATCGATGACGATCGAGATCCGCGAGGGGCGCGGCGTTGGCGAGGAGCGCGATCACATCCACCTGCACCTCGAACACCTCGGCCCCGAAGTCATCAACGAGCGCCTGCCGGGCATCGCCGAATCCGCCGAAATCTTCGCCGGCGTCGACGTCACGCGCGAACCGATTCCGGTGCTGCCGACCGTGCATTACAACATGGGCGGTGTGCCGACCAATTACCACGGTGAAACCGTGACGCTCGCCGACGGCGATCCCGATTCGATCGTGCCGGGCCTGCTATCGATCGGCGAGGCAGCCTGCGTTTCCGTGCACGGCGCCAACCGGCTCGGTTCGAATTCGCTGCTGGACCTCATCGTCTTCGGGCGGGCCGCGGCCAAGCGCTGCGCGACCTTGATCACGCGCGGTACTACGCACGCCCCGCTGAGCAGTGAGGCGACCGAACGCATCGTGTCCCACTTCGACGCCCTGCGCTTTGCGGACGGCAGCGAATCTACCGCGAAGCTTCGCGTCGACATGCAACGCACCATGCAGGAATACGCCGCGGTATTCCGCACCGGCGAAGTAATGGAAGAAGGTAAGGCGAAACTCCGCGAAGTCTGGGAGGCATTCCGGCACGTCAAGGTCAGTGACCGCTCGATGATATGGAATACCGATCTCGTCGAGACCCTCGAACTCGAAAATCTGCTACAGAGCGCGATCGTCAGCCTGCATGCAGCGAACAACCGGACCGAAAGCCGTGGCGCGCATGCGCGCGAGGACTATCCGGATCGGGACGACCAAAACTGGATGAAGCACACCCTGACCTGGCTCAACGACGACGGCGAGGTCCGTTTCGACTACCGTCCGGTACACATGCACACCCTGACCGACGATGTTAAGGTCGTACCACCGAAAAAGCGCGTTTATTGATATGGCTAAATTCACGCTACCGAAGAATTCGAAGATCGGCGAGGGCAAGACGTTCAAGCACGCCAACGGCGCCAAGCAGGCCAGGACGTTCAGGATCTACCGCTGGGATCCGGACCTGGATCGGAACCCGCGCATGGACACCTACGAGATTGATCTCGAGCAATGCGGGCCGATGGTGCTCGACGCCATCATCTATATTAAGAATGAGATCGATCCGACCCTCACGTTTCGCCGCTCTTGCCGCGAAGGGATTTGCGGTTCGTGCGCCATGAACATCGGCGGCACCAACACCCTCGCCTGTACCCTGGCGACGCAGTCGGTCAAGGGCACGGTCAAGATCTATCCCCTGCCGCACCTGAAGGTCTGCAAGGACCTCGTTGCGGACCTGCGCAATTTCTACGCGCAATACACATCCATCAAACCGTGGATGCAGGTGCAGACGCCGGCGCAGCCCGACAAGGAACGGCTGCAATCCAAGGAGGACCGTGAGCAACTCGACGGTCTCTACGAATGCATTCTGTGCGCGTGCTGCTCGACCGCCTGCCCGAGTTACTGGTGGAACGAAGACCGGTTTCTGGGCCCGGCGGTGCTGCTGCAGGCCTACCGCTGGATCGCCGACAGCCGCGATGAAGCGACGGGTGAACGTCTGGACGAACTGGAAGACCCGTTCCGCCTGTACCGATGTCACACCATCATGAATTGCGCCAATGCCTGTCCCAAGGGACTCAACCCCGCGAAAGCCATCGCCGAAATCAAGAAGTTGATGGTGTCGCGCAGTCTTTAGTGAGGCACAGCGCACCAACAGGGGCCGATCCCGTCAAGCGCCTGCGGTGGCGGTGCCGGCGCGGCATGCGCGAACTCGACGTCCTGCTGGAGCCTTATTTCACACAGCGCAATGCGACGATGACGCCCGCAGACTTGCAGTTGTTCGAACGCTTTCTGGACTCCAGCGATATGGATCTCCACGCCTGGCTGACCCGGCGCAGCACACCGGCTGAAGCGAAGTTCGCCGCGCTGGTCAATGCGATTCTCGACGCCAGCCGGTCAAACGAGGGCGCCGCATTGCCATGAGCGATCCAGGACAATGGCTCACCCGTCTTGCGCCGGACGCGGTCACCCTTGCAGGCGACCGGGCCGCGCATTTCGGCGATGTCCTTGGCGAAGCGGCGATCGTCGGCCTGCAGACCACGAAAACGCCGCTCGGTGAATGTGGCGTGGTCGGTATCGAAGGTCCTGAAGCCGCGGAATTCCTGCACGCCCAGTTGAGCGCTGAGTGCCTCACCCTGGCCGATGGCGGCACCTGCCTTACGGCCTGGTGTACGCCCAAGGGCCGCGTGCTTTATCTCTTGCGCCTGGTGCGCCGCGGGGCGTCGTATTTCGCATTATTGCCGCGCGATCAGGCGGTTGATTTCGCTGATCGCCTATCGAAGTTCGTGCTGCGCGCGGAGGTCGAAATTTCGGATCTGAGCGCCAGCCAAGGCGTCATCGTCGTGAATCAGAATTCGGATCAGATGCCTATTGAGGTGCCGACCGAGGCAGGCGATGCCGCCTGCGCAGCCAGCGAAGATTACCGGCAGTGTTGGATCGTGGGCGGGTTCGAAACGCTGATCGAGGTCTGGCCCGGGATCGCGGGAACGCCGGTCGGCGAAAACGCGGCGGCACTTGCGGACGTCCGCCTCGGCCTGCCGCGCCTGGTGCGAACCCTCGCCGAAACATTTCTGCCGCAGGAACTGAACCTCGATGCCCTGGGCGGGGTGAGTTTCGAGAAGGGTTGTTACCCAGGCCAGGAAATCGTCGCGCGGGTCAAGTTTCGCGGCGCGGTCAAACGGCGCTTGAGCCGGTTGATCGGCGCGGGGAAAGCGGCCCCAGACCCTGGAGCACGCATCGCATCGTCACCCTCGGGTAAGTCGGTCGGTACCGTACTGGTCTCCGCCCGGTCCGCGGCGAATGCTTTTGAAGTGCTGGGGGTGCTGGATCTCGCGGCAGGAGCGATCGCGCTCGAGGGGGACACCGAGGCGGACCTCGATCGAGAGACGCTGCCGTACTCCGTTGCCTCCTGAAGCGGATTTAGGCGCCCCGCATGGACGCGTCGTCGCTTCGACCGATTTCAGACCCGCGCCCTGCTTGCCGGGGCCACACCTGCCGACGATCTGGGTCACGGTGTGCCGACCCACACCCGCGGTCGACCTCACGTTCGAACGCCTCGAACTCCCTGACGGGGACTTCGTCGACCTCGCCTGGACGCAGGACAACGGCGGTCCCGTGGTCCTGGTGCTGCACGGCCTGGAAGGCTGCCACGAATCGATCTATGCGCGCGCGATCCTGGCTCGGCTACGCGCCGCGGGCTACCGCGGGGTACTGCTCCAGTTCCGCGGCTGCAGTGGCGGCCCCAATCGGCTCGATCGCACCTACCACTCGGGTGATACGGGGGACACCGCCCACGTCGCGGGCGTCATCGAGAAGCGCTACGGCCGGCCCCCGTTCGCTGCGATCGGCTACTCGCTGGGCGGTAACGTACTGCTCAAGTGGTTGGGCGAACTCGCCGGCGACGCCCGCCTCACCACGGCCGTCGCAGTCTCCGTGCCATTCGATCTAGGCGCCTGCGCCACGCGCCTCAATCAGGGCTTTTCCCGCTTCTACCAATGGCGGTTGATCCGCAGCATGCGACGCAAATACCAGGAAAAGTTTGCCCGACGCCCCTCGCCTCTCGCGATCGAGGACGTTCGCCGGTTGAACACTTTCTGGTCCTACGACGACGCCGTGACGGCGCCGCTACACGGCTTTCGCGACGTTTATGATTATTACACTTCGAGCAGCAGCCGCTCATACTTGAAACGTATCGCGGTGCCGACCTTAATCCTACAAGCCGATAATGACCCCTTCGTGCCCACAGCCGCAGTACCGAGCGCGGCGGAACTCAGTCCCAAGCTGACACTCGAAATGACCAGCGGCGGCGGTCACGTTGGATTCGTTTCGGGTTGCTGGCCCTGGCGGTTGCGATACTGGCTAGACGATCGCATCGTTTCTCATTTGAATGAACACCGAGCGCAGCATACGGCGGCAGCCAATGTTCAATAAAATACACTCTACGATGCCGATGAACATTTCGCCGCGTGTCGTCTTCCTCTTGACGGCCTTCGTGTGTGCGAGCCTGCTCGGCTACGGGTATTACCTGCAGTTCGTGGAAGGACTCGAACCGTGTCCCATGTGCATCGCGCAGCGGATCTGCTACATCGCCATCGTGGTCGTGAGCCTGGCCGGCGCGGTGCATGGTCCGGAATTTCGCGCTGTATACGTTTACGCGTCGCTGACCGTATTCTCGGCCATGGTCGGGGCCGCCATCGCCGGGCGCCAGGTCTGGCTGCAGCACCTGCCGCCCGATCTCGTGCCCGAATGCGGGCCCGGACTCGCCTTCATGCTCGAAGTCTACCCGCTCGCCGAAGTGATTCAGAAGGCCTTCATCGGCACCGGGGAATGCGCGCAGGTCGCGTGGACCTTCCTGGGATTTTCCATCGCCGCATGGTCGCTCGTTTGCTTTTGTTCAATTTTCGTGGCTTATATCACGCTAATGTGGATACGCGCGCGCGGTGCGGGGCAATCAATCTAAAGGTAATGGCTCATGACTGAATTCATTCCAAGGAACGGCCTTCGACCGGGAATAATTCTCACGGCTTGTGTTATCGCGATGCTGGCCGGCGGCACATACGCCGGTACGTTCTCAGCGAAAGTCTTGCTCGGCGTCGATCGGCTTTACGTCGCCGTGGACGGCATTCCCGCGAAATTCGAACGTAACGGCCTGACCGCCGGAGAACTCCGCAAGCGAACCGAGGACCGTTTGTCAGCCTACGGCATCAAGATCGTCAGCGAAGCCGTCGCCGTCAAGGACAATCAAGCGGCTCAATTGCTCATCAAATTGAATGCGAACGAAGACGCCTCAGCGTTAGTATTCTACCGGGTCTCCGTGCAGCTCAAACGCAAGCTGCCACTCGACGCGACGGGACAGAGCTTTATTTCGGAGACGGTCTGGTCGGATGGGCGCAGCGGCGTCATCGATCCCTTCAATCTCGAGAACGTCTACGGCTACGTCGGCGAGATCCTGGAGAAGTTCATCGCCGAGCACGGCCGGCACAATGTCCCGTCACGGGCAGCGCTCACCCCTTAATCGTTTAGCGCGCGAATCGTCACGCCGCCTCGCTTAAGCCTTAGACACCTGGGCGTCGACCACAGCGAGCGCACTCATGTTCAAAATGCGGCGTACGCTCGCGGTCGGTGTCAGGATATGCGCCGCATGGCGACAGCCGAGCAGGATGGGACCGACGGCCACGCCTTCGCCGAGTACTGTGAGGAGATTCAGCGCGATGTTGGCAGCGTCTATGGTCGGCATGACCAGGAGGTTGGCCTGGCCTTTAAGCGTTGAGTGCGCTCGCGCCGCGTCCCGGATCGCCGGGACGAGCGCCGCGTCCGCCTGCATCTCGCCGTCGATCTCGAGATCCGGAACCTGCCGGCGGATGAGATCGAGGGCTTCACGCATCTTGCGCGAGGTGTCGGTGTCGGTAGTACCGAAATTGGAATGCGATAGCAGCGCCGCCTTGGGTACGAGGCCGAAGCGTTTAACCTGCTCAGCGGCGAGTGCCGTCATGCTCGCAATCTGCCCCGCGGAGGGTTCGGGGTGCACGTAGGCGTCGCACACAAAATACGTGCCCTTGCGCAGAATCAGCACGTTCATGGCTGCCATATCGCTCACACCATCGCGGGTGCCGAGCAGGTTCTGCACGTGCATGAGATGGTCGTGGTACACGCCGACCATCCCGCACACCATGGCGTCAGCCTCTCCTTTACGCACCAGCAGAGCCGCGATGACCGTGGTATTCGAACGGAGCTGCTCCTTGGCGTCTTCGAGTGAAATGCCGTCGCGACCCATGATCTCATGATAGAAAGCCGCGTGTTCGTCGAAACCGTTTTCGATCTCGGTGTTGATGACTTCGAAATCCTCTCCTGCACGGATCCGGAGACCGAGCTTGCCGATTTGCTTTTCGATAACGCGGAGTCGTCCGATCAGCATCGGAATCGCGATGCCGTCGTCGACGACCGACTGGACCGCACGCAATACCGTCGGCGCCTCGCCGTCGGCGTAAACGAGCCGCTTGCGGTCTTGCTTGGCCTGGTCGTATAGCGGACGCATCAAGAGCACCGACTGAAACACGAACTTCGAGAGTTGATCGCGGTAGGCCGTGAAATCCTCGATCGGCCGCGTGGCCACCCCGCTCTTCATCGCGGCCGCGGCAACGGCCGGAGCGATTTCGGTGATCAATCGCGGATCGAAGGGATTGGGACTCAGGTATTCCGGGCCGAATTCGAGTGCGTCGCGGCCGTAAGCGGCGAGGACGATGTCGGATGCCTCCTGCAGGGTCAGCCTGGCCAGCGCGTGCACGCAGGCGAGCTTCATTTCCTCGTTTATGGTGGTAGCGCCGACGTCCAGCGCGCCGCGAAAGAGGTACGGAAAGCAGAGTACATTGTTGACCTGGTTGGGATAATCCGAGCGGCCGGTGGCAATGATCGCGTCAGCCCGCGCCGCGCGCGCCTCTTCCGGCAGAATTTCCGGCGTAGGGTTGGCCAGCGCCAGGATCAACGGTTGTTCGGCCATCGTTTTGATCATGTCGCCGGTCAGCACCCCGGGACCCGATACGCCGAGAAAAATATCCGCCCCGGCGATCGCATCGGCCAGGCTGCGGTGCTCAGTCTTGCGTGCAAAGAATGCCTTGTGCTCGTTCATGTGCTCGACGCGGCCTTCGTAGATCACGCCGCTGCGGTCAGTCACGAGGATGTTGTCGCGCCGCATACCGAGGGAATCGAGTAGACGCAAGCAGGCGATAGAGGCGGCGCCCGCGCCGGAGGCGACGAGCTTCACCTCGTCGATATTTTTTCCGACGAGTTTGAGCGCGTTGATGATCGCGGCCGCGGCGATGATCGCGGTGCCGTGCTGGTCGTCGTGAAAGACCGGGATCTGTACACGGTCTTTAAGCTTCTGCTCGACGAAGAAGCACTCCGGTGCCTTGATGTCCTCGAGATTTATCCCGCCGAACGTCGGCTCCAGACTCGCGATGATCTCGACCAGCTTATCGGGATCCGATTCGTTGATCTCGATGTCGAAGACGTCGATACCGGCGAATTTCTTGAACAGGACGGCCTTGCCTTCCATCACAGGCTTCGCCGCCAAGGGGCCAATGTTGCCAAGGCCAAGCACGGCGGAACCGTTGGTGATCACCGCGACGAGGTTGCCGCGGGCGGTATAGAGGGGGGCAGTGCCGGGATCCTCGACAATACGCTCGCACGGCACGGCGACGCCCGGCGAATAAGCGAGCGCAAGATCATTCTGATTAGCAAGCGGTTTGATCGGCGTGATCTCGATCTTGCCCGGCCTCGGCGTCGTGTGATACTCGAGCGCGCGCGCCTCGAGGTCATCGATTTTACGGCTCACGATTGATTTTGAGCCAGGCTCATTGCACCGGGAATCCTCGTGGAAGCTGCCCGCGCATACCACGCATGAGATTCTTCATGCCGCCTTTCTTGGACATCTTCTTGATCATCTTCTGCATCTGGTTGAACTGTTTGAGCAGCCTGTTCACGTCCTGCACCTGCGTTCCCGAGCCATTGGCGATGCGTTTCTTGCGCGAGCCCTTGACCACCGCGGGAAACTGCCGTTCGCGCGGCGTCATGGAATCGATAATCGCCGCGAGCTTCATAAACTCGCGATCATTAACTTTGTTGCGCACGGTATCCGGTAAATCGGCCATGCCGGGCAGTTTACCGAGGAGCGTCGACATCCCACCCAAGCTGTTCATCTGGTCGAGTTGATCACGAAAATCCTGCAGGTCGAATCCCTTGCCCTTTCTGAGCTTTTCGGCGACCTTCAGCGCCTTATCGTGATCGACCTTCTGTTCGACCTCTTCGATCAGAGAAAGCACGTCGCCCATGCCAAGAATACGGGAGGCGATCCGGTCGGGGTGAAACGGTTCGAGCGCGTCGCTCTTTTCGCCCGTGCCGAGGTATTTGATGGGCTTGCCGGTCACGCGGCGTACAGATAGAGCAGCGCCGCCGCGGGCGTCGCCGTCCGTCTTGGTGAGCACAACCCCGGTCAGTGGCAGCGCCGCGTCAAATGCGCGCGCGGTCGCCACGGCGTCCTGACCCATCATGGCGTCGATCACAAAGAGTGTTTCATGCGGCTGTACCGCGCCGTGGATGCGCCGGATCTCATCCATCATCTCCTGATCGATGGCAAGCCGCCCCGCGGTGTCAACGATCAACACCTGATCGAATGCCTTGCGCGCTGCATCGACCGCAGCGCGTGCTATCGCCTCCGCCGGCTGGGCAGTGTCGCTCGGATAACAGTTCGCGCCGACCTCCCGGGCCAGGATGGCGAGTTGCTCGATCGCGGCCGGCCGGTGCACGTCGCAGCTCACGAGACCGACTTGCTTGTTGTCCTGTTCGATCAGGCGACGCGCGAGCTTGGCCGCGGTGGTCGTCTTGCCGGAGCCCTGCAGACCCGCCATCAGGATGACGACTGGCGGTTGCGCAGCGAGATCGAGACCCGCGTTCTCCACTCCCATGAGCGTAGTCAACTCATCCCGCACGACGCCGATGAAGGCCTGTCCGGGCGTCAGATTACCGATCACTTCCTGACCGATCGCGCGTTCGCGCACCGCCGCCAGGAATTCCTTGACGACTTCGAGTCCCACGTCAGCTTCAAGCAGCGCGATGCGGACCTCACGCAGCGTTTCGTCGATATTGGTTTCGGTCAGCCGCGCGCGGCCGCCCAGCTTTTTAACGACCAGACTCAGGCGCTCGGTAAGATTCTTGAACATCAGTCAGGTGCTTGAATATCGAGGAAAAACGGAAGCCGGGACGCGGCGGCATGCTTCATTACGCTCAGCAATTATGCCATGATTGAATAACGATTGGCTCTTATCGATTGCCCATGAACGTAATCTATTTCGGGCTCGCCGCAATCGCCTTGTACATTACCGTTGCGGTACAGACGTCCGAAATCGCGCGCTCGTCCACCAGCGGCCCGACGCTTAGATCTCCGACCGGCCTGCTCGCCCTGCTCGCGGTAGGAGCGCATGCGTTCGTGCTCTACCCGACCACGGTCACCAGTGCGGGAATCAACCTCGGCATTTTCAATGCCGCCTCGCTGGTGGCGTGGATCGTCGCGGTCGTCGTGATCCTGTCGACCTGGCGACGGCCGCTGCACAGCCTGGGCATGGTCATATTGCCCTTCGCCGCTCTGATCCTCGGACTTTCGCTCGTCTTTTCACACGAGCGCCTGTTGCCGGCGGCGTCGCCCGGCATTGCAATGCACGTCGCCCTGTCGGTACTGGCCTACAGCCTGTTCTCCATCGCCGCGCTACAGGCTGTTTACCTCGCGTTCGCCGAGCATCGCCTTAAAAGCCATGAACCCCTCCTCGGTTTCCTGCCGCCGCTTACAACCATGGAGCAGTTGATGTTCGAGTTGACCGGCGTCGCCTTTCTTATGCTGAGCGCCGGGCTCGCAATCGGCGGCTTCTACATCGAGGACGTCCGTGGGCAGCACCTCACCCACAAGATTTTCTTCTCCGCTCTAGCGTGGGTGGTATTCGCCGTACTCCTGGTGGGCCGACATTACTGGCAATGGCGCGGGCGCCGCGCGGTAAAGTACGTGATCGCCGGATTTGTGCTGCTCGCGATCGGATTCTTCGGTTCGAAGATCGCGCTCGAACTGATACTGCACCGCGCTTAAGGATAATTCATAGGTTCGTTCTAAAGTCCGTAGTTCCCATATGCCGTCGCTATGAACCACAGAGATCACAGAGAAAGCCATTATCTTGTGACCTGTAAACGGTCTTTTTCTCCCTTTCTCTGTGTGCTCTGTGATCTCTGTGGTTTTATCGTGCCGCTCCCTAACACGTCTGCGTATCAGTTCAACTCCTAAGATCCTACCTATGAAGGTTAACTAGAGCCTTGACGGACGTCTCCCTGATTACCCTGGTCGCGACATTGATCGGACTCATCGTCGCGTCGGCGTATTTTTCGAGTTCCGAGACCGCCATGATGGCGCTCAACCGCTATCGTCTCCGGCACTTGGCCGAGCAAAAGCATCGCGGTGCGCGACGCGCTCACGATTTGCTGCGCAGGCCCGATCGGTTGATCGGCCTCATTCTGCTTGGCAACAATTTCGTCAATATCCTCGCCGCACAAATCGTCACCGTGCTGACCTTACGCTTTGTCGGTGAAGGCAGCTTAATCGTATCGGGCCTGATTCTAACCGTGGTCATTCTCGTCTTCGCCGAAGTCGTGCCGAAAACCCTGGCCGCAGTCTATCCCGAACGCATCGCGTTTCCATCGTCCTATCTATTGAGAATACTGCTGATCGTTTTCTATCCGCTGGTGTGGGTGCTCAATCGCCTTTCGAACAGTATCCTGGCTTTGTTCGGCGTCAAACATCTCGAACGTTCCGAGGACCCCCTAAGCCGCGAGGAATTGCGCACCGTGGTAAAGGAGGCGGGCGCGATGATCCCGCAGAAGCACCGCCAGATGCTGTTCGGCATTCTCGATCTGGAAAACGCCACCGTTGAAGACATCATGGTGCCGCGTAATGAGATCTACGGCATCGATGTTGAAGACGAATGGGCCGACGTGCTCGACCAATTGATGTCCTGCCGCCACACCCGCGTACCGTGTTATGCGGGCAGTCTCGACCAGGTAGAGGGAATGCTGCATCTGCGCAAGGTGGCGAAGCTGGTATGTTCAGGGGACGAATTCGGGATCGAGAATATGCGCAAGCTATTGACTGAACCCTATTTCGTACCGCTCATGACCGACCTCTATGTGCAGCTGCTCAATTTTCAAAAACGCAGAGAGCGTATCGCCTTCGTCGTGAATGAGTATGGCGACATCGAGGGCCTGGTAACGCTAGAAGATCTGCTCGAAGAAGTGATCGGTGAATTCACCACCCATCCACAGTCCTATGCGCGCGATGTATATCCGCAGGAGGACGGCAGCTTTCTCGTCGACGGCAGTGCCAACATTCGCGAGATAAACCGCAGCTTTAATTTCGGTTTACCAACCGACGGCCCGAAGACGTTTAATGGGCTCATACTCGAAACCCTGGAAGACATTCCAGTGACGGGAACGACCTTCAGGCTGGGCAACATGACCATTGAGATTCTGCAGACCCACGAACAAGCGGTTAAGACGGCGCGTATAACCATCATCCCCGATCCCGGTTCGACCGGCGACGAACAAACCGGTGATGCGTCCGGCCGGCCGAACTGATCCCCCCGACGCGCTTTTCAAACAACTTGGAGAGCGTCTGCCAGGCGTGAAACCACGGTCAGATCCATCCCCATGGGCGGGTGCTTAGGCGCGTTGCCCTGCGGCACCAGGGCACGGCGAAAGCCATGTTTGGCCGCTTCGCGAAGGCGCTCGGGGCCACCCTGTACCGGACGGATCTCCCCGGCCAGGCCGATTTCTCCGAAGGCGACGAGATCGTTGGCGAGCGGTCGATCCCTGAGACTCGACAACACCGCGAGCAGGACGGCGAGATCGGCGCCCGTCTCGGTCACCCGCACCCCACCAACGATGTTGGCGAATACGTCGTAGCCCGCGGTAGACACCCCGCCGTGCCGGTTGAGCACCGCCAGGAG
The DNA here is from genome assembly GCA_963662545.2 of Gammaproteobacteria bacterium. Classification (GTDB taxonomy): domain Bacteria; phylum Pseudomonadota; class Gammaproteobacteria; genus JAYYZW01. The sequence continues at coordinate 455,118 of CAXXLL010000003.1, forward strand.
CATGGACAGTCGATTGGGATCCAGACCCACGGTCACACGGCGCGGATTGGTGAGCTGGCTGTCGTCGACCAGGGCTTGCACCTCGACCAACAGCGGGCGCGTGCCTTCGCGGGTAACCATGGTGACGCTGCCGGGTACCGGGGTCTCATGGCGCGACAACAGGATGGCACTGGGATTCGATATCTCTTGCAAGCCCGCGTCGGTCATCTGGAACACGCCCAGTTCGTTGATCGCACCGAAACGGTTCTTCATGGCGCGGATCATGCGGTGGCGTCCGCCCGAATCGCCTTCGAAGTACAAGGTCGCGTCGACCATGTGTTCGAGCACGCGCGGACCGGCGATGGATCCATCCTTGGTCACGTGCCCGACGAGATAAAGGGCCGTTCCCGTACTTTTGGCGAAGCTGACCAGGCGGCTCGCACACTCGCGTACCTGGGCGACGCTGCCGGGCGGCGATTGCAACTCGTCGCAATATACCGATTGAATCGAATCGATCACGACCAGCGCCGGCCGCTCCCTCGCCGTCTCGGCGAGGATGCGATCCACGTCGGTTTCGGCCAGTACTTTTAGATCCGCCAACGGCAGTTTCAGTCGTTCCGCCCGTAGCGCGATTTGCGCAGTCGACTCTTCGCCGCTGACGAATAGCGAATCGACGCCGTTGATCAATTTCGATGACGCCAGGCTCTGCAACAAGAGCGTGGTCTTGCCAATTCCGGGATCACCGCCGAGCAGCACCACGGAACCCGCGACGAGACCGCCGCCCAAAACGCGATCGAGTTCACCGATGCCGGTCGCAAGCCTCGGCTGTTCCTCGGGGGCGACCTCCGCCAGGGTGTGGACCGTCGGAGCGGCGCCCGCTGACGGTGTGAAGCGGGCGCGTCGCCCGCCGCCGGTGACGATGGTCTCTACAATCGTATTCCACTCGCTGCATTCTGCGCATTGTCCCGACCATTTGCTGAACACGGCGCCGCAGTTCTGGCACTGAAATTGCTTTTTCTGCTTCAAGGCGTCCCTTCCTCGTAGTACGCGCGCATTTTGACGCGGCATAAGAGTTCGTAGGGGATCGTTCCCGATGCGCGCGCCACATCCTCGATCGGCAGGCCCACGCCCCAGAGTGTCACGATATCACCAAACTTCGCCTGCTCTATGCGGCGCAGATCGACCGTCATCATGTCCATCGAAGCTTGCCCTATGATCTGCGTGCGCACGCCGTTGACCAGGACCGGGGTGCCCGTTTTTGCATTTCGCGGATAGCCGTCGCCGTATCCGCAAGCAACGACGCCGACCGGCATGTCCTCGGGGCACACGAAGCTACCGCCGTAGCCGACTGCCTCCCCGGCGCGGACGGTCCGCACCGAGATGAGACACGAGCGCAAGCTCATCACGGGCCTGAGCCCGAGCGCCGCGCCGGTTTCGCCCTTAAACGGCGATACCCCGTAGAGCATCAATCCGGGACGTATCCAATCGCCGTGCGACTCCGGGCGGCTCATGATCGCCGCCGAGTTTGCGAGGCTGCGCTCCCCCGGCCGGTCTGCCAGGATCCGCTTGAAACAAGCGATCTGATCGTCAACGCTGGCATCACCGCGCACGTGCGCACTCGCTAAGTGGGTCATGAACCGCAGGGGATTCGCCACACCGCGCGCGAGCCCCACGGTCTCATGCAATCCTTCCGGCGCGAAACCAAGCCGGTGCATGCCGGTGTCGATCTTGAGCCACAGGGGCAAGGGACGCGAAAGCGTCTCAAGCATGTGCAACTGCTCGACCGTGTGGACCACCACCTCGAGCCCGAGTTCGACGATCGTCGGGACTTCAGCCGCTTCGAAAGGACCTTCCAGGAGCACGATCGGTTTGGTGATCTCCGCGTCCTTGAGGCTGACCGCTTCCTCGAGCGACGCCACGGCAAAGGCGTCGGCGTCGTCAAGCGCGCGCGCCATGCGGCAGATACCGTGACCGTAAGCATCCGCCTTGAGCACCGCCATCACACGGCACGACGGCGCGGCACGGCGCGCAAGGGAAAGGTTATGGGCTGCGGCTCGCGGGTCGATGATCACCCGCGCAGGTCGCGTCATTCGGTGCCCTCGTTCGAGGCGTAGTAATCGTGCGCCAGATTTTCGAACGTGGTGTATTCGCCGAAGAAGCGCAGCTTGCGCATGCCGACGGGGCCGTTACGCTGCTTTCCGATATTAATCTCGGCGATGCCCTTGTCCATGCTGTCTTCGTTGTACACCTCGTCACGATAGATGAACATGATGACGTCGGCGTCTTGCTCGATAGCACCGGACTCGCGGAGATCGAACATCTGTGGCCGCTTGTCCGTGCGTGACTCGAGGCTGCGGTTCAACTGGGACAAGGCGAGCACCGGGCATTGGAGTTCCTTGGCCAGGGCCTTGAGCGAACGCGAAATCTCCGAGATCTCGGTCGCGCGGTTTTCCTTCGTGCCCGGCACGTGCATGAGCTGCAGGTAATCCACCACAACCAGTCCGAGACCATGCTCGCGAGACAGGCGGCGACAGCGCGCGCGCAGATCACCGGGGGTGAGCGCGGGTGTATCGTCGATAAACATCTTCACTTCGGACAACATGCCGACCGCCGCCGTCAGCCGCGGCCAGTCGTCGTCGCTGAGCCGCCCGGTCCGGACCTTGTGCTGGTCGATGCGTCCGAGCGAAGACATCATGCGCATGGCGAGTTGATCGCTCGCCATTTCCATGCTGAATATGGCGACGGTCAGCTCCTCCTTGATAGCGGCGTGCTGCGCGATATTCACCGCCAATGCGGTTTTTCCCATCGACGGCCGCCCGGCGATGATGATGAGATCCGATTTCTGCAGGCCGGAGGTCATGTTGTCCAGCTCGTAATAGCCGGTCGCGACCCCGGTCAGCGGATTGTCGCGATGAAACAATTGATCGATGCGATCGAGGGCGTCGACCAGCAATTCCTTGATCGGGCGGAAACCACGCCGCCCACGCGCCTCGCGCTCGGCGATTTCGAAAACCAGGCCCTCAGCGTCGTCGAGCAACTCGTCCGGGCTGCGACCCTCGGTACGGAAAGCGCTGTCGGTGATCTGCGTTCCCGCGCTGATCAGCTCACGCAGTATCGAGCGCTGGCGCACAATATCGGCGTAAGCGGCTATATTCGCGGCGCTCGGGGTATTTTCGGCAAGTTGCGCGAGGTAACTCATGCCGCCGACGTCGTCGAGCTGCTCGTTGCTGTCCAGCCATTCGGACAGGGTTACGACGTCGAACGGCTTGTTGTCGTTCGCGAGTAACTCGAGTGCGCGGTAGATCGCGCCGTGGTCCCGCCGGTAGAAATCGTCGGTAGTGATGCGCTCGGTGACGTCGGTCCAGGCGTCGTTATCCAGCATCAGGCCGCCGAGTACGGACTGCTCCGCCTCGACGGAATGGGGCGGAACCTTGAGCGCCTCCGTCGCGACGTCTGCCGCGGGTCGCGCTGTGGCTGCGCGCTCTATGGCCACTCGATCGGCTCAGCGTGCGCCGACAAGTGCTCCGGAACGGCGCCGAGGGTGACCGCCGCCATCACGCTGCGGATCCGCCTTCGTCCGGAATGACTTTGACCTTGATGGTGATCGTGATGTCGGCGTTGAGATGCACCTCGATATCGTAATCGCCGATCTCCCGCAAAGGCCCTTCCGGCAGACGAATTTCACGCTTCTCGACTTCCGCGCCAGATGCATTCGCCGCATCGGCAATGTCCGCGGTGCCGACCGAACCGAACAGCTTGCCCTCCGAGCCGGCGTTCGCCGTGATGGTAATTTCCATGTCGCGCAGTTTCTCCGCGCGGGCATCGGCACGGGAGTAGGCATCGGCTTGGACACTTTCGAGTTCGGCGCGCTGTTCTTCGAATCGCGCGAGATTCTCAGCCGTCGCCGGCACCGCTTTGTGTTTAGGAATGAGAAAATTGCGCCCGTATCCGGGCCGCACGGTGACCTTGTCACCAAGCTCGCCCAGCTTTTGAATTTTCTCGAGTAGGATCACTTCCATCGGATGGTCCTCAAGCTTCGTAGATCGCTAGAAAATAATTACCAACACCACTTCTAATCGCCGTCTGGCAACCGGCCGAGGCCACGAAAATCGGCCATGCTATCAGCCACCCCGGCCGTCGCTAGCAAAGGTCCGACAATCTGGGGCAACAGCAGCAACAGCACATACATACCGCCGAGCCACCCGCCGGCCATTGACGCCAGCCGCGCTCTGTAGTGAATAACCGCCAGTCCCTGGAAGGTGAACAATACCACCAGAATCACGAAGACGTCACCGGCGATCGCGAGCCCAAAACCCAAGGCCTGATCGGCCGCGAACAAGGCCCCGGCAATGGCCGCAGCCATCGTGGCAAGCCGCGGCAGCCTGAGCTCCCGAAACTCGGTGCCGAACCCACCCGGATTGAACAAGACGGACTGCCACCAGCGCCCTAGCATCACCATGCCGACCAGCATCGCGTTGATCGCCACCAGCGTCCAGGTATGCAAATGCCGGGCAATGAAGGCGATTTGCTCGGGCGCGAAGTGCCGGCCCGTGTCGCGTACAAGCACTTCCAGCACGATTTCGAGCCGCAACATCCAGAATTCTTCCAGGTCTCCGATGACCAGCCTCATGGCAAACGCATAGGCCGCGACGAGGACAGCGGCGATCAGCAACGGTAAAGCCTGTTGCCGCCGCTCTCCCAGTACCACGGCCATCATCCACGATGGCAACCAGGCGACCAGGCACAGGATCAATATCGACATGCCCTGCTGGATCAGCGCATAACGTACGGCGAAGGCGAGCGACGCCGCGATCGCGATGACGCGCAGCCCTTCGCGCGCGCCGCGCCGCAGAGTCGTCAACGCGATGATCCCGCCGCTGAGAATCAAAAGTATGCCGACGGACAGCGAACCGAGCAGCAATGCCGCGGCCGTCGCGGCCGCGAAGAACGGACCCCGCATCGCGAACCGCGCGAGGAAACGCACGGTCAGGTACCTAGCAGCCTGTCGGACTTAGGGAATCGTCGCAAGGCGGTTGGGAGAGCGAGTCCAAATGTGTCATGGTTTGAGGCGAATAGTGGGGCTATTTAACGAAAACCATGGCGCATCCGGACCGCTATCCCAACGCCGCAGTAGATTCCCTAAGTCCGACAGGCTGCTAATGCTCTAGTGAGCGTCGCAGTAAGGCAGCAGTGCGAGAAATCTCGCCCGCTTCACCGCGGTCGCCAACTGGCGCTGGTATCGCACCTTGGTCCCGGAAATGCGGCTGGGCACGATCTTGCCGTTCTCGGTGATGTACGCCTTGAGCGTCGCAAGATCCTTGTAATCGATCTCGACGACCCCTTCGGCGGTGAACTTGCAATAGCGTCTCCGCCTGAAAAACTTTGCCATCGTTCAATTCTCCTTGACGCGTCACTGGCCTTCCAGCTTCGTGGACGGATTCTGCGGATTCTGCGGTGCGGATTCTGCGGTGCGGATTCTGCGTGGATTCTGCGGATTCTGCGGATTCCGTGGATTCCGTGGATTCCGTGGATTCTGCGGTTTCTGCGGTCTCCGTGGATTCTGCGGACTCGGTCTCCGCGTCCCCGGCTTCAACCTGTTCGCTGCCTTTATCGTCGGCCTTGTCGGCGGAACTCTGGTCTGTTTCGGCCGCACGGCGAGCTTCATCGCGGGATCGGCGGCCGCGGTCGTCCTCGCGCTCCGATCGTTCGTCCTTCGCCTGCGCGATCGGCGAGGGTTCGACTATCGGGCCGTCGCGTGAAATCACGAGGTTGCGCAGGACCGCATCATTGAAACGAAACGCGCTGGTCAATTCATTCAGCGCATCGGCATCACACTCGATGTTCATCATCACGTAATGCGCCTTGTGAATCTTGTTAATGGGATACGCCAACTGACGGCGCCCCCAGTCTTCGAGACGATGGATCTGGCCGCCATTGCCCTCGAGCATCGAGCGGTAGCGCTCGATCATGGCATTGACCTGTTCGCTCTGATCAGGATGGACCAGAAACACGACTTCGTAATGTCTCACATGTACTCCTTACGGATTGAAGCTTCCCCTCTATCGGGTGAAGCAAGGAGATAAATTTTGCTTCTAGCAGACGGCTAGGGCCGCGTATTGTAGGGAATCGCGGTGGGGTAAGCAAAAACGGCGCGGATCGGCAGGTTCTTAGGGCTCGGAATGACACACAGATGAATTACTGATATTTACAGGCTAACGCCGTTGGCGGCGCGCCTCGAACAGGCCGATCGCGGCGGCGCTCGCGACGTTGAGGCTTTCGATGCGGCCGAACATCGGGATCCGCACGAGCAGGTCGCAGCGCTCCCGCGTAAGCCGCCTGAGACCCGAACCTTCATGACCCACCACCAGCGCCAGCGCCGGCGTGAGATCGGCGTCGTAGAGATCCCCGGTGCAGTCTTGCACCGCGCCCATGATCCAGACTCCCGCTTGCTGCATCTGTGCAAACGCCGCGACCAGATTGGTCACGGCGACGAGCGAGACGGTATCGATGGCGCCGCTCGCCGCCTTGGCGACGACGCTGCTCATGCGCGCACTTTTGTCACGCGTATAGACGACCGCATCGACTCCGGCCCCGTCGGCGACCCGCAGGCAAGCGCCAAAATTGCGCGGGTCCTGCACGTTGTCGAGCACCAGTATCAAAGGCGCCTTGGCGCCGACTTCAAGCCCGTCCAGAAACGCCTTGAGGTCCAGCGGACGGGGGGTGCGTCGTCTGAGCACCACGCCCTGGTGATGTCCGTCGCCATACAGCTTATCCAGGGTGCTGTCTTCGACGTGATGGACCGCCGCGCCGTGCAGCCGCGCCCCGGCCTCGATCACGGCGACGGTAGCGGGGTCGTGGTCGCGCCGGATCCAGAGTTCCAGCGAATCTTCGCCGGCGCACTCGAGCGCGATACGCGTCGCGTGAATACCGCCCATGATGAGGTCGCGATCCGCCATCAGCGGCGGCGCCTACCACGCCGTCCCCGCCCGGACACTGCAACTCCGGCGGGCTCGAAATCGATCTTGCGCTCGTCGAGATCGACTCGTACTACCACGACCTCCAGCGGTTGACCGATGCGGTATTCACGTCCGCTGGCGCGCCCGGTCAGGGTGTGATGGACGGCGTCGTAGAGATAGTAGTCGCCGGGCAAACTCGTGACATGTACCAGGCCCTCGACGAAGATCTCGTCGAGTTCGACGAACACCCCGAATTCCGCCACGCCCGAGACGATGCCGGCGAAGCGCTCCCCGACCTTGTCGAGCATGAATTCGCACTTGAGCCAGGCGACGGCGTCGCGTGTAGCTTCCTCGGCGCGCCGTTCGCAGGTGGAACAATGGTTGGCGAGTGCGGCCATCAGATCCTTCGCGTCGTCTGCGACGGGCGCGGCGGCAAGCTCCGCTTTGATCGCGCGATGCACGACGAGATCCGGATAACGCCGGATGGGCGAAGTGAAATGCGCATAGGCCTCGAGCGCCAGGCCGAAATGACCGGTGTTCTCCTCGCTGTAGACGGCGAGCTTGAGACTTCGTAATACAATTGTGTTGATGAGACGTTTGTCCGGCCGCTGTGCGGCGGCCCGAAGCACCTGTGCGAAAGCCTGCGGCGAGGACGCCGCTTCGCGCGGGAAACGGATCCCGAGTTCGCGGAGGAACAAACCCAGATCGCGCACCTTCTCTTCGTCCGGGTTCTCATGAACCCGGAACAACGCGGGTCGCTTGCGCCTTATCAGGTACTTCGCCGCGGCGACGTTCGCCGCGATCATGCACTCTTCGATCAGCCGATGAGCATCGACGCGTGACACGGCTGCCACGGCTTCGATCTTGCCGTGTAGATCATATTCGAAGCGCGGTTCGATGGTTTCGATATCGAGGCCGCCGCGCGCTTCCCGACACGTTCGCAGCGCCTGATAAAGTTCATACAGACAAGCGAGACTCTTGGACGCTGCGGCGTTGCCCGCGAGCGGCTTGCGGCGGTCGCCCTTGAGCCATCGATCCACGTCCTCGTAGATGAACCGGCCGTGCGACCGCATGACGCCCTCGTAGAAACGGGCCCGCCGAACCTCGCCGTCGATACCGAGGTTAAGTTCGCAGACCATTGCGAGGCGCTCGACATCGGGATTGAGCGAGCAGATCCCGTTTGAGAGCGTCTCCGGCAGCATCGGGATCACGCGATCTGGAAAATACACCGAAGTGCCTCGGTTCAGGGCTTCCTCATCGAGTCCCGTGCCCTCGCGCACGTAATGCGCGACGTCGGCAATCGCGACGTAAAGCACATAGCCCTTCGCCGTCTTCTTCGCGAAGACGGCATCGTCGAAATCCCGCGCATCGGCGCCGTCGATCGTGACCAGCGCCAGTTCGCGCAGATCGCGGCGGCCTTCGCGATCACGATCGCAAACGCTGGCGGGTGTGTCCTGCGCGGCTGCCAGCACGGCCTGCGGCCATTCGTTCGGCAGGCCGTAACTGCGAATGGCAATGTCGATTTCCATGCCGGGCGCCATCGACTCGCCCAGGACTTCGGCGATGCGGCCGATTGGCTGGGTACGGTGGTCCGGTTGGTGCTCGATAGCGGCGACGACGATCTGGCCATCACGCGCATCGCCGCTCTTGCCCTGCGGAATCAACACGTCCTGGTTGAGGTGACGGTTGTCCGGAATCACAAAGCCGATGCCGCGTTCGCGGTGATAACGGCCGACGATCTGAGTATTGGCGCGTTCGATGATTTCGACGAGATTGCCATAGGGGCGCTGGCGCCGGTCCAAACCCGCTATGCGTACCAGCACCTTATCGCCATGCAGGACGCGGCGGGCCTCGCGGCGGGCCAGGTAGACGTCTTCCCCGCCCTTGTCCGGGCGCACGAAGGCGAAGCCATCGGGATGGGCGAGTACGCGGCCGCCGATGACGTCCATACGGCTTGCCACGCCAAAGCGCGAGCCGCGCGTGCGCACCAGTTGCCCATCGCGGGTCATCGCGAGTAGCCGCCGCTTCAAGGCATTCAGAGCCGGCTTGTCCCACACGTCCAGGCGCTCGGCGAGCTCGCCGAACTTGCACGGTGAATCGGATGCCTCGAGCATTTGCAGGATCGCTTCCCGTGACGGAAGGTCGGCGATATGAACGTGTTCATCCACTGAAATTTGATGCGCTGGGCGCTTGCGGGGGCTCATTGACTCACTCAGGTGGGTTCGGTAGATTGCGCACCTCTTTGCCGAGGTGGCGGAATTGGTAGACGCGCTGGCTTCAGGTGCCAGTGGGGGCAACCCCGTGGAGGTTCAAGTCCTCTCCTCGGCACCAACGGCGCACATCCTCTCACATCCGCTCACTAGCCCCAATAACTTTTTGCCGTAACGAGTTTTCTCAATACCGTAGGAGCCCGCTTGCGGGCGAATCGAAATCTACCTCGTAATTCTGAACGCCTATTCAGGATTATTAGCTATCTCAACTTCCGTACAAAGCAATTGCACCGTTATCTAAACCACCTGGCCGTTATTTCGAGTTACGTGAATGGACGAAGTGCGGCAGCGCGTCTAAGCATTTGTCATTTGCTGTTCAGCGAACTTATCTGATAGGCCGAGTTAAACCACGCCGTAGGCGAGCATGGCGTCGGCTACCTTTACGAAGCCGGCAATGTTAGCACCGCGGACGTAGTCGATGGACTTGCTTCCAGCCGTGCCGCCGTACTCGACGCACTTCTCGTGGATGCCTGTCATGATCTCGGTGAGTAGGGTTTGGAGCTCTTCTTCCTGCCAGGAGATCTTGGCCGAGTTCTGGCTCATCTCAAGTCCCGATACCGCGACGCCGCCGGCGTTGGCGGCCTTGCCCGGCGCAAAGAGGATCTTCGCTTCTTTGAAGACCTCCACGCCGTCGAGATCCGTTGGCATGTTGGCGCCCTCGGCAACGGCTTTGCAGCCGTTCTTGACCAAGGTCTTGGCGTCGTTTCTGAGGAGCTCGTTTTGGGTCGCGCAAGGGAGCGCGAGATCACACGCGACGCCCCAGGGTCGCTCGCCCTCGTGGTAGGTCGAGCCGGTGAATTCAGCGGAGTACTCCGAGATGCGGCCCCGCCGGACTGTCTTCAGCTCCTTCACCCACTCGAGCTTTTCCGCGCTGATGCCCGCCGGATCGTGGATGAAGCCAGTGGAGTCGGAGAGCGTAACGGGCGTGCCGCCGAGCTGGTTGATCTTCTCGAGGGCATGCGTGGCCACATTACCCGATCCGGACACGACCACAGTTTTGCCCTCGACCGAGTCGCTGACGTGCTGGAGCATGTTCTGCAGGAAGTAGACCGCGCCGTAGCCGGTCGCCTCGGTGCGAATCTTGCTACCGCCATACTCCAAGCCCTTGCCGGTGAGAACGCCAGTGAAGCGGTTGGTGATCCGCTTGTATTGGCCGAACATATAGCCGATCTCGCGTGCGCCCACGCCGATGTCGCCGGCCGGCACGTCGATGTCGTCACCCACGTAACGGTAGAGCTCGGTCATGAACGACTGGCAGAACCGCATGACCTCATGGTCTGATTTACCCTTTGGATTGAAGTTCGAGCCGCCCTTACCGCCGCCCATGGGCAGGCCGGTCAGACTGTTCTTGAACGTCTGCTCGAAGGCGAGGAATTTGAGCACGCTCTCGGTCACGCTCGGGTGGAAGCGCAGACCGCCCTTGTAGGGACCGATAGCGTTGTTGTTCTGCACACGCCAACCGCGCTGCACACGAATATTGCCGTTGTCGTCCTCCCAACAGACGCGGAAACTGACGACTCGGTCCGGCTCGGCAATACGCCGGAGGATCTGGTACTCGTGGTACTCCTCCTTGTCTTCGATGTAACCGAAGATGTCCTGAGCGACTTCCTTGACCGCCTGAACGAACTCCGGCTGACCGGGATTGCGCTTCTTGACACCCGCAATGAACTGCTCGAGGTTGACGTGATCGGTAACTGCCATTTAAAGAGTCCCCTCCGCCCTGATTTCGCTGAGTTTCCGGCGCCGGTTTTACGCCGGGCGGCTATTCTCATGAACAGATTCTATGTTGAAGCACAAGCCTCAGGGTATAAATCCACGTTGAAATTATTGCGTGTCCTATTACAGGAGCAGTGTTTCAGCATGAGACAGACGATCTTCGGTCTCACCGTAACGACCGACAAGACGATTAAGGCTCGACGGACTAATTGGATCTAAACCTTCGATATTTGGGTTAAGCAGGCCCTTGCTCTTCGCCGCGTTCGCATGTTCTTCCGGAGATGCCGCTATCTTTCCGTTGATAGCGCGCCTATACTCCGCCGCACGCAAGGTGCCAACCGGTCGGCGCCGATGTCTCGCGGCCGTCTCCCTCCCCGAAAGACTCCCCTCGAACGCTTGATCTACAACACCGCCTTGACCGGCCCCGCAAAATAACGGGTAGGCTGGACCTGGAGAATCTATGCCCTTTGCAAAACTCGGCCTTCAGGCCGAACTCCTGCGCGCCGTCGCAGGGCACGGTTATACACGCCCGACCCCCATCCAGGCGCAGGCCGTGCCGGTCATCCTCGAAGGTCGTGATGTCCTGGCCGGCGCCCAGACCGGCACCGGCAAAACCGCCGCCTTCGCACTTCCCATGCTACAGCTACTCAATGGCCGACCCCGGCAGGTGGCGGGCAAGGGCAACGCGCCGCGTGCACTGGTGCTGGCCCCGACCCGCGAATTGGCAGCCCAGGTGGCCGGCAGCTTCAATACCTATGGCGGACATCTCAAGCTGCGCTCCACAGTGGTCTTCGGCGGGGTCAGCATCAATCCCCAAAAGGGTGCGCTACGCCGCGGCGTCGACATCCTCGTCGCCACGCCCGGCCGACTGTTGGACCACGCCGGTCAGGGCAGCGTAGATTTATCCGCCATCGAGATCCTGGTGCTCGACGAGGCCGACCGCATGCTCGACATGGGCTTCATACGTGACATCCGCAAGATACTGGCGCTATTGCCCAAGTGCCGTCAAAACCTGCTGTTCTCAGCCACTTACACCACCGACATCAAGCGCCTGGCCGACAGCCTGCTGCACCGGCCCGCGTTGATCGAGGTGGCACGCCGCAGCATCGAGGCGGAAAACGTGACCCAGCACGTCTATCGGGTGGACAAAAACGCCAAGCGCGACCTGTTGATCTACTTGATCGACGAAGGTCAGTGGTACCAGGTACTCGTATTCACCCGCACCAAGCACGGCGCCAACCGGTTGACCCAACAACTCAACCGGGCCGGCATCGAGGCGACCGCCATCCACGGCAACAAGAGCCAGAGTGCCCGCACTCAGGCATTGGCCGGCTTCAAGAACGGCGAGATGCGCGTGCTGGTGGCGACCGACATCGCCGCCCGCGGCCTGGACATCGACCGTCTGACGCACGTGGTGAACTATGACCTGCCCAGCGTGCCCGAGGATTATGTACACCGCATCGGCCGTACCGGCCGCGCCGGCGAAGACGGTGCCGCTCTGTCGCTGGTCGGCGGTGACGAGGTCAAGGCGCTCGCGGACATCCAACGATTACTGCGTAAGAATATTCCCGTGCTGCCCTTGCCTGCCTTCGAACGCAGGCCCCAGATGCCGCCCGCCAAGCCTGAGGACGCGGCGCTCGACCGGGGCAACCCCAAGGTCAAGCAAAAAGTGTCGTCCGGCAGTTCACGCCGTCACGCCCAGCGGCGCCACCACAGCGACAGTCAGGCTCCGGGTGATACGCCGACCGGCCCGCGCAAGCGGCGGCCGCGGAACCGCCCCCGACAGGCCTCGGGAAATGCGCGTTGATTCGCGCTTCAACGAATTCGCCAGGAATGGCAAATCACTACCGCGTTTTGTGTGTTGGCTCACCGGTAGTGCATCTTTTGATCAACACACGCATGAGGAATGAATGATGATGAATCTTTACGTCGGCAACCTGCCGTACAGCGCCACCGAAGAAGAACTGCGCACTGCCTTTGCCGCTTTCGGAGAGGTGTCCACTGTTACCCTGATCACCGATAAGTTCTCCGGCCAGTCCAAGGGCTTCGCCTTTGTGGAAATGGAGGATAACTCTTCGGCTGACGCCGCGATCAAGGGTCTGAATGAGACGGCCATGGGCGGTCGCAACATTAAGGTCAACCAGGCCAAGCCCCGTGAGAAGCGCCCATCCCGTGGTGGTGGTGGTGGCGGCCAGCGCTGGTAAATTCCCAATTCATCCCCCCCCCCTCCCCGCGATCGCGGGGGGATTGAAAAAACGCGGAACTCCGGGATGTGATTTCGCGGCAGGCATCGTTAGGTTTCGCCGGCGTGCTCTAAGCGCGCCTGGGAAGTAGCGGTTTAATTTCCGCCCCCCACCGCGATTACTTCGGCGGTGCTGTCTACAGACGCTCGGTCACGTCCGCTAGCCGGTCGGCAAGGATGACGCCCAGATTACGGTACAACTGCGCCGCGATCTGCGGATATCGCGCCTGGATGCGATCGAGGCAGGCATTGGACAGCCTGAGCAGCCGGGCGTCGGATTGCGCATGCACATTCGCAGTCCGTAATCCGTGAAACAACGCGACCTCGCCGATGAGATCCCCTCGCTTGAGCCGCCGCAGAACCTGCTCGTTTCCATCGCGGGGCACGGAAGCCTCGAGTTCGCCGTCGATGACGACGTGGATGTCGGTACCCGTGTCACCCAGGCGCAGGATGTGCTCGCCGGCGTGAAAGGTCTCGAAGCTGCCGAGGATCGCGGCGATCCGGGCCTGGCGGTGGGTGAGGCCGAAAAAGAACGGAATGGTCTTATGCGGCGCAGTCCCGAGGTCGACCGCCAGCACTTCCCACAGCGTCACGAACCGCAATCGGCCGCTCAGGGCCGGCGTGAAAGTCAGATCGACGATCCAGGCGACGAGCAGGGTCGCCGCGGCGAGGCCGCCGAATTCAATCTGGCTGCGTAGTTCACCCATGGTCAGAGTCGCAAAGCCGAGACAGAGCGCCAAGGTGGTGAAGGTCACCGGCCGGATCACGCTCACCATCGCGCGCTCGATGCCGAGCGCCTCATCAGCCACGCGGCGGGCTTCAGTGTTGAAGCGCGACAGGAAATGCATGGTGTCATCGACCGCGATACCGAGCGCGACGGCGGCGACGAGGCTGGTGGCGAGGTTCAAAGTAACCCCTAGAAGGCTCATTAGGCCGAAAAAACAGACGATGGGCAGCAGGTTGGGGAACAAGGCAAGCGCGCCGATCCGCGCGGAGCCGAACAGCAGGATCAGGATCACGTAGATCACGGCCAGGGCGCCGACCAGACTCGTAAGCTGACCACGGATGATGTCGTCCAGCGTGCGTGAAAGCAGGGCGGAGCTGCCGGTCACCTCACCCCGCAAGTGCCCCGGCAGTTCTTCGAGCCGGCGCTCGATACGCCGGATCAGTCCGCCCAGATCGTTGGTCGATACGGCGGACGTGCGCACGTGCAGCAGCGTGCTTTCATACCGGGGATCAGCGACGCGCCGGAGGTCGTCGCCGTTGGCGAAAAACAGCAGGTCTTCCACGCCATCCCGTGAAGGCGGGATCGATTCACCCGCTGGCGCATCCGGCTCAAACGCTCGATGCAGCACGCCGATCAAATCGACCAGACTCGTGGCAGCACCGACCTCCGGCTGGGCTTCGAGCCAACGTTCGAGGTCTTCGATGGTGCGCAGATGCACGGGGTCCTTGAACGCACCGGGCAGATCGCTGCGGATGAATACCTGTATCGGTACCGCACCCGAGAACTCCGTTTGGATCCGCTCGAAATTGCGCCGCACGGGGCTGTCTTCCGGAAAATTACTCAGGTAATCCGTACTCACTTCCAGTCTCGACGCGGCGGCGATCGCCGCGATCCCGATGGCGGCACCTACCAATAGAATGACGTCGCGATGCCGAATGTCGAACCGCGCGAGCGCGGGCGCGAAAGCGGTTAAGAAATCCGTCTTCGAATGGTCAATAACGCGTACCGGCCCCACCAGCAATCCGGCCGGGATGACCAGCAATGCAAACAGCCATCCGAACAGTGTCCCGAGTGCCGTGTAGATGCCGAATAGTTTGATCGACGCAATGGGACTCGTTGCGAGCGAAGCGAATCCGATCGCGGTCGTGAACGCCGTCAATGTCAATGGCAGGAAGACCTCTTCGACGGCGCTTATGACTGCCGTCTTTTTGTCCGTGCCAGCAGTGAACATGCGATCGAATTCGTTGATGACGTGGACCGCGAAAGCAAAACCAACGACGAAGATCACCGGCGGCATGATCACGGTAACGAAATTGAGCGCATTTCCCGCCTGGGCGAACAGTGCCAGGGTGGCGAGGAGCGCGAGCCCGGTCGCCGTGAGTGGGAAGACGACGCCGCGGACGCTGCGCAAGGTCAGCGCGGCAACAAGCGCTGTAGCGAGAATCGCTAGCGGGAGTGTGCTGCGTACGTCACGGAATAGGATGCGGCTGATCTCGAGCCGCGCATGGACAGGCCCCGAGACGAACTGCTCGATGTCGCCGCTCTCCTCGCGCGATGCCTCGCCGATTCTTGCGACGAGTTCGACAAGCTCCATCGATCCCAGTGCTGTATCGAAATGCACGGCTAGCAGCACGCCGTGCCCGTCGGGCGAAACCAACCGACCGCGATAGACCGGGTTCGCGACCGCGTCCGCCCGCAGCGTGTCGAGCGCGGCAGGGTCCGCTGGAATTCTGTGCAGAAACCGATCGATGCGGACCGCGCCGTCTTCTTCACTGACGCTGAGCGCGGTGGCCAGGCTGTCGACCCGGCGCACGCCGTCGAATCGTTCGATCCGCCGCGTGAAACGCTTTAGTCGCCGCAGTATGTCGGCGGTAAACAATGCGTCGCTGAACCAGGCGACGAGCAGGATGTCGTCACCACCGAAGCGGTCGCGCACTTGCTCATAAGTCGCGAGTTCCTCTCCGCTCGTCGGCAGCAGTCCAACGAGGGACGAGTCGATTTCGAGTTTGAGTTCGCCCGTACCGAAATCGAGCAGGCGCGAGCCCGCTAGCAGCGCCAGCCCGGCCGCGGCAACGAGGATTAATCGCGGGTATCGAGTAGTGAAATCATTCAGACGCGTCCGCACCGGCCCGGTGTTCCGCGTCAACGGCCTCTTTTGAGGGACGACCGTGAGAAGAAGGAATCCCGGATCTCGGGGTCGAATTCGATTCCCTCGATCGTCAAGATCGTGCGGCTGCCGTCGTCATGATCGTGCATCACCATCTCATAAGGGACCCAACGCCCCCCGCTCTGCCGGATTCGCTCACGCTTCGCGATCAATGCCTTGACGGGCTCGTCTTGGTCTTCAAAGAACAGGGTCTTCAAGGGCACGCATTGCTCGCGATCGATATAGGACACGATACGTGAATAAGTCGATCCGCGATCGTAGGCGGCTTGAGGGTCCCGTGGCGTCGATTGCAGCACCATGACGGCGCGCTCGTCAAGCGTTGCGTCTTCGAGCCGTTGGATGTTGTTATCCGATGTCGTCCCGTAAAAATGGGAGAAGTCTTCATAGCTGAAATCCGTGCCCAGCAGGTCGCCGGACAACGCGGTGACGGACAGCAGTCGGTCACGCCGCTCTCTCGGTTGGTACAGAACGACTTCGGGTTCTCGGAACTCGCTAGCCTCTTTTTGCTCGCGTTCGGTCAAAAGGACGATCTTTCCCTGGTCCCGTGGTGGCGCAGTGAGGTCAATGCGCGCCCGTACCCGCCCATCATCGAATCGTTTCCAGGCGAGTTCCGCGGCGAAATCCCTGATCGTGCCCTGGTCGTCGACCACGGCCATGCTAATTTCCTGACGCATCGTGTGTTCGGGCAGAATCCGCTCGCAACACGCGCGGGTTTCCGCATCTTCGATGCGGACGCAATCGGCGGCCCATGCAGCGTCACCGCCACTCAAAGCGATCAACAACAGCGTTAACCCAGCGGTGCCGTTGCTGTTCGCCATCATGGCGTCTCGGAAAATTATATGATTCATTTACCGATGCTACATCCTTATGCTCAGCATACCAATGCGCGCAGCCATCGTGTCTGTCTCCCATTTCGGAACAGTAATTTAGAATACGGTCAGTCACCCCATATTCGGATCGCCTAACGCGGAAGAAGATCACATGGCAGGTCGGATCGACAAGCGGCTGGAAGAGCTCGACATTACGCTGCCGCGGGCGCAAAAGCCCGTCGTCGCCAAGATCAAAGGCGCTTCCATAATCGGCAACACGCTCTACGTCTCCGGCATGATCCCCCAATGGGAGGGCGACGTGCGCTACGTGGGCACGGTCGGCAAGGAATTCACTATCGAGGAAGGCCGCGAAGCGGCGCGCTTGAGCGCACTCAATGTCCTGGCCCAGGCGCGTGTCGCGCTTGACGGAGACCTGGATCGCATCAAGCAGATCGCGAAGGTCTCGGGTTTCGTCAATTGCACGCCTGAGGTCGCCGAGGTGGCGGCGGTCGTGAACGGGGCTTCGGAGTTGTTTCTCGAGGTATTCGGAGAACGCGGCGAGCATGCGCGGATCGCGGTGCGGTGGGTGCCGCGACGATGCCGCTCGGGGTGGCGGTGGAGATCGAGGCGATCATGGAGATTGAGTAATGAAACCAGCTCACGACAACCCCGCTCACCCCGTTGGATTCCCGGTTCCGGGACGGAAGCCGCCCGTGCGACCGCCGCGCGAGCCGATGACCGGGCGTTATTGCCGCATCGAACCGCTCGAACGCGCCAGACATGCTGCCGTTCTGCACGAGGCGAAGTCACTCGACCCGGGCGATTTCGACGAAGCCGGCCGGCAGCGCCTGCGCCTGACGGACCTGACTCGGCCTCTCCTCAAGCAGGTCGCTGCCGCTTGATTCGGCCTTCAATTTCCCGCGAGACAATTTATCAATTCGACGTTCTCGAGTAAGGCATTGATGGCACCCGACATGGCGGCGTTGATATGAGCCGCATTCTCTTCGGCGAACTGCGCGAAGAAAACCTGCTCTTGGGAAACTCCGCGATGCACGCGATCGTACTGCGAGACCTTGTCGTCGATGCACTGTCCGCGCAAGGCCGATTCCCTACGTAGCGTGCCCGTCACGATCCCGGGAACCACCGTGTAGCTCAGATTCACGACCTCGACGCGTAGTTGCCGATCATAGGTCGCGCGTACCGTTTTGCTGACGCTAAACCCTTTCGCGCTGAGGCCTTTCGATACCGCGGTTACCAATGATTTCCGTTGAGCGCATGTCTACGACCAATACCGAGATTTCCTTTCCCTCGGCAACAGCTGCCTTAGTCGCGACGTGGGCCTAGGGACGCAATTAGAACTTTTGAGGCGTTAAGGCGCACCCAGCGCACAGGCTCACCAAGGCAAACATCGAGATCAGCTTGCAAGAGGAATCGTTGGTCAAAGACAAGCTCATTGCTCCGTCTCTCCTATCGGCCGACGTCAGCCCAGACCATCATTTCATCAAAAATTTAACATGGACCGGCTTATTCGTGGTTCGCCTGCTGCCGCGCGAAAAAGATGAATGTCCCCTTTGTTCGTCGTGCTCTGGCGCGCAACGCCGTGCGGGCAGCATATGGCCGGGGTCGCCGAAATGCCGCATGAGCAGTGCGGCGGGATCCCCGTCCATGGCGATGTTGTAGACTGCAATGCACATATTTTTGGCGTCAAGTTTTCTTGCAAGCTACGATCATCGCTGCCACTTATCCTTCTCGATTCGAGCGACGGACGTCCACCTACAGACGATAACACTATGCTGCAGTCCCGATTAAAACGGAACAGGTGTTGGTCGTGCTTGATTTAACGGACGCGCAACGCGGCGCCTTCGACGATGACGGTTACGTGGTCGTGAAAAACGTTTTGAAAGAAGCACTTATTCCTCCTCTGCATGAACGTTACGAACGCCTGTTTCGCGGCGAATTCGAAACCGGTCTCATGCCCGACGAGGTCAACTGGCAGGCGGGACGCGACGACCCCTCATTGACCCGGCAGATCTGCAACGCCTGGAAAGCCGATCGCTGCCTTGCGGCGGTGGTCCTGCGCCAAGACATCGGCCGCGCTTGCGCACGACTCGGCGATTGGAACGGCACGCGCCTCAACCAAGACAACGTGTTCTGGAAACCGCCGGGCGCCCGCGCCATCGGCTTCCATCAGGACTCGGCCTACCAGGATTGGGTCGTGCCCGGCGATATGATCAGTTGCTGGATCGCGCTCGATGAGACCTCTGCCGAGGGCGGCACGGTAGAATACGTGCGCGGTTCTCACCGGTGGGGCCGCGGGCCCCGAAACGTGGAATTCCACGCACCTGAAGATCCGTTCGAGGATGTGCGAGCGGCAGCGAAAGTCGCGAAGATCGACGAACCTGAAAGAATCGCGATCGAAGTTAAGGCCGGCGACGCCGTGTTTCATCACGGATGGATCTGGCACGGATCCGGACAAAATCGGTCGACCGGACGACGGCGGTCGCTCGTGACTCACTGTATGCCGGCCGAATCCCGGTTTCACCCAACGCGGGTCGGGCCGATTTATGGACGCTACAAGCGCTTTGGCGAAACGGCTATGGATGAATCGTTTTTTCCCATCACCTGGCGCCACGACGGGTATCGCTCGGCGTTCATCGAGGCCTTCCTCGAAGGCGGCCACTAATTGCCTAGCGGCCGACGGTTGATCGCGCATGTACATCGCAACCGGTACGGACGGCAACTCGGGGCGATCTACGGCGTGCCATTGGTTTTGTGCGGAGCAGTCTCTGCAGGTTCAATCCTAGCCAGCGAAGCTCAGTCCGATGCGTGCAGCGCGGGCAACGGCTTGACGCCGATCTGTAGGTTTCAACGCCCGGAGGACATTGAGGTGATGCCGGGTGGTAAGACGCTTCTGGTGAGTGAATACGGATCGCTCGACGGCACCCGGCAGGGCAAGCTCACCCTGTTCAGGATCGCGGATGGATCCACCGAAACTCTGTATCCGCGGGCGGGTGCCGATGCGGACGATCCGCGCTGGGGTGATGAGGCATGCCCTGGACCGCCGGGTGAGCAGTTATCGCCGCACGGCATTCATCATTCTGAAACCGGCGGACTCGATCGGGTCTTCGTCGTCAATCACGGCGGCCGCGAGGCCGTTGAAATGTTCGAATTAGAGCTAAAGGATGACGGCGCGCCGTCACTCATATGGCGCGGCTGCGTCACTGTGCCCGAGGGGATATGGATGAACGACGTGGTCGGGTTGCCCGGCGGGGGTATTGCGATCACGCATATGATGCCGCGCGGTTCCTCCGAGGAGGCCATCAATAAAGCCGAGATATCGCGAGACGACACCGGCTACGCGCTGGAATGGCACACGGGTTCCGGCTGGAACCGCCTCGCGGGGACCGACGGCGGGCTGCCCAACGGGATCGAGGTCTCGGCGGACGGCGGGACGCTTTACCTCAATTATTACTTTGGCGATCGCGTGGCCGCGGTCGATCGTGCCAGCGGCGAACGCTTGTGGGATATCGAGGTCGATGCACCCGACAACTCGAGCTGGACCGCCGGGGGAAAGTTGCTAGTGGCATCCCACCGGGAAAATCTCGAAGCGGTGTTTGCCTGCAACGAGCCAGGCGTTCAGATCTGCCCGCTGGCGTTCGCGATCCTGTCGATCGATCCGCGTAATGGATTGACGAAAACCTTGTTTGAAGGGACGGGCCCGCCCATGGCGGGTGCAACCGTGGCGGTCGAGGTTGGCACTACGATCTTCCTGGGATCGTTTGCGGGCGATCGCATGGCGCGGTTTGAACGCGATGCCGCCGCTACAGAATGAATCGGATTACTTTTCGCAACTCACGATGAAATCGCTGATGGCGTTGCAGAGTTCGCTGTCGGCGTCGCTCAAGCCCCGAATAGCCGTGAAGTGGTTCTTGCCGGCCTGCTCGCGATTCGAGCCCGCCAGCCCCGCCGCCTGCCAGGCCTGCATGTAGTCGGCGGATTGCCGGTGAAATTCTTTGGACTCGGCGCCGCCGACATCGGTGATCAGGGGCGGTGCGGCTTTCGGTATATCAAATAGCGGGCTTTCGCGCCGAATGACATCATCGTTCAATTGCAGCAACGGCTGCAGCCACGAATAGCGCAGTGGACCCAAGTCGAACAGGCCGCTGATCGAGTACCCGCCCTTGATCACGTCGTCCGGCAGCCCGTAGTCGCCCGCCCAGTCGGTGCTCAACAGGCGCGCGACCTGGTGGCCGCCGGCGGAATGTCCGGAGACGTAGATGCGCTCACGACTGCCGGCAAAATCGAGCTCCGTGCGCGCCAGCCAGGCGACGGCCGCGCGGGTCTGACGCGTGATCTCGGGGATCGTGACCTTGGGACACAGCGCATAGTTGGTCACGACGACGGTGATCCCGCGTGCGACCGGACCGAGCGCCGCGAGGCTGAACTCTTTTGAACTCAGGCGCCGCCAATAACCGCCGTGCACGAACACGAGGATCGGCGCGTCGGGATCCTTCGCCGGAAAGATATCGAGCGTTTCTTCTACGGTCGGACCGAACGGCACATCGAGCAGACAATCGAGTTCGTCGCGTGCTCGCGCGCTCTCGCCGATGAAGAAATCGATATGAGGCTTGATGCCACCGACGACGAGCTCGACGTTGTATTGGCCGTCGATCTCATCCTGCGTGGTGAACTGGCGGTAAAGCATAAATTTCGGGGGCCAGAATCAATTGACCCTGACCCCTCGCCCGGCCGATCAATAGCGCGGCACGCCGGGATCGATCTTCTGCGACCAGGCGTCGATGCCGCCCGCGAGGTTATGCGCGTTGCTATAGCCGTTACGGCTGAAAAAATCGGCCGCGGACTGGCTGCGCACACCGGTATGGCAGTGGAAGACGAGCAGCGCATCCTTCGCCAGTGAATCGACGAATTTCGCTGCCTCTTCATCCAACAGACGTGAGCCTTCGATCATGGCGCGTTCGCGTTCGTCTTTTTCACGTACGTCGAACAAGTGAGCCGGTTCGCCCGCATCCATCTTCGCCTTGAGCTCCTCGACCGACATCTGCGCGGCGGGCGCCGGTGCGTTCGGGTTTTTGATACTCATGCTCATGCCTTGCGGCGTTTCCGTCATGTCGATCACGAGTCCGTCGGCGCGCCGCGCCGAGTCGACGTCCAGCAGGAGCTCGATACCATTAGCGGTAACGCCGACCTCGTGGCCTTTCGCGGGGGCCAGACTGAATTCATGGTTCCAATCGGCGTCGACGCTTAGATGCACCGGAACGTCCGGCGTCTCGGCCATCACGTTGCGGATCGCCCTCGCCGCGGTGTCGCTGATGGTGATCTCCGGCGTGACGAGTTCAACCGGTTCCACACCCAGTGCTTCGTGCAACTGGCCGGTGGTGTACATCTGCTGAATGACGTCGCAGCCGCCGAGGAATTCCTGATCCACGTAGAGCTGCGGTATCGTCGGCCATTGCGAATATTCCTTGATACCCTCCCTGATCTCCGGATCCGCCAGGACGTCGACCGTATCGTAATCGGGCGCCACATTGTTCAGAATGCCGATGACGGTGGCCGAGAAGCCACATTGCGGCTGCTGCGGGGTGCCCTTCATGAAGAGCACGATTTTGTTCGACGCGATGGTCGAATCGAGGCGGGAGCGAAGCTCGTCGGTGAGTGGCATGAATAGTTCCTTGATGACTTACGAGACTTTGCGCAGTGTAAGCCAATCTCCAGGTAGATCAATAAAGGGGGACGCGATCTAAGCTTAAATAGTGGACCTGTTATGCGAAAAACCATCGCGATCTTCGTTACGGTAATCGCCGTATGTTCAACAGCCTGGGCGGCCGATACGCCTGACGATCGGGCCGCGGCGCTCGAGAATTTGAAATAAAGGATCAGAGCCAAGGACTCTGACCGTCTCAACCGGCCGATAAGGCTTCCAGATCCTTTGCCCGCATCCGCACGGCTGCTTTCTGGGCGCCCGTGGCCGTCTTGTAAATTTTCTTGTCGAAAAGTTTCAAAGGCTTTGCACGGTCAGCGCAGAGCTGGCCCACGCACCACTCTTTTCCCGGCGTGACTACGACGGCGACGAAGAAGCCGGGCATGGGGCCCACCCGGTAATTGTTGAAGGCAAACAGGACCTCGGCGAGGTCGCTCAATTTATCGGGGTCGAGATCCTCGAGGATCCGGGTCTCCAGGCCCGACATCGGCACGTCGCGGGTCGGCACGACATGCTTGCCCACAGGTGGCCTGATGAGCGGCATATGCGAGCTGCGGGTCTTGTTCAATGCTACCAGCCGATCGCCGCCTATGGGAGCGGCCCGGTTTTCATGAAACCCCTGATGACGTTCTCCAGGATCTTCGAGACGTTGTTCCGGTATTTGTTATGAGACAAGGCGCCGCACCAGGCGAGTGAGCCGGGCGCGAAGAGCGCGCCGTCGTTCGGTGTCTTGTAGTAGATCATGTCGGCACGCACCATCGGGTTCTCATCGCCCCCGCCGTAATAGCCGCGTACGGCAAAGTGGATCTCCTCGTTGACCTGCAGCATGAGATCGGTATGACCTTCCGAGCGCGCGAGCAGGAACGCTTCGTGAGGCGTGCCGAACTCAAGATCGTAGCGATCGATTTCAAGGCCGGCGGCGCCGCCACCGACGAGGCCGAAGTCGCCGATGATCTCGTCATAGCCGACGCCCTCGAAGATCCAGGCGCACTCCTTGCGCTTCGAATCGGGTTCGCGACGGTAATAGGTCGACACGTCGAAGCCGTAAGCGGTGAACGTGAGCCCGCAGACCTTCGTTGGAACACGCCCGCGCGCGCGCCACATGCCGCCGAACTTGCCGTCGAAGGCGTTGTTGTATTCACCCGGGTTGGCGGTCCAGGCGCGGGTGCCCGCCTCGCCCTTGCGCACTTCGATAATGTTGCTGTTGTCCGGATGGTACTGAGAGACCCAGTAGAAACCATCGGCGCCGAGATAGATCCAGCGCCCGCCGGCCTGCTGGTAGGCCTCGTAAGCGATGAGCATGTTCTCCGAGGAGTACTCGGGATGGCTGCCCGTCAGGACTACCGGATAGCGGTTCAGGAGATCCACACCTTCGCGATCGAGGTCTTCGTCGGTGTGCACGTCGAAGGCGATGCCCCTCACTTCTAGCCAGTCCGTGAGATGCAGATCCGCATTGAGCTGCCACAGCGACGGCGACAGCCAGTGGCGGTACTTGGGTCGCATGTTCAGGATCGGGCGCAGGCGCGTGGAGTA
The DNA here is from genome assembly GCA_963662545.2 of Gammaproteobacteria bacterium. Lineage (GTDB taxonomy): Bacteria > Pseudomonadota > Gammaproteobacteria > JAYYZW01. The sequence goes on from CAXXLL010000003.1 coordinate 479,236, forward strand.
GCACACGCCGCTGCCGTCGGAATGCAATGAATAAGTCGACAGGCCATACTCGCGATGCTCGTTCAGATACAGATCCGAGGCCTGCATGATCGGGACGCGTCCGGAAAGAAGTTCTGCGACGACCGAGTTGGTCGCGAGGTTGTCGTTCGAGTAGGCCAGGTAGCTGTTGGTCGGAATGATCAAACAGACCTTGGCCGTAGTCTTACCATGTGGCGGACGCACGAAGAAGGGCACATAATCCTCGGTCTCCGGCGTACTCTTGCCGGCGATACGCAGGCGAGCACCGTAGACGCCGCTCTTGAGACCCTTGGGAATCGTGTAGGTGAAGCTCGCCGCCCAGCGTGCGTCGTCGATGTCGTCGTCGTGGAAATGGATGGCGCCGTATTCTTCCGGCCGGTGATGAAAAACGATCTCATCGCTGGTCCAGTTGTAGCCGGTCATTGCACGCACCGGCAGATTGACGGCGAAGCCGTTGAGCTTGTTCGGCGAAGTATCGATGATTTGGCAGGACGCGATGTTGTCGCTGATGTTGGCGTGGAAATCCCAGGCGCCGACGACGGCGCCCCGCAGCTCGGACTCGCAGCTTGCGAAACCGCGCGCCAAAGCGTCGATCTCGTCCTTGTCCAGGGCACGGTTAGCGAGGCGCGGGCGGTCGATCTTGCCGTTGTAGACGTTTTCCTGCTCGGGCAGCGGAAACGGATCCTTAGCCTCGGCGTAATGCGCGCCCTGCACGTGGCGGCCGCACCGGGCGCGCAGGGTGTTCGCCGCCATCAGGAACGGCGCATCGTTTTTTGCCGGTTTGACCCGGGCCGTACCCGTGACTGCAGCGGTGGTCTGCGAGGCGGGATGCAGCATCGACAGGCCGAGGCCGCCGTTGGTCGGCGTCACGACGGGTTGCTGATAAACGCGCACCCGCCCGGATTTCGAATCGTAGGACACGGCTGCCAGATACCAAACCTTGCGCATGAGCGCCTTGCCGCTCGAGACTGTCGCGACCTTGCCCTTGCCGTCGCCGATCCAGCAGGCCAGGCAAGCCTTCTCGTCAACAAACATACCGTAGCCGCTCTTTCGCGGACCCACCCACTTTGTCAGGATCCCCTGCACACCTTTGTCCGGTGTGGTTGGAAAGATGAAAGCCTGCAAAGTGAAGCTCTGCAGGTCCATGCGGTGATCCGGCTGTGTACAGACGTAGGATCCACCGTGGATCCTCTGGTTTCTGCCCTTGTATTTTTTGTTGCACGGCGCGCGCACGAGCTTTTCCTTGAAGCCCGGCCCTTCCGGATTCGTATCGCCGTGGATCAAGCGAACGATGTCGGCGTGATAGTCTTCGTTCTTTTCGGCGTTGACGTAAAATGTGATCTCGTCGCCGGGGCAGACCGAGTACTTGTCGCTGTAGCCCGTGATCCTGAGCATGGGAATTCTCCGCTTTTTATATCAGTCGGTAACGACTGCCGCCGACCTTTTGCGATAGGTTCTAAGGACCGTACTCCTTCAGGAATTCCTTAACCCGCCTCACAAAAATGGCATGCTCGCACGAACCCTCCGAGGGATAGGGCTTCGCGAGGATCTTGACGGGCTTACCGCGTATGCCCGTGACGATACCGATGCGGTAATCCTTATGCGGTTTCATGCAGACGCGCACGTACTTGCCCTCCATCGGTTGACGCCGGAACTTGTCGAGCACGCGTGCGAGGTCACCGCCGTGCTTCACTGCGGCCGTGCCGGCTTTGCCAGGCCGACCGATCGGATTATTGCGATGTTCTTCGATGAGCGCCTTGCGCGTCGCGGGATCGGTGAGTAGCGGCAGGATGTGAGTGCGGGTAATGAAATCGTCGGTCTGCGTATATCCGCGGTTTTCTTGTACGCCGGTCTTGCGCGCCATGGTCTTTCCCCTAAGTCCACGATGGACGATCAAACGGCGGCATGCGTCCGCCGCCTTATTCGAGAATCTTGATTCGGGCCGTGAAAAAATTCGCCGAATTTTGTTCTCTTCGAAGTAGACCGCTTAGGCGAGAGAGAATCAAGTGTTCCCGCCCGTGATAGGCGATCACGATACCGGTGTGCCCGGTTCGCAGGCGCGCATGGCCTGCGCTTTGTCGCGCGCCTCCGCCTCGCTTGCGAATATCAGGTCTTCGAATACCTGCACTGGGCGCGCCGCATCCGCACGCAACTGCCCGACGGCCCAGCGCTGGCCGGGCTCGACGCAGACGACCACGTACCAGCTTTCGACCGGACCGGGCCGGCAGTGGTTGAGCTTGAACAGGAGCTTCGCGAGGATCGCATAACGCCCGCCGTCGGCTGGCAGCACCTTCCCGTCTTCCTCGTCGTGGCGCTCGCCGAACTTTCGCCACAGCATGCTGCCTTCCGGCATGACGCCGGCATCATCGATTTCGAGCGTCTGCTCGGCGCGGAACGCGGGATGCACCCACCAGAAATGGTCGCCTAGCTGCGTGCTCGAGTCTTTGACGTTCATGTTGCGCTCATGGCAGGGGACCATTCTTTACGAAACCATCGATCACGTTCTGCATGATGCGGGAGATATTATTGTCGTAACCATTGTGTGACAGGGACCCGATCCAGGTCATCGATCCGACCGAGAACACCGCGCCGTCGTTCGGCGTTTTGTAATAAACGATGTCCGCGCGTGTCCTGGGATTGGATTCGCCGGTGCCCGCCAGAAAGCTGCCGCGCGCATGAAAGGTCGAATCCTCGGATACGCTGACGTAAATGTCATTATGGCCTTCGGAATGCGCGAGCAGGTAGGCGCGGTGCGGTGTACCGAGTTCGAGATCGTAGCGATCGAGTTCGAGGCCCGCCGCGCCACCACCGACTAAGCCAAAGTCGCCAATCGGCTCGTCCTTGCTGACACCGTCCATGATCCAGGCGCACTCCGGCAGTTCGCTGTCGGGCGCGCGCCGATAATAGGACGAATAAGTCAGGCCAAACGAAGTAAAGACCACGCCCAGCAATTTCGACATCACGCGTCCGCGTACACGCCACAGGCCGCCGTGTTTACCGTCGAAGGCATTGCAGTATTCGCCGGGCTGGATGGTCCAGGCGCGCGTACCGTTGTCGCCCTTGCGCACTTCTATGATGTTGGGGTTGTCCGGGTGCGGCACGGTTACCCAGTAAAATCCATTGGCCGCGAGATAGCACCAGCGCCCGCCTTGCATCTGATAATCGTGATAGGCATCCATCATGTGCTCGCTGATGTATTCCGGATGATGGCCGGTCAGCACGCAGCGGTATTGATTGAGCAGGTCGATGCCTTCGCGTTCGAGATCTTCGTCACAGTGATAGTCGACGGCGTAGCCCTTCTCTTCCAGCCAGTCGACCAGGTGCAGATCTGCGTTGAGCTGCCATAGCGAGGGCGACAAGACGTGTATGTATTTCGGCCGCATGTTCAAGATCGGGCGCAGCCGGGAAGACACGTTGACGCCCCAGCCGTCGCGATAAGTGGTGTAGGTACCGAGCCCATAACCCCGCTCCTTGTTGAGCAGCAGATCGCCGGGCTGCAACAAGGGCACCTGGCCGGTCAGCAACTGCGCGACCACGGAGTTGACGCTCAGATTGTCGTTGGCATAAGCCATGTAGCTAAAGGTGGACATGATCACCGCGATCTCAGCGCCGGATCCGCCGGCCGGCGGTCGCACGAAGAACGGAATATAGTCCTCGGTTTCGGCGATCGCCTCACCATTGACTCGCATTCTCAACGCGTAAACTCCGCTGCGAGTGCCTTCGGGCACCGCCCAGCTCAATTGCGATTCCCAGCGTGCGTCGTCGACCGATTCGTCGTGGAAATGGATAGCGCCGTACTCTTGTGGACCATGCTTGAAGCTCATGTAGTCCGACGACCAATTGAATCCCGGTACGCCGCGCACCGGCATGTTCACGCCTTGTCCGTCAGCGCCATCGATCCCGGTATCAATAATGGTCGTCGAGGCCGCGTTCTCGCCGATGTTCGCGGCGAAATCCCAGGCTCCGACGACGCTCGCGCGCATTTCATTCGGAAGGTACTCGACGCCGGCTGCGCCGAGGAGCATTTCAATCTCGGCTTGGGACATCGCGCGCTCGGCGATCCGGGGCCGCTCGATCTTGCCGTTGTACTTGTCCGTGTGCGCGGGGATCTCCCAGGGCTCGGTGAGATCCTTGAAATGCGCGCCGCCGATCGACCGGCCCGAGTATGTCTTCAAGGTACTGGCCGCCATCAGGAACGGGCAGTCGTTGGTTGCGGGCGCGGCGCCCGCAAGCGTGGTCTCGACCGAAGCATCGGTGTCTTCGAGGGGGTGCAGCATGCTCATGCCGTGTCCGGCGTTGGTGTTGGTGACGACGGCTTTTTGCGAAACGTACACGGTGCCCGACGCGACATCGTAACTTGCCGCGACCTTGTACCAGACTTTGCGAAAGAGCGGCTTGCCGGTGGAAATTTCCTCGCCCCGGCCGTTGCCAGGACCGAGCTTCAGCGAGAGTTCCCCGGCCTCGTTGATAAACAGGCCGTAACCGGTCTGTTCCGCTGCGTTCCACTTGGTGAGTATGCCCTGTGTACCGACGGCGACGCCCTCGTTATCGGTGAGGGGCGTCGTCGGATAGACATAGGCACACAGCGTAAAGCTTCGAACATCGAAGCGCTTCGAGTGCGGCACCATGACGTAGCTGCCGGCATGCAGCGGCTGGTGCTTGCCCTGGTGCGTGCCGCTCAGCGGCGAGGCGATCAATTCTTCCTTGAAACCGGGGCCCTGTGGATTCGTATCGCCGTGAATCAGGCGGACGATTTCCGCTTCGAAGGATTCATTCTGCTCCGCGTTGACATGGAACCGTACGGTGTCGCCGGGCCGCGCCGAAAAGCGATCAGAGTAGCCTGTGATTCTTAGCATGCATGACTGCGTGTCGGCCATCGTCTAGACCTCCATGTCAATGCCGTAGTGCTCGCACAGCGCCTTCAAGCGTTTGAGAAAGATCGCGTGTTCTGCATCTTCGCGCTTCGGGTAGGTCTCGCCGGTCAGTTCGACCACTCCGCCCCGCCGTCCGGGCAGGATCGCGATGGTGTATTCTTCCCAGGGTTTCGTTTCGACGATAGTGTGCTTGCCCGCTTGCGGTATCACGCGCAGCTTGTCGAGCAGGCGCTTGAGCGGCAGGCTGTTTAAAGGGGCCGCTTCACCGGCCTGGGTCGCCGCGCCGCGAGGGGCCTTACGGTGTTCGGCGATGATTTCGTCGCGCGAAGCCTTCTGCGCTAGATGCGGCAAGATGTACATCCGAGTGTCATAGTCGTCGACCGCTGCAAAGGAATGATCTTTCTGCAGCGCCGTATCGGGTTTGGCGTGAGATTCTCTGGCCATTCGAGTTCCTCCGTGACGCCGCCGCGGCCGACCTCAGAAGACGGAAAGGTCGGCCCAATCGCCTAGAAACACCTCTTGGCGGGCGTTCCAAAAGTTTCACTGTATGAATTATTATTTAATAACGTTAAAACTCTAACCGGTATCGAGTCAAGTTCGATACGGGGGGCTTGGTCTGCCTCGGGTATCGGTTTATACGCTGGTTCGACTTGGCTAACATGCTAGCGCCGATGAATTCGATTCACACCGCACCCGTTTCCGTCGAACCCGTCAATGACGCGCGCCGCCTGAATGAATTTATTCGCGTGCCCTGGCGTGTCTTTCGCGACGACCCCCACTGGGTACCGCCGCTTTTGATCGAGAGAAAAGACGCGCTGTCGCCCAAGCAGCCGGTATTCGGACATCTCGAATGGCAGGCCTGGGTCGCCTACCGAGACGGCGTGCCGATCGGCCGAATCTCGGCACAGATCGACCAGCTCCACCTCGAACGGTATCAGGACGGCACGGGTTTCTTTGGCTTCTTAGATGCCTGTGACGACGGCGCGGTGTTCGAAGCCCTTTTTGAGCAGGCTGAATCCTGGCTCATCGCGCGAGGCATACGGCGCGCGCGCGGACCATTTTCTCTCAATATCAACCAGGAAGTCGGCGTGCTGGTCAACGGTTTCGAAACACCGCCCTATTTCATGATGGGGCATGCCCGGCCCTATTACGGCGCAAGTATCGAACGCGCAGGCTACGGCAAGGCGATGGACGTTTTCGCCTATTTGATCAGCTCGAAGTTCGAACCACCGGCGGTGCTCGCCGCATTGATCGAACGATTGCGGAAACGCATGCATATACGACCGCTGCAGCGCAAACACGCGGACGAAGACCTGGAGAAGATGCGCGAAATATTCAACGACGCATGGTCCGACAACTGGGGCTTCTTGCCGTTTGGCCGGGACGAGTTTCGCGCGATCGGCCGTGAGATGCTGATGCTCGTTCCCCACGATTTCATACAGATTGCCGAGATGAACGGCGAGGCGGTCGCGTTCATTGTTCTCCTGCCGAACCTGAATGAGGCGATCCGAGACTTGAATGGCCACTTGCTGCCCTTCGGTTGGGCCAAGCTCATTCATCGATTGAAGATCAACTACCCGCGCACCGCACGTATTCCGCTGATGGGCGTACGCAAGAAACTTCACAATACGCGTCTTGGCCCCGGGCTTGCCTTGTCCGTGGTGCTCGCTCTTCAAGCGCCTGGACTCAGAAAGGGTCTTGAAGAGGTTGAGATGTCGTGGATACTGGAGGATAACGAAGCGATGAAGAACATGATTGAATCGCTCGGTGGGTACGTCTCCAAGCGTTATCGCATCTACGAAAAAGACATCGCCTGACCAGCCCCGATGGACGCAATGTGCGCAATCGTACTGGCCGGCGAGCGGCCCGGCGTCAATCGATTTGCCCTGGAACACGGAAAGGCGGCCGGCGTGCTGATTCCGGTGGCCGGCCGGTCCTGCATCGAACGCGTCATTACGACGCTCAGGACAAGCGCGGCGATTTCGGGGGGCATGATCGTCGGGCCGGCAGCGGCGGTCGTCGAAACGGACGCGGTGATGCAGTCGCTCATCGGCACAGGAGATTTTCACTGGATCGAACCCGCGCGCGGGCCTTCGGCGAGTGCGCTCTCGGCCGTAGACCATTTAGGCCGCTATCCCGCCTTGATTACGGTTGGCGATCATGCGCTGCTCGAGCCTCATGTCGTCGATGAATTTTGCGCTACGGCCGTGCAATCGCACGCGGATTTCGTCGCCGGGCTGGTTCCCTTAGAGACCGTGAAGATCGCATTTCCCGAATCGCGGCGCACGATACTGCGATTCAGCGACGCCGCTTTCTGCAGCAGCAATTTGTTCCTCATCAAGAATCCGCAGGGCCGGGCCGCGCTGCGCTTGTGGACGCGGCTGGAAGACGACCGCAAGCGTCCTTGGCGGATCGCCGGGCAACTCAGATGGCTGACGCTGGCGCGGTATCTCACGCGCACTCTCTCGACCCGCGATACCTTTAACATACTGTCGAAGCGCAGCGGCTGCGAGGTCGTACACTGCACGGTAGACAATGCCAGAGCGGCCGTTGACATCGATTCCAACGATGATCTTCGACTCGCCGAACGGGTACTTGCCGATGTCTGACTCGACTTCCCGGGAGCAAGGGATCAAAGCATGGCGGCGCAAACTCGTTCACCGCTTAGGCAAAAAGTTCCTGCGCTCAATTCTCGACTTCCAGGGCCGCCATTCACGGATCGGCACAGAGCCCGTCCTCGACAATGCAACTTTCAATTGGGTGCCCCAGCTCGAGGCTTCTTGGCCGCAGATCCGCTCCGAATTCGAGCAGGTTTGGGCCTATCCCGAGGATATACCCGCCTTTCATCAAATTTCGCCCGATCAGGCGCGCATCTCGAAAGGAGATCATTGGAAAACCTTCGTACTTTTTATCTTCGGCAGGAAAATCCAACCGAATTGTGGTGAATGTCCGATCACTACGGCGCTTCTAGCCGGATTGCCGGGATTGCAAAACGCCTGGTTTTCGATCCTCGCGCCGCACTATCACATTCCGCCGCACCGGGGACCGACGCGCGCGTTGGTGCGCTGCCATCTCGCGCTGCGCGTCCCCGCGCAGGCCGAAAAATGCTGGATTCGAATCGACGAACAGATCTGTCAATGGGAAGAAGGTAAATGCCTGCTGTTCGATGACACCTACGAGCACGAAGTCACCAACGACACGCCGGAATTCCGTGCAGTGCTGTTTCTGGATTTCGACCGGCCCATGGATCGCCTCGGGACGTGGTTTAATCGTTTCATATTAACGATCGTGCAGGCGACACACTATGTCAAAGACCCGATTCGAAATCTCGCCGAGTGGAATCGCCGCATATCCTAACGCACTCCCTGACGCCCGAGCGGACGGTTGCGTTATCGAACCGCAACTGCAATCGTGCTAGAGTCGCGCTGAGTTTACCGGCAAAAATTCTACAGAAAAACAACCCAATGAAAGCGATTATTCTGAGTGCCGGCCAGGGTCGACGATTGCTGCCCCTGACCGAAAAACAACCCAAGTGCGCCCTACCGGTCGCTGGGCGGTCCACACTCGAATGGCAGCTTCAGGAAATCGCGCGCTGCGATATCGACGAAGTCGTAGTCGTCACCGGATTCGGCGCCGATAAGGTCGACGAGATCGTCGCCCGCCAAACCGCAATGCCCGTGCGCACACTCTACAATCCCTTCTACGCGCGCTGCGACAATCTCGGCACGTGCTGGGTGGCCCGTATCGAAATGAATCAGCCCTTCGTAATTATCAACGGGGATACACTGTTCGAAGCCGCGATCCTGCGCAAACTGCTGGACAGCAACACCGCTGCGCCAATCAAGCTGGTGACCGACACCAAAGCCGCTTATGACAGCGACGATATGAAAGTAATCGTCGAGCAGGGGCGCCTGCGGCGCGTCAGTAAGCAGCTCGATACAGGCAAGGTCAACAGTGAATCGATCGGCATGATGTCCTTTCGTGCTAACGGCCCCGGCGCATTCAGCCAAAAAGTGGAACATCTGATGCGCTCGAGCGAGGGCGTCAAGCAGTGGTATCTTTCCGCGATCGACGAACTCGCCCAGGTAGGCCTCGTCGCGTCTTGTCCAATCGACGGCCTCAGCTGGTGCGAAATCGACGATCACGCCGATCTCGAATACGCCGCGACCGTCGTCAGCGAATGGGTTTCGACCGTCGATCCGGTCGCATCGGCCTGCGGCTGAATTGGCGTTCCTGACAATGGGACCTGCCGGAGCATCTTATTCGCCCGCAAGCGGGCTCCTACAGGGGCCGCATGGACGTGAATGAAACCATCCTCAAGTTTGGCTATCCGGACACTCTGATCGCAGATTATTCTTCCTGGATCGTCTTATTGCGGCCGCAGCAGGCGACCCTCGGTGCGCTCATCCTGGCGAGCAAGGAACCCGTACAGGCTTTTGGTGACGTCTCGGCGGCCGGCTGCGAAGAACTCGCGCAGGTCACGCACGACATTGAACTCGCACTCGAAGCCGCCTTCTCTTTCGACAAGATCAACTACCTGATGCTGATGATGGTCGATAAGGACGTGCATTTTCACGTAATCCCGCGATACGCGGATGGTCGCTCGTTTGAGGGGATTGAATTCGAGGATCCGGGCTGGCCGGGGCCGCCGCGCCTGGACCACGCAACGAGCACGGTCGCGTCCGTTAACAAACGCCTGGTCGATCGTTTAATCGAGGTCTGGTAAAAGGGGTCCGCCGGAATATTCGACCTGGCAGCCGCTTTGACGATGCTCAAGAAGCGTCTGGCATGGGCGTCGTCACCACGCGAACACGACCGTCTTCACCCGCGGAAAACTTATCGTCGTCCAACGCGTATTCGATGGACGGACTGCGAATTGACTGACGCCCCCTCACAACGACGGCCTCTCCCTCGAGCTTGACGGTGCGGCCGTTGGGCTCGAACTCGATATGCTGGCCTCTGCCGTCGAAGATTTCTCCGTCATTGGAGCGGCTGACGGATATACGTGCGGGATCGCCGTCGACGACGATCCGGTCCGGGTCTTCCAGCTTGCCAAAAATGTCACCGCGGTTCGCGTCGATCCGCCATTCGGGCGCCCGCAATTCCAAGCCGCCCTGCAGAAACATGGCGCTGCCGTTTTCTGCTTCGTGCGCTTCGCGGGCGCGCACGATGATGGCGTCGTCCAGAATTGCGTAGACGTTCTCAGCATGCACGGACTGACACACGCCGGCAATCGTCACGACCGATATTGCCAGCCGTTTCAGCGCTGATTCGATCGACAGTTGATTTGACAACCTCACCTGCTCATCATAGCGGATGCGCCGGTAATAGAACCTATCTCAAAATTATCCGCATGTGGATAATATTGAGATAGGTTGTAACCATCTTCGTCGCCTTTCCATATGCCGTGCTTTTCGATCGCTATCTAATCCGCGAAATCAGCTTGAGTTCCATCGGCGTGGCTATGGCGCTCATCGCAATTTTTCTCGCATACAGCTTGAGTCAATTCCTGACCGACGCGGCGAGCGGGCTTTTTAAGGCCGCGGAGGTCGCGCACTTGACGTTCTTCAAATCCCTGATCGCTCTCGAAGTACTGTTGCCGCTGGCATTTTATTTCGGGCTCATCGTCGGATTCGGCCGCCTCAATAACCATACCGAAATCATCGCTATGCACGCCTCCGGAGTCAGCCGCAATCGACTGCATCGCCCTTTGATCCTGCTGAGCATACTGCTCGCGACGGCGGTTGGCACACTGTCGATCGTAGTGAGGCCGTGGGCGTACGACGCCATGTACGAGCTGCGGGCGCAGGCAAAGGCGACTTCGGAGCTGAGCCGTATCCGCTCTCAGCGGTTTTACCTGTTCGAGGAGGAAAATCGTGCCATTTACATTGAGGACATCGGTAAGAATGGAAAGGAACTCGCTGGGATTTTTATTCGGAATCGTGAAGCGAACGATGTAGAAGTCATTACATCGACCACGGGGCGATTGGAATCCTTCGTGACCGATACTCGACATCGGCTCGTGTTAAACGATGCGAGCATTTATAAAAGCACGGCCGACGCATCGGACTTTTACGGAAGGTTCGACACCCTGACGATATTTCTCAACGCCGAACGCAGCGTCGCGCGTGATTATCGGGCAAAAGCGGAGACTACCTCGGCACTGTCCATCTCAAAGCTGGCCTACGACCGTGCGGAATTTCAATGGCGTCTATCGACGCCGGTGTCAACATTTCTACTCGCACTGACCGCACTCAGGCTGGTCGATTCCAAACCCCGCGAGGGCCGCTATACCAGAATACCGGTCGCTATCGGCATATATGCGGTCTACTACAATCTGCTCGGCGTCGGCCGGACCTGGGTCGAGCACGAAACCTTGCCAAGCATCTGGTGGGTACCAGCACTTCTCGCATGCGCGATCGCCATGATGTCGGTCCGCCCGCACGCGAGCCGGCGAAGATGACGATCGTCGAACGTTACCTCGCTCTCAATTTCGTAAAGGCGGCCGGCTTGGTGCTGATGCTGTTGTTGGCGCTGTTCAGCTTCTTGGGCTTTGCCGAGGCGTTGGAAGACGTCGGCAGTGGAAGCTTTACCACCGCGGATGCCGTTTCCGTCGTTTTTCTCACCACCCCGAAACGAATTGCCGACTTATTGCCGGTCAGTGCCTTTCTCGGGGCCTTACTCGGACTGGGCGCGATGGCCAACCACCGCGAAATAATCGTGATGCGAATCGCCGGCCTGTCGCCCTGGCGGCTTGCGCGCGGTCCATGCGCTGCCGCCTTCGGACTGATATTCGTCACCGTCATTTTGCAGAATTACGTCATTCCGACGGTCGAACGCCAGGCTCAGGAATTCCGTTCCAAAACTCTGCCCCAGACGGCGCTAGGGGGCGGAACTGAATTCTGGAGCCGGCACGACAATCGATTTATCCGGGTCGGCGGCGTCGAGTTTGGACGCATTCCACAAGAGATTGAAATTTATGAAATCGGGCCGCACGGTCGTTTGCAGCGTATGCTGCAGGCACACAGGGCGGACATTATCGATGAGCAGACATGGATGCTGTTCGGGGTGCAAGAGAAAATTCTGGGGGACGATGCCATCAGGTACCGCGTCCTCGACGAACTCGAATGGCAGAGTTTTCTGAGCCGCGAGCAGTTGTCCACGCTGCAGGCTCCGGCTTATTCGCTGTCGTCCACCGATCTCTATCGTTATATCCGTGCGATGGAGGGCAGCGGTGTCAACACCCGCCAATACGAATCGATCTTCTGGCGGCAGGTCAGCGTACCGGTGGCATTGCTCGCGATGACTCTACTCGGCCTGCCTTTCGTAATCGGATCGGTGCAATCACATTCCAGTGGATTCCGGGTCGTCATTGGTGCTGCCGTTGGGATCGGATTTTATCTACTCGAACAGATGACCGGGCACCTCTCCACGATATTGGAAATTCCCGCCGCTCCGTCGGCCCTGTTGCCTGCAATACTGGCACTGATCGCCGCACTGATTGGACTCAAACGCTTGTCTTAATGGGCGCTGACCACGCTTCAAGCGTACCGCTTCTCGATCCCCCAGCTCTGCTCCGACAATACGATCGCCGTGCCGTTGTCATCGACAGATTTGAGTCTGCCCGTCACCTGCCATTGCGTCTCGCTTGCTTGAACGTCGAAGGTGCGAAACGATGCGCGGTTGCGCCCAGAAACGCGTGAAGCGGAAGCGCTGGCCATGACGCGCGTGCGGTCTTCGACGACCGTTTCGCGATTACAGTGAACGTGACCGTGCAATACGAGTTCGACACCATGCTTCCGTATCAAACCTTCTAGCAGCGCAGCATCGGCGAGCGCCTTACGCCGCGGAACTTGACCGACGAGCGGCGGATGATGTAGACCGAGGCAGCGAAAGGTCCCGCTTGTCTCGTGCAGAATACGGTCGAGCTTTTCGATCTGGGCACGGCCGATTTTTCCGCCGGCCGACCATATCGGCATTGGCAGCGCCGAAGATAATCCGATGAACGATACCAAGCCTTTATGAAGTACGCTTGGAAATCCATTGTGATCATTGGGTTGGATGTTGAGGAACCGGGCCCACTGCTCATAGACATGATCGATGGAGTCGGACCGATAACAGTCGTGATTGCCCGGGACCAGCACGACCTGCGTGTGCTCGCTCAGCTGCTCCAGCCATTCGCGTGCGCGAGCGGTTTCCGCGGGCAACCCGAGGTGGACGAGATCCCCCGTGACGAAAGTGACGTCCGGATCATCGGCAATAAGTGCGCACGTGATTCGACCCAGCATCTCTGCACGATACTGGCGGCGCCGGTTGCGCCACCATGACAGATAGCCCAACCGGCGCTTACCTTTGAGCGCGAACGGCGATATGCCATCGAGCGATGTCAGGTGCGGGTCGGTCAGATGAGCGATGCGCATGTGCGCCTATTGGAACTTTGCCGATGTATGATATAAGCGATTATAATCAAAAGGTTTTTTAGCGACGCGAGAGCTTGCAGTATAGCATGGGCACGGCCGCCTACATCGTGGGATCTACGGACCAGCAACTCTGGGGCATTACCTCACGTGAACGCATTGAACGGCAGCTTCGCGCAGCGGGGATCGACAAAATCACCGATGATCTTTGCTGGTCGGCCGGTACGGATAGCGTGCTTCTTTTAAACGCCGGATACCTGTTCGAAGTGCGCACGCTCGTCGGACTTATACAGCACCGGCAGACCCTGCTCGAGTGCGCGGAAGACGAGAATATCGCAGCGGCGCATGTCGACACCGCACGCGCCATCGCATGCCTCGATGTCATCACTCACGCAAACGCAACACGCCCGCCCGATATGGCCGTCTTGAAACCGCAGAGTTTAGACGGCTTCGACGGAGATTTACGCAAGGTCGAACCGCCATTACTGAAGCCGGTCACGGCCGAGAATCGAATCCTACTGGAAGACCATTTGTATGGTAATTCGTACAAGGGCATAACAGATTTGGTGACCAAGTGGTTATGGCCGCGTCCCGCAAGACACTTCGTCAAATGGTGCACCCTGGCCGGTATTTCACCGAACATGGTGACCGTCACCAGTTTGTTCCTGGTTATCGCGGCAAGCTGGTTGTTCTTGCACGGTCATTATGCGAGTGGTCTTGCATGCGGCTGGGTGATGACACTGCTCGACACGGTCGATGGCAAGCTCGCGCGCGTCACGATCCGAAGCAGCCGCTTCGGCCACGTGCTGGATCACGGGATGGATATCATTCACCCACCGTTCTGGTATGTGTTCTGGGGAATGGGTCTCGCGGGTTTCGAGAGTTTCTTCGGTGTCGGGCGCCCAGAGCTCTACTGGCTGATCGTCGTCGGCTACATTGCAGGCCGTGTGATCGAAGCCCTATTCCATGCGTTGGGCCATTGCAGCATGTTCGCGTGGCGGCCATTCGACGCCTACTTCCGCCTCTACACGGCACGCCGGAACCCCTGCTTGATCATTCTCACGGCCGCACTGTTGATCGGGCGTCCCGACATTGGATTGTTCGGGGTCGCGCTGTGGACGATCGTGAGCAGCGCGATCATGCTTGTTCGCCTCGTCTATGCCACAGGGGTGCGAATTCGAAGCGAACCACTGGAATCATGGCTCAAGGATCCAGCTGCAGCACAAGCGAAACACGCCGCAGCCTACGAGACCTTTTCGGGCACCCGTCGCGCTTATGGATGATAGCCCGCTGATCCTCGATCTCGATCATGATGCGGACGCGGACCTATGGGTCCGCCTATTCGTCACCGAACTAATCGACCGACACGGCGATGCCGTGTCCGCAATTCTCCTTTACGGTTCACACGTACGCGGCAAACGAGATACCGTGCTCGACTTCTATGTGCTGCTGAACGACTACACTCAGGGTATTACTGGAGTTTTTCATCAGATCGCTAACCGCATATTGCCGCCGAACGTTTACCATTTGACCTTGGAAAAAGGCGATCGAAGTTGCGCCGCGAAGTTTGCGACAGTCACGCTCGCGCAATTTGAACACGGGATCAGCCGTCGGTTTCATTCCTACTTTTGGGCACGTTTTGCGCAACCCTTTGTCCTCGCTTACGCGCGGAACGCATCGGTCAAGCAGCGCCTGAGGGACGCCGGACGCGCCGCGGCACGCCGCATGATGGAGTCGGTCATTCCGGTGCTGCCGCCGGAATTTTCGACCGAAGCATTGTGGCAGCGTGCCTTTGCGCTTACTTATGATTGTGAGCTTCGAGCCGAAGGCAACGGCAAGGCTGCAGAATTGTTCGCCGCATACGCCGTGCCCTTGGCGGCGGTTACCGACGCGCTAGCACCAGAATTGGCATTATCCAGGAGCGGTGAACAGCGCTGGCGATCCGAGCTGTCCGGTGCGCGCCGTCACGCGGCCACATGGTCCTGGCGGCTGCGTCGTGTCGAGGGAAAACTGCTGTCCGTCGCGCGCTTGTTCAAGGCGGCCTTCACCTTTAATGACCCGCTCGACTACATCCTGTGGAAGGTTGAACGCCACTCCGGTATCCATATGGAACCGACCGCCCTGCAGCGCCGCCACCCTTTGATTTTCTCCTGGGGTCTTCTGTGGCGACTCTATCGTCTCGGCGGATTCAAATAAAGGAACCTCTGAATAAGTCATGATGCGTCTGAATGGTTCATGAACAGTGCAGATCAAGGCACGAATCGCAGGCCATAGCGGGGACTAGGGCTAAGGTTCGTAACGCCGAACTGCGCGATTTCACGGACAAGGCAGATGTACCATGACCTATTCAGAGGTTCCTAAACGTTACGCCGCATCGCCTCAGATCCCCAATTCTCGGGTGACGCCGGCGAAGGCGTCGATGATGGCGTCGATTTGCGCGACGGTATGGGCGGCGGTCACGCTGCACCGGATGAGGCTACCACCGTCGGGGGCGGCGGGCGGCAAAATCAGGTTGGTGTAGACACCGACCGCCAATAACGCCTGCCACCCGATCGTTCAGTGCGATGCCGATGACCGGACTGATGTGCGGGCCGACATTGAGCTGTAGTTTTTCGAGCGCGGGATAAAGACGGTTTGCGTTTGCCCATACCCTCTCACGCAGCTCGGGACGGTTCTGTATCTGTCGCAATGCTTCGCGGGTGGTTGCGACAACCGAGGGGCACGGCGACGCCGTGAATATGTAGGGCCGGCTGGCGTAACGAAAAAGCGTCAGCTCTTCATGGCGGCTTGCGCAGAATCCCCCGATGGATCCAAGGCTCTTGCTGAATGTGCCAACGATGAAGTCTACGGCCTCCTCGACCTCCATGTGTTCGGCAAGCCCGCGACCGTGGTCGCCATAAATCCCCAATGAGTGCGCTTCGTCGACAAAGAGATAGCCGCCGTATTCGGCTTTGACCTCCGCAAACTCGGCCAAAGGTGCACAGTCCCCGCGGATGCTGTAGAGCCCCTCGACGACGATCAAGGCATCGCGAGCGCGCTCACCGAGACGGCGCATGCGATTGGCGAGGCCGCCGGGATCGTTGTGCTTGAAACGATACACATCGGCACCGCTCAAACGGCAGCCATCGTACAAACTGGCATGCGCTTCTGCATCGAGCAGAGCGGCATCGCCAGGTTCTAGAAGCGCTGCCAAAGCCCCGAGATTGGCCGCGTAGCCGGTCGAAAACACCATCGCATACGGCGTTCCAAAAAATGCGGCCAACTCCTCTTCCAATTCCAGGTGCTCGCGATAAGTGCCATTGGCCATGCGTGACCCGGTCGTACCCGTGCCTGATTCCACAAGCGCCGCGCGACCGGCCTCGATGCAATCCGGATCAAAGGTTAATCCGAGGTAATTGTTCGACCCGGCCATGATCGTCGGTCGCCCGGCAATGACGGCTTCGGTTGCGGACAACACGCGTTCAATTACAACGTTGGTAGGATTGACCGGTGCAGCGGACAGTTCATCGCGCACACGCGCCGCATTTGCGAACTTGTCGCTGAGGCTCACTGTACGATCAACCCTTCGCTAAGTTTT
The DNA here is from genome assembly GCA_963662545.2 of Gammaproteobacteria bacterium. Lineage (GTDB taxonomy): Bacteria > Pseudomonadota > Gammaproteobacteria > JAYYZW01. The sequence continues at coordinate 496,122 of CAXXLL010000003.1, forward strand.
CCACGACGGCCGCCAGATCACTGATCGTATGTGCGTCGGCGAGTGCATCTTCCTTGATGACGAGATCGAAGCGGTCCTCAACCTCGCATAAATATTCGATGATCTGGATTGATTCGAGACCGAGATCGCCCACCAGACTGGTGTCGGGCGTAATAAGGGGCGGGTCATTCAGCGCAGCACGGAGCAAGCGTATCAGCTCTTCTTCGATGGCACCGCGCTCGATCTTCAACTCAGAGTTCAAGACCCATACTTCCCCTGTCAGTTTACGCGGCGAACAACCGGTGCACGCCTTCTTCCAGCTGAACTTTAGGCGTCCAGCCGGTGATCGATGTGAACGGTCCATTATCGCAGAGCCAGCTTTCCTGAGAAAGCTCGCGCACCTTGCCGGGCGTCAGCATGGGCGCGCGCCGCAGGCAGCGCGCGCTGAAAAGGTTGAGGTGGCCGAGTATCGCCAGGATCCGCCGCGGCACGACTACCTTCAAGATCGGGCGCCGGCCCTGGCTGGACGCAATGATGTCGGGCCAGCCGTAGCCGCCTTTGCGCCCGTCGTCGATTTCAAATATCCGTCCGGCACAGGGTTCCGGACAACGCAGCCAACTGACGACCGCGCTCACCAGATCATCGACGTGCAATAAGGACAAACGCTGGTGAGCCGGACCTACGATCAGCCCCAGACCGGCACGCATCGAGCGAAACAGAGGCAGCATTTCCCTGTCACCCGGACCATAGACCGCAGGCGGGCGCAGGATCGCCCACTCGATCCCCTCGAAGGCCTTGAGCACACGTTCGCCTTCGCGTTTGCTGCGCGCATAGTGGGAGAGTTCCGGGCGCGTGGCCGCCAAAGACGAGATCAAGAGCAGGCGCGCAGCGGGAGAACGATCGGAAATCGCCTCGCAAACGGTCCGTAAACCGTCGACGTTGGCTGCCGCAAAATCACTAAAATCACGCCCACGAACGGCGCCCGCAGCATAAATGACAGCGTCCACCCCATGCAGCGCTGCAGTGAGGCCGGGACCGTCATCAAGCGCAACTTCACTGACTTCAACGCCTTCGGCCACCCTGTCGCGGTTGCTAGAACGCGGCCGGACTAACGCGCGCACGGGGAAGCCGTCCGCCGCCAAGCGGCACTGAAGTTGAAATCCTATGAAGCCTGTTGCCCCAGTCAGGGCGATGCGTGAGGTGCCGCGAGAATCGTCACCCATTCGCGCCCGCGACGTTGCGGGACCCGCTCTCCATGCGTGCAAGGAAATCCTGCTTCGCCTTGGAGCGGGACAATTTGCCGGACGAGGTGCGTGGTAGCGTACGTGGGGGCACGAGATCGATATGGCAGTTGATTCCGAAATGCGATCCGATCCGCGTCTGCAATTCGTCTGTCAAATCTCGGGCTTTCGCCGGGTTGGATTCGCGCGATTCGACTACCATGACGACTTGATCGACGCCGGAGTCGTCGGCAAACGAGAATGCGGAGACATTGCCGAAGCGAACCCCCGGCAGGCTTTCGGCGAGATATTCGAGGTCGTGCGGCCAGATGTTGCGTCCGTTGACGATGATGACGTCTTTACGACGCGCCGTTACAACGACATGCTGGCCCACGCGGTAGCCAATATCGCCGGTATCGAGCCAACCGTCTTCTGACAAAACTTCGGCGGTGGCGTCGTGGTTTTGAAAATAACCCTGCATAACGCTTGGTCCGCGAACACAGATGCGTCCGCACTGATAATTGGGGAGATCTGATCCTTGGTCATCGCGAATCGCCATCTCGAAACTCGGCAGGATCTTGCCGCAGTCGACGAAGGTGAGTGCACTCTGAGGCGTGGCGTCGGCGTCATCCGAGATGATTTCGACTCGTCCTTCGGTCGCCATGATTTCCTTGTCGACTTTGACCGCGTCGATGCCCACGTCGAGCGGAGCGATGCTGATGGCGAGCGCGCATTCGGCCATGCCGTAGCAGGCAACGAATGCCTTCGCATCAAACTTTGCGGGTTTGAGCACGTGTGCAAACTGTCGCAGGGGTTCGGGATGAATCCGCTCCGCGCCCACGCAGGCTATACGCCAGGAACTCAAATCGTAGCGATCCTGATCGGTCAGGCGCAGCCGTTTTGCGCACAGCGCATAACCGAACGGTGGCGCCGATGAAATGGTGCCGCGATTCTGCGAGATCACTTTCAGCCACAGTCGCGGGCGCATCGCAAAAGTTCGCGGGCTCAGATAATCGGCCGAAAGCTGGCTGCCCAGCGGCAACAGGACGAAACCCACCAGGCCCATATCGTGGTAAAGCGGCAACCAGGCAACCAGGCGATCCTGGCGCCTAATCTTGAGGCCGTGCGTCGTGATATCGCGCAGATTGGTCAGCACGGTATGTTGAGAAATTTCCACGCCGCGCGGGAAACGCGTGCTTCCGGAAGTGTACTGCAGGTAGGCTGTTTCGTCGGCGCGCAGGGGTTCGAGTTCGATGTCACATTCAGGCAGGCTGTCGAATTCTTCGGGTGTGCCCGCCTGTACAAGATCAAGGCGTTCTACCGCTTGTTTGAGAAATCCGATGTGCGATTCCGGAGCCACCGCGATATCCGCGCCGCAGCTGTCGAGCATGCGTTCGAGCTGTTCAACATAGGCTGCACGCGCGCCGAGTTGAAATCCTGCGGGCAGCGCCACCGGGATGTATCCGGCGTACTGGCAGGCGAAGAAAAATCGGTGAAACATGGGCTCGGTTTCGGCGATGACCGCGACCCGGCTGCCGCGCTTACACCCCAGGCCGAGCAGGCGCCTGGCGAGTTTCCGGGCTTCGTCCCGGAGCTCTCGATAGCTCAATACAGCGAACAATTCGCCGCGACCATCGTAGAAGTTGTACCCGGTCTGACCCTCAGCCGCGTACTCCAGGGCCTCGACAAGGGTGTCGAAACTGGCGTTGCGCAACGGCAATAAGTCGTTGATTTCCGTGGCTTTCATGGTGAATTAGAGCCTGATTCTAGACACTGAATCGACGAATGCACGCATTGCTCGTTCGTCTCCCCCTTGATGCAGCGCTGGGGATTATAACCGCTTCGTGACGTTTGTGAGATAGTTAATTTAAATTCCACATTAAAAACGGAATTCCACCGGTCGACGGCTTGCGGCGAGCGGGTAATTTAAGTGTGGCGGCCATTTCCCCGATTCAACACGAAAATTCTGCCATCCGGGAGGTTAAAGCAGCGTTAAATCATCACCCAAGCGAATGGGCAGGAAATTCACGCGAGTACGAAACCACTAGGGGCAGCGCAAAGTTATAGCCATTGCTATGCGAAGAGGCAATGAAGCTAAACCTCAAACCAAGAGGGAGTATAAAGCACAAACTGCGAAGCGAGAAACTTAAGGAACCTCTGAATAAGTCATGGTGGGTCTGAATGGTTCATGCAATGGTGCAGATCAAGGCACGAAGCGCAGGCCATAGCGGGGACTATGGGCAAGGTTCGTAACGCCGAGCTGCGCAATTGCATGGGCCAGGCAGATGTGCCATGACTTATTCAGAGGTTCCCTAAATTTGTTTGCCGTGTCTGGGTTGGTTCGGCGCCCCGGATAATTGGAAGAAGTTTGTGGTCAGGAATTTGATGTGCGATTCAGCAACGAACTGAGTCGTTATCGCGTCGCGCTGGAAATAAAAAAAGATGGAAAGCACAAAGCACGAGACCTTGGGGGTGAAAGGTTGGGGATCGCAACGAATAGAACCTTGGTTTTGATTCTTGGTTCGTTACGCTCGGCTTCGTGCTTTCCAAGTTGATGGGCTAAAAAAACTTCGTTTTTCACCAGCTTGCTAAAGGCTTATTCGAAAACTCCATGGAGGCGCCAGCGCCGCTCCCCGTCGAGTTCCTCGTATATCCACAAACGGCTTCCTTTCGTGGTGGTCGCTATGAAATAGTCGCGCGCTATTGCATGCCCATCCCACCAGCCAGCATCAATCCGCTCGCGCTCGGGAACCAGTTGCAAAGGCCCGTCGAACTCCGGATGTCCATGTCGAGTCGTGAGTGTCATGGGGTGCTTTACCAGCCATAACGGCCGGGCACCGAAAGGGCCGGGATCCACCGCCCTAGGAAGGGACCTGCGTTTCCCATCGTCCGGATACCGCCAACACCAAGCGTGTTCGGGACGGTGATCGGATTTCAGCCCCAGTCCGCGCAGTGCCCGGGTGCCACAACGGGAACGGAACCGATCGGCGAACACCGCATAAGCTTCCTCATCCTGCTGATTTCTTCCCAAGAACAAGTCGCTCGTAGACGGCGACATCCCGCGCATGATGTCATCCACGTAAAGTTCGATGGCGCGCACCGGCGCCTTCAGGTTCATGCGCATCAGTGTTTCCCTGAGCAAGAGGCACATGTGATCGAAATCCCGGCCAGGCCGTGTAAGCCCGACTTCGAAAGACGTATGGGAATTGTCGCGACCGATGAGCCGCCATCGCAGATGGTGCGTCAACGCGGCATTCCCTCTCAGATACCCGACCAATTCGTGCAGTAAGCGTTCCCCCGCGACGACGAGCGCCTGCGCGTTGTCGAGTTCCCAGGGCAGGTCGAGTGTTGCTTCGAAACACCGGGGCGCGGAAAAAGCCGGCCGGGGATCGGGCGCACGTCCGAAGAGGCGATCCAGCATGTCGTTCAATACGGGTGAAAAACGGCGCGCCAGGCCGTCGCGCGGCAGGCGGCGGCAATCACCGATGCGCCTGACGCCAATGCTTGCCAATGCCTCGCTGTGGCGCGCTTCCAGGCGCAGGGTTTCGATGGGTAGCGGTGACAGGTGCTGCATCAGATCCTGCTCCGCCAAAACGATCGCGCGGGAATTTGAACGCGCCAGTAAGGTCGCGGCCATCGGCGTCGGCGCCACGGCATGCTGCAGCCGGTAACCAAGCCCCCTGAGACCATGGCGCAGATGGCTCAACAAACCGTCCATGCCCTTAAACAGCCTGAGACTGCCCTTGATCTCCAGCACCAGCCCATCGGGCGGTACCGGGCTGACCTGGGGACTCAGCTGCAGCGCCCACAGACAAAGCTTGTCCAGCGCTTGGTGCTCCGCACGTTCATTGCGCGCGAGCACAGTCACCTCGCCCAGAGCATGCGCCGCGCCGAGCGGCATACCCGGGCGTATGCCGAGCGCCGCCGCGCGGGTATTGGCCAGCAAGACTTTCCGGCGGCTGCCTTCCCCCGCGGTCAACACGCAGGCGCGTTGTGTCGCGACCCCGCGGGTCAATACCTCCAGCGGAAACTGCGGCAGGTGCAGGTGAAGCCAGAGCGCGCCGGCTGTGGAAGCATTCGCCGAATGGACGTTCTCCTGCCCGGGGATATACCCCGTGGCAGGGAGTGTCGCTCGCCTGCCATGGAAATCACGTGGCAGGGGTTCGCATGGGTTGGACGCTCGCACGCTCATTCTCCTTGGCAGTGCCTTTCAGTCACAATTCGATCCGGCAACGCGTACCGCCCTGCCCGCCGCGCGCTTTGAGGACCGTCACTTGCAATACATCGCGCTGCTCTTCGGCAGCCTCCGTTTCCCGGGCTAGCCCGCATTTCTCACCACCGTTCGTAGCGAGGGCGTCGAGATGCCGTTGTGACGGGGCGCACGGACCGGCGGACGGTGAAGGCGTAGTTGACGCTACGTCGAACCGGCTGGAGGGAGTACGTCCCGTTACAGCGAGCAGATCGACGTCCGCAGTAGAAGGGTGGTGAGAAATGCGGGCTAGGCCCAGTCTGAGCGGGGCCGGAGACGGGTGCGTTCCGAACCGCTCGGGGCGGAACACGATGCCCCAGGTACGGCCGGCCTTGGCGGCGAGCTGTAAACGGCGCAGGTGAAGATCTGCGACATCCTCGATCCACAGGAGGGCGGCGCCGCAATCGGGGAATCTCAAAGCCTGCTCATAAGCCCACAGGGTCTGCTCTTTCAACGCATTCGGCTGATCGGATAAATCGACGATCAAGACCTGGGCGAGATCCATGCCGTACTCGATCAAGGCCGGGGAATAAGGGATGTGAGGCGGGCAGACCCATATGATCCACTGCCCGCCGTGACTGAGCCTGGCAAGCGCGGGCAGTACCAGCCTCAGCGCACCGATACCAGGCGTCGCCGACAGGATTTCGGTGAGTCCCGAGCGTGGCCAGCCACCTCCCGGCAAGGTGCCGTCCAAGGCCTCAAAGCCCGTGCTCAAGCCGGCAGCAGAGGGGATCTCCCCGGCGCGCCAGACATCGGCGCGTCGCATCAAATCCTGCAGGTTCATTGGGAATGCGTTCTGAGCACGCCGACCCCGAGGCCCTCTATGACGAGTTCCTGGTATCTGAGATCGACTTCTATGGGTTCGAAATCCGGATTCTCCGGCAGCAAGCGCACGCGCTTACCACGTCGCTTGAAACGTTTGACCGTGACTTCGTCTTCGAGACGCACGACGACGATCTGACCGTTTCGCGCCTCCGGGCTGGCATGCACTGCCAGCAGATCGCCATCGAGAATACCGGCTTCGCGCATGCTCATGCCGCGTACACGCAGCAGGTAATGCGCACGGGGCCTGAACAGATCCGGGTCCACCGCATAATGGTCTTCGATATGTTCGGCAGCGAGTATGGGATGGCCTGCGGCCACTCGCCCCACCACCGGCAGCCCCAACGCCTGGAGCGATGCGTCTCCGGCGATACGGATCCCGCGGGACGCCCCGGGAAGTAATTCGATATAGCCTTTACGGGCAAGCGCCCGCAGGTGCTCTTCGGCGGCATTCGGCGAGCGGAATCCCAGGGCCTCGGCAATTTCGAGACGGGTCGGCGGCATTCCCGTGTGCTGAATCTCCCTGCGAACCAGGGCCAGGACTTCCGCCTGCCGCGCTGTCAAACCCGTAACCACAATAAAACCTGTATAAACATACAGGTGTGAGTATATACAGTTATTTCCGAAAAACAAGCCGCCATTCACCCACAAGCGCTCCTGCGGTGGCGTGGTTTAGGATGTAGGAGCGCGCTTGCGCGCGCCTCAGGTGGCTAGCAGCCTGTCGGACTTAGGAAGAATTGACTTGGGCGTTGGGATAGCGGTCCAGATGTGCCATGGTTTTCGTTAAATAGCCCCACTATTCGCCTCAAACCATGACACCTCTCAGACCCCCAACCACCTCGCTACGATTCCCTAAGCCCGACAGGCTGCTAGGTTTACGGTGTAGGAGATAAAGGCATGGAAAACTCCCCTCGTGGCATCAATCGTCTGATCAAGGCATTCGGTTATTCCATCAAGGGCCTGCGTGCCGGATGGCAGCACGAGGCCGCCTTTCGACAGGAAGTGATGCTCACCGCCGTCATGCTGCCGCTCGCATTCTGGATTGGACGCGGGCCGCTCGACTATGCTGTTTTGATCGGATCGCTTTTCATCGTGCTCATCACGGAACTGCTGAACTCAGGTGTCGAAGCGCTCACTGATCGCGTCAGTGAGGAACCCCATGAGCTCTCAGGGCGCGCCAAAGACCTCGCTGCGGCCGCGGTTTTTCTGAGCCTGGTGATGATGGCCGTGGTATGGACTTTCGTGGGGTATGCCCGATTTACGGGTTAGCAGGTTGTTGAAAAACTCGTTTTTCAACAACCTGTTAGGGAACCTCTGAATAAGTTATGGCGCGGGGGAATGGTGCATGAAATCGTGCAGATCAAGGCACGAATCGCAGGCCATAGCGGGGACCTTTGGCAAGATGCGTAACGTAAGGCTCCGCGATTTCAGGCGCAAGGCAGGTGTGCCATAACTTATTCAGAGGTTGCTTAAGTCAGCGCGCGCGCCAAGGCTTTGCTCGTCGACTGAAGGCGCTCGATCAGGACTTCCTGAAAAGCACGGTTCAAGCGCACCTGGCTCGGTAGCGAGGCCCATTCCTTGAAGTCACGATCGATTTTCACAATGGTCGATTCACGATTGGTGACGACGGTCGCGGTACGGCCGGTGTCGGACAGATATTCCATTTCGCCGAAACATTCGCCGGCATCGAGATCCCGGATCCGAGTGCCGTTGATGGTCACGGCAATCGAGCCCTCGGCCAAGACGAAGAACGCACGTTCCTTTTCTCCCTCGCTGAAAATCGTCTCACCAGCCGTATAATTGCGCCAGATCGCGACCTTCACAACTTCTTTCAATTCCTTATTGGAAAATTGAGAAAAGAACGAGAGTTCCTTCATCTTCTCGATCTTTTGCTCGTCGTTCAGCATGACGGGCGAGCGTTCCAGCAGATCGAGTGCCTCATCGATGTCCTTGACGATGTCCGCCCCGGTCTTATACCGGCCTGCGAGATCTTTCGTCAGCATCTTCTTGACGACGCGCCAGACGAAGTCGGGAATCTCCTCATCTATTTCGGGCGGCGGCTCGGGATCTTCGTTCACGACTTTCTGAATCAGGCTCGAAAGTCCCTTGGCTGCAAACGGCGGCGCACCGGCGAGCATTTCGTAGATGACCGAGCCCAGCGAAAAAAGATCCGACTGTCGCGTTAGATCCTCGTCCTGCGCCTGCTCCGGTGACATGTAGAGTGGGGAACCGAACCAGCCGATGATCTGCGTTTGATCGACGCCCATGCGGCGCGCGATGCCGAAGTCGCCCAGCTTTGCCACGCCGCTTTCGGTGATCATGATGTTGGCCGGTTTGATATCACGGTGTAGAACGCCCTGCTCGTGTGCATAATTGAGCGCGTCGGCCGATTGGCGGATCAGTGTGAGAACCTGCGGGATCGGAAGCTTCGTATCGGATTTGCAGAAACTTCGAAGGGTATCGCCGCCCTTGATGAACTCCATGACCATATATGGCATGCCGTCTTCTTCACCGGCTTCGTAAACCTTGAGGATGTTCGGGTGATCCAGCTTACCGACCGAGCGAGCTTCGTTGATGAACATGCGCTTGGCCATACTTTCACCATCGTCTTCGGCTTCAGCATTAGTGGCGACTTTAATCGCCACGGGCCGATCGACGTATGCGTCATGGGCCTTGTAAACGACGCCCATCGAACCCTTGCCCAGGACATCGGTCACGTCGTATTTGCTAATTTTTTCCGGTTTCTGATCGATCACGACACCTCGGAACCTCATATATGATGCCGAAAAACGATTACCTATCGTTTTTCAACGCGCGTCGGGGGAAAGCGCGGCATCCAAGTGTAGCGCGGAGTAGACATGGGAGCGACAGGTGCCTGCGAGAAAACGCTCGGCCCGCGGAGACGTATTTCAGGGCATGAGTTCAGTCTGTTCGGCGAGATCGTAAAGAAAATCGATACCGATCTCGCGCATGGTTTCGGCCAGCTCCAGACCCGCTTGCTGCTTAGCTATCGTCTTCTTGCCCATGAAGTGGACCAACTCGTTGATGGATTTCGCCATGGCGAAATCTTTGGGGCTTTTCTGAGCGTCGGCGATGAATCCCGTTTTGACCGTGACGAAATCTACGTCGAGTTCCTTAATATAATCGTAGTTGTCGTGGCCACTACCGAACTCATCGAGTATGAATCGGCATCCGAATTCCTTCATGCTGCTGATCAAGTCGCCGGCTTCGACGACATTATCAACGACGTCGCGATCGGGGATCTCGAAACATATTTTGCCGGGCGGCACCGGTGTTTCCATGAATTCGCCCATTATCTGATTCGGCAAATCCTCGTTCTTCATGGATGCCGAGGACAGCGGGATGACGATCAGCGCGTATTTTTCTACTTCATCCTCATGGTCGACCATCCATGCCAAGGTCTGCTTGAAGGCCCACATGTCGATCTCCGCCGCAATATCGCAGCGGGCAAGCGCAGGCATGAACGACTGCGTCGGAATCGGCTTGTCATTGCGGTCACGCGCACCTATCGCAATGTGAAGCGCGGGTGGAATTTCGCTGTCGTGCAGGCTGGTCACATTTTGCCCATGCAGCATCAGGCATTCGCGCTCTAGCGCCTTGTTGGCATAGGCGACCATCTGCTCCATCTGCCGACGCTGCTGGCTTTCGCTGCCGGCGACGTAAATCGAACCGATACCCATTTCGCGCGCCGATGCGCAGGCTTCGAGCGCCGCCGAAAGCAAACCCTCGGCTTGAATCAATCCGTCTTCGCTGCCGATAACACCGATCACGATCTCCGGGGCGATTGCCCGCACGACCGTCTCGGCTTCTGCCGCATCATCCGATTCGGGTATATCGTCCGTGCTCTCCTCGAGGCTGATTGATATACCGGTCAGTGACTCCAGTTTTGACTGGAATTTCTTGTAAACATTTTGGATACCGCCCGCCGGCCAGTAGATACCAAGGTCCGCGCCACCGAGGCGTCCGAAAACGAGGTTTTTTCCGCGCATCTCCTCGCGCAGCACTTGTGAAAATTTCTCGATTAAAGCGTCACCGATTTCCGCACCGAACTCATCGTTTACTTGTTTCAGATTCTCAATTGAAATCTGACAGATAACGGCATTTTTCGCCGCCGCTGTTTCGGCTTCCGGCAGGACCGCGTCGATCTCCTCAACGAAAAACTTTCGGTTCAGAAAGCCAGTCAAGGGATCGCGCGTCGCGTGCTGTTCAAGCTGACTGTGGAAACGATCCACGACCCCAAACATCGCGCGCTCCATTGCCGGCTCGTCCTCGTCCGAATCCAAAGGCTTGAGAATTCCACGGCGCAGGTACATCGCGACCTGCTCGTGCGTCAAGGTGCTCGCCTTGTTTCCCAATTCATCGACGAACACGAACAGGTTGTTCTTTGCCTCCTTCCATACGAGCGTCACGATGATCGGATTCGTCGTATTGGCGTTCATGAGCATGCGCTCGCCGACTTCCAGATCCTTGGACCGCTCCAGCCATTTATGCCATTCCTCCGGGAAATCGGATCGTTCGAGGGTTTGGTCGGTGGCTTCCAGCGACTGGCCCCGGCGTTGTTCGAGGATTTGCTGCTGTTTCTCACAGGATTCGACGACTTCGCCGACTCTACTGTCGTAATCGCTGCCCTGTTCCCGCACGATTTTGTCGAGCTCCGCGATCATGGGCTTGAAGATCGATACGTCATCGTGAAACTGTTCGTTTACCTGCGTCACCAGTTCCTGGACTCGAGCATTGCGGCGTTGGTCTTCTTCGCTCTTACCGTCGCGAACCTGCGCGATGCGATTGATGACCTGCCTGACGGGATGGTCCGAAGATTCAAAGAACTGCGAATCGATGAGAGCCGCCTTGTGTACGGAGGGCTGCAATCGAGTGAGATGCGTCTTCGCGCTCTTAGCCACGAGTACATCATTCAGCATGGCGCTGAACAGGTTGGCCACGACCTCGATCGCATCATTGGCCTCATTGCTGATCATTTTTTCCGGAGCCCCGTCGCCGATGAGGGCATCGGTGATCCGCTGCTTGATGCCGTCGACGTCGAGCAGTTGGGGATCAGCGATTTCGGCAAAAGCCTGCTGAACCTCGTTCAGCCCATCGACGACCTGGCCGCGACTGTAATCGCCACGCTGCCTGACGGTTGCCGAGAAAATTTGCGCCTGATCCGGCGTGAGCTGCCGGCGCAGTGCCATTTGTGTTTGCGCGGTCGAGTAAACCTGCTGCATCGACGGCGCCGCATAGCGCACGCCCGGTGTGACCCAACCAGCCGGTAGCCCACCGCCTCCGAGCGCGGGGAGTGCGACGCCTGCAGTGGCGGACGCCGGCGGCGCGGAGGGTGGCGCAGCGGCAACGCCGCCCGGTGAAATCGGCGGCGGCGCAGCGGCAACACCGCCGGGTGAAACCGGCGATAGCGCGGCGACAACACCGCCCGGTGAAACCGGCGGCGGCGCAGCGGCAACACCGCCCGGTGAAATCGGTGGTGGCGCAGCGGCGACTCCGCCCGGTGAAATCGGCGGCGGCGCAGCGACGACTCCGCCCGGTGAAATCGGCGGTGGCGCTTGCTGAACGCCGGCTGCGCCTGGTTGGTAGGGCGGTACGGGCTGCCCGGCGCCCGGCGCGGGCAACGGTCCGGCCGTTACCGCGGGGCCGTATCCAGGTCGAAGTTGAGCTTGCGCTGGCGCTTGTTGCTGCGGATAGCCTTGATAATTTTCGGGGCTCGGCATCAGACTGGTAAAATCGTCCTCCTGCTCCGCTCCAGGTTGCCCCATCGTATCGTCCAAGGCGCCTTCGATCGGTACCTCGAAACCGGCCTTGGCCGGTGGTTTTTTCTTGAGAACCGGTTTGTCCTTCTCGATCACCGGCAGAACGGCGTGTTCAACGAGCAGCGCGTTGACCTCTTCGTAGAAGGGCCCGAGATTGCCCGACATGACTTCGTGCAGAACCTCGTAGATGCGTTTGATGATACGGCTATCGGACTGGAGCCCTTTGAGGCTGTCGGCCAGGGCATTACAGAGAATGCTGGGTCCGATCGGAATTGAAGCAGTGTCCAATTCGCGATTTGCCAAATAGGTAAAGCGTCGGCTAAGCGCGAATAATGGTTCACTGAACTCGGGCTCGAGTTCCGACACCGCGAGAAATTCTTCGAAATCTTCCTTGTCAACGAGGGAAAGATCAGAAAGACCGATGGACTCGGGTTCCTTGTCCTGATCCGAAAGCGGGTTGCCGAGGATTGAAATCCCCAATTCGATTTTGGCCGGTACTTCTTCGCGAACTTTATCCCGGCGTTTGCGTATTTCACGTTGTCCGTCCAGAAACCGTGTTTCGTCCACATTATTGTCGGCATCACGAGCGGCAAGAAAGAGCACGTCGTCAGTGCGTTCGAGAAAGCGGTCACAGATCTTGCGCGTGTGTTCGTCCGCCAATTTGGTCAATGGTCCGAGAAGCCCGGAAAACTCGACTGCAAATCCCCCGTGCGTTTCACTTAGCCCTTCGATCGAATCGGGAATGGCTGGCGCTGCGGCCGGGGCTGCAAGCTGTTTGAGGAGTTCTATCGTCTGCGGATCGGGATCCCTGAAAGAGACACCGATTCCCTTTGCGACCGCGCGCGCGATAGTAAGGCCTACTTGAAAGTCCTTTTTCTCTCCGCCTATGAACAGCGCGAAGTAAAGTATCGCAGGTGTTTGCGGCGCAACGCTCGCATACGCCGCGGGATCGGCAGTGATGAACATTCCGCCGGCGCAGTAGTCTCGTGCGGTGCAGGGAATGGGGGCATTGCCGTCAATACTGAGCAATCCATCGAGATTGATCGCTAAGCGCGCAAATCGCCGCTGCTCTGCGCCTCCTGATTGACCCCGCCCTGCAGTCATAGTTTGGAAAACCGTTAGCCAGTTTGCTCAATCGCACGCACGGGCCGTTCGAATCGATAGTCAATCGTTGCGCCGAACGTACGATTTACCGCATTATTGTAACATCCACCGCCCCCGGTCGAGCCATTCGCCAAACCCAAAAGGATCCCCGGCATAGCGGTTTAAATCTGATTTCGTCTCGAAATTGTCTCCCGGTGACCGGCCCGCGTTTCTGGGAATGACTCCAATACGGTTTTGAGCTAGATCAAACTCACCAAGGGCGGCGGGCGTTAGTGCATGCTGTGAGCCGACGACAATGAATTCCACAACCAAGCCAACACCCGTCAATTTCATACGCGGCATCATCGATTCCGACCAGGCCAGTGGAAAACACGACGGCCGTGTTGCAACGAGGTTTCCTCCGGAACCGAACGGCTACCTCCACATTGGACATGCTAAGTCCATCTGCCTCAACTTCGGTACTGCCTTGGCTTATGGAGGTAACTGCAATCTGCGCTTCGACGACACGAACCCGGACAAGGAAAGCGAAGAATACACCGACGCGATCAAGGAGGACGTTAAGTGGTTGGGATTTGCCTGGGAGGACCGCTTATTTCACGCGTCGGACTACTTCGAACGGTTGTATGCCTACGCCTGCGACCTGATATCAGCAAGCAAGGCGTACGTGGATAGTCTGACGGCGGACGAAATCAGGCAATTCCGCGGAACTTTGACCGAGAGCGGACGCGACAGCCCATATCGGAACCGCAGCGTCGAAGAAAACTTGACTCTTTTCGAACGCATGCGCAATGGCGAATTCGAGGAAGGTGCACATGTACTGCGCGCTAAGATCGACATGGGCTCACCCAACATCAACATGCGCGATCCAACGCTATACCGCATTCGGAAATCTGTTCATCACCGCACGGGTGAACATTGGAAGATCTATCCGTTGTATGACTATACGCATTGTGTGTCCGATGCACTGGAGCGCATAACGCATTCCTTGTGCACACTCGAATTTGAAGATCATCGGCCATTGTACGACTGGGTCCTCGATCATCTAGATGTACCTTGCCACCCTCAGCAGATCGAATTCGCGCGCCTCGAGCTCAATTTCACGATTACCAGCAAGCGCAAACTGCTGGAGTTGGTAGAAGAAGGCCATGTTTCGGGATGGGACGATCCTCGCCTGCCAACCTTGAAAGGAATGCGACGCAGAGGATATCCGCCGGCGGCGATTCGGAATTTTTGCGATCGCGTTGGGGTAACCAAGAAGCAGACCGTCATCGATATGGGCGTACTCGAGAATTGCGTCCGCGAAGAACTCGATCGGACCGCACCACGCGCAATGGTGGTTCTTGATCCGGTCAAACTCGTCATTGGTAATTTCCCAGAAGACGAAGTCGAATGGCTGGGCATACCGAATCATCCTAAAAATGAATCCTTCGGTAGGCGCCAGATTCCATTAACGCGCGAGATCTATATTGAGCGCAACGACTTCATGATCGATCCGCCGAAAAAATTTTACCGGCTCTCACCCGGCACCGAAGTGCGCCTTCGAAATGCTTACGTCATTCGCTGCGAGAAAGTATTGACCGACGAGCACGGCGACATCCGCGAACTGCATTGCTTTTACGATCCGGACACCGCCGGCGGTACCACGCCGGATGGGCGCAAGGTGAAGGGAATTATTCACTGGGTTTCGTGCGCATACGGGAAGCCGGTTGAGATCCGGCTTTTTGACCGGCTGTTCGATGTGCCGGACCCGGGTGCCGAGGAAGATTTTCGGACCTGCCTGAACCCGGATTCGATGCAGGTCATCGAGCAGGCCATTGCCGAGCCTTCGATTATCGACGGTGATGTTCTCGTCTACCAGTTTGAGCGCGTCGGGTATTTCAGCCGCGACGAGGAAAGCACCGCGCAATCACCCGTGTTCAATCGCACGGTCAGCTTGCGCGACACATGGTCGAAGCTGGCTAGCGGACGGCGCTGAAAATCGGTCGCGGGCCGCAGGTGAACGCGGTCGCGTTATCGGTCGGTACGGCGGTCATCCGCCGTCTTTGTTAATTTCTCCGCGAGCGTCCAGACGCCGTCCCAATCGTCCGCCGGGCCGTGTTCCTGATAATGCAGGGCGCGCTCGCGGAACAGCCGGCTCGGCCGATCGGTTCGATCCGCCTCGATGGCCATCTCGAAATGCCTGACGGCGTCCGACCAGGAGCGTTCACGATAGCTGGCGATACCGCTCGCAAAGTGTTTCATAATCGAGGACTCGGATGCCGGTATGGCTTCAGAGGAGAGGCCGCGTACTTCGACAAGAGGAATCGGCTCTAGCCTGCCCTTGACCCGGATCAGATCCAGTTCCCGCATGCGATACTCACCGTGCAGCAGGTCCCGCGTTGCTCCGCTGATCAGGATGCCGGTTCCAAGCTGCTTGTTGGCCGATTCGAGTCTGGCCGCAATGTTCACGCTGTCGCCAATGACCGTGTAGTCCATACGACGCGCCGAACCAATGTTGCCAGCGACGACATCGCCTGAGTTGATGCCTATTCTGATTTCGAATTCGGGCCGTCCCTCGCTGTGCCGTCGCTGATTGAGCGCGGCCAGCACCTGCTGCATGCGAATCGCCACCTTGACTGCGTTGTCGGCATCCTCGGGAGACGGGAACGGCGTCCCGAAGACGGCCATGATGGCGTCACCGATGTACTTGTCGAGAATGCCGTGGTATTCGAACACCAGCTCGACCATCTCGGTGAAGTATTCGTTGAGCATGGACACCGTCTCCGGCGCTCCGAAACTCTCCGCGATTTCAGTAAATCCCTTGATATCGGAAAATAAGATCGTCGCATTTTGCGTACGGCCGCCGAGAACGGATTCTCCTTCGGCCAATACCTGCTCTGCCACTTCGGCAGTCATGTAACGAGCCATGGTCGCGCGCACCCGCTTCTCTTCGGTAACGTCCTCGATGATCATGGTGCAACCGAGGGAGTGGCCTTCCGTATCTGCAAGCGGTGTGGTGTTGACGTTGACGGTAACTTCGTGGCCGTCGAAGGTATGGAGATCGGCGTCGAGGATGATGTCCGGTTCGTGATTTTCGACGACCTTCTGGACGCTCTCCAGTAACCAGGTATTACCATTGCCGAAGATCTTTGCAGCCGATCCCCCGAGGATCTCCGAGGCGCGGACGCGAAGAATAGAGCACGCAGCGTCGTTCAGCTTCACGATATTGTGCGAGGTATCGAGCGTGATCACCCCGTCCGACAAACTGCGGAGCACGTTCTCGCTGTAATTCCGTTCATCCAGGACCTCGCGGAACAACCTCGCATTGTCCAGTGCGATAGCGCTTTGGGCGGCCAGCATTTCCAGGCGCCGCTGATCACGCAGGCGAAACGGACCGCCGCGTCGATTGAGTACTTGTAGTACGCCGATTGGTACGCCCAGCTTGTTAATAACGGGCACGCCGAGGATCGAGCGCGTTCGGAAACCGGTCTTACGGTCGACCGCCGGATTGAACCGGGAGTCGGCATAGGCATCCGGAATGTTGACCGCCGTGTGCGTCGTGAATACTTCTCCGGCGATACCAACTTTCGACGGGATCCGTATTTCGCGTTCCGAGATGCCTTCGGCGACCCGTGACCATAATTCGTCGGTATTGGGGTCGTGGAGGAATAGCGTGCTGCGTTCCGCTTCGAGCAGATCGGTGACAATTCCGATGATCTTGCGCAGTAGTTTCTCAATATTGAGCTCGGATGAGACGACCTGCGTGACTTCGAGCATACGCGCTTCTTCGCGCTGTGAATCGCGTGCGCGCTCGCTGAGCTGCGCCGTTTCTATGACCGCCGCCGTGTGAGTCGTAAATGCCTGCAGCAAGGCGGCGTCGGCCGCGGAGAAATCACCGTTGCGCTTGTTCAGGACTTCGGTCACGCCGATGATGTCATGGGCACGCGTGCGTAGCGGTACGCATAGGATATTGTGCGTGTGGTATCCCGTTTCAGCGTCCACCGACGAATTGAAGCGCGGATCGATATAGGCGTTGAGAATGATCGCGGGTTCACCGCTCTGAAATACGGATCCGGCGACGCCGGAGTCTGCAGGAAAACGGATTTCGTCGACGAGATCACCTTGGGCGATGCGCGAGAAGAGCTCTTTGGATTCCGCGTCGTAGAGGAACAGAGAACTCCGATCTGCATCGAATGCATCCGTGATCAGCGTCATCAAGCGCGTGAGCAGTATATCTAAAGACAGGGGTTCTCGGACTTTGCCCGTCGCCTCGACCAGCGAATCGAGACGCCGCGCCAGGTCGTCGATTTGGTGCAGCAGTTCGCGGCGTTCCGCTTCGGGATATACCTCGACGGTTTGTTTGAGAGCGCTTTCCTGCAACCGGCGCTCGAAGATGTCATGCACGGTAGAATCGCCAGAGACAGCCAAATCTCTGGCAGAACTATCGGTTAAAGTCTCTTTGGTCATCGTCCCGCAGCGATTGACTTCTTTTATCGTCCCCTAAATCGCAGTATATTTCTATCAAGCGACGGACCTTGTTTCTGAGAAGTAATTCTCATTGGTGGAGAGTGAACGATCAACCTATAACGGCCAATCGTTTAAATTCTTAACGATGCTGTAACAATTGGACACAATGGGCTCGAGGTCGATGTTTGGCCCCCGCCTCCCGTTTCTTCGTGACACAGCTACGATTCGGCGTGAAATGCGCCTTTTCACGCCGCGCCGCGCCGCGCAATCACAGGTCGCGATATCCGCCGGGCAGTCACCCGCGCCGCCTTCACGGCCTGCACCCGTGCTCTCGGTCTTGTTTGCATGCCGGCGAGTAGTACCCCACGGCGCCGCCTTTATATAGCGGTTGGCTCGCGTGAAAACCAGCTAGCTGTGGACCACATGATGCACCTGATCCGTCCCGCTCCGTTTGCTAGACTCCTCACCCCACTGCCCTGGTAGCTCAGGGGATAGAGCAACCGCCTCCTAAGCGGTAGGTCGCAGGTTCGAATCCTGCTCAGGGCGCCAACATGCTTTCGTCATTGAGCAGAACCCATCGCAAAATTATTCGGCCCCACGCGGGCAGCCGTCCGGGGTGCCCCCTGCAAACCACGCTTGCTGCGTTCTAGCGCTTGAACATGGAACCACCATGCCCTGCGCGCGGCGCCTTTTAACCCCGATTTTCACGGGGCAACGTGGGCCCGAATAATTTTGCGATGGGTTCTACTGATTTGCCCGTATCGCGTCCCGAAGCGTGTCGACGATGATACCAATTTCCTGTTCGCTCACCGTCGTCGACGGCCCGATGGCGATGATGTCCCCGCTATAGCGCACCATCACGCCGGCATCGAAACAGTGGTGAAAGACGTTCATCGCTCGGATCGACGCCTGGCCCTCGATCGGTTCGAACTCGACCGCTGCCGCGATACCGATATTCCGGACATCGATGACTTTGGGTTCGTCGCGCAGCGAATGGATAGCGTCCTCAAGCACCGGTTCGAGCATGCGCGCCCGCTCGAATAAGCCCTCCTCCTGGTAGACGTCCAGCGTCGCCACCGCGGCCGCGCAACCAAGTGGATGCCCGGAATAAGTATAGCCGTGGAAGAACTCGACGAGGTGTTCCGGACCCTGCATGAACGCTTCGTAGATCCCCTCGCGTACGAGGGCACCGCCGAGTGGAACCATGCCGCTGGTAACGCCCTTGGCGAAGCTGATAATGTCCGGCAGGACATCAAATCGCGTCGGCGAAAACAGTTCACCGAGACGTCCGAAAGCCGTGATGACCTCGTCAAAGATCAACAGGATCCCGTGACGATCGCAGATCTCGCGCAGGCGTTTGAGATAGCCGGTGGGCGGTACGATGACGCCCGCCGATCCCTGCATCGGCTCGACGATGACTGCCGCGATGGTTGATGCATCGTGCAGGGCCACGATGCGTTCCAAATCGTCCGCCAGGTGCGCGCCCCATTCGGGCTGCCCACGCGTGAACGCCATGTGTTCGAGATCGTGCGTATGAGGCAGATGGTCGACGCCCGGAATCAGCGCGCTCGCGAATGCCTTTCGATTAGGTGTCATACCCCCGACCGAAATACCGCCGAAGCCGACACCGTGATAGCCCTTTGTCCGACCGATCAGCCGAAAACGGCCGCCGTCGCCGCGTACCTTGTGATAAGCGATTGCGATCTTGAGCGCGGTGTCGACGGCTTCCGATCCGGAATTAACGAAAAATACGTGGTTGAGATCCCCCGGCGCGGCGTCCGTCAGCTTATTTGCGAGTTCGAACGCCTTCGGATGATGCGCCTGAAAGGCGACCGCATAATCCAGATCATCCAGTTGCGCTTTGACTGCTTCGACGATTTTCGGATGGCGGTGTCCCGCGTTACAGCACCACAGGCCGGACATGGCGTCCAGTATCTGCCTGCCGTCCGGTGTCGTGTAGTACATGCCTTCCGCGCGGCTCACCAGGCGTGGGTGCTTCTTGAAATAGCGGTTGTGGGTAAAGGGGAGCCACAGGGCCTCCAGATCCGGGATGTTCTCGGCGGATGAGAGGCGTTCGGCGGGCTCGCTCATCTTATGTCGCTCCAATAACGAGTGGTGTTGACGGTACTCGCTTCACTCTACCGCTGCGGCCCGTAGGCGACAAGAACGCCGGCGGTGCGACCGGCGTGTTTCGAAGCCGGCGTCAGCACCGGATCCGCTCGGATTCGGGGTCGTATAGAGGTTGCAAGGAAGTGATCGCCGGTATCCGCTCGCCCGCCACTTCAATTTCGTAGGCGCCGCTGGTCACGAAGGCGTCGTCGACGCCTTCGGAACGGTTGACGTAACCGAGTCCGATCGCAGCACCTAGGGTGTGACCGAACACGCCCGAGGTGATATACCCGACGATGCGGTCATCCCGCCAGATGGGTTCGTTTTGGAACAGGAGTGGCCCGGGATCGGAGAGCTTGAACTGCACCAAGGCCCGGGACGGCACTGCTTCGAGTTGCCGCATCAGGGCATCACGCCCCAGAAATCCGCCGGGTTTTTCGGGCTTGACGACGAACATGAGTCCCGCTTCGAGCGGCGAATCTTCGTCACAGATGTCGTGTCCCCAATGCCGGTACGCTTTCTCCATGCGCAATGAATTCAAGGCGTGGTAGCCCGCGTGAACGAGTCCGAATGCCGTGCCCGCCGCGACGATCGCTTCGTAGACGCCCAGGGCGAATTCCGTAGGCACGTACAATTCCCACCCGAGCTCGCCCACATAGGTGATGCGCGAAGCACGAACACGCGCGTAACCGATCTCGATCTCTCGGCTCGAAGCAAAGGGAAACCCTGGAGGCGATAGATCATCGGGCGACAGCGACTGCAGAAGATCGCGCGAACTGGGCCCCATCACCGACAGGACCGCGAAGGCGGATGTGACGTTTGA
Organism: Gammaproteobacteria bacterium; assembly: GCA_963662545.2. Lineage (GTDB taxonomy): Bacteria > Pseudomonadota > Gammaproteobacteria > JAYYZW01. Next base: position 516,654 of record CAXXLL010000003.1, read on the forward strand.
CAGGAAGGCGTGGCTACCGTCGGGTATCTGGCGTTCGAGCCAGTGAAAATCACGGACCTCGGTCTCGCCGGAGGTCACGATCAAGAAATCGTCTTCGGCGAGGCGCGTCACCGTCAAGTCGGCTTCGATACCGCCGCGTTCATTCAGCCATTGCGTATAGACGACGCGCCCGGGTGCCACCGCGATGTCGTTCGCCGAAACCCAGTTGAGCACCTGTTCGGCGTCGCGACCCTGCAGGCGAAACTTGGCGAAGGAGGTCTGATCGAACAACGCGACATTCTCTCGTACCGCAGCGTGTTCCGCCGCCGAATACTCGAACCAGTTTTCGCGCCCGTAGCTATGCTCATAGCGCGGATCGATGCCTGCGGGCGCATACCAGTTGGGGCGCTCCCAGCCAAAGTCGAGTCCGTGACAGGCGCCGCACGCGACCAGGCGATCGTAAAACGGCGAGCGGCGTACCCCACGCGCGGTTTCATTCTGGCGGAAAGGCCAGTGCGTCGCGTAGAGCAAGCCCAGGGATTCCTTCACGCGGTCGTGTAGGTATTTGCGGTTGGTCTGAAACGGCAGATTGCGTCGGATGTCGACCTCCCACAGGTCCATAGGCGGGTGACCGTCGCGGATCCATTCGGCGAGCACTTTACCGATGCCGCCGGCCGACTGGATCCCGATCGAGTTGAGGCCAGCGGCGACAAAACAGTTGTCGAGATTCGGCGCTTCGCCGAGGTGGTAGCGGACGTCCGGTGTAAAGCTCTCCGGCCCGCAGAAGAACGTTTGAATACCGATATCCGCGAGGATCGGCATGCGGTGCAAGGCCATTTCTAAGATCGGCTCGAAATGTTCGAGGTCGTCAGGAAGCTGATCGAAGCAAAAGGACTCCGGTATCCCGTCCATGCCCCAGGGTTTCGATTCCGGTTCGAAGGCTCCGAGCAGAATCTTGCCCGCGTCTTCCTTATAGTAAGCACAGGCGTCGTAGTCGCGCAGTACCGGGAGCTCGCGAATGTCGCCTTCGAGTGGCTCCGTGACGATATAGAAGTGCTCGCAGGCATGCAGTGGTACTTGAACGCCGACCGTCGCCGCTAGTTCGCCGGTCCACATGCCGCAGCACAGCACGACGTAGTCGGCCTCGATCACGCCGCGCTCTGTTTCAACGCCGCGGATCTTGCGGCCCTGCGTCAAAATCGATTGGACCTTCGTATCTTCGAAGATGCGTGCGCCGCCCATTCGCGCTCCGCTCGCCAGGGCCTGCGTAACGTCGACCGGGTTCACCTGTCCGTCGGACGGGATCCGGATCGCCCCGATCACATCACCGGTATGGATCAGGGGGTAACGCGCTTTGACCTCGTCCGGCGTGATCACCTCGACGGCCAAGTCGAACACCTTCGCCATCGACGCCATGCGCTTCAACTCCTCAAAGCGCCCGTCGGTTGTCGCCAACGATATCGAGCCGTTCTGCTTGAAGCCCGTCGCCTGGCCGGTTTCCCGTTCGAGGTCGGTATAGAGTTCCGCGGTGTACTTCGCGAGGCGGGTCATGTTGCGGGAACCGCGAAGCTGCCCCACGAGACCCGCGGCGTGCCAGGTGGTGCCGCAGGTGAGCTGCCGGCGCTCGCACAGCACCACGTCCTCGATACCGATTTTCGTCAGGTGGTAGGCCATGGAACAACCCACGATGCCGCCTCCCACGACGACGACCTCCGCCCGGTCTGGAATCGCATCAGTCAATACACCGTCCTCACGTTTATGTTTGAAGCATTAAAAGGCGTCCGCGCGGCTATGGGAAGCGCCTGCTCCGGTGATCGTCGATGGCCCGGCGATAGGCTGTCGCGCACCCGGGCTCTCGGCACGCATGTCGAATTCCCTTGAGCGGCGTGAGATCCTTTGATCGATGAACGAAACCCTCACAGTCATTCCTGTCATAAACCTCGCCTTTGCATTCGCCCCGGTTGGCGCGGTCGCATTTGTTCTGTGGCGCTGGTCCGCCGGCAGCAACACGGCCATCTATGCAACGGCGAGGATGATCGTACAGCTCGCGCTCATCGGATACGTATTGACCTATGTTTTCGAGACGGATAGCGCCGGTATCGTCGTTGCTGTTCTTGCAATCATGCTCGGAGCGTCGAGCTGGATCGCTCTGAGGCCACTCGAATCCCACGGCCGCGGCCTGTATTTGAAGACGCTCTTAGCGATTGCCATCGGCGGCGTGTTCACGCTTGCAATCGTCACGATCGGCGTATTGAGGCTTGACCCCTGGTTCGCGCCGCGCACGGTGATCCCGATCGCCGGCATGATCTTTTCCAGCGCAATGAATACCGTAAGCCTTGCCGCGGAACGCTTCGAAGCGGAACGAAGGAACGCGGTGAGCTATGAACTGGCGCGCAGGCGCGCGCTCGAAACCGCTCTCATCCCAATGGTAAACCTGTTTCTCGCCGTCGGTTTGGTATCGCTTCCGGGAATGATGACCGGGCAGATACTGTCTGGCGTAGAACCACAGATTGCCGTTCGTTATCAAATCATGGTCATGTGTATGACTTTCGGCGCCGCCGGGATCGCGGCCATCGCCTATCTGCTCTTCATGAAACCGCACGAATAACGGCTTAGGTGGATGGTGAAGATGCGGGAGCAGTCACCAAGCCCCAAGGATCCCGATCGCCAGCCCGCGAAAACGGGTGTGGCGAATAACTCGAGTCGCTCTCTCTTTTTCGAGGTTGGATTAATTTTTCCGTCTCCGGCACTCTTCACGCCGCGGAAAAAATACATGAGGGGAAAACACCATGGCGGAAACCTGTGAAGGTAAAGTTGCACTTGTCACCGGCGGCGGATCCGGGATCGGCCGAGCGAGCGCCGTCGCGCTGGCGCGTGAAGGCGCGCAAGTGCTGATCGCAGACCTCGATCTGGCCGCTTGTGAAGGTACGGTCAGCCAGATTGAAGCCGGCGGCGGCGAGGCGCTTGCCTGGCAGGTCGACGTATCCGACGAAACCGGTGTTGAGTCGATGGTGCAAAAGACCATCGACCACTTCGGCCGCCTCGATCTCGCCTTCAATAACGCCGGCATCGGCGGCGGCATGGGAAAAACTGCGGATTACGATACCGCTACTTGGAACCAGGTGATCGCCGTCAATCTGACGGGGGTATGGTTTTGCATGAAGTATGAACTTCGGCAGATGATGGCCCAGGGCAACGGCGCGATCGTGAACACGGCGTCAGTCGCCGGGCTCGTCGGCATGAGTCATGCTCCCGCCTACTGCGCGGCCAAACACGGCGTCGTCGGCCTCACCAAGAACGCCGCCCTCGAATACGCGAAGTCCAACATCCGCGTCAACGCTGTATGTCCCGGCGGCGTGCACACGAACATGACTGAAACCGCTGAAAAGGAGATTCCGGGCTTCCTCGACAAGCTCGCCAAGCACGAACCGATGGGGCGCCTGGCCGAACCGGAGGAAATTGCAAGTGCCGTCGTGTGGTTATGTTCCGACGGCGCATCGTTCATGACGGGACATGCGCTCGCCGTGGATGGAGGTTTCGTGGCGCGGTGAATCAGACTCGAAGTCGGAGTAAGAGACAGCTTTGCAACCCGAGCATTCATCGATCGTTCAAATGACGAAATGAATATTCTAGGTATTTCCGCCTACTATCATGATAGCGCGGCCGCGTTGATCCGCGATGGTGGAATTATCGCCGCCGCGCAGGAAGAACGCTTTTCACGCAAGAAGCACGACGCCCGGTTTCCCGGGAACGCGATTCGCTATTGCCTTGATGAGGCGCACTTAAACCTCGGCGATGTCCATCGGATAGTCTTCTACGATAAGCCACTACTCAAATTCGACCGCCTGATGGAAACCTATATGGCGTACGCTCCAGTGGGATTCCGCTCTTTCGTCGCCGCGATGCCAGTCTGGCTTAAAGAAAAACTCTATTTAAAAACGGAGCTCAAAACTGCCTTGGCCGAAATCGGCGCATGTAAAGTCGCCGAACTCCCGCCGCTGATGTTCACCGAGCATCATGAATCCTATGCGGCGTCGGCTTTTTTCCCCAGTCCATTCGAGCGCGCGGCCGTACTGTGTCTCGACGGTGTTGGGGAATGGGCGACGACCACGGTTTGGCTAGGCGAAGGGAAGACGCTCGAGCCGCAATGGCGCATCGATTTCCCCCACTCACTGGGGCTCCTCTATTCCGCATTCACCTACTACACGGGATTCAAAGTCAACTCGGGTGAATACAAACTAATGGGCCTCGCGCCCTACGGTAAGCCGCTATATACCCAAAAAATTCTGGACAATGTAGTCGACATCAAGGACGACGGGACCTACCGCCTCAATATGGATTACTTCGATTACACGACCGGGCTGACGATGACGAACGCCCGCTTCGACGAGCTGTTCGACGGTCCGCCGAGGCAGGGCGAGACACCGCTGACGAGGCGCGAAATGGATATCGCGGCGTCGATTCAAGCGGTCACTGAAGAAGTGGTGTTGCGTCTCGGGCAAACCATCCAGCACGAGCTGGATGTGCAATCCCTCTGCATGGCTGGAGGCGTTGCGCTCAATTGCGTGGCCAACGGGCGGCTGCTGCGAGAAGGGCCCTTCGAGGACATCTGGATCCAGCCGGCGGCGGGCGATGCAGGCGGTGCCCTCGGTGCGGCACTCGCGGTATGGCACGAGTTTTTCGGCAAGGAACGGTCCGTCAACGGCAGCGACGCGATGGCAGGTTCCTATCTCGGTCCCCGTTTCAGCGACGAGGAGATCCGCGCCTACCTCGATTCGGTCGAAGCGAACTACGAGGTCGTGGACAAAGCCGTGCTTTATTCACGCATTGCCGAGGTGCTGGCTGACGAGCATGTGGTCGGTTGGTTCCAGGGCAGGATGGAGTTCGGCCCGCGGGCGCTTGGTGGGCGATCGATCATCGGCGATCCGCGCAGCCGCAGCATGCAGTCCGTGATGAACTTGAAAATCAAGTATCGGGAGTCGTTCCGGCCCTTTGCCCCGGCGGTGCTGAGCGAGCGCGTGTCCGAATGGTTCGATCTCGACCGGGCAAGCCCCTATATGCTACTCGTTGCCGATGTCGCGACCGATCGGCAGATCCCGATGACAGAAAACGAGCAGTCGCTCTTTGGAATCGAAAAGTTGAACGTGTCGCGATCGGAGATCCCGGCGGTCACGCACGTCGATTATTCGGCGAGGGTCCAGACAGTACACGAAGAGACGAACCCCGGTTTCTACAAGCTGTTACAGGCGTTCGAGCGGCGCACGGACTGCCCCGTGTTGGTCAACACCTCTTTTAACGTCCGCGGCGAACCGATCGTGTGCACGCCCGAGGACGCCTATCGCTGCTTCATGCGTACGGAGATGGATTATCTGGTGCTCGAAAATTACGTGCTTGCCAAAACCGAGCAGCCCGCCTGGGACGAGGATGATTCCTGGAAGGATGAGTTCGAGCTGGATTGACCATGACCCAATCGATAGATATTCCGGAACTAAACGCCAAAGGTCTCAGGCAGTTTGCGTTTACCATGGGTGTGATCATCGCGGCCCTGTTCGGAGTGCTGCTGCCGTGGCTGTGGAATGCTTCCTTCCCCGTGTGGCCCTGGGTCTTCGCATGCCTGTTCGCCACCTGGGGCGCCGCGGCGCCGACGAGCCTGCGGCCGGTTTACCGCGCATGGATGCGCTTCGGATTATTGCTGAACCGCATCATGACGCCTGTGATACTCGGCATCGTGTTCTATCTAGTGATCACGCCAATGGCCGTTCTCATGCGCATTCGAGGACGCGATACGATGGCGCGATCGTTTGACACCAAAGCCAAGAGCTATCGACTCGAGAGCACGCGCTCGCCAGTCGAAAAGATGGAGAAACCTTACTAATGGAGAAGCCTGACTAGTGTTAGACCTCTTGAAAGACCTCTGGGGTTATATGCGCGAGAACAAGAAATACTGGCTCGCCCCGATCATCATCATTATGGTTTTGCTGGGCGGACTGATCGTGTTCGCGCAAGGGTCCGCCGTGGCCCCGTTCATCTATACCTTGTTCTGAACGCCTTCAGGTCCAGTGTGAGGCGCTGCGCCGCTGCATAGATGTCCTGAAATCGCGCGTCGAATTGGGCAGGAGCTCACCCGTGCCCCAGTTGCAGATCACGCCGTAACGCCGGATGACGTCATATAGATCGATTTCACCGTCGCGGAAACGCTGTGCCACGGATTCGGGCTCTTCTTGCAGCCATCCACGGCGCTTGGCGGCGATCGTCTCGCGCGCCTCGAGCGTCGCTTCTTCATCGACCTCATATTCCGCGAGGTCTTCGTCGATGACCTTGATGACGACGCCGTAATCCATCTCGGCGCGCGCGACGGACACATAATCGTCTTCGACGTCCGCCTTAACCTTCTCGGGATCGCGCTTCAGGGGATCACCGTAGCCGCCGCCGCCGGCCGTTCCACGCCAGAAGCGTGTCCCCCTTTTGACCGGCACGTCGGAAAAAACGGCGCCGAGAAATTCCTTTTTACCGCCGTATTCCATCCACAGCCCGTGCGGCCGCGACGGCAGACCGCCCTCGATACCCCACACTACGGAACGTTCGCGATCACAGAAATAGGAGAACACACAGTCCTCGGCATCGAGAATCGTGCCTTCTTTGTCGAGGCCCACGCCGCCCCTGAATTCACCCGGGCCGGCACTGTCGGTGACGATTTCGAAGCGATCGGTGCGTACCGGACACAGGCGTTCCTGGCCCTCCACGGGCTGGATCATGAGACCCACGCCGAAGCATGAGGAGGTAGCGCCGAGCCCGTCCTTGCCATTGCGTCCACCCCAGCCACCGGACAGCCAATCATAGAGCATGAAATAAGGCCGGTTCGGATATCGCGCATCGTAGCCACCGGTTTGCAGATATTCGATGTTGAAAGCGCAGGCCATAGCACGTTCGGGCATGAGCTTTGACCACAGCTCGAAGATCGAATTCATGATCTTCTCGAACGGCATGACGAAACCACTGACGGCAACCGGCCAGCGGGCGCTGACGATGGTGTCGTCCGGAACCGTTACGGTAATCGTACGGTAAAGTCCCGAGTTCAGCGGAATATCGGGAAAGAATGTCTTCATACCGGCGACGATGCCCGCGAACGTACCGCCAAAAGCACAGTTGTACATGGATCCAATCGTGGGATGTGATCCAGTGAGGTCGAATTCGACCTCATCGCCGCGAATGATCATTTTCACGTGGATGGGGATCATGCCTTCCTCGCCGCTTGGATCCTGATCGACGTAATCGACCGTCTCCCATTCGCCGTCGGGCAGTTCGGCCAGGCGCTGCCGAACGGCACGTTCGACGTAGTCTTGTACCTCGGCAAACGCGGTCTTGATGGTCTCGACGCCATACTTGTCGGCCAGGCGCAGGATTTCGCGCTCGGCAAGCTTACAGGCCTGGGTCTGGGCAACCATGTCGCCGATGATGGCGGACGGATCGCGAGTATTCTTGGCGACGAGATTGGCCACATCGGCGCAGTACTCGCCGCGACGCCAGATCTTGACCGGCGGCACGCGAATGCCTTCCTTGAACATCTCGGTCGCGGTCACATCGAAGGAGCCCGGTACGCTGCCACCCATGTCCGCCCAATGGCCGTTGGCCTGGCTCCATGCGATCAATTCGCTGCCGCAGAAGATCGGCACGAGCACACGTGTGTCGCTGAAATGCGTGCCGCCGATATAGGGATCGTTGACCAGGAACACGTCGCCCGGATGAATATCTCCGTCGAAATCCTCGATGACTGCTTTGCAGGTGTAATGCAGGGTGCCGACGTGTGCCGCCAGGTCCTGATTGCCCTGCGCCACCGTATCGCCGCGGGCGTTACACAGACCGTTCGAGAAATCACGGTTGTACACCACGAAGGAGTAGCAGGTTCGCCGCACCTGTTCGGCCATCTGATCGACGATCGTGATGAAGGCATTACGCAGAACCTCGAAGGTGACCGGGTCCAGGCTTGTGATCTTTTTTACGCGCTCGTCCATTGGTGTTCTCCTAGGACCTTACACGGTGATCCGCAGGTTCAACCATTCATCAACGTTCACCGTCGCGTCCGACGGTACCAGTGTGGTTGAATCGAGTTGTTCGACGATACAGGGTCCCTCGATCTCCATTCCAGCCATGAGATCGTCCCGCAGGTAAACCGGTGTCTCGAGGGTCTCGTTGGCGTTATCGAAAACGACCGGACGTTCGGCGTGCGGAGAGCTGGTTCTGCCGCTCGGTTCATAGCGTTTGAGCTCGGCTTTCGGGGTCAGGCCAATCGCCGTGAGGTTGAGTCGGAATATCTCGAGCGCGACCCCGTCGCGCTTGTATTTGTATTCCCGCAGGTGCGCTTCCTCAAACGCGCGCACCACTTCATCGATGGAGACAAAGGGCGCGGGAACCGGCACCGCGATCGAACGCCATTGACCCGCATAACGCATGTCAATTGAGCGCTGCAGCACCCGCTGTGCAGGCTCGACGCCTTCGCTCTCGAGCCGCTCGTACGCCTCAGTTTCGAGTGCTCCGAATGCCTCTTCGACAGCGGCCGGATTGGCGCAAGTCGTCTCCTCCAGGTACACCAGGGTGATGTCGTGTTGAATATCGACCAGCAGGCAACCGAGCGCCGAGGTGACGCCGGGGTTGGGCGGAATGATCACGGTCGGGATCGACAGGTCGCGGGCGAGCGCAGCACCGTGCAGAGCGCCTGCGCCGCCGAACGCAATCAGGGCGAAATCGCGCGGGTCGTATCCGCGCATGATGGAAACGAGCCGGATAGCGTCCGCCATGTTGGCGTTGGCCACGTCGATGACGGCTTTCGCGGCCTCGGTTACGCCTACTCCCATAGCTGATGCGACGTGACGGGTGAGCGCCGCCCGGGCGAGCGCCGGATCCAGACGCAGGTCACCGCCCGCGAGTCCGCTGCCGAGCCGGCCCAGCACTAGATCAGCATCGGTATTCGTGGGTTGTTCACCGCCCTGGCCGTAGCATGCGGGTCCGGGGCGCGCACCGGCTGATTGCGGCCCGTTGCGCAGTGAACCCGCGTCGTCGATCCAGGCAATGGAACCCCCGCCCGCGCCTATCGTCTTGATATCGATGCTGGGGAAACAGATCGGATGACCGTATTCGATATACCACTCTCGCGTGACGGTCGAATCGCCGCCGAAGACCAACGAGACGTCGGTACTCGTTCCACCCATGTCGAAACCGATGGAATTTTCGAATCCGCAAAGCGTAGCAATGTACTTGCTCGCCACCGCACCGGCGGCGATGCCCGACCCGGCCAGGCGCGCGGCCTGGCGGTCGAGGGTATTAGGCGTCATGACGCCACCGCCACTGTGCAACAACAAAAGGTCGCTGCGGTAGCCGCCGTCGCGCAGCCTTTGCTGCAGGCGCAGGGCGTAGGCGCCGATAACCGGGTGTACGACGGCATTCACGACCGCCGTCGAAAATCGATCGTGCTCGAAAATCTCGCACAATACGTCGGCAGAGTTCGACACTGCAACGCCCGGGAGCTCTTCGGCCAGTATCCGTTTCATTTCACGCTCATTGGCGGGGTTCGCAAACGAGTTCATGAAGCAAATGGTGACGGCCTCGTAAGACCGCCGTCTCAGTTTTCCAGCGAGTTCTCGCGCGGCCGCTTCATCGACCGGCATTTCGACCTCGCCAAGCGCCGTGGTGCGCTCGGTAAACGGCAGGCGATCGCGCCGCCTTATATAAGGTGGCGGATTATCCTTGTAGGCGTCCCACAGGTCCTGTTTCGTCGATCGCCCGATCTCGATGACGTCGCGAAAGCCTTCGGTCACGACCATTGCGGTCGACGGCAGCTGGCGGGTGATGAGTGCATTCGTCGCCACGGTCGTGCCGTGGGCGAAGAGCGTGACATCTTCGAGATCGATCCCTAGCTTGTCCATGCCGCTCAGCGCGGCGTCGATCGGATCCTCCGACGAAGCCACTTTGGCGATTTCGAGCGTACCCGTATTTTCGTCGAGCACGCAGATATCGGTAAATGTCCCACCGATGTCGACGGCGACGCGCAGCTTGGGCATGAACACTTCCTCTTTCTTATCGCGGAGACGGTAAGCCGGTTACCGCAGGATTCAGGCAGCCGATTGTTCGCGCGCCTCACCGAATGTGGCGAAGGGCTCACCCGGCGCCGGGCGTCGATGGAATCGCCCATCCTTCATCACCGCGGTAATACGGGTGATGTCCTGCAGGATCGATAAGTCGGCGAGTGGATCACCATCGACGATGATCAAATCGGCCAGGTAAGCCGCCTTGACGCGGCCTAACAGCTCACCGCCGGCACCGGCCCAGGCTTCACCGCCATAGGCTGTCGCGGCACGCAATGCCTCGAAAGGCTGCATGCCGAAGAGGTTCACCATGTGCTCGATATCGCGCGCATCAGTGCCGATCGGCAGCCAGGCAAATCCGTAATCACCGAAGGGCAGCACCTTGATGCCGGCCTTGTGCATCTTCTGCATATTCTCGCAGCCTGCCTCGAGTTCGCGCTTATTGCCCATCGCTTCGGCGATTTCGGTCGTGATGCCCCAGTCGCCCGCTTCATAAGTCGTGTTGTAACGGGCGGCGATGGCGGGCGTCACCCAGTGCTTGTCGGCGTGTTTGGCCAGTTCCTCAATCGTTGCGTCCGTCGCAAAAGTTGCATGATTGATGAACTCGACGCCATAGCGGATGCACTGCAGAACGCCGCTGTCGGTATGGGCGTGGGCGGCAACGCGTTTACCCAGATTCAAGGACGTCTCGCAAATGGCCTTGACCTCATCCTCAGTCATCGGGTTGACGTATCCGGGAACACTGCCGAAGGTGAAGCTGTCGCCGGAGTTATTGAACTTGACGAGATCGACGCCTTCCCGAATCAATTGCCGGATCGATTTGCGGAATTCTTCAGCACCGTTGCACACCAGCCCGATCGAAGGTATGTAACGATCAAGCCTCGAATCATCGCCGAGACCGCCGCTGACCGTGTACTCCGGCGTGCACGCACGTATGCGCGGCCCCGGAAATTCGCCTTTGTCGATCGCGTTGCGAGCTGCAATTTCGAGCCGCGGTTTTGCCGAAGCCATGCCGATCGCAGCCGTGAATCCGTAATCGAGATAGGTTTTCGCGTTACGCATCGTGACCAACATGTGCTCCTCGACCGGCAGTGAATTGGTATCCGCCAGACTCGTAGCGTCACAGTAGGTGAAATGGCAGTGCGGATTGATCATGCCGGGCATCAGACAGGCGCCGCCGCCGTCGATGACTTCGGACACGCCGTCGCGGGTAATGGTCTCGCCTTCGAGCGCGACCGTCTTGATTCGATTGCCCTCGACCAGGACTTCGCCCGGCACCAGCGCGGACGACTCACCCTCCAATATATTCACTTTAGTGAACAGAATTGTGCTCATGCTCTCCTCCTGACGGCGGTTTTTTTGCCGCATGTGGTTGCAGGTCGGCGGCGTGACTATCGTAAGCTTGTGTAACAACGGTTCGGAAATCGAGTTTCCTGCCGGCTCGCAGGTTTCGACCGACCAATACCAAACGCCAAAGTCGATCAAATCAGGTATGTCGGTGGTAATCAATCGGTCTCGCGTTCACCCGAGCAGGCGCTGCGCCAAACCCTCGCTTTCATTAGCCAGCGCTTAGGGGCTCCCCGCCTGGGTCACGAAGCCCTGGTTGGTGCACAGGGCCGCGCTGACGGCCTTGAGTATCGCCCGGCCGGTGTCGTCGAATAAAATGTTCAATATGCTGCGTTTCCTCTATACATCGGCGGTACTGCTCGGCTTTGCCCTAATCGTCGGTGCGGCGGCAGCCTGGTTCGCATTTGGCGGCGGGCGGCATTACCCCGACCTCACCACCGCGCCGACGCTGGGCCGCGATGCGCTCGAGGCAGCGGTCGTCTTCGAACGTCCTATCGGAAATGCAGCGGTGGCGGCTGACGGGCGGATTTTCTTTACCGTGCACCCCGAATCACACCCCGAAAATCCCAAACTCTACGTATGGAACGATGATGAGGCCCGGCCATTTCCTGACGCCGCGCGCCAGTCCGAACTCTTTCAAAGCCCGCTCGGTGTCGTCATCGATCGACGCGAGCGCCTGTGGATCATCGATCCCGGCCATCACGGCCTGGGCGACCCGAGCTTGACCGCCATCGACCTCGCGAGCGGGGAGGTCGTTCACCGCCATCACTTCAACAACACGATCGCACCGCCAGGCTCGTTCCTGCAGGATCTACAGATCGATTCGAACGGACGTTATGTCTACATCGCCGACGTTGGTTTCTGGGTCAAACGGCCGGCCCTCATCGTCTATGACGTAGAAGCGGAGCAGGCACGACGCCTGTTGAATCGGCACGAAAGCGTTTATCCGCAGAACTACCTCATCAGAACCCCTCTTCGCGACATGAGTTATTTCGGCGGCTTAGTTGCAATGAAAACGGGGATCGACGGGATTGCGATCAGCCGCGACGACGCTTGGCTCTATTTCGCCGCGATGAATCACTCCACCATGTATCGCGTGCCTACACGGCTGCTCAATGATTTCACTGCAGACGAGCAGACGATTGAAGCGGCGCTCGAAGCCGTCGGGACGAAGCCGCTGAACGACGGTCTGTCCACGGACGATGAAGGCAACGTGTTCATCACCGACGTGGAACATCAGGCGGTCGTAAAACTGTCGCCGGACGGCAGCCTCGAAACGCTGATCAAGGACCAGCGCATCCGATGGGCCGACGGCCTTTCCTTTGGCCCGGACGGCTGGCTGTACCTGGCGGACAGCGCCATTCCGCACCTGGTGTTGCAGAGTCCATCACATATCGCCGGCCAGAGCCCCTTTTATATCTGGCGATTCAAGCCCGGATCGAAGGCCGCTGCAGGCCAGTAAGTAGGCCAGGCGGACATCTCGAGCCGGGTGGTGGGCAGGGTTTGCCCCGGTCATCGACCACCTCGTGCGGTGCGCTACGCAAATTGCGGATTCCGAATAGACTCTTAGCTAGTGTGCATCCCTAAACGCGATGCGGTTGAAATAAAAAGGAAAATTTGTCGCTTAAGGGATCGAAACCTCCGGTAGGTCGTGATCTAATGGAACTTCAAACCTCTGATTTTCCACACAATCATCGACACCACAGGAGGGGGAATGCGTCAGAAACGCACGGCCCAAGCGAGTATATACGAGCTGTTTGCTGACCATGACCTGGGGCGAGAGCTGCAGGGCATGTCCGAGTGGCTCGATGCTCACCCCAAGGTCCTCACGCCGGTCATGAACGATCTGTGTCGGCGGGGTTTGAAGCCCACCGGTCGACGCGGACTGTCGGCGGAGTCGGTGCTGCGCTGCGCGGTGCTCAAGCAGCACCGGCAATTGAGTTACGAGGAGCTGGCCTTTCACCTGCAGGACTCGGCGAGCTTTCAGGCCTTCGCCCGGTTGCCGGGTAATGAACGTCCGAAGAAGTCTGCCTTACAGCGGGTGGTCTCGGCGATCCAGGTATCGACGTGGGAGTCTATTCATCGCGCCCTGCTGGCGACGGCGAAAGAGACGCGCATTGAGCCGGCACAGCGTGTACGGATTGATAGCACGGTAACGGACAGTGCCATCCACGCGCCGAGCGACAGTCATCTGCTGTGGGATGGCGTGCGTGTTGTGGTTCGTCTGCTCGCACAGGCGCGCGAGTTGCCTGGCGCGCCGGAGTTGTGCTTCGTGAACCACACTCGATTGGCGAAGAAGCGTGCGCGGGCGCTGTGGTATGCGCGTGGTGCGAAGCAACGCCAACGTCTGTATCGCGATTTGATTGGGGCGACGCGTTCAACCTTGGAAGCGGTAGCGAGGGTACGTGAGCAGCTGCTGAGCCCGGGCGTCACCGGCGTTGAACTGCCGGACTGGCTAGCGCAGGTAGCGCACTACGAAACACTTGTTCTGCAGGTGATTTCGCAAACTGAGCGGCGGGTGTTCGGCGGTGAGAAGGTCCCCGCGAGCGAGAAGTGCGTGAGCTTGTTCGAGCCGCATACCGACATCATCATAAAGGGTGCGCGCGACGTTCAGTACGGACACAAAATCAATCTGGCTTCGGGGCGCAGTGGCCTCATCCTCGACGTGGTCATCGAGCGAGGCAATCCGGTCGATAGTCAGCGCTTCATGCCGATGCTCGAACGGCATCGAACACACTACGGGACGATGCCACGACAGGTCGCCGCCGATGGCGGCTATGCGAGCCTCGACAATCTCCGGGCGGCGAAAGCAGAAGGCATCGAAGACGTTGCCTTCCACAAGAAGCGCGGGCTCGCGATCGCCGACATGGTCAAGAGTCAGTGGGTCTATCGACGCTTGCGCAACTTCCGCGCCGGCATCGAGGCCGGTATCTCCTGCCTGAAGCGTGCATACGGATTGGCACGTTGCACCTGGAAGAGCCTGCCGCACTTCGAAGCCTACGTGTGGTCTTCTGTGGTCGCCTACAACCTCAGCCTGCTCGCGCGCTATCAACTCGAATAGCGACGTTCACTCGCACTAACTGACCTCCTCGATATCGTCGAACGGGCGACTTTGGGTTGCAGCGCTCTGCGGCCGGCGAACGTACTCACAATTACGCTCGAAGAGCCCTTCGACCCCCACCGAACCGCCGCTACCGCTCCAACAACCTACTTTCAACACCTCGATTTCTCCGTGCCCATCGAAGAAAATGCCTGTTTATGGACGGACACTAGCTATGAGCGCTCTCAGAATTTTCTCCTACCTGCCCAATCCGCGCCTCTTCAAGGCGACCATTACCGCTCGCTTGAATGGCGTAAGTCTAGAAATCCGCGGCGCGAAACCATCTGAGCTCGCCGAGTGGCTGTGGGATTTCGACGCCCACCCCTTGAACGACGCCGACCGCGCGGATCAATCGACCGTGCGTACCGCGCGCAAGGGATTCACCGGTGAGATACACAAGACCGACGACTTTTTGCAGGCACACCCGTTTGGCACGGTGCCAGCCGCTTTCGATCCCAGCGGACGAATCGGAATTTTCGAGTCGAACAGTATTATGCGCGCCGTTGCCCGCCTCGGTGAAGCACGGCTACAGCTTTACGGGGACGATCCCTACTCCACGACCCGAGTCGACGCATTCCTCGATTCGAGCTTGGTTTTCGCGCTCGAAAGCCAGCGCTACCTCTTCGCGCTCGGCGGCAAGGGCTCGCTCGCGGGCGTGCACGACGAGATGACCGCTGCTTTCGAGGCTTACATGGGAGGCATCGACACAGTCCGCGGGACATCGTCGGCGTTCATCGCCGGAAACACGATGACGCTTGCGGATATCTGCTTCGCATGTGAATTGACATTGTTCGCACTCGAACGCCACGAACACGCCCGGCTCGAAGCGGTTGGACGCCGGCCGATCATCGGCCAAACCTCGCGCGAGGCTTATCCCCGCGCATTCGAACACTATGAGAAGTTGATGGCCGATCCGGTTTTCGCAGAGGATCTTGGGCCGTACCGCGAAAAAATGACATTGGCGAAAATATTCGCCTGAATACGACGCTCCAAAGCCGGCTTTTAAGAGACTGGGATGCGTCCGTGAGGCGTCGGGGAATTCGTCGCAATCTAAGGCGTGGATGCCTGGACACTTCCGCGTCGAATCCGGAGATAATACGATCTACTAGCAATGACGTTCGAAGCTATTTCGGATGTCTTTCGGGAAAATGCGTACAACGGATCGACGACAGGTGACCGCGTTCAAATCGTCGCCTGATAGTCCCGATGCCGTTGAATACTTTAACCCGTGAACGGGACGCCTGCAGCGGATTGCGCGAACGCGCCCAGTATACGACTCGCTTGAGAAAGGCGCAGTTCTAAAACCAAAATGGAAGGAGCAGATTAAATTGAAACTCTATGACTGCCAGATGGCACCCAATCCCCGGCGTGCACGGATCTTCATCGCCGAAAAGGGCCTCGATATACCTAAAATGGAGATCAACATCCTCGAAGGAGAAAATCTCAAGGAAGATTATCTCAAGGTAAATCCCTGGGGCATGCTGCCGGCATTGGAGCTCGATGACGGCACCGTCATTACGGAAGCGCCCTGCATCTTTCGCTACCTGGAAAATCAACATCCGGAACCGAACCTGTTGGGTAATGACCCGCTCGAATCGGCGCAGATCGAAGCTTGGGAGCGGTTTGCGGAAATGCAGGGCATGGGCGCGATCGGTGAGTTCTTTCGCAACCAGATGGACGTGCTCAAGGATCGTGCCATGCCAGGCTTTTCGGGCATCGCACTGATACCAGAACTCGTCGAGCGCGGCAAAAAACGGACCGCCTGGTTTTACCAGCAGCTCGAAAAGCGCCTCGGTGAGTCGGAGTACGTAGGTTCCGATCGGTATACGGCCGCGGACATTACGGCCCAATGTGCCGTGGATTTCGCCAATGCCACCGGACTGCCAGTCCCAGACGACTGCCCCAATGTCAGCCGGTGGCTAAAGGCCGTTGGTTCACGGGCAAGTGCCTCGGCCTGAGATAAGGATAAGGGCGGGATGCCGGGTACAGGCGTACCGTCGTTTCTCGTCTTGCGACGGCCGATGAAATACGGACGGAGCAAGACGGCCATTCGGATGAACGACGCCAAGGACCTGTACGTCCCGGATCGATGCGCGAGCCGTCCATAGGAACCGACATGGGTTCGCGGTTCCACTGGCATTGCTGGCGCCGCGACGTATCGAATTTCGCGCTACTCAAGTATCGGGATTTCGACGGATTTCTTGTCACGATGGCGCATTCTGGCACGCATTGGCTCAAATACATGATGAGCGTCGCGATCGCGAGTCAGCTCGATCTCCCGCCTCCGCGCTACATACACAACGATTCGAGCAACGATTTTATCGGACACCCAAAACACGAGCGTCGTTACCGCGAGGCACCGCGGATCGCAAGCACCCACTCGATTCCGCATGCCATGTTCGACTCGCGAATGCTGCGCAAATTAGTAAAATTTCCACACTACGCCATATTGGTACGTGATATTCGCGCGGCCTTGGTTTCGAACTACGAAAAATGGAAGCTTCGTTACGGCGTATCGTTTTCTGAATATTTACGTGGCGACCCGTCCGGAAAATGTTACATCATGGATATCTGGTGGTGTTTGCACTTTCTCAACCGGTGGTCCCGCGTGACTGCGCGTTTTCCGCATGAAACGCTTATATTAAAGTATGAGCGATTGACTGAAGATCCCGCCGTTTCGATCGAGCAGATATTTACCCACTTCGACATCGTGATCGCCCATGATCATATCGAGTACGCGATCGCCGAATCGAGTAAGGAAAAAATGGCCGACAGGCTGAATCCGGACGACCCCGTGCGAAATATCGTGCGAGACAGCGATCGAGCGCCCGACACGTGGTTCAGCGCCGACGACAGGCTGTTTTTCGACACCACTCTGGCTCGCTACCTCCATGACGATTTTGGATATAGCTATAGTTGGTGATTGCGGATTAAAGAAGACCAAGCGGAGAAGCAACCAGTGACCAATTCCTTCATCGAAGTCCAATCACGAGACGGCGGTAGCTTCAGGAGCTACCTGGCGGAGCCGTCAAACGGCAGCGGCCCCGGACTCGTCCTGCTCCAGGAGATCTTCGGGATCAATGCCTTCATGCGCGAGTCCGCCGATCGTTACGCCGAGGAGGGATATGTCTGTATCATCCCCGACCTTTTCTGGCGCCTCGAGCCAGACACCGATCTTGGCTATAAGGCGTCCGACGTCGAGAAGGCCCTGGACCTGCGCGCTCGGTTCGACGTCGATCAGGCCGTCATCGATATCGGCGACGCTATCGAAGCCTTGCGGCAACACGACGCGCAGGTCGGAAAGATTGCTTGTGTCGGTTATTGTCTGGGCGGATTGCTGGCCTATTTAAGCGCGGCACGGCTCGACATCGACTGCGCCGTCAGTTACTACGGCGTCGGCATCGAGAATTATCTGCAGGAAATGAACGCGATAAAACGGCCCTGCGTGCTGCACCTCGCCGAGTTGGACTCGAAGGTCCCGGCTAAAGCCCAGAGCGCGATTCAATCGGCGGCTGCGGACCTCCCGCAGCTACGCACCTACTCCTATCCGGGCTGCGGTCACGCGTTCGCGAACCGGCTCAGAGACAGCTACGACAAACCCGCCGCGATGATGGCGTATTCGCGTACGCTCGCGGCGCTGCGTAAGGAAATGGGTCCGATCTATGACCTCTCGGCATTATGGGAAAAACACACTGAATACGAATTCGCCATGCGCGACGTCGATCGCACCATGGCGACCATGGTGGACGAACCGTATGTCAACCACGTTCCAACGATGACCGGCGGCGTCGGATTCGATCACTTGAAGCGGTTCTATACGCATCACTTCGTGAATTCAAACCCCGAAGATACGCGCCTGATCCCCGTATCGCGCACGGTGGGTGCCGATCGACTGGTTGATGAAATGATTTTCTGCTTCACTCATACCCGCGAGATCCCGTGGATGCTGCCGGGCATTGAACCGACGGGGAAATACGTCGAGATACCGCTCGTCGCAATCGTCAATTTCCGCGGGGACAAGCTCTATCACGAGCACATTTACTGGGATCAGGCGTCAGTACTCGTGCAAATCGGCAAACTCGACCCGAGCGGACTGCCCGTCGCGGGCATAGAGACCGCGAAGAAGCTCGTCGACGAACGGCTGCCATCGAACGGATTAATGGCCGAAGCCTGGGCGGCGAGCGAAGACAAACCGACTTGAAGTCAGCCGCTGCGGGATCAAATCCGTGACGCTGCTCTGTCGCCGCAATAGACCCACCGAGAATACGTCGCCTTGCAGTCTATTGACGGGATATTGCACCGCAATATTTCACTTAAGTTTCCTGCGAGACGACCGCTATCAAATACTGAATTTCGCTACACCGTTTGAGCCTATATTGGAAGGCCCAGAACACCAACTGCCGCGCGAACGATGATGGAAAACAGTAGGAACAAAAGTCTAATAAAGATCCCGGTTAAACAACTTCGGACCGGAATGTTTTTGTACGAAATCTGCGGGTCCTGGATGGACCACCCCTTCATGAATACCCAATTCTTGCTCAAGGATTCGGCTGATGTTGATAAAATTCGGAACTCTGCGATCGTCGCAGTGTGGATCGATACTGCCCGTGGCGCGGAGGCCAAACTCAACAAGGCCGAGGGCGAACCCGCTGATGTCTCCAACGTAAGTGAAACTTCGCGGCCGATCGAAGCCCTCGCTAATTCCAGCAGTTTAGAAGCCACGGTTGACCTCAACGAAGAAATCGCTCGAGCCGCAACAATTTGCGGGCAGGCGAAAGAGGCTGTAACAAATATGTTCCGCGAGGCCCGGATGGGCAAGGCAGTAGCCGCGGAAGAACTCGAACCACTGGTGGCAGAGATCTCCGGCTCGGTCATGCGCAACCCCGGCGCACTAATAAGCCTTGCCCGTCTGAAAGACAAAGATGACTACACCTATTTGCATTCGGTCGCTGTATGCGGGTTGATGATCGCCCTCGCGCGGCAGCTCAAATTCGACGAACCGCAAGCGCACGAAGCCGGATTGGCCGGCTTACTGCACGATCTCGGCAAGGCCGCGATACCGCTGGAGATACTGAACAAGCCGGGAAAGCTCACGGACACCGAATTCGAAAAAATCAAATCCCATCCCGTACGCGGCTACGAAATGCTGATCGAAGGCGGGAGTGTCGGTGAAATACCGCTCGATGTCTGTCTACGCCACCATGAAAAAACGAGCGGCCGCGGCTACCCGGACGGCCTGGATGCCGCTTCCTTGAGCCTCCATGCCAAGATGGGAGCGGTCTGCGACGTCTACGACGCGATCACGTCCGAGCGCCCGTACAAAAACGGCTGGGACCCGGCAACGGCAATCCGCAAGATGAACGAATGGCAGGACGGCCATTTCGACGAGCCAGTTTTCCAGGCCTTCGTCAAGACCGTCGGTATTTATCCCGTCGGTTCATTGGTACGGCTCGATTCGGGCATGCTCGCAGTGGTCAATGAAGTTTCCCATGGCAACCTGCTGGCGCCCATCGTCAAAACATTTTATTGCACGCACCGAAACGTACGTCTGCCGCCTGGGGTCATCGATCTCGCCGCATCGGCTCAACGCATTGTTGCATGGGAATCGCCTGCGAATTGGCATTTCCCCGACTTGGAAGAACTCTGGAGCGGTATCGATCAACACGCAGCGCGGCAAGCGGGTGCCGCCTGAAGTTAGATCAATTCGTCGCGATATTCGTTTCTTCATCGTCGTGATTAGGCAGAAAACCGCCTGCCTGCATCGCCCACATGTGCGCGTAGTGCCCGCTGCGCTCTAACAGTCCATCGTGGGTGCCATCTTCGATAATGCGGCCCTCGTGAAAAACAACGATGCGGTCCATGTGCGCCAGGGTCGAGAGACGGTGTGCGATCACCACGACGGTCTTCCCCGCCATTAGGAATTCGAGGCTGCTCTGGATACTGCGCTCGGTAACGGAATCGAGTGAACTCGTCGCCTCGTCCAGCAACAGGATCTGTGCTTGTTTCAGAATGGCTCTGGCGAGCGTGATGCGCTGTCGTTGTCCGCCGGACAGCTTGACGCCGCGTTCGCCGACCAGGGATTCGTAACCGTCCTCGGTTTCCATGATGAACTCGTGCGCCTGCGCCTTATGTGCGGCTTCAATGACTTCCTCGTCGCTCGCTTCGAGCCGCCCATAGCGGATGTTCTCCATCAAGGTCCGGTGGAACAACATGGGCTCCTGGGGAATCATGGCGATGGCCGCGCGCAGGCTCTCTTGAGTGACCTGTTGTATGTCCTGGCCGTCGACGAGAATGCTGCCCGACTGCGGTTCGAACAGGCGCAGGATTAAGTTGAGCATCGTACTCTTGCCGCTGCCCGAGTATCCCACCAGCCCGACGCGCTCCCCGGCGCGAATGATCAAATTAAAATCCGTGAATACCGGCCGGTTCAACGTATAAGAAAAATCGACGCTTTCGATCCTGATTTCACCCCTTGAGACGATGAGCGTTGGCGCATCGCGACGATCGACCACCTCGTATGGACGGATGATGACGTTGACACCGTCGTTGATGTTACCGACGTATTCGAAAAATTCGAGGAACCGCCGGCTTAAGCCTCGCGCCTGCTCGATCAGCATTAATGCCAGGCTTGCGGACATGGCGAACTCGCCGGTCGTCATGCCTTCGCGTCCCCAGATTGCCAGCGCGTAGCCGATGATCCCGAGCATGAGGATCATCGCCGCGATGAACTGAAACCATCGGATCCACTCCATGAACCAGTATGTTTCGCGCGCCCTTTTGACTTCGAGATTCAAATAACCTTCCAGATACGAACGCTCGTAGTCGCGCCGAGCGAACAGCTTGGCGTTCATGATGTTCGAGACGGAATCTACGATTTTGCCGCTGACCAGGCTGCGCGCGGCGGCATAATCCCGTGCGTAACGCCGGCAGCGTGACGCCAGGATGAAAGAGATGATCACGTACGCACCCGTCCATACGGCGAGAACGAGCGCAAGTTTGAGGTTGACGCCGCCTAGCAGAACCAGTGACACACCAAACGAAATCGCGAGAGGCCAGAAGTCGAACAGCACCGTCCAGAGCGTATGCGCGACGCTCATCGCCACCTCCGCGATCCGGTTGGCCAGCGATCCGGCGAAATTGCTCATGAAATAGCGTTGTGAATGTTGCTGCAGGTAGGCAAACAATTCACGACGCACGCGTCGGCGTATTTCCGGCCCGAGTATGACGAGAATCGCCCCGCTGGCGCGGGCGAATAAAACGACGCCGAGATTGAGACCTGCGAACAGCCAGAAAGGACTAGCCACCACGTCCCATACGGGTGCAAGCTCAGCCTGGGCCTGGACCACCGCATCCATGATCTGCTTGATGGCGTAGGGCAGGAGGATGGAACACGCGGCCTGCCCTGCTTCCAGCCCGATCATGGTGTACACGAACAAGGCATACACCCGTGCGTAGCGCATGCAGAACCGCGCCGGCGTGGTTGGAAGATCCGGCGCTCCGTTGTTGGTGGGAAAACCGCTTTCCGCGACCTCGCTCATGACTTAGAGAACCTCTGAATAAGTCATGGTGCGTCTGAATGGTTCATGCCATCGTGCAGATCAAGGCACGAAGCGCAGGCCATAGCGGGGATTAGGGCTAAGGTTCGCAACGTAAGGCTCCGCGATTTCATGGGCAAGGCAGATGGGCCATGATTTATTCAGAGGTTTCTTAGCGTCCGCCGGATATGTCGACGAAGGCGCCGGTCGTATACGACGCCTCGTCCGAAAGCAGCCAGAGGATGACGCGCGCGACCTCTTCGGGGCTGCCGGCGCGCTTCATCGGGACCATTGACGAGAATTTTTCGACGCGGTCGGGTGCACCGGCCGATGCATGTATATCCGTGTCGACAATGCCCGGCCGTACCGAATTCACGCGGATTCCCTGCGCACCATACTCCTTGGCCAGCCCCAAGGTCATGGCGTCAATCGCGGCCTTCGATGCCGCATAGTCCACGAATTCGTTGGGGGAGCCGATTCGCGCCGCTGCCGAGGAGACGTTGACGATCGCGCCGCCCGCCCCGCCGGACGTCGTAGACAAGCGCTTGACCGTATCACGCGCGCACAAAAACGCGCCGTAAATGTTGATATCGAACGTGCGTTTGAGACGCTCGGAATCGTACCCGGAAAATGGTCCGATGCGCCCCACTACACCGGCATTGTTGACGAGCGCGGTCAAGTTCGCATCGAACGCATCCAGTTGGTCGAACATCCTCAGAACGTGCTCTTCGTTGGATACATCGCCAGGGAGCAGCAGCGCGCGACCGTCGGCCATCTCGATTTGATCGCAGATTCCGCGTGCCGCGGCTTCGTCGCGAACGAAATTGACGCCCACTGCGTATCCGCGTGCTGCAGCCAGTCTGGCCGTAGCGGCACCGATGCCACGGCTCGCACCCGTAATCAAGATTAGCGGATCCACTGCTCCGATATTCTCGGGTCAAGGCCCGCCAAAACTTACCCGGTAAACCGCGCCCGCATGATCGTCAGAAATCAGCATGGACCCATCCGCCATGACTTCAAAGTCGACCGGCCTGCCCCAATGAGCCTGCCCTTTGAGCCAACCCGTTATGAACGGTTCATAATCGATTACGCGACCCGCTTTCGATATTCGCGCCACCATGACTCGATACCCCGCCTTGCGGGACCGGTTCCAGGAACCGTGCTCGGCGACGAACAACGCGTAGCGATAGGCCGAAGGAAATTGATGGCCATCGTAGAAATTGATTCCGAGCGGCGTGACATGAGCGCCCAGCGCCTTTGCCGGCGGCGTGAAATCTCGAGCTTCACGACCGCTGCCAAAGTCCGGATCGGCGATGTCACCGGCATGAAAATAGGGAAATCCGAAATGTAGCCCGGCATGGGGCGCTCGATTGAGCTCACAAGGCGGCAAATCGTCTCCCATCATATCGGCGCCGTTGTCACTAAACCAAAGTTCCAAGCTCACGGGATGCCAGTCGAAACCCACGCTGTTGCGGATCCCCGACGCGTACACTTCAACCTCCGTCCCATCCGGAAGCATGCGTAATATCGTCCCGAACGGCGGCGTTACGGTGCAAATATTGCACGGCGATCCGACGGGAACGTAGAGCCTGCCGTCGGGCCCGAATGCAATGAATTTCCATCCATGATGACTTTCCGTCGGCAGTTCATCGTAAACCACGACCGGTGACGGCGGATGCTCGAGCTGATCCTCGATATTGTCGAAACGCAGGATGCGATGCACTTCGGCGACGAAGAGGCTGCCGTCTCGAAACGCGATTCCAGAAGGCATGTAAAGATCCTTGGCGATGATATGGACTTCATCGGCGACAAAATCACCGTTCCGGTCGACTACGGCATAAACTACGCCCCTACTGCGGGTTCCCACGAAGAGGATGCCGGACGGACTCAACGCCATTTGACGTGCATTGGGGACTTCGGAGGTAAATACCGCTATCGAAAACCCCGGGGCCAACTCGAGATCCGAAACGGTAAACGCCTGGACAGAGAATGTCGCGGCGCCGAAAAGGACTGCGCGCCCGGCGCGAACCAGGTTCTCCCGAATGGAGAATTCCGCCTTGCTCATAGGCATCGAGCAGGCGGGTCAGATTTCCTGAGACATTTTCTCGGTGGTCACGGAAAGCCGGTGTATCAGCGTTCTCAGAAAGACTTTGAGAAAGCGCACCTGGCAGTTGAGTGACACCTGGCTGATCACCGTCGAGTTTACCTTGAGCAGCGACGTCGCCCCGGTTGCGGCGATCGTCGCGCTGCGCTTGGTCTTCGCCAGGTAGCCCATTTCACCGAAGCAGTCGCCGGCCATCAGGGCCCGGAGATCCTTGCCCCCTTTTTGAACCCAGACCTGGCCCTTCACGATGATATAAAAGGAATCGTCGAGTTCCCCTTCGACGATGATCTCGTCTCTATCGCGATAGTCCTGCCATTTTCCAGCGCGAACGATTTCCCAGATTTCCGCATCCGGAAAACCCTCGAAGAAATCGAGTTGCTTGACCGCCTGGAACTGCTCCTGCTCCGAAATGTTCTCCTCCGGTCGCTCGAGCAGCGCATCGAAAGCAATGCTCAGTTCCGACGCCAATTCCATCCCCATCTGGTAGCGATCGTCGCGGTTCTTCGCCAGTGCTTTGTTGAGAATCTTGACGAGCGAATTCGGGATGTCGGTTCGGAACTGCTGCACGGCCGGCGGATCTTCGTTGAGGATCCTCTGCACCAGTCTCGAAAAGGTCTCCGCAGCAAACGGATGTTTTCCAGCCAGCAATTCATACATGACGATGCCGAGAGAAAAAAGGTCGGTCTGGCTGGTGATGTAATCCTCACTAACCTGCTCCGGCGACATATAGCGGGGCGAACCGACGAGTCCCATCGGCATGGTGTCGGTCGAATCCATCTTGCTCAGGTGAGCGATGCTGAAATCGCCAATCTTGACGTCCCCATCCTTCGTCACGAGGATGTTCGTGGGCTTGATGTCGCGATGGATGACACCCTGCTTGTGCGCATAATCGAGCGCTTTCGCGCACTTGAATATCGTCTCCACCACTTTTTCGATCGGCAGCAGATTGTCCTGGCGGCAGAATTTCTTCAGCGTCTCACCACCTTCGACCAGTTCCATCACGATGTAGCAGGTATCACCGTCGACGCCTGCGTCGTAAATTCCAATGATGTTGGGATGCGTGAGACGCCCAGCCGTATGCGCTTCATTGAAGAACATCTTGCGAAACCGATCGCCGCCTTCTTCATCATTGAGCTGCTCGGGGTGCGCAACCTTAATCGCGACATTACGGTCGATATACGGGTCGTGGCCGAGGTAGACAGTCCCCATGCTGCCGCGGTCAATTTCGGAAATGACGTTATATTTTCCCAGATTTTCGGGAACTTCTGCGCTCATTTGATATTCTTTTCGCTTCGGTCGAAGGCCAAGCGCTCGCGGCAGGGTTTGCAATCGGGTTGTACCCGTAGCGGTTCTATTCCGCAGCAGCCAGCAGTGTAATTCATAACAGCGACCCAAGATACCACAGACACACCCGGCGCCCCATGAAAAAAGATGAACAATGCGGCCCGGTTCTCGCATCTTGAACCGGGACACTTTGGTGCCGGTTGATCGAAAAACAGACGCGGTTCGCCGCGGCGATACCGCGGCGCGCTAAGATAGGCATCGAACGGCGATGACGGCGCGTCCGCACCAAAATGGTCATACCGCCGTAGAAATCTGAGATAGGTTCTAGCAGCCTGTCAGACTTAGGAAATCGTAGCGAGGCGGGTGGGAGAGCGGTCTGAGAGGTGTCATGGTTTGATGCGAATAGTGGTGCTATTTAAAGAAAAATTCGTCAGGAACGAATTTTCGCGTAGCCCCGTAGGGGTGAAGCGCAGGGACGCGCTGAACAAAACCATGGCGCCTCTCAGACCGCTATCCCAACGCCCAAGTCAATTCTTCCTAAGTCCGAAAGGCTGCTAGACATGAATGATAAAGTCCGCTCCGTCAGGAACGATCTGCGAAAGCGGGCAGAACCCCCGGCACGATTGACAGATCTGTTCGAGCGTGAACCTGGCCGCGCCAGCAGAATGACCTTGAGCGCGGCCGGCTTGTCGATCGACTTCTCGAAGAACCTTCTCGACCAGGAAACGTTGGAGAGACTCGCCGACCTGGCGAGTGCAGCCGGCTTGAACGAAGCCATCCGGACGATGTTCGACGGTGGGACCATCAACCGCACCGAAGGACGCGCCGTGCTTCATACCGCGCTTCGGGCTGGACCGGATTGTGCAGCGTCGATTGCGGGCGAAAGGGTTGCACCGGAGATCGAGTCGGTCCTCACGAAAATGCGCGAATTTGTCGACGCCGTACGCGGCGGACGCTGGACGGGTTACAGCGGAGAACATATTACCGATGTCGTGAATATCGGCATCGGCGGCTCACATCTCGGGCCCCAGCTCGCCTGCGAAGCATTACGCTACAACAGCTCCGCGGTTCCGCGTCCGCATTTCCTGGCCAATGTCGACGGCGGAGAATTCGACCGCATCGTGCCGCCGCTGGATCCCGAATCGACCCTGTTCATCGTTGCGTCGAAATCGTTCACCACCGTCGAAACGCGTTTGAATGCAACTTCCGCACGGGCCTGGCTCGCCGAACGATTTCCGCAAAAAGGGGCCGTGGCCCGACACTTCGTCGCCGTGAGCGCAAACCCGGAACGCGCGATAGAATTCGGAATCGACGCCGGCAACGTATTCCCGATGTGGGATTGGGTCGGCGGACGATACTCGATGTGGTCGGCGATCGGCTTGCCCATTGCGCTGACCGTGGGGATGGATGATTTCCAGGCGATGCTCGCCGGCGCCGCCGATATGGACCGGCATTTCCTGCAATCACCGTTCGCGGAGAACCTGCCGGTCACGCTCGGGCTGATCGGGATCTGGAACAACAATTTCCTCGGCGCGGAATCATACGCCGTGGTGCCGTACGACGATCGATTGAGACACCTGCCGGACTACCTGCAGCAGCTCGAGATGGAAAGCAACGGCAAGCGCGTGACGCTATCCAATGAGGTGGTCGAAACCGGTACTGCTCCCGTCACTTGGGGCGGACTGGGGACCAACGCGCAGCACGCTTTCTTTCAACTGCTGCATCAGGGAACGCGTTTCGTGCCGCTGGATTTCATCATCACCATGACGCACCCTTCCAAGCGTCTCCAACACCAAGACATGTTGGTAGCCCATTGCTTCGCTCAGGCGGCGGGGCTCATGACCGGCGCCTTGGCAGTCTCTTCAGAGGAGCCCGCGCCGCAGGGGATTGACCAGTCTCTGCACAAATCGATCCCCGGGAATAAACCCAGCAACATGATCACCATGCACGCTCTGACACCGCGAACGCTCGGCGCCTTGATCGCTCTTTATGAACACAAAACTTACGTACAAAGCGTCATTTGGAATATCAACGCCTTCGACCAGTGGGGCGTCGAAACCAGTAAAAAACTGGCAACCCAAATTCTCCAGGAGATTGCCAGCAGTCACGTCGACGCCCGCCATGATGCCTCGACCGCCGCTCTGCTGCGACACTACATCGAAAGCCGACGGCCCTAGCCCGCCTATTGCACGAAGGCGGGCTAACCCGCTGCGTCGCGCACCATCATTTCAGTCGTCTTCGACAGGCGATCGATCAATACCTTGAGAAAGACTCTGTAAAAGCGCAATTGACAGTCCGAGGTGACTTGTTCGATTAGCGTTGAATTCACCTTCATCAGTGAAACGGGGCCATCAGCCGTCACGGATGCAGTCCGCTTGATGCGATTGAGGTAGCCCATTTCCCCGAAACAATCGCCTTCGTGAAGCTGGCCCACAAAATGATCGGCCTTCGATACCGTGACATCGCCGTTCATGATGATGAAGAATGAATCCTCGACGTCGCCTTCCGTGACGATTTTGTCATCGACGTCCACTTCTATCCATACGCTGGCCCGGATGATCTCCCAAATCTCGGAGTCTGGAAAACCGCGAAAGAATTCGAGCTGTTTGACGCAATCGAATTTCTCTTTAATCGAAATGTCCTCCTGCGGACGATCGAGGTGCGTAAACGCCATGCTCAATTCGGAGGCCATATCCAGACCCATTCGGTAACGGCGGGCCGTTGTTTTCTCCAGCGAACGACGCACGATCTGCTCGACCACTTCTGGCATATCGCTTATAAATTGTTTCATAGGGGTTGGCTCTTCATTCACGATCTTGTGCACGAGGCTGGAAAAGCTTTCACCTCCGAAGGGATGGTGGCCGGTGCATAATTCGTAGGCGACGATGCCAAGAGAGAACAAATCCGTTTGATTGGTGATCATATCTTCGTGCACCTGTTCCGGTGACATATATCTCGGTGACCCGACAAAACCCATTGGCATGGTGTCCGACATATCTTCGCGGACGGCATGCGCGATACTGAAGTCGGCGATCTTCACGTCCATATCTTCGGTCAACAGTATGTTCGAGGGTTTGATATCACGATGTATCACGCCCTGTCTGTGCGCGTAGTCAAGCGCCTTGGCGCATTTAAAGATGATTTCGGCGGCCTGGTTTAAAGGCAACAATTTATCGGGGCGGCAGTGAGGCCGTAGTGTGCCTCCATCAGCAACGAGTTCCATGACGATGTAGCACAAATCACCATCGACACCCGCGTCGAAAATATCGAGAATATTAGGATGGCGCAGCATGCCCGCAGTGTGCGCCTCATTGAAAAACATTTTGCGAAAGCGCGCACCGGTATCGGCGTCCTTTAGCGCATCGGCCAGCGCAACTTTCACCGCCACCGAACGATCGATATACGGATCATAGGCGCGATAAACAACGCCCATGCTACCCCGGCCGACCTCTTTCTCTATTTCGTACTTGCCCAGTTTATCGGGCGCGTCATTACTCATCGAAAGCGGCTGCTACGTAGCGTTGCACGAATGCACAGCGGGCACGCGTGTACGCAGGGTTCCCAGAATGCTCTACATCTCTACATATGGTGTCGATTGCGCAGGCGATTTGCAAGGAAATCGAGACGTGATTCAGAGATTCATCGGAACTAACGATAGCACTGGCATTTGCAAACTGGATCTGAGTTTTCATCGACGCGGAGTGAAAAATGTCGGGAACACATTTTTCGCCGTCCTGTTATCCATTCGAGTAGCGGGTATCACTGAAATGCCGGCCGGACATCCACAAAGACTTCAGCGATGGATATAATCGACACATGCAAAAGCCTTTCCGATCGACGCCCGGATTGATCGCCGGCACGCTCGTCGTCATCGCCTTCGGAGCGGGCGTCGCGCTCTCTTACCTGCACATGCGGCAAGGAGATGCGGCCATGGTCGAAGGCTTATTATGGCCCGACCCGCCGATAGTCAGCCCGGTTCACCTGCTCGATCACGACAGCGCCCCGTTTACCCTCGATCGTCTTCGCGGTAAATGGACATTCTTGTTTTTCGGTTTCACCAGCTGCCCGGATATCTGCCCCACCACCCTGGAGCTACTCGCCCGCGCTCATGACGATCTCAAGACACACGACCGTTACGGCGCCGCAGGCCAGGTCGTTTTTGTTTCGGTCGATCCCGATCGCGACTCGCCCGAAATCTTGCGCGCGTACGTACAGTATTTTCACGAAGACTTCATCGGCGTAACCGCCGCCGTCGAGGAACTCGAGGATTTTACGCGTGAACTGGGCGTTCTATTCATGAAAGTTCCTCAGGGCAGTGATGACTACAGCGTCGATCATTCCGCGGGAATCTTTCTGATTGATCCGGATCTCAGAGTCGTCAGCGTCATCACGCCGCCCCATTCGACGAATACAATCGTACGCCGATTCGACGAAATCAGCGCCTATATCGAATCAAGCCTGTGAACCGAAACTCTATGATCATGGCCGTACTTCTCGCGGCAGTTTCGGGAAAGCTCACCGCTTGCGACGGACTCGTAGCGGAGGAAGGCTGGGTACGTCAACCGCCGCCCGGAAGCACGCTTGCCGCCGCGTACGTCGAACTGCGCAATATCGGAACGACAACGCTGCACATTACGGGTATTCGCAGTGCGGATTTCAACTCGGCGATGCTGCATGAGACGCTACATTCCGACGGGCAGGCCCGCATGCGCCTTCTTGACGGCATCGATCTCGAGCCGAACTCGAGCTTTCGAGCGACACCCGGGGGGCGCCATATCATGTTGAGCGGTCCGACAAAGCCATTGGGAGAAAGCGTCTCAATCGAGATCACTTTCGACTGCGGCCCAGATTCCTCACTGACCGCTTATATGCCCGTTCGCAGGAAAGCGCCCAAATGAGCGGTGATTCAACGAACCTTCCATATGCTTTTTAGGTTTGTTTCCCGTCTTTTCGTACTCGCCCAGTACGTTATTCCAAAACACGCGATCTCCAGGTTGACCGGTGCACTTTCAGGGCTCCGGCTGTCCTGGATGACACATCTGGCCATCCACGTTTTCGTCAAGGCCTACGACGTCGATATGGCCGAAGCTGCCGAGCCCGATATTCGGAGCTATCCGAGTTTCAACGCTTTTTTCACCCGTGCACTGGCACCCGGCGTCCGTCCGCTGGCGGATGAGAGGGCGGAAATCGTGAGTCCTACCGACGGAATCGTCAGTCAGATCGGCATGATCGATGGATCCTGCATCATCCAGGCGAAGGGCATCGACTATACTCTGGTGGACCTTTTCGACGGAGATGACGACCTCGCCAGCCGATTCGACAACGGCGGTTTCGTCACTATCTATCTGGCGCCGCGCAACTATCATCGCGTGCACTTGCCGTTGGCAGGGCGTGCGCGGTTTTTGCGTTATGTCCCCGGGACTCTATTTTCCGTCGATGACACGACGACGCGAAAAATTCGCCGCCTGTTTTGCCGAAATGAACGCGTCGCGGTTGTCTACGATACGCCCGGCGGTAATTTTGCTTTGATCATGGTGGGCGCTCTCAACGTCGGCAGCATCGAACTCACCTTGCCTGTGCCCAAGCATTTCGCGAATCGCCCACACGCTAATTACCCGCCCCAAGAGACCCACGAGCTTGATGCGGATCCGGCCGCGTGTGGCTCCGAATTCGGGCGCTTCAATATGGGTTCGACCGTCATCCTCGTGACCAGCCGCGGGCTCGTCGAATGGTCGGCGACACCGGCCGCGGGCAGTCCACTAAAAATGGGAGCACCGCTCGGGCGGCTTCTGTCTCCCGGCTAGAACTTATCTCAAAATTATCCGCGTGCGCGAATAATTTTGAGGAAGGTTCTAATAAGCCAGCATCGCCGCTATACAGACGGACATCAGGGTTCCGGGTAACAGACCGAGCAAAAGAATCGTGATGCCGTTCACGCTGAATATCAGCCGCACATCTTCGGTTGCGTGGATGGCATCTACCTCGGCGTCGGGTTCGTCGAAATACATGAGCTTGACCACCCGCAGGTAATAATAGGCGCCGATGATCGAGAAAAACACGGCGACGGCCGCAAGCCAGGCAAAACCTGCCGAGATCACCTCCTTGAGTACGAACCACTTGGCCCAGAACCCTGCGAACGGCGGGACGCCGGCAAGTGAAAACATCAATACCATCATCAGGAAAGCCAGCCAGGGGCTGCGCCTCGCCAGACCGGCGAAATCCTGCAACTGATCGGATTCATTCGCGGCCGTTGCCAGCACAATGATGCAACCGAATGCACCCATGCTCATCAATGCGTAGACGATGACGTAAAACATCGATGCCGCGTAACCAAGCGAATTGGCCGCCAGGATACCGAGTAGCAGAAAGCCCATATGCGCGATCGTCGAATAAGCCAACATGCGCTTCAGGTTGGTTTGCACGATGGCGACGATGTTGCCGAGCCCTATCGAGGTGACGGCGAGGAGAATCAGCATGAGCTGCCAATCGTCAGCCAGGCCCCCAAGTCCATCGGCCAACAGGCGTATGGCCATCGCGAACGCAGCCAGCTTGGTGGCGGACCCGATGAACAAGGTGACCGGCGTCGGCGCGCCCTGGTACACGTCCGGTACCCACATGTGAAAAGGTGCCACGCCCAGCTTGAACGCAATGCCGATCAGGACGAACACCAGGCCAAAGGTGAACATCAGCCGGTCCTCGTTCGCAACCGTCCGTTCGGAAAGAATGCCGAGGTCCAGCGTTTCGGCGACCCCGTAGAGCATCGACATGCCATACAGCAGCATGCCCGAAGCCAGGGCGCCGAGAACGAAATATTTCATCGCCGCTTCGGAGGCGGGTATTGAATCCCGATCCATCGCGACCATCGCGTACAGTGAAAGCGACATTAACTCGAGACCCAGGTATACGGTCAGCAAGCTATGCGCTGATATCAGCACCATCATGCCAATCGTGGCAAACAGGCCCAGGATGTAAAACTCGGTCATCGGCCGCTCGCGCCGCGAGAAATACTCGCGCGCATAAAAGAACGCGAACAGGACGATGACCATCAAAAACGCCTTGAGCACGGCGGACATCACGTCGAGTCGGAACGTGCCGCTGAAAACGCTCATCGTATGTTCCGGAAACCACAGCGCGATCTCGACCAGCACGACGAGCACGGATATTACCGCTGCCCAGAACGTTACCGCGGCCGAACGCGTTCCGCGGAATACGTCGATGAGCAACACCAGACAGGCGAAGCCTGTCAATGTTACTTCGGGGAGTACGGTGAAGATCTCGTCCATCAAAGATCGGTCCTAGGGCAGCTTGGATTGGGATATCTGGACCACGAGTTGATCGACGCTGGCGCCCATCATATCGAACAGGGGCGCGGGTAAAATACCGAAAAACAGTACGACAACGGCGAGCGACGCCATGATGAACTTTTCACGTGCGTCGATATCCGTCAGATTTGCAACGGCCGTGTTCGCGACCGCACCATAGATCACGCGCTTATACATCCACAATGTATAGGCCGCTCCGAGTATCAGAGTCATGCCGGCCAGGATCGCGTACCAGACGTTCGCCTTGAACGCCGTCAAGATGACCAGGAACTCGCCGACGAAACCCGAGGTCCCGGGCAGTCCCGAGTTGGCCATGGCGAACAACATCATGTAAGCCGCGAAAATCGGCATGGTGTTCACGACCCCGCCGTAGTCTTTGATCTGGCGGCTGTGAATGCGGTCGTACATGACCCCGACACAGAGGAACAGCGCGGCCGAGATGAATCCGTGTGAAATCATCTGGATCATGCCGCCTTCGATGCCCATTGCGCTCTGCTGCCAATCGTTGGTGGCACTCGCCACTTGAAACACGACGAAGAATCCAAGCGTGACGAATCCCATGTGCGAAATCGACGAATAGGCGATCAGCTTTTTCATATCCTGCTGCACCAGCGCCACGAAGCCGATGTAGACGATCGCGATCAGCGACAGCGCGATCATGAGCCAGTCCAGGGACGCCGAGCCATCCGGCACGATCGGCAGGCTGAATCTCAGGAAACCGTAGCCACCCATTTTTAACATGACCGCCGCAAGAATGACCGAGCCCCCCGTCGGGGCCTCGACGTGCGCGTCGGGCAGCCAAGTGTGCACCGGCCACATCGGAATTTTGACGGCGAAGGCAAGGAGGAAAGCGATGAATATCCACTGCTGCTCCACCAACGTAAACGCTACATCGTGCATGGTCGCGATGGCGAAGCTGCCGCCCTCTAAATAAATGTAGAGCAGCGCAACCAGCATGAAAACCGAGCCCATGAAAGTATAAAGAAAGAATTTGATCGTCGCGTAGACACGCTCAGGCCCACCCCAGATCCCGATGATCAGGAACATCGGTACAAGCATCGCTTCCCAGAAGACATAGAACAGGATTGCGTCGAGTGCGCAGAATACGCCGATCATGAATCCTTCGAGTATCAGAAACGCGCCCATGTACATACTCAGGCGGTCCTTGATCACGACCCATCCAGCGAGGATGACCAGCACCGTCGTAAAGGTCGTCAACAGGATCAGCGGTAGTGCAATGCCGTCGATGCCGATGGAATACTCAATTCCAAACGCTGCGATCCACGGCATTCGCTGGACGTACTGCATTTCGGCGGTCGAATTGTCGAATCCGTACCACAGCAGCAGTGACAGAAGAAACGCCGCGACGGCAATCAGCAGGGCATTGTTTCGAACCGCAGCATCGTGCACCCGACTGCCGGCAACGATGACCCAGAGCCCGCCCACTATCGGCAGCCAGATCGTGATGCTCAGGATCGGAAAATCAGCGAACATGCGAGACCATTTCCCGGCTCGAACAGGTTCTTCTCAAAACGGATGCGCTCGCCATCTTTCCCACTGTACGAACTACACCGCTATTCGATGGACGAATAATCCGAGCAGCACGAGCAATCCGATGATCATCGCGAACGCGTAGTGGTACAGGTATCCGGACTGCAGAAGGCGAATAACGCCCGCCCACCATCTGACCGTCCGCGCCGAGCCGTTGACCATCAGTCCGTCGATCAAGGCGACGTCACCGGCGCGCCACAACACCCGTCCCGTACCCCTTGCACCACCGGCGAAAAACCAGTCATTGAAGCGGTCGAAGCCGTACTTCTCGGTCAGAACCGTGTACACCAGCGACGTCGAGGCGGCGATACGCTGCGGGATGTCCGGCCGCTTGACGTAGCAATACCAGGCGACGAATAAGCCGGAGAAGGCGAGATAGATTGCCGGCTGAAGAAAGGCGTGCGTCAAGAACCCGAAAGCACCGTGGTAACTGTCCGCCATGTGCCCCAGCACGTCGTGCTCATAATGGACGATGATGCTTGCGCCGAAATATTCGCCAAACAGCATCGGTCCGACCGCTACCATGCCGGCAAGCATGGACGGTACGGCCAGCGCAATAAGCGGCACCCAGACGACGGCCGGCGATTCATGCAGGTGCTCCTTAACATGGGGGTCGATACGCTCCTCGCCGTGAAACACGAGGAATATGAGGCGAAACGAATACAACGCCGTCACGAACACCCCGCTCAAGACTGCCATGTGAGCCAGTCCCGCCCCGGGAATGGTCGAATGCGCGACGGCCTCGATGATGGCGTCTTTCGAGAAGAATCCCGCGAACCCCGGAAAACCGATCAGCGCGAGAGAACCGATGAGAATAGTCCAGTAGGTGATCGGCATGTAGCGCTTGAGCCCGCCCATCTTCCGCATGTCCTGCTCGTGATGAAGCGCGATGATGACGGAGCCCGCGGCCAGGAAGAGCAGCGCCTTGAAAAAGGCATGCGTGAACAAGTGAAAAATCGCTGCGGCATAGGCCGAGGCACCCAGCGCGACCGTCATGTATCCAAGTTGAGACAATGTCGAGTACGCGATAACGCGCTTGATGTCATGTTGCACCAGTCCGAGCAACCCCATGAAAAATGCCGTAATGGCACCGATCACAAGGACGAATGAGAGCGCGGTCGTCGACAACTCGAAGAGGGGTGACATGCGGGCGACCATGTAGATCCCCGCGGTCACCATCGTCGCGGCGTGAATGAGTGCCGAGATCGGCGTCGGGCCTTCCATCGAGTCCGGCAGCCACACATGCAGCGGTACCTGCGCCGATTTGCCCATGGCGCCGATGAAAAGCAGAATGCAGATCACGGTCATTAGCGACCATTCGTAGCCTGGAACGATAACGATCCGGGTGTGCTCGTATCGCGTGGCCGCGCCGAACACCTCGACATAATCGAGTGACCCGAAATACATCAGTACGGCGGCGATGCCCAGGAGAAAACCCAGATCGCCGACGCGATTGACCAGAAACGCCTTCAGGTTGGCGTAGATCGCGGTATCACGCGTATACCAGAATCCGATCAGCAGGTATGACACCATTCCGACCGCTTCCCATCCGAAAAAGAGCTGCAGGAAATTGTTCGCCATGACCAACATCAGCATGCTGAAAGTGAACAGCGCGATGTAGGCAAAGAACCGTTGATACCCGGGGTCGTCGCGCATGTAGCCGATCGTATAGATGTGTACCATCCACGAAACGAAAGTCACCACCACCATCATCGTGGCGCTGAGCTCATCGATTAAGAAGCCGATTTTGAAATCAATGCCGCCACTCTCCAGCCAGCTGTAGACGTTCGCGTTATACGGAGCGTCGCCCGCGATAACGATCTGCCAGAACGGAACGAGCGACAGGAAAAAAGAGAGCGCGACCGCGCCGTTGGTTACCCAGTGCGCACCGGACCGCCCTATTTGCCTGCCGAAAAGGCCGGCGATGACGGCACCGGCAAGCGGTGCAAGAACGATTGCGAGGCAAAGGGTGCCCATGCCCTCAGCCCGAATTTCTTGCTATCGATGGTCGTCGCGTTCGCATCAGCATCAACCTTTCATGCCGTCGAGATCCTCGACATTGATCGAGTGATGGTTGCGAAAAAGCACGACCAGAATGGCCAGGCCGATGGCGGCTTCTGCTGCGGCCACGGTCAGGATGAAGAAGACGAAGACCTGGCCGGTAATGTCGCCGTTGAAATGGGAAAACGCGACGAAATTCATGTTGACCGACAGAAGCATCAATTCGATGCACATGAGCAGCACAATTACGTTTTTCCGATTGATGAAGATCCCGGCGACGCTCAAGGAAAACAGGACCGCTCCAACGATGAGGAAATCTGATAGTGCGAGCATCTCAGCTAGACCGGTTCATTCTCTCGGCTCCGATTCGACGTTCACCAGGCGTATGCGATCTTCGCGGCGCACAGCAACCTGGCGTGCGGGTTTGGGGGTCTTGGTCTGGCGCGGCTCACGCAAAGTCAAAGCGATCGCGGCGACAATGGCTACCAGTAGAATGACCGCCGCGATCTCAAAGGGCCAGATGAAGTCGGTGAACAGTGCGAGGCCCAACTCTTGGGTATTGTTGTAATCTGCTGCGTGGGTCGCCGCCGGTGGGATCTGGTCGAGCCCGAAACGCTCGCGGCTGACGATCTTCGCGATGGCATACATCATGAGGACCGCGACCAGGGCGGCAACCGGGAAATAGCGTGCAAAGCCCGCCCGCAGTTCCGCAATGTTGACGTCCAACATCATGATTACGAATAAAAACAAAACCATGACCGCGCCGACGTAGACCAGCACTAAGGCAATGGCGAGGAATTCCGCTTCCAATAAAAGCCAAAGCCCCGCGCTCGAAAAAAACGCCAGTATCAAAAATAAAGCCGCGTGCACCAAGTTTCGCACTGTGATGACCATGGCGCCGGCGAAAATCAAGAGCCCCGCGAATAAATAAAATACGATTTGCTCGATCATTGAAGCGGTCGAAACGACAAAGCGAAAAGCAGCGCACAATGCTTGGCGCGCCGTTTAAGCCTCACGCGCACCAAAGGACATCCCCCTCGAAATTCCCATCGCGCCGCTACGCGCTAGTCGTGTTATGCAATCCCCCTGTGTCTGCTTTTCCCTTTCTATTTACTGCTAGCGATATCGGGATTCCGCGGCCCTGTCGGCTGCAATCTGCTCTTCAAAGCGGTCCGCATTGGCAATCAGTTGTTCCTTGGTGATCAACAAATCGCCGCGTTGTTCGCCGTGATATTCGAAATGCCGCGTCTCCACGATAGCGTCGACCGGGCAGGACTCCTCGCAGAATCCACAGAATATGCACTTGGCAAGATCGATGTCGTAGCGGGTCGTGCGCCGCGTGCCGTCTTCACGTTGCTCGGACTCAATGGTGATTGCAACAGCGGGACAGACCGCTTCGCAGAGTTGACAGGCGATACACCGCTCCTCCCCGTTCGGATATCGGCGCAGGGCGTGCAGTCCCCGGAAACGCGGCGATTGTGGCGTTTGCTCTTCCGGATACTGCACCGTGATCTTGCGGTCGATGAGGTAAGCGCCGGTCAGGCGCAATCCCTTGACCAACTCCCAGAGAGTCAAACTCTTCAAATAGTTGACGACCGCGCTCATCAATTCGACCTCATGCCCCGTTGAACCACGGTGGTACCCGCCACACGACCATGACCGCAACCACAACTATCCAGACCATGGTGATCGGGAGAAAAATCTTCCAGCCCAAGCGCATGATCTGGTCATAGCGGTAGCGCGGAAAGGTCGCACGAAACCACAAGAATAGGAACAGAAAGATGCTGGTTTTCGCAAAAAACCAGAGGATGCTGTCCGGGACGCCCGGGATGGGCGACAACCAACCACCGAGAAACAGGACGGCGGCCAGGCCCGATATCAAGATCATATTGGCGTATTCCGCCAGAAAGAATAGCGCGAATGCCATGCCGGCGTATTCAACGTGGAAACCCGCGACGATTTCCGATTCGCCTTCACTTACGTCGAAAGGCGCGCGGTTGGTTTCCGCCACGCCCGAAATGAAATAGATGAAAAAAAGCGGCAGCAACGGCACCCAAAACCAGTTTAAGACGCTGAAATCGCCGCGCTGCGCCTCGACGATCTCGCCCAAGTTAAGGCTGCCCGCGGCGACCAGTACCCCGACCAGGGCAAAGCCCATTGGAATTTCGTAAGACACGATTTGTGCAGCGGAACGCATTGCGCCGAGAAACGCGTATTTCGAATTTGATGCCCAGCCGGCAATGATGATGCCGTAGACGCCAAGCGAGGTGAGCGCCAGTATGTAAAGTAATCCTGCATTGATGTCCGCGAGAACCATTTCAGCGCCGAACGGGATGACCGCCCACGCCGCCAGCGCAGGGGCCAGAGCTAGAATCGGGGCCGCCAGGAAAAGAAACCGATTCGCGCCGCTGGGAATGACGACTTCCTTGAACATCAGCTTGAGTGAATCCGCGATCGGTTGGAGTAAACCGCGCGGCCCGACCCTGTTTGGCCCGATACGGACCTGCATGAAGCCAATGACCTTGCGCTCGGCAAGCGTCAGATACGCCACCACACCCATAAGCGGTAAAACGATAGCGAGGATCTTGAGCACGATGATCGTAGTCGTGACAGCCGGGTCTGGCAGCCAGGTGAGTTGTGACTCGATCATTGCGACGATATTCATTCCGCCGCGGCCTCTCCTGCGAAAGTGAGTTCAACGGCTGCGCCGTTGACCGCCACTCGCGCCGTCGCGGACCGCGCGCCGTGAATCAAACAGGCGCCTTTCGGGACGCCTTCGTCGATACCGATTTCGGCGATGAGCTGCGCGCCGTTGACGCTGACCTTGGCGCGGCTACCGTCCGTAAGATCGAGTAAGGCGGCCGTCGCTGCCGAAATCCGTACCCGGTCATCGCCGCTTTGCGGCATTTCCTGCAGTGCAGGCGCATGGCGTAGCAGCGGATCGCTTGAATACAGCGGAATCTCGACGATGAGTTCGAGCCGCCGGTCGTCAATAATCCGCGTTTCGGCGTCGAGCGACGCTACCCTTTGCATAGACGGCCTGGCGTCGCCAACCAAGGACTCGATCTCGCGGGTGATTTCTTCACAAGTCACCGCGTCGAATCCCGCGAGGCCCAGTTCATTGCCGAGCACACGGAGAATTTTCCACGCCGGTCGCGTGGCTGCGCGCGGCTTGACCGCCGCGGCGAAACGCTGCCAGTCGCCCATTGCGTTGACAAAGGAACCCTCGTTCTCACCGTAGATTGCCATCGGCAGAACGACATCCGCTGTCTTGGCGATGGCATCGTTTTCATAAGCGCTGATCGCGACCACAAATTCCGCCGTTTCGAGCGCGGCAAGAGCGCCGCCGGTATCTGCACAATCCAGATCCGGTTCAACGCCTAGCAGTACGTAAGCACGCCTGGGATTTTCGATCATTTCACGCATGTTACGCCCCGGTGCATCGAGCAACCTGCCGCCCGGCCCGCGGTGGGGAACGGCACCGGCCAACCACGCGCCGGCCGCGTTAGCACCTTCGACCAGATAACCAACCGAGGCGCCCGTCACTCTGGCAAGCGCGGATGCGATCTGGCATAAAGCCCCACGCTCCGGGTGGGCGTGGACCGTTGCACCGACGAGCACGACGGCGTGCTCCGCGCTGCTGAGTTTTTCCGCCATTGACGAAGTCGAATCACCGTCCACGGCCAGTTCATCGACCAGCTTGTCGAGCGGCGCGTCGATCTCGGTTTTTCCATATTTCGCGACGGCGGCGGCTAGCGCCGCGGCCACCCCGGCGAGCCTCGAGGGTTTGACGATTTCCCGTAAATAAAGATCGAAATTGAATGCTCGCCCGCAGGTATCGATCTGCATTATCGCGGCCCCGGTCAGCGCAGCTTTGCGCAGGCGCAGGTTGATTAAAGGTTGCTCGTGGCGCGGAAAAGATCCTAATAGGAGCACCGCATCGGCGTTTTCGAGCGCGCTGATGGATTCCAGCCCCGGGTATCGAGGCTCCGTATTCTGGTCC
Organism: Gammaproteobacteria bacterium; assembly: GCA_963662545.2. Taxonomy (GTDB): domain Bacteria; phylum Pseudomonadota; class Gammaproteobacteria; genus JAYYZW01. The sequence goes on from CAXXLL010000003.1 coordinate 556,959, forward strand.
GAAAAATCAATCTGGCGCAGCCTGTGATCGACATTGTGCGAACCCAATCCGCGCATCAGGCGCTGCAACAGGAATAATTCCTCGGTAGTCGATGACGGCGACGCCAGCGCCGCAAGCTGCTGGCCATCCTCGCCGGCGATCCGACCGAGATTATCCGCTACTAACTTCAAGGCCGTACCCCAGTCGCAATCGGTCCAGCGGCCTTCGCGCTTCACGCGCGGCGAATTCAGACGCTCCGGATGGTTCATCCCCTCGTAACTGTAGCGATCGCAATCGGATAACCACGTCTGGTTGATCGCGGCATGCTCGCGCGGAATGACGCGTTTGACGATCTGATCTTTAATATGAAAATGGATGTTGGAGCCCAGGCAGTCATGCGGGGCAATGCCGTCGTGCTGTTTCAGTTCCCACGCGCGAGCCGAATAACGGTAGGGTTTACTGGTCAGGGCACCTACCGGACACAGGTCGATGACGTTACCCGACAACTCCGAAGTCATGGCCTTTTCTATATACGTCCCGATCTCCATGTGTTCGCTGCGCCCCGTTGCGCCCAACTCGCGCAATCCCGCTATTTCTTCCCCGAAGCGCACGCATCGCGTGCAATGGATGCAACGCGTCATGTCCGTCTGCACCAGGGGCCCGATGTTCTTGTCGCGTACGACGCGCTTTCGCTCGGAATAACGGGAAACGTCGCCGCCGTATCCCATGGCGAGGTCCTGCAGCTCGCACTCACCGCCCTGGTCGCAGATCGGGCAGTCCAGCGGATGATTAATAAGCAGGAACTCCATGGTCGAATGCTGGGCGTCAACCGCGATTTTCGAACGCGTAAACACCTTCATGCCCTCCATGACCGGTGCGGCGCATGCCGGCAGCGGTTTGGGCGCGCGCTCGACCTCGACCAGGCACATGCGGCAGTTGGCCGCGATACTCAGGTGCTTGTGATAGCAGAAGCGCGGAATGTATATCCCGGCTTCGTCCGTCGCTTCGATCAGCATCGCGCCTTTGCGCGCTTCGATTTCGCGTCCGTCAACCTCGATTTTGATGCGCTCTTCACTCATGTCGATCAGGCGGCCGCCGAATGGCCGCCGGCCTCCAGAATACTGCGACCATGCTCGATGTAGTGCTCGAATTCATGGGAAAAGTGTTTGATGAAACTCTGCACCGGCCAGGCCGCTGCGTCGCCAAGCGCGCAGATCGTACGGCCTTCGATCTTGCCAGCCACATCAACCAGCTTGTCCAAATCTTCGAGACGGCCGTCGCCTTCGATAATGCGGGTAATCATGCGGTAAATCCAACCCGTGCCTTCGCGACATGGCGTACACTGGCCGCAGGATTCCGCGTAGTAAAAGCGCGATATGCGCTGCAAGACCTTGACCATGTCGGTGGTTTCGTCCATGACGACGACGGCGCCGGAACCCAAGAGCGATCCGGCCGCCGCAATCGAGTCGTAATCCATGTCGACCTCCATCATGATCTTGCCGGGTAGTACGGGCACCGAAGAACCGCCGGGAATAACGGCCTTGAGTTCGCGGCCGTCCAGGACACCCCCGGCCAGGTCGAGGAGCTCGCGGAACGGCGTGCTCATCGGTACTTCGAAGTTGCCCGGATTGTTGACGTGACCATTGACGGAAAATATTTTCGTTCCGCCATTATTCGGTTTACCCAAATCGGCAAACCACTGAGGCCCGTTGCGCAATATCGTCGGCACCGAAGCCAAGGTTTCCGTATTGTTAATCGTCGTGGGCTGACCATAGAGGCCGTAGCCGGCGGGAAATGGGGGTTTGAACCGCGGCATCCCCTTCTTGCCTTCGAGCGATTCGAGCAGGGCCGTTTCTTCGCCACAGATGTAGGCGCCGGCACCCAGATGATTGTGGAGGTCGAAATCGATGCCCGAGCCCATGATGTTGCGGCCCAGATAACCGGCGTCGACGGCTTCGATCAACGCATTCTCGATGCGCGTGGCGGGTTCGTCCATGAATTCGCCGCGCACGTAATTGTAACCCACGGTCGCGCCAATCGCGTACCCCGCAATCGCCATGCCTTCGATTAGCGAATGCGGGTTGAACCGCAGAATGTCCCGATCCTTGCACGTTCCCGGCTCGCTCTCGTCGGAGTTGCACACGATGTACTTCTGCATGTCACCCTTGGGCATGAAACTCCACTTTACGCCGGCTGGGAATCCGGCACCGCCCCGTCCGCGCAGCCCGGACGCCTTGATGTCTTCGATGATCTCGTCAGGCGGTGTCCGTTCTTTGACGATCTTCTCCCAAGCTGTGTAGCCGCCGATGGCGCGATAGTTCTCGAGCGTCCACGGCTCGTCGAATTTGAGCGTCGCGAAACACGTCAAGTCGAGTTCGACGTTACTCATTCCAATTTATCCAGGATTTTGTCGACCCGTTCGCCGGTCAGGTTCTCGTAATAAACATGATCGACCATCATCATGGGCGCGCCGCAACAGGCGGCCAGACACTCTTCTTCTTTCTTCAGGAAGAATTTGCCGTCACTCGTCGACTCTCCGATCTCAATCCCAAGCTTGCGCTCGATATAGCTGATGATCTCGTCCCCACCGCGCAGCATGCATGACAAATTATTGCAGACCGAAATACTGTGGCGGCCGACCGGCTCCGTTTCGAGCATGGAGTAAAAACTTGCAACCTCGTAGACGGCGATGCGCGGCATTTCCAGGTAGTCCGCGACGGCGTCCATCAACGCTTCGGTGAGATAACCCCCGTTCTCATGCTGAACCTCCGTCAGCGCCGTAAGTACCGCGGACTGTTTCTGTTCCGGCGGATATTTCACGACCGCTCGGTCGATCGCCGCGCGCGAATGTTCCGATAGCGTATGAAAAGTTTGTTCGCCCATCGATATTTACCCTAGCGGTCGATCTCGCCGAAGACGAGATCCATCGTCCCGATGACCGCCACGACATCGGCCAGCATATGTCCTTCCACCATCTCGTTCATGGCCGACAGATGGGCGAAGCCTGCCGCGCGGGCTTTGAGCCGGTAGGGTTTGTTGGCGCCATCGGAAACCAGGTAAATGCCGAATTCGCCCTTGGGGTGTTCGATCGCGGCATACACTTCGCCTTCGGGCACGCAATAACCTTCGGTAAACAGTTTGAAGTGATGAATCAGCGATTCCATGTCGCCTTTCATGTCGCCGCGCAGCGGCGGCGTTAATTTGTGGTCTTCCAGAATTACCGGGCCCGGATACTCACGCAGCCACGCTACGCATTGCTTGATCAAGTGCGCCGATTGCCGCATCTCCTCGATTCGGACCAGATATCGATCGTAGCAGTCGCCGTTCGTACCGACCGGTATTTCGAACTCGAGCCGGTCGTAGACTTCGTAGGGTTGTTTCTTTCGCAGGTCCCAGGCTAATCCTGAACCCCGCAGCATCGGCCCCGTAAATCCAAGCGCGAGCGCACGCTCGGCCGTGACAATTCCAATGTCGACCGTACGTTGCTTCCAGATGCGGTTGTCCGTCAGCAGCGTTTCGTATTCGTCCACGCATCCCGGAAAGCGATCGGCAAAATCGTCGATGAAATCAAGCAAAGACCCCTGCCTGTTTTCGTTCATCTTCTGGACGTCTTTCTCGCTGTGCCATTTCGATGCTTGATATTTCGGCATGACCTCGGGCAGATCACGGTAGACGCCGCCCGGTCGATAATACGTCGCGTGCATACGCGTACCGGACACGGCTTCATAGCAGTCCATGAGATCCTCGCGCTCGCGAAAACAATAGAGAAACATGGTCATGGCACCGATATCGAGAGCATGGGTGCCGAGCCACAACAGGTGGTTCAAAATGCGCGTAATCTCGTCGAACATCACGCGGATGTATTGCGCGCGTAGCGGCGGGGCGATTCCCAGCAATTTCTCGATAGCCAGGACGTAGGCGTGCTCGTTGCACATCATGGACACGTAGTCCAAGCGATCCATGTAGCCGATGCTCTGATTAAAGGGCTTGTCTTCCGCCAGTTTTTCAGTCGCGCGGTGCAACAGGCCGACATGCGGATCGGCGCGTTCGATGGTTTCGCCATCCATCTCGAGTACGAGACGCAGGACGCCGTGCGCGGCCGGATGCTGCGGTCCGAAATTGAGCGTCAGGTTTCGAATCTCAGGCATCGCCGCCTTCGTCGCCAACCGGTTTGGATGAATGCAGCCAGGTTTCCTCGCGAATGACCCGCGGTACGAGCGTGCGCGGTTCGATACTGACCGGTTGATTTACGACCCGTTTTTTTTCCGGGTCGTAACGGACTTCAACGTACCCCTCGAGTGGAAAATCCTTGCGGAAGGGATGGCCAATGAAACCGTAATCCGTGAGGATGCGGCGTAGATCGGGATGCCCATCGAACAACACCCCGAACAGATCGAAAGCTTCGCGCTCGTACCAGTTCGCCGAGGGCCAGACTTCCACCACCGAATCGATCTTCGGCGGTTCACCGTCGAGATAAACCTTCACTCGCACGCGGTGGTTGTGCTCGACGGAAAGCAATTGATAAGCGATACCGTAGCGCTTTCGCTCGTCGATATCGGAACGCAACGTCGAGCCGGAACTCACGCCACGGCTGAACCCTGCGGTCGTGGCATTCTGGGTCTGCCAGTCAGCCTCGCCGTAAGTAAGGTAATCGACGGCACTCAAGTCGCTCAACTGCGTAAAGCTGAGACGCGGATCGTCCTTGCATAGTCGAGCTACCTCGACGATCCGGTCCGGGTCCACTTCGACCGTAATCTCGCCACGTTCTATCCGGCGGTCGCGAACGGCGTCACCCAGCACGTCGTCCAGGACCACGGCCAGGGCTTCGAGTTTGTGTGAAGACATTGGGGCGGGTACGGTCGGGCGGGTATCGGATCAGGTCCGGCTGATGGTGTTGGTTCGCTTGATCTTTTTTTGCAGCTGGATTATGCCGAACAGCAAGGCTTCGGCAGTGGGCGGGCATCCCGGCACGTAGATATCGACCGGAACGATGCGATCGCAACCACGGACCACCGAATAAGAGTAATGGTAATAACCGCCGCCGTTCGCGCACGAACCCATGGAGATCACCCACTTGGGCTCGGTCATCTGGTCGTAGACCTTGCGCAGCGCAGGCGCCATTTTATTCACCAGCGTACCCGCGACGATCATGACGTCGGACTGGCGCGGGCTCCCTCGGAACACGATGCCAAAGCGGTCCAGATCGTAGCGCGAAGCTCCGGCGTGCATCATTTCGACTGCGCAGCATGCCAGACCAAAGGTCATGGGCCACATCGAGCCCGTGCGGGCCCAGTTTACGACCGCGTCCACGGTCGTCGTGACGAACCCCTTGTCCTGGATTTCGCTCATTCCCATTCCAGAGCTCCCTTGCGCCACTCGTAGATGAAACCGACGACTAAAATGCCGAGGAAAATCATCATGGCCCAAAACCCGTAGGTACCGACCTCACTGAGAACCACCGCCCAGGGAAAGAAAAATGCAATCTCGAGATCGAAGATGATGAACAGAATTGCCACCAGGTAATAGCGGATATCGAATTTCATACGCGCGTCTTCGAATGCCTCGAATCCGCATTCGTAGGGCGACGATTTCTCGCTGTCCGGCCGGTATACACCGAGGATCTGGCCGATGCCGAAGCTCGCGCCCAGCGCGACGATGCCGATGGCCACACCGATCGTGACGAAGATCAATATGGGCAGGTAGAGTTCCAGCACGGATTTAGATGCCCCGTAAGGTAGGCCAATACCATTTCACCTAGCAGCCTGTCGGACTTAGGGAATCGTAGCGAGGCGGGTGGGAGAGCGGTCTGAGAGGTGTCATGGTTTGCGGCGAATAGTGGGGCTATTTAACGAAAACCATGGCGCATCTGGACCGCTATCCCAACGCCCGAGTCAATTCTTCCTAAGTCCGACAGGCTGCTAGTGGTTCATTGTACCCGATCATTCCTGCACGCCGGAGCCTTGCGTGTCTTAATCAGGCCTTGGGCAGGCCGTTACACTCGCCGTATCGTCCAGACTCATACGATCCGCGGCGGCGGTGCGCGGCGGTCTGTGAATGGTGCCGATGGCCGGAGTCGAACCGGCACGCCTTGCGGCACTGCCCCCTCAAGACAGCGTGTCTACCAAATTCCACCACATCGGCATGGGCGTTCGCGTGACGGCCGGACCGTTTCAAATTCGACCGTCATCGGGGTGTGCCATGATACGAAAAGCCCACGACACGTTCCAACGACACGGGAGGAGCTTTAACGCGCATATCTCACCAACCCTTCTACTGTGGCGGCCCAATCGCTCGCCCTGACGGGCGTGCGATTGAATCGCCTCGCTACGAACGCTGGCGAGATATGCGCGTTAAACAGCGTTGATTTATGGATCGATGGGAATATCCGGAAGATCGTCCTGGCTTACCGGCGTCGGCGGCAAATCGGGTAAAAGCTGCTCCACCGGGATCTCGATGGCGGGCGTGTCCACCTGGTCCAACAGGCTCTTAGGTTCGATGGCCTGACTGTAGAGATAGGCGAGATACATGCTGTTGGCTAGAAACAGAAAAGCAAGGACCGAAGTCAACCGCGTCAGAAACGACCCCGATCCGCGCGAGCCGAACACCGTGGAGGAAGCGCCGCTGCCGAAAGCAGCTCCGGCGGTCGCGCCTTTGCCCTGCTGGATCAGAATGACGCCGATCAACAGGAGCGCAACCACGATGTGTAATGCGAGCAATATTGTAAGGAGCACTAATTTTCTCCCTTCCCGGCCCCGCGGGGTGGACTCATGATGCCGCCGTTCGGCAAATGGCCATGAACGACTCGGCCTTGAGCGACGCTCCTCCGATCAGAGCACCGTCGATGTCCGGCATTGCAAACAATTCAGCAGCGTTCTCCGGTTTAACACTGCCTCCGTATAACACGCGCGCGGTCTCGGCCAATTGCGCGTCGATCTTGGCCAGGCGCGCGCGGATCAAGCTATGTACACGCTGTGCCTGGTCGGGCGCCGCCGACTCTCCGGTTCCAATCGCCCAGACCGGTTCGTAGGCGATGACCGTATTACCTAGAATTGCGGATGCCTCGGCCTGGGCGGTGACGGCCTCGAGCTGGCGGGCGACTATTGATTCGGTCGCGTTCTGCTTGCGTTCTTCCAGCGTTTCCCCGACGCAGAAAATTACGATCAACTCTGCCGCATACGCCTGACGAATCTTAGCGGCAATGCGCTCGTCGGTGTCGCCGAAGAACTGGCGACGTTCTGAATGGCCGATTATAACGTGCGAGCATCCAACGTCGCGCAGCATCGGCGCGGCGGTTTCCCCGGTGTAAGCACCACTTTCAAATTCCGAACAGTCCTGCGCACCCACCCCGAGCGTGCGGCCGGCCGCGGCGGACGCAACCAGGTTCAGGTACGGCGCGGGCGGGCACAAAACGACGTCGACGTCCTCGGCACCGTCGCTCGCGGCCATCACGGCCTCGGTGAGCGCGACCGCCATCGCGCGCGAGCCGTTCATCTTCCAGTTGCCGGCAATTAAGGGGCGACGCATGGTCCTGTGTCAGGGCCTCGGTAAAAGGCGGCCAAGCTTAGCGGCGATGTTAGGGGAGATCAACGCAGCGCAACCTTTAAGGAACCTCTGAATAAGTCATGGCACATCTGCCTTGCCCATGAAATTGCGCAGCTCGGCGTTACGAACCTTGCCCATAGTCCCCGCTATGGCCTGCGATTCGTGCCTTGATCTGCACCATTGCATGAACAATTCAGACGCACCATGATTTATTCAGAGGTTCCTAACAGCGCACGCCGGTATCCGCATCGCGGTCCAAGAGCACATGATTCACAGCGCGGCTCGACCCGGCAGCGTTCTTTTCCGTGCGCAACGATCAAGGCGTGATACTCCCCGTAGCTCGCAGCCGTGCCAAGTAGGGTACTCTCCAGCAACTCGCGCAGGACCTCGTAAGGTTCGCTGCCGTCGATCATGCCGATACGCGCGAACAGGCGGCGGGTGTAGGTGTCGATAACAAAGCACGGCCGCCGAAAGGCATAGAGCGATATAACGTCGGCCGTCTCCGGGCCGATGCCGTTGATCGCGAGGAGTTCTTCGCGCAGGGCCGCATCGCTCAAAGTGGCCACGCCACCGATCCCGCCACGATCCTGGAGCCAGGCGCTCACGGCGGTGAGACGCGCCGCTTTTTGGCGATAGAATCCCGCCGGGCGCACCGCGCGGAGGAGGACACCCGACGCGGCGCCCTGCAGCGCGCCGGGATCCAGCAGGCCGCCAGCGCGCAAATTTGCGAGCGCCAGTTCGACATTATGCCACGACGTTCGTTGGGTCAGGATCGCACCGACCATGACTTCGAATGTGGAGTCCGCCGGCCACCACGCTTGCGCGCCGTACGTTCGGTGCAGTACTTCGTATACGGACTCAAGCGCGGCGCGAGCGAGTTTCATGGCGAACCGATTCGATGCCGACGAGCTCGCACAAGTCATCGACCAGGGTTCCGCCGAGTTCGACATAGCGCCCGGCGCGTAGATCCGTCGGCAACATGATGTTGCCGAATCTCACCCGCGTCAGCCGGCTGACTTTCACCCCCTGCGATTCCCACAATTTTCGAACTTCACGATGACGCCCGCGCTGCACGAGACAGTAGTACCATCGGTTGGCGCCATTACCGTCTCCAACGACGATGTCGTCGAAATGTAATCGCTCGCGATCGATATTCACGCCGTGACGCAAATTGGCGAGCATCGCATTGTCTACGCGACCGAAAACCCGCGCTGCATATTCGCGATCGACAGCGTGGCTCGGATGCATCAGGCGATGGGCGAGATCACCGTGATTGGTAAACAGGAGTAAGCCGCTGGTGTTAATGTCGAGACGGCCAACGTTGATCCAACGGCCGGGTTTGATCCGGGGCAAATCCCCGAAAACGGTCGGCCGCCCCTTCTCGTCACGCCGCGTGCAGACGACACCCGCCGGTTTGTTATAGGCCAGCACGCGCAAGTCGTGACGCTGCGGTTCGATCCGCAGAGCACGTCCTTTGTCCAGCTGAACGCGATCACCCGGTTCGACCCGCGCACCGAGTTCGGCGAGTTTTCCATTGATCCGGATCCGACCCGCGCCGATCCAGCGCTCGATCTCGCGCCTTGAGCCCCAACCCGCGCGGGCCAGCACTTTATGCACGCGCTCGCCGGAGGGTGTGACCATCCGCGCCTCAGCGCGCGGCTGCGGACGGTTCGACCTCGTCTACCGCGGCCTCTTCCTCCCGCCCGCCGTGCTCATCGGTCTCGACTTCGCCGCCGGAGTGCGCGGTGGTGATGTTTTTGATTTCCACCGTGGCCCCGTCCACAGCTTGAGCTTCCACGAGACCGGATCCGGCCGGCTTTGTATCGTTCGTGCCCAGATCAGCGAACAGGTCGGCATTGAAATCATCGACATCCTTTAACTGGGCCAGAGTCGGCATTTCCTCGAGCGATCTCATGCCGAAATAGTCCAAAAACTGCTTGGTCGTCGCGTACAGGCCGGGATGTCCCGGCACGTCCCGGTGGCCGACGACCCGCACCCATTCCCGTTCCAGCAGGGAACGCATGATGCTGGTACTAACGGCAACGCCGCGGATGTGTTCGATCTCTCCGCGCGTAATCGGCTGCCGGTAAGCGATGATGGCGAGCGTTTCCAGCAGGGCGCGTGAGTAACGCGGCCGCCGCTCCTCCCGCAGCCGCACGATGCGATCCCCGTAATCCGCGCGCGCCCGAAAGCGATAACCACTCGCCACCTCAATCAGCTCTACGCCGTGCCCGGAATAATCCTCCCGCAAGCCTTCGATAATTTTGCAAACTTCTTCCTTTGTCGGAAGATTGGAATTCTCATCGTCGAGTAGCTTTATGAGCCGCTCGATAGATACCGGGCTGTCGGCGGCCATCAGTATCGCTTCGACCATCGGCTTTAATTTCCGCAGGTTCATCACTGATGCTCCCGGCGTTTCAATAATCTGGTGAAAAACATCTTCCCGTGCAATTTCACTAGGCTGCAAGTTTTACGTAAATCGGATCGCGCTCCGCATTCTGCACGATTTCGATCAAGGCTTCTTTGAGTAATTCGAGTATTGCGACCAAGGTCACGACGGCCCCAGCGCGGCCTTCCACGTGCGTGAAAAACTCGTGAAAGGCTGTGAAACGGTCGACCCGGGCCTTGTCAAGCACCTTGGACATGCGTTCACGCACCGACAGCGGTTCCCGCTGAATGCTGTGATCGGAAAACATCTCTGCACGTTTTAGAACATCGCGAAATGCATCAAGCAGCGCCTCGAGCGTTACGTCGGGCAGCGGCGGTGGCGTTGACTGGTGAAACTCGACGACGACTTCGTGCCATTCGCGTTCCATACGCGGTAATTCCGACAAATCCTCGGCTGCCTTCTTAAATCGTTCGTATTCTTGCAGGCGCCGTACCAGTTCGGCCCGGGGGTCTTCTTCTTCCTCTTCGCCGCGCGGCCGCGGCAACAGCATGCGGGACTTTATTTCCGCGAGCATCGCCGCCATGACGAGGTATTCCGCGGCCAGTTCGAGTTTCAATTCCTCCATCATGTCGATGTAAGACATGTACTGTTCCGTAATACGGGCGATCGAAATGTCGAGAATATCGAGGTTTTGACGCTTGATGAGATAGAGCAGTAAATCGAGCGGACCCTCGAAAGCCTCGAGGAACACTTCCAGTGCGTCCGGCGGGATGTACAGATCCTTCGGCGGCTCCGTCACCGGATTGCCCTGGACGACGGCGAAAGGCATTTCAACCTGCGAGTGATACATCTACAGGTCCTGGCCTACTAACGATACACCAGGTTCATTGCGTGGCGTACTTCTTCGAGCGTGTCACGCGCAACGTCACGCGCCGCCTCACAACCCTCGTCGATGACAGCCCTGACCGCATCCGGGTCACTCAAAATTTCTTCACTACGTTCCCGGATCGGCTGCTGTTCCTTCAGCACCGCGTCGATGATCGGCTGTTTGCAGTCCAGGCAGCCGATACCCGCCGTTACGCAACCTTCGCGTGCCCATTGACGCACTTCCTCGGTGGAATAGATTTTATGAAAGTTCCAGACCGGGCACTTATCCGGATCGCCGGGATCTGAACGCCTCACGCGAGCGGGATCGGTCGGCATCGTGCGTAATTTTCGGTTCACCTCTTCAGGTGATTCGCGCAGGCGTATCACATTGTCGTAAGACTTCGACATCTTTTCGCCGTCGAGGCCCGGCATCTTGGCTTCCGGCGTGAGCAATGCCTGCGGTTCGGGCAGGATGACCTTGCCGCCACCTTCGAGATAACCCAGTAAGCGTTCGCGATCGCCAAGGCTGATGTTCTGTTGCGATTCGATCAGTGCACGCCCTTTTTCCAGCGCCTCCCCGTCCCCAGCCTCCTGGTAGGCGCGGCGGATCTCAAAATAAAGCTTCGCGTTTTTCTTGCCCATTTTTCGCGCGGCCGACTCTGCTTTCTCCTCGAAACCGGGTTCACGCCCGTAGAGAAAATTAAACCGTCTGGCGACTTCGCGCGACATTTCGATATGGGCAACTTGATCCTCACCGACCGGCACTTGCGCAGCTTTGTAGATGAGAATGTCCGCCGTCTGCAACAGAGGATAGCCGAGAAAACCGTAAGTCGACAGGTCGCGTTCCTTGAGCTTCTCCTGCTGATCCTTGTAACTGGGAACGCGCTCGAGCCAGCTGATCGGCGTAATCATCGACAACAACAGGTGCAGTTCGGCGTGCTCTGGTACGCGGGACTGAATGAATAAGGTCGCCTCGCCCGGATTAATACCCACGGAGAGCCAGTCGACGACGATATCAAAGACCGTTTCGCTGATGATGCCCGTTTCTTCGTAGTTCGTCGTCAAGGCATGCCAATCCGCTACGAAGAAAAAACATTCGTACTCGTGCTGAAGCTGTACCCAGTTTTTCAGTACGCCGTGAAGATGTCCGAGGTGCAGCGGCCCGGTCGGCCGCATGCCCGAAAGGACTCGCCGGTTAACCGCGGGGTTCACAGGGAAATATCCTTTTCAATACGAGTACGGCTATCGCAAGTCGGCCGGCGACGTGAACTAGCACGGCATTAGATACCGAGTCCGTCAAGAAGGCCCGCGATCCCGCGTAAAACCGGCCCAACGATACGCTGCAGCCCGCCGGACACCAACAACAACACGACGAGCGCGAGTCCGAACATTTCAATGCGATTGTAACGGGCTGCTAGCCGTGGTGGCAGAAGGGCGGTGACGATTCGGCTTCCATCGAGGGGCGGGATCGGAATGAGGTTTATTATCATGATTGCTGCGTTGAATATTATCCCAGCCTGACACATGTAGATCAAAACACCTGACTCCAGGGGCGTGTGCCGAAGGACGAGCGCCAGCAAGGCCCATGAAGCGAGCATCAGGAGATTCGCACCCGGTCCGGCGGCCGCAACCATAGCAATACCGGGGCGTATGGGGTTTAGTCTGCTCCACTGCACCGGAACGGGCTTCGCCCACCCGAAAAAGATCTTCGTCTCAAAGAAGAATTCGCCTGTAAAATAGAGCGTTGCCGGCACCAAAAGGGTACCGATGGGATCCACGTGCTTGAGGGGATTAAGCGACAAGCGCCCCCGGTCCGCCGCCGTCGTATCACCCAACTGCAGCGCTACCCAACCGTGCGCGATTTCGTGCACGGTGACGGCCAGAACGGCCGGTATCACCAGGATTAGAATTAAGACGACCTGTTCCATTCAGCACCTATCTCAGATCCGGTACGCGCGACACGTCGCCCTTGCCCGCCCTTATCATACTCGGCGCGCTGCCCGTCAAATCGATAATGGTGGTCATTTCGATTCCAATTGAGCCGGCATCGACGACGGCATCCAGCGTATGCCCTAAGGCGTCCGCTATCTCCGCCGGATCCGAGTACGGCAGGTCGATGGCGTCGTTCATCAAGGTCGAACTCAACAGCCCACCGTCATGTGTTTCGAACAGGGCCTGCAAATAAGGGTGCGAGGATATTCGTATACCAATTGTCCTGCGCCTTGGGTCCTGAAGCCGACGCGGCGTTTCACGCGTTGCCGACAGGATGAACGTGTATGGGCCGGGTGTCAGCATCCGAATCAAGCGGAAAGCAGCGTTCGAAACCTTCGCATATATCGCCAGATCGGACATATCCCGGCATAACAGCGTGAAATAGTGGTCGCGTGTAAGATGGCGAATCTCCCTGATGCGGTTTTCTGCAAGCTTGTTTCCGACCGTGCAAACCAGTGAATAACAGGCATCGGTCGGGCACACGATAACGCCGCCGCGTTCGAGGATTTCCACTGTACGTGCCACGAGGCGCTGTTGTGGGTGCGAAGCGTGAACCGCGATGACAGTGGAATTCATGGTGTACCTGACCGGCGCGCGCACCCTTAAATCTGGCCATGTACCCAAGCTTAAGGCACTATTGCACCGTGACGAATTGCCGCGAGTTTAACAGCCGCGTCCCGGTGCTCAAGTGTTCACAATAGAAACCCTATCGATGGCCTTAGCGCGCAGTGACGATTCCCCGGTGCTTCCGTTACCGAGGCAACCGACCCACGACCCAGCGCCCGCGTCCGGGATCTTTTGCAACGCGTAATACGTGCGTGTCGGCACAACGCATTGAACTCATCCGCGCAGCTTTGCAGGCAATGTTGGCGCCGTTACATCTCGAAATCATCGATGAAAGCCATCATCACGCAGGGCACGCGGGAGCGCAGGACGGTAAGGGGCATTTTCGCGTCAGCATCGTGGCTGAATGCTTTGCTGGGGAAGCGCCGCTGCGACGACACCGGATGGTCTACGCTGCCGTGGACAAGCTGATGGTCACGGACATCCATGCCTTGAGCATCGACGCACGGGCGCCTGGAGAGTAACAAACCGACGCCCGAAACTGGACGCATTGTACGGAGAGGGACTCGAAAGCTTGAAGCAACCGCCTGCCACCCCGCCGAAGATCCTGTGGGCGTCTCGCGACGCCGATTCGCACCTGGTGTGCGGGGACCACCTCGAGGTCATGCGATCCCTGGCCGATGCAAGCATCGATTGCATATGGACCGATCCTCCCTACTTTCTTTCCAACGGCGGCACTACCTGCCAGGCAGGGCGCCGTGTAAGCGTCGATAAAGGGGAGTGGGATCAAAGCGGCGGTGTGGCCGCGGATCACGAATTCCATCGTAGGTGGCTTGCGGAATGTCATCGCGTGCTGAAACCGACGGGCACGATTTGGGTCAGTGGGACGTATCACGTTTACTTGTCCGTCGGCATGGCGATGATGGAACTCGGCTTCCGGATGTTGAACGACGTCGTCTGGGAGAAACCCAATCCTCCGCCCAATCTGGGGTGTCGTTGTTTCACGCACGCGACGGAAATCGTGCTGTGGGCCAGCAAAGCGCGCAAGGGCGCGAATGAACGCTACACGTTCAACTATGCCGACATGAAGAAGCTTAACGGCGGCCGGCAGATGAAAAACGTCTGGCGACTAACAGCGCCCGGCGGCAATGAAAAGATTCATGGCAAGCATCCCACACAAAAGCCGGTGGCGTTGATCGAACGCTGCCTGCTGGCGAGTACGCAGCCAGGCGACGTTGTGTTCGACCCGTTCGCGGGATCCGGCTCGACCGGCGTTGCTGCGCTTGCGTGCGGCCGGGTTTTTCTTGGATCGGAAATTGACCCGCAGTTTGCTCGACTAGCAAGCCAAAGACTGCGTGCTGCCGACTCCGACGAGGTGCAAATCGGTTGACGTCTCCAACCTTGGAACTAACCTGCGATCTCATTACATGCGAGTCAATCACCCCGGCGGATGCCGGGTGCCTGGGCTTGATTGAGGCGCGTCTCGTTGATCGAGGCTTCGCGGCAACGCGCTTGCCATCTGGCGAGGTCGACAACCTGTGGGCCATCCGCGGCAACGGCGGACCCGTCTTCGCCTTCGCGGGGCACACCGACGTCGTGCCGCCTGGCAGCCTCGAGTCCTGGCACACCCCGCCCTTCGAACCGGTCGTCAAGGACGGCCTGCTGTACGGACGCGGCGCGGCCGACATGAAGGGCTCTCTCGCCGCCATGGTGGTCGCGGCAGAGCGGTTTCTCGACGCGCATTCGAACCACCGTGGATCGATCGCTTTCGTATTGACCTCGGACGAAGAAGGGCCGGCTGTCGACGGGACGACCAAAGTTGTCGATTACCTCAAACAAAACGCCATCGAGATTCAATGGTGCGTCGTCGGCGAACCGAGCAGCGCTGAGCGTCTGGGCGACACAGTGCGCGTGGGGCGCCGCGGCTCTCTCAATGCGCGTCTGCTCGTACGCGGTGAGCAAGGCCATATCGCCTACCCGGAACGCGCTTCAAACCCGATACACAATTCGCTGGGAGCGCTGGCCGAGCTAAAATCCCACGTCTGGGACGGAGGCAACGAATACTATCCGCCAACATCATTTCAGATCTCGAACATCAACGCCGGAACAGGCATCGAGAACGTCATCCCGCAGGACCTCGAAGTCTTTTTCAATTTCCGTTATTCGACGGAGAACTCCGCCGCCACGCTGCAGCAGGGCGTCATCGAAATCCTCGACCGCTTCGGTCTGGACTATGAATTGAATTGGCATCTATCCGGCGAACCGTTTTTGACGCCCGGGGGCGAGCTCGTCGAGACCGCTTCGCGCGTGATCCAAGACCTACTGGGGGTCTCACCAGAGCTTTCAACCGGCGGGGGCACGTCAGACGGACGATTTATCGTCCCCATGGGCGTTCAACTCATCGAGATCGGACCCGTCAATGCGACCATCCACAAGATCAACGAGTGCGTTGCCGTAAACGACCTGGATCGTCTGACGGACGTCTACGCCGCAATCCTGGAAAGGATGCTGGCGTAAAGAAAAGGGGGTCAGACTACGTTTTCTCGTTGGAGAAAACGTAGTCTGACCCCCTTTATCTTCTACCGTATTTCGACAGCCTTTAATCCGGTCGCCGTCTTCGCGTCGCCGAACTGTTCTTCCTCAGTCGAGCCAGTTAACGCTGTAACCGAGGACTGGCCACCCTGGATCGCTGTGGTCACGTCGTCGAAATAGCCCGCGCCGACTTCCTGCTGGTGGCTGGCGAAGGTGTAGCCGCGCTCCGCAGCCGCGAATTCACGTTCCTGTACCATTTCAACGTAGGCGGTCATTCCCTTGTCGACGTATTGGTTGGCCAGGTCGAACATGTTGTACCACATGTTATGTACGCCGGCTAAGGTGATGAACTGGTACTTGTAACCCATGGCACCGAGTTCGCGTTGGAACTTCGCGATGGTGGAATCGTCCAGGTTTTTCTTCCAATTAAACGAGGGCGAGCAATTGTATGCGAGTAGTTGATCCGGGAAATCTTTTTTAATCGCGGCGGCGAAGCGTTTGGCTTCGTCGAGATCCGGCACCGCGGTCTCGCACCACAACAGGTCCGCGTATGGCGCATACGACAAGCCCCGATCGATCGCCTGATCGAGACCCGCGTTGGTGACGTAGAACCCTTCGGCGGTTCGATCGCCGGTGACGAAACGCCGATCGCGCTCGTCGATGTCCGAGGTTAGTAGAGCCGCCGCGTTGGCGTCGGTACGCGCCAACACGATAGTCGGTACGCCCATGACATCGGCCGCCAGACGCGCCGCGACGAGCTTTTGTACCGCTTCCTCGGTCGGGACTAAAACCTTACCACCCATGTGCCCGCATTTCTTCGCAGACGCCAGTTGATCTTCGAAGTGCACGCCCGCGGCACCGGCCTCGATCATGCCCTTCATCAATTCGTAGGCGTTGAGCACGCCGCCAAAACCAGCTTCTGCGTCCGCCACGATCGGTGCGAAGAAATCGATGTCGTCGCTGCCCTTCTGCCATTGAATTTCGTCGGCTCTTTTGAACGCGTTGTTGATACGGCGCACCATGGTGGGTACGGAATTCACGGCGTAAAGCGACTGGTCCGGATACATCGTCTCCGAAGTATTACCATCGGCCGCAACCTGCCAACCCGACAGATAAATGGCCTTGACGCCCGCCTTCACCTGTTGCACCGCCTGACCGCCGGTGAGTGCGCCGAGGCACGGTACGAAATCTTCTTCGTTTACCAATGCCCAGAGCTTCTCGGCGCCGCGAGTCGCCAGGGTGTGCTCGATCTGAACGCTGCCGCGAAGACGGACCACGTCTGCAGCAGCATAATTACGTGTAATGTGCCGCCAACGCGGATTGGACGTCCAGTCCTCTTCTAACCGCTCAGCTTGCTCCTCAATTGACGACATGCCTTTATCTCCTGCCAAGAATTACAACAGACCATATGCTTCCAGAGTCAGAAATGCCGGTAGTTCGCTGCTGGTGACCACTCGATCGAGGACTTCTGCAGCCTGCCGGTACCGTCTATTTTCGTAGCGTTCGTCACCGACTTCGGCGCGGATCTCCGCGAGTTCCTCGGCAAGAATCTTGCGGAACATTTCCTCGTCTATATTTGTTCCGTCTTCCAATTCCACGCGCGGATGGTGGACCCACTGCCAGATTTGCGTGCGCGAAATCTCTGCCGTCGCGGCATCTTCCATCAAATTATTCAAGGGCACGCAGCCCAGGCCCGATAGCCACTCTTCGGTATAGCGAACCGCGGCGGCCACATTCGTTTTGAGCCCGCGCATGGTAATACTACCTTCCGGCACCTTTAATAAATCGGTTTGGGTGACCTGCACGTCCTCCCGCTTTTTCTCTATCTGGTTGGGACCCGGCATGTACTGATCGAAGACTTCCATGGCGATTGGGATGAGTCCCGGATGCGCGACCCAGGTACCGTCGTGCCCGTTTTCGGCTTCACGACGTTTATCGGCGCGAACCTTTTCGAGGGCCTCCTCGTTGGCTTGCGGATCATTCTTGATCGGAATCTGCGCGGCCATGCCGCCCATGGCATGGATGCCCCGGCGATGACAGGTCTTGATCAAGAGCTGGGAATACGACTTTAGAAAATGCACCGTCATGCCGACCTCGCTGCGGTCCGGCAGGATGAAATTCGGAAGATTACGGAAGCATTTGATGAAGCTGAATATGTAATCCCAGCGGCCACAATTGAGTCCGGACGAGTGATCCCGAAGCTCCCAGAGGATCTCGTGCATTTCAAACGCCGCGGGAATGGTTTCGACGAGAACCGTCGCCCGTATTGTCCCGCGCGGCAGGCCCAGATCGTCCTGGGCAGAATTGAAGACATCGTTCCACAATCGCGCTTCGAGATGACTCTCAATCTTGGGGAGATAGAAATACGGACCCGCACCCTTGTCCGTCAATTTACGAGCATTGTGGAAAAGGAAAAACCCGAAATCGACCAGCCCCGCGGCGATCGGGGCGCCGTTCATCAGCAGATTCTTTTCGCTGAGATGCCAGCCCCGAGGCCGGACCAGCAGAACCGCGGGATCATCGTTCAGGCGATATTGCTTGCCCTGTTCGTTCACGAATTCAATCGAGCCGTCGACGGCATCGATGAGGTTGACTTGTCCGTCCATCATGGCCTGCCAGGTCGGGCTGGATGAATCCTCGAAATCGGCCATGAAAGTCTTGGCGTCGGAATTGAGCGCGTTGATGATCATTTTGCGCTCAACGGGACCGGTGATCTCGACGCGGCGATCTTGCAGGGCGGGCGGAATTGCGGCCACGGACCAATCTTGATCCCGAATTTCACGCGTCTCAGGCAGAAAATCCGGGAGTTGGCCACGGTCGAATTCAGCCTGGCGCACAATACGACGGGCCAAGAGATCTTCACGGCGAGCAGAAAACTTACCCACCAGATTGGCGACGAAAGAGAGCGCATCGGGTGTCAGAACGCGGTCGTATTCCGGGCTCAGGGCACCTTTTACCTCGATCCTAGAAATTTCGCTGGTCTGTAAGGTCGAACTCATTGGTCTGTCGACGCCTCCAACTTACCGGTAGCCCCGGGCGGCGCGCATCCTCTCAACGTCTGCGGGGCGCTTTGCCGGAGGCGAAAAATGATCGTCGAAAAGTACGCTGCAGTGCACCATATGTCAATACGACTTCGACAACCTATTGATCTTTAAAGGTTCGAACCCTACATAGTGATCATCAGTCAAAAGCAACGTGGTAACAATTCACAGATTCGAGCGGTGGGGAGGATGGGTTGCGATTGTCAAGCATGGACCTGCGGACCGCGCCACGTATAATTTTTCAGTCCGCGCGAGCTAGTTACGGAATTTGGAACAAGTTTTAAGCATGTCCACCGGAAGCGAGGAGTCGCAGCAAAATGAAGGCGGCGTCGCGCTGCAAGAAGCGAAGCCGAAACTAAAGAAACCACCGTTATACAAGGTGATAATGCTCAATGACGACTACACGCCGATGGAGTTCGTCGTCCACGTACTGGAGAATTTTTTCAGTTTGAATCGCCCGACCGCAACGAGAATCATGTTGGAGGTGCATACGCAAGGAAAGGGCGTGTGCGGTATATTTACTCATGAGATAGCCGAGACCAAAGTTTCACACGTAAATGCTTATGCGCGAAACCACGAACACCCGCTGCTGTGTACTACGGAACTCGAATCGTAACTAGAGGAAATCGCCGTGCTTAGCAAAGAACTCGAAGTCACACTCAACCTGGCCTTCAAGGAGGCACGCGAGCAACGTCATGAATTCATGACTGTTGAGCATCTGCTATTGGCGTTGCTCGACAATCCGACGGCAGCCAAAGTACTGCGCGCCTGTGGCGCGGACCTTAACGCGCTGCGACGCCAGCTAACC
Source organism: Gammaproteobacteria bacterium (assembly GCA_963662545.2). GTDB lineage: Bacteria > Pseudomonadota > Gammaproteobacteria > JAYYZW01. The sequence goes on from CAXXLL010000003.1 coordinate 576,673, forward strand.
GATTTCATTCAGGAGAGTTCACCCCTGCTCCCGGAAGACGAAGATCGCGATACGCAACCCACGCTCGGCTTTCAGCGCGTACTGCAACGCGCAGTGTTCCACGTCCAATCTTCCGGCAAGAAGGAAGTCAACGGAGCGAACGTGCTGGTGGCCATCTTCGGCGAGCGCGAATCACATGCCGTCTACCTGCTGAACCAGCAAAGCATCGCGCGACTGGATGTGGTCAATTGTATCTCTCACGGTATTTCGAAAGTTTCAGATGACGATTCGAATGAGGACATTAATTCATCGCCCGAAGAAGAAGGTGAACAACCGGACAATTCAAACAATGCCCTGACCGCCTATACCACCAACCTCAACGAACAGGCGGAAAAAGGCAAGATCGATCCGTTGATCGGCCGGCACGACGAAGTCGAACGCACGATTCAGATCCTTTGCCGACGCCGCAAGAACAACCCCTTGTTCGTCGGCGAAGCGGGGGTCGGAAAAACCGCGATAGCGGAGGGACTGGCTAAGAAAATCGTCGACGAAGAGATTCCGGAAGTGCTCGCAGAATCGACTATTTATGCGCTCGATCTCGGCGCATTGCTGGCGGGTACGAAGTACCGCGGAGATTTCGAAAAGCGACTCAAGAATGTGCTCGCTCAATTGCAGCGCGAGGAAGGCGCGATTCTGTTTATCGACGAAATTCATACCATCATCGGCGCCGGCGCTGCTTCCGGCGGGGTCATGGATGCTTCCAACCTGATCAAACCGATGCTGGCTTCCGGCGAACTCAAATGCATCGGCTCGACGACCTACCAGGAATATCGCGGAATTTTCGAAAAGGACCGCGCGCTCGCGCGACGCTTCCAGAAGATCGATATTGGCGAACCCAGCGAGGATGAATCGGTAAAAATACTGCAGGGTTTGAAATCGCGGTTCGAGGAGCACCACGAAGTGCGCTACACCAACCAGGCTCTGCGCACGGCAGTCGAACTCACCAATCGTTACATCAACGATCGGCACCTGCCGGACAAGGCGATCGACATCATCGACGAAGCTGGCGCGCGTCAGCGCCTGCTGCCGCCTTCGAGACGACGCAAGACCATCGGTGTCAACGACATCGAGGAAATCGTCGCGAAAATCGCGCGTATTCCGCCGAAATCAGTCTCGACATCCGACCGTGACGTACTGAAGAACCTGGAACGCGATCTAAAGATGGTCGTCTTTGGTCAGAATGAAGCGATCGAAAGCCTGGCTGTTGCAATCAAAATGTCGCGCTCTGGGCTGGGTAGTACCGAGAAACCAATCGGGTCTTTCCTTTTCGCCGGTCCGACCGGCGTCGGCAAAACCGAGGTCACGCGTCAACTCGCGAGAATCATGGGCATCGAACTCATTCGCTTCGACATGTCTGAATACATGGAACGGCATACCGTCTCGCGTCTGATCGGCGCGCCTCCCGGATACGTCGGATACGATACCGGCGGCCTTATGACCGAAGCCATCACCAAGCAACCGCACGCCGTGCTGCTCCTCGACGAGATGGAGAAAGCCCATCCTGACGTGTTCAACATCATGCTGCAGGTAATGGACCACGGGACCCTGACCGACACCAACGGCCGCAAGGCCGATTTCCGGAACGTCATCATCGTGATGACTACCAACGCCGGCGCCGACCGCATCAGCAGAGCGTCGATCGGTTTCACGATGCAGGATCACACGGGTGACGCTATCCAGGAAATCAAGCGCATGTTCAACCCCGAGTTCCGCAATCGTCTCGACGCCGTCATCCAGTTCGGCGCGCTCGATCCGGAGACCATTAGCTATGTGGTCGACAAGTTTCTTGTCGAACTCGAAACCCAGCTCGACGACAAGAAAGTTTCCATCGATGTCGATGCCGACGCGCGACTATGGCTGGCCGAGCACGGCTATGACTTGGTCATGGGTGCTCGCCCCATGAGCCGATTGATCCAGGAGAAGATCAAAAAGCCCTTGGCCGAAGAATTATTGTTCGGACGGCTTGCGAGCGGCGGCAACGTCGTGGTCACCGTGAAGGACGACGACATCGCGGTTGAACTCGAGACCGAGGCCGAACAAACCACCTGATTGAACCGGATCGGTATTCGTGTGCGACCGCGGCGCAGGTCCTGCTGCCATCCGATCCGGATCGAGAGCCTGAATTTGGTACAGAACTTCAAGCAAGTCGGCGAGAACACGTTCCGCGAAACGTTCGGTCGCTACTTTGAGGAATTCGAAGTCGGACACGTCTATCAACATCGACCCGGTCGCACCATTACGGAGACCGACAACATTTGGTTTACGCTGTTGACGATGAATACGCACCCGCTACATTTTGACAACGAGTACGGTGCGGCATCCGAGTTCGGACAAACGCTAGTGAACAGCACCTACACAGTCGCGCTGATCGCCGGCATGAGCGTGAGCGACGTCAGCCAGAAAGCCATCGCCAACCTCGGTTGGAAAGAGATCAAGCTGCCCGCCCCGGTATTTGTCGGCGACACGCTCTATGCCGAGTCAGAAGTCCTGGCTAAGCGTGAATCCAAGTCGCGACCCGACGCCGGCATCGTCACGGTCAAGACGCTGGGGAAGAAAAGCGACGGCACAGTGGTCTGCGATTTCGAACGCTCGATGTTGATCCCGAAACAGGGGCATGCCGTCGAGGACAAGATGGATTATTGAAGTGGAATCGCCCGCAAGCGGGTAATTAATCCAAATTCAGGTTAACAATTTCACCAACACCGCCGAATTACGCTGATAGTTGTACAACTCGCGTTTCTCGACCGGCAGCGATTTCATCGTGCCATTGTCGAACCCGCGTTCGCTGAACCATTGCACGGCCTGCGTCGTCAGAACGAACAGCGTGCTGATACCCATGTCTTGCGCGCGCCGCTCGAGCTCTTCGAGCAGCACATCACCAAACTGGCCTCCGCGGTAATCCGGGTGCACCGCGATGCACGCCACCTCGCCTGTCGGCTGGCCTTCGTAGGGATAAAGAGCGCCGCAGGCAACGACCGTGCTCTCGCGAACCATGACGACGAAATGATCAATTTCCGCTTCGAGTTGTTCACGCGATCGCTTGACCAGGACCCCCCGGGCTGCAAGCGGCTGGATCAGTTCGAGAATACCTCCGACGTCCTCGACGACGGCTTGTCGCAAGTGATCGAAGGGTGCGCTGCTGATCAAAGTGCCGATGCCGTCCCGCGTGAAGAGTTCACGCAAGATCGCACCGTCTACGAAGCGGCTGACGATGTGTACCCGTTCCACCCCCAACTGGCAGGCGCTTACGGCCGTGTCGAGCAAACCGTATTCTTCGTCAAGATCTGATTTGGTCTCCCGTAAATCGACGGCCTCGCGCACCGTCAGCTGCCGGTACAGCTTCCCTGCCGGAGACGTGATGCCGTTCGTCCCAGCGATTAAAACCAGTTTCGCCGATTCGATTTGACCGGCGACGGCCGCAGCCAGATCGTCTGCCTTCAAGTTGAACAGGTCACCCGTCGGTGAATATCCGAGCGGCGCGAGTAGTACGATCTCGCCGTGATTCAGGTGTGATTCGATGGCGCCGCGATCGACGCTGCGCACGAGTCCGGTGAAGCCCAGATCGACGCCGTCGATGATTCCGGCCGGCATTGCCAGCACGAAATTTCCGCCGGCGATCTTGCTCGCGGCGCCGGTAATGGGGCCACCGCGGCCGCCGAGCGAAAATGCAGACTCGATCGCAAGCCGCATGGCGCCGACGACTTCACTGATCTCGCCCATGATCTCATCGTCGCTGACACGGAGCCTGCCGACGAATCGCGGGGCAATGCCCTTTGCCGCCAGCCGCTCCTCGATTTGCGGGCGCGCGCCGAACACGATGACCAGGCGGATGCCAACGGCCGCGAGGAGCACGAGATCCCGAACCAGATTGGCAAAACCCGGTCCCGCGACGGCCTCACCGCCGAAATAGACGACGAAGGTCTTATTGCGGTGGTTTTGAAAATAGGGAGAAACCTGGCGCAGCCAGGGGACGATAGCGTCGTCTTCGAGCCTCATCCCTTCCTCAGTCATCACAGCAGAACCTTTCGATCAGCGTGCGCAATATGCCCCGCATCCTGAGCACCTTGTCCACCGCAACCCACTCGTTGGGTTGATGTGCGATGTCGATGTTGCCCGGCCCGAAGATCACCGTGTCACAGTCAAGGGCGTTAAGAAACGGTCCCTCGGTCGCGAATGCCACGGTTGCGGCAGACCTACCCGACAATTCCTCGACGGCGCGCACGATCGCCGAATCGGCGGGCGTCAACATCGGCGGTAAGGGATCCATGGGCAAGACCATCTTCGCGCCGAGTCCGGTGCCCGCGACTGCGGCATCGACGATCTCGCGGAGCTCCGCCGCGGTCACGTCGACGTCCATCCCAGGCATTAAACGCACGTCGAACAGGAGGTCACAGGATGCACATATCCGATTCGGGCTGTCCCCGCCGCTGATCCCCCCGAGATTCAAGGTCGGCCGCGCGACTTCGAAATCCCCGTCGGGATAGCGCTCTGCGGCTTCCTCGCGCCATGCCTTAAACCCCGTCATGATGTCGTGCATACCGTCCAGCGCGTTGGCGCCTAGTGCCGGGTTGCTCGAATGGCCGGCACGACCGGTCACCTCGACGCGCCCGATGAGGATGCCCTTGTGCTTGTTAATGGGGATCAGGTCGGTCGGTTCGCCGATGAGCGCATAGGCGCCCAGTTCCTCGCCACTTTCGACCAGCACGCGTGCACCGTTCATGGTGCTTTCCTCGTCGGCCGTCGCAAGCACGATGAGCGAACGCTTCAGCCTCGACAGATCGAACCCATCCAGGGCTGACAGGATCAAGGGGAAAAAACACTTCATGTCGGCGCTGCCGAGCCCGAACCAGCAACCTTCGCGCTCGACGAGCTCGAAAGGATCGGTCGCCCAGCCATTCGCGTCGTAGGGCACCGTGTCTGTGTGGCCCGCAAGCACGAGGCCTCGATCCCCGCGACCCGCGCGCGCAATCATGTTGAACTTCGCCGGTGCCTCGGCGACGGTCTGCTGCAAAACCGCGAAGCCTGCCGCCTCGAACCAGTTGCTGAGCGTATCCGTGACGGTCGAGTTGCTCATGTCGAATGCGGGATTGACGGAACTCACACTCGGGTGCGCGATGAGTTTAGCGAGCCTCGCCTTGAGTTGTGCTTCGACGCCGGGCATGCGGTGCAGCCTCTACGAAAATTGGGGTGGCATTCTACACCGGCGAGCACGGGGTTAGATCTGACCCCATGCTCGCAATCTGAGATCTGACCCCGTACAGTTACCGTTGAACGGCAACACGCTGGAGATCAGGCATGGCGCGAAAATTGAACAGCATTAGTGAGCGTATTACGCAACCGCGCGTGCAGGGCGCATCGCAGGCAATGCTCTACGGGACGGGCTTGACCGAATCCGATCTATCCAAGGCACAGGTCGGGATTGCCAGCGTCTGGTATGAGGGCAACCCCTGTAACATGCATCTGCTAGGCCTTGCCGAGGAAGTCAAAAAGGGCGTGCAGAAAGCCGGCCTCGTCGGCATGCGGTTCAATACCATCGGCGTCAGCGACGGTATCTCGATGGGTACCCGCGGTATGAGTTACTCGTTGCAGTCTCGAGACCTCATCGCAGATTCGATCGAGACCATGATGAGCGGCCAATGGTACGACGCCAACATCTCGATCCCCGGCTGCGACAAAAATATGCCCGGTTGCCTCATCGCTATGGGCCGCTTGGACCGGCCGGCGCTCATGATCTACGGCGGCACGATCAAACCGGGACGTTCACGCGGACAGACGGTTGATATCGTGTCGGCTTTTCAGAGTTACGGCGCTTTTATTGCCGGAACCATTTCGGACGAAGAGCGCCAGGATATCATCAAGAACGCCTGTCCCGGTGCGGGCGCCTGCGGTGGCATGTATACGGCGAATACAATGGCGTCGGCCATCGAGGCTCTTGGCATGTCCCTGCCATACAGTTCGTCGACACCTGCAGTGGACCCCGGCAAGCTGGAAGAATGCGAACGTGCCGGGGCGGCTATCCTTCATCTGCTGGAGGAGGAAATCAAACCGAGCGACATCATGACGCGACCGGCGTTCGAGAACGCGATGGCGCTGATATGTGTCCTCGGTGGATCCACCAATGCGGTATTACACCTGATCGCGATGGCCCGCGCGGTCGGCGTCGAACTCGGCATCGACGATTTCCAGACGGTCAGTGATCGCACGCCATTCCTGGCCGATCTGAAGCCCAGCGGTCAATATGTGATGGAGGACCTGCATAAGGTCGGCGGGACTCCGGCGGTTCTCAAGTTCCTACTCGATGCCGGCATGATCAATGGGGAATGCATGACGGTGACGGGTAAAACGCTGGCAGAAAATCTGGAGGCCGTTGCCCCGCTCTCGCAAGGGCAAATCGTCATTCGGCCGCTCGATGATCCGATCAAGCCGACCGGCCACATACAGATCCTGAAAGGCAATCTTGCGCCCGGCGGCTCAGTCGCCAAGATCACCGGCAAGGAGGGCACCCGCTTTAATGGGCCGGCGCGCGTATACGACAGCGAGGAAGACATGATCGCGGGACTCGAGAATAAGGAAATTCAGAAAGGCGACGTGGTGATCATCCGCTACGAAGGTCCCAAGGGCGGTCCCGGCATGCCGGAAATGCTCACCCCGACTTCCGCCATCGTGGGAGCCGGCCTTGGCGAACACGTCGCCTTGATTACCGATGGCCGCTTCTCCGGCGGCTCGCACGGTTTTCTTGTCGGTCACGTCGTGCCCGAAGCACAGGAAGGCGGGCCAATTGCACTGGTGCGGGACGCCGATGTCATTACCATCGACGCAGACGCCCACATCATCGAGGTCGCGGTCGACGAAGCCGAAATGCAACGCCGACGTGATGCATGGAACGCCCCGCCATACAAGGCGGATCGCGGCACTCTGTATAAATACATCAAGAATGTGAAAAACGCGTCGCAAGGCTGCGTCACCGACGAGTGAGGGCAAAGCCCGCCTCGCTACAACTTTCGAAGTCGGACAGGCTCCTAAGAAGCCCCTAAAATTTACATCTGCTTTTTGTAATCGTTGTAGTACTTGAGCACGCGGCGCACGTAGGTCTGCGTTTCCTTATAGGGCGGGATGCGGTGCCCATGGTTGATCACGGCATTCTCGCCCGCGTTGTATGCGGCGAGCGCGAGCACCACGTTATTGTCGAACATATTCAAGAGATCGCGCAGATAGCGGGTGCCGCCCACCACGTTGGCATTTGGATCACGTCGGTTGCGTACTCCGTATCGTTTTGCGGTTCCCGGCATCAATTGCATCAGGCCGACGGCGCCCGCGTGTGAAACGGCTTCTGGGTCATAGGCCGACTCCGCCGTGATCACGGCGTGCAGTAACGCCGGCGGGAGTCGATGAACTTTCGCCGCACGCGCAATCGTGGGAGCGTACTTCTTGCGGTTGCGGTGCACGCTGTTGAAGTCGATTTTCGATTCCTCCCAACCCTTCCAGGTCTTGACCAGTTGTCGGTAGCCGTCATGGATCGGACGGTCCGTCAGGTGTACGCGGCCGTACTGATCCACGTACTTGAAGATGTCCGCGCCAGCCAGAATCGGGAGCACCCCAAACAGGGTGAAGATGACCAAGAATAAAAATCCCCTTTCCATACGATGCTATTACGGCTTATTTTTAAAGTTAATTATTGAATTATACTATAACTTTATGAAAGTTATTGAATTATTTCTGCATTTTAAAAAAACGCAATTACGGGTCAGGGCGTCGTCCAGCATGATAACGCGGGCCGCCGCCGGTCCCGCGATCGCCGGTCCTGGCCGGCCAGGGTTTCACCCCAAGCAAAGAATCGAAACGCGAGTAAGGCCATAAGCTCCATTAGAACAACCATTTACGGCAAGGAGACAGCCCCTCAGCCCGTCCTAAACAATAGCGCGGACCACGCTGCTCAAGCTGCTGCAGCCGTTATCCCACATAGCGGCAAACCAGCCAGAAACATCAGGTTCCTATTCGTCCTTCGAAACTTCTCCGCCGCGTCTCCGGAATCCGGAATATGCCGCGAGCCTGTCGACGACAAGCAGTCTTTCAATACGTCGGCCGTCCATCGTCCAGGTCGGATAATTTTTGATCTCCTCGGTCTCGCAGACCGTTGCGCGCGGTCCATTACGCCCATGCGGTGAACATTCCACGTAGGGTAGATACTCGGCAGCATTGCCGAATAAATTTTTCTGTTCCCGACACACTGGACACCAGCTCGCTCCGTAGAACTTGAATCCATTTCGATCGAGATGCTCGGCCAGTTCGCGCAGATAGGGATCGACCTCGCCACCGGTCCCGTCCAGTATGCCCCGCGCGTCGAGGTGCATCGTCAGTGAAACCAGAACGGCGAACGCCGCGCCCGCACCGCGCCAGCGCGCCCTGCGCGAGACTTCGATAGCGCGAAAGGTCATTCCAAAGGTGGTCGCCATCACGGCGAGTGACGCAAGACAGTAGCCACAAACGGCTTCGATCACGACGACAGAGATCACGGTCAAATAGATACTGATTCCGAATCCAGCCGCGGTCAGCAGGGCCGTCCATCGCCACCGTTGTTCTGCGCGAGCCGGGATGACGGCAACCAACCCGATCACCACGTAGTTTGCAAACCCCCACATGGTCAACGGGACACCGACGAAGCGCGACCAGGCACTTCTCTGCACCACATCGCAGGCCGAGCCCTCCGAACAGTACGGGAGATGTCCGGCGGCGCTTGCGCTCCATATCAGGACACCGGTCAATACCAGGCCAGCGCCAGCAAGCAGCGCCATGGGCCAATCGGGTGCCGCGTTCACGGGCCGCGCCGGCGTCTGCGTCGGACTACTCGGTTTACGCTTTCGATCCCGCTTCTTTTTCTTCGCCAAAATATTCTCCAATCGAATTCCGGTTCAAAGCTGCTCGCCGCGAGCCCGATACTGGCGTGTTCCGTGGCTATTGCTCAAGCGTATACAGTAGACTTTCGGGGGGACGTCACGAGCAAGTGTTTCGCGATGCAAGGTCGAGCCGGAACAAGACGAGGGACCAACATGCAATATTCACTATCCGATATAGCAGAACGATTCAAGCTCGAAATCGACGGGGATAAAACCGTCGAAATAACCGGCATCTGCGGCCTGTCGGATGACCTCCCAGCTTGTCTCACCTTCGTCGCTGAAGACCAACACGTCGAGGCAGCGGCCCGTTCGCGTATACCCGCAGTCGTAACGCGGCCTGGTTGTCCAATCGCTGGGAAAGCCAACTTGTACCACGAGCATCCAGAATACATGATTGCGCAAATCGCGGAATTGTTCCTGCCGTCCCGACTCGGTCAGGCCGACGGCATCCATCACACCGCGGTGATAGCCGACAGCGTAGTGCTTGGCGACGACGTTTGCATCGGTGCCTACGTCGTCGTCGGCGAGAAAGTGCAGATCGGAGCGCGCTCCCGAGTATTTCCCAATACGGTCATCATGGATCGCAGCGTTCTCGGCGAGGACTGCATCGTTTATCCCAATTGCACGGTGCGGGAAGACAGCGTACTGGGCGATCGCGTGATATTACAGCCGGGTGTTTCGATCGGTGGCGATGGCTTCGGATTCGTCGATCACGGCGGAGAGCACGTCAAGATCCCTCAGCTCGGTCATGTCGTGCTTGAAGCCGACGTCGAGATCGGTGCGAATTCGACGGTCGACCGTGGACGTTTTACAGAGACGCGTATCGGTCAGGGCACCAAGGTTGATAACCTGGTGATGCTCGCGCACAACGTTACGACGGGATCGCACTGCCTGATCATCGCCCAAGTCGGCATTTCGGGAAGCACTACTCTCGGTGATCGCGTGACCCTGGCCGGGCAAGTCGGAACCGTCGGGCACGTCGAGATTGCCGATGACGTCACGGTGCTCGGCAAAAGCGGTATCACCAAGGACATTCGCAAACCCGGGGTCTATGCGGGCATGCCGCTTAAACCGGCCAGGCTCTGGCGCAAAGCGATGGCGCGGCTTTACGCGGGATTGCGTTAAGGGCTGTTCATAGGTCGGATCTTAGGGATTGAACTGACACGCAGACGCACGACGGAGCGACAAAAAAATATAACCACGGAGAACACTAAGAACACGGAGGGAAGAAAAAAATGACCGTTTACATGCCCTATTTTATTATTTTGCTTTGTGTTCTTTGTGGTTCATTGCGATTTTATTGGGGAACTCCGGGCTTAAGAACTAACCTATGAAGGGTTGTTAACAGTTCGTTCCGGATAGTCGGTCAGGCGGTCGACGGAAAAAGGCCCGCCCGCGTGATCATGGCCGGCAATGGCGTTTCGAGAGGCCCCTCGAGCCATTTAGCCGTTTCCATCACCTTTTCGACGCTTATACCCGTTTCAAATCCCATTCGATGTAGGAGATAGAGTACGTCTTCGGTGGCGATGTTCCCGGTCGCACCGGGCGCAAAGGGGCAGCCGCCGACTCCGCCGCAGCTCGCGTCGAAGATCCGGACCCCGGACTCGATCGCGGCATAAACATTGCAGATGCCCGTATTACGCGTGTTGTGGAAATGCATTCGAAGTGGAATGTTGCCGATAAGAGGTCGTGCGAGTTCAATCAAACGCCGTACGTCCGTCGGCACCGCTACCCCAATCGAATCGGCGTAGGCGATTTCGTCAACGCCCATGTCAACCAGGCGTCGCGTAATTTCGAGCACCCGCTCGGGTGCCACCTCACCTTCGAACGGACAGCCGAAACTGGCCGCAATCGTGACACCGAAAAATTTACGGGCATCCTGCGCGCGCTGCGCGATGCCGGCAATAACATCGAGCATTTTGGCCGATGTCTTACCCTGATTCCGCTGAGAGAACGTATCGGTCGTAACCACTACGCAATTAATCTGATCGATGCCGGATGCAAGCGCTCGTTCGAAACCCCGCTCGTTCAATACGAGACCGATGTAATCGACGCCTTCATGCCGGGGCAGGCGCGCGACAACTTCATCGGCGTCGGCCATCTGCGGTACGCGTTTGGGATTGACGAAACTCGTGATTTCAAGCCGTTTGATGCCGGCGTCGATCAGGTGCTCTATGAGAGCGACCTTGGTATCCGTATCGAGGAGTTTGGGCTGGCTTTGCAGACCGTCGCGCGGCCCGACATCGACGATTTCAACTTGCTTGTCCATAGGGCAATCGATTGATCCGGGTAATTCCTGGGACCGTAGATTGTAGCGAATCGCGCGGATGCTGGCGCGGTCCGCTGCGATTTTGGGACGCTGTGCGCATGCGCCGCGAACCCTTCCGAAGCGGCTTAATCCGGGGCCCGAGCACATATACTACGACACTACCCGATAATAAATTCTCCATTTACGAATCATGAATAATTACGACTTCGACCTCTTCGTCTTGGGCGGCGGATCGGGCGGTGTGCGCGCCGGCCGTATGGCGGCGGGTTTTGGCGCTCGCGTTGCGGTGGCCGAGGAACGCTACTGGGGAGGTACCTGTGTCAACGTCGGTTGCATTCCCAAAAAACTGTTCGCCTACGCGGCGCATTTCGCCGAGGATTTCGACGATGCGGCGGGCTTTGGCTGGACGGTCGGCGATCGCTCGTTCATGTGGCAAACCTTGATCACGAACAAGAACCAGGAGATAGAGCGTCTGAATGGCATTTACGACAAGCTTCTGGTGAATGCCGGAGCGACCGTCATGCGCGGACATGCCAAACTGCTGGATCCCCACACGGTAGCGGTCGGACAGGAAACCTGGTCGGCCGAGCGTATCCTGATCGCGACCGGCGGATGGCCTTTCGTACCGGAATTCCCGGGCAGCGAGTACGCAATAAGCTCCAACGAAGCTTTTTTTCTGGAGTCCCTGCCAGGCCGCGTGGTGATCGTCGGTGGCGGTTATATCGCGGTTGAATTCGCCGGGATTTTCAACGGACTCGGATGTGAAACGGTGCAGCTCTACCGAGGACCCCTGTTCCTGCGCGGCTTCGACGAGGACGTGCGGTCATTCCTCGCTGGGGAAATGGCGAAAAAGGGCATTGATATCCGCTTTCGCGCGAATGTCGATGAAATCGAGAAGACCGGCGAAAGCTACCGCGTAACACTCGACGACGGCACTACGATTGACTGTGATCGGGTCATGTACGCGACGGGACGGAAACCGGTCATCGAGAATATCGGTCTCGAAGACCTGGGCGTCGAAATTGATCAGCGCGGCGCCATCGTCGTTGACCACAACTATAGAACGAATGTCGACTCCATCTACGCGATCGGCGATGTCACCGATCGCGTCAACCTGACGCCGGTTGCGCTAGCCGAAGGCATGGCCCTCGCCCGGCACCTGTACCGGGACGAGGGACGTCCGGTCGATTACGAATACATTCCAAGCGCGGTGTTCAGTCAACCAAATCTCGGTTGCGTCGGTTACACGGAAACGGAGGCGCGCGAAAAGTTCGGCGATGTCACCATCTACCGGTCACCGTTCACACCGCTCAAACACACGCTCTCCGGGCGCGAGGAAAAAACTCTCATGAAGCTTATTGTCGAGAACGCGACGGATCGCGTCGTCGGGGCGCACATGGTAGGTCCGGACGCGGGTGAAACGATCCAGGGCATCGCCATCGCGCTGAAAGCGGGGGCGACCAAGGCCATTTTCGATCGCACTATCGGCATCCACCCGACTTCCGCCGAGGAGTGGGTGACGATGCGCGAACCCGCCGCTTAGCCCGCATTTCTCACCGGGCGAAGGCGACAACCCTGAATCTTCGCGGTGATGAGATCGCTGCAACGGAAATGCTCGGCGAAATCGTGTTGGACCAATCAGCGCCGCAGACAGTCGGCGCGTTGAAAAAAGGTGACAATGCGCCCGATGTACTACTAGGCTGGAGAGTGGATCTGCCGCGGGGCGCTGACACACCCGGCCATTGAGAAAACATATGGACTACGGAATCGCTGGAATCCTCGGCGCTGACAGTTGGAAAACTGTACAGCGGGCGGAACGCCTGGGTTTCTCCTGTGCCTGGTTCTACGACAGTCCGCTGTATGCAGCGGATATCTTCGTGGCCATGGGTGCCGCGGCGATCAAGACGGATCATATCCGCCTGGGTCTGGGTGTCGCCGTACCATCAGTGCGCATTGCGCCCACGCTCGCCAACGGCCTGGTCTCGCTCTGCAAGCTAGCTCCGGGTCGGATTGAATGCGGCCTCGGAACCGGCCATACGGCGCGCAGCCTGTTCGGCCTCCCCGCGATCAAACTGGCGGAAATGCGAGAGTACTTGCGCGTGGTGCGGGGACTCCTTTCTGGCGACATCGTTGAATACGAATTCGAGGGGGCGCCGCGCAAGATCAAGTTCATGCATCCGTGGCCCGGTCTAGTCGACACCGTGGATCCCATCAGATGGCATCTATCGGCGATGGGCCCGCGCTCCAGGCAGACCTGTGCGAACCTGGGTCTGGCCTGGATGAATTTCATGAACGGGATGCCACAGGCCCTGGCCGATCTCGAGGACATGCTGGCAAAATGGAAGGCCGCGGGACATGAACCCGATAGCTGCTATACGACGGCCTTCACGCTCGGCTGCGTGCTGGCGGATGACGAGCCGCCCGACAGCCCGCGCGCGAAAATCCAGGCCGGCCCACTCGTCGCGACGGTCCTCCAGCACCTGATCAAGGTGGATGAACACGTCGAGCTCGGCATGATCGGCTCGACCGATCTGGATCGGGCAGTGGCCGAATACCAGAAGTTCTACGATGCTTACGAACCCGCCGACGCCCGTTACATGCAACTCTACCGCGGGGAGCTCCAATGGCTGCTCCCCGAGGAGGAACATCTGATCACGGGCGATTTGATCCGCGAAATCACCCTGACGGGATCGGTCGACGAATTGCGTGAGCGTATACGCCGGTTACGGGACGCGGGTTATTCCCAGTTGACGATTCAACTCGTAAACGGACACGAAGACGCGCTCGATGACTGGGCGCGTGTCATCGAAGGCGTATGACCGTGCCGTCGGGCGCAGTTCGAGGGTTTTAAATTCCGCATGCAAGCGTGATAATCTTCCATATCGAAAGTGAACGCCGGCCCCCCATTTTCTGACATCGCGTATGAAACGATTCACGCCTCGCTACTGGTTGCCGCGCGCCCTGTGGCTTTCGATCGCCTGCACACTCGCACTCCTTGCTGTAAACGCCGCCGCCCGAGACCTCGAGATCGGTGACCTCGCCCCTGCGTTCGCGCTACAGGGATCGGACGGTAAAGTCCATGAACTGTCGGATTACCGCGGACAGGACGTAGTTCTCGCCTGGTTTCCGAAGGCTTTCACCGGTGGCTGAACGGCCGAGTGCAAATCGCTCCGTGAGAGCAGTTCCTTACTGAAAACCTACGATATCGCGTACTTCATGGCGAGCATCGACGACGCGGAAACCAACCGTAAGTTCGCCGAGGCCAACGGCGCCGATTTCCCGATTCTGAGCGACCCCGAGAAAAGCACGGCGGCAGCTTACGGTGTATTGTCATCAAAAGGATACGCATCGCGCTGGACTTACTACATCGATCGCGACGGTAAAATCGCCTTCGTGGACAAGCGCGTAAAACCGCTTACCGCGGGCGCGGATATTGCAACGCGGCTCGATAAGCTGGATGTTCCCCACAGCCATTAACAGGCTCATTGTGTGGCGATCGAGGAACGCGGCGATAATATTCGACCGGAGCAACCGGCCTGCTAACGAATTCGGAGGATGAGCAAGATGTCGAAACCCGCGGAATCCATAACCCTAGTCAAAAATGGTATCCACAATCCCACCGACGCGCGGCATTTCATGCGCGTCGCGCGCCCGGCGTACACGATCACCGCCACTATCAAGGGCACCGAAATCGCGCGCTCCTCGCAGGCACTCAAGGTCAAGGAGGTCGGATTCGACATCTACGACCCGGTCATCTATTTCCCGCGTGAAGACGTTCAGATGGTACGGCTGAAAAAAAATGAAAAGACCACGCACTGTCCGCTGAAGGGCGACACCGAGTACTTCGACGCCGTCACCGACTCAGGTACCGTCGAAAATGCCGCGTGGTCTTATGACCGTACTATAGAGATCGCTGGCGAAATTCAGGACTACATCGGCTTTGATGCACGCTTCGCCCAGATAATCGAGCACACGGTAGATGCCTGAGAAAGAGATCAAAACGACAGGACGCTTCGTTATTAAACGCCATTACCGCACGAGGTAACGCTCGTCCGTCAATTGGTTCCGGTACTCTGCACCGCGATCATGCGCCGGGTTACGATCACGAACCGCCCGACGAGCAACACGGCTGCGGTCCAAAGGGCGACGGTCAGTCCGATCCATATGCCGCGCGCACCAAAATCAAGGAAAATACCGAGCCCGTAGGCAAGTGTGAACCCCACGGCCCAGTAGTTGATTGCATTCAAGATCATCGGCACCCGCGTGTCCTTGAGGCCGCGCAGCGCGAAAGCGGCGGCGACCTGGATGGCATCACCGACCTGGAGCAAGGCCGCGATCTTGAACAGCATGATGGCCATTTCCGCGACGCCGGGATCGGTGACGTAAGCACGGGTTATCGATTCCGCGTAGAAGAACGTGGTCACGCCGAAGAACAAGGAAATCGAAGTGCAAAGCAAGATGCCGGTATAGCCGATGCGGACCGCCCCGGAGAGGTCGTGCCGACCGACCGCCTGACCCACGCAGACGGTAATCGCCATGCCGAGCCCGAGCGGAATCATGAACACCAGGCCGGAGTAGTTGAGCGCAACCTGGTGCGCGGCGAGGGTGGCGGTCCCGAGCGACCCTATCAACAGCGCGACGACCGAGAACAAACCGGACTGCATGAATAAGGACAGACCGATCGGCAGTCCGAGCACGACGAGCCGGCGCAGTGCCGCTGGATCCGGGCGTTCGAGATCGCGCCAAACATCGAATGGACGGTAGTGCGGCGAGCGGCGCGTATACAGCGCAAGCAGGATGAACATGAGCCAGAAACTGATGCCGTTCCCGAGACCACAGCCCACGGCGCCAAGGGGCTCCACACCGAATCGTCCATACATGAAGGTGTAGTTCAAGCCGATGTTGATCGGCAGGACCGCGATCATGACGGCCATGATCGGCACGGTCCGTCCAACCCCTTCGCTCATCTGTTTGACCGTGTGGTAGCTAAAGGCGCCGATAACACCCCAGGACATGGCGTCGAGATAGCCCTGGGACAACACGGACACGGCGGGATCGATACCCATCCACAACAGGCCCGGCTCGACCGAGCGCATCGCTGTAATGACAATGGACGAGACGACCAGCGTGAGCCAGAAACCCTGGCGCGTGTCGTGTCCGATCTCGGCATACTTACCGGCGCCGAAATGCTGCGCGACGGTCGGCCCGAGCGCCATGATGATCCCCAGCCCCAGCAGAAAGAAAGCGATCCAGACCCCCGAGCCGATGGCGACAGCGGCGAGTTGGGTTGAGCCGAGGCGCGCCGCCATCAAAGTATCGGCCACGTTGACGCCGATGCTCGAAACATTATTCACGATGAGCGGACCGCCCACGGTGAAGATCGCCCCCAGATCCGATTTCAGGTGGGCTAGTCGGGGCATGGTGGTAATGTTTCCCTGCAATCAGGCTGTAGGCGCGGGCGCAGCGTGGTATATCGCCGGGGCAGCTTCAGTGCGGCGCGGCATGCCGGCAACTGTATCGCGGCTCAAGCTGGGTCGGTGCTTTTTATTGTCGGAACGGCCGCCAGCAATTTGCGCGTGTAATCGTGCTGCGGCCGGTGCAGAACCTGTTCGACGTCTCCGTATTCGACGATACGCCCCTGGTACATCACCGCGACCTTGTGAGCAAGGTAGGCGACGACGCCGATATTGTGGGTGACAAACAGATAAGTGAGTTCGAGGCGATCCTGCAATGCGCGTAGCAACTCGAGTATCTGGGCTTGCACTGAAACATCGAGTGCACTGGTCGGCTCGTCGCACACGATCAGTCGCGGTTCGACTGCAAGCGCGCGCGCAATACAGATCCGCTGTCGCTGACCGCCTGAGAATTCATGGGGATAGCGCCGCGCGTATCCGGTTTCGAGCCCGACCTGTTCCAGCAATTCCGCCACGCGCCGATCGCGTTCTTCATGATTGGCGCCGATGCCCTGTGCGATCATGCCTTCCTTGATGATGTCCCCCACCATCATCCGCGGATTCATCGACGAATACGGATCCTGAAATACGATCTGAAGGTCCGATCGGAGGCGCCGCAGGGTCGCAGCGTCGATCTTGCCGAGATCCGTACCTTCGTACTCGACCGTCCCTTCGTATGAGTTCGTCAATTGCAGGATGCCCTTGCCCATCGTGGTCTTGCCGGATCCCGACTCACCGACGACGGCGAGCGTACGGCCCTTTTCGATTTCGAGATCGATGCCGTCAACCGCCTTTACGTAGCCCACCGTGCGCCTGAAAATGCCCTTTTTGATCGGGTAGTAGACCTTCAGACCCTGCACCGAGAGAATCGTCTCGCGGGTATCGGACGTGGGCGAATAACCCTCGCGAACGCGCTTTTCCCAGCTCGGCAAGGCATCGAACAGCTGCTTCGAATAGGCATGCTGCGGATTGCTGTAGAACGCATCGCGCTCACCTCGTTCGACGATGACGCCGTTCCTCATCACCAGGACATTGTCGGCGACCTGATGCGCCACTGCCAGATCGTGGGTAATGAATAAAATCCCCATGTCACGACGGCGCTGTTGCGATTTAATGAGGTCAAGGACCTGCGCCTGAATGGTCACGTCAAGCGCGGTGGTCGGCTCGTCGGCGATCAGGAGTTTGGGATCGGCGGCCAGCGCGATCGCAACCATAACGCGCTGTTTCATACCCCCCGAGAACTGATGCGGATATTCCTTGAGACGGCGCTCGGGTTCATCGATACCAACGGCATCGAGCAATTCAATGACGCGCGATTTAAGCGCCGCTCCGCGCAGGCCCTTGTGTCGAGTTAGGGTTTCGCCAATCTGGGCGCCAATGGTCATCACGGGATTGAGCGAGGATTGCGGCTCCTGAAAGATCATGCCGATAGCGGCGCCGCGAATGTCGCGCATACGATATTCCGGCAGGCGGAAGAGATCTTCTCCCGCGAGGACAACCTTCCCGCTTTCGATTCGCGCAACAGGCGGCAGCAGGCGCGAGATGGCCATCGCCGTGATCGACTTGCCGCTGCCGGATTCGCCGACCATTACCAGCGTCTCTCCCGCAGCGATACTGAAACTCACGCCGTCAACGGCCTTGACGAGATTGTCCCCGCCGCCGAAATGGACGGCCAGATTTGAGACTTCAAGCAGAGGGTCAGGCTTCGCCAAGATCGGCCCAGCCGACGTCGGGTTTGAAGCGCTCGCCATGCGCGGTGGCGAGAGCCTCCAGCCGCTGCGTAATCTCGGTGACGCCACGGTCACTGGCATAGTTCAGAGGCCCGCCGCGAAACGGCGCAAAACCGGTACCGAAAACCATACCGACGTCGATCAGGTCGGCGTCGGCGACGATGCCTTCGCGCAGACTGGCGACGGCTTCGTTTAATAAACGCAGCATCATGCGATCGCGAATTTCGATGCGCGGAACGGGATTCCCTTCGACCTGCGGGCGGATCACCTTGCCCTTTTTGTATTCATAGAAACCGACCTTGGTTTTTCGCCCGAGCCGCTTTTGCGCCACCTTGTCACGCAAGATCTGCGACGGCTCACCGCCAAAGGCGCGAGCGAGGATCTCGCCGACGTGCAGACAGATATCGAGCCCGACGGTATCGGCTAGCTCGATTGGACCCATCGGCATACCAAAGGTTTTCGCGACATCGTCGATCTCGACCGGAGCAACGCCTTCCTCCATCAGAAGCATCGCTTCATGCATGTACGGCGACAATACCCGGTTGATGAGAAAACCCGGCGAGCTCGAGGCCGGCAGCGGCAGGCGATCGATAGCGACGGTGAAAGCAGCCGCCTGCTGGCGCACGGCGAGATGCGTATCTTCGTCAGCGATGATCTCTACTAACTGCATTTGCGCGACGGGATTGAAAAAATGAATACCGACCAGGCGCCTGGGATCTGAAAGGGCCGAGGCAATATCCGACAATTCGATGCTCGAGGTGTTCGTCGCGATCAAGGCATCGGGCTTTGCCTGGCGTTCCACTTCGGCGAACAGTTCGCGCTTGGCGTCGACGTCTTCGATGATCGCCTCGATGATGACGTCGGCGCGCCGCAAACCGTCACCATTGAAATCCGGAATCAAGCGATCATGCGCCGCAAGACGCTCGAATTTATCCCTCACCCGGCGCGTAAAAAGCTTGTTGGCGCGCTTCATCGCCGGCGCGATGAACCTGGGTTCGCGATCCTGCAGGGTCACCTGCATCCCACGCAGTGCACACCACGCGGCGATGTCGCCGCCCATCACGCCGGCGCCGATCACGTGCACCCGCTGCCCATCGAATGGATGCTTCCGCCCGATGGATTTCAGCCGCTCCTGCAGCATGAACAAGCGGACGAGATTGCGGCTGGTCGCGGAAGTAAACAGATGCGCAATTGAACGGGCCTCCGCGCGGTACATAGCGGCATCGTCCCCGCCGTGTTCCTGCCACAGCTTGATCAGCGCGAAAGGCGCAGGGTAGTGTTGCTCGGTCACGCGCTTGGTCACTTGCCGGCGCAACAATTTCACCACCAGCGGGCGCAGGACCCGGTGATTGGCCGCGCGCGCGGTAATGGTCGGTTTGCGCCGCGGCTGTCGGTTGAGGGCAAAATGCCGCGCCGCCGCGTCGAGATGCCGCGTCGGAACTGCGCGATCGATCAGCCCGGCCTTGAGCGCACGGCGCGCATCGAGCGCGCGCCCCGTCAACATCAAATCCATCGCCCGGCTCACGCCGCAATCGCGGATCGACCGCACCGTCCCCCCAAATCCCGGGTGCAGGCCAAGCATGACTTCCGGGAAGCCGAGACGCGTCGAGGATTCGGCCGCGGCGACGATGTGGCGGCACGCGAGTGCGAGTTCCAGGCCGCCGCCGAGGCAGAAGCCATGTACTCGCGCCACCGTGGAAAATGGCAGATTTTCGATGCGTTCGAATAACTGGTGAACCTCTCCTATACGAACAGCTGTCGCATCGGCATCGGTCAGCTGGTTGAATTCGCGGACATCGGCGCCGGCGGCAAACCCGTTGGCCTTCGCCGAATAGATCACGAGCCCTCTCGGGTGTTCCTCCACAAGCGCTTCGACCACGGTGCCGAGTTCAGTCAATACCCCCGACGACAGGGTATTCGTACTCGCGTCTGCACAGTCCAAACAGAGCCAGGCGAGGTCGTCGCCGTCACGAGCGAGGCGCCAGTGACGGACGCCGTCGATGGGGACCGGCACCATGGTCTGTTGGGGATCCAGAACGCTCATACCCGCTCGAGCAGCATCGCACCGCCCTGTCCGCCTCCGATACAGATCGCTGCCACGCCGCGTTTGGCCTCGCGTTGCTCGAGGACCTTCAACAGATGCAAAACGATGCGGGCGCCGCTGCTGCCGATGGGGTGACCCAGCGCCACCGCGCCCCCGTCGACGTTCAGGCGTTCCTGATCGATCTCGCCCATCGCGCCGCGTTGTCCTAACTCCTCGCGACAGTAGTCGTCGTCGTTGAACGCGCGTAGGCAGGCGAGAACCTGGCCGGCGAACGCTTCATTGATCTCCCAATAATCGACCTTGGCCAAGCCCAGGCGCCGGCGCTTCAACATCGGCACCGCCGCGTTGACCGGCCCGAATCCCATTTGACGCGGATCCAGGGCCGCCCATTGTGAATCGACCAGGCAGCCGAGGACCGGCAGATCGTATTGCTTGACCGCCGCGGCGCTTGCGAGGACGACCCACGCCGCGCCATCGGTGATCTGCGAGCTGTTGCCGGGGGTCACGTTGCCGAATTCCCGATCGAAAAAAGGTTTGAGTTTTGCAAGCTTCTCAACCGAGGAATCAGGGCGAACGCCGTCGTCCTGATCGAAGATCTGTCCCCCATCGTCGATCAAGGGCACGATCTCTCCCAGCCGTCCCTCGGCCTGCGCCGCCGCGAGTCGTAAATGGCTGCGCACTGCATAGGCATCCATTTCTTCGCGCGAAATCCCATAGCGCCTGCTAATGACCTCAGCGGTCTGGCCCATCGACAATCCGACGACCGGATCCGTCAGGCCCACCAGCAGCGCCACGATCGGCTTCAGGAAAGCCGGCCGCAATTGCGTCAGTACCTTCACCCGGTCAACCGCCGAGCGGGCAGTCATCCATCGGGCGAGCCACGTCGTCATCGCCGGTCCCCACAAAATGGGCGCATGGCTCATGGCTTCACTGCCGCCGGCGAGGACGAGCTTGGCGCGTCCGCTCGCAATCGAGCGCGCAGCGCTGTCGATCGCCTGCATGCCGGTGGCGCAATTACGCTGCACCGTCCAGGCTGGCACACGATCGCCGCAACCGAGGCGCAGGGCAACGACGCGCGCGATATTGGCTTCCTCCGGCCCCGGCATAATGCAGCCAAGGATGACTTCGTCGAGTTCGGGCGGCTCAAATGACTGGCGCGCCAGGAGCGCGCGGCCGGCGTGGACGGCGAGATCGGATGGCCGAAACGGTCCAGGCCCCGTACGCGCTTTCAGAAATGGCGTGCGTGCGCCGTCAACGACAAATACCTTTTGGGCCTGGTTAGTATCGGACGCTTTGCGGCTTCTACTCGTTGCCATCTGTTTTAACTCCACGCTGCTCCGGGCAGCCGTCGGATGCGATCATTCCACTGGCACGATATTGAGTGTGAACCGCACTGGGATCTATCTTCTTCTTTTTCCATTCACTATTCCTGCGCCTCGCGCAGCCGCGGATCGAAAGCGTCTCTTACCGCATCAGCGAATACGTTAGCGGCGAGCACGAGTGTGAACATAAACACGAATGCGGCGAACAGAGACCACCATACCACCGGCTCTCGGGCGAGTTCCAGCCGTGCGCTGTTGATCATATTCCCCCAGCTTTCCATACTGGGATCGACACCGATGTCGATGTAGGTCAGGGCCGCCTCGGCCAGCACCAGGCCGCTGAAGTCGAGCACGATCGAGATCATCACAATGTGCATGATGTTCGGCACGATGTGCCTCGCGATGATGACCGAATGTGGGACCCCAAACGCCCGCGCCGCTTCGATGAAATCGATCTCGCGTAGTTTCAGCGCCTCGCCTCGCAGGTATCGGCACAGGCCCGTCCATGTTGTGACACCCAGGATCATGCAGAGCGCGAGCAGCTTCAAATCGGCGCGCGCTGCGAGACTCGTGTAGTCGGCCGCGTGTTTCGCCATGTATACCTCGAGCATCAGTGCGGCGGCCGCGATCAAGAGCACGCCCGGTATCGATGACAGCGTGGTGTATAAGTATTGGATCACGTCGTCGACCCAGCCGCGAAAATATCCCGCTGCGATGCCCAGCAAAACGGCGAAGGGCAACATGACCAAAGTCGCCAAAGTACCGATCAAAAGCCCTGTGCGAATGCTCTTGAGCCCCTGGTAGAGAACATCACTGCCGACTTTGTCGGTGCCGAGGATGTGGTAATACGGTGCGACCGCGGCACAGTAACCGATGGCGGCGGCAACTACGGCGAACGTTGCGAGAATGACGCGCCACGGTACGGATGTACGCCCCGCGATCACCGCGTCGAGGGTCGCGCGCCAGGACATTCGCGCATTCCGCGCGATCGCGGCGATCAAGACCGCGGCCATCGCGAGCCATGCGGCCAGTCCCCCCGCTATGCCGGTGGCGCTGCGGATCGAGATATCCGACGCGCGCTCTTTTTCAGGATTTGCGAGATGGGCGCCGCCGTAAGCCAGCCGTGGAAAGTCACGCTTGGTGCCGCCGTCAGGGAGTTCGATCACTTCTTTCGCGAATGCGTAGGCCGCGAATGGGGCGGAATACGTCTTCTCGACGTTGACTTTGAGCGGTTTGACCACGATATCGAATACGCTCGCTATTTCGGAGCTGTAACGAACGTCTCCGCCGCCCGATAGCCGGGGATGAAAATGGATCGAATCCAGCGTAGCGACGACGACATAACTTGCCAGTATCACGGCGGCGCCCATGCCGAGCGGGCGCCGGCATACCCGGCGCCACGGGGCTCTCAGATGTTCGTGCCGGCGCGCATAAAGGGCATAGCCGATCGCGAGGACCACGAGCATGAAAAACAGCGCGTCCGTTTTGAGCAATACCCAATTCATTGTGGTCGGTGTCTAGCGCACCGTCCCGCGATAAACGTTCGTAATTCGCTGGACTTTTTCGTCCCTGACGGCGTTGTTCGTCCTTGCGTAGAGCCCGCTACGCGGCGTCCTCGCGCCTTGCCAGGAACGAAAAATCCGGTACGACTTAAGCAACTTTTTTAGCCGACGGCACACTAGTTCAACCGCACCCGCGGATCGACCAGCGTGTAGGAGATATCGGTCAGGATGAGCCCCACGATATAGAGCACCGAGCCCAGGAACACCATCGAGCGCACGATGGCGAAATCCTGACGCTGGATCGCTTCAATCGTGTAACTGCCCAGGCCGGGAATTCCGAAAAAAGCCTCCGTGATCAGGCTGCCGAGAAAAAGCGTGGGCAGGACGACGACGACGCCGGTCAGGATCGGGATGAGTGCGTTGCGCAGTACGTGGCCGTATAGCACAAGCCTTTCCGAAAGACCCTTGGACCGGGCGGTACGCACATAATCCCGGTTGATCTCTTCGAGAAAAATCGTGCGGTACCAGCGCGTCCCATGACCCAACCCACCGATGATCATGACCACGACCGGAAGAATGAGGAACTTAGTGGCGTAAATTCCGCCGTCGAAGCCCGATATCGGTACGACGCGCAGCAGCTTGCCGATCAGAAACTGACCGCCGATGATGTAGAACAGACCGGAAATAGACATCATCGCGACGCACAGCACCACCGCCCAGGTATCGATATATGTACCGCGGAAAAACGCGATCATGAGGGCGAAGCTGATGGTGAGTATCAAGCCCATGATGAAAACCGGCAAGGTGATGGCGAGGCTCGGCCACATGCGTTGCGAAATGTCGTATCCAATGTCGCGCCCGCTGTCCGACTGCCCGAATTCAAAGAGAAATAGCTTCACCGTATTAGAGTAGAAAATGGTGTCTGTCGCGCGCGCGCTGCCGGTACGTTCGGCATTCCACAACAGTGGCTTGTCGTACCCGCGTTCGGATTTCCATTTCTCGATCGCCTCGGTAGTCACGTGCTTGTGGCCAAGATGAAGCCGCGCCATGTCCTCCGGCGAATTAATCACGAAAAACAAAATGAACGTAATGATATTCACGCCGATCAGAATCGGCACGGCGTAGGCGATCCGGCGGATGATATAGGCAATCATTGAACGGCTGCTTTCTGTCGTGCTGTATAAGTGCGATACGCCGGGATTGCGCTGATCACCAGGGCGACAGCCAGCACCACCAGGGGCCACATTACCGGTCGATTCCAGGCGTCGCGCATCTTCGCTCGAAGTTGCGGATCGATGGTCTTGTACTTGAGCGTATTGCGCGCCATCAGATTCGGCTTCGCGTTGCCATACCATGCGTGGTAAAGCGTGTAAGCCGTCGGATGGAAACCCCACAACCAGGGGGAATCCCGGCGCACAATTTCAAGCATTTCATCGATCACCGCCTGGCGCTCGGATCCGTCCGCCATCGCCCGCATCGTGACGAAAAGCTCATCGAAGCGCTCGTTCTGGTAATTCACGGCGTTCTCGCCCTGCGAGTTCACCTTGGCATTCGGGCCGTAGAGCAGAAACAGAAAATTCTCGGGATCAGGGTAGTCCGCGTTCCAGCCCCACGCAAAAATCTGTGCCGTACCCTTGCGAACTTTTTCCTGGAAGCGGTTGTAATCGGTCGCGCGGATGACGAGCTGCACGCCGAGCTTCTCGAATTGCTTGCCGTACCATTTCAGCAACGACTTGCTACCCGGGCCGGCCGAAACGGCCTCGAAATAAAGCGTCAGGGGCTCCCCCGTCGCCGCATCCAGTCCGTCTACGTAACCCGCCTCTCGCATCAGATCACGCGCCACATCTATTGATTTACGCACCGCCTTGCCACCCCGCCAATCATAGACGTAGGGATTGATCCCTTCGGCACCGGAAAGGTGGCCGAAGATACCGGAGGGTATAGGGCTCTGGGCAGCGATACCCCTCCCGTTACGGAAGATCGATATCATTTCCTCGTAGTCGACCGCTATCGCGATCGCCCGCCGCAACAAGCGCGCACGCTCCGAATCTCCGCCGACCACGGGATCGGTCATGTTGAATCCCATGTAGGCAATCGAGGC
The DNA here is from genome assembly GCA_963662545.2 of Gammaproteobacteria bacterium. GTDB lineage: Bacteria > Pseudomonadota > Gammaproteobacteria > JAYYZW01. The sequence goes on from CAXXLL010000003.1 coordinate 602,027, forward strand.
CGTCACCGCGGTCGCCAGACTAATACCCTTCCCAAGCATGCTCTCCGTCAATTGCGCTTCGCCCTCGACACTGAACTGGATTGCCTGATCAAAGCTGTCGGAGATAATGCCGGAATTATCGTAATACCCCTGTAAAAACTTGGTCCATTCGGGTATCGCCTCTTTCTCCAGACTGTAATAGGCCGAATCAATGAACGGCATGATTTTGCCGGCCTGGCTCAGCAGGTCGTCGGCGGCGTCGCCGGGCTCGCCGGTGGTCGGGAAGGGTTCACCCCGAAAGTTTGGATTGCGCTCGAGGATCATGCGGCGATTGGGATTGTTTTCAGTCAACATGTAAGGGCCCGTACCTACGGGGTACCAGTCGAGCGTGATATTGCGTTCCTTCATGCCGGGCTGACTGTAGAACCGGTCCGCTTCCCATGGCACCGGCGCGAAAAACGGCATCGCAAGCCAGTACCGAAACTGGGGATATTTTTCCTTGATGCGAATCTCGTAGGTATACCGATCGACTACGCGTACACCGGCGAAATCATAGTCGCGCAGATCAATAAAACCGGCGTTGTCCGCCTGCTCCTCGCGCAGCCGTTGGCCAAGGCCACTGAGTCCCTTTATGTACTTACCCATGATGCCGGCCACCGGTGAATGGATTCGCGGATGCGCGAGGCGCTTGATCTGGTAGACGTAATCGGCGGCGATGAGCTCTCGTGTACCGGTATGTTCGAAATCCGCCAAGGTGGCGCGGTCATCGAGGTCGGGCCGCGACAAATCGTGGTAGATGAAACGACCGGCATCGTCGCGCGCAAATGCCGGATGCGGCTGATACAAGATTCCAGGCTTGATTTCAATGCGGTATACCGCTTCAGAAACTTCGTCAGATGCAGCGTTTGCTTCCAGCGCCTTGCCGTCGCGATTGAAATACCGGGCTTCGGGCAGTGCCGTTGCCGTCAGGGGAATCAGTTTGTACGGCCGCTCGAGAAAATGGTATTGCACCACCGGCTCATAAATTTGTGCATTAAATCGTGCTTCGCTTTCGCTGTACGAGGAAACGGGATCGAGATGTTTGGGACGCTCTTTGAACGACGAGTACAAAATGGTCTTGTTACGTTCATCCCCTCGATAGGGATTATTCCATGCCGTATCGCTGCAACCCGCGAGACTGACCGTGGCGAGTGCCAGTAGGATCGAGTAGAGCGGTGCTGACGACAAGAGTTGCAAGCTCGGGGAGTGTCCGGATAACGGATCAGGATTATAAACTCCACCTGGACGCTGTACACTCTTGACTGCAGCATTGAACTTCGGCGGAGCACGAAAAAAGGTAACCATGTGATGGGGATTCTAGAAGGCAAGCGCGCACTAATCGTTGGAGTCGCCAGTAATAAGTCCATAGCCTGGGGCGTTGCAAAAGCCATGCATCGCGAAGGCGCCGAACTCGCCTTCACCTATCAGGGTGAGCGCCTGCGTTCACGCGTGGAGGATTTCGCCGCCGAATGTGGATCCGAAATCACCGTACCGTGTGACGTCGCCAGCGACGAAGAGATTCAGAACGTGTTCGATCACCTGGATAATTACTGGGAACACGTCGATATCATGGTTCACTCCATCGCCTACGCTCCCAGGGAGGAACTTCGGGGCGAATACTTGGACAGCGTCACCCGCGATGGGTTTCGTGTCGCGCATGAGATCAGCTCGTTCAGCTTTGCTGCACTAGGCAACGCCGCTCGGCCGCTCATGCAAGGGGTAAACGGCGCCATGCTGACTTTGAGCTATCTCGGGGCGGTCCGCACCATGCCGAGCTACAACGTCATGGGACCGGCCAAGGCAAGTCTTGAAGCAAACGTACGCTACATGGCCGAGAGCCTCGGCCCCGAGGGGATCAGGGTCAACGCGATATCTGCCGGCCCAATCCGTACCTTGGCTTCGTCGGGCGTCAAGGATCTGCGCAAATTTCTGGGTTACGTCGAGCAGACAGCACCGCTCAGGCGCAATGTCACCATCGACGAAGTGGGTAACGTCGCCGCCTTTCTGTGCTCGGATATGGCCTCGGCGGTGACGGGTGAAATCACTTACGTCGATTGCGGCTTCAATATCATGGGCATGGCCGGCATCTAAGACGCCGGCCATGCCCATGAATTCCAGCCATTCCGGATATCTGCTGTGGGCGATTCTTGCCGGAGTCGTACTTGGCATTATCTGCGGCGCCTGGTTCGGGCCCGCCATGCTCGGGGTCGAATGGCTGGGTACGTTGTTTCTCAATGCGCTGAAGATGATGATCATCCCTTTGATCATTGCCGCCGTGGTGACCGGCGTCGCTTCCCTTGGCGACGTCCGCAAGCTGGGCCGCGTGGGCGGATTTACCGTTCTTTATTACGCTTCGACGACGGCTGTCGCGGTAATCCTGGGCCTCATCATCGTCAATATCATTCAGCCAGGTACTGGCGCCGCCAATTTGAGCACCGAGGTACCCGCAACGGTCGCCGCACGGGAAACGACCGGTATAGCGGATATCGTACTGTCAATGGTCGCGCCCAATCTCGTGGCCGCGGCGGCGGAGACCCAGTTGCTGCCGCTGATCGTTTTTTCTCTCGTTTTTGCGGCCGCCCTGACCACGATCGGGGAGCGCGGTAAAACGCTGCTCGCCTTTTTCGAGGGATTGAACGAAACGATGATGAAACTCGTCGTGTGGATCATGTATTTCGCTCCCGTCGGCATTTTCGCGCTCGTCGCCTCTCGGCTCGGCCAGGCGGGCGGCGGGGAAGCGTTCATTAAGGAGATCTCCGCCGTAGGCTTATACGTCGCCACGGTTCTCATTGGACTCACCTTCCATTTTGTCTTGCTTTTCGTCGTTTTGCGCATCTTCGCCGGCGGCGGTCTCGAATTTTTACGCGCGATGCTGAGAGCGCTATTGACTGCTTTCGGCACGGCAAGTTCCTCGGCGACACTGCCGCTGACCATGGAGTGCGCCAAAGAGGCGGGTGCCGATGAGCGCGCCGTACGTTTCGTTCTGCCACTCGGAGCGACGATCAATATGGACGGGACCGCGCTTTACGAAGCCGTAGCGGTCATGTTTATTGCGCAGGCCTACGGCTTCGACATGGGCGTTACCGAGCAGATCGTCATTTTCCTCACGGCGACCCTGGCGGCGATTGGCGCAGCGGGGATCCCACAAGCGGGCCTGGTGACGATGATCATCGTTCTGACGGCGGTCAATCTACCGCTAGAAGGCATCGGCCTGCTGCTGGCCGTCGACTGGTTCCTGGATCGGTTCCGTACGGCTGTGAACGTTTGGGGGGACAGCGTGGGTTCGGCCGTCATCAGCAGGTTGATTCGAACGGAGACGTAGAAAAGGGATTTGCCCGCTTGCGGGCGAACGGACGGCGTCCGCACTACGTCAAGCTGGCTGGAGCGAGTACGCCCCGTCACAGCGAGCCGATCAGCGCCCGCAGCAGGAGGGTGGTGAGAAATGCGGCTAAAGATTATCGGGAAAGATCTCGATGTCGCTTGAAGCCCGCAGAGACTCCAGAAACTCCTGCCAGATCGCGTTCGTGCGCGCGCTGATCAGTTCTTGTTTAACGTCGGCAATGTCGAGCCCGTCGAGTTCGTCGACGTTCGGCGTGACCACATTTGCGATGCGGATCACGGCATAGTCGCCGCGGCCGATAGGAGTTCCAATGAATACCGGCTCGCCTCCGGGCACTTCCGTAGCGAACGCAGCGCGCAGCACGGCGCGGTTAACGTCGCTCGAATTCCGCATCGCGGCCTCCGTATGCTCCCAGCCGAATCCGGGACTCTGCACCACGTCCGCCACGGTCTCGCCGCCACTCAGGCGCGTGATCATGTCCTTACCGGCGGCTTCCGCACGCCCGCGCATGCGCTCGTCCTCCAACGCCGCAGTCACGTCCTCTTTGATTTCGGCGAGCGGCGGTATGACGGACGGCATGTGTTCGACCAGCCGAATCGCCACGACGCGGCCGTCGTCCAGTTCGACCGGTAGGCTGTTCAAGCCCTCCAGCAGCACCTCCGGTTCAAAGGCAACTGCCGCTAGCCGCCCCGCAAAACTAATCGCGATCTCCGATTGGCTCAGCGCATCGGTCCGCTGGACCACCAGTGACAGGGCCTCGGCCGCGACTTCCAGGCTGTCGGGATGCTCGTAAACCAGATCCGAAAACTGTTCCGCCTGGTCGATGAACAGCGTTTGAGCTTGATGGCTACGGTAAGCCTCTTCGACCTCTTCTGCGATCTCACCGAACGGCTGCAACCCGCCCGGCTTAATCTCCTTGAGCTTCATGACGTGGTAACCGAATTTAGTACGTATCGGTTCACTGATGTCGCCGACCTCGAGCAAGAACGCGGCCTCTTCGAACTGGGGTGCCATAACCCCGCGCGGAAAAAGGCCGGTTTCGCCGCCTTCGGTTTTGGACCCTGTGTCGTCGGATATTTCCTGCGCCAGTTCCTCGAAGGATTCACCGGCTTCCGCGCGTTCGCGTGCCACTTCAATCTTTATTCGCGCGGCCAGATCCGCGTCCACGTCAGCGCTTTGCGGAACCTGAATGAGAATATGGTTGACGTTTCGGTGCTCGACTTCCGTGTAATCGGCCTCGTTTTGTTCGTAATAGGCACGTAGAAGCTTATCGGATACGGCCACCTCACTGATGAGCGCGGCCGGAGAAATTTCCAGATATTCGAACACCGCTTTTTCAAGGGTACGGTACTGCTCGCGGTGTTTATCGAAATACGCTTCGATTTCGTCTTCGCTCAAGCTTATCTCGTCTTCGAATCCCGTCGCGGGAATGATCGCATACCCGATATCGCGCTTTTGCTTTCGCAGCATTTCAACTTGCTGTGCTTCTTCGGTGGTTACGAACTCCGACGCCGCGAGACCTGCTCGTAGCTGCGCTGCTTCCAAATCGCGACGCATTTTTTCTTCGAAGGCGAGTTCGTCGAATCCGAGTATCGGTAGGCGCTGTTGGTACAGGCGTTTCGAAAATCCATTCTCATCCTGGAAAGTTGGAATTTTTTGAATCTGGCGAGCAACCTGCGCATCACTGATTCGAATTCGCGAATCTGCAATTAGCTGATCGACGAGCAGGCCGTTGACCAATTCGTCCAAGGCACGTTGCTTAACGACGTCGCTGCCCCAATCGGCGGAATCAAAAGAGTCTCCTAGCAGCGACTGCGCTTGCCTTCGGAGGCGCTGCAGTGAATTTTGAAACTCCCGCAAGTCAATTTCTTCGCCACCTACCTCAGCCACTATGACGCGCGCGCTCGAGTTGATGTATTCCTGCACGCCGAATAGTGCAAACGTCAGCGAGATCAGTAAAACGATGAAACCGACGATAAGCCCCTGCGATCGATCACGAATGGCTTGCAACATAAGAAACGACTCCCAGGATGCTTCGCAGTATAGTTTCTCGATCAGTCGCGGCGCTTGCCCCGACAGCAAAAAGGGCGCACCGCACGGTGCGCCCTTGTTCGTTCATTTCTCATTGAATCTGGCGGAGTGGACGGGACTCGAACCCGCGACCCCCGGCGTGACAGGCCGGTATTCTAACCAACTGAACTACCACTCCTGTGGTCACCGCTGGTGGGTGCTGAGGGGATCGAACCCCCGACCTTCGCCTTGTAAGGGCGACGCTCTCCCAGCTGAGCTAAGCACCCTGTACGCGTTACGTGTTTCGGGAGGCGCGCTAGTTTACGGCATCCTTCAAGGCTTTGCCAGGTTTGAACGCAGGTACGTTGGAGGCCTTAATTTGAATCGGTTCACCAGTTTGCGGATTGCGTCCGATGCGCGCTGCGCGGTGTCGAACGGTAAACGTGCCGAACCCCACAAGCGTTACTTGTTCATTTTTCTTGAGCGAGTTTGCGATGTTATCGATAACCGCATCAACAGCTCTCGTCGCTGCAGCTTTCGAAATCTCTGAGGCTTCAGCAACGGCATCTATCAGCTCAGCTTTGTTCATCAGCGATGTCCCCTTTAGATCGGTACCCGGCAGGTGTAATTGGTTTTATGTTTGCGAGGGCCGGCGTCGGCGTGACGGCGGGTGCCCGGCCGTTATATCAACTGCCCCCTGGAGCGTCAAGCAAGCACGGCCCGGGGGTCCTAAGGTTGTGAAATGACTCTCAGTGATGGCGACGAACGTCCGAATCTTCTTCCTGGTCGGAGCTGTCGCCGGCAACTGATCCGTCGTCGGCTTCGTCCGCCGGTAAGGGTTCAGGCATCCGGTGTAACGCGATTGCTAACACTTCGTCAATCCATCTCACGGGTGTGATTTCGAGGCCCTGTTTGATATTGCTTGGAATTTCCTTGAGCTCACGTTCGTTTTCCTGCGGAATCACGACCTGCTTGATCCCGCCGCGCAACGCCGCCAGCAATTTCTCCTTGAGGCCGCCTATCGGAAGTATTTCCCCTCGCAGGGTGATCTCGCCGGTCATTGCGACGTCCGCCCTGACCGGAATCCGAGATAGCGCCGACACCAAGGCCGTACACATTCCGACCCCGGCGCTCGGTCCGTCCTTCGGTGTTGCGCCTTCCGGCACATGAAAATGGACGTCATTGTTCTGGTAGAAACTCGGCTTGATTCCAAGCGACGGCGCACGGGCTCTGACGACGGTCATTGCGGCCTTGATCGATTCCTGCATCACGTCGCCGAGGCGGCCCGTGTAAATCTCCTTGCCTTTACCCCGCACGACGACTGCTTCAATCGTCAAAAGGTCACCGCCGGTCTCCGTCCATGCGAGACCGGTGACCTGTCCGACGCGATCTTCCGATTCGGCCAATCCGTAGCGTAACCGCCTGACACCCAGGTACTTTTCGAGCGATTTCGGCGTTATCCTCGCGGTTTTATCAGTTGGTTTCTGCAGGATACTCTTGACGACCTTGCGGCAGATGGTCGCGATTTCGCGCTCCAGATTTCGCACCCCGGCTTCGCGCGTGTAGTAGCGCACGATATCGCGGATGGATGATTCGAAAATCTTGATTTCCTCTTTCTTGAGTCCATTGTTTTCGAGCTGTTTCGGGATGAGATATTTCCGTGCGATGTTAACCTTCTCGTCCTCGGTGTAACCGGAGATCCGAATCACCTCCATGCGGTCGAGCAACGGCGCCGGAATGTTGAGGGTGTTTGCCGTTGTCACGAACATGACCTCCGATAAGTCGTAGTCGACTTCGAGGTAATGATCGTTGAATGTGTGGTTCTGCTCCGGATCGAGTACCTCGAGCAATGCGGACGCCGGATCTCCGCGGAAATCCATCGCCATCTTGTCCACTTCATCGAGCAGGTACAGCGGATTACGCGTGCCGATCTTGGACATGTTCTGCAGTATTTTGCCGGGCAGCGATCCGACATAGGTCCGTCGATGCCCGCGGATTTCGGCCTCGTCACGCACGCCGCCCAAGGACATGCGTACGAATTTCCGGTTTGTTGCGCGCGCTATTGACCGCCCCAGCGACGTCTTGCCGACGCCCGGTGGTCCCACGAGACACAAGATCGGACCTTTCATTTTCTTGACACGCTGTTGCACAGCCAGATACTCGACGATGCGCTCCTTGACCTTTTCGAGGCCATAGTGATCTTCTTCCAGAATATCCTCCGCGCGATTCAAATCGCGACCGATCTTCGATCGCTTTTTCCACGGAACGGAAAGAATCCAATCGATGTAATTGCGCACAACTGTCGCTTCCGCTGACATCGGTGACATCATGCGTAGCTTTTTCAACTCGTTTTCCGCTTTCTCGCGGGCCTCTTTCGTCATACCCGCTTTCGCGATTCTGGCCGCCAGTTCATCAAACTCGTTGGCGCCGTCCTCCATTTCGCCGAGTTCGTTTTGGATCGCCTTCATTTGCTCGTTCAGGTAGTACTCACGCTGGCTCTTTTCCATTTGCTTCTTGACCCGCCCGCGCAGGCGCTTCTCGACGCTCAACAGGTCGATCTCGGATTCCATCAATATGATCAGATGCTGCAGCCGCTCGCGCAGGTCGACGATTTCGAGGATTTCCTGCTTGTCCTGAATCTTGATCGCCATGTGCGCCGCAATCGTGTCGGCGAGGCGCGAAGGATCGTCAATGCTCGACAGCGAAGATATGATTTCCGGCGGCACCTTTTTGTTGAGCTTCACGTACTGATCGAACTGCGTCATCAGTGACCGGCTCAACACTTCGGCTTCCCGGCCTGTCACTTCCTCCGCCTCTATCTGCTCCACTCGCGCAGCGAACAATTCCTCCGTCTCGACGAATTCTATGATGCGAGCACGATGAACGCCCTCCACGAGAACCTTGATTGTTCCGTCCGGGAGCTTCAAAAGCTGAAGGATATTCGACACGGTTCCGACTTCGTGAATGTCGGACGTATCGGGGTTGTCATCGCCTGCGGTCTTTTGTGCAACCAGGAGAATCTGCTTGGAGTTCTCCATCGCCTGTTCGAGTGCGCGAATAGATTTATCCCGGCCGACGAAAAGCGGGATTACCATGTGCGGATAAATGACGACGTCGCGCAAGGGTAGTAAGGCGAGGACGTTGGTCGATTCATTCATGAACCAATGCTCCTGAAATCTGCGGGCGAACCGGCCCGATTGACAGCCTGGTGAAAAATGTCTCCAAGACGTGTATCACTAACATGTTAGAGCCCGAAAACAGGTGAAGATTCAGATGTGGCCGCTTGAAATCACCCTTCGTATGGGTGCTGGCTTCGAGCTGGGGTTAATCAACGCTATTCATGCCGTTGAAAAGACGGCCAGAATTAATCCGGAGCCGCCTTCGGGATGCCTACGCTTTCGTACATGACAAGAGGTTTCGAATCCCCCGTGATGGCGCCTTCGTCCACCACCACCTTGGTGGCGTTATCCAGCGACGGCAATTCGTACATCATATCGAGCAGACTCTGCTCGAGGATTGATCGCAGGCCGCGTGCACCGGTTTTCCGCTCGACCGCTCTTACGGCGACCGCGCGCAGGGCGTCCTCACGAAACTCAAGCTCGCAGGACTCCATTTCGAACAGCTTCGCGTACTGCTTGGTCAAGGCGTTCTTTGGTTCGACCAGGATCTGTACGAGCTGCTCCTCGTCCAGTTCGTCGAGCACCGCGAGCACGGGTAAGCGGCCGACGAATTCTGGAATCAAACCGTATTTGATCAAGTCTTCGGGCTCGACCTGATGCAGGAGTTCACCCAGGGTTTTCTTATCGTCCTTGCTCTTGACCTCGGCGGAAAATCCGATGCCACCCTTCTCCGACCGCTCGCGGATGATCTTTTCGAGACCCGCAAAGGCGCCGCCGCAGACGAACAGTATGTTGGTCGTGTCCACCTGCAGGAATTCCTGTTGCGGATGCTTGCGGCCACCCTGCGGCGGCACGGAGGCAACGGTTCCTTCAATCAACTTCAGCAGCGCCTGCTGCACGCCTTCGCCGGAAACGTCCCGCGTGATCGACGGGTTATCCGACTTCCGGGAAATTTTATCGATTTCGTCGATGTAAACGATGCCTGTTTGCGCTTTCTCGACGTCGTATTCGCATTTCTGCAGCAGCTTTTGAATGATGTTTTCGACGTCTTCGCCAACGTAACCAGCCTCGGTAAGAGTCGTCGCGTCGGCGATCGTGAACGGTACGTTCAACAGGCGCGCGAGCGTTTCCGCCAGCAATGTCTTGCCGCTGCCCGTCGGTCCGATCAGGAGCACATTACTCTTCGCGAGCTCCACGTCATTCTGCTTGACGCGGGTATCCAGGCGCTTGTAATGATTGTAGACCGCGACCGCAAGGATCTTTTTCGCCAGTTTCTGGCCGATCACGTATTCGTCGAGAATTTGGTTAATCTCTTCGGGGATCGGCAGTTTACTGCCGGCACCCCCGGGCGCTTTTTCCTGAATTTCCTCGCGAATGATGTCGTTGCATAGTTCGACGCACTCATCGCAGATGAATACGGACGGTCCGGCGATAAGTTTGCGAACTTCGTGCTGACTCTTGCCGCAGAAAGAGCAATACAAAAGTCGATCGCCATCGCCTTTGGAATTCTTGCTATCGCTCATTCAAGCTACCTCGAAGACTCTCAAAATCGTGCGCACTGCACGTTAAGCATCTCCACCGCCCGCGGTGTCGCGTTTCGTCAAAACCGCATCGATAATACCGTATTCCTGCGCTTCCTCGGCGCTCAAAAAATGATCGCGATCGGTATCGGTCGAGATCTTCTCCAATGGCTGGCCGGTATGCTCGGCCAAAATTTCGTTCAAGCGATCGCGCGCCTTCAAAATTTCGCGCGCGTGAATATCGATGTCCGAGGCCTGCCCCTGAAACCCGCCCAGCGGTTGATGAATCAGGACCCGCGAATGCCGCAGGCAGAAGCGCTTCTCTGGCGCGCCACCGGCCAGGAGCAGGGCTCCCATACTCGCCGCCTGGCCGATGCACATCGTACTTACCGGCGGCTTCACGAACTGCATCGTGTCGTAGACAGCGAGCCCGGCAGAAACTGAACCACCCGGTGAGTTGATGTAGAAATGGATGTCCTTGTCCGGGTTCTCGGATTCGAGATATAAAAGCTGTGCGACGATCAGGTTGGCGACGTAATCTTCGACCGGCCCGACGAGGAAAACGACCCGCTCCTTGAGCAGGCGCGAATAGATATCGTAGGCGCGTTCGCCGCGGGCCGACTGTTCGACCACCATCGGCACGAGGTTCAACGCTCGCGGTCCAGCACCCAGGGAATTTTCAGCTTGATCGATGGACATCAGGAGCCAGCCTTTGCCGTATTGTCAGTCTGCACCGGATCCATTAAAGCGTCAAACGAGATCCTTGTCTCAGTAAGTATCGCCCGCTCTGCGATCCAGTTCACAGCTTCTTCTTCCAGGCAGGTGCCTTCGACTTGCTGGAGCTGTTCCGCATTGTCGTAGTAGTACTTAACGACCGCGGCCGGATCCTCGTAACTGGATGCCATTTTTTCTATCATTTCCCGCACCTTTTCGGGTGGCGCCTTGAGTTCAGCAGTTTTTATGATTTCGGCCATAATGAGGCCGAGCTTTACCCGATTTTCGGCGCGTTGCTTGATTGCGCCCTCCAATTCTTCGCCCGCTACGGCTGGATTTACCCCGCGCATCATGAATTCCTGCGCCATCTGCTGAGCCAGGCGTTGCGATTCGCCTTTGACGAGGCTGGCGGGAACGTCGACATCGTTGGCGGCGCTGATCCTTTCCAACACCTCGTTGGTGAGGCGCTGGCGCAGGGCGCGCTCGCGCTCTTTCTCCATGTTTTCACGCACTTCTGCCCGAAATTTTCCCATATCACCATCTTTGGCGCCGAATTTTTCCATAAAAGCACCGTTTACCTCGGGTAATACCGGTTCCGACACCTTGTTTACCGTGACTTCAAACTTGACGGCTTTGCCGGCCAGGTCCTCGTTGCGGTATTCCTCGGGAAATCGGAGGTCCATTCCGACCTGTTCGCCGGCCGATTTTCCGGTCAATTGGGCTTCGAAACCCTCGATCATCGTTCCGGTTCCCAACATCAGATCGAAGCCGTCTCCAGTGCCGCCATCGAAGGATTCGCCATCGACCATCCCCTCAAAATTGATATTCAACTGATCCCCTTCCTGCGACGGCCGCTCGACGGCCAGCCATTCCCGGTTCTGTTCGCGCAGTCTTTCGATCATCGCATCGACGTCTTTCTCGTCGATTTCGCAGTTGTATTTTTCGATTTCAAGTTGCTCGACGGGTGCCAGATCGATCTCCGGGTATACCTCGAAAGTCGCGGTATAGGTCAATCCCTTGCCCGGTGCGCTCGATACCGGATCGATAACCGGCTGTCCGGCGGGTTTGAGATCCTCGGACGTGATCGCCTCGGCGATCGTACTCTGCAATATTTCGCCGACGATCTCGGCACGTACCCGCTCACCGAATCGTTGCCGGACTACTTTCAGGGGGGCTTTGCCCTGGCGAAAACCATCGATGCGAACAGATTTGCGCAGGTTCTGCAGACGCGAATCGATTTGTTCTTCGATTCGTTCTTCGGGAACCTCGACAGTCACGCGCCGTTCGAGAGTGCTCGATTTTTCTACGGATATTTGCATTTAGAGGAAACGATCAGTCAGCGTAACCGATGTCGGTACCGGGACGGCCAGATCACCGTGCGATTCACGTATAAGTTGCGAGATGGTGCGAAAGGAGAGACTCGAACTCTCACGGGTTGCCCCACTGGCCCCTAAAACCAGCGCGTCTACCAATTCCGCCACTTTCGCACGTCATAAATCATCTCTCGGGAGTCGACGAGTTGCCCGTGTGGATCCGCAGACACTTTCGCCGGATAGGTCCGCCCGAACACCACTGCGTTCGAATCTGGCCGGCCGCCGCGGCGATCGCCGTCGCGCGGTATTATAGGTCCAGCCATAGCGACTTCATACCCCTGTAAATACAGGGATTTCAGGCATCTGGTGCTATACTTTCCACAGTTTTCAAGGTGATCCGCAGACCGTGAATTCGCAGGAGGAATGCAGGATGCGAAAAAGACTCGCCGGGTGCTTGTGGCTGGCCCTGGGATTGACAGTCTCGGTCGAGGCGGCCGTCACGGTCATCGAATGCGTCGACGCGAGCGGAAATTCGTCGTTCGCGGACAAATGCCCGCCGGGCACCACCAAGAAAGGTGAAGTGAAGATCCGGGGCTTCGGCGGAAGCGACGAGGCGAGTCTCGATGAAATCGCCGCCGCGAACCCCATTACGTTTTACTCCGTTCCGGACTGCGACGCCTGCGATCTCGTGCGTAATCTCCTGACCACGCGAAACCTGCCATTCATCGAAAAGGACGTGCAGGACAATGCGGAAATGCAGGAGGAGCTCAAGGCCGTGACCGGCGGGCTCACGGTACCGGCGACCAAGATAGGCGCGAATATATCCACCGGATATAGCCGCAGCGCGATCGACAACGCACTTGAGCAGGCGGGCTACCCGTAACCCGCCGATTGACGGGCTGAGGCGTGAGTCTGGAACGCACCGGTGTACGATTCTTCGATCGAAGCCGAGAACGCTTTTTACGACGCATTCCGCGCAGCCGACATAGAAGCGATGATGCAGGTGTGGGCCGTCAGCTTCGACGTCGTTTGCGTGCATCCGTCCGGCCCACGCCTGGAAGGCGTGCCCGAAATCCGCAAGAGTTGGGAACTCATATTCAAGGATGGCATGCGGCGCGACTTCAAGATACGCTGCCGGCGCATCGTCGGAGCCGATGATTACCGTATACACCTCCTGGAGGAGAACATCACCGTATCCGGCACCCCGCTCGTTTCGCCACCGGTGTTAGCGACCAACGTCTATCAGCAAATGCAGGGCGGCTGGTACATGGTTCTGCATCATGCCAGCGTTTCGCCGGCCCCACTCCCACTAGAGGAAGACGAACCAAGCGACCAGAACAATGGTCCTCCAATGCTGCATTGACACCGCGTTCTAACCCATAATGCAGACAATGATGTAGCCAGGCGTTACGTGCGCCCGGTATCGCGATTCGGATCAGCGCGTACTCATGCGACCCCGGCAAAGCCCCCGAAGCTTCCAATTTATCAGGCTTTCACTAAAGAAATGGCACCCCGGCGCCGATTGATTCACTCAGGCGTATTCCGGCGACATCCCTTTGGGCACCCCAAATAGAGCTTTGATCCTGCCTGAGACCATCGGGCGCTATTCAATCGAACGGCTCCTGGGCAAAGGCGGTCAGGGCATCGTATTGCTGGCGCGTGACCGGGAACTCGACAGACAGGTCGCCGTCAAGTTGCTCAAACCGAACGAATCCCACGAAGACGGAACGCTCGTGCGTGAGGCCCGCATCGTCAGCGGCCTGCAGCATCCCAATATCGTGACCTTGCACGATGTCGGCATCTACAACGGGATGCAATACCTCGTGTTTGAATATATCGACGGCGAATCGCTCGAGTCCCGCCTTCGAACCAGCGGCAATTTCACGCTTGCCGAAAGCGTGATCATGATGAGTCAGATCCTCGCGGGTGTTGCCTACCTGCACGAAAACGATATTGTCCACCGCGATCTTAGCCCGCCCAATATTATGATCAGCAAAAACGGCATACCGAAAGTTACCGATTTCGGGCTATCGGTGCTCACACATCAGTTACGCCGGCCAGGCGCTGGCGTTAGCGGCACCCTGCGTTATATGTCTCCCGAACCGTTCAAGGAGCAACCGTTGGGACCACATTCCGACGTCTTTACAATGGCGAGTGTATTCTTCGAAATGCTCACCGGTACGCGCTTATTCGACGCGGCAACACCCGACGAGGTCATCCGGGCGATTACCGAGGGTGAACCGATTGATGTAAGAGGCCACGCAGTCGAGGTCTCATCGATCGTCGCACGCGTACTGGAATGCGCCTCGGCGCGCGAGGTAGCGGACCGTTATCCGCACGCGCGTGCCATGAAGAACGCGCTCGACGAATACCGGCTTCCGCGTGACGGTGCGTCCGGCAATCACAGTACGGTCGATTTCCTATTGCGCCGCATGTCCCACAAACAAGGATTCTCCTCGCTATCACAGCACATTGCGGAGGTGCTCAAGATCACCTCTGACGATTCCGTTGCGCCCGCGAACCGACTGGTCAATATCATTGCCAAGGACATCACCCTAACCCAGCGAATACTCACCATGGCCAATTCGGCTTATTACGGAAATGCGGAGATCAATGCGCTTGGGCGCGCCGTGGTGCTGCTTGGCGTCGACCAGGTGCGCATGTGCATCACCAGCGCGCTGCTCGAAAACGAGTTCGAACTCGGTTCTGCCGCGCTGCGCGAAGCGATGCTGAAATCGTTCCACAGCGCCATATTCGCCAAGGAAATCGCAGGTTCCTGCGAAATCCGCAATAGCGCGGATGCCTTTACCTGCGCCATGTTTCACGATCTCGGGCGCACCCTCACCATTCACTACCTGGCCGATGAGTTCAACGCCATCTTGGCATCCAGCCGGCGCACGCACAACGATGAGTTGACCGAATCGCGGGAAGTGCTGGGCGTTCCCTACCACGAAATTGGCATCGCGGTCGGCACGCACTGGAAGTTCGCCAATACCATCATCGCGTCCATGCGCCCCCTGCCACGCGGCATGCTGGAAAAGCTGGAGTCGCTTGACGAAAGACTGCCGACCTGCGCGGCCTACGCCAATGCCGTCAGTCGTACAGTGATGGATTACGAGGAACCTGAAACGCGTGATATCGCACTCGAACACCTGAACGAACGGGTCGTTTGCGCGCTCTCGCCCGCAGCCGACGATTTCAGCTCTGCACTCGTGCAGGCGTCCATCCTGACCGCGCAGTACGCACGGTTGATCAAGATCAAGCTGGAGGACAGCGAAGCTGCCCAGCGCCTGCTCGCCTTCACGCCTCTGGCAGGCGCGGCCTGAAGGGGTGTTTCGCATAGGACCGCTGACGGCTACAGCGGAAGAGCTTAATCGCCGGTCCTCGTGCGGCGATGCGGTGACATCGAGCGGCTCGCGCCCGCCCGGCAGCCTAAGCCACGGCACCCGCGATCAGTCCCCGGAGCCGCGATCAAGTGGCCTGGCTTGCAATGAAACAATTCCTTGCAATTAGTGCTTTTAAGGGGGACTAATCTATAGTCTAAATATTACCAGGCATGCGATGGGGGCGAGTGATGGCAGAAACCATAGCGAACGATGATCGGCGGTCCGTCTACCGGGTCAAGCCGATATCAAGCGAAGAACTGAATTTTTCGGTTCTTGGCGAACGTCATCAAATGATTCGCGGCGAGGTTACCGACGTCGCTATCACTGGCGCGCGCGTCCGCTTCGATATAGACAACGCGCCCAAACTGGCCAGCGGAGATCACGTCGTGATGGCGTTCGCTTCACCGCTGCATCAATACGACACGAACGTGTTAGCAAAGGTTATTTCGACGTCGGAAGATTTAAAAGAAAAAGTCGTTCAGGTTTCTTTCGACGAAGATTACGAACCTCTGAAGATCGATCGTGACGAACTCTTCGCGTTATTTAATCGTCGTGCCATGCAGCGCGGCGCGGCAGACAGTGCGAAAGAAGATTTCATCGCGAAAGTATCGCCGGGCAGCGGCGGTGAGGTACAACTCAACCAATATGAGGCTTCGATCCTGAATATATCCACCACCGGTGTAAGCTTCACTATCAACGACGAAGTGCACAAGGTCCTCGAGGATCACTCGGATATTCGCATCGAGCTCAAGCGTCCGGACAACGGCAGCACCAGTACGATCGCTTGCAGCGTACGTCATCGCTCGCAGTTCGGGGACGGCTTCATCTACGGCTGCGAGTACGATTGGAGCGCAACTACCGATCCGCTCGCCGTGGTCGAGGACCTCGTTTCATATTTGTTCGGACTCACCGAACAAAACTAGAAGCACGAGATCGGCGGCCTCGCTGCAGGCGTCGAACAGCAACATCTTACGTTGAGAGCGTGCCTGCTTCGCCGAAGCACTTGGATATAGCGCCAATAAAGCCGTTGCTCTGCGCTTCGCAAGCGCACGCTCATCTACAACACGCGTGCGAATAATTTTGATATAGGCTCTAACAGGTTGGTGAAAAACGTCTTCCTGACATTTTTCACCTCGCTACAACGAAAAGGCAGTTTCCGATGCGCTCCATCCATCAAGAACTTGACCGCGAGATGGATGCCGGTACATCCCTGTACCGGACACAAGCTGACGAAAAACCGAGTTTTTCACCACCCTGCTAAGGAACCGCTGAAGATCGAGGACAGTAAGTGTCATTCTGGATTGCGGCTTGGGTATTTCTGTTTGCTTTCGTTGCCTGCCTGGCTTCGATTTTCGGTGCGGAAAGGTGGCGTGATAATCTGCCTTTCGCGTTGGCTATGGCCGCTGTCATGGCGGCCGCCGCGCTCATCATTATGGAGACTTAAGGAACCTCTGAATAAGTTAGGGCACACCTGCCGTGCGCCTGAAATCGCGGAGCTTTACGTTACGAAGCTTGCCCATAGTCCCCGCTATGGCCGGCGATTCGTGCCTTGATCCGCGCGACTTCATGCACCATTCAGACGCACCTTAACTTATTCAGAGGTTCCTTAATTCGGACGTGATGTGCGCCGAAGAAATTGATCTATCGTTTCGACACAGGAGAAAACCCTATGGCAGGACTGCTCGAAGGCCTACGTGTAATCGAGGTTGCGACGTTCGTATTCGCGCCCGCGGCCGGCACCGTGCTGTCGGACTTTGGGGCAGAGGTCATCCACGTCGAACCACCCGGCATCGGTGATCCTTATCGCATGCTAACGAGAATGCGGCCACTGCCCGAATGCGAAGAAAATTATTGCTGGTTGCTCGACTCGCGTAATAAGAAAAGTGTCGTACTCGATTTAAAGCGCGAGGAGGGTCATGCCGTGCTCCTGGACCTGATTCGAGGGGCCGATATTTTCATAACGAATTATCATCCGTCGGTGCTCGAGGAACTGCAATTGAGCTACGCGACGCTCGCGGCGGAAAACGACCGTTTGATCTATGCTCACGGCACCGGCTACGGCGAGATCGGCAGCGAGGTTGAAAAACCAGGTTACGACGCCACCGCGTGGTGGGCACGGTCCGGCTTGATGGATGCGGTGCGTCCAGGCGGGGGTGAACTCGCGCTGGCGACCGCGGGTATGGGTGATCACCCCAGTTCAATCTCCATCGTCGCAGGCATCTCGCTTGCCCTTTACGCGCGCGAGCGCACCGGGCGGGGAACGAAGGTGTCGAGCTCGCTCACCGCTAACGGCGCTTGGGCGAACAGCATCTTAATCCAGGCCGCGCTATGCGGTGGCAAGAGCTATGTGCCGCCGACGCAGGTCGGCACCTCCAACGCGCTGCTAAACCACTACTGTGCCGCCGACGGGCGTTCATTCTTTCTCGTCATCATCAAGGAAGCCGACGAGTTCGAACAGTTCTGTAACGCGATCGAGCGGCCCGATCTCATCACCGACCCCCGTTTCGAAAAGCTTGAAGACCGCCGTGCCAATGCATCCGACCTCGTGCGAATCCTCTCAGATTGGTTTGCCGCGAGGCCTCTCGCACAGTGGCAGCGGATATTCGAGGAAAACGCGATTACGTTCGGCTCGATCGCAACCTGTGACGAGGCGGCGGCTGATCGCCAAATGGAATGCAACGGCGTCTTCGTCGATATGGAGGGCCGTCCCGGCACGCGCGTGATCGACAGCCCCATCGCGCTCAGCGACTTTCCCAAGTGCACGCCGCGACCGCCGCCAGAACTCGGAGAGCACAGCGTCGCCGTGCTTCGCAACCTCGGTTACGACCAAAGCCGCATCGCCGCACTGCTGGAATCGGGCGTGATCGGAGAAGGCTGATGATAAGAACGATTCGCGACCAGGCCTGCATCGTGGGCGTGGGTCATACCGAATACTCGAGCGATTCGGGGCGTAGCGAGATGAAGCTCGCGTGCGAGGCGATCCGGGCGGCGATGGACGACGCGGGGCTCGGTCCCGAAGACATCGACGGCATTGCCAAATACACCATGGACAACAATGATCCCGTCCTGATCGCGAAGAACCTGCGCTTGCCGCGCCTTAACTTCGCTGCCGAGGTGTCCTATGGCGGTGGCGGCGGACCGGTCGGCACTGTACTGCTGGCGGCGATGGCCGTGGCAACGGGCCAGGCTCAGGCAGTGGCAGCGTTTCGCGCGATGAACGAACGTTCGGGACGCGGCACGCCGCGGTACGGCCAGGGATCAACCGAACCTGGCGCGGGCGGGGTCCAGAGTTACCACGCCCCTTATGGCCTGTTCAGCCCGGCGCAGATGGTAGCCCTCGCGGCGCACCGACACATGCATCTCTACGGCACCGAATCGATTCACTTCGGCGAGATCGCCGTCGCCTGCCGTCATCACGCCAATCACAATCCGGACGCGACCATGTACGGCTGCCCCATGAGCTTGGACGATCATCAGAGTTCACGCATGATTTCGACGCCCTTGCACTTGTTCGACTGCTGTCTCGAATCCGACGGTGGTGCGGCCGTCATCGTGACGACGCCGGAGCGAGCGCGCGACCTGCGCCAACGGCCCGTCACTATCGCGGCCGGCGGCATGGGGATCGGTGCCTGGAACGATCGTTCGGTCCTCAAAAACGTCGATGCTCCTGAAACCGAATCTACCGTGATCGCGCGACACGTTTTCGAAGACGCCGGTATCGGGCATGACGATATCGACGTGCTCTTTCTTTACGATCATTTCACGCCACTCGTTCTGATGGCGCTCGAGGAATACGGATTCTGCCGCCGCGGTGAAGGCAAGGATTTCGTCACCGGCGGCCGCCTGCAATGGCCAGACGGCGAATTGCCGCTTAATACGAGCGGCGGCAACCTTTCGGAGGGCTATCTGCACGGCATGCAGAACAACATCGAGGCGGTCCGACAGTTGCGCGGCCAATCGCGCTGTCAGGTTGAAGGCGCCGAGTATGCGTTCGTCGCTTCCGGCAACGCGGTGCCGACGACAGCAATGATCTTGAGGCGTGACGGATGAACAAGCCTACCGAATTTCCATATCCAATTCCCGAATTCGCCGCTGAGTATTACTGGGAAGCCTGCAACCGAGGTGAATTCCCGATGCAACGCTGCACTGCTTGCGCGCGGTATCGCTGGATGCCGGGCGCACTCTGCCCGTACTGTGACAGCGCGGATCTGGAATGGACGCCGCTTTCGGGTCGCGGAACGGTCAGCACCTGGACGGTTGTAACGCATGCCGTACACCCCGCTGCGGTCGCTCGGGTGCCGTATATAATCGCTGAAGTAGAACTCGAGGAGCAGCCCGGCCTGCGCGTGATCAGCAATCTGGTCAAAATCGATCCCGAAGAAATCACGATAGGCCTGCCAGTCGAAGTGGAATTTCGGGAACACTCGTCGGGGCAGAAACTGCCCGTCTTCAAACCGCGGCGATGACACATGAAAACGTGTCGGAATCGGCAAAAAGCGGGCGCTTTAGTAGGTAGACTTGAAGTTCTGGTCCAGCTCGGCAGCTTCCTGTCGCGCTGATAGATTCAGCAGTGGCGCGTGGGTAATACGGAAACAGTTGAAGGTTTTCGGGAATCCCACCGACAACCCGCGCAGTTAACTGTAACTTCAGAGTGTGGTCCAATTTTATGTTCTTAACGAGAGGTTTCACCAGTGCCCGGCACAGCTTCAAATCAAAAATCTAAAGCATCCGAGGCCGTCTATGTATTCGGCTCCGATCTCGGCGGCACGAATGACAAGGAGACGGCCGCGTTCGCCGTGCTCGTCCATGGCGCCGACGCCAGCAACGCCAGCGGTCCAAGCGGCAACGCCTACGCCATTCCGTACCGCGACAGCAGCCGCAACCTGCTGCCGCTAGAAGTGATCACGAATTACGTCGATACGCTCCTGAACTACGTCGAAGAAAATCAGCAGATAACGTTTCAGGTCGCCCGCTTCGGTTGTGAATCCGAAGCGCATGACGATGAAGCCATGGCGCGCCTATTTTCGAAGGCACCGAAAAACTGTCAACTCCCAGGGCGGTGGACCCGCATACTTGACCCGAAGCAAGCCGGCCGACTGCTGGTATTCGATCCGGGCGCCCACCTCATCGAAGAAAAGTGGCAGGCCCGGCTGCGCCAGTATCTGTCACTCAACGCCCCGCTCTGGAACGTACCGTCAGTCGAAATAGTGAGCGTTGGTCAGGCCCGCGCGATCGTGGCCAACGAAGCCGGCGCCAAAAGCCTGGGGCTCAAGCACCGGGTATTCGGGCCCAACGAAGCCTACTACGGTAAGAACGCCCAAATGGCCGCGGAGAACAAGGCGATCTGGTACTCGACCCACCTGCTCAGCATGTTCGATTTCGAGATCACGGCACAGCCGCAACAAATCCGCCTGATGAGTATCGCGACACGCAGCGGGCTGACGGTCGAACAGCTCGACACGCAACTGATCGATTGAAACCGGCATCGCTCGCGGTGGCTCAATGGTCTTTTATGCTTCCATGCTGGAGTAGATCGGCGGCGAAGGGCAGGTGCTCGGGATCGACGATGACCCGCGGATACGGAGTCGGCCACTAAAAAATACGTGGAGAAAGCGAAAAAGTAGTTTCCGCTACCGGAAATTCCTAATCGTCGTGCTGGCCGGAATCTCCAAGTACGCCCTCGGCCATGAATGAATCGATCTCCTCGACAGACAGGCCGAGTTCTGAGCGCATGACTTCGGCGGTATGCTCCCCGAGTTCGGGCGCGAGTTCGATGGGCACCTCGCTCGCGGACATCCGCGCGGGCCAACCGAGGAGTAACACATCGCGTTGATCACCCTCGCCTGAAAATCGATGGATGAAGCCGCGCTCGTTCAGATGCGGATCGGCGAAGAGGTCCTTGGTATCGAACACGGCGCTCGCCGGCACACCTTGGTCGCAAAGCTCTTTCATCGCCTGGTGCTTGGTGCGCGCACCCGTCCAGGCGCCGATGATCTCGAGAAGTTCCGCTTTGTGCTCACGGCGCGCCGTGAGATCGACGAAGCGGGGATCAGTCTCGAGTTCGGGCTGGCCGATGGCCTTGCACAATGTGGCCCACTGCGGTTCCGTAACTGACATAAGGTAGATGTAATCGTTCGCGCCGAACGGCTTGCAGGCGAAGATAGTAATGGTCGGATCGAGCTCGTTACCAAGGCGCGGCGCGACCGCCGTCCCGCCCTTCGAGCCGAGCGCGATCATCGTCCGCATAAAATACGTGACCGATTCCTGCATGGAGAGCTCGATGTGCTGGCCTTGACCGTCGCGAAGCTTCTGGGCATAAGCGGCGGTGATGGCGAGCGCCATCTGCACGCCCGCGCCGGCGTCGCCGATTGTAGGCCCGGGCCGCATCGGCGGCCCGTCGGGCGCGCCGGTAATCGACAAGGAGCCGGCCGCGGCCTGCGCGACCATGTCGAAGCATTTGTAAGTTGAATAAGGCCCGGAAAGGCCGAAGCCCTTGATCTGCGCGTAAATGATCTCCGGATGAATGGCTTTTACCACGTCGTAGCCGATGTCGAGTTTTTCGACGACGCCCGGGCCGAAGTTCTCGATGAAAACGTCGAAACGCGGCACCATCTTGAGCAGCAGATCGCGTCCCCGTGGATCGCGCAGATTGAGTTCCACGCTGCGCTTGTTGCTGTTCCAGTTGACGAAGTATTCCGAATCGTCCCAGAAATCGCGGCTCAGGGTTCGGCCCGGGTCGCCCGTACCGGGCGGTTCGATCTTGACGACGTCGGCGCCCATCCAAGCCAGCGCCTGGGTGCAGGACGTGCCCGCCTCCCATTGGGTTAAATCGAGGATTTTCAGGCCGGTGAGTGCGGGCATGGGGCGGGGCTCTTTCGGCAGTGCAACAAGAGGCTCGTCATTGTGGCATCACTATCGCGATTGCGCCATATAACGTCCGTATTCCGCTACGGTTCTTGTGCACCCCGGATACCTGACCAGGCGGGGTGGTATTCAAGTCTGAGAAATCGCATCGTGGCGCCGGATCTCGCGCACGACCTCACCCAGGAGGGCGACGGCCTCCCGCAACTGATCGTCCGAAAGATAGGGCGCGGGACCGAGTCGAAGAATGTTCGCCCGGAAGTCAGTATAGACGCCGCGGCCCCGCAAATCGCTGCACAGGCGTGCGGCTTGAGATGACTCGAGCGCAAGAAACCCACCGATCGCGCTGAGCGGTACCGATCGGTTGCGATCGATGAAACCGGGATCCAACCCCAGATCGTCGAAGGCTTCTGCCATTATGCCAATTTGATGCTGGCTCACTTCGCGCAGGATTTCCGCAGTCAAGCCCTGACGTTCAAAAAAGTCGAACACCGCGGCGCCGCGGTAATGACTCGCAGGATCATAAGTCGCACCGGCGAACCGCCCGCCGCCCGTTCCATAGGCGACTTTTCGGGCCGTGCGGTCGGTCAGCGCTTCAAACTCGTTAAACCAACCCGTGATAACGGGACGGAGTTCGCAGTTGCGCGGGAAACGCATAAAGCAATTGCCCTCCCCGAGTTGGGCGTACTTGTAACCGCCGCCAACGATGAATGCACCGTCAAGCCGTTCAGTCTTCAGCGAGAACGGGATCGCATCGAGCGCGTGATACACATCGACCAGGAGTTCGGCGCCGGCAGCGTTGCATGCCTGCGCCACCGGCCCCAGATCTGGCGCAATAAGGGCATCACTGTAGAAAACTTTCGAAACCAGCGCAGCCGCAGTTCGTTCATCGATCTCCACGCTCAGCCGCTCCGCCAGCGAGTCGATCGGAGCATGGCGTACACGCACGATCTCGACGCCTTCTTCTTCGAGCCGGTCTAGCTGCCGCCGGATGGAATGAAACTCGCCGTCCGTGGTTACTAACTTCGGCCGCGCGCGAAGCGGCAGCGCCGACAAAAAGCGGATGACCAGTTCGTGCGTATTCGACGCGAGACTCATGTGCCCATCGTCGTCATCCAACAGCCGTGACCAGCCATGCCGAACCCGATCGGCCTCTTCGAACGCGCACTCCCACTTGTCATCCACGAACTTTGCCGCATCGAGCCATGCGCGGCTCTGCGCATCGAACCCGACATCGGGCCATGCCTGATGCGAGTGGCCGGTCAGAAGAAGCCGATTCGCGACCTCAAATCGCTCGTAATGGGATGCAAGGGCGTTGGGACTGCGATACAGGCTGTCGGGGTTCATCATCGCGTCACAGCCGCGACCGAATTGCCCAGAGATCGGGAAAGACCGGTTGGAACAAGGTGTTCTTCAAATACTCCGCACCGGCCGAACCGCCCGTTCCAAGTTTGGTTCCAATGGTTCGCTCGACCATCTTTACATGGCGGTAGCGCCATTCCTGCAAGCCTTCGTCGAGGTCAACCAACCGCTCACAAATGTTCGCAATCGTCGGATCATTCCGGTAGATGTCGATGAGTATCTCCTGTATTTCCTCGGACGGTTCCAATGGCTTGGTAAGGTCGCGTTCCAGCGCACGCGCCGGCACTTTGTAACCGTTGGCGCTGAGGTAGTGAACGAATGAATCCCACAGGCTACGGGCGTTGTAGCGGCTCTCCAGCCTGCCGCGCACTTGCACATCGCCGCCGTGATGCTCCAGCGCACCGTGGCGCTTCAAACCGAGCAGAAACTCGAACTCTCTAAATTGAACCGATTGAAAGCCGCTTCCCGCCTCGAGCCGTTCCCTAAAAGAGAGAAAATCGAGTGGCGTCATGGTTTCCAGAATGTCAATTTGCGCGACCATGATCTTGAGTACCGTAAGAATACGTTTGAACGTGTGCAATGCGGCTACAGAGTCGTTGCGTTCGAGCAGGTTTTGCAGATGGTCCGCCTCGTGAAGTATTTCCTTGAACCAAAGTTCATAGACCTGATGAATGATGATGAACAGCACCTCATCATGCTCGTGCGACAAAGGTCGCTGCAGATCGAGTAGTTCATCCAGTTTGAGATAATTCGAATAGCTTACCGGCATTTTTCGCTGCCTGAATAGGTGTTCGGAATTACGAGATAGAATTCGATCCGCCCGCTTTTAGCAGAACGACATTTCACATCGCAAACAATAAAGCGTCCTTTCATTTGGAGCACTTATCTGCCGAGTTGCGGACTTAGCCGCGACGAATTAACGTTACGAATAATGACGCCCTAAGATCGGCATTGGTGACATAGATTACCAAGAAGCTGCCTGAAGATGTGAGCGAGCGAACAAGCTATTGAGGTGCGGAGAGAAATGAATGAATCCTACGGGACCGACCGTTCCTACAACAAAATATTCAATGTCGGCTTGAACCGCGCGGGCACGGCTTCTCTGAGCGAAGCGCTGCGCATTCTCGGGTTTCGCGCAGTGCATTTCAAGATTGACGGCCGCAGAGTGTATGACATCTGGCGGCACAACGCCGTTAACGGCCGCCCGCTCCTGTCAGGGCTCGCCGATCGATTCGACGCCTTTTCCGATTTCGCGGCCTATGGGATTTTTGAAATTCTCGATCGACAGTATCCGCACAGCAAATTCATCGTAACCCTACGCGAACTTAAATCGTGGCTGGCCAGCCGAGATCGGAAAGTGAACAAGAATCGCGCGGATTCAAATTATTCGTACGGATTTTATGAAATCAACCACGACCGGTGGATTTCGGAACGGCAGCAGTTCCTTCAACGCATCAACGCTTATTTTCAATCGCGCCCCGGCGATCTCCTCACCATCGACATCCCTGCGGGTGAAGGCTGGGACGAACTCTGCGAATTTCTCGACCTGCCGGTACCTAACGCGGAGTTTCCGTTTCGCAATCGCCTGGCATCGACGGCGTCCGACTGAGCGAGCGTTCCGAATAAGGGGACGCTTAATCATTAGCGCCGCCGTACACCTTTCGCCCGCTTGCGGCGAACCGATAATCTCCTTATCACCTTGAACGACAATTTAAAAGAAGCGCATCAAAATCCGGCTGTAGATGCTCTGCAGCCAATGCGAGAGGCTGGGCACAGGGTGAGTCCAAAGATTGAAGGCCCGGATGCCATTCACCGATCGATGACGATACGGATCCGGCGAGCTGACAGCAGGCTACTAGTCTTCAGCTTCGCGCCGCTTACGATCTTCTTCCTGGATCTTTTCTACCCACGCTTCCGTTTCTTTTTCCACCCGTTTCCGAGTCTCGCTCCGTTTATCCTTCTTCTTATCGGGCTCTTCCTGCTCGGCCGCAGCGGCATCAGTAATGCCCACACGCCCTACATGATCGACGTCGAACGAAAGCGGAAGAATCAGTAATAGAAACAATATGATTCGCATGGCTAAATCATAGCAGGTCATCATTTTTTGTGCGGTGGCCTTGGTCCAGATCCGGCCATCTCATTGGGATTACACGATTTTCCGTTCACACACGCGTGGTGATGTCCGCGAGGCGCACGGCGACCGTGCCGGTGAGATTCCAGAACAGCTGCGCTGCTATGCGCGGGTAACGGGACTGGATCCGTTCGAGGCTTTCCTGGTTCAGCCACAACACGCGCACGTCCGTCATGGCATCGATGTTGGCAGAGCGTTTGCCGGTAAAGAGCGCGATTTCGCCAAACACTTCGCCCGCATGCATCGCGCGCAACACCCGGTTGCCCTCCGGTCGTCACACCTGGGCGACGACGACGCCCTCAATCAGAATGCAGATCTCGTTGCCCTCTTCGCCAAACGAGAGGATACGGTCACCCGGTTCGTAAGGTTCGATTCGCCCGAACAGGGCCGCGATCCTTGCCTGTCGGTGGGTAAGGCCCTTAAACAGGGGGATCTTCTTATGCGGTTCCGAACCGAGGTCGACGGTGAGCACTTCCCACAGGGTGACAAATCGCAGACCGCTGCTAAGCGCCGGGCTGAGGGTGAGATCGACCAGCCACGCAAAAAACAGCGTCACCGCCGCGAGGATTCCAAATTCGACCTGATTGCGCAGATCGCTGACGAGGAGTGCCAGGAAACCGGCGCACAACGCAGCGGTAGTGAAGGTCACCGGCCGGATAACCGCAGCGATCGCTCGCTCGACACCGAGTTCCTCGTTGGCCAGCTTGCGGGATTCCGTATTGAACCGGGAGAAGTAGTGAATGCTGTCGTCCACCGCAATACCGAGCGCCACCGTCGCGACCAGGCTTGTTGCAAGATTGAGCGTAATTCCGGTGAAGCCGAGGATCCCGAAAAACGCCGCGATGGGTAGCAGATTAGGAATGAGCGCTACGGCGCCGACACGCAAAGATCCGAACAAGATTGAAAGGATGAGATAAATGATAATGAGCGCGCCCGACAGGCTCAGGATCTGCCCACGCGTGATCTCGTCCATCGTCTGCGCAAGCAGCACCGAACTGCCGGTGACCTTGCCGCGCAGGTGTTCGGGCAGCTCCTGAAGCCGATCTTCGATGCGGGTGACGAGCGCAATAAGATCGTTCGAGCTGACCGCACTCGACTGGACGTGCATGAGCGTGCTCTTGTAGCGCGCATCCGCGAATCGCTTCACATCGTCGCCCGCGCCCAGCGACAACAATTGATCGGCAAGGTTATAAGTCCCGGGAATTGCCTCTTCTGGCGCAATGTCGGGCACGAAGGTGAGGTACAACATGCGCATGTAATCAACAAAAGAGACCGCTCCCCCAACTTCGGGCTGACTCGTCACCCAACGCTGCAACTTATCCAGCTCCCGCAGAACTTCGGGATTTTTGAACACATTCGGCACATCGCTCTCGATCAATATCTGTAGCGGCACGGCGCCGGAAAATGATTTCCCGACCTCGGCGAAATTTCTCCGTATTTCGCTGTCGGCGGGAAAGTTGCGCAGGTAGTCGGTGCCGACCTTGATCTGGTTCGCATAAACAACTGAGAACATCGCAACCAGAAAGCCGCCGGCGAAAATAATCTTGCGATTCTCGAGATCGAACTTCGACAACTTCGGAGCAAAGTCCAGCAAGGCGCTACGGCCGGTGGAGAGCCGTTTACCCGCAGGCAGAAATCGCAGCCCAACCGGCACCAGCACCACTGCGCAAAGCCAGCTCAGAATAGTCCCGAGCGCAGAGAACATCCCGAATACCTGGATAGTTTCGATATTGCTCGTCATCAACGAAATAAAGCCGACGCCCGTCGTAAAAGCCGTAAGGGTCAACGGCACGAATACCTCGCCCAGGGAATGCTTTATCGCCGCGATCTTCTCGTGCCCGGCGGCCAGCGCCCGTTCGAAATCGCTGATGACATGCACCGCATAGGCGAATCCGACGACAAATACCACCGGCGGCATGATGACGGTGACAAAGTTGAGCGCGTAACCGGCGCGAATAAAGATCGCTATCGTGATCAGCAGCGAAATGCCATTGACGATCAGAGGCAACAAGACGCCGGGGAGCGAACGCAAGCCGATCATGCTGACCATGAAGGTCGCAAGGACGGCGAGCGGAAACACGATCTGAATATCAGCAAATAGGGTGCGGCCGGTTTCGAGACGTGCGACGATCGGGCCGGTCACGAATTGTTCAACATCCCCCGCCTCCTCCCGCGAGGCCAAGGCTATCGCATCGACCTTGCCGCCGAGTGCCGCCGTATCGAGAGTCGGATCGAAGTGCACGGCCAGCACCGCACCGCGACCGTCAGATGAAACGAGAGTGCCGATGTAGAGCGGATTGGAAAGGGCATCGTCCTTCAAGCCGCGTGCTTGCTCCATGTCGGCCGGAAGCATCTCGAGAAACGGGCCGATCTCAGTGAAATCTTCCTCTGCGCGCACGTACGTCGCCGACGCAAGGCTGTCGACTGCCAGGATGCCGGGCAACTTCTCCAGCCTGCGTGTCAGTCGTTTAAGTGCGGCCAAACGCTCCGGTGTAAACAGATCATCCGCAAGCCAAACGACGATAAGCACGTCGTCGCCGACAAATTTATCGCGTACATACGTGTAGACCTTCAGCGCCGGTCCTTCGGCCGGCAACAGGTTTTCTATCGACGAATCGATACTTACCCTGATCTGGCGATTCTGCAGATCAATAGCTTCGTTAAACGCGAAGAAGGTAATGACGAACGCAAAAAAAACGACCACGTAAGGGTGGTCGACCAGCCCGTTCAGAAGCTTGGAAATCAAAAGATGCCGTCAGTGTTCAGAGCGCCATTCCCAGGCGTTTCGGATGGAAGATGCCGTCGCTCAATTCGACATCAATCTCGATGTTCTCGAGAATCAGTTCTGTCCGCGTGTTCTTTTTCCGATCGTGCATGACCACGTGATGTGGGACATAACGATCACTGACCTGTTTGATCTCATCCAGCGTGGCGAGCAATTCCTTACTCAGGTCGCCATTAACGTCGAAAAACTGCGTTTGCAAGGGGATGCAACGGGCTTGATCGACGAAGGTGAGTATCCGGCTGTAGACGGAGTCGGCGCCGCCCGGCGTGGTCTCCAGCACGTAGGCAGGCACACCGTTGACCGATTGGTCCTCGATGCGTTTGGTATCAGTCTCGGCCGCCGTTTTCTGAAATTGAGAGAACTCCTCGTAGCTGAAATCCGTACCCATCATCGAGGTCGCAATTTGTTTGCCGGTGACACGACGCGTACGGTCCAGATCCGGTACGTACAGGTACATTTTCGGTTCCAGGGAATCGCTTTCAACCATCAGCACCGCGAGGCCCTTGCGACTCGCGGGGGCCGTCAAGCGGATCACGGCACGTGACTTGTCACCTTCGGCACGACGCCAGTACATGTTGCCAGCCGATTCTTCGATGAGACCGGATTCATCAAACGAGCGCAGAGTGATGATCTGGGTCAACGATATTTCGGGCATCAATTTGTCGATACAGGCCTGAATCGCCGGGTCGGATATCGTTGGCAGATCGGCTGCCACTAAAATCGCCGACACGAACGCCGATGACAGGAGCACAATGACCCGCGCGGAGCGGGAAGGTCGTGGTGTAGACATCGCAAGAGAGCCGTTGTTGCTTTTAGTATACGAAGAATAAAAGCCCCTATCCTTAAAGTCCACGGCGTTCGTACACTGATTTTACGGATACCGCAGAATAGGCTCCGGACTTCCCCCACAACAGTAGACACGTCCGGCCTGATATTTGAGCTCAGGAGGAGGCCCTGTTAGCAGGCAAAGATACGCACCAGAACTTGCGTACGAAGCGGATCGTCAGATTACGGATCGCGGCTTTTTCAATCGCCGTAGTTTCGGTGTGGTGGCAGGTCGATAGGCCACCCTGACCTAATATCAGTTACGATACCTTAGAACTTTTCTTCATCGAAGGGGTGGCTTAGTTATCGCGCAATTCCTAGTCTCGCCCCAAAGAATGAGCCGCCATGCCAGGAGAACACACTGATAAAACAACGACCGGCGTAGTACGACGACTCTCCGCCATCTTCAGTACTGACGTGCAAGGATATAGCCGTCTCATGGGTGATGACGAAGAGGCGACTATCCGGACCTTGACGGACTATCGCGAAGTTCTTTCCTCGATGATCCAGCAGCATAACGGTCGGGTCGTTGATTCACCTGGAGATAATTTGCTGGCCGAGTTTGCGAGTGCGGTCGATGCTGTCCGTTGTGGCGCGGCCGCCCAGAAAAAATTGGCAGCAAGAAATGCGGCTTTGCCTGAATCGCGGAAAATGCACTTTCGCATTGGCATCAACGTTGGCGATGTTGTCGTTGAAGCCGAGCGGATCTACGGCGATGGGGTGAATATTGCCGCTCGTATCGAGGGGCTGGCCGACGGCGGTGGGGTCTGTATCTCCGGTACCGTGTATGACCAGGTCGAGGGCAAGCTCGATTTTTCGTATCAACCCCTGGGTGAGCAGGCATTAAAGAATATTGCCAAACTGATCCGCGTCTACCGCGTTATTGCAGACCCCGCGGTGATCGAACAATCCGAGGTAGAAACTAGGGGTCCTTCCGCAACGCCGCCGGACCAGCGTCCTGCGTTACCGGATAAACCTTCGATTGCCGTTCTGCCGTTCGTAAATCGCAGTCAAGATCCGGATCAAGAGTATTTCAGCGACGGTATGACCGAAGACCTGATTACCGATCTATCGAAGATCTCAGGCTTATTCGTTATCTCCCGCAATTCTGTCTTCTCGTACAAAGGCGCAGCGGTACGACATGAAGAGGTAAGTAAAGAACTCGGCGTGCGCTACATTCTTGAAGGCAGTGTGCGCAAAGCGGGCAATCGTATCCGCATTACGGCTCAGCTAATTGACGCCACGACCGACTACCATTTATGGGCCGAGCGTTACGACCGGCAGCTTGACGATATTTTCGCGCTCCAGGATGAAGTCATCCAGCACATCGTATCTGCCTTAGCAATACAGCTTACAACTGGAGAACAGGCTCGGGTGGGTACCGCACCCACCCAGAATCTTGAGGCGTATGACGCCTTCGTGCGCGGACGAGAAGAATATGCCCGCCGCGATAGGGAAGCGAATCTTCAGTCGCGCGAACTTTTTCAACAGGCAATAGAATTAGATCCGGAATACGCCGAAGCTTACGCGTATCTCGGACGCACGTATCTCACCGAGCTGATTAACCAGTGGAGTTCCGATCCCGAAATCATCGAGAAAATATTCGCTTTCGGGCAGAAAGCGGTCGAACTAAATGAAAGTCAACCCACGGCGCACGAAACACTGGCTTACGCCTTACTCGCGAAAAGGGAGCACGACGAGGCGATCGCCGAAGCTCGGAAAGCTATTAGCTATGACCCCAATTTTGCCGAGGCCTATATAAGTTGGGTCTACGCGGAAACGTGTGGATTGATATTGGCATTTCTGGGTAGTGGCGGAAGAAATGCCGCAATGATTTTCAGTTTGAGGAATTCCTCATCACGATAGCCATAGGCGCGTCGTTGCAGGACCCGGATTTTGTTGTTGACCCCTTCGACCAATCCAAGACTGACTTTATTCTTAGCATCACAATAGGAAGCAATGCCATCCCAATGGGATTCAATCAGCTCAGCAAACTTGCGATACGGCGCCAATCGCTGCCATTTCAGACTGTCCTTCCAGCGCTCGAAAAAGGCACGCGCGCCGCGCTCGGTACGGTAGTCCCAGAGTTGGCCGAAGGTTTCCTTGAGGACGTAGGCGGTGTTCAGACGCCGGTTGGCCTGGAGCAGTTTTTTCAGGGCTCGTCTGCCATCCAGATTCAGGTTCTCGCGTCGCGAGAGCAAGGTATATCGCTGGCCTTTGATGTAACTCCTGTCCTTGCCGCGGAGACGTTTGTATTCACGGCGCCGGACTTCATCGAGAGCCTTTGAGAGGTGGCGCATGATATGGAACTTGTCATAGATGATCCGCGCCTGCGGTGCGTTGTTCATGACCGAGTTACGGAACGGCTTCCACATGTCCATCGCCGCCAGTTCGATGCGAGCGCTCTTGTTCTCGCCCAATGCCTGGAAAAACAGGTCGATGTCAGCCTCTTTGCGACCTTCACCACCGACCCAGATAGGACGCCCCCGATCCAGGTCACTGACGATGACCCGGTAGTTATGTCCTTTGCGGATGGAGATCTCATCAATACCGATGGCCCGGGGTGCTGGCATGCCCGCCAGCTCAACCTGCTTTTGCATGTACAGCTTATCGAGGTCTTTCACCGTGCTGTGGTGCAGGCGTTCCCTCTCGGCGACAGCCTGGTTCGGCATGTCCCGGCACAGCTTGCCCACCTGCATGGCAAAGCGCTGCGTATAGCGAGGGTTCTTTGCCAGCCAGTCAAGATGTTCTACCTGCACGCCGCCGCACCTCCGGCAACTGACACGCCAGCGTTCGAACTCCAGGTAGATTCGCCATCCGGCAACTGACAGGTCTCGTACTCGCAGCACCTTCTTGTCGTAACGCCCGCGGCACCGGTGAGCACAGTGAGAACAGATCGCTGTTTTTTTCGCCTCTTGAGTTGGATCACACGGGCATACCGATCACCAAACATGCCCACCAATTTCGATGCGGCGGTAAAACCAGGGAACGCAAACAGCGCTCGGATCGACTTGGGATTCTTCATGGCCTTAGCCTACCCACAAAATGAAACCACTTTCACCCCATACGAAATCTCTGAATGTCTACATGATTTCAATGGTTTACACTTGGTCTAATTCAGAATTTACCCACATGAATCCGCGTAGACCCGATAAGTTTAGCGGAAATCCTGAGTTTTGCGGGGCAGGCGCGCGAAGCTATACCGCTTATCGAGCAAGCAATGCGCCTCAATCCACGCTACACGCCCAACTATCTGTGGGCATTAGGTAACGCACATAGGCTGCTCGGAAATTATGATCAGGCGATCCCCATTTTCAAACGTGTAGTCACACGAAACCCGGATCACCTCGTCTCGTATCTCATGCTCGCCGCATCCTATATTGAGACAGGCCGTATCGAGGCCGCGCAAGCTGCAGCGCAAGAGATCTTACGCATCAGCCCTAATTATTCGCTTGAACTGGCGCACGGACGCTCGCCATATCGAGATGCAGAAGTCGTTGAGCTCCAGTATGAGAGTTTGCGTCAAGCCGGGTTGGAGTAGGCATGTTGGAATGCGGTCGACGTAGTTTTTGGAAATAGAGATATTTCGCAAATTGAATTTCCGGACACCTATAATCCCGAAACGCTGCACCAGGGACTTGGGGTCTTGCCTTTTGCCTACTTCAAATAAAACGAGAAAACCGTAAATCCCATTGGGACATGCATGTGCACGGCAGGTTTATATGTTCGGACGACCGATTCACAGGCAAAAGGCAAGACTTGACCCTAGGATCACGGTCCCCGTTTGACGACCTATAGCTATTTTTTGCCGCCCCTTCAGGCACCGAACCCGATCCGACCTATTCCCGGCAACTTGATCGCCGGACGCAGTGGGTCGATCCCGAACACCAAGCCGAAGATGTTGACCTCCAGACCTTCGGTCTTCGCGGCAAGAATACCCAGTGCGCCGCCCAGCGAGACCTGCCCGCCCGTCCCGCTCGGCGCGCGCCCGATCAACGCGCCGCCGGAGAGGTAATCCTTGCCTATCGCCGTCGTCGGCAATTCGAGATTTAGAGCCGGGATCTGGCGTGCGACGAACGCAACGAAGGTGTTGCTGTTCGGCCCCGGCCACAAGCGGTATTCATCCGTATAAGGGTAGCTGGCGACCGCGGCCTCGATGTCACCGATTAGGGAGGCGGCCCACGCGCCGCGCAAATCCAGAATGATGCGCGGCTCCGCTTCGTACCAACGGCGATCGGGCAGGTCGAACTTAGAGTCGACCAAAGATCGCCCATACCACAGGTTCCAGCCCAGCACTTGATGTACCTTGTATTGGTCGGCGTCCGGGGCCTTTGTTGCGATCCAAGTGTGCACCGCGAACAAGCCACGCCAGCTGAACGCCCGCGCCGCGTATACCTGGATCACGGCTTCGCTGGTCGTCACTGGATCAGGTGCGAGCCCGACGCTGTCGCGGTTCGCTGTACGCCAGTCGGCATTCAGGCTGATCGCGCCGCTCACTGCGATCAGTGCCGGACCTGAGAGTATCACCGTCATGAAAAGGACCAATCGTCGCAGCCATTTAAGCATTGCCCAATGATAATACGGATCATGTCCGTGATAACGTTTACTGATGCTCAGGTCTGCAGGAACAGGCTTGCTGAGTTCCCTCCGGGGAACAAACGCGTCCGAAGTCAGGTCTGACCGGAACGGACCACGATGCCCCCCGAATCTTAAATTCGATACACTCAGCAATGATTGACGTCCGACGCCGCCGCATATCGATGGGCGCGATCGCCTGCTTGTTGTCGGTGGGTGCCTGCGGGCGCGACCTGCTCGACCCGACACCAGGCCAGCCCCGCGGCCCCTTCTACCCGCACGCGTTGCCGATGGATGACGACAACGACCTGACGCAGGTAGTGGGCCACGACGGACGTGCCTCGGGAAAGATCTGCGATCTGGACGGCCGCCTGCTCGACATGAACGGCGAGCGGGTGCCGAATACACGGATCGAGATCTGGCAGTGCGATGCGAACGGGCGTTATCACTATTCCCGGGACCGACGGCCCGAGGCTGCGGATCCACGTTTTCAGGGTCACGGCCACACCGTAACCGACCGAGACGGGCGTTACCGCTTCAGGACCATACGACCGGTCCGCTACCCGGGCCGAACGCCGCACATCCATTTCGCCGTCGTTCCCCGCGGCCTGCGACCCTTCACGACTCAGCTCTACGTCGCGGGCGAACCGCAGAACGATCGCGATCCGCTCTACCGTCGCATTCCGATCACGGCGCGGCACCTTGTCATCGCTGATTTCCTTCCCGCCGAGACGCCGGGCACCGATTTCCGCGTCACCTACGACATCGTTCTTGGATTTACAGAAGCGTGAGAACGAAACCGCACACGATCTTCAAGGACTTGGTCTTAATCGGCGACGACCAAGTCACCTGGCGGTGCTGCGCGGAAATACGGGGGCATTTAGCTAGTGTGCATCCCTAAACGCGATGCGGTTGAAATAAAAAGGAAAATTTGTCGCTTAAGGGATCGAAACCTCCGG
The DNA here is from genome assembly GCA_963662545.2 of Gammaproteobacteria bacterium. Lineage (GTDB taxonomy): Bacteria > Pseudomonadota > Gammaproteobacteria > JAYYZW01. The sequence goes on from CAXXLL010000003.1 coordinate 636,945, forward strand.
TGGGTCGTGATCTAATGGAACTTCAAACCTCTGATTTTCCACACAATCATCGACACCACAGGAGGGGGAATGCGTCAGAAACGCACGGCCCAAGCGAGTATATACGAGCTGTTTGCTGACCATGACCTGGGGCGAGAGCTGCAGGGCATGTCCGAGTGGCTCGATGCTCACCCCAAGGTCCTCACGCCGGTCATGAACGATCTGTGTCGGCGGGGTTTGAAGCCCACCGGTCGACGCGGACTGTCGGCGGAGTCGGTGCTGCGCTGCGCGGTGCTCAAGCAGCACCGGCAATTGAGTTACGAGGAGCTGGCCTTTCACCTGCAGGACTCGGCGAGCTTTCAGGCCTTCGCCCGGTTGCCGGGTAATGAACGTCCGAAGAAGTCTGCCTTACAGCGGGTGGTCTCGGCGATCCAGGTATCGACGTGGGAGTCTATTCATCGCGCCCTGCTGGCGACGGCGAAAGAGACGCGCATTGAGCCGGCACAGCGTGTACGGATTGATAGCACGGTAACGGACAGTGCCATCCACGCGCCGAGCGACAGTCATCTGCTGTGGGATGGCGTGCGTGTTGTGGTTCGTCTGCTCGCACAGGCGCGCGAGTTGCCTGGCGCGCCGGAGTTGTGCTTCGTGAACCACACTCGATTGGCGAAGAAGCGTGCGCGGGCGCTGTGGTATGCGCGTGGTGCGAAGCAACGCCAACGTCTGTATCGCGATTTGATTGGGGCGACGCGTTCAACCTTGGAAGCGGTAGCGAGGGTACGTGAGCAGCTGCTGAGCCCGGGCGTCACCGGCGTTGAACTGCCGGACTGGCTAGCGCAGGTAGCGCACTACGAAACACTTGTTCTGCAGGTGATTTCGCAAACTGAGCGGCGGGTGTTCGGCGGTGAGAAGGTCCCCGCGAGCGAGAAGTGCGTGAGCTTGTTCGAGCCGCATACCGACATCATCATAAAGGGTGCGCGCGACGTTCAGTACGGACACAAAATCAATCTGGCTTCGGGGCGCAGTGGCCTCATCCTCGACGTGGTCATCGAGCGAGGCAATCCGGTCGATAGTCAGCGCTTCATGCCGATGCTCGAACGGCATCGAACACACTACGGGACGATGCCACGACAGGTCGCCGCCGATGGCGGCTATGCGAGCCTCGACAATCTCCGGGCGGCGAAAGCAGAAGGCATCGAAGACGTTGCCTTCCACAAGAAGCGCGGGCTCGCGATCGCCGACATGGTCAAGAGTCAGTGGGTCTATCGACGCTTGCGCAACTTCCGCGCCGGCATCGAGGCCGGTATCTCCTGCCTGAAGCGTGCATACGGATTGGCACGTTGCACCTGGAAGAGCCTGCCGCACTTCGAAGCCTACGTGTGGTCTTCTGTGGTCGCCTACAACCTCAGCCTGCTCGCGCGCTATCAACTCGAATAGCGACGTTCACTCGCACTAACTGACCTCCTCGATATCGTCGAACGGGCGACTTTGGGTTGCAACGCTCTGCGGCCGGCGAACGTACTCACAATTACGCTCGAAGAGCCCTTCGACCCCCACCGAACCGCCGCTACCGCTCCAACAACCTACTTTCAACACCTCGATTTCTCCGTGCCCATCGAAGAAAATGCCTGTTTATGGACGGACACTAGTTAGCGGATGGAATCGCGAACGCCCATGCAGTATGGTTCCCATCATCTCACGCTCTCTCATCAACGCTGATGTTCGCCTACCATCTCGAAGGGGATAGGTGATAACAAGCGCGGCACGGAATTCACCGACCCGGCGCCAGGTCGTGGCGCCGACGCCAGCGCGTTCTGTGGAATGTTTCAAACTGTGAATGATTAACACAAATAGGGCGATTTTCGGTCAGAAGTGGCATCATTTTGTCGTTCGGTTGCGATATTCTCGCGTTGAGACAGTATCGATGCGATCATCAAGTCCGGTCTAACCATTGCAAGCCGGGCAAGAATAGAACGTTATGAAAAATCTGCGATTGACGATTCTTGCGATTTTGCTCACAGGTACGCAGCCGGCCGGCGCGGCTACCCCCACGGATTATGGTGTCAGCGCGTCAACTCTGTGGGCAGATTGCTCGGTGCTTCTGTGTGACGATTCCTCGTTCACTAATCTCATCAATCCAATCAACGTTTTCACACAAAGTGGCGGCCTCCAGCAGACGATGGCGTCGCAGCTCAACGTGGTTCAGCAACACCTTACCCTTTTTGGGGAGTTCCTGGACATGGGCAGAACGTGGGCCCAAGTGGATCTCGACCCCGCGACCCCGGGTGCATTCGAACTCGGAGTCAAGGCCGAATCATTTGACTTCGATGGCTGGGTGGGCGCACTCGCTTTCTCAATCGCGGGCTTCACCTACAGCGGGGGGCCCGGTTTCGTCGATGTGAACGCCGCCTTGACCGGCAGTATCATGAATTTGCCCACCCTCAACGATCCGAACCCTTCGGACGCTGCATTTCTGAGTGCACATGTATCGATCGTCCGCGACGACGGATTGATCATGTTTCCCAATCCAGCACCGTCTTCGCTATCCGAGCTCACGAATTTCGTCTTTGGGCTGCCGGTTGAGGATTTCTGGGAGGATTCCTCGTTCGCCGACACCGGCGGCGGAACGGTAACCCTGAGCACCGGCATCGATCCGGTCAGCATCGAGTTTACCCAGGACGACATCGACATGGGCCTGACCAATTTTTACGTCGTGTCCGCGGCCGCCGCCGGTGCCACCGACGTAGGCCGCATTACCGACGCACTCGGCACGCTAACGACGACCTTTAATACCACCGATTTGATACCGTCGGCTGTGGTCGTGCCGCTGCCTGGCGCCATCTGGCTGTTCGGTGCCGGCGTCGCCGGCATTCTCTTCATCCGGCGCCAAGCCACCGCCTGAGCGAGGCGGCCAGGGCCAGCGCATATTGCGCGCAGAGGATCCGCCGCACCCGCAAGCCACGAGGTTGAAACCGGTGCAGTCCAACGGTGCCGTCGCACCGCCTCCGGCGACCACTGCAACGATGCTCACCGTGTCGCTCCCGCGTTCCCGCGACGACATCGACATGACTACGACGTAGTGTCCTACTATAGTTAGGGTCATCAAGGCCAATTAGTAGCACTACCCCGATGAAGACGGTACACGGCGCCTGCCCTCATGATTGTCCAGACACCTGCGCCTGGTTGGTAACCGTCGACGACGAAGGTCGTGCGGTCAAGTTCGAGGGCGATCCCGACCACCCCTTCACCCAGGGCGCGCTCTGTTCGAAGCTCAAGCGCTACCCCGATCGCGTTTACAGCAAAGACCGTGTCCTCCATCCGTTGCGCCGCACCGGCGCCAAGGGTGACGGCGGTTTCGAGCGTATCAGCTGGGACGACGCGCTGGATGAAATCGTCTCGCGCCTGCAGGAGACGGTCGCCAAACACGGACCCTTGGCGGCCATGCCCTACAACTTTGCAGGCACGATCGGCATGCTGCAACGCTACGCGGGCGAGCAGTTTTTTCAGCGTCTGGGCGCGACCGAGATCCTCGGAGACATCTGCGGTGCGACCGCTTTCGATGCCGCCGCTTCGGTCATCGGTCCGATGGATCCCATGCAACCGGAAGATCTCGAGCACAGCCGTTTCATTTTGATCTGGAGCGCGAATACCGTCGCCACCAATGTCCACATGTGGAGTGGCCCCATGAAGACGGCGCGGCGCGCCGGCGCCAAGATCGTCGTCGTCGACCCCATCAAGACCCCGACCGCGGCGCATTCGGACTGGCACATACAGCCTAAGCCAGGGACCGATGCGGCGCTCGCGCTCGCGATGATGCACATCATCGTGCGCGACGATCTGCACGATAAGGAATTCGTGGAACAGCATACCTTGGGCTTCGATAAGTTGTGTGAGCGAATAGCGGAGTATCCACCCGAGCGCGCGGCCGAGATAACCGGGATCGCCGTTGAAGACATCGAACAACTCGCTCATGAGTACGCCACCACACGGCCGTCGGTGATCCGCTCGCTGGTCGGCATGGAACGCTATTCGAACGGCGACACGAGCGTACGTGCCGTAGTCTGCCTGCCGGCACTGATCGGCGGGTGGCGTGAACGCGGCGGCGGCCTGTGCACGTTCACCCTTTGTGCATTCTTCGAGGCCGTGGATCACACGGTGATGATGGCGTCGGCGGAGCTTCCTCCCCGCGAACGCAAGATATCTCTCTCGCAACTCGGCTTCGCGCTGACCGACCCCGCAATGGATCCCCCCATCGACTGGCTGATGGTCTACAACTCCAATCCGGTCGTCACCGCGCCCAACCAAAACCTGACGATTAAGGGCCTTAAAAGAGACGACTTGTTCACCGTCGTGCACGAGCACTTCCTGACCGATACCGCGCGATACGCCGATATCGTCCTACCGGCGACGACACAATTTGAGCACCTCGAACTCATGCCGTCCTGGGGCACGACCTACATCGCGCTGAATCCGCCTGCGATCGAGCCGCTGGGTGAGGCGATACCCAACACCGAGCTGTTCCGGCGCCTGTCCGTACGCATGGGCTTTACGGAAGAATGCCTGCACCTCAGCGACGAAGAACGCATTCGACGCATGCTCGATACGGGTAGCCCATATATCGAAGGGATCACTTATGAACGCCTGGAGCGAGACGGCTGGGCGGCGCTCAATATGGGCGACTACCGGCCACTGACAGAGGGCCGGTTCGCGACGCCGAGCGGTAAATGCGAGTTTTATTCCGAGACCCTCGCCGAAGCCGGACGCGATCCGCTACCGACCTACGAGCCCCTGGCTGAGCACGACCACGGCAATGGTCACGACGCGCCCCTGCACCTCGTAACGGCGAAGATCAGCCACTTTCTGAACTCCGAATACGTCAATCTTCGGCACCGGGGCACGATCAAGCACCAACCCGAAGTCGATATCAATCCGGCCGACGCGCGTACGCGGGGCATCGTCAGTGGCGATATGGTCCGCGTGTTCAACCGCTACGGCGAGGTGCATGTTCGGGCCAGCGTTTCAAATGTGACGGCCCGCGGCGTGGCTTACCTCCCGTTTAACTGGTGGCCCGAAACGACGGCCAACGGCGCGTCGGCCAACGCTTTAACGCCCGACGGCAAAGCGCGCAGCAACATCGGCAGCGACGCCTTCGACGCCCATGTCGAGATTCAGAAAGCGGGCTAGCAGAGACAAGCGGGGCCGAAAAAGGCCGTTTAAACTACTGCCGGCTAGATCGTGAGTTCGTCCGGCATATTGACCAAGAGAACCGGTCGATAAAACCGGACCATCATGGCCTCGCCCGACGCGTCCCGCGAACCTTCATCCGCGCGGCCGGGCTGAAACCACTCCATTGCCTTGCCGCCCAGCCGTTGGTAGTGCCGCGTTACCGCGGCTGCGATGCGCGCTTGCACGGCCGCGCCATCATCGACCGGCGCGAAAAAAATACGCAGTCCGTTCAGCTCCGCGCGAAGATCCGCGGCATTGGCCGTGAGGGCCCGAGGCCCTTCTCCCGGTTCGTAGACGCGCCGCAGACGCCCTTCGGCCCGGTCTGCGGCCGCATGCAAACCATGTTCGCCGCGCAGGAAGGCCGCGACGTGCGCCGCGTGGGCGGGGGCGACGCCATCATTCGCGACACCGACAGCGTTGACCCGATCGGCCTGATTGGACAGAAATGACCAGAGATAGATTCCCGGCCGCCAGGCGTCTTCCTGTGCGAACAAAAAGGCGCGCTCAGCGTCCTGCTCCAGCAGCGCCATTGGACCGCGGAGCTTGAGCTCAATGACTTTCATTCAACGGATTAAAGGATCGCGACCGCGGAAGATCAATGCTGGGCGTCGATTCATTTGCCCGTCGCCGCAACATAGATCGTGCACGACGATGAATCGCCGGAATACAGATTAGGAAAACTGATGACTTCGGCGCCGGACGTGGCGAAGACGTCGCTGAGTACGCCTTCGAAGTCAGCATCGGGTGGATCGTTCGACCACATCGCGAACACCCCGCCCGGGCGCAGGCGCCGCTCGAGGCCCCGAAGACCTGCGCGTGTATAAAACGCTTTGTTTCGATCGTCCAGAACGTGACTTGGTGCATGGTCGATATCGACCAACACAGCGTCGAACTGGCGTTCGGCTTCAAGCGGGTCAAACCCATCCGAGGCCGGATGGGCCATCGCGAAGAAATCACCATGGATCAGCCGGCAGCGGACATCCGAGGTCAATGCGTGGCCGAGCGGCACCAGGCCCACGCGGTGCCATGCGATGACCGCTTCGAGCACCTCGATAACGATGAGTGAATTGACGGCGTCGTGATTGAGGACCGCATCGGCGGTGAAACCGAGACCGAGCCCCGCCACCACAACGTCGATTCCCTTGGTTTCGAGCCTGCCGAGGGCAAGGTCGGCGAGTGCAATCTCACCGGCGGTGAACAGACTCGACATCAGAAAAGCATCGTCGAGCTTGACCTCGAAAACCTCCTCGCCCCTCGCCATCGGTTCGCGCCTGCGACGCAGGATCAACGCGCCCAGGGGCGTTTGCTGGTAGTCGAGTTCCTCGAATTTATCGCTCACGATCGCTTGCTTTGAATCGCCTGTCAGGCCAGGGACACGAGCCGCCGTAGACGAAAAGCGATGGCCCCCACCGGTGCCGCAACCTGGATGATCACGGGTGAATACAGTAATTTCTGGACGCCGATGCCAAACAGAAGTACGTGAACCGGCATGAACTCCCACGCGCCGGTCGTCCAGTTAAGATTTACCGTTCCGAAACCTAAAAGAATGAAGATCATCCACAACCATTTGAACCGGTGGATGGGCGCACGCATGCATTGAATCAACGAATGGACGACGAAAACGAAGACCGCAGCGGCGGCGACCAAGATCGCGTAATGCGCGGGTGTCTTTCCATCCAGGGTGAAACGATGGGTGTTCACTACGGATTCGGCGGCGTGTTCGACATTGATACCGTCGACGAAAAGTTCTGGTCCTTCGCGGTGCATGGCGACACCTGCGAGCAACCACTGCCCCGGGTATTCGTACTCGAAGGTGAACTGTGCCCGCCATGTTCCCGCTACGGTCTCGGTATGCGATCCGACGAGTTTGACGCTCGTCGGCTGGATCTTGGGAAAACTCTCCGAAAGCGTCGCGACTTCGGCACGAATCGCCGGTGAGACGATCTGCGGACTCAAGCCGGCTTCCACCTGTTCGATGTCGCCGTCCGCGAGCCGCGACAGAAAGTGTTCAGCATAGGCGGCTTCGTCCTCCGGCACGAGTCGGTCAAATGCAGCCTGCTGATCGCAAGCGGCCAGAAACACGGTATTCATCAGCAGAAAAACAGTTAAGGGCTTCAAAGTCATTGGAGCAGGTCGGCTATCGCCGGTCTCGCAACCTCCCGTCCGTGTTCAAATCTGCACCTCGCTCGCGCAGCAGTTCGCGCAGTGTCGAGCGGTGGCAACGCGACTCCTCGGCGCAGTAACAGCCTACTGAAAAGTCCGTCTGGTGGGAAAGTGCCGCGAGTAGATCGAGCGTCCGGGCATTTTCCGGCGCCCGCATCTCCGCACGGTACTTGCGCTCGAACGCTTTCCAGTCGCGCTCTGATTCGGCTTTTTGCGCCAGTTTGATCGTCTCGCCTTGCGGCGCAAGATTAGGAAACCAGACGTCGAACCAGTTGCCCTTTGCATAGTCGCTTTTCGGAATACCTCGGGGCGGCCGCCTGACCGTGCCGATCCGCAAGCCTTCACCGGGTGCCCTGTCGCTGCCCAATCGAACGATATGTAACGCCATAACTTTCGGAACCTCGCCCTATTTCCCGCAATTTAGCATTTCTCGTTTACTTGTCCGATACTACCGTGCGTCGTCAAACGCCTCACGTATCGTGAACAGAAACATCGCTCCAACTGCCCGCTACGCGCTAAACGTGCTGCTCGATTCGAATTCGCGCTTGTTAATGTTAAAGCGGAGTCTGGATGCGAAGCTGGGACCGGGCCGGTGGGGATTGCCGGCAGGTAAAATCGAGCCCGGCGAGACGCCCGAGGCGGCTGCCATGCGCGAAATGGCCGAGGAGATCGGACCTGGACATGAAGTCGAACTCACTCGCTATGTCGGTCCCTTTCGAGACACCTACTACGGCGGTCAATTCGAAATCCATCTTTTTCAGTTTAATTGGACCGGGGGTAGCATCGTGCTCAACCACGAGCACACCGAGTACGCCTGGGTCGGGCGGGGGGAGTTCCGCGATTATGAGGTCATGGACGGCATCGACGAGGACATCGCGATCCTCGGGATCTGGCCGCTGCAATTCCTGAACGCCGCGCGGCTTCCGGCGCATTTGCAACGCGACTGAATCTTGCGCGTGACCCTGCATTTCGAACGCGTTGGCGACGGCCCGCCGGTCGTTGTTCTCCACGGGCTTTTCGGCGCGGGCCGCAACTGGCTCACCGTTGCGCGGCGCTTGTCCGATCGGTACACGTTTTATCTGGTTGATCTGCGCAATCACGGCCGCTCCCCACACGCTGAATCGATGACCTATACGGATATGGTCGCGGACGTGCGCGCGCTGGTCGATGAGCTCGATTTGAAGGACTTCGTGCTGGTCGGACACAGTATGGGCGGCAAAGCCGCCATGACCATGGCGCTGAACGATGCGCGGGGTATCGCCCGTCTCGTGTGCGTCGATATCGCGCCCGTAAGATACCCGGATCACTTCGAGGCGATGATCGACGCCATGCTTGCGATCGACATGGAGCAAATCAAGCGGCGGTCCGACGCCGAGCGCCTACTGGTCGACGCCATTGCGGAACAATCGGTGCGGTTGTTCATCCTGCAGAACCTGGTGTTCGAGAACGGACGGGCGCGTTGGCGCGCCAACCTGAAAGCACTAAAGGATCAAATGCCGCACATTCTCGGTCTCCTGCCGGTCGCCGACGATGCGCGCTTTGCAGGTGAAACCTGGTTCATCCGCGGCGAGCTGTCCGATCGCATTACCGACGAACATCTCGTGATCATCAACACGCTGTTCAGTGATCACCGTATCGAAACCGTCGCCAACGGCGGACACTGGCCGCATTCGGAATCGCCGGAAGCGTTCATGGCAATATTCGAGCGCGCCCTCGATATGTGAATCGGGAATTCGCGCTGATTGGCCCCTGCGCATTGAGACGGAATGCGATTCGCCCGCAAACGGGCTCCTACATGACCGGCGCGTCCGTACGAGCCCGCTTGCAGGCGAATGAGGCGTCGCGCTAGACCTCGACCCTACGGCTGGGCACAATGCCGCCTCCCCGACACGCTTTGAACGCGGATCCCATGCCGAAATCTCAAGTCAAAAAAGTCGTTCTCGCCTATTCCGGCGGTCTCGATACATCGGTCATTCTGAAGTGGCTGGAGGAGGAGTATCGATGCGAGGTAGTCACTTTTACCGCTGACATCGGCCAGGGCGAAGAACTCGAGCACGCCCGCTCCAAGGCGACCCGGATGGGCATCAAAGAGATCTACGTCGACGACCTCACCGAGGAGTTCGTTCGCGATTTCGTGTTTCCAATGTTTCGGGCCAACGCCCAATACGAAGGCGAATACCTGCTCGGTACTTCGATCGCCCGCCCGCTGATCGCGAAACGCCTGGTAGAGATCGCGCGGGAAACCAAGGCCGATGCAATAGCGCATGGCGCTACCGGCAAGGGTAACGACCAGGTTCGCTTCGAACTGGGCGCTTACGCGCTGGAACCCGGCATCAAAGTCATCGCACCGTGGCGGGAATGGCATCTCAATTCGCGTGAGAAACTGCTGGCCTATGCCGAACAGCACGATATTCCGGTCGAATACAAGAGCGGCTCTTCTTCCCCCTATTCGATGGATGCAAACCTGTTGCACATTTCATACGAAGGCGGGGTCCTCGAAGATCCCTGGGCAAGCGCCGAGCAATCCATGTGGAGATGGAGCGTCGCGCCCGAAGACGCGCCCGACGAATCCGCTGTCATCGAGCTCGAATACGAATGCGGCGATATCGTCGCCATTGACGGCGAGCGCATGAGCCCGGCCGGCGTTCTCAGGCGCCTCAACGAGCTTGGCGGCGACAACGGCGTGGGGCGGCTCGACATCGTCGAAAACCGCTATGTAGGCATGAAATCGCGAGGCTGCTATGAAACACCGGGCGGCACGATCATGGCGAAAACACACCGTGCGATAGAGTCCCTGACTCTCGATCGCGAGGTCGCTCACCTGAAAGACGACCTGATGCCACGCTATGCGTCGCTGATCTACAACGGTTACTGGTGGAGCCCCGAACGGCAATCGCTGCAAACGCTGATCGACGCGTCCCAGGCGAACGTGAATGGTACGGTGCGCGTACGCCTATACAAGGGCAACGTCATCGTCGAAGGCCGCCGATCGGATCAGGACAGCCTGTTCGATCCTTCGCTTGCCACCTTCGAGGACGACGCGGGCGCCTATGATCAGGCGGACGCGGACGGTTTCATCAAGCTCAACGCGCTCAGATTGCGCGTTCGCACGAAAAGAAATACCTGACCGCGCCCTGTCGGCGTGTGACCCGGTTCACACTACCGTGGGCTTCCCGGCGTTTTCGTGATCCCGTTCACGTTCAAGCGCGAAAGCGTGTGAAGCCGATCACGACACGTTTTTCAGTTCGTAACAATAATTTACATTGACGGCGTCGTACCCGCCACTGTGCCCTCGGGCTTCTCCCGCCCGCCGGCAGCGCGCGGCGGAAGACGATTAAGAAAAGTTACGGAACGAAAAACATGACCGAAAACAGCCCAAATGCAGTGCACGGTTCGAAATCCCTCGCGACCGTATTCAAATCGGATACGACCGAGGCAACCGCCACCGACCGCTACCAAAACGACATCAGCCGCTGCTGGGTCGCGATCAACCTGCTGGCGATCGCCGGCGTCAGCGCGGCTTTCCGAAACTCGGTGCCGGTGGTGCTCTTGGCCTCATGGTCGAGCTTCACTCTGCTTAACACGCTGCTCCATCTTGCCAGCCGCTCGGGATTTATCATTGGTAACGCCGCCGCCCGCAGCAAGTTATTCAATAGTGGAATCGCCCTGGTGTTCGGGCTGTCTTGGGGCACCGGCGTGGCCGTGCTGCTGCCGCTGTCGGACCCCGTTCAGGCTAGTATCCTTCTCGCCGCCGCGTTCGGTGTTGCCGTCGCCGCCGTTCCGGTCTTCGCCGAATTCCCCACCTCGTACAACTTCTTCACGGTAACGCTAGGCGCACTGGCAATCGCCGGAACGCTCGCCGACGACCGCTATGTGCTCGCGATCTTGTGGATCGTTCCTGCTGGCATCACGATCTTAATCATGGCGAGCACCTATTACCGCTCGCTAGAGAACCTACGCAGCATCGTCCACCACTTTCTCGGAGTAGTCGAAGGCGGTCTGCAGGATACCGATCCACGATCTTATGCCGACCGCGACCTCGCTATTGTCGCGGACATGAAGATCAAAGCGATGAGCAGCGCCTTAGCCGTCCGCGACCGCAATCGGCGCCTCCTTAGGGCGCTCGGCGACGCAGTTGTTTCGACTGACACGGAAGGCCGCATCGACTACACCAACCCGGTTGCCGAAGTGTTGCTCGGCTGGACGCACAAGGATCTGGAGGGCCGACCGATCGAAAAACGTATGCGCCTCGTCGTTCCGCCGGACAAAAAGAACATTTCACGAGAAATTTTCGACCAGGCACGTCTGACCCGCCGCACGCAAAGTCGCTGTGAAAACGCACAACTGATCCGTAAGGACGGCGTCATCTACGGCATCGATTACGTCGTAACCCCCATCAAGGATGAATGCGGGAAATTCTCCGGATCGGTTTTTATTATGCGTGACGTTACGGAAAAGCGTCAACGCGCAGAGAGCATCGCGTGGCAGGCCAAACACGATCCGCTGACCGGTACCATCAATCGTAACGAATTCGAACTCCGCCTGAAGAAGCTCGTGCGTCGCGCGCACGATGAAAACGCCAACGTCCACAGCCTGCTCTTTCTCGATATGGACAAATTCAAGTTCATTAACGACAGTTACGGTCACGCTGCCGGTGATTCGGCTCTCAAGGCCATCGCGGGTATTTTGCGAACGCGGATTCGGGGCGCGGACACACTGGCGCGCGTTGGCGGCGATGAATTCACCGCCCTTTTGTACAGCTGTTCGATCGAAAAGGCGCGTCTCATCGGCGAAGGTCTGCGCAGCGCCGTCGATAAACACGAGTTCATGTGGCAATCGATCCGGCTGCCGGTTTCGATCAGCATCGGCATCGTCGAGATCAATAAGAATTGCAAAAGCGCGGCCGAGATCATCCGCCGTGCGGATTCGGCCTGCTACACGGCGAAGAAATTCGGCCGTAACCGCGTTCACCTGTTCGAGCGCAACCAGGGAAACGCGAACAAACAGGCTCGGGTATTCGACTACGTCAAGGACATTCAAACGGCCATACACGGCAACCGTTTAGAGTTATTCTATCAGCCGATTTGCCCGACCGCAGGCGCCCAAGCTTCCAGGCGATGTGAACTCAGCGTCGGGATTCGCAACGGCGAAGGAAATTTCATACCCCGAGGTGAACTGTCCGACCTGGCGCGCCGCTATCAACTGACCGAAGAGATCGACCGCTGGGTCGTCAAAGCAGCCATCGATGCCTTGCGTCTCAGCCACCCCACGCTTAGCGACATGGAACTCGTTCTCGTGCCGCTTTCGCAACAGACCCTGTCGGACGATCGCCTTCTCGATTTCATCATTCAAAACGTCAAACAGAATAAGGCCGACAGCAATCGTCTCGGATTCATTTTCGATGAACCCGGCTTGACCGGGCACCTGGAATACATCCGCTATTTCGTCACGGCCTTGAAGCAGTACGACTGCCACTTCATGGTCAGCGACATGGGGTTCGGTAGTGAATCCGTCAATTTGGTCAAATCCCTGCAGGTGGATTTTCTCGGGATCCGCGGGGCTCTGGTCGAAAACATGCTTTACAACTCGTTCGACTACGAAGTCGTACTGGGATTGACCCGTATTGCGCACAGCCTCGGCATGAAAACCGTCGCCGAAAGTACGGACAGTAAATCGGTGCGCGACGCCCTGGCGAAAATGGGTGTCGACTACGGCAAAGGGCAGATCAGCGGCGGCCGACGGCGGGTGTCCATCTATAGTGAGGCGCAGTGGATCTGAGATAGCACTTTGTCTCACATGCGATTGAATAGCCGAGTCTTCTCAGGGAATGCGCCGGATCAACGCACGTGCGATCAAGGGATGCGCGACGAGGGTGAAAATAACGACACCATAGACCATCGACTGCACGGTATACCAGGCCTCGAATTCAAGCGGTAGCGACAAAGCCAGCGCAAGAACGATCGCCCCCTTCACCCCGCCGACAGTGATCTGCGAGCGCTCGCCCAAGGAAAACTCATCGCCACGGCTCAAGATATTCATACCCGACAAGCCGCTGTTGACCGCCACCACCCGCGCCAGGCTTGCGGCAGCAACGGCGATCAACATAGCGAGCCAGTGATCGCGGAACATGAACGTAGTGACGGTCGCCCCCGCGATCACAAACAAAACGACGCGCGCGGACCACCCGAGCACATGTACGGTCGCACGTTCAGTCTCGTTTCCCCAACCGGGGTGGGAGATCGTCATCAAGGTCGCAATGAGTACCGCAATCGCGCCCGAGCCTTCAACGAAATACTGGCACACGATGAACGCGCCGAACGCAATAGAAGCCGCAGCCAACGCACGGGCCGTACCGGCCGCGACCACACGGACCACGATCCAGCCGAGCCCACCCGCGATGAGACCGACGGCAATACCGCCGGCCGCCGACCACAAAAATATCCGGCCAGCCGTCAGGAAATCGATGTGCTTCACACCCATTAATGCGTCGTCGAGGAATACTGCGAACAAGGTGACAGCCAGCACGTCGCTGATCACGCTCTCTCCTTCGAGCAGCACGGTGCTCCGCTGATAACGTAGGTCAACGCCGGAAATGGCGATCACTTCGCCGGGATCGGTACCGACCAGCAGGGCCGCCGCAAGAAGCGCGGCGCTCAGGGGAAAACCGGCGGGATGGCCGACTGCGTAATAGATCAACACAGCAGTTAGACCGGCCCCGGCTAAGAGCACCGGACCAGCCATCAACGCGATGACGCGCCACTCGCGCAGCAGTGCTGCGCGATTCAGCCGCGAGGCCGTATCGAAGATCAGAAACGGAATCAGTAGGTAGAAAACGAGGTCGTGGAAATTATACCAGCGCAATCCTGTGTCAATGCCGAGGTGTACCAGTGCCTCTGACGCAAGGAATCCGGCGATCATCAACATCAGATTCAAGGGCAGGCGGTAACGAGAAGCAAGCGGCTCGAGCAGTGCGCCCGCGATCAGCGCCGCAGTGAAGTAAAGACTGGCATCGAGCAGGGACATCTTCGAACGAACCGGTCAAGGTAACGGCGTAATGTGCCGGCGCAGCGCCGGCCGACAACGCTAATGCCCCGCCCGATTCCAGGTGCCGGAGATCAATGCGGGGCGGGTATGCGGTACTTGCGGGCAATCCAGTAATCGACGCTCAGGTAGCGCCCGCCGCCAAGAAAAAAGAGCGCCATCAGCATGATGAAATAAGTCGCCGCCCATTCGATCCCGTTGTTCAACGACACCAGGCTGCCGTGCTCGGTGAGCCAATCGTAATTGCCGTGTTCCTCGAGGATGGATTTGGCGCGATGCAGACGGTCGATCGCAGCTTCGGCATTGGCCGAAGGATAGGGACTCTTGAGGTCGTGCAAGGCTTGCCAGCCATTGTCCAAATGAACCGTAGTCATCGCTATGATCATGGTGAACATGAGCGGGATGCAGGTCCAACGCACTGCGACGCCCAAGGCCAGCGCGATCGCGCCGAGATATTCCGCCGCCCAGGCCAAAATCGCCAGCAACATCGGGGCCGGAAGTCCCAGACCCCAGTCGGGATTGCCAAACCAGTTCGCGATGTCCTCAAGGCCTTTGACGGGATTGAATGTCCCGCCTTCGGCGAAGGGATCCCACTTGTTGCTGCCCGCCAGAAAGAATACCGGGACCAGGTAGATGCGCAGTAAAATCGGTCCGACGAAATCGACGGAACGGACTAGATTGAGTAGATCCTGCGCCTTGTTCAGGCGATTGATCAGCATACCGATTGTTCCCTCCTAGCTCACTGCCGCACTGGGCTGGACGAGTTCGCCCAATCTCTCGTTCAGCAGCATGTTTTCACGGTAATCAACCGGCACGACGACCAGGCTCGGTCCGCCTTCCTCCAGCGCCTGCGCCATGACGCTGGAAAAATCCGCGCTGCGCTCTACGCGATGTCCGTTCCAGTCAAAGGCGCGCGCCAGGGCGAGCCAGTCCGGATTGCCGAATGAGAGATCCGTGTGCCTGCCGAACTGCGATTGCTGCTTCCACGCAATCAGACCGTATTCGCCGTCCTCCCATACGAGCATAACGATATTGGCATCGAGCCGCCGCGCGGTTTCCATTTCCTGCACGTTCATGAGGAATCCCGCGTCCCCCGCGATGCCGACGACGCGGCGATCGGGATGCACCAGACTCGCGGCGATGGCCCCGGGAAGCGCGAATCCCATCGAGCAGAAACCGTTGGGAATGAGGCAGGTGTTCGGTTCGTGGCAATGATAGTGGCGCGCGATCCACATCTTATGCGCACCCACGTCCGACAGCACGATAGCATCCGCTGCTAGCAGCGCCCGCAAGTCGTAAAGCATTTTCTGGGGACGGAGTGAGCCTTGAGTGTCATCGTCGGCGTGCAGGGCAAGTTCTTCGCCCATGCGCGTGCGAATGTCCGCCTGACCCGTGAGGTCGTAGTCAGGCAGGCCACGGCTCGCAACGCGTTCGTTCAGCATCCACAGCGTGTGCGCCAGATCGCCCACCAGTTCAACGTCGGGATTGTAATGCTGGTCGATCTCCGCCGGCAGGAAATCAGCATGAATGATCGACTTCTCGGCCTTCGGATTCCACAGGTGCGGGTGGTATTCGACCATGTCGAAACCCAAGGTGATGACGAGGTCGGCCGCGTCCACGGCGAGCGTCGGCAGATCCTTGGCGCCGAGGCCAATGGTATAGAGGCAGTAAGGCGCATCCATGTCGACCGCGCCCTTGGCCATGAAAGTCGAGAGCACGCCGATTCCGGTCGCCTCGCAAAAGATCCGCAGCTGCTTGGACGCCCGTTTTCGAATCGTCCCATTACCGGCGATGATCACGGGATTCTTCGCCGCACTCAGCATTTCGAAGGCGCGATCGACGATCTTATCGTCCGGGCCCGGCCGTCGAAACCGCTTGGGCTGGATCGGGCGCTGGTCGGTATCGTGCTTGGCGATGTCTTCCGGCAATTCGATGAGCACGGCGCCGGGTTTCTCGGTCAGGGCGACGCGAACGGCCTTGCGCACGATCTCGGGAATGGTGTTGGCATTGGCAATCGTCGTCGCCCATTTGGTGGCTGGCGTGAACATCTCGACTACGTCCATGATCTGGTGCGATTCCTTGTGCAGCCGCTCGGTCGAACCTTGTCCGGTCAACACCAGCAGCGGCGCTCGATCCATGTTGCCGTCGGCGACACCGGTGATGAGATTAGTGGCGCCGGGTCCGAGCGTGCCGAGACATCCCGAGACAGCGCCGGTCAGGCGACCGTAGACCTCGGCCATGAAGGCGGCCCCCTGCTCGTGACGCGTCAACACGAAACGAATGCGTTCCGAGCGTTCCAGCGACATCATGAAGTCGGCGTTTTCCTCGCCTGGTACGCCGAAGATGTATTCGATGCCTTCCGCTTCAAGGCATTGGACCAGGAGATCGGATGCTTTCAAGCGCGCTGCTCCTCTAAATCCAGCACCGCGAGTGATTTCACGTCGGGATAGAGTTCGTTCAAAGGCACCGAACGACCCGTCGACTGCACGATGCGGCAGTGAAAACGCTTCAGCCGGCGTGGCTCCGTCACCCCGCAGGAATGCGCGATGACGCCGAGTTCATGGTGCATATGTTCCGCATAGCGGCGTACGCGCTCTGCCTTGTCGCCCGGGTCCAGCCCGCGCTGCAGGCGTTTGTCGTGCGTGGTGACACCGGTGGGACAGGTATTTTTATTGCACTGGAGCGCCTGGATGCAACCCAATGCAAACATGAAACCGCGCGCCGATATGACGAAATCCGCACCCGTGCAGATCGCCCAGGCAACTTCCGTCGGATTGATGAGTTTGCCGCTGGCGACGATCTTGGTGCGATCGCGCAAGCCGTATTCCTTCAGTTTGTCGACCACCATCGGCAGACTCTCGCGCAAGGGCAGGCCGACGTTGTCGATGAGGCTCATGGGTGCCGCGCCGGTGCCGCCGTCGCCGCCATCTACGGTAATGAAATCCGGGGCACTGGAAAAACCCCGCTCATGGATTTCCAAGAATAGTTTTTCGAGCCAGCCGTATGCACCGATGACCGTCTTGAAACCCGTCGGCTTGCCGGTCACGCGGCGGACGCGATCGATCATATCGAGTAGGTCGCTCTCACTGTTTATCTCCACATGGCGGTTGGGGCTGATCGATGCCTGGCCCTCGGGGATACCCCGGATCGCGGCGATCTCGGCCGAGACCTTTTCTGCCGGCAGAATGCCGCCCTTACCAGGCTTCGCGCCCTGCGACAGCTTGATCTCGAACATGCGGACCTGATCGTGGGCGGCGATTTGGCGGAGCTTTTCGTCCGACAGGTTACCCGCCTCGTCGCGCACGCCGTACTTGGCCGTGCCGATCTGAAAGACAATATCGCCGCCACCCTCGAGGTGAAACGACGACAGAGCGCCCTCGCCCGTGTTCATCCAAATCCCGGCCATGCGCGCGCCGTTGGACAGGGCCAGGACCGCCGGTCGCGAAATCGCGCCGTAACTCATACCGGAAATGTTGAACACCGAGTTCGTTTTGTAAGGGTATTCACAATCTGCGCCGATCGTGACTTCGCGCGGCTGCGCGGCGTCCTCATCCAGCGTGGGGTAGGGACAGTTGACGAAAATGACCGTGCCGACCGGCCTTAGATCCCGCGTCGAACCGAATGCCACCGTGCTGTCCACGCCCTTCGCGGCGCGATAAACCCACGAACGCTCCGCGCGGTTGAAGGGCATCTCCTCGCGGTCCATCGCAAAAAAATACTGGCGAAAGAATTCCCCCAGACCTTCGAACACGTAGCGCAATCGCCCCATCACGGGATAATTGCGCCGCACAGCCTGCTTGGTTTGCGTCACATCGATGATGTAGATGACGACCAGCGATACCAGGCCGAGACCGAGAAGAAAGATGAAGAGCGCGGCGAAACCGTCGATCACGGTCATGAATGCTGATGAGTTCATTGGCATCTCCCAATCAGGACAGGTATTTAGTATCCATCCAGCAAGAATAATTCTCGCCAAGACGCAAAGATCGCAAAGTGATCAATGATTGTTATTAAAATTAGACCAACCGTTTTCTTGGCGTCTTTGCGCCTTTGCGAGAGAAATATTGCTGTTTATGGACGGATATTAATTAGCGTCCCGCAAGCTTTCGGAATCCCAATACGATGTCTTTATCAACGAACATCTGCAGAATGGACCTGCCCCCCTCTATAACGGCGGCTGGATCCGGACGCTTGAGTTCCCCCGCGATCATCTCGAGCATCGCGCGTGAAGATTGGGGGCGGTCCGAAAGAATGAGATCCAACAGGCGCGCAGATACCGCATTTAACTCCATAAAGCTCACATCGTCCCGGCGGTCGCGAAACACGACGAGATAGGTCGGCTCGTCGGGAGGCGTCTGCGGTTGCTGGTCGGGGCTGATCCGGTGCACTGGAAACGCGTAAACCTGCGGTCGCACGACAAAATTGGGCACCGGACACCCGTCGAGTAAATCGGCTGATTCTTCGACTTGCGAATCGTCCAGTTCGCGCGTGTCAAGCGACACTTCGACCTCGAGCCATTCATAGTGCGCGAGTTCGCGCATGAAAGGCGGATCAAGCGGATCGTCCCGCTCGTCTGCCAGATACTGCAAGAATTCTTGGGGCATTCTCGGGAACAGGGCGGTGCGCGCCTGGTGCCGCGAGAAATAATCCCGGATCATCGCGTGCCAAGGTTCGTCGGCAATGATGCTGCGCAGCACGGGGAAGGCATTCGACATGAAACCTTCGACATTCTTGTAGAGGAGTTCCCGGTAAATACCCAGGCGTCTATCCTCGACGTCCGAAGGTCCCGGACAGCGTTCCGGGTCGCGCATGTGCGCCGTGAACTGGTATTGCAGATCGAAGAACTGTGGCCTAGCCGGCATTTTTCAACACCGTCGCGCTGCGGCCGAAGGGGCTCGAGCCGCCTCCTGCAGGTCACCGATACGATCGACTTCGAGCAGCAGCTCGTGCAGCGGCGGAAAGTTGAAATCGCGCTCCAATAAGGTCGGAAATACGCCGAAGTGATGGTAAGCCTCGCCGAGGAGTGTCCATACCGGATCGATGACGTCGGCACCATGGGTGTCGACGATCAGATCCTCGGCTTCATTGTAATGGCCGGCTGTGTGGCCATAGGCGATGCGCTCCGCCGGTAAGGCCTTTAGAAACGCCCTCGCGTCGTATCGATGGTTAACGCTGTTGACATAGATATTGTTGATGTCGAGCAGAAGCTCACAGTCGGCGCGTTCGAGCACCGCGGTGATGAACTCGATCTCGGTCATTTCCGCGCCGGGCGCGCAATAGTACGAGACGTTTTCGATGGCCAGGCGGCGGCCGAGGATCTCCTGTGTGCGCTCGATCCGCTCGGCCACGTATGCGACCGCTTCCTCGGTGAACGGGATCGGCATCAGATCGTAGAGATGGCCATCGTCCGCACAGTAGCTCAGGTGCTCGCTGTAGCAACGCACGCCGTGCTCGTCGAGAAATTGTTTGACCCGCTTGATGAACGGTTCATCGAGCGGCGCGGGCCCGCCGATGTTCAGTGACAGCCCGTGGCAGACGAAGGGTGCGCGTTCGGTAAACTGCCGGAAGCGCCGGCCCTGATGTCCGCCGATATCGATCCAGTTTTCGGGCGCGACCTCGAAAAAATCGATATCAGCGCCAGGGTGATCTTCCAGCGGGCGCATCAGCGCCCGCCGGAGACCCAGTCCTTTACCTTCGACAGCGAAGGTAGGAGACATTGATGTGTCTCAAATCAAGCCGCGCTCAACCGCCGCACTTGCCTTCGCCACATTTGCCTTCCTTCTCCATGGCTTTGTCTTTCTTCTCCATGGCCTTGCCTTCGCCACACTTGCCTTCCTTCTCCATGGCCTTGTGTTCTTTCTCCATGGCTTTACCTTCGCCCTCCATGGTCTTGCCCTCGCCGCACTTGCCTTCACCGCATTTACCTTCCTTCTCCTTAGCGGCCTTGCCTTCGCCGCATTTACCTTCACCGCACTTACCTTCGGCGCTGTCGGCAACCATATAACCGCTGGTGAATGCGGTCGCTGAAAAAGGATTGTCATTTGCATTTGCCAGCGGGGACGCCGCCAAGGTGACCGCGAAGGTGGCGCCAAGCGCTGCAGCGATTGGCTTGAGGTGGTAATTTTTACCCATCAGAATTGTCTCCTGATAATAACGTTGTCTAGACATACCCTTCGCGGGTAGCGAAGTGGTTATTGGAATTTGTCCGGCGCGGCTGCCTTAGCCGCCGCTTTTACAGACGCACTCCCAAAGCTCCCCAAAATAGACCGGCCGAATTTGCTTTAGTTTCCATTCGCAACGGAATTATTCTCGAAAACGGGGATCCTCGTCCATGCACCAGGCGCGATCGTGCCTATGGGGCCACCCACCGACGGCTCAGGTCCGGCCCGCAGATCGGCGCGCTCGCCGCTAACGGTAGCGAGAAATTGGGCCGAAAGAACCTCTGAATAAGTCATGGTGCGTCTGAATGGTTCATGCAAATGGTGCAGATCAAGGCACCAATCGCAGGCCATAGCGGGGATTAGGGCTAAGGTTCGTCGGTTAAGGCTCCGCGATTTCATGGGCCAGGCAAATGGGTCGTGATTTATTCAGAGGTTCGCTAAGGCTCACGACGCGGCCGCATGTGCGGGAACAACAGTACGTCGCGAATCGAGGCCGCGTCCGTCAGCAACATGACCAAGCGATCGATGCCAATACCCTCCCCCGCGGCGGGCGGCATGCCATGCTCGAGCGCACGGATGTAGTCGTCGTCGAAGTGCATGGCCTTGGCATCGCCGCTATCCCGTGCCACGACCTGCTCCCGAAAGCGCTCTGCCTGGTCATCGGGGTCGTTGAGTTCGGAAAAGCCATTGGCGATTTCGCGCCCGGCGACGAAGAATTCGAATCGATCGGTAATAAACGGATCGCGATCGCTGCGCCGGGCCAGCGGCGAAACTTCGGCTGGATATTCGGTGATGAAAATCGGACCTTTGAGTTTCGGCTCGACCGTTTTCTCGAAAATCTCGATCTGTATCTTACCGAGGCCGTACGACGACTCCAGTGGGATTCCATGGCGCTCGGCGAGCGCTCTGGCGCGTGCAGGATCTTCAAGTTCCCCCACTTCGACGTCTTCATTGAATGCGAGTATCGACTCGATGACGGTCATTTTTTCGAAGGGCTTGCCAAAGTCGTAGGTCTCCCCCTGGTATTCAATACGCGTCGTCGCTAATACCTCCGCCGCCACTTCGCGCAGCATCGTCTCGGTCAGATCCATGAAATCTTCGTAGTCGGCATAGGCCTCGTAGAATTCGAGCATGGTGAATTCCGGGTTGTGTCGCGTCGACAATCCCTCATTGCGAAAACTTCGATTGATTTCGAACACCTTTTCCATGCCGCCGACGACCAGGCGTTTGAGATAGAGCTCCGGCGCGACCCGCAGGAAAAGCGACATATCGAGGCTGTTGTGATGCGTGACGAAAGGACGCGCCACCGCGCCTCCTGGAATGACCTGCATCATCGGCGTCTCGACTTCGAGGAAACCGCGTTGATTCAGGAATCGCCGAATGCAGTCAATGATGGCGGAGCGCGTTTGGAATACCTGGCGCGTCTCGTCGCTCATGATCAAATCGAGGTAACGCTGGCGGTAGCGCGTCTCGAGATCCGTCAGTCCATGCCATTTTTCGGGCAAAGGACGCAGCGCCTTGGTGATCAGGTGAATCTCGTCGGCTAGGATCGAAAGTTCACCCTTTTGAGTGCGGAACATAAGGCCGCAAGCACCGATGATGTCACCCAGATCCCACTTCTTGAATTCCGCGTACACGGACTCCGTCAAGGAATCGAGCTTGACGTACAACTGGATCTGCCCGCTCATGTCCTTGATGTGCGCAAACGAAGCCTTGCCCATCACGCGCTGGGTCATCATGCGCCCCGCAACACGCACGCGAACAGGCTCCGCTTCGAGTTCCTCCGCGCTGCTATCGGCGAAGCGCGCGGATAGATCGCCCGCGAGCGAATCGCGCCGAAAGTCGTTGGGGTAAGCCTTGCCCATCTCGCGCAGTTGCTGGAGCTTTGCGCGGCGTTGCGCGATAAGCTGGGCTTCGGTCTTGTGTTCGTCCTTCTTCGGCATGCGGATGATCGATCGCTGTTTATTTAGAGGCCCTGTTTCAGGCTGGCTTCGATGAAGGGATCGAGCGCGCCATCGAGCACCGCTTGAGTGTTGCCGGTCTCGACGTTGGTGCGCAGATCCTTGATACGCGACTGATCGAGCACGTAGGAACGGATTTGACTACCCCAACCAATATCGGCCTTACTGTCCTCGAGCGCCTGTTGTTTCTCTTTGCGCTTCAACATCTCCTGCTCGTACAGGCGCGCGCGCAGCAGCTTCATGGCCTGGTCTTTGTTCTTGTGCTGCGAGCGTTCATTTTGGCATTGCACGACGATCCCGCTGGGTTGGTGCGTGAGTCGCACGGCCGAATCGGTTTTGTTCACGTGCTGACCGCCTGCACCGCTGGCACGGTAGGTGTCGATTCGTAAATCCGAGAGCTTGATGTCGATTTCGATATCGTCGTCGATCTCGGGCGACACGAATACCGAAGCAAAGGAGGTGTGCCGGCGGTTACTCGAATCGAACGGCGACTTGCGCACGAGGCGGTGCACGCCTGTTTCGGTGCGCAGCCACCCGAAGGCATACTCACCTTCGAACCGGACGGTGGCGCTTTTGATCCCGGCGACCTCACCGTTGGACACTTCGATCATCTCCGTTTTGAAGCCGCGATTCTCGCCCCAACGCAGATACATTCTGAGCATCATTTCCGCCCAGTCCTGCGCCTCGGTACCGCCCTGGCCGGCCTGGATGTCGATGAAGGCATTGGCCGCATCCATCTCGCCCGAGAACATGCGCCGAAACTCCAGATCCGCGAGTTGAAGAACCGCTTGATCGAGATCGCTTTCGACCGCCGCCGCCATTTCGCTGTCGTCTTCGGCTTTGGCGAGTTCGAGTAATTCCCCGGCGTCCTTGACGGTCGACGCCAGGTCTCTCAATGTGTGAATAACCCGTTCCAGTGACGCGCGTTCGCGGCCGAGGGCCTGGGCACGCTCGGCGTCGTCCCACACGTTGGGGGCCTGGAGTTCCCGTTCGACTTCCTGCAAGCGCTCTTCTTTCGATGCATAGTCAAAGATACCCCCGTAACGCGTCGATGCGCTGGTGCAAATCCTTGATCATGGTGAAAGCTGCGTTGAGTTCCATGGAAGTAAATGGGCCAATAGCATCAGAGTCAATTACTCTGACCCCCTATTAAAATGACTCTGACGCCGTAATTCAAATCCTCTCCGCGTAATCGATCACGAGTTGCAGCGTTTCGAGACCGCGATAATCATTCACGTCGAGCTTGTACACCGCACGTATCGTTTCGCCTTCGCTAAACCACGATTCCCCCGCTGCCCCGAATGCAATCGCCGCGATCGTCTCTCCACCGACGGCCGGGCTTAGAACCAGACGCGCGTGACTGCCACCGACGACGCGGCGATCATCGATGCGAAATTCACCGTCGAAACGGGGTTCTGGGAAACTCTGCCCCCAGGGCGTGACCCGCGCGAGTTCGCGCGCGAGTGCCAGCGAGAATTCGCCGCTTTCTAATTCGCCGTCGGTAGCGATCACGCGGTCGAGCGCATCGGCTTCCAAGCGTGATTCGGCTTCATTGACGAACGCGTTTTTGAAAGATTCGAATGCAACGCGTTCGAGAGACAGGCCGGCCGCCATCGCATGGCCACCGAAACGCGACAGCAGATCCGGGTTCGCAGTCGCGACCGCGTCCAGGGTATCCCGAATATGCAGGCCCGCTATCGAGCGCGCCGAACCCTTTATAGTCCCCTGCTCGGCCGGCGCGAACGCGATCGCCGGGCGGTGAAAACGGTCTTTGATGCGCGACGCGACGATACCGACCACGCCTTGGTGCCAGTCGTCCTGGAATACACAGAATGCCGCGGGCAGACTCGTGCCGACGCTGGCCAGAAGGTTCTTCTCGATCTCGGTAAACGCCTGATCCCGCATCGTGTCTTCGACTTCGCGCCGCTCGCGGTTGAGCCGATCGAGATCGTCGGCGATGGCTGCGCAACGGTCGGGATCGTCGCTCAGGAGACATTCGATACCGACGGACATGTCGGCCATGCGACCGGCCGCATTCAGGCGCGGCCCCAGCGCGAATGCGAGGTCGCTCGCCGTGATCCGCGAACGCGTCCGACCGGATGCATCGATCAGTGCTGCGATACCCGGCTGGCAGCGTCCGGCGCGAATACGGGCAAGTCCCTGCGCGACCAGGCGGCGGTTGTTGTGATCCAGGGCCACGACATCGGCGACTGTTCCGAGCGCGACCAGATCGAGCAAATTCGCCAGCTTAGGCTCGGCTATGCCGCGTGCGTCGAACCAGCCCGCACGTCTCAGGCGTGCGCGCAATGCCGACATGACATAGAAGATCACGCCGACGCCGGCCAGGGCTTTGCTCGCGAACGCGTCCCCCGGCAGGTTGGGATTGACGATGGCGTCGGCCGCGGGAAGTACTCTACCCGGCAGATGATGGTCGGTGATCACGACCTGTATGCCGCTCTGTTTCGCGCGCTCGACACCTGCCACGCTCGACATGCCATTGTCGACAGTGATGATCAACGCAGGATTTGCTGATTCCGCGAGTTCGACGATCTCTGGCGTCAGGCCGTAACCGTATTCGAAACGGTTGGGGACGAGATACGTGCAATTGCTGGCGCCCATCGCCTTGAGCGCGCGTAATGCCAACGCCGTGCTGGTCGCACCGTCGGCATCAAAGTCACCGATGACCATGATGAGCTCGCCCGCGGCCATTACCGAGTGAATCAACTTTACCGCAGTGTCGATACCGCTGAGCGTATCGGCCTGGATCATGCCCTTGAGTGACGTCTCCAGCAGGCGCCCGTCGGTCACGCCTCGCGCAGCGAGCACACGCCGCGTCACGGCGTGCAGATCATCTGGCAGCGCACTGCCATCGTCGTATTCTCGCGCGACGATTCGGGGCGTTTGTATCACGGTGCACCACCGGCTACGGTTTCGATGCCATCCTGCAGGATGGCATCGAGGCTGCGGAACCGGCGCCAGAATCGCCACGGCGTTCGGCGCGTGAGAAAAAACGTATCAGACCGGGTGCGGATGCGAACCGCGTCGACGCGGCGCGCGGCTAGCGCCGCGAGGGCCGGTTGGAACGCCTCCCGCAGAAAAGCGTCGAGCCCCGAAGTTTCAGTGTCCAATTCACACACGATTGAAAGCGCACCGCTGTCGAACGCATCCGCGCGTGCCAGATCGAGAATCCGATGGTATTCGACACCGCAATAACGCGCGCAGGCCGCGACCAGTTCGTCACCGACGACGGACCGCGTACGCGGGGCCGTTCGCTCCGGAGGCTTTCCCAGACCCCAGAACCAGAGGCTGTTGATCGGCCGCTTGCCGGCGGCTTCTCTTGCGATATTGACGTCGGCCTCATGAAACACCATTTGCGCTTCGGTCATCACGCGATTAAAACGCCCGATACGCCTGACGTCGTCCAGCTGCGGTTCGATCGCCTGGCCGCGCAGCGATCGCGTCGAGCAGGTCCGGGTTTCGGTAATGCCCGTCGCATTGACGTACCAGCGGGTCGCGGACCGCCCGCGCTTGAACTGCAAGCCATCACTCTCGAACGCGCGGTTCAGCAATGCGATCAAGGTGTCCGCCTCCGTGCCATTCAGATCGATGGTCTCGGCATCGAACAGGATGAGGCGCGTGGGATCCGGTCGCAGAAACACCGGATCCGCGCGCAACAGATCCACGGGTACCTCATCCAGATCGAAATCGTAGGCGGCCGTGACGCCGGCGAGCGCGGGCGCACCCCCCGTAGGTGCGTTCATACCGAACAACCTCAGCACCGCTGCTTCAAAATCGAGCCCGTCGCCCGCGATCCGATCGGCCGTCAGCAGGCTGCTCGCCATGTTGAGTGCCGAGGTGTCACCGAAAGCACCGGTCCGGCGGATCGCGTCGAGCAGCTTGGGCGCCAGGATCTCGATCGAAGCCACGCGCGACTGCTCTGCTAGCCCACAATAAGCTTCAAAGATTGTCGAGAATGGCGCGCTTGACCGCTTCGCTCTCGGCGGGAATTTCAATGACGCTGCCGGCACTCTGGCGAATGGCCGTGTCGGGATCCTTGAGCCCGTGCCCCGTCAAGGTGCAGGTGACGAGGCTGCCTTCGGGAATCTTGCCGTTCACGATATCCCGTAACGCCCCCCCTAAGGAAATCGCCGACGCCGGTTCACAGAATATCCCTTCGCGTTCCGCCAGCAGGCGCTGGGTCTCGAGGATCTCATCGTCGGTCAATCGATCGAACCAGCCTCCCGATTCACGGCTCGCGGCCCAGGCCAATTCCCAGGACTGCGGTCGCCCGATGCGGATCGCGGTGGCGACGGTATCCGGGTCGTCGATCATGTCGCCGACAATGAAGGGCGCCGCCCCCGCAGCCTGGTAACCAAGCATCACCGGGCGCGTGTTGGTCACAGCTTCGCTCTCGAACGCGCACGCCTCCTCGCAGTAGGCGCATGCGGCCGTCGCGGGTTTGACCCCGGCGTACTCGCTGAATCCGGTCCAATAGGCGCTGATATTTCCGGCGTTTCCAACCGGAATGCAATGGTAGTCCGGTGCACGGCCGAGCGCGTCGACGATTTCGAAGGCTGCTGTTTTCTGTCCTTGCAGGCGGTAGGGATTGATCGAGTTGACGATCGTGACCGGCGCCACCTCGGCCATCTCCTTGACGATGCGCATGCCGTCGTCAAAGTTGCCCTGGATCTGGATCACCACCGCGCCTTCTATCATCGCCTGCGCAAGTTTACCCAGCGCGATGTTACCGCCTGGAATCAGGACGAAAGCACGGATACCGGCGCGCGCGGCATAGGCCGCGGCGGACGCCGAGGTATTCCCGGTCGATGCACAGATGATCGCTTTGGCGCCTTCGCTCACGGCCTGCGTCACGGCGACAGTCATGCCGCGATCCTTGAACGAACCGGTCGGGTTGAGACCCTCGAACTTGGCGTAAATTTCAACCTCGCGCCCGATTTCCGGCGGAATGTTTTCCAGCGCGATGAGTGGGGTATTGCCTTCGCACAAACTGATGACGCGGGCTCCGGCGGCGAGCGGCAGACGATCCCGGTATCGATCGATGAGCCCCGTATAACGCACGGGTGAATTCAAGCAAAACTCTCCATACGGATCCGCGTGATCGCGCCTTCGATATCCGGCAGTTCAGCAATACCTTCACGCGCCTGATCAATGGACGCTTCGACGACTCGATGGGTGAGGATCACAATCGGTACCGTTGCTTCGCCAGCATTTGGCTCCTGCTGCACAATGGCTTCGATGCTAATGCGAAGTTCGCCGAGTATTCGCGTGATGTCGGCCAGCACGCCGGGCTGGTCGACCGCACGCATGCGCAGGTAATAGGCGCTCTCGACTTCCGACATCGGCAAAATGGGGGTCTCCGTCAGCGCGTCGGGCTGAAACGCGAGATGCGGTACCCGGTTTTCCGGATCGGCCGTCAAGGCCCGCACCACGTCCACCAGATCCGCAATGACCGAGGAGGCCGTCGGCTCCGCGCCTGCGCCGGCGCCGGACAGCATCATCGGACCCACGGCGTCGCCACGGATCATCACCGCGTTCATCACGTCGTTGACGTTTGCCAGCATATGCCGATCTGAAATGAGCGTCGGATGCACGCGCAATTCGATGCCGTTAGCGGTGTTCGCGGCGATGGCCAGGTGCTTGATGCGGTACCCCAAGGCTTCGGCGTAGCGCACGTCTTCTAGCGCAATGTCGCGGATCCCCTCGACATACACATCATCGAAGCGCAGCGGAATTCCGAATGCGATCGCGGCGAGGATCGTGAGCTTGTGCGCGGCATCAATGCCGTCGATATCGAAAGAGGGATCGGCTTCCGCATAACCTAAGGCCTGCGCCTCGCTCAGAACCTCGTCGAAACCGCAACTGCGCTCGCTCATTGCGGTCAACATGTAGTTACAGGTGCCGTTGATGATCCCCGCCAGCCATTCGATGGCGTTGCCCGCAAGCGCTTCGCGCACGGTCTTGATGACCGGAATCCCGCCGGCCACCGCGGCTTCGAAGGCGACCATCAGTCCCTTGCTCTGGGCGCGCGCGAACACTTCGTTACC
This sequence comes from Gammaproteobacteria bacterium, assembly GCA_963662545.2. Classification (GTDB taxonomy): domain Bacteria; phylum Pseudomonadota; class Gammaproteobacteria; genus JAYYZW01. The sequence continues at coordinate 665,541 of CAXXLL010000003.1, forward strand.
ATGCAGTGCGATCAGTGCCTTGTTGGCCGTGACGACATGTTTACCGTTATCGAGCGCGCGCAGCACAAGTTCGCAGGCAGGATCGGTGCCGCCGATCAGTTCCACGATGATCTCGATAGACGGATCCTCGACTACGGCGAACGGATCATCGGTCAGATCGATACCGCTTGTATCGGCGGCGCGGGATTTGGTCAGATCCCTCGCGCTCGCGCGAACCACCTCGATGTTGCGTCCGGCGCGTCGCGCTATCTCACTGCCATTGCGTTGGAGCACGTTGAGCGTGCCGCAGCCTACGGTACCGAGGCCGAGCACACCGATTCTGACTGGGGGTAAAGTCGCCATTCGGTTTAGTGTGCTGTCGGTTAAGCTTCTTCAGTTATTCGCGCCATGAATATCAGGCGTCGTCGCAGCGCATTATTTCCCTGATCCCGCGTACCGCCTGTCGCGTCCGATGGGTATTTTCGATCAGTGCGAAGCGGAGGTACATGTCGCCGTATTCACCGAAGCCGATACCGGGTGAAGCCACCACCTTGGCCTCGGCCAGCAGTTTCTTGGAAAACTCGAGCGACCCCAGATGCTGCCAATGTGCGGGGATCCGCGCCCACACAAACATCGTCCCGCGCGGTTTTTCGACCGGCCAGCCCACGGCTATCATACCGTCGCACAGGACGTCGCGGCGCATCTGGTACATATCCCGGATGTCCGAAACGCATTTCTGTGGACCCTCGAGCGCACTGATCGCCGCGACCTGAATTGGGGTGAAGGTGCCGTAATCGAGGTATGACTTGATGCGCGCCAGGGCATTCACCAACTTGGCGTTGCCCACCATGAAACCGACCCGCCATCCGGGCATGTTGTAACTTTTGGACAGCGAAAAAAATTCCACACAGTGTTCCCGAGCGCCTTCGACCTGCATTATCGAGGGCGCCTTATAGCCGTCGAAAACGAGATCGGCATAAGCCAGGTCGTGCACCACGTAGATTTCATGTTCGCGGGCAATGCTGACGACCTGCTCGAAGAAATCGAGTTCCACGCATTGCGCGGTCGGATTACTCGGAAAATTGAGCAGCAGCATTTTCGGTCGCGGCCAGGAATTGCGGATCGCATTGTTCAGTTCCTGAAAAAAGTCGATGTCAGGGCCGATCGGCACGTGCCGTATGTCCGCGCCGGCAATGACGAATCCATAAGGATGGATCGGATAAGCGGGGTTCGGCACCAGCACGGCATCGCCACGATCGACCGTCGCCATCGCGAGATGCGCCAGTCCTTCCTTCGAGCCGATGGTGACGATGGCTTCGGTATCGGCATCGAACTCGACGTTGTAACGCGTGCGATACCAGTTACAAATCGCGCGCCTCAGCCGCGGTATCCCGCGCGACACCGAATAGCGGTGGGTATCTTCGCGGCGGGCGACTTCGCAGAGCTTATCGACGATATGGCGGGGCGTCGGTTGATCAGGGTTGCCCATGCCGAAATCGATGATGTCCTCGCCGCGCCGGCGCGCGGCCATCTTGAGCTCGTTGACCTCGTTGAAGACGTAAGGCGGCAGGCGATCGATACGGGAGAATCCGGTGTTCACGGCAGCATTATGGCGTACAAAAGGCGATAATAAGTCCATGGTCGACAATCTCGAACACGCGCAGTCGAAATTGCTGACGCCCGTTGGCGTAGGGCTGACTGATCTCGAATCGGTACTGAGCGATCTCTGCGGCCGGCAGGTCGACCTCGCGGATCTCTTCCTGGAAGTAAGCCGGCGGGAAGTCTGGAGTCTCGAAGACGGCATCGTCAAGGAAGGCGTACACAGCATTCACTACGGCGCGGGCGTGCGCGCGGTCAGCGGGGAGCAGACGGGGTTTGCCTATTCGGATGATCTGAGCTTGCCCGCGCTCGCGGAGGCCGCCCGAACGGCCCGCGCGATCACCCGTCAGGGCCAGTCGCGGGCAATCCGAATCGCACCCCTCACCAACGACCTGCCCGCTTTGTACGCGGCCGACGATCCCCTCGCCGGGACGCCGACCGAGGACAAAATCGCCCTTCTGCGTGAGCTCGACGCCCGCCTAAGAGCCGCCGACGGGCGTGTAAGAGAAGTGATGGTGGGCTTGAGCGCTCAGCACACCGCTATTTTAGTCGCGACTTCCGACGGCACTATTGCGGGCGACGTCCGGCCGCTAGTGCGGCTCAATGTAAGCGTCATCGTCGAGCAGAACGGACGGCGTGAAACCGCCACCTATGGCGGCGGCGGCCGCACGGGTTACCAGTCCCTGTTCGAAGGTGGGCGTCCGTCGGAGATCGCCGACGAGGCACTGCGCCAGGCACTGATCGGCCTCGAAGCGATCGACGCGCCCGCAGGCGAGATGACTGTCGTTCTCGGGCCGGGCTGGCCCGGTATCCTGTTGCATGAAGCCATCGGTCACGGCCTGGAGGGTGATTTCAACCGCAAGGGCACGTCCGCGTTTTCGGGCCGGATCGGCGAACGCGTAGCATCGAAGGAATGTACCGTAGTCGACGACGCAACGCTTAAAGACCGGCGCGGTTCGCTCAACGTCGACGACGAAGGCATTCCCGGCGAGTGCACGACCCTGATCGAGAACGGACGACTGCGCACCTACATGCAGGATCGCCATAACGCCAAGCTCATGGGTGTCCAACCGACCGGCAACGGCCGCAGGCAATCCTATGCTCACCGCCCGATGCCGCGCATGACCAATACCTACATGCTGCCCGGCCCGCACGATCCCCAAGCGATCATCGAAAGCGTGAAGCGCGGTTTGTACGCCGTCAGCTTCGCGGGCGGCCAGGTCGACATCACCAACGGCAAGTTCGTGTTCAGCGCCAGCGAAGCCTACCTGATTGAGGACGGCCGCGTAACGGCGCCAGTCAAGGGCGCGACCTTGATCGGCAATGGCCCCGACGTGCTAATGCGCGTTTCGATGGTGGGCGAGGATCTCGCCCTCGACAACGGCATCGGCACCTGCGGCAAGGACGGTCAGCAAGTTCCGGTCGGCGTCGGTCAGCCGACCCTGCGCATTGACGAATTGACGGTCGGCGGTACCCAGACCTAAGCGAGAGATTCGCGCGCTGGCACGCGAATCAATGCTAAAACCGCTCGAGCTCGGGATGTGGTAACTGCCCGCCCTTGACGTGCATGGCGCCGAATTCAGCGCACCGGTTGAGGGTCGGCACGGCCTTGCCGGGATTCAGCATCAAATTCGCATCAAACGCGCTTTTGATCGCGTGAAACTGCGCGAGTTCGTGGTCGTCGAATTGCAGACACATCTCGTCGAGTTTCTCGACGCCGACGCCGTGCTCACCGGTGACCGTGCCGCCGACTTCCACGCAGAGTTGGAGTATGCGGCTGCCGATCTTCTCCGCGCGCTGCAGTTGGTCGTCGTCGTTGGAATCGTAGGCGATCAGGGGATGGAGGTTGCCGTCACCGGCATGAAAGACGTTGGCCACCGGCAGATCGAATTCGAGCGAGAGCTCATGTATGCGCTCCAGCACTCGTGCGAGGTGCTTGCGCGGAATCGTGCCGTCCATGCAGTAGTAATCCGGCGCGATGCGCCCGATCGCGGGAAACGCGGCCTTGCGGCCCTCCCAGAATTTGAGCCGCTCGGCTTCGTCGCGCGAGACGCGGATCTCTTGCGCGCCTGAGCCCTGCAACAGCGCAGTCACGGTCTCAACCTGCGCGGCGACGTCCGCGCCGTTGCCATCGACCTCACATAGCAGGATCGCGGCGGCGTCCCGCGGATAGCCGGCGCCGCAATACGCTTCGGCGACCTCGATGGCCAACGCGTCCATCATTTCCAAGCCGGCGGGGACGATCCCCGCAGCGATGATGTCCGCCACGCCATCGCTCGCGGCCTGCACCGAATCGAACGACGCGAGCACGACGCGGGCGAGTTCAGGTTTCGGCAGCAACTTGACGGTGATCTCCGTGATGATGCCGAGCATGCCCTCGGAACCATGCATTAAGGCGAGTACGTCGAGCCCCGGCACATCGAGCGCACGCGCGCCGAGCGTTAGCCAATCGCCCGCGGCAGTGAGAACTTTGAGCTCGAGTACGTTGTGCACCGTCAGGCCATATTTAAGACAGTGCACACCGCCGGAATTCTCGGCGACGTTGCCTCCGATCGAGCAGGCGATCTGTGAAGAGGGATCGGGCGCATAGTAAAGGCCAAACGGCGCGGCAGCTTCGCTGATCGCAATATTGCGCACCCCCGCTTCGACAGTCGCCGTGCGATTATCGGGATCGATCTCGAGAATGCGGGTGAACCGCGCGAGGCTCAAAAGACAGCCTTCGGCAAGCGGCAGGGCGCCCCCCGAGAGACCCGTGCCGGCGCCTCGCGTAACCAACGGCACCTTGTGCTCAGCGCAGAGCGAAACGATGAGCTCGAGCTGCCGCTTGGTCTCCGGGACAACGACGACGCGCGGCACTTGACGGTAGGCCGAAAGACCGTCGCATTCGTAAGGGCGCGTGGCCTCGCGCGTGGTCAATACCGCGTCGGGCGGCAGGATTTCGGCAAGTGCGGATTCCAATATCATGAATCGAATCTGAAATCCGATGGCACCACGATCACGCCGTCTTCGGTCAACGGGAAACGCATCGCGTCCGCGGCAACATCAATACCGATTTTCTCGCCGGGCGGTATATGTACGTGGCGATCGCAGATGCATCGCCTGAGTTGCGTCCCTTCACCGACCTGTACATCGGAGTAAAGGATTGAATCCTCCACGGTCGCGCCGTCATCAATGAACACGCGATTGCCCAACACGCTGTGGTTGACGCCGCCGCCCGCGATCACCGTACCGCCCGAGACGATCGAATTGACACAAATTCCTTCATTGGAAGAACGTCCCGGTACCGTGCGCGCTGGCGGTCGTTGCGTCTGGTAGGTCCGTATCGGCCAGTCTGTCTGATACAAATCCAGCGGCGGCTCGAGTTCGAGCAAGTCCATGTTGGCATCGTAATAGGCGTCGAGATCGTCAAGCGTACGCCAGTAGCGATCCTGTGTTACGCGGCCCGCGGTCTCGCCGAAGCGGTAGGCGAGTACGCGTTTGAATAAGTCGAGGTGCGCCCCGATCAATTCGGTCAGCGATATGTCGGTGCGATCGGCCGCATTCAACGTCGACAGCAATTCCACGAGTTTCTTGCGCTTTATGACACAAACCTGAATCGGCCAGAGTAAGTTATCGGGGGCGTCGGATATCTTTGCGTTGCAGTGCAATGCCGTGACGTCAACACCGTCAACTTCAAGAGCGACGGAAAAGCGCGCACCGTTCGCGTTCGCCGCGGGTACTCCAGCCATGGTGACATCGGCGTCGTGCTTGGCGTGATGGGCAAGCACCGCAGAGTAGTCCATGCGGTAGATCTGCTCACCCGATACCAGCAGGATGTTTTCCTCGCTCGCGCCGTCGATCAAATACAAGTTTTTTAAGAGCGCGTCCGAAAGACCAGCGTAGGTGGAAACCCCTTCGCGAATCGGCGGTGTAATTGGGGTGATGAATTCGCCCAGGTCCGAGTTGTAGATTGACCAGCCGTCCCGAATATGGGTCTGCAGAGACAGCGCATTGTATTGCGTTAAGACCAGAATTCGCCGTTGTCCGGAATGCAGACAATTCGTCAGCGCGAAATCGATGATTCGATAGCTCCCGCCGAACGGCATGGCCGCCGTGGCGCGACGTGCGGTCAGGGGTTCGAGCGACTTGCCGTCACCGATCGCGGTGACCATCGCGAGCGTATCGTTAAGGTCGGAGGTGAACATAATTCAGGGCCGCGCATTATACGCTCAGAAACCTGGGGGGAAAGCATCTCCGTCCTTACACTGAAAGTGTGCAAATGTACGATCATCAAGCAGCTAGCCTCGAGGTAAATGCGGCCTGAATTGGCCGGCGCCGGCCCCGCTTCGCTATAATGGCGTGCCACGCCACGCCCGGCGCCCGTTAAATCAAACGCTCGAATCCTCGCAAGCATGGCGGAAGAATTTCTGGTCAACATCACTTCGCAGGAAACTCGCATTGCCGTCATCGAAAATGGCGTGATGCAGGAATTTGCGATCGAACGCACGATAAACCGCGGACTGGTCGGGAATGTCTATCTCGGCACCGTCGCCCGGGTGTTGCCGGGCATGGGCGCCGCGTTTCTCGACATTGGCCTACAGCGCACGGCATTTCTTCGCGTTTCTGATATCGCCGAGGTAGCCCGCAGAAACGAGGACGATTGCGCGGAGGTGTCCATCGAGCAGGCTCTTCGTGAAGGCGATGAGTTGATCGTACAGGTCGCCAAGGATCCGCTCGGCTCGAAAGGCGCGCGCCTGACCACACATATCAGCGTGCCGTCGCGATACCTAGTGTTCATGCCACGCTCCAACACCGTCGGTATCTCGCAACGAATTGAAGAAGATTCGGAACGACAGCGTCTGCGCGATCTGATATTGGACCTCCGCCCGGGACTGCGGCCGATGGAAGAACTCGCGGTCACTGCCGATCTTGTAAGCATGGGCAACATCAGCGACCCGTTGGGCGGGTATATCGCACGAACAGCGGCCGAAGGCGTGGGCCGCGACGAACTAGCGACTGACATGGCGTTTCTCGAACGCCTGTGGGATTCGATTTCTGAGCGCATGAAAAGTGCGACCGCACCCGCGCTGATTCATGAAGACCTCCCTTTGACGCTGCGCACGATCCGCGACATCTCGACCTCTTCTGCGGACAGAATCCGTATCGATTCAAAGGAGAGTTTCGACGAAATCAAGAAATTCGCCAAACAATTCACACCGGAACTCGTATCCCGGCTGGAACACTATCCCGGCGAGCGACCGATCCTCGACATCTATTCGGCGGAAGACGAAATTCATCGTGCGCTGCAACGCAAAGTAGAATTGAAATCCGGCGGACACCTGATGTTCGACCAGACTGAGGCGATGACTACCATCGACGTCAATACGGGCGGATTCGTCGGACACCGCAACCTCGAGGAAACCATTTTCAAGACCAATCTCGAGGCCGCGCAGGCGATCGCTCGCCAGCTTCGCCTGCGCAATCTCGGCGGCATCATCATCATCGATTTCATCGACATGACGAATCCTGAACATCAGCGCCAGGTTCTGCGGGCATTGGAAAAGAGCCTCGAACGCGGTCATTCGAAAACCTCCATCAGCGAAGTGACCTCGCTCGGACTGGTGCAACTCACGCGAAAACGCACACGCGAAAGTCTGGAACATATCCTGTGCGAACCCTGCCCCACCTGTAAAGGCCGAGGCTCAGTCAAGACTACGGAAACCGTGTGCTTCGAGATCTTTCGAGAGATCCTGCGCGAAGCCCGCCAGTTCGATGCCCAGAAGCTGCTCGTGGTCGCGTCGCTGGAGGTCGTCGACCGGCTCATCGACGAAGAGTCGGCGAGTATTTCAGAATTGCACGAATTCATCGGCATTCCGATTCGATTTCAGGTGGAAACGAGCTATACGCAGGAGCAATATGACATCGTCCTACTGTAAGCTTCACGCCACCGAACCGGTCGACAAATTTGAGCCGCGAAGCCACGCAAGCATCGACATGAGAGGCACAAGATCGACGCGATGAGAGGGATTTTCCAGCGTCTTATAGGTTTTCTCTGGGCTGCTTTCGCAGCCGTACTGATTGCCGCCGCTGCACTGGTCACGATCGTGCGTCTGCTGCTCCCGGAAATCGGGGCCCAGCGCGCGGCAATCGAAGTCTGGATCGCCGAGACGGTCGGGCGCCCCGCGTTGGTCGGTGACATCAAGGCGAGTTGGAGCGGTTGGTCACCGCGAATCAGCGTCGACAAGATTGCCTTCTATGATCCATCGGCCTCCTCGGAGCTTGTCAGTTTCGATCGCGCCGTGATCAATATCGCGCCGTTAGGCTCAATTATCGAGAGAACGCTCAAGCCGAAGAGCTTGATTTTGAGCGGCGTTGAGCTGACGCTCATTCGTCACGAAGACGGTCACATCTCAGTGGCCGGCATGCCGCCGCCTAAATCACCGATCATCGTGTGGTTGATCGAGCAGAACAATTTCGCGGTCACCGAAGCGGATCTCACCGTCATTGACGTGCAGTCTGATTCGAGCTTCGTGCTATCCGACGTAACCTTGACCATACGCAACCAGGATGGGCGGCGATTGCTATCCGGATACGTGGATCTTCCGCCATCGTGGGGGCGGCGCCTTTCGTTCGAATTGTCCGCAACGGGAGACTTGCTGGGCTCGGACTGGGACGGCAGGATCAATTTCCGCCTGGACGACATCCACTCGGAGATTCTGAGCGAGCATCTCGCTTGGCAGGGTGAACCACCGCCGAACGCAAGGGCGACCCTGGTCGCGTGGACCGACTGGAGTCGGGCAAAGCTGCAGACGGCAAGTTTCGATTTGCGCGTCGATACGCCGGTCGGCCGGGCATTCACAGCTGAGGACGGCCACTTTCTCCACGCCCGGGGCTCGGTGTCCCGGCGCTTGGCTGGCTGGCTTGTCGATGTCGAAGAAATCGATATGCCATCGGTTGTAACCGGGGCCGCGGCCGGCGCGAGTTTCAGCACGGCTTGGGAAACCCGGCAGGGGACGCTGCATTCGGTGGTGATATCGGGTCACGATCTACCGCTCGAACCGGTTGCAACGCTCGCGGCCAGTCTCCTGCCGCTGGATGCTTCAATTCGAGATCACGTGCTGCAGACGAACCCCAGCGGCACGATGCGCCGCTTTGACGCATCTTTTAATCGCGACGAGGAAGGTCGCATAAGCTATCTCGTCACGACCGATCTCCAGCATCTATCGTTCAACAGCAACGAAAACTTTCCGGGCGTCACTGGACTCGATGCCAGCCTGAGCTGGGGTACGGAAGGCGGCTGGCTCGCGCTGACACAGTCCGATTTCAAGATTGATTACGACGCCCGCCTGCCACAGGCGCTCGATGTCGCGAATCTGAGCGGCAACCTGTCGTGGCGGCAGACCGGCGATGAGACTCTTGAGGTGCACGCCCGCACGCTCAAAGGCGTCATTGAAGGCGTCGAACTCGTCCTCAACGGGACCCTTCAAATGCGCGCCGGCACCGCTCCCGTGATTGATTTCACCGCGGACATCGCCGGGGCGGATGCGGTGCGCCTGCATCACCTGCTGCCGTCGGGCATCGTACCCAAACGTGGAGAGGACTGGTCGCGCGAACTGTTCGTGGAAGGCCGGGTGACCGACGGGCGCGTCGTGGTTCGAGGACCACTCGCCGGCTTTCCTTTCGATAAGGCCGAAGGCGTTCTGCAGGCCGACTTCGGTATCAAGAATGCAATCGTCAAATATTCGAGACGCTGGCCGCTCGCGACCGCGTTAAACGGCCGTCTGAAACTGCGTGGCAGGCAGGTCGAACTCAAGATTGACCGCGGGTTCGTCGCGCGCGCGAATATCGCGGGCGCGGAGGTGACGGTGCCCGACCTCTTCACCAAGAAGCGATTCGTACGCATCAGCGGCACCGCGCATGGACCGGCCTCGAGCGCGACCGACATTATCATGGCCAGTCCGCTCAAGCTCACTAAAGCTGCCCGGATCCAGAATGTCGATATCAGCGGCGACATCGAAGTTGCGCTAGACATGAATCTCGCCCTCTACCGCGGCGGTCCCAAGGAAGTGCTGGGACAGGCGCACTTTCGCGGCAACCGTACTGCAGCGCGGCAACACAATATCGTCCTCGAAAACGTGTTTGGTAATGTGAGCTTTACCCGGGGCGACTGGTATGGCGAAGGGCTGACCGCGGAATTCGACGGCAGCGCGGTCGGCCTTGTCGTTAACGGCGGTCTCGACGACCCGAATTACGACAGCGAGTTTCGCATGACGGGCACGTCCGATGCAGCGGAACTCGTCAAGTACCTCAAGAGGTATGCATCACCGCTTTACGCGTGGCTCGAATCCAAAGGCCGGATCGGATCGCTCAACGGCGCCCTGCCGTGGAAAGCAGTACTGACGATTCCAACGCCGAGCGACGACGGGTCGACCTTGCCGCGCCGCTTGACCCTCGAGTCTAGCCTCTTGGGCCTCGACGTGGATCTGCCTTGGCCGTTCGGAAAACATTCCGCCGAGAGCAAACCCCTGCGCATTGAAACGGTGCTCAAGGATCGAATTGCACTGGCGACCCGAATCGACTTTGGCGACACGATGGACGTCGAAATTACATCGCGCCCGGGCGCAGACGGAAAAGGCGTGGTCGAAAGGATCGAAGTGCTGTTCGGATCGATTGCGCCCGAGTTCAAGCATGCCCCGGGGATCACGATGCGGGGCTACATTCCACAGTTGTCGCTGACCGAATGGGCCGGTTATCTTCATGGCGACCAAAACGCCCGCGCCGGCGAATTCGCCTCAATGCCCGCGAATTTCGATATTCAGGTCAAGCAGTTGCACATGTTTGGACGAACGATTGAGGACGTGCGGCTGCTTGGTTCTAAGGAGCCGGAATATTGGAATGTCGAGGTATCGAGCGTGGACGCCAGCGGCCGCATCGCGATACCCCAGGATATCACCAAGGGTTCCCTGAAACTGGATCTCGAACGCCTCCACCTCGTAAAAATAGAAAACGAGAACGAGGATGTTGTCTTCGATCTCGATCCGAGGCGTATTCCAACGCTTGAATTCGCCTGCCAATCATTTCAGTTTAAAGCGGTCGAATTTGGACGGACTGAAATCAGGACGACCCGGCTGGACAAGGGCTTGAAGCTCGATAGGCTCACCTTCAACAATGCTGATTTCTCGGTAGAGGCCGTCGGTGATTGGATCATCGATGAACGCCTCCACAGCAGCCGGTTGACCATTGACGTCGAGAGCGGCGCCCTCGCTCCGTTGCTCGAACGCTTCGACTATACCGTAGCGAATATCGAAGGCGGCGCAACCAACATACACATCGATGCCAGTTGGCAGGGAACGCCGGCTGATTTTACGCTTGACCGCATGACCGGAACATTTGAATTGCACGTCGTCGACGGACGTTTTCTGGACATTGACCCGGGCAGTGGCCGGCTGTTCGGATTGCTCAGCCTACAGACCTTGCCCAGGCGACTCTCTTTCGATTTCACGGACTTGTTCAAAAAAGGCTTCACCTTCGACAGCATCGACGGCGTGTTCGAGCTGGAACTCGGCAACGCCTATACCAACAGCCTGCTAATGGACGGCCCCGCCGCGCGCATCGACATATCTGGACGCACCGGGCTTGCGGAAAAGGATTACGACCAGCACGTCGTCGTCACGCCGGCCTTGTCGAGCAGCATTCCCCTGGCCGCCGCCCTGTTTGGACCAATCGGCATCGGCGCCGGCGCGGTCTATTTCATCGGCGAAAAAATGTTCAAATCCATTCCCGAGCAAGTTAATAAATTTCTGACGCGCAAATATACGATCAAAGGGTCGTGGGAAGACCCCATGGTCGAACGAATCTGAACACCGCTTCGTTGAATACCATCTGGAACACGCGCGCGGTTGATGACTTCCTGGCGCGCCAGCTCTTTCCCCCGACGGTACTGCATGCTTATCTCAGAAACTGAATCCTGGCTGCCGGTAGAACTGCGCGAACAAGCGGACAAGCTACACGTCGTCGTCGCTATGTCAGGCGGCGTCGATTCGTCCGTCGCCGCGTTACGCGTTAAACGCGCCGGATTCAAATGCTCGGCCTTGTTCATGAAAAACTGGAACGAACCGCCGGATGACGGCCGCTGTAATTGGGAAGACGACGTCGCCGACGCCCTCGGCGTGTGTGATCACCTCGACATCCCGATCAACACGATCGATCTTTCGCGCACTTATTGGGATCAGGTGTTTGAAGATTTCCTGGCGGAATACCGGCAGGGTCGCACTCCCAATCCCGACGTACTTTGCAATCGTGAAATAAAATTCAAGGCCTTCCTCGATGCGGCGAGGACAATCGGAGGAGATCTCATTGCCACCGGGCATTACGTCGCCTCGGATACGGTGAACGGCCGACGGCGCCTGTTGAAGGGGACGGATCGGACCAAGGATCAAAGCTATTTCCTCTACACGCTGGGCCAGGTGCCGCTTGCGGCATCGCTGTTTCCCGTCGGCGGCCTCGAAAAGACCGAAGTCCGCCGCCTCGCACGCGAAGCGGGGCTAGCCACGCACGAAAAGAAAGACAGCACGGGAATCTGCTTTATCGGGGAACAGCGTTTCCGCGAATTTTTGAGTCGCTACCTGCCCTCCCAACCGGGCCAGGTCATCACGCTCGAAGGCGACGTCATCGGCAACCATCACGGCGCGGTTTACTACACGCTGGGCCAACGCCAGGGACTCGGGATCGGCGGTGTCAGAGGTGCCGATAAGTTGCCGTGGTTCGTTGCCGGCAAGAATCTTGAATCCAACGAACTCGTCGTCGTGCAGGGCCACGATCACCCCGCCCTGATGCGCACCGCGCTCATCGCCGACGAACTGAGCTGGGTCGCGGGAAACGCGCACAGCATGCCATTTCGCTGCAAGGCCAAAACGCGATACCGGCAAACGGAGCAGGCTTGCGAAATCGAGCGCATCGACGACGGCCGCGCTGAAGTCCGCTTCGATAAACCGCAGCGTGCAGTCACACCGGGCCAGTCCGTGGTGTTTTACGACGAAGACGTTTGCATCGGTGGCGGCATCATCGACGCGACCGAGTAGACTTAAGGAAGCTCTGAGTAAGTCATGGTGCGTCTGAATGGTTCATGCAATGGTGCAGATCAAGGCACGAATCGCCGGCCATAGCGGCGACTAGGGCTAAGCTTCGTAACGTAAGGCTCCGCGATTTCATGGGTAAGGCAGATGGGCCATGACTTTTTCAGAGATTCCTTAACTACACCTATGCGATTGAATTGCCGATAATAGGTGGCCCTTCCCCTCGATTCGACATGCCGCCGGATCCGGCAGCGGCGGAAAATGATGGAGATAAGATGAACAATTCATTCGACGCCCGCACCGAACTCATTGTCGGTGACACGACATACACGATTTTCAGCGTGGCCCGCCTGGCAGGCAAATACCCGATCGAAAAGCTGCCTTTTTCCCAGAAGATCCTGCTTGAAAACATGCTGCGCCACGAAGACGGGGTCGCCGTTACAAAAGACGACATCGAGGCGTTGGCGAACTGGGACGCCAAGGCAGCGCCCAGCCAGGAAATCGCGTTTACCCCCGCACGCGTCTTGATGCAGGATTTCACCGGCGTCCCTGCGGTGGTGGATCTCGCTGCCATGCGCGATGCGATGACAAAGTTGGGCGGCGATCCGACGAAGATCAATCCGCTGTCACCGGCCGAACTCGTAATTGACCACTCGGTGCAGGTCGACGTGTTCGGAACCGCCAACGCCGCCGAGGAGAATGCGCGCATTGAATTTAAGCGAAACAAAGAGCGCTACAGTTTCCTACGATGGGGCCAGGAAGCGTTCTCGAACTTCGCGGTCGTTCCGCCTGATACCGGTATCGTGCACCAGGTCAATCTCGAGTACCTCGCACGCACTGTGTTCGCCGCGAAACTAGACGGCGACTGGGTGGCCTACCCGGACACCCTGGTCGGCACCGATTCGCATACGACCATGATCAACGGACTCGGTGTGCTGGGATGGGGCGTGGGCGGCATCGAGGCCGAAGCCGCCATGCTGGGCCAGCCCATTACGATGCTGATCCCGCAGGTCGTTGGATTCAAACTCACCGGCAAGCTGCACGAAGTATCGACGGCGACCGATCTAGTACTTCGCGTCGTCGAGATGCTCCGCGAGAAGGGCGTGGTCGGCAAGTTCGTCGAATTCTTCGGACCCGGTCTCGACGACTTGCCGCTTGCGGATCGCGCAACCCTGGCCAACATGGCGCCGGAATACGGCGCCACCTGCGGCATCTTTCCGATCGACGGGGAGACGATTAATTACTTGAATCTTTCGGGGCGTAAAGCCAAGCAAGTGGCCCTGGTCGAAGCCTACGCCAAGACGACCGGCATGTGGCGCGACGCCGCAAGCGCCGACGCCCAATATTCAGATACGCTCGAACTCGACATGGGATCCGTCGAACCGAGCCTCGCTGGTCCTACGCGGCCGCAGGATCGCATTGCGCTCAAGGCCGTCAAGTCGGCGTTTACGACACTGCTCGAAGAGGCGACGAGCGACCGGGCCGCGGGTGGTAGCGCGCCAGCGGAAATCAACGGCGAAACCGTTGAAATCCGTGACGGAGCCGTTGTGATCGCGGCGATCACGTCTTGCACGAACACCTCCAATCCCTCGGTCATGGTCGGTGCCGGCCTGCTCGCTAAAAAAGCCAACGAATGTGGCCTCAAGTCCAAACCATGGGTCAAAACCAGTCTCGCACCGGGCTCGCTGGTGGTATCGGCTTATCTCGACAAAGCCGGCCTGACGCCACACCTTCAAGCACTCGGTTTTCATACCGTCGGATACGGTTGCACGACCTGCATTGGCAATTCGGGCCCCCTGCCGACGCCGATTAGTGGCGCCATCAAATCGGGTGACCTGGTGGCCTGCGCCGTGCTCTCGGGTAACCGCAATTTCGAGGGCCGCATACACGCCGAAGTTAAAATGAACTTCCTGGCATCGCCGCCACTGGTCGTCGCCTACGCCATCGCCGGTACCCTGGACATCGATCTATTCAACGAACCGATCGGACAGGATGCCCACGGCAAGGATGTCTCACTCGAGGACATCTGGCCGACGGCGCAGGAAATACAGGAGACTATCGCCGCCGCCATCGATTCCGACATGTATTCGACAGGTTACGAAAACGTGTTCAAGGGCGACGCGCAATGGGCGGGTATCCAGGTTTCCGCGTCCAACCAGTATGCATGGGACGACACCTCGACTTACGTCAAGAATCCGCCCTACTTCGTCGACATGCCGAGGGAGCCTGAAAGCATCCGGCCGATCGCGGGCGCTCGCGTGCTGGCAAAGTTGGGCGATTCCATCACCACGGACCACATCTCACCCGCCGGATCGATCAAGGCCGACAGCCCGGCCGGCGAATACCTGATCAGTAACGGTGTACAACCCGTCGATTTCAATTCCTATGGATCGAGGCGCGGTAATCACGAGGTCATGATGCGCGGCACGTTCGGGAATATCCGGCTGCGCAATCAACTCGCGCCGGGAACAGAAGGCGGCTGGACCCGGCACCAACCGTCCGGCGACGAGATGTCGATTTACGATGCGGCGATGCGCTATCAGGAAGAAAACATCCCCCTGCTCGTGCTCGCCGGCAAGGAGTACGGCACCGGTTCGTCGCGCGACTGGGCCGCCAAAGGCACGCTGCTGTTAGGCGTACGCGCCGTCCTCACCGAAAGCTTCGAGCGCATTCACCGCTCCAATCTCGTCGGTATGGGCGTTTTGCCGCTGATCTTTAAGGACGGACAAAATGCCGAGTCACTCGGCTTGACCGGCACCGAAACTTACGCGGTCGAGGGCCTCGATCTGGGCGTCAGTGAGGTCACCGTGGTCGCCGACGACGGTGAAGGAACGCCCACCCGGTTTCCTTGTACCGTACGCGTCGATACGCCCAAGGAATGGGAGTACTACCAAAACGGCGGGATCCTGCAATACGTACTGCGCCAGCTGGCAGCTTGACTCTTTGAGACGTGATCTCAATCCTCATGTTAGGTATTCAGGCAAGCCGCGCGGGCAGCGACAGGGCGCAATCTATGCCTAAAAGATGAGCGCCGGGGAAGTCCGCATAGCGCAGGATCGACTTTCAACACGCATATTGAGGCCACTTTTAGTTAACTTTTAAGTTTAAAGCGCCGCTATCCCTCTCTGGAGTAAGTCTGCAAGGACTTCGGCTGCATGGGGTACGGCGCGATGGCAACAACGGCTGATAGAGTTTTCGGGGGACGGAGAACCATGCCTGCACACACGATGGCACAGGCTTTTGCCAAGAATTTCCTGGGCCATTCGCCCGGCTGGTACAAGCTCACCATCATCGGCTTTCTGGTCTTAAACCCTATCCTGCTCGTCACCGTCGGCCCCTTCATCACGGGCTGGTGCCTGATCCTGGAATTTATCTTTTGTCTCGCAATGGCGCTCAAGTGCTACCCGCTGCAACCGGGCGGACTGCTCGCGATCGAGGCCGTGGTGGTCGGACTCACCACGCCGGACACGGTGTACGACGAAATCCTGCAAAACTTCCCCGTGATCCTGCTGCTCATGTTCATGGTCGCCGGCATCTTCTTTCTCAAAGAATTGCTGCTCTTCACGTTCACCAAGATCCTGCTCAAGGTGCGCTCCAAAGCACTCTTGTCGCTTCTGTTCTGCGGAGTCTCCGCGGTACTGTCGGCCTTCCTGGATGCCCTCACGGTGACAGCCGTCATCATCACGGTCGCCGAAGGGTTTTACCTCGTCTACCACAAGATTGCCTCCGGCAAGCAATACACGAGTGATCACGATGCCTCAGGGGATGATGAGGTTCAGGAACTCCATCGATCGGACCTCGATGAATTCCGCGCATTCCTGCGAACCCTCATGATGCACGGCGCCATCGGCACGGCACTGGGGGGCGTGTGCACACTGGTCGGCGAACCGCAGAATCTGCTGATCGCTAAGATGGCCGGCTGGGAGTTCGCCGAATTCTTCGTGCGTATGGCGCCGGTTACCATGCCGGTGCTCGCCGTCGGGTTAACGAC
The DNA here is from genome assembly GCA_963662545.2 of Gammaproteobacteria bacterium. GTDB lineage: Bacteria > Pseudomonadota > Gammaproteobacteria > JAYYZW01. Next base: position 682,164 of record CAXXLL010000003.1, read on the forward strand.
CTGCGTGTTGCTAGAGAAACTGCACTGGTTCGGCTTCGGCCAGGAACTGCCGGACAACGTGCGTATAATTCTGATTGGTTACGACACCCACGAAACCGAGAAGCGCACCCTACAGGACGTCGCCCAGCTCTGGGTGCAAGGGATCACCGGGGTGTTTCTGTGTTTTGCGCTCGGTTTCCACCTCGCCGAAGTCGGCGTCATCGGACTCACGGTTATCGTGCTCGCCACCGCCTTTAACGGTATCACCGAAGAACATCGGCTGGGCCATGCTTTCGAGGAAGCGCTGCCGTTTACGGCGCTGCTCGTGGTCTTTTTCAGCATCGTTGCCGTCATTCACGATCAGCACCTGTTCACACCCGTGATCGCATGGGGGCTCGCCATGGAAGGCAACATGCAGACCGCGGCGTTCTACGTTGCGAATGGCGTTCTTTCGATGATCAGCGACAACGTGTTCGTCGCTACCGTTTACATCTCCGAAGTGTTCAAAGCCCTCGACGCCGGCCAGATCACGCGCGAACAGTTCGACCTTCTCGCCGTCGCCATCAACACCGGCACCAATATCCCGAGCGTGGCCACACCGAACGGGCAGGCCGCATTCCTGTTCTTGTTGACGTCGGCCATCGCGCCGGTCATTCGGCTGTCTTACGGACGCATGGTGTGGATGGCATTGCCGTATACGATCACGATGTCCATCACGGGCTTGCTCGCGGTGATCTACCTGTTGTGAGCGCGTGTGTTTGATGCGGTAGCGGCAGGACGCACGGCGCGCTCACGCATTCGGGGGAGTACCCGCTCCGCAAAACACCCAGTGGTTCTCGACCTGCGGCTGACTGCCGGGTCCAAAATCGACGCATACACGGCTTTCGTTCATGCTCAACGGCTATGCCTTCGACGCCAAACCAAACTGTAGCGGCCCGGGTCTCACTCATTTTTTCAGCGGGACTGTGCGCGGCGTTCCTCGTCTTCGCGCCCGGCCTTGCCGCCGACGATACGGCCGCCTTGATCGATCGGCTTGACGCGATCCGCCAGGCCTACGGCGTACCCGCCTTTGGCGCCGCGCTGGTTTCAGGCCAGGAGACGGTATTCGCCGGCGCGCGCGGTATCGCCAACCTCGAAAGCGGCCGCGCGGCCGACGACGATACCGTGTTCAGGATCGGCTCCATCACGAAAGCGTTCACGGCGCTCGCCGTCCTCATGGCGGCAGAAGACGGCCTGTTGGACCTCGACGCACCGCTCGACGCCTTGATCGGTCCTGGTTTTTATGTGAATTCGTGGGCACCGGAGCATCCCGTCACGCTCGTCCATCTACTGGAACACAGCGCGGGATTTGCAGATTTGTCGATGGAGGAGATGTACCACAGCGACCCGGCGCCGTTCGCACTCGCAGACGCCGTGCGGTTCCGACCGCAGAACCGGCGAGTACTGTGGCGGCCCGGCCTGCATTATTCCTATAGCAACGCGGGCGCGGGCCTTGCGGCGTATGCGCTCGAGCAGCGCACCGGGATCCCCTACGAAGTCTTCGTCCGCGATCGTATTTTCGCCCCGCTCGCCATGGACACGGCCTCGGTGTTGCTCGATTCGACGCCACGAAACTCGCTCGCCGCCGGATATGACAGTGATGCCAGCACGCCCATCCCCTATTGGCACATGCTGTTTCGCGCGTTCGGCGCGATCAATGCGCGGCCGCGCGATATGGCCGGCTTCGTCAAGCTGTTCACCGGCCGCGGCGAAGTCGGGGGTCGGCGCATCGTGCCCGGGACGCTGATCGCGCGCATGGAGTTTCCGGAGTCGACACTCGCCGCGCGCTCCGGCCTGCGCTTTGGATATGGACTCGGGATCTATTCCTGGTTCAGCAACGGCGTGCTGTTCCATGGCCACGGCGGCGACGGCGATGGTTATCTCGCCCACTTCGGCTACAACCCGCGCACGGCGCGCGGCTACTTCGTCGTGATCAACGCCTTCACCCATGTGCCGCTTCGAAAGATGCGTACGGCGATTGAGCAATACCTGACGCGCGACGTCCCGGCGGCGACATTCGAGCCCGTAGCGGGCATTCAGGCAAGCGCCATCACGGGGACGTATGAACGGGCGACTTACCGGTTCCCGCAAGGTTCGGATGACGAACCCGATCGCATGGAGATCACGGGGACGCGGGGCCAATTACTTACGCGCGAAAGCGGTGCCGAGCCACAGCCGCTGCTGGCCGTCAACGCGCAGCATTTCCGGCGGACAGACGAACCGTCCGCGACGATCGCGATCGTGCCCGACGAACGCGGGCGCCTTTTCTACCAGGGGGAGCGCGAAAACTACCAACGGATAGACACACACGGGCTCGAATAAGCACCGGCTGCGCATCCTGCTGATAAGCCCCGGGGCCGAACAGACGGGGTGATATGCTGCGCCGATGCTGAAAATTGCGCATGACATCGAGATCCCGGCGCATGAGATCGAAATCTCCGCGACGCGCGCCAGCGGCCCCGGCGGGCAGAACGTAAACAAAGTCTCGACCGCCGTCGTCCTGCGGTTTGACGTAGCGCGCTCCTCGCTGCCGCAACGCTACAAAGATGGCGTACTCGCGCTCGCCGACCGCCGCGTTTCGCGCACGGGCATGGTCACCATCAAGGCGCAGCGCTATCGCAGCCAGGATCGAAATCGCGCGGACGCCCTGCTACGGCTGCAGGCCTTGATCTGCCACGGCGCCCGCCGCCCGCGGCCCCGCATCCCCACCCGGCCGTCCGCGGCATCACGCAAGCGTAGACTGAATGACAAAAAGAACCGCGCACGCACCAAGGGCCTGCGGCGCCCGCCGTCGGCGAACGACTGATCTTAGCGGCATCGACATCGATCGATGCCATCTGACCGGCTGGCGCCTTCGGCGTCGATTACATGCCCGGACCTTGGCGGTGATATAGTGCCCGGTGTGCCGATTCGGGAGGAGTGCATCATGAAATACCGAGTGTTACTGCTGTTCCTGGTAGGACTGCTCATCAGCGCCTGCGGAGACGACAAGCCGGCGGCCCAGGCCGCGAAACCCGCGCCGAGCGCGAGTCCGGCGACGACGGAAGAAACGGTCGTGGCCGACGAGGAAGAACTCGTCTACGAGCAGATCGACGTCTCGAAACTCGACAACGAGTGGTGGCAACAGTATTCCGGGGGCGGAGGCTAGATAAGGCTGCCCCGAACTATCCTCGGGGGTCACCCCCGAGATCTACCCGGCTCCGGGTTCGTTCGCGTCGAAATGCCGGCGTTGATTCCATAACGGGACCGGAAACTTTCCGCGGCGCCCACTTGGCCAAGCAGTACCGCAAGTACGTTCCCGGCATTCGCCGCCGGCGAGGTTTCAAATGGAATTCACAGACATCGTCCGCACCACTCACACCTGCCGTTATTTCAAGCCTGATCCCGTCCCCGATGAGATGCTGGCGAACGTGCTCGATGCAGTGCGATGGGGACCCAGCGGTGGTAACCGCCAACCAGTGAGCCTGATCGTGGTGCGCGAAACCGCGATGAAGGAAAAACTGCAGGGTCTCTACCTGCCGATCTGGGACGCCTACGTCGTGGGTATTGACCAGGGAAAAGTCCGCGTCGGCGGACGTTCGCAACTCATTGACGATGCCGATTACTTCGCGCGGCACCTCGCCGAGATCCCGATCCTGGTGATGGTCTGTGCACGACTTGCCGACGTCCACCCGACCGATGTCGATCTCGACCGCCTGAGCATCGTCGGCGGCGCTTCGGTCTATCCCCAGATACAGAACATGATGCTCGCCGCGCGCAACGTCGGCCTTGGAACGGCCCTGACGACCCTGCTCTGCGCCGTCGAGCCGCAGGTCAAAACCCTGCTCGGCATTCCCGACGAGGTCTCGACCGCCGCCATGATTCCGATGGGATGGCCGGTAAAACCATTTCCGAAAAAGCTCAATCGGCGGCCGCTGGAAGAGATGGTTTTTATGGAATCCTACGAGAACGCATTCATTCCGGCTTGAGGTATTTTAGGGAACCCCTGAATAAGTCATGGCCCATCTGCCTTGTCCAAGAAATCGCGGAGCCGTAACCGACGATCCTGGCCCATAGTCACCGCTATGGCCGGCGATTCGTGCCTTGATCTGAACCATTGCATGAACCATTCAGACCCACCGTGACTTATTCAGAGGTTCCCTAGATCCCCATGTTGCTCAGGGTCACCATGATGTCATTCAGAATGTTGGTGATCCGGGGGTGTGCAAGCTCGAATTGCTCGATGTGATGCTTCACGGCGTCAACGAGCGAGGCGTCACCATCGCCACGTTCCAGCGCATCGAGCCGCCCTTCTACGTCATCGATCAGTACGCGCAGTTTTTCATCAACGTCTACTGCACCGGGGTCGATGTCATCGAGCTCGCGGCGCAGGCGTTCCAGGGCATGTTCAAGTTGCTCGCGGCTCATGTCAGATTTTTTCGATGCGGACTTGCGATCATTATAAAGTGAAGCCGAACGAATTCGACTCCACATCCGCGCACCGCTTTCGGCGACCCACTGCCCGCCCGCTCATTCGACGGTGATAACGGCGGCGCCCTCTAGGCGGCCGGCCCGCAGATCGTCAAGTGCTTTATTCGCATCCCGAAGAGCGTACGGCTTGACGTGACTCCTAACAGGAACCCGCACGGCAAGGGCGAAGAACTCGCGAGCGTCGTCCCGGGTCAGATTCGCGACCGATACGATCTGGCGTTCACCCCACAGGATGTCGTAGGGAAACGCGGGAATGTCGCTCATGTGGATGCCACCGCAGACGACCCGGCCGCCCTTGCACAGCATCGCGAGTGCCGTCGGCACGAGCGCGCCAACCGGCGCAAAAATGATCACGGCGTCCAGCTCGCAGGACGGCATCTCGTCCGAGCCGCCAGCCCAGATGGCGCCCATCTCGCGCGCGAATTTCTGCGCGGCGCCGTCGCCGGGACGCGTGAACGCAAACACTTCGCGCTCCTGGAATACCGCGATCTGCGTAACGATGTGCGCTGCCGCGCCGAATCCCATAATGCCGAGGCGACGTGCGGATCCCGCCTTGCATAACGAGCGGTAGCCGATCAGACCCGCGCATAAAAGCGGCGCCGCCACCAGGTCGCCGAACGTCTCCGGCAGTTCGAAACAATAGCGTGCATCGGCGAGGCAATACTCCGCGTAACCGCCGTCTACCGTATAGCCGGTGAATCCGGCCCGATCACAGAGGTTCTCGCGCCCGCCCTTGCAGTAGGTACACTCACCACAAGTATGCCCGAGCCAGGGAATACCGACGCGTGCGTGCAGGTCGAGGTCCTCGACACTGTGGCCGACTTCCACCACGCGACCAACGATCTCATGGCCGGGGATCAGGGGATACTTCGCGGCATTGAGATCGCCGTCGATGATGTGCAGATCCGTGCGGCAGACCCCGCAGACCGACACCTGCACCAGAACTTCACCGACCCGCGGCGCCGGCACGGGGATCGATTCGAGAACCAGGTGCTGGCCGGCTTCATGCAACCGCATCGCCTGCATCGTTTCAGGGGTGGGCATCGACCTCTTCCTCGAGATCGGTAAAGAGGATTTGCAGATCGTTCAAAAAGCGAAAGCCCGTATCCGTCGGTTCGACCCGCTCGCCTGTTCGATCCAGCCAACCGCGATCGACCGCATTCTCCAGCGGCGTGGCCACGACGCTAACGGGCAAGCGCGTACTCGTTTCGAATTCGCGCAGCGTAAATCCCTGCTTGAGCCGGAGTGCATTAAGCATGAATTCCGTCGCCAGAGTAACGCCCTCGATGGCCTGCTCGCTTTCGAGCGCATACCCGCGCCGAGCTTCCTTGACGTAGCGCCGGGGATGGCGAATCTTGACCGTGCGCACGATCCCCGTCGCATCCGTGCGCTTGCCGTGCGCACCGGCGCCGATCCCAAGGTAATCCCCGAATCGCCAGTAGTTCAGGTTGTGCCGCGCCTCGCGGCCGGACCGCGCGTACGCCGAGATTTCATATTGCACGAAGCCGCCCTGTGCCAACCGTTCGACGCCGCATTCATAATCGTCGCAGATCTGATCGTGTCCCGGTAATGGCGGCGGCTTGCGCGCGAACGCGGTCCCTTCCTCGATGGTGAGCTGGTACCACGAAATGTGCTCGGGTGCGAAAGCCAGCGCTTGCTCCAGGTCAATCACACCATCCCCTGGACGATCGCCCGGCAAACCGAACATCAAATCCAAATTTAGATTGCCAAAGCCGGCGTCACGGGCGGCATCGATGGCGCGGCGCGCTTCAGCGCCGTCGTGGATCCGGCCTAGGGCTTTGAGTTTGCCATCGTCGAAGCTCTGCACGCCGATCGAGAGCCGATTGACGCCGGCCGCGTGGTAATCGCGAAACCGCTCGGCGTCGACCGTCCCCGGGTTTGCTTCGAGAGTGATTTCGATATCTTCCTCGAAGACACAGCGCGCGGTAAGTCCGTCTAGCAGCGCTGCGATCGCACCACCGCTGAAGAGACTGGGCGTACCGCCGCCGATGAAAACGCTCGCGAGTTCGATCGCGCCCCAGGCGTCGAGTTCGACGTCGAGATCCGCAAGAAGGGCACGAACGTATTCATCTTCCGCCAGCACCGGATCGCGCTCGTAGGAATTGAAATCACAATAGGGACACTTGCTCACGCACCAGGGCAGGTGGACGTAGAGGTTAGCGCTCATGCCGGACGAAACGACGCGAGCAAGGCACTCAGCGCCTGGGCTCGATGGCTGATGCGGTTCTTCGTGGTCGGATCCAGCTCCGCCGAGGAACAGTCCCGGTCAGGGACATAGAAGATCGGATCGTAGCCGAAACCGTTGCTACCGCGGGGCGATCGCAGCAAGGATCCTTCCCATACGCCAGTCGCGATTACGGGCAAGGGATCGTCGGCGCTTTTGAGGTACGCGATAACACAGATGAATCGACAGGAACGTTCAGCGACGGGCACGGATTCGACATCGGTAAGGAGTTTCTTGAGGTTCGCTTCATCACTCGCTCCGGGACCTGCGTAGCGCGCAGAATAAACGCCGGGCGCGCCGTTCAACGCGTCGACCGAGAGGCCGGAGTCATCGGCAATTGCGGGCAGCCGGGCAAGCTTCGCCGCATGGCGTGCCTTGATGATCGCGTTCTCGACGAAGGTCGTGCCGGTCTCGTCCACCGGCGGAATTTCGAATTCCGACTGCAGATAGACCTGCACCTCAAGCCCTTCCATCATTGCCTTGAGTTCCCTTATCTTCCCGGGATTGGCACTCGCGAGCACGATGTCCATCAAAAATATTCGGTCGGGCGAGAGGGGGTGGTGTTGACCTTGTCCGATGGAGGTACGGGCCACTGCGCACGCGCAAACATTCAGTTCGCCCGCGCTGCCTCCTGCAGCTTGATCAGGTCCGCGATCCCCACTGACGCAAGATTCAGCAATTCATCCAATTCATCGCGTCGGAAAGCATGACCTTCCGCGGTACCCTGGATCTCGACGAAATGCCGCGCATTGTTCATGACGACGTTCATATCCGTCTCCGCGTTGGAATCCTCAGCATAGTCGAGGTCGAGTACGGGTGCGCCGTCGAAGATGCCCACCGACACGGAAGCCACCGCGCCGTGCAAGGGATTCTTCGAGATCTTGCGGGTCTCCATCAGCTTGTCCACGGCATCGGCCAGCGCGATGTAGGCGCCGGTGATCGACGCGGTCCGCGTGCCGCCGTCAGCTTGCAGCACATCGCAGTCAAGCGTGATCGTCTGCTCGCCCAGCGCTTCCAGGTCGACCACTGCGCGCAGTGAGCGGCCGATCAAACGCTGAATTTCCAGCGTGCGCCCGCCCTGGCGTCCTTGATTGGCCTCGCGCCGCATACGCGAATGAGTCGCGCGCGGGAGCATCCCGTATTCGGCCGTGACCCAGCCTGTACCCGAGCCCTTGAGAAAGGGAGGCACGCGCGATTCCACGCTGGCGTTACAGATCACCCGGGTCTCGCCGAATTCGACCAGCACCGATCCTTCCGCATGCACGGTATAGTTCCGCGTAAAACACACTTTGCGCATTTCGTCGGGCGCGCGACCGCTCGGCCTTTGTGACATCCAAGCTCTCGTCGTTGATTTGGCGTCATTATAACCATCAGACCTGCCAACGAGGACGCCGTCTGCTAAACGCATTGCGGCACCTGGCTCACGCACTAACCGGTGCGGAAAGTGCCTTCGACATCCTGTTAAGATCAACTATCAGGCTTTCGCAGCAGGAGACGATCGATCTCACTATGCCTTCCAGCATGACCAGTTTCGCGCGCGTCGAATTCGACGGCAATTGGGGGCGCGGTGCGTGGGAACTACGCTCGGTCAATCACCGTTACTCGGAAGTATTCGTGCGGCTCCCCGAGGAGTTTCGCGGGCTCGAATCCGCCGTGCGCAATCGCGTAGGCCGCGACGTCAAGGGCGGCAAAGTCGATTGCATCCTGCGCATCGATGTCGCCCAAGCCATCGCGAGTGAAATCCGCATCAACGAACGGGCCGCCCAAGCGCTGGTCGAGGCGACGCGGAAAATCGCTTTATACACCGGCGGCGACGCGCCGATTAACCCCATGGACGTACTGCGCTGGCCGGGCGTTACGGAAGTCCCGGAGGTGGATCTCGATGCCGTCAACCGAGTGGTGCTCGGCAAACTGAACGACGCGCTAGATGAATTTCTCGATACCCGGCGGCGCGAGGGTAGCAAGCTCAAGGACACCATCATCAAGCGGCTCGCCGGACTATCGGCACAACTCGACATGCTCGAGGTGCGCGTGCCCGAAATCATCGAGTCTGTTCGTGAGCGCCACTATCAGCGGATCCGAGAGATTGCTGGCGGTCTGGACGAATCCCGCGTCGAACAGGAGTGCGCGCTGCTGCTGCAGCGGCTGGATGTCGCTGAGGAACTCGATCGGCTGCGGGCGCACGTCGAGGAAGTCACGCGCGTATTGGACGCCGACGAACCGATCGGGCGACGGCTCGATTTCCTCATGCAGGAACTCAATCGAGAAGCGAACACGCTCGGTTCAAAATCGGCGCACATCGACACCGCAGGGGCGGCGGTCGAACTCAAGGTACTGATCGAACAAATGCGCGAACAGGTCCAAAACCTTGAGTGAGATCCATTCCAGCACCGCCACTGGATACCTGTTCGTCGTGTCGGCGCCCTCGGGCGGCGGCAAAACGACCCTGGTGCACGCGCTCCTAAATGCTACCGAGGGCTTGGACGTCTCAGTGTCACACACGACACGCCCGCGCCGGGCTGACGAGCGGGACGGCATCGACTACCACTTCGTCAACGACGCGAAGTTCGACGCCATGATCGCCGGCGGCGAATTTCTCGAGCACGCCGTGGTCTTCGATCACCGCTACGGAACAAGCCGCGATAGAGTATTCGAGCATCTCCAGAACGGCCGCGATGTCGTGCTCGACATTGACTGGCAGGGTGCGCGCATGGTGCGGGAAAGGTCCGACAACACCGTCTCGATCTTTATTCTCCCGCCGTCGGTCAAGGAACTCGAGCGACGCCTCACCGATCGGGGCGGCGACAGCGCAGAAGTGATCGTGCGCCGCATGCGCGACGCCGTGAACGAGATGTCGCACTACCACGAATACGACTACCTCGTGTTCAACGACGATTTCGATCGCGCCGTCGTCGCGCTCGGGAACGTCGTTGGAGCTGCGCGCCAGCGGCGTGCCATACAGCAGGCGCGCCACGCGGACATCCTCACTCAGCTCGTGGCCACTTGAGCCAGATTTTGCTATGCTCCGCCGTCCAGCTCGCTGGATTCAACCCGCTTACTTTTTTTCGGGGATTCCAATGCCATGGCACGTGTGACTGTCGAAGACTGTTTGCCCTCCGTCGATAACCGCTTCGACCTGGTACTGGTCGCCAGCCGGCGCGCTCGGCAGATTGCCCAGGGCGCGCATCCCCTGGTCGATGTCGACAACGATAAGCCGACCGTTGTAGCGCTCCGCGAAATCGCGGCCGGCCTGATGAATCAGGAGATCCTGGACGAAATCGAGGCCAAGGAACGCGCCGCGGAGGAATACGACCTCGCCGCGGAGTTTGCCGAGCAACAGATCGCCGCCCGGCCCGATCCGCGACCGTAAGGTTCGACAAGGCTGCCAGGGGTGGCGCCCGCACAGTCACCCCAGCCGTTCCCCGTGAGCGCCACCCCCCTTCCTATCGAGGCCCCGGCGCTCTGCATCGACGACCTGTGCCGTCGCAGCCGCTCCTACCTGTCAGTAGAGCAAATAAAACAGGTACGCCAGGCCTACCGCTTCAGCGCTGAGGCGCACGATGGGCAGGTCCGCAAGAGCGGCGAACCCTACATCCAGCATCCGCTGGCCGTCGCGAACATCCTCGCCGATATGCACATGGACCACGAAACCCTCGTGGCCGCGATGCTGCACGACGTCATCGAGGACACGGCGATCGTCGTCGACCGAATTAGCGACGAGTTCGGCAGTGAGGTCGCCCAGATCGTCGATGGACTGAGTAAGCTGACCCAGATCGAAACCGAGTCACACGTCGAAGCCCAGGCTCAGAACTTTCAAAAAATGCTGATGGCGATGGCCGATGACATCCGCGTCATCCTGGTCAAGCTGGCCGATCGTCTGCACAACATGCGCACGCTAGGTGCGCTCGAAGCGGAGCAACGAAGGCGCATCGCCCGCGAAACGCTCGAGATCTATGCACCGATCGCACAGCGCCTCGGCATGAACGCCATCCGTCTCGAACTCGAAGACCTGGGCTTTCACGCGCTCTATCCCTTGCGTTCGCAGGTGCTGAGAAACGTCGTGCAGAAAATCCGTGGCAACCGCAAGGAAGTCATCACCAAGATCCGGAACCGCATCAAGCGTTACCTCCGCCAGGAGAAACTCGTCGCGCACGTAGTCGGACGCGAGAAACATCTCTACAGCATCTATAAAAAGATGCGCGAGAAGCACCTGCATCTGGTCGAAGTAAACGATGTTTACGCCTTTCGCATCATCGTCGACTCGGTCGATACCTGCTACCGCACACTCGGAGTGATCCACGGTTTGTACAAGCCGGTGCCCGGCACCTTCAAGGATTACATCGCGATGTCCAAGGCCAACGGCTATCAGTCCCTGCACACTGTACTCTTCGGTCCGTTCGGCGTGCCTATCGAAATGCAGATCCGAACCAACGAGATGGACCAGGTCGCCGAAGCCGGCATCGCCGCACACTGGCTTTACAAAACCGGCGACAGCGCCGCCAAGAGTGCTCACAAGCGCGCGCGCGAATGGCTGCGTGGCGTGATCGAGATGCAGAAGCAGGCAGGCGATTCGCAGGAATTTCTGGAGAATGTGAAAGTCGACCTGTTTCCAGACGAAGTCTACGTGTTCACACCCAAAGGCAAGATCATGGAACTGCCGCGCGGGGCGACCGCCGTCGACCTCGCCTACGCCATTCACACCGATCTCGGCAACACCTGTGTTGGCTGCCGCATAGACCGGCGGCTCGCGCCGCTCAGAACGCCACTCGATACCGGCCAGACGATCGAGATCGTCACCGCGCCCGGAGCGCGCCCGAACCCCACGTGGCTGAACTTCGTCGTCACCGGCAAGGCGCGCGCCAACATTCGCCACTTCCTCAAGAACCTACGACAAGACGAAGCGCGTACGCTCGGCAAGCGCATGCTAAACCGCGAACTCGAACACTTCGAAAGTTCGATCGAAAAGCTCGGTAAGCCGCGGCTCAAGGCAGCGCTCAAAAGCTTCAATTTGGCGACAATCGAAGACCTCCTGGCCGACATCGGCCTCGGCGTGCGTCCCGCGCCGCTCGTTGCACGCAGCTTGATCGGCAATACCCCGGATACGCCGAGCGCACGCGGCAAAAAGGGCCGTGGTGGCCGGACCAATCGCCGCGAGGCCCCCGGACCACTGCTCATTCACGGCACCGAGGGCATGGTGGTCACCATTCCGAAGTGTTGTTATCCCATCCCGGGAGATCCGATCATGGGATCACTGACCGCCGGCCGCGGTATTGTCATCCACCATCCGTCATGCAAAAACGTGATCAATTTCCGCAGCGCGCCCGACAAATGGGTGGACGTAGAATGGGCACCGGATCTCGATCGGGAATTCAGTGCGGAAATTGTGCTGGACGTCGTCAATCAGCGCGGTGTGCTCGCGACGGTGGCTGCGGCCTGTGCGGCTGAGAGCGCCAATATCGAAGGCATCGAACTCAGCGAACGCGACGAACACTATTCGAACATGCACCTCATCATCGGCGTCAAGGACCGCACGCATCTGGCGAACGTACTGCGCGTTCTGAGAAACATCAAGACCGTGGTGCGCGTACACCGCAAGCGCGCCTGAACGACATGAGACACGAGGTGATCTGGGCGACTCGAACTTGTTTCGCGAGCCGCAACCGGGTGGGCGCCTTTGATGCTCCTAAGGGCTGACGCCCGCACGACCGCCGCCGAGCGCGATGCCGGAAAAGATCATCCTCGACGACCCGGTTATCAAGCTCAACGGCGTCGGTCCCAAACTCGCTCAGACCCTTGAACGACTAAAGATCCTTCGCGTCGGCGATCTCCTGTTCCACCTGCCTCTGCGTTATCAGGATCGCACCCGCCTGACGCCCATCGGCGCGCTCCGGATCTATCACGAAGCCCAGATCGAGGGCACCATCGAGGCGGCCCAGATCGTGTTTGGGCGACGGCGCTCGTTGGTCTGCCGGGTAAGCGACGGCACAGGCGCTCTTCACCTGCGCTTTTTTTACTTCAGCCGCTCGCAGCAAAACCGACTGGCGGCGGGCCGGCGGGTGCGCTGCTTCGGCGAGGCCCGCCGCGGCCCGAAGACGATCGAGATGATCCACCCCGAATGGCAGGTCATCGACCTCGACGATCCGCCGCCGGTGGCCGAAGTACTGACGCCCATTTATCCGGCGACCGAAGGCTTGCACCAGCCGCGACTGCGCAAGCTCACCGATCAGGCGCTGGCGATCATGGACTCCTACGAGGTGGTCGACGAGTTGATACCCACCGGCATTATGGACAAGCTCGGCCTTCCCGGGCTGCACGAAGCCTTGCGATTCGTGCACCGCCCGCCGCCGGACGCATCGACCGAGCAACTCGCCGAATCCGTACACCCGGCACAGCGTCGACTCGTATTCGAGGAACTCCTCGCGCATCAGATTAGCCTTAAACGGCTGCGCGAGAACGCGCGGGACTTTGCCGCGCCGAAGATCGCCGGCAGTAGCTTGCGCGCGCGCCTCTTCGAAGGTTTCGGATTCGATTTGACCCACGCGCAGCAACGCGTGATCGAGGAACTCGATCGCGATATTGCCAGTGGCGTGCCGATGCTGCGCCTGCTGCAGGGCGATGTCGGCGCGGGCAAGACCGCCGTCGCCGCGACCGTCGCGACCGTTCTGATCGAACACGGATATCAAGTCGCCCTGATGGCGCCGACCGAGCTCCTGGCCGAGCAACACGCGCGCAACCTGCAGCGCTGGTTTGAACCGCTGGATGTCGACGTCGTACTCCTGACCAGCCGTCTGACCAAGGCCGCCCGCGCGCCGCTGCTCGAGCGGCTCGCCAGCGATCGGCCGGCGCTCGCGATCGGCACGCATGCGCTTTTCCAAAGCGACGTCGCATACGGTCGCCTGGGGCTCATAATCGTCGATGAGCAGCACCGCTTCGGCGTCGATCAACGCCTGGCGCTCCGTGACAAAGGCGCCCGCGAGGGCTTTCGGCCGCATCAATTGATCATGACCGCGACGCCGATCCCACGCACCCTGGCGATGACCGCCTACGCGGATCTCGACGTGTCCGTGCTCGACGAGTTGCCGCCCGGACGCAAGCCGGTGCGCACGGCCGTCTTGCCCGAGACCCGGCGCCACGAGATCGTCGAACGCATCGCGGCCGCCTGCCGCGAAGGACGCCAAGTGTACTGGGTGTGCCCCCTGATCGACGAATCCGAAGCACTCCAGTACCAGGCTGCGACCGATACCGCCGAGCAGCTCGCCGAAGCACTGCCGGACATTCGCATTGGCCTCGTGCACGGCCGCCTGCCGGAAAAGGACAAGGACGCCGCGATGGCCGCGTTCGTCCAAGGCAAGACCGCACTCCTCGTCGCTACCACCGTCGTCGAAGTTGGCGTGGACGTGCCGAATGCAAGCCTCATGATCATCGAGAACGCCGAGCGCCTCGGTCTCTCGCAGCTCCATCAATTGCGCGGTCGCGTTGGCAGAGGCGGTCAGCAAGCCGACTGCCTGCTGTTGTACAAGGCGCCGCTGTCGCCGATGGCGAAGGAACGCCTGCAGGTGATGCGCGAAACTACAGACGGGTTCGTCATCGCCGATCGCGACCTGGCGCTGCGTGGGCCGGGCGAATTGCTCGGCACGCGTCAGGCCGGCGCTTCGCAGTTCCGAATCGCGGACCTGAGCCGCGACGCGGCGCTACTGTTGGACGTCCAGAAGACGGCCACCCAGCTTTTGTCAGATCATCCGGTAGCGGCCAGAGAGCTCATCGGCCGCTGGCTGGCCGAGCGCGTAGAATATGCCAACGTGTAACAGCCGGGTGACGTCAACCCGACAGTCTATGCAACTAGACAAAGAACGAATCCTCGACCGTCTTACGCAGTACGCCCGCCTCGCCCGCATGCACCGTCCAATCGGGGTCCTGCTGCTCTTGTGGCCGATGTTGTGGGCGCTCTGGATCGCCGGCAGTGGTTCGCCGTCACTCAGAATTTTCCTGATCTTCGTCACCGGCACTTTCCTCATGCGCTCCGCCGGCTGCGTCCTCAACGACTACGCCGACCGGAATTTCGATGGCCAGGTCGAACGCACCCGCGACCGACCGCTCGCCACCGGCGCGGTCACCAGCACCGAAGCGCTCGTCTTATTCGCCGTGTTAATCCTGATGGCGGGACTCCTGGTGCTGGCGACGAACCGCCTGACCATCGGGCTCGCGGTCGGCGGCGCACTGCTCGCCGTGACCTATCCCTTCTCCAAACGCTACACCTACCTGCCACAGCTTCACCTGGGAGCGGCTTTCGGTTGGGCCGTGCCGATGGCCTTTGCCGCGGAGACGGGCGCACTGCCGCCGATGGCCTGGCTCATCTTCTGCGCCGCGGTGTTATGGGCCATGATCTACGACACCGAATACGCCATGGTCGATCGCGACGACGACATCCGCCTCGGCATCAAATCAACTGCGATCCTGTTCGATGACTCCGATCGACTGATCATCGGTATCCTGCAGTCAATGATGATGGTCAATCTCATCTTGATCGGACAGCAGGTGGATCTTCGCTGGCCGTTCTATCTCTGCCTCTTGATCGGCGCCGGCCTGTTCGTCCGCCAGCAATTTCTGATCTACGATCGCAACCGCGAAGGCTGCTTTGCGGCTTTCATGAACAACAATTGGGTCGGCGGAGCCATTTTCGCCGGTATCGTGGTGAGTTTTCAGTACTATCCGCCGGCGCATTGATGTGCGATTTCAAGGCCATGCGCCCGCTGAGATGCCACACAAGCAGTGTGTGTACTCGCGTTATGTTCGCGCGGGGAATTGAATTTTCGAGCACCGTCATCGACAATTGTAACCAAGCTGCCTGGTGAGATATCCGGGCGGAACCAAAGAGTAAGGGGAGGAAATCATCATGAACCCACTGGACAGCATTGCCGGGACTATCGTTTCCGGTTTCATACTCGCCATCATCCTGGCCTACGTGGTCAAGGCCATCGCCGGGGCCTGAGCCCGAGGCGAACCGTACGACAACGAATAAGGGAGAGAGGAAACCATGGAAATCATGATGATCGACCGCTGGTTGCACATCATCGCCGGCGTACTTTGGATAGGCTTGCTTTACTACTTTAATTTCGTGCAGGCGCCCGCGCAGGCCGCGGCCCTCGCAGACAAGGACGGGCCAGGACCCGCCGCGATCGGCAAATACATCGCGCCCCGCGCCCTGCTCTGGTTCCGCTGGGCCGCACTCGCTACCTGGGTGACCGGCGCCTATTATCTGGAAGCCGCGCCGCAGTATTCACTGGTCGGCGCATTCTCGCTCGGAATCGGTGCCCACAATGTGGCCCTGAGCAGCATCGGTATGGGCGCGTGGCTGGGCACCATCATGTTATTTAATGTCTGGGTCCTGATCTGGCCCAACCAGAAGAAGATACTCGGCATCGTCGAAGCCACCGACGAGGAGAAAGGCAAGGCGAAGCGCATCGCCTTCCTCGCGTCGCGCTCGAACACCTTGATGTCGATACCGGTGCTGCTGTTCATGCAGGCCGGTGGGCACGGCATGCCGTTTTGAAGTGACCCGAACGATTCATTGACCGAAAAGCCCGGCCACGCCGGGCTTTTTTTTGCGCGAAACCGCCCTAAGCCCTATGGTCATGGCATTCACCAAGTATGGGAATAGACAGACGCTGCTTATTACCCTAATTAAAAGTTCATAAGTCTGATTACTTAGGAGGTCGAAGTGAAACACCCACTGGACTTTACAGATAAAGCTGTCGTCGTAATCGGTGGAACTAGCGGTATCAATTTGGGTGTAGCAGAAGCCTTCGCTGCAAAAGGCGCGCGAGTCGCCGTAGCGAGCCGCTCGCAGGACAAGGTAGACGCTGCTGTCGAGAAACTGTCGGGCTATGGTGGTGAAGCCATAGGATTTAGTGCCGATGTGAGAGACGTCGAAGCGGTCGAGGCTACATTACTAGCTGTGCACGAAGCATTTGGTGCTACGGATGTGCTGGTGTCAGGCGCGGCCGGAAATTTTCCGGCGCCAGCGCTTGGTATGTCGGCGAACGGTTTCAAATCGGTCGTCGACATTGACCTTCGCGGTACATTTCACGTATTGCATTCGGCGCATCCCTACTTGATTAAGCCTGGTGCTTCGATCATCAATATTTCCGCGCCGCAGGCTTTTGTCCCGATGGAACTCCAGGTTCACGTCTGTGCCGCAAAGGCTGGCGTCGATATGGTCACGCGAGTTCTAGCAATGGAGTGGGGGCCTCAAGGCATACGGGTCAATTCCGTGGTACCCGGACCAATCGATTATCAGAGGGTATGAGACGGCTTTCCCCAACCCCCGAGCTGCAGCAAGCCGTGACCGATTCAGTACCGCTAGGACGCTGGGGTACATCGATGGACATTGCTAATACTGTTATGTTCTTGGCTTCTCCACTGGCGGAATATATTACCGGGGCTGTGATACCTGTCGATGGCGGTTGGTCGCTAGGAAGCGTAAGCGTATTCGGTGACAGCATGGCGAAATTTGCCGCGCAACAGCAGACCGATTAAATCACAAAGGTTTTGCATCACGTTCATCAGAATATGATTTTGATACCCTATCGAATACCGACTTATTGCGGCTGATTGCTGAGCTCCAACGAGTGTTCCGAGCAGAGGAAGAGGCATATAATCAATAGTGAGCGCGCCTCATGGAAGGACGATAGTTCTGGTTCCCCCCGGCTCCGAAATTTTTCTGCAGGCTCGCTAGGTATCTTCAAAACCTTGTCAACAAGTGGCAAACCCCTATCGATTAATTTGTGCGTCTGGTTATTCGATAGTGTCAATTGATCAACGCACATAGGTGAGAAATGGATATGAATATATATGTCGGAAATCTGTCTTATGGAGTCACGGAAGATGAGCTTCAGCAGCTATTTGGAGAATACGGCTCTGTGGTGAGCGCAAATTTAATCATGGACAGGGATACTGGAAATTCTAAAGGTTTTGGATTTGTCGAGATGGAAAATCAAGCCGATGCTGAAAAAGCAATAAAGGAATTGGATGGAAGTTCGGTCAAAGGCAGAAATATCAAAGTCAATCAAGCTCGCCCTAGGAATGACAAATCCCGACCTAAGCGGAACAATTGGTAATGTTGGAACTTCGATGAGACGTGTTGATCCCGGGCGTCAGTCAGGCGTGACGGCCGCAGCGAAGCTGGGCGCGTCCGGTTCGAGATAGCGACGGGCGCGTTCCGTCGCCTCGGCGATCTCCCTTTCCTCAAGGCCCGGCGCCAGTGCTGCGAGGTTGTCGCGGGCGAGTCGATGCCCGGCATCGTCTGCCGCGATAAACAGCGCATAGGCCTCGACCGGATCCTTTTCGACCCCGATACCCTCGGTGTATAGATAGGCAAGATTGATCCGGGCGTCACCGCTGCCGCTTGCGGCCGCGCGTCGATACCATTCGACCGCGCGTAATATGTCACGCTGCCAGCCCTGCCCTGCTTCGTACAACATAGCGAGGCTCAACTGCGCACTCACTAGCCCCGCGTTCGCCGCGGTCTCGTACAAGGTATTCGCCTGGTCCAGGTCACGCGTGACACCGCGTCCAAGGCGGTACAGCCGCGCCAGATTGTAAGCGGCTTCCACGTGCCCGCGGTCGGCGGCCTTGCGATACCATTCGGCCGCCTTCAGAAACGACTGCAGACATCCCTGCCCTTTTTCATACATGAGGCCCAGGGCGAAGGCAGCGCCGCCCATGCCGTGGTCCGCCGCCTTGCTAAACCAGCCAAAGGCGTTGCGTTCGTTTCTCGTTACGCCTTTGCCGAGGTAATACATCCGGCCGAGTCGAAGCTGAATCTCCGCATCGCCTTCTTCGGCGTAGCGATGCACGCGCGCCAACGCGCCGTCGTTGCCGCGCGCCGCCGATGTACCGAACCAGAGGCGGGCCGTGGCGACATCGCGCTCGACACCGCGTCCATTGTCGTACATCAGCGCGAGATTGTACTGCGCCTTTGCGTAACCCTTTTCCGCGCTCTTGCGATACCACTCAAAGGCAGCCGCATCGTCCTGTTCGACGCCTTCGCCGTTGTCGTGCATGAGACCCATAGCGAACTGCGCGCGCACGTCGCCGGCCGTGGCGAGCCTCGAAAACTCACGGCTGGCGGCCTCAAAATCGGCCCTTTTGTAGGCCGCGATGCCCGCGCCGAAATCAGCGGCGGATGTCGACGAAAAGCTTATCAGCACCAGTATAATCAGTGCGTTTTCACGGACGATTAGGGATCTCATGGTCATGCTTATCGGCACCGCAGGCCTGTCACTGGAGCCGCCCGGTCCGTAATCTCAGTGATGGCGGATTCGGCAGGCAAGCGACACGCTTACCGCGTTCTCGCCTGGGGCGGGGCGGCCGCGGTTCTCGTCGCTTCTATCGTACCGCCACCGGCTCCGGTGGTGGCGGCGCCGCTCGGCTTCGACAAGCTCGTCCATGCCGCGAGCTACGCGGTCCTCATGTTCTGTTTCGGCCGGGCTTACGCGCGGCCGTCGTGGCTTCGAGCGGCGGCGCTTTTAACTTGTTACGGCGTACTCATTGAACTTCTGCAACAATTCTCGCCCGCGCGCTGTGCCTCGGCCGCCGACGCGCTCGCCAATCTGATCGGAATCTCGATTATGCTGGGCATGCTATATCGCGGAGAACGTGAATCGCCCCGAACCCCGCCCGTGTAACACGATCAGAGGAACCCCATCTCGAATGACAAATGCGAAAGACGACGACCGGCCACTCGCCGGCATGCGTGTAATAGAGGTTGGCCAGCTACTGGCCGGCCCATTTGCGGGCACCATTCTCGGCTACTACGGCGCCGAAGTGATCAAGGTCGAATCACCGCCCGCCGGCGATCCCATTCGCGGTTGGCGCGAAGTCAAGAATGGCACCGCCTTGTGGTGGGCCAGCCTCGCCCGCAACAAGAAATGCGTGACGCTCGATCTAAAAAGCGAACGCGGCCGTGAACTGTTGCGCGACCTCGTCGCCACCGCCGACGTGTTCATCGAGAACTTCCGCCCCGGCACCATGGAAAAATGGGGCTTGGGCCCGGCGGATTTCAAGGCGCGCAATCCGGGGCTAATCTATACCCGCATTTCCGGTTACGGACAGACCGGACCGTATGCGCCCAAGCCCGGCTTCGCCTCCGTGTGCGAAGCGTTCGGGGGTTTCCGCTACATCAACGGATTTCCGGGCGGTCCCCCGGTGCGTCCCAATCTCAGCATCGGCGACACCCTAGCCGGTATCCACGCCGCGATGGGCGTGCTGCTCGCCATTATCAGCCGCCAACGGGACGGCGAGGGCCAGGTCGTGGACGTCGCGATCTTCGAGGCGATATTCAACCTGCTCGAAGGCGTGATTCCGGAGTACGACGGCGCCGGCGTCATTCGCCAACCTTCGGGTTCGACCATCACCGGCATCGTCCCGTCGAATACCTACCGCTGCAAGGACGACAAACTGATCGTCATCGGCGCCAATACCCAATCGATGTTCAAACGCCTGGCCGAAACGATGGGTCGGCCACAGATGGCCGAAGATCCCCGCTTCGCCGACAACGCCGGGCGAGTTGAACACCAGGAAGAAGTGGACAGCACCATCGAACAGTGGACGCTCGGCCTGACCTCGCCCGATGCGCTTGATCTGCTCGACCAGGCGGGCGTCGCCGCCGGACCCATTTACGACGTTAAGGACATGTTTGCCGATCCCCAGTTTCGAGCCCGCGGCTTGTTCGAGTTGGTCACGGTTGACGGCGAACCGTTGAACATACCCGCGATCATTCCGCAGCTAACGCGTACACCCGGCCGTACGGATTGGCCCGGCGCGGGCGTCGGCACGTCGAACGAGACCGTCTTCAAGGATATCCTCGGCCTCGCGGCCGAGGATATCGACGCGCTGCGCGCCGAAGGCGTCATTTGAACATGGCCACCGATGACGGCGGTCTGCGTCGCCTGTTTGCCTACGGCAGCTTGATGGTGCCGGCCGTGTGGCAGGCTGTGTGCGGCGTTCCGGCGTTACAGCGACCCGCGACACTCACGGGGTATGCACGGTTTCGGGTCCGCGGCCAGCACTTTCCCGGGATCATGCCGGTCACGGGCGCGACGACCGAAGGCGTATTGATCGACGACATCGACGATGCCCTCTGGCGCCTGCTCGACGAATTCGAAAGCACCTTCTACGAGCGCCTTGTCGTCGCGGTCGAGACGCCGGAAGCACCGGTGCTCGCCACCTGCGCCTACGTCATGGCGGCTGCCCACCGTCAGGGTCTGACCCGCGAGCGCTGGACGCCGGAGCGCTTTACCGCCGATCACCTCGATGCCTACCTCGCCCGCTACGCCTGAGTCGCCCGTCGAGATTCGAACCGTCGGTCATAGCAACCGCAGCGCTGCGGCCTTGATAAAGATCCTCGCATGTCACCAGGTCGAGCAACTGGTCGACGTCCGGGCCTACCCGCGTTCCAGGCGACACCCACAGTTCAGCCGTAAAACGCTGGAACGGGCGCTCGCCGAGGTCAACATCGAATACGTCTGGTGGGGCGACAGTCTCGGCGGGTTCCGCAAGCCGCGCGCCGACTCGGTTCATACAGCGCTCAGCGAAGCAGGGTTTCGCGGCTTTGCCGATTACATGGCGACGGCCGTGTTCACAGACGCCATCGAGGCCCTGATCGATCTGGCGGCGGCCCGGCGAATTACCGTCATGTGCGCCGAAGCGGATTACCGCTCGTGCCATCGCCGTTTTATTTCCGACGCGCTGATCCTGCGCGCGGTGCGCGTCCTGCATCTCACGGATATCGGAAAGGCGCTCGAACACGAACTCAATCCCTGCCTCGGCGACGCACGCGATCGGCCGGTTTACAATAGAAACGTGCAAGGCGATCTCTTCGCTTAAACCTTTCTTTGCAACCAGGAGTTCCGCATGGCCCTACGCGATAGCATCATGGCGCTCGACATCCCGTTACCAGAACGCGGCGAACTGCCCGAAGACCTGCAGAAATATTTTGCGATCTGCGAGGAGAAGCTCGGCATGCTGCCGAACGTGCTCGCCGCCTACAGCCACGACGCCGAGCAGCTGCGGACGTTCTCGAAGTTCTACAACGTGCTCATGTTTGGCGATTCGGGGTTGAGCCCACTTGAGCGGGAAATGATCGCGGTGGTCGTGTCCTCTTACAATCACTGCTTTTATTGCCTCACCGCCCACGGCAGCGCGGTGCGCGATTATTCCGGGGATCCCGCGCTCGGCGAATTGTTGGTGATGAATTATCGCGCCGGTGACCTGTCCGCAAGGCATCGTGCGATGCTGGACTTCGCCGTCAAGGTAACCGAGCTGAGCCACGAGATTGAGGAGTCCGATCGCCAGGCGCTGCGCGACGCAGGGTTCAGCGAGAAGGATATCTGGGACATCGCCAACGTCGCCGGGTTTTACAACATGACCAACCGCGTGGCCAGTGCGGTGGACATGCAACCCAACGAGGAATACCACGCCGCACACCGTACGGCGCCGACCGAGAATTGAATCGCGCGCTAGTGCGCCGTCCCGTGAAAAACTTTCATAATTCGCTGGTCTTTTTCGTCCCCAGCCGCGCTCGTCCTTGCGTAGAGCCCGCTACGCGGCGTCCTCGCGCCTTGCCAGGAACGAAAAATCCGGTGCGACTTACGCAAGTTTTTCACGGGACGGCACACTAGCCTTCACTACGGATCGCACCGGAACCCGAATCGCATGAATCCAAGATCCCGAGCCGCCGCGGCGGCGATGTGGCTGGCCTGTGTCGCCTTTATCACCCACGCGGCACAAGCCGACCTGCCACCGAAGATCCAAGCCATCATCGACGGTCACCGCATCCCGTCAGACGGGGTCAGCATCGTCGTCCAGGCCGTCGACGAGGATGCGCCGCGCCTCGCGCTCAATGCCGATACGCCGCGCAACCCGGCGTCGGCCGTGAAGCTCGTCACCACGTGGACAGCGCTCGACATGCTCGGGCCCACTCACACCTGGCGCACGCGGGTCTATGCGCTGGGGCCGATCGAAGACGGCGTATTAAAGGGCGATCTGCTGATCAAGGGGTATGGCGATCCGTATCTCGTGCTCGAAGATTTCTGGAAGCTCGTCGGTGACATCCGCCGGAAGGGGATCCGCGACATCGAGGGGGATCTGCTGCTGGACGACAGCCTGTTTGAGATCGACGGGGACGGCCCCGGCGCGTTCGACGGCGAAGCCTACCGCCTGTACAACGTTCTGCCGAGCGCGTTGATGGTAAATTTCAAATCCTTCGACTTCGTCTTCCATCCGAATGCGGCAACGAACACGCTCACCATCGAAGCGAATCCGAGATTGCCTAACTTGAAGATCACCAACAGCGTGAAGCTCGTCAGCGGCCCGTGCCGCGGCAACGCGATCCGCTTGATCATGGACGTCGCCGACGCCAAGACCGCGGACCACGTAATCTTTTCCGGCCGGCTGCCATTCGCCTGCCGCAATTACAAACTGTCACGCAGCATCATGACGCCGGCGGCGTATGCGTACGGCACGTTCCGGATGCTCTGGCAGCAATGGGGCGGCTCACTCCAGGGCGGCTATGGCAAAAGCGTCGCACCACAGGGCGCCCGGCCGTTGTTCACCTGGCGATCGCGGCCGCTCGGCGAGATCATCCGTCCGCTGAACAAATGGAGCAATAACGTCATGACGCGTCTACTGCTCTATACCATCGGCGAGACGAGCAACAATCCCCCGATCACGCGCGCCGACGGCGCGGCTGCACTGACCGCGCATCTCGCCAAGCGCGGGCTCGACACCAGCAGCCTCGTCATCGATAACGGCTCGGGGCTGTCGCGAAATACGCGCGTGTCGGCGGGGTTCATGGTCAGTTTGCTCGATCTCGCCTGGCATTCGCCCACCATGCCGGAATACATCGCGTCCCTCTCGATCCCCGGCAAGGACGGTACCATGCGAAGACGCTTTCGCGGGCGCGCCGAGTCGGGGCGAATGCACTTGAAGACCGGCCGCCTCGATGACGTGGTCGCGATCGCTGGCTACGTTCATGCCAAGAGCGGCACGACGTTCATGGTGTGTATGATCGCAAACTATCGCAACGCACATCGCGGTCCGGGGCGGGCACTGCAGGAAGCGGTGCTGTCGTGGACCTATCGTCAGTGACGTACCTAAGGAACCTCTGAATAAGTCAAGGTCCCTCTGCCTTGCCCATGAAATCGCGGAGCCTTAACTGACGAAGCTTGCCCATAGTCCCCGCTATGGCCTGCGATTCGTGCCTTGCTCTGCACCATTGCATGAACCATTCAGACGCACCATGACTTATTCAGAGGTTCCCTAATTGTGGTGGAATCCCTGGCGGACGGTATCATGGGCATGAGCCCACCCGCGTACGAATAGCAAAGCTATCGGATAAGAGACCCAGGACATGAGCAACGAACGAAAAAACGATCCGGCCGGTGCCGCCGCACTCGAAACCGCCGGTAAGACCTACCAATTTCCAGTGCTCGAAGGCGCAGTCGGCCCGAGCGTGATCGACATCTCGAAGCTCTACGCGCGAACCGGTCAGTTCACCTACGACCCAGGCTTCACTTCGACCGCGAGTTGCGAGTCGAAGATCACCTACATCGATGGTGATGCGGGCATTTTGCTATATCGAGGCTATCCTATCGAACAACTCGCGCTGCAAAGTAATTTTTTGGAAACGGTTTACCTCCTGCTGAACGGCGAGCTGCCGACGCCGGTAGAATTTGAGGAGTTTGCCTACGCCATCACGCGTCACACGATGGTCCACGAAGACCTGCGGACGTTCTTCTCAGGATTTCGTCCCGACGCCCATCCGATGGCCATCATGTGCGGCGTGGTCGGCGCACTGTCCGCGTTCTACCACGATTCGACAGACATCAACGACCCCTACCAGCGTCTGGTGGCGAGCCGCAGGTTGATCGCCAAGATGCCGACCATCGCCGCGATGGCTTACAAATACTCGATCGGTGAGCCCTTCGTTTATCCGCGCAATGACCTGGGATACGCAACCAATTTCCTGCATATGTGCTTCGCGAGACCCTCGGCTGAGTACGAGGTCAACCCAACGTTCGCCGGGGCGATGGACCGGATCTTCATCCTGCATGCCGATCACGAGCAGAATGCCTCGACTTCGACCGTGCGCCTGGCGAGTTCCTCGGGTGCCAACCCGTTCGCCTGCATTGCCGCGGGGATCGCCTGCCTGTGGGGTCCCGCGCACGGCGGGGCCAATGAGGCGGCGCTCAAAATGCTCAGCGAGATCGGCTCCGTCGACCGCATCCCCGAATTCGTCGAACGCGCGAAGGACAAGAACGATCCCTTCCGCCTGATGGGCTTCGGGCACCGGGTCTACAAAAACTACGATCCGCGCGCGCGGGTCATGCAGAAAACTTGTCACGAAGTGCTGAACGAACTCGGCATCACGGACGACCCCTTGCTCGATGTAGCAATAGAACTCGAAAAGATCGCGTTGTCGGACGAGTACTTCGTCGAAAAGAAGCTGTATCCCAACATCGACTTCTATTCGGGCATCACCTTGAAGGCGATGGGCTTTCCGACCACGATGTTCACTGCGCTGTTTGCACTGGCGCGCACCGTCGGTTGGGTCGCGCAATGGATCGAGATGATCGAAGATCCAAGCCAGAAAATCGGGCGCCCGCGCCAGTTGTATACCGGATACACGCAGCGCGATTTCGTGCCGATGTCGGCGCGCTGAATTGCAACTGACGCGATCTGTTCGGAAGACCTATTTAGAATCCCGCTGTCAACGCCTCGTTCATGCGCTCTAGAATTTTATCGAGCAGCACCCGCGAAGTAGCGAAGTTGAGACGCACGAAACCCTTACCCGCTTCGCCGAACCTTCTGCCGTCACTCAGAGCGACACGCGCCTTTTTCAGGAAAAACTCATAAGGCGACGGTTTCAGCGTCAGCGCGCGCATATCCAGCCACGCAAGATAAGTGGCTTCAGGCGGGAAATACGCGATATCCGGCCATTGCGCGCGGCAGTAGCCGGCAAGGTGATCACGGTTGTCACGTAGATAATTCAAGGCCTCGTCCAACCACGGCTGCGACTGCGTCCAGGCCGCCCGCACCGCCGCCATGCTCAGGGTATTGAGACCGCCGCGCGTATGCGGCGGCATGGCTTTGAAGCGATGGCGGAGCGCGTCGTTCTCGATCACGGCGAAAGCGAGACAGAGGCCCGCGATGTTAAAGGCCTTACTCGCCGACATCAGGGTCACCGTACGCTGAGCGACTTCGGCATCCAATGTCGCGATGGGAATATGGGGACGATCGTCCAGCACGAGATCGGCGTGGATCTCGTCCGATACGATCACGAGGTCGTGGCGGCAGGCGATCGTGGCGAGGCGCTCGAGTTCCTCCCGGTCGAAAGCACGGCCGGTCGGGTTGTGCGGGTTGCAGAAGAGGATAAGCCGCGTGCTCGAATCGAGTGCTGATTCGAGGCGATCGAAATCGATCTCATAACGCGATTTTCCCGCTTCCAGCGGGCACAGGATCCCCCGCCGCCGAGTCAGATCAACCGCGCGAAGAAAGGGTGGATAGATCGGTGTCTGAATCACCGCGCCCTCGCCTTCAGCCGAGAGGGTCTGCAAGCACATGTAAATCCCCTGTACGACGTCGTTGAGCACCTCGACTGCGACGGGATCGATCTGCCAGCCGAAACGACTCGCGATGCGCTCGGCAAACATCTCGTGCAGGCCGGAGCGACGCTCGAGCATGGGGTACCCGAGGTCGACGTTTGCGAGGCGTTCGTCGAGCGCCGCACGGATCGGCGGTGCGATCTCAAAGTCCATGTCGGCGACCCAGGCCGGCAGAATGTCGGCTGGATAACGTTGCCACTTCTCGCCCGTGCGACGGCGCAGTTTCGATTCATTGGTGTCGGCGTGAAACATGGGGCGCGAGTCTAGCAGCCTGTCGGACTTAGGAAGAATTGACTTGGGCGTTGGGATAGCGGTCCAAATGCGCCATGGTTTTCGTTAAATAGCCCCGCTATTCGCCTCAAACCATGACACATTTGGCCTCGCTCTCCCAACCGCCTCGCTACGATTCCCTAAGTCCGACAGGCTGCTAGCGCTTACGCCGAGGCTTGGCGAACCGACGATGTAATAATATTACATTATTAGGCTTAGGAGACAGTCCCACCGTTGCCGTGGATAATCAGGTTGATCATCAATCCGACAGTGATCAGCGCGAGCTGAATGATGGTGTCGCTGGCCTTGAGGTTGCGGTTCAAACTCGGCATCAAATCCGCCACGGCAACGTAGATAAAACTCGCTGCCGTGAATGCGAGCAAGTAGGGAATGAGGTCGGTGATCAAATCCACGGCAATCCAGGCGACGCCGACCCCGATCACCATCGCGAGCGAAGTCAGAAGGTTGAGCGCAAAAGCCCGCGCGCGTGAATAGCCGCTGTTGATCAGAATCGCGAAATCTCCGAGTTCCTGAGGAATTTCATGGGCGATCACGGCGAGGGCGGTGATGACGCCGAGCCGGAAATCGGCGACGAAAGCGGCCGTGATCAAGGCGCCGTCGAGAAAATTGTGAAACGAATCTCCGATGAGGATCAACGAACCAGCCGGCCGCTCGCCGGCGTGGATGCGCGCGCCGCCCTCGTGCGCATCAGCGATGTGATGGTGATGCCGCCAGATGAGCCCTTTCTCCAACAGAAAAAAAGTCAAAATAGCGATCAACACCGTTGCCATCAGCCCTTTGGCCTGGCCCGATGCAAGCTCGAGCGCTTCGGGCAGCAAGTGCAGAAAGCCCGCGCCCAGCAGCATGCCAGTGGCGAAACTGACTAGATAATCGAGCGAGCGATCCCGCATCCGCTTGGGCAGCAGCAGATAAAGTGCTGCCGCGGCCAGGCTCAGGAGGCTGCCGAGTACGCTGAAGGCGAGTATCCAAGCGAGAAGATTCATGAACTGAGGAGGTGAGTCAGCGATCGGGCGACAGGATGGATGTTATAGTATCACATTCGATCAACACGCCCATCGAGGCGCAGGCGGCACCGGCATCGATACTGCCGCGCCCCGCGGGAGGGAGCATTCATGGCGCGCCGAGGCGTTATCCAAGATTTCGTCGATGACAAACACGATCACGCAAGCTGCGTCGAGGACGCGTTGCAGCGGGCCGAGGTCTTATGCGGCGAGCGCGGCGAACGCCTGACTCCTTTGCGCCGCCGCGTTCTCGAACTCGTCTGGGACAACCATCAACCGGTTAAAGCCTACGAGCTGCTGGCCATGCTGGCCGGGGAACGCAAACGGGCTGCTCCGCCGACCGTCTATCGGGCGCTAGATTTTCTACGCGATGCAGGACTCGTGCATAAAATTGAGTCCTTGAATGCGTTCATTGGCTGCGCCAAGCCCGACCGCCGCCATTGTGCGCAATTTTTGATCTGCATTGGTTGCGGCGCGGTGGCCGAAATGGATGACCCGGCGCTGACCGGAAAAATTGCCGCCAATGCGAAACGCCTGGGTTTTCGCGTGCACCAGGAAACCATCGAGGTTGAGGGCTATTGTGGTTCTTGCGCGGGCTAAGAAGGATTCAGACTTTCTCCACCAGCCTTATTGGCGCTCCGCGCCCAATGCCAAGGAATTCAGCCGCGTTCTGTTCCGCACGGGCGATCTCCAATACGCCGAAAGAATTAATCAGTGCAATGAGATCGCCCGGCGAGACGTCGCCGTAGGTACGGCCAAAATCGATATCGTGACCACCCGCCTTGACCACCGGGTCTTTGAACGCGTCCAGGTCTTCGCGCGTAACATTAGTGATGAGATTACCGAAATGGTCGCTGGTGATGACGACTCCGACGAATTGCGCGCCGCGCTGCTCGGCAGGCTCGATGATCGAGGGGATGTAGTCCAATGTCGGCTGCCCGAGATCATCGCGATTCAATGTGCCCGATGCGATCGCGGCTGCCAAGGGTGCGAATATGTCGCGCCCGTGAAATGTTGCGCTCACGTCTTCGAGGCGGCAAGCATCGATGATCGCGTCAGAAAGGTGATAGACCTCCGCGTTCGAACGATCGATGGCTTCGGCGATCAGGCCGTTGTCAGGCGCGAGAAATGCGTGACCTGCGCCGAGCGCCAGCAACACGTTACGGTCGGTTCCGACGCCGGGATCGACGACCGCCAGGTGCACCGTGCCGGGCGGAAAATAGTGATACGATCGCGCGATCCAAAACCCTGCTTCGGCCGGCCAGTGAACATGGGCTTCATGGGTCAAATCAATGATCGTGGCCGACGGAAAACGGCTGATGATCACGCCTTTCATGGTCCCGACGAACGGCCCGCGGTGACCGAAATCGGTGGTAACGGTAATGACGCCGCTTGGCTCGAATGGTGTGCTCATCACTCCCCTATGTGACCGGGTGCGCGTTCGAGATGACGCGGTTCGCCGGTTACCCAGGATGATGGGACCAACGATGCATGCGCGCAAGCCTCGCAGCCCCTCCCGATCGACGCGATGACGACGAACGCTGGCGAGAACGGCAGCCGCAACGCGCGCTACCCGGCGCCCGAGTGGGAAGCAATCGCCTGTCCGGTGTGCAGCGGCGATGATTTCGAACGGCTGTTCGAACGCGACGGTGAGCCCTTCGTGCGCTGCACGCGGTGTGGCCTGGCCCTGATCAACCCGCGGCGCGTATTCGAGGACATTCGCGGGCGCTATGACGCCGCGTACAGTCGCGCCTATGTCCGCAAGGCGGAGAAGAAGCTCAGGCGCAGCCGGCGGCGGGTCAAGCGCCTCACACGCGAATACCGGCTCGAAGGGCGCTGGCTGGATGTGGGGTGCTCGGCGGGTTTCGTCGTCAAGGCTGCGCAAGAAGCGGGCTTCGAGGCCCACGGCGTTGATATCGAAACGGACGGCATCGATTACGGCAGACAGGAACTCAAACTCGAACACCTGCATTGCGGACTACTCGAGGAACCCGGTTTCCCGGACCGGCATTTCCAGGCCATCTCACTCTACGATGTGATCGAGCACGTACCGGATCTAAATGCCTTTTTGCGCGAACTCGAACGCATTCTGGCACCCACCGGCGTGATCGACATCGGCACCCCCGACATCGGGCACTGGCGCGTACCCCGCGATCTGGCGACCTGGAACGAATTCAAGCCCTCGGAACACCTCTACTACTTCGACCGGGGGACCTTGACGCGCCTGCTGGCAAACAACGGCCTGCGCATCGACCGGGTTCGCTTTGCACTCAAACCCGGGCTCAAGGTCTGCGCGCGTCACGCCATTTAATACGTGGCGGTACGGGCTTGCAATCAATCGTATAATTTTGAATGACTGCTCAATTTTCAGCAGATTTAACCGTGCGCCAATAGTGCACCTGATTTCGGCGAGACAGTAGTTGAGTTCCTATCTTTGCGGTCTGGACATCGGCGGTACATTTACCGATTGCGTGCTGATCGATGAAGACGGCCGGCTCACTATTGCCAAGGCACCTTCGACGCCCGGCAATTTCGCCGAAGGCGTGATCGAGGCGATCGAACGCGCGGCGGTCAAGGTCGGCCTCGGGATGTCCGAGTTGCTCGATAACATCAGCGTGCTCTCCCACGGCACCACCATCGGCACCAATACCGTGATCCAGCGCAAAGGCGCCAAAGTCGGCTTGCTCACAACCAAGGGCCATAGCGACGTCATCCACATCATGCGCGGTTCGCGGGGCCTGTCGGGCCAGGACATCAAGCTCATCGTGCACTTCCCCGAGAGCAGCAAACCCGATCCCCTGATCCCGAAGCGCCTCATCCGCGGGATCTCCGAACGCGTCGACTGCTTCGGCAAGGTCGTGGTCGAACTCAATGAGGACGAAGCGCGGTCCGCCATCCGATCTTTGCGTGACGCCGGCTGCGAGGCGCTCGCGATCTGCTGCCTGTGGTCGTTTCTCGAACCCAAGCACGAGCAGCGCATCAAGGCGCTCGCCGAAGAAATTGCGCCCGATCTCTACATTACCTGCTCGACTGAACTCGCGCCCAAATGGGGTGAGTACGAACGTACGACTGCGGTTGCGCTAAACGCCTATATCGGGCCAATCACCGTCGGTTATGTGACGCGGCTCGATCGGCAGTTAAAGGATCTCGGCTACAAACCGCCGCTGCAGATTACGCAGTGCGCGGGCGGTACGATCACCGTCAGCAAATCGCAGCAAGCCCCCCTGCTAACGCTCGATTCAGGACCCGTATCCGGCGTGATGGGCTCGGTTTATCTCGGCGGCATCATGGACTGCCCCAACGTCATCACCACCGATCTCGGCGGCACCTCCTTCGACGTCGGTGTCATTCACAAGGGCGAACCCGTGGTGTCCTACAAGAGCGTCGTGCACCAGTACGAATACTTTCTGCCTAAAGTCGATGTGCAGACGCTTGGCACCGGCGGCGGCAGCAAGGTTTGGCTGGACGAGGCGACCCGGTCTCTGCGCGTAGGGCCGGAGAGTGCCGGTGCCGATCCGGGGCCCGTTTGCTATGGCAAAGGCGGGACGATACCGACCATGACCGATGCCGATCTCGTCCTCGGCTATCTTGATCCTGATAACTTCGCCGGTGGGACAATGAAGCTCGACCGGGATGCGGCCTGTGCCGCCCTCGCAGACTTCGCCGAAAAACTCACCATGAGCGTCTACGAACTGGCGAGCGGCGTCGCCACTATCGCCGAGTTCCAGATGGCGGATCTCATTCGTAAGGTCACGGTGCAGAAAGGCCTCGACCCCCGCGATTTCGTCGTCTTCGCGTTCGGCGGTGCCGGCCCCGTGCACATGGGTGTCGCTGCACGCGAACTAGGGGTCAGCAAGGTGATCGTGCCGCAGGGCGACACGGCCGCCGTATGGTGCGCCTTCGGCGCCGCCTCGGCCGACATCCTGCATGTTGACGAACAAGTCAACATCATGTCTTCGCCGTTCGATCTCGAACGCGTCAACGGCATCCTCGATGAGCTGTGCGTTAGGGGCCGCGAGCACCTGCTCGACGACGGCGTCGAGGCGGGCCGCCACCAATTGCGCTTCTCGATCGACATGCGCCACCGCGGACAGATCAACGAAGTCGAGGTCAATCTCGACAGCGGCGTGCTCGACGAGAACGGGCTCGCAGCGTTGCGGGAGCGCTTCGTCGGTCGTTACGAGGGCTTATACGGGCGCGGCGCCTCACTGCTCGGCGCGCGGCTTGAGATCGTGACCCTGCGCTGCCGCGCATCCGCTGTCTCGCGCAAGCCGAAACTGGTCCGCGCTAAAGAACTCGTGCCGGATATTGCCGCGGATGCCGAAACCGGCCGACGCGACATTTACTGGGCGGAATGGAAACGCATCGAATCAACGCCTATATTCGACGGCTACAAACTGCGTCCGGGTAATGCGATCGAGGGCCCCTGCGTAGTCGAGACCATGACAACGTCGATGGTGGTGCATCCCGGGCAACGCATTGCGGTCGACGCGCTGGGTAACTTCGTAATCGATCCAAATTACCAACGAGGATAATTTTTAGATAGGTCTATTGATGACACGAATCAGCGAAATGACCGGGGTCGATTTCAACGGCATCGAGCGGCCCTATGTACCGCCCAAGATTTTGCGCATTGCCGAGAAACTCAAGCTTCACGGCGACTGGATTACGGACATCGATCCGGTGACCTACGAGGTCGTGCGCCACAATTTGTGGCAAATCAACGAAGAACACGGAGCCACCATCCAGCGGCTCTCGGGTTCGCCGGTGGCCATGTACGCGCTCGATCTCAACCCCTCAATACTCAACGAGGACGCCGAATTCGTCTACTTCGGGCCTTATATGCAGTACATGTCTGGCGTCACCGACACCCAGGTGAAATGGACCATGGAGTTCCGTAGCGATAATCCCGGCATATCCGAGGGTGACATGTTCATCGCCAACGATCCCTGGGTCGGGGCCGCGCACCAGCAGGACGTGATGTTGTTGTGCCCGATCTTCTGGGAGGACGAGTTGTTCTGCTGGGTGACCAACTGCCTGCACCAGTACGACATCGGCGGGATCACGCCGGGCAGCTTTTGTCCGTCGGCCGAATCGGTCTACGACGAGGGCATTCTGCTGCCGCCCCTCAAGATCATAGAGCATTACGAAATCCGCAAGGACATCGAGGCAGTGTACTTGCGCGCGTCGCGCAAACCCGAGCTCGTTGCGCTCGACTTTCGCGCTCAGATGGCCGGCAACACCACTGCGCGCGCGCGCGTGCTCGAACTCATCAAGCGTTACGGCGCCGCGACCGTCAAAGGCGTCATGAAACGCATCATCGAAAATTCCGAGAAATCATTTCTCGACAAGATGGCGCGCCTGCCGGATGGCGAATGGCATGACCGTACCTACGTAGAGGCGTGCCGGCCCGGCGACCGACGCACGCACCGTGTGATGCTGGGCCTGCGCAAGGAGGGCGACAAACTCATCTTCACGAATGACGGCACAGCTCCGCAGGACGGCGCGATGAATGCCACCTATTCCGGATGGCGCGGTTCAATCATGGTCGCGGTTAACGAATTGCTTTGCTGGGATCAGTATTTCGCGTGTGGCGGCGCGCTGCGTCACATCGAATTCGATCCGACCCCCGGCACGTTCAACTGCGCCGATTTTCCGGCCTCGGTGTCGACGGCGCCGATTCAGTCGATGGAAATATCGCTTTATCCGGCCTACAACGCCATCTCGAAGATGATCTATCCCGACCCCGAGCTTCGCCGCGACATCATGTGCATCGGGGGTACCAGTCAATGGCCGGCGACGCTCTTCCGCGGCATCGACCAGTGGGGCGAGCATTACGGCTACATACTCGTCGATCCCATCGGCGGCGCCATCGGCGCTTTCTCCGTCGCTGACGGTATCAACACCGGCGGCCAGGCGCGTACGCCCATCTGCCAGCTACCGAACATCGAGCATACCGAACAGAGTTTCCCGGTGCTGTTCCTGTATCGCAAAGAACTGACTGATTCGGGCGGCGCCGGCAAGTATCGCGGCGGCCTCTCGGCCGAATCCTGTTTCATCCCGCACAACACCGACGTGATCATCCAGGACACCTTGTCGTCCGGCAATGCCACGCCGACCTCGACCGGCATGATGGGCGGCTATCCGGCGAGCACCAATGCCTACACCTTTGTGCGCAACAGCAACGTGTTCGACTGCATCGATTCGCGGCAGATGCCCGAGGACGCCGGCGAGCTCGAAGGCGAGGAAATCACCCTGCAACTCCGACAGGAAAATTTCGAGCAGCACGCGAGCGACGTCTACGCTGTCCGCTGGACCGGCGGCGGCGGCTTCGGCGATCCCTTTGACCGCTCGGCCGCGGACATCGATCAGGATCTTGAAGACTTCGCCATTACGCCTGAAGCTGCGCGCATGATTTACGGCGCGATTCTGGACGCCGACGGCCGCGTGAATGGCAAGAAAACCGACGCCGAACGCGCGCGCATCCGCGCTGCCCGCGTCAACGGCGGCGGGCAGCGTCGCATCGGCGAGACAATATACGAGGCAACTACAGGCTTAACCGTCAAGCGCGACGGAAACGGACGGTACTGGGCATGCGCGAAATGTTCGGCGTACTTGGGGCCGCTTAGCGCAAACTACAAGGATGCGTGTATCCGCGAGGACAGGGAAGTTTCGTCTTGCAATCCTTTGATTGGCGATCCGTCGCGCTTCATCGACGACCCGGTGGTCTTCCGTCAGTTCTATTGCTGCGGCTGCGGTACTTTGATCGATAACGAAGTCGCGGTCGCCGACGACCCGGTGCTGCAGGACATCAAGCCCGGGTAGACGGTTTATCCACCGGCTGATCGTCGTTCGCGCTTCCAACCAGGGTCAGGCTTTCGACGGTAAGACGGTCGCGGCCGTCACGTTTCGAACGATAGAGTGCTTCATCGGCGCGCCGGATCACTTCCGGGGCCGACGTGCGGTGACCGTGCGGGTAGAAAACAGAGACCCCGACGCTAGCGGTTATGTGCGCCCCGGATTTACCGGGTATCGCGATCTCGCGAATTTTCTGCAGCAGGCGATCGCCGTATTCGCGGGCTGCGGGTGCGTCCGCGTGCGGCATGACGATGATGAATTCTTCGCCGCCGTAGCGGCCGACGACGTCCGCCCCCCGCACCGAGTCCGTTAAGGCCCGCGAAACACGCTCCAGCACCTTGTCGCCTATCTGATGTCCATAAGTATCGTTAATCGGCTTGAAATGGTCGATGTCCACCATGACGGTCGCGATTGGGAATTTGTACCGCTGGCTCTGGTTGAGGAACTGTTCGAGCAGTTCGATCGAGGTGCTGTGATTGTATAAGCCCGTCAGGCTGTCGCGGATAGCCAGATCGCTCAACTCGCGATTGCGCTCCTCGAGATCCTGCGTTCGCGTTTCGACTATCTCGTCCAGATGATCGTTTAGAGTGGCTAGATTGACACTGACGGTTTCGATCTCGATATCCTTCTCGCGCTGCAGAATCCAAAGGCGTTCGCCAAGGGCGAGAGACAAGCTCAGGAACTGCACGAGCGAGCCCAGATACAATGAATAGGTCGTGAGCGGCGAGGGCGCGATCATACCGGTCATATCGAGCGTCATGACCAACACGCCCGCCGTGAATGCCGCAAAGCCGACGAGGAAATAGAGCGCCACGCTATCGCCCGCCACCATCGCCCGGAATGCTCCCGCCATGATGATCAGGCAAACCGCCACCCCCGAGGCCATCATGGCGAGAATACCCAAGTGCACGCTCATCGCCAGGTAGCTTACGAAGCCAAAGCCCAGCACCCCGAGCACGGCACCGAAGAGCTTGTTGGCGGATGCCAGGTGCGCCCGGATATCGATAAATCGTCGACCGAAAAGTACGCCGGTGATGATCGTCAAGACCATCAAAAGCTTTGGCGAAAGTTGTTGCACGGCGGGTGAGTCGGACCAAAGGAACTGCATGCCGTAACCGCTGTAGGCACACATCATCAGTGCAAAAAAACCCAGGTACAGAAAATAATAGAAAAAAGTGATCTGGCGTCCGAGTGCGAATAGCACTACTGCGCTCAGGGAGAGTCCGATCATAAGCCCGAAGTACCCGCCCAGCAGAACGTTTTCCTTGGTCGCCTCGGATAGAAAATCTGATTCGTTGTACAAACTCAAAGGCAGGCCGACAGCGCTCGTCGGACTGTGAATACGCAAATAATAGTTAACCGTGGTGCCCGGCTCGGGCTCTAGCTTGAACGTGATATTACGGTACTCGTAATCGCGCTCGCCGAACGGATAACCGTCACCGGAATACGCGCGTGTCACTGACCCGCTCGCATGAGCCGTATATAAATCGACGTGATCGATCAAGGGCTCGTCGATTACAAGCACGACGGGTTCGTCAAAAGTATCGCCGTAACGCACAGAAAACCGGGCCCATATCTCAGCCTTGGTGAAGCCGAGGTTGGCGTTACGCGCGGTGCTCGGAAAAAAGCGCGCTGCGATTTCGGGAGCGTCGAGATCGCCGACGCCGAGCCCGCCTTCCTCGTCGATCAAGATGTCAAAATGCCCGTACAGAGAGAGCGGTTTGAAATACGGCGAGGATAACTCGATCGGATCGAGTGCGTAAGCGTCGCCTAAGGTTAAGCACAGTGCAGCGAATGCACCCAGGATCCCGCGGTAGCGACGGGCAGGATCCGCTGGTGAGTAGCGGGGCATATTTCTTATCACGGATGGCCTGACGCCACCCATGTCTTTTTAGTTAAGCACGGTAGATTACGTAACCGGCCCGCCGCGGTCCAGTCACTTCCAATTCTGCAGGCACGACCGAGCGTATTTCCCGCGCTGCCAGTCTCCGAAATCCGGGCGCCGGACGGCATTCCGGACTAGAAATCCGCCCGCAGACAGCTTTGTTAAGAAATGTCATAAAATTGCGATACCGCGAAGCGAAATCACGAGCAACAATCACGAAGCCAGGGATACCAGCGGAATGAAAATCAAACCACCTACCTTAGATGACCTCGACCTACTTGCGCAGCAATACGGACTCGAACTTTCCATCGACGATCTCGAATCGTTCCAAGGACTGATGGCGGGACCGATCGCCTCCTACGAACGCATCGATCAATTGACCGAACCCAAACCGACGGTCAAATATCCGAGAGCCGGGGGCTATCGCCCGGAGCCGGGTGACAATCCGCTGAATGCCTGGTATCAGAAGTGCGCGATCAAAGGCGCGCGCGGCGGCAAGCTGAAAGGCAAGACCATCGCAATCAAGGACAACATCTGTGTGGCCGGGGTGCCGATGATGAACGGCGCTTCTGTGCTCGAGGGCTACGTGCCCGACATCGACGCCACGGTCGTCGCCCGGATCCTCGATGCGGGCGGCGAGATCGCGGGCAAGGCCGTCTGCGAGAACTTGTGCTTTTCGGGCGGCAGCCACACTTGCGACACCGAGCCCGTAAAGAATCCGCATAAACACGAGCACACGACCGGCGGATCCTCTAGCGGCTGCGGCGCGCTCGTCGCCGCCGGCGAAGTCGACATGGCGATCGGCGGCGATCAGGGCGGCTCGGTTAGAATTCCGGGCAGCTGGTGCGGAATTTATGCGCTCAAGCCGACCCACGGCCTGGTACCCTACACCGGTGCGTTTCCCATCGAACTGACACTCGATCATCTCGGGCCGATGACGCGCTCGGTTGCGGACTGTGCGCTATTGCTGGAAGTCGTCGCCGGATCGGACGGCATGGATCCGAGGCAGCGGAACGTGAAAATCGACCGCTACGGCAAGGCGCTGACGGGCGACGTGTCGGATCTGAAAATCGCCGTCGTCAAAGAGGGTTTCGGATGGGAAGGACTTTCAGAGGACGACGTCGACACCAAGGTGCGAGAAGCATCACAACTTTTCAAGGAGCTCGGTGCTAAGGTTGACGACGTTTCGATACCGATGCACCGGGACGGCCTCCATATCTGGAATGGCATCGCCATCGAAGGCGCCGCCCAAGTCATGATCAAGGGCAATAGCATGGGTACCAACTGGGAGGGCTACTACAACACAGGTCTCCTCGATGCGTTCGCCAGGGGACGCCTCACCCGCGCGAACGATTTATCGGAAACGACCAAGCTCGTCATGCTGATGGCTCAGCACATGGAAGACAACTATCATGGCCGCTATTACGCGAAGGCGCAGAATCTGTCCAGGAAACTGCGCGATGAGTACGATGCGAGGTTGCGGGATTACGATCTCCTGATCATGCCGACCCTGCCGCTCAAGGCCACCAGAATTCCGGCCGCGGACTGCCCCCGCGAGGAAACCGTCGCGCGGGCGCTCGAGATGATCAATAACACCTGTCCGTTTGACGTCACCGGACATCCGTCAATGACCGTACCCTGCGCCATGTCGGACGGCCTGCCAGTCGGCATGATGTTGACGGGACGGCATTTCGACGAAAGCACGGTCCTGCGAGCGGCTCATGCCTTCGAACAGGCGAATAAGTGAACGAATCCGAAATGGAGCAAGACTATGAGCGCAGGGCATGACCACCATACCCGACCGCTGAGCGACCCCGAGCTCCGGATCAAGGCACTGGAGCAGGTGCTGACCGAGAAAGGCTTGATCGACCCCGCTGCGGTTGACCTACTGATCGAAACCTACGAAGAAAAGGTCGGCTCGCACAACGGTGCCAAGGTCGTGGCAAAGGCCTGGACCGATCGCGAATACAAACAGCGCCTGCTCGAAAACGGCACCGCCGCGATCGCAGAACTCGGATTCTCGGGAATTCAGGGGGAAGACATGGTGGTGGTGGAGAATACGGCGACGGTCCACAACATGCTCGTGTGCACCCTGTGCTCCTGCTACCCGTGGCCCACGCTGGGCCTACCGCCAGTGTGGTACAAGTCCGCGCCGTATCGCGCGCGCGCGATCAGCGAACCGCGCACGGTTCTGAAGGAATTCGGCGTCGAGATCGGCGACGACATGGAGATCAGGGTCTGGGACAGCACGGCGGAACTCCGCTACATGGTCCTACCGGAACGCCCGCCAGACACCGAGCACATGAGTGAAGAGGAACTGGCCAAATTGATCACCCGTGATTCTATGATCGGTGTCGCCAAGATAGCCCCCCGGGACGAATAAGGGCTCGACCGGTGAACGGCATTCACGACCTCGGCGGCATGCACGGCTTCGGGCCGGTCGCGCCCGAAAAAGACGAACCGGTATTCCACGCCGAATGGGAAAAACGCATGCTCGGGATGTTCGCGCCGACGTTTGCACTGGGTTTTTACAACATCGACGAGTTTCGCCATGCGATCGAGCGCATGGGTCCGCAACAATACCT
This sequence comes from Gammaproteobacteria bacterium, assembly GCA_963662545.2. GTDB lineage: Bacteria > Pseudomonadota > Gammaproteobacteria > JAYYZW01. The sequence goes on from CAXXLL010000003.1 coordinate 721,181, forward strand.
GGCGACTTCGTACTACGAACACTGGCTCCATGCCCTGGAAACGCTGGCCTTGGCCAAGGGCGTGATCACCGAGGAAGAACTGCACACCGGCCATGCGGCGGTCGGTGCAGCCAAGTCCGAGCCAGCTATAAAGGCCGAAGACGTACCCAAGATCGTTGCTACCGGCGCGAGCGCGCGGGTCGACGCCGACGTCAAGCCTAAGTTCAAGGAAGGCGACATGATCGTCGTCAGGAACATCAACCCGCCGTCACATACACGCATGCCGCGCTATGTGCGCGACAAACTCGGCTGTATCGACCGCGACCACGGCGTGTTCGTATTTCCCGATTCGAGCGCCCACGGCAAAGGTGATAAACCCCAGCATTGCTACAGCGTGTACTTCAGCGCGCAGGAGTTGTGGGGCTCCAGGGCCTCGCGTAACGATTCCGTCTACGTCGATTTGTGGGACGATTACCTGGTGCCGGCCTGATTTAAGAAACCTCTGAATAAGTCATGGCACATCTGCCTTGCCCATGAAATCGCGCGGCTCCGCGTTACGAACCTTGGCCCATAGTCCCCGCCATTGCCTGCGATTCGTGCCTTGACCTGCACCATGGCATGAACCATTCAGACGCACCATGATTTATTCAGAGGTTCCGTAAGCCCGTGACGAATCCATTCGCCATTCCTCCAGTCGAAGAAATTCCGCTCGTGCCGACCGACGCAAACGATGAAATCGTGTTCAAAACACCGTGGGAAGCGAAAGCCTTCGCACTGGTCGTCCACCTGCATCAGCGCGGTCATTTCACCTGGCCGGAATGGACCGCGCGACTGGGCGAGGAAATCGAAGCGGCCGGTGTCGAAGATGACGGCAGCGGTTATTACCTGCTGTGGTTGGCCGCGGCAGAAAAGTTGGTGGTGGCCAAGTCGATCTGCGGGGCAACCGACCTCGCCGATCGAAAGGCGGCACTGGTAGCGGATCAGGGACGGCCTGCGGGTTAACCCCGCCGTTTGCTCAGACCTGCACCGCTACAGCGTCGACTTCGAAACGAATGCCCTCGTTTGATCAGACGCGGCCGAAAATCCTACCGTACTTGTCCGCACGCCAAGGCAATCGCGGTCGATTGACCAGCATTAATCCGGCCATGACCATAAGCCCGCCCACCAGCGTCGCGAAGCCCGCCTCTTCATCGAGTAAGACCACCGCCCACACGACTCCCCATACGGGCACCAGGTTTATGTAGACACTGGTGCCGATCGGTCCAATGGCTGCGATGGCCTCGGAAAACCAGAGGAACCCGACCGCTGAACCGACGAATCCCATGAAGAAGAGCATCGCGACAGTTGGGCCGTCCGTGTACACCGCGAGTGTTACTTCGGGTTGTCGAAACAGGAATGGGAACAGCAAGACGGTACCGACGATCGTCACGTAAGTCGTGACCAAAAGCGGTGAGTACTCCTCGAGTAAGACTCGCACGACGACGGAGTAAATCGCCCACATTAGGGCACTCACAAAAACGATGATCTCACCGAGACCGGCGCCGATCTCCAGAATCATGGCGAGTTTGCCGTTGGTCAAAACGAATGCGGTCCCGAAAAAAGCGATGACGATGCCGCAACTCGCGAGCCAATCGGGTGTTCTTCGATAGAAGATGAAATCTAGTACGGCCACTTGTACCGCGATTAGCGCGAGCACGATGGAACCGTTCGTGGCGGTGGTGTACTCGAGTCCTTTGAACAGCAGCACGTTGTGCAAAAAGATGCCAGTGGCGCCGAGCAAGCTTAGCCGCCACCACGCGCTCACCGGTAGGGCCACGAACTGCCGGCGCAGGTGGGTAAACCACAGCAGGAACAAAGCAGCGATGAAAAACCGTCCGAATACGGTAACAAAGGGCGCTTCGAACTCGGCCAGGATACGGCCGATCGTCGGCGTCACGCCCCAGAACACGCAGGCGATCAAAAGTTTAAGGTGAATCGACACGAGCGGGTCGACGCCGTCAGTCCGCGAATTGCGGACGTCAGGTTAAGGGAACCGGTTTCAGAGGGGCCGGGGAACCGGCGGGAATGCGCCCGATCTGAGCGGGTTTGTTCATATTCGTTTCATGCGCCATCATTCGCCATCGCCCCTATGCTTTGCTATCCGTGCTTATCAGATCGCGGGGCCACCGATCACCGTGTATTCAACACCCCCAGCGGGAAATGGTACTCTCGCGTACTTCCTTTTACGAGACGGAGCCGCGCCCGGTGGGAAACCGATTCGGCGTTTGCCTGTTACCGACCGATCTGACTTTGCCGCCCGTTGATCTAGCCCGGGCGGTGGAGGCGCGCGGTCTGGACATGCTGTTTTTCGCCGAGAACAGCCATGTACCCGTCCAGCACAGCAAGAATGCTTATCACCGGCCCGAAATCGTCGAGCCGTTTGCGCGCATGCACGATTCCATCACCGCGCTCGCGGCCGCCGCTGCCGTGACCGAACGCATCCTGCTCGGCACCGGCGTGTGCCTGTTGACCGAGCGCGACCCGATCACGACCGCCAAGTCGATTGCATCGCTCGATCACCTCTCCGGCGGCCGCGTTATCTTCGGTATCGCCGGCGGCTGGATCAAGGAAGCGATCGAACATCATGGATGCTCATTCAAGCATCGCTGGCGCATCGTACGCGAGCGCGCGCTCGCGATACGAACCTTGTGGCGCGAGGACCCGGCGGAGTATCACGGCGACTACGTCGATTTTGGCCCGGTGTGGTCCTACCCCAAACCCTTACAGCCCGGCGGTCCACCGATGTACATCGGTTCGAATTCCAACCGGGTTCCCGCGCGTGTAGCGGAATATGCCGACGGCTGGATGCCGATCTACGGGCGCTACGAGGGGGATCCGCTCGACGACCTTCGCCAAGCCTGCGAGGCAGCCGAGCGCGATTACAAGACCGTGACGACCTTGCTTTTCGGTGCACCTCTGGACGAAGCGATCATCGCTGATTTCATTGAGAGGGGCTGTAGCGACTTCGTATTCCTGGTACCACCCGAACGCTACGGCGAAGTGCCGCAGGTTCTGGACGAGATCACCGCCCTGCGGGATCGAGTCGCCAGCTATTAGCCGGCACTACACCATTCAAAATTCATGTTACCTGCGCCGCGCGCAGCCAAGCCTCCAGGCCTGCTGCGCCTGCGGGTGCCCACCAGCGGATCCGATCCCAGGTCAGACAAATCATGACGGGGCGTTCACGAAACATTGGAGTCGTTTGGTATTGTGGATATTTCAGACGCAGCGCCTCGACCGCCGCGTCCCATTCATCGTGACGGCCCTCGGCGATCGCCGCGTTTGCATTGATGCGGATCCACCAGAGGCAATTCCACCGCTCGTCGTAATGATCGACCACCAGCGCGACCGTGGGGTTACGTTCGATATGCGCGAGGCGCGCCGGGCGTCCGTGCTTCTTCGGCTTGCCGTCAATGGGTGAAAAGAGGATGCGTCCGACGCGCGCGAACACGATCGGCATGACTTCGGGACGGCCTTCGCTGTCGATCACCGCGAGACGCGCCACGGGCATACAGTCGAATACGCGATGGAGCAGGTCGTCCGCAAGTGGTTCCAAGGTGCTTTTCCTTTGAACGAATCGGTAGTCGTACGTAGCTTGTCTCAGCCCGCTTCGAACCCGTCCGAAAAGGTGCCGCTCGCCCGTTTACGCCTACGCGGCCCGGCATCGTCCGGGAGTGCCAGCGTGACCTTGCGCAAGACCTCGAGGTAGCCACGCTCCGTTTCGATCCGTTCGCCATCCCCGTTTTCGAACAGGAACCGCCGCAGCAAGGGCAGCCGGTGGCACGGAACCCACATGATGAGATGGTGCTCGAGGTGGTAGTTGACCCAATAGGGTGCGATGAAAGCGCGCTCCAACGGGTTGGCCATTGTCGTACGCGCGTTACCGAAGGGATCGTCGGCCTCCCTGACCACCGCGTGTTCGGCGATATTGCGCACGCGCAGCACCAGTTGTTGCCAGGTTAGAAGCGGTACCAGCCAGAGCGCGAAATAAACCCAGGCGCGTCCGCTGGCGGCCGCGAGAGCTAGTAGGACCAGGTTGCTCGCGGTTTGCGGCCCGAGGGTGCGCCAGTAATGTCCGAGCCTCAGTCGAATCATCGAATCCCGTTCACCGAGGGCGTAGGCGATCTGCGCTTTACGCTGTGCATACCCGGTCTGCCCGGTGATGTCGCGCCACAGCTTGCGGCGCAGGCTCGCACGAGTGACGGGGTAATGGCCGGTCAATACGATATCCGGGTCATTGGCTTGCAGGGTATGGGCATGATGTTTGAGGTGATAGCGGCGATAAATGCCGGTGTCGGCGAGCGTCGGCCAGGCGCACAGGCATTGAGCGATCCAACGGTTCAGCACGGGCGTGCGGAACAGCGCGTTATGCGCCGCGTCGTGCATCAGGATGAGCAATCCCAATTGTCGGCTGCCGATGATCAGAACGGCCAGAACATAGGTCAGAACGTTAGGATAGATGATAAATAACGCCGACGCGCCGGCGATCACGCTCCAGGCGTGCGTGACGAGATAGCATCCCCAGAGATCCGAGCGTGCATGTACCCGACGGAGCTGATCCTCCGTGAGCAGAGTCGTCGCAGCCGGCACTTTACGCATCGCTTGAATACCGCATTCGGTTTTCGACAGTTTAGACAGACCGAGCCCCGGCGGCCAACCGTCAGATGGCGCCGCGGCGCAAGGAACAAACCGGTCACCGGCGAAGGAACAGAATCTCGTTCGCCTGACAAAGGAATATTATCAGCCGGTAGGAAATATGCACGGCTGCTGATAGATTTTCACGAAATTCAGTAGGATTTTTAGGTCAATTTATTTATGAGCAGAAAACTACCTTACAATTGGTAGTCATGATCGACACGAAACAGAGGATCCTCGACAGTGCCATGCGCCTCGTGCAGTCACGCTCCTACGCAGGCTTTAGCTTCCAGGATATCGCCGCGGAGGTCGGCATCCGCAAGGCCAGCATTTATTCCCATTTTCGTTCGAAAGAGGAACTGGCGAAGCGGGTACTCGATGAAGCGCAGCACCTTTTTGAGAACGAAATTTCGCCGTTGACCGAAGAACACCTCGAGGGTCAACTCGACACGTACTTGGGATTGTTCAGGCGCGTCTTCTCGGGCGGCGAGCGCATGTGTCCCGGCGGTTCCTTCGCCGCGGTCTGGTCCTCCGTATCGCCCGGCCTGCAGGCGGCCGTACAGGACTTCATCGATTTTCACCTCAGCCTCATCGAAGGGATTCTCAAACGCGGCCGTGACAAAGGCAGCTTCAAGACGTGTGACCAGACGCCTAGGCAGCAGGCACTACTGATCCTGTCGAATATTCAGGGAGCCATACTGGTGGCGAGGATCACTGGGAAAAGCCGGGCACTCGACGCTACGATCGATCGGATCAAATCGGACATACTGGCGTGACAAGTGCCCTCGCCGAACGTAATACCGTAGCCTCCACTCCGTTCAGCTGTTCGGTTGATCCGGACATCGGAAGAAGGCGACAATAGAGCGTATAACAAATCCACAAACCGTCCTCCCTAAACGCCAATGCTCGAACAATTCCGTAATCTGGGCGCGGGTCTTTCGTCCATCACAGAACGCTGGGTGCCCGATGCATGGGTGTTCTGCATGATGCTGACGACCATTGCCATCGTGCTTTGTATTTTCGGTGCGGGCGCGACGGTCGAGGAAACCGTACTGGCCTGGGGTCAGGGCGTATGGAAGCTGTTGGGCCTCGCCATGCAGTTCACCATCGCAATGGTGGCAGCCTATGCATGCGTTTCATCGCGCCCGACCCATCGTTTTTTCATCTGGTTGGCGTCGCTGCCGAATCCGTCCAGGCCTGTGCAGGCCATTTTTCTCATCGGCCTCGTCTCCCTGATTACCGGCTATTTGAACTGGGCTCTGTGCCTCATCTCCTGCGCGCTATTGACGCCATTTATTCTCAAGCAGAATCCGAACGTCGATATTCGCCTGCTGATCTGCGCCGCCTACATCGGCACAGGCACGGTCTGGCACGGTGGTCTGTCGGGATCGGCGCCGCTGATCCTCGCAACGCCGGGCAATCCGCTGCTCGATTCTTCGAGCGGTGCAGCGGTCGTCGATCGCCTGTACCCGGTAACGGAAACCCTTTACAACACGTTCAATATCGGCTTCATCGTCATCCTGGGATCAATTGCGCTCGCCACGGTGTGCCTGCTGCACCCGAAAACCGGCGCGCGTACGATTACCCCGGAGCAGGCCGAAGCCCTCATGCCGAAGCCGCCCGAACTCGACGATGAACCTAGCACCCCCGCGCAGCACATGGACCAGTTCCGCGGCTGGATCATCCTGGCGATCATCCTGCTCGCCTACCCGCTAGGTCATTCGATCGTCACCACTGGTTTCGGCAACAGCTGGACCATCAACGCCTACAACATAAGCTTTCTGGTCCTGGCGCTGGCCTTGCACGGCCGCGCGCCCTCGTTTCTGCGGGCCTGCCGCAACGGCGTCGATACCGCCTGGGGCATCATCGTGCAGTTTCCTTTCTACGCCGGGATTTTCGGATTGTTGCAGTACACAGGGCTCGGCCGTTGGCTGGGCGATCTGTTCGCCAATCTTGCGACGACCGCGAGCTACCCTTGGGTGGTGTACGTGTACTCAGGCTTCATGAACATGTTCGTACCGTCGGCAGGTTCGAAGTGGCTGATCGAAGCACCCTTTCTCATCCCGGCCGGCGAACAGCTCGACGTCTCCGTCGTCACCGTGCTGCTCGCCTACGCTTATGGCGACTCGACCACAAACCTGATTCAGCCTTTTTTCGCGATTCCGATCCTGGCCGTAACGCGTATGCGTTTCGGCGACGTGGTCGGATACACCTCCATGGTCGCAGCTGTCTGCTTCATCGTATGTTCCACCGCCATGATGATCATCCCGGCGCAACTATGACCCGGTTTTCCGCGCTTCACATCGAAGGCCGAAATCACGACAATAACGGCGCCTAATCCAACCTGGAATCGGATCCATGCTCGTCGTCATCTCGCCCGCCAAGAAGCTCGATTACGAATCGCCGACGCGCATTAGAAAGCACTCGAAGCCCGATTTCCTTGCCGAATCGGCGAAGCTCGTAGGAAGCCTGCGAAAATTCAGCGCAAGCGACCTGAAAAACCTGATGGGTATCAACGATAAGCTCGCGGAGATCAACCGCGCGCGCTATAAATCGTGGTCTCGCGACTACCCGCCGGAACATTCGCGTCAGGCGATCCTGGCCTTCATGGGCGACGTATACCGCGGCCTCGATGCACGGTCACTGGATAGCCGCGTCCTGAATTATGCACAATCTCACCTGCGTATCCTTTCCGGCCTGTACGGTATATTGCGCCCGCTCGATCTGATACAGCCCTACCGGCTGGAGATGGGCACGGCGCTCGCCAACTCGCGAGGTCCCGACTTATACCGTTTTTGGGGAAATCGACTCGCGGGGTCGCTCAACGAACAGGCACACTCGATCCGTACCCGCTACCTCGTAAATCTTGCTTCCCACGAATATTTCAACGCCGTCGACGGCGATGCTTTAGACCTCGAAGTCATCACGCCGGTGTTTAAAGAACGGTTGCGTGGTCAGTACAGGGTTTTGAGCTTCATCGCGAAAAAGTCCCGCGGAGTGATGGCACGATTCATCATTCAAAACCGGATCAAAAATCCGGAAGACCTGCACGCGTTCGACGTCGGGGGCTACGCATTCAACGCGGGGATGTCGTCCGGCGGTAAATTCGTATTCACGCGGGATATGCCGTAAATCGCTCACCCCTCCGGTTGGATATTTAAATGCGCAACCTCATAAGCCTTACCTTCCTGTTCGCGATGTGCGGCGCGCATGCCGCGAATGAGGGGCTGAAAGACACCACGACCGCCGTCATCCTGGAAACCAGCAAGGGCGAGATTACGCTCGAGCTCTACGTCGCCGAGGCGCCGGTCACAACCGCCAATTTCCTCGAATACGTCAAAGCAGGGTTTTACGATGGCACGATATTTCACCGGGTCATTCCGAATTTCGTCGTTCAAGGCGGCGGGCTTATGCCAGATATGCAGCGAAAAGAGACGCGGGGTCCGATCGTGAACGAAGCCGATAATGGTCTGCTCAACACGCGCGGCATGGTGGCCATGGCACGCACACAGGACCCGCACAGCGCGAGTTCACAGTTTTTCGTAAACCTTGCGAACAACGAATTCCTGAATCATCAATCGAAAACGATGCGCGGTTGGGGTTACACGATATTTGCCCGTGTTGTCGAAGGTATGGACGTCGTCGATCAGATAGCCGCAAGCGCGACTGGATTCGACCGTGGCATGGGTGATGTTCCCGTGGAACCGATAGTGATCGAATCGGCGCGAGTAGCAAGGCCCGTCGAATAGTTATCGAAAACGCTGTTCGGTACGCTCCAAGGGAAAATACGCACTTACGCGGCGGCGCTCTTTGATGAGATGAATCGATGTTCCTGATCAGCTTTGATGCGGTCGCGCTGGAATTTGGCGACCAGGTGATTTTCCGCCAGGCGAATTTCACCTTGGAAGCGGGCGAGCGCGTCTGCCTGATCGGACGCAACGGCGCGGGCAAAACCACGATGTTGCGGCTCGTCACGGGTGAAATCGAACCCGACAGCGGCGAGGTGAGGCGCCGCGGGAACATTCACATCACCCAGTTGCAACAGACACTCCCGCACGATCACGCGCGCTCGGTTCGTGAACATGTTGCGGCGGGCCTGGAACGTCACCGTAATCTGATCGATCGATTCGAGGAGAGGACGGCGAGTGATCTGGACGACGCCGGATTACGCGAAGTCGAAGAACTACAGCGGCGCATAGAGGCACACGGCGGTTGGGATATCGACACGCAGATTGATACGATCATCACAAATCTGAACCTGCCGGCGGAAAGCCTGCTCGGCGAACTGTCAGGCGGTTGGCGGCGCCGCGTGGGCCTTGCTCGGGCCCTGGTAAGCAATCCTGACGTGTTGTTGCTGGATGAACCGACCAATCACCTCGATCTCAACGCGATCCAATGGCTCGAGAATCGGGTACGGAGCTTCAAGGGCGCGGTGCTGTTCATCACCCACGACCGCACTTTTCTGCAGGGTCTCGCCACGCGCATCGTAGACATTGACCGCGGTCAATTGCAAAGTTGGCCTGGGGATTATCAGACCTACCTCAGACGCAAGGAGAAAATGCTTGATCAAGAGGGCCGGCAGAACGCTCAGTTCGACAAAAAGCTTGCCGAGGAAGAAGTCTGGATCCGCCAGGGCATCAAGGCGCGGCGCACCCGCAACGAGGGACGCGTTCGCGCGCTTACGCAGATGCGCGAGGCACAGGCCGCCCGCCTCAAACCAGAAGGCAAGGCCCGCATTCCCGTGCAGGACGCCGAACAGTCCAGCCGTCGGGTAATTCAGGCCAAAAATGTCTCATACACTTATGGTTTAGCACCTTTGATCGCAGGCTTTTCGATCAAGATCATGCGCGGCGACCGCATCGGCCTGATCGGCAATAACGGTGTCGGCAAAAGCACCCTGCTGCGCCTGCTACTCGGGGAGTTGGCGCCTCAGATCGGTACGATCAAGATGGGTGAAAATCTCGAGATCGGTTATTTTGATCAACTTCGTCGCGAACTCGATCCGAAAAAGACCGTCGCCGAGATCGTCGGAGACGGGCGCGAATACATTACGATTAATGGTAAAGAGCGCCACGTCGTCGGCTACTTACGCGGCTTTTTGTTCACCGCTAAACGCGCCATGACGCCCGTCGGGTTCCTTTCTGGCGGCGAGTGCAACCGTGTCATTCTGGCAAGCCTGTTTACAAGACCGACGAACCTGCTCATCCTCGATGAGCCGACCAACGACCTCGACGTGGAAACGCTCGAGGTTCTGGAAGCCCAGCTCTCGGAGTATCAAGGCACGATCATTATCGTCAGTCACGACCGCACGTTTCTGGACAATATCGTCACGAGTACACTGGTATTCGAATCCGCCGGCAACTTGATCCGATATGCCGGAGGATATTCGGATTGGCTGCGGCAAGGCCGGCTGCTCGCGGCCATCGATGCCCCCGCCGCTGTCTCAAAAAGGTCCCAAAGTAAGCTACCCCGCCCGTCCGGCGGGCCCGGTCCCCGAGCGACGAAACTCAGTTACAAACTGCGGCTCGAGCTCGACGGCCTGCCGGATCGGATCGAATCGATCGAACGTGAAATAGGTAGTCTAGAAGCTGAGGCCGCTGCGCCCGAATTCTATGCGCAGAAATACGACACCGTTTCCCCGGTGCTCCAAGCGATCGCGCAACGGCGGCTCCAACTCGAGAAAGCATTGGCGCGCTGGGGTGAGCTCGAGGACTTGCAGGTAAAACTGCTGCAAGGTTAGCCCGCAAAATGCGCGAAGACGGGAACCAGAGCTCGGCCGCAAAGCAGAGCCCCGTCCCGCAAGCGATTAGCAGGCTGTTGAAAAACTCGTTTTTCGACAGCCTGTTAGGTGCCGAGCCTGCGTAGTGATGCCCTGGTCAGAAACTCGTCGTAGACCTCGAGGCCGCGGTTGACGAACATTTCCCATCCGCCCGCGATCTTCTTGACCTGGTTCAGCCGCGACATCCGGTTGGACTGGATATTGTGCGCGTGTACGTGACACCAGGACCAGTAAGGATTGGCGCCGTCCATGACCTGCTTTCCACCGCTGTCGTAGAGGGAAAAGGCGCCATCGAACGACTTAAAGACCTCGCCGTTTCGATCGTAGGTCACCATGTTCATCGGCAAACCGGTTCGCGCATCGAACCAGACCCGCTTTTTGCTGATCGGGGCACGCGGGTAAGAAGTGGGTTCCGCTTCAACGACGATGGCCTCGGGGATCAACTCGACGTTCGTATCCCAGAACGTGGTGCCGAGCGGACCGCCGTGAGTCGTGCCTTCCCAATTCTCGTCATCCGAGAACCAGTTCTCCGTCAGTCCTGACAGATAGGGTCCGCGCGCGACGATCTTGAAGTTGCCCCAAGTGAGGAAGGGATCGCCCGCGGCCCAAGCATCTGAAAAATAGAGGCTGGACCCCGGCAGCAGCGGTTCGAACCGCTGGCTTGCCGGAAAAGTTCTCACCCGCTTGAATTGCGGGAGGTAGCCCAACAGCTCGGGAAATCTACGCTGATCGTAATACCAGGTGTTGAGGAACGCGGTGCCCTTGTAGTCCTGAGGAATGGTGAACAATATGGATTGATAGCGCAGCTTATCCTCGTGCCCGGCCCAGTAGGGCATGGGCTCGACCGAAATACGGCCAGTCGGCGCAAATTCACACCAAACGAGTTCGTAGCGGTAGGCAACCTTGCCCTCGGTATCCATTTCGTAGGTCTTGATCGGGTAGAACGATACGTCGTGACGCCCCCAGGTCAGGGTAATACCGGCGAAGATCTCAAGCCCATTGGTGGGTTCCGGAAACGGATTACCGCCGACCCAGGGCTTGCCGTCGCCGACGACCACGTTCCCGGTGGCATCGAATTTCGCCATGCCCTTGTGCCGGAGCGTGGCTTCCGTGTACTCGATCGGACTCAGCTTGGTCATGTCGGTCGTCGACTTGACCAAGCCGAGCTTGCGGCCCATCTGCTTGATCTGGGTGTATTTGATGGGGTCTAAGAGATCCTGAACCAGATCGACGTTATCGGCGTCGATCACATCGCCCGGTTTGAGCTTGCCTTTGGTGAACTCCTCGATCGAAAGGAGATCGTCGGTATAAGCGGCGGCGAAATCGCCGTTCTCCGCCAGGGCCGACCATACAGGCATCAACACCCCCGCCCCCAAAAAGCCCGCCGCCGTTTGTTCGATAAAGTGTCGTCGACTGTAATCTACCGTATATTTTTTGATGCGCATCGCTGGCATCTCCCTTCAATTTCTGGTCTTGGCCGCCGGCCTGTTAGACACAAAGTAATTCAAACAATTCATCAATACGGTCCGAATCCAAATCGCGGCCGATGAAAACCATGCGACTCGACCGCTCACCGTCGGGCCAATCCTCCAGCCATTCTAGCGGGTAGAATTTGTTCTGCACGGCGTGGATCAGCGCGGGCCGCCCTTTCTTTTCACGAAAACCGGCCAAGCCCTTGATCCGGAGCACATTATCTGCCATTTCGTTCACCACCCGGTTGAGAAACACCCCGGTACCGGCAAGGCTTAGGGGCTCGTCGCGACAGATGAGGTGCGACATGTAATGCGCGGCGTGATCGTGATGAGCATGTACTGCCGCCAGCCAGCGGCTGATGTTGTCGGCGCGATCGTCGGGCTGGAAAAGGGAACGATCGAACAGGCGCCCCGGATCGATGCACCCATGCGCGGCTTCGATGATCTCCGCACTTGAATTGAGTGCTCTCAAATCTGTGAAAAGTTCGGCGAGGGCCGCGCGCTCGACCGCATCGACCTTGCTCACCAGAAGTATGTCCGCCATCGCCACTTGATCAGCAGCAGTCGCGTGCTCGGCGAGCGTTCGTCTCCCGTGTTCGCCGTCGACCATGCAGACGACAGCATCCAGATAATAGGCCTGTTGCAGCGGTGGGTTCGCCATCAAAGTATGGATCAAAGGGATCGGATCGGCGACACCGCTCGTCTCCACGACGACCCGCTCGAAAGCTGGAATGTCTTCGAGATACCGCTTCTGGTGAAGATCGCGCAGGGTCAGTGCAAGATCACCGCGAATCGTACAGCACAGACAGCCGCCGCGGAGTTCGACGATGTTCTCGGCGAGGTCCGCGACGACCAGATGGTCAATACTGACTTCACCGAACTCGTTGATTACGACGGCGGTATTGGCGAAATTGCGTTGGCTCAGAGCATTAGACAGCAGCGTGGTCTTACCGCTACCGAGAAATCCCGTGAGCAAAATGACAGGAGTGCGTGCGATCACGATCGGGAAGCGGTCACCGGGAAAGGCAAGGGGTCAAGTCTTCACACATCACATTCGGGAACGTGATATGTGAAGACTTGACCCCTTCAAAGCGATGCCTCTGCGGTCTCGCAATGGGAATTGCCTTGCGCAGAAGTAAACTCATCGGTGAAATTCGCCGGCAGGTATTCGCTGTGCTGGTCCAGTTCCGCGAGCAGCGGGCAGGCCTGTTCGGGGCGGGTGGAATCAGCCCTGATGCGAACCCGGCTCAGCATCCCTTCCCACCAGACAGGCATGGTCGGAACCGCCTTGTTGGTGATAACCCCCCATGCGCGGTCGGCTTCGAACGGTTGCTCTGAAGCTTCCGAGGCGTTGGCCAGCAATTTCCAGGCGTCACCTGAGGTTGGATGCTGCTTGGCGAAATCGAGTGCTTCGGCGTAGGCTTCCTGGGCGTCACCTTGCTCGAGCAAGGATTCTACCAACATCACGCTAAAGCGCCGGTCCATGTCAGGCAGGTCTTCGACCTGCGGCCGAATGATACGGACCAAGGCCAGGCGTTCAGCATTGTCTTTACGATTCGATATCCAGGGATAGAGGTACTCGAGCTGCCAACTGGGGATCCCCTGGGCACCCAGGCCGCGAACGTACTCCAGCGCGCGGCTTGAATCACCTAGGCGATCGAAAAGTTTCAAGCGGGACCAGACCAGGGCGCGGCGAACGTCGAGGCTTAGATTTCCCTTGTCCTCGATACGGCGCAATTGCTCGAGGACTTTCTCGGGCTCTTCACCGACCAGGGCGCGCATCTCGATCAACACAGCAAAGTTGAATTGATCTTTTTTGTCTGCCTTGGGCAGCCTGGTCCACGCCTGGATGCCCTGCTTGGCCGGTCCGATCGCGTAGGCGTCCTTGCCGCGGCTGATCTTGCGGCTGAATTCGTTCGCGATCACCTGAAACGCAGTGCGCTCAACATCACCTTTCAATTTAGACGGTGAGCGAACCTGCCCCAGTGCTTTGAGCGCGGTCGTTGCATTCGACGCCGTCTGAGCCATCAACAAGCGCGCCGAATCCGCGCCGGCGTCGTCGGGACTTTTTCGGATGAAACGCTGCGCAGCCGTGCGCAGGGCTTTGCGATTGGGTGCTGAACTGGCGGCTTGTTCGCGCGTCGCGTAAACCGCATAGAGGAGCTTGGCTGCGGCCTTGTCGAGCTCGGGTACGAGGTTCGGCCGCCGGATCAGCTTCTCCAGGATGTCGATCGCAGGCTGGTATATCTTGTTCCGGTATGCCACGAGCGCCCAGCGGTATCGATAGTTCGATAGGTCGAGGCCTTGGGGTGGATTAACGGTACTGAAAAACTTCTGGTACTTCATCATCGCGTCGTGCCAGTGCTCGAACTCTAAAGCGAACTCGGCACCGGCGAGGTCGGTGTACGGGCCGACATTCACACCCGCCAATTCCTGCCTGAAATGCATCATGTCGGAAAGCAATTGCTGGTCGATACGGCCCGCCGCGATGATCGTCTTCAGCCGGTCCGCCGCCTCCAGCGCCCGGCCGCCGGTCTTGCGGCTCTGCTGCAGCAGCGCGAGGGCCTCGGCCTTCAGGATGGCGATTTCGTTATCGTCCACGACGGCGCCGCGGCGCGTCTTCTTGACCTTGCCTTGCCGCGCCGCGAGCAGCCGTAATTCGAGATTGACCGCCTGTCGGATAGGGTGATCAGCTTCTTCGTCAAGGGCTTGCTCGAGGTTTTCGAAAATTGCCGACGCCCGGTCGTAACGGCCTCTTTCCAATTCCACGTAGCCGAGGCCAAGCCAGCCGCCAAAGACCAGCCCGGGCCGGAAGAGCTGCATGGAGGCCGCGCGAAATCCTTTCCGCGCGGGCAGCAGATCCTTGGCGAGTTCAGCTTTGTCGGGATTGAGGCGCGCGAGTTCGAGGTCGATCCACGCGCGCCAATACGGGAAGGCAGCCAATGAAAAACTCAAGTCGTCCCAAACCTGGGACCGGTAGAGACGTTCCAGCGCCGCTTCTTTCTCGCCGGCGGCGGCTTCGGTCTGGCTCAATTTACGCTCGGTCGCGCTGCGCATTTTACTGCATAGTCGGCGCATCTCGCGTAACTGGTCCGGCGTCACTTCGGCTTGGCGAAGTTCGTCGACGATGGGACCTAGTTCGTTGGCGACGACCACGAACTCCTCGTGGGATGGCAGGGCTTCCAGACGGGACAGCAGCGCCTTCGTCTTGGCGATCGAATCGGTGCCGATATCGGCAAACACCGGGGTGAACCCGATTAACAGCGCCGCGAACAGGGCGGTTCGCACCAGATGGACGAGGCGCGATCGCAGAGGGCATGCAAACGCGGGCACTATAGGATATCCAGCAGCGCCTGCATTTCGTTGGCGAACCGGTCGCCCATGATGAGGGTGATGAGCCGCTTGGTGAGCTTTATCTCGCCGTCCAGCGTCGCGGCGTCCCCCATGCCGGCTTCGCCAATGACGAGGAAAGAATGCATGGGCGCGGCCCGGTACAGGGCCCGGCTGACCTTGCGCCCGACCTTGGCCTCGAGCAGATGGGGATTGGCCTGGTCGCTGACGTCGAGCGTTGACACCGTTCCGCCCAAGCGCCGGAAGCGCTCGACAATCCTGACCACCGTTTTCAACTGACTCTCTTTCATCGGCGCATCGCCGATGACGATGATGATCTTGCGGGCGCCCAGCCGCCATCCTGAAAGTTCCACGGCGTCCTTCAAGCCCGCGTCGATCGCCTCGAACCAGTCGCCGCCGCCTTTCGCTTCGAGCGAATTCAAAAACCGGTGCAGTTTTCCGGTGCTGTAGGTCAAGGGTTGAACGCGGGTCAGGAATTCCGGATCGTCGCGATCGCGGTAAGCCACGAACCCGAAGCGCGCGATCGGGACCAGTGAGCGCACGATCTGCGCGATATCCGCGATTCGATCCTTGACCTCGTCGAGTACCCAGCCCATGGAACCGGTGGCGTCGACCGCGAATACGACGTCGAGACCCGCTGCCCTCAGGCCGGCGATGTAGGCAGCAAAACGCGCCGTACCGTCGCCGAGACCGTTGCCGATGCCGGTCTTGAAGCCGCCGAAACCACTGCCCTGACTCAAGGGCATAGTGGCCAGTCCCGAGGCCACTTCGATCCCCTGAAAACCGCCGGACTGGGCTTTCAGGGCAAGGGTGACATCCGGCGGCGGCGGTGCAACGGCTTTCGGCGCGATCAGTATTTCGGGCGGGTCGAGTTCCAGGTCCTCCTCGAATTCGAGCTGATCTTCGGGCGGCGGCGGTTTTTCGATCAGGGGTTCAGGAGGCGCGTCGATGACGATTTGCGCTTCTTCGTCCGGGATCGGCAGTGGCGCCAGCGGTTCAATTTGTCGGCCGACCTGCCACGACACGATGGCATGAATAACGCTCGAGAACATCAGCAGCGTCAGCCACAGGCCCATGCGCTTCGGTGATGCCAAATGGAGCATAGGTTTTACTCCGCGTCCAGCCTGCGTTGCGTGACGAGGACGAACTGCAGGACCCCAGCCTCCGACGAGGTTTTCATGATCTCGGACAGGGTTAGTGCGTTCACTTTCAAGTCCGCATGTATCTTGAGGCGCTCGTGACCGGTGACCTTGGACAGCTCGACCTTGAGTTGGTCCCACGTCACCGGCCGGTTTTCGAACCGCATGGAACCATCTTCTTTGACACTGACCGTCGGAATATGTTTCGCGGGCTCGGCGTCGTTGGTCGAAAACGGGGGCGTGACGTCATAGTCCGGCTGCAGGTTACCGGCGATCATGAAATACAGCAGCAACAGAAAAATGATGTTGATCATCGGAATGACGTTTTCCTGCTGCGTCGCACGGTTCCCCACCGCGCGATTGCGGAGCTCCTGGTAATCCGATGATTTTCTGTTGCGTCGCGTCATGGTGGTCCCCACCTCGCCTACTCGAAACGCCTCGCCGCCGACAGCGAGATATTCATGATGTCGTATTGATTGAAGAGATCCATGACCTCGACTGCGTCCTGCAGTATGACGTCCTTATCGACGGCGAGCAGTACCCGGGTCTTTTCCACCTCTACAATGCGCGAGGCGTAAGCCCGCAGCTCGTCCATGCTACTGGCCCCGCCGTTCAACCAAATCGAACCATCGGCGTGCATTTCGACGCCGATCAACGCGAGATCGGTCGACGCATTATTGCTGCCGGCCGAATGCGAAAACTCGATCGCGCGCGGTCGCAGAAAATTGGTCTGCAGCATGAAAAATATAAGCAGAATAAACACCACGTCGACCAGCGGGGTGAGCGACATCTGTCCCGAGCGCCGATGGCGCCGCATGGGCATAATCGCCTGGCGGGAGGCCTCCAAGCTCAGCCGTCCTCGCCCAGGGTGAGTACGCGCGTGATCAAATCGGTCACCTCATCGGCGAGAAACTCGAGCCGCGATTCGAGCAGAGCGTGCATCACGGCAAACGGGATCGCGATCGACAGCCCCACGGCCGTGGTCAGCAGCGCCTCCCAGATGCCGCCCGCGAGCGCTGAAGACTCGCCCGACGCGCCGGCGCTGACGGCGAGACCCTTGAAGGCATCGATCATGCCGAGGACGGTGCCCAGCAGTCCTAGTACGGGCGCGAGGTAGTAGATCAATTCGAGCGGCCGCAAGTTACGCGAATAGCCGCGCAGAAAGGCCGCCGCCCGGCGCAGCAGTTCGTCGTGCAGGATGTCGGGGTCGTGTTCCGACCTCTTCTCAAGGCCGAAGCGGATGTCCGCGGCGATGGACAGCCGCGATCCGTCGAGCATCTTGAGCGCCTTGGTGTGATCGCCTTGCTGCCAGAGATCGATCGCTTTATCCATGCGGTTCATTGCCGCGCGCCCGACACCGGAGAACTGGATGAACTTGATGAGCGCCAATGCGAGCCCCAGCACGGATGCCGCCAGCAGGATGCCGACGACCGGGCCGCCGAGCTCGAGCAGAGTCGCGGCGCCGGACAGAATCTCAGTGATCAGGCCCTGGTTTTCTGAAGCTTCCATACGGGTTTATTTCAGCCTTTTTTTTCGCGCGTCTAGCATACCGGATCCGTCAGCCCGACGACGCGTATGATTAACTTTTTAACGATCGTGTCGGCGTGCGAAACAAACCAGCCGATCGACCGGTGTGCTTCTCAATCCCATGGTAGGTCCGAAAAAAAGAGCCGGCGCAAGGCCGGCTCTTGAAGCTGGATTACTGGGGTATCGATCTAGAAGTAATAAGTCATGCGAAGGAAGATTTCGTCCGCAAAATCGATCGTCTCCATGATATCGTCGTTTTCGTCACCGCCGTCCTGGACGAGGTTGGCGTAGAGATCCCACTGCCAGTTGGCGGCCGGCCGGTAACGGAAACCGGGTTGTATGAAGTAGCCACCCTCGACGTCGATCAGTACGGCGAAGTCAAAACGCCAGATCAGGTTCGGGAACGGCTGCTGGAAAGCGAACACGACGTAATCGGCATTGTCGCTACCCTTCGGCTTTGCCGCGTCCTCAATGAACGCCGCCGGCGTGAAATCACCCGTCACCGGATCGATGAACGTATCGAAATCCACGCTCTCCGTACCGCTCAGGTGACGCCCGAAGAGGTCGGACTCGGTGCGGTGCATCCACTGGAAAACCATGTACATCGAGGGAAAAGCCGCCGTCCAACGTTGGTATTTCTCGAAGATGAGCGCCGATACGACTTCGGTCTTCTCGATGAACTTGAAGCTAAGCCCCAAGTCCGTGAACTTCTTGTTCGGCGTGACCGACACTTCACCGCGGATCAGGAGTTGATCGAAGATCGAATTCGGATCCGTGTTGACGAGGTAGTTCGCGCCGACCGCGAGGACGTGTTCACGCTTGAATTCGCGTGTGACCCAGGCGCGGAAAGCACCGAAGGAACTGTGGAAGCCTTCGACCGTGCGCAGGGCGTCGACGACGTTGCGTTCCTGGCCGAAACCGAATATTTCGCGGGTGGCCCATTGGTCTGCCGGCCATTCGTCAACTACAACGCGGAGCGCCTTCATCGGGTCGAGGCGGCCGCGATTGACGAGATGAAAAAACTCGGTCGAGTTCGCCGCGATCGGATCGGGCGACAGCGGCGTACCACAATACCCAGTCGCCGTTCCAGGAGCATGGTCCGGCATATTCGGTATCGCGCCACCGAAAAGAGTGCTCACATCAGCTTTGCCGTTGGGCAAAACCCCCAATCCGGCAAATAATCCACTACCCCCCGCGGTTTTGTCCGCAAGACCCTTGAGGATGTTATTCGTGTCGTTAAAGGCACCCAGGCAGAAGCGGTTTTCGGTACCCGCGTGAACGCTTGGGGCTTCGGCATAGCGCGCCACACCGTCCGGGTTGCGGCGGTTGGTGTACATGAATAGGGCCGTGAAGTAATCGGTTAACGGCATCGTCAAACGGAAGCCAAAATTGATCGCGCCCCGGGCATCGTTGAACTCGTCGCGCTCGTTCAGGGTGACGCCGGCACCGATGACGCTGTAGGGCGAGTTAATCGCTGGCAGGATAGTCGGCGACCACATCTGTGCAAATGCATCCAGTTCCCATTCGTTCTTGAACGTGTAGCTCAAGCGGATAGCGGGCGAAGCAACACGCTGGTCCGAGTATTCTTCGGCACCGGGACCGAGGGTCAAGTGACGGCGCAGGTCGAGGCCGTTGGCGACGTCCATGACGCGGAAGAAATAGGCCTCGCCCCAGGCGATGGTCTGGTTACCGACGCGGATCCACAGGGGCCCCTTGTTGTAGTCGATATAGGCGGCCGGGATGTCGACGATGAAGTTCGGCGAATTCCATTCCGCGAGCTGACCGCTGGTACCCCAGTAGGGGTTTCCATAGTGATCGGAGATCTGACCGTCGGTGAAACTCGACGAGCCGTCGAAGTAGGTACGGATCTTCATGTAGCCCGCCCAGTTCTTGTTGAAACGGGCCTGGATGTCGACTTCGAGGCGGGAGTTGAAGGTATTGAAGTTGATGTCGTCGTTGAGCCCTTCGCCCTGCACGCTGCGGCCTACCCCAACTGCGGCGGCGCCCACGGCGCCATTGTTACCGGGCACAAAGAACGAACCAGCACCGGTCAAGGTACCACCAGCGCCGAGTCCGCCGGAGGGACACAACACGCCACGGAATCCTGGGATATTCGTCGAACCAAAGACGCCTGAGAGTCCTCCCGATCCCGCATTGATCGCATTCTGACTGCCGAACCGGCAGTTGACAGGCGAATTGGTGTTGGCTCCCGCCTTGATAAAAGCTGCGCCCGCGTTAAATACGCCACCTTGGAAACCACTAGTCGCGTTTATAAACGACGTGGTATCCGCGTCCGCATTCGCACCCGTGCCATACGCGGCATGCGTGTAATTCGGTACGATCCGGTTGTTGAACGTTGATCCCATCGAGTTCAACTCATTGTTGTTCGCCGCGATGCTGTAAGCAATTTCCTCGCGGAAAAAACCCGTAATATTCCAGTCGATGGCCGACACGGCGCCTGCAAACAGGACGCTGGAGGCCACACCCCCAGTCATGAGAATGCGTGCGATTGCGTGCTTGATCACTCCCGCTCTCCTCTTCAAAATGCAATTGATCTTCTCTAGAACCCCAGTAGTACTCGGACGACAATCATATTGTTGTTTGTCTGGTACACAATAGGCCGTACCACCGGCATCCCGGCGATGGGCTTATTAGCGCCCATTCAGGCAGGAATGTCAACGGTTCCAAGCGGTCTCAGTGGGCTGTGCGCAGCGCGTAAAGACGGCCGATTGTTGTATCGTCGCAACGTTTTTAACGACGAGGGCGGCACCTCCCGTCTTTGAGTACTGCCGCGGCACCAGGACGGACCGCCACAGGGGCACGGAAACTGCTGAAATCCTCGGGATCGCGGGCTATTTGAGGACGCGGGCGATGGTGCCCTGATGTCCCACGATGTAGATGATCTGCTGGCGCAGGAAGCCCTTGTTGCCGGCCTTGGATTCGGTCACACCCGCATCGACGGCCTGAAACCACGTGCGGATGATTTTGTGATCTCCGGTGGCCGTGAAGCTCGCGCCGTCGTCGCTGCTGCGGAGCAGGGTACGGATCCCGCTCGCCACCACTTCACTGTTGCCCGCCCAGACACCGAGCAGGTTCGTCTTGACGCCGACGTCCAGGCGCTCCCAGGTCAAGCCGTCATCGGAGGTTTTCAGCATCAGCCCTTCCTGGCCGACCGCGTAGCCGGTATGGCTGCCGTCGTTGGCAAGGCGCATGGCGAATACGGACTCGTCGCCCCTGTCCACGTCACGCCAGGTGTCGCCGTCGTCCTCGGAGCGCAGGATGAGACCGAATTCGCCCGCGACCATCAAGGTGCCGTCGTCGGTCACGATCGCGTCGTAGAGGTGCGGCTCGTAGCCTTCGTCGTTGTACTCCATCCAGTCGATCGTGAGCGGCTCCCAGGTTTCACCGTGGTCGCGCGAGCGCGCGAGGAACCCGAACTCGCCGACCACGAGGGCGAAACCCGATGGGTTCATGGCGACGTTCAGTAGGCGCACCTCGATACCGCTATCGATCTCACGCCACTCCTCGCCCTCGGCCCGCACCATGACGATCCCCTTCTGCCCGACGATTATCTGGCGGTTGCCGGCATGCGTAATGCCGAGCAAAGCCAAGGTCGTCTTCGGCGGCAGCACGGCCCAGTTCAAGCCGCCGTCGGTGGTTTCCAGCATGAGTCCGAAATTACCGACCGCCATGCCCCATTCACCGGTCATTTCGAGCCCGAACAAGGCGTCGTGGGGAATGCCGCTGCGAATGACTTCGATGCCTGCTTCGGGGCCGTTCGCTTCCTGCGCGTGCGCGGAAAAAACGGTCGCCGCGAGGACGAAGAGCAGCGCCGCTTGTCTGCCGAACAAGCGGCCGAGGGTCACTATTTCTTTCATTTTATTTGAATCCGAATGGCTGGAGATCTTTCAGGAAGAGTGCTCTCGCTGCGCGCCCATTATTTCCGCAAGTTCGATGTTCTCCGAAACGATGAGGTGTTCGCGCTCGACGAATCGGGGCTTGAAAATGTAAACCAGCAACGGCAGCACGATCAGCGCAATGACCATATTGATGAGCATGATCATCACGAGCAGCAGCCCCATCTCCGCGAGGAACTTCAGCTCCGACATGAAATACCAGGGCAGGATCCCGATGAGTACGATGGTTGCGGTAAAGAAGATGGCCTTACCCGTCGTTGTAACGGCGGCTTCGATCGCCTGTCCGTGATGCTCGCTGTCGCGAAACTCCTCGCAGATCCGGCTCAACAGGTAGATGCCGTAGTCGATACCGACGCCGATGCCGATGGACGCGATCGGAAGGCTGTTGACGTCGAGGCCGATGTCCATCAAGACCATGACCGATAAGAGCAGCACGTTCGAGAAATTAACCGGGATCAGGAGCAGGATCCCGGCCACAAACGAGCGGTAAGCAAAACTGCAGGTCAGCAGGATGACGCCGTTGAGCGCCATCAGGATCCACCACTGGTAGGTGTCCACCGTGTCGTTGACGGATTGTTGCAGGGCGATAGCGCCGGTCCCCAGGCGGATGCGAAAACGGTCCTTGTCGATCCCGATTAACTCGAGAGCGGCACGCGTGTGCATCAGCGCGGTATCGACGGTTTCCTGTTTGTTGTCCTTGTACCAGAGGGACACGGTGCCGTTTTCCATGGAGAAATCCGTCACGTGCGAATAGGACTTCGGACTCGAGCCGATCATGAGCGCGTTGACGGCGGCGTTGACCGATACGTCGTTGTAGTCGATCGGGGCCCACTTCGGATTACCGCCGCTGAACAGGCGGTTGGCCTCCGGCAGGTAATCACCGAAAGACAGGGTTGCCGAAGGCGGCGGATCCTGCGATTCGAGATACCGCTGCAATTGGATCATGGTGCCGATGGGTTCGGCCTGACGCAGGATGCGTTCGCGCTGCTCGGGGCCTCCGGATTTACCTTCGAAGACGACCTCGAGCGTCATGATGCCCGGGAAGTGGTCGTTGATGGCGCGCACGGCGGTGTTGTAGTCGGACGCCACCTTCAACAGGTTGCTGCCCTCGACCGGGTTGCCGACCTTGATCTGCAGGGTCAAATAGAGGCCGACGGCCGCGAGGATTAGCACGACCACCGTGGTCGCGCGCGCGCGCGCGCCGTGCGACAAAGTCGAGATCATCCGCAGCAACTGGATGATGCGCGTATGCCAGGTTTTGGTCTCGGATTTGCCGATCAGCGTCGCCACGTTCTTCGGCGCCGGAAACCATGACAACAGGATCGGCGTCAGGAACAAGTTCGACGGTACCAGTATCATCGCCCAGAAACCGCAGAAGATGGCGAAGCGCTCCATCACGGGGATCGGCGCGATCATGATCAGGAACAAGCCGGCCGCGTCCGTGATGATGCCGAGCACGCCCGGCGCCATCATGACGCCCAGCGCGAGCTCGGCGGCTTTCCGCCGGTCCTTGATCTCGTAGTAGATCTCGTAGAAACGTTCGATAAACTGCACGCAGTGGCTGAAGGAGCGCGCCACCAACAGCAGCGGCACGACCATGATCAAGGGTTCGATCGGATCGCCCAGCCAGCCGACGAAGCCGAAACCCCAGATGGCCGCTACGATACTCACCGCCAGCGGCGTGACGACGCCCGGAATATTGCGCATATAGACCACGAGCGACAGCAGTAGGGCGCTGGCCGTGATGGCGAAGATCTTCAGCATGTCGACTTCGTACTTGTACACCCAGCCGGTCAACATGGGCTGTCCGGCGGCGTAGATTTCGTGACGCTCGTCGGACGCGTTCGCGATCATCTCCTGGATGTATTTGAAAGTTTCTCCGTAATCGAGCGAAAACTCGATGAAGGTCGCGGTGATGAGGGTCGCCGTTTCGTCTTCACTGATCAGAAAAGTGCGAACGTTGGGCGCCCTATCCACCGCCAACCGGAATTTATTGAGTTCTTCCTCGGTTTCCGGCGCCTTGTCGCCCATCAAGGGCTTGAAATCGATGCCGTAGGGTGTCGCCTCGGCCCAGCGTGCCTTCTCGGTCGTGATCGACAGGATCTGATCGTGGTCGACGGCCGGCGTGAGATCGATGTCGCGCGTCATGTCCCAGACTTTGGCGAGGGTTTCCGCGTTGTAGATCGTCCCGTCCTTGACCTTGACCATGATCGTAATGGTCAGGGGGTTGCCGAAGTTGGGGTGGTCTTTATAGGTCTGCACGAAGGGATGGTTCTTCGGAAAGAGGTCGGAGAAGACAGTGCGCAGTTCTACTTTAGTCAGTCCGACGGCGAAGAACGCAGTGATACCGAAAATAACCGCCGCAACAAGCACGCGATGTTTCAAGGTCAGCATCGCCAGCGTATAGCGTAAGCCCTTCATATGCGCTTCCCCCGTCGCCCTGCTGCGTTCCGCCCTAAGGCCGGGCGCAGAGCGTCATTTCATTATTCGAAAAAAACGACGCAGCTTTGCGCTGCGTTCCCTCGTGTAGGTTTTCGGCTTCTCGATGGGCCGCCGACCGCACCGGCGACCTTGCCGGAAAGGGATTATTACAAATTTGACTGCGCGCGTCAGACGCCACCGTTCGGGTATCAAAGGGTGTCTGGAGCATGCGCGAGCGCCTGAATATAGAGGCGCACCGAAAATCTGTCAACTGCTTAATTTTCATAGCAATCTTCACCTTCGCATCCGTCAAGGGTGCCTTACTAATCGCAAGGCTGCGACGCTACGATCAGGTATCATCCCGATTATCTTGCCATCGACCGCCTTCAGATCGTGCCCACGTCGCTGACCAATAAAAATGCCCGCACTGCGGTCAGCAACCGCAGTGAAGAGGTTCTCGAAGCGCTCGAAAAACTCATTCTTGCCGAGGGTTTCTCCCGGCTCAACGTCTCGGACATCGCCGCGCGCCTCAGTTGTTCCAAGCGCACACTGTATGAACTCGCCCCGAGCAAGAACGAACTCGTGCTGAACGTTCTCGATGGCTTCTTTCGGAGAATCAGGCACCAAGCCGCTGGCGCAACCGACAGCAAGATGGGTCCCGAGCGGCAGGTATTCGAATACCTGCAAGTCGGCGTGGTTGCCGCGGAACGGCTCAGCGCCGCCGCGCTCGCCGACATCCACCGCTGGGAACCCGCTCGCTTGATCTGGCAGGAGCACGTAAGACTCCGCGTCGAAGGCCTGCGCCGGATCATCGAAAACGGCGTCGAGGCAGGGGTCTTCAGCGAGGTCCGTCCCGCTTTCGTCGCCGAGATCGTGTTCGCCAGCATCAATCGCCTGCGCGAACCCGACTTCTATCTGTCGACGGATCTCACGATATCGGAAGCGTTTCACGAACTCTACGGGATGCTCCTGAAATCCCTCACGCACCGACCTAGTAACTCAGCTTAACTCGCGCAGTACCGAAAGCACGGTTTCAGGATGGGCGGAGTGCGGAATGGATCCGTAAAGTAAACGGCCGGCCGACGCACCCGCATCGATCGCGGCTCCACCCCAGAAACTGTCGGTAAGCCCGCCGCCCAGACGCGGTGCTTCGGCCTCGGCCGCTATCGCGTCGAGCGCCAGTTGTGGAAACAGGATCAAATCGAGGTCTAGAGCGACCGTCGGGACTGCCCCGTCTGCCCGATCGGGCAGGCTCATGGCCGTGACCCAATCGTAATGCCTGGCGGCGCTGATGATCGGTTCGTAGGCATCGATCTCGTCAGCACTCAGCGCTGCCTGCCCGCGCTTCTCGAGCAGCACCCCCGTCAACGGTCGCTCGGCCAGCGGCCGCAGAAAATTCGACATTGCGCTCGCCAAGTCATCGAGTTCGTCAAATTCAAGCGCCGCGGTGCCCTCCCCCGCACCCAGGAGATCCGCAGGCGCGTGCAGTACGACGATGAGATCAACGTGGCCGGCGAATCGATGCACGAGTGCATCCAGCACATTGTTCACGAAATCGATATGGGCATCGGCTCCGAATAGCTGGACCAGCTCTTCGGCGTTCGGCGCGCCGTCTCTCTCTCCCAGGGCAGGCAACAGGGGAGCACACAGGTCGATCGAAAGGCATTGGGTCGCAATGGCGCCTTGCGCCTGGATCAAGCTCGCTGCGAACCGCGAGGCATCGGCGTACCAATCGTCCGGCGAATTGGCGAAGACATGACGCGCGTACGCTTCGAATTCCACCCAGAGCAGCCGGGATCCGCCGTCGTCCAACCAGGATTTGAGCGCGGACATGGGCACGCCTGCGATCGCCGCCTGCCGCGCGACTATTTCCGGGCCTTGGCGGCTTTCTTCCTGGGTTTCGCCGCGCGCTTGCAGGCCTCGAGTTCACGCTCGAGTTCGGCGATGCGGACATCCTTGGGATTCGGCATCATCACCGGAACGATGGCATCCGCCGGACAGGTATCGTCGCGCGAACCGCGATAGATCAGATCCCGGTCTTTCCACGACCCGTAGTAGGGAAGGTTTTTCGGCGGGTGCTCGGTTTCCCATTGCGCGACGAATTCCTCGTAAGGCTTGCCGCGCTTGATGCGTTTCTTGCGCTCGGCCTTGCGCGCTTTTTCAGTCGCCTTCAAATCGACCGCGCCGCTCTCTTCGTCGAGCACGACATGGTAGATGTTCTTCACGGTGTTCATCGAGATCAGGGCGTCGAGATACTCTTGCGAGACCGCTTCGGGTTCGCGTTCGAGCACGTCGCCGTAACCGCCGCCGGACCCTTGAGTCAGCATAAAGAGTTCGCCAGGCTGGGCGAATTCGAGCTGCATGCCCATGTGATGGGTGGTGTACTTCGCGCCCGGAAACGGTTGATCGTTCATGATGTCTTCAATGGTGTAGCGCAGTAGATCGCGTCTGTCCTTCATCACCTCGAACACGTTGACGCCCTTGACCTTGCACAGGGGATAACACCCGGGCGCATAGCCGCCGAAAATGCCCATCGTCGTCGGGAATTTGGAACCGATGCTGCAACACATGAAGCCCCACATGGAGCTGTCTTTCATGGTGGCGATCTGCTGGTAGCCGTGTCCGCCCCGGAACTTCCCGAACCCGTTCGCGTCCTTCATCAACTTGTTCGGCACGATCTTCATGATCGGAACTTCTTCCTCGATGAGTTCCTGTTCACCGATATCGGCCATCGGCGCAAAGATCGGCGCGATCGAATGTTCGCCGTCGCGATTCCAGCGGGCGGCGCCGCCCATGCCGTTGAGATCGGCACATACGTTCCCCACCAGTTCCCCGTACTGGTTCACGCCGCCGTAAATGAACGTCACGATCATGTTGTACCAGCCGGCGATGATATCCGTGGCGCGGTGCCCGGCGCTGTAGAGAAATTTCGGGACGCCGATCTGCACCGCGGTAAAGCTCGGAAAAAAGGTCATCATGCTCTGCGCGTTCGGGGCCTCGGGCGAACAATGCAGGGTTGAGCGATCGTCGGTCAGCACCTTCATCGGGGCAAACACCGCCTGGTTGCGAGGCAGATCCGGCCACACGAAGCTCAAGAATTCCTGGGCGAGCATGCCCTTTAGCGACGCCAGCACCGTGTTGTTCGCGCGATTGAGAAACTCCGGTGAAGAACCGCGAAAGTCGATGGTCAATTCGTCGCCGCGCTTGTCGAGTTCGCAGCGGATCTTGATCAGGCAATTCTCGCGCAAGGTGCCGTCCGCAAACAGATTGGTGCGCACTTTGCCGTCGGGCCAGGTGGCGAGCCGCCGCCGCGTTTCCTGCTCGGTGTCGGTCATGGTTTTGCGCAGTGTGGCGATAACCGCATCGACGCCGTACTCCGTAATGATGTCGTCGATCCTCGATT
Organism: Gammaproteobacteria bacterium; assembly: GCA_963662545.2. Taxonomy (GTDB): domain Bacteria; phylum Pseudomonadota; class Gammaproteobacteria; genus JAYYZW01. The sequence continues at coordinate 748,843 of CAXXLL010000003.1, forward strand.
TCATGCGCATGGCCGCGAACAGCTTGGACTTCATGCCCTCGAGCTGGAGCTTGGGCTCGCGCACCGAATTCTGCAGAAAGGTCATGAGGTCGCGGCGAAATTCGTAGTGCTCGCCGACGAGTATCGGCGACATCTTGAGGCCCTCGTCAAAGGGAGATTCGGCTGCGGATGGCATGCCGCCCGGTTCACAAGCGCCGTTTTCGCCTTCGTGCACGATGGCGCCGGTGAAGCAGATCAACTGGCCCTCGTGAAACAACGGGATCATCAGACTTTGATCCGTATTATGGATATTGCCGTAACGCGCATCGTTGTGCATGAAGATGTCGCCGGGCTTGAGGCCGACGGTCGGATCGTCCCTCCAGTATTTCAGAATGAATTTCGTCGGGTGCTGGGTCAGAACCGAAAAGATCAACACCCCGCCCATGCTCGCCATCGCGAGGTCGCCGTGCATGGACCAAACGCCGGAGATCAAATCGCCCCACTTGGCTCCGGGCGCGGCGCCCATCTGCTCGACCATGTCGAAAGATTCGTTGCACGCCGTCTGCAGCTTGTGACGCACCAGGTTGATCTTGTCCGAATCGTCGAAATTCCCAAGCGCTTCGAGTTCCCGCTCGGAGGCCGGCACGAGGCTGTGGTCCTCCATGATTTCGGGATCAGGTCCGAGAAACAGAACGTTCTCTTCGAGAAATTTCTCGATGACTGATTTTTCTTGATCACCACCCATGGTCGTTACCTCGAAGTCGAAATCCCAAAGTAGAAAAAAGCTCAGGCATCCCTGACCATGACCGCAGAGCCCATGCGGCCCATCGTCAGATTCCATCCGGGCTCGACCAGATAGGTCGTGCGCGGGGTTTCGATCAGCGCCGGTCCGGCGAGGTGCATGCCTTCGGCCACATCACTATGGTCGTAAACCGGGGTTGGGACGGGATCGTCGAGCTGCGGAAAATAGCAGGGTCGTTCGGTACGGGCCTTTGGCTGGTCGTCGTTTGACGCGGTCGAACGTTCGAGCGTCAGTCGTTCGTGCTCGACATAGGACACTACGCGCAGCACGTTGATCCGCACCCCGGCCTCGGGCGCCTGGCTGCCTTCACCGAATCGCTGTGCATAGTTGTTGCTGAATTTATCGAGCAGCGCAATGACGTCGTGCGGTGAGCTCAAGCGGGGACTCGGGCTCATCACACTGACCTGCGCGAGCTGGTTGCCGTAACGCATGTCCATTTCGACCCGCGTTTGCACGTCCTTTGGATCCACGCCCTGGCGTACCAGATCCTCCCGTCCCCGCTCTTCGAGTTCTTCGACGGTCTGATTGAATACTGTGTAGTCCTCAAGGACGTGCCTGAAGGTCGCGTCGTAAAGCATGAGGTAGAGTGATTTTTCATGGATATGGAGCTGGTTCATGTTGCCAGCGCCCAAGGCGGCGAAAACCGAGCTGAACGGCGGAATGAGAATCTTCGCCACGCCGATCTCGCCCGCATATCCGCAGGCATGGATGGGCGCACCGCCGCCGTAGCTCAGAATGGTGAAATGCTGCGGGTCGTACCCCTTGACCGCGACTTCCTTGAAAATCGCAGACGCCATATTGGCATCGACTTTGCGTTTGATGGCCTTGGCCGCCTCGATCAAGGTGAGTCCGGCCGGTTTCGCGACCGTTTCTTCGATAGCGCGCTCGGCGCGGCGGCGATTGATCTTGATCGTGCCGCCGGCGTAGTTGTCCGGATCGAGATAGCCCAGGACCAGATTCGCGTCGGTGGTCGTCGCCAGCTTGCCACCGCGCCCATAGCAGGCCGGCCCCGGATCGGAGCCCGCGCTTTCGGGACCGACTTCGACCGCATTCCATAGACCATCAAAACGGGCAATGGACCCGCCTCCCGCGCCCAGGGTATGCAGGTAGGTCATCGGTGTGCTGACCAGCCAGCGGTCGATCACCGGATTGAAATCGTAGAACTTGACGCCGTCGGCCGTCACCAGACCGATATCGAAACTGGTGCCGCCCATGTCAGTGGCGATCACGTTCGGTTCGGCGAACTGCTCGGCGAGATAGTTGGTCGCTTCCAGACCGGCGACCGGGCCGGAATGAATCGTCTGCAGTGAATGGGTGGAATTGAGCTGCGCCATGCCCGAGGTGTTGTGGACCAGGAGCATCGGCCGTGCATAACCGTTACGGCGTAAAGCGACTTCGAGCGACGACATACCGTGATACATTTGATCATGGAGGTAGGCGTCCAGGATCGCCGACATGGTGCGCGAATACTCGGCCTTGCGCCCTGCGACGCGATGCGAAAGAACGATGGGCGTGGCGCCGAGCACGTAGGTCGGGTACTCATTCAGAATAATTCGCTCGACTTCCTTTTCGTGCGCCGGATTGACCACTGCGTTGGTCAGGGCGACGACGAAGCCCTGGCAGCCCTCGTCGACGAGCTTGCGCACCTGGGCGCGCACGTCTTCTTCCTCGACGCTCAGGTTCACCGTGCCCTTGTAGTCGATACGCTCCTTGATACCGACGATCATCGTCATCGGGATCAAAGGCTTGGGACGGTCGGCGCCAGGCAGATCCATTTGCTCGGCATGGGCCAACCCATCGCCGTACCCGCGCGCGCGCATGAGAGGAACCGTGGACTCGAAACCGGCGGTCGTCACCAGGCCGATGCGGGGCCCGTTGCGCTCGATCAACGCGTTGGTACCGAGCGTTGTGGCATAACGGACCGCGTCGACCGTGCTCAATACTTGACCGATGCTGAGATTCAATTCCGCGCATGCGTTTTCAAGCGCCTCCATGAAACCGGACGCCAGATTGTGATGGGTCGTTAAGGCCTTGGCTTCGATGTATTGGCCGTCGTAGACCAGGAAGCAATCGGTGAACGTACCGCCGATATCAACACTAACCCGCCGCATCGGACGCTCTCTCCCCGCTCAAGTGTGTTTCCTTGAGCTTGTCGATATCGAGTTCAATATCATTGGTTAAAGGATGGCCCGGTGGCAGGTACTCGTTTTCCACCATCGTGCCGCATGCCGGGCAATAGAACTCGACGATCCGACACCATTCGGGATCGGGTGCGTAGGTGTAGTCGTATTTATCCGCGTCGAGGATCGGCCGGTGAATTTCCCGTGGATCGCGGTCGTATACCAACAGCCCCTCTTTATAAGGCGAACGCGCGGGCCCGATATCGTGGCCGCAACGACGGCACAACCAACGCTCGGCTTCGAGCTCGATTTCTAGATATTCAGTTATTGCAATGGTCTTTCCAGCCATGGTCATTCACTCTCGAGGAAAAGATCGCCGTTGGTAAACACGCGTAAGATCCATCCGGCATCGATGATACTGGTGAGGTAATCGCCTCGAATGAGGCTCGGACCGGTTAACTTTTTACCGGGTTTGAGATCACGGTCATTGATCAGGGGTAATTCCAGCACGCGCTTGCCATCCAGGTTGATTTTAGTCTTAGCGCGCGCACGCATGGCCGTGTATTTCTTCTCCTTGTTCGCTTTCAAGCTCAAAGTCGGCAGTTCAAAGACGGCTCTCACCGTCAGCCTGGGATCCGATAATTTTTTGTTCACTTTGATTTTCTTGCCGGAGAACGGCTTGTCGACCACGATATCGTCCTTCGCACCCCACACGGATTTTTTATAGGTGCACGCGCTGGGATCGACACCCTCGCCGTACATGTCACGACGTAGACGGGATTCGAGCTCGGCGCCCAGCGCGCCGATGTCCTGTGAGGCGCCGTCGAGAGGCGCCTGGTATTCGTGGGCAAGGTGACTGAAGCCGATGCCGAACGCGCTGAATACCGATGCGAGGCGCGGCACGATCACCTGCTTCATGCCGGCCGCGGCGGCGATGCCGCATGCGATCATCGGGCCGCCGCCGCCATAGGCCAGCAGGGCCGTCTCGCCCGGATCACAGCCGGCATTGTCGATGGCATTGGTGACTTCTTTGCCGACCAATTTCTGGAATTCGGTGATGATGGTCGCAGCCGCCTCGGCTGCATTCTGTCCCAGGGCATCCCCGACATTCTTGACGACCGCCTGCTCGGCGCGCTCGCGATCGAGCGCGATTTCGCCGCCCAGGTATTTATCCGGATGGAGTACACCCGCTACGAGCAGTGCGTCGGTCAAGGTCGTTTCCGTACCGCCACGTCCATAACACGCAGGGCCCGGCGATGCACCGACGCTTTCGGGTCCGATTCTGACCGTGCCGTTTTCGACACGAACGACCGAGCTGCCGCCCAGTCCGAAGCTGCGAATCGTCGGCAACGGAAATGAGGTCGGGATGTTTTCGATCGCACCGTAGGCCAGCAGCGTCACCGCTTGACCTTTCACCATCGAGACGTCGGTCGTAGTCCCGCCCACATCCATCGCCACGACGGCATCCAGACCATAATGTCTGGCGTAGGCGACCGCGCCCTCGAGCCCACCGCGCGGCCCCGAACCCCAGGTCTTGATGGCAGTCGTCTTGGCGACCCGGGCCGAATCGCCGTCATTGCGGAAGATCAGCAGGGGTCTTTTCAAATGCTGCTCTTTACAGATGTTCTCGGCGCCATACAGAAAGTGCTCCATGCCGGGGTGCAGGTAGGAGTTGACCACCGCTGTGATCGTGCGGCGCGCAAGATCGGAATCCTGCGCAAGTTCGGATGATATGAGGAACGGGATCGCGCCCAACAGGTGGCGCGGATACCGATCGAGGAGAAGATCCTTGACGTTCTGCTCCGCTACCTCGGAACTCAAGGCGACGACCAGTCTCAAGGCGCCCTGCGCCAGCATCCTGTTGACAGTCGCGATCAATTCGCCGGCTTCGATCTCGCCGTTGCTCGAAAAGCGAAGACCCACCGGTTTCTGCGGCACCATTGCGCGCCATAAGGCACTGTCACCGAGTCTCGAAATGGCACCGTAGACGCTGTCTTCTTCGCCCGCATCGACCAGCACGGCTACCGCTGTGCCCTTGTGTTCGACCACCGCATTGGTACCGGAGGTCGTCGAGTAGCGCAGACAATCGGCTTCGCGAATCAGGCGCGCGGCATCGTCTTCACCGTAAAACTCTTTCGATCCCCGCTTCAGGATCTCCAGAAAACATTGGGTCAGGTCGTGCGGCGTCGTGGCTGTCTTGGCATGCACGACCTTGCCGCCGTCGCTGATGCACACATCGGTGAACGTGCCGCCGTTATCGATATTGACCAGGATGCCCATCGCTAATCCGACCCTCCTCGAGACGATGCCATGAATTCGGCGCGGCAGGCGCCGGCCCTAATTATGTAGTGTCCGCACGAACAGGTGTCGCGAATTGACTGACGGCAGGCAAGTAACGGTACTAATTAGACAAAATATTACCGTTCGTGCAAGCGCGTGAGCGGGCGGAAACGAAGCGCGAAGATAAGCGTTTTTTGCAGTCCCGTCACCGACTGTTAAAGATTCTTCACCACCTGGCTCGACATAATCCTCGCGGCAGTAGCGCTGTACAACTCCTAGATAAAGTTAAGCTCGGTCAAATCCGGCACCCTTCGCCCAGGGGTTTGGAGAACTCGCGAATGATATTCGATGTTTTAATCATCGTTTCGTATTTCGTCATCATCATGGTCGTCGGCATCGTGTCGGCGCGACGTCAGACTGAATACACCGCCGAGGAGTACTTTCTCTCCTCGCGATCACTGAGATGGCCGTCCATTGCCATCTCCACCATCGCCACGAACATCCATGCCGGGCACTTCCTCGGCATGGCGGGCTCAGCCTACCTGTTCGGTCTAGCGCAGGCCAACCTCGAAATCAACGCGATCGTCGGCATTCTCCTGGCGACATTCATCTTCGTGCCTTTCTACTTGGGCGCCCGCGTGACGACGATCAGCGAGTTCTTTGCATCACGATTCGGTCCCAAGGTGGGGCTCATCTATGCCGTGTTGATGATGGTGTTATATGGATTCATGTACCTGGGCTCCGCTCTCTTCTGGGGTGCGTGGGCCATCGATGGAGTCTTCGGCGACCTCGTCTCTTTCCTGGGCGACAGCGCACCCGTACGTCTGGCGTGGATGGTTGTGATCCTCGGCGTTTTCTCTTCCACCTATACCTACCTGGGCGGACTCACCGCCGTCGTGCGCACTGACGTGGTGCAGTTCGTCCTGCTGGTTGTGGGTGGCCTGATCATGTTGGGTCTGGCAATCCACGAACTCGGTGGCTGGTCCGAACTTTACATTCAGACGCCCGACAAGATGCACCTGCACCTACCTGCCGATCACGAAACGCTACCTTGGATAGCGCTCATCGGCATGAATTTGCTCAACCTCAACTATTGGGGCGCCAACCAGATCATTTTGCAACGCGTCCTCGCGGCCAAGAGCCTGGCGCATGCTCAGATCGGCCTCTTGGTGGGAGGGGTCCTCAAATACGTCATGGTTCTCATCATCATCGTGCCAGCCATCGCGCTGGTCGGCATCACTGCGGCCAATCCGCTCACAGACCCGGATCAAGCTTATGTAACCATGGTTAATACGCTGCTCCCCAGCGGCTTGCGTGGCTTCATCCTATGTGGCCTGTTCGCCTCGCTGATGAGCACCGTGGATTCCATCTTCAACTCCGTATCCACCCTGTGGTCGGTGGATATCTATAAGCGCTACATCAAAACCGACGCCAGCGATACGGAGATGGTAAGAGCCGGGAAGTGGGCCATCGTCGGCACGCTCCTGACCGGTTTGAGTTTTGCTTTCATTCAGATCTACGTCAAGTTTGATAATCCTGAATTCCCATTGACGCATTGGTTCAACGAGCTCAGCTACTACGTGAAGAATGGCTTCGTGCTCCTCATAGTCGCCGCCATCTTCTTGCTGCGACCTTCGCCCCGTCTCGTGCTGACCATGCTGGTGACCAGCATTCCTCTCACGGTGGCATTCAAGCTTGGCTTTCCCGACATGAATTACTTCGTCCGCTCCATGTGGATCATCTTGGGCCTTGTCCTCGGCACGGCAATTCCCACGTGGTTCAAGAATGGCTGGCGTCTCGACGTGAAGCTGGTAGTAGCTTCGAGTCCCGCTGTTGCGCGATTTGGTGTCGCGTTAGCTGCCTCCCTGATCGCTTGTCACATCATCTTCCACTGAGATTTCTCAGCAGTCGCACTTCTCACTGAGCGTACTCGGCGTAGGACCTTCGTGTGACATTGGGCGGGTGCCAAGAGGGCTTCCTCCGACACCCCAACCTCAATACAAACGTCAAGCTCGGTCAACTCCGACACGCTTCACCCGTGACCCTGGAAAATCGTTAAAAACCAGTGGCGATACGCGTAAATACTGTATATAATACCAGTAGTCCTGCTGGAGCGAAATACGCCATGGAAGACCTCGCTATCACGCCTTGCCATACCCCGCCCGAGCTCCATCCCGAGCGGTTTCTCAACGACGCCCTGGAGGATTCGATCACCGCCCTCGCCGCCAACATCGCTGCCGCCACCTGGCAATTGCTCACGTTGATCGCGGAGTTCGATCGCCGCGAAGTCTGGGGCAATCACGGCCTCAACTCTTGCGCGCACTGGCTCAACTGGCAATGCGGGATCGCACTCGGTGCGGCGCGTGAAAAGGTGCGCGTCGCGCGGGCACTGGAACACCTACCCCTTATCAGCGCCGCATTTGCAGCAGGCGTTGTGAGCTATTCCAAAGTGCGGGCCATGACCCGTGTAGCAACACCCGAGAACGAGGACACCCTCTTGATGATCGCGCGCCACGGCACCGCGATGCATGTCGAGCAGACGGTCCGCGCCTACCGGCAGGTGCAGCGAATCGAAGAAACCGAGAAGGCGAACGGTGCACACAGGGCGCGCAGCCTGGACTGGTATTACGACGATGACGGTATGCTGGTCATTCAAGCGCGCTTGCCGGCCGAGACCGGCGCAATGCTGCTTAAGGCCCTGGCCGCGGCGGCGGACGATCTCGCGGCCGATGACGTGCCCACCGGGCAGATCAAAGAAACTGCCGTCGATGCCGACGTTCCCGCGGGAACGTCGGCACGCGCAGCGCATCCGGCGGCTGTACGGCGTGCCGATGCACTGTGTCTTCTGGGCGAGCAGTTCCTGGCGCATGGCGCGGTGACATCGAGGCAAACCGACCGCCATCAAATCGTCGTACACGTCGATCGGGACACCTTACGTGCCGCTGACCGCACGGCACGCTGCGAAATCGAGCATGGCCCGGCCCTGGCTGCGGAGACCGCCCGGCGGCTCGCCTGCGACGCCGGGATCGTCCAGATCGAAGAGGACGCCGACGGCCAACCGCTCGCCATCGGCCGCAAGACTCGCGCCGTGCCTTCCGCAATCCGCCGGGCACTCGAAGCGCGCGACCGCGGCTGCCGGTTTCCCGGTTGTACTCGCCACCGCACCGTCGATTCGCACCATATCCGGCACTGGGCGGACGGCGGCGAGACCAGCGTTCAGAACCTTGTACTGCTGTGCCGACATCATCACCAACTGGTGCATGAAGGCGGCTTTTCACTCGAACGGCGCGACGACGGCAAGCTTTTATTCCTGCGTCCCGATGGCTTGCCGCTCCCCGAGGTGCCGGCGCCAACGCCTGCGACCGAAGACCTTGCCGAATGGGTGCGGGCGAGCGGTCTTCACGTCTCCGCGGAGACGTGTGTACCAAACTGGCGTGGCGAGCGATTGGATCTTGATCATGCGGTGCTGGGCTTGTTGCAAAGTGACGGGCGGATGAATAACACGCGCATGCGCTTGAGCTCTGGATCGTAATCATCCTTTTCGTTAAATTTTATCGCTCCGAAATATGCTCCGGCATTTTTTGTGAGCATGGAACGCCGCGCTCTCAAGAGTGATCCGCTAACTCACGAGTAGCACTTCCCGGACGCGATAGGCTTGTGCGTTGGTAACCTATCGAAATATTGGGGCCGGCTGTCCGACTCGAACGGACGACCTGATGCTTACAAAGCAACTGCTCTACCAACTGAGCTAAGCCGGCGTCGTTGTTTAGTGATCTCCTACGGATATCGAGCCCGCGCACGATTAGGGGCCAGATTCTGCCATCCCGATCGCCTTCATGCTAATTCGTTGCAGTCGGATCATCGGCGGCGATGTCTGAATCACTTTCTGCACTCACCTGCACGAGCTCAACGCATTCAATTTCTGCAAGCCCGGCCGCGCTCAGCAACTCGTCAGGTATCTCGGGCAGGGTTTCGGAGTCGGCTGCAAGCTGGGCAGTGACCCAGTATCGATCGGTCGTTTCGTAGCGGGGGACGACCACCGGTTGATAGCCCTGTTCGTTGAGTTCAGCGAGGCGTCGGTTGACCGAATCCTGGGAACTGAACAGACCGAGTGAAATAGCGTTCTTGAGGCCGCCGCGCCGTATCATCATGTAATCCTGCACGCCGCGGCGGCGCAGGTCGGCCATGCGCTGCTCCGCCTCTACATCCGACTTCGGTTCGAGGTAGATCCAAAAAAGCTGCCGTTTGCGGATGGTTTCGACGCGGAAATGGAGGGCCGCGACGAATTCCCCTACCCAATCCGTGAAACCCTCGCGCGCGAATTCGTTGCTGAATGGTCCGACTTCGATGCAGAGATCAGCCGCTTCGACGTCCGCCTTGACTTGCGATTCGCTAGTCACGGCCGGGGCCGGTTCCGTCCCCGGAACCTTGAGCTGCGCCAGCACATCCAATTCCGACAACAGTACGAGTTTCGGGGTTCCTGCAGGCATCGGCGGCCGCTCGATTAGTTCCCGTGTAGCTTCTTCGACGCGCAGGTTGTACTGCCAGGCAAACAAGACGACGTTCAACAACAGAAAGACGATGCCAAACAGCTTCATCGGCAGGTCTCGCCGAAAATTGCGAGCCCGCGCAAAACGAGGCTAGGCTCGTACACATGCTGCATCGGCAGCATCGCGCGTACCGCCCCGGCCCCGCCGCCCGTCAGATACCAGGTGAACGTCGTGCCGGACGCCAGTTGTTCGAGACGACTGGCGACTTCGACCAACAGCCCGCGCACGGCGAAGTGGCATCCAAGCGAGATCGCGTCTGGTGTATTCGTCGCAAAGCCCCGCGCCGGTTCGACGCCGTCGCTGGCGAGCTGTGCGGTACCACGGGTCAGGCTACCGCTCATCAAATCCGCTCCCGGCGCGATCAGCCCGCCGCAGTGCACGCCTTCTTGGTCGACGACATCCACGGTCAGGGCGGTGCCGGCGTCCACTACGCATACGGCAGCGCGGCACGCATGATAGGCCGCCAACGCCGCGAGCCACCGGTCAGCGCCGAGCTGCGCGGGATCGGTGTAGCGAGTCTGCAGGCCCGCAAACTCGAGGCGAGGATGAACGAATTCGGGTTCCACCTGCCAGCGTTCAAACGCCAGCCGTTCGAAGGCACCCGCGATGTCCGGGCCCGCGACATTGCTGACGAGAATTCGCCGGAGTGGCGCCGTCGATGCGATTTTCTCCTGCCACGCTTCGATCGGCGGCGCCGCCGTCGTCGCGACGGCTGGTAATTCGACCAGCCGGCCCTCCTCGGCATAGGCGGCTTTGATCCTGGAATTGCCAATGTCGATCAGCAACAAGAGCTTAGCCCTGGCGCAGGTGACCGGACATGAATTTTTCACGGCGGCCGCTGTGCTCGATGATCAACGCGCCGTTCTCGTCGACGCCCCGTGCGATTCCCTCGACCACGCGTCCAGCCAGATCGAGGCGCACCGGTGCGTCCGCGAGGACGTCGAATTGCCGCCATTCGGGCCAAAACCCGGCGAAACCCTGGCGAGAAAACAGGGAGAGTTTGCAGCTTAGACTGTTCAAAAGAGTCGCTGCGATCGCGTTGCGCGAGATCGCATGTCCCGCTGCCGACTCCAGATCCGACGACGGTTGCTCGATACGCCCCCGCGTCTGTCGCGACAGGCGGATATTGATGCCGAGACCGATCACCGTCGTGCAAGGTCCGCCGGACTCGGAACGCATTTCGATCAAGATGCCGCCCAGTTTGCAGCCATCGCGGACGATGTCATTCGGCCATTTCAGCATCGTCCGCGTTATGCCTTCGGCAGCCAGGCCGCTGACGATGGCGAGTCCGACGACGAGGCTTAAGGCCGAAAACGTCGTGGGCGGGGAATCGAAGCACCAACCGAGCGACATGCACAAGCCGCTGCCGGGCGGTGCGATCCATCGATCACCGTGCCGTCCCCGGCCCGCGGTCTGGTATTCCGCCAGCAGGACACGACCGTGGATGTCGTCGTTGGGAAGCGCCGCCAGCAGCCGTTCGTTGGTCGAATCGGTAACTGCAACGGCTTCGAGCGCGGTGATGCTGCTGCAGTTCAATTGCTGCAAGCGACGGTGGATTTCGGCGGTGTCCAAGGCCTCGAATCCGCCTTCGAGTACGTAGCCGCGACCGCGTGTAGCCCGCACCTCGATGCCTTCTTTGCGCAGGCGGTCGATGTGATTCCAGACCGCTGCGCGCGAGACACCCAGCCGCCGCGCGAGATCCGCGCCCGAATGCTCGGCGCCGTCATGCAGCAAGGCCAGCAGCTCTAGCGATTTGCGCATGATTCGAATGGCGGCACCGTCAATGCCATTTGCGGTTTCGGCGTGTCTGCCGAAGCATTTCCCGATCCAGGATCAGCTTCCGAATACGGTGGGTCCTTCGGCGTCGTCGTCCGGACTGTCATCGTCTTCGGCATCGTCGGGTTTAACCGCGGGCAGCGTCCCTTCGGCCGTGATATCAAACACATCATCGATGGCCGGCGCCTCAGTGACCTGCTCCGGCAATAAAGTCGCGTCTTCGCTGTCCGTTTCTTCAAAATCGACGAGCGGCGTTTCGAAGGAATCGGTGCGCATGAATTCATCGAGGCTGATGTCGGAAGTTGCTTCGAGTGTTTCATTTTCGTCGCCGGTGAGAGAAGCGGGTAGCAGGGTCTCCGATTCGCGAAAATCTGCCTCGTCTCCGTCGCCGCTGAGCGAAGCGGGAAGCAAGGTTTCAGTTTCGCTGAGCTCTGCCTCGCCGCCGCCGATACCCGGCTCCGTCAGCGGCGCCGGACCGTCATCGTCTTCAAAGCCGCTCATATCTTCGTCGTCCACCGGCCCCGGAATGAGACTGTCTTCGCCGAAAAAAGCCGACGCCTCGGCATCGAACGCGTCATCCGCTGGTCCGTCCGCTTCATAGCTTGGCGCAACGGTGACAAACTCAGGCCCTTCCTCGGCATCGCTGGGGTCGGTATCGACAAGAGCGGTTTGCGCTTCCGAATCGATCTCGACCGCTTCTACTTCGGCGGCCTGCGCGTCGCGGTGCCTGGCGGACAGCGCGGTTTCGGCTTCGTCATCGAAAATGTCGGCCTCGGGGTCCGGCGCCGCGGCGCCGGCAGTCAGGTCGATCACGTCGTCGGAGGGCTGTTCCTGCTCGATCACCTCGCCGATCATGGTGGCTTCCAAGTCGTCGGGATCGGCGAATACCGTATGCCCCGCATCCTCCAATTCCGGCATGCTGAATTCGAACTCGTATTTATGAAATTTAATACGGTCGCCGTGTTTCAATTGCCGTTCGCCTTCAATACGTTCACCGTTCACGAACGTGCCGTTGACGCTGCCTTGTTCGATCAACCAGAACGAAAAATCGCGATACTGGATGATCGCGTGACGCCGCCCTACGGTGCCCTTATTGATGACGAAATAATCGAGGTTGGCCGGATCGTTACCGGCGACTCGGCAGATCATGAGGGCCTTGGTCCCGATCTGGACCGCCGGTTCATCGCTGATGCCGTGGATATCTTTGATGAATGCATCGGGCACCAACACCGGCTCCGCTTGCTGAGATGCCGGGGCACCCGCTACGCCGCGTCGCTTGCGGATCACCACGACAACGACTACGACGATACCGAGAAGCACAAGCGCAGCCAGCCCAAATACCAGGATCACCCCGAGCACGCCGTCTTCGGATACGGCCTGGTCCGCAGGTATGATTATCGCGGTCCCTTCCGGGGCCAGCGTCATTTCGGTGCATAGTTGCTCGGCCGCAATGCCGACTTCGGCGGCCATCTGCTCGAATGCCACCCGTTCGTCCGGAACGAGACTGGCCATGCACTGACCCAATGCCGCAGAACCGGTAGTGGCGCTCGGGGTCGGTGCGGGAACCGGCGGCGGCGCTTCGAGTATTTCGTTGACCTTGGCGAAAACACCGGCGAGATCCTCCGGCGTCAACGCGCGAAAGTACGCGCCGTCGGTTTGCTTTGCGAGCGATTGAATCAGGAAAAAATCGGCGTTTTCGGTAAATGCGATGCCGAATACTTTGATGCCGCTGTCCGCCGCATCCGCCGCCAGCTCTTCGCGCATCCACTTGGCCTTTTCGCTGTCGACTTCCGGCTTGCCGGTGTCGACGATGCCGTCGGTCATGAAAATAATGACTTTGACCACGTCGTCACGGGCATTGGCTTTGAGTTCGTAAATGGCGCGCTCGATGGCGGCCGGGCTGTCGGTAAACTTGCCGCGGTAATCGATGTCGTCAAGAGCGCGTTGGATAGCGGTGCGAGTGTTGACCGTCAACTCGGTCAAGGGCACCGAATATTTGACCTTCTCATCGAAAATCAAAATGCCGACGCGGGTTTCCTGATCCAGGTCGGAGACGAATTTACTGACCGCTCGTTTGGCCAGGAAATCGGGATCGTTTTTACGCATGCTGCCGGAATTGTCGAGCACCAGAATGGCATCCGTCGGCACGGCGGCAAGCGCGGCTGGCGCGAGCGCAAATCCGGTCAGGCAGCCGAACGCCGCCAGCACCGCGACCATGCAAGACCGCAGCGATCCCGACAAGCTGCGGCGTTTACTCCTCAATACGATCATCTTCCCGCTTCTCCACCCGTCGCGGCTGGCCGCGCTCTATAATAATGCGCCGTATCCGCACGCGGAAGGATACCAAGACTCTCACGAAATTGTTGGCGCAAACGCTTGCGATCACGGAATTTTCCGTCGGAGCCGATGTTAATCTGCCAGCCGTGGTTGAAGGCGCCGGAAATATGCCCAGTCGGCGGTTCGACGCGATCGGTTGCGCGGCGATCCGAGGTTCCCCCTGGCAACTGTGCCAAGATTCCAATCGATGTTCGAACACGAACCGGTGAGATGCGAAATGCGTGAACTGGTCCTGGCGCTCATTTTCACCACGACTTTATCCGGCTGTTCGACAATGGCGTATTACCGTCATGCCTTGACCGGACAGTTTGAGATATGGCGCAATCAGGAACCGATCGAGGTACTCCTCGAGCGCGACACCCTGTCGCCCGCACTGCGCGAAAAATTGAACTACGCGGTGAATGCTCGCGATTTTGCCTTCGAACGACTCGCGCTGCCTGATAATGGCAGCTATCGAGACTATGTCGATCTGAAGCGTGATTTCGTCGTCTGGAACGTATTCGCAACCCCAGAGCTGTCACTCACACCGGTCCAATGGTGCTATCCATTCGCCGGGTGCTTCGGATACCGCGGGTTTTTCGATGAAGACCTCGCAATGCGACGCGCGGAGGCCCTGGAAACGGAAGGATTCGAAGTTTATATAGGCGGCGTATCCGCATATTCCACCCTGGGCTGGCTCGACGACCCGGTGTTGAGTTCCATCCTGAATCGGGAGAAACCGCGTATTGCCGAGATCATTTTTCATGAACTCGCGCACCAAAGGCTTTATGTCAAGGACGATACGACTTTCAACGAAAGTTTTGCGCTAGCCGTAGCTACGGCGGGATTACGATTGTGGATCCCGGCCCAGAACGGGAACTTGGCAGAATTTACGGAGGATCAACAGCGCGAACGCGAATTCATTACGCTCATCCTGCGGTTCCGGGAGAAGCTTGAAACTCTATATTCGAGCGACGAACCCGACGACAAAAAACGCAAGATCAAACGCGTAGTATTCACTGATCTTATCGCGGAATATCGATCACTTAAGGCAACGTGGAACGGCGATTCATCGTATGACGAATGGGTGGGGACCGATCTGAACAACGCCAAAATCGCTTCCATTTCGACCTATCACAATCATGCCAATGCGTTCATGTCTATACTTGAACGATACGATTATGACTTCACCGCTTTTTACACCGCAGTTGAAAATCTCGCGGCCTTCGAACCATCGGAGCGCACGGCATGCTTGAGTGCGCTGACCAAGGGCATGCATATACAACCAGCATGCTCGATGGTAGTCGGGCTCGCGCAACCTTAACCGGTGTTTCGCTAAGGGCCTGCATCCGATCGATACTCAACGCCTTGTTGATGATGATCGCGTGGACCGGTTTCACCGGATCCTATGCGGCGGACATGTACGCGCCTGCGCAACCGGTAGATCGTGGCTCGATACTCGTCGCCAGCGATTCGCTGCTCGACCCGCGCTTTGCCCGCTCCGTCGTGTTGATCACCGACTACGGCGTAGACGGAGCCGTCGGCGTGATCCTCAATCGCCCTACCCTTATTCGCGTGGTGGACGCGATCCCGGTGTTGGACAAGCTTTTGCATCACCCCGACAAGACCATGTATTTCGGCGGTCCCGTGGCCCCCAATACCGCACGAGTGCTGATCGCCGCCGGGGAAGCGCTGCTTGGCGCAACGCGGATTGTCGACGGGGTTTACGGAATGGACCGCATGTCCGTCCTCCTGCCGTATTTCGAGGAAGAGGAGTTCGCCCCTCGCACGAGGTTCTACGGCGGCTACGCCGGGTGGGGCGCCGGTCAACTGCAGCAAGAGATCCAGCGCGGCGACTGGATCGTCATCGAAGGCGACGCGACTACGATTTTCAGCGATACCGTGGACACGCTCTGGAAAGACCTGAGCGCGCGTTTTTCGGGCTTATGGGTACTGCTGGAAGCGTTGTAGCGGCCGAACTGCAAAGCCTGGTGGGCTTTCAAACTTGTCTTGGCACGGTCCTGGAATGTATGTGAAGATCGTCACGGTTCGGGCACCGGATTGGCGTACTAGGAGCCCCGCCAACCTATAATCCAGGCGAGAAGGGGTCTGCCC
Source organism: Gammaproteobacteria bacterium (assembly GCA_963662545.2). Classification (GTDB taxonomy): domain Bacteria; phylum Pseudomonadota; class Gammaproteobacteria; genus JAYYZW01. Next base: position 764,781 of record CAXXLL010000003.1, read on the forward strand.
CGCAATCCACCCTCTGGGGGGCCTATCTCGGGCACGTGGCAATCGTTACAACAATGAAGATCACTAGACATGCTCGAAAAGCTTTTTAGCAAAGCGTTGTCGCTCAATATCAGCGGCACAGATATATCGTTCAACACATTGGCGGAATTTGAGTTTGCGCTGGGCGGGCGAACCAACGTGCCTGCCAGCAAAATGACCGACCTCATCCTGCTGTCCCCGGGCGCGTTGAAGCACGAAGCGAAAAGTATCAAGTCCGTCGAAAAGCGGTTCGTAGACATTCTCTCCCGTTCCATCGAGCAGCCCGGTGAAATCGGAAAGCTCGTGCGGGACGTCGACATCCAGGTTTTCTCTAACGACTACGAGTGGCGGAATATCTTCAAGGCCTTGAACCAGCAGGACGAAGAATATGATGAGTTACGCCGCGTGGCAGTCGTCAAATACATGCAATACCTTCGCTCCCGCCAGGACGTTATAAAGCAGACTTATAAAGTCAAACTGAAAGAATCCAAAAAAGGTGCCGAGGAAAATAGCGGTGATTCGAATGAGGTGGGGGAATCGACGTCCCCGATGGAAGACACCAAGGATTTCCTGAAAGAAACGAACATCTTTGATTCGATCTCCATTGAAACGCCGCTGGACCTGTCAGAGGCATCGTTTACACGACTGCCGAAGGGTGAAGCGATCCACATCAAGCCCTACGAGGGCGTCGACTTCGACATGAAGTTATCAAAACACCATTTCATTTTTCGCAACGGGGAGTCAATGGAGATCGTGGACGAACATGGGGAGGCTCACCAGCTCAATGCCGGCAAAAATATTGTCGGCCGTGATTCTGTCTGCAACGTGGTGGTCGACAACTCGCTGCGTGACGTTTCCCGAATGCACCTCATCATCGAACCGCTCGATGATGGCATGATCAGATTTACGGACTTGTCGTCACACGGAACTTTTCTGCCGTCGGGACTGGTTCCGAGTGTCGAAGACTAGGAGCCTATATTGTCATAAAGGCGCCGGCCCCTCAGTGCTCCGGAAGCTCCTTTTCATCGAACAGGCGCTCGAAATCCTCTTTGTTCTTGGTCCCAATAGCCTGGTCGACAATTTCTTTCGATAAATGCGGGGCGAACAGCTGTATGAATTCATACATATATGTGCGGAGGAACGAACCGCGTCGAAAGCCAATTTTCGTGACGCTGTAATCGAACAGATGCGCCGCTCTCAAAGCGCGCAAATCCTTGTCCTCCTTTTCTTCAAAGGCCAGGCTTGCGATGATCCCAACGCCTAACCCCAATCTGACATAGGTCTTGATGACATCGGCATCGACTGCGGTAAATACGACACGCGGTTCGAGTCCCGCCTTCGCGAAGGCTGCGTCCAACTGTGACCGTCCCGTAAAACCGAACACATAAGTTACGATCGGATACTCAGCGATCGCTTTGAGCGTAAGCGGCGTCACCGCGTTGAGTGGGTGATCCTCCGGCACGATGATGCTCCGGTTCCATCGGTAGCAGGGGAGCATGACGAGATTATCGAACAGCTCCAGCGCTTCGGTTGCAATCGCAAAATCCACAGTTCGATTGGCAGCGAGTTCGGAAATCTGCATCGGCGTTCCTTGATGCATGTGCAAAGCAACATCCGGGTAGTTTGCGATGAAGCTTTTGATCGTCGGAGGCAACACGTACCGAGCCTGGGTATGGGTCGTCGCGATGGTCAAACTGCCGCGCGAATCGTCATTGTAATCTTGCGCGATGCGCTGGATGTTCTCGACTTCCCCGAGTATGCGCCCGGCGACTTCGATGATAGCGGCTCCGCCTGGCGTGATTTCGACCAGGTGCTTGCCACTGCGCTGGAAGATCTGGGTGCCCAATTCGTCTTCAAGTTGACGAATCTGTTTGCTTACCCCGGGCTGAGAGGTGTAGAGGCTTTCAGCCGTCGCGGACACGTTGAGGCCACGGCGTGCGACCTCCCAGATATATCGCAACTGTTGCAATTTCACGGCGGACCCGATTGGTTTATTTGGGAATAAAGAATAGTCATTATATTATTCAATAGAATAATCTGGCGAGTCGCCGGCGCCGGCAACCATCACCCAGAGCATGGTGTAGCGGGATTAGCGGGGATTGTGGTGACTGAAGCCCGAACCGCATCGCGTCCGGGCTTCAGTGGATGAAAACGTTCGCTGGGTTAATGGTTCAAACTATGTGCGTGGATGATCGCCTGCATTCGATCGCGAAGCATGAGTTTTTCCTTTTTCAGGGTTTCTAATTCAAAGTGCTCCATGGCGGCACTGCCGGAATTGACCTCGTCGACTTTGACATTGAGGTCGCGGTGTTTGTCGTATAAACGGCGGAATCGGTCATCAGTGGTCAACAATTGGTCGACGGTAGCCTGATCGTATTCGAACATACGGCTCCTCCCGATGGTGCGGTTTTCATCTCTCTCCTTAGCAAAGCTAGATCAGCTGACGGCCTACGACAAGTGCTGTAACAATAATTTATCCAGCGGGCGCGAAATCCGGCAATCCGATCAGTCGGTTTGCCTCGATCGGTGAGCAACTCGTGACAAATATTCGATAAGCCTATGTTTTCGCAAGATTGTGATTGAAGTGTGCTGAACGTCTACGGCGCCGTACTTCTGGCGGTCCCTTCCGCCACGGTCCGTTGCAACGGCGTTGAGGCAGCGCCGGCACGGCACAACGGTGACGTACACTTGACGCGGTGCGATATCGGGGCGCGGCGCATTTCATGACTGAACACATCCTTTTCGTGACCGGCAAACTCGCGGAAAAAAGCTTGAAACGCGTTCTCGCGTCCATTGAGAACCGAGAGTTCAACTACGAGATCCGCGTACTCGGTGTCTCTGTCGCCGCATTACTGACCGCGGCCATGATTCGGCGGCGAGTTGGAACGGTCGAGGGTTTCGATCGCGTGATTCTGCCTGGGCGCTGCCGCGGCGATCTCGACGGGCTGGCCGCCCACTGCGGCGTCCCGTTCGAACGTGGCCCCGAGGAACTCAAAGATCTCCCGACTTTCTTCGGTGCACGGGCGCACCCACGAAATGTCGCGCGCACCGACGTTACCCTTTTCGCGGAGATTGTCGACACGCCTCAGCTCGACATCGACGCGATCATCCATCGCGCCCGCCAATTCAGTGCCGACGGAGCAGACGTGATCGACCTCGGCTGTCTGCCTGATACGCCGTTCTTGCATCTTGAAGACGTGGTCAGAAACCTGAAAGAGGAAGGATTCAAAGTCAGCATCGATTCACTGGACACCCAAGAACTCCAACGAGGTATTGAAGCCGGTGCGGACTACGTTTTCAGTCTCACGGAGAAAACGCTCGATTTGGTCGCGGAGCACGCCTGCGCGCCCATCCTGATCACCGAAGATCCTACCGATCTTGATTCGCTTTGCCGCACGATAGAGACCTTCGCGAAACTAGACCGCCCCTTCTACGCGGATCCGGTACTCGATCCGATACACCACGGATTCACACTCTCGCTCAGCCGTTACAAAACGCTTCGTGATCGGTTTCCCGACATTGAAATCATGATGGGCATCGGCAATCTGTCGGAACTGACACATGCCGACAGCCTCGGACTCAATACCCTGCTGATGGGCGTCGTTTCGGAACTGCATATCACAGCCGTGTTGACGACCGAAGTCAGTGCCCATTGCCGTAGCGTGATACGGGAGCTCGATCGCGCGCGTCGCGTCATGTTTGCCGCGCGCGCGGACAATACGCCGCCGCGTCACATCGACGAAACACTGCTCGCTCTGCACGAACGACACCCGTTTCCCTATTCGACCGAAGAGATCGCCGAATTCGCGGCCGATATCGCGGACGACAACTTCAGGATACAGATCAGCGCCGATGGCATTCACGTATACAATCGCAAGGGCCTTCACGTGGCGCAGGATCCTTACGAACTCTACCCCACTCTCGAAGTCGACGATGACGCGCCTCACGCTTTCTATCTCGGTCTCGAACTTGCGAGGGCCCAGATCGCATGGCAACTCGGCAAGCGGTATGCGCAGGACGAATCACTCGATTGGGGTTGCATCCTGCCTCAAGCGAACGACGACAAACTCGAATACGCACGCGCACGCAGTACCTTGAAAGCCAGACGCCGGCGGCGTAAGCCCTAGTCCGCCTGTCGCATGAAGGAAAGCAGCTGCCTGCGCAGAGTAAGCACGTCTGGGTGAACGGCGCGGCCGCTAACGCCTTCGTACGTTAGGCGGGCTAGGCCGCCCCTTCCTATTCTTCGCCGGGCTTAGGGTGGACAGTCGCCAGACCGATCGGGATCAACAGCCATGCAAGCGTTGACCAATAAGAACCGTAAAAAGCCATATGGGCATTCAAGGGAAACCAGGCCACCAGGGCGCACAGCAACCAGGCCGGAAGTCCAAATCGCGACTGGGCTCGCAGCATTTCGCGACCCAGGAGAAGGGTAGCCCCAATCAATCCGAGAATGCCCAGTATGCCGGTTTCAATGGCGACCTCGAGGAAGAACAGGTGGGGGTGCGTCTGCCCGACCCCATTTCGCCGCAACCAGAAATCCTCTTCATCGGCGTACGCCACATAGGCATAACGGAACCCGCGGGGCCCGATCCCCGCAATCCAGTTATCGGCGAGCATCGAGGTACCGGTGCGCCACAGCGACAAGCGATTTGCCGTCGCCTCTTCGACCTCGACGGCGTCGGTGCTGAATACCCCGGCGCTCGATTGGAGGCGGTGCTTGAGTGCGGGATTGAAGAGCACCGTGGTGACGACAACGGTGAGGACGATCGCGATTGGAAGAACCGGCAGATCCCGGATGCGCTGTCGGTTGATTCTCAGGTGAAGAAACAGATATCCGGCCATGCCGACGAACAACATGATCCAGGCCGTACGCTTGAGAGACATCAGAATGACGATGATGATCGGGAGCAACAGGAACCACGTTCGTGGCACGGAACGACACCAGCGGATGACCGCATCGACGCACAAGGGAGCGAATACGGCGAGAAACAGGCCCAGGCGCTGCTTGGGGTAGAAGACACCCTTCAAGATCTCGTCGTCATAAGGATAACCGAACAGATCGACGTGCCAGATCAACTGCGCAAACGCATCGAATCCTGCAAAAATCACGAGCACGGCCGTACCGAAGGTAACCAGGCGTAACACGTCGGCGTCACGGCATGCTGCGAGGACGAAGTAAGCCGCCGGCAGGAAATGAAAATAACGCGCCGTCGTCCCCGCCGACCGCTCAAAATTGACGGCATCGAAAGAGGCGATCAGCATCGGGATCCAGATCAGGGCGAACACGATCAACAGGGTGCGCGCCTGCCCCGTGAGACAATCGCGCGGGCGCCAAACGATCTGCGCGAGGCCGAGAAGCGACATCAGCGCGACTGGGTAATGAACGTAATTTTCGGTTGCAAACAGCGCGAAAGAAATAAGGATCAACACCGCTTTGGCGTATACCCCAGAGGACGAAACGCACGAGATGGCGGTCATGTCGTCTCGAGATGGCGTAGGTAGAGGTTGATTGTGAAGGCGCGGATCGTCGGCTCAGCCAAGAGCGGCGACCAGCTTTTGGTGCGTTCGCTCGGGTTGCTCGCTCATCAAAATATGGCCGCATCGATCGATGAGCTCGATCGAGCAATTCGCTATCACAGAGGCCAGATCCAAGGCTGCCCGGTACGGCGCCATCCGGTCTTGCGCGCCACAGATAATCGTCGTCACGGCGGTGACCTGCGCGGCCGCTTTCGTGCCGCGTAAATAGGCATTGCTGGCGCACAAGTCATTGAACAGAAGGCCCGATTGCGCGCGCTCCAACAGCCGTGACGCGGTATTCATGACATGGATGCCCGCGACCGGGTTAGCACCGAATTGAGCATGGAAGCCATGCCCCCAGAGCATCATCATGTCGCGCGCTTGAGGACGATCCTCGCGTGCGGCATCGAGCAATTGCTCACTGACGGGCATCGGAACCGCCGCGCCCAAGAGCGCAAGCCGCTCGACCCGGGAGCCGCCGGTCGCGGCCGTTTCCAGCGCCACCAGAGCACCCATGCTATGCCCCGCAATGGCAGCCGTTTCGATCCCAAACGCATCCATGCATCGCAACAACCATCCCGCCATGGCTTCCACGGAGGTGATGGCCGCGCCGTTGGAACGACCGTGAGCCGGCAGATCAGGTGCGATCACGGAACGGCCGATGTGCATGAAATAGCGCGTGTGCATAGCCCAAACGGTGTGGTCCATCGCGGCTCCGTGTACGAGTACTACCGGTGGCGCCGGAGAAGCCTCCGCGATTCTTCCAGCGGCGAATACCGTGTGACCGTCGACTTCAGCGTACATCGCTGATCACCCTTTCTGCGATTGGTATATGGCCCGGGACAAATCGTCGATGAGATCGGAAACATTCTCCAGCCCCACCGATAAGCGCACTAAGCCCTCGGATATGCCCGCGGCACGCAGCGCTTCGTCGTCCATGCGGCTGTGGGTCGTCGACGCCGGGTGAATGACGAGAGATTTTGCGTCTCCAACATTGGCCAGGTGCGAAAAAATCTGCAGCCCCTCGATCAGTTTCCTCCCGGCCGCGCGCCCGCCGCGTATCTCGAAACTGAACACCGCGCCGGCGCCCTTCGGTAACAAGCGTTTCGCGAGTTCGTGATCCGGATGTGCAGCCAGTGCCGGATAGGTCACGCTATTGATCACTTCCTGGGCGTCCAGAAACTCGGCAATCGCCGTCGCGTTAGCCACGTGCCGCTCCATGCGCAAGGGCAATGTCTCCAATCCCTGCAAGAGGTGAACTGCCGTTACCGGACTCATCACCGCCCCGAAATCACGCAGTCCCTCGCGCCGCGCGCGGATGATGAATGCCGCGGGACCGAATTCCTCGACGAAATTCAGTCCATGAAACCCTTCGTACGGTGTACACAAGGTGGCGAAGCGCTTCGGATCCTGATCCCAGTCGAAACGTCCGCCATCGATCACCGCGCCGCCCAGTGCAATGCCGTGCCCCCCGATGAATTTGGTGAGCGAGTGCACCAGGATATCGGCGCCGAGTTCGAGTGGTTGCATCAGGTAAGGCGTAGTCAAGGTTGGATCGAGAACCAAGGGCAAGCCGTGCTCGTGGGCGAGATCGGCGATCACGGGAACGTCGAGGATCTCGCAGCGCGGGTTACCGATGGTTTCAGCGTAGATCATAACCGTGTTACCGCGAATGGCGTCGCGAAACGCCGCCGGATCGCGTGGATCAACGAAAGTCGTTTCGATGCCGAAACGCGGCAGCGTGTAGCTGAACAGATTGTGCGTGCCGCCGTAGAGCGAGCGCGAGGAAACAATATGGCTGCCGCTGCCGGCCAGCGTCGCGATGGCGAGGTGAATGGCCGCCATGCCACTGGCGGTCGCGACAGCGCCGACGCCTTTTTCGAGCACCGCGAGGCGCTCTTCCAAAACGCTTACAGTCGGATTCGAAATGCGCGAATACACGTGCCCGGAACGCGCGATGTCGAACCGAGAGCCCGCTTGATCGCTGTCTTTGAACACGAACGAAACCGTCTGATAGACGGGGACTGCGCGGCTCCCCGTCGCCGGATCGGGTTCCTGCCCGGCATGTAGGGACAGGGTATCGAATCCCAGGTATTTGGGTCCTGACATGGAAGTATCCTGCTAGCAGCCTGTCGGACTTAGGGAATCGTAGCGAGGCGGTTGGGAGAGCGGTCTGAGAGGTGTCATGGTTTGAGGCGAATAGTGGGGCTATGTAACGAGAACCATGGCACATCTGGACCGCGATCCCAACGCCGCAGTAGATTCTTCTTAAGTCCGACAGGCTGCTAAACGCAGCGGGCATGTTATCGCGGATGCGAAACGGGAAAAAAAAGCCCCGCCATAAACCAGCGGGGCGAAAGAGCGTTGGTCGTGCACTAATACGACCGATTGACACTATCCGGACATCGCGGGGCGGACATTGATTCGCCGTAAACATGACTCGGCCGATATCATTGCCCGCCTCGGTACTCGACCGCGCAGTGCGCCGGTAGTGACGGGAACGGACCCGTCGGGTCAATACAATGCAATAAGGTTGCCAACTTGATAGGTCATTCATTTATAAAGAGTTTTAATGGGGCAGCCGGCGCGGTCACCCTGATTTTGTAAAGAATCTTGACAGTTTCGCCGGCGCCGGCGCGCTTAAAAGCGAGTTTTTTGTATATAAGCTTTTGTTTTGACGTAACTTTCCTTCATTTTGATGCGGTGTCAAATTTCTTGACACCCGGCGCCTTTCGCAAACCTGCCCGAAACAGCTTGGCACGCACCGTCTGGCGGTATTCTGAGGGGGTGACCGACATTTCCCGCCCGAACAAGCGCGCGAAGTGACCCGCGTCTTCGTAACCGACGCGGTATGCCACCTCGCTGATAGTGAGATTGGTGTTTTCCAATAATCCTTTTGCAAACCTGACACGCTCGCGCTGCCAAAAAGAACGTGGACTGGTACCCAGCGCCGCGAGAAAGCGCCGGTTGAGGGTACGAGAACTAGTGCGCAGGCGCGTGGCGAGTTCAGCGATGGTGATCTGAGTCGACAGGTTGTTTTCGATCCAGGCCTGCGCTTCGACGACGAGTTCGTCGTCGAGCGGCGAGTTTTCGCCATCCATGTACCGGTATTCTTCGTAGGTACGCCGGATTTCATGCGAAAAATTTCGTTCGACGTGATGAGCGGTCGCGCGATCGTATGCACGTTCTATCAGGTTTACCGTCACGTCAGCGAGCGAATTGATGCTCGCCGCGCAGTACAGCGACCCTGCTTGTGTGATGAAGAACTGGCGTTTCAGATCGACGCGGGGGAATTCCCGTTCGAACGTTTCGAAATAGTACCAATGTGTCGTCGCCGCCTTGCCGTCCAGTAATCCCGACGCCGCCAGCAGACTGACACCGGTACCGACGGCCGCGATATCCGCTCCGCGTTCGAACTGCCGGACCAACCACGGCCGCAGCCGTGCTCTGACGACCCCGGTCCGAGCCGGGTTGCGCCACAACGCGGGCAAATAGACGACATCGAAATCAGGATGGCTGTCGAGCGTGCAGTTCGGCGTAATGGGCAGCCGGCCGAACTGACCGGGAAGATCTTCGCCGCAGGAAACCAGTCGCAGGCCTGCCGAACGGCCCCCACGCCGCTGACCCCGCCGGTAATCGTCCGCTGCGGCCCACATCTCGTATGGCAAGGCGGTACCGGTGGTCAGCATGCCGGGCGTCAGCACGAACCCTATCGTGAGCACGTCGTGATCGAAGGTCTCGGGCATTCAGATGATCGGGATCAGCGTCTTAAATGACCAATAATATGGCGCATTTGGCCTCAAACAGCCACCCCGACACTCCATAGAATACCGTCGATTGTTTTAACCGGAGGGGTTGCATGACTCGATTGCCCGTGATCGTCGGCTTTGGCGGAGTCGGACCTGCCGGTCGTTCTTCGTTTCACCACGCTTACGACCGCATCATCTGGGAAAGCCTCGATCGGCGTCGCCGCCGCACCACCGTTACCGCACTCTCTTCGATGATGAATCTCGCCTTCGAGCGGGACGGCGAACTGCGTGCACCGGACGGCACCGAAATCGATTCGCCGGCTTACGCGGAACTCGAGGCGAAGGTCCTCGCGGGAACACTCATCCGGCGCTTGGAGACTACCCACTTCGATCCGGACAGCGTGCCGGTCAACACGCCGCTAGCTATCACTGCCGTCAGCGGCACGCAGAGCATCCTCACCATCAGCGAGCGCGATCTGCCCGATCCGCTGCCCGCGGGCTGGCAGGTCGTTTCCAAGGCCGAGGGACGAGTCATCGTGCGGGTCGAGTGTGGTCAGCTGTGGGTCGAGACGCGGCGCAAACTGGCCGTGCAGTCTGCCGGACAATTACCGTCGGGCTTTGATCCCGCAGCACTCTACAAATCACGATTTCATCCGCGCGGTTTGCAGCTCGTGATCATCGCCGCATCCGATGCGGTTCGTTCGATGGGTATCGAATGGTCGACCATTGTGGAAACGGTACGTCCTGACGAAATCGCGGTCTATGCTGCTAGCGCAATGGCGCAACTCGACGGCAACGGTACCGGCGGCATGCTGCAGGCACGATTGCGCGGCAATCGTGTCAGCTCGAAACAACTCCCGCTCGGTTTGAATACCATGCCCGCCGATTTCGTCAATGCTTATGTACTCGGCAGCGTTGGTGCGACGGGTGCTAATGCGGGCGCCTGTGCGACATTTCTCTACAACCTCCGCCTTGCCGTTGAGGACATCCAAAGCGGGCGCCGGCGGATCGCTGTGGTCGGTAACGGCGAGGCACCGCTGGTTCCGGAGGTCATCGAAGGTTACGCCGCGATGAGCGCGCTCGCCACCGACGACAACTTGTGCCGGCTCGATGGCAGCGACACGCCCGACTACCGCCGCGCCAGCCGGCCGTTCGGCGAGAACTGCGGCTTCACGCTGGGCGAATCCGGACAATATTTCGTGCTCATGGACGACGCGCTGGCAGTGCAGCTGGGGGCGCAGATCCACGGCGCCGTCACGGACGTATTCGTCAACGCCGACGGCTTCAAGAAATCCATATCTGCGCCCGGCCCGGGCAATTACATCACGCTCGGAAAAGCGGTTGCGGGCGCACGATCGCTGTTCGGGGACGCTGCCGTGCGCGATCGAAGCTTCGTTCAGGCACACGGATCCAGCACACCGCAAAACCGGACGACAGAGACACGCATCCTCGACCGCGTCGCGGCAGCATTTGAGATCAAGGAATGGCCGGTGACGGCGGTGAAGGCCTTCGTCGGCCACCCTCTTGCTCCCGCGAGCGGCGATCAGTTGGTCAATGCACTCGGTGTGCTGCGGCATGGCATCCTGCCCGGCATCAAAACGCTGGACCGTCTGGCCGATGATCTTTATAACGAACGCCTCAACATCCCGCTGTCAGACATCGATCTGGGCGAGCGTGCGCAGATCGCCTTTCTCAATTCAAAGGGCTTCGGCGGCAACAACGCGACTGGAACAGTGGTCTCACCTGCGGCTACCGAAGCGATGCTGACTAAACGATATGGCGCGAAGGCGATGTCCGCCTACCGCGCTAAGCGCGAGGCGGTTGAAGCTGAAGCACTGGCCTACGACAGTGAGTGTCATGCTGGCCCGATGCAGCCGATCTACCGCTTCGGCGAAGCGTTGATCAACGAGGACGCGATCGCATTCGAAGGCGGTGAACTCTCTATCCCCGGTTATAAACTAGGCGTGGAACTGTCCGGCAAAAACCTTTATCCAGACATGGTCTGACCACTATGCGTACTGATCAAAACAGTGGCGCAGATCATTGTTTCGTATGCGGTAGCGCCAATCCGATCGGCCTGAAACTCGAGTTTACCGTCGACGGCGATGTTTGCAGCGGTGAATTCACGTCCGCCGCCAACCATGCCGGCTTCGATGGCCTTACCCACGGTGGAATTATTTTCAGCGTACTCGATGACGCAATGGCGAACTGGTTTTTCCTTCAAGGTGCCCGCGGTTATACGGCCAAATCTCAAATTCGATATCGAGAAGCAATGCCCCTCGGCAGTACGGCCACGATCGAATGCACCATGACCAAACGCAAAGGCCGCCTCATTCAGCTCACGGCGCGCGCGATAAACCGCGACACCGGTAATGTAATCGCCGAAAGCGACGGCAGTTTCATGTTGGAGAATTTTGGTGATCTACCGTCCTCGTAACGCTCATGTCGGATAAATCCTGCTCATCTTGCGGTGTAATCTTCGCCTGCGGCCGCGATGAAGACGATTGCTGGTGCCAATCCCTGCCCCCCTTATCGCGATCGGCGATTGACGCGGCTTCGAACTGCCTGTGTCAGGCTTGCCTCGAGCCGCGTACCCGTCAGAATCGAGAAGTCCGTGCCCACGGCGCCGTAAGCGATGCTCCCGAATCCGATCCTGATTCTCCGGCATCAGCATAATCACCCGCCCGGGTTTTTTGCCGAATTCCTCGCGCGCGCCGGCTTGGCGACGATGACGCGGCGCGCCGGAACGATCGATGGTTGATCGGGTCGAATGCCCAGGAAGACTTTGCTTCATGGGAGGCAGCGTTGCAATCGCATGCGAGAATCTATAGCGCTAGTTTCAGGCATTTTTTCCTTCTGCCTGCCGTTTTTGGCGGCGGCGGACCTCGAACCAAACCTACGGCCGGAATTGGCCGCGAGTCAGAGAAGCTATGAAAACCTGATCGAAACGCTGGGGCGATCCCATGGCCCGCTCGCGTTCGAACTCGCCGAACAATGGTCCGCGCTCGGATTCCTGCAACGCGAATCGCGTAATTACTCGGGCGCCATCGACAGCTTCGAACGTGCCCTGCATATCGAACGGGTCCACAAGGGCTTGTATCATCCGGATCAAATCCCCTTGATCGAACGACTGATCGAGAGCAACCGCGCGCTCGGCGCATGGTCGGAGGTCGCGCAGAACCACAAGCTTCTTCAATTCGTCAATGACCGCGGAAGGCCGCGCATCAGCCCCGAGCGGATCGCTACTTTGCGCAAGATCGCGCTCTGGAATTTGGAAGCGGCCGATCTGCCAACAGGCCAGGCGCCGTTCCGTCATCTGCAGACAGCCCAGGACCTCACCGAAGAAGCCCTTGAACTGGTGGAATCACGCCACCAGGACTCCGCGCTTACTCAAATAGAGATTCTAAACCTGAAAGCAGCGATCGCCTTTCGGATCGCTCACCACATGACGACCTGGATCGGTGAACCGATACACGGTGTCACCGCAGATAGCATCATATCCACCACGTCAAATGACGTAAGTGACCTGATATTTCGTCAAAATCTGGTCATCAGCAATTACAGCCAAGGACGCGCCGCTCTCGATCGCGCCAAGCGGATCGCCTACGAGAAGAACGACAAGGCAAGCCAGGCGCGCGCCGAACTGTACCTGGGTGACTGGCACCTATTGTTCAATCGGCGAAACGCGGCGGCCGAGCACTACGCCAAAGCGCAGCGGCTGTCGCAGGAGGCAAATGTCAACTTGTTCGAAACGTATCGCCGCCTGCCGAATTTCATCGACGGCGACGACGACCGCTTGGCATCCGCGCCATCCGGGGGTCATGTAAACTATGTGCGTACGCGCTTTGACATCGATCGGCAGGGTCGTGTGCGCAACGTGGAAATCCTGGAAGTGAATCCACCAGGCAAGTCGGGGCTGGCCAGGCGCGCACGAAAACAGCTGCGCGAGACGCGGTTTCGACCCCGTTACGATCGAGGAAAGCCGGTGAAATCCAAAGGTGTCGAAATACGATTTTTATTTCCGCAAGCCGATACCGCCAAACGTGCGGAAGGAGCGACCTAGTGGAATCCCGATTGTTCAATTCGTGTTTTAAACTCGCCCTGTTGATCCTGGTGGCCTGCGCGCTCGGCGCATGCAATACGAATCCGCCGCGGCCTGAGCCGGCACCTCTCCCGCGAACGCTCCCGGAACCTCCACCACCGCCCCCGCAGCAATCGAGTACTCACCAGGAGCCAGCGGGCACGAACGAGGTGCAATCGGCAGAACAGCAGTCCTACCCATCGCCCAGAGCGGACGCGGCCGAAGTTGAAGTCGAGGAAATCAGCCTCGACGGTGAGTCGGAAGCATCCACGCAAACCGCAAGCACCGCAACCACGCAGGCGCAACGCCAAACGGGAGGCGAGGCTGTCCACAGCACACCGTCGGGCGGTGGCGGCGGTTCCACTCCACGCGGCGCAGCCTACGAGGCAGCTGCCGGCGAGCTCGCCAGAAGCACCGGCGTCGTTTTACTGAACCCGGCCGGCACCGAGACAGAAGAAAATCTGACCGGGCCGAATATGAACATTGGCGCCCAAACAGAAGCCGAACAAATCGCGCGGCTCAACAGCGAATTGGACGGCCGCCTCGCCGAATTCGACGAGCGGATGCGCCGCGCGCGCGCGGCGGCCGAAATGGATAAAAACCAGGCCTACGGTGGTGATGGCAGCCCCGCGGGAATCGAGGGCGGCCGGGGCCAGCGATACGAAGCACCCGACGAGCGGCGCGGTGAGGGCGGTGCCGCCGCCACTGGAACCGGGCTCGGTAATACACCCGATCTCGTCGGAGAAACCGGCGGAGGGGGGCGGCACATCGCCGCAGCAGCACCTCCGCCCAATATCCCAGACGGCCGCAACGACGACATCGTGGCGCGTCAATTGCGTGAAGCCGCAAGCAAGGAAGCCGACCCAATTCTGCGCGAAAAACTTTGGGAGGAGTACCGCAAGTACAAGGCGGGACTCTGATTTGATGCGAATTGGAAGCTTAAGTACCGCTTGCTCGATCGGTTTGCTATTCGCACTGGCGGGTTGTGCCACGCAAACCGTGCGTTCAACGGCTGTGGTACCCGTCAATTCGGTCGTCGAATCCATCCCGGACGACTTGCTGCTCGATGTCAACATCGCGATTCTCGATCCCGGTATCGAGAATCTTGATCCCAAGAAAACGACGACGACGCCCGGGATCAGGCGCGCCGAAGGACATTACATCGCCGAGCGGCTCAAGCATACGCTCGAATCCTCACGGCAATGGGCTGCGGTTCGAGTCGTGCCTGAAATCGGGCGTGAAGTCGATGTCACGGTGTCCGGCAAGATCTTAAAGTCCGACGGCGAAACCCTGAAAATCCAGATCACCGTGAACGATGCAACAGGGCGCACCTGGTTCACGAGGACCTACGACGAGCAAGTGAGCCGGTTCGCCTATGACGCGGAGATCAGAAGGCGGCAGGAACCCTTCCAAAACGTCTACAACCGGGTCGCCAATGATATGCGCGAATACCTCATGCGGCAGGACCTGACCACGCTAGGTAACATCAGGACGACCAGCAAACTCCGCTTCGCCGCACGATTCGCACCAGAACCTTTTGCCGATTACATCGAGGTGGATTCCAGGGGACATTACTCGATTCAGCGGCTCCCCGCGGAAAACGATCCGATCCTACAGCGCGTTCGCCAGATCCGGGTGCGTGACGAGATGTTCGTCGATCGTCTGCAGGATTTCTACCGGGAATTCGATCGCGACATGACGACTTCCTATGACAACTGGCGCCTGGAAAGCTATACGGAGACAGAAGCCCTGCGTGAACTCAAGTCACAGGCATTGGCGCGGACGCTCGGCGGCGCGCTCGCCGTAATCGGCGGCATCCTTGCGCAAGGCAGCAACAGTGCGACGGCGCGGACCGCGGGCGTGCTCGGCATCGGGGTAGGCGCCTACATGTTCAAGAGCGGCCTGGATAAGAACGCCGAAGCGCGCATCCATACCGAAGCACTCAAGGAGCTTTCCGAATCGTTGAACGCCGAAATACAACCCCAGACGATCGCGCTGACTGACCGCACGGTCGAACTTTCGGGGACGGTCGAAGAACAGTACCGGCAATGGCAGGAGCTGCTGAATCAAATCTATCTCATTGACACAGGGCAGGCATCACCCGACATCATCAGCCATTGAATTCATTGAGTACTGACACCCAAAGACCCGCAACGCGAAACCCGATGATTGAACCGGCATCCTTCAAGATCCGGGCTAATGAGGCCGACATGCGCACCTCTGGAGAGCGATCTTCGCTCAAGGTCGTGCTTGCCGCATCGGCGATTTCGTTTCTGGTGTTCGTGCTGTTCGTCGTGGTCGTCGTGCTGCCGAAGTGGGTTGCCGGTCCCGAGGTGCCCGCGAAGCTGGTTCAAGGAAGTGAAATAACTCCGAACGAGCCCGATCCGGAAGGCACCGCTGGCACCGATGCCGGCGAGATCTCACAAGATCGCGCGACGACGGACGCAGATCGCACGAACACACAGGATCTCCTGCGCTCAGCATTGGAAAAACTCGATTCGCTCGAATCGATGGATGCTGAATCCTGGGCTAAAACGGAAATCCACTTGATTCGCGAGCGGATCGCCGAAGGCGAGAAAGCCTATCGAGAAAAACGCTACGTCGCTGCAAAAAACAGCTATCTCGACAGCGTCGAGCGTATCGAACGACTATTGAGCGGCATCCCCGATATCGTCGAAAAGCTGACGGACGCGGGATACCTCGCACTCGACAACGGTGATTCCGTGCAGGCGGCAGCCGCCTTCGACGAAGTCCTCGCCATCGATCCCGATCATGCCAGAGCCAAGCGCGGCCGCGCGCGGGCTGAGACGCTCGATCAGGTCCTCGCCCTGGTCGGGCAGGCGGAAGGCTACGAGCGGATGCAACAGATCGACAAAGCGCTGACGGCGAACCGGGAGGCGGTGAAAATCGATCCGGATGCGCCCGGGGCCGCCGCTGCGATCACGCGGATCGAACGTGCTGAACGTGAATCGGCGTTCCACACGGCCATGTCGAGCGGCTTTCGCGCTTTCGAAATTCAGGAATTCCGAAAAGCGCGCGAAGCGTTTCAACGCGCAGTGAAGCTCGACCCCAATGCGCCGGAAGCCGAATCCGCCATTAAACAGACGGACAACGCGGAGGCCTCCTTCAAGATCGAGCGTTACCTGGGTGGTGCACGAAAGGCCGAGCGTGAAGAGCAATGGCACACGGCGGCCAAACAATTCGAAGCTGCCCTGAAAATCGATCCTCGTTTGTCACCAGCGATCGCCGCCAAACAAAACGCCGATATGCGGCACCGGCTCGATGTCAAACTCACCGCTTACCTCGCGCGCACCGACCGCTTCTCTGCCGACGCCGTTCACAAGGAAGCAAGTCGAATACTGGCAAACGCACAGGGCGTTCCGACCCCCGGTCGCGTACTCCAAAAGCAGATTGCCGATCTTTCGCACGCACTGAAGCTCGCGCGTACACCAGTCGCCGTAAGCCTGCAGTCGGATAATTTAACCGCTGTTACGATCTACCGCATCGGTGACCTCGGCCATTTCGAAGTTCGCGAAGTCCCCCTCCTGCCTGGCGAGTACACGGCGGTCGGAAAACGAGACGGATACCGTGACGTCCGCGTAGAATTCGTGGTGAAACCCGTCGATCAGGGACCTGTAATAACGGTTAGGTGCGACGAGCAATTCGCCTTCGGAAGTTGAACGCCATTGAGCACACGAGAATCGACGCCGGAATCTAATGACACAGATCCTGGCAACGTCATCAAGGCAACGCGATTCCGCCCGCCCACGGGCGGACCCGAGCTGCCCACGGTCCGGATCCCGTGGACACTTTCGATCGTCGTCGCCGTTCTCGCCACAACCGTCTGGGCAGCATGGTTCGTATGGACCGCGCGCTCCGTCGCAATCAAGGTCAGGCCCGATATCGCTTCGGTATTCGTCGAAGAGTGGCTCGCGCCCCGCGTCGGTAATCACTGGCTCCTGCGACCAGGGCAGCGCCGCATTCGGGTCGAGGCCCCGGGATACACGACGTTCTCCGGAACGATAAAAGTTGGCGACGCGCCCTTGCAGACCCAGCAGGTGACCCTCCAAGCGCTGCCCGGACACCTTCGTATCGAAATAGAGCCGGTGGCCCAGGCCGGTGTATTCATCGACGGATCGGAACGCGGATCCGCGCCGGGCATCATTAAAGACATTGCGGCCGGTTTGCGCGAAATCCAGATCCGCGCGCCACGCTACCAAACATTCGTCGCGACCGTCGAGGTGGAAGGGAAAGGGATCGAGCAAAATCTGACCGCGGTGCTGGATCCGGCCTGGGCCGCGGTCGCGATCGATTCAAAACCCTCGGGTGCGCAGGTAATCGTCGATGGTGAAAACCTTGGCGAGACTCCGCTCGACGTCGAATTGCTGCAGGGGCGGCGCGTCGTGCAGATCAAGAAAGCCAAATATAAAAGATGGCAGCAGACGCTCAAGATCGTGCCCGGGAATCGCGTGAACCTGGGCGAGATCGTGCTTATTAAGGCGGACGGCCACTTGAAGATCGACTCTTCACCCCGCGGCGCGAGTGTGACAGTGGACGGCCAGTTCGAAGGCCGTACGCCGATTGAACTTGCGCTGACTCCCGACAAAAAGCATCGGGTTCGCCTTCTGAAAGAAGGGTTTAAATCGGCCGAACGGACCATCGAACTCGAATCGGAAAAGCTCGAAAACATGAACATCGAACTTGCCCCCGAACTCGCAACGATACGTCTTTTGACCTCGCCCGAAGACGCCGAACTGTTGATCAACGGAACACCGAGCGGCAGCGCGACGCAAACCCTGAACCTGCCGACCCACGAACACCGGATCACAGTGCGGCGGGCGGGATACGCGACCTATGAAACGACCATCACGCCGCGCAAAGGGGTGGAGAAGCGATTCAAGATCCGGCTTCGCACCGAGCAGGAGATGGCACGCGCTGGACGACAGCGTAAGAGTTCCAAGAAAGGGTTCGCCACCACTTTCGCGGGCCAGGAAATGAAACTCTTCACGGGCGGGCGGATCGTGATGGGATCTTCACGCCGGGAGAGCGGCCGGCGGGCAAACGAAGTGCAGCGCGAAGTCGCATTGAAGCGGCCGTTCTACCTGTCGATCAAGGAAGTCACCAATGGCGAGTTCCGGAAATTCCTGGCCAGTCACCAATCGAAGCCGTTCGAAAAAAACGAACTCAATAAAAATGAACAACCCGTTGCCGACATCAGTTGGGAACTTGCGGCCACCTATTGCAACTGGCTGAGCCGGCGCGACGGCTTACCGCCGTTTTACCAGATCAAGTTCGGCGAGGTCCTCGGCATCAATCCCGACTCCACCGGTTACCGGCTGCCAACCGAGGCCGAATGGGAATGGGTGGCACGGGTTCCGCCCAAGGGGACGCGCACGATCTTTCCCTGGGGAGAAAAGTTTCCGCCGCGTGGGCGTTCCGGAAATTATGCGGATTCGACCGCTGCCAATATCATGGGTGACACGATCGAGGGATACTCGGACGGATTCGCGGTCGCGGCGCCCGTTGGGAGCTTTGCCGTTAATTTAAGGGGTCTTTATGACACGGGCGGCAATGTGGCTGAATGGGTACACGACTACTATGATGCGGCTCCGAGCGTCGCGCCGTCGCTCGATCCCCTGGGGCCCGCGGCGGGCGCCCAGCACGTGATCAAGGGTTCCAGTTGGGCGCACGGTTCGGTGACCGAGCTGCGGCTTGCCTACCGGGATTACGGCGGCGAGGGACGCGACGACCTTGGTTTCAGATTGGCACGATATGCGCAGTAAACGCATCAGAAATTCGCTTTGCGCGATGTCGATGAGCCTGATCTTGACATGGGCGAGCCCCGCTTTTAGCCAAGTGGAAGAAACTGACGAACGCCTGAGTTCCGGCCACGAACTCGGTAAGGAAACGCTGCCCGAGCATCGCGTCCGCCCCCTGCCCTTTGATACCTTTAAGCCCTCCGAGGAAATTTCCGAAGACTATCCGGTACCGTTCCCGGTAGACATCTAGAGTCCTCAAGCATGAAGCACAATCCGTTGTCAGAGTTTTTCTACCAGCTGATCGCGTTGTTTCTTGCCATCATTATCGTTCATACGATTTACGTCACCATCATCAGGCCGGGAGCCCAGCTTGTCCTGGAAGAACAGCGCGCGCTTCAGTCCGAAGGGTTGGCCTACGACATGGACCGTTCCCTCTACGTAGTCATCAAAGACTACGAACAGGAAGCCTGCTTCGTACTGATGCTGTGGGCGACGGCCATCATGGGCTACAAGGCGAGGTTCCTGCTTGGCGAGCGGCAGTTACTCCGCCGACCGATGATCGAAGTGGAATCGGGAACGCGGATTTTGCCGCAGGACGCGCGCAAGTATTCGCGCCCACTGCAGGCCTTGCCCGACCATGAACGCGAATATCTCCTGCCCCGCGCACTGCTGTCGGCTTTACAGCGATTCGGTTCGACACAGAATATCCAGGACGTCTCGCAGACGATCCGCGAGATATGTGAAACCGAGGCGGAGCGGCTCGATTCAGAGCTCTCGATGATCCGCTACATCGTTTGGGCCATACCCTCCATCGGATTCATCGGCACGGTGCGCGGTATCGGCATGGCGCTCGGCCAGGCGCATCGCGCGGTGGAAGGCGACATCGTCGGGGTGACGGTAAGCCTCGGCGTAGCATTCAATTCGACCTTCATCGCGCTCATCATCAGCCTGTTCATCATGTTCCTGATGCATCAACTCCAGTTGCTGCAGGAACGACTCGTGCTCGACAGCCAATCGTATTGCGATATAAACCTGTTGCGGGTGCTGGCGGTACGCTGAGGGATAGCGACTCATGACCTTGCGTCTCATCGAGCTGAACGATTCCGGTGTGCGCGTTTTTCGCGAAGGCAAGATCATTTGCGAAAGCCCGGGCGTCGCCATCGTCGAACCTAATAAGGTCATCACGGGGACGGCGGCGCAGGCGTCGGCGCAATTGAACCCGCGCGCGGTTAACAACCGGTTCTGGCAGCACCTGAACGAGGTCAAGCTGCCGAACGCGAACCGCCAGGTCAGGCACCATGCTGACCTCGCTTATCACCACTTGAGTACCGTGCTGGCGCAAGCCGGCCGCCCGCCGGACGCCGTACTCGCGGTACCCGGCCACTATGACGAACGGCAACTCGCGCTGTTACTCGGCATCGCACAAGCCTGCGATCTCAAGGTCTCGGGATTGATCGATAGCGCCGTTGCCGCCGTGGCGGGAGCGCTGCCCGAGGGGCGATACACGGTCGCCGACATCCATCAACACCACGTTACACTGACCTTGGTCGAGGTCGACGAAACCGCACGGCGCAGGTCGGCGAAAACGATCGACCAAACGGGCCTCAACCGCATCTACGAAGCCTGCGTCGACTTGATCTCCGATGCGTTCATGGAGCAGTCGCGATTCGATCCTCTACACGAGGCGGATACCGAGCAATTGCTCTACACGCATCTGCCCAAATGGCTCGAAGAGGCAGCGAACGCACCGGAGATCCAGATCGCCGTGGAATACCGCGGCAATCGCTTCAGCGTAAAAATACCTACGCGGGAATTCAGCCGCGTGACGGAGAATGTGCTCGCTCCGATCAACGATCATCTGCCGGGCGACACCGGCTTATTGCTGTGCGCCAGGCTCGCCCAGCTCCCAGGTTCGGTAGATCACCTGGCCGCGATCGATGTGCTTGCCGTGGACGCATGCTACCAGGGCGTTGCCGAACACCGAGTCAAGCTGGCCGGGGACGGGTCGGGCATGCCCTTCGTCACCGCGCTGCCACGCGCTACTAATCCGGTATTGGGCAGGT
The DNA here is from genome assembly GCA_963662545.2 of Gammaproteobacteria bacterium. Lineage (GTDB taxonomy): Bacteria > Pseudomonadota > Gammaproteobacteria > JAYYZW01. The sequence continues at coordinate 785,968 of CAXXLL010000003.1, forward strand.
CGAAGCCAAGGTCCGAAAAAACGGACGCCCTCGGCGCCGCGACACACCTGTTGGCGGGGAGCAGGGCGTTCGCCCTGTCAAACTCGCCGCTCTACCTGAAACCGGACGGTACCGTCGACAAGACCCCTGAAGTAACCGAAGCGTGCGCGATCACGCTGGACGCCGGTATCGCTACGCTGCGTGTCAATGGCGCTGATACCCGTTTGAACGGCGAGCTGGTATCTGGAAGCTGCCAGGTGAGACCGGGCGATCACATTACTCTCAAGGGTGGGCGGGCTTTGTTCATTCCGATAGCGGTATTCGACTCCGGTGCGTTATAAACGACGCGGCTTTTCCGCAATCAGCCTTGCGTTTCTCGACATCATGTCCTGCGGATTCGGCGCGGTGGTGCTGCTGTTTCTGATCATCAAGCATCAGACCGATGTCGCCATTCAGGTACCGGAATATGATCTCTCGGTCGAAGTCGATCAGATCAGGCAACAGATCGGCGATGCCGAAACGGTGATCGGTCGCCTCAAAAGCCAATCGCGTGATACCGATTCGCGCATCACCGCGGCCAAAAAACGGGCCGAGGAGATCAAGGGTGCGCTCAAGACAGCGACGTCGCAAACGCGAGTGAGCACCACCGGCAACCGTGAAATCGACGCGCTCAAGGCGACCTTACGACGCATGGAAACCGACCGCAAAAACGTGCAGTCGCAAATCTATGAAAAATCACGCCATGTACGCAGCTTCGTCGGCGACGGTAATCGCGAATATCTCACCGGAATCCAGCTTGGCGGCCAACGCATCCTGATCCTGCTCGACGCCTCGGCGAGCATGCTGGACGACACTATCGTCAACATCATCCGCCGGCGGAACATGGATGACGCGACAAAACGCCGCTCGCGAAAGTGGCGACAGGCCCTCGCCACGGTCGACTGGATCACGGCCCGTTTTCCGGCCCAAAGCCAATATCAAATTTATACGTTCAACACCGAGGCCAAGCCGGTGCTGGCGACGACGCGCGGAAGGTGGCTGCCGGTATCCGACAACCGGCAGTTAAATGACGCTGTCGCCATGACCAAAGACATCGTCCCGCAAGGGGGTTCGAGCCTCGAGCGGGCGTTCCTCGTGATCACGCAGCTAAGCCCGCGGCCGGACAACGTTTTTCTCGTCACCGACGGATTGCCGACGCAGGGGCTCAAACCACCGCGCGGTACGACGGTATCGGGGCGCGAACGCCTGAAGCTGTTCGAATCTGCCGTGACGCGCATCCCGCGGGGCATCCCCGTCAACGTCATCCTGCTCGAAATGGAAGGCGACCCGATGGCCCCGTCGGCATTCTGGCAAATAGCCCTATACACAAAGGGCGCTTTTTTGAGCCCGGCGAGGGACTGGCCGTGAAGCTCAACCGGCGCGAAAACGAAGCGACTAGCATCGCTTTTCTCGACGTCATCACCTGCGGATTCGGCGCGATCATCCTGCTCCTCATGATCGCCAAATTCGGCGATCCACCCGAGCCGGAGGTCCCGGACGACCCGCGCATCTCTGAGATCTCCGCCTTGCAGCGCAGCCTTTTCAAGATGCAGAGCCGCGCACGCGAGGTCGAAACCGCGATCGTCTCCAAGGACCAGCAACTGGCGGTGTGGAAATCGGAATCCGTGCGCCTGGACAAGGAATTGATTGCGGCACGAAACCGCGGAAAAAGCATTCGGGATACGGCCGCCGCTAATGCCGCCATCCTCGGTGAACTCAAAATCGCCCGGCAGAAACTTACAGAGGAGATGCGGCGCCTGTACCAGCAGCGCGACCGGGTCCGGACCGACCTGGTCGGAGGCATACCCATCGACAGCGAATACATCATCTTCATCATCGACACCTCCGGCAGCATGTTCCGCTACGCCTGGCCAAAGGTGATCGAGCAGTTCGTGGAAACCCTCACCGTCTACCCGAAATTGAAGGGGATCCAGATCATGAACGACATGGGTGCCTACATGTTCTCCAGCTACCGGGGAAAGTGGATCCCGGACACGCCCGGACGCCGACAGGCGATCATCGATCGCCTGCGCACCTGGAACGCATTCTCAAACAGCAGCCCGGTCGAGGGCATTACGGCCGCGATTCGTTCATTTTATTCAGTCGACAAGAAGATCAGCATTTACGTCTACGGCGACGAGTTCACGGGGCGTTCGATCCGCGAGGTCGTCCAATACATGGAAGCTATCAACCGCAAGGATGCACAAGGGAATCCGCTCGTTCGCATCCACGCGATCGGGTTTCCCGTGCAGTTCGCCAATCCACCCCACCTCCAGGGCACGGGGATCCGGTTCGCAACGCTCATGCGTGAACTTACGCGCAGGAACGGCGGCACCTTCGTCGGCCTTAATTCGTTTCGATGATTGGGTATGGACGACGCTTTTGGAAACGCGTTCGCAGAGACCTCGCATAATGGATCACCCATGCCAACAGGCGCGGGATGGTCTAAGCTTTAAGATCCCATTCCGCTGCACGGGGCAGCCTATGATGAGATCCCGTCTCGCCGTCTTTCTCCTGGCCGTTGTGTTCGCGATGGTGCTCACAGGATGCCAGAAGAATGTGACGCTCAAGGTGCAAACCGAGATACCCGAACCCCTGGTCACGAAGCTGCCGCTTTCCGTCGGCGTGTATTATCCCGACGCGTTCCGCCGCTACGAATACGCCGAAACCACCGAGGAGCGCGGGACCTGGCGCATCGAGAGCGGCGACTCCCAGGTCAGGGTCTTTAATCGCATTCTCAGCGATCTGTTCTCGGAATTTCGCGAACTCAACAGCCCGCAAGCGGGCGCCGTCGAACTGATCGTCGTCCCCGAGATCGCGAAGATGCAGTTCTCGATGCCGAAAGAAACGGGCTTCGACTATTTCGAAGCCTGGGTGGAATACGTCGTCAAGCTGCAAACCGGCGACGGCGAGGAGCTACCCTCGTGGCGCTTCACTGGCTACGGGCAGGCAAGGACCGGGCGCTTCGCTGGTTTCGAAACAGGCCTCGCCGATTCGCTGAGCGACGCACTCAGGAACGCTGGCGCGCAACTGGCCACGGGCCTGCCCGCGCATCCACCGGTCAAGCAGAGGGCCCAAAGGACAGGTCTTTGATCTTACGCCTGATATGCCCAGTCCTGGTGTGTGCCCTGTTATCCGGCTGTAAGAGCCACACCGTCATCGATCGGCATCAGGAGATCCCCGTCGCCATGGAGAGTGGGGACTCCATCGTGCTGTTGGGCCGCAGTACGCGACTGGCGGAAAGCGGCGATCACGATTTTGTCGAGTGCGTTGGCAAGGCACTCGAAACGCGAAACGCAAACCTGGACATCATCGAAGAAAACGAATTCGTCGACGCCATGTATCCCTGGTTTGAAAACACCACCGCGCCGACGGAGGTAGGTATGCTCGAGCCCCTATTCAAAAATGACGCTATTACCAATCGTTTTGCAGAACTCGCCATTAAGTACCTGATATGGATCGAAGGACGCACCGAGACCCTGGAGAGTATCGGCGGCATTACTTGCTCCATCGGACCCGGTGGTGGCGGCTGTTTCGGATACAAAAGCTGGGATGACGAAGCCGACTACGTGGCCGCGATCTGGGACATTGACCAACAAGCGGATGCGGCGAGAATCGGAACGCGGACCAACGGAACTTCGTACATGCCGGCCGTGATCATACCGATACCGCTGCTTGCCAGGGTGAAGTACACGGCCTGTGACGCGATGGCAGGGCAAATTTCGGATTATCTGAGTCTGCCTGAATAGCACGATCAGACTGGATTCGTAAATGGTCTGTTGACACGTTTATTTTGTCGATAATTGATCCCATAATTAGAAGAGTGATCTCACATCCGCTTGGGATTATTGCCAAACGCAAAGGGAGTCCAGGCAAATGATGAACAACGGCCCGCTATCACCACCATTCCGCGTATATATCCTCGACGACCATAAGTTCGTAACTGAAATCTTAACCCATCGTCTGAATTCTGATCCGAATATCGAAGTTGTAGGGATCGGGAACAAGGGAAGTTCCGCACTGCACTTCATACAAACCCACCGTGTCGATATAGCTCTCCTAGATATGGAGCTCGAAGACGATGATGGCGTCCACGTCGCCGTTGAAATGATGAAATTCGATCCTCGCATTCGCGTCGTGGGTTTATCAGCACATGTCACGAATCACTATCCACTGGCACTTCTCGAAGCCGGCGGGCGTGGATATATTTCGAAAAAAGCTTCCTCTACTGAAATAGTCGAAGGCATCCGCCGTGTAGCTCGCGGCGATATGACCATTAGTCCCGATGTTGCTTTTCACCTCGCAACTGAAGTTCAAGAAGCCGGGCCAGTAAGCAAGATTCGTGGCCTTACTTCCAAAGAGAGCACGATTCTAAAGTTGTATAGTCAGGGATATTCGGTTGACGAAATTGCCGAAAAACTGGGTATCACTGCCAAAACAGTTCAATCCCACCGCATCAACTTAAAACGAAAACTCAATATCCGTACCGATGTGGGCTTGTGTCTAGTGGCTTTAAAAGCCGGAATAATCGGGATTAGGGATACGAAATAAATAATCAGATCCCCGTCTGAATCCGGGGGTCAGACACTGATTCCCCCCCCGTGTATCAGGCTCCGGTTTTTCCGACGTCCTAAGGAATCTCTGATTAACATGGTACGTCTGAATTGTTCATGCAATGGTGCAGATCAAAGCACGAATCGCAGGCTATAGCGGGGACTACGGGCAAGGTTCGTCGGTTAAGGCTTCGCGATTTCATGGACAAGGCGGATGGGCCATGACTCATTCAGAGGTTTCTTAACATCAAGCTTGATGGATCGTGCGAAGTTCTGTCGCGTGCATCAATTTTTATGAATTTTCTAACAAACCTCGATACCAACCAAACTGACCTGCTGAAGAACGAAATCGGTCAAGCAAAGGTGCGCCTAGGGATTTGCCTGTTCATGGCGGCCTATTTTTATAGGGTCTACGCGGAAACGTGTGGGTTGATATTGGCATTTCTGGGTAGTGGCGGAAGAAATGCCGCAATGATTTTCAGTTTGAGGAATTCCTCATCACGATAGCCATAGGCGCGTCGTTGCAGGACCCGGATTTTGTTGTTGACCCCTTCGACCAATCCAAGAACATTTTTATTCATTCTACTGACCCAAATTTCGACTGACTTTATTCTTAGCATCACAATAGGAAGCAATGCCATCCCAATGGGATTCAATCAGCTCAGCAAACTTGCGATACGGCGCCAATCGCTGCCATTTCAGACTGTCCTTCCAGCGCTCGAAAAAGGCACGCGCGCCGCGCTCGGTACGGTAGTCCCAGAGTTGGCCGAAGGTTTCCTTGAGGACGTAGGCGGTGTTCAGACGCCGGTTGGCCTGGAGCAGTTTTTTCAGGGCTCGTCTGCCATCCAGATTCAGGTTCTCGCGTCGCGAGAGCAAGGTATATCGCTGGCCTTTGATGTAACTCCTGTCCTTGCCGCGGAGACGTTTGTATTCACGGCGCCGGACTTCATCGAGAGCCTTTGAGAGGTGGCGCATGATATGGAACTTGTCATAGATGATCCGCGCCTGCGGTGCGTTGTTCATGACCGAGTTACGGAACGGCTTCCACATGTCCATCGCCGCCAGTTCGATGCGAGCGCTCTTGTTCTCGCCCAATGCCTGGAAAAACAGGTCGATGTCAGCCTCTTTGCGACCTTCACCACCGACCCAGATAGGACGCCCCCGATCCAGGTCACTGACGATGACCCGGTAGTTATGTCCTTTGCGGATGGAGATCTCATCAATACCGATGGCCCGGGGTGCTGGCATGCCCGCCAGCTCAACCTGCTTTTGCATGTACAGCTTATCGAGGTCTTTCACCGTGCTGTGGTGCAGGCGTTCCCTCTCGGCGACAGCCTGGTTCGGCATGTCCCGGCACAGCTTGCCCACCTGCATGGCAAAGCGCTGCGTATAGCGAGGGTTCTTTGCCAGCCAGTCAAGATGTTCTACCTGCACGCCGCCGCACCTCCGGCAACTGACACGCCAGCGTTCGAACTCCAGGTAGATTCGCCATCCGGCAACTGACAGGTCTCGTACTCGCAGCACCTTCTTGTCGTAACGCCCGCGGCACCGGTGAGCACAGTGAGAACAGATCGCTGTTTTTTTCGCCTCTTGAGTTGGATCACACGGGCATACCGATCACCAAACATGCCCACCAATTTCGATGCGGCGGTAAAACCAGGGAACGCAAACAGCGCTCGGATCGACTTGGGATTCTTCATGGCCTTAGCCTACCCACAAAATGAAACCACTTTCACCCCATACGAAATCTCTGAATGTCTACATGATTTCAATGGTTTACACTTGGTCTAATTCAGAATTTACCCACATGAATCCGCGTAGACCCTTTTTATACAACCGGCTACACGAATCACCCACTGTATATCTCATTCATCGTCTATTGTTTCTCATTCTTCATCATAAGCCACTCTGCAAAACGCTTTTCCCTGTTCCGGACTTTCTTCTGCCTATTTTTAGACAACTATTTCACTATTGCCGGACTATACGTAACAGGGGAAAAAGGAACATTTTTATTCATTCTACTGACCCAAATTTCGATTGGTTACGGATTACGATTTGGTCGCGTTTATCATTGGACGTCAGTCTTAGTCGCCTGCGTTGGCGTAATAATCCTATACCTCTATTCCCCTTCTTGGAAAGGAAATCTACACCTTGCTCTTGCTTATGTTATCGGCACGCCATTTATCGCTTTCTATATCGATTTCTTGGTAAAAAATCTTAAGCGTTCGAAATTGGAATCAGATGAACGCGCTAACGACATAGCGGATCTACTCGCCTTCGTAGCACATGACATACGTACGCCGCATCATTCTCTTCTAACTACTGCAGCAGCCGCTAAATCTAACGCTGACGACGAACAGATGCGAGCGCGTATCACGAGGATAGAAGATGGAATCAGATCGCTAGCGCGTTTGGCTACCGACGTACTGAGTGCTACCTCTGGAGACGTGCGCAAGCCGCGCGACTTGCGAACCACGATTTCTGTCTGCCAATGGGTTATTGAGGTATCCCGGAGGTTTCGAGACGAATTGGAATCGAAAAATATTCGGTTGATCTACAGTTTCAATATGGATGTATGGGCAGCTATTAGCCTGGATTTACTTCCTGCCGAGCGGCTTCTACTCAATACACTTTCTAACGCGGTACGACACGCCGGGAATGGAGAAATTGAGATTAAGCTTACATTAACATGTCACAACGAATCTAAGGGAGACCTCGTTTTTACTATTACGAATAGGTTAGGAAAACCAACTGGAATAGCAGATTCGTTATCAGTTAGCGAACCCGCCGCCTCCTCCAAGGAGTACTACGGAGCGGGTCTGGGACTACTGGTCGCAAACGAACTCGCTTCTTCTTTAAACGGTGACTTTTCATTCCATCAAAATGACCTAAATGAATACATCACACGGATACGCATACCCTGCTACCACGCTAGCAATGACGAAATCAGTGGGGTTCTTCTTCCCCTGGTGCTCGTAACCCAGAGTATCGACCTCGTATCGCGTTTTCGATCAGTACTGCGAGACGAAACTAACGTAATTATATTTCGTCGAATTCAAGACCTATCTTCTTTTGTACGAGACATAGACAAAAATGTCGCAGCAATAATCATCGACGAGGCATTAGTGGGCGATACCCTCGCAACTTCCAGTGCTGCTTCCACCCTTACTCTCCCGAAATACTATTCTCTAATTCAGTCCACAGCAGACGTCCGACCTTCGGCGCTCCCCCATTCCGCTCTCAATTCTATTGGCTCGGATCCAAGTGACAGAGAAATTCTAAATACTGTTCGTTCTCAGTCGGCTATACGTGAAAATGAAACCCTAGGTGACCTTCATAGGTTAGTTCTTAAGCGGCCGCATGAACATGCTGAAGGCCGAGCTTGAGTCGTCCCGAAATGCAATCGCGGTCAGGTTTTGCGCGCTGAGCGTTGCTGGCCAAATAGCGCAACGCGTGTTCGAGCGGTCGGTGTAAAGAGCGGGGCCGATGGATAAGCGTATGGAGAATGGGACCGAGCACGTGATGAATGCACTTGGCCGCGGTATGAGTCGAGATGGCGACGTTCAACCAGCGCTCGGTGACATGAGCGCAATAGCGCTGCAGCGTTGCGGCGCATAGTGCGGCCCAGATAAGCCCTTCGGCGATGTGCGGGTTGGCGGTATCAAAGGCGTGTAGATTGGCGTAAGACTTCCACTCTTTGAATAGCAGCTCGACCTGCCAGCGTAATCGATACGCGTCGCTAATATGCTCGGGCGTAAAGGTGGTGGCGTCGAGATTGGTGATGAGATAACGAGGTGCTGCACCTTTTTTAAGGTTGGGGTGCACGACTAAACGACAGGTCCAGGGTCCCTGCACGCCGTCGAATTGCACGGCCATGTCGAGGCAATCGAAGCGCTTTAAGGTCGATGCCACCGCTTTCAATCGCTGCTTGTCAAAGCGTTTGACCCGCCGCCCATCGGCGCGACGAGCGGCAACGATCAGCGGATTGATACCTTGACCCGCGCGCACGATGAAATAGCCGCCGGCGGTGTCGAGCGCTTCAAAGTAAGGCCGCGCGAAGTAGCCACGGTCGGCCAGCAGCAAACCGCCAGCGACCTCTATCCGCCGGCAAGAACTGCCGCTCTGCTGAGCTGTCAGGGCTGAGTACGACCTCGTTCAGGGTCTCACTGAGCAGGTCGAGATCGGCATGGAGCTCTACCGCGGCGGGACTCACGGTCGTGAAGCGACCGGGAAAGCTGTCCTTCAGCGCCGGTTTTAACGCAAACGAGGTGCCGTCCTGGATGCGGATGTGGTCAAACTGCGCAAATGGGCTGTTGGGTTCGAATCGGAGGACATCGCAGGCCAGGCCATTGAGCAATTCGCTTAGCAGCGCTTGCATAAACATCGGAAACTGTTTTTTGGCGAGCTGATTATGAAACGGTTTGTAGCGCACCGTGGTCGAGCACAGCGCATTGAAAGCGCGTTGAATATCAGCGATACAGCTCGCTGAGTGCCCGGCGAAGCTTTCGATTAGGCTTACCGCTAAACGGAACGGCGTGACCTCCCTTTCTCGGCGACAGAATCGCGTTGCACGCCCCAAGTCGTTGAGCGTACGCTCGCCTAGCGTGCGTTTTAACTGCCGGCTCACTGTGCTAATTTCGCTGTGCTTCATCCGATACTCCCAGATCACGAAGTCGATTGGTGTTGATTTCATGATCTGATCGGATGGAGCGCTTTTGGTTCCCTCTTTTCAACGGCTTATAAGATCCGACCTATGAGGTGACCTTAATCTGGAAAACATTAATAGTGGCACCTTAAAAGGAAAGCACGTTCTGATCCTCGATGATAACCGTGTGAATCGGGCTTTACTTCAGGAAGGCATACGGAATGCAGAAGGAGAAATCACGATCGCCGCCAATATCGTGGACGGCGTAAATATTCTAAAAATCAAAAATTTTGATGCCATTCTTCTTGACTGGAATTTGGGCGATCAATCGGGTGTTCGGATTCTAGAATATCTATCTTCCATTCCAAAAGAAAAACAGCCTGCCGTTTTTGTACTAAGTTCAGAATCCTCAGGGAAAATCAATCTACAAGTGAAACCTAATTCAGTAGCGGCTGTTATGGAACGGCCGGTTGCGATAAGCGAAGTCATAAAGACTATCGACCAAAATTTAAATGGATATAGTTCGCAAGCCCATACTTTCAGGAGTTTTCGTGGATCGAATTTATTTGATATTTCTATGTACGACGAGCTAATTTCAAGTGGCACGCAATGCAAACAAATTCTCTCTCTGTTGACCGATTTTGAATATTCGATAGAGAAACATATCCAACTCATAAAAAAAGCTATACGAGAACGAGACCTTTCGAACTCCGCCAAGCAGTTTCATTCGATAAAAAGCATCTGTTTTGCTTCGGGCACCTATACGATGGGTGAATATTTTGACTACTCGGCGGTTCGAATGTTTAGTAACTCAAATTCCGCATCGATGATTGATCTATCGAGGTTTATCGATCCAGGAATTAGGATCTGGGATATTACGCGGGCGCATATCAATATTTACAAATTGTCATTAACGGAAATGTGATTTCTCCGTGTATTTCGAAGACGTACAATTTGCAGGTTTTGTCAAATAGAGGACTTCTTTTTAGGGCGCCCGATCGCTAGGGCCTCAGGGAATATCTTCCGAATATTAAAAATATATCAAAACGATTTGCTTAGCCCGCTAGTTTTGCAACACCGATTGGTGGTTCGAATTCAATGTTGTGTATCTGATCTCGTTTCACTTTGTTGAAAACATCACCGGCCAAAACATAGTCATCAAGCGTCCAAGGGTGAAACTTTGGATGAAAATACCGGATTAAGTGCAATACAATCGCAACGAATACGCCCTTATCATTCAGCAGCTTGGTCGTGTCAATAATTAGTTGCCGTTTGCATAACTCATGCTCTTGAGCAAGCAAACGTACTGTTCCCAAAATCAAAATCCCGAAAAAGACGGGGAAAACCAATATGGCACCCATTATCCTGGTGAAATATCCTGGATATAAGGCCTGCAATGCGTTGTGAGCGACTGCTTTATGCTCTATTTCTTCGGCGAAATGCCATTCAAAAAGGCGTTTTAATTCAGGCGTCGCTTCTTGCAGTAGATTTTTCCCCAGATAAATGTTTCCAAGACTGGCGTTGATGTGCTCTATCGCGGCGACCACTGAGATCCGTAGCCAACGTGGTTGCAACGGCTCCAGTATCTTATAGAGAAAGGTATTTATAATCGCTACGAAGCGATCGACATTCACTCCATATTCTGAGAGTTTTTCCCAGTACTTTTTATGGGCGATGCCATGGAGCGATTCCTGTCTGAAAAATTCGCGTAATTCCGCTTTGTGCTCTTCGTCCGGTATCAGTTCCAAGCAGGGCTGCAACGATCTAATGTAATATTTTTCGTTGTCCGGCACTAGCATCGTGTAAACGTCAAGCAGGGTTGTCTGTAAAGGACTGCCACCCAACCAGTACCTGGATTTCGAACCCGAGAAATCCCACGTTAATTTACGGGAAATGATGGGCCTAAGTGCCGATGAACTTTTCATCTGGTCATTAGCGGTTGGCGATTTATAAACCCATGAGGTGTGCGATACCACAGCCACGCATCACTGCGAGGTCGTCCTGACGGTCCCTGAAGTACTGGTGATCAAGGTCGGCGTCGGAAATAATGCTCACGACTTCGAAACCTGCGGTTTTCGCAAGACCCTCAATATCCGCGGGTGATTGAAATGATACATACGGTTCGCCGAGGCGTGCCGTATACGCACACGTCGAATCGTAAACATCCCGATAGGCCAGATCGACACATTCTTCGGGAACCAAGAAATCGAAAATGACTTCGCTTTTCGGTTCCGCCACCTTCGCAATCGAGCCAAGCACATTCGAAATGGCGCCATTCGTCAAATAATAGATAACGCCCAGCCACGAAAAGAACGTTGGCACACTGCAATCAAACGACGTCCGCTTGAGACAGTCGTCGATAGTTTCTTCTTCGAAATCGATCGGCACCAGTTCCAGGCATTCCGGTAAAGAATAGTTGTTCTTCTTAATCCTTTCCCGTTTCAAGGACTGCGTGTCGGGGTGATCAAGTTCGAATATACGGACGTTTTTCAACCACTGGGGATTTCTAAGCGCCACGGAGTCGAATCCTGCACCGAGCTGCACGAACTGCGTACCTCCTGCCGCCACGAAAGCTTCGAGCTTGTATTCGGCTATATGGCTTCTGGCAAGAATCCAACCGTGCACCGGACGCAGATGACCGAATTTTTTGCGGATGACCAGCCAGTGCAGCAGCTTATTTCGGCACACCAGTCTCCAAGCCGGGCTGGTCATTTCAATGGCAAGAGGATCTGAAAACACGAGCGGACTGTCGTGTAGAAAATGGCTTGCGCGGATGGCAGCCGTAACTTCCGCGGTTCTACTGTGAAATCCTGGTCTCAACTTTCGTCCCGTAATGCAGTGTCATTGCCGAAAAATGCACTTCGCCCCCGGGGCTCAATGCGTCGGCGGAGTGATCGAGTAAATAGCTATGCCAAGCTAACGGGCATAAGGGCCCGCGGCCCATCAATGGAGGCGAGTTGGCGATGGAGAACGATTTTTTATCCACAGTGCTCGGGCGCGACCGATGAGCGAGCGCCGGCAACAAATTCACACAGCGCATAAGGTGCGGTCGTGGCATCAGCTCACCGTCCCGAGCCGGTCAGCCAGATCTGATACAATCGACGAGATCCATGGATTTCGTGGCTGGTCCAGATGGATTTTGTATTTCCGGGAAGGGACACAAGATCTACCCGTGCGCGAGGAACCAGGTCTTCGCTACCTCCCGATGGCCAGAGGGATGTACCTGGTGGCCCGGGAGGCGCTGGAAGAGGCCCTGCAGCGTTTCGGCGCGCCGGAAATCTTCAACACCGATCAGGGGTCCCAGTTTACCTCCGAGGCGTTCACCGGCGTACTCAAAGACCAGGGCATCAAGATCAGCATGGATGGCAAGGGGCGCTGGGACGTGTTCGTTGAACGGCTCTGGCGCAGCGTGAAATATGAGGACGTATACTTACGCGCCTATGCAACGCCAACCGAGCTTCGTGTCGGATTGGACCGCTTTGATCGAGTAAATAGCTATGCCAAGCTAACGGGCATAAGGGCCCGCGGCCCATCAATCTGAGCGCATAGCGGTCGATCACTCAACCTTCTACAAATGGATTTCGGGCTGGTCCTTGTTTAACCCGGTGCGCAGGAATTCGAGACCCGGCGAGCTTTAAAAAAGCGCATCGCGATGTCGTAAATCCTTACGCTTTATTATTGTTATCTGCCTTATTTAGCGCAGATGCTTACTAGAGTATAGGTGCTTGATTATGGATATTGAATGGCCCCTCACCGATATTGAGTATTCGACGGTCGAAAATTGCTTTCAGTCCAAAGCCTCGGTGCCGGTTTGCGCGCTCTCCAGGCAAAAAAAATCCCCGAGCCGACAGCTGGGGGATCTTAGTCATTTAATGCCTGGCAATGACCTACTTTCGCATGGTGGATTCCACACTATCATCGGCGCTGAGCAGTTTCACTTCTGAGTTCGAAATGGTGCCAGGTGGTTCCAACTCGCTATTATCGCCAGGCAAACTGGTTTTGCGGCAGTTCGCAGAGCAGGGGCCATAGAATGCACTGGCTTCTATAGCCTTACTCTGCCTCTTTCTACCGCAGTGTTCGGATTAGTCGTTTAGGCTTCATTTACATTCAGCCTGACAAAACGCTTGAGCGTTATATGGTCAAGCCGCACGGGCAATTAGTACCGGTTAGCTTCACTCATTACTGAGCTTCCACACCCGGCCTATCAACCTTGTAGTCTTCAAGGGCCCTTTAGAGACCTCGAGGGTCTGGGGAGACCTAATCTTAGGGGGGGCTTCCCGCTTAGATGCTTTCAGCGGTTATCCTTTCCGTACATAGCTACCCGGCAGTGCCATTGGCATGACAACCGGAACACCAGAGGTACGTCCACTCCGGTCCTCTCGTACTAGGAGCAGCTCCCTTCAAGTCTCCAGCGCCCACGGCAGATAGGGACCGAACTGTCTCACGACGTTCTAAACCCAGCTCGCGTACCACTTTAAATGGCGAACAGCCATACCCTTGGGACCGGCTACAGCCCCAGGATGTGATGAGCCGACATCGAGGTGCCAAACTCCCCCGTCGATGTGAACTCTTGGGAGGAATCAGCCTGTTATCCCCGGCGTACCTTTTATCCGTTGAGCGATGGCCCTTCCATACAGAACCACCGGATCACTAAGACCGACTTTCGTCCCTGCTCGATGTGTCTATCTCGCAGTCAAGCATCCTTGTGCCTTTACACTCACCGCACGATTTCCGACCGTACTGAGGATACCTTTGTGCTCCTCCGTTACTCTTTGGGAGGAGACCGCCCCAGTCAAACTACCCACCATACACTGTCCCCGACCCGGATAACGGGCCTAGGTTAGAACCTCAAACATGCCAGGGTGGTATTTCAAGGTTGGCTCCACGACAACTAGCGTCGCCGCTTCAAAGCCTCCCACCTATCCTACACAAACATATTCAAAGTCCAGTGCAAAGCTATAGTAAAGGTGCACGGGGTCTTTCCGTCTAGCCGCGGGTACACTGCATCTTAACAGCAAGTTCAATTTCACTGAGTCCCTGGTGGAGACAGTGTGGCCATCGTTACGCCATTCGTGCAGGTCGGAACTTACCCGACAAGGAATTTCGCTACCTTAGGACCGTTATAGTTACGGCCGCCGTTTACCGGGGCTTCGATCAAGAGCTTCGGACGAATCCTAACCCCATCAATTAACCTTCCGGCACCGGGCAGGCGTCACACCCTATACGTCCTCTTTCGAGTTTGCAGAGTGCTATGTTTTTAGTAAACAGTCGCGGCCACCTGGTCACTGCGACCCCTTTCCGCTCCGAGCGCAAGCTCTTCACGTACCGGGGGTACACCTTCTCCCGAAGTTACGGTGCTATTTTGCCTAGTTCCTTCACCAGGGTTCTCTCAAGCGCCTTGGGATACTCTCCCTGCCCACCTGTGTTGGTTTAGGGTACGGTCTTGACTTATCTGAAGCTTAGAGGATTTTCCTGGAAGCAGGGTATCAACCACTTCGGTCCTAAAAGGACCTCGTTATCACACCTCAGGATATGTTCCCCCGGATTTTCCTAAGAGAACTCCCTACATGCTTGAACCGGGATATCCAACACCCGGCTGGTATAACCTTCTCCGTCCCCCCATCGCAATAAGTCGCGGTACAGGAATATTAACCTGTTACCCATCGGCTACGCATTTCTGCCTCACCTTAGGGGCCGACTCACCCCACGCCGATTAGCGTTGCGTGGGAAACCTTGGGCTTTCGGCGTGCGGGTTTTTCACCCGCATTATCGTTACTCATGTCAGCATTCGCACTTCCGATACCTCCAGCAGACTTCTCAATCTGCCTTCGCAGGCCTACGGAACGCTCCTCTACCATGCAGCACTTCCTCAAGACTACTTTTATCATTTCCCACTCGACGTGAGAGGGCGCTTGATCAACTCGCTACGCGAGTTGTTAGCGCCATGAAATGTTGTCGTAGTAGTCTTGAGTGAAGTGCTGCATCCGCAGCTTCGGTACACAACTTAGCCCCGTTACATCTTCCGCGCAGGCCGACTTGACCAGTGAGCTGTTACGCTTTCTTTAAAGGATGGCTGCTTCTAAGCCAACCTCCTGGGTGTCTTTGCCTTCCCACATCGTTAACCACTGAGTTGTGATTTAGGGACCTTAGCTGGCGGTCTGGGCTCTTTCCCTTTCCACGACGGACCTTATCACCCGCCGTGTGTCTCCCGTGATAGCACTTCTTGGTATTCGGAGTTTGCAATGGTTTGGTAAGCCCCTGGGGACCCCCTAGCCATAACAGTGCTCTACCCCCAAGAGTGAAACACGAGGCGCTACCTAAATAGCTTTCGAGGAGAACCAGCTATCTCCGAGCTTGATTAGCCTTTCACTCCTATCCACAGCTCATCCCCTCATTTTTCAACATAAGTGGGTTCGGGCCTCCAGCAGGTATTACCCTGCCTTCACCCTGGCCATGGATAGATCGCCCGGTTTCGGGTCTACTCCCAGCGACTAAATCGCCCTATTAAGACTCGGTTTCCCTACGCCTCCCCTAAACGGTTAAGCTTGCCACTGAGAAGTAAGTCGCTGACCCATTATACAAAAGGTACGCCGTCACATCGTATGATGCTCCGACTGCTTGTACGCACGCGGTTTCAGGATCTATTTCACTCCCCTCTCCGGGGTTCTTTTCGCCTTTCCCTCACGGTACTAGTTCACTATCGGTCGGCAGGTAGTATTTAGCCTTGGAGGATGGTCCCCCCATATTCAAACAGGATTTCTCGTGTCCCGTCCTACTCGATATAACAATTGGATAGTTTTCGTGTGCTGGGCTATCACCAACTATGGCCAGACTTTCCAGACTGTTCCACTAACGCACCAATCGATTTAGGGCTGGTCCCCGTTCGCTCGCCGCTACTAAGGGAATCTCGGTTGATTTCTGTTCCTCCGGGTACTTAGATGTTTCAGTTCTCCGGGTATCGCCTCCTTACCCTATGAATTCAGGTAAGGATACTGCTTACGCAGTGGGTTTCCCCATTCGGAAATCCTCGGATCAAAGCTTGTTTGCCAGCTCCCCGAGGCTTATCGCAGACTACAACGTCCTTCATCGCCTCCTGCCGCCTAGGCATCCACCGCATGCGCTTACTCGCTTGACCATATAACCTCAAACGTTCTGGCTTGATCTTCTTCGCCAGCGATTCAACACGGAATTCGCTCGCAGCGGTCACGTACTTAAGTACGCTCCCTTACTCGCTCTATCCCGCGCCTTGATCTGACAAAAAATCTCGGCGCCAAAACCCCTTCGTTCGAACATTTCACGGATAAAAAAGCCAAAAGC
>CAXXLL010000003.1:805000-2974394 GCA_963662545.2 Gammaproteobacteria bacterium
GCCGTCAATTTTGACCGCTCCCTGCGGGATCAAGCGTCTGGCTTCGGACGTGCTCCGCGTGAGACCGGCTTGCTTGAGCGCGGCCGGCAGCCCCAGATCCTGCCCAGCATTGTCGATTTCGCACTCCGGAATCTCCTTCGGCATGGCGCCGTGGCTGAACCGATTGCGGAATTCTGTCAAGGCGTCCTCGGCCGCGCGCGCGTCATGAAAACGGGTGACCAGCTCGACAGCGAGTTCGAACTTGACGTCGCGTGGATTACGACCGCTTTCCACCTCACGCTTGAGCACATGGATATCGGATGCGCCTCGAAAACTCAATAATTCATAATATCTCCACATCAATTCGTCGGAGATCGACATGAGTTTTCCAAACATCTCGTGCGGGGCTTCATCAATGCCTATGGCGTTGCCGAGGGATTTCGACATTTTCTGTACGCCGTCCAGGCCTTCCAGCAGCGGCATGGTCACCACGATCTGGGGTTTCTGGCCATAGGCCTGCTGTAACTGTCGTCCAACGAGCAAATTAAACTTTTGATCGGTTCCACCTAACTCGATGTCAGCTGCCATTGCCACGGAGTCATATCCCTGGATCAGCGGATAGAGGAACTCGTGGATGGCGATTGGGCGGCCGTCTTCATAGCGTTTCCGAAAATCATCGCGTTCCAGCATGCGCGCAACGGTATGCTGCGCGGCGATTTTCACGAGTCCGGCCGCATCGACCTGAGACATCCATTTTGAATTGAAAATCGTTTTGGTTTTTGCAGGGTCGAGTACCTTGAATACCTGCTGCCGGTAGGTGTCGGCATTGGCCGCGACTTCATCGGCGCTCAGCGGTGGCCTCGTGGCATTTTTTCCCGTTGGATCACCGATCATTCCCGTGAAATCGCCAATAAGAAACGAGACTTCATGACCCAAATCCTGGAATTGGCGCATCTTGTTCAACAAAACGGTGTGTCCCAGATGCAGGTCGGGTGCGGTAGGATCGAACCCCGCCTTGATTCTGAGCGGGCGTCCGAGCGCAAGTTTTTCCGCGAGTTCCTCTTCCACGAGAATTTCGGCCGCGCCTCGACGAATGATATCGATCTGTTCCCGCGTGGTGAATTTTTTCATCGACAGGTCTTGAAAACTGCGCAGATATCCACTCGAAAAATGTTAGAAAACATTGACGTAAGCATGATCTGACGCTATTTTTCGACCCTGTTCAGGGGGCCGCTTCCAGCACTTATACGGCATTACGTGATCTATCGTAGCAGCTTAAGAAATCGGAGCCTGTACGGGCGAACGCAACAGTCGCGACGGCTTCTAATCCGTCTATTGGCGCTCGGCGTTGCCGGCTGCTTGATCACGTTCCTGACCACAGGCATCGACTGGGATGCCGACCGCTCCGATTCCGGGACGCGCACGCGCCTGCAAGTCGATCTTCCTGACAGCACCTCGACACGCCCTTCACAGCGCTCTTCGGGATTCGGCGCCCGCCTGCCGTTTGAACCAGCCGTGCCGGACGCACGCGCTTTACCCGAAGTGTATCTGACTAACGGCCAGGCTGGTCGGTGGATCAATGTTACCGTTGCTACCGGCGACAACCTCTCTCTAATCTTCTCCCGTGTGACCTTGTCGAAGCGCGATCTGCATACCATCATCTCGCTAGGCGAGGAGACCGAAAAACTGAAACACATCATGCCAGGACAAATCGTCCGGTTCCGGCTCGATGGTGACAAGCTCGAGGAAATGGTTCTTGAACTCGATCAGCTGAATTCACTCCATGTGATTCGCGAAGGCGACAGTTTCACAGCTTTCAATGAATCCATCGAACCGGAAATCAAGCTTACTACTGCTACTGCGGCAATTACTCGATCCCTGTTCGTTGACGGCCAGAACGCCGGCCTGTCAGACGCAATTATCATGCGTCTGACGGAAATATTTGGTTGGGACATCGATTTCGCGCTCGACCTTCGGAAAAAGGATCGCTTCAGCGTGATTTACGAAGAGATTTACAAGGGCGAAGAGCTCATTAAACAAGACCGGATACTCGCCGCGGAATTCGTCAACAGAGGAAAACGATTTCGCGCCGTTCTTTACACCTTCGACCATGGGCATTCCGCCTATTATTCTGATCGGGGCGAGGCCATGCGCAAGGCATTTTTGCGCACGCCGGTAAATTTCACCCGCATAAGTTCTCGGTTCAATCTACGCCGCAAACATCCGATTCTCAATACGATCCGTGCGCATCGCGGCGTAGACTATGCCGCGCCTTCGGGAACGCCGGTTCGCGCGACTGCGGATGGAAGGATTAAGTTCGTCGGTAGAAATGGCGGATACGGTAGAACAGTCGAAATGCACCACGGCGAAATATACAGCACGCTATACGCTCACCTGTCGCGCTATGCGCGGGGGATGAAGCGAGGCAAATCCGTCACGCAGGGACAGATCATCGGCTACGTTGGTAAATCCGGCCTGGCGACCGGCCCCCACCTTCATTACGAATTCCGGGTACACGGCGTGCACCGGAATCCGTTGACGGTCAATTTGCCGAAAGCCGATCCTATCGAAAAGAAGTATCTGCGCGATTTTCAGGAGCAAGCGAAACCCTTGCTTGCACAGTTGGACGTATTACTAGCCCGCCAAAAAGAACGTGGCTCGGATCACGTCGCTCAACTCGATTCGCCGCAAGTGTTGACGTTGAGTAAATCTTCCGACAAAAATTGATCCAAGACCCTCAAGGAGCGGTTAATAAAGGCCTCTATATCGGCCTCATTTCCGGCACGAGTATGGACGGTGTCGACGCGGCCCTGGTGTCGATCGGAGCGAGCGAAATGTCGACTCTCACGACCTTGACTATCCCTTATCCAGACGATCTGAACGCCCGACTGCTAGATGTAATCGACCCGGAAAGACCGACCTCGATCCATGAACTTGCCAGTCTCGATGTGGAAGTCGGCCGATGTTTCGCGCAAGCGGCGATCAGATTGGTTCGGCAATCGAATGTCGACCCACACGACATCATTGCCATCGGCAGCCACGGTCAGACCTTGCGCCATAGCCCTGATTCGGATCCCCCTTACAGTATCCAGATCGGCGATCCGGCAACAATAGCCGCGCTGAGCGGGATCAGAACTGTTGCCGACTTTCGCAGCAGCGACTTAGCCTATGGTGGCCAGGGCGCACCGCTGGTGCCGCCGTTCCACGAATGGCGATTCCGCACTACGGCGCGCAATCGCACCGTACTTAATATCGGCGGTATCGCCAATGTGTCCGTGTTGCCGGCAGATTCCGGCCAGGCGCTGCTAGGTTATGACACCGGGCCCGGCAATTGTCTGATGGATGAATGGTATCGGGCAGAACACGACGGACCATTCGACGCCGGCGGTCGCTGGGCCGCTTCCGGAACGCTCTCAGAAGCGTTATTGGAATGCTTCATGGAAGACCCCTATCTGCAACAGCCGCCACCCAAAAGCACCGGACGTGAAACGTACAATTTGGATTACATCAAGTCGCAACTTCGGCTTTCGCGCTTGGATACCGTACCGGCCGCCGACGTGCAAAGAACCCTACTGCAATTTACCGTTGAATCGATTGCAAAAGAAATCGAAGACGAAAATAGCTACATGCCCGAGGAAATATTTGTATGTGGCGGCGGCGTTCACAACGGCGAGTTAATATCAAACCTGCGAAACCGCCTGCCCGGGTGCGATGTTAAATCAACGATGGACGAGGGGCTCGATCCGGACATGGTGGAGGCAGCCGCCTTCGCGTGGTTCGCCTGTCGGCGGATCGCGGGACTAGCAGTACCGATGACGACAGGGGAACCCGGGCGTGCGATCCTACTCGGCGGTCTCTACGAACCGACTGCTGAAATGTCGAGTTAACGATCCGTCAAACCGAGAATGAAGATCCGCAACCGCAGGTCGTGGCGGCGTTCGGATTCCGGATGACGAACTGTGCCCCTTCCAGCCCTTCGGTGTAATCGATTTCTGCGCCGGTAAGATACTGTACGCTCATCGGATCGACCAGGAGCTTGACACCCTGGTTCACGACGATCGTGTCGCCGTCGGTTTCGTTCTGGTCGAAGGTAAATCCGTATTGGAACCCCGAGCAACCGCCTCCGGATATGAACACGCGAAGCATCAGGGCGTCGTCGCCTTCCTCGTCAATTAGCTCACGCACCTTGACCGCCGCCGCATCGGTGAATATAAGCGGTGATTCCTGTGTTTCCATGATCAGTGATTATATCGGTTCAAATACATAAGATCTAAAGTAATACCGGCAACCTAGTAATTCAAGTCTTGAATTATTGTGCTTTTTCGGCTTCAGGCAGCGGTCCATCGTGGTCCAGGGCCAGCGGCTCACGCTGATCCGCGGAAATACGCACCAGTTTCCCGTTGACTTCTGCGCCCATTGCCATCTCTATAAGTGCATAATACACGTTTCCTTCGACTCTCGCGCCGGAGTGGAGTTCCACGTGCTCATTGGCATAAACGTCGCCTTTGACCAGCCCGTTGAGAATGATGTAAGGAACCCTCACTTCGCCTTCGATCGTACCGCGGTCACTCACCGTCAAGGTAGCCTTCCCGTCGGCATCGGCTATGACGCTGCCCTTGATGTTGCCGTCGACATGCAGTCCGCCCCCGAACCGGATGTCACCTATCATTCGCGAATTCTGGCCGATCAGTGAATCGACCTTGTTCGGTTTCCGCTTCTTAATCTTGCCCAACATCAAACTTACCCCTTAATTGAGTAGTGACGCCCAATCGTAGGTTTCCGAGAAAGACCCTTTCGAGCGGCGCTTATTAGTAACCGCCACGTGGATCTGCTGCGGAACGAAACCATCCGGCATCTTGATTGTTCCTTCAAACAATCGAAAGTGCTTGAATTTGAAAGAAAGCGATTCGGGTCCGGATTCCTTGACGTCTACAAACGAAAATGCTTTGCGCTCACCCTTAAATTCGCCCAGAAACCCTATCTCAAGTTTTCCCTCGGCCACCCGATCATCCCTATCGACATGCGTGAGCACAAGCCGGTAACTGTATCGTCCCTCGCCGTCCAAGGTCTTTAACTGTATTCCCTTTAACTTGGGTCCTGATTCCGCTTCCGTCGTGTGAACCACATCCCGATAGAAATCGAGTTCCTGGTTCAGTACCGCGATTTCCGTCTGCAGGCGAACGAGATACTCGTGATTATCCATCCTACTATGGCGATTGATTTCTTCCGTCCTACGAAGCCTGGCCAATTCAAACCGAAGATCTTCCTGCTCCCGGTGTAGTTGCGCCACTTCTTGCAAAAGCGTTCGCTTCTTTCCGGAAGAAACCATCGCTTCAGCGATTGATTTCCAATGCCCATAGTCTACCGCTATCGCTACGGCAAGAACCGCCACGCCTACAAATCCGACCACGATTAATACCCTGCGGACCGGTCGATGTTGAGTAATGATCAGTTTCATTTCGAGCGCTTATGGGAAGAACGGATCCGCCGTAAGGCCTTGTGTTTCAGGTAATCCGAACATCAAGTTCGCATTCTGGATGGCCTGCCCCGCCGCGCCCTTGACTAGATTGTCGATGACCGAAATCACTATAACCCGTCTTCCATTCTTCACCTGGTTAACCGCGATGCTACAGACGTTCGTGCCTCGAACCGAGCGGGTTTCGGGAATTTCATTCCAATCATTCACTCGTACGAATGGGTGATCTGCATAGCGTGCGCGGTAAAGCTCAGTCGAAACTTGCTCGCCGGCTCGGGCTGTCGCATACAAGGTCGCTTGCAAACCTCGAAACATCGGTAGCAGGTGCGGCTGAAATGTCAAATTTACAGACTCCTCGGAACTTTCGTTCAATAGCTGTTCAATTTCTGGAAGGTGCCGGTGGCCGTTCGCGCCGTAGGCTTTGAAGTTGTCCGAAACTTCGCCGTAAAGTGTTCCAAGGGCGACCTTACGGCCGGCTCCGCTGACACCGGATTTCGCATCCGCGATCAAGCTGTCTGGTTCCACCAGCCCCGCTTCGACGAGCGGTAACAGTCCGAGCAGCACCGCCGTAGGATAACAACCGGGACAGGCGATCAGTCGCGCTTGCCTGATCCGATCGCGATTGAGTTCCGGCAGGCCATACACAGCTTCGGATAATAAATCCGGGCTTGCGTGTCGTGACCCATACCATTGCTCCCATACGTCGAGAGATCGCAAGCGAAAATCTGCCGACAGGTCCACGACACGTACATCGGCATCGAGTAATTTCCCGGCCATTTTCATCGCCGTCCCGTGAGGCGTCGCGAAAAAGACCAGGTCGCACGCTAGTAGCCGTTCAATGTCGGGCGCAACAAAAACAAGATCGCAGCGGCCGGCGAGTTGCGGCCATTGTTTTTTCAATGGCTGCCCGGCCTCCTGCCTGGATGTCACGCATTCGATCTCGAGTTCCGGGTGGGCGAGCGCCAGGCGCAGCAGTTCACCACCTGTATATCCCGTTCCTCCGACTATTCCAATCTTGATCATGGCCTAGAGTGATCCCTGCCGACGCCGTGCGCGACACGCTTTGTGCGGTTGAAGCGAGCGAAAGCCCGACAAAATTATAATAAAAATTACAGAATAGTGAATCACTTACGGATTCTCTCGATAAATCCACTGGAATATTCTCGCTAAAAATCGGCCAAATTCCTTGCGTCACGAACAAGCGCGGTTTTCAATGGTGAGCATGAACCGGGCACAAAGCTTCGAATGGAACTGAAATGGGCATAGAAATGACTTCGACCTTGGCCCTCGCCGCGGGCGCGGCATGGGCCAGTGGAATCAACCTTTACGCCGCGTTACTGATGTTCGGCATACTCGGAGCCACCGGTTCGCTGAGCTTACCCAGCGACCTTGAAATCCTCACCCATCCGCTGGTAATGGCGGCTGCAGGTTTCATGTACTGCGTTGAGTTTTTTGCAGACAAGACGCCGGGCGTCGACACCGGGTGGGACGTCTTGCATACCTTTATCCGGATCCCTGCCGGCGCAGCCCTCGCAGCTGCCGCGGTCGGCCATCTAGACCCGGCGGTTCAAATAGCCGCTTTCATCATCGGCGGCGGGCTGGCCGCCAGCAGCCACGCCGCAAAAGCAGGCAGCAGGGTCATGATCAACACGTCCCCGGAACCCTTGACCAACTGGACTGCGTCCGTCACCGAGGATGTGGTGGTGGTGGCCGGACTATGGACCGCATTGAACTATCCGGCCGTGTTCCTGGGGTTGCTGTTCGTATTCCTGTTACTCGTCGCCTGGCTGCTGCCCAAGCTTTATCGCGCATTGCGGATGATCTACTTCAAAGTCATGGGGTTCATCAGAGGGGATCAAGGCGGTGACGATCCAGTCGCACGACAGGATCCGCCAAACTCGATCCGTCCCGGCGAAAATGCCGCGCCTTAACCGGCTGGTCGAAAATTTTCGCCTGTCGCCACTCTATTCTCGGGACATGGATGTACCGGAAGTCTGTTAGTCCGTCGAGTCGCTTTGCACGGAATAGCCTAGGCATTCTTGAAAGCGCGCTCGACTCATGTATGAGTGGCTAAAGGCCTTTCACATGGTTTTCATGGTGACCTGGTTCGCTGGTTTGTTCTATCTGCCGCGGCTTTTCGTCTACCACGCGACGGTCGAAGATGAAGTCAGCAACACTCGTTTTAAAACGATGGAGCGCAAGCTGTATTGGGGCATCATGGCGCCGGGCAGCGTGCTCACTGTTCTGACCGGCACGTGGCTCGTAACCATCAGAGGCAGCGAGTGGTTCTGGGCGGTACCTTGGCTGCACCTGAAACTCGTGCTCGTCGGTGTATTGATCGGTTTTCACATCTACCTCGGGGCCATCCTGAAGCGATTCGCACGGAATATGAACCGCCATGGGGATAAATTCTATCGATGGATCAATGAAGTGCCGGTCCTCATTCTGATCGCCGTGGTACTTCTGGCGGAGCTCAAACCATGGCAGGCGATGTGAAATCGCGACTGCTCGCGCGAATCGGGCGCGCCTCTGGCTCAGATACTGCACGCCCGCTCGAACTGACGCCGCCTCCCCGTTATGGAAATGCCTCGCGCGGGGCGAAATCATGAACACCATCTTTTCCCGATGAGCGATCTCGGGGAGCGGCAGAACGATCGCTGTCGGTTGATTCTTACCGTAGGCGGACACGACCCTTCGGCGGCCGGGATCCAGGCGGATATCGAAACCTGCGCCGCGCTTGGGTGCCTGGCGCTATCCGTCGTAACGGCGTTGACCACGCAGAATACCGCCATCGTGCGCAAAGTGATCCCGTCACGACCCGAGGATGTACGTGATCAGATCCGCACGGTACTCGACGAATTCAAACCGGACGCATGTAAGATCGGCCTGGTTCCCAATCCAGCGATCGGCGCAGTCATCGCCGGCTTTTTGAAAAACGAATTAAACGACTGTCCAACGGTTATTGATCCGGTGATAAGAGCAGGCTCGGGCGGGTCGCTTGCCTCGGTTGACATGATCGACGCATTAATGAGTGATCTGATCCCGCTGGCCGAAGTGCTGACGCCAAACGCCGGCGAAGTTCGTGCATTGACATCGTGCGAGGATCTTGAACAGGGAATATCGCGGCTACGGCACACGGGCTGCGAATCTGTCCTCGTCACCGATGCGGAGGGCGAAAAGAAGGTGCTAATCAATCAACTATACATTAGCGATGAGCCGCCTGAACGATACGAAATGAAACGACTTCCCGGCAGCTATCATGGGACCGGCTGTACACTGGCGACCGCCATTGCATGCCGCCGTGCCGCCGGTCTGTCTATACGAGACGCGGTCGCCCAAGCGCAAGAATTCGTACATGGTGCCGTGTGTGGAGCCCATCGATTCGGCGCTTCGCAAGCCATTCCAAACCGGTTCGCGCGCTTGAGCTCATGACGGAACCGCCCGTTGTAGGCTTTCCGACCGGCGGTTTATATGTATTGACGCCCCCGGCGATCCCGGAGCTCGAGCAACTCGAAACGATGGTGGCGGCTGCCCTATCGGGCGGCGCCGTCGCCGTTCAATTCAGGGATAAACAGCACGACCGTCTAAAACGCCTGGAACGGGCGACGGCTCTGCGAGTGCTTTGCCGCGAATATGGCGTCCCTTTGATCATCAATGACGATGTCGACCTGACTGCTGCGGTCCAGGCAGATGGCGTTCACCTTGGCAAAAACGACGCGTCGCTGGCGTCGGCCAGGCGCATTCTGGGACCGCGGTTCATCATCGGCGTATCGTGTTATGACTCGCTAGCCCGTGCAATTTCGGCGATAGGTGAAGGCGCGGATTATGTCGCCTTCGGCAGCTTCTTTGCTTCGAAAACCAAGCCCGGTGCCGTCGCATGCGGTATTGAAGTACTGGTTGAGGCGGCCGCGAATATCACTCGGCCCATCATTGCCATCGGTGGGATTACACCGGAAAATGCCGCTGGGCTCATTTCATCCGGCGCCGATCTCCTAGCAGTGCAATCGAGTGTATTTTCCGTCCCCGATTCGTGCGCATCGGCCAGAAAATTTTCCAGGCTGTTCTAGATGACATGACGACAAAATCGGAAATGCTTTTTGCCGCCGCGTGCAAAGTCATGCCCGGAGGAGTCAATTCACCAGTTCGTGCGTTTAACGCGGTTGGCGGAACCCCCATATTTTTTACGCATGGGAAAGGCGCTTATTTATACGACGTTGATGGTAAGCGGTACGTAGATTACATCGGCAGCTGGGGGCCCATGATCATAGGGCACTCCGACCCGAGAATAGTCGAAGCTATTTCCAAGCAGCTTTCCTGCGGATTGAGTTTCGGCGCACCCACTGAAATCGAAACACGCCTCGCGCAGAAAATTTGTGAGCTCCTGCCAAGCGCTGAGAAGGTCAGAATGGTTAGCTCTGGAACAGAAGCATCGATGAGCGCTATACGCCTCGCCCGGGGTTATACCGGGCGCGAGCGCATCGTGAAATTCGAGGGCTGCTATCACGGACACGTCGATTCGCTACTCGTGAAAGCCGGCTCCGGCGCATTGACCCTGGGTATACCGACCTCTGCGGGCGTACCTTCGGCTCTGGCCGAACTCACGACGACTTTGAACTATAACGACCCCGAACAACTCAAAGCCATATTCGATGAAATCGGCGATGAAATCGCTGCCGTCATCGTCGAGCCCGTCGCCGGCAATATGAATTGCATACCGCCGTCGCACGAGTTTCTGGGTACACTGCGTGAATCCACGGCCACACACGGTGCGCTGCTCATCTTTGACGAAGTCATGACTGGCTTTCGGGTCCATGTTGGCGGTGCCCAGGCGCTCTACGGTATACAGCCTGACCTGACTGTGTTGGGAAAGATCATTGGCGGTGGGATGCCGGTCGGTGCCGTTGCGGGACCCGCGCGAATCATGGATTACCTGGCTCCGCTCGGACCCGTCTACCAGGCTGGAACCTTGTCGGGAAATCCAATTGCGATGACCAGCGGACTCGCTACACTGCAGATCATTTCCGAACCGGGGTTTCATAAGATACTGGAACGTCAAACGAAACGTCTGTGCGAAGGTATTCGAGACGCGGCAAAACGCGTCGAAATTGGCCTCACGACCAATCACGTGTGTGGCATGTTTGGCCTTTTTTTTACCGACATCGACAAGGTTAGCAAGTTTTCCCAAGTCATGGACTGTGACGCGAACAGGTTCAAGCAGTTCTTCAAACGAATGCTCGATCGCGGAGTCAATCTGGCGCCGTCCCCGTTCGAGTCCGGTTTCGTATCTGCGGCGCATGGAGACGCGGAGATTGACATGACTATCGATGCGGCAGCCGAATCCTTCGAGAGGATTGCCGCTGGAGAATGAAAACGAACCTCGAATGCGGAATCGCATCACTGTCGCGCGCGCCAGCGATACTTTCGTTGTGCGTCCTCGCTTGGGCGGGCTTCGCTACAGCCGACCAAACCGATCAAAGACTTGCCGGTATGTTTTCCGAACTGGCGAATGCCGCCAACCCGATAGCGGCCAATAAGATTGAGCAGGAGATCTGGGCAATCTGGTTGGCAGCCCCGGATCCGCAAGTTAACGAATGGCTAGACGAAGCACGGGCGGCGACGAATTCAGGCGCCATCACCTCCGCCCTGGAAATATTCGATCGAGTGACAGCAGCATATCCGAATTTCGCGGAGGGATGGAATCAGCGCGCGATCATGCACTTCCTGCTGGGGGATTTCGAAAGCTCCTTGTCGGATATCGCGAGAACGCTCGAACTCGAACCCCGTCATTTCGGCGCGCTCGCCGGAAGCGGTCAGTGCTATTTGCGCCTGGAATTATTTCAGGAATCCTTGATCTCCTTCGAAGCGGCTCTGCAGGTGAATCCCTGGATGTCCGCAGCCAAGCAGCAGGTCGAAATGTTGCGCGCCTACCTGAAGCAACAGGAAACGCCCATCTAAGGAACCCTTAAAATTCGAATCGAACTATAACTGGTCTTCGGTAAAAAGCCCGACTCTCAAGTTCTTCGCTTCGTAAATGCGTTCACCGTCGACTTCCATCACGGCGTTGGCGTAGCCCACCACGAGCGAACGCTGGATGATTCGCTTGATATCTACAATGTAACGAACGAGGTGTTTGTCGGGTGTGACTTGACCGGAAAACTGGACATCGCCGCCCCCCAACGCACGCCCGCGGCCCAGGCCGCCCTTCCACGCCAGGAAAAAGCCTACGATCTGCCACATTGCATCGAGGCCAAGGCAGCCCGGCATGACCGGGTCATTATCGAAGTGGCAATCGAAGAACCAAAGGCCGGGATCAATATCGAGCTCTGCTTCTACCCTGCCACGGCCGTACTGCCCGGTCGTGTCTTCGATGCGTGTGATGCGGTCGAACATCAACATAGGCGGCAGTGGCAACTGCGCATTGCCGGGTCCGAACAGTTCGCCATGGCCGCAACCGATTAACTCGTCGTAGGCATAGTTCGATTTACGGAGGCCCGCCAGAATGATCGGCGCTTTTTCGTTGATAAGTACGTTGGCAGCGGACATGAAAAGAAGGATGGCCGTTTGAATTTCGAAAGTATATTAAAGCAAATCGGTGTGGCCGTAGTAAAAACCACCTTCAGCCACCTTTGATTCCCGTTTCGTCACTATGCGAAATCTATCTTGACGCGCGCCACGGTGCCTTCATTCGAAGTCTCGAAACCGAGGTGTCCTTGATAAACGTCTTCGACCATTTCGCGGACGATGGCAAGTCCTATTCCATGTCCTTCGACAGAGTGATCGAGTTTCGCTCCACGCTTTAATAAAACGTCCAATTGACCGTTCGGGATCCCTGGACCGTCATCGGCCACATCGATCTGGAGTGTGCGAACCGGCAGCGATGACACACGGATTTCGACCCGCTGCCGAGCCCATTTACAGCTGTTGTCGCCGAGGTTGCCGATAATTTCCATCAGATCGCCCTCGTCGCCCAGGAACAACGCACCAGGGTCGACCGCTACCGTGATTTCAAGCTCACGATGAGCATGAACTTTGCGCAGAGAGTCGGCGATGCGCTCGACGACGGGTGCAACGGCGAGCGGCGGCGAGAGCAATGACCGGCCAGCCGCGGCGGCCCTATGTAATTGATATTCGACGGTGCGATCTAATCGCTCTAGCTGTTCGAGCATAGTATCCGTCGAGCTCTTTTTTTCTTCGCTTTCGAACTGATTGCGCAATATCGCGAGCGGTGTCTTGATCGAATGCGCCAGATCGCCCAGCGCGTTTCGATAGCGCTGAAGGTTCTCCCGGTTGTGTGCGATCAGCGTGTTGAGGTTACGCGTCAACGAAGTCAATTCGGACGGGTACTCGCCGACTATCTGATTGCTGCGCCCCTGCTCGATGGCTCTTACCTCGTCTTCCACGCTGCGCAAAGGCCGCAAACCCCAGCTCAAATTGAGCGCCTGCACGACCAGCAAAGTAACGCTCAAGGCCGCGAACCATAGCCACAGGCTCCGCCGGAAACGGCCAACCGTATCGAGGTAGAACCGCCGGTTTTCGCATGCCTGGATGACGAAGTGAATCGGATGATTAACACCTGCGCCCTCCCAGATAATCGAGTATGCGAGCGAGAATAACTTTTCGCCCGTAGCCGCGCGAATATGGTCGAGCTGCCACTGACCGGTTTCCACAGGGGGCGGGAAATCAGGCTCGATACCAAGCAAGGATCGGCTCTCCCAGCGGGCATCGCCGTTCCTTGAGACGATTCGCGCATAATTACCCGATCCGGGAATTGATAGAGAGGGATCGGGCAAGGAGTCGATCAAGGACTGATCGCCGGGCGCATCGAAATCCGCCGCTCCGATCAACATGAAAATCCGGCCACGGAGGCGATCTTCAACGGAATTGAGGGCGCTCTCCCGAAACGCGCGATCGAGCAGCACGCTTGCGCAGCCCAAAAAGGTGACGAGCACGAGGCTTGCGCTAAACAATATCCTCGTGCGAAGCGAACGCATGAGAAAGATCCGACCCGTTCGACGAAGGCGGCTCAGGCTTCCTCGCTATCACGAGTAAAGCAAAACCGGTATCCCTGACCGCGGATAGTTTCTATCGGAACCAGCGTACGATCCGGATCGAGCTTTTTGCGCAAACGCCCGATAATTACCTCGAGCACATTGCTGTCGCGCTCTGCATCGTCTTCGTAGAGGTGTTCCGTCAGCTCGGATTTAGACACGACGTCGTCCGCATGCAGCATCAGGTACTCCAGAACCTTGTACTCCAGTGCGGTGAGGTCGAGCTCTTGGTCGTCCACCAGAACGCGTTTGGATCCAAGCTCCATCTTGATGGCGCCGCATCGGATTTCCGATTGACTCCATCCCGAGGCGCGCCGTAATAGCGCGCGGAGTCGAGCCAATAATTCTTCGTTGTGAAAGGGCTTGACAAGGTAATCGTCGGCGCCGATTTCGAGCCCCGCCACCTTGTCTTCCCAACGGCCGCGAGCCGTCAAAATCAAGACGGGGAAATCCCGTTGCTTCTGGCGCCAGGTCTCGATGACGGCATCGCCCGCCTGATCCGGTAACCCGAGATCGACGATCGCGGCATCGATTGGATACTCCAAGCCCAGATACTCACCCTCTTTGCCTGATCCTGTCGCGTCGACGGCGTAGCCTTCCGCACGTAAACGTTCGGCAAGTTGCTCACGCAAGGTATATTCATCCTCGACGATGAGAATGCGCATTATTTATCATTCGAATCGGGGGTATCGGTGGGTTCCCTGTCTAACTCGATGATCTTGACGCGACCGTCGTCGAGCAACACTTTAACGTGGAAAACCTGTCGCTCTCCTTCTCTCAGAGTCTGTACATCGAGAACCCTACCGCCCGATATGGCAGCAGCCTCGCGAGCCGCCGCGCCGGCATCCGTCACGACGTCGGCGGCGAATAATAACGCTGAAAATGCTTCGATCGCGTAGACCGGTTGGACGTATGCGCCGGAGATCGCAAACAACAGCATCATGGGGAACCAGGATCGGGGCATACCCAAATCATACCGCAGGCGTCGGGCATGGGATATTCGTAGCCGCCAGGCCGCACGTGTCGAGCTAGTGGGGGCCGGTACAGGCGCCTTGCCGACACAGTCGCTGCGATCGTCAGTCAGGTTCTTCATTCGGTGCCTGTGCGATGCCACGAGTTCCGCGGCAGTCAGCCCTGTCGGGTCTTATCGAGGATCGGGTTCCATTTCGTTTAGGCGATGTTAATTACCCAAGGCTGAACCTGCCCTGAATTATCGTTTTTGTCATCGCTCAGCCGCTTGTATCGGGCGATCATGCGTCAACGCGGGAATCATGCGGCGCGCCTCTTCGACGCGCGCGGGATCGATATCGGCAACGATGTAGCCCTCGTGCTCGCCGCCATCTGCCAGGACCGCTCCCCATGGGTCGACAATGAGCGAATGTCCGTAGGTCCGCCGACCCCATGGTCGCTGACCCGGTTGATCCGGCGCGAAGATGTAGCACGCATTTTCAATGGCGCGAGCCCGGACGAGTGTGTGCCAGTGGGCTTCTCCAGTTTTGGCGGTAAATGCCGCCGGAACCGAAATGAAATGGGCGCCCGCCTTCGCCAAAGCTCGGTACAGGTGGGGGAACCGGACGTCGTAGCAGATCGTAAGCCCCAGTCTACCCCAGGGCAGATCTGCAATTACGGCACGATCGCCGGGAGCAACGCTCGAGGATTCACGGTAGTTCTGCCCGTCCTTGATAGCGACGTCGAACAAGTGAAGTTTGTTATAGATTGCCGCAAGCTTCCCGTCCGGCGCGATCAAGTGACTCCGGTTATGGACCTTTCTCTCCTTGAACTTAACCGGTATCGAGCCCAACAATAACCAACTCTGCAATTCCTTCGCGAGATTTCGAAAATGCGTTAATGCCGGATGCTGATCCGCCTCGAATCCCTTATCGAAATACGCCGTGTCGCTGCGCTCAAGAATACAGAAATATTCAGGTAAACAGATCAGCGACGCGCCGGCGGAGGCCGCTGCCCTGACGAGTGCTTCCGCGGCGGCTATATTGGCCTCCATATCGTCGGTGGCGCAGTTCTGGACACAGGCCACCTTGAAGGTTTTGTCCATCAGCGTCCTCTCTCTCTCGACGGTAGACTAGGCAAGCGGCGACTCGGCGACGACGACACCATCTTCGTCGGCGTAAATATAGTCTCCAGGGTGCACGGAAATCTCTGCAAAGTGAACGACGACGTCTCTTTCTCCTTCGCCTTTTTTGATGCTCTTGCGCGGATTCGTGGCAATAGCCTTCACGCCGATGTCTATACGGGCGATCGGCACAGTGTCGCGAATGCACCCGTAAACCACGATTCCGGCCCAGCCGTTGTCGTGGCCAATCGTTGCAAGCTGGTCACCCACTAACGCGCAGCGCAGCGAACCGTCGCCGTCAATGACCAGGACACGTCCTTCTCCGCGCTCTTCGAGCGCTGCGCGTACCAGAGAGTTGTCTTCAAACACCTTAACGGTGCTGACCGGACCCTCGAAACACCGCATCCCTCCGAAATCCCGGAAAATGGGCGCCGCTACACGCAGTACTTCGCCATGGGCGTCGTAGAGATCAGCCGTTGCCTTACCACTCATATAATTTTCCTTTTGGCCGGCGTTGAGATCCGATCCGCCTTGCGTGCGCGGCAAGCCGTCTACGAATCATGTGTAGAAGCTCCGCGAGCGCGAATTCTCCCAGCAGCCTGTCGGACTTAGGGAATCGTAGCGAGGCGATTGGGAGAGCGGTCTGAGAGGTGTCATGGTTTGAGACGAATAGTGGGGCAGTTTAACGAAAAATTCGTCGGGAACGAATTTTCGCGTAGCCCCGTAGGGGTGAAGCGCATGGATGCGCTGAACAAAACCATGGCGCATCTGGACCGCTATCCCAACGCCGTAGCAGATTTCCTAAGTCCGACAGGCTGCTAGAGCCTACGTCATTTTTTGTTTTTTTGGGGCCGTTTCCAGCCACTGATGGTTTTCTGACGAACCCGGCTGATCACGAGCCGACCTGCCTCGACATCTTCGGTTACTGTCGTCCCCGCACCGATCGTGACTCCCCGCCCGACAGTTACCGGCGCGACGAGCTGCGTATCGGAGCCGACGAAAACGTCATCTTCGAGTATCGTTTTGTGTTTGAAAGCGCCATCGTAATTGCAGGTGATCGTACCGGCGCCGATATTGACGCGTGCTCCGATTTCAGCATCCCCGACGTAACTCAAATGGTTGACCTTGCTGCCCGTGGCGATATCCGATTTTTTGATTTCGACGAAATTTCCTATGTGAACGTCGTCCGCAAGACGGGACTCCGGACGTATCCTGGAAAATGGCCCAATGCGCGAGCGCTTCCCAATGCTTGCCGAATCGAGAACGCAATTCGACAGGATTTCGACGTCATCGTCGATTTCGCAATCAGCGATAAAATTGTTCGGTCCGATACGGACTCCATTGCCAATCCGTACCTGCCCCTCGAATATGACGTTGACGTCGATCACGACGTCTTTCCCGCACTCGACATCACCGCGCACGTCGATGCGGGCTGGATCGATTAACGTGACACCTGCGGCCATTAAGGCATCAGCAATCCGATCCTGAAAATGCCGCTCGACTATCGCTAATTGCCGCCGGTCATTGATGCCCATGGCTTCTTCCGCCTCGTCAATCAGAACCCCGCTGACCTCGACGCCCTCGGCGACTGCCATCGCTACACAATCTGTCAGGTAATACTCGCCCTGTGCGTTTTCGTCACCGAGTTGCGGAATCCAGGCTTTAAGCCGATCGGCGTAGATCGCCATGATCCCCGTATTGATCTCCCGAATTTCCTGCTCCGCCTCGCTGGCGTCTTGATGCTCCACAATACGGCTGATGCGGCCCGATGCGTCACGGACGATCCGACCATATCCGCTTGCGTCAGGCATGTTCACGGTGAGGACGGCGAATCCCGTATCGATGCCCGCGGCAACCAGGCGTTCCACCGACGACGGCCTCAGTAATGGGACGTCACCGTAAAGAATCAGCACGGTCGAGCCGTCGGTGATTTTTGGCAGGGCTTGAGCGACCGCGTGACCGGTACCCAGTTGCTCGGATTGTTCGACCCATATGACGTCCGGGCGACCCAGTGCGTCGATCAGTTTTTGACCCCCGTGCCCATAAACGACGATCGGTTTTCGATCTGAAACTGACCGTGCCACATCGAGCACATGCTCCACCATTGGCCTCCCGGCAACGCGATGGAGCACCTTCGGCAGATCAGAATGCATGCGCTTGCCCTGGCCAGCGGCAAGAATTACGACGGCTATGGACATAGGGGCGGCTGAGGTTCTTTGGGGGCTCGCCAGTCGGCGCCTAACGGAAGGCTTGCAACGAGCTCGACGGTCAGCGCCCGGCGCGTCGGCGCAGTCTTTGTATGGTTTGGAGCTGGGCGACTGTTTCGGCGAGTTCGGCACGCGCCTTCGCATAATCCATTGCGCTGCTCTTCTCGGCGATCGCCCGTTCCGCGGCTTCCTTCGCCTTTATCACGGCGGCTTCGTCGAGATCCTCAGCCCGCGCTGCGGTGTCGGACAGGATCGTGACCACCCGCGGCTGAACCTCCAGCATGCCGCCCGATATATAAAACGCCTCTTCGGCCCCTTCGCTGAGCTTCAGGCGGACTTCGCCGGGGCCGAGTTGGGCAAGCATCGGCGTGTGCCCGGGGGCGATGCCGACCTCTCCGAGAATTGCCGGCGCGAAGACCATTTCCGCCAGACCTGAAAAAATCTCGCGCTCGGCGCTGACGATATCCACGTGTATGGTCATGGCCATGCGATTACATCAGTTCTAGAGACTCTTGCCCTTCTCAACCGCTTCATCGATCGAGCCGACCATGTAAAACGCCTGTTCCGGAAGGTCATCGTGGTCGCCGTTGGCAATTGCATTGAATCCGGCGATCGTGTCCTTGAGCGGCACATACTTGCCCGCGCTTCCCGTAAATACCTCCGCCACAAAAAACGGTTGCGACAGAAAACGCTGGATCTTACGGGCGCGCGTAACCGCAAGTTTGTCGTCTTCTGAAAGTTCGTCCATGCCGAGAATCGCGATGATGTCGCGCAGCTCCTTGTAACGCTGGAGGATATTCTGCACGGTACGCGCGGTGTCGTAGTGCTCTTGTCCGACAACCAGGGGATCGAGCTGGCGGCTGGTCGAATCCAACGGATCAACGGCCGGATAGATGCCAAGCTCGGCGATCTGCCGCGATAAAACGACCGTTGCATCGAGATGGGCAAAAGTCGTTGCCGGTGACGGATCGGTCAGATCGTCTGCGGGCACGTAAACCGCCTGGATCGACGTGATGGATCCGGTCTTGGTCGACGTAATGCGTTCCTGCAGCCGGCCCATCTCCTCTGCGAGCGTGGGCTGGTATCCAACCGCCGAGGGCATGCGTCCGAGCAGGGCGGACACTTCGACGCCGGCCAGTGTAAAACGATAGATGTTGTCGATGAACAGCAGAACGTCACGGCCTTCGTCACGGAATTTTTCTGCGATCGTCAGTCCCGTCAGTCCCACCCGCAGGCGATTGCCCGGTGGCTCGTTCATCTGTCCGTACACCAATGAGACCTTGTCGAGAACGTCCGAATCCTTCATTTCATGGTAAAAGTCGTTACCCTCTCTCGTGCGTTCGCCAACACCCGCGAACACGGAATATCCGGTGTGCTCGATGGCGATATTGCGAATAAGCTCCATCATGTTGACGGTTTTCCCAACCCCGGCGCCGCCGAACAAACCGACCTTACCGCCCTTGGCAAACGGACAGATCAAGTCGATTACCTTGATGCCCGTTTCGAGCAGTTCAGTAGCAGGTGACAAATCGACGAATGCCGGTGCGTCGCGATGAATGACCATGCGCTCCTCTTCGCCGATCGGTCCCAGTTCGTCGATTGGTTCGCCGAGGACGTTCATGATGCGACCTAGCGTTTTAACGCCAACGGGAACCATGATGCCTTCTCCCGTGTTGGTCACGGCCATGCCGCGTTTCAAACCGTCGGTTGAACCCATCGCGATCGTTCTGACGACGCCGTCACCGATCTGCTGCTGCACCTCAAGGGTGATATTACCGTCGTCGATGATAAGGGCGTCGTAAATATTCGGGATGGCGTTGGTCGGAAACTCGACATCCACGACCGCGCCAATGACTTGTACCACGTCTCCAGAACTCATTTTTTGAAGTTCCTCTTAGTAGCGTAAATCTTCAAATCCATTTATTCGGCCAACCATCCACTACGAACTAAACGGCCGCCGCGCCGCTGACAATTTCCGAAAGCTCCTGCGTAATAGCTGCCTGTCTGGCTTTGTTGTAAATCAGTTGTAACTCGTCGATCATTTTGCCCGCGTTATCTGACGCCGACTTCATCGCCACCATTCTCGCCGCCTGTTCACAGGCAATGTTCTCTACGACGCCCTGATACACGAGCGATTCGATGTATCGCGCAAGCAGCTGGTCCATGACTTCGGGCGCTTCCGGCTCGTAGATGTAATCCCAATGATGTTTGAGATCGTCCGTATCTTCGGGAACGAGCGGCAAGATCTGCTCGAAATTTGGATTCTGTGTCATCGAATTGACGAATTCGTTGAAAACGAGGTAGACGCGGTCCACCGTTCCCTCATGAAAGGCATCGAGCATGATCTTGATCGTACCGATCAGGTTTTCGAGCGAGGGCGCATCTCCGAGGTGGCTTGCCTGACCGACAATATTGCCGCCGATACGGGAGAAGAATCCTATGCCTTTGGTGCCGATCACGCATAGATCGAGTTCCTTGCCCTCTTCATCCCAGGTTTGGAACTGGCTCAAGGCACGGCGGAACAGATTGCCGTTCAATCCTCCGCACAGGCCTCGATCGGTGGTGACGATGATCAATCCGATACGCTTGACGTCACGTTCCATCAAAAATGGATGATGATATTCGGTATTGGCGTGCGCAATATGCGCGACGACCTTGCGCATTTTATCTGCATAAGGCCTCGCGGCACGCATCCGGTCTTGTGCCTTGCGCATTTTACTGGCCGCGACCATTTCCATGGCCTTGGTGATCTTCTGCGTATTTTTTACGCTTGCGATCTGGGTACGTACTTCTTTGGCTGCTGCCATGTCTGCCGATGTTCCGTAAACTTACCAGCTGTGATTCGTCTTGAAATCATCGACGGCTGCCTTGAGTTTGGCCTCGATGTTATCGTTGTATTCACCGCTCTCATCGATCTCGTTCATCAATTCGGCCTGTGATGACGCCATATAGCTGTGCAGTGCTGACTCGAAATCGCCGACTTTGCCGAGTTCGATGTCATCGAGATAGCCGTTTTCTACTGCGTAGAGGCTGACGGCCATAGTCGCGACGGACAGGGGCGTATACTGCTTTTGTTTCATCAATTCCATGACACGCTGTCCGCGCTCGAGTTGCTTGCGTGTTGTTTCGTCGAGGTCGGAGGCAAATTGCGCGAACGCCGCGAGTTCGCGGTACTGCGCCAGTGCCAGGCGAATGCCGCCACCAAGCTTCTTGATCACCGGCGTCTGTGCGGCGCCGCCGACACGGGATACCGACAATCCCGCATTGATCGCCGGACGGAATCCGGAATTGAACAGATCCGTTTCGAGATAAATCTGGCCATCCGTGATCGAAATGACGTTTGTCGGTACGAACGCGGAAACGTCACCGGCCTGGGTTTCGATAATGGGCAGCGCCGTGAGCGATCCCGTCTTGCCCTTGATCGCGCCTCCGGAAATCCGTTCGACCGCTTCGGCGTTGATCCGCGAGGCGCGTTCCAGCAACCGCGAATGAAGATAAAATACATCGCCCGGATAAGCCTCGCGCCCAGGTGGACGACGCAGCAACAGGGATACCTGGCGGTACGCCCAGGCCTGTTTGGTCAGATCGTCGTAAATGATTAAGGCATCTTCCCCGCGGTCGCGAAAGTACTCACCCATCGCGCAACCTGAATACGGTGCGATATATTGTTTCGCGGCCGAGTCGGAAGCCGTTGCCGCCACCACGATGGTGTGTTCCATCGCGCCGTGCTCTTCGAGTTTCCGAATGACCGTATTGATCGAGGATGCCTTCTGACCAATGGCCACGTATATGCACTTTATGCCTGTGCCTTTCTGATTGATGATGGTGTCGATCGCTACAGCGGTTTTCCCGGTCTGCCGGTCGCCGATGATGAGTTCACGCTGACCGCGCCCGATGGGCACCATCGAATCGATGGACTTCAGCCCGGTCTGCACAGGTTGACTGACAGATTGACGTTCGATAACGCCCGGAGCGATCTTCTCGATCGGCTCGGAATGCTCGGTTGTGATCTCGCCTTTTCCATCGATCGGGGCGCCGAGCGAATCGACGACGCGGCCGAGCAGCGCTTCTCCCACCGGTACTTCGAGAATACGTCCGGTACAACGGCAGGTGTCACCTTCGGTAATATGTTCGTAGCTGCCCATAACCACCGCGCCGACCGAATCCCGCTCCAAGTTGAGCGCCAGTCCGAAAACGCCACCGGGAAACTCGATCATTTCCCCCTGCATAACGTCACTCAACCCGTGAATTCGGGCGATACCGTCACTCAGGCTGACAACCGTTCCCTCGGTGCGGGCTTCCGTATGCAGATTGAGATCCTCGATCTTCTTTTTAATCAGTTCGCTGATTTCAGTTGCACTGATGGTCATAGCATTCCTCTGCGACAATAAATTCTGTTCGTTCGGTTGACTAAATCAGGTCTTGTGCCAACTCCGACAACCGCCGGCGAAGCGATAAATCGATCACCGCATCGCCCATCTTGATAACCGCTCCCCCGATTAGCTGCGGGTCCAAGGAAGTTTCAATTTCGCAAGCCTTGCCGATCCTTGCAGAGATTGCTTCGCTGATGCGGGCGCGTTCTTTTTCGTTGAGAGGAAACGCAGACTTCACATCCACGGTGACCACACCTGCGGCATCAGCCCTGCGGCGTTCGTAAAGTTCGACGATTTGGGGAGCAAGTACCACACGCTCCGCCTCGACGAGTACCCGGATAAAGTTCCTGCTTTCGTCGTTTAAACGGTTCCCCAGGATTTCCGACACTAGAGCGACAAGTTGATCGCCGGTAATCTTCGGATGCCCTATGAGTCGAGCCAGATCGGGATCGGATACGGCGGCGGCCAGCGCGCTCAGCATGGTCGACCACTCGTCGATCTGGCCGTTTTCTTCGGCATAGCTGAATGCAGCCGAAGCGTAAGGGCGCGCTATGGTCAGTTTTTCTTGCATGACCGGTCCTTAAAGATCAGCTGCGAGCTTGTCGAGGACCTCGCGGTGCGCCTGTTCATCAACTTCACGCATCAACACTTGCTCAGCGCCTGCTAGCGCGAGCTGCGCGACCTGGCTGCGAAGTTCGTCACGGGCCCGATTGCGGTTCTGTTCGATTTCCGCGGCGGCGGCGATTTTGATCCGTTCGGCTTCTTCCTGAGCCGCGAGCTTCGCTGCCTCGATGATCTCGTCGCCACGCTTCTGCGCCTGGCTGACGAACCCCTGCGCCTTTTCTTTACCCTCGCGTAGTATTTCAGTCGAACGTTGGTCGGCGAGCTCGAGTTCGTGCTTGCCGCGTTCGGCCGCAGCAAGACCATCCGCGATACGAGTTTCGCGTTCTTCCAAGGCTTTCAGTATCGGCGGCCATACAAACTTTACACAAAACCAGACGAATAGCGCGAACGATATTGCCTGGCCTAGCAATGTCAGGTTCATATTCATGACGAGAGACCCACCAACGCCGCTAGCTGACTATCCAACCTGGATGAGAAACGGATTCGCGAACATCAATAATGCCGCGAAGGCAATCGCGATGATCGGCACCGCGTCGGTCAAGCCCAGCATCAGGAACATACGCGTCTGAAGCATTGGTACGAGTTCTGGTTGCCGGGCTGCACCCTCGAGAAATTTACTGCCCAAAATACCGATACCGACACCGGCCCCCAGCGCGCCCAATCCAATCATGATGCCCGCAGCAAGGGCTGAAAAAGCAACGACCGACTCCATAGTGTTTTCTCCTCGGTTTAATTCGTTAATGCGATTCGTGCGACTGACTGAGATATACGATCGTCAACATCATGAATATGTACGCCTGCAAGGATATGATCAGGATGTGGAATATGGCCCACGGCACCGAAAGCGCGAACTGAAGGTACCACGGGATCAATCCTGCGATCAGCACGAAAACGAGTTCGCCGGCAAACATATTTCCGAACAAACGCAATGATAGTGACAAGGGTTTGGCAAGAAAAGAAACGGTTTCTAGCACCAGGTTTACCGGCAGGAAGGCTTTTCCGAAAGGATGAAACGCCAACTCGCCCAAAAAGCCGCCCAGACCTTTGACTTTGATGCCGTAGAAAATCATCAGGCCGAACACCGACAGCGACATCCCGAACGTGGCATTGACGTCGGTCGTCGGCACGATCTTCATATATTCGACCCCCGCGAGGTGCGTCAGGAAAGGGATAAAATCGACGGGAATCAGGTCCATCAAGTTCATCAGGAAAATCCATACGAAAATCGTCAAGGCGAGTGGGGCGATGAGCCGATTTTCACCGTGGAATGCATCCTTCACGCTGCCGGCCACCATTTCGACGAGCATTTCCACACAGAGTTGCCAACGTGACGGATCCTGTACCGAAGCCGACACCGCGGCAATTCGGAACAGCCAGCAAAAAGCGATGCCGGTTAACAGCGACCAGAACATGGTATCGACGTTGATCGCTACGAAGCCCATTTCGGTTGCTTCTTTGGCGGAATGCGCGAATCCCCAACTGCCATCCACGTGCTCACCGTAGGTGAGATTTTGAATGTGGTGGCTGATGTATTCAGCCGGTGAACCCGCTGCCATTAACCCTTATCCGATCCGTTTTTCGATTGCCATCTAATTACCTTGCAATCCCAGCGGTTGCGTTCCATTTCTGCTACGCGGCGATTCACCAAGGTCTACCACGAGCACCGCCACCCAGTTTACCGCCGCCGTTGCGATATAGGTTGCGATGACGATTAGGAAAGCGACGTTCAGGAGCATAATCGCCGTCACGAACAAGGCTGCGGTGAAAGCAATCTTGATGTATTCCCCGATAT
Organism: Gammaproteobacteria bacterium; assembly: GCA_963662545.2. Classification (GTDB taxonomy): domain Bacteria; phylum Pseudomonadota; class Gammaproteobacteria; genus JAYYZW01. Next base: position 829,571 of record CAXXLL010000003.1, read on the forward strand.
AAATGCCGCGCAACGATTCTTCGGGTGTGGCTTCCCGCTGACCCCGCAAGATTCGAACCCCCAGATAATAATTCGGCACCACGCCTATCAGCGCGCCGACCAGTGCAGAATAGGCTGCGTATTGCCCTAGCACGACGGCAAGCGATAAAGCGATCACAATACCGACGCCGAGCTGGCTTGCGATTACCAGAAACACGGTACGTCGCGATCGCTGATGCAGCGATCCACCAGCGCTTCCCCGGCCCTGAATCTTGTTATGCACGCCGTTATCTGTCAGTGGGAAACGTTGGATTCTAGCCGCTTATTCCGCGCTGCGGCAAGCTGTTCGTCATGCTGCCAACACACCGATTAAAGCGCTACTTGATATGTGCAAGAATCCCGTCAAGTTCGTCGAGTGAGCCATAGCGGATCGTCAGTGAGCCTTTACCGGTCGAACGGTGTTGGATCGATACGTCGGCGCCGAGCCGTTCACCGAGGGATCGTTCCAGCTGGCTGATATTAGGATCGACCTTTTTGGGGGTATGTTCGCGCTCGTGCTTACGCTCTTTCAGGCGACGAACCAGTGCTTCGGCGGCGCGCACGCTGAGTCCTTCGCTGACGATGCGTCGCGCGGCTTTGACCTGGATCAGCGCCGATAAGCCCAGCAACGCCCGCGCATGTCCCATTTCAAGTTCACCGCTCTCGAGTAGTTCCCGGGTCGCTGATTCGAGGTCCAACAAGCGCAATAAATTGCTGACGGCGGCGCGGGAACGGCCAATCGATTTCGCGACCCGCTCATGGGTCATATCGAACTCGCGGACGAGCCGATCCAGAGCGGCCGCCTCTTCGATCGGGTTGAGTTGCTCGCGTTGAATATTTTCAATCAATGCAATGCTCATGGCCTCGGCGCCCGTTACCTGCCGTATGACCGCAGGGATAGTATTCAAGCCTGCTATCTGTGCGGCCCGCCACCGCCGTTCTCCGGCGACCAATTCATAACGCCCGTCATCACCAACAGGGCGGACCAGCACGGGCTGTACGACACCCTGCGACTTGATGGATTCCGCGAGTTCCTGCAGCGATTCCGCCTTGATATCCAAACGAGGTTGAAATTGTCCGCGCTGAATGAGGTCGAGTGGAATCGCCTTGAGTTGGTCGCCGTTGGCTTCTTCGGTGGCCAACTGTTCTGCACCGATGCCAAGCAGGGCATCGAGTCCACGCCCGAGTCCACGCTTCTTGCTTGCCATGGTTCAGCGATACCTCTTCGTCGGCTAGCTAAACGGCAGCCGACTCTTTGCGCAGCATCTCTCCTGCTAGCGCAAGATAAGCTACCGCGCCCGTCGAAGATTTGTCATACATCAATGCCGGCAAGCCATGACTCGGCGCTTCGGCGAGGCGTACGTTTCGGGGAATGATGGTGCGGTAAACCTTGTCACCGAAATGTGCGAGAAGCTGTTGGGACACTTCGTTCGCAAGATTATTACGAGGGTCGAACATTGTGCGCAGTAAGCCTTCGACTTTGAGCTCCGGATTCAGGAATTTCTTTATCTTGTCGATCGTTTCGAGCAATGCGGATAAACCTTCGAGCGCGTAGTATTCGCACTGCATGGGAATGACCACGGCATCGGCCGCTACCAACGCATTGACGGTCAGCATGTTCAACGCCGGCGGGCAGTCGATAATGATGTACTCATAACGTTCGCGCACTAGTTCGAGCGCATGACGCAGCCGGAGTTCTCTTCCCAGTTCTTCCAGCAGGCCGATTTCGGCGCCGGTCAAATCCCCGTTCGCGGGCAGAAGATGATAGCCGGCATCGATTTCAGTAAGCAGCGACTGCTCGATCGTGGTCTCACCCATGAGCACTTCAAAACTCGACGTCGTCAACGCACGCTTGTCGATCCCGCTACCCATGGTCGCATTGCCCTGCGGATCGAGATCGATCAGCAACAATCGCCGTTTCGTCGCCGCGAGCGAAGCAGTTAAATTGACACTCGTCGTCGTCTTGCCGACTCCGCCTTTCTGATTAGCAATAGCAAGGACGCGTGACATGCGGATTTCGGGTCCATCGTAGTGGCTCAGGCCGGGACGAGTTCGGTTAAACTGAGATGCGTGGCGCGATTATCGCACAAGTCATTTTCTCTCCCCAGCAAATTCAACGATGACGAGATTTCGTTCCCTGAACCCCGGAACATCCAAGGGTACGATTCGGAGTAAGCCCGCCGGCACAACGCAATCCAGCGCTTCTTCCGGATCGAGTGCGGCTTTCATGGCGATGATTCGCGTGCCCGGGCGCTGTAGCTTTCGAGTTTTTGCCAGCAAATGCGACATTGACCCGAAGGCGCGCGCGATGATGTCGTCACATGCCTGCGCCGGGCGATACGCCTCGACCCGCTCGGCTAACACCTCGACGTTCGACAATTCGAGATCGATTCGCGCTTGCGTAAGAAATCTCATGCGTTTGTTGCGCGGTTCCAATAGAGTGAAGCAAAGGTGCGGCAAGGCGATTGCCAGTACGAGTCCGGGCAAGCCCGCACCGGAGCCGACGTCCACAACGCGGGGGCCGTTTACATACGGCTGTACCGATAGACAATCGGCGATATGCTCACTCGCGAAACTCGCGGGCGTCGAGGCCGAAGTCAAGCTGGCAAAGCGCCGCCACTTACCGACCAATTCTGCATAGCTACAGAGTTGATCGAATTGCTTCTCGGTCAGGGAAATACCGAGTTTGTCAGCGGCATCGCGGATGATCCCCGCGACCGTATCCGCGCCCATTATCGGGGACCTAGCAGCCTGTCGGACTTAGGGAATCGTCGCGAGGCGGGGGGGAGAGCGGGCTGAGAGGTGTCATGGTTTGAGGCGAATAGTGGTGCTATTTAACGAGAACCATGGCGCATCTGGACCGCTATCCCAACGCCGTAGCAGATTCATCCTAAGTCCGACAGGCTGCTTGTTCAGGCGGACTTCGCCAGGGCCACGCCATATTTCTTGAGATAGACCAGCAGCAATGATATTGCAGCGGGGGTCACTCCCGAAATGCGCGCCGCCTGCCCGACGGTCACCGGTCGGTGGTCCGACAGCTTTTGCACGGCCTCGTTCGATAGACCGCGCACATCCCGATAATTAACGGCGACGGGAATTCGCATTTGTTCATGGGACTGATCGCGTTTCACATCTTCACGCTGACGCTCGATGTAGCCGCTGTAGCGTGCGCTATTCTCGAGTTGCTCGATCACGGCCGCGTCGGTGACACCCGGACCTGCACCGGGAAGCCGCATGAGCATCGCATAGTCAATTTCGGGGCGCCGCAGTAGTTCAGACAGCCTTTGTTCCTTGCGCAGCGGTTGTCCAATTACTTCCGTGGCAAGGTCGGGGGGTATTCGTCCCGGCGTCATCCACACGCCGTCAAGCCGGAGTTGTTCCGTCACGATCGCCTTTCGCTTGGCCTCGAACCGGCGCCAGCGATCATCGTCGATCAGACCCAGTTTCCTTGCGACGGGCGTGAGACGCTGATCCGCGTTATCTTCACGCAACATCAGGCGGTATTCCGCGCGACTCGTGAACATGCGATACGGCTCGTCGGTGCCGCGGGTAACGAGATCGTCGACCAGTACACCGAGGTAGGCCTCGTCACGGCGCGGGTACCATGTGTCCTCTTCCCTTATTCGCCGCGCGGCGTTGATCCCCGCGAGCAAGCCCTGTGCCGCAGCTTCTTCGTAACCAGTCGTGCCGTTAATCTGGCCGGCGAAGAACAGACCTTCGATCTGTTTGGTTTCGAGCCAGGGCGTGATATCTCTCGGATCAAAATAATCGTATTCGATCGCATATCCCGGCCGCGTGATAACCGCTCGTTCGAACCCATTGATCGAACGCACGAAATCGATTTGTACGTTGAATGAAAGGCTGGTCGAAATCCCGTTGGGATAAATTTCGCGCGTATGTAAGCCTTCGGGTTCGACGAAGATCTGGTGCGAGGATTTGTCCCCAAAGCGAACGACCTTGTCTTCGATCGACGGACAATAGCGTGGACCTGCGCCCTTAATGCTGCCATTGAACATGGGCGAGTGCTCGAGCCCGTCGCGAATGATGTCATGCGTTCGTTCGCAGGTGTAGGTGATGTGACACGGGACCTGACGTGGGTGATCTGCGCGTGAGCCCGTGAATGAAAATACCGGGCGCGGTTCGTCGCCCGGCTGGATTTCCAGCTTGTCGAAATCGACGCTGCGCCCGTCGATGCGTGGCGGCGTACCCGTTTTGAGTCTCCCCACCCTGATCGGCAGCTCGCGCAGTCTTCGGGCTAGCGCCAGAGATGGCGGATCACCTGCGCGTCCACCGCTGTAATTCGATTCCCCGATATGAATGCGGCCGCCGAGAAAAGTACCCACGGTAAGCACGACTACGCGCGCGCGGAATGTGAGCCCAATCTGGGTGACCACACCGACCACCCTCGCGTTTTCGACAACGAGATCATCAACCCCCTGCTGGAAGAGCGTGAGCTGGGGCTGGTTTTCAAGCACGCCGCGGGCGCAGGTCCGATATAAGCCGCGGTCAATCTGCGCGCGTGTAGCACGCACCGCCGGCCCCTTACTCGCGTTCAGCGTGCGAAAATGGATTCCGCAAGCGTCGGCACCGCGGGCCATGAAGCCGCCCAGCGCGTCGATTTCCTTGACGAGATGACTCTTACCAATGCCTCCGATCGCGGGATTACAAGACATTTGTCCGAGCGTTTCGATACTTTGCGTGAGCAGCAGCGTGTCCACCCCCATGCGTGCCGCCGCGAGTGCCGCTTCGGTCCCGGCATGGCCGCCGCCGACAACGATGACGTCGTAGGTCTCGGGATGTTGCATGGAAAGGCGGCCTCATGAGGTCGGAAACGGGCGCCAAGGATAATCCCGGGTGCCCGAAGATTAAAGTAATAATCCTCGCGAATAACGCGCTGTCGTGAAACTTCGAGCATCCGTTTGGGTCTTCGAATGGTGTTGACGCCTTTATACGCCGTGTGGAAGACTCTGCGCCGGTCGAAATAGGGCCGCAAGCACCGCGACGGGATAATGGCCTTGAGGAAACAGAGAATATTTCATCTGCGCTCAATTTCGCGACGCCGTGGCAGACGCCCGTGGTGAATCCCTGCGCCGCAGCCAATCGCCCGAGTTAACCTGGGCCAGCTTAGAGGGATCGATGTCGATGGAAGCCTTGATTGAAGTCAACAGTCTGAGCAAAGACTTTGGGAGCCTGCGGGCGGTGAAAGATCTCTCGCTCAAGGTCTACCGTGGCGAGGTACTTGGTTTCCTCGGACCCAACGGCGCCGGTAAATCGACCACCATGAAAATGATCACCGGATTTCTCACTCCAACCAGCGGCAGTGTTTCGATCGCCGGATTCGACATCGAAAAATCGCCGATCGAAGCCAAGGCGCGGATCGGCTATCTGCCCGAAGGCGCGCCGGCATATGGCGAAATGACGCCCATCGGCTTTCTCGAATTCATCGCGGACATTCGCGGCATATCGCGCTCGCAGCGTAACGCCCGCATCACCGAAGTAGTGTCCAGAATTCACCTCGAAAGCGTACTCCACCAACGCATAGAGACGCTGTCCAAGGGATTCAAACGCCGCGTGGGACTGGCGCAGGCGATCCTCCACGACCCTGAAATTTTGATTATGGATGAACCTACGGATGGTCTCGATCCAAATCAGAAGCACGAAGTGCGGACATTGATCCAGGAAATGGCTGCCAATAAAGCCATCGTAATCTCGACTCACATTCTCGAAGAGGTCAACGCTGTTTGCACACGCGCTATCATCATCGGCCGGGGCGAAATCATTTTCAGCGGAACTCCGCGTGAGTTGGCCAGCCGCTCACGCTATAACAACGCTGCTACCGTCCTCATCGACGCATCGGATATCGAGAGAGTGCGTAGCGCGCTCCGCTCGATGAGTGGTGTGCAAGATGTTGAAGAATCACGTAGCGGCGACGAGGCCAGGATCACCGTCATTCCGGAAGAAGGGGCCAATCCCGCTGTAGCCGTTCAGCAGTGTCTCGCTGACATAGGTTGCAGTCCTCATGAGTTTTTCGTCGAACATGGCCGCTTGGACGAAGTGTTTCGCAGCATCACTACAACGGCATCGGACGGCGGGGAGATACACCGGACATGACGGGATTTAGCACGATACTCAAGCGTGAACTGAGTGCATACTTTGCGACACCGGTTGCCTATGTCTTCATCGTTATCTTTCTCGTCTTAACTGGCGTATTCACTTTCTACATCGGCGGTTTTTACGAGCGCGGCCAGGCTGACCTCGAACCGTTTTTCCGCTTCCACCCGTGGATCTACATGTTCCTGATACCGGCTATTTCGATGCGCCTTTGGTCGGAAGAACGCAGCGCAGGAACGCTGGAGCTGCTGCTTACCCTGCCGGTATCGCTGACCGTAACCGTTTTGGGTAAGTTTTTCGCCGCCTGGTGTTTTACCGCTGTCGCCCTGGCCGGTACTTTGCCGATATGGGCGACGGTCAACTACCTGGGCGAGCCTGATAATACGGTGATCGCCGCCGGCTATATCGGCAGCCTGTTGATGGCTGGGGGCTTCCTCTCCATCGGATCGTGCATCTCCGCGTTGACTAAAAACCAGGTCATTGCGTTTGTCGTAAGCTTTGTCATCTGTTTTGCGTTCAATTTGAGCGGGTTTCCCATGGTGCTTGACGTCTTCAGCGCCTGGGCGCCGCGCGCTATCGTCGACGTCATCAGTTCCTTTAGCTTTCTCACGCATTTTGATTCGATACTCAAGGGCGTAATTGATTTGCGAGATCTCGTTTTCTTCGCGAGCCTCATAGCCTTTTGGCTCTATGCAAACGTTCTTGCAATTCAGGCCACTAAAAGCAACTGAGTCGGGCGTTTTACACCGCATCACCGCCTGAACTTTACGGACATCTAGTCGGATGAATAGAAAGATCGAGACAGGAACCAGTGTTCTTATCGCCCTGGCGTTGTTTCTTGGGGTCAATATCATTGCGAACCAGACACTGACGGCGGTGCGCCTCGATCTGACCGAAAACAGTCTCTACACGCTATCCGACGGGACCCAAAATATACTTGCTGGAATCGGCGAGCCAATAACCGTGCGCCTGTATTATTCGGCGAAACAGTTCGCCGACGTGCCGCAGCTTTTGAACTACGGGAAGCGCGTGCGTGACATGCTGGAGGAATACGTAGCGGTCGGAAACGGCAAACTCAAGCTGTTCGTGATTGACCCCGAGCCCTTTTCTGAAGCGGAAGACGAGGCGGTCGCGAATGGCGTGCGACAACTGTCCCTGACGGCAACGGGCGAAATGGGTTATCTCGGGCTCGTGGGTACGAACGCAACCGGCGACACCGAGGTTCTGGAACTGCTGAGTCCTGAGCGCGAAGACGCGCTCGAATACGAGATCACGAAGATGATCTACACCCTCGCGTATCCACAAAGGCGCGTGATCGGCGTGTACTCGGAGCTCCCTGTATTTGCACCACCTCCGGATCCCATGACCGGGCAGTCATCTGGGGAGGACTGGGCTTCCTTCCAAATGCTGAGAGAACTCTACGAAATTCGCGAACTCGATATTGATGCGACCGAAATCGAGGAGGATATCGATACCTTGATCGTGGTCCATCCCAAGGAAATTTCACGGCAGACTACCTACGCGTTCGATCAATTCGTGCTCAGTGGCGGGAAAGCCATGATATTCGTCGATCCGATGGCCGAGCAGGATCGCACGCGCCCGGATCCCACCAGCCCCGGCGTCATTCCCAAGCTCGATTCCGACCTTGCGCCATTGCTCGAGAAATGGGGCCTACGTCTCGTTCCCGACAAAGTCGTGGGCAGCGTGGACGCGGCCGTGCGCGTGAATTTTCGCGGCGAGCGGGGGCCACAGGAAGTCGAATATTTGCCATGGCTTCAGCTTCAGGGCGTCGCCTTGAACTCCGACGATTTCGTGACCAACGAGTTAAAGATCATCAACGTGGGGACGGCCGGATCACTCGAACCAATCGAAGGCCATACCCTCTCTCACATTTCATTGATAAAGGTCGGAGGCGATTCCGGATTGTTGGAGCGTGACGCGATCGTGTTTGTCCGCAATCCGGCCGGATTACTCGAGAATTTCGAATCGGACGACCGTGAGCACGTCGTTGCCATGCGCATATCCGGGACTGCAGAGACCGCTTTTCCGGACGGGCGTCCGCTTTCCGACGAGGAAAAGCGAGCGCCGCAAGATGAAAGCTTCATGATGAAATCGGAAACTCCGATCAATGTCATCGTGGTTGCGGACACCGATCTTCTAGCGGATCGATTTTGGGTCCGGTTTAGCAATTTCGCTGGAATGCGCATACCGGATCCGTTTGGAAACAACGCCGATTTCCTGATCAACGCCATAGACAATCTCGGCGGGAACGACGATCTCATTGGCCTGCGCAGCCGCGGGCAGTACGCACGCCCCTTCAAGATCGTGCAGGAAATTCAAAGGGAAGCGGAATCACAGTTTCGCGAACGGGAGCAAGCGCTGCAGACAAAACTGAACGAAGCCGAGCAAAAACTTGCGGAATTACAGAGCCAGGAAAGCGAAAACGAGATGTTTCTGACGCCGGAGCAAAGAGCCGAAATAGACAAATTCAGGCAGGAACAGCTCCGCACCCGTAAAGAACTCAGAGCCGTCCAACACGACCTGCAGCGGAATATCGAGCGCTTAGGGGCCCAGCTCAAGTTCGTTAATACAGCGCTCGTGCCGCTGCTCATATCGATATTGGCCGTGGTCGTCAGCGTCTTCACAGCGCGCGCGGCGCGGCAGTTGAGTCAGGCGCGGGAGAAGCCGTAATGAACGCGAAAACCGTCGGCCTCGCCCTGCTGACTCTTGCCGTCATCGGATTGGCCTGGAAAGTAAGCGAGGACAAGGCGCCTCAAACCGAGATGGTTCGCACATACCTGCATCCCGGCCTCATTGACCGCTTGAACGACATCGGTCGCGTCCATCTGAAATCCGCTGAACACGAAACGATTCTCGTGCGGGACCACGACGCTTGGAAAGTTGAAAACCGCGACGGGTTTCCAGCGGAATTTGCCCATGTTAAACGTGCGGTTTTGCAGATGGCCGAGCTCAAGCTCGTTGAGGAAAAAACGACGATTCCAGAGAATTATCCGCGTATCGGTGTCGCCGATATCGACTCCGACGAAGCCGACGGTACACTCATCGAACTCACCACGGACACCAATGAGGCCATAGCCGCCTTGGTGATCGGAAATGCGCTAAACACCGGCGCCCGGAAACAGCATTACGTTCGCAAGCTTGGCGGCCAGCAATCATGGCTCGTCGCGGGTGAACTCGACATTTCCGCCGAGACATATAAATGGCACGAATCCGATATTACCGACATCGATACGCAGCGAGTGAAACAGGTTTCCATACAAACGCAAGAAGGCGAGACAATCCTGGTTGCCAAGTCGGATTCGTCGAAGAACTATTTTGAGCTTGCAAACATTCCGGAAGGGTATGAAGCCAAATCGAAAGCAACGATCTCGAGCATCGGAGCAATCCTACTATCCCTGAAATTCAACGACGTGGCATCTGCGACACGGGTCGGGCAGCTCACGTCGATTAAGCAAATCGAACTACAGACCTTCGATGGTCTCGTCGCTACACTCGAAGAGTTCGAGCTCGAGGGTAGATCACTCGTACGATTCGATTTTTCCTTCGACCCCGAACTCCTCGAAGCCGAGGAAGAGGAAGAGGAAGAAGGGGAGGCAGAAAAGACCGATGGCGAGGACGAGTCGCGAGAGACCGGCGCCGCCGAAGCCGTAGCAGACGAAGCCGCGCGTCTCAAGAAGAGTACGGCACAATGGGTATATGAATTACCCGATTACAAAATGCGAACCATCAACAAGCGCTTCGAGGACCTCATCAAGGAGAGCGAAGCTCCCGACGAATCAAACGATGAGTGAGATAGGATGATTTTCCAGACGGTGCAGGGTGATCACCGGTCCCGAAAGCAACACATGCATTCACGCCTAGCAGCCTGTCGGACTTAGGATGAATTGACTTGGGCGTTGGGATAGCAGTCCAGATGTGCCATGGTTTTCGTTAAATAGCACCACTATTCGCCTCAAACCATGACACCTCTCAGACCTCTCTCCCAACCGCCTCGCTACGATTCCCTAAGTCCGACAGGCTGCTAGCCTATCAATGAACGCTGTCACTCGATCCGCAGCTGGCGGGTAGCGCAGCCGTCAACTTGCGCAAGACGCGCCAACCGTTCGAGCTTCCGAGATCCCGCCACAAATGATAAGCGTTAAATCCGTCGATGCATGGCTTGCCCGATTGCAAAAGGCGCACGGTTTGCAAAGTATCCATCGCGAGGACGAACTCATCACCCAATAATGCGTGAAGGTCCGAACCGTATCTAGAGGCGTACTCGCGATAGGCATTGCGGCCAACCTGAACGAAATAGGCTACCGGAATTCCCTTGCGGATCGCGTTTTCGGGAAACAGTCCGGCCAGCAATAAGCACTGATCGCCGATAAGCGCCGGATCCACGGTGTCTGCCATGAGCATTTGGTTGAGACGATCGAGCAGCCCTATTTCCGGATCCATCCCGATCATCTCGACGCCAATCTGTCGGAATAGCATGCTGATCATGTATTCCTCGGCCGCCGGAGAAATACGTACACCCCCCGCGATCTGGGCGTGCGTCAGTAATGCGCGCCAGCCGGCGGTTTCGACGATGTGCAGGTCACAACTCTCCATGGGCGAAATCCTCTTGTGGGATCTGTGTCGGCTCGCCCGCGCCGAACTTTAACCGGCGGGCTAGCTCGCATATTGCATGAAGGACGGCGGTGCCGGCTGAGGACAGGTGCGTCTGGACGCCGGTCTGGAGCTCGAGTCATAGCGGTTGCTATGGCGAGAGTGAAGACCAAGTCCAGGCGTGCATGGACCAGCCGGGGCGTCGTAGGCCGCAAGCGACGGTACCCATTGCGACTGGCTCAAATATCGTCGAATGGCCGAATTGATCTTGTTTGTTAAACAAAGTCTCTGAGCGCCGCGACCGCCTTTGTGCAATATGCGGGCTGGACCCGCCGCGGCATACTAAACCTTGAAGTCTACCGCTATACTTTCGCCCCCAAGTTCTCCCGCCCCTTTTTCGCCGAACTTAGCATGAGCACGCTGCCATCCTCACCCCAAACGTTTCAGGCGCTCATTTTCGAATTGCAGCGATTTTGGAGCGACCTCGACTGTGTTATCGCCCAACCATACGACATGGAAATGGGCGCTGGGACCTTTCACCCAGCCACGTTTCTGCGCGCCATAGGTCCAGAGCCCTGGCGCGTCGCTTACGTACAGGCTTCGCGGCGCCCGACCGACGGGCGCTACGGGGACAATCCGAATCGGCTGCAGCACTATTACCAGTTTCAGGTGCTGCTCAAACCGTCACCGAACGATATTCAAAATCTGTACCTCGATTCAATGCGCGCGCTCGGCATCGATTTACTCGTGCATGACTTGAGGTTCGTCGAAGATAACTGGGAATCGCCCACCCTGGGCGCCTGGGGCTTGGGCTGGGAGGTCTGGTTGAACGGCATGGAGATCACCCAGTTCACCTATTTCCAGCAGGTTGGCGGGCTCGACTGTCGGCCGGTATCCGGGGAGATCACTTACGGGCTGGAGCGGATCGCAATGGTTCTGCAGGGGGTGGACTCGGTTTATGACGTCATTTGGGCAGCGTCCGACACCCGTCGGGTCACTTACGGCGACGTTTACTTTCAGAACGAAGTCGAGATGTCCGCCTACAATTTCGAGCACGCAGATACCAAGGCCTTGTTCGCATGGTTCGACCAATGCGAAGTAGAGGCCAATCGCCTCATCGAGCTCAACCTGCCGCTGCCGGCCTACGAACAAATGGTCAAGGCCTCTCATACTTTCAACCTGCTCGACGCACGCCGCGTCATTTCGGTAACCGAGCGCCAACGATACATTCAGCGTGTTCGCAGCCTCGGGCGCGCCATCGCGAAAGCCTATTACGCCGCTCGTGAAGCGCTCGGCTTTCCAATGGCCGTCCGAGCGACATCGGCTTCCGCCGGATAGCGATGAAAAAAGATCTATTGATCGAGCTCGGAACGGAAGAATTACCACCGAAATCTCTGCTTCGCCTGTCGCAAGCTTTCTCCTTGAACGTCGAGGAGGGATTGAAAACAGCCAGATTAGCGTTCGGCGTAATCGAGCCGTATGCGACGCCGCGGCGGTTGGCGCTGATCGTGAAAGGACTCGCAGCGGAGCAACCGGATCGCATTGAACAACGCCGCGGACCGGCTCTGAACGTCGCTTTTGATCAATCCGGCCGACCGACGCGGGCAGCCGAAGGATTTGCCCGTTCCTGCGGGGTAGCAGTCACGGATCTCGGCCGCTTGAAAACCGATGACGGCGAGTGGCTCGCCTACGATCTTCACATCGACGGTCGTAGTTCCGCTGAGGTGCTGCCGGGCATCGTATCCGAAGCCCTGGCGAGCCTGCCGGTATCCAAACGCATGCGCTGGGGCGAGCACTCGGTCGAATTCGTACGGCCCGTCCACTGGCTCGTCATGTTGTACGGTGCCGGTGTCGTCGAGTGCGAAATCCTGGGACTTGCGGCCGGACGTGTTACATACGGGCACCGATTTCATCACCCCACCCCGATCGAACTTCAACATCCCGACGACTATGCCGGCGAGCTGGAAAAAACCGGGTGGGTGATCCCAGGGTTCGCAAAACGTCGTGATCACATTCGCTCATTGATCGAGGCCTGCGTGGGCGAAAATGACGATACGGTACTGATCGACGCTGATCTCATCGACGAAGTGACGGCGCTCGTCGAATGGCCCGTCGCCATAGATGGGAGTTTCGACGAGCACTTTCTCGCGCTTCCCCCAGAGGTGTTGATCGCGTCGATGAAGGATCACCAGAAGTATTTTCCCGTGCACGATGTCAACGGAAATCTGCGCAATCGTTTCATTGCGATCTGCAATATCGAAAGCCGCGATCCGATGGTCGTGCGCTCGGGGAACGAACGGGTTATTCGTCCGCGCCTCAGCGACGCCGAATTCTTCTGGAAAACCGATCGCGCCCAGCGTCTGGAGGCGCGCCACGAACTATTGTCCGATATGGTATTCGAAAAACGCCTGGGCTCCCTGCTAGACAAAACCAAGCGTGTCGAGGAAATTTCGAAACGCATCGCCAACACCTTCGGTGCTGATCCGGAATCTGTCTCACGCGCGGCTCATCTTTCACGCTGTGACCTGTTGTCGGAGATGGTCGGTGAATTTCCGGAACTACAGGGGACGATGGGTCGCTATTACGCGCTGGCGGACGGAGAACCGGAAGCCGTGTGCGAAGCTCTGGGAGATTTTTACAGGCCGCGATTCGCGGGCGACGCGATTCCCGGTTCATCTGCCGGACGGTGTATTGCGTTGGCTGACAAGCTGGATACGCTGGTCGGCATATTCGGTATTGGATCGATGCCCACGGGCGATAAAGATCCGTACGCATTACGACGCGCCGCGCTCGGATTACTGCGCATTCTCATTGAAGGCGAAATAGGCCTCGATTTACGCAGCGCGATCTCAACTACAGTTGCGGCTTATGGAGAGATCAACCTGGTCGAGAATACTTCGAACAAGGTCTACGCTTTCGTTCGTGACCGGATGCGTGGCTATTTCGTGGACCGCGGCGCACCGACGGACGCCTGCGATGCTGTATGGGCCAACGATCCAGGCTCACCGCTCGAAACGGCCCGTCGTCTCGGCGCCGTTACCGGTTTTCGGGAAATGGATGCGGCGATTGCACTGGCCAGTGCGAACAAGCGCATCGCCAACATTCTGAAAAAGCTCGAGCGGGAACCGCCACTCATGGTCGACCGAGATCTGCTGGCTGAGCCGGAGGAAAGAACCCTCGCGGATCAATACAACGCTCTCGCGAGTGAGGCGGAGGATCTCTTTATTGGACAGGAATACACGCGGTACATGGAACTACTGGCGGGTCTTCGCGATCCGGTTGACGCATTCTTCGACAACGTTTTGGTGATGTGTGAAGACGAGCGTCTACGCGACAATCGGCTCGCATTATTATCGTCATTGCACGTTTTGTTCACTCGGGTCGCTGACATCGGCAAACTGCATAACGGGTGACTAGCAGGCTTGTGCGTTCGCTAATTCTAGATCGCGACGGCGTCATCAATGAGGACTCGAGGGATTTCATCCGATCTCCGGCCGATTTTCGTCCGCTTCCAGGCAGTCTTGAAGCAATCGCGCGCGCGCAAAGCGTGGGATTCCGAATAATCGTCGTAAGCAATCAGTCGGGAATCTCACGTGGCTTGTTCGACATCGCCGCCCTCAATGCAATCCATCGCCGGTTGCTCGACGATCTGGCGCGCTACGGCGCATCGATCGATGCGTTCTTCTTTTGTCCTCACGGCGCCGACGACAACTGCTTGTGCCGTAAACCGAAACCCGGGCTGCTGAAGGCGATCCAGGATCGCCTGGGAATCGATTTAGCGCAGACGGCGTTCGTTGGCGATAAAGTCAGCGATCTCACGGCTGCGGTTAAAGTCGGCGCGCGACCCCTATTGGTTCGTACCGGGCTCGACGTAATTGACGTCGAGACATTGAGGGCTATTGGCGACATCGAGGTGTTTGACGACCTGATGGGCGCCGTGAGTGCGGTCATCGCACAATCATGAATCTCGCGACAATGCGTTCGTTGGTCTTCTACGCCGGGCTCGCGCCGTTGACCGTGGTTTTCAGCTTTATCGGTATTGCGATCCTGCCGCTGCCCCGGACCTGGCGTTACGCCGTCATTACGCGCTGGTCGGTACTTACCATTGCGTGGCTTCGTGTGTCATGCGGCTTGAGTTGGCACCTGAGCGGCGCACAACACATTCCCGCGGATCCGGGCGTGATCATGTGCAAGCATCAATCCGCCTGGGAAACGATCGCTTTGCAGCTCATCTTTCCCCGTCAATCCCAGGTTTTGAAACGCGAACTTTTGAGGGTGCCTTTTTTCGGTTGGGGCCTCGCCAGCCTGAACCCGATCGCCATCGACCGCGGCGCCGGATCGAAAGCCTTGCGCACCGTCCTCGCGCTCGGGAGCGAGCGGATCCAGGACGGTTGGTGGGTGCTGTTATTCCCGGAGGGAACGCGCATACCGGTGGGCGATAAAGGGCGCTATACGCAAACTGGCGGCGCCCTGGCGCTGCGCTGCGGAAGGCCTGTCGTTCCTGTCGCGCACAACGCGGGAATTTTCTGGGCGCGAAACGCGCTGACCAAGTACCCCGGTACGATCGAAGTCGTCGTCGGGCCACCTATAGATACGGACGGCAAATCGACAAAACTCATAACGCAGGAGGTAGAAGCCTGGATTGAAAACACCTGCAGTGAACTGCCCAGTACCCGCTGATCCGTACGCGGGCGTATCAAGCCATCTAAGCAACCTCTGAATAAGTTATGGCACACCTGCCTTGCCCATGAAATCGCGGAGCCTTAACCGACGAATCTTGCCAATAGTTCCCGCTATGGCCTGCGATTCGTGCCTTGATCGGCACGATTTCATGCACCATTCACCCGCACCATAAACTTACTCAGAGGTTCCCTAAGTCGAGCACGCCGCGTTGCAGTGTGGGAAACGATGGCCGGCGCAGGACAGTGGTGAGAAATTCGCAGTAGACGCGAAGCCCGGCGATGCCTGGCATTGTGATGCCTGTTTCAGCTACGGGGATGTGGTCAAATAGTACCGCAAGCCCGTCATGGGCCCGGCTCCTTTATTTCGAGGCCGAATGACAGTTCCCGATGCGACATTTGCTCGACAGGCGATACCCCGACACGCGCTTGCGCCGTACACGAAGCGATGATTTCGTACGCCGTCTGGTGCGCGAAAACCACTTGACGGTCGACGATTTGATCGCACCATTGTTCGTGCTGGACGGAACCGACACGCGCGAACCCGTACCGAGCATGCCCGGTGTCGAGCGATTGAGCATCGATCTCGCGATTGAAGAAACACGCAGGCTTCACGGGCTCGGCGTTCCGGCCGTCGCGATCTTCCCGGTCACCCCGAATGATCGCAAAACCGACGACGGACGCGAGGCCTACAATGCCGACGGCATCGCCCAGCGCGCTATTCAGGAAGTCAAACATGCCGTTCCGGAGATGGGCGTGATAACGGACGTCGCGCTCGATCCGTTCACGACCCATGGCCACGACGGAGTGCTCGGAACGAACGGCGATGTTCTCAATGACGAAAGCATCGAAGTCCTGGTGAAGCAGGTGCTGTCCCAGGCGCGGGCAGGGGTCGATATCGTTGCTCCGTCGGACATGATGGATGGCCGCATTGGCGCGATCCGCAAGGCACTCGATGCCGAAGGCTACACTGCCGTCAAGATTCTTGCTTACTCCGCAAAATACGCTTCTGCTTTTTACGGGCCGTTTCGCGATGCGGTCGGTTCTTCTGCGAATCTTGGCAAAAGCGGTAAGCAAACTTATCAGATGGATCCGGCAAATTCAGACGAAGCATTGCACGAGGTCGCGCTCGACATAGCGGAAGGTGCGGACATGGTGATGGTAAAGCCAGGAATGCCTTATCTGGATATCGTCCAACGCGTCAAAGCGGAGTTCGGAATGCCGACCTTCGTCTACCAGGTCAGCGGCGAATACGCGATGCTCAAAGCTGCGGGCATGGCCGAATGGTTCGACGAACGGGCGGTGGTCCTGGAATCCTTGACCGGATTTAAACGTGCGGGGGCCGACGGGATCCTGAGTTATTTCTCGGGAACCGTCGCGAGCTGGCTGGCGGAATAATCGCCGCATTTGGAGCTCGGATGGCCCCTATACGTCCAACGCCAGTTCCTTAATCTTTCGCGTCAGGGTATTGCGTCCCCAGCCCAGCAACTTCGCTGCCTCCTGACGTCGTCCGTGCGTCGTATTGAGGGCGACGCGAATCATTGCACTCTCAAAGCGCGGAACGGCTTCGTCGAGTATCGGCGTATCCGTATTTTTGAGCCGCCGCTCCGCCCACCGTCTTAGTGCGGATTCCCAGTCCTCGCCATCATTGCTACCGGTATGGGACCCCGTCAGTAATTCGTGCGGTAGGTCCTCACGCTCGATCTCACGCGAGGGTGCCATGATCATGATTCGCCGGCAGACGTTTTCGAGCTCCCGGACGTTTCCCGGCCAGTCGAAATTGCGCATGACTTCCAACGCGCCAGGCGTCAAACGTTTGGGATCGACATCGAGTTCCGCTGCAGTCGTGCGCAGAAAATGTTCGGCCAGCGCCTCAAGGTCGTCCGTTCGCTGGCGTAAAGCGGGAAGTTCCAGGCGAATCACGTTTAGGCGGTGAAACAGATCTTCGCGAAATTCGCCGGCGCGAACGCGATCTTCGAGGTACTGGTGGGTCGCTGCGATCACGCGTACATCCACGCGTATGGGTTCGTGCCCACCGACCCGGTAAAATTCACCGTCAGCCAGTACACGCAATAGCCGCGTTTGAAGTTCCGCCGGCATATCGCCGATCTCGTCCAGGAATAAGGTTCCTCCATCGCCCTGTTCGAAACGTCCGATACGCCGCCCGGCCGCCCCGGTAAAAGCACCTTTTTCGTGGCCGAAAAGCTCCGATTCCAATAGATCGCGGGGGATCGCGGCCGTATTCAACGCGATGAATGGTTTCATGGCGCGTGGACTGTGTCGATGGAGTGCGCGTGCGACGAGTTCCTTGCCGCTACCCGATTCACCGGTGAGCAGGACCGTCATGTTCGAATTTGCCAACCGCCCGATCGCACGAAACACTTCCTGCATGGCGGCCGACGAGCCGATGATTTCGGGAACTTCAGCGGCCTCCTCCAAGGTCAACGGCGTACCCGGCACCTCCGTCGATTTTCGCAAGGCCCGCTTGACGATCGCGATAACCTCGTCCACATCGAATGGTTTCGGCAGATATTCGAACGCACCACCGCGAAATGACGCCACGGCCCGATCCAAATCGGCGTAGGCCGTCATAATTATCACGGGCAGGTGAGGATGTTCACTCTGAACGTGCTCCAGCAGGCGCAGACCATCCGTACCGGGCATTCGAATGTCCGTAATGATCACATCCGGTTCGAATTTCCTGAGTCTCGTCACAACTTTGTCCGCCGTGTCGAAACTGCGGGTCGCGATATGTTCTTTCTCAAGGGCGCGTTCGAGAACCCAGCGAATCGCTTTATCGTCGTCAACGATCCACACTTCGTGTTGTCGATTCACTCTGGCACCCCAACCGGTAACCAGACCGAAAATACGGTATAGCCGGGCTCGCTTTCGAAGCCGATCAGACCGCCTTGCCGGTGTACCAGTGAATGCGCAATGGGAAGTCCCAGACCCGATCCGTCCGCTCTGCCCGATACCAATGGTATGAATATGCTGCTCGCGATCTCGGGGTCGACACCCGGTCCGAAGTCGATGATCTGCGCCCGTATGACGAGTCGGTGCAGCTTCGAGTCGATCGTAAACTGGCGGTCGACACGCGTTCGCAAAGTGATGGATTCACCACGACCCTCGACTGCTTGTACAGCATTCCGAACGAGATTGAGGAAAGCCTGGACGAGCTGATCTCGATCCGCGTGAATATCCGGGAGGCTTGGGTCATAGTCGCGGATGAACTCCACAGATGATTCACGCTCCGCCTCGACGATCTGGCGCACGTGTTCCAGTACGTCGTGAATATTGATCAACTGTTTGATCGATTCACCCCGCGGCCCGAGCATGCGATCGACCAGCGTACGCAATCGGTCGGCTTCGCCGATGATTATCTGCGTGTATTCGGCCTGTTTTTGATCTTCGAGCTCTTTCTCCAACAATTGGGCTGCACCTCGAATGCCACCCAGTGGGTTTTTAATTTCATGGGCCAGACCGCGTAGCAGTGCACTGGTGACGTCGTTCTGCATGGACATATTGCCCTCGATTTGGGTGCGCTGATGGTGCTCTACATTGGTCATCTCGATCACCACGTAATCGGGTTCGGAATGCTCATGCCACAACGGGGTGACGGTGTAGCCCACAGTCGCGGTATTGAATCGCGTATTGCGCAGCGCCATGTCCCATTCCGTGAACGATCGACCCTCGTCCAACGCCCGCCGTGCTGCATCCGCCAGTTCATCGGCGCCCGGCAAGACGTCTTTCAACGATTGCTGTTTGAGCTTGGTTTCGCTGATCGCGAACAGTGACTGCGCAGCGGCGTTGACTCTGACCAGGCGCAAATCCCGGTCGAGCAGGATGACTACCGTGATCAGGGCATCGACGAGGTCGAAGTCCGGATTCTGGCAGGCTTCAAGCTGGTCAATCATTATGCACTATTTTGGTGCGAAGGGTCCGCGCGACTCGATTGGCGAACCAACGGCGACAAAATTTGGAACCAATAATCAAACAGTTAAGGGGCGGGTAGGCCCGCGTCCGAGGGTCACGGCTACGCCTTGCCCCGCTTACCAAGCGCGTTGCAAGAATCGGACCAAATCAGCGCGCTTGCGTGGGGTTCACGATGGAGTGCTTGTGCAGAAAGAATACGCTGGCGCTGGACCGCTTCAGTTCGCGCCCGGAACGATTAAAAACCGCGGCCTGGAGCTCGTGCGCGCCACGTTCGACTTCCTCCAGCACGAATTGTGTCGCCTCGCCCGGCTGGCCAAACGGCGCACCGTCGACATAAAGCTGGACTTCATGGCCGAAAGTTGTCTGCAAGCCCGGTGAAAGAGACACGCTTACGGTGACCGACTGGACATTACGCAGCGTCTCCTCATGCGGTGGACTCGCGATCGCAATGGTCTCGTAAGGCACGGCGGCGGCTTGCGTATTCGAATACGCATCACTCCACTGCCTCGGCGGCTTGTATGCTGGAACGATCGTCGTTTCGAGGAGCTCGATCGCTTCGGCGCCCTCGCGCGGCGTGTCGGAGAAGATCACGTTGCCATCCTCGTCGACGTACCGGTAAACCTCGGCGTGGGCGGCCACCGCGGTGGTCAGCAGTAATACAGTAACCATTCGATAGAGCATGATGAAAACCTATCTCAAAATTATCCAAAGTTTATCCCTGCTAGACAGAAAATCCAGTAACCCGTTCAAAAAAAAGCCCCCGAAACGGAGGCTTTGCGAAAATCACGTGCAGCGCCGCTAGACGCTGTAATACATGTCGAATTCGACCGGATGCGTCGTCATACGCAAAGTGTTGACTTCTTCCATCTTGAGATCGATGTAGGCATCGATTGTGTCATCTGATAAGACCCCCCCTGCCGTTAGGAATTCCCGATCGCCGTCCAAGGCCTCGAGCGCCTGGTCGAGTGCATAACACACGGTCGGAATGCCCTGCTCTTCCTCCGGCGTGAGATCGTAGAAATCCTTGTCGAGCGGCGAGCCGGGATCGATCTTGTTCAAGATCCCGTCGATGCCGGCCATCATCATTGATATGAATGTAAAGTAGGGATTGCCTGCAGAGTCGGGGAAACGGACCTCCAAGCGTCGCCCCTTGGGGTTGGAATCCCAGGGAATGCGTATCCCGGCCGAGCGATTTCGTGCTGAATAAGCCAGCATTGTCGGCGCCTCGAACCCTGGCACCAGACGCTTGTAGCTGTTCGTCGTAGCATTGGTAAACGCGTTCAATGCGCGCGCGTGCTTGATGATGCCACCGATGTAATGCAGCGCGGTTTCGGAAATGTCGCCGTACTCGGCGCCGGCGAACAGGTTCTTGCCGCCTTTGAAAAGCGACTGGTGGACGTGCATGCCGTTGCCGTTGTCGCCGACCAGCGGTTTCGGCATGAAAGTCGCCGTTTTACCGTAGCCATGCGCCACGTTGTGAATGACGTATTTGAGAATCTGCAAACCGTCTGCGCCGCGGACCAGCGTGTTGAATTTGGTACCAATTTCGCATTGCCCCGCCGTTGCCACCTCGTGATGATGGACCTCGGTTTCCAAGCCCATCTCGTCCATGATGAGACACATCGTGGATCGGATGTCCTGCAGGGAATCAACCGGCGGTACGGGGAAGTATCCGCCTTTGACACCAGGACGGTGGCCGATATTGCCGTCCTCGAATACCTTTCCTGAAGCCCAGGAGCTTTCGTCGGATTCGATCGCATAGAACGCGCCGCTCATCTCGGCCCCAAAGCGCACGTCGTCAAAGACGAAGAACTCGGGCTCGGGTCCGAAATACGCGGTGTCGCCGACACCCGACGATTTGAGGTAGGCTTCGGCGCGTTTCGCCGCGGAGCGCGGGCATCGTGCATAACCTTCGCCAGTCGTTGGCTCGACGACATCGCAGCGAATGTTCAGCGTCCGTTCTTCGTAGAACGGATCCATGACTGCCGTATCGGGATCCGGCATGAGCATCATGTCGGACTCGTGGATACCTTTCCAACCGGCGATCGATGAACCGTCGAACATCTTGCCGTTTTCGAAGAAACCCTCGTCAACGACGCGCGCGGGCACGGAGACATGCTGCTCTTTGCCCTTCGTATCGGTAAAGCGGATATCAATAAATTGGACGTCTTCGTCCTTGATTGTTTTTAGAATATTCTCAACTGACATCGGGTAATCCTCCAACCTTCCAAATCCATTAATTCCGGGTCGCTGTCCCCCTGACCGCCTTGCGCTGGCCGATCTTCGCGCAACCGCCCGTGGCTAATGCGGCCTCCTGTGCGCCATTGGCGAGCACAATGCGTGCCAATGGTAACCTATTGAATCTGCGGGCCGGCGGGCATTCAAACCCGATGCTTGCACCATTTTGCGACGTTACCGGCGCCTGACGCACTTTTTTAGCGCGAACTAGCTGATCAGACAATCCTGTTCACTCGCCAGCATGCCGGATACCGTCTCCCGCGACCGTATGATCTTGAAGCCATCGGTATCGATCAATACCTCAGGTGGCCGCAGTCTTGCATTGTAGTTCGACGTCATGACGAAGCCATACGCACCGGTTCCCATGATTGCGAGCAAATCGCCGGGCGCGGCATTAAGCTCTCGTTGTCGGGCAAGCCAATCACCGGTCTCGCAAACCGGTCCGACGAGGTCGCAGACGAGCGCTTCGTTACCGGCAGATTTTTCGGTCACCGGCAGGATGTCATGCCATGCGTCATAGAGGGCCGGCCGGATGAGGTCGTTCATCGCAGCATCGACTATGACGAAGTTTTTAGCTTCGGTGCGTTTCAAATATTCGACGCGCGTGAGCAGCAATCCGGCCTCCCCAACGAGCGAACGTCCCGGTTCAAGCGCTACTGAATAATGCGCCGGGATCTCGGCACAAATCGCTTTCACGAATGCATCGATTTCAGGCGGGCGTTCGTCGCTGTAGCGTATACCGAGTCCGCCTCCAACATCGACATGATCGAGTTCGATACCGATAGCCCGAAGATCTTCGGCGAGTTCAACGATCTGGCGCGCAGCATCGACCACCGGACCGACTGATACCAACTGCGAGCCGATGTGGCTGGCGATACCGACGGGTTCCAACCACGGATCGTCAGCGGCAGCCTGGTAGATATCACGTACTTCGCCCAAGGGGACGCCAAACTTGTTTTCCCTGAGCCCGGTCGAGATATAGGGATGGGTTCCCGGATCGATATCCGGATTGACCCGGACACTGATGGAGGCGAGCCGATCGAATGCCTTCGCGGCACTCGAAATTCGCTCGAGTTCCGCAAGTGACTCCACGTTGATGCAGGCGACACCCACCTCGATCGCCCGGGCGATTTCATCACGTGTTTTCCCGACCCCGGAAAACACCACGTCTTCGGCACGGGCACCGGCCGCCAGCACACGCTCCAACTCTCCGCCGGAAACGATATCGAAACCGGCGCCCAAGCGGCTGAGCAGCCGGATGATCGAAAGGTTTCCATTGGCCTTTACCGAATAACAGATCTGGTGGTCGCGGCCACTGAAACCCGCGTCATAGGCGCGCCAGCGCGCCTCGATCATCGCCCTGGAATATACGTAGCAAGGCGTCCCCACAGCTGCGGCGATCTCGGCCAGGTCCGTACCGTCTACATGGAGACGCCTTTCACGATACTCGTGGCGCATATTGGAACCTCTGGTTCGTTCCGGATCGGGTTCAGGCGGATGTTTGTCCCCGCAACCGTTGCGGGTGCGCGCAGTGTAGCGGCAACACCATCAGTGGGCGACAACGATGTGCGTGCGCGGCCCCTCGACTCGGTGCCTCAGCGTCGGTATTCCTGGTATTTGTCCGGGTGATACAAGTCACCCTTTTGTCCGCAGCCAACGAGTCCCACTGTGGATCCAAACACCAGCGCCAGGAAGAGCAGACCTATCAGAACGGACTTACGCATAGCGGTGAGGTGGTTCCTGCAAGATCAGGGTCCGGGAATGATAATAAGTTCGACGCGACGCGCCTAGCAGCCTGTCGAAAAACGGGGTTTTTCACCAGCCCGCTGCCGCGGAATATGAGCTGAGAAGCTCAATGCGTCCTTCGTCCCGGCCGGTTTCCCCGGCGCCGCGACGAGCGTCGCCGATTTCCTTCCCGAGGCGGGCGGCCGTCGTCACCCTTAGGCGGTTGCAAATCGATCAGCAGGTCTTCGCTAACCTGGGCGATCGGAATCTTGTGGCCGAGAAATTCTTCAATACTTTCCAAGGAAAAAACATAAGCTTCGCACACCAGGCTGATGGCATCGCCGCCTGCACCGGCCCGCGCGGTCCGTCCGATACGGTGTACGTAGTCCTCACCATTCTGAGGAAGATCGAAATTGACCACGTGGCTCACATCGGGGATGTGCAAGCCGCGGGCGGCGACATCCGTGGCCACGACGATGTCCACTTCCCCCGTCTTGAACTGTTCGATGAGACGCTGCCGCTTACTCTGAATCACGTCTCCGGACAAAGCGCGAGCGTGAAAACCATTACCCTTGAAATAGGCGACGACGTCGGCCACCGCTCGTTTCGTGTTCACGAACACCAGGGAACGGCTTGGGTCGAGATGTTTGAACAAACCGATCAGCAAAGACATCTTTTGCTCGGAACCGACGTGGTACAACGACTGGACGACTTTATCCGCTGTACGCTTGTCCGGCGCTATCTCGACAACCTGGGGGTTATTCATGTGCTCGTAGGCGAGTTCATTAACGCGCAAGGATAGTGTCGCCGAGTACAACATGCTCAGGCGCTTGGTCGGATGAGGGGTGCGGCGCAGCAGAAAGCGAAGATCCTTGATGAACCCGAGGTCGAACATGCGATCGGCTTCGTCAAGCACGAGCGAATTAATCCCTTTTAGTGAGTAGACACCCTGTTTGAAATAATCGATCAAGCGACCTGGCGTTCCGATGAGAATATCGACGCCATCGGTCACCTGTTCACGTTGCTTTTCGTAGTCGACGCCGCCATAAACGAGCGCCAGCCTCAAATCGGTATGGGCGCCGATCGTCTGCGCGTCTTTGTAAATCTGAATTGCGAGTTCACGCGTCGGTGCCAGGATCAATGCCGCCGGCGCGGTACGGTCGTCGATAACGCCGCCCGCTCCTTGCTCGCCGAGCAGTCGATTCATGATCGCAAGCAGGTAAGCGGCGGTCTTTCCAGTGCCCGTCTGCGCCTGACCAGCAACATCCCGTCCTTCCAGCAGCAATGGCAGTGTGCGCGCCTGAATTGGGGTGCAAAACTGAAACCCCGCGTCATCCAGCCCCTGGATCAGGCGTTTATCAAGTGGGAGATCAGTAAACTGGACTTCTGTGATGAGATCGCCTCTCACCGGGTCTTCTCCGGTAAGATCGAGCCATTCTCAAGCTTGCATTTGTGTTTCGGTTCGGTCGAAAATGCAGTCGTCACAATATTCGTGAGATAAACCCCTAGATGAGCGAAAACTTAATCCACGTTACCGATGAATCTTTCGATTCGGACGTATTGCAGTCCGAAACGCCAGTTCTCGTAGACTACTGGGCGGAATGGTGCGGCCCATGCAAAATGATAGCGCCAATTCTCGACGAGGTCTCATCGGAATACACCGACAAACTCAGAATTGCCAAGCTCGATGTCGACCAGAATCAGGCCACCTCTATGAAGTATGGTATCCGCGGCGTTCCAACTTTGATGCTGTTCAAGGAAGGCAATATCGTGGCAACCCATGTGGGCGCCCTAACGAAATCGCAACTCACGGCATTCATAGACGGTAACGTTTAATCGAGATTATCGTATCACCGGCGGCCTGCCGCCGGTGATACGTCTCAAACCGGGGTAGACGCCACTCAAGTTGCGTGCTATCTTTTCCAATGTAGATCCAAGCGACCTGCCCGGATCTGATCTCCACTGAATATTTCTTGTTTTTTCCGCTTTCGCGCATCGCGTGGCCAACGCGTGACTTACACCACACACCAACTCCAAGATGAATCTGACTGAACTCAAGCAAAAACCCGCGTCCGAACTCGTAAATATAGCGGACGACATGGGCCTCGACGGTGTCGCCCGTGCACGTAAGCAGGACGTCATATTCGGCATCCTCAAAGCGCACGCCAAGAAAGGGGAAGATATCTCCGGCGACGGCGTGCTCGAAATCCTGCAGGATGGTTTCGGATTTCTGCGCTCGGCTGATTGTTCCTATCTGGCCGGACCGGACGACATCTACGTGTCGCCGAGCCAGATTCGCAGATTCAGTCTCCGAACCGGCGACACAATCTCCGGCAAAATCCGGCCGCCGAAAGACGGCGAGCGGTACTTCGCACTGTTGAAAGTGGGTGAAATCAACTTCGAGCCGCCGGAAAACGCAAAGAACAAGGTTTTATTCGAAAATCTAACACCGCTGTTTCCACAGGAGCGTCTTAAGCTCGAACTCGGAAATGGCAGCACTGAGGATTTGACACCCAGGATCATCGACCTGGCGTCGCCGATCGGAAGAGGCCAGCGCGGTCTGGTGATCTCACCGCCCAAGGCCGGTAAAACGATGATGCTGCAGGGTATTGCCCATTCAATCGAGATCAATCATCCCGATTGCTTTCTCATCGTGTTGCTCATCGACGAACGTCCTGAAGAAGTTACGGAAATGCAGCGCTCGGTACGCGGTGAAGTAGTCTCGAGTACCTTCGACGAACCCGCCAGCCGCCACGTGCAGGTGGCGGAAATGGTCATCGAGAAAGCCAAGCGCCTGGTCGAGCACAAGCGCGACGTAGTCATCGTGCTGGATTCGATCACGCGGCTGGCCCGCGCCTACAACACAGTCGTTCCTTCGTCGGGTAAGGTGCTGACGGGCGGTGTCGATGCGAATGCGCTGCAGCGCCCGAAGCGCTTTTTCGGCGCAGCGAGAAACATTGAGGAAGGCGGCAGCTTGACGATCATGGCCACGGCACTCGTCGATACGGGTTCGCGCATGGATGACGTCATCTACGAAGAGTTCAAGGGCACGGGCAACATGGAAATTCATCTCGATCGCAAGATCTCCGAGAAGCGAGTATTCCCGGCCGTCAACATCAATCGCTCTGGTACCCGGAAAGAAGAAATCTTAACCAGGCCCGATGAACTTCAGAAAATTTGGATCTTGCGGAAATTGCTCCATCCGATGGAAGAAGTCACCGCGATGGAATTCCTGATTGAGAGGCTGAAAGCCACCAAAACCAATGCCGAATTCTTCGACGCGATGAAGCGCTGAGCGCGTAGAATCTAGGGAACCTTCATAGGTTAGTTCTTAAGCGGCCGCATGAACATGCTGAAGGCCGAGCTTGAGTCGTCCCGAAATGCAATCGCGGTCAGGTTTTGCGCGCTGAGCGTTGCTGGCCAAATAGCGCAACGCGTGTTCGAGCGGTCGGTGTAAAGAGCGGGGCCGATGGATAAGCGTATGGAGAATGGGACCGAGCACGTGATGAATGCACTTGGCCGCGGTATGAGTCGAGATGGCGACGTTCAACCAGCGCTCGGTGACATGAGCGCAATAGCGCTGCAGCGTTGCGGCGCATAGTGCGGCCCAGATAAGCCCTTCGGCGATGTGCGGGTTGGCGGTATCAAAGGCGTGTAGATTGGCGTAAGACTTCCACTCTTTGAATAGCAGCTCGACCTGCCAGCGTAATCGATACGCGTCGCTAATATGCTCGGGCGTAAAGGTGGTGGCGTCGAGATTGGTGATGAGATAACGAGGTGCTGCACCTTTTTTAAGGTTGGGGTGCACGACTAAACGACAGGTCCAGGGTCCCTGCACGCCGTCGAATTGCACGACCATGTCGAGGCAATCGAAGCGCTTTAAGGTCGATGCCACCGCTTTCAATCGCTGCTTGTCAAAGCGTTTGACCCGCCGCCCATCGGCGCGACGAGCGGCAACGATCAGCGGATTGATACCTTGACCCGCGCGCACGATGAAATAGCCGCCGGCGGTGTCGAGCGCTTCAAAGTAAGGCCGCGCGAAGTAGCCACGGTCGGCCAGCAGCAAACCACCAGCGACCTCTTCAACGGCCGGCAAGAACTGCCGCTCTGCTGAGCTGTCAGGGCTGAGTACGACCTCGTTCAGGGTCTCACTGAGCAGGTCGAGATCGGCATGGAGCTCTACCGCGGCGGGACTCACGGTCGTGAAGCGACCGGGAAAGCTGTCCTTCAGCGCCGGTTTTAACGCAAACGAGGTGCCGTCCTGGATGCGGATGTGGTCAAACTGCGCAAATGGGCTGTTGGGTTCGAATCGGAGGACATCGCAGGCCAGGCCATTGAGCAATTCGCTTAGCAGCGCTTGCATAAACATCGGAAACTGTTTTTTGGCGAGCTGATTATGAAACGGTTTGTAGCGCACCGTGGTCGAGCACAGCGCATTGAAAGCGCGTTGAATATCAGCGATACAGCTCGCTGAGTGCCCGGCGAAGCTTTCGATTAGGCTTACCGCTAAACGGAACGGCGTGACCTCCCTTTCTCGGCGACAGAATCGCGTTGCACGCCCCAAGTCGTTGAGCGTACGCTCGCCTAGCGTGCGTTTTAACTGCCGGCTCACTGTGCTAATTTCGCTGTGCTTCATCCGATACTCCCAGATCACGAAGTCGATTGGTGTTGATTTCATGATCTGATCGGATGGAGCGCTTTTGGTTCCCTCTTTTCAACGGCTTATAAGATCCGACCTATGAGGGAACCTTAACTTTATATCTTTTATCTAAACGGCTGCCATCCATGGCGGTACGTTCCCGGCTTCGTTGTGCTCCAGCCCGACCATCCCTGGTCGGTCGTTCGCTCCTGCCCGAGCAGTGCTCGGGCTCGACGCTTCGCGTCGACCGTCACTCACGGACTTTGATGGGGTCGCCATCTTAATGGTTCAGCGGCTGCCATCCATGGCGGTACGTTCCCGACTTCGTTGTGCTCCAGCCCGACCATCCCTGGTCGGTCGTTCGCTCCTGCCCGAGCAGTGCTCGGGCTCGACGCTTCGCGTCGACCGTCGCTCACGGACTTTGATGGGGTCGCCATCCTATTTGTTCAGCGGCTGCCATCCATGGCGGTACGTTCCCGACTTCGTTGCGCTCCAGCCCGACCATCCCTGGTCGGTCGTTCGCTCCTGCCCGAGCAGTGCTCGGGCTCGACGCTTCGCGTCGACCGTCGCTCACGGACTTTGATGGGGTCGCCATCCTATTTGTTCAGCGGCTGCCATCCATGGCGGTACGTTCCCGACTTCGTTGTGCTCCAGCCCGACCATCCCTGGTCGGTCGTTCGCTCCTGCCCGAGCAGTGCTCGGGCTCGACGCTTCGCGTCGACCGTCGCTCACCCCGGTGGCCAGCCGAACTTTCTCCCGCCGAGCACGTGGATATGCAGATGAAACACGCTCTGCCCCACCGCAGCACCATTGTTTACGACCAGACGAAAAGCGTCGGCATACCCTTCAGTCGTCGCAATTTCGCCGCATTTCACCAGCAAATGGCCCAGCAAACCGGCATCGTCTTCGTCGGCCTCGACTACAGTTGGAATGGGTTTTTTGGGGCACACCAGAATGTGCATGGGTGCTTGCGGGTTGACGTCCCTGAAGGCGATGCAGCGCTCGTCCTCAAAGAGGATATCGGCCGGTATCTCGCGCGCGATGATCTTTTCAAAGAGCGTCATTTCAGACATACGAACGGCCTCCTCTATGCGGGATCAGGACCGCCTGTTGTCCTTCGCGCACGATATCGCCGAGATGGAGTCCAAAGTCGTTTTTCTTGCGATCACTAAAAAAAAACTCGAGGGTGTGCGTAATCGTAGGAAAGGCCAGCTCCGACCATGGGATTTCCTGTTCATGATAGAGCTTGCATTCCAGACTTTCGCTGCCGGGAGAAAATTCCAGGGTGGGCAAAACCGCGTTAAACATCATATAGACCTGATTGATCTGCGGAAGATTGAAAACCGCGAACAAATCCAGAATTTCGACCTGCGTGGACGCCTCCTCCAGAGTTTCACGTGCCGCCGCTTCCACGGTCGTCTCGCCGTTCTCCATGAAGCCGGCCGGGAGAGTCCACCATCCATAACGCGGCTCTATCGCGCGCTTACACAACAGCACTTGATCGCCCCAGATGGGGATGCAGCCGGCGACAATTTTCGGATTTTCGTAGAAGATCTCTCCGCATGCTTCGCAAACGTGGCGCTGACGGTTGTCATCATCCGGAATCCGCCACGCCATGCGATCCGAACCGCACTTACTGCAGAAATTCAAAAAAACTCTTCCAACCCGCCGCTGGAATCGATCGCTTCGTGGATCGAAGGCCATAAGGTATCGAGGATAAGCGGCTGGAATTCCGCCGTCGGGTGCAGCCCGTCAGCTTGAAACGCATTCTGGTTGGCCGCAAATTGCTTGAGCATGAATGGTGCATATAGGATTTCTTGATCGGCACCCAGTTGATCGAAGATCTCCTCGAATGCATCCGTGTAACGCGGTCCGTAATTGGGCGGAATGCGCACCTTGACCAAGACCACTGACGCTCCGACGAGTTTTGCGGCATCGATGGCCTGCGTAAGGTTTTTCTTGATTTCGGCGACCTTGATGCCGCGCAATCCGTCGTTTGCGCCGAGGGCGATGACTACCGTGCCGGGATTGTGCTTTACGATCAGGCTGCCGAGGCGACGGGCACCGCCCCTGGTTGTATCACCACTGATACTGGCATTCACGACCTGTTGTCGATAGCCTTCTTCGTGCATTCGTTTCTGCAACAGGCTGGGCCAGCTTTCTTCAATACTGATTCCGTAACCGGCACTCAAACTGTCACCCAGTATTAATATCGGTTTTTTGTCGGCCGCGGCCGCCGCGAATCCTATTCCCCAGATCAGCAAAAATACAAACATGAACGACCTAGGCGACGATATGGGCCACTTGATCATCGATGCGGCGGGTGTATCCAAGGTGGTCAGCGCTCCAAACGGTAAATTACGCATCCTCGATGATATCAATTTTGCCGTCAGGCCTCGCGAACGAGTTGCCATAACGGGCGTCTCGGGCTCGGGAAAATCGACCATGTTGGGTTTACTGGCGGGCCTCGATATCGCGTCCGAGGGTTGTGTTCGGGTGCTCGATCATTCGCTGTCGGAAATGAGCGAAGACGAAAGAGCCCTGCTCCGCCGGCACCATATCGGGTTCGTATTCCAGGCATTTCACCTGATCAGCAGTTTTACGGCGGTCGAAAACGTGATGCTACCGCTCGAACTTAAAGGTGAACCCGACGCTTTAGACAAGGCCCATCGGATGCTGGAACGCGTTGGGCTCTCCGAACGAGCGCGACACTTTCCCCGGCAAATGTCCGGCGGCGAACAACAACGCGTCGCCCTCGCGCGGGCATTCTGCACGTTTCCGGACATTTTGTTCGCGGATGAACCGACGGGAAACCTCGATGCAAAAACTGCGAACACGGTGGTGGATCTATTGTTTGATCTCAACGCAGAATTCGGCACCACATTGATCGTCGTGACGCATGACAGTCATCTCGCCGAGCGCTGCGATTGGCGAATAAGCCTGGCTGGTGGACGGATTCTTGCCTGACACTCCCGCATTGCCGCAACGCGGCCGCGTTTATATCGCGCAGCTTGCTTGGCGCCTGCTACTGCGAGATCTCGCAAGCGGCCGCCTGTTCATCATGCTACTTGCGAGCTTGATTGCAGTCGCCAGTACCGTTTCTGTAAATCTCCTGGTCACACGGGTCGAGCAGGTACTGGTAGCCGAATCGAGCGCGCTGCTTGCCGCGGATATCGCCATCGTGACTAACGATCCGCCTCCGCCGCGCTACGAACAAGATGCACGCGCCCTCGGTCTCGACACAGCCCGTATTGCGAGCATGAGAAGCGTAGTCACACACGAAGATAAATTGGAACTGGTCCGACTCAAAGCGGTTGATTCGAACTATCCGCTACGCGGGCGCCTCGACGTTGCCGAAAAGCCGTTTGCAGCGTCGACGCGTGTCGATAGCGGCCCCGAAAGAGGAGAAGCATGGGCCGACACCAAGCTGTTCCAGCTACTCGGCGCCGAAATCGGCGACAAGGTAATGGTAGGCAGGATGCCGTTGCAACTGTCGAAGCTTGTGGTACTCGAACCTGATCGCGGAGGCGACCTTTTTTCCATCGCGCCGCGCCTGTTGATGCATCAAGACGATCTCAAGGAGACGGGACTCATTGTTGCAGGAAGCCGCGTACATTACAGAACTCTGATAGCCGGGCCGGCCGCTACGGTTTCGCGCTATCGCGACGGCCTCGATCTACCGCCCGGCCACACTGTACTCGATCCCCGTACCGCACGTCCGGAAATGCGCTCGGCGTTCACGCAGGCCGAACGTTTCCTCGCGTTGGCGGCGTTCTCGGGCGTGCTGCTCGCGACCATAGGCATCGCGCTGGCCGCGTACAGCTATAGCGAACACCATGAAACAACCACCGCGATCGTCAAGACGCTCGGCCTCACGCAGCGCGAAGTAAGCACCCTGTTCTTTTTCGAACTCGTTTACCTGGCGCTGCTGGCGACTTCTCTCGGTGACGCGCTTGCGTACTTCGTACATGGATTCCTGATCGATCAATTCTCGCCCAACATCATTGCGTCCGGCGTCGGCATACCGTTGATTCCGCTTCTGCACGGCGGCCTGATCGCTGTAGTCGCATTGGTCGGGTTCGGACTGCCGAGCTTGATGCGGCTCAGCGAGATTCCGGTGATGGCCATACTCGCGCGAGATCGAGTCGCGGTAACGCGCCCCGCCCTCGCGACCGCCGCCGCGATGCTGGGATCGATTCTGCTCATCGCGCCCTGGCATGTCGGGAACCCGAATCTCATCGCGCTGACTCTCTCGGGCATGCTGGGGTCGGCGGTCGTACTCGCCGCCGGGGCTTACGTCATGGTTCGACTCATGGGCCGCCTGCGCGGGCGCACCAGCATGACTTGGCGCTTCGGCCTGGCAAACATCGCAAGGCGCGCGCGACTCAGCGTGCTGCAGAGCACCGCCGTGGGCCTTGGCATTGCCATCATTCTGCTTCTGGGGCTCGTCCGTGACGAACTCATGCAGCAATGGTCCGAACGCCTGCCGCCGGACGCACCCAATCATTTTCTGATCAACGTACAGGGTGACGAAGTTTCATCTTTAACGGCGTTTCTTCGAGGCCGGGGCCTCGGCGCAACGCGCTTCTACCCAATGGTGCGCGGACGCCTTACCTCGATCAACGGCCGCGCGGTCGATGCTGAAGATTATCCCGAGCCGCGCGCCCGTCGTCTGGTCGATCGAGAATTCAACTTGTCCTGGGCAGAAACGATGAAACCGGACAACCGGCTGGTCGCCGGGCGATGGTGGAACGACGCGGTCGCCGACGGCGAATTATCCGTTGAGGAAGGGATTGCGGAAACCCTGGGTATCGCGCTTGGCGACGTTCTTGTCTTCACAGTTGCGGGAAATCCCGTCAAGGGGCTGGTCGCCAGTCTCCGCCACGTTGATTGGGACAATTTCGAGGTCAATTTCTTCGTGGTTGCGAATTCCGCCCTTCTACAGGGTGAGCCGGCGACCTACATTACGAGTTTTCGCCTGCCTCAGGCGCGCCAATCACTCATGGGCGAACTCGTCACCCGCTATCCGAGCGTTACCGTAATAGACGTCGATGCCTTGATGCGGCAGGTGCGGAACGTGATGGACCGCGTCTCGGGTGCGCTGATGGGGGTTTTTCTATTCGCTTTGGGCGCCGGCCTCCTGGTCCTTGCGGCCGCGGTACAGGCGAGTCAACGCGAACGCGCATTGGACACCGTGCTGCTTAAAACCCTGGGGGCCTCACACAGCTTCATTCGTCGCACGATGCTGCTCGAGTTAACCCTGCTCGGATTGCTCGCCGGCTGCGTCGCGAGCTTCGGTGCGATCGGAACAGGCTGGATACTTGCGCAAACCGTGCTGGATATTCCTTACCATCCTGGCTGGCGCATCCCGGCTCTCGGCCTTGTAGGGGGTGTCGCCGGCGTCACCCTCGTTGGCATGACGGTGCTCGGCAAGGTGCTGCGACAACCGGTCATGAGCGGCCTGCGCGAGTCCTTTTGAACCTACTCCAGCCTTTCATCATCTTCCGCAGACCACGGGGGACTCACGATTGCGATGAACCGCAGCAGGGTGTCGTCGATATTTTCTATCCACTGCTCGGCGCCGCTCGGGATCAATACCGCATCACCGCTCGCCAGTTCACGCGTATCCTCCCCGATATGCATGCGCCCACGACCTGCGAGGACGTAGTAGACTTCGGTCTGTCGCAGGCGGTGGCGGTAACTGCGTTCGCCCGGGTCGACTTCAGCGACGGCGAACGAATACGGCAGTTCGACGGCGTCATTCTTCGCATGCAGCAGCTCGAAAATCCGGCACCCATCGTTGGCGATCAGAGGCGGACAGGCGGCGAAAGACTTGATCAGCATCATCGTTTCCTTGGATTGGACGCACTCCGTCGATCATAGCCTCTACGCCGGCACCTGATGTCCCAATTGTCCGCCGCCCCCGCTTTCGAGCACGGCCGCAAACCGCGGATCGGCGTGTTGCTGTGTAACGTCGGCACGCCAGAGGCGCCGACTAGATCCGCGGTTCGACGTTATCTCGCGGAATTCTTGAGCGATCCCCGCATCGTCGAGCTACCGCGCATACTTTGGCTGCCGGTACTCTATGGGATCATCCTCAACACGAGACCACGGCGTTCGGCTGCTGCGTACGCGTCCATCTGGGAATCCGAAGGCTCTCCTCTGCTCACTGCCTCACGGCGGCTTTGCGCGGCGCTCGAACAACGCGTTAAATCTGATCTGGGGGACGGTGTGGCTTTCGCATTGGGCATGCGCTATGGCCATCCGTCGATAGCCGCCGGCCTCGAGCAACTGATTGCAGCCGACACCCGGCGCATTCTGATCGTCCCCTTGTACCCGCAATACGCATCGGCGACGACGGGCTCGGTCTACGACGCTGTGCTGGCTTATTGCCGTGGCCTGCGCTGGGTTCCGGAACTCCGCTTCATCAATGAATATCACACGGACTCGCGATACATCAGCGCCCTTGCCGAGTCCGTTTCCGAATTCTGGTCGACTCACGGGCGCTGCGAGCGCCTGTTGATGTCGTTTCACGGCATTCCCCGCGACACTTTTCTCGCCGGCGATCCCTATTATTGCCAGTGTCAGGCTACCGGCCGCCTGCTGGCCGAACACTTGGAATTCGACTCGACTGCTTGGTC
The DNA here is from genome assembly GCA_963662545.2 of Gammaproteobacteria bacterium. Classification (GTDB taxonomy): domain Bacteria; phylum Pseudomonadota; class Gammaproteobacteria; genus JAYYZW01. The sequence continues at coordinate 864,166 of CAXXLL010000003.1, forward strand.
GTTAAGCTTTCAGTCCCGGCTCGGGCCCAAAACCTGGCTGGAACCCTACACGGACGTGACGCTCGTGGATTGGGCGCGCGGCGGTCTCGCCAAGGTCGATGTCATCTGTCCGGGCTTTTCCGTCGACTGCCTCGAAACGCTCGAGGAGATCGCCATGCGCTACGCCGCATTGTTTCAGCAGGCGGGCGGGCAGAAACTTCGATATATCCCTGCCTTGAACGATCGGGCAGAGCACGTCTCGGCGCTGGCGGGCATCATCTCGGACCATCTGTCCGGCTGGCTCGGCGCGAAGGCGCAAACCGACGGTGAGGAGGAAACCGAACGCCGCGCCGCGGCGGAGCGCGCGCGCGCGGCGGGCGCGACGCGTTGACTGGCCCGCGTATTGCACGAAAGCGCCCGAATCCAGGTAGGTGGGATCAGCCGTCACCGACGATCGTGACGACGACCACGCGCCGATGCGGACGTGTGCGGTGCTCCCACAAGTAAATACCCTGCCAGGTCCCAAGCTCGAGACGGCCCCGGCGTACCGGCAGCGTCAGGTCGCTCTGGGTCAACACGCTGCGTACGTGGGCGGGCATATCATCGGGCCCTTCGGCATCGTGACGGAAAAGCGTATCCCCATCCGGAACCAGTCGCTGCATGAATCGTTCGAGATCATGCAGTACCTCGGAGTCGGCATTTTCACAAAGGATGAGCGAAGCGCTGGTGTGCCGGATCGCGATCGAGCATAACCCGATCTCGATACGCGAGCCGCTTACGAGCGATTCAAGTTGGCGGGTCAATTCGATAAAACCCCGTCCCGGCGTTTGAATCTCTATTTCATCACTTGCAACCATGCGTGCCTGCTCCCGGTAGTTTCCTCAATAAACGGGGAAGTCCTTTTTCGACCAGGCGCTTACTCGATCCGATCGACCAAGGCATCGACCGGCTTGCGATGTTGTTCGCTTATCGTGGCAGGCCATCCGTACCAGAACATACCAACAACGGTCTCGCGTTCTCGCACAATCCCCGCGGCCTCGTAGAACGCATCCAGAACGACCACGGCCCCAGTCGTCCATTTTGCGCCAGCGCCTACGGCCCACAGGTAAAGCATCATGTTCTGCGCCGCACAGCAGCAAGCCGCGTAGTCTTCACGCGCGCGAACGGCATCGTCGCTGTTTACGCAGGTCAAAATTAGCCATCCCGGCATCGCCAGCCAGCGTTTGAGTTTGATTTCGGCGGCGCGTTCGCCGCGGGATTCGCGCACGAGCTCGGCATTGAGTCTAGCGATTCGAGCGCACGCTTTGTCTCCTAAAAGGTAAAAATGCCAGGGTTCGGTACGATGGTGATTGGGCGCCCAGCGCGCTGCGTCGATCGCGCGCAGGATCAACGCCTCGGGTACCGGCTCGGGCTTAAACTCGTGCACGGTTCTACGACCGCATAGGACCCGATAAACCTCCCCGGCGTCGGCCGCAACATGGTTCATCGAAGAAGAATTTTTTGTCACTGCAATTGGTCCTCGATCAGCCGGTCGTCGATGAGCCCGTAAAACATTCCGGTCGCTGTATTGCTGAACCGCCAGCCGAGGTGCTCCCGGCATTCGCGGCAGCTCGCCATCTGCCACGCATAGCCCGCAAACCAGGTATGTTCCGTAGTCGGCTCACCGCTTTCCCTGCACCCGGGCGCATCGATAAATGTCCGAAAGGAAAAGGTAAACCCATGTGGATTGATCCCGCTATGGGAAGTCTTGCCGGAAATTTCGGTGATGAACTCTTTGCGGGTTACGAGATGGCGGCACGCTGCGCACAACAAGATCGTCCCTCGAGAAGTATCGATCTCCAAGGATGTTGCATCGGGATCGGCGGAAAAACCGCTGACGCCGCCGCTGTCGAGTAGCCTAAACATAATTTGTTTCCGCAGGTTAAGATCCGCGTCCAGGATGTTATCGACCTCGATTCCCACGAATTATAGAGTGCCCGCACGGTACCGGCCCGATTCCCGGGGCAGCACGCCGTGAACCTGCCGGCAGCATCGCAGCGCATGCTCCTGACTGCGCTTGCAGTTCTACTTTCATGCGCAGCTTCGAGCGCACTCGCGGCCGATGAATTCGCTACTCAGCGGGAAAGCTTCGCCAAGGTACTCAAGGCCCAATCCTCGAACCGGTATACGCTCGCCCGCCAATTGGTCGTGGGCCTCGAGGAATATCCTTTATATCCCTATTTTCGGTACAACGACCTTCGCCGTCGCCTCCACCGTTTACCCGAAGGCGACGTCGCACAGTTTCTTTCAGCCTACGACAATTCCTACCTCGCCGAGCGCCTGCGTCTCGAATGGTTGAGGCAACTTGCGCGTTCGAAACGTTGGGCGATGTTTCTGCGTTTTTACCGTCCCCAAACGGGCACAAAGCTGCGTTGCCTGCACCTGAGCGCGCGCATCAAAACGGGCGCGCTGGAGGGCGTGCTGGCGGATGCTAACGCATTATGGCTGACAGGGAAGTCGCAGCCCGACGAGTGCGATCTTGCGTTCGAGCGCTTGTACGCGAGCGACCTCATGGACGATGGCTTATTGTTGCAGCGGATCCGGCTTGCGATGGAGGACGGGAAATCCAGCCTCGCCCGATATCTGGCGTCAAAACTCGTGCATGAGCGCAATCAACAGCGGTATGCGCTTTGGTCTACCGCACATCAAAATCCCCTCCGCGTCCTGCGGGACCGGCAGCTCGATGACGTCACCGAAACACGTGAAATCCTGATTTACGCGCTGCAACGCCTCGCGCGCAAAAGGGTCGACACCGCGTTGCTCGCCTGGCAGGACGTGTCGAGCAGGTACAGCTTCGGCGAGCGCGAGTCCGGCCTCGCCGCGAGGACCCTCGCCATCGCCGCCGCACGCCGCAAACACGATGGTCGCATCGAACTCTTGGACGCCGTCCCGCGGCACCAGGTCGATGCCGACGTCGAGCGCTACAGACTGCGGGAAGGCATCGCCGAGAAGGCGTGGGAATGGCTCGGCCGCTGGACCCAGAGCGAACCGATTTCAGACGTGAACCGCCTGCGCTGGCGCTACTGGCGCAGCCGCGCGCTGGAAGAACTGGGGCGCACTGAGGAAGCGACGGCGATTCTCAGAGGACTCGCAAAGGAACGCGACTATTATGGCTTTTTGGCGGCGGACAAACTGGACCTCGACTATTCGCTCAACTTCAACCCGATCTCCGCCTCCGCGAGTGAACAGAGTGAATTGCTCGCGGTGCCGGGCGTCCGCCGCGCGCTTGAATTATTCCTGTTGAACCGTCGGTTTCAGGCGCGCCGCGAGTGGATCCATGAACTCTCACGCATGGACAAACGGCACCAGGAGGTCGCTGCAACCTTGGCCGCGGATTGGGGCTGGCACGATCGCGCGATTTTTTCACTTGGCAAAGCGGAGTCCTACGACGACCTTTACGTGAGATTTCCCATTCTTTACGAAGATATCGCCGCGGATTACGCCGCACGGCGAGGCCTCGCCCTCGCGCGCATTCTGGCGATCATTCGCTCGGAGAGTGCGTTCATGGCCGATGCACGTTCCGGCGCCGGTGCGCTGGGTTTGATGCAGATCTTGCCTCGGACGGCACGCGAAACGGCCAAGCGATTAGGCATGCGATTCGAGAGCGCGAAGATCCTGTACCAGCCAAGAAAAAATATCGCAATAGGGACCGCTTATTTCAAGCAGATGCTGGACCGCTACGACGGCAACTTCGCTATGGCGGCCGCAGCGTATAATGCGGGGCCCAATAGGGTCCGGCAGTGGCGGCGCGATAGCTGCATTACGGCGGAGCGTTGGATCGACATGATTCCGTTCACCGAGACACGCCGTTATGTCCGCCGTGCCCTGTTTTACACTGCCGTCTATGAATGGCGTCTCGAGAAAGAACGGACGAAATTGAAAACCATAATGTTCCCGGTGCCGGCGAAACGGGCGTCCAGCACTGCCGAGTGTAGGACATGACCAAACTCATCGCAGGAATACTCGGAGGGAGCGGATTCGTTGGCAGCGTTATCGCGAATCGCCTGATCAACCGCGGCTATGCGGTGAACATCTACACGCGTAAACGCGATCACGCCCGCCACTTGTGGCTGTTACCCGATACACGGATCATCGAGCTCGACCCGGCAAATCAAGAACAACTCAACGCGGCCGTGTCGGGCTGCGCCGTGCTTATCAACATGATTGGCATCCTCAACGAAAAGCGTGACAACGGCGAGGGTTTTCACCGAGCTCATACGGAGATTACGGCGCGGGCGGTAAAAGCCTGTAAGTCGAACAATATTCCCCGCCTGTTGCAAATGAGTGCGATTAACGCGGACAGCTTTGCGTCGAGTTACTATTTGCGCAGCAAAGGTGAGGCCGAAAAGCTCGTGCTCTCAGAACAAAACAGCCGGTTCAGCGCAACGATTTTTCGGCCGTCCGTTATATTCGGTCCCGGTGACAAATTCATTAATCGTTTTGCGCGGCTGCTTAAAATGAGCCCGGGGTTTTTCCCACTCGCTTGCGCTCATGCGCGTTTTCAACCCGTATTCGTCGGTGACGTCGCCGATGCCTTCCTCGAAGCGCTCGAAGAAAACGCGGCCGCCGGTCAGCGCTTTGATCTGGGCGGCCCGAATGTCATGAGCTTGCAAGAGATAGTGAGCTATGTCGCGGCCGTTATCGACCGCCCCACTCTTGTGATACCCCTGGGACGCGGCCTGTCCAGCCTTCAGGCCAACCTGCTCGAATTTTTTCCCGGCAAGCCGTTTTCTCGGGATAACCTGCGCTCGATGCAGGAAGATTCCGTGTGCAGACCGAACAACGCTCTCGAACAGCTCGGTATTCGACCGACGCCGATGGACCAGATCGTTCCGCAGTATCTTGGCGGTGAACGCATTCGTAATCGATATTACGGGTATCGCTCGGAAGCGCGGCGCGATGATTGAAAAACGGCGAAAAATCCGTCCAGATCCAGTTTCGACCCGGGAGATGATACGAGCTAGACCACTATCGCCGCCGCCCAAGACCGCAGGCGAATCGCCGGCCCCGTAAAAACCGAGACTGCGATGGAGGTCTATCAGGTAGGCGGCGCGGTAAGAGACCGCTTGCTCGGCGTCGAGATCAAGGACCGCGACTGGGTCGTTGTCGGCGCATCGCCCGACGAACTCCTCGACCAGGGCTACAAAAAAGTCGGAGCCGATTTTCCCGTCTTTCTGCATCCGGATACTGCCGAGGAATACGCGCTCGCTCGCACTGAGCGCAAGTCGGGCGCGGGATACAAGGGATTCGAGACCAAGGCTTCGCGCGAAGTTACGCTCGAGGAAGATCTGGCCCGGCGCGATCTTACCGTCAACGCCATGGCAATGGCGCCTGACGGCAGCATCATCGATCCGTTTGGAGGACGGCAGGATCTCGAAACAGGCATCTTGCGGCACGTAACCGGGGCGTTCGTCGAAGATCCGCTGCGGGTATTACGCACGGCACGTTTCGCGGCGCGGTTCAATTTCACCGTTGCGCCCGAAACGCTCGATTTGATGCGCCAGATTGCCCTATCCGGGGAGTTGTCGACGTTAACGCCGGAACGGGTGTGGAGTGAGTTGCGCCGCGCGCTCAGTGAAAAATCTCCCGCCCGATTCATCGAGGTCCTGAGGGAGTGCGAAGCAAGCCGGGTGATCTTTCCGGAAATCGATCGCCTTTTCGGTATTCCGCAGCCGGAGAAATATCACCCGGAAATCGACACCGGAGAACACATACTCCTGGCGTTAAAACAGGCGGCCCGGTGGAATACGAGTGCGATCGTACGCTTTGCGGTCCTGGTACACGACCTCGGAAAAGGGACGACGCCGAATAAAATTCTACCGTCCCATCACGGCCATGAAGAGCGCGGTGTAGCGCTCATTAACGAATTCAGCGAGCGCTTGCGGGTGCCCCGGGAATATCGCGAACTGGCCGTCCTCGTATCTAGGTTTCACACCAAGGTTCACCGTGCCCGGGAAATGAAACCGGCCACGATCCTGCGCCTGCTCGAAGGCGCCGATGCTTTTCGCAGAAGAGAACGGTTTGCCAGCTTCCTCGAAGCCTGCACGATCGATGCCACGGGCCGCCGCGGACTCGAGGACACTGATTATCCGCAGGCCGATCGTTTACGCCAGGCGCTTGCAGTAGCGGCGGGAGTCGAGGCGCGCTCGTTGGTCGAGAAGGGTTACGACGGTGAGGAACTCGCTCTAGCGTTACATGAAGCGCGTGTGGAGGCCCTTACTCGCAGCGATAATTAATAGCGAATTCCAGTTCCTCTCCCTCCGGGTGCCCGGGAATTATAACGCCTGACCCCAATAGCTTGGACGATTCACGCTTGAGCTCGACCCGGCTGCCGTCTTCGTTTACGACGACCGAGCCGTTCGTGCTGTTGTCCGTAATAGTGCATCTGCCGCGGCTGAACTGCGCGCTCAGGTGCTGCCTCGATACCAGGTCCTTGTCGACGACGAGATCGTTTTGAGGTCCTCGTCCTATGGAGATCACCGGGCGCGCCGTGCTGAGCACAACCGACGCGTCGCCATAGCTGAATTCCACGGAGTCGTAGCTCTGTGCATCACGCATCGGCTTTTCGCCGTTGTAGGCTGTAATGGATTCGACGTCCCAGATGATCTCGTAGAGTTCGACGTGTTCGAGCGATATGAAATCCCAGGTTTCATCGTCAACGTAACGGGCTACCGCGCGGCACAACCGCGGCAACTCGTCGATCAAGGCGCGCGTGGCAAGTGTCTGCTCTGGTTTAGCCTTACTCGCGGCCCAAGTCGCTATTTTGGTCGTTTGGCTCATCAACAACTGGGAACTCGTTGGTACGGGCCCATAATGAAGCCCGATCCGCAGACGAATGTTGCGTTCGTCGTCTTGAGCGTACTTTTCATTTAGAGTCGCATGGATATCGGATGCCGCGCTCGCGGCTTCCGTCGGATCCGAAAACAGCGCCATGACCTCGTCCCCGACTTCGGCGATGAGGCGGCCGTGATGTTCACTAAGGTGACTTTTTAGCGTGTCCAGGCAATCGGCGACGATTTCCCGGGCGCGCGCGTCGCCCAACGCTTCGTACAAAGCGGTGCTGCCGACTACGTCGGCGGACATTATGACTTTCGTGTCGATATCGCGCTCAGGATCACACAGTCGGGTACTCACCCCTCGATGCAGGCACCCCTTTTAGCCTGACCGACAATATGACGGCCATGGCACAGGTAAAAATATCATGGACTCCGATTGACAACCAGAGATTTAGGATTCGCCACCCCATATCTGTTCAAGCCTGCGATCACGCCCACAGCCGAACCGGTAATGCTTATAACGGATCGGATTAGTTACATAGAAGTCCTGGTGATAGTCCTCAGCCACGAAGAACTCGGTCGCTACAACGATTTCAGTTCGAATCGGATCCTTGAAAGGTTTGGTCTTTTCAATCTGAGCGAGCGACGCAAGAGCGGCGTCCCTTTGCGCTTCCCCGTGATAGAAAATCGCGGGCCGATATTGACTTCCTCGATCACAAAACTGGCGATCGGCTTTAGTAGGGTCGATGTTACGCCAGAAGATCTTGAGCAAGTCTTCGTAGTTGACTCGTTTGGGATCGTAGATGATTCGCACCGCTTCGGCGTGACCGGTGCTACCCGATGAAACCTGGTGATAAGTCGGATCGTCGACATGTCCGCCCGTATAGCCCGAAGTGGTCGATATGACCCCGTCTACGACATCGAACGGTGGTTCCATGCACCAGAAACATCCTCCGGCAAACGTCGCTACCGCGAGTTCGCCGGGCGGTTCCCCGGCAGCTAGCGTACCCTCTTCGCTGCGTCCGCCCGCAACCGCAATAACAACGAGCAAAAGCCCGCCTGCGATGGCGGCAGCCACGAGCGGTTTGCCCGCGAATAATTTCAAAACCTGCATGACACCCTACCGTTTACTCTGGTTGCGTGACTATCGGACCTGTTCCGAATGCTCGAGTTGCATCGACTCGATCCGGGGCGTACAGAATCTTCGGGCCCGCTGAAAATCGATTGATATCGACCGGGCTCCGATCAGACAAAATACCAAAGCAAGGCCGCGCCGAAGGCCATGCGATAAAGCACGAAGGGAGCCATCCCGACGCGTTCGACGAACGTAAGAAAAGCATGGATACAGACGAACGCGCTGACGCCCGACAATAAGACGACCGCGGCAAGATCACCCCAAGGCTGGGCGGCCGGCTTGCCTGCGAGTTGGACGATTTCGAGGCCCGACGCGAGGACGATTACGGGAATGGACAGGAGAAACGAGAAACGCGCCGCGGCCTCGCGGGTCATGCCAAGGGCGAGCGCCGCGGTGATGGTAATCCCGGATCGCGAGGTGCCGGGTATCAGCGCTATTGCCTGTGCGTACCCGATAATAAGGGCATCGCGCATTTTGAAGGAATCGAGGCCCCGTCTGCGCTCGCCGAGCCAGTCAGCCAACCACAGAGCGACGCCGAACAGAATCGTGGCCGCTGCGATCAGCTGGACCGAGCGAAGAGTCGTTGCAACGTTAACGTGGGCGAGTAATCCGACGACGCCGACCGGCAAGGTTCCGATCAAAACACCCCAAGCCAGCTTCGCCTCTCCATCCATTGCCCCCCCGGTCAACGTTCGAGTCCACGCGCTGCCGAGCATAACAATGTCGCGGCAGAAATAGAGGGTCACCGCGGCGAGACTGCCTAAATGCGCGGCGACGTCAAATGCCAATCCCTGGTCCGGCCAGCCCGTGAGCCGGGGCAGAATAATGAGGTGACCGGAACTCGAAATCGGCAGGAACTCAGTGACGCCCTGGACGACGGCCAGCACGATCAAGTGAACAGTTGCCATTCCCGTATCGGTCTCAGTTTCCGGCGAATCCGCTCAAGCGGTGTCGCTCGTCTGCGGCGAACCCGATGAGGTTTTCGGAGTAATCCGCCGCCAATGCCATCGCCTTGCACGTCTGACCCATTGCCGATGGCAAGAGCAGACGCTTGGCTTCTTGTGCAAGCTTTAATTGATCCGCGGCATCTCGTTCCCCGTTCGCCTCGACGAATTGATCGATGCCACAAGCCAGAAGAAACCGCGTCTGTGTGGTAAAGCCCGCCACCCGTAGGCCGGCATCGACGGCCAATTCAGCCACCAAAGTAAAATCGATGGCGACCGTGATGTCCTGCGCGCCGGGATAAAGAAACGGATCGTCATGGACGCGATGCTGAAAGTGGCACTTGACCGTTCCGCTTGAGCGTGAAGGATGAAAGTATTCGTGCCGTGGATATCCATAGTCGATCAAAATAACTACGGCCCGCCTCAGAACGGAACTCAGATCAGCGAACCAGGCCTTAAGCGCCGGATTGAACTCGGAGACAAAATCATCCGGCAGCAGCACTTCCCCGTTACGCTGTCGCTCGATGCCCGTTACCTCGAGTGCCACTGAATCCAAGACGGTCCAACAAAAACTCTGCGCGTTTAACCCGACGCCGAGTTCGCGAATGAAGCCGTCTACGACGATGAACCTTTTGACCGGCATCGCGTCCAGTACCTCATTCGCGATTACGATACCGTCAGTTTCCAATGGCGCGTGTTTATCGCTCCATCTCACCCGTTCAAAGCATGCCGGCACATTGTCCCGGAGCAGCGTTTCCTGGCGACAGCGCATACGCGGGCTCGGTTCGACGATTACGTATGACGCAGGCAGGGCGTCTTGCTGCTCGAGAATTTGCAGGAGACTGCATGCCAAGCGTCCGCTGCCGCCGCCGTACTCGACGATGGATCCTCCGATCGCCTCGAGGATCTGGATGCACTGCCGGGCAAGGCAGCGGGCGAAGAGTTCGCCGCTCTCCGGCGCCGTGATGAAATCTCCGCCGGGGCCGAATATCGACGAGCTTCCCGTGTAGTAACCGAGACTCGGCTCGTACAAGGCCAGCTGCATGTAACGGTCGAATCCGATCGCGCCGCCGGCCTTTAGGATCTCTGACCGGATAAGTGACGACAATCGGCGGGATCGTTGCAGCGCGTCCGGATCCGGATCGGGTAAAGGCGAATTTACTGCCATCGTCCTTTAGAACTCATTTCGAATCGATAGCCTCGCACCTGCGTATAATTTCAAGATGGAATGTCCTTCGGTCGCCGCGCTCCCCACGAAGCATCATAAACATTCGAGGTGAAAGTACCATGAACCTATCTCAAAATTGTCCGCGTGTGCGCCGGGAGCGATTTTCGCGCAGTTCAAGGCGCGAGGAGTGTAGTTTAGCACCGCTAAATGAGCGACGAGCAACGCCGAAATGCGCGAAAATCGCCTTAGGCCCCGGGTTGCGCCCTGAAAGCGCGCTGGCTTCGTTGCAGCGCTTGAACATAGAACCACTATGCTCTGCGCACTGCGCCTCGCCATCGCGCTTTCAGGGCACAACGCACATGCGGATAATTTTGAGATAGGTTCATGCCTGTAGAGGATCGACAGGTCGCGCTCGTGACGGGTGCCGCGAAACGCTTGGGCGCCGTTATGGCTCGCGTTTTACATAGCCGGGGTTACAGAGTCATTATCCATTTCCACCGATCGTCGAGCGCGGCGCGCGCACTCGTTGACGATCTCAATCAAATACGAGCGGATTCAGCGATCAGCGTGCAGCAGGATCTCACTGCCGAGGACGCTGCATTAACCCTGGCTGATTCGATTCGACGAAACTGGTCCCGGCTTGACTTACTGGTCAATAACGCTTCGGTGTTTGACAAGACGCCGCTCAACGAAATTGATGTTCCCACCTGGGAGCGCATTCAGGCAATCAATGTGCGCGCACCGTATTTTTTGTCGATTCACGCCGCCGAATGGCTTAGGCGGTCTTCGGGTTCAATCGTGAATATTGCAGACATTCACGGCGAGCGCCCGCGGCTCGAGTATTCGGCGTACTGTGCATCGAAAGCAGGAATCCTCGCTATTACTCGTTCGCTGGCAATCGACATGGCGCCGCTGGTTCGGGTGAACTGTGTTTCGCCCGGTGCAATCCTATGGGCAAACAATGAAAGCGAAGCCGTGAAAGAAAATACGATCCGCTCGACGCCGTTGCAACGACACGGCACGCCGGAGGACATCGCCGAGGCGGTGTGCTATCTCGCACAAGCGAGGTTCGTGACGGGACATACCCTTAACGTGGACGGTGGTCGTATCGTCCGCATATGAACCTCCGTGCACCGATGCCAACCGTCAGTAATTAGAACCCGTCCAGAAAGAAAGATTCTCGCCAAGACGCAAAGATCGCAAAGAGATACGTCATTGTTATAAAAATTATACGAACTGCTTTCTTGGCGTCTTTGCGCCTTTGCGAGAGAAATATTGGCGTTTATAGATGAACACCTACTCAAGCCCGAAACCCGGTAAAGGTGACCCGAGATACCAGCGCTTTTCGTCCTCGTCGTACCACCAGTGCTGCTCGTCGCGTAAAGTGTGGATTACACCGGAATCGAGTTCGTAATATTCGATCATTGCGATGACCCGCGCTTCCTTGCCATTGTCGGCGATTAATTGATCACCCATATTGTAATTAGTCACTCGATAGAGGGCGATGCGATCGAGGTCGGGCGAGGCTAGCGATCCGTCGCTGGCGCGAAGGTATTTAGCGGCTTCATCGTAGTATCCCCAGCGAATCATTTTCCGGTAAATCGATAGGCTGGCGTCGAGTGATATCGAACGTTTTTGAGTCGCTATCGAGGGAAGCGAGGTACACGATACGAGCGCGAAGGCGAGAATTATCAGAATCAGGTGGCGGAACACTGATTTCAGCATGACGGTACTAGTTTCAACATACCAGTAAAACACTATCGAACTTCGCTGCGAGCAATGTAGCGTTTCGGGGCTGCTCAATCCATCAGCAGGCGGGTAACAACCCGTATTTTTCGCGGGCGTGCTTCCACTATAGGAATGTACCGGCATTCATGAAGTACATAAGCCCTTGATGGAAGGAACCCGGTCAAGTCGAGTGACCGCTCGATAGTCGACCTCGACTTCAGCTTGCCGCAGATACCAGCACAAGCACGGCGCAATACGATATTCAATCGTGCTCGCCCCGCTCTATGATGACCCCGATGTCCCTAACGTGCCGAACGACACCCTGCTTGTTGATCTGCACCCGTATCCAACCCACATTGAATTCTTTGAGCACGATCGCGGCGATCTGGCCAGCAAGCGCTTCGATCAAGTGGAAATCACTTCCGGCTGTAAAATCGATCACGCGATCGGCGACGGCCTTGTAGTCGACAGTATCGACGATGTCGTCGGTTTCGCCCGGGCGAGAAACATCCACGCCCAGATCGATATCGATGAGCAGGGTTTGGCGAATACGGCGTTCCCACTCCCACACACCGATGACCGTTTCGACCCGCAGATTGTGAAGATAAATGATATCCATTCTTCGCAGCGCCTCGATTGACGCGCGATGTTAACAAAGTTGCCCCTAGCCGCCTGCCGGACTTAGGAAGAACAGACTCGGCAATTGCTCCTGTATTGCTCTCGGCTCTGGCTTCCTGCTTCGCTCTACCTCCCCCATCTCTGGGGTCGTACCTCCTGCATCTATGCAGTCGTACGGCGTTGGGATAGCGGTCTGAGAGGCGCCATGGCTTTGTCCGGCGCGTCCCTGCGCTTCTCCCCTGCGGGGCTGCGCGAAGATTCGTTCCCGACGAATTTTTGTTCAGCGCGTCCCTGCGCTTCTCCCCTGCGGGGCTACGCGAAAATTCGTTCCCGACGAATTTTTCGTTAAATAGCCCCACTATTCGCCTCAAACCATGATACCTCTCAGCCCGCTCTCCCAACCGCCTCGCTATGATTCCCTAAGTCCGACAGGCTGCTAGCTTGAACCATCGCGTCTCATCAGTTGGAATATGATCGTGACCGTACTCGTCTTTCTTATCGTCGGCGGCTATCTTCTGGGATCAGTTTCCACCGCGATCGTCGTGTGCAAGCTGCTGGGCGTGGCCGACCCGCGTGAGGTCGGCTCAGGCAACCCGGGCGCGACCAACGTATTGCGTCACGCCGGCAAACCCGCGGCCGCAGCTACCCTCCTCGGGGACGTCGGCAAGGGCGTCATCGCCGTCGCCGCGGGACACGCGCTCGGCATCGCCGCGCCGGGATTGACCTTCGTCGCATGCGCCGCGTTTCTCGGACATTTGTATCCAATCTATTACTCCTTTCGCGGTGGTAAAGGCGTCGCCACGTTCGTCGGCGTAAATCTCGCGCTCAATCCATGGATAGGGCTTTCTTTCATGGTCGTATGGTTGTCGATGGCCTTACTCATGGGCTATTCGTCGCTGGCCGCGCTAACGGCAGCAGCCGCGACGCCCCTCGTCGCGTTTTACCTCGGCGAACCGCCGATATCCGTGGGCGTACTCGCCGCCATGTCGTCCCTGGTCTTTTGGCGCCATCGCAGCAACATCAGCAATCTGGTAAAGGGCGGTGAGAAGAAAATCGGACAGAAAACCTAAGGAACCTGTGAATAGGTCATGGTGCGTCTGAATTGTTCATGCCATGGTGCAGATCAAGGCGCGAATCGCAGGCCATAGCGGGGATTAGGGCCAAGGTTCGTAACGTAAGACTCCGCGATTTCATGGGCAAGGCAGATGGGCCATGACTTATTCAGAAGTTCCCTAAGCCCTTCACGTCCGGAGCGGCGGTTCCAGTTCGGACATTGGCCATCGCGGGCGCACGCTGAATCCGGATCCGTCCTGCTGACCCGCATTCAACCGACGATAACCCACGTAGGCGATCATCGCGCCGTTGTCGGTCGCGTATTTCAACGGCGGAAAATGAATCGTCGCGGATAAATCGTCTGCGAGCGCGGTCAAGCGCGCCCGCAGTGCCGCGTTGGCGCTGACACCGCCCGCGACGACCAGTCGTTTGATTTCGGTTTGCTCGATCGCACGCCGGCACTTAATGGCCAAGGTGTCGACTACGGCATCACTGAAAGCGCGCGCGATATCGGCACGCGTCTTGTCCTCCGAAGTCGAATCACGGACTGTATTTAGGACGCAAGTTTTCAACCCGCTGAAGCTCAGATCGAGGCCCGGTCGATCGGTCATCGGTCTTGGGAATTGAAAACGCTCTGGATCGCCCCGCAGCGCCAGCGCTTCGACGGCCGGCCCCCCGGGATAACCGAGACCGAGCATCTTCGCGACCTTGTCGAACGCTTCGCCGGCAGCGTCGTCCAAGGATTCACCCAGGATTTCGTAGCATCCCAATCCGCCCACCTTTACGAACATCGTGTGCCCGCCGGAAACGAGTAATGCGAGAAAGGGCGGCTCCGGCCCGTCTTCCACCATCATGGGCGCCAGTAAATGGCCCTCCATGTGGTGTACCCCCAAGGCTGGCACGTCCAGAGACCAGGCCAGCGATCGGGCAAATCCCGCACCGACCAGCAGCGCCCCGGCCAGTCCGGGACCGGCGGTATAAGCAACGCCGTCGAGATCGGCGGGCCTCAGGCTGGCATCAGCCAGGGCCTCTTCGAGTAGCGGCGCCAGCTTGCGTACGTGATCGCGCGAAGCGAGCTCCGGAACGACGCCGCCGTAGCGCGCATGGATATCGACCTGGCTGTAGATGCGCTCGACGACAATGCCGGAGCCCTTTTGATACACCGCAATGCCCGTTTCATCGCAGCTGGTTTCGACGCCTAATACTCGCACGGTCAGATCCGCCACTCCAAATAGCAGTCATCGACTTCGTTATCAATCGACATTATAATTCGCTGTTACCTTTCTAGAATAGCCGTAACAATAGAAACCGAGTTCGAAGTATGCCGACCGTTCGTGTTAGAGAAAATGAACCGTTTGACATCGCCATCAGGCGTTTCAAACGGGCCTGCGAAAAAGCCGGAGTGCTCGCAGAAGTCCACCGTCGTGAATATTACGAGAAGCCAACACAGGTTAGAAAGCGAAAAGCTGCTGCTGCCGTCAAGCGCTGGCAGAAAAAAGCGGCCCGGTCGATGCTGCGGCGTACACGGCCTTATTGAGTGAACCCCACCATTTGAGCGTGCCGTTCAAAGAGCGTCTGAATCAAGACGTAATAACCGCGCTCAAAGCCCGCGAGAAAGTAAAGCTGAAGGCCCTGCGGCTTATTCTCGCCGCGGCCAAGCAGTTCGAAATCGATAACCGCGCCGAACTCGATGACGAGGCGGCGGTTGGGTTGTTGACAAAAATGGCGAAGCAGCGCCGTGAATCGATCGCTCAGTTCGAACCAGCTGGGCGTAGCGACCTGGTCGAGATCGAGCGCTTCGAACTCGATCTCATCAACGGCTATCTGCCTGAACAACTATCGGATGACGAAGTCGACGCCCGTATCGAGGCCGCTATCGCCACTACCGGTGCGACCAGCATGCGGGACATGGGTAAGGTCATGGGCCACCTGCAGGCCAAGCTCAAGGGACGCGTGGACATGGCCGAGGTCAGCGCCAGGGTGAAATCCCGCTTGAGCGCCTGAATTTCGTAGCTCCTGGTGCAGCACCGCTTCTGCCAGCGCCCTGCACTGCTTAAAATCCCGGGCTAGGAGCCTGTATGGCATAGGGAATCGTAGCGAGGCGAGAGGGAAATCGAGGCCGGCTTTTCGATCATTTGAGGCGAATAGCGGTGACTATTTAACGAACATGATCGGAAAGATGGACCGATTTCCCGCCGCCGTACGACTGCATGGATGCAGGAGGTAGAGCAATGCAGGAGCAATTGCCGAGTAGATTCCCTATGCCATACAGGCTCCAAATAGTCGGCGTGAACTGATATGGCGGGCCGTATCCCGGAACATTTTATCGACGATCTACTGACCCGAGTCGATGTCGTCGACCTCATTGAATCTCACCTGCCGCTGCGGAAGGCGGGTCGGGACTTCCAGACATTGTGTCCGTTTCACGACGAGAAAACCCCATCATTCACGATCAGCCGGGAAAAGCAGTTCTATCATTGCTTTGGCTGTGGCGCCCACGGTTCGGCGATCGGATTTTTGATGAATTATCGAAACCTCGAGTTCGTCGAGGCGGTGGAAGAACTCGCCCAAATCGCCGGGTTAGAGGTGCCACGGGAAGCCGGCCGCGAACGGGCCGCACCAACGCGCGAGGTCTTTAAATTGCTGGAGGAGGCGCGCGACTACTACGAAATCCAGTTACGCCAACATGCTGATCGCGACCGTATCGTCGACTATCTGAAAGCACGTGAGATCAGCGGTCAGATCGCCAAGAAATTCCACCTCGGTTTCGCGCCGCCCGGATGGAGCAATCTCCTCGAGGCGATGTCGGCCCACGGCGCCGGCGAGGAGCAACTCGAACGGGCCGGTCTCGTCATTCGCCGCGAGCACGGTGGCTATTACGACCGCTTCCGCGAACGCATCATATTCCCCATTCACGATCGCAGAGGGCGCGTGATCGGTTTTGGCGGGCGGATCATCGACGCGGGCGAGCCAAAATACCTGAACTCCCCGGAAACGGAAGTATTTCACAAGGGGCGTGAACTCTACGGCTTGCACGAAGCGCTCGATGCACGCGGGGCGCTGACCGAGCTGATCGTGGTGGAAGGGTACATGGATGTCATCGCCTTGCATCAGCACGGCATGAACAACGTCGTCGCAACCCTCGGCACCGCCGTCACTTCGGATCATCTCGACCAGTTGTACCGCCACGTGCCGGAAATCGTCTTCTGTTTCGACGGCGATGCGGCGGGCGCGCGCGCCGCGTGGAAAGCCCTCGAAATCACGCTGCCCCTGATGGAGGGGAATCGCCAGGTGAGATTCGCATTCCTGCCCGATGGCCATGACCCGGACTCCGCCGTTCGCGAGCACGGCGCCGACGGCTTGTTCCGCGTTTCGAAGATGTTCGGGCTGTCCGAATACCTGTTGGACAAGCTCAAATCGGAAGTGGACCTGGCCAGCGGCGAGGGGCGCGCCCGCCTCGTCGCTCGGGCCAAACCCTATCTACTCAAGATTCCGGGCGAGGGGCATCGCGGCGCGGGTATTCGACTCCTTCATCAATTGACGCAAATCGACGAACGCATGATTCGACAGGATCTGTTCAAAGGAATGCGTCGGTTCGATCACACTCCCCCACGAGGCGGCCTGGTCAAGTTCACCACGCGCACGCTGGAGGAACACGTCCTCGCGCTGCTGTTGCAGCGCCCGTCTCTCGCACAGCTTCTCGATGCCGACACCGCGGAATTTCTCGAACGTGAACTCGATGACAGCACCCTCTTGCTGCAAACGTGGAGAACCGTCGAAACGCTAAGCAATGCCACGACTGCGGGCATTCTCGAGCGATGGCGGGGCCGGGAACATGAAGGACAGCTCGCGGAACTTGCGGCGTGCGATCTAAACCTTGTGGACGAGGCGATGGAAACCGAGCTCAAGGACGCCCTCGTACGCTTGACGGCAAAAGCAGAAGACCGGCGTTTCCGTCGCCTCACCGCGATTCCTCTGCACGAACTGACCGACGAGCAGAAAGAGATCGTCAGAAGTTATCACCGGGAAGGATCCGGGCGCCCCACCCCCTGATAAAGTCGCGGGGATTCAGGCCGCTTCGCTGCCGAGGGGCATCCCAAAGGCAAATTCTTGTCTGATACGACGGCCCGATCGCACTTCACGGTGATACCGATGCCTAGGCTCCGCTGGCCATGCTGCCTCATTCCGGCCTATAATAATCGGTCGTTCTGTTGCGTTTGCGCAACTAGCGATTTCCCCACTTTATACTAAACTTTCAATGGTCAACATAACTCGTTGACTCTAAAAAGGCTGTTTTAGATTGACCAAAGAAGCAAAAATTTTGACCAAGGGTAAGCAAGAATCGATGGAAGCATTGGACGAAATCGATAAATCGGGCCAACAATCCCAGCTCAAACTGCTCATTTCGAAAGGCAAAGAGCAGGGTTTCCTGACCTATCACGAGGTCAACGACCATTTGCCGAACGATATCGTCGATCCCGAACAGATCGAAGATATCATCAACATGATCAACGACATGGGGATCAAGGTTCACGAGACGCCGCCCGATCTCGATGCCATGCTGTTGAACGACAATGACGTCGATGAGGAAGCCGCCGAAGAAGCAGCTGCGGCGCTCGCGGCGGTCGATAATGAGTTCGGGCGAACCACTGACCCCGTGCGTATGTACATGCGCGAAATGGGGACCGTGGACCTGTTGACCCGCGAGGGCGAAATAAAAATCGCCAAGCGAATCGAAGATGGATTGAACCAGGTTCTGTCCGCTCTCACCGATTTCCCGACAGTCTCTGAACGCTTTCTTGCTGAATACGCGAGGGCCGAGGCCGGTGAGATCAAGATCACCGATATTATGAGCGGTTTCATCGATTACAGCGCTGAAACCGTAATCCCGCAACCACGACAACCATCGGATTCGACCGATTCTTCGGACAAAGATGACGATGATGACGGGCCGCCCGCCCTCGATCCGGAGGAAGTCGCTGAACGGTTCGCCCAATACGCCAAGATCTTCAAGAAGGTACAGAATTCGACCAAGCGTAACGGCCGCAACCACAAACGGACTGAAACGCTGCGCACGGAGCTTCAGGACAAGTTCCTCGAGTTCAAACTCGTTCCGAAAATAACCGACAAACTGACGAGACATGTTCGCGGGATCGTCAATGAAATTCGCCGCCAGGAAAAAACCATCCTGGAAATCTGCGTCAAGCAGTGCCGCATGCCGCGCAAGGATTTTCTGGGCGTATTTATCGATGCCGAAAGCAATCCCAAATGGCTGCGCTCAGTCGTACGCCAGAAGAAGCCCTATGCAAGCGCGCTCAAGAAATGGCAGCCGGATATCCAGGCGGCTCAGAAGCGGCTGCTGGAAATCGAAGAAAACAACGCCGTTACGATAGGCGCGATCAAGGACATCAATCGCCGCATGTCGATCGGCGAGGCGAAAGCGCGGCGCGCCAAAAAGGAAATGGTCGAGGCCAATCTACGCCTGGTGATATCCATCGCCAAGAAATACACGAACCGCGGCCTCTTGTTTCTTGATCTGATACAGGAGGGCAATATCGGCCTGATGAAAGCGGTCGACAAGTTCGAATACCGTCGCGGCTATAAATTTTCGACTTATGCGACCTGGTGGATCAGGCAGGCCATTACGCGTTCGATCGCCGATCAGGCGCGCACGATTCGAATTCCGGTCCACATGATCGAGACGATTAACAAGCTCAACCGCATTTCCCGGCAGATCCTTCAAGAGAAAGGTCGTGAGCCGACGCCCGAGGAACTGGCCGATCGCATGGAGATGCCCGAGGACAAGATCCGAAAGGTACTGAAGATCGCCAAGGAACCGATCTCGATGGAGACGCCCATCGGCGACGACGAAGATTCTCACCTGGGCGATTTCATCGAAGACCAGAATATCGACGCCCCGGTCGATTCAGCGACGTTCGAAGGCCTCTGCCGAAGTACGCGCGAGGTCCTCGCGGGCCTGACGCAGCGCGAGGCGAAAGTGCTGAGAATGCGCTTCGGCATCAATATGAATACGGATCACACGCTCGAGGAAGTCGGCAAGCAGTTCGACGTAACGCGTGAACGGATTCGACAGATAGAAGCCAAGGCGCTGCGCAAGTTGCGCCATCCGTCGCGTTCGGAACGGTTGAGAACCTTTCTCGACTGAAGAAAGATTACGATATGGACGTTCTGCGGGAGGCCAAGGCCTCCCGCTTTTCATTTGGGGGATAATGATCCAATCGTGCCGTATTTAGATTTCGGACACCTTATGTTCAAGCCTATCGCTTTCTGCTCTAAACTCCGCACAATCATTTTTGGGGCCTGTAGCTCAGTTGGTTAGAGCAGGGGACTCATAATCCCTTGGTCGTAGGTTCGAGTCCTACCGGGCCCACCACTCCGCCGTCCACGGGCGTCCGAGAGAGTCCAAAGGCTTCCAAATACTAGCTAAAATACAGCTAGTTAACCTCCAAATAGGTCCGGGGCTGTCCATTGACAGCCTATCCGCTGTGACGGTACCTTTGACGGTAACAGCGAATTTATGCCCCTTTTTTCTCGGGAGTTACCGTCATGCTGGACAAACTAGCCGACACTACCGTTAAGAACGCCAAGCCAAAAACCAAACCCTACAAACTGGCCGACGGCGGTGGGATGTACTTACTCATCACGCCGAAGGGCCAGAAGTGGTGGCGGCTGGACTACCGACTCAACGGCAAGCGGAAGACTCTCAGTCTGGGTGTCTACCCCAACGTGAAGTTGAAGAAAGCCCGCAAGCGGCGAGAGGCGGCACGCGAAAGCATAGACGACGGCCTGGACCCGTCTGACATACGCAAAGGAGAAAAAGCCGCCCGCGAGGGCACGGACACATTCAAAGCCGTAGCCGAAGAATGGTTCGCTAAGTGGAGAATCGGCAAAGCTCCCCACTACACGGAGAAGGTGCAAGGGCGGCTGAAAAATGACGTGTACCCCTGGCTTGGCGATACCGTCATTAACGACATCCAGCCAAAGGACCTGCTGCGCGTCCTGCGCCGGGTGGAAAGCCGAGGGGCAGTCGAGTCAGGCCACCGCATTCGTCAACATTGCAGCGCTGTCTTTCGTTATGCCGTGGCGTCCGGGTACGCTGATCGCGATCCGATTCAAGACTTGCGCGGCGCTTTGCTACCAACAAAGCCGAAACATTACGCCAGCATTATTGAGCCGAAGAAAATAGGCGAGCTTCTCCGAGCCATAGACGCTTACGAAGGCCAACTCATTACCCGCTGCGCCCTTGCTCTCACCGCCTTAACTTTCGTCCGTCCCGGCGAGCTAAGGAAAGCCGAATGGAGCGAAATAGACTTTGAGACTACCCAATGGAGAATACCCGCCGAGAAAATGAAAATGGACAGGCCACACATTGTCCCCTTGTCTGAGCAAGCCCTAGAAATTCTGAAGGAAATAAAGCCGCTCACGGGTAGCGGACGCTTTCTGTTCCCTAGCATTCGCAGTCTCAAGCGTCCTATGTCAGAAAATACCGTAACAGCTGCCCTGCGTGGCATGGGCTATTCGGGCGACGAAATGACAGCGCACGGTTTCCGCAGCATGGCGTCTACCCGCCTGAATGAAATGGGTTGGAATACCGACGCGATAGAGCGCCAACTTGCGCACGTCGAAGGCAACACTGTAAAGGCTGCTTATAACTACGCCGAACACTTGGAAGAGAGGCGGCGAATGATGCAGGCGTGGGCGGACTATTTGGACGGCCTCCGAAGCGAAGCCGAAGTGGTGCCCATCCACGGTAGGTTTGACCCTGATTTCAAGAATACATCCATGAAGCGCGCTAATTCACAAGTTAATTTCTGAATGCGTCAAGGTCAGTACAACCCAATGAATGAGCGCCCGCCCAGCACGCCATTAGAGCCTCTATTCAAAGAACTTGAGACCTCAAGTAAATGCACCTCCTTAATCGAGCGCCAAAGAAGAGCACTCGACGAGGTCGCTGACCATCTATCTGTCGGTGTTCAGCGCTTCCACGGCAGACAATGCCCCAAGTTAGGTATTCCTGATTCGGAGACCCAAGAATACGAAAGAATATTGTGCAGATTGGTCTTGCGCGTCCACCGCAACTTAGCTACCGAAAGGGCCGCACAGTTTCCGGCTCTGACGAAGTATCTGTGTGAATTTATCGACACGAGGCGAGTAATCGCAGATCGCGAAACTTTAATGAGAGCGGAGGCGTCACCGGGGCTTGAGGTTGGAATAAAGAAACTCCGCCCTGTCAAAGAATTACAGGTTTGGTTTTTCATTTTTGATCGTGTGGGTGGCGAATTCCTATTCATGCGGCGATGGGAGTCTGAAAAAGTCCATTGCAGTGTGATATCCATGAATAGTTACGGAGATTTGCGCGTCGAGGCTGGGGATCACCGCTAGCCATTCCCGGTGTATCTCCGCCTAGCGAATGATGAACCCGCTCGCGGTTGTAGTACTGCCTGAAGTCGACGAGTTTTCGCTCAAGATCCTGAGTGTTCCAGAAGAAGATGTGGTCAAGGTATTCGCGACGGATCGTCCCGATCAGTCGCTCAACGAAGGGATGCGATTGCGGCGTATACGGGACGGTCTTAATCTCGTCGACCCCAAGAATTTGTAAATTGGCTTGCCATCGGTGATACAGGAATAGCGGGTCATTGTCAGAACTGAGATAGTGCGGAACACCCTGGGTAGAAATGGCTGTATTGAACATGCGGCACAGGGCGAACCCATCGACATCGCCGGCTTGCACACCGAAGCCGATGATGCGACGGGTGAACTGGTCCATCACCACGAGCACCCAGTGGCTGTTCAGCAGAATAGATTCACACCGAAACAGATCAATGCTCCAGAGGCTGTCCTTGGTGTTTCCGAGGAAGGTCAACCAGGATGGCCCACCGTCGTTGGGCATTGGGCGGTAGTATTTGGCGAGGACACGCCTTACAAGGTCCTTGTCGATATCGATCCCGAACGTGTTGGCGATCTGCTGGGCGATCCGGCGGCAGCCAAAGCGCGGGTTACGTTGTTTCAGTTCAACGATAGCTTGGATGAGTTCCGGTGATGGGCCCTTGGGACCTGGCTTTCCTTTTCTGCCCGATGAAAACAGGAGTCGATACTTTCGCTTCTTGAGGATGTCGTGAAATTTCAGAAGTGTCGATGGTCTGATAATCACGGCAGCCCGCTGAATACGGCGTGGACTGAGAAACAATGGCCAGAAGCCGACCAAGAATCGATCAAATACCGAGAGATTGGGTGCGCGTCGCCGAGAACGATTGATGACCAGGAGTTGCTGCTTCATGAGGAGGCTGTCGGCGACGACGGCCTTCGCACCACCGGGTCCCAGGAGTTTGGCGATGGTAGTAAATAAATGTGCGACGAGTACTAACAGGTCCTTCATGGCCAGGGAGGTTAGGAAAGGTTGGCGTCAGGAACAAGACTGTCTCAGTTATCGTTTTCAGGTGAAAATTACGAATTCGCCACAGACAGGCTACGCAACATTAATAACAGGGGCACCGCGTGGCGATATGAAGATACCCTACTTCGCTTTGGTGATCGCACAAAAAGAATCGACAGTGGAGTAATTAAATCAACTGCACCGATGACCGCTATGGCCGAGAGCCGACCTGCTCGGCTAACGTTCTAGTGAAAGCAACTCCATGACCGCTTACGAGCGCATTGCAGACGTAATCTAGAACGGTGATGCACTGCCGCGAGGCGGCCGCTAACGACCCAGAGTGTGTGAAAACTCGGAATGAAGAGGAATCACGTCGAGAACTCCTCGTCAGACGCAACGCGGCGCGGTTCGACGGCCGCGCTCGCGGTCCAATGCGATCGGTTAGTTAATGGAACATTCCTTAGAACGGCCCCAGAAGCCGGCAGTGAAGCCGTGGATCAGGGAGTTTTCGAGGCCACAGAGGGTCTCATGCCGTCATCGCTTCGATGAGCGTAGCGACACCCAGTAGATTCATCACGCGTTTCATGTTGTAAGCGAGCACGTGCAGACTCATTTCCGTACCAACGTGTTTCAGCGTGCGCATCTGGAAGTGGGTCGAACCCATCCAGGATTTGATCGTGCCAAACGGATGCTCGACCGTCTCTCGGCGGACACGCATAGGGTCAGGTTCACGATCCAATCGCGCCTGCACCGCTTCAACAACCGCTTCATGTTCCCAACGGCTGACGCGCCGGTATCGACCCGTTGTGCATTTAGATTTGATCGGGCAGCGGGGACACGCCGAACTCCAGTAGCGCTGGATTTGCTTGCCTTTCTCCACTCGGGTAAACCGGTAAATCAGTCGCTCACCGGCCGGGCATTCATACGCATCCTCTTCGGGTTGGTAAATGAAGTCGCGCTTGCCAAACAAGCCCTTCGCCTGGTTACCCGAGGTCTGCGGTTTCGGCAGATAGGTCGTGATGCCGGCTTTAGCGCACGCCAAGATCTCTTCGCCACTGAAGTACCCGCGATCCGCAACGACGGTCAACTCCTTCTTATCCAGCGCCTCTTTGGCTTTCTCCGACATGTTCGACAGTTGCGCCCGGTCATGACCTACGTTCGTCACTTCATGTGCCACAATCAGATGACTCTTCGTGTCGACCGCCGTCTGCACGTTGTACCCCACCATGCCGCTGCCACGGCCGCTCGTCGCCATCGAGCGCGCGTCCGGGTCCGTCAGTGAGACCTGATGGTCCGGCGTCTCCTCGAGCCGTACCTCGAGCTTTTTTAGGCGGCCTATCTCTTCCTTCAGTACCTCGATCTTGTCCTTCAAACGCTGCGACTTGTCACCTGACACCGCACGCTCCTGGCGGTCGGCACTTGCAATTTCCGCCAGGTACCGCTCAACGCTCTCGTCAATCTGCTGCAACCGACGTTTCAGCTTCGCCTTCGTGAAGTTCCGGTCACGGTTGTTTACCGCTTTGAACTTGCTGCCATCTATCGCCACGAAGGCTTCCGAAAACAGCTGCAGCTTACGGCACAGCATCACGAACTCCCGGCATACCAGACGAATGGCGTCACCGTTATCTTTGCGGAAATCGGCAATGGTCTTGAAATCAGGCGCCAGACGACCCGTCAGCCACATCAGTTCCACGTTCCGCTGCGCCTCCCGTTCCAGGCGACGGCTCGATTGAACCCGGTTCAGGTAACCGTAGATATAGAGCTTCAGCATCGTCGCCGGGTGATACCCCGGTCGACCCGTCTCATGCGCATCGGTTCTGAAACTCAGACCTGACAGATCCAACTCATCGACGAACACATCGATGACCCGCACCGCACTCTCCTCAGCGACATAATCGTCCAGACACTCGGGAAACAGCGTTGTTTGGCGGCGGTCCGCGCCTTCAATGAACCCGCTCATCAACGACTCCCCAGGACCGAAAGAGTGATCTTATCTGATGCAGAGTTTTCACACACTCTGGACCCATAGCGGTCTTGTTGCACTTCGATGTTTAATCTCCTCACTAGCTCCTCGGTCCGCGAACCCGTCGTCAAAGGTGACCGATTGCGATGATGATGGACGTTATACTTTCGATACGCCGACCGTCTGGCTGGCGCCGGACGATGCGGACAGGACGCTCGGGATCATCGATGCCGCTGTGCCACCTATTTCAGAAAACGCCTAGCAACCAATTTCAGGGGCACCGACGATGCATTCGAACGTTTTTTGTCTCCAATCGATTCTCTGGGCAGTAATACTACTGGTCTCGTTGCTCGCCGCCCCGGATCACTCCGCGGTGGCGGAATCGATCATCGAGCCAGAGCCCGATCCGTGGTTCACGTGCCGATTCGAGATCTTCCCCGACTCGCTGCCGGCCGGCGTGGAGGTCTCCGTGTCCAAAGGCCATGCGAACTGCGACGGTTTCGTTTTCAGTAACTCGTCCGCCACGCCGTTCATCGTCGCGTGACGCTCGCGGTCGTACACGACGTCGAACGTCGAATTGCCCGGCAATCTCTTCACATCGTGGATGGTAAAGGACGGCAAGCAGTTCGAGCCCGCCCCGCGAGCGATGGACGATTCACGCGTCCCGCGCCCCGAGGTCGTCGTTTCGGCATTCGGCACCCGGTGGATAGAAGCGGCCTACGTCTCCGCCTACGGGCGTCATTACGTCGGCAAAATGTCCGACGGCTTCGAGTTCGTCGACGTTCGCGAGGACGATCGGCCTGTGGACGTCGCCATCCCCGAGCCGACCGCATTCGCGTTCACCGCGTTTTACGGGGCGACCCCGGTGACCATCAGGGGGCGCGCCGTCTACGCACTGAATCCGGATTACGATCCGAACGCCGGCAAGGAGTGAACCATGGGGAAACGACACTTGAAATTGGATCTAATTGGAACGCCGATCCCTTTTCAGAGTGCTTAACTACTATGCTGGTGGGGAACTTTTTACTTCCGTCGTCGTATTTTTGAGTTTTCACACAGCCTCGGCCGTGAGCCGTCGCTGTTCACCGTCACGCCGCTGAACGCTATTGGACGACCGCTTAGAGCGCATTGCAGACGTAATCCTTGGCAGTGTTGTGCTGCCGCGACAAGGCGGCTAACGACCCAGACTGTGTGAAAACTATTTTCATTTTTCAAAAGTGGGGGAACTACCCTCGAAATTGGATCTAATTGAAATGCCGATCCCTATTCGAGGGGCATAACAACTATGCTGGTGGGGAATATTTTTATTTCGTCGTCGTATTTTTGAGTTTTCACACACTCTGGACCCATAGGCGACATTGGGCAGGCTGTAATGGTTGCCCTATAGTTGCGCGTATATGCTGCTCCCATCAATTCACCATAAAGGGGAGCATCATGGAAGCATTCAATTGGGAAGCTGTAATTGCGATTTCAGAATCATTAGGTTTAGTGGTTGTCATCGGCTCGCTAATCTATGTTGGTTTTCAAGTTCGTCAAAACACGGCGATGATGAGGGTAAACGCCTCTCAAGCATGGACGGATTTCAACTTTCAATTATCAGGCCCAATTGCGGTGGATCGCGAGGTTGCGGAATGCTGGACCCGTGGCGGTTCGAACTTTGACGATCTGGATGAAGTCGATCGAAATCGGATGGTTTTTTTTGAATGGCGCGCTATCGAGGCATGGCACCATATGTACGAGACGCACGAACAAGGGATGCTACCCACGTCCCAATGGCATAAGCTCATTTGGATATTGGAAAACCTTGGGGAACGAGAATCAATACGAGCATCTTGGAAGCAATTCCGGGGCGCTTACGACGAAAACTTCCAAGACTTTGTGACCAGTCATTTTGGATAGTGTGGCGACGTATATCGGTGCCCCTTGACGGCGGGTTCTTTTTTGGCTGCTTGTCAATATTCGGAGTTGGCCGAGAGCCACCCCTAAACATGGTTGCGTCGCCGAACGCTACGGGACGGCCGCTTACGAGCGCATTGCAGACGTAATCCACCGCTGTGCTGAGGGGGCCGCTGACGACCTTTTCTAGCAATTATTCACCATGTGCCGAGGGTCCATTTCCCTGTTTCCTGATCCATTACCACAACGGGTATCGGTTCAAGTTCTCTCATTTCATTAATGAACTCCGGTACGAAATATTGCGCCGCAGCTTGCCACCATTCGACGAAACCAGGAAGACCAATGGCCACCGCCAAGAACTGGCGCTCTGCAAGCCAAACGCTTTCTTCTACGAGCCCACTTTTGCGTTGTAAATACACGTCTTGAAAATGTGATACGTAATTCAACATCGAAGAGGTGAAACGTTGAGCATCATTTTCATCCATCGAATCGCCACGAATACCGGCGATAAAAATGGCTGTAACCTCTTTGCTTTCAACCAGCTTGTTAGAAAAATCCGAGCGTCTCGTGACAAGATCGTGGTAACTCTGTTGCCGAGAGGATTTGCTGCTCTGGCGAATTTGTACCGCAAGATACGCAAGAGTTAAAACAACCGCGGCCGCGCCTACGAGTTCACCAATGGCGCCCAATGCATCCCAGTTCATAGTCTTCGCCCCCTGCTTTATGAGCCTACCGGGAGGATAACCGCCTCGAGGGGCTTCGGCATATCTACTTCCGACCGAGAGAGGAACTCAGCGTTCGTAGCCGATATAAATTTGGCTCGACGACCGCTTACGAGCGCATTGCAGACGTAACCTAGAGCGGTGCTGCACTGCGGCGAGGGGGCCGCTGCCGACCCAGACTGTGTGAAAACTATTTTCATTTTTCAAAAGTGGGGGAACTACCCTCGAAATTGGATCTAATTGAAATGCCGATCCCTATTCGAGGGGCATAACAACTATGCTGGTGGGGAATATTTTTATTTCGTCGTCGTATTTTTGAGTTTTCACACACTCTGGACCCGTTGCAGACATTATCGAAATTAGCCGGTTCGTGAATCCACCTATATTCTTCCCGTTCAGTCCACATCGGGGAGAAAACCATGGAGGCAATGAATTGGGACGCCCTCGGCGCTATCGCCGAAACGATTGGAGTACTCGCTGTCATCGCGACACTGGGGTACCTCTCAATACAAATTCGCCAGAGCAATCGCCAAGAAGCGGTGCAAGCGGTTAAGGAAGCAGTCAATGAATTTGTTAATGCCTTTGCTGCCGCAACGTCTGACGAATCCAAGGCTGAGAATTTTCGAGCTGGATTAAACCAATTTGACGCGTTGACACGCAACGAAAAAGCCGTTTTCCATTCGAAAATGCAGCTATTGTCAAGTGGCTATTACCAGGTATGGACTATGTATAAGAGCGGAATGTTGGCGGACGAAGATCTGTTCGTGAAAAGTGAAAACTTACTTTTATCGTTTTTGCTGTCACCGGGAGGGCGTCAATGGTGGGAGGCTTACAAACATCTCCCGCCCGAATCTTTTAAGGACCATATGGACAGCCGAATGAAGGAGGAACACCTGAATATAACGCCAGCTAACGAGGATTTGGACTGGTGTAAAAATGATTAACGTAGCTGGTATCTGGTGTTTACTGATGCGCTCGTGGGCTCGTGATCTATCCGTTCGTGGCCGCGGGCCGAAGTCCTCTCTTAATACCAATCTGGAGGCTGCGGGACGACCGCTTACGAGCGCAGTGCTGCCGTAATCTAGAGCAGTGCTGCGCTGCCGCGATAAGGCGGCTGACGACCCACTTCGGTCATCCGCCCGATCTTCACCAAAGAGCCACAACGAGGCCGGATACACGACCGCAAACTATTCCAACCGTCTACAGCGCTTCTTCGTCTCTACTTGCGGGAGGAGTCCATACACGCCTGGTTAGGTGGCCGTTTCGCTTCTCTCAAAATCCAAAGTTTCATAGGTTTTTGTACTCGCCAACGCCAACGGTTTCGACATAACTCCGAAACTCCTCGGAGAAGTTATGGCGTCGAAGCTTCCCAACCTTTTGATTGACGGATAGGTACCGTCGGAAATTCCGCTGAAGCGAGCGATACCACGCCGAAACGCCGATTGACGGCCGTTGGGTGACTCGCAGATACTCGATGGGTTTGCGAGAGATAGCGTTTTGTGTTTCCCATACTCGCACAGAGATGTCACGTAACCAGGGTCGGCGGTCGTTCGATTCAGCAATTGATGCGAGGGCCGTGTCGAACACCTTAGGGAACACTATATTGGGGGAGAAGTAATGACAAAAATCTGCGCTGTATCAACCGCTTTGCTTACCGGGATGCTTTTAATCGGCTGTGATAACCCGGTAACCGTAAGTGAAACACAGACCATTCAAACAGATCCAGCAACATCACCGGCATTGAACAATGCGGACGTTGGCGTTGCTTACTACGGAATGCAACAGGACCTACAACGATTCTCGTCCCTGACTCAGGTTAACGATCAGAACGTAAATAGATTGACTCCGGCGTGGGTTCTTTCACTCGGCGATATTCGGGGACAGCAAACCCAACCTATTGTGATTGACGGGATCATGTATGTCACAACGCATAACGCCACCTTTGCGATTGATGCGATAACAGGCCGACAGTTATGGAGGACCACGATCGAATATCCCCCCGACACCGTAACCTGTTGCGGCATCACCAATCGAGGCGCCACCTGGCACGCTGGGATTTTATATCGAGCCACACTTGATAATCGCATCCAGGCCATCAACCCTGAGAACGGCCAATTAATTTGGGAAACGCTTGCCGCAGATATAAAAGAAGGTTATTCGATGACGAGCGCGCCACTGGTGGCCAATGACGTTTTGATCACCGGGATTGCTGGAGGGGAGTTTGGAGTTCGCGGCTTTCTCGATGGCCGGGCTTTGGCAACAGGCGAACATTTATGGCGATTCCATACCCTCCCCGAACCCGGGCAGCCTGGCGGCGATACCTGGAACGGGGATGACTGGCGCAGAGGTGGCGGGCCGACCTGGCTGATTGGATCATACGATAGTGAACTGGATATGGTGTATTGGGGCATCGGTAATGCGGCGCCCTGGAATTCACAAATGCGCCCCGGAGATAATTTATATACCAATAGCATTGTCGCGATCAGGCCAAAAACCGGTGAATTAGTCTGGCATTTTCAATTCACACCCAATGACCCGTTTGATTATGATGGCGTCAACGATCCGATACTCGCCGATATAAACATTCACGGTTTAGATCGCAAGGTCTTGATCCAGGCAAATCGCAATGGCTACTTCTATGTGATCGACAGAACCAACGGTGAATTTCTCAAGGCGAATCAATTCGTCGATAAGGTGACGTGGGCGAAGGGCATCGATATAGAAACAGGTCGGCCGATACGACCCGAAGCTGTGTCAAAAATGCTGGAAACCAATGAAACGATAGAGATCTGGCCGTCTGCTTTCGGTGGGAAAAACCTGGCTCCCATGTCTTATAGCCCACTAACAGGATTGGCCTATGCCAATACCTTCAACATAGGCTGGAACTACACGCCCATAGAACAGGAATATAAACCCGGCGTGTTCTACACCGGCATAAAATTTGAATGGCTTTTACAGAATGAATTTAGAGGCTATTTGAAAGCAATCGAACCGCTCACCGGCAAAACGGTTTGGCAGTTTCCATCAGAAGTTCCCATGAATGGCGGGACGCTGGTTACTGCAGGCAATTTGGTTTTTTCAGGGGCACAAACTGGAGAACTCTATGCCTTCAATGCCAAAACAGGAAACAAACTTTGGGAATACAGAACCGGTTCCGGTATCGTCGCGCCGCCAGTTACCTATCAACTGAATAGCAAACAATATGTCGCCGTTGCCAGTGGCCTCGGCGGTGTCTATCGTATTTTTGTTGATGATGCGAAATTAGGGTCTACGCGGAAACGTGTGGGTTGATATTGGCATTTCTGGGTAGTGGCGGAAGAAATGCCGCAATGATTTTCAGTTTGAGGAATTCCTCATCACGATAGCCATAGGCGCGTCGTTGCAGGACCCGGATTTTGTTGTTGACCCCTTCGACCAATCCAAGACTGACTTTATTCTTAGCATCACAATAGGAAGCAATGCCATCCCAATGGGATTCAATCAGCTCAGCAAACTTGCGATACGGCGCCAATCGCTGCCATTTCAGACTGTCCTTCCAGCGCTCGAAAAAGGCACGCGCGCCGCGCTCGGTACGGTAGTCCCAGAGTTGGCCGAAGGTTTCCTTGAGGACGTAGGCGGTGTTCAGACGCCGGTTGGCCTGGAGCAGTTTTTTCAGGGCTCGTCTGCCATCCAGATTCAGGTTCTCGCGTCGCGAGAGCAAGGTATATCGCTGGCCTTTGATGTAACTCCTGTCCTTGCCGCGGAGACGTTTGTATTCACGGCGCCGGACTTCATCGAGAGCCTTTGAGAGGTGGCGCATGATATGGAACTTGTCATAGATGATCCGCGCCTGCGGTGCGTTGTTCATGACCGAGTTACGGAACGGCTTCCACATGTCCATCGCCGCCAGTTCGATGCGAGCGCTCTTGTTCTCGCCCAATGCCTGGAAAAACAGGTCGATGTCAGCCTCTTTGCGACCTTCACCACCGACCCAGATAGGACGCCCCCGATCCAGGTCACTGACGATGACCCGGTAGTTATGTCCTTTGCGGATGGAGATCTCATCAATACCGATGGCCCGGGGTGCTGGCATGCCCGCCAGCTCAACCTGCTTTTGCATGTACAGCTTATCGAGGTCTTTCACCGTGCTGTGGTGCAGGCGTTCCCTCTCGGCGACAGCCTGGTTCGGCATGTCCCGGCACAGCTTGCCCACCTGCATGGCAAAGCGCTGCGTATAGCGAGGGTTCTTTGCCAGCCAGTCAAGATGTTCTACCTGCACGCCGCCGCACCTCCGGCAACTGACACGCCAGCGTTCGAACTCCAGGTAGATTCGCCATCCGGCAACTGACAGGTCTCGTACTCGCAGCACCTTCTTGTCGTAACGCCCGCGGCACCGGTGAGCACAGTGAGAACAGATCGCTGTTTTTTTCGCCTCTTGAGTTGGATCACACGGGCATACCGATCACCAAACATGCCCACCAATTTCGATGCGGCGGTAAAACCAGGGAACGCAAACAGCGCTCGGATCGACTTGGGATTCTTCATGGCCTTAGCCTACCCACAAAATGAAACCACTTTCACCCCATACGAAATCTCTGAATGTCTACATGATTTCAATGGTTTACACTTGGTCTAATTCAGAATTTACCCACATGAATCCGCGTAGACCCCGAAATTAAAAAACATCAACCCGGGTGGATCCATCTGGGTTTTTGCTTTAGGCAGCGGTGAAAATAACAGCACGCTTTCAGCAGACACCATTCCGCCACCCGTGATACCGAAAACACAACTCGTTCGGGATGATAAAACGACCTGGTCCGACACGATAAAACAAGGGGCCGCGCTCTACCAACAGGCCTGCTCGCATTGTCACGGGGTGGAGATGCGAACCTCTGGATCCACCTACGACCTGAGAGTGTTCCCTAAAGATGACAAACAACGGTTTATTGACGCCGTGACCAGAGGTAAAGGTGAAATGCCCGCCTGGGGAAATAAATTGTCAGAGCGGGAAATATCGACGATATATGAGTACGTGGTGCACTAAGAAGTCTGTCGGCGGACGATAACCTTGAGCGAAAAACGGCGGTCACCTGTAGACCGGCATGTATATTCGACCCAGTTTCGTCAATGCAGTTATTGGGACGCGCGATTTATCACGTCTTAGCGATGTACGAGAGCGGCATGTTGACCGATGAAGAGCTGTTTTCCAAAAGTGAAAGTTTATTTTTGTCCTTCTTGCTTGCACCGAGAGGAAAGCGGTGGTGGTAAGCCTACAAGCATTTGCCGCCCGAGGCACTCAAGACCCATGTCGATGGGCGCCGCAGTGAAGGACATTTGAACATAACGCCGGCGAACGAAGATTTAAATTGGTACAAACTCGATTAGGGGGCGCCATCACCCCATCGACCTCGACGTACGAAACGCAAGATTGCTATTGATTCCGCGCTCGCGAACGTCGCTTCCTGGCCGACCGCTATTGAGGGTACTGCAGACGTAATGCGTAGCAGTGCTGCGCGGCGGCGACCGCGTCCCGAGCGTAGACGTTGGCGATGCCGGTGCCGACCCGAATACGCGTGGTTCGCGCAAGCAGGTAGGCGCAGGCAGCGAACGGTTCGCGGCCGCCGACCTCCGGCACCCATAAAGTGTCGTAACCGAGACCTTCGACCCGGCGGCCGTAATCATCGAGTTCATCAACGGGCATCCCGTCGGTGAACAGCAACACACTGTGCTTCGGCATGGCATTTCTCCTCAGGCGTTGTTTCGGGCGGCGCGGTCAGCATCCGTGTTGATTGATTGGTTAGGCGTCTTCCCTAACTTTGCCATCTGTCCATCGACAACCATTGCGAATTCGGGGGATACGTGTTCGATCAGGCTCTTCGCTCGGTGCCAGTCGTCAACCGCACTAGGGTTATTTTTGAAATAGCCGACAAGATAATCGACGTCTACTGACGTAGATTGTAAGGTCGCTGACGCGTGGCTACCCATGTACGCAAATGCGCAGGCGATATAAAGTTCTTCAAAGGCGGCGGAAATCTGGACCTTTTCGACCTCCGTAAGGGTTTCACCGGTATTTGCCTTGATAATGGCCTCAACTATCTCTGGACTGTTGATCAATATTCCGCGCCAGCGAGCATACGCTTCCGTTACGTAACCCGTCGCCTGCATCTGAGCGAATTTTGCACTCTGCTCTGCAGCTATGCGAGCTTGTCGAGTCTGAATCGCCAAATAGATAAGTGTGACGATTATCGCCAACGCGCCGATAAATTCGGCGATTCCACTGATTGCGTCCCAGTTCATATCGGCCGCCTCTAGAAAGTTCCGGAGATAATGGGCTTAGGACTGTTTAAAACACAACAAGCTGACGTCCGATGTTGGCCGACAGCCCTCGTCGTCATGGTCGCGTGATCGAACGCTGTTGAAAGACCGCTTACGAGCGCATTGCAGACGTAACGTATAGCAGTGCTGCACTGCCGCGAGGAGGCCGCTGAAGACCCTAAGCAGTCATCAGGGAGCGAAAATAAGTGCGTCCCTGAGGGATCCCCACAAATTCGACTAGCAAAATTCAAGTTGCACAATGGCGCGTGCCTGTAGATCCCGGAGCGCCTGTAATAAAGTTGAGCGCTGGATTTGAAGTTGCTTGGCAATGAGGCGAGCACCAACGAATACCACGGATAGGACGGGCTTACGTCTTTCGGTATTGGCCTGTAAACCTTTCACTAAACCTGTTTGGTAACCGACCAAGCCGACCAACCATTGGGCCAGTGTGGCCAATGCGCACAGCAAGAGTAAGTTCGCCACTCTCTCGGGATCACGTCCCATGTTTTCTCTAAGTGCAAAGCCGTAACGGGGCGACTTCATGTCGCGGAAGCTCTCTTCAATCTGCATGCGGCGACGATACACGGCAACTACCCGATGCGCACTACGAAGGTTGTCCGGCAGATTGCTGGCCAATAACCACGGCTCACGCGCCGCTGCCGACGGTTTCTCGGTATTGCGAGCCCGCGCCGGTTTGCCGTAAGCCGTATAGCAGACACGCCCGCGTTTCTTACCTTTGTAAACGAATAAATGGGTGTCCAGCGGATTACTTTTCGTGATCAAAAAACGACCCAGTGACTTCGGACGAGCATTGGCTTGGCCGTAGAGCACTTTGTTCGAATGCCATGCCGCCTCATCCATACCTCGCACGAGGTGACGATGACGGATGCGACCCACGTAATACCATCCCATTGAGGCCACAAGACTCAACCAGGGCGTCCGAAATCCTGCATCACTGACCAAGATCGGACAACAGCCCGCAGGCAGAATGGCCTTCAGTCGCTTCAGAAAGCGTTTCTCCGCTTTGACACTCGCGTAATGGTGTTCGACTTCTTCATACACGGGGATGGCTCGACCACCGACCGCTAAGGCCGCCCGCAATACATAGAGCTCTTGACGTTGATCCAGATTAGACCAATCCACCAACACCACCGGATGCGCACAGTCCGATACCAATAACCGAGCTATCCATTGATACCACTGCAAACGCTCACCACCGAGCTGACGATTACCCAGCAAGCGATCGACGCGCTTAATCGCGTGTTTCTCGCTCGTGCCACTGTCTATGCTCCGACCGATATGCGTCAGCCACAAACGTCGGCCCCGAAGTAAACCGCCGACCGCCGCCCAAACCGAGAGTCGACGACCCAAATGCACACCGTATAGCGCTTCGCTGCTCATTTCATGTAACAATTTCAATACCTGCATGGCTCACCTCGTCGTTCACAGATTGT
This sequence comes from Gammaproteobacteria bacterium, assembly GCA_963662545.2. Taxonomy (GTDB): domain Bacteria; phylum Pseudomonadota; class Gammaproteobacteria; genus JAYYZW01. The sequence continues at coordinate 899,329 of CAXXLL010000003.1, forward strand.
CTTGCAACAACTGAGATCAACTCGAGCCATGCAGGTTCCACGAACCCACAAATCAATCTATCGCTTTGTATTTCGTTGGGGTTTTATGGGGATTCCTCAGAGTGCGTCCCCTTTTCCGTATTGCCTTTCGGGTCTACGAACTCTTTCCGACCTTTTCGAGGAATTCGAAGATTAGATTTTCCGGTGCTTTGATGACGTGTTCGGTTGCCGGAAATTTCTTGTTCTGGACGTCATTGATGAATTCCGTGAAGCCGGCGATGCGTTCGCGCTGCATCTCTTGCTTCATCTTATACATGTTTCGGTACTGCTTTGAGTGGCGCGGATAAGGCGGCGGGTTGTTGCCAAGAATGTCCTCCGCAAACAGGAACTGGATGTCACCGCCGCCGCCTCCGCCGATGGATGATGTCATCAGCGTTGTGCGACTGCTGATCTCGGCGAGCAGTTCTTCGGGGACGACTTCGACCTCGACGGCGTAGGCGCCCGCGCGCTCAAGCGTCTTGATTTCCTCGTAGATCCACATCGCTTCGTCGAGCGTTTTGCCGACGGCGCGCAGCCCGCCCGTCCATGTACTTTTGCGCGGGACGAGGCCGGCGTGGCCCTGTACGGGAATGCCGGCTTCGGCAGCGGCTTCGATGAATCGCGGGCTCCATTGGCACATGATGGCATCGGCACCAAGCTTCATCGCGTCATAGCCGAGCCGCACGGCTTCCTCTGGACTGGCCGCTGCAACCAAGGGCACGGAAAATGCCATGAAAGTATTGGGTGCGGCCTTGCGAATGGCGGCTGCTGGTTCGGGCTGGGCGGGATCGAAACGCACCTTCATGGTGTCGATGCCGGCTTCTTCGGCGGCAGCGGCTTCTTCTGGTGAGAACGGAAGCGTTTCGACGAGGACGCGCTTGCCCTTCTGATCGCGCAGACCTTTGACGGTATAATTGCGCGTGCCATAGGTGCCGCCGAGCGTCATGACGCGTGTCAGCCCGCGATTGCCTGCGTCTCTTGGCGGGATGCCGCCGTCACTCGTTGCGTGGTTTGCCATTTGTCTAATCTCGCTTTGCGATCCGAATTGGTTTAACCAAACTTTATCAGGTCAAGGGGTCAGATCCCTCGTTGTTTTCGATCCTCTTTGATAGCTCTCGCAAGTTCGCGTTTTACTGTTTCGGTTTCTTCTGTGACGACGGCCAATTTTTCGACCGATGCCTTAACTAAGGTTTCTTTCAGCGATCCGCGATCATCACGATTCAAGTGTTAAGCGCACACCATACGGTGGTGGCGCATTGGCTTAGGCTTCGTGGGCAGTCTGAAAAGGAGTTTGGGGGACAGTTTACCTATTGTGTTTACGTGTAGTTCGACCTATCACGTCTCGAACTGGGTTTAGTAAACTGTCCCCGGAATTGGACCTAGAGGGTCCTCAACTATCACCGGTCACGGAAGGCCGGTATGACTTCCGTGGCGAAACGCTCAATCGCTCGGTTACACGTGGGGACATCCATCCCAGGGAGCTGCATGTTCATGACAAAATCCGTACAGATGTACTCATTGCAAAATTTGTCGAGCTTCTCTGCAACCTGATCCGCCGTCCCAACGAAGAACACATCCGTGAGAGCGGACTCGCGTATATCGCGTGGCTCCTTCACCGGGAGCGGTTGGTCGTCGCCTTCAGCATCGTTCGCGCCTTCAAGAATGTCCTGGTAGAACTCGAGCAGATGAAACAAGTGATCCTGACATTCTTCCCAGGCCTGATCTTCACTGTCGGCAATGTGACCCATGCGCAATTGCGCAATTTTAAAGTCGTCCGGGTTGTACCCTTCTTCCTTTAAGGTTTCACGGTACAGCGGCGCTGGATCAGGGCCGAATGTTGCCATGAAATGGTGACCGGCCTTTGCGGCGCGGCGGATACCCTTGGGGCCGCGAGCGCCTACCCAGATTGGCGGGTGCGGCTGTTGTACCGGTTTCGGCGACAGGTGCAAATCTTCAATTTGCGTGAATTCACCTTTAAACGACACGCGGTCCTCTGTATGAAGACGTTTGTAGATGTCGAGCGCCTCGTAAAGGCGGCGCGCGCGGGTAGAGCGGTCCAGACAAAAAGATTTGAACTCGTGGTACGAGTAGCCCTGGCCAACCCCGAAATCAAAACGGCCGTTAGAGATGATATCCACGTTGGCGACGTCTTCTGCCACGCGCACCGGATGGTTATAAGGCAGCAACAGGATGAACGTCGCAATGCGGATACGCGTGGTCTGCGCCGCAATCGCGGCGGCAGTCGGCAGTATCGACGGGTTGTAGCCGTCTTCCGTAAAGTGATGCTCGGTCAACCACACATGGTCGTAACCCAGTTCCTCCGATCGCTTAATTTGTGCAAGGATATCCCGATACAAATCAGCATACGGCCGGCGCCACCGTAGTGGATTACGAAAGTCTTCCATTAGTCCAAAACGCATTGATTCATCCCTCGTAGTTCAAAAGTTGTATTTCAGATGGCTCAGAAGCGGCAGGTCCAATTCCGTTGTTGGCCATCTCATTGTGCAAACCGCCGTATGCAACGCTTACTTGACGATTAGTCCGGCAAGATCTCCCTTTTCGCGCCAAGCCGCAAGCATATTGAAGAAGGGCACTGGACCTTCGGGATATTGATTGTCGATAAATGCTTGCCCGGTGTTTTTACCCTCTACGTTGTAATAGCTAGGGGTGCAGGCCTCCTGGTACTTACGCATGGGGCCGGGACTGGACACCAAATCCACATACTCGGCCTCGGCCTCCGGCGTCGCCTCGATCGACTTTGCATCGCGCCGGATTACTGCGGCGACGAGATGGGCAATGTGTTCCGCTTGTCCGCCTGCGGTGTAGGTGTAGTTAAATGCGAGTCCCGTTTGCGTGAGCCCCATGTGAAAGCAGTTTGGAAGCCCGGGCGTGCGGCCGGCGAACGTAGCCGTGGCTCAGAAAGCCGTGGAAAGTTCTCATGCCCTCCGACCAATAGTCGCTCAGCGTCTTACCGTCGCGTCCATACACCTCGCACTCGGAGCGCCGGGTGTAGGAGGTACCCACCTCAAAACCCGTTGCGAAGATCAGACAGTCGACTTCGTGCTCGACACCATCAACTACTACTGAATTCTCTGTGACGCGCTCGATGCCCTTCCCCTTGGTATCAACCAGTTCTACATTCGGCCGGTTGAATGCCTGCAGATATTCATCGTGAAAGTTGGGACGCTTGCACCATTGGCCATACCACGGCTTGAGCGCCTCCGCGGTTCCAGTGTCTTCGACTATCCGGGAAACGCGATCTCGGATCTCGTTTCCTTTCTGGTAGTCGGCGATCTCGCGGATGAGTGCCTTCCTTTCATCCGACATGTTCGACTCACCGCCGGTGTCGAGGATCTTGTAAGTAAGTTTGAAAAAGTCCGTCCACTTGTCGTTGACCAGATTCTTATCAACTGGGAGACCCGCCATGATCGAGCAGAAGTTTTTATCCCGTTCGGCTTGCCAGTCTGGTCTGAGTGACTTTGCCCATTCTTCATCGGTCGGTCTGTTATTGCGCTCATCTACGGAAGCCGGCGTGCGCTGAAACAGGTAGAGGTGCTTTGCGCAGGCACCGACAGGCGGCACCACCTGGATCCCCGTCGCCCCCGTGCCAATAACGCCAACGCGTTTGTCAGCGAGCTTGTTCAATCTGCCTGTGCTGTCTCCACCTGTGTACGCATAGTCCCACCGGCTCGTGTGAAAGGTGTGTCCCTTGAAATCGGTGATTCCCGGGATCGCGGGAAGCTTCGGCCGGTGCAGCGGCCCGCTCGACATGATGACAAAACTTGCTTTGAAAATGTCGCCGCGATCGGTCTTTACCGTCCAGCGTCCTTCTTCCTTGGACCAGCGCGCCTCTTGCATCTGCGTCTGGAAACAGGCCCGGTCGTAGAGCTTGAAATGCCTGCCGATCCGCTGCATATGCTCGAATATCTCGGGCTGGTGGGCGTACCTCTCTTTGGGGATGTACCCGGTTTCTTCCAGGAGCGGCATATAGATATAGGCCTCCGTGTCGCACTGGGCACCGGGATAACGATTCCAATACCAGACCCCACCGAAGTCGCCGGCTTTTTCGATGATGCGAACATCGGTGACGCCCGCCTTTTGCAGCCGAACCGCGGCTAAGAGGCCCCCAATACCGCCACCGAGGATCACCACGTCGAGCTCCTCGTGGAGCGCATCACGACTGAAGCCCGGTTCTATATGGGGATCGTCTTCGTAGTGTGCGAAGTCGCCGATTACCTCCACATACTGATCGTTGCCTTCCTTGCGCATGCGCTTATCACGTTCTTCCGCGTATTTCTGCCGCACGTCTGCAGGATCGAAGCCCAAGAGTTCGGGATCCAGAACATCGGAATTGTGATCCGCGGGTTTAGCTTTGGTCATCGTATCGATCTCCGATTATGTGAATGCGCAATAACTGAAGCTGGAATTCAGTACTCTTCCGCCTGAACCGCCGCCTGCCTTATCCGGCGGTCGTAGGCCGCTGTGTCGGTCCAGTACGCGATGAACAGCGTTCGTATACGATTGCGCATCAACGAAGACACCGCGATTCAACTCTACCGGGTCATCGTCCAGCGTGAACAGAGGGCGATAGGTCTCGAGCGCCGCCGCCGCTTGGTCCCCGTCCTGCGCCTACGCGCCAATCTGGGCGAATTGCACCGCGGTAACACCGTGGGGCCAGTCGAGATTCCACAATTCGACTGCTTGATCGTGATCTGCATTGGGTTCCTGTGTCATGGTTATATCCTCGTCGACCTTAGCCACCAGTCGAGCGCCGCAACGCGGGGCAACCAATCGGAAGAAGATTATAGGGTGGTCTGACCCCATTTCCCGATCATAATTTCTCCGACACGCCGACTGCAGCGTATACCAGCGCATCACTTGGCACAGAAATAGTTCGACGTTCGTCTGCTTTTGGCCGAGGCTGTGTCAAAAGTCGAAAAATGGAGCCCGCTGCGAAAATTTTCCCCACTTAGGTTGTTATGCACGATTGATTAAGGGAACACACCGCCTAAGGTAGGCAAATCGAGCTAAACTTCTCCCACTTTCAAAATTCAAAAATACTTTTGACACAGCCTCGGCCGTAAGCCGACCTGCTCCGCTAACCTTCCGCTAAACGCTACTCGACGACCGCTTACGAGCGGATTGCAGACGTAATCCTTAGAAGTGCTGCACTGCCGCGAGGCGGCGGCTTCCGACCCAGAGTGTGTGAAAACTATTTTCATTTTTCAAAAGTGGGGGAACTACCCTCGAAATTGGATCTAATTGAAATGCCGATCCCTATTCGAGGGGCATAACAACTATGCTGGTGGGGAATATTTTTATTTCGTCGTCGTATTTTTGAGTTTTCACACAGTCTGGACCCAAAGGCGACATGCATCAGCAAGGTCAAGCGCTGTGTTGAACGAAAATAAACCTGGCCCCTTTCCCGTTCCGCGGTATCGCCCGGAAACGAGGTGAGAGGATATTTCCACATGCCCGGTGGCTAAAGCGGGCATCCAGTCTCGCCCGTCTATTGGGGTGGTCATGAAGCCTGGGCGAAAGGCAAACGGTTGCCCTTCCTGCCAGGCGAGGCCGTGTATGAGCTGGAGGCCAATCCGGCGTCCGAGCGGTGACTGGAAATGATGACCTGAATTAGGCGATCAAACTTTTCAACGATCGAAAAATAAATTCGACTCAAAATCAACTAATGACCTTTTGTCACTACAAAATCACCGACCGTCAATAACTTGAACCTCGAACTGCTAGTGAAGACATGAAGTTGTGACAATTATTTGCATCTGGAGAAGCTATATTGTTGATGGGTTCTGTGAATTTAGATGCAAGCTATCCTTGTGCAAACGGGCCGAGTACGGTAACCGGCTGGAGAAGACCATGAGAACGTGTATCAAATGCAAAATGATGGTCAACCGTGCGATCGCCGCCATGGCCGTTATAACTGTCGTATTGGCCTTACCACAAGCCAACGCCGCAGACATTGGCGCTTTTGATTCTGGCTGGTACGACGACTTCAATGGCCAACACATCCCTACCAGCCAGAACTACGTTGCAAGCAAAAGCCTTGCCCAAGAATTGAGAAACTTCTTTGTATTCGATTTGTCCGCCGTGAGCGGAACAGTTACGGGTGCCACCTTGAATTTGCGACGCTACAACTCCACTACTAGCAACGATACCTACTCGAGCTGGGACGTGACGACGCCTTTGGCGACCCTGCTTGCCGGCGGAACTGGCCTTTTCTCTATCTTCAACGACCTTGGCTCGGGCACCTTTTACGGGTCTTCTCCGGTGCCGAACACTGGAAGCAGCGGGGACATCCTCTCCTTTCCCTTGAATACCACCGCCGTGACGGCCATCAACTCTGCACTGGGCGGCACTTTCGTGATCGGGGGCAGTACCACCGGCAACCTCCCCCTAACGCAGCTGTTTGGCGGCAGCAACTTTCCCGGACCCAATGAGCGGTTCCTTACCTTGACCGGAAGTGTCGTTGTTATTCCCGTTCCCTTGTCGCTGGTATTACTCGGCTCGGGGTTTGGTGGCCTTCTATTGGTCGGGCGAGGACGTCGGAACAATTAATCGATAATCACTCTGGACCCTTAATCTGGAATCGGCTATTGGCGCCGTAGAGCTAAATAGAACAGGCAAAATGCTGGTGACAAGGAACCTGCTTCGGCGGGTTTCTTTTTGACATCGTCATTACCGCTATTGGCCGACTGCCGCCCCGCAACATGTTCACGCTACCAAACGCTACTGGACGACCGCTATGGAGGGTACTGCAGACGTAATCTAGGGCGGTGCTGCACTGCCGCGACAAGTCGGCTGACGACCCAGAGTGTGTGAAAACTCGGAATGAAGAGGAATCACGTCGAGAACTCCTCGTCAGACGCAACGCGGCGCGGTTACGACGGCCGCGCTCGCGGTCCAATGCGATCGGTTAGTTAATGGAACATTCCTTAGAACGGCCCCAGAAGCCGGCAGTGAAGCCGTGGATCAGGGAGTTTTCGAGGCCACAGAGGGTCTCATGCCGTCATCGCTTCGATGAGCGTAGCGACACCCAGTAGATTCATCACGCGTTTCATGTTGTAAGCGAGCACGTGCAGACTCATTTCCGTACCAACGTGTTTCAGCGTGCGCATCTGGAAGTGGGTCGAACCCATCCAGGATTTGATCGTGCCAAATGGATGCTCGACCGTCTCTCGGCGGACACGCATAGGGTCAGGTTCACGATCCAATCGCGCCTGCACCGCTTCAACAACCGCTTCATGTTCCCAACGGCTGACGCGCCGGTATCGACCCGTTGTGCATTTAGATTTGATCGGGCAGCGGGGACACGCCGAACTCCAGTAGCGCCGGATCTGCTTGCCTTTCTCCACTCGGGTGAACCGGTAAATCAGTCGCTCACCGGCCGGGCATTCATACGCATCCTCTTCGGGTTGGTAAATGAAGTCGCGCTTGCCAAACAAGCCCTTCGCCTGGTTACCCGAGGTCTGCGGTTTCGGCAGATAGGTCGTGATGCCGGCTTTAGCGCACGCCAAGATCTCTTCGCCACTGAAGTACCCGCGATCCGCAACGACGGTCAACTCCTTCTTATCCAGCGCCTCTTTGGCTTTCTCCGACATGTTCGACAGTTGCGCCCGGTCATGACCTACGTTCGTCACTTCATGTGCCACAATCAGATGACTCTTCGTGTCGACCGCCGTCTGCACGTTGTACCCCACCATGCCGCTGCCACGGCCGCTCGTCGCCATCGAGCGCGCGTCCGGGTCCGTCAGTGAGACCTGATGGTCCGGCGTCTCCTCGAGCCGTACCTCGAGCTTTTTTAGGCGGCCTATCTCTTCCTTCAGTACCTCGATCTTGTCCTTCAAACGCTGCGACTTGTCACCTGACACCGCACGCTCCTGGCGGTCGGCACTTGCAATTTCCGCCAGGTACCGCTCAACGCTCTCGTCAATCTGCTGCAACCGACGTTTCAGCTTCGCCTTCGTGAAGTTCCGGTCACGGTTGTTTACCGCTTTGAACTTGCTGCCATCTATCGCCACGAAGGCTTCCGAAAACAGCTGCAGCTTACGGCACAGCATCACGAACTCCCGGCATACCAGACGAATGGCGTCACCGTTATCTTTGCGGAAATCGGCAATGGTCTTGAAATCAGGCGCCAGACGACCCGTCAGCCACATCAGTTCCACGTTCCGCTGCGCCTCCCGTTCCAGGCGACGGCTCGATTGAACCCGGTTCAGGTAACCGTAGATATAGAGCTTCAGCATCGTCGCCGGGTGATACCCCGGTCGACCCGTCTCATGCGCATCGGTTCTGAAACTCAGACCTGACAGATCCAACTCATCGACGAACACATCGATGACCCGCACCGCACTCTCCTCAGCGACATAATCGTCCAGACACTCGGGAAACAGCGTTGTTTGGCGGCGGTCCGCGCCTTCAATGAACCCGCTCATCAACGACTCCCCAGGACCGAAAGAGTGATCTTATCTGATGCAGAGTTTTCACACACTCTGGACCCACAGCGGACATGGCTATCGGAGCGGCAGTGAAGGGAATGCCACTGTCAAGCGTCCGCCTCCAACGACCCGTTATGCTGCATTATGAATGCACAGTGACCCCATTTCTGTTCATTACTTCTACGATCTTTTCTATGTTCGGCGGACCTGGCGGAACTTCATTGTCGAGCGCCGTGAACATTTGAGCAGCTATGCTCCCGGAGCCTGTTATTTCCAGCATTTCGCCGCCATCGGGGCCGTATTTGAACGCATGTATCGTTCCACCCGGCACAAAAACAAGTGTGCCTGGTGTGCACAGTTCGGTCCTTCCATCACAGGTGATTTCAACGCTTCCTTTAATCACGAAAAATGATTCATCCCAGTCGTGGCTATGAGGCGGAGGTCCCATGCCTTTGTCTCCGGACTGATACGTAAATTCCTGTCCCTGTGTTTCTTGTTTTGAAGCGAGCACGGTTACGTCAGTGCCTACGACGTTCAACGCGGATTTATAAGTCTCCGGTTTGATAATAAGCGGGGCTCTACTCATGGGATTACTCCTCCGACGGTGTAGATGGGCCGGTTGCGGCATAACGCTAGGATAACCTGCTGTAACACGTCAGGATGATCCGTTTGTTAGGTGGATGATGCATTTCAAATGTGAACTCAGACCCCTTCGGCTAGCTGCCGCTCGTAACAAGCAGCATCGTAGTAGCCACGAGACTGTGCGATCAGGCCTGATTCGCCCATCTCCCAAACCTCGACTCCGCTCACGCGAACGGAATTTCCCGTGCCGCCCGGTCCTGTGTTGGTCCCAGTGAGCGTCCATACAAAGAACGCAGCATTACCTGCGACGAGAAGCTGATCAAGACTGATTTGTAAGTCGGGAAAAGCTTCCATGTAGCTACTTGCTACAGCTGCTAGCGCCGTGCGTCCAATGGCGGGTGGTCCGTCGTTTATCGATTGTCGTCCGACTTCCTCGTAGCACGAGGCCATTCCCTCCGGATCGTGCGAAGACCACGCACTCGCACACCGAATCGCGAGATCCCATAGTGCTTGGGATGGGGCCGTCGAACCTGGCGTCGAGGCTAATTGCATTACCGTTTCCTCCGGTTTTTTGCTTTAACGAAAATGTGTCCTTATTTGGGAACTGTATAGAGGCCTAACATTAAATGGTCGCTACAATGACGCGATTAATCGAATCATTGTGACGCATAATAATCGGTGCAGACATAGCTGTGGTTACGGTAGCCGGGGATGGCTCTTGGCCGACTGCAGCCGTGCTCCCTCCACTCGGTTCTTGAAGCAACTGGACGACCGCTATGAAGGGGAATGCAGACGTAATCTAGAACGGTGCCGCACTGCCGCGATCAGACCGCTGACGACCCGAAGGAGACATCGGCTAGGCCGTAATGGCCACCAAATTGATGCCCCTATATGCTGCTCCCATTAATCATCAGATGGGGGGAAAGCATCATGGAGCTAATTAATTGGGAGGCCGTATCGGCATTGTCTGAAGCATTCGGAGTAATCGCAGTCGTCGCATCAATGATATTTGTCGGCTTTCAAATACGACAGAATGCACAAGCAACACGTGCGGCAACCATGGCCTCCGTAATGGACCAGTGGGCGCATAATTATCAGAGTCTTAGTGAAAACGAAAATCTTGCGGAGGTTGTTTGGACCGGTTCCCAAGACCCGAACGCTGTAAGCGGCGTTGACCGATGGCGGCTGTCATTAGCTTGCAGCGGATTCTTCCAGTATTGGCATAATGCCTATTATCAATGGACGATTGGCGCTTACGAATCGAAGGCATGGTATGCGCAGACGAATTTCATGATCAATATGCTGTCACTACCCGGGGCACGCGCGGTATGGGAAGAAAGGAAACTGGCGCTACCGGAGGACTTTCAAAAGTACGTCGAAACAGAAATCCTTACAAAATCACCCGACCCGAGTTACAAGTTAGCCGGTACTTAATCTGGCATCGCGTTGGGTCCCGCTCCGTGGGTTGCTGTATGCCGAGGCTAGAAGCCCACGCCTGGCCGCGAGCCGAACTGCTCGGCTAACGTTCTGTTGAACTCAACTCCACGACCGCTTTGGAGCGCATTGCAGACCGAACCTAGAGCAGTGCTGCACTGCGGCGAGGCGACGGCTAACGACCCAGAGTGTGTGAAAACTCGGAATGAAGAGGAATCACGTCGAGAACTCCTCGTCAGACGCAACGCGGCGCGGTTACGACGGCCGCGCTCGCGGTCCAATGCGATCGGTTAGTTAATGGAACATTCCTTAGAACGGCCCCAGAAGCCGGCAGTGAAGCCGTGGATCAGGGAGTTTTCGAGGCCACAGAGGGTCTCATGCCGTCATCGCTTCGATGAGCGTAGCGACACCCAGTAGATTCATCACGCGTTTCATGTTGTAAGCGAGCACGTGCAGACTCATTTCCGTACCAACGTGTTTCAGCGTGCGCATCTGGAAGTGGGTCGAACCCATCCAGGATTTGATCGTGCCAAATGGATGCTCGACCGTCTCTCGGCGGACACGCATAGGGTCAGGTTCACGATCCAATCGCGCCTGCACCGCTTCAACAACCGCTTCATGTTCCCAACGGCTGACGCGCCGGTATCGACCCGTTGTGCATTTAGATTTGATCGGGCAGCGGGGACACGCCGAACTCCAGTAGCGCCGGATCTGCTTGCCTTTCTCCACTCGGGTGAACCGGTAAATCAGTCGCTCACCGGCCGGGCATTCATACGCATCCTCTTCGGGTTGGTAAATGAAGTCGCGCTTGCCAAACAAGCCCTTCGCCTGGTTACCCGAGGTCTGCGGTTTCGGCAGATAGGTCGTGATGCCGGCTTTAGCGCACGCCAAGATCTCTTCGCCACTGAAGTACCCGCGATCCGCAACGACGGTCAACTCCTTCTTATCCAGCGCCTCTTTGGCTTTCTCCGACATGTTCGACAGTTGCGCCCGGTCATGACCTACGTTCGTCACTTCATGTGCCACAATCAGATGACTCTTCGTGTCGACCGCCGTCTGCACGTTGTACCCCACCATGCCGCTGCCACGGCCGCTCGTCGCCATCGAGCGCGCGTCCGGGTCCGTCAGTGAGACCTGATGGTCCGGCGTCTCCTCGAGCCGTACCTCGAGCTTTTTTAGGCGGCCTATCTCTTCCTTCAGTACCTCGATCTTGTCCTTCAAACGCTGCGACTTGTCACCTGACACCGCACGCTCCTGGCGGTCGGCACTTGCAATTTCCGCCAGGTACCGCTCAACGCTCTCGTCAATCTGCTGCAACCGACGTTTCAGCTTCGCCTTCGTGAAGTTCCGGTCACGGTTGTTTACCGCTTTGAACTTGCTGCCATCTATCGCCACGAAGGCTTCCGAAAACAGCTGCAGCTTACGGCACAGCATCACGAACTCCCGGCATACCAGACGAATGGCGTCACCGTTATCTTTGCGGAAATCGGCAATGGTCTTGAAATCAGGCGCCAGACGACCCGTCAGCCACATCAGTTCCACGTTCCGCTGCGCCTCCCGTTCCAGGCGACGGCTCGATTGAACCCGGTTCAGGTAACCGTAGATATAGAGCTTCAGCATCGTCGCCGGGTGATACCCCGGTCGACCCGTCTCATGCGCATCGGTTCTGAAACTCAGACCTGACAGATCCAACTCATCGACGAACACATCGATGACCCGCACCGCACTCTCCTCAGCGACATAATCGTCCAGACACTCGGGAAACAGCGTTGTTTGGCGGCGGTCCGCGCCTTCAATGAACCCGCTCATCAACGACTCCCCAGGACCGAAAGAGTGATCTTATCTGATGCAGAGTTTTCACACACTCTGGACCCTAAGCAGACCTTGTAGGTTCTTGTACTCTGACCTCAAACCATTAGCAGCTATTCAGCGCGCTGCTTATCCCAGCCGTTCCAGAACGTCACATCGCGCGCCGGGAAGCGTTTCGCGGGTCTTAAATCGCCACCCTTGAGCCAGGCGACCGGTAGCAGTACCGCCTGCGTGTAATGCGCAGGAACGCCGAGAAGTTCCTGGATCTCTTTTTCATACATCAGAGTGAATGTCGTCCAGGCCGACGCAACTCCGCGCGCGCGGAGCGCCAGCATCAACGACCAGGCCGCCGGTAGAATGGACCCCCACATGGAGCCTTGGGTAAAGACATCTTCGTGGTCGAAGCGGTTTTCCAGGAAAAGCATGATGTGTACGGGGACGCGGTGCAGATTTTCTATTAAATGGACCGCCGATTTGACGATTAGAGGCATTCTTTGCTGACGCGGGTCGTCGTCAGGGTACTGTTTATCGACGGCCACGCCGGTGCGCGTTACTCCGGTTTCACCGGCCAGGTAACGCTCCGCCCCCTGGCGATACAGGTCAGCTATACCCGAGCGTAAATGTTCATCCGTGACTACGACGAAGCGCCAGGTCTGAGAATTCGCTCCGGTCGGTGCCTGGAGCGCCACTTCGATCGCTTCTTCGATCAGTGATTCCGGAACGGATCGCTCGAGGTCGAGGCGCAGACGGACCGTGCGCGTGGTCTTCATAACATGATCGACGCTTGCGAGGTCGATTTTCTTGGGGGCTTGCTCCGCCATATCTGCTCTCCAAGTTCGTTGTGCGAACGGGGACGGATAGCCGTCTCCGACATATTACACAGGCGTTGCTCCGACGCCGCTGTGATTCGATATCATTGCGCCGCTCTTTGTCTGCCAAGTGGCGCAGCGCGTCCAATTGTTAGTCGTTCAGTTCAACCGTGTCGCCCTGTTTGATTTCACCGGGCACGCGCACATGGGCGCCAACGCCAAGGCATTGGTCGCCTTCCTTCACCACAGTGCGCAATATCGATTTGTCATATTCGATATCGGCTTGTGGTCTTACGGTCATACCGCAACGCACCGTCGGCATGGTGATCTCGAGGGTTGCCGAGCCGATCGCCAGAGTCTTGCCGACCCAGTCGTTTTCGACCAGGCCCGTTACCGCCGGGTCGGTCTCGATGTAGAAGTTCGGACGAAAACGCCGGATATCCCAGTTCGCGCCGGGATTTTTCCTGCGCATGTAGTCCATCGACGCCGTGGTGATCATATGGATCTCCTCATTGTCGAAAAAAGTGCCGGGGACCGCGACATGATCCATCAGCACCTCTGGGAACAGAGACATCTCCGGTACCGGTTCGCCCGGCTCGCGCGCGAAAAGCTCCGTCATTTCCTCAAGGAATACTTGTTCGTCCGGTTTGTGGCGCTTGTAGAATTCGAGATTGCTAGCTGGTTCGATTGCGCGCAACGTCGCATCACGCTCGATCAATTCGCTCAGTTTAGCGTTGACCCGCGCATCGTCGCTGCCGATCGTTTGCCCGTCGGGGAACGTGATAACGACCGGTGTGATCGCATCATCGCTCGGCTCGGCGCGATACCGCGCCGAGCACAGCATGAGCTGCGGATAACGCTTGCCCCATGTAATCTCCGCCCGTCCCTCGTCGCGCATCGCCCAGCACCGGTCACCCGCGACGCCGGTTTGAGTGACCTTGCAGCGCTCGATTGTGTCGCCCTGCATCGATTTCACCGGAAAACGCCAAATCTCCTTTATCACTCCAACGCGCGCCATATTCGACTCCTCGCCACTATTGCTGTATGCCCACTGTCAAGAGTAACTCCGTTAGACACCCGCGCGCACTTCAAATCGATGCCCGTCGAATAATCGAGCTCAGAGCAACAACTCATAAGGTCTGTTATTGGCCGAGGCTGTGTCAAAAGTATTTTCGAATTTTGAAAGTGGGAGAAGTTTAACCCGATTCGCCTACCTTAGGCGGTGCGTTCCCTTAATCAATCGTGCATAACAACCTAAGTGGGGAAAATTTTCGCGGCGGGCTCCATTTTTCGACTTTTGACACAGCCTCGGCCGGAAGCCGAAGTCACCTCCAGCGATGTTTTCTAAACAAGCTGAATGGCCGCTTACGAGCGCATTGCAGACCTGACCCCAAGCAGTGCTGCACTGCCGCGAGGAGGCGGCTGACGACCCATTTCAGCCACCCAAGCGAAATTTTCTCGACTTGCTGGCTGAGTTGACCGAGAGTCTCCCAGAGCGCCCGCGAAGAACATTGTACAATCCACTTCGACGCACAAGGGAGGAATCACCATGTCAGAACGACACACCGAACTTTACGCAATCACATTGAAATTCCTCGACGCATTCAATCGTAACGATCTCGATGACGTCATGTCATTTTTCTCCAATGAAGCCGTTTATGAAGAGCTGCATGGCAAGATTAACGACGGCAAGGACGCGATTCGCGAAGCCTTTGTTCCCCAATTCGAAGGAAAGTTCGGCAAAATGGAGTTTATAGAAGACGACACTTTTATTGACGCTGACGCCGGCAAGATCATGAGCGGTTGGGATCTGCATATGGAAAAAGACGGCGGGCCAGTGGTGGTGAAAGGGCTTGATCTGCTTTACTTCGAGGGCGATAAAATTGTACGCAAGCAGACGTTTGTGAAGCAGAAAGATCCGTTGTAAGAGAGACGCTCTGTAAGCCGGGGCCGAATCGACTCGATAAATAAATGGGGCCAAGCAAACACGACCGTGAACGCCGTGAATTTTTACTCTGGCCCCGAGGGATGAGGAGAGCGAGATGACACTGCCTGATTCTGCAATCCTGCTCCGGCGTGGAGAGGGCGACTATGTGACCATCGGGACCGGCACTCGCTGTACCTTTAAGCTCAGGGGGGAAAACACGGACGGGCATTTCGGTCTGTTCGAGTATGTGATGGAGCCTGGGACTGAAGGACCGCGGCGCCATATCCATCGTCAGATGGCGGAAATCTTCTACGTGGTCGAAGGAGAGCTCGAATTCATCGTTGGAGACGAGAAGATCACGGCCCGGGCCGGTACGACCGCCCTCGTCCCCAAGGAGGTTGTGCATGCCTTTTCCAACCCGGGCCCGCAGCGCTCGGTGTTGCTGGTTATGTTTTGCCCGGCAGACTCGCGTGAGAAATACTTCGAGGGGCTGGCTGAACTCCTCAAAGACGGGCAAGCGTCGGATCAAGAAGCCTTACTGGAGTTGATGCGGCAACATGACACCGAGCCGGTGGCGGAACCGCTCTATGGAGAAATAGATGCGCCGTAAAGGAAGCTAGTGTGCTGTCCCGCAAGAAACTTACGCTCAAATAAATCTGTCCCTGAAGGCTCCCCACGAATTGAAGGAGAATTCACATAAAAAATAGCCATTTAGAAAAATAAATAGCGAACAATAGGGAACATGCATGACGTTCGGTGATCAATAACGGTGACGAAACCAAATTGGTCACGGGAGAACGCCATGCATGCACTGAGATTGTTGCACAAAATAATGGGGCAAGCCTGTCCGCAGATACACGCGGTAAGGCTAACGGCATTGATGGCGAGCGTTGAGGCCCTTTTGGTCGGCCGTCAGATGAGCTTAGCCGGTCTTGGTCGCGCCTTGCTGTCGGGGGCGCGAGTCAAACACAACATCAAGCGAGTCGACCGGTTAATTGGCAACCGTCATCTGTGGGGAGAACGAACGGAACTCTATGGGGCGATGGCGGGGCTGGTGCTTGGACAAGGACCACGTCCGGTAATTATTCTGGACTGGTCGGATATGCGCGAAGATCGGTCATGGCAGTTGTTGCGTGCGGCGGTTCCGGTGGGAGGCCGTTCACTGACGCTCTACGAAGAAGTACATCCCTTGTCGGCGTATGACAACCGGGGTGTCAGGAAACGGTTTCTGGAGCGTCTTCGAGAGATCTTACCACCGGGGTGTCGCCCGCTCTTAGTCACGGATGCCGGCTTCCGGACGACTTGGTTTAGACAGGTCGAAGCAATGGGTTGGGACTGGGTCGGTCGGGTCCGCGGGCGCACCCATTTCCGGCTGGACAACCAGGCAAGCTGGCAACCGTGCCGGACGTTGCATGCGATGGCCAACTCACGTGTGCGGCATATCGGGACAGTCGAACTAACGGTATCGAATCCATTGGCCTGTGACCTGTACCTGGTGAAGAAGAAAAAGCGTGGCCGTCAACAACTGACCTGCCGCGGCACGCGTGCCCGTGGTGGCCGCAGCCTTAGCTGTGAACGACGCCAGCGCGAACCCTGGATATTGGTCACCTCACTGGGGTCGCGCGCGGCCCAGCAGGTGATGCGGTGTTATCAGTTGCGCATGCAGATTGAGGAGAGTTTCCGGGATATGAAAAATGCCCGTTTGGGACTGCACTTCCGCAGCGCGCGTTCCAACAGCGCCGAGCGGCTCTCGATCCTCGTCCTGATTGGTACGTTGGCAACATTAGTCGCTTGGTTAGTCGGCCAAGCGATGCAGCGTTTCGGGCTGCAGCGCCATTACCAGGCCAATACAACCCGGCATCGGCCGGTACTCTCCACCGTCTTTCTGGGCTTGCAAAGTTTTTGCAGGCAACCCGTAAAGCTTATGCTGGCAGACATCAAGCAATCGATTATCGCCTTACACCAAAATACCGCAAACCCGTTGCGTTATGCGTAAGTTCGTGGGGATCCTTCAGAATCTGTCCCCTTTGGCAGAGAGCCGAAGTTGCCGCCGCCGCTCACTGTTACGTAAGTCGAGTGACCGCTTACAAGCGCATTGCAGACGTAATCTAGGGCGGTGCTGCACTGCCGCGATTAGGCCGCTGACGACCCAGAGTGTGTGAAAACTCGGAATGAAGAGGAATCACGTCGAGAACTCCTCGTCAGACGCAACGCGGCGCGGTTACGACGGCCGCGCTCGCGGTCCAATGCGATCGGTTAGTTAATGGAACATTCCTTAGAACGGCCCCAGAAGCCGGCAGTGAAGCCGTGGATCAGGGAGTTTTCGAGGCCACAGAGGGTCTCATGCCGTCATCGCTTCGATGAGCGTAGCGACACCCAGTAGATTCATCACGCGTTTCATGTTGTAAGCGAGCACGTGCAGACTCATTTCCGTACCAACGTGTTTCAGCGTGCGCATCTGGAAGTGGGTCGAACCCATCCAGGATTTGATCGTGCCAAATGGATGCTCGACCGTCTCTCGGCGGACACGCATAGGGTCAGGTTCACGATCCAATCGCGCCTGCACCGCTTCAACAACCGCTTCATGTTCCCAACGGCTGACGCGCCGGTATCGACCCGTTGTGCATTTAGATTTGATCGGGCAGCGGGGACACGCCGAACTCCAGTAGCGCCGGATCTGCTTGCCTTTCTCCACTCGGGTGAACCGGTAAATCAGTCGCTCACCGGCCGGGCATTCATACGCATCCTCTTCGGGTTGGTAAATGAAGTCGCGCTTGCCAAACAAGCCCTTCGCCTGGTTACCCGAGGTCTGCGGTTTCGGCAGATAGGTCGTGATGCCGGCTTTAGCGCACGCCAAGATCTCTTCGCCACTGAAGTACCCGCGATCCGCAACGACGGTCAACTCCTTCTTATCCAGCGCCTCTTTGGCTTTCTCCGACATGTTCGACAGTTGCGCCCGGTCATGACCTACGTTCGTCACTTCATGTGCCACAATCAGATGACTCTTCGTGTCGACCGCCGTCTGCACGTTGTACCCCACCATGCCGCTGCCACGGCCGCTCGTCGCCATCGAGCGCGCGTCCGGGTCCGTCAGTGAGACCTGATGGTCCGGCGTCTCCTCGAGCCGTACCTCGAGCTTTTTTAGGCGGCCTATCTCTTCCTTCAGTACCTCGATCTTGTCCTTCAAACGCTGCGACTTGTCACCTGACACCGCACGCTCCTGGCGGTCGGCACTTGCAATTTCCGCCAGGTACCGCTCAACGCTCTCGTCAATCTGCTGCAACCGACGTTTCAGCTTCGCCTTCGTGAAGTTCCGGTCACGGTTGTTTACCGCTTTGAACTTGCTGCCATCTATCGCCACGAAGGCTTCCGAAAACAGCTGCAGCTTACGGCACAGCATCACGAACTCCCGGCATACCAGACGAATGGCGTCACCGTTATCTTTGCGGAAATCGGCAATGGTCTTGAAATCAGGCGCCAGACGACCCGTCAGCCACATCAGTTCCACGTTCCGCTGCGCCTCCCGTTCCAGGCGACGGCTCGATTGAACCCGGTTCAGGTAACCGTAGATATAGAGCTTCAGCATCGTCGCCGGGTGATACCCCGGTCGACCCGTCTCATGCGCATCGGTTCTGAAACTCAGACCTGACAGATCCAACTCATCGACGAACACATCGATGACCCGCACCGCACTCTCCTCAGCGACATAATCGTCCAGACACTCGGGAAACAGCGTTGTTTGGCGGCGGTCCGCGCCTTCAATGAACCCGCTCATCAACGACTCCCCAGGACCGAAAGAGTGATCTTATCTGATGCAGAGTTTTCACACACTCTGGACCCACAGCGGACATTAACGATATTGGATATATCGCTATATGGGGATCAGGTCCCGTATGCGTCTTTATAAGTCCGTAGGCTGGCAAAAGCACTCCATAATTGTTGGAGTGTAAGACTTGATCCCAATCTAACTTCTCTACAGCAAAAACGGAATAATCATCGCTGCCACGATTATCATGAATGGCAGTCCGATCCATATGATTTTGGCGAACACTCCCGCATTTGATGGTTTTGGCCAATCCTTATCCATAAATCCAAAGTAAACCCCATACCCCTCACGCCACTCTAAACTCCATAGAAGGCCAGCGCATACGTATAGAACCCCTGACGCAAAAATGTTCGGGAGCCAAGTAAAAGGGTACTCGCCATCGCGAAGTACCAAATACCCATCGTACGACCAACTTGCAGAAAACATCCAGACACAAATTGCGACGTACAGGACTTCCCAGTTCCTATGATGACGAAACGTCCGGTATACGATTCCAACAGTCCACGGTGCCGTCGTATACGCCAGGATGGACATAAAAGCTGCATCGATGTAATCCCAAGTGGGATCGCCCGTGTACGGCGCAATCACCGTCAATGAAACTGAAGAAATCAGAAAGGTGACGAGCTTCCAGCGCTGGAACAGCATAAGCCAGTATTCGTGGTCGAAGAGCTCGATATCTCTTCGCCGGGTGTACATAAGAGCGCCAGCCGCCACGCACGCAGTCAACCAGGCCCCCATGTAGATCTTGAATGCCAGTTCCATCCTTGAGATCAGCCTAAAGGTTACGGTGTCATTTGAAAACGGTTCCGATACCAAAGGTTCGGAAAAGCCTCGTGATTTGACGGAATGTGAGAACAAACCTCAAATTCTCTGAGAAACTTGTTGGGGTGACTCGTAATATGAATCTGTTGAATGAGTTTGATCAAAGCCCGTCGCCGGCAATTGATGAACAGATTTGCGGATTTCCTAGCAGTACATGGCGGCTTTTAGCCGAGAGCCGTCCTGCTCAGCTAACGTACCACCGAACGCTACGGGACGACCGCTTACGAGCACATTGCAGACGTAATCCTTACCTGTGTTGCACTGCCGCGATGAGTCGGCTCACGACCCAGACTGTGTGAAAACTATTTTCATTTTTCAAAAGTGGGGGAACTACCCTCGAAATTGGATCTAATTGAAATGCCGATCCCTATTCGAGGGGCATAACAACTATGCTGGTGGGGAATATTTTTATTTCGTCGTCGTATTTTTGAGTTTTCACACAGTCTGGACCCGAAGGAGACACTGGCGAAAATCGAATAACCCATCCTGACAGTTTCGAGTAGGGGAAAGTTAGCTGCGAGCGTAATGTGGCAATGCAAGACTCCCCCCATTTATTAATTTCGATCGGGTGAGTTCCACAGAAGGGTAGACCGCCGGAAAAGGGTTAAGTCACTGTTTCAGAGACGATTAGCGCTTTGTCAAGATTCTTTACACTCCGAATTTTCCGGCCCGATTTTCGCTAAGGCTTTGTAGTTATTAGGGTCCCTACCCTGATTCCCCGCTAATCTCGGTGATTTGGCCCCGAAATAGGCTGAAAAGTGTCAAGAAATTTTACAAATCCCGGTAGTTTTTCCACACCGTACTGGGGACGTATGTCGCAATGCTTTGTAATTGATGCATATTATTTATCTGGCACAAAACATGCGTGAATTCTCTGCTGGACTGAGCGTATGTCACTTACGCGCAGTAGGCGGAGGGGAATGCCATGACCGACAAGGACGCAGGGAACAAACCCGGCCACGATAGAACCAGCGAGATAACACTAGAGACTGGTGGCGACCCTGCTGGTGAACGCCAGAAAACCTTCAGCCGACGAGCGCTGCTCGAAGCCGGTTGGAGCGTGCCGCTGATTGCGGCGGTGCAGTTTCCGAGCGATGCGTTCGCGGTGTCGGTACCGACCCATGCCGACTCCCCGGACCACAGCGATACTTTCCCGCACGAGGATAGCGCGAACCCGCATCAAGACACCAATCACAGCGACGGTTTTGCTCATAACGACAGCGGCGACCCGCACCAAGATTCACACCAGGATGGAGCGGTGGTTCACGTCGACGATGTGGTGCCGCACAATGATTTTTTCAGTCCGCACGATGATGATTCGGCATTTGGTACGCACGACGACGAGGGCGGACACTTCGATATTCAACACAGCGATAGCCCGACCCACATTGATTCTTTCAGTCCGCACGATGACGATTCGGGATTTGGTACGCACGACGACGGGGGCAGACACTTCGATAAAACCCACGGAGATATCCCACCGCCTCACATTGATCGTTTAACCCTAGATGATGATGAGCACGACGACACGCCTCCCACACACGATGACAATCCCCACGCCGATGTAGCTCAGCATGACGATATAGCAGCGCCCCACTACGACAACGGACCGCACGACGACACGGACCATGGGGATGGGCCGTAGGGGCCCGCCGCATGCCGAGACCACCACATTCGCACTAATGGGCTTAGCACTTACAGCATTGGGCTTCCGAAGCCGATAAGCACCATAACGCTACCAATTCATCTATCAGATTACGAAGCCCCGCCTCAGTGCGGGGTTTTTATTTGCGATTCGCATGTCGGCTAATGTTAAGGGTTGTCAGATGCCTGCCGTAGACAGTGGACGGACTGGGTCGAGAGGGTGGGGGCAGGCGTCTGACAAGCCTCAAGGGAGGAAACCGCGGGAGAAGAACGCCGGCGCGTTGGTCGGCACGGTGCTATGGGGATTTGAGGGTGGCGTTGTTCGGATTGATATGATCGGTAGCCAACGGCAAGCGGTGTGTCGGGCAAGAACGGGTCAGCGTGCAATGAGGTGGGTGGGTGACCGGACGTTGAGGAGCGGGATCGGTACCGCTATGTGGTTTCGTCACGGCGCCAAGCAAGACGGTAACGTTGCCGGTGGTAAAGCGGCGATTTGTGGGCTGGTGGGCTGGCGAGTTCGAACGGTCGAGGGTCAAGGTGGGTCGCCTCCGCGGTGCGGTGGTGCACAGGGCGCGTGACCGGGCTCGAAGGTGTCGATGATGTGCATCGCACCTCCACAGGACGGACAGCGTAGCCAGTCGGGTGTCGCCTCATCAGTGTTGTCGTTGTCGTTGACATCTTGGGGTGTCTCGATGCCGAGCAGAGCGCGGACCTTTGCGAGGTTCTCGGTGCGCCCGCCGTTTGCGAACAACCCGTAATGGCGAATGCGATGGAAGCCGTGGGGTAGGACGTGGATGAGGAAGCGGCGGATGAACTCGCCGGTCTCGAGCGACAGGGTCTTGTAGCGGTTCTCCTGCTGGGCGCGATAGTCCTTCCACTTGAAGCTCACGCGTTGTTGGTCGAAGGTGATGAGACGCGAGTTAGCGATGGCGACGCGGTGGGTATATCGGGCGAGGTATTCGAGCACCGCGGCGGGTCCGGCGAAGGGCGGGCGGGCATCAACGACCCACTCGCGTTTACGCAACGCAGTGAGGAACTCGGCGAAGGCGTGCGGGTCTTCGAGTCCCTGGTATTGGCCGAAGAAGGCCAACTGTCCGCCCGCGTGGAGTTCACCCAGTTGGCCGAGGAACAGGCGTCGGAACAACCGCGAGAGCACCCGCACCGGTAAGAAGAAGTTGGGCCGACAGGCGAGCCAACGCACGCCGTCGAGCGAGAGCCCGCCGCCAGGCACGATGCAGTGCAGATGGGGATGATGGGTCATGGCCGAGCCCCAGGTATGCAGCACGGCGGTGAGCCCCAGGCGTGCCCCGAGGTGTTTGGGATCGGCCCCGATGGTGAGCAAGGTCTCGGCGGCGGCTTTGAACAAGAGGTTGTAGATAACGGCCTTGTTCTGATAGGCGAGGTTGCCGATCTCTGCCGGCACCGTGAACACGACGTGGAAGTACGCGACCGGTAGCAGCTCGGCTTCGCGCGCGGCAAGCCATTGCCTGGCCACTGCGCCCTGGCACTTCGGGCAGTGCCTGTTACGGCAGGAGTTGTAGGCGATCTCGATGTGGTCACAGGCGTCGCAGTGCACAACGTGGCCGCCGAGCGCTGCGCTACGACAGCGCTCGATGGCCGACATGACCTTCAGCTGCCCGAGACTGAGGTGTCCGGCGTGCGCATGACGCCAAGCCGGACCGTAGGCGCGGAAGATATCCGCGACCTCGAGCGGTTGCCGAGACACCTCACCCGCCGGGTCAGGCGGGCGGTCTCAACTCCAGGGTGAGATGTTCCAGTGGGCTCACGACCTCACGAAGCGTGCGCGTGGCGACCTGGGAGTACAGCGCGGTGGTCTCGAGCTTCTGGTGTCCGAGCAGCACCTGGATCACACGGATGTCGACCCCCTGCTCAAGTAAATGAGTTGCGAATGAATGGCGCAGCGTATGCAGCGACACGCGCTTATCGATGGTCGCTAGGTCCACCGCCGCATGACAGGCCCGGTTGAGCTGGCGGGTGGTCAGAGGGTTGACGGGGTTCTGCCCCGGGAACAGCCAGCCGTGGGGCCACATCTTGCCCTGCGATGCAGCGCTGCGGTACCAGGTGCGCAACACCTTGAGCAAGGTCGGTGAGAGCATAGCGTAGCGGTCCTTGCGTCCCTTACCCTGCTCGACGCGCAGGAGCTTGCGCTCACGGTCAATATCGGTGACTTTCAGCATGACTCCCTCGCCGGCGCGAAGGCCGGCGCCATAGGCGAGCGACAACGCCGCCTGGTACTTGATGCCGGGCGCGGCTTGTAACAGGCGCGCAACTTCCTCACCGCTCAAGACCACCGGGAGCTTACGTTCCACGTGCACGGTACTCATCCGTTTCATCGCATCGGGCCGCTCGAGGGAGATCTCAAAGAAAAAGTGCAAACCGGTGATGGTGGCGTTGATGGTCGTGCGAGACACGCCGGTGGAGACCATGTGAAGTTGATAACGCCGCAGGTCTTCGCTACCGGCGGTGTCGGGAGAACGGGCGAGAAAGCGGGTGAAATTCTTGACCGCACGGATATAGGCTGTCTGTGTTTTCTCAGAGAGCTTACGAAGGCGCATGTCGTCGTGCATGCGTTGACGCAACGGGCTGATAGAATGCTTGTTCTGGGTCATGGGTCTGTTCCTTGTGTTGAGTTGCATGTCGCAAACCAACATCAACACGGGACAGACCCTTCCCGTCAATCCATCGCTAACGCCTGGTGAAACCTCCCCCTACCGCGCGAGCGGTTTAGTCCCTTGGCCGTAAGCCGTCATGGTCAAGTGTGGGATTCGCATCGTCGGTGATGGCTGCTTTCGGGTAAAGCGGACGTGGGCTATATCGACGCTTCTTATTCCTCTTTCACACCCTCCGGCCATAGCGCCTTACCCAATATGGTCATCGTTACAGCATTCCCAATGAGAACAAACATGAACATTGTTGTCGATTCTAACGGCGCTGCTTCGGCTCCTCTCACACATATCCAGTAGCCGAGTGTTACTCCGTACAGGTTGCCGACACCTACGCAAACGCGTAGATAGGCTTTTTAGCGTTTGTCCATAACGGCCCCTTTTGGGAGAGACTATAGACACGGCTCAGATATGGGCGGCACGGTATTGGAGGACATGGCGGAGAAAGTTTAAGGGGATGGCCAAAAAAGGCTGTCACAGTGACAGGCTTTCCGAGTTTGGCATTTCGCATACCCAAGCCTCCCGCTGAATGCAAATAGCCAAGGTGCCGGAGAAGCCACAGCCAAAACTGTGTAGTATTAATACACGATTCGGCATTAACTCTATCGCAGCGTTTGACGGTATATGTATAGCGGCCCCGAGCTTCTTATGAAGCCTATCCCGCATTCATAATCACCTTGGCGTAAGTTCGGATCTCCGTGCTTTGCCGCCCTCTGGTATACCCACTCCCGGCATTCCTCGAGGCTTCCTAAATCGGGCTGCCTTTCATAATCGGTCAGGTTTGCGGCATCGGGATAGTAAGTCGCGTCAATGTCTTCCCACGGCGCTGCGGCTTCCGACCAGAACACATTGGCAATATCATTTCCGGGGCTTCCGAATAAGGCCCATCCCGCCACCCATCCCGCCAATACGGCAAGCACAATCCAGTGCATTTAATCTTCCCGTCTGGACCGATTATAGGCCGCCAGTAAGCGCCGTCAGCGGTGAATTGCAAAGTCGGCATTGCACCGGGCGTCAGCAGTTACCGGCGCATACGTTCCGCACCAAACACCCGATTGTAGATTTCACTTGTCGGCGCCCTCCGTGTCCCCGAGTTATAGTGACCGTGGCGGCTGTTGAGATATCCAACGTATGCGAGGCAGGCCAGCGATTCCAGGGCACACCGGGAGGCGTGTATACAGTCGTCGCAGGGTGCCGGCGGTACTTTCTTGATGGCGTAAGCGAGCGCCGGCAACAGATCGTCGTATGTTTCTACAGAAAGCTCGCCGTCGTCCATGTCGCGCATATTACGCGCTTCTGATCTTGGGTAGCCGCCTGTAGTGCGTTCTAAGCGACGTTCTCTCCTCGTCCCATACCGTGGCATCCCCTCGTTCTGGCCCTGGGGGACACTGATGCTGATTGCGTTGCTGTGTCCCGGAGCCGGTGACCACAGCGCTGTGAAGCATTAGGCAGTACGTCTCTTCTTTGCCGAAAGCCGAAGTCCTTCTTCAACACGATGCTGACGGCTACTCGACGATCGCTTACGAGAGCATTGCAAACGTAACGTTTAGCACTGCTGCACCGCGGCGAGGGGGCCGCTGCCGACCTACAGCGGACGTCCCCAAGTTTGAATCGCTATTCCAACTCCTCCAACAACGCCTTCGCGTCTTGTAAATCTTTGGTGTCAAAACCTTCAGTGAACCAGTTGTAAATCTCGGAGAGTAACTGGTGAGCTTCGACTTGCTTGTCCTGCTGTTGCCACAGCCGGGCGAGGCTGGTGGCGGCGCTGACGTTGCCGTGGTGGTGGTTGCTCGAGCAGGGGCTCGCGGGCGAGCAGGTCGCCCATTTCCAACTGGCCGGCAGTCTGCTGGTTCCGGACTTCGATCACCTGCTGAGCGTTAAGAATTGTAGAGTATCTTTCCGGACGGGTCTGAAGAAAAATTTACAGAAGCGACCCGCCGATTGTACGCAGGGCATGACACCGTGTCCTGATTTGATCAGCTCGATAGCGCCGGGGAGGCTAATATGAATCGTGGTATTGGGTACGCCTGCAATGAGCAAAGTCGCGACTGTTATGACACCGCTGGAATGAGCAGGATTCGAATCTGGATCCTGTTCCTCGCTGCCAGTTGCTGCGTTTGTGCAGCGCCGGCCAGGGATGCACCCGCGCCGAGTGAACGCGAGCCGCGCAGTACGATCTATCTGGTGAACCACGGCTGGCACACCGGGATTGTGCTGCGGCGCGCCGACATCCCTGACAGTGTCTGGCCAGCACCTGGGGATTTTCCCGATGCACAATATCTGGAGGCAGGCTGGGGAGACATGGATTTCTACCAGACACCAGATCACCACATGGGGCTCATCCTCAAGGCGGCTCTGTTGCCTACCGCCAGCGTCCTGCACATTGTCGGTTTCAGTGGCCCTGTGCCAGCCTATTTTCCCTTTAGCGAGATCATTAGGATCGAGTTGTCCTCTGTCGGTTTTGAACATCTCTTACGGACTATTGCGGCAAGTTTCGCCAGGGACGCAGCCGGTAACGCCACGTCACTGGGTCCCGGCCTCTACGGAAACAGCCACTTCTACCTGTCCAGGGAGAACTATCATCTGTTCAACACATGCAACGTCTGGACCGCTCGGGCGCTGCGCGCCGCCGGTCTTCCTATCACGCCGGCACGTGCCATTACCGTGGAAAGTCTCATGTCCCAGGCGCGCAAGTTTGGAATGGTGGTGCAATCGGGGCCGGAACCCTCGGAGTGACGCCTCAGGGGATTCATAACCGGCCGAACATCAACATAAGGCCACAGGCCGCGGCCATTGGAGAAAGATATGAAACAGTTCAGGAAAATCCTGCTGGTACTGGCCCCCGGCAGCCAGGCTGGTACGCCTGCACGGGGCCAACTTGCACGTGTTGACGGTACTCGAGGACCTGCTACTGGAGTTGAAAATACTCTTGTCCGCACCGCATCCCGAGGCTGTTGATCGGCAATACGGCCGAGAGGATTCTCGATGGCGTCGAGTGCGATGTACTCGCCATAAAGCCCGAGGGATTCGTCACCCCGGTCACACTCACCAATTCGGAGGAGCGTCTGCGCCATGGGTAACGGCAGATTGGAATCGAGGATGGCCAACGGGTATTCCGTCAACCTTGCTTTGACGAAGTACCAGACGGCATGAAAAACCGAATGATCATAAACATCCTGCTCCTGCTACTTGGGCTCGCCCTGTTGAATGGTTGTATGTATCTGCAACAACCCTCGATGATCTTTTTCCCTTACGCAACGTTTGGCCAAACACCGGCGGAGTGGGGATTTGCGTATGAGGATGTCTTGCTGGATACCGAGGATGGCGTGCGCTTGCATGGCTGGTACATCTCACGTCATGGATCGAAGCAGACCCTGCTCTTTTTTCACGGTAATGCGGGCAATATCTCCCATCGCGGGGCCTCCGTGGAGATCTTTCACCGGCTTGGCCTGAATGTTTTTATCTTCGACTACCGGGGTTACGGCAAGAGCCAGGGCAAACCTGATGAGAATGGACTTTATAAAGACGCCAGGGCGGCCTGGCGCTATCTGACCAATGAGCGAGGGTTCGATCAGAAAGATATCATCCTGTTCGGTCGCTCGCTTGGCGGCGCCGTGGCGGCAGAGCTGGCTGCGGAGATTCAGCCGGGAGGGCTAATCCTCGAGTCCACATTCAGCTCCGCTAGGGATGTGGCCAACGCGGTTTTTCCTGTTCTTTCCCGATTAATTTTTCTGCGTTACGATTTCAATACTGCGGCCCATGTCAGGCGAGTGGCGTGTCCGGTGCTGGTGCTGCACAGCCCCGACGATGAGATCATTCCGTTCCGTCTTGGAGAGAAGGTATTTCAGGCGGCCGATGAGCCAAAATCCTTCGTGAAGATGAGGGGCGATCACAATAGCGGGGTTCTTATGAGCCAGCCGGACTACGAGCGGGCGCTTGGCGCGTTTGTCTCTCCTGCGAATAGAGGAAAGATCTGACTCAGCAGCCATTCAATAACTTCGCAGACGCCCAAAGACCGATGCCTTGATGCGCTCACCGGTAGAGCTGGCTACGGCCGCGCCGCCGTCGCCTTGGCGAACAAGAATGCGCGTACCGCTTGGGCGTTGCTCACACAAGGCACCGAGTACGACAAAACACTGAGTCGGAGTCTGCAACCTGCATAGTTGTTACGGCCCCCGTTCGTTCAAAATAAGGAGTTCAGCAAGCAGACCACCATCAGATTAAGAGATCTGCCCTGATCGAACCTGCTCTCCTTTGAGGCCATCGAGTCCATCGACCCATAGAGGAATCAGGGTGCGCATACATTGTGGGCTGGGAGATAGCGTCTCCATCAAAAAGCCGTATATACGTACGCGTCTTAAGTCTGATATCAGCGCTGCTCGCTTAACGGGAGGAGTCCATATACATAAGAGATATTCGGAGTAGTCATTCATTAGAGCCGATTATGGTTGCTACATAAGGAGTGAATTAATGAACCATTGGCTAATCGCGTGTGTGCTGCTGTGCTCTTGGATCAGCGTCCCGGCTGAGGAAACGAACGAACCTGTGCTCGATGCACCCGAGAATGCCTACTGGCACGCCGGTTCGCAGTCGTGGTTCGTCTCCAGCCTAAATAGGTGATCCAAATCTTGCGACACTCGGGCAGTTTCCCGGGAATGGACTTGCCGCACGCATGAAGGCACGTACTGCGTCCATCAGACGGTCGATGGTCGAGTAACGATGATTCCGGGTGACATTGTCGTGCAACTGTTTCCAGAGTTTCTCAATGTCATTGACCCAGGGCTGATAGGCCGGCTGGAACAGCAATCGGAATTTCGGATTGTGCTTTAGCCAGACGTGTGCCAAGCGACATTTGTGGATGATGTAGTTATCCACGATCAAGATAATTCGACGCGCGGCGCGGTAAGTTTGCCGCAGGTGGTCGAGCAGGCAAAGGAATAGGTCGCTGTTTTTCCGTGTGCCCTCGACATACGCAACGCGACCGGTTCGTGCGTGCAGCGCGCCCGCCAGATAGCGTTTCCGGTTTTGCCCAGGCGTGGGGATGGCACGTTGACAACCTTGAGTAGACCAAAGGAAACCGATTTTGGGATTGAGGTCGATATCGACCTCATCGGCGTAAAACACTTCATGCCCCGATGGGGCTCGAGACAACGCACGATGAATGGCTTTCAGGCGCGTGGCTGCCCGTGGGTCGCGCAGATGTAAGGTCGGACGAGCACGACGCCAGCCGAATCCCAAATTAACTAGCCAGCGACGTACCGTAGAGGCGTGAATGGGCCGTGACAGCAACGAATTCAGCGTCTCGGCCAGCATCTCGCTCGTCCACGTACTGCGCAGGTAGCCATAATCACTGGGCGGCTGCTCAACTAACTCGGCGAGCGTCTCCAACAGGGTGTCATCCACCGTATACGCCCGCCGGCCCGAGCCGCACGCCTCGAGAAAGGCTTCACCCGCGGTCTGGAATTGCGTGACCCATCGATAAACCGTTGAACGCGCGACCGACAAACTGCGTGACACGGCCGTCGGTGAGACGCCTGAAACTAACTGCAACAGGACTTGAGCGCGGCGAACCACCCGCCCGTTATCGCTGCGTTGAATCAACCGCTTAAAGCGACGTTTCTGTGAGCGCGTCAATGACACTAAACTATCCATACTCAGGTGACCTCTTTCGGGAACGTAGATTGCTCGATACAACCTCTGATCTCTGAATGTCACCTGAGTTCTTTTTATTTGATCGAGTTTTTGGAACACCTATTTAGGCGGTGGCTTGTCGCTTGAGGTGGATGGTTATGGCTGGGTTTCCCGTTTCGATGCCGCAGGCAAAATCGTTGAACCGCGATGGGTTGAAAACCTCGATGCGCCAACTGGAATGGGGGCAATGGGCGACCGGCTCTACGTTGCCGACCGCGGACGCGTGCACGTCATCGACATCCCGTCGGCGCAAGTTGTCGCGACCATCCCGCTCCCCGGCGCGGAGTTTGTCAATGATGTCGCCGTGGGTCCTGATGGCGCAGTCTATGTTTCGGATACCGCGACCAACCGGATTTATCGCATCGTCAACGGCGCTGCGTCGATATGGCTCGAATCGGAAGAACTGCAGAGCCCGAATGGGTTATGGCTGGACGGTGACACCTTGGTGGTCGCCGCGTGGGGACCGATGACTGACATCGAGACGTTCGCGACGAAGCATCTGGGCACGCTGTTGCGGGTGGATTTAGACTCGAAGGCCGTGCAGCCGGTCGGAGTGGGAGCGCCTATCGCCAATTTCGATGGCGTGGTCACGGTAGGCAATTATTACTACGCCACCGATTGGACAGGGGGACGCCTGCTACGAATCGACCGCGAGGGTCGCGTCACCGTCGTTATGTCAGGCTTCAATCAGCTTGCTGACCTTGGCTATGACCCCGTGCGGGGGATCCTCGGCCTGCCCGTTATGAGTGATAACCGCTTCATCCTGCTGTTCCTTGATCGATGAGGGCAACGTCTGAAGAAGAGTCGGGACATTCGGAAACACGCAACGGTATTTTGAGTACTCAAACGTTCGCTTTTTGGCCGACTGCTGTCGTCATCAGCTAACACGTCAATGAACGCTACTCGACGACCGCTTACAAGCGCATTGCGGACGTAATCCTCACAAGTGCCGCACTGCCACTAGGGGGTCGCTGACGACCCATTGCGGCCGTCGTAACAGATTCGTAATTTTGGGAAGCCTGGCAACAAAACCATTTCAAGATAAGATGCCAAGCCTTGCGAGCGACGGTCGTGAACACCTCACCATGACATTGGACTCGTCATCTCTCTTCTGAGAAGCTCCCATTACCGCCTCAGCAGGGAGTACGATGATGACTGAGTTTGAAATGATGTATCTGCTTAATGACAGCATCAGACTCCTGGAATCCATAATGGAGACCTTTGTTGCATTGTTATTTGCTTTTGTTGTCGTCGCGTATATGGCGAGTGCCAAACTAACGCGCCTGATGGCCAGCTTCGCCGTTGTCGTGTTTTCTTTGATGGCGTTGCGCTACATTTCTGGATGGTACACCTACAGTGCGGATGTGGCGGCGCTGGGGGAACAAGTGTTCCAGGCCACATTGCAGCCGGGAACGGCACTCGCTCCTTTCTTTACGAAAATTAACTCGGAAGGACTCTCGTTATCTTTCAACGTGCAACTCGGCGGAATGATCCTGAGCTATATCGGGTCGCTCGTGTTCTTCTTCTACGCCCGGCATCATCCTCGAGAAATATCGGCACAAAGAGACAGCGTTCGAGTCTGATTAACGGGGAAGAAAGGTGACGCAGGGAATACCTTTTAATCCCTTCGTCACCTTTTACTTCCTGAACGACCGCTTTGAAGCGCATTGCAGACGTAATCTAGAGCAGTGCTGCAGTGCGGCGATTCGGCCGCTGACGACCCACTACGGACCGTCGCAGTGGCTAATATGCGTTCAGCTATGCTCAATTAATGGTCAATTTCCAGACCGCTATCCTATTTATAGAAATTGGCGGCGACCCATAATTGCTACTCACCGGATGTTTGACGTGAAGTTGGGGGCAAAGGGGCGTTAATGCCGCCTATACTTTCCGTATAAATCGTATTTGGCTTTGCATTTATGGAAGGCGGTGGATACCAAACTGATTAAGTAAGCTATTTATATCGACGGTAAAATAAGTCTCATCTGAGCCCATGTAAACTTATGTATCGAATACTTCCAGATCAGCAAAAGTAATTTCCTCACCTTCTTCGTACATTAGGCCATCCCCGGCGATAATGTGGGCGGCGCCTTTTAAGCATTCTAGTAAAGAGGGGTGTGGAAATATTGATTCCAGCAGGTAAGTATACGGCAACTCTCGCTCAATAATGATCGAGGCGGCACTGACAATACCGTCAGCTTCAGGGCCCACCACGCGCACACCGAGAATTCGGTCATCACCTTTGGGCCCAACAATCAACTTGACGAAACCGGCCGCCGGTTGAATGGCGTGGGCGCGATGATTGCGCGCATAGGGGTATTTACCTATCCGCACCTCGCCGTACTTTTCCCGGGCATAGGTCTCATTAACCCCAGCGCCTGCCAGCATGGGCACGGTAAAAATGATATAGGGGATGTGGTTCATGCTCTGTGGATAATCTTGGTTGAGGATATGTGCAGCTGCGCAACGCCCCTCAGCTTCGGCAACATGAACCAGTGCCAAGTCGCTAGGTATATTTCGATTGCCGATGTCGCCTACCGCATAGATGTGCGCTACCGAGGAGCGAGTATCCAGGCCCGTGGGTATATAGCCTCGCTGGTCCAATTCGACACCGCTAGCTTCAATATTCATGGTGCCCGAGCAGGGCATGCGGCCTATGGCTAGTAATACCGTTTCGGTTTCAATCTCACCGCTGGATAATGTGGTTTTTACGCTGGTGTCCAGCAGTTCCATGCTCTGATAGCGGCTGCAGGCTATCACCTTGATTCCGCGTTTTTCAAAAGCGTTAGCCACAAAGTGGCTGAGATCTGGGTCTTCATTTGCCATGATGACCTGCTGGGTATCGACCAGGTGAACCTGGGTGCCCACGGCGTTGAACATACTGGCGAATTCACAACCGATGATGCCGGCTCCTAGAATCAGCATCGAGCTTGGTGTGGTGCTTAGCTGGTTAACCTCATCAGAGGTAAGTACGCGCCGGCCATCGATTTCCATGCCAGGCAGCACGCGGGGGCAGGTGCCGGTGGCGATGATAATGTTGTCAGCGCTGTAGCGGGTCCCATTGACTTCGACTGTATGGGGGTCAATAAAGCGTCCGCGCCCCTTGATGACTTCAATGCCCAAGCGCTGCAAGCGCTTTTCAAGCATTTTGGTGAGGTTTGCCGCCGATTCGGCAACCCCCTGTTGCAGTGTTTCGATTTTCAGTGGCTTGAGTTCGCCGAAGACGTGCTTGCGTAATCGAGTGTGCAAGTACTCACGGCTAATTTCAAAGCCTGCCTTGGAGCGAAAAGCTCCATCGATGCCGTAGCCCATCAGTGGGCCCTCATTAATGATGATGGCCTTCCTGCCGGCCAGTGCGAGCTTGCTTGCGGCGCTGATTCCGCCGGGGCCGCCGCCTATTACTAGTACATCGCAATGAATTGCCGTCATGGTTTTTTGTTCCATCTTGGCGGAAGAGAATAAGCCGAATAAACACCCTTTTCCGCAATTCCACCGAGTATCGTCAGGTCATCAAACCGTCGTCAACCTGCGATTCGACGCGGTGTTGGCCTGAATTGAGCCCCTGAGCCGGCAGTAATTCTGTACATCAGGGCGATTTTTCGACGGTTCCGAGCGTCGGCACGACAGCGACTCTGCCGCGTCGCTGAGTGTCGCAGCCGCTGGTCTTACGCGCGTGGTTGCGCGTGTATCAGGCGAACCAGCGGGCCTGGGGCGGCGCCCGACACGGTGGCAAACGCGAGGCAGCTGTTGAAGTGTTTTTGCGGTCGAGGTGGGTGAGGATCTTCTCGATCACCACAGGGTCTTCGATGCAGGCGATGATCCTGACGTGGCCGCCGCAGCTCTTGCAGGTCTCGATGTCGATGTTGAAGACCCGCTTCAGGCGCTGTGCCCAGGTCGCCGCTCTTGCGCATCCCTGCGCCCGCGGCATTAGTGCATCCATGCACGTCATGGCGGCCCGGCGTTCGGCGGGCGTTAGGTCTTCAGTCGCCGCCGCGTTGGCTTTGTTGCCCTTGCCCCGTTTGGCCGGCGTCACCCGCGCACGATGCGCGCTGTTGGGGGCGAACACGCCGTGGAAGCGGGTGAGGTTGGCAGGTTTCTTTTTTGGCTCACCATGTCCGCAGTTGGCCGTTAGCCGCCAGACGCAACCGAGGTAAACGCATCCTCAATCATGTCTGCTTACGCCCATAGCGGACGTGGGTTATATCGACGCTTCGTCAATACGAACTGCGCAAATTGGAGCCCCGGATTGGCTCAAATCGTTTGTTGCGCGTAATAACCGTGGTCTCTTTGTAACTATTTCCGCAACAGTACGAAGCGGATTCAACAGTATCAACGGCTTATAGAATACCCACAGGCGTCCGCCTCAACGCCGCCAAGCACCCGCGCGCGATGATTCAATGCCGGGTTGTCGAGGACATTGAGCACGCTGCCGCCGGCGCCCCACCGCCGGTCGCGCGCGCCGATCACCACGCGCCCTATGCGCGCCTGTACGATGGCACCAGCACACATCGCACAGGGTTCAAACGTCGTGTATAAGCAGGCGTCGAGCATACGGTAATTTCCGAGCTGCGAGCCCGCATGGCGGATCGCAACGATCTCGGCATGCGCCGTCGGGTCACTATCGCCGATGCAGGTATTGAACCCCTCGCCGATAACGTCCTCGCCGAGAATGATGACCGCCCCCACCGGAACCTCCCCCGCCGCCTGCGCCCGTTCGGCAAGGGTCAGTGCATACCGCATCCATTGCTGATCGGCGTCGTTTTGTGAGTTGCTGGAGATACTCATCTATTCCCATTCGATAGTCGCTGGTGGCTTGCCCGATATATCGTAGACAACGCGCGATACGCCTTCGATTTCGTTAATGATCCGCCGCGAAACGGTATCGAGGAATTCGTAGGGGAGGTGGGCCCAATGCGCCGTCATGAAGTCAACGGTTTCGACGGCTCGAAGTGCGATCACATGCGCGTAACGCCGCGCATCGCCTTGTACGCCGACCGACTTAATCGGCAAAAATACAGCAAACGCCTGGCTTACTTTGTCGTACAAATCGTGGCGGCGCAGCTCTTCTATGTAAATCGCATCCGCGCGGCGCAGGCAATCGGCGTATTCCTGTCGGACTTCGCCCAGGATGCGAACGCCGAGGCCTGGACCTGGAAACGGGTGTCGATAGACGAGGGTGCGCGTCAATCCTAAAGCAATACCCACTTTTCGTACTTCATCCTTGAATAATTCCCGCAGAGGCTCGAGTAGTTTGAGCTTCATTCGATTCGGCAGGCCGCCGACGTTGTGATGCGATTTGATGACGTGGGCCTTGCCTGTTCCTGCACCGGCCGATTCGATCACATCGGGATAGATGGTGCCCTGGGCCAGCCAGGCCACACCGTCCAGAGTCGATGCTTCCTGCTCAAACACTTCGATGAAAGTGCGCCCGATGATTCGCCTCTTCTCTTCCGGATCGCTCACACCATGCAACGCGCCGAGGAACTGCTCCGAGGCGTCGACTGATCGGACATCGACACCCATGTGCTCCGCGAACGTCGCCATGACTTCCTCCACTTCATTCAGGCGCAAGAGCCCGTTGTCGACGAATACACAGGTCAGCCGATCGCCGATGGCCTCGTGCAGGATCGCGGCTACAACCGATGAATCGACCCCTCCGGAAAGTCCGAGCAACACCCGATCGTGGCCAACCTGCGCACGGGTTCGGGCAATGCTGTCGACGATGATATTGTCCGGGTTCCACAGCGCACCGCAGCCGCAGATCTCGTGGACAAAGCGGTTGAGGATCGCCTGCCCCTGGGCGGTGTGCGTGACTTCCGGATGAAACTGCAGCCCGTAAAAATCGCGGGTTTCGTCGGCTATTCCCGCGATCGGCGCATTGTCGGTCGACGCGATACGCTTGAACCCTTCCGGAAACTCGGTAACGTGATCGCCGTGGCTCATCCAAACATCGAGTAAGCCATGACCCTCGTCGTTCGTTGCATCGTGCAGATCGCGCAGCAATTTCGAATGTCCGCGTGCGCGTAGGCGTGCATAGCCGAATTCACGTTCGCTCGACGCATCCACTTTACCGCCGAGTTGTACCGCCATTGTGTGCATGCCATAACAGATTCCAAGCACCGGCGTACCGATTTCAAAAACAGCCGATGGTGCGCGAAAATCGGGATTTTCATGTACGGATTCCGGCCCGCCCGAAAGGATGATACCGCTGGGTGAAAAATCACGGATGGCGCTGTCGTCGAGATCGAATGGCCTGATTTCGCAGTAGACCTGCGCCTCGCGGATCCGCCGTGCGATCAGCTGCGTATATTGCGAGCCAAAATCGAGAATTAGGATCCGATCTGCATGTAGATCGGGGCCGGGATCGGTTACCTGTGTCGCTTCCAATGGAATGTGCGGTGCGGCTGATGAAACCTTAGGCAACCTCTGAATAAGTCATGGCACACCTGCCTTGCGCCTGAAATCGCGGAGCCTTACGTTACGAATCTTGCCAAAGGTCCCCGCTATGGCCTGCGATTCGTGCCTTGATCTGCACGATTTCATGCACAATTCATTCGCACCATGATTTATCCAGAGGTTCCTTAGTCGAGGCGATAATTCGGCGCCTCTTTGGTGATCTGAACGTCGTGCGCATGGCTCTCGCGCATGCTGGCTGCGGTGACCTTGATAAACTTGGGTTTGCTGCGGAACTCCTCGATGTCCCGGCAGCCGGTATACCCCATAGCGGCCCGAACTCCACCGACCATCTGATGGACGATTGCGCTCATCGGACCTTTGTAGGGAACGCGGCCCTCGATGCCTTCGGGTACGAGTTTTTCGATCTCGTCGCTCTCCTGAAAATAGCGATCAGATGACCCGTGTATTT
This sequence comes from Gammaproteobacteria bacterium, assembly GCA_963662545.2. Taxonomy (GTDB): domain Bacteria; phylum Pseudomonadota; class Gammaproteobacteria; genus JAYYZW01. Next base: position 935,890 of record CAXXLL010000003.1, read on the forward strand.
GCGACATGGCGCCTAGAGACCCCATACCGCGGTACGATTTATACGTCCGCCCCTGATACAACTCCACTTCTCCCGGCGCTTCCTCGGTGCCGGCGAAAAGCGACCCAATCATGACACTGTGTGCGCCTGCCACGAGAACCTTGGCGACATCGCCTGAATAGCGTATACCGCCGTCGGAGATCAGAGGTATGCCTGTGTCCTTGAGCCGCGCGGCAACGCTGCTGACTGCGGTGATCTGAGGGACCCCGATGCCGGTGACAATTCGGGTCGTGCAGATGGACCCGGGTCCAATACCGACCTTGACCGCGTCAACGCCTGCCTCGACCAGAGCTTCGGCCGCCTCTCCCGTAGCGATATTTCCTCCGATCAGTTGGACATCGGGAAACTGATCCTTAACCCATTTGACCGTGCTCAAAACACCTCGCGAGTGGCCGTGCGCAGTGTCGACGACGATGACGTCGGCACCTGCTTCGATCAATGCCTCGACGCGTTCCCGCGTACCCTCGCCCACGCCTACGGCGGCTCCGACACGCAGTCTTTCGTCTGAATCCTTGCAGGAGTTGGGAAATTCGTCCGCTTTCTGAATATCCTTGACCGTGATCATTCCCCGTAGTTCGAAATCGCCGTTGACGACCAGCAGTTTCTCGATTCGATGCTGGTGCAATAGCGCGATAACTTCCTCTTTTTCGGCATCTTCGCCGACGGTTACGAGGCGGTCCTGCGGTGTCATGACCTCACCGATTGGTGCATCGAACCGGGTTTCAAATCTCAGATCGCGGCTCGTTACGATGCCGACGACCTGATCATTATCGACCACCGGCACACCGGAAATGCCGTGTGCTCGAGTAAGCGCGAGCACCTCGCCGACGCTGACACTGGGATCGATCGTAATGGGATCCCGAATAACGCCGCTCTCGAACTTCTTTACCTGCCGGACTTGAGCCGCCTGATCAACGGGGCTCATGTTCTTGTGGATAATGCCGACCCCACCCTCCTGTGCCAGCGCAATGGCGAGACGCGCCTCGGTAACCGTGTCCATGGCCGCCGCCAGAAGTGGGATTTGCAGGGAGATCTCGCGTGTCAGGTAAGAACTGAGGTCGACTTCGCGCGGGAGGACATCCGAGTAGTCGGGGACAAGCAGTACGTCATCGAAGGTCAAACCGTTATCGGCGACGCGCATGACTGCAGGACATCCCGTAGAATGTAAACGGTCAATTATAGGGTTTTGGCGCCTACCGGTAAATGTCGCGCGACAGAAAAACCACTCTGACGAAAGGCGATTCGGGTGTTTCAGCCCTCGCTCGGCGCGACGTTTACTCCGTTACCCGTCTCAATGAAGCGGCCCGCGCGCTGATCGAGGACGAATTCGGTACCATTTGGGTCGAAGGCGAGATCTCCAACCTCGCCCGGCCATCGTCCGGTCACATCTATTTTTCGCTTAAGGATGAGGGTGCGCAGCTCCGCTGCGCTATGTTTCGCAGCCGCAATAATCTGCTTGGCTTCGAACCCAAAGACGGACTGCAGGTTCTAGCCCTCGGCCGTGTCAGCCTCTACACCGCTCGCGGATCCTTTCAACTGATTGTCGAAGCGCTCGAACCGGCCGGCGAAGGATTACTGCGCCTGAAATTCGAGGAATTGAAACGCAAGCTAAACGATGAGGGGCTGTTCGATCCGGATCTGAAACAGGCGCTGCCGTACTGGCCACGTGCAATCGGTGTCGTCACATCCATCACGGGAGCTGCGCTGCATGACATACTGAACGTGCTCAATCGGCGGTGTCCGTCGATCCCCGTGATCATTTACCCGACCTCCGTGCAAGGCGACGGAGCGGCGGCGGAAATTGCCGCCGCTATCGGCAATGCGTCGCGACGCGAAGAATGCGATGTCCTCATCATCGGCCGCGGCGGCGGTTCGCTCGAAGATCTATGGTCTTTCAATGAAGAAATCGTTGCCCGGGCCATTTACGCTTCACCTATTCCCATCGTCAGCGCCATAGGTCACGAAATCGATTTCACCATCGCCGATTTCGTCGCCGACGTTCGCGCAGCCACCCCTTCGGCCGCGGCCGAGTTGGTGTCTCCTGACGCATTGGAAGTAAATGCCAAGATCATGAATTTTCGTCAACGCCTCGGCGCAACAGTTACGTTTGCACTCAAGACGCACGCTCATGAACTCAACCAGCTTTCGCAACGGCTGGTTTCGCCACGGCGACGCCTTGAAATGCACTTTCAGAGACTCGACGAGCTGCTGCAACGCCTGCCCGTCGGCGTCAGCAACCAACTCAAACTGCACCGTGCTCGATTCGACGCGCTTCTAAGCCGCGCGAATATGGGATCACCGCAAGCGCGGATAGGCCTTCTGCGCCGCGACATATCCCATCTTTACCAGCGTCTCGACGCCGCCTTGCGTCGGAGCCTGCGCGACCAATGGCAGACTCTGAAGCGTTTCGAAAGTCTCCTGAACGCCCTTGGACCATCAGCGACGCTCGAACGAGGATACGCCATCGTGACCGATGAATCAGGCCGCATTGTGACGGACGCGAACGACCTGAAACGCCGGCAGGAAGTCACGACCCGCGTGGCGCGGGGACGGTTCAAGAGCGCCGTTATCATGATCGAAGCTGAAGAAAAAGACTCGAGCTAAACGGACACGCGGGAAGACGTAATGGAGGCGCAAAGCCTTTCCTCCGTGCAAATATCGATCAGCGCGCATTACTTTCCGCATTGAGCGATTCTGTTCGCGCATTGCCGATACGCCGATGCGTATTTCACATAATGCGGCAGTTTGCTGGTTGAGGTGCGACGCTTGGTTCGCCCCCAACCGCCACCGGACTCAGGGCCACCTGCACGAGCGTCACTGCAACGCCCACTAACCGTATTGCCACCAATACCAGAGCGCTCCAAAGAACTCGTAGATCGCGTAGCGCGTACCGAAAAGCGCTGTTATCGACGGCAGAAAATCGTTGAACACCGGCTTGAAGACGGGCCCTGAGACGAATCCAAGCGGTGCAGGGATTGGATCGAACCCTGCTTCTTCGAACGCACGCAGCGCGCGCGGCATGTGCATTGCGTGCGTCACCAGGATTATGGTGTCGAATGGAAATTGTTCGCGGCTATTGAGCGCGTTTTCCGCCGTGTTGTAGCTTTCGATTTCAGCCCAGCGTACCGACACCCCGAAATCTGCCTCCAAAACGTTGCGCATCAGCACCCCTTCGGGTGTTCCTAGGCCGCCTGGAGCACCCCCGGTGACGGCGATCTCGATGCCGGTTACTCGATGCAGATACGCGCCGTAACGCAGGCGTTCGAGCGTTAATCGCGAGACGGTGTCGAACCCTTCGAATTCGGGCGCCTCCGAGTAGGCCCCACCGCTAAGAATGACGATTGCATCCACAGATTTCCCGGATAGTTGGTCCGGTTCAAAGGGCGGAATTGTCTCCAGCGAGCGGGCGATCCAAGCGGCGGTAAACGGCATGGAGAGTATCCACATCGAGAGTGCAGCAATGACCAGCAGCGAGAGACCGAGTCGACGCCATCTTAGGTAAAAAATGATTCCGAGCAGTCCAACTGCTGCGGGTGCGCCAGGAGGGAGCACGAGGGTCTTGACGATCGAATAAAAGTCGATTTCCAATCGCCGACTCGGTGCGCTTAGGGAACCTCTGAATAAGTCATGGTGCGTCTGAATGGTTCATGAAATGGTGCAGATCAAGGCACCAATCGCAGGCCATAGCGGGGATTATTGGCAAAGTTCGTAACGTAAGGCTCCGCGATTTCATGGACAAGGCAGATGGGCCATGACTTAATCAGAGGTTCCTTAGCCTATTCCGTGGCCCGTGGCTTGCTGATCCGCATGATAGGAGGATCGCACCAACGGTGCGCTCGCGACGTTGTGGAAGCCCAGTGCACGCCCGAAATCCGCGAGATCATCGAATTCTTCGGGGGTGACGAACCGCTCGACTGGCAGATGCGCCCTGCTCGGTTGCAGATACTGGCCGATCGTTACCATGTCGCAATCGTGCCGGCGAAGATCTTTCAGCACCGACTTGACCTCGCCGATCGACTCTCCAAGTCCGAGCATCAAACCTGATTTTGTCGGAACGTCGGGCACCGCAGCCTTGAAGCGTCGGATGAGTTCCAGAGACCAGGCATAGTCCGAACCGGGGCGTACCTTCCTATAGAGCGCCGGGATGGTTTCGAGATTGTGGTTGAAGACGTCCGGCGGCGCTTGCAACAAGGCGTCCAACGCCTTCTCCATACGGCCGCGAAAGTCCGGGACCAGGATTTCAATGCGGATGGAAGGGACGCGTTCACGGACCGCTCGCACGCAGTCCGCAAAATGCGCCGCGCCGCCATCCCTCAGATCGTCGCGGTCCACTGAAGTGATTACAACGTAATTCAAGGCCATGCGCTGCACCGCATTGGCCAGATGCTCGGGCTCGGAGGAGTCGAGCGCTTGCGGCCGGCCGTGCGCCACGTCACAAAACGGGCAGCGGCGCGTGCAGAGATCACCCATGATCATAAAGGTCGCCGTGCCGTTCGTGAAACACTCTCCCAGATTAGGACAGGATGCTTCCTCACAGACGGTGTGAAGTCCCTCGTCGCGCAAAAGTTTCTTTAACGTCGTTACGCGCGGGTCAGTCGGCGCGCGAACTTTCAGCCAGGGTGGTTTCCGCGGCAGCGGCCCTTTAACAGGTATGACCTTGACGGGAATTCGTGCGACTTTGTCGCTGCCTCTTTGAGCACGCGTCGGTTTCGTCTCGAGTTTGGTATGCATACTTTGAAATTATGCCGTTTGGGGCATGTATGCGATGCAGGTCGGGTCGGACGTATATTCCAGAACGAAAGGCAGATCGCCATATAGATGCCGAGTTACGATCGGAACGAATTCTCGTATAACAGCCCCCACATCGGCAGGTCCGCCCAAATCCGATAATTGGGTCACTGCAAGACCGGCATATCCACATGGATTGATGCGCGAAAATGGCTCGAGATCCATTGCAATGTTCAATGCGATACCGTGATAGCTGTAACCGTTACGAATTCGTAAGCCGAGAGCCGCGACCTTGGCTGCACCGACATAGACGCCAGGCGCGCCCGCCCGCCGCTCCGCGACGATCCCCAGTATGTCAAGATAGTCGATTAAGGACTGCTCCAATCGGCGCACGAGTTCGCGGGGACCAATGCCCAGGCGCTTGACGTTCAACAACGCGTACAAGACCAATTGTCCGGGACCGTGGTAGGTCACCTGACCGCCGCGGTCGCTGTTGACGACCGGGATTTCACCGGGAGCTAGTAGGTGCTCACTTTTTCCCGCGCGACCTTGCGTAAATATGGCCGGGTGTTCGAGCGCCCATAATTCGTCGTCCGAAGACGATGAACGGGACCGCGTAAAATTCTGCATGGCATGCCAGGCCTGCTCGTAGTCGATACTTCCGAGGTCGCGCAATACGACGTTCATAGCACCATCAGCACCCGTTCGTGGGCGCAGAGCTCGGTATATAAACGGTCCAGTTGCTGCTGACTCTGAGCCTGGAACGTGACGGTGATCGATATGTATTTCCCATGCCGGCTCTGCTTGGATCGAATCGCTCCTTCGCCGAGATCGTCGACATGTCTGCGAACAATAGCCACGACCAAGGAGTCGAAATCCGCGGCGGCAGTACCCATGACTTTTAGCGGGAAATCACAGGGAAACTCGAGCAACGATTCGGCTTGCGTTGCCGCGGCCTCGTCGGGTGATTCTGCGGTCATCGCAAACATTGTAACGTGCGCCGGCCCCGATCACGGCCGGCGACATGGCGGATAAAGCCTATCAGCCTGTCGGATTACAGTTTTTCCGTATCGCAGCCGCTATCTAAAGGCAACAGGATTAAGACACCTAAGCTTTTGATCTAAAAAGATATGTGGAAACATCATAGAATTCACTTTAAATAATGGCGCTAATGTGCCAAAATCGGATGGCGATATTGGTACCAAAGACCGAGTTGCCTGTGAAGTAAGGGGAATCACGGGATGGAAGACATCCTCATAGCGCTGTATTACGTCGTTGCAATCGTGGTAGTCGTCGTGCATTACCTCGGTTTGCTCGAGGACCGCGGACTCGAGTGGATCGTGTATGTCGTGGCCGCTTTGCTGTTTCCGATGTTGTATTTCGCCTATATTCCCTGAATCCACCCTTTTTCAGCTCGCCAGGGCCTTGGGTCGCTGATGTGTCACCACGTTAGCGCAACCGCGCTCTAGCTTGTCGAAGCGGCACGCCATCTCCAACATGTAGATGGCGCCGGTCGCAAACCGCATTTTGACTTCGCTCGCCGCAGGAATTTCGGCCACGAGGTAGCCGATCAGCTCCTCAAGACCAGGATTGTGGCCCAGGATCATCAAGTTTCGATGGCGCTTCTGGGTCTTGAGAACATTCACAATGACTTCGAGCGAACCCAGATAGAGGGCATCGATCCACTCGGTACGGTCGCCAAAATCGACCTTCGCTCCCTCGGCAAACAGGTTCAAGGTTTCGCGGGCTCGACGCGCAGGTGAACTCAAGATCCATTCTGGTAGACGGTCATCTTGCGCCATCCATCGCCCCATTCGGCGGGCGTCACGAGCCCCGCGTTCGGACAGCGGCCGCAAAAAATCCTCATGCTCGCCGCTATACAAATCAGATTTGGCGTGACGCATTACTGCCAATCGGTTCTTGGTCATAAATGATGCCAGAAATCGTGATCCAGCCCGCAAGCCGACCACGGCGATTGGCGAATACGTAAATCCGACCCTATATATCACATCGCAGATAATCATTTTCTTACGCAACGCGACAGATTTCACGTTGTGGTACATTTCGACGCTGCTCATCGCCTGATTGGCACCACTAAACCACGCTCCCCTCGCCTTGATACTTTGGAAAGACCGCCTTTGGCGTAACCGCGGACAATGTTGAGATAGGAAAGGCCCCATCACCCGGCCCCGGCACCCTGGCGGGTCTGGTTTGGGAAAGCATGTACGACGCCAAATACGCGCTCGATATCAAAGGATTGCGAAAGACCTTCCGCAACGGTTTCGAGGCTCTGCATGCCATTGACCTGCGCGTACGTGCCGGCGATTTCTTCGCCCTGCTCGGGCCAAACGGGGCCGGAAAATCGACGACCATCGGCATCGTCAGCTCGCTCGTCAATAAGTCTGCTGGACGAGTATCAATCTTCGGTATCGATATTGACGAAGATTTTTCGCTCGCCAAATCCTATATCGGAGTCGTACCACAGGAGATCAATTTCTCGCAGTTCGAAACTCCGCTCGAAATCGTCGTGAACCAGGCCGGCTATTACGGTATCCAACGACGCATTGCGTTGGAACGTGCTGAAACATATCTAAAGCGTCTCGCGTTATGGGATCGGCGGAACGAAAACTCCAGAAATCTTTCCGGCGGAATGAAACGGCGTTTGATGATCGCTCGGGCTCTCATACATGAACCGCGGTTGTTGATACTCGACGAACCTTCAGCAGGCGTCGACATCGAGATTCGGCGCTCGATGTGGGAATTTCTGATCGGCCTCAATAAGGCAGGTACGACGATCATATTGACCACCCACTACTTGGAGGAGGCTGAACAACTTTGCAGGAACATCGCCATTATCGACGACGGCAAGATCGTAGAAGATACGTCGATGCGCACCTTGCTTACCAAACTTCACGCGGAGACGTTCGTTCTGGATTGTGATTCGCGTTTGGACGAGCCGCCCGCTCTTAATGGATTCCTGGTTTCGAAAGTCGATGATCAAAGTTTCGAGGTCATCGTGGAAAAGCACCAGACCCTCAATGAGATGTTCGCACAGATATCAGCTCAAGGCGTAAAGATCAAAAGCATGCGCAACAAGCGAAATCGGCTCGAAGAGCTATTTATAAAGCTGGTGCACCCCAATGACTGAAGAGGTGAAACGACTCTGGGCAGAAAACGCGAAATGGCGACGGTACTACATCGCTTTCAGCACCATCGTCATCAAGGAGTTCCACCGCTTCATACGCATCTGGGTGCAGACGATACTTCCACCGGCGATAACCATGGGCCTCTATTTCGTCATTTTTGGAAATCTGATTGGTCCGCGCATCGGACAGATGGGTGGATTTACCTATATGCAATATATCGCCCCCGGTATCATCATGATGGCTATCATTACGAACGCCTATTCGAACGTTGTCTCGTCATTCTTCGGTGCCAAGTTCCAGCGTCATATTGAAGAAATCCTGATTGCGCCGGTGCCGAGCACATTGATTGTCGCGGGTTATGTAACTGGAGGCATGTGCCGAGGCATTATGGTAGGTGCCTTAGTCACTCTCGTCGCTTTGTTTTTTACCGATCTACAGGTAAATTCATGGTTTATCACCATTGCGGTGGTGGTCCTTACTTCCATTCTCTTTTCACTCGCTGGGTTCATCAACGCAATCTTCGCCAGGAAGTTCGACGATATTTCGATCGTGCCAACCTTTATATTGACTCCGCTGACCTTTTTGGGCGGAGTCTTTTACTCGATCGATTTACTGCCGGAACTATGGCGGCAAATTTCGCTGCTCAATCCAGTTTTGTACATGGTAAATGCATTCAGGTATGGGATCCTGGGTGTCAGTGATATTGATTTACTCACGGCGTTTTCCGTCATCATCGCTTTCGTGATTGTGCTTGCGACGATAAGCGTACTACTGCTCGATCGCGGCGTCGGGATCCGAACTTAGAAGCCCGTCGTGAATGTCCAATACCGGAACAATACCGCGGGACGAAATTCAGCCCCGAGAGCCATTGATTTTCGCCCGTTATCCTGGACGCCTCCAGAGCACGAAGGCGCCGACGTTCATACCCGGCTCTTACTGCAAATGTACGTCAAGCGTTGGATTATGATCGCTGGATTTACTGGAACCCGCGACGCTGCGGGCGTAATCTATAGCCGACGCTAGCAGACCGTCCGACTTAGGGATTCATAACGTGGAGGGTGTCGATGACTGCCGCCCGAAATTTGAGTACTCGACGCAAGGCTTACCGCGTGCGGCCGGATTCGGTCGACGAGTTGGACTTTGCGCTTCTCGAGAAACGATACAAAGTAGTCCGGGGTAAAGTCTCCGACATCGCAATTGGCGGCGCGCAGGTGGAATTTCAGAATGGCAGCGCTCAACCGCTCGAGAGCGGCGCAAGGGTTCAACTGGCGGTAGCATCCGAACGCTACGATTTCGACGCAAAGATATGGGCCCGGATCGTATCGAGCAATGGGGATCCAACGGATCAGATAGTACGTTTTTCTTTCGAAACTGAAAACGAAGGGCTGAATCCGGAGAGCGAAAAGTTTTTTGAGCTGTTCAACCGGCGAGCGATATATCGACGGGTCGAGAACGCTCCCGATACAACCTTGGATGCCGGCGTATCGCCCAAAATAGACGGCGACGAGTCGCTGCAGACCTATCCTATATCAGTCCGGAATATTTCTAGCATCGGCGTCAGTTTCGCAATTGGGCCGGAAACGGACCAAAAACTCCGAGCTTGTACAGACCTCATTATCAGCGTCAATCTGCCAAATCATCCCGGATTGCAAATGATTGCATGCCAGGTGCGTCATCGTACTTCGAAAGGTGAATTGTATTTTTACGGTTGCGAGTTCGACTGGACCGCGACGGCGAACTCCCTTGAGATCATTGAGGATATGGTTGCCTATCTTCTCGAACATTTCGACGCAGTCGACCGCTTGACGGCTGACCGCAGGGAACAGCGAAAACGAGCCGGCTGAAGCAAGGTTTTAGGTCAATGGACGCACGCGTTCTAGCTAGCTTGGCGTTCGGCAATGTATGTCTGAAAGTGCGTGTAGGCTTCCAGGGCCAGTGGATAACGGCCCTCTTTTCCAACGGTATGGTTGTCGAGCAGCGCCACGCTGAGAAGATCCCGCGTTGAGCTCGCGAGCCAGATCTCATCGGCTTGCTTCAAGTCCGCATGAGATATTTTTGTCTCTTCGACGAAAATACCTGCCTCAACGAGAACCTCGATCAGTAGTCCTCTCGTCACACCCGGTAGAAGGAGATTCGACAAGGGTGGCGTGCTGACCCGCCCGCCGTTGACTACGAATACATTGGTCGACGCGCCCTCCGTCACGGCATCCTCCCGCAGGAGTATTGCATCATAAGCGTTGGCCGCTTTCGCGTGATTACGGAGCAGCACATTAGCCAACAGCGAAGTCGATTTGATGTCGCACCGGATCCATCGAATGTCTTCTGAAGTAATAGCATTGACACGAGTCAGACCTGTGTATGCCGGGCCGGTTTGCGCCATGATTAGTACCGTAGGCCGAACGTCCGTTTGAAATACATGATCACGTTCTGCCGCTCCTCGAGTTACCTGGACATAAATTGAGCGCTGATTATTTTCGTTTGCTTCGAGTAATTGCTCTAGCAAGGCATTCCATGCCGAGGCTCGATGAGGGTTTTTGAGCTCAATGGCCAAGAGACTGCGTTCGAGCCGCGCGATGTGCTCTTCTGCAGCAAATAGTTTTCCGTGCTTAACGGGAATAACTTCATATACCGCATCACCAAACATGAACGCGCGATCCATTACGGATACTTTCGCGTCTTTCAGCGGTATGAACTCCCCGTTAAGATAGCAGGTGCTCATCCGGGTTCTACTCATCTATTCGAATATGAGCATCACATTGTCGTACAAGCGAGAGAAAAACGACCCCGTATCAATGCCGTCCAGCGCCAGCAGTGGGACTGCCGCCAACTGCTCACCGTCTAGTGAAATAACCATACGCCCGAGCGTTTGACCCTTGCTAACCGGAGCTATGAGTGGAGCATCAATATTCGCGGTTGCTTCAAGATCGTCATAACGGCCGCGCGGAATGGTTACAAAAACTGTATCAGGGGGGCCCAGATCGACTTTTTCGGCAGCACCCTTCCATATTTTCAATGTTGTAATAACTTCTGAATCTCTATAGAGCTCTCGCGTTTCGAAAAAACGATATCCGTAATTTATTAGCGTTAAGCTCGCCTCGGTTCTCGCCGTCTCCGACCTGGAACCCATAACCGCGGAAATTAAACGCACTCCATCTCGCTCTGCGGAAGACACAAGACAATATCCTGCCGCTTCCGTATGACCTGTCTTGAGCCCGTCCGCTGATTTATCCAGAACAAGAAGGCGATTGCGGTTCGATTGACGAATGTTGTTATAGGTGAATTCCTGGATGTCGAATCTTGCGTATAACGCGGGGAATTCCCTGATCAGTGCCGACGACAAAAGTGCCATATCCTTAGCGGTCGTATACGTATCGGAATCAGGAAGTCCTGTACTGTTTGAGAAATTAGAATTTGTCATGCCCAGCTTTCGCGCGTGATCCGTCATGATACTTGCGAATACATCTTCCGTACCTGAAATGTGTTCTGCCAGAGCAACGCTTGCATCATTTCCGGACTGGACGATCACACCCTGAAGGAGATCGTCTACAGAAACTCGTTTTCCTACTTCAATAAACATGCGCGACCCTTCCATTCGCCATGCTTTCTCGCTGACCTTTATCTCATCGTCCAATGCGATCAGGCCGGATTGCAGTGCATGACCTGCCACGTAAACAGTCATGATCTTGGTCAGGCTCGCCGGTTCGAGCCGTTCGTCGGCATTGTGCTCTGCGAGCACGCTGGACGTTAAATGGTCGACGAGAATGTAAGATCTAGCGCTGAGTTGTGGTGCTGGAATCACGGACTTAAGACCCGCATCAGCCGTGCCCCAGGTCAGGACACACAGTACTACCAACCAAACTCCTACACGCTTTTGTCGGCAGGATAACGTTTGAGCGTCCATCGACTAATTAACGACGAAATAGTGTTGCGTGATCCCCAGTTGCCCAAGTAAGGTGACGATTCCGTCCGCCAGATCGACGCTGACGATCGGGCCAACCTGAACTCGATAAAGCGATCGTCCATTGCTGGTTACTTTTCGTATATGAACGTTTTTGGGCACTAGGCCGGCTACTTGATCGGATAAGCGCACGGCGTTGCCGCGCTCTTCAAACGCCCCGATTTGCAGATAGATACCGGGGGAAATGCTTGAATTTACCGCCGCGGCGGCAAGTACGGATCCTGACGGTTTTCCGTTTTCGTCGAGCGCACGAACTTCCACGAACGCCGTTCCCTTGCCGGTCATATTGAGCTTCAAGGCTGCCGCATAGGACAAATCGATAATCCGATTTTCATGAAACGGACCGCGGTCGTTTACTTTCACGATCGCCGTTTTGTCGTTATCCAGGTTCCGGATCTGCACGTATGTGGGCAGCGGCAAGACCTTATGCGCGGCTGTCATCTTGTACATGTCGTAGATTTCCCCGCTCGACGTCTTGCGGCCATGAAATTTCTTGCCATACCAAGACGCAATCCCCCTCTCTACATAGCCGTCGGCCGTCTTCGCCGTGTAATAGCGCTTACCCAGTACAACGTAGGATTCAGCATTGCCGTATTTACTGCGCGCCTCCTTGCGCGGTACTGCGTCCCGTATATCGTTGGGCGATAGCGAACGCCCGGGACCATCGCGCTCCACAATCACACCACAAGCTGCAAATAATACGAGCACCGTCCCGACTGCGATCCTCGTGAGTGCGCTGCAGAACCGGCACATGTTCTCGCGCTCAGTTTCTTGATGCACTTCTGGAGTTTCGAATGGCTTCTGAAAGCTGTGCCACAGCCAATGCATATTTGACCCGCGGATTGTAGCGGCTGATGACATAGAAATTTGTATAGCCGACCCAATATTCGTAACCACCCTCTCCTTCCATTTCGAATAAGGCGGCTCTTTCATTGGACTTGGCATTTTGATCAACCGGCCTGATTCCGGTGGCGAGAAAATCCGAAAGCGCAAATTCAGGTTTGATGGCTGACGTTAGAAATACTTCGGGATCCGCTTCGCCGATCTCTGCGCGCGATGTAATCGGCCCTGAGCGTTGCCAACCATGATGATTTAGATAGTTTGCAACACTGCCGATCACATCATCGGTGTTCGTCCAGATATCTCGTGTGCCATCGCCGTCGAAATCGATCGCCAGTTTTCGAATGCTTTCCGGCATGAATTGAGGCATGCCCATTGCACCAGCATAAGACCCTATGAGCTTCAGCGGATCGAACTCGTCTTCGCGCGTAAAGAGGAGATACTGCTCGAGCTGATCCCGAAAGAATTTCCCGCGTCGCGGATTGTCGCCCGGATAATGAAATGCAAGCGTCGCAAGTGCATCAATAACCCTGTGGACTCCAACAATGCGCCCATACGCTGTCTCTACTCCGATAATCGCGACGATTACTTCAGGCGCCACTCCGAATTTTGTCGATGCGCGATTAAGCGCGTCGTGGTTGAGATTCCAGAATTTTACTCCGTCACGAATACGCTTATCCGAGATGAAAATTGTCCGGTATTGCCACCAAGGTTTCACCTTTTCCGCCGGCCTCTTCATCAGCTCGAGTATTCGTTCAGAGCGCTGTGCACTGTCGAATACGCGAGTTAAATCGTCGTGCTCATATTCCTGGGTCGTCACCATGTGAGTAATGAATTCGTCGACTGCGGATTTGTCGAGCGGCGCGGCCTGCAGCACGCCAAACGATGTGATTAGAATCCCGATGAGGAGCGAATGCAGTATGTACACTGGGGTTAAGATCCGTCTCTAGACGATCACGTTTCTGAAATAAGTTTGCGATGTGTTTGTATCGACATGAGGATACCGAAACCGATTAAAATAGTCACGAGAGAGGTACCGCCGTAACTTACGAGAGGCAGGGGTACCCCTACTACCGGGAGTTGACCGGTCACCATTCCCATGTTAACGAAAATGTATATAAACATCGTCAAGGTAAGGCTCGCCGCGACGAGACGACTGAACATACCCTGCGCCTCATAAGCAATTCGAAGTCCTCGCACCAATACCAGTCCGTAGGCGACCATCAATATGACCACTCCGACAAACCCGAATTCCTCACAATAAACCGCAAAGATAAAATCCGTTGCTCGTTCTGGAAGAAATTCCAGATGGGATTGAGTGCCATTGAGCCAACCTTTGCCATACATACCGCCCGAACCCACAGCTATGGTTGACTGAATAATGTGATATCCCGAACCTAGAGGATCTTTTTCAGGGTCGAACAAGGTCCGGATGCGTAGCCGTTGATAGTCATGCATCGAAAACCACGCAAAAGGGACTGCCAATGACGCAAGCGCAAGGCTATTTCTGATAAATCGCCAACGGACGCCGGCAAAAAACAGTACGAAAAGCCCGGAGCCGGCGACGAGCAACCCGGTTCCCAGATCGGGTTGCTCAACGATCAAAATCACAGGTATCAGAACGATGACAAGCGCGGCGGCCGTGGTTCCAAAATGCGGCGGTAGGACCTTCTGAGCGACAAATCCCGCAACCGTCAACGGCACAGCGAGTTTCATCAATTCCGATGGTTGGAGTTGGAATAATCCCAAATCGAGCCAGCGCTGCGCACCGCGGCCGGTACCTACGACCGCTACGAGCAACAGCAATCCCAAACCAACGAGGTATATGAGCGGCGCCCAACACTCCAGACGCTGCGGCGATACCTGTGCGATCAGAATCATGGCCAGCAACCCGACTAACATTCGAATCGCCTGTTTGATGAAAATATCGGTCGATTGATCGGCCGCGCTGTAAAGCACGACGAGTCCGAGCGCGCAAATGACCATTACACTGCTCATAAGAGGAGCGTCAATATGCAGCCGATATAGAAAACCCTGGGTTCTAACCATCAGCGGGCATTACATGCTCTGTTGTTTTGAAATAGTGATCGATCAGCCGCCGCACAATCGGCGCCGCAGTACGGCTGCCACTCCCACCATTTTCGACGATCACCGCGATCGCAATTTCCGGCACGTCCAGCGGTGCGAACGCAATAAATAATGCGTGGTCCTTGAGATGTTCCGGCAGTTCATCGTTGTCCACCTCTTGGTCCTGGGCAATACTGAAAACCTGTGATGTTCCCGTCTTTCCGGCAAACCGAACGACCGCTCCGTTACCGCTACGCCGCGCGGTTCCCGTTGGCCCATTGACGACTTCGATCATGCCGTCAATGACATTGTCCCAATACGTTTCACTGATCAATTCGATATGCGGACGATGATAAATTGCAAGTGACACCGAGGAATTGTCAATCGGGTCTTCTATCTGTGACACGAAATGCGGAATCGAAACTTCTCCCCGGTTCGCGATGATGCTGGTGACGTACGCCATTTGAAGTGGAGTTGCCAACATAAACCCCTGGCCGATTCCCGCGATCACCGTTTCTCCGGGGTACCAAGGTAGATTTCGCGTCCGCCTTTTCCATTCCGGAGACGGCAACAAGCCAGCCGCTTCACCCGGTATATCGACACCGGTGATTGACCCGAAGCCGATCATAGCCAGCGTTTCATGCAAGCGCCGAACCCCCAGATCGTGGGCCAGTGTGTAATAGTAAACGTCGCAGGACCGGGCGATGGAATGCTTCAAATCGACTTCGCCGTGCCCTCGCTTGAGCCAATCGCGATACCTGTGATCATCTCCTGGGAGCGAATACCACCCGCGGCACCACGTCTTCTGATCGGGCGTGCGAATACCGTTCTGCAAACCGGCTAAGGCGACAAACGGCTTGATCGTCGACCCGGGCGGATACTGACCCTGAAGCGCGCGGTTGAACAGCGGTCGGCCGGTCGATGTGCTCCAGGCTCGATAGAGTGACCGACTGACCCCATTGACGAATTCATTCGGGTCAAATGAAGGCTGACTGACAAACGCGAGAATACCGCCGGATGCCGGATCGATAGCCACTATCGCGCCCCGGCGTCCGTCCAATGCATTTATCGCTTCGACCTGAAGGTCCACATCGAGCGTCAGATAGATATCCTTTCCCGCCACGGGCGGAGTCCTTTCAACGATGCGCAATATTCGTCCTTGGGCATTCACCTCGACCCTTTGGTAACCAACTTGTCCGTGCAGAATGCCCTCACGCGCCTTCTCCACACCGCTCTTCCCGATATGGGTTGTCGCGCTGTAATTCGTCTGATCGATCACGTTCAAATCGGTTTCGCTGATCCGCCCGACGTAGCCGATAACGTGGACCGTACTATCCGCCAGCGGGTAATGTCTGGCGACACCGGCCTCTATTCGGAAACCCGGAAATCGAAAGCGGTTAACGGAAAATATCGCGAGCTCTTCCGGATTCAGATCACTTTTCAAGGTTACGTTTTCGAACCGCCTGGCACGATTGAGCCGCTTGGAAAACGATTCCAGTTGCTCGTCGGAAAGGTTTAGCAATGTTCCCAGTTCGAGCACCGCCGCGTCGAGATTGATTGCGTTTTCCGGTATCACGGCAAGGGAAAATGAAGACCTGTTTTCCGCCAGCGCAGTACCGTCACGGCTGAATATCGTTCCCCGGGGTGGCGCGATGGGCACAATTTTCAAACGGTTTTCACGGGATAAAGTGGTGAAGTGCTCATGATTCAGGATTTGCAGATAGGCAAGACGTACGATGAGGACAGATAGAAGAACGCCCATGAATCCAACCGCCCACCAAACCCGACGTTGGAACATACGGCGTTCGAAATTGGCGTCCTTTAGTGTCGGAAGCGATTTCATGGCGGTTTTACGGAAGCACGTGATCCGTCTCAGATCCCGAGATCAATGGAATCCCCTGCACTCCACGCCTACCCAAAAGCGCGAATAGTCATGCCACTCTTGCGCGGCGCCTCACATCTCGCAGAACGATGAACAACCATGGCCATAGAAGGGCGGTCGTCAACGTTCCGAACAGGTATTTCGGGCCGTAGGAAACCGACCCCAACAAATTGTATATCCACAGCATCATGACGAGATATAAGAATATCGTTGAAGCAACGAACAGCGCTTGTTGAGTTAACGGAAATACACGGACTCTCTGATGGTATTGCACCGTGATGTAAGCGACGAAGGCGAGGCCAAAAGCGTGCTGCCCCAGTATTGACCCGTGCATGACATCGAGCACCAATCCTATCGACCACCCGATCAATACGCCGACACGTTCGGGGAGCGCCATACACCAATAGAAGAGAACCATCGCAATCCAAGCTGGACGCCAAGGCAAGGCCCATTCTGGTAAAGGTATGGCCGTCAACATGAACGCTATCAAGAAGCTCACCACGATGACCCAGGCCCGGTTCGATTTATCCACGTTACACCGCTTAGGGAACCTCTGAATAAGTCATGGTGCGTCTGAATTGTTCATGAAATGGTGCAGATCAAGGCACGAATCGCAGCCAATAGCGGAGACTATTGGCAAGGTTCGTAACGTAAGGCTCCGCGATTTCATGGGCAAGGCAGATGTGCCATGACTTTTTCAGAGGTTCCTTAGGTTTACTCTACCGAGGAAACTCGGTCGCCATCGACTTGTTTTTGCTGCGGACCTAAAAGCAATACCTCCCGTGAACGGCCGACCTGCGCGCTCGGTTCCACGATAATCGTCGCAAACGCGTCACCGGGATGCAGCGACACTTTCTTGACCCGCCCAACCGGGTATCCCACCGGGAAGCGTCGACCCAAGCCTGAAGTCACAACGAGATCACCGGTCCTGATATCAGCATTTGTCGAGACGAATGAAAGTGATAATTCATCGGGTATATCTCCACCGACGGCGATGGCACGCAATCCGCTTCGATTAATCAATACCGGTAGCGCATGGCGTGTATCAGTAATCAACAAGGCGGTACTCGAGAACGGTCCGACGTGCGAGATCTGCCCGATCACACCATAGGCATCTAACAGCGGCTGACCGACAAAAACCCCCTGCGCGGCTCCCTTATTGACGACGATTTGGTGCGCCGATGGTGTCGTTTCGATGGCCAATACGTCGGCGACGATGACGTTTTGCTGGAGCGTCGAGGAGGAATCAAGAAGTTCGCGCAATCGCTGGTTCTCATGCTCGAGCGCTGCAAAACGCTGCGCTTTCGAGCTCAGAAGCAAATTTTCGTCCGTGAGCCGCACGTTCTCGTCGATCAGATTAAGTCGCGTCGTCAAATTCCCGGCAACGCGGGCACCCAATTGAACGGGCGCGTTTACGATGTACTGCACCGGATAGACGAGTATGGAAATCGCGGATCGAATAGAAGAAAGATGATCGTTATTGTGGTCAATGGAAATACACAGAAAGGACAAAACTGCACATGTGGCAAACCTTGCCGTTGGAGACGGTGCATTGATGAAGAGCGGCTTAATTGTAGTCTCCAAACATACCGTGCGGACTGAAACCTACTCCAAAGCCAGCATTTCCGGGCCGTGCTCTTCAATCATTTCCATTACACGGCCTCCTCCGCGAGCGACGCAGGTCATAGGATCTTCGGCGATGATCACCGGCAAGCCCGTTTCTTCCATGAGAAGTCGGTCGATATCCTTTAGAAGGGCTCCACCGCCGGTCAACACCATCCCGCGCTCGGCAACGTCTGACCCGAGTTCTGGAGGCGTATTTTCAAGCGCCGTTTTTACAGCCTCCACTATTCCCGCCAGCGGTTCCTGCAGTGCCTCCAGAATCTCGTTGCTGTTAAGAGTAAAGCTGCGAGGCAGGCCCTCTGCAAGATTACGGCCCTTGATTTCAATTTCGCGAACCTCGTTGCCGGGATACGCGCATCCGATCTCGTGCTTGATACGCTCAGCCGTCGCATCGCCGATCAAACTGCCATAGTTACGACGAACGTAATTGATAATGGCGTCGTCACATCGATCGCCGCCGACTCTTATAGAATCGGCGTACACGATTCCGTTGAGTGAAATCACCGCAACTTCAGTCGTACCGCCGCCAATATCGAGAACCATTGATCCGCTCGCGTCACTCACCGGCATACCGGCGCCGATCGCCGCAGACATTGGTTCTTCAATGAGGAATACGTCGCGCGCGCCTGCACCCTGGGCGGACTCCCTGATCGCACGGCGTTCGACCTGGGTAGATCCACAAGGTACGCAAACTAGCACCCTGGGGCTCGGCTTGAACAATTGATTTCCGTGAACTTTACGAATGAAATGCTGAAGCATTTTCTCCGTCACCGTAAAGTCGGCGATAACCCCGTCCTTCAACGGACGAATAGCCTCGATGTGGCCGGGCGTACGCCCCAGCATTTTTTTCGCTTCGGCGCCGACCGCAGCTATGGACTTCTGGCTATTTGGATCACGACTACGACGAATGGCAACGACTGATGGCTCATTCAGGACGATGCCTTTCCCGCGAACATAGATCAGCGTATTAGCGGTGCCGAGGTCGATCGACAGATCGTTCGAGAACATTCCCCGCAGCATGCGAAGCATCACTTAGAGTCCTTCTTAAGTTGCGCCGCGCCCGTGAGCGCGACCTGGTCTGCCTTACCAGCTAACAGGATGACGATCTGCGGGCTCGGCACCACCCCTTGAGTCCATGGCATAAGAATCGGTCCGCGGCTGCCCTGAGCGAGACTACCCGACACCCCCGAGATTCGCAGTAAAATGGCGGCTTAATGTAACAGCGCAAGTACTTTGTGGCAAGCGTGCCACATAAGATTTTTCTTTCTAATCAAGTAAATAATAGAGACTTCTACATGTCAATCAGCACTGATGAAGTGAAGGCAATAGCGCGCCTGGCGCGCCTCGCGATCGACGACAGCGCTATTCCTGGTTACGCAGATCAATTGTCCCGAATTCTCACATTCATCGAACAAATGAATCAGGCCGAGACGGATGGCATCGAACCCATGGCACATCCACTGGACCTTAATGTCCGTCTGAGGCCGGACCGGGTTACCGAAAAGAACGAACGCGACCTCTTTCAGGCGCAGGCGCCGCAGATTAAGAACGGCTTATACCTAGTTCCCAAAGTTATCGATTAAGACATGCCCGATTCCTTTCCCCGTACTGCCGCGGCGATTTCCGCTGCACTCGAGAATCGCGAATTTTCGAGTGTCGAAATAACACGGCATTATCTTGATCGTATCGCAAAAATCGATGACGAATTGAACTCCTACATCACGGTTTGCGAAGACAGGGCGCTCAAGCAGGCCCGCGCTGCCGACGATATCCGGGCCGCAGGACGAGCATCGATACTGACCGGCGTACCCTACGCAAACAAGGATATCTTCTGCACTAAGGAAACTCGAACGAGCTGCGGCTCACGAATGCTCGACAATTTCATCGCGCCTTATAATGCTACGGTCGTCGAGCATCTTGATCGTGAAGGCATGGTGATGCTCGGCAAGACCAATATGGATGAGTTCGCAATGGGCTCTTCCAACGAGACGAGTTATTACGGTCCGGTCCGTAATCCGTGGGACTTAGAACGCGTTCCCGGGGGGTCTTCTGGCGGCTCGGCCGCGGCCGTTGCCGCGGGACTTGCGCCGGTGGCGACCGGAACTGACACCGGCGGTTCGATACGACAACCGGCCGCTTTTTGCGGGATCAGCGGCCTGAAACCCACTTATGGACGCGTCTCCAGATTCGGGATGATCGCGTTCGCTTCCAGCCTGGACCAGGGTGGCCCGCTCGCATTAACGGCAGAGGACCTCGCACTGATGATGAACGTTATTGCGGGATTCGATGAACGTGATTCAACTTCGAGCGAGCGAGCGACAGAGGATTTCGCGAGTAAATTAAATGACTCCGTCGAAGGTCTGAGGATCGGAGTGCCGAAGGAGTTTTTCGATGACGCCTTGGATCCAGACATCGGTGATTGTGTGAGCGCGGCCGTCGAGCAACTCGAGAAACTTGGCGCTCGCGCAAGAGAAATATCGCTTGCATCGCTACCATTATCCATCCCCGCATACTACGTTATTGCGCCAGCCGAATGCTCATCGAACCTGTCACGCTACGACGGTGTGAGGTACGGCCATCGTTGTGAAAACCCGAAAGATTTGATGGATCTCTATTGCCGTTCGCGCGCCGAAGGTTTCGGTGCTGAAGTGAAGCGACGGATACTCGTGGGGGCATACGCTTTATCTTCCGGTTATTACGATGCTTATTACAGGAAAGCGCAGCAGGTGCGACGCCTCATCAAGCAGGATTTTGAGAGCGCCTTTGCTCAAGTCGATGTCATTATCGGGCCCACTACTCCCACTACAGCGTTTCGCGTGGGTGAACATAACGACGATCCCGTTTCGATGTACCTGAGCGATATTTATACAACGGCCGTAAATCTTTCCGGCGTCACGAGCTTGTCGGTGCCTGCTGGGTACGTGGATGGCCTTCCCGTCGGCATGCAGATTATCGGAAACTATTTCGACGAAGCACGGCTGCTGAACCTTGCGCACGTTTACCAGACAGTCACTGATTGGCATCTGCGCGTTGCGCCCTGTGCCGCTTAAGTAAATACGATGGAATGGGAAACCGTTATTGGTCTAGAAATTCACGCCCAACTCACGGCGGACAGCAAGATCTTTTCCGGCGCCTCGACAGCCTTCGGAGCTGAACCCAACACCCAGGCATGCGCAGTAGACCTCGGGCTTCCGGGCGTGCTCCCCGTGATCAATGAAAAAGCGATCGAAATGGCAGTATTGTTTGGAATAGCAACCAATGCGGTGATTGCCAGACATTCGGTCTTCGCTCGGAAAAACTATTTCTATCCTGATCTGCCCAAGGGCTATCAGATCAGTCAGTACGAAGCTCCGATCGTCGCTCGCGGAACGCTCGAGATCGAAGTCGACGGCAACAGAAAAACGATCAACATAACGCGCGCGCACCTGGAGGAAGACGCCGGGAAGTCGCTACATGAGAACTTTCCCGGATCAACCGCCATTGACCTCAATCGGGCGGGCACGCCGCTATTGGAAATTGTCTCCGAACCGGAATTGCGGTCCGCCGACGAAGCCGTTTCTTATATGCGAGAACTGCATCGCCTCGTGAGATATCTCGGCATTTGTGACGGCAATATGCAGGAGGGGTCTTTCCGATGCGACGCCAATGTATCCGTTCGCCCCAAGGGTAGCGAAGAGCTTGGTACTCGAACTGAAACTAAGAATCTCAATTCTTTCCGCTTCGTGCACCAAGCCATCGAATACGAAGTCGAGCGGCAGATAGAGATTATTGAATCCGGTGGTTCCGTCGTACAGGAAACTCGCTTATACGACGCCGCGAAAGGTGAAACTCGATCAATGCGCTCGAAGGAAGACGCGCATGATTATCGATATTTTCCCGATCCCGATTTGCTCCCGGTTGAAGTGACGGAAGAATACATAAATGCCTTAAGGGAAAAAGTACCCGAGCTACCGCAAGAGATGCTGGTCCGTTTCGTGAAGCAATACGGCCTTGCACATGACGATGCAAAAATCCTCATTCAAGACCCAGAAACGGCAACGTTTTTCGAAACAACTGTGGAAGTAGATGGCGCCGAGCCGAAACAGGCCTGCAACTGGTTGATTGGAGAGCTCTTCGGTGCAATGAATAAGGCAAACCTTAAGTTGGCGGCTGTACCAATTTCACCCAATGATCTCGGACAACTTGTCGCCCGAATCACAGACGACACCATTTCTGGAAAAATGGCGAAGCAAGTCTTCCAGGCAATGTGGGACGGCGAAGGGTCCGCCGATGAAATTATTTCGACCCGCGCTCTCAAGCAGATATCAGAACCATCGATGATTGATTCTGTCGTTCAGGAGGTAATTGCAGAGAATCCGGAGCAAGTAGCCCAATACAAGGCAGGAAAAGAGAAAGTTTTAGCGTATTTAGTCGGTCAGGCCATGAAAAAGACCGGCGGGCGGGCTAATCCGAAGGTTGTGAATACGATCACGAAGAAATATTTATGCTCGGAATAATCGCTTCGTGCCCGCCAGATTATGTGATTTCTCACTCAGAAGAGTGAGTTTAACGGCACGAATCATGATTACTATAAGGGTCGTATTTATTGTTGACTATATAATGGATTAACCGTCAATATTCTTCGATGCTGATGACCAGCGTTTTACGATTGAGAGAATTATAAGAATATCGATGAAGCGCTATTTTTACTCCTGACCCATATAACGAATCCACAAAGGGTCAGGACGTTTTGACCAATAAACAGGAGGGTAATTATGTTAACCGCAGTTGATAGCCCAACTTCAGCGCTTTCGGATCCTATTTTAAAAAGAAGTGAGAATATTTTTCCAAATTTGGAACTCCGTTTCGATAAATCAGCAGGAATCCTGTGGAAATTTCTCGCCCCAAATTCAACTCCTTATTTTTCCCACGAGCAACTTAGTGACATTCGCGCCGTCCAAGCAGCAATAAGTGATGGGACGCGTTTGGATTTACCAGGTTACGAAGCTGATAACGTGAAATTCGTAGTTTTTGGATCGAAGATCCGTGAAATCTTTAGCCTTGGCGGTGATCTACAATTGTTTAGAGATCTAATTGCAAACGCGAAACAGGCCTTCAGTTCTACGCGAAAAAGGCGACCGACGCGATTTTCTGCCACGCCGCTAATTCCAGAAACATCCTCACATTTTCGTTAGTTCAAGGGAGCGCAATGGGGGGGGGGATTTGAGGCAGCTTTAGCCGGAAACATTCTTGTCGCAGAACGGGGAACGAGACTCGGTTTCCCCGAGGTCTTGTTCGGCCTATTTCCTGGAATGGGGGCCTATACTTTACTCCGCAGGCGCGTGGATACGGTAACAGCCGAAAAAATCATTTTGAGCGCCAAAAATTATCCGGCAGAAGAACTTCATAGATTAGGTATCGTTGATATTCTCGCGGATCCCGGAAAGGGGGTAAATGAAATCTACGGATATATTTCTCGCCAAAAAGGACAGCCTGGTGCTGCTGCTTTTAGAAAAGCTTTGAACCGAGTCCGTGTCATCGATCATGATGAAATCTATACGATCGCCGATGAATGGGTTAACGCGGCGATGGAACTCCCGCTTCAATATCTTCGCCGCATTGAACGGCTCATTTCTAATCAACGCAAAAGTTACCCGAAATACAAATCTATAAGCACGGTTGATATCAAGATGATTTAGGACTGTATAAATAGATGAACCAGGTACTTTATAAAGCTGGGCAGAAACTATATCTGCCCAGCTTTTACTACGAGTTATAACTGAATCTGGTGTTTGAGCGAATTGAATAAAGGCGGCGTATCTGGTTGAAATGTTGTTACCAAGCAGCAAGCCAACCAAAGAGGATACGCCACCATGAGAGAGAGTAACGTTGTTGAATTATCAGGTCGAGAAGGAATACCAGATCCGTTGACGGAGGTCTTGAGAAACGGTGCTCGGGCTCTGATTGAACGAGCGGTTGAAATCGAGCTGGCAGAATATATGGCGCAGTATTCAGGACATCGCACGGTGGACGACAAAGCAGGTGTGGTTCGCAACGGCTATTTGCCGGAACGCCAGTTGCAGACGGGCTTGGGGCCGGTGACGGTGAGGATCCCGAAGGTTCGTTCGAAGCTCGGCGAGCCGGTGACCTTCCGTTCAGCGCTGGTGCCGCCGTATGTGCGCAAGACAAGAACCTTGGAGGCGGCCGTGCCGTGGCTGTATTTGAAGGGCGTTTCCAGTGGCGAAATGGGCGCTGCGCTGGAAGTTTTGTTGGGGCCGCAGGCGAAGGGCCTGTCGGCGAGCACCGTGTCGCGCTTGAAGCAGGTGTGGGCGCAAGAATACCGCGACTGGTGCGAGGGGCGATTGGACCAAGACCGCTGGGTGTAGGTGTGGGCGGACGGTGTCTACAGTGGCCTGCGGGCGGAGCACACGAAGCTGTGTGCGTTGGTGGTGATCGGCGTCAATGAGCGAGGCGAGAAGCGTTTTTTGGCGATGGAGGATGGTGTGCGGGAGTCCACGCAGAGCTGGCGCGAGGTGTTGCTGAAATTGAAGTCACGCGGGATGAATATTCCCAAGCTGGCGATCGGGGACGGTGCCATGGGCTTCTGGGCCGCACTGGAGGAAGTCTACGGTGAGACCCGCCAGCAACGCTGCTGGATGCACAAGACGATGAACGTGCTGAACTGCCTACCGAAGTCGGCACAGGCCAAAGCCAAGCAAGCCCTGCACGCGATCTGGCAGGCCGCGACAAAGGCCGACGCCGAGAAGGCGTTCGAGCTGTTCCTCAAGACCTATGAACCGAAGTATCCCAAGGCGACCCTGTGCCTACAGAAAGACCGTGAGGAGTTGCTGGCGTTCTATGATTTTCCGGCACCACATTGGCAAAGCATTCGCACGAG
This sequence comes from Gammaproteobacteria bacterium, assembly GCA_963662545.2. Taxonomy (GTDB): domain Bacteria; phylum Pseudomonadota; class Gammaproteobacteria; genus JAYYZW01. The sequence continues at coordinate 961,050 of CAXXLL010000003.1, forward strand.
CAATCCGATTGAATCCACCTTCGCTACGATCCGGCACCGGACCCGGCGCTCCAAGGGCGGTCTCTCTCGGGACGGCATGCTCCATATGATGTTCAAGCTGGGGCGGTGTGCGCAGAAGAATTGGCGACGCCTACGTGGATTCGACTACCTGGCCAAGGTGATTACTGGAGTTAAATTTGAAGATGGTATCGAGGTGACAAGGGTCAATCAGGTCGCCGCTTGATTCAACCGCCTGAACACCACTTTTGACAATAACTCTTTTACTACCACGACTTCTTGAAGTAATTTTGCTACGCTTCTATCCAATATCTTAAATAAATTTTGATGAAGATCATCAGTATTTTGAGATATCTTCGTCCAACTGAGTTCCTCCATTTGTTGAGCTCGCAACTGCAACAACGCCGCGCCAACAGTAGCCGATGACCCTTTTATAGTGTGCATATATCCCTTTACGGCAGAAATATCGTCATTCTTGCTCGATTCGTAAGATAGCTGAATCAGCTTCTTACTGTCTATTTCAAAATCCAATATCATTGCCCTAAGTGGCTCTTTCTTAACTCCCAGCTCCTTTAATTCTCTAATTTCTCGCGGGTCTATTAGTGTTTCAGGAAGACTCTCGTATCGTTGTGCTGAAATATGTATTAGTCGTCGATCGTGAGTTCCTGATGAACCATTTTTTCTGGAGAATCTATTAACGGCGTTTCTAAGCTCAAATGCTCTTAATGGTTTCGTCAAATATCCAGCAGCTCCAGCTTCTTCCGCCGCGATTTTAGCATTTGATGTGGCGTCTGCTGTAAGAATAACTATTGGTGTCGGTACTTCAGGATTTGTGAATTGATAAAATTTGGCTGCTTCTATGCCGGACATTCCTGGCATATGCATATCGATTAGTGCAACGTCATATCGATTAGTCTCCAGTTCAGAAAGTGTGTCCTCTCCGTTAGTAACGGTGACAACCGAATGCCCTATTGACTCCAGAGCCATTAACGCGGTCTTAAGGTTAGCGGGACTATCGTCAGCGACTAAGATATCTAGTATTGGTTCATTCGTAGGTCCTGAATTAACGACATCCTTGCGACCATTCAAAAAAGCCGTGGTCGCAAGATTGTTAATCATCCGCAGGTCAAATACATCACACTTTCGTATAGAGCTGTTATATACAAGATGCTGCGGGTACGGATGGGATTCTGGACTACAGTATCTAATTATTAATGAATTGGGGTAATTTCGGTTTAGCTCGTCTATGACGACTTTATGATGATCGTCGAAATCTTCGTCCACAAAAATTATCTGAGTGAATTCGTCTTCCATATCTACGAAATGTAGGTCATTTGTTGAGCGGCAATTCCAACCACTACGTTCGAACGCTATACGCTCATCTTCCGTTATTTCGTTAGGTGTAACTAGCACGGCTGGAATATTCGTCGGAAGACCCTTTTTTATTAACGCTCCCTCCTGGTCCTTAAAGTTGAACGCAATATTACAGCGTGTCCCGACGTATTCCGTAGATTCATAGAAGATTTCGCCCTCAAGATATTCTATATACTGCTTTGTAATTGTAAGTCCGAGACCAGACCCTGAGAATTCTCTAGCAGCACTGTCATCTCCAAGCGTAAAAGGTTCGAATATCGTCGGAAGTAACTTAGCCGATATGCCGATCCCGGTGTCTACGATATTAACCGAAACATGGCTAGTGCTGCCGATCCTTTTTGCCGTTACTCGAACACAGACGTATCCGGATTTGGTGTACTTAACAGCGTTTCCGATAGTATTTATCAAGATTTCTTGTAGATGTTCGGCGGAGCTAGAGACATATTCCGGAACACTGGTATCGATGTACCAATAAAACGCGATATTTTTTTCAACAGCTTTCGGTTCGCATATGCGAAGTGACGCTAAAAGTACTTCGTACAAATTGAGCATCTCGAATTTAGCTGCGAGTTCCCGGCCAGCTTCAGCCGACGCAACGTCTAAAACACGATTTACTAAATTTAGGAGGTGCTGAGCAGAATCACTTATCATTCCGAGCTTAGCTTTACGATCACGTTTAGATTCCAAGACGGAATCTGCTTCTTCTACCAATATATCTGTCACGCTTATAATTGCATGCAACGGCGTTCTCAGTTCGTGACTCATATTTGCGATAAATCGTGACCGCGCTTCGTTTACTTCCTTTATTCGTTCTAATACTTCTTTATGCTTCTTTAGTAGCGAAGCCGAATAGATCGGAACGAGAAGTAAGCCTAGGTAATATGCTAAAATTAGCGATTTAGTCTTGGATATATCTTCGTTAACGCCAAGCGCGAAGCTAAAGAATACAGTTCCAACTAATATCGACAAGTAAAGGTACTTGATGCCGAATCGATATCCGTACCCTATTATGCATGTAAGATATATTGGATAGAGAATTACCCCATGCTGTCCTGATATCGCCGTATAAGCGGATACGGCGCCGAGATCGGCTATTATCCCTATAGAGCGCGTTGTCGTTGTGATATATGACCGAGGTACAATTTCTTGTATGACCAAATAGGTCCAGCCGAAAAATGCTACGGAAAAAAACCAATAACTGATTGATAAGATAAAATAGTCGAACTCCAACGCTTCATTAACCGTTTCCGCATTGGAGTGAAAAAAAGACCAAGCTACTACACCCGAAACGAAAACGACCCGCACGATAGATTGGTTTAGATCGCTTGGGCTTATCTCGTACTTTTGATCATCGGTTTCGTTTAACATTGCCTATCCCTCTATGGGAGGAGCTTTTGCCGAAGGTATGTCCCAAAATTAAATTCTTTCAGTGACTGGAAATAATATATGAAGTGTGGAGATATCCAAATTTCGGCTCTAATTAAGGGGAATCTCCTGTTGATATTCGGCGGTATCTGATTCTTATCGACTTGACTATTGTTTAGAAAATCTTTTCGGTAATTTATTCAGTATTAACTGATTCAAAATGTCAGCCTAATCTGTTTCTTCTACCATAATAGTCCGCTTCATAGTTGAGAGATCATGGTAGAAAATGTTTCATCGAGTAGCTTCTGACGATATTGGGTACCGCGGTATTGATTTCTCGTCGCAATACACCAGATCTCGTGCATTCAATTCGAAAGTCAGATATTAGCGGGAATTCAGAACTTGAGTAGGCCGCTAGTCCAATCGACATTGACATTACCCGTTTACCGCGTAACAGTCCCATTAAGCGTTCAATATTCGATTAAACTGAGCTTCGATGCCATTCGTTTCTAGGCTAGGCGGATCGCTTCCTCGAGAGCGCCCCACCGAAAACACTGGGCCGCTTGCAATCGTTGGTATCGAGTCTGTAGCATTTTTGTCCTACCTGTAGACATTCAGTACGGCAAAATATTTGATTTTATGCGCTAGTTTACATCTGCAGCAGTTAAAATCCCCGGTCGATTTAGCGTGAATTCCAGTAACCGCTTTGATCGAACGCGATAGCTGAATAGGCGTCCATTCATTATTAGCCCGAGGTCCACATTACGATCACCTCAATCAATTCTATCCGAGATATTTGATCGTGTCCGATCGATAGCGTTCCGATATAGGCTTTGCCTAATTCTCGGATTTCTAATCTGGTAACGTAACAATCCGATGGAAGTCACGCGCAACAGGAAAACTGGTCCACATACTATTTCGGTTAGCCAAAGGAAATAAAATACGGTAGTGGGACATCTCGATGATGGGGCGTTCGCCACAATTGTACGTAATCAGTCGCAATCGATAATTCATAAAAAAGCCGGGACATGCCCGGCCCAATATAATTTGCGGCTCCGGCCCTACGCTTCCGCACTCTCTAGAGATTCGTCTACCTCTTCAGTTTCGGGCCGATCGACTAATTCGACCATTGCCATTGGCGCTCTATCGCCTGCCCGCAGGCCGCATTTCAATATTCGCAGGTAGCCGCCCGGACGTTCCTGGTAACGCGGTGCTATTTCGCCGAACAGCTTTTGCACGATATCGCGGTCACGAAGACGGGCAAATGCCAGACGACGTTTGGCTACTGAATCATTTTTTCCCAATGTAATGAGTGGCTCTGCAGTCCGCCGAAGCTCCTTCGCCTTGGCAAGCGTCGTCCTGATGATTTCGTGCCGGAACAGCGATACGGCCATGTTGCGGAACATCGCTTTGCGATGCGAGCTGGTACGATTGAGCTGACGCCCGCTTTTTCGGTGTCTCATTTTCTTTGTGCCTTCGAGGAGTGGTGGTCAGACCACCGCGCGCTCCCCTTCATATAGCCCGGTCGGCGGCCAGTTTTCCAAACGCATGCCAAGCGATAAGCCGCGTGCGGCCAGTACATCTTTGATTTCCGTCAGCGATTTCTTTCCAAGATTTGGCGTCTTCAGCAATTCCACTTCAGTACGCTGTATCAAATCACCAATGTAATAAATGCTCTCGGCTTTAAGGCAATTGGCAGAGCGGACTGTGAGCTCTAGATCATCGATTGAGCGCAAAAGAATGGGGTCAATTTCAATATCATCCTTTGAGTCCGGTTCGTAGATATCGTCAGCACTGATATCAACAAATACTGCCAGTTGGTTTCTCAAGATCCCTGCTGCTTCCTTGACGGCCTGCTCGGGGTCAATCGTACCATTCGTCTCGATCGTCAAGATGAGCTTGTCTAAATCGGTTTGTTGCTCGACACGCGCACTTTGTACTTCGTACGCGCATCGACGCACGGGACTGAACGAAGCATCCAGCTTTAGTCGCCCGATCGCCTGATCCATCTCCTCATCCTCCATATCTCGCACGGTGGAGGGTTGGTAACCTCTGCCGCGAGCTACGCGCAAGATCATGTTCAATTCGCCGTTATCACTGAGACTGGCGATGTGGTAGTCGGGATCAAAGATCTCAACGTCGTGATCGAGAACGATATCCCGCGCGGAGACCTCTCCCGGGCCCTTCTTATTCAGGCTCAAGGTCGCTTCGTCGCGGGCGTGCATATTTATCGAGAGACCTTTTAGATTTAGCAGGATGTCTGTCACATCCTCCTGCACACCCTCGATAGTCGTGTATTCGTGAAGCACGTTCTCGATTTCGACCTCGATTATCGCGCTGCCGGTCATAGACGACAGCAATACACGTCGAAGGGCATTACCCAATGTGTGCCCGAAACCACGATTTAAAGGCTCAATCGTGATCTTTGCGGTGCGCGGATTGACCGCCCGCACTTCGACGATTTTAGGCTTCAACAACTCATTTAATGCCGACGCCATAATTCATTCTCCTCCGATAGGATTACTTAGAATACAGCTCGACAACGAGCGATTCATTGATGTCGGCAGGCAAGTCAGCGCGCTCCGGAGCCGCCCTGAATCTACCTTCCATCTTTTTTGGATCTACTTCGACCCATTCCGGAAATCCGAGTTGCTCGGCAATTGCGAGCGAATCCTGGATTCTCATCTGCTTCTTGGCCCGCTCGCGGACCGCAACGATGTCCTCTGGAGACACTTGGTAGGACGCGATGTTCACCGCCCGTCCGTTGACAGAAATCGCCTTGTGGCTCACTAATTGCCGCGCTTCGGCGCGCGTGCAACCGTAGCCCATTCGGTACACTACGTTATCCAATCGGCACTCAAGAAGCTGCAGCAGATTCTGGCCGGTAGCGCCTTTGCGTCGCGCCGCTTTCTTGTAATAGTTTCGGAACTGACGCTCCAAAACACCGTAAATAATCCGTAGCTTCTGCTTCTCACGAAGCTGTAATGCGTAATCGGACAAGCGCCGTCCGCGGGCGTCCCCATGCTGCCCGGGCGGCTTTTCCATCTGGCATTTGGATTCGATTGGGCGAGCACGGCTTTTCAAGCCGAGATCCATCCCCTGACGACGGCTCAGTTTGCACTTGGGACCAATGTATCGTGCCATCTGCTTACACCCGCCGCTTCTTTGGAGGCCGACATCCGTTATGAGCTATCGGCGTGACGTCCGTAATATTAGCGATCTTGAATCCCGCAGCGTTTAACGAGCGGACAGCGGAGTCGCGGCCAGGACCAGGACCTTTAACGAAGACGTCGAGATTTTGCATACCGAAATCATCTCGCACACTACGCAGCCGTTCGGCTGCTACCTGGGCGGCAAATGGGGTGCTCTTGCGGGATCCGCGAAATCCGCTGCCACCGGCCGTCGCCCACGCGAGCGTGTTTCCCTGTCGATCGGTAATAGTAATGATCGTGTTGTTGAACGAAGCGTGGATATGGGCCACACCGTCGAGTACGGTGCGCTTTTCGCGCTTCTTCGTCCGAGTAGATGAAGTTGCCATTCCTTATTCCTCAACCTATTTCTTAATCAACCTGCGCGGCCCCTTGCGAGTCCGCGCATTGGTTCGCGACCTTTGGCCTCTAACCGGCAATCCCCGTCTATGGCGGATACCGCGGTAACTTCCCAAATCCATGAGTCGCTTTATATTCATGCTGACTTCGCGGCGCAGATCTCCCTCCACCGCGTAATTAGTCACAGCCGTTCTCAAGATATCGAGCTGCGCTTCGGTTAAATCCTTAATCAATGCATCACGCGGGACTCCCGTAGCATCACAGATGTTCTGCGCTCGGGTTTTGCCGATGCCATAGATTTCCCTCAGCGCGATCACTGCGTGTTTGCGATCGGGGATATTTACGCCGGCTACTCGTGCCATAGATATTTCCTCTTAACCGAACTGCCCTCTATCAGCCTTGACGCTGCTTGTGACGCGGATCCTTACAGATAACGCGCACCGTACCTTTACGTCGGACAATTCTGCAATTGCGACATATTTTTTTAACAGAAGCTTGTACTTTCATTTGGCTAGCTCAACATTGGTAGTCTTATCGGCGCCCATAACCTTTGAGATTCGCCTTTTTCATGAGTCCTTCATACTGATGTGACATCAAATGCGCCTGGACCTGGGACATGAAATCCATGACGACGACAACGATGATGAGCAGTGAAGTTCCACCAAAGTAAAATGGGACATTCAGTTCCAAAATCAGAAATTCTGGAAGCAGGCAGACGGCCGTTATGTAGATGGCGCCGGCCGTGGTCAGACGCGTCATTACGCCATCGATATACCGCGCTGTTTGGTCGCCTGGACGTATTCCGGGGATAAAAGCCCCGGATTTCTTCAAATTGTCCGCCATCTCTTTAGGATTGAATACGAGCGCGGTATAGAAGAAGCAGAAAAATATAATCGCTGCCGCGTACATCATTACGTAAAGGGGTTGGCCGGGTGAAATTGTGCTGCTGAGATCACGCAGCCAATCCATGCCTTCGACATTTCCAAACCAGCCACCAATAGTTGCTGGAAACAGAATGATGCTGGAAGCAAAAATCGGCGGTATTACGCCCGCCATATTCAGCTTCAAGGGCAAGTTGGTCGACTGCCCTCCGTACATCTGCCCGCCACGTTGTTGCTTGGCGTAATTCACGGTTATTCGTCGTTGCGCTCGTTCGACGAATACAACAAATCCGGTGACGGCTACTGCAAGAACAAATAGTCCGAGAACGAGAATCAGCGAGAGTTCACCGGTACGAGACAGCTCCAATGTGCCCACGATCGCCGCGGGAAGGCCGGCGACTATGCCGGCGAAGATAATCATTGAAATTCCATTCCCGACGCCGCGCTCGGTAACCTGTTCACCGAGCCACATAAGAAACAGTGTCCCCGTTACGAGGGTGGCAACGCAGGTGATCTTGAAGGACATACCAGGAGCAATTACGAGCTGCATTCCTGCAGCCGTTTGCGACTCCAACATGATCGCAACACCGGTAGCCTGGAACGTACACAGGACAACCGTGAAATAGCGCGTATATTGCGTAATTTTTCGGCGCCCGGCTTCTCCTTCTTTCTTGAGCTGCTCGAGCTTCGGGTGCACGACGGTCAGCAACTGCATGATGATGGAAGCGGAGATGTACGGCATGATACCGAGCGCAACTACGGAAAAGCGCTGTAATGCCCCGCCCGAGAACATATTAAACATGTCCAGTATCGTCCCGCGCTGCTGGTCGAATAGTGCATTTAAGGCGACTGGATTAATGCCGGGCACGGGGATATGTGTACAGATTCGAAACACGATCAGCGCGCCCATGAGGAAAAAGAGGCGCTGCCGCAACTCGGTAAGCTTGCCGAGCCCTGCAATTCCACCTGGTAGTTTGCTTGCCGTAGTAGCCATGCCTAACCTTCCACGTGGCCGCCGGCCGCTTCGATCTGCTTGCGAGCGCCCCTGGTCACTGCAATTCCCTTGAGTGTGACCGCTTTTTCAATGTTGCCGGAGTCGATTACCTTGACGCGCTTGATGTCATGTCGAACGAGTCCGGCCGCTTTCAACGCCGCAAGGTCTATGGAATCCAGTTTGAGTGATTCGAGTTCATGTAAGCGAATCTCGTCGGCGAAACGCGCAACCCGAGAATGAAATCCAAATTTGGGCAAGCGCCGCTGCAAGGGCATTTGACCGCCCTCGAAACCGGCTCTGACCGAACCACCTGACCTCGACTTCTGGCCTTTATCACCGCGGCCGCCGGTCCTGCCAAGGCCTGAGCCATTGCCGCGGCCGACACGCTTACGCGCCTTTTTGGAACCGCTTGCCGGCTTCAGCTTGTTGAGACGCATTTCAGGGCTCCTGTACCGCGACCAGGTAGCTAATTCTGTCGATCATGCCCCGGTTTTCGGCGGTGTCTTTCACGGAGACTGTCTGCCGAATCCTGCGCAGGCCGAGCCCGCGAGCGCAATCCTTGTGTGACTGAAGGCGCCCGTTCAGGCTCTTGCACAGGGTGACATTAAGTATTTTCGCAACCACCTTGATCACCCTCGAATCTCTTCCACCGTTTTGCCACGCTTCGCCGCCATTTGCTCCGGTGACGCCATGGACATCAATCCATTCAACGTCGCGCGAACCACATTGACCGGATTCGTCGTACCAATACACTTCGCCAGGACGTTATGGACACCAAGCACTTCAAAGACCGCGCGCATCGGTCCTCCAGCAATAATCCCCGTCCCTTCAGAGGCCGGTTGCATATAAACTTTGGCGGCGCCGTGTTTTCCGATCAACGCGTATTGCAGCGTGTTTCCATTCAGCGCGATCGAAATCATGCTCTTGCGGGCGTTTTCCATCGCCTTTTGAATCGCCACCGGCACTTCCCTCGCCTTTCCGCGCCCGAACCCGACGCTTCCCTCGCCGTCTCCAACGACAGTCAGCGCCGAAAATCCGAATACGCGCCCACCTTTTACAACCTTGGCGACCCGATTCACCGTAATCAGCTTTTCGAAATAGCCTTCATTGCGGTCTGGAATATTCGTTCTGACGCTCATACTCAATCAACTCCTAAAACTTCAATCCGCCCTCGCGTGCAGCATCCGCCAACGCTTTTACTCGACCGTGATATTTGAAACCTGATCGATCGAAAGCAACTTCGGATATACCAGCAGCTATAGCTCGTTCGGCGATCAACTTTCCGATCTCAGTCGCGGCTGCGATATTCCCACCGCTTTGACCACCTGCGCGATACGTCTTTTCCACCGTCGACGCACATGCAATCACCGTGCCGCCGTCAGACGCTAAAACTTGAGCATAAATATGCCGCGGCGATCTGTTGATACACAATCTTGTCGCGCCCCTGCCCGCAATACGGAACCGCGTTTTTCGTGCTCGTCGTAATCTCGAATTCTTTTTGTCCATCGCGGCCGCTAAGCTTTCTTCGCCTCTTTTCGCCTGATATGTTCGTCGCTGTAGCGAACGCCCTTGCCTTTATAGGGTTCAGGTTTTCGATAAGCCCTGATATGGGCCGCAACCTCCCCTACCCGTTGTTTGTCGACGCCTTTGATGATGATCTCGGTCTGGCTGGGGGTTTCGATCGTGACGTCGTCCGGAATATCGAAATTCACCGGATGCGAATATCCAAGCAACAAATTAAGTTTTTTGCCCTCCACGTGCGCGCGAAATCCAACGCCGACGATTTCCAGCTTGCGCTCAAATCCGTGCGCGACGCCCTTGACCATATTGCCCAGTACCGCTCGGGTCGTACCCGATAGCGCTTTCGACTCCTTTGACTCAGAGTTGGACGTTACGGTGATGATGGATTTATCCATTTTGACTGTTACCAACTCGTGAACGCGGTGCGTCAGCGCCCCTTTGGCTCCCTTAACATTCACAACCTGGCCGGAGATTTGCACCTGCACGTCCTGCAGCACTTCGATTGGCATTTTAGCTACGCGTGACACGACCGTCGCAACCTCAATACACCGAGCAAATCACTTCGCCACCGATGCCCTGCGCGCGCGCTTCTCGATCTGACATAAGGCCTTTCGAAGTCGAAATAATCGCTATCCCTAATCCGCCGACGACAGACGGGAGATCGTCTTTTCCCCGATAAACTCGCAGCCCAGGCCGGCTTGTCCGCTGCACGCGCTCGATTACCGGTTTGCCCTCGTAGTATTTCAGCTCCACCTTGAGTTCTCTTTGCGGACCATCGCCTTCGATGCGGTAATCAGTGATGTAACCTTCTTTCTTCAATACTTCTGCAATTGCGGCCTTTTTTGTGGACGCAGGCATCGATACCTCACGCTTAGCGCGGTGCTGGCCATTGCGAATCCTCGTCAACATATCGCTGATTGGATCTTGCATAGTCATATTTGCGTCCCTTTCTTTTACCAGCTTGCTTTCACAAGACCAGGTACATGGCCTTCCATCGCGAGTCGACGCAACTCATTGCGCCCCAGGCCGAACTTCCGGAAATACCCGTGAGGCCGCCCCGTGAGACGGCAGCGGTTTCGAACCCGGACAGGACTCGAATCGCGTGGCAGCTTCTGTAATCGAATTCGGTCTTCTTGGCGTTCTTCCGGTGTCCGGTTCTCGTCCGTAATAAGAGCTTTATATTCGGCACGCCTCGCCGCGTACTTCTTGACGAGTTTTGCTCGCTTGAGCTCACGATTGATCATTGATTTCTTCGCCATGAAACTACCCCTAAGTTGTCAACGGAAAGTTGAAAGCTTCAAGCAAAGCCCGGCCTTCTTCGTCCGTTCGCGCTGTAGTCGTAATGCAGATATCGAGCCCGCGCAGCGTGTCGATCTTGTCGTAGTCAATTTCCGCGAAAATTATTTGTTCCTTTACGCCCATGCTGTAATTCCCCCGCCCGTCAAAAGCGTTTGAGCTCAAGCCGCGGAAATCCCTGATTCGCGGGATTGCTACGCTAATCAGCCGGTCAAGAAACTCATACATGCGCGCCCGCCGTAATGTAACTTTCGCACCGATAGGCCATCCATCACGAATCTTGAAATTCGCTATCGACTTTCGCGCTACCCGTACGATCGGTTGCTGCCCTGAAATCAACTTGAGATCGGCAACGGCATGCTCGATGATTTTCTTATCTCCAACGGCTTCACCAATCCCCATGTTGAGCGTGATCTTGGAAATTTTTGGTACCTGCATTGCGCTCGTGTAGCCAAATTGCTCGTTTAGCTGCGGGATCACGGTCTCCTTATAAATATCTTCCATTCTCGGCATCGCCTATTCCCCCATACCTCAAGCGTCTATGACTTCGCCGTCGGATTTGAAGTAACGCACTTTGCGGCCATCTTCGAGCGACTTGAATCCGACACGGTCGGGTTTCTGGCTTACCGGATTGAACAATGCGACATTCGATATCTGAATCGGTGCTTCCTTTTCGATAATTCCCCCGGGGTTGCCCAATTGCGGATTGGGTTTGGTATGCCGTTTGACCAGGTTCACTCCTTCGACGATCACGCGATTGTCGGGAAACACACGCATTACCGGTCCCCGTTTGCCACGGTCGCGCCCGGTAAGAATGTACACTTCATCGCCTTTTCGGATTTTCTTCATTTACTTCTCTCGCGGAACTTCTGCCTATAGAACTTCCGGGGCGAGCGAGACTATACGCATGAATTTCTCACTGCGAAGTTCCCGCGTTACGGGACCGAAAATCCGCGTACCGATCGGTTGGAGCTGTTTATCGAGAAGTACGGCTGCATTTCCGTCAAATCTAATTAACGAACCGTCGGGTCGCCGAACTCCTTTGCGAGTGCGCACCACCACTGCATGGAATATCTCGCCCTTGCGAACTTTGCCGCGGGGTATCGCCTCCTTAACGGTTACCCTGATTACATCACCAATGTTTGCATAGCGGCGGCGAGATCCACCCAAAACCTTAATGCACATCAAGCGCCGCGCGCCGCTATTGTCTGCGGCGTCGAGCATTGTTTGCATCTGAATCATGATCTATTCCAAGGCTGGTCAGAGGTTAGAAATGCTAGACCTGAGTAGCGCGTTCCAACACGCGCTGCAGCCGCCAACTCTTATGCTTCGATATCTGGCGACATGCCTCGATTGAAACCAAATCCCCTTCCCTACATTCATTGTTTTCGTCGTGCGCAAGAATCTTCGAAGATTTCCGCAAATACTTCCTATAGATCGGATGAACAACACGCCTCTCAACGAGAACCGAAATCGTTTTATCCATGCCATTACTCACAACCTGCCCGACCAATGTCCGCCCGGCTTTTTTCTGCTCGTTCATTCAGCGCCTCCCTGTTGACGCTCTCTGATAATTGTCTTGATACGGGCTATCACACGACGTGTTTCACGTACTTCGCTAGCGCGGGGAAACTGGCCCGATCCCACCTCCATACGCATATTGAACTGCTTGCGACGCATTTCCAGGAGGGTCGCCGTAAGTTCTTCGTCGTTCTTACTACGGAGTTCGTTCGCTTTCATTACAACACCGTGCGCGTCGCAAAAGCCGTGCGTACAGGCAGTTTGGCGCTCGCCAGTCGCAGTGCTTCGCGCGCGATTTCTTCGGTAACGCCTTCCATTTCGTACAGAATGGTTCCGGGCTTAACCTGGGCGACCCAATATTCAACGTTTCCTTTTCCTTTTCCCTGGCGGACTTCCAAAGGCTTTTTCGATATCGGTTTGTCAGGAAATATGCGTATCCACACTTTCGCACCGCGCTTGACGTAACGGGTGATCGCTCGACGAGCGGCTTCAATCTGGCGCGCAGTAACACGCCCGCGTGCAGTCGATTGCAGTCCATATTCGCCAAAACACACACGGTTGCCACGCGACGCCAATCCGCGATTTCGCAGCTTCTGTTGTTTTCGGTATTTGGTTGTCTTGGGTTGCAGCATCGGTCACGCTCCTGACATTCGCCGGCCTTCTCAGGCCGCCGAGCTTTCGGTTTCTTCTTCCTCGGGCTCAGCAGTTTCCGGCACGATCTCTCCTTTGAATATCCATACCTTCACGCCGATGACACCGTATGTCGTGTGCGCTTCTGCGAGACCGAAATCGATATCGGCGCGCAAGGTGTGAAGCGGCACGCGCCCTTCCCGATACCATTCCGAGCGCGCTATTTCGGCTCCATTGAGCCTTCCTGCGACGCCTATTTTTATACCCTGTGCACCCAGCCTCATGGAGTTCGAAACGGCCCGCTTCATCGCGCGCCGGAACATAATTCTGCGTTCGAGTTGTTGTGCTACTGATTCGGCTACGAGGTAGGCGTCTAGTTCGGGTTTGCGGATCTCCTCCACGCTGATATGGGCCGGAATACCCATGAGCTCCGATACCTGCTTGCGCAGCGATTCGATATCTTCACCCTTTTTCCCTATCACGATACCGGGACGGGCAGTGTGAATGACGATTCGGGCATTATTTGCGGGCCGTTCGATTTGAATTCTGCTGACCGAAGCATGCGCAAGCTTCTTCCGCAAAAAGGCTCGGACGGAAAGATCGAGATTGAGATAATCTGCATAGTGTTTAGTGTCGACGTACCAGGTAGATGTCCAGTCTGTGACGATACCCAATCGAAAGCCGTACGGATGAACTTTTTGTCCCATGTCCTCGCTACCCTTCCTGTTCGACCGAAATCGTTACGTGGCACGTGCGCTTGAGAATCTTGGCCGCTCGGCCGCGCGCGCGTGCGCGCCAGCGCTTCATCGTCGGACCCGCGTCTACTGAAATGTGCGATACAGTCAGTTCGTCAACATCTGCGCCGTCGTTATGCTCCGCATTGGCAATCGCAGACTCCAACACTTTCTTCACTATGCCAGCTGCCTTCTTGCTACTGAAAGTCAGCAAATTGATCGCTTGATCGACTGGCAAGCCTCTTATTTGATCCGCGATTAGCCGGACCTTCTGAGGCGCGATCCTCGCTTTTCTAAGTTTCGCTACTGTTGCCATTTCTGATCGCCTGCACGGCCGCTATTTGGTTTTCCGGTCCGCCGCGTGGCCGCGAAAGGACCGGGTCGGAGCAAATTCGCCGAGCTTATGTCCAACCATGTTCTCGTTTATGTAGACCGGCATGTGCTGCCGGCCGTTGTGAACCGCTATTGTCAGCCCAATCATGTCCGGAATAATCATCGAACGTCGCGACCAGGTCTTTACCGGCCGCTTGTCGTTTATAGCGCGTGCCTCTTCGACTTTTCGCAACAGATGATGGTCGATGAACGGGCCTTTCTTAATGGAACGTGGCATGTCGAATTCCCTGCCTATCGCTTAGAAGAACGCCGGCGGATGATGAGATGATCAGTGCGTTTGTTCTTGCGGGTCTTATGCCCCTTGGTCGGCTGTCCCCACGGGCTGACCGGGTGGCGGCCGCCGGAACTGCGTCCTTCGCCTCCGCCATGCGGATGATCAACCGGATTCATCGCAACTCCCCGCACGGTAGGACGCACCCCGCGCCAACGGTTTGCACCGGCTTTCCCGAGCGAACGAAGTCCATGCTCGTGATTTCCTACCTCGCCAATGGTCGCCCGGCATTCAATCGGTACTTTGCGCATTTCACCAGAGCGCAGTCTCAGGGTTGCGTACCCTCCCTCACGCGCCATGTACTGCACGGTTGCACCCGCGCTGCGAGCTATCTGAGCACCCTTTCCGGGCTTGAGTTCGATGCAGTGAATCAAGGTTCCGACGGGGATATTTTTCAAGGGCAGGCAGTTTCCGGCCTGAATGGGTGCGTCGGCTCCGGAACGTAAGCTGGCGCCCGGCTGCAGGCCTTTGGGCGCGATGATGTATCGGCGTTCACCGTCTTCGAACAACAACAATGCGATGTGAGCCGAACGGTTGGGATCATATTCGATGCGCTCGACTTTGGCGTTAATACCATCCTTGTTGCGCTTGAAGTCGATAATACGGTAGCGCTGCTTATGTCCGCCGCCCCGGTGCCGGACGGTTATACGGCCATTGTTGTTGCGCCCGGATTTACGCGACTGGTGCTCCAGCAGCGGGCGATGGGGTGCGCCCTTGTGCAAATCGGGCGTAGAAACGGATACGACCGCACGGCGACCGGGAGAGGTGGGCTTTGCTTTCCTTAATGTCATCGTTCTAACCCGTATCGCCCGCCATGAAATCGATTTCGAATCCTTTCTTGAGCTTTACGTAGGCTTTCTTCCATGCGTCGTGTACGCCGGGCCGGCCTTTAAAAGTCCTCAGCCGTGAAGGAACCGTTAAAGTCGTGACTGACTCGACCTCCACTTTGAACAACTGCTCAACCGATGCCTTAATCTCAGGCTTTGTTGCATTCATCAATACTTTGAAGGTGTACTGGCGGTGCAGATCTGCAATCCGCGTACCCTTCTCGGAGATCTTGGGTTCCAACAAGATCTGGAACAGACGCTCCTGGTTCATTTGAGTGCCGCCTCCAGCCCAGCCACCGCTTTGACCGTGATGACCAACTTATCGTATGAAACGAGAGCAACCGGATCGATCGACGCGACTTCAATCACGTCGACGCGCGGAATATTTCGGACTGCCAGGTAAAGATTTTCGGTCAGGTCGTCCGTCACGATCAGTACATCGTCGACACCCAGCGCATCCAGCGCTTGTTTCGCGAGCTTGGTTTTCGGCTGCTCGATGTTGAAACTATCGACGACCAGGAGTCGGTCCTGGCGAATCAGTTCCGATACGATGGATCGCAGGGCACTGCGATACATTTTGCGATTGACTTTCTGGTCGAATTTTCGAGGTTTTGCGGCAAACGCCCGGCCGCCACCACGCCATATTGGACTACGAATCGTACCGGCGCGCGCGCGTCCCGTGCCCTTTTGGTTCCACGGTTTCGTGCCGCCCCCGCGTGCTTCAGAACGCGTTTTCTGAGCCTTGGTACCCTGCCGCCCGCCCGCCAGATAGGCCGTCACGACCTGGTGAACGAGCGGTTCGTTGTATTCGCGCGCGAACACGTCGTCGGAGAGCGCGATTTGCCCACCCTTCCCCTTATCAAACGTGTGCAATTGAAGTTCCATGTCGTTCAAGCTTTGCGGCGCACTTTGATGGCCGGCCGAATCATCACATCGCCACCCTTGGCACCCGGCACGGCGCCCTTGATCAGTAGCAACTTTCGTTCGGTGTCGACCCGAACGACTTCCAGGCCTTGAATCGTCCGGCGCTTATTGCCCATCTGTCCCGCCATACGCTTGCCTTTGAAAACGCGTCCCGGCGTCTGACATTGCCCAATCGCCCCGGGCACACGATGCGCGAGTGAATTGCCGTGGGTCGCGTCCCCCATATGGAAGTTGTGGCGCTTGACTACCCCGGCGAAGCCTTTGCCGATCGTGGTTCCGCTAACGTCAACGCGTTGGCCTGTTTCGAAAATGTCGACCCCTATTTCCGCACCAACTTCAAGCTTGCTGCCCTCGTCTCCGTCGATGCGAAATTCCCACAAACCGATTCCCGCCTTGACTCCAGCCTTTTTGAATTCGCCCGCCAGGCATTGGTTAATACGATTCTGATGTTTTTCACCTACCGTAACTTGCACGGCACGATAACCATCAGAATCTTCTGTCTTAAGACGCGTAACACGATTTGGATCGACCTCGATCACCGTGACCGGGATCGAAACCCCATCTTCGGTGAAGATGCGCGTCGATCCACATTTGCGTCCGATTAAACCCAGGCTCATTACGGCTCCTAATTCAACTTGATCTGCACATCGACGCCTGCGGCAAGGTCGAGCTTCATAAGAGCATCCACTGTTTTTTCCGTAGGATTGACGATATCAATCAGTCGCTTGTGAGTTCTGATTTCATATTGGTCTCGCGCGTCCTTATTGACGTGCGGGCTGGTCAATACGGTGAAGCGCTCCTTTTTCGTTGGCAGCGGGATCGGACCTTTAACCTGCGCGCCGGTACGTCTGGCTGTTTCGACGATCTCTTTGGTCGACTGATCGATCAACCGATGGTCGAAGGCCTTGAGCCTGATTCTGATTATTTGCTGATTCACTCGAAACCTTCCCGCTTCCTATTCAATAACCTTGGCTACGACGCCCGCCCCAACTGTGCGCCCGCCTTCCCGGATCGCGAAGCGCAAGCCGTCCTCCATCGCGATCGGCGCGATCAATTTCACCGTGATCTTCACGTTGTCTCCAGGCATCACCATCTCCACGCCCTCCGGCAACTCCACCGCGCCCGTCATGTCCGTCGTCCGAAAATAAAACTGCGGCCGGTAGTTCGCGAAAAACGGCGTGTGTCGCCCGCCTTCGTCTTTCGACAAGACGTATACCTCCGCCTCAAAATGCGTGTGCGGATTCACCGAACCCGGCTTGCACAACACCTGACCACGCTCCACTTCTTCTCGCTTCGTACCCCGTAACAAGATGCCCACGTTGTCTCCCGCCTGACCTTCGTCCAGCAGCTTGCGGAACATCTCAACTCCCGTACACGTCGTCTTCTTCGTCTCCTTGATGCCCACAATCTCGATCTCCTCACCGACCAAGATCTTGCCCCGCTCGACGCGCCCCGTCACCACCGTCCCGCGTCCCGATATCGAAAATACATCCTCAATCGGCATCAAAAACGGCAGGTCCACCAGGCGCTCCGGGATCGGGATGAATTCATCCATCGCCGCCACCAGCTTCTCAATCGACGGGCGACCCAACTCTCCCTCGTCACCCTCCATCGCCTTCAGCGCACTGCCCACGATCACCGGCGTGTCGTCGCCCGGAAACTGGTAGGCGTCCAGTAGTTCTCGTACCTCCAGCTCCACCAGCTCCAGCAATTCCGCGTCGTCCACCATGTCCGCCTTGTTCAGGTACACCACGATCTTCGGTACACCCACTTGACGCGCCAGCAATATGTGCTCCCGAGTCTGCGGCATCGGACCATCCGCCGCGCTGCACACCAGGATCGCGCCGTCCATCTGCGCCGCACCCGTGATCATATTCTTTACGTAATCCGCGTGACCCGGACAATCAACATGCGCGTAATGACGTGATTCGCTTTCGTATTCCACATGCGCCGTCGCTATCGTGATCCCGCGCTCCCGCTCTTCCGGCGCGTTATCGATCTGAGCGTAGTTCTTCGTCTCGCCGCCGAACTTTTCCGCCGACACCATCGTCAATGCCGCCGTCAACGTCGTCTTACCATGATCTACATGACCAATCGTACCCACATTCAGATGCGGCTTCGTTCTTTCAAATTTTGCCTTGGACATGATTTTCTACCCTCTCGAACTGCGCTTATCGTTCTTGCTTATCAAGTGCCTAATTCTGTTTAACGATGGTTTCAGCGATATTGTTGGGAGCTTGTACGTAGCGTGAGAACTCCATCGAGTAGGTCGCACGGCCTTGTGTCGCGGATCGGAGATCAGTGGCGTAGCCGAACATTTCAGACAGTGGAACATCGGCCCGGATGATGACACCCGCCGGAGATTCTTCGGTGCCCAGCACGATGCCCCGTCGGCGATTGAGATCACCATTGACGTTGCCCACATACTCGTCGGGCGTGACGATTTCCACATTCATTACAGGTTCGAGCAAAACCGGTTTCGCCTGCCGGGTTCCCTCTTTGATTGCCATCGATCCAGCGACCTTGAAGGCAACCTCACTTGAATCCACTTCATGGAATGAACCGTCATAAAGGGTGACACGGACATCGACAACGGGGTAGCCCGCTACGATACCGTTTGCCAGAGCTTCCTCGATCCCCTTCCGCACTGCCGGGATATAGTCTTTCGGTACGACGCCGCCGACGATCTTATTGATGAACTCGAACCCGCCACCCTGTGCGGCCGGTTCAATTTTTAGAACAACATGACCATATTGTCCACGGCCGCCTGTTTGACGAACGAACTTACCTTCCGCTTTGAGTACCGGTTTTCGAATCGTTTCGCGGTATGCCACCTGCGGCTTACCAATGTTCGCCTCGACCTTGAACTCCCGTTTCATTCGGTCGACGATGATATCGAGATGAAGTTCACCCATGCCTGCGATTATGACCTGGCCGGATTCTTCGTCCGTCGACACCCGAAAAGAAGGATCCTCGGCTGC
This sequence comes from Gammaproteobacteria bacterium, assembly GCA_963662545.2. Lineage (GTDB taxonomy): Bacteria > Pseudomonadota > Gammaproteobacteria > JAYYZW01. The sequence continues at coordinate 980,307 of CAXXLL010000003.1, forward strand.
CAGTTTCTGGAGCGCTACCCCCATTTTTTCCTGATCGCTCTTCGTTCGAGGTTCTACCGCAACGGCAATCACGGGGTCGGGAAACTCCATTCGTTCCAAGGTGATGATCTTCTTTACGTCGCAAAGGGTGTCGCCGGTCGTTACGTCTTTCAATCCGACGGCCGCCGCAATATCGCCCGCGCGAACTTCTTTGATATCGTCACGGCTGTTTGCATGCATTTGAAGGATGCGGCCGAATCTCTCCTTTTTCCGTTTGCCCGGGTTGTAAACCGTATCGCCCGAGTTAACGACACCGGAGTAAACGCGAAAAAAAGACAGTGTTCCTACAAAAGGATCGGTCGCGATCTTGAACGCCAGTGCCGCAAAAGGCTCGTCGTCCGATGCCTGACGTTCGCCTTGTGTCGTCCCGTCGTCGAGAACGCCCGTAATTCCCCTCACGTCAATAGGCGCTGGCATGAGTTCAATGACAGCGTCGAGTAGAGCTTGCACACCCTTATTTTTGAACGCAGATCCGCACAATACCGGGACGATTTCGTTGTTAAGAGTCCGCCGTCTCAGGCCCGCCTTTATCTCTTCGTTACTCAGACTTTCTTCATTCAGATATTTTTCCGTAAGTTCTTCGTTCGATTCCGCAGCGGCTTCGACCATCTGCTCCCGTAGTCGAACACACTGCTCCATAAGATCGTCTGCGATTTCCCTTTCTTCGAAGCTCGTACCGAGATCTTCTTCGTCCCAGTGCAGCGCCTTCATTTTGACCAGGTCGATGACGCCTTCGAAACTATCCTCCGCGCCGATAGGAAACTGGATCGGGACAGCGTTGGCCCCTAGGCGGGTTTTGATCTGCTCGACAACCCTCAAAAAATCCGCTCCCGCGCGATCCATCTTGTTCACGAACGCGAGACGCGGGACCTGATATTTATTTGCCTGACGCCATACCGTCTCCGATTGAGGTTCCACACCGCCGACTGCGCAGAAAATCCCTACGGCCCCATCGAGAACTCGCAACGAGCGTTCGACTTCGATCGTGAAATCGACATGGCCAGGAGTATCAATGATGTTGATTCGGTGTTCGGGGAACTGATCGTCCATCCCCCTCCAGAAACAAGTCGTTGCGGCGGACGTTATCGTTATCCCGCGTTCTTGCTCCTGTTCCATCCAGTCCATCACGGCTGCGCCGTCGTGTACTTCACCCATTTTGTGAGATACACCGGTGTAGTAGAGAATGCGTTCCGTAGTGGTGGTCTTCCCCGCATCGATGTGTGCCATGATGCCGATGTTCCGGTAGTGTTCTATTGGCGTTGTACGGGCCACGGCCGACATCCTCGAAAATGCTTCGATTACCAGCGGTAATGAGAAAACGCACGGTTGGCTTCTGCCATTTTGTGGGTGTCCTCACGTTTTTTGACCGCCGAACCGCGACTCTCGAAAGCATCCAACATTTCGCCGGCAAGCCGCTGCCCCATAGATTTTTCGCTGCGTTTGCGCGCCGCGTCGACGAGCCAGCGCATCGCCAGTGCCCGTCTCCGGTTCGGGCGAACCTCGATTGGAACCTGGTAGGTCGCACCGCCGACGCGTCGGAATTTCACTTCGACCTTGGGCTCGACGTTTTCGAGCGCCGTTTTGAAGATATCCAGCGCTTCGCCTTTGCCGCGCTGTTCAACTTCGCTCAGTGCGCCGTAGACGATTTTCTCGGCGACGGCTTTCTTGCCGCGTGACATCACCATATTGATGAATTTCGCAACGACCCGGTCGCCGTATTTCGGATCGGGGATAATTTCTCGCTTTGCTGCAACGTGGCGTCTGGACATGGTTTAGGCCTCAGTCTGGTGTGACGACGAGGCTTAGCCTTTGGGTCGTCTGGCGCCGTACTTCGAGCGCCCTTGGCGACGCTCTGTGACGCCGGCCGTATCCAGGGTTCCGCGGACCGTGTGATAGCGGACGCCTGGAAGGTCTTTGACACGGCCGCCGCGAATCAGGATTACCGAATGCTCCTGCAGGTTGTGCCCTTCGCCGCCGATGTAGGTCGTGACTTCATGACCGTTGGTCAGCCTCACACGGGCCACTTTGCGCAGCGCCGAATTCGGCTTCTTGGGTGTGGTGGTGTACACGCGCGTGCACACGCCGCGCTTTTGCGGACACGCATCGAGTGCCGGCACGTTGCTTTTTTTGTGCTGCCGCTTGCGCGGTTTACGCACTAACTGGTTAATCGTCGCCATTACCCTACAGAGTTCACTCGGTATTCCTGATTGTTAAACAGCTGATCATTCGCAAGGCCAGATCACATAACGAGCGGATACCGAACCTGCGGCGACCGCCGCGTGAACGAGGTTCGGGATCGGGTCAGGAAGTGGCAGTGCAAAAAAATGACAGGCAGGGTCGCTCCCTGCCTGTCGCAGAAGCGGGATTATAAGAAGCCTAAGCTCCTGATGTCAACGGGTTTTAGGCGCTTTTCGTACTCTGCTCGACCGTCTCTGCCGTGCCATCGGCGCCTCGCAGTTCCGCCATCAGTTCGGCGTCCAGATCGGCGCTGGTTTCCGCCACCGGATCGGCCGCGGGAAAGCGGCGGCGCTTCCGTTCAATATGGTAGGCAAATCCGGTTCCTGCCGGAATCAGGCGCCCGACGATGACATTTTCCTTGAGGCCGCGGAGTTCGTCATGCTTGCCCGTGACAGAGGCTTCGGTCAGCACCCGGGTGGTCTCCTGAAAGGAGGCCGCCGAGATAAAGGATTCCGTTGCCAGTGAGGCCTTGGTAATGCCAAGCAGCAGCTGCTGGGCTATCGCCGGCTTCTTGCCCTCCGCGGAGACTCGGTCGTTCTCGTCGAGCAGCCGTTCACGCTCGACCTGCTCGCCTTTGAGGAATCGAGTATCCCCCGGTTTTTGCATCTCAACCTTGCGCAGCATTTGCCGGACGATTACCTCGATGTGCTTGTCGTTAATCTTGACGCCTTGGAGTCTGTATACCTCCTGAACCTCGCTGACGATGTAGTGCGTGAGTTCGTGCACGCCTTTGAGCCTGAGAATGTCGTGTGAATCGGGCGCTCCATCACAAATGACTTCACCCTTTTCGACGTGCTCGCCTTCAAATACCGTTACGTGGCGCCATTTTGGTATCAGGCTTTCGATATGCTCGCCGTCAGCCTGAGTAATGATCAGGCGTTGCTTGCCTTTCGTATCCTTGCCAAACGACACCGTACCGGTCGCTTCGGCGAGTACCGCTGGCTCCTTGGGCTTACGCGCCTCGAACAAATCGGCAACACGCGGCAGGCCGCCGGTTATATCGCGAGTCTTTAATGACTCCTGGGGAATCCTCGCAAGCACGTCGCCTACTTTTACTTGCTGGGCGTCGGCAATACTGACCACCGCATTGGGCGACAGATGATAATGAGCCGGGATATCAGTCCCCGGGATCTTGAGATCTTTACCCTTGGCATTAACCAGCTTGATCACCGGGCGCAGGTCCTTCGCTGATGAACTACGCTGCTTGAGATCCATGACGACAATACTGGAAAGTCCGGTAATCTCATCGACCTGCCGACTCACCGTCACTCCTTCGCTGATATCTTGAAATACTACCGTGCCCGCCACTTCGGTGATGATCGGATGGGTATGAGGATCCCACGTCGCTATATTCTGTCCGGCTGTGACTTCGGCCCCGTCGGCCACTTTCAGTACGGCACCATACGGCACTTTATATCGCTCGCGATCGCGCCCGACCTCGTCGTTGACGATGAGTTCGCCCGAGCGTGATACGGAGACGAAAGTTCCGTCTTTGTGGTCGAGCGTTTTCATATTGACGAGCTTTATCGTACCCGTGGCTTTGACGTCAATACTGTTGACCGCTGCCGCCCGTGACGCGGCGCCACCAATATGGAAAGTACGCATCGTCAGCTGAGTACCCGGTTCGCCGATGGACTGCGCGGCGATCACTCCAACTGCTTCGCCGACATTGACACTATGCCCACGCGCAAGATCACGTCCATAGCACGCAGCACAGATTCCGTAACGCGTCTCGCAGGTAATCGCGGAGCGCACCAAGACCTCGTCGATTCCCTGTTCATCGAGATGTTGTACCCATTTCTCGTCGATCAGAGTCCCGGCAGCAACGACCGGCGCTTTTTCGCCGGGCTTGATAACGTCTACCGCGACGACGCGTCCGAGGATGCGGTCGCCCAGCGCCTCAATGACGTCACCACCTTCGATGATCGGCGTCATCATCATTCCGCCGCTGGTCCCGCAATCTACTTCGGTCACCACGAGGTCCTGTGCAACGTCGACGAGACGTCGGGTCAAATATCCCGAATTCGCGGTTTTCAATGCCGTATCCGCGAGACCTTTTCGTGCACCGTGCGTAGAAATGAAATACTGCAGAACATTCAGGCCTTCACGGAAATTCGCGGTGATCGGCGTTTCGATGATCGATCCGTCCGGTTTGGCCATGAGCCCGCGCATTCCAGCGAGCTGTCTGATCTGGGCGGCGGAACCACGCGCGCCCGAATCCGCCATCATGAAAATCGAATTAAATGAATCCTGCTGTACCTCTTTGCCGTCACTGCCGGTTACCACTTCGGTTCCCAGTTTTTCCATCATCGCCTTGGCCACCTGGTCGTTGGTATGAGACCAGATATCTACAACCTTGTTGTAGCGCTCACCAGTCGTTACCAGGCCGGACGCATACTGGTCCTCGATTTCCTTCACTGCTATCTCCGCAGTAGCGATGATCTCGGGCTTTCCTTCCGGCACGACCATGTCGTCGATGGCGATCGACACACCCGCCCGGGTGGCATGCTCGAATCCCGTATACATCAGTCGATCCGCGAAGATGACTGTTTCCTTCAGCCCAACCGAGCGATAACACCTATCAAACAATTTCGATATCGCGCGTTTGTTCAGCACTTGATTGATGAGCGCGAATGGAAGCCCTCGCGGTAATATCGCCGAGAGTAAGGCGCGTCCTACCGTCGTCTCGACGATTTCCGTGCTTTCCTGTAATTCGTTGTCGTCATCGAGTTCGGTCAGATCCATTCTTACTTTGCATCGCGCATGGAGTGATGCAGCCCCAGTCTCAAAAGCACGGTGAACTTCCGAAATATCCACGAAGATCATGCCCGTTCCTTTCGCGTCGGCGGATTCACGCGTGAGGTAATACAGGCCTAGAACGACGTCCTGAGTCGGTACGATAATCGGATCGCCGTTTGCGGGTGAAAGAATATTGTTCGTCGACATCATGAGGCTGCGCGCCTCGATCTGAGCTTCGATCGACAACGGTACGTGTACCGCCATTTGATCGCCGTCAAAGTCCGCATTGAACGCCGTGCACACCAGCGGATGAAGCTGGATGGCCTTGCCCTCGATCAGAGCTGGCTCGAAAGCCTGGATTCCAAGCCGGTGCAGCGTCGGTGCGCGATTGAGCATGATCGGATGCTCTCGAATGACTTCTTCGAGGATATCCCAGACTTCCGGACCTTCCCGTTCGATAAGCTTCTTCGCTGCCTTGATCGTCGTCGCCATACCGCGACGTTCGAGCTTACTGAAGATGAACGGTTTGAAGAGTTCGAGCGCCATTTTTTTAGGCAACCCGCATTGGTGGAGTTTCAAAGTCGGGCCGACCACAATGACCGAACGGCCAGAGTAATCGACACGCTTGCCAAGCAGGTTCTGGCGAAAGCGCCCTTGCTTGCCCTTGATCATATCGGCGAGCGATTTCAGCGGCAGCTTATTCGTCCCGGTAATGGCGCGCCCACGCCGGCCGTTGTCTAGAAGCGCGTCAACGGCCTCCTGCAGCATGCGCTTTTCATTGCGCACGATAATGTCGGGCGCGTTTAAATCGAGCAAACGCTTCAGCCGGTTATTTCGATTGATAACGCGGCGGTAAAGATCATTTAAGTCCGATGTTGCGAAGCGGCCGCCATCGAGAGGTACCAGGGGCCGCAATTCCGGCGGCAACACGGGAAGGACCTTCATGACCATCCATTGCGGCCGATTGCCCGAATGAAGAAAGGCCTCCATCAACTTCAGGCGTTTGGTGAGTTTTTTGATCTTTGTCTCGGAGTTAGTCTTTGGAAGCTCTTCACGGATTAAGTTGATCTCTTCGGCGAGATCAACTGATCTCAGAAGCTCATATACAGCTTCCGCGCCCATGCGGGCGTCGAATTCATCGCCGTGTTGCTCGATCGCATCGAGATAAGATTCTTCTGACAGCAATTGGCCCCGCTCCAGATCGGTCATGCCGGGATCCACCACGACGTAGGCCTCGAAGTAGAGAATCCGCTCGATTTCGCGCAGTGTGATGTCCAGTAACAATCCCATTCGCGACGGGAGGGATTTTAGATACCAGATATGGGCGACCGGACTAGCGAGCTCGATATGGCCCATACGTTCACGCCGAACTTTGGCTAGCGTTACCTCTACTCCACACTTCTCACATACGACGCCTCTGTGCTTCAGGCGTTTGTATTTACCGCACAAACATTCGTAATCCTTGATAGGACCGAAAATCTTTGCGCAGAAAAGTCCGTCTCGCTCCGGTTTGAAAGTGCGGTAATTGATCGTTTCCGGCTTTTTGACTTCGCCGTACGACCACGAGCGAATTTTTTCCGGTGACGACAAACCGATGCTGATTGCGTCGAAATCTTCAACCTGGCCCTGACTCCTAAGCAGATCAAGTAGGTCTTTCACAGTTTTTACTCCTTAAGGCGAATGTGCGCCGAATATCCGGTTAGTGCCTTAGTCGTGCTCCAATTCGATGTCGATCCCGAGAGATCGCATCTCCTTGAGAAGCACGTTGAAGGATTCGGGCATTCCCGCTTCCATCTTGTGGTCGCCGTCTACGATGTTTTTGTACATCTTGGTTCGACCGTTGACGTCGTCGGATTTGACCGTGAGCATTTCCTGCAGCGTATAGGCCGCTCCGTAGGCTTCGAGCGCCCATACCTCCATTTCTCCGAAGCGCTGACCGCCGAATTGCGCTTTACCGCCTAATGGTTGCTGGGTAACCAGGCTGTACGGTCCGGTTGAGCGTGCGTGCATTTTGTCGTCGACCAGATGATTCAACTTCAACATGTACATGTAGCCGACCGTAACCGGTCGATCGAATGCATCACCTGAACGGCCGTCGAAAAGTTTTGTCTGCCCGGAGCGGGGAAGCCCGGCAAGGTCGAGCATATGCTTGATCTCATCCTCCTTCGCTCCGTCGAAAACAGGTGTCGCCATCGGCACACCGTCCTTGAGATTTTCACACAGCGCTTGAATCTCATCGTTATCGAGGGAGTCCAGGTCCTCTCGTTGACCGCTGGAGTTGTATATCTTGCCGAGGAATTTCCTCAATTCAGTATTGCTGGCTACCCGGTCCAACATATCGCCAATGCGCTGGCCAAGTCCGTGGGCAGCCCAACCCAAGTGCGTCTCCAGCACTTGTCCCACGTTCATGCGCGACGGTACTCCGAGGGGATTCAGCACGATGTCGACCGTAGTCCCGTCTTCCATATGCGGCATGTCTTCGATTGGCACGATCATGGATACGACGCCCTTGTTTCCGTGCCGACCCGCCATTTTGTCTCCGGGTTGCATGCGCCGTTTAACAGCCACGTAAACCTTTGCCATTTTGAGTACGCCAGGCGCCAGATCGTCGCCGCTGGTCAATTTTGATTTTTTCTCCTCGAACTGGCGGTCAAAATCTTCATGGTACTTTTCGATCTGACGGGCTAGTTGCTCGAGTTTTTCGTTGGCAGAATCGTTCTTGAGTCGGATGTCGAACCATTTATCACGCGCCACATCGCTCAGCAACGGCTTGGTAATCTTGGCGCCACCCTTGATCTGCCCCGGTCCTTTATCAGCATTTTTATTGATGAGAAGACGTTCGACGCGCTGATAAACATCTTCCTCAAGAATTCTCAACTGGTCGTCGAGATCCTTCTTCACGCTCGCGATTTCGGCGTTCTCGATCTCGAGTGCCCGCGCATCTTTTTCAATACCGTCACGCGTAAAAACCTGCACGTCGATGACGGTTCCGCTCATACCGGAAGGGACCCTTAGCGACGTGTCTTTAACGTCGGACGCCTTCTCGCCAAAAATCGCCCGCAACAGTTTTTCTTCCGGGGTCAGCTGGGTTTCGCCCTTGGGTGTAACCTTACCCACGAGGATATCGCCCGAGTGCACTTCAGCGCCCATGTAAACAATACCGGATTCATCAAGCTTGGAGAGCGCACTTTCGCTGACATTTGGAATATCGCTCGATATTTCTTCGGGCCCGAGTTTTGTATCCCGCGCCACACAAGTTAGTTCCTCAATGTGGATGCTCGTGTAACGATCTTCCTGAACGACCCGTTCCGAAATCAGTATCGAGTCTTCGAAGTTGTAGCCATTCCATGGCATAAAGGCGACTAGCATATTCTGACCCAGGGCGAGTTCTCCGAGATCCGTCGACGGACCGTCCGCGAGGACGTCGCCGGCTGCTATTCGGTCGCCGGGTTTGCCTAACGGCTTCTGATTAATGCACGTATTCTGATTCGACCGGGTGTATTTGGTCAGATTGTAGATATCGACGCCCGGCTCTTCCGCACTCGTTTCCGAGTCGTCGACCCTGACGACGAGTCTTGCTGCATCCACCGCGTAGACTTCACCACCGCGCCGTGCGACGACGGTGACACCTGAATCCTTGGCAACGGTTCGTTCGATCCCCGTACCGACCAGCGGCTTTTCCACGCGCAAGGTGGGTACGGCCTGCCGCTGCATATTGGACCCCATAAGCGCGCGGTTGGCGTCATCGTGCTCCAGAAACGGTATGAGGGCAGCCGCTACAGAAACAATTTGCCGCGGTGAAACGTCCATATACTGAATTCGATCCGGAGAGGCTAGCGTGAATTCGTTGCGGTGCCGCGCAGAGACCAGGCTGCCTGTGAGTCGACCGTTTTTATCGAGCGCGGCGTTCGCCTGGGCAATGACGTACTGGCCCTCTTCGATAGCCGATAGATACTCGATTTCGTCGGTTGCCTTACGGTTCGCCACCTTACGATAAGGCGTTTCCAAAAAACCGTATGCATTGGTTCTGGCATAAACTGCAAGCGAATTGATCAAGCCGATGTTTGGCCCCTCGGGCGTCTCGATCGGACAGACCCGGCCGTAGTGGGTCGGATGTACGTCTCGAACCTCGAATCCGGCACGCTCTCGAGTCAAACCGCCCGGTCCAAGTGCCGATACACGACGTTTATGTGTCACTTCCGAGAGGGGATTGTTTTGATCCATGAACTGGGATAACTGGCTCGATCCGAAAAATTCCCTGATCACTGCAGAAACTGGTTTCGCATTGATCAGCTCTTGCGGCATATAGCCCTCGGATTCGGCCAGACTCAACCGTTCCCTGACTGCGCGTTCTACGCGTACCAGCCCGACCCGAAACTGATTTTCGGCCATTTCCCCGACGCTTCGAACACGCCGATTTCCAAGATGATCGATATCGTCGACCGTGCCGTTGCCGTTGCGTATATCAATCAGCACTTTGAGCACGTCGATGATGTCGTTTTTGTCCAGCACACCGCTACCCGTAATTTCGCTACGCCCGACGCGCCGATTGAATTTCATGCGGCCCACGCCCGAAAGATCGTAGCGGTCTTCAGAAAAGAAAAGATTCCTGAAAAGGTTTTCCGCAGCGTCCTTGGTCGGCGGTTCTCCCGGGCGCATCATGCGGTAAATTTCGACCTGGGCCTCCAGCTTGGTTGTCGTTGGATCCACGCGCAGGGTCTCGGCAATGTACGCTCCATGATCGAGATCGTTAGCAAAAATTGTCGCGATTTCGGCGACGTTGTTGTTGTCGAAGATTTCGAGTAGCTCGTCGGTGATTTCAGCGTTCGCCACAGCTAAGACTTCGCCGGTTTCCGTATTGACCACATCGCACGCGAGGATTTTTCCGAGCACGAATGACCTGGGAACGTTTATCTCCGTTATGCCGAGGTCTTGGATTTCCTGGGTATGGCGCGCGGTAATCCGGCGCTCGGCTTCGACCAACACTTTGCCCTTGGCGTCTACGAGATCGAATTCGAGCGTCTCACCACGCAGGCGTTCCGGGATGAGATGAAACTGCACCTGATCCCCGTCGAGTACGAAAGTATCGCGCTCGAAAAATAGTTCGAGCACCTGCTCGGTTGAAAATCCTAAAGCGCGTAACAAAACGGTCGCCGGTAGTTTGCGTCGGCGATCGATACGAACATAAACGTGATCTTTCGGATCGAACTCGAAATCAAGCCAAGACCCGCGGTATGGGATTACTCGAGCGGAGAAAAGTAGTTTTCCGGATGAATGCGTTTTCCCACGGTCGTGATCGAAAAATACGCCAGGTGAGCGATGCAGCTGCGAAACGATTACACGCTCGGTGCCGTTGATTACGAATGTCCCATTAGTCGTCATCAGCGGAAGCTCACCCATGTAAACTTCCTGTTCGCGTACGTCTTTGATCACCTTGTCAGCCCCGGACTCCTTATCGTAGATGACAAGACGTACCGTAACGCGTAGAGACGTAGCGTAGGTCAAACCTCGAACCTGGCATTCTTTCACGTCGAACACGGGCTCACCAAGCCGATAGCTTACGTATTCGAGAACCGCATTGCCCGAGTAACTTTCGATTGGGAATACAGAGTTGAACGCAGCGTGGAGACCGACGTTGCCACGATTATTGGGATCGCTGTCTTCTTGTAGAAAACGCTTAAACGATTCTATTTGCGTTGCAAGCAAGTACGGCACGTCCAAAATCGGCGGTGTCTTGCTGAAATCTTTACGAATACGCTTCTTCTCAGTGTACGTATAGGCCATGGTGTTTACCGTCCTATTAAACCGGGTTCGGGCAAGTGACTCCGGAAATCGTCATTTACGGATCCATTCCGCAATGGCGGAACGCGAACGGCGGCCGCCATTACGGGCGCCGCCTCATTCCGAATATCAGGAATTAACAAAATACGTGACTACTTGAGTTCTACAGTGGCGCCCGCTTCTTCCAATTTCGTCTTGATCTCTTCGGCTTCGTCTTTGGAAACGGCTTCCTTCATGGCCGCTGGAGCACTTTCGACCAGTTCCTTTGCTTCCTTCAATCCAAGTCCAGTTATTGCGCGAACGACTTTGATCACGCTGACTTTGTTCTCTCCGAAGCTCGACATGAAGACGTCGAATTCGATCTGGACTTCGTCGGCGGCACCGCCGGGATCCACGCCGACGCCGGGAGCCGCGGCTGCTACTGCGGCTGCCGCCGATACACCCCATTTTTCCTCGAGCTCTGAAACGAGCTCCGTCACTTCAAGAATGCTCATGTTACTCAGAGTTTCAATCAACTCTTCTTTGGAAACCGCCATTTTGATGTTCTCCTGAAAACAGATTGTTAAACGCTATAAGGCCGCTTGTTGCGAATCGCGGTAAGCCGCAAGTATTCGAACCAGTTCACCGGCAGGCTCGGCGAGAGTGCGCACCAATTTCGTCTGAGGCGCTTTGAAAACGGACAAGAGAATCGCGCGTGCTTCGTCAAGCGTCGGAAGATTTGCCAGAAGTTTGAGATCTTCAGCAGGCCGTAATTCACCGTCGACCACGATGGCTTTGGTTACGAGCATCGCATGGTCTTTGGAAAAGTCGCGGACAAGGCGTGCTCCGGCCCCGTGGTCTTCCCCAGAAAATACCAGTACCAACGGTCCTGTCAGCGAGTCGCGCAGACATTCGAAAGTTGTACCGTCGATCGCACGACGCGCGAGCGAATTCTTAACAACGCGAACGTATACGCCTGACTCGCGAGCTTTCGCGTGAAGCTCAGTCATTTGCTTCACGCTCAAGCCGATATATTCAGCAGCGACTGCGGTCTGGGCGTTCGCCGCTATTTCGTTGACCTCCGCAACAACCGTCTGTTTTTGCTGTAGCGTCAAACTCATTGGTCGATTTCTCCCATTTTGACCCAAGCTCGTTTAGCCAGGTCGCACCACGTTTACTGCGCCCGCAGAGGCGCGATTCGTTTTACGGCGGGCTTTAAGCTGCCCATGGGGAACACCGTCTGCGCGGGCCTTGGACAATTAACCGCAAGCTGTTACTTGCGGACCCGCGGTCTTTAACGATTAGTCGATAGTTCACGCCGCGTCACACGAAGCCTTGTCGACGGCCAATCCGGGACCCATCGTCGTGGACAGTGAAATCGATTTGAGAAAAATGCCCTTCGCTGAACTTGGCCTGGCCTTGTGCAGGTCCGCCAGAATTGCATTCAAATTGGCCTTGAGAGCATCCGATGTAAACGACGCCTTGCCGATCGGGCAGTGAACGATTCCGGCTTTGTCGGTGCGAAATTGTACCTGTCCGGCTTTGGCGTTACTGACTGCCGCTGCGACGTCGGTGGTTACCGTACCCACTTTCGGGTTCGGCATCAAACCACGCGGGCCGAGGATCTTTCCCAGTTGACCGACGATCCGCATCGATGCGGGTGTGGCAATGGCGATGTCGAATTCGATATTCCCCCTTTTTATTTCCTCCGCCAGATCATCGAGCCCAACGAGATCTGCGCCGGCTTCGCGCCCTGCATCTGCGTCTGATCCCTCGGCAAAGACCGCTACGCGCATACTCTTTCCCGTGCCATGAGGCAGGACGGTCGAGCCGCGCACGTTTTGATCGGACTTACGGGCATCTATGCCCAAATTGATTGCGGCCTCGACCGATTCGTCAAATTTCGCCGTCGCGACATCCTTCAACAAGGCGAGAACTTCATCAATCGGGCGGGGATCACGCCGGTCGCCGATCTTTTCGCGTATCGCTTCAAGTCGCTCACTCTTTTTCGCCATTTCAAACACCCTCCACTTGAAGGCCCATACTCCGTGCGGTCCCCGCGATAGTCCTTACCGCAGCGTCCATATCGGCTGCAGTCAAATCAGGATCTTTTGTTTTCGCGATCTCCTCGAGTTGCGCGCGGTTGACGGTCCCGACCTTCTCTGTGTTCGGTGTTCCGCTGCCCTTGGCAACACCTGCTGCCTTACGGAGTAAAACGGCCGCCGGCGGCGTTTTGGTAATAAACGTAAAGCTTTTATCGGCGAATACCGTGATCACCACCGGTATCGGAATGCCCTGCTCCGAGTTTTGCGTTTTGGCATTGAAGGCCTTGCAAAATTCCATGATGTTAACCCCGTGTTGCCCCAGGGCAGGTCCTACCGGCGGACTCGGGTTAGCCTGTCCGGCCGGCACTTGCAACTTTATAAACGCATCAATTTTCTTGGCCACGTGAGCTTATCTCCCTGGGTACAAACGCCTCTTGGCTCCCCTAAAGGCAACAGCAAATAAAAGGGACGTGGATTCGCTATCCCTCCGCGTCGGCAAATCCTTGTTAGGTACTTCTGACATCAATCCTTACTTACCTGACTGAACTCGAGTTCAACGGGCGTAGATCGGCCAAAGATCGAGACGGCTACGCGCAATCGGCTCTTTTCGTAATTGACTTCTTCGACCGTACCATTGAAGTCGTTGAATGGCCCGTCGGTCACCCGAACGACTTCGCCAACTTCGAAAAGCACTTTCGGTCGAGGCTTTTCAACGCCTTCCTGAATTCGATCCAGAATCGCCTGTGCCTCCTTCTTAGAAATCGGCGCCGGCCGATCGCTGCTGCCGCCAATGAAGCCCATCACTTTCGGACAGTTTTTTACGAGGTGCCAGGACTCGTCATCCATCTGCATCTCGACCAGGACATATCCGGGGAAAAACTTGCGGTCGCTTTTGCGCTTTTGGCCTTCCTTCATTTCGACGACTTCTTCGGTCGGCACGAGGATCTGACCAAACATTTTGCTGATGTCGCTTCTGTTTATGCGATCTTCCAGTGAGCGTTTTACCTGGTTCTCAAAACCCGAGTAGGCATGCACGACGTACCAACTCAAATTCATTTTCACGACCCCCTCCCGATCATCGTTTGTACCAGGCCGCCGAGCAAAAGATCGAGCAACCACAGGAGCACCCCAAAAATTATTACGACGATCATTACGACCATGGTTGTTTGAGTCGTTTCCTGCCTTGTCGGCCAAACGACTTTCCGAACTTCAATTTGGGCCTCGCGTATAAAGCTTGATACCTGACGCCCCTTATCAGTTTGGAACGCTATCGTGATCGCAACGACAACCACCGCAATGATACCGCCGACACGCAGCAGCTTTGACGCATCCGCATAGTGATAAAAAGCGACAAGCCCGCCGACTAATATCGTCAATGATATGGCCAGCTTGACCGTATCCAGCGGACTATGTTGCATCGTTACCTTGGTACTCACTAGTCACACGCAGAAGCTTGAAAAAGCGGCGCTCTGTGCCCGCTTCAAACCCCTGCCGTCTCCTAGTTTGCTATTCCCGATCAGAGTATTTCCGCGTTGCTGTTCGTGCCTGCTCAGGTGGCAGGCCAGGAGGGAATCGAACCCCCAACCTGCGGTTTTGGAGACCGCCGCTCTGCCAATTGAGCTACTGGCCTTGAACTAGAACCCGTCTCAGAATTATTCACGTGCGCGCATGCAATTAATTTTAAGACGGGTACCGTGCAAATCATTCAATAACCTTGGCTACGACGCCCGCCCCAACCGTGCGCCCGCCTTCCCGGATCGCGAAGCGCAAGCCGTCCTCCATCGCGATCGGTGCGATCAATTTCACCGTGATCTTCACGTTGTCTCCAGGCATCACCATCTCCACGCCCTCCGGCAACTCCACCGCACCCGTCATGTCCGTCGTCCGAAAATAAAACTGCGGCCGGTAGTTCGCGAAAAACGGCGTGTGTCGCCCGCCTTCGTCTTTCGACAAGACGTATACCTCCGCCTCAAAATGCGTGTGCGGATTCACCGAACCCGGCTTGCACAACACCTGACCACGCTCCACTTCTTCTCGCTTCGTACCCCGTAACAAGATGCCCACGTTGTCTCCCGCCTGACCTTCGTCCAGCAGCTTGCGGAACATCTCAACTCCCGTACACGTCGTCTTCTTCGTCTCCTTGATGCCCACAATCTCGATCTCCTCACCGACCAAGATCTTGCCCCGCTCGACGCGCCCCGTCACCACCGTCCCGCGTCCCGATATCGAAAATACATCCTCAATCGGCATCAAAAACGGCAGGTCCACCAGGCGCTCCGGGATCGGGATGAATTCATCCATCGCCGCCACTAACTTCTCAATCGACGGGCGACCCAACTCTCCCTCGTCACCCTCCATCGCCTTCAGCGCACTGCCCACGATCACCGGCGTGTCGTCGCCCGGAAACTGGTAGGCGTCCAGTAGTTCTCGTACCTCCAGCTCCACCAGCTCCAGCAATTCCGCGTCGTCCACCATGTCCGCCTTGTTCAGGTACACCACGATCTTCGGTACACCCACTTGACGCGCCAGCAATATGTGCTCCCGAGTCTGCGGCATCGGACCATCCGCCGCGCTGCACACCAGGATCGCGCCGTCCATCTGCGCCGCACCCGTGATCATATTCTTTACGTAATCCGCGTGACCCGGACAATCAACATGCGCGTAATGACGTGATTCGCTTTCGTATTCCACATGCGCCGTCGCTATCGTGATCCCGCGCTCCCGCTCTTCCGGCGCGTTATCGATCTGAGCGTAGTTCTTCGTCTCGCCGCCGAACTTTTCCGCCGACACCATCGTCAATGCCGCCGTCAACGTCGTCTTACCATGATCTACATGACCAATCGTACCCACATTCAGATGCGGCTTCGTTCTTTCAAATTTTGCCTTGGACATGCTGTTGCGTCTCCTAAGTCAGATACGTTCGATCAGAAACATTGCGTCGTTACCACCAATCGATCATTTCGGGTCGAATACTTTGGAGCCCATGACCGGAATTGAACCGGTGACTTCTTCCTTACCAAGGAAGTGCTCTACCGACTGAGCTACATGGGCCCAGCGAAGCACAAAGCAGAAAGGAATAAGCGGAAAGCTCGTTGAACAGCGCCTCTTTGCTATTTGCACCTTTCTACTTTCCACTCATACTGGAGCGGGTGATGGGGATCGAACCCACATCATCAGCTTGGAAGGCTGAGGTTCTACCATTGAACTACACCCGCCGAATGCTAACGCCATGGACTGGCAAAGATTTGGAGCGTCCCATCACTCCTGCCTGGTGGAGGGGGTAGGATTCGAACCTACGAAGGCTGAGCCGGCAGATTTACAGTCTGCTCCCGTTGACCGCTTGGGTACCCCTCCAAAACGGTAGCCGTAAATTGTCGAAATATTTGAGGGTTATGTCAATACAAGCAGCCTGTCGGACTTAGGGAATCGTAGCGAAGCGCGTGGGATAGCGGTCTGAGAGGGGTCATGGTTTGAGGCGAATAGTGGGGCTATATAACGAAAAATTCGCCAGGAACGAATTTTCGCGCCAGCCCGGCAGGGGTGCGCTGAACAAAACCATCGCGCCTCTCAGACCGCTATCCCACCGCCCAAGTCAATTCTTTCTAAGTCCGACAGGCTCCTAAGCACGAATGATCTTACCCGTCGACCCGTCTCGAATAGCCGTCGGCCGCAAATTAGACCCCACCCGTCCGCCGAGATAGCACTCGATTTGTTTGCCGAAATAGCGCCTGGCTGCCAAAACCGTCCTCGCGGGTCGCCGCCCCATTGGATTCGCACTGGTCGACACTAAAGGCCCGGCCCGGCCGCAGAGGACGGCCATCTGCCCGTGGGCAGTCACGCGTACGGCAATCTGTCCCCGACCATTCTTGAGCCATCGTGGAGCCGTCCGGCGTGCTGGCAGGATCCAGGTATGAGGCCCCGGCCAGCTCTGGAGAATTTCGTGCATTAGAGGCGTTTCCAGGGTCACGAACCGCTGGATCTGAGCGAGATCCGCGCCCACGACGATGAAGAGTTTGCGCGCTGAGCGGCGTTTTAGACGGGCGATACGGATGCAGGCAACGCGATCGTAAGCGCTCGCAGCAAGCCCGAATACCGCTTCTGTGGCGTGCGCGACCACGCCGCCCCGTAGCAGGACACGGGCCGCTGCATCAGTGCGCCAATCGAGTACGGTTAGATCAGCCGCGCCGCAGTTCGGCGTCTTTTTCGAGAATTTTCGCGGCATTGGCCAGGCGCTCGTCGCGTAATGCCTGTGCTAGGGCTTCGTCATTGAGACTGAGAATCTGCGCAGCCAGGTATCCCGCGTTCTTCGCGCCCACCTTACCGATTGCGGT
Organism: Gammaproteobacteria bacterium; assembly: GCA_963662545.2. Lineage (GTDB taxonomy): Bacteria > Pseudomonadota > Gammaproteobacteria > JAYYZW01. The sequence goes on from CAXXLL010000003.1 coordinate 997,459, forward strand.
GCATGCGACGGGAATCCCACCAGGCATCTGCACAGTAGATAAAAGCGCATCCACGCCTTGCAGGGGCCCGCCTTCCATGGGCACCCCGATAACCGGGCGGACGGTCCGTGCGGAGACCGCGCCCGCGAGATGCGCCGCAAGTCCCGCGGCTGCGATAAATACGGCGCAGCCCCTCTTTTCCGCATCAATCACGTAATCTTGGGTTTCAGCCGGCGTTCGATGCGCCGATTTGATATTCATTTCGTAGGGAATATTGAACGAATCCAAAACGCTCGCGGTCGATTGCATCGTCGGCAAATCAGAGTGCGAGCCCATCAGTATGGCGACGAACCGTCGGTTTTCAGTCACGCGGCTTCATGCCCGCACCATGATGATATCGAACCATTCACGATCCCTTGGCGGCCCGGCGACGGCCGCGCTTGGCCGGCGCGTTGGCCAGTAAGGTCTGACATTCTTCGAGACTCAAGATTTTCGGATCCTGGTCTTTTGGTACACGGGCATTTTTGGTGCCGTCGGTGATATAAGGCCCGTACCGCCCGTTGAGCACCTTGATGTCGCTGTCCGGAAATTCTTGGATCTGCTTTGCCGCGTCCACCTTTTTTTTCTCTTCGACAAGTTCGCAGGCCCGCTCCAGCGTGATGGTATAGGGGTCATCTTCCTTGGCCAGACTGGCGAATTTATCGGCGAAACGTACATAAGGACCGTAACGACCGATGCTTACCGACAGCGGCACGCCGTCGGGCGTCTCCCCCAGTTCGCGCGGCAGCTTCGTAAGTTCAAGCGCTTCTTCGAGAGTAATGCCCTCGATCCGTTGGCCCTGGCGCAATCCATAAAACTGCGGTTTTTCTTCGTCTTCAGTCGAACCGATGATGACATATGGACCGTACCGTCCCATTCGCACGGCCACGGGTTTCCCGCTTTTGGGATCGACACCCAATTCGCGCGCTTGATTTGCTTCCTTTCTGGAAACATTCTCCTCTTTGTCTTTGATAATGGCGGAAAATGGTTCCCAGAAATCTCGCAGCAGCGGGATCCATTCCTTTTCACCACGCGAAATTGCGTCCAGATCATCCTCGAGCTTTGCGGTGAAATTGTAATCGACATAGGTCGCGAAATGATTGGTAAGAAACGTATTCACGACCTTGCCGATATCAGTCGGCTGAAATCGTTTCTTTTCGAATTCAACGTATTCTCGCTGCACTAGCGTTGAAATAATTGACGCATAGGTGGAAGGGCGCCCGATGCCATACTCTTCGAGCGTTTTCACCAGGCTTGCTTCCGTATAACGCGGCGGTGGTTCAGTAAAGTGCTGTTCGTTGCGGATCTGCTCAAGTTTTATTTTCTGCTGCGGTTCGAGCGGCGGCAACATCTTAGATTCCTGCTCGGTATCGTCGGATCCCTCGAGGTAGACCGCCATGAATCCAGGCTCCGTGACCGTCGATCCGGTTGCGCGAAACACCCCGTTCGAACCGGCATTGAGATCAGCGGATACCGTATCGATAGTCGCATGGATCATTTGACACGCCACCGTCCGTTTCCAGATCAAATCATAGAGTTTGAACTGCTCCTTGGACAGAAAGGATTTAATCTCCGAAGGAACGCGCAAACAGGACGTCGGACGTATTGCTTCGTGCGCTTCCTGAGCGTTCTTTGATTTCGTTTTAAAAATTCGAGGGGTCTTGGGTATTTGGTCTTTCCCGTATTTTTCGACAACAAAATGCCGCAATTCGTCCAATGCTTCGCGCGCCAGGTTGAGCGAGTCCGTACGCATGTACGTGATGAGTCCGGTGCTTCCGGTTCCTATGTCGACGCCCTCATATAACTGCTGTGCAATACGCATCGTATGTTGGGCGGTAAAACCGAGTTTGCGCACGCCTTCCTGCTGCAAGGTGGACGTGATGAACGGCGACGCCGGATGACGTTTTCGATTTTTTCGCTCTACTTTGGCGACCACGAGTTCCCCTTCGGCCGCGTCAACCATCTGCTCTCGGACATCGGCAGCCTGATCTTCCGAAGTCACCGTAAATTGCCGAACCTTCTCACCGTTCAATTCGCTCAATTTCGCCACAAAAGGACTTTTACCGGCGATAAGATCCGCTTCGATGGTCCAGTATTCGCGACTTTTGAATTTGTCGATTTCTGCTTCGCGTTCGCAAATGAGCCGGAGCGTCGGACTTTGCACCCGGCCGGCAGACAAACCTCTTTTGATTTTTTTCCACAGCAGAGGGGATAGATTGAATCCGACGAGATAGTCGAGCGCCCGCCTCGCCTGCTGCGCATTAACGAGATCCATGGAAACCTTGCGCGGCGAGTCCATTGCCTCCTTGATCGCCCGTTCAGTGATCTCGTGGAAGACGACGCGATAGACCTCCTTACCGTCCAATATCGAGCGCCCGCGCAACAGCTCGACCAGGTGCCAGGAAATGGCCTCACCTTCCCGATCCAGGTCAGTGGCGAGGTAAAGGGCATCGGCCTTTTTCATGGCTTTTGCGATCTGGTCGACGTACTTCGAATTTCGTTTGATGACTTCGTACTTCATTTCGAAGTCGTTTTCTGTATCGACCGCTCCTTCTTTCGGCAGCAAATCACGTACGTGCCCGTAGGAAGCCAGGACTTCGTAGTCCTTACCAAGGTATTTCTTGATGGTGCTGGCTTTCGCCGGGGATTCGACGATGACTAGGTTAGCGACCATGGAAAGATGCAATTCAGATTCGAAAAAGGAAAGCGCCTGAAACGCCGAACCCTAATGGAGATTTCCGTACAGGTCGTCCATAACGAGATCTTCCATCCATAAAAAAGCCTGTTCCTGGCCCGGTTGACTGAACAACACCATCAATATGATCCACTTGAGCTGTTCTACATCAATATCGTCGGATTCCAATGCGAGCACGCGTTCAATCACCAGCTCTCGACTGGAGCTGTTCAGAACACTGGCTTGTTCCAGGAAATACAAGAACCCGCGACATTCGGTATCCAGCTTACGTTCTTCCTCGCCGGTATATATTCGCGTCGAGGTTTGCGCAGGTAGCGGCATATCATTCGCGTTATCACGGTTTGCCGCCAGTTCCTGCAACCAGTCGAATGCCCTCGCGACCTGTCCACCCTCGAATCCCGCCTCATAAAGTTCGGATTTCAACCGATCGCGATCGACATCGAGTTCTATCTCTTCGTCGACATAATGCTCGAACAGATAAATCAAAATATCAATGACCGTTTGCTTCATCATCAATAAGTCCGACCTCGCCGGCGGAAAGCTGTTTGGGTCATTTGGTATTTCCGAAAAGCGCTGTTTCGATGTGGGTGGCGTATCGTTGCCTGATCGAAATTCCGCGCATGTTATCGAATACGTATATAAGTTCCTGCCGCATGCATTGCAATTTGCCCGGCAAGTTCAAGCGTCAACAGCATGGAGGAAACGTCCTGAGCCGTCAATCCAGAGTGAAAAATGATCTGATCCATTGTGAACGGTTCCCAACCACAGGCTTCAAACGCTTCGGTCTCTCGCCGTCCCAACGACGCTGCGACCGAGTTGGCGTGCACAACGGTGCGTGTACGCGTCGCTGCGGGTGGGACCGCCAAAGGGAGATCGGTAAACTCACCGACAACGTCCGCGGCACATTCGATTAGCTTCGCACCCTGTGCGATCAATGCGTGACAGCCTTTGCTCATAGGATTGCGGACGGATCCGGGAACGGCGAATACCTCGCGTCCCTGCTCTGCGGCGTGCATCGCGGTCGAAATCGAACCACTTCGACTAGCGGCTTCGACGACGATGGTGCCTCGGGCGAGACCGCTGATAATCCGGTTGCGCTGAGGGAAATGATGTTTCCGCGGTGGGGCACCCAGTGGAAATTCGGATATGACCGCGCCCGAACGGCTGATTTCCATGGCGAGATCCTGGTGGCGGGAAGGGTAGATACGATCAATTCCGCAACCAAGCACCGCTATCGTAACGCCCGCTTTCAGTGCGCCCCGGTGTGCGCAAGCGTCGATACCAAACGCCAGGCCGCTGGTGATAACCAGGCCGAACGCGGCAAGCTCACAAGCGATATCCGTCGCGAATTCGCAGCCCGGTTTCGTCGCGTTGCGACTCCCGACGATTGCAATTTGGGCATGGGTGAGAAATTCTGCCGCTCCTGCGACGAATAATACGGGTGGGGGGACGGCAATTTCGCGCAGCAACACCGGGTAGCGGGCGTCATCGACAGATATCAAATGATGACTCGGCGTGGCTCCCCATTTAAGCGCGCGATCGGCGAGATCCCATCGGGGTTTGACACCGCTATCGCCAAACCTCGCAATGACCCGTGGTAGAAATGCGCCGCCGTTTGCGACCGTTTTGAGAGTTTGTCGGTATTGGGAGACGGCACTCGCCGCAGTGCGCCCAGCGGTATAAAGGGCGGCATGGTAGGCGAGTAGATGCCGCAGTACGTCGATGTCCAGTCCCTTGTCCATCGCTTGCCATGATAGCTAGTGTGCATCCCTAAACGCGATGCGGTTGAAATAAAAAGGAAAATTTGTCGCTTAAGGGATCGAAACCTCCGGTAGGTCGTGATCTAATGGAACTTCAAACCTCTGATTTTCCACACAATCATCGACACCACAGGAGGGGGAATGCGTCAGAAACGCACGGCCCAAGCGAGTATATACGAGCTGTTTGCTGACCATGACCTGGGGCGAGAGCTGCAGGGCATGTCCGAGTGGCTCGATGCTCACCCCAAGGTCCTCACGCCGGTCATGAACGATCTGTGTCGGCGGGGTTTGAAGCCCACCGGTCGACGCGGACTGTCGGCGGAGTCGGTGCTGCGCTGCGCGGTGCTCAAGCAGCACCGGCAATTGAGTTACGAGGAGCTGGCCTTTCACCTGCAGGACTCGGCGAGCTTTCAGGCCTTCGCCCGGTTGCCGGGTAATGAACGTCCGAAGAAGTCTGCCTTACAGCGGGTGGTCTCGGCGATCCAGGTATCGACGTGGGAGTCTATTCATCGCGCCCTGCTGGCGACGGCGAAAGAGACGCGCATTGAGCCGGCACAGCGTGTACGGATTGATAGCACGGTAACGGACAGTGCCATCCACGCGCCGAGCGACAGTCATCTGCTGTGGGATGGCGTGCGTGTTGTGGTTCGTCTGCTCGCACAGGCGCGCGAGTTGCCTGGCGCGCCGGAGTTGTGCTTCGTGAACCACACTCGATTGGCGAAGAAGCGTGCGCGGGCGCTGTGGTATGCGCGTGGTGCGAAGCAACGCCAACGTCTGTATCGCGATTTGATTGGGGCGACGCGTTCAACCTTGGAAGCGGTAGCGAGGGTACGTGAGCAGCTGCTGAGCCCGGGCGTCACCGGCGTTGAACTGCCGGACTGGCTAGCGCAGGTAGCGCACTACGAAACACTTGTTCTGCAGGTGATTTCGCAAACTGAGCGGCGGGTGTTCGGCGGTGAGAAGGTCCCCGCGAGCGAGAAGTGCGTGAGCTTGTTCGAGCCGCATACCGACATCATCATAAAGGGTGCGCGCGACGTTCAGTACGGACACAAAATCAATCTGGCTTCGGGGCGCAGTGGCCTCATCCTCGACGTGGTCATCGAGCGAGGCAATCCGGTCGATAGTCAGCGCTTCATGCCGATGCTCGAACGGCATCGAACACACTACGGGACGATGCCACGACAGGTCGCCGCCGATGGCGGCTATGCGAGCCTCGACAATCTCCGGGCGGCGAAAGCAGAAGGCATCGAAGACGTTGCCTTCCACAAGAAGCGCGGGCTCGCGATCGCCGACATGGTCAAGAGTCAGTGGGTCTATCGACGCTTGCGCAACTTCCGCGCCGGCATCGAGGCCGGTATCTCCTGCCTGAAGCGTGCATACGGATTGGCACGTTGCACCTGGAAGAGCCTGCCGCACTTCGAAGCCTACGTGTGGTCTTCTGTGGTCGCCTACAGTAACCGGTCAATCCAGGCCGTTATTCACGGTCTCGGGCAGATGGTTTAGTTTGCCAGGTTTCCCAGTCAATCGGGAGCTTGGTAAATGAATGATCACGGAAAACCTCGGAACAAACGACGTAGTGCGGATGAGTGGCGTGGCCTATTAGCGGAGCAGGCACAAAGCGGTTCATCGATCCGCGCATTCTGTGCTGAGCGAGGAATTGGATATTCGACGTTCAGTAAAAGGAAGTCGAGGTCAGCGAGGGACGCTCAGATAGGGAAGGCGGAAACACGTTTCGTCGAGTTGGCCCCGTTACAACCATTAACCAATGCACAATGGGATATCGAGTTAGCGCTCGGTGATGACATCGTGCTACGTGTGTCACGGCACTGATGTGGTCGCCCCCATCGGGTTTGCGTATATGGTTATGTCGGGCACCGACTGATATGCGTCAATCGTTCCATGGTTTATCGGCGTTGGTGCGGCAGGCGTTACACGAGGAGCCCCTCGATGGGGCACTGTACGTTTTCGTCAATCGCCGGCGTACGTTATTAAAAGCGCTGTACTTTGAGTCGGACGGATATTGTCTGTGGAGTAAGAAACTCGAACGCGGTCAGTTCCAGGTTCGGTGGAATAGCGAGGTCAAACAGCGGCTGCAACGCAGCGAATGGCAGTGCATTATTGAAGGGATCGATCTACGCTCAGTGCGTCGATTAAAACGGTTTCGATTACCGGAAAACGATCGACGGTCAGCAGTGTAAACGGTACAATACGTACCCATGAATGGGGGTTATGCAACGCCGGAAATATCACTTGATGCGGCGGTGTTACAAGCGGAAAACACAGCCCTCAAAACGCAGGTCGCCACACTCACCCAACAACTCGACTGGTTCAAACGCCAACTGTTCGGTCGCAAGTCTGAACGGCGGCTGATTGATCCCAATCCCGATCAACGGTTACTCAATGGCTTCGAGGATGAGTCGTCATCGACGGCGGCGGTTGAGAAAGAAACGATCACTTATCAGCGGCGCAAAGGAAAGCGCCGTGGCGATGATTGTGTGACTGATCAAGGGTTACGTTTCGATGACTCGGTGCCGATTGAATGCATCCAATTGTCGGTACCTGAAGATGTCGCGGATGCGTTTGAAGCGAGCAGTGAAAAGATCACCTATCGTTTAGCGCAACGGCCGGCGGCCTATGTGGTCTTGAAGTACATCCAACCGGTAGTGAAGCGCAAAAGCGACGGTCAGATCTTCACGATCCCGGCGCCCGATGGTCTGTGGTCCGGCTCATTGGCGGATGTGAGTGTGGTTGCGGGGATGCTGGTTGATAAGTTCGCTTATCACCTGCCGCTGTACCGTCAACATCAACGAATGGGGCTGAACGGCATTACCGTGGCGCGGTCGAGTCTGACGCACTGGGTGCAGAAGGCAAGTGACCTGTTGAAGCCGATTTATCTGGCGCAGTTGCGGCATATCTTGTTATCGAAGACGCTGGCGATGGATGAAACGCCGATTAAGGCGGGTCGCTCGGGCAAGGGCAAGATGAACGCGGCGTGGTATTGGCCAATTTATGGCGAAGCGGATGAGATTGCGTTCACGTTTGCGCGAACCAAGGCGCGGTCGCACATCGACAAAACGTTGGTGGACTTTAAAGGCACCTTACTAACCGATGGCGCCGCGGCTTATGCGCGTTTTGCCGCCGATCGCGGCGATGAAGTCGTGCATGCGCAATGCTGGGCGCACACGCGTCGTCAGTTCGAAAGGGCATTATCCGATAGGCCACAAAGTGCGGCGCAGGCACTTGATTTGATCGCGGCACTGTATGCCGTTGAGGCCACCATCCGTGACCAGGCAATGGATGAAGCGGCGACCCAGACCTACCGCAGCCGGTACGCCTTGCCTGCGGTTGATGCATTTTTTGCCTGGCTTGACGAGCAACGCCAGTGCATGGGTTTATTACCGAGTCAGCCGTTTACGAAGGCGCTGGCCTATGCAGCCGAGCGTGAGGGCGCGTTACGTGTTTACTTATCGGATGCGAGCGTCGCGATCGACACGAATCATTTAGAGCGCGCTCTGAGACCCATTCCGATGGGCCGAAAGAATTGGATGTTCTGTTGGACTGAGGTGGGCGCTGAACACGTTGGGATCATACAAAGTTTGATCTGTACTTGCCGAATACACGGCATTAATCCGTACACCTACCTGGTTGATGTACTCCAGAGGATCGCGATCCATCCGGATAGCGCAGTGGAACAACTCACGCCTCGGGTGTGGAAGACATTGTTCGCTACCCAACCGCTGCGTTCTAACTTGGCCGTCGTTACCGCAACACGAGATCAATTACCAGACGCCGCCGTTTGACCGGTTACCGCCTACAACCTCAGCCTGCTCGCGCGCTATCAACTCGAATAGCGACGTTCACTCGCACTAACTGACCTCCTCGATATCGTCGAACGGGCGACTTTGGGTTGCAGCGCTCTGCGGCCGGCGAACGTACTCACAATTACGCTCGAAGAGCCCTTCGACCCCCACCGAACCGCCGCTACCGCTCCAACAACCTACTTTCAACACCTCGATTTCTCCGTGCCCATCGAAGAAAATGCCTGTTTATGGACGGACACTAGCTAGGTCGTACAATAGATGCACGACTGCTCAGAGAAGAATTTGCCTTCTTGCAGGCCGGCGAAAAATTCATCCCTTCGCCAGCCCGTTTCCCGCTATTTCGATGTATCGGAATCGCGCCCCCAGCCTCTACTATTGCACGAAGGCGGGCTAAGGTCCGGATTATGGATTACGAACGTTGTCGAGGATGTGAATCGGCCGCTGGAAATTCATCACCAGTCCGTAGCTGACATTGTCGAAGGTTCGAAAAACCAGCAACTCTCCGGCACGTTCTTCGGGCAATTTCACCCGTTTAGGACTCCCTCCGCCAATCGGTGTACCGACGAAATTTCTCGCTGCCCGATCGATATCGCGAATATCGTTCGCGATGGACTCGAAAAATCGCCCGGCGGCGGAAGGATTCTCCCGTTCCCGGCGCTGGTACTCTTCCCGCATTTCACGGTCGGCGATATCACTGGCGATGGGGTCGTCGATGATTTTGCCATCCTGGTAGATCGCGAGCACGTGTCCGGGTTCGAGGCCATCGTTGTCACCCCGGTTTAAAACGACTACCTGGTGTTGACCGATCTGCGATACCCCTTCGATCATCGAGATGATCTTGCCGTCGACAGGGGAACTCGGTGAATGCGGAATTAATTCGGGAATTTCATCGCGCAGCTGTGGCATCAAACGGTCACCTTTGAGAATTTCCCGGCTGGATTTGACGATAAATACCGTTGCCGGATCGCCAAACTTCTCGACCAAGCCGTCGCCGACGTGCAGCGCTTCGTAACCCAAAATGGCGCCCGTCCCAGGATCCCGGTAAGTGGGCCCTTGACGATAAATGGAGAACTTATTGGTGTTCGATTCGCGCAGGCCGCGAACGTAGACGCGCAGACCCGAACCGAAAGCAAGGCCTTCGTCCCAGCTGCCGACGATGTACGGCGCCTGCCCGAGCTCATTTTCAGATACCACCCGCGGACGCGTCAGAAACTGCTGCACCGCATCGAGCGGTATCGTACGAATGGCGTCTTCGTGTCGCGTTTCGCGGATACTGGGGGACAACTTGATGCTTCGGTTGCCGTCGCTCACCTCGCCTAACAGGTCGTCCGTGTCGGCGCTCATGTCTGCTTGAGCGATGCCGAGCGTCGGTTTTCCGTCCTTGAAGGTGAGCGCGACGACGTCACCCGGGTAGATCAGGTGCGGATTCTCTATCTGCGGATTAGTCTCCCAGATATCGGGCCACTGCCATGGTTGGGTCAGGAACCGTCCCGCAATGCCCCAAAGGGTATCGCCCTTCTGAACTGTATATTTTTCGGGATGATCCGCGCGTAACTGCACTTCGTCGGCGACGACGGTTGTACAGAACAAAAACAACCCAAGAAAAATAGGCATTTTCCTAAACATGTCAATACCCTTACGTGACTTCCTTAATGTAGTTTAGCAGATTTGATAAAAAAGGGAACCTGTAACGGCGTGTTATGAGACGGCCGGCGTATTGCGGAATCTCGTTGAGTAATCAGTGTCTTACAAGTATTCTCCCAACATACTAAGCAGTCTGTCGATGAGCCATGGCAATCCTGCAAATTCTCCACCATCCTGACCCCCGGTTACGCAATAAGGCGCGGCCGGTGACCACCTTCGACCGTGGTCTAAAGTCCCTGATCGACGACATGCTGGAGACGATGTACGCCGCGCCTGGTATCGGGCTGGCCGCAACCCAGGTCAACGTCCATCGACGAATCCTGGTGCTGGACGCCGCGCCGGACAAGAGCAGCCCCATGCATTTCGTCAACCCTAAGATTGTCGAATCCGAGGGCCTGAACGAGACCGAAGAAGGATGTCTTTCGGTACCGGGCGTGTTCGAAACCATCGAGCGCGCCGAACGCATTCTGCTGACCGCATTCGATGGTGCCGGTAGCGCACTCGAGCTCGAAGCGGACGGATTACTGGCCGTCTGTATTCAGCATGAAATCGACCATCTCGACGGTAAACTATTCATCGACTACCTGTCCCAGCTCAAGCAGAACAGGATCCGAAAGAAGCTCGAAAAAGACCAACGACTGGCAATGTAGTACGCGCCAACCACTACGCGATAGCCTGGCCCGCTTATCGCGCAAAGGGGCTCGTGGCGCGCAAAGAAGTTGTCGAGCAAACACGATTGATCAGACCATTCGACGATGTTCGAGGAAATCGCAATTCCTTCCGCCGCTTGCAGCCTGCGACCGCTGCGGTACCCGCCGTCCTTCATGCAGTAGGCGGGCTGATGAAGAATCAAGTTTTTCTTCAGCCTGTTAATCTAAAGGTGCGAGAAAACACCGCGTCGCCCTAATTTCCGCATCGGGCGACAGCGGCACACCGTTATGGAATCCATTCGAACTGTATTTGCCGGTACACCGGCTTTTGCCGTACCCAGCCTGCAGGCGCTGCAGGCCCACCCCAGCGTCAATGTCGTTGCGGTCTACACGCAACCGGATCGACCGGCTGGCCGCGGACGACGCTTGACTGCGAGTCTGGTTAAACAAACGGCCGTGGCTGCCGGTCTTGCGGTCGAACAACCGCCGGATCTGAAACCGCTCGCCGCGTTGCAGCGATTCGCTTCTTACAAACCTGATCTCCTGGTTGTTGCCGCCTACGGACTCATACTGCCGAGCGACTATTTGGGCGTTCCTGCTGCCGCTATCAATGTTCACGCATCCTTACTGCCCCGTTGGCGCGGTGCGGCTCCTATTCAACGCGCCTTGATGGCTGGCGACGACCGCACCGGGATTTCAATCATGCGGATTGTGGAACGTCTGGATGCGGGGCCGGTCTGGTTATCAAAGGACTGCCTCATCACCAACACTGATACCGGAGGCACACTGCACGACCGGCTTGCGCTCCTGGGATCCGATGCATTGAACGAATCAATCGGCCGATTCCTTAAAGGTTCAATTGTCGAATCGCCACAAAATGAGGCATCAGCGATCTACGCCGAGAAAATTACCTCCGAGGATCGCACGATAAATTGGTCCGATCCATCGGCGAAGATCGCATTTCAGGTCCGCGCGCTCAATCCCGTGCCGGCCGCCGCGACCCGCCTTGGCAAAATGGATATCAAGGTATTTGAATGCCGTATCGAAAGCTCAGGAAAACAATCTAGTCCCGGGAGCATATTGGGCTTGAGCCGGGATGGGATAAAAATGGCGACGGGCGACGGCATACTGTCTATTGTTGAACTACAGCCTCCTGGTAAACACCGCATGTCGGCCGAATCGTTTATCAACGGATACGGGAGCCAGCTTTGAGCCGCAAAGCGCAGTCCGCAAGAACCGTTTGCGCGCGCCTGATAAAGGCGATCGTTAACGACGGTCGGTCCCTGTCCACAGCTGGACCCGCCATCCTGGCGGAAGTTGAAAACGAGCGGGATCGCGCTTTCGTACAGGCTTGCGTCTACGGCGTTCTCAGAAATTACTATTCATTGCGTGCTCGGCTCGCCGGTTTACTCGAGCGTCCTCTGCGCGCTAAAGACGCGGATATCGAAGCGCTGCTCGTGGGCGGGATATATCAAATCGGCCATATGGGAGTTCCTGACCATGCCGCCGTGTCCGCTTGCGTAGATGCCGCGCGCGAGTTGGGAAAATCCTGGGCTTGCTCCCTGGTAAACGGCGTTTTGCGGAACGCAATACGGCAGAAGTCTCACACGACCGAAACTGCGGACGAATCCGTAATTTTCGACTATCCGCAATGGATGATCGACCGTTTCCGCAGCGATTGGCCGGATCAATGGGAGGCAATTCTTAGATCCGGCAACAACCATGCGCCCATGACTCTTCGCGTAAATCAGCAACGAACGACCGTGGATAAATACAGATCGATACTTGCCAATGTGGGGATCGAATCGCAACCTACGTCTTTTTCCGAGGTCGGTCTCAAATTGGAACGGCCGGCGCCGGTTGGCGCTTTACCCGAGTTCGACCGTGGATGGGTTTCCGTACAGGATGAAGCGGCCCAATTAGCCGTGCCGCTCCTCGCGCCGCAAACAGGTGAAAAAATCCTCGATGCCTGCGCCGCACCTGGCGGTAAAACAGGTCATTTACTCGAGAGCACAGACGGAAATTTCGACCTTCTTGCGCTCGACAAGTCGAACGCCCGCATGGAGAGCGTCGAAGAAAATTTAAAACGCATTGGCCAGCAATGTGCACTACGAGTCGCTGATGCCGCAGCGCCCGGCGAATGGTGGGACGGCGAACCATTCGATGCCATTCTGCTGGACGCCCCGTGCACCGGGCTCGGCATTATTCGTCGACATCCCGATATACGTCTTCATCGCCGTGCTGAAGACGTTGAGAATCTTGTAGAAACGCAGCTTTACTTGCTCAGGACTTTATGGCGGTTACTACGCGCAGGCGGTAGGCTCTTATACGTTACCTGTTCGATAATACCCGGCGAAAACGACTTCGTCATCGCCTCATTGCTCGCGGAGCAGAGAGACGTATGCGTTCAGCCCCTGCAAGAAAATTGGGGCAGAAAAACTCAATACGGTCGTCAAATTCTCCCCGGAGAAGATGAAATGGATGGGTTCTATTACGCTTTCCTGATCAAGGACCCGATCGATCGATGAAACGGCATCTGAACTGGGTTCAAAATGGCTTCGTTTCGATCACACTGTTTCTGGCGATCATCTGCGGTCCTGTCTATGCAAGTGACATCTTCGTTAAGAACGCAGACACAGAAATCGTCAATGACATGGTACTCGTCAATGCGGATGCGTCTTTTGATTTCAGCGAAGATGCATTGAACGCTCTGCATAGCGGCATACCAATCACGATCGAGTTGGACATCAAGATCACGCGGCCCCGCAACTATCTATGGGACCCCAAACTGATCAGTACTCACCGCGAGTATTCGATCCAGCGCCACGCTTTAAGTGAGCAGTTTATCTTGACTGAATTGATTACAAGCGCTCGACACATTCATGGTTCGCTTGAGCTCGCGATTGACGATCTGGGCAGAATTCGCGGACTTCCGCTCGCTGAAATCTCCGAACTCGACAATCAAACACTTTACAATATTAGCTTGCGAATCCGCCTCGACATCGAATCGCTACCTGCGCCGATGATTCCGCTTGCATACATTTCGCCAAGCTGGCACATGTCCAGTGGATGGTATCGATGGAAGACCAGCCTCTAAAACGGCGCGCCATTGCGCTTGGCTCGATAGCGCTGTTGGGCCTGTCGCTGCTGGGTTTACTCATTCTTATGAGCGCTGCAATTCAGAATTCCGCCAAATTCGGCGCGATGTATTCGGTATTGTTGCTTTCTAATTCCGCCGGCCTGCTCGCTTTCATCATTCTGATCGGCATTAATATACGGCGATTGACAAAGCAGCTGCGTTCACGCGAACCCGGCGCACGCTTGACCCTTCGGATGTTGCTGATCTTTGTTGCACTCGCGGTAATTCCGGTCATCGTCGTTTACAGTTTTTCACTCGATTTTTTGAGACGCGGAATTGATAGCTGGTTCGACGTTCGCGTCGAACAGGCGCTGGAAGATTCTCTGGAGCTTGGGCGCGAAGCACTGGATCTGCGTATGCGCCAGTTTCTCGTCCAAACGGAAAGCATGGCTGCGCTGCTTGCACGCGGAACGCCGCATCGGACAACCCTGAATCTAGACGCCCTGCGAAATCCCAACAGCATAATTGCCGCTAGTGCATGGGAACCAGGGCCCTCCGACCTCAATGCGATGCGCGCGAGCAGCGGAGCCGATGAGTTGACTCTGCTCAGTTATACGGGTGATTTACTGGCTTCGAGCAGCCGAATATCAGATATCATTCCGAACCTTCCGCCGGAGGCCGTGCTCAACCAGGTTCGCCAGGGGCAAAGTTATATAGGACTGGATCCCATTCGCAACGGCGGTCTCCTGGTCCGAGTTGCCGCCCGCGTGGCCGACGTGTCCGGTTCCGGTTCGCCCCGGATACTCCACGCACTGTATCCCATTGCAACCCGTATGAACGAACTTGCGGAAAGCATCGAATTCGCCTACGCCAAGTACAACGAAGTTTCATATCTTCGCGACAAGCTAAAACTTAGCTTCGCGATGACGCTCACACTCGTTCTCATGTTCAGTATCGTGACGGCAGTGTGGGCGGCGTTCTATTCTGCCCGCCGGCTTGCAGCTCCGATTCGCGATCTTGCCGAAGGTACTGCCGCGGTCGCGGCCGGGGATTACGAAACCAGCCTCCCAGTAAAAAGCAACGACGAAATTGGATTTCTGGTTAGCTCCTTCAACGACATGACCCGAAGGATTGCGTCTGCACGCGAGGAAGTGGAAACGCAGCATGAGTATCTCGATACGATGCTGCGGCAATTGTCCTCCGGAGTCGTGGCGCTGGACGACGAAGCCAATATCACGACGATCAATAACGCCGCTTTGAAAATGCTCGAAATAGACAGAGTGGTGGAACCTGGTACGTCGTTTCTCGCCATTTGCGAGCGGGACCCACACCTCCTCCCGATCGGTGTTGTACTACGGCCTTTGATTGCCGAACACCATCAGCGGTGGCAGAAGCAGGTAACCATTTTTGCATCAGACGGGCGGCGCGTATTGATGTGCCGTGGAACCGCCTTATCCGGTTCACACAGTGCGGCTGTCGGATACGTCATCGTGTTCGAAAACATCACCGCAATCATCCAGGGCCAACGCGATGCGGCGTGGTCGGAAGTCGCGCGTCGGCTCGCTCACGAAATCAAAAATCCATTGACTCCGATACATCTCGCCGCCGAGCGCCTGCGAAAGAAATATCTGCCTAAGCTGGAAGACGAACAAAGAGAACCACTCGACCGACTGACAAGTACCATCATTCAGCAGGTCGACACGATGAAAACCATGGTCAATTCATTTTCCGACTATGCTAAATCCCCGGTAATCGACAAGACCCCGGTCAATATCAATTCGCTGCTCGGTGGGGTCATCGAATTGTTCAAGGGCGCACACCCTGATGCGAATCTGGAAACGCGGTTCGACGAGTATCTCCCAGATCTTTCGGCGGACGCCGCCCGACTGCGCCAGGTATTCAATAACCTGGTAAAGAATGCGCTGGAAGCGTCGCCGGAAGGTGTAAATGCGCATATCATGGTAATGACATCGAAATCGCGTTACGCGACCGCGGACCATATCGAGATCCGCATCGAAGATCGCGGCGAAGGAGTACCGGAAAAATTGCTGCAGAATATTTTCGAACCTTATGTCACGAATAAGGCCCGCGGCACGGGCCTGGGTCTTGCAATCGTCAAAAAGATCGTCGAAGAACACAATGGCGTCGTCACATTGCGCAATAATGAAGGCCCTGGTGCGGTAGCGATCATCAGGTTACCAATCGGTAAAGAAGCAACGCTCGCCAACGAGCCGCTGCAAAGGGATGCGGTATGAATACCGGCCACATTCTCGTAGTCGACGATGAACCCGACATTCGCATCCTATTGAAGGAAATACTCGAAGATGAAGGCTTCGAGGTCACCACCGCCGAGAATGCGCACCAAGCGAGGGAGAGCCGTCGTCACCGTCGGCCCGATCTCGTCCTGCTCGATATTTGGATGCCGGATACCGACGGCATCAGCTTGTTGAAAGAATGGTCGGTCGGCAATGCGCTCGATGCGCCAGTCATCATCATGTCGGGTCACGGCTCAGTGGAAACGGCTGTAGAGGCAACGCGTCTGGGGGCATACGATTTCATCGAAAAGCCGCTTTCTACTGCGAAGATTCTCGTCACCGTTCAGCGTGCTCTGGAAAACGCAAGTCTCAAATCCGAAAATATCGGCCTTCGACAGCGCACGCATTCATCGGTTGATCCCATTGGTACGAGCATTGTGATGGAGAAGTTGCGCAACGACGTGCTTCGGATCGCCGACCACAAGACCAGCGTTTTTATCACCGGTGAGTCCGGTACCGGTAAGGAAGTCGTCGCTCGCTATATCCATGCAAACAGCCGTCGAGTCTCGGGCAAATTTGTGAGCGTTAACGTCGCTGGTCTGGCGCGTGAGAATCCGCACACCGAATTGTTCGGAGTCGAAGAAGGCGGCAGAGTGATTTTTGGCTCCTTGGAGCTCGCCAACGGCGGTACGCTGTTTCTTAAAGATATCGCCGATATGGATTTGAATACTCAGGCACGCTTGTTGAGCGCGCTCGAAAACCAGGCATTTCTGCGAGTCGGTGGACGCGAACCGGTATCCGTGGACATCCGAATCATCGCGAGTACGCGCAAAAAACTGGTAGAACTCGTCGGCGCGGGCGAGTTTCGCGAGGACCTTTTCTATCATCTAAACGTACTGCCGCTTGTCGTTCCCGCTCTGCGGGAGCGACGAGACGATATTGACGAATTGGTCGAATTCTTCCTCGATGCATTCGAGAAGCATGAAGCGCTGCCCCGCCGCCTCTTCCCGGGTTCCGTGCGAAACCGATTAAAGGATTACGATTGGCCGGGCAATATCCGTGAGTTGCGAAATTTCGTGCAACGATTATTGATTTTGGGGTCCAGTGACCATGTCGAATTGTCCGAGGTCAATTCAATGCTGGGAATTCGGACCAAGGCGAATCTAGAGCCGTTGTTGCCGGGTTTCGATCTCCCTCTGAGGGAAGCGCGGGAACAATTCGAAAAAGCCTACCTCGAATTCCAGTTACGGGCACTCAAAGGCAGTGTCAGTAAAGTTTCCGAACGCGTCGGCATAGAGCGCACCCACCTGTATCGAAAATTACGCAGTCTTGGTATCGATCCGAAGCGTATCAAGGAAGCCAGCAAGGCATGAAAATTATCATCCTTGGAGCCGGCCAGGTCGGCTCTTCGGTTGCTTCCAATCTGTGCAGCGAAGAAAATGACATCACCGTAGTCGATCACGATCCGGCGCGCCTGCAATCATTACAGGACAGGTTCGATTTAAGAACGGTCGTAGGCCACGCATCCCATCCGCACGTACTAGGCCGGGCCGGCGCCCGAGACGCGGACATGATCATTGCCGTTACGAACAGTGACGAAACGAATATGGTCGCATGCCAGGTCGCCTACACCTTGTTTCATACGCCCACGAAAATCGCGCGCGTACGTGACAGCCATTATCAGAATCATCCAGACCTTTTTGCTCAGGAAGCAATTCCGGTCGACGTCTTGATCAGTCCAGAGCAGGAAGTCACGGACTACACGAAACGATTGATCGAATTTCCGGGTGCCCTGCAGGTGCTGGATTTCGCCGGCGGCAAGGTGCAACTCGTTGCCGCACGCGCCTTCTACGGCGGTCCGTTGGTCGGGCATCGGCTGCGCGAATTGCCGGAACAGTTGCCCGGCATCGAAACTCGTGTAACCGCGATCTTCAGGCGTCATGAGGCCATTATTCCTGAAGGGGATACGGTTATTGAAGCCGGCGACGATGTCTTCTTCATTGCCGCACCGAAACACATCCGTGCGGTTATGAGCGAATTCCGTAAACTCGATGAGCCCAATCGACGCATTGTTATCGCGGGCGGAGGCAATATCGGAAAACGGCTGGCGATGGCGCTTGAGAAAACGTGCAATATAAAGATCATCGAAAACAACCCGGAGCGCGCGCGTGCAATCTCGGAGGATTTGAAACACGCCTACGTTCTTCTAGGCGACGCAGCGGATGAAGATCTTCTGATCGAGGAGAATATCGAGAATACGGACGTTTTCTGCGCGCTTACCAATGCTGACGAAGCGAACATCATTTCTTCGATGCTGGCTAAACGGTTAGGCGCCAAAACCGTAATGGCTTTGATCAATCGAGCCGCGTATGTGGACTTGGTACAGCGCGATATTATCGATATCGCGATTTCGCCTCAGCAGGCAACGATTGGCAGCCTGCTAGCACATGTTCGCAGGGGCGATGTCGTCAAGGTCCACGCCCTGCGACGCGGATCGGCAGAAGCTATCGAAGCCATTGCTCACGGCGACCGGAATTCGAGCCAGGTCGTCGGGCGGACGATTGAAAACGTCGACCTTCCTCCGGGCACGACGATCGGCGCGATCGTACGCGGAAGTAAGGTCATCATGGTCCATCACGACACCATCATTGAACCCGAAGACCATGTGATTTTGTTTGTAACGAACAAACGGCACGTCAGAGATGTCGAGCGTTTGTTCCAGGTTAACGTGACTTTTATTTAGGCGCTTCAACCGGTCCTGGTGCTCCAACAAGCTAATATTGATGGGTTCAGCGTTCCCGTAGTGTTTCGTAGCAAGGCGCAGTGTGCAGGAAATGGCCGTAGTCCTTTTCAAGCGCTGTAACGAAGCTGCGGGACACCACGGGAGCGCCCTGCGGGTTGGCTGGTCAGCGTCCATGGACTGCGCTGCGCCTCTTGGAAAGGACTACGGCCATTCCCTGCGAGGCGCGCCTTGCAATGAACGCTGACAAGCCAACTGAACCCATCAATATTAGCTTGTTGGAACACTAAATAGGTGTTCCAAAAACTCGATCAAATAAAAAGAACTCAGGTGACATTCAGAGATCAGAGGTTGTATCGAGCAATCTACGTTCCCGAAAGAGGTCACCTGAGTATGGATAGTTTAGTGTCATTGACGCGCTCACAGAAACGTCGCTTTAAGCGGTTGATTCAACGCAGCGATAACGGGCGGGTGGTTCGCCGCGCTCAAGTCCTGTTGCAGTTAGCTTCAGGCGTCTCACCGACGGCCGTGTCACGCAGTTTGTCGGTCGCGCGTTCAACGGTTTATCGATGGGTCACGCAATTCCAGACCGCGGGTGAAGCCTTTCTCGAGGCGTGCGGCTCGGGCCGGCGGGCGTATACGGTGGATGACACCCTGTTGGAGACGCTCGCCGAGTTAGTTGAGCAGCCGCCCAGTGATTATGGCTACCTGCGCAGTACGTGGACGAGCGAGATGCTGGCCGAGACGCTGAATTCGTTGCTGTCACGGCCCATTCACGCCTCTACGGTACGTCGCTGGCTAGTTAATTTGGGATTCGGCTGGCGTCGTGCTCGTCCGACCTTACATCTGCGCGACCCACGGGCAGCCACGCGCCTGAAAGCCATTCATCGTGCGTTGTCTCGAGCCCCATCGGGGCATGAAGTGTTTTACGCCGATGAGGTCGATATCGACCTCAATCCCAAAATCGGTTTCCTTTGGTCTACTCAAGGTTGTCAACGTGCCATCCCCACGCCTGGGCAAAACCGGAAACGCTATCTGGCGGGCGCGCTGCACGCACGAACCGGTCGCGTTGCGTATGTCGAGGGCACACGGAAAAACAGCGACCTATTCCTTTGCCTGCTCGACCACCTGCGGCAAACTTACCGCGCCGCGCGTCGAATTATCTTGATCGTGGATAACTACATCATCCACAAATGTCGCTTGGCACACGTCTGGCTAAAGCACAATCCGAAATTCCGATTGCTGTTCCAGCCGGCCTATCAGCCCTGGGTCAATGACATTGAGAAACTCTGGAAACAGTTGCACGACAATGTCACCCGGAATCATCGTTACTCGACCATCGACCGTCTGATGGACGCAGTACGTGCCTTCATGCGTGCGGCAAGTCCATTCCCGGGAAACTGCCCGAGTGTCGCAAGATTTGGATCACCTATTTAGGTTGATGCGCGTACAGGTAATTCAAAAAATCCTGGGGCTGCTCCTTTCGCTTTTTAGCCTGGTGTTGCTTCCACCGTTATCTATAGCAGTGTGGACTCGTGACGGGACGGCTGCCGCATTCGCTATTGCCATCATCGTCATCCTCGTTGCCGGACTCATGCTGTGGCTGCCCGTTCGTAAGGTCGACAAAGACCTCAAACTGCGCGATGGATTCGTCGTCGTCGTATCTTTCTGGATCGTTCTCGGGCTGACAGGTTCGATCCCTTTCATGATTGCAGAAAATCCCCATATGAGCACCGCGGATGCGATCTTTGAATCGATATCAGCGCTCACGACGACCGGTGCAACAGTGATCGTCGGCCTCGATCAACTGCCGCCGTCGATACTGTTTTATCGGCAGCTTTTACAATGGCTTGGCGGTATGGGGATCATCGTTCTTGCCGTTGCGATTCTACCGATACTTGGCGTGGGTGGTATGCAGCTCTACCGCGCCGAGACTCCGGGTCCGATGAAGGACGCCAAATTGACGCCGCGGATTACGGAAACGGCTAAAGCGCTTTGGTACATCTATGTAAGTTTGACTGTGCTGTGCGCACTTGCTTATTTCTTCGCTGGAA
Organism: Gammaproteobacteria bacterium; assembly: GCA_963662545.2. Lineage (GTDB taxonomy): Bacteria > Pseudomonadota > Gammaproteobacteria > JAYYZW01. The sequence continues at coordinate 1,018,175 of CAXXLL010000003.1, forward strand.
TGAGTCTTTTCGATGCGGTTGGACACAGCTTTAGCACGGTCGCAATCGGCGGCTTTTCGACGCACGACGCCAGTATCGGGCACTTCGATAGTCCCCAGATTGAATTGATCGCGATCGTGTTCATGTTAATCGCGGGCATAAATTTTTCGCTGCACTTTCTCGCGTGGCGATTCCGTAACCTCAAACCGTATTTTTATGATTCGGAATTCAAGATGTACGCGTCGCTGTTGATCATCGTGTTCGTGATCTGTGCCACCGGCCTCGCGCTCACGAATGAGATGGGCTCCTTGGGGGCATCCGTGCGGCACGGCTTGTTCCAGACCGTATCCATTGGTACGACAACGGGATTTACCACGACCAATTTTCAGTCCTGGCCGGGATTTCTTCCGCTGATTCTGGTGTTCTTGAGCTTCGTAGGAGGCTGTGCCGGATCGACCGGCGGCGGCATCAAGGTCGTGCGCATATTACTGCTTTACAAGCAAGGCGTGCGAGAGATCCGCCGGTTAATCCATCCTAGCGCGATCATCACGATTCGGCTGGGCGACCGCGCGGTCAACGATCGGGTGGTTGATGCCGTATGGGGATTTTTCGCGACCTACGTCGCCCTGTTCGCGTTCCTGCAGTTGGCAATGATGGCGACGGGACTCGACCAGGTTACGTCCTTTTCCGCGGTAGCGGCTTGTCTCAACAACCTCGGACCCGGTCTCGGAGACGTCAGTTCGGATTACGCGGCCATTCCACCGATCGCGAAATATCTGCTGTGTCTTGCCATGGTTTTGGGCCGACTCGAAATCTTCACTTTACTGGTGCTGCTCACGCCGGCTTTCTGGCGCGCGTGAACGACCTGACCGAGAAACTGGAGAAGTTCCTCGCGGAACGCGGGGAAACAGCACTGCTGCGCTTCAGCCTGGGGAATGCATATCTCGCCGACCAGGCGGAAATAGCAGCCGAACATCTCGAGCGTGCGGTGGCTCTTGATCCCGCCTACTCGGCCGCCTGGAAACTCCTGGGTCGGGCATTGGCTTCTTGCGATCGAATCGAGCAGGCGCGACAGGCGTATGCGACTGGTATCGAGACCGCCGAGCAACGCGGTGATATCCAGGCCGCAAAGGAAATGAGGGTATTTCTCAAGCGTCTCGAGAAAGCGCCGCGTCCTCGGCGTGACCGAGGTGAATGAGGCTGAGGGGCGATTTATAGGGTGCCCGAAGTTTCTTCGGCCGAAAGTAAAATCGCGCCAGTCAGTTCCGAGATGGTCGCTACCCCATGGCGATCGAGATAATCGAGCATGCCCGCATTGAGTTTGCTGCAGATCAGGGGATCGTAGAACAGGCTCGTGCCCACGCCGACTGCCGTAGAGCCTGCGAGTAGAAATTCTATTGCGTCTTCGGGCGTGGTGACGCCGCCCTGCCCGATGATGGGGATCCCATGAGGCCTTGCGACCTCGTACACCTCGAATACCTTGTACAGTGCAATCGGTTTGATGGCCGGTCCGGAAAGCCCTCCGTGTTCATTGCCGATGAATGGCCGCCTGCTTTCAATATCGATCGCCATGCCCATGAGCGTATTGACCACCGCGAAGCCATCGGTACCCGCTGCTATACATTTTCGTGCATTTTCCGCGATATCCGTCTGGTTCGGAGAGAGCTTCGTGATGAGCGGCTTCGATGTTGCTCCCCGGCAGGCTTCTACCACGCGCGCGGACATGTCGGGGTCGTTTCCGAAAGTGACGCCGCCTTGCTTGACGTTCGGGCAGGAGATGTTGATTTCAATGGCGTCTATGGGGGAGTCGTCGAAAATGCGGGTGACCAATTCGTATTCTTCGATTGTCGAGCCGGAAACGTTCGCGATAAACCGGGTCTCTTCGAAATCGAGCTTAGGCAGAATGGAATCAACGACGGCGCGGGCGCCCGGATTCTGCAGCCCGATTGAATTCAGCATGCCTTCGGGCGTTTCAAATATCCGGTGCGGCAGATTACCGAGGCGCGGCTCCAACGTCGTTCCCTTGAGACAAACCGCGCCCGCATCGGCATTGGAAAAGCCCTCGACCCGCGTGTACTCTTCGCCGAAACCTACGCAGCCGGACAACAACACCAGCGGCGTGTTCAGGGTCATGCCGCATAGATCGACGACCAAACGGTGATTACTATGCTCGTCCGATTCCATTAAGCGATTGCTTCACCCGATTGCTGTCGTGTTCAACGTCGTTCTCTACGAGCCCGAAATACCGCCCAATACCGGAAATATTATACGCCTGTGTGCGAACAGCGGCGTCCGCCTGCATCTGGTCGAACCGCTCGGTTTCAAATTGTCTGACCGACAACTCAAGCGCGCCGGCCTCGACTATCATGAATATGCAGGCGTCGAGAAACATGCATCGCTGACCGATTGCCTGAGGACAGTAAGTGGGGCGGAAGTCTTCTTGTTTTCAACCGCAGGCACCAGGCATTACGCGGAAGCTGCCTATTCGCGCAATTGCGTCTTGCTGTTCGGCCCTGAAACTCGGGGCCTGCCGAAGAAAGTGCTCGGCCTATTCGAACGGACGCAGATCCTGCGGATCCCCATGATCCCGGAAAGCCGAAGCTTGAATCTTGCCAATGCGGTGGCGATCGTCGTGTACGAAGCCTGGCGCCAGAACGACTTTAGGGAGTCGTGATACTCGGGTGCTAGGGCGCCGTTGTCACCGAGGCGGTTATTCTGCGGCTGAAGTAATCTTCTTGTCCCGATGTGCCGAATTGCGCGATCGCCTCGAGATCGAAGACCAGATACGAGGGCGAGGCGCCCTCGGTTATGGTGACCTCAGAACAGGTAAGCGTCACATCGAAGTTACCGCTCGCACCCCCCGAGATGGCAAACGTAGTTGGCGAAGCAAAACATGCGGGGCCGCCGGGGAAATTGAGGACGTGATGCACGCCCCACTCGACGCCGCTGATCGCCGCGAATTGCGCGCGGGATCCGACCAACGCAAAAACTGAGGTCGTCTTCTGCACCGATCCTATCGTCGCGATGAACCCCGCAAGCAGCGCGATGACGACGATCAAGAAAATCGCCGTCACCAGTGCGAACCCGGATTGATTATGCTTGATCACGGAATATTCGGCACATGGGTTTGCTGAAACAAACGTATCCGCTCGTTGGGTTGGCTGCTGTCGCTCAAACTCAGGGTGACCGAAACCAGGGCAGCGCGGGTCGCCGTCCCGGGATCGTATTCGAAATTGCAGGCGACGACGTTCTCGGCCAGCACCCTTCCCGTGACAGCGGGCGGGGAAGCGCCGGTCGGTTGGATCGCACCGATGGCATAGCCGTCGTAGCGCATGAGCAATCCGTTCCCGAGCGTACAAATATAGCTCACCGGCGTATCCACCACGTGGAAGCGCTGATTCGGAGACGGAAAAGGAAAGGCGCCGAGATCGTGTACGAACTCGATGGTAGGCAATCCTGGCCCGGGGCCGGGATCCGCGATCTCGATACCGGCGACATTCTCGCCGCAGTATGCGTTTGTTTTACCGACGACCGGAGTCGAGCAGTCGTTCGGTTGACCGGTATTGAAGATGATTAGGCAGTCCACCGCCGACCCGGCCATGCAGGCCGCCGTACTCGTCGGCGTCATACCACCGCAGTTCGGGCTTCCACCCGCGCAGATTTGACCAAAATCGTTTAAGCGGCCCAACACGTCAAATTTGCTGTCCGTCGGAGGGAAGTCCAGCGCGTTCGACAAGGGCAATCCCGGATCGATTTGCGCGCGATAACGGCCGCCCGATCTCGTCCGGAGAAATTCGAGCGCTTGTCCCCCGGCAATGCGAACGCTGTTTGGCAGTGCGAGGCGGACTTCACGCGTCAAGCGGTTGAGTGCGGTATCGGCTTCATCGACCAGGGTCGCGCGCCGCGCGGTGTCGACAAATCCCTGGATGGGACGCGAAATGTTGTACCCCACCACCGCCGCCAGGACGCTGCTGATCACGATCACGGCGATCAACTCGACCAGCGTGAAACCGCCAGTACTCTTTCCGGTCTTCATTGGGCGTTCGCGCGAAATGCGGATAATTGGAAGTCGTTATCCATCGCCTGGTGACCCACGGAGACGTCGATGCGTAGTACTTCACCGCTATTCGAACTGATCGCCGGCGAGCCGATGCTAATGCCGTTATCGATGACGGTCACGCGAACCGTATACAAAGACAATCCAGCAATACCATTGCCGTTTCTGTCTGCGGCGCCGCTGTCATTCAAACCGTTGTAGTCGCAGACGTCGTCATACAAATTTCGACTGGCTTCCTTGAGTGGTCCTACACCGCCGCATGCGGCTGCCGAGCAGGCCGAGCCCATACACTGTTGGCTGCAGGTCTGCCCCGCCGTCAAAAAATCGGGATCACAGAAATTCGCCACCATGACCTCCTCCAGATAGGCATGCGCGATGGCGGTGGCCTGCCGTTCTATCATGGGATTGCTGGAGCGGCCGGCGACGCCCGCGGTCGTGAGCATCAAGCCGAGCACCGCGATCGATATGATCACGAGGGACGCAACGAGCTCAATCAGAGTAAGGCCACGAGATCGGAATCGACTAGGTTTCATTTTAATTTTCCACGACCAGGCCGGTGTCGGGCGTGACTTGAATCTGGCGAGGCCCGACGGAGACCCTGAGGTTTGCCGGATCCGCAATCAAGCCGCCGCTCGTATCGTGCGGCCGCCCCACGTGATCGAAATAGTAGGTAAGACTATTGGCCACGTTGACCCCCGCGGGCGCACTCGCTTCGAACGGTGTCGTACTGCCGGGGCGCGCAACGATCTCCAAAGGCAGCGTCCGTACGGTACAGTCGGGATCCCCGGTCCATCTCGAAATTTCGAAGCTGTTCGAACCGGCAGAGAAATCGACGCGAATACTACAACCCGACGCGACTGCCAGTTTTTGCGCGTAGCGCGTCGCCGCCAGGGCCTCTTCGAAGAAGCCGCGCTCGGCGAATGGATCAATGTCGGCGAACCGCGGCAACGCGTACGCCGCTAGAACGCCCAGGATGACTAAAACCGCAACGAGTTCCACCAGTGAAAAACCACCCTGGCGCCCTGCTCTCAGGGAGCTTCCCATCACGCATCCCCGATAGCGTTCTGAACCCGGGAAATTTCCCTGTCGGCAGCTTGGGCGCCTGCTTCGTCGCCTTCTTTCATCCTCAAATCTCGCAACAGCGATAGATAATCCAGGACCAGCGGATGCCCCGGAATGGGATGGCGTAAGCCCCCTTCCAGCACCGCCAGGGCGTCTCTGGACCGACCCAAATCGCTCAGGAAACGGGCGAGTTCGATCCGTGCGGGATAATAGCGATGATCGCGTCGCAAGGTTTCTCGATAGGCTTTCTGTACCTTGTCGAGCCGGGACGCCGGATCGAGCCGTGGGTCGTGTAGCACAAACAACATTTCCGTATACGCCACCTCCGCGCTGAACGGATTCATTTTCGCCGCCCGCGCCAGATGCGTCTCAGCCAAGCCGATGAATTCAAGCTTTTTCTCGAATTCTGCCGTCGAATCGGAAGCGGCGAGATAGAGATGTGCACGGGCGGCTTCGGTCGTCGGATTGGGACTCAAGTTCGCGGCAAATCGCAGCGATCTCTGTGCGTCTGAAAGCGCGCCAATGTTCAGTTCACGCATGCCCCGTTCATGGAAAACGGACATTGCGAGCGCACTGGTGAGGGCTGCCATGGGCATCGCCGCGAGAACGAATATGATGAAAATCATCACGGGTCGGCTGAAATTCCGGAACATCCGGGATGGATGCGGCGCAGCTTCGGGGCGCGTAATCCGTACGAAGCGAGCAAGAACGAAACCGAACATGACGAGTGTTGCCGGCACGTAAAAATTATACGTGAAAAAACTGTGAGACCCGAGCGTCACCATTCCCCAGAAAAGACCGTCCGATTCCAGATTTCGATCGCCCGCGTTGCCGCCCAGGCGCCGGTGCTTGAGCCAACGGATAACGATTGCGGTAACGAGTGCCATGCACAAGGCGAGGCCGAGTACGCCAAGTTCGGCGATTATCTGCAGGAAATCATTGTGTGCGTAATGCCGTGACGAACGGTCTTCCTCATAACCGAATCCCGGGTATACCGCGCGAAAAGTCCCGGGACCGAAACCACTCAAGGGCATCTCTTTCATCATTTCAAAGGTAGCGCGCCAGATCAGAAATCGCTCGTTCGCCGAGGCAACCTTGGAGCGCGCGATTGGTGACAAATCAACTAATTGGCCCTGTTCCAGATCGCCGATGGGTCCGATCCCGTGAATCGAAAGCCGGGTGGAAACCGCCTGGAGGCTTTTCATCGACTCGCTCACCTCGCCTTTCAGCGCGACGTCCGCCAGCAGGAATGCGTATAAAGCGAGCGCCAATACTAATTTTCCAAGGCGCTGCCGATCCAGCGTATCGAGCGACAGCAAGAACCCACCGTAACCCACGACGAATGCCCCGATGGCCGCCCGGCTCGTACTGAAACAGACCAGGAAGAAGCTCAAGAAGAGTGGCACGCACCACCACACCACCGTGGCGCGACTCGCTGCGCCATCCCGCAAGGCGCGCCCGAGAACCGGCAATAGAATGAACGAGAGCAACAGCAGGTAGCCGCTCAGCGAATTGCGTTGGACGAACAATGCGCTGAAAGTCAGGGAATTCGAGTAGAGCGGCTCGGCCAGGGCGATCAGGGTCAGCAGGATGCAGAGAACGCCGCTGAATAACACGAGGTGACGGCCTGCGCCTGCCTGATCGGGCGCGATCAGGAAGGCCAGAAAGGCCAGCGGCAGGACCAATTGTTGATACACGCCGATGCCGGCAACCGCCGTCAGCGGTGACAGCCGAGCCGAAAGGAACAGCCACAGCGACAGCAGAACGAAGATGAGGCCGATGGCCCCGGCCTGTATCCGCTCGGATCGATCAAATGCGCCGATGGTCCCCGCCGCAGCCAATGCCAGCAGCGCGATTGAAATGACGGTCAGCGACCAAAGGTCGAAGCCCTGCACGAAAACGCTAATCAGCGCTACCGTTAACAAGGCCCGGCCGTACATCAGAACTTACCGATCACAGAAATAGGCGCGGACCAGCCTTTCGATATTGAAAATGCCGTCGGCGCGCTCGCGAACGACGCGCGGTGATGCAGTCGTGCTAAGTCAGTTGCAGGCCGTGATTGGAACGGTGATCGTCGGTGGCGTAGCACCGTTATGCACATAGGTGACGTTGCATGAGGCCGGCGTCTGCACGCCCGGGAATGTCCACACGCCGGCGCCCGAGAGGCTGAAACCGGAGTTCGCCGGATCCTCTTGCAGCGCGTTGGCGATATTCGTCTCGTCCGGCCACCCGTCGTCAACCGTGAAGCTCACACCATCCATCGTAATGGTTTGCGACCCCAGGGTCGCGCCGTCGGCAAGCCAGACCGCATGAGCCAGCGCCGACGCGCTGCGGATGGCGCCGCCCAAGCCCTGGATCGCGGCTTCGCGGGCCCTTACTTCGAGATTGGCGAAACGCGGCAGCGCGAACGCGGACAGGATCCCCAAAATCACGATCACGGATATCAGCTCAATCAGGGTGAAACCCGCATGTTGTCTTTTCATCGTAGTCTCCTCGTCTTCATAGTGTCAGTAACCACTTGGGTGTTAGACCCGACCGTCGATGAGTGCGTATAAAATTCTTAAGGCTAAATTAGATCGGTTTCGTCGTCGCAATCCGGGGATCGATTCGATTTTTCGATTTTTTTGCAATTTCATCCAAAAAATGTGACCCACTGCACACACGACGGCCATCAAGCTGCCCTACTCGCGGCTGCGGTCCGCCGCCTGAGTCGAAAATGCCCGCGGGTCGAGCAGTTTGAGAACGGCGCCGTCGAGCCGATCCACCGAATCGTCGAATCGCCCGTTGTCATTGATATCGACATATCGTGGCTCAACTTGAAACCGCACCCGTTTGGGCCCCGTTTTCTCCACTTCGAAGTAATCCTCGCTGATCACGCGGTACTCGATACGCCGGACATCCTCGAAGTAGACCCAGGCTCCGGGGGCCACGCTTTCCCAGTCGAACGCTCTTTCCGATTCTATGAATTCCAAATCTCCTCGTCCGACATGACGCACGACGTCGTGCAAGGTCGGAGGACGGCCCTGATTTTCCTGTAATACGAAACTCACCTTCAGGGTGAGGAGCCGCGTCTGCATATCCTGGAACTGGGCTATCAATATTGCTTTTTCGGCCGCCGCTTCCACGTGGCTTACCCGGTTCATGAACACTGTAAAAAGGACGGCGATTATCACCACCGCGACGGCGAGCTCGAGGCGACTCAGGTTGCGTCTTAACGATGCAGTTTCTATAGCCATTCATGAATCTACCCCGTAACCTGCCCCGCGATGTTGCTACCGATTGAGCTTTACGCTTGCGAGATCCCACATCGGGAGGAAAACACCCAGCGCCAGCACGAGTACCATGCCGGCGATGACGACGATCAGAACGGGCTCTATGGTTTGCGCCAGATTCTTGATGTCGTAATCGACTTCGCGTTCATAAAATCCCGCTACTTCGGCGAGAAGGTCGTCGATTGCTCCCGTCTCCTCGCCAACCGATAGCATTTGGATCACCAGCGGGGAAAACATGTTTGTTTGTGCGGCACTGCGCGTCAAGCTCTCGCCGCGCTCGACATTGGTCTGCATTCCCCGGATCTTCTCGCCAATATATTCGTTGTCGATCGCTCGCGACACCACGGATAAACTTTGCAGGAGCGGGACGCCCGCCGACAGCGACATGGAAAATGATCGGGCAAAGCGGCCGAGCGTCGCGCGATACAAGATACTGCCAATGATCGGGATCCGAATTTTATACTGATCCCAAACGAACCGACCTCGCTCGGTATTGACATATTTGCGAACGGCGATCGCTAATACCACTATACCGACTACCATTGGAACCCAGTAAGCGACAAAAAAGTCGGAAGTGCCGATGAGGATACGCGTGTAAATCGGCAGATCGACGCCGGCGTTTTTGAACACTTTGGTGAATTGCGGTATAACCACGACATTGATGATGGCCATTGCGAGCGTTATCGCGATGATGACAAAGGTCGGGTAACGAAGCGCGCTCTTGATGCGTGCGCGCGTGTCACGTTCCAGCTCCAGGTAGTCCGACAATTTCAACAAGGCTTCGTCGAGTTGGCCGGTACTTTCACCAATCCTTATCGTATTCACGAATAAGGAAGGAAAAATTTTCGGGTGACGTGCAAGCCCGGTGGAGAAATCCCGTCCGCTTTCGAGATCCGTTTGAATCTGCCCGAGCGCTTCGACCAGTACTCGATTCCGGGTGGAGCGAATCAAGCCCCCCATCGCCTGATTGATCGGAACTCCCGCGCGCATCAGTGTGTACATCTGGCGCGAGAACAATATCAAGTCTTCGAGCTCAGGCGGTTCGGTTGTCAGAAACCTGCGAATTTCCTCGAAGATGTCACCATCGCCCGATCGATTAACCTGCTGAGTGATATCGACAGGCGTTATACCGATGTTCATGAGCTGCCCGGCCACGGCGTCCGCAGTGGCCGCCTCCAGCACGCCTTCGACAAGGCTCCCGCTTGAATCCCGACCTTTGTACTGATAGCTGGCCATTGCTCTCGACGCCTACGATGGAACCGCCTCGGCATCCTCGGTGGCAGGCTTTTGCGCTGCGGATTCCTCGACATCCGTAACGCTGGCGGAGATCCGTATGACTTCCTCCAGGGTAGTGATGTTCTGGCGCGCATAAGCCAATGCCATATGATCGAGGCGGGTGAAGTCCTTAGCTTGCAAAGCCGCTTCCTGGAACCCCGCGTTATCCTCGCGCGCCAGGATCTGGGCGAGGTCGTCGTCAATCTCGAGTAATTCGTAGACGCCGATGCGTCCGTGATAACCGGTGTTGTTGCAATTGTGACAGCCCGCGCCTTTATGGTAGTCATGATCGATCGCTTGCGACCCGAGATTCGCGGTCAACCATGCAATAGCGCGTGCGGTAGGTGCATGTGGAGCGATGCAGCTCTTGCAGATCCGCCGAACGAGCCGCTGGGCCATAACGGCATGCAGCGACGAGGCCAGCAGAAAACCCGGAGCACCGAGGTCGATCAAGCGATTGACGGAACTGATGGCATCGTTGGTATGCAAGGTCGACAATACCAGGTGTCCCGTCATGGCGGCACGCAGACCGATCTCGACGGTTTCCTGGTCGCGCATTTCTCCTATCAGTATGACATCGGGGTCGTGCCTCAAGGTCGAACGTAAAACTCGTGCAAAAGTCAGTCCGATCGCCGCGTGTACCTGTATCTGGTTGATGCGCGGGAGGCGATATTCCACGGGATCTTCGACCGTGATGATCTTCGTTTCCGGCTGGTTGAGTTCACGCAGCGCAGCGTAAAGCGTCGTCGTCTTACCGCTGCCGGTCGGTCCCGTTACGATGACCATGCCAAACGGACGCTGCACAATGCCACGAAAGCGCTCCCGCAAACTCCGCGGCATACCCAGTGCATCTAGTTCGCGCACGCCTTCCGTTTGATCGAGAAGACGCATGACGACGGATTCGCCGTACTGTATCGGCATTGTAGAGATGCGCACGTCAATATTTCGCTCGAGGACACGCAGGCTGAAGCGTCCGTCCTGCGGCAGTCGCTTTTCTGAAATGTCCAGATTCGCCATCAATTTGAGCCTCTGTACCAGCGCCGTGGCGATACGCTTTTCGCTTAATACCTGCTCCTGCAAAACCCCATCGACGCGTTGCCGTATCCGCAGCACGCTTTCGTCGGGCTCAATGTGAATATCCGACGCTTTGATCTGGATCGCATCTTGAAACAGCGTCTGCAGAAGTTTTACAACGGGCGCGTCGGTCACGTCCACAGCGACCAGTTGTTGAACGTCGAAATCTCCTGCCGACAGCTCGTCGCTCAGCTGCTCGGCAAACCCCGATATTTGTTCCGTCTGGCGATAGACCGAATCGATCGTATCCAGCAGGTCACTCTCGCGCACGACCGCCATCTCGATCGGCTTGTTGACGATCCGCGATAATTCGTCGAAGGCAAATATATTCGTCGGATCGGACATGCCGACCAGCACCGTATCGCCTTGATCCTTCAAAGCCAGCGCGCGGAACCGGCGCGCTTGGATTTCCGGAATGAGTTTTATGGCAGCCGCTTCGAACTTGTAACGGACCAGATCGATGAAAGGAATATTGAGCTGTGCCGACAGGAGATTGAGCAATTCCTGCTCGGATACGTAGCCGTTGTCGATGAGAATTTTGCCGAGCTTATGGCCTGATGTTTTTTGCGCAGCGAGAGCTTCTTCCAATTGCGCTTCGGAAATGACTTGCTTTTCGACGAGCAGATCGCCGATTCGAATTTTCTTGCGGCTCGCCATTAGCTGGATAAACGGCTGATCTCGCGGTTAGCATATCTTCGTAGGTTATCGGACAGTTGGCGATCGACTAAAGCCCTCAGAAAAGCGTGTTGCGCCTGGCTTGGCCGATGTTTCGCAGCGAGCGAGATGCCCAGGCCCATCCACCAGATGCCGCGTTTAGGTGCAAGAGCCAGGACTCCGCGATATCCGCGGATCGCCGCGTCGTGCCTTCCCGAACGCTGGTGCAGGGCCGCGATGAATGCGTGGTGCTCAAGGCCCTCACGCAGTACCGGTGCGGCCGCGAGCAAGGTTTCCAAGGCCGCATCGGTTTCGCCCCGATCGACCAGCAGATGTGCCAGTATTTGCGCGTGCCGATGCGCTTTCGGATTTCGCGCCAGTCCCGTGCGCAAGACGCGTTCCGCAGCGCCTACATCGTTTCGTCGCAACAATGCCTTCGCGTAGGCTTCGCACGCAGCGGTGAAGTCCGGGTGTCGTTCGACCAGATCGGCCAGGGCGATCAAGGCGTCGATATCCTTGCCCTGGCGTGACAGTTTGAGCGCATTCGATAATTCTCGAGAGCGATCGTTTGGTGCAACATGGGCCTGCATGCGCATAGTCCCGGCGTACTCGACGGCTTCGCCTTCGGTGGTCGCTTCAATACCGTTAACCGGTGCTGAGGCGGCGTTCATCGGCGCCTCGATCGCTGCATCGGCATCCAAGCCCGGTAGTTCGATATCGGCAACGGGTTCCGACCCTGCTTCGTTCTTGATGTCCGCGACCAGACCCGCCTGATCGATCTCGTCGTTTCCAGGATCATGAATCAACTTCGGCTCCGCCAGTGCGGACGCCGCATCCAACCGCGATTGGAGGTCATTCGTAAGGAGCGCTTCGCGGGCAGATTCGGGTCTCCACGCCGGTCCGGCAACGCTGATGTGATCGAGAATCGATACCATCGTATCCGCGGCATCCGGCAGATTTCCCATCGCTGGTAACCCATTTTCAAGAGCGCTCGATTGCACAAGCCTGCGCGGCTCGATACCCCGGCTCGAATCGATAAGGGCCACCGTGACCTGGCCGTTCTCGGCTGCTGCCTCCGGCTGTTCCAAGGACGCTTTGTCGCCGCTCCATTGCGGGATCGAACCTCTGTCGAGCAATGTCAATCCGTACCAGGCTGCACTGGCAACGGCGGCCCCGAGTATCGTGGCAGTGAGGAACCGTCCAAGCGAGGTTCCCCGTTCCGGTGCCTGCCGATTGCCCGCAGCCGCCTGCAGGCCTTCGAGCGCTCTGTCACTGTCGGCAGGGCGACCCGGCCGTCGTGCCTCCAGATCCGACAGCATTTGATTAATGAGGCTCATGGCAGCATTGCAAACACGTTGGCAAAGTAAAGCGACACCAATGCCACGACCGTCAGGCTGAATGCTCCGAGACCCCCGAAAAGCCATTTCAAACGCTGCTGCCCGAATAATAGTCGCGACCTCGAGAATTGCCGGGCTTCCGTGGTGTCGTCAATCGCGCTGCGTACATGCGCCACCTCGACCGCGGCGGATCCTCCACCGAATGCGGCCATTAGCGACTTGTGAGCAATGATATTGACGAGGCGTGGAATGCCACTGCTGCCGCGATACAAAGTATCCATCGCTTTGCGGGTAAACAAGATCGGGCCGTCGTAGCCGGCGACTGCGAGACGATGTGCGATGTACTGATCTGCCCCGATCGTCGTCAATGGCAGTATTTCAGAAGAAAACGAAATGCGCTGGCGCAGTTGCCGAATCGATGGCTCTTTGAGGACCGTGTCCAGTTCCGGCTGCCCAAAGAGCACGACCTGGATCAGTTTGCTCTTTTCCGTCTCCAGATTAGTCAACAACCTCAAGGTCTCAAGTGTCTCTATCGGAATCGCCTGTGCTTCGTCGAGGCAGACGAGAACGCGTTTCCCCTGTGCGTGAAAATTCAACAATCCCTTGTTGAGCAGCTTCATAAAAGCATGCTGCCCAATTTTCTCCGGGTACTCGATACCGAGTTCGTCCGCGACGGACAGCAACAGCGTAGTGGGTTTGAGATAAGGATTTGGAATGTATGCAGTTGCGAATTCATCGGCGAGCGTGTTGATCAAGGTTCTGCAGAGCATGGTCTTGCCGGTCCCGACTTCACCGGTGACTTTGACGAAACCCTCTCCGCTGCGCAAAGCGACGAGCAACACGTTGAGTGCGTCCTGGTAACCCGCGCGGCTCATGAAGAACGACGTATCGGGTGTCAAGGTAAACGGGAGTTCGTTCAGTCGAAAATGTTCGAGATACATGGTCGTCTACCTCATCGGTTCATTCGGTCCCGGATCATGGCGACGGTTTACCGTATCCAAAGCCGGAATTGCGCTGCTCGTCCCATTGGTCCAGTTCGCGATCGATGCGAGCCATGTTTTCGCTCGTTTGTACAAACGCTTCGGCCCACTGTTGGTCGCCGGCGATGACGGTGGGACGCAGCAGTATGACCAGCTCGCTCTTCACATCATCGGTGCGCTTGTGGCGAAACAAGGCTCCAATGCCTGGAAGGTCACCAAGGAACGGGTTTTTGGCGTCCTGCTCCGTGCTGCGATTCTGCATCAGACCGCCGATGACTATCAGTTGGCCGTTTCGCGCCCTGACGATGGAATCCGACTCGCGAACGGTGCTACGCGCAAGAGGCAGCGTCTGAGTGATACCGCCGATGGAGATGTTCTTTTGCTGATCGGTGACCTGACTCACCGTCGGATGGATGTGCAGCATCACATCGCCGGCTTCGCTGATTTGCGGCGTGACATCCAGTGCGATCCCCGAAAAGAACGGTGTGAGTTCAATATTGGGTGTCGATTGGGTCGCAGTGGCCGTGATCGTCGTCGTCGACACGTCCGTAACGAAAAACTCGTCCGTACCGACCTTGATGATGGCCTTGTGATTATTCATGGTCGCGATACGCGGGCTGGACAGCACTTGTACGTTGCCCTGCGTCTCGAGCAGTTCAATAAATGCCGTGAAATCAGTGCCGTTGAATGCCATCGAGAACACGCCGCCGAAAGCACGGGCAGCGACGCCGGTCAAATTGGTAACCCCCGGCTCCTGGGTCACGTCCGCCCCGGCAATGCCGCTCAACCCTGATTCGCCAAGCAGATTGGTCCCGCCGCCGGTGTGAAAAACCGACACCTGTCCGAAAATCGCCGACCAGTTGATACCCGACTGGAAGCCTTCCGATAACTCGACTTTCAGGATCTTGGCTTCAAGTATGACCTGGCGCTGCGCGATCAGTTGGGTGGCGCGCAGAAACGCTTCCACCTCCCGCAATTCAGTCGGAATGGCACGGGCAACGACGACGCCGGACTGCGGATTTACGACGACGCTGCGGCCTTCGGCATCGCCTACGATCGCTTCGAGCGAGGTCTGCAATTCATTCCAGAAAGACGTCGGGGGATGGATGGTGGTGATGGTGGTTCCGACGACCGTTCGCTGGCCGCGCCCATCCGCGCCGGCGCCCGCTTCCGCGTCGCCGATCCTGGGCGAACCGGGTCCCTCCTGCAGGGTGCCTGAACTGACGAACGTCGCTGACGTGCCGCTCCGGTTGATGTTCAGGTAGTTGATTTGGTAGACCCGTGCCTCCAATCGCGCCGGCAATACCTGAAATCCATAGTCGGTTTGATCGAACTCGAATCCGTAGACGTCTCTGGCCGCTTCGAGGACCGACCGAATGGTCACATTCTTCAGGTTCAGTGAAATCTCCCCGGTCACCTCCGGGTGGACCACCAGGTTGTATTGTGTATCGTCGACCAGGCTCAAGAAAAACTGATCGGCGGGTACGCGGTTGACGGCGATGTCGAAACGCTGCTCGTCGGCTATTTCAGGCACCTCGGGAACGTCGAGTCTCAGGGTCGGAATGAGTTCATCGGCGACTTCGTCCGGGACTTCACCGGACTCTCCTTTTTCCGCCAGTCCCTGCGTGATGGCTTGATTGATCTGACTCAGGGTCTCCACGCGCGGTGGCGTGTTTTCACAACCACCTGATAGTCCGACCAACACCATGCCCAAAAACGATCGCATCGCCTGGTCAGCTTTGTTTTTCATAACCATCATTCTTCGACTGAACGGTTTTTCGCCGCCTGGCGAACGGTATAGGGCAAAAGCTTGTATCGTCGGCGTTCCGAAAGGTATTCGATGACGACAGCGCCCAGGTTTATCTCCACGATAACCGCTTCGCCAATCCGGGCGCCCTCGTTCAGCAGTTCACCGTTTACGATGGCCTTCCGACTATCTCCGCTGATCTTTATCGCGGTGACCGTGTAGTGTTGAATCTTGTCGTCGCTGAGACGCCGCAACGCCACCTGATGCAACAGCGGCGGACGTGTGGGATCGGGTAATTGTTCGGCTTCCATCGCCGGCGCGACACCGGCGGCCAGGATCAGCGATGCCGCGATAAGGGCTTTGCAGTTCTTAGACACCGATCCAACTCCGATCCAGACTCAAGGTATAAACCACGATCGAGGTTTCGGCCGTCGGGTGTATTTTTACATTGATGTCGACCGCCTCCCAGAAAAATTTCCAGGGCAGTACCTCGAGCGCGCGCATATAAGCGATCGTGTCCAGATAGCTGCCGGTAAAACGGATGCGGAAGCCGTGGCGGAAAGCTGTTCTCGCACCATTCGTTTTGCGCTTTGGCGCTTCATTCGATGTTTCGAGCAACGGCTCGGCGCCGAGTCCTTCCAGGCTGACGAATTCGAGGCCATGCGTATTTTCGAGCACTCGCCGCAGCACCTGCGCCATCTCTTGTGGGTCGATCAACTGTCCCGCTAGCTCTCTGATTTCCGCTTCTAAACCCTTGATCTGTGTGTTGGTTTGCTGGATCTGCTTGCGCAGCGGTTCGTTGGGGTCACGCTTTGAAACTTCGACGATTCGTAGCGCCTCCGCGTCTAGCTCGGCAAGCTTGGATTCGTTCTGAGCGATTTGGTTTGCAAAGACGCGCCGTTCCAATTCCAGGGGGGTCATTAGGAATTCACTCCATGCACCGCCTAGTACCAGAATTGACGCGCCAAGAACCAATACGCGCTCGTTGAACTTCAACGCGTCCAGTTTCGCTGCGTAGGCGAGCAGACGCTCTTTCATGACTCATCATCCGCGCTGATTCCCGACGTCCGCACGGAAAATCCGACCACGTCGAGCTCGCCCGGCACCGCCCTCAATTCCATGTTGCTGAACGAAGTCCCCTTCAAAACGGGTTCTTTGGAAAGGCGATCGATATAAGCAGGCACGAGATCGGGCAGCAAAGCCTTACCCTGAAGGCCAATCGAACGGCCGCCGGCCCGTACACGAACCTGTGTAAGCCAGGTACCCTCGACATGCTGGCGCGCGAAACCTTCCAGAAAGACGGACAGTCCACCTATTCTTCCGAACGCACCGCTACGGAGTTTCGAAACGATCTGCCGTGTATCGTTCAAAGTCGTACGCGTCTCCTTAACCAGACGCGTAACCGCGGAATCGACTGTCGGAACCGGATACTGCACCCGCAGCTGTTCGACCTGCGACTCGCTCCTGGCAATCGCGTCGTTCGTTTCGCCCGCCTGCCTTTTGATGGGTTGTACCTGCATCCAGGTGTAGGCATAAACGGCGCCGAGCAACAGCAGCACACCTCCGAACAACTGTGCAATGACGACTGCTCGCAGCACCGTCTTCCGCGGTCGGAACATGGGCTGATAGAGATTGATTTGCTGTTTCACAACACGGCCTCACCGAAACGGAGCGCGGCACCTATTGCACACAGGCATTCCGACGCCTGTTGATCATCAACCTCAGTCTGCATTTCGATGGTTTCCGCAAGGCCCATCACCCGCGTCGAGATACCTAGCTGGTGTCCGTCCATAAACAGGCATTTTCTTCGATGGGCACGGAGAAATCGAGGTGTTGAAAGTAGGTTGTTGGAGCGGTAGCGGCGGTTCGGTGGGGGTCGAAGGGCTCTTCGAGCGTAATTGTGAGTACGTTCGCCGGCCGCAGAGCGCTGCAACCCAAAGTCGCCCGTTCGACGATATCGAGGAGGTCAGTTAGTGCGAGTGAACGTCGCTATTCGAGTTGATAGCGCGCGAGCAGGCTGAGGTTGTAGGCGACCACAGAAGACCACACGTAGGCTTCGAAGTGCGGCAGGCTCTTCCAGGTGCAACGTGCCAATCCGTATGCACGCTTCAGGCAGGAGATACCGGCCTCGATGCCGGCGCGGAAGTTGCGCAAGCGTCGATAGACCCACTGACTCTTGACCATGTCGGCGATCGCGAGCCCGCGCTTCTTGTGGAAGGCAACGTCTTCGATGCCTTCTGCTTTCGCCGCCCGGAGATTGTCGAGGCTCGCATAGCCGCCATCGGCGGCGACCTGTCGTGGCATCGTCCCGTAGTGTGTTCGATGCCGTTCGAGCATCGGCATGAAGCGCTGACTATCGACCGGATTGCCTCGCTCGATGACCACGTCGAGGATGAGGCCACTGCGCCCCGAAGCCAGATTGATTTTGTGTCCGTACTGAACGTCGCGCGCACCCTTTATGATGATGTCGGTATGCGGCTCGAACAAGCTCACGCACTTCTCGCTCGCGGGGACCTTCTCACCGCCGAACACCCGCCGCTCAGTTTGCGAAATCACCTGCAGAACAAGTGTTTCGTAGTGCGCTACCTGCGCTAGCCAGTCCGGCAGTTCAACGCCGGTGACGCCCGGGCTCAGCAGCTGCTCACGTACCCTCGCTACCGCTTCCAAGGTTGAACGCGTCGCCCCAATCAAATCGCGATACAGACGTTGGCGTTGCTTCGCACCACGCGCATACCACAGCGCCCGCGCACGCTTCTTCGCCAATCGAGTGTGGTTCACGAAGCACAACTCCGGCGCGCCAGGCAACTCGCGCGCCTGTGCGAGCAGACGAACCACAACACGCACGCCATCCCACAGCAGATGACTGTCGCTCGGCGCGTGGATGGCACTGTCCGTTACCGTGCTATCAATCCGTACACGCTGTGCCGGCTCAATGCGCGTCTCTTTCGCCGTCGCCAGCAGGGCGCGATGAATAGACTCCCACGTCGATACCTGGATCGCCGAGACCACCCGCTGTAAGGCAGACTTCTTCGGACGTTCATTACCCGGCAACCGGGCGAAGGCCTGAAAGCTCGCCGAGTCCTGCAGGTGAAAGGCCAGCTCCTCGTAACTCAATTGCCGGTGCTGCTTGAGCACCGCGCAGCGCAGCACCGACTCCGCCGACAGTCCGCGTCGACCGGTGGGCTTCAAACCCCGCCGACAGCGCAGCACCGACTCCGCCGACAGTCCGCGTCGACCGGTGGGCTTCAAACCCCGCCGACACAGATCGTTCATGACCGGCGTGAGGACCTTGGGGTGAGCATCGAGCCACTCGGACATGCCCTGCAGCTCTCGCCCCAGGTCATGGTCAGCAAACAGCTCGTATATACTCGCTTGGGCCGTGCGTTTCTGACGCATTCCCCCTCCTGTGGTGTCGATGATTGTGTGGAAAATCAGAGGTTTGAAGTTCCATTAGATCACGACCCACCGGAGGTTTCGATCCCTTAAGCGACAAATTTTCCTTTTTATTTCAACCGCATCGCGTTTAGGGATGCACACTAGCTGGCTCCCGAGGTATTCACTGACACCCGCGAATTCCTTACCGAGCGGCGCCATCACCACCCCCTGAACGGGGGGCTGGCCGAAATGACTCTCGTAGTAGTCGATCGATCGTTGAACTTCGACCACGATCGCGTCCAGTAAACCTTCGACTGCCGGCGTTACCTCGTTCGCGCCCGATCCCAGCAGCCGTGTTCGTCCGAAGTCGAATCGCCGCGACAGGTAAAGCGTGTTCTGGCGCGTGATCGTGATCAGCCCGACCTCTTCACTGAGGTAAATGAACGCGACGCCGCCGACGTCTTCCGGCATCAATGCGATCAGATTCCGAATCGCGAATTCGGGGATGTCGACCGTTTCAAGCTCGACGCCGCATTGTGAAAGCTCTTCGATCAGGCTGCGAATCGGCGGACTTTTCGCGACGACCGCATAAACCATCTTGTCCTGCCCACCCTTCAAGCTCGGCACCTCGAAGATATCGATAGCGGCTTCGTCGACGCTGAAATCGATCATGTCCTTGACGCGCCAGCGTACTGCCTGACGCATTTCCGATGCCGGCACATCCGGGGTTTCGACCAAGATGAGGTTGTATTCCCCAATCCCGATGAGGCTGGTGCAGCGTTGACCTTCGAGATCATGGGATTTGACGAGTTGCTCGAGCGCGGTCAACCGTGCCGATGAGGTATCCGCGGTACGCACGAACTCGGCCCATTCCAGCACCGGTTGGTCATTCGTCGCACGCCTGACGAAAGCCGCTGAAATACCCCGGGCACCGGGACATAAGGACAACAGTCCGCCGGATTCCCGCGGTTTCCTGAACCAGTTGGCAACCTGCAATCGTTCGAGCATAGCAACAGACACAAAGCCCGTGTTGGTTACGCTCGTATTATAAGAATATTGTGTAGGTTTTAACAGTAACTATATAAATGTGAAGAATATTTGCCTGTTAGCAATGAATCCGTAAGCAGCCGCAGAAGGTCGCCCGGACCGGGTGCACAGTCGTCGTATACCCTATCTGGGGGTTGATACGAGGTCGATCCACAAGATTTCGAGCAGACGGCTGCGCGGGTCAGTCCCAGGGTTCCCGGATATAGATGATTTCACGGCGGCCCGGAAAGATCCCGAAACTCGCTCGAGCCGTCGGATCGTCGTCGAAATTGCCGTCACCGTCCCAATCGTAGCGCAGCCACTCCATGCCGTCCGCGCTAAGGTCGATGCGAATGTCGACGAAACCCGTGTTACCGGAAGGCGTGGGCGCCTGGAACAAAAGCGTTGTCGCGCCACTGTCGAACTCGGGGTCCGGTGCCGGCGGAAGACCGCTTGCCGGGTCAACCAGACGCGTTGTGCCGCCCGTTCCCTGCAGCGGAACCGAGGCTGCGTCGCCATTTTGTTCTCCGCCGCTGCCGGTCAGACGCACAGCGTTTTGCAAATTGAGTTCGGTGCAGGTATCCGTCACCGGGGTGGGTGCATCGTCGATGTTCGTGACGAACACGCCGATGCCGCCTCCCTGATCGGCGAAATACTCGACCTGCATCGGCACCGGTAAGGCAATGAGTTCCGACCCGGTGGCGCTGGCAACCACCAGCCGGCCAAACCGCTGCTCGACTCCCAGCGTCGTAATGTCTGATTTGACGTACGGCGCACTTGTATCGGGACCGTTGAGATTGCAAATCGTCATCACACCCGGATGGCATACCCCGTCCGAATCGGTAAACTCCGCGGCGGGAATGGTCAACTCGAGAACCGGCTCGAACTCGATTTCCGCTGCCGCGCCCTTGTCGTAGCGGAAGCTCTCGCCGTTCAAGCTCACGTCGAACACACCGTCGAAATCCCCCGTCCCGGACAGGGTGGCGGCGCCCGGCAGCGTTTCCAGGGCGAACGCGGCGCTCGGTGACGGCGCGGTGTTATCGACGTAACTCCGGTTGGGAAAGGTGCTCGTGAACTTGAAAAAGTTTTCTCCGGCGCTGGCATCCGCCGAGTAATTATTGGCGTCGGTGTTCAATGCCGTTTTCGCCGCTACGGTCAAAACCGGCGGCGCCAGATATTCGAACGGCTGCCCAATGTAGGTGAAACCACAGGTCCAAGGCTGCGCAGCAAGGCCGTTGCGGAGATCGAAATTGGGTGTCGCGACCACTTCGAAATAGGCCGGGATGAAGCGTCCCACCGCACCGCTCACCCCCCGTATCTTGGCTGTCTCGGCGCCGCCGATCGAGAGATAGTCGCCGGTTTGAACCGCCTCGATTTCGATCACGCCGACTTCGTCGAAATTGATCATCGGGCTGCTCGCAGTGGTTCCCGCGAATGGACCGATCCTGAGCGGTGTCGGACCCGTGTCGGACAATCCGGGATCCGACGCCGAGGCATCCGACGGCCGGTGTAGATAACTGCTGAGCAGCGCGCGCCCGTCCGGAACCATGCCACTGGTTTGATAATTGACCGTAACGCTGTTGTCGCTGAGATCAGCCAGCGTCGACGGATTGTTTTCACCCGATTCATGCCCGTCCGCAATACCGTCGAGGTCGAGGTCATCGCTCGCATCCCACCGGACCGGTGTGGCTTGGACTTCGAAATCTTCGCCGGCACGGGTGAATACGTTGGGGTCCGACGCGTCATACGCTGCCGGATTGCCCGGCACATCGACATATAGCGCGAAAGGCCGCACGGCGTACTGGTTGGTCGCGCCTTCGACCGTCGCGGGCGGGGTGCCCACCATCGCGCTGCCCTTCAGACTGACCAGGCCGGCATCGTTGTACTGCGCTTGAAACGTCGCAGTCGAGGTCGCGTCGAATGTCAACGCAACGGGATCCGCCGGTACGGCTGCACCCTGATCAAATGCGGATATCGGTATACCGTCGATCTCGCCATTCGTTACCCCCGTGCAATTGGTGTTCGGAGCAAAGCATTCGAACGCGAAATCGACGGTGCCGGGTGCCGGTATCGCCGCCTGACAGGCGCCGCTGCCGCCCGTCTCGATGACCTGGACCGAAAACGTTTCAGGCTTCCCCGCGACCTGAACGCCGACCGGGCTGAACTGGAGTATTACGTCACGAAACTCGAGCGTTGGCCCTTCCCCGACCCCGATTCCCCTACCCAAGGTATCGGTGATACCAAACGAGACCACCGCTGGCGAGGTTTGCGACAAGAGGAGTTCGATCTGGGTTTCAATCCCGTCGAAGATGTATTGCGCCACGCCTCCACCGAGGTCGGAGAAACTGCCCGGATTACCGATGCTGCCGAGGGCCCAGCCGTCCCCGGGCGTGGCCGTGATGGTCATCACCGTACCGGCGGGCGGCGCGGCGTTAACGTGACTCACCTCGTGTGACAAGATCGTGACGGCCTCCGCTTCGCAGGTCACGCCGAATCCCCCGCCGGCGCCCGCGTGGTCGATCGCGTAGTGATCATGCCCGCTGCTGCACGGCCGCGTGAACCGACGAATGGTCCGTATTTCGTCGAGTGACAGTGCGCGTCGATACAAGCGGACTTCGTCGATCAGCCCATCGATGCCGTGCTCATTGGCGGCAGCGTTCGCGGATTTGCCGATATTGAGTACACGGTTCGAATTAAATGTCACGAAATCGCCTGAATGCGCGGCCGTGTCCTGCAATACATCGTCAACGTATATCCTGACTTCCGAACCGTCATAAACACCCGTGACGTGGTACCAGGTATTTACCGATACGATATTCGCCGTTTGCGTCCGCTGACTGCCCGAAACGGTCTGCACCCTGAATTCGAAGCGCCGATTATTCGCATTGCCCCTCAATGCAAACTGGTAGTCGTTGAAATTTGTCGGCGTGTCGTTTTGGACGTATACCGCCCGGTTGTTGCCTGCCGGCGGATTGACCGCCCAGCGGACCCAGGCTGATACCGTCATTTCGTCGACGAGGGCCAGGTCCGTGGTTCCAATTTCAACGCCGTCCGAAACCGCTCCCAGATCGCCACTGCCGTCGAAACTGCCGTACCGGCACGTGCTCTCCGGCAGGGCCGTAAAGGCGGGTGTCGTCACGGCGGTCAATGCATTGTCGATCGGCGTACCGTCGAGCACGGTATCGACCGTGTTGTCGACTTGACCGGCAGCGCCGTTGTTCCACACCGGCTCCTCCATCTCGTAGAAGGCGAACAGCGAGAAATCGGCATCGAACGCTTCCGAGAAGGCGACGAGGCCGGTTTCTTCCCAAATGTGAGCTCGCTCCGCGTTGGCGAATTGGTCCTCGTCTTCGGCAATACGTACGTGGGAAGTTGTCAGGTTGCAGCGCCGGTGCCAGCCGCCATCGCCGCCGATGTGGCTCATTTCGTGGGCAACGACCAGAGGCGGTATTGAATAGGTGAGATCGAGAAACGGAATACCCAGGACGCCGGCGTTGAAGCAGATGTCGTCCCAGCCCGACAGGGCAAGCCCGTTCAAAAACGATCGCTGGGCTTCACCTCTGATCGCGTTCCCCGAATTATCGAGAAATGAGCCGATCAGTCCTGGTTCGATCGCCAGATAGGCAACGGTTTCCGGAAGCGCTATCGGTCCGCCGGCATTTACTTCCGAACGTTCCAGCGCCATCCGGAAATCGCTTATTGACGTCGAATTTGTCGCATAGGCGACAGTCAGCCAGGGCACGGCGGGATCCGCCGGCGTATTGGCGACGCCGATGATCTGCGCGAGAACGACGGGCGGCGATGGGAAGGCCGTGTTGAAGGTAACGGTTTGAAAGCTGTCCGCTCCCGCAAAATTTTGCTGTAGCGCGGTGACGGAGACGTCACCAACATCAACCAGAGTACCGTCCGGGAAATTGAACAGTCCTTTTTCCACCGCGATGTAATGCACTGAACTGGCCGCGCCTCCGGGATTGCTTGGAAAGGCGCCGCCCTGCGGCTCGATAGCCACGGCCGTGAAACTGGTCGTTCCCGCCACGAGATCGGTGGTGACATCGGTAACGCGGACGGCAGTGGGCTCAGTGTTACTGCTATCGATCAGTAGGAACACGGCCGGCGCTTGTTCGTAGAACTGCCGCAGAGTAACGGTCAAGGGCGTACCAGGGACCAAGGTGATCTCGTCGGCTTCTATCTTGAAACTGGTACTCGCAGTGAGCGGCACGAAAGTCGAATCGAAAAAGAAATCGCGCGAAAACACCACCACACCGACGCCATCGCGAAGAGCCTTGGAACGCTCGGCATCACCGACGCCGTCCTCGTCGACGACGACGCGCACGCGAGTGCTCGTCAGATTGCATCGTCTGAGCCAGCCGCCATCACTTTCCAGCCGCGTTTGCTTCGTCGCCACGACCAGACGGCTGGGTAAAGATTTTGAAAAGTTGATGTTCTCGTCGCAGCCGTCGTTCCATCCATCGGCAGCGGGCGGGAGCGGAGGGTCAACACGGATAGTCTCCAGTTCAACCAGCACGGCCGCGGCGTTGTTGGCAGTAAAATCCGCCGCCGTCAGATCGGAATCGAAGACGACGTAGCCGATCTGCTCCAGCGCCGCCTCGGCCGGAGTGAGCGAACCGAGATTGACTTCGTGGCGGTCGATAGCGACGTCAAACCGGTCGGTCAAGACATTATTGACGGACGCCGTAATCCAGGGTTGAGGCGTCGCCGGCGGAACGCCCGCAATGCCGTTGACAAAAGTTTGGAGCTGCGCCAGTACGACTGGCGTGTTGGCAAACACTGTCGTCATCTGTGTCGTATACGTGCCCGCGCAAATTGCCGGCGCGCCGCAAACGATATTCGAAGTGGACAGAACCCCGGCGTCTATCGTAATCGTCCTGGACCCGAGGAGTTCATCGTCCACGGTCATGGTGTGAACCCCCGGCTCGATCGCGAAATAGTGGACGTCCATTGCAATATGCGGTCCATTTTCGCTGGGATCCTCGACCATGACGGCCTCGAACCCGGTAGTCGTGACGTTCCGGATCCGTACGACGGAAATATCCCCCCCCTGATTGGTCGTCAGGATGAAGACGACCGGTACGGTGTCATAGGTCTGCTGAAACGATTGTGATGTAAAACTGGCACCGCCGCCGGTGGTGGCATTGATTCGAAAAGCGCCCGATTCCATTTTGAACGCGACAGCGTCTCGAGCCGGAAAGACCAGGCCCATTACGAGCGTCAATATCAATACCGGTAATGTACGAACGTTCATCCTCGTATTAGTTTTAGATCAGGATGACGCATCGTATGGTGATATCGCTCACAGCTTAGGGATCGAGGATGCGGAATCGCGTCGGTTACCGCTCCATTACAGCCCCTCTGCGGCCGGATCCCGAGCCAAAAGCCTCCGGACCGCTTCGTGAGGCGCGCTGTCGCCACTCAAAACGTGTGCGACTTCCGACGCTATCGGCATCTCAACTTTGCACTTATTTGCCATTGCACTCACCGCTTTAGCCGTGGGAATTCCCTCGACCAGGTCACCGACGCTCGCGATCGCCTGTTCGATATTACCGAGGCGGGCCATGGCCATACCGAAACGCCTGTTACGGGACTGATCATCGGTGCAGGTCAGGACGAGGTCACCCATGCCGGACAATCCCATGAACGTTTCCATCCTGCCGCCACGCGCGATTCCGAATCTGGCGATTTCGGCAAGACCACGCGTAATCAAGGCTGCTCGCGTGTTCGCGCCGAGTTCGAGACCGTCAGCGATTCCAGCGGCGATGGCGATCACGTTCTTGAGCGCCCCGCCAACTTCCACTCCGATGACATCGTCAGTGTAATACGGTCTGAACGAAGGGCCGTGCATCGCCCGGACCAAATCCTGCCCGAGGTCCGCCTCCGTCGCCGCGATCGTGATTGCGGCCGGGCTGCCGCGCATCACTTCGGTAGCGAAATTGGGACCCGACAGCTGCGCGAAAGGGATGTCGGAAGAACAAACGTCGCCGACGATTTCGTGCGCCATCATCTCGGTATTTGATTCCAGACCCTTGCTGGCGCATGCAATAGCGGGTAACGCCGGTACGGCCGCGATCAGTTCGATCAAGGCCGAGCGCAAGGCCTGAAACGGCACGACGAAAACCGCGCACGAAAGATCCCCTACGCTGCCTAAATCGGTGACTGGCCTGACCAGACGTTCGAACTCCGAATCTACGGCGAACCTGGGGTGTCGTCGCGACTCCGCGATCACCCGTATTGTCTCCGCATCGCTGTCCCAAAGGAGCGTTTCGCGCCCCGCGCGCGCAAACACGTTTGCCAGAGCCGTGCCCCACGCGCCGGCACCGACGATCAAGACCGGTCGCTCGTTCATGCGCCGATTCAGTTCACCATCGAGGTCATCTTTTCGATTACCTTATTCAGCGCATCCGTGCGCTTCATCCTTGCGGCGCTCGCGCGCGGTTGAGTACCTTGAGGAACCTCTGAATAAGTCATGGCCCATCTGCCTGGCCCATGAAATCGCGGAGCCTTACGTTACGAACCTTAGCCCTAGGCCCCGCTGTACCCTGTGATTCGTGCCTTGATCTGCACCATTGCATGAACCATTCAGACCCACCATGACTTATTCAGAGGTTCCGTAAGTGGGTTCCGGGCTCAACCCGTTGGCGGCCTTAAACCATCCGAGCGCGCTCCCTGCGAATGTCGAGGATGGCTGCTTTTTGCAGGAAGCTCAATGCCGCGCCCCGGATGGCGATTTTTGAGTCTGCCTGCGGCGCTGTTCCTGGGTATAGAGTATTTCAAAATTAACCGGTGCCAGCAGGAGTTGTGGAAAGCCCCCCTTTACCACTAGATCGCAGATTGCTTCGCGCGCAAATGGGAACAAGGTGTTGGGACACGCGGTTGCAAGTATTGCCGGCAGATGCTCTTCCGGAAATCCGCGAATGGTGAATATGCCGGCCTGCTGAACCTCTACCAAGTAGATCGTACGTTCGTCCTGTTGGACTTTCACCGTCACTGTCAAGACAACTTCATGGTTATCTGAATCGAGCGCCGTCGTGTTATTAGAAAATTGGACATCAGCCGATGGGTTGAGCTCCGTGGTGAACACGTCCGGAGAATTTGGCGCCTCGAATGACAGGTCCTTGATGTAGATTCTCTGGATCGCCAACTGGCCGGTAATGGGTTGTTGCTCACCGACTGGATTCGGTGTTGAATTTTCGGCCATTGATTGATCTCCGTCTATTTGATTGCCGGCACCCTGTAATCCGCACCTGTAATCGCACCGCGCCTGATCGGAAATACCTGGCACGGCTCCCAGCGTCCGGCCCATGCTTCCCGGTGTTACGAACCGGAGGTTACGGGCAGGTTCTCGCCTCGCCAGGCGCTCAATCCACCTTTCAAGGCATGGGTTTGCTCGAACCCCATTTGTTTGAGTTCCCGCACCGCCTTGCCCGACAGACTGCCTGCGCCGCAGTATACGAGTAGCGGCTTTTCTTTGTGCTTTTTGAGCTTTTCCTCAGCTTGTGACAGATCCGAGAGTGGAATGTGTATAGCATCGATGATGTGTCCCGATTCGAAATCTGACTTTGCGCGAATATCGATGGTCACGGCGTTTTCACGATTGATAAGCTGCACCGCTGCCTGTGGTGCAACGCCACCAGCGGACGAAGTGAGGTTCGAGATTAATAAACCCAGCACGACGAAAAATGCTGTGACGAGCATCAAGTGATTAACGACGAAATCCGACAATTGATCCATGGGCGCGTAGCCAGTAAAGGTAATATTATTTTTCGCGATCGGGTGCAAAAGCGACGCTATGATACACTGAACAACCGTCACCAATGGCGACGGAATTTAGAAGTCATATCAAAATTTGTGTTGGGTGTTCAGATAAAGCGCGCGGGCTTCGAGGAGCTCGGCTTATAGCCAAATTGCGACCACGCCGCCCGGCATCGGAGAAACACGCGCAACCGAGCTTTAACGTTCCACACGACATGAGGCCACTTCTAGTCAGGTTGTGCGAATCGAATCTTCTCTTATCGTTCTCATGATCCGTATGGCAAAGGTCAAATATCCCGTCATGCTTATCGTCCTTGATGGTTGGGGACACAGTGACGAGACTCAATACAACGCGATCCATTCCGCGAATACACCCGTATGGCACAAGCTGTGGTCGAACTGCCCGCACCTCCTCATCCGATGTTCAGGCACCGACGTCGGGCTGCCGGATCGCCAGATGGGCAATTCCGAAGTCGGGCATATGCATATTGGTGCGGGCCGGCTCATTGAGCAGGACCTTTCACGCATCGAAAAGGCAATTGCAAGCGGCGAATTCGCGCACAATGAGGTACTCATGGAGGCCTGTCGGAAAGCCGCCGTAAACGACCGCGCCGTGCATGTTCTCGGACTCGCCTCGCCAGGGGGCGTTCATAGCCACGAGAATCAGATCTTCGCCCTGTTGGACCTTGCGCATGCGCAAGGGGTTCGATCAGTGCTTGTCCACGCGTTCCTGGACGGTCGCGATACGCCGCCCAAAAGCGCTCGCGCGTCACTGGAAAAAATGCAAGATCATTGCGCCACACTCGGAAACGCACGCATCGCTTCGATAGCGGGGCGCTATTACCCGATGGACCGAAACAAGAACTGGGATCGTGTGGCGCCGGCTTATGAATTGATCGTTTCCGGTAAGGCCGAATTTCACGCCTTCGACCCCCTCGCTGCGATCGAGATGGCTTACGCGAGAAATGAAACGGACGAATTCGTCCGCGCCACTGTGATCCTGGATACAAACGGCACAAGGCATTTTGTAGAGGACGGGGACGTCATCATTTTTGCTAACTTCCGCGCGGATCGCGCGCGGCAGTTAACCACGGCATTAACCCGTGTGGACTTCGACCATTTCAGCAGGGACCGGCTGCCGGACCTCGGCGCATTCGTCGCATTTACGGATTACGGTGAACAATTCAATTATCCGGTCGCCTTTCCCGCGATCGATCTTCCCAATACGTTTGGAGCCGTCCTTGCAGATCATCATCTGCGGCAATTGCGTATCGCGGAAACAGAAAAATATGCTCACGTTAGTTTCTTTTTCAATGGCGGCAAGGAAAGCGTTTTCGAAGGAGAGGATCGCGTCCTGATACCTTCGCCCGACGTCGCGACGTATGACATGAAACCCGAAATGAGTGCGTTTGAGCTCACCGACGCATTGACCTCTGTACTCGCCATTCGCAAATACGATGCGATCATCTGCAACTTCGCGAACGCCGATATGGTCGGACATACGGGTAATTTCGATGCAACCGTCAAATGCATCGAGGCCCTCGACACATGCATCGGCCGGATCGTGGAGGTCGCACAAAAGCACGGGAGTGAAATTTTGATTACTGCCGATCATGGCAACGCGGAGAAGATGCGATCACATCTTGCGGGTCAAGATGAGGGACATCCGCACACGGCGCACACCAGTAACCGCGTGCCTTTCGTGTATGTGGGCCGCAAGGCGAAAATCGCCTCTGACGGGAGTCTCTGCGACATTGCCCCCACGATGCTTTCGCTATTATCTCTGGAGATTCCGACCGAGATGACGGGCAAACCACTTATAAGGGTCCTAGATTCAACACAGAATGCGAGCTAGGGTCGTATCCAATCCCCGCTCCACCCTATCGCTACGCCCACGCGGCTTATTCGTCAATATTGCGGCTGTCGCGACCTTGACAGTCCTCTCTGCGATTACCTGGGCGGACCAAGCCACTGATCTAGAACGCCTTCGAATGGCAATCCATGATCTTAAATCGAGCTTGGAAGATGATTCGATCAAATTGACAAGGGCGCGCGAGCAGGCGTTCGAACTCGAACGCGATAGTTCCGAAGCGGCAAAGCGACAACGTCACCTGGAACATCAAATCTCGATTAAGACAGCGCGCGTTAATGAACTCAAGAAAAAAAAGGCGAGGATTGGTGGGCTACTCGAGACATCGCGTGCTTACCTGCATCAAAGCGCGTTATCGAGATACATGCTGTCGCTCCAGCCCAAACTTAAAATCCTTCTGAATACCGATGATGCTCGCAAGCTAAGTCGAATTCTCGCTTATTACAATTACATCATCGCAGGACATCACCACGACGTTAAAAGGACGCGGTCAAACTTCGAAGCACTCGCAAGCACGGAAGCCGCACTTAAATTAGAAATGAACAGCCTCAGGAATTTAATGCACGAAACGATCAAAAATTTGGAGTTACTAGGCAAAGTGCGCGTCGAGAGGTCCGAATTAGCTGTCGCTATTAGAGCCCGGATGGATTATGGAAACACGCGGATGGATCAACTGCGCGAAGACGAGCGGCGTCTTCTCGATCTCATTGGTAAACTCGGACATGAAAAGAGTGTGACCGAAATTCAAATACCGTTCATCGATCTGAAGGGTAAACTCGATTGGCCGGCACCAGGACGGGTGGCGAACGCGCCAGGTATGGCCTTGAGACAAGGCGGCGCGCGCTGGGCAGGGGTCCTCATCAAGGCGGAAACGGGTACGGAAGTCATATCCGTCGCCGGTGGACGCGTCGTATTCGCGGATTGGTTTCGCAACCTCGGTCAACTCGTAATCATCGATCACGGCGATGGCTACATGACGCTGTATGGAAACAATACTGAACTGCATAAACAGGCCGGCGAGGAGGTGGGTGCGGGGGAAATCATCGCCACCGTAGGGGACGGGGACGACGAAATGCCGCACGGATTGTACTTCGAACTCCGGGTGGGCGGCGAACCGCTCGATCCGCGACCTTGGTTTGTTGCGCCCCAATGAACGGCCCGCGCGGAAGAGCCATATAATATGAGAGGTGGACGGTCATTTTTTTGTCCCTCTGTGTTCTCCGTGTACTCTGTGGTTCATTGCGACAGTATTCGAGAATTGGGAGATTAGGAACTAAGGAACCTCTAATGCACATGTTGATCAAAAACGCTCCCTGCCTGTACCAGGCCGCTGTTTTCGCCTTAGGCCTCAGCCTCGCCGCCGAAGCGCAGAATTCGACTACCACGCCTGAGTCCAGTGTCGCTACGGATGAAACCGCCGAAGTAAATCCCGCCGACTCTAACGGCCCCACGCGTGACCCTATTCCCGTGGATGACATTCGCGTATTAGTCGAAGTCTTTCACAAGATAAAGAAGGACTACGTCGAAGTGATCGAAGATACCGATCTCATCGAAAACGCGATGCGCGGCATGCTCGCGGGCCTCGATCCGCATTCCTCGTATCTCGATAAAGATGATTATCGCGACCTCCGCGAAGGCACATCGGGCGAATTTGGTGGTCTTGGCATCGAAGTTGGAATGGAAGACGGATTCGTGAAGGTCATTGCGCCTATCGATGATACGCCGGCCCACCGCGCCGGCATCCAGGCGGGAGACACGATCGTTCGGCTGGACGACACACCGATAAGAGGAATGTCGCTGAATGACGCGGTCAAGAAAATGCGCGGGAAACCCGACTCTCAAATCATCCTGACGATCATTCGAGATGGCGAGAACAAACCGCTAACGTTCACCATTGTGCGTGATTTGATCAAGGTGCGCAGCGTTCGCAGCCGTATGCTGGAACCTGGGTTCGGATACATTCGCATCTCGCAATTTCAGGCCCGCACCGGGGACGATTTGCGAACGCATATTCGGGATTTGAAAGATGAGGCGCCAGATGGATTAAAAGGGCTCATCATCGATATAAGAAACAATCCCGGTGGGATTTTGGGTGCCGCCGTATCGGTTGCCGATGCGTTCCTCGACAGCGGAATGATCGTGTATACGGAAGGCCGCATCAAGGATTCCCAGCTGGAATTCACCGCCAAGCCGCCGGATTCGTTGCACGGCGCACCCCTCATTGTTCTGGTCAACGAAGGCTCGGCATCCGCTTCGGAGATCGTAGCCGGTGCCCTTCAGGATCGCGAACGCGCGCTGATTATGGGGCGCCCGACCTTCGGTAAGGGTTCAGTCCAAACGATCCTGCCGATGAACAATAAAGCGGCCCTGAAACTGACGACGGCGCGTTATTTCACGCCTTCGGGTCGATCCATCCAGGCAGAAGGGATCAAACCAGACATCATCATCGACAAGGTCAAGGTTTCGGCTGTTACAGCGGCGGCGACCAAGGCAGTAAAAGAGGCGAATCTCGACCGGCACTTGGAAAATCCCGAGGAATCAGACGAGATCAAAAAGGTCGAAGAGAAAGATTCTGGTGAACAACCCTTGGCCGAAAGGGATTACACGCTTTATGAGGCATTGAACCTGCTCAAAGGTATGGACGTTCTGTACGCTCGCACCCCCACACCGTAAGCGCGCTCTTCGTCCCATGCGCCACCTTATGGCATTGATGCTCGGCGTATGTTTCGCCCAGTTTTCTCACCACGCTCCCGCTGCGGACGTCGATCCGCTCGCTGTGACTGAGCGGACTCGCTACAGCCGGCTTGATGTGGTTTCAACTACGCCGGCGCCGTCTTCCGCTCCGTACGCACCCTCACAGCGACGCCTTAACGCCCCCGCGACGGACCGTGGTGAGAAGTGCGGGCTGGACGCGAATGACTTAATGATCCCGACGATCGCGCTGATCATTGACGATTTGGGCAATCGTCACCGCCAAGACCATGCCGCCATCGCTCTCCCCGGACCGCTGGCGTATGCAATCCTGCCGTTTTCACCGTTCGCGACGGAACTTGCGGTGGCGGCGAATTCCTCGGGAAAAGAAGTGTTGCTGCACCTGCCAATGGAAGCGGAAGAGAGCAATCACCTGCTGGGCCTAGGTGCGCTCGATACGGACATGCCGCGCGACGCCGTCCCTCACCTGAGCGGGGTGAATAATCACATGGGGAGCCGCCTTACTCGGGATCTCGAACGGATGAGGTGGCTCATGGCGGAACTTCGAAACACGGACAATCTCCTTTACATCGACAGCAGAACGACACCTAAATCCGTCGCCCGGCAGGCTGCTGCAGAAGCCGAGATCCCGTTCGTTGCGCGCGACATTTTCCTTGACAACCGACGGGAGACTTCCTACATCCACGCGCAAATCGATGCGCTCATCGCGCACGCGCGCAGCAGGGGAGACGGCGTGGGTATTGCCCATCCCTACCCCGAAACCATTGCGGTTCTGGTCGAGCGACTCGAAATGCTGGACGACGTTCGGCTGGTGTCACTATCTACGCTTCTTGGGCAGCGCGAGTGCAGGCGCACGAACGGCATTTCGAAGGTTTCACATTGAAACCTAAACAATTTCGAAAGATGCGTTAAGGAGCCTCTGAAAACCGGATTCCAGGCCGCTATTTCCCGCGTCCCATCAAAGCCGCAAATGTCGCGATTACACCCAGCGCACCGAATATCCATACGCTCAACGGGAACGGACCGATCATCTGGGCGAACGCACCCTTAATGTCAAAGAGGATGGCTGAGCATATGACGAAACCGACGCCGATCAAGGCCAGTACCACGCGGCGATGGAACGTATGGATCTCGCGCCGTATTTCGGCGAGTTGAGGATCGTGAGTTTGAACCTTGAGCCGTCCGGACTTTATCTGGTCGAAAATATCGACTGTGAGTCCCGGTAATTCGGGCAATCGATCAGCCCATCGAGGAACAGATTGTCGCACTGAACTCATCAGGCGCCTCACGCCAACGCGATCGATCATGAATCGTTCGAGCGAGGGCCTGGCCGCACGCCACAAATCGAGCTCCGGATACAGCTGCCGGCCGATACCCTCGACATTCACTAGCGTTTTTTGCAGCAGAAGCAACTGCGGAAGAATCTCCATGTGAAATCGCTGCGCCGTTTGAAATAATCGCAGGAGCAGATTACCGATCGAAATGTCTTTCATTGGCCGGTCGAAAATTGGCTCGCACACCGCGCGAATCGCAAATTCGAATTCATCAACGCGAGTATCCGGCGGCACCCAGCCGGATTCGACGTGCAGCTCTGCAACTCTGCGATAGTTGCGGTCTAGAAACGCTGAAAAATTTTCCGCCAGATAACGCTGATCGAATTCACTCAAGGATCCCATGATGCCGAAATCGACCAGGACAAAACGCGCCGCGCCGCCATCGTCGGACGGAATGATGAACACATTACCGGGATGAAGATCGGCGTGGAAAAAATGATCGCGAAATACCTGCGTAAAGAATATTTCGATACCACGCTCCGCCAGGGATTTCAGATCTACGCCCGCGCGTTCGAGGCCTTCACGATCGTCTATGCTCAATCCGGTGACCCGCTCCATGACGAGGACATTCTGGCGCGTGTAATCCCAGTACACGTCTGGTACATATATCATCTTCGAGTCTTCGAAATTGCGGCGTAGTTGAGACGCATTCGCCGCCTCGCGCATCATGTCCAGCTCATCAAGTATCGTTTTTTCGAACTCGGCGACGACGATGGTCGGTTTCAGGCGCTTTCCTCGCGCCCAGTAGCGTTCAGCGAGATCCGCGAGCACGTACATGAGAGAGATATCCTGCTCGATTGTGCGGCGCAAATTGGGGCGCACGACCTTCACAATCACCTCTCGGCCATCAAGTAGACGCGCCGCATGGACCTGAGCAATGGATGCGGAAGCGAACGGTTCCTCGTCGAACGACTTAAAGACTTCGGTCAGGCTTTTCCCGTAGGCCTTTTCGACGATAACTCTCGCCTGAGAGCCGGGGAACGGCGGTACCCTGTCCTGGAGCTTGGAGAATTCGTCTGCGATTTCGTCGCTCAATAAGTCACGGCGTGTCGATAAGATTTGCCCGAATTTCACAAACAGCGGACCGAGATCCTCAAGTACCGCCCGTATGCGCTCCGCACGCGGACTGTAGTCGCGTCGGCGCCAGTTCCATGGCAAAAGATACAGTACGAAACTGAGCGAGCTCAGCAATGGGGTCGAGAATATGATCTCGTCGAACCCATGCCGGATCAGGACACGCTGAATGGCGAAGATCCTGAAAAACTGCCCGAGCGAGATCATTTGTCCTGGCGCCTGCCCGACGCGAAATTTCGTACGCGCGCTTCGAAGCGATCTACATCATCCGTTAAGATGAACACGGCACGGTATAGACGGTCGACGTCACGGCGCGTTGGCAGCACATGAGCTTCGATCTGCAGATACTCCGAGAGGTCCTGTTCGAGGTGTTCCGAAGTTTTGCGTCCGAAGGAAGCAAGCGATCGAAAAAGACGTCCAGCTTGATGCGCAGCTACATCGCCGATAGTGCGCGAAAGAATATCCTCCCAGTCTATTTGCAGTTCCGATAGGAGGGCCTGAACGCTTTGCGCCGTCGCGAGGTCACCGCTGATCTCGATCCGCCCCGCTCCGATCGAATCACCGCGCTTACTCGCCCTGGCGTAGGCAATGAAATCGCCGATTCTTCCGGTGACCTGTACGTCGACCGGCCCTTCATATTTTTCTAGCAGCCGAATGCCCTTGGCAGACGGCGCCACGAAAGTGCTTAAATCGGTATTCTTTATGCGCAGGGCGACGACGCGGCCGTCTAGCCCTGAGAGCCTTTCCGCCGCGCCGTCGTCACTCATCAGCAGTTCGCTAACGGCCCGCGATATCTGATCTGCGAAGAACTGCTCCATCTTCGATTTCAAAGCATCGGTGGCAATGTGATCGTATGGAGGTTCGTTCCGCACCTATCTACCGTTCGTCCATAAACGTCATTATTTCTCTCGCAAAGGCGCAAAGACGCTAAGAAAAAAGTGAGTATATTAACGACCATCACTTATCACTTTGCGTTCTTTGCGTCTTGGCGAGAGTTACTCTTTCTGGATGGAGACTATCCAGCAACTCCGGCGTTTCAGTACTTACGGCCGACATGTATCGCCACCACGCCTGCCATGATGTCGTAATATCGTACGGCTTCGAAAGCGGCCTTTTCCAGCATGTAACGCAAGGCATCCTGATCTGGATGGACCCGTATCGACTCGGCGAGATACCGGTAGCTATCAGCGTCATCAGCCACGATGCGGCCGAGCGTTGGCAGCACGCGAAATGAATACCAATCGTATATTCGGGATAGTACAGGTACTTTTACGGTCGAAAATTCGAGTATCACCGCACGCCCACCCGGACGCAGTACGCGATACATCTCTTCCAGGGCGGTCGATCGTCGAGTTACGTTACGCAAACCGAAACCGATGATCACGCGGTCGACACAGTTTGAGTGCAGGGGTATCGCCTCCGCACTCCCCTGTATATATTGGATACTTCGAACGATCCCCCGGTCGATCGAGCGATCCCGGCCGCGATTCAGCATCGCGGCATTAATATCACATACGACGATCTCCGCACGACCCCCCGTGCGTCGGTCGATCAACCTCGCCAAATCGGCAGTTCCGCCGGCTAGATCCAAGACAATCTGACCAGCACGCGCATCCAGAATATTCACGGCAAATCGCTTCCACAGTCGATGCAGTCCGACCGACATCAAATCATTCATCAGATCATAGCTGTCGGCCACCGAATCGAATACACCTTTGACTTTGAGTGATTTGGCTTCCGCCGTTACGTGTTCGAATCCGAAAAAGGTGTTGTGTTTCTTCATGAGCACCGTGCCAGGCGGCTTAACCCGCATCTTCCCGACGTTTTTGCCCGGCGGCTTCCAGGGCTTCGAGGTATCGTTGCCAGAATTCATCGCGGTTAGCCCCAAGTTCATACAGATAGTCCCAGGTATAAAGTCCGGTATTGTGTCCGTCGTCGAACACCAGCTTTACTGCATAATTTCCCATGGGCTCGATCTCGCGAATGTTGACCCTCTCTTTACCGACCTGCAGCACCGCCTGTTCAGGACTGTGCCCGCGCACTTCCGCCGACGGCGAGTGGACCCGCAGATATTCACAGGACAATTCAAACACCTGGCCGTCTTCGAAAGAGATTTCGAGTATTCGCGACTGTTGGTGAAGCTTAATGTCGGTCGGCAGGTGTTCGGGCATGGTCAGCCGCCCCTCATAGGCAGGTTCTTAGTGGTTGAACTACCAAGCAGACTTATTACGGAACGGCACAATAAAACAAAACCACAGAGATCACATAGAAATACATTAGTTTTGTGACCTGTAAACGGCCTTCTTTCCCTCTCTTTGTGTCCTCTGTGATCTCGCTGGTTCATTGCGACAGTATTTAGGAACTGGCGGCTTAAGAACTGACCTGTGAGCCGCCCTTAAAGGATATATTTGGTGAGATCGTCGTCTGCTGCCAGTTTGGCGATATGAGTGTTGACATATTCCGCGTCTACGGTCACACGCTGGCCCTCGATTCCAGGCGCCGTGAACGACAGCGCCTCCAGCAACTTTTCCATCACGGTATACAACCGTCTTGCGCCGATATTCTCGCTTCGTTCATTGACTTCGAAAGCAATTTGCGCGATCTGAGCAATGCCGTCCGCGGTGAACTCCAGACTGACGTTCTCCGTGGCCATTAATGCTTTGTATTGACGGCTTAGCGAGGCATCTGGCTCGGTCAGTATTCTTATGAAATCATCGACGGAAAGCGGTGACAGCTCGACCCGGTTCGGCAGCCGCCCTTGGAGCTCCGGAATTAAATCGGCCGGCTTCGCGTAATGGAACGCCCCCGAAGCGATGAACAAAATATGGTCCGTTTTAACCATCCCGTGTTTCGTACTGACTGTGCATCCTTCAACCAAAGGAAGCAGATCGCGCTGCACGCCTTCTCTGGAAACATCCGGCCCGGTCGTTTCAGCGCGGCGTGCAACTTTGTCTATTTCGTCGAGAAAAACGATTCCGTTCTGTTCTACACTTTGCAATGCGCGCGCGCGGATATCGTCTTCATTGATTAATTTCGCTGCTTCTTCTTCGACGAGCATTTTGCGGGCGTTGGGGATGTTCAAGCGGCGGCTGCGTTGCCGGTTCGTGCCCAGGTTCTGGAACATGCTCTGGAGCTGACTCGTCATCTCCTCCATGCCGGGAGGAGCCATAATTTCCACTCCGATGCTCGGTGAGCTCACCTCGATTTCGATTTCCTTCTCGTCGAGCTGCCCTTCGCGCAGCATTTTTCGAAAGCGTTGGCGTGTCTCGGATTCGTTCGCCGGCTGATTATCGCCGAAAGTCCTGGGGCCTGGCAGTAGTGCGTCGAGGATTCGCTCCTCGGCGGTGTCTTCGGCCTGTGTCTCGACCTGGGACATCGCCTCTTCGCGCTCCATATTGACCGCGACGTCGGCCAAATCGCGCACGATCGATTCCACATCGCGCCCGACGTACCCCACTTCCGTAAATTTAGTCGCTTCGACCTTGATGAAGGGAGCGCCCGCGAGGCGGGCCAGGCGTCTCGCGATCTCTGTTTTTCCGACGCCAGTCGGCCCAATCATCAAGATATTCTTGGGCGTTATCTCATTGCGCAGTTCGGGCTCGACCTGGGAACGCCGCCAGCGATTACGAAGCGCAATGGCCACGGCGCGTTTCGCATCGTCCTGGCCGATGATGTGCTTGTCGAGTTGTTCGACGATTTCCAGTGGTGTCATCGCTCTCATCGGCGCGCGCTCACTCCTCATCGTGCAGCACTTCTATGCTTACGTTTGCGTTGGTGTAGACGCAGATTTCCCCGGCAATCGCTAGCGATCGGCGCACTATCTCTTCGGGATCCATCTCGGTTTCTTCGAGCAACGCGCGAGCAGCCGCTCTTGCGTAGGCGCCACCCGAGCCAATTCCAATAACGTCATGCTCTGGTTCTATTACATCCCCGGTCCCCGAAATTATCAGTGAGTGATCCCGATTTGCAACGGCGAGCATCGCTTCGAGGCGGCGCAATATTCGATCGGTTCGCCAATCCTTTGCCAACTCGACTGCAGCCCGAAGCAGATTACCGCGATGCTCTTCGAGTTTCGCCTCGAACCGCTCGAACAGGGTAAATGCGTCCGCAGTGCCGCCAGCAAAACCGGCGATTACCTCGTCCTGATGAAGGCGGCGAACCTTGCGCGCGTTTCCCTTGAGGATCGTTTCCCCAAAGGATACTTGGCCGTCGCCTCCGATGACGACGTTGCGTCCCCGGCGAACCGAGAGAATGGTGGTACCTTCAAACACGCCGGATACTTCGTTGAGAAGCGCGGATTGTACACGATGGGCGCGCCCGCGGTTGCTAGCAGCCTGTCAATAATTCCTGCGTCGCCTGGCTCGAGGATGTGCTTGATCGTAAACCTTGGCGAGGTGTTGAAAATCCATGTGGGTATAGATCTGAGTCGTGCTGATGTTCGAATGGCCCAGCAATTCCTGAACCGCACGCAGATCTCCCGATGACTCAAGCAGATGACTCGCGAAGGAATGTCTCAGCATATGCGGATAAACGCGGGTATTGAGGCCGTGTTTAAGCGCCCAGTTGCGCAATCGTTTCTGCACGGTTCGCGCCGAAAGGCGCCCTCCGCCGCGGCTGACGAAAACCGCCGGCTCATCACCACGAACCAGGCTTGCGCGAAGTGCGAACCATTGTTCGAGAAGTTCACGAGCATGGCGCCCTATCGGTGCGATACGTACCTTTCGCCCCTTACCCATCACCCTCACTTCCCCGTTAGCCATGTCGAGATCGGCCACATTCATACCGACGAGTTCGGAGACTCGAAGTCCGCAGGAATAAAGTGTCTCCCACATCGCGCGATCGCGCAGTTCAAGCGGTGTTTCCGGCGTCTGTTCGAGCAGGGTAATCATCTGGTCGACGTCGAGCGCACGCGGAAGGCGTCGAGTTGATTTCGGCGCGCGGATCGATTGCGCCGGATTAGACCCGATCAAACCCCGTAAGGTAAGGAACTTGAAATAAGACCTGAACGCCGACAGCGAACGAGCGAGCGAAGGACCCTGGACGCCGTCGTGATGGCGCATCGCGACGTAATGACGGATGCAGTGTGAATCCACCGCCGCCCACTCCGTAATCCCCACCGACCGGCAGTGCCGGCTGAACTGGAGCAAATCGCGCCGATAGGCCTTGACCGTGTTCGCGGAGCGTCCATTAATGGTCGCGAGGTAGGCCTCGATCAACTCATCCAGCGCCGCATCGCTGCCACTGCTCATGGCCATTGGAACGCCGTTTAGCCCGGTTTGGGACGCTTTACCCAGGGATCGAGAACCAAGGTTACAACGTCGCTCAAATAAGTAAGAAATTCAGTTCCCATGTCGGCCTCGTAGCGATCGGTATCATTACTGTTGACGATCAGGACACCATCCCATCCGTTGCCGTTCAGCGGCATCACAACCGCGGAGCCGTCGCGTTCCTCACCTCCGAAAAGCACCAATCGCTGTTCGGCTGATAATGGTCCGCAAACAGTGCGCGCAGATTCGATAACGCCTGCAAATGCCGCCCGCGTTGTTGAACTCGTGCCGACGAATTCGGACACTTCACCGCTGTCGATGAATGCCGGTTCGGCAAAAATATAGCTGAAAACCTTGTCGGCGGAAAAATCGTTCGCTAAACACCGCTCGAGGCTGGAAAAAATGGCTTGAGGTCCAACCGCATTCATGAGTGTCAGCACCAGATCGTGTATCTTGCGATTGAGTGTTTCATTTTCTCGCGCGAGCGAAACCAACTCCTGCAGGCGGGTTTTGACTTCCGTATTCTCTGTTCGCAGCAATACGACTTGCCGTTCCAACAAAGATACCGCGTCCCCGCTGCCGTGAGAAATGGACAGGTCGCGCAAAAGATCAGGGTGCTTGTCGAGGAATGTCGGGTCACTCCGTAGGAATTTTGCGACCTCTTCTTCATCCAATCTGGATTCTTCAGGAGACCCTGAAGATGTCACTGACGTCATAGTTCTATCGTCCCCTCGTAAACGAATGTCGCCGGACCGGTCATCCACATCGAATGCCGTGGATCACCGTCCCAGTCAATTTCCAAACTGCCACCCGCGAGTTCAACAGTCACTTCATCGTCCACCAGGTCCCATCTTCGGCCGATTGCAACTGCCGCGCAAGCACCGGTGCCGCACGCACGCGTCTCCCCCACTCCGCGTTCGTAAACACGTAACTTCATCGATTGACGATTCAGTATCTGCATAAACCCCACGTTCACGCGCCGTGGGAATTGGTTGCAATGTTGGAAGCGTTCACCGATCGGGGTTACGCGCGCATCTGTAACCGCTTCGACCTGGATTACGGCGTGCGGATTACCCAGAGAAACGGCTCCGAACTCAATCGTTTCTCCGTCGAGTTCGAGTTGATAACGCGCCTGCAGATCGATGGCGTTCATCGGAATCTCGCTCGGAGAAAACCGAGGCCGGCCCATATCTGCCCGAATCTGGCCATCGGGTTCGAAGTTCAAGTGCACGACAGCCTTGTCGATTTCTAAATCGATGCCATCGGACGCGACCTCGCCCCGCCGTTCCATATAAAGCGCTACGCAGCGTACGCCATTGCCGCAGTGTTCGGCCATGGTGCCGTCCGCGTTGAATACGCGGTACCTTGCGACTGCGCGCGAGGCCCCGGCCGCTTCTATGGATAGCACCTGATCACAGCCAACCCCCAGGCGCCTGTCAGCCAGCAGCGACAGGGATTCGCGGTCGAGGTCAAATGATCGATCACGCTGGTCAACCAACACGAAATCGTTACCCAATCCGTGCATTTTTACGAATGGAATTTTCATATCGGGTCATTCACCGGCGTCATCATCAGGCCGCCGATATCGACGTCTCGGGACCGTCCGGCCCGGCAAGATGGATCGTTGAGGTCGGGAATGCGCACTGGGCACCATGGTCCTCGATGATCTCGATAATTTTTAGCAGGATGTCCTGCTTGATTTCGTGAAACCGCACCCATTGAGTCGTTTTCGTATACGTGTATACGAAGAAATCCAATGAAGACGGCGAAAACTCATTGAAGTTCACGATCAAGGTCTGATCCGAATCGATTTCCGGATGCGCCTCCAACATTGCCTTTACGTCCGCAACGACACCAGCCATCTGGCCCGCATCATCGTATCGGATTCCAATCGTCTCAACTATCCGCCGGTTGGTCATACGCGATGGATTTTCGA
Source organism: Gammaproteobacteria bacterium (assembly GCA_963662545.2). Classification (GTDB taxonomy): domain Bacteria; phylum Pseudomonadota; class Gammaproteobacteria; genus JAYYZW01. The sequence continues at coordinate 1,059,973 of CAXXLL010000003.1, forward strand.
CGACAATGTGTGTGAACAGTGCGTTTGGAACGTACAGCGGGCGCTTATCAAAGGTTCGCATTACCGTCAACCGCCAACCGATTTTCTCCACGGTGCCTTCGATGTTTCGATCCGGCGATCGCACCCAATCTCCAACACTAAACGGCCGATCGAGGTGAATCATGAGCCCCCCGAAAAAATTGGCGAGCAAATCCTTCGCGGCGAAGCCAATGGCAATACCGCCGACTCCCCCGAATGCGAGCACCCCCGACACTTTATAGCCCAATGTCTGGAACCCCACCAACGCCGCCGTGATGATGATCGACAACCGCAGGAGTTGGGCGATCGCGTCCGCCGTGGTCTGGTCAATCTCCTCTTCGACAGCTCTCTTGTGTTTAAGATACGAAACTTCGCACCGCGTAATAAAGCGTACCAGAAACCAGGCGATCCCTCCGATGACACCGACATCGCGTAAGTAACCGACGGCGGCGAAGATAGCCGCCGCCTTTTCCGCCTGCACGATCGATATTGCATACGAAATCCCAACGATCCAGATGACGACCCGTAATGGTGTGCGAATCGCATCCACGAAGGCATCGTCCCAATAGCTGTCGGTTCGTTGGAATTGGCCATACACGCGATCGACCGCCCGTTTTTGGATGAAGTCGATCAGCAGGGTGATAAAGACAACGATGAACACCTGGATCAGCCACGATTCCTGATGGAAATAATCCGCTATTTTGGAAATGATCGCGTCGTTCATCGATAGTTTTCCGCGTTAGGTTTTAATATATCGCTTCGACGACGAATCCCTGCTGCTCCAGCCGGCGAAGAATGCCCCTCTCACCTGGCAAATGCATAGCGCCGACGGCGACAAATACCTTCCCCTCATCGAACAATGGCTCCAGCCGCTGCACCATTTTCCCGTTGCGTTGCCACAGAAGTTTATCCAGGAACGCCTGCTTTTCGTCGGTCACGTACCGCAGGGAAAGGCGGGTCAGCGCCAGAAGGTCGCGCCTCTCATAATGTTGCACCATACGCTCGATATCCTCTTGAAAGTGGACATAGTGACATGCGACTTCCCGCAGCATCTCGATTTGATCATTTTCCGCGATCGATTCGAACACCGCGATCTGCTCTTCCACCGTTTCAAGACTGATCAGTTCCTTGCCGGCCGCCTGCGCCGTCATCATCAAAATCAGGTCTAACGGTATACCCTCTTTTTCGACGGGAAGACTCAAGGCCGTAAAAGCCGCCCAGGGTTTCATGGTGTTGGCAATAACCGCTGGTATGCCGTAGTTTTCGAGGTGGCCCGCGGCAAGCTCGAATAATTCCCGCCCTGCTATATCACTCAAGCGCCGGCCGTCCAGGTAGAACATCGCCGCTTGCAGATGGAACACTACATCGGCATCGAGTAGCAATTCCATGGCGAAGCGTTCGCTTCGCTCGAGTTCGTCAGCGACGATATCCGCGATTGAAGTCACCCGTGGATCTGAAACGTGCATCGTTCCAAGCAGGAAGTTTTCGGCTTTACCAGGGCGCACGACGCGCCACAACAAGCCGCTGGGATGCTTGATGCTCCCGATTGTTATCCCAGGGGTAGTGACCAGGGGCGGGCACTCCGCCGCAAATGCCGCCCGATAGACCGCAAAGGAGACGATCAACATGAGCGTCGGCAAATATTTTACACTGGACGCCATTCGGCTATCCCAAAAGATTGTCGTCACCAAGATCGAGTTCGGGACTCGGATTCCACCTACGCACTCGATCGACGATCGATCGCCACTTTTCCGAATTGGACAATTCCTCGATGCTGGGGCTCTCGCCATGCCCGTGCATACGCATAAGCCTCACCTGCGCTAGAGGACTGTATTCGCTACCTAGTTCATCGAGGATTTCGACAACCGCCTCGCGACGATTGCAGATCAGCAAAATGTCGCATCCGGCGGAGAGTGCCGCTTGCGCGCGATCGGCGTAACACCCTCCGGCTTCGGCACCGGCCATGCTCAGGTCATCGCTGAACACTACGCCCTTAAATCGCATGTCTGCGCGTAAGACGTCTTCAATCCATATTTTCGAATATCCGGCCGCGTGTCGATCGACTTTGGGATAGAGTACGTGGGCGGTCATGATCCCCTCGATTCCCGATTCGACCAAGCCGCGGAAGGGCACGAGATCCGCCTGTTCTATGTCATAGAAATCACGTTCGTCCACCGGAAGCTCGACATGAGAATCCGCAGAGACGCAGCCGTGCCCTGGGAAGTGCTTACCCACCGCCGCCATCCTCGCCTCACGCATGCCGGCGACATACGCTCGCGCCAGTCGGGTCACCGCATGGGGAAAGGCGTGAAACGCGCGATCGCCAATGATCGAACTATACGCCGTTCGAAGATCCAGCACCGGCGCGAAACTGAAATCGAGCCCTGCACCGCGGAGTTCTGCGGCCATGAGCCAACCGCAGTCCCTGGCCAACGCCAGGCCCCGGTCGTGATCCTTGTCATATAACTCGCCGATGGAAGCAAGCGCGGGAAGCTCCGAAAATTCAGATCGGAAACGCTGTACACGGCCGCCTTCCTGATCGACCGCGACGAGCAACCGGGGTTCGCGAAGATTGTGGACCTCAGCAGTCAATTCCCTCAGTTGTGCGGCGTTCTCGGAATTTCTCGAAAATAGGATCACGCCGCCTACGAACGGGTGACTCAGCAGTTCGCGATCCTCGGCGCTAAGGCTGGGACCGGCAATGTCGATCATCAATGGTCCGAGCATTACCGACGCCGTCCGTTAACTCGCGTAAGCATGTTCCAACTACAACCGATCGATTTGCCAGTGATCCCGCAGTCGATCACCGATAAGACTGAGCGCGACAACCACACTCATTAGTGCGCATCCCGGCATGATGACCAGATGCGGCGCCATCAACATATAGCGCGTACCGTCGCGTATCATACTCCCCCATGATGCTGTCGGCGGCTGAATGCCCAGCCCGAGAAACGATAGCCCCGCCTCGGCGACAATGACCCCCGCAAGACCGAAAGTGATTTCCACGATGATCGGCGCGGCGATCAATGGAAGGATATGACGCATTACGATTCGCGGGGGCGACGTGCCCAATGCGACCGCGATCGACACGTGATCGCGATGCTTGACGGACAGAGTTTGCGCGCGGGCAAGGCGCGCAAACCCGACCCAGCCCACGACCGTAAGCGCAATAACAACATTGCCGATCCCGGGTCCGAGAATTCCTGCCAGGGCGATCGCGAGCAAGATGCCGGGGAAAGCCAGGAACACATCCATTACGCGCACGATAAGGAGGTCGATGATTCCTCCTTTCCATCCTGAATAGAGGCCCACCGCGGTACCGATCAGGCAGGCGCACGTGACGACCGCAAATGCTATTGCGAAAGATACGCCTGCGCCGGCCGTAATACGGGTTGCCACGCTCCGCCCGAGATCATCGTGCCCCATCAACGCGATGGTTGATGGTCCGACCAATATCCCGGCCAGATCGATCTCGTCGGGATCGGACGATACGAACGGAGAAAAAGCAGCCAACGCCAGCCATGCAAGCAATATGCCCAGAGCGATGCGAATCGACAACGCCATCAATCGAGTTCGATTCTCGGATCGATCATCGTGTAGGCAAAATCGGTCAGCGTATTTACGAATACGTAGCTCAGGCTGATCATGAGCACGCAGCCTTGCAATACTGGGTAGTCCCGTCTGTGAATGGACTCGACGGCAAGCTGTCCCAAGCCTGGCCAACCGAATACGATTTCGGTGATCACGGCTCCACCGAGCAAGGCACCGAGTTGCAGACCGATAACGGTAATCACGGGGAGCGCGGCATTGCGGCATGCGTGGCCCACGATCACCGTGAACTCCGTGAGTCCACGCGCACGCGCTGCGGTCACGAAAGGCTCGGTGAGAACATCGGCGAGTGCTGCCCGCACCATTCTTGCCAACAATGCCGCGAGCGAGACGCCTAGCGTGATCGCTGGTAGAACGAGGGCCGCTAAGCCGTTCGCACCGCCAATCGGCAGCCAGTTCAGTTTCACGGCGAAGACGATGATCAAAAACGGCCCGAGCACGAAATTCGGCACCGACATACCGAGAACCGCGAGTAGACTCGCTGCCGTATCCCATCCCCTGCCGGCGTTGAGTGCAGCAATCACACCCAGGGGCAGACCGATCGTGATCGCCACCATCAAAGCCGCGCCTGCAAGTAGCAGGGTCATGGCGAAGTGAGTTCCGAGTAGTTCCGAGACGGGACGCCCGGTATGAAAAGAGATTCCGAAGTCAAACCGCATAACGCCACCGACGAAACGCAGCCACTGCTCCAGTAGTGGCCGGTCAAGGCCCAGCATGGTTCGCAATTCAGCGCGGTCCGCGCTGCTGGCGTATTCGCCGAGCATCACTTCGACCGGATCACCCGGAACCAGGTGAATGAGCACGAAAACGATAGAAGTCACACCCACTACGACGGTTACCGCCGTCGCAATACGCGTCGTGATGTTTGCACCCATCGCCATGTATGCTAACAGGAGATTATGAACCTGACGCGTGCTGTGACCAAGCGAGTTCCCGTGTAAGATACTGGCCGTGCCACGTTTCGAATTCGAGCAAAGCCCCGATTCCGGCGACTTGGTTGACCAAGGTACTCGTATTTTGAATCTGGTCGTCCGCGGATTCGGACTGGTGCTGCTTCTCGTTGGTATGATCGTCGCGCTCATGGTCATCACGAGCGCTTGGTCGCTATACGATGATCCTGAAAAGATCGAATCCTTCGCGCGCGCGATCGAGCACGGGTCGAACCTGGACCTAAGCTTGTCGAGCGCTAAGACCACCGGACGCAGGCAGTTGGAATCGAGCTCGGTAGACAGCGGGCCAATACTGGAACAGACCGTCGCGCCGCGGCCTGAGTTTCGATTCTCTTATTTCATTGCGTGGCTGATTGCGATCTTGTTGTTGATGATGATCGGACGTCTTTCGATTACCGCCGTGCGCACAGGTGGAGAACTGGCGCTCTACGATGTGCAGGTCAAGAAATTAGCCCGCGCCTTGCTGGAGGAGCGCGCTCGAATTAACTGATTCCCTCCGGGCTAGCTGGAGTCTCCTGGGACATCTTTCGGCTCGGCCGTACCGGCGTGTCGGATCTCGGGCAAAGGCCGAGAGCAATCGGCCGCCATCGCGACCGCACGCGAGTAGAGTTCACCGTAGTAGTTCTTTGTCCCGGTGCGCATGACGGGCATCAACCCGATCTTGTAAGACGCCTTGAGCAAACCCATGCCGTCCTTTTCGCCGTCGCCGAACATCAAGTCCATACGGATGTTGGAATTCAGGACCTGATCGTACGCGCCCCATAAGCGCGGGGTGGTAAACGGTCCGCCACCCGCCAGAACGTCGAGCACGACCTTGCCTTTGTCGGCGTGAAATCCAAGCGCGGCAAACCCATCGCCCTCGTAGTAGCTGAAGATTTTTCCGCCGCAGACTTGCGGCATCTGGTAATCGTATCGGTCGATGAAGCTGCCGCTGTACTCGGACGGCATCTGCACGCCCCGTGTTCGAACGCGTTGCATCTTGCCGTGGGCGCGTACCTCGGAAGCGACGCTCATGATCAATTCTATCTCCCCATGCGGTGCGGAAACAAATCGTTTACCGGCTTCGATCAAATACGGACGCTCTTCGACCTGCCTGTGCCCGATAACCTCGATGGTCGGTACGACGGCGGCGCCATCCTGAATCAACACGCCTTCTTCAGCCATGGCGGAGCTCGCCACCAGCCCCGCTGCGAACATCAGTACCGGTGCGAGACGACGGCGTTCGTCACGGCACCCAAGTTGACGCCGGCGGCGCTCTTCGAGCAGCTTGAATCCATTTTTCAGGGCATAGGCTTTGAGCCGTCGAAATGCCCCGGGTTGATCGTTCCCCAAGTCTCGGCGGTGAACCAGGGTACGTACGCCCTTGATGATGCAAGGATGAATCGTCGTCGCGTATTGAAAAGGGCGCGACGCCGCAGCCCGAGAAACGGCTTTTGAAAGACTAGTGAGAAACGAGGGCACTTGATCCGAAACGGGTGCGGGCCCGGTATCGACCAGGGCTTGCTTGAACGCGGGATTTGTCAGCATGGCATTTCCTCCGGCCTCGCTTGGGCCGAAACTTAAAAGTCATCCGTCGTAAGGGTATTCGGCAGGAAACCGCCAGACTTTATGACGAAGCTCACATTTTCGGGGTCCCGATGGAGCTCATAAATGAGTCCCCGAGCCCGCCTATTGTGCAAAGGCGGCCGCAGCACTCGGAGAAGTGGTTGAACAAACAGGATTAATCAGGCCATTCGGCGATGTTCGGGCCAGGCGCCATGGGTATTTCGACGCCGCCGTCAGGCCTATTTCAGCGCGGCGGCCTCGATTCTTCGCTGCCACAATAAACGGCCCGCGCCGTCACGCGACGAGAGGGTAAGCGCCCGCGCGGCCGCAGGTCCACTGAAGGAAATCACGCAAAAGTTTCTCTCTCGTACGAGGGTGCCGGCATCCATTTCGGGATTATTACTCGCTTCGTAATCCTTGAAAGGCCTCGAAGTCAGGGGCGAACAGGTCAATTCGTATAGATCGTAGGTTCCCTGTCTGCTCGTGCTGGCAAGCTTCGTAAAGTGCCGATCGCCGCTGAGAAACATGACGCCCGGGATCCGATTAGCAGTGAGCCAGGCAAGAAAATCGCCCTGTTCGCGCGGAAAATGATTCCACCCTTCGAAGCGGTTGTGTCGATTGAGCATTTCGCTTCCATTGACGATGAATTTAAACCGGGCGCGCGACACTCTCAGAGCGTTCTTCAACCAGCGTATCTGATCGCGCCCAAACATTTGCTTATCCTTCAAACCAGCCGCATGGTCTGCGTCTCGATGGTAGCGGTTGTCCATCAGAAAAAACTCTGCATCACCATATGAAACGCTCGTGAAAATGCCGGGAACATCGGGCTGCCCGTAATTCGGATTCGCCCAATAACGTTTGAATATCTCGAGCGACTCGCGTTTGAACCCATAGGCGCGATTTGAATTGTTGGGTCCGTAATCGTGATCGTCCCAGATCGCTACGTGGTGGGTACCTCGTAAGAGGGGCTGCAGCTCGTTCAGGTTCCTCGCGTAGCGATATCGATACGCGACGCCGCCGCGGCTCAGAAAATCCGCTTCTCTCAGGTACACGTTATCACCCAGCCACAACATGAAAGCCGGTTGCAGGGCGGCGATATGTTTGAATATCCCGTAGCCTCCGCCGTAGGGTTTTCCTGGTCTGTCGAAGGGCGGATCGTTGGTGTAGGAACAGGAGCCAACCGCCACTTCGAAGTCGGGTGGCGGGGCGTGCCACTGCCACAGAACCTGGGTGTGAAACCTGAGCACCTCCGACGATATCGCGGTATCGCCGTCGAGTACTTCATAAGCGTAAGTTGTTCCAGGATCGAGTTCAGTAATTTCGAACAGCGTTACGTAATCGAACTCGACGCTCAACGCTTGTGCGTCCGTTTGAACGCGCTTGTGCGCCGCGCCGACCGGCCAGTAAGCGACCCGCGCGATACCGGGACCATCCGCCTGCAGCCAGATCGCCGCCGAACGCATGCCGACCCATCCGGGCATCGGACCCGCGTGCAGGGTCCAGGCCGGCGCCGCTTCGGCCAGGCACGCCAAGGCCAGAACGACGAATAACCCAATTGAATTTTGCAATATGGCCCGGCTCGACTCTGAGGGATCCCGCCTACCTTACCCCCATCGCCAGGATCTTAGGAGTTGAACGAATACGCAGACGCTTTGGTGAGCAAGAGGATAGAACCACTAACAACACGGAGAGAAGAAAAAAAATGACTAATTACATGCCATATTCGACTTTTTCGCGCCGTGTTCTTCGTGTTCTCCGTGGTTCATTGCGATTATCTTTAGCGATCTAGGACTAAAGGACTAGCTGATGAGCTTTATCTAGCGGTCGCGTGCCGGCGCGTCACGGCCGGACCGGGGCGGACGTTGCGGTGTCCGCGCATCGCCGTCGCGCGGCCCCGTATCCGATCGCCTCTCGGCTGCTCTCGGCTGCCGTCTACCGGGTTCCAAATTTCTCTGGTTGTCGCGGCTCCGACGATTCTGGCGCACGAATTTCCTGCGCTGCTCGGCTGACATCGACTGCCATTTATGGCGTAGATCGCGCCTTTGATCGGACGGCAAGGACTGAAAGCGCTGGTAGGACTTGCGCAGCCGCTGTCGCTGCTCGGGCGGCAGCGATTTGAACCGCTCCATTCGACCCCGGAGTTTCTGCTTCTGCCCCGGGCTGTACGACTGCCAACGTTTGAGCCGTCCGCGCGCCTGGCGGCGCTGCCCGGGATCCATATTGCGCCACGCCTCGGCACCTTCCATCAACCGACGCTGGCGCGCGGGATCGAGGTCATCCCATTGCCCACGCATTTTTTCTAATACGCGCTGGTGATCGGCATTCAAGGAATCCCAAGGGATGGTGTCGTCCGCGGACAGGAGACCGGCGGCGAGCAGACACCAGCCGATTAACAGGCCGCTCACTATGACTCTAGTCGCCTGCATCACGTTCTTCCCTGCCGATCTTTTGCTCCGATATTCGTCGTTCGTCTTCGAAAAACCGTGGATCGATGGGTTCCCCATCGCTTTGCCATTCAGCAAGAAACTCGAGCAGTTCCATGTCGGGGATGTCGTCATCGGCGAGATCTGCGAATGAATTCCAACACAGCGAAATCCCCAGCCAAATCAGCACGCTAACCCGCATGGCCGCGGCTTGCCAGCCACTCGTAGAAATCGAGATCTTCGACCAGGTCCATATCCTGACTCGCTGCGATCAATTCAAATGCCAATGGCACTGCTTCGATCGGAGCGGGACGTGACAACATAAAGCTCAGTGCCATGACGATAGCGGCGGTGGCCGTCCCGAGAGGTAGTAAGCTCTCATAACTCCAGCGTCGCGAGCGCGTACGCTCCAGGGCCTGCAACCGGATCGCTTGCAGGCGCGCTGCCAAAAATGCGTCCGGCGCATCAAGGTCCCCCTCGAGAGCGGCACGAACCCATTCTTGCAATTGGTCATCCGTCGCATTCATGATCAAGCTTCATCCAGGGCTTTGCGTATGCGCGCTGTTGCCCGGAACAGGTGCGTCTTGACGCTGCCTTGTGAGCAGCGCATTGCTGCGGCCGTCTCGCGCACGTCCAGACCCTGCCAAATCCGAAGCAAAAAAACCTGCTGTTGCCGCAACGGTAATTCCTCGATCACTCGGGTCAAGTTTTCCAGCGTGTTTTCGGCGGCAACGGATTCCTCCGCCGATGGCGCGTGGATTGCGCCCGCGAAATCGGCCACCTCGCCATTGCCGGGATCGCCGACTTCGCGTCCGGGTCCAACCCAGGTAAATAATTTCTTGCGCGTGGTATTGCGGCGGTGCCAATCCAGAATTCGCCGCTCGAGAATCTTGAAAAACAGCGGCGGCCACTCGGCTTCAGGCCGGTCAGCATATTTTCGCAAAGGCGGATCATAGTGTCCTGCACAATATCCAAAGCATCGTCCTGATTTCGCGTCGCGAACCGTGCTATTCGAAATGCTCGGCGTTCTACGCTCGCCAGAAAAGCGTTCAGCGCCCTGTGGTTGTCCCTTGCTTGCATCCGCGCGGCATCGATTACGGTGACCCGGATTATAGCGCCGACCACGCGCGACGCCGCTTGGTGCGGCGTCGCTAGATCGCGTCGGCATGGCCTTAGTCGTGCCTATGTTGCGAATTACCGGCGGCGTGCGACACGGCCCGATCTGGTCGCGCCCCGATCACCGTGACGATTCATCTGGTTTGTCCGACGGTCCGTGCGGCGATCCGTCTGGTTTGCCCGACGGTCCGTACGGCGATCGGCCCTGTCACCCTGGCGATCATGACGCCGATCGATTCGATCACCTCCATCCCTTATGCCACGATCGGCGTAGTCGCCCTTGCGATCAAGACGGCGGTCAATGCGGTCGCCCTTACGATCGAGATGTCGATCGACACGATCGCCCTTCCGATCCAGGCGCTTATCGACGCGATCCCCTTTCCGGTCCAGGCGCTCATCGATGCGATCCCCTTTACGTTCAAGGCGGTCAGCCAGTCCATCTTTTCCCGCAGCTTCGGCGCGATCGGCCCGCGCATCGTAACGGTCCTCAATGCGATCGCCCTTGCGGTCTAGGCGGTCGTCGATACGATCGCCCTTGCGATCGAGGCGCGCGTCAATGCGGTCGCCCTTGCGGTCCAGGCGGCGGTCGATGCGATCGCCCGCGCGGTCAGGATCTATAGCCGCATGATCGCCTTTCCAATCGAGCCGCCGATCGATACGGTCACCCTTGCGATCGAGACGCGCATCAACACGGTCGCCTTTGCGATCTAAGCGTTTATCTATGCGGTCACCCTTACGATCCAGACGCTTATCTATGCGATCGCCTTTGTTTTCCAGACGTTCCGCCAAGCCGTCTTTCCCGGCTTCCGCGGCGCGATCAGCCCGCGCATCGTAGCGTTCTTCGATGCGATCACCCTTGCGGTCCAGCCGCTCGTCGATGCGATCGCCCTTGCGATCGAGGCGCGCGTCGATGGCGTCGCCCCGATGGTCTAAGCGATGGTCGATGCGGTCGCCCCGGTCCGGCCATTCAGGTGACGTTCCGGCGCCGGAAGCGGCGTCTTCCGCGACGGCCGGGAATACTATAGAAAGTGTGAACGCCGCTATTGCGGGTCTCAAAAAGTGGCGAATCATGGCTTCGTTCTCCGAAAATTGACAATACACCCCCTACAACGGCCGTAGGGGGCATCGGTTGACAAAGTGAACGAATATTTTTCCTGATGCGGTCAATCCCGTATATCGACCGGCGTGCCTTCTTCGACCCGATCGAACAACTCGACAACATCCGCATTGCGCATTCGAATGCAGCCGCGGGAACCCGGGCGGCCGAGTGAGGTGCCGTCCGGGCTGCCATGGATGTAAATGTAGCGGGCCTTGGTATCGGTTTCTCCGCCGGAGTTTCGGCCAGGCTCGAGGCCGCTCAACCACAAGATCCGGGTGAGTATCCAATCGCGCTCCGGGTGTTCGGCACCGATCGCGTTGGAGAAGATATCTGATGCGGTCAATCCCGTATATCGACCGGCGTGCCTTCTTCGACCCGATCGAACAACTCGACAACATCCGCATTGCGCATTCGAATGCAGCCGCGGGAACCCGGGCGGCCGAGTGAGGTGCCGTCCGGGCTGCCATGGATGTAAATGTAGCGGGCCTTGGTATCGGTTTCTCCGCCGGAGTTTCGGCCAGGCTCGAGGCCGCTCAACCACAAGATCCGGGTGAGTATCCAATCGCGCTCCGGGTGTTCGGCACCGATCGCGTTGGAGAAGATATCTCCAGTCGGTTTGCGCCCGACGAATACCGTATTAACAGCGCAATCCTGTCCTATCTTCTCACTGATTTCATGCCGCCCACACGGCGTGCACTCGCTGTCCAGGCGTTCACCGGGCCCGTTCCTGGCCGTCGATACCGGATAGCTCGATACCAGTCGGCCGTCTTCCAACACGCGCAATTGCTGGCGGGTAAGATCAATTTCGAGTCTTTTATCGGTCGCCAACGCGATTTACCTTTGAAGTGAATTCCAATGCATCGAAATTTCCGTGCAGGTCGGTCGAGTAGCCGACGATTTCGTCGCGCGAAACGAGTAGCTGGTCCTCGAACCACAATGGTATATAAGGAAGATCGTACAACAAGCGTTCCTGCAGTGCGTGGTAGAGCCGCACACGTTCCTCGATGCCCGCCGTCTGTTCAGCCGCCTCGATCAATCGGTCTACCTCGGGTTGCCGGTAACGGCCGCGATTGGCGCCGACGGGCGGCAGGGCATCGCTGTGGAACGCATGGCGAAAGATGTCGGGAAGCCGGAGGCCGACCCACGATAGCGAATAAACCTGAAAGCGCCCATTCTTTACGTCACCATAAAAAGTACCCCAATCGAGGCTCTGAATATCGAGCTTGATTCCCACACGCTGCAGTTGACTCTTGAGCACGGTAGCGATGCTCAAGCGAAAATGGTCACTCGATGTCTTGTAGTAAAGGCTGATCTCTCCGTCTCGATATCCCGCATCAGCGAGCAGTTCGCGAGCCCGTTCCGGATCATGAACAAGCGCATTCAGACCCCCTGCACCGGCCCAGTGTTCGGGCGGGAAAATCACGTTGGCCCGGCGAGCGTAACCGCGAAAGATATATTCGATGATGCTGTCGCGGTCGATGGCGTATCCAATCGCGCGCCGTACTGCTCGATCGCTCGTCGGACCGCGCTCCAGATTGAAGCCCAGATAGGAAAACGTTGCGCCGTCGACATGCCGGGCATTGACGCCGGACTGCGACGACAACCAATCGAACAAAGCCGGAGGAATATTACCCTGGATGATATCGAGTTCCCCGTTGACGATTTTGAGGGCGCGAACCGTCGCATCCTTGACCGTGTGAAACTCGAAACGGGCGCCATCGGCACGGCGCCGCATGAGGATCGCGCCGCCGGCTCTCGTTTCCAGGTACTCGAATCTACCCGACGTTCTGCGCACGTCGTACCTGGAACGCTCGATATCAGCGTCCTCGGACGACATGACACCGATGACGAGAGTGCCGGGGAACAGCAGATCGGGACGTTCGAGATGGAAATCGACGGTCTTGGGATCGACGACCGACATCGACCTAATATTGACGAGCGAGGCCTTGTGGGGAGACGCCCTCGCGGGATTAAGAACCGAACGATAGGTCGCCACGACGTCATTCGCGGTAATGGTACGGCCGTCGTTGAAGCTTGCATCCTCATCGATGAAGAACCGATAGTGGGTGGCAGAGCGCTGTTCCCACCGCGCGAGATCGGCGACGGGCTTGGCCGCGAGATCAAAATCGACCAGCGCCCGGTGCAACAGCCGGACCAAGCGATACGATACGGCATCCGTCGCAAACCTCGGATCCAGTGTTGCCGGTGCGACTGGCAGGCCGATGCGAATCGCATCGCGATCCTGCCAGCGCTCCGAACAGGCGGCTGCGCCGAGGATCAGTAAGGCTACAACGCTGCATACGAATAGCCCCGTATGATTTCGTTTCATTTCCTTTCAAAAAACGAAATGGACTCTACGTGAGCGGTCTGCGGGAACATGTCGAGAATACCCGTTTCGGAGAGTTCGAATCCGTGGACCTGGGTCAAAACTGCGGCGTCGCGCGCGAACGTAACCGGGTTACAGGATACGTAGACCAGCCGGCTCACGGCATCGAAAACGCCGCATTGCAGTAAGATCAATGCGCCTGTACGGGGCGGATCGAGCAGCACTTTCGTGGCCTTATGCAATTCTAAGGCGGAAATCGTATCGGCTCGCGCCAGGTCCACGACCTTGAACTCGACATTGGACAGTCCGTTCGACAGTGCATTCGTTCGCGCGCGTTTGACCAGGCGTTCGTCCCCTTCCACACCACTCACCTGTCCCGCTCGGAGCGCCATCGGCAGCGAGAAATTCCCGATCCCGCAAAAAAGATCGACGACCCGATCATCGTGCTCCAGCTCCAGGTAGTCGAGAGCGCGCATGACCATTTGTTCGTTGATATCGGTATTGACCTGAGTGAAATCGGTCGGGGTAAAGGCGAGGCTTAGTCCGTCCACGGCGTAGTGCAGCGGCTCTTCTTCGTTCCCTGTTCCGACGATGGAATTGGGGCCGCCGCTCTGCAGGTATATTGAAAGCCCCGATTCAGAAGCAAAGCTACGGAGGTGATCCAGATCGTTTTCGCCGAGAGCCGCCAAATGTCGAACCACGAGTGCACCGCAATCATCACCCAGCGCGACCTCGATTTGAGGCACTTTGGTGGAAATCGACAGGTTTTCTATCAAGGCGCGCAACTCGAGCAGACGCTCGCCCACTCTAGGATCAAGAATGTCGCAATGCGCAGAATCCGCTATATAGGGTTTGGCGCGTTCCCGAAAACCGACCAACACACCGCCTTTTTTAGGAACGGACTTGACGCCTAGACGCGCCTTGCGCCGATAGCCCCATTGAGGACCACGGATGGGATCCGCAATTCTCTGCGGTGTGATTCCTGCCTGATGCAGCAATAATTCGATCAGCACTCCTTGCTTGTGCCGTAACTGGTACGCCTCGCCGACGTGCTGCATGCTGCACCCGCCGCAAACGCCGAAATACGCGCACCGGGGCTCGATGCGCTCGCTGCTCGGGTGCAGAACTTCCACGACCTCCGCTTCGTCGAAGCGTCCGCGTTTGCGTAGAATCCGTGCGCGAACGCGTTCTCCGGGCAGCGCACCGAATACAAACACGGTTTTTCCGTTGATTCGGCCGACGCCGCGGCCTTCGTGCGACAGGTTGTCGATCGAGACTTCGACGAGTTCCCGGCGGCGGCGCATTACAGACTCCGCTCCGCGTTAGATGAAGGCTTGGTCTTCGTTTGCATCATCGACGGCGCGCCGTACTGTTTAGCCCGCATTATTCAGAAAATAAGAAGGCGCTGTCGGCGTTCAGCGCGACGATACCGCATCCCAGGCGCTCAGGAACTCTTGCAAATGTGGATGTTCGCTCGACTCGAGATAATCCCGTACTTGCTCCAGTTCCTGGCGCAGTTGAGCATCCTGCAGATGGCCGCGCATGTGCTGAAATTTCAAGAATACGAGGTAGGTGTTCAATACATCGGTTTCGCAGTAAGCCCGGATCGATTTGACCTTTCCGGCGCGAAAGTGATCCCACACATCGGCTCCGGTCATCCCCATTTTGCCTGGAAATCCGAGCATGCTGGCCATCTGATCCAGGGGCGCGAAAGCCCGCGCCTGGTATCCTGCAAGCACGTCCATCAGGTCGATGTGCCGCCAGTGAAAACGCCCGAGGTAATTGTTGTAACGAAAGCTTCGATCTTCGTCTCCTGTATCCCAATACCTCGGCGCTGCAATGCCGTGGAGCATCGCTCGATAGTGCAAAACCGGTAGATCGAAACCGCTGCCATTCCAAGACACTAGCGTTGGCGAATACCGCTCGAGGCCCTCGAAAAAGCGACGTACGAGTTCTTCCTCGCTTGAATCTTCTTCTCCCAGAGACCAAAGTTTTAGCCGATCGTCTTCCCGGAAAGCCGCCGCTATGGCAACGACACGATGTAGATGATGTCGAATGAAATCCGTCGCACCTCCCGTTTCCTGTTGGCGCTTGCTATACATAACGGCGGCGACTCCGTCATCATCAAGCTCTTCGAGTCCCCAAAGCCTGCGCGCACTTTCGATGTCGGGCACCGTTTCGATATCAAATACGAATACGTTCATGACGGAGGATTATGCTGCTCGAATCCGGCGACGCCGACCAAGTTCATCGAACACGCCTATTCGGGGAAAACGCCTGTGGAAAGGTAGCGATCGCCGCGATCACAAATAATCGTGACGATCACGGCGTTCTTCACTTCCGCCGATACATGCAACGCGGCAATCATCGCGCCGCCGGATGAGATGCCGCAGAACAGGCCCTCTCTGGCGCCCATTTCAAGCGTCATTTTCTCGGCGTCGTCCTGAGTCACGGCGATGATCCGGTCGACTCGAGTCGGCTCATAGATCTTCGGTAGATAGGCCTCGGGCCAACGCCGGATCCCCGGGATGCGCGCACCCTCGCTCGGTTGAACGCCAATGATTTCGATATCGGGATTCTTTTCCTTGAAGTATCGCGAGGCCCCCATGATCGTCCCGGTGGTCCCCATTGATGAAACGAAATGCGTGATCTGGCCCTTGGTATCCCTCCAAATCTCGGGCGCCGTACCCTCGTAGTGCGACCGCGGATTGTCGGGGTTGGCGAATTGATCGAGCACCCGCCCATCACCGCCGTCATGCATTTCGGCGGAAAGGTCGCGAGCTGCCTCCATTCCGCCCTCTTCGGACACGAGGATCAACTCGGCACCGAAGGCCTTCATGACGGCGCGCCGCTCGCTACTCATGTTCTCAGGCATGATCAAAACCATGCGGTAGCCGGTCATGGCCGCCACCATGGCCAGCGCAATGCCGGTATTGCCGCTGGTCGCCTCGATCAGTGTATCCCCGGGTTTGATATCGCCGCGTTCTTCCGCTCGCTTGATCATCGAGAGTGCGGGCCGGTCCTTTACCGAACCTGCAGGATTGTTGCCTTCGAGTTTCGCGAGTACGACATTCGTCGTGTCTCCGGGCAAGCGCTGCATGCGCACCAGCGGTGTATCGCCGACGAATTGTTCTAACGTAGGCCAATCCATTACACGGATCTCTGATCGCACGCTATTCGAATTGCGGGAGAGATTTTAGCTCGCCCGCTAGCGGGCGAGCCGTAAAAGGAAAAAGCCTTTTGAGATGGCCTTTCCCCGGCTCCAGCCAGGCCACAGATGGCCGGGCTGGAGCCAAACGAAGGCACTTGAGTTCCGCCAGGCATGGCAGGTGCCAATAATCGGTTGAGGCATCACCATGGATGGCTGGCACGGAATGATTGATACGGACTTAGAAATGCGCTTACCGCCGGAAAGCTCAGAAGTGAATGCCAAATTGCACGGCATGAAAATTGATGCCCGGATTGTCGTCACCCAAGCCGGCATTGGATAAATGCTGGAATCGGTAGACCAATTCGTACCGGCCTTGCTCGCCGAAACGCGCCCCGGCACCGAAATGGGTGCCGAAAGCGAACGGTATGCCGAAATCCCGATCGCCGATACCGTCCTTCGTATGAACGTGTACGCCGAGCCCGAGTTCCGCGAAGGGCGCCAGACCGGCCGTTGCCGTGCGCTGAAAGCGAAGGACGGGGGTCAATCCAAAATCGACAAAGTCGTCATCTCCGGTCGTGCCGGCATTTCCGTCCCAGTAAGTCACCGACGCTTCGAGATGGGAGCCGAGATGCCAATCACCGGTTTCCAGCCATTTCATACCCAAGTCCCAGCGCAGGGCAGCGCCGTAGCGCTGCACGTCTTCGTCGCCCTCGTTCGTCCCGAACTCCAGCAGGACGGCGGTATCTGCCGCGGCCGCGGATGCGGCGAATGCGCTCAGGCAGGTCGCGAGCCCGGCCAGCCGAAGGAGACGAAAGTAGGATCTGACTGAATTCATAACGCGGGGGCTTAATGCTCGTTATTATTGTCACGCTAGGCTATCAGGCCCGCTATTTTCCCGCAATTGAGTCCCCGTCTGTGACCTTCTCAAACGGGCGGAAACTCAGCTTGCCGCCGCGTGTTCAACGGGGCTCAATAAAGAAATGCTGAAGACGTGGGCGTCTTCACGGCCCGCGTGGGCAGGATAGTAGGCGCGGCGGGTGCCGACATGGCGAAACCCCATATCGGAGTAGAGCTTGAGCGCCGCCTCGTTCGAGGGCCGAACTTCCAGGTAGGCGATGCTTGCACCATGGGCCGTCGCCGTCATCATCAGATGATCCATGAGCGCCCGCGCGTAACCTTGCCGTCGGTTTGTAGGCGCGATACATACGTTGAGTATGTGACTCTCCTCGACTGCAACCGACATGATTCCGTAACCCGCCAGATCGCGTCCAGTATCGAGCACCCAACAACAATAACCGACCCGAAGACAGTCCGCGAAGATGCCTGATGACCATGGAAAATCGTAGGAAAGACGCTCGATGGCCAGGATCTGGTCGATGTCCTGCTCGCCCATCGGACGTATTTCGATCGTGTCTAATTGCAGTACCGCGCTCATGATTCAAGGACTTCGCTTTGGCTGTACGTTTTCATTGCAAGGACGAGATCGGCCCACACTTTTCGCTTTTCTCCGGGAGACCGAAGCAGATACGCGGGATGGTAAGTCACCACAACCGGGATTGCGTGGTCTCCGTAGTAATGCAAGCGCCCGCGCATCCGTCCAACAGGTGTATCGCTCTTCAATAGATTCTGCGCAGCAATACGGCCGAGCGCAAGAATAATCGCCGGATTCAACAGTTCGATCTGCCGCTTTAAATAGGGCTCGCAGGAGGCGGCTTCCTCGGGTCTGGGATCGCGGTTCTTGGGTGGACGACATTTCAATATGTTAGCGATAAATACCTGCTCGCGGGACAGGCCGACCGCCCGCAACATGGCATCCAACAACTGGCCCGCCCTACCGACGAAGGGTTCACCGCGCCTGTCTTCTTCCGCGCCGGGGGCTTCACCGATCACCAGCCATCGCGCTTGTCGGTCGCCGACGCCGAACACGGTTTGCGTACGACCGGCATGCAGCTCGCACTTCGTGCAGGCCGCTACGCGCGCTTGAAGCCCGTCCCAGCCCAACGCGGTGGTCGATTCCGACGCTTCATCATCCGCTGCAGCTGATTCGCCGACCCCGCGCCTGACCCAGACATCGATGCCCATGGCTTTGAGGACACCTAAGCGTTGATTATCGAGATTCATCTACCCGGCGTTCTCCGCTGAGCATCAATTCCAGAACCGCTCTCATATCGTACCTAAACTTATGCCCTGGGACTGTGTCGCGGTTCCCAAAATTAATCGCTCAAACACTCCACTTGACTCGGATCGGACATCTCGAGCACGAGACAATCGTCTTCCGTGATGAATGGTCCATGGACCTCACCCGGCGGGCGGCTGGCGTACTCGCCAGCGTCCAGCCAGCGTTCGAATGTTACGTCGTAGATGCGTCCCGACACGATGAATACCTCCTCCGGGTAATCGTGCCGCTTCGCACCGATGTACGAAGTGTCGACTTTCCCAATGAAGCGCGTCAGACGCGTGTAATCATCGTTATCGGGGTCGACGGCGAGTGTTAGCTGCTGCACCGCCCCGTGACTACCATCGACATCTTCCTAGTCCCGGCGGTTGTCGGATTTCAATGGATTGAAGTACGTCGTCGTTGATTTCGCCATGCTTGGGTCTCCAGAGTCGCACCGGCCAGCGCTGTTACGGAGTGAGCCCACTGGGCTGAGGATGCTCCCGGTGAACGGCAAACATGATCTTGTTCAGGGCGTTCACATAGGCTTTGACCGAAGCGACGATGATGTCAGTATCCGCGCCGTGCCCGTTAACAATGCGTCCGCCACGTTCGAGACGGACAATGACTTCGCCCTGCGAATCCGTTCCCGTCGTAATGGCGTTCACCGAGTACAGTTGAACGGTTGCGCCGCTGCTGACGATCGACTCGACCGCACGATAGGCTGCGTCGACCTGCCCGTCTCCACTTTCCTCGCTTGAACGCTCTTCTCCATCGATCGCCAATGTAACGGCCGCGAACGGTATTTCTCCTGTTTCCGATTCCGTGCGCATGGCGACCAGCTTGATGCGTTCATTTGCGATCATCGTGTCTGCATCCGTGACGAGCGCCAGTAAGTCTTCGTCAAAAATTTCCGATTTGCGGTCGGCCAGCTCCTTGAAACGTTTGAATGCGGAATTCAGATCTTCCTGCCGCGGGAATTCGATTCCGATTTCTTTCAAACGCGTGCGAAAGGCGTTGCGGCCGGATAATTTTCCAAGCACGATGCGATTGCTGTTCCACCCCACATCCTCGGCCCGCATGATTTCGTAGGTCTCACGGTGCTTGAGAACACCGTCCTGATGGATGCCGGATTCATGTGCGAAGGCGTTGGCGCCGACTATCGCCTTGTTTGGCTGCACCGGGAATCCAGTAATCGTGGAAACCAATCTCGAACAATTCAGGATCTCCGCCGTATCGATTCGAGTATCGCACTCGAAGGCGTCCTGGCGCGTACGCACGGCCATGACTATCTCCTCTAGCGATGCATTGCCAGCGCGTTCACCCAAGCCGTTGATCGTACATTCGACCTGACGCACACCGCTCTTTACAGCTGCCAAGGAATTCCCCACGGCAAGTCCCAGGTCGTTATGACAATGCGCCGAGAAAACGGCCTTATTGCTGTTCGGTACCCGCTCGATGATCTCGCTGAAAAATGTCCCGATCGCGTCAGGAAGTCCGTACCCCACCGTATCAGGAAGATTGACCGTGGTCGCACCTGCGTCGATGACAGCTTCCACGACGCGGCAGAGAAATTCTTGATCCGAACGAATCGCATCTTCTGCGGAAAACTCCACATTGTCGGTGTATTGGCGCGCGCGCTTGACCGCGTTTATCGCGGCTTGCAGAACTTCCTCCGGCTGCATTCTGAGCTTGGCTTTCATGTGGATCGGCGAAGTCGCGATAAAGGTATGAATACGCATTGACTGCGCGTCCTTCAACGCTTCGGCGGCACGATCGATATCCTCGTAGCCCGTCCGGCATAATCCGCATACGGTGCTGTCCTTGATGGTGCGGGCGACCGCTTGAACCGCTTCGTAATCTCCCTGGCTGGCGATCGGAAACCCGGCTTCGATCACATCGACCTTAAGGCGTTCGAGCGCCTTTGCGATACGGACTTTTTCCACTTGCGTCATGGCGGCACCCGGACTCTGCTCACCGTCCCGTAAGGTCGTATCGAAAATGATCAATCTGTCTTCCATGGTAGGTCTCCGATTATGCACTCATGGACCATACGCGCGCGGCTGCGCAGCACAGCGAAAATAGGGGGGATCGGAATTTTATGCGCGAAAGGATACTGCCCTACCAGGGCAGCAGGCGGAGCGACAGCGCGCGGAGCAGCGCTTGACCGGAGACGGTCGGCTGCAAAGTGAGATTAGGATATCGCGCTGACATTTTCAGTATCGTACTTGTCGGTATCGGTAGAAATATTAGCCACCACGCTCAGCTTAAGCAAGTGTTTCGTGGGCGAATACCGGCTAGCCCGCATTTCTCACCACCGTTCGTAGCGAGGGCGTCGAGATGCCGTTGTGATGGGAAGCACGGACCGGAGGACGGTGAAGGCGTAGTTGACGCTACGTCGAACCGGCTGGAGGGAGTACGTCCCGTCACAGCGAGCAGATCAACGTCCGCAGTAGAAGGGTGGTGAGAAATGCGGGCTAGGCGCGTTTCTTTTCTTTTCGGGCGGCTCTTGTCCGGCGTCGCTGCATCCAAGTCAAGACCGGCCCCGATATCGCGTATCCGGTGAACATCGCGAGTAGTACCGTTGCGGGATCCAGCGATATCAATACGAAGACCATCACGACCGCGAGTACGCTGACGAAAGGCACTCGACCTCGCAGGTCCAAATCCTTGAAGCTGTAGTAGCGCACGTTGCTGACCATGAGCAGCGCCGCGCCAACGGTTACGAGAAGGGTGACGGCGAGCGCGGCACTCGACTCGCGGACGTGAATACTCGAGCCGAACCAAATGATCGACGCGAGCAGGGCGGCGGCAGCGGGGCTAGGCAAGCCCTTAAAAAACCGCTTGTCGGCGTTCCCGACCTGGGTGTTGAACCGTGCAAGGCGCAGCGCGGTTGCCGAAGTATACAGAAACGCCGCGAGCCATCCCAACTTGCCCAATTCGAACAGCGACCATTCATAGACAATCAGTGCAGGCGCCAGACCGAAGGACGCCATGTCCGCGAGGCTGTCATACTCTGCACCGAAATCGCTCTGCGTGTTGGTCAGGCGAGCGATTCGACCGTCCATGCCGTCGAGAACCATCGCGATGAAGACGGCGATTGCCGCGGGTTCGAAATGTCCGTTAATAGCGGCGACGATGCCATAAAACCCGGCGAACAACGCGCCCGTCGTAAAGAGGTTCGGCAGAAGATAGATTCCCGACCGTCGACGCTCCTCTGAGGCAGGTCGCGGCTCGTCCGGCTCTTTGTTCGGTCGATGGGAATGAATCACGCGCATGATGGGTATCTGGGGCGGCGAAATGAAATCCGCTTTGCTTGGATTCTACCCCTGCTCGCGTGGCGTAAGCGAGGAGACGGCTTCGCGATGGACCAATGTCGCCACGACCGTAGACGCTGCCTCCGTCCGGCTTCCCGCCTCGATTTCAAGGCGCGAGGAATCCGGCGCGTAGACGGTTGCTCGGCATCCCAAGGCGGCGAAACCGATTCGACGGCCGTGACCCACGCGTTCGCCGGGCTGATGAGGGAATCGAACCCTTCCTTTCCAACGGCCTTGAGTAATTTCCAGCACGATATCATCGCCCTCGTCCGTGCGTATCAGATAAGCGAGTGTATGCGCATGCCGCCGCACTCCGACATCCTCGTGCTTCGGCTGGGTCCACTGTTCGATTAATTTGCCTTCGATCGGGCAGAACAAGCTGTGTACGTCGAATAATCCCGAAGTGACCGCAATGTTCACCGAATTTCTACCGAGCCAGGGGTCGTAGCCGGTTCCCGCGTTCACCACCCTGCCGTTGAGCGGACAGACAAGGGCCAATGGAAGCGAAGGAGTTTCCCTTTCGGGATCGCGAAAATTAACGACCAGCAACACGAACAGCACAATGGCCGGCGCCGCACCGGCAATGCCGAACATGGCATAAAGAAGAAACGCCGCGGTGAGTGTAACGGTCAGCGCGGTCCATCCTTCGCGCGCAATTAATGAATGTTGCGCAAGAACCATGCTGACGAATCAAATTCAAGCCACACTCTCGACGAAAAGGCTCCGCGTTCTAATTTCTACTCTTGTCGACCAACTGGGATTCCTTGATCCAGGGCATCATCGAGCGCAGTCGTTCGCCGACTTCCTCGATCGGATGTTGCTTTGCCAGACGCCGTTTTGCCTTGAGCACCGCCGCACCCGTCCGATTTTCGCCGATCCACTCGCGCGCGAATTGGCCAGTCTGGATTTCCTCGAGTATTTCCCGCATTACCGCTTTGGTCTCCGGACCGATGATCCGCGGGCCGCGGGTAAAGTCACCGTACTCCGCAGTGTTGGAAATGGAGTAGCGCATGTTCGCGATGCCGCCCTCGTAGATCAGGTCGACGATGAGTTTGACCTCGTGAAGACACTCGAAATATGCCATTTCCGGTGCATAGCCCGCGTCGACCAGCGTCTCGAAGCTGGCTTCGATCAGCGCCGTCAACCCGCCACACAATACGGTCTGTTCTCCGAAAAGATCCGTCTCGGTTTCTTCACGAAAGCTGGTTTCGATGACGCCTGCGCGTCCGCCGCCATTCGCCGATGCGTAGGAGAGCGCGATGTCCTTGGCCTGGCCGGAGGCATCCTGATGCACCGCCAGCAAGCTGGGTACCCCGCCACCCTCGAGGTAGGTCGACCGCACCAGGTGCCCCGGTCCCTTGGGCGCTACCATAATCACGTCGAGATCCGCCCGCGGTACGATCTGACCAAAATGGATGTTGAATCCGTGCGCGAATGCCAGGGCGGCGCCGTTTTTGATGTCCGGTTCGATATCGTTCGCGTACAAGTCTGCCTGGTGCTCGTCGGGCGCCAATATCATTACGACGTCGGCACCACCGGTCGCCTCGGAAATCGATGCAACGGTGAGTCCGGCCTCTTTCGCTTTTTGCCAACTGCTCGATCCGGCCCTCAAGCCGACGACGACGTCGACACCGGACTCCTTGAGATTATTGGCGTGTGCATGGCCCTGGGACCCGTAGCCGATGATCGCGACCTTGCGGGCTTGAATTAGTGACAGATCAGCATCTTTATCGTAATAAATATTAAGTGCCATTGTTCAATTCCTGTCTCGTTGATTCGCCTGAAAATCAGGAGGAATTCGAAAAAATATTGCTATGGTTTTTCATCGCGCTTCGTGACTTCGCCTGCGAACGTTGCGGGCGCCGTCGGCGTTCAGGCCTTGAGCGCCTTGTCCCCCTTAAGTAACCCCAATACGCCCGAACGCGCGGTCTCCATCACGTGTCGTACCCCGACCGCATCGATGAAATCATCGAGGCGCCGTCGCGATCCGGTTAGTTCGACGGTGTAGCTCGAATCGGTGATATCCACGATCGTGCCGCCGAATATGTCGGCAAGGCGCTTTAGTTCCGCGCGCTGCTCGGTTCCGGAAGCGCGCACCTTGATAAGCATGAGTTCACGTTCGATATGAGGCCCATCATTCAAATCGACCAGCCTGATCACATCGATAAGCTTATTCAGTTGTTTGGTAATCTGCTCGATAATTTCCGGCGATCCGGAGGTAACGACCGTCATACGGGACACGGTGGCATCTTCGGTCGGCGCCACCGCCAGAGACTCGATATTGTACGCGCGCGCTGAGAACAAACCGGCGACACGGGACAACGCACCTGCTTCGTTTTCGAGCAGGATCGAAATGGTGTGTTGCTCGTTCATGCCAATTCGCGGTCATCGGGAGCAAGATGCATTTCATGCTGTCCCTTACCCGCGGCGATCATCGGGTAGACGTTTTCCGTCTGATCCGTGATGAAATCCATCAATACCAGCCTGTCTTTCATGGCAAAGGCTTCTTTGAAAGCGCCTTCGATATCGCCCGGCTTTTCGACTCGCATACCCACATGTCCAAAGCTTTCGGCGAGTTTGACGAAATCGGGCAAAGCATCCATGTAGGTATGGGAATAGCGGCAATCGTAAAAAAATTCCTGCCACTGGCGAACCATGCCCATATACCGGTTGTTCAGATTTACGATCTTGAGCGGCAGCTTGTACTGCAGGCAGGTCGACAATTCCTGAATGCACATGACGAAACTTGCTTCGCCGGTGACGCATGCCACCAAAGCATCCGGAAATGCGAGTTGGACGCCCATCGCCGCCGGCATTCCGAAACCCATCGTCCCAAGCCCCCCGGAATTGATCCAGCGGCGGGGTTTGTCGAACGCGTAAAACTGTGCCGCCCACATCTGATGTTGACCGACATCCGAAGTGATGTAGGCATCACCGTCGGTAACCTTGTATAAGCCCTCGATGACCGCCTGCGGTTTTATCACCTCTCCCGATCGGTCATAACGCAGACAATCAAGCTTGCGCCACTCGCCGATCTGCTGCCACCAGGGATCGCTTTCCCGATCGA
Source organism: Gammaproteobacteria bacterium (assembly GCA_963662545.2). Taxonomy (GTDB): domain Bacteria; phylum Pseudomonadota; class Gammaproteobacteria; genus JAYYZW01. The sequence goes on from CAXXLL010000003.1 coordinate 1,084,749, forward strand.
CCGTACCGTGGCCGCGCGCTTCGATCGCCTCGATCAGATCCGTGAGCACGTTTGACACACTGCCCACGATGGGAATATCGACCGGAACGTTTTTCGAAATTGACGCCGGATCGATATCGATGTGAACAATCTTGGCCTCGGGGCAAAATTTTTCCAGGTCGCCGGTGACACGGTCGTCGAATCTCGCACCGATCGCGATCAGTACGTCGCAATGATGCATGGCCATGTTCGCCTCGTAAGTACCATGCATGCCCAGCATACCGACAAATTGAGGATCGGTGCCGGGATACGCGCCGAGGCCCATCAAGGTATTGGTAACGGGATAACCCAGCAGGTGCGCGAACCGGGTCAGATCATTTGAAGCATTATCGAGAATGACTCCGCCGCCGGCGTATATCATCGCGCGACGCGCAGCCGTGATGAGCTGCGCCGCTTTTTTGATCTGGCCCGGATGGCCCTTTAGCGTCGGACGGTACGAGCGCATCTCGACTGCTTCCGGATAGTCGTATTCCGTCACGTTCGCAGTGACGTCCTTCGGTATGTCCACGACCACCGGGCCTGGACGCCCGGTAGTGGCAACGTAAAACGCCTTTTTGATCGTCGTCGCGAGGTCTTCTACCCGCTCCACGAGGAAATTGTGTTTTACACACGGACGGGTGATGCCGATGCAATCGACTTCCTGGAACGCGTCGTTGCCGATGAGTTGAGTCGATACCTGTCCGGTGAACACGACCAGAGGACTAGAATCCATATAAGCAGTTGCGATGCCGGTTACGCAATTGGTCGCGCCGGGGCCCGAGGTTACGAGGACGACGCCGGGTTTGCCGGTCGCGCGCGCGTAACCGTCTGCCGCGTGTGTCGCGCCTTGTTCGTGGCGCACGAGGATATGCTTGACCTTGTCCTGCTTGAAAACTTCGTCATAGATGTGGAGCACAGCACCGCCGGGATACCCGAACATGTACTCGACACCTTCGTCCGCGAGGGCCCGCACGAATATTTCCGCGCCCCTGATTCGCTCACCCACTGGTTTTCACCCTCTTCGTTCTCGTTGTTCATTGACCGCAGACAGCCACGATCACCCGCTTTTCAGCGTCCGGCCCGGCCGACCGCAAACCAAGCGTTACCACTGCTCGATGACGATTCCTATGCAGGCTGGCGGGACGCTGCATTTTTTACCACCCGCATCTCTATCGTGCCTGCGCGCAGAGAACCGATAAAAGTACTTATAATCAGGCATCAGGTCAAGCGGTCAACCCTTGGATTTGGTGGGGAAATTTCGGTCTTCGAGACGTGTTGCGCGGGTGTCCGGAACTACCGAGAATCCCCCGTTCCAGGAACCACTGAGCGGCCTCCTGTAGACCCGGAATCACAAGAACAAAACCCCATGAAAATATCTGCACTTCTGGTTCCCACCCTGCGCGAAGCGCCGAGCGACGCAGAAATTGCAAGCCATAAATTGATGGTTCGCGCGGGCATGATTCGTCAAATCGCCGCCGGTATTTATACCTGGCTGCCGATTGGACTGCGTGTGTTGCGTAAGGTAGAACGCATCGTTCGAGAGGAAATGGAGCGTGTGGGCGCCCAGGAAGTTCTGATGTCCGGGGTTCAACCCGCTGAACTCTGGGCGGAGTCGGGACGCTGGGACGCCTACGGCCCCGAACTTTTGCGCTTCACTGATCGTCACGATCGCGCGTTTTGCCTGGGCCCGACCCACGAGGAAATCATCACGGAATTGATTCGTGGTGAGATTCGCAGCTATAAGCAGCTGCCCGCCAATTTTTATCAGATCCAGACCAAGTTTCGCGACGAAATACGTCCGCGCTTCGGCATCATGCGAGCGCGCGAGTTCCTCATGAAGGACGCTTATTCGTTTCATCTCGACCAGGCGTCGCTTAACGATACTTATGAGGATATGTATCGTGCTTATTGCCGCGTATTCGACCGCGTGGGTTTAGTTTACCGCGCGGTTATCGCCGATACCGGCGCCATCGGCGGATCGAAATCTCACGAATTTCACGTGCTCGCCGACTCGGGCGAAGATCACATCGCCTTCAGCTCCACAGGCGACTATGCCGCGAACGTCGAAATGGTCCCGCTATCCGCACCTCAGGGTGAGCGCCCGCCGCCGCAACGTGAACTGGAAAAAGTCGCGACCCCCGATCAGCACACGATCGACGAAGTCAGCCGGTTTCTCGGCGTGACGGCTGCGCAGTGCGTCAAAACCCTGGTGGTCGAGGCCGACGGGGGCGGCCTGGTCGCGCTGGTACTGCGGGGCGACCATGATCTGAACGCGCTGAAGGCGCAAAATCTCGACGAAGTCGCCGATCCTTTGCGATTTGCGCAGGCGGAGGAAATCGAAGCGGCGACGGGCTGCAGCCCGGGATCACTGGGGCCGCTCGGCCTGCCTTTTCCGGTAGTCGCCGATGCAAGCGCGTCCATGTCGGCGGACTTCATCTGCGGCGCCAACGAAGAAGGTGTACACCTCTTGGGTGTCAACTGGGGTCGTGATTTGGGAGAACCCCACATCGCCGACCTGCGGAACGCGCGGGTGGGCGACCCGAGTCCGGATGGCAAGGGTAGGCTCGACATCAAACGCGGCATCGAAGTCGGGCATATCTTTCAACTCGGAACGAAATACAGCGAAGCCATGAAGGCGACAGTGCTCGACGAGAATGGGCGGGCGGTCCCCATGACGATGGGTTGCTACGGGATCGGCGTATCTCGCATCGTCGCCGCCGCCATCGAACAGAATCACGACGAAAAGGGCATTATCTGGCCGGACGCAATCGCACCGTTTCAATGCGTCATTGCACCGATCAATTTGCATAAGTCCGAACGCTTGCGTACAGCGGCGGAAAAACTCTATGGGGAATTGAAGAGCGAAGGCATCGATGTACTGCTATACGATGCACGCGAGCGGCCCGGTGTCATGTTCGCCGATCTCGAATTGATCGGCATTCCACATCGCCTCGTGATCAGCGACCGCGGCCTCGACGCCGGCACGCTGGAATATAAGTCACGGAGCGGCGATGTGTCCGAGGAAATTCCACTGGCCGACGCTATGGTCTACCTGCGCGGGATTAGCAGCCTGTCGGGCTTAGGATGAATTGACTTGGGCGTTGAGATAGCGGTCCAGATGCGCCATGGTTTTGTTCAGCGCGTCCCTGCGCTTCACCCCTGCGGGGCTGGCGCGAAAATTCGTTCCCGACGAATTTTTCGTTAAATAGCACCACTATTCGCCTCAAACCATGACACCTCTCAGACCGCTCTCCCAATCGCCTCGCTACGATTCCCTAAGCCCGACAGGCTGCTAGCGAATTTCGAATCCGTCGAGCGGCACCTCCTGACTGGTTTCGGTAGCGACGCCGGAAACCTTCGCGTGCGCCGTTCCCGCTGCAAGCCAGCGTTCAAACTCCGCGAGGGCATCGATGCTGCCGCTGGCGAGCGTCTCGACACGCCCGTCCGGAAGATTTTTGATCCAACCGTGAAGCCCCAACCGACGGGCGACCTCGCGCGCAGAGGCCCGATAATAAACGCCCTGCACGCGTCCAGTGATCCAGAATTTCTTACAAGCCTTGCGCGGTGATGACATCGCCTAACCGGCGTATTGTACGAAGGACGGCCGCTGCCGGCTGAGGGCAGGTATGTCAGCGATGGTACATATTGCGGCTTGCTCAAACATCTTCGAATGGCCTGATTAATCCTGTTAGCTCAACAACTTCGTCTCGGCGCTGCGGCCGCCCTCGTGCAATAGGCGGGCTAGAAGGCCTTGACCTGCGACGCATCCACCTTGGACCCCGACTTCTTCACCGGCGCAGACAACATATCCGCCAACGGAACGGTCAACGAAGCCTCCGACCAATTTCCGAGTTCGGTTAGTTTCGCCTGCAACTGATCGTCAGCCTCGTCGATGGCCATCGAGCGCACGTTCTCGAGCGGTGCGAAGCTCGGCACGAGCCGCAGCAGGTCGAGGAGCGTAACCCGATGAAGATCCCTCATCAGCACCCATAGAAAAGCGTCGTTGCGGCTGATCCAGGCGGCACGATCCAGTGTTTCCAATGACGTATTGATTGCGTCGTAACCGAGATCGGACTCCTGGTGCAATAATTCCTTTTCGGACGTTCCACGTCCGTCGAGTTGCGCTTCGTACAGCCGCATGACTATTCGATACGCACAGTACAGGGGATCTCTTCTCGCCAGTGCACCGTGGCGCCGCGGCCGCATGGCGCTGAACGTGGTCAAACATTGGGTGATCTCCGCGCCTAAGAGGACGATGACCCAGGACAGGTAAATCCAGATGAGGAAAATGGGGACGGTGGCGAAAGCACCGTAGATCGCTTGTTGGGACGGGAAATGAGTCACGAATAAGGCGAACAGACGCTTGGCGAGTTCGAACAGAATGCTCGCGACGACACCCCCGATCAGGGCGTGCTTGAGGGGCACTGGCCGGTAGGGAATGAGTTTGAAAAACATGGTAAACGCAATCGTCGTGGCGACTACGGGAAATGCGGCGATGAGGCGCGTCTTGATGTCCCCGGAGACGCCCGCTTCGGACAACAGCGGCAATGAGATAACGTATGAAGTCGCAACTATACTGGCGCCGATCAAAACCGGCCCCAACGTCAATACCGACCAATAAACGAGAAAGAGAACGATCAATGGACGCTTTCTCTGGATGCCCCAGATCACATTGAAGGTCGACTCGATGGTCGACATCATCGCGAGAACCGTGATTAGCAGGACGATGATTCCGGCGGCCTGCAGGCCCTTGGCCTTGTCAGCAAACTGCAGCAGGTACAACTGAACCTGATCGCCAAGCGCAGGAACAAAATTCTTGAACACGAAGCCCTCGATCCCCTCTCGCCATTCCTGAAATGCCGGAAAGGCGGACAGGGTGACGAATACCACGGTAAACAGCGGAACCAGGGCGAGTAATGAAGTATATGCCAGGGAGGCGGCCGCCCGGTTGCAATGATCCACTTCGAAGCGGTACTTAAGATATTTTAGAAACGCCCACAAGCGCAGAACTTGGTCATTGGGATGGCATTGATCAAGATCAAGCCTTTTTCGGTCGATTCTTCAGGGACCATAGCGCTGTACCCGTTCATCTGCCAGGCGCGGCGCGCGCGACGCATTTCGATCGAGAATCATACGCCACACAAGCAGGTCCGCGGTTTTCGCCTCCCTGTTAGAATTATCGCAACCCATCTCACGTTTATCCCGCATTCGTTATTAGAACCTATCTCAAATTTATTCGCGTACGTGAATAATTTTGAGATAGGTTCTAGATTCCCGAGCAGAGAACATGCCCTATGAATGTCACTATCTACCATAATCCCCTGTGTTCCAAATCGCGTGCGACACTCGAACTCCTGCGCGCGCGCGGAATAGAACCCACGATCGTCGAATATTTGAAGACGCCTCCGACCAGGGACCAGCTCAAAACGATTCTCGGCTTTCTCGGGATCCGCGCGATCGACCTCGCACGGCGCAAAGACGCGGCATGGATCGAAGCCGGCCTCAACAACGACTCCGACGACGACGCTATCCTGGACGCGATGGTTGATCACCCCGTAATAATCGAACGCCCCATCGTCGTCAGCGCCGGGCGCGCAGCCATCGGCCGGCCCCCCGAAAACGTGAACGCCCTCTTCGACTGAGGCTTATAGTGGCTGACGATTGTGAAATTCTAATCCTGTATTACAGCTGGACGGGTCATACGGCGGCGCTCGCTGACGAGCTGCGCCGCGGCGTCATGGCCACGACTGGTTGTACCGCCAATCTCAGGACCGTGGCGCCATTGGGTAGCTCGGTGGACGCCGTCCCCGATGAAGGCCCCCCGTACGCAAGCAAGGCCGATTTCGGCGCATGCGCCGGCCTCGCCCTTGGGTCACCGACTCGGTTCGGCAATATGGCCGCCCCGCTCAAGGCCTTCCTGGATTCGACCTCCGATCTGTGGATCTCCGGTTCGATGATTGGAAAGCCCGCCTGCGTATTCGTTTCGACATCCAGCCTGCATGGTGGCCAGGAGGCGACCCTGCTTTCGATGATGTTACCGCTCTTTCATCACGGGATGGTCGTGCTGGGCGTGCCGTACAGCGAAGCCGCATTAATGGATACGCTCAGCGGCGGCACGCCGTACGGCGCGAGCCATTTTGCCGGCCCGCACGGGGAGCACGATCTAACGCAGCACGAACGACAGATCGCTCGCAGTCTCGGCGCAAGGCTAGCCGCGACGGCGCTAATGCTCAGGCGCGATCAGTCACCCTGATCGGGCGCGTCGCCGCGCCGCGCGAGAACTTCGCGCACGAACGGCACGGTCAACAAACGTCCGCGGCTCAGCGACGCCACGTCGAGCAGGTCCAGTAAGGATGACAGCGTAGTCATGTCCCGGCGCTCTCGCTGCATGATGAAATCCAGTGTCGATTCCGGAATTTCGAGTCCACGCCGACCGGCACCCAGACGCAAGGCTTCGGCCTTACCGCGATCACTGAGTTCGCGCAACTGGTAGACCAGGCTGGCCTGCACCCGCGAGACAAGGTCGTCCAAGTCGAACGGCTTCGAAGCTGGCGATCTCCGCGATGCCATCAGCAGCCGCCGCCCTGCTGCCTGGGATTCGTTGTACAACCTGAACAGCCGTTGCTCCCACGGGCGATCGCCGCTGCAGAGATCAACGTCATCCAGCGCGACCAGGTCGAGCGCCTCGAGATCGTCGAGGATTTCCGCGCCGGCGGACACGATTTCCTTGATCGGCACGTAAATGGCACGCAGCGCCGCCGCTTTGATCGCGGCCTGCAGCAGATGCGACTTGCCGGTCCCCTCCGCGCCCCAGAGGTAGAGCACGTCCGGCCCCCGACCGGCACTCCAGTCCTTTACCGCCTGCACCGCCTGGCTGTTGCCCGCGGAATGAAAACTGTCGAAACCGTATTTGGCGGCACTGTACAGATCCAGTGTCAACTGCGGTTCGATATCGGTTTCCGTCATCGTCCGTAGAGTTCACTTTGAAAATATTCATCCCTGGAGTGCCGCAGCAACACGACGATTGCCGCGGCGACCGGCAGGGCAAGCAGTACCCCAAAAAAGCCGAACAACTGCCCACCGGCCATCACCGCGAAAATCACCGCCACCGGATGCAATCCGATGCGATCACCGACCAGGATTGGCGACAATACGAACCCCTCGAGTAGTTGACCGAGGCCAAAGACGATGCTGACGCCGAGGAGATGGAATACGTCCTGGAATTGAATGAACGCGGCGAAACCCGCCACGAGGATACCGACGATCACGCCGAGGTAGGGCACGAAACTGACAATACCCGCCAGCATACCGATGAAAACCGCAAGATCGAGACCTACCATCAACAGTCCTACCGTGTAAATTGCCGCGAGGGCCGCCATCAAGGTGAGTTGTCCGCGCAAAAATTCCGCGAGCACCGCATCGATCTCACCGGCGAGCTTGGAGACAACCGGTTCGATGCGCTTCGGGAGCAGACCGTGAACCGCATCAACCAGGTGGTCCCAGTCCCGCAGGAGGTAAAACGTCACGACCGGGATCAACAAGAGATAGGCAAGCCAACCCATCAGAAATTGTCCTGAACGACTGATATGCGATATCAGTTCGCCGACCACGGTGCCGCCCTGGCGCCAGTGATCGACGATTGCCTGACGCACCGCTGGTATGTCGAATTCGATCACATCAGCGCCCAGCACCGACGCCAGCCGAGGCGCGATCTTTTCCTGCAGCGACTCGAGTCCCTGCGGAATACCTTGGATGAGACTGGTCGCCTGTTGCTCCAGCATCGGCAGTAGTACCACCAACGACAGTAAGGCAGCGATGAACATTGCAGCGAACACCGCGACCACGCCCAGCGCACGGCGAACACGAAATGCCTCCAATCGATCGACTAAGGGATCGCCGAGGTAGGCCAACAACGCGCTGATCAGGAAAGGCGTAAGAACCGGCGACAGCAGATACAGCAGCCATCCAGTCATCGCAAGCAGAGCCAGAATCAGCCATTTTTGCGAATCGGTCAGCGCCTGGGTATCCATCGCGGTCCTCATCAGGGCAGGAGTTTGTAGGCGTCGCTGTGGTCCGCTACCGGCGTCAGCACCTGGCCGAAAGAGATTCCCTGAGTCAACGCCGGACGCCCGCCCTGCACGTTTAATTCGAACAGGATGCGGCGATTGTCCACGCTGCGCACGAACAATCCCGTGACTGCGTCAAGGGACTCGAGGTAGTGCAGCACGCGCGCGTAATCGTCGATCGACTGCATCCCCAATACCGTCAATTCGAAACGATCGGCGCGGGCGAGCATCATGGGATCGGCGAATCGCCGCGCCAGGGCGTCACCCAGAGCATCAACCCCATCTTCGATCATGAGTTCCACAATGTCACCCTCGGCCCGCCATTCGAAACTTTCATCACCGACATGAATTTTCCAGCGAATGTCCCAAAACCCGGGCACCGATCGACGCAGGTATCCGATCAATATCGAAGGCGTTCCATAGCGGCCGGACAAGGCGAGCGCGGTGCCGGCGAGCCCTTCCCAGTCGCTGGCATAGATCAAATGCTGAGATTCCTCCACATCCATGATTGGAAGCAGTATCGGAATGCCCCGCACTTCAGCCCGGGTGAGCATGGTCTCGCCCAGGCGGCCAGGTTCGTCGCCGCCCAACATTTCGCGCGTCGTAAGCTCGTCGATGACAAGCCATGCGATCGTGTCGGGGCGCTCCTTGGCCCAAACCGATACCCCCAGCGCATCCAGTTCCTTGACCAAAGCGACCTCGTCGAACTCTGCCGCGAGCATCAAGCCGCCGCTCAAGGCCTCTAGCTCGTAACCGTATTGCAGCATCAGGCTCGAGGCATTTTTCAGCAAACCGGCGACCCCGGACCTCGTCCTTATCCGGCGGTTGCCGGTCAGCTTGACCAAAACCTGGCCGAGGGCCCGTGATGCGCCGCGGGCACGCTCGCCGTCCGATCGATCACTAACAGGTACCGCCACACGATAGAGGTTTTGTACGTCGCGTGCTTCTGTCGAAATGGAAAATACTGCGGCTTGCAACACAGCAGTCATCAGTACGACCACACGTATCACGGTAGGACCGGGCATGGAGATTCACGTCGGATCATTTTAGAGGGCGCTCGAACCAAGTTGGCAGCACGCTATGACAAAGCACGAAATCAAGTCAAGGTTTACCCCTGGAAGTCGGCAACACTATGAAAGAAAGGCGATTTCCTATCGTTTTTCTTATAGCTTCGGCGAAAACGCGGTTTCCGCCGAGCTCCATCCATCAAGCACTTACGCGCTTGATGGATGCCGGTACATCCATGTACCGGTAACAGCCTGTCGATAAACACGGTTTTTCAACAGTCCGTTTGTGGATAGAATTCGCGAATGACGAGCGGGAATAAGCGCGGCCTGTCTTACCGCGATGCCGGCGTTGACATTCGGCGCGGCGAACAATTGGTTGAACGCATTAAGCCCAGCGCCGCAAAGACGCATCGGACGGGCGTCATGGGATCGTTAGGGGGATTCGGCGGCCTATTCGACATCCGCGCCGCCGGGTTCCGCGATCCCATCTTGGTGTCTTCCACGGACGGAGTCGGCACCAAGCTGCTACTGGCCATCGAGATGCAGCGTCATGACACCGTTGGTATCGATGTCGTCGCCATGTGCGTTAATGACGTCCTTGTCCAGGGCGCCGAGCCGCTGCTATTCCTGGATTATTTCGCAACAGGGGACCTCAGCGTCGAGACCGCAGCCACTGTCGTAGCTGGTATCGCGCGAGGCTGCAGCGCGTGCGGCACAGCGCTGTTGGGCGGTGAGACCGCGGAGATGCCCGGCATGTACCCCCCCGGTCACTACGACCTGGCCGGATTTTGCGTCGGCGCGGTTGAACGTGAAGATCTGATCGACGGCGCTCGCGTGCAAGTAGGCGACTCCCTGCTGGGGCTGGCATCGGACGGCATCCACGCCAACGGCTATTCGCTCGTCCGGGCAATCCTCAAACACAGTGACGCCAGCCTCGACGAATCGTTCGAAGGATCGAGTCTCGGTGAATGGCTGTTGCGCCCGACGCGGCTCTATGTTCGCTCAGTCCTGGACGCGCGCAAAGCCGGAGAGATTCGCGCGATTGCGCACATCACGGGCGGCGGCTTGATCGGTAACGTTCCGCGCGTTCTGCCAGCGGGATTGGCCGCCTCGATCGACCTTGACCGCTGGACCTTACCGCCGATCTTTGCGCGCTTGCAGGATGCCGGCGCGGTCGCTGCCGAAGAGATGCTGCGCACCTTTAATTGCGGTATAGGAATGGTCCTCATCGTGCCGCGCGGTGATGTGGACGCCGTTTCGCGGTCACTCGTTCAATCCGGTGAAAATGTCTTCGAGTTGGGAGAAGTCACCAAAGGCGAACATGGCGTACAGCTCGCCGGCAGCTTGCGCTGATCCGGCCCACGACGACCGTGGGTGAGAGTTCCTGGCCAGCCAATCGGTTCAGTCTTTGCGAACGGCGCCAAGCCCTGCTTCAACCGCCGCGAGAAATCCCCGCAGGATCTGTACTTCGCTGTGCAGCAGGTCGGCCCGGTTCATCAGACGCCGCAATCGGCGCTCTAGCAGTTTCGGCCGTTCGGGATCGTGGTATGCCGCAACCTCCATGACGTGGAGGATGTGCGCCTGCAAACCGTTCAATTCCTCCGCCGCGGCCGGGCGGTCGCCGCCTTTCAGCTCGATGTGACGGGGCGCCGGCTCAGCCGACGGGTCGGCAGCCAGATGCAGTTCGTAGGCGAGGATTTGAACCGCTTGCGCCAAATTGAGCGAGCGAAACCGATCGACCGTCGGGATCCAGATGGAGCGCTGACAGCGATCAAGTTCTTCGTTGGACAAGCCCGATCGCTCACCCCCGAAAACGACGGCCGTATCGCCGGCCCTTGCTGATCGCAGGATCTCGCCGGCGGCTTCCCGCGGGGACAGAGTCGGCCACTCGATCCGACGATCGCGCGCCGTCGTGCCAAACGCAAGTCCACAACCTTCTAGCGCCTGGTCCAAGGATTCATGAACGATTACCGCGGCCAGAATGTCATCAGCTCCGGCTGCACGGGCCGTGGCCACGGCGGAGGGAAACACAGATGGTGATACCAGGTGCAGGTGCGCGAGACCCATTGCTTTCATCGCACGTGCGCTCGCGCCGATGTTGCCCGGATGAGTGGTGCCGACGAGCACGACACGCACGCCGTTTAATACCCCATCCGGGCTTGATGATTTTCGTGCTTGGCCCAAGGAGTGCCGCCGTTGATCAGGTAGAATCCCGCCTATTCTAATCGCCGGATCGTCGCATGCACCCCATGCTCAACATCGCAGTACGCGCCGCGCGCCGCGCGGGCACCATCATCGTGCAGAGTCAGCGGCGGCTCGACGAAGTCAAATTCGAGCGCAAGGGCCACCACGACTACGTTTCGCAAGTCGACCGGGATGCCGAGTCGGCGATCGTCGATACCTTGAGCACCGCTTTTCCGGACCACCAGATACTCGCCGAGGAATCGGGAAGCTCGGGGCAGTCAGACCACGTATGGATCATCGATCCCCTCGACGGCACCTTGAATTTCCTGCACGGCTACCCGCAGTTTGCCGTATCGATCGCTTTGACCGTCAAGGGACGCCTGGATCAAGCCGTGGTTTACGACCCGATGCGTGACGAGCTTTTCACCGCCAGCCGCGGCGCCGGTGCCCAGTTAAATGGACGCCGCATACGGGTTACGAAGTGCCTGCAGCTGGACGATGCATTGCTGGCGACCGGTTTTGCCGTCAGGCGCAAGTCCGAAATGCGCGCCTGCCTGGATTCATTAGGCCACATGCTGGGTCATTGCGCAGACGTGCGCCGGGCCGGCGCTGCCGCGCTCGATCTCGCCTACGTCGCCTGCGCACGTCTGGATGGATTTTGGGAATTCGGATTGAAACCTTGGGACGTCGCCGCGGGAAGTTTGCTCATTCAGGAATCCGGCGGCCTGGTGGGCGATACCGAAGGCGGCGAGGCGCATGTGGAACGCGGCGACATCGTCGCCGCCAATCCGAAATTGTTCCGCCAAATCCTCACGGTTCTTGCGCACCAGCGCTCCGCCCCAACGGCTTTCACATGAGTACGTCAGTACCCGCAACAGGCTTTACGGCACTTTTGACCTATCTCAATAGGGCACGCGATTAACGGAGATTTCCACCAGCCTGCGCAACGATCATGGCGGCTCTTAGGATTGTGCACATCAAATGAACGATTCGGTCAGTATCATTCTCCCCGCGAAAGACGAAGCCGAGAATCTGCGGGTGCTGTTGCCGGAGATCCGGCGTCTACACCCGGATGCAGAGGTGATCGTCGTCGATGACGGCAGCACCGATGATACCGCGCAAATATGCGTGGAATTCGGCGCGCGGCGTGTTGCTCACCCCTACCCCATGGGCAATGGTGCCGCCGTGAAAACCGGTGCCCGGCATGCCGAGGGAGACATCCTCGTTTTCATGGACGCGGACGGACAGCATGATCCGGGCGTCATCGGATCGCTGATCGAAAAACTTGAGCTCGGATATGACATGGCGGTCGGTGCAAGATCATGGAACACGCATGCTTCGCTTGGTCGGCGCCTCGCAAACTACACCTATAACCGGATGGCTTCTTATATGACCGGCCGCCGGATAGACGACCTGACCTCCGGATTCCGTGCCGCGCGGGCGCGACATTTCCGCCGCTTTTTGTATCTGTTTCCAAACGGTTTCTCGTATCCGACAACCTGCACGATGGCGTTTTTCCGCTCCGGGCTGCCCGTTGCATATGTTCCCATAGACGCACGTCCGCGCGGCGGACGCAGTCATGTCAAGATCATCGAGGATGGGCTTCGCTTCGTGATGATCATCGTCAAGATTGGAGCATTGTTCTCACCGATGCGCCTGTTTCTACCGGTGAGCCTGCTCCTGTTCGCCACCGGCGCTGGTTATTACGCCTACACCTACACCTTATTTAACCGGTTCACTAACATGTCCGCCCTGGTGCTCCTGTCCGCACTCATGATCCTCCTGATCGGCGTACTGGCCGAACTGGTTTCGGCCCTGCATTACAAGGACGCAGATTTTGAACGGCGCCTGGTCAGTAGGCAGCCCGAAAGGTCTGATCACGGGAAAGAGGAGCGTCCCCGGAACGATTCACACTGAGCCAGGTTCGCGACGCGAAGGATGTCAATTGAGTCGGCCACGCACGGGTCGTTCAAGCCGCATTTCTCGCCCTGCGCGCTACGATCGATAGAAGTCGCGCCGAGCCCTCTTTATTCTTTTCACGGATCGATTATTTCCGCGACTGCTGCGTCGATGCCCGAGTAATCGCGACGGACGGCGGCGGCCCTTTTTCTCGCTTCAAGTAAAAAGCTTCGCGCCGCGTCCAGATCACGCGCGTCGGCGGCCCATTCGGCAAGCAGATACCAAGGAAACGGATCAAAGGGATCGCCCGCGGTTGCATTTTTGATCATTTCGCGAGCAATCCGACTGTCGCCCAGCCGATGACGCAGAAGGGCAGCGTAGATGCTGGATCGATATCCGAGTGCTGCTGGAATCGGCCGCTCGGCCGCCGCCTGCAGGGCTAGACTCAAGTGCTCCTGGTTCAGGAAGCAGTGTCCGTCGAGAGTCTGGCCCGCCAGAAAAATGAGCGTGTCGACGGTGAAGTTGCTCAAAATTCGCGTTTCACCGACAGCATCGAACACGCGGGCGGCATCGGTGCCGACGGTGCCGTCGCGCGCGCAATGTACGCGTAATCCGTGAACTGCTAAAGCGATCGATTCCGCTCCATCCAGGGTCGCTAGCGCGGCGGAAAAATCGCCGCGCACGGTTTGCCATTCTGCCAGCGTGACGCGCGCGCGAACCGACGTGGGGTGGGCCTGCAAGGATGCTCGATAGAGCCCACCCTCCTCGCCCCAGAGTTGTGCGCGAAGCGAGGTCGCGCCGGCGAAAACCACTACGATGGCCATTCCGGCGAGTGCCGCGAGTCTGCGCTTTTCGATCTTGACCGCCACGCCACACCCGATTAAGACGATGCCCGCCGAAGGTAGATAGTTGCGATGCTCGACCATCAGTTCAAGCCCGAACAGCGTCGATTCGAGCGCCTGGCCGACGAAGAACAGGAGGATGCCGAGGGCGACGAGGGGCGCCCGCACCCGCAGCAAGTATGCCCCCGCAATCATCAAGGTGAGCACCGCGACGGCAGCGATGGTATCGGGTTCGCCGATGAAGGATTGAGAGACCCGGATGTCGTCGTGATAGAAACCCATATCGCCCTGCCGGGGCACAATGATCCATTGCAGGTAGCTGACGAGGACGCGCGCCTGGGTCAGGAGGCGCTCGAGGAGTGTGAAGTCGCGGATCGCGTAAGCGCCGAGGACATGCTTCTCGACATCGCTCAATATGCACGCCGCGGCCACACCGTAGGGCACCAGCAAGCCGGCGACGAAAACCCACACGAGCCAGTGCGGCCGCGCGTGTCTGGAACTAGCGAACACGGTCCATTCGATCGCCGCCAAGAACAGCGGCAGCAATAACCCGGTCTCCTTGGACAGCGCCGCCAGCGGTGTGAATACGAAGAACGCCGAACAGATGGCGAAACCGTGACGCCTTCCTCCCGTATAAGCGATCCGGCCCCGCACGTAGGCAAGCATACCGAGCACACAGAACAGGGCGGACAGCTGGGTCATGCGTTGTACCGTGTACATCACCGTGCTCACGTGCAGTGGGTGAATCAGCCATATCAGCGCACCGAATAAGGCCACGGCGCGCGCGCTCCGCACGGTGCTTCCGCAGGCATAAAACAGCTCCGTGAAAAGCGCGAACAGCGCGACTCCAATCGCCATATGAATCAGGGCGTTGGTTGCTTTCCAGTACCACAGTCCATCGCCGTTGAGTGCTGCGTTCGCAGCGAAAGTCACCATCGCTAGGGGACGTCCTAACGGACCGCTGTCACTGAACAGGTAGGTCAACCACCCATGATCCGCCGCGCCCCGCTCGAGCAGCGGCGCCAACACCGTGGTGTCGTCGAGTAGGAGCGGACCGGACAAGGCGGGTAGGTAGAGTACGAAACAAAGCGCGCACCCGAGCGCCAAGCCGCAAGCTGCTTCGCCGGTTTTCGAGGCGCACGGCGGGCCAGCGTCGACCCTAGGGCTAGGCATCTTCTGGCACGGCATTGATCAGCACTTTGAGCCGGCGCCGCAAAGGCCGCTGCGTAAACACCGTTTTCCATGGCAAGCTCCTCCTCACCTGCCGCGCGAGTTGTGCCGCTTCCCGTGTTCTACCGACCCCGAACAAGGCCTCCGCGAAACGCGCCCGGGTGACGTAGGAGGCCGTCGTTTTCGAGGCGAGTTCTTCGAGTATTGCAAGCCCGGCGGGCGTATCTCCGAGCACGCGTATGTAATAGATCGCGAGCCATTCGACGAGCTGCTGCCGCGCGCCGTCCGTCAACGGTGGCCCGCCGAGGATGGCCTCGGTCAGATCCCGCACGACGGCGGGCGCCGGGGTGCAGCGTCCGTAAGCCTGGCACTTGACGAAATGCTGGAACAATCCGATGCGGACGACATCGCGGTCTTCGGTGCGCAAGGCCGCGAGTACGCGTTCGATCCGCGCACCATCTCCATCGTCGACTCCCGAACTGATCAAGGCCGTCAAGGCCAGGGTCGGTATCGGCGCGAGTTCCGCCGCCCGTTCCATGGCATCGACACCCGACTTACGGACAACGCGATCACCATCGGCAGCACCGCGCTCCAGCCGCACCCGTCCGAGCTCGTATTGCGAACGCGCCGATTGCGGGTGATGCAGCACTTCAAACTCGATTCGAACGTCCGGGTCCGACCAGATCGACGCGCGGATCGCGGTAACGCTGCCGCACACCGCTATGGCTGCAGCAGCGAGAAGCAGACGGCCGCCTCGCCAGCGCAAGCGTGCTAGCCATTCGTCCACGGCGGTGACCAACATGAAGATCAACCCGATTGCCGGAAGATAGTTCCGATGTTCGTGCACGAGCTCCAGAGGATAAATGGTCGATTCCAGCAGATGCCCCACCAGAAACCAGCTGATACCGAACGCCACGTATCGTCGCCGCGTTGCCAACGCCCCCGCCACTAAAGCGGCCAGCGCGGCGAGCGACAGGAGTGTCGAAGGGGGGTCCAGCAGGCCCCGGGAGAGCCGGATATCGTCGTGAAACAGCGCGAAGCTGGCCAGGTCCGGGATCAGGAGCTGGCGCAGATAGAACATCAGTACGCGAGCCTCGGTCAGGAGCCGCTCGGCCAGCGAAAAGCTTCGGCCCGCGTATCCGCCGAGCAGCGTATCGGGCGTAAGGATCAGGATTACCGCCACCGAGCAGGTGCCGGCAATGACGGCTCCCCGGTAAATGGGTCGCAGCCGGCTTCCCGCCTCAAATCGGAATACCGAGAATTCGAGGACGAGGACATACAAAGGCAGCAATAGCGCGGTCTCCTTGGTCAACAATCCTAAAGCCCAACTCGCCACGACCGCCAGCCACCAGAATCCCGCAACGCGACCGCCCTGAATCTGTCGTACGCGAATCGCCGCATAGAGCACGAGCGCGATCAGCATCCATGTACCGCTGAGGCTCGTCATGCGCTGCACCACGTAGAGTACCGAAGTCAGATTGAGCGGATGCACCGCCCACAGAGCCGCGGCCACACAGGCCACCACGGCGCTCGCGGAACGCGAAGACGGGCTAAGTGCCGTGCATATCAGCTGCAGCAACAACAATACGAGTACCGCATTGACGACGTGGATCGCGATATTCGTCACTTTGAACGGGACGGGATCGATTCCGGTCAACGTGCGGTTCGCCGCAAACGACAGCATTGCCACCGGACGCTTGAGGGGGCCTGAGGTCGACGAGAAAGCGGCATCGAGCAAGGTTACGGGCCGGCCAGGATCGATATCGAGTTCGTCGTTCAGGACGATCGCGAAATAGTCGTCAAAGGCGAAGCCGCCGCCGATACCGGGGACGTAAACGACCGTGGCAAGCATTGCCACGAGGAGAAAGGGAAGCGCCGGTCTCAGCGCCACTGGCGTTCAGGTTAGTAAAAAAAAAGCACGCTGCGTTTCCGCAGCGTGCTTTCTATCCAGCTATGCCGCGAAATCAGCCGCGGCAAGAAGACGGACGATACTTACCTTCGAGGTTGCCGCCCTGCGAGCAGTTCCATACGACCTTGCCGCCACCCGTAGTCGGACGCAGCTCAAGCGTCGAATTTTGGATCGCAGGTGTCGAGAACGTAATGACGATAGTGCCGTTCGTGTTAATTGCGACGTTATCGACCGAGTTGCCGCTGATATCTTCCGACGTAGCAAGACCCGCCTGGGTGTTGTTGGTCGGGATGGTGCCGTTGCTGGCAAAATATTCCGATAAGGCGGTCTTGCCGGCCGACGCGAGGCTCAAGCCTTCGGTGACCCTGGCGCGAACGATGTAATCCTGATAGGCGGGAATGGCTACCGCGGCCAGGATGCCGATAATCGCGACCACGATCATCAGCTCGATGAGCGTAAAACCTTGTTGTCTCTTCATGCGAGGTCTCCTTAAAATAAATTCTCTTCGACGTTGTTTGCAGCGGGCCCGCGTTCGGGATCCGCCTCGATTTAAAATCCAGTGGGGCAGCATTTGTTGCTTATGACCCGTGCGTCGAAGGAAAGCAGGTTCCGTGCCAGCTTTGTCCGATGCGACGAGAAGCGCCTCGCCGCTGCACTTAAGCGTCCTCCGCTAGCCATGCAAGACGCTAGTTACGGGTGGGATCGAACGCAGAATCGTCAGAAAGTGACGCCTAGCGTCACCCCCGCGGATTCCCGAAACCGGCTAATGTTTATCGATATCAAGCTTCTGGAGCCGATAGCGCAGTGCCCGAAAGCTGATGCCGAGCTGCTTCGCGGCCCGGGTTTTGTTCCAGCGGGTTTGTTCGAGGGCCTCGAGGATGCGTTTGCGCTCGACATCGTCGAGATAGCTCTGAAGCTCGCCATCGGCGTCGATCCCCGCCGCCGCGTGCGCCGTCTGCCCGGCGCCCGGCAGGCGCAGATCCTCGGGCCTGATCGTGTCTTGGTCGCATAGCGTCATCGCGCGTTCCAGGATATTCTCGAGTTCCCTGACATTGCCGGGAAAACCGTAGGCCTTGAGTGCGGCGTGCGCGCTCGGATCGAGGATCGGCACCGACACGCCGATTTCCTCGCTTCGGACCGAGAGGAAATGGTCGATCAGCAGCGCGACATCGTCCGGCCGTTCACGCAGCGGCGGAACTGCAATCTCGATGACATTGATGCGGTAATAAAGATCCTGGCGAAACTCCCCGGCATCGACCAGCTTGCTGAGATTCTTGTGCGTTGCCGACAGGATGCGGCAGTCGACCGCCATTTCCTCTTCGGCACCGACCGGCCTGATGCGTTTCTCCTGGATCGCACGCAATAACTTGACTTGCATATGGATTGGTAATTCCGCAATTTCGTCGAGAAACAGGGTCCCGCCATCGGCCGCTTGAAACAGGCCCTGCTTGTTGGCGACGGCGCCGGTGAAACTACCCTTTTTGTGGCCGAACAATTCGCTTTCCATGAGGTCCGTCGGTATCGCTCCGCAGTTCACAGGGACGAAGGCCGCCATCGCTCGCGGACCTTGTTCGTGGATCAGACGCGCGACTAGTTCCTTGCCGGTTCCCGATTCACCGCCGATGTACACGGGCGCCTGACTGCGGGCGAGCTTCGCAATCGTTTCCCGGAGTTGTTCAATAGCAGCAGAGTTGCCGATCAAGGCGCGTGAAGGCGAGCGGGGTGATCCGCTGAGTTTGAGTGCCTGGGAGACCAGGTTGCGGAGGTCCAGGAGATCCACCGGTTTTGTGACGAAATCAAACGCCCCTGATTTGAGCGCTGTTATCGCCGTCTCCATGTTGCCGTGTGCGGTGATGACCGCGACCGGCATGTGGGGATACCGTCGTGCCACAAAGGCCACGAGATCGAGACCGTTACCGTCCGGCAGCTTCATGTCGGTCAGACACAAGTCGAACGAGTTCGATTCCAGAAGTTGCTCGGCCTCGGCAATATCCGCGGCCGCCTCGCAGTCGATATCCATGCGGCCGAGGGTTATCGCGAGCAGTTCGCGAATGTCGGGTTCGTCGTCGACTATTAAAGCGCGGTGTTCGCTCATACTTCACCGAATCTCTGCTGCTTGGCAGGCGGTGCGAACATGATTCGGAAACGGCAGCCATGATCGCGATTTTCCAACCGCAGCGAAGCCTGGTTGGATTCACACAATTCACGGGCAATATACAGGCCCAGTCCGGTGCCGTTCGCTTCCTGTGTAGCGAACGGTTCGAACAGCCGATCGGCGATCGCGTCGTCCAGGCCGGGCCCTGAATCGATGACATCTAGAAACGGCCGGCCATTGGATTTATTGAATCCGGCCTCAAACTTCAACCGCGGCGCTGTTTGGGCGTATCTGAGTCCGTTCTCGCACAGGTTCCACATCACTTGATGCAGCTGGCTTTTGTCCATGGTGACAACGACCGTATCGTTCAACCAACGGATGTCCAGGTCCTCCTCGCTCAAGTCGAAGCGTTCCTGCAATTCGTCACGGAAATGCTGCAACCACGGCCGCAATTCGAAACTTTCGGTCACGACGTCCTTGCGGCGCCCGATCATCAGGATGTTTTCTATGATCGAATTAACGCGTTGCGTATGCTCGCTGATGATATCCGTTAGGCGCCGATCTTCCGGTAAGATGGCAGGCGATTCGGACAGGAGCTGACCGGCATGGCTGATCGCGCCGAGAGGATTGCGGATTTCGTGCGCAATGCTCGCCGTCAACCTGCCGAGCGAAGCAAGCTTCAATTGCTGCGCCCTTTGACGCGTTTCGGCGGCGTCCTCCAGAAAAACGAGCGTCCCAAGCTGACCGCGCTTGCCGGGACCGAGGTCGGTGAACGACACCAGCGCATTGATACTCCCTCTCCCCGTAATGGTGTTTTCCGGATTCTCGCCCGTGCGGAGCCAGGTCCGGTAAGCTTGTTCCATCTCTATGGACACATCTCGCAGTTCGCGTCTCAACTCCTCCGTATCACGCCCGAGAATCTCCGCCGCCGCGTCATTCAGTAAGACGACGTTCGACGCTTTGTCCAGGACCATGATGCCGGCACGCATGCGCCGCACGATGTGCTCGTTCAACAAGGAAAGATTTTCGATATCGATCGCACGTTCTTCCGCGAGCGCCTCGCTCCGTCGCGCGCGTTCGGCCAGCGCTGATGCGAGTATCGCAGTACCGAAGCAGGCCGCGCCCAGCAGCCCTGCCTGAGTATAGTTGGCGCTCGAATAGTCGAGATAAACCGCCCCGAAAACGGTCTCCCCGAGAAAGGCGAAGCTGGCGAGCGCACCGAAGAACACTGCGGTGCGCCCGGACGCAAGCACGCACGCCCCGGCGATGGAAACCAGCATCAGCATACCGATACCGCTCGTCACACCTCCCGCCGCGTGCATCAGCAGCATAATGGCGACGATATCAACCAGGACCATGCCGTATACCTGGTATCGGTATTCGTATCGTTGTTGTTCGACCACGATCTGAGCAACCGCGGCAAGCCCGACGTAAATCATTGACGTAACCGTGAACAGCCGCGCGGCGGGATCGGACAGATTGGGCGGCAGCTTTCCGATCATGCTCAGAGCGGCGAAGAGCCCGGATATCACGATCCGATAGAAATTGAAATACCGCAGGGCATTCCAATTCGTCTGCTCGACGCGATGCGAAACTTCCGCATAAGCCGCGATCGAGGCGTCCATCACCTTACCTGATCCTGCGCCGCGTGCGCCGGCGAGCAGTACGTGCGCCCATCGCGCGTGATGCTCTCGCCGTGCGGAAAATAAACCTCACAATGGGCACAGCGAGCCGTCTTGGCCTCGATGATTCGAGGGCCGTCAACCGATTTTGTCATCGCTCTCACCTGACGCATGATCGCCACCAGACAAACGAACAAAAGGACGGCAATGATGACTCGAACGAGCACTAGTCAATTCGCTCTCTTGCAGAAGGGAAGAGTTTTGACAGAAGCTCGAGCGACCATGACAATGCACGCCGGACGCGCCATACTGGAATCCTGAAAATCACGTTCCATTTGCGCGTATGTTCACCCGTCGCACCGTCTGACTCAAGACTAAGGAACCTCTGAATAAGTTATGGTGCGGGTGAATGGTGCATGAAATCGTGCAGATCAACGCACGAAGCGCAGGCCATAGCGGGGACTATGGGCAAGATTCATAACGTAAGGCTCCGCGATTTCAAGCGCACGGCAGGTGTGCCATAACTTATTCAGAGGTTCCCTAAAGATAATGATGATGGGTTCGCTATGTCGAACGTGCATCGACGATAAGGGGAAAGAATGAATCTTCACGAGTATCAGGCAAAGCAGCTATTTGCCGAATACGGCGTACCTGTCGCGCCCGGCGATGTCGCCCACAGCGCCGCCGAAGCGGTTGAACAGGCGCGTAAGCTGGGCGGTGACGCCTGGTTGGTGAAGGCGCAGGTTCACGCCGGCGGCCGTGGCAAAGCAGGCGGCATCAAGTTCACGAGGAATCTGTCCGAGCTCAAAGATGCCGCTCAATCCCTCATTGGTGCACAACTCATTACGTCGCAATCGGCGCCTGACGGACAACCTGTCAACTGCGTTTTGATAGCGGCGGCGGCCGACATTGCACACGAACTATACTTGGGCGCGGTCATAGACCGGGCCAGTCGTCGTATCGCCTTTATGGCCTCGCGCTCAGGGGGCATGGATATCGAAGAAGTCGCGGCTACGACGCCCGAGAAGATCGTCACCGTAATGGTCGACCCGGTGCTCGGCTTGCAGGATTTTCAATGCCGTACAATCGCATTTGCGCTCGCCATGGACGCGGCTCAGCGCAAGCAATTACGAGCCATTCTGCATGGACTTTATCGATTGATTAACGAGCGCGATCTAAGCCTCGTTGAGATCAACCCCCTCGCCATCCTGGCCGATGGTTCGCTGTGCGCACTCGACGCAAAAATCAACGTCGACGACAACGCCTTATATCGGCAGCAAATAGCACAATGGCGGGATGCAAGCCAGGAAGATGATAAGGAAAGGCGTGCAAAGGAATTCGACCTGAGTTATGTGACGCTCGACGGCAACATCGCCTGCATGGTTAACGGCGCGGGTCTCGCCATGGCAACCATGGACATCATCAAGTTGAGTGGCGCGGAGCCCGCGAACTTTCTCGACGTGGGTGGCGATACGACGGCGGAACACGTCGCGGAAGCTTTCAAGATCATCGTATCCGACGGCAATGTCGAAGCGATCCTCGTCAACATCTTCGGTGGGATCGTGCGCTGCGACCTCATTGCCGAAGGCATTATCAACGCGATCAAGGAAGTCGGCGTCAGCGTTCCGGTCGTCGTTCGTCTAGAAGGAACGAACGTCGATGAGGGCAAGAAACTGCTGGCCGATAGCGGACTTTCGATCACGAGTGCTGATGACCTGGCGGACGCCGCGAAAAAGGCCTCGGCGGCCGTTGGAGGGAAAAGCTGATGTCGATTCTGATCAACAGCAACACGCGTGTTCTCGTGCAGGGGTTCACCGGCAAGCAGGGAACATTTCACGCGGAGCAAGCGATCGAATACGGCACTAAGATCGTCGGTGGGGTCACGCCCGGGCGCGGCGGCGGCAAACATCTTGATCTGCCGGTGTTCGATACGGTTGCCGATGGAGTGCGCGAAACCGGCGCCGATGCGACGATGATCTTCGTACCGCCGCCGTTCGCGGCCGACGCGATCGTCGAAGCGGCAGATGCCGGAATTCGCGTCATTGCCTGCATCACCGAAGGGATACCTGTGCTCGACATGCTGCGGGTGAAAGCGAGCATCTCGGCGCGCGACGACGTGTATTTCATCGGCCCCAATTGCCCGGGCGTGATCACGCCCGGCGAATGCAAAATGGGAATCATGCCGGGGGCGATTCACCTGCCCGGGCGTGTGGGAATCGTTTCACGATCCGGCACCTTGACCTACGAAGCGGTTCACCAGACTACGATCGCAAACCTGGGTCAGAGCACTTGTATCGGCATCGGAGGAGATCCGATCCACGGTATGAACTTCATCGACTGCCTGGAACTTTTTCAGCAGGACTCGAAAACCGAGGGGATTATCATGGTCGGTGAGATCGGCGGTTCCGCCGAGGAAGAAGCTGCGATCTTCATCAGTGAACACGTGACCAAGCCCGTCGTCGGTTACATCGCCGGGGTCACCGCACCGCCGGGGAAAAGAATGGGTCACGCCGGCGCCATTATCTCGGGCGGCAAGGGTACTGCTGACGACAAATTCGCGGCGCTCGAAAAGGCCGGCGTTCACACCGTGCGTTCGCCGGCCGAAATGGGCTTGTCCATGGCCAGGGCCCTCAACGCCTGAACGCCCGTCACAACTCTCGGTTCTCCCGTGCCGCTCCACCTCTGAACGAATGTGCCCGGATCCCGGGCTGCGATCGCGGCTGACGAGTCATGACCCCAGCACTTCGTCTATTGCTAGCTCAGTGCAATTTCTGTGTGGGTGACATCAACGGCAATACCCGAAAGATTCTCGCCGTCAGTGAGCGCGCGCGTGACGAGTTCAATGCCGAGGTGTTGGTCTTTCCGGAACTGGCCGTGACCGGATATCCACCTGAGGATCTTTTATTCCGGCCGGCACTGCATCGCCGCGTCAAGCTTGCACTCGACGAAATAGCGGCCGCTGCCCGTGGCATTCATATCCTGGTCGGCTACCCGGAAGCGGTAGGGGTTTCTCTCTACAACAGTTGCGCGGTCTTTTTCGAAGGAGAACGGGTTGCGAATTACCGCAAGCAGCACCTGCCGAACTACGCCGTTTTCGATGAAAAGCGTTATTTCGTCGCCGGTTCGCAGGCAACCGTCGTCGAAATCGGCACGATCAGTCTCGGCATTACGATTTGCGAGGACATCTGGTCACCCGGGATCGCCGTGCAGTCACGCGATGCGGGCGCGGAGATGATTTGCAACCTAAATGCGTCCCCCTACCATCTCGACAAACATGTACAAAGGATCGACGTTGTAAGCGCGGCCGCCCGGGCCGGGAATCTGCCAATCGCCTATGTGAATACCGTTGGCGGGCAGGACGAGTTGCTTTTCGACGGCGGTTCGTTCGCTCTCGCCGCCGACGGCGAGCTTGCGGCGCAGGCGGGTGTCTTCGACGAAGAACTTCTACCGCTCAAGATATCCCGGAGCGACGGAAACCTTTCGATTAGCGGTCCGGTTCGGCATCTCCCTGAGCTAGAAGAATCCGTTTACCAGGCGTTGGTCCTGGGCATCAGGGACTACGTTCACAAGAACCGTTTCGAAGGTTGCGTGCTGGGCTTGTCGGGCGGGATCGACTCGGCCTTGACGCTTACCCTCGCAGTGGACGCGCTGGGACCCGAGCAGGTATTGGCAATTTCAATGCCATCGAAGTACACCGCATCGATGAGCGTCGAGGACGCGCGTGAAGAGGCGGAACGGCTCGGCTGCGAATGTAAGATCGTGTCAATTGAAGAACCGGTGGGCGCATTTGCAGCGACGCTTGCCGGCGTGCTCGACGAAAGCGGCGGCGTGACAGCCGAGAACATCCAGGCGCGTTGCAGGGGGGTCATTCTGATGGCGGTCTCGAACGCGACCGGCCGCATCGTGCTTACGACCGGGAACAAAAGTGAGATGTCGGTCGGCTACGCGACGCTTTACGGCGACATGGCGGGGGGATTCGCGCCGCTGAAGGACATTCCGAAAATCTTAGTGTACCGTCTTGCGAAATGGCGCAATCATTCGGGCGTCGTCATTCCAACCCGCGTTATCGAACGTGAACCTTCGGCGGAACTCGCACCGGGGCAAAAGGATTCGGACTCGCTGCCTCCCTACGAAGTTCTGGACCCCATCCTCGAATATTACATCGAGGCCGATATGACGCCGCGGGAAATTTCTGAGAAAGGCTTCGATATCGACACGGTCGAGCGTGTCACGACGATGGTGGATCGCAACGAGTACAAGCGTCGCCAAGCGGCGCCCGGTGTCCGCATCAGCAGGAGAGCGTTCGGTCGAGATCGGCGCTTCCCGATCACCTCGCGATACACCGAACATGAACCGTTGGATGATTAGAACCTATCTCAAAATTATCCATGTGTGCGCCGCCGTAGGGGCCGCATTATCGGGCACACCCGTTCGAAGTCCTCAATGCACCACGGTGGCCTTGACTTCCTCGACGCCGGGGTGATTCGGGTAGTTGAGTTCGAGCACCCTGATCGCATCGCCCGCGAGGTCATTCAGGTCGAGAACCTTATATGACTTGGCGAGAAGAACCAGCGCCTCGGGCATCGCCGGCGTTTGCTGATAGTTCTCAACGACGTATCGCGCCCGATTCGCCGCCGCAACGAAAGCGCCCCGACGCATATAGTAGTTTGCGACGTTGACTTCGTGTTGCGCGAGTATATTCCTCAAGTGCCTCATCCTGAGTTGTGCGTCCTCTACGTAGACACTTTCGGGAAAGCGCTGGATCAGCTCCCCGAAATCCTGGAAGGACTGCAACGAAGCACCCGGATCGCGCTGCGATGGATCCTTTGGCAGCCAGCGGTCGGTCAGACCCTTGCCGCGGCCGAAATTGATCAGGCCGCGCAGATAGAAAGCATAGGCCATGTGCGTGTGCGATGGATAAAGTTTGATGAACCTGTCGATGGTGGCAATGGCCTGCCCGGGGTCGTCCGTGCGATAGTAACAGTACGAAAGTTCGAGCTGCGCCTGCTGTGTATATATGCCAAACGGATAGCGCGTTTGAAGCTTTTCGTAATACTCGATCGCGCCCTCACAGGATCCTGAATCGAGCCTGTCCTTCGCGGCGTAATACAAACGGTCTTCAGGCCACTTCTCCTCCTCGCGGTCCTTGTGGCTTTGGCTTTGGAAATACCCGCAGCCGGCACTCCCGGCGAGGGCTAGCAATAATAGGAGGCGACAGAGCTTGCTGATTCGATTGGCATTCATGTAGCGTAAAATTCCCGCATGGTTTCAGCGGCGGCGCGATTTGAGGGGCTCTATTGTAGAGGCTCGAATTTCGGTAACGCAATGAACTACGCTTATCCGCTTGACCGGATGCGGGCAGGCCTCATCACATTAAAGCCTCGCGAGATTCGGTGATCATCGCGCCTTGCACCCAAATTGAAGTGCCTGAAGACTCAAACTTCGAAACCATCGAGCATGACCGAACTGCGCATCGCCTGGATATCCTGAATGGTTGAAAGCACTCACCAGCGGCACACCGCCCAGATTCCCAAAGCACTCACCGGTCAACGGCTCGACCAGGCACTGGCCAGTCTATTCTCCCAATATTCGCGCACGGCGATAAAGCAGTGGATAGAAAATGGCCTAGTCACAGTGAACCTCGCGCCGGCGGGCCGCCCGAGCTGCAAAGTGAAGTTCGGCGATAAAATAGAATTCATCGCCGCGCTCGAAGCGTCCGTGGCTAGTCGCCCGCAGGCAGTCCGCTTCGAAATCGTCTACAGCGACGACGCGGTGATCGTCGTCGACAAGCCGTCTGGCCTCGTCGTTCACCCGGGCGCGGGCAACCCTGATCGCACGCTCGTGAACGGCCTGCTGTTCGCCTTTCCCGAGCTGGTGACACTCCCTCGCGCGGGATTGATCCACCGCATCGACAAAGACACCTCCGGTCTGCTCGTAGTCGGCCGCGATTCTGCAAGTTTCCAGGCAATGGTGCGCGCCTTGTCACGGCGAGAGATATCGCGACGGTACGACGCGATCGTCAACGGCGTGCTGGTCGGCGGTGGCACGATCGAAGCAGCGATCACCCGCGACCCGCGTCAACGCACACGCATGCGGGTGGCCGACAGCGGTCGCTCCGCCGTTACGCATTTTCGCGTCAGGAAGCGCTTCCGCGCGCATACGTTGATCGAAGTACAGCTGGAAACGGGACGCACTCATCAAATACGCGTGCACATGGCGTCACGCGGTCACCCGATTGTCGGAGATCCGAAATACGGAGGGCGGCGACGCCTGCCCCCCTCGCCCAGCGCTGGCTTGGCGACGAGCATCAGCAATTTTTCGCGCCAGGCACTGCACGCACGCCGTTTGGAATTCGTGCACCCGGTCAGTAACGAAAAGATGTCGTTCGAAGCGCCTCTGCCGGACGACATGTCAGCGCTGATTTCAGCGCTCGAAAGAGATCTGGCAGAGCACGGAAATAAGCCGTCATGAATACCCCCCTGCAGCTCATCGAACCTGAATGTTTCGAATCGGTTGCGGTCCGGGCGTGTTTTACCACACGACTGGGGGGTTGCAGCGAGGCGCCCTTCGCGGGGTTAAACGTCGCGCTTCATGTCGGCGACGACCCCGCCGCCGTAGCCCGCAATCGCGCTAAAGTGCAGGAAAGGCTCGGTCTACAGCACACCCCGTGCTGGCTTGATCAAAAGCACGGCAACCGCGTGGTGCGCATCGATCAAGACGCGGGCAATTTATCCGCCGATGCTTCGATAACGCGGACTCCGGGCCTGGTATGCGTGGTCATGGTCGCCGACTGCGTTCCGCTCCTGCTCTGTGATCGCGGCGGCACCGAAGTCGCCGCAATTCATGCCGGGTGGCGGGGTCTGGAGACCGGCGTCATCGAGGCGACACTCGACGCATTTGCCGCCGCGCCTTCCGATCTCATCGCCTGGCTGGGGCCGTCGATTGGCTTAAACGCTTATCAGATCGGCGCCGATCTGCGACGGCGATTCACCGCAGCGGATCCGAATACGGCATCGGCCTTTGATAGGAAGGGTCCATCATGGTATATGGACCTTACGCAGCTCGCGCGCAGGCAACTGGAACACGCCGGCGTCGAATTCGTCTATATCGACGGTCATTGTGTTTATCAATGCAGCGACCTGTTCTATTCATACCGTAGGGACGGCCGTACCGGTCGCATGGCAGGCTTGATTTGGATCGAGGGATCGTGAGTTCTCCCTCTGGAGCGGGGGAAATCATCGCCGACACAAATTCGGCTGCGCTTCATCCATGTACCGGAATTGACCGGTCGTAACACAGGCTTAACCGGCCACGTGGCAGTCCTCGCGGCGCAGCGAATTCAACCCGAACGGCCGAGGAACCGATAGTTCGGTAACGGATTCACCGTTTTCTTCGTAAAGCGGTGAAATACATCGCAGGAGACGGTTTTGATCAACCGGTTTCCGGAACGAAGAGATAGGGGGCAAGATGACGTCAATGCATGAATGGTCGTTTTCTAAGAGCGTGGATCAAATGGCGATGAAGGCCTTCGATGCGCTGTCTCTGGACGCGGGACTGGCGAATGCCATCAAGGCCTGCAACGCCGTACTGCAGGTGACCTTTCCGGTGGAAATCGACGGAAAAATACAGAATTTCACAGGTTGGCGAGCCGTGCACAGCACGCACCGGCTACCGTCAAAAGGGGGAATTCGCTACGCGCCGATCGTCAACCAGGACGAAGTTGAAGCGTTGGCCGCGCTGATGACCTATAAATGCGCCATTGTCGATGTCCCCTTTGGCGGTTCAAAAGGCGGGTTGTTGATCGATCCCTCGAAATACGAGCGCAGCGACATGCAGCGCATTACCCGCCGCTTCGCGCGCGAACTCGCGCGCCGCGGTTTCCTGAGTCCTTCGACGAACGTTCCGGCGCCGGACATGGGTACCGGCGAGCGGGAAATGGCGTGGATGATGGACACCTACAAGGTGCTTTACCCGGAAGACATTAACCATTCGGCCTGTGTGACGGGGAAGCCGGTTGCGCATGGCGGTATTCACGGGCGCAAGGAAGCGACAGGTCGCGGCGCGGTATTTGCATTACGGGAATTCTTCAGACACGCCGATGACGTCAAGGCCGCCGGCTTGTCCGGGCGACTCGGCGGCAAGCGCGTCGTCGTGCAAGGCCTGGGCAACGTCGGTTACCACGCGGCACTCATTCTCGAGGAGGAAGACGACGCCAAAATCATCGCGATTGGTGAACGCGATGGCGCACTGGTCAAAGAATCAGGAATGTCAGTGCAGGCCGTCCGCGATTACATCAATGAAACCGGCGGCGTCACCGGATACCCGGATGCAGACTATTACGCGGACGGCGCCAAAGTATTGGAAACAGAATGCGATATCCTGATTCCGGCTGCGCTCGAAGCGCAGATCCACGAAGGTAATGCTGATCGGATCCGGACCAAGCTCGTCTGCGAAGCGGCGAACGGACCCGTGACCTTCGAAGCCGATCGAATCCTGAAACAGCAGGGTATCACCGTGCTACCGGATGCTTACGTAAATGCGGGCGGCGTTACGGTTTCGTATTTCGAATGGATCCGCAATCTCGCACACATTCGTTTCGGCCGTATGGAGCGGCGCTACGATGAGATGCGCGGGCAATACAACGTCGACGCTCTCGAAGAATTGACCGACCGGAAAATTCCGGATGCAGTTCGACGGAATCTCGTGAAGGGGGCCAATGAGCTGGACCTGGTGCGCTCGGGACTGGATGACACCATGCGTCTCGCCTATCAACAGATTCGTGAGGAATTGCACAGTAACGCCGCGATCGACGACTTTCGAACCGCCGCTTTTGCCGTTGCTATCCGTAAAATATCGCGCTCGTATCTGGATATCGGGATCAGCTGAATGCGCCCGGCCCAAGAACGAGTTTGGAGCTGCTAACGTCCTTGATTTAGCGGGGCGCGACCCCGATATGTCAGTTATAGACTAGGGCATAGCGATTCGAGGAACCATCTCATGCGAGCGGACAAGATGACGAACAAATTCCAGATCGCCCTGAGCGAGGCGCAGAGCCTTGCCGTTGGCCGGGATCACCCGTTCATCGAACCACTTCACCTGATGGCTGCGCTGCTCGACCAGGAAGGCAGCACGGTCCGTCAGGTCTTGAGAACGACCGGCGTCGATGTGTCGCAACTGCGCGCCCAGCTCGGCCGCAGCATCGAACGACTGCCGAAAGTCGAAGGGGCCGCGGGCGAAGTTCATCCCTCCAATGCGCTGGTCAAACTGCTGAACGTCACCGATAAATTCGCGCAGGAACGCAAGGACGCCTACATCGCAAGTGAGTTGTTCGTCCTCGCAGCGCTTCAAGATCCCGGAGAACTCGGTCGTTTGCTCAAAGAGCTAGGCGCCGGGGAAGGACGTCTGCAGGACGCGATCGACAGTCTTCGGGGCGGTGAAGCAGTGGGCGATCCGAATGCCGAAGAACAGCGCCAGGCACTTGAAAAATACACCATCGATCTGACCGAGCGCGCGGAGCAGGGTAAGCTCGACCCAGTGATCGGTCGTGATGAGGAAATACGCCGTACCATCCAGGTTCTGCAACGCCGCACGAAGAACAACCCCGTTTTGATCGGTGAACCGGGCGTCGGTAAAACGGCGATTGTCGAAGGGCTCGCGCAGCGCATCGTCAACCGTGAGGTGCCCGAAGCGCTGAAACGAAAGCGCGTGCTCTCACTCGATATGGGCGCGCTGATAGCGGGTGCGAAATACCGCGGCGATTTCGAGGAGCGCCTGAAAGCAGTCTTGAACGATCTCGCCAAACAGGGCGGCCAGATCATCTTGTTCATCGACGAACTACACACCATGGTCGGCGCCGGGAAGGCCGAAGGCTCCTTGGACGCCGGCAATATGCTGAAACCGGCGCTGGCGCGCGGCGAACTTCACTGCATCGGCGCGACGACTCTGGACGAATACCGCCAGCATGTCGAGAAGGATGCTGCGCTGGAGCGTCGTTTTCAAAAAGTGCTGGTAGAAGAGCCGTCGATCGAAGACACCATCGCGATACTGCGGGGTTTGAAGGAGCGATACGCCGTACACCACGGCGTGGAGATCACCGATCCTGCAATCATCGCTGCGGCCAATCTTTCGAGCCGTTACATCTCCGATCGCCAACTTCCGGACAAGGCCATCGACCTGATAGACGAAGCGGCGAGTTGCATTAGCATCGAAATCGATTCCAAGCCCGAAAGTATGGATCGGCTGGACCGTCGCGCCATTCAGCTCAAAATCGAGCGCGAGGCACTGCGCAAGGAAACCGACGAAGCATCGAAACGCCGGCTCGATGATCTGGAAAAGCAAATCGACGAAGTCGAAAAGGAATACGCCGATCTGGAGGAGATCTGGAAATCAGAGAAGGCCGCACTTGCGGACACACATCAGATCCAGGCTGATCTGGAGCGCGCTCGCATGGAATTCGACAACGCCAAACGGGCGAGCGATCTCAACCGCATGTCCGAACTGCAATACGGCATTATTCCCGAACTCGAAAAAAGGCTTGCCGGCGCCACTGATGACCAAAACTCATCGCAGCAATTGCTGCGCAACCGCGTTACTGGCGAAGAGGTGGCCGAAATCGTGTCGAAATGGACGGGGATACCCGTCGCCAAGATGCTCGAGGGTGAACGCGAAAAACTCCTCCGCATGGAGGATGCACTGCACGCCCGCGTCGTCGGCCAGGAAGAAGCAGTCGGCGGCGTCGCCAACGCCATTCGACGAGCACGCGCAGGGCTGTCCGACCCCAAGCGGCCCAACGGGTCGTTCCTGTTTCTCGGTCCGACGGGCGTTGGCAAAACCGAACTCTGCAAAGCCCTCGCTGAGTTCCTGTTCGACTCCGAGGACGCACTCATCCGGGTAGACATGTCCGAATACATGGAGAAGCACTCGGTTGCGAGGCTGATCGGAGCGCCACCCGGGTACGTGGGGTACGAAGAAGGCGGTTATCTGACCGAAGCGGTACGGCGCAAGCCCTATTCGGTCCTATTGCTCGATGAAATCGAAAAGGCACACCCCGAGGTGTTCAACATCCTGCTGCAGGTGCTGGATGACGGCCGGCTCACCGATGGGCACGGGCGCACGGTGGATTTTCGCAACACCGTCATCGTGATGACCTCGAACCTCGGCTCGGAGACGATCCAAGATATGACCGGCGAGCGTGATTACGAACAGATGAAAAATGCCGTAATGGCCATTGTATCCCACCATTTCCGACCGGAATTCATCAACCGTATCGACGAGGTGGTGGTATTCCACGCGCTCGAGCAGGATCAGATCCGCGTCATTGCGGAAGTCCAGATCGCGGCGCTGAGGTCACGCCTCGCGCAGCAGGACCTGGCACTGGAAGTTACGCCTGCGGCGCTGGACAAGCTGGGCGAGGCGGGATTCGACCCCGTCTACGGCGCGCGCCCCCTCAAGCGCGCGATTCAGAACCTGCTCGAGACACCTCTCGCCGAAGCGATACTGAAAGGGCGCTACCACCCCGGCGACACGATCCACGTCGATTGCGCGGACAGCGGCCTGGTACTCGACACAGACGCGGCGCACGCCGCCTAACGATCAGCTAAATGGGGCGATTCGCAGAGCGAGCAGTTCTCAGAAATCGCCCGCTCCTGTAGCTATTTAGCGTCGATTAATCTACCATTTTGTGCGGTATCAACTGACCGGTGAGTTTAAGCCAATGGCGGTATCAACTAACCGGGTGCCTCTTAGCGGCCTCGCGCGCAAGCTTGTCGCCGATGGGCTCCTCGAAGAAGAAGCGGCGGGCCAGGCGTTCCAGGACGCGCTCAGCAATAAAGTCCCCTTCGTAAAATTCCTGGTCGAAAACGGGCTTGGCGAGAGCAAGAACATCGCCCATGCGGCCTCCCAGGAGTTCGGCGTCCCCATGCTCGACATCGACGTCGTTGAGATCGATCCTGACATCGTCAAGGTGGTGAGTCAGGATTTGATTCAGAAACACGGAGCCTTACCGCTGTTCAAACGCGGTAATCGCGTGTTCATCGGGGTATCCGACCCGACCAATCTGCAAGCGCTGGACGAGATTAAATTCAACATCGGTGGCGGCACGACCGAGGCTGTCGTCGTCGAATGGGAAAAACTGTCCAAGGCCCTCGAAGCGTCCGACGGCGGACTCGGCGACATGGAGGATTCCGACCTCGAAGATTTCGACGACCTCGAAGTCGGTGGCGAAGAGCCGGATCAGCAAGACGACGTGGAAGTCGACGACGCGCCGGTCGTCCGCTTCGTCAACAAGTGCCTGCTGGATGCGATCAAAAAGGGCGCCTCGGACCTCCACTTCGAACCCTACGAGAAAATCTACCGGGTACGGTTCCGTGTCGACGGCGTGCTGAGCGAAGTGGCGCGCCCACCGCTGGTGCTGTCAGGCAAAATCGCCGCCCGTATCAAGGTCATGTCGCGACTCGACGTGTCCGAGCGCCGTGTACCGCAGGACGGCCGCATCAAACTTAAACTCTCGAAGAACAAGTCCATCGACTTTCGTGTCAGCACCTGCCCGACCCTGTTCGGGGAAAAGACTGTGATGCGTATCCTCGATTCCGACGCGGCGAAGCTGCAGATCGACCAACTCGGATACGAAGAGGTGCAGAAAGAAGTCTTCCTCAAGAATCTAATGAAACCCTACGGGATGTTCCTAGTCACGGGACCGACGGGTAGCGGGAAGACGGTTTCGCTTTATACCGGCATCAATATCCTCAACACGGACGACGTGAACATCTCGACAGCGGAAGACCCGGTGGAAATCAACCTCACCGGCATCAATCAGGTTCAGGTCGACGAGAAAACGGGCATGACATTTCCGAAGGCCCTGAAAGCATTCTTGCGTCAGGATCCGGACATCATCCTGGTCGGCGAGATCCGCGATCTGGAAACGGCATCGATCGCGGTGAAGGCCGCGCAGACCGGTCACATGGTGATGTCAACCTTGCATACGAACGACTGCCCCCAAACCCTGACCCGCCTTCAGGACATGGGTATCCAAGCGTTCGCTGTGGCGACCACCATCAATATCATCACCGGGCAGCGTTTGTGCCGCCGGCTGCATTCAGATTACAAAGTACCCGTTGACATGCCGCCCGAAGCGCTTCTCGACGAGGGATTTCCGGAGGAATGGATCGAAGAGGGCATCAAGCTGTTCGGTCCCGGCGACGGTGGCGATGATTGCCCCAGCGGTTACAAGGGCCGCGCAGGCATCTATCAGGTCATGCAGGTCTCCGACGCCATGCGTCGCCTCATCATGGAGGGCGCGAATGCGGTGCAGCTCGCCGATCGGGCTCTGGAGGAGGGAATTTGGGACATCCGTAAATCGGGGCTGGCAAAAGCTCGGGACGCAGTAACGAGTCTTGCAGAAGTCAATCGCGTGACAGTGGAGTAAGCCAATGGCAGAAGCTGCAGTCAAAACCGACATGTTCACCTGGGAAGGTGTCGACAAATCCGGGAAGCGAGTCAAAGGGGAAATGTCGGGGCGCAACGATGCGCTCATCAAAGCACAGCTTAGGCGTCAGGGCGTCAATCCGCTCAAGGTCAAAAAGAAATCCAAACCACTGTTCGGCGGCGGCGGCTCGATCACAACCAAGGAAATTACCGTTTTCTCGCGTCAGGTCGCCACCATGATGTCGTCCGGCGTACCGCTGGTACAGTCGTTCGAAATCGTCGGACGCGGTCATGAGAATCCGGCCATGCAGGAACTGATCATGACGATCAAGGCCGATGTCGAAGCCGGTGGTAATCTCAACGAAGCATTTGGGAAACACCCCAGACACTTCAGCGAACTTTACGTCAATCTGGTCGAGGCCGGCGAGCACGCGGGTATTCTCGAAGATATCCTGCACAAGCTCGCAACGTACATGGAAAAGACCGAGGCGTTGAAATCAAAGGTCAAGGGTGCGCTGTTCTATCCGACCGCCGTAGTCGTCGTTGCCTTCATCATCACCATGATCCTCATGATCTTCGTGATACCGCAGTTCCAGACTCTTTTCGATGGATTCGGCGCCGACCTGCCCGCACTGACGCAAGTGGTCATCGAGATGTCCAAATGGTTCCAATCCTACTGGTACATTTTGATTGGCGGCATCGTCGGGACAGTCATGGGCATCATGCAATTGATGAGGCGTTCGAAGAAATTCGCCCATTTCGTCGATCGGCTCATGCTCAAGATGCCCGTGATAGGAGAAATCCTGGACAAGTCGGCGATCGCGCGTTTCGCGAGAACCCTGCAGACGATGTTTGCCGCCGGCACGCCGCTGGTCGAAGCGATGACCTCGGTAGCCGGCGCGTGCGGCAATATCGTCTACTACGAAGCAGTCATGAAGATGCGCGACGAAGTCGCCACCGGAACGCAAATGCAGGTCGCGATGCGCGATGCCAACATCTTCCCCAACATGGTGATCCAAATGGTCGCGATCGGCGAGGAATCGGGCGCACTCGACACGATGCTTGGGAAGATCGCGGACTGGTACGAGCAGGAAGTGGATGACGCCGTCGATGCGCTGACGAGCTTGCTAGAACCGCTGATCATGGCCGTACTGGGCGTCCTCATCGGCGGCCTGGTCATTGCCATGTACCTGCCCATATTCAAGATGGGTCAAGTCATCTAAGGCGGCCCGCGGGCGTATCCGACAAACTGTCTTTCGCCTGTCTCGCCCCCCTGGCAGTTGACGCGCCAACCGGCGGTCCGCTAAACGATGGACCTGGTCACGATCTTTGATTCCGAACCGTACCTTCTCGTTGGTGCGATGGTGGCCCTCGGGCTACTAGTCGGAAGTTTCCTCAACGTCGTCATTCTGAGACTTCCCGTGGTCATGGAGCGCGAATGGAAATCCGAATGCCGCGCCCTGCTGGAGATCGATGGTGTTGAGGCGGGATCCGAACCGTTCGATCTAATACGTCCGCGTTCCCGATGTCCGAATTGTCAAAATCTGATCACCGCATGGGACAATATTCCGGTCTTCAGCTATATCCTCTTGCAGGGAAAATGTCGCCATTGCAGCGCTCCGATTTCGCCGCGCTACCCTACTATTGAATTGCTGGCCGGCTTCGCGGCCGGCTACGCCGCCTGGCATTTCGGCGTTCGCAGCGATCCGCTCACCATTGAGCTACTAGCCAAAAGCCTGGCGGCCGCGTTTTTTGTGTGGGCGCTTATCGCGCTTACCGTCATCGACCTCGACACCCAGATGCTGCCGGACAGCATTACCTACCCCCTTCTGTGGGCCGGCATAGGTCTTGGATTCTTCGGGCTGTTCGCCGGCGACCTGCAGGCGGCCGTTCTGGGCGCTATGCTCGGTTACCTGAGCTTGTGGAGCGTCTACTGGGCCTTCAGACTCATCACCGGAAAAGAGGGGATGGGTTACGGCGACTTCAAGCTACTGGCCGCTCTCGGCGCCTGGATGGGATGGCAGGCGCTCCCCGCCATCATCCTCATTTCCTCGGCCCTTGGCGCCCTGATCGGCGTGACGATGATCGTGACCGGTCTCATCAAGCGCTCTGAACCGATACCCTTCGGGCCCTATCTCGCGTTGGCCGGCGTCGTCGCGCTCTTCTGGGAGCAGCCGCTGGCGCGATTGTTCACGGGCTCGGTCGTCCTCTAGTGCGGGCTTATATTGTAGGCGTAACCGGTGGGATAGGGTCCGGAAAAACAACCGTTTGTGATGAATTCGCCGGGTGCCACCGGCGCACGGTGATCGACGCCGACATCGTCGCCCGGGAAGTCGTCGAACCCGGCCAAACAGCCCTGGCGGAAATCGTCGACGCCTTTGGTGCAGACGTACTGGACGCTACCGGGCGCCTGGACCGCGCCCACTTGAAGCGCATGATTTTTGCCGATGAAACCAGGCGCAACCGCTTGGAGCATCTGCTGCATCCAAGGATACGGGCCCGCATAGAATCAAAGGTCGATGCCGTCGACGATGATTATTGCCTTCTTTGCATACCACTGCTCGCGGAAGGTAAAGCTTACGAGTTGATCGATCGAATCCTGGTGATCGATTGCCCTGAATCGCTGCAGCTCGCTCGCGTTCAGCAACGCGACGATTTGACAGAGCAGGAAGTCACCGCAATCATGCGCACACAGGCGTCGCGAAAGGCACGTTTACAAATAGCTGACGACGTCATTCTAAACGACAGTGATACCGCGCAACTTGCCGATCGCGTCGAAGAACTTCATCATTCTTACGTAAAGCTTGCGGCATCGAGAGCATGAAAGTGACCTGCCAATGATTGCAGAGGATTCCGGAAAGCAGGCCAGTCTATTTCCCGAATCCGGTCACGCGATAGCGTATGAACAACCGCTCAATGAGCGCATACGCAATTGCCTGCGTTTAGAACACCTTTTCTTTGGCATTGAGTTCGGAATAAACGGTGGTAGCGCCTGGGACGCGCGTGACGCCCTCGCGCGGATGCTCGAGGTCAGCGATTATCTGATCAGGACGGATATCAAGGCTGAATTGATCAAGGAACTCGAACGCGAGATCTCGACGTTTAACGGCTTGCGTAATAATCCTGGCGTAAGCCCTGAAGCGCTGGACATAACGATCTCCACGATTAACGACGTGCTGATGAAACTGAAGTCGCCTGGTTGCCAGCCAGGGAATGCTCTTCGCAACGACGATCTTGCCAATCAGGTCAGACAACGCATAAGTATTCCCGGCGGCACCTGCAATTTTGATCTGCCCGCCCTGCATTTCTGGCTAAATATAGAGCCTCGCGTACGCGCCGAGCATATGAACGCCTGGATGGACGATCTCCAAATCATTGATACAGCGACCCGGACCATCTTGAAATTGATACGCAGCAGCAGTAATCCGAGAATGGTAACTGCCAAAGAAGGGTTTTATCAACAACAAATTGACTCTGCGTCGCCGTGCCAGATCGTGCGCGTTGTGGTGGATCCATCTGTCGATCTATTTCCGGAGATCAGCGGCGGGAAGCATCGTTTTACGATTCGGTTTTATACACAGCACGGCACCTCAGATCGCCCGGTACAAGTCAAAAGCGACACCGAATTCGAACTGCATTGCTGCGGCATTTAAGCCGCTTATTGCACGAAACCGGCTGGAGCAGGGACGCGCGCGCGCAACGTGCGGATCGACGCCCGCGGTAGATAAGGTAATACAATTTGCGCACCCACTGATTGAAATCGATCGGTCATCCAATAGGGGGCCGATCCATTCGACTTCGTTTGACGTAAGCCGATGCCAGTAACGATTCGAGGCATTTTTCGAGAACGTGCCCCGGATCGGTTTCATCCCACAGACCGCGCATCATTGCGACCCCCTGGCAACCCGCCCGCAGCGCGAGGCGGGTGTCGTCCGCGTGCATACCGCCCAGGGCGAAAACAGGCACGTTCGCGCGCCGGACGAACTGTCGCAACCGATGCCAGCCAAGGATTTGCCCGTCGGGATGAGACTGCGTTTTGTGCACCGGTGACAGGTATACAAAATCGACGCCAAGGCGTTCGGCGTGCTGCAATTCGGCGATGTTATGGCACGAGGCGCTCACTATGAAATCGCCACCCAGGGGACGTTCGGAAAGCTGCAGCAGCCGTCGGGCGTTCAAGTGAAGACCGTGTGCTCCTGCGTGCAGGATATCACTGGTCAGTCCGTTGATGAGCAGTTTCGCAGCATAACGATTGCACAATGAAACTGCTTCGCGATGGAGACGGCGGACTTTAGCAACGTTACCCGGTTCCAAGCGGAGTTGGACCAACTCGACGCCACCATCGAGGCAACGTTCCAAAACTTGAAGGAATGCACCGGCGTCCGTGTGCAACGACGGGGTGATCAGGGCAGTTCTCGGCAAACTAAGCGCTTTTGTAATTGGTAAATTCGCCTCAGGAAAATGGATTTCGGAGAGGTCAGCGGGCTTAACCCAGCGGATTTGCTGTCCCTCCCGGCCGACGGGTTCCCCACTCCACTCCGTTACCTCGAGGACTTCCAGATCGACCCGCTTGTCCGGGTATTGATATAAGACACGAATCAAGGGCGTTCCCCGCTTAATGCCTATACCCAATTCTTCATGAAGTTCACGCGCAAGCGCATCGATCTGGCGTTCCCGGTTTTCGAGCTTGCCGCCAGGAAACTCCCACAAACCACCCTGATCGCCACCCGATGATCTCAGTCCCAGGAGGATGGCACCGTCGCGGCGTCGAATAACGGCCGCGGCGACATGCACCGGCCGGTGCGTATTCGTTTCCGGCTCACTTCGCATCTTGCCCGCGAAAACATTCTGAATTATCCGGGCGCATATCCATTAGGGAACTTCTGAGTAAGTCATGGTGCGTCTGAATTGTTCATGAAATCGTGCAGATCAAGGCACGAATCACAGGCCATAGCGGGGACTATGGGCAAGGTTCGTAACGTAAGACTCCGCGATTTCATGGGCACGGCAGGTTTGCCATGACTTATTCAGAGGTTCCTTAGCCTGATTAACTTCGATATTCGGCGTTAATCTTTACATAATCGTACGAAAAATCGCAGGTCCAGACCGACGCGGCCGCGGAACCACGACCGATCTCGATTGAGATATCGATATCATCGCACTTCATCAAGGCTGCCGCCCTCGATTCATCGTAATCGCGAACGCGTTCCCCACCTGCAACGATGCAATATCCGGAAATCTTGATCGAAACTTCGTCGATGCGCATGTCATCGATGCCGGCCCGCCCGATTGCCGCTAGGATTCGCCCCCAGTTCGGATCGCTGGCGAACAGAGCCGTTTTAACCAGCGGTGATTCGGCGACGGTATAGGCGACCTGCAGGCAGTCCTCTTCATGTTTACCGCCTAGCACGTGAACGCTGATGAACTTAGTGGCTCCTTCTCCATCACGCACGATATCCTGCGCGAGACTTCGACATACGCGCGCGACCGCAGCGGCCAAGGCTGAATAATGCGGGTGATCGCCGACGTCGATTAGTTCTCCTTCACTTTGCCCGGTCGCAATCAAGGTGAAGGCGTCGTTAGTCGAGGTATCACCGTCCACACTGATGCGATTGAAACTCTGGTTTGCGCTGTCATTGGCAATAGTTTGTAAAAGGTCCGGCGCCACGGCTGCATCCGTCGCCACATAGGCCAGCATCGTCGCCATATCCGGGCGGATCATGCCGCTGCCCTTGGCAATTCCCGTCACCGTGTAGAGAACTTCGCCGCACCGTACCCGAATGCTTCTCACTTTCGGTACCGTATCGGTCGTCATGATCGCAGCGGCCGCAGCTGCCCAATTGTCTGCGGATAATGAAGAGAGAAGCTCGGGTACCAGATTTTCTATCGGGCCGATGTCTAGCTGTTCACCGATAACACCGGTAGAAAAAGGGAGGACCGCCTCCGGGGTACAACCCGCGCTTTGCGAAACCGCCTCGCATATGCCTATGGCGCGACGTTCTCCCTCGGTTCCGGTACCGGCATTGGCGTTGCCGGCATTGATAATCAGATATCGGGTCCCGCCGGCCCGCAGATGTCGTCGAGCCACTGAAACTGGCGCTGCGGAAAACTTGTTTTTCGTAAACAAGCAATGAACGTTCGCGGATTCGGCAATCTCAATGACGCACAAATCGTCGCGATTTACATACTTGATCCCCGTTGCGCCGTGTGCGAGGCGAATACCCGCGACAACGAATGGCTTCTGTTGAGGCGCCAGATCGGCCACGGGATCCGAAATTGGATCAACTGAGTTTTCCATGGCATTGCTTGAATTTCTTGCCCGAACCGCAGGGGCACGGTTCATTGCGGCCAATTTTCCGTCCTTGTCTTACATAAGGCGTGTTTTGCCCGGCTTCGGCAGGGGGCGCTGATTCCGCATTTTCGGAAGATTGATACTGGTAATGCTGTTCCGAAGTCCGACGATTCTGCTCTTCAACGGCATCGACGTCGTCCCGTGCCTTGACTTCGACTTTGGACAGGATGCCGATTACATCACGGGTAATTTCCTGGAGCAGCCTTTCGAACATGTGGAAGGCTTCGCGCTTGTACTCCTGCTTGGGGTTTTTCTGTGCAAATCCCCGCAGATGAATACCCTGGCGCAGATAATCCATCGCTCCCAGGTGTTCCTTCCAATGCGCGTCGAGAATCTGCAGCATGATGGCCTTTTCGAAATTGCGGAGCACTTCCGAACCTGCCAGTTCTTCCTTGTGAGCGTACGACTGTTCGATTTCTTCCAGAATTCGGACGCGAATCTGGTCTTCCTCGAGGTCTTCCTCGGCATCCAGCCATGCCTGGACGGCGACTTTTGTAGCGAACTCCTGGTCCAATGCATTGACCAGCCCGGCCACGTCCCA
Source organism: Gammaproteobacteria bacterium (assembly GCA_963662545.2). Lineage (GTDB taxonomy): Bacteria > Pseudomonadota > Gammaproteobacteria > JAYYZW01. Next base: position 1,125,876 of record CAXXLL010000003.1, read on the forward strand.
GTCGTCTTCAAAGCTCCTGGGTGGGATGTAAGTATCGGTCAAATCGTTGACCACATCGTGTCGGATACCACGAATATTTTCCGAAATATCTTCCGCTTCCATTAAATCGCGACGCTGTTCGTAAATGTGTTTGCGCTGATCATTCGCGACGTCGTCGAATTCTAGAAGCTGCTTGCGGATATCGAAGTTCCGACCTTCGACTTTTCGCTGGGCATTCTCGATCGCCTTGGTGACCCATTGGTGTTCGATCGCTTCGCCCTCTTCCATGCCGAGCTTCTGCATCAGTCCGCTCACGCGTTCTGATGCAAATATTCTCATCAGGCTATCCTCTAGGGAAAGGTAAAACCGGCTCGATCCCGGATCACCCTGGCGGCCCGCGCGGCCCCTCAACTGATTATCGATACGACGGGATTCGTGACGTTCGGTACCGGTGATATGCAATCCCCCGGCAGCAATAACTTCGTCATGCCGTACCTGCCATGCAGATCGAACCGCTTTGATTTGTTCTTCCGTGGGTTTGTCGAGTTCGGCAAGCTCTGCCTCGAGGTTGCCTCCGAGCACGATATCCGTCCCTCGACCGGCCATGTTCGTTGCCACCGTCACACTGCCCGGCGCACCGGCTTGCGCTACGATGTGGGCCTCTTTCTCGTGAAATTTCGCGTTCAATACCTGGTGCTTGATTCCCTTTTTACGCAAAAGGCCCGACAGGTATTCACTGGTTTCGATTGACGTCGTACCAACCAACACAGGTTGTCGATGCTCGGTGCAGTACTTGATGTCCTCGATGATCGCGTTGTATTTTTCCTTGGCGGTCAGATAGATCAAGTCCCCACGGTCGTCGCGGATCATAATTTTGTCGGTCGGGATGACGACGACTTCGAGGCCATATATTTCCTGAAATTCGTATGCTTCAGTATCCGCCGTGCCGGTCATTCCTGACATCGTTTCGTACAAGCGAAAATAATTTTGATACGTAATCGACGCCAGGGTCTGATTTTCCTGCTGGATTGCAACACCTTCCTTCGCTTCCACCGCCTGGTGCAGACCTTCGGACCAGCGGCGCCCTGGCATGGTACGACCGGTAAACTCATCTACGATCACTATTTCGCCGTCGTTGACGACGTAATCCACGTCCCGCTGGAAAAGCGCGTGTGCCCGAATCGCCGCGTATACATGATGCATCAGGGAGATGTTACCCGCGCTATAAAGGCTGTCACCCTCCTGCAACATGCCGTTTTTGACCAGCAGTACCTCTACCTTTTCGTGCCCGTCCTCGGTGAGATACACTTGGCGCGACTTCTCGTCGACGGTGTAATCTCCCTCTCCTTCTTCTTCATCTTCGACCTGCTGATCCTGTCGCTGCAAATGAGGGATCAGTGCATTGATCCGGGTGTACAGATCACTTCGATCGTCGGTGGGTCCCGAAATAATCAGCGGCGTACGCGCCTCGTCGATGAGAATGGAATCAACTTCGTCGACTACTGCGAACACCAGATCCCGCTGCACCCGCTGCTCTGTCGCAAATACCATATTGTCGCGGAGATAATCGAAGCCGAATTCGTTGTTCGTTCCATAGGTAACGTCGCATTGATACGCCCGCTGGCGTTCCTCGCCGATCATGCCTCCCAGCACCACACCGACCGACATATTCAGGGCGCTGTAGATCTTGCCCATCCATTCGGCGTCACGCTTCGCCAAATAGTCGTTCACCGTAACGACGTGTACGCTGCGTCCTGAAAGGGCGTTGAGGTAGCATGGCAGTGTAGCGACCAGCGTTTTACCTTCGCCTGTTCGCATCTCGGCGATTTTGCCTTGATGTAAAACCATCCCCCCGATGAGTTGTACGTCGAAATGACGCATGTCGAGGGTTCGTTTGGCGGCTTCCCGGACTACCGCGAACGCCTCTGGAAGCAGGTCTTCGAGCGTCTCACCCTTAGAGATCCGACTCTTAAATTCCGTCGTCTCGGCCCGTAACTGTTCGTCGCTCAAGGCCGCCATTTTAGGTTCGATCTCGTTGATAGTCTCGACCGTTTTCTGCATACGCTTCAGCAGTCGGTCATTCCGGCTGCCGAAAACTGATCTCATCAGTCTGAGTGGTAGGATATTTGAGGATACGGCCATGCGATAGATTGATCGAAGAATTAACGGGATGGCGAAAAACGTCTACCTGACATCGTTCACCTCCCTGGCACCGAATACGAAGTTTTCATCAAGCTCCACCCGTCATGCGTTCAAGTGCTCGATGGTCACCGAGAGATCCAATTACCGGAGTCAGACTGGCGGATTTTCAGGTCTATTTTCCAACTCATCAAAGCGTCGGAACCGCTCCGCGCAGCGCGAGGCAGCGCGGCCTATTGTACCAAACGGAAGGGGAAGCCGGTTGGAGGCTGCGACCGGTTCCGGGCTTCGGCCGGGCGGTCGTGTACCAACCGCCGATTAGGAGAATCCTTTAACAGGTTGGTGAAAAATGTCTTCCTGACATTTTTCACCTCGCTACAACGAAAACGCAGTTTCCGTTGCGCTCCATCCATCAAGCACTTGACCGCGAGACGGATGCCGCTACGTCCCTGAACCGAACACAGGCTGACGAAAAACGGGGTTTTTCGGCAGCCGGCTAATCGGCCGAGTACTTGCGAATGAATTTCCAGGGATTCACAGTACGATCGTTGCGGACGACTTCGAAATGCACATGCGGGCCGGTAGAACGCCCGGTTGAACCCAGAAGTGCGACAGCTTGATTCTTCTCCACTTTGTCGCCGAGGCTAACGAGATTCGCGCGATTGTGTGCATAGCGGGTGATCGTTCCATTGCCGTGGTTGAGTTCGACCATGTTCCCGTATCCCCAGCGCCGGCCGGACCAGGTCACGACGCCAGCCGCGACCGCGCGTACCTTGACACCCAATTTCCCAGCGAAATCCACACCCGCGTGAAACTCCTTCCTGCCGGTGACCGGATCGTTGCGGTATCCATATCCCGAAGAGATCCATCCGTCATTCACCGGGCGGCCCTCGGGCTGCATAGAGTCGCGTAGCTGCATATCCAGAAGCAGCGATTCCAGGGTCGTCAGGCGAGAGTCTCGGAGCCTGATCTCGTCTTTCAGTGCATCCAAGTTCTTAAGCAAGACCGCCCACTGAGGCGAATTGGAATGCGCGCTCTCGGGTCCACCCACGCCCGGGGCATTGGCGAAATCAAATTCGACCGGATCAAGTTTAGTGGTCGTAATAACGCGTTCAGCAACGGCGTCGAGACGCGTGACGTGGCCTTGAAGCTTGCCAACGGTACTCGCCAAGGCACTCAGATCCGCTTCAATGTCCCGCTCCAATCCGTTGAGGAACTGCCGTTGGCTGATGATTTCCCGCTGCCAGATTTCCGCCGAGCGCTCGGGATCGCTCAAGATCAGTTCAGCCATATCGTCACCGCCCCGGGCGTATCCCCAGTAGGCGGAATAGCCCGTCGTCGCGATTATCACCGCGGCGCACACAGCGACGGTCACCCACCCCAAGCGGATCCGGGCGGCCGTGCCACGTGATTTCGATATAATTAAAAGTTCCACAACACTAAGCTGCACCGACCACAAAACGTGGCGCAGAATCAGGCCAGACGATGAAGCTCCCCCACTCGATTTCCCTTATTGTCACCAAATTTGACCACCTAAAGCAATTGCGTGACCAGGCCGTACGGCTAGATGAACTCGACGATCGCCTTAAAATGCACGTTCCGACGCCGCTTTCCAAGCATATCCGCCTGGCCACCATACGGGACGGCCTCATGGTCGTTCACGCGGACAGCTCTGCTTGGGCCGCCCAATTACGCTTCAAAACTCCGGAAATACTGGAGCAGTTGGCGCACGATCCCCTATTCGAGCCGATTCGCAGCATTCGGATCCGCTCAGTGTCTGAAACGGCGCCCGAGGCGCCGATCCGCAGCCGGCGTAGCATCAGCTCAAAGACCGCCGCCGCGCTCAAAGCTCAGGCGTCCACGATCGCGGACAGTGCGGTGCGCGACGCTCTGATGCGGCTGGCAATGCGCGCCAAGGATTGACAGTTTTACGGCATCGAACCGCTTAGCAGAAAAATTCGATATCGATCGCTCCCAACATGAAGAATTTAACGACCCAATCGGACCCCACATTTGTTCGATGCCCGATACACATCGGGGGCCAAGGCCTTACTTCGGCGATTGATAGTCGGGAGGGAGGCGTATCTAGATCGGTCGCTAGTACGCGGGCATCGGTTGCATGAACGATATCGGTGCTACATCTTCCGATGCGTAGGAAATAACCTCCCACGCGTCTTCAGCGGCCAACATCTTGCGCAACAAACGATTATTCAGCTCATGACCGGACTTATAGCCATGAAAGGCCCCGATCAAGCTGTGCCCGAGCAGGTAGAGATCTCCGATAGCGTCCAAAATCTTATGCTTCACGAATTCGTCTTCGTAACGCAATCCATCCTCGTTAAGGACACGATAATCATCGACTACGATGGCGTTATCGAGACTCCCCCCGAGCGCAAGATTCTGTTCACGCAATAGTTCTACGTCTTTCATGAAGCCGAAGGTCCGCGCTCGACTGACTTCCTTTACAAAAGACGTCGTCGAAAAATCTATTTCGGCATATTTACTGCGTTGCTGAAAGAACGGATGATCGAACTCGATCTCAAATGAAACTTTGAAACCTTCAAAGGGCTCGAACTTCGCCCACTTGTCGCCGTCCTCGACGGATATCTTACGTTTTATGCGGATGAATTCTTTAGCCTTGTTCTGTTCTTCAAACCCGGCCGACTGTATCAGGAATACGAATGGCCCGGCACTCCCGTCCATGATGGGAACTTCCGCCGCGCTCACGTCGACATAAGCGTTGTCTATTCCGAGTCCCGCAAAAGCAGATAAGAGATGCTCGACCGTGGAAATCCGCACATTGCCCTTGGCCAGGCTGGTGGACAGGCTGGTGTCGCCGACGTTCTCCGCCCTGGCGACGATTTCGACCGGTGGGGAGAGATCATCACGGCGAAATACGATGCCGGTATCCGCCGCCGCCGGCCGCAGTGTAAGAAAAACTTTGCGCCCCGTATGAAGGCCAACACCTGTTGCCCGAATAACGTTCTTCAGGGTTCTTTGTTTTATCATTCTCCCCGCTTTCCCCTTAGCAAGACTCATTTTTCGCGGGATGATACCACACGTTCGTAATGTGCGGTAAATCGTGTTTTTCTTTCGACTTTACATCGGGGACCTAACGCATTTGGCGAGCTAATACACGAACCGTCTCAATCTGCCTGACGTCGCAGAAATGCGGGAATATCAAGATAGTCGACTCCCGATTCAGTAGCAGGCTTAGCTTCGACATCATCGTCTCTATTGCGAATGATCGTTGGGCGTTCAAGATTTTTGTAATCGAACTGTTCATCAGTCCTGCGAGGCGCTATCACAACCGGTTCGTCCTTACTCCGATAGTCCAAACCAATACCTGTCGCGACTACTGTGACCCGTACTTCATCTTCCATCTGCTGATCGATAACCGTCCCGACTACAATCGTCGCGTTGTCCGATGAAAATTCCTTCAAGGTATTGCCGACTTCTTCAAACTCACCCATCGTCAAGTCCATGCCGGACGTAATGTTTACGAGAATGCCCTTGGCTCCGGACAGATTGATATCCTCGAGCAGCGGGCTGCAAATCGCTGCTTCGGCCGCGACCCGTGCGCGATCCTCTCCACGGCCGCTGCCGGAACCCATCATCGCCATTCCCATTTCAGCCATCACTGTTCGCACGTCCGCAAAGTCGACATTGATAAGTCCCGGGCAGGTAATCAGCTCTGCAATGCCTTGAACCGCACCGAGCAGCACATCGTTCGCAGCCTTGAAGGCGTTGAGCAGACTGATATCCCGACCGAGCACAGTCAACAGCTTCTCGTTCGGAATTGTTATGAGTGAATCGACGAACTGTGCGAGTTCCTTGATCCCGTCGTTCGCAATGTCTGCCCGCTTGCGTCCTTCGAAGGGAAACGGTCGCGTGATGACGGCGACCGTGAGGATACCCATCTCCTTGGCGAGTTGCGCGACGACGGGTGCCGCCCCGGTGCCCGTGCCGCCGCCCATCCCTGCGGTGATGAAGATCATGTCGGAACCCTCCAGAACGTCGATGATGCGTTCTCGATCTTCCATCGCGGCTTGTCGACCTATGACCGGGTCAGCGCCGGCCCCAAGCCCCTTGGTGATGTCACTGCCAAGCTGCAGCGTCGTTTTAACAGAGGTATTCTTCAACGCCTGTGCATCTGTGTTCGCACAAATGAATTCGACGCCGTCAATCGATGCGCTCACCATGTGCTGCACGGCGTTACCGCCGCCACCGCCCACACCAATCACCTTAATGATCGCGCTCTGGCTATAAGAGTCCATCAGTTCGAACATGGCTATCCCTCCGTCTTCTGCTCATCCTGCAAGGGGTTGAGCGGTTGTTTTAATAGCAATCTACTCAGCGTAATAAATCTCAAATCGTTTCGGTAAATGGTCTGCGCGAGCCGCTTCTCGAGCGATCTACAGCACATTCCCAAGTATTCAAAAGTTTCCATGAAACCAATTTTTCATTCGTTCCCAGACCGAGGCCGAGGATTCGAAGCGGCCCGGTTGACCAAAGCCTCCGAATTCGTTGTTTCCAAACAGCAACAGCCCAACACCGGTTGCATATATCGGGTTGCGTACCACGTCGACGAGTCCCGCGACATATTGGGGTGTTCCGAGTCTGACAGGCATATGAAATACTTCTTCTGCGAGCTCGATCGCGCCTTCCATTTTTGCACTGCCACCAGTCAGAACGATTCCCGCGGCGATCATTTCCTCGAAGCCGCTGCGCTTGAGCTCATTTACGACGAGGTTGAATAATTCCTCGTAGCGAGGCTCCACGACTTCAGCCAGAGTTTGTCTTACCAATCGGCGTGGAGGACGATCACCGACGCTTGGGACTTCGATCGTTTCGTCCGGATTCGCGAGCTGGGTCAGTGCGCAGGCGTATTGAATCTTGATGTCTTCCGCATGGTGCGTCGGGGTCCTGAGCGCTACCGCGATATCGTTGGTCACCTGATCACCGGCAATGGGGATTACCGCGGAGTGGTGAATGGCGCCGTTGATGAATACCGCGATATCCGTAGTGCCACCCCCGACGTCACACAGGCACACGCCCAGTTCCTTTTCATCCTCCGTAAGCACCGCGTAGGACGATGCGAGCTGCTGCAATATGATGTCGTCAACTTCCAGCCCGCATCTGCGTACGCACTTGATGATGTTTTGTGCGGCGGATACGGCTCCGGTGACCATGTGCACCCTCGATTCGAGCCGGACACCGGACATTCCAATCGGTTCGCGAATTCCTTCCTGCCCGTCGATGATGAACTCCTGGGGAAGAATATGAAGAATTTTCTGGTCGGCCGGTATCGCAACCGCACGCGCGGCGTCGATCACTCGCTCGACGTCGTTGTGACCTACTTCACTGTCCCTGATCGCCACGATGCCGTGGGAATTCAAGCTTCTGATGTGACCGCCTGCAATGCCCGCATACACGGAATGGATCTCGCATCCGGCCATGAGTTCGGCCTCTTCGATCGCTCGCTGTATGGATTGCACTGTGGACTCAATATTGACGACGACGCCCTTTTTAAGACCACGTGAGGGATGGGAGCCGATGCCGATCACTTCGACCTCGTTCTCGATTGATATCTCGCCAACGATCGCGACAACCTTGGATGTTCCAATGTCGAGTCCAACAAGTAACTTCTTTTCCGGTTTCTTCACCATGAGGGTGAACTCCCGAAGGCCCTGTGTGATTGTGTATTGGGTCGCAAATAAATCATGTCAGCCATTACCGTCCAGCGAACCGTGTTCGGACACCGCAAAACCATTCGTATATCTCAAGTCCACCCTCCCGATGCGGTCCCACACGGCAATCAGGCCGTGCTGGTATCCAAAAATGAATCTCGCAAGTCTGATTTCGAAGTCCTTGCGGCCGATAATGAGTTGACGTTCCGCCGAGGTTGTGACTGTCCACGCGTGGCGTTTGGACAGATCAAGCTGCACGGGACTCAAACCGACCGTGCCCAGCTGGCGTCGGACATAATGGTAGCGCTGCAAAACCTCTAACTCGGTGCCGAGCGGCCCGCTCAGCCGCGCGAGACCCGCCGGAATTTCATCGGATGCAGGCACGAAGATGTCCGCCTGTTCGTTCAATAGGGCGTGCCCTCCCCATCTCGCCACCGGCCGCTGCTCCACGATACTAACGCGCAGGGCGTCGGGCCAAACCCGCCGTACGCTGGCGTTAAGAATCCACGGCTCGTCCAGCAGGATATCCTGGATTTCTGACACATCTACCCCGAAAAAGCCGGCGTCCACCGCCTCGACAACGACGACCTGCAAATGGTCGGGATCGAGGTATCTAAATTCACCGTCCACCATCACCTTACGGATCGGCAACGCGGCCGGGTCGGAGAGGGCTTTTGCCAGAAATCCCAGTCCGACAAGTGTCATGAACAACATCACAGCGAAAACAATCAATGTAGGAGACGGAAGCTTCTCGTCACTGCGACCTTTTAGTTTGGCTTGCGATGGCAGATTCATGAGACTCAAAAACTCGAAGCCAAAATTGAAAGAACGAGTTCTTCAAACGACAGCCCTGCTTGACGAGCGGCCATCGGGACCAGCGAATGATCGGTCATTCCCGGAACGGTGTTGAACTCTATCAACCACATGCGTGAATCCTCGCCGCGCATGAAATCGACGCGGCCCCACCCGCGCCCGTCCAGTGCTGCAAACGCGGCCAGAGCAAGCTCCGCTATAGTACGTTCTTCGTCCGGTGACAAACCGCAGGGGCAGATATACTGAGTGGTATCCTCGATATATTTTGCTGCGTAATCGTAGAATTCATGAGGCGTTTCCACCCTTATTATCGGCAGTGCCGCATCACCCACGATGGAGAGCGTGTAATCTCTACCCTCGATCCAGCGCTCCGCCAGAACGGCATCATCGAATTTTCTTGCGTGCCCAAACGCTTCATCAAACTCGGAACCCGATTTGACCTTGGTAATGCCGAGACTCGAACCTTCCCGAGCCGGCTTGATAATCAATGGCAGCCCGAGCTTTTCGATCACTGCGGCGGCGTCGGATTCGGCGTCGATGACTTCAAACGGCGGCGTCAGCATGCCAGCTCCGAGCAGGGTGAGTTTCGCGCGTATCTTATCCATCGCCAGTGAACAACCTAGGACACGCGTTCCGGTATAGGGCACACCCATGAGTTCCAGCACCGCTTGAATTTGCCCGTCTTCGCCGCCACGCCCGTGCAGAGCGATAAAATACCGATCAAACGCATTGTCGATAAAATCGTGTCCCAGCGCGCCGCTCCAATCAACGGCATGCGCATCGATGCCCGCGCTCAGCAAGCCTTGTAGAATCTCCTGACCGCTTTTCAGCGATATTTCTCGTTCGGCCGAAGCGCCGCCCATCAGCACGCCTACGCGTCCGGATTTTTCAATGACCTCGTCTAAGTCAATCCGCGGCTGCGCCGTCATTCCTCGCCCCCTTCCTGTGTATTACGCTCGCCGGGGAGTCCGACGATCCTGACTTCGGGTTCGAGCCGCACTCCGGTGGTGGCTTCGACCTTCGCTTGGACGAATACAATGAGCTTTTCGAGGTCCTCCGCACTCGCGCCGTGATCGTTCTCGACAAAATTCGCATGCACCGACGAAATCGAACAACCGCCTAGTCGGTATCCCTTGAGGCCGCATTGCTCGATCAAGCGCCCGGCGAAATCTCCTGGGGGATTCTTGAAAACCGAGCCGCACGTGGCCTTACCGGCCGGCTGTGTCGCGGATCGCTGCGCCAGAACGGCCTTGATCTTGTCAGTTCCGCGGCCATCGGCTGAGCGCGTCATGCGTAAAATACCGCCGACGAACCATTCACCCTCCGGTCCGCGAATCTCCCGGTAATCCGGCTGGTATTCATCACGCGCTCGGTGGCGGACGCGACCTTGGCGATCGACCGTTTCCACCGATTCGACATAGTCCCAGACCTCGCCACCCAGGGCGCCCGCATTCATGGCCAGTGCGCCGCCCAGCGTTCCAGGTATCCCCGCCAGGAACTCGATTCCGGCAAGATTTTTCGCTGCCGCCGCGCGCGCCAGGCGTGCACAAGTAACACCGCATTCCGCGTAGAGCCGGTTGCCATCGAGCCAGCGAAGCCGACCCAGGCCTGGTGTTGTCGCAATCACCGTGCCCCGCAAGCCGCCATCGCGGATCAGCAAGTTGCTGCCGAGACCGAGCCAGAAAATCGGCTCGGAATCCGGAACAACGGACAGGAATTCGATCAGATCCTTAACGTCGGCCGGTTCGAAGTAACGATCGGCAACCCCGCCGCAGCGCCAGCTCGAATGTCTCGACATCGGTTCGCGATAGCGCACGACTCCGCGCGCCTCTAGATCCGCATTCCAATCGGACTGGGCATTCATACTAATTGACTGACTGCTCATACCAGGTTCGTGGGGAAGATCTCATCCGATCAATTCCTCTGCGATTCCTCCTATGTTGCCCGCCCCGAGCATTGCAACCACGTCACCATCGCGAACGACCTCCGTAAGCACCTGCCGGACCGATTTGAGATCGTCGACGAAGATCGGGTCCACCAGGCCACGCATTCGTATCGCGCGACACAGGGAACGGCCATCGGCTCCCGGAACGGCAGGCTCTCCGGCTGCATAGACTTCGAGAAGAAGCAAAACGTTCGCTCGTGACAACACGTTGACGAAATCTTCAAAAAGATCCCGCGTTCGAGAGTATCGGTGCGGTTGAAATACTACGATGAGACGCCGTTCAGGCCAGCTTCTTCTGATCGTTTTAAGCACAGCGTCAATCTCTTTCGGATGATGGCCATAATCGTCGACGATGGTCAGTTCACAATCTCCGATACACACGGATAGGTGCACCTGGCAGCGGCGCCCTATGCCCTGGAATTTTGAAAGCGCGCTGCGTACAGCATTCAGTTCAATGCCCAATTCGCGGGAGACAGCGATAGCCGCCAACGCATTCTGTACGTTGTGCTCCCCGGGCAGATTGAGCACGAATTCCTCCGCCTCGGGGTGCCCGTCAAAGCTCACGCGAAAATGCTCACGACCGTCAACATGTCTTAAGTCGTGACCAAGTACGTCCGCGCCTTCATTTAATCCAAAGGTGACGACGCGCGTGCGAATTTCGGGCACCAGGGAAGCCGCGTGCTCATCGTCGTGACTCACGCACGCAAATCCATAGGACGGGAGGCGGCGAAAGAATTCGACAAAGGTGGCTTTGAGCACCGAAAAATCGCCGTTGTATGTTTCCATGTGATCGGCATCGACGTTCGTCAGAACTGCCATCAACGGATTCAATAGTAAAAACGATGCGTCACTCTCATCTGCTTCGGCCACGAGATAAGGACCCGTACCGAGACGCGCGTGAGAATTGATGCTCTTGACCAGGCCACCAACTACGAAGGTGGGGTCAAGTCCTGCCTCGGCTAGAACGCTGGCGATCAAGCTCGTGGTCGTCGTTTTTCCGTGCGTGCCGGCGACCGCGATGCCGCGTCGAAATCGCATCAGCTCGGCTAGCATCTCAGCGCGTGGAACCGCCGGAATTCGTTTCCGCCGCGCTGCCTGCAATTCCACATTGTCACCGCGAATCGCGCTCGAATACACGACGACGTCCGCGCCTTCAACATGTGCGGAATCATGCGATTCGAAAACGGATACACCGATTGCACTCAGATGTTCGGTTATGCTTGAGGGGCTGATGTCCGACCCGGAAATACTGTAACCGAGATTGCAGAAAACTTCGGCGATGCCGCTCATCCCGGCACCACCAACACCGATAAAGTGAATGCTTTCGACTTTATGCATGAGTAGTTCGTTTTCTTCATGCATCTATGAACTCCAGGCAATGCTTTGCGACGTCCTCGGTGGCGGAAGGCAAGGCAAGCGCCCGCGCCCGCATCGCCATATCGATCAGAGCATTGCGGTCGTTCAGGACACGGACCAGAAGAGTACGAAGCGACTCGGTGGTCATCTCATGTTCGGGCAACAGGACAGCTGCACCCTTGTCGGACAAGTACCGTGCGTTGATGGTCTGGTGATCGTCGACCGCAAACGGATATGGAATCAGTATCGAGGCAATCCCGCACGCCGCTATTTCCGCTATGGTGATCGCGCCTGCCCGCGCGATGACGATGTCAGCCCATCGATACGCTTCCGCCATATCGTCGATATAGGCTTCGACTTTGACGTCCGTAATCCCCTCCCCGAGTCGATATCGCGCGCGGGTCGAATCGACTTCGTCGGCACCGCATTGGTGCCTAACCCGCATGTTTCTAACCCCGCTTGTAGTGATCGCGGAAGGCACCTGTTCGTTTAGCGCGCGCGCGCCACGGCTGCCGCCGAACACGAGTACATTGACGCCTTTACGGGATGCCAGCCGATCGCCGGGCTGATCGATGCTGATGATCTCCGCGCGTACCGGGTTGCCTGTCGCGACGGCCATTGCCGCCGCTGGGAAACTTCCGGGAAAAGCTTCAAGCACGCACCTTGCGAGCCGCCTCAATAAGCGATTGGTCAAGCCCGGAACTGCATTCTGCTCGTGAATGACAAGGGGGCGTCTGCACAACCACGCCGCCACCCCACCCGGGCCGCTGACAAAGCCCCCCATGCCGAGCACGACCCGCGGATTCGTTTTCAAGATTGCAATAATTGCCTCAACCACGGCGAGAGAGAGGGTTACCGGCGCAGCTAACCAGCGCAGCAGACCCGTATGTCGAAGACCTGACACGAGAATCAGGGAGAGCGGAAAGCCATGCTGCGGCACGACGCGGGCTTCCAGCCCTCGGCGTGTCCCCATCCAATAAAGTTTGATCCCCTGCTCCTTCAACGCATGGGCAACCGCGAGTCCCGGGTAGACGTGCCCGCCCGTTCCACCGGCAACGATCATGACGGAGCGAGGTGAAAAATTCGGGCTAGACAATGGCGTTACCCTCCTCCGCTGCGAGACGTTGCGCCCTACGCGCCTCCAGGCCCGCTCGGCACACCAGCCCCAGTGACACGAATGTAATCGCCAAGTTGTTGCTACCGTAGCTCAAGAACGGCAGCGGTAATCCTTTGGTGGGTAATAGCCCCATGTTCACACCGATATTTACAAAGGCCTGTGTCCCGAGTAGAAGGCCGACCCCATATGTCGTGTACGCAGCGAAAATCAGGTTCGCGCGTTCTGCGATGCCGCCAATATGGAATATTCTCCAGATCAGAAACACGAAAACACCGATGACCGTTATCGTACCGGCGAGACCCAATTCTTCGCCGATAACTGCAAAAACAAAGTCTGTATGAACCTCGGGCAGGTAGTAGAGCTTCTGCACACTGTTGCCGAGACCAACACCAAACCATTCGCCCCGACCAAAGGCGATCAGCGCCTGCGTCAGCTGGAATCCCGAGTTGTACGGGTCCGCCCAGGGATCCATGAAAGTCATGACTCGCTGCAAGCGGTAAGGTGCGGTCACCGACAGCGCCGCCAGAGTCCCCAGGGCCGCGAACCCCCAGAAAAAGAACCTCAAGAACGGAACGCCGGCGAGAAACAACATGCCGAGTGCGGTCGTGAACAATACGACTGCTGCGCCGAAATCGGGCTCGAGCAGAAGCAATGCAGCGATCACGGTGAGCACTCCGATCGGCTTGATGAACCCCACGAATTCTCTCTGCACCTGGTTGTTGTGCCGAACCAAATAAGCGGCGAGATAGATCACTACGGCGAGCTTGGCGGGTTCAGAGGCTTGAAGTGAAATGGAACCCATTTGCAACCAGCGCATGCTGCCCTTGACCTCGTGCCCGAAACCCGGAATCAATACGGCGACGAGCAGCATGATTCCCAAAAACAGCAGGGGCGTACTGTAGCGATCGAGTTTTTCCAGCGGAATCCGCATCGCGGCAAACGCTGTTACGCAACCGATTACCGCCGCGCCGAGTTGCCTCCAAAAATAGTAAAGCGGTGAGAATTCACGCCGCTCCGCGATGGACACCGAGGTCGATACGACCATGATTAAACCAATGCATAGCAGGGTCAGTGCCGCGCCGATCAACCAGATATCGTATTCGAACTCTGATTTCTCACCGGGTCTGCTCTGCGGATCGCCCCGGGGAACGGCCTGATGATTGTGCACGGCTTGCGTCATCTTACCCGCAGATCTTCGACCGCCTGTCGAAATACGCGGCCGCGGTGTCTGTAGTCATCAAACATATCGAAGCTGGCGCACCCCGGGGACAGCAGGACGACTTCGCCCCGCCGTGCCAGATGGGCAGCGGCGGATACCGCCGCGCGCAGATCCGTCGCGTACAGGCTCGCAATTCTGCCTTTGAGTGCGCGGCTTATTCGTTCCGATGCCGCACCGATCAAAACGACGGTATGCATGTGTCGGACGGCGGCGTCGGCAAGATCAGAGAAATCGGCTCCCTTATGATCGCCGCCCGCGATCAAAACCCCCGAGCGGCCGCTGCAAAGCCCCTCCATCGACGCGCGGCTTGCGCCGGGATTTGTGGCCTTGGAATCGTTGATGAACGACACTCCCTCGATCTCGGCGATAGTTTCGGCGCGATGTTCGAGGCCTTGAAACGACGTCAAGGCGCGGATCATTTCCGGTCCGACCGGCCCGATCTCCGAACAAATGGCGACGGCGGCGAGTGCATTAGCGACATTGTGCTTGCCGACGAGTTTCAATTCGTCGACGGCCGCGTATTCACCTGCCGGTCCCACGAGTAAGACCTCTGAATTCGCTTCGCGTAATCCGAACATACCGGTACCGGGGCGCCTGAGCGTGAAATCGATCCGCTTCCCCGGGCAGATGAGTCCGGCCGTTGCGGGGTCATCGGCATTCATTACGGCTGATTCGGCGCCCGCCAGTATCCGCGCCTTGATCCGCAGGTAATCGTCGAAAGAACCATGCCGGTCAAGGTGGTCGGGCGATATGTTGAGAATGCACGCGACGCGCGGCGCAAGCGTACGTGTGAGCTCGAGCTGAAAACTCGAAAGTTCGAGGACGTAAACTTCCGGTTCGTCTTCCTGAATTAGATCCAGCGCGGGTGGGCCCAAGTTCCCGCCGCAACGCGTCACTATGCCGGCAGCTTTCAGCATTTCGGCGACTAGCAAGGTCACGGTGCTTTTCCCGTTCGTCCCCGTAATCGCAACGACTGGCGCACGCGCAGATTCGGCGAACAGTTCGATGTCTCCGACCACGTCGACGCCTGCTTCGTACGCCGCGCGAAGCGAGGGATTGTCAACAGCCACGCCGGGGCTCAGGATGATGCGCCCACACGTCGATAATTCATCGGCATCCAGGCCGCCCGTTAACACCCTAGCCTCAGGGTATTCCCGCCGCACGTCATCGGCGCACGGCGGTTCTTCACGCGTATCCATGGCGACGACTGTCGCCCCGCGAGCATGCAGGAACCGCACGCAGGACCGACCCGTCAGCCCCAGGCCTACGACCGCAAAATCGGCAGCTCGCCCTCTCATTTTCGATGCCTTGACCCCCAGGTCCACACGCCTGTCCCGTTCTACCTAAGCTTGAGCGTCGCCAGCGCGGCGAGGACGAGCACGACTGTAACGATCCAGAAACGAACGATCACCCGCGGCTCTGGCCAACCCTTGAGTTCGAAGTGGTGGTGAATCGGCGCCATCTTGAAGAGCCGTTTACCCGTCAGTTTGTACGAGACGACTTGCAGGATCACCGACACCGTTTCCATGACGAACACGCCGCCCATGATCAGGAGAACGAGTTCCTGCCGTACGACTACGGCGACTGTGCCAAGTGCGGCCCCGAGAGCCAATGCGCCCATGTCGCCCATGAAAATTTGTGCCGGGTATGTATTGAACCAGAGGAACCCCAGCCCGGCCCCGACGATCGCGCCGCAAAAAACGCACACTTCTCCAACCCCACTGATATAGGGCACGGCCAAGTAGCGCGCGAAATTCACATTCCCGGCGACGTAGGCGAATACGATCAAGGCGGCGGCGACCATCACCGTCGGCAAGATTGCCAACCCGTCCAGGCCGTCCGTCAAATTGACCGCGTTGCTCGTACCCACGATCACAAAATACGTGAAGATGACGTAGAACCAACCGAGATCGAGTGCGATGCTTTTAAAGAACGGAACGATCAACTGAGTCTCGGACGGGGTTCGCGCCGTGTAATAGAGCACGAGAGCCGTCGCCAACGCTACGGCAGACAGCCATGCGTATTTCTTACCCGCGGAAAGTCCTCTCGAATCTCGGTGGCTTAGCTTGAGATAGTCATCTGCTGAGCCAACGGCGCCGAATAAAATGGTGGTCAACAATACTATCCAAACGAAGCGGTTTCCGAGATCGCTCCACAACAGGGTGCTCACGGTGATCGATACCAGGATCAACAAGCCGCCCATCGTCGGAGTTCCGGCTTTGGATTGGTGTGATTCGGGTCCGTCGTGACGAACATTTTCACTGATTTGAAAATTCGCCAGGTGGCGAATCATCGACGGTCCGATGATCAACGCAATGAAAAGCGCAGTGAGCACGCCGAGTATCGTGCGCAGGGTAATGTACTGAAATACGTTGAACCCGGAGTGGTACTGCACCAGATACTCCGTCAGATAGATCAGCACTTAACCTGCTCCGATTCCGCCAGAATATCGGCGACTTTGTCCAAGGCCATCACGCGCGAGCCCTTAATCAGAATAGCGATATCGGATTCGCGCGATCGGGTGAGTGCACGGGTCAAGCTTGCGGTCAGCGAGTCCAGATCGGAAAAATGTTCGGCGCCGACGTCGAACTCGAGTGCGGCGGCCTTCGCCAGGGCGCCGACGGTAAACAGGCGTTGTACACCCGCACGCGACGCGGCGCGTGCGGCTTCACGATGATAATTTTCACTGTCATCACCAAGTTCCGCCATATCACCGAGAACGAGCCACTTATGACCGCGCTCGTTGGACAGCACGTCGAGCGCCGCTTGAAGGGACGCGGGATTGGCATTGTAGGAATCATCCAGTAGACGGGCTCCGCCCGGTCCGTGGCGGAGTTGTAATCGGCCCCGAACCGGTACGGCTCGCTCTAGCCCGGCACGGATGCTGGCGAGAGTAACATCGACGGCGCGGGCGGCCGCGGCAGCAGCGAGCGCATTTTGTACGTTGTGCCTGCCCTTGAATGCGAACTTGATCAAAGTCTCGCCTATATCCGTCCTCAGAACGAACGAAGTTTTATCGGCGCCGACCGTCACAGCTTTCGCCGTGATCATTCCTCCTCTTCCGAACGTGACGATACGACGTTCACCGGCCATTTCCGTCCAAAGAGAAGCATAGGGATCTTCGCAGTTGATGACGACGAACCCATCGCCGCCCAGTGCCGAAATGATCTCGCCCTTAGCCCGTGCGATCGCTTCAATGCTGCCGAAACCTTCCAGGTGTGACGGCGCGACCAGGGTGATGACGGCGACTAGCGGACCGCTGATTTCACCCAGCCACGCGATATCGCCGGGTCGATTCGCCCCCATCTCGATCACTGCGAAATCGTGTTCGGCGCGAAGCTCGAAAAGTGTCAATGGCAGACCGATATCGTTGTTAAGGTTGCCCCGCGTTGCGAGCACCTCACCTTGAACCTGCAAGATCGCAGCGAGCATCTCCTTGACAGTAGTTTTGCCAGAACTCCCGGTCACTGCTAGTAGCGGGATCTCGAATCTGCTTCTCCAATTTCGCGCGAGGCGGCCAAGACTGCGACGGCAATCACTCGTGTGAATCAGGCCTAATCCAATATTTTCCACATGCTCGACGACGGCGCCGGCGGCGCCCGCGTTAGCGGCATCGTCGAGTTTGTCGTGGGCATCGAAACGCGGGCCCCTGAGCGCGAAAAACAATTGATTGGGCGTGAGCGAGCGCGTGTCCGTACTGACGCCCTCAAATCCACGATCGCTGCCAATGAGTTCACCGTCGATGGCGTTCGCGGCCTCCGATAGCTGCATTGCGATCATGAATCGTTCTCCCTCAGCGCCTGCTCGACTTCCGAGCGATCGCTGAATGGAGTTCTAACACCGTCGTGCTCCTGGATCACCTCATGACCTTTACCGGCAACCAGCACAATATCGTCTGCCGATGCGGCACCTATCGCTGTTCTGATCGCTTCCGCGCGATCGTGAATGATGCGCACAGCTGCAGGCGAGTGCATGCCCGAGACGATATCGCGCGCGATATCGGCGTTGTGCTCGCCCCGCGGATTGTCAGCGGTCACGATCACTTGGTCTGCATAGCATTCGGCAATCTCGCCCATGACGGGACGCTTGCTGTGGTCACGTTCTCCGCCACAACCAAACACCAGTACCAAGCGCTGCGCTCCTGCTTCGCGTAATGCCGTCAGTGCCGCCAGCAGGCTGTCGGGAGAATGAGCATAGTCCACAAATACGCGCGCGCCCGCCGGTGTCGTCCCGCATAACTCCATACGGCCGGGTACCCGACGGACCCGTGACAGCGCGGTACATATGCGTTCGAGCGCGTGGCCGAGCGATAGCAAGTAGGCCGCAGCGATCAATAAATTGTCGACGTTGAAACGTCCGAGCAGCGTGCTCTCGATACGGGCCGCGCGTTTCGCGTGACGCAGGGTAAAACGTACGCCATCGCGCATCGATTCTACTTCGGTCCCGGTAACCCGTGCCCGGCTTTCGGCTTCGCTTCGATTCGTCGAGCAGGTCCACAATTCGATATGCGGACCGATTGAACTTGCTATTCCGACACCCACCGGATCGTCGACATTCACGATCGCCGTCGCCAAACCCTTATGCGTGAACAAATGCCGTTTGACTTCCGCGTAAGCCTCGATATCGCCGTGGTAATCGAGGTGATCATGGCCGAGGTTTGTAAACGCCGCCGCGCCGAGTGTGAGCCCCGACAGGCGATCTTGATCCAGAGCGTGCGAGGATGCTTCCAGCGCTACGAAACCGACGTTTTCCGCGCGTAGACGCGCCAGCCAGCGGTTCAGGGTAATGATGTCGGGTGTCGTCATGCCAATCGACGTCAACTGATCCAAACGCCCGGCGCCGAGCGTTCCTATGTAGCCGCAGGTCTCACCCAGCTCACCTACTGCTTGCGCTGCGATATGTGCCACTGTGGACTTGCCGTTCGTTCCGGTGATCGCGAGTACGTGCACGGCTGCCGATGGATCGTCAAAAAGGCGCCTGGCAATTTCTCCCAAGTGCCCGCGTACGTCTGCAAGCTCGAACACCGGAATCGCGAAATGCAGCGCCGGTTCATTTTCCTCCACGACGATCGCCGTGGCCCCTCTGGCGACGGCTTCGGCGGCAAACGCCATGCCGTTTGCGCGCGCACCCTTGAGTGCGAAAAAGCAGGTCCCAGGACCGACGTCGCGGCTGTCGAGAGCGATATCGGAAATGTTTCGATCGTCCCGGGCTGGTACGGTGAGGATCCCGTCAAATAGTTCCGACAGCGCAACACCCATCTGGGATTGGGGTGCCATCATGGCCGGCGCTCGGCTATCCGGGCGGATTCAAAACGCGCCATCAGCTTCATTTCGTCCATGGGTTCGCCGGCGGGCTGGTCCGGCGGGATATTCAGGATGCGGGTCGCCTCGCGCATGACGCTTGCGAAAACAGGTGCAGCGACGCGGCCACCAAAATATCCGCCGCTCTTCGGTTCGTCGATAACGACGATCGCTACGAGCCGTGGACGGTTCGCCGGGATCATGCCGGCGAAAAGCGAAAGGTAGCGATCTTCGGCGTAGCCAGACACGGTCGATTTATGAACGGTGCCCGTTTTACCCGCGACTGAATACCCTGGCACGGCGGCAGCGTGTCCGGTTCCGTGCGCGACGGCACGTTCGAGCATCTTACGGATCTCGCGCGCCGTTGTGGAGTGCATCGCGCGCCGCCTCTGCGGCGGTACATCGGAACGCACGATGCTGAGCGGCTGCAGCCAACCGCCGTTGGCGATCGCCATGTATGCACGTGCCAGCTGCGTTGCAGTGACAGACATGCCATAACCAAAGGCCAGCGTAGCGTGCTCGATCTCCCGCCAGTTACGATACTCGTTCAACCTTCCGTAAGCTTCGCCAGGTAGGAGGGCTTCGGTCAGAGACCCGAACCCACAGGCCCGAAATAACCGCCAAAGTAGCTCCGGTTCCAGCGACAGGGCGAGTTTGCTGGCCCCCACGTTGCTCGACTTTACAACGATGGCGACGATGTCGAGCTGATGGTAATTCCTGACATCCCGGATGAGGTGCTTCCCCACCTTGAAGTACCCTGGCGATGTGTCGATCCTGGATTCCGGCAAGTATCGTCCGCTTTCCAGCGCAGCGGCAATCGTGAACGGTTTGATCGTCGATCCGGGTTCGAACAGGTCGGTTACTGCGCGATTCCGATAGTGCTCACCTTTGAGGTCGCTGCGATTGTTGGGGTTGAAGGACGGTCGATTAACGAGCGCGAGGATTTCCCCGGATTGCACGTCCAGGACCACCATTGAACCTGCGCGAGCTTGATGACGCTGCACCGCGGCTTTGAGCTCACGGTAAGCGGCATACTGAATTCGCTTGTCGATACTGAGTACTACATCGCGCCCCGGGCGCGTCGCGCGCAGGCGCTCGACGTCCTCGACGATCCGTCCTAGACGATCCTTGATTACGCGACGGGAACCGGGTTCGCCCCGGAGTGCCTGATCGAAGGCCAATTCGACCCCTTCCTGACCTTGATCGTCTACGTTTGTGAAGCCAACCACGTGAGCCGCGACTTCGGCTGCCGGGTAATAGCGTCGGTTTTCCTCAATCAATCCGACACCTCGCAGGTTCAGTCTATGCACCGCTTCGCTTTCGTCCGGTGTTAAGTGCCGGCGCAGATATACGAATTTTCGATCGAGGCGCGGCAGTACCTGCGTTTCGAGGTGGGCGACCGTCGTACCGAGCAACTCGGCAAGTACCGGCCACTGGCTGCGAACCTGGACAAACTGATCGGGACTCACCCAGGCGGAGTGGATCGGCGCACTGATGGCGAGCGGTTCGCCGTTACGATCGAGAATCATGCCGCGGTTGGCATCAATGCGCTCGACGCGAAGATATCGGGCATCGCCGTGATTCTGGAGGAATTCCCGATCGTGGAGCTGGATATCGATCGCGCGCCAAGCGAGCACCGAAGCGGCGCCGACGAATATCGTCACGATAATCCGGCGCCTTAGCCTCAATTCCCTGCGCGCGTCTGATCGCGAACTCATCGCAGTTCCATAACCTGCCGCGTGACCGGCGCGATCATCTCGAGTTTTTCACTCGCGACTTTTTCAACCCTGATATGTGTTCCCCACGTTGCCTGTTCGAGGAGTAGCTGACCCCACTCGCGGTCGAGGTCCTGTTTCGTTTCTCTGAGATCCTGCAATTCGACGAAAAGTTTTCGACTGTCGTGCCTATACACCACGAGTTCTACGGCTGATGCGAACGCCAGCCCTGCCGCTACTATGATCGTAATCACCGATTTCAAGCGTAACGCTCCAGAACTCTGAGACGGGCGCTGCGTGCGCGGGGATTCCGCTTTCGCTCGAGCTCGTCCGCCATGCGTGGCTTTTTTGTCAGGACGCGGTACAACGGCTTTCCCTCGGTAGGATCCTCGCGCCTCGAGCTAGTGTCCCGCTCGCGAAAAAACCGCTTGACCAGCCGATCCTCGATCGAGTGAAAAGCAATCACGAGAATTCGCCCGCCGACGGCCAGTAATCTCGAAGCGGCAAGAAGAGCCCGCTCGACTTCGCCGAGTTCATCGTTGATGTGAATGCGTACCGCCTGAAAAGTGCGAGTCGCCGGGTCGATCCGACTGCGCGGTCCACGCATGCACGAACGCACCAGCTCAGCCAGCTCGAAGGTCGATTTCAGCGCATGCACCCGACGGCTCTCGACGATTCTGTGCGCGATTTGTCGTGAACGACGCTCGTCGCCGTAATGCCAGAGAACGTCACTGATCTCCTTTTTCGACGCCGACATCAACCAGTCGGCCGCCGAGACTGGCTCGCTTGGATCCATGCGCATATCGAGAGGCCCATCATGCTGAAAGCTGAAACCGCGGCCAGATTCGTCAAGCTGAGGCGTCGACACGCCGAGATCAAAAAGCACGCCGTCGATCGCCGATTCTTCATCGCTCAGCACGTCTTCGAGCTTCGAGAACCTTTGCTGTGCCACTCTCACGCGGGAATCCTCCCGGGCAAGGGCCCGCGCCTGCTCTACGGCCCGCGGATCACGGTCAATGACGATCAGTCGACCCTGCGAGTCGAGGCATTGCAAGATTGCTCGGCTGTGACCGCCGCGTCCAAATGTCGCGTCGATATACAGTCCTCCGGGTCTCACGTTCATAAGGTCCACAACCTCACTCAACAAGACCGGTACGTGTTCGTGCACCCAATTCCACTTACAGCGAAAGAGACTCCAACGCGGAAGACGGATCCCCCGTGCCGTTGCCGACGTCGTTCAGCCAGCGGTCGCGCTCCGCATTCCATGCGTCGCGATCCCAGATTTCTAATTTGTTTCCTTGACCGAGCAGCGCCACCGGCCCGTCGATGCCAGCGATGGCGCGAAGTTCTTGAGGCAACAATACACGGGCCTGGTTGTCACAAACGCAATCGGCGGCGTAACCACGCATGATTTGCTTGGTTCTACGGCTCTGCTTGTCAAAGTCGGACAAGGCCGATAATTTGGTTTCGATCAGTTCCCATTCGGCCAACGGATAAAGCCACAAGGCACGATCCCAGGGATTGAGGGTGATGACGAGTTCCGGGGACCCGAGCTGGGCCAAGGCCTCGCGATAACGGGCCGGAATCGCCAGACGCCCCTTGGCGTCGACGTTGATTGTACTCAGGCCTCGGAACATTCCCGTGCATGGGATGCCACGCGATGGCGGTCCGCTTCACAGCGTTAAGAACGGACGTGTTGAAACCACCGAATTCGCGCGAGATCCACTTTTCCCCACATTTCACCACCGAACTGCACTATAAGGAGTGGGGAGGAAAACTGTCAAGAAAATCAGGGGTAATAATTCGCGAATTCTTGCTTTAGTTACAGGGACTTAGCTGCCTTCATCGCTAGCCGTGCCGACCCTTCGATAGCACGCGTGGTAGAAACAATCAAAAAATCATCCATCTATGTCAAGCAGCTAATGTATTTTATGAAAGAATTGCACCCGCCGGCTCGCCCCATGAAGTACCGCGGATACCGGGGGACGGGTTCGGCTAAATGCCTCGCTGGATTGAATCCCATTGCCGTACCTAGCCCTCCTGTTGGACGAATGCGGGCCAGCCCCGACGCAGGGTAGAGTGCAAGCCGGCCTGTAAGCCGGGTTCTGTGGTGTTGCAAAGCAACACGGCGATCATTCATCTGCGACGCGTGTCGCCACGCGCCTGAAGCGACCTACCCGGAAACTCGTGCGGACCACACTTCACCGCTTACGCGGCGCGTTTCCCTATTTGGTCTTGCTCCGGATGGGGTTTACCCTGCCACCGGCGTTGGCCGGCGCGGTGCGCTCTTACCGCACCTTTTCACCCTTACCCCACCACCAACCCCGGGGCCGCTATGCGGCGACGGGGTTGGTGGTGGGGCGGTCTGTTTTCTGTGGCACTTTCCGTAGGCTCGCGCCCCCCAGGCGTTACCTGGCATCCTGTCCTGTGGAGCCCGGACTTTCCTCCGCCATCCAACACGCAACGAATGCGCCTGGATGACGGCGACCGCCCGGCCGACTTGCACGTGAGAGTGTGTCGCCTCATCTGTCAAATTTCAACGTCATCTGCGTGTTCGGAGATTCTTAACGCTGCTTCGTAGATTAAATTGCGGCTCAAGCCCGTGATCGCCTTGGCTACGCGTATCGCTGTTTTCGAATCCATTTCCTCAAGCAGGATCTGTATGACGCGCTCCGCCTCACGGGTATCCGGATGTCTTTGCTGACCGGCGACGATTAAAACGATTTCGCCACGATGGGTATTCGGATCGGATTCCAGAAGCTCCGACAATTCAGCCAATGATCCACGGTAGACCGCTTCGAACTTCTTGGTGAGCTCACGCGCAATGGCAGCCCCTCGCGCTCCTCCAAAAATGGAGATCATCGCATTCAGCGTATCGAGTATCCGATGGGGTGCCTCGAAGAACACAAGGGTTCGAGATTCCTGCGCCAAACGTCGCAGCCGCGCCTCTCGGGGGTGCGCGCGCGCCGGCAAAAAACCCTCGAAAGCGAAGCGGTCCGTCGCCATGCCAGACACGCTTAATGCCGCCGTAACGGCACAAGGGCCAGGTATCGCCAGGACCGGAATGGAGGCTGCCACCGCACAATTCACCAGCGCGTAACCCGGATCCGATATCAGGGGGGTGCCGGCATCGGAGATCAATGCGCAGGTTTCGCGCCTCGCCTGCAGGGCCGCAACGACCTTCTCCGCCATGCGGCCTTCATTGTGATCATGTAAAGGCCTGAGCGAAGTCGTCACGCCGTATGCCTCAAGCAGTTTGCGGCTATGCCGGGTATCTTCGCTCAAAATGAAATCAACGGCGTCGAGGATCTCGACGGCGCGGCGACCGATATCGCCCAAATTACCTATCGGGGTCGCGACGACGTAAACGGCCGGGCGTTCAATTGACACGTCCATGGAGGAAAAAGATACTACAACCTATCTCTAAATTATCCGCATGTGCGTTGTGCCTTGAAATGCTCGAAAATCGCTGCCGGCGCACGTGCAAATAATTTTGAGAAAGGTCCCAAGCTCGTGCCGCGCTCTGTGCTCACTCAAAATCCGCAACCGTTGCGCGTGCTTGCCGTGGCCGCGATTGCTCTTATTACATGCGCCTGCGGTCCGCAACGCAATGTTAGCGACACTCTGCAAGCTCCCGATCCACTCGTAGCGGCAAAACGCTTGCTCGGCCAGGGTAATTATGGTGCTGCGGCTGCGGCTTTCGCCGACGTCGCCCGTGCCAGCGATGCGTCGCGCTCGGTCGAGTTGAAGGCCATTGCTGCCCTCGCCTACCAGGACGCTGGAGATCGTGAGAGCGCTGACGCGCTCATCGGTGAACTCGATGAAAACGCCGGCGAAACTGCGCCCGTTGTCGCGCTCGCGAAGTCGCGATCGATGCTGCAGGCGGGTTTTTCCGACGACGCCTATGCAATGGCCGTGCAACTGGAAGAGTTGAGCCTGACGCCTTATCAACGTGGCGTTCGCGCTCGCGTCATTGGAGAAGCCGCGTTGGCTGCCAACGACATTCCCGCCGCCGCGCAAGCGTGGATCTCGGCGTACCGGTACCCGTATCCCGCCGATCAATCGGAATTCATCGCTCGTTCGACCTGGCGCGCGATATCCCGGTTGCCGCAGCCCGAACTCGCTCGGCGTATCGCGACCAGCGCCCCAGCGTCAGCCGGCTGGTACTCTTTGGCGCAAATCGCATCGCGCTCCCTGTTCGACACACCGACTTTCATAGAAAGTACGGATAAATGGACACAACAATACGCCGGACATCCGGCAGCCGAATTGTTAGAGGAGCTGCTCGAGCGATCAGAACTGGTTTCAGTTCGGCCAAGGCGATTAGCGCTTTTCCTGCCGTTCGACGACACCTTGGGTATCGCCGCCAAGGCGATTAGAGACGGCTTTCTTGCCGCATGGTATGCCGATGCTCGGATTGAATCGCGGCCCAGCGTCGAGGTTTATTCAACAGCAAGCGGCGATATCGTTTCGATTTACCGCAGAGCTGTTTCCGAAGGCGCAGAATTCGTGGTTGGACCGCTCAAAAAGAGCTTCGTTGCGGCGCTGCGCAAGGAAGAAAATCTCGAAACCGGCATCCTCGCGCTAAATGTCGTGGACGCCCCATCACGCAGCGGGGGCGGGCCGCCAGGCTTGTACCAGTTTGGATTGACGCCGGAAGATGAAGCGCGCCAGGTCGCGCGACGCGCACAGGCCAGGGGTTCCCGCGCCCTGATCGTCACTCCGGACAGCGCATGGGGCCAAAGACTCATGAAGGCCTATGCTAATACCTGGAAGCAGCTCGGTGGCGTCGTGCTTGCAGAAGTATCTTATTCCGATGAGGCGGAATCCTATCCGGACGCCGTCAAACGCGCGCTGAACATCGACCTAAGCGACGCCCGCGCCGCGGACCTCCGCGCCAAGCTATCGATTCCGCTGCATGTCGAGCCCCGACGGCGGGCGGACATCGATGTCATCCTGCTCGCCGGCTATCCGGACAACGCTCGGCAGCTCCTGCCGCAGCTTCGGTACTTTCGCGCCGAAACCGTGCCGGTATTCGCTACTTCACACGTTTATGCCGGCGGCACTGACGCCGAACGCGACAGGGATCTGAATGGCCTGGTATTCGGCGACATGCCTTGGCTGTTTGGCGCAGCGGACGCGGAACTCTTCAACGCGATAAGGCGCAGTTGGCCGGCCGAAGCAAATAATTACGCGCGCCTCCACGGCTTCGGCATCGATGCATACAGAATCATTCCCTACCTGGCAAAAATGCGCTACCAGCAAAATCTGCGGATTCCCGGCGTAACCGGTGTGTTGTGGATGGATTACGAGGGCATCGTGCATCGGCACATGACGTGGCTGAGGTTTGTCGACGGTATTGCGACCCTGGCGGATGAATCTGTCCGGCGCTATGCACGCTGACATGGGTCCGATCGAGACGTCGCGAGACTGCGGTCGAAACTTCGAGGAGATCGCGGAAAGCTACCTGCGTGAACGAGGCCTCTCCACCGTCGCCCGCAACTATACATGTCGCTTCGGCGAAATCGATCTGATCATGCTGGATGCAGAGACCGTAGTTTTCGTCGAGGTGCGCTACCGACGGTCTCTGCGGTTCGGCGGCGGTCTGGAAAGCATTACCGACAAAAAACGGAACCGGCTGATTCGAACGGCGGCGCATTTTCTAGTGAAACGAAGCGGCCCGGCGGAACCGCCGTGCAGATTCGATGTGCTGGCGATTACCGGCGGCACGCAGACCTATTCGATTGACTGGATTGCCGATGCGTTTTCTGCATAATGCTTGTCGACACCGAACCTGGGCCGCTGGAAATGATCTCTTGCCCGTTGGGAACGGCTATTCAGATGCTTAAAATGAGCTGACCCAATTGGATCCCATCAAGCGAATCAGAGCGATATTTGATGAAAGCATCGCAGTCAAAACACTGTGCGTCGAAGCGCTAAGCTCGAACATTGCAGACGCCGCGGACTGCATTGCGAATGGGCTTCTAAACAGCGGCAAAGTTTTGAGTTGCGGCAATGGCGGGTCGGCCGCCGATGCGCAGCATTTTTCCTCTGAGATGTTGAATCGTTTCGAGCGTGAGCGGCCCGGATTGCCGGCCGTCGCGCTCACTACTGATTCATCGACATTGACATCCATTGCGAACGATTACCAGTTCGCGGATATCTTCGCAAAGCAGATTCGCGCCTTGGGCCGTCCGGGCGACGTACTGCTTGCATTTTCAACGAGCGGAAACTCACACAACATCCTCAACGCCATCGACGCCGCCCATGACCAGGAAATGCGTGTGATACTCGCCAGCGGCAAGGACGGCGGACCGGCGGGAAGTAGTCTTGTCGACGGCGATATCGAACTTCGTGTGCCCAGCTCGTCGACGGCGCGCATTCAGGAATCGCACCTCACCATCATCCATTGTCTTTGCGATCTAATAGATTGTCATTTGTTAGGGCAGGAATCGTAGATGAAAAAAACTCCATTTCCGGAAATATTTAAACGGGCCCGCATTCTTCTGATCGTGGCAACCCTCGTAACTATTTCCGGTTGCGCCGGGATCCTCGTGGGCGGCGCGGCGACCAGCGCCGTCGTCGCCAATGATCCGAGAACGACTGGAACCTTCGTCGAAGATCAGGCGATCGAGGTCAAGGCCTACGCATCATTGCGAGCAATTTCCGACATCAAGGAACAGACCCATATTGGGGTTACGAGCTATAACCAGGTGGTATTACTTACCGGTCAGGCGCCGACCGAAGACCTCCGTTCCCAGGTCGTCGAAATCGTCAGTGGGATCGCCAAGGTTCGGCACATCCACAACGAAGTAACTATCGCGGCGCCCAATTCGATGATGTCGCGAACAAACGATGGACTTTTGACCACTAAGGTCAAGACCAAGATGTTCGCGACGGCGGACCTGAACGCGACCAAGATAAAAGTCGTTAGCGAAGCAGGCATCG
Organism: Gammaproteobacteria bacterium; assembly: GCA_963662545.2. Taxonomy (GTDB): domain Bacteria; phylum Pseudomonadota; class Gammaproteobacteria; genus JAYYZW01. The sequence goes on from CAXXLL010000003.1 coordinate 1,154,097, forward strand.
TGTACTTGATGGGTCTCGTTTCAGCAGCCGAAGGCGATCTCGCTGCCGAAATCGCCAGCAGGACGGGAGGGGTGCAGCGGGTCGTTAAATTGTTCGAGGAGCAGTAATCACGCGCCGAAGACGCCTTATTTCACGACGGTTAAATGCGGTGCTCGACGCCGGGGATCTGTCTTTTCTGCATCGCTCGATTCTGGCGCAGAATCTTCACCTGATTCAGCGGCGGATTCGACGCGTTCGGCGTCTTCCCCCGGGTCGCCGAGAAAAATTCCCTGGCCGTTTTCACGCGCGTAGATTGCCTGCACCGCGTCGACCGGAACCGATATGTCGTAGGACTTGCCGGAAAATCGGGCGGTGAAATGGACGAATTCATTTCCAAGATCGAGATCGCGAACGGCATTGAGGGACACATTTAACACGATCATGCCGTCTTCAACGTACTGTTGCGGCACCTTTATCTGATCACTTCCGGCATCAACGAGGAGATGCGGCGTTTGCTGATTATCCACTATCCAATCGTAGATGGCGCGAATGAGGTAGGGCCTTGTTGACGTCATGAGTTAGCGCTTATGCTCAACCGATCCGATACGGGCTTAGGGAACCCCTGAATAAGTTATGGCACACCTGCCTTGCGCCTGAAATCGCGGAGCCTTAACCGACGAAGCTTGCCAATAGTCCCCGCTATGGCCGGCGATTCGTGCCTTGATCTGCACGATTTCATGCACCATTCACCCGCACCATAACTTATTCAGAGGTTTCTTAGCGCATTTCCTGCTCAGCCGGGGAAAGGCTGCTTTGAAAAGCCGGTCGATCGAACAGCTTATCGGCATATTTGACGAGTGGCTTAGCCTGTGCCGTCAGTTTTACGCCGTAATACGGCAAACGCCATAGAAGCGGACCCATGCACATGTCGGTGAGGGAAAAATCTTGTGTCATGAAGTACGGGTGTTGAGAGAATATCGGTGCGAGCGCCATCAGATTATCCCGCAGTGACTTGCGCGCATTAGCGGCGGCAATGTCGTTGTCGCCATCAAGAACCTCGGCCGAAGTGAACAGATCCCGAACGATACGAAAGCGGAACTGTCGATTATTAGCTCGCGAGACCGGGTCCACCGGCATTAACGGCGGATGCGGGTAACGTTCGTCGAGATACTCCATCATGATCTGCCCGTCATACAAAACGAGGTCACGATCAATCAAGGTAAGTACGTTCTGGTAGGGGTTTAGAACGTTTAAATCTTCGGGCTTATTTTCTTCATCGATGAAATGGATCTCGACATGGATGTCCTTCTCCATCAGGACCAATCGTACACAGTGACCAATAAGGTCGGCCTCACTTGCATATAAGGTCATCACCGAACGTCTGTTTGCTAATGCAGTCATATCAGTGAATATCCTTCCAATAATCTCGTTTCATAAGGTAGGTTGCCGCCAGTAAAACCAAAAGAAAAGCGATGGTCCAGAAGCCGACTCGGTAGCGAATGAGCTTGGCCGGTTCTCCCACGTAAACCATGAAACTCACGAGCTCACGAACCGTTTTTTCATACTGCGACGGATCCAGCTTTCCGGGAACAGCAATTTTCAGGGTTGGACCGCGGTGAGCGTGCGCGTCCTCTTGAGCCTCCACCAACCGCTGTAATCCCTGAAGTTCCCACAAGACATGCGGCATAGCGGTGTCCGGGAAATACAGGTTATTCATGCCCCTCGGCCTGCTGTCATCGAGATAGAAACCAAGCAGATACGAATACAGCCAGTCAGCGCCGCGCGACCGGGCAATAACGGATAGATCGGGAGGCGCCACGCCAAACCACTGCTCGGCATCTTGCGGCTGCATGGCGACCGTCATGGTGTTCCCGATCTTGTTCGTGGTGAACATCAGGTTCTTTTCTACGGCTTCCTCGCTGAGATCGAGGTCTTCCACCAGCCGGTTGTAGCGCATGTAGGCAGCGGAGTGGCAACTCAGGCAGTAATTCACGAAGGTGCGAGCGCCGCGTTGCAAACTAGCCTTGCTGCCCAGGGAGACGTTCGCGTCGAGCAATTCGGGACCGTGACTGCCCGCAGCAATTCCGACGGTTGCGCAAACCCAAAGGGCCAGTGCAAGAATCGTTCGCATGGTCAACCCGTCAGCCGATCCGGGACCGGCTTGGTTTTGTCCACTTTCGAGTAAAACGGCATCAGTAGAAAGAACCCGAAGTATATAAGTGAAAAACCGCGCGCGAGCCAGGTATACAAATTGGTCGGATTTTGCGTGCCGAGGTATCCCAGCGAAATGAAGCTGATGACAAACAAAACTAATGCCGTCTTGAAAATCGGTCCTCGGTAGCGAATCGATTTTACCGGACTGCGATCCAGCCACGGCAGCAAAAAGAACACCATCGTCGCCGCACCCATCGCCATCACGCCGAACAATTTATCGGGGACCGCCCGCAAAATCGCGTAGAAAGGAGTGAAATACCAGACCGGCACGATGTGGTCAGGAGTCTTGAGCGGATTGGCCGGGACGAAATTATTGTGTTCCAGGAACCACCCGCCAAACTCCGGAGCGAAGAATACTACAGCCGAAAACACGATTAGAAACGCCACTACCCCCACCGAATCCTTGACCGTGTAATACGGATGAAACGGAATACCGTCTACGGGCTTGCCATCGGCATCCTTGTTGTCCTTGATTTCGATGCCGTCCGGATTATTCGACCCGACCTCATGCAGTGCAATGATGTGCAATACGACTAGCCCTGCGATAGCAAAGGGAAGTGCAATGACATGGAACGAGAAAAATCGATTGAGGGTAATGTCGGAAACGACGTAATCACCGCGAATCCATAACGACAAGGTTTCTCCCACGAACGGGATGGCGCCAAAGAGTGAAATGATGACCTGGGCACCCCAGTAAGACATCTGCCCCCAGGGTAGGAGGTATCCGCAAAACGCTTCCGCCATCAGCGTCAGATACAGGAACATCCCCAGTATCCAAACGAGTTCGCGAGGCTTCTTGTAGGAGCCATACAACAGCGCTCGAAACATGTGAAGATAAATGACGATAAAAAAGAAGGACGACCCCGTCGAATGCATGTACCGGATCAGCCACCCCCAGTCGACATCGCGCATGATGTACTCGACCGAGGCAAACGCGGTAGCCGCGTCCGGCTTGTAATTCATCACCAGCCAGATGCCCGTAACGATTTGGATCGCGAGCACGACCATGGAAAAAACGCCGAAGTAATACCAGAAGTTAAAGTTTTTAGGCGCGTAATAACGGCCCATGTGATCGTTCCATAACTGCATAAGCGGGAACCGATCGTCGACCCAATCGCGAAGCTCGACCAAGCCTTTGACTACTGCGTTCATGAAGATCCCCCGCCGGCATCACCGATTAACAGGCGGGTTTCGCTGAGAAACCTGTATGGCGGGACCGTCATATTCTTCGGCGCCGGGACACCGGTGTATACGCGACCGGAAAGATCGAACTTCGAACCGTGACAGGGACAGAAAAAACCACCATGCCAATTTTCGCCCATATTCACCTCGTTACCCGAAGCCACAAAACTCGGAGAACATCCGAGATGGGTGCATAAGCCGACGAGCACCAGATACTCGGGATTCGAAGAACGCCAGGAATTCAGGGCAAAATCGGGCTGCTCCGATCCTTCCGAACTCGGGTCGCGCAAGGCGCCTGACGGCATCGATGCTAGCGCTTCGAGTTGTTCCGGCGTTCGGCGGACGATCCAGACGGGCTTGCCCCGCCACTTGTGAATGATCCGCTGACCGATTTCGATCTTGCTTATGTCGACTTCGACCGGGGCGCCGACTGCTTTCGCCCTGGCACTGGGTTGAAAGGTGGAAACGAAGGGGATCGCCGCGATACCGGCTCCAATACCGCCGATCACAACTACCGTACCGGTGAGAAATCGGCGTCGCTCCAGGTCGACAGCATTCTCCTTCATGCTCCCTTATCTCCTACACTGAATCTGTTCATGCAGTCGTCGATGCGCCGCCGGACTTGTGTGGCGATATTTGACTCGTTGTGGCCAGATTACGGATTTGGCCCCCAAGACATGATTCCGCGTCCGCCTCCCCTGATATTCGTTTTGGACCGAATATGCCTGGTAGCCTGTCGGACTTAGGGAATCGTAGCGCGGCGGGTGGAAAAGCGGGCTCGGAGGTGTCATGGTTTGAGGCGAATAGTGGGGCTATTTAACGAAAACCATGGCGTATCTGGACCGCTATCCCAACGCCCAAGTCAATTCTTCCTAAGTCCGACAGGCTGCTAGCAGCATTCGATACGGAATGTCGATTTGTTAGGGTTATGCGGTGGATTATACCACCAAATTTCAGGCGGCCATGGTCACTTGGGGACGTTCACCGGCCCTTAAATCCCCTTCACAACTTAAATGAAAACTTTATTGTTCACCCTAAAATGGTCTTTCATCGGCCTGGGCGGAGCGCTGTTCATTCTGTTGTCGCTGCGCTACGCCGAGAATGCTGCGGGCATCGATCTACGCTTCGACGAATGGCTGGGAACGGGCACCGAAGAGCACGCCGTCGGGTTCGCCCACGCAGTCGCCAGAGCTGCACCGGCGGTCGTCAGTGTTCATGCCGTCAGCCGCCGTCGGCAGAGGGCGAATCCACTGGTTGAAGATCCGGTTTTCCGACAGTTCTTCGGGACCCCCTCATCGAACGGTGCGACGCGTGCCGAAACCAGTCTGGGCAGCGGCGTCATTTTGGACGAATCGGGCGTGCTGCTCACCAATTATCACGTGATTCGCGGCGCTCAGGCTATCCAGGTTTCACTGCAGGACGGACGTACCGCCGCGGCAGAGATCGTCGGGGCCGATCCGGACACCGATCTCGCGGTATTGAAAATCGATCTCGACGATCTTCCGCACATCGCGATCGCGGATTCCGATAAGGTGAAGGTCGGAGATATCGTACTCGCTATCGGGAATCCGCTCGGCATCGGCCAGACCGTGACCCAGGGAATCGTCAGCGCCACGGGACGCAATCGTGTCGGTATCAATACATACGAGAATTTCATTCAGACCGACGCCGCGATTAATTTTGGAAACTCCGGGGGTGCTCTGGTTGACACGCACGGCGAGCTGGTGGGGATCAATTCGGTGCGAGTCGACACGGAAGGTATCGGATTCGCCATTCCAACGAGTATCGCAATCAAGGTAGCGAAACAGATACTCAGAACGGGCAGCGTTACACGCGGCTGGCTTGGGATGGAAGCGCGCGATCTCACGCCGCGCTTAAGGGAGATGCTTGGCGCCGAAGAAGGAATCGTGGTATTCGGCATTCTAGCCGGCGGCCCGGCTGATATGGCCGGAATTCGTCCGGGCGACGTAATCACTCACATCGACCAGATCGCAATCACAGATTCTCACGCGGCCATCGAGCGGATCGCGGACCTTGGCCCGGGCTCCCGCGTTCCAATCAAGGGGATCAGGGAAAAGCGCCTTTACACCACGGACGTTACCGTGTCGATACGCCCGCCGCCGCCGGTGAATTGAAATCCGACTGGAAAGTGTCCATCCATAAACGTCAATATTTCTCTCGCAAAGGCGCCAAGAAAGCATTTAATACAATATTAATAACAATCAACCTATCATTTTGCGATCTCTGCCTCTTGGCGAGAGTTACTCTTTCTGGATGGACGCTATTTAGGTTAGCGACGACCGTAGCGCACACAGAAACGCCTGATTTTCCTCCGCCGTGCCGACTGTGACCCGTAGGCAGTCGGCGAGCAGCGGGTGGCTGTCCGACAAGTTTTTGATGAGTATTCCCTGCTGTTTTAACGACTCGAATGTGGACGTGCCGCGTTCGCGTGGTGCGCGAAACAGAATGAAATTGGTCGCGCTTGGCCATACGGTAATGCCGTCGAGTCGCCTGAGGCCGTCGTACAAGACTTCGCGTTGTTCGATGATCGCCGATATCTGAGTCTGGAATGCGCTTTCGTGCTCGATGGCGAATTTCCCAGCGGCCTGCGACAGCGCACTGATGTTGTACGGCATTCGCAGCCGCTCGATCAGGTCGATCCACGGTTCGGCCCCGAATAACACTCCCACCCGGATACCGGCCAGGCCGATTTTGGACAGGGTCTGCATGACGACGAGGTTTTCGATCGACTGAATTTCCGCGACACGCGTGTGCCCGCTGAAACGGTAATAGGCTTCATCCAGTACGACGAGGCCGGGCGCAAACTCGCAGATAGCCTCCAGTGTGTTCTCGTCTAACCTGTTCGCGGTCGGGTTGTTGGGACTGGCTATAAAGACCAGCGCCGGTTCATGTTCCTTTATCGCAGCGATAGTGACGTCGAGATCCAATGCAAAATCGGATTCATCGAGCGGGACACCGAGAAATTTCATACCGACGGCGCGGGCCGCGTTCGAATACACCACGAAAGTCGGCTCCGGACACAGCACGCAGGCACCGCCGCCGCGGGCAAACGCAAGGCACAGTAAATGGATCAGCTCGTCCGACCCATTGCCGAGCGCCGCCTGGATCGTTTCCGGTAGATCGTGTGAATTCAGAAGACTCTGCTTGAGCTCGGATGCAGCAGGGTCCGGATAGCGGTTCGGTTCGACGCCGCTGAGCAGGTCATTCCAGCTTTCACGCAGCTCGACAGGGATCGAATAGGGATTTTCCATCGCGTCAAGCTTGATGAGCCCGCCCGCGTCCACAATTTTGTAGGGTACGAGTTCGCGGACCCAGGGCGCCGCAAAGCGTTCCAGACGGTCTTCTATACTCATTTACCACCTACGCGATATCCAGCCGATCGCGCATGTGCAGTCAGCCCTTCACTTTCAGCCAGGACTGACGCGACCTTCCCCAACCGGATGGCAGCAGCGGCCGAACATTCGATGACCGAAGAACGCTTCTGGAAATCGTACACACCGAGCGGCGAGGAGAATCGAGCAGTTCCCGATGTCGGCAGCACATGATTCGGACCCGCGCAGTAATCGCCCAGGGCCTCGGCCGTGTAACGCCCCAAAAAAATGGCGCCCGCATGCCTGATTTCGGACAACCATCGGCGCGGATCGGAGACTGACAACTCCAAGTGCTCAGGCGCAATGCGATTGGCCAGCGCGATCGCTTCTTCCATGTCACCCACTTCGATCAGGGCGCCACGCGCCGCGAGCGCTTTGCCTATGATGATTCGACGTTCCATGCCGGAAAGCAGGCGGGTGATGCTCGCCTGCACCGCGTCGATAAATGCCGGGTCCGGACACAACAGGATAGCCTGGGCCCGTTCATCGTGTTCGGCCTGGGCAAACAGATCCATGGCAATCCAGTCCGGGTCGGTTCCACCGTCGCACACGATCAGAATTTCGGAAGGACCCGCGATCATATCGATGCCGACGCGGCCGAACACCATGGATTTGGCGGTGGCAACGTATATGTTTCCGGGGCCCACGATCTTGTCCACCGCTGGAACGGTCGCGGTGCCGAACGCCAAGGCCGCGATGGCCTGTGCACCGCCGATGGTAAACACGCGGTCGACGCCCGCAATAGATGCGGCCGCGAGAACCACCGGGTCGAGTTCGCCGCCCGGTGCTGGAACGGCCATGATGATTTCTCCCACGCCTGCGACTTTCGCGGGAATCGCGTTCATTAAAACCGACGAGGGGTAAGCCGCCTTGCCACCTGGTACGTATATTCCAACGCGATCTAGCGCTTTGACTTGCTGGCCGAGGACGGTGCCATCGTTTTCGCGATACTCCCAGGATTCCAATTTTTGCCGTTCGTGAAAGATCCGCACACGCTCGGCAGCCTGCTCGAGCGCCGCTTTCAGGCCAGGTTCGATGGCATCGATGTGAGTGTTGAAATTCCGTATTTCGATGTTGGACACATCGTGCAGTTCGCGCCGATCGAATTCGTTTGTGTATTGCAGCAGTGCAGCGTCTCCGCGTTCTTTTATCGCCGCAATGATCTCACGCACGGCACTTACGATTTCGGGACGTTCGTCGTCATCCCACGCCAAAAGCGCCTGAAGTTTTTCATCGAACTCCGCGCAACGTGAATTCAGCCGTACAATGATCTCAGCCATCGCCTTCGGCCACCGCGGCTTTAAGGGCGTCGATAATTTTGCTGACGCGCACATGCTTGGTTTTCATCGCCGCCTTGTTCACGATTAATCGCGAACTGATCTCACAAATCGTCTCCATGGCAACCAAGCCATTGGCCTTTAGCGTATTACCGGTATCGACCAGGTCGACGATGCGATCGGCAAGCCCGACCAGCGGTGCCAATTCCATGGAACCGTAAAGCTTGATGATCTCCGCCTGTATGCCCTGCTGAGCGAAATAGTTTCGCGCCGTCCGCGAATACTTGGTGGCGATTCGCGGACGCTCGGAGTTCAGTTCTGTATTCGGTAGACCCGCAACCACGAGGCGGCACTGGGCGAGGCGCAGATCCACGGGCTCGTAGTAATCCGCTCCTTCATGCTCCAGCAGGACGTCTTTGCCCGCGATCCCGAGATCCGCCGCCCCGTACTCCACGTAGGTCGGCACGTCGGAAGCGCGAATCACGAGCAGTTGAAAGCCGGGATTTGACGTTTCCAGGACAAGTTTGCGTGAAGTATCCGGATCGTCCTTGACTTCGATACCGATTCGTCCGAGCAGAGGGATAGCATCGTTCAGAATCCTGCCCTTGGATACGGCAATCACCAGATTGTCGGCCGTTGTTTTCAGCGGATTCGCCACTTTATTTTCCGACTGTTGGAGACTTCACTGGTACCGCAGTTCAACTCGGAACACGCTTGATCTGCGCACCGAGATTCGCAAGCTTTTCTTCGATCGTTTCATAGCCCCGGTCGATATGGTAAATGCGCTCGACCACGGTCGAACCGTCGGCGACCAGACCCGCGAGGACCAGGCTCGCGGATGCGCGCAAATCGGTCGCCATCAGGGGCGCGCTGGTGAGCTTTTCGACGCCTGTCGTAATCGCCGTGTTGCCTTCCAACTCGACTTTCGCTCCCATGCGCTGCAGCTCCAACACATGCATGAACCGATTCTCGAATACGGATTCCGTAATTGTACCGGTCCCCTTGGCAATACAGTTCAATGCTGTGAACTGAGCCTGCATGTCCGTCGGAAAACCGGGATAGGGCGAGGTGTAGATGTTGACGGCGCCGAGATCTTGCCCTTGCATGTCGAGTTCTATCCAGTCTTCGCCCGTTTCGATTTTCGCCCCGGCCTCGCTGAGTTTCGCGAGGACGGATTCGAGGAGTTCGGGACGCGTGCTTTTGACCTTGACCCGTCCTCCGGTCATTGCCGCAGCAATTAGATAGGTCCCGGTTTCGATGCGATCAGGCAGGATATCGTAATGCGTCCCGCTCAGGGTCTTCACACCTTCGATACGAATGGTGTCGCTTCCGGCTCCTTCGATGCAGGCCCCCATACTGATCAGGCAATTGGCGAGATCCACGACTTCGGGTTCCCGCGCGGCATTGCGGATGACCGTGACGCCATCAGCCAAGGTCGCTGCCATCATCAGGTTTTCCGTACCCGTCACCGTCACCAGGTCCATCACCAGGTCGACGCCCTTCAGACGTTTGGCGCTCGCCCGGATATACCCACCTTCGACGGCTAGCTCCGCACCCATCGCAGCCAAGCCCCGAAGGTGGAGGTTCACCGGGCGCGAACCGATCGCGCAGCCCCCGGGTAGGGAAACATCAGCCGAACCGAACCGCGTTAGCAGTGGTCCGAGCACGAGTATCGACGCCCGCATCGTTTTGACGAGTTCGTAGGGTGCAAAAAAGTCCTTGATGGTGCTGCTGTCGACCTCGATGTGCATGCGCTCGTCGACGGTGAGCTGCAGACCCATCTGTCCGAGCAATTCCATGGTCGTCGTGATGTCATGCAGATGCGGCACATTCCCGATGACGACGGGACCGTCCGCCAGCAAGGTGGCCGCGAGAATGGGCAGCGCGGCATTCTTCGCGCCAGAAATCCGGATCTCCCCCTCCAGTGGAATGCCGCCTTGAATGATCAGTTTGTCCATTCAGCACGCAGGCGTTAGCCCGAATATCGCATGTAGCGACCTAAGGAACCTAAAGCGTCTGGAATTTTCGGGCTTTTTCCCACGCCTCTTTCGTATAGGTCTGGATAGACAAGGCATGTATAGCGTTTTCCATACTACTGCCCAGCGAGGCATATACCATTTTATGCTGCTTTATCATCGGAAGGCTCGAAAATTCGTCGCTGATCACACGCGCCATGAAATGCGACCCATCACCATCGACATGGGCTTCACATCCGGGTATACCGGCTTCGATCATTTGCTTGATGTCATCCGAATTCATATCGAACGCGATTTCGTCGTTGAATTCGCTAAACTTATTCTAACTGTCGAGCTTAACTTAAACTCCAGCCCCTCAGTATTATCGACGACGGTGGGCCGTAACATCACTGGGAATACTGCTGATTTTTACTGATCATCGAATCCAGCAATCCGCCCAAACCGCTGTTCCTGATGATTGACCCGAACGAAGCTCTGTAAGTCTTCACCAGGCTCACTCCATCCACAGATACATCGAACACTTTCCAGTCCCCGGACTTATTGTGCAGGCGGTAAATGACCGGAATAGTCACGCTTCCAGGCTGCGTGATCTGCTGTTTGACCAGCGCCGTATTTGCTCTCGCCGTTTGCTCTATCGGCGGATAGGTAATCTCCTGGTCAGAAAAATTGAGCAGCGCAGTCGCATAGGTTCCGACGAGAAGTTTACGAAACTGTTCGACGAAAGCTTCCCGCGCATCTTCGTCCGCTGCGGACCAGTGCTTGCCCAGCACCCATTTCGCCATGATCGCAAAATCGAAATGCGGGAATACCATCTCGGATACTAGCGTGTACATTTTCGCGGGATTCGCACGCAATGATTCTTTTCCGCTCTTGATGCGCTCCAAGACCTTATCCGTCGTCGTGCGCACGACATCCAACGGCTCCGACGTGGTGGCCAAAGTGCCGATCGAAACGACAAGCAGTAACAACGCGGACGAAACTCCAGGGAACCGCTTCATGCTATGAGATCCTATACCAACAGAATCGATTATGGGCGCAGATTACACGTAGCTTCACGCGTCATCGCACCGCTGCTTGTTCTTGGACCGTTGCTGCTGCGTAATGTTGCGCCTCGCGTTCGCAAATCCGGTATTGAACCGTGTGAAAACCGCCGGTCCGTGTGCCGGCTACTGTAGCATACATGGGTTTGCGGCACGCATTGGAGACTGGCAGTGATCTCCAAATTCGTATGGGGCATGCAGGCATAGCGCGCGGGTTTCGAGGAGCGTACTTAATAACAATTCCGCGGCTACGCCGCCCTGCACCGGAAAAGCTCGCGCGATTGTATAAGCGTTCCGCGCTAGATGCGTCCGCGTCTAACCTAAAGACAGAATATTGACGCCTAACCGTGATCTTGCAGAAGCTCTATCTTGTATCCGTCGGGATCTTCCACGAAAGCGATTACGGTCGACCCGCCTTTCATCGGACCGGCCTCGCGTACAACGTTTCCATTGCGTTCCTTCACGCCCTCACACGTCGCATAGACGTCCTCCACGCCGATCGCGATGTGTCCGTATGCGTCACCGAGTTGATACTCGCTGGTATCCCAGTTGTGGGTCAATTCGAGCACCGCCGTCTCTGATTCATCCGCGTAGCCGACGAAGGCAAGGGTGAATCGACCTTCCGGAAAATCCATTCGTCGAAGCAACTGCATGCCGAGTACGTCGCAATAGAACGCGATGGATTTTTCGATGTCGGTAACTCGAATCATGGTATGCATCATTCTCATGGGCTCAGTCTCCTGTGTTTCTAAGGAATCTCTGAATAAGTCATGGTGCGTCTGAATTGTTCATGAACAGTGCAGATCAAGGCACGAATCGCAGGCCATAGCGGGGACTATTAGCAAGGTTCGTAACGCCGAGCTGCGCGATTTCATGGGCAAGGCAGATGGGCCATGACTTATTCAGAGGTTCCCTAAGGACCCGTCATTTCCAACCGGGTTATTTAACATCGATTTGCACAAGCGCCGCGGCCCGCCGCGCCTTATCCCGCGCATCTTCGATCGTTTCACCGCGGGCGAGCGCGACCGCCAACCGTCGCTTGCCGCTGACTTCGGGTTTCCCGAAGATGCGAATATCCGAACCCGGCTGCGACATGGCTTCCACGGCGCCGGCATAACTGATATCGCTGCCGTTTCCCTTGCCGAGAATTGCACAACTCGCGGCAGGTCCGAACTGTTCGATCGGCGGCAATTTCACGCCGAGCATTGCCCGTACGTGCAAGGCGAATTCGGAGAGAGGCTGGGAAATCATCGTCACCATACCGGTGTCATGCGGCCGTGGCGATACTTCACTGAATAAAACCTCGGCGCCTTTAATGAACAACTCCACGCCGAAAATTCCATATCCGCCGAGTGCTTCCGTAACGGCCGCGGCGATTTCGCGAGCGCGCTCATAGGCCGCCTCACGCATGGTCTGGGGTTGCCAGGATTCACGATAGTCCCCATCCACTTGGACGTGCCCGATCGGTGGGCAAAAGCTGGTACCGCCCGCATGTCTTACAGTGAGCAGCGTAATCTCGTAATCGAAATCGACGATTCCCTCGACGATGACGCGCTCACGCGTCGCGCGACCGCCGCTGATGGCGTGCTTCCAGGCAGAAGTGCTTTCCTTGATCTCGTGGACCGTAACCTGCCCCTTGCCCGATGAACTCATTACCGGTTTAACAACACACGGCACTCCGATTGCCTCTATCGCTTCTGCGCATTCTTTCTCACTACCTGCGAATCGATATTTTGATGTTGGAAGCCCTAGTTCTTCGGCGGCCAGACAACGAATGCCCTCGCGATTCATGGTCAAAAGTGTCGCATTGGCCGTTGGCACAACGTTAAAACCTTCGTTTTCGAGTTCGACGAGTTTGGAGGTCGCGATCGCCTCTATCTCGGGGACGATCAGGCACGGATTTTCCCGACGTATAACATCGCCCAGTGCGTCCGGATCCAGCATGTCGATCACGTGCGCCCGATGCGCGACGTGCATCGCCGGCGCATTCGCGTAGCGGTCCACCGCGATAACCTCGAGTCCAAGCCGCATCGCTTCCAAGGCAACTTCCTTGCCGAGTTCGCCTGATCCCAGCAGCAAAAGTCGCGTACCGTTTGGCGACAGCGGAGTTCCGATCGATTGAATATTCACGCGAGTGGCCGCTCGTTTTGAGGTTTAGGGAACCTCTGAGTAAGTCATGGTGCGTCTGAATTGTTCATTAAATTGTGCAGATCAAGGCACGAATCGCAGGCCATAGCGGGGACTATGGGCAAGATTCGTAACGCCGAGCTGCGCGATTTCATGGGCAAGGTAGAGGTGCCATGACTTATTCAGAGGTTCCTTAGTCATCATTAAGGACATCGAAGCCGAGGGCGTCGAGTTCGGCCACAGTATCGGGCGCGAGCCCATCGCTTGCAACGATGAAACTCGAGAATTCCCGACGCAGTCCAAAGCGCGCGCGGATGTCGTCGAAATGGGCATCGCGCCGCGCAGTCGGCAGGGCCAGCATGCGGCGAAGGCGTTCAGAGTGCCCCGCCAGTGGATGCACTTCCGACAGCAGTTCAGCAATACCTCCGACGGCGGACAGGGGCGTTTCGCGTCCGGCTGCCGGCGCCTTCAATCCGGACGGGAAAACTTCGTTCATCCTGCAGAAAACGTTGAGGGCGGTATGTAGCATGCGCGTTGCTTCGAGCCGCGCTTCGCAGCTGTGTCCAGCAATGTGCGGGGTCGCCACCCATGCCGACCGCAGGAGAGCCGCATCGATTTCGGGCTCGTAGGACCAGCAGTCAACGGCGGCATACAGCGGCGCGCCGGCTTCGAGCCGACGACACAACGCACGTTCGTTGACCACGCCACCGCGCGCCGCGTTGATGAGCAGCGCCTCGTGCCGAAGACGATTTATACCGTTTTCATCGATCAGATCGACGGTGCGGTGTTGCCCCGTGCTCGTCAGGGGTACATGCAAACTAACTACGTCGCGGTCCATGATCTCCTCGAGGGACAGCAAACGAATCGCGCCGGATGCCTCGGCCAGCGGCGGATCGCTGATGGCAAATTCGATACCGAGCTTCTTGAGCAGCGATGCCAGACATCGTCCGACATTGCCATAACCGACGATCCCGACCGCCAGTTCACGCGGCGGCACCTTACGCAACGCTGCATAGGTATAGAGACAGGTCGCGACATGCTCAGCGACTGCACGCGCATTGCATCCCTCGGCATGGGCAAATTCGATGGACGCACGGGCGAGGAATTCGGCATCGACGTGGTCGACGCCTGCCGTCGCCGTACCTACGAACCGGACCGGTGTTCCCGCCAGCAGGGAGTGGTCGATCGGGGTGACGGAACGCACCAGGAGAATTTCGGCGTCCCCAATATCGGTTTGGCGCAGGCGGCGGCCATCGAACAGGCGTACCGGACCGAACGCCTCAAAAACCTCTGCAACGGCGGCGATTTCTCTGTCCGCGAGAATCTCCAAGGGATTCCGATGCGGGAGCGCGCGTCACGGCCGCTCGTCGACGGTCGCACCCTCTTTTTGAACGGGCATCAGATCGATCCTGGCTACGCCCAGCGCGAGTGCCGCTGCGCTCGCGACGAATATCGACGAGTAGCTACCGATCACGACGCCGACGATCAGTGCCGTCGCGAAGGCGTGGATGAGTTCGCCACCGAGGAAAAAGAGCGCCACAAGGACTAGCAGGGTCGTGAGTGAAGTAACCAAGGTGCGCGACAAAGTCTGGTTGAGCGAACGGTTGATGACTTCCTGTGCCGGGCTCTTACGTATACGGCGGAAGTTTTCACGGATCCGATCGAACACCACGATGGTGTCATTGAGCGAATATCCGATGACTGCGAGCAGCGCCGCCAATACCGGTAGATCGAACTCCATTTGCGTCACCGCGAAGAAGCCCAGGACCACGAGGACGTCGTGTATCAGCGCGGCAATGGCGCCTAAGGAAAACTTGAAGGTGAAGCGCAGCATGACGTACACCAATATGCCACCCAGCGCGTACAGCATGGCCAAGGCGCCGTCTTCGGTCAGCTCCTCTCCGACCTGTGGACCGACGAATTCGATACGCCGCATTTCGGCATCCGGCAGCAAGTCGAGGATGCGCGTGCTGACGTCGTCCGTTGCCAGTTCTTCGGAAGCTACCAGGCGTACCAGCACGTCCCGTGGCGATCCAAAGTATTGCACCACCGCATCGCCGAATTCAGACGCCGCCAGCGTCGCCCGAATACCGTCCAGATCCGCTGGTTCTGCGTAGCCGAGTTCCACCAGCGTCCCACCGGTGAAATCGATGCCGAGCTTGAGCCCGTTTACGGCCAGCATCGCCGCCGAGCCGACGAGTAGAAGCGCGGAGAAGAACACCGCGAGGTGACGGCGTCCCATGAAATCGATATTAAATTCGCCCGGTTTTCTGTCAGCCATGATTCACCGCACACTAAATAACGAGTTTATCCAAACGGCGACCGCCGTAAATCAGGTTAACCACCGCGCGCGTTCCCAGTATGGCCGTGAACATCGAAGTCAGGATCCCCAGTGACAGCGTCACTGCGAATCCCTTAATCGGCCCGGTACCGAAACTGAACAACACGACCGACGCGATCAAGGTCGTGATATTTGCGTCGGCGATTGTCGATAAGGCCTTTTCGTAACCTTGTTCGATACTCTTCTGCGGCGTATTGCCGTTTCGAATCTCCTCACGGATGCGTTGAAAGATGAGTACGTTGGCATCCACGGCCATACCGATCGTCAGGACGATCCCAGCGATGCCGGGCAAGGTCAGCGTCGCCTGCAGCATCGACAGGAGGGCGACGATGAGTACCAGATTAATGGTAAGCGCGAGATCGGCCACGAGGCCGAACACCTTGTAGTAGAACGCCATGAAGATCAGTACGCCGAAAAAGCCGATAAGAACCGAATTCAAGCCCTTGTCGATGTTTTCCTGACCGAGGCTGGGCCCGACCGTGCGCTCTTCGATGATCTCGATGGGGGCGGCCAGCGCGCCGGCGCGCAGCAAGAGCGCCAGGTTTCGCGCTTCCTCGGTGGTATCGAGTCCGGAGATCTGGAACCGCTTCGACAGCTGGTCCCGGATGGTCGCTATGTTGATCACTTCGTCGAACCGGCGGCCTTTGCGCTGCTCGATATAAACGACACCCATGGGTTTACCGATCTGATCGCGGGTCGCGCGGCTGAAGATGCGCGCACCCTTGCCGTCCAGGGTGATATATACCGCCGGGGTGCCCGTCTGTTGTTCGATGCCGGAGGATGCGTCGATGATATATTCACCCGTCAACATCACCCTTTTCTCGAGCAAGACCGGGTTGCCGTTGCGTTCGTAGAGGAGTTTCGAGTTGACCGGGACCCGCCCGTCCACCGCGGCGTTTACGTCGCCGTCGAGATCGACCATGCGAAATTCCAGCGTCGCAGTTGCGCCCAGGATCTGTTTGGCCCGGCTGGGATCCTCCACGCCCGGCAGCTGCACGACGATGCGGCTCGCGCCCTGCTGCTGAATCACCGGTTCGGCGACGCCGAATTCGTTAACCCGGTTGCGCAAGGTCGTCAGATTCTGTTTGAGTGCGGTGCGCCGTGTTTCCTGCAGCAGATCCTCACTGATGGTCAGGTGAATCATTTCCGGATCCGCGAGGTCTTCGGCCCGCAAATCCTGAAAGTCCGAGCTCAGAATCGGCCCGGCGCGGTCCTTCATTTCCGGGTTCAAAAAGCGCACGAGTACCCCACCCTGCGGATCGCGCGCGATGGAACGGTAGCGGATTTTCTCCTCACGCAAAGCGGTTCGAAGCTCCGAGACGAAACGATCTTCGGTTTGTACCCTGACCGCGTCCATGTCGACTTGCATGAGAAAATGCACGCCGCCACGTAAATCCAGCCCCATGTACATGGGTTTGCCGCCGATCGATCGCAACCACTCGGGCATCGCCGGCGCCTGATTGAGCGCCACGACATAACGGTCGTCTCCTGCGGCCTGTTCCACGATTGCGCGCGCCCGCGCACGCGATGCGTCATCGTCGAAGCGGATCAAAAGTCGGTTTTCGCCGAGTTCCATTTGCTTCGGCGTGACGTCTGCTTCCGCGAGCGCTTTACTGATACGCGCTCGCAGCGCCTCATCGACCGGGTCCGCACGAAGCGCCGACACTTGAAGCGCCGGATCGTTGCCGTAAATGTTAGGCAATGCGTAGATCGCACCCAGCCCTATCACGAACATGATGAGCAGGTAGCGCCAGAGCGGATATTGATTCATCGGATAGGTCTAGCAGTCTGTCGGACTTAGGGAATTGCTTATCGAGGAGATCGTTCGACGCCGGCGGGATGCCGCCGCAGCGCCATTACATCTCCTTCACCGTACCCTTGGGCATGATCTGGGCGATGGCGTGCTTCTGTACCTTGACTTCGGTGCCCTTGGTGATTTCGAGCTTGACGAAATTGCTGCCGACTTCGGTGATGCGTCCCAGTAGCCCACCGGTCGTCACCGCCTCGTCGCCTTTGGCCAGGGCATCCACCATTTTTGAATGATCCTTTTGTCGCTTCATCTGCGGCCGGATAAGGAACAAATAGAAGGCCACGAACAGGATGATGAGAGGGAGGAACCCGACCAGGCTCGGTTCCTGCGCCCCGGCGCCCTGCGCCCAGGCATTTTGTATCAAATAGTCCATCGAAACCCTCGAAAAATGGCCGCGTATTATGACACAGCCCTGCGCGGTGGTGTCACATGCTTTCGGGATCCCGGCGACTATAAAAATCCCGCGCGAAGGCCTCGAACCGCTGTTCGGTGATCGCCAGCCGCGTATCGCGCATCAGCTCGAGATAATAGGCGAGATTATGGATGGTATTGAGCCGGGCCCCGAGAATCTCGTTGGCGCGGTCGAGGTGATGCAGGTAAGCACGCGTGTAGTTTGCACAGGTATAGCAAGGGCAGTTCGGATCCAGGGATTCGGACGATGCCCGGTGCCGGCTGTTTCGGATCTTGATGATACCGGTCGACGTGAACAGGTGGCCGTTGCGCGCATTGCGTGTCGGCAGAACGCAGTCGAACATGTCGAACCCGTGGCCGACCGCTTCGACCAGGTCTTCCGGCGTGCCGACGCCCATCAAGTACCGGGGCTTTCCGTGCGGCAGCAATGTCGCCGTGTGCTGGACCATTGCCCGCATCAGCTCGATGGGTTCGCCCACCGACAAACCGCCAACGGCGTAGCCGTCGAAGCCGATATCGATCAACCCCTGGGCCGAATCGCGCCGCAACGATTCGAACATCCCACCCTGGACGATGCCGAAGAGCGCGCCCGCGTTATCACCGTGCCTCGATTTGCTGCGGGCCGCCCAACGCAAGGACAACTGCATCGAATCCGCGGTCTTCGTTTCGTCCGCGGGGTAAGGCGTACATTCGTCGAATATCATGACGATGTCCGAGCCCAATTCGCGCTGGGCGTCCATGGTTACTTCCGGGGACAGGAAGACCTTGTCACCGTTAACCGGTGAGCGGAACGTCACACCCTCCTCCTCGATGATGCGCCGGTCGCCGAGGCTGAATACCTGAAATCCACCGGAATCGGTCAGGATGGGCCCCTCCCAATGCATGAAACGATGCAGGCCGCCGTGCGCGGCGATGATCGCGGTGCCGGGACGCAGCATCAGGTGATAGGTATTACCGAGGATGATCTCTGCGCCGAGATCGACGAGTTCCTCCGGAGTCATCGCCTTGACCGTAGCGTAGGTGCCGACCGGCATGAACACCGGGGTGCAGATCCGGCCCCGGGCCAGCGTGATACGGCCGGCTCGGGCGGCGCCGTCGACCGTATCGAGGTCGAAGCGCATCTTCTGAGGACGCAAGTTGCCGACTGCCATGTCTATTCCCCTGGCTTTCCGCTGCGGGCGCGTTCGAGCCACATCGCATCGCCATAGCTGAAAAAACGGTAGCCTTCCGCAACGGCGTGATGGTAGGCCGCCATGACCTTATCGCAACCGCCGAACGCGCAGACCAGCATGAGCAAAGTCGAGCGTGGCAGGTGGAAATTGGTCAGCATGGCGTCAACCGCGCGAAAGTCGTAACCGGGACGGATGAACAGGCGCGTTTCGCCTGAGTAAGGAGCGATAAGACGGCTCCGATCCGCCGCCGTTTCGAGCGCTCGAACGACGGTGGTCCCGATCGCGATGATGCGCTTTCCCGCCGCCCGGGTCTCGCGGAATTTATTACATAGCGCGGCGGGCACCTCGATGCGTTCGGCATGCATGGTGTGCGATGCGATATCGTCCGTGCGGAGCGGCTGAAACGTACCGGCGCCGACGTGCAGGGTCACGTAGCCCAACACCGCGCCGCGATCTTCGAATTGTCCCAGCATCTCGCGGTCCAGGTGCAGGCCGGCTGTCGGCGCGGCAATCGCGCCGGGCTTGGACGCGTAAACGGTCTGATAGCGTTCCCGGTCCAGCGCTTCGTCCGGCCGCGCGATGTAAGGCGGCAGCGGCACGTGTCCGCATTTCTCGACCAGTGCGCGCAGGCTCTCGGCACGGGCGGTCTCGATAACGAACAAATCATCCCGACGGCCGGCGACGATAACATCACCAGTGGGCTCGATCTTGATTCGCGCACCCGACTTCGGCGCCTTGCTGGCTCGGATCTGTGCCAGCGCGCGGTAGTCGGTGAGGAATTTTTCGATCAGGATTTCGACCGCGCCGCCCGTCTCCTTGGCGCCACGAAGCCGCGCGGGTATCACCCGGGTGTCATTGAGCACGATGAGATCGCCGGGCGCGACCATCGACGGAAGCTCGCCGATGCCCGTGTCGCGCTGACCGCCGTCGCTTTCCAGGATCAACAGGCGCGCATCTCGGCGGCGGGGCGCTGGATATTGCGCGATCAACTCTTGTGGGAGCGAATAATCAAAATCGGCGACGTGCACACGGTGATCCTAGCAGCGCTGTATAATGCAATTCGACCCCGAATAAACCATTCACTTATACTTTCCGCTCTTCGAATCCATGCCGGGGTGGCGGAACTGGTAGACGCGCCAGACTCAAAATCTGGTATGGGTAACCATGTGAGAGTTCGAGTCTCTCTCCCGGCACCATAGAAAAGCATCAGAACCGTCCCCACCACGGCACTGTTGCTGGTGTGGTCCGCAATTCCCTGTAAAGTGCTGGAGGAGCTATAAACGGACCGCTTGAAACCTCGATGTTTAACTATCCACGGAACCGGATCGACTCCATCCCATTCTTGCTAGAATTTGGAGTGTGAGCGGACAGCGCCGTAACCAAACCAAGCGCCGGGATTGGGCGATCGCCAAGACGACGCTGAAGGCCGAGATCGAATCCCGGCAGAGTGCGCTGCCGCCACGAGATTCGCTGGCCATGATGTGGCAGCTCGCCCTCGACGCTTGGGCGAGCGCGGGACGCCCGATACCTGAATACTCACGAGACCAGGCACGCGTAAGCAAGCTCACGATACACGTTGCCCCGCCTAGCAAAGATTGAACGAAGATTTCCTCGATATGTTACGCCCCCTATCGCAAGCAAGCGTGCGTTTCATTATCGTTGGTGCACACGCGCTGCCCGGTCACGGCTTCCCGCGCGCCACTGGGGATGTCGATATCTAGTTAGAGCCGTGTGAAGAAAATGCCCCGCGGATCTGGAAGGCGCTGCAACAGTTTAGCGCGCCGATCGACTCACTGAATCTCGCGCCTGATGACTTTTTGGTACTCGGAACGGTAATACAGATCGGCCTGTCGCCGCGACGCATCGACCTCTTGACGAGCATTACCGGTGTCGAGGTTTCGGACGCATGAGACTCGCATATCGAGATCGAGGTTGCCGACGTGCGCTTGCCGATCCTGGGGCGCGAACACCTGTTGACACACAAACGTGCCGTTGGCCGACCGCAAGATCTCGCTGATATCGAGCTTTTGCGCTCGAAGCCTGGAATCGACGATTCGAGTTCCGGCTAGATTCTGTCTGCGATTCTCGTAGCAGTGTGGTCCGGCGTAAGATGAAGATTCTGTATGATGCCACTAGCCTGGACGACCTCGTCACACTGCGGGGAAATTGTCTAGAAGTGCTTCGAGGCGACCGGAACACTCTTCGAGCGGACGGTACGACTTCGTAACATGGCGCGAGAGGCCGGCGTTTTGCGAATCGTTTTTTTTACGGTCGTTGTCCATAGCCCTTGTCCTCACATCGCCGCGCGCCCGCCAGGTTGCGTGCTCGCGTCGAGGAACCTGTCACAAAAGATTGTGTCTTCGCGCATGCCGAGCACCACCAATCGCTCGATGCCGGCGTCCACCATCGGCGGCGGTCCGCAGAGATACCCCTGATCGCCGGTTCCGAACCCGCCCACGTCGACGACCTCAGACAGGACGTCGGTCACCATGCCGCGCGCCCCGGTCCAGTCGCCGCCCGCCGGCTCTTCCGAGAGTACCGGCAATACCTCGAAACTGCCCGACCACGCGCGGCCGATCGCTGTCAATTCATCGAGGTAAAAGAGATCGGCCCGCGTTCTGGCGCCGAACAGCACCACGCAATCGCGTCGCAAACCAGATCGCACGCCTTCTTCCAGCAAGGCATGGATCGGCGCGAGGCCGCTACCGCCCGCGATACAGATTATGCGGCCGTCCGTCTGGCGGTGGTAGAACGAACCATAGGGACCGCTCAGCGCGAGGACGGCACCGGTTCGATCTTGAGTGAACAACCAATCCGTGAATTCGCCGCCCGGAACATGGCGAATAAAGAAACTGATCCGTCCCGGCTCGCCGGCCCCGGGCGCGACGGCGAATGAATAACTGCGGGGTTCGTTCAAGCCTTCGATCGAGATCTCTGCGTATTGGCCGGCACGGGCGTCTGCGAAGGCGGCGGCGTCGATGGTGACCACGACATGTTGGATATCGTGGGTAAGGTACCGGATTTCGCCAATACGCCCCTGGTGCTTTTCAATTACACCGCTTTCCTGTGCGCCAAGTGTGACCTCGACGACGACGTCGCTTCGCAACTGGGACTGACAGGCAAGTATTGCACCGGCCTTTAGATCATCCAGTTCGAGGGTGTAGGCGAAATCCGTCAGCGGTTTGATCTGGCCCGATTTGAGAATGCACCGGCAAGTACCGCAACTGCCGACGCGGCAGTCATGCGGCCAGTCGAGCCCGGCCTCGAGCGCCGCGGTGAGCAACTTCTCGCCACCCTTGACCACCAGCACCCGCCCGTCCGGATGGATGGTGACCTGGTAGTCGCGCTTTTTTAAGAAACTGAACACGGCGATCCCGGTCGGTGGTGCTAGCTCGCCGAAGTTGAATCGAACCGGCCAGAGGCTCCTCAACAAGCCCTTGGATCAGGTCGACCCGTCAAAAGCGCAGGGCTCAGACCGTCGACGGAGAAGCTCCGCTCACCAGCTCCGCAATACCCGATTCGCGGTTGTGCTCTTCGATGACTTTGAGTTCCTCGGGCGTCGCCCAGTGCTCGTCCCAGTCCTTGAGCATGGGGATCATTTCCTCCCAGAACCACGGCGGGATCCACGAGATCAAGACCATCGTGATATAGCCATACGGCGATTCCGGCATGGGTTTCCACTTGAACTCGTAGAAGGGCGTATCGTGTTCGTGGTGCGATCCGTGTCGCCCCAGATTGAAAAGAAAGTGGTTGCTCAGTGGGTTGATACTCGAGAACGTATTCCGCGTGGTGATCTTATCGCCCGGCAGTCGAATCAAACCGTAATGCGAAAAGAAATTGAGCCCTTCGAGAATGTACTTGGAGGTACAAGCCGCGGTGAACCACACGATGAACCCCAGCCAGCCGGCCATCGCGAATACCAGCGCGACCACGACTGCGCCGCGCAACCACGCGTGGATTACGCGGTTGTGCGGCGACAGCCAGTGCTTGCCGAGAGCTTCGAGGCGGCGCTTTTCGATGTTGAAACCGCCCTGCCATTGCTGCCAGCCGCCGACCGTCAGAAACTCGTAGAAGCCGATGCCCCGCTTTGGCGAAACGGTATCGACACCGGGATACCCAAGCTGCTTGTGGTGGCCGTAAACGTGTTCCGTGGCGAAGTTGCCGCCGAAGCTCAGCGCGAAGTCCCAGCGGCCGAATCGCATGTCTAGCGGGTTGCCCGTGCGGTGGGTCAGTTCGTGCGCGGCAGAGATACCGCTGACGCCCAGCAGGCCGCCCAGCGAGAGCCCGGCGCCGAGGAAGTCGAACCCGGCGTTGCCCGCCCGTGCGACGAAGACGTCGTGCGAACTGCCCGCCAAGCCGAGCAGCGCGTTGACCAGGTTTCCGAAACCGAGAACGTCATAACTAGCGGCGGTCCAGATCGCGACGAAGGTGGCGACCATGTGGCACAACACCGCCGAATAGAGGATGAGGTCGTGGACGATCGGATAGCGATACTCGGGATTCGTCTCGTCACGCCAATTCTTGGTCAGCATCTCGCCGCCGACGCCGACGCCGAACAGAAAGACGACGCCGCTCCACATCCACCAGCCGCCTGCCAGCAGACCGGCGATGGTGATGGCGGCCCAGATCCAGTGTATGTAGCCGAAACGCAGATACTTCCACATGGTGATCCCCTCCGCTTTCAATCCCCCGCAGGTCGCGGGGCGGTCGTCTGAAAGTGTGGCCGGGTATTCCGCACTATGCCGAATCCCGTTCTATCCTGATCCAATTATAGTCCCGGGCCGTGGTTCGAACTGGAAAGAATGGCGGGATGGCCGCGCGAATGCGCGGTCTTCAGCTACGCGGTAAGCGGCAACCGGCGGGCGCCGGCAGGACTCCGGTCAGGACTTCGGTCTACCGATGACGATGTGCTTCGTCCCCTTGAGACCGCGACGGGCATTCATTTCCTCGGCAAGGGTCGAAGCGTGAGTGAGCACGTGCTCCTTGTTGCCGGTATGGAAGCCCGTGATCGGGGCATAGCCACCCTCGATCACATAGCGGTACCCGCTTGGACCGGTCTTATCCAGCTTACATTTCTCGACCCGCGTAACGCGATAAAAGGGCTTCTTTTTTTCGGTCTGGTCCGTGGTTTCGGGCGTTTCGGTCGTTTCGGATGCTTTCGCTACTGCACTCATTTTATTTCTCCACTGGTCACGAGCCGCGAAGGGCGAACGCTCTTGCCTCTCAGCCGAAATGGCACACGGTCTTCAGCGCCGCTGGAGCGTTCCAACGCTGGTCTGGGGGGGACGGCTTCGTGCCGCGCTCAATAAATTGACGGGGTGACGAAATATGGGAACGAATCAAGCTCAGCTAGGTGAGATTGGGCGATTCTGTTATATCTTGCTACAACCCGGCTCGCCACACACTACCATGTTGGCAGTTGTACGGCCACCGCAGGGCTGGGCGCCGATACCTGAATTCATGGCCTTGGTGACCTATCACGGCCGTGCGAGGTGTATTAGTTCAGGTCCTGTGCCCACGCATTGAGGCGCTTGGCTGTCCTTGAGCAGCGTCAAGCCTTCGAAAAAGACTGCTATGAAAGCCCGTGCTTATCGTAACCCGCCAGCTGCCGCTACTGCGTTTGGTGCCCCCGCGCCGTCGGTGAGATAGTTTCGAGAATTTGTGTTCGATAGTGTCATTTTTGCTAACCACGAATACCGAGACCGGACCTATTTCGAATGGCACAAAAAATGCCCGAATTCTTTATGGCCACCTTTAGGGTTTCGGAGATAACCATGTTCGAACTTCGACAATAAGGCGGCGTTTCACCGATGCGGACCTTGAGCCATGATTGGATTTCAATAACATTCTGTTCAGGCATTGTTCAGGTAATTGCTTTAAACCGCGTGACCGAAGCCGCGTTGACTAGATCGACGGTCGCGCCCAATGTCCAATCGGGTAAGTGCGCGGAAAGGTCACTTCCCCGCTACTACAACAAGATATTCAGCTATGCGGATTACAGCTCTAAGAGGAGAAACCACAATGAAACGATTGATGAGTATTACCTACCTCGTCGGATTGATGATGGCGCTTTCCGTCGGTACGGCCTACGCCGTTGATGCCGGTGACGGCATAGAGCGGATGGGCGAAGGTGCGGTGGACGCGGTGACGGCCCCAGGCGAGATCGTCGAAAGTATCGCCGAAGACGCGAAGGAACATGGTCCCGTAGTGGGGACCGTGACGGGGACCGCGAAGGGCACGGTCAAAGCAGCCGGAAAGGTCGTTGAGGGCGGCGCCAAGCTCGGCGTCGGAGCGGTCGAAACAGGTGCTGGCATCATCAAGAAAGTACTGGAGCCAATAACGGGGGAGTGAGGGATCTCCTTGACACGGACGACGGCTGACACGGATGATCAGACCGAAAATAGAGCAATTCTGATTACCGCGCCGGTTCTTACCAACTGTTGAAGGGGGCATCTAGCCCCCTTTTTTTTCATCCGAAGTCAGGGCGTAATCCGCGCCCGTCCGGTCCGTCTGGCGACCACGGTCATTGCAGTTCTGACTTTTGGTACCGTTGTGACCCTGGCGCTCGTCCCGGCGCTTTCCTCGATCCTTTACGGCGTCAAATGACCTTCGGCGACCTGAGGCCCGTTCGTTATATCGGAGAAGATAGGAGTTCAGCGACGTGATGACTCGCCTGTTCGCAGGCCGGTACGGCTTCGAGCAGTCTAATTTGTCGGAAGAACCCGAGCTCCCGCCCTTCGATCGTTGCCGAAACCGCATCGTTGAGCGGCCAGCAAACGTCCGCCATCGCTTCCTCGGCGCGGACCAGCGGCGAATATTCATCCAGCTTACCCTCGTCCATGAACGCGGTCACGATAATGAGATTATTGACCACGCCATTGTGGTAGCGAAACACCTCTTCCACGTAGAGCGCGAACTCATTCTTAGTCTTGTATTCCGTCGACCCATCAGGATAGCGAACCTGGACCGATGTGCATCCCACCACGGTCGCGATGATGATCGTCGCGAGGTGTCGAATGCGTGATCCGAACATGAAAACGAACCGTCGTGTATGAGAACTGAACATTCTGCAAACCTGGGAGTCGGCCTCCCGGAACGCGGCAGTTTGATCCTATCAATGTCGTCAGTTAAGGATCTGTGAAGTAAGCCGTTCGGCGGCGGCAAATTTCCTGGCGAGGCTACGCGCGGCTGATAATTGTCCGCGGGCGCGCGCCAGATTGTTCTCGCCCCGGCTCGCATAACGCGTTGCATCCCATGCGAAATAGGTTTCTTCCATGGCATCGGCCAGAAACCGCGACGCAAGCTCGAGGTGAATCTCGAACGTCGCCGGCATTATCGCGGAAATCTCGTCCGGCGTAAGAAAATTTCGCGCCTCTTTCGAATAGCCTTCAAGTGCCGCTTCAAACAAACCTAGGTCGAAGATCGCCTCCGAATGATCTTCGCCGAGCGGGTTGCACCACGAACGAAACGCGTCTCCCAATTCGAGCGCAAGCGGCATGCGGGTGAGGGTATCGAGATCGATCATGCAGCGTGCGACGTCCTCGTCAGCCGCAAACAGAATATTCGAGATCTTGGGGTCGCCGTGAACCAGACGCGGATCGCAGGCTGGCGGCGCGCGGTGATCCAGGTGCAAGCGCTCAAGGTGCGCCGCCAGATCGGAGACTACACCATGCAGCCGATGATCCGCATGGTCGACAAGTAATGCACGCAGGCGGGCGAAATGACGCTGAAGATCGTGAATCGGCGGTCTCGTCACGTGCAGTGCTTCGTCGAAGTCCAGCAGCGACGCGTGAAAGCGTCCGAGCAGGCTGCCGGCTTCACCGGCTTGGCCCGAATGCTCGACGCGGTTCAAGGTGCGCCCTTCGATGAAGCTCAACAAGCGCCAGATCCCGTCACCATGTTCGACACAGAGATCACCGGACCGCGTCCTCAGAAGCTGCGGCGTGATCATGCCCTTGTCCGCGAGATGGATCGTGACGACATCGATATTATGGTTGACGCTCTGGTCGAAGACCGGGTGCAGGCGTTGCAATATGCAGCGCGTACCGTCACGCCCGCTGATCTCAAGGGTAAGATTGACGAGACCCTGCGTGATTCGCTTCAGCTCGAACGGATCGATTTCATAGTGCTTCAACACCGTCGTCGCTGCCGCCTGCCATTCATTATCATGTTCAGCAGAATCAGCCATGCCGGGAGTCTAGCAGCCCGTCAGACCTGGTAAGAATCTGCTACGACGCTTAAGAAACCTCTGAATAAGTCATAGCACATCTGCCTTGCTCATGAAATCGTGGAGCCTTACGTTACGAACCTTAGCCCTAAATAGGTGTTCCAAAAACTCGATCAAATAAAAAGAACTCAGGTGACATTCAGAGATCAGAGGTTGTATCGAGCAATCTACGTTCCCGAAAGAGGTCACCTGAGTATGGATAGTTTAGTGTCATTGACGCGCTCACAGAAACGTCGCTTTAAGCGGTTGATTCAACGCAGCGATAACGGGCGGGTGGTTCGCCGCGCTCAAGTCCTGTTGCAGTTAGCTTCAGGCGTCTCACCGACGGCCGTGTCACGCAGTTTGTCGGTCGCGCGTTCAACGGTTTATCGATGGGTCACGCAATTCCAGACCGCGGGTGAAGCCTTTCTCGAGGCGTGCGGCTCGGGCCGGCGGGCGTATACGGTGGATGACACCCTGTTGGAGACGCTCGCCGAGTTAGTTGAGCAGCCGCCCAGTGATTATGGCTACCTGCGCAGTACGTGGACGAGCGAGATGCTGGCCGAGACGCTGAATTCGTTGCTGTCACGGCCCATTCACGCCTCTACGGTACGTCGCTGGCTAGTTAATTTGGGATTCGGCTGGCGTCGTGCTCGTCCGACCTTACATCTGCGCGACCCACGGGCAGCCACGCGCCTGAAAGCCATTCATCGTGCGTTGTCTCGAGCCCCATCGGGGCATGAAGTGTTTTACGCCGATGAGGTCGATATCGACCTCAATCCCAAAATCGGTTTCCTTTGGTCTACTCAAGGTTGTCAACGTGCCATCCCCACGCCTGGGCAAAACCGGAAACGCTATCTGGCGGGCGCGCTGCACGCACGAACCGGTCGCGTTGCGTATGTCGAGGGCACACGGAAAAACAGCGACCTATTCCTTTGCCTGCTCGACCACCTGCGGCAAACTTACCGCGCCGCGCGTCGAATTATCTTGATCGTGGATAACTACATCATCCACAAATGTCGCTTGGCACACGTCTGGCTAAAGCACAATCCGAAATTCCGATTGCTGTTCCAGCCGGCCTATCAGCCCTGGGTCAATGACATTGAGAAACTCTGGAAACAGTTGCACGACAATGTCACCCGGAATCATCGTTACTCGACCATCGACCGTCTGATGGACGCAGTACGTGCCTTCATGCGTGCGGCAAGTCCATTCCCGGGAAACTGCCCGAGTGTCGCAAGATTTGGATCACCTATTTAGTCCCCGCTATTACCTGCGATTCGTGCCTTGATCAGCACCATTGCATGAACCATTCATGCCCACCATGACTTATTCAGAGGTTCCTTAAGATCTACTGAAAGGTGGTCTTGTTCGCGACTTGGAACCCGCCTGGTAGTCAGGCTGATTGGGGCTCAACAAATCGAGCAGATTCGATTGGTTGATGAATGCAAACAAGTCGCGGGACGTACTGAGACTACTCGCCGAGGCCTTTCAGAAAGTCGAGCGAGAACGGCAACAGCTTGCCGACGGGATCTTTCCTAGCGGCCGATTCGGCCTCGGCCCGTTCGATCGACATAGCCTGCTGTTTCAGCTTTTCACGCATACGCGCATGTTGCGCAATGATGGAATAAGGATGGTAGGTGTCGACCACCGAACCGTCTTCCCGGATCCCCTGTGGCGGTATGTTGCTGATGCGCGTCTGTCCGGCCTCGTCAACCCAGGAGTAAAATTCCGCCGACGTCGGAAAAGCTGCGAACATCATCGCGGCCGCCATGGTGGCCTTCATAGGGGCCGGTTTGCATCGTTTTCGAATCGGCATGATCGCGACCTATGCGCCTCCCTTCTGCGCGGCGTTCAGTGATTTTTCGAGTTCCGCCACCTGTGCGAGCGCTGCGTCGCGCTCCCTCGCGATCCGCGCCATTTCTGCGAGCGCTTCGAACGACGATTGTTCCGCCCGTTCTGCGCGACCTAGCGCCGCGCTGCGTTGTTCGCTAAGCAGCAATTCGCGACGCGATGGTCCGAACAATATACGCCATATACTATCGCGTGTACCGGCTTTTGAGGTGTCCGCCGATTGTTTTTCGAGGCGTTCTCGCAAGCTGTCGAACTCGGCGCGCTTAACATGCTGAACACCCGCCGCCTGTAGCGTACTGATGACCTGTATCTCATTGCTGTCCGTCGGATCACAATCGAGCGCATAGCGTCCGATGGCCTGCAGCGCTGACGCTTCGTGAAAGCCCGCTTCGGCGTCCGCAAATTTGATTTCCATAGCGTCTTGCTCCTGGCTTCGCCGTTTCGCGATGCCGCGCAGAAATTTTGAACCGCGATCAAAGTTTGCCGAATTGCAACCCCACCTGCTCGAATTCTGCCTGGCTTGCAGGGTTGCTGATCACGCCCAGACAACCGGTGCCGGGATCGAGATACTCCGTCGCCACCCGCTCCAAAGCTTCGTGCGAGACCGCAAGCACCTGGTCCCGAAACGCCGCGCGAAATACATCATCGCGGCCATACAGCGCGTTGAAAAACGCCCGTTCGGCCTCTCCGGACGGCGAGCGCGGTTGGTCGAGTGCACGAATTGTTCCGAGGATGGATTCTTCGAGACGCCGCGGATCGCGATCACCAACAAACCAGTCGAGCGCGGCATCGAAATCGGAAAGCGTTGCGAGCGCGCGTGGATCACGGTAAGAGAAGAATCGAAACACGCAGGCGTCGGGATCGAATCCAGCACCGGAACCATAGGCACCGCCCTTTTCCCGGATCTCGCCGTGCAGGAAGCCATCCTGCAGATAGCGGCCAAGCACTGCCAGAGCAGGTACGTCGGGAGAATTTTCCGCCGGCCCCGGGTAGGCCTTTGCACAAAAATTGATCAGGGAACTCGTCGACCATCCGTTCCTGACTTCGAACGGCACGATCTTGGGCAGGAAATCTCCGGACGTGCCGGCGCGCGTCGGCATCGTCGCTTCACACAGCGCCGTGGCATCGGCAAGCGCCTGATCTTCGCCGATAAGGAGAATTCTTCTGGGCGCCGCCAGGAATTTCGCGCGCATCGATTCAAACAACGGAAACAGAGAGGTAAATTCGGCGTCGGTGACTTTAAGGTCCGCCAGATATTGCACGTAGCGAATCGCGCCGGGCCCGTCCCACAAATCGTCGAGTGCGGCACCGACACTCAGCGTTCTCGCCGCCGCACAGATCGCGAGATGATGGCCGTGGTCGGTGATCGACTGCTCCGCTTCGGCCCTCGATTGCGCAATGAGTTCGCGCAATCGATCGTGTTCATCAAAGCGCGCACCGTGCAATAGGTCCAAGGTTTCGTCGATGATGTCGTCGCGTTTGCGGGCAAGGCCCTTGCCTGCGATGATCAGCCACCCAAGCATGCTGTCTTTGTTGTCGATACGCGCCCGCGCAAGGGCGTGTGTCCCGTAACTTCCGGTCAGGGCGCGCCGCGACTGCACCGCCATGTAGTCTTCGTCCCCGTGACCCAACTCTGTCAGGTATTCGCACAGCAGCGGCAGCGCTCTCAATTCGTCCGGCGATAAGTCCGGCAGGTCAAATGCGACCTGAATACGGAAAATGCCATAGCGCACTCGTATTCGAATGTATCGAATCCCCGTGCCTGCGCTGTTTTCGCCACCGGTGCCGGCACGGGCGACGGTACGTCGCCAAGCGTAACCTTCGGCAGGATCGCTGGATCGTCTTCTTGGGCCTGCCTCGACCGCAATTCCTCGGATTGCGCGACGACCCGTTCGACGTCCACGGCGTTCATACCACGCTTCAGGTCTTTGAGACGACGGCGTTCGGCGGTGGCGTCCGCCGCAGCTTTGTTTTCGTCGGGACACATCACCACGCGCACACGATGCATGTTGTCGATAAGATTTTTACGCACCAAACGCGAAACGAAATCCGGATCTTCGATGTTCTTGCGCAGGCGTTCGAGCGCCGGGGCGACATCGAGCAGGGGCTCGGGATCGCTGCGGTACAGGGCTGCAGGCAGTACCCTTCCCATGAGCTGCAAGCCAAAAGGATAACTCCCGCTGCCTATGTCGCGCTGCGCCAGTTCAAGTCGATCGACGACGGCCGTGAGCTCCGCCGCTCCCGAGCGCTTGGAGCCGACCTGATTCAGAATGTCGAAAAGGCCCGCTTCGAAAGCCTCAGCATGGACCGCCTCGCTGCCTTCCACGCCGCAGATAAATACCAGCTGGCAGGCCGAATCATCGACCCCGCAAAGTTCCGACGGCGCGTTCGCAAGCTCGGTTATCTCGAGATAGTGCCGCAGTGGCGACGCACTGTGCTCGAGCAGCAGTGACGAAAGAAATTGGGCGTTGACGAAATCCTCGACGTCGGCGGTATCGCCGATCACCCAGGCCCACACGATATGCGTATTACGTGGTTCGAGTTCGTCAACGTCATACGTCACAACCAACTCCCGCGGTGCATCAAACGGTGCCTGCGGCGCGCTCACGATGACCTCCTCAGTCACTTCGAATCGATCGAGTACGAGTTCCGTGAACCGCTGCTGGTGTTCGGCTTCAGGGAAACTTCCGTAAGTCATAAACACCGCGTTGCCCGGATGGTAATGCTTCTTGTGGAATGCCCGCAGTTCATCGTAGCTAAGATTCGGTATCGCCATCGGATCGCCACCGCTATTGTGCCGATAAACGACGTCAGGAAACAAAGTGCAGTGCGTGTGTTGCCAGAGCTGCGCCACGGGTGAACTCATCGCGCCCTTCATCTCGTTGTAGACCACACCGTGGTATTCGAGCCGCGGCTCGTCGTCATCCGGGCTGTCGCTGAGTTCCAGCCGCCATCCCTCCTGAGCGAAATCCAAGGGATCGAGTCGCGGGAAAAACACCGCGTCGAGATAGACCGACAACAGATTGTCGAAATCCTTGCGATTCTGGGTAGCGAACGGGTAAGCGGTACTGTCGCCGCTAGTGAAGGCATTCATGAAGGTATTCAGCGAACGACGGAGCATCATGAAGAAGGGGTCTCTTACCGGATAACGTTCGCTGCCGCACAAGGTCGTATGCTCGAGAATGTGCGCTACGCCCGTTGAATCCTGGGGCAAGGTTGGGAACGCCACCATAAAGGCATTATGTGAATCGGCGCTGTCGAGATGATAATGCCGGGCGCCCGTACCCTGATGCTGGTAACGACGAAGCTCGAGACCCAGCGAAGCTACGCTTGTCGAAGACAATAATTCGAAACCGGTGTTAGCCATTAATCTTGTTTTCCTGGGTTTTTGCCGGCACGATATTTTCGCGCGAATGCCAGCTTGGGAATCTCTGGATAAGTTATGGTGCGCGTGAATGGTGCATGAAATCGTGCAGATCTAGGCACGAATCGCAGGCCATAGCGGGGACTATGGGCAAGATTCGTAACGTAAGGCTCCGCGATTTCAGGCGCAATGCCGGTGTGCCATAACTTATTCAGAGGTTCCCTAGAGTACGGCCAGGATATGATTTTAGCGGAGGAACACCCACACTACGACAGGCCATGAGATACGGAACATCGATCGAAATCGAACCGTACACGAAACTGAGGAGGAATCGTTAATGCCATCTTTCGATGTCGTATCCGAAGTCGATAAACACGAACTGACCAACGCGATAGACCAGACGAATCGTGAGGTTACCAATCGGTTCGATTTTAAAGGGACGAACGCACGGGTAGAACGCAACGACAACGTGTTAACTATCATTGCCGTCGCCGAGTTCCAGATTAAGCAAATCGTCGATATCCTGCAGGTCAAAATGACCAAGCGCGGAATCGACATCGATTGCCTTGATTTTCAGGAGGTCACCGAATCCAATAATGAGACACGTCAAAACGTAAACGTGCGGGAGGGCATAGAAAAGGACATCGCCAGAAAAATGATAAAACTGATCAAGGACAGCAAAATCAAGGTTCAGGCTCAAATTCAACAAATTCAGCTTCGGGTATCAGGCAAGAAGCGAGACGATCTGCAAAACGTCATCGCCGAATTAAAGGCCGCAAAATTAGGATTGCCGCTGCAGTACGTCAATTTTCGGGATTGAAAGCGACCGCCGCCCATGCGAAAAGGGGTAGAGAACGCGAATAAACCATGGCCATTCAGACCGAAGAATTCCTGGATTGCCCGTACTGCGGAGAACGCGTCAGCATCCTAGTTGACCATTCCGTCCCTTCACAAACCACCATCGAAGACTGTGAAGTCTGCTGCCAGCCAATCGATATCATATGCGCCGTCGACGGCGGACGGGCCTGCTTGTCGGTGTCACGCGCTGATGATTGAATTGTTTCCCCCTGGTCGAGGCGTGTGCCCTAGCCAGGATAGTTAAGCAACCTCTGAATAAGTCATGGCACCTCTGCCCTGCCCATGAAATCGCGGAGCCTTACGTTACGAACCTTAGCCCTAATCCCCGCTATGGCCGACGAATCGTGCCTTGACCTGCACCATTACATGAACCATTCAGACGCACCATGACTTATTCAGAGGTTCCCTAAGGCGCGTGTCGGGCGGAATGTGGCTTTTGATCGGATCCGGCGCCGCCATTGCTGCCTGGATTTGGATAAGCCGGGCGCGCGAACGGGTGGATTTGATCAGCCGCGAAGTGTGTTCGGATTTACATCTGCAGCGCCTCGACGAATCGGTCGCTTTACGTCGAGTTTCTCTGCAAAGGGCCGAACACGGCATCCAGGTGCGGCGAGTATTTAGTTTCGAATTCAGCACCGACGGCGCGGACCGGCGCCGCGGCGACGTGTGCCTGTTGGGAATGGCAGCGATCCCGGCCTGGGTACGAATCGATCACCCGGACGGCATGATCTTTATCGATCTCGAAAATCCCAGATGAACAGATATTTAGAGAACTTCTGAATAAGTCATGGCGCCTTTGCGACAAAGGTATTGGTATTAATGCATGGACACCATTGACTTCGAGCTTTACTGATCCTCGTCCCGCTGCCTTAGTTTGGCCGCCAGCTCGTTGACCAGATCGTGGTCATGCGCTTTCGCCGCATCTCGGGCCGCATGCGCGCGCTTCCTAATGCGCTCGATATGCGCCTTTTGATTGGCCAGGATCCCGCGTTGAGCGTCGCTGTTTTCGATCTCGCTCTGTTCCTTTAACCAATCGTCCAGTTCGCCTCGAAGATCTTCACGAACTTGCTGCTGACGGACCTTGTGAACCGCGAGATCCCCGATGGATGCAACGGACGCGGCCTGCGCGTCTGCACGGGTGCGTTCCACCTTAGCAACGTGATCCGCCGCCTGGCGAGCCTGATCCTCGAGCGCGTTGAGATCCGTATCAACTTTGGTTGAATCCCCTATCTGCGAGGCTTTCAATACCTCGATTTCCTGCTCAATCTGCTTTTGCGCATCGAGCGCAACGTGGTTCTCTCGCTGCGCGAGTTCGAGCGCGAGGCGTAAGCGTTTGGATTCCGCCTGTAAGCGTTCCCGCTCGACCCGCATATCCGTTTCTTCCTGCAAACGTTTTCGCGCATGCGCATCCTTGAATTCGGCGACGATTTTCTGCGCCTCATCGGCGGCCGCAACGCGCGCGGCTTCCGCAGCGTCGCGCTCATGGCGCGCGCGCTCGAGTTCGGTTGCGTTACGCGTCAGTTCTTCTTCGAGCTTTTGCCGTTCGAATCGCACGTTCTGCTTCAATTCTTTTTGCAATCTGCGTTCGAGCGCGAGCTGCTGCTCTTCACGCATCTCAGCCTCGCGGGCACTCGCCAACTCAACTTCCTGCAGCCGCTCCTGATAATCGCGCGCCTGCGCGAGGCGCACACGTGATTCCTCGGCCTGCGTTTCGACGCGCATTTGTTCTTCCCGCAAACGGACTTCAGCCTCCGCCTTCTGGATTTTGAGCCGCTCGAGTTCTTCGGCCTGCCAGGCGTAGCTCTCCTTGAGTTTGCGCTCTTCGTCCTTGAGCCTTCTTTCCATTTCGGCCTGTACGCGCGCGACCTTTTCGCGCTGCGCTTCACGTTCCCTGCGAACCGACTCTTCGGCCCGCGCCTTCTCCTGCACGATTTCAGCCTTCAACCGCTTTGCCTCCTGCAGTTCCCGTCGCGCTGTTTCGGCGTCGGCTTCGAGGCGTTTCTTCTCTTCCTGCAGCCTTTCGTCGGCCTTGCGCTCGGCCGCAATCCGCGCCGTTTCGATTTCTGCGGCAATCCGCTCGCGTTCAGCTTCGATCTGTTGCGCAGCCTTGGCTTCGGCTTCCGCACGAGCCTCATCGACGGCTGCACGCGCCGCTGCCGCACGCACCTTCTCTGCCTCGGCGAAATCAACCTCCCGGCGTTCTTTTTCTTCTGCTTTTCTGTTGGCTTCGATCTCGGTCTCTGCCGCCGCAGGCCTCCCCGTATCGTTCCCGTCGCTCCGGTCCGCGTCCGTGCGGGCGGTAGCGTCGGCGATCCGCACTTCATTGATACCCAGTTCGACCTCAAGCGCTGCCGCCTCGACGGATGCATCGCCCTTTCGTTCGGAATCGCTCAAATGTGAAGTCGGGATTGGCGCCGTGGTCGACCGGATTTCGCCTACGAAATCGGCATCGTCGTGGAGGGTCATATCGAGATCGTCGCTGCGGACGAGATCCGTGTATTGCGCCAGGCCGCCGTTCAGGCAATGGACGTCGAAACCGCGTTCGGCCAGCAGAAAAGCAGCGACGGCACTGCGTATTCCGTCGTTGCAATACACGATGTAAGAACGGTCTGACTCGAGCTTGCCGGAATGCATGCGCAGAGTATTCAGTGGATAATTGACACTCCTATCAAGGCCGTCGGCCTCGTGTTCTTCTGGAAACCGAACGTCCAGCCACAACGCGTTCCGTACGGCCACGATGTTCCGGCCTTCCTCCAAGGTGACCCCGTTCAAGAGCGGTCTCTGGATGAGTTCGACGAAACCCTCTTTCGGGAGTCTGACGAGCTGCCCGTCGGTCAGCATGCGCACTGAAGCATTTCGCGTCGAACCGGCGACCAGTGCTTCCTCACCGAAGGCGTCTCCGGGCCCGAACAAGGCGAGGCGATACCCAGGCGCGTTTGCTCCGGAGGAGCGGGTGACCTCGCAACGGCCCTGCGTAATGACATAGTAATAATCGCCCGGCTCGCCCTGATTGACGATGACTTCACCCTGCTTGGCCTCGACCGTCTCGAGCAGGCTGAAAATCCTGTGAATATTGGACGCGGGCAGATGCGAGAAGAGCTTTGATTGCAGCATTCGCGTCATCCAATCGCCGTCGTTTTCCGTGTCGATCTCGCTGACCTGGACGTCACAGTAATTGTCTGAGCGGTCCGCGGCGGCGAGTTTATCGAGCAGGTCCCGGTTCAGCCTCAAAACCGCCACCTCAGATTGCGCGCGTGCCGACATTTTGCGCGGCTGCAGTTGCGCCAGGGCATGTACCGCGTCAGGGGCACCGCCGATCAGGCGATGTATCGTTTCACCATCGCAAATGAGTTCGAGCTGTCCCTCGAGGAGATAGAAACAATAGGGGTCGCGCTCTCCCTGTTTAAATACGAACTCTTCCGGTTGATACCGCAAGATCTCCGCTCTAGTCAGTATCTGTGCCTTGCTCGGTGCCGAAAGTTCTCCCAGCGGCACCAGGCTGTGGACCAGGCCTTCAAAATTTGATTCCAGCGCCGACATCGTTCCTCTACATGAGGGTTGGGCGAGTTCGCATTATGGACCTTATATAATCGGCCGAACTCGATTGAGCATTAATCAGCTGGAAATATTAGACCAAATAGACTCGAGATCATGATGCAATACGGTTAACTGTGAATGGCATCACGAGGAAAACCGGCGAAAGCTTGAAAAGTGTGAAGCACTTCACCCTCGTCGAGCCTTAAACAGGCGGAATTGCTAGAACCCATCTCAAAATTATTCGCGCCCACGCTGGTGGCCGTTGCCGTACGGTTCAAGGCGCGAGGAGCGTGGCAAAGCATAAGCTAAATGAGTGACGAGCAACGCCGAAATGCGCGAAAATCGCTCCCGGCGCACACGCGGATAATTTTGAGATAGATTCTAGTTATTTGGCGTGATTCGACGGCACTCGATCCGGCTGCCCGCACGCTCTCGACGATGCCTCGACAGGTGCGTTGGGCGGTCACGAGCGCAGGCCGCCGCGCCGCGGGCGCGCATGATCCGAAACAGCGTAGAATAGCGCCGTGAGCGTGCCCCCAGGAACCTGAGTTATCGTGGCCTATACGGAAGAAAAATCCATACAACGCCGTATCTTGGAGCTACAGACGGAACACCGGGATCTGGATAAAGTCGTCAAAAAACTTTCCGATTCATCCGACGTCGATCAACTCATGCTTCGCCGTTTGAAGAAGCGCAAATTGCAACTCAAGGATCAGATCACGAGACTCAAAAGCAAGCTTATTCCTGACCTGGACGCTTGAACCTGCTGATAAGAACCAAGTATCGATCTGCGACGCGAAAATGTCGGAAGAAGAAACCCTAGAAGCCCGTGTGGGCTTTCTCGTACCACTCAACAAGCTGCCCCCAGAGCGGCAGTCCAAGCTGCTCGAACAATCTGAAGTACTGAAGCTCAAGAAAAAGCAGACCCTATTCAAGCAGGGCGACCGCGACGATTACACGTTCTATGTACTCGAGGGAGACATGGAGATGTACGCCGACGACTCGCTGATCAAGGCTGTCAGCGGAGGGGACGGCGCGTCGTTTCAACCGCTGGCGCAACTTCAGCCGCGACAGATGACCGCGATAGCGAAAACCAAGGCCCAAGTGTTGCGCGTCAACCGGGCGTTGTTGGAGCAGCTGCTCAGCATGGACGTAACCCCGCCTGCCGACGAACCGGACTCCGGTGTGGAAGTCGAGGAGATGGAGGTCGAGGGTTCGGGTGACTGGCTCATGACGATGCTGCAATCGGAACTCTTTTCACGGATTCCCGCGTCCAACATCCAGAACCTGCTGGACACGCTCGAGACGGTCGAGGCCAAGCAGGGTGAAGTCGTCGTCAAACAAGGCGAACCGGGCGACTACTATTACGCGCTCCAGAGCGGGTCCTGTGAGGTTGTGCGGGCGGGTAGGAACAAGAAGGAAGTGCGTCTTGCCGAGCTGACCGCCGGCGATACCTTCGGGGAAGAAGCGCTCATTTCGGGCGGCAAGCGAAACGCGACCGTGCGCATGACATCCGATGGTAATCTCGCCAGGCTGACCAAGGACGACTTCACGAAACTGATCAAAGCACCGTTGCTGAGCACCGTCACCCGGGAGGAGGCCGACAAGCTCGCGGCCGACGGCGCACTGTGGCTCGACGTGCGGTTCGAGGACGAACACGATCACAACGGCCTGCCTAAGAGCCTTAACATTCCCTTGAGCAGTTTGCGCACGCGCATGGACGAACTCATTATTGACCTGCGCTACATCGCATATTGTGACAGCGGCGGCCGCAGCTCCGCCGCGGCTTTTTTACTCGCGGAGAAAGGATACAACGTCGTCCACGTCGAAGGTGGAGCGGTCGACGAGCCGAAACCGGAAGCACCGGCAGCGGTCCCTGATGCGGAAGCACCGGCCAAAAAGGCACCCGCCAAGAAGAAGGCGGCAGCGAAAAAGCCCGCAAAAGAAGCGTCGGCGCAGAAATCAGCCGCCGCAAAAACCCCGGCGGCGAAGCCAAGCCCGGAAAAAGTTGCGAGCGAAGCGGCGCTTGAGGCCGATGCCCGCGCCTCATCGCTGTCGGCGGAGGTAGAAAAAGCGGCGATCACGATCGAGCAGGCACGAACGCTGATGGCCGAAGCGGAAGCGATGAAAGCCGAAGTGGAAAAATTCGTTGCCGACCGGCTAGCGTCGGAGAAACAGAAGATCGAAGAGGAGGCGGAGGTGCTGCAGAACACCCTGGCAGCCGAAAAGCTCAAGATATTGCAAGAAGCTGAGGAACTCCAGCAAACGCTCGCGTCAGAAAAGGAAAAGATCGAAAAGGAAGCCGCGGCGGTCAAGCTGAAGATGGTCGAGGCCGAGCGGCTCAAGGACGAACTCGCCGAGCAACTGAAATCGGCCGAGATCGAAGCTGAAAAACGCCATCAGGAAGTCGAAACGCAGCTAGAGGAGATGGAGAAAACCGCCGAGGAACGCTTCGCTGCCGAGGAGAAGCGTCTCGAGGCCCTGTATGCCAAACAGGCCGAACTACTCGAAACCACGCAGGCCGACCGCGAGGCTGAATTGCGCGCACAGCTTCAGGAAGAGCTGGCTCAGGAACGGCGGAATTTCGAAGCGGAATTCGCGCGCACAGCCGAAGAACTGGAAAAGGTGCGTGAAGAACGCGAGGCGGCCTTGGCGGCACAGAAGGCAGCCGCCGAGGAAGCCCGCAGCATGATTGAGGAATTCAAGGCGCAGCAGGAAGAATTGCTCGCGGAGCAGTACGCGGCAATCAAGACCGAGCGCGAGAAGCTGCAGTCCGAAGCGGCCCGTATCTCAAAACTACAGGAGGAAACAGCAAAGGCCCGATACGAGGCAGAGGCCGCCAAAGTGGCCACCGAGCGAGAACTCGAAAAAGCGCGGGCCGAACAGGCGGCCGAAACGAGCCCCGAAGTCGACACCACGATCATCGAGATCGAGGAACGCGCGGTGGCGGCTGATCTGGAACTGGAACAGGCGATCGAGGCCGAATCGGTGGTCGCCACAGCTGCCAAGGGAAATGAAGATGAACTCGAACGGACTTACGATACCGCCAATGAAATCAACATATTGTTAAAAAAGGAATTGACCGACTGGGTGGACGATCAGGACCAGTTTCAGGAATCTACCCTCCAGCGCGAAGTCCTGTCGAGGCAAAAAGAAATGGTGGAGCGGATCAAGGCGCGAGCGGCAGCCGCGCAAGCCGAATCCATCAATCACGACAAATCCCTACTCGAGGAAATCGAGGCAAAGCTCAGCGGAGAGTGAAGACTCTCCTCTTCGAGCAGCCGAAATTTTTAAGCTCGTTTAAATGCGGGCTAGGCGACGGCGTAGTCGGCGGCATCCGGCGCAAGCTGGTGTGAAAAGAACTCGTTGACGATTCGCTCTGTCTGTAAGTCGATCTTAACGAAACGCAGACCGACGACGCAGCGTGGTTCCGTATTGACGGTGGTCAGGTAGAGCATCTGGCATCGCACCGCCAGCGTCCGAATCCCGTCTCCCACCGGCAGAGCTAAGGCCACGTTGGCAAACGGGCTATTATCGGCCTCGATTTTTCCACCGTTCGGGTGCAATAGGCGCGCCGTTTCTACGGTGCAACGAATCTGTAATCCGTCGGGTGAAATATTGATGACGTTTGCTGAAATCTTCTCGCCGCCATCCGTCCTGAGTGCAACCTTGATGTCCAGGGGAATTCGGGGGTAGCGCCGCGACTCGTCGAGTTTTTCGACGAGCTGCCATACCAGATCGTTGCCGCTAGCTGGCACTTCTACGCTTGGCTTAGCCATGATTTAGTCCTCGCAAATGAAATAGCTGTTAGCCCGAAAAGTACACAAGGACGGCGCGAAGCGCAGGACTTTCGTCACATTTGTTGCGGCCTCATAGGCTGTGATGATGAATTTATTTGACGTCCGTCACAGCCTGGAGCGTTTAACATTTGTTTTATTTTTGGGACGGGCTTTCCACTGTTTCGTGCGATCTCGCAAATTCTCCAAACGAATCGCACTTTCGGTGACCTGGCTTTCCGTCATGCGCGATTTGACCAGTTCCGAATTTGATATCGCGATTTTTAGGCCGCCTTCGACGGCGAGAATGAACCAGGCCCATGCTTCCACCAGATCGAGGGGGACACCTTCCGCGTTCATGTACGCCGCGCCCAACGCGTTCTGCGCGACCGGCAGGCCTCGCTCCGCCGCGTACCTCCACCATTTGAGACTCTGTGGGATATCCATGGATACACCTTGGCCGCGACGATGCAGGATACCGAGGTTGTATGCCGAGTGAAGCTCGCCGCGCTCCACGCCGCTCAGCCACCACTCGCGGGCTTTTTCGAAATCCCTGGGAACCCCTTGCCCGCGATAATGGATCAGGCCTAATGCGTGAGCAGAGCGGCCGTCGCCCTGTCGCGCGGCCCGCGTTAACCAGGTGCGCGCCCGATCAACATCCTGTTGGGTACCACGCCCATGCAAATACAGCAGACCCAAGTTGTGCTGCGCCTTCGCATGGCCCTGCTCGGCTGCGCGTTTGTACCATACTACCGCGCGTTCAAGCTTGGCGATAACGCCCCACCCTTTTTGATACGCGAGACCGGTATAGAATTGCGAGTTCGGATGACCAGCGGCGGCTGGCTCCTGGAATTCAGCGAAAGCATTACCGTGATCCCCGGCCTTGAATGCCGCCAGTCCGGACTCGAAATCGGCTAGGGCAGAGGGCGACAATAATCCCGTAATCACTGCGAGTAGCAGCGCTCCCGCCGCCCTTGAGACAGTATTACGGGTGGATTGAATCAAGCGCCCGCCCATGTTTTACAATGACCGCGATTTTTAACATACGGGAATGACATGTCCGACCAGCGATTTACCGGTACCGATACATACATCGTAACTGACGACCTCATGATGGCGGTCAACGCCGCTGTCACACTGCAGCGCCCACTGCTCGTCAAGGGCGAACCCGGCACTGGGAAAACCATGCTTGCTCTCGAGGTCGCGAAGGCTCTCGAACGGCCGCTGATCGAATGGCATATCAAATCGACCATGAAAGCTGCGCAGGGTTTATATGAATACGACGCCGTAGCCCGGCTGCGTGATTCGCAGCTCGGCGAGGAAGCGGTCCACGATATTTCAAATTACATCGTCAAGGGCAAGCTTTGGGAAGCGTTCGAATCCAATACTAAACCGGTGCTCCTGATTGACGAAATCGACAAGGCCGACATCGAATTTCCCAACGATCTGTTGCTGGAACTCGACCGGATGGAGTTTTTTGTCTATGAAACCAAAAAAACCGTCAAGGCCACGCACCGTCCAATCATCATCATTACCAGCAACAATGAAAAGGAATTACCGGACGCTTTCCTGAGGCGCTGCTTTTTCCACTACATCGCCTTCCCGGATCACGAGACGATGGACGCAATCGTCAAAGTGCATTACCCCGACATCAAGAAGCGTCTTCTGGCGGAAGCCCTCGAGTGCTTTTTCGAGTTACGCGAAATTCCCGGCTTGAAAAAGAAGCCATCGACCTCCGAGCTGCTCGATTGGATCAAGCTCCTGGTCGCGGAAGATATTCCGCCGGAAGCCCTGCGCGAAAAAGATTCCCGTAAGGCCATTCCGAAGCTGTACGGCGCCCTGCTTAAGAACGAGCAGGATATGCACCTATTCGAGCGGCTGGTCTTCATGTCGAGACGCACCGGTGCTAATTGAGCTTTTTCACAAACTGAGAAAGGTCCAGATTCCGGTTTCCATTACCGAGTAT
This sequence comes from Gammaproteobacteria bacterium, assembly GCA_963662545.2. GTDB lineage: Bacteria > Pseudomonadota > Gammaproteobacteria > JAYYZW01. The sequence continues at coordinate 1,196,579 of CAXXLL010000003.1, forward strand.
CTGACGCTGATGGGCGCATTGGATGCGCGCGTCGCCGGTTTCAGCGTCAACGATTTCTACTACCTCGCGCGAACGACGCTGGTCAAGGACGAACGATATTTCGACCGCTTCGATCAGGTGTTCGGCGAGCACTTTCGGGGACAGGAAACGATTTTCGATGAATTCATCGGGGAAATACCCCTGGAGTGGCTACGCAAACAAAAAGAGCTTGATCTGACTGACGAGGAAAAGGCGCAGATAGAGGCCCTGGGCGGCTGGGACAAGCTCATGGAAGCCCTGCGTGAACGCCTCGAAGAACAAAAAAAAGAACATCACGGGGGGAACAAGATGATTGGTACCGGCGGCACGTCACCCTTTGGTGCTTACGGCTACAACCCCGAAGGGATCCGCATGGGGCAGGAAGAAGGCCGCCAGGGACGAGCGGTTAAAGTGTGGGATCGGCGCGATTACCGCAACCTCGACGATACGGTCGAACTGGGAACACGAAACATCAAGCTGGCGCTGCGTCAATTACGACGGTTCGCCCGCGAGGGCGCTCAAGAAGAACTCGATCTCTACGATACGATCCGCTCGACTGCGCGAAATGCGGGGCTGCTCGATATCAAGATGGTGCCGGAAAGGCACAACGCCGTAAAAATTTTGCTGTTTCTCGATGTCGGCGGTTCCATGGACCCGTATATTCGAATCTGCGAGGAACTGTTCTCAGCGGCCCGCGCCGAATTTAAGCACCTTGAATATTTCTATTTCCACAATTTCATTTATGAGACGGTCTGGCGGGACAATAATTTGCGCGCCAACGTGAGGATCCCCACGGCGCAGGTGATGCATACTTACAGCGCGGATCACAAACTCGTCTTCGTCGGCGATGCGACCATGAGCCCGTATGAAATCATGGCGGTCGGAGGCAGCGTCGAGCATTGGAACGAAGAAGCCGGCGCTACCTGGATGGCCCGGTTGATGGCCATTTACCCGTATGCCGTATGGCTGAATCCGCAACCCGAAGAATTCTGGGGACACATCCCTTCCATTGGCATGGCCAAGGAGCTTTTGTCCGATCAAATGTATCCGTTGACGATCGAAGGACTCGATCGCGCCATGAAAGCCTTGAAAAAGGCGCATTAATTTTGTGTTCCGAATAATCCGACGCTTGCTTGCCTTCGAACGGGGGCTCGAATCGCTTGCGGGCGAACATAAATCTGTCTCTCCTTTTGGAAACGGTATTTAAATCCGGCACGTGTACGGCCGCGCCTGTATCCGGATAATGCTGCTGCTTGCCCTGTCGCTAGAGGTATACGGCCTCGACGCGTCGCATATTGCAGTCCTCTACAACGTCTTGGACGAGGATAGCCGCGCGATCGCGTTCTACTACGCGAATAGGCGCAAAATCCCCGAGCATCACATCGTGCCCGTATCGATCAAGTCGCCGGGCCGCGACCTGGATCCGGAAAGCTTCAATGATTTATTGGATGGCGTGCGCGACAGGACGTCGGAATATGTCGAAGCTTATGTACTTGCGTGGACTTTACCCTTTCGAGTGGATTGCATGTCGATAACGTCGGCCTTTGCTTTCGGCTTTGACACAACGCACTGCGCCACGGATTGCGAAACGACGGCAGTCAATCCCTACTTCGATTCACCGTCACGTTTTCCTTACCGCGACCACGACGTGCGACCGGCAATGATGCTGGCCGGCCGCACGGTGCAAAACGTGAAAGTCCTGATCGATCGCGGCGTGAGCTCGGATTACACGCAGCCCATCTCGACGGCTTATTTGAAAGACACAGAAGATATCGCGCGCAGTACTCGCGCTTCGCGTTATGCGATTGCGGTAAGAAATGTATCGGACCGGTTTCCCGTGCGGGTCATCAAATCGGACGACGTTCCATACCTGCTTGACGTCATGTTTTTTTTCACGGGAGCGAAAAGCGTGCCGTACCTTAATCGCCTCGGATTCCTGCCGGGTGCGCTTGCAGATCATTTGACATCCGCCGGCGGCGTTCTGATCGGGAGTTCGCAGATGAGCATCCTCGATTGGATCGAAGCAGGCGCGACCGGCAGCTTCGGCGCCGTGACCGAGCCATGCAACTTTCCGCAGAAGTTTCCCGATCCCGCGCTGGCGATGATGTACTACCTGAACGGCGAAACCTTGATTGAAGCCTATTGGAAAAGCGTCCGCTGGCCGGGGCAGGGTGTTTTCGTCGGCGAACCGCTCGCTAAGCCCTTCGCAAAGCGGCCGCGGGCCGACTGAATCAGAAGCCGGACCCAATGTAGGCTAGTCTCTTGCGCCGCTTCGCACCCTTTTTATACGTTTTGCTTCTCGTCGCGGCAGTACCCTGGTACTACCCGGGCGACAATCACGCGCTGCTCTTCGGAATGCCGGCGTGGGTCGTCATCGCGATCGTGGTGTCGTTTGCTGCATCGGTACTGACCGCGTTGATCCTGCGCCGCCCGTGGCCGGGCGAAAGCGATATGGACGATGAGTAATCTCGTTCCGCTCGGGCCGGGGGCTTGGGCATTCATTTCACTTTATCTGCTTTCATTATTGATCATTGGCTGGATCGCACGGCGTGCGCGGCGTGAAGACACCCTGCAGGATTTTTATCTGGCGGGAAGGGGCTTTGGTTTTACGGTGCTTTTTCTGACACTTTTCGCCACGCAGTACAGCGGTAATACCTTTTTCGCGTTCACCGGCGCCACCTACCGGATCGGCTATGCGTGGATTACGAGCCTGCACTTCATGACCACCGTCGTGATCTGCTATTTGATCTTTGCGCCGAAACTGCATCGCCTCGCGCGTGAACGCGGCTACTTGACGCCCGGCGATTACATTCAGGATCGATTTAAAAACAAGACGCTCACGCTCTTCGTCACGGTGATCATGATCGTTGTGCTGTGCAATTTCTTACTCGCACAATTGATGGCCATGGGTCGGGCCATGCAGGGGCTCGCCAACGACGAGGGCGCCATCGCCTACACCGGCGGTGTCATCGTGCTCGCCCTCATCATGGTGATTTACGGCACGCTGGGCGGTATGCGGGCTGTCGCGTGGACCGACGCCATTCAGGGCGGCATTCTCGCGATTGGTTTCGTGCTCTTGCTCGTCATGCTGCTCGATCGGTTCGGGCCGCTCGAGGAGGCCACGCGCATCATCATGCAGGCCGATATCGCCGGCGGTACTCGCAAAGCCCTGCCGCCCGACGCAGCCCGCTGTCGCGAATGGCTGAGTTACATCCTCACCGTAGGCTTCGGCATCTGTCTCTACCCACAGGCGATACAGCGCATCTACGCGGCGCGCTCGCCCAGGACCTTGCGTCTGAGCCTCTCGGTCATGGCGTTCATGCCCTTACCGACGATGATCATTTCACTGGTGGCCGGGATCATGGCGCTCGCCTACATCCCGGGCCTCGAAGGCGCCTCTGCCGATCAGATCTTCGGGCGCGTGCTGCGCGAGATTCAGCTCCATTCCGCCCTCGGTTACGGTTTGGTCGTCGTTACCCTGTCAGCCGTGCTCGCCGCCATGATGTCGACCGCGGATTCGGCGCTTCTATCGATCTCCTCCATGCTGACCAAGGACATCTGCGCCGAAAATCTGCTACCAAAGGCTTCTCAGGAAACGCTGACGCGTCTCGGCAAGGCGTTTTCCTGGCTCATCATCGTCCTTCTGATTGGAGTGGCATTGCTGCTGCGCGAAAAGGCCTCGCTGGTGACGTTAATGGATCGCAAACTCGATTTGCTGATCCAGCTCACTCCCGCTTTCATGCTCAGTTTGCGTTGGCAAAGATTGCACGGCGGTGCCGTATTCGCCGGACTCGTGACGGGCATTGTGATCGCACTAACCTTGGCTTTCGGCGTTCTGGACTTCGTCGTCAGGGGCAAGGTATACGGCTTTCATCCCGGACTGGTGGCGCTTCTTCCCAATCTGGCGATCGCCGTCATCGGTTCCCTGCGTCAAAAATCCGACTGATTGCTGCAATGCAATAATCCGCCCCAGGCCGTCGCCACAAGGTGACACCGGCCCGTCCCCTCTTTGTTCTCTTGCGTCCGCGCGTCGCGAAAACCATCACATTTTGCCCGCCAAAGCTTTAACGGGTTCTCACTTATGGACCGAAATTCAGCGAATCTGAGTGGAATGGAACGCTTGTTGCTTTACCCACCGTAACGCCAGAAAAGCCACGGAGCTGAGCATGAACGCCTTACAGCCATTGATCGAGTCCTCGCGGTACGCCGGATACCAAGATTTAAACGGAGAGTACATTCCCTTCGAGACTGCCGACGAAGTCTTCAGCCGGGCGCGCGCGATCGGCGCGAGAGTCCTTCTACGGCTAGAGCTCGACGAACGTCACGAACTCAGAGGTATTTTTTACACCAACGACCGCAGTTTGAGCAGCTGATACCAAGCGCGTTCGAAATCGTCACAGGACAGATTTCCCGCACCACGGACCCCCTCGCCACGGACGGCCTCTTTGATACAAGCTATCGCCCTTTATCGAGTTTTGAAAAACTCGGATCTTTCACTGTCTGGTAGCTAATTGCTCACAGGCTGACTCCTTCACCGGTCTGTCCTTAACTCTAGAACTCGTTGGCGGTCGTGCGACGAACATTTCTTTTTCGTCGGCGTGAGGTGAAAATGCCGGAAGGGGCTTAAGGAACCTCTGAATAAGTTATGGCACACCTGCCTTGCGCCTGAAATCGCGCGGCTCGGCGCTACGAATCTTGCCCATAGTCCCCGCTATGGCCTGCGATTCGTGCCTTGATCTGCACGATTTCATCCGCGCCATAACTTATTCAGAGATTCCTTAATCTCCAATCTGACAAGACCATGAAGGCTTGGCTTGTGCCAAATCCTCTCCCGAGCTTATCGCGCGAGCAGTTGTTCGCGCTGTGTTTGCCTTTTTTGGCAGCAGCGTTCATGGCCGGCTGTAGTTCTTCGAGTTCTTCCTACTTCCCCCTCGAACGTTCGCGTTGGTGGTATTACGAAATCAGCGAAACGATTCTGGACGAGCACCGCGACAGCCGCTACATCGTCGTGAATTCCGGAAAAGGCGTACTCGACGCTCAGGACGTCTTTCTCCAGTCTGCGCAAATCACCTCGCTCGACTACCTCCGCTACAACGGAGACGGTGTCGAACGCATCGCGAGCCGCCGGCCGGGTATGCCGGGTATCGTGCGTGAAGAAAGTACGCGGGTGGTACTTCCGGACACGTTGGAACCAGGCCGCAAATGGCGCGTGTCAACTACCCTGGGCTTGATCGAAAGTCGAACGTTCGCCCGCACCGATCGCGTCGTCGTGCGCCGGTACCCTGTAGAAATCGAAAAAACCATCGCGGCGAACGATGCTTCCGTCCGAGTGGAAGCCGGATATTTCGATGACTGCATCCGCGTCGAAAGTGAAGGACGCGCCGTCATCGCCACCGATCGAGGAATTTCGCAGGCCTCGGTCTTGGTTCGCATCACCGAATGGTATGCAAAAGACGTGGGCCTGGTCCGACTGAAACGTGTGGAAAGCTCCGACAGCCCGTTTTTAAAGACCGGGACGCAGACTTGGGAGCTTGCAGATTATGGAGGCTGAACGCGGGTCTCCGAAAATTTGGGTTCTGCCAGGGTAGGCCAGGCGCGCGCAAGCGGGCCGCTATTAGAAATAATCTCAAAATTATCCGCATACGAATCCGCTTGGCGGCGAACTGATGTGCTGCCTCATGATTTTCGACGTCTATCTTGAAACCGCCTTGTTGGGTCATGTCGAATCGATTAACCTGTGCCGCCCCCGGCCGGCCTGGACCGCAGTACAGCTCGTCGTCGTTGCCGGAGAGCGGGTGCAAATCGAATAAGGCGGCTCCGTGACACCGGATCGAAAAAACGAACTGCGCGATGCGGAATACCGGCGCGTGCCCGTGACGCGGCGCGTGCTGGCCGATCTCGACACGCCGCTCAGCGTTTATGCGAAGCTCGCCCGCGGCAGGCACTCCTTCCTCCTCGAATCGGTCGAAGGCGGCGAAAAATGGGGCCGTTATTCCATCATCGGCCTGCCCGCGACGCGCACGATCGTCGTTCGTGGAAACCGCGTCATTGTGAGCGAGGGCGAGCGCGCGATCGAAGAGACGACGGTCGAGGACCCGCTCGCCTTCATCGAGGCTTACCAGGCTCGTTTTGCTGTGCCGCCTGCCGAAGATCTGCCCAGATTCTGCGGCGGTCTCGTCGGCTACTTCGGCTATGACGCGGTCCGGTTCGTCGAGCCGCGGCTGCGTGATACGAGCCCGCCCGATCCTCTGAATACGCCCGATATCTTTTTGCTTCAGGCCGATGAATTCGTCATTTTCGACAACCTGAGAGGCGAATTGCTGCTGGTCAACTACATCGATGCCGATGACCGGAGCGCGCGCGAATGCGCCGTAGGGAAACTCGAAGAACTGGCGCAACGCCTCAAGGCACCGGTGCCGGCTTTTCCCGTCGCCACCGGAAACACGCCGGCGGATGAAGCGGATTTCGATTCGGAATTCGGCAGCGAGGCGTTCATGCGCGCGGTCGAGCGGGTCAAACAGTACATCATCGACGGCGATGTCATGCAGGTCGTCCTGGCGCAACGTATGTCCATCGATCTCGACGTCCCCCCGCTCCATGTATACCGGGCGTTGCGGCACTTAAATCCCTCGCCGTATTTGTTCTACCTGGATCTGGATGACTTTCACGTGATCGGATCATCGCCGGAAATCCTGGTCAGACTGGAAGACGGCCTGGTGACGACGCGGCCACTGGCCGGTACGCGTCCACGCGGGCGTACGCCCGAAGAAGATTTAGCGCTGGAACGGGAACTGCTCTCCGATCCAAAGGAGTTGGCCGAACACCTGATGCTCATCGATCTCGGCCGTAATGACATCGGGCGGGTCTCTGAAACGGGTAGCGTACGGGTTACTGAAAAGATGGTGATCGAGCGCTACTCGCACGTCATGCATATTTCGTCCAACGTAGAAGGCACCCTAAAGGCCGGCAAGACCGCCATGGACGTTTTGCGCGCGACACTTCCAGTCGGAACGCTCTCGGGTGCGCCGAAAATTCGAGCGATGGAGATCATCGACGAACTCGAACCGGTCAAACGAGGAGTGTATGGCGGTGCGGTCGGTTATCTCTCCTGGAACGGCAACATGGATACCGCAATTGCAATACGCACCGCCGTCATGAAAGAGGGCCGGCTCTATATAGAAGCGGGATGTGGGATCGTGGCCGATTCCGTGCCGCAGCTCGAGTGGGAAGAAACCATGAACAAGGGCCGCGCCATCTTCCGCGCCGTCGCGATGGCGCAGAGCGGGCTCGAGCCGACGGATTGATCCAAATGCCCCCGGCTCGGTTTATCTATGAGATGATTCATGAGCAGCTTGATTTTGTAGCAATTGCCGGACTGAATATCTCCATAGACTCGATACACCTACATTCCTGCTTCTGCCGTATAACGATGAGGATCACCGGCGTGTTACAGCGCGTTTGTTTGGGATGAAAATAGGACCGCGGGACGTTCCCTCGGAAACGCTTTTTTAGTGAGAAGCATTCGTATTTGCTGGCGATCGGTTGATGCCGATACTGAAAAAAATCCTGCGAACCCGCGCTAATCGATCTCCACCGCGACCATGCCCGCATCGAGACCCTCGGTGCCCTCGGTGACATGCACCGCCCTGACCACGCCGTCGGCGGGCGCGTCGTGCGGAACCTCCATTTTCATGATTTCCATGATGAAAAGGGTGTCTCCTGCCTTCACCGCGTCGCCGGGTTTGACCAGGACCTTCCACATGTTGCCCGCCGATTGCAAACTTACTTCCTTCACCAATCTACGAACCCTCGATGGTAGCCTCGGTACACAGCGCCTTGATATCCGCCGCGGCCTGTTGCGCCTGTTCGACGGTCACCGATTTGAAATTCAGGATCTCCCCCGGTCGCGCCTGTCCCAACTTCCAGAACGCGCATTGCGGAACCGTATAGGGGTTGATGAATCCCCCCATGCTCGGCCCGTCGTTGACGAGAATGATCGGGGTTTGTCCGCCGAGGTTGATTGCGCCGAGTGGGTAACCCTGATCGATGATGTTAGACGGCTCTTCGCCGTGTTCGGGCAGCTTGTTGTGGGCCTTGTCGGTAAACGTCCAATTGGGCCCGTCGAGACGAAAGCCCGTGCGATCGCTTTTCGAAGAGAGCTTCCAGTCCGCGCTCAGAAATCGTAGATGTCCGGCTTCGTCTATCCAATCGTCGTTGGGGCCCCGAACCGCTTCGATCTCCCAGCGCAGGTCGGTCCGGATGACCGGCCGCGCGACTTGCTTGACCCGGCGCCCGGGCTTGCCCTTGCCTTCGCCGACGGGAACCACCTGCCCGGCTTTAAGCGCATACCCTTCCATACCGCCGACCCCGGCCTTGTGAAAAGTGGCGCGCGCGCCGAGCAAGGGCTCGGTTGCGATGCCGCCGGCGATCGCAATGTATGCACGTGCGCCGGTCGCGGCGAACGTCATCTCCAGCGTCTGCCCCGCCTTAATTGCGACGCTCTCCCAGGTCACACAGGGTTCTCCGTCGATCTTCGCCTGCATGTCCGCCCCGGTCAGCGCGATGATCGCGTCGCGCTGGAATTTCAGGGTCGGGCCGATAAACTGGCACTCGAGGCCGGCATCTCCCGGCGCATTGCCGACCAGGACGTTGGCCAGACGAAACGACCATGAATCCATGGGCCCCGAGGGCGGGAAACCCTTATTCCAATAACCGACGCGTCCCGGCCAATCCTGCACGGATGTCTCCAGACCGGGTTTGATGACCTCTAGCATTTAAGGAACCTCCGTCAGAATCGCTTGCTCAAATCAAGCTTGCCGACCCATTCCTTGTACTTGCGTACCGAGAATCGTTGGTATTCGATGATGTTGTACTTATAGCTGCCCTCCTGGACCTTGCGGTCGACTTCCTCGTACTCCTCCATTGAGCACGTCACGAACTTGAGGCGATCGCCGGGGCGTAAGATGCATAATTCGCCGTTGAATTCTTCGAATTTCCGATCGCGATCCCAGATCGGGACGGGCGTGCGACCGAACAACTGATAGCCGCCCGGGCTCGCGACCGGATAGATGGCAGTCGACATGCCGCCCATGGCCAAGGTGCCTTGGGGCGTCCAGGTGCGCGGCGGATTATATTTCGGCACGGTCAGCCGACAGCGCGGATCGAGCGGCATGAGAAACGCGAGCCCGGGCCAAAAACCGAGGCTCGCCGCCCAGTATTCGGTCCCGGAATGGACCCGCACGAATTGGTTGACGTCTTCGAGGCCGTTGACTCTGGCGATGAACTCCGGATCCTGTTCTTTGTCCGGATTGATCTTCTCCCGGTAATCATCAATGCATTCCCTGCTCCAGGGATCGAGATAAAGCGTCTGAAAATAGAACAGACGGCTGTCCATCTCGATATCCTTGCTCGGACCGAGCGAATCGATCAGGCGCGACACCTCTTGTTTCAGATCCGTGTAGCCGATGATCTCGGGCTCGTAGTGAATGAGCGTCGTCGCGAAACACGGAGCGGTCTCGATGACCCCGGGTATCGTGCCGCCGTCGAGCGCTTCCGCCAGGCCCTGCCCCATGAAGTTCAGGTCGAGATTCATTTCATCGCCGAATTCGATCAGCATGTAGCGATCGCCGCCCGGACTGAATGTCGGTGTCTCATAAATCATTGTTGCTAAACCGTGACGAAACTGTTCTAAGTCAGCGGAATATTGAAAAACGAATTCCTGTCGTCATTCGCTCGATCGACTCGTTTCGTATCCTGTCCGCGAAGGCCATCGTGATTCTACCGGCTTTAAATTTCGGGTGCTCAAGCACCCGCCGGAGATACCATGTCGTAGAGGCCGACGCTGGTATACTCACAGCCCCACCACGAACGGCATTCGCCAGCAACCATTCCTAGTTCCGATCCGATGCGAAGATTACTAGAAGACCGCCTCGAACGATTGATGTCGTCCGGGACGGCAAAGCTGCTGCGTGGCGGAAAAAAGGGTCTCGAAAAGGAAAGCCTGCGGATCACGGACGACGGCGAAATCGCCCAGACGCCGCACCCCTACGCGTGGGGCTCGCCGCTCACCCATCCCTATATCACGACCGATTATTCCGAATCCCTGCCCGAACTCATTACGCCGCCCTTCTCCGATACCGCGGCGGCGACCGGATTTCTGGAAGACGTTCACCGCTTCATCTATCAGGACCTGCCGGCGGATGAAATGCTGTGGGCGTCGAGTATGCCGTGCGCGGTTTCCGACGACGGCTCGATTCCGATCGCCGAATACGGGAGCTCGAACGTCGGGCGGATGAAACACGTCTACCGGGTGGGCCTGGATTACCGCTACGGTCGACGAATGCAGGCTATCTCTGGCGTACATTTCAATTATTCGCTGCCCGAGGAGTTCTGGCCGGCGTTTCAGGATGACGAAGATCTCGCCGGACCCCTGCAGGGATTTATCGACGACAACTATTTCGCGCTGATCAGAAATTTCAAGCGACTAGGATGGATGATCCCGTTCCTGTTCGGCAATTCGCCCGCTGTGTGTAAATCTTTTCTCGCCGGACGCACGACGCGATTCAAGGCGTTCACCCGCGGGACCTACTACCTCCCCTATGCAACGTCGTTGCGAATGAGCGACATCGGCTACAAGAACAAGAACCAAGCCGCGCTGATCGTCTCCTATGACGATCTCGACGGCTATGTCGCCAGCCTCCGCAGCGCCATCAAGACGCCCTACCCGGAATACGAGGCCATCGGGGTCAGCGACGGCGAGGAACAGATTCAGCTCAGTACCAACCTGCTTCAAATAGAGAACGAATATTACAGCTTCGTTCGCCCCAAGCGGACGACCCGCGCCGGGGAGCGGCCGACGTCCGCGTTGGACGAACGGGGCGTCGAATACGTCGAAGTGCGCGCACTTGACGTTGCCAGCACGAGTCCCATCGGCGTCGAAATTGAGCAGTTGTACTTCCTCGAAGCATTCCTGATTTTCTGCCTGCTTGAAGGAAGCGTCGCGCTGTCCGAAGGCGAGTTGCGGGCTATGGAATACAACGAACTCACAGTGGCCCTGCGCGGCCGAACGCCCGGCCTCGAATTGGCCTATAACGGTTCGCGGCGTAATCTTCGTGACTGGAGCCTCGAAATCTGCGATCGCATGCAGCCCATTTGCGAGTTCCTCGATGCGGATGATGCATCGCGAAAATACGATAAAGCGCGCCAACGCCAAATTGCCGTTATCAACGAGCCCGATCGGCTACCATCGACCAAGATCCTGAAGGCCTTGAGCGACGCCGCTCAACCTTTTCATCATTACTCGGCCGCACTCTCCGTCGCCCACCGATCACATTTCGCCGCACTTCCTCCCGACGATAACCTCAAAGCCAGGTTCGAGCGGCTTGCCGTAGAGTCACACGAAGAACAGCGTCGACTGGAATCCGAGGATTCGATATCGTTCGAGGAGTTCGTTGCGGCCTATCTCGACGGCTGACTCAACAGTGGAACTTCTTTCCGTGACGCGTATCTTAGTGACCATCGAGCACCGTCGTTGCGACGTCACCTGAAGGCGAGGTCAGGAGCCATGAACCGAAGACAGATTCTCAAAGCCACCGGGTTAGGAATCGCGCTGCCGCTATTGCCGCTCGCCTTTCTCGATGCCGGTGCGCGGACGACCCCGGAATCCATTGTGGAAATGCAGCGCCGCTGGCGCGACTTTCGACCGGTGGGCTTCGAGCCGGTCCGAGCGGAACCGAGCCTGGACAGGCCGCTGGAGGAATGGCGGCGGGAGCTGCCGCAAGCGGCTTACCGGGTGTTATTCGAGGAAGATACCGAACGGTCGTATTCGAGCGCGCTGAATGATGAGAAGCGCCCGGGACTGTTTGTCTGCCAGGCGTGCGATCTACCGCTTTTTACTTCCGAAATGAAATACGACAGCCGCACCGGTTGGCCGAGCTTCTTCACGACGATCCCCGGTCATCTGGCCACGAAAACGGATTTCAAACAGATCTGGCCCCGTACGGAGTATCACTGCGTTAAGTGTGGCGGTCACCAAGGACACATATTCGACGATGGTCCCCCGCCAACGGGAAAACGCTGGTGCAATAATGGGCTCGCGCTCCGCTTCATCGCAATGGCGATAGAAACCGCGGGTTAAAGTTCGCACGATTAGGTCTCAAAAATAATCGGGAGACCGCCGCTAGGCTCAGGCGAGGTGCTCGAGGGCATACATCACGACCTCCGCGTCGCGCTTCACATACACGCCGCCGCCCGCATTTCGGAATTCCTTCGATAATCGTCGTTGATACCAGGCGCTCGACCGCAGGTGAACGTCGCCATCGGTACGATGCTGGTTGCAGTTGCCCTCCCAATCTTCGCGAGTGAGTACACCGAAGTAGAGCGCAGCGTCGGTCAAGCTGGCCAGCTTCTCGAGTGCGCGTATCGCCGTGGGGCGGTTGAGATACTGGAGGACGTCATGGCAGATGACGAGATCGAAGCCCTCTTCGTGCAGGTAGTCTTCGATTGAGGAACATTGCCATCCGTACCGTTTGCAGACGTACTCGCTGACATCGATACCGTCGATGCGGACGCCCGGAAACGCCCGGCGCAACCCGCGATGCAACAGGCCCGGTCCACAACCGGCATCCAGAATGCTTTCCACCGGACAGTCCAGAAATGCCAGGTAGGCGCCGATGAACCCCGCCAGACGATCGAAATATGACGGGTCCGCCACGCGGGTCTCCGCATCGAAATAAAATCGCTCGAAATAGGCCTCGTCGAAAGATTCTGGCTTCATTGATCAATAGATCAACCCGCAACGCCGTATTGCGAAATTCAAGTTACTGCTGACCGCTCCGATGAAGTCACAATACACGCCTGAAAAGCGAGGGCCTCTAACCGGGCCGTGCCGACCTGAAACCGGTTCTTATGTCAATTCAAGTCAAAATTCGTAAAAACGTGAACCGATTCGCGTTAATGCTCGATAGCAGCGCTACGCTACAACTATACGCTGCATAATCGTGTGGGGGATAACTGATGAACAACCGTCACCTTATCGCCGGGTTTTTGATAGGGCTGTGCTGTACCGAGGCGCTCGCAGTCCAGCTCGGACAGCTTTCGAGCTATTCACGGCTGGGCGAGCCGCTCATCGCACGCATCGACTTATACGGCGCGCAAACCGACAAACTCGCTCTATCCAGTTTCGAATTGCGACCCGAGATCGGCACTCGCAACGATAGCGCCGAGCAGCGCGCCCTCAGCACGATATCACCGTCGCTGGCGCAAGACCGGCGCGGGCAGCCTTATCTCAAGCTGACCTCGACCGTGCCGGTAAACGAACCCATTGTTTCCTTCCGCGTACGCTTGCAAACGGGCACGACGACCAGCGTACGTCACTATACCCTCGCGCTCGACCCCGCCGTTTACCGCTCAAAGCCTGTCCCGCCGATCGCTGAAGAGCGGGGCGTCGCGCCGATGACGAATGCGTCCGCTAGCCAATACGGCCCCGTGCGATCCGGTCAGTCCTTGTGGCGCATCATGCGCGAAACCGGATTGGCTAGAAGCGATACGGGTGCGACCATCGAGCGCATCGTCGCGGATAACCCTCATGCATTCGTCGCCGGTGACGCGAATCGCATGCGGGTCGGCGTAATGCTCGTCTTGCCGCAACACGATTCTGCGGCCACCACGCGCCCTGCAACCATGTCGGTCGACGCCATTGCCGAGGAAATTGCGCCGGCTTCGGCCACCGCGATCCGGTCGCCGGCCGCCTTGAGTATGCCTTCGGCACAGTCGGCAGATCGCGGCGCAGGCATCGCAGCGGCGTCCCGTGCTACGGCCCCCGACATCAGCAGGGCAGCACGCCTGGCAGCGCTGGAGGTGAAATTCGCGGCGATTCGTAAACGCTACGCCTCGCAGCAGCCCACCGCCTCACCGTCAACCGAATCCGCGGTGGCTGCAGTCGTTCTCGCCATGCCGGCCTCGGCGGCGACTGACGACGATATCGCCGTCGTTAAACCGCAAGAAACCAGTGCGGAGACACCCGCCGCCATGGCACCGCGCACCACTGAGCAGGCTGCGGCCGATCTCGGTGGGTCGTTCCTGGACGATGGCTCGTTCGGCAAGCTCGCTTTGACCGTACTCGGTCTTGTACTCTTGGTTAGCTTGATCGCGAAAGCGTCGCTCGCCGGCATGGCCTACCTGCGTCGGCGAGGCTTGCAGCAGACCGAACTAACTGCGGATGAAGATCTCAAGGCCGAGATCGGACTCAAGGCTGAGAAGCGCTTGCAACTCGAGGACGAAGTGAAACGCCGGATCGCAGAAAAGCGTGAGCCGGAACCCGCTGAAAGCGGCGATGCGAAAGCGCGTGCGGGCGAAGTCGTGTCCATCGAAGAGATCGAATCGAGGATCGCACACGGATATTATTCGGAAGCGGAACGGCTTTTGTTAGACGTGATCGGACGTACGCCCGGCAACCATCGCGCGAAACTCCTCCTCGTCGAGGTCTACTATCTCAACGAGCGCGTCGAGGATTTCGTCAGAATCACCGAGGAGATTCAACTATTACATCGCTCCGACATCGGCGATGACCACTGGCAACGCATCATGCGCATGGGCAAGGTTCTCGCGCCGGAGCGTGCCCTGTTCAGCGGTCCGACGGCGATTGATAGAGAGGCCTGATCCCGCTAACGTGCGGTTTTAAGGCAGCCGCACGGTGGCGCCGATTAATTTTTCGGAATCTTCGAACAAGGTCAGGAGCATATGCGTGATGCGCGCTCTAGGAGCCTGTATGGCATAGGGAATCGTAGCGAGGCGAGGGGGAAATCGAGGCCAGCTTTTCGATCATTTGAGGCGAATAGGGGTGACTATTTAACGTCAATGATCGGAAAGCTGGACCGATTTCCCGCCGCCGTAGTAGATTCATCCTATGCCATACAGGCTCCTATTTGTCTTTCTCGCGCTTTTTGCGACGATTCCAGGATGCGCGCGGCCCCTGCCGCCCCAGGACGTCGCGGATCGTTTCTGGCGAGCTGTCATTACCCAGCATCCGGCGAAGATCCGACGGTACGTGCGAGCCCAGGATCAAGAAACTCTCGCCGACGATCCCGCGATCATGCCCGTCGAGTCTTTCGAATTGGAACGCGTCGTCATCGACGGTGACGCGACTTCGATAGAAACCCGCATTACGCTCGGCGCCGACAAACCCGTAGCGCTCAGGATCAATACCCTGCTGGTGCGCGAGAACGGACGGTGGCGCGTGGATTATTCCGCAACGATCCGGGACATATCACTGCAGAGCAATCTCGCCCAGGTCATCGATCAGATCGAAGCCTTCGGCGGCGCGCTCAAAGACGGCATTGATAAATCGGTGGAAGAAATGAAGAAAGTGCTGCCCGATATCGAGCGGGAGCTCTTACGCATCGAAGAAGCAATAAAACAACGCGTTCCAGAGTTACGCGAGCGCCTCGAGGAATTCACCAGGCAATTGGAAGATTCGCTCAAAGCACCACCTGAGGTACCGCCGGAAGCCGGGCAACCCGACACCGTTGAGATCTAACTCGTCTATTGCACGAAGGCGGGCTGAGGAATTCCGGAGACGCTTCAACCGTCCGGCGTAAGGGTCACGAGATCGGCACGTGCTTCCGGGTGTCCCTGGTCCGCGGCCATGCGATACCAGCGGACGGCTTCATCGATGTCGCGCTGGACGCCCTTGCCGGCGCGGTACATGTAACCGAGGCTGTACTGCGCCGAGGAGTGTCCGTTCCTGGCCGCTTCCAGAAACCACTTCAAGGCTTCGGTGTCGTCCTGTGGTAAGCCCTTGCCGGCGCGATACATGTAAGCGATGTTGTACTGCGCGGCGGGATAACCCTGCGCGGCCGCGGCGAGATACCATTTTGCCGCATCGGTGTCGCTTTGTTCCAAGCCCTCGCCCAAGGCGTACGAAACGCCGAGACTGTACTGGGAGATCGTGCTGCCCTGCTCCGCAGCCCGCCGATACCAGACCGCAGCCTCGCCATCATCCTGCGCTACACCTTCGCCGAACGCATAAGAAACCGCGAGATTGTATTGTGCGTCCCGATTACCCTGGACGGCGGAACGGCGGTACCAGCTCACCGCCTTCGTCTTGTCCCGCTTCACGCCTTCGCCCTGGTAAGTCATATAGCCGATGTGCGCCTGCGCTTCGGCGTCACCGTCTTCGGCAAGCGCGTGGAACATTTCGGCTGCGTGCTTGAAGTCACCTTGCGTCAGGGCCTGCTTGGCCGAGTCTATGGTCGGCATTTCGAAGATCGGGTCGGGCTCGGCCTGGTCGGCGATCACGAGCTTCAAATCCTCGTCGTCTTGCGCCGCTTCCTTGGGGGAGGCAGGAATATTCGACGCAGCCCCCGGCGCGCGACTCGTGATCGGCCCTGAATCGGCGGCAACCAGCGCATCTTTGAGACGGCCGAGGAAACCCCGTTGTTCCTTCGTCACGGTACTGCCGTCAACGCTTGCGGCCGCACCGGACGCGGCACCCATCACGCCGCCAATCGTCGCCGCGGCCGCTATCGGTAGGTCGGCGGGCGGTTCGACCTCATCGTCAAGCTCGTCCATCCGCGCGGGAACGAAGGGCTCGGCGATGGGGTCGCGCTCGACCGTTTTGACCTCGGACGCCGCCGCGATTTCATTCACGAGCGGCGGGAGTTCCTCGACATCTGGTGCCGCCGCCAAGACGATATCCGCGTTTTCATCGAGGATACTATCCGTCCCGGCTTCGATCGGCGCCGGCTCGTCGGCGGGTGTAGCGGCAATCAGGGGTAGGCGCTGCTGTGCCAGTTCCCCTCCAGCGACGACTTCATGATCCTCGGGTTTAGGCGGATTGATCTCGTCGATACTCGCACTTGGAACGGCTTCGTCTTCGTGAACGATCACCGCATACTCGTAGGGCGCTGTTGGCGGTACTGGCGTGTCGGGCGCAGCTTCGGCGACCGGTGCCGCCGGCGCCGGTTCGAAAACTTCCTCGATGACCGCGGCGGATTCGGCCGCCGCCGTGCGAACCGGTTCGACCGAGGGCGCGACCGGCATGCTGGGACGTTGCAGATCGGGCATCGGCAAGCCCGCATCCGCATAGAGTCCCGCAAGCCGTTCACGCGCGGTTTGATGGCCGGCGCGTGCAGCATTGCGAAAGAGCGTGATCGCCATCGCGTCATCGGGCTCGACGCCGGCGCCGATCAGATAGCGATTGCCGAGATCGAACTGGGCGGCGGATTGTCCGTTTTCCGCCGCACGGTGCAGCCAGCGCATAGCGGCGGCAGTGTCCTGTTCGACACCGTGCCCGGCCAGGTACAAGCGCGACAATTCGTATTCAGCCGGACCATAGCTCTGTTCCGCGAGTGCGCTGATGCCCTCGAGACCGCTATCGAAATCCTCGCGCGCAATCGCGCTCATGGCATCCTCCAGAGCCTGCCCATCGGGGTCGACCGCACGCCCTGCTCGAACCACGGCATCATCAGGGTCGATACTGACTTCAACCCCGTGTGCCTGCGCCAGTCGGAGGGCCTCGATCTCATCGGCGGAAACCTCCGCTGCGGGTGATGCCGCGGATTCGACGCCCGGAGACGACGCGACGACCGGGTCGGCCGGCGCCGTCGGGATGTCCTCAGCCGGCGCAGTTAACCGAGCGTTCTCTGCCACTTCAACCGAGCTTTGCTGGCCGGCCTCGCCGATGCGCGTCGTCGGCGCAAGCGGCACTTCGACCACCGGGGGGGCCGCGGTCACTTCCGGCTCCGCCTCCTGACGCGCGAGGTCCTCGGGTGCCGGTGTCGCTGTTGCGGCGGCGGGGAAGGTCGGTGGTTCCAGTCCCGCGGCGCGGTAGAGTTGTGACATGTTACGAGCCGCGAGTTCGTGCCCCTGGCTCGCCGCCTGCCGATAGTAGGTCAGCGCCCAGGCTTCATCCGCTTTGACACCTTCCCCCAGTAGGTAAATATTGCCGAGGTTGAATTGCGCCTCCGGATGGCCGAGTTCCGCGGCACGCTTGTATAACTCAATAGCGCGCTCGATGTCTTTCGGAACGCCCTTACCGATCTGGTACAGCGAGGCCAGGAGCGCGAGCGAACCCGCATCATCTTTTTCGGCCAGCGTTTCGAGCGTTGCGACCGCGGCCACGTAATTGCCCTGCTCGATCGCATCGCGTGCCGCAGCAAACTCGTCCGCGCTCGCTGACGCCGCGGTCAAGGTCGAAAACGCGGCGAAAATCCAGACCGAAAGCCGCATGCCTATCTCCTATCGTAGCCCGCGGCGGTCCGGCGAGAGATCGACGACGGCGTCGCCCGAATAACCGCAAAACAGCCGCTTTTATCCAGTATATTGTGGATCTATGCTGCAATCCATCTATATATAGAGGTGCCGCCATTGCGTGGAACGGCCGCATCGCGGGTCGGCGAGGGCTTGTCATTGCGGCGCTAGAGGAGGTGCTGCCCGAAACCGCGGGCATTAACGACCAGCAGTCTGTCAATATCGTCCGTCTTTTAGATCGATTTCCGACCGAGCAACGCCGCGTGTTGCGGCACGTAGGTGTCGAGTGATGCCGCGCCGTTTCAGTCTGTCTTGAGGACACGGTCGACGGGTTTTGGCCGGACGCCGAGTACGACGATGTTCTTACCGGTTGCCGCGACGTGCTTTTGTTCTTCCATGTCCTTTAGCACTTTACCGACCATCTCCCGGGAACATCCCACCAGCCGCGCAAGCTCCTGGCGCGTTACGCGAATCTGCATACCGTCGGGATGCGTCATTGCGTCCGGCTGATCACACAGCTCAAGCATGGTGCGCGCGACCCGACCATAGACGTCCATAAAAGCGAGGTCGCCCAGCTTACGGTTCGTGTTGCGAAGCCGGCGCGCGAGTTGTGAGGTCATGGCGATGATCAGATCGGGGTAAATTTCGGTTAGTCCTTTCAGTTTT
This sequence comes from Gammaproteobacteria bacterium, assembly GCA_963662545.2. Classification (GTDB taxonomy): domain Bacteria; phylum Pseudomonadota; class Gammaproteobacteria; genus JAYYZW01. The sequence goes on from CAXXLL010000003.1 coordinate 1,215,512, forward strand.
TTGTATCCGATCTGCGCGATTTCACATTCTCCACGGGCGCGTACCAGGGCCGTGCGGCTTGCGTCTTCGTTGAACAGCCCGATTTCTCCGAAGAAATCGCCGGGGTTAAGGTACGCCAGCACGATCTCGTGGCCCTTGTCGTCCTCGAGCAGCACCGTCACTGACCCGCGAGTGATGTAATACAGCTCGCCCGCAGGATCGCCTTGCCGGATGATCGCGGCTTTGGACGGGAATACCCGTCGATGGCAATGCATCAATAGTTTATCGATCGATTGGTCGAGGGTGGACGTCAACGAAGACATGTGTGATTACCCCTCGTGCCGTGACCCGATTGGATTCCGATTCGCGACTTATGTGTTTTCACCTGTTCTTGCGAACTCCGATTCACTGCTCCGGCGTGGTCGATCAGTGCGCACCTACTCGTCATTCCACCGTTCGCTTTTAAAAGAATAGCGTAATTGACGGCGGGACGCCGTCGGCGACCAGTTGCCGTTCATTTCTTCATAGATCTGGAACATGCGTATAAGGTGACCGTTCCGGATCGCGAATTCGTCGTTGCCGCGATAACCGAGTTTCTGCGCATCGTCCAGATCGGCAACGCGCAGAGGCTGCAGGAGATGTTCGTTCCAGCTATAAACGTGGATCTTGGCTAAATGGCCGTCCGGATGACTGAAGGTCACTACCACTTCGAATCCGCCGTCCTCGTTCAAATCTGCAACGAAACTGTTTGACAGCGTGCCCGTGTAAGACGCAGTCAGGCGCGACAGCAACAGTTCCTCGTTCTCGACGGTGACCTGGTAATCCGCGTCTGACAACACCGATTGAGCATCCGGTGCGACCGTCACCCGGTAGTTCCCGAACTGGTGTTGGCCGACGGCGTAGGCCGGCAGCGGGCTCAGGGCCGCTGCCGCCACGAGCAGCGCGGCGGTTACGATCGATAACGATTCATACATTTTGACAACGGTGCCTCCGAAACGGCTTGGGGGTGATTTCCCTGGGCTATTCTACGTCCGCGGACGCGTACTTCCACGCCACTTGCCCGCACCACGGCGCGCGTCACCACTCGATTTATTCGCCCTCGGCGCTTGACATTCATGAGTTCGCCGCTATATTTCTGGCACTACTCAAGGGAGAGTGCTAATAGCGCTCAATCAAAACCATTAAAATCAATCAGTTAAAAATCGTTTGAGGAGAAAATAAGGTATGAAGATTCGACCCCTACACGATCGAGTCATCGTTAAGCGCTGGGATGAGGAAAAGACCTCGCCCGGCGGTATCGTGATCCCCGACTCCGCCGCCGAAAAGCCGATCAAGGGCGAGGTGGTGGCCGTGGGCAACGGAAAGATACTGGAAAACGGTGAACAGCGCCCACTCGACCTGAAAGTCGGCGACAAGATTCTTTTCGGAAAATATTCCGGAACTGAAGTCAAAGTCGACGACGAGGAACTCCTCGTCATGCGCGAAGACGACATCATGGCTGTATTCGACTGAAACTGCGGCTAAGCAAAAGATTTAAGAGGATTACTAAAAATGGCTAAAGAAGTCCGTTTTTCCGACGACGCCCGCCAGCGGCTGGCTGCAGGCGTCAACATTCTGGCTAACGCCGTCAAGAAAACCCTAGGCCCGAAGGGCCGTAACGTCATCATCGAGAGGACCTTCGGCGCGCCGACGGTCACCAAGGACGGCGTATCCGTCGCCAAGGAAATCGAACTCGAAGACAAGTTCGAGAACATGGGCGCCCAGATGGTCAAGGAAGTCGCTTCGAAGACTTCAGACGTTGCCGGCGACGGTACGACCACGGCGACCGTACTGGCGCAGGCAATCGTTCGTGAGGGCCTGAAAGCCGTTGCGGCCGGCGTCAACCCGATGGACATCAAGCGCGGCATCGACAAGGCCGTGGTGGTAGCCGTCACTGAACTCGAGAAGATCTCGACGCCTTGCACCGACAGCAAAGCGGTCGCGCAAGTCGGCGCTATTTCGGCCAATTCCGATTACGCGATCGGCGATATCATCGCCGAATCGATGGACAAGGTCGGTAAAGAAGGCGTCATCACCGTTGAAGAGGGCACAGGTCTCGAAAATGAACTGGAGATCGTCGAAGGCATGCAGTTCGATCGCGGCTACCTCTCGCCTTACTTCATCAATAACCAGGAAACGATGAACGTCGAACTGGAAGAGCCGCTGGTTCTCCTGCACGACAAGAAGGTTTCCAACATCCGTGACCTGCTGCCGATACTGGAAAGCGTCGCCAAATCGGGCAAGACCCTGCTGATCGTCTCCGAGGACGTCGAGGGCGAGGCACTGGCGACCCTCGTGGTCAACAACCTGCGCGGCATCGTCAAGGTCGCCGCGGTCAAGGCCCCGGGCTTTGGCGATCGCCGCAAATCCATGCTCGAAGACATCGCGATTCTGACGGGCGGCACGGTGATATCCGAAGAAGTCGGCTTGAGCCTGGAGAAGGCAAGCCTGGACGATCTCGGCAGCGCCAAGAAGATCCAGATCACGAAGGAGAATACGACGATCATCGATGGCGCAGGCGATCAGAAAGCGATCGAATCGCGGGTCAACCAGATCCGAGCCCAGATCGAAGAGACCACCTCCGACTACGACCGTGAGAAGCTGCAAGAGCGCGTTGCGAAGCTGGCCGGCGGTGTTGCCGTCATCAAGGTCGGCGCGGCGACGGAAGTCGAGATGAAGGAGAAGAAAGCGCGTGTCGAGGATGCGCTGCATTCGACTCGCGCGGCGGTCGAAGAGGGCGTGGTCGCCGGCGGCGGCGTTGCCCTGTTGCGGATCCAGGCCGAGTCCAAGAAGGCCAAGGTCGACAACGACGACCAGCAGACTGGCGCCAACATCCTGGCGCGCGCACTCGAAGAACCGATCCGCCAGATCGTCGCCAATGCGGGTGATGAACCTTCAGTCATCTGCGCCAAGGTCATGGACGGATCCGGCGACGAGGGTTATAACGCCCAGACCGGCGAATTCGGCAACATGATCGAAATGGGTATTCTCGATCCGACCATGGTCGTGCGAATCGCCTTACAGAACGCCGCGTCCGTTGCATCGCTCATCCTGACGACCGAAGCCATGGTGGCCGAGGCGCCTAAGGAAGAGGGTGGTGGTGCGGGACCATCAATGCCCGACATGGGCGGCATGGGCGGTATGGGTGGCATGATGTAAGCCAGTTTCACCCAGACCTTTCTCGTTCAGAACCCCGCTCAGGCGGGGTTCTTTTTTTTTACCGTTTGGATAAAGGCTCGCCCACCTATTGGCGTGCGACCACGCGCGGCGATTTCTGCCCATTTGCGACACGTCTGTCGCCCCCGTGGGACATACTGTTTAGCAGCCCTCTCTGAGACTGCTACATGATCTCTTAATTTCAGTCACTTAGGGTGTGTAATTGATTAAAGATCTCATGGCACGATAATTGGATCACATTGGTCGAACGCGCTTAAGGGAATCGGACGGCGAAGCCGTTAAAGGTTCCAGGAGAGCTGAAATCGAGTCAGGAGCTTGTACCGTGAGCACCACCGACCTAAGTTTGATCACGTCCATTAGCGTTCGCGAGCACTTTCGCGATGCGCTGGAGACAGCCACTCATAACCAGGAAGTCGAACTCGGCAATACGACTTTCGTCTACGTCGTCAATCTTCTGACCGAATATTGTGATTCGCGCGCGCTCAATGCCGTATCCGACGACGGCCGGCATATCAAACCACTGGCGTTGATCTACGCCGAGGCGATCAGCGCGCCCTTACCCGACCACCGCAATCGCGCCCTGCAGAAGCTCGGTGACATCGCGTTGTTCATCGGCGGCCTGTTCACTGACAGTCTTCGCCGCCGCGTCGTCGACATCGACTATTACATCGGCATGGGTGAGGCTGCCTACGGCGCTCTCCACGCTTCGATGCCGGCAGGAACCGACCGGTTTCTGACCGCTGAATTGTTCGATGACCTGTGCCAAAAGTTCGCGGTGCTGGTGGATCTGCTCGGCGAAATAGGGGAGATGAGCGGTCTCAAATCGAACAGTGACGTATTACGCGCCTACGAAATCTGGCTAAAGACCGGCAGCGACCGTGCACGACGGCAACTCATTCGTAACGGCATTCAACCCCTGACCATGAACCCGTCGGCCGTTCATTAGGAAATGACCGACATGCTGTTGACTCGCCTTCAGCACCAATTGTCCGCGCTTTACGAAACGCCGGTAGAGCATTGCATCATGGACTTCCTCGTGACTGACGCCCGGCTCGCAGCGTCCCTGGCCGCCGATACTTCAGGGCAGCAAAAGCGCGAGCAGCTGTTATTGCGACAGTCCGACGGATGTCTCGATATCTCATTATATATCGATCAAGATATCCTGAATGCGCTGGCCGATGAAGATCCTTGTGAGCGGCTTACCGCCAACAATCTGAACGATTTTTTAGTCGCATTGGAAGGCGTCAGTCACTTCAATTACGTGCTTTGGAACGCGGTTTACGAAAAATCCGTAACCCAGCTCGAACTCGAACTGCAGGCTGAAGTCGATAAGTTCGTAACCACCACGATGCTGCTGTTCAATCAAGGCGCATATGGCGCACTGGAGTCGTTTCACGAAGCGCTGTTTACGAACGTAAGCTTCGATAGCGAGCTAAACGAACAGGACGAAGCGCGCTACCGCGCGGCCAATCACTACGCTGCGAAATACTGCGACGGTCTGAGCCGACGGTTTCCTCGAAAGCACCGAGAACCGTCGTTCATCAACGAACTCCGGCGGTTCTATCGCATGCCGCAGAACGAAAAAATCAGAATGATCGAAAGCTGAGAATGCCGGTTGATTCTCGGATTTAAGTAGCGAGGCGCACTTTTGTTGCAAATGCCCGTTTAGTCCCGGATTTTCTTGTGCAGATGCGGAAGAGTCTCCGGTTTGCCCCGGATCATATATCGGTGCTCGTCCCCGGTTGCCGTAACGTTTTCGTACACGCCCTCGTCGCGTTTGACGAGCTTGGTAAACCCGGTGTTCTTGTAGGTGGAGTTACCGGTTGGGAAGGAGATGGCGACGGTGGACATGAGCTTTCTGACGGGGGCGTCGAAATCGGTCTCAGCCAGGGGTCTTTGCGCAGCAAAACAGAGTTCGCCCCAATTTCTGATGACGAAATCCATATCGTGTTTGACGGTTACGGTTTCACCGTTAGCCTCGCAAATATATTCGTAATTTGGCATCGTTTCGGTCGCCCGGAATCACAAGTGAAAGGGCTGATAATTAGCGTCGTTTCAGGCCCCCGATCAGTTTAGCAGCCTTCGACCTCGAATCTTTAACGCGGATATCTCAGCAAGATTGGGGATAGTGCCATTCAATCCTTTTCCTTTATCCGCGCGAGAAATTCGCCCACACTGCTCGACCGATTATCCCCGATTGCCTGGGCGAGATCGCCGTGATCGTCGAGTGGTGGAAAATTCAAGCCTTGGCGGCGGCAATACGCGGCAACCGGCGGATGCGTCCACTCAAAAGCCAGGCGGGAGAAATCCTCGTCGCTGATCCGGCGCCGTTCGTAAAAGCCGGCAGCCCGCCTCTGACGCATGGCTTCGTACAAGATCAATGCGGTCGCGACCGAGACATTCAACGATTCGACTACACCCTGGACGGGGATACGAACGCAAGTGTCGGCGCCCTCGACCGCTTTCTCCGACAAGCCGTCGAGTTCGTTGCCGACCGCGATCGCGGTCGGCCTTGTATAGTCAATCTGATCGAATTCGATCGCATCGGCGCGGAGGACGGTCGCGACGATGGCGAAACCCTCGTGTTTGAGATGTCGGTAGGCGTCTGCGATACTCGCATGCGTAGCGACCGCTACCCACTTCTCGGCGCCGCTGGCGCGTTTATGTCCCAAATGAAGGTGCCCATCGCGACTGACTGCGTGAATCCATCCGATCCCGACGGCATCGCAGGTGCGGGCGATGGCGGCGAGATTATGGGTTTTGTGCACGCCATCCATGATTATCGTCAGATCGGGTTGACGACGGTTCAGCATCTCCACAATGCGTTGATATCGTGTGTTAGTCACCACTATTTGCTGCATTCGGTGACGTCGTTTTCACGCGTAATCGATCGCAACGCCTATTTGGCAGACAAAACCGCACTCACTGACGCGTAGGTTGAAACGCAATAGGGAACGCAGAAGGTCAACATCATTTTCATCCATTCATTGGGCAGAATAGCTCCGATGATCAGTCGATCACCATAATTGATAGCGATCAGAATGGTACCGACTATCATGGCGACCTTGCTCGAGCGGGTAACAATATCCCGGCGCGTCGCAATCCGCAGCCACTCAATCATATTCCAGCCGAATCGAGCCGGGTGTAGCAATTGGTCGATTCAAAACGCATTGTTCCGTCTCGCAATCAGGACTCAATAACGGCCGCGTCGACGCAGCCGATCGTGTCCTTTACTGCGCTCGGTAGAACCGTTGAGAATCGATCCGAGCGCACTCCAGAAACCATCGTTGCGTGACGTTTCGACTGTGCCCGAAGGCGCTGATGGTTTCACTTGCCGATCGGCTTGACTGACCGCTTCGGTAACGGGTTGAGCGGGCGCGTTCTGTACAAGACATGATTTGAGCGCCGTACGTCGCACGAGAGCACGCTCTTTGGATTGCAATGGAGACTCGCTTTGAGCCTGCATCTCGGCCACCATCGCCGCCGCATGGACTTCACAATATTTTTCGATGTCGCGGCTTTCGTCGGCGAAGGCCCTACCCCATGCGATGTAGACACCGATGACACAAACTGATGCAGATAACCAAGCGATATGAATTCTTGTTTTCATAAGGCCTTATACTTACTCCACACAAAGCGTGCCGATATTCGAACGCGCTCGAATCATGTGCATGATTGAAATCGAACCGCTGCGACACCCAGCCGCATATGCCAACGCTGAGTTGAACCACCGCCGTACATGATACATTGGCACCCGTTTGTCATGCGGTCAATTGTCGGCCGCCGGTTTCATAAACAATGGCGCCGCGCGGCCATTCGACGACTGTATCGACGTGATTGAAACTTCCGGCCTGATCTATGAATACCCCAGGCTGCGCGCGCTGGACGATGTTAGCTTTTCGGTCGAGGCCGGCACGATCACGGCCTTGGTTGGCCCGAACGGCGCGGGCAAGACCACGCTCATGCGCTGCCTCGCCGGAATGGACCGGCCGCTGGCAGGTTCGATCGTGGTAAACGGTGTAGATGTCATCGAAGAACCGCGTCGAAGCCACGAGTCGATCGGCTATCTGTCGGATTTCTTCGGGCTCTACGACGATTTGACCGTAGGCCAGTCGCTCACCTACGTGGCGAGCGCGAATGGCGTCGACCCATCCGGAGTCGCATCCGTCGTAAATCAGACGGCAACGGATCTCGGGCTCGCAGAGCGCCTCGATCAGCGTGCAGGGGATCTGTCGCGCGGCCTGCGCCAGCGCGTCGCGATCGCGCACGCGATCATCCATGCGCCGCGCGTAGTCATACTCGACGAACCGGCTTCCGGACTCGATCCTGAAGCGCGCTATGAACTCGGTGAATTGTTTCTGAACCTGCGAAGCCGCGGTCTTACCTTGCTTATCTCATCTCACATATTGTCGGAGCTGGAAGCGTATTCAACCCATATGCTGATTCTTCGGGAGGGGCGCCTGATCGAACATCGTGCGCTCGATACGAACCTGGAATCGCGATCCCAGATGGAAATTGAAATTGTCGGCGAAGATACGCGATTGATAGCAACGCTCGAAGGGCACGACCGCATCTCGGCGCTGGAACGTTCCGAGCATGGCTGGCGCTTCGTGTTCGCCGGCGGCGCAAGCGACCGCGCGGCGCTGCTCAGAACGCTAGTCGACCTAGGGCTTGAGGTTTCGAGCTTCGCCCCCGTAACCGAAGACCTCCAGCAGTCATATCTCCGGTCAATAGGCCGGCTGAATGATGATGAATCCTGAACTCAAACGTAATCTCTGGCTCGAGCTCAGCGCACACCGGTTGATACTCGCGCCGGTAGTCATTTTCGCGATCGCGTTCGCCGCCCGGGCGATGCTGCCTTCGTTGGCCCTGTTCGGGTTCGTCCTTATCGCGGTGTTCTGGGGCGCACGGCAGGCCGCCGCCGCCGTCATCGAAGAAGCGCGGGAGAGGACCTGGGACATTCAGCGAATGTCGTCGATGGATCCCTGGGCCATGACCTGGGGCAAGCTCCTCGGAGCGACGTCAATCGCTTGGTATGGCGGCGCAATCTGTCTCGTCATCTACCTCGGAAGCGGTTCTGGCGCCGATCAAGGACAGCGTCTCATGACGGCCGGCAGCGTCGTTTTCGGCGCGCTCCTTGCACAGACCGCGGCGATGACCGCGGGATTGGTGGGCATGCGTTTGCAGCGGCGCATCAATACGCGGTTCAGCAATACCTTGCTCGTGGTGGTATTGCTCGTGGTCCTCGGGCAGGTACTGGACGTATTCGATGCCACCGATGGGATCCTCTGGTACGGCATCGCGGCCGACCGGTTGACGTTCATCGCATGTTCGACCGCAGTGTTCGCCGCGTGGGGCATCATCGGCGCCTACCGCGCCATGTGCACCGAGCTCCAGGTCCGAACAACGCCCTGGTTGTGGATCGGTTTCGCGCTGTTTATAGGCCTCTACGCCACGGGGTTCTCGACGGGATTCGAACCGACGCTGACGAATATCGCGATGCGCGCGGCGTCCAACGCAGCGGTTGCCGCGATCGTTCTGAGTTATGTCGCCGCCTTCTCCGCACCCCGCGATCCCATCGATTACCGACGCGTGCTGCGATCGCTCATCGGCGGGAGAATCAAACGCGCGGTCGAGGAAATGCCGTTGTGGTCCTCCTCGGCAATGCTTGCCCTGTTCCTGGGACTGGTTAACCTGGCGGGTGGTTCCGCGCCCTATTTGAGCAACGAACGTTTCGACAATCTTGGATCGGCCGCCCTGGCGCTGGCGTTCATGATGTTGCGCGACGTGGCCTTACTGACCTATTTCAGTTTCAGTTCGCCGGCGCGGCGCACGGTGGGAATGACCGTAATTTACATCTTAATGCTGGATGCCTTGATTCCTGCGATCCTGAAATTGGCGAATCTCGACCTGCTCGCCACCGTGGTCATGCCCACATCGGCGATGTACGACACGCCGATATCCGCCGTCGTCGTCTTTGCCGTTCATCTGGTTATTGCCGCAACACTGGCCGTACGGGCCTACCGCGCGGCGCTGCCCTCCTTCAATTGACGAGATGATCGAAGATTCGAAAACCGGCAACGTAAGTTCCGATTGCCGATCCGAGGGTGCTCAGAAAAAACACGAGCAAGGTGCGCGCGACGCGATTCTTGCGCCAGCCGGCCAGCGTCGTGGTGTCCCGGCGCAATTCACCGAAGTCCGCGACCGTTGGCTTACGGATCCACGCCTCGACCAGCGCCGTGACCATGCCGGCACCGATCGTGGGATTCAGTGAAGTCAACGGCGCACCCACGAAACCGCTCAGCATCGTCAGCGGATGTCCTCCAGCTATCGCAACGCCCAGCGTGGCGAGACCGCCGTTGATCAATACCCATTCCATAACGAGCGTCCATCCGAGTTCGGGACTCCGATAAAAACCGACGCTAAACCCAGCCAGTATGAGCGCAACGATGATCCACGGGATAAACTTAAACCAGCGCCGCGCCGGTGGATTTTCCTCGAGTTCGCGCATGCGCCGCCGTCGATCTTCGAATCCCTGATCGAGGTATCGCTGAATCCCCTTCAAATGGCCGGCGCCGACGATGGCGAGCATGCGCCCCGAACGACCATCGCTCAGCTCGAGCAATTGTGCGGCCATATACTGGTCGCGCTCGTCGATCAGCGGCCCGTAAATTGCGCCCGCGCTATCAGCAAACTGCGCGAAGGTGCTTTCCAGCATATCGCCTTCCTTCAATGCCTCGATATCTTCCTCGGAGATTTCGTCGTCCACGACGACGCTCGCGAACAAGCCGGAGAACAAATATAGACGCTTCCACCACGGCACGTTTCGATAGATCCTGCGAAGCGTCGTGCCAATATCACGGTCGATAAGATGGAGTTCCAACTTATGCTTAGCCGCACCGTCGATCGCCGCGCGCATTTCCGCCCCGGGCTCGATGCCGAATTGTTCGGCGATCCGTTGTTGAAAGGCGCCCATGGCGAGCATGGCCGTTACCATCGGCGCCTTGCCCGCCCGAATGACCTCGAAAAGATTCATGCGGCCGAGTGCGCCGGGATCGACTATGCCGCGATGCCGGTTGGAACAGAGCTCGACGGCTATTTGATCGTAAGCGCCAGAATCGATCTCCCGGGCGACCGCTTCGACGCTCGTGCGCGACACGTGAGCCGTACCGAGCAAGCGCAACTCTAAGGCTCCGAGCGCAATGTCCGCGATCGGTTGTCCGTCTAGCGAATTCATAGTTCAGGTTCTTTACCGGGATCTACCGCAAATCCGTAACGCAACCAGTTGCGGCCGAGCAGCAGCTTTTCGCCTGAACGACTGCGATCGTTCAGATTAGTCAGTACCCGATACGCTGTGCCCCGGTGCCGTACAGTGAGGTAGACGTGGTAGCGAAGTTCACGACAATCAGCCGTGCGAATACCGCGCACCTCTTCGATTTTTGCGGTCACTTGGCGACGTTCGCCATCGTGATTGACGAGAAAAAACCGCGCCATTTTGCCAGCGTCCTCGCGCGACGGCTCATCGCCGCCGCCGATCACCGCGATCTCCTGCGCGTTGATCGACGATACGGTGGCGCCCGTATCCAAACGCGCCACAAACTCGAGGCCCGCCTCGTGAACCATCACCGTTGCCAGCGGTGGCAGTACATTCAGCCGCGCCCACCAGGCGCCGGCAGAGAACCCGGCGCCGGCCGACAAAAGGGCGGCGAAGGCACTTGTTGCGACATATTTTTTCAAGGGTTTCGATCCAGCGCCCGAGTCGATTCGGCTCAATGGTAGCGATACACGAAATCGAGCCCGATTTGGAAGCCATTGTAATCGTTGCCGCCACGGCCGCGTGATTCGAAGTAACCAGCGCGCGCATCGATCGAGGCGCTATTGCCAATACCCCAGTTGACACCGCCCCGGGCGTCATAAATCGAAGCGTCGATCTGATAAGCCACGCGTTGCACAATTCGCACCTGACCCGGCGGCAGCGATGTATGACCGGGCCCTTCGAGCGCCAGAGTTTTCCCCATGGCGCGGTCCGTCGTGATCGCATTGGCGACCCGCGCGATCGCTTGATTCGGCGTCGACGTCGACACGACTTCGGCGTCGCGCCAACCGCCCGTCGCGTACAGGGTGATGCGTCGGTTCAAACGATAATCGAGATGCGCGAACAGCCGATGGGATTCGGTGTCGAACACGGCCGAGTCGCGCCCGCGACGGATATCGAAACCGTAGCCGGCACGGACCAGTAACAGGTCGCTGGGGCGAAACGCGACGGCCGCCAGCGCCGTGCCGCGCGGACCATCGCGAATCGCGCTCGACTGGTGGCGCCGATAAGCTCCCTCCAAATCGAACTCGAACCAGGGCGCGCCAAACCGGCGGACCGGCTGCAAGCGCCAGCGCAATGCGCCCGCGGCTTCGATCGAGTCGAAATCATCGAAAGACTCCCACTTCGTAGCGACGACCGCCGCGTCGACGCCCAGGCCCAGGCTTTCGCCCAGCACCAAGGACCGTCTGAGCGTTGCACCGAGGTGGGCGCGTTCATCGCTGAAACGATCGACGCCGTGCTCGGCGCGACCGACATTGTCGTCATAGGTAAGGCCGGCATCGACGTCCACGACCCACCCGGCCGCACGGGTTTCTACGAAGACACCCGATACACCGAGCACTACGACGATGGCGCAGCACCCGCGACGTGAGGTCGATTGAAACATTTATGAGAAATCACTTTATATAAATATCCTAATTATATGTTTTATTAGTTAATAATTCATTATAAAGTCGAATTTAGCCTGATTTCTCTTTCGCCATAGTGCCCGCGGGACTAAGCTGGTGCCCATGCCAAACGAGCCCTGGTCACCCTTCGATGAGCGGCGCCGCCAAATCCTCCTCGCGCTGTTGGCCGTGGGTGCGTTCAGTGGCCCGCACGCGCGCGCCGGCCTGCTCGGACGCCAACCCGGACCGTTGCCGGCGGGCCAGTCGATCTATCGGTTGGAAGGTGAGGTCAAGGTCGACGGCACGCTCGCGACCCGCAATACACACATTAACGCCGGGGCCCTGGTCGAGACGGGGGCCCGTTCGAAAATCGTCTTCGTGGTCGGCACAGACGCCTTCATTCTCCGCGCAAACAGCCGCCTGCAGTTAGAAGGGGGCGACGGCGTGGTCGTCGAAACCTTGCGGATCGTCACGGGGCGCCTGTTGTCGGTCTTCGGGCGCCGAGGTCATACCATGCGTACGAGTACCGCCACTATCGGCATCCGCGGAACGGGCGTATACATCGAATCGGAACCCGAGCGCAGTTACATCTGCACGTGTTACGGGATGACGGAGCTTGCCGCCGCCGATGATCCCAACGCGACCGAAACCATCGACTCCCGGCACCACGACGCACCGCGCTACGTACTCGCCGGCACTGCCAGCGGAACATTGATCCAAGCAGCGCCCTTCATCAACCACACCGACGAGGAACTCCTGTTGATCGAGACCCTGGTCGGGCGGGAGCCCCCCTTCGCGGTGGATCCGGGATATGACCGGCCTCGGCCTCGGGTTTACTAGAAGCGATTTAAGTTCCGCTCCGTTCAGTCTTGATTCAGGAATAAGCGGCTAAGCTCTCCATCACACTGTCACGCGGAGGGCCGGCCATGCGACTCCCCCAGAAGATAAGGATCACCGGTACATTGCTTTTCCTGCTGGTGAGCAGCGGTGCACTCGCCTATCACGGCGGATCCAGCGTGGTGAGGCCGCTCCATGGTTTTTCATTGAATTACGGCCATCCCGTCATTCACCATTACTCGCATCACTATCGGCCCAGGCACCGCTACAGATCGCATTTCGGGTACGGTGCGCCGTACCACCGTCCGTACGGTTATTCGCGGCACGGGCATTACAACGACCACCGGCCCTATTATTACCGCCACCCGTTTACCCGGCCTTATGGCAGAGGATTGTCCTTATATTTCCGCTATTAGCAGCTCTGGATTTCACGACCGACTCCGCCCGGGCTTTCCTGATAGTGCCTACCGCGCCTAAGCATTAGCCGGCATCTCTCACCAGCCTTTGTTAGGAGGTGGCCCAAGCGTGCGGCATGGCTGGCGTTACTCCGGTCGCCGGCCTGCTAAAATCGCACCTGGCTCAACAGGCCTATTTTCAGGCCTGCGCAATTTCGCGGCAGCACCCATATTGGAAAAACTCAACGACCGACAACGTGAGGCCGTACGCTACAGCGGCGATCCGCTACTGGTGCTCGCCGGTGCCGGCAGTGGTAAGACCCGGGTCATCACACAGAAAATTGCCTACCTCATCGATCGATGCGGCGCTGATCCGGCGCGGATCGCGGCCATCACGTTCACTAACAAGGCGGCGCGCGAGATGCGCGAGCGTATTCGCGAATTGCCGGGCCGCGGCGATCAACGACCCTGGATCTCCACCTTTCACACGCTCGGACTCAGGATCCTGCGCGCCGAGTGTGAGCCATTGGGCTACCGGCGCGGATTCTCGATTTTCGACGCGGCCGACTGCGCAGGTGTATTGGCTGATCTCATGCGGCGGGATCAGCCGGGCAGCGATATTCCGGTTGAACGGGTACAGCAATGCGTCTCCGCCTGGAAGGCCGCTATGATCGGTCCGGCGCAGGTCGTGAAGGAAAACCTGACGCCTCCGCAGTCATTGGCGGCACGTTGCTATGCAAGTTATTGCGACGCACTGATGACGTATAACGCGATGGATTTCGACGACCTGATCATGCGTCCCGTAGAATTGCTGGGCGCCGATCAGGACGCGCTCGAACGCTGGCGGGAACAGATCGACTACCTTTTAGTCGACGAGTATCAGGACACCAATTCGTCCCAGTACGAACTAGTGAAACTCCTGGTTGGCGGGCATCGACGGTTGACCGCCGTCGGAGACGACGATCAATCCATCTATGGCTGGCGTGGTGCACGGCCGGAGAACATGCAGCTACTCGCAGTCGATTTCCCGCAACTCAAAGTCATCAAGCTGGAACAGAACTACCGCTGCAGCGGTATCATCCTCAACGCCGCCAACGCCCTCATCGCCCACAATCCGCACATCCACGAAAAGCGGTTGTGGAGCGAGCGCGGTTTTGGCGACAAGATTCGCGTCATATCCTGCACCACCGAGCACGACGAAAGTGACCGTATCGCCAACGACATTCTGCACCGCCGGCTGCTGCACAGACACCGTTTTGCAGACTTCGCCGTCCTCCTGCGCGGCAACCACCAGATGCGCCTCTTTGAACACGCTTTCCGCGAACGCGATATTCCCTATGTGGTTTCGGGCGGCCGATCGTTCTTCGACTATTCGGAAGTCAAGGATTGCGTTTGCTATCTACGCTTGCTGGCCAACCCCAGCGACGACAACGCACTGCTCCGAGTCATCAACACCCCGCGGCGCGCGATCGGTCCCCAGACCGTGAAAATTCTCGTTGAAGCCGCCGCGGAGACTAAGGAGAACCTGGTATCCACGTCACTCGGCGAGGCGTTTGCCAACCGCGTCTCACCGCAGGTGTTGAAGCGCGTACGGAGCTTCACCGGATGGCTGCGTGACTTCCAACACGAGGCCCAAACGAGAGCCCCCGCCGATGCCTTTACTCAACTCCTCAATGACATTACGTATGAAGACTGGCTCGACCAGATTTCGGAAACCGAGAAAGATGCCGAACGCCGGAAGGAAAACATTACCGAACTCACGCGATGGATAAAGCGCATTCACGATCGCGACCCGTCGCGGACCATCGCGGACGTCGTCGCCGCGCTTACCCTGTTCGACATCGCCGACCGGCAGGAGGTTGAGGAACAGGTCGAGGCTGTTCAACTGGCCACGCTGCACGCCGCCAAGGGTCTAGAATATCATCACGTTTTTCTCGCGGGGTTCGAGGAGAATCTGGTTCCGCACCGAAGCAGCATCGACGATGATTCGGTGGAGGAAGAGCGGCGGCTTGCATACGTCGGTATCACGCGCGCCATGCGTACCTTAACCATCACATTCTGCCGTTCACGCAAGCGCTACGGACGGATTGAAATCTGCGAACCCAGCCGCTTCTTAGTCGAACTGCCGGCCGAAGAACTTGCCTGGGATGGGCAAGCCGGTGAAGCCGCGAGCGGACGAGAAACGGGCCGCGACACACTGGATAATCTGAAACGCATGCTGAAAACATGACACCAAGTTCAAGTATTAGTGTTCGAAATGAGACGGTTAAGCACGCCGCGCCGATCATCTGCGCCCTGCTATGCCTCGGGGTAAACAACCTGCCGGTATTGGCTGCAGAAGAATTTGAAACAATCGAGAAAGTACCGGCGTCCGAGGTGCTACCCCGATCGTTTCTTCGTTCAGCCAATTACGAAATTGATCCGGTGTCATATGCCAAGGACAATTTCTATCATTTCGAGGTCCGCGCCGATCACGGTAATTACAAAATTGCGTCCCTATCGATGCTACGCCTTCGCTTGCATGAGATCTCGACCGTCTCGGAAATTTCGGCCAGGCTCAACCGATCCGGAGTGAGTCTAAATCGCTCACCCGGCGGTCGCCGGGGCGTCGCCTCGGAATTTGTGGTCGATATTCTGTCCGATCCCTTAGGTACCGCTTCACAACTGCTCGGAAATATTCAATACAACCTGGAGGAAACGTTCATCGAATCGAAAATCGGAGATCCTTCCGGCGCGAGGCGATCGGCGGGTACCGATTTAAATCCCGGGCCACACCGGCGCAGCGCCGCTGCGCAAGTGGGCGTCGATGTCTACTCCAGTAACCCGGTCCTGCAGGAGTTGCTCGACGGAATCGAAAAATCGCGAAGCGCCGGCAAAACCGCAACCTCGATCTCGCCGCTGATGCGCAACGTTTTTGCTCGGCCGGCCTTTGGCACCGGGGTATTCAATACGCGCATGTTGTCATTGCTCAAGAACATGGGCAGCGAGGACTTGAACGATCTCATCGCATCCAAGCTCAAAAACATCGGGGTGCCCGCTGCCGTGCGCATTGCGTTCGTGACACAACCCGCGTTTACGCCGAGAACCCGGCTATTTTTCACCGCTTATCTCGAAATACTCAGTGATGTCAGCGACGTCGACCGGCTGGTCGCGGCGGCGGCTTCAGCACGCACGGAGGTGGACGCCCTGGCTTACGTCAATTACCTGCGAATGCTCGCCTTCTACCAACTCAGGTCAGGCGACCTCGTGGAAGTCGTCACTGAATCGCGGTTCCCCACTCTGGCCACTTCGTCGCGAAAGGCCGTTCTCGCACTACCTCTGGACTACCTGGCCTGGACGGAATCCGTCTCCCAGGCCGCCGTGGCTCTGCAGGAGCTGCGCGCGTCTAAGGCGCTCGAGAGCCTGACAGTCCTGCTCGCGGGTTCGCCCACCGAGCGGGCGCGTGCGGAACTCGCCGATCGCGGCGTCAAGGTGCGCGCCCGTTATTCGTTTTGAGGGCAAACGTCGCCCGGAGGCGACAGAAGGGACGAGGCCGCGCGTCTAACAACATCCCCCCCTCCCGGGGTCTACTTAATAACCCAAAGTTTTTCATAGAGTTAACTTCGAGCCACTCATTCTTGTTGCAGGTGGCATGGAACCTGCTACCTCTTGCTTCAAACAGAGGTTCGACCCATGCGAGATCATCTTTCAGAACTGCAGCTTGAAACCGTCGAGACGCGGCCGACGCGTTCCGCGCAACACCTCGTCAACGGTTACGCGGCCGAGATACGGGAGCGCCGCGATCAATTGCTCGACGACCTCGCAATTTACGAAAGCAAGCTCCAGGATATCGACCAGCTCGATCCGCTGGATTTCACCGGACTCGGCAAACTCTACCGCAGTCATGTAATCCAGATAAGGAATCTGCTCAAAGAATTTGACGACGCCGTGTAATCGTTTCTTCACGAGGCTCACGCGACGTCGATGACGCCATAGTTCCCTTCTCTACGTGGCTTGTGCCCGCTCTTCGGAGCGGGCTTTTTTTTTGCCTGTTCAGAAACGACTATTGTTGTCGCCGGGACGCGCAGAGGATACCTTTGAACAAGGCTGAAAAGGCCCAGAGCTTTGGTCCATGCACTGGAGAATCGCCGCGACGCCGATGAGGGGTAAGGTCTGCGATGAGCTGACGGCTCAGCCTAACGCCGCTAAATGGGCGGCGAATAACGCAGTAATACGTGAAAGTGACCCCTGCTCCGTAGGATCGCGCCGTCAAAGCACACGCGGATAATTTTGAGCCAGGCTCTAAATGATGATCGAAAACACCCGCCGGCCGCAGCCTACTACGAACGGCGGACTCAAGACTCCAGCGTTTGGACCGACTAATGATTGTGGTACAAGGATTCTATCGGTGCGTATATGCCCTTGCGCGGACAAACGGTTTGACGATTGAAGAATCGTGAACAAGATCTGGTTGAACTCTTACCCGGCCGACGTACCTGAGACGATCGATCCGGATCGCAACGCTTCGGTCGTCGAGATGTGCGAGGAGGCGTGTTCCCAGTATCCGGATCGTCCGGCGTTCGGCAATTACGGGTCGATACTCACGTTTTCCGCACTCGACCGGTATTCGAATTCGTTCGCCGCTTACCTACAGCAGCATTGCGGCCTCGAAGCGGGGGATCGCGTCGCACTGATGATGCCGAATATTCTCGCCTATCCGGTCGCCATGCTGGGCGCAATGCGCGCTGGCGCGGTTATCGTCAATACGAACCCCTTGTACACCGCCCGCGAACTCGAACACCAACTCACAGACGCCGGCGCGAAGATCATCGTGGTGTTCGAAAACTCTTTGCCGGTGGTATCGGTGGTACGCCCGAAGACCGCGCTGAAAACCATCGTGATCGCGCGCATCGGCGATTTCATGGCGCGGCCCAAATCCTTTTTGTTCAACCGGATTTCGCGCCACCAAAGTCCGACGTCGATCCCCCGCATCGCGGATGCCGTGACCTTGGCCCGGGCGGTGCGAGTCGGTAATGGATCCGAGTTGTCACGCCCCGAAATATCGGGTTCAGATCTCGCCTTCCTGCAATACACTGGCGGCACCACGGGGCGTTCGAAAGGGGCGATGTTATCGCACCGAAACGTCGTCGCGAATATCCTGCAGGTCGTCGCCTGGTTTGGCGATCGCAGCGATCGCGGCCACGAGATCGTCATTACCGCGTTGCCCCTCTACCATATTTACGCGTTGACGGGAAACTGTTTCGCCTTCCTCACGCAGGGCTGCATGAACTACCTGATCACCGACCCGCGCGACATCGGTCGCTTCATCAAAGAAATGAAGCGCGTGCGCTTCACGGCGATCACCGGCGTCAATACCCTCTTCAACGCGTTACTGCAGCACCCGAAGTTCAGTGAAATCGATTTCACACCACTCAAGTTTTCGAGCGGCGGCGGCATGGCGGTGCAGCGCGCAGTCGCTGAACGCTGGGAGGCGATTACAGGATCGGTTCTGGCCGAAGGCTACGGTCTCACCGAGTCTTCACCGGTCGTTGCGATCAACCGGTTCGACGCCAGCGAGTTTACCGGCTGCATCGGATTACCGATTCCCTCGACCGAAATCAGGATCATCGATGAGGACGGCGTAGAAATGGCTGTCGGCGAGACCGGCGAACTCTGCGTCCGCGGTCCACAGGTCATGCAGGGCTACTGGAACGATCCCGAAGAGACCTCGGCCGTGCTCGACGACGAGGGGTGGCTCAGCACCGGCGATATTGCACTGGTTCGAGAAGACGGCTATATCCGGATCGTCGATCGCAAAAAGGACATGATCCTGGTGTCCGGATTCAACGTCTACCCAAACGAAATCGAAGATGTTGCGGTCGCGCACCCGGCTGTCAACGAAGTCGCCGCGATCGGCGTTCCCGACGATAAGTCGACGGAAGCCGTAAAGCTCGTGGTCGTGCGCATTGACGAGTCATTGAGTGAGCAGGCCCTCATCGATTACTGCCGCACGCAACTGACTGGATACAAAGTACCGCGCAAGGTCGAATTCGTGGACGAACTGCCGAAATCCAATGTCGGGAAGATATTGCGGCGCGAGGTGCGGGAACAATACGGCAGCTGACGCCGGGCGCACTTTATTCGCCCGCAAGCGGGCTCCTACGGTGCCTCGTTATGCGTGGTCTGAGCTCCGTTACGGGTGCGGCGCTCACGCGTGCATCAATACAGCGCATTTACATGCTCAGTTTTTCGACCGCCAGCGGCAGAACGTCGGCCAACCGCCGCGCCCAGTCGCGTTGCCGCGCTTTCTCCGTGATCAAATCCTGGCGCAGTTCAAACAGGACGTGACGCAGGCCGCGTTTGAGGGCGTGCTCGGGAATCCCATAGTCCTTGCCATCGATGCGGTAGGGCTCGTTGTCTCCGACGCACAGGCTCGCGTCGGAACGAAGCCCCTGGAGCACCGGGCGCGCCAAGCGCTCGTCGCTCCCGTAAAGCACGCCGATCGACCACGGCCGCGCGACGCCGAGATAAACCGGCGTAAAACTGTGGATCGCGATGAATATGGTGTCGATTGCGCGTCCGGCGCGTTCGTCGAGCAATCCGCGAATGGCGTCGTGATAAGGATCGTAAATCTCCGTTTCACGACGGCGCCGCTCGGGGTCGGAAAGCGATCGATTGACCGGAATGCCGGTAGCCTCGCTCGATTCCGGGACCAGCGCTACGGAGTGCTGCGGCCGGTTACAGTCGATGACCAAACGGGAATAGACCTGCGCGACCAGGGTCGCGTCGAGCATCGCCGAGAGTTCCCGCGCGACGCCGAGCGCTCCCATATCCCACGCGATGTGCCGTCCGCGATCGGCGGCACTCAAGCCCAGGTCGCCCAGGCGCTGCGGGATGGCCTTGCCCGCGTGATCGCAACTCAAAAAGTAAGCAGACACCGCCGCGGGCCGTTCGACGATGACGGGCGCCGGATCGTCGGCCGCCAGTAAAGGAACCTCTGAATAAGTCATGACACATCTGCCTTGCCCATGAAATCGCGCAGTTCGGCGTTACGAACTTTGCCCATAGTCCCCGCTATGGCCTGCGATTCGTGCCTTGATCTGCACAATTTCATGAACCATTCAGACGCACCATGACTTATTCAGAGGTTCCCAAGGAACTCACGATGTCTCGTCGTTGTCGCTGTCAGGGGATGCTCAGGATAGAGTTCAGGATGCTTGTAACGGGGATGCCACCCGAAACCCTGCCAGGTGGTGAGCTTCTTCGGCACGATGCGGAAGGTCCAACAGGGTTCCACATTGACACCGCCACGATACTCGGCAGCTTTGTCGCCGAGGTAACGCGGCCCGGTGTGCTTCTCGCCGATCTGGTTCCAGATCGATTTCTCACCGTTCTCTAGATAGGGGCCGACGGCCGCTTCGACCACGATCGCCGTCCCTTCGCAAATCACCTTCCGAATCGGCGGCACAGCTTCGTCCACCACCAGGGACACCCGCGGATCCGCCGCCAGGAAGTGCGCCCATTCCGATCGCTTGCGCCCGACCACCCAGAACGCATCGCCGTCCCAGTGGTACCACACGGGCACGATGTAGGGCGCGCCATCGGAGCTTAGACAGGCGAGCCGAGCCAGCCACGGCCCGGCCAGGAATTCGTCCATTTCCTCAACCGACATACCACCGAGTTTATCCCCACGCCAACTCATGGTCGCCGTTGCCCGCGCTGCATCATCAGGCCCATTCCGGAAGACACTTCAAGACCCATATCAGAATACCTCGAAGTACTCACGCTGCTCCCAGTCGGTCACGTAGTTGAGGAACCGGCCGATCTCGCACTGCTTCACAGCCAGTATGTAGTCGACGTAGGCGTCACCGAAGGCCTTGCGGAACAGGGTGCTTTGATCCAGCGCCGCGACGGCATCCATGAGGCTGGCCGGCATCTTGGGCTTGTCGGATTCGTAGGGCGAGATCTCGGGCGCGCCTGGATCCAGTTGGCGGGATACGCCGTCCATGCCGGCGACGACCTGGGAGGCCATGTAGAGATAGGGATTGGCGCAGGGCTCGCCCGCCCGATTTTCAATGTGGGTCGAAGGATCGCCTGCTTCACCGAGAACGCGAATTAGCGCTGCGCGATTTTCCGTCGCCCAGGTAATGCGGTCGGGCGCGAACGAATTCGGCGCGAAACGCTTGTAGCCGTTGATCGTGGGCGTTGAAAAGACCGATGCCGCGGGCGTATGTTCCAGAATGCCGGCGACGAATTGGCGCCCGAATTCGGAGAGGACCAGGTCCCCTGCGTCATCACTCGCGAAGCGATTTGCACCCGTGGCATCATCGTACAGTGTCTGGTGCAGGTGCCAGCCGCTGGAAAAAAAATTCGGCAGCGCCGGCCGCGTCATGAAGGTCGCGTGGTAACCGTGACGCCGGCAGATCTGTTTCGTCGCCGTGCGGAACAGGAGCATGTTGTCGGCACCCGCGAGGCCTCGCACCGGATCGAACGTGAATTCGCACTGCCCCGGACCCCATTCGTCTTCCATAGTCCTAAGCGGGAGATCGAGTACTTCCAGGTGATCGTGAAGCAGTTGCAAGATGGGATCGATCTCGTCCTGCCGCTCCTCGGTCAAGTATTGAAAACCGTGCGCGATAACGCTGACCCGTGGCGGATCCGGCGGGTGGCCCGCCTGCTCGGGCTCATGCATTGGGTCTTCGAGACGGGTGATGTAGAACTCGATTTCGAGGCCGGATACGTAATTCAGGCCTTGGCCGAGCAAGTCTTCCAGCACCTTGCGAAACAGCGAGCGGGAATCGAAGGGACAGCGGTTGCCGTCCGCGAGGTGCATCTCCGAGAGCACCCACCCGGTGCGCGGCGCCCAGGGGAGCACCCTGAACGTGGTCGGATCGGGCACGAGTATGGCGTCGGGTCCGCCCGCCAAAGCGGTCATGCCGAGACCCGCATCGCTCGAGAACATCGGGGCGAACAGGTGATTGCTGGTGTCCATGAACAAGGTTGCGGTTTGAAAGTCGACGCCGTTTTTGAGCGCCAGCAAAAAGTCGTGGCTCATCACGTTTTTGCCGCGGACGATGCCGTGCTGATCGCCCCAGGCGATCCGGATCGTGCGCAGATCGTGCTGCTCGATTTCCGCGGTGATGCGTTTGGCCGCCTCTTGCTGCTCTGTGTTCCATAGTCCATGCGTCTCGATGAAACCGAGTTTCCCGACGCTGCCTTCCTGCATGGACATGAGAATTTTCTCCGGGGCTGAACCGGCACGAAGTATAGAGAGGCGGCCCGCCAAAACCAAACCGGACCGGGCTCGCGAGACCACCAAGGCTTTCGTATCATCACCCGTTTGCGACATTGCCTAGCTCGCATCTACGGAGACCTATATGACTTACACCGACGTCGAATGCGAACGGGCGCGCCGGGATTTCCCCGCGCTCGGCGAAACCGTGAACGGTCATGCGCTCGCCTATCTCGACGGCCCCGGGGGTACCCAGACGCCGCATGCCGTCATCGACGCGGTCGTCGCTTGCTACCGATCACGCAACGCCAATTTCGACGGGAAGTTCGCGACTTCGATCGCTGTCACCGAAGGCGTTGCCGCGGCGCGGCGCGCGGTCGCCGATTTTCTGGGCGCGGACGACCCAGCCTCGATTTCCTTCGGCGCGAACATGACCTCGCTCAATTTTTCCCTAAGCCATGCCCTCGGCCGCGGTCTCAAAGAAGGCGACGAATTGCTGGTCACGGCGCTCGATCACGAAGCCAATCGCGCCCCATGGCTCAAGCTCGAGGAGCGCGGCGCGATCGTGCGCGAAGTGCGCATGGACGAAACGGGACAGATTGACATGGACGATTTCACCACAAAGTTGGGGGCCAAAACCCGGATCGTCGCCGTCACCCTGGCCTCGAACGCGTTAGGAACAGTGCCCGATATCGATGCGGTACGCGTACTCGCGCGCTCGGTCGGTGCGATGCTGGTGGTCGACGCCGTGCATTACGCCGCGCATTTTCCTGTCGACGTCAATGCGCTCGACTGTGATTTTCTGCTGTGCTCGGCGTACAAATTCTATGGACCACACGTCGGTATTCTCTACGCGCGGCCGGGCTTACTCGATACGCTCGATACCGATCGCCTGCGTACGCAAAAAGCCGAGGCACCCTACCGTATCGAAACCGGCACCCTGAATCACGTCGCGATCGACGGCGTGCGCGCGTCAATCGACTACCTGGCGGGCTGGGGAACGGGCAGCAGCCGGCGCGACCGGCTGGTCGATGCCATGGGTGCGATCGCACGCTACGAACACGAACTCGCGCGTTACTACCACGATGGGCTCGAAACCATCGCCGGCCTCACACGTTGGGGCCCCGCTTTCGACGCGGCGCCGCGCGCACCCACCGTGTCCGTGACACTTGAGCGCGGCACGCCCGAAGAGGCCGCCGCCGAACTCGGACGAACGGGCCTGCAGCTGTGGCACGGCCATTTCTATGCGCTCAGGGTGATGGAATGCCTGGGGGTCGCCGCGGGCGGCATGCTGCGCGCCGGTATCTCCATGTACAACACCCGCGCTGAGATCGATCGTCTCCTCGAGGGACTGGAACGCTTCCAAGGCACCCGGCGTTGACGGCAGTTGTACGTCGCTGATCTATGCATTATAATTCATATAGTCTTCTCCTTATTCTGCAATATTCTGCGTAACTCGAATGAGCCAAGCCTCGACCAAGCCGGCATCGGCCGACGCTTCAAGCTACCTGCAAATGCTCGGACGCCGTACACGCCGCATCCGCGCACAGCGCGGCATGTCCCGCCGTATCTTGTCGGCATCCTCCGGTGTATCGGAGCGTTACCTGGCGCAGCTCGAAGCGGGCAAGGGCAACGCCTCCATCCTCCTATTGAAAGCGATCGCCGAAGCCATGAACATCGCCATCGACGACCTCGTCGACGCCCTCGACGAACGACCCGTCGAATACCTGCTGTTGCGCGAACGGCTGCGAGCCGCCTCGGAGGAAACGCTGCGCCGTATGAACGCAAGCATTCGTACGGAGGACGATGCCGGTGATCGTCAGCCGACTCGCGTCGCCTTGATCGGTCTTCGTGGCGCCGGCAAAAGTACTATCGGTGCAGCGCTCGCCAAGCGCGCCGACGTCCCCTTCGTCGAACTCGTACAGGAAATCGAACGCGCGGCAGGCATGGGCGTCAGCGAGATCTTTTCGCTGGGCGGTCAGAGTGCTTACCGCCGCTTCGAACGGGACGCGCTCAACGCTACGCTCGAACGTTTCGACCGCGCTGTCGTCGCGGTCGGCGGCAGCCTCGTATCGGAACCCGAAACCTATGAGCTATTGCTGAATTCCTGTTACACCGTGTGGCTAGCAGCCTCACCGCAAGAACACATGGAACGCGTGCTCGCTCAGGGCGACCACCGACCGATGGCCAGTCACCGTAACGCCATGGCCGATCTCAAGCGCATCTTGAAGGAACGAAAAGCGCTTTACAGCCGCGCGAATGTGCGTGTCGACAGTTCACGCTCGAGCGTAGACGAAACCCTTTGCCAGCTACTCGAACTCGCACCCGTACGCACATTCATTTCGGTCAGACGAGACAGACCGTCCACGGCCTGACCGGTGAATACGACTGACAATGCCTTCATGCAGAACGTACCCGCTGGTGCGATCGATCTGCAGACCTCGCCCGATCGCTACCACCATTGGGATCTACGGATCGACGGCCGTGTCGCGTGGCTGGGTCTGGACGTCGACGGGGCAGCAATCATCGGCGAGGGCTACGAACTCAAGTCGAATTCCTACGATCTCGGCGTTGACATCGAACTGCACGACGCCGTTCAGCGCCTGCGCTTCGAGCACCCGGAGGTCGGCTGCGTTGTTATTCATTCAAACAATGATCGGGTTTTCTGCGCTGGCGCCAACATCAAGATGCTGGGACGAGCGACGCACGAACACAAAGTCAACTTCTGCAAGTTCACCAACGAAACGCGGAACGGTATGGAAGACGCCCAGACAGGTTCAGGACAGGCGTATCTCTGTGCGATCAAGGGCTCCTGCGCCGGCGGCGGATACGAACTGGCCCTGGCCTGCGGGGAGATCATCATGGCCGACGATGGCGCGAGCGCGGTATCCCTGCCTGAGTTGCCGCTGCTCGCGGTGCTGCCGGGTACGGGCGGGCTCACGCGTCTCGTGGATAAGCGCCACGTGCGCCGCGACCACGCCGATTTCTTCTGCACCGTGGAGGAAGGCATCCGCGGCCAGCGCGCGGTCGACTGGCGCCTTGTCGATGAAGTCGTACCCTTGTCCTCGTTCGATGCGCGCGTTGCGGAGCGCGCGGAGCACCTGGCCGCGGATTCCGATCGCCCGAAAGAGGCCGCCGGCGTGCACCTTGCTCCCATCGACCGAAGCTTCGGTGAGGATGCGATTACTTATCGATACCTTGAAATCGTCATCGAACGCGACCGCGGTCTGGCGACTTTGACCTTCAAAGGACCAACCGCCCCGTTGCCCGATACTACCGACGCCATCGTCGCGACGGGGGCCGATTTCTGGCCGCTCGCGCTCATGCGTGAGCTGGACGATGCAATCTTGCACCTGCGCTTCAACCGAGAAGAGATCGGCACGTGGATGTTCCGATCCGAAGGGGATCCGAAACAGGTGATCACCGCCGATCGCATCCTCGAAGCCCATGCAAACCATTGGTTCGTCCGCGAGATCCTGCTCTTCGCCCGCCGCGTATTAAAGCGGGTCGACGTCTCCGCGCGAAGCCTGCTCGCGGTGATCGAGCCCGGCAGTTGCTTCGCCGGCACCTTGTTTGAACTCGTGCTCGCTGCCGACCAGATCTACATGCTTTCAGGTCAGTTTGAAAATGACCAAGCGCCGCCGGCGACGGTGGCCTTAAGCGAATTAAATTTCGGGCGCTATGCGATGGTCAACGGCATCACGCGGCTCGAAGCACGCTACCAGCACGATCTCGATGCAATCTCCGATCTGCGCGCCTCGATCGCCGAACCGCTTAAAGCGGAGCGCGCCATGGAACTCGGCCTCGTCACCTTCATACCGGACGACATCGACTGGGAAGAAGAACTCAGGATCCTGATCGAGGCGCGCGCGGGCTTTTCACCCGACGCCCTGACTGGCATGGAGGCCAACTTGCGCTTCCCGGGCCCCGAAACCATGGAATCGAAGATCTTCGCGCGCCTCAGCGCATGGCAGAATTGGATCTTTCAACGGCCGAACGCAGTCGGCGAAAAAGGTGCGCTGGTGCTCTACGGCACCGGCGAGCGTCCCCGCTTTCAAAAGCGCCGAGCCTGAGCGCGAGCTAGACCCCCAATCATGACGGCACGAGTCGATTTCAGCCAACTCATCCCGAACAACATCGATCTCGCCTCTGATCGCAGACTCAATCGTGCGCTGGAAAGCTGGCATCCCAAATTCATGGAGTGGTGGAAAGCTTGTGGGCCGGAGCGGTACCAGGACAAAGAGATTTACCTGCGCACTGCGATCAGCGTCGACAAGAAGGGCTGGGCGCAGTTCGACTACGTCATGATGCCGGAGTATCGCTGGGGAATCTTTCTCGCCGAAACCGACAGCGAGAATAAACGCATCAACTTCGGCGATCACAAGGGCGAATCCGTGTGGCGGGAAGTGCCGGGTGAATACCGCAGTCCCTTGCGCCGTCTGATCGTGACTCAGGGAGACACCGAACCCGCCTCGGTCGAACAGCAGCACCGCCTCGCGGCCAGCGCGCCGTCGCTCATCGACATGCGCAGCCTGTTTCAGATCAACGTCGAGGAAGCCCGCCATCTGTGGGCCATGGTCTACCTCCTGATGGCCTACTTCGGCCGCGACGGCCGCGAAGAGGCCGAGGAACTCCTGCAGCGACGCTCGGGTGATCCGGATAAGCCGCGCATCCTCGGCGCCTTCAATGAACCTACGCCGGATTGGCTGTCGTTTTTTATGTTCACGTTCTTCACTGATCGCGATGGCAAATACCAGCTCGCATCGCTGGCGGAATCGGCCTTTGTTCCGCTTGCCCGCACCTGCCAGTTTATGCTGACCGAGGAAGCCCACCATATGTACGTCGGGGAAACCGGCGTCAGTCGCATCGTACAAAAAGCCTGTGAACTCATGCGCGAAAAGAAAATCGACGACGTCCGGCGACACGGTGCGATCGATCTACCGACCATGCAGAAGTACATCAACTTCCACTTCAGTGTGTCTGAAGACCTGTTTGGCGCGGAACAGTCGACCAACGCCGCCAATTACTTTACCCAGGGAATCAAGGGCCGCTACCAGGAATCCCGACTGACCGACGATCATCAACTGAAAGACGAACCCTACCGAGTGCTGCAAGTCAAAGACGGTCGGTTCGTCGAGAACGAGGTGTCCGCGCTGACGGCGATCAACGAGCGCCTGCGCGACGATTACGTTGACGATTGCCAGCGCGGCGTCGATCGCTGGAACAAGATCATCGCGGATCGGGACATCGATTTCGAACTCAAGCTCCCTCATCGCGCCTTCCATCGCCGGATCGGACGTTTCGCCAACACCAGCGTAACGCCCGACGGCGTAATTCTAGGCGCCGACGAGTGGCAAGCTCGCCAGCACGAATGGCTGCCAAGCGAAGAGGACCACGAGTACATTCTTTCGCTCATGCAGCAGGTGACCGAACCGGACGAATTCGCGTCCTGGATTGCACCGCCGCGGATAGGCATCAATAATCAGCCGGTCGATTTCCCCTACGTGAGGCTTTAAGGGCCCTCTGAATAAGTCATGGCACATCTGCCTTGCCCATAAAATCGCGCAGCTCGGCGTTACGAACCTTGCCAATAGTCCCCGCTATTACCCGCGATTCGTGCCTTGATCTGCACAATTTTATAAACAATTCAGACGCACCATGACTTATTCAGAGGTCCCTTAACAATGGGTGTGGTCCTCGCCACCGACCGCGACGGAATCGAGCACGCACTTGGGGCGCGTGAAGGCTACACGCTGATGGAGATCCTGCGCGACGCGGGCCTGCCGGTCGAGGCCATCTGCGGCGGCCAGTGCATTTGTTCCACCTGCCACGTCTATATCGATAGCGAATGGACGGAGCGGTTGAAAGCGCGCGCGGAAGACGAGCAGATCATGGTCGAAGATACGGGCCACTTTCAGGATAATTCCAGACTCGCCTGCCAGATCGATTACACCGAACGCTTGGATGGAATCAGGGTAACCCTGGCGCCTGAATTCTGATGCAGGGCCAGAGCCGCGCGGACCACGGCACCTCACCGCCGATCATAGAGATACCGCGGGAGTACAACGCTGCCTTCGACTTGCTGTCCAGAAACTTGAGCGGCGATCGCGCCGACCAATGCGCCTATATCGACGACGAAGGCCGCTACAGCTTCAGCGACCTCAACGAGCGCTCGGCCCGCGCGGCGGCGATGCTCCGCGGATTTGGACTCGACATGGAGCAGCGCGTGGTCGTGTGCATGCACGATTCCTTTGCGCTGCCGAGTGTGTTCCTGGGCGCCATCCGGGCCGGTATCGTGCCGGTGCTGGTCAACACCCTGCTGACGGCGGACGACTACGCCTGGATGCTCAGGGACAGCCGCGCACAGGTCGCGATCGTCTCGGTCCCGCTGCTACCCCTGTTCGAACCCCTGCTCGAGTCCGTGCCGGGTTTTGAGCGTGTGATCGCGAGCGGCGCCGGCACAGCGGGACCTGACGAACTCACCGCCCTCATCGACGCAGCCCCTGCCGACCCTGCGATCGCGCCAACCGTCGTCGACGACGCCTGCTTCTGGCTTTATTCTTCGGGCTCGACCGGCACGCCCAAGGGCACGGTGCACGTGCACTCGAGCATGATCCAGACCGCCGAGCTCTACGCGCGCCCCGTGCTCGGCATCAACGAAAACGATACGGTGTTCTCCGCAGCGAAACTCTTCTTCGCTTACGGCCTCGGGAATGCGCTGAGTTTTCCCTTGAGCGTCGGTGCCACGACCCTGCTCATGGCCGAACGCCCTACGCCAGCGGCCGTGTTCGAACGTTTGCGATCACACCGGATCACGATCTTCTGCGCTGTGCCAACGCTCTACGCGGCGCTCCTGGCGGATTCCGAATTGCCGGCGGCAGACGAATTGAACCTGCGCCATTGCATCTCCGCGGGAGAGCCCCTGCCTGTAGACATCGCGCGCCGTTGGCACCAGCATTTCGGCGTCAATATCCTCGATGGTATCGGCTCGACCGAGATGCTCCACATCTTCCTGTCGAATCGCGCCGGTACCCTGCGCTACGGCACGACGGGTAAGCCGCTACCCGGTTATGAGTTGCGCATCGTCGATGACGAAGGCGCGGCCGTTGCGCAGGGCGAGATCGGCGAACTGCAGGTATCGGGACCGACTGCGGCATCGATGTATTGGAACAATCGCGACAAGACTCGAGGCACGTTCTTGGGCGAATGGACGCGCACGGGAGACAAATACCGACGCGACGAAGACGGTTTCTACGTGTTCTGCGGCCGCAGCGACGACATGCTAAAAGTGGGGGGCATTTATGTTTCACCGACCGAAGTCGAAGGCGCGCTGATAATGCATGCAGCGGTGCTGGAAGCCGCCGTGGTGGGGCGCGCGGACGACGCGGCGTTGATCAAGCCAGCAGCCTACGTCGTGCTGCAGCCGGGCGTGACCGGGTCCGAAAAGCTAGCCGCCACCCTCAAGGCCCACGTCAAATCGCAGCTCGCCCCGTACAAATACCCCCGCTGGATCGAATTCGTGAGCGATCTGCCCAAAACCGCGACGGGTAAAATACAGCGCTTCAAACTCAGGAATTAAGACACGGCGATGATGCGCCGGAATCGCACCGATAGTCCGACCGGCCGACAGCGACCATAACCGGGTATTGCGCCTCCAAAACGAACGAAACGCACTGATTCACAACTATTCTGCCGGCCCTCTCCCACCCGCATCGCTACGACTCCTTAAGTCCGATAGCCGCTTAACTTGTGCTTTGACACCCGGGATAACACAATATCTGGGGGATAAGACCAGATCGGAGTGCCGATGAGCAATGCATTAGGAGCCTGCCGGGCGACCCTTTCGAGCGCCGGTTCACGGCTCCATCGTAGCGGAAGCGTCGCGGGACGGTCCGTTAAAAGTCCCACTCGTTCCTGACGACAGTGTCCGGCGCGCCCGACATCCTCATCATCGACTCCAATGTGAGCGATAGCAAACTCTGTCAGCTGGTACTTGCGCGGACCTTCAAAGACGCCGCCATCAGCATCGCCAACGACGCCCCGGCGTTCGCCGAGGTGCTTTCTTCACAACGATTCGACGTTGCGATCGTCTCACCCAAGATCGCCTGGGACGATCGCGCTCGGCTTCTAGTCCTACTCAAACAACGCCTGCCGGGAACGGCCTTGATCCTGTTCGGACACGAGTCCGATATCGTCAAAAAGGCCATGAATCCGGGTTTCGCCTTCGAAGGGCTTGCGCGCAAGAGCAGCGCCGGTTTCATGGCGCTCGCTGAGGTGGTCACCGAAGTGCTCGAACGCGGACGGAACAAATCCGTCGCGGCGAACGATGCGTTCAATCTCGACGATCTACCCGTACCCGCTGGGCTGGTCGACGCGAGCGGCCGACTCACTCGAGTGAATGGCGCGATGGATATTTTCCTCGGCGGCCCGCGCGAACACCCCGGTTCGGCGTTGCTCGATGACCTGCTCGTTTCCGCCGGAGACGTCGCCCGCTGGCAGAACTTTCGCGCGAATCACGAAGCGCAATCGCGGCCTATCAGATTCGAGGTCGAAAGCGCCGGCGGCCGGCCCGTGCTGCTCGCGATCTCGCGACGTCTCGATCCGTGCGGCGTGCCGGGTTTTCTTGCCCTGGTCGAATATCGGGACGAGGACACCGCTCTGAAAGCGGTCGGGCATACCGGTAGTAGTGAACTTCTAAACCAGGAATTGCGGGATATCGCGCTCGTGTTCTCCCACGATCTCAAGGAACCCGTGCAGCAAGTCGCACGTCTGGCGAGGCGAATTGAAGATCAACAGCAATTCAGTCCCGGGAATCCCGCATCGAGATGGATCAGCCAGATCGGGCAGTGCGCCAATCGGACCAGCGACATGCTGGACAGCATGCTCGAATACCTCGCCGTTTCATCGCGGGAATCTCCCCCGACGCTGGTGGATCTCAACACCAGTTTGGAACAGGCTCTCCACAACCTTCAGGCCCCGATCGATGAGGGCGGCGCGGAGATTACCTCCGATCACCTACCGCTCGTTGCCGGCGACGAGTATCAAATGCTGCATCTATTCCAGAACCTGATTTCAAACGCTCTGAAATTCCGCGGGCGCGAAAAGCCAACCCTGCGTATCGGCGTGGAGCAAAGAGGCCAGGAATGGGAGCTCGCGTTCCGCGACAACGGCATCGGCGTCGCGGATAACTTTCTCAAGCGCATATTCGAGATGGGCCAGCGTCTGCACACCCGTGAGGAATATCCGGGCACGGGTGTCGGTCTGGCCATTTGCCACCGAATCGTGAACCGGCATGGCGGCCAGATTTGGGCGCATTCGAACGAGGGGGCGGGCTGCACATTTTATATCCGCCTTCCGAGAACGCCCAGCCACGTCACGCGGCTTGCGTGACCAAGTAACCGAACTCCAGGCAACAATTTCATGAATCAAAAACCCCTGCGAATCCTGTTAATCGAGGATGACGCCATCGAAACCGAGTTGATCCGCGGGCAGATTTTCGATTCGGCGCGCTCGGTGATCACGCTTGACCACGCCACGCATCTCGCAACCGGAATCGAAAAGATGCGGGATAACCGCTACGACCTCGTGTTGCTCGACCTCAACCTGCCCGATGCCCGCGGCCTCGAAAACCTGCGCGGCGTGAAGGCCTCGGCGCCGGCGACACCCATAATCATCCTGACCAACGTCGAGGACGAGGACGGCGCCGCAACCGCTGTGACTGCGGGCGCCCAAGATTATCTGTTCAAGCGCAACATCACCCCGGAACTGCTCAAGCGTTCGATTCGCTATGCCATCGCGCGGCACGAAGCGGAGGCGTCCAGACGTGAAAGCGAGGAGCGCTATGCGCTCGCCGTTGCCGGCGCGCGGGACGGTATCTGGGATTGGGATCTCGAACGCGACCGCATCTACTATGCGCCGCGCTGGTTGTCGATGTTAAAGCTGTCGGTGAATGACGCGAATTCGTCCCCGAGGACCTGGCTCAACCGCGTGCACACTGAAGACCGCGCCGGCCTCAGGAAGGCACTCTATGCCCACCTCGAAGAAGGTACTGAGCATTTCGAGCACGAATTCCGTATGAAAAATGGCCCCGGGAATTACGTTTGGGTCTTGAGCCGCGGGGTGGCCGTGCGCAACGCGGAAGGTCGCGCCACGCGTATCGCCGGGTCGCTGACCGACATCAGCGACCGTAAGAGCGCTGAAGCGATGCTCATTCATGAA
Organism: Gammaproteobacteria bacterium; assembly: GCA_963662545.2. GTDB lineage: Bacteria > Pseudomonadota > Gammaproteobacteria > JAYYZW01. Next base: position 1,248,071 of record CAXXLL010000003.1, read on the forward strand.
GCGCTGCACGACCCCTTGACCGGCTTGCCGAACCGTAATTTGTTTCTCGACCGACTCGATCTCGCGTGCAAGCAGTTCAAGCGTGATCACCGGCGGACGTTCGGTGTGTTATTTATGGATCTCGATCGATTCAAAAGCATTAACGACCGTCTGGGGCACTCCGCGGGGGACGCGCTGCTGATCGAATTCGGCAAGCGTCTCAGCATGTTTCTGCGGCCCGGCGATTCAGTCGCCCGTCTCGGCGGTGATGAGTTCGCGATTCTCCTCATGGAAATCAACGGACTCAGCGAAGCCACCCTGGTCGCCGAGCGCGTGCGCGAACTCCTGTCGCAAAAATTTATCATCGAGGATAAGGAACTCTTCGTGACCGCCAGCATCGGTATCGCGCTCAGCGATCCGAGCTACGAACGACCCGAAGACCTGCTACGCGACGCCGATGTCGCCATGTACCGTACCAAGAATCGCCAGGCAGGATCTTACGCTGTTTTCGATAACCTCATGCACGAGACCGCGCTGCAACGACTCGAAATCGAAACCGACCTGCGTTCGGCGCTGACCAAGAATGAACTTGCGACGCATTACCAACCGATCGTGTCACTGGATCAGATGCGCGTGATCGGATTCGAAGCACTCTTGCGCTGGTTCCACCCCGTCCGCGGCCTCATTGCGCCCGACGACTTCATTCCCCTCGCCGAGGAAAACGGCATGATCGGACCGATCAGCTGGTGGGTTATGCGCGACGCCTGCCGGCAGATGCGCGCGTGGCAAACCAGCGATCCGGTGCTCGAAGATCTTTCGATCAGCGTCAACGTTTCGACGCGACTCTTCTCCGAACCGGACTTCGAGACCCATACCGCGGCCATCCTGGAGGAAACGGGCTTGCCCGCGCATTTGCTGCACCTCGAGATCACCGAAAACGCCTTGCTCGATCACAAGGAAGAAACCATCAGAATACTGAACGCCCTCAAGGACATTGGCGTCAAACTGCACCTCGACGACTTCGGAACGGGTTATTCGTCGTTGAGCTACCTCAATCTCTTCTCCTACGACACGCTCAAGATCGACCGCTGCTTCGTTTCGCCCAGCAATGGCACCATTCAGGACGGGCGGATTATCGACGCCCTGATCAGTCTCGGCCACGCCCTCGATATGGAAGTAATCGCAGAGGGCGTCGAGACCCAGGAACAGGCGCAACGCCTGCGCGAGCTCGACTGCCACATCGCCCAGGGATACTGGTTCTCGAAACCCCTGTCCTCTGATTCGGCCGGGGAGCTGCTCGTACGCGAAAAAGGATTGGCGAAAAGCTCGATCAAATCGCTGACGAATTAACCGCCCGTCACGCTCCCGTAGAAGCGCGCTTGCGGGCGAATCTTTCCGGAGATTCACTCGCCCGCAAGCGGGCTCCTACGACAGGCGATTCTGCCGGCGGGTAGAGGAAAACCGCTTGACCGCGTTCGATCTTGGCGCGCAGATCCGACGCGACCGAAAGCGGTGACGCGTAATCTTGCTATCCTAATCACATGCCCGACCGCCGCACCTTGCTCAAGGCAACCGCGGGCATCGCCATGATGCCACGCGCCGTGCTCGCCGAGACATTCGAGGCGCTCACGCTCCCAGAGACCGCACTGCGTATCATCCCCGCGACCGGTGAGAAAATTCCTTCCGTCGGTATGGGCTCATGGCTTACCTTCGACGTCGGCAGTTCCGCGCACGAGCGCAAAGTGCGGGTGAAAGTACTGCAGGCCTTCTTCGAACGCGGCGGCGGACTCATCGACTCCTCCCCCATGTACGGCACTTCACAAGAGATCATCGGGCATTGTCTTCAAGAACTCGGCGAGACTCCCACCCTCTTCGCCGCGACCAAGGTGTGGATCCCGGGCCGCTGGTTGGGCGTCAAACAGATGGAGCACGCGCAGGGATTGTGGGGGGTGCCGCGCTTCGACCTGCTGCAAGTCCACAACCTGATCGACTGGGACACGCACCTCGGTACCTTGAAGGAATGGAAGGCCGCAGGGCGCGTGCGTTATATCGGGGTGACCACCTCGCATGGCCGACGCCACGATGAATTAGAAAAGATTATGCGCACCGAGCCCATCGATTTCGTCCAGTTGACCTACAACATCGTCGATCGCGAAGCCGAAAATCGGCTCCTGCCCTTGGCGCGGGATCGGGGGATCGCCATCATCGCCAATCGCCCCTTTCAGCGCAGCCGCCTGTTCGATCCGGTCCGCGGGCAAGCACTGCCGTCCTGGGCGCGTGACATCGACTGCGCCAATTGGGCGCAATTATTTCTGAAATTCACCGTTTCGCATCCGGCGGTGACCTGCGCGATCCCTGCAACCAGCAAGGTCGAACACATGATCGAGAACATGGGGGCGCTAGAAGGCCGCATGCCGAATGCGGCGCAGCGCCTGGCGATGGCCGTCCACTACGCGTCGCTATGAACGCGCCGGCACCTCCCCAGCGCAAGATCGTTCATGTCGACATGGACGCCTTCTACGCGTCGGTCGAACAGCGCGACCGCCCGGAGCTTCGCGGGCGCCCCGTGATCGTAGCCTGGCGCGCCAAGCGCTCGGTGGTCTGCGCGGCTTCCTACGAAGCGCGGTCGTTCGGCGTGCATTCGGCCATGCCCGCGGCCCGTGCCGAGCGCCTCTGCCCCGACGGCGTCTTTATTGCACCCGACTTCACGCGTTATCGTGCGGTCTCGGCGCAGGTGCGCACGATCTTCCGGCGCTATACCGATCGGGTCGAACCTTTGTCCCTCGATGAGGCCTATCTCGACGTCACCCGGAACAAGCCGGGGATCCCGACGGCGACCGACGTCGCTCGGCGCATCCGCGCCGAAATCAAAGCCGAGACCCAACTCATCGCCTCGGCCGGGGTAGCGCCTAACAAGTTCCTGGCGAAGATCGCCTCGGACTGGCGCAAGCCCGACGGGCTCTTCGTGATCCGCCCCCACGAAGTGGACGCCTTCTTAAGCCCCCTGCCCGTACGCAAGCTCCCGGGCGTTGGGCGGGCGACCGCGAGTTCGCTCGACGAACTCAGCATCGAGACGGTCAATGACCTGCGCGAACGGCCCCTCGAAGAGTTGCTCGTGCGCTTCGGCAAATTCGGCCGACGGCTATTCGAGCTCGCCCGTGGCATCGATCATAATGCCGTCAGGTCGCACCGGCCCCGTAAATCGCTGTCGGCGGAGACGACCTTCGACAACGACCGTCTATTGAGCGACCTTCCACCCGTGATCGAAGCGCTTGCCGAGCGCGTGTGGCGCCAGCACGAACCCGGAGCACACCGCGCGCATACCGTGGTAATTAAGCTCAAGACCAGCGATTTCCGCATCATCACGCGGAGCAAAACGCCCGAGTCGCCGCCAGACTCACTCGGCGATCTGAACGCGACCGCACTCGCGCTGCTCGCGAGAGTCGACCTGCCTGAGCGGACCCGCTACCGGCTGGCCGGCGTCGGCTTGTCCAACTTTCGTGAACCCGAGGAGGCCGCGCTACAACCGCAGTTGTTCTAATACGCGTAGAATTTCGATTTCATCAAGATCCCGCCAGCAAGTCCGCGGCCGGCGCCGCGGCGAGCGGGATGAATTCGCGCGACGCGAAGTGATCCGGTCGGGTCGGGCGGCGGATAGCGTTGTCGAGCCGGTTGTAGCTCAGGTAGATCAGATTACGCGGCCACGGTGAAAGGTTGGGACCGGAGGCATGCGCCGTGCAACAATCGAAGATGACCGCAGAGCCGGCCGGCCCCTTGGGCGCGACGATGCCGTAGCGCGCTGCCAACGCCGCGACGCTGCGCGCGGGCAGGCTGGGAATCGGTGTCGTGCCCGGAACCTCCAGGATCTCGAAATCGATCAGGCCGCCGGTGTGCGACCCGGGGATATAGACGATCGGACCGTTGAATTCGGTCACTTCGTCGAGGTAGATGCCGATGCTCAACGCCCTTGGCTCCGGCATGCCGTCGTGGTGCAGCCACGGCCCGTAGTCCTGATGCCACGGCAGGGACAGCTTGCCCAGGGGATGCTTGAGAATAATCTTGTACTGGTGGCAATAAAGGGGCGCGCCCAGCAATTGTTCCGCGTGGCCGAGCAGGCGTTCGTCGCAGAGCAAGCGCTGGTAAAGATCGCTCACCCGATCCATCGCCGTAGTGCCCAGGAACTCCCCGCTCTCAGCCTTCAAGTGTGAATCGAGTTCGAGGGTCAGGATGCGTTCCTGCTCGGCTTTTAGCGCCGTGACTTCACGCGGCTCGAACAACGCGGGGAAAAACCACAGGCCGTCCTTTTTGTATCGCTCGAGTTGCTCTTTATCGAGTGGCACAGCCTGGCAGCCCGTCGGACGTATTGTGCTGAGGCTCCGCCTTCAGCCGGCCGCGGCCTTGAGCAGTTCGGCCGCGATGATCAGCTGGCGCACCTGGTTGGTGCCGGCGCCGATCTCCATGACCTTACCGCTGCGATAAAGGCGATTGGCCTCGGTCTCGATCATGAAGCCCATGCCGCCATGGATCTGCACGGCGTTGTCCAGGACCCGCATGGTCGACCGTCCCGCGTGCAGCAGCACGGCGGCCGATCGTTTGTGCACGGCGCCGCGCCCACCTTCGCCGGCTTCGAGATTGACGATCTCGCGCCCTAGTTGATAGGTCAAAGCGCGCATGGTTTCGACGTCGGTATACATGTCGGCGAGCATGGCCTGCACCATCTGGAAGTCGCCGATCGGACGGTCGAACTGCTTGCGCACGGTCGCGTATTCGACCGCGAGGTCCAGGGCGCGCTGCGCGAGGCCGAGCGAGTAGAAGGCGGCGATAACCCGCTCGATGTCGAGCCCGCTCATCATGATGATGTGGCCGGTATTTTCCTCGCCGACGAGATTACCCGCCGGGACCCGGCAATCGTCGAAAACGAGTTCTCCGGTGGGACTGCCGCGCCAGCCCATCTTGTCGAGTTTCTGCGCGACGCTGAACCCCTCGAAAGTGTTCTCGACGATGAAGGCCGAGATCCCGTGCTGTTTGCGCGCCAGATCGGTCTTGGCATACACCAGCAGTACGTCGGCGACGGGGCCGTTGGTGATGAACAGCTTGCGGCCGTTCAGTACAAAATCGTCGCCGTCGCGCCGCGCCGTGGTGGCCATGCTGCCCAGTGCATCCGAACCGGCACCCGGCTCGGTCATGCCGAGCGCGCCGATCGCGCTGCCGTCGCAGAAACGCGGCAGGTATTCGCGCTTTTGATCCTCGCTGGCATTGCGCACGAGGTTGTTGATACAAAGGTTCTCGCTCGCGAGCAGCGACGCCGAGAAAGTGTGGTTCCAGTACGCGATCGCTTCGCATATGAAGCACTGCGCGAGCACGTCCATGCCGGCCCCGCCGTATTCCTCCGGCACGGTGGTGCCGAGCAGGCCCTGCTTCCCAAGCGCGCGGAATTCATCCTCGGGAAACCAGTCTTCCTGGTCCATCTTTACGCACAACTCGTAAAGCTCTTCGCGTGCGTAGCGGTAGGCCATGTCGTAAACGGCCTGGTATTCGGTCTCGAAGCCGAATTGCTGAAGATCGGGAATACTCATGATTCGATTCTCTTGATATCGGTGTTCGAATATCGTTTCAAAATGTGAGGCAGCTTTTTGTTCGCCCGCAAGCGGACTTCTGATCAATCACTCAGTACCTGCCATCCATGGCGGTACCTAACGGTCTTCATTTAACCCCAGCCCGGCCATCCATGGCCGGGCGCTCACCGGGAGAAAGCCACGTTAAGTGGCTGAGGCGGTTTTTCCGGCTCGCCCGCTTGCGGGCGAATCATACTGACACCTCGTCATCAGAAATGCTGAGGCGGTCACTGCGCAAGCTCGAAGTAGTTCAAACCCTCCGCATTCGACACCGACACCGCGGTACCGATGACCTCGTCACGAAACAGCAATTCGAGCGCCATCGCGTCACCGGGTTTCACCAAGGCGAGGAAACGCGCGGCGTCATCCTCACGACGCCCGACGATAAATCCAAATGCCGGAACACCGCGACGATAGATTGCCGCGTAGCTCTCGATGCGGCCGCGACCCGCCATTTCCTCGACGACCTGCACCGAATCCTCGGCCTTCACACGGCGCTGCTCGGCCGCGCTCGACATCGAGCGCCAAGGCGATTGCAGGTGGCCTGAGTATATGCCGACCGAATGCTTGGACAGGTAACCACCGTTGGCCACGACAATGCCGCGGGTGTCCGGATCGGCGCGGATGCGTTCGACCATCTCGGCGATGGCGTGCATGCTGTAGTTACTGCCCGGCCCGCCGAAATACGGTAGTCCGCCGGTCAGGGTCAGCGGCGGCGAGTCCGCCGGATCGATGCCGAGGATGCGCACACACGCCCAGGGTCAGCGGCGGCGAGTCCGCCGGATCGCGATGCGCACACACGCCCGAGACCGCGATGGGAAAGCAACTGTAAAGATCGATGTGGCTCATGTCGCCAATGCTGGCGTCCGCTTCGTCTAGCGCTTTTGACACCGCTATTTCCTGAGCGAGTGAAGCCGCGAGGCGCGGGCGCCGGACTACCGTAACGTCGTCGACGTCGGCATAGGCCACGAGGCGGACCCAGCGCGACTCGGCGATGCCAAGGTCCCGCGCGACGCCGGCCGAGGTCAAGAGCACCGCCGCGCCCTGATTCACCGCGTCCTGCGCGACCATCCATTTGGTATAAGGCTCGCAGACGGGATAGTTCTTCTTCGACACCGTCGCCAGGAATTCCGCGTCGTGCTCCACCGGGAACTGCGCGTAGGGATTGCCGGCGGACACGGCGCTGAACGGCGCGAAGAGCTTGGCGATAGTCATGCGGTAGGCGTCAAGCGACAGGCCGAGCTCGTTTCGGCGCACCTGATCGAACAGCGCGTACACGTGGATCGGAAATGCGATGCCATGGCGGAATTCGTAATCGCTTACCATCGGTTCATCGTTCCACTGATCTTCGAACTCGCCTTCGAGGTCCTCGCGCCAGTCGAGTTCGATATCGCGGCGTGTGGCGTCTCGAATCGTCGCGATGGCTTCAGCTCCCGTCAGGACGACCATCCGCGCTTCGCCGGCATGGATCTGCTCGCAAAAGTAGTTGACCATGCGCTGGGGCATTTGCCCGCCGACTTCGGCATAGATTGCGCGGCGCGGTTTGACCTTCGCGCGACGCGCGACCGACCACGGCACATTACTCGGCGACCCGAAAGGACTCGCCCACATATCGCTATCAGGCACCGAGTGTTCGAACAGGCGCATGACTGCGAGCGTATCGACGTGAGACGCAAGATCGCTGGCGTCGCTGGCATCGGCAAGCGCTCGCCGGACCGCTTCGGCTGCGATCTCAACCGGTGACAGTATCTCGTGCGCTTCCTGCCGCTCGCGGGATACGTATTGACCGACGCCGACGATGATGGGGGAATTCGAATCCATGGAGTCAGTAATGAGTCGGGGACCCTGCATGGTGCCTTTAAATTACGCTGAATTAAACGGCGTCTGTCACTCGATTACCAGTTTGCAGCCGTCGGAGCATTCACTCGAATAGGCGAAGATTGTACCCTTGCATCAACTGCATGCCGGAAACTGCCGTGCCGCCCGAATCCACTGCTCCTACGCCAGGCATCTGGCGCTTCGCTCTTATGGTCTCGCTGGGTTTGATCGGTGCCGCGTATTTTCCTTTCACCCTGGGCGCCCAGTTCTCGGGTTTTCAGGTCGACGGCGCGCTTTACGTTCTGATGGCGGAATATTTTTCGCCGTTCGTACCCGCTGATCCGCTCCTCGACTACGTCAGGCAGGTAACCCATATGCCGCCGCTCTACCCGCTGCTCCTCGGCTGGGCCGGTTCTTCGGGATCCAATCTCGGGCAGGTTCATCTCGTGCAGACAATCTTTCTGATCGGGGGATTGTTAACCCTGTACCTCTTTGCCGTGGCGCTCGCTGAAGACCGTGCGACCGCCCTGCTCGTGCTGTGGGCCTTCGCGCTCCTCCCTGCAACGGTGCTCTACAGCAGCGAGATCTGGAGTGAGTTTCTTTATTTGATGCTCGCGAGTGGAGCGCTTTGTGCCGCTGCCCGAGCAGCGACGGAGCCGCGCCTGTGGTGGTGGGCGGCCGTGCTCGCCGGGCTTGCAACCGTTACTCGGGGTGTCGGGATACTCATCGTTGCAGCCCTGGTCCTCGTGGTGATCGTCCGCCGTAACCGTCACGCCTTATTGATCGGCGCGGTTGCGATCGCACCTTCGGTAATTGTCGGACTGCTCGACCTCGGCAGCGGTTCTGCCTACCTCGAGATCTATAACTACTATAGTGCAAACGGCACGGCCGGTTTGATCGATACGATGGCCGGCAATGCCAAACTGCTCGTCGCAGGCCTCGTCTCCGCTTGGGAGCCGGCGCCGCGCATGACGATAGGGATCGCCGTCATCGCGCTGTCGCCCTTTTTTCTTATGAGTTGGTGGTACCGTTTGCGGACCTTGCAGGTCGATGCCTGCTACCTACTCGCCTACATCGGCGTCCTTTTGATCTGGCCGTTTCCGCACGTGATCGCGCGGCTGGTGTACGCCGGATTACCCCTCATCATGATTTACGCCGTAGTGGGCGTCGGGAGCGTAGCGGAACACCGTCCCACGATCGATCGACGCCTCCTCTTGCGCATCCCGGCCGTCGTGCTCGTTTTGCTGGGACTGACGGGTAGCGGGCTGCTCGCCGTACGTTTCTCGACGCGCGACCTGCCCGGTGAACTCTCCGTGTACGCCAGTAGCCGCTACTGGTTGATGCCCCCGGCACGCGATCACGCGCTCGCGGATCTGCGCTTGAAACAAGCGATGCTCGACACCCTCCAGTCAGCACCCGCGCACGTACTACCGCACGAATGCATCCATTCACATTATCCGCAGAGCGTGATGCTGCACAGCCGCCGCTTGAGCTGGCCGGCGCCAGATCCGAATCTATCCGGAAAAACGCCGTGCCACTGGCACCTAATCCTGAGCGATGCACAGGGCCCCGCAGAGCTCGCAGCACTGATGCCCGGCTATGAAGTGATCCACATCGAACGCGTTGGCGCCGGCGTCGCCGGAATCCTCGTTCGATATCCAGATTAATAGCGTCGTTTCGCGTCAGGGTCTAGTTCGCCCGCGAGCGAGAAAACAAAGAAAAGGTGCCAGGTTTATTTAGAGCGGTTCGCTAACTACCAAAAATAAACCTGACGCCTTTTTCTCTTTCTTCGCTTCGATAAAACTGGTCACCAGCGATTCTGGTTATTGTGATCTCGATAACTCGTCGGGTATGTAACTTGGAATCTCTACTTCTGGAATATTTCGCGGATCGGGCTCAGGGGCTCCAAACTGCTGCGCGATGGGAAGGACGCCTGCCCAAACTGGTGTCGAATAATCCTCTTCGTCATCGATCGGTTGCCCGGTACGTATCTTGGCCGAGGCTTCGTCGATGGGGAGTGACAATACTAACGTTGCCCGGATTTCCTTGTCATTTATCGGCCGCAGCTGATCCCAGCGGCCGGGATATAGCCCGTCCAAAAAGATTCTCAGCTTCTCCAGTTTCATCTCAGAATCGTCGATGGCTTCTGCCTTTCCGAAAATAGTCACGGAGCGAAAATTCGCGGAATGGTGAAATGCAGAACGTGCTAGAACTAATCCATCGAATAATGCGACATTTAGGCAAACGTCATTACCGTTCCCAGCTCGAATTGCGTGGGAGCCCGTAGAGCCGTGCCAAAAGACGCGGTCGCCTTCTCGCCATTGTAGCGTTGGCACAACAGCAGGTTTGCTCTCGAGTAAGTACGCCACATGACAAAATGGAGACGCGTCGAGGATTTTGTAAATGGTGTCCCGCTCAAACGAACCACGCTCACGTAATCTACTTAGTGTCGTCCGTGGGGTCGGGATCAGTTCTTTTTCCATTGTTTGTAACTCCGGCAGGTTTTGGAACATTGTGCCAGAAGAACCGGTTCGCTAAATGCTTCGCCCACGAACGAATTGGGTGTCAGGGTTTGCCTTTTGCTGTCGATGTCGCCTTTGGGTCCAGACTGTGTGAAAACTCAAAAATACGACGACGAAATAAAAATATTCCCCACCAGCATAGTTGTTATGCCCCTCGAATAGGGATCGGCATTTCAATTAGATCCAATTTCGAGGGTAGTTCCCCCACTTTTGAAAAATGAAAATAGTTTTCACACAGTCTGGGTCGTCAGCGGCCTCGTTGCAGTAGCGCGACACCGCTTTAGATTACGTCTGCAATCCTCTCCATAGCGGTCGTCGGGATGCTTCAAACGTTAAGTCGAGGGGGTACGAGGGCTCTCGACCATTAGGCGACCTTCTCCAGAATCTCGCGCTCATATATTCTGACTGTTAGCTGGGCTCCAGACACCATTTACAACAACGAATCTAGGATTTAGGTATGTCCGTATCGCGGCTTGAGAACATTACGAAGATAGGCGTGGAAGAAATGGGAGACCTTGCTGATGGTCTCCACGACCCCGAAATCTTGCGCTTAGAGAACCTTGACACCGACCTGCGGCCCCCTGAATCAGCGCTCAAATTTACGAAGGCCGCCATCGACGACGATACGGCAAACAGTTATCTGCCATTCCTCGGCCTCGATTCGGCACGGCAAGCTGCGGCCGCGCTAGTCGGAAAGCATGCGGGATGCACATACGACTGGCGAACCGAATGCGTCATTAGCGCGGGTGGCTTAGCGGGAGTCCTTAATGTCTTGCTCGCGACGTTGGAACCCGGTGACGAAGTGCTGATGACTGATCCGATTTACGTTGGTCTGATCAACCGTGTGCGTCTCGCGGGTGGGGTACCTAGATTTGTACCGCTGATTGCTTCACCGCAAGGATGGCGCCTAGATAAAAACGCCCTGGGAAAAATCGACCCGTTATCTGTAAAAGCCGCGTTGTTAATGAGCCCTGCGATGCCGACAGGAGCTGTTTTCGACGATAGCGAATGGCAGGCTCTGACAGATTTCTGCAAGCGCGCCGATTGCTGGTTGATTAACGACTCTGCAATGGAGCGAATCCTCTTCGACGGGAGGCGAGTTATTCATCCTGCGGCACTTCCAGAAATGCGAGATAAAGTTCTCACCGTTGGATCTGCATCAAAGGAATACCGCATGATCGGATGGCGTGTAGGTTGGGTGGTTGGGCCAGCTCGAATACTGGCAGACATAGCGCGTGTAAGTATCACGAATGTCGTCTGCCAGACAGGCATTGCTATGGGCGCCGTCGCGACCGCGATTCGTGACCCCAATGATGGGATCAAATCATGTGTCGAGGAGTGGCAGCGCCGGCGCGACTTGCTGATTGCAGAATTGCAAGAATTTGCTGTTGTCCCCCCTCACGGTGGATGGTCGTTTCTAATCGATGTGTCCCCGCTCGGCATCGACGGACCGTCTGCATCGAAGCAATTGTTAGATCGTGGAAAAGTAGCGACGACTGCGATGCTTAATTGGGGAGGACCCGATAGCAGCAAATACGTCCGAATCGTATTCGCTAATGAACCCCTGGAACGATTGAAGGGGGTCGGGAAACGGTTTCGAAACGCGTTAATATCGAGTATGTAATCTCATAGCCTTTGGGTGCTCGTGAGTGACCGAATAGTCGAAAATCCGGGTAACAAGTCGTGTATGGAAGCCTTCCGCAAGTAGAGACGAAGAAACGTTGTAGACGATTGAAATAGTTCGCGGTCGTGTATCCAGCCTCATTGTGGCTTTTTGATGGATATAGGTGACGGAGGGATTAAGGATATAGGTGACGGAGGGATTAAAACTTAATCCCTCCGTCACCGTCCGTCACCTTATTGCCGTCCGTCACCTTATTGCCGTCCGTCACCTTATTGCCGTCACGTAGAACTTCGGCGCAGCGAAAGTATGGAGTTTATCAACAGAATTGGCCGACAGCGGTCATCACGGATTTGCGTTTGCACACCGCCAATTTGCTGTACCTAGCTGTGCGCACACCCGCTGTAGCTCCCGTAACTACCAACCATCGCCTATCGAACAACGCAAAATTCGTCTCATGTCCGCCACATAACGATTCAATCGATCCTCGTAGACTAAATGCGCGACCGACGCATGCTCTAAAAGGGGCCGTTATTCGGCCTCATAAACTCCGCAGCATCGATTCTTTTACGCAGATGCCCGGGGCAGTCGATCGCGCTTAAAATGGGTGCTCAATGAATCTTCAAAAACGCGCACAGATGAATCCGTGCGTAAGGAGGCGCAGATGATCAAGGGCCTGCACCACAGCGCGTACCGCTGCCGAGATACCGAAGAGACCCGCAAGTTCTATGAGGATTTCCTCGGCCTGCCGTTCGTCGAGGCGTTATGGATCGAAGAGACGAAAACCGCCCGCACCACCAACGTGTTGCATACGTTTTTCCAGATGGACGACGGCTCGTGCCTCGCATTCTTCGAGGTGCCACACGAACCATTCGAGTTCAAAGATCAACACGATTATGACTTACATATCGCATTAATCATTGAACCGCCAGTCTTAGAGCCGATGCTGGAGAAGGGTAAATCGCTCGGGATCGAATCGCGCGGGATCGCGGATCACGGATTTACCGATTCCATCTACTTTCGCGATCCCAACGGCTATGTCGTCGAGCTGTGTGCGCCGAAAACCAAAGCTGATTCGGAGTTCTTCGACGCAGCTAAGGCGAAAGATACGCTTGCAAATTGGCAGCGGTCGAAGAGCGCCTAAACCCCAAACTAGGCGCGCGCTTCCAGCACCATATTCGTCGGCGTCTCCGTCGCGCGACGCACGCGCGAGAATCCGGCTTCGTTGAGTATTTCCGTCAAGCGCTTTTCGCCCGCCTGCGCACCCAGGCCGAGACCGACTTCCTGTGCCCGCGACGTCGGCACGCAGACGGTGGTCGAGAAACCATAGAAAATACCTGCCAGTACGTGCAGGTTATCGACGAGCTTATCGCCCGCCATGGGCTCGACCAGCATAAATGTGCCGTCGGGCTTTAATGATTGCTTGATGTGACCCGCGGCACCAACGGGGTCGCCCATGTCGTGCAGCGCATCGAAAATGCACGCAAGATCGTAATCGTCCCCGGGAAATCCCTTTGCGGTGACCACTTCGAATTCGGCATTCGTTACGCCCACGTCCCGCGCGCTGGCCCTCGCTTTCTCGATCGAGGGCTCATGAAAGTCAAAGCCGTACACCTTGGAATTCGGGAAGGACTGCGCCATTAGGATGGTCGAGGAACCGAGGCCGCAGCCGATATCGGCGATCTTCGCTCCTGCTATCAGCTTTTCTTCGACGCCTTCGAGTGCGGTGATCCAGTTTTCGACGAGATTCGCTACGTAGCCGGCCCGGAAGAACCGATCGGTGCCACAAAAACAGCAGCCATGGTGATCGGACCAAGGCCGCCCGCGGCCCGATTGGAACACGTCGACTGCGGTATCGTGCGTCGCATACTGGCCGACCACCGCCTGAAAAAAGCCTTGCATACACGTCGGTTCACCCTCGTGAGAGAAGATCGCCGCTTGCTCCGGCGACAAGCTGAACGTGTCGTCTTCGGGATGATAGGTGACGTAGCCGGCCGCTGCGTTAGAGGACAGCCATTCTCGTAAGTACCGCGCATCCACGTTCGCTTTCTGTGCGAGCGCTTCGTGTCCACAGGGCCCGAAGGACTCGAGCGCGCGGTACACACCCGATTGATCGCCTATGTAGGCCATTAAGAGACCGATCGCGCCGCCGACGTCCGTCAGGACTTTGCCTTGGAGTTCTTCGAATTTCGTCTGGTCAAAATGTTCCATTGTCTTTTCCTTTCTGGCTCCCTTTTTATGTTATCCGCCGACTTTAGTGCTTGTGCATTCGAGTCGCAATATTACTGATCAGAGTATGGGCTTAGTCATCGAAGCTGCGCAATGATTCGCTCTCGACGTGGGTATGTGACGATCTCGGGCACAACGACGAATACGCTGCAGAACTCGAACATTACCTGTGTCTCTAGGAGAAGGCGAATGGTCAGCTGCGGAAGAACTCCGTGAGGCGCAGCGCCTTTTCAGTGACTCAGCGCTCATGGCCACGCAGAACGAATTTCGGCTGTAATGAAGAATTGAGTTCCGTGGGTATCACGCACCGAAGAAGAAACACCTCGCGTGCTCTATTTACTCGATGCCTCCAGGGTCCGCTCCGGGTCCAGAGTGTGTGAAAACTCTGCATCAGATAAGATCACTCTTTCGGTCCTGGGGAGTCGTTGATGAGCGGGTTCATTGAAGGCGCGGACCGCCGCCAAACAACGCTGTTTCCCGAGTGTCTGGACGATTATGTCGCTGAGGAGAGTGCGGTGCGGGTCATCGATGTGTTCGTCGATGAGTTGGATCTGTCAGGTCTGAGTTTCAGAACCGATGCGCATGAGACGGGTCGACCGGGGTATCACCCGGCGACGATGCTGAAGCTCTATATCTACGGTTACCTGAACCGGGTTCAATCGAGCCGTCGCCTGGAACGGGAGGCGCAGCGGAACGTGGAACTGATGTGGCTGACGGGTCGTCTGGCGCCTGATTTCAAGACCATTGCCGATTTCCGCAAAGATAACGGTGACGCCATTCGTCTGGTATGCCGGGAGTTCGTGATGCTGTGCCGTAAGCTGCAGCTGTTTTCGGAAGCCTTCGTGGCGATAGATGGCAGCAAGTTCAAAGCGGTAAACAACCGTGACCGGAACTTCACGAAGGCGAAGCTGAAACGTCGGTTGCAGCAGATTGACGAGAGCGTTGAGCGGTACCTGGCGGAAATTGCAAGTGCCGACCGCCAGGAGCGTGCGGTGTCAGGTGACAAGTCGCAGCGTTTGAAGGACAAGATCGAGGTACTGAAGGAAGAGATAGGCCGCCTAAAAAAGCTCGAGGTACGGCTCGAGGAGACGCCGGACCATCAGGTCTCACTGACGGACCCGGACGCGCGCTCGATGGCGACGAGCGGCCGTGGCAGCGGCATGGTGGGGTACAACGTGCAGACGGCGGTCGACACGAAGAGTCATCTGATTGTGGCACATGAAGTGACGAACGTAGGTCATGACCGGGCGCAACTGTCGAACATGTCGGAGAAAGCCAAAGAGGCGCTGGATAAGAAGGAGTTGACCGTCGTTGCGGATCGCGGGTACTTCAGTGGCGAAGAGATCTTGGCGTGCGCTAAAGCCGGCATCACGACCTATCTGCCGAAACCGCAGACCTCGGGTAACCAGGCGAAGGGCTTGTTTGGCAAGCGCGACTTCATTTACCAACCCGAAGAGGATGCGTATGAATGCCCGGCCGGTGAGCGACTGATTTACCGGTTCACCCGAGTGGAGAAAGGCAAGCAGATCCGGCGCTACTGGAGTTCGGCGTGTCCCCGCTGCCCGATCAAATCTAAATGCACAACGGGTCGATACCGGCGCGTCAGCCGTTGGGAACATGAAGCGGTTGTTGAAGCGGTGCAGGCGCGATTGGATCGTGAACCTGACCCTATGCGTGTCCGCCGAGAGACGGTCGAGCATCCATTTGGCACGATCAAATCCTGGATGGGTTCGACCCACTTCCAGATGCGCACGCTGAAACACGTTGGTACGGAAATGAGTCTGCACGTGCTCGCTTACAACATGAAACGCGTGATGAATCTACTGGGTGTCGCTACGCTCATCGAAGCGATGACGGCATGAGACCCTCTGTGGCCTCGAAAACTCCCTGATCCACGGCTTCACTGCCGGCTTCTGGGGCCGTTCTAAGGAATGTTCCATTAACTAACCGATCGCATTGGACCGCGAGCGCGGCCGTCGTAACCGCGCCGCGTTGCGTCTGACGAGGAGTTCTCGACGTGATTCCTCTTCATTCCGAGTTTTCACACACTCTGGGTCGACTCCGGACTCGTGCAGTACAGTATCGCGCGACCGCCTACGGCAGTATTGCGGACCCTCATCTCGTAAAGCCCGATTGCAAAGTGCGGTGTTCATGCGGCGGCAACTGTCAGGTCAGATTGAATCCAGGATGCCAATCTGTAAGAACGAGTCCAAGTTTTTACAATTAATACGAAGGAGGTTAGCGTAAGAGATTCATTGAAACTCCATTTCGCGGAACCTCGGTCATCGAAGTTCATTACAAGTCGATGCGATCGCACTTTGTAAGAAAAGTCAGCGCCGGATTTGAGACTTGTAATCAATCGCGTCTTTGAGCTTAAAGGAAATTTTTAGTCAACCGTCCGATCCTAAAATACCTTAGATTGAGATTTTGACCCGACGTGTCTTCGTTTTACCAATGGGACGGCGACGTCCTGATCCTCAACATCCGCGGGACGGCCGGTGCGAAGCGGGATATGATCGGCAAGGTCATAGGCGATCAGCTCAAGGTCAGCGTAAAGGCGGCGCCCGAGGCCGGCAAGGCGACGAAATACATGGTGCGCTTTCTCGCCGGAGAATTTGGCGTTTCCTCTCGGGATATCGAAGTCGTTTTCGGAGCGACGAATGTCAAGAAACAATTTCGGATCAAGGCACCGACACGGCTGCCGTCGGTGATTGAGCGGGACGGCGGCTGAGAGAGGGTCGAGCGCGGCCGGCACACGAACAATTCGCGGTTCCGTTTCGACCTCTTCGACGGCGCGCCGTTTCAGCGCAGTCGCCGGTAAGCGCCCGGTGATCGCCGCCGCCTGCCGTAATAAGGATGGCGTGCAAGAAGTTTGAGGTCGCGAAACCCCAGCACCAGGATGGCACCGGCGACGAAGCCCCCGACATGCGCCCAAAACGCGACTCCGCCGCCCTCCGCGCCGATTGAAATGACCCCACCTAAGAACTGGATCAGAAACCAGTAGCCGAGCATCCAAATGGCCGGGATCGCGAAGGTCGTGACGTAAAAGCCGAACCAGAACAGCATGTGGACGTTTACCCGCGGATAAAGCACGACGTAAGCGCCCATCACCCCGCCAATCGCACCCGAAGCGCCGACCATGGGTATCCCCGATGCGGGATCCGACACCATCTGCAGTACGGCCGCGGCCAGGCCACAAAGCAGATAGAACACAACGAAGCGGCCGTGGCCCATGGAGTCTTCCACATTGTTGCCGAAGATCCAGAGGAACCACATGTTACCGATTAGGTGCATCCAGCTGCCGTGCAGGAACATGTGGGACAACATCGAGATCCAGTTCGCGCCATCGGTAATACTGCAATAGGTACGCGGCCCGACGAGCATCCGCGTACCCGGTTCGAGGGTATTCAGCAGTTCACCCGGTATGAGTCCAAGCGTACAGACTGAGCGCGCGAGCGCGGGCTCGGTACCCAGGCCCTGCACCGCCAACCAGGCGATCGCGTTGAGGGCGATGATGCTGACGGTGACATAGGGCGTCAGGAAGTGGGGATTATCGTCGCGGATTGGAATCATCGTTTTTATCGGGTATGGATTACGCGGCGAGAGCTTAGCGTGAGATCCTTGCTATTCGCATTTGGTTCCACCGATCGAAATATGGAATAGCCGTGCAAATGTGAGACAGATTAATGTTTACCCGCGGGCGGATGAATCAAGCCCGTCGGACAAAACCCGCCACTAAGAAGTCTCCGTCGCGCTGTTATCGATCTGCGCGAGAAGCGTTCCGGCGTTCGACCCATCGAACAGTGCATCATAGATCTGCGGAAGATTCTCGAACCCCGATCGGAGGTCTTCACGATGCACGATCTGGCCACTCTCGGTCCATGCTCTCAGATCCTTGATGGCTTCCGGAAATCTGTCGGCGTAATTACGCGACAGAAATCCCTGCATGGTGATGCTGCCGTAGATCAAGCGCATCATGTTGCGCGGGCCTTCAGGCGGTTTGTCGTCGTTGTAACTTGAAATCTGTCCGCAAAGAACAATGCGACCAAACGGCGCCATGTTGTCGATTGCAGCCTGCAGGATCTCACCGCCCACGTTGTCGAAAAAAATGTCAATGCCGTCCGGGCATAAGTCGGCCAGCCGTTTAGCGACCGGTTCCGACTTATAATCGATCGCTGCATCGAGTTTGCAGGTATCCGTGAGCCAGCGGAACTTTTCCGCTCCTCCGGCGATGCCGATCACGCGGCATTCTTTGATCTTCCCCACCTGCGCAGCGATGGATCCGGTCGAACCCGCCGCCGCGGATACGACGAGCGTATCACCGGCTTGCGGGCGGCCGACCTCGAGCAAGCCGCAATAACCCGTCAAGCTGTTCAATCCGAACCGGCCCATGGCCTCGACGAAGCTCAGGCCGTCGTCGATGACGCGTATGGGCAGAGCGCCGGTCGAGATGACCTGGTAATCCTGCCAGCTACCCATGGTGGCGACGCGCGAACCGGCAGGATATTGCGGATCGGCGGACTCAAGGACTCGCGCCACAGACGGCGCCATTACCGGCGCACCGAGAGGAATCGAGGGGTAGAGGCTGTTGCCCGGCGGGTCCATCCAGTTGCGCATGGTCGGCGCGCACAGCAACACGACGTTGCGCAGCAGGATCTGACCGGGTTCAAGCGCCGCTTCGGGCATCTTCCCCTCACTGTATTCGAAGTCGTCCTGCTTGATCCTGCCTTGAGGCCTTCTCTTGAGCAGCCATTGCCGATTGATTTCAGACATCGATTGATTCCTTAGCTTTCGTGTTTCGTCGGGAACCCGCGGTTCGCACGGGCGCCGGAGAGGGTATTGAAGACACTCACGATCGTTTGATTCGTCGCACAAACGACTCTCAATCCTCCTGACCGGAGAATACAATTACCTATTTCAACACGTTACATGCTTTCGTTTTGTGGGTGTTTCGAATCGAGAGCCGCGATTCGGGGCGGTTCGCGGGTGTCTCGAATCGGAGACAAGGGTGTCAAGTATATTGGGGATCTTGAATGGCGGATGGGAAATCTTGCTTCGATGCTGGAGTTCTACGGGCGGATCGCGCGGCGGCTGCAGGGCGCAAAGCCGATTTTCAGGGTGATTGCGGCGCTAGGCGCGGTTGCCTTCTTCATTCTCGTCTTCCTGCCGGACGTGCCGGTCGGTCCAACGTATGCTTTTCTGGCGATTACCATTGCCCTGTCGTCATTCTTTCTCGTCTTGGTGGTCAATCTTTTCTCCACGCCAGTGCCCGTCATCGAGCCCGGGTTCAGCCTGCTGGCCAGGTTCAGGATCCGACTGCGACGCGCCATGCTCTTGATATCAGCCGTTGTATTGAGCGCGATGGCGCTCACCATCGTGGTGTATTCCTTCATCGCTATGGGCGGTCTCCTCAGAAATCTTTGAATGCGATGTCGGATACCGCTTGGTCAATCGACATCACCACGCTTTAAGGCGACACGGTTTGGCGACCGTAATCACGCATGCGATCGCCGCAGGGGCATTGAGCATCATCGCGCCAAGTGCGCTGCCGCGCGCTCGGCTTGCGCTTACGCTGGCCATCCTTTCCGCGGCCCCCGATGTCGACGTGATCGGCTTTCACTTTGGCATTGCTTATGGGGATCAGCTGGGCCATCGCGGTTTTACACATCCGATCCTGTTCGCAGCGATCACAGCCTTTGTGGCACCGTTCATCGCGTTTCCCCGCCTTCCCCGGCTCTCGCGCACTTGGTGGACCCTGGTCGGACTCCTGTTCGTCGCGACCGTTTCGCACGGGATCCTCGACGCGTTCACCGACGCAGGCCTGGGCATTGGCTTTTTCATTCCGTTCGACGACACGCGCTATTTCGCACCGTGGCGGCCACTCGCCACGTCGCCGCTCGACATCGGCGCCTTCATCAACGGCCCGGCAGGGCGAATTCTCATCAACGAATTGACCTGGGTCGGATTACCGCTGGCGGGATTCCTCGGTCTCTGGCACTTTATCCGGTGGCGGCGAGGCCGCTGATGGTGTGCCTCGAATTTTCCCGATGATTTATGTAGCCTGGTTCACTTACGCTTTGGACTCTCTGATCGCTGATCGACACCCGTGTCGCGAATCCTCCGCACGCTCCGCCTGATGAGCCGGGCGATGAGCATTCCGTTTTTCAAGTCGCCGGCCGCGCTAAGCGCTCTGCTCTGCGTGATACTGTCCACGAACTGCCATGCCGAGATCCACCGGTGGACGGACAACGACGGTAAGATTCATTTCAGTGACAAGCCGCCCGGCGACGTCGAATCCACGGTCGTTGAAATTCGTATCAACACTTACGAGACGCCGAGCATCGAAGGGTTGGCGGCCGTATTCGAACGTGCCGACAAGATCGTCATGTACGCCACGAGCTGGTGCGGCGTCTGCCGCAAGGCCAGAAGTTATTTTCGTGCCAATGGCATCGCCTTTACCGAGTTCGACGTCGAGAACAGCGCCCGGGGGAAGCGCGAATTCAAGCGCTTAGGCGGGCGCGGCGTGCCCGTGATCCTGGTCGGCAAGAAAAGACTCAACGGTTTCAATCGAACGGCGTTTGAAAGCATTTACGGCCAACCTTGAGCGCGCGTGCCCCTCGCCAGTAAAACGCAATGACTCACCCGCGCCGCAGCGTAAGATCCATGCGTTCGATGCACGCGGCTCAAGATACGCATGCCGCATGCCGGCGCGAGCACTGAGTGTCCTCTCACGATGCCGGTCACGCCCCTCCATCTCGGTCCGGCCATGGTGCTGAAGGCAGGCACCGGGAAAACCATGAGCCTGACGGTCTTCGCCTTCAGCCAGGTCGCGATGGACGTAGAGGTCCTGGTCCGGATCGCCATCGACGCCGATCGGCTGCACGGCTTTACTAACACGATTCTGGGCGCGAGCGTCGTCCTCTTCCCGGCCGTTCTCCTGGGCCGTCCGGTCTGCCGTGCGTTTCTCAGCTGGTGGAACCGTAATCTGAGTGCGAAACAAAGCGAGCTGCTGAGCGTCGATCCGGACATCTCCTGGCTCGCGGCCTGGTCCGGCGGGATATTCGGCGTGTATTCGCATTGGTTTCTGGATGCGATGATGCACGCCGACGCCCTTGCGGTATGGCCCATGGTACACGGCAACCCCTTCATCGACTGGCTATCGATAGGAGAGATCAATGGGTTGTGTCTGGTCTCGCTCGCTGTTGGTCTGTTCGCCCTGTGTGTTATGGCCGGCATCCGACGAATGCGAAACCAGATCGGTGTGTCGAACAAGAGGTAAGCGATATGAATCAGGCCGACAAGGCGCAGGCCTTCCAGAATCTGCACGCGCGCGCGGGTGCGTTCGTCATGCCGAATCCTTGGGACGCGGGCTCGGCGCGGCTTTTGGCGGCGCTGGGGTTCGAGGCGCTCGCGACGACGAGCCTGGGTTTCGCCCATTCGCTCGGGCGCCTCGACGGCACGGTGACGCGCGAGGAAAAGCTCGCGCATTGCCGTGTGCTCTGCGAGGCGACGGACCTGCCGATCAGCGCGGATCTCGAAAACTGCTTCGCCGACGAACCCGTGGAGGCCGCGCAGACCATTCGACTGGCGGCGGAAGCCGGCCTCGTCGGGGGCTCGATTGAGGACTACACGGGCGATCCGTCGCGCCCGATCTACGACTTCGACCTGGCCGTCGAACGCGTGCGGGCCGCAGCCGAAGCGGCGCATGCGCTCGACTTTCCGTTCACGCTGACCGCACGGGCCGAGACCTTACTGCGCGACCGGCGCGACCTCGACGAGACGATTCGCCGGCTCAAGGCCTACGAGGCCGCGGGCGCGGACGTGCTTTACGCCCCGGCGCTGGTCACGCTCGAGGAAGTACGGGCGGTAACGGGGGCTGTCGACAAACCCGTCAATGTTCTCGCCCCCCCGCTCGAAGGCGTGACCGTCCGGCAGCTTGCGGAAGCGGGCACGCGACGGATCAGTATCGGCGGTGCGCTCGCGCGCGCGGCGATCACGGTTCTGCTTAATGCGGGGCGGGAAATGCGGGACGAGGGCAGTTTCTCGTGGAACGCCTACGCGGCGCCCGGCGGCGAAATCAACGATCTGCTCGGCGCGCGATGAGCCGCGCGATTCGGTATCCGCTCGCATGACGGCCGCTGAGCCGATGACCGGCCGCTGCACCTGCGGAGCCGTCCGCTACGCGCTCCATGCGCCACCGCTCATCGTGCACGCCTGCCACTGCCTGGACTGTCAACGGCTCACGGGCAGCGCCTTCGTCATCAATATCTGGATCGAACGGGCCGCGGTCGAGCTGACCGAAGGCGAGCCCTTGTCCTACCAGATGATCGGTCCCAGCGGTAATCCTCATGCCGTCTACTTCTGCAAGACC
Organism: Gammaproteobacteria bacterium; assembly: GCA_963662545.2. Classification (GTDB taxonomy): domain Bacteria; phylum Pseudomonadota; class Gammaproteobacteria; genus JAYYZW01. Next base: position 1,270,226 of record CAXXLL010000003.1, read on the forward strand.
TGCGGCACCCAGCTTTGGAGCCGCTACGAGGATGCGCGCGGAGACACGCTGTTCGTACGCGCGGGCACGCTCGAGCACCCCGATGAAGTCACCCCGGACGTGCACATATTCACGCAAAGCAAACAATCTTGGCTTACACTTTCAGACGACACCTTGACCTTTGAAACGTTTTACAAGCTAGACGAAGTGTGGTCAGCAGAGAGCTTGCGTCGCTTACTACAGGTCGAATCGAAATAGCGATGGGACGGGAAATTGTTTGTCACGGTTTTCGTCATTCGTCCACTCACGAATAAATGCGAACTCTTGAACAACGACCGGTAAACACCGTTAGTTAAGGAGAATACGATGGCTGCATTCTGTTTTTTCGACGTCTACGAAGTCACCGATCCCGACACCATGGACGAATATCGCGAAGGCGTCCTGGCCACGGTCAAGCAGTATGGCGGCAAGTACCGTGTCGCCGGCGGCGAATGCGAGCAGATCGAAGGAGACTGGTCGCCAAGCTTTCCCGTGCTGATCGAGTTCCCCAGCCTCGCCGAAGCGCACGCCTGGTATGATTCGGACGAATACGCGCCTCTGTTGAAATTACGATTGGCGGCGGCGGCGGCGCACGCGGTGTTCATGGGAACGGATTCGCATGATTTTGTTGAATAGTCAGGGTGATTGAACTGGAGGGCTGGTTGGGAGACGTCGAATTGCGATTCTCCACGCCGATGGTGCCAGCGCCCCCCAAGATGGTCGAGCGGATGCGCGCGCGAGAAAAAGGACGCCGGGCGTTCCGCGCGAGGCCCGAGCGCCCTCCCGCACCTTGCCGAACGGATTGAAGACGCGTACCTTCCGCTTCCGTCCGGTCCAGTGCCCGTCATCCCGCGGTATCGATATCCGGCAGCTACAAAAAAGAACAGGAGGCGTCAATGAACCCACGATTTGGAATCTTATGGCCGTTCCGCAACCCCGAATTCAACCGTGTGCGATGGGAAGACCTGTATCGGACACATCTCGACTTGATCGTCGATTCCGAAGCGATGGGTTACGACAACGCCTGGCTTACCGAGCATCATTTCGTCGATGACGGCTACTCGCCGTCGCTGCTGCCGATCGCGGCGGCGGTCGCGGCCCGCACGTCCCGGATCCGTATAGGGACCTTCCTGATCTTGCTGCCGCTGCACAACCCAATACGGATCGCCGAAGATACCGCCACGGTCGATCTGATATCAGGCGGCCGCTTCGATCTCGGCGTCGGCCTGGGATACCGGCGCAAAGAGTTCGCCGACCAGGGCATTTCACACACCGAGCGCGGCGCGCGCCTAAGAGAAGGCATCGAACTGATCCAGCGTCTGCTAAGTGACGAAGAAGTGAGCTTCGAAGGCAAGTTCAACCACTTGAAGGAGATCCGCATCGTGCCGCCCGCACTACAACGGCCGCACCCGCCAATCTGGCTCGGCGCACTCGCCGAAAAAGTGATCGAGCGCGCCGCCAAGATGGGCTTTCATTTTCAGGTGGTCGGCCCGCCGTCGATGGTCGAGCATTATGACGCCTGCCTCGTCGCCGCCGGCCGCAACCCGCAGGAATACAACACCGCTCAGCTGCGCTGGCTGCACGTCGCGCAAAGCCGTGCGCAGGCCTGGGAAACCGCGGCGCAGTCGCTGCACTACACGGCGAGCTGTTATGCCAAGTGGTTCGCGGAGGCGAACGACAAGCCCGGCGACGACCAGGCCACTGTGGGCATGCCGAGCGTCGATGAGATCATCGCCAAGCAGGAGTTTGACGTCTTCGGCGAGCAAGCCATCGTCGGTACGCCCGAGGATGCGCGGGAAATGATTGCCGACTACATCTCGCGCGGCCGCGTGACCCATATGGTCCTGGGCATGGCCTTGTCCGGCCTCGCGCCGCATCACATCCGCTCCAGCATGGAGATGTTCGCGAAGGACGTGATCCCGGCGTTCAGAAAGTAGCGCCCTGACAGCACCGGAGTGAACCCCTCCGTCCGCCTGTTCGCCACCGTCCTCGGCTATGCGGGACTGCTGCCTTTCCTCGCGGCCACGGCTGCGATTTTTTCGAGCGACCCCACGGTCAGCGGCCCCGGTCTTTATGCGCTGACGGTCTATGCTGCCGTCTTACTGTCTTTCATGGGGGCGGTGCATTGGGGCCTTGCAATGCAAAGCGATCACACCGTAGCGCGGTGGCAGCTCGCCGCGAGTGTCGTGCCATTGCTCGCAGCCGGCTTGTTGGTAGTCGTCCTACCGCCGCCGAGCGCCTTGATCGGACTCGGGGTGGCATTCCTCGTGCTGCTAGGCGCCGATCTCTTGGCGGTTCGACAGGGTCTGGCGCCTGGCTGGTATGTGCGGCTGCGCGTACCCCTGACCGTGCTGAGCTGCGTGGCGTTGTGGACAGCCGCCTGGGAACTCAGCCACTAGCCAACACGACAATCCGCGACTCTCCAAAGCGCCCTTGCTGGCGAGCGCGGTCGTATATCATGGCGTGATGACCGTCGGCCGGGACAAGAACGACCCCTGTATCTTCTGTGAGCCGGAAAGACCCATACTTGCAGAGAGCGAGCTCGCACTCGCTTTTCTCGACTCCTTCCCGATCTCCAAGGGCCATGCCCTGGTCGTGCCGCGCCGTCACGTCCGCACGATGTTCGACACCGACGCCGACGAGTACGCGGCGTGTTTCGGACTCGCACGCGAGGTCTGCGAACTGCTGCAGGCCGCGCACGCGCCAGACGGCTTCAACATCGGCGTCAACTGTGAGGAGGCGGGCGGCCAGTCGGTCTGGCATGCCCACATTCACGTTATTCCACGTTATACGGGCGACGTCGAAAACCCGCTCGGCGGCGTCAGAAATGTGATTCCGCACAAGGATTCAAATCCAAACCCTGTCTGTTAAGGAACCTCTGAATAAGTCATGGTGCGTGTGAATGGTTCATGAAATCGTGCAGAGCAAGGCACGAATCGCAGGTAATAGCGGGGACTATTGGCAAGATTTGTAACGCAGCGCTGCGCGATTTCTGGCGCCAGGCACGTGTGCCATGACTTATTCAGAGGTTCCTTAACCCTGATCGAAGTGCGATACGACGCGAGGAGGCTTCATGATCGATCTCCACTACTGGCCCACGCCGAACGGCAAGAAGGTGACCATTCTGCTCGAAGAATGCGGCGTGGCTTACAAGATGATTCCCTGCAATATCGCCACTGGCGATCAGTTTTCCGACGAATTTCTCAAGATCGGTCCCAACAACCGCATGCCGGCCATGATCGATCATGAACCGCTAGATGGGGGGCAACCGATATCAGTCTTCGAGTCGGGCGCGATGATGATGTACATCGCCGAGAAGACCGGTATGTTCTGGCCACAGGAACTGCGCCCGCGCTACGACGTTACCCAATGGATCATGTGGCAGATGGCGAACCAGGGACCGAAGACCGGCGAATGCGGCCACTTTCGCCGCCTGGAAGATCGCGAGGGCGATCAGAGTTATGCCGTGACGCGATTCACCGACGAGGTCAACCGGCTCTACGGTGTTATCAACAACCGTCTCTACGAAAGTCCCTACCTTGCCGGCGACGAATACACCATCGCCGACATGATCACCTATCCCTGGACGGTCGGCTGGGAAGCCCAGGGGCAGGACATCAACGACTTCAAATACTTCAAACGCTGGTTCGAGGAACTCGGCGAGCGGCCCGCCCTGCAACGCGGCATGGCAGTCGGCAGCGATCTCAGCATGGGGCTGGACAAGATGTCCGAAGAGGAGCTCGCCGCGCTTCGGAAGCTGCTTTACAACCAGCGCGCGCGGCCGGTGATGGAGCACTGACCGGGGGGATCCGTTCGCGCGTAAATAGGCATAGGATCAGATATTCGTTGCCTGCCATCCCTGCCGGTACTCAACGATCTTCGCTTGACCCCAGTCCGTACATCCTTGTGCGGGCGCACGCTTGTTTTCGAAGGCGACAACTGCTGGAATGGTCTGTCCTGGTTAAAACCAGAGGATCACCTACAACAGGAGGCATCACTAAAATGCTCGACTACACGGAACTCAAAGACAGGGGCGGCCTCGAGCCCTGGCCGCCGATGGCTGAACTCGATTTCATCAAGGTACTGGACGGCGATCCGGTCCACTCCGGCCGTTTCGACGTCGGCGGGTTCGGCAAGCGCACGATGGCGGGTGTTTGGGAATGCACGCCCGGCCGTTTCGAATACACCTATCCCGGCGACGAGATCTGCACTCTGCTTGAAGGCAGGATCCAGCTCGTCTGTGAAGACGGCAAGACCCATGACTACAAAGCGGGGGACACGTTTTATACCCGCAAGGGCGAAGTCGCGACGTGGACCGTGATCGAAACAATACGCAAGATCTTCCACATTCACGATCCGGACTCCAACGACCTCGCACATTGATCGATCCCGCGCGCCGCGGATGATCGCGGCGCGCAGATCTCGCTGTTCGCCGAAGACGGGCCGAGATACAGGGCGGCCTCGGCGGAGGAGATAGCCTATGGCGAAAGCGAAAGTCACCGAGCGTATGCAGGGCTATTGTGCGCTGTGCTGGTCGAGCTGCGGGTGTATCTCGGTCATCGAGGACGGACGTTTGACCGCGATCGAACCCGATCCGTCTCACCCGACCGGCAAGGCGCTCTGCGGTAAGGGCCTGGCGGCGCCGGAGCTGGTGTACAGCGAGGACCGCGTGCTCTATCCGCTGAAGCGCACGCGCCCGAAAGGCGCGTCCGATCCGGGTTGGGAGCGGATCAGCTGGGACGAAGCGCTCGACACCACCGTGTCGAATTTGAAGCGCATCGCAGAGGCATCCGGCGTGGAGTCGGTCGCGTTCAGCATCACCACCACTGCCGGCACCGCGATGCAAGATGGTTATCCCTGGGTCGAACGCCTGCGTCAGGCCTTCGGTACTCCGAATGCGCTCGCCTCTATCGAGATCTGCAATTTTGCGAAAGACTTCATCTACCCGCATACCTTTGGCGTCGGGCTGCCGATGTCGGATCTTGAAAATAGCGATTGCATCATCCTGTGGGGACACAACCCGGGGACGAGCTGGCTAGCACACGGTACCCGTGTGGCGGACGCCCGCGCGCGTGGCGCGAAACTCATCGTGATGGATCCCGTGCGCGTCGGCTTCGCCGTCAAGGCGGATCAATGGCTGCGCGTGCGCCCGGGCTCGGATGGTGCGCTGGCACTCAGCCTGGCGGGCATCATGATCGACGAAGAGCTGTTCGACCGCACTTTCGTGCGCGACTGGACCAACGGACCGTTCCTGATCCGCGAGGACGACGGCCGGTTCCTGAGCGCAGCCGATCTGAGCGTCGGCGGTGATCCCAATGCACGCGTGGCCTTCGATGAAAAGGCCGGCAGTGTGGTCCACTACGACCCGTCGGCGGGCCGCTACGAACGCGGCGACATCGAGCCAGCGCTCTTCGGGCGCCGTGACATACCGGCCGCCGACGGCGTGATTCCCTGTCGCCCGGCTTTCGATCGCTATGCCGAACTCTGCCGCCGTTACCCGCCGGAGCGCGCCGCGGATATAAGCTGGGTGCCAGCAGATCAGATCCGCGAGACGGCACGCTTGATCGGTGCCTCGCAGGCAGTGTGCTGTTATGCCTGGGCAGGGCTCGAACAGCATACGAACACGAGCCAGACCAACCGCGCTGTCGCCTGCCTCTATGCCTTGACCGGCCACTTCGACGCTCCGGGCGGCAACGTCATCTACGAAAGAGTACCGACGCAGAACGTCGCGGGCTCCGACCTCATGCCCGCCGGTCGGCTCGATAAGTCCCTGGGCCGCGAAAAGCGTTCGCTCGGACCCGAAAGCGTCAACGGCTGGGTCTCCAGCAACTCTTTATACGACGCTGTGCTCGATCGCAAACCATACGGCGTCGACGCGCTCGTCAGCTTCGGTATGAACGTGCTGCTGACCCACACCGACGGCGCTCGCGGCGCGCAAGCATTGGACGCGCTCGACTTCATGGTGCACGCCGATCTCTTTATGACGCCGACGGCGTCACATGCCGACATCGTGCTGCCGGTCAACACGCCGTGGGAGCGCGAGGGGCTCAAGACCGATTTCCTGGTCGATCAACGGGCCGCCGGCTTCGTCCAATTCCGGGGGCAGATGGTCGAATCCCAGGGTGAATCCCGCTCCGACGCCTGGATCGCTTTCGAACTCGCCAAACGGCTGGGTTTCGGCGAGTCGTTCTGGGACGGCGACCTCGACGCGGGCTATCGCGAGATCCTCGCGCCGAGCGGACTCGACCTCGACGACCTGCGCGCGCATCCCGAAGGGATCGAAGTTCCGCTCGAGACGCGCTACCGGAAATATGCCGGGAACGGCGGGACAGCCCCCGGTTTCGCGACGCCGAGCAAAAAGGTCGAGATCTATTCCGAGACCTTGCTCAATCACGGCTACGCGCCGCTACCCGAATATGTCGAGCCCGCGATGAGCCCCGTGTCCCGCCCGGATTTGCTCGACGACTTCCCGCTGGTACTGACGACCAACAAATCGCCCCACTACCTGCACAGCCAGTTCCGCGCGCTGCCCGCGGTACGGCGCCACGAGCGCGAACCGCGGGTGGAATTGCATCCGGACGCCGCTGCGGAACGCGATATCGTCGACGGTGACTGGGTCGCTTTGATCACGCCCCACGGCCGCGCCCGCGCGAAAGCACGGCTCGCGAAGAACCTGGATCCGCGCGTTGTGAAAGCGACCCACGGCTGGTGGCAGCGCTGCGTCGCACTGGACCTCGCGGGCTACGACGCGCACAGCGACGACGGCGCTAATGTAAACCGCCTCATGAACGACGACGAGGTCGATCCGATCGGCGGCTGCGAACCACTCAAGTCCTACCTCTGCCAGATCGCCCGCCTGCCGAACTAAGGGCGCGCGGCTCTTCCCCGAGCCGCGCGCCGCTGCAATCACATGTTGAAGAAGACCAGCTTGTTGCCGTCCGGATCGCGGAAGTAGCCGCCATAGAACGTCCCCGCACGCACCCCCGGCTCGCCTTCGTCGGTCGCGCCCAGCGACATGGCTTTCGCGTAGAGTAGGTCGACCTTGTCGTTGCTGCCGGCGTGCAGCGCGACCATGTTGCCGTTGCCCGCTACCGCCGGATTCCCGTCGGCGGGCTTGATGATCATGAGCATGGTCGCACCTTCGCCATCCGACCAGGCAACCAGGCGATCCATTTCCATCGCGCGCTTGGCGCCCATCTCGGCGAGAAGCGCATCGTAGAATTTCGCGGCGCGATCGATGTCGTTGGTGCCTATAGTGACGTATCCGATCATGTCTTTCTCCTTTTCCGTTGTTCTTGGGCTTCGGCGTGACCAGATATTACCCGAGATCGGGCCGAGGAAGCCGGTCCGAGATGGTCCCGGCGGAGAGGCGGCGATGCAACAATGTGTAAAAACTTGAACTCGATCTTATAGACTGACGCCTTGGATTCGACGTGGTCTGACAAGTGCCTTCGCATACGCAATGCACTTTGCAATCGCGCTTCACTAGACCACGGTCCGCTATACACCGGTAAGCAGCCACGCTTTGCGGCATCGCAGAAGGCGGCTAACGACCCAGACTGTGTGAAAACTCAAAAATACGACGACGAAATAAAAATATTCCCCACTTTGAGAGGTGGCGCATGATATGGAACTTGTCATAGATGATCCGCGCCTGCGGTGCGTTGTTCATGACCCCTCGAATAGGGATCGGCATTTCAATTAGATCCAATTTCGAGGGTAGTTCCCCCACTTTTGAAAAATGAAAATAGTTTTCACACAGTCTGGACCCATTGCGCATTTCAATTAGATCCAATTTCGAGGGTAGTTCCCCCACTTTTGAAAAATGAAAATAGTTTTCACACAGTCTGGACCCATTGCGGTCGCTCGTTCATATTTCTTGGAACGTGTTTTGACCCTCGCCCGTCTTCAAGAATCGACGTGACAAGCTACTTGAAGATGTAAAGAATCCTAGAAAATCGGGGGTTTTGAAGGGGTGAAATTCTTATAAATTTTACAAACCCCGGTAGTTTTGCCGCGCCGTTTTTGAGCGTATGTCGTAAGGCTCTGTAATTGAAAGATATTATTTTGCTGGCATAAATCATGCCTTATTTACCCCTTGGAGCAAGTGAATTTCGTCGACAAGCGACCAACAGGCGGAGGGCAACGCAATGTCGGACAAGGACACAGGACGCAACTCAGGCCACGACCAAACCAACGAGATAACACGAGAGGCGGACGGTGACTCTTCTGGCAAGCGCCAGAAAACGTTCAGCCGCCGCGCGCTGCTGGAAGCGGGCTGGAGCGTACCGCTGATTGCGGCGGTGCATTTCCCGACCGACGCCTACGCCGTGTCGGTCCCGGCCCATGTCGATACCCCGAACCACAGCGACATCCCGCACGGCGACACCCTGGACCACAGCGACACACCGCACAGCGATGGCTCGTCGCACGAGGACTTTCAGACTTTTCACACTGATAGCGGTTTTGAAGAGTTCCATGAAGATCATGCCGATGGTAGCGGTCCTCATAACGACGCCTTTATTCACAGCGACAACGATCCGGTTCACGGAGATAGCACCAGTCCCCACCAAGACACACCTAGTACTCACGGTGACACCACTGATCACTTTGATGGTATTCCCCACAATGACATACGCCCCCACGAAGACGAAGCCCACCAGGACTTCACCTTTGGCAATGAGCACGCAGATAGTAACCTCCACAATGACAGACGCCCCCACGTAGACGAATCGCCCCACGTGGACGAAGTATTTTCCAACGCCCACGAGGACACTGGAACCCCACACACCGATGTTGGAGGTCACGGGGATACGACCGAGCCGCATGTCGACTCTCCGCACGCCGATGGACCCAACGAGCATTTCGACGAATCTATCCCCCATAATGATGAACCGCATAGTGATGGGGGGGTGTTTCTCCCCCCCCCGGCTCACCTGGTCACGGCGACGCCAGTCCACATGATGACCTGCCTCACGCCGATGAGCAGGTTCATGGGGACGGGCCGTAGGGGCGCGGCGCATGTCGGAGGCTGCTCCGCGGTCCCGGTTCCTTTCGGCGGCACTCACAGGATTGCGATTTCAAAGGCGTAAAGCTGTATAAATGAAACGACATCGCTGGCGACATGGAAGCCGCATTGGCGGGGTTCTTTTTGGTACGCCACGTCCGCAGTTGGCCGGTTGCTGCCGAAATCGTCACCTCGAAGTTTGGCCGGATTGCCTTCGATAGCGGACATCAATTCACGTGGCGGAACTGTCCGAGCAAGTCTGAACTCCGCGTATAGTCTGTCAGAACGAGTCTGAGTTTTTGCAAATAATGCGAGATCCGGTGATTGCCGGTAAGGTGTCTCCTAAATCTTCTGGAGAACATCGATGCCCGGGCAATGGATTCCAATAAAGCTTCATGAAAACGCGTTAATGCCCGCGCTGCTTTGCGCGCTGTCGTTGCTGACATACAGTGCAGCCGCCGTCGATGACACCCGCCTGCTCGGTGCGCACGCGGATCACGACAACTGGCTGACCTACGGGCACGGTTATGCAAACCAGCGCTACAGCGCGCTCGATCAAATCGATGCCGGAAACGTAGCGCGCCTGGTGCCGAAATGGATCTACCAGACCGGCGTCCTCGGCACGTTTCCGACCAGCCCCATTGTTGCGGACGGCGTCATGTACCTGAGCACGCCTTACAACCACGTGGTTGCGCTCGATGCCGCGACGGGCAAACAGCAATGGCGTTATACCCATGAGATGGAGACGGACAAGCTTTGCTGCGGATCGCACAATCGCGGTATTGCGATCGGCTACGGGCGGCTCTATATGATTACGGCCGACGCCCGCTTGCTGGCACTAGATACCGCCGATGGCGCGATCGTCTGGGACATTCCTGTCTTAGATCTCGCGACCGGCAACTCTGCCGATCTCAATGCAATCCGGAACCTCGATCCAAGCGCCGAAGAGCTGGCCAATTCGACGCGGTTTGCCGGCAATATGGCGCCGGTCGTCTACGACGGCAAGGTTTTCGTTGGCGTCAGCGGCGCAGGATACACGGCGATCCTCGGCGAAGCCGAAGGGGATGGGACCTACCTGCTCGGAAAGCCGGGGATACGGCGCGGGCAGCGCGCCTTTCTGACCGCGTACGACGCGACGAGCGGACGGCTGGTCTGGCGCTGGTATTCGACGGCAGCGCAAGGCTGGGAAGGAAACTTCGCCGAGCGCACGGCGTTCGGCGATCTCCTGCACCGCGACACCGCGGCCGAGCGCGTGAACGCGTCGAAGTACCGGGACGCCTGGAAGACCGGAGGCGGATCGATTTACTCCTCTCCGTCCATCGATCCGGAACTGGGTCTTATCTATTTCGGTACCGGCAACGCGGCGCCGCCCTACGCGCCGCACACGCGACCCGGTGACAACCTGTATACCGCTTCGCTCATTGCGCTTGATATACGAACGGGCGCGCTTCGTTGGTACCACCAGATAACGCCACACGACATCTGGGGCTACGACGTCGCTGCCCCGCCCGTTTTGTTTGATTTCCAATCTGGCGGCAAAAAGGTGCGCGCGGTCGCCCAGGCGTCGAAATCAGGGTGGCTTTACGTGTTCGATCGCGCTACCGGTGAGCCGTTCGGCCGCTCGGATCCTTTCGTGCCGCAGAACGAATTGATGTTTCACCGTCCGACGCGTGAAGGGATTATGGTGGCACCGGGCGCCGCCGGTGGCGCCAACTGGCCACCGACCTCGTACAGCCCGCTCACGCAGTGGCTGTACGTGTCTGGTACCCACAATCCCACACGCTATGGACTCGAAGACGACAAGGATGGCCGAACGCTGGTCACCCTGGATTTCCCCAAAGACATCGAGCGGAGTGGAACGTTCAGCGCCATCGACCCCGCTGACGGCGGGATCAAATGGCAGGTGGAGACAGATCTGCCCGTCGTCAGCGGATCGATCGCGACCGGCGGCGGATTGATCTTCCACGGGGAATCCAACGGCGATTTCGTCGCCCGTGACGCCGGCAGCGGCAAGGCCTTGTGGCATTTCAACACGGGCGCCGGCGTGAATGCGCCCCCAGTGACTTATGCAGTGGGCGGACGGCAGTTCGTCGCGGTGGCCGCCGGCGGCCATCGATTGTTCGATTTTCCGCTGGGCGATGCCGTCGTTGCGTTCGGTTTACCCGATTCGGAGGATTGAATACTTAGAACCTCAGCGCGCGGATCCGATGCCGCAGAAAAAACCTTGGCTGGCCCAGCGCTCGAACCATTTGCCGACGGCATCGACAAGAATATCGGCGTCCACTCCGGGTACCGCGGCAGCGGCCTCGACGGCTTCACCAAGCGACAAGGCCTGATTCAGACCGCACAACAGCTCAAACTGCGCAAGCGATAGATCGGTGCGCCACACGCGGTAGTCAATACGATAAACCGCCACATGCGTCGCCTTGGGAGCGGGAATGTCCGAGTGTCGGTCTTCTCGCACTGCGCTGATGTAGTCGTTTACCGGATAATCGAGCCGTAACAGGCGTAAAGCTGGCGTCAATTGTAGTTGCATGCGATTCCAGCTTTCGCTCGGGATTGCCTTGAGCTTTTCGATGGAGATCCGATCGACACGCCGCTCGTCGAAGACGTCCTGTATGGCGCGTTCCACGACCGCGACAGCGCCGACAAATTCGCGGTGCGGCATATCTTGCGCTTCTGCTGCCAGATACTGCGGGAACTGCTTCCCGAGCGCGTTGAGATTAGGGTAGGTCGAAGGATGTCGGGTCAGATAGTCTTTCGCGGTTTTCTCGAAAAGATCGGGTCCAAAAATGTGTCGAACCGTCGGAAAATCATCTTCCATGACTTCGATCAGGCGCGGGAAATACATGTTCGCGTAGATCGAGATCCGCTCGAGTGCAGACAGATCTCTCGACGGCAGCACGACTTCGTCGAGCGACGCCTTCTCGAGTGGGAGTAAAGCTTGCGCACTATCGGATTGAAGGCCTATTTCGACGCCCTGCGGATGCATGACGAGCGTTTGCATCCACCGTTCGATCTGCTCGACCTTACGCATAGGCGGTCTCGACCGTGTTGCGGAATTTAGCCGCTTTGAGCGCTTCGGTGTGCACTTCTTCGAAGGGCGGGATCTTGGCGTCCCATTCGAGCAGGGTCGCCGTGGCGCCTGCGCGCTTGAGCGCGTCGAGATAGAGATCCCATACGGGCTCGATGACGCGCCCGTCGTGGGTATCGATGCAATGCGTACCCTTGTCGGTGTGTCCCGCCAGGTGGATCTGAACCACGCGGTCGTAGGGGATGCCTTCGAGATATTCCCGCGGATCAAGATTGTGGTTGCGACAGGTGACGTAGACATTGTTTACGTCGAGCAACAGTCCACAGTCCGCATTTTCTGACATGCGGGCCAGGAATACTTGCTCGGGCATGGTCGAACTCGCGAAAGTAAGATAAGTAGAAGGGTTTTCCAGTATCAGTGGACGTTCCAGGAAATCCTGAACGATACGGATCCGTTCAACCAGAAACTCAAGCGTCTCTTCGTTGTACGGGATCGGATACAGATCGTGACCATTGAGTCCCGCCACACCCGTCCAACACACATGGTCACCGAGCCAGACTGCATCGACACGTTCGGCTAAGGATTTGAGTTTTCGGAGATAATCGAAATCGACCGGATCGGTACTGCCTATGGACATCGAGACGCCGTGCATAACGATCGGATAGCGCTCAGCGACCTGGTCGAGGACGTACAGCGGACGCCCCTCGGTGTCCATGAAGTTTTCGGAAACGATCTCGAACCAGTCGACCGCCGGCCAGTTCTCGAGAATATGGCCGAAGTGGTCCTTCCGCAGCCCGACGCCAATACCAAGGTCAGGAAATTTCCAGCGATTCGCCATCTGCTCACATCTTTTGAAGTCGATCGCAACCGCCGATCACTATTCGGGTCTCATAGCGTCACACAAGAGCTGCCAAGCAAGGCGTGCCCTGGCACGGTCGCGTCTCAAAAACAACGCCTCGCGCGAGAGGATCGGGAACGGCCTCCGCCGATCCTCCCGGTTGGGTATTACGCGGGTTCCATGTGTGAGCTTGGAACTGGAACCTCGCAGCCGCCGTGACCCTTGCAAGAATTCTTGCCGGCGCAGCCGTTGTCTCCACCCTTACAGCCGCCCATGCCCTTGCAGTCGTTTTTGCCCCCACAGTCGTGTTTGGCAACCGTTGCGCAGCCGCCGTGGCTCTTGCAGGAATTCTTACCGGCGCAGGAGTTATCGCCGCTTTCGCAGCCGCCCTGACCCTTACAGTCGTTCCTGCCTGCACAGACGTGGTCGGTGCCTTCGGCATAAGCGCCGAGTAACAGTGGGGTTCTTTGTTGTGCTCCAGCCAGAATTCCGCCGACCGAAGCGACGAGCAGCTTATTAAAATCCCGTCTTTTTAACTTCATCACACTCTCCTAATCATCATGATTAGCATCGCCGCCGCACGAAATTATTTGGCGACGACGCGAAAATAAGTCCTGCCGTCCGTCGGAAAGCGCTATTCCGCTCTCCCTGACATACCAACTCAGTATATGCCAAAAAGCGAAGTAGCGAATTCGAATGGACCCCCTTTGCACTCGCCGGTTGTTTCAACTTCCAGCCCACCTTCGACACCAAAGGCATAGAGTGGCAAGCTGGCCAAAGCCCTCCGCGTAACAGGAATATCCGACTCCGGTTTCGTGGGTGAAGTGCAGCGTAGCGAAAGAACTGCAACAACGGTGATGGGGTTGATTTGTTCTATTATTGGAGGATGCCGAGAACCTAAGGTTCCGTTGGTTTATTCGAGTTCAGTCCGCTGTTTAAACCGGAGAGAGAGATATGGCTGAAATCAATAAGATATTCACCGTAATTGATCCTACAACGAAGAATCAGCGGGCCTTGAATCGCGCCGTACTCGGCGCGAAGAGCACGGGCGCGCGCATCCACGCCTATCTCTGTATTGCCTCCAACATGGACGCAGATCATTTCCAGGACTTTATCGAAGCCGAAACATCGAAGTATCAGGCATGGATCGAAGAGCTCGTCAAACCAATCAGGGCTGACGGTATTGACATAGACGTTGAGATTGAACGGCACGATGACTGGCGCAGTGCGATGGGCCCGGCCGCGACGCGCTCCGGATGCGATTTGATCATCAAGAACGCGCACCAGCGATCGGAATCGAAGACAACATCGCTGTCGTCCTCGGACTGGAGTCTGTTCCGCAGCGCACCTTGCCCTGTAATGATTGCCAAATCAGAGCGCTCCAGTGGCTCTGGAAACGTCCTGTTGGCGATCGATCCCATGAAAGAGAATAGCGCTTACGAAAAAGTTATTGACGAAAGCTTGGGATTCGCGCGTGTTGCGGTCGCATCTTATAGAGAGGGCACTTTGCATGTGTTGAGCGCATACGAAGGTTCAGACGTCAAAGTGAGTGCGGAGAATTTGGCGGAACGAACCGGTTTGGAAACGGCGCACGTCCACGTGACCGGTGATCGGGTGGAAGAGGCGATCGAAAAATGCGCCACTGAAATTGACGCGGAGTTGATCGTGATCGGTGTTGCGGAATCGCCAAGACTTTCTGGCGTATTGTTTGGAACGACTACCGAATGGCTTTTGAATCATCTGGACAGAGACGTCATGGTGGTGATACCTCAGAACGCGTGACGATGGCGCTAGCGCGTGTTCTGTCTAACGGTATTTGAGCTCAATTCTGGACGATTGCCTGCATCTGTACGCGGGATCGCAAGCGCGGCGTGGAGAAACCCACGTTAGAGTGTGCATTAACGATAGAATTGAACGGACTTGCCCATCCCGAGTTCGCGGATGTTCCGAAACCTAGCCGCCAGGATCTAAACCATGCCAGCCACGATCGAATTGACTGATATCCGTCTCGACTACGTTGCGATTGCCGAGGCGCATACGCTGCCTGGTTTACGCCTGATACTCGGCGCCTATGCCATACCTGGACCGTGGCGCGAGGCTTGTAAGGGTTTGTTCTACGTCAAGGGGATCCCGTACACCCCAGTGGTGACCGCCGACACGCAAGCTTCCGATCTTCAGTTTGGCATGGAGGATAGCGCTCGTGAATTACGCGAATGGACCAGCCAGGCCAGTGCCCCGGTGGCGATCTGGAACGACGAGCGCCCACGCGTGAGTTGGATCGACCAGATCCATCTCGCCGATCGCATCGCTGCGGAGCCGCCCTTGGTGCCGACCGAAATAGCCGATCGGGTGCTGATGTTTGGGCTAATAAACGAGCTTGCCGGAGAACACGGCCTCGGTTGGACCAAGCGCCTGGCGATCGTCGACGACGGCCTGAAGGCGCTTCCCGAGGGCGCGGAAGGGCGCGCTTTTTTCGAGCATCTTGCGGTGAAATACGATCACAACGAAGCCGAAGCCGCCGTTGCGCCCGCGCGCATGACCGCGATCATCGGCAACATTGGCCGCCAGCTCGCGAGCCAGGCCGAGCAAGGACGCCGCTTCCTCATCGGCGATCGCCTGAGCGCGCTCGATATCTATTGGTCGACCTTTGCCGGGCTGTTCGATCCACTGCCGCCGGAACAGTGCCCGATGGGCACCGCCTTTCGCGACTTCTATCGCAACCCCCATACGGAAACACAGAAAGTACTGAGTACCGACCTGCTTCAGCACCGCGACTTCATCTATCGCGAGTATCTCGAATTGCCGATCGTTTTTTGAGCTTGCTGCGCGCTTGGCTGATCCCGGCCTGCTTCGCCGGACGCCAATCACCGTTTACGGAATAGTTGTTGCTAAGGGCGAAGCTCGACGGCGTAACTCCGGACGCATATTTTTAGAAAATAAATGCGCCCTTTTGTCCGCGCCGGTCACTGCCTAGAAAGTCCTTCCGCGGGTCAGCGCTTACGTCTGGATTCCGATCTGGAAAGCTGGCCGGGCTTCGAGACGATTCACGTAGACGTCCAACGCCGTCATCTCGCCGGTGAAACACCCCAAGCGCCGACTCATGAAGCATGCATGTCCGAGCATGATGTCCGCGCCGGAGAAGTCTCCGATCAGGTATTCCCGCCGCTCGACCGCTTTGTCAACCGGCGCCAGCGCCTTGGTCAGCAAACGTTGCGCCTGGCCCAACACCTCTGCGTTTCTGCGATCCTCGGGAAGGAGCTTGGTTTGCACCACGATCGTGTTCACCGGCGGCATGACCATGCCCTCACAGTAGTGGAACCACTGCAGGTATGCGGGGAACTCCGGTGTGTTCACGTTGGGCTTCAGGGCGCCGTCCGTGTGCCGTGCAATGATGTAATCGACGATGGCGCCGGATTCGTAGAGCATCACTTCGCCGTCCTCTAATACCGGTACGCGGCCCAGCGGATGGCGCGCGCGGTGTTCATCTGATTTCAACTCTTTCGGGTGAAAGGCCATCTTGTTGAGCTCGTACTCCAGCCCGACCTCTTCCAACAACCAGACGATACGGCCCGCGCGTGAGTTGGGTGCGTGATGCAGTTTCAACATGTCTAATTTACTCCCGACCGCGGTGATCGCCTTTATTGGAAATAATTTTCATTAAAAAAGCGTTTCCGCGGAAACACTGCGAACCTCGATGATAAGGGGAATGAGCCCGGGCGGTTTGGAAACCCTTTAGCCGCCGACTCGGGACATCTCCACCTTATCGAGGCCGATGGTCGCGGTGCTGCGGATCTCGGAGTAGCGGTCTGCGCGGCGGCGCCAAATGGCGCGCACAAACGCTGCGATATCGGCGTCCGAGGCTCCGCTTCGCAGCAGGCTGCGCAAATCGTGGCCGCGGGTGGCAAACAAACAGGTGAAGAGCTGCCCGTCGGCCGTGAGCCGCAGGCGGGTACAATCGCCGCAGAAGGCTTGTGTGACCGACGCGATGATGCCGAATTCCCCTGCCCCGTCCCGATAGCGGTAGCGCCTGGCTACCTCCCCGCGGTAGTTAGCCTGTAACGGTTCCACCGGCCATTGCGACTCGATCATGGCCAGGATCTCGGCTGCGCTGACCACGTCCGCCGTGCGCCAGCCATTGCTGTGCCCCACGTCCATGTATTCGATGAACCGCAGGACATGACCGGTGTAGCGGAAGTGTTGGGCCAGCTCGGCAACGCAGTGCTCATTCATGCCGCGCTTGACGACCATATTGACCTTGACCGGCGTCAGCCCGCACGCGGAAGCGGCCTCGATACCTTCGAGCACACGCGCGACGGGAACGGCAACGTCGTTCATCGCTTGGAAGGTATCGTCATCGAGTGCATCGAGGCTCACGGTGACTCGCTGCAGTCCGGCATCCTTGAGGCTACGGGCTTTGCCGGCGAGCAGCGAACCGTTCGTGGTGAGCGTGAGATCGCGCACACCACCGAGCGGCGCCAGCATCTCGATGAGCCGCTCAAGGTCCCGGCGAAGCAGGGGTTCGCCGCCAGTGATGCGGATCTTCTCGACACCCTGGTCGACGAAGATGCACACCAGCTGGCGGATCTCATCGAAACTCAGCAACTCGGCGTGAGGCAGGAAGGCCCAATCACGCCCGAAGACCTCTTTCGGCATGCAGTACGGACAACGGAAATTGCAGCGATCGGTCACCGAGATCCGCAGATCGCGCAACGGACGTTGCAGCGTATCGGTAACGGTCATGGCTTGCTTAGGTGATCCGGGTATCACGCGGCAATACTGGTGACCCCTCTCCACAGCGGCGCGACCACGACATTCAGTTGCGCATGCGCCTGCCTGAGTGCGGCCTCCACCTGCTCCGGGCGGGGCGCCCGAGCAAAGATGAACCCGAGGTAGCTCGAACCTTCGGGCAGCGGCACCAGTTGATAACGATCCCGCACCTGTATGGTCACTTCCTCGACATAATCTACCGCGCGGGCCGCACCCACCCCCTCGACCCGTCTGAGGATGCCGGCCTGCGGCGTCGGGATCATCAACACACCGGCCGCCTGTTGCCAATCTGCGAACGCCAGGGGGGCGCCCACGGCATGCGATAACACCATCTCCTCGAGGCTGCCGGCGAGGCCGTATTCGAACAGCCGGCTGCACAGCCCGCCGATGGTCCTGGACGCAATCTCGAGCATCCATACCCCCGCGTCATTGATGCGGCACTCGGCATGCACCGGCCCGTGCCGCAGTCCGTAAGCCCGGCAGCTCTCGGCCACCCGTTGTCCGACCTGGCGTTGTACGCCTGCATCGAGCCGCGAGGGGGTCACGAAGTAAGTCTCTTCAAAATAGGGGCCATTAAGGGGGTCGGTTTTATCGAAGACGGCGAGCACCTCGAGCTCCCCGTCGGTCAGTAGCGCCTCGACCGCGACCTCGACGCCCGGAACGAATTCCTCCACCAGAAGATAGTGCCGCTCTTCCGCATCACGCGCTTCGGCAACGATTCGGTCCACACGCTCACAGGCCGCGCGCAGCGCGTCCTCGCTATCCACCCGGATGACGCCACGGCTTGCCGACATGGCAAGGGGCTTGATCACGCACGGGAATTCGATGCCTTCGAGCTGCCCCGCCAGCGGCTTCCGCAGATTAATGCGCGTATACGTCGGGACCGGGATCCCTGCTGCACTAAGGCGTGCCCGCGCGAGATCTTTGCGGCGCGCAATGCGCACGGCATCGGGTTCGTTATGGGGCAAGCCCAAACGACGGGCGGCGAGTGAAGCCAGCTCGGTCGTGGAATCGTCGGTGCTGATAATTGCAGCAAAACAATGGTGACGGGCCGCCTCGAAGATGACCTCAAGCGCACCGCGGCTGTCGCTGAAATCGAGGTGTAATCCTTGCGCGTACGCGCTGACCAGCGAATGGCGGCCTTCGGAAGCGATCAGAACCTCGATGCCGAGGCGTCGGGCGGCATCGAGGTAAGGGACAGTCCGGTAGCTCCCGTGGGGAGCGATGATCAACACGCGTGCTTTGCCCGGTGCCGACACGCGCTGCAAATCCGCGCCGCCAGCGGCGCCCGTTCGAGGTCCAGCATGGAAGCTTGTAGACATCGAAGCCGTCAACCGATGAAGATTGGCGGGGACGCGACGGCTAGAAGCCGCTGCCGCCACAGCCGCTGCACATGCCGCTGCCGCCTACACTCTCAAAGACATTGTTAAAGACAAAGGATTCATTGAGGCCGTCCTTGACGTAGTCGATTTCACAGCCCCGTAGGAAGTTCAGGGCGACGGCATCCACCACTAGCTGAAAGCCCTCAAACTGGCGGACACTGTCGTACTCGGTCCGCTCGTCGTCATAGGTCATCCCATAGCTGAGCCCATTGCATCCGCCACCCTCAACAAAGATACGCAGGGCGGCGAACTCCTTCTCGGCCTCCTCCACGATGCTCGCAAGCTGCGCCTCGCAAACGGGCGTAATCGTGAAGGTTTGCTCGGTGATCTCCTGCGAATATTCAAACTTCGTCTCTTGCAACACGGTCTTGAACCTCACTCTTTTCGACTGTGATAATTCGGCAGAATAATTCTTGAGTATTTTACTCAGTTATTATAGCTTATTCAACCTCACCCTGGAGTGAAGCGCACCGACCATGGCACATACAGTTAATTGCCCGATCCTGCAACGGGAGGCCGAGGGCCTCGACGCACCCCCGCACCCCGGCACTTTGGGGACGCGCATCTATGAGGAAATTTCCAAGGAAGGATGGCAGAAGTGGCTGGAACGGCTCACCATGATCATGAATGAGAACGGGTTGAGCACGGCAGATCCGGACGCTATACCCCTGATTGAAGATCACATGCGGGGGTTCCTGTTCGGAGAAGGCGATCTCGGCGGTCTGCCGCCGGGATTCGTCCCCCAGGGCCAGAAGAAGTAAGCAACCCTACAGAAGGATTTCCACAGGTCCACGGTTGGCATCTCCCCACCGGGTCGCGCTTATAGGTCGGCGAACTGCTCGTCCGTCGGCTCAGCGCAACAATACCAAGGCTCACTCAACTCCGCCGATGGCGCGCGGTCGGCCATTATCGGCAGGGACGGCGTCGGCCGAGCCAGGTACGCATGGGTAAGCGCCCAGATCTCCTTGAATAATTGCTCGCGGGGTTTCTCTGCGGCTTGCTGTACCACCCTCTGAACTTCGGCCTGCAGATCGTCTACCTTGGGATCGGCACTCGACCACGGATAAACGAGCGCCGCTTGCTTGAGGGGGCCGACGCGATCGCGGATCTCCTGCAACTCCAATAGCCGCGAGCCGGGCGGGATCAACAGGCGGATGGCGAGCTGCACCGGCGCGACTGCGCTCACCAGATCGAGCTCAGTAAGCGCCGCTAGAAGATCTCGGTAGTCGGTTAGTGTCGTCCAGGGCGTAAAAGCGACAAACGTTGGCGAGAGCGTCAGCCCGAGTTCATCGAAAATGCTGACTACGCGGTAGAAATCCTCGCGGGTGTGGCCTTTGTCCAGGAGGTCGAGGATCTGATCATCAACCGACTCGACGGCCGTGGTGACGAAAAGACACCCGGTAGATTTCAGCTTTGGTAGCAAGCGGCCGTGCGCGAGCAGGTGTTCGACCTTAATGGTTACGTCGTAGCTCAGCTCCGGGAATTGCTCATGCAGCGCCTCGACGATCCGCAAAGCGTGAGTCGGCCCGTTGAAGAAATCCGGATCGCCAAACGTAATATGGCGCGCGCCCGCCATCACCTGCTGGCGAAGGTCGGCCAGGACGATCGCGCGCGGCACGGCACGAAAACGCCCGTTGTACACTGGGACCACCGGACAATGCCGGCAGCGGTGCTTGCATCCCCGACTGGCCTCGACGTAGCCGGTAACCCGCGTCTCGCCGTCGGGCATCCGCAGAAACGCATAGCGCTCGAGCGCCGGGAGATCGCTACGGTCCGGTACCAGAAATCGCTGCCCGGCCAGGGAGACCCGCGGTTCCAGTTGCTCACCGGTCTTACATGACACGCCCGCTTCGAGCCTACCGGCGAGTGCCTTGAGTCCCGGCTCGAACTCGCCGCCCAGTACCGTCCCGACACCGAGTTCCCGAAGGTACGCTTCGTTTGTCGGCGCATAAAGACCATAGGCGGCGATATGCGCGCGAGGGTTGAGGTGCTTCACCCGGGGGATCAGCCGGGCGGCCAGCCGGGTCGCCGTATGCATCGGCACATAGAAAGCCGCTAAGTCGGCTTTGCGAACGAGGTCTTCGTCCCAGCTCTCCACTGCCAGATCCAAGGTCCACACTGAATCGCCACGCTCCCGCAAGCACGCAGCAGGCTCGGCCAGACCAAACGGTTGGTGGCCGAGTTCGTAGGTGGAAATGAGGACGACGTTCAACCCCGGTTCAACTCGTCAAATAGGAAACGTCAATTCTATTTCTGCGGCTGCCGATAACTGAGATGTGGACCCAATGCAAAAACTCAATTGCCATTTTATTCGACCCCTGCGATTTCGATTTCGTCGCCCGTCAAAAGGATAGTTTATCCGCGGTCTTCTCAGCGCTTCAGCCCTAATCATTTAATCGGCAACCAGCCCGGGAAAAAAGCCCCGCTGTTAAAGCGAGCTTTTATCATCTTAAGATAATTCTTTTACGCCACCAGTTCTATCTGGACTAGATTATCCGAAAAGGTGGGGGCATGCCCCATATTCACAAACTCGGCTGAACTGATGATATTCACCGTCCCCTTCGTCAGTTGTCGCCAGTAACCAAGCGTCGCAACGACCACACCCGGGTTGACATCATCGGTAAGCCTGGCAACGCCCTCAAATGCTCCCCGGTCATTAAAGACCCGCACTTGATCACCCTCTTTAATGCGACGTTCGTTGGCATCCACCGCGTTGATCAATACGAATTGTTCGCCCTGTTTTTTAATTTTGTTATTCATATTGGCGTAGCAGGAATTCAAAAGGGCATGGCTTTTAGGCGAGATGATATTCAATGGGTATGTCTTCGCCAATTCCGGATCCGTTGCAGCACTTTCTCTTGGCGGCACATAATCCGGCAAGGTATCCAACGGTTCACCGGGCTGAAAGGCCTCGTACATCTGACGAAACGGCGCGATGACGAAATTACCGTTTGCGGCGGTTGCCGACAAGAGTTCACACTTACCTGATGGCGTCGGAAAGTTACCTTTCTTATGGGGCGCCCGATCATCCGGCGTGCCAATCGTAAGACGGGCATAACCATGTTCGCGCAGGTAATTCAGATCGATTCCCTCACAAGCGGGTGAATCCCAGTCAATGAAATTTTCCAGGCATTCGGAATCCGACCATTTAAAACAGTCTTCCTCAAAACCCATGCGCGCCGCCAGGCGTCTGAAGATTTCTCTGTTGGAAACGGTTTCACCCGGTGACTCGACACATTGGGTGTTGTAGGTAAGGTAGTTATTTCCCCAGGACAAGATGATGTCTTCCATTTCTGCGCCCATGGCAGCGGGAAGAACGATATCTGCATAGGCTGCGGTATCCGAAATAAAATGCTCGGCGGAGACCAGGAACAAATCTTCCCGCTGCAAGCCTTCGACAATCTTGTCACACTCCGGCGCCTGGGTGACCGGGTTTGAATTCCAGCACATCATCGATTTGATCGGCGGATCCAGGGGTATTTCACCAATCAATGCACGGCCAATTTGCAGATTATTGACCACGCGTGTGCCTTCCGGAATAAAGTCAGGTCGCGAAATAACGTCCAGCTTGTAGGGATGTTCCCAGAACGTCATTTGATGAATGCCGCCACCGACGTCACGCCAGGCACCGGTTAATGCCGGAATGCAACACACAGCGCGAATCGTTTGCCCTCCACCGTAATGTTTTTCCAGGGCCACACCGATGCGGATGGCGGCCGGTTTTGTGGTCGATAATTCGCGAGCCAGCGTGCGTATGTCCTCCGCGCTTACGCCGGTAATTTCTTCGGCCCACTCCGGCGTGCGTGTTTCAGCCCTTGCAGCCAGTTCGTCATAACCAACGGTGTAATTATCGATGTAATCCTGATCGACGAGGCCCTCCTCGATAATCGTGCTAATTATTGCCATCGCGAGCGCACCATCGGTTCCGGGTTTTGGTGCGAGATGCCAATCGGCTTGCCTGGCAGTGCGCGACTTGTAGGCATCAATCACCACCACCTTGGCACCTTTTTTTCGGGCATCTTTAACGAAATGCCAATGGTGCAGGTTGGTGCTAACGCTATTACATGCCCAGATAACGATATATTTTGAGTGAACAAAACTCTCAGGGTCCATTCCGCCACTGGGGCCATAGGTCAGTACCCAGGCGGTGGCCGAACCTACGCCACACCATGTCCGCTCACAAACCGTTGCTCCGAGTCGGTTAAAAAAGGCATCCCCGCCGTTTAGTCCATTAATAAGTCCCTGATGACCTGCATAGCTGTAGGGCATGATCGCCTGCGGGCCATACTCATCGATAATGGCCTGCCATCGATCTGTGATTTCATCCAGTGCTTCGCCCCAGGAAATCCGCTCGAACTGTTTAGACCCTTTGGGCCCCGTTCGGCGCAGGGGATAGAGGATACGATCGGGATGGTAATGGCGCTTTTCATAATCATCTAACTTTACACAGAGCCCGCCCCGCGTCATGGGATGTTCTTTATTACCATGGACACCGACCAGTTTTCCTTCTTCGACTTCAAGTACCATCGCACAGGTATCAGGACAATCGTGTGGACATCCTCCGTAATAGGTTTCTTTAACTTGTGCAGACATTGTTTGACTCTCCTCGCACTGGAAGCTTACAGAGGTAAGCCCAGTATAAACCGTCTATCGAGACAGCCCTTTTTTACTCGAAATTCCAGCAGTACCTGGTACGCCTTAGGTCTTATCTTCTGGTTTCCAAAATTAGGTCAATGCCATCTGACAGCGATGTTTCGCGTTGCGGGGCTCAGGTCTTGCGTATTCCCTAGCACGAAGGCAGCTTAGGCAAAAGGCAAGAGCTGACCCCGATACCCTCCCCTGCGGATCCTGGCCCTCGATTACCCCACCTCCAAAATGAAACAATAGGCGACGAATCGCTACCCGCGGAGATCAGCTATGGATTTTGGTATCAGTTTCCCGACCTACATCCGCTCCTGGCACGATGCCAAGATGGCGGAGGACTACGGTTTTTCACACGCCTGGTTCTACGACTCGCAGATGTGCTACAGCGATGTCTATGCCAGCATGGCGCTCTGTGCGTACCATACGCGAACGCTGAAACTCGGGACTTTCGTCTCCATTCTCGGCAACCGCATCGCCCCGGTCACCGCGCATTCCATCGCCACCATCAACGAACTCGCGCCCGGACGGGCGATACTCGGGGTTGGCACGGGGTTCACCGGCCGCAACGTGATGGGCATGCCGCCGATTCCCCTCAAGACGATGCGGGCACATGTCGAAATCATCCGCGACCTGTTGGCGGGCAAGGAGGTGCTCTACAGCGAAGGTGAGCGCGAACGTCACATTAAGTTTCTTCACCCCGACAGTGGCTACATCAACATCAAGGATCCGATCCCGATCCACATGGCGTCGAACGGACCCAAGGCTTTGAAACTCGCCGGCGAAATCGCCGACGGTTGGATTACCATCGGCCTCGATCCGCAGCACATCGCCGACAGTATCAAAACCATCAAGGAAAGCGCGAAAGCGGTGGGCCGGGATTTATCCGAAGTCTATTGCAGCAACCTGACCTCGGGCTGCGTGCTGCGTCCGGGCGAATCGATTACCTCGCCCCGGGTCCTGCGTCAAATCGGCCCGTTCGCGATCCTGCTGCTGCACACCAACTGGGATCCGGTGGAGATGAAAGTCGGTCCCTTCGCGCCGCCCGCAGTGGCGCCGCTAGCCAAGCGCTATTTCGAAGAACACGTCATGCAGATGAAAACGCCGCTAGACCGGCGCTTTCAGGAAATGCACCTAGGTCACCTGGTCTTCGTCCGGCCGGGCGAAGAGGCGTTCATCACGCCCGAGCTGATCAAGATCTCGACTTTGACCGGATCTGCAGCGGAGATCATCGATCGCGTGCATGAACTCGAAGAAGCCGGGGTGAGCAACATCGCCTTGAACGTCTGCGGGACCGATGCGCGGGAGATGATCCGCGAGTTCGGCAATGAGGTGATTGCGAAACTCTGATCTAAGGAGCCTCTGAACAAGTCATGGTGCGTCTGAATTGTTCATGAAATCGTGCAGATCAAGGCACGAATCGCAGGCAATAGCGGGGACTATTGGCAAGGTTCGTAACGCCGAGCTGCGCGATTTCATGGTCAAGGCAGATGTGCCATGGCTTATTCAGAGGTTCCCTAAGAGGGGGACGGTGCGGGCATTCTGCACCGCGGCGATCGATTCGCCCGCAAGCGGGTTCCTACGCCAAAACATCATCAAGCGGCGGCCGCGAGTTTCTCGACCGTCACTGACACGGTATGCAGGGCCGGCGTCATCGACGGTAGGTCGACGTCGGTCTCGTCGGAGATATCGTTGAAGCTCACAGTGTCGAGCTTGGACGCGATCGAAAGCTTCGTGCCGGGCACGTTCTGACCGTAGCCTTGGGGCAGGCTCAATACGCCCGGCATCATTGTTTCGGTGACTTCGACCAAGGCCTCGAGCGACAAGTGGCGGGCTCTCACCCGCACGCGTTCACCGGTCTCGACCCCCAAACGCTCCGCGTCGTCGGGATGCATCAGAAGCATGCAGGCATTCTTGCCTTTGACGAGAAATTGCAGGTTGTTCATCCACGAATTGACCGAGCGCACGTGGCGCCGGCCGACGAGCAATAGACCCTCGTCCGGCACGTATGCATCCAGCCGCTCGATATCGTCCATGATGACCTGCGGTGTCAGATCGATCTTCCCATTCGGGGTCTTGAGCAAGCCGGGCAGCTGTGGATCCATCGGGCCGAGGTCGAGGCCATGCGGGTGTTGCTTGAGCTTATCGAGATTCAGGCCTTCCGGTCTGGCGCCGAAGAAGTCGCCGTGCGGACCCGTCCGCAGCAGGACATCGTACAAGCGATTGGGTCCGGGCTCCTCGCCGATGAGTTGGCGCGCTTGCTGCCGCGATACGCGATCGCGGAGCGGGTGATCGGCCATGTACTTTTCGAGCAGGCCATCGACGGTCGCTTCTTCGAGCGCGGCCGGAGTGGTATCGGACAGGCGTGCGCCCAGGTTCAAAAAGACTTCCCAGTCCGCCAGGGTTCCGGGTTCGAGATCGAGCGCCGGCGCCGTCCACTTGGCATATTTTCTGACCATGAACGGCACGGAAAACAGCGGAAACGCCGCATGGCGCACGGCCGTTGGCGTCGGCAGGATGAAATCCGCGAAACGCGACGTTTCATTGACGTAGATATCCATGCAGACCAGCAAGTCGAGCGTCTGTACGGCGGCCGCGGTTCGTTCGCGGTTCGGAATCGAAGTGACCGGGTTGCCCGTGATGGTGAAAAGGCCGCGTATCTGGCCCTGCCCTGGCGTGGTGATCTCGTCGGCCAGGGTGATCGCCGGCAGGACACCGCCGATCTCAGGCAGATTTCTGACGCGCGAGCGGAATTTCGCATAGGGCGGCTGATCGCCTTCGTAAGTATCGTTGAGCAGCACGGACGGCACCACGCCGACCGGAAACATCGCACCGCCGGGCCGGTCCAAGTTACCGCTCAGGATATTGACGATGTCTAGCAGCCAGGACGTGATCGATCCGAAGCGCTGCAGTGACGTCCCGACCCGGCCGTAGCACGCTGCGCGCTCGGCACCGAAGAACTCGACGGCTAGTTGACGAACGACATCGACGGACACGCCCGTGATGGCAGAGACTCGTTCAGGCGGGAATCCGGAAGCAATGCGTTTTACGGTTTCGACCTGTTGTTCATCGATGAGCGCTTCGACCGCGCCGAGCGACACCAGGTTTTCCGCGAATGCGACGTTTATCATGCCCAACATGAGCTGGGAATCCGTGGACGGCCGGACGGCGACGTGTTGATCGGCCAGCGCCGCGGTTTCGGTGAAACGTGGATCCACCACCACCAGCTTGCCGCCGCGACTGCGGATGGCTTTCAACCGGCGCGGCATGCCGGGCGCGCCTATCAGGCTTCCGCCCGAAGCGACGGGATTGGCGCCAATGATCAAAAGATAGTCCGTACGGTCGAGGTCCGGTACCGGGATCGCAGCCTGGTCGCCGAACAGCAAACCGCTCGAAAGGAGCTTAGGCGCGTGATCAATACTCGACGTGCCGAATGCGTTCTTCGATTTCAAACTCCTGGCGAACACGCCGCCGTAAAGCATCACGCCCGGATGATGGATGGTGGCGTTGCCGAAATACGTCGCGAGCCCATCGTAGCCGTAACCCTGTTGTATCGCCTTGGCCCGCGCCGCAATCTCATCAAAGGCCTCGTCCCAGCCGACTTCTTCAAAGTCGTTGCCTTTTTTGCGCAGCGGTTTGCGGACCAGATCGGGATCCTCCTGGATCTTGGTCAGGGCGTGCATTTTCGCGCAGACGAATCCGCGGCTGAAAGGATCGTCCTTGTCGCCTTTAGCCGAGATGACTTTCTGTTTTTCGCGATCAATTTCGAGAATGACCCCGCAATTGGCTTCGCAGAACGGGCAGATGCTGGTCTGCTTGATGATGTTTGCATGAGCTTGAGTCATCGGCCGCCTCCTGGTGTCGTGCCGGACGGTGACAGAAACACCGCGATGAGGGCACAAGCCGAGCTAAGCTGCTTCGAGCGCGCTCGGCATGGATTCGATCGACTTCGATTGAATCACAATTTGAAATGCGGTGCGATCTATTTGACTATACTTTCCTCCCCGGCTTACTGCTATTTGACGACGATTAATGACAACTGGAGATAACACATGGTTAAGCGAAGCAATCCTGACGTCGGTTACTTCTCGAACGACGTGTTCGAGGCGTATGCGTTTACCCAGACGATCAAGACCGGTAACCATATTTACCTGTCCGGCATCGCCCCTTTGCGAGGGAGTAACGACAATATCGAACTGGTTGGGGAAGGTGATATTAGAGCGCAGGTCAGTTTCTGCCTCGAGGTGCTCAAGGGATGCCTCGCCGCCGAGGGAGTAGGCCTCGAAAACTGGGTAGCTCACACGGTGTACGGCACCGATATGAAGGAATTGCATAAGACGGCGGATATTTTCGTCGACGTGTTCGGTGAATACCCGCCGACCAGCACCTGGGTCGAGATCAAGGGCTTGTTCGTTCCCGGACAGATGGTCGAGATCACGGGTTTCGCGGTCGTCGACTGACGAGGCGCCGCGCTTGCTCGACATCGCCGGCCGCTGGTTCGAACGTAAACGGCTTGGCGGCAGCGTCACCTGTCTGTGGGAGCCGCACGTGCACCCGCTTCTGCGCTGCAATATCTGGCACGTAGACGGGCGGGACCGCAATCTGCTGGTCGACACCGGGCTCGGCGTGGCGTCGCTACGCGAGGCCATCGCCGATTTGATCGACAAGCCGCTCGATGCCGTGGCGACCCACATTCACTACGATCATGTCGGTGGTCTGCATGAATTTGAGACCCGCCTCATGCATGAAGCCGAAGCCGCCCAAATGAATCCTTACGAGGAATTCGGAACGCTCGAAACAGCCGATTTCGGAGAACTGCTTGCACTCTTGTCCGACGCCGGATACGCGCTCGAGAGCGATCTCCTGATCGACGCGCTGCCGCATGTGGGATATGAACCCGAATCCTATGCGGTCACTCCGACGACGCCGACCGGCACGCTCGCGCAAGGCGACGCTATCGATCTCGGCGACCGCCGTTTCGAGATCCTACACCTGCCGGGACATTCCCGTGGAAGCATCGGCCTATGGGATGCTTCGAGCGGCATGCTGTTTTCCGGCGATGCAGTCTACGACGGACCGCTGATCGACGTGTTGCCCGAAAGTGATATCGCGGATTACATCGTCACCATGAAACGACTCCGCGAACTGCCGGTAGAGATCGTTCATGCGGGGCATGAAGCGAGCTTCGGCCGCGTCCGCCTGATCGAGCTGATCGATGCCTATCTCGATAAGCGTGATGCTTGACGTTCAAGCTACGTGCGTCCGCCAGTGGGAATTTGATCAACTATTCATTGCCTGGGGCCCCTGGCGTCACGTTGCGGGCTTTGTTTGAACGCAGGGTGGAGTAGTTTCGAAGGTGGGTGCCTGCCATCCCTGGCGTTACGCAACAGTCTTCGTTCAGCCCCAGCCCAGCCATCCATGGCTGGGCGCTCGCCGGGAGAAAGCCATGTTAAATGGCTTTCTCCTTACTCCGACTCGCCCCCAGCCCAGCCATCCATGGCTGGGCGCTCGCCGGGAGAAAGCCACGTTAAATGGCTTTCTCCTTACTCCGACTCGCCCCAGCCCGCACATCCTTGTGCGGGCGCGCGTCGGGAAAAAGCCACGTTAAGTGGCTTTTTCCCGACGCGCCCCAACCCTCTAAATAGGCAACCCGATTGCTGATCAGTATTTCGGCGCCGCTTCTTCATACGACAGGCCCACCGACGCAGCCTGGCGCTTCACCGTGCGGTAGAGCTTGTCGTCCAGGGAATCCTTGGCGCCGCCGTCGGCTTCGATCTTCTCGGTGATGTAGCTGCCGCGTTTTTCGGCGAGTTCCTTGATCTGGCCCTCGAGTTCGCCGCGCGCGGCGGCCTGCTTCATCACCACCGATTCGCGTTCCTCAGGCGCGAGGGCCTGCAACATCGCCGGCAGTTCTGAGACATCCATGTCGGCCATGTCCACGCGGCCCGCGACGACCGCGTCGACCAACTCGTTGTCACCGAGAAAATTGCGCTTGCCGCTCGCCGACGCGTTGAACGCGGCCCGGCGTGCGCGTGATTCGTCCGACGCTTTCGCATGCAGCTTGTCGGCTGCGGCTTTCTTCAAACGCTGCTTCGCTTTCTCCTCTTCGGTACCGAAGTAGAGGCGCGTATCGTCCAGCGCCGCGGACAGTTTCGCGATGTCGGCGTCGAAGGGCGTCGCGACCGCGACTGCATTACCGTCCTGCGCGACGTTGAAGAAATCACCCTGGCTCAAAGCCGCGATGTGCCGCCACTGCCGCATGGTTGCGGGATTCTGTCCGGCTTGAATGGCGTTGACGACGATACCGCGGGCCCTGGCGGCCTTGATCGTTTCCGGGTATTGCACCTCGTCGCGGTAATCCATGTGCGGCGGCGCGTCGCCGACCAGGAACACGACTTTGTAGGCATTTTGATCCTGGCTCCACGAAATGTCGTGGACCGCGTCGTATAGCGCCTTGTTCACGCTCTCCGGACCGTCGCCGCCACCGTCCGCGTGAAAATCCATCAACCGTGCATACATCGAATCGAGATCGTCTGAGAGATCGACGACCTGCGTGACGTAGGCATCGCCGCGATCGCGGTAGGCGACGAGGCCTATCCTGATCGCGGGCGCCTGCTCGGCCTGCGCCATGGTCGTCGCGATCGACCAGATCTTCTCCTTGGCCGCCTCGATCAGGCCGCTCATGCTGCCGGTGGTGTCGAGTACGAAAACCACTTCGATCTTCGGGCGTTCGTTCATAGCAGGATCGATGACCGGCAGGAAGTTTGTGCCTGGATCGCCGATCGTGGCGACGATGGGATCGACCCCCGTCGCGGGATCCGATTGCAGCGCCGGGTAAAAGGCGATGACGGATGCGGTTGCCGCAAAAAGGGCAACGCCGATGAGTTTCGTTTTCATATCGATATCCTCTCCAGAAATTTGGGTTAACTGACAGTGTGTATGCGCCGCACAGCCGCTTCGGCGGTGCGCAAGGCGCGATCAAAGCCCTCGTCGAGAGATGTGGCCCGCTCGACTCGGTTTGATCGAATGACCTCGGGTATGAGGACGAACAGGGCCTGCAACAGGAATAGGATCCAGATGCTGAGCAGCACGCTGTGCGTATGGCGGGCCGTGGCGACGGCCGCGACTACGCTCAAGGCGCATAACGCCAGGTCCAGCAGGGCTGGCAACACGCTCGAATGGAAATAAAGCGAGCGGATCAGCCAGACCGTCGCGACGTGTGCGATGAGGAACGGCATGATGCCCGGCGCCAACAGCCAGGTGAGCACCGCCCCGGCCAACCACAGCACGGGGACGGTTACCCTGCCCGTGCGCTCCTCACTGCGGGCGAGCAGATAGATCACGTACAGCCCGGCAAAGCCCGTGATCAGCGCTTTCAGAATGAAGCTCGATGCGTAGACCAGGGTCAGGGTGCTAAAAACGGCCGCACCGGTCACGGCAAAGCCGAGCGCGATCACGATGCCTTGAAGAAATGTCGGGCGTTTCATGTGAGTGCCCTCCGCTGCTTTTCCTTGAGGTAGGCGATTTCGATCTCGTCTTCGCCGACGCTGATGTCGTAGGTCTGGCCTTCCGTGGCGGGTACTGCCTGCCCTTCGTCGACGAGGATGTCGAGTTTCTGGCGCATGCTCGCAAGGTGCCGCTGATTTTCACCGACGCTCGCCTCGAGCGTGTCGTACGCCTTCTGTGTCGCTTCGCGTTTTACGGCCGCCGTCTTGGCGCGACGTTCGGCCTCGAGTTTGCGCCGGATCAGACTACGAGCGAGTCCGTCCTCATCGGATTCGAAGCAGACGTCGAGTTCTTCGTCGAGGGTTGCCAGAAGTTCCTCATCCGTGCGTTGTTGAACATCCAGTTTTTCCAGATCCTGGAGCAGGAATTTCGATCGCGCCTGCATTTTGGCGAGTTCGTCCTCCATTTCCCGGACGGCTTGTTTGAGCAGCACGTCGGGTTCCTCGATGCGATCGAGAACCGCGTGGAGATCTGCGGTAAACAGTCGTGAGAAGCGATTGAGCAAAGCCATTTTGTGTACTCCTGAAATCGACCTCGTATTGAGTACGCAAAGTCTGGTTCGTTGCCGACTCGCGCGGTAGGCACAGTTTGGTAAAACTTCGCCCGCCGTGTTTACAAAACTTTTACATGCGCCCAATCGCCTGGACTGATAGCCTTCTAGTCCCAATTCGAAGGACCGCGAAAACGGACATGCCCCGCAAACGCCGCCTGCTCGTCGTTGAAGACGAAGAAGCCATCCGCACCGGCCTGGTGGACGTCTTCATATTTCACGGTTACGAGGTTGAAAGCGCGGTGGATGGACGTAAGGGCCTCGAGAAGGCGCTCACGGGAAAATTCGACTTGGTCATCCTGGACGTGATGTTGCCGTCTATGAACGGCTTCGATATCTGCAACGAAATCAGGCAGGTCGACCGCGAGCAATTGATCATTATGCTGACCGCCAAGGTCAGTGACGAAGACATCGTCAACGGCTTGAAGCTCGGCGCCGACGACTACATCGGCAAACCGTTCGGTGTGCAGGAACTCGTGTTGCGCGTGGAAGCCGTATTGCGACGCGCCAAGGGTTCGGCGAACGCAGATGCCGTAATCAGACTCGACGGTGGATTGGAAATCGATACGCGCAACTTGAACGGCCGGTGCGGCGCCAAGGACATCGCATTCACCCGACGCGAGATCGAAATCCTCCAATACCTTGCCGCACATTCCGATCGCCCCGTCTCACGCAGCGAACTGCTCTCGGAAGTTTGGGGTTACGCCAGAAATCTCGATATCGAAACGCGAACGGTCGACATTCACATCGCCAAGCTCAGGCGCAAGATCGAAACCGACGCGAAAGCGCCGCGCCGCCTGATCACCGTGCGCGGCGCTGGATACAGACTGGTCAGCGGCTGAACCGATGTCTGCTGTGCTTCGCAGAGGCCTGACCGAGAAGCAGCTCAAATATCGGCTGCTCCTGTTCTTCCTGGCGCTGGCACTACCTGCAATGCTGCTCATTTACCGTGCTTACGGCCAGGTAAAATGGGAAGTATTTCACCAGTACCGCGTGCTGGCCGAAGTCCTATCGGCACGCATCGACGCTGAGCTGATCCGGCTCATCGATACCGAGGAAGCACGTTCGTTTACCGATTACGGCTTTCTGATCGTTAGCGGACGGCCTGGTTCGAACTATCTCGAGCGATCGCCGCTGTCGGGCTTTCCAGCCGACAGCAAAATTCCGGGTCTGGTGGGTTACTTCCAGGTCGACAGCGAGGGGGCTTTCGGTTCGCCCGTCCTACCCCGGCGCGATACAGCGCACGGCAATTACGGAGTTTCGAATGCTGAGCTCCGAGCGCGACAGGCCTTGAGCAACGAAATTCAAGCCATTCTGTCCCGCCCCGTCACCCGGCAGATCGAGCAGCGCGCCGACAAGGACGAGGCAGAGACCGTCTCCGAAGCGACTGCCGAAGCCCCCGCCTTATTCGCCGCGGCACCCAAGGCCAATGTCCTGGAAGCGACCGAACCAGCCAACGTCTTCGATCGACTGTCCCAGGCGGTAGAGGGTCCCTCGGAGCGCCAGGTCCTCAGCAAATACGGACGCGTCGCCGATCTAAAGCTCGACTCACGGCTCGAGAAGAAGAGCCGTGAACAAGCGAAGCGGGAATATCGCCCGTCGCTCTCACTATCGGCAGGTGGGAAACGCGCAAGCCGCAAGGAGCAGGTTGCCGTATACGAAGCGCCGCCGGCCGACGAAGAAATGCTGTTCGCGGATGATGCGCTGGATTCAAGAGCCGCGACGCCGGAGGGGACATCGGTCAGTGAAATCGCCGCGGCGCGGGTCGTCGACTCTCCGGGGACCCGCGTGCGCTTGTTTGAAAGCGAGATCGATCCCATGAGCTTTGAGGTCCTCGACGAAACATACTTCGTCCTGTACCGCAATGTCTGGCGCGAAGGTGAACGGATTATCCAGGGCGCTGTTATCCGGCGCGCGCCGTTTATCCGGGAGATGATCGAAGCCGCGTACGAAAACGCCGCTGTATCCGCCATGAGCAATCTAGTGACGGCGTACCAGGGCGAAGTCTTGGCCGCTTTCGCGCGGCACGCACGGGAATATCTTCCACGCAACGGCGAGCTGGCCGCTGAACTCCTTTACCGCGTCCGGTTGTCCTCCCCCTTGAGCGATCTCGAATTGATCTACAGCGTGACCGAGCTACCGCTTGGTCCGAGCATACGCTTCCTCGCGTGGATGGGCCTGGCGCTGCTCGTGGTACTGACGGGCGGTTGCTACGCCATGTATCGGTTCGGCGTCGGACAGATGGCGCTCTACCGCCAACAGCAGGATTTCGTGTCGGCGGTAAGCCACGAGCTCAAGACGCCGCTCACCTCCATCCGCATGTACAGCGAAATGTTGAAAAAAGGGTGGGCCGACGAAGATAAAAAAGCCGGCTATTACGCGTTCATTCACGATGAAAGCGAGCGCTTGTCGCGATTGATCGGGAACGTGCTGCAACTCGCGCGCATGACGCGCGGTAAAGTCGGTATCGATCTCAGGGAAATCGGCGTGGACGCGCTGCTCGATACGGTCGATCCGAAACTCGCGAGCCAGGTCCAAAGTGGCGGTTTCGAGTTACAGAGAAACTATGCTGAAAACGCGCTCGAAGCGAGCGTGACCCTCGACGGCGATGCCTTCACTCAGATCCTCATCAATCTCGTCGACAACGCGATCAAGTTCTCCTCCGGTAACGGGCAAAAGCTGATCGACTTCGCTTGCATCCGGCAAAGCGACGATCGGATTCGCTTTACGGTGCGCGATTACGGCCCCGGCATAGAGCGGGACCAGATGCGAAAGATCTTCGAGCTGTTTTATCGTTCCGAGAACGAGCTGACGCGGGAGACGGTCGGAACAGGCATCGGTCTCGCGCTCGTGCACCAACTCACCTTGGCCATGAACGGCCGGGTGGATGTTATCAACCGGGATCCGGGTGCGGAGTTCAGCCTGACCTTCCCCATCGCGATTGCCGGCAGCGAATAGCGGCGTGGAATCGAGCGTCCCACTCCCACTACGCGTGGAGGATGCCGCATTCCCGACGGGAACCGCATCCGTCGCGAAAGGGGGCGCCATGACATCGCGAGCCTTGCTTGCCGCGTTTCACATTTGAAGCCAGCCTAGCCATCATTGGTCGAGCGCTCGCTGGAAAAAAACTGTGTTAAACGGCCTTCCCCTCATTCTGGCTCACAAGCATGCGTCCGAATCGACAATCTATTCATTCACTTGAGGCGCGTTTTCAGATCGGCCAAGCGTTCGGCCAGGCGATCGAACTCGCTTTCGCTGTGGTAACGCGATGCCTGGATGTACTGCGTCATGCCGAGTTCCGCACAGGCCGACAGCCGGTCTTCGGCCTCGGACTGGTCTTCCGGAAGACCGCCGAGGACCACGATTTCAGGGCATTTTTTGCCCGCGGCGGCGGCCAGTTCCGACAAGGCTTGCGCCTTGGGGCGCAGCGCGTCCGCATCGAGGCCCATCGGCATCCAGCCGTCGCCCATCTGGACCGCCCGCCTGAGCGCCGGCGGATTCATGCCGCCGACGTAGATCGGGGGGCGCACCGGACGCGGACGAAACAGGAAAGGCTGGCCGTTCGACTCCACGATATCGTCGCCGGCATCGAAACAACGACGAATGAACGCGATGGTTTCGTCGGTGATGGCGCCGCGCCTGCTCCGGTCGACGCCGAGGGCCTTGAACTCGGGCTTCATCCAGCCGCAACCGACGCCAAAATGAAAACGTCCGCCCGAGAGTTCCTGGATCGTCGCCACCCACTTTGCCGTCTGCAGCGCAGGACGGTAAGGCAGCACCAATACCGACACACCGAGATCGATCGTCCGTGTGGCCGCCGCGAGAAAAGCGAGCGTGGCGAGCGGGTCGAGATAGCGGCCATCGGATCCTTCGGCATCATCCGGCGGAATCGCGATATGGTCGACCGTCCAGATGTGATCAAGGCTCAACTCCTCGGCGTAGCGAGCGCAATGTAGTAGACATTCGGCGTTCGCCTCGGGTCCCATGTTTCGCAGCATCGTGCCGATTTTCATCATTCAATTACTAGCGTCGACCCCTGAAACGCCCGCGCGGGTGGATTATACAAAGTTCATAGAGTAGCCGTTTGCAGCAGCGTAGCGGGTTCGCCATTTTGAGTCGATGATTTTGATGCGTGGGGAAATCCCTTTAACATCCGTGTCGAGGTGTCTATGCGTACGAATTACGAGACAGAATTCAATTCGCCCGCAAGCGAAGAGCCTATTGTGGATTTGTCCGTGTGATTACCGTTCAATACGATTCCATCATGGTGCGGCCGATGAATCCCCTTCACTCGATCTACAAGCACTATGTAGTCTCGATCATTCTCACACTCGGATACTTTCTTACAGGCTGTGTCGGCAGCGACGACCCGCTGGAACGGTTTCGTGCCGGGGATTACGAAGCTTCTCTGAAACTGTTCGGCCCGCGCGCGGACGCCGGCGACCCGGCGGCCCGCAATTTCATCGGGATCCATTACTACCTCGGTTTGGGTGCGGATCGCGACCTCGCCGCCGCAGCCAAATGGTTCGAGCAGGCGGCATTAGCGCAGAACGCCGACGCGCAGCGCAACCTCGGCGTCATGTATCTGCGCGGATTTGGAGTCGCGCGGGATTACGGGCAGGCATATGGCTGGCTCTACCACGCTTATGTCGGTGGCAACCGGACGGCTGAACGGTATCTGGGCTTTACGGCCGACCTCATCACGCCGAACGCCAGCATGCAGGCACGCAAGCGGGTGGGCGCGCAGATCAAAGCGGCAGCCACCGCGCGTTGAGAGCTTACTCCCCGCCCTAGTGCCAGCTTGCGCTCAAGGCTTGCGATACTAGCCGCAAGCTTGTCTGGCGACGGTCGCGAACGATACGCGGTCGAAGCTACAGACGAATCCGGACGCCTTCCAGGAAGCTCAGGTCCGCGTACCCCGCCGCCTCAGCCGATCCGCTCCAGCACAATGACGGGGATCTCACGGTCGCCGGCCTTGACCTGGTAGTCGGCATAGGGCGGGTACATGTCGGTCATCTGTTTCCAGATCGCCGCGCGCTCCTCGCTTTCCGCAGTGCGCACGTTCGCTTGAAAAATATCATTGGCAACCTGCACGGTGACTTCACCCTGCGCCTTCATGTTGTGGTACCAGCCGGGGTGCTTGGGCGCGCCGCCCTTGGAAGCGATGACCGCATAGCCACCGTCGACCTTGCCGTAGAGCAGCGGCATGATGCTTTCGGTGCCGGATTTCCGGCCGGTTGTCGTCAATAGCAGGGTGGGCAGCAGTCCGGGGCCGCCGGCGGCACTCGAATCCCACATATGGCCCGCTTCGCCGTCTTCCTGGTATTGCTTGCGGTGTTTCGCGATCCAACCGGTGGTGCTCATTTCAATGATGGGGTCGGTCATGTCTTCATCCTCCGAATTGTGGTTATGGGCGCATCGTACCGGATTCAATGTCAGACTACTCCATCACAATGTGATATCAGATCCGACCGACGAAAAGGAGAAACCAGCCATGCTCATGCTTTTCATAACTGACGTAGTCAAGCCCGACGGGATGTCCAACGATGAATTTATCAAAATCTGGAACGATGAAGCGATCGCCGCGACGGCGGCGCTCAAGGAGGGCGCCATCAAGCATTTGTGGAAAACCGCTGGACAGTACCAGGTGATCGGCGTGTTCGATCTGCCGGACGGAGATGCGATGGATGCCGCGCTACACGCACTCCCGATCTGGCAGCAAGGTCATCACGAAATGACGCAGAACACCCGCTGGATTCCGCTGCGTCCATACGAAAACTGGGCCGCGGACCTGAAGGAGATGAGTAATAAGTGATCCCGGGCTCGACGCAGGGGGCGGCGGTATTTCCGCTCCCTCTGGCCGGCTTATGAGTTGATCGGTTTGCAATCCAGCAGCACTTTCCTCACCTTGTCGATGACGTCGGCCTCGCGGACACCGCCGCGCAGCGAATCGCTCATCTCCAATTGCACGCCGCGGCCCCTCGCGCCCCGGTTACAGATGTTCCGTGGGTGCGTCCCCGGGTAGTCGTGACCATCGGTATAGACCGGAACACCCGCGTTCCGGATCGCCTCAGCCACGCGGTGCTTCAAATCTTCGTCAAGGCCGCCGAGATACGCACACTCCTGGCTGAGATGGCAGCCGTGGACGGCCAGGACAGTCGTGCAATCCGCGATAAGGCTCAAGCATGCGGGTTCGTCGAATCGATGGCTGGCGACGTGCAGCGGTTCGAAGCTGCCGTTCGAATCGAGTCCCTCGAACAGGTAGAGATTGAATTCGTCGCCCGCGATCGCGCGCGCGATGTGCGAAGTCCGCCGCTCGATACTGCCGGCGTGCGGCGCGATGACGGCGACCCGGCTGGCCGGTCGGCGCGTGACGGTGATCCGGTAATCGCGATCTTCGGTCTGTCGCGCGGCGAGTTCTGCAAAGTTCTGGTATTGATTCAATGGCCCTGCTGCCTCGAGCGCTAAAAGAGCGTTCCGGACCAAGAGACGGGTTTCGCTGCGCCTCCTCGGCCTTTCGTTCAATTCAAGGTCCGCGAAACTACCTCATAACTGTCTTTTGACAAGCCCGAGGTATCGCGAATGCGTTCGAGCGCTCGCCGTGCGTGTTCCTGTCTCGCGTCATCGAATTTACGCCAGCGATCAAAAGCGCGCGTAAGCCGCGCTGCCAGCTGCGCGTTGACGGCATCGAGTGCGATAACCTGATCGGCGGCGAACGCGTAGCCCGATCCGTCGGCCGTGTGGAAGCGCGCATGGTTACCGTGACAGAAAGCGCCAACGACCGCACGAATGCGATTGGGGTTAGTACCGTCGTAAGCGGGGTGCTGCATCAGGCGGCGCACTTCATCGAGCGTTCCCGGCAGCCGCGATCGCGCCTGCACGGAAAACCATTTGTCGATGACCAGCGTCTCGTCGCGCCACTTTTCGTAAAACTCGGCCAGTGCTTCGATGCGCTCCGGACAGTCGTAATCCGCGAGAGTGCCCAGGGCTGCCATTGCATCGGTCATATTGTCCGCCGTATTGAGCTGCGCCAACGCCCGGGTCTGAATCTCGTGCGTTTCGAGTTCCATCAGGTAGGACAGACACTGGTTGCGCAGGCTGCGGCGGCCGGCTGACTCTGCGTCCGGACTGTATTCGCCCGCGACGACGTACGCTGCATAGGCCGCCTCGAGTTCCGCTTCGAGACACCGCGCCAGGTGGCCGCGAAGCTTGGTCCGTACCGCGACTATCGCCTCCGGATCCACTTCCTCGAGTTGTTCGGCCAGATAATCGGCACCCGGCAGTGCCAGCGCTTCGGCCGTAAACGCCGGATCTTCGCCGCCGTCGGCCAACACCCGTGCGAAGGCGTCGACGAAGGCCTGGGGGATCTCCGGTTCACACTGCGAGCGGTAAGCCTCGATGCCACGCAACAGGACATCGAGTGCCAGGCGCTGGCCGGCTTCCCAGCGGTTAAAGGGATCGCTGTCGTGTGCCATCAAGTGAGCGAGTTCCGCATCGCTGTAATCGAAGCGCAAGATGACGGGCGCCGAAAATCCGCGCAGCAACGACGGTACCGGAGGCTCCGGTATGTTGATGAACGTCAGGCGGGCTGTGTCATGGGTCAGGGTGAACACGCGCGTCGTGCCCTGCGCTTCCGTATCACCGGCCAGCTGCAGCGGCAGATCATGTCCCGCACGGTCGACGAGCCCGAGCGCGATGGGAATGTGGAACGGCGCTTTCTCATCCTGTCCCGGCGTGGGCGGGCAGGACTGTTCGAGTTCAAGCACGTATTGCTTTTCTACCGCGTCGTATTTACCGCGCGCGCTCACGACCGGTGTCCCACCCTGGTCATACCACCGCTGAAATGGGCCGAGATTAACACCCGAGGCATCCTGCATCGCGCTCACAAATTCCTCGGTACGCACCGCCTCGCCGTCGTGCCGCTCGAAATAGAGATCCATACCCCGACGAAAACTTGCCGCGCCCAGCAGCGTGTGGATCATGCGCACTACCTCGGCGCCCTTGTTGTAGACGGTCGCGGTATAGAAATTGCTGATCTCGATATAGGCATCGGGACGTACCGGATGGGCCATGGGCCCGGCGTCTTCCGGGAACTGTCCGGCGCGCAGGCCGCGCACTTCCTGAATGCGTTGAACCGCCTCGGAGTAACGGTCGCCGCCATACTGCTGATCGCGGAACACGGTGAGACCTTCCTTGAGGCTGAGCTGAAACCAGTCGCGGCAGGTGACCCGGTTGCCGGTCCAATTGTGGAAGTATTCATGCGCGATCACACGGTCGAGCATCATGAAATCGAAGTCGGTCGCGGTGTCGGCGCGCGCCAGCACGTATTTCGTGTTGAAGATGTTGAGTCCCTTGTTCTCCATCGCGCCCATGTTGAAATCGCTGACTGCGACGATCATGTACTGGTCCAGATCGAGTTCCAGGCCGAAGACGTCTTCGTCCCATTTCATCGCGGACTTGAGCGCATTCATGGCGAACGTGCATTGATCGAGCTTGCCCGGCTCGACATATACCAGGAGCTTGACCTGCCGGCCCGAAGCGGTAGCGAAGTCGTCCTCCAGACAGTCGAGGCGGGCCGCTACCATTGCGAACAGATAGCAAGGTTTCGGAAAGGGATCGACCCAGCGCGCCCAGTGCCGCCCGTCTTCGTCGTCGCCCTCGGTCTCGAGGTTGCCGTTGGAGAGTAGCAGCGGACAACTGTCCCGTTCGGCATGGATGGTGGTCGTATAACGTGACATTACATCGGGCCGGTCGATGAAAAACGTGATGCGGCGAAAGCCTTCCGCTTCGCATTGGGTAAAGTACCCGTCGCGTGAGGCGTAAAGGCCCATCAACTGGGTGTTCTCGTCCGGGCGGATAAGCACCTCGGTTTCAAAGATGAAGGCGTCCGGAACTTCGGCGATCCGTAGATATTCCCGGTTGAGATCATAGTCGGCCGCCTGCAGTCTACGGCCATCGATGGACACGGCGACGAGTTCGAGTTCTTCACCGTCCAGCGACAGCGGCGCACTTGCGTCCACGGCCTTGGGATTGCGCGACATCGC
The DNA here is from genome assembly GCA_963662545.2 of Gammaproteobacteria bacterium. Lineage (GTDB taxonomy): Bacteria > Pseudomonadota > Gammaproteobacteria > JAYYZW01. The sequence goes on from CAXXLL010000003.1 coordinate 1,311,013, forward strand.
AAGCGAAGCCTTGACGACGGTGTGGTTTTCGCGGATATCGATGTCGAGATCGACGCTGGAGATCAGAAACGGCGGCGGTGTGTAGTCCCTGAGATAGACTGTGATCGGTGCCGGGTTCAGCATGCGGCCTATTCTATGCGCAAAGCACGCTGGTCCAGGAATGATTGTTCAACGCATCGCCCGCAAGCGGGTTTCTACGACAGCCTTTGTCGTGTTGGCGAGCTCTTAGGTCATTAGCAATCCTTGCATGCGCCGCGTCCCGCGCGCTTGGCGTAATCGACAACACTGCCGCGGCGATCGACTTCAATCTCGCAACAACCCAGCAGCGCCTGCTTGAGCCTGGTGCGGCCACGCTGTACGCGTGTTTTCATCGTGGAAGAAGACAAGCCCAGGCGTGCGGCCGCCGCGGTTTGCGTCAAACCTCCGATTTCGGTCAGCAACAAGGCCTCGCGATACTTTTCGGGCAGCTCACGAATAAACGGGATCAGGCATTGAGCCAGTTCGGCATGTGATTCGTCGCCGGCCTCAGCGGCCGCGTCTGAATCTATTGGATCGTCGGTGACGCGGGCGAGCATGCGGCGCTCTGCGGAATGCCGCCGGTAATGATCCGTAATGGCGTTGGTCGCTACGCGCATGATCCACGCCAGGGGTTTGCGTGCGCGTTCCAGATCTCCTCGATGCTGAACCAGGCGAAGGAGGATATCGCCGACGACATCGTCAGCCGACGAGGTGTCGACGCGTGCGCTAACGTAGGCGCGTAGCCGCGGCTCGAACGCCTGCCAGGGATCGTCATCGTCAGCCGGGACGGTTCTCACGATCAATCCTCAGGAACAACAGACACCTTGTGCGCGGTCGGATCCGCCTGCCTGTTCTGCTCGCGCGGCCGGGCGTTCTTCGATCGGATCGTCGTCGGTGATCCGGTACCACTCCCAGCGCAGCCCCTGCGGCTCATGCGACCAGACTTTGTCCTGTGTCGCGTAGCAGCAGGTCGGTTCATGCTCCGTTTTCGCAAGCAGGCCAGCCGCAGATAAGCGCCGGGCGGCCGTATCGACTTCTTCAGCGTGAAAGACTTCGACGCCCAAGTGATTCAGCCGCTCGTGCGCCTCCGGATTTTCTAACAGGACGAGTTTCAGCGGCGGCTCGTCGATCGCGAAGTTGGCGTAGCCGGGTCTCCGTTTATGCGGCTTTGCATCGAACAGCTTTGAGTAATAGGCGACGGCTTGTTCCAGATCCGCCACGTTCAGCGCTAATTGTAATCGCATGTTTCTGCTCCTGTTGCTCCATCCAGTCTATAAGACGCAGCAGCAGGGAAATGGACGCAAAATCTCGATGGATTCCGGGTGATCGTCTGCCGTTAAGTCCTACAGATCTGGCTCCAGATCGCCCGTTAAACCACGATATGTTCTTCGGTAAAGAGGATCGCCAGTTCGGAGGCGCCAAGGGTCGCGCTCTCGCGTGCCACCCCGCCCTCGGCCGTCGAGAAAACCCGGTCCATCGCTTCGCGCGTTTCGAACCAGACTTCAGCGATGCCATCGAACGCCTGATCCGGTGTGGTGCAAAGATTGATTCGGTATTCCTTTAACCCAGGCCATTGCTTGACCTTCGGAGCGTGGTCGTTAAGCCACCACGATTTGAATGCCTCGAAATCCATTCCTTCGGGCCTCTTGATAATACCCATGATCTTGTACATTTCGTTCTGTCCTCAAACGTCGCTCATGATCTCAACCGGGCGATGCGCCGTCGATCTGGCCATGCAAAGGCCCCTGATGCCAGCAGATCATGGTCCACTCGCCCTTGCTCTTGTGCCAGGTCTGGGTGAACCCCATGAAGCGCTGCCGAAATCCGCAGTCCTTCGGCTTGCCACGGAAGGTCGCGTAACCCGATACGATGCCGACCGAGCCGCGAGACTGGAATCTGAGTTCGCGCGGGAGCCACGCAAAAGACTCCCAAAGGGAGACGTGGAAGGCGATGTGATCGATGAAATCGCCTTGTTGAAACGCCAGGGAATGTCCTCGTCGAAGATCACGATGTCCTCGTCCATGACTGCGTATACACCGTCGAGATCACCCCGGTTTAGCGCGTCGCGCCAGCCGTAGAAAAAGGCTTCGAATTCCTTAGCAGCCATTATCTGTGCTCCTGTGTGTCTGTCTACCATCCTATGGTACACGGCTCCGGTATCAGTCTGAGCCGCGCTGCGGCGGCGGCCTGGTCTAGGCCCTTGTCAGGCGGGGTCATCGTCTGCCATATAGACTTGTATACTTTCGTGCACGCGTTGCCGGTATGCTTTGCGACTGGGACAGCCCACCTCACGAACGAGAAGCAGCGAACATGGATCAGAAATACCGCCGCAAGGTGATGACGAACCTCATCATCGGCGCGCCCCTCAATCCGACGAAGAAAAACCGGCTTAAACTCCTGTCGAAGATGCTGTCTGATCTCGAAGAGGTCCGCGAAGCGCACCTGCCGCAGGTGAATCAACTGGGGTCGAACAAACCGCCGGAACTGATATTTTTCGTGGTTATCGATCCGGAATCGGCAATACCCGGCGTGATGGAGAAGATTGATGCACGCTTGAAGGACGTTTTGCGCGCCGACGAGAAACTGGAGGTTCGCCCGCTCCTCAAGGATCACGAGCTGCTGCCGGCGATCAGGAATGCCGAGTGCGTGGTCGGCTGGCGCGACTAATTTCCCGCGCGACCACGTTTTTCATTCGCGATCGACTGCGCCCCTGGATAGCTCGCCACCCATTTGCTAGGGTTGCGGGTGACCCCGAAGAATAGCAATTTCAGCCCTGCGGGAGGTACGCAATGAGTATTTCGGAATACGGTGATCTCGACGGTATCGCGCTGGCTCAATTGGTGGCCAAAGGCGAAGTGACGGCCCTGGAACTCGTCGAGGAAGCGATCACACGCGTCGAGGCAGTCAATCCCAAGCTCAATGCGGTCGTCTATGAAATGTACGACCATGCGCGCGAACTCGCGGGCGGCACCTTACCGGCCGGCAGCTTCGCCGGCGTGCCCTTTCTACTCAAGGACATGACTTCGCATTACGCCGGCACCCCCACCACGCACGGCTGTAAATTCCTCGCGGACATCGGCCCGTCGGACTACGACACGGAAATCGTCAAGCGCTTCAAGAAAGCCGGCCTCGTCACCGTAGGCAGAACCAGTACACCGGAGCTCGCCTTGAGCGCGACGACGGAACCGAGCTTTCGCGGCCCGTGCCGCAATCCCTGGGATCCTGATCGCACGACCGGCGGCTCCAGCGGCGGCAGTGCCGCCTCGGTCGCCGCCCGCGTGGTCCCGATCGCGCACGGCGGCGACGGCGGCGGATCGCTGCGTATGCCGGGCTCGTGCTGCGGCATCGTCGGCTTCAAACCGTCGCGCATGCGCACGCCGCACGGCCCGGACATCAGTTCGATCTGGGAATCCTGCTGCGGTGAATTCGTCATGAGCCGCTCGGTGCGCGATTCGGCGTATATGCTGGATGCGGTCGCGGGTCAGGATGTCGGCGCCTACTATTCAGCGCCGGCTCAGGAACGGCCGTTCCGGGAAGAGATTGAATCCGATCCGGCGCCGCTCAAAATCGCATACTCGACCGGCGGCCCCGCAGACTACGACACCCATCCGGATTGCATCGCCGCGGTGGAGAACGCGGCGAAGCTCTGCGCGGATCTCGGTCATCATGTCGAACAGGCCTGCCCGCGACTGCCGGATGCCTTGATGGAAGCTATGGGCGAAGCCTTCCTCGGCGCGCTCGCCATCGAGACCGCCCGCGACGTCGATGAATTGGCTGAACTGGTCGGCCGGACGGCGACCGCCGACGACTTCGAACCCGCCAACTGGTCGTATGTCGAATACGGACGCGGCTTTTCAGGTACCGATGCCGTGCGCTTTAGGCGCGTCCTGCACGAGGTCGCGCGCACAATCGGACCGTTCTTCGAGGATTACGACGTTTATCTCTCGCCGACACTCGGCAAGCCACCCGTCCCCATCGGTGAGATCGATCCGAAGATCCCGGACTGGAATGAATACTTCGGCATCATGTTCGACTTCATGCCGTTCACCGCCCTGTTCAATATCACGGGCGCGGCAGGCGTGTCGCTACCGCTGTGGTGGAACGAGGGAGATCTGCCGATCGGCTCCCAGTTCGTGACTCGCATGGGCCGCGACGGGTTGTTGCTCCAGCTCAGCGCGCAGCTCGAACGCGCGCAGCCGTGGGCGGACCGGCGGCCGCAGATTTGCAGCTGAAGCGACTGCGAAGGGCGGGGGGAATTTTGCCCGCTCCCGGGAAGCCTCGTCGACCGTCTCGGCCGACGGGCCGAGAAAAACACCTCCGGGCCGGCGCTGTAGAACCTCAAATCGCGGTTGACATCGACGTCGGCGCCCTTCTTATCAGCATATTCGTAGCTCGCCAGGAACGTCACGAACCACAAACCCCGATGCGTCATGCTGACGCGGTAGCGATCCTCTTTAAGTCTCTATCTTGTCGCCGCGTTCAACGTAACGCTTTCGACATAAATTCGGTGATTCAAGAGTTTATGCGGGGATCTTTAGAGGATATGTCATTTTCTCGATTCGACCGCGCGTATCGGTCGCTTTGTCGTGCCTGCGAACCCTAATGAACCAGCCTTTATGGGCTGGGAACCTACCTACTGTCAGATTAGTGCCTGAGACGCTGGATCACGAGAAATTATGAGAGTTCTTGAATGTGGGTGCGGGACGGGGCGCGACCAACTGTTAACATATGTCATTAATCCGACGCGCAACGTGATTCGAGACGGCGTCCTGCGCTAGTCTTATGGGTACCCGTGATAATTTGGGCTGGCAGTCATCGGTTCCAAAGATGACAAAGCCAAGAATCCGAAAAGGAAGGAACACATGAAATCACGCAGCCTGGTACCTTTGCTTACGCTGATTTTGGGCACGTTTTTGACGGTGCGGGCGTTCGCGATATCAGTAGCTTCGCTAGACGACTTTCAGACCGGCACCGTTGAAGGTTGGATGACGATGATCGGTCCGGCGCACGCGGTGCCGGCCAACAAAGGACCGCTAGGGGCCGGTGATTTCGCGCTCTTCGTCACGACCACTGCAGCCGGCCCCGGCTCAAACTTGGCCACGACGAATACCACGGCTGAATGGACGGGTAACTACATCACCGCCGGTGTCGCGGGGATCATGGTCGATGCCCGCAATGTAAATGGCGCCAGCGGCAACTTTCCCATTGTGTTTGATATTGATTTAAGGCTTTCGGTGAACGGGGCAGGTGGTGCATTTTCGACTGCGGCGGCGCATATCCTGCCGAATGGGCCGTCGCCTTGGCAAACGTTACTGCTGTTCGATCTCAACACGCTGGTTCCCATTACGGACGCCGCGCCGGGGGGAGGCGGATCTATCGGGTTTGATCTTTCCGCGACCCTCGGCAACGTTAGCGAGATCCGGCTCGTGCACAACCCTGCGCCGGCCTGGCGCGGCCTTGCCGTTAACCTTGCGTTTAGACAATATCACGGCGGTCGCTGGTGTGCTCGTGCCGATTCCAGCGTCCCTACCTTTGCTCCTCTCCGCTGTCGCCGGGCTCGGTTTTGTCACGAGACGCGCACGCGCATAACTGCACTTTAAAGAACCTTACGAATTTAAGACCCGGCCTTGAGCCGGGTCTTTATTTTGGAATCAGAATCGATAGCGGACGGTGGCGCCAAAAGTGCTTGCAGTGAAATCCTTGTCGCCGTGACCGAGCATCAGCAGGTGGCCGATGCGGGGTTTCAGGCCGCTGAGCTGGTAGTTGTCAAACGTCGAGTACTGGTAACGGAAGAACAACCGCACCGCCCACTGGACGCTCGCCTCGTAGAGTAGGCTGCCCTCGATAATGCGATCGGTGTTCTGCAGATCGGGAAAGTCAGTGCCGACCTCTTCCCCCGTAAGACCAGCGGCTAAGGCACCATCGGATTCGAAGCTGTAATCGCGCTGTTCATTCGAGTGTAAATAGACGCCGTGCAGGTCGAGAGTCAGGCGGTCCCCTACTTGCATCTCAATGTCGAAGCCCAGCGTCCACGTCGTCGCTTCCGACTTCATCTGCCACGCGTTTTCGAACGGATACACCGCGTCGGTCGACACGACGAACGGCGGGAAGGCCAGCGGGAAAACCGGGAAGCCCGCCTCGAAATCCTGCGGATCAAAATTATCGATGGTCGTCAAATTGAAGGGGGCGCGGAGCCTGATCCCGTTGATAGACCGCATCTGGCGCTAGCGCGCCTCAATGCTGGCGTAGGCGCTGGCGTTCAACTTGGGCGACGGCTGAAAGGCTAATTCGATATTGCCCTCACCCGAGCGATTGAAATCGAGGCCGAATTGCGCGTCGTAATCGTTGTCGATGAAGCGCGCGCTGGCCGAAACGTCGCCGATTTCGCCAACCGCCGCGTTGACGCGGGCGTTGATGATCTTTTGCTTGCGATCAGCCAGGTCGAACTGACGGAGTTCCGCGAGCGAGCGCAGGGGAGTTGCCGACAGAACCAGAAAGGGCAGCGCGAAATCGGGCGGGCCGACACTGTAGAACCGGAAGTCGCGGGTCACGTCGAAGTCGTCGCCCTTCTTGTCCGCAAATTCGTAGCTGACCAGAAACGTCGCGAACCATAAACCCCTGTTGGTGACGCTGACCCGGTAGCGTTCCTCTTCCGTTTTCTTTCGGGCCCGGTGGTCGCGCTCGAAGGTTTCACGCTCGTATTCGAACTCGACTGTGGTGCGCCAGCCGGGGTGCACAACGGCACCTCCCTTGAGGTTCCACTTGTCGTAACCGTAGGGAATCGATTTGTAGCGGGGGATTGTAAAGAACGCCCTGAAGAAGCCGTCCTCAGGAAGGTAGCCGAAGAAATCGAGGGCGGGATTAAACGCTTCGTAATTCGTATCGCTGTCGCGATCGTAGTAGCGTAACTCGCCCTTTAGCCGAAGCTGGCGGAATGGGCGGAACTGGAGGCGCGAATGCGACAGGAAGGTCCTGACCTCGGCCCGCGCCGTCGGTTTGCCGAGCGCGGCGTCGGGATCGGGCCAGAACGGCGCAGCCGGGTTGACCGGCGGCGCGAGTAAGACCTCGTCCTGCTCGGCCCGGCTATACGAGACGGAGGTCGTGAAGCGCCCGGAGAACGGCACAATGAAACCGAGGTCGCCCTTTAGAGTGTGCCAGCGATTGTCGGGATCGAGTGCAAGCTGGCCCACCTCGCTGCCGCTGAACGCAAAGGGGTTCTCCCAGCGCAGGGCTTCGTTGTCGTTGTCGAAGTAGGAAAAACCGTAGGAAAGGTTGAGCTGGAGCCACGGGTGTGCGAGTTGCAGACCCGCTGTCAGGTTCTGCGTCGTGTAGTCGACCGGCTCGATGGTCTCGATTACGCTCCCCGCGCCAGGAGACGGAAACGCGAACGCGAGTGACCCGCTCGACGGCTTCTCGCCCTTGCGCTCCTCAATGCGGTACTCGGCGAACAACCGCAGGATGCGAAACGGCTTAGCCTCGACCTCGATCCGGCCGCGCTCGCGTTTGACCAAGAGGCGTCGGAATGGCAGCTCGGCGAGCACCGCGTCGATCTCGGCGTCAGTGCTGGCGCCGGGCACAAGTTCGGGAGGCAGCCGCAGGCTGCTTGTGCCGATCCCTTCGTAAAGGCTCGTCGCGTCGTTCATCAGGCGATGGGGGATCTCGTCGTACGAGCCGCGCACGCGCAGCCAACCGAGAATCCCGGCCTCCACCGTATAATGCTGGTCGTCGCGCTTGACCGCGCCGCCGTCGATGTGCGCGTAGGCACCGTGTTCACCGCCACGCAGATCGACGAAGAAGTCATTTAGCACAAGGCTCGGACTGCGATCGAGGTAATCGTCCCAGTAGGCGCGGCGCGTGTCGTTGCCATTGTTGAAAAGCCCGAGTTCGAACGACCCGCGCGCGAGCAAGCCTTCACTCAGTACCGTGTAGTCCGGCGGCGCGAACGGAAATGGGTAGAGCGTGCCCGTAGGCGTGCGCCGGCGCGTCGGTCGATACAAGCTCAGACCGCGCGGATCGAGGCTGCGCGAGGCCTCGAGCGAGCGCACATTGATGCGCGTGCCCTCGCCCTCTCCGGCTGCGGCGGCGGCGAGCGCGATCGTGGCGAGCAGCACGGTCGCACGGAGGCCTCGACGCTTCGCCCCTCCCGGTGGCACCGGCGCAGGGTGTTCAATCATCGTTCACCTCAGCGATGGAAGCGTGCCCCGGAGGGATGGTTGGAACCGTGGATTCGGACGTGGCAGTTGACGCAGCCGCGGTTGATCAGCCGCTCGTCCGGCCGGGCCCCATTGGCGAGGTTGCCGCGGGTCAGGAGCGCAGTCGGATGATCCAATACCCCGATTTGCACGTGACACTGTTGGCACAGGAAGGGCGGCGCAGTCACTAGTAGATTCTCGCGGTTTGATCCGTGCGGCAAATGACAGCTCAAGCAGTTCTCGGTGACCGGGGCGTGTTCCCACAGAAACGGGCCGCGCTTCTCGGCATGGCAGCCGAAGCAAAGCTGGTTGACCGAATCCGCTCGCAAAAGCGGATCGGTCGCGGAGCCGTGCGGGTTGTGACAGTCGACGCAATTCATCTTACCCTCGAGCAAGGGCATATGGGAACGCTTGCGGAATTGCAGACGCTGAGTCTTGTGGCACGTGAAGCAGGTTTCGTTGACGGTCGCTTCGCGCAGCAGACCGGCGGCGGAGGTTCGCGTCATCGGATTGTGGCAATCGCTGCACCCGATATTCTGGGCTTCGTGCGTCGACCCCAGCCAGTGGAAACGGTCGCCGCCGACGTGACACTCGAGGCACACTGCATTTTGCGTCGTGACGGCTTGGGCTGAGCGCCGCGTAAACGCGATGATCGAGTCGGGGACCGTGGCATTCGCAAAATGTGCCGAGCCCGGGCCGTGGCAAGCCTCGCATCCGCGCGCCTGCTGTTCGCCACGGGGATGATTCTTGAAAACCCGTGCGTGCACTGTGTCGTCCCAGTGCTCCGCTTCGACCTGGTGACAGATACGGCATTTTGCCTCGCCGATATAGGTGCGTTCCTGGCCGCTGGCGCCCTCATTGCCCGGGTCGGCGCCTGATTCCTTTGCTTGTGCCAGGCTGATCCACGCGCCGAGGACGATGACGATACTGGACAATGTCGTCAATGAACGATAGGCGGGCACGAACTTCCCCTTTCACCAAATCTGGATTAGCAAGCGCGCAAACGGATAGCGCTCCCGGAGTGTTGAGTTCCATCATGAGTGCCAACCGTTCAAATCACGACCGCATGGTACGACGAATTTTTCTATCGCGGCACGGCGCTCGGCAGTGAAAAAAATACCTCGAAGGCCGCGAGCCTTGGTATCCACACCCCGAATCGAAGAGAGTGCTCTAGTCCTTTACGATCCGGAGCCGTGCGCCCAGTGCCCGGCCCGGTTCGATCTCGATCGAGTCCGCGCTCACGTTGGTCGCTGCTGCACCGATTATTGCCGCGGTCGCGGCGAGATCAGGCGATCGTAGTTGAAGCCTGAAAGGCCCCGGTCCCCACCGCTCCAGCTCTTCTGTCCGGATGTATTCGGAAGGCTCACAAAGCTCGAGTTCGAATCCGCCGACGCGATAGCTCAGGGCCGGCGGTTCCGGCGGGCGTCCCGATGGCGAGAGACCGAAGGCTTTCTCGTAGAGCGTCGCCGCCGCGTCGATATCATCGACGAGTAATTCCATCCCGCTGACACCGGTCACCCGATTCGGGTGACTCCCTATCGGGTCCCACCTCAAGCGATCGGCATCGGGGGTTTCCCATTCGATCAAAAATGGCCACGGTTTGCGCCAGGGTGACGATCCGGGGATGACCAGCCGCCAGGTCAGAATATGCCCGTCCGGGCGCTCGCGTTCCATGGCGAACGGTCCCTCGGCTGCGAGCCCGATGTTCGCCAGCCCTTCTGCTTCATCTTCGAGCCGGCTGCTCGCGAAGACGAACCCGACCAGGCCCATCGACTGCTCCAGAAACGCTGCCAGTTCGGCACCGAATGAACCACGCGTCCGCGCCTGATCGGCGTCTTCGACCGCGAGCAGTTCCAGGTAATCGAGTCCGAAACGCACGATCGCGTTGCGGGTACCGAGCGATGGGTGACGCCCGCCGGCAGCGACCTCGAATCCGAGCGCGGTATAAACCTCGATCGCCGTATCGATATCGGGTACCGCAATCACCGCGTGGTCGAAACGGACGATCATGTCACGAGCGCCGGCAGAACTTCGTTCGAGACGCGCTCGAACTGAGCCGTTTCGTCATGGCCGATCAGACGCAAGGTGACGGTCGTCGCACCGGCGTCGATGAACCGCCTGATCTCGTCGACGCAGCGCTGCGGATCGCCAACGGCCACCCAACGCTCGAGAAACTCGCGCTCGTAGTCGACGCCGTAGTAGTCCCGCAGATAGCCGGCCGTGACGGTCAGGCCGGCCTCGCGGTCGTCGTCCACGCGGATGTTGTAATAGAGGCATACTTCGAAGTCATCCGGCAGAGTCCGCGATTGTTCTTCGGCATACCTACGTATTGCGTCGAGATTCTCGCCGAGGCTGTCGATGGTGTTGGCGGTCGTCATCCAGCCGTCGCCATAATGCGCGACACGGCGCAGCGCGGATTCGCGGCGTTTCGGAAACGCCGCGTTGGGGTTCGCCGTCACCCAGATGGGTAAGGGCTGCTGCACCGGACGCGGCAGCACGGTAACACCCTTGAATCGATTGAACTCGCCTTCGTAGCTCGCGTTTTCCTCAACGGAGATGAGCCGCATGATCTCCATTGCCTCCTCCATGCGGCGGCTGCGAGAGGCCGGATCGATACCGAAGGCTGCAAATTCCTCGGCGAAGCGCCCGCCGCCCGCCTCGCGCTGGCCCTGGCAGGCAACGAAGATCGAACGCCCCTGACACATGTAGTCGAAACTCGCCCATTGGTAGGCGAGCAGCAAGGCATCTCTCAGCGGGGTGCTGGCCATGCACGCGACGCCGAGCTTGACCCGGCTGGTAACGGCGGCGAGCCCGCCCAGCGCCACCATAACGTCGAGCCGCGGCTTGGCGAAGATAGAATCCCCCAGCCACACCGAATCCCACACGGGCGCGCGGTCGGCGGCTTTGGCGAGGCCCAGCATACCGGGCACGTCGGACATTCCGAGCACGACGCTGCGGTTGGAAAGGGTCAGACCGAACTTCGTTCGACTCATGTACGCAGACTCCCAAACATCGGCGGGCTCAACGAATCATACCGGAAGCGGGGTGGGCGCCGGATCATGGCAGACGATTTCTCCGCATAGCGCCTGGTGTACATCGAGCGCCGTTAGCCATCGCGTCCAACGGCAACCGCAGAACCGTATACTGTCGGCCGCTTTTTCATTCACCTTGGAGGTAGCCTATGACAAGCCTGCTCTATATCGAAGCCTCGCCCCGCAAGAAACGATCCCATTCGATCCGCGTGACCGATGCTTTTCTTAGTGCCTACGGGTCCGCCAACCCCGATCACCGCATCGATAAGCTCGACCTCTGGGCCGAACCCCTCCCCGCCTTCGACGGCGACATGATCGACGCGAAGTACGCCGTCATGCACGGCCAGGACCCTTCCGCGAGCGAACTCGAGGCCTGGCGTGAGGTCGAAAATATCTTCAGTCGCTTCGGCGATGCCGACAAATACGTTTTCAGCGTGCCCATGTGGAATTTCGGCATCCCGTATATTCTCAAGCACTATATTGACATCATCACCCAGCCCGGCATGGCGTGGAGCTTTGATCCTGACGCGGGATACAGCGGCCTCGTCAAAGGACCGGTGGTGGCAATTTACTCCAGTGGCGGCGCCTACCACGACGGCAGCGGCGCCGAAGCGTTCGATCTGCAGAAACCCTACCTGGAAAACTGGCTCGGGTTCATCGGCCTGACCGACGTCAAACGCGTCGTCGTTGCCGGCACGCTGGAAGCGCCGGAGGCGGTGAAACAGTCGGCGCAACAGGCCGTTGAGGAAGCGGCGCGCCTCGGGGCGATTTTCTAGAACGTGCCGGGGACCGTCCATGAAGGTGCGTGAAAGCGGCATGCCCGAGCAGGCGTACTGGGAATCGCTCATCGACCATTGCGGGCTGCTTGAGGAAATGAGTTTGCGTGACTGTGCGAGTGTGTTCGAATTCGGCGTTGGCTTTGGCTCAATACTGCAATGCTTTCACGGTGGAGACACCTCGGTCGCCGGCATCGATATCGACGAGAGCATGGTTAAGGTAACTCAGCAACGCCTCGACCGCCTGGGTATGGCGTCATCGATTCATCAAGGCGATTTTTTCGATGGCGCGCTGCTCGATTCGCTCGGGAAATTCAGTGTCTGCCTGTTGATGAACATCCTTCATCATACGGATCCACGCGCATTGACCGCGAGGGCCTCGCGCATGTTGATCCCCGACGGACGGATCGGGATCTGTCACTGGCGCGATGACATCGACACCCCCCGCGGACCGCCCATGGCAATCCGCATCGGCATGGCCCAGGCCGAAGAGCTCGTCCGCAGTGAGGGTTTGTCCATATTGAAGTCGGGAAATTCGTTGAGCTCGCCCTACCATTATTACGTCGTTGGGGGCGTAACGCCGGCCTGACCAGGCGCTGTAGGAGCCTGCTTGCGGGCGAACCTGCACATCGACTCTTTAGAATGACACTTCGACCCGCTCATAGCCGAGCACGAATGTCCCAAAGCGCTTCGGAATCGGTTCCACGTCGGCGCGTTTCAGCTCCGGCATCCGGCCCAGCATTTCTTCCAACATCACTCGGATCTCGAGTCTCGCGAGATGCGCGCCGAGACAATGATGTCTGCCGTACCCGCCGAAACTCAAATGGCGATTGGGATTCCGGCCGATGTCGAATTCATGCGGCCGGTCGAACACTGAATCGTCCCGGTTGCCCGACTCGAACAGGGTAATGAGCTTGTCGTCCGCACCGATCTTCTGTCCGCCGAGATCCACCGCTTTCAGGGCTTTACGAGCGATCGTCTTCACCGGCGTAACCCACCGTAGCATTTCCTCGACGGCGGTTGGAATGCGTGAGAAGTCCGATTTCAATGCGTCAAACTGTTCACGGTTCTCAAGCAGCGCAACCACGCCGCCCGTGATGACGTGACGCGTCGTTTCATCGCCGCCCACCAGCAACAGCAGGGCCTCATGCATCCGATCCTTATCGCGCAGCGGGCGTCCAAGCACCTTGGCCTGCACGATCGCCGACAGAATATCGTCGCCGGGATCTTCGCGGCGGCGCTGGAACCATTCATCAATGTAACGCTCGAACTCGCCGGCCGCTGCACGCACCTCCTCTGCGAAGCCAACGGGCATGTTGATGAATCCCGTGGCAATCAAATCCGACCAGTGCAGAAGACGTTCGTAGTCTGCATCGGGAAGATCCATCATCTTGCCGATGATCATCATCGGCAGCGGCATGGCGAGGTCTCTGACCAGGTCACAAGTGCCCTCAGGGCGCACGCCTTCGATTAGATCAATCGCGACCTCCCTGACATAGGCTTCGTAACGTTTGACGGCGGTCGGCGTGAAACGCTGGCGGTTGATAGCGCGCCGCGCGAGGTGTTCAGGAGCGTCGTGGTTGATCATCGAGGGGACGGGGGGCGCATCGGGTCGCGAACCGCCGCGCACCGAGAAGAGATCATGGCGTGATGATACTTCCCGGATATCGTCATAGCGCGTAATGCCCCAAGCTCCCCGTCCGTCCCAGGTGTCAGCGTCCGCATCCCAGTACACCGGTGCATGCTTGCGCATCCATGCGTAGGCTTCATGCGGATCTGCGTGAAAAGATGGATCCATGATGCGAATGTCTTCGCGGATCGGATGAGTCGGAGCAGCGGTCATAAGGGGTTGTCGCGCCGCCGGGCGCGACTTTTCTGGAAAACGCGAACGGAAACCGGATTTACCCACGACACGCGCGAGGATCCGAATCCCGTCGATAGGGCGTCCGAAAGCAGCGTTTTGCTGCTTCCGCTCTTAGTTAGAGCCAGTGAGTTTGCTCGACTCAGGCAGCGCGGCCTGTCGCCTCCATTCCCCAGCTCTTGAGTTCCGGAAGAACCTCTTTGCCGAGCAGGCGCAGACTTGCTTCGACGTCTTCGAACGGCATTCCGGCATAGCTCGCTATCACCGTCCACTCGAAATCGCCCAGTGCCTTCTGACGTTTTTCAAGCTTGTCGAGGATCTGCTGCGGCGTGCCATAGGCCTGCACGTCGACGTAGTCCTCGAGCGACTGTTCTTTACCCGCCGCTTTGAGAATGTCCGCAGCCGCCGCGTAGGACTCGTACCCCTTGGTATCGCGATGGTAGTCATCGAGGAACTCGTAGTGCTCGAGCACCGAAAGGTAATAACCGGCGATGTACTTGCGCGCCATTTCCTCGGCGCGGCCGGCATCACGATCGCAGTAGGTCACATCGATGCAAAGTGGCGGCGGCGGCGGCGATTTATGGGCTTTCTTGAACGCATCGCGGTAGAGTTCGACCCCCGGTATGTGTTTTTCGATATCAAACTGGAGGAAGAACATCATCGTCGCGCCGAGATCAGCAATGATTGGCGCAGATTCGGGAGACATGGCGACACCGTAGGTCCGATCCTTGAACGAGCGGCTGGGGCGCGGACGGATCTCGGTACGTTTCTGCGGATAATAGGGACCGTCGCCTTCGATGAATCCGGTTTCGAGCGCCTTCAGTATCATGCTTGCCGCCTCGTCGAAACGCCCGCGGGCTTCCTCCATGTCGATACCAAAGGATTCGTATTCCATACGCGCGAGTCCTCGGCCAACGCCGAACACGAGTCGGCCGTCGCATAAGGCGTCCAGCATGGACAGCTTCTCGGCGACCCGGATCGGCGAGTTCCACGGTAGGATTACTGCGGCCGTGCCGAGTTTGATCTTCGAGGTGCGGCCGGCGAGATAGGTCAGGGCCTGGACGTTGTCAGGAACCATCGAGTATGAGTCGAAGTGATGTTCGGCTGACCAACACACGTCAAACCCGCACTCTTCGGTGAGCTCGGCAAGCCGCATTTCATTTTTCACCATGTCCACGTCGGACAAGCCTTCGTGGGCGTTCTGAAACAGCATCAAGTATCCAGTCTGCATATTCGTTTTCTCCGTAAGTCAACGACCGTATTCACACGATTGGCGTCCGGTCTCGGAACTGCTCGAAGCAAGCGCGATTTGCATAGTGTGAACCAAACGCGCCGGCAAGGAAAATCCGACTTTTGACGAGCGTCTGCGCCGGGCATTTTGCGGCACTCCTGCTTTGCTCGAAACGCTTATACGGCGGTCGTCGTTCGATCGTTCAACTATAAAAAGTGTCGTGCGTTTGCATCGTATCGAGGTACTCCCGCACCCGGCGGATCCTGCCGTCGGCGACTTCGAAATGGCGAAAATGTCAAAACTTACCGGCCCATCAAATCGATCCGGAAGCAATAACACGCGATCGGTATTACGCCGATACCGACGACGAATTTCCATTTGCACCATAATCGCCGCCGGATGAAACCGCTATACTTCGCCGCATGAATACCCAGACGACTGAACACCGCATTCTGATCGTCAATGACGACGGCATCCACTCCCGCGGTATCGCGCTCCTCGAAAACATCGCGCGCGGCATTACGGACGACGTGTGGGTGGTCGCACCGGACCACGAAAAAAGCGGCGCCAGCCATTCGATCTCACTGACCATTCCGATCCGCATGCGCCAGCTCGGCGAAAAGCGCTACCAGATCACGGGCACTCCGACCGACTGCGTCCTGATGGCCGTGTCGGTATTCATGCGCGATGCACCGCCGACCGTCATTCTTTCAGGTATCAACAGCGGCGCCAACCTGGCGGAGGACGTTAGCTATTCCGGAACGACGGCCGCCGCCATGGAAGGGACTTTACTCGGAATACGGTCCATTGCCTTGAGTCAAATTCGCGCGCTCGACAGCCAGGCCGACTTCGCTCCCACGGAAAAGTACGGTCCTGAACTCGTCAGGAAGCTGATCGATCTAAAACAGTGGCCTGAAGGCTCTTTTATCAACATTAATTTTCCGAACGTATCTCCGGATGAAGTGACCGGCATCAGGCTGACGAAACAGGGCCAACGTCCCCCGGGCTCGTTTTCGATCGACGCGCGGATCGATGCGCGATCGCAACCCTATTACTGGGTGAAGATCGCCTACCCACCCGGCAATGAGTACCCCGGTACCGACCTCCACGCGATTGCCGCCAAGGCCGTATCAATCACGCCGATCAAGATGGACTTCTCCGATCACGACTGGCGCCAAGCTCTCGACCCAGTCATCGCCTAAGGAACCTCTGAATAAGTCATGGTGCTTCTGAATGGTTCATGAAATTGTGCAGATCAAGGCACGAATCGCAGGCCATAGCGGGGACTAGGGCTAAGGTTCGTAACGCCGAGCTGCGCGATTTCATGGGCAAGGCAGATGTGCCATGATTTATTCAGAGGTTCCCTAATTACTCGAAGACGGAAATTCTTGTGAAAGGCGTTTTTTTCGACCTCGGGGGCACCTTATACAGCTACCGCAACGTACCTCGCGCGACCGCACCCCTGTTGATAGAAGCGGCCGAGCGGCTCGGCCTGATGGCGGATTTCGAAGACATCAAGCGCGCGTACAACCAGGCAGCAAGCGACATGACGGCCGCGTATGCGGCAAAGTCCTATTACCTGCACCGAGATTTTTTTCGCGACACCTTCATGCGCTTCGCCGAACTTGTCGGCGGCAAGCCCGATGACTCGGTGCATGCCTGGTATCACGACGCACATCGCACCGCGATCATCGATTGCCTGGTATTGAAAGACGATTGCATCGATACGCTGTCACACCTAAAGGATCAAGGGTATTACCTTTCGATCGTGTCGAACATTGATGACGACATGCTGCAGCCACTCGTCGTACGCGAGGGATTGGATAAATTTTTCGATCATTGGATGAGTTCGGAAGCTGCGCAGTCCTGTAAACCCGACCGCCGGTTCTTCGATGCGGCGCTGGATAAGTCCGGGCTCAATTCGAAGTCGGTGTTATTCGTCGGAGATTCGCCGGAACACGATGTAGCCGGCGCGAAAGCCGCCGGCATGAACGCCGCACTGATCATCGACGGCGGCATGGAACCGCCGCTGCAGACCGGGCGTGACACCGTGGCACCCGACTATACGATTCATAACTTGAACGAGTTAAAGGAATTGCTACCCAGGCGGTAACGCACGGTTCCCCCTCTGAATCTCAGCTCGTGCGGATACGGCGAATCTGCCAAGCCATGGGGACATCGTCATCAACAGCCGAATCCGAAATCGAATGGTCTCAATCCCCCGATAAACGGACGGCAGTATTTGATCTAATATGAGCAGGATGGTGAATAATGCCTCTCTGACATTATTGACCTCTCGGCGACGAAAACCGACGTCGCGTTGCGCTCCTTCCATCAAGCACTGGCATGTTAGAGGGATGCCGGTACCGCTGGTTCTGGAAAGACGCTGGCGATAAACCGATTTTTGCAGCGCTTTGTATACGGACGAATCAACAATGGAGAACAAAACATGTCTAAAGCATCCGCGAATCTCGTCGCCGCCATCAAGGCGGCGAACAAAGTGCTCAGTGCGGCATTCGCCTCCGGCGACATGAAGAAGACCGCGGCTTGTTATACGAAGAACGCGAGATTGCTGGCGCCAAATACGCCGGCATGCAATGGCCAGGCCGCGATCGCGCGCTTCTGGACAGGCGCCCGCGATATGGGTATCGGACGGGTGGCGCTGCGCACGATTGAAATCGATTCTCACGGTACGACGGCGATCGAAACCGGCGCCTACACCTTGAAAACTGCGCGGGGAACAAATCTCGATAAGGGCAAGTATGTGGTCGTTTGGAAAAGCCAGCGGGGAAAATGGAAACTGCACTGGGACATCTTCAACAGCAACAATCCATCCTGATCGCTTGACGAGAAGCGGAGGCGCCCGTGCGGCGCTTTCGCAAATCCCAGAAACCGCCTTCGACAAATGCCCGCTACGCTGACACATCTCGCACTCCACGTCGCCGACCTGGACCGTTGTCTTGCGTTCTACCAGGACTACTGCAAGCTCCGCATCGTGCACGATCGGCTCGACCGGGGTAACCGCATCGTCTGGCTCGCGGAGCCCGGCAAGGAAGAAGAATTCATCCTGGTGTTCATTCCCGGCGGACCACGCCGCGATCAAAGCTCCGACGATTTCTCACATCTCGGCTTCGCTCTCGATAGCCGCGAGGCCGTCGACGAGATCGCTACACGCGCTCGCGCGGACGACATTATTGAATGGGAACCGCGCGATGAACCCTACCCCGTCGGTTATTACTGCGGGGTCAGGGATCCCGACGGTAATTTTGTGGAGTTCAGTTTCGGCCAGCCGCTCGGCGCCGGCGCCTGAAGGTAGGCGCCTTCATTCGAAACCGCTGATATCACCCTTGCCGTCGTAGCCTGGTCAGGCTTCGATCACGATGATCGCTTCCTCTTTCTACGTCTTTCCCTTCGCGGGCGGTCGCTTTCGCGATCCTCCTTTAATTCGATCGGTGCCAGATTATCCTCCGCGATCTGATTTTCACGGCGGCGTTTGAGACGGCGCCGCGTACGTCTCCCCGCGATATAAAGAATCGGAAGTACGACCAGCCCCATGATGGGATAGGACCAGGCTGCCACGATCAATGGCAAAAACCCTGTCTGGAAGCTGATCGGCAAGATCAAATCGGGAGAAACATCGTATACCGTGGTACGGAATCTACCGCTATCGGTTTCGCAACGGGCTCGGATCCGCTGCGAATCCTCCCCGTCCGTACTCAGAATCCGATAGCTAAATTGATTGTCATAACTTTTTAGCATTTCTCCCTGCCGCTCCGCCGGCAGGATGAACCTCGCTCCTTCTTCGATGCGCTTTAGCAGGTTTTCCTGCAGCGCTACGAAACCGCTGCCGCGCGAATCCTCGATGTCGCGCAGACGCCTGTCCGTATTGACGTAGATAATGCAGAGTTCGACGTAGTCGTGAGGGGGTGGCCAACCTGATTCACCCACCAGATTATTCGTGCACCAGAGAATCGCGGAGAGACCAGCGGGCAGAACGACGAATGCCGTCAAGAACGGATGACTCAAGGGCCCGGCAAAAGTGTACTCAAACGGTGTCCGTCGCTGCTTGCGCCGACGCTTGGCTCCCTTGGTTTCTCCTGTCTGCTTCATCATGCCGTCGTCACTCGGATCTCGATCTGGCCCGCTGACGGAAAACGCCAGTCTTTACCGATGTGTGTCCGTTAGCTACTCGTATCAGCGGCCCTTTGGCGCCCAATCTTTAAACCGATCGAACGCGAAGTAATAGGCGAACCGCCCCACGGACGCAGCCGGTGATTCAGCGTCTGGAACGGCCTCCTTACCCGACCGGACCCAACTCTTTGGTAAAGAAATCGATCGCCAGCTTGTTCGATTGCGTCAACCCGGGCTCCGAATAAAGCCCCGTTTGGTCGAACGGCAAAAATTCAAGCCGTTTGGGCTCGCGCGCACGCTCGAACAGTTCAGCGACGCTCCACGCCGGGTGGACGATGTCGCGGCCGGAAGTGCTGATGATGAGATAGGGACGCGGCGTGATGCGATGGACGAAGGACAGCGGGCTGAATTCGATAATTTTTTCTATGGACTCAAGCGTAATCGAATCCTTCCAGGTTGGAAACGCTTCCGGTACACCCTCGAAAAATTCCATGATCCCCGCGTCCGAAGGCATGCCACACAGGCTTCCTTGCGGGCCGAGCACCGGAATTCGATCGCCTCTGCCACCGGCAAAGCGCTTCGCACGGTCGGCTTCGACCGCCGCTAGTAATTCATCGAAGTTGACTTCGCTACGCAGAAGTTTCATCCACGTATAGCCATCCGTCACGGGCACCATGGCACAGACTGCTTTGGCACGGCGATCAATGGCCCCTACATAGCTCACCACAGCTCCAGCAAAACTCGCGCCCCAGATACCGATGCGTTTGGGATCGACGTTGCGTCGCGATTGCAGATAACTGATGCCGTTGCGGAAGTCCTCCGCTTCGTTAAGCGGGAATAACTGGCCGCGCGGTTTACCACCCGCTTTGCCGAACGTGCGGTAGTCGATTGCAAGCACGATGAAGCCGGCCTCACAAAAGGCGGTAGCCTGTTGAGTCAGAAACGATTTGTTCAGCGAAAAACCATGGCCGATGACGAGGCCGGGGCGGCGCTCGCTGCGCGCAAGGCCTGACGGTTTGTATAGATCTGCGGTGCAATCAACGCCGCCGCTCTTGAAAGAAATCTCTTTTACCATTTTGGCTTCTCCTCGCAACACGTAGTGTCGAAAATATTTTTGAAAGGGGTGTCAGCCCGATTCCTCGAGGCGGAACACCGGATACATTTCGGCAATTTCGTTGAACGATTCGAGATCCGCATCGGCGCCGATCGGGAAGTAGCGCCTGACCTCGGTTTGATATGCATTTAGATACGCCTTGAGCAAAGGCGCCCTCTCGTCGGTGCCGAGCTCCGTCACGGGATAGGTCCGGGCCGAGGCGCCGCGCCGCAAGACGACCGCCCCCGCGGCTCTCGCGTTTCGCACCCATTGTGTTTGACCGCGTGGTGCGACGAGATAAGTGCAGCCATCCACCTCGATCGGATCAACCGGCGTTGCATATCGACGACCGGAGCGCCGTCCCCGCACTTCCAATACGCGCATGTGGCCCGGGCCAATACCGAGGCTGATGAGTTTACCAAGCATCTTGTTGAAGAATGCTTCAATGACGGTGGCACACCTGAACTCAGTCGACCTATTCATCGCCAGCGAGCGGTTCTCTGTACGGTCATGCTACTGGCGGGCGGCGGTGCCGCCGTCAATCGGCAGCACCACTCCGTTGCAATAGGTCGCCTCGTCGGATGCGAGATAAAGACAACCGTAAGCCATTTCCATCGGCGTGCCGGCCCGCGCCATCGGCGTGAGATGTTCGGCGATCACGGGATCGTCGAAGATGTTCATGACGTCGGCGATCATCGGTGTATCGGTATAGCCCGGGCAAACGCAGTTCGTACGGATATTTTCCTTGGCATAGGTCGTCGCCATCGCGCGGGTGAGGTTGATCACGCCGCCTTTGGACGCGCAGTAAGTGTGCGCGGTCGTCATGCCGAACATGCCCGAAAGGCTGGCGACGTTAACGATCGAGCCCCCGCCCTGCTTCTGCATGATGGGGATTATGCCGTGACACAAGTAGTAGCATGCATCGAGATTGATGCCGATCACTTCGTGCCACTTTTCAGGCGGCGTTGTCGCGATATCGTTCATCGAGTTTTCGCTTTTGTGGCTCCAACTCCAACCGACGCTTGCGGCGTGAACGAGAATATCGATGCGGCCATAGGCGCTCATGGTCGCGTCGATTACGTTTTGCGCCTCGGCCTCCGATGAAAGATCCGCGGCCACTACCATGCCCTCGCTACCCGCCTTACGGACTTTAATCAACGTATCGTCCAGTGCCGACTGCGTTCTCGATACACCGACTGTCGTCGCGCCTTCCTCGGCAAAGAGCATCATGCACGCCTCACCGATACCCGATCCGGCGCCGGTGATGATTGCGATCTTTCCTTCTACTCGTCCCGCCATCTTAGTTTCCCCTAGATCATTTCGATCAACGTGGCATTCGCCATGCCGCCGCTCTCGCACATCGTCACCAGACCGCAACGCCCGCCCCGTGCTTCGAGCGCGCGCAGCAGGTTGGCAACCAGGCGCCCGCCCGAAGCGCCGACCGGGTGGCCGTGCGCGATGGCGCCTCCAAACACATTGAGCTTTTCGGGATCGGTACCAAATTCCTTCGCCCACGCCAAGGGTACGGAGGCAAAGGCCTCGTTGACTTCATAGGCATCCACCTGGTCGAGCCCGATTCCGGCCCGCTCCAGAAGTTTAGTCGTCGCGGGGATGACGCCGGTCAACATCATGACCGGGTCGTCGCCGGCGACGGCGAAATGCGTCACGGCGGCGCGCGGTGCGAGCCCGAGCCGTACGGCGATCTTCTCTTCGGCGATGAGCATCGCGCTCGCGCCGTCGGTCACCAGGCTCGAATTGCCTGCCGTGACACGCCATTCGATTTCCGGAAACCGCTGTTTCATTTCCTCGTTCTCGAAAGCCGGCTTCAAGCTGGCAAGTTTTTCCAGGGTCGAGCCCGAGCGAATGCCTTCGTCTTCGGCAACGATCCGCTTGACGCTTGCGTCGGTGTCGATTTCGATCGGTGCGATGTCTCCGGCGGCGCCGCCTCGATCGCCCTCGGCGAGTTGATGGGATCGCAAAGAAAAGCGATCGAGTGCCTCGCGGTCAAGCCGCCAGCGTGCCGCGATCAGTTCCGCGGAGATACCCTGCCGTACCAGCCCTGCGGGGTAACGCGCGTGAAAACGGCCGCCCTCATTGTCCTTACCCATCCGATTGACGCGCATGGGGACGACGCTCATCATCTCGACGCCGCCCGCAATGACAAGATCGTAGGCGCCGGCGATGACGCCTTGCGCCGCAAAATCCATCGCCTGCTGCGCGGAGCCGCACTTGCGATCGAGCGTGACGGCCGGCACCGATTCGGGCAGGCCCGCTGCCAGGACCGCCTGTCTCCCGATGTTGCCCGCCTGTTCCGCGACCTGGATCACGCAGCCGGTGATGACGTCCTCGATCAGGACCGGGTCGATCCCCGTCCGCTGGACGAGTGCCTCGAGCACGTGCGCGTATAGATTAACCGGGTGCAGCGAAGCCAGAGCGCCCGTGTCGCGACCGCGCCCGAACGGCGATCGCACGATATCGATGATGACCGCGCGGCGCATGTCTAATTTGCTGTCCCGCAATAAGCCTTCATAATTCGCTGGTCCTCGCGCCTTGTATCGCACCACGAGTCCTGCGGGACCCAATGACAAATATTATTGGGAAGTTTATTACGGGACAGTACATTAGCTCGACTTGCGTAGCGACAGTTCGAGATCGCTAGATATGACCTCGATCACGGGCGAAGTCGCGAGCTGCATGAGTCGCCGCACCTGATCGAGTTCGGGCGAGGAGAGATACGGATAAGTCGTCTTGACCGGGCCGGAGGTCCGCATTTTTTCGAGGCCTTCGCCGGCGACGAGCGCACATAGGATCAGTTCGTCATCGTCGTCGGTACCGTACTCCTTGCGCAGGTCCTCTATGCTCGGTTGTGGCGGGGGATTCGCTAATACCTCCTTCGCGCGTGCCGAGGACATGATCATGTCCATGACACTTTCATCGATTGGGCCGGCGGTTTCTCCATAATAACCGGCGGCATACTGAATGACTTGGTCCGGGATCGAGGAATAGCGCTTGCCGGTTACGATGTTCAGCACCGCCTGGGTGCCCACGAGTTGGCTAAAGGGTGTCGCCATTCCAGGATAACCGAGTTCGCGGCGAACCACCGCGGTTTCCTCGAGCACTTCGTCGATGCGCTCTCGCATGCCGTGCTGCACGAGTTGCGCCTTAAGCGTGCCGATCATGCCGCCCGGGATCTGATGCCGGATCGAGAGCACGTCGTACTCCGAATACTGATTGACCAGAAAACCTGCCGCTTTGCCGACTTTTTCGAAGTGCTCCGCCACCGGCGGCAGCAGACTGATATCGAGATCGTGAGTGTGTCCCAGCAGTTCAACGTTGCGCACCATGATCTCAGTGGAGGGCACGGAAGGGCCGTTAGCCAGCGGACGGATAGCGGTGTGCAGAATACGCACCCCCAGATCGATGGCATCGAGGTAGGCTTTGGCAGACTGTCCAAGCAGATTATTCGAATGGAATTCGATGGGCTTGCCCCGCGCTTTCTCGCGGATGGCCGGCAGCAAGGTCGCCATGCGCTCCTTCTCCAGCACACCGGCCGTATCGTAGAGCAGGAGCGTGTCGATGTCCGGTGACGCCGACAGCTTGTCCGCCTTATCCGCGTAGTATTCGTCCGAATGTACCGGGCTCAAGGTGAACATGATCGCACCCGCGATATCCGATCCAAACTCCTTGGCAAGCTTCGCCAGCCGCAGCGTCTTATCGATATTGAACAAAACGTCGTAGATCCAGAAGCTGCGCACGCCGTGCACGTTCAACTGCCGCATCCACGCATCCATCAATGCGTCCGGCGTTACGCCGAAAGTGACCGAGGCGTTGGAGCGCATGCCGGCGCGGATCCGCGTGCGCGGCATCGAGGCCACGATCAGGTCGAGGCCCTCCCAGGGATTTTCATAAGAATACTTGATGAGAACCTCGAACATGGACGAACCGGTCAGGTCGACGACCCAGTAGCCCGTGCGATCGATTATCGGTGTCACGGGCAGCGCCATGCCCGCCTGCATGCGCATGCCCCAAAGGCTTTGCTGCCCGTCGCGCATGGTTTCATCGAGAAAATTAATGTGGGCCATCGACGGTTTCTCTCTCGTTCATTTTAAGTTCGGGTAAATAAGTGTGTTCGAGCCAGCGGGTATGAATGGTATTGGCTTCGAAATCGGGGTGGGCGGTGATGCCGCGCAAAATTGGCAGATTCGTAACCAGGCCTTCGATCTGAAACGCGTCCAGCGCAAGGCGCAACCGCGCCACGGTCGCGCGCCGATCCGCGGCAGTGACGATCAGCTTCGCGATCATTGAATCGTAAAATGGGGGCACCTGGTAGCCGTCGTGACAATGGCTGTCGACGCGGATCCCGGCTCCCTCGGGCGGCCGCCACCGCGTGATGCGGCCCGGACACGGCTGGAATCCGCGGGAGGGATCTTCGGCATTGATGCGGCATTCGATCGCATGCCTGGTAACGTGGATCTGATCCTGTCGACCCAGGACGCGTTCGCCACCGGCGATACGGAACTGCGCCTGAACGAGATCGACGCCTGTCACCTGTTCACTGACCGGATGCTCGACCTGAATGCGGGTATTGACCTCGATGAAATAATAAGCTTCACGACCGGCGTCGTAGATGAACTCCACGGTCCCGGCGTTCATGTATTTCATCGACGACAGCAAGTCCACGGCGGCTTGATGGAGCTCATGGCGGACATGTGGGGGCATTGCAGCGCAGGGCGCTTCCTCGATGACCTTCTGGTAGCGACGCTGCACCGAACAGTCGCGTTCACCGTAATGCACGACGCGCCCCTTGCCGTCACCGATCACCTGCACCTCCACGTGCCGCGCGTTCTCGATATAGCGCTCCATGTACATCGTGCCGTCGCCGAAGACCTCCTCGGCCTCGGCGCTGGCTTTGTCGAATGAGGATTCGATATCACTCGCCTCGCGAGCCACGAACATGCCGCGACCGCCACCGCCGGCAGACGCCTTGATGACGACTGGATAGCGGATTTCTTTCGCGGCGACGACGGCCGCGCCCGCATCGGCAATTTGATCGGTGCCGGGGGCCAGCGGCACGCCCGCCGCCGCGGCAATTTCTCGCGCGCGGAGCTTGTCACCCAAGGCGTCGATGGTGCTGGCGCTGGGCCCAATGAAAGTGATCCCGTTATCCGCGCACAGGGTTGCGAGCTCGGCGCGCTCCGCAAGAAAGCCGTAACCGGGATGGAGCGCATCACAGCCCGTCGCCTTCGCCGCGTGTACAACAAGCCTGGCGTCGAGGTAGCTTTGCCGGGAAGGCGCCGGTCCGATAACCACGACCCGGTCGGCCATACGTGCGGCTACGCTGTCGCGGTCCGCTTGGGATACCGCCTGCACGGTTTCGATGCCGAGCGCCTGCGCGGCCCGGATTACCCGTACCGCGATCTCACCGCGATTGGCCACCAGAGTGCGCTTGACGGCCACTGTTCCGGGATTACCTGATGGCACCGTTTGGGCGGTGGCGAAAAAAGAAATTTTTCACCCGTTCATCGGGCACTTGGATCGATGATGGCCAGGGGTTGATCGAATTCAACCATCTCCGCATCGTTGACGCAGATCTCGTGCACCACGCCCGCCACTCCGGCCCTGACCGGGGTGAATAGTTTCATGACCTCGATGAGGCAGATCTCGGTGTCCTCCTCGATCGCCTGCCCGATTTCGACGTACGACGGTGAGCCGGGCTTAGGTGCGCGGAAAAACGTCCCCAAGTTCGGCGCGCACACGACCACCATGCCCTCAGGAATCACCACCGGGGCCGGCGCTGCGGGCTCATGGGGCGTCTCACCCGTGGACGCGGCTGCCTCCAACGCTACGGCACGCGGACCTCGGGCTCCTGGGACGTTGGACAGAAAGAGTTCCAGGCCCTCGATCTTGAGGTGCATTTCCTCCCAGTCGGATTGATTAAAAAGGTCGACGAGGGTCTCGATGTCCTCGGCGCTCGGCTTGGTCATGGTCGATTTCCTCGATTGCAGATTCTTGATTCAGGAACCTCTGAATAAGTCATGGTGCGTCTGAATTGTTCATGCAATTGTGCAGATCAAGGCACGAATCGCAGGTAATAGCGGGGACTAGGGCTAAGGTTCGTAACGTAAGGCTCCGCGCTTTCATGGGCAAGGCAGATGTGCCATGATTTATTGAGAGGTTCCTTCAGTCGTCCAGCGTACCGGCTCGCGCATGGATGGCCGCAAGCATCACCACCAGCGGATGCCGCGCAACGATCGACTCGACGCCGCACGACAGCGCCGCCTTAACGCCCGCGTCGGTCTCGATGGCGCCGCCCCGCACGGCGCGGCAACCGTTCAACAAGCCCGCAAGCTTCTCCGGATCCTCCGCGCCGTCAATGCCATCCAGATCGAGCAACTCATGCTCCACGGTCACGTTGGTGGCGAGCACGCGTAGTGGACACGCCTGTGCAGCCCAATCGGCTAGTTTGCGCAAGCACGGATCATCGGCTTCGCTGGGCGAAATCATGTCGAGTTCACCGGCGAATACCCGCCCCTCGTTGGCATCGACCGTCACCATCTCGCCGGCGAGCGCTGTGACTGAGCCATCGCCGCAACCGACGATACTCGGTTTACCGAGGTCACGGCTGACGAGCGCCGCGTGCGAGGTCGAACCGCCCCGCTCGGTGATCACGGCTTGGCTCGCGATGATGCCGTGAATGTCTTCCGGACTTGTCGTCGCGCGCGCGAGTACGACGTCTTTACCGGCAGCCTGTAGTTTTTCCGCTTCATCGGAGTCGATCACCACGACGCCACGCCCCACCCCCTGGCAGGCCGGTTCGCCTTGCGCGAGAACGCGCGCGCCCTCCTCGGCCCGCTGCGCGAGCCGCGGTTTGAGCAAGGACCGGACCTGCTCCGCCGTGACCCGTGACAAGGCGGTCGCCGGCTCGATTCTCCCCTCGTCCACCATGTCGACGGCGCAGCGGACCGCCGCCTGCGGTGCACGCTTGGCCGAACGGGTCTGCAATAAAAACAATGTCCCTTGCTGCACGGTGAATTCTATATCCTGAACGTCATTGTTCGCGTCTTCGAGCGTCCGCGCGGCGCGCACCAGTTGATCGTAAACTTCGGGCAGTGCTTCGCCGAGCGCGCTCAAGGGTTCAGGCGTAAATTTTCCCGACACCACATCCTCGCCCTGCGCGCAATGAAGGTATTCACCATAAGGGGCTAAATCGCCCGTCAACGGATTGCGGCTGAACAGGACGCCCGTCCCGGAACGATCGTCGAGATTGCCGAACACCATGGACTGTATCGTCACGGCCGTACCGAGGTTGTCTGCAATGCCGTGATGCTTGCGATAGCGCTTGGCGCGTCGGGAATTCCAGGATGCGAAGACCGCCTCGATCGCGGCCCTTAACTGCACGCGCGGATCCTCGGGAATCTTCCCTGCGCCGAGTTTTTCGATGACGGCCCTGAGCGTCCGTAGATCGCCGTCACCGAGGTCCGGCAAGGTCTGCCTGAGCACGATGCTCGCATAGAGTTCGAGGAATCGACGGTGGGTATCGCGCGCGAAGGCGTCGTCACCGGACTCCGCTGCCAGTGCGCGCTCGGTGGTATCGTTGATGCCGAGGTTCAGCACGGTATCCATCATGCCGGGCATGGAAATCGCAGCGCCCGAACGCACCGACACGAGCAGCGGCCGATCGCCCGCCCCGAAATCCCGTGCCGTGGCGGACTCGAGCCAGGCGATGGCCGCGTCGAGTTCCGCCTCCAGCTTTTCCGGAAGCGCCGAGGATTCGAGATAAACCTGGCAAGCAGCCGTCGTAATGACCACCGCAGGCGGTACCGGCAGGTCCAGGCTTCGCATGTGCGCGATCGACCACGCCTTACCACCGATCACTGCGCGCGTGGGTAGCGCACTCCCATCGATCGCCAGGATGAATTGACCGAACTCGTGTGCCACGGTGATGGTTGATGGGGTCGGTTGAAGGCTACATTGAAGGGGTCAAGTCTTCAACTTTCTACATGACGTTTTACGTCATGTAGAAAGTTGAAGACTTGACCCCTTCAGGCCCCAGACCTGACCCCGTTTTTATCAACGCCCGAGCAGCGTGATGCAGGCTACCGCCTCCTCGAAACCGCAGATGCCGCCGCCGTTCTGGGCGATGGCGATTTTTGCACCCTCGACCTGGCGTTTACCGGCTTCGCCGCGCAGGTGGGTCACGAGTTCATAAATCTGTCCGAGACCCGTCGCACCGATCGGATGGCCCTTGGATTCCAGACCACCGGATGGGTTGACCGGGATACGGCCACCGAGGCTGGTGTCGCCACGTTCGCCCGCGACGCCGCCTTCACCGATGGGACACAGACCGATAGCCTCGGTTTCCATGACCTCGCCGGTCGCAGTGGCGTCGTGTACCTCGGCGACATCGACATCTTCAGGTCCGACACCCGCCTGCTCGTAGGCCTTGAACGCGCCGAGCCGACTGGCGTGTTTTTCGAGATCGGCCGCGGCGCGATTGCTGCCCCCCTGTAGCACGCTCGCCAGCACGCGCATCGTGCGCGACCCCGACGCACCGATGCGCTTAAGCCCGGCCTCGTTGCATACGATGGCGGCAGCAGCGCCGTCGCTCACGGGAGAGCACATCGGCACGGTTAGAGGATAGGTGATAGGCGCGGCTGCCAGGATCTCGTCTACGGTAAACGCTTTTTGGTATTGCGAAAGCGGATTCATGGTCGAATGGTTGTGGTTCTTCGAGGCGATCGCGGCGAGCTGGCGCTGCGTCGTTCCGAATTCGCGCATGTGCATGCGAGAAAATCCGGCGTAGACGTCCATGAATACCGAGTACGGGCGCGGCGAGGTGGACCCTTCGGGTACCTCGACCCCTTCGCCCAGTTGCAGCAACTGGTTCTTGACGTTCTCTACGTCGTTCACGTCCCAGGCGCCGTCGAAGGCGCTGAACATGAGTTCCTTATCCTCGGAAAACATCTTCTCGACGCCGATGGCGAGCGCGATGTCCGCGGCGCCGGCCTTGACGTAATTCACTGCCATGTGGAAAGCGGTGCTGGCGGTCGCACAGGCGTTTTCGACGTTGACCACCGGGATACTCTCGATACCGAAGGCCCGGAGCGCAATCTCGCCGCGCACCATGTCCTGGCCCTCCATGTGACCCTGAACGCAATTGCCGAAAAAGACCGCCTCAAGGGCTTTGACGTCGCAACCGGCATCTTTGAGCACGCCGGCTAGGGCTTCGCCGGCGAGGTCTTTCAGACTGCGATCGAGGTGTTTACCGAAATGCGTCATGCTGACGCCGGCCACGTACATTTCACTCATGATCCTGTTCCTCTCAACTTTTCACCGCATACCGCAGGCGCGGGATTTTTCGGAGCCGACTATGTTACTGGGCTTGGGACGTTCTTTGCCACTCGGAACGGCAGGATACGGCTGCACCCCTGCTAAGCCCGGAAATCTCACCGGGAATCGGGATCCTGGTCCAAGCCCGCCTCGTGAGATATCCAGGCCAGGCCAACGGCGGCATGGTTGACAAGGGACGCCGTGTCGCAGAGATTGTGTTTAGCGCGCCCGATCGCGCCAATAACAATGAAAGAGCTCAATCGCCCGAACCGTTTGAACTAAGCAATTGCTGCGCACCCGTACGGTAACGCCGGGAATCCGCATCCAATACAAAAAGAGCCCTGCGGGGTCACAACTCCGCGGGACGACCATCGAGGAGCAGGAAATATGGCTGCGAGAAGGCCACGCGCCCGCAAAGGCACTAACTGGATAGCGCTCGACGCCGGCGGCACCCTGACTGACGCCGTCATCGTTGATAAGCAAGGGCAGTTTCTGGTCGGCAAACATCTGACCAACAAACAGGACGAATCACAAAGTTTCCTCGGCGCGATCAGAGACGCTACCGACACCGCGGATCGCGACCTCGACCAGACGCTTGGCGCAAGCGACGTCATCGTCTACGCCGGTACCATCATGTTGAATACCCTGCTCAGCAAGACCGGTGCCAAAGTCGGTCTCATGGTCAGCCAGGGCTTCGAAGACTATCTGCTGATGGAGAAAGGCGAAGGCTCCTGGATCAGCTATCCGTATTCCGATCGCCTGCATACCGTGACACACCACCACGCGGATCCCACGATCCCGCGCAACCGTATCGTCGGCATCCAGGGGCGGCTCGATATGTTCGGCGGCGAAGTCATCCCGCTGCGGAAATCCGATGTCGAAGAACAGACCCGGGTGCTAATCGATGAAGGCGCCGAATCGATCGCGGTGATGTTCCTGTTCTCACACATGGATCCAGTGCATGAACAACTCGCCGCCAAACTCATCCGTAAGATCGATAAAAAAATTCCGATCATTCTCTCTTCCGAAATCGCCCCCACGCACAAGGAATACACCCGTCTGTCGAGCGTGGTCGCGCAGGCCTATGCGGGTGAGCGTGCGCGAACCCATTTCAAGCGGGTCGAGGCGCAAGCGCGCGCCCATGGGTTCAACAAGGAAGTGTCCACGCTTCTCGCACACGGTGGAACCGTTCCGATCAGCACCAAGCGACTCTACGAATCCTACGTCTCGGGTCCCGTGGGAGGGGTACTGGGCGGTCACTACGTGGGCGAAATCATGGGCTCGGGCAACGTCGTCGGCTGTGATATCGGCGGCACCAGTTTCGACGTCGGCATCATTCGCGACGGTATCATCCCGATCATCCGCGAACCGACCTTGCTCAGTTTCCGTACCAACATCCCGATGATCCATACCGAGTCGATCGGCGCCGGCATGGGCTCAGAACTCGACGTGCATCCGCTGACCGGCAAATTGACGGTCGGGCCGAAAAGCGCGGGCTCCGACGTCGGACGCTGTCTCAATTGGGACTTACCGACCGTCACGGACTGCCACATCCTGCTCGGCTACCTCGACCCGAACAATTTTCTCGGCGGCGACGTGCCGCTGGATCTGGATGCCGCGGTCAAAGCGCTCGAACCGATGGCCAAGCATTTCAACACCAAGACCTACGAATTCGCGGAACGCGCCCATCTGCTGGTGTGCGACTACATGAAGGAATTTCTGGTCAACATGCTGCGCGGACGCGGCTACGACATCCACGAATACGTTCTGATGATGTACGGCGGTGGCGGACCGCTAGGCCTTGCCGACGTCGTCGAGGGACTGGAATTCAAGGACATCGTCACGTTTCCGTTCGCCGCCGTATTCTCCGCCTTCGGCGTGCTATGCGCGCCGCGGCGCTACCGCTACCACCACAGCATCGTAGCGGGCTGCCCGCCGGGCGTGGACGATCACATCGTGGGGGTCAAGCAAGCGGCGATCGAATCCATCAACGCCACCTGGAAGCAACTGGAGGCGCGCGCCAAAGCCGATTTCAAAGGGCATGGCTGGAACTTCAGCGACGCCAAGCTCAACCATTTTGTCTACGTCCGCTTCACCAACCAGTTATCGGACTTCGAGGTGTTGTGGGACAGCCCGCGGCTCAAGTCGACCGCCGAGCTCGACCAGTTGATGAAACGTTTCGAATCGGTCTACACCACGATCTATCCCGAACAGGCACTGGAGTCGGAATCCGGCTACCAGATTCTCGAGGTGGCGCTTGCGGCCGACATCGACACGCCTAAGCCGAAGATCCCGATCATGACGATGTCCCGCAAAAA
The DNA here is from genome assembly GCA_963662545.2 of Gammaproteobacteria bacterium. Lineage (GTDB taxonomy): Bacteria > Pseudomonadota > Gammaproteobacteria > JAYYZW01. Next base: position 1,342,995 of record CAXXLL010000003.1, read on the forward strand.
GCCGCCTTCGGCATCCGAAAAAGGATCGCGCAAGGTTTACTATCGGGGCAAACGCCGCGAATTCCGCGTTTACGAAATGGACGAGCTCAAGGCCGGCAACGTGGTCAACGGTCCCGGCATTATCGAGCATCCGGCGACGACGTTTTATATACCGCCCGGGCATCACGCCGCATTCGACAAGCGGCGCCTGATTCACTATCGCAAAGGCACGAAATAGATCGCTGTGCCGAGTTACGAGACGATTAATGAATCGCCCGCAAGCCGGCCCCTACAACATTGCCTCCGTAGGAGCTCGCTTGCGGGCGAACAACGCTACCAGATGAAGGAAATCCTTCCATGACCAAGCACATGACCTTATTGGAACGCCTCGACCTGTCCGAAAAGCTTTACGAGCAGACCGGTCATTACCAGGGTCTTAAAAAGCTCGCCGTACACGACAAGGATCCGCTCAAGTTCGAGGCGTTTCACTCGCGCCTTCTCTCGACCATCATATCGGTGCGTGAAACGATGAAGTACATCGCCTCGTCGCCGGCCATTCGCGACTTCGAGGAGTTCGTCATCGGCCTGTATACACCCGAAGGCGATGCCATCGCACTTTCGACCGGCATCATGGTGCACGTGCACACCCTGTCTGAATTCATCAAGTTCATGATCCGCAACGACTACGAGGACGACCCCTGTATCCGGCCCGGCGATATATTCGAGAATAATGAATCATGGGCGGGCGGCGTGCACACCCCGGACGTCATGACTTGCATCCCCGTCTACCACGAGGGCGAACACATCGCGTGGATCGGATCGGTGTCGCACGAGCTCGAATCGGGGACCTACGAAGGTCCGGGCATGACCGTATTCTCGCCCGATCGTTTCGGCGAGGGCCTGCACATCAGCGCCGAGAAGGTCGGCGAGAACGACCATTTCAGGAAAGACTATTTCATGCGCCTGAAGATGGGCCTGCGCAATTCGAATTGGTGGCGGCTGGACGACAAGGCCAAGCTCTCCGGCTGCCTCATGATCCGCGAGGCGCTCGGCAAGATCATTGCGCAGTTCGGGATCGACTATTACAACCGGGGCACCAAAGAACTCATCGAGGAAGGTCGCCGGAATTTTATCAAGCGCGTTAAAACGACGATGGTGCCGGGAACGTATCGCGGTATGACCATGCCGGTACACCGCCGCTCGCACCTGCCTTTTACCCATCCCCTGGCGAAGGGTGATTTCATCGACCTGGTACCGAACGAGATGACCATCACGAAGGACGGCCACATCGAGCTCGACTTCGAGGGCGCCACGAGCTGGAGTTTCCATCCCTTTAACTGTGCTGTCGGCCCCATGAACGGGGGCTTCTGGATCACCCTGACCCAGTTGTTGAACTACGACGGGCGCGTCAACGACGGCGCCTACCTCGCCGTCACGCAGTATCTCCCGGAAGGCTCGATCGTGAACGCCAATTACGCCGGCGCCGCGACCTCGCTGGCGTGGTGGACGCTGATCCCGATTTTCGCGCAGGTCTGGCGGATGTTCGGCATCAGCTGGTTTGCGCGCGGGTTCACCGAGGAGATCATCATGTCGACCCCGACCTGCATCGTCGGCGTCGCCGGCTTCGATCAATACGGCGAGCAGCATGGCTTCCAGAATTTTGAGATGGCCGCCGAATCCTGCGGCGCGCGCGGCGTCGCGGACGGCGTCGACTGCGGCAGCCCGATCTGGAACTCCGAAGGGATACAGGGTGACGCGGAAGTCTGGGAGATGACCGGGCCCAACGTGTACCTCGGCCGCAGCTTCGTACCAAACCACCATGCGCTCGGACGCTTCCGCGGCGGTGTGGCCTGGGAGTCACTGTGGGTGGTGCGCGGTTCGCGCTTGGTCAACGTAACACTGTCGGCCTCGGGCGTGCATAACGGCGGCATCTTCCACAAGGGTCTGTTCGGCGGCTACCCGGCGCCCGGCTGGAAATGCCTGTGGGTAAGGGGTTCGAACCTCGCAGAGATCATCGCCCGCGACGACAAGGTTCCGAGCAGCATCAACGAAGCCGAAGCGATGCTAAAGGACGGGACTTTGACCGCCGAGGAATGGTATTGCGGGCCGCTCAACACCTGGTCGCCCAACCTGTCCGATGGCGATTTATTCGGGGTGAACTACAACGGCGGCTGCGGATACGGCGATCCGATCGAACGCGACCGTGCTCTGATCGAAAAGGACCTCTTCAACGGCCTGACCACGCCGGCATTCGCGCGCAAAGCCTACGGCTATGCCAAGACCGAGAAAAAGACGGCGGAGCTGCGGGCGGCAATTCGCAAGAAGCGCTTGGCCGAGTCGGTGCCGGCTTCGCAATGGTGGCGAAACGAGCGTAAACGCGCGCGCACAGGCGAGGTCGGCAAGATTGCCGCGCAGACCTTTGCACGTTCAGCGCAGATGTCCGACATGATCAAGGACAAATATCTGAAATTCTGGCAGCTCAAGAAATTCCCTTATACCGACGCGGGCAACATCGACTTCCGTACGACGGCGCCGACGGGATTTTATTACCCGAAATCGCCCGTAAAGCAATACCAGAAACCGGCCTAAGGGGACGAACAATGGCAACACAAGCACAAAGCGATAAAGAAGTGACCCGCGCGCTCGTCCGCCGCGAGCTGGGCTGGCCGGAACTGTTCAAGCTGATGCGCGAACCAAAATCCGAAAACCGCTTCGACGATATGCTCGCGGCGATGCAGGAGATCGTGCCGTGGAAAGAGAAGATCCTGATTCCGCTTGGTGAAAACCTCTTCATCGTCGCCAAGAACGGCAAGGCCATCATCAAGACCATGGCGGGCGCCGAACTCTGCGCCTGGAACGAGAACTGGAAGATGAAATGCCGTGTCATCATCAGAAAGACGACGGCGGATCTGAAAAAGGTGTTCCCGGCGGAACACCTCACCATCGATAGCAAGCTGGTCGAGATCCGCGAGTGGATCTGTCCCAAGAGCGGCATGCTGCTCGACGTCGACTGCGTGCCGCCGACCTATCCGGTCGAGATCGACTTCACGCCGGATTTAAAGACGTTCTATGAAGATTGGCTGGGCCGGAAACTTCCCGTAAAACTCTGACATTAAGGGTCAGCCGCTACAGTGAGGCTCCAGATTGACGACCAGTTCCGATGCAGTCTTAAATCGACCGTCGGGATCCTTGGCCAGGAGTTTCTCGATGATCGGCTGATATTGCGCCATTTCGTCCGGCAGCTTCGGGACTTCTGCATATAGGTGCTGGTAGATGAGCGCGCCGGGCGAGGAAGCGTGAAACGCCTTCTTGCCCGTCAACATTTCGAACAGCACCATGCCTAGCGCGTAGAGATCCGTGCGTGCATCCACCTTGTGGCCCAGGCCCTGCTCCGGGCTCAGGTAGCTCAATGTTCCGATCACAGCGCCCGTCTTGGTCAGGTTCCAGGAGTCGTCGAGATGCTTGGAAATGCCGAAATCAGCCAGCGCCATGCTGTCATCCGAACGGAACATGATGTTGCCGGGCTTGAGATCGCGGTGCACGATGTCGAGTGAATGAATTGCCTCCAGGCCGTATGCGATGTTAAGCCCGTAGATGAGTGCTTCTTCGGTGCCGATGCCATTTTCAATCCGGTGCTTCAGATCGCCGCGCGTGAAAAACTCGACCGCGATATAGCCGTACGACGGCGTGAAGCCGTGATCGAAAAACTTGATGACGTAGGGGCTGTCAATGCTCGCGATCAGGTCCGCCTCCCGCGCAAAACGCTTGACGAACGAAGGGTCGTCGATGCCTTCGAGGTTGAGTATCTTTAAGACCATGGTCTGCTGGTCCCGCAGCCGTTCGGCGAGGTAAACCCGGGAATGCGCGCCCTGGCCGATGAGCCGCACGAACTTGTAGCCGTCGGTATCGCCCCCGTCGGATGTCTCGGCAAGCTTGCGAACGATCTCGGTGTCCCGTTCGAATGCCATCGTGGCAATTGATATTGGCCGGGTCGGCGGCGTCTCGCCCACACCGAGACCCGCGAGCAGTTTATGCAGCCGCTCGGCGTCGAGTTCCGCGCGTAGCACGTACGCCGTCGCGTCCATCTCGTGAACCTTGCTTTCGATGAAGGTATCGTCGTGTTCCGCGATGAGGATCGTGGGCGGCAGCTTGGCGCGCTGCCTGAAGGAAGCCAGCCAGGCGAGACCGCTTTCGGTTCCATCCAGGCGATCCTCGATCAGGAGCAGATCATAGATCGACCAATCGAAATCCGGGCCCGGCTTACCGATCTGATCCGGATCGTGCTCGGTGACTTCGATGTCCGGCAGACGATCGGCCAGCATGCGCCGCAATCGACCCATGTAGTCCTTGGAATCGCTGATGATGATGACACGCACCGCGCTTACCTAGTCCGGTTTTCCGACCAGGCCGGTCTGTTGATGGACGTTAATCGGCTGCATGCAAAAAGTAAGCTCTGTTTTCACCATTGCCCTTAAAGAACACGCCGCCATTTTCGATTTTTAGCTCAAGCTGCTTCGACAGCGCAGGCCAATATTCCGAATCCTGGTAGCAAATCCGGGGTAGTTCAAAACGCTCTTTGTCGTACCTTCGAATGGCCTGACTATACGGGGACAATCGCGAGTAGCAATGAACCACGGCTCATTTCAGGCCCGTCGCCGACTGCGGACGCGCGGCTAGTAATGCTAGCGGCCCGAGGGCGTTATTGCTTGAAAATTGGTTTTAGTGGGGCGCCCCGACGCACGGAAATCCCTGATATGTGGTACGCCGTGACATCGCGCGAAATATCCGGGAATCCGGTGTAGCCGGCTTTTTCCGGCGGCATCGCTGCAAAACAAAGACAAACGCGCTCTGCAATAAGGGAACACCGGCCCGCGAATCGCACCGGATTCACCTTGATCGGGAGTCAGCTACGTCATATGTTCGGTCTGGTCGACCCGCGGGCCCAATTTTTAGGAGACCTGGATGATTTCTGAAGGCCGCCCCAGACAGAATGCCTCGCAACTCGATCTCGATCACTTTCAGTGGACGGATAGTGAAGCCCGGACAGTACCTTACGCCGTGTTTACTGATCCCGGGATCTTCGAACGCGAACAACAGCGGATCTTTCGAGGGCGGACCTGGAGCTTTGTCGCGCTGGAAGATGAAATCAAATCATCGGGCGATTTCAAATCCACCTTCATCGGCACGACACCCGTGGTCGTGACGCGCACACGTGAAGGCAGTATTGCAGCGTGGATCAACCGGTGCGCCCACCGCGGTGCTCTGGTCTGCCGCGAGCTGCGCGGCAATTCCCGCGCACACCGCTGCGTCTATCACCAGTGGACTTACGACGAAAGCGGGCGCCTGCGCGGCGTGCCGTTTCAAAAAGGCCTCGGCGACAAGAGCGGCATGCCCGAGGATTTCGACATGGCGCAGCACAGCTTGACGCCGGTTCGCGTAGAGAGTTATCGCGGGCTCATTTTCGGCACCTTGAGCGATGACAGTGAATCATTGACGGATTACATCGGCCCGGAAATGCTGCCCTGGGTCGACCGCATTTTTCACAAACCGGTCGAATATCTCGGTTGCACGCGTCAGTACTCGTATTCCAACTGGAAGCTCTACTACGAGAACGTCAAGGATCCCTACCACGCCAGCCTGCTGCACCTGTTCCATACGACCTTCAACATCTACCGGTCAAACATGCAAGGCCGCACGATCACTAATTCTCGCAACGGCCTGCACTCGATCATCACGACCGTCCCGCTGGCAGACGACGAAACCGCGGAAGAATATAAAAAGCAGGACATCTCGACCTACCAGGATAATGTCAAACTCGCCGACCCGAGCGTGCTCACGGTTCGCACGGAACTCGAGGAGCAGACCAGCAACAATATCCATACGCTCTTTCCAAGTACGGTCATCCAGCAGATCCACAACACCCTGGCAGTCCGCCAGGTCCTGCCGAAAAGTGCGTCGGAGTTCGAACTCATCTTTCATTTCTTCGGTTATGCCGATGACGATGCGGAGCTACGCGCAATGCGTCTCAAGCAGGCCAACCTGGTGGGACCGGCCGGCTACATTTCGATGGAAGACACCGAGGCCACCGAACTCGTGCAACGGGGCATCGAATCCGCCGGTCCCGAGGCGGCCTCGTATCTCGGTATGGGTGACGAATCGCGAGACCAGCAGGCAAGCCTCATTACCGAGCACATGATTCGAAGCTTCTGGTCGGGTTACCGGGAATTGATGGGATGGGCGCATTGACGCTTGACGGCGATCTCTACTTCCGCGTCGATCGTCTGTTCGCAGAATACTGCGCCTGTCTCGACGAAGGCGAGCTCGAAAGTTGGCCGGATTTATTCGTCGAGGACAGTCTCTACCAGATGATCTCCCGCGAGAACTATGCTCAAGGCCACCCCATTTCGTTGATGCTGCTGGATTCGAAAGGCATGATGCTCGACCGCGTCTATTCCCTACGTAATGCCAATATTTACCAACCGCACCGATACCGGCACGCTATCTCTGGCGTACGGATCACCCAGCAGGATGACGAGGCGATCGACGTGTCGTCATCCTACATCGTCGCCCAGACCCTGACCGACGGCACCACGGACCTCTACCAGGCCGGCAGTTACTATGATCGACTGGTCGACGTCGAAGCCGGCTTGCGCTTCAAGGAACGCATCGTCGTCTACGACACGTCGCGCGTCAAAACGCTGTTGGCGACACCGATATAGTTAGGGGTCAGGCGATTAATGACGGCTGGCGCGCGACGCGCCAGCCTTATCGAATTATTTCATCAAACGGGAGAATCACCATGGCGAGCCCCCAGGCGCAACAACTCAAGGAAACTTTTCGTGAATTTCGCGATGCGAACTTCGCGAACCCCGATGCGACGCTCGAGGAAATGCGTGCGAATGCCGTGGGATTCGGTGAACTGACCAGCGAACCGGACGGCGTTCGCAGCGAACCGGTAGATGCCGGAGGCGTACCGGCGCAATGGGTCATTCCCGACGGCGCGGCCGAAGACCGGGTGTTGCAGTACGTACACGGCGGCGGCTACGTGCTGATGTCAGCCGAAACCCATCGCAAGATGGTCGGCCACATCGCCAAGGCGACGGGCTGCCGCGCGCTCAATGTCGATTACCGCCTCGCCCCGGAGCATGCACATCCGGCGGCAGTAGAAGATTCCGTCACCGCCTATCGCTGGCTGCTCGCGCAGGGTTTCGAACCCGGGCATATCGCCATCTCCGGCGACTCCGCCGGCGGCGGCCTGTGCATTGCAACGGCGCTCAAGATCCGGGACCTTGACCTTCCCCTGCCGGCCGCGATCGTACCGATCTCGCCCTGGACCGACATGGAAGGCACCGGCGAGTCGATGAAAACGCGCGCCGACGTCGACATGATCGTGTCGCCCGATGCGATCATGCAATTGTCCGGCGTATTCCTGGGCGGCGCCGATCCGCGCGATCCTTATGCCGCGCCCCACCACGCCGACCCGGCGGGCTTACCGCCCACCTACATTCAGGTCGGCGACGAGGAAGTCTTGCTGGACGACGCGGTCCGTTTCGCCGACAAGGCCAAGCAGGCCGGCGTCGACGTCACCCTGGAAATATTTCCCGAAATGCAGCATGTCTTCCAGATCGCGGCGGGCAATCTGCCGGAGGCGGATGAAGCGATCGCCAAGATCGGCGCCTGGTTGAGAATGAAACTTGATCTTTAGGGACGATCGAGATCTGAAGCGGAGCAGAAAAGGGATAGATTTAATTGAATCAAGACGGAGCCAACCATACGGGACGAACTTGCCAAATAAATCTATCCCCTTTGGACGCCCCGCAAGTAATGGGCCTGCCATACCGCGACGGGATCACCCTCGTACGCAAAGGGCCCGTCCTATAAGCCAATCGTGCTCTGGGCCGTCACCAGCTACTTCAACCCGATGGGTTATGCGCGTCGCCTGGCCAACTATCGGATGTTTAGGCGACATCTGGGGGTGCCGCTCGTCACCGTGGAATGGGCATGGGCCGGCGGTGTCGAACTAACGGTATCGAATCCATATGGCCTGTGACCTGTACCTGGTGAAGAAGAAAAAGCGTGGCCGTCAACAACTGACCTGCCGCGGCAGCCTTAGCTGTGAACGACGCCACCCTGGGGCGTCGCGCGCGGCCCAGCGATGGGTATCAACTAGACCCGGGCGACGCCGACGTGCTGATCCAACTCTCGAGCCCGGATTTGATGTGGCAGAAGGAACGGCTGCTCAATGTCGCCTTGCGATCCTTACCGGCCGAGTGCCGATATGTGGCCTGGCTTGATTGCGACCTTGTCTTTGAGGACGCCGAGTGGCCGCAGCGCACGATCGAGTTATTGGATCGATTCCCCGTGTTGCAGATGTTCGAACATGCCTATGACCTGGAGCCCGACGCGCTCCTCGATGGCGACGACCGCCGACTTGGTAGTCGTCTGACCGCGGCTACCCACGCGGAGGCAACCGGTGTCACCGTTCCGGATCTGAGGCGCAGCGGTTTACGTCCGGCCGGGTTCTTAACGGGGCTCGCATGGGCGGCCCGGTTCGACCTGCTCCGCCGGCACGGCTTCTACGACGCATGCATAATGGGCAGCGGCAATCGGGCATTGTACAGCGCGATTTATGGCCGGCTTGACGACGTGCTGGCATATGTCCGCATGAAACCCCTTTGGCAGGAACACTACCTCGCTTGGGCTCGGCCTTACTACGATGATGTACGCGGCCAGGTGGGCTGTGTGCCAGGTTGTATCTACCACCTCTGGCACGGCGACATCAAACTGCGCCGGTACGCCGAGCGGCACCTCGACTTCGAGCCCTTTGGGTTTGATCCTATATCGGACCTGTTAGTGGACGCCGCCGGCTGCTTCCGGTGGAAAGCCGATAACCCGGAGATGCGTCACTTCGTTGAATCCTACTTCGCCTCCCGCCGGGAAGACGGGTGAGCACTCGCCCAGGGAGTAAAAGGGGACATTCATCTTTTCCTATCGGAGAAAGATGAATGTCCCCTTTTACCTTTTACTCTAGATTGCTTTCTTGCGCGGCAGGAATATTGATCAACTAACCTAGTCGTCAATGATTTCCACCGCTACCTGCACAATCCGAAGGTAGACTCTATCCCGCAAGATTTCGAACCGCTGACGAAGCGGCGATCTTGCCGTCGTTGACAAAGGCTTCGTGATTACGAAGAACCGACTTGAGGTCGTAGGCGTAGTTGACCATCATCGTGGCCGACTCGCGGAGTCCCTTTTCGGATTTGTCTGCCAGCCAGTTGATGCGTTCGAGGCGCGCACCATTGCGTAGATGGAATCTGGCTACGGGATCGTGCGGTTGCATGCCGCTTTTTACGCTCAGGAAGTAATGTGCGCAGAGCCTGCACAACAATGACTTGAGTTTTTTAGTCGTCGCTTTGTCTAGGTGCCAGTTCCCGATCTTGAGCGCGTCAAGGCGCTCGAGCTCGGCGGATTTCAAGGGTAGGGTCGAAGGTGCGTGGACCAAAGTGTCGTTTAACCACCGGCAGAAACCGGGGATGGGCGACAGGGTCGCGTAATGCTTTAGACTCGGAATCTCGGCGGCGAGCATCTCCGTGACCTGTTTGATCAGAAAATTTCCGAATGAAACATTCGCGAGCCCGCGCTGGCAGTTGCTGATCGAATAGAAAATCGCGGTATCGGGTTGGGGGCCTGCTTCGTCCACCGGGGTTTCGATCAACTGCTCTATGCTGCTGGCGAGCCCTTTGACGAGCGCGACCTCGACAAACATCAACGGTTCATCGGGCAGCGCGGGATGGAAAAATGCGAAGCAGCGCCGATCGCTCGCGAGGCGTCGGCGCAGATCGTCCCACCCGCGAATCTCGTGTACGGCCTCGTAGGCGATCAGCTTCTCGAGGATGTAGGCCGGCGTTTCCCAGTCGATCCTGCGCAGGCTCAAAAAACCGCGATTGAACCACGAGCGGAATAAGTACAAAAAATCCAAATCGACAGGTTTGAGCTGCGGTTCTTCTTTCAATGCCTCCAGCAGATCTTCGCGCATCCTGACCAGAGCTAGCGTACCGTCCGGCGCCATGTTCAGCGCGCGCAGCAGATCGCGGCGCGGTGATTCCGCCGCCGCGCAGAGATTCATCAGCGTATGCGGCGCCGGCAATTCCTGGTACTCGCGAATCGCTCGTTCGATCTCCTTGTCGGCCGGCTGCATTTCGTCCAGCAGCATCACGAAAAACTGCGTCCGGGAATCGGTGTCCAGGTCTGCGTAGTGCGCGAGGAGATCGTCTGCCAGCGCGACTGCTGAGGCCTCGCCCTTGAGTTTGAGCAGTTCACTGCACAGCGAATTGAATTCCTTGACCCGGCCACGATCGCCCGTGAGTCCGATCAATTCTCGGCCTGCCTTGGCGATCCCGGTGAGAAAGTTTTTCAATGCTCAAACAGCCAAATGAGGTCAGACCTCTATCGTCACTAACGCGAGTTTCTGCTTCGTCATGGCGTAAGCCCGGCTTCACGATGTGCCCCTCATTGTAGGCCGCGACGAAGATGAACGCGCGGGCAACTCGGTGCGCGAACTCTTGGACGTGGGATTCGAGAACGTGAGCCTGATGAAGGCGGGATTGCCGGGCTGGCGGACCTGCGGACTGCCGGTCGCCGGTGACAAGCGCAACGGCGTCAGCTACGTGTCGTTGTCAACGCCGGCGAAGCGGGAAAAAACGGGTTTAAGGCGGCTGATTCGGAGCCAGAATTTCAGAATTTCTTGTTCCGCATCGGCGAGACGGTCGCGCCGTGCGAAAGCCACTTGGTGGCCTGTGGCAGCTTGGCGTTTTCCTTGGCCATGGTGACCGGGCTGTTCGCCCAGTTGCCGCCGCCGATCAACCGTTTCACCGGCGCATCGGCCGGGGTATCTCCCAGGGAACGTTTCGCGTGTTCGCAGATTTCGCCCCAGGTTTTGTACCGTATCGACATCCCGTGTACGGCTTCGATCACCTCGCCGTTCGCTTCGCAAAGATATTCGTACATGGGCATGATCTCATTCCTCTGTCTGTTCAGCGCCACACTCAAGGGCATCATGGTATGAGTCCCCGTTCGCGCAGACAAGTTCATCTGCCACCTTAATCCGCACGCAAAGCGCCGCTTTTGCTGGCCAGTTCAGCAAAAATTGGAACCAGACTATTCATTATCCGACGGGTGAAATCGGAAAAACTGGTTGGCCCGCCATCGAAACACGCGGTTTTAATCAGCCTGTTAGCTCCACTTGAAATGAATATACTGTCACCGAACTTGCGGATGAGAACCCATGAATTCGACACCTGAAGCGGGGATGACGGCCATTTCGGGGCCCGGCTGGCAACGGCGTTATACCATCGTGGCGCTCTGCATTTGCGCGGTGTTCGTGTGCTATATCGACCGCGTCAACATCTCGGTCGCCGTCATTGCCATACAGGAGGAGTTCGGCTGGTCGGAAACCACTAAAGGCTGGGTGCTCTCCGCCTTTTTCATCGGCTATATGCTGTTAATGGCGCCGAGCGGCTGGTTCGCCAATCGCATCGGCGGAAAATTCGTACTCGGCGCCGCGGTGATGTGGTGGTCGATATTCACGATCCTGACGCCGACCGCGGCCTACGTGTCGCTGGGCATTCTGATTGCCGTGCGCATTGCCATGGGCATGGGCGAAGCGGCCATGTTTCCCGCCGCCTACAATCTGTACGGGCGCTGGGTGCCGCCGGCGGAGCGCTCACGCGCGGTATCGCTTTTGATCGGCGGCATCCCGCTGGGCACCTTGTTCGCCCTCACGACCACCGGTTGGATCATCGAACGCTTCGGCTGGCCAAGCGTTTTCTACATTTTCGGCGTGAGCGGGTTCTTCTGGTGCATCGTCTGGTATCTACTGGCGCACGACGATCCCGCGACCGACCCGAAGATCTCGCCGGCCGAACGGGAGATGCTCATCGCGAGCACCCCCAAAGCCCGCGATTCCGATACCGTGCCGTGGCGCAAATTGATGTCGACGCCCGCCGTGTGGGCCTTGATCATCAATCATTTCTGCGCCAACTGGGGCTTTTACATGCTGCTCGCCTGGCTACCGAGTTATTTCCGCGGCGCCTTGGGCTTGAGCATCATTAACGCCGGCCTTTTTTCGGCCGCGCCCTGGCTCACCATGTTCGTCGTCGGCAACCTCGGTGGCATTGTTGCCGACAAGGCGGTCAAGGCCGGCATGGACCTGACGACACTGCGTAAATGCATGCAGATTACCGGGCTCGTCGGATCGGCGCTGTTTCTGCTCGCCGCGCGCGACGTGCAGTCCGCCAACGTGGCGATGGGCCTCATGTGCGGCGCGCTCGGTTTTCTGGCCTTGACCTGGTCCGGCTTTGTTCCCAATCACCTCGATCTCGCGCCGCGGTACGCGGATGTCCTGATGGGGATCACCAATACCGCCGGCACCGTGCCCGGGATCATCGGCGTCGTCATCACGGGATGGCTGGTCGATACAACCGGGACCTATACTTCGGCTTTCGCCCTGTGCGCCGTGCTCAATTTTTTCGGTGCGCTCGTCTGGCTACTGTTCGCGAGCGCCAAACGCGTCGTCGATTGAATAGGGGTCAGGTCTTTCATCGCCACATCGTGATTTGGCGATGAAAGACCTGACCCCACCGGCCAAGGCGTGCTACATTTTCCTTAAATGCCAGGGCTGCATTGACGATCCGGCAGGCCCTTTCGATATGAGATAAACCAGGAGAAGTACTTTGGCAGAAGCATACATAATCGATGCCACGCGCAGCCCCACGGGTAAACGCCGCGGCAGCTTGCAGGACGTCCACGCGGCGGACCTGGGCGCGCATGTGATCAAGGCGCTGGTCGATCGCAACCCGATCCCCGATAAAGATTACGACGACGTCATTTTCGGCGCGATCGATGCGCTCGGTCCGCTCGCGGGCGACGTCGCCCGTACGTGCTGGTTGACGGCCGGCTTCGACGAAGCCGTCCCCGGCGTCACGATCGACCGCCAATGCGGCTCCTCACAGCAGTCGGTACATTTTGCGGCACAGGCCGTGATGTCAGGCGTCAACGACGTCGTCATTGCGGGGGGCGTTCAGACCATGTCTAAAATCCCCATCGGTTCGGCCGCCGTGGCGGGCGGCGCGTTCGGATTCGAAGACCCTTTTACCGGCTCACAAGCCTGGGTCGAGCGCTATGGCGAAGATCCGCCGACGCAGTTCAAGGGCGCCCAGATGATGTGCGACCGTTGGGGTTTCTCGCGTGAAGACCTTGAAGTCTATTCGCTGGAATCCCACCGCCGTGCGTTGCAGGCGATCGAGGATGGCCGTTTCGATCGCGAGATCGTTCCCTACGACGGTTGCAAGATGGACGAGACACCGCGCGAGACCTCGCTCGAGAAGATGGCCGAGCTCGATCCGATATTCGGTTTGAAGAGCATCACCGCAGGAGTGTCCAGCCAGGTCTGCGACGCCTCCTCGGCCATCTTGATCGCGTCCGAAGACGCCGTGAAACGTTACGACCTGAAACCCCGCGCACGCATTCACCACATGAGCGTACGCGCGGAAGACCCTATGATCATGCTGACGGCGCCGATCATGACGACCCGCTACGCGCTCGATAAGGCGGGCATGACACTCGATGACATCGATCTGGCCGAAGTCAACGAAGCCTTCGCTCCGGTGCCGATGGCGTGGTTGAAAGAGATCGGCTACCCACATGAGAAGCTCAACGTCAACGGCGGTGCCATCGCGCTCGGCCACCCGATCGGGGCGACCGGCACCAAGCTCATGACGACCTTGCTGCACGAACTGGAACGAACCGGCGGCCGCTACGGTCTGCAGACCATGTGCGAAGGCGGCGGTCAGGCCAATGTGACGATTATCGAACGCTTGTAGAACGAAGCTCCGGCCAGGCGCCGGAGGAGGATGAAATCATGTCAACACTGAACGGCGTACACCACCTCGCCATCATGACGTCCGACGTCAAACAGCAGATCGAGTTCTTTTCCGACGTGCTCGGGATGAAGCTCAAAGCACTGTACTGGATGCACAACGTCGACGGCTATTTTCACGCGTTCATGGAATTGAACCCGAGCTGCTCGGTGGCGTTCGTCCAGTCCCCCGAAGTCAAGGACATTCCCGTCGAAATGGGCGCTTCGCACGCCGGCAATCCAACGAAGCCCTGTGCGCCCGGCGCCATGCAGCACGTTGCCTTCAACTGCGACAACGACGAGGAACTCTACGCGATGCGCGACCGCATCCGGGCGAAGGGCGTGCGCGTGCTGGGACCGCTGGATCACGGTTTCTGCAAGTCGATTTACTTCGGCGGCCCGGAAAACCTCGTGCTCGAAGTGTCGACCAGCGAGGCCGGCATCAACCAGGAAGCCTGGATCGATCCCGAAGTGGTCGAGCTCAACGGCATCTCGGTGGAAGAACTCGTCCGCTACAAGAACCCCCCCGGCTTCGATCACATCGGGGACCCGGTGCCGCAACCAGCCGCCGGCACGGGGCGTCCTGAGTACAGCAACATGGACGAGGAGTTCGCCGCGGCATTTGACCTGCCCGACGAAGTCGTTACGCGCGAACTGAGCGAAAGTACGCCGCCCGTGAAGGTAGCCTGATCCGAAAAGGATTTCTAGATGAAGCAAATTCGCGCCGCGATGATCGCCGTCGGTCTGGGTTTCGCGAGTACCGCCGGCGCCGATATAGTCGTCGACGATGCAGCGCTCAGCAACGAAGCCGATAGAGAAAACTGGCCCGGCTACGGCCGCACTTACAGCGAGCAGCGCTTCAGTCCGCTCGATCAGATCAATCCGAGCAACGTAGGAAAGCTCGGTATCGAATGGGTTTTGGACCTGCCCAGGGATCGCTCCCTGACCGGCACCCCGCTCGTCATCGACGGCGTGCTCTATTTCAACGGCAGTTACAACGTCGTGCGCGCGGTCGAGGCCCGCACCGGCAAGCTACTGTGGGAATACGACCCCCAGGTGATCGAGCATTCAGGCGATCGATTGAAGATCCTGTGGGACTGGAACCGCGGCATCGCGTTCTGGAAGGGAAGGATCTTCAACGCGACGATCGACGGACGGCTCATCGCGATCGATGCCAAGACGGGCAAGGAGATCTGGACCCGGCAGACCTTCGATCCCAAGCTGCCGTTGTTCATCACCGGCGCGCCGAAGGTTTTCAAGGATAAGGTGATCATCGGCAACGGCGGCACCGAGTGGGGTGCCGCGCGCGGCTTCGTCGTCGCTTACGATACCGAAACGGGCGAACAAGCCTGGAAGTTCTACACGGTTCCGGGCAATCCGGCCGACGGCTTCGAGAACAACGCCATGAAGATGGCCGCCAAGACCTGGACCGGCGAATGGTGGAAGCACGGCGGGGGCGGCACCGTGTGGCACGGCATTACCTACGATCCCGAATACAACCACCTCTACATCGGAACGGGCAATGGCTCGCCCTGGAATCCGAAGATCCGCAGCCCCGAGGGCGGTGACAACCTCTTCCTCTGTTCCATCGTCGCGCTCGATGCGGACACCGGCCGCTACAAGTGGCATTACCAGACGACGCCGGGTGAAGCCTGGGACTACAACTCCAACATGGACATCGTCCTGGTCGACCTCAAGGTCCGCGATCGCGACGTCAAGGCCATACTGCATGCGCCGAAAAACGGTTTCTTCTACATCATCAACCGCTCGAACGGCAAGCTGTTGTCGGCCGAGAAATACGCCAAGGTCGACTGGGCCAGTGAAGTCGACATGAAGACCGGCCGGCCGGTCGAGCGCGCCGGCGCGCGTTACGAAGATGGCGAGGAACTGGTCTGGCCGAGCCCCTTTGGCGCACATAACTGGCACGCGATGTCTTACAACCCGCAGACCGGCCTCGTTTACCTGCCCATCATCGAGATGCCGGGCTTGTTCTCCGACAAGCACATCGAGATCAAGGCCTGGGAGTCGCCTTTCTGGAACTTCGATCCGGCCATTGCTTTCGGCGAGCAATTCGTGCCCGATGACGCCGGTACGGGCGCCTTGCGCGCCTGGGATCCGCTACGCCAGCAGACTGTGTGGGAAGTACCGCTGCCCGGGGTATGGAATCCGGGGACGGTAACGACAGCGGGTAATCTCGTGTTTCAGGGCCGGGCTGACGGCACTTTCTACGCCTACCGCGCCGACAACGGCGAAGTCCTGTGGCGCACCGACTTGGGCAGCGGCATCTCAGCGCCCCCGATCACTTATTCGATCGACGGCAAGCAGTACCTATCGATACTCGTCGGCTGGGGCGGCGCGGGTGCGGCGACCGCCGGGTTCACCGGCTCCCAGCACGGTTGGGCCTACCGCGCCCATCCCCGGCGCCTCGTGACGTTTGCACTTGGCGGTGAAGTACAACTACCGCAATCCCCACCCCCGTTCTATCCAAAACCACTCGCCGCGCCGGATTTCAAGGTCGATGACAACCTGGCGCGCACCGGCGGCGAAATCTACACGGACTGGTGCATGATGTGCCACGGCGCCGGCGCGGCTTCAGCGGGACAGGCTCCCGATCTCCGGGCTTCTTCGATCATGCTGTCGATGGATGCGATCAAGAAGGTCGTACTCGACGGCAGCAACCGCTCGATGGGTATGCCCCGGTTCAAGGACTTCACCGACGACGAACTCCTCGCCGTACAACATTTTGTCCGGCGGCAGGCCAAGCTTCCGGAACCGTGCAAGGCTTGCAAATAGGGTTTGGGGTCAGGTCTATCATTCCCACAACGCGATGTGGCAACGATAGACCTGACCCCAATTAAGCCTGGTAGTTCGTTAGCTTTGGAATTGAACTGGTGGCGATTAAAAAATAATTCCGGTCTTTCTCGATCCCGATACTTTGATACGAAATCGCGTTACCCGCCGCGAGTGTGGATCCTGCCCCGGCAAACGGATCGAGGATCACACCTTTGCCGAGCGGCAACACGCCTCTCACTAATTGTCGAAGAAACGACTGGGGTTTCAGGCTGGGGTGCGGTGCTAGTTCTCGCTCCGCGCGCCGGGTTGGCGCTGACGCGATGACATCCCCGAAAGGTCTGCCACGCCCGGGACGACGGAACCCTCCGGTTTGCCACTTTCGTAGGTTGTCCTGAACCCGGCCTTCCACGGGCTTTCTGAACAACAGCCACGGCTCCCACATTGATCGCGGCATGACGCTTATGCCGCGGAACTCATCGTGTGCTCCCTTAGGTCTGTCGCCGCCCCGCATGGTCATCGTCAGCCGTATGATTTCACCTCTGCGCTCCAGGCCCGCTTCGGATAATGCGATCGCGACAATGTGAGATACGAGAGGATTCGAAGCCACCACGACGTTAGCGCCAGGCACCAACACCGGCAAAAGTATTTTCGCCCAAACGAGGAAAAATTCCCTGATCTCACCGAGCTGATTCTCGTCCAGAGTCGTAAATCGGGGAAGCGGCGATCGCTGATGGCCATCAAATGAAGGCGGGATCCGCCAAACCCCGCCTTTTCCAACACGCAGTTTGCGTTGCTGTTCTTCGGTATATTCATACAACCCATAGGGGGGATCGGTCACAACCGCGTGAATCGAATTGTGTGACTGCCGCGCGATCCACGAGAAACAATCGTCGTGATGCAATACGGATTTTTGAAAGGAGAATTTTTCTTCCCGCGAGTCGATTTGAGCAAAGAATTTATATTGTCGGCTCGCTGGCCTAATGCGTGCGCGGTACACGCCCCGCGCTTCCCGAACGAAGAGCTCGGGCGTGTTGAGCCTTAGATACGATCGGATAGATGATGAAGGTGTTTTGCCAATCTGCTTTTGAACGCTTGCCACTATCTGCGAAACGCTCAGGGAAACAGGAGATCCGGCCAGCGCTTTAATAATGGCGTCGCGGACATGGCCTGGAGAATTCTTTGCGGAGTTTTGCATTTGTGTAATTTAGACGTCTGGACGTCTAAAGTCGACAATTTAAAAGTACGCAAAGCAACGGGTGTCCACTTTTTCTTAGGAACTCTTACGCGTTAAAAACCACAAGAGGGCTTCTGCGAGCATCAGGGATCTATTGAGCGGCGCACTCAGCGTATCGTCATGCTCTCGCCCATGCGCGTCTGTTTTTCGGCGCTGCCCGCAGGCGGCGGTATCTCGATGCCGCGTTGACAGGGCGGCCGGGCGGCCAATCTATCGACCCAGCGTTCGAGATGCTCGAGGCCCTCGATCGGAACGCGCGCCCAACGGTGCGCCTTGACCCAGGCCCAGTTGGCGATGTCGGCGATGCTGTATTCGTCGGCCAGATATTCACGCTCAGCAAGGCGTGAATTCAACACCTCGTACAGGCGCCGCGTCTCGTTGCGGTAACGGCTGCGCGCGGCGGGCAGGTCTTCGTCGAAATAGCGTTCAAAGACCACGGCCTGCCCCTGCATCGGGCCGATACCGCCCATTTGAAACATCAACCACTGCAGCACGCAAAACCGGCCCTTGGTATCCAGCGGCATCAGCCGGCCGGTTTTCTCCGCGAGATAGACGAGGATTGCCCCGGATTCGAAAATCGTAAGGTCCCCCGCCTCGCGATCGACGATCACCGGGATGCGCCCGTTGGGGTTGAGCCTCACGAATTCGGGACGGTGCTGCTCGCCGGCGGCCAGGTCAACCGCGTGAACCGTGTAAGCCAACTCGAGTTCTTCGAGGGCAATGGTCGCTTTCCAGCCATTGGGCGTCGCCGCCGTATACAGATCGATCATCGTTCAGGCGCTCAGTGTAAATGAGCTCTCAGCATAGGAGCGCATGGCGCATCGCCGCAAGTCAGTGGAATCCGCGTGGAAGCGGAGGGATAATCAGCGACGTTCCCGATGCGAAAATCGCGCGAATGGAGGATTCCCGGCCATGAAGATAGCTGCCTTCCACCTCATGCCCTACCGCAACCTCGCCCCTGATTTCGAAAAGAAATACAAGTCCGCGTGGTTCGACCTGCCATTCAGGGAAGTGGCCGATCCGAATCTCTGTGCGCAGTACTACAACTGGACCCTGGACGAACTCACGTTTTGCGCGGAATCGGGTTTCGACGGGGTGTGCACGAACGAGCACCACCAAAACGCCTACGGCTTCATGGTCAATCCGAACATGATGGGCTCGGTGCTCGCGCGCGCCACCCGCGGTACGGACACCGCCATCATCCAGCTCGGCGAGACGGCCGTTTTCCTGAATCCGCCGATCCGGGTCGCCGAAGAATACGCCATGCTGGACTGCATTTCCGAGGGACGGGTAGTGGCAGGGTTCCCGGTTGGTCTGGGCGGCGATTTTGCCTACAGCTACGGGATGGCACCGATGACGCAGCGCGGCCGCTACCGCGAAGCGCACGACCTGATCAAGAAGGCCTGGACCGCGGATGAGATCTTCGCCTGGAACGGCAAGTATTATCAGCTGCCGATGGTGAACATCTGGCCGCGCCCGGTGCAGCAACCCCATCCGCCGATCTGGGTTCCGGGGAACGCCAGTCCGAGTACCTGGGATTTCGTCATCAACAATGATTACTCCTATTGCTACCTGACCTATTTCGGCGCCAAGGGTGCCACACACATGGTCGAGGGTTATTGGAACCGCGTCGAGGAACTCGGCCGGGATCGAAACCCTTACCGCATGGGCTTTCTCGTTCCGGTGGGGGTGTCGGAAACCGACGAGCAGGCCGAAGCCGAGTTCGGGCGCCACATCGAATATTTTTATCACAAGGGTTTACGCCTGCCCGAGCAGTATCTCTTGCCGCCGGGGCACATGACCCACAGCAGCCTGACGCATCTGCTCACGAAACGCCCCTTCCCCCCGTACGAAGATCTACAGAAAATGCGCTTCCGGCATTTCGACGAGAATGACTTTCTCGTGGCCGGCAGTGCCGCGACCGTCGTCGACCGTCTGCTGCACATCATTAAAACGCTGAACGTCGGACACCTCATGATCCTGCCGCAATATGGATCGATGTCCCACGAGCAAACCATGGAAAACATCGAGCGTATCGCCAAGGGCGTATTACCGCATCTCCGGAATGTGTAGGATGACGCAGGCTGGGAAGATCACTGGTGGCCGCAGACTCGCGAGAAAGCGCAACGCGCGGCGGCGTGAACCACGTCACAAGCAGAGGCACACCATAATGAAAAAAATCCGTCAAAAGGTCGTGCCCGTACTCGGCGGAGCACTGGACATCACCGTCAACATAGCGGGCAAGGGCAAACCGCTGGTGTTTCTGCATTCGGCCGGCGGGTTCTACTGGGACGACTTTCTCGACAGCCGGGCCGATCACTACAAGGTTTACGCGCCTTACTTCCCCGGCACCGCGCCGGGGAAACCGGACGAGCTCGAGCAGCTCGACACGATGTGGGATGCGGTGCTCGCCTATGACGACATGCTCGATGCGCTCAAGCTCAAGAAGGTCCGGCTCATGGGCCATTCGTTCGGCGGCCTGCTCGCCGCCGAACTCGCCGCGCAAAGGCCCAAGAGCATCGAAAAACTGGTGCTCATCGCGCCCATAGGATTATGGCGCGAGGATGCGCCCTACACCGTCGCGAATTGGACCGCGCTGGATTTCGAGGGGATCATGAACGTGCTGTTTTACGACCGCAATGCGCCGCGCGTGCAGCGACGTATGGCGGTGCCGGAAGATGTCGCCGAAGCGGCGCTTTGGAACCGGGATTTCATCTGGACCATCGGTTGCACCGCCAAGCTCATCTGGCCCATTCCGGACAAAGGGCTCAAAAAGCGGATTCACCGCGTGACCGCACCGAGCCTCGTCGTCTGGGGCGAGAATGACAAGCTCATTCCGCCGGTCTACGCAGAGGAGTTCGGCAAGTCCCTGCCCGAAGCCGATGTCTTCATGATTCCACAATGCGGCCATGAACCAGCGCTGGAGCAATGCGAGTTGCTACAGGAGCGAGTAGGCTCGTTTCTTGCGGCCTGAATGCGGACTGCAGCACGAGCTAAGCTGGTTCGCTTAGCTGTAATCGCGGGAGGATATTCACATGGCACAGCTTGCACCCGTTGCTGAAATGCAATCCTCGTTCGTCGAGGTACTGGAACTTTGCGGCGTTAATTCGAACGAAAAAGTCGCCGTACTTTCGGAAGGCCGGCTGGCACAGGAATATTCGGCCGCCTTTATCGCCGCCGCGGCGGCGCTCGGCGCCGAGCCCCTTCGTGTAAACGTCGCCGCGACGGGCAACGCCGGTGCCGAAGCGCGCATTGCTGAACTCGGCAGGTCGGCCTTGAGTACTGATCCGGCGGCCATGCAATCGCTCAAAGGCGCCGACCTCGTCATCGACTTGATGCTACTGCTCTTCTCACGCGAACAGATCGAGATTCAAAAGGCCGGAGCGCGCGTATTGATGGTGGTCGAGCCGTTCGAGGTGCTGCAACGCCTGATGCCAAAACCTTCCATGCGCGCACGCGTGGAAGCCGCGGAGCGGCGCATGCAGGGCGCCAAGACTTTACGGTTTACCAACGACGCCGGTACCGACCTTCGCTACGAACTGAAAGTGCTCAACGGTCCGCCGCCCGCATGCATTCTGACCGAGTACGGCTACACCGACACGCCGGGTCGCTGGGATCACTGGCCGAGCGGGTTTCTCGCGTCGACCGGTACGGCGACGGGCGTCGAGGGAACCGTGGTCATGGATGCGGGCGACATCGTGCTGCCGTGGAAGGAATTCCTTAAGACCCCCGTCGAATTCAAGATCAGCGGTGGCAAGGTCACCGACATCAACGGCGAAGAGGACGCCCGGCGATTACGGGATTACATCGAGGGATTCGCCGACCCGCGCGCCTACGCCGTATCGCACATCGGCTGGGGATTGAATGAGGATGCGTTGTGGGAGGTCGACCTCCCCGGCATCGCGATGGACAGCCGCGCATACCAGGGCAACGTGTTGTTCTCGCTGGGCCCGGACACCGAGTTCGGCGGCGATAATGATACGCCCTGTCATCTCGATCTACCGATGAAGAACTGCTCGCTGTGGCTGGACGACGAATTGATCGTGAGCCGCGGAGAAGTCGTACCCGAGGACATGCGTGCTCCGGGGCATTGACCGGCTGGTGAACTCGAACGCCGCTTCTAAAAGAGAGAGAAAATGAAAACCCTGCACGGCATCGGGAAACCGGTGCGCCGTAAGGAGGACTTGCGGTTCATCACCGGGAACGGACGCTACACGGGCGATATTTCACTTCCCCATCAACTTTATCTCGCCGTGTGTCGCTCGCCGGTTGCGCACGCAAACATTCTGGGTATCGACACGGCCGCCGCGCAGGCGGCCGAGGGTGTGGCCGCGGTGATCACGCCCGCAGATCTGAAACGGGCCGGCATCGGAAATATCCCCTGCACACAGCAGATGGTGAACGCCGACGGCAGCGCGATGTATTTGCCGGATCATCCGATATTGCCGAGCGACCGGGTTGTCTATGCCGGTGAACCCGTTGCTGCGGTGATTGCCGAGAGCGCATTGCTGGCCAAGGATGCGGCGGAACTCATTGCCGTCGATTACGAGGCGCTGCCCGCCGTGGCTGAGGCAAGCGATGCGCTCGCGCCGAGTGCTCCGCAAATCTGGGATCAGTGCCCCGGCAATCTCGGCTGCGACTGGGTGTTCGGCGATAAGGCTGCCGTCGATGAGGCGTTCGACCGGGCGGCGCATATCGTCGCCCTGGACGCGATACAGAATCGTCTGTCACCGAATTCCATGGAACCGCGCGCGACGCTCGCAAGCTATGACGCTGGCCGCGATGAATACACGCTTTACCTGGCCAGCCAGAATCCGCATCTGATCCGCCATTTGACCTCGCACACGACCATGAAACAGGTTCCGGAAACGAAACTGCGGGTTATTGCGCCCGATGTCGGCGGCGGTTTCGGGTCCAAATCACCTCAATACAACGAGGAGTACTTGTGCCTCTATGGCGCCAGGCTGACCGGGCGACCGGTCAAATGGGTCAGTGATCGAAGCGAAGCCTTTCTCTCCGACGCGCACGGGCGCGACCATGTGACGCATGCCGAAATGGCGGTAGACGCGGACGGTAAGATCCTGGCCATTCGCAGCTCTCACGTGGCCAACCTCGGCGCCTACGCGCAGATGTTCGGGCCGTTGGTTCCCACGGTCCTGTATTCCACCATGCTGTCCGGTGTCTATCGCATCGGCGCCGTTTACTCCGAGGCCAGGATCGCCTACACCAACACCGTGCCGACGGACGCCTATCGCGGCGCCGGGCGTCCCGAAGCCGCTTACACCGTCGAGCGCCTGGTCGAACTGGCGGCTGCAAAACTCGGCATCGATTCGGTCGAATTCAGGCGGCGCAATTTCATTCCCAAGAACGCCTTTCCCTACGAGGTCTGCACGGGCCATATATATGATTCCGGCGATTACGACCAATGCATGGATCTGGCGCTGGCCGCCATTGATTTCGATTCGTTCGCGAAGCGCCGGGACCTGTCTCGCGAGCGCGGCAAATTGCGCGGCATCGGCTTATCGGTTTACACCGAGCTCGCCGGTGTGGGACCGACGCCGATAGCGATCCAAGGCGGCTCGCAGGTCCCTTTCTACGAAGTGACGACCGTGCGCGTCAATCCGGACGCCAGCGTCACCGTACTGACCGGCGCCCACAGTCACGGCCAGGGACACGAGACCTCCTTCGCCCAGGTCGTCGCCGAGAAACTCAACGTCTCGATTGAGAACGTGGAGGTGGTGCACGGCGATACCGGCAAGGTCCCCTTCGGCGTCGGCACCTTTGGCTCACGATCGATCAGCCTTGCCGGCGGTGCGCTCAGCGTGGGGCTCGACAAAGTCGTGGCGAAGGGGAAAAGAATCGCCGCACACGTGCTCGAAGCTGGCGCCGATGAAATCGACTTCATCGACGGGTATTTCAAGGTCCGGGGCTCGGACCGCATCCTGGCCTTCGCCGATATGGTCGAGATCGCCTATCTACCGGGCAACTACCCCCTCGAAGAACTCGAACCCGGGCTCGAGGAGATGACCTATTTCGACCCGCCCAATTACACTTTCCCGGCCGGCTGCCACATTTGCGAAGTCGAAATCGATCCCGAAACCGGCACCACGGATATCGTTAATTACTGCATCGGCGATGATTTCGGCGTCGTCATCAACCCGATGATCGTCGAAGGCCAGGTTCACGGCGGCGTAGCGCAAGGCGTGGGGCAGGCGCTCATGGAACATGCCGTCTACGATCCGGACACCGCACAGTTGATCAGCGGGACATTTCTCGATTACTGCATGCCGCGCGCGCACGATCTGCCGATGATGACCGTCGAGTCGATCGACAACACCACACCCTCCAATCCGCTGGGTGCCAAGGGCTGCGGTGAAGCAGGCGCGATCGGCGCACCGGTCGCCGTCATGAACGCGGTGTTCGACGCCCTCAAACCCGCGGGCGTAACGCAGCTCACGATGCCGGCCACGCCGCACAAAATCTGGGCGGCGATCGAGAAAGCGGCGTCGGGATCTTCTAACTGAAGAAAGAATGGCGATGAAATTCGGCATCGCATTTACTTCGCGGATCGGTGATTACGATCTCGTCCAGCTGGCGGAATCGCTCGGCTTCAGCCAGGTCTGGTTTTTCGATTCGCAGATGATCTATTCGGACGTCTACGCGACGATGGCCCTCGCCGCTCACAAGACCAAGCGCATACGCCTCGCCACGGGCGTTGCGGTTCCCAGCACGCGCATGGCGCCCGTCATCGCACATTCCATCGCGACCATCGCCGAACTCGCGCCGGGCCGGGTCGAACTCGGCGTCGGCAACGGCAACACGGCGCGCCTCACAATGGGGCTGCGCCCGGTGCCGCTAGCCCGCATGAAGCAGGAGATCCGGTTGATCCAAACCTTGCTCAAGGGTGACGCCGGCGTGCACGAATGCGAAGGAGAATCACACCTGGTACAGCTACTGCACCGCGATGAAGGCTTCATCAATCTCGAACACGCGATTCCGGTCACCTTGTCCGCGTTCGGGCCCAAGACCCTCGCGTACTGCGGCGCCGAATGCGACGGACACCTCACTTGGAACGCATCGCTGGACATGATGCGCAATGCTCGCGAAAAAATAGCGAGCGCCGCGCAGGACGCCGGCCGCTCTGCAGCGGACGTCCCGAGCAAGGCGATCTATCCACTGGCGGTATTGCGGCCCGGCGAAACCTCGTCGAGTCCGGGCGTCCTCGAGAGCCTCGCCCCCTTCATTACCAACCTGCTGCACGTCATGTGCGAATGGGACGAACAGTTGTTGCCGTCCGACGCCACTATCACCGAACACGTCAAGCGGTATCGCGACTACGTCGCGACCCTGCCCTCAGAAAGACGTCATCTCATTCTGCACAAAGGGCACCTCGTCTACACCCGTGAAGACGAGCGTGAATTTCTAGTACCCGAAGTTGCAGAGGTCGCTGCGATGATCGGCGAGCCGGACGCCGTGATCGAAAATATTCGCGCGCTCGAAGCGCAAGGGCTCAGCCATTTTGCATTCCAGGTGACCGACGACCCGGTCGCGCAAATGCGCTATTTCGCCGAAACCGTCATGCTGCGCTACCACTGACGGCGCCCGGGGTTTTTATTTTTCGGCGCTCACCAGAACGCCGGCATCTCGTAATTCGTCGATTCTGTTCTCGCCGTAACTGAGCACGCTGCCGAGAATCTCGGAGTTATGCTGGCCTAGCAGAGGCGCCTCGAAGTCGGGCAGATCCGGCTGGGCGGAAAACCTGAACGGGAATCCGGGGATCTGGATCTCGCCCAGGATCGGATCGGTCACGGTGCGCACGGTGCCGCGATCCAGAAAGTATTCGTGCTCGAGCGCGTCGGTTGGATTCAGCACTGGCCCGGCAGGTACGCGATGCGCTTCGAGTACCTCCAGCACCGCTTCGTTGGTCTCGAAGGACGCGGTCCACGATTCGATCATTTCGATCAGAGTCTCCTGATGCCGGGCGCGCGTCTCGCCGTCGATGAAGCGGGAGTCTTCGGCAAGCTCGGGACGCCCCATGGCTTCACACAAGCCCTTCCACTGAAGTTGTAGCACGGCGATCACCAAAAACCCGGTCGGCCCTTTGAACACGCCAAACGGCGCGACCAGCTCGTGGTGGGCGCCCATGGGGCCGGGTCTGAAGGACTTGCCGATCACCGAACGTCCGTGGACGTTGTACTCATGCATGTGGAACATCGTATCGACCATGGACAGGTCTAGATACTGACCCTCACCGGTGCGTAGCCGGTGGTACAGGGCGTAACCGATCGCCGCAAAGCCGTGCACGCCGGCATTGGAGTCGCACACGCCGATACCGACCGGGTGCGGGGTACCGCCCCGCGGGCCGGTCACGTCCATCAGCCCGCTGAAACCCTGGACGATCCAGTCGTAACCCGTTTTGTGCGATAGCGTGCTCTGCCGACCGAAGGCCGAGACGGACGCCATGATGAGGCGCGGGTTGATGCCGGCGAGCGAGGTGTAATCGAAGCCGCGCTTTTCCATGACACCGGGTCCCGCATTCTCAACCACGATGTCGACCTCGCGGACGAGATCGAGCACGATCTTTTTCGCCTCCGGTTTCGAGAGATCGAGACACAGGCTTTTCTTGCCCCGATTTTGCTGCACGAAAAACCCGCTACGGCCGTCGCGAACGAACGGCAGCAGACGACCGGGATCGCCGCCGGGGGCCTGCTCGACCTTGATGATTTCCGCGCCCATCTCGGCCATCAGCCGGGTGATCGAGGGGCCGGCGAGATACTGGGTGAAATCAAGTACGCGTATGTCGTCGAGAATCATGGTTGTGCTCTCCAAGAATCGTGCGCGAGAAGCCGGCGCCAGCCGGCAATCAGACGCCCCTTATAAAACGCGACGCGATCGGAGTCGAGCGCGGCACGATCATCGGTCATGTTCGCCGTGCAAGTCTCGGTCACGCGTAGTCGGCGGATCTGGCATGATGCGCGCAGCAGGATGACTCAACCATACCGACGGATTTGATCGTGAGCTGGGACAAGGAAATCGAAGAAACCGGCAAACGGCGCGCACTGGCGGCCGCCATGGGCGGTGAGGAAGGGATCGAAAAACAGCACGCCCGCGGCAAACTGACCGTGCGCGAGCGAATCGATTACCTGCTCGACCCCGGATCGTTTCGCGAGCATGGGCAACTTGCAGGCGGCGCCATTCTCGACGACGAGGGTGAGATCGTCTCATTCACGCCCGCCAATTACGTCGTCGGTTTCGGTCGCATCGATGGAAGGCAGATCGTGGTCGGCGGTGAAGACTTCACGCTCAAGGGCGGTTCGCCCAACGCGGCGGGCCTGCGCAAAAGCATTTACGCCGAGCACCTGGCCGTCAAGCACCGCACACCCCTGGTCCGGCTACTCGAAGGTGGCGGCGGCAGCGTTTCGACCGGCGACGATGACCCTCGAAAACCGCACACCGTCGGCGAACCCGTTTACGCGGCGCCGCGCTTCGCCATCATCGCCGAAGCCATGGGCCTGGTCCCGGTCGCTTCCGCCGCGCTCGGACCGGTGGCGGGTTTTCCCGCGGGAAGGCTGGTCGCGTCTCATTTTTCCGTCATGGCACGCGGTACCGCCCAAGTGATGATCGGCGGCCCGGCGCTGGTCAAGCGCGCGCTCGGCCGCGACTTTTCCAAAGAAGAACTCGGCGGCGTCGCCGTCCACGCCAAATCCGGGGTGGTCGACAATATTGCCGACGACGAAGGCGCCGCGCTCGATCAGATCCGCCGGTTTCTGAGTTATATGCCGCAGAGCGTGTGGCATCGCGCGCCACGCATCAAATCCAGCGATCCAAGCGACCGCTGCGAGGACGAACTCGCTTCGATCGTGCCACGTAACCGCCGCCATGCCTTCGACATGGGTGTCTTGATCAAACTGGTCGTCGACCGGGACTCGTTCTTTCCGATCGCCTCCGCCTACGGCCCCGGACTGATCGTGGGCTTCGCGCGTCTGCAGGGCCAGGCCATCGGCGTCACCGGCAACGACTGCCGTCATCTTGCGGGCGCCATGACCGCCGAAGCTGCTCAGAAAATGCGCCGCATGATCGAAATCTGCGACACCTTTCATCTCCCGCTGGTCAACTTCGTCGACGAACCGGGCTTCATGATCGGACCGGAAGCCGAGAGCGCGGCCACCATTCGATATGGCATGGCGGCGGTCTCCGCGGCCGCGCAAGCAAAGATCCCCTGGGCATCAGTACGCGTTCGCAAATCCTTCGGCGTCGCTGCAGCTGCGCATTTCGGCCCGGACGCCTATGTCCTCGACTGGCCTTCGGCCGAGTCGGGCCCGCTGCCGCTAGAGGGCGGTGTTGCCGTAGCGTTTGGGCGGGAGATCGCGAGCGCGGCCGACCCCGCGGCGAAACGTCTCGAACTCGAGGAAAAGCTCGCGAAGGCGCGCTCGCCTTACCGGGCCGCCGAGTCGTTCGCGACGCACGAGATGATCGATCCCCGAGAAACGCGTCCGCTACTCTGCGATTGGATCGAATGGAACGAGACACGCCTGGACGGACTGCTGGGTCCGAGCGGATTTCCGATGCGGCCTTAATCCGGATTTTTTAACGCCTTCCTGCCGCGGGCGTCAATCCGTGGTGAGAAATGCGGGTAAACCCGGTCAGGCGATTCCTACCGCGCGGCCCAAAGTATTCCCGATTTCGGCATGGAGCACGAGGTCGGCCGCGCCATCCTGATCGGTCGGTTCTCGATTGACGATGACGAGTTTCGCGCCGTTGCGTTTGGCAAGTACCGGAAACGCGGCGGCCGGATACACGACCAGCGACGACCCGAGCGCGATGAACAGATCGCACGCCAGAGTTTCCTCTTCGGCACGATCCATAGCGGCCGCCGGCATCGACTGACCGAAAGAAATCGTAGCCGTCTTCACGAGCCCCCCGCAAGCGCCGCACACAGGCAGGGTCTCGTCGCGTTCGAAGGCTTCGAAAATCGGTTCGAGTTCATAGCGCTTCTTGCAGTCCAGGCAGGCAGCGTAAGTTGAGTTGCCGTGCAGTTCGATCACTTTGGCGTCGCTAACGCCCGATGCCTGGTGCAGACCGTCGATATTCTGGGTAATGATCGCACTCATCGTGCCGCGCTCGATCAACGCCGCCAGGGCGCGATGCCCGCGGTTGGGTCGTGCTGCTTTGAAATCGCGATCGATCACCCGCTTTCTTCGCCATGACTCCCTGCGCATTTCTTCGGACGACACGAAATCGTCGAATTCGATCGGCTGCATTCGCGTCCAGATGCCGCCGGGACTCCGAAAATCCGCAATGCCCGATTCCGTGCTGATGCCGGCTCCAGTAAAGGCGACCGTGCGCTTTGAATTCGCGATTAGTTCTGCCAAGCGCTCGATTTCATCAGTCATCGTTCAGATCCGTCGTTCATTTTAAGCCGGGGCATTCACGAATGTGAGGCTGGATACTGGTACCATTGGATGGATATACAGTTTATCCAGAGCACGCTCTTAACGCACCACAAAAAGCATGATCGAAAACACCGGCCCCCGAATTCCTACCGAGCTTCAACCGCAGCCGGGTGACTTCGACTACGACTTGCACGATGCCCTCGCCGCGATCGTATCGCTGAGAGCGCGTATCCCCGACGATGCCTTCACCGCACCGATACTCGGCACCGAGCGCGGCGGTCACGGCGTGATGATCGGCGACACGAGCTTGATCGTAACGATTGGTTATCTGATCACCGAAGCCGAAGAGATCTGGCTGGTCACACAATCCGGTCACGCCGTACCCGGACATGTCGTCGGCTACGACTACGAATCAGGCTTAGGTCTGGTGCAGCCGCTGGGCCCACTGGAAGCACCGTCGATGCAGGTCGGAACCACGCGTGCGTTAACGGTTGGCGAAGACGTGGTCGTCGCTGGATTCGGTGGGCTCGACCAGTCGATCAAGGCGCGCATATCGTCCAAGCGTGAGTTTGCCGGGTATTGGGAATACGTGCTGGACGAGGCGATTTTCACATCGCCTCCGCATCCGAACTGGGGAGGTGCCGCGCTGATTTCCTCGGCAGGTCATCTCTGCGGCATTGGATCCCTTTACATCGATCACGTACTGGCGGAGATTTCGTCGCTGGACGGAAACATGTGCGTTCCCATCGATTTGCTGGAGCCGATAAAAAATGAACTCATGACCTATGGACGGACGCTCAAGCCCGCACGGCCTTGGCTCGGTGTTTTCATATCCGAAGCGGCTGACAAGTTGATGGTGGCGGGCGCCTATGAGGACGCACCCGCCGCGCAGGCCGAACTCAGGGCAGGCGACATCGTCGTTGCCGTCGCCGGTGAACCGGTCGCAGGCCTGGCGACGCTGTTTCGAAGCATCTGGGCACTGGGTCCGGCCGGTACGGAGGTTCCCCTGACCGTGCATCGCGAAGGAAATACCTTCGAGGCGCTGGTGCAGTCGGTCGATCGGCGGGACTTCTGGCGGACCCCCAGCCTTCACTGACGTCCCGGTTTAGAGATGAACAGATGTTCCGTCGATTTATCCGCGAAACGGCCCACGTTTGAATTACGCATCGGGGGTTATGACCATGCCAGATGACAACGATCACAATATCGTAGCGCAACCGAATATCGACGAGCTACGCGCCGCCGCCGCGCGGCTGCATTTCGAATTGAGCGATGATGAACTCGAGATGTATGCCGGTCTCATGGAAGGCATGGTCGGGGATTTCAATCTCATCGACTCTCTGGAAGCGCCGAAACTACCGGTTAAATATCCGCGCGATGCAGGTTATCGACCGGATGCCGGTGAAAACCCGCTGAATGCCTGGTGTTGGAAAGCTTCAATCAAGGGTGCGGCGAGCGGCAAACTCGCCGGCAAAAAACTGGTCGTGAAGGACAATATCGGCGTCGCGGGGATACCGATGTCCAACGGCTCGAAAGTATTCGAAGGTTTCATTCCCGACGAAGACGCGACGGTCGTTACCCGCGTGCTCGACGCCGGCGGGGAAATTCTGGGCAAAGCCGTGTGTGAAAATTTCTGTTTTTCAGGCGGCAGTCATACGTCTGCCACAGGCCCCGTACTGAATCCCCATAATTCGGACTATATGAGCGGCGGTTCGTCGAGCGGCTGCGCGGCGCTCATTGTCGCGGGCGAGTGCGACATGGCGATCGGCGGCGATCAAGGCGGCTCCATCCGCATGCCGAGTTCATTTTCTGGATGTTACGGGATCAAGCCGAGTTACGGTCTCGTACCCTATACGGGCGCCTGCCCCATCGAGCAGAGTGTCGATCACCTGGGGCCGATGGCGGGAAACAGCGCCGACTGCGCGCTGCTGCTCGAAGTGCTCGCCGGTTACGACGACGGGCTCGATCCCCGCCAGCCGGCAAACCTGCAGCCAAAACCCTATGTCAGCGCGCTGGAGAAGGGCGCGGATGGATTGCGCCTGGGCATAGTTAAGCAGGGTTTCGGCACGCCGCTATCAGAACCGGACGTCGACGAGATGGTACGCGAGGCGGCGCATCGCATGGAAAAGGCCGGCGCCGTCGTCGAAGAGGTCTCCATCCCCATGCATGTCCAGGCGGCCAGCATCACACTCACCAGCATGCTCGATGGCACGCTTTCGACGTTTACGGACCAGGGTACCAACGGACCCAATCCCAAGGGCCATAACGTCATGGAGGCGATCCGGTTCTTCCAGAAGGCGCGCAAGAAACGCGCAGCCGATTTTCCGGTTACCGTCAAAAC
The DNA here is from genome assembly GCA_963662545.2 of Gammaproteobacteria bacterium. Classification (GTDB taxonomy): domain Bacteria; phylum Pseudomonadota; class Gammaproteobacteria; genus JAYYZW01. The sequence continues at coordinate 1,374,650 of CAXXLL010000003.1, forward strand.
CGTGTTGCTGTTTGCCCAGGCCATGCGTGAACGCTATGGAAACTATTATTCCGCCAAGGCGCAGAACCTGATCCGCAACGTCCGCGCCGCCTACGAAAAAGCATTCACTCATTACGACATCCTCGTGATGCCAACGACCGTAATGAAAGCTCACCGCATTCCGCCGTCGGATGCGCCCGCTGAGATCATCTGGACCCTCGCGCTCGACATGATCGGCAATACGGCGCCGTTTGATGGAACGGGGCACCCCTCGATGAGCGTACCGGCCGGGATGTCTAACGGACTGCCGGTCGGCATGATGTTCACGGGACGCTACGGCGAGGACGATGTCGTTTTGCGAACGGGGCATGCGTTCGAGAAGATCTGAGATATTTTCATCGGAAAGACGTCCGGAACTCGCGCGAGGCGAAGGGCTGGACCCCGTTTCCCCCGGCATTCGAGGGTGCCGCCGAACGACCGTCTACCCCGATGGTAACCATGGCCGAAAACGGCCAGTATCGAACGCCTTGGTGCGCTAGGATCGTTCCATGTTGAACGACCACGAAGCCTGCTACCGCGTTATTGAAACAGGCGATTCGCGGTTCGACGGCCGCATCTATACCGGCGTCAAAACGACCGGGATCTATTGCCGGCCGGTGTGCCCGGCGCGCACGCCGAGCCGTCGGAGCGTCGAATTCTTCCCCAGTGCAGCTGCCGCACAAAACGCCGGCTACCGGCCTTGTCTGCGATGCCGCCCAGAACTGTCGCCGGCGCCCGGTAACACCGGGGAGTTTCCGGATGTCGTGACCCGCGCGCTGGACTTGATTACGGACGGCGCACTTGACGAAGACGGCATTCCGGCGCTGGCCGCGCGGGTCGGGATCAGTGAACGTCAACTGCGCCGGCTGTTCCTTGAGCACCTCGGCGCCTCACCGTTGAAGATCGTCCAGACGCGTCGAGTCTTGTTCGCGAAACAATTGCTGCACGATACGAAACTATCGATGGCGGAAGTTGCGATGGCTGCCGGTTTTGGCAGCATTCGCCGGTTCAACGCGACTTTCACAACACTGTTCGGCAGGCCGCCGCGCTCGCTGCGGCGCGAAACGACGAACCGAGGTGCGCATGCGCGTAGCCACCATGACGGCAATTGGATCGAATTGCGCCTCGGCTTTCGCCCCCCATTAGACTGGGATTTCTTTTTGAGCTTCTACCGCGCCCGCGCGATACCGGGGCTCGAAACGATTGTAGACGAGTGCTATCGCCGCGTGATCGCGCTGAACGGAGGCGTCGGTCAGATCGAAGTGCGTCCGGGCGGCGCCGACTATCTAATCGGCGCGATCCGTTTCGATGATGTCACCGCCCTGCCTGCCATCGTCTACCGCTTGCGTAACGCCTTCGATCTCGATGCCGACCCCCTGTTGATCAACCAGCATCTCGCGACGGACCGCGTATTACGGGATGCCATCGCCGCACGGCCCGGTCTGCGGGTCGTCGGGAATTGGGATCCGTTCGAACAGGCCGTGCGCGCCGTTCTCGGTCAGCAAATAAGCGTGACCGCCGCGCGGAACCTCGCGGGACGCCTGGTTGCGCGATGGGGCGAGCCGGTGGCGATCGACGGTGAAGACGAACTTCGTTTCGCGTTCCCGACACCCGCACGCCTGGCCGACGCGGACATCGCATCACTCGGCATGCCGAGGCGTCGCGGCGCGGCCGTCTCGGCCCTGGCAAAAGCGGTCCTGGCGAATACTGATTTTCTCAATCGCGGGGCGTCCCTGAATGAAGACCTGCGGCGGCTCGAAGGACTGCCCGGGTTTGGAAAATGGACGGCGAATTACATCGCCATGCGCGCCATGCGCGAGCCGGACGCATTTCCCGCGAGCGATATCGGATTATTGAGGGCCTTGGCGCAGAAAGACGGCCGGCGTCCGACGCCGGACGAAGCGCTCGTGCGGGCAGAACGTTGGCGGCCGTGGCGGGCGTATGCGGCGCAACATCTGTGGGCAAAGGACGCGATTTCAGGTGGTGAGGTAAAGGCTTAGTTCGCCGAGCAGGAGGACGTGACGATGACGACGAAAACCATGCGATTCAGGGTCGATCGCCTGACGTCCCCAGTGGGCAAGATGTTGATCGTACAGGACGACCGCGAGCGCTTGCGCGCGCTCGACTGGGAGAATTACGAGGACCGTATGATCCGCCTCTTCGACCGCTACTACGGCAAGGCCAATGTCGAATTGATCGATGGAGACGGTAGCGGTCGTGTGGTCGAAGCGTTGACTCGCTATATCGCCGGTGATCTGGACGCGATCGACAAGCTCCAAGTCGAGACGCAAGGCACCGTGTTCCAGCGCCGGGTGTGGCGCGAGCTACGCCGGATCCCCTGTGGAGAAACCTGGACTTACGGCGAACTCGCCCGTCGTATCGGCAAACCCCGGGCGTCCCGCGCCGTGGGCCTCGCGAACGGCGCTAATCCAATCGGCATCGTCGTGCCCTGCCACCGGGTGATCGGCGCCGATCACAGCCTGACCGGCTACGGCAGCGGTCTCGAGCGCAAACGCTGGCTGCTCGAGCACGAGGGCGTGAGCCTCGATGGGTCGCGACAAATGTCGCTGGTTTAAAGGGAAGACACCGCGGCTGATCAGATAGGGACGTCCCAATCGACCGCGGCGCCGAGCATCGCTTTCACCTCGTCGGGAGTCGTCATTTTTTCGAGCGTGACCGGCTTCACGCTTACGCAGACCAAGCGCGCTTTGAAAATCGTGCGGTCGTCGACTTTTCCGATGAAACCAAAGTCAAATGAGGTCGTGCCGTAGCGGACGACCGCCGTATCGACCTTAAGTATGTCCGCGTCGCGCGCTGAACTTTTCCACTCGACGGCGGAACGCACGATCATCCACTCCCAGCCGAGTTCGCGGTAATTACCTTTGGGAGACACGCTGCGAACCCAGATCTCGGTCGCCTCGTCAATATAGATCATGTAGTTCGCAAAATAGACCACGCCCTGCTGATCGCATTCGCCGTATCGGACGCGTAACTGATGTTGGTAAGGCATCGATATTTTTCCTGTCCAATCCCGACGGCTTGACGACACGACAGAGAATCGTGACCCTTGTCCTATGCTCACCATCGACGAAATTCGAACTGCAATTCAGAGCCGCCCGCATGAACCGGCGGCATTCCGAGCGGACCCCAGTCACGCCTGCGTCGCCATGATTCTTGCAGGTGATGATAACAAGCTCGATGCGTGTTTCATTCGACGAGCCGAGCACGAACACGACCCGTGGTCGGGCCAGGTCGCATTTCCGGGTGGTCGTGCGGAACCGAGCGACAAGGATGCGGCATCGGTGGCGGAACGCGAGACGTTTGAGGAAATCGGGGTGCGACTCGAACCGCACCATCGCATCGGTCCGCTGCCGATCAGGCCGATACAAAGGCGCGATAGGCGCATCGACATGACCCTGTCGCCCTTTGTCTACTACGTCGGCGTCGACGGGCATGCGACGGCAAGCGTACGCCAATCCCGTGAAGTGGCGAGCGTATTCTGGGTGCCGCTAAAGCATTTATTTGACGAGGCTGCGACGACGGAGCTGGAGTATCCCTTCAACGGTCAACTGACCACTTTTCCGGGTATTCGTTTTGAAGATCACGTCATCTGGGGCCTGACGCTCCGCGTTCTCGAAAGTTTTGCGGATGTGATGAGACTTTCTTTGCCCGCGCTGGACTGACTTTACCGGTGGAGATCCGGGCAGCGTTTAATGAAGCGCCGCCTTGACGGCCTCTACTTCGTTTCGAGACTCTTCGAGTTTCTCCAGCGCCGTTTCACCCGTCAGCTTCAAGCGCTCGAGAGCAGGGATGGTGTCGAGGTCGACAGTATTCTCGACGCCTTTCCGGTGACGTGCCAGCAGATTGGCCACGGTGATTACATCGGTCAGGTCCGCAGGCCCTACATGTGTGCGGTCGAGGGTCTCATGTTCGTCGATCGCTTCGACGAGGGCCGGTGGAAAATCCCAATCCTCGAGGATCGCGCGGCCGATGCCGGTATGCCAATCGGCGATAATGTCCTCGATCGCTTCTTTGTCCTCGAACAATTCGGGGGAATCGCTCATCCGCGAGTAGACATAAAATATTCCGATGTCATGGATGAGTCCGGCCAGCACCGCGTCTTCCGGATTGACGCATCTGGCGCTTCGCGCCAATACACAGGCAATGGCGGCGGTTTCAACGCTATGCTCCCACAAGGCCCGTAATTCACTACGCAATACGATGTATTTCTTCGCGTTCATGATTTGGCGCGTCGCCAGCGCCACCGCCAGGTTTCGCAACATGTCGAAGCCGAGGCGATTGATCACGGACGTCAGATTGGAGAGAGGCTCGCCGCCGCGCTGTAGCATGACGGAGTTCGCCATTCTGAAAAGCGTGGCGGTGAAAACCGGCTCGCTCTGCACAACTTGAGCGACGAGTTTCGTGGTCGCCTTGGGATCGTTTAAGACCTGCTGGATCTGGATGACCGCGTCAGGGAAAGACGGGAGGTGCAGGGTGCCCGTCATGAGTTCATTGGCCAATCGTTCCACGAACCGAAAAACGACGTCGGCCTCGCCTATATCGGACGTGTCTCGGGAAATCGCGGTTGCATGACTCATGGTGGAGGCATTCATTGAGGTGCGGTCTCCTGGACCTGCATGGACGGTCCCATTCAGACGGATCACGGCTCTTCGTACACGCTAGAATTTATCGGCCTCAGGCGCGGGATCTTGAGGCTGCCGAGACTTCGACAGTGGGATATTCGTTGAACACCAACGTACGTGCGGGCCCGGCCGACCTCAAATCCGGCAGGTCAGAATCGTCCCTTGACGTTCGGCTTTAGCTGGATGTGAAAGGTCAGCGCCTCGATCATCGCTCTTGCCCTGGGGGTGGATTCTCCGAATCGCACGACCAGATCGAGATTCGTCTTGAGCGGCAGTTCGCGATCGGTATTGATGCGGAACAGGGTGGCGGCTCGTTGGTTCGGCGTCACGGCGTGATCGAAGGCTCGAGTGAACAATAATTCGCCGCGCCGAAAAACATCGATTGAATAGCTGACGCTCACTGTTTCGAGTGACCCGCCTCGATCATGCGGCGCGCGTTCGAAATAGACCTCCGCAAAATATTGTCCCCGGCGGGTCAGGTAAAGCGGCAAGGTGACCTCGGGTTCGGCCGCGAACGCAACGGTGTGATTGAATACGATCGAATTCGGCCGCGTCGGCCCCTCGGTCGCACCGACGGGCAAACCGAAGGTCACGAGTAAGGCGGTCAGAATGACCCCAGGAATGATTAATCGTAAAACCGACATGGAAATAATCCTGACTGAACGTGCTGGTTTAGAGTCCGGTCATCGCGTGAAGTTCTTTCGCTCGCAAGCGGGCTCCTACGGAGGCGCCGTTCATGTAGTAGGAGCCCGCTTGCGGGCGAACCATTCACGGTCCACCCGGCACCTTTCGTCGTCGCTGCTGTCGAACAGCTAGTGCCCTCGACATGGAGGTAAACCCATGCGGCACCTGATCGTCAGCTTCGTCTTGATCGGTCTACCGCCTTTGGGAGAGGAGGCCCTGCCCGCCGCTCCGCTCGACGTTGAGGTCGGCCGCCAGGCGGTCGAACTGCGCAAACCGCTGGTGGTTCGAATGGAGGGCGCGCGGCTGATCCTGTTCGTCCGCGACCTGTCCGGTCTCGATATCGCCGATCATGGCGCGCGCGACGCGCTCGAATGGGCCGTGCCTACGGGTTCGGTCAGCGCCTATTTGACGGGCGCGGACGGTCGGCAGCTCAAGCTTGAACACACGGGATATTCCTACTACCGCGGCGTTAGAGGATTGCTGCTCACTCATTCAAACGGAGCCGTCGACAAGACGCCGGAACTCTACCGCCAGCTTGAACTCGATGCCAAATTTGCCCTAAAAGGCGTGCGTTTGGTGTGGTTGGACCGCGGCGCCCGCCAGGTCTGGGACATCAATCCCGGCCTTTGAGCACGGACTTAAACGATCGACTCAGGCTGCTAGTGTGCCGTCCCGTAAATATATTCCACAATTCGCTGGTTCTTTTTGCCCCTGGCGGCGTTGCTCGTCGGAGTGTAGAGCCCGCTACACGGCGTCCTCGCGCCTTGCCAGGAACAAAAATTCCTGCGCGACTTATGAAATATATTTACGGGACGGCACACTAGGGAATCGTAGCTAAACGGGCTCACACGCCGATCGAGGGTCGCCGGCGGCCCGCGTCGGAAAGGGTTTCGAATGCGTGGGCCAACTGCAGCACGGCGAAATCCTGCCACCTCGGACCGACGATCTGCAAGCCGATGGGTAAACCAGATGCCGTGAATCCGGCCGGCACGGAAATCGCGGGACAGCCGGTCACGGTGATGGCATAGCACACGCCCATCCAATCCAGATAAGTTTCCATTTCGACGTCGTTAATGCGTGTGACCCACTCCTGCTCGACGGGAAAGGGCGGCACCTGCGCCGCGGGACAGAGCAGATAGTCGTAACGCTCGAAAAATGCGGCAACCCGTTCGATCAATGCCGCTCTTTCAATCTCGGCCCGCGTGATGTCGTCGACGGTGAGGGCCAGGCCTTTTTCGACGTTCCAGGCGACCGTGTCCTTGAGTTCATCGCGGTGCTGCCGGTAATCGTCGCCCAGTTTCACCGTGAACAACCACGCCCGCAGGGTCTGGAAGATTTCATCCGCACCGGCGAGGTCGGGTTCGGCACGTTCGATGGTGCACCCAAGCACCTCGAATGCCGAAAGTTGGCGTTCGAGCACGTCCACCACTTCCCGATCGACCTCATAGCGCCCAAGATCAGGTGACCATGCCAGCTGTACGCCTTCCCAATCGGTGGCAAGAGCACGGCGGAAAGATGCCCCGGGCTCGGGTAGCGATATCGGCACACGCGGATCGGGGCCGGCCATAACCGAGAGCAACAGGGCGATGTCTTCGGCCGATCGGGCCATCGGGCCCGCCACGCCCAGCGGATCGCTGGAAAACGATCGCGGCCAGCTCGGGACCCGCCCGGGACTCGGCCGGAATCCAAGGACGTTGCAGAATGACGCGGGGTTTCTGAGCGACCCGCCGAGGTCACTGCCGTCGGCGATCGACAGCATCCCACAGGCCAGCGCCACAGCCGCGCCGCCGCTGCTGCCACCGCAGGTTTTGCTGAGGTCGTAGGGATTGCGGGTGGCTCCGAACACGGTGTTAAAGGTCTGCGAACCCGCGCCGAATTCGGGCACGTTGGTTTTGCCGATGACTATTGCACCGGCCTCCTTCAAGCGCTTGACGATCAATTCGTCGACGTCCGGCACGAAATCACGGTAGATGGGCGAGCCGAAGGTGGTCCGGATCCCCTTCGTGAGGACCAGGTCTTTGATCGCAATCGGCAGACCATAGAGTGGCTTGTCGTCAATGTCTTTACGTTGCTCATCGAAGCTTTTCGCGGTTTCCCTGGCTGCCTCGGCATCCAGGCTGACGATGGCATTGACCTGCCCGTTGACGGTTTCGATGCGTGCCAGAGATGCATCCATGAGCTCGGTGACGCCAAGCTCGCGCCGCTTGATCGAAGCCGCGAGCGCCGCGGCGGAACGGTAGTACAAGGGTTCGAAATCGCTCATCTTCCCAGGGTCTTTACCGTGCGCGGTTTTGCTGCAGTCGTCAAAGTTGTCAATTCGCCCGCAAGCGGGCTCTTACGGATTGGCACGCATAGAAGTCCGCTTGCGCGCGATTGACATGTTGGCGGTACATTCCCGAAAAATGCGCGGTTATACTTCGCGTCTCGTTAAACCATTAGGGACATTCTAATCCGTGGGGGAAACTCGGTGATGATGAAGAATATTGCGGGCGCGTTGGTCTTGATCTTTGCATCGAGCGGCGCCACGACGGCACTGGCGGAAGCGGATCTCGAACGAGGCAAGCAGTTCTTTCAGGTTTGCGTCGCCTGCCACGGCGCCAATGGCGAGGGCAACCAGTTGCTCAACGCGCCTGCCAACGGTGGACAGAATATCTGGTATGTCATGCGGCAGTTGAGAAACTTCCGCGCCGGCATTCGCGGCTCGGATCCCAAGGATCTCTACGGCATCCAGATGCGCCCGATGGCGATGACCCTGTCGGACGATCAAGCAGTCGTCGACGTCGCCGCCTACATCGGCACTCTGGACGTGCCGGTACCGCCCAAGACCGTGGAGGGCGACGTCGAGGCGGGTAAGAAAGCGTTTGTCACCTGCATGCCCTGCCACGGCGAGAACGGGGAAGGCGCCAAATCGCTCAACGCCCCCCGCTTGTCCCGACAGCACGACTGGTACATCGTCAGGCAGCTCAACAACTTCAAATCCGGTGTGCGGGGTGCACATGCCAAGGACATCTACGGGCAGCAAATGCGGCCGATGGCGCAGATCCTCGCGACCGATGAGCAGGTCAATGACGTCGCCGCGTATCTCAACACGCTGAAATAATCCGCGAGTGCGGGTTGTTTTGAATCGTGCGCGGCGGCGCGGGCGCTTCAGCCGACGCGTTCGGTGGCTGCGGCCCGGCCGACCTGAAGCGCGGCCTCGCGCCAACGCCGGTTGTCGATGTAATCCTGCATCGCGGCCCCCTCGGTCTCGAGTTCGTCCATCCGCGCCTTCACGACGTCACCGATACTAACGATGCCCTTGAGCTTACCGGCGTCGACGATCGGTATGTGGCGGATGCGGCGATCGGTCATACACGACATTAATTCCTGCAGCGTGTCGTTAGGATAGCCGACGATGACGTCGTGGGTCATAACCTTCGTGAGGGGTTCGGTCAAGACGTCTGCGCCAAACTTCGCCACCCCGATGACGACGTCCCGCTCCGAGAACACGCCGATCAGCTCGCCGTTCGAGTCGAGCACCACCGCGCTCCCAATCCGCCGTTCCGCGAGCAGCTTGTTGCCGTCGTAGACCGTCATATCCGGGCCGACCGAGATGACATCGGCCCCCTTGCTCTCCAGGATGTTCGCGGCCGTGACGTGAAATTCCCATTCGCCGGTATAGATTTCAGACACCAACTTGTCCATGAACTCTTTCGTGTACGGTTCCAGCGTCGGGTAGATACGAAAGCGGTCCGCGAGCGATCCGAGCGCACCGTATTTCGTGACCCATTCGAATTTCAACTGAATCGTGATGTTCTTCGGACCTTCTTCCATGCTCCAGGTCCGCAGCATTTTTTTTACCGGCAGAATGTAGTCCTCCGCTTCGACCTCCATGGTATAGCTCTTTTTTTCGTCCCAGGCGACGCACTTTTCCTCCCACACGGCACCGCTTTCATGGTGCATGCGACGGACCAGTCCCAGTTGCTCGCCCGAGATCGTTTCCGCCATGACAATGAGGGGCGAGAAGGCCGTAAAGACATCGTGATCCGAGATGACCTTCCAGACGACGTCGGCATGGGCTTTGAGCTTTCTTTCGGCAACGTGACTTGGCATTGTTGCACCTTCCCGCACTTACTTTATGACAGTATTGCTCTCCCCCGGATCCGGGATCGCTCTGGGGCGGCGGCTTTCACCTGATTGCAATCTTGGCCTTATAATCCGGCACAAACAAGGTTTATGCGCAAGGGCTCGACTTGAGCGGCGGGCGACCGGGGAGGGGTTTCGCGGGCAACTGGACGGTCGTAGAATGTGGTCAGGGGGGAGGAAACCAGCGTCGAAAAACGCGGCTAAGCCATCGCGGCCGCATGGCATCATTCGGCTGCCCGAAATGATATATTCCGTTCCGCCTCCGACCGCTTTTGTAAAATCGTGAATAACAATATCAACAGAAGAGATTTTCTAAAATTCGTCGGTGCCGGGGGCGTTGGCACCGGAGCGGGAATACTCTACGGGGAGAGCACCAAAAGAACGGTCGAGTTGCTGATCCCCCAGGTCGTCCCGCCGGAGGATTACTCGCCCGGCATCGCGACCTGGTACAACACCGTCTGCCACCAGTGCTCCGCCGGCTGCGGCATCAGCGTCCGCGTTCGTGAAGGTCGGGCCAAGAAAATCGAAGGCAACCCCTTGCACCCCGTCAGCCAGGGACGCCTCTGTTCCCTGGGTCAAGCCGGCGTCAACGCGCTCTATAACCCGGACCGCATCCGCACGCCCTTGCAGCGATCAGGCGATCGGGGGTCTGGAGAATTCACCGAGATCTCCTGGGACGACGCGCTGACCTCGCTCGGTAACACGCTCGGCAGCCTCAAGATCCAGAATCACGCCAACCGGGTTTTCATGTTGAGCGGCGGCGTACGCGGTCACCTCGACCTGCTGTTCTCGAATTTCATGAAGGAAATGGGTTCGGACCATTACCTGCAATACGATTTTACTTACCCGGTAAACACCTACGAGGCGAATCGCATTGCGTTCGGGACGAGCGTATTACCCTATTACGACATCAAGAATACCCATTACCTGCTTTCTTTCGGAGCGGATTATCTCGGCACCTGGCTGTCCCCGGTGCACTACGGCGTTGCTTACGGCCACCTGCGGCAGGGCGAAGATCGCCAGCGCGGCAAGTGCGTGCAAATCGAACCGCGCATGTCGCTCAGTGGCGCTAACGCCGATGAATGGATCACCGTCAGCCCGGGAACCGAAGGCTTAGTGGCGCTTGGTATAGCCCACAGCATCCTGGCCGGCGGGCATTACACCGGCGCCGACAGCGCCGAATGGACGCAGGCGCTCGCGTCCTATTCACCCGCGACGGTCTCTGAGCGAACGGGCGTTGCGGCACCCCTTATCTCGAGAATCGCCGAGGAATTCATGCGCGCCGAACCCGGGCTGGCGATCGGCGGCGGCGGCGCGGCGGCGGGAACCAACGGTGTTGCCACCCTCGTTGCGGTCAATGTGTTGAATACCCTGAGCGGAAATCTGGGCCAGCCGGGTGGCGTATTGTTCAATCCCGATCCGGTCATCGCCGGCGCACCGAAGCAGCGCCTGGCGAGCCATGCCGACATGCTCAAGCTGATCGACGCAATGTCCGGCAAGGAGGTCGAGGTGCTGTTAGTGCACCAGGCGAACCCCGCTTACACGCTTCCGCCGGCAGCCAACTTCGTACAAGCCCTAGGTAATGTCGGGCAGGTCGTGAGCCTGTCGAGCTTCATGGACGAAACCACCGCCATGGCCGACCTCATCCTGCCGACGCATACCTATCTCGAAGCATGGGCCGACGACGTTCCCGAGCCCGGCGTCGGTGTGCCCGTCGCCTCGATTTCACAACCCGTCGTCACGCCGGTTTTCGATACGCGGGCAAGCGGCGACATCATCCTGGCGCTCGCGCATCAGATCGGCGGTGAACTGCCGGCGAAGCTGCCGTGGAATCAGACCGAGGACTACCTCAAGGACAGCTGGAAGCAGATCTATGCCGAGCAGTCCGAACAGGACGCTTCGTTCAGCTTCGACGATTTCTGGCGGGCCGCTCTCAAAGCAGGGGTCTGGGCGGAAAAGAACGCGGCCCCGGCGCCGCAAATAACTGGCCCGGTGGAAACGCTCAAGCAGAATTTGAAAATGCCCGCGGCTTCGTTCGATGGAGACGCCGGCGAGTTTCCCTACTACCTGCATCCCTATCTGACACAGGCTTTCCGCGATGGCGGCGGCGCGAACCTGCCGTGGATGCAGGAGTTACCAGACCCGTTGACGAGCGTGGTGTACGCATCGTGGGTGGAACTCAATCCCCAGACCGCGGCCGACATGGGCATCAACGAGGGAGACATCCTCGAAGTGAGTTCCCCCGCAGGCACCGTCAGAGCCCCGGCGTTCCTGTATCCCGGCATTCGACCTGACGTCGTTGCGATGCCGTTCGGACAGGGCCATCTGAAATACGGCCGCTATGCGAGCGGCCGGGGTGCAAATCCGATCGAAGTCGTGGGGCAGCTAACAGACGAAGACAGCGGCGCCCTCGCGTGGGCCGCAACGCGCGTCAAACTGCGCAATACCGGCGAACGGTTCAAGCTGATCAAGACCGATGGCGTGAGCCGGACACTCGGCAGACAGATCCTGGGCCCGGCGGAATCGGGACATGGTTAAAGAGGATGAGCAATGGTAGATCTCGTCGAAAAATTCAGGCGATACACCAAACCGGGCTATTACGATACTTTCGATTACCACTGGACGATGAGCATCGATCTGGATCGGTGCACCGGCTGTGGTGCCTGTGTCGTCGCCTGTCAGGCGGAAAATAATCTGCCGATCGTGGGCGAGGATCATTTTCGCGAACGCCGCGAGATCAAATGGCTTCGCATCGAGCGGTATTGGGAAGGCGAGTACCCGAATGTGAAACTCAGGTTTCTCCCGATGCTCTGCCAGCAGTGTGACCAGGCACCGTGTGAAACGCCATGCCCGGTGGCGGCGACCTACCACAACCAGGACGGCCTCAACACCCAGATTTACAACCGGTGCATCGGCACCCGCACCTGTGCCGTCTACTGTCCGTATGAGGTGCGCTATTTCAACTGGTTCACCTACACCTGGGATGAACCCCTGGAGCAGCAGTTGAACCCCGACGTGACGGTCAGGGAAAAGGGCGTGATGGAGAAATGCACGTTCTGCATTCAACGCATCCGCCTGGCGAAGGATACGGCCAAGGACGATGATCGCCGACGCGTGCGCGACGGCGAAGTGACGCCCGCCTGCGTACAGACATGCCCGACAGAAGCCATGGTGTTCGGCAACCTGAACGACCCGGACAGCCGGATTGCCAAGATGGTGAAGGACGAGCGCAGCTACCATGTCCTGGAGGAGCTCAATACCTCTCCCTCCATCGTGTATTTGACGAAAGTCGACGCTCAACATGGCTGAACACCAAGAACCCACTTACGCCGAAGTCAACCAAGATGTTCTCGATACCCTGCTCCACACGGGGCGGGGGTATTGGATTCTGCTCGGAGTGAGCATAACAGTCGTTCTCGTTTGTTTCGTCGGGCCGTGGATCTATCAGTTGAACGTCGGCATCGGCGCCTCCGGCATGAATCGAAACGCGGTTTGGGGCACTTATCTTTCCAACTTCATTTTCTGGATCGGCCTGTCCCATTCGGGCACCCTGCTGTCGGCAATCCTGCACATCACACACAGTTCCTGGCGCAACGCCATCTACCGCAGCGCGGAAGCGATGACGTTGTTCTCGCTTATGACGGCGGCCTGTTTCGTGATGGTGCACCTCGGCCGGGTCTGGTTCATTCACTGGAGCGCGCCTATTCCGAACGAAATGGGCCTGTGGCCGAACTTTCGCTCGCCGCTTATGTTCGACGTCATGGCCATCACGACCTACCTGACGGCGAGCTCGATCTTTATCTATATGGGATCAGTACCGGACTACGCCGCCGTGCGCGATGCCAGCACGGGCTTGCGCCGCCGGCTTTACACGATCTTTTCCTTTGGCTGGCGCGGCACCGCCAAGGAATGGCATACGCTGGCCGCGGCCTACCTGTTCTTCGCGGTGTTCGTGATCCCGCTTGCGGTCTCCGTCCACAGTATCGTGTCCTGGGACTTCGCCTTGTCGATCGTTCCGGGTTTTCACCACACCATATTTGCACCCTATTTCGTCTGCGGCGCCATCTATTCGGGCACGGCCGGCATCGTGACCGTGATGTACCTGCTGCGTAGAACCATGCATCTCGAGCGCTACATTCGCGAGATTCACGTCGACAACCTAGGCAAGCTCCTCCTCGCCCTGTCGCTGGTATGGACCTATATCAATGCGCTGGAGCTTTTCACCGGATGGTACAGCGGCACCTCCTATGAGATTGAGGCGCTCAAGTTCAAGATGTTCGGCTTTTACGCGCCGCTGTTCTGGGAAATGATACTGTTCTGCGCGGTCGTGCCGATGCTGATCTGGTTCAACAGGATCCGCTTGAACTGGACCGCCATGTTCTGTATATCCATCCTCATCAATATCGGCATGCTGACCGAGCGGTTCATCATCGTCGCCACCAGTCAGCCGATCAAGTTCCTGCCGAGCGCCTTCGGTTTCTACTTTCCGAGCATGATCGAAATCTCGATCACCATCGGTTCCTTCGGCATCTTCACTACCTTGTTTCTACTCTTCATCAAGTGGACACCGTGTATTTCCATTTACGAAGTGAAGGAAACCCTGAGACCACTGACTAGGGGGGCGTAGATGACCAAGAGCGTAATGGGCATGTTCCGCTACCAGGAGGATTCGCTGGCCGCGGCGAAGAAGCTCAAGTCCTCGGGTTTCGCCAATCCCCATATGATGTCGCCGATCCCGGTGCACGATGCCTACGAAGCGCTGGAATACGGGGTGTCTGCCGTGCGCCGCTTTTCACTGGCCGGCGCCATCGTCGGCGCGATTTCCGGGTTCAGCCTGGCCGTAGCCTGCGCCCTGGTCTTCATCCTGCCGACGGGCGGTCGCGCGATCATTGCGGTCCCGCCCTTTCTGATCATCACCTATGAGATGACCATCCTCTTCGGCGTGCTGGCTACCCTGCTCGGATTCCACTTCGTCTCGGGCCTGCCGGCCTGGCGCGATGCGCCCTATCGTCCCGAAGTGATCGTCGATCGCTTTTCGGTGGTCGTGGACTACGAAGAGGAATCACAACGGGCGGACGCGGAGCGGCTGCTTCGCGAAGCGGGCGCAGAAGACGTGCACAACATGGAAATCGAATGATGCTCAGGCGATACGCCGTACTCGCCACCGCCGTTGCCGGCCTGGTCGTCTCGGGGCCCATCGGCGCGCTGCCGTGGGACAAGGACATGAAGAATCAACCGTCGATCAAACCGCAGGAATCCCAAGTCGAAACGAACCGGACTTCGGTTCCAAGGGACGGCGGTGACCTCTACGGTCCGCCCGCCGATACGACCGAGCTGGTGAGGATGCGCCTCGAAGCCGGCGCCCTGCCGAATCCGCAGCCCAAGACGGCGGAATCGCTGAACCGGGGCAAGGACTTGTACGACGTCCACTGCGCCATCTGTCACGGCACGGAAGGTCGCGGAGACGGACCGGTCGGCAAAAAATACATACCCGACCCGATGGACCTGACGCTCGAATACGTTCAGCTGCAGCCCGACGGCCAACTGTATTACACCATCAGCCACGGCAGTATCGCGATGCCGTATTACCGCGATTCGATCGCGCGGCACGAGCGCTGGCATGTCATCAACTACATCAAGGAAGTTCTGAGGGGTAAGCCCGAATGAACGGCACGGGTCAATTGGCGCTCGGCGTCCCCGACGAGGCACCGGGCTATGCGTTCACCTTGACGACAGCCGTTCTGCTGTTCCTGGCTGCAACGAGCTGGTTCGTCTATGCGCTGCTGACCGAGCCGTCCGCCCAGGCCTGGGGTTATCTGGTCGTCAATTTCCTCTACGTTCTCGGGGTCAGTCAGTTCGGCATCGCTTTTTGCGCGCTCATGCGTTTGTGCGGTGCCAAGTGGGCCCGGACCTTCTATCCCATCGCCGCGATGATCACGCTGGCTTTCTGTCCCTTCGCGATCATTGGGTTTCTGTTCATCTACGCCTTTGGAAGCGAACATATCCTGTATTGGCTCGCGGCGCCCGAAAGCGCGCACTTGAGCCCGTGGCTGGATTCGAAGCTGTTGCTATATCGCAATCTCGGGGCACAAGTGCTGTTCTACGGTATCGCTGTCTACTATGCCGCGCTCGGTCTGTCTCCTGAAATTCCGCAAGACGAACTGAACAAGGGGCCCGGGTGGCGGCAGGTGCTGCTCCATTGGGTATCGTCATTCCGAAAGGGTCGCGACGACGCGTTGATCGAGGACCGGCTGTATCGTTGGTCTCCGATCGTCCTGATCGCCGCGATATTGGCAAATACGTTCATCGCGTGGGATTTTTCCATGATGCTGGTCGCCCACTATCACAGCACGGTGTTCCCGATGTATTTCATCCTGGGGAACATGTACGGCGGAGCCGGCCTGATCCTGATCATCTCGATCATCATGTTGCGCTTCATACCGGTCAGCGAACACTTCAAGACGACACATTTGCGCAGCATGGCCATCCTTATGACCGGTTTTCTACTGTTGTGGCTCTACATGTTCTGGGCCCAGTTCTTCGTCAGCTGGTTCGGCAACCTACCGCACGAATATGGCGTATTGTCGGTGCAGATGTACGGGCATTACGCGCCGGTTTTCTGGGCGATGATGACCTGCAACACCCTGATTCCACTCGCCGCGCTGCTCTTCGTCAAGGTGAAGACGACGTGGTGGATGATGATAGTGGTCGCTTGCGTCATCAACAGCGGCATCTGGTTGAACCGCTACCTGCTGGTCATGCCGGGCCTGAGCGAGGATCACCGGTTCTTCGGGTCGATCACTGAGATTACGATGACCGTGGGTTTATTTGCCGGGTTTCTCACACTCTTGCTATTATTTTTCAACGCCATTCCGGTGGTGTCGACATGGGAGAAGAGCGACCCTGCCGATCACGGCCGCATCTGGAAATAGATTCGGCATCGATTAAGAGCAAATCTTTATGCGAACACCATCCGAAACGCTAATTTTCAAGGCTGCCTACGGTCTCGTCGGCCTGCTTGTGCTAATCGCGTCGTTGCTCGCCGGATGCGAGCGCCCGAAGGAGACCCCCGTTGGGACGGACCGGGTCGCCCTGGAGGCCAACGAGCATCTGAAGACTTTCGGCGACTACACGCTGCACGTCAATGCGCTGACGACCGATCAGCTTCCCTCGGAGGTCGCAAAAGAGTACCGGATCTCCAGAAGTACCAGCCGCGCAATGCTCAATGTCGTCGTTACCACTAAATCCGACGGCGCCGACAAACCGGTAACGGCGTCGGTCATCGCCAACGCGAGGAACCTCGCAGGGCAGTTCAAGGATTTGGAGATGCGTGAAATTCTCGAAAAGAACGCCATCTACTACATTGCCGATATAGCGGTGGACGACCAGGAAACACTGATCTTCGACATTGACGTCATCCCAGTTAACGAAACCGACGTGTTGAAGCTGAGCTACAAGCACGAATTCTTCCACTAGCCCGCCTTCGTGCAATTGGCCGGCTAATCTGGGTCCTGATCGCGCTCAGCCTGCCGGGTTCTGACCCGCGCGACGGCCGCTTCTATCTCATCTTTCATGGTCTCGGCGTCCGGCGATTCATCGACGAGCTCGCTGCCGTCGGTCTCGCTCCCGTCTTTCATCCGTTTGAGCCGTGCTTGGCGGGATTCGTAATGCAGCCGCGCCTCGTCACTTTCCAGGCGGGCCCGCTCCAGGTTTTGTATTTCTGATTTCGCTTTGCGGTAATAGTCCACGAGCGGGATGTTGCTCGGACAGACGTAGGCACAACAGCCACATTCGATGCAGGCGTTCAAATCGTATTCAGCCGCCCGTTCATAATCCCTGTCGCGCGCATAAGTGTATAGCTGCTGCGGAAGCAGCGCTGCCGGACAGACTTTTACACAGTCTCCGCAGCGGATGCACTCTTGCGCAGGGAGCGGCGGCAGCATCTCACCGCGACCCGCTGCAATGATGCAGTTGGTCGTCTTGAGCACAGGAAGCTCAGTCGACTGGAGTATGAATCCCATCATGGGTCCGCCGATGATGTGCTGCTCGGGTTCCTCGACATAGCCGCCGCATTGCTCGATCAATCGTTCGATGGGCGAACCGATCATCACGTCGAGATTCCGCGGCTGCTTCACCGCGCTTCCGGTAATCGTCACGATGCGCGAAATAAGCGGCACGCCCCAGGCCATGGCCCGATATACCGCAACTGCGGTTCCGACGTTGTAGCAAGCAATGCCCAGATCCAGCGGCAGCCCCTGGGCGGGCACCTCGAGCCCCGTGAGCGACTTTATCAGCTGGCTCTCGCCACCGGCGGGATAGACGGCCGGCAGGGTTGCGATCGTAATACTGGTTTCGCCGATGTCGTCCAGCGCCTTGCGCAGCGCTTCGATGGCTTCCGGCATATTGTCCTCGATGCCGATGACGCACTCGACAGCGCCGACCGCGCGGCGGACGAGTTCCAGTCCGGCGACCACGTCCGGGGCGTACTCGCGCATCAGCGCTTCATCACAGGAGATATAAGGTTCGCACTCCGCCGCATTCAGGATCATCAAATGGACGCCATGGTGAATGCCGGGAAGCATTTTTGCAGCGGAGGGAAAACCCGCCCCGCCCAGCCCGACAATTCCCGCTTCGAGCATCTTGTCGTGTATCTGGGTCGGTGACAGTGTGTAGGGATCGTCGCCGATACCTGCGTGCGGAACCCACTCGTCCAAGCCGTCGGTCTCGATCAGGATGCACGGCGCGTCCGCACCGGACGGGCTGGGAACGGGATGATTGCCGATTTCGACGATGGTACCGGAACTGCTCGCATGGATGGACGCGCTGATGATGCCGTTGTCATTCGCGATCAGCTGGCCCTTGAGAACCCGCTCGCCCACGGCGACGACAGGTACCGCCGGCGCGCCCACGTGCTGGCGCAGCGGCAAGGTCAATAGCGGCGGGACCAGTACCTTCTCAATGGGCAACTTGAGTGATTGGGTTTTGTTCGGCGCGGATTTGATCCCACCACCGAAATGAATGGGGCTATCGAGCAGCATGGATGCCCTAAATGAAATTCACCGGTAAGTTGGCGGTCAGCCCTGCTGTCACTTGTGGCAGGTCCAGCAGTCCCGCCCATGCTCCACTTCCCTCTCTGTGTGACAATCCACACACCAGGGCATCCTAAGCGTCGAAACCCGCGTCACGCGGTCCATGGTTTCGATCGGGCCATGACACTCCTGGCATGCGATACCCGCCTTGATGTGGCGCTTATGGGTGAAATGGACGAAGTCGGGCACGTCGTGGACCTTGATCCACGGGATCGGTTCACGATTCTCCCAATACTCAAAAACTTTCAGGATCTCGGGCTTGTCCGTCGCGATGACCTTATGACAGCCGATGCACTTGTTGACGCTCGGGACGCCCGCCGACGGTGTCTTGTCCGCGTACACATGACAGTGGAGACATTCGATCCCGTTCTCACTGACGTGAATGCGATGGCTGAAATTGATGGGTTGTATCGGGGCTCTGTCGGAGTAATACGTGGCGTTGACCCACCAGCCGACGAAGAATCCGATAATACCGACGATTCCGATCAGCGTCGGTTTTAAGAACGGTGCTAAAGCGTCCCGAACTGAAATAGACATGGGAATTTTCTTCTCTGGAGTATTTGAATAGTTGCGATTTTTTTGTGGCTATTGATCAACTCATGAGGTACAGCGAAGGTCCCTCGATCGTCTCGTCCTTTATTTGCACCATGGCCGGATACGTTCCGGCTCGTTGAAAAATCAGGTTTTGAAGCGGCAGGATAAGATGGGTTTTGGACGGCGGCCGCGTTGCGGGACGCGCTTCCACCTCGGAATGCCCGTCGATCGTGAATATCTCGGCGCCGTCGGGGTCCAGCAGGTCGATCTTGA
The DNA here is from genome assembly GCA_963662545.2 of Gammaproteobacteria bacterium. Lineage (GTDB taxonomy): Bacteria > Pseudomonadota > Gammaproteobacteria > JAYYZW01. The sequence goes on from CAXXLL010000003.1 coordinate 1,394,016, forward strand.
ACGGCTGCTTGCCGTGATCCTCGTGATCCCATTCGACGATGCCGGCGAGCATCAGGTGATCCTGGCGGGCCGGAAACGAGGGTGCGTAGAGTTCATTGTAGATACCGCGCAGATCGAGTTTGCCGTTGGCGACGGTTTCTGCGGACTCACAAAAAAATAAGGCGACGTTCATGATCTTGTGGCGGCGTGCCGCGCCAGGATGATACCGCACTCATAATTATTAGAAGCTATCTAGGTGAAAGCGTCCGTTGCATCCCCCGGCAACAGCGCATCTGAGGCCAATTGTACCGGAATAGCGCCGGAACTGGGACGTTCCACGGTTCCTCCAAACCGGCGCCGGCGGACCGCACCGCTCGCCGCTTGCCGCCAGTTAACAGCGCCTCGCGCCCATCTTCGGTCTGGATCGCAACCGCTTCAGTCCTCGTGCGCGATGCGCTTGATGATATAGCCGCCGGACCGTTCGTCGAGTTCCAGATCGAGCCGGCCTCTGGCCTGTGCTTCTTCCAGTAACTTGTTGAAGGAGCGAACGCCGTAGGCACTTTCAGTGAATTCCGGACGACGCCTTTTCAAAGCCTGTTTGATCATCGAACCCCATAGGGTTTCCTTGCCGCCGCGTTCATTTTGCAGGGCATCGGCGGTTTCGATTACAAGATCGATGACCGCCTCCAGCGGATCGTCCTTTTTCGGGGTGGCCTTACCGGGCGTCGATTTCTTCCTGACCGGGGCTCGTCGATGGGCCTTTCTCGCCATTTCTTCCTGGCGAACGAGATCGTCGTAGAAAATGAACTCGTCGCAATTACTAATCAGTAGATCCGAGGTGGAACTTTTCACCCCCACGCCGATAACTGTTTTCGCATTTTCGCGAAGTTTGCTCACCAGCGGTGAAAAATCCGAATCGCCGCTGATGATCACAAATGTATCGACGTGCGATTTTGTATAACAAAGATCCAGCGCATCGACCACCATCCGGATGTCGGCGGAATTCTTGCCGGACTGCCGCACGTGCGGAATCTCGATCAGTTCAAACGCCGCTTCGTGCATCTGGGCGCGAAAAGTCTTGTACCGATCCCAGTCGCAATAGGCCTTCTTGACGACGATGCTGCCTTTCACCAGGAGGCGTTCCAGCACCGGCTTGATATCGAATTTCGCGTATTCCGCGTCGCGCACACCGAGCGCGATATTCTCGAAATCACAGAATAAGGCGAGATTCTGATTGTCGCTTTCACCTGCCATCGGTAGTGCTCCTCGTTCTTGCACCGGCGCACGAAGTGCCGGACGCAGCATCGTTCACCCCGCGTGTTTTCACTTCGCAATCAACACGGGATGTCGTCGAGAGTATAAAGGTTCGGGCTGACTATGCGGCCAGTTTCGATCGCGTCGACGTCGCCTGGCGGACCACGGCGTCGAATTTTGGGGAAAGTTTCAATGCCAATACCCACCAGGATTTGATATAAGCTGGTGCGAGTCCGGGCCGCCGCTGGGGGGCAGCAGCCACTAGCAGCACCGAAGGTTGACCGTCGATGGAGCACCACAGGATAGTACTGCCCGAGTACCTCAACGATCAGGGAAATCTGTTCGGCGGCTACCTGTTGAAGTGGATCGACGAATTCGCCTACATCACGGTGAACATCGAGTTTCCGAATCACCAGTTCGTAACCATTGCGATGGACAACGTCGAATTCAAGCACCCGATCAAATGTGGACAGATACTGCGTTTCTTAGTCGAGCAGTCCCGATTGGGAACCAGCTCCGTCGAATACGACGTAGGCGTCTATGGCGAGCGACGTATCGCTGAGCACGACAAGCTTTTATTCGCGACGCGAATCTCGTTCGTGAACATTGCCGAATCCGGAGAGAACGCACCCATTCGGGCGGATTGAACGGCCAGCCCGCTTAGAAACACGGTTAACCGAGTCAGCATATCGGCGCGACGAGGTCGAACCAAGCCCTCGTTGCTACTCATCATGCGGCTCAAGTGAATCGATTTTCGGGCCGACATCCTCGCATGTTCTGCGCACCCGCCGATCCATCGTTTGTCCGGCAATGAACAGCTCGGCCGCGGCGGATCAAATACCGGTTCCAACCGGGGCGATTCAAACCGCCGTACCCGTCCTCGGTCATACCGTCGAACGTCTGGAAAATCTCAGATACCGGCCGTCGACTTCGATGGCGCACCTAATCCAACTTGCCGAATCGGATCCCTCGCTGACGCTCAACCTATTTCTCACCGCCAACGAGCATCTCCAACCGGCGAATCGCCCACCGGCCGCACTGATCCAGCATGCCATCCTGGTACTTGGCGTCGCGGCGTTCAACAAGCGTTTCACAGCGCTGCCGCGACTCGAAGCGTTCAGCGAGGGCGATGAAACCCAAGTCTTGGTCGAGATTCTTGCACGCGGCCACCACGCCGCCCGTCAGGCGCGGGCGCTGGCGGAACTTGCACCGTCAATCAGCAACGGTGAAGTCATGGCGGCCACTCTGGCCGAGCACGCGACCGAATATCTGAACGTCCTCGGGGAGCGGTCCATTCGGGGTTTCGCGCGTCCCGATCATGATCGCGTATTGGCATTGCTACCGCCGCTGGTGCGGGTCGACGGTGCCGAATCGACGGCCCGTAAATGCATGGCTTACGGCGCCCGCGTGGCGCATGCGGTTTCCGAGTGCTGGGACGAGGAGCGTTTGGCGCCGCTCTACGAGGACATCGCGGCCTGGTTTGCACGCGAACCCGCTACGATCGAACGGATCATCAAGCGGACGGCCGTCATCACCGCGCGTGAAGCGATGCATTTTCACCGCCGTCCCGCCGCCATACACCTGATGTCATCGGGACCCCCACCGCACGCGGCCAAGCCCTCGATCAAGCTGGCGCATCCGGTAAAAAAACCACGTGCCCACGGTGCCCGCGTCGAAGAGGTCTTAAATAAGCTTGCCGTCGCAATCAAATGCAGCCGCTCGAGCAGGGAGGTGCTAAGCCTCGCGTTGCAGTCGATCTGCCGTTGTACGGGTTACCGGCTGGGAGCCCTGTTGGTCCGCGACAAACGCACGGGCGCCCTCGTGTTGCCTATCAACGAAGGCGCCGGGCTCCCCGCAGCCTATGTCGATATGCGGCTCTCGCCGGCCGACAATCCCCTGCTCGCTAAGCTACTGCGTAAAGAGGCTGCGCTCGAATTGGATGGCGCCGCGGATCCGCGGTTTGCCGGTATGCTCGAAGCAAAGCTCACACGACTGATCGGAAGCCACAAGGCTTGCCTGTACTCGGTATTTGTCGGCAACAAGGCGCTCGGTATCGTGATGGCCTGCCGGCGTTCCGAGAAGATTCAGTCGTACGACACGAGCTTTGCAACATTCAAACAGATCTGCCGTATGACGGGACGAGTGCTGGAGGACCTTCGCCAGTCGTCGCGGGCGTCGGCTTAGTGCCGTCGGGCAAGGTCGGATCGCTAGAGGTGTCCCGCTCCACGAGCCGCGGGCTCCGAATCGATTCTCACTATGTGGATCCGTGCGCCGGGCGTTCGTTGTAGACTAATCCGCTGCCGCCATTGCATGGGGGGGTGCAATGTATCCGGAGCCGATCGAGAATTTCTACGCGCCAACGGCCTTGTCGGAAGCACTCGACCTGCTCGCTAAACACTCGAACGAAGCGAGACTCATTGCCGGCGGCCAGAGCCTGGTACCGCAGATGAGAGCGCGCGAGGTAAAGCCCCGGACCTTGATCGACCTCAACCGGATCACGGATTTCACCGCGATCGAAATCAACGGGGACCGGCTGCGCATCGGCGCTCTCGTGAGACATCGCGCAGTGGCGTCGGATGCTTCCCTTCACGCAAACTGCGCGGCCTTCGCGGAAGCCGCCCGTGCGATCGGCGATCGGCAGATTCGAAACCGGGGCACCCTCGTCGGCAATATCGTCAATGCCGATCACACAGCCGACATGCTGGGCCCTGCCATCGCTTTCGATGCCCGGCTCGGGATCGTGGGCGGCGCCAGCGGAATGCGCTCGGCAGCGGTAGAGTCCTTTGTGACCGGGCCGCGCGCATGCGGATTGGCCGCCGATGAAATCGTTTCGTTCATTGATATTCCCCTGTCCCGACACCGCACCGGCAGCTGCTATTTGAAACACGGGCGGGTGGCCCAGGACCGTGCAACACTCGGCGTGGCGGCGCGCATCATAATCGACGCCAACGGCGGGTGCATAGACGCCCGCGTGGTCGTGACCGGAGTCCTGCCCAAACCCGTTCGCCTCGGTGAATTGGAGGCTGCGCTTCTCGGCAAGACCGCCGGCCGGATGGACCTCATCAACCCCAGCGACCTTACTGCTAGTCACGTGGCAACGCAAAGCGACGAGCTCGCGTCGTCCGCCTATCGCACGCAGTTGCTCCGGGTCATGACGCCGGACGCCATCGCGTACGCCTTTCGGCGAGCGGGGTAAGGGCGTGAAACGCGAGATCGGCATCACCATCAACGGAGAAAGAATCGAGGCATTCGTCGAGCACCGCCTGTTACTCGTCGATTTCATACGAGAGGTCGCCGGCGCCACCGGTACGCATGTCGGCTGCGGATTCGAGGGTCGCTGCGGAGCGTGCACCGTGCTCGTCGACGGCGCGGCGTGCAAGTCCTGCCTCATGTTCGCCGTACAGGCCGAGGGCACCGACATCACGACGATAGAAGGCCTCGCACGGGGCGATACCCTGCATCCCCTGCAGCAGGCTTTCACGGACCGCCATGGTTTGCAGTGCGGGTATTGCACGCCAGGTTTTCTTATAACGCTATACGACTATCTAAAGGATCCCGAATGTGATGCATCGGCGGAGGGTATCCGCGAAGCGATCGGCGGCGTGCTGTGCCGCTGCACCGGATACGTTCACATCATCGAGGCGGCGCAGCAGGCGATCGAGGTGCTCGCGCAAATGGACGGCGCCGAACGGGCAAAGTGGTTTCCTAAATAGGCAATGAATACGCAAGAACAGACTTGGGTCGGCCGCTCGATCAGGCGCAAGGAAGATCATCGGCTGCTGATCGGCGACGGCCGTTACGTCGCCGACATGACGCTCCCGCGTATGCTCATCGCTGCATTCGTGCGCAGCCCACACGCGAATGCCCGGATCATCCACATCGATGCATCCCGGGCGCTGACCATGGCGGGGATCACCGAGGTCAAAACCGGTAAAGACCTCGAGCACCTAGGACCTGTACTGAGCGATCTTTCGATTCCGCGTCTTCCGGGGGAGACCAAGCGTCCCGTTTTCTGGCCACTCCCGGTGAATGAGGTGACCTACGTGGGCGATTTGGTGGCGGTCGTTATCGGTCGGGACAAGTATGTCGTCGAAGACGCCGTCCATGCCGTTGCGGTGGAATACGACGTTCGTGAGGCGGTCCTCGATCCGGAAATCGCGCTGCTGCCCGATTCACCGCGCGTATATTCAGATTGGGACGATAACGTCGTTTATCACCAACATTTTTCGGGCGGCGACATCGAGCAGGCCTTCGCTAGCGCCGACCTCGTCGTGTCCCAGAGATTCCGCAGCGCACGCAGCGGGGCTTCGCCGATGGAGCCGCGCGCATCCATTGCCGAGTACAGCGCCGCCGAAGGTTTGACGGTGTGGCTCACGACGCAGCGCTCCCACATCAAACGTCACCTGCTGGCCGAATACTTCAAGATTCCCGACAGCAAGATCCGGGTGATTGCGCCCAAGGACGTCGGCGGGGGCTTCGGCGTAAAGGCGCCACTCTACCGCGAAGACATTGTGCTGTGTCATCTATCGATGTGCCTCAAGCGACCCGTAAAGTGGGTCGAGAACCGCCAGGAAAATCTGGTCAACATCGGCCAGGAACGCGATCAGATCCACGACATCGAGCTGGCGCTGAGGAAGGACGGCAAGATCCTCGGCATCCGTGATCGCATGGTGGCCGATTGCGGTTCGGCCCAGGTACCGATCTACGTCTCCTTTTCCATGCCGTGGCTGGGCGCGATGTACCTGACCAATGGTTACGACATCCCCAACATCGACATCGATCTCTACTGCGTGGTCACCCACAAGCCCGGGCTTACCCCGAGCCGATCCTTCGGATCGTTCACCTGCCGCTTCGCGATCGATCGCATCGTCGATATCGCCGCGCGACGCTTGAAGATCGATCCGGTGGAGATCCGTCGGAAGAACGCGATTAAGAAATACCCGCATACCCTTGCCACCGGCGTCCATTGCGATTCCGGTGATTTCCCCGGAGCCCTGGACAAAGCCTGCCACGCGATCGACTACGAACGCTTTCGCAAAGAACAACAGGCCGCGCGCGGCGAGGGCCGCTATCTAGGCATCGGGTTCAGTCTCGGCATCGAGTTCTCCGGCTTATCGTCGCAGATCCTGGTGCCGATGGAGCGGCAGCCCGGATTCGGTGTCGCCACGGTGCGATTCGACGCCAACGGCAACGTGCAGGTCGCTCACGGCGACCAGCCGCAAGGCCAGGGTCATGACACAACCATCGCACAGGTCGTCGCCGATGAGCTCGGACTGACGCCGGACGACATCTACGTCATTTCCGGTGATACGCAGTCCGCTCCATTTGCAGCCGGAACCCTGGCGTCACGAATGGGCGGCTATACCTTGAGCGCGGCGGTGCTGGCGGCACGCGGCCTCAGGCCCAAGCTGGCCGCGATAGCAGCGCATCATCTAGGTATTTCGGCCGGTGAGGACGAATTCGTTTTCCGTGATGGTGAGGTGATGCTGGCGGCTGATCCAACGCAGCGTGTCGCCGTCGCCCGCATCGCGGAAACGGCGATGCTTGCGCCGACGGAGCTACCGCCCGGCATGGACGGCGGACTCGAGAACACCGCGCACTTCGAGGCCGACACGACCGGTATGCACAGCACCAACGTCCACGTCGTCACCGTCGAGGTATTTCCGAACACGGGGGACTGCCAAATCCTGCGCTACATCGCCGTCGATGACTGCGGCCGTCCCGTCAATCCAACCATGGTACGCGGCCAGATCCATGGCGGGGTCGCACTCGGCATCGGCAACGCCTGTCAGGAGGAGTTCGTCTACGACGAAGCGGGAAACCCACTGGTGACCACCTTGACCGATTACCTGATGGTGTCCGCACGCGACCTGCCGCATATCGAGGTGATCAATCACGACAACCCGTCGCCGCATACGCCACTGGGAACGAAAGGCAAGGGCGAAGGTCCGACGGGCATGGTGCCCGGCGCTCTCGGCAACGCCATTGAGGATGCGCTCAGTCCTTTCGGCGTCACGATTGCGGAACTTCCCATGACTAAAGAACGGATCTGGACGCTCATCGATGAAGCGTCGCGCTGATTCGTTGAATTAAACGTAGAAACGGAGGGCACTATGCCGAGAATCGTACGCTTTCATCAGACCGGCGCGGCCGAGGTCCTGCAACTGGATGACCTGCCGATGCCGGACGCTGCCGAGGGTGAGGTGGTGTTGAACGTCGAGGCATTCGGTTTGAATCGCGCGGAAATCATGTTTCGTCGCGGCGAATATCCGCAGTATGCGCCCGAGTTACCCTCGACCATTGGATACGAAGCGGCGGGGACGGTGGCCGCCGTGGGTGCCGGCGTAACGGCGTTCAAAGTCGGTGACCGTATCAGCACCATTCCATCGTTCAAAATGGGCCGCTACTGGAGCTACGGCGAGGTTGCTCGCGTGCCGGTGCACGCCGCGGCCTCTTATCCGAAATGCCTGTCAGTGATCGAAGCGAGCGCGATCTGGATGCCTTACATGACAACCTACGGCGCACTGATCGAATACGGCAGGCTTGCCGCGGGCGAACATATCGTTATCACGGCCGCGAGCAGCAGTGTCGGCATTGCCGCCATACAGATGGCCAGAAGCTTGGGCGCCGTTCCCATTGCGGTCACGCGCGGCTCAGACAAGCGCGATTTCATCGTTGCCCAGCGACCCGCGCACGTCATCGTTAGCTCCGAGGAAGACGTCGCAGATCGGATCCTGGAGATCACGCACGGCAGGGGTGCGGAAATGATTTTCGATCCGGTGTCGGGGCCGCAGGTGGCGGAACTTTGCCGCGCGATTGCTTACCAGGGACGTATATTCGTCTACGGCCGTCTCGATGCGGAGACGACGCCTTTCCCCGTCGGGCTCGGTCTCGCCAAAGGATTGACGATGCGCGGATATTCGTTGTTCGAGGTAGTCAATTTTCCACCGGTCTTCGAGCGTGCGAAACGACACGTCTTCGACGGCCTCGAACGCGGTGATTATCACCCCGTAATCGACTCCACGTTTTCCCTCGAAGAGGTCGTCGAAGCCCATCGCCACATGGCGTCCAATACCCAAAAGGGCAAGATCGTCGTCACCGTGTAAGCCCCGGCGATCCGTTCACCGGTGTGATCGACCACACCGGCGTGACGTATGGCAGGCGCGCGTCAAGACTGTCGTCACCTGCACGCGCGAGGAGCAACAACAATGAGAGCGGCAGAGTTCGTCTAGCGCGGCCGGATCGCCGCCTCCGTTAAGAGGCGCTACGCCGTCGAGCCTTTCACGCGCCAGGTATAACTGTCCTTCATCGCCGGCGCCGGTTCTTTCGAGATGGGGAATGGCGTCGGATCGGCGAAACGATCGAGGACGTTCTTGGTAATCCGCGAGACGTTGTTGTCGTGATTGTTCCACGGCAAGCTGCCTACCCAGGCCATTGATGAGACGGAGAACACCGCGCCGCCGTTCGGCGTCTCGTAGAAACACAGATCGCCGCGGACGAATTCATTTTCCTGGCCGCCGCTGCCGGGTGTGTTGAACAGCAGATCCTCAACCACGACGAGATAGGTATCCGTGTGGTTCTCCGAGGAGGCCAGGCACAGCGCGTGGGGCGGCGTGCCGAACTCGCGTTCGACCCGATCCACTTCCAGACCGGCGGCGCCGCCGCCGATCAGACCAAAATCGCCGATCAACTCGTCCTTTTCGATGCCCTCGAAAACGAACTCGGCGCGCGTATTGAAGCTATCGGGGTTGCGCCGGTAATAAGTCGATATGTCGAAGCCTTCCGCCGAGAAGCCGACGCCGGCCATAACGTTCGGGCCGGAGCGTCCCTGGCGCCGCCACAGACCACTGTATTCGCCCGTGAATCCCGTGTAGTACTCACCGCTCTTCGGCGCCCAGGCGCGGCTGCCGCCTTCCGCCCTGCGGATCTCGATGACGCCCGGCTTGCTGTTGTGATAGGAAACGCGCCAGTAGAACCCGTTGCCGCCCATGTACATGAGACGTCCGCCCTGGTGGGTGTAGTCGAACACGGCCTCGAACATGTTCTTCGAATAGTATTCGGGATGCGACCCGGTGAGGATGACGTGATAAGGCTTGAGCACATCCGTGCCGCCGTAATGCACGTCTTCGTCGGTGATGACGTCGAAATCGTAAGCCATGGCCTCGAGCCACACCGTCAAGTGGGTGTCGGCGTTGAACTGCCACAGCTGCGAGCCGTCACCGCCCAGCATGGTCTGGATCTTCGGCCGCATGTTGAGTACGGGCCGCAGGCGCGAGGAAATGTGAACCCCCGTGCCGTCCGCATGGCGGTCGTATAAGGAATGGCCGTATTCGCGGTGTTCGTTTAAGAAGATATGGTGCTTGTCGAGCTCGACGTTGCGGTGCGTCATGATCTCGGCCACCCAGGGATCGGTCGCGAAGTGCTCGTTGGCGTATGCCTTGTAGCTCGTGATCGGGAAAATAAAGCAGATCTTCTTTTCCTTGCCGGGCTTCGGCCTGACGACGAAGGGCATGTATTCCTCGTCGTTGCCCGCACGAACGCGCGCCGCGTAAAGACCGCTCTTCATGGAGGCAGGGATCTTGAGCTTGAAATCGATGTCCCATCCGGCGTCGTAGACATCGTCCTCGTGAAACTTGATGGCCCCGTACTGCTCGCGCGCGTGAATCCAGCGCTGTTCTTCTCCCGTCCAGTTGTAGCCCGTCACGCCGCGGGTTGGCAAATGGACGACCTGGCCATTGAGACGGTGGCTCGAGATATCTGTGATCGTATCCTCAGAGATGTCGATCGAGAAATCCCAGGCGGCGATCATGCGGTTTTTCAGCGTCGTCGGCGCCTTGCGTGACAGGATCATTTCCATTTCGACGCGGCTCAACACGCCCTCGACGATCGCTGGGCTGTCGAGTTTGCCGTTGAAGTAGGCGCTGCCGATCGCGACGTCACCGCGCGGGGTTGGGGCCTCGTAGAAGGCCGCCATCATGAGCGGCGCCTTGTTCTTGGCCGGCTTGAACGCGACCTTGCCCTGCGCGACGCCCTGGTCGTCGATGGTGGGGTACTCCACCATCGGTTCCTGGTAGACAGTGACCTTCTTCGAACGGGCGTTGAAACTCGCGGCGGCGAAATACCATTCGTACTCGACCATCGGTTTACCGACCGCGACTGTGTCGACCTTGCCCTTGCCGTCGCCTACGACGAAAGCAATGCCGCCGGACTCGTCAATGACCAGGGCCCAGCCACGCTTGTCCGCGTTCGAGAATTTTGACACCAGCGCCTGCATGCCCTTGCGCGGCGTCGAAGGCCACACCATCACCTGCACCGTGAAATTACCCAGAGATTCAAGCGGTCCGGAGCTTGGGACCATGGCGTAGGAGCCGGCGTGGATCGTCTGTTTGCGACCGCGGTAGGTACCGCTGGCCGGCGTGTCGATGACCTCTTCGATGATGCCGGGACCTTGCGGGTTCAGGTCACCGGAAATGACGCGGATGATGTCCGCCTGGTATTCAAAATGCTCGCAATTGACCATGAAACTGATCGTATCGCCAGGTTTGACACTGATCTCATCGCTGTATCCGGTTATTTTTAGCATTGTCCCCTCTCCCCATGTTCCTCCAGTGCCTTACGATTTGCTTGCGCGTTGCGCCCCGCTGAGCGTTCATGCCATGCCGCATCCGCCGTTTATTACAGCGCGTTGCCCGTGTGCCGCTGCCAGCGGAGCTTGAAGATCTCCCACTCGCCGTCTTTGCGGTTTTTGACGCGGATGTTCAAAAGCTTGGGCGGCAGTCCCCGACCCTGCATCTCGGCGACCACCCACTGCTCGTGCGGCTTGTCGATGATGAGGCAGTATTTACCGTCAATCGGCTCGCCGCGCATGCGGTTCAGGAGTCGAATCAGTTCGGGCGGGTGGATGCCGACGGGCTTTTCCTTGAACGTTTCTATCCACTTTCGATCGTCGTCGGTAATCTGGTATCGCGTCATCGTCGTCATGACGGAGTTCCTCTTGTCCGCTCTGTGGATCCGTTCATGCTACATGGCCCCCTGCGTGGAGGTAAACTTCCAGATATGCGATGGTTCGATCCTCGAATCGAGATGTGCCGATAATAGCGATTCGCGGCTTGGGTGGGACGAATCACCGTCTACAGGCGGCCACCCGGCCACCGCTTCAACCAGCCTGAAGGAACCCGCCATGCTGAAATCGGGACAGGAGCATCTGGAAAAGCTTCGCGACGGCCGCGTCGTCTATATCGGCCGCGAGAAGGTCGACGATGTCACGACCCACCCCGTGTTCGCCAACGCCGCGCGCACCATCGCCGCCGTCTACGATTTCAAGGCCGATCCCTCGAACCGTGACCTCATGAGCTTCGAGGAGGCCGGCGAGCCTTATTCAAAGTACTTCCTGCAGGCGCGCACCCGCGACGACCTGCGCCAGCGCTACCGTGCGCACGCGGCCATCGCCGACCTGACATACGGGCTGCTAGGGCGCAGCCAGGATCACGTCGCCTCGTTCGTCACGGGCATGGCGATCATGCCTGCGGAGTTCGACGTCGGCGAGCGAAAGTTCGGCGCGAATATTTCGAGCTACTACCGTTATATGCGGGAGAACGACATCTACGCTGCCTACGCGGTGCTGCCACCACAGGCTGCGCGCAATCCCGAGTTCTACGTCAAGAACAACCTGCCGATCCCGAGTTTGCAGGTGGTCGAGGAAAACGACGACGGCATCGTCATCGACGGCATGAAAATGCTCGCCACCGGCGGCATCTTCGCCGATGAAATCTGGATCGGAAATCTCCTGCCGCTGGCGCCCGACCAGGTTAAACAAGCAGTCACCTGCGCGATCCCCGTCAACGCCCCCGGGGTCACCCTGTGGTCACGCCAATCGCTGTCGACCCATACGAGTAACGAGTTCGATGGGCCGCTCGCCTGGCGATACGACGAAACCGATGCCATGGTGATGTGTCGTCGCGTCAAGGTGCCGTGGGAACGGGTATTCGTACTCGACGACGCGATCAAGGCGCGCGGCATCTATATCGAGACGCCCGGCCATTGTTACGGCAATCATCAGGCCAACGTCCGCTTTCTGTCGAAGCTGCGCCTGATCGTCGGCGTCGCGAGCAAAGTCGCCGCCTCGACCGGCGCGGACCAGATACCCGCTGTGCGCGAAACCCTGGGCAATCTCGCCGCGCTTTATTCGACGCTCGACGGCATGATCCAGGGTCAGATCGAGGCCGCGGAACGATGGCCCGATGGCTACCTGAGCTTCAATCGACCGATGATGTATGCCGCGCTCAACTGGTGCACGCAGAATCATTCGGCCATCATCGATTGCCTGCGGGAACTCTGCGGCGGCGGCGTATTCCAGATGCCGGCGTCGGTGGACGTGATGCACGACGAGGAACTGGCCGAGCAGTTCGAGACCTATTGGCAGACGCCGCAGATGAGCGCGCTGGATCGCATCAAATTATTCAAACTCGCCTGGGATCTCTTCGGCAGCGAGTTCGCGGGCCGACACCAGAGTTACGAAAAATTCTATGCCGGTGCGTCGTTTATCATCCGCAACCACAGCTATCGCGAAGCGGACTGGGACCGCTTCCATGCATACGCCGACCGGCTGCTCGGCAGCTACGGCGTACCTGAACGATGAAGCACCAGTCCTCGCTCCGCGATTCGGGCATAATCACAAAAGTATAGCGAGGGGGGGGGCTTACCCAATGGCGGACGATAACAGCGGTCAAGCGAAGATCATCTATATCCTTTACCTTGCCGGATTCATCGTCGGCATCACACCGCTGATCGGCATCGTGATGGCCTACATGAACCGCGGCGAAGGCCCGGATTGGGTTCAAAGTCATTACCAGTGGCAGATCAGAACGTTTTGGATCGGGCTGTTATACGGGTTTGCCGGTATTTTGAGCATTTTCATTCTGATCGGGTTTCTCTTACTGTTACTGATGTCCGTGTGGTACATCGTCCGTTGTGTGAAGGGCTTGATGGCCCTCGACAAGCAAAAGCCTATCGACAACGTAGAAACATGGCTCTGGTAAAGATAGCGGCTAGGAATGCCGTTTGATAATAAGTTGGAATATGGACGATATCGAAATCTACGCCAAGCAGGGTTTTGGCAACAGCTCGGGGTTCGGCAACAAGCTGGCGCTGTTGATCGTCGACTTCGTCAACGGGTTCAATGATCCGGATCTATTCGGGGGCGGCAATATCGCGCCCGCCATCGCGAAGACGCAGACCCTGCTCAAAGTGGCGCGCGAAAAGAAGCTCCCCGTCGCTTTCACGCGCGTGGTCTATGCCGATGATGGCTCGGACTTGGGCGTTTTCGGCATGAAGGCGAACGGCCTGGTAAAGCTGACGGAGGACTCGCCCGTCAGCCAGATCGTGCCCGAGCTGACGCCGGAGAGCGGCGAATACATCGTACGCAAGACGCAGCCCTCGGCCTTTTTCGGCACCGGCCTCGCTGGCTGGTTCGTGAGCAAGGGGATAGACACGGTCATCGTAACGGGCTGCACGACATCGGGATGCGTGCGGGCGTCGGTGGTCGATTCCATGAGTTACAACTTCCGCACGATCGTTGCCAGTGACGGCGTCGGCGACCGCGCGATAGGCCCGCACGAAGCGAACCTGTTCGATATGGGCCAGAAGTACGCCGATCTCATGACCTGCGGTGAAATCCTCGCGCACCTGGAAAAAGAGCGCGCGGGCGGCGCGAAAAAGGTCGCTTAGTTCGCTAAGTAAAGCGGCGTTCCGAGCGCAAGCCGGCTCCTAACAGGATATTGAGAAACGATTTCCTCTCGTTTGCCAAAGCCGTTCCATCCACCCTAATCCCATCGATATTCGACCATTCATGCTGAAACAACGAGGTTCGAGAACTTTGGCATGATTTCATGGGCGAGCGCGAGCTTCGATTCGCGCCATCCGGTCATGTCATCCAGGTGATCATAAGAGATCGCCAGGAGGCATCCGAAACCGCCGGATGAGTTGATCATCTCCTCGATCTTTTGCTCAACCGTTTGCGGGCTGCCGATGATCCAGCAATGCTCGGCCAGATATTCGACGGTGACGTCGGAGTCCGCAACGTCCGGATGTGGTGCTTGCACGCATCGAGCATGCCAAACTCCTTGAACATCGGTAGGAAATACTCCCGGTAATGATCACCGATCATACCGTCGACAGTACGTTTCCAGGCTTCGCGATCGGTATCCGCGACGTAAATGTCACGCGCCACCCGCCAGCGATTGCGATCGGCCTCAAGTCCACTCTCCGTCGCACCCGCTTCGACCGACGCCCAATGTCCCGCCAGGTAGTCATTACCGAGGCACACGCTGAGCGGAATGAAACCGTTCTTGCCGGCAATGCGTAGCGTCGGCGAATTGGGACTCAAGCCGGTGACGCCGATCTGCGGATAGGGCTTCGTGTACGGTTTGATGTGGTAGGTAAAATTGCCCTGGATCGCATCCTCTGGACGCCTGACGTCCCAGAATTTTCCGTGGTATTCGAATGGCTCTTCGCTCTCCCAAAAGAGCCGCATGATCTCGAGCGACTCCTCGGTCATCTCGCGGTTCTCCCCCGCCATGCCGTCGATGCCAAACATCGCCCAGTCGGTCGGCACGCCGCTGGCCCCGATGCCAATGTAGCAGCGCCCCTGCGCGATATGGTCCAGCCAGGCGATGCGGTGGGCCAGTTCGGCCGGGTGATGAAAGGGGAGCATGTAGGCGCCCGGACACAGGCGAATGTTCTCCGTTCGAAGCAGCGCCTGCGCAATCATGAGATCGGGCGCCGGACATGGTTCGCGCGGAACGGTGTAGTGGGCGCCGATCCACGCTTCGTGAAATCCCGCCTTATCGAGAAACTCGAGGTAATCGAGATCGTGGTAGTGGCCCTCGGCAAAGTCCCGATGGGGCGGATGATTGGGCATCATGAATACACCGAACTCCATGCGAACCTCCCGTCATTTGAGTCCTCGAATATTCGAGGCGAACCGTGTCACATGCGCTCGATGATATGAGTAGATAGTCCACTTCGCACGCTAAATCGTTCGCATCGATTTGATATTGAACCATCTGTTGAGGAAACGACACCTGCTTTCGCAGGGTATTTACTCGCGGCGTTCAAAATACCGCACGAATTCGAGCCAGGGTCCCCGGGCTCTCTGCTGCAGCCTGACCGTGACCATCAAACGATCCGTCTCTTCCTCGAGCTCGAACCGCTCGATTACTTTGCCGCCCGCGGTCATGTCGCTCTCGATCGTGACCGCTTCATCATCCAGATAGGCGAGTGAGCGGCCGATACTATCGGCGGTTAATTCCTTGCCGGACATGGTGTGAGACTTGCCGTCCTTGTTCATGCGTAGAAGACGCTTGACTTCAGTGCCGTAAAGAACGGCGAGCTTGCGCGCACTGTAGAGCTTGATCGATTTCGCCTCGAGCATGATACGGACCAGGTCAGGCGGGTCCCAGACCTCGGATCGTGTGTCGTCGCGAATCATTTTTTCAGTGGACCGGGCCTGTGCGTCGAAGCGGCCACCGTGCCGCTTCGGCTCTTCGTCACGCGCAAATTTCTGGATCTTTTTCTCGCGGCGGGTAATAGCGATCTGCTTGTTCGTTTTCTTACCCGCATCCGCGAGATTTTCTGAGCTTGCCGCGTCGAGCATCCAGTTTCCGTTTATCTGCCCGCTCTCCGCCACCGCGCTCGGGATACTGCAGAGCACAACTGCAAAGACAACAAGAACCGGAATGAGTCTTTGGTGATTCATGCAATAGATCGGTAAGGTCGATGGGGAGCCGTCCGGGTATTCAATGCGACGAGTCCTATCGGTGATTATATGGGGTCAAGCCAAATTTCGCGGTTTCTGTCCACCTTCATCCCCACCTCGCAACAAACGCTGGTGGGGATTGCGAGCTCGGTTATAACAGCGGTCCGAGTTTGATCGGGCTGCCGTCAGAGAACCGGGACAGGCGAAACCGCTCCAGATCGTGCGTCGGTTTGCGCCCCAGCACCTTATCGGCCATGACGCGTCCGGCACCGGGGCCGATGCCGAATCCGTGACCACTGAATCCGGTGGCGATGAAAAATCCACGCGTGCCCGGCGCTTCGTCCATGTAGGGAACTATGTCAGGCGTCGCGTCGATCATGCCGGCCCAGGTTTCATCGAAGGGAACATTCGCCAAGGATGGTAAGCGTATCGAAAGCCGGGTGCGCAAGCGTTCGATGGATCGGGGGCACGGATCCGGATTGAGCACGCGCGTTCGCTCGAACGCGGTGACGGTATCGCCATCCCAGGCGACGGGCCGCGTAAAGCGGCTCACCAGTCCGTCGCCGAATCGCAGCGCCGTTGATCGCCACGAAGCGCGGAGGCTTGGGAGAAACTTTAAGAAATGGCGAAAACTGTCGGCGCCGACGAAGTGTTGGGAGTAGTCGCCCAAGGCGATCGTATAACCGCCGTCGGCGCGCCGGCGAAACGCGAAATCGTGTGAAACGGCGTTGCCAGCAAATACGTCCGGCGCCGCCGCCGTGCGGGCCACCGTGGCTTTCACGGCGAGCTGCGGCAGATCGATGCCCAGGTTCCGAACGAACATCGACGACCACGCTCCGGCGGCGCAGACGACTGCCTGGGCTTTGACGCGGCCGTGCTCGGTAACGACGCCGCAAACGGCGCCCGCCTGACTATCCAGCACCCGAACCGCGCAGTTCTCGCGAATCCTGCAGCCGAGTTTTTGCAGGCCGCGGGCGAGCGCCGGTACCGCCTTGAACGGTTCGGCCCGAGCATCGCTTGCCGTGTACAAGGCACCGCGCCACTGGCCCGGCTTATCAGTGATCAATTGGTCGACCTCGGCACCGGTCAACAGCCGTGTATCGAGTTCGTGCTGTTTCGCGATCTCCAGCCATTGTTCGAACTTGGCGATCTCCGTTTCGGTTTCGCCAAGGTAGATGACGCCCTTGCGGGTAAATCCAATGTCTTCATCGATTTCCCGCGACAAGGACTCCCAGATAGCAATGCTGTCCATGACGATGGGAAGTTCCGCATGATCACGGCCTTGCTGCCGGATCCAGCCCCAGTTGCGACTCGATTGTTCTCCCGCGACCCTGCCTTTTTCACACACCAGGACTGATTGGCCGCTTTTCGTCAGAAACCACGCCGTCGCGATCCCGATGACGCCCCCTCCGATTATGACGACGTCGACGGCTTCAGGCAGCGCATCCTGAAATGTCACCGGTGAATGTTCATTGAATATCGTCACTGGCTTACCCGTGGTGCTCTGTAATCGAAACTAAGCTCATCATCGCCTCGCCCTCAATTTCGCTTTACCCGAAAGGATCGCGGGCCGCGACTTCCAATGTTGAACACCGTCTATTTTATTCGCATGAGACTTTGTAGAGTAGTGCGGTCGAATTTTCTCCAGACAATCCCGTCAACAGCCAGGAGACAAGCACCGGAAAACGGCAGCACGGGGATCGCGGTCCAGCGGCCGGCTGGCTTCAATGATGATTTACACGGCGAATGAGAGCGCGTCGACTGCGCGCGCTACACATGGATAATCCCGCGTCCGGTCATCACTGGCGCCTGCGTTGGCCCGGGTTTCTCGAAACCGCAGAAACGCCGCTTCGCAAGCTCCTCGAAGGTCTCGACGATTCGCAATATTGGACGGCGGATGCGTTGTTGCTGGGCCAACAACTGCAAGTGACCGAGACCGTATGCTGGGCCGTCGAAAATTCACCCTACTATGCAACACTCCGCGCACCGGCGCACGAGCTGGCCAAGCTCGCCGGGGATCCGGATGCATTCTGGTGCGCCTGGCGCCGGCTGCCGATTCTTACCAAGCAGGCTCTGCGGGCACACGGAAACGAAATTAACGCCCGTACCCATGCGCCGGGCCACCGACCGGCAGGAAAGAACGTGACCTCGGGTTCGACCGGGACACCGGTCGAGGTCCACACGACCCGCTTGACTCAATTGATCTGGAATTCACTCACGGTCCGCGAACACCTGTGGCAGCACCGGAATTTCTCGAAGCGTCTCGGCGCCATCCGTTTTCTCCCGGAAACGGGGCGTGATCCACGCGGCTACAAAGCACAATCCTGGGGATCGCCCGTCGCCAAACTGTATCCGTCGGGGCCCGCCTCGGCCATTCACATCGGTCTCCCGACCGACGCGCTGGCAGATTGGCTGATCGAATTCGATCCGCACTACCTGCTGACCAGCCCGAGTATCGCCGCTGCGCTGATGGATATTCTCGACACCAGACCGCCTTCGCTCGAGGAGATACGATGCATGTTCGAGCCGGTCGATCCGGATCTCGAACGACGCCTTGCCGATGAATGGCAAGTCCGCTGTGCGGACACCTATTCGGCGAACGAGGTCGGCTACATCGCTTTTCGCTGCCCCGAAGCCCGTAATTTACACCTGCAAGCCGAGGGGGTCGTCGTCGAGATCCTGGATGAATCCGGCGCGCCGTGCGCTGTCGGTGAAAGCGGACGGGTGGTCGTCTCATCGTTGCACAACCTGGCTACGCCCCTGCTGCGCTACGACCTTGGCGACTACGCGACCGTGGGTGCCAAATGTTCGTGCGGCCGTGAATCGTCGGTGATCGAACGGGTACTCGGCCGTGTGCGTAATCTCGCACGCTCGCCGGAGGGCAAGCGATTTTGGCCGGTGTCTCTGAGCCGGATCCGCCACGTCAAATCGATCCGGCAGGCGCAGTACGTGCAAACCGCCCTCGATGCGATCGAATTGCGCATCGTGTTGAACCGACCGCTCCGAAGCGACGAGCATGACGAGGTCGTGAAAAGCGTACAAAGCGCACTCGGATACCCATACCTTGTGACTGTCGTGCCGGTCGCCGCGCTCGATCGCGGGCCGACCGGAAAGTTCGAAGAATTTCTGTCGCTCATCGACCCTTGACGCGAAACAGGATCTGCCAGGATCCCAAAACGGTCGTTCAAGTACCGTCCTCGCGCCGAGCGGCGAAATAATCGCGGACCTTTTCGTGCAGTAAGGGTTTATCGGAACCCCACTCCCACGCACCCTCCGGATTGAGCTCGAGGTCCAGCCCTGGGTCAAAGTCGTGCTGCGACAAAATGAGATGCCGATCACGGGGTCGCCGATCTTCGATGCTGCCATGCCACAGATGCGCGAGCGCACCGTCTACATTCCCGACCCGGCCTTGCACGGCATCATGGAACGATCGCGCCCAATCGCGATAGCGGGCTTCCTGGCCCACCGTCATGCGATGTAATGCGACGGCCGTGTCCTCTACACCCCAGGCGGCGCAGGCAATCGCCGTATCGCCGCCGCCGACGATACAGGAGTCGAATAGCCCCCTCTTACAAAGGATTTCCCGACGATAAAGCCACGCATGACCCGGTGCTATCGAACCTGCACTGCGGCGCGTCGCTTCGACGAGATGGCTCGCCGGGTCACTGGCCGCCGCGAGCGCCGGCTGTTTGAAGTCGATGCAATCTTCCGGCGCACTGCCCGGGGACCAGTCACGATCGAGGTGCAGCACGGAGGAATATGGCTGGACGACCGGATAGCGATCGAGCAGGCCGACGGCATCCGAACACCACTCAGGAAAAAGAAAAAATACATCGCAATCGATGCACAGTACAGCGTCGCAGTTATCCGGTAATCGATCGAGTGCGATGTTCACCAATCGCTCTTTCTGCCACAGGACGGCGCCCGCTTCGATCCGGAGCACGAGGTTCGCATCGTCGGTATCGAGTTCGACGGCAATCAAAGGTGCTTCAAGCCGGGCGCGAAATTCCCTGTAGTTGGCGAGCCGCCGCTGGTAGCGCTCGGGATTGAAATACGTCGTTACCGCCCACAGCATGGAAGATTCATCCCGAATAGAGCCCGTCGACGAAACACTTGTTGCCTCGTGATTGCTAATCGCTGGAAGGCGCGGGCGGGGACGCCCAACGATCCGCTAGTTCATAAACGCTTGACCCAAATGAATTTGAGGAACTCGAGTTCATGAGTGTCCCGTATTTCAATTTGTCAATCATAGGCAATCTTGGTTGCGGACCCGGTAAGCTAAGCTTACAGCAGAGCGAAACGAGTCGGATGCAGGTTTTCCCCGAGCATCGCGACGCGGCCCCTTTTCTGCCGCGAACACAGGAGCCACGACCATGCGTACCTCCCTGATCTTTTCCCTGGTGATGGCCTTACTCACCGCAATGTCGGTCACGGGGGTTGGTGCGGAACCGACCGATATCACCGTTCGGGTTATCGCGCGGGACGCGAAGTTCATCGGCACCAGCATGGGTGGCGCGCGCGTTACGCTGCGCGACGCACACACTGGCGAGATTCTCGCGACCGGAGTCACGCAGGGCGGCACCGGCAACACCGAGCTGATCATGCACAAGGATGCGGACCGCCGAGACGTTATCGCCGACGACAGCGCCGCAGCGTTCACTGTTACGCTCGACCTCGACGAACCGCGCATGATCGAAGTCGAGGCCTATGGACCACAGGCGCAACCGCAAGCGGCTCACCGCGTCGTCTCCAGCCAATGGATCGTGCCGGGGCGCCACCTCTCGGGAGGCAACGGCTGGATGCTGGAAATGCCGGGATTCGTCGTCGACGTATTGTCGCCGCCAGCCCACGCACGCGTGGATAGCACAGCCCAGACAGAGCTTCGCGCGAACGTGATCATGATGTGCGGCTGCCCGATCGAGCCGGACGGCCTGTGGGACGCAAACCGCTACGAGGTCGCGGCCATCGTCCGGGTCAACGGCCAACCCGCCGGGCGCTTCGATCTCGCCTATGCCGGCGAGACCAGCCAGTTTGCCGGCCTTATCCCGATCTCGACACCCGGAGTCTACGACGTCACCGTGTACGCCTACGATGCCGCGAACGGCAATACCGGTCTTGACCGGACGACGTTCTTTGTTCGATGATCCTTGCTGCGCCGCCCTTGTCGCGCAACAACCGCGCTGCCCGCCGACACGGCGACCTAATCGATTGGGCCAAACAGTCCACGCTCGCCACAGGCACGACTGAAGTAAGCTTGTAGCGGGCGTGAACTGACCGCCAGGAACCGAAAGATGTACAACCTACCCGAATATGGCATCCAACCGAGCCCGCGCTGGATGCGCACGTATTTCAACGGGCAGCTGGTGGCCGACAGTCGCGAGATGGTGCTGTTTTTCGAGCGGCCCTATCCGAATTATCTCTTTCCGAAACGCCACGTGCGCATGGACTATCTGCACAAAAGCGATTACACCGAAAATCGTGAGGGTCGCGGCGAAACGGAGTTCTGGCACCTGGAGGTCGACGGCAAGCGTGCCGAAAACGCCGCATTCTCGCATCGCGATCACGGCGTAGACGACTACCTGACGTTCAAATGGGGCGCGATGGACCGTTGGCTGGAGGAAGAAGAAGAAATCTTTGTACACGCACGCAATCCTTACCACCGCGTCGATGCGGTCCCCAGTTCGCGGCGGATCGAGGTGCACGTTGACGGCATGCAGCTCGCCAGCAGCCACGATCCCGTGCTGTTATTCGAATCCGGATTACCGACACGCTACTACTTGCCGCGTGAAGATGTGCGCATGGAGCAGCTGGAAATAACTGAAACGGTAACGCGCTGCCCCTACAAAGGCGTTGCACAAACATTCGGCGTGCGCGTGGCGGATAAGTTTTATCCCGACTACGCCTGGTCGTATCCGGCACCAATAGCGGCCTGCGCAAACATCGAAAACCGGATCTGTTTCTACAACGAAGTCGTCGACACCAGCGAAGACGGTGACCAGTTACCGCGGCCGGATACACACTTCAAATAGGCGCGGGTGACGCGATAATTCCTGGGCGACGCGAACTACCTTTGTGACCGATACGTGGCTCGGATTAGGATCTGATTTTTGCCGGGCAGAGAGTTGTCGGTAAACACGGCGTCCATGAAATGATGCCACGTCTCTTTTCCCAATGGCATTTTTCGCCGTTCTATTCTGGTTTTCTCGCGCGAACCAGGATGCGATCGGTGTGATAGCGTAGTTCGTCAGCATAAATCGATTGACTCAGATCATCGTCCGGATTCGCGAGCAAATCTGAGGTTGCTTCGATCAAATAGCCGGCCTTCTCGATCATTTCCATGATAATTTTCGGTTCGAGGCGGTGAAGTTCAGCGTTATCGTTTCCTGCTTTCCCTACGTGATCACTGACCGCGAGGATTCCACCTGGTTTGAGCGCTTGTTTGATACTACCTAGGACCTCAAGTGTTTCGATTTCGCCCCCGGAGTTATAAACGTCATGCATGTTGAATCCCCAAAATGCTATGTCGACGGCATTTTCGAAGGGCATATCCTCCGAATCCATAACCATGTATTTCACGTTAGCCAGCCGATCATTCCCCAACCTTGCCAGCATCGCTTTATGATGAGCGCCGTCGATGAGGCGTACGACGAAATGTGAGTTTTGCGCGTAGACGGTCCCGTTCGGACCCACTGCTGCGGATAGAATCTCGGTGTTATAGCCAGCGCCGGCTATCACATCAAGAACGGTCATGTCGGCCTTGACGCCGAAAAACAGCATCGTTGCAACGGGCTTCCTGCCGGGATCCTTTACCGCATCGTATTGATCGCGCCCGGCGGTTGCCAGCTGCTGATGGATTCGCGTTGCCATGGTCGCATCGCCTTCAGCGGCAATGCTATTACCCGCTGTAAAAGAGATGGCGATCATCATTGCTGTGATGAACCGGTTTTTCATATGACCTTACTCCGAGTAGTGCAGTGAATAATCGTGCCAGGCTTATTTATTCTGGGTCTACGCGGAAACGTGTGGGTTGATATTGGCATTTCTGGGTAGTGGCGGAAGAAATGCCGCAATGATTTTCAGTTTGAGGAATTCCTCATCACGATAGCCATAGGCGCGTCGTTGCAGGACCCGGATTTTGTTGTTGACCCCTTCGACCAATCCAAGACTGACTTTATTCTTAGCATCACAATAGGAAGCAATGCCATCCCAATGGGATTCAATCAGCTCAGCAAACTTGCGATACGGCGCCAATCGCTGCCATTTCAGACTGTCCTTCCAGCGCTCGAAAAAGGCACGCGCGCCGCGCTCGGTACGGTAGTCCCAGAGTTGGCCGAAGGTTTCCTTGAGGACGTAGGCGGTGTTCAGACGCCGGTTGGCCTGGAGCAGTTTTTTCAGGGCTCGTCTGCCATCCAGATTCAGGTTCTCGCGTCGCGAGAGCAAGGTATATCGCTGGCCTTTGATGTAACTCCTGTCCTTGCCGCGGAGACGTTTGTATTCACGGCGCCGGACTTCATCGAGAGCCTTTGAGAGGTGGCGCATGATATGGAACTTGTCATAGATGATCCGCGCCTGCGGTGCGTTGTTCATGACCGAGTTACGGAACGGCTTCCACATGTCCATCGCCGCCAGTTCGATGCGAGCGCTCTTGTTCTCGCCCAATGCCTGGAAAAACAGGTCGATGTCAGCCTCTTTGCGACCTTCACCACCGACCCAGATAGGACGCCCCCGATCCAGGTCACTGACGATGACCCGGTAGTTATGTCCTTTGCGGATGGAGATCTCATCAATACCGATGGCCCGGGGTGCTGGCATGCCCGCCAGCTCAACCTGCTTTTGCATGTACAGCTTATCGAGGTCTTTCACCGTGCTGTGGTGCAGGCGTTCCCTCTCGGCGACAGCCTGGTTCGGCATGTCCCGGCACAGCTTGCCCACCTGCATGGCAAAGCGCTGCGTATAGCGAGGGTTCTTTGCCAGCCAGTCAAGATGTTCTACCTGCACGCCGCCGCACCTCCGGCAACTGACACGCCAGCGTTCGAACTCCAGGTAGATTCGCCATCCGGCAACTGACAGGTCTCGTACTCGCAGCACCTTCTTGTCGTAACGCCCGCGGCACCGGTGAGCACAGTGAGAACAGATCGCTGTTTTTTTCGCCTCTTGAGTTGGATCACACGGGCATACCGATCACCAAACATGCCCACCAATTTCGATGCGGCGGTAAAACCAGGGAACGCAAACAGCGCTCGGATCGACTTGGGATTCTTCATGGCCTTAGCCTACCCACAAAATGAAACCACTTTCACCCCATACGAAATCTCTGAATGTCTACATGATTTCAATGGTTTACACTTGGTCTAATTCAGAATTTACCCACATGAATCCGCGTAGACCCTTTATTCAGAATCCAATAAAATGAACCAGATACTTTTTCTTTTTCCGTCTCTTGAATTTGATAAATCTATTTGCAACAAAGGCGAAACGCAATGGCCGTCTATGAAAAACGTACCTATTCCGTCACGGTAGGACGAATGCAGGACCTTATTCGACTATATACCGACGAAGGATGGCCGGTGATCGAGGCTGCGGGTTTCGGAGAGAAGCTCGTCGGATATTTTATCAGTGACACAGGTCCGCTTCATCAGCTCATCCACATCTGGCGTTTCGACGACGACAGCGACCGCCGCGATTTCTGGAAACGCTTGTTCGCGAATGACGAATTCATGGCCTTCGCCGCTCAAGTTCGACCGCTTATCCAAGCCCAGGAAGTACAGCTGATGATGCCGGCTCCGTGGGGTCCAAAACCCTAGTTCAATTTGATAGCGGGTTGCGCGCGTTGGCGCAGGAGGCTGGCACCATTTGCAAACCAATCATTATCGCCTGTGGACTGCTTTCATTTCATTTCGATCGACGGCATACTTGGCCCCGGTATTGGCTGCATAAAGGGAGGTGATCATATGTCTAGTGAGATCGTTTGGAGTTTCGCTCAGTCATCGGATCTCGTCCAGCCGCAGGAGGCAACTTCGCGGCCTGTATGAGCATCCCGGGTCAATGAGCAGATCCCGAGATTGGGCGTACTCAGTCTCACGGAAGGGCCCGAAAGGGCCCTTTCTTTTTGCCTCAACGGGAAAGAGTGCTAATGCAGGGAGAATCACATGACCACGACATTGCAATTACAGTCCACCGTTCGAGCCAACGGCAACCTCGAAGTATCGATCGTGAACGTCGAGGTGCCCACGCCTGGAGCGGACGAGGTCATCGTTCGTATCGAAGCGGCACCGATCAATCCATCGGACCTGGGATTGCTGTTCGGGCCTGCTGACATCAGCGCTGCGAGCACCGCCGAACGCGATGGGATGCCACTGCTTACCGCACCGATCCCAGCCGAACTGCAGGCCAGCGTAACCGCACGAGTAGAGAAGGCGCTACCCGTTGGCAACGAGGGCGCGGGAGTCGTGGTAGAAGCAGGTACGTCGGATGCGGCCCAAGCGCTGCTTGGCAAAACCGTAGCCCTTTGGGGCGGGGCAATGTATGCCCAATATCGTTCTACCTCCGCGCTTAGCTGCTTACCGCTACCAGAAGGGATTTCGCCTCGCGACGGCGCGTCCTGCTTCGTCAATCCGCTGACCGCTTTGGGTATGGTTGCAACGATGAAGCTGGAGCATCACAGCGCGCTGGTACACACCGCCGCAGCCTCGAACCTCGGTCAAATGCTGAACAAATTGTGTCTCGCCGACGACGTACCCTTAGTCAATGTTGTGCGTAACCCTGCGCAGGCAGAAATACTGCATGGCATCGGCGCGAAATATGTGTGTAATTCATGAGACGACAACTTTATGGACGAGTTAACAGACGCCCTGGCGGAAACAAACGCCACATTAGCGTTTGACGCCATCGCAGGGGGATCATTAGCTAGTGTCCGTCCATAAACAGGCATTTTCTTCGATGGGCACGGAGAAATCGAGGTGTTGAAAGTAGGTTGTTGGAGCGGTAGCGGCGGTTCGGTGGGGGTCGAAGGGCTCTTCGAGCGTAATTGTGAGTACGTTCGCCGGCCGCAGAGCGCTGCAACCCAAAGTCGCCCGTTCGACGATATCGAGGAGGTCAGTTAGTGCGAGTGAACGTCGCTATTCGAGTTGATAGCGCGCGAGCAGGCTGAGGTTGTAGGCGACCACAGAAGACCACACGTAGGCTTCGAAGTGCGGCAGGCTCTTCCAGGTGCAACGTGCCAATCCGTATGCACGCTTCAGGCAGGAGATACCGGCCTCGATGCCGGCGCGGAAGTTGCGCAAGCGTCGATAGACCCACTGACTCTTGACCATGTCGGCGATCGCGAGCCCGCGCTTCTTGTGGAAGGCAACGTCTTCGATGCCTTCTGCTTTCGCCGCCCGGAGATTGTCGAGGCTCGCATAGCCGCCATCGGCGGCGACCTGTCGTGGCATCGTCCCGTAGTGTGTTCGATGCCGTTCGAGCATCGGCATGAAGCGCTGACTATCGACCGGATTGCCTCGCTCGATGACCACGTCGAGGATGAGGCCACTGCGCCCCGAAGCCAGATTGATTTTGTGTCCGTACTGAACGTCGCGCGCACCCTTTATGATGATGTCGGTATGCGGCTCGAACAAGCTCACGCACTTCTCGCTCGCGGGGACCTTCTCACCGCCGAACACCCGCCGCTCAGTTTGCGAAATCACCTGCAGAACAAGTGTTTCGTAGTGCGCTACCTGCGCTAGCCAGTCCGGCAGTTCAACGCCGGTGACGCCCGGGCTCAGCAGCTGCTCACGTACCCTCGCTACCGCT
The DNA here is from genome assembly GCA_963662545.2 of Gammaproteobacteria bacterium. GTDB lineage: Bacteria > Pseudomonadota > Gammaproteobacteria > JAYYZW01. The sequence goes on from CAXXLL010000003.1 coordinate 1,420,795, forward strand.
TCCAAGGTTGAACGCGTCGCCCCAATCAAATCGCGATACAGACGTTGGCGTTGCTTCGCACCACGCGCATACCACAGCGCCCGCGCACGCTTCTTCGCCAATCGAGTGTGGTTCACGAAGCACAACTCCGGCGCGCCAGGCAACTCGCGCGCCTGTGCGAGCAGACGAACCACAACACGCACGCCATCCCACAGCAGATGACTGTCGCTCGGCGCGTGGATGGCACTGTCCGTTACCGTGCTATCAATCCGTACACGCTGTGCCGGCTCAATGCGCGTCTCTTTCGCCGTCGCCAGCAGGGCGCGATGAATAGACTCCCACGTCGATACCTGGATCGCCGAGACCACCCGCTGTAAGGCAGACTTCTTCGGACGTTCATTACCCGGCAACCGGGCGAAGGCCTGAAAGCTCGCCGAGTCCTGCAGGTGAAAGGCCAGCTCCTCGTAACTCAATTGCCGGTGCTGCTTGAGCACCGCGCAGCGCAGCACCGACTCCGCCGACAGTCCGCGTCGACCGGTGGGCTTCAAACCCCGCCGACACAGATCGTTCATGACCGGCGTGAGGACCTTGGGGTGAGCATCGAGCCACTCGGACATGCCCTGCAGCTCTCGCCCCAGGTCATGGTCAGCAAACAGCTCGTATATACTCGCTTGGGCCGTGCGTTTCTGACGCATTCCCCCTCCTGTGGTGTCGATGATTGTGTGGAAAATCAGAGGTTTGAAGTTCCATTAGATCACGACCCACCGGAGGTTTCGATCCCTTAAGCGACAAATTTTCCTTTTTATTTCAACCGCATCGCGTTTAGGGATGCACACTAGCTAGTGATAAACAGGCATTTTCTTCGATGGGCACGGAGAAATCGAGGTGTTGAAAGTAGGTTGTTGGAGCGGTAGCGGCGGTTCGGTGGGGGTCGAAGGGCTCTTCGAGCGTAATTGTGAGTACGTTCGCCGGCCGCAGAGCGCTGCAACCCAAAGTCGCCCGTTCGACGATATCGAGGAGGTCAGTTAGTGCGAGTGAACGTCGCTATTCGAGTTGATAGCGCGCGAGCAGGCTGAGGTTGTAGGCGACCACAGAAGACCACACGTAGGCTTCGAAGTGCGGCAGGCTCTTCCAGGTGCAACGTGCCAATCCGTATGCACGCTTCAGGCAGGAGATACCGGCCTCGATGCCGGCGCGGAAGTTGCGCAAGCGTCGATAGACCCACTGACTCTTGACCATGTCGGCGATCGCGAGCCCGCGCTTCTTGTGGAAGGCAACGTCTTCGATGCCTTCTGCTTTCGCCGCCCGGAGATTGTCGAGGCTCGCATAGCCGCCATCGGCGGCGACCTGTCGTGGCATCGTCCCGTAGTGTGTTCGATGCCGTTCGAGCATCGGCATGAAGCGCTGACTATCGACCGGATTGCCTCGCTCGATGACCACGTCGAGGATGAGGCCACTGCGCCCCGAAGCCAGATTGATTTTGTGTCCGTACTGAACGTCGCGCGCACCCTTTATGATGATGTCGGTATGCGGCTCGAACAAGCTCACGCACTTCTCGCTCGCGGGGACCTTCTCACCGCCGAACACCCGCCGCTCAGTTTGCGAAATCACCTGCAGAACAAGTGTTTCGTAGTGCGCTACCTGCGCTAGCCAGTCCGGCAGTTCAACGCCGGTGACGCCCGGGCTCAGCAGCTGCTCACGTACCCTCGCTACCGCTTCCAAGGTTGAACGCGTCGCCCCAATCAAATCGCGATACAGACGTTGGCGTTGCTTCGCACCACGCGCATACCACAGCGCCCGCGCACGCTTCTTCGCCAATCGAGTGTGGTTCACGAAGCACAACTCCGGCGCGCCAGGCAACTCGCGCGCCTGTGCGAGCAGACGAACCACAACACGCACGCCATCCCACAGCAGATGACTGTCGCTCGGCGCGTGGATGGCACTGTCCGTTACCGTGCTATCAATCCGTACACGCTGTGCCGGCTCAATGCGCGTCTCTTTCGCCGTCGCCAGCAGGGCGCGATGAATAGACTCCCACGTCGATACCTGGATCGCCGAGACCACCCGCTGTAAGGCAGACTTCTTCGGACGTTCATTACCCGGCAACCGGGCGAAGGCCTGAAAGCTCGCCGAGTCCTGCAGGTGAAAGGCCAGCTCCTCGTAACTCAATTGCCGGTGCTGCTTGAGCACCGCGCAGCGCAGCACCGACTCCGCCGACAGTCCGCGTCGACCGGTGGGCTTCAAACCCCGCCGACACAGATCGTTCATGACCGGCGTGAGGACCTTGGGGTGAGCATCGAGCCACTCGGACATGCCCTGCAGCTCTCGCCCCAGGTCATGGTCAGCAAACAGCTCGTATATACTCGCTTGGGCCGTGCGTTTCTGACGCATTCCCCCTCCTGTGGTGTCGATGATTGTGTGGAAAATCAGAGGTTTGAAGTTCCATTAGATCACGACCCACCGGAGGTTTCGATCCCTTAAGCGACAAATTTTCCTTTTTATTTCAACCGCATCGCGTTTAGGGATGCACACTAGCTAGTGTCCGTCCATAAACAGGCATTTTCTTCGATGGGCACGGAGAAATCGAGGTGTTGAAAGTAGGTTGTTGGAGCGGTAGCGGCGGTTCGGTGGGGGTCGAAGGGCTCTTCGAGCGTAATTGTGAGTACGTTCGCCGGCCGCAGAGCGCTGCAACCCAAAGTCGCCCGTTCGACGATATCGAGGAGGTCAGTTAGTGCGAGTGAACGTCGCTATTCGAGTTGATAGCGCGCGAGCAGGCTGAGGTTGTAGGCGACCACAGAAGACCACACGTAGGCTTCGAAGTGCGGCAGGCTCTTCCAGGTGCAACGTGCCAATCCGTATGCACGCTTCAGGCAGGAGATACCGGCCTCGATGCCGGCGCGGAAGTTGCGCAAGCGTCGATAGACCCACTGACTCTTGACCATGTCGGCGATCGCGAGCCCGCGCTTCTTGTGGAAGGCAACGTCTTCGATGCCTTCTGCTTTCGCCGCCCGGAGATTGTCGAGGCTCGCATAGCCGCCATCGGCGGCGACCTGTCGTGGCATCGTCCCGTAGTGTGTTCGATGCCGTTCGAGCATCGGCATGAAGCGCTGACTATCGACCGGATTGCCTCGCTCGATGACCACGTCGAGGATGAGGCCACTGCGCCCCGAAGCCAGATTGATTTTGTGTCCGTACTGAACGTCGCGCGCACCCTTTATGATGATGTCGGTATGCGGCTCGAACAAGCTCACGCACTTCTCGCTCGCGGGGACCTTCTCACCGCCGAACACCCGCCGCTCAGTTTGCGAAATCACCTGCAGAACAAGTGTTTCGTAGTGCGCTACCTGCGCTAGCCAGTCCGGCAGTTCAACGCCGGTGACGCCCGGGCTCAGCAGCTGCTCACGTACCCTCGCTACCGCTTCCAAGGTTGAACGCGTCGCCCCAATCAAATCGCGATACAGACGTTGGCGTTGCTTCGCACCACGCGCATACCACAGCGCCCGCGCACGCTTCTTCGCCAATCGAGTGTGGTTCACGAAGCACAACTCCGGCGCGCCAGGCAACTCGCGCGCCTGTGCGAGCAGACGAACCACAACACGCACGCCATCCCACAGCAGATGACTGTCGCTCGGCGCGTGGATGGCACTGTCCGTTACCGTGCTATCAATCCGTACACGCTGTGCCGGCTCAATGCGCGTCTCTTTCGCCGTCGCCAGCAGGGCGCGATGAATAGACTCCCACGTCGATACCTGGATCGCCGAGACCACCCGCTGTAAGGCAGACTTCTTCGGACGTTCATTACCCGGCAACCGGGCGAAGGCCTGAAAGCTCGCCGAGTCCTGCAGGTGAAAGGCCAGCTCCTCGTAACTCAATTGCCGGTGCTGCTTGAGCACCGCGCAGCGCAGCACCGACTCCGCCGACAGTCCGCGTCGACCGGTGGGCTTCAAACCCCGCCGACACAGATCGTTCATGACCGGCGTGAGGACCTTGGGGTGAGCATCGAGCCACTCGGACATGCCCTGCAGCTCTCGCCCCAGGTCATGGTCAGCAAACAGCTCGTATATACTCGCTTGGGCCGTGCGTTTCTGACGCATTCCCCCTCCTGTGGTGTCGATGATTGTGTGGAAAATCAGAGGTTTGAAGTTCCATTAGATCACGACCCACCGGAGGTTTCGATCCCTTAAGCGACAAATTTTCCTTTTTATTTCAACCGCATCGCGTTTAGGGATGCACACTAGCTAGCCAGATTCTGACTGCGATGGAGCGCGTGGCCGGGCGCGATTCGTCGCCGTCAAACCGTTACGGTTCGACCACGCACAAGCAAGTCTATCTGTATGGTGTACTCGATAGCTCTCCCACTGTGCTGAATCGAAGTTATGGTATGGCTTGGGGGGTCGGAGGCTGGCTGCTCCCAAATTTCCTCGCTCGAGTTGGCACCGAAAAGGGCGATGAACTTCGTCAACGCGTCGCAAGTGAGATCACCACCACCTTTGCGAGCCACTACACGCAGGTCATTTCGCTAGCGGAAGCGCTGCAGGTGCAGACTGCGCAACGTTATCAGCGCAAAGCCACCGGAGAGAAGTATTTGATCAATCCGAATAAGAACCCTTGACCAAGTCATCCTGCGATGGCCTTGGTCAAAGGCCAAAGGGGACACCCATGATACTTTTTCAGGTCTCCTGCTTAATCCTGACGGGATAGAAAACCCAAAATGACGCGATTGAATGCTTCGGGTTTTTCGGCGTACCCGATGTGACCCACGCCGTCGATCAAATGGTACTCGGAGCCTTCGATGCGCTCGCTGAGCGCCTGACCTTTCTCCGGGGGAATGACGCGGTCTTCGCTACCCGAGACAACGATGGTGGGGCAACGAATTTGATGCACCCGGTCGGTCAAATCGAATACCGCCAGGGCGCCAGCGAGTACATGCACGTATGGTTCAAGTTCGTTATCCGCGATCATTTCGCGCAACCATTCCTCCACGAACGGATCCGCCGGTTGTGCCAGGGCCTGTGATGCAACGAGCCCCGCGTATTTATCCATCGAGTCCTTTTTAAGCGCTTCCAACCGCTCGGTCATGACGTCCTCCGGAATACCGAGTTCGGATCCCGTATGGCAAAGCATCACGCTGCGAACAAGATCCGGTGCTTTGAGCGCGATCGTCTGCGCGATGAAACCACCCATAGACACGCCGAGAAAATGGACCGCCGGGAGATCCAGCTCGCGGCAGACACCGATCACATCATCGGTCATCAATTCGATTGAATAGTCCTCGGCATTCGGCGGTTTACTGGAGCGACCGAAGCCGCGCAAATCGAGTGCGATCACGTGATATCGCTCCGCAAAGGGTCGCACTTGATGGACCCATAAACTCGCATTCGCACCCAACCCGTGAATGAGCACCAGCGGTTCACCCTGCCCCCATTGCCTAACATTGAGGCCAACGTTTCCAATCTGCATTAAGGCCATCGAAGGGATCTCCGATTAAATTACGGTAAGATTATATGCAGGTTGGATGCGCCAACCGCAGCTTGATGTCGATACACCCAACCACTGATAGCGCGCATACCACCGATAAAACGTCGGCCTCGATACGCCCAGCGTCGCCAGAGTTCGCCCAGCTGACAGATGCGACCGCTCGACCAAACGGATAATCTCAAGCTTCTCTGATACGGGAAGCCTCATTCTCGGTCGGCCCCATCCCTTAAGCCATGCTTTTTTTGAGCAGGCGGTTCTCCAGCAGCGTCTCGGCCAACGCCTCCTTCAAATCACCCGTCTCCCGGCGCAGGCTCCTGACCTCATCAGAGGTCGCTTCACGGGCCGTATCCCCGGACAACCGTTTCTTACCCGCTTCCAAAAACTCCTTCGACCCGCCTGCAACGATTTAAGCCGTAATCACATAACCAATGACGCCGCTACTCTCTTTCGAGAAAATCACAGCCAATGCGTCAAACTCCAGATACCAGACGACAAAAAGTGAGACTACGGCGGCGATTGGCTCTTTGAGATCTTTGCCGTCAATCTTCTTGATTACCGGCTGCCACTCGAACGGAACAGCCAATGCCCTCTCTATAGCGAAAGAAAGAAACACAATGGCGCCGATCGCTTCCGCCGCGACGTCCGAATTAATTCCAAACATCATGGGATCCATAGCTAAATCCTTTTGAGTGCCGTTAGTGAAGTTTGTTGAAACGTTTTCAGAGGCTGTCTGTTTATAATTCTCAGGGACGGATGGTTAGAGATCGGAAATTGCTGAAGCATTCCGTAACCCTAGAAGGGCAGCGTTACTCTTTCCAGTTTGTAGCAAACTGGTCTAGAGGAAACTTGTATTTGAGCCCAATGTAGTATTGCAGCTCATCCTCTACCGAGTTTTCGATGCTGTTGTCGTCGGTCACGGTCCTTCCAAAGCCGACATAAGCGTCAAAGCTTATTGGCTCTAAGATTAGTCGGCGCGACCAATCTTTCGACTTGAGGGTTCCCCAAGCTGTGTTGGACTTCATGCTTCGGTATTTGTTTATCGCAGCCTGCCCACCAAACAGGAAATACAGGTCGCGAATGATTGGCTTGCCGAAATACCCGAATTTGACGCTGTAAGCCGTCTCGTCTTCATCAAGCTGTTCGGTGATACCAGTGGCGCCCGCAATCTCACTTCCGGTGGTATTGGTCCAACCAAGGTCTCCCTTGAAGGCAGCACTTCCAAGCAGGACGTTCCATCCGAGATTCTCGACATACTCCTTATCTCGGAGCTGACGTTTTTCCGAGTAAGTCAGCTTCGCCGGTGCATCGCTGGTTGAGTTTACTGATTGCGCGGCCGCATTGACTGTCGCTACGAAAGCCAAAGCGACCATAAATAGTCGTCCCTGAAAAAGCGCCCATATGATTGAAAAACTGAGGAACTTTGTCTCGAATGGTCGATCCGATCTTGCAAGGTATTGACAGTGTGGCGGTCAAAAGCTTGCAAAAAAGGAGGGGCGATGAAACCGAGAGAGACAGAGAAAAGCGATGTTGGGGATTTGTTCCGTGAGCGTCTTGAGAATCTGATCGATTGTCGGCATCCGCTGGCGAAGTTGTCGGAGGTGGTCGACTGGCCGGTGTTCGAGGAGGCGTTCGGTGCGTTGTATGACGCAGAGCAAGGGCGGCCTGGTGTCCCGATCCGATTGATGGTTGGGCTGCATTATTTGAAACACGCGTTTGACCGGTCAGACGAAGAAGTGGTGTTGGGCTGGGTCGAGAATCCGTACTGGCAGTATTTTTGTGGTGAGGAATATTTTCAACATCGGCTGCCAATCGATCCTTCACAGATGATGCGTTTTCGCCAGCGGATAGGTGAAGCGGGCTGCGCGTTGATGTTGAAGCAGACGGTGGCGGTGGGACTCAAGACGAAGACCATAACGCGGCGGTCGTTTGCAAGCGTGACGGTGGACACGACGGTGCAGGAGAAAGCGGTGGCGTTTCCGACCGATGCACGCTTGTATCATAAGGCGCGGGTAGGGTTGGTCAGAGAGGCGCAGCGCTCGGGGGTGGCGTTGCGTCAGAGTTACGTGCGCGTGGGTAAGCGTGCCTTATTTATGCACAACCGCTATCTGGCGGCGCGGCAGAATCGACGGGGTCGTCGTCAATTGAGGAAGCTGAAGGTGTATTTAGGCCGGGTATTGCGGGATATTGATCGCAAGCTTCAGAGCGTGGCGCCGGCGCAGCGCGCGGCCTTGGAAGCCTTAATGCCGCCGGTCCGGCGGCTGTTGAAGCAAGGCCGCAAGGATCGCAACAAGCTCTACAGCATTCATGCGCCGGAAGTGGAGTGTCTGGCCAAAGGCAAGAGCCACAAACGCTATGAGTTTGGCGTGAAGGTCAGTGTCGCGACCGGCACCAAGAATAATTTTGTATTTGGCATGCAGAGCCTGCCGGGTAATCCTTATGATGGCCATACGTTGTGTGATGCGCTTGACCAAGTCGAACACATGACCGGTCGACGACCGGCGCATTGTTTTGTTGATCGCGGATACCGAGGTCACGATGAGACCGCTACGACGGTCATCGTGGCGGGGCAGAAGCGTGGCATGACGCCCAGCTTGAAACGACAACTAAAACGTCGCAATGCGATCGAGCCCGTGATTGGCCATCTGAAATCTGACGGTCGATTGGATCGAAATTACCTCAAGGGAACCCTCGGCGACAGCATGAATGCGCTGCTGGTCGGTGCCGGACACAACATCCGCCTGTTACTGCGCACGCTGAGGTTATATTTTGTGCCGTTCTTAGGCGCCTTTGACCCGCCCGACACGCCACGACCTTGCCGCGCTGCATGAAAACCGGGTTTTTCAGGGACGACTAAATAGTTGTTTGGGCATTTTGGTGTCTCCATGATTCTTCTTTCTCTATTCTTAGGGGGAAGACAGCCGAGCAGAAACAGGTCGCACCTAAAAGTGTGCTTAACTGGTGTCGGTTCTATTTGCGGTCCCAAAAGCAATTTTGGGCCAGAGCATCGCATGCTCCAAACTCGCCGTTATGCGAATCCCAAACCTGCGATTCACTCCTCCCCTCCGTAAGTCCAGCAGAACTAGACCAGTGAGACTCAAAGCTACCTTTCTTAAACTCGGTATGTAAACCAAGATACATTACGACTCAATTAAACGTACCCAAGATAGGTTAGAGCACGTCGTTAATGTAAAAGGCACACTCCTCATCACTGACGATGTACATAGCATGGCCGCAAATTTGGGGGAAAAGTCGGAGACTCCTGCTGGTACCGCCTAGAAAGTCCAATATTGGAAGGTCGTAGCAATTTAATTCCAAAATCCAATTTTAGAAATCGCAATCCACCCTATTTGGGGCAGATTGGTAAAACATCGCACGTACTACAAGTTGATTGGGACAACAGGACACAGCAGTGTTCGTGGTCGGTACAACGTAACCGGTCAATCCAGGCCGTTATTCACGGTCTCGGGCAGATGGTTTAGTTTGCCAGGTTTCCCAGTCAATCGGGAGCTTGGTAAATGAATGATCACGGAAAACCTCGGAACAAACGACGTAGTGCGGATGAGTGGCGTGGCCTATTAGCGGAGCAGGCACAAAGCGGTTCATCGATCCGCGCATTCTGTGCTGAGCGAGGAATTGGATATTCGACGTTCAGTAAAAGGAAGTCGAGGTCAGCGAGGGACGCTCAGATAGGGAAGGCGGAAACACGTTTCGTCGAGTTGGCCCCGTTACAACCATTAACCAATGCACAATGGGATATCGAGTTAGCGCTCGGTGATGACATCGTGCTACGTGTGTCACGGCACTGATGTGGTCGCCCCCATCGGGTTTGCGTATATGGTTATGTCGGGCACCGACTGATATGCGTCAATCGTTCCATGGTTTATCGGCGTTGGTGCGGCAGGCGTTACACGAGGAGCCCCTCGATGGGGCACTGTACGTTTTCATCAATCGCCGGCGTACGTTATTAAAAGCGCTGTACTTTGAGTCGGACGGATATTGTCTGTGGAGTAAGAAACTCGAACGCGGTCAGTTCCAGGTTCGGTGGAATAGCGAGGTCAAACAGCGGCTGCAACGCAGCGAATGGCAGTGCATTATTGAAGGGATCGATCTACGCTCAGTGCGTCGATTAAAACGGTTTCGATTACCGGAAAACGATCGACGGTCAGCAGTGTAAACGGTACAATACGTACCCATGAATGGGGGTTATGCAACGCCGGAAATATCACTTGATGCGGCGGTGTTACAAGCGGAAAACACAGCCCTCAAAACGCAGGTCGCCACACTCACCCAACAACTCGACTGGTTCAAACGCCAACTGTTCGGTCGCAAGTCTGAACGGCGGCTGATTGATCCCAATCCCGATCAACGGTTACTCAATGGCTTCGAGGATGAGTCGTCATCGACGGCGGCGGTTGAGAAAGAAACGATCACTTATCAGCGGCGCAAAGGAAAGCGCCGTGGCGATGATTGTGTGACTGATCAAGGGTTACGTTTCGATGACTCGGTGCCGATTGAATGCATCCAATTGTCGGTACCTGAAGATGTCGCGGATGCGTTTGAAGCGAGCAGTGAAAAGATCACCTATCGTTTAGCGCAACGGCCGGCGGCCTATGTGGTCTTGAAGTACATCCAACCGGTAGTGAAGCGCAAAAGCGACGGTCAGATCTTCACGATCCCGGCGCCCGATGGTCTGTGGTCCGGCTCATTGGCGGATGTGAGTGTGGTTGCGGGGATGCTGGTTGATAAGTTCGCTTATCACCTGCCGCTGTACCGTCAACATCAACGAATGGGGCTGAACGGCATTACCGTGGCGCGGTCGAGTCTGACGCACTGGGTGCAGAAGGCAAGTGACCTGTTGAAGCCGATTTATCTGGCGCAGTTGCGGCATATCTTGTTATCGAAGACGCTGGCGATGGATGAAACGCCGATTAAGGCGGGTCGCTCGGGCAAGGGCAAGATGAACGCGGCGTGGTATTGGCCAATTTATGGCGAAGCGGATGAGATTGCGTTCACGTTTGCGCGAACCAAGGCGCGGTCGCACATCGACAAAACGTTGGTGGACTTTAAAGGCACCTTACTAACCGATGGCGCCGCGGCTTATGCGCGTTTTGCCGCCGATCGCGGCGATGAAGTCGTGCATGCGCAATGCTGGGCGCACACGCGTCGTCAGTTCGAAAGGGCATTATCCGATAGGCCACAAAGTGCGGCGCAGGCACTTGATTTGATCGCGGCACTGTATGCCGTTGAGGCCACCATCCGTGACCAGGCAATGGATGAAGCGGCGACCCAGACCTACCGCAGCCGGTACGCCTTGCCTGCGGTTGATGCATTTTTTGCCTGGCTTGACGAGCAACGCCAGTGCATGGGTTTATTACCGAGTCAGCCGTTTACGAAGGCGCTGGCCTATGCAGCCGAGCGTGAGGGCGCGTTACGTGTTTACTTATCGGATGCGAGCGTCGCGATCGACACGAATCATTTAGAGCGCGCTCTGAGACCCATTCCGATGGGCCGAAAGAATTGGATGTTCTGTTGGACTGAGGTGGGCGCTGAACACGTTGGGATCATACAAAGTTTGATCTGTACTTGCCGAATACACGGCATTAATCCGTACACCTACCTGGTTGATGTACTCCAGAGGATCGCGATCCATCCGGATAGCGCAGTGGAACAACTCACGCCTCGGGTGTGGAAGACATTGTTCGCTACCCAACCGCTGCGTTCTAACTTGGCCGTCGTTACCGCAACACGAGATCAATTACCAGACGCCGCCGTTTGACCGGTTACGGTACAACAAACCACTAACACTCAAAGGAGAGAACAACTGACCTAGCCCGGATTTCCTGGTCCAGCTTTAAAGTGATAAATAAGCTGAACACAGGAGAACCGAACCATGCCTTCGAAACGATATAACACTGAGGAAATCATACACAAGCTACGAGAAGCCGATGTTCTTCTCAGCCAGGGTAGGACCACCGGTGAGGTATGCAAGCAGCTCGGGGTGTCAGAGCAAACGTACTATCGGTGGCGCAAGCTGTATGGCGGCATGAAGGTGGACCAGGCGAAGCGCCTGAAGACGCTGGAAGTAGAAAATGCGCGGCTGAGGCGAGCGATCGCCGGCCTGACGGTAGACAAGCGGATCCTCAAAGAGGTGGCTGAGGGAAACTACTGAGCCCGGCGCGGCGGCGGCGGGCGGTGTCACAAGTGCAATCGACTCTGGGTGTCTCGGAGCGCCGGGTGTGCCGAGCATTGGGCGTATCGCGTTCCTCTGTCCGATATACACGGCAGCCCCGCTCCGACGAGTCGTTGCTGACGCGTTCCATCGTTCGTCTGGCCGGGCAGTATGGCCGCTATGGATATCGTCGGGTTCATGCCTTGCTCGAATCGGAAGGATAGCAGCTGAGTCACGGGCGGGTGATGCGGATCTGGCGACGTGAGGGCCTGAAAGTGCCGGCAAAACAGCCGAAGCGTGGTCGGCTGTGGCTGAACGATGGGTCGTGCATGCGGCTTCGTCCTGAGCATCGCAGCCACGTGTGGTCGTGGGATTTTGTGTTTATCCGGACCGATGACGGACGGTCGGTGAAACTGATGGTGGTGATTGACGAGTTCACGCGTGAGTGCCTGGCTATCCATGTTGCCCGACGTATTCGGGCCGGCGACGCGCTTGAGGTCTTTGCCGACCTTATGACCCGGCCCGGGATTCCTGAGCACATCCGCTCCGATAATGGTCCGGAGATGGTGGCTAAAGTCCTTCGGCGGTGGTTGAAGCGATTGGGCACCGAGACGATTTACATCACGCCAGGGAGCCCGTGGGAGAACAGATACTGTGAGTCGTTTAACGGCAAACTCCGGGACGAATTACTGAATGGGGAAATCTTCTACACGCTGAAAGAAGCCCAGGTCGTCATCGAATCCTAGCGCCGGTACTACAACACGGTACGACCGCACAGTGCACTCGGATACCGTCCTCCGGCACCAGAAACCACAACCAGAGACAACAACTTAGCAACGATAGGAAAGGCCGCTTAGACTAACTCTCAAACTGGACCAGTTTTTACGGGCAGGTCAGCTTGTGAATTGACTTCCGTACGGCCAGCGACAATGCCTATTTCTACGCACTTTAGCTCTTCCTTTCACGCGTGATTACTCGGAGAGTGGGCTTTGTTTTTCGTGTATACCACTTAGCCATTTTCTTGAAGAAGTCTTGGCGAACCCAACACACGGAAACCCTCCTATTTTTCGCAGCAATACTTGGTTTACTTGTCATTCCTTCGCGAAGCCCTGCGACATATTGGCATCAGTCTCAGACCGCAATTTAGCACCCAATATGGAGACCGTTATGATGCGCGGCTTTCGAGCCCCGACGTTTCCGTAATATTATGGGTACGGATTCAAGATTTGAATAACGTCGGAAATATTTCAGGATCTGCGTAATCAGGCTGTCCATCAACGGTCCTACGGCACAAGAGATCGTTAATATGGCCACCATCGCCTGAATATTCATATCTATTGTCTGCATCCTGCAGATGTATTGCGTAACCGTATCTACATTTTTCTGATAAGTTATTGAAACTACCATGAACTAATTTGCAGTGATGAAAACTGACTTGTCCCCGGCGCATTCGCAGCACAATCCGATTCGGAAAGTAGCCGCAGTTTTTGAAGCTGTCCTCTATCTTGTTCAGATCTTGCTCGTCGAATGTGTGCATATCGAATAAGAATGGCCATTCGTGGCTTCCATCCCAAACTACCATGGCGCCATTGCTCTCATCGACATCCCTAAGTGGCACCCACGCCGATAACATCCGCGAAGACGAACAAGTCTTCCAATATGCTTTATCGGTATGCCACCCGATGACCGATGGCCTGTCTTTTACATATGGATATTTCATGATCAGTTGATCGTGAAACAAGCGAATCGAATTAGTTCTCGCTAATCGAGACGCCATGATGGCAATTGGGGCCGAGTGTACAAATGCTTGTACTTCCTCAAGCTGTAACGATAAATAATCACTTTGAACAACGCCGCGAACTTCCTTATTAAGAAATGAATCACTAATTGGAAGTTGCCAATCCCTCTCGCCGGCCGCGTACCGCGATATCCCGTTTTCAAGTAATGCTAGACGATCATCATCTATTACATGATCGCTCACCCACCAACCGTGTTCTTCGTAGAACTCTACGTCTTTACTCTTGATCAATGTGCTAGCTCACTGATTACGAAAGAGGAAGAGTTACGGGGCTTAATGCATCAACAACCGGGGCAGAAGGGGCCATCAATGATCCTGCCCAACACTGGCTGTATTCTAAATAGGTACTCGATTTCCTTTCGTAACGAGCTATTACTTCATCTTGTAGTTCCGACGCGATATCGCTTATAGATTGTTCCGCAAAAACGGTTAAGGAACCTTCGTCCTTGCTTTCTCGCCAAAAGAAAGAAAGCCGACCACAAGAGGGCGTGTGCGCTTCCAATGGATCGCGCTGAAGTTGCTTCCTAGTGGATAACAATTTCGTACTAAGGCCAGCTAATTCAAAGTCTTCTAACGGATGGTGGTCACCAACAACGAAAATTGCTGGGTCAACTTCACCGCTTGCACCAAGCTGGCGACACAACAGTGCTTTTTGCTCATGGTACAGCGCACGCCTTGACAGCGACGATATAAGTGCGCTCGATATATTTTGTTGAGATCCATCAAAATTTCTTAGCGGAATTAGCGTTCCCCGGAAGTACGCTCCTCCAGCTTTTAATTCCGTTGCAGACGTTCGTCCAAGCGACGTAGTGCCAATTATTAGGTCATTGAGTCCAAATCTATCGCAGATTACGGAAGCCACTGTGCGTAAGATATTCATGAATACAGTTACTCGGTTTCTTTTCGCGTCGCCGCGAATACGTTCCACAGTCCTTCGTGCGAGAACGCGGCGTCGGCTTAATGTGATATTTGGCAACTGAGAAGTCCTTGCAAACGGATCTACAAAAGCAGGCTTGACTTCGCATAAGGTTTCCTGCAATCGCTCAAGATCAGAAGAAGATGATTCCACGGGCTTAGGACAATAGGATTTTTGCGGTTCGTATACTTCGTTACGTTCGCTCGATTCCAAATTTCTTGAGTAAGATTCAGAAATACATTTACTATACAGGGGAATCGACCAGCCATCAGCTATAGAGTGATGGAACGTTAAAAGTAAGAGCGCTCGGAACCTCCCTAAAAAGACAATCCGATATCGGAAATATTGGCCCCGCGAAACGGCGAGCGGCGTTAACCTCTCCTCGAGCACTCGCGCCTCTAGTGGACATGCAGTTCTTTCAAGATCACGTTCGTCGAAATGTTCGCATAGCGGCTCGTCAACGGCTCCTACTCCCTGATAACGACTCGTTAGCTCATTAATTGCTTCGCTGAATGCTTTAACTTCGAAGTGACCGTCTAGTCCAATCGCGTACGAAAGGTTTAGTACGGACGGATCACGACAGGCTCGATGATATTGCATTAAAAATTCTTGAGTGCTCACAGACGTACCGCATAGGTGTAGTAGACGCTAGTACCTGTGTGAATATTCTCCTGCGTTCTTTGAACGTGATATCCCAAAGTGGATAGGCGCTCTTCGATTTCGCAATTGCGTGAACATCTATGCTCTATTACGAGCTGCCGAATTATCGGCCAATGCTCCTGCTGGACGCCGTCAATAATCTGGATTGCGCCTTCGTTAACGTCGATCTTTAATAAGTCTATACACTCAAGGTCAAAGTCTGATATCACGTCCGACAATGACGTAACATCACAAAAGATTTTTTCCTTCAGTAGTCTCTCGTCAATTAGCTTATCCATCTGCGATCTTGGTATGTCATCCGTTACTCCCAGAGCACGAGAAATCACCGCACTAAGCAATTCTCGATCGCTGCTCGTGCTAGACATAAGTGAAGACATTCCGCTTAATCTGGGATAGTAATCGAGCTCTGCACGACCTGAGAAATCCGAAATCGCGCTCTCTATCATTTTCGCGCGTCCCGCGAATTCATTGAGATTGTGCCTAAATGACTCGGCTAACATTGGACATGGTTCGAAGGCGACAACTCGAGACGCTTCGTACGACGAGAGTACGAAATAGGAAAATAGGCCAATATTAGCGCCGACATCTAGGACGGTCGCATTGTTCGGAAGCGTAATCCCATTTTGGAGATAGACATTTCGGACGAATATCTCATCGTAATAATGTCTAGCTTCTGCTGAATTCATCGCTTCTACTCGAATCCCATTAGGCATTTCAAGTACAGAGAGAGATGCTCCAAAATCGTTCTCGTTGGCCGCTGCTCTAACACCAGCACCCCCGTGTATGGAATTTTCTACTTCTTTAATGAAGTCGCGTAGAGTCGTTCCTCCGAGAAGGTGTTCTAGCGGCAAACTTATACCGAAACATTCATTTACTTGGGAGAGCACCTGAATAGCCGAAAGTGAATGACCACCCATTTCAAGAAAATCGTTGTCAACCGATATATCGTCGGCATGCAAGAATCTTAGCCATATCGTTTTAATCTGAGCCTCAAGATCATCAGAGGAATTGGAAATTTGTGTTTTTACTTTAGCGCTTAGGAGTCGCTGTCGATCAATTTTCCCGTTCGCGTTTAGCGGTATCTCTTCAACAACTTTGATTGCGCCAAGCCCGGGAATCATATGAGCTGGTAGATTTTCCGCAAGAAACTCCCGTAGCCGACGTGCATTCAGTTCCGTTTTCTTTCCTTGAACTATTAAAGAAATAAACGGTCCTCCTGGCCCGCCCTGCTCTATATGTGCCGCAGTTAACTCAACGGAGGCGAACATCGCCGCGTGGGCTTCTATGTCACCAAGCTCTATACGGTACCCGCGCAATTTTACTTGTCTATCCCGTCTCCCTATAAACTCAATCTGGCCATCGTGTGCTAACTTGCCCACGTCTCCGGTCCGATAACAAGTCGAATCCCGATGTTCAACGTAGAGGTTCGTACAGAATCCACCATCGTCGTGATCACCTAAATTTACGTACCTACCGTTAGCTATGGTGCCTCCAATAACTATTTCACCGGCTACTCCAATAGGACATCTGCGACCCGCTGCATCGATAATATAGACAACCGCGTTATCGATTGGCTGCCCAATCGAAGGTTTTCGATTCCAACGAAGTGGCGATCCCTCAAGTTGATGGGAAGTGGCGACATGCGTCTCTGTCGGGCCATATTGGTTGATTAAATTAGCCTTCACATGTCGGAAAAATCGAATAATCGCAGGCGATATCACTAACGCTTCACCGGCCACAATTACTTCTTCCAGATTAGTCAACGGCGTGTCACGTTCATCAAATATCTCCGATATTTGAGTAAGCGTAACAGGTGGCACAAAGATTCGCGTAATGTTCTTAGAATCGATCAATTTTATTAAGTCCGTTACGTTCGACCTTTCTTTTTCCGATGCGACGATAAGAGTCCCGCCGAAGCATAACGTCGAGAATATTTCTTGAAACCCCACATCGAATGCTAGAGACGAGCGGTATAAACTACGTCGCCCGCAATCGCCGGACATTGAGTTTTGCCAGTAAACAAGGTTAGTTAACGTCGAATTTCGAATCTCTACAGCTTTTGGAATCCCTGTTGATCCAGAAGTAAATAGTACGTATGCGACACCATTTATACCTATAACGTCTGCTGGGAAGGATGGCTCGCCACTAGCCGGTAGCTTGTCCAAGTAAATTGATTGTATCCCTGGAAAATCAACCCCATCCAAAGAATCATCGCATACCAGTTTGGTAAGATTTATTGCCTTAAAAATAGCTTTCAATCGGAAAACTGGAAAAGTCCAATCGACTGGAACCGGTGTTGCCCCAACTCGTAATATGGCGATGAGTATCTCTATTTGTTTGAAACTAGGTCTGACAGAAAGCCCAACACAATCACCTGTACGAATACCTACGGATTTAAGGTTCGAAGCAATCCGCGTGGCGCTTTCATTGAGTTCGCGATATGTGTAAAGATACCCGCCGTCTTCTATCGCTATATGATTAGGGTTAAAATACGCGAATTCTGAAAATAGCGCGTATACTGATCCAATCAAATATTCTGGCTTTACGCGTCCAGACCCTGTGTCGTTTAAGTGTCGCAGCTCAGCATCTCCCAAAAACTCTATCTCGCCAATCGATGCATGCGGGTTGGTTTTCAGAAGTTTCAGATAGCATTCAACATGGCTTAAAAATGACGTAGCTACACTCTCATCGATTAGGTGCTTGTCATAAGCGCACAAAAGCTGCAGCGTATCGGTTGAGTAACATAAGTACACATCATAGAAAATCTCTGGTAGCTTATATTCCTCTGTATCTAATATACCTACGAGAACCGAAAAATGCCGTTGCGATTGATCCCCATATATGCGATCGCCAACAACTTCGTGCTCACTTGAATTCTGGACCTCATTGAGCACCTGGGCGATCGTATTCGAAAGGCGCACGGAGAATTTTTGGGCTACGATAACGTCGTCAGCCAACTGAACTCCTAAAGTCAAAATATCCTCTAGGGCATAGCCTCTTAGAACACATAGAGCGCCTGCGCATAATTCAACTAAGCCCAAGTTATCGAGGCTCTCATTGACTTCGATATTCCTTGCGACCTTTGCGATCTGAGGTGAACGAATCTTGGAACGCGACGCTCGTAATGGGAGGGACGAAATTTCGTCGAACGAGATCCCATTCATCGCAACACCTTTTTCGATCTTCGACATATATTCTTATATCGAGCCAAGTTTGGGCCACAAAACTGGACAAATTTCTGGATCAGAATAATCAGGCGCCCCAGAAGCATCAGGCTTGCACAGGACATCATTCACGTGCGAGTAAATCTTCCCGCGCTCGTCTTGAGCGCGCTTATATTTGTTATCGCCATCCTGGACATGCACCGTTAGTGCCACTCTAGTATTTTTTTCGACGTTTTCTCCGCTTCCGTGAATTAGGGACGCATGATGAAAACTAACTTGCCCAGGATCAATTAGTATCTCGACTACCTCTAGATCCTCGCCATCTGATTTAACCCGCTTAATTATTTCGTTGAGATTGCGATGTCCGAACGTTCGCATCCATTCATTGCCGGCCCAACGATGACTTCGAGGAATAACGAGAAGCGGTCCCATTCCACTGGAATATCGATTAAGCGGAATCCACGCAGTCATCATTTGCTGTGAGCTACACGTCTGCCAATACGCTTTATCGACGTGCCAACCAACTACTGGTCCACAATTACCGTCTTTGCAAATAAGCTGATCATGGAAAAGCCGTATGATCTTCGCTCCCAAGAGGGCTGCAAAGGCGCGGCCTAGGGAGGGGTAGGTAACCAGATCATTTATCTCTTTACACTGAAGGGAAGCGTAGTCGTTTATCCTTAAGCCCTCAGGGTGTTCGGGGCGCCAGTCCAAGAAACCTGCGGAAACAGGCATCATCCAATCCCCTTCGCCAGCGTAGATGCGTTCGGCTCCATACAGAGCCGCTTCAATTAGGGTAGAAGGGAGAAATGGGGGGCTTATTACGTAACCATAATTCTCAAAGTGCTGGATATCGTCTGCTGACGGAAAGGTAATCGAGTGTTGAAACATGACCTATTTGGAGTATTAGTGTTTTCGGATGTTAATAGTCGGTATCTGATAAAGCCATCGTTCACCAGTAGGCGAATGAAGATAACGAATTCGCGATTAAACTATCACTGATTGTGACGAAATGGCAGATGCTTCCTGTGGATGATGTAATCGTGATTGGCGGCGGGCTAACGGGCTCTGCTTTAGCAGGTCAAATTTTGATGAAAGGTCTAAAAGTGACGGTGCTCGAATCCGGTATCCACAACTTGGGGGCACACATTTCAACCGACCCTCGATTGCAATTTGGTAGTGAAATGCGCAATCGCGTAACTAGAGGTCTGTTATGTCCCGTTCCTGGAAGTGGAAGAATAGGGGCATCAAATCGAAGACTTGACTTCCAAGTCGGGATCGGTAATGG
The DNA here is from genome assembly GCA_963662545.2 of Gammaproteobacteria bacterium. Taxonomy (GTDB): domain Bacteria; phylum Pseudomonadota; class Gammaproteobacteria; genus JAYYZW01. The sequence continues at coordinate 1,440,247 of CAXXLL010000003.1, forward strand.
GGGCGCTGGCTTGGTATGGAACGGAGTGAGTGAGCGGATGGACTGCACAATCGAAGCTTCACAGCTATTTCTGAAGAACTCGGTCGAGCCCGGCTACGCGATAGCGGAAAGAATTCTGCAAGTGGAAGATTCCGTATCGCTAATGAATTCTGCCGCAGTGCACCAGTGCGATTTTAGATTGAGGCCGCTTCGAACTGCGACAAAAAAAAGTGGACCAATCACTCGTATACCTGGACCAGCCGATCTAATCGATGAGAAGCTCGAACATCGGCTGACTGTTATTCTAGGCCGGACGGTTAAACGAATGGATATTCGTTCTGGGCGAGCGGTAGCCGTCTTCGCGCACAACGTTTTTACAAACGAAATGGAAAAGTACCAAGCGGACCGATTCGTGATAGCTGCGGATGCGATTCGCTCCCCCGAGATCCTATACGCCTCGGGCCTTCTCCCCGAGCCTGGCTTTCCTATTGGGCGATTTGTAACTGATCACCCTATTGCCGTGGCGCGCGTAAACGCAGATACGGATCTTGGGAATACTTTCAAGGAAATCGTCTCGCACCAGCAAGGTAAACAATTCTGTCGGGGCGTAGTTCTAGAAGATGCGCCGTACGGAGCATTGCGCCTGATCATGGATACACCGTGCAAGTCGCCTCAGGATAGGACTCTCGCCCTTTTCTGGTATGGCGTCGGACATCCAAAAGAAAATAACCGAATAGAATACAAACGAGAGTGGCTAAACGGGGGTTACATTGTAACGAACACGAAAGTCAGAATATCAGAGGATATGTGTGATCCAAAAGAATTAGATGTTCTGGTTGAAGACATGAAGGTTGTTGCGAGCGAGTTAGGCGCGTTCCAACGTGGGTGGTCGCCTAGATTACTACCAATAGGATCCGCTGCCCACGCGTTCGGTACTCTTCGTACGGCAATTCATAGCGCCGATGCGAGCGTCACAGAATGGGATGGGAAAGTAAAGGGCCTAAGCAATGTATATGTCGTCGGGCCATCACGAATACCTGTACCGTCCGCGTTCAACCCTGCCTTGACTTCTATCGCGGCGGCTGTCGTCACAAGTTATTCTATATAGATGGGCCACCAGGTGGTTTTGCCGGCTGCATCGCTGATATCTGCCGACCAAAAGGCACAACAGGCGTGACTTCGATAGCCGTCTCAATTGCTACTTCCAACATTCTTGGTTGACTCGGCTCTTCCCATAGCCACGCTATAGCATTCTCCACCTCGTATGATTCGCATATCCGTATAGCCGGAATACCATACGCATTAAAGATCGCAGTGTTATCTATTTCAGCAAGTCCCCACGTGGAGGCGTGGAACCGCCCTTGAGAGATTTCAGTCTGGAGTTGACGCACGCTGCCATGAGTCCTGTTGTTCATGACAATGGTTTTTATAGGCAGGTCGTCCCGAACAACTGTAGCTAATTCTTGAATATTTAATTGAACAGAGCCATCGCCTACTATGGCAACAATTGGCTCGCGGAAGTTTAATGCCGCTGATATCGACGCAGGAATGGCGGTTCCACAAGCGTGCAAACCGGTACTGGATATAAGTCGTTGCTTCTCGTTTAGCTTAAGCGACTGCGCCGCATACCACGTATGATGACCCGCGTCGACCACGAACGCGCGAGCACGTGCGGATCTTTTCGATAAAGACTCGAAAAACGAATTGGGATCGATACCTTTTATACCTGTGCGCTCGAACGATGGGTTGTACGACTCCAAAATAGCATCAACACGCCGAATCCATTCCTGGGGGGCTTTAAAGTCACTGAGCTTATTCTCTTTCGTTATAGTGCTAATCACTGAATTGCAATCGGCGATCAGCGTGTTCCCTATCTTCATCCGCTTTCCTGCCTCTGCGGGATCGATGTCTACATGCCATACTGCCCTTTTCTGAGCAAATCTAGCTGGATCGGCCCCCAAGACAGCGTGATCTACGCGTGATCCCAAGATAAGTACAAAATCGGCTTCACTCATGACTGTGTTGGCGGCTCGTGTCCCGTACATTCCGCACATGCCAATTTGCAAATTATTTAATCCGGCAGCTACATCCAATCCTGCTATCGTGCTAACAACAGGAATACGAAAAGTTCTTGAGAGTTTCCGAAAATTTCTTCTGGAATTACGCGCTACACCTCCTACAAACAATATTGGACGATGAGCAGAATATAAGTCCCGGACGATTCCCGCGACATCTCCGGAAGAAACTGATTTGGTTACCGGTAGCTTCGGTACTTCGATGGAGACTTGCTGCACTTCGCCCATTTGTACGTCTAATGGAAAGTCAACGACAACTGGGCCAGGACGATCGCTCATCGAAACTCGATAAGCCTCAGTCAGAATTTCTGGGATCTGCGGAGCTTTCTTCGGAGAATATGTCGCTTTGACAATCGGGGCACACATGCCGGCAAAATCGCATTGCTGCAAACCCGATTGACGAGACTCGGGCAAAAGCATTTCCAAGTAGCTTTGAACCTGCCCTCCCACATATAGAGCAGGGATACTGTCAAAATATGCACTCGCGATTCCCGAAACAAGGTTTATCGCGCCTGGGCCACTGGTTCCAATCGCTACGCCGGGACGTTCAAAGAGCCGCCCTTCTGTTTCCGCAGCGAATGCCGCGCTCTGCTCATGAGACATTGCGACTAGGTTAAGCGATTTATGCTCCCCAATAGCATCCAATAAAGGAGCGATCATGCCTCCAGAAAGCGTGTATACGTGGCGAACTCCAAGCGCCTCAATAAAGTCCGCAAAATACCGGAGTTATAACGGAATCTGGTGTTTGAGCGAGTTGAATAAAGGCGGCGTATCTGGTTGAAATGTTGTTACCAAGCAGCAAGCCAACCAAAGAGGATACGCCACCATGAGAGAGAGTAACGTTGTTGAATTATCAGGTCGAGAAGGAATACCAGATCCGTTGACGGAGGTCTTGAGAAACGGTGCTCGGGCTCTGATTGAACGAGCGGTTGAAATCGAGCTGGCAGAATATATGGCGCAGTATTCAGGACATCGCACGGTGGACGACAAAGCAGGTGTGGTTCGCAACGGCTATTTGCCGGAACGCCAGTTGCAGACGGGCTTGGGGCCGGTGACGGTGAGGATCCCGAAGGTTCGTTCGAAGCTCGGCGAGCCGGTGACCTTCCGTTCAGCGCTGGTGCCGCCGTATGTGCGCAAGACAAGAACCTTGGAGGCGGCCGTGCCGTGGCTGTATTTGAAGGGCGTTTCCAGTGGCGAAATGGGCGCTGCGCTGGAAGTTTTGTTGGGGCCGCAGGCGAAGGGCCTGTCGGCGAGCACCGTGTCGCGCTTGAAGCAGGTGTGGGCGCAAGAATACCGCGACTGGTGCGAGGGGCGATTGGACCAAGACCGCTGGGTGTAGGTGTGGGCGGACGGTGTCTACAGTGGCCTGCGGGCGGAGCACACGAAGCTGTGTGCGTTGGTGGTGATCGGCGTCAATGAGCGAGGCGAGAAGCGTTTTTTGGCGATGGAGGATGGTGTGCGGGAGTCCACGCAGAGCTGGCGCGAGGTGTTGCTGAAATTGAAGTCACGCGGGATGAATATTCCCAAGCTGGCGATCGGGGACGGTGCCATGGGCTTCTGGGCCGCACTGGAGGAAGTCTACGGTGAGACCCGCCAGCAACGCTGCTGGATGCACAAGACGATGAACGTGCTGAACTGCCTACCGAAGTCAGCACAGGCCAAAGCCAAGCAAGCCCTGCACGCGATCTGGCAGGCCGCGACAAAGGCCGACGCCGAGAAGGCGTTCGAGCTGTTCCTCAAGACCTATGAACCGAAGTATCCCAAGGCGATCCTGTGCCTACAGAAAGACCGTGAGGAGTTGCTGGCGTTCTATGATTTTCCGGCACCACATTGGCAAAGCATTCGCACGAGCAATCCGATTGAATCCACCTTCGCTACGATCCGGCACCGGACCCGGCGCTCCAAGGGCGGTCTCTCTCGGGACGGCATGCTCCATATGATGTTCAAGCTGGGGCGGTGTGCGCAGAAGAATTGGCGACGCCTACGTGGATTCGACTACCTGGCCAAGGTGATTACTGGAGTTAAATTTGAAGATGGTATCGAGGTGACAAGGGTCAATCAGGTCGCCGCTTGATTCAACCGCCTGAACACCACTTTTGACAATAACTCAAAATACCGCGCAGCATTCATGCTTTGATTCTAGTCAAAAATATCGCACCAAAAGAATGGCGAAGCCGAAGCCGGGGGAACTAAAATCGCCCACTCTAAAGTGTATCAGGCGGAGGCTGAAGCCAGGTATACGTAACAGAACTACCTCTTAACCCGCGTTGCCAGTAACGCCAATTTCGTTGAGACGCTCGCAATCGCTTTCAATTCCTCCGATGCCTCAGCTCTTCGCGCAGCTCGAGGAGATAATACGGCGAGCCTTGCAAGCTCCGGAATATTTACTGCGATCTGCGTTGCGGATGCTGAAACTAGCGATAAGGCCGCCAACGAAGCCGATACATTGGCTAAGGCAGCGAATTCCGAATCGGAGGACTGAAGGGCGGCCTGCAAAAACTGGGCAGATTCTAAGGGAGCGAGAGCTTCTAGGGTGCCGAGTTCGGGGTCGGCTACAAGCACGTCTTTAGGGTCTTTCTCATATACACCTGCTTCCTCTCGAAGCGCTTCAAGCATGATTCTCGCGAGCCTTTTAAGCTGCGACCGACTTGGTTTCTTTTCTTCTGTGTTCTTCGTTGTGGTCGTTACCATGATTCTCCCCTTTTTTGGTCAAATTGATTAGAGTCTTCCTCGTGGCCAATTCAATCTAACGATGAATTACTTCATTGGAACCGGGCACATGTACCGCGACGAATAAGATGCACTCAGGCACCCGTCTACGTTAAATTACCCCGAATTTCTAGAAAAATGCAAGGTCGATGCAAATTGTAAATGCTCTGGAACAGCTCTGGACGGAATTACTTGAAGTCCCAAACGTTGGCTCATCAGATAATTTCATCGAATGCGGTGGCAATTCCCTATTAGCTACCATATTGGCTGCGCGGATCGACGAAGATATGGGATGCGAAATCTCGTTGGAAGAAGTCTTCCAACTAGAGTTTCGTGAGCTAGTAAATATCGTCGAATCGCAATATACGCGTGAATCATCGGAACAATTTATGTCGTCAACTCAGTAGATTACGCCAGAATGTGCATTATCCGAGGTTGGAGAACTCGCAAGACCGCTAACAAACGACTTAATCTCCCGAACATATTCTTCCAATAAAAGAAATGCTTGCTCCGCATCAGTTTCCGTGATGTGCGTATCCAAAGTAATTTTGGTGTCACGACCTAGTTCATGAGCCACAAACGTCAGACCGCTGGGTCTACTTCCGGACTGCGCACCAATTACCCTATATGAATTAGATTTCGCTGTATCCGTATCCAAAGTGTTCAGATCAACCTCCGACATTTGGCAACCGGGAATCACGAAATCACTTAATGGATGCTTAATGTAGTTCAAGCAAATCGGAAACGAATCCTCTGTGAAATGACGACCTTTTTCTTGACACGCTCTAAACAAAAATCCTATCGGAATTTCTTGTCTTTTCCACGAATCGAAAACGGCCTTGGCTGCATATTGAAGACGTGATTCATTAGTTTTAGGGTAGTCGTTACCAATACAAAGCAAGACAGAATTGTAGAACGCACCAGTAGCATTTAGTGCGCCTCTAAGTGATCTCCCTGGTGCATAAGTAAGTATCGTGGTTCGTTTTGTTTTCGTATGTCGGGCCAATACATTTGCAAGGCACGCTAGGGCGACAGCTATCGGCGGTACTCTAAACTTTACGCTTATTGCGTTTAGTCCCTTATGGACGCCCTGTCCAAGTCTTTGCTCTAATCGAACAGACGTAAAAATCGCTCCCGGACGAATGTCGCGCCGATAAGGGTAAAGCTGTTCAGGCACATCAATTAGATGGTCGACCCACCAATCAAGTTGGGTATGTGCTTCGCCTGAATCCAGCCAGTCGTATTGAGTCTGTGCATAGTCAATAGACGATGTGCCTACGACGTCTTGGTCGGTCATCTCACCGCCGCGAACCAACGCTTTACTAAACGACTTTCCATATATGTATTGTGACCACGCATCTGAATAAACATGATGAAATGCTAACATCCAAAGCCAATTATCATTTGGACGTTGGGCAAGCAGACTTGTGTAGGAAATCGCGCGCTCAGGGGATAAATGGCGGATGCGCGATGAGAGTTCTTTCTTTATATCGTCGAATCGGGGGAAATACGATCCGTCGTCGCGTCTTAATACGACCGTTACTTCGTCAAGCGCTGGGTGCTCCAAGACCTGTGCTTTCAGCCTGCTACCGACTGTCCTAAAGCGAGTACGAAGCGTTTCGTGCTTCAAAGGTAAAGAATCCAGTGCACGTGATATGCATTCCGGATCAACATCACCTTGTAGTTCCACTGCTTCTGCAATCATCGGACTGAAGCTTGGCGTCCGAAGTTGCCTGAGAAGTAGCAATTCTTGGCACAAGGATGGCCGGCCTTCGCGAACTACAGGGCTTTGATGAAATGTTGAATCACAATGCATGAATACTACCCGCCAACGTCATTGTCGAAAGCGTATTGATCGAACTGCCCACGCAGAGCTACGTCACCAACCTTACGACAGAGTTTCCTTGCTCACGCCCCCCGTTTCTCGCGAGAATTATCTCATATTGGTTGACGCACTTATCACCTTTATTGACAACCTTTTCCCGGCTCGCTCGATATTATCTGTGGCTAACGGTTTCTCCTTTTGCAAAGCGCTCGACCATATCAACTTGCATTCTCTTAGCGATATTTTATTTGCAATCAATATTGTGGTAGAAGATAGCTTGAGCATAGACAATTTCGACGCTGCGTATGTTTGATTAAGCTTTGTAATTAGTCAGGCCGCCAGCCTTCCCCGATCACCACAAACGGCGCCCAGAACATCGGGTGCGCGAATTCCTAACACCCGATGAGGTCGACAAGTTGATGCTAGCTGCGGGCCGAGTTGGTCGACATCAATTTCGAGATAAGACACTAATCCTAATCGCCTACCGCCACGCTTTACGAGTATCGGAATTAGTATCTCTCAGATGGGACCAGATTGACCTGAAACAGGGTCAAATACATGTCGTTCGCTTGAAGGGCGGGATCGACTCTACACACCCCTTGAGAGGCCCAGAATTGCGGGCTCTGAAGCGATTACAGCGCGAGTACGAGAAGTCCCCGTATGTGTTTGTTACAGAGCGTAGAGGGCCTTTTACGACTAGCGCCGTGAGGAAGATTATTGCTAGGGCGGGGGAAGTAGCTGAACTGGGGTTTCCTGTTCATCCCCACATGCTGAGACATGCTTGCGGGTTCTATTTAGCTAATCAGGGTTTCGATACTCGAGCCATTCAGTTGTACCTGGGGCACTCGAATATTCAGCATACCTGCCGGTATACGGAGTTGGCGGCGAATCGGTTTAATGGGTTCTGGAAAGATTGAGTCAAAATAATTCCGTAATTGGGGCCGCGCGAAATTTCGGGTAGGTTTGAGAGCATAGACCAAGCGCCTTGGATCAAGTCTGGGCGCACTCATCTATGTCAGGAGGAGATCCATGACAACCCGACCGGTCGATGCGGCTCGTTCCCTGCGGCCAATAATTCTTGAAGCGCGCGAGGAGATCGAGGCTTCTCGACGAATCTCCGCTTCGCTTGCCGAGGCGATGACCGCGGAGAATCTTTTCCAGCTTTTCGTAACTTCGGACGTGGGCGGGCCCGAAGTTGAACCGTTAGAGGCTTATCGCGCTTACGAAGAACTGGCTCGTTCCGATGCCTCGGTTGCATGGGTCGCTTGGAACAACTGCCTTCCCTCAGTTTTGTCCCGTTACCTCGACAATGACACGCGCACGGAGATCTTTGGCGAGCGCGGGACGATATACGCCAACTCCACCCGACCCTCCGGCCAGGCCGTCGTGGCCGATGGCGGCTTTCGCCTCTCGGGGCGGTGGTCGCTGGTTTCTGGTTGCGAGCTCGCCGACTGGATCGCGCTCACCGCGGTCGTTCACGAAGGCAGCAAACCGCGTAAGACTGCCTCTGGGAGATCGGAGGCTCGTATGTTATTCATCCCGAAGGGCTCCTACGAAATCCTGGACACTTGGTATACCGGGGGATTGCGAGGAACGGGAAGCCACGATGTTGTGGTCCATGACGTGTTTGTCCCCAACCGGCGCATTTGCTCAATCTTGGAACCGCCACAGCTCGATGGTCAGCTGCACCGCTTTCCCTTTCTGGCATTATTGGCACCCGGTTGTGCCTCGATTTGTCTAGGTCTTGGATTGGCGGCGATCGAAGCGTTCGTCGAGCTGGCTGCAGATCGACCCCAAGTCGAACCCGGAGCGTCGATGCGCGAACGCAGCACGACTCACCGAACCCTCGCTGAGGCGGAGGCCGATCTCCGAGCCGCCCGTCTTCTACTCCACGATGCGGTTGAGCGGGTATGGGAGTCCTGCGCAAATGGCGAACCAACGCCGGAAGAACGAGGCCAACTCTTGGTCGCCGGTTACCACGCAGCGCGCGTCACAAGGGACCTAATAGGTTCGCTTTATACGGCGGCCGGAACCTCAGCCCTCTATGTTGACTGCAGCCTCGAGCGGTGTCACCGCGATATTTGGGCGGTCGCGCAGCACATGATCGTGACTTCCCAATGGGCGGAACAGGCGGGACGCATTCGGCTCGGGCTCGAATCTAACCACCCTCTTTTCTGAGCATCGGAGTCTTGTTGGCGAAAGGTACGTCGCCTCTGGGCGGCTTTTCCGTTTCCTATATCGCTAGTGTTAACATCTGCTTCATAGCGGTCATAGCTGCTTGGAACTCTCCCTTTATTCCGACCGGAGCGGTAGCGCAGGGAGCTCATTGTCAAGGGTCGGCTGCAGCTATTGGTTAGGTGGCGGATCATCCGCGTTGATATTATTTCAGCCCGAGCGAGTTCAGTGCCGGCAGCGTAATCGCCTCCACGACGCGTCACGCGCCGAGGCGATCGAAGAAACGCAGGTTGATCTCCGTGCCCTCCACGAGCATGCCGTTTACTTGTTCGATCACACCTGTTTCTACACGCCAGTCAAAGTATTTTTCGTACTTCTCGCGTGACTCCCAGGTCTCCACGACCACGAAATTCTGCGGGTCGTCCATGTTGCGGGTACCGTACAGACCGATACATCCGTCATAGGAACGGGTGTCCGGAAACAGACCCTTGAAGGCCTCAGCCATGCCGTCGGCGTGTTCGGGTTTGACTCGGATTTCGAGTACTACGGTACAGGTCATGTCGTTCTCTCCTCGTTCGGGCTGGTTGTTATGCAGACGGCCCTGCTCCTTATCCGTGTGCCGGCAGCCATCTCGAATGTTGCCGTGCATCATGCCTCAACAATACCACGGGAGCAACGCGGCGGAGACGTACAGATATGAACCTATTTCTGTACAGCGGAGGCGTGTTCACAAGCCATGAACGTCCGTTGATGGCCGAGGCTGTGTCAAAAGTATTTTTGAATTTTGAAAGTGGGAGAAGTTTAGCTCGATTTGCCTACCTTAGGCGGTGTGTTCCCTTAATCAATCGTGCATAACAACCTAAGTGGGGAAAATTTTCGCGGCGGGCTCCATTTTTCGACTTTTGACACAGCCTCGGCCGAGAGCCGACGCGCATCACCGTCACACCGCAGAACACTACTTAATGACCGCTTCCGAGGGTATTGCGGACGTAATCTAGAGTGGTGCTGCACTGCCGCGAGGCGGCGGCTCACGACCCGAAGCATTTATAGTAATTCGCAGCACTTGGCTGCAGCAACTGCATTAAAGGATTGAATACATTGGGTCGAAATAAACCTTAACGCGGCGCAGACTAGCAGGTTGCGATACATTTTCGCCTCAAATTACTAGGTGATAACTATGGCTGACCAAGCAAATATGATCTGCCCAGGTTGTCAAATCTTTCAACCACGTGCATTGACCTGCAATACATGTGGCGTAGTTGTCGCGAAGGTCGGGAAACCCGCCCCAAGTGTGGCGCCAAGATCAACTGGGTCGCAAGCCCGCAACATGCCGAGGATTAATCCTAATTTGCTATTACTGATAGCCATTCCTGTCATCGGGCTTATAGTATTTTCGGCCTCAGAAAATGCGGAGGAAGCCGATCGCACCGCTGATGCAGTGTCATCTGACGTCCGCGACAAGAAGAAAGCAACCCCTACCGACATGATCGCGGTAGTTAATCCATGTGCCGCTGCTCGTATTCAGCGTAATAACGTAAGAAGCAAATTACATACGCTGAAAACGATGCTGTATCAGTACAGCATGGAAGGGGACGATCCGCCAACCAATGACGAAGGACTACAGGCTTTGGTGGATCGCCGTTATCTGAGTCAGTCTGATATCACCGACGAATGGGGAAATACGTTCGTTTACCGGCTGGAATGGGGTAAAGAGACGCCGTGGGGAAAAGAATACAAAATCTTTGTGCATTCCAAAGGAGCGGATGGGAGGTCTGGAAATTCCGATGATGTGGCTATGCCATAAACAAGGATAAACAAAGTACGAGAGCATTAGGGTTCAGGTCTAGTCTTTTGCCTGTTCTCGATGACCGCTTATGGCAGCGAGCCGCCGTCCGCCATAGTCGCACCAGCGAACGCTAGGGGCCGACCGCTTCCGAGGGGATTGTAAACAGCCGAGTGCCCCTCCAATCAGATTATTTCTACTGTTTCGGGCATCTGGATTAGCTTGCACTTTAAGATAACAAAGGCTGATTTAGGTTTCGCGATGATCTGACGATAACTATAGGTGCCGTCAATCAATTGCAAGGAGTGAAGCCATGCGTATGATTACCGCTGTCGCTCTGTGTCTAATCGTCTGCCTGTTTCCGGCGGATCAGGTCGAGGCCTTTGCCGTGCAACCTCAGCAGATGCAGCCGATGCTTGATCAGGCCTTCAAGGTACCGCAGCCGCAGGCCATTGAAGCCGCAAGCCGTCGAGTCGCAAAGGAAGCAGCCGCAAAGCAGGCACAAGAGCAAAACGAAAAATCTGCCCAGACGTTGCGAACCGCGATGTTTTGGGGAGCGGGACTCTTTGTCGGGTTTTTGTTCATGAGAAAGCTGAGAAACTAGACCGCAAACGAGCGTCGGAAAACCACTCACGGTTCATCCTACCTTGGTGCTTAACACGGTCCGACGCCCAACGAAGCCCCGCCTCAGACCGCTTCCGAGCGCATTGCTGACGTAACGGTTAACCGTGCTGCATTGCGGCTAGAAGGCGGCTGACGACCCAGACTGTGTGAAAACTATTTTCATTTTTCAAAAGTGGGGGAACTACCCTCGAAATTGGATCTATTGAAATGCCGATCCCTATTCGAGGGGCATAACAACTATGCTGGTGGGGAATATTTTTATTTCGTCGTCTATTTTTGAGTTTTCACACAGTCTGGACCCACAGCGGACCTCCATACCCAAGCCGATTAAGCTCAAATTCAGTGGCGCTTGGGCCGGAGTCCTACCGAATACATGCCTAGCTCCAGGTAATGATATAGTCCTCGACCGGCAACTTCAGAGGGGCGCATCATGAATTACCGTGTGTTAATGCTTTTCGTAGCGGGCCTGTTTCTCAGCGCCTGTGGGGACGACGAAGCGGCGATACAAGCTAATGTACCAACTGAGTCGGAGGAACGCGTGTTCTTCGATCCTGCCGATGGGGGCGACATTATTGTGGGCGAAGACGGGCAGATCGTTAAGATTCCGGAAGAAGAAACGAGCGAGTGGGCCAGATCGCCCACGGGAACGTCGGACGAATCAAGGTCCATAGACATTTCCGAAGTGGCACATAACGTTGCGGGCGAAGACGAGCAGATCGTTAAGATTCCGGAAGAAGAGGGCTCGGAATGACCCCGGTAGATCAAAGCTAAGAACAACGAGTTGGGGTCTTGCGTTTCGTCTCGATCTCTTTTTGCCTCGTCCAAAGAAAAAGGCAATACCTGACGCGATCTTCGGACAGGCATGATCTCCGCGATCCAATTGAGATGCGGCTTCGTACTCGGTGAATAGAAGCCGCCGCCTTCGTCAAGTCCGAACCCGCCTTCGACCACGGTAGTCCCGCGCCGTCTCGTATGCCGCCGCGTAACACTCACAGGGTTGAGGTTCCAGCCACAGTCAAACGTCCTGGTTGGACGAATTGTTATACGACATCATCTTGGCGCGAGTTAATTAGCTAGTGTGCATCCCTAAACGCGATGCGGTTGAAATAAAAAGGAAAATTTGTCGCTTAAGGGATCGAAACCTCCGGTGGGTCGTGATCTAATGGAACTTCAAACCTCTGATTTTCCACACAATCATCGACACCACAGGAGGGGGAATGCGTCAGAAACGCACGGCCCAAGCGAGTATATACGAGCTGTTTGCTGACCATGACCTGGGGCGAGAGCTGCAGGGCATGTCCGAGTGGCTCGATGCTCACCCCAAGGTCCTCACGCCGGTCATGAACGATCTGTGTCGGCGGGGTTTGAAGCCCACCGGTCGACGCGGACTGTCGGCGGAGTCGGTGCTGCGCTGCGCGGTGCTCAAGCAGCACCGGCAATTGAGTTACGAGGAGCTGGCCTTTCACCTGCAGGACTCGGCGAGCTTTCAGGCCTTCGCCCGGTTGCCGGGTAATGAACGTCCGAAGAAGTCTGCCTTACAGCGGGTGGTCTCGGCGATCCAGGTATCGACGTGGGAGTCTATTCATCGCGCCCTGCTGGCGACGGCGAAAGAGACGCGCATTGAGCCGGCACAGCGTGTACGGATTGATAGCACGGTAACGGACAGTGCCATCCACGCGCCGAGCGACAGTCATCTGCTGTGGGATGGCGTGCGTGTTGTGGTTCGTCTGCTCGCACAGGCGCGCGAGTTGCCTGGCGCGCCGGAGTTGTGCTTCGTGAACCACACTCGATTGGCGAAGAAGCGTGCGCGGGCGCTGTGGTATGCGCGTGGTGCGAAGCAACGCCAACGTCTGTATCGCGATTTGATTGGGGCGACGCGTTCAACCTTGGAAGCGGTAGCGAGGGTACGTGAGCAGCTGCTGAGCCCGGGCGTCACCGGCGTTGAACTGCCGGACTGGCTAGCGCAGGTAGCGCACTACGAAACACTTGTTCTGCAGGTGATTTCGCAAACTGAGCGGCGGGTGTTCGGCGGTGAGAAGGTCCCCGCGAGCGAGAAGTGCGTGAGCTTGTTCGAGCCGCATACCGACATCATCATAAAGGGTGCGCGCGACGTTCAGTACGGACACAAAATCAATCTGGCTTCGGGGCGCAGTGGCCTCATCCTCGACGTGGTCATCGAGCGAGGCAATCCGGTCGATAGTCAGCGCTTCATGCCGATGCTCGAACGGCATCGAACACACTACGGGACGATGCCACGACAGGTCGCCGCCGATGGCGGCTATGCGAGCCTCGACAATCTCCGGGCGGCGAAAGCAGAAGGCATCGAAGACGTTGCCTTCCACAAGAAGCGCGGGCTCGCGATCGCCGACATGGTCAAGAGTCAGTGGGTCTATCGACGCTTGCGCAACTTCCGCGCCGGCATCGAGGCCGGTATCTCCTGCCTGAAGCGTGCATACGGATTGGCACGTTGCACCTGGAAGAGCCTGCCGCACTTCGAAGCCTACGTGTGGTCTTCTGTGGTCGCCTACAACCTCAGCCTGCTCGCGCGCTATCAACTCGAATAGCGACGTTCACTCGCACTAACTGACCTCCTCGATATCGTCGAACGGGCGACTTTGGGTTGCAGCGCTCTGCGGCCGGCGAACGTACTCACAATTACGCTCGAAGAGCCCTTCGACCCCCACCGAACCGCCGCTACCGCTGACCTACTTTCAACACCTCCTCCGTGCCCATCGAAGAAAATGCCTGTTTATGGACGGACACTAGCTAGTGTGCATCCCTAAACGCGATGCGGTTGAAATAAAAAGGAAAATTTGTCGCTTAAGGGATCGAAACCTCCGGTGGGCGTGATCTAATGGAACTTCAAACCTCTGATTTTCCACACAATCATCGACACCACATGCGTCAAGCGAGTACGAGCTGTTTGCTGACCATGACCTGGGGCGAGAGCTGCAGGGCATGTCCGAGTGGCTCGATGCTCACCCCAAGGTCCTCACGCCGGTCATGAACGATCTGTGTCGGCGGGGTTTGAAGCCCACCGGTCGACGCGGACTGTCGGCGGAGTCGGTGCTGCGCTGCGCGGTGCTCAAGCAGCACCGGCAATTGAGTTACGAGGAGCTGGCCTTTCACCTGCAGGACTCGGCGAGCTTTCAGGCCTTCGCCCGGTTGCCGGGTAATGAACGTCCGAAGAAGTCTGCCTTACAGCGGGTGGTCTCGGCGATCCAGGTATCGACGTGGGAGTCTATTCATCGCGCCCTGCTGGCGACGGCGAAAGAGACGCGCATTGAGCCGGCACAGCGTGTACGGATTGATAGCACGGTAACGGACAGTGCCATCCACGCGCCGAGCGACAGTCATCTGCTGTGGGATGGCGTGCGTGTTGTGGTTCGTCTGCTCGCACAGGCGCGCGAGTTGCCTGGCGCGCCGGAGTTGTGCTTCGTGAACCACACTCGATTGGCGAAGAAGCGTGCGCGGGCGCTGTGGTATGCGCGTGGTGCGAAGCAACGCCAACGTCTGTATCGCGATTTGATTGGGGCGACGCGTTCAACCTTGGAAGCGGTAGCGAGGGTACGTGAGCAGCTGCTGAGCCCGGGCGTCACCGGCGTTGAACTGCCGGACTGGCTAGCGCAGGTAGCGCACTACGAAACACTTGTTCTGCAGGTGATTTCGCAAACTGAGCGGCGGGTGTTCGGCGGTGAGAAGGTCCCCGCGAGCGAGAAGTGCGTGAGCTTGTTCGAGCCGCATACCGACATCATCATAAAGGGTGCGCGCGACGTTCAGTACGGACACAAAATCAATCTGGCTTCGGGGCGCAGTGGCCTCATCCTCGACGTGGTCATCGAGCGAGGCAATCCGGTCGATAGTCAGCGCTTCATGCCGATGCTCGAACGGCATCGAACACACTACGGGACGATGCCACGACAGGTCGCCGCCGATGGCGGCTATGCGAGCCTCGACAATCTCCGGGCGGCGAAAGCAGAAGGCATCGAAGACGTTGCCTTCCACAAGAAGCGCGGGCTCGCGATCGCCGACATGGTCAAGAGTCAGTGGGTCTATCGACGCTTGCGCAACTTCCGCGCCGGCATCGAGGCCGGTATCTCCTGCCTGAAGCGTGCATACGGATTGGCACGTTGCACCTGGAAGAGCCTGCCGCACTTCGAAGCCTACGTGTGGTCTTCTGTGGTCGCCTACAACCTCAGCCTGCTCGCGCGCTATCAACTCGAATAGCGACGTTCACTCGCACTAACTGACCTCCTCGATATCGTCGAACGGGCGACTTTGGGTTGCAGCGCTCTGCGGCCGGCGAACGTACTCACAATTACGCTCGAAGAGCCCTTCGACCCCCACCGAACCGCCGCTACCGCTCCAACAACCTACTTTCAACACCTCGATTTCTCCGTGCCCATCGAAGAAAATGCCTGTTTATGGACGGACACTAGCTAGGCATCATCGCTCGCACTAAAAAAAACACCGGCAGTATACACAAAAGAATATAACTCGCGATTGCTTTTCGGCTTGTCCTATATTTGGATTTATTCACCACGAGTTTCAAGATTGCCAGCAAGCCCCGAAACCAGTATACGAGAGCGCACATTACGGCGAGCGCGTTTAGCATGACCAATCCTGCTGGAGGATCATCGCCAGGTGTGCGATAAACAATGCTGAGCGCAATTCCTAATAGCAATACGCCGCCAAGAGTTCCGTACAGTGCACTGTTTAGAATCTTAATTTCTGGAGCCGCTTCATTCATTTTTGGGTCACATCTTTATTCGAAACTCAATTACAATGTTGTCACGTTCTCGGTGCCACCAAAAGTTGGCAATCTAGAGCGAAGAAGATTATGCACTTAACACTGGCTCCATGATTCGCTTCCTAATCGTGCTGGTCCTCGCGTTCGTGACCGTGACTGCGTCGGCTGAGCCACTACCGCTCGGCGCTCATTCGCGTGCAGATGAGCTTCGGCTGAGGCGGGGAGATGTCGATGCCGCCCGGCATATAGAGCACGAGCGGATCCGCCTTGAAAGCGAACGGCTCAAATTGGACAGCGCCCGTATACAGCTCGATAACGGAAAGATTGAGCGCGAGCGCCGCGCGCCGAAATCGCGCTACAACTTGCCGCTTATTGGGGAATGACGGAGATAGGTTTAATTCCCCGGATGAAGCGTAGCGTAATCCGGGGAAACTTAGTCGCCGGTCTCCTATTTCTGGCAGGTTGCAGTAGCGCACCCGTTCAGGCGCCCGGCAAGGCTTGGCATCATCTCAATAATGGCCAATTTCGCAATCCACCAGGAAGCCCCACTAGCACGGCGACCTTCGGCGATCTGACGGCATTCTTCTGGCGGCGTGCACGCGCTAAACCACCGACAGTACCGACCGATCATGTCATCCCACAGGCGGACGCATTGGCAGCGTATGAGGCCACCGCAAACCAGGACACCGCGACGTGGCTTGGTCACGCTTCTTTTCTCTTGCGGCTCGAAGGTAAAACCGTTCTGACCGATCCCTACCTCACGAAGGTAGCCGGGCCCTTCGGTTTCGGCCCCAAGCGTTACGTCGCACCGGGCTTACCGCTCGATCGCTTGCCACCGATCGACATCATCCTTGTCAGCCACAATCACTACGACCATCTGGACGCGAAAACCGTCGAGGCACTGCCCGGGAAGGAACGCATACACGTCGTGGTTCCGCTGCGCTTAGGAGATTTCTTCCGCGAGCGGGGGTATGTCAACGTGCATGAGAATGATTGGTTCGAACGCGTTGTGATCGACGGTATCGAGATCGAAGTGCTGCCGGCGATACATTTTTCACGCCGGGGCCTGTTCGATCGTAATCGAACACTATGGGGCGGTTTCGCTATCCGCGCCGGCGGGCGAAGCATATACCACTCGGGCGACACCGGTTACGGACCCATCTTCAGCGAGGTGAATCGGCGCTCCGGGCCATTCGACCTCGCGCTTATCGCGATCGGTGCATATAAGCCGCGGTCCATAATGCGGCGCTCGCACGTGACGCCCGAACAAGCTGTGCAACTCGTCGACGACATCGGCGCTAAAAGAGCCATAGGTATGCACTGGGGCACCGTGGAACTGACCGACGAGCCACACTTCGAGCCGGGGAAACGTTTTCTTAAAGCCGCGCACGCGGCAGGTTGGATAGAAGGGCGCGCTCGAATCATGAAAATCGGAGAAACACTGGTGCTTTCACCACTTACCGCCAGTTAACACGTCCGGCACAGCGGGAGAATGCGGTGCGGCATAGCAAAGGGGACAGATTTAGTTGCGGGGTTTACGTTCTATTCAAATAAATCTGTCCCTGAAGGCTCCCCACGAATTGAAGGAGAATTCACATAAAAAATAGCCATTTAGAAAAATAAATAGCGAACAATAGGGAACATGCATGACGTTCGGTGATCAATAACGGTGACGAAACCAAATTGGTCACGGGAGAACGCCATGCATGCACTGAGATTGTTGCACAAAATAATGGGGCAAGCCTGTCCGCAGATACACGCGGTAAGGCTAACGGCATTGATGGCGAGCGTTGAGGCGCTGCTGGTAGGTCGTCAGATGAGCTTAGCCGGTCTTGGTCGCGCCATGGTGTCGGGGGCGCGAGTCAAGCACAACATCAAGCGAGTCGACCGGTTAATTGGCAACCGTCATCTGTGGGGAGAACGAACGGAACTCTATGGGGCGATGGCGGGGCTGGTGCTTGGACAAGGACCACGTCCGGTAATTATTCTGGACTGGTCGGATATGCGCGAAGATCGGTCATGGCAGTTGTTGCGTGCGGCGGTTCCGGTGGGAGGCCGTTCACTGACGCTCTACGAAGAAGTACATCCCTTGTCGGCGTATGACAACCGGGGTGTCAGGAAACGGTTTCTGGAGCGTCTTCGAGAGATCTTACCACCGGGGTGTCGCCCGCTCTTAGTCACGGATGCCGGCTTCCGGACGACTTGGTTTAGACAGGTCGAAGCAATGGGTTGGGACTGGGTCGGTCGGGTCCGCGGGCGCACCCATTTCCGGCTGGACAACCAGGCAAGCTGGCAACCGTGCCGGACGTTGCATGCGATGGCCAACTCACGTGTGCGGCATATCGGGACAGTCGAACTAACGGTATCGAATCCATTGGCCTGTGACCTGTACCTGGTGAAGAAGAAAAAGCGTGGCCGTCAACAACTGACCTGCCGCGGCACGCGTGCCCGTGGTGGCCGCAGCCTTAGCTGTGAACGACGCCAGCGCGAACCCTGGATATTGGTCACCTCACTGGGGTCGCGCGCGGCCCAGCAGGTGATGCGGTGTTATCAGTTGCGCATGCAGATTGAGGAGAGCTTCCGGGATATGAAAAATGCCCGTTTGGGACTGCACTTCCGCAGCGCGCGTTCCAACAGCGCCGAGCGGCTCTCGATCCTCGTCCTGATTGGTACGTTGGCAACATTAGTCGCTTGGTTAGTCGGCCAAGCGATGCAGCGTTTCGGGCTGCAGCGCCATTACCAAGCGAATACAACCCGGCATCGGCCGGTACTCTCCACCGTCTTTCTGGGCTTGCAAAGTTTTTGCAGGCAACCCGTAAAGCTTATGCTGGCGGACATCAAGCAATCGATTATCGCCTTACACCAAATTACCGCAAACCCGTTGCGTTATGTGTAAGTTCGTGGGGATCCTTCAGAATCTGTCCCCTTTAGTTGCAGAGCTTCGCCTGCTATAAGGATTTTGGATCCATGAACCCGTCGTCGTGCACAAGCCAGCGCACCAAATTCGGTTCCATCAGCTCTGTAATAAGCGATTCATACCGCCTGATCTGATCAGCGGTCAACACGCCTTCCCAGCGACGATTGGTGCCCTTGTGAAAGAAATTCTTACTGTCTTTCCACACCCCCCTACTGCTGCCCGGCGCACGCGTAGCGAAGTTGCGCTTCATCTCATCGAATGTGACCGACTGCACTAGCGCCGGCCAGACGTCCTCGTTTACCGGTATGTCGAGATACGCGGCTATACGGCGCATCTGACCGTTCAGATCATCGAGCATATCGGCGAAATGAACACACAGGATATTGTCGAGGTGCCGGTAGTTCCACCACGTTTGTGCGTGATTATGGAGTGACCATGCCGGATAGCCGTCGCGTTCCCAGGGGTATAGGGATTTCGACATCCACTCATCGAACCCCTCGTTGATGTTTGTGGCAACCGGCGGGACCTCGGGTCCTTTGCGTAGAGGATTATCGTTCAACGCCTGCACCACCTCCGGTTTCATGTTGCGGAAGTGATTCCACAGCGACATCCACACGTCGCGCCCGTCACGACCGACGAAGATGTAATGGACATTGTCGTAATAGGGCACTGCCGTGAGCGGTAAATGCGTCTTGACGTAACGGCGGTAGGTCATCGTTTCGACGCGGTCGAGGACGTCCTCAATGGGATGGTACATTGAGTCGATCCACGGTGAGAGTTCGTCCAGCGGTGCAGGAGGGTCCGGTGATTGAAAAATAAGCGCC
This sequence comes from Gammaproteobacteria bacterium, assembly GCA_963662545.2. Classification (GTDB taxonomy): domain Bacteria; phylum Pseudomonadota; class Gammaproteobacteria; genus JAYYZW01. The sequence goes on from CAXXLL010000003.1 coordinate 1,459,908, forward strand.
CCGCAGATCGCCTGTGTCCAGGTCGTGCCGCCTTTGTACGACGTCGAGATGATGACGTCACCGTCGCGCGGTTTGAAACCGTCCCAGCGCGTGCTGTCGAAGAACGTGTTCTGGTAAATACGAGTTACTTCTGGCAAGGAGGGCAACGACATTAAGTGCTCTCTCCATATTTTCTTAAGGTAACGGAACCGTAACCCGTCCGGGAATCGATAATCAACTGACAAGAGCGATTGAAAACTTGGTTCTCGTCGTCGGACGGGCATAGCGGTTCCGGATTTGTGGAGGTCCGCTGTGGGTCCAGAGTGTGTGAAAACTCTGCATCAGATAAGATCTCCCTTTCGGTCCTGGGGAGTCGTCGATGAGCGGGTTCATTGAAGGCGCGGACCGCCGCCAAACAACGCTGTTTCCCGAGTGTCTGGACGATTATGTCGCTGAGGAGAGTGCGGTGCGGGTCATCGATGTGTTCGTCGATGAGTTGGATCTGTCAGGTCTGAGTTTCAGAACCGATGCGCATGAGACGGGTCGACCGGGGTATCACCCGGCGACGATGCTGAAGCTCTATATCTACGGTTACCTGAACCGGGTTCAATCGAGCCGTCGCCTGGAACGGGAGGCGCAGCGGAACGTGGAACTGATGTGGCTGACGGGTCGTCTGGCGCCTGATTTCAAGACCATTGCCGATTTCCGCAAAGATAACGGTGACGCCATTCGTCTGGTATGCCGGGAGTTCGTGATGCTGTGCCGTAAGCTGCAGCTGTTTTCGGAAGCCTTCGTGGCGATAGATGGCAGCAAGTTCAAAGCGGTAAACAACCGTGACCGGAACTTCACGAAGGCGAAGCTGAAACGTCGGTTGCAGCAGATTGACGAGAGCGTTGAGCGGTACCTGGCGGAAATTGCAAGTGCCGACCGCCAGGAGCGTGCGGTGTCAGGTGACAAGTCGCAGCGTTTGAAGGACAAGATCGAGGTACTGAAGGAAGAGATAGGCCGCCTAAAAAAGCTCGAGGTACGGCTCGAGGAGACGCCGGACCATCAGGTCTCACTGACGGACCCGGACGCGCGCTCGATGGCGACGAGCGGCCGTGGCAGCGGCATGGTGGGGTACAACGTGCAGACGGCGGTCGACACGAAGAGTCATCTGATTGTGGCACATGAAGTGACGAACGTAGGTCATGACCGGGCGCAACTGTCGAACATGTCGGAGAAAGCCAAAGAGGCGCTGGATAAGAAGGAGTTGACCGTCGTTGCGGATCGCGGGTACTTCAGTGGCGAAGAGATCTTGGCGTGCGCTAAAGCCGGCATCACGACCTATCTGCCGAAACCGCAGACCTCGGGTAACCAGGCGAAGGGCTTGTTTGGCAAGCGCGACTTCATTTACCAACCCGAAGAGGATGCGTATGAATGCCCGGCCGGTGAGCGACTGATTTACCGGTTCACCCGAGTGGAGAAAGGCAAGCAGATCCGGCGCTACTGGAGTTCGGCGTGTCCCCGCTGCCCGATCAAATCTAAATGCACAACGGGTCGATACCGGCGCGTCAGCCGTTGGGAACATGAAGCGGTTGTTGAAGCGGTGCAGGCGCGATTGGATCGTGAACCTGACCCTATGCGTGTCCGCCGAGAGACGGTCGAGCATCCATTTGGCACGATCAAATCCTGGATGGGTTCGACCCACTTCCAGATGCGCATGCGCACGCTGAAACACGTTGGTACGGAAATGAGTCTGCACGTGCTCGCTTACAACATGAAACGCGTGATGAATCTACTGGGTGTCGCTACGCTCATCGAAGCGATGACGGCATGAGACCCTCTGTGGCCTCGAAAACTCCCTGATCCACGGCTTCACTGCCGGCTTCTGGGGCCGTTCTAAGGAATGTTCCATTAACTAACCGATCGCATTGGACCGCGAGCGCGGCCGTCGTAACCGCGCCGCGTTGCGTCTGACGAGGAGTTCTCGACGTGATTCCTCTTCATTCCGAGTTTTCACACACTCTGGGTCGTCAGCGGCCCCATCGCGGCAGCGCAGCACTGTTAAGCATTACGTCTGCAGTACCCTCGTAAGCGGTCGTCGAGTAACTTTCAGTGGTGTGTTAACCGAGGATGACGGCTTGCGGCCAGGAACAGACATGCCACTCTCTGGGCTGCAAACCCTGAAGCGCGTTTTCAACATCGAAATCGAGATGATCATCGCAGCTGCAAAAGCTGCGGCGGCCACGTCAAGATCATCGCCTGCATCGAAGATCCGGTGGTGATTGAGAAGATCCTCACCCACCTCGAACGCCAAGATGCAACGGCCGCTGCCGCTCGTTTACCACCGTGTCGGGCGCCGCCCAAAGCGCGCTTGTTCGCCTGATAGACGCGCAACCACGCGAGTACGACCAGCAGCTGCGACACCGAGCGACGCGGCACGACTGCATGGACGCAGGAGGTAGAGCAACGCAGGGAGCGGTTGCCGAGAGTCGCTGTCGTGCCGCGGGTCGCAACCGTCGAAATATCGCGCTGAACTACAGGATTTCTCCCCGCTCAGGGGCGCAATTGCGGCCAACACCGCCTCGAAGCTCAGGTTGAAGACTGTTCGATGACCTGGCGATACCCGATGGAATTGCGGAAAAGGGCGTTTATTCGCCTTAGACTCCACCATAACAGGCGATGATGTAGGCATCGAAGTCGCCTGCTGCATCGCCTTTTTCGATTTCGTTCAGGATCCCGGGTACGCACATAACCTCGTCGTAATACGATTCGATCGAAGCCGGCGCGTAGTCCGGTGTCACGGCCACCACTTCGGTGCCGGGCGAGGCGACCGAGCGGCCGGCTACTTCGTCCGCCGCGGTCATGTCGTCGGATGAATTTGGATTGATGATCATGATTTTCATGGGAGGTTCTACTGTGTACGCCGCTGGCCCGGCTGGCGGTAGGGAGATTCGCCCGCAAGCGGGCGAATCGAAATCTGTTGCGTAATGTAGAACACCACCATAGTGTACGCACGTCGGTGACACGGCGCGCGGTCCAGCATGGCTCAAGATCATTTTCCACACTTTACCTTTAGCGGCGATCCGCGCACCCGCGGGCTCGCCTATGGGCGGGCATTGCGCGATCGGATCCACGCAACCTTTGCGGTGTACAACGAGCGGCTTTTCGTCAAAAGCCCATTGACGCAAGCCGAATTCATGGCGCGGGCTGAACGGGTACGCACAATGATCGCGGAATTCAACAATGCGTTCGTCGAGGAACTCGATGCCATTGCCGATAGCGCGGACATCGCGCGCTGGAAGATCTATCTGCTGAACGCCCGCACCGAGATCCTGAACGCCGAAGTCGGCGAATGCACCGCCTTGTGTTTTCCGCAATCGCGGGTGATGGGGCAGACCTGGGACTGGTTCGATGGGTTCGAAGAACTTGCCGTACTCGTGACTTATGAACGCCCCGATAGAACGCGGGTCTTGGCTTTCACTGAACCCGGCATGCTCGCCAAGATAGGCTTTAACAGTGCCGGCGTCGGCGTCTGCCTGAACTTCCTCGACCATAAGCACGCGCTCGACGGGGTGCCGGTGCATATCCTCACGCGCGCGGTTCTCGAGTGCGAAAGCGTCGATGCGGCACGCCGCTCGATCGAACGGTCGGGCTTTGGTAAGTCCAGCCATTTTCTGATCGGCGATGCCGCCGGCGATGCGCTCAGCATCGAGTTCATGGGTGATACCTCGGCGCTGGTCGAACGCTTTCGCAACGCCTACCTCCACACCAATCATTGCATCTTCCCGGGTGCGCCGGCGGACGTGACCGAAGCGTCATCCTCGACCGCCTGCCGCCTGACGCGCGCCCGCGCCCTGCTCGAGTCAAACGATGAACGCACATTCGACGTCCTAAAGCACATACTGCTCGACGAACAGGGCGGGGATGTCGCGATCAACAACCCGTTTCATCCATCCGCCGTCTTCCCGGGGGAACGCATCGGTAGCTGCGGTACTTTCATCATGGATCTGACGCGACGCGAGATCCACGTGCGGAAAGGACCGCGTGATGTGAATCCGTTGCGCGTTTATACGCTAGACGGCGCGGCATCGGTCGCCGCGGCGTAATCGCCAAAGCCATTGTCCGACAAACCTGTGGCGTGTTGGCAGCGCTATCGGTTGGCGGACTCGGTCTCCCCGTCAGCCGCGAACGCTTGCTTGGTCTTGACCCGGGCGACGCCGTAACGCCGCGCGAGCGCCGGCGTAAACGTGAGGTCGAGCAGCCAGGTGATGACCAGCGTCAACGCCGCAAGCAGCCCGAATTCAGCCTGGCTGCGTAACTCGCCAACGACGAGCGTGGCGAAACCCAGGCTTAGTCCCGCCGTCGTGAAGCTCACCGGCCGCACGACTACGGCGAGTGCATTGCCCAAGGCCGCGCGCTCGCCACCGGTATGTCGCGCGGTTTCGCGCAGGCGCGCGAAAAAGTGGATGCTGTCGTCGACCGCAATGCCGAGCACGACCGAGGCGACCAGGCTCGTGGTCAAGTTGAGCGTGACACCACTCCAGCCGAGGATGCCGAAGAACGCCAGAATAGGTAAGACGTTAGGAACCAGTGCAACGGCCGCGAGCTTGAATGAACGAAACATCGCAGCCAGCACAAGATAGATCGGAATCAGCGCGGCTGACAGGCTTAGAACCTGACCGCGGGTCACATCGTCGAGGGTGCGCGCGATCAAGTACGAACTGCCGGTCACGTACCCGCGCAAGTCCGGCGAAAGTTCGCGCAACCGGTTTTCGATGCGGTCAGAGAGCCGATTGAGATCGGCGCTCGCCGCGACCCGAGTCCGCACTTGCAGCAGGGTGCTCATGAACTCGGGATCCGTGAATCACCGTACATCCTCGCTACCGCCGAGCAAGATGAGGTGGCTGGCCAAACCCTTCGAGTCCGGCACCGGATCGTCATCAACCAGATCGGGTGCAAGGGCCCGCTCGAGTACACCGATATAGTCGAGCAAGGTATAGACCCCACCGATTTCCGGCTGTTCGAGCAACCAGGTCTTGAGCTCGTCCAAGGCCTTGAGGGCAGGCGGCGTTTTGAAAGCATCGAACGTGTCGCTCTCGAGCACGATCTGTAATGGCACGGCGCCTGCGAAGACCTGACTCATGCGATCGAAATTGCGTCGCAACTCGCTGCCGGCTTGAAAATTGGCCAGGTAATCCGTACTCACGTTAATGCGCGCGACCCCGGCCAGCGAAAATGCGGTCAGCAACAGGCCGCACATCAGAAACACGCGTCCCTTCCGTTCCGCGAATTGCGCGAGCCAGGGGCCCAGCCGGTCAGCGCGGCGCACCGCATCCGCGCGCGGGAGACCGGGCATGAGCACCAGACCGGCCGTTACGACGGTGAGCGCGGCCAGCCACGCCAAAACCGTGCCGAGACTTGCGAACGCACCGAACAGACGGATGGAATCGATATCGCTGAAGGTCAGCGAGGCAAAGCCAATCGCCGTGGTGACGGCCGTGAGTGTTACCGGATACGCAACGTCGGCCAGGGCCGCCCGCGTCGCTCCGGCACGGTCCAAGCCGGCAGCGAAATGCCGATCGAAGTCACTGACGACGTGAATCGCGTAGGCGAATCCAACCACGTAAATGGTTGGCGGCAGGATCACGGTGACATAGTTGAGGGAATGCCCGGACACCACGAATACGCCCAAAGTCAGAATCAGCGCGACGGCGTTCGCCATCGATGGCAACATGACGCCGCGTAAATGACGAAAACCAAGCGCGACGACCAGCAACGTGGCTGCGACCGCCAATGACATTACGCGAAAAAGATCGCGCAGCAGCAGTTGGCTGATTTCCAAGCGGACGTACAAGGGCCCGGAAAGGAATTGTTCGACGTCGCTCGCTTCTTCGCGCGAAGCGGCCCGGATATCGGCGACGATTCCGATCAGCGTGCGCGCCGAAAGTCCGCGCTTGAAGCGCGCGGCGAGCATGGCACCGTGGCCGTCCCGGGACGGCGAGGTAGCCGGCATAGAGCGGGTTTTCCAAGACTGCGTCCCGCACGGCGAGCGCCGCCGCCGGCGTCTGGGGAAGCTCGCTCAGATATGCGCCGACCTCGGTAAAGTCCTCATAGACGCGTGTCTGGACGGCCGTGGCAAGGCTTTCCACGTGCTCGACGCCGGGCATGCGCTCGACCCGCCGTGTCAGACGCTTGAACGCGGCCAGTCGCTTGGGGGTGAAAAGGTCCTCGGCGACCCAGGCGACGAGCAGGAGATCGTCGCTCGAGTATCGAGCTCGGTCCTCGGCGACCCAGGCGACGAGCGAGTATCGATCGCGAACGGCCTCGAACCTCGCGAGTTCGACGCCTTGCTGCGGCAACAAGGCACGCACGGAAGGATCGACTTCGAGTGCGAGCTCGAGACTCGGCCATTCGAGCAGGGGAACGAGCGCCGTCAGGGTCAAACCGAACATGACGGCGATGATGCGTCGCGGGCATGCGACCAGCATGTCGAACATCCGCGCAATCATGACTTGGAGCACTTACGCTAGCAGCTTTTACTTTCCGACCGTGACTTCAAACCGTTCGTTAAATACCTAGGGCTAAAATCTGCGCTACCCGCCTGACAGTGCGCGAATCGGTCAATGACCGCCGCGCCTGAGTTCGGAGAGTTCGAACATGGCGTCATCGAGATCGGGATCGATGGCGACTTCTTCGACGATAAAGACACTTTGAGTATTGAACTTGAGGTCTGACATCGTCGTGCGGAACGAGACCCAATGGCGCGAAGAAATCTGTTCGGGATCGATCGTCGACCATCTGGATCTCTTCGCGTTCGGCCGTAAGCTGCTTGCGCAAATCACCATTCGGCGCGAAGAAATCTGTTCGTATGGGCAGGCAGACCTCTTTATCGATGTAAAACCTGAGGAGACTGTAGTGTGCATTGTCGTCCGGTTTGACGGTCTCCATCACGTAGGCAGGAAAGCCATCGATGTCGGCATCCTCGACGCGAACGACTTCCTCGCGTTCGTCAACCCGATAGAAATATGAAAAATCTTCATACGTGAAATCCGTGCCGAGAATAGAGCCGAAAAATGATTCGCCGGTAACCCGTCTGATGCGCTTGATCATGGGTGAGTAGGACATATAAGACACGACGTTTTTCTCGGCATCGTCACTGATCAGGACCGCAACACCTTTCTCGTCGAGCGGCTCCAATACGCGCACGAGTATTCGAGAATCGTTAGTCTGCGAACGTTTCCAGAAGACCGTGCGCCTCGACTCGCGTACATGCCCGTTGGTGCCGATGACTTCCACTTTTTGCACCTGGGTCGCGGTTTCCGTCGGTAACGCCCGATCTGCGCACTCGCGAACCTCGGGGTCTTCGATACGCGACGTATCGAAAGCGCATACGTTGAACGTCATTGCAAAAAGCGCGGCCCCGAATAGTGGGGCGCGTCGGTGATTCCGCACGGGGATTCTCCTTTCGTGAATGTGGTGTTTTCCCGGAATTTACTTCGCCCGATCCAGGCTACCGGGAACGTATCATACTTCCCTCAGCAACGCGGGCCGCTTATGCTTGTTCGGGTACTTTTACCTCAGGCGGTTAGCGTATCCAGGCCCCAAGTCCTTTCATTGTGCCGGAGTCGACACATGACTGATGCCAGAAAATTCAATGAACTCATCGCGCGCCAGGAGATCGCGGATGTGATTTACCGCTACGCACGCGGCATCGATCGTCTCGATTTCGATCTCGTTCGCTCGTGTTATCACAGCGATGCTTACGATGACCACGGTGCGTTTGCCGGCAATGTCGACGAATTCATCGAGGCCGCCGGAGTATTTTTGCAGCGTTGGACGGCGACGCAGCATTTCATGGGGAATATGCTTATCGAGATCGATGGTGATTTCGCCAGAGCCGAAACCTATGCGGTGGCCTACCATCGCCTTGAAGATGAACATGGCAACGGTAAAGACGACATCATGGGTATCCGCTAAGTCGATCGTTTCGAAAATCGAGACAGTGCGTGGAAAATTGCCTACCGCGTCGTCGCCACGGAATGGCGGCGGGTAGATCCGTTAAAGGGCGCAAGGCATCGCAACGAAATCGGCGTCTGGGGCCGCCGCGACAAAGACGACGTCATCAACTGGGTAATGACGGCCGCACCGCCCTCAGCTTGAGGCGGAACACCACTCGCGCGCATCTGTTCTGCCGATTACTTCCCACAAGCACTGACAATTTTTTCGTATCGTCGCGAACAAAGCGAGCCTGTCTTGAACACCCATAGCGAACAGCAAAAATTGAGACCGCCGTCCTGCTGCAAGCAGACAAGGCGCCGACGAGTGCTGAGCTGACCCACCTGACACACACCATCGCTCAGCGCGTCGGGCGCTTCCTGGAACGCCAGGGGCTGCTGGTACGCGATGCCGACGACTGCATGGATGCAGGAGGTAGAGCAACGCAGGGAGCAGTTGCCGAGAACAGCTATCTGTGCGCGGAGGCCATGGAAGCGGGGCCGTTCGATGAGCTCCTGGGTCACTCGATGATGTGCAGGGAAGCACGAATGCCGCGGAGCGCAGGGATGCGCTGGAGCGGCCACGTATCGCATCGCGGTGGGCCCGCACGCGGGCCGCAAGGTGTTCACCCTACAGACACTACCGGACTGCAATGAGCCGTTCGTTGACCAGGTGGGCAGGATGCCCGGAGTACTTCATTGCGCGGTTGGCAGCGTTGGTGCCCAAGCCCAGAGTCAACTTGACCCGCTTGGATGGGGGACATCCCTGTCCCCCACCCTTCGGGCAACCTTCGGTTGTCCAAATTTATTCCAGATAAATTTGTCACGGCGTTTTCGCCCCCAACAGCGCGCATCGTGCGCGGGTGACGCCTTCCAAGCGCGCTAAGGGCAACAAGGCCAGCACGGCAGATGCGACGGACGGCCCAACACCGGTCGAACGCCGGGCAGCGATGGCCGGTTTTTGCTCCTGCAAAACAGGCATACATGCCATCCATGGCAATAACCTGGGCGCAGCGCCTGAAGCGCGTTTTCAAAGCTTCCGCGTCCTGCTCACGCCCCTGACCTACATCCCTGTAGGCCACATCGACATCGAGACCTGCAAGCGCTGCGGCGGCCACGTCAAGATCATCGCCTGCATCGAAGATCCGGTGGTGATTGAGAAGATCCTCACCCACCTCGAACGCCAAGATGCAACGGCCGCTGCCGCTCGTTTACCACCGTGTCGGGCGCCGCCCAAAGCGCGCTTGTTCGCCTGATAGACGCGCAACCACGCGAGTACGACCAGCAGCTGCGACACCGAGCGACGCGGCACGACTGCATGGACGCAGGAGGTAGAGCAACGCAGGGAGCGGTTGCCGAGAGTCGCTGTCGTGCCGCGGGTCGCAACCGTCGAAATATCGCGCTGAACTACAGGATTTCTCCCCGCTCAGGGGCGCAATTGCGGCCAACACCGCCTCGAAGCTCAGGCTGACGGCTGTTCGATGACCTGAGGATATTCGATGGGCTTGGGGGAAAGGGCGTTTATTCGGCCTATACTCGACTCTTCGTCCTCATCTACCTCGAGCGCAAAGACACGTCAACTATTGCCCCGCGTTTGCCACCGTCTCGAGGGCCGCCGCAGGTCAGTTTGTTCGATTGAGACAGCACACAACTACGGTGAAAGGCTCACGGCTGCGACACTGACGAAGCGCCACGGATGCTGTCGGCTCGATGGTGGGAACTGTCGGAAATTCCGCTTATGCGAGCGACTTCTCCTGGTTCGAAACGTGCGATGACGGTTGATACCACACCGAAACGCCGGTTGTGGCCGTTGGGTAATCCGCAGATACTCGACGGGGCTTGCGAGAGATCGCCGAAAGATAGCGTTTGTGTTTCCTATACTTGTCCGTGGAGGTTTTTTGATTGGCCAAGCTCCGCATTAACCAGCGAGATTTCCATGTCAGCGCAGCCGCGGATACGCCGCTATTGTGGGTGCTGCGTGACGAGCTTGGCCTCACTGGGACCAAGTACGGTTGTGGCAAAGCGCTATGCGGCGCTTGCACCGTATTTGTCGAGGGGAAACCTGTACGTGCATGCACCCTACCTCACACCGCGCTCGAGGGTAAGGAAATCACGACAATCGAGGGGATCGATTCGGAGGAATCGCGCGCGGTGCGTGCCGCCTGGCTCGAGATCGACGTCGCGCAATGCGGCTACTGTCAGTCGGGGCAGATTCTTTCTGCAACCGCGTTGCTTACGCACAATCGTAAACCAAGTGACGACGATATCGATCGTGCGATGGACGGCAATATTTGCCGCTGCGCAACCTACGCCCGCATCCGCGAAGCGATCCATCGAGCGGCGGACACCTTGTCATGAGTGACTCGGTCTTCAAACTCAACCGACGGGATTTCGTGAAATACGGACTGGCTGCCGGAAGCAGTCTGACGTTGGGGGTTGGGTTCGACCCTGCGCTGGCCGCTATAAATAGTGCGCGAGATGGTGTCGATACGGATCGTACGTTCGCGCCGAACGCCTTCGTTCGAATCGATAGCGATAGCATCGTCACGATCATCTCGAAGCACCTGGAGATGGGACAAGGAATTTATACCGGCCTTCCAACCCTGGTGGCCGACGAACTCGATGCAGACTGGTCACAGATCCGAGTCGAGGGCGCACCAGCGGACGCTGAACTCTATAACAATCTTAATTGGGGATCTTCCCAAGGAACCGGCGGCAGTTCGTCGATGCGCAATTCGTATTTGCAAATGCGGCGCGCAGGCGCGACGGCGCGCGCAATGTTGATCGGTGCGGCAGCAACAGTTTGGAACGTTGCGCCGAAAACAATCACGATCAATAAAGGAGAAATCACACACAGAGCGAGCGGGCGCAGCACAACATTCGGGGAAATGGCAATGCGAGCTGCCACCCGACCGGTGCCGCAAAAAGTGCCGCTCAAGCATCCAGTCGATTTTGTCCACATCGGAAACGACGTCGCGCGCCTCGATAAATCGCATAAGGTCGATGGAACCGCGATCTATACGCAGGACTTGCGCCTGCCCGGTATGCTCACCGCCCTCGTGCAACACCCGCCGCGCTTCGGCGCGAAAGTGAAGTCATTCGATGCCAGCGCAACGAAACACATACAAGGGGTCAAAGCCATCGTCGCGATCGAGTCGGGGATCGCAATCGTTGCCAAAAACTTCTGGGCAGCGAAGCAAGGCCGCGATGCGCTGCAGGTCGAATGGGATGAAAGCGACGCTTTTCGCGGCAACAGCGACGAGATACTCACCTACTTTCGAACGCTAGCCACCCAGCCGGGAAAGATCGCACGCCACGACGGCGACGTAAGCGCGGCGTTTGCAACAGCTGAGACGATCATCGAATCGGCTTACGAATTTCCCTATCTCGCACATGCGACGATGGAGCCGATGAACTGTATCGCACAAGTCACGGATCGCGGCTGCGAGCTCTGGTACGGCGCACAGTCACAGACTCGCGATCAACGTCACGTCGCCGCCGCGCTCGGGATCGATTTTTCGAATGTGACGATCAACATGCTCTATGCAGGCGGTTCATTCGGACGCCGGTCCGACCTCAACAGTGATTACGTCGTCGAAGCGGCGCGCATAGCCCAAGCGGTCGGGGGCGATCGCTCGGTGAAACTGGTATGGACGCGTGAAGACGATATGCGCGCCGGCGCCTATCGTCCGCTTAATTACCACGTCCTACGTGGCGCACTTGATGCACGAGGTCGAATTACCGCGTGGCAACATCGGATAGTAGGTCAGTCCATCTTAGCCGGAACGCGTTTCGCCAAAGGCCCGGAAGCGCTCGACCGCACTACATTCGAAGGCGCGTCGACGTTGCCTTACGAGATCCCGAACATTAAAGTCGATGTACACAATCCGCTGGTCGGGGTCCCAGTGCTTTGGTGGCGCTCCGTCGCCCACAGCCATACCGCATACTCTACCGAAACCTTCCTCGACGAACTCGCGCATACCTCGGGTAAGGACCCTGTTGCATTGCGCTTGGACCTACTTAGCAACAATAAACGCCAACAAGACGTCGTGCGATTGGCCGCCAAGCGAGCCGGCTGGGACAAACCGCTGCCTAAGGGGCGCGGCCGCGGGATCGCAGTACACGAGGCGTTCAAGACTTGTGTTGCCGAGGTCGCGGAAGTATCAGCGAACGACGATGGAACGTTCTCGGTGGACAAGGTGACCATAGCAGTTGATTGCGGCATTGCAGTGAACCCCGATATTGTCATCGCGCAGATGCAAGGCGGCATGGGTTACGGTTTGTCTGCTGCACTCGGCGACGAAATTACGATCGACGATGGTATCGTGCAACAAGAAAACTTTGATACGTACCCAGTGCTGCGCATGTCCCAAATGCCGGACGTCGCCGTCCACATCGTGGATTCGGGTAACGACCCGAGTGGTGTTGGTGAACCCGGCGTGCCGCCGATCGCGCCGGCGGTGGCGAACGCATTGTTTTCGGCCACCGGAAAACGCTATCGCCGACTGCCCTTGAAGCGGTCGAGCGAGGGCTGAATCGCGCTGCATAAATTCGTACCGCGGCGGAACGTTTTTAGTGCACGACAACTTATGCGGTCAGTGACAGCTTGCCGTTTACCAACGCGTCCAATTCAAACTCAAAATACGGATGCTGATCGGGTGCGCCTGCGGCCAATAGAAAACATCGGTCGGTGACGTCGATGATGATCGACGCCACCGTTTCGAGTTGCTCGAAACGGCCCTGACTCGGATCGGCATCACGTGCAATCGCATGCGGTTTGCCAAATCCATCTCTGAGTGCCTCCTTCATGTCCTCGACGGTCAAGGCGCCGCTACCGGCGGCGAGCTGATCCCGTAGTCGGCAACTCCGATAGAGGGAATCGGGAAAACGCTCAAGGCTTAGGTCGCGGCCACTTAAACGTGGCCCGTCGAAATGGTTGCCGTGAGTGATGATACCCGCTTGTGGTGCGAGGTGATCGATGTGCACCGGCGATGCCTCAATATCGATAGTTTGCCCGCGCGCGTCTGCGATTAAATAATTCGCCGACAAAGCCCGGGTCGGACGTACAACGGCCGCGATCGCATCCGCCATTTGAACCTGGTTGAGAATACCGCGGAGCAAAATATTGTACGGCACGCCGAACTGCCACTGTTCCGATATGAGTGTATTCGTCGCGAGGCCGATGCCGGCTGAGTTGAATCCCATGCGGCCGATCATGCCGGCCTCGTCGAGAAGCATCACCGTTGGTTTAGGCGCTTGCTCAATGATCAACAAGACGAGTGTCTCCTTGATGTCCGGCGCCCAGTCCCAATTCTGTCCAACGTAAACATGCCCATCGGCTGTTACCTCGGGCTGCAGGCCGAAAGACGTGCACTCGGGTAACGGCGTACCGAACATGATCTCCGAGCGGCAGTTAACCGCGAGAATCTCTTCGAGCGAAAATCCAGCACCCTCGGCCACGCCTTTGATCTCTTCGATCACGTCGGGATCGTATTCGTCAATGATTGGTGCGAACTCAACCGCCTTAGTGCGCACCGCACTCGGAGAAAGGCCGGCGAAATGCTGGAATCGCTCCATATAACGCTCGACGCTTAAACCGACCCGATCGCTTGCCAACGCGCCGTGTTGACGTCCGCGCTCGCGCGGGTCGCCGCCGGTGAGTAGGATCGGGATCGGTTCGTCGCCGACTAAAGGCATGCTTTAACTCCTTCGCGTTCGCCGCCGGATCTTGTACGGTGGCGCACATTCAACTCACAGGTAGGTCGGCACCCCATCAACTCGGATAATTTTGGGCGCCTCTCCACTTGTCGCCGGAAACCACTTGCCGGCTTTACCCTGCTCCGGGGTTATCACAGCTTTATACATATCGGCTAGTTCAGCCATCGTGCAGAACTTAACCCCGGGCCGCTCTAAGATATGATCGATAAGCTTTTCGAGTGTTTTAACGCGCGCACCGCGACCGCTTAAGAACGGATGCAGGGTTAAGTGAAACGGCGCACCCTCTTCGTAGAGCGCATCGAATTCACTGCTCCAGAGTTCGAAGACCCGCGAGGGTGCCGAGTATGGTGCGCCGTAACTCAACGGCGGAAACAGCGAGAACCAATACAGTGGCGCGTCATCTAGGGTCCAATTAACCGGGATGGCGACAAAATCGGTTTGCTTGCCGTCGACCGATACGTAATAGGGAATGTCCTCGCCCAACCAATCACCTGAGAATTCGAACCCACGTTCGCGCAGGAGTTTTAGCGTCTGATCGCTGTATTCCCAACCAGGACTGATGTAGCCGCGCGGACGCGTGCCACTCATCTGCGTGAGTATTTCCACCTGTTTATCAAGATGTTCGGCTTCTGTACTAGCATCAAGCCAGTTCGGCCAATCGTGGGTAAAGCCATGACACCCGATTTCATGCCCTTCGGCGACAATCCAGTCGATCGCATAGGGGTGGCGCTGCGCCGATTTTGCCGGCCAGTAGAAACTGGCCTTGATCTTGTAATTTCTCAGCATGTGGAGAATACGCTGCAGGCCAACGCGCGGGCCATACGAATACATTGTCTGTGTATTCGGCCGATTTGCATTCTCCTTGTCTAGGGCAACCGCAAGCGCTTCAGCATCAGGATGAAAGTTCAGAACAACCGGACATTGGACATCATCGGGCCAGGGAACCCGGCGTTCGAATTCGTTAAGCGCAGCCATTATCGTGCTCCTGTGATAGTTGGGTATGAAGCTAAAAATAGTGTTGCTGTTTTCAAGGTATCTAAAAGCGGTCTCAACATTATTCTTGTCCCGCGCCGTTTGAGATCACGAACCCGAATAATCCCCGGCCCGCTTTTCGTGAAACGCTTTGATCGCCTCGGCGTGATCTCCGCTCGCCTTAGCGATCGCGATATGCGAGCCGACATTTTCGAGGGCACTTGCTAGTTCACTGTTCAATCCTTGATAGACCGTACGCTTGATCATGGTGACGGAATAAGGCGGTAGCTTCGCGGTCCCGACAATCCTGGGCAAATGATATGCGCCACCACCACCCGGGAGTAAGCCAATTTTCGCATAGGTCTCCGCGAAGCGAGCGCTTTTTGCCGCAGTGCGGAAATCGCACGCCAAAGCCAGATCCATCCCGCCGCCTGTTGCGACCCCATTCACGGCCGCAATGATGGGTTTGTTAAACGTGGCTAGGCGCTGCGGAAATGCCTGAATGTAATCAACGATATGTTTTTTCGTCACATGAGGCCGATTATCCGCCTCTGCGCCCATTGCATGTACGTCGCCGCCGGCACAAAAGCCGCGACCGGCGCCGGTTAATACCACTACGCGAACGTCGTCACGGCGATCACAGTCATCGATGGCGGCAATTAAGCCCATAAGCTAAGCGGACGCCAAGTCGCTATAAACGTCGTGAAAAAGCCTGACTCCGGCTCACGGCCAACGCCGGTCATTCACGCTGCCAATACCCTCGGATATGCTGCCCGCTGGATTTACTGGTGGGGGATTGAAAGATGAACTGGGATGCAATGGGTGCGATTGCCGAGGTGTTAGGTGCGATTGGTGTGATCGGCACTCTGATGTACCTGGCCTGTGGGTGGCGAATTCCAATTCTGAACAGAATGATTGAATTTTCCTAGTCTGGTGCGCGTGGTGCTTCCCGATAGGATAACGGGATGCGAGACGGCGCTTTCCTATTCATTCACCTTTTAGTGACCGTTGCTAGATTGCTGGGACCAGGGGGTGCCCGCTCCGTGGTTGCCGAATCACTCCTGGTTAAGCACCAGCTGCTGATCCTTAATCGCTCTCGCGGACGCGCACCGAATCTTCGCCCGATGGACCGGATCATTGCCGGAATTTGCGTTTGCTTCATGCGCCCCACTCGGCTTGTACGCGCCGCGATCGTGCTGAAACCCGCGACCATCATGGCCTTTCACCGGTCTCTCGTGAAACGGAAATATCGATTACTGTTCACGCCTAAACACCGTGGAAAGCCGGGTCCGAAAGGACCGTCTCCCGAATTAATTTCCGCTATCGTTGAGATGAAACGGAGGAATCCGAGCTTCGGATGCCGGCGCATCGCACAGCAGATTTCGTTTGTCTTCGGAATCAAGATCGACAAAGACGTCGTGCGCCGCGTACTGGCCAAACACTACCACCTCGGGCCTGGTTCTGGTGGTCCGAGCTGGCTGACGCTCCTCGGGCACACTAAGGACAGCCTCTGGAGCGTCGACCTGTTTCGGTGCGATTCGTTGATCCTCAAAACCCACTGGGTGATGGTCGTCATGGACCAACTCACTCGGCGAATTATCGGTATCGACGTAAATGCAGGCGTGCTCGATGGACCCACGGTCTGCCGTCTATTCAACGAAGCGATCGCCGGATCAGGATCTCTACCCCACTATCTCAGCAGTGACAACGATCCGTTGTTTGAATTCCATCGCTGGAAGGCGAACTTTCGGGTCCTTGAAATAGCGGAAGTAAAGACCGTCCCATACGTCCCCTTATCTCATCCCTTTGTCGAACGTTTGATCGGCACCATCCGTCGGGAGTTTCTCGATTTCGTGCCTTTCTGGAATGCCCATGATCTGCGGCAGAAGCTCCATGATTTTCACGAATACTACAATTGTTCGCGCGTTCACCGTGCCCGGGACGGCTTCACACCGGATGTTCCGGCCTCGACTAAGAAACATCGGATCGCTCGGCTGGACGATTATCGATGGGAAAACCATTGTGGTGGCCTATATCAACTGCCCGCGGCGGCGTGACTGTTAATTCGCCACCGACACGTTGCTACGGCGCAGGACCCCACACGCAGCGTAACAATAAGTTCAAGGATTTGAACAGTTTGGATGGTGGCTATGGTTGGACTTGAACCAACGACCTCAGCATTATGAGGGCCACCGGCATCTTTTAACCCTTTGTTTTAATTAGATTCTTTCGGGCGCCCGTTGCGACTAAATGCCCAACAATGCATAACGATGCTCAACTGTGTCCCGCAAAACTCCCGCACGGTTTCCCGACCTCTTATATCCCAATTATGCCCTGCACCCGATATACGTTCGGAGTCGACCGCCCTAAATTCCAACATCCGCTTTCACCAGTAGCAGACACCCCGAGAGGCCGCTAAACAACCTGTTTCTTCCTGCCTCGGATGGCGGGAATCGAACCCGATTCCGACATCCGTGAAAGCAGTCGTTCTAATCCAACTTCTCTATCAATTGACCTAACGTTTCGTTAGAGCAAGGCTGATTGTCCTTTATGGCCAGACCATTTCGGCAGATCATCGAGAACATCCGCCACTCGCATGCCGTAGAAGATGTGACAGCTCGGACGAAAGGCATCGGGGACGTGCGGCGGCGTGCCGAAATCGAAGAGAGTGGGAAAGGCGAGCCACATATTCCGACCTTCGTCAGCGATGGGTGTGCCGCATACCGAGCAGCTGACTTTGCAAGGTAGGACTCGCTCACATAGGTTCAGCGCACCATTGAAGAAGCGAAGCCGATCTACGCCAGCCAAGATTCTGACATCCCGCTTATGGAATATCGCCGCCCATTGCATGGGCGCGCCGTGTAGGGTCTGGCAATCACGGCAATGGCAGATCTTTGCGTCTACGGGATCGTCGCGGACCTCGTAACAGATGGCACCGCAATGGCACCGGGCGCGGTACTTGGCAACGAAATCCCCTGTGCCCGGGGAAGCGTACTCGCGACCCAAGTCGACTGAACTCTGTTTATCATGTCCGGCCAAGATGGAAGGGGCCTTCAATAGGACGATTGCGGACAGTATATGTATTTCGCGCTCTTGGTCGGAACTATCGGGGGATTACGTGGACTTCGGAGAAAGCGTCAATCAGATGGACTCTCGTGACGCGTGCTTCTCTTGCTCATCTTGCTCTCCTGTAGAGCCTCGATGAGCCAGAATTACTCCATTATCTAAACCCTGCAACTTGTCTCATGGTTGCTGACGGCGAACAGTCTCATGGTTGCTGACGGCGAACAATCGGCTTTGAACACGCACAGCGGATATAAGGAAAGATAAACGCGATTTTTCGGGAATCCAATCGAAATAAGCGTGGATGGGCAAAAGGAGACAGCGTCAGAGAGCCACCCAATCGCACATCCGGTCGATGGCGGCCATGACCGGCGCACAATGGCTGCGCAGGAAAGCCTCGTCTATGGTGGTCGTTCGGGCGGCCGCCGCGAGCGCTGTCGCGCCATCGAAGTCAACACAGGCAACTCGCGCTGAAAACTCCGTGTCGGGGCGCCCGAAACAGTGACCCGGCAGGCAGGCCACGCCGGTGTCTTCCAGCAGGTGCTCGCAGAACGTTGTGCCATCGACAATGCCCCGCGCGGCCAACCGATCGCGCAAAGGTTCGAAGCTCGAGAACACGTAGAATCCTCCTTTGGGTTGCGTGACTTCGGCGTTGGATTGATCATTGATGTCAATCGCTGCTGACTGACGCATCCCACGTATGTTGAGGTTAAGGTGAACGGCGGGTGAGAGCAGGGATTCATTCAGCATGACAGGTGCACCGTCAGGAAGTGTTTACCGGTTGATCGGGTGGACGGACGTCCGCCCCGTTCCGCAGTTCCTTTTTGCCTATTGGTTAGTGGCACCAACCGCGCTCAGCGCGATGTACCTGAGCGGATTAGGGACGATCGACCATACCACTCCGGCAGGCTCGCGATCGAATCGATGACCGCATCGGGCGCGTGGTGACACTCGAGATCGCTGGCGCGAAACTTCCCAGTCCTGACGAGTACGCCGGTCATTCCCAGGTCCTGGGCCGCGTTTACATCAGAGACGATGTCGTCGCCAATCATCGCGGCCGTGTCTCGTGTGGCACCGAGCGCGGCAAGCGCCGTATCGAAGAATGCCGGCGCGGGCTTACCGAGGACGACGGCTTCGACCCCGGCGGCGCATTCAAGCGCGCGCACGAAGGCGGCAACATCGATCCGCAGCCCGTCCGAAGCGCGCCAGTAGCGCGTCATGCCGAGCGCGACGAACACCGGAGCAGGTTCATCCATGAGCAGGCGGAACGCCCGGTTTAGGGTCGCATAATCCCAGGCGTCGCCGAGGTCTCCGAGGACGACGCTACGCGCGCCCGTCTCCGCCCTTTCATCGAGCAGTTCGACCCCCGTCAGATCGCCACAGGTCGCTGCCGGTACGAAGGCGGCCCAGACGCCGGGAGCGTTCTCGCTCAACCAGCGCGAAGCGGCAACGAGCGGCGTCAGGATGCGCTCCGATTCGGTTTCGATCCCGAGCGCCGCGCGCCTGTCCACAATGGCCTGGCGTGGTCGCGAGGTCGTATTGGTAACGTACAGACGAGGGACACGACGTTCGACCAGCCAGCGGACACAGGCCGCAGCACCTTCGACGATCCGGTCTCCCTCATATAGGACGCCATCCAGATCGATCAGCAATGCAGCCGGATTAGCCATGCGTTGTCGATGAAATTTGCACCTAGATTTGATCATAGTCGCAATTTGGCGGTGGGAATCGATCGCCCGCGAATGGCAAGCCAGAAAAAAGCGCGTATGGGCTTTGTCAAGTCAGCAGGTTGTTGAAAAAAGCATGGAACTTCGCGGCATTTTCATGATCGGGTCTGCTGAGTGCAAATGGCAGGGGTTCGAGTGATGAGAGGCGTGGACGATCGGCAAGATGGTTTCTTCAGCTACATTTCCCTCGATGCGCGAGTACCACAGACGCATCCGTTGAACGGCTTACGCAGCTCTCGGACCTAGAGGCAATATTGACCGGTGACGGGTGGCCGGTGTTTCGAGACGCGAAGTTCCTCCTGCAGGAGTTACTGATGAGCCTTAACGCCGAGACGGCCGGTTCGCCGACCCACTGATCAACCGCTCGTCGACGTATCAAGGATCAGCCGGAGTGTGCATGTTCACCGGTCCGTATCCGCGGCCGAGGCCCGGACTCGTGCGGATTGCTCGTGTGATGAATCCCTTCGCCGCCTCCACCGCGGTCACGAGGTCCTCGCCAGTGGCGAGTCGCGCGGTGATCGCGGCTGATAATACGCAGCCCGTGCCGTGCGTGTGTTGCGTTTCGATGCGCTTGCCGGGGAGCGGATAAGCTCGACCGTCTGACCACAACAAATCGGTCGCGTCGACACCCCGATGACCGCCTTTGATCAGCACGTTCTTGGCACCCGCGCCGGCGATACGGGCCGCTGCTTGCTCCATCGACCCCAAGTCGGTAACGTCCATGCTGGCCAGCACCGCCGCCTCGGGCAGGTTGGGCGTGATCAGGAACACGTACGGCAAGAGTTTCTTCTTAAGGACACCAGCGGCATCATGATCGATCAACGGTGTGCCGTGTTTGCTGACCATCACCGGATCTACCACCAGCGGAAAATCGAAGGACGCGGCGCGCTCGCTGAGCGCCGCGATGATGGCGGCGTTTCCTAAAGCGCCGGTCTTCGCGGCCTGAGGACGAATGTCGTCGAGGACCGCGTCGAGCTGCGCGAGGATGAACCGGGGATCGAGGGTCTCGACCGCCGCGACGGATTGCGTATTTTGAACGGTCAACAGTGTCACCACGCTCGTGCCGTAGACGCCGTGCTGGTGGAACGTTTTCAAATCGGCCTGCAGCCCCGCTCCGCCGGAAGGATCCGAACCCGCAATCGTCAGCGCGACCGGCGTCATGGTGCGGTCTCCAATGGAGCCGAGAAGAAGTTCAGTTCGCATTGCATACCGTAACGATAGGCATCCCGCACGGCGGGGCTATCCGAGGCGACGTCGTCCAGCAGCGCTTCGAGCCGTGCGCACAGTGTTTTGAAGCCGTCGCCTGAGTACGCCTCGATCCAGTCCCCATACGGGTGATCCGGTCGCAGCGAAGCAGTTAGAGTCGTGCCGAGAAACAGATACAAGCGCATGCAGGGAACCATCGCGGCGACGATTTCGCCGAGGCTGTTGTGCGACGCGGCGCGCAACAGGAAGTCGGTGTACGCCGAAGTGGCCGCGAAGGGTTTGACGTCATCGAGGTCGATGCCAAGCGTCTTGGCATAGTTGGTGTGCAGTTTCAATTCGTCCAAGACGCCCGCCATCAATTCGTGAAACAGCAGGGCCTGATCGAAGTCGTCGCCCCGCCCGGCAGCAAGCGCGTAGGCGCGGAAAAACGCTCGCAGAAAGAACGCATCCTGGGCAACGTACCGCCGGAATGCCTCCCGATCGAGCGTACCGTCGCCCAATCCGCGCACGAACGGATGTTCGAGGCAACGCTCCCCGAGGTCGACATTTCCCTTCCACAACGACTCGTGCAGCATCTCGCCTTCTATCTCATCGGGATTATCTTTCGATCCGCTTCTTGCGGGAAACTTACGGCTCGGCAACTCAGCGCGCGACATCTTTGGCAGGCGGAGAGCTACAAATAAGCGGATCCAGGTGTCAGGTCTGGCATTGCCACATTCCACATGAGGTTATCGACCCAACTGCCCGGCTAAACATTGCGTACTGAACCCCGACACGCTTGACGATGGCCTTCAGCGTGTAGGCGCGGGTCTCGAAGGCTGCACGCACCTACATCCCGTTGCCCAAGGTGTTTCATTAACCGTGACCCGCTGTTACGACGTGCCGGTGTCAAATGCAGGTGATTCCCGCGTTGGATGATATGCCACGGTATCCCCGGCACCACAAAACTTGCGCGCCTTAGCATATGGGACCTCCTTGTCCATACAGCGTTGTTGCAAAACTAACACGAAAACGTGGTCTGATCCCTGTCCTTCTTTCGCGACCGATGTTTCGAAAAAGGGGGTCGGGAAAAAAGGGGTCGGTGACAAATGAGAACCAGAATCATATTTCACCGACCCCTTTTTGCTTTTTGAGAACATCGCGTATGGGATTGAGCTGGTCGTGGCGGTACCACAGTCTTATTCAGTCGGTAGTACCAGCTCTACCGTGACGGGTGTGTCGTTTTCACCTGAAAAATGTGATTCAACGGTGGCGCGAAAAATGCCAAACTCGATCCCGAGGTAGATGCCGTTGATAAGCTGCATCTTTTCGAGTCCTTCCCAGGCCATACGCTTTGCAGTGTCGTGAAATCCCTGGAACCATTTCAGGTGTGCCACTGCGATCTGAATAAGACCTTGTATAAATGCCCCTGTCTCTGTTCGTCTGCCAGCTGCCACCCATACCGTCTCTAAGGCTTCATGCGCCTCTCACCAATAGCCGTGATTGAATAAGTCGATTCCGTATAAATACTCTTCGCAGTAATTCCAATTCTCAGGGTCGAATGACGCCAGCTCTTCTGGTTGTTTGTTGTAGGAGTGACCGTTCGGGTCACGGGTGGGGTGCGGCGCCTGCCCGGGGACAAAACGGTAGCTCGGAAACGGTCGACTGGAGTAACGATGTAGCGTCGTTCCTGAAGGTGTGCTGATCATCGCCGTAATGTTATATCAGATGCCAATAAGAGGGCAGCGTCTGCAACTGCAGACCGCCTACCGGAATTCGGTGCCGTTGTCTGCGGCGAGCGTTCTGACTTTTCGGGCCTCTCGCCGAATGAACAAATTACTGTTCTGGCTAGCGGCAACGGAGAGGCGATTTTACGGAAAAATTGAGTGGGCAGTGAGAGCGGGGGACTACACTTACTTTTATCCTTTTTAATCATTCTCTGCTCAGTCATTCGTCACAGGAGTGCGTCCCATGAACGAAGAAAATTTCAATCGGGAAATCCGCGGATTCCTCAAAAAGGTCGGGATTGCGTCCCAGCGCGAGATTGAGAAAGCCGTTTGGGCGCGTCTCGATTCGGGAGAACTGAAAGGTGATGAGCGCTTCCAAGTCAAAATGACCCTGGAGCTACGCGATCTGGATCTGACGCTCAATCGAGGATCTGGATCTGACGCTCAATATCGAGGACGAGATTTCCTTGGAATGATTGGCGCGCAGCTGATTAGATGTTGTCGTTCCTAGTCGCTTGTACGGCCGCCCGCGACGTATCCTTGATGACCCAAGATCGGGAGGCAGCGAAACGGAAAGCTAAAGCCAGGTCACGCAAATCTCCCGCGACGGTGGGCTACACAAGTGCATAGACACTTCGATGAGACCGCAAGGGCATGATTCTACGACCGGTGCCCGCGTAGCCTGAACCGGGGCGCGGCCGGAAATGGAGCACCGACGATACTGCAGTTGGATGGCGCATAACTGAATGATCGAGAGCGGCTAAATAGCGATCATTGGGTTCCACGCAAATTTCCCGCACGATAGTTCGAGGTCGCCATCTACCTACGGCAGCGCCTGGCTTTCCACGGAACGACCGGAGCAGGGGACGTGCTGCGGTTGGACACAGCGAAGATGCCTTTTACGACTCCAAATTGAACCTTGAACGGTGCGGCCACGAAATGCCATTGCCGCTATACATCGGCGAAATTATTGCCATGTTAGGACGCATATCTCTTTGCCACGTGCTGATTGTATTCAAGACATTTACCGTAGAAATCTTGAATCATCCCACCGTCTGATGATGATTCTCCGGCTACATACTCAACAATTTCTTCCCAAGAAATCTCTTGAATTTTCGCTACCTCCAATACCGGCAGGAACCAATTTTCGAGCCAGGCTTCTTTTTCCTCATCGCCGTATTCGCGTACGCGCCTTTCTACGGTTTCCCGCACTGACGCGGAATTCATATGCGCTGAAAATACACCTTCATCGATGCGCGACTTCGGCGCAACGACATAGAATCCAACGGTTCCGAATGCCCTTGGCTCTATGTCAGCCCGCCTTATCACCTCCGCCATACACGCGACGTTTCGCGCCGCCTGGTTGTAATAACCGGCATTCTTCACTCCCGATGAAAGCTTGCTGAACATTTTTGCTTCGGTGACAACGAATTTTGAAGCTGTGGTAGTGAGTGACAGATCGCCCTCGCCATTTTTTCCGATCACAAAGTCGCCAATTACTCCGTCAGCGTGGGTCCAAGATTCAGATAGTCGGTCACCACGGTACCGAGGCAGAAATTGTGATGGAAGCAGCGCTTCCGAATACCAGCGGTCGTTCTCCGATATAGCTAGTGTCCGTCCATAAACAGGCATTTTCTTCGATGGGCACGGAGAAATCGAGGTGTTGAAAGTAGGTTGTTGGAGCGGTAGCGGCGGTTCGGTGGGGGTCGAAGGGCTCTTCGAGCGTAATTGTGAGTACGTTCGCCGGCCGCAGAGCGCTGCAACCCAAAGTCGCCCGTTCGACGATATCGAGGAGGTCAGTTAGTGCGAGTGAACGTCGCTATTCGAGTTGATAGCGCGCGAGCAGGCTGAGGTTGTAGGCGACCACAGAAGACCACACGTAGGCTTCGAAGTGCGGCAGGCTCTTCCAGGTGCAACGTGCCAATCCGTATGCACGCTTCAGGCAGGAGATACCGGCCTCGATGCCGGCGCGGAAGTTGCGCAAGCGTCGATAGACCCACTGACTCTTGACCATGTCGGCGATCGCGAGCCCGCGCTTCTTGTGGAAGGCAACGTCTTCGATGCCTTCTGCTTTCGCCGCCCGGAGATTGTCGAGGCTCGCATAGCCGCCATCGGCGGCGACCTGTCGTGGCATCGTCCCGTAGTGTGTTCGATGCCGTTCGAGCATCGGCATGAAGCGCTGACTATCGACCGGATTGCCTCGCTCGATGACCACGTCGAGGATGAGGCCACTGCGCCCCGAAGCCAGATTGATTTTGTGTCCGTACTGAACGTCGCGCGCACCCTTTATGATGATGTCGGTATGCGGCTCGAACAAGCTCACGCACTTCTCGCTCGCGGGGACCTTCTCACCGCCGAACACCCGCCGCTCAGTTTGCGAAATCACCTGCAGAACAAGTGTTTCGTAGTGCGCTACCTGCGCTAGCCAGCGGCAGTGGTCGCCGGTGATCGCAGGTTTGCTGGGCAGCTGCTCACGTACCCTGCAAGGTTGAACGCGTCGTGGCGACGGCGAACAGACGTTGGCGTTGCTTCGACGCGCATTAGCCGGCACAGCGTGTACGGATTGATAGCACGCTTCTTCGGTAACGTTCACGACAGTGCAACTCCACGCGCCAGCGCAAGTCATCTGCTGTGGGACTGGCGCTCGGCGCGTGTCCGTGGTACCGAGCGTCAATCCGGTGTGCCGGCTCAATGCGCGTCTCTTTCGCGTCGCACACGGGCGCGATGAATAGACTCCCACGTCGATTGCCTGGATCGCCGAGTTGTGCTTCGTGAAGGCAGACTTCTTCGGACCAGCTCCTCTATGCGCGTTGCGAAGCACCGCCAACGTACTGTATCGCGATTTGATTGGGCGACGCCGTTCAACCTACGTGGACTTCTGCAGCGCCCTGCGTGAGTCAGCGCTCCTCGATAGCGTCCGGGCGTCACCGCTCCTGCGGTTCGAACGTGCACGGCTGAAGCATAGCCCACCGGTAGCGCACCGCGAAACACTTTTATTTCTCATGCTGTTTAGGTGCACACTAGCTAGTTCGTCCATAAACAGGCGAGCGGAGAAATCGAGGTGTTGAAAGTAGGTCGTTGGAGCGGTAGCGAGAAGGTTCGGTGGGGGTCCTCTTCGAGCGTAAAGTGCGTGAGTACGTTCGAGCCGCCGCAGAGCGCTGCCAAAGTCGCCCGTTCGACGCGCGGACAGTTAGTACGAGTGAACGCACAAAATGATCTGGCTAGCGGGCGAGAGCAGTGGCGACTCATCCACACGTAGGTCTTCGAAGCGCAAGCCAATCCGGTCGATCGCTTCAGGCAGGAGATACCGGCGATGCCGGCGCGGATGCGCAACGCATCGACTCTTGACCATGTCGGCGATCGCGATGCAACGTCTTCGACTGTCGCCGCCCCGTCGCATAGCCGCCATCGGCGGCGTGTCGTGGCAGCCGTCGACAATCCGTTCGGCATCGGCGAAAGAAGCGCTGACTATCGACCGGATTGCCTCGCTCGATGACCACGTCGAGGATGAGGCCATGCGCCCCGAAGCCAGATTGATTTTGTGTCCGTACTGAACGTCGCGCGCACTTTATGATGATGTCGGTATGCGGCGAACAAGCTCACGCACTTCTCGCTCGCGGGGACCTTCTCACCGCCGAACACCCGCCGCTCAGTTTGCGAAATCACCTGCAGAACAAGTGTTTCGTAGTGCGCTACCTGCGCTAGCCAGTCCGGCAGTTCAACGCCGGTGACGCCCGGGCTCAGCAGCTGCCACGTACCCTCGCTACCCTTCCAAGGTTGAACGCGTCGCATCAAATCGCGATACAGACGTTGGCGTTGCTTCGCGATGCGACAGCGCCCGCGACGCTTCTCGCCAATCGAGTGTGGTTCACGAAGCACAACTCCGGCGCGCCAGGTCGCGCGCCTGTGCGAGCAGACGAACCACAACACGCACGCCATCAGCAGATGACTGTCGCTCGGCGCGTGGATGGCACTGTCCGTTACCGTGCTATCAATCCGTACACGCTGTGCCGGCTCAATGCGCGTCTCTTTCGCCGTCGCCAGCAGGGCGCGATGAATAGACTCCCACGTCGATACCTGGATCGCCGAGACCACCCGCTGTAAGGCAGACTTCTTCGGACGTTCATTACCCGGCAACCGGGCGAAGGCCTGAAAGCTCGCGAGTCCTGCAGGTGAAAGGCCAGCTCCTCGTAACTCAATTGCCGGTGCTGCTTGAGCACCGCGCAGCGCAGCACCGACTCCGCCGACAGTCCGCGTCGACCGGTGGGCTTCAAACCCCGCCGACACAGATCGTTCATGACCGGCGTGAGGACCTTGGGGTGAGCATCGAGCCACTCGGACATGCCCTGCAGCTCTCGCCCCAGGTCATGGTCAGCAAACAGCTCGTATATACTCGCTTGGGCCGTGCGTTTCTGACGCATTCCCCCTCCTGTGGTGTCGATGATTGTGTGGAAAATCAGAGGTTTGAAGTTCCATTAGATCACGACCTACCGGAGGTTTCGATCCCTTAAGCGACAAATTTTCCTTTTTATTTCAACCGCATCGCGTTTAGGGATGCACACTAGCTAGGTTGTGCGCAGCACCGCGATGGTTCGCGAACCAATCGAGAATTAGCCGCAGCATCCATCCCTCGTTATACAAGTCCGTCGGCGGTATGTTGCCGCTTGGGCTATTACAGCGCTCTAAGAGCGCACAGATTCTATCGAAGACCATAAGTTTGTCCGGGTTTCTAACGCTAGCAATTGCGCAATCTTCGAGGGAAAACCAAATAGGGCCTCCATTCTCTACGACGAGAGAAAGGCTGCGGCCACTTTCTCAGGTAAGCGATGGCCTCTATGTCGAGAGAATCGTTTCATATGCTTGTGCTTCGAAAAACGGGTGGAAATGGATGGACAAATGGAGGTTTGCCTGCCACAATAGAAATGGATGGAATTGGAGGTATAAATGGCGGGCGATATTCGCACTGACACGCTGGACATCACTCCGGAGATCTTGAAACTCATTGCGGAAATCGATGAATTCAAGGGAGCCTGGGCCGCTATCGGCCGGATTGCGCCAGACCGCCTGACGTCCCTGCGGCGGGTTGCAACAATCGAAAGTATTGGCTCGTCGACCCGGATCGAAGGCGCGAAGCTTAGCGATCTGGAGATCGAGCGCTTACTGTCCAACCTCGATATCAAGGCCTTTGCTTCACGTGATGAAGAGGAAGTCGCAGGCTACGCCGAAGTGATGGAGACGGTGTTCTCGAACTGGGGTGACATTCCACCAACGGAAAACCATATCAAGCAACTCCACCGCGACTTGCTCCAATACGTACGCAAAGACGAGCGACATCGTGGCGAATACAAGACACTCAATAATCACGTCGAAGCCTTTGCCCCGGACGGCGAGAGCCTTGGCGTTGTCTTCCAAACGGCAACACCCTTCGATACGCCTCGCCTGATGACCGATCTCGTGGGATGGACACGCGCGACGCTTGAGACAAAAGATCATCACCCGCTCATCGCGATTGCGATCTTTATCGTTATCTTTCTTGAAATCCATCCTTTCCAGGACGGCAATGGTCGTCTATCGCGCGTCCTGACGACGCTTCTTCTTCTGCGTGCGGGATACGCTTATGTTCCCTATAGCTCGCTTGAAAGCGTCATAGAGCAGAGTAAGGAAGGCTATTACCTGGCCCTGCGCCAAACGCAGGGCACGATCCGCACGGACGCACCGAACTGGCAGCCGTGGCTGGTGTTCTTCCTCAAATCACTTCAACAACAAAAGGTGCGACTGGCTAACAAGATTGATCGAGAACGGTTAATCCTTGGCGATTTACCCGCGCTATCGGTCGAGATCCTCGAGCTATGCCGGGAGCGGGGTCGCATCACTGTCGCCGATGCTGTCAAGCTGACTACTGCTAATCGCAACACGATAAAGGACCACATCAGTGCGCTAACACGCGCCGGCCATCTAAAACAGCATGGTGCTGGTCGGGGCACATGGTACGGCCTCGCGTAGGGATTCCCGGCACCATCGTCCGTCGGAATACGGCGTGGATAACGCGTGTCGGACAACTACGGAGGTACATGCCGTGGTTTTGATGCTATGACACCGTTAATCACCGCGTCCATGTGACCGTACCCCTGTGATCCGAGCCATGCGGGATGTGGGGTTCCACTCATTCCGTAGGATCGTCAATAGGGAAATCTCCACTTGCGAGAATGCGCCGCAGAGCCAGTAGAATCGGGCGGTCCGCCTCGGCCCAATCGAGGCCCATGATCTCACCTGCAACAATCCAACGAGTCTGCGCGTGCTCTTTGGGATCTAGATCGCCGTCAACGATTTTCGAAGAGTAGACATCGAGTACGATTTCGCGACCGTCGACAATCTACTCGCCACGACCGATCCAGGGCCCCACGTCGATCGCGAGCCCGAGTTCCTCTCGAATCTCCCGCTCCAATGCGGATTGCGGCAATTCGCTAAGCTCGACCTTTCCGCCCGGAAACTCCCAAAGTCCCGCCAACGCCATCTCGGGGCGTCGCTGGGCCACGAGACAGCGTCCGTGTTCGATGATTGCGGCACCTACAACGTGTAGACGCTTTGTCAAACGAGCATCCTCAATCAGATCCGGCCCGCGCACCTGGGGAAGATGGTGTTGTTCAAAGTCAACACGGGATGTCGGGATCAGGAAGTCTGCCGACTCCGGTGGGACTGGGAAGTCGACGTACCTGAGCTTAAGGCTTCAGTATTTTTAATCCCGTCCGAACACGTCAAGAATGGCGAAGAGCGCCTGGTTGTTCTAAACGCAACGGCGAAGTCAGTCATTGACGGAGAGCGCGGGAAACATGATGAGTTCGTGTTTACCTACAAAGGGAACCCGGTGACGAGGATCTACAACTCGGCGTGGAAACGTGCACGCAAGGCGGCGGGGCTCCCGCAAAACTCCCGCAATCACGTTGCTAACGCACAGGACACCACAAGCAGCGTAAAAATAAGTTCAAGGATTTGTACGGTTTGGGTGGTGGCTATGGGTGGACTTGAACCACCGACCTCAGCATTATGAGTGCCGCGCTCTAACCAGCTGAGCTACATAGCCATGACTGAGTCGAATTAGGGGAGTCGAAAGCGGAGAAAGCCGTCGGCGTGCTGATACCGATGTTCGTTACCCGCTTTCCGCTGGCGGATCTTCGTGGGTTGCCGTGGGGCTGTCAAGCTTGCTGCCTCACGCGCTTGTTCTTTTACAATAACCGCCTTTCTCCGATTTCTTCATGAAGTTATGGCTTCCATCGAAATTCCCGTCAACGGAGTCGTCACCAGTCACGGTACCGTCAAAGCCGAATGGCTCGATTACAACGATCATCTTAACGTCGCCTACTACGTGCTTCTGTTCGATTTCGGTATCGATGCCTTTAAAGCAGTCGTTGGCATTGACGTCGACTACATCAAGCGGGAGGCGCTCTCGACCGTTGCGCTCGAATCGCGTATCGCCTACCTGGCCGAAGCCTCGCTGGGTGATGAGCTGCGCGTCGATACGCGGGTCATCGATTTCGACGGCAAACGCATGCATTACTATCAGGAGATGTTCCGGGGCGAGGAACTGGTTTCCGCACAGGAAACACTTTCGATCAGTTTCGATACCAAAGCGCGGCGTAGCTGTCGCTTCGCCGACGCCATTGCACGCGGTTACGAACGCCTGTTCGAGGCCCAGCGCGACCTCGGCCGGCCCGAGTGGGTCGGACAGGTCATAGGCATTCGCGGTAAACACTCCTCAACGTAATTGACGCCGGTCTCATCGCTAGGCCGCGTTTCTCACCACCGTCCAGCACTGGCGACAATTCGTGTGGATTCGACCGCTCGGCAATTCGCCCGCGAGCGGGCTCCTACGGATGACCGGTGCCTCGCTTAGCGCACACCGAAGACAACGATGGTCTTACCGCTGACCCCGATCAGATGCTGCTCTTCTAGGTTCTTTAGAACGCGGCCGACCATTTCGCGGGAGCAGCCGACGATGCGTCCGAGTTCCTGGCGGGTCACGCGGATCTGCATGCCGCCGGGATGGGTCATGGCGTCGGGTTCCTTGCAGAGATCCAGCAGTGCGCGCGCCACACGCCCCGAAACGTCCATGAAGGCGAGATCGCCGATCTTGCGGTTCATCTTGCGCAGGCGGGTGGCGAGTTGCGAGGAAATCGCGAACAGAAGATCCGGAAACACGGTCGACATGCTCTTCAGCTTCTCGTAGGTGATGGTCGCCACGTCGCACTGCGTCTTGGCCCGGACCAGGGCGCTGCGGTTGAGGTGTTCGTTGAAAAGGCCGATTTCCCCGAAGAAATCGCCCGGATTGAGATAGGCCAGCACCAGCTCGCGCCCTTCCTCGTCTTCGAGCATCACCGATACCGAGCCCTTGACGATGTAAAACAGGTCGTGCGAGGGATCGCCCTGCCGGATGATGGTGGTTTTCGCCGAATACTGTTTGCGGTGGCAGTGCTCGAGGAATTTCTGGATCGCTTCGTCGTCTTTCAATTTTATTGGATGCACGGCGCTCATGGCTCTGTCCTCTACTTGACCGGCGACACTCGATTGCCGCTCTAATTCTTTTATTTATCGGATGTTATCTGAAATTTTAAAGAACATTCTTATAAGATACTAATCAGACGCCGGATCAAGCCAGATCATCGAGACCGATACCGGGCATTTCTCACACAATTGGTACCCGGGGAGGAGGCGGCACCACTCATGAAATCCACGATAAAGTGGGTCGACGGCGCCATGTTCGTGGGCGAGTCCGGCAGCGGGCATGCCGTCGTCATCGATGGGCCGCCCGAGGCCGGCGGCCGGAACCTGGGCATCCGTCCCATGGAAATGGTGCTGACCGGTCTCGGTGCCTGCACCGCATTCGACGTCGTTTCCATTCTTAAAAAATCGCGCCAGAAGGTGATCGACTGCCGTGTCGAACTCGACGCCGAGCGCGCCAAAGAGGTACCGAAGGTCTTCACGCGGATTCACATTCACTTCGTGCTTACCGGCCAAAGCCTCAAGGCGGCGGCGGTCGAACGCGCGATCGAGTTGTCGGCTGCGAAGTACTGCTCGGCCACCATCATGCTGGCTCGATGCGTAGAGATTTCGCATGATTTCGAGATCATCGAGGCGGAACCTGACTGACTCGTTGTTGCGACTGACTGAGTCTTGCGTCAATCCTGCCATTCGCCCGCGCGCGGAGCCCTACGTAAGTGGAGCCAGGCTGGTAGGAGCCCGCTTGCGGGCGAAACGGGATCTGACTGACGATACGAAACAGGCCCTCAAGCGCCCAGTATGTCGGCCGCCGCACGCTGCACGCTCCGGCCGTGGGCCAGAGCCCGGCGCACCAGCCGCTCGGCGTTGTCTCCGCGTGCCCATGAACTGGTGCCGAGATCGGCCGGTACCGCGACACGGGATGAACAAATAATCAGCGACACGCTAGATAACAGTTTTTCAGACAAGGCTCGCGCGGCGAACTCATCGGTCTCGGGCAGAACGAGGAGCAGCGTTTCGTCGTTCCATTGTCCGAGCAGGTCGACCCATCGCAGCTGCCCCTTGACGTTGCGCGCGATCTCGCCCACGAGCGCGCGTTCAGCCTCCTTGCCCAATTGCACCGTAATACAGGAAAGCGGATTGGCGTAGCGGCGGCTGCGGGAAACTTCTGCTTCGAGTCGGTTGATGATCGCACCACGCGACAGCACCCCGGAGTCGGTGACCGTGTCCGATGCACCGGTTGATAACGCGTTCAGAAACCACACCAGCGCATGTCCGCGATCGAGGATAATGAGGATCGAACCTTCGCCGGCGGCATGTTCGTAGCGTTGCGTGATACCGATCATCGCGCCGTCGACTTGCACCTGCGGTTCGTCGTCGACACCGGCAAGCGGCGCGAAAGGCAAGGGCAGTGCGGCGATTTCATGACCGAGTACCTGGTCCGCGTCACCGCCGAGAAAGTTGGTCGCATAGCGATTGATCCAGCTCACGCGCCCATCGCGATCGATGAGTACGACGCCGATCGGCAGGTCGTCGAGTACCGCCCTCGCATGTTCCGGGTGTAGATCCACCATCGTTCTTATCTTTCGCATCATGTCACTACATTTAAATGACCGTTTCGAATTGGGTGAAGAATTTTGCTTCGCCCGCAAGCGGGCTCCTACGGAGGTGTGGCGGCGCTGGTCAGAGCCCGCTTGCGGGCGAACACCGTGCACCACCGCGATCTACGAGGTTCCCTGCCGTTCTGGACAGCTTTCTTAACGGCGGAATTCGCGGAAACTTTACCCGGAGCGCGCGGCCTTGGGGTCTTTTACGCCTGGAGTCGGACTAGAACAAAGTGCCAAAAACTGAAAATTGATAACTGTTCAATGAATATCAATTTTCTGCGCCGTCTTTTATACAATGCAGAAAGGCATCCTCGAGCACACTGCAATGATGTGATGCCATCAGATCGGTCGGCGTGCCGGCATACCGTACCGTGCCGTCATGGATCACGACGAGCCGGTCACAAAGCGACTCAATGTCGACCAGCAGATGGGTGCTGAAGAAGATCGTCACGCCCTGGTCCTTGAGTTCAGTCAGGCGGCGTTTGAACAATGTCCGCGCCCGCGGATCGAGGCCGCTCATGGGTTCATCGAGAACGAGCAGCGGCCGCCCGGGCAGGATGCAGGCGATGAGTCCGAGTTTCTGAGCCATGCCTTTGGAATACTGCCGCGCCGGCAGGCTCAGCACCGCGCCGGACAGGCCCAATGCCTGCGCTTCCTGCTCAGCCGCACGCGGGTCGTAGCGCTCGCCGTGGAGGGCCAAGAGGTACCTCAAGAGTTCGACGCCGGTCGCGAAATAGGGGGGAGAAAAACGTTCGGCCAGGTAGCTCAGCTTGTCGCGCGCTTGCGTTTCGGTGTGCGGCGTACCGAAGATCGATATCGTGCCGGCGTCGATACGGTTGAGATCGAGCAGACCCCGGATCAGGGTCGTCTTGCCGGCGCCGTTGATCCCGACGAGACCGACCGCCTCACCTTCTTCGATCTCGAAGCTGATGTCCTTCAATACCTGATGCGCGCCGAACGACTTGCATACTGATTGAAATTTGAGCGCGCCGGGCATGTGTTAACGGCTTGCCCACGCCTTTGGCAGGCGCTGAAGGACACTATGTGCCACGGTGATCGTCTGGGAGCATTTCATTCGCTGAAAAAAAAGCCCGCGTAAAGCGGGCTTTTTAGCGAGCTTTTAGCAAGGGGTCAATAGAGATAGACCACGTTGCAAAGCTGCTGGTTGGTGGCGATGTCCCAGATGGGCGGGGACGGCGTCGTATCGACGCAATTCGCGCTCGATTCCGAGATGGTGCTAAACGTGCCGCTGGCCGTGACCGCGTGGCGCAGGACGCCGGTCTGCGGCAGGCCATCGTCGATCTTGCGGTCGAGTTCCGCTAGGACATTCACGGGGATCCCAGCGCCGAGTACCAGGTTCAGCTTGTCGCTCGGCGTTCCCGAATCGTAGTAGTCGGTCGAACGGTAGAGCATCAGGAAACCGTTGAAGGCGTTGCGCGGTGCCTGATTGGTATCGTTCTGATTGGGCTGCGTAGTACCGCCAAGGTAATTGCCTTGAATGAAGCCCGACTTGGAAAGGTGCTCCCACAGGGCCAGCGCTTCCTCCCAGTCACCGCTACCGCCGTCGTTCAGACGCCCATCGGCGTTGCCGCCGGTGGTCACACCGGGGATGGACTGCGCCGCGTTGGCCGAACCCCAGTCGCCCGGTACCTGGCGGTAGCGATCGATAAAACCGTAGTAGGCGGCCTGCACGCCGCTGTTCTGGTCGGCGATATTGCGGACGCGTGCGCTGGTGATGAGTTCCTGTCCTTTGAGGATGCCGCCGAGCAGCAATCCTATGATGACGAGTACGATGGCCATTTCGACCAGCGTGAAACCTTGTTGTCGATTGATCTTGGGCATTTTAGAAGTCCTCACGGTATTTAGAATTTGACCAGAGCAATGCACACCTTGTGCCAGAAAACGCAATTTATTGAAATCAAAAGCTTTTCTGAAAATTGACCTTCGAGACCACGCCCCAGTGGCGCCTAAATTGCCCAAATTTCAACACCCAAGTGTTCAGATTTCGTTCTTATTCCAGGGATCCGTCAGTTCTACCAAGAAAAACTGTGGCTGCGGCCGACTTTTGCCGCTACCAACGATACTGTAGATTCACGACGCATTGAACGGTTTGAATTCTCGGCCCACTCCACGATGAAACTGCTTTTTCCGAGCGGCGCCTCCCGCATCCAGTCCGCCCTGCTCGTCGGTGTATTTGTGGTCTTTGTTTGCAATGCCGCGGGCGTGACCAGCTTTCAGTTCGCACTCGCTAACAGCGTCGCATTCCACGGCGAGATCATCGGCGAGCTTATGGCCGGGCGGTTGCCGGAACAACTCACGCGCATCGACTTCGCCGCCTTCCTCATCACCGGTGCCGCGCTCGCGCTGTCGCTGCCGCTGCTAGCACCGATAGCCGCGTCGCTTTTGACGGCCTTCACCATGGTCCCGACCTTCTACATCGCCTGGGCCTTTCCCACCCCGCCGCCGCTGATCCCGATGGAATATACGCTGATCTGCATTCTGGTCTTGTTTTCCGTCAACGTGCTGTGCAGTTATTTCATTGAAAACCACGAACGACAGAAAATTGTAGCGGTCTTCGGCCAGTACGTGCCGGCCGCCGTCGTGGCCGAGATCGCCCGCCGTCCACAGGCCTATTCCATGGCCAGCGAAGCACGGGAGATGACCGTACTTTTTTGCGACATCAAGGACTTCTCCAAGATTTCGGAGCAAGTCGAACCCCACGAACTGGGCGAGATGCTCAACGTCTTTCTCACCGATATGACGGCCGTGCTGCATCGTCACGGTGCGACCATCGACAAGTACATCGGCGATGCCATCATGGCATTCTGGGGTGCGCCCGTGTGGCAGGCGGACCATGCGCAACAGGCCGTATCCGGGGCGCTCGCCATGCAGCAGGCGATGAAGGGCGTGCGCGAAACGTTTCAACAGCGGGGCTGGCCGGCCATCGAAGTCGGTGTCGGCATCAACAGTGCCCGGGTGAATGTTGGCAACATGGGATCGCGTTACCGCATTGCCTACACCGTGGTCGGCGACGCGGTCAATCTGGCGGCACGCCTCGAAGCGTTGACACGCCTGTACGGCGTTGGCGTGTTGACCAGCGAGTCAACGAAAAACGCGTGCACGAACCTTCGCTGCCGCGAGATCGACCACGTGCGAGTCAAGGGCAAGGGGCGGCCCACCCGTGTTTTCGAACCGCTGGCGGAGGGCGTCACGCCGACCGACGAATTCTTAAAAGAGCATCACGAAGCGCTCGAAGCTTACTACGGCGGCGCGTGGAGCGAAGCAGAAAAAGCTTTCGCCGAACTCGGCAAGGAAGCCGCCAACACCACTTACTACGAAACCATGTCCGCGCGGATCGCCGACCATGACAAACCTGCGGATTGGAGCGGAGTCGTCGTTTTCGGCGGAGACTTGAGTTACACGCTCGAGTCGAAAGCGCAAGCGTAGTCGATGCTCATAGCTTAGTTCTCCAGCCCCCGTTCCCAAATACGGCCGCAACGAACCACAGAGGACACAGAGATAAAGAGGGAAAAGACCGTTTACAGGTCTTAAATACAATGGTTTTCTCTGTGATCTCTGTGGTTTTATTTTATGGGGCAGCCGCAGTAGAAGTTTGGTAGGAGTTGCAGGCTAATCCGCGCGCTCTTCCGCGACGCGTTGTTCGAGCTCGGCCAATCGCTGCGACAAAAACCAGCGTTCCCGCGGATCGGTGACCTCCCCGCTGTCGAGCAGCCCGCCCAGCAGCACTTTCGCACTCTCGATCTCGCCCATGTCCTCGAGCACGAAGATGTGCATTTGGCGCGCCCAGTTCGGGATCGCCGCTCCATCGTCGGCGTTCGCGAGTTGTCGCGCGAGGCGGAGCGCATAGTCGAAATCGACCAACCGATGCTTGGCGATGTATACCGCGTGTGCAAGCCACTGCCAGCGGCGCGCCGGGTCTTCGTCGAAACGGGCGGCGACAAACGCAACCATGCGGCGCTGCTTATCGGGATCCCCAACCTCGCCGTACAGACGGCTTGCCGCCAGCAGCGGATATTGAAACCCGGGATCGAGTTCCAGCATCCGTCCAAGCCAGGCTTCGACCCGCTGGTAGTCGAGATCCCGGAAGGCGATGCTGATCCCCGGCTGGTAATCGAAGCCCTGCAGCCAGAGCATCAGGATCCTCGCCAGAACTTCCGGCTGCCCCAGCGATACGACCTTTAAGATCGAGAGGCTTGGCGGTTCGGGCAGGGCCGCGGCCCGCGCCGATGGCGCGCCGCGATGCAAAGCCCATGACACCTGCAATGCAAGGGCCGCAGCCAGAAAGAGGAACACCGTCCACGGCACGGCTGTGAGGCGGCGTTCCTGGTCCCGCATAATCAGAGGTTCCTTAGTACTCGCGGCGATAGAAATCGAATAGGCCGACGCCGATCAAAACCATGGAATAAATGATGGTCTGCAAGGCGATGTCGCCGAGCGGCAGCGGTTCAGCGGTGGGGTGGGTCAACCAGCTTGCCTGGGTGAACCGGTCGAGCGAGGGCAGCAGTAGCGCGAGCAGATCGACGAGTTTTTCGATGGCGGCCGAAGACCATACAGTCGGATCGACTGCCGGACCCGAGCTCATGAGCACGATCGCGCTCATCGCTCGTGAGAGGACGTAGAAGGCCGCTACCACGATCAGTGCGAAAGTCACCTGGCCCAAGGTGATGACACAGGTCAGACAAGCGGCGGCAACGATCCACAATTCGGCCGCGAGCGAGGCCCCCCACGCCAGCGTGGCGCCGGCCGGCGCATAAAACATCAAGGGAATTACCGCGAGAAATGCAAGTGCCGTCGCCGCGGCGGCGAATCCCGCCAAGCGCCCAAGGTACCATGATACGCGCGGTACCGGTCGCGACAAAGTCAGGTCGAGCAGGCGATCCTGGAGTTCGCGTACGACGCTGGTTGACACGAACAACGCGACGACAAACACCAGTGACAACCGCGACAAGGCGGCGTACACGCCGAGACGATAACTCTGGCTGTCGGTCAGGGCGAGCGCGGCCGCGAACTCGGCCGTTAAGGCCACGGCCAGCAGTAATCCCGCGGCCATCCACAACAAGCGCGTGCGGACGGCTTCAATGACAGTAAATCGCGCGATGCTTGCAAGTGATTTAAACATGGTTTCTGGCGTGCGGTTTCGATGAGCGGTGTGCTTAAGGAATCTCTGAATAAGTCATGGCACATCTGCCTTGCCCATGAAATTGCGGAGCCTTACGTTACGAACCTTAGCCCTAATCCCCGCTATGGCCTGCGATTCGTGCCTTGATCTGCACGATTTCATGCACATTTCAGACGCACCATGACTTATTCAGAAGTTCCTTAATTTACCAATTCATACTATAGCGATAGCATGCGGATGCGTGCATTTTTTTGAAAGTGATGTCTCAGATGATAAGACGTATCAATGTTTTTAATGGTACACGTCATTCGCCCGCAAGCGGGCTCCTACGGTATGGTCCGCCTCAGAGCCCGCTTGCGGGTGAATCGAAATCTGTCTGGTAATTCTGATCAGCACTTTATAGAAAGTCGGCGTGTCCGAATCAAGCAATCCGCCTCCGACCAGCTCGCCCGCTGAACGCGCCGCGCCTCTGCACGGGATCAGCGTGCTGCTCGACCGGCGCTACGAGCACTGGATCCTGGCCTCGATGTTGCTGGTGCTGCATGCCTCGTTCGATGCCGGCTTCGATACCGCCCTGTCGGCGGCGCTCATGACGGCTCACTTGGGCCTCTTCTTCCTGTGGCAACCGATCTGGCAGCGCGACCAGAAACTCGACCTCAATGGCGCCGCGCTGATCGTCCTGCTCGTGGCGGGTATGATTGCGCTGCTCGACTGGTGGATAGTTTTCGCGTGGCTGCTGATGTTGACCGGCATCGTCGCGGGACGTTCTTTTTCGACGCGCCGGGAGCGCTACGTCTATCTCCTGACCCTGGCGTTTCTGGTCGCCGAGCTGCTGGTGACCTGTACCGCGAAGCTCTTTCTGGGAACGCCCCTGGCGCCCGAGATAGCGCAGCCCTTCCGCGTGGGGCTTTATGTACTGCCCGGCATACTCTATGCGATTCCTTCGATCACCGCACCGCAGAGGGAGCCCTTTCCCGTCGATTTTATTCGCGGTATAACCTTTGCATTGATGACCGCGTTGCTCGCGGTTTTCAGCGTTCTCATCACCCTGCGCTTCGAAGTCGACTACCCGCTGGCGCTGGTTGGAACCTTGATGGCGCTCGGCCTTTTCCTGCTGTTTCTGAGCTGGATCACGACACCCGGTTCCGGCAACATCGGGCTTAAGGCGGTGTGGGAAAAATCGGTACTGAACATCGGGACCCCGTTCGAGGCGTGGCTCGGAAACATTGCCAACCTCGCACGTCAACGGGCTTCCGCCAAAGATTTTCTGGATGCCGCGATCGAAGAACTGCTCGATATCCCATGGGTCTCAGCTGTCGAATGGCAGACGGATTCCAGCACGGGCAGGAAAGGCCATGTTTCGTCTCACTATCTCACGGTCGATACCGAAGCACTGCAGGTGACGATGTACACGGAAAGCTCCTTCAGTTCCGCGCTGTTGGTCCATTGCCGGCTTTTACTTCAAGTGCTCGGCCATTTCTACGTTGCCAAACGGCGGGAAAACGAGGAGGCCAACGAAGCCCACCTGCGCGCTATTTACGAAACAGGGGCGCGCGTCACGCACGACATCAAGAACCTGCTGCAAGCCCTGGACACGATGGCAAGTGCACTAACACGCGCCGAGAGTCCGGAGCAGGAGCGCCGCGGCTTCAATTTGTTGAAACGGCGCCTGCCCGACATCGCGCGAAGACTGCAGATCGCGCTCCATAAGCTGCAGCGTCCCAGTTCGCATCGGTCGGAGACCATGACGATCGAGGCGTGGTGGGATGCATTGAGCGAACGTCTGACCGGCAGCGAGGTATCACTCGAAGCGGACATATCCCATCCGGATGCGAGCATCCCCGGGGACTGCTTCGACAGCGTGGTCGATAATCTCATTGACAATGCGCGCCACAAGATAGCGGCGGGCAGGGCGCGCTCGATTCACGTCAAAGTGCGGGCGCAGGGCGACGCCGTTCACTGCTCGGTCAGCGACGATGGCGACGCCATCGATGAAGCGGTCGCACGGGACTTATTTCGCCAACCGGTGCCGTCGGCGACCGGTCTTGGCATCGGCTTGTACCAGGCCGCACGTCAGTGCCAACTGACGGGGTGCGTACTCAGCCTTGGTGAAAATCGCGACGGCGCGGTGCGTTTCGAATTACGGTGTGACGGCGGGCGTGATGGGCTCGCCGACGGTAATGATCAGGGGAGCTGACCCGCCGCGACCATGCGGCTGTTCAAAATGAACCCGTGACACAAGCATGACGATGTCGTCGAATTCGCACAAGGGGGTTAGCTCGTTCGTGTCATCGGCGCAGCCCGTCTGTTCGCGCGAATACCTGCGCTGGTAATACAACAACGGGGCACCGCCGGTGTTTTCGACCTCGTCTGCATTCGATGCCGGCACTGCCGGCCGCGCAACACCATCGACCGAGGTCGCGCCGAACCCATTACGACCGTGAGAGATGATTACCGCGGCGACATATTTCATTGTTGCGGCCGAAAATGAAAACTTTCCCTCTACCGTCGCCGGGGTCAGCGGATTATCACCGCGCGTGTTGATTTGTATATTGCCTTCCGTACAGAGATCCAATTCATTTATATCTTTGCCGTTACACGTCTCGTCCTGCGCCGGTAGGGTAAAGTCGGTACTTGTCACCCGATATGTAAAGCGGTTGCCCCACGCGTCACCCTGGCCAACACCGAGTTCGACCCAGGGTAGAAAACCTTCATCACTGGTGCAGGTGGCGTTCGCGATTGTTATGTACGGCGGGTCCGGCACGCCGTTGCCGTCGTTCTCGGAACAAGGCAAGCGGCCATTGGTCAGTGCGTACCCGTACAAGGCCTCGACGGCCTCTTCCATTGCATCGATCGTATTACGCCGATCGCGCGCCTCTAGTTGTACCTCAACAGGCCCGATCAACCCCGCGATCAGCATACCGAGAATAAAGACCACTATGGCGAGTTCGATCAGCGTAAAGCCGCTTTCACGCAATACCGGGCCCTTGCGAGGCGCGAATATCACGGCCGATACAGCGGCAGCGTGACCAATTGATCGTTAAAGGCCGCCGTTACTTGCTTCTTGTCGTACGTCAATGTATCAACCGTGGCGTTATTGCCTTCCAGGTAGTCCGCGCGCGTCGCTGAGTGCCGGTTGCTGGATAGATCACGGCCGGCGATAAGTACAACGCCGCGTACCTCGGTGTCAATGGCCGTCGTTGCGCTGCCGAGGCGGGTAACATTGACGGTGAGACAGGTACTGTCGTCGACGCAGGTCAGATCGGTATCGCCGGGACTCTCGGCGCGCGCGTAGTGCACCAGGATCAATTGATCCCACCCCTCGGCGAAGAACCAGTTTGGTAATTCACCGGGAGAGACTGTGTGATCGACCGCATCATCGGGGCTTACTTCGAGGTCGAACGGTACGTTGCTTAGTGTCAAATTATCCCCGGGGACAATGGTAGTGAATTCCAAGGTCGCCGAACCGATCGGATTAACCACGTCCGGCAGTTCATAATCGGTGACGGTCAGCGTTGCGGGCTGACCGCTCCAGCTATTGATTTCGCTGATGCGCAACGCGCGCTTTGTCGTCGCGGTCGGCGCATCGATCTCGGTGGCATTGCCGACCAACGTCAGTTGGTAGATGCGACGAATAGTCCGTGCCCAGGGCGAAAAAGAACCCACGGTGAAATCCATCTGCGCGGTGCAGGCTATGTCCTGCAAATTATTCGCGGCCAGGGTACATGTCCCCTGATCCCACAGGCCGCCGGGTGCGCCGTTTACCCCCGCGGTGAAACTATAGGGCACGGAGATAAACCAGAAATAAAACCAAACGTCATAATTTTGCGTACACGCGTCGTTCCGCAGGCAGTCTTCGACGGGCGCTTCGGGAGCGACGGGCGGGTTCGGGCCAACGCTATAGGTTCCTTCGGTGTCGATATCCCACGTCGCCAGAAAATCGGCATTGACCGGCACCCCGCGTTGCATCAACGGTAAGTGCCCGAAACTGACATCGCCGCCGCCGAAATTATCGACCGCGCCGATATAAACCCGCGCGCTTGGGTCGGCAAAATCAGCCAGCCAAGGATAGCCGTCGTCGCAGTCTGCGTCGGCGCCGCAATCCGGGTCGTCGCCATTGGTGTCATCGTCGGCGTCGGGGTCGTTGAAATAATTATCGAGCGCGTTCGCGACCTCGTTCAGCACGGTCCGCTCGACCTGGGCCATGAGTTCCCCGCGGGTAATGCGGACGACGACATCGTTGAATTCGCCGCCGGCCGTGCTGACGAAAGAACTGTCGCCGAGGCTGGCATTATCGTCTTCGAGATAAACCGATGCGTCAT
Source organism: Gammaproteobacteria bacterium (assembly GCA_963662545.2). Taxonomy (GTDB): domain Bacteria; phylum Pseudomonadota; class Gammaproteobacteria; genus JAYYZW01. Next base: position 1,501,820 of record CAXXLL010000003.1, read on the forward strand.
ACGCATTGGCCGTCGTGCGTGATTGCCCCGCCAGTGCCGCCCCGGGCGCGATGATCACCGCGACGATATCGTCGGCAGATCCGTCGACCGTCAAGGTGCCCGTGGTGGTGCTATTCAATCCGGCACTGGAACTGCTGCGATGAGAATTGGACACGGCATACCACAACGGCGCGCCGGCGCGATCGAGGATTTCGCCCATGCCGAGCGTGCGCCACGGGAACCGGCCGGTCTCTTTGCCGACCACGCAGTCTGGAACATTGTCCGCCGATCCTGGCGTCCCGGCCGGCACGTGGTCCGGACACGGCAAGTAGCCCGGTCCCTTTTCCATTGGACGGGGACCGGGTCCGTCGGGATATGCTAGCGCGTAGCCGAACAAAGCGCTCTTGGCCAGCATCAATGCCTGCCTAGTCTCGGTGTCCTGCCGCGCCTGCCGTGCCGTGCTTTCATTCAAGGCCTTGAGCATCACGAATGACGACGCCGACAGGATGATCAATATCAAGGTCAATACGACAAAACCGCGTTGCCTCAAGACCCTGCTTCGTGAATACGGTCGCACGTTACGAAATATAGCCCGATCGGCGTGGTGGTGAGCAGTAAAAGTTCGCAGTTTTCGATATTGGACGAATGGGTGAATCAGGGCTCCGGGGGGCGCTCGTAAAGGTCGGAGATCTCTTCGGAACCCGGGTCGAAAGACTGCCCGGGCTTGAGCAGTCCCGGTTCGCTTCCCCCGCCCACCGGCACCCGCACAGCCGACCTATCGATGCGAAGCTGGTGCGCATCGATGCCGAAATCCCCGAGGTCTCCCTGAAATGAATTCGTACCATTGATCCATACCGTTGACGGGCCGTTTGAGCGTGAAACGAAACCATCGACCGTAATCGGCTCGTAGATTTCGGATTCATCCTCGATGAAGATATCGGCCAGCGGCGCCGTTTCATTGACTTCTGGCGCTACCGGTACGGGCGCCGCATGCCGCGCACGGTCGAGCGCGGCGCGTTGCGCGGGGGTGAGAAACAGCCGCCCGAATTCCGCCGCTTCGAGTGGCGCACTCGCGATGATGCCCGCGAGAATCATGATGACGGTCAAAAGTTTCACAGCGTCAATCGCTCCTCGCCGCTGAGATCGATGGTCAACCAATCCAGCAGACAATCCGCTTTGATGTTCGCTACATGGGGGTCGAGCTTGATTTCACCCTCGGTCATTTTGAAATCGCAGCTTCTGACGGAATACTGGCCCAGCGCGTCGCGGTCGAGCGCGTTCAGAAGCTGGAACAGATCGCCTTCGTGCAGCAGACCGATGCTGAGATTCATCGGACTCGAGTAAAGCTCGTAGCTACCGAGGCGGACGTCGAAATCCGTTTTTGTCGGGCGCTGCGATTCGATCTTGTAGGTCAGTTCCGGGATCTTAATGGCGTCGCCGGCCTCGCGCAGCGTCTCCAGCCAACTCAAGCGCCGTTCGCCGCCCAACAGGCCGGCCCGGTAAAGGCGTACGAATTCCGGATAGAACTCCTCGATGATGCGCTCTTCCTCGTCGACCGCCAGGTATTGCTGACTGGCGTTGCGGAAGCGGCTGTGATTGCTCTGGTATTCGCGCTCCATTTTCTGCCGGAATTTATAACTGCCCGCGAGCATGGCCGTGCTCGCCAGCACGCATACGACGAACAGAATGAGCGAACCGCGCAGGATCGACCAGTCAGGTTTGTTGTTGGCCAATGTTCACTCCAACGACCAGTTTAATTTTGAATTGCGCGACGACCCTTTCATTACGCGCAGTAGTCGACCCGCTTACGCTGGCTTCGGAACGGATGTCGAGCGGGTACTGCATGACGGTCACTTCATGCACGTCCGGCCGCGCTTCGAGCTCGATCGCGAGCCCATCGATGATTTCAATCGCGCCGCGATAATCACCATAAAACGGTTCGAGATGCCCGCTGAGCTCGGCGATGTGGTAGTACGCATATGGACGACTTGCCGTTTCCCTCTCCACCTTGCCGCGTCGCGACGCTTTGGCCGCCTCCGGATCAGGGTCGGCGCTCGTCTCCCAGCGCAAGCCGTCGAGGCGTATGTCGGGGATTGTTCTCAGTGCGAGGCTGAGCAGGCGCAGCAGCGGCTCGGGGCTGCTCTTGTGCTGGCGTAGCGACTCGACCGCGTCGACGGCGATTCTGATCTCGCGTGGTTCGACCGGCACCGGCAGCAGTTTCTGCCGTGCCAGTTCGTAGCGTTTCTGATAGAAATCAGATTTCTGCAAGGCGTCGATCGCCTGCTGTTTGAATGTCACGCCCTCAATGAAATTGATGCCGCTCCAGCCGGCGCCGCCCAGCAACAGGATCATGCCCGCCGCGGCGAGACGGACGCGGTAGCGGTGCATGGAGTAGAACTGCGTTTCGGCGCGTTTCGCATAATGATTGGGCGGCGCCCGATCGGCGAGAAGTTTGGCGAATATCAAATCACCGTAGTGCGAATCGCCAGATTGTTTGCACCCCAGGCGCCGTGTGACTTCATCCACTTCGAGGAGCAAGAATCGCTCCTGATCGGTATCGCGACAGTGCTGTTCGAGCTCGGTCAGTAATTGACCCTGGCTCAAGATGTAAATGTTCAGGGGGCTGTCGCGCGAAATAAGCGCGAGACTGTTAAGGTAGCGACGCAGCTTTTCGACCTCGCCCATCAAGTGTGCGGCGAAAGGGACTGAACCCAGGCGCGGCATATACGCGAGGCGGCTGATCTTGAGCTGCTGATCGCGGAAGAAGGTCTGTCTCAGACCACTCGCTTTCTGCAGGCTGATCAGGAGCACGTTAGTCTCGGTCGCACCGATTTTCTTAAGCAGACCTTCGCTCAGGATCGGCAGTGAGTAGATCCCCGCAAGCGGAACTTTGTGATCGATGAGGATATCGATCCAGGGGGTCAGGATCTCCGGCCGTGTGATCGCGGTCAGCAGCACGTGGTCGTCCCGGCGGCCTTCGGATTCGCGTCCCTGGCGCAGGGCATGATGATAAGGCGTGCCGCGAAACAGCCTTGCGTACTTGCGTTCCAGCACCGCCTTGCGATCCGCTCCCCCGACGTGGGGAATGGTGTCCTGCCGATACTCTTCTTCGACCGCGTCGACCAGCAAACACACGGGCGCGGGTGGCAGATCGCTCAAAGCGCGGTTGAACAGCACGAGCCCGGCTTCGTCGGCGTTGAATATATAGGCGTGTGCCAGTTCGCCGGCTTCGAACAGATAGAGTATGGCGCGCTCGGCCGCCACCAGAAGAACGCGGGTTTCGCTGATGCTAAAAGTCGATTTGAGTAAAGAGATCATAAATTGGACCTAGTACAGAGGCCATAATCCAGAACAGGAGTGCGCCTAGAACCACTGTGATCCCGGGCATGATCATCTCCTGCAATCGTTCGATCGTTTCGGCCACGTCGCGCGCGTAGAAATAGCTGACGTTGTCGAGCGCCTCTCCAAGCGCGCCGGTATTCTCGCCGACCTGCAACATGCGTACGACCAGCGGCGGGAACAACCCGGTCGCTGCAAAGCTCGCGCTGATGCCGCCGCCATCCGCGATCATCCTGCCGGCATCGCGCAGCGCCGTGGCGACGGCGCGGTTACCCGAAACATCTTCAGCGCTTCTGATGGAATCGAGGACCGTAATGCCCGACGAATACATGATTGAGAACACCTGGCATACCCGTGTCACGATCAGCTTTTTCATGACCGGGCCGATCAGCGGCAAACGCAGCACGATGTTGTCGATGCGTTCGGCGAATTTCGGATTCGTCTTGAACCCGATGACGACGCCGCCGATCAAAATGATCGGCGTCAGCAGAACCACATACCAGTATTCGGTCATGAATACCGAAGTCGCGATCAAGGCCTTCGTCTGCAATGGGAGCTCCTGGCCCATCGTCGCCAGAAAGGAAATCAGTTGGGGCACGACATAGAGCATCAGGAAAAAGAGCACCGCGATGACGATGACTGTCACGATTGCCGGATACACCAACAACTTCTTGGTATAGGCTATTTGCTCGTCCTGCCATTTCAGATTCTCTATGATCTTACCGAGCACGCGGTTTAACTGACCGCTCTCCTCCCCGGCGCGGATCAGAGAAACAAAAACAGGGCTGAACACGAAGGGGAAATCCTCCATCGCCCCGGACAGGTTCTTGCCGCCCTCGATGGCTTCGATGATGGCGGCAGTCACTTCCCTCAGACGCTTGTTGTCGACGGTGTCCCGGATATCACCCAAACCTTCGAGAATGGGCACGCCGGCGCGCACGAGGTGTTCGAGATGAAAGCAGAACGTGATCAGATCCGTGCGCTTGACGCCGCGGCCCGTTATGTTCTTGGTGCGCGAGCTCAACTCGCGGAAATTGACGAGGTCGAGCCCTAGGCGGCTCAGGCGGAGTTCGAGATCAGCCGGGTTCACGGCATCGACGCGCCCCTGGATCGTGCGGCCCTGGGCGTTGATGGCCTTGTAACGGTAGGCTTCCATCGCCTATTTAGTCCAGGCGCTCCGTCAGGTCGACCACGCGGGATACTTCGTCGAGCGAGGTAATGCCTTCGATCACGCGTTTGATGGCGACGTCCGCTAGCGTCTGAAAGCCTTTTCTGCGCGCCGCCTCGGTCATTTCCCTGAACGTTGCGTTCTGCGCGATCAATTCGTCCAGCTCGCGATCGAAGCGCAACAGTTCCATCAATGCCATTCTCCCTTCATAACCCTGGTGGGGCGCGTGGCGATGCTCTTCGACGACACGGTAGATGGGATGGCCTCGGTAGGCCGGATCGATGCCTAGAATACGGCGTTCGACCGCGCTCGGCTCGTAAGCTTCCTTACACTCCTCCTTGAGCACGCGCATCAGGCGCTGCGCCAAAATACCGATGAGGTTGCCGGCCATGATGTCGGATTTGATCCCCATGTCGGACAGGCGCGGGATCGCGCCAAGCGACGAATTCGTATGCAGAGTGGAGAATACCTGGTGGCCGGTCATCGCCGCGCGAAAGGCCATGGCCGCGGTGTCTTCATCTCGAATTTCGCCGACCAGGATGATGTCCGGATCCTGGCGCAGCATCGAACGTACGCCGCCGGCGAAATCGAGGCGGACGGTTTCGTTGATCGAGGTCTGCCGGATCATGCCCATGGGATATTCCACCGGGTCTTCGAGCGTCATGATGTTAACGGCCTCGGTGTTCAGATGATTGAGCAGACTGTAAAGTGTGGTCGTTTTGCCACTCCCGGTCGGCCCCGTCACAAGCAGGAGACCCTCGGGACGGGCATCCATGAGCTTGAGCGTCACCAGGATTTCTTCATCGAGCCCGAGCGCCTCGATGGGCACGATGCCCTTCTGCCGGTCGAGGATACGCAGCACGATGTTCTCGCCGTGCACCGTCGGCAGGGTGGACACGCGAAAATCGATCTGCCGGCCCGACAGGGTCAGGGTAATGCGGCCGTCCTGTGGCCCACGCGTCTCCGCAATGTCCATGCCTGACATGACCTTTAGGCGCACCGCGAGTGCGGACCAGTAGTTTTTGTGCAGGGATCGTATCTGGCGCAGCACACCGTCGATGCGATAGCGGAATCTCAAAAATCCTTCTTCGGGCTCGAAATGAATGTCCGAAGCACCCCGCTTGACCGCGCCGGACAACAGCGCGTTGACCAGCCTTACGACGGGCTGACTGTATTCTTCGCTATCGGCATCCAGGCTCTCGTAGTCGATCTCGCCGGTTTCGATTTCGCGCAGAATGCCGTCGACGGAAAGTTCGAAGCCGTAGAACTGATCGATGGCCTTTTCGATTTCTGCCTCGCCGGCCATCAGCGGCTGGATATCGACATCGCCGCCCAGACGCGCTGCGATTTGATCGAGCGCAACGACGTTGAAAATGTCTGCCATCGCGAGCGTCAGCCGGTTGCTGTTCGCGTCAAAGGTCAGCGGCAAAATGTGGAACCGCCGCGCCATGTCCTTTGGGATCAGGCGAATCGCTTCTGCATCGACCACCACCTGCGAAAGCAGCGCCTTTTGCTGGCCGAGCGCGCCGCCCAATACGTCGAGGATAATGGCTTCGGTAGCAAAGCCGAGCCTGACGAGAATCTTGCCCAGGTGATCGCGGTTCTTGGCCTGCTCGGTCAGTGCGATACGGATTTGATCCGAACTGACGACACCCTTCTGGACGAGCAGCTCGCCGATGCGCAGCGATATCTTGGGTTCGTTCATTTGAAACCGGGTGTTTTCGGCACCCGCCTAGGGAGCAAGCGTGCTGGACAGATTGCTGATCCGCTGGAGCACATTGGCCGGGTTGAAGTTGCCGCCGCTGGCGTCGGCGAGACTCAAACTTTTCTGGTAATAGTTCAATGCCGCCGGACCCTGCCCTAAGCGATCGAGGCTGACGGCGAGATTGAAGTTGTAATCGGCGTTTTCGGCATCGAGGCCGACGGCCGAGAAATAAGCCTGCTGAGCATTACCCCAGCGGCCTTGCCTGGCATACCAATTGCCGAGCGCAAAATGGATGAACGCGGAGTCGCCATGGCTGTCGAGCAGCATGCGCAGGCGCGCGGCCGTCGCTTCACCCCTACCGCCCGTCAGCGACAGGAGCGCGGCGGTCGCCACCGGATCGTCGGGGACCCGCTTGAGCACGGCGGCGTAATGCCGGTAAGCCGTCGCCAGATCACCCTCCCCTTGTGCAATCGCCCCGAGGCCTAAAAGCGCATCGCGGCGGTCGGGATGACCCGCCAGCGCCGTTTCGTATCGGGACTTGGCTGTTGCCATGTCGCCGTTGGAGAAGGCGTCGTAAGCGCCCTGGATGTCAGCGTCGACCGCCGCCGGCTTGCGGGTGCGTGAAATGCGGACTTCGCCGACGCCAACGTCGATCACGGGCTCAGTCGATATCGGGGGAGGTGCTGGCACCGAGGGCGTTCCTGTCGGTAGGGGCGCTTCGGCAATTGGTGCCGGCTCGACTTCGGGCAAGGGCTCATCCGATTCAACTGTTGCGATTTCCACCGGCGCTTTCATGGCGAGAGCTGCCTCGGAGGTTTGCGGCGCGAGGTCCTGTCGCCCTTCGACCAGGGGCAGGGGCTCGGTTTCACTAATCGTCAACGGTGGCCGGGTATCGATGCGCGGCAACGCGGCCGCAGCGCTCGTTGTCCTCGGTTGAATCGGGACCACCGGCAGTTCGCGGGAGTCCTGGCGTTCGACGCCGTCGGCGACAGCCGGCGATGGCATGGTGCGCTGCTCGGGCGTCTGCTGGGCGTAGAAAAACCCGATGATCCCGATGCCGATTACGATCAATAGGGCAAGAGAAGCGCCGATCAGTAAAATCGGCCGCGAGCGCGGTCGCTCGCCGGCCGCAAAGACCGTTTGCGCACCGACGACGGTATGTGCCGCGACGTCCTCGAGCGTGCTATCTCCGGCGCTGCGCGAATCGCCGCGGGGCAATTCCATCGATTGTGATTGTTCGAAATAGGCTTCCAAATCATGTTGCACCGCGCGCGTCGAGGGAAGGGTTGAGGTTTGGTCCGATCGTGCGCGCGCACCTCCGCGCGTCGTCGCGCCCGTCGAATCCGCGCCGGTTTCGAGCGTATCGGATCGCGTATCGTCCTGACCGATGTCGTCGTCGACCTCGAGCGGTGTGAGTTCGAGCCCGTCGGACTGCATCATCGAAGCGCTGGTATCGCCGTCTTCGAATGGATCCAGCGGTTCCATTTCGAGCTGCGCCGGCGGCTGTTCGAGCGCGGCGGACTCCTCTTCAAGCGAGGCGGCCTCGATCTGCATGGTGACGTCTTCGGGTCCGGCCGCCGCCGATTGCACCGTAACCGCGCCCGTATCGACGCCCGGCTCTGGCGCCTTTTCCGCGCCCGCCGGCCGGGCTGTCTCTTTGCCCTCTTGCGCTTCCTGCCGCTTCTTCTCCTCTTCGGCGCGACGCAGGGCGTCCATCAACAAACTCATGTCAACAACCTCCGCCCATCCCGTTTACGGCGTCGCCCTGCCCCTTAGATATTCGCGGTAGTCTTTCAGATCCGTGTTGACGCTCGGGTCACGCACGATGACGGGGCGCAGGAAGATCACGAGCTCCGTTTTAGTCATCCTGATTTCGTCTGCATTGAAGAGGAGGTCACCAATGAAGGGGATCTTCGACAAGCCGGGCACTTCACGTTGACCGGTTTGGACTTCGTCCTGCATCAAACCGCCCAGCACCGCGATCTGTCCGTCGACGAGCTTGAGTACCGATTCCATTTCCCGTACGCGAATGATCGGCACGAGATTGGTCACCGTCGGGTTCACCGCGCCCGCAACTTGTGCCGCCAGTTGGGGACCGGGATCGATCGCGTCGCCGATCCGCTGCGAGATGGTGGGGCGCACCGTCAACGTAATTTCGTCATTCGAAGAAATCTGCGGCGTCACCGCCATCACCAGACCGACCGGCACCGAGTGGACCTCAGACTCGACGATCGTACGCCCTTGCGAGGTTGCCGTTGAGTCTTTGTCCGTTACCTCGACGGTGAAATAGACCAGTTCCTCGACGACTTTCAGCACCGCCGTCTGGTTGTTCAAGACCATTAGCCGAGGGCTAGACAGTACGGTCGTATCGCCGAATTCGCGCAACAGGCGGACGGTCGCCTGGATGGCGTTGTTGCCAACCGTGGGATCGAAATAGGTCACACGGGTCGCCGAAATGGCGTTATCGATAACGCCGTCGGTGATCGCGCCCAGCAGACTCTGCGAGACGTCGAAACCCGCTTCTTCGTTCAGAAAAAAGTCCCAGTCGACCCCCGCCTGGTATTGATCGTTCAGCGTCACCTCGACGATCGTCGCTTCGACCAGGACCTGCCGCCGCACACTGACCAGGACCTTGTCGACGTACTCTTCGATGAACCGATGCTGGCGGCTGGTGGCTTTGACCGACATCAACCCTGCTTCCGCGTTGATGATGACTTTGTCCGAAATCTCCTCGCCGCCAGCGCTCCCGGTTTCACCGAGTATCGCCAGCACATTGTCGTGCAGCGTTTCCCAGAAGCGGTTGTAGGATCGCGAACGCAATCGGGTCGACGACCTGTTTGCGCCGCCGCCGCTTCCGCCACCACTGTCGTCGACCGTACCACCACCCGTCGTGGCGACGCGGGTCTCGACCGTAACCGTGGTGTCGACTTCACGCGACAGATTGACGTAACCGACCTCGTAGGTCCGCAGGTACGGCTCATCGGTCGTGATGATGTAGGTTTCGCCGCTCAGTTCGGAGTTATAACTGAATCTGGTGTTTGAGCGAGTTGAATAAAGGCGGCGTATCTGGTTGAAATGTTGTTACCAAGCAGCAAGCCAACCAAAGAGGATACGCCACCATGAGAGAGAGTAAGGTTGTTGAATTATCAGGTCGAGAAGGAATACCAGAGCCGTTGACGGAGGTTTTGAGAAACGGTGCACGGGCGCTGATTGAGCGAGCAGTTGAAAGCGAGCTGGCAGAATATATGGCGCAGTATTCAGGACATCGCACGGCGGACGACAAAGCAGGTGTGGTTCGCAACGGCTATTTGCCGGAACGCCAGTTGCAGACGGGCTTGGGGCCGGTGACGGTGAGGATCCCGAAGGTTCGTTCGAAGCTCGGCGAGCCGGTGACCTTCCGTTCAGCGCTGGTGCCGCCGTATGTGCGCAAGACAAGAACCTTGGAGGCGGCCGTGCCGTGGCTGTATTTGAAGGGCGTTTCCAGTGGCGAAATGGGCGCTGCGCTGGAAGTTTTGTTGGGGCCGCAGGCGAAGGGCCTGTCGGCGAGCACCGTGTCGCGCTTGAAGCAGGTGTGGGCGCAAGAATACCGCGACTGGTGCGAGGGGCGATTGGACCAAGACCGCTGGGTGTAGGTGTGGGCGGACGGTGTCTACAGTGGCCTGCGGGCGGAGCACACGAAGCTGTGTGCGTTGGTGGTGATCGGCGTCAATGAGCGAGGCGAGAAGCGTTTTTTGGCGATGGAGGATGGTGTGCGGGAGTCCACGCAGAGCTGGCGCGAGGTGTTGCTGAAATTGAAGTCACGCGGGATGAATATTCCCAAGCTGGCGATCGGGGACGGTGCCATGGGCTTCTGGGCCGCACTGGAGGAAGTCTACGGTGAGACCCGCCAGCAACGCTGCTGGATGCACAAGACGATGAACGTGCTGAACTGCCTACCGAAGTCGGCACAGGCCAAAGCCAAGCAAGCCCTGCACGCGATCTGGCAGGCCGCGACAAAGGCCGACGCCGAGAAGGCGTTCGAGCTGTTCCTCAAGACCTATGAACCGAAGTATCCCAAGGCGACCCTGTGCCTACAGAAAGACCGTGAGGAGTTGCTGGCGTTCTATGATTTTCCGGCACCACATTGGCAAAGCATTCGCACGAGCAATCCGATTGAATCCACCTTCGCTACGATCCGGCACCGGACCCGGCGCTCCAAGGGCGGTCTCTCTCGGGACGGCATGCTCCATATGATGTTCAAGCTGGGGCGGTGTGCGCAGAAGAATTGGCGACGCCTACGTGGATTCGACTACCTGGCCAAGGTGATTACTGGAGTTAAATTTGAAGATGGTATCGAGGTGACAAGGGTCAATCAGGTCGCCGCTTGATTCAACCGCCTGAACACCACTTTTGACAATAACTCCTCAGTTCGTAACGCAGGTCAACCTGCCGGGCAATGCGTTCGAGGACCTGGGGCAAGGTTTGATCGATGGCGTTGAGCGTGACCTTGCCCTCAACCGCACCACCGATGTCGATATTGAGTTCGGCGTCGCGGGCGAGAGCGAATAGCAGTTCGCGCACCGGGACGTTGTTGACCACCACCGTGTAGCGTTCGCTTTCGGGGACCGGCTCCGGCGCGGGTACGAAGGGCGCCTGGCTGACGACCTCCGGGATATCCCGTGACGGCTGCGCCGCGGCTTCGAGATGCCCCCCGGGCGCCGCAGGCTCGGGTCGCATCTGTGTGCAGCTGACGAGGCCCGCCACTATCAAGCCCGCAGCAATTCCTCTCAAATTCATGTGCTTAAGCCCATCCTCGGGACGAAATGTCCCATAGATCTAAGATAACACATTATATATATATTACAACTTACTAATAATAAACAAATAATTAAAGTGTTCTGTCCTCAAATGAGGCACGGCCGGGTCCTTCGCTCACTCGCCGTCGCGGATCCATCTCGCCATCGTATCGGGCGCCAGGCGGCGCGGCGCCGTCAGCGGTGCCAAGTGATCGATACTCACCATGCCCGTGATGGTCGATACCGTTGGGTATACAGGTCGATTATCGTTAAATTCCCGCGCGGTTTCAGCCGCGCGCTCGGGTATTGCGTCACGGGCCCGCAGATCGCCCGCGCCGGTCGGCGCCGCGCGTTCTGCGGGCGCCGGCAAGGGCCCCTCGACAATGAGCCTATCGCCGTCCGCCGCTTCTGACTTTAAGGTTCCGGTTCCGTAGGACGCGGGCGGGAGGATTTCCCGCTCGTAGGTCAGCGTCCAGACCGCCGTGATCGCGACGATCACCACACCCGCCGCCGCGATCACGCGCTTCAGCGCCGCTCTAGCGCGGTGCCGCGGTCGAAATTCGCTGTCGCGCACGGCGAGGCGCACGTGGCCCGGCTTAACCACCGCCTCGTTCGCCGCAAAGGCCGCCAGCAGCGCCTTGTCGGCGAGTATATTGATTCGCCGCAGTAATCCCCGGGAATGCCGTTCAAGCTCCTTGATCGCCGCCGTAGTGAACAGTTCGTTGCCACGGTAGCCACTGGCCCGGATCCGCGTCGACACATAGTCACGTATTTGATCCGCGTCGAAAGGCGCCAGTTCGAATCCGTGCGTGATGCGCTCGCGCAGTTGACGGATTTCGTGCAGGTCCAGTTTATCGTCGAGTTCAGGCTGTCCGAACAGAACTATCTGCAACAGTTTTTCCTGAGTGGTCTCGAGATTGCTGAGCAGGCGGATCTCTTCGAGCGTTTCCACGGGCATACCCTGCGCCTCTTCGACGAAGACGATGACCCGAGCATTCTGCGCATGCTTGGCCAGAACATACTCCTGCAAAGCATGCATGACCTTGAGTTTGACCTCGGCAGGATCGAGCTCGATACCGAGTTCGATTGCGATCGCGTGCAGGATTTCGGCCGGCGTGAGGTGCGGATTGACGAGGTATACGATTTCGCAGGACGGGGGTAGTTCCCGTTCGAGCATGCGGCACAACATGGTCTTGCCGCTGCCGACTTCGCCGACTACCTTGACGATCCCCTCGCCGCGCATAACGGCGTAAACGAGGGCTTCGAGCACCGCGCCCCGGTTCCCGCCGGGAAAGAAGAATTCGGGATCGGGCGTGATCCTGAACGGCGGTTTAGCCAGTCCGAAATGCTGTTCGTACATTAGGTTCTATATTTCCTCCGTGTCGTCCCGGTTCGCCGATCGGCCCAGTCCCAGTCGCGAAACCCGACTGTAAAGCGTGTTGCGGTTGATGCCGAGCAGGCGCGCCGCCTTGCTCAGGTTACCGTCGCCGAGACGCAGCGCCGCCTGGATGTAGCGGCGTTCGATCTCGCCCAGTTCCTCGTCCAGGCGGAATCCCGCGGATTCGATACGCTGCTCGACACCGTCCAGGTCGGACGGCAGGCCGTCCGCGCGCAGCATCTTGTCGTAATCCAGTTCGAGTTCCGGACGCAGCCGCTCGGCGTCGACCGTCTGGCCGGGATATTTCGCGCCCAGGCGAATAACGATGTTACGCAGCTCGCGGACATTGCCCGGATACGAATAAGCGGCCAGCAAGGCTTCGGCGTCTTCGGTCAGCTTGAAGGGTTTGATGCTGTCGGCATACTGGCGCTGAAAGGTGTCGAGCAGCATGCGCCAATCCCCCTCGCAGCTCCTGAGCGGCGGCACGCTGATCGTCAGCACGCTGATCCGGTGGAAGACGTCCTGACGGAATTCTCCGGACCGTACCGACTCGCGCAACTCGCGGTTGGTCGCAGCGACGATGCGGGCGTTCGAGCGGCGCGGCTCTGTTTCCCCAACACGGTAGTACTCGCCGTTTTCCAGCACCCGCAGGAATTTCGATTGCAGGTCGAGCGGCATTTCCCCGACTTCATCGAGAAACAGGGTGCCGTCGCTGGCTTCCTCGAAAAACCCCGTCCGCGCCTTGTCCGCCCCCGTGTAGGCGCCCTTGGCATGTCCGAACAACTGTGCTTCCAACAATTCCGGACTGAAAGCCGCGCAGTTAATAGTGAGCAGCGGTCCGTCACGCCGCGCGCTGGCTAGATGCAGACACTGCGCTACCAGCTCTTTTCCGGTGCCGGACTCGCCCTCGACGAGAACGGTAAAAGGCGTGTCCGCGAACTGTTCGATCAAGGCGCGCAGCGTAGCCATGCCTGCACTCGATCCGATCAGAACATCGTCGGTTGCCTGCTGCGGCGCGACCGCCGGCATCTCCGCCTCGCGGATCATGAGCTGGTGGCGCAGGCGCGTCTTGAGAAGTTCCGCATCACAGGGTTTGCGCACGAAATCGACAGCGCCCAGGGTCAGAGCGTGCTGGATGTTGCCGCGCTCGTCCTGGCCCGACAGCACCAGGACTTTCATCGCATGGTTGAACGCGAACAGCTCACCGATCAGGGCGAACCCTTCATCGGGAGTGTGAGGCGTCGGCGGCAAGCCAAGGTCGACCAGTGCCAGGTTTGGAATTTCACGGAGACCCTGCAAGCGTTTGCGGGCGCTCGCGCGGGAATCCGCCTCGATCACCTCGAATTCATCGGCCAGGGCAAAGCTCAACGTTTCGACGATGAGCGCGTCATCGTCGACCAGCAAAAGCAGTGGCCGTGGTGACGCTTGTTCAGACACGAATGCCGCTCACACCGCCGCCGCGGGCGCGTGATCGATCAGGTTGAGGTTCGTGCAGACCGCGACGGAAGCCTCGTGTTGATTCATCGTATAGAAATGCAGACCGGGCGCGCCTTCACTCAAAAGCCGCTCGCACAAGCGGGTTGTTACATCGACACCGAAGGCTCGAATGGCGGTGCGATCATCGCCGAAATCCTGTAAGCGCTTGAGTATCCAGCGCGGAATCTCCGCTCCGCACATGTCCGAAAAACGCTTGAGCTGGGAGTAGTTCGTAATCGGCATGATGCCCGGCACGATTGGGATATCGATGCCCGCGCCGCCGCAGCTTTCAACAAAGCGAAAATAGGCGTCCGGGTTGTAGAAGTACTGCGTGATGGCGCCGTTCGCGCCAGCGTCCACCTTGCGCTTGAAATTTTCGAGATCGGCAGAAGCGCCGGCTGATTGCGGGTGAACTTCGGGATAGGCCGCGACTTCGATATGAAACACCTCTCCGGTCTCATTGCGAATGAACTCGACGAGCTCATTGGCAAAGCGCAGTTCACCGAACCCCGTCGTACCGGACGGCATGTCGCCACGCAGCGCCACGAGCCGGCGGATCCCGGCCCGCCGATAGCGTTCGAGGACCGCGCGGATCTCGAGGATCGGAAAACCGAAACACGAGACATGCGGCGCGCTGTCCACGCCGGTGTCATCGCGGATCTCCAGGACCGTTTCGAGGGTGAGATCGCGGGTACTGCCGCCGGCGCCGAAGGTCACCGAAAAGAAACCGGGATTGAGTTCCGTGAGCTTGCGGCGCGTCGTCTCGAGGCGGGCCGCGGCTTCGAGGGTACGCGGCGGGAAAAACTCGAAGCTCAAGCCGCCCGTCATGTGCTTAACCCTGTTCATCGAGGTGCGAACCATTGCTGCCGGGCCAAACTGGCGCCGGACCTTGTGAAAACGGGGTTCGGTATAGCCGGTTAGGCGCTCGTATGGCATGGCATAAATTGGTTTTGGCGGTGGGAAATCGGTACATCTCTCCGGTCATTCTCGTTAACCGGCGCCTATCATAAACCCTTCACCGGCGTACAAGGTCGATGGCATGGCCGCCGCATACGATTCCGCACAGCATTCCGGCGCCCGGTCCATGGGGGCCTGAACACGCGATGCTGGCAGGTAAGCCTGTCGCGGGCGGGCTAATGATTTTGTCGCTTGAGCGGAAGCGCTAGAATAAGGCATCTTCCGGGGTTGGTTTTCGCTCCTGATCAGCCGGTTTTCGGCCATCCAGAGCACCTATGAGGGGGCAACGCGGCCGTTTGTTGCGCGTATCCGCCGGCGCTCACTCGCTCACCCGGATCGAATAAGGGCGGCGGTTGCGGGAACCCGAGACCGCTTTCAGACAAGCTCACCCTTTGAGGTAATGATCATGAGCGAACCGCTGAGCAAGCGGCGCGGCGCCGCGAGCGCGCCGCAGCGCCGCGAGTGCGCGAACGCCATCCGAGCGCTCAGCATGGACGCGGTGCAGGCGGCGAATTCCGGGCACCCCGGCGCGCCGATGGGCATGGCAGACGTTGCCGAGGTTCTGTGGCGCGATTTCCTCAAGCACAATCCCCAAAACCCGTCGTGGTTCGACCGCGACCGCTTCGTGCTGTCCAACGGGCACAGTTCGATGCTGCTTTACTCGCTGTTGCATTTGAGCGGTTATGAGATCTCTATCGACGACATCAAACAATTCCGGCAACTCGGTTCGAAAACACCCGGCCACCCGGAACGGGGAGACACGCCGGGCGTTGAGACGACGACCGGCCCGCTGGGCCAGGGTCTCGCCAATGGCATCGGCATGGCGATCGCTGAAAGTCATTTCGCCCGCCGCTTCAACCGGCCCGGGTACCCGATCATCGATCACCATACTTACGTTTTCGCCGGCGATGGTTGCCTCATGGAAGGCATTTCGCACGAAGCCTGTTCGCTCGCGGGAACGCTCGGCCTCGGTAAGCTGATCGTCGTCTACGACGACAACGGTATTTCCATCGACGGCGAAGTGGACGCCTGGTTCACCGACGATACCGCGGCACGGTTCGAAGCGTACCGCTGGCATGTCATACGAGACGTCGACGGCCATGATGCGGCAGCCTGCAATGCCGCGATCAAGAAGGCACGTTCGACCATCGACAAGCCTTCGCTGATCTGCTGCCGCACGATCATCGGCTGGGGTGCGCCCAACAAAAGCGGCACCGCGGCTTGTCACGGGGCGGCGCTGGGCGAAGAAGAAGTCCGCGCGACACGCGAAGCCATCGGCTGGCATGCGAAACCTTTCGAAATCCCCGCGGATCTCTACGCAGCCTGGAATGCACGCGAGTCCGGTGCCGAACTCGAGCAAAACTGGCGGCAGCGCTTCGTGGAATACGCCGCGGCCCATCCAGAACTCGCCCACGAGTTGGAACGTCTCGCCGCAAACCAGTTGCCCGAACAATGGCCGGCGGCCGCGCAGGCCTGCGTCACCGTCCTCGCCGCAAACGACGGCACCGAAGCGACACGTAAATCGTCCGAGCGGGTACTGAACGCCATCGCGCCCGTGCTGCCCGAACTGATCGGCGGATCAGCCGATCTGACCGGTTCCAACAACACCTTTCACGAAACCAGCCGAGCCCTCTCCGCGGCTGAGCCGGATGGCAATTACATCTTCTATGGGGTTCGGGAGTTCGCCATGAGCGCCATCATGAATGGCATGTGCCTGCACGGCGGCGTAATCCCCTACGGCGGCACTTTTCTCGTGTTCTCGGATTACGCTCGCAACGCCGTGCGCATGGCGGCCTTGATGCGCCTCGGCACCATCTTCGTGTACACCCACGATTCCATCGGTCTCGGCGAGGATGGGCCAACCCATCAGCCGATTGAGCATGCCGGCGCGCTTCGCATGATTCCCGGGCTGGACGTGTGGCGGCCCAGCGACGCTGCCGAGACCGCGTGTGCATGGCGCGCCGCGATCGAGCAACGGATCGCGCCGAGCTGCCTGCTCTTGACCCGACAGGGTCTGCCGCAGCAGGCGCGTGACGAAACGCAGTTGAACGATATTGCGCGTGGCGCCTATGTATTGATCGAAGCCGGCAGCGAAGCCGAAGCGGTCGTTATTGCGACCGGCTCGGAAGTGCACCTGGCACGCGCGGCCGTGACGCGCCTCAACGCGGAAGGCCAGGCGATTCGCCTGGTGTCGATGCCCTGCGCCGAGGTATTCGAACGGCAAGCTCAATCCTACCGGGACCGGGTGCTGCCGGACGCCGTGCGCAAACGTATTGTCGTCGAAGCCGGCGCCCGCGATTTCTGGTTCCGCTACGCGGGGCTGGACGGACTCGTGATCGGACTCGACGGCTTCGGCGCATCAGCCCCGGGCGCGGACGCGTTCGAGCATTTCGGCTTTACCCCTGATCACTTAACGCGACGGATCCGAGACTATCTCGGTAAACCGATTTCCGCATGAAAACCAAACGGCTTCCAAGCGAAACACGACGATTAGGGAATCTCGTTTTCGCGCTTTCCGCCCTTTAGCTGCCTGAGGAGAAACGAGACATGACCATTCGAGTCGGTATCAACGGATATGGCCGCATCGGCCGCAATGTGGTGCGCGCGCTGTTTGAGTCCGGCCGCACCGACGAGATTGAAATCGTCGCAGTCAACGACCTCGGTGACGCCGAGACGAACGCTCATCTGACGCGATACGACAGTGCGCACGGCCCGTTCCCGGGCACCATCGAGGTGCGGGACGGCATGATGATCGTCGACGGCAGATCGATCAAGGTGCTGAGCGAACGCGACCCGGCGAAGCTGCCCTGGGGGGACTTGGGCGTCGATGTGGTGCATGAATCCACCGGCCTGTTTGCAAACAGGACCAAAGCCCGAGCGCATTTAGACGGCGGCGCGAAGAAAGTATTGATCTCCGCGCCGGCCGGTACCGATATCGACGCCACCATCGTCTATGGCGTCAACCACGGCGTGCTTAAAGCGTCCGATACGGTCGTTTCCAACGCGTCGTGCACGACCAACTGCCTGGCTCCTCTGGTGAAGCCCTTGTTTGAGACGATCGGGCTCCAAGCGGGCATCATGACGACGATTCATTCCTACACCAATGACCAAGTGTTGACCGATGTTTATCATCCGGATCTCAGGCGTGCGCGCTCGGCGACCCAGTCGATGATTCCGACCAAGACCGGCGCGGCGGCGGCGGTCGGCCTGGTAATGCCGGAGTTGAACGGTAAGCTCGACGGCTACGCGGTGCGCGTTCCCACGATCAACGTCTCCCTGGTTGACCTCACGTTCAAGGCCGCGCGCGATACGTCCATCGAGGAAATCTGCGACATCATGCGCGCCGCGGCCGCAGGCGAACTCGAAGGCATCCTCACTTACAACGACGCCCCGCTGGTCTCCATTGACTTCAACCACAATCCGGCGTCGTCGATTTTCGAAGCGAGTCAGACCAAGGTCATTGAAGGCAGTATGGTCAAGGTGCTGTCGTGGTATGACAACGAATGGGGTTTTGCAAACCGCATGCTCGACACAACGGTCGCGATGGTCAACGCTGGAACCTAACCTGATGCTGAGCGTCGCCGACGTGGACGTCCGCGGCAGGCGGGTCCTGATTCGTGAAGACTTCAACGTGCCGCTCAAGAACGGCGAGATTGGCGACGATACGCGCCTCAAAGCGGGCATACCGACGATACGCGGCGCGCTCGATCGGGGCGCGACGGTCATCATCGTGTCGCACCTGGGACGCCCGCGCGAGGGCGAGTTCGACGAAGCGTTTTCCTTAAAACCCGTCGCCCGCGCGCTGTCCGTCTTGCTCGAGACCGAGGTTCGGTTCGAGCAGGAGTGGATCGATGGCTTCGACCCGCCGCCGCATTCCGTCACCTTGTGCGAAAACGTGCGCTTCCTCGAGGGCGAAAAGGCCAACGACGACGATCTCGCCCGGCGCATGGCGGCGCTGTGCGAAGTCTATGTGAACGATGCGTTCGCCACTGCGCATCGTACCCAGGCGTCGACCTACGGCATTGCGAAATTCGCGCCCGTTGCCTGCGCTGGCCCGCTGCTCATGGCGGAACTAGATGCGCTCGGCCGGGCGCTCGAAGACGCGGTGCGCCCCTTGGTCGCCATCGTCGGCGGCGCGAAAGTATCGACCAAGCTCGAAGTGCTCGAATCTCTGATCGACAAAGTCGACCAACTCATCGTCGGCGGCGGCATCGCCAATACCTTTCTCAAGGCGGCCGGCTACGCGATCGGCAAGTCCCTGTACGAACCCGATCTGGTGGACACCGCCTCGCGCCTGATCGCATCCGACGCGGACATCCCGCTGCCCGTGGACGTCGTCTGTGGCGAGGCGTTCGACGAGCAGACCGCCGCCGTCGTCAGGGACGTCAAAGCGATCGGCGAGAACGAGATGATCATGGACCTCGGACCTGAAACGATCCGCACTCTTTGTGAGCTTGTGGGCGCCGCGGGCACGATCGTGTGGAACGGTCCGCTCGGCGTTTTCGAGTTCAACCGCTTCGCAAACGGTACGCGCGAACTCGCCCGCGCGATCGCGCGCGCCGATGCTTTCTCGATCGCCGGTGGCGGCGACACGCTCGCGGCGATATCCGCCTTCGGCGTCGCCGATTCGATTTCCTACATCTCGACCGGCGGGGGCGCGTTCCTGGAGTTCCTCGAGGGTAAAACGCTGCCCGCCGTGGAGATACTTAAACAGCGTGCGACCGATGCGTGACGCGACACGAATCTTGACAGGCCGGCGCATCCAGGGATTGGAGGGGACAACGTGAGACGCACGAAGATCGTCGCCACCCTCGGTCCCGCAACGGACAGGCCGGGCATGATCGCGCGCCTGGTGGATGCGGGGCTCGATGCGGCGCGTCTCAATTATTCGCATGGCACGGCAATCGAGCATGCGAGGCGCGCGCGGGAGATCAGGGCCGCTGCCACGCGGTCGGGGCGCGAAATCGGTCTCATCGCCGATCTACAGGGACCCAAGATCCGATTGGAATGCTTCAGGGAAAAGACCGTCGAGCTCATCGATGGCGCGCATTTCTCCATTGATGCCGACTGCGCGCCGGACGCCGGCACAGCGGCATGCGTCGGCGTGACCTACAAGCAACTACCCCAAGACGTCAAAGCCGGCGATATCTTGCTGGTCGACGACGGACGCATCGTACTCGGTGTCGATCGGGTGTCCGGCGGGGTCATCGAAACGACCGTCGTCACGGGCGGAACCTTGAGCGATCACAAGGGGATCAACCGCCAGGGCGGCGGGCTGTCTGCGCCGGCCCTGACCGACAAGGATCGTGGCGATCTCGTGCATGCCATCGCGAACGGCGTGGACTATCTTGCGGTGTCTTTCCCGCGCAGCCCCGAGGACATCGAAATCGCTCGCGCATTGATTCATGAGGCCGGCGGCAACGCGGGTGTGATCGCCAAGATCGAGCGGGCTGAAGCCGTAGACTGCGCGCCTGCGATCATTGAGGCCTCGGATTGCATCATGATCGCCCGCGGCGATCTCGGGGTCGAAATCGGCGACGCGCGCCTGCCACCCGTACAAAAACAACTGGTGGTGATGGCGCGTAGTCAGCATTGCACGGTGATCACCGCCACCCAGATGATGGATTCGATGATCAATCGTCCCATGCCGACGCGTGCGGAAGTTTTCGACGTCGCCAACGCCGTGCTGGACGGCACCGATGCCGTGATGCTTTCCGCAGAGACCAGCGTCGGCGTGAATCCGGACAAGGCGGTCGCAGCGATGGCGCGCGTCTGCGAGGGCGCCGAGGACGCATGGGCTGATCCCGTATCTTCGGTCCTGCTCGACGACGAATTCGATCGCGTCGACCAGGCGATCGCGATGTCGGCGATCTATTGCGGCAACCGGATCGGCGGCAAGGCGATTGCAGCTCTCACCGAATCCGGCGCAAGCGCGCTGTGGATGTCCCGTATGAATACTGCGATTCCGATCTTCGCCCTCTCGCGTCATCCCGAAACGCTTCGTAAAGTCACCCTTTACCGCGATGTCTATCCCGTCCAGTTCGACGTGACCTCGATCGAATACAGTGAGGTAACCCGTGAAGTCCTGGGCCGGCTGGTCGAACGCGGCGCGGTGCAAGACGGTGACCGCGTGCTCCTCACCAAGGGCGATCTTCACGGCCATTCCGGCGGTACCAACGCCATGAAGATCGTCACCGTTGGTGATTTCGTGGAGCATGTCGGGTGAATTCCTTAGTTCCCGCTCCCAGTCAGTGCAGCGGGCGGTTGCTCAGGCAGGCGGAATCCTTTAATTTTTAAGGGTCTACGCGGAAACGTGTGGATTGATATTGGCATTTCTGGGTAGTGGCGGAAGAAATGCCGCAATGATTTTCAGTTTGAGGAATTCCTCATCACGATAGCCATAGGCGCGTCGTTGCAGGACCCGGATTTTGTTGTTGACCCCTTCGACCAATCCAAGACTGACTTTATTCTTAGCATCACAATAGGAAGCAATGCCATCCCAATGGGATTCAATCAGCTCAGCAAACTTGCGATACGGCGCCAATCGCTGCCATTTCAGACTGTCCTTCCAGCGCTCGAAAAAGGCACGCGCGCCGCGCTCGGTACGGTAGTCCCAGAGTTGGCCGAAGGTTTCCTTGAGGACGTAGGCGGTGTTCAGACGCCGGTTGGCCTGGAGCAGTTTTTTCAGGGCTCGTCTGCCATCCAGATTCAGGTTCTCGCGTCGCGAGAGCAAGGTATATCGCTGGCCTTTGATGTAACTCCTGTCCTTGCCGCGGAGACGTTTGTATTCACGGCGCCGGACTTCATCGAGAGCCTTTGAGAGGTGGCGCATGATATGGAACTTGTCATAGATGATCCGCGCCTGCGGTGCGTTGTTCATGACCGAGTTACGGAACGGCTTCCACATGTCCATCGCCGCCAGTTCGATGCGAGCGCTCTTGTTCTCGCCCAATGCCTGGAAAAACAGGTCGATGTCAGCCTCTTTGCGACCTTCACCACCGACCCAGATAGGACGCCCCCGATCCAGGTCACTGACGATGACCCGGTAGTTATGTCCTTTGCGGATGGAGATCTCATCAATACCGATGGCCCGGGGTGCTGGCATGCCCGCCAGCTCAACCTGCTTTTGCATGTACAGCTTATCGAGGTCTTTCACCGTGCTGTGGTGCAGGCGTTCCCTCTCGGCGACAGCCTGGTTCGGCATGTCCCGGCACAGCTTGCCCACCTGCATGGCAAAGCGCTGCGTATAGCGAGGGTTCTTTGCCAGCCAGTCAAGATGTTCTACCTGCACGCCGCCGCACCTCCGGCAACTGACACGCCAGCGTTCGAACTCCAGGTAGATTCGCCATCCGGCAACTGACAGGTCTCGTACTCGCAGCACCTTCTTGTCGTAACGCCCGCGGCACCGGTGAGCACAGTGAGAACAGATCGCTGTTTTTTTCGCCTCTTGAGTTGGATCACACGGGCATACCGATCACCAAACATGCCCACCAATTTCGATGCGGCGGTAAAACCAGGGAACGCAAACAGCGCTCGGATCGACTTGGGATTCTTCATGGCCTTAGCCTACCCACAAAATGAAACCACTTTCACCCCATACGAAATCTCTGAATGTCTACATGATTTCAATGGTTTACACTTGGTCTAGACCCACAAAAGTGTTACCCATCTACCTTGGCACTTTTGTTACCTTTCTCCCGGTCCGCTCAGGCGTTTAACGAAGCCGCGGACATATTTGCTAATTATTCCTCGGTATTTTGTTGTACTTCGATGTTGAATCTACGTGGTACTTTCGCTGTTCTTTATGATTAGTCTGCAGAATTCTAAAAGCTCTTTCATATTGAGATCGTTCTTGCAATCATTAGTTCGCCAACCGCATATCTTAAAATTGGCAGCACCTTTCCCATCATCGACATGGTCTACGGTTGGAAGTAGATCAAACTTTCTCTTATAGCTCCTTTTCAACAATTTAGAGTCTTCATTCGCATACGTACTCAACAATGACCAATTTAGTTCTTCTCCAGTATATGCATCGACGCCTTTAGAGTGCTTTACGGCATTGTGAATTGCGACTTTGTATTCGGCTTGAGTCGCTAATACGTTTCCCCTGTTTCGATCACGCCTTATATGCGCGGCGGCCTTTCTTTGCAGCCAGCGCTCGTAATTGAACTGCGTCTGCACGCCGCGCAGAAAATCTGGTATTTCGTATTTCCTCGGCATGCCACCTAACGCTTGGATAACCGGCGTGTTACGGCAGGCTCATTTGACGCGAAAATGCGCAGCCGCTTCAAATGAGCCTGCTGTAACACGTCCGGTTGATCCATTTGTTAGGTGGGTGTTGCACTTCGCTTCGAAATCTAAGTGCTGCTCATGGTCGCGGCCTTGCCAAAGAACCGAGTTGATCCGGGGTGAACTCGCCCATGTCGGCGGACTCGATGCTTTCTATAAATGAACGGGTGTAGACCGGTTGAATTCGTTCGGATTTCCACCATTCGGCAAATACAGGCAGCGTCAAGAATCCCGCACACCATTTGCGATGAGCCTCCCAGATCTCTTTTTCCAAAAGCTGAGCCTGAAATTGGAACATCTCGGACTCGAATCTTTGCAGCATGGCACGTGCAAACCAGAAGACCATTTGCTTCTCTTCTTGTGAAAAGTCGCCGAACGACGCTTCCGGATCGAATGCTCGGGCGATCACCATTCGGTCCGGTGACTGCCCACGCTTAGTGTTTCGTTCACGATGGCCCATTGCAGTTGGGTTTCTTTCGCTGCGTTGGCCTTCAGGACCTTGGTATTTGTTCGTACCTGGTAGGCCAAATAGAGCAAAGATACGACAACGGCGCTTGCACCGATTATCTCTGCTGTCCCGGATATCGCCTCCCAAGTCATACGGGTCGTTTCGTAACACCTAACAGTAATTCATAGGTCGGATCTTATAAGCCGTTGAAAAGAGGGAACCAAAAGCGCTCCATCCGATCAGATCATGAAATCAACACCAATCGACTTCGTGATCTGGGAGTATCGGATGAAGCACAGCGAAATTAGCACAGTGAGCCGGCAGTTAAAACGCACGCTAGGCGAGCGTACGCTCAACGACTTGGGGCGTGCAACGCGATTCTGTCGCCGAGAAAGGGAGGTCACGCCGTTCCGTTTAGCGGTAAGCCTAATCGAAAGCTTCGCCGGGCACTCAGCGAGCTGTATCGCTGATATTCAACGCGCTTTCAATGCGCTGTGCTCGACCACGGTGCGCTACAAACCGTTTCATAATCAGCTCGCCAAAAAACAGTTTCCGATGTTTATGCAAGCGCTGCTAAGCGAATTGCTCAATGGCCTGGCCTGCGATGTCCTCCGATTCGAACCCAACAGCCCATTTGCGCAGTTTGACCACATCCGCATCCAGGACGGCACCTCGTTTGCGTTAAAACCGGCGCTGAAGGACAGCTTTCCCGGTCGCTTCACGACCGTGAGTCCCGCCGCGGTAGAGCTCCATGCCGATCTCGACCTGCTCAGTGAGACCCTGAACGAGGTCGTACTCAGCCCTGACAGCTCAGCAGAGCGGCAGTTCTTGCCGGCCGTTGAAGAGGTCGCTGGTGGTTTGCTGCTGGCCGACCGTGGCTACTTCGCGCGGCCTTACTTTGAAGCGCTCGACACCGCCGGCGGCTATTTCATCGTGCGCGCGGGTCAAGGTATCAATCCGCTGATCGTTGCCGCTCGTCGCGCCGATGGGCGGCGGGTCAAACGCTTTGACAAGCAGCGATTGAAAGCGGTGGCATCGACCTTAAAGCGCTTCGATTGCCTCGACATGGCCGTGCAATTCGACGGCGTGCAGGGACCCTGGACCTGTCGTTTAGTCGTGCACCCCAACCTTAAAAAAGGTGCAGCACCTCGTTATCTCATCACCAATCTCGACGCCACCACCTTTACGCCCGAGCATATTAGCGACGCGTATCGATTACGCTGGCAGGTCGAGCTGCTATTCAAAGAGTGGAAGTCTTACGCCAATCTACACGCCTTTGATACCGCCAACCCGCACATCGCCGAAGGGCTTATCTGGGCCGCACTATGCGCCGCAACGCTGCAGCGCTATTGCGCTCATGTCACCGAGCGCTGGTTGAACGTCGCCATCTCGACTCATACCGCGGCCAAGTGCATTCATCACGTGCTCGGTCCCATTCTCCATACGCTTATCCATCGGCCCCGCTCTTTACACCGACCGCTCGAACACGCGTTGCGCTATTTGGCCAGCAACGCTCAGCGCGCAAAACCTGACCGCGATTGCATTTCGGGACGACTCAAGCTCGGCCTTCAGCATGTTCATGCGGCCGCTTAAGAACTAACCTATGAACAGTAATTAGCGTGCATATTGCACGAAATCAAACCGGCATTCGCCTGTTTGAAACCGTGCAAAGTGCACAATATTACGCTCATTGGAAGTTCCAGAAGGATCCTGACACCGGACTTAACGCCCTGACCCGCCGAGGGAAATCGACACGGCGCTATCAACACCAGAGGAACACCGCGCGTCAATAGTATGCATTTCGCGATGCCATGCGAGTTGTCTTGCACGAGCTCCGTAAGTATGCTCCTCGTGAGAACGCGATTTGATGCAGGGAGGCATATCGTGAAAGCAGGACGCTCGCCTTTACTTGAATCCGTACGCTCAGCTATTCGGCTTCGTCACTACAGTATCCGTACGGAAGAGGCGTATGTCGGCTGGATTGTCCGCTACATCCACTTTCATCATGTCACACATCCCTCCGAATTGGGGCCCGATGCCGTCACGGCTTTTCTAACGTATCTCGCGGTCAAGCGCAATGTCGCGCCGAGCACCCAGAACCAGGCCTTGAACGCGCTCAATTTCCTTTATGCGCACGTACTCGATCGACCTTTGGGCGAACTCGATGGCCTTGTACGCGCGCGGCGCCCGCAACGCTTGCCAAGCGTGCTGAGCGAATCGGAGATTGGCCGCCTACTAGACCAAATGGAAGGGCAGCAGTGGCTAGTCGCATGCCTGCTCTACGGCTCTGGGTTGCGGTTGCTGGAATCGCTGCGTTTGCGGGTGAACGATATCGATTTCGAGCACAGGTGTCTCATCGTTCGAGACGGTAAGGGCGCGAAGGACCGCGTCGTTACACTCGCTGACGAGCTGCTGGAGCCAATCAAGCGCCACCTCGGCGAACGTCGCACAATTTGGGAACGTGATTGCGCGAGGGGCGTGGCCGGAGTCTATCTTCCCTATGCGCTCGCCCGTAAATATCCGAATGCGGCGCAAGCCTGGGGCTGGCAATACGTATTCGTCTCGAATGCGATCACTAAAGACCCACGCAGCGAGGCGCTCCGACGCCACCACTTGAACGAATCTGTCGTGCGCCGCGCCGTCTATCGCGCCGCGTTCAAGGCTGGCATTGAGCGGCGCGTAAGCTGTCATACTTTAAGGCACTCGTTCGCTACTCATCTACTTGAACGTGGCGCCGACATCCGTACAGTGCAGGAACAGCTGGGGCACAGCGATGTTAGGACTACGCAGATCTATACGCATGTAATCAAACGGGGCGGGTTTGCAGTTAAAAGTCCATTGGGAGCGATACTTGGGCGCAGCCAACACAACGACTAAGCATCGCCTTCGTGCGGAAAGCGATTCATTCCATATAAGTTAAGTGTTTAAGGGCAAACGGATCATGATTGTCTCTTAACGTTCCCAAAAAGTCTTGAAGGTCACTCGAGAGACCTCAAGGCCTAGATCGCGACGAGCCGAACCCTGCTAATTCAATTCAGCCGCGTCATGTAAACGCTGTATCAGGAGATCCGTCTGCACCTGGTCGAGCTTGTGTCCTCGGCGGTCAGTTACAAAGAACACGTCGACCGCTTTTTCACCAAAGGTGCTGATGTTGGCGCCGCGCATGTCGATATCCGTTTCCGCGATCGCTGCGGCCAGTTTTGCGAGTAGGCCTCTGCGATCCGCCGCGACGACCTCTATGGCGGTAATGCTTTTCGCCGCTGCTTCGAGATGACGGACTTCCACAGGCAGGGCCCGCATCAGGACGTCGGGCTCGGCTGGATGCTTGACCTGGGGCGGCTCCGCGCCGGCCAAAACAGCTTCGATGCGCTGGCGCAACCGTTCGAGCTGATCCGGATCTCGTACCGGAACGTCAGCGGCGTCGGTTATATGGAATTCGTCGAGTATCCGCCCGTCGCGCAACGCATAGGCATGCGCGGTCAACGCTTTGGTGTTGGCATTTGCGAGCGTTGCGGTCAATTGTGAAAACAGCTTCGGCCGGTCGACGCCCCAGGCCAGTACCTGCGTGTAGCCGAGCGGTTCATTCACGGCGAGATGGGCGCCGGATTCTTCCTTCAACATTCGGCACAGATCCAGCAGCAGTGCCGGCGGGAAATGCAGGGTCAAGGTGGCAGAGAGTACGGCGAATGTCTTCGCCACTTCGTCCCGTTCGCCTGGTTCGCACATCGCCAGCACGCTTTCCCTGCGCGAAGCGAGCCGGCTTTCCTTGTCCGATGGTGTAACCCGCCCCGTGCGAAGACAGGCTTCGGCCGAATGAAATAACTGGGTAAACAAATAGCCCTTCCATTCGGTCCACACGTCCGGCCCGACTGCAGTGACGTCCGCCACTGTCAAGAGAAACAGATAGACCAGGCGCTCACGGTCGCCGACGAAACGGGCGAAATCGGCGATGACCTCCGGATCTGAAAGATCGTAATGCTGCGCGGTCTTTGAAAGCGTTAAATGATAAAGCACGAGCCAGGCGACGAGTTCGATGTCGTCGTTCGAAAGGCCTAGACGTTGGCAGAACTTGCGCGCGAGCTGGTCGCCAAGCTCCGAATGATCGCCCCCCCGGCCCTTGGCAATGTCGTGGTAGAGCAGCGCGAGATACAACAGTTCAGGGCGCTGTAATTCGGGCATCAACTTCGAGGCGAGCGGCATGTCGATGAATCGGCCTTCGCCCAGTCTGAAGTCGCGCAGAATATCGATCGCGCGGATCGTGTGCGCGTCCACTGTGTAGCTGTGATAACGATCGAACTGGCCGTGGCCGGTAATGCGTCCGAAATCCGGAACCAGGCGGCCCAGTACACCCGTCTCGTGCATCTGCCTGAGCGCTGTTGCAACGTTGCGCGGGGATCTCAAGATTTCAAGCAGTCCGTCGTTGGCCGCCTTGGATGCACGCACTGCTGCGTTTACCAGGCCGGCATGTTTGCGTATCGTGCGCAGCGCCCGGCTGTTTAGATAACGGTGCTCTTTCTGGGATTCGACGAATACGCGGATCAGATTAAGCGGTTCGGCGGAGAATGCCTGCGTATCGTGGATACTGATTTTGTCTTTCCGCACTTCCATTCCGCCGCCAAGATCTACCCTGCGGCCCAGTCGCCTCGGCGGACGAATTTGCTCTTCGAAATGCAGGAGGAAGATATCGGACAGATCGGCGATCCTGCGCACGGTGAGAAAGTAGTTTTTCAGGAATCTTTCTTCCGCGCTCGACTTCACGCTGTCGCGATAACGAAAGCGGGACGCGAGTTCCTGCTGGTATTCGAACCGCAGGCGGTCATCTTCGCGACCGGCCAGCAGATGCAGACCGCTGCGCACGCGCCAGAGGAAGTCACGCCCGCGCACGAAGTCTTCGAACTCTTTCTCGTCGACCACGCCCTGGCCTATCAATTCGCGCGCCGTCGGTACGCCATACCAGGCCATCGACAGCCAGAAAATCGTGCTGACGTCGCGTAAGCCGCCTTTACCGCTCTTGATGTCCGGCTCCATGAGAAAGGCCGTATCACCAATAGACCGTCGCCGCGCGGAGCACTCTTCGAGCTTGAGTCTACAAAACGCAACTCGCTGCCGTTTGCTCCAGTGTTGTTGGGCGCAGCTTTTCTGTACCTGCCCCCACAACTTACCCACACCCGAAATCAGGCGTGACTCGAGCAGCGCGGTGCGCGCGTGGTGATCGGTTTCCGCATGCTTGCGCGTCTCAACGGGCGTGCGGACCGCATGTCCGATATGCGCGCCGCAGTCCCACAGCACCTGGAGGAAGCGCTGGATCGCCGCGTCGATCTCCGCACCTCTCGATTTGGGGACCAGGAATAGCAGATCCCAGTCGGAATGGGGGCAAAGCTCCGAACGGCCGTAGCCGCCGACACCCACCAGGTCCACTTGATCACACGCGGGCCCGGCGATGTCCCGCCACAGATCAATTAGCAGCGCATCGACTTCGGTGCTGATGTACTTGACGATTGCGCGGCCGCCCTGATGCGCATCCAGGCGCCGTTGGGCACCCGCCATGATCTCCTGGCGGCTGAGCGTGGCGCGTTCTTTGAAATCTGGCTCGGGCATCTATCGCCCCTCCCGCGGGGTCTTGCTATTGAAGTATCGCATTGCGAGGCAGCCTCGAAGCTGATGCGCTTAAATCTTTATAATTCATGCGTTTATAGCCAAGCGGGGCATGAATGTCCCCATGTACACCTTGCGCATCTCCGGATGCAAGTAAGCTGATTGGGAAGGTATTTCGGGATACGAATAGCCGACTGATTTTATCATGGACAGTCCCATGGCTTTACACCAATAGGTTGAAACGATGACCGATGACCAATGGCTGGCCCAGGTACAAGAAGAGATCCTCGAGCCGGATCTCAAAATCTGCGATCCGCACCATCACTTGTGGGACTACCCGCACAACCGCTACCTGTTCGACGAACTCTTGGCCGACTTGAGATCCGGGCATAACGTGATGTCTACAGTGTTCATGGAGTGCGCCTCCATGTATCGCGCGGACGGACCCGATGTGATGAAGCCGGTGGGCGAGACGGAGTTCGTGAACGGCGTTGCGGCGATGAGCGCGAGTGGAAATTACGGTGATCTCCGCGTGTGCTCATCGATCGTCGGCTTCGCCGATTTAACCCTGGGACCGGCGGTAGGGGAGGTACTGGACGCGCATCGGGCCGTAAGCCCGCGCTTTGTGGGGATCCGCCACGCGACCGGTTGGGATGCAAGCGGGGAGGTGCGTAACTCGCATACCAATCCGCGGGAGAATCTGCTGCTCGATAGGACATTCCGCGAAGGCTTCGCGGAGCTCGGCAAGCGCGGGCTGACTTTCGACGCGTGGCTCTACCACCCGCAGATCCCCGAGCTCACCGCGCTCGCTAGAGCGTTTCCCGACCAGCTTATCGTGTTGGATCATTTCGGCGGCCCCCTCGGTATCGGACCCTACGCCGGTAAACGCGATGCGATCCTGGATTACTGGAAGGGGGCTGTTGCCGAACTCGCGCGATGCGAGAACGTCGTAGCGAAACTGGGAGGCTTGGCCATGCCGATCAACGGGTTCGGTTTTCATAAGGCCGAACGGCCGGCAACATCGGCACAGCTTGCGCAGGCGACCCGTGCGTATTATCTGCACATGATCGATCAGTTCGGGCCGACGCGGTGTATGTTCGAGAGCAATTTTCCCGTCGATAAAGTGAGCTGTTCTTATGCAGTGCTGTGGAACTCTTTCAAGCACATCACCTCAGGATTCTCAGCGGACGAGAAAGCGGCCTTGTATCACGATACCGCGGCAAGGGTTTACCGTACCGAAAAATCGGTCGGCGCGGACGTTTAGAGGGCAGAGGGTATTGTATTTCGTGGAAGTCGATTAAAGACGCGGGTATACATCCCAAACCTGCAGTACGGCTCTATCGATCCAAACGGCACGTACGCCATTTAAGGCCAGTTTGGAATCAAGCTCGAGGTGGCTAAACATTTGCGGCCCCCCACTTTCTATCGGATCAGCCTCGGTCAGTACCAAGCCCTTGTAGCCGCGATAGAAAGAATAACCCGTATGCACCAGCTTGAGTTGCTTGCCATCCTGGCCCGTCAAGAAGGCGCTTACCGATCCCTCCGGTACGATCGTTTTGAATGCATCCGCTACATCGGAATCGGTAATTCCGAGACCGTCGGTTTCACGCACGAACAGAATGAGCCGTGCACCGGAAGTACGCACCTCCAGCGATTTACGGAGTTCGACGGCGTGCCGTCCAACCTGTATGTCGAGCGGGGTTACGGGCAGGGCTTCCTTTCCACATGCGAGCGCACTTATCAATACGATGTTGGCCAGCAGATTCAGCATGCGGATACCTCGAATAATTCGTTCTCGTGCCGACAGCAGATTTGACCCTGAAACCGGTGGTAGTTCAATGATTTCTCTTTACGCGGTAGTGATGGAGACGCGGCGGAGGATCACGGCGAGATAAGGTGTTTTATCGTTCCTGTGCTTTCACCGACGGTGACCTGCGCTTCGACATCGACTTCGGCAGATACCAGTTGCTCGGCTAGATCTATGATCGGATTTCGGGCATTGAGGACAGCGCGCTGCGTTTTTTCGGGAATACCTCAAACAATTTGTTTACTCTGGCGGGGTGTGGTCACAGTCTTGGTGCATGTGGATATGAAATCGGCAGTTCCGATTCAGGCCCGATACGTTTAGGATCCGCAATCATTCATAAAAAAGAGGAATGATGTGTACATAATTCGACGCGCTCCTGTAATCGGGATCGTGCTTTGTTTATCGACGTTCGGAGCAGTCGCCTTTGACACCGCGCGAATCGAGGATCCGGACGTTCGCGCTTGCGCAGATCGCGCATTGCCGGCGACCCAGGTACAGAAGGTACAAGTTGTCGGCACCAATGGTTACGTGCGCGAGTCGAAGCGCAAGGTCTACTGGAAACGTTCGCCGAATAATGATTCTCGTGTGCTCGTACGCGTGATGGAGCCACCTGACGAAAAAGGTATCGGAGTCCTGATCAATGATAATGCTGAAAAAAATGTCGTTACTTATATGACCTATTCACCCAAGATCAAGCGCGTTAGACGGGTCAGCGGTGAATCGTTTTTCGGCTCCATTCTCGGCACTGACTTTACATACGAAGATTTTTCATACTTCTATCGCGTTGACGAACGCGAAGAAGTCGCTCGTGTAGAAGATTCCGACGTCGATGGCTATCCGGCCTACGTACTCGAGACGGTGAAGCCGGACGACAATTCACACTACAGTCTGCTTCGCTTCTACATCGATAAGGAGGTCTGCCTGCCCGTACAAACAGATTTCTTTGCACCCAACGGCGCCTTGCGCAAGCAGCTTATCGTCGAACGGAGCGAGATTCAGATGGTCGACGACCACTGGGTCCCGTTTCGAACGACGATGACCGACCTCAAGTTCAAGACTCACAGTGTCTTTATCGTTGAAGAAATTGAGATCGATCCGGAACTCGATGACGGTATATTCGAAACCTCTGAACTCTCGCGCGGGGGTAATTAGGGAACCTCTCAAAAAGTCATGGTGCATGAGAATGCGGCTTGGACCGCGATGTCAAAGTGTAACGCTACGATAACCTAGCACCTATAGTTCTATTTTCTGAAAAGGCGTTGGCGCCCCATTCATGATTGCACGTCTGTTCGACATGCTCGTCGAGCGCCCGCGACGCGTTATCGCTGTTGCCTCCCTGTTGGCTCTGGTCGGGCTCGTTCTCTTGGTCGAATGGCCGAGTCTCAACCTCGCGCTTGAAGTCGATCCTTCCGTGCGCGCCTTGTTGCCGCAGCAGGGTGTCGAACTAGAGATTTTTGAGGCTGTTCGCGATCGCTACTCGAGCGATGATCTCCTCCTTGTCGCATGGGTCGCTGATGACCTGTTCACGCCAACGCGACTCGCTGCGCTCAAGCGCCTGACGCGCCGGGTAGAACGCATGCCCGGCGTCGAGCATGTGGAAAGCCTTGCCACGGCGGTCCGTACGAAAGTGTATGAAGACTATACCGAGGTGGGCGCTTATCTGAGCGAGATTCCGGAGACCGCAGCCGAGGCGCTGGAGGTGCGCGACGCGGTGTTGGATAACCCGCTCTATGCAGGCTACCTCGTCTCGCGGGACGGCCACGGAGCGATGCTCGCCGTCCGCTTCGACCGCGAACTCTCGGCCAGGACGCTGATCGGTATCGTCGCCGACATCACGGCGGCCTCGCGCGAAGAAGCAAGCGAGGTAGAACAGTTCCTTTCCGGGCCCTTGTTCATTCGCCTCGAAATCAGCCGCTTGCTGCTACGCGATCTTTATCGCGTGATGCCGCTTGCCGTCGGCGTAACGCTGATCGTAGTCGCTATCGGTTTTCGTCATGTGCGCGGTGTTGTGTTGCCATTTTTATCAAATGCAATCGCGCTTATTCTGACCTTGGCCTTATTCGTGGTATCCGGCCATACACTCAACTACGTCACAGTAATTCTGCCCCCGACCGTTTACGTAGTGGGCTTCGCCTACGCGATTCACGTGGTCAGTGATTTTGATCGGCACTTTGGGGCGGGCCTCGACCGTGCCGCCGCGACGCGTGCGGCTCTTGGCGATGTTGCGGTGCCCATAACACTTACCGCCATTACCACGGCGCTCGGCTTCGCTTCGCTTATGCTCAGCGATATCGATTCCATTCGTTTGTTCGGTGCGTATTCAAGTTTCGGCACGATATTGGCGTGGTTGGCCGCGCTCATCGTCGTCCCGGCAGGCCTGGTGCTCATGCCTGGGCGGCGTCGCGCGAACGCGGTTCGCCGCGCTGATCTTCTTGGCCCTTGGCTCGCGCACCTCGCCGAACGCCGTGGACGCGTATTCCTGACGTGCGGGCTGTTGTTGATCGGACTCTCTCTCATGGGCGCCACCCGAATAAATGTGAGTACGGATTACCTGGCGAATTTCCCGGCCGCGAGTGAATTGCGGCGCAATTTCGACCGCATGAGTACCGTATTCGCAGGCTCGGTACCGTTACAGATCGTGCTGGAGAGCGACACGATCGATGCTTTCAAAACGCCGCACGCGCTACGCGCCGTGGACCAGCTCAAGGACTGGCTGCTCGAGCAGCCGGAAATCGGTGGCGTGTACACCCTGCTCGACTATATCGGTGTTCTCGAGCGCGCCCTCGCACCAGAGTTGGTTGACGGCGACCCTGTGCCCGACTCGGCAGTTCTTGCCAACCACCTCCTCTTGCTCGGTGGCGGCGAGGACGTGCGACGCTTCGCTGATCCGGAGTTCACGAGCACGCTCCTGCAGGTGCGGGCCCGGGTCGTGGCAAGCGCGGATCTAAATGCGCTGGCTGACCGGATCGAGAAGCGCTTGCGGGGGCTACCCCCTGACTTGCAGGGCTACGTCACCGGTAGCTCATACCTGATTGCGCGTACCCTCGACGAGGTCACCCGCGGCCAGGTTTTGAGCCTGAGCGCCGCGTTGGTGCCGATTTTCCTGGTGCTGGTCGCGATGTTTCGTTCACTCAGGCTCGCCGCCCTTGCGCTCATTCCCAACGTCCTGCCGATCGTGGCGTTCTTCGGCATCCTGGGCTGGAGCGGCATCACGCTCAACCTGACCACGAGCCTCGTCGCCTCCGTGGTGCTCGGCATAGCAGTCGACGACAGCATCCACTTTTTTGCGCGTCTGCGCCAAACCGCGCGGCACGCGGGCTCCGAGCACGAGGCCTTAGGGGCCGCGCTCGCCGCAGTCATCCGCCCGGTTAGCTTCACGACCGCGGGACTCGCGCTTGGATTTATCACACTGATCGTCGGTGAGCTGCGCAGCCAGGCCGAATTCGGATTGCTCGCCGCGATTACGCTGGTCATCGCGTGGCTACTCGATCTCACCTTCACACCGGCGCTCGCGCGGCGCTACGGCTTAGCGCGGGTCACGGCAGCAGCCGATCGCAGGTTTACGCGTCACAAGCCGCGCTAGCCCGCATGCAGCCGAAATCTCCGCGCAGGAGCGCCTCTGGATCGTCCACGACAACGCCAAGGAACTGTTTCAGCTTGCCTGTCCATGAGCCTTGGGTTGGGGAGTCTCAGGGCTGGTTTGCATCGCATGTGCTTCCGAAATGCTGGACAATGCATAAGCCCTGAGTGGGCGCGTTAGCAGTCTGGTCACAAACCACCATTCGGAACTGCCGGCACCGTTAACCGGGTTATGGAGGCGCAGTAATGAGAAACAAGAACCCTACAGCTCATCCGTACATGGCGAATTCGGTCCCTGCAACAAAGCAGGCGATGATGACCGCCATCGGGGTCAAGGATATTGCCGAACTCTATGAACAGATTCCGGCAGACCACAGAATCAAACGAAAGCTCGAGCTGCCGGAACGCATTTTGTCTGAGAGTGATCTGAAGAGACATCTGGTCACGTTACTCTCAAAGAACAAAACCTGCGAAGAAAATCTGAGCTTCCTGGGCGGTGGTTGCTGGCAGCATTACGTTCCCGCCGTCTGCGATGAAATCGCCGGGCGCAGTGAATTTCTGACGCCGCTTTGGGGTTCACCATCGTCCGACCATGGCAGAAATCAAGCGTGGTTCGAATTCACCAGTCAGCTCGGTGAACTGGTCAGCATGGATGTCGTGGGACTCCCCTGTTACAGCTGGGGTTGCGCGGCGGGCTATGCCCTGCGAATGGCGTCTCGGATTACCGGAAGAAATGAGGTTCTACTACCCAGAACGATCAGCCCTGAAAGACTCGCGGTGATCAGGAACTATTGCGAGCCTCCGGAAATGGATAACCATATCGAGATTACCCTCGTTGACTTTGACG
Organism: Gammaproteobacteria bacterium; assembly: GCA_963662545.2. GTDB lineage: Bacteria > Pseudomonadota > Gammaproteobacteria > JAYYZW01. The sequence continues at coordinate 1,537,162 of CAXXLL010000003.1, forward strand.
CCAAAACCGGCTTGCTCGACATCGAGGATTTAGCGCGAAAAGTATCGGCAAGAACGGCGGCCGTTTACTTTGAAAACCCGTCCTATTTGGGGTTCATCGAATCCCGGGGTTTGATGATCGCCGAGATCGCTCGTGCAAACGGAGCAGAGACCATCATAGGAGTCGATGCCATTTCACTCGGTGTGCTCGCGGCGCCGGCCGATTACGGCGCCGACATCGTGGTCGGGACGACACAGCCGCTCGGCGTGCATATGAATTGCGGCGGTGGTTGCACCGGATTCATCGCAACCCGGGACGAAGTGAAATACGTAGGCGAGTACCCGACCCTTTTGATCAGCATTACGAACACGCTGAAAGAAGGGGAATATGGATTTGGCGTCAGTTCGGAACACCAAACTTCCTACGGATTACGAGACAAAGGTAAGGACTGGACCGGCTGCACGGTCTATCTCTGGACCATCGTCAACGCGGTCTACATGTCCTTGCTCGGGCCGCAGGGCTTCCGGGAGATCGGCGAACTGATCATTCAGCGCGCGCATTATGCGGCTAAATTGCTAGCCGACATCGAAGGCATTGAAGTGCGCTTTTCTTCGAACTGTTTCAAAGAATTCGTCGTCAACTTCGACGGCACGGGAAAAACCGTAAATGAAATCAATCGCGCTCTGCAAGATCATCAGATCTTTGGAGGTAAGGATATCTCGGGCGAGTTTCCCGAATTGGGCAACAGCGCTTTGTATTGTGTCACGGAGATGCATACCCAAGGTGATATCGAACGCCTCGCGAGTGCCATGCAGGAGGTTTTAGGCCAATGACTACCGATGTAAACCTCAGAAACTATCACGCCCCCGTGTGGGACGAGCCCATTATCCTGGAGATGGGTCGGCCGGGGGGACGGGGTGTTGTCTTCGCGGAAGCTGAAGACGACGTCAGGGAAACAGTTGGTGACGCCGAAGTCCATATTCCAATCGGGATGAGGCGCAAGAAAGCGCCGGCGCTACCGGAGCTTTCCGAGCCCGAGGTGCTCAGGCATTACCTGCATCTGTCACAGCAAACATTAGGCATGATCGGAATCAGCCTCTTTGGAACCTGTACGATGAAATACAACCCGCGGGTTAACGAAATCGTCGGGAAGATGCCGCAGATGGCAGAAATTCATCCGTGCCAGCCGGAAGATACGCTGCAAGGCATCTTGGAGGTGATCCACCGTTTCGATCTCATCTTGCGAGAACTTTCCGGCATGGATCAGTTTGTATTCCAAGCGGGAGGCGGCGCCGACGCGGCTTATATCCACACCTGCGTATTGAGGGCCTACCATGCGGCCAAGGGTGAACTACCGCAGCGCAACGAAATCATCAACACCGTATACACGCATCCCTGCAATCCCGCGACTGCCGCAACGGCTGGGTTCAAGGTCATAAACCTGATGCCGGAGGAGAACGGCTACCCGTCTCTCGACGCGCTGAAAGCGGCCGTGTCGGATCGAACCGCCGGACTGATGGTCAACAATCCCGACGACTTGGGTGTCTACAATCCGCATATCAAGGATTGGGTAAAAGTCGTTCATGATGCCGGCGGTTTGTGTTTTTACGATCATGCTAATTTCAACGGCGTCATGGGCGTGATCAGAGCACGGGAGATCGGTTTTGACGCGTGCATGTTCATGCTGCACAAGACATTCGGCGCCCCCAAAGGCGGCATGGGTCCGGCCGCCGGTGCTTATGGATGTACCGAGGAACTCGCGAAGTTCCTACCCGCTCCGGTCGTAACATTCGACGATGAAAAATATCGGCTCGATTACGACCGGCCGCACAGTGTCGGAAACGTTCGCGAGTTCTGGGGAAACATACCGCTGGTCCTGAAGGCGTATTCGTGGGTAATGAGCATGGGCGCAGAAGGTATTTTGGAAGCCTGCCATCTATCGGTCTTGGCGAACAATTACATGGAAAAGTTGATCATGGAAATCCCGGGGGTGTCGAAACCCAATCCTGAAATGAAGAAAAGGCGTATGGAAATGACGCGCTACAGCTGGGAAAAACTGCAGAAAGATACGGGTGTTGGAACCCTGGATGTATTGAACAGGATGATTGACTTCGGACTTGACGCTTACTGGATGAGTCATGAACCCTGGCTCATTCCGGAACCCTTCACACCGGAGGCAGGCGAGACTTATTCAAAAGAAGATCTGGAGTATTGGGTCGCGGTGCTCAAACATATTTCGAAGGAAGCGTATTCGGATCCGGAGATCGTAAAAACCGCACCGCATAATCAGGCGATCCACCAGGTCAATTTGGAGGCATTGGAAGACCCGGAGAAATGGGCCATGACCTGGCGATCCTTCGTCAAGAAACGGAAGAAACACAAGGATGCGTCTGGAGAATTGCAATCCCGGGTGGGTTAAGGAAAACGGGGCGCACTAAGCAACATTTAGCCGTTACTGAATAGTTCGTCATCTCATGCCACCACGACTACTGAGAGAGGGCCATTGTTCCGACGGGCACGGAGATCGTTCCACTTAAAGCGCACCGTTCCTGTTGTCAGCGTCGAATGCTCGTCCGCGACCGTGCCTGACAGTCGCTCCATTATTTCATGCGAACAAAAGGGACCCTAGGATTGAAAAGAAAACGGCTGGGCGTGATCGTCAACCCCATTGCCGGCATGGGCGGCAAGGTTGGCCTCAAGGGAACTGATAGTTTCGCAATACTCGAAGAAGCTCGAAAGCGGGGCGCCACCCCAGTCTCACCCGGACGGGCGGTTAAGGCGCTCAAGCGGATCGCCGCCCTCAGAGAAACCGTGGAGATCATAACTTATCCCCACGAAATGGGAGAGGACGAAGCCAATGAGTGCGGTTTCCAGCCGACGGTTCTAGGTTCGGTAAAACCCGGGAAAGCCCGCGCTCAAGATACCCGCAATGCGGCAAAGGAACTGTTGCGTTCTAAAGTCGATCTCCTGCTGTTTGCCGGCGGCGACGGTACCGCACGAGATATTTACGATGCCGTCAGAGACAAGATTCCAATATTGGGGATACCAACCGGGGTAAAGATGCACTCGGCCGTGTATGGAACAACGCCTGAAAATGCCGGCAATCTGGCCGCGCTGTATCTTGGGAAAGATTTCGCAAAGTTCCGCCTTCACGACGTTGAGGTAATGGACATTGACGAAGACGCTGTCAGGCAAAACCGGCTTTCCGCCATGCTCTATGGATACGTCAAAGTTCCCTATCAGAGATCTTTAATCCAAAGCGCTAAAGCCGGTATGCCCATTGGCGGGGAGGCTGCACTGGACGGTGCTTGTTGGGATGTCATCAATAATCTCGAGGAGGATTGCCTCTACATAGTCGGGCCGGGAACGACGACGAAAAGACTGATGGAAAGACTCGGATTAAAGGGGACTTTGCTGGGCGTGGACGCGATACGTGACCGCATACTCATCGGTTCGGATCTGAACGAAAACCAATTGTTGCAGCTCATGGAAGGCAAGAGAACGAAAATTATCGTCACTGTAATCGGCGGGCACGGGTGTCTGTTCGGGCGAGGCAATCAACAGATAAGCCCCGATGTGATCAAGCACGCTGGTAGGCAAAATATCATCATCGTATCCACGATGGAAAAAATTTGTTTGCTTCAAACCAGGTCGCTATTTGTTGATACGGGCGACGATGAAACCGATGAAATGCTGCGTGGATACATAAGCGTGATAACGGGTTTGAAACAAAGCACTATGCTCAGGATCGCATCTTGAGAATTGGCCCACCGTTCTTGCGCACTGGCTGGGATGACGCACGCCCGACCTCGACGACCGCCGCGCGTGTCGGCCTCGCCGGCGATCTGTAGAGTATGATCACGCGGTGGGTGGCCGCGCGCTGTAGACGACCACCTAGAGCATTCTGACTCCGAGTCTTATAGATAAATTGATCCGCGCGCGGACTTGCGGCGCGGCGGAATTAGAGGGAGATGCGATCATGTTAGATCAAACCGGTGCTGGAACATTTTCAATTTTATTCACCCTTGCGGTCGCAGCGGGGTTCGCGACAGTTGCCCTGGCGCATGGCGATGAAGCGTCAGAGCAGGCTGTCAGCACTTCCGGCGAGAATTACGATCCGGTAAGCCGCGGCACGCGGAAACTCGCACTCGGCGAGGTAACGATTCGAATGCTGATCGACGAATCAAACATCGGCCGCAGTGATATCGAGATCGGTGAACTGATCCTCCCGGCGGACAGCCCGGATTCGGTGTCGCACGCCCATGGCAGTCTCGAGATTTTCTACGTTGTGGAGGGGATCCTCGGGCATGAAGTGAACGGCAAACCTTTCACCTTGCATCCGGGCGAGGCCGGTTATTTGAAGCCGGGCGATAAAGTCGTCCATCGCGTCCTCTCGGAGGGCCCCGTCAAGGCCTTGGTCATCTGGGTGCCGGGCGGTGAAGCTGATGCGATGGTCGAACACGCGGGTTTCGTCGAAGTGCCACTTCATTAGAGCGGTGCCATCGCTGCCTTACTGACTCCGCAGACGGGCACGGATAACGACAGAAAAAGAAGTGTGACGACGACGGACTACGACCAATCCGAATTCTGTCGTTCAAAAGCAGGACATCATCGCACTCATCAGAGTCTTCGAGAGCGGCCCTTCGTCGAGTGCGTGAGCCATGCGGTTTTCGACGCACGCAAACCCCAGTCGGCGCGACGGCACCCCGACCCCGACATAGCCGCCGGCGCCGAGTCCGGCGAAGGTATCGGGCGTACCGGTAAACTCGAGCGCACCGCCCGACAGCAGAAAGCCGAGCCCGTGACGCACCGGAACGCCGAGCACCGCGTCCTCTTCGTTCCATATTTCCGTCGTCGCTTCGGTGAGGATGGCCTCACTCAAGATGCGCTCCCCGTCAAACTCACCGCCGCAGGCGAGTACCCCGTAGACACGGGCCAGCCCGCGCGGATTGCCGAAACCGACATTCGGTGTGCCCCAGGTGCGGCCCTCTGACGAGTTAACGAAACCCGCCAGGTCCGCACCCTCCGGAAGCGCCTTCCAGGCGCGGCCGATCGGATTGTCGGTGTCTTTTAGTAGCGCCAGGAAGGGATGATCGGGATCGCAGATGGTATCCGCGCAGCGCGCCTGCTCCGCCTCGTTCAACGCGATTTGGAAATCGACGCCCAGCGGTTCCGCGAATTCCTCGCGCCAATATTCGGCGATGGCGCGGCCCGTGACACGATAGACCAACTCGCGGTTGAGAATCCCGATGGTGAACGTGTGGTAGGCAGGCTGTGTGCCGGGTGGCCATTGCGGTGATTGACATTCGACGGCAGCGCGCAGGGCGGCGTAGTCGGATATGCTGCCGCGCCCTAGTGCATCCAGAAACACGAGCCCCGACGTGTGTGATCACACCTGGCGTACCGTGATCTTGTCCTTTCCGGCTTGACCGAACTCCGGCCAGTACTCCGCTAGGGGCGTGTCCAGCCCGATCTTGCCTTCGTCGACGAGTTTCAAAACGCACAGGCAACCCATCGCCTTGCCCGTGCTCATCATGCACGCGAGGGTGTCTTCTTTCCACGCATCCGTACGGCCCGCGTCACGGTAGCCGGCCCAAAGATCGACGGCCAATTTTCCGTCCACGTAAGCAGCCGCGGTGGCGCCGACTTCGAAGCCTTCGTCGACATGCGCTTGAAATGCCTTTCGGACAGCAGCGAAACGGGCGTCACAACTCCCATGAACGGTAACGGCGGTGCACCTTGTCATCAATATCCCCTTGCGTTGGATTGCAGCGCTTAACAAATGATATCCGCGGGCACTTGTACCAGTCCTCGGCTACAGCGAGTGAAAGATCGAGACCCTGATCGACGACGCAGTGATCTAAAGCACCAGTGAGATAGGCCGGCTGGGGCCAATCCCAGCCACCTCGGCCGGCCCGCTTATCCGATGTGTTCTGCAAAGAAGGACAAGGTCCTTTCCTTCGCCGTCGCCGTGGCCGCGGCGTCGTAGCTCTCTCGATGATTGCAATTGAATCCATGACCGGCGTCGTAGAGGAACACCTGGACCTCGGGCTGCGCTTTGCGGACTTTCTCCACATCGCTCATGGGTATGTGCGCGTCCTTTTCCCCGAAGTGCATCATCACCGGGCATTGGGCGCTACGCTCGGCCTCGCCCGCGATGCCGCCACCGTAATAGGCTGAAGCGGCAGAAACACCATTCAATTCACAGGCCGAAAGCCAGGTCAACAAGCCGCCGAAACAATAGCCGACAACGCCGACCTTGCCGTGTTCGGACGCCGCGTCGACGGCCGCCTGAAGATCCTTCAAGGTCTCTTCCATGTTGAGATCCTCGAAGGCGAGTTTCAGGCCCTTGTCGAACTCAGTCTGATCCTCGTACCCGAGTTCGACGTTACGCTCGACCCGGTCGAAGATCTGGGGCGCAATCGCCGCGTATCCTTCCGCAGCGTAAAGGTCGATGACTTCGCGTATGTGCGAGTTGACCCCGAATATTTCCTGGATGACGACTACACCCGCCTTGGGTTTGCCCTCCGGCAAGGCTTCGTAGGCGCCGAGCGTGAAGCCGTCGGACGATTTGAGTTGTCGCTGTTTCATAGTCGTTCTCCTGGAATGGCAGCCGAATAGGATACTTCAGTTCTGTTGGCTTACCTGCTTTTTTGAGGGTGTCCGTGACCACTCACTTAAACTATGCTAGGGCCGTTGTCATAGAAGAACCATCTATGCGGAGGGATCTCTCATGAGCGCAAGTGCAATCTGTTTAATGGGCCTGATCGGCTGGACCATCGTGCTCACATTCATCCTGTTGGGCGCGCGCGGCGCGGCCATGATGAAGGGGCACGCCATTGCGCCCTTCGATCAGGACGGCGGCGATCTCGCCGGCTTCGGCACCCGGGTAACACGGGCACACGGTAACAGCCTAGAATGGCTGACGATTCCCGCGGCCATCCTCGTTTACGCGATAGCAACCGGTCAGGGCGAAATCACGGACGGCCTGGCAATGTGGGTGCTCTACGCTCGCTTGATCCAATCCATCGTACACATGATTTCGATGGGCACGCCGTTCATCGCGGTCAGGGGAACGATGTTAACGGTGCAGATCGTCATCTGGATCATCTGGATGGTTAAGCTGGCCTGAGATCCGGTCCGGGTAATCTTCGCCTAACGAGAATGATTACTCCGACAGACTCTTAGTTTCGCGGAAGCGGGCGTTTCGCTACCCGCTCCGAGTCGACAACACGATACCCTCCCGCGGTTTCGCGACGCGACGCGACGCGCTGCGAGAGAGGGAAAATGGAGATTGATAAAAATGAGCCCTGAAGAACGCAAGACGGTTATCGCCGGGGTATTCGAGGCCTTCGCCAACGGTGATGGCGAGCCCTTGATGAACATGATCGACGATGACATTAAGTGGACGATTATCGGCAACACGAAGTTCTCGGCGACCTACCTCGGCAAGGAGGATCTCGGTAAGCGCCTTCTCGGCCCGCTCAGCGGACTCATCGAGGGTCATTTGCACATCACGCTGGACAACATGATTGCAGAGGACGATTTCGTAGTGGCGCAGGGCCGCGGCGAATCCAATACGGTCGCCGGCGGCACCTATAACAACACCTACCGCTGGGTCTACCGCTGGTCCGGCGACAAGGTCGTCGAGATCACGGAGTATCTCGACACGGAAGTACTCACCGCTTCGTTCGGTCGCTAGACCGCAGACTACGGTCGGGATGGAAGATCCGCTCGAGCTACTGGCGGGCCTTACGGACGAGGACTGGGCCGGCGCGAACCCGTTGTCGCCGGAATTCCGGGACGATCCCTACCCGGCGCTACACCGACTGCGCGCACGCGATCCGGTGAATCTCTCTCCGATCGGTACCTGGCGCCTGACCCGTTACGACGACGTCGCGCGAGTATTCAAGCACGCGCCGACCAGCATGACGCTGCCCGACGGATCGAATCCGAATTTCGATCCGCTCGATCGCCGCGGCAGTTTCAATGAATTCATGCTCAACAAGGACGGCAGCGAACACATGCGCCTGCGGCGCCTCGTGGTCAAGGCGTTTACGCGCCGGGCTCTGGACAATATTCAGTTGGAGATCGACCTGGCGGTGACGAGCGCTCTCGACCGCGCGGAGGCGGACGGCGGTATGGAGGTGGTCCACGATTTGGCGCTTTATGTGCCGAGTCGCATGATCTGCCGCATCATGGGCGTACCGGATGCCGATCGGATGCAGTTCACCGCCTGGACAGCCGCCCGGACCAACGCCTTCTTCGCTCGCTTTTTGCCCGAAGAAGTCAAGCAACGCGTACGCGAGGCCGGCTCCGCCATTGCGGATTACTTCGATGCGCTCGTCGAGGAACGACGCAAGAATCTCGGGGATGATCTACTGAGCGAATTGATCCGAGCCGAAGAAGATGGCGATCGCTTGCACGAAGGCGAGTTGACAGTGCAGGCGGTGGGCTTATTGGTAGCGGGGTTCGAGACCACCATCGGCCTCATCGGCAACGGATTACGGGCCTTCATCGAGCATCCCGACCAGATGCGGATCTTGAGGGAACGTCCCGAACTCATCGACAACGCGGTCGAGGAATGCCTGCGTTACGACGCGCCGATCCTCTTCAACTGGCGCATCTTGACCGAGGATTATGAAATCGGCGGGCGCTTGCTTCCGCGTGACGCCGTGCTGTGGCCGATGCTCGGCGCCGCCAATCGCGATCCCGCGCAATTTCCCGATCCGGACCGTTTTGACATCATGAGGGACGATGTCGCGCACCAGTCGTTCGGCGGCGGCGCACATTTCTGCCTGGGACATCAACTCGCCCGCATGGAAGCGCGGTCGGCGATCGGTGCTTTCGTACGGCGATTCGAAGCGCCACGGATCGACACTCACGGTTTGAGCTGGTCACAGTCATTCTTCCGTGTGCTCGGAAATCTGCCGGTTACTTTCGCGTGAATCGAAGACCCAGGGTTAACAGGCTTGTGAATAACTTAGGGAACCTCTGAATAAGTCATGGTGCGTCTGAATTGTTCATGCAATTGTGCAGATCAAGGCACGAATCGCAGGCCATAGCGGGGACTATGGGCAAGGTTCGTAACGCCGAGCTGCGCGATTTCATGGGCAAGGCAGATGTGCCATGACTTTTTCAGAGGTTCCTTAGGTCTTTGCCAGCCTGTCAGAGTTTGACTACGGAGTCTGGGCGGCACTGCCGCTTTCGATACCCTGGCCGGCTCAAGCGGCCTTGCGCTCCTTGAACCAGGTTTCCAGCATTGATCGCTCATTTAAATGTTTCCGTTATTTATCCGGTTTCAACCAGGCTTCGGAGCATCCACGCGTTCTTTTCGTGGATCTGCATCCGCTGGGTCAAAAGGTCCGCGCTGGGTTCGTCTCCCGCCTGATTGACGAGCGGAATGATGCTGCGCGCGGTACGCACGACGGCTTCCTGCCCCGACACGAGTCGGCGGATCATTTCCGTCGCGCACGGCACGTCATCCTCCTCGGTAATCGAGGTCAGATCGGCGAAATCTCTATAAGACCCGGGAGCCCGGTTTCCGAGCGCGCGGATACGCTCGGCAATCTGATCGACCGCGAGGGCAAGCTCCGTGTAATGCGTTTCGAACAAAGTGTGCAAGGACGTGAACTGCGGTCCCGTCACGTTCCAATGGTAATTGTGCGTCTTGAGATAAAGCGTGTAGCTGTCCGCGAGCAGCCGGGATAATCCCTCGGCGATGGCCGATCGTTTTTCAGTGGGTATTCCGATATCGATTTCCATCGTTCTTTCTCCGTAATTCGGGTTACGGGAGATACTTTACGACGATGAGATCGATAACTAAATTTAATTTTATATTCATTTTTAATAGATATTATCTATCATTATCAGGACGCGGGAGCGACGTGTTCACCGGCCGCTTTTCCGCCGGGGCGCAAACGGCGGCCGAGGTCGAACGTCAAGGTCAGGAGTGCCGGCATGAACGTGATCGTGACTAAGGTTGAAAACAAAATACCGAACAGCACGATAGCGCCGAGTCCGCGATAAAGCTCGGTGCCGGCGCCCGGGTTGAGGACCAGCGGAGACAAGCTGATCACCGTGGTAACCATGGACATCATGATCGGCCGCAGTCGCGAGCGCGTCGCTTCTATGACTGCCTCGCGAATATCCATCCGGCCCTGCTTCAGGTTTCTGACGGCGCGCTCAACCAGCAGGATAGGATTGTTGACGACCGTACCGATCAAAACCAGAAAGCCCAGCATCGTGATCACGTCTAAAGGCTGCTGTATGACCGGTAGACCAAAGCGGCCCATTTCCTGGCCCACCACGTTCATCAGCCACAGCCCGACGATACCACCGCTGATCCCGATAGGGACGGATGCCAATATCAGCAGGGGATATCCCCAATGAGAAAAGATCGCGACGAGAAGCAGGTAGGAGATAAGGACGGCGATGATGAAATTCCCGCCCAGGGCTTCTCGTGTCGCCCTCAGCCGATCGTTTGCCCCGCTGATATCCATTGACACGCTGGGCGCGATCTCGCCGGATTCCTGCAGATGCCGAATGAGTTCGCGTTCGACTCGCTCCACACCGACCTCGAGTGGGATTTCCTTAGGCGGGATGATGGAGAGCGTGATGGTGCGACGCCCGTCGACGCGGCGAATGGTTTCCGTATTCACGGTTTCGGTCACCTTCGCGATGGCGTCGAGCGGAACCACGCCGCCATTCGGCGAGAAGAGCAGCAGGTTTTCGATGTCTTCCGGTCCTTCGATCGAGCCCTGGGTCGAATAGATGAACATGTCAATCTTATCGTCGCCGAGGAAAAATTCGTCGACGAAAGCACCGTCGGAAAACGCCCAGATGGCGTAGCCCAGGTCGTCGGTTTCGATACCGAGTTCGGCAGCGCGCTCCCAATCGGGTTTGATTTCGATCATGGGCTGCCCCATCGTTAAACTCGACGGTTGCGGTCGAACCTGCGGATTGACGAAGATCTCTCGGGACCTCGCGAAAGCACGCGCGCCGGCTTCGAACAGGGGCGCCAGCTCAGGACCGCTAATGTCGAGATTAATGCTCCGCGTACCGCCCAGGTTGCTCGCGAAAATGGAACCGCGCGACGCGAACGAGATGACGCCGGGAACCTCACGAAAACGCGCCGTCACTGCTTTGACCAGGTCGTCTGTTTGCGCCCGATCGGTCGCCTCCGGGATAAGCATTACCATACCGGCATAGGCATAGCTGATGACAAAATTGAGCGCCGGAACTTCGGCTTCGCCCGCATCGAAAACAGCCGGATCCTGGCCGATGAAGGGCACGAAATAGTCATTCAACTGACCCAGAATGCCGTCCATGACCGCAATGTTGTAGCCCGGCGGCGAAAACATGAAAGCGAAGATCTTCTGCTCTTCGCCCTCGGGCAAGTATTCTGCCTTGGGCGTTAGGAAACCGATGATGCCCGCTGATACCGCGAGTACGACGCCGATCAAAACGACGGCCCGTATCGACCCCGAGACGAGCCAGCGGACAAAGGCGACCACGGCTTCGCCGATACGTGCGCCGACTATTTGAATACCGGAGAGAAATCCCGGGGCTCGACTCTGCCGGGGTTTCACCCAGCGGCTCATCGCCGCCGGGACCAGCGTGACCGCCACCACCATCGACATCAAAATGGACGCCGAGATGGCAACCGCGATATCGGAATAGAGCTGCCCCGCTTCCTCCTTGATGAAGATCACCGGCAGAAAGACGAGCACCGTGGTCATTGTCGAGGCAAGTATCGCGGGCCATACTTCCCGCACACCTGTGATTGCTGCATCCACCCGCGACTTGCCTTCCGCAAGATGGCGGTAGATGTTCTCCAGCACAACGATGCTGTTGTCGAGCGTCATCCCGATCGCGAAAGCAACGCCCGCGAGCGAAATGACGTTGATCGTTCGCCCCGCCAACATCAGCCCGAGAAACGCCACCACGGTGCAGATGGGTATACCGACCGCGCCGATCGCCGTCGCCGCCGCGGACCGCAGAAACAGGAAAAGCACAACGATCGCAAAACTGGCGCCGATTAAGAGATTGCGCCCTACCACCCACACCGCGTCCTTGACGTACTGGACGTCCTCGCTGCTGAGCTCCATCTGCAGTCCCCGCGAACTCAAAACGGTCCTGTTGAGGTCCGCGACTTCCTCGACTACGGCGTCCAACACCTCGACCACGTTCGCACCGATCATGCGGCGGACGCCTATCGTGATGTTCGGGCGCCCGTTGGCGTAGGACACGTTCCTGACTTCGAAGCTCCCCATCGCCGCGTACCCCACGTCCCGCAGGCGTACCGAGACATCACCGCGCCGCGCGATGATCAGGTCATCGATGGACTCGACCGTGTCGAACCGGCCGATGGTACGAACGATGTAGCGCCGCTTGCCTGCATCCAGATCTCCGCCTGAGACGTCGCGATTGCGGCCGCGAATGGCATCGCGCAACTCCCGCACGCTGATGCGCCGATCGGCAAGTTTGATCGGATCGACATAGATCTTTACCTGGCGCTCAGTGCCACCCCAGACTTCGGCCTCCGACACGCCCGTGACCCGCTCGATCCGCACCGCCACGTAATCCTGTACGAAATCACGCATGAGGTGGACGTCCACGTTCATCGGGTTTCCCGGCAGAGGCGTCACCCGGAAGAACATGAACGGATTATTGGAGTAGGAACTCGTGATGATTCGCGGTTCGTCTACGTTCTCGGGATAGGATGGAACCTGTGTGAGAGCATTGTTCACGCGGATCAGGATCTCGTTGAGATCGGCGCCGTGTGAAAATTCGAGTTCGATGCGCGCCTGGCCCATGCGTGACTCGGAGATCATCCGCTCGAGGCCAATGATGTTTCGCAGATAATCCTCTTGCTCGATGATGATTTCCTTTTCGATGTCCTGTGGCGTCGCACCCGGCCAGGTCGTGCGTACCCTGACCGTGCGTACGTCCAGGTCCGGGATCATCTGCTTGGGTATGCGTGAGATCGACGTCAGCCCGAACAGGCAGACGATCAGAATGACAACCGTCATGACAATGGGCTTGCGGACTGCAAACTCGAACATGACGGATTCAGGCCACCCGGAAAGAGGGTGTCATATGTCCTGCGCGCGCTCTTCGGCGACGAGGACCGATTGGCCGGGCCTCAGGATCTCGTTGCCGCGAACGACTACTTGCTGCCCGGCACTGACGTCACCGTGCACAATCTCGATGTGATCCCGATAGGAACGGCCCGTCTCGATTCGCCGCGGGACGGCCTTGGTGACGCCATCTTCGACGACGATGACCCAGACATTGGCGCTACCATCCGGTTTCCGCACCACCGCATCGCGCGGTAGCAGCAGCGCGGATGCCTGGCCGCGCGCGCCGATGTACAGAGAGACGCGCGCCGACATCCCGGGTGCCAACCGCTTCTCATCATTGGGAATATCGATCCATATTCTGAACGTTCTCGAGGTCGCGTCGCTAATGGGAATCTTTCTCGCTACCTTCGCCTCGAAAGTCCGCTCGGGCATGGCGTCAAAGCGAATGGTCACGTCGGTGTCGATTTCGACACCCGCGTAATAAAACTGCGGTACGGGCACCTCCAATCGCAACAGCTTGACGTCGACAAGCTCGACGAGAGCCGTGTTGGTTTCAACCCATTCGCCTTGCTCAACCAGCTTGCGGCTCACGACGGCATCGAAGGGGGCGTGAACAACGTGACGCCGCAGCAATTCCCGCGCCCTCTCCAATTGCGCTGCGGCCTGCTTAACCGTAGCGGCGGCGATATCTATCTGAGCCTTGGCGGCAGAGACAGCCGTGTCGGCGACATTGCGGGTCTCCTGCAACTCGAGCAGTTCACGATATCGTCGTTCGGACTCGAGCTTGCGTGCGCGGGCTTCTTCGAGCCGCGCATTTGCCACATTGACGTCGATTCGCGCAAGCGCTCGATCTAGCCGTAGAACGACTGCACCGCGCTCAATACGATCACCGTCATCGACCCGTATCTCGGTAACAAGGCCGTCGATTTCAGTCGAAAGGCGCGCAGTCCTGTGTGCGATCAGGCTGCCGTTGAGCGTGACTTCCTCACGTATTTCGGCTGTCTGTACGATAGAGACGCCGACCGGTACGGGTGCTTCGGCCATCAAGCCCGGCGGCGCGAAACAGATACCGCCGAGCGCCAAGACGCGGACGAGTCGCGCCGCTATCAAGACTGGATTTCCCTGTTCACCGGCACATTATCGGCGTTGGCGGGGACGCTTGTCACATACTCCCAGCCGCGGAGTGAACGAGGGGCATCGCACGAAACATGGAAATCCGGATCCGCACTGCTATATTTAGAACATGGGGTGAGTTCAAGGCGCGCCAAACCGGCGAGGACGCCCGCGATCACCCACTGATGAGTGACGCGTCACAAATCAAGTGTGCAGTAGACGCCTATCAAGGAGGACCTCGCTCAGCGAGGCCAAATCGCCGGTCCAAACCCCGCCTTAGTGCGGGGTTTACTTTTCTATCGTCTGTTCTTCACGCAAAAGGGAAATTAGTTTCGCCGGGTACCGAGTATCACCACCCGTTCGAGCATCCGTTCGAGAATTGCACTGCTGGCCTCGATTAGAGCGGAAACATCGTCACGGCCCAACTCGTTCGCGACGATTTGGTAAATCTCGAACCCGGTCCTTCCCCTATCCTCGATGATGAGTCCCAGAAGGCGCGCTGAGGCGCTGCTCAAATCCAGGAAACCATAGAGGTTGTCCAAATCGCGAAACGCGGCGATCCGCGTCGCCGCGGGAGGCGGTACGATAGGCTGATACTCCGAATCGATGGTATGCACCGGAAATCGATAGGTCACGATCTCGAGGATGGGATTGGGCACCGGGATTTCCTTGATCAGGTCGCCGCTGCGATCGACCCCCGTCAGATCGATCTGCCGCTCATCCGCGCCTATCAAGGTTTCAAGCCAATCGAAGTGCGCGAGTTCGGCCAGGAAGGGCGGATCAGCCGGATCCTTACGCTCGCTTTCGAGATACTCGAGAAACTCCAGCGGCAGGTCGACGAAGGCCGACGCCCCGGATGCATGGACAATAAGATAATCCCGCACCATGGCGTTCCAGCGCTCGTCATCGAAGATCTCACGCACCCTCGGAAAGTTGTCCTTCATGAAACCTTCGACGTTCGCGAATACCGCGTGGCGGTAGATAGCCATGCGACGATCCTCGTGACCTGGCGGAGAAGCCTGCTGGTCGGGATCGCGCAGGTGTCGGGTAAACAAGCGCTGCAGGCGAATGAACTCCGGTTCCATCACGAAAGATTTCTCAGGCTGCGGTGTCCTCGACACTTCGAGCGTATCGCGATTGCAATGCTCTGATTCTGTCCACTTCGGGCATCACCTCGCCGAGCGGCGGGATATTCTCGTCGCGCTCCAGCAATGTCGGAAATACGCCAAATTCCTGGTACGCGAATTCCAATAAGGACCACACGGGATCGATGATGGGCTCGCCATGCGTATCGACGATGAGGTCCTCATCCTCGTTGGTATGCCCGGCAATGTGTGCATAGGCTAATCGTTCCGCGGGAATGCTCGAGATGAACGACTTCGCCTCATAGCAATGATTCACGCTGTTGACGTAGACGTTGTTCACATCGAACAGAAGCTGGCAGTCGGCTTCCTCGAGTACGGCCTTGATGAAGGTAATTTCATCTAATTCCGTCGACAAAGCCAGATAATACGACGCGTTTTCCACCGCGATCGTCCGCTCCAGCACATCCTGGACTTGCCGAATTCTCGCGGCAACATGGCGCACGGCTTCATCGGTGAATGGAATTGGAAGGAGCTCGTATAGCTGACCACTCTCCGCGCAGAAAGTCAGGTGATCGCCATAGATGAGAACCTTGTGGCGGTCCAGGAATTTTTTTACGCGCTCGAGGTATTCGAGGTCCAGGGGATCCGGACCGCCGAGATTGAGCAGTAATCCGTGGCAGACGAGGGGTCGTTCACGGGTAATCCGTTCAAATGCCTCGCCGAGGCGGCCGCCTACACCGACCCAGTTCTCGGGAGCGACTTCAAGGAATTCGATTTCGTCTGGGATGTGGTCTTGCAGCGGACCCATGTGGGTCCGCCGCAGACCAAGACCGGCGCCGTTGACGGCGAACTTCCGCTGCACCGGTTTTGTTTGGACAGAGATGTCCGGGTCGTTTATTTCTTGAGGTGCTTCATCGAGCACATATCACCAGCGAAGGTCCCGCAAACACCGGGATCTTTCATGCCGGTCGCGAGCTTCCCGCCAGCGTATTTAGCCTTCTGGTCGCCACCGTAGGTGAAACCGGTTTCGTCATTGATCATGACTTTGTTGCCCTGCATATCCATGGCTTCCCCGGCAACAGTAATGCCTTCACCGAATTCCACCATCTGGAAAGGGTTGTCGGCCGCGTTAGCGGACACCGCTAATGCCAGAATGACACTCGAACCAAGCGCAGCAGCAACAGGCTTCAGGTTATTTTTCTTCATGATTGACCTTCCTCCTCGGAGATTTTTTAACGTTGTACAACACCCCCAGGGACCGGCCGCGACACGCCCATGCATCCATTCGGGCAGGGTCCGGCAGCTATCCGGGCGGGGCTAGGAATGTTAGCGATCGAGGTAATATAAGTCTAGGCAGGCGGGATCCCGACGGACGCGGTCGGTGGGCAAAAAAACCCCGCTCGGGCAAACCGCCGCGGACTTAGGCGAATTGGAGCATAACGCTATCACTACGCAGGCTATGTTAGAGCCGGCAGGCCGAATCCCCTTGGGAAATTCTCGTAGACATCTTAAGCACCGGGCGCGAAATTCGAATGCAAGGTAACGTGTTGATTGCATTTATTTTATTGAGCTTGTCCGCGCTTGCTCAAGGCGCAGACACGGGCATCGATGCCTTCCGCTGCGGCGATTTTGGCGCCGCCCACCGGTACTTCACGGCAAAGGCCGAGCGCGGCGACCGGATAGCGCAGAACAATCTGGGCGTCATGTATCTGAAAGGGCGTGGCGTCGAGGTCGATTTCGACCAGGCTAGAGAGTATTTCGAAGCGGCCGCCGGGCAGGCTCTCGCGGGCGCGATGTTCAATCTGGGCATCATGCACCTGCGGGGCTACGGCAGCGACATCAATCACCGCGAGGCGGTCACCTGGTTTCATAAAAGTGCCGCGCGCGGTGATCGCGAAGCGCAATTCTTCCTCGGGCTGATGTATTTCAAAGGCCAGGGGATCATGCCCGACCCTGAGAAGGCGCGTCAGTGGTTTCAGAAATCCGCTGAGGCAGGCTTAGCGGCGGCGCAGTTCAATCTCGCCATGATGGTTCTCGATGGTGAAGATAGCACCGCCGATGGTGAAGATAGCACGAGGACGAGGCGCTGCGCTGGCTCGATGCGGCAGCCGAGCAGGGTCATGAACAAGCCAAGCTGCATATTGCCAAGGTGCATCTCGCACACGTGGACGACCCCGATAGAGCGGCTCACGCCGCCACCGTCTTGCACGAACTTGTCGACGCCGGCGAACCCGAAGCGCAGATGCAATACGGGTTGATGCATACCTTCGGGCACGGCGTACCGCTCGATCACGAAGAAGGCCGGTTCTGGTTGCGGCAATCGGCCCTGCAGGGACTGACGGCAGCCCAAATCAATCTCGGGGCAATTTATGCCGAAGGGCTGGGCACGGATCCGGACCTCGTCAAAGCCTTTGCCTGGTTGACCCTCGGCGCGGAAAATAGTCGTGCGGCGAACCAGGCTTTGGAGCAGGTCTCTCAACGGATCAAGCTCGAAGACCGCGCGCTGGCCGAAGCGATGATCACCGAACTGAGGCGGAAGACGGCGAAGGACCGCATTCCGAAGGTCGGCGAAACCGCACACTAAGGAACCTCTGAATAAGTCATGGTGGGTCTGAATTGTTCATGCAATGGTGCAGGTCAAGGCCCGAATCGCAGACCCTAGCGGGGACTATTGGCAAGGTTCGTAACGCCGAGCTGCGCGACTACATGGGCAAGGCAGATGCGACATGACTTAATCAGAGTTTGCTCAAGCATCAAATGCGTCGAATCGATGCGGGTAGGTAAATAAATGCGGCCCCGTACGGATCGATTCGTACTTCGTTCGATTGCCACTGGCAATATTTTCTTTGAAAATGCAGGCTAGTGTGCGGTCCCGTGAAATAATTGCGTAAGTCGCGTTGGATTTTTCGTTCCTGGCAAAGCACGAGGACGCCGCATAGCGGGCTCTACGCAAGGACGAGCAACACCGCCAGCGACGAAAAAGACCAGCGAATTATAAAAGTTTTTCGCGGGACAGCGCACTAAGCACTTACGGCCGGTTCATGTGAGGTTCAGTTCAAAGCGCGAGAATGCACCGGTATTAGCGCGCATCCAAATCGGTAGACGACATGTTCATGACTAAACTAACTCGCGTTTCTCGCCGGCCGGTCGGGGCTCTCGCACTGTTTGCCGCCTTGAACCTGTGGCAACCGGGCTTGATGTCCGCGGAAAGCGAAACCGCGCCGGCCACATCACCAACGGAGCAATCCCAGAGTACGGGCGAATCGAAACCCGCGGATAAGAAGTGCTTTCATGGCTGCCTCAGGTGGGGCAGGTTCTGCAACGTCGATCCGCGCGGAGTCTACAAGTGCCGGCGGCGTTGCGAGAAATTCGGCGAAATTTGCGAGTGAGGTCCGCGGCGATTCCCCGCCCGGACTGGAACGCTGTCGACGTTGCCGTTCTCGACATGGACGGTACGCTTCTCGATCTCCATTTCGACTACCAGGTGTGGAACGTACTGCTGCCGAAGCGATACGGCGAATTGCACTCCATTGACGAACACGAGGCTCGTGAACGGATAAACGGTTTCCTCGACGAACGCCGCGGCACGCTGAGCTGGTACTGTCTCGACTATTGGAGCGAAACTCTCGAAATCGAGATTCGCGCACTCGAGGCCGAACTCGATTGCCTGATCAGCTTGCGGCCCGGTGCCCGGGGTTTTCTCGAATGGCTCAAGGGACTCGGACTGCGAATGATCCTGGCAACCAATGCACACCCGGCAAGCCTGGAGCGCAAGCTTAATCTCACCGGCATCGGCAAGTATTTCGACGGTGTCGTCAGCGCCCACGCGGTGGGCGCGGCGAAGGAAAGTTCCGAATTCTGGATCGAACTCGAACGGTGCTACGACCTCGCGTGCGATCGGGCGGTGTTGATCGATGACAATCATACCGTGTTGCAAACGGCAAGCGATCATGGCATCGCACACGTCTACGGTATCTCGCAACCCGACAGCCGGCGTGCACCGGTGGAGGACGCGGCGTTTCCCTGTATCCGGTCCTTTTCCGATCTGGCTGGGCAAATTCTAGCGGATTAGCAGGCTGTTGAAAAACTCGTTTTTCGACAGCCTGTGCCCGGCACAGGGATGTGCCGGCATCAATCGAGCACGCTATGTGGTTGATTGATGGAGCAATACGGAAACCGCGTTTTCGTCTTGCGAGTTGAAAAACGATAGGGACATCGTTTTTCAACAACCTGTTAGGGGATGATTGATGCCCCTCGAATCAGGCGGTTATCGAGGGCCGCTTTGTCGCGCGGGATCAACCGGCCGCTTTGGCGATCGCAATTTCATAGACCCGGTGTTGGTCGCAAAGCGCGCGATGCTCGAACCGCGTGATCACACGGTAGCGGGGACGCGGTGCCCAGTGGCCCGCGCCGGCTAAATTGAGCCATACCGGTGACCGGTCGATCATTTCGAGTATCGATTCGGCATAACCGGCGTTGTCGCTGGCAAAATGGACCTGTCCCGAGCGTTTGATCCGATCCGCCAAGAGATCGAGAAAGGCACCTCCTATGAGCCGGCGTTTGTGATGGCGCTTTTTCGGCCAGGGATCAGGAAAAAAGAGGTAAACGCGATCGAGAGACGCGGGCATTAGTATATGAAGGAGATCGACCGCGTCGCTTTCGACGAGTTTGACATTGTGTAGGCGCCTCGATCGCAGGCCAAGAAGCGTGTGCCCCAATCCCGGTCGATGAACTTCGCAACCCAGGTAGTTATTGCCGGGCGCCGATTGGGCCATGGCGAGCAGATTCTCGCCGTTGCCCGTGCCAATCTCGAGGTGGATGGGCCCACTCCCGGAATAAATATGGTCAAGACCGTGGGTCAGATTTTGCAGTCCCACACCGTAATTAGGCCACAGCTCGCGCAGTGCTTGGGCCTGGGCAGGTGTCGTGCGCCCTTCGCGAATTACGAAACTACGAATCGTCCGCGTTCGCCGCGGTATCGTGGCGGGACGCTTAGGCGGGGTCGCGCTCAGGAGAAGAAAGTACCGTCGATCGGGGAAGACGCCGAGGCGTACGCTCGTTTCGGCATGCGCCCGGCAAGAAAGGCTTCGCGACCGGCCTCGACCGCTTTTCGCATTGCGGACGCCATCAGTACCGGATGCTTCGCTTCGGCAATCGCGGTATTCATCAACACCGCATCACAACCGATTTCCATGGCGACGCTTGCATCCGACGCCGTGCCGACACCGGCATCGACGATGACCGGGACGCCGCTGTTCTCTACGATGGTGCGGAGAGTGTAGCGGTTCTGAATGCCGAGACCCGAGCCTATGGGCGCGGCCAGCGGCATAACAGCCACGCAGCCTATCACTTCGAGTTCCTTCGCAATCAACGGATCGTCGGTCGTATAAACCATCACGGAAAAGCCGTCCTCACAGAGTGTTTTCGCCGCAGCCAAGGTCTCCACGACATTGGGATACAGGGTTTTTTCGTCACCCAGGACTTCGAGCTTGACGAGATCGCGGCCCTCCAGGAGTTCGCGCGCAAGTCGGCAGGTTCGAACCGCGGATTCCGCGTCATAGCATCCAGCCGTATTCGGTAGGATGATATATCGATCCGGTGAAATGACGTCGAGCAAGTTCGGTTCACCCGGCGTTTGCCCCATATTGGTTCGACGCACGGCGACGGTCACCACTTCGGCACCACTGGCCTCGATCGCTCGGGCGGTCTCCTCATGGTCACGATATTTTCCCGTTCCAACGAGCAGCCTGGACCGGAACGTTCTTCCGGCCAGCTTCAACAAATCCGGTTCTTCGGCAAGTACGGGCTGACTGTCATTCATTGGCGTATTCGTGAAGCGATTGGATCGGACCGATTATAACCGAGCCAGGCTATCCGCCGCCGATGGCGGCAACGATTTCGATGATGTCGCCGTCGGCCAAAAAATGGCTGGCATGCACGCTACGAGGAACGATATCGCCGTTTATTTCAACCGCATACCGCGCCGAAACGTCCATTTTCTCGATCAGGTCGTCGATGGAGCAGGGCTGTGGAAGGCGCATCGATTCACCGTTCACAATGACCGTCTGGCTCTCGGTGGTGGAGCCCATCTCAATCTTTCGCGTAATGCATCGCGACGGTGCCGGCACTCATCGCAAGATTTTAGTGTGCCGTCCCGTAAATAGGTTTCATAAGTCGCGCAGGAATTTTTGTTCCTGGCAAGGCGCGAGGACGCTTATGTGCGGGCTCTAAACTCCGACGAGCAACGCAGCCAGGGGCAAAAATAACCAGCGAATTATCGAACCTATTTACGGGACGGCACACTACAGATCGACTTTCAAGCCCTCACAACCGATGTGGCATTCCATATCGGAGCCGCGTTCGCGAATGATTTGCAAGCTGTCCTGGTGAATAGCGGCCACTTGATCGTCGTCGTATGTCGGGTCGTGGTGATAGAGGTAAAGGCACTTTACACCGGCGTCTATCGCGAGGTTGACGGTATCCACATAGCAAGAATGTCCCCAGCCGCGCTTACTATCGTAATCGTGGGGCGTGTACTGTGCGTCGTGAATGAGTATGTCTACTCCCTCAATAGCGGAAACCTCGGAATTTCGTTGTTCCGAGACCATGCGTTCAAGCAGTTCATGCTCGTCCTGCTCGAATTCATGTATACGCTTTGCGATTGAGGTCTTGAGAAAATGAACCTCGTTGTCGGACACGTACACGACGCTCTTGCCGCCGACTTGGAATCGGTAACCATAAGTCAATCCGGGATGGTGGACGTTGTGGTAGCTTATTTTGATCGGGCCATGCGACAAGCCATTCACATCGGGTTCTAGATAATCGATTTTAGCCATCCAGGTCTCGGTCTCGACCGGAAAATAGGGCGCCTTCATCTGATCCGACAAACGCTTTTCGATGTCTCCCGAGCTTTCACCGGGACCAAAGAATTTGATTTTCCAATCGGGCGAAAACGCCGGTTGAAAAAAAGGCAGGCCGCAAATGTGATCCCAATGGTAATGAGTGAACAGCACCATCATTTCGGACAGCTCTTCGTCGTGCATCAACTGTTCACCGAGGGAAATAATGCCGGTGCCGCCATCGCAAACTAACAGTGTGTCATCACTGCGGATTTCCACGCAGGAAGTATTGCCGCCTACGTTCAGATGTGACTTGTGAGGGGCGGCGTAAGATCCTCGGACGCCCCAGAAACGCAGATAGCTGTTGCTCATACGTCGGCGTTGCCGGTTCCCACGTACTTGTCGATGAGCGAACGTATCGCCTTTTTCGATATTGGCTTCGCCACGAACTCCAGCACTCCCAACTCTTTAGCCTCGGTGCGATCTTGTGCGTAATCTTTGGAGCTGATCATGACAGTTGGCGTATCAAAGTGAAGCTCGTGAGCTCGAAGCTCCTTGAGAAAAGTGAAGCCATCCTTGTTGGGCATGATGATGTTTAGAAACAAGAGGTTGGGTTGCCGGGTATTGAGAAAGCGGAGAGATTCCTCAGCCGACTCATACGCGTGAAAATCGAGATCCGCCTCCTCGGCGACCTGTTCGAAAAACGCCCGCATGGCGATACTGTCGTCGACGAGAACGATGGTCGGTTTGCTTGTTTGCATGCGCTTTTGATACCCGAATCCCCGCGTCCGCCGGCTCTAGGCTTACGCTCAGCCTTATACATTTATCCTAACCGCATGAGATCAGGACTATTATAGACAAGAATTCTGCGATATCCCTAGCTTCGGGACAAGCTTAATTTTCAACAATTTTTGACTCAAAGCCATAATACCCCACCGCGAAGCGTAAAAGTATGCCGCCCGGCTCGGGCGTTTATTTCGCGAAATTCGAGCACTGCTTCTTTGTCCGTTGACTGTGCCTTTCCAGATAATAGAATCGGTCGTGATACCCATTTACTTTAATAATAAAGTGCGAAATTTTAGAAATGCCGGCCCCGAGAGGGGAGTACAGGGGCCTGCAGAGTAATCCCACCGCAGTTCGTGATGGAAATCGTCAGGCACATTTATTTCAGAGCGGGTGTAGTTCAATGGTAGAACATCAGCTTCCCAAGCTGAGAACGTGGGTTCGATCCCCATCACCCGCTCCACTAGGCTGCACATCTCACCAGTCCGCTGATGCGGCCACCCAATCGTACGCCCTCGATTGATATGTTGAACGATATTCGCGACGCGCAACTGGAGGCCAAGGCCAAAGCCTTGTACAGCGACGAACTGCCTTACCACAACTTCTCTCATATTCTGGATACTCTCAATTCAGCCGGCATCATCCTAACGCGCTGTGTGCGCGAGAACATCCGGATAGACGCCCGCGCAGTATATTTCGCGCTGCTGTTTCACGATGCGGGTTACCACGAAGATCACGCCGCGAAAGGTTACAAAAACAAAGAGCTTTACTCGGTCAAGCTCGCCCAGGAAATCCTGCGCGAGCATGGCATTTCCGCCAATCTTATCGGTAAAGTGTCCAAGGCGATTCTCGCCACGGAGCGCAACGCGAGCTTTGTGAGTGCGGAACACAAAGCCGTCAGGGCGGCGGACCTGTCAGGCCTGGCTGCCGAATATGAGCGCTTTCTCGAAAGCTCGATCAAGCTCAAGCGGGAACACGAATACCTGAACCAGCAGCCCATTAGCTGGCCCTCATGGCAATCCGTATCGCGCGAAGTCATCGGCTTTTACCTTTCACAGGAAATACGGCTGACGAGCTATTTCCACGATGAAAACGGCGAATCGGCCTACCATAAATCCGTACGTCAAAATCTCGCCCGTTTGCTGAGTGAACCCCGGGAACCCAGGATCAACTGATTAGCAGGCTGGTGAAAAACCCCGTTTTTCGTCAGCCTGTGTCCGGTATATGGATGTACCGGCATCCATCTCGCGGTCAACTGCTCGATGGATGGAGCGCAACGGAAACTACGTTTTCGCTGTAGCAAGGTGAAAAATGTCGGGAAGACATTTTTCACCAACCTGTTAGGACCCGCGGATCAGGTGGCATCCTCGGCACCGATCCTCAGCAGAATAAAATCCATATCGTTTTCAATTAGCTTGACGCGCATGGCGCGGATGTCCTTGATTTCGGAAAACGGCCCGACATGCACCCGGAACCAAACGTCCTGGCCATTGATGACGACGCGCTGAATTCGTGCGCTGACCCCACGCAGAGCGAGTCTTGCTTTTGCACGATCGGCGTGATTGAACTGCTTGAATGACCCGACCTGCAAGACATAGGTACCAGGCGCCAGACTCGGTTCACCTTCATCATCTTTGACCGATAACTCCCATTCCGGAACGGGAACCTCCATCTCGGGAAGGATCTTGTAGAAATCGAATTTGGGGCGGGGAAGCACCGGTTTGGTGTCCGATGCGAAATCGGGATCGTCGAATTCCCCTTGATCGATCGAACTGGAATCCCACTTGCTGATCAATGATGCGGGCGGCGGCAAGCTGCTGGACCAGAGGTAGACCGCCAGAGCGACCAGCAAACCGAGCGCCAGTCCGCTGAGGAAGGACATCCAGCTGCCCCGTCGCTCGCTCGCTTTGGACGAAGGCCGAGCGGTGTTTTTGTAGTCTTTCTGGGTCATCGCGACGATCTGCGTCTACATCTCCATCGGTGCCTGAATGCCGAGAATCGCGAGTCCGTTAGCGATGATCTGGCGTACCGCGGTAACCAGTACGATGCGCGCGTTGCGCACGGCGTCATCGTCCACCAGCATTCTGTGGGCGTTGTAGTAAGCATGAAACTCGGTAGCCAGGTCACGCAAATAGTTGCTCAGTTGATGCGGTTCCCGGCCCAGGCATGCGGTCTCGACGACATCCGGATACTGTGCCAGCAAAACCGCTATCGCTCGCTCGGCGGGTTCGACCAGGTATTCGTCCAGCGCCTCAGTGCATCCCGTTACTTTCAGCTTTCTTCCGCTCATCTGCCGCAATACGCTGCAGATCCGCGCGTGGGCATACTGTACATAGTAGACGGGATTATCGTTGCTCTGTGCCTTCGCGAGATCGAGGTCGAATTCAAGGTGCTGATCTGAGCGGCGCATTACGTAGAAAAATCGCGCGGCGTCGACGCCGACATCCTCGACGAGTTGCTTCAGGGTCACGAATTCGCCAGCGCGGGTCGACATCGCCACTTTTTCGCCGCCCTGAATGAGGGTCGCAAATTGCACCAGCAGAATTTCGAGGTTTTCAGGATCCAGATCCAGTGCCTGCATCGCCGCCTTTACCCGCGGGATATAGCCATGATGATCCGCGCCCCAGATATCGATCACGCTTTCGAATCCACGCGAAAACTTGTCGAGGTGATAGGCAATATCCGAAGCGAAGTAAGTCTTAGCACCGTTCTCCCTCACGACAACACGGTCCTTCTCGTCACCGAAAGCGGAGGATTTAAACCACCGCGCGCCACTTTCGTCAAACAGTTGCCCGCATTGGTCCAAGGCCTCGATGGCGTCGTCTATTAAACCCCGCTGGTCGAGCGAAGTTTCCGAATACCACGAATCGAATCGCACGCCGAATTCCGCAAGATCGGCTTTGATTTCCTCGAGAATAGTGCTCTTGGCCGAACGATGAATTTCGTCGAAGTGCTCCGCTCCGAGCGCCTGTTTTGCCTTTGCGATCATGTCGTCGAGCGCGCGTTCGGGATCGCCCGACGCATCGATGTTTTGAAAGGCCGAGGCCTCGACCAGCATCGCTTCGCCGCACCTGGCCTTGAGAACGGATGCGATCTGCCCGATGTAATCGCCCTGGTAAGCCAGTTGGGGGAATTCGACGCCGACTCCGAACGATTCGAGATAGCGCAGCCAGACGCTCAACGCGAGAATATCCATTTGGCGGCCGGCGTCGTTCACGTAGTATTCGCGATGTACCTCATAACCGCAGGTTTCGAAAAGATTGGCGAGAGAAGATCCGAAGGCCGCTCCTCTCCCGTGGCCGATATGTAGCGGCCCGGTCGGGTTTGCCGATACGAACTCCAATTGAACCTTGCGACCAGCGCCGAGATCGCAGCACCCATAGGACTCTTGCTCGGCATAGATCCGGCGAATGATGCCGAACACGTCCCTGTTACGAATGACGAAATTGATGAATCCGGCGCCGGCGACTTCGACCTGTTCGAGCAGATCCAGGGCAGACATTTCCGCGGCGATGAGGGCGGCGATTTCATGTGGCGGACGCCGGCAGGATTTGGCCAGTAACATCGCGACGTTGGTACTGAAATCCCCGTGCGCGGTTTGTTTCGGCGTCTCAATCGTATAATCCGCGGTCGCCTCATGCGGGATCTCACCACGGGTGCGCAGGTGGTCGAGCGCGCTTTCGAGTGAAGCCCGTAGTTTACGCTTCAATGTTCTTCGTCCCTATAATCCGCGTGTCGATTGTGCCGTGCAAGCACGGTGGTGCAGCGTTGAGTTCCTCACTATTCAAGTGCTGCAACAAAGCAGGTTCGGTTTCAGGGCGTAAGCCTGCGGACCGCAGTCCGCATTCACTTCACGACCGTCAACCCGAGGATCTCCCAATCCTGCAAGCCACCGCGATACCATTTTATTTTTGCTGCCGGGTAACCGAACTTGAGGAGGGTTTTTATATTGGTGGGCGATTGCCCACACCACATGCCGTTGCAGAAGAGCACCAGGGTCTTGGCGTGCGTGAAATCCCACAGACCCTCCAAGCTCAATGCACCGAATCGTTCCTCGAGGACTGCGGCGATTTGCAGCGGATCGGCCCCAGCTGCGGCGTTGAGTTCCGTCCAAGGGATATTAACGGAGCCGGGAATGGTGCCCTTGCTGACCCAGCCGGGCGTGCGTGAATCGATAACAAGGATTGAATCATCCGTAACGGCTCTCGAAATATAGTCGATGAGTTCGAGTTCCCCGATCGTTTGAACACCTTCCGCAACAACGATGGGCTGAATGCAAAAGGGCGGGCATTTTCGTGACGTCTTGGCATACCGCGGATCGACCGTATCATCCGGGTCCTGGTTGCGCATGATGGTGACTGGCTTGCCATTATGCTTAATGTCGACTTTGAACAGTCCCCGGTCAATGGCAACGGCAAGTTCCTCAGCAACTGTTACCTGCAGAGCGAACAAACATCCCGCGATTAGTAGCAAGCTCTTCATAACGCCACCTTACTGCTTGTGGAAAATAGGCAGGTCATCATCGGCCCCGCTGCCACCTTCCGTACGGCGCGCCGATTGCAAAGCCGCGCCCACCATTGTAGAACCAGATGAGCTTTACAAGGTGTCTTGAGGGTCAATATCCAGTGACCAGCGAACACGTGCTTGACGGGCGAGATCCTCTAGCCGTTCCAGGTGATCGGAAATTAGCTCGCCAGTATGCGAGCGCTTCGATGCACGGATCACCACCAGCGCCCGATACTTTCCCGCTCTACGTTCCATCAGCGCCGGAATGGGGTAGCTTACCTCGACCCGAGCTACCGCATGCTCTACCAACAGACCGCGTGCCTGTCGCAGGAAATCCAACGCACCCGTGGGTTTCGCCGATTCCGCCCTGATAATTACCATCGCTGAATAAGGCGGTAGACCGGCTTGCTTGCGCTCCCTCAGGGCGGCCTCTGCATAAGCATTGTAGCCATCGTCAATGATTTTCCGCAGCACCGGGTGATGCGGATGATGGGTCTGAATCAGGACGCGCCCCTGAGTCTGGGTACGGCCCGCGCGCCCAGCAACCTGCAACAGAAGCTGGGCGAGTCGCTCGTCGGCTCGAAAGTCGACCGAATACAGCCGGCTGTCTGCATCGACTACTCCAACCAAAGTAACGCCCTCGAAATCCAGCCCCTTGGCCACCATCTGCGTTCCGATCAGGATATCCACTTCCCCTCCCGCGACGGCTGTGATGACTTCCTCGTAATAACCTTGGCGCCTGACCGAGTCCCGGTCCAGGCGGCGCACCCGTTTATCTGGAAACAATTCGGTGATCGCCTCCTCGATTCTTTCAGTCCCAAGACCGATCTGCGCAATATTAGCTTCTTCGCAACAGCGAGCCCGGCGGTTCACGTGCCATTGCCGGTCGCAATGATGACACCGCGTCACTCCGAGCGCCTTGTGGAATACGACATAAGCGTCACACTGATCGCATCGTTGAGGTTCTCCGCAATTACGGCAGATCAAAAGGGGCGAGTAGCCGCGACGGTTGAGAAATAACAGGGCTTGTTCGCCGCGATCTAGGTGCGTGCGTATCGCATCGATCAATGCGTCGCTAAGCCCTGCGGTGAGCTCTAATCCCCTGACGTCGACACAGCTTATGAGCGGCATGGGAATATCCCGCGGCCGGGATGATATGACCGCTCTCGCATACTTACCTCGTTCCACATTGGCCAAGGATTCCAGTGATGGCGTCGCCGATCCGAGGACTACCGGAAATCCTCCCTGCTGGGCACGCACCGTCGCGATATCGCGCGCCGAATAGCGGAATCCTTCCTGCTGCTTGTAGGATTGATCGTGCTCTTCGTCGACTACCACGAGTGCTAGATCGGGCATAGGCACCCATACCGCCGATCGTGTACCGATGAGGACCCGGACCTCGCGGTGCATGCAAAGCACCCATGTCGAAGCGCGTTCGAGATCCGTCAAGCCCGAATGTATGACGCCGACGCGGTCGCCGAAGCGCGCTTGAAAGCGCTCGACGAGCTGTTTCGTCAAGCCGATTTCCGGGACCAGAACAAGTGACTGACCTCCTCTGTCCAGGCAACATTCGACCGCCGCAAGATATACCTCGGTCTTGCCGCTGCCTGTAACGCCCTGCAGAACGATGGCCTTAAATGCCGAAAAACTCTCGATGATCATTTGGGCCGCATTATTCTGCTCTTTGGTGAGGACGACCCCGGGCTCGACGGGAGCATTCGGAACCGGCGCGGTGTCGCAATCGATCTGTTCGATCCAAGCTTTGGCAACCAAGCGCTTGATGACCGGCCGCCATGCGAACTCGAGGCTCGCAAGTGCCTTGGGCGCGAACGGGCCTGAACCCAGCAACCGCAATACCTCTTTCTGCCGCCCGGCGTTGCGGCCCAGGGCGGCTAGCCCCTGTTTTCCGCTGGCAGTAATCTGCCAGGCGTGAGGTTTGACGGGTGGTAGTGAGCGACGGCGACGCAAGCGGGTCGGCAACATCGTAGCGATCACTTCGCCCAGCGGGTGATGGTAGTAGCGCGCCGCCCAGCGTGCGAGCTTGAGATTCTCACCGTCGAGTAGCGGATGATCGTCCAGTAATTCGACGAGCGCCTTGAGCTTTTCTTGCGCAACCTCGCTCGAAGATTTGCGATCGAGCACGACGCCAACGCGTGTAGAGCGGCCAAAGGGCACTAGAACGCGCGTACCGATTAGATTGTCGACCGATTGAAATTTTTTCGGCAACCGGTAGTCGAAAGTCTGTCGCAATGGGGCGAATACAGCGACGACGACGACCGAACGACCGGACATGTCAGTGGGGTCCGGTCCGCAACCGAGGTGGTGTCGCCCGTTCGCGCCACGAGTCCATGTCAATGCCGTATAAGTGAACGAAACGGACGGGCGACATGAAAAGTATCAACACACTGCCGACCCACCGACGAAAGACAATGGGAACGTTCTTTTTTACCCCGCACGCTTATCGAATCACGGCATTTTGGTATGGGTAACGGAGAGCCATACGGAATTGAATACCCGGCCTGAGCTGATCAGACGGGCAACCGCCGTAATCGCAGCTCGCTGCATTGGCCGGCCGTCGATTGGACTCAAGGGATGTCGCATAGCACCTTCCGTTGGAAACACGGCCAGCTCGAATTGCTGTCCCGCGATAATCAAGTTGAACACCGGCACGGATTGCATCGCGGTCGAACGGCCGAATCGAAATCGGGCTTCGATAATTTCGTAGGCGAGTCGCCGCTCAATAAGGTAGCGCGTCACGGCTTCGAGTTCAGGACTGAACAAATGAAGATGGATCGCCGAATGATCGCAGGCCGTTCCATATAACACGGGCCCGGTCAGCCGCGGCTCGAAAATTTCGAGAAACTCCATCGCCTCGAGGGCTGCTTCGCGCAGGAGCAGTACCCGAGTTTCATGCGTGTCACCGTAAAAAAGCGTTAGATGCTCGGCAAGCGCGTTGTGTAATTCGAGATTATCCGGAAGATTGTGGCTGTTCTCCGCACCGAGTTCTCGCGCCGCTTTACGCTTTGCGCCTTCGAAACCGCCAGCGGTCCCGTCCGCGATCATTCTCGCCGCCGTCGCCGCAATTTCGGCACGGACATTTTTCGACTGCTGTCGTTTCTGCGCCATTGTAATTCGCTGGTGTACAGCGATCGTGACTTCGGTTATGTCCGAACCCCGTGTCCACCATCGGGATTATTAGGGAACCTCTGAATAAGTCATGGCACCTCTGCCTTGCTTTTGAAATCGCGGAGCCTAACGTGACGAACCTTAGCCCTAGTCCCGCTATGGCCTGCGATTCGTGCCTCGATCTGCACCATTGCATGAACCATTCAGACCCACCATGACTTATTCAGAGATTCCTTAGAATAGTTGTTCGGGAATGATGTCCCGCTTCTCCGGCGAAAAGCCTGAATCGAGGCTATCGCCTCGCGGTGGTAGGTATCCCGGACGGAAAGATTCAAAAATGGCGTCGGGATGATCCGCGCCCGCGAGCAGACCGGTATCCGGATCTATGCGCACGGTAATCAGTCCCGCTGGCTGTATCATTCGCGTCTCGGGTATACGGTCGAGCGCGACCCGCATGTAGTCCATCCAGGCTGGCAGCGCCGCACGTGCGCCAGTTTCACGTTTACCGAGCGGCGCTACGCGATCGAATCCAACCCAAACGGTGGTCACCACGCGTCCGTTGAAACCGGAAAACCACGCATCTTTCTGGTCGTTCGTCGTGCCGGTCTTACCGGCCAGATCCTTGCGTCCCAACCTACGTGCGCGCCTGCCGGTACCGCGTTTAATGACATCCAGCATCATCGAATTCATGATCCACGCATTTTCGGCGTCGAGGACACGGGCGGCGGAATTGCTCGGCGGCAAGCGATCCATATCCAGCAGAGCGGCAATATCGACCGGTTCACCGTCGTCATCGAGCGCGACGTTCTCACACACTTCGCACACCGTCGCAGGATCGGCCTCATAGAGAACTTCGCCGTCGCCGGATTCGATGGTCTGAACGAAATACGGATCGATCTTGTAACCGCCGTTAGCCAGGACTGCATAACCGGTTACGATTTCCATCGGCGTGAGTTCGCCGCTGCCTAATGCCATCGAAAGGTTCGCCGGCAGTCTGTTCGAATCAAATCCGAAGCGGCTGATATGCTTGAGTGCATATTCCACGCCGATCGCGCGCAACAATCGAATCGATACGAGATTGCGTGACTTCGTCAAAGCTTCGCGCAGGCGCGTCGGCCCGAAGTACTTGCCGCTGTAATTTTCCGGCCGCCAGGCGCTTTCAAGCCCGGGCGCGTCGAAAACGATCGGCGCGTCATTAATGAAGCTTGCTGCGGTAAAGCCTTTCTGCAAGGCTGCGGAATAGATGAACGGCTTGAAATTTGATCCGGGCTGTCTTAGCGCCTGCGTCACGCGATTGAACTTGCTGCGGTAATAGTCGAGTCCTCCCACCAGGGCCTGCACGCTGCCATCCTTGGGGTCCAGAGACACCAGCGCGCCTTCGATCTTTGGAATTTGCTCGAGTCGCCAAAAGCCGGCCGTTACCGCGCCGCCTTGCCCAGCGTCGCCTTCCGCGGATGCCGGCCGGTGCCAGCGGACTCTTATTATGTCCCCCTCGTTGACGATATCTGTGGTGGTTTTCGGCGCGCGGCCCAACGCGTCCTGAGAAAGGTGCTTACGCGCCCACTTAATGCCGTCCCAGGGAATCGTGATCGCGCCGAATTCCTTCGTATAAGCAACGATTTTCTGCGCCTCAAGGGCGATGATCAGGGCCGGGTAGAAACCCCCGACTTCATGAAAATCGCGCAGCGCCTTAGCCCAATCCTCGGCCGTCGTATCAGGCGTCGATGGACTTGACGCTTCCGCTCCCCGGTAGCCATGCCTGCGGTCGTAATCGGACAAGCCTTTGCGTATGGCCTCTCTCGCCGCATCCTGCAAATGGCTCCGCACGGTCGTTCGAACCTTGTAGCCCGAGGTGTAAGCTGCTTTAGCGTAACGATCGACCATGTAATCGCGAACGAGTTCAGCGAGGTGCGGCGCCCGTGTTTCAACCGCCTGACCGTGACGCCGGGCGGTTATCGGCGCGGTGACCGTGGCATTAAATTGCTGCTGTTCGATCAGGCCCACCTTCAACATGCGCCTGAGCACATACTCACGCCGTTCTCGCGCCATTTCAGGATTACTGATCGGATTCGTTCGTGAAGGTGCTTTCGGAAGTCCGGCAATCATCGCCATCTGGGCCAGGCTCAGTTGATCGAGTGTCGCTCCGTAGTAGACCTGCGCGGCAGCCCCTACGCCGTAAGCACGATGACCCAGGAAAATTTTGTTTAAGTACAGTTCCAGGATATCGTCTTTGGATAACTCGCGTTCGATGATGATGGCCAGTACGATTTCTTTCAGCTTACGTTC
The DNA here is from genome assembly GCA_963662545.2 of Gammaproteobacteria bacterium. Lineage (GTDB taxonomy): Bacteria > Pseudomonadota > Gammaproteobacteria > JAYYZW01. The sequence goes on from CAXXLL010000003.1 coordinate 1,569,964, forward strand.
GTAGGTTTTTTCAGGTGACAGGAAAAAGTTTCTCGCGACCTGCATGGTGATCGTAGAACCGCCGCGCTTTTTCTCGCGCGTCTGCAACAGCTCGAGGGCCGCCCGGGTGATCGCCATCCAATCGACTCCGGGATGGTCGTAGAAACGATCGTCTTCAGCAGCGATGAATGCCTGCTTCATCAGCGCAGGTACATCTTCGATCGCTACTGGATCGCGGCGTTTCTCGCCGAATTCCGCAATAAGTTTGCCGTCCGCGGTGTAGACTTTTAGAGGCGTCTGCAGATGGACGTCTTTGAGGGATTCGACCGGTGGGAGTTGCGGAATGACGTACCACAGCACGCCGGCCGTGCCGGCGACGCCGAGGGCGAAAAGCAGAAGCAGAGAATAGAAGGCAAATCGCAACATCTTGTGCTTTAGTTGAGAGTGAGACGCCAACATATGATGTTTTATTACTTTAGATATCCGCTGTAACATTCGATTTCTAATAGATTTTCAGTGAACATTCGATTGTTTTTTGCATGGCGATTGTCTATAGTTAGCCGTAACTATTAAGGTTAATGCGCACTTTTCTATGTTAACCTATTGATATTTAAAGGAAAATAGAGTGCCTTTATTCCGCCGCGCAAACATGCCATTACTCGGGATCGACATCAGTTCGACGTCGGTCAAACTGCTCGAACTTTCCCGCAGCGGCGGCAAGTACCGGGTCGAAAGTTACGCTGTAGAACCGCTGCCGCCTAACTCCGTGGTTGATAAAGAATATAACGGATGCCGAGCTTGTCGGCGAGGCAATCGGACGCGCCGCCGCCAAGTGTGCCTCGAAAACGAAAGCGGCGGCCTGCGCCGTCGCAGGATCGGCCGTGATCACCAAAGTGATTACGATGCCGGCGGAACTATCCGAAGACGAAATGGAAAGCCAGATACAGATCGAGGCCGATCAGTACATTCCTTACCCGCTCGAAGAAATCAGCCTGGACTTTCAGGTACTGCAAGCTTCGGAGAATGAACCGGACAAAGTGGACGTGATGCTCGCAGCATCGCGCAGCGACAATGTCGATATCCGAGTTGCCGCACTGGGAGTCGGCGGTTTGCAGGCAAAAATCGTCGACGTCGAGGCCTTCGCGCTCGAAAACGCGGTTCAACTGCTCGGCGAAAATGACCAGCGGATAGGCGATTCTCACATCCTGGCAATCATGGACGTCGGGGCGACGACCTCGACGCTCAGCGTATTGGAGGATTTCAAGATTATCTACACGCGCGAACAACAGTTCGGCGGAAGGCAGTTGACCGACGAAATTCAGCGGCGATACGGGCTGTCCTACGAAGAGGCGGGTCTCGCGAAACGACAGGGTGGACTGCCGGACAACTACGAACCCGAAGTTCTCGAACCATTCATGGAATCGATGGCCCAGGAAGTGAATCGCGCGCTTCAGTTTTTCTATTCGTCGAGCCAGGTTGGCGCCGTCGACCATGTCGTCATAGCCGGCGGTTGCGCATCCATAAAATCGATAGATGAACTAATCAATTCGAAGATCGACACCAGCGTTACCATAGCCAACCCGTTCAAGAACATGTCCGTATCTTCCCGGGTCAAAGCGGATGCCCTCGCAAACGATGCCCCGGCGATGATGATCCCATGTGGACTGGCTTTGAGGAGTTTTGACTAATGCCACGCGTTAATCTACTTCCATGGCGCGAAGAATTGCGCGTGCAGAAACGCACCGAATATTTGGTGACGCTCGGAATCTGCGCCGTCTTCGCGACCGCCGTATGGTTCAGTATGCATCTCTATGTCAACGAAAAGATAAAACAGCAGGAACGGCGCAATGCCTATCTCAACGAACAAATCGTATTCCTCGACAAAAAAATTGAGGAAATCAAACGGCTCGAGAAAGAAAAGGAAAGTCTGATCGCGCGAATGAAAGCAATTGAAACGCTGCAAACCAGCCGCCCGATCATCGTTCATCTATTCGACGAACTCGTAAGCACCTTGCCAGACGGCGTGTATCTCAAGGAGGTCTCGCAAAAGGGCGATGCTGTCACGATTAAGGGCGTCGCGCAGTCTAACGCCCGTGTCTCTAATTACATGCGTAATGTTGAGGCCTCGGAGTGGGTTAAGGAACCGAAGCTGAACATTATTCAATCGAAGACCGAAGACGGGCGCCGCATCGCAGATTTTACGCTAACGCTTAAACAAACCGCACTCAAGACCAGCAGCGAAGAAGAGGACGAAATCTGATGGCAATGTCAATGTCAGATCTCAATAATCTCAGCCTGGACAACCTAGGCAGTTGGCCAATGCCGGTAAAGATCGCCGGTGGCATTCTGGTAATCGCCGCCATCGTGATCGGCGGCTGGTACTACGATATTACGGAACTTAACGTTAAATTCGATAACGTCGAAAAGGAAGAAATAGATCTTAAGCTGGCTTTCGAAGCGAAGCAGAAAAAGGCTGCCAATCTCCCTGCTCTAAAGCAACAGCTCGAGGATATCAAGGAAACGTTTGGTGACCTGCTCAAACGATTGCCTAACAAGACGGAAGTCGCCGAATTGCTGGTCGACATCTCACAACAAGGTCTTGGCGCGGGACTCGAGTTCGACCTGTTCAAGCCGGGTAGCGAGAAACCCGCAGATTTCTATGTTGAACTGCCGATCCAGATCCGCGTAGTCGGCGACTATCACGAATTCGGCAATTTCATCAGTGGTATATCCGATCTGCCGCGAATCGTGACGAGCCACGACATCAAAATTACTCCGAACCCCGGGACCGGCGGTAAGCCCGGTACCGGACTTGTCCTCGAAACAACCGCAAAAACGTATCGGTATATCGACGAAGAAGAAGAAGGTGAGGGATCCTGATCATGAATGCCGGGCTCAAATCTAAGCTTCTTCGTGCATGGGCGCTCGCCGCGCTCGCGATACTGGCAAGCGGCTGCGTCTCCAAGGATATTTCGGACCTGGAGCGGTATACGGGAGAAGTTCTCGACCGCGCCGGCGGCACAATCGAACCGCTGCCACCGATCAAACCGTACGAAAGATATTTGTACCAGGCCGAAAAACTGGGATCGCGCAATCCGTTCCGCTCCTTCTTCGATATACGGCCGGAAAAAGAGGATCTCGTTAAAGCTTTAGATCCCGCGCAACAAAAACTCATAGACGAAACCGTCATTCATAAACCGGAAGAACTCGAAAATTTCGAACTGGACGCGCTCCGCATGGTGGGCTTGCTGGAAAATCCAGAAGCCTTGTGGGCGATTATTCGTGACCAGGAAGGAATCGTGCACCGCGTTCAGGTCGGCGATTACCTCGGCCGAAACTTCGGCAAGATCATTAACATTCAGGAAAGTCGAATTGACGTTCGAGAAATCATCAAGGATTCGACGGGACGCTATGAAGAACGTGAAGCGTCTTTGGCCTTATCCGACGAATAACCCGAAAAGGTGTAAGAAGATGAGCATTGTAAAGAGCTTCGACATCCTCGCCTCCAAGCGAAACCAAAACCGCCCGCAGTGGAAATCGCCGCTTGCGGTATGTCTGGCGGCCGGACTGATGATCTTTAATTCTTACTGCTGCGTCGTAGTCGCGGCAACCTTGGATGACATCAGCTTTAGCTCGCTGCCGGGTGACCGCGTGCAGATAAAGATTAGGCTTTCGGATCCGGTTGACGGCGATCCCCTGAGTTTCACGATTGACAACCCGGCACGGATTGCAATTGATCTTCCAGGTACGACGCTCAATCTCGCTAACCGCACGCAGACGATTGGCGTTGGAAATGCAGAATCTGTAACCGCGGTCCAAGCCGAAGGTAGAACCCGAGTCGTCGTCAATCTCGCACAACTCGTTCCCTACGAGATTGCAACGAGCGACAACACGATCGCCATCACGCTCGAGGGTACAACAGCCAACCTGGACGCCGATGGCGGCGCAGGAGCGGCGACGATGCCGGGATCTGCCGCGGGCGCGAAGATTACGGACATCGATTTTCGTCGGGGTCCCGCCGGTGAAGCTCAGATCGTAGTCGACCTGTCAGTTCCGGATATCGCCATCAATATCACCGAGCAGGGTGAGAATGTGATTGTCGATTTCGCCAATACCATGCTGCCTGACGCGCTCGACCGCAAATTAGATGTCATGGATTTCGCCACCCCGGCGCGCGAAATCGACACTTTTCGCCAAGGCAACGGCACCCGGATGATCATTCGCCCGACGGGTTCGTTCGAACATCTTGCTTATCAGTCGGGTAACGTCTTTACCCTGGAACTCAGACCCTTGACGTCTGCCGAGGAAGAGGCAATTAAGAAAGCCAAATTCGGTTATACCGTTGAACGCCTGTCCCTGAACTTTCAGAACATCGAAGTGCGCGCCGTACTTCAGCTGATCGCCGACTTCACTGAAAAGAATCTCGTCGCCAGCGATACCGTAGGTGGCAACGTCACCCTGCGCCTGAAGAACGTTCCCTGGGATCAGGCACTGGATATCATTCTCAAGTCCAGAGGACTGGGTAAGCGGGATATCGGTAACGTGATGATGGTCGCCCCCCAGGAAGAAATCGCAGCGCGTGAAAAACTCGAACTCGAATCCATGCAGCAGATTCAGGATCTCGCGCCGCTACGAACGGAGTTCATTCAGGTGAACTATGCCAAGGCGGCCACCATTTCCGACCTCATCAGGGACGAAGCTACCAACCTCTTGTCGGACCGTGGCAATGTTACGGTCGACGAGCGAACGAACACGCTTCTCGTCCAGGACACCAGCGACAAACTGTCGGAAATTCGAAAGATCGTCGAGACGCTTGATGTTCCCGTTAGACAGGTGTTGATCGAATCAGGCATCGTCATCGCTAATGAAGATTTTTCGAAAGACCTCGGCGTGAGGTTCGGGTATAGCCACGAAGCGAACAGGAAGGCCCTAGCCATCAATCCGTTGAACTTCAAATCCGGATTTCAGTCATCGATCGGCGGCGGTCTTCCGGGCAACACTAACTACGGCGACACGACTACGTTCAACGTGGATGGACTTGAAAACTACCTCGTCGACCTGGCGGTAGCAGGTGCCGTGGGCAATTTTAAATACTCCGTGGGTAAGGTCGGCAGCTATTTGCTGCAACTGGAACTGACGGCGCTGCAGATCGAAGGCCGCGGCGAAGTGATCTCGGCGCCTCGCGTGATCACTGCGAATCAGCGCGAAGCGGTCATCGAGTCAGGTACGGAAATCCCGTTCCTGGAAGCGTCTTCGAGTGGCGCGACCTCGATTTCGTTCAAGAAAGCGGTATTGAGTCTTCGTGTCACGCCCCAGATCACACCGGATGACCGAATCATTATGGATCTGGCGGTTAACCAGGACTCGGTAGGGCAGGTGTTCTCGGGAATCCCGAGCATTGACACCAATGAACTCCGCACCCAGGTGCTGGTGGATAATGGTGAAACGGTCGTGCTCGGTGGTATTTACGAATCGACTAACCGCGACGACAGAAGCAGCGTCCCGTTCTTCGGCGACCTGCCGTACCTCGGCAAGCTGTTTCAGCGGACCGCGGTCGAAGCCACCAAGCAGGAGTTGCTCATCTTCGTTACTCCGAAGATCATCAAGGAAACCCTTTCTCTCTCGTCGCGATAACGGAATATCGAGAGTGCCATCACAAGCGGGAGCCTGGCTCCCGCTTTTTTTGCCTGCTTGGATCTTCCTGCCTAGTTTCTAGGCTCCTCGGCGGAGTATATGGCTATCCCCGGATGATAAATGCCCTCGCCAAGCCGCCACGTACGCTAAGGAATCATTGACCTTCTTCGACAAGCGCTCGCGCCTTCTTCTTGGCGTGCTTTGCGTCTCCGCGAGAGTATCATCAAGGATCGCTTGGTAACGCGCTGCGGAGAATTCGCGATCGTCATGGCCTTGAGTACAAAATCCTACCAGGGTCCGAATCGAGTTCAGTAGAACAATGGTGAGAAATGCGGGCTAGAGACGAATCACGCATATTTCTCGTCGGTCCGATGGGCGCCGGTAAAACGACGATCGGAAACCAGTTGGCGCGCAGCCTGAATTTGGATTTCATTGATCTCGACCAGGAACTCGAACGCCGCACTGGCGCAAGCGTGTCTTTGATTTTCGATATCGAGGGCGAATCGGGCTTCAGAGAGCGGGAAAAAAAACTGATCAACGAATTGACGCAGCGCGATCGTACGGTGCTGGCGACCGGCGGCGGTGCGGTGCTCGCCGCGGATAATCGGCAGCGTTTGAGCCGGCGTGGCTTCGTCGTTTATCTTAAAACGCCTCTTGAGACGCTCGTCGAGCGAACTCGTTATGATACGTCCCGGCCACTACTACATAGCGGCGATCCGGCGGCAACGCTCGGCGAAATACTGCAGGTACGCGAGCCCCTTTATGCGGAAGTAGCTGACCTCGTCGTAGATTCGGGTACATTGTCTGTGAAGCAAGTTCTCAAGATGATTTCGGAAGAACTGCAATGAATCCAGAACTTCACGTCGAACTCGGCGATCGCAGCTATCCGATTCACATAGGTCCGGGCTTGCTCGCCGACGAAGAACTGTTCCGGGCGGCCGTGCCCTCAGATCAAGTAATGATTCTTACCGACGAGAATGTTGCACCCTTATATCTGGACCGTATACGCCGCCATTTCCAGGATCGCTCCTGTGAGGCCCTGATCCTTCCCGACGGCGAGATTCATAAATCGCTCGGTCGCTTCGAAGACATCGTCACTTTCATGCTCGAACGCGGCTTCGAAAGAAGCGCTACGCTCGTCGCGCTCGGCGGCGGTGTCATCGGCGACCTCGGCGGATTTGCCGCAGCGTGTTATCAGCGCGGAATCGCCTATGTGCAGGTGCCCACGACCTTACTGGCACAGGTCGATTCCTCAGTCGGAGGCAAAACCGCCGTCAATCATCCCTTGGGCAAGAACATGGTCGGTGCTTTTCATCAGCCGCAAGCGGTGATCGCGGATACCGAATCGCTCGCCACTTTGCCGGACCGCGAGTATCGTTCGGGGATCGCTGAAGTGATCAAGTATGGATTGATACGTGATCGCAATTTTTTCGAATGGCTCGAAGCCAATCTCAGCGGAATCCTGGCGCGCTCCCCTGAAATAATCGATCATGCGATACGGCGATCGTGCGAGAACAAGGCCGAAATTGTCGCTGCAGACGAAACAGAGACTGGCATCCGCGCGATGCTCAATTTTGGCCACACATTCGGCCACGCCATTGAAACAGGGACGGGCTATGGTCGTTGGCTGCATGGAGAAGCCGTCGCCGCGGGGATGTGTATGGCGGCGCGCTTGTCCGCATTGTCGGGATCGCTAGACGTAAACGACGTCGCCCGGATAGAGTCGCTGATACGGAGTGCGGGACTTCCGACGACGGCGCCGCAAGAGATCTCTTGCGAGGTGTTTCTGGAATTGATGAAACGCGATAAAAAGAGCGTCAAAGGCCGCATTCGACTGGTGTTGCTGGAGGCCATCGGCGAGGCGAAGCTTACGACTGATTACTCCGATAAAATGCTCCTCGATACGATTGCTTCCCGGATGGTCGGCTGACTGGGAGCTTTGGCAAGACATGCGCCCGGAAGTACAGCCAGACGCCGACGGGAGCCTGGAGCTTCCCTACCTCATCGCCCCCAACCATCGTCAACGCCTCGATCTGATCCATCATTTGCTGGAATTCGGGAATCAGATCGTCCTCATTCAAGGTGCCCCGGGATCGGGCCGCACGAGGATGCTGGAGTGCGTCTGTGCGGAAGCGGAGTCAAGCTGGAACATCCGGCAAATAGAAGGTGCGATCGAGTCGCCCGATGCACTGCTGCGATTTCTCGCGGACGGGCTGTCGGGTGAAGAATGGGCCGCGGACACCGACCGCGAAGAACTCATCTCGGCAATTGACGACGCCTTGGCCCACATGGCCGACGACCGCAGTTTGTGCGTCCTCGTGGTCGATGATGCCGATGATCTCGACGAAGAAATCTACACGCTTTTGTTCGGGTTGGCGCGATCGAACGGCCCGGGCGGCGAACTCCGCGTGCTGCTTGCGGGCAGGTCCGAATCGGATCTGGAGGAGCGCCTGCAACGCGCGGCACCCGGTCCGGCACTCGTACATGTCATCGACATCCCGGAACTCGATTCCGGTCAGGTTCGTGAAATCATCGAGAGTTTCGCGCGCGAATTTAGCGGCGAGAATCGGCTCCTGGAAATTGATCCCGAACGACTTGCGCGCGATACCGGCGGCAATCCCGGTAAGGTGATCGCCGAATTGAACGCCCTCAGCGACGCCCCGCCGGGTTCGACAACGGTTGGGCGTGCAACGCGTCACAAGCAACATCAGATTTACGCCGCAATGTTCGCGGTCGTGGTCATCGCTGGAGCCGCATATGCGCTATTCGGAACATCCGAGCGCAAGGGCAAGATCGAAACGGTCGCGCTGGCGCTGCCTGAGAAAAACGTATCCGAAATGCCGACAGCACCTTCCGCCAAGCGCCATGCGGCCAATCCTTTGGAGGAGACGGCCGTGGTGGTCGAAACGGCTGATACCGCCACGGGTGACGCGGTTGATACGGTCGATGTCGACGCAGGTGACGCGATCGAGCCGGGCGATTCGATGGGTGAAGGGTTCGGCGCGGACGCGGCGGATCCCACCTTGAAGGAACTCGCCACCGCCCTGAACGGCGGCGGCGTCTCCGAGCCCGCAGCCGGATCGCCGGCGGATCTGGACGAGCAAGACCTCACCGAAGACGCCGCCGCCGGTGTGCCGGGCGACGCAGTCGTGACGGAAACGGTCGCGCCGCCAACGGAAACCCCATCCGCAAACCTCCCGTCAACCGTTGTCGACCTTGAGCCTACGCCCGAATCTCCCGAACAGAAGACCTATTCAAGTAAGTGGGTACTCACTCAAGATCCCCAGAGCTACGTCATCCAACTGTTCGGCGTACGCGATCGGAACGCGGCGGTCCGCTTCGTCAAGGCCAACGACCTCGGCTTGCTGAGCGCCGTCATCGCCATCACCCATGAGGGTACGCCCTGGTACGTATTAGTCCTTGGCCATTACCCCGACCGCGACAGCGCCAGGGCCGCGATCGATGGTTTGAGCCCGCCCCTTGCGACGCTAAAACCGTGGGCCCGGCCTATCCACTCGCTTACAGAATAATCCTTTAAATATAATAAGTTAAAAGCGCCTACACCGCTCTATACGAACCTTCCCCGCGCCGTCTGTAGCCGCATCGCGTGATGACAGTTTCGCGTAGCTCGGCATATAATCGGCGTCCTTTTTCGCGCAATTCATCACTGTATTCACGAACCAAGCCCCGGAGGCAAGCTGAGGGATGGACCCAGTTCGCACGCGATTTCCGCTAGCGCCTAGATCCGAAGGGGGTCTCTATGACGCCCGCAACGAACATGATTCCTGTGGAGTCGGGTTCGTCGTGGACATGAAGGGCCGGAAATCGCACCAGATCATTGTCCAGGCGCTAACCGTGCTCCGGAACTTGATGCATCGCGGCGCCTGCGGCTCTGAAGAGAATACCGGCGACGGTGCCGGGATTCTTATACAAATGCCCGACCGGTTTCTGCGCGAACGGTGTGGGGAACTCGGTCTGACATTGCCTCAATTCGGCCACTACGGCGCCGGCATGGTATTTCTGCCGCGGGACGCTGACCAGGCTGGGCATTGTATGGAGGCTTTTCGCCGCGTCGTAGAGGAAGAAGGCCAGGATTTCATCGGCTGGCGCGAGGTGCCGAGCGAAGACTCCATGATCGGGCCGACCGCCCGATCAGCGAAACCGGAGTTTCGCCAGGTTTTCATCGGCCGCAGCAACACGATAACGAATGACGACGCCTTTGAGCGCAAGCTCTACGTCATTCGTAAACGCATTGAACACATCATATGGAACGGCGATCTCGCCGAAAAATCGCTGTTTTATCTGCCGAGCCTGTCGCACCGCACCCTGGTGTACAAAGGCATGTTGATGGCGACACAACTCGAGCAGCTGTTTGTCGATTTGAGCGACACCTCGATGGAAAGCGCGCTTGCGCTGGTCCATCAGCGCTTTTCGACGAATACTTTTCCGTCCTGGCCGCTCGCTCACCCCTTTCGTTACGTCGCGCACAACGGGGAAATAAATACATTGCGCGGCAATATCAACTGGATGCGCGCGCGCGAAGCCCTGTGTGATTCCGATTTGCTTGGAGACGATCTGGAGAAGCTGTTTCCAATCGTTGTGGAGGGTAATTCGGATTCGGCGAATTTCGACGAGGTCCTCGAGTTCTTGCACATGGCGGGTCGCCCCCTGCCGCTGGCGGTACTCATGATGATTCCGGAAGCCTGGAGCGGACACCAATCGATGGACCCCGCGCGCAAGGCCTTCTACGAGTATCACGGCTGCCTGATGGAGCCCTGGGACGGCCCGGCCTCCATCGCATTCACCGACGGCACGGTGATCGGGGCCGTGCTCGATCGTAACGGCCTAAGGCCATCACGGTACTACGTGACCAAGGACGACCTCGTCGTCATGGCGTCCGAGGTCGGTGTGCTCGACATCCCACCCGAGAACATCAAGATCAAGGAACGCCTGCACCCGGGACGGATCTTTCTCGTCGACACCGAGCGGGGTCGGATTGTCGACGACGCTGAACTGAAGCAGCGCTACATCGATCAGTATCCCTTCGCGGAATGGCTCGAAAAAAATCACGTTTCGGTGGATGCACTACCCGAACCGCCGCACATTCATGAACCGGATCATCAAACGGTGCTGCAGCGCCAGCAGGTCTTCGGCTATACGCACGAAGATCTGCGGCTGCTCATGCAGCCAATGGCCCGGGACGGCGCCGAGGCCATCGGGTCGATGGGCACGGACGCGGCGCTGGCCGTGCTGTCGAACCGCTCGCGTCTGCTTTACGACTATTTCAAGCAGCTCTTCGCTCAGGTAACAAACCCACCGCTGGACGGCATCAGAGAGCAGCTCGTCACGCAGATATCCACACCGATCGGACCGGAAGGCAACCTGCTCAAACCCGGTCCGGAGTCCTGCCGGCAGATCAAGCTCAATTCGCCGATCGTGGAGAACCGGGACCTGGAGAAAATACGCAACGTCAATACACTCGGCTTGCGCAGCAAAACGATCGATGCGACCTACCCCGTCGCAGAAGGCGTACTGGGTCTCGAAGCAGCCATGGACCGTATCCGCGAGGAGGCCGATACCGCCATCGACAACGGTTACGCCTTCCTCATCCTTTCCGACCGCGAGATGGACAAGGACAACGCGCCCATACCGGCCGCACTCGCGACCGCAGGCATTCACCACCATCTCGTGCGCAACGGGCGCCGAACCCGTGCCAGCCTCGTTGTCGAATCGGGAGAGCCGCGCGAGGTGCATCACTTTGCCGTGCTACTCGGCTACGGCGCCAGCGTAATCAATCCCTACCTTGCGTTTGAAACCCTGGACGACATGCTGCGTCAGGGCATTCTGAACGAGATCGCCGATCACAAATCCGGCGAATCACTGCACGACGCGGCCATTCGCAATTTCATCAATGCGCTGAACAAGGGATTGCTCAAAGTCATGTCCAAAATGGGCATCTCCTCAGTGCAATCCTACCGGGGCGCCCAAATTTTCGAGGCGGTTGGTCTCGATTCCGACTTCGTCGAGGAGTACTTCACCTGGACCGCTTCGCGCATTGGCGGCATTGGGCTCAATGTCGTCGAAAAAGAAGTCAGCATGCGGCATTACGAAGCGCATCCGAACCGCCTAGTCAAAAAGCCCGATCTCAATTCGGGTGGAGAGTACCAGTGGCGGCGCGATGGTGAATATCACCTGTTCAATCCGGAAACGGTTTTCAAGCTGCAGCATGCGACCCGATCAGGGCGATACGAGATTTTCAAGGAATACACCCAAGCGGTCGACGATCAGAGCGTGAACCGCGCGACCTTGCGCGGCCTGTTGCGCTTCAAGCCCCGCGTCAAATCGATTCCTCTCGACGAAGTCGAGTCCGTTGAATCGATCATGAAGCGTTTCCATACCGGCGCCATGTCATACGGCTCGATCAGCAGCGAGGCGCATGAAACGCTCGCGATCGCTCTGAATCGCATCGGTGGCCGTTCGAACACGGGTGAAGGCGGCGAAGATCCGGCGCGCTATACGCCCGATGCAAATGGCGATCTGCGCCGCAGCGCAATCAAGCAAATCGCGTCGGGGCGCTTCGGCGTGACCAGCGAATACCTGGTAAATGCCACCGACCTGCAGATCAAGATGGCCCAGGGCGCCAAACCGGGAGAAGGCGGCCAGTTACCCGGAACCAAAGTCTATCCCTGGATTGCTAAAGTACGGCACTCGACCCCGGGCGTCGGGCTCATTTCGCCGCCGCCTCATCACGACATCTATTCGATCGAGGATCTGGCGCAGCTGATCCATGACTTAAAGAATTCGAATCCCGAAGCACGCGTGCAGGTCAAGCTGGTTGCCGAAGTCGGTGTTGGAACCGTCGCCGCTGGCGTCGCGAAAGCGCATTCTGACGTCGTCCTGATCTCGGGCTACGATGGAGGCACAGGCGCCTCGCCGGTGTCCTCGCTCAAACATGCGGGCGTGCCGTGGGAACTGGGGCTGGCCGAAACCCAGCAGGTGCTGGTCGAGAATAATTTGCGCGATCGCATCATCGTACAGGTCGACGGCCAGATGAAATCCGGTCGGGACTGCATCATCGCGGCCATGCTCGGCGCTGAGGAATACGGTTTTTCGACCGCGCCACTGGTCGTGATGGGCTGCATCATGATGCGCGTGTGCCACCTGAACACCTGCCCAGTCGGGATCGCGACTCAGAACCCGGCTCTGCGCGAAAAATTTGACGGCGACCCGGCGTTCGTCGAGACCTTCTTTCGCTTCATTGCCGACGAAATGCGCGAATATCTGGCCGAACTCGGCGTGCGAAAAATCGATGATTTGATCGGCCGCGCCGATTTGCTCGATGTCGAGAACGCGGTCGATCACTGGAAAGCCGCCGGCTTGGATCTTTCGCAAATTCTGTATCGACCCGAGGTCGGGCCGGAGGTCGCCATTCGGCGTGTACGCGAACAGGACCACGGCCTCGAAAAATCCCTCGACCGCACTACCATCGTACCGCTCTGCGAGAAAGCGCTGGAGAACCGTGAACCCGTAGTCGCCATTCTGCCTATCAGAAACACCAACCGCACGGTCGGCACGATACTTGGTTTTGAGATCACGCGGCGGTACGGCGCAGCGGGCTTGCCCGAAGATACGATCAAACTGCGCTTCAACGGATCGGCAGGACAAAGTTTCGGCGCGTTCGTCCCGAAAGGGGTGACGATGACTCTCGAGGGAGACGCCAACGATTACATCGGCAAGGGTCTGTCGGGTGGGAAAATCGTCGTATACCCGCCGCGTCATTCGACCTTCGTACCGGAGAAGAACATTCTCATCGGTAACGTCGCACTCTACGGCGCGACCGACGGAGAAGCGTATTTCCGGGGTATCGCGGGCGAGCGCTTCGGTGTCAGAAATAGCGGCGCGGATACCGTTGTCGAAAGCGTGGGCGATCACGGCTGCGAATACATGACCGGAGGCCGCGTCGTGATCATCGGCGGGACCGGCCGCAATTTCGCGGCGGGCATGTCAGGAGGCATCGCTTACGTCTTCGACCCCGAAGGCGTGTTTCCCCCGCTTTGCAACACGCAAATGGTCGATCTTGACACGCTCGATTCCGACGACGACGAGGAGACGGTGCGGCGCCTGTTGAAGAATCACGTGCGTTACACGCAAAGTACGGTCGCGCAGCGAATACTGGAGCGTTGGGACCTCAAGCGTGAAAAATTCGTCAAGGTCATGCCGAAAGACTACAAGCGCATTCTCGAGGCGATGGAGAAAGCCCGGCGCACCGGCATATCGGAAGACGAGGCCGTCATGGAAGCCGCCCATGGCTAAAGTCACCGGATTTCTAGAGGCCGAACGCGAGGCTCAGCCCTACCGACCGGTCGAAAAACGACTGCTCGATTGGAACCAGGTAATGGCGGCCTATGAGCCGGATCACGTCAACGTCCAGGCTGCACGCTGCATGGACTGCGGCATCCCGTTTTGTCTCCAGGGGTGTCCGCTGGGAAACCTGATTCCGGACTGGAACGACCTGGTTTATCGCGAACGCTGGAGCGACGCGATCGATCGCCTGCATGCGACCAATAATTTCCCCGAGTTCACCGGTACTTTGTGCCCCGCTCCCTGCGAAGGATCCTGCGTTCTGGGAATCAATGATGACCCCGTCACGATCAAGGCCGTCGAGCTCGCGCTTATCGATCGTGCATTCGACGAAGGCTGGGTCGTTCCGGAACCACCGCAAACGGAGACTGGAAAATCCGTTGCGATCGTGGGCTCCGGTCCCGCGGGCCTCGCCGCCGCCCAGCAACTGCGCCGTGCGGGACATGCGGTAACGGTTTTTGAAAGAGACGATCGCATCGGCGGCCTGCTGCGCTACGGCATCCCGGAATTCAAGATGGAAAAGCACGTGCTCGACCGCCGCGTGCAGCAGATGAGCGACGAAGGCGTACGGTTCCAGGTCAATGCCAACATCGGTGTAGATGTCGCGGTGGAAGATTTACGCAACAAATTCGACGTCATCCTGCTTGCCGGCGGCGCCACCGCGTCGCGGGATTTACCCATCCCCGGCCGCGAACTCGACGGCGTGCATTTCGCAATGACATTTCTGCCACTGCAAAACCGCCGGTGCGAAGGCGACGATATCCCGGACAGCGCGTTCATCACCGCAAAAGACAAGCACGTGATCATCATCGGCGGCGGCGACACGGGCGCAGATTGCCTGGGTACGGTACACCGGCAGGGGGCGAAATCCGTTCGCAGCCTCGAGATCATGCCCAAACCGCCGGAGCAGCGGGCCACCGACAATCCATGGCCGGAATGGCCGCAGATTTACCGGGTCGCTGCCGCGCACGAGGAAGGCGGCGAGCGCATTTACGCCGTATCGACGAAACGATTTATTGGCGATGAGCAGGGCCGCGTCACGGCGCTGGAACTCGTCGAAGTGGAGATGAAACTGAGCAATGGCCGCCCGTCATTCGAACCGGTTCCCGGATCGGAACACGAACTCCCCTGCGATCTGGCGCTGCTGGCCATGGGATTCACGGGCCCTGAAACCGACGGTGTGATCGAGCAACTCGGCGTCGAGCTCGACCAGCGAAACAACGTTAAGCGTGACCCCGATTGGATGACTTCTGTCGAGGGCGTGTTTACGGCAGGGGATATGCAACACGGACAGTCACTTATCGTATGGGCCATTGCGGAAGGTCGTTCCGCGGCACGCGGGATCGATGAGTTTCTAATCGGCTCATCGAACTTACCGGCACCCGTATAAACAAATAGGGTCTACGCGGAAACGTGTGGGTTGATATTGGCATTTCTGGGTAGTGGCGGAAGAAATGCCGCAATGATTTTCAGTTTGAGGAATTCCTCATCACGATAGCCATAGGCGCGTCGTTGCAGGACCCGGATTTTGTTGTTGACCCCTTCGACCAATCCAAGACTGACTTTATTCTTAGCATCACAATAGGAAGCAATGCCATCCCAATGGGATTCAATCAGCTCAGCAAACTTGCGATACGGCGCCAATCGCTGCCATTTCAGACTGTCCTTCCAGCGCTCGAAAAAGGCACGCGCGCCGCGCTCGGTACGGTAGTCCCAGAGTTGGCCGAAGGTTTCCTTGAGGACGTAGGCGGTGTTCAGACGCCGGTTGGCCTGGAGCAGTTTTTTCAGGGCTCGTCTGCCATCCAGATTCAGGTTCTCGCGTCGCGAGAGCAAGGTATATCGCTGGCCTTTGATGTAACTCCTGTCCTTGCCGCGGAGACGTTTGTATTCACGGCGCCGGACTTCATCGAGAGCCTTTGAGAGGTGGCGCATGATATGGAACTTGTCATAGATGATCCGCGCCTGCGGTGCGTTGTTCATGACCGAGTTACGGAACGGCTTCCACATGTCCATCGCCGCCAGTTCGATGCGAGCGCTCTTGTTCTCGCCCAATGCCTGGAAAAACAGGTCGATGTCAGCCTCTTTGCGACCTTCACCACCGACCCAGATAGGACGCCCCCGATCCAGGTCACTGACGATGACCCGGTAGTTATGTCCTTTGCGGATGGAGATCTCATCAATACCGATGGCCCGGGGTGCTGGCATGCCCGCCAGCTCAACCTGCTTTTGCATGTACAGCTTATCGAGGTCTTTCACCGTGCTGTGGTGCAGGCGTTCCCTCTCGGCGACAGCCTGGTTCGGCATGTCCCGGCACAGCTTGCCCACCTGCATGGCAAAGCGCTGCGTATAGCGAGGGTTCTTTGCCAGCCAGTCAAGATGTTCTACCTGCACGCCGCCGCACCTCCGGCAACTGACACGCCAGCGTTCGAACTCCAGGTAGATTCGCCATCCGGCAACTGACAGGTCTCGTACTCGCAGCACCTTCTTGTCGTAACGCCCGCGGCACCGGTGAGCACAGTGAGAACAGATCGCTGTTTTTTTCGCCTCTTGAGTTGGATCACACGGGCATACCGATCACCAAACATGCCCACCAATTTCGATGCGGCGGTAAAACCAGGGAACGCAAACAGCGCTCGGATCGACTTGGGATTCTTCATGGCCTTAGCCTACCCACAAAATGAAACCACTTTCACCCCATACGAAATCTCTGAATGTCTACATGATTTCAATGGTTTACACTTGGTCTAATTCAGAATTTACCCACATGAATCCGCGTAGACCCAACAAATAAGACCTATTTCAAAATTGTCCACATGTGCACCGGTACACCCCCGTACCGACGACGGACCGGCGAAAAACGGGGTTATTCACCAGCCTGTTAATTTCGACGGCAGCCCGAAGGAACCGATGCATAAGTCATGGTGCGTCTGAATGGTTCATGCAATGGTGCAGTTCAAGGCACGAATCGCCGACCATAGCGGGGACTATGGGCAAGGCAGATGGGCCATGACTTATTCAGAGGTTCCCTAACCCCCAACCCGAATGAACGATCGATTTTTACGCGCCTTGGCTCGACAACCCGTCGACTGCACGCCGGTCTGGATCATGCGCCAGGCGGGCCGTTATCTTCCAGAGTATCGCAAAATCCGCGAACGCGCCGGAGATTTTCTAACGCTCTGTAAAACGCCGGATCTCGCTTGTGAAGTAAGCTTGCAACCGATGCAGCGCTTCGATCTCGACGCCGCGATCCTGTTTTCAGACATCTTGACCATCCCCGACGCCATGGGCCTCGGTTTGACGATCGAAGAGGGTTTCGGACCCCGTTTCGAACGCCCCGTCGTGAGCATCGCGGACATCGACGCCCTGCCCCTGCCCGATCCCACCGACGAACTGCGCTACGTGCTCGACGCCGTGGCGTTAACGCGGCGTGAACTCGATGGGCGCCGCCCGCTCATCGGGTTTGCCGGCAGTCCCTGGACGCTTGCGACCTACATGGTCGAAGGACAGAGCAGCCGCGAATTCGCCAAGATCAAACGCCTCGCCTATGAAAGCCCCGAGGCGATCCACCGGCTGCTGGAAAAGCTCTCGCGCGCCGTTGCGGATTACTTGATCGCGCAGATTCACGCCGGCGTGGACGCGGTCATGGTGTTCGACACCTGGGGCGGCACGCTTTCGACCGCTGCCTACCTCGAATTCTCACTCGAATACTTACGGCGCATTGTCTCTGCTTTACCGGCAGAAACACCCAGTATCATCTTTACGAAAGGCGGCGGCGGATGGATCGAGGCGATAGCAGAGATCGGCTGCACTGCTGTTGGCCTGGACTGGACGGTCGAGATCGGCGACGCGCGCAAACGGATCGGCCATCAGGTCGCGTTGCAGGGCAACCTCGATCCCGCCGTGATGCTGGCCAGCCCTGCCACCATCGAGCGCGAAGCAAAGCGGGTACTCGATGCTTACGGACCAGGCAGCGGCCACGTTTTCAATCTCGGCCACGGCATCACGCCTGCCGTTCCCCCCGAACACGTCCAGCAACTGGTCGACACCGTACACAGCTACAGCCGTCGATATCATGAACCAACGGATTAAGACCGGTGCCATCATCGTGCTCAAGGGATTCTGCATGGGCGCGGCCGACGTCGTGCCCGGCGTCTCGGGTGGCACGATGGCTTTTATCCTAGGGATCTATACCCGCTTCATCGATGCGATTAAGTCGTTCGATACCGCCTGGTTGAAAGCCTTCGTTCGTTTCGATAGTTCTACCTTACTGACGCGGCCCGACTTTCCGTTCATCGTGCCGCTCGTCGTCGGTATTTTCTGCGCGATTTTGTTTTTCACGCACGTCATCCCCCTGCCGCGCTTGCTGGAGACCCATCCTCAGTACGTCTACGGCCTGTTCTTCGGGTTGATCGTCGGCTCGATCGTCGTTCTGATAAAGGGCCTGGGCGGTTTGCGTGCCGTTGACGTTCCACCGTTGATCGCCGGATTGCTATTGGGCATCGTCCTCGTCACGGCCGTTCCCGCCGAGACACCCGATACGTGGTGGTTCGTCATGCTGTGTGGCGCCTTGTCGATCTGCGCGATGGTGGTACCCGGCATCTCAGGTTCATTCGTGCTGCTTTTACTGGGCAAATACGCCTACGTGCTCGACGCGGTCGGGCATTTTCGGATGGCGGTGGTCGCGCCGTTCGCGCTCGGCGCCTTAGCCGGTCTGTTTTCCTTCACCCGGCTGCTGTCGTGGTTGCTTCATCGCTACGAACGCGCGGCCCTGCTCGCCATCTCCGGCATACTCGTGGCCTCCCTGTGGGTCGTGTGGCCCTTTCAGCAACGTCGCTACGTCGAGATCCGCGGCGCGCTCAAATGGGTTGAATCCTCTCCTTTGCTGCCCGAGTTCTCCGCGACCGCGTTCGCCGTCGGGGTGTTGGCGGCCGCGGGATTCGTCATCGTTGTTGCGATGCAGCGAATGGCATCAACCCCCGTGATATCGCCAGATCCGTAGACGCGGAGCACGATCAAATCGGCGATCTCGACGGATTTTCCGTCTCGCGGGCAAGCACCAGGACGCTGAGAATTCCCGTTGCCAGGATTGTCGACGCGACCCCGTGAAAGCGGTCCGATCCCGGCGTCCAGCCCTTATTTCGGCAGGTACGATCTCCAGTACTATTCTTTAGGAATTAGCGGTTTAAAAGTATATACTTAGCGAAATTCTAAAGTCATGGGTGGTAAGGGCGTGGCCGTTTATTTAGCCAGGGGTTTACTCTGTTTCTTTCTGCTTGCGTGGGCAGGCGTCCTCTACGCTGACGCCGTGCTCGACGAAGCACGCGGCTTGCTTTCGAACTGCTTATACCCCTCGAAGCCGAGCGTTCGGGTGACACGGAGTTCGATTATCTGCTCGGCGTCGCCGCGATCGATGCCGGGTTCGTGACCCAAGGTGTGTTCGCGCTCGAACGCGTACTCGCCGTCGAACCCACCAACGACCTCGCACGCGCCGAGATCGCGCGTGCGTATTTTATCCTTGGCGAGCGTGAGACGGCGCGCCAGGAATTCACTACCGTGCAACAGAGCGGGCAGGCCCCGGACGAGGCCATCGACACGATCAACAAATATTTGGCCTTGCTCGACCAGGCCCGCGTCGAAGAAGGCCGAAGGATCAGTGGCTACATCGAAATGAGTCTCGGCTACGACACCAACATCAATTCGGCTACCGACCAGAGTCAGATCATCTTGCCGCTTCTTCCCGGCATTCAATTCCAGCTCGACGGTAACGCCCAGGAGCAGGAGAGCGAATATATGCGGGTTGCGGGTACGGTCAACGCATCACACCCGATCTCCGAACACTGGGACGTGGTCGCCGGCGCACGCGGTTATTACCGCCTGACCGACAAACCGTTCAGCACACAGGACGCGTACGGATACGTCGGGGTCGCCGCAGAATACGGTAAGCATCGTATGACTGCCGCCGGCACGGCGGAGAACTTCGAAATCGATGGCAACACCTTGCGCAATATCTACGGCGGCTTCGCGCAATGGATTTATGCGATCGACGATCAGAGTCGTTTCAACCTCTCGGTGCAGGGTTCAAATATTCAGTTCGCTGCTATTGGAGCCCGCAACGTCGACCGGTATACCTTTGCGGCTGGCTATATCCGCGCCTTGAGGCACGCTCGCCGGCCGGTCATCTACGGCAGTGTCTACGGCGGCATGGAAGACGAGAACGACAAGGCGTTTCCCCAGTTCGGACACGATTTCTACGGCGGCAGCATCGGTGGTAGCCTGCAAATATTAGGAAATGCACGGGCTTTTGCCAATTTCGCGCTCGAACACCGCGATTATAACGGTCCGGATGCCCTTTTTTTCACGGTTCGCGACGATACCCAGTTTATCGTGACCACCGGTATAGAGTTTGAATTAGTTCACGGTTGGAAGATTATCCCCGAGGTAAGCTATATCAATAACGACTCGAATATCGTGCTCTCCGACTACGATCGAGTCGTCGCCGGCGTGCGGGCGCGTTTTTCGTTTTAGGCACGCCGCGAGGAGAAGAATCATGAAAGATACGCTCAACTTCCGACGAAAACCGCTCGCCCTGGCGGTCGCCATCGCCACCGGCGCGACGCCTGTTCTCGCCAATGCCGCGGCCGGGCGCATCGAGTTCGCCTACGGGCAGGTCGCGATAGAAAACGCGAGCGGCACCGATGAATCCATCAGAAAAGGCAAGAAGGTGAACGCCGGCGATACCGTGGTCACCGAGCGTGGTCGCGCGCAGATCCGTTTTACCGATGGGTCCTTCGTGTCGCTGCAGCCGAAGACGAGCTTCAAGATCGACGACTACAACTACGCAGGCAAGGAAGACGGCAGCGAGCGCAGCGTCTTCAGCCTGTTTCGCGGTGGGTTGCGGACGATCACCGGTCTCATCGGCCGCCGTAACAAGTCGAACTACCGATTGAACACACCGGTCGCCACCATCGGCATCCGCGGCACAGCGTATCGGCTTCTAATTCAAACCGATGGGTCGCTCATTCTCGGATGCAATTTCGGTGGTTGCAGTGCCACCAATGACGGCGGCTCGACTAGTACCGACGCACCCGGCGTCATCCTCGTACTCAATCAATTCACTCAACCGACAATAGTAAACGGCGAGGCGGGTGAGTCGCTCCTCGTACTGCGACCACCGTCGCGGATGATCGACCCCTTAACCGAGGCCGACGAGTTCATCTTCGACATTACCGATCTCGATCCGCAGCAGATCTGCGACCTGCTGATCGACGCCGGATTTACGTTCGAAGAAGCCCAGGCGCTCGTGGTGCAGCTCTTCCCCGATTTCGTCAAACTCGGGGCGATCCTCGATGATGGACCGGGTTTTGCTGTGGCCTTCACATTTGACGGCGGTGAGGGCGGCGCCGGGCACGTCGCCGATTTCGAGGTGCCCGTGACCGCTGATTTCACAGAGGGGGAGCTCGAAGGCTGGGCCAGCGAATCCGCCAACCGCGGGGAGCTCACCTTGGTCGAGGCCGAGGCCGATGCCATCATCGGCTGGGGCCGTTGGGTAGATCAGACCGAGGGCGGCGAGGGTGTATTCGATCCGCCTGGTGCGACGGGCGCCGACATCTTTGACGGACCGGAAGGCCACAGCCTCCACTACGTCATTGGCCGGCCGACGGACCTTGCGTCATTGATGACGGCGCCGCACAACGGACGCTTCAAGGTCCTTGGCTTTACCACGCCGACCAACACGGGAGGCGATTTGGGCACCTTTAACGGCGGCGCGTTCCAGGTCGATTTTGCTGCTAATTCCGTCGACGGCGCGGTCGCCTTTACCTTCGACAACCAATACGTGCTCGGTTTCACATCTCTAGGAGCACCCGCGGGTACGTTTAAGGCAACTGGACCCGGGCCAAACCTCAACGGGACGGTCTTTGGCGGCGGCTGCTGTTTCAGCTGCGAAGGAAAGATCGCGGGCCTCGTCGCCGGCCCCGGGGCCGAACGCGCTGGATTCGTCTATCACGTCAGCGATTTCTCCGAAAACGAACACATGTTCGGATCGGTCGTCTTCGAGCAGAATCCGATCGGACCGACAGTTCAAGATTTCCTTGGTCAATTTGCAGGAGGGGAAGGGTTCTGACCCTAATCCGCACGACCAAACGAAAACGAGCGCCGCTTGCCACCCTCGGACCGTGCTGAAGACCGGCGACGCGTAGAAGTTCTCGTCGAAGAACGGCGCCTGGAAGAAGCGGCGAGGGCACTCGAACCGATCTGCGAGAGTGCCTCCGCCACCGCGCGCGATTGGCTGATACTGGGCCAGCTGCGGCTACAGCTGAACCAGACCGCGGCCGCGCTAACTGCGCTCGAACGGGCCGATACCGAGAGTCCTGGCCAGGCATCGATCGTCAACGCCCTCGCCCATGCATTGTTTTCGCTCGGCCGTGCAGAGGATGCTTATGCGCGCCTCCAAGGCCAGATCGCATGGACGCCCGGCGATCCCGAAATACACTTCAACCTCGGCTATATCGGCGAACAGCTGCAGAAACGAGACGAGGCTTGCGCCCATTACGGCGCAGCCTTAAATCTAGACGCCGACCATTATCGTGCGCGGCTGAACCGCGGCGCCTTGCTGAGCGATCTCGGAACCTTGGATGACGCGCTCGCGGATTACGAAGTCCTGGTCGAGGCCTATCCCGAGGACGCCGCGGCCTGGTTCAGCCGGGCTGAATGCCTCGTCAAATGCCGCCGATTCGTCGACGCAGCCGCTTCGGCCGAGCGCGCCCTGGCGATCGACCCAAGCTACGTCAAGGCCATGTTGTGTAAGGCCGTAGCGTTGGCGTCGTGCGGCGAAGTTCGCCCGGCACAGGACTTGTTCAATGCCGCCTGGGCGCAGAACCGCGATGCCGCGTCACGCTACGGCCACGCGGATGATCCGATGAGCTCGGTACCGGATGCCCGGGCGATCCACGTCTACCAGGAATTCCAGTGCCTCTACCGGGCCGACTGGAGCGGCTACGCGGAATTCGCCGCGTCGTTCGAGAAATATATCGCGAGCGCAGAAGGTTCACCAAGCGACGTTTCAATGGCCTTTCCCGCGATGTACGCACCCCTTCCGGCGCAGAGCCGTGCAAAAGTTCATGTAGCGATTACCAGCGCGATCGCGTCGGTTGCCGGCGCGCCGATGCCGCCGGTCTTGCCGTCGGGCAAACAACGATTACGCGTGGCCTACCTGTCGTCGAAGTTTCGGGCCAGCCCGTCTTTCGTCCTGGTCAACGGACTACTCGAAGCGCACGATCGCGGCCGCTTCGAGATCTTCGGCTATGCCTTGAACCCGGACGATGGCAGCGTCGAACGCGTACAATCCGCAGACGCCGTCGACGTGTTCGTCGATCTCTCTGCGACGAACGACGAAGAAGCCGCCCGGCGGATCCGCGGCGACGGCATCGATATTCTGATCGATCTCAACGGCTACAGTAACGAAGCCCGTCCCGGGATCCTCGCGCGCCGCCCGGCGCCCCTGCAGGTCAATTATCTCGGCCACATGCACTCTCTCTACGCACCGTGGATCGATTACCGTTTCACCGACGCGGTCGCGGAACCCGAGGCGGCCGGCTACTCACCGCCGGAAGCCCGCGTTTTTTTACCGCCCAGTTATTACGTCTACGACGAACGCCGCCGGCCTTCAAGCTTGGCCCCGGAGCGCACCGCACTGGGGCTGCCACAGGATGCTTTCGTGTTCTGTGCTTTCAGCGGCGTCGCGAAGATTGAACCCGTGGTTTTCGCGGCATGGATGGCGATACTCGAGCGTGTGCCGGACTCGGTCCTCTGGTTGCAGGATCCGGGTGACCCGGCAAAGGCCAATCTTCGCGGCGCGGCCGAGTGCGCCGGGATCGCGCCGGCGAGGCTCTGTTTCGTCGGGCGCATCGAGCATGTAAAACACCTCGAACGTCAACAGGCGGCCGATCTATTTCTCGACACCTTCACTCACGGCGCCCACGCGACCGGTCTGGATGCGCTCCATGCCTGCGTCCCCCTGGTAACCCGTCAGGGCGACAGTTTGGCTGCGCGCGTCGGTGCAAGCCTGCTCACCGCAGTCGGATTACCGGAACTCATAAGCTGCACAACACAGGCGTACATCGAATGCGCCTGTGAGCTGGCGCACGACCTCGACCGCCTGGCAGGGATCAGACGGCGCCTCAGCGCTACGATCGAGAACGACAACCCGTTTGCCTCGGCATCAGTCGCGACAAAAATCGAAGCCGCGTTCGAGCTGATGTGGGAGCACCATTGTGCAGGCGAATCGCCTGCCGACCTGCACACGGACGTTTAGCCGTCACTCATTGCGCGCCGTGGCGCCGCGATTTGATAGCGGCGAGCACGACGACCAGGAGCAGAACGGCCAACAAGGGGCGATCCCCCAACCGCGTGTAGGGCGTGACGCCGGTACGCGGGATCAAGCCGGCACGCAGGCTGTTCGGTTCGAACTGCGCCGACTTAGCGACGATTTTTCCTCGATGATCGATCACCGCCGTGATGCCCGTGTTCGTTCCGCGCAGCAGGTACCGCCCTGTCTCCAGCGCCCGCATGCGCGCGATTTCCAGATGCTGGTGCGGCGCGATCGTGTCGCCAAACCACGCGTCGTTACTAACGTTAACCAGAAAAGCCGCGCCCGGCAGCGCGCGCGCGATCTCGCGGGGAAAGGCATCTTCGTAGCAAATCGAAAGACCCGCCGCATACCCGGCGACGGTGACCGTGGTCTGATCCTCCCGGCCGGGCGTGAAATCGGACATCGGAATATTCAACAGGCGCGAGAGATCGCGCATGAAACCTTTTAAGGGGAAGACCTCCCCGAACGGGACCAGATGCCGTTTGTCGTAGCGGCCCGGCGTGGAACCCAGGTCGATGATGCTGTTGAAATAACGCTTGTTCCACGGCTCACCGGACAAGATGCCAATCAGGAGATCCGTGTTCGTTTCGCTGGCCCGGTCCTGCAGCGCTTGAATAGTCTCCGGCACTTCAAAGGGAAAAGCCGGGATCGCAGTCTCCGGCCAGATCACGATATCCGCGTCCCAATGCGGTTCCGTCAGGGATTGATAAAGTTCGAGTGTCGGTTGACGCACGTCATCGTGCCACTTAATGGCCTGTGGGACGGCGCCTTGCACGAGGACGACTGTGAGTTTCGGACCCGCGGCCCGAGTCCAGTTTATATGTGTCAGCCGCTCACCACCTATCACGATCGCCCCGATAGCGATTGCGAACGCGACGCGAACCTTCAAAGTGCTGAAAACGAAGGCAACGACGGCGGCGGCGATTACGACGACCACCAGCGAGCAGCCGTAAATGCCGACGATCGGCACGAACCCGGCCAAGGGAGAATCGATCTGACTGTATCCCAAGGACAACCATGGAAATCCGCTGAAAAGGGTCGCGCGAAGCCACTCCGCGAGGACCCACAACGCAGGCGCTGAAAAAATCAAGCGACCGGTCTCCTGGCGCGGCGAGTGAGCGTTCATCACGCCTGCGAACAGGGCCGGATAACAGGCCATACCCGCGATCAATACGGCTGTAACGCTTACCGAGAACGCGTAGTACGGGACGCCGAATTGATGAATACTGACCTGCACCCACCAGACGCCGCAACCGAACATACCAAGCCCGTATAGCCACCCTGCGAGGGCCGCGCGCGACATACTGATTCCGCGGATGACGAGCAACAGCACGACCGGGGAAACAATCGCTACCGGCCATATGCCGAACGGCGCGAACGCAAGCGGCAAAATCGCACCGCCCGCTATGGCTGCCAGATAACGCTGCCACATATTTTGATCCGACTCTTATCGCGGCCGCGACTGTCGATGCCAGCCGCCGCTCATAGGTAGGAATTTAGAGCTAGCACGGATACGCAAACGGTTTACGGGGCGACACAATAAAATGAAACCACAGAGATCACAGAACACACAGAGAAATACATTATGATTATTATCTGTAAGCGGTCTTTTTTTCCTTTTCTCTGTGTCCTCTGTGATCTCTGTGGTTCATTGTGACCGTGTTTGGGGGCTTGGGGGATAAGAACTAACCTATGATCCTCGGCTAATTCGAGCCGGCGAGCGGCTCCTTCGGAACCGGTTCTTTACGGATGACTCGTAGGAGGCGAACCCGACGCCTGTCGGCGCGCAAGATCTTGAATTCGAAATTTGAGAATTCCAGCTCCTCTCCGCGATGGGGAAGATGTCCGAGTTCGTGAATGATGAATCCACCGACCGTTTCGTAATCCTTCGCCTCCCAGTTTGTTTGGAAATATTCGTTGAATTCTTCTATCGGTGTACGCGCTTTCACCGTGTAACGGTCGTCGCGGTGGCGCTTGATGTTGTCCTCTTCCGCCGGATCGTGTTCGTCATCGATCTCACCGACGATTTGCTCGATCACGTCCTCGATGGTAACAAGACCTGAAATACTGCCGTATTCGTCGACAACTATCGCGAGGTGATTTCTCCGTTCGCGGAATTCCCGCAGGAGAATGTTCAAGCGTTTGCTTTCCGGCACGAAAACGACTGGGCGGATCATATCTCGAATAACAAATTTGTTTTGCGTATCGGCAGCCAGGGACAACAGGTCCTTGGCAAGCAATATACCGAGAACATGCTCGCGCTTGTCATCATAGACAGGGAATCGTGAATGCCCGGAATCGATAATTTCCGGAAGAAATTCGGCGGGCTTCGAGTCTTCCTCGATAAATACAATCTCGGATCGGGGAACCATGATGTCGCGTACCTGAATTTCCGACACCAGCAGCGCGCCTTCCATCATCGCAACGGTATCCGTGTCGATGACGTGCCTTTCTTCGGCGTCATGCAGCTTGTCAACGAGCTGCATTCGATTATCGCGCCTGACTCTGACGGCGCTCAGAAGGCGTCGAAATAACGCCTGTATCCGCCGGGGTCCCCTCGATTGACCGTCGGTCATTGATTCAACTTACGCAAATTTCGGATCCGGATATCCCATATCCGAGAGAATCGCGCGTTCTTTGTCCTCCATTTCACGAGCTTGAGATTCTTTTTCGTGATCGAACCCCAAAAGATGCAGAATTCCATGCACGATCAAATGCGCCCAGTGCGCCTTGCGCGCAATGCCGTTCGCGTCGGCTTCAGCATTCGCTAGCGCGATGCAAATGACGACGTCGCCCAGCAGGTCAGGCACGGCATGTTCCAGCCCCTCAACGGGAAACGATAACACATTGGTCGGCTTGTTTATTCCGCGCCAACGCCTGTTGAGTTCGCATGATTCTTCGGTGTCTACAAGGCGAATGGTCAATTCCGCGTGATTGCGGAACGATGACAAAACACGCCTCGCGCAATCCTCGAAAAAGATCGTCTCGGGAATATCCAGTGCAGTCGATCCGATTTGCAGATCAAGATCGACCGTGCAGGGCGGCTCGTGACTCACTTTCGATGGCGGTGGTCCGGTGTTTTGCTCATCGTTCGCCGTCTTCTTCATGGCCTAGGGCACCTCTGAATAAGTTAAGGTGCGGGTGAATGGTGCATGAAATCGCGCAGATCAAGGCACGAATCGCAGCCCCTAGCGGGGACTATTGGCAAGATTCGTAACGTTAGGCTCCGCGATTTCAAGCGCAAGGCAAGTGTGCCATAACTTATTCAAAGGTTTCCCAGATCTTCCGATTTTTCATGCGCAGCGTATGCATCTAGAATGCGGGCCACCAACGTATGCCGGACCACATCTCGAGAATGGAAAAATGTAAAGCTGATTCCCTGCACATTATTCAGGATGTCGATTATGTGCTTCAATCCAGAAGTCCGGCCGCGTGGCAGGTCAATTTGAGTGACATCTCCAGTAACGACCGTTTTTGAGCCGAACCCGAGGCGTGTAAGAAACATTTTCATTTGCTCAATGGTCGTATTTTGAGCTTCATCCAATATGATGAATGATTCATTCAGTGTCCGGCCGCGCATAAAAGCCAGCGGTGTAACTTCGATGACGTTTCGCTCGATCAGCTTTGCAACGCGCTCGAATCCCAACATCTCATAGAGCGCGTCGTATAACGGGCGCAGGTATGGATCGACTTTCTGTGCCATGTCCCCAGGTAAGAACCCGAGGCGTTCGCCGGCCTCTACGGCGGGCCTGACCAGACAGACGCGCCTCACGGTTTCGGCCTCGAGGGCGGCGACCGCGCAAGCCACTGCAAGATAGGTTTTACCAGTACCTGCCGGCCCCACGCCAAAGCTGATGTCATTCATCCGGATAGCTTCGAGATATCGGCGCTGGTTTTCGCCTCGCGGTCGGATCAGTGCCCGCCGGGTTCGAATCGATTCGTCGCCCTCACCCGCTGGTTGATCTTCATTTTCGGAACTTCGTAGTTCGAGGTGTACATCTGTCGGGGAGAGCGTTTTCGTTTCGGTCAACGAATATAGTTGTCGAATGACGTGCTCGGTTGCGACGACGTCGTCGTCGGTACCCGTCAACTTGAATTGATTTCCCCGGTTCCCGATTTCCACGCCGGTGCGGCGCTCGAGAAGTCGCAAATGCTCGTCGAATTGGCCGCACAGGTTGGCCAAGCGCTCATTGTCGGCCGGCTCGAGGGTAACTTCGATTGCTAAGATGCTCACTTATGCCGTTTCGTCACAAAGCGCGAGAATATTACCGCGCAATGAGTTCGGCAGAGCTTCGGCAATTTCTATATCGACGAATTCGCCGATAAGCGAAGACTCTCCTGGGAAATTTACGACGCGGTTGTTCTCAGTCCTCCCGCTGAGTTCTTCGGGATTCTTTTTGGATATTCCCGTTACGAGTACCTGCTCGACATTACCAATCATTTTTTCGCTGTAACAATCGGCTAATTCGGTAATACGGCGTTGAAGAATCGCAAGTCGATGCTGCTTCTCTTCGGTCCTTACGCCGTCGGGAAGGGCCGCCGCTGGCGTTCCCGGGCGAGGGCTGTAAATGAAACTGAAAGACTGATCGAATTCGACTTCATTGATCAAATCCATCGTGGCGTCGAAATCTTCCTGGTTTTCTCCGGGAAACCCAATGATGAAATCCGAGGACACTGAAATACCAGGTCGCGCGAGCTTGAGCCGCTTAATGATCGATTTGTACTCCAATGCGGTATGTCCACGCTTCATTAACGACAGAATTCGATCGGAACCCGATTGCACCGGAAGATGTACATGGCTCACCAGTTTTGGCACGTCTTTGTAAACTTCGATCAAACGATCCGTGAATTCGATCGGATGCGAAGTGGTGTATCGAATCCTCGCCACCCCGTCGATGCTGGCGACGTAGCGAATCAAGGCCGCCAAATCCATGACCCGACCGTCGTGGGTGATCCCTCGGTAAGCATTGACGTTTTGCCCGAGTAATACGATTTCGCGGACGCCTTTTCCGGCTAGTTCATAGATCTCGGTGATTACATCGTCGAAAGGGCGGCTGAATTCTTCGCCTCGCGTATAGGGAACGACGCAAAAACTGCAATATTTACTGCATCCCTCCATGACGGACACATAAGCGCCTGGTCCTTTGACCTTCGCTTCGGGAAGATTGTCGAATTTTTCAATTTCTGGAAAACTGACATCGATTACCTGCTCGGCGCCGTTTTCGATTTTCGCAATGAGCGCGGGTAAGCGGTGTAGTGTCTGTGGCCCGAACACAATGTCGACATAGGGCGCGCGGGCCCATATCTGATCCCCTTCCTGACTCGCAACGCACCCACCGACCCCGATGATTACCTTACGCCCGTTCTCTTTGAGCGGGCGCCACCTGCCGAGTTCTGAGAACAGCTTTTCCTGAGCCTTTTCTCTCACTGAACAGGTGTTCATCAAAAGAACCTGCGCATGTTCGGGTGCAGACACCCGCACCAGGCCGTGGGTTCGCTCCAATATGGCTGCCATTTTGTCCGAATCGTATTCGTTCATCTGGCAACCGAACGTCTTTATATACAGTCCCTCAGCCATCGCGGTTTTTCATCAAAGCGTCTCTTGATACGGGTTTATTCAATCTGAAAATTCCATCACGTACACTAAGCTACACTTTATCTTGCACTATTTGAATATCTTCGCGACGCGCGATGCACCGCCGATCAGGTGCCATATTATCCGCAAAACGGTCGTTTGAGAGCCTAACAGGATATTGAAAAACGTGTTTTTCGACACGCCGCTATAAGGACGCCCCGCGCAAAGGTTCCTCGAGTAAAACCTGCACGTTGTCTATGAGTCGGGCTTTCCCAAGCCATACCGCCATAAGAATGATCAATTCCCGGTCGCCGGTCCCTGCTGGAGTGAGATCTTCGCTTCGCCGCACCGAGACATAC
The DNA here is from genome assembly GCA_963662545.2 of Gammaproteobacteria bacterium. GTDB lineage: Bacteria > Pseudomonadota > Gammaproteobacteria > JAYYZW01. The sequence goes on from CAXXLL010000003.1 coordinate 1,600,241, forward strand.
TCGAGGCGCATGCCTTTTTCTTCGACGGCCTCACGACAAGCCGCTTCCAAAATTGTAATCGTCGTCCTTTGTAATTTCAGATTTTCCGCCGCCGTACTCAGAGATTCGTAGATTACGGCAGCATACTGACGGAATTCTGACGTCAGATAATTGTTGCGTGAACTCATAGCAAGCCCATTGTCTTCGCGGATGATCGGCAGAGCGATGATCTCCACTGGAATCAAAAGGTCCTGCACCATCCGCCGAATGACGAGAACCTGTTGAAAATCCTTCTCACCGAACAGGGCGAAATCCGGCTGTACGTTGTTCAATAGTTTGATTACGACGGTGGCGACACCGGTGAAATGCCCGGGCCGGGATTCGCCGCACAATATCTCTGAGATAGCAGGAACGGTCACCCTCGTGTCTTCCGTGATTCCACCGGGATACAATTCCTTCAGATTGGGCGTGAAAACGAGATCGACTCCGGCCCGCTCCAGCTTTTCGTTGTCTGAATCCAGCGTGCTCGGATAATGCTCGTAATCCTCGCCCCGGCCGAACTGTATCGGATTGACGAAAATACTGACCACGGTCCTTTTGGCAATCCCCCGCGCATGGCTTAGAAGGGAAAGATGACCTTCATGCAAGTTCCCCATGGTCGGGACGAGCGCGATCTTGTCATCCGTTCTCTTCCACTCGCGAATTAACCGCCGAAGAGATTTTATGTCGTGGATCGTATTCATTACTCAAGGCACGTTGTTTCGCTACATTGCCGGTTGGAACGTAAAGGACCGCAAGTCATTCCCGCAATGCCCTAGCAGCCTGCAGGCATCACCAAACGCCATCACGCTGGCGTGAGAGGTTCCTCTATTCTTATCACTTCTGTCGTATCGATCATCCCGAGAAGTTCACTGATGGAGGCGTGCCCCGGTATCGATAAGTCCGGGTCTATTTCGGCCATGGGAACGAGAACGAACGCGCGTTCTGGAATCCCCGGGTGTGGAACGCGCAGTCCGGGTTGGTCGATGATTTCATCGCCATAGATGAGCAGATCGAGATCAATCGTCCTCGGCCCCCAACGAATTCCGTCCCGTATCCGGCCCTGAGCACACTCTATCGATTGCAAATGTTTCAACAAGGCATGGGGCTCGAGGCGGGTGGCGAGCCGAACCACGGCATTGACGTAGTCCGGTTGATCCGGCGGACCCATGGGTGGAGTTTGATAAAGCGACGAACAACTATCGATTCTGCTGGACGGGATCGACGCCAATCGATCGGTGGCGTTATGGATCTGCTTGACCGGATCGCCAAGATTGCTGCCGAAGCCGATAAAACTCGCTACTTCAATTCGCATCAAACCTGGGGGCGTCTTCGGCGGCGGTGCTTTTTTTTACGTTCAGACTGATTCTTGACCTTATCGAGCAATACCTCGCGTTCCGTATCGTCGGCATCCTGATACTCAGTCCACCATTCATAGAGTTCCTGAACAGGCTCTCCGGACTCTGCTCGCAACTCGAGAAAATCGTATGCGGCCCTGAAGCGGGGATGTTCGATCAATTTGGCTACCCGCTTGCGCGTGCGCTTGGGCAGCCGCAGCTGCAGCGCCCAGATTTCACGAGTGACCTGAGTAAATCGCCGGGGAACCGCGAGGCGGGCTACTTGTTCCGACAATAACTTATCCGCCGCAATCGACAACGCGTCCGTCGCATCCACGCCCCCTGCTTCCAACTTTTGGCGTTCATTGTCGACGGTGTCCCAAAGCAATGCGGCGATAAGAAAGGCTGGCGTTACGGATTTTGACTCAGCGATGCGGGTGTCGGTATTCGCTAGTGCGTGGCCAACCAGCGTGCCAGGAAAGCCGCCATGTTGATGTTCGAGCTCCGCGTCGGTCAAGGGGAATAATTTCGAAAACAGATCGTAATGCCTCAACGCTTCGAAGGTCTGCAGAGCCGCACCGCCATGAAACAGTTTCAAGGTTTCATCGAAAAGTCGCGCCGGTGAAATTTCGATCAGTAAGTCGCCAAGCTCACTAAGCGGTTCCGCCGTGCGATCGTCCAGCTTGAAGCCTAGTTTTACGGCGAAACGAACCGCCCGCAGCATGCGAACCGGATCCTCACGATATCGCTGATAGGGGTCGCCGATTACTTTCAGTATGCCCCTTTTGAGGTCCTCGACACCGCCGACGTAATCGATCACGCTGAAATCACGAATGTCATAATAAAGTGCATTCACCGTGAAATCGCGCCGCCACACATCGTCATCGACCTCACCGTAGACGTTGTCCCGTAGAATACGGCCTTCCTCGCTGACCTCGGCGGAATCGTCATCAGCACGATGGGCCGCGCGGAAGGTGGCCACTTCGATGACTTCGCGCCCGAAGCGGATGTGCGCCAGGCGAAATCGCCGTCCGATCAACCTGCAATTGCGAAACAGCTCGCGTACCTGCTCCGGTATCGCATCAGTAGCGATGTCGAAATCCTTGGGTTCCCGACCGAGCAGTAGATCCCGTACACCTCCGCCGACAAGGCAAGCCTTGAAACCGGCGTTGTTGAGCCGGTAGAGCACTTTCAGCGCGCTCGGCGAAATGTATTTCCGCGATATCGAGTGTTCGTCCCGCGAATAAATTCGCGGCGGGCGGGGAATGCTTGCTACTTTTCGTTCGGCGCGCATGAACGCATGAGAGGAAGGATAAGGGTGGTGAAAAATCCGGGCAGGTCGGGCCTTATGATAGCATCCGATGCCGACGCGCCGCTCCCTTCGTCTAGTGGCCCAGGACGTCGGCCTCTCACGCCGAAAACAGGGGTTCGAGTCCCCTAGGGAGCGCCATCTTCACCGGACCTGCAGTCCTCCCCCCAAGTGCCCTCACAAACATGCGAATCGGCGATCACGACCGCGGGGGCCGGATACAAAGTCAAATCGTCTTTCAGCCATGCAGCATTATCTAATTTAAAACGATTGCGCAGCTTTGACTCGAACGGCGCCGCCGCTAGTCCTACGCTGTGACCGCTACGATGCCGATCGATCAGCATTGCGATCGCGAAGGCAACGAGATCCGGCTGTTCGATATGAACGTAATGACCGCTGATCCCCGCCACAAGATGGGCTGACACTGGGCTAGAGGCCGCCAGATCTACCTGGAGTTCGAGCCAGAGCTTCTCGATAAGAAACCGCTTGGCGCTATGTTCTCCTTCGATCCTTCCGCGGGTAATTACGATCAGGGGTAAATCGCGCAATGGCTTTGAAGTCCTTATCTGACGCCCACTGTCACGGAAATTTAATAGTTCGCTCGCCAGCGTGCGGCGCATTTTCCAGTGTCCGGACCGCTGGATCACCCTTCGTTTAAGGTCGTCGGGCAAGCGAACGTGCGGCGGCGGCGGTTCGCGAAACTGAACAATGCCATAACGGGTACTCGGCGCGGTGGTCATGTTCAGAGGCGGAGCAAGAAAGCGTTCGACCTGATCCGGATGCGATGCGTCGATTAACACGAGGCCGGCACTTAGATAGGGATATCTGCGCGCGAACAACTGCATGTTGTATCCGCCGAATGAATGTCCGACGAGGATGAACGGAGGCGACACCGAAGCTTCGTTCAAAAGGAGAAACAGTTCGTTTGCGATCCGTGAACTGGTGCGCGGCATGGGTCCCATATCACTCTTGCCGTAGCCCGCACGATCGTAGGTGCAGACTTTAGTAATTTCACGTAATCGCTGGCTCACGAAAATCCATTCGAGAGACGAACCACCGAGGCCGGAGTCCATAATCACCGTCGGCGTGTCGTATCCTTCGCAAGAAATCTGCAGACGATAATTGTCAATGAAGATATGATCGACGTCGGCCGTGCTTGCAGAGGTAGCAATCAGTGCCAGCGCCGCAGTGACAAGTGAGCGCTCCGGGCTTTTGGCAAGGCGCATATTCGAGCTCTCTAATGCCATGCGCAAGGTAGATCCATTTCCGCTTATACCACTCTGGGAACATAGCACAATAGTGGTCTCGCAATCGTGAATTCCGACCATGAATTCGTGTCTTTCCCGCGTCGCCTCGCGGCTTTGCTTTATGACATCGTCGCCGTTTTCACCGTGCTCTATTTCGCATCTTTCGTGCCGGTATTAGCCGCCGGCGGAGACGCCATCACCCCTGGGAATCCATTATTCGTTATTTACCTCCTGGTGATTGCGTTCGGCTATTTCGGCCTCTCCTGGACGCGCGGCCGAACGCTCGGCATGCAAGCCTGGAAGCTCGAAATACGCGCGTGCGCAGATACGCGGCGTTTGACCTGGAAGCAAGCCTTGATTCGCTTCGCGGGCGCCGCACTCTCGATCGCGATTTTTGGTATTGGATATTTCTCTGCATTGACCGATGCTGAAAATCGTACCTGGCATGACCGATTATCGAAATCTCGCCTGGTCCGGAAGGATCCGTGAAACACGCAGCTAGTCCCCCTACATAGGTCGGATCTTAGGGATTGAACTGACACGCAGACGCACGACGGAGCGACAAAAAAATATAACCACGGAGAACACTAAGAACACGGAGTAAAGTAATAAATGACCGTCTACATACCTTATTTTACTGTTTAGCTTCGTGTTCTTTGTGTTCTTCGTGGTTCATTGCGATTGCATTGCGGAACTGTGAGCTTAAGAACTAACCCATGAGCGCGCCTATTGCACGAAGGCGGGCTAGCCCATTGGTGAGCAAGTCCAGACCGCGAACGCGCTATAGCGTTCGATAATTCAGTACGACGCCGATCGTGAACATCGCCAGGGTCGGGCCCATGGCGCTGACGACGGCGGGTGTGTTGAATACGATGCCTAGATGTCCCGATGCCTGATTGAGAACGTGAAAGGTAAGGCCGATCAATGCGCCGACCATGATGCGCCGACCGATGGAAACCGAACGCGAACCGCCTAATACCAATGGAATGGCCAGGAATACCATGACGGCCGTTGCCAGTGGATATCCCATCTTGACCCAAAGTGCATGCTCATAACGCTGCGCGCTCTGTCCGCTATCACGAATAAAACCGACATAACGAACGAGGTCAATGAGTGACAGGCTGTCGGGGTTGATCGCCACCATGCCAATCAATTCCGGATCGAGAAGTGAGTCCCAGATCGCTTTCTCGATATGGCGTGATTCTGTCGCCACTTCCTTGAACGAGGTTTGCATGATGTTCCGGAGCTCCCAGCGCCCTCGCTGATAATGTGCGGACTCCGCGTGAGTCGCCGTTCTGAGCCGATTATCGGCATCGTACTCGTAAATATTTATGTCGCGGAATTGGTCATTAGGCAGCACTTCTCGGATGTTGATATAGCTGTTCCCATCCCGTGCCCAAAATCCTTTTTCCGACCGCTGCGTTATCCGGCCATCGATGGCTGAGGAACGATATTCGCGCGCATAACGTTCCGCTGGCGGGAAGAGCAACTCCCCGATGATCACGGCAAGTACGGCAAAGAACAGCCCGGCTTTCATGACCGACCAGATGATTCGAAGTTTGGAAACACCCGCGCAGCGAACCACTGGTATCTCATTGGTCTCCATCATCGAACCGAGTCCAAGCAGTGCGCCGATCAGCGCCGCAATCGGAAAAAGTTCATAGGCCAATCCGGGGGCGCGTAAGAGAACAACCGTACATACCTGCCCGAGACCATATGAACCACGGCCAATCTCTTCGAGTTCATCGATGAACGTGAAGAATAGGAAGATCGCCAGCAGAACAAACATCACCGTAAGCGTCGCCGAGATCACAGCGTGACCTATATAGCGATCTAAGATCTTCATTTGCACCATGGGCGTGCACCGTGATGAGTCAATTCATGCGGCTCTTTGCGCCTCAAGACGCAAAAGAATACACTGCGATCCGGTCGGGCGCAGCCTCTACCTATTGCGCCGGCCTCCCTTTTCAGTTGTTGAAATGGACTACTCACGGCGAGGAAAGCTATGGAATTTTCCGTGAAGCGCGGCGCGCCCCGTAAACAAAAGACTGCATGCATCATCGTCGGTGTCCATACCGGCAAGATCCTGAGCAGGAGTGCGGAAGACCTGGATAAGGCGAGCCGCGGCGCACTGCGACGCATCGTCGAACGAGGCGATATCGGCGGCAAGCCCGGTGAAACTATTCTCCTGCCGGACGTATCAGGAATAAGCGGCGACCGGGTTCTCCTCGTCGGTGTCGGTAAACGCGAAGGCGCGACGGCGGCGGATTTCCGCAAACTCGTCGGCAATGCCGCGAGCGCCTTAAATCGGATGAAAATCCGCAATGCGGTAAGTACGTTGATTGAAGTCGAAGTGCAGGAGCACGACATCAATTGGAAGCTGGATCAGCATTTAACGGCTTTCGCCGCCTCGTCTTATCGGTTCAATGAACTCAAGTCCAAACGCGAACCCGCGCGACTGGGCCGTACGGGTTTTCTCCTCAAAGATGAAGAAGTTTCGGCGGCGCGTGCAGGGATGAAAGTGGCCCGCGCCAAAGCTGCCGGCATCGAACTCATGAAGGACCTCGCTAATCGTCCGGCCAATTTATGCACGCCTACCTACCTCGCGGAACAGGCAGCGGGACTTTCGGAGCAAGCGGATTCGCTAAAACTGACCGTCCTCGACGAAGCGAAAATGGAAGAACTCGGTATGGGCGCACTCCTGTCCGTCTCGATGGGATCCCGACAGCCAGCAAAGCTGATTACTCTTGAATATAGCGGTACCGGCGACAACTCGGCTCCGATCGTACTCGTTGGCAAAGGGGTGACCTTCGACTCCGGCGGTATTTCAATCAAACCGTCTCCTGCGATGGACGAGATGAAGTTCGACATGTCCGGCGCGGCCAGCGTGCTCGGTACTATGGCGGCGGTCGCGATGATCGGTCCGTCCGTCAATGTCGTCGGCGTTATACCCGCGACCGAGAATCTGCCCGACGGAAATGCCAGCAAACCCGGCGATGTCGTAACCAGCATGTCAGGGCAAACGATAGAAGTGTTGAACACCGACGCCGAGGGACGACTGATCTTGTGTGACGCCTTGACCTATAGCGCACGATTCAATCCCGAGGTCGTCATCGATATTGCAACCCTCACGGGCGCCTGCGTCGTTGCGCTTGGCGCGCATGCCAGCGGTCTGATGAGCAATGACGAGGAACTCGCCGACGACCTGCTCGCCAGCGGACAACGCACCGGGGATCGTGTCTGGCGCTTGCCGATTTGGAGTGAGTATCAGAAGCAGATTGACAGTCCTTTCGCCGATATGGCCAACGTCGGTGGACGCGCCGCGGGAACTATTACTGCCGCCTGTTTTCTATCACGATTCACCGGCGATTACCGTTGGGCTCATATCGACATCGCAGGAACCGCGTGGATTTCGGGCAAGTCAAAAGGTTCGACCGGCCGCCCCGTACCACTGCTGCTCGATTACATCCTGACTCGCGCGAACGTCGATTGAGCAATGACGCGAATCGATTTTTACGTCCTCGATTCGCCTACCACTGACCGTCACGATCGAATGATCTGCCGGATCGTGGAAAAGGCGTGGCAGCGCGGCCACTCCGTTTACATACAGTGCCAGGACCTGGCCTCCGCCAGGTCATTCGATCAAATGCTTTGGCAGTTCACGGATACTAGCTTCGTCCCGCATGCCATCGATGGCAGCGACGCGGAAGATTCGCCCGTCGCCATCGGTATTCAATCGGATGCGGTATCCAGTCCGGATGTACTCGTAAACTTAGCCATGGATGTTCCCGGTTCAGCTAGCCGCTTTGTCCGTGTCATCGAATCGGCGGGTTACGACGCTACATCGCGTACCGCGGCCCGCACGCGTTACCGTTATTATCAGGATCGAGGATTTCCGCTGAATACCCACAAACTCAATCTTTGAGATATATGAACCTAGCTCAGAATTATCCGCATGTGAGCCGGGAGCAATTTTCGCGCAGTTCAAGGCGCGAGGAGCGTGGTTTAGCACCGCTAAATGAGCGACGAGTAACGCCGAAATGCACGAAAGTCGCCTTAGGCCCCGGGTTGCGCCCTGAAAGCGCGCTGGTTTCGTTGCAGCGCTTGTACATAGCGGAACTCAGCCCTGCGCACTGCGCCTCGCCATCGCGCGCCCACGCACAACGCACAAGCGGATAATTCTGAGCTAGGTTCATTGGCAGATTCAGGTTCGGATCCGGCAAAAGAAGCTTCCGCTCCGGGCGGAGAAGGCGGGCCGAAACCTCCCCGCTTGACGCAAAAGATCGACCGCGGTACGCCACCACGGCTTAGTGCGCGCATCGACGACTCCATTTCGGAGCCGGATCCCGCGCCCGCACCGGAAGAGGTGCACGCTGCGGAATCGATGGCCCGGTCCATGCCGCCGAATGGTCGAGCAGAGACCGCCGACCTGTCGGAGACCTTGAAGCAACTCGTCGTGGAAAGCATGTCGAGCGCGATTGCGGAACTAAAGGAGGAGCTCACGCGCGAAATTTCACGCACGCTCGACAACGCGTACAAGCCCGGAGTCGAGGCCGCAAAAGAACGCGAAGATCATCACCCCATTCCCGCCGGTTCAAAGAAGCGATTAGTGATGGAAAAAACCTTCGACCCCCATGACATAGAAATTCAACGCTACGAGCAGTGGGAGAGATCCGAGGTGTTTCGACCGTCTGGTTCGGGCCCGCCCTACTGCATCATGCTGCCGCCGCCCAATGTGACCGGCAGTCTGCACATGGGGCACGCTTTCCAGGATACCTTGATGGATACACTCATCCGCTATCACCGCATGTGCGGGGACAATACCCTGTGGCAGTGCGGCACTGATCACGCGGGTATCGCGACCCAGATCGTGGTGGAACGGCAGCTTGCGGCGGAAGGCCTGTCCAGGCACGAACTCGGGCGCGAGCGATTCATAGAGGCCGTATGGAACTGGAAAAAGGAATCGGGCGGCACCATAACCAGACAGCTGCGGCGGATGGGCGCGTCAATGGACTGGAGCCGGGAGCGGTTCACTCTCGATTCGGATCTGTCCCGCGCGGTGCGCGAAGTATTCGTCACTCTATATGACGAAGGCCTGATTTACCGAGGCAAACGGCTTGTCAACTGGGATCCGGTACTGCGCACGGCAATATCGGATTTAGAAGTCGTTTCTGAGGAAGAGACCGGCAAGCTCTGGCACATGCGCTATCCCTTAGCCGACGGCACTGGGCACGTGGTCGTCGCCACGACCCGACCCGAAACCATGCTTGGCGATGCCGCCGTCGCGGTCCATCCGGAAGACGACCGCTATCGGCGCTTCATCGGGAAAACGGTCGAACTCCCGCTTACCGAACGTCTCATCCCGATCATCTCCGATGAATACGTCGACCCCGCTTTCGGTTCTGGCTGCGTGAAAATTACCCCGGCCCACGATTTCAACGATTATGAGGTCGGTCAGAGACACGGCTTGCCCCTGATCAACGTGTTTAGCGACGACGCGACGATGAATGAGAACGCGCCGGAACGCTTCCGCGGCCTTGATCGATACGAAGCGCGAAAACGGATCGTCGCTGAGATGCAAGAACGAGGCCTCATGGCGCGCATCGACGAGCATAAGTTGATGGTGCCACGGGGAGACCGCTCGCATACCGTCGTCGAGCCTTATCTCACCGACCAATGGTTCGTCAAGATCCAGCCGCTGGCGGACCCGGCGATCGCTGCGGTCGAAGACGGGCGGATCCGATTCAAACCGGACAACTGGTCGAAAACCTATTTCGAATGGATGCGAAACATCGAGGATTGGTGCATCAGCCGCCAGCTCTGGTGGGGCCATCGCATACCGGCATGGTACGACGACGCGGGAAACATCTATGTAGGGCGCGACGAAACCGAAGCCCGGGTGAAAAGCGGCATCGCTTCCTCCGTGGTCCTGCGCCAGGACCCCGATGTTCTCGATACCTGGTTTTCGTCCTCGCTATGGCCTTTCTCAACGCTAGGCTGGCCCGAAAAAACGCCGGAACTAGAGACGTTTTACCCCACCAGCGTACTGGTGACCGGTTTCGACATTATTTTCTTCTGGGTCGCACGCATGATCATGATGGGCCTGAAGTTCATGGGCGATGTTCCGTTTCGCGAAGTCTACATTCATGGACTGGTGCGCGACGCAGATGGCAATAAGATGTCGAAGTCCAAAGGCAATGCCCTCGACCCGATCGATTTGATCGACGGCGTGAGCTTGGAATCGCTGGTGAAGAAGCGTACAGCGGATTTGATGCGTCCGGAGGACGCTCCGAAAATCGAAGCCGCGACCCGCCGGCAGTTTGAGGACGGCATTGCGTCCCATGGTGCGGACGCGCTGCGCTTCACCTTTGCCGTGATGGCTACTCAGGGCCGCGACATCCGATTTGATCTAGGCCGTATCGGAGGCTACCGCAATTTTTGTAACAAAATCTGGAATGCGTCGCGCTTCGCATTGACCGTATGTGAACAACATCGCGGAGATACCCCGGTGAGCGACATCGTTCTGGGAATGCCGGAACGATGGATCAGAAGCCGATTTGGCGACGCGATTGAACGGGTTAGCACTGCCTTCGATAGCTATCGTTTCGACCTTGGAGCACAGGCACTTTACGAATTCATGTGGGACGAGTACTGCGATTGGTACATCGAGATGGCCAAAGTAAACCTCTATGATGATGATTCGCCCCAGGCGGTAAAGGACGGTGTCTGCATGGTGCTGATCGACATTCTCGATGGCCTGCTCAGGGCGCTCCATCCTATGATGCCTTTCATCACCGAAGAGATCTGGCTTCGCTTGATGCAACTCGAGGGCGGTACGGCGGCAACCATCATGACACAGGATTTTCCACGGGCGTCGGACTATGAACGCAGTAGTTCCGACGAAACCTCATTTGCGTGGCTGCAAGAATTTGTGCTGGGCGTGCGGCGAATTCGGGCGGAATACGACATCGAGCCGGCGAAGCGCCTTCCAACGTACGTCAAAGGCGGCTTAGCAAATGAACGCGAATGGTTTGTCGAGTATCAACCGATCATTGCGCAACTCGCACGTGCGGACCTCTCTGCGGGCGAACCGGAGAAACTGGGCAATGTTGCCACGGCCCTGGCCGGCGAGATGACCATACTCATCCCTTTTACCGATTTGATCGACCGCGACGCCGAATTGGCGCGCCTGCAAAGGGAACTCGAACGCCTCGTAGCCGAGATCGAACGCGCGAACAAGAAACTCTCCAATGAGAAATTCATCGAGCGCGCACCTGAAAACATCGTTGAAAAAGAGCGGACTCGGCTGCAAGAAGCAAGCAATGATGCCGACAAACTTCGATCGCAGATAGCGCAGTTACAGTGAATGTCCGCTAGCTTGAAAACTCAACTGGCGGCGTAGGCAAGTATGATTTTAACGAGTGTGAAAATCACCCCTACGACGATGAACTGCGTCGCCAACCCACACGCGAAGTCACGCTCCCGGTTACGCGGGCTCTGTACGCCGAAGCCAGCGGCCATGACACTTCCAATCACCTCACTCAGGGTCATGCGTTCATCGTCGTGAACCTCGTCCGACTGGTCGGGGGAATCGTTATTCATATTCGCGCCGTTTAAACTTTTGATCGAGTCGGATTATGATCCATCCGAATGACCGCTCGCTATGAAACTTAACTGTACTTCCGAGATCTATTAACTAATAGAAGCCCGCACCTGGAGCTGGACCATGTTTGAGCGTATTAAAGAAGATATCAACTGTGTATTCGACCGAGACCCAGCGGCGCGTCACGCACTCGAGATACTCACCGCGTATCCCGGAATCCATGCTATTTTGATACACCGATTCAGCCACTGGCTTTGGCAGATGGGACTGAAATGGGCTGCCCGGCTCAGCTCTCACCTGGGGCGGTTTTTAACAGGCATCGAAATTCACCCCGGCGTAACGATAGGGCGGCGATTTTTTATCGATCATGGTATGGGTGTCGTGATTGGCGAGACGGCCGAAATCGGCGACGACTGCACGCTCTATCATGGGGTCACACTGGGCGGGACTACCTGGGAGAAGGGCAAACGCCATCCGACACTAGAGGATGGCGTCGTCGTGGGCGCCGGCGCCAAGGTGCTCGGCCCGATTACAATCGGAAGTAACGCTCGCGTCGGTTCCAACGCCGTCGTAGTCCATGACGTGCCCGCTGAGGCGACCGTCGTCGGCATTCCGGGACGAGTTACGCAAGCCGTTACGGAAAAATTCCGGCAGCGGGCGGAAACCGCGAAAAAGATTGGATTTGACGCCTACGGCCAGGTTCGAGACATGCCTGATCCCGTCACTCAGGCGATCGATTCCCTGCTCGACCACGCCCGCGACATCGAGAAGGAAATCGCAAGCCTCAAGCGCAAACTCGATGCATCCGAAGCTGCCGCGCGAGACGACGAGCCGATTTCCGGCAATTCTGCTTAAGGAGCCTCTGAATAAGTCATGGTGCGTCTGAAATGTTCATGAAATTGTGCAGATCAAGGCACGAATCGCAGGCCATAGCGGGGACTATGGGCAAGGTTCGTAACGCCGAGCTGCGCAATTTCATGGGCATTTCAGACGCACCATGACTTATTCAGAGGTTCCTTAGCGCCGGCCGCCATCCTGCGGATCGTATACTTGACTATTTTAGTGGGTTTCTGTCAGAATACCTGAGTATTTCACTCGGATTAGCGCCCGCTCGGTGCTGCAGGAGGTAGATATCGATGAGACTTACGACTCGGGGGCGGTACGCGGTCACAGCAATGCTCGACCTTGCGCTGCACTATGAACATGGTCCGGTGTCACTTGCTGAAATCGCCAAGCGCCAGGGCATATCGCAATCCTACCTGGAGCAATTGTTTGCCAGACTGCGCCGGAACAGGCTCGTAGACGGGCTGAGGGGGCCGGGCGGAGGATACAAACTCGGACGACCCGGCGATACCATCTCCGTGGCGGACGTTATCGACGCCGTCAATGAATCCGTCGATGCGACACGATGCGGCGGCCAGCGCAATTGCCAGGACGAGCATCGATGCCTAACCCACGACCTGTGGGAAGATTTAAGTACCCAGATCCGGGATTTCCTGAGTGGGGTCAGCCTCGACCAGTTGGTAAAGCGTCAGAGCGTCCAAACTGTTCACCGCTTTCAGGAAAAGCGAGTTTCCGATTTGCAGACTGAAGCGTCGATCTAAGGGTCGGCACACTGGGCGCCCGGAGGATTCTTTCATGGCCATTACATTGACTGAACGTGCGGCGGAACACGTCAAGAATTTCATCATCGAGGACGATATGTCGGCCGGCCTCCGCCTCGCGGTCAAACCGACCGGTTGCTCCGGCTACATGTACGTCGTCGAGTTGGCCGAAAATATACTCGAACACGACCAGGTATTCGAGTCGCACGGCGTACAGATCGTCGTCGACGCGGAAAGCCTCAAGTACCTCCAGGGTACTAATGTCGATTTCGCGCGCGAAGGCCTGAACGAGGGATTCCGCTTCGAGAATCCGAACGTAAGCGCAACCTGCGGTTGCGGTGAAAGCTTCAGTCTTTAAGGCGATCAAAGACCCGAGGATTTGAAGCAAATGGCAAGCAAGGCCCAAGAAGTCAATGAATTTGTCAACCGGCAGTACGATGCCGGGTTCTACACCGATATCGAACAGGACACTGCACCCGCGGGGCTGAACGAGGACACCATCCGCCTGATCTCGTCGAAAAAAGAAGAACCGGAATGGATGCTCGAATGGCGCCTCAAGGCTTTTGCCCGCTGGCGCGGGATGCGGGAACCGGTATGGGCCCACGTCAGCTATCCGCCGATCGATTTTCAGGCGATATCCTATTACTCGGCACCGAAGTCGGACAAAGACCGCCCCAAAAGCCTTGACGAGATCGACCCCAAACTGCTGGAAACCTACGAGAAGCTGGGGATCCCACTCGAAGAGCAGAAAATGCTCGCAGGAATCGCGGTCGATGTGGTATTCGATAGCGTATCGGTGCACACGACATTCCGCGAAAAACTGGCCGAAGCCGGTGTCATTTTCTGCTCTTTTTCAGATGCGGTGAAGGAACATCCTGATCTCGTCAGACAATACCTCGGTTCAGTCGTCCCCGTTGCAGACAACTATTACGCAGCACTCAATTCCGCCGTTTTCTCGGACGGTTCGTTCGCCTACATTCCAAAAAACACGCGCTGCCCAATGGAGTTATCTACCTATTTCCGTATCAACGCCATGAACACGGGGCAATTCGAACGAACCCTGATCGTGGCCGAAGAAGGCAGCTACGTCAGCTATCTCGAAGGCTGTACTGCGCCGATGCGTGACGAAAATCAGCTGCACGCCGCGGTGGTTGAGTTAATTGTTCTAGACGATGCAGAAATCAAATATTCGACCGTGCAGAACTGGTATCCAGGCGACGAGAAAGGCCGGGGCGGAATTTACAATTTCGTCACGAAGCGCGGCGATTGTCGCGGCGATCGATCGAAAATTTCATGGACCCAGGTCGAAACCGGTTCCGCTATCACGTGGAAATACCCAAGCTGTGTACTCAAGGGCGAGCACTCGGTTGGAGAATTCTATTCGGTTGCACTGACCAACAATCTGCAACAGGCGGACACCGGAACCAAGATGATTCATCTCGGGCGAGGGACGACGAGTACCATTATTTCGAAGGGGATCTCTGCCGGACACAGCCAGAATGTCTATCGCGGCCTGGTCCGCATAGCCGCCGGTGCCGAGGGCGCGCGAAATTACACACAATGCGACTCCCTGTTGCTGGGTGATCGGTGCGGCGCACATACCTTTCCCTACATCGAGTGCAAGAATCCTAGCGCGCGAGTAGAGCACGAAGCGTCGACCTCGAAGATCAGCGACGACCAGCTGTTCTATCTGCGGCAGCGCGGAATAGGCCAAGAAGATGCCGTCAATATGATCGTCAACGGCTTCTGCAAACAGGTATTCAAGGAACTGCCGATGGAATTCGCGGTAGAGGCGCAGAAGCTGCTCGGCATTAGCCTCGAAGGTGCCATCGGTTAGCATTCGACACCAGTGGAATAATACATGCTGGAAATAAAGAAACTCTGTGCGGAAGTCGACGGCACCGAGATCTTGAAGGGTATCGATTTACGCGTGTGCGCCGGTGAAGTCCACGCGATCATGGGCCCAAATGGATCGGGGAAAAGTACGCTAGCGCATGTACTCGCGGGGCGTGAGGGTTATACGGTTACGTCGGGTAGCGCCCAATTCAACGGCAAGTCACTACTCGATCTCGCGCCCGAAGAGCGCGCGGGTGAGGGCGTTTTTCTAGCGTTCCAGTATCCCGTCGAAATTCCCGGGGTCAATAATGTTTACATGTTGAAGGCCGCGCTCAATGGGATTCGAGTGTATCGCGGTGAACGGGAATTGAATGCCGTCGAATTTCTAAAGCTCGTCAAGTCCCGGGTGAAAACGATCGGCATGGATGAAAAGCTACTCAACCGTCCGGTCAATGAAGGATTTTCGGGTGGAGAGAAAAAGCGTAACGAAATATTTCAAATGAGCGTCCTCGAGCCTCGGCTCGCCATCCTTGATGAAACCGACTCGGGCCTGGATATTGACGCACTCAAGACTGTCGCCAACGGAGTCAATGCGCTGCGAGATGGCCAAAGATCATTCGTCATCGTGACTCACTACCAGCGCATGCTCGATTACATCGTGCCGGACTACGTTCACGTCTTGTCGAAAGGCCGGATCGTGAAGACCGGTGGCAAGGAGCTCGCGCTTGAGTTGGAGGCGCGCGGATACGATTGGGTTAACGACGAGGTCGCCGCCTGATGGATCTTTTCAGCGAGTCATTTGGCCAGGCGCTGCTGCTGCTCGAGGAAAACGGCAGCGATGGTATGCCGCCCTTGCTGCGACCGGTGCAGCAGGACGCGGCGAGTCGTTTCATGGCGCAGGGACTGCCGACGATCCGGCACGAAGATTGGAAATACACCAACCTCGTGCCCTTATCGAAACGGTTGTTTCACGTCACCGCGCACGATGATCGCGAAATGCTTAGCCACGATGTTTTTCGAGAGATACGATTCTCCGCACGATGCAAATACCGCGCCGTGATGGTCAACGGCGGCTTCCGGCCCGATCTGTCGAACCTCGAATCGCTTGCCCACGGCCTCAAGGTGTACAGCATTCGCGCCGCCTCCGCAGCCGGCCACGACGACGTCGCCAATACCCTGGAATGCTCAATAAATAGAGAATCGGCGTTGACCGATTTGAACACGGCGTTCCTCCATGATGCCGTGGTCGTGGAGCTTGGCGAAGGCATTACCGTGCCAGAACCGCTGCACCTCATATTCATCGGATCTGGCGACGCTTCTAATTTCCTGCGACTACCGCGCGTGATCATTCACGCGAGCCGCAACTGCTCGATACGCATCATAGAAGAATACGTGAGCGTGGGTCACGACCAGGGACTGACCAACGCTGTGACGGAAATAACGCTGGACGAAGGCGCGACCGTTCATCATCACCGCCTCCAGGTCGAATCCAGGGAGGCGTCGCACATCGGCCGAATTTACGCCACGGCTGCCGGAAACAGCCGCTTCCTTTCCGATTCCGTATCCTTTGGCGCCAGCCTGGCTCGGATCGATATCGACGTTGCGCTCGCCGAGCAGGGCGCTTCCTGTCGGCTCAACGGTCTGTTTGTCGCTGGCGGCAATCAGCATGTCGATCACCACACGCTTATCGACCACGTTGTCGGAAACACCCACAGCGATGAACTGTACCGGGGCATCATCGACGAGCGTGGGCGCGGCGTGTTCAACGGCAAGGTCATCGTTCGCAAGGACGCCCAAAAGATCAGCGCGCGGCAGACAAGCAACAATCTGTTGCTTTCCAGGTACGCCGAGATCGATACCAAGCCGCAGTTGGAGATCTACGCCGATGATGTCATCTGTGCCCACGGGGCTACTGTCGGTGAACTCGATGCCGACGCTTCGTTCTACCTGCGCTCGCGTGGCATGAGCGAAGAGGACGCGAGGGCCTTGCTGACCTATGCGTTCGCCGAGCGCGTAGTCGAGGATATTCCAGTCGAAGGGATTCGAAGATGGATAGAGAACCGCTTTATCCGCGGTGGCGGTTACCGTGATTTCATGGAGGCGTTGGCAACTGCATGAACTCTTCGACGGCGGCAGTATCTTCACCGGTAGCGGATTACCGGCGTTTCGACGTCGCACGCGTGCGTGAAGATTTTCCCATCCTCACGCGAGAAGTCAACGGCAAACTATTGGTGTATGCCGATAACGCGGCGACGACCCAGAAACCAACTGCGGTCATCGAACGCTTGCGCCATTATTACGAGCACGAGAACGCGAATATTCACCGGGGCGTACATACGCTGAGCGAGGAGGCAACAGAGGCGTACGAAGCCGCACGGTCGACCGTACGGTGGTTTCTGAACGCGAAAGAAGACCGGGAAATCATATTTACCCGCGGAACGACTGAGGCGATCAATCTCGTAGCGCAATCTTACGGGCGCGCATCGTTGTCGGCCGGTGACGAAATACTGATCTCCGAGTTGGAACATCATTCGAACATTGTTCCCTGGCAAATTCTGTGCGAGCAAACTGGCGCGCGCCTGCAGGTTGCTCCGATCTCGGACGATGGGGAAATCGACATGGTCCGGTTCGATGAACTGCTGTCCTCACGTACAAAGATCGTCGCCATCGGACACATATCAAACGCGCTCGGTACGATTAATCCAGTCCACGACATCGTCGAACGCGCCCATGTTGCGGGCGCAGTCGTGTTGATAGACGGAGCGCAGGCCGCCATCCACACAAAACTCGATGTACAGGCCATGGGTTGCGATTTTTACGCATTTTCCGGACACAAGGCGCTGGGACCGACCGGCATCGGCGTCCTGTATGGGCGCGAGGACCTGCTGAATGGCATGCCTCCATACCAGGGCGGCGGTGACATGATCAAGGTGGTCAGCTTCTCCGGCACCCAATACAACGACATCCCCTATAAGTTCGAAGCAGGAACACCGAATATCGCCGGCACCCTGGGTCTTGCATCGGCGCTGGAATACTTCAGCGCACTCGATATCGGCGGCGTCATTGCGCATGAAAACGAACTACTTGCCGTCGCCACAGACCGAGCACTTGGCATCCCCGGCCTGCGGATAATCGGCACGGCCCAGCACAAGGCTGCCGTCATCTCGCTTACCATTGAAGGTATTCACCCACACGATCTCGGAACCCTTCTCGATCACCAGGGCGTTGCGATCCGCACCGGTCACCACTGCGCAATGCCCGTCATGGAACGTTACAAACTCAGTGGAACAGCGCGAGCCTCGTTCGCGCTGTACAACACCCTCGATGAAGTCCACGCCCTTTTTGACGCAGTTGAAAAGGTTCGCCCCATGTTGCTGGGCTAAAGGCGAACGGTAATGGATCAACCAAACGATTTCAGCCGTCCAATCTCCTTGACGCGCGATTGTGAGGCCGTGCTCATACCCGAAGGTTCGTCGATCACGTTGAAAGCCGGCGTCGAGGTCTATCTAACGCAGGCGCTCGGTGGCTCGGTGACAATCAACGTTAACGGCAATCTAGCTCGTATCAGCCCTGAGAACGTCGACGCCCTAGGTATGGAGCCGGAGACCCTGCCTGCTGATCGCGCGAATGACAAAGGTGACGGGTCCGTCGATATCGATCTCGTATGGGAACAGCTGGCAACGTGCTACGACCCGGAGATTCCAATCAGTATCGTAGAACTCGGACTGATCTATCGGTGCGAGATTGTTCCTGGTGCGACCGGTAATCGTGTCGAAATCGACATGACGCTGACCGCGCCCGGTTGTGGGATGGGCCCGTTTCTGGTCGACGACGTACGCGCCAAAGTGGTCCAGGTACCCAACGTGAGCGACGTCGAGGTCGACCTGGTTTTCGATCCACCCTGGAATCCTGAGATGATGTCGGAAGCCGCGCGTTTAGAGAGCGGCATGTACTAGTACCCCGTCACAGAGAGTTCGGCGTGTTCAAAGCCCCGCATCGGCACCCATGCAAGGCGCCGGCCCGCAGGCAATGTTGAGGGGCGTCCGTCTGTGTTCTTGCAATCGCTAGAATTTACTTTGGCCAGTCCGTTGCTCGCGCGCCTTGCAACTGTTGTTCTTCGACGCACTGAAACCGCCAGTATTTCTATGACGGGGTACCAGCCCGCGCCAATTCGCCGCCCGCAACGCCCGATGGCAATGTGCATGTCTGGCCATCGACGCGACCGGCCAGACACCTGGTTTTACGTCCAGCAGACAGTATAATGTCGCCCGGTTTTCGACGCCTTATCAAGAAGTTAGGGGTAGTACGTAAACATGGCAATTGAACGCACGCTGTCCATCATCAAACCGAGCGCAGTGCGTGAAAATCACATCGGCGCGATACTCGCCATGTTCGAGGCCACCGGGCTCAAGATCATCGCGGCAAAAATGCTGCGCCTGACCCGCGATCAAGCGGAAGGGTTCTACGGTGTTCACCGCAGCAAGCCGTTCTTCGACGAACTCGTGGAATTCATGACTTCGGGAGCGGTCATGGTGCAGGTGCTAGAGGGTGAACACGCGATCCAGCGCAATCGCGACACCATGGGCGCGACCAACCCTGCTGAAGCGGCACCCGGTACCATTCGCGCGGAATTCGCCACAAGTATCACGGAAAATGCCGTCCATGGCTCCGATGGCCCAGAAACGGCCGCAACGGAGATCAAATTTTTCTTCGACGAATCGAAATTGTCTGCCCGCGGCTGAGTCATGTTGCCCGATGCGCCTGTCAATCTGTTGAATTTCGATACTCGAGGTTTAGCAAAATACTTCGAGAAAATCGGCGAGCACGGGTATCGCGCCACGCAGATCATCAAATGGATACACCAAAAAGGCGTGACGGATTTCGGTGCGATGACCAACCTCAGCAAGTTGCTAAGGGAGCGGTTGGCAAACGACACTGAAATCAGAACGCCGCGTGTAATATCCGAAAAAATATCGAGCGACGGAACCCGTAAGTGGCTTCTCGCGCTCGAAAACAATAACGCCATAGAAACGGTATACATTCCGGAAGGTAACCGAGGGACTCTGTGCGTATCGTCTCAGGTCGGCTGTCCGCTGGATTGCAAATTCTGCGCAACCGCGCGGCAGGGCTTCAACCGAAACCTGCTCGTCGGCGAAATAATCGGCCAGGTCTGGCTGGCAGCCAGGCTGCTCGGCCAATCCCCCAAGTCCGGGCGCCGGATTACCAACGTGGTCATGATGGGAATGGGAGAACCCCTGTTGAATTTCGAAAACGTCGTTTCTGCCATGCACCTCATGCTCGACGATAATGCCTATAACCTGAGCCGCAGGCGCGTTACCTTGAGCACGGCGGGTGTGGTCCCCGCGATCGACAAGCTCGCATCGACATTGCCCGTCAGTCTCGCCGTCTCGCTGCATGCACCGACAGACGAACTCCGGGACGCCCTGGTACCGTTAAACCGCAAATATCCGGTTCAGATTCTCATTGCTGCGTGCAAACGATATGCGCGCGCTAATCCGCATGGAGAAATAACCTTCGAGTACGTCATGCTGAAAGGCATAAATGATAGCCCGACAGAAGCACGCGCGCTGGTTCGCCTGCTGCAGGAAGTCCCTGCCAAGGTGAACCTTATTCCGTTTAATTCTTTTAGCGACAGCGGCTTCGAATGCTCCAGCCAAACGGTCATCGATGCCTTTAGAGAAAAGCTGACGGCGGCTGGAATCGTTACGATTACTCGGAAGACGCGCGGAGATGACATCGCGGCGGCCTGCGGACAACTCGTCGGTGAAGTACAGGCAAAAGCGCGACGCCATTTTGCACGTGCGCACTGATTTGCGGGCATCCCAGAAATGCAGCAGATCCCCCGAGCTCCTTTCCCAACGGCGCAGCTAAGTACTGTGCCTAACCGCGCCCATTTTTCCCTTGGCGTTCTTTATGTCTCTGCGAGAGGCTCTTCGAGGGTCGCCTTGCTGCACGGCAGTGCCGTTTCTCGACACTATGATGAAACTTCATGTCGGTAACCCGTCCCGGCCTTTGGCCCTTTCATGCCGCGAAACTTGCCTCGCATCATCCACTTGGCACTCTCCCCGAGTTAAACTTCGCCCAAAGATTCCGCGGAAGAGTCGATTTTCTGAAATTCATGGAGAAGACTGAATGCCGATTTTTCGAAGAATCCTGTTTCAACTTGCAATAGCGGCACTATTGATGGGATGCCAATCGGCTAAGGTGGTCAAGCCCTCTGCAGCGAACCGCGAAAAGCTCGCGGAAATCAGTACTCAACTCGGCGTTGAGTATATTCAAAAAGGTGATTTGGAAGCTGGCTTCGAGCGGCTAAAACGAGCCCTGGAAGTCGATCCGAATTACGTCGACGCTCACAATACCTTGGGTTTGCTTTACGGCAATCTCGGCCAATACGAAAAAGCCGAGCGTAGCTTCAAGCGTGCGCTTGCGATCGAACCGAACAACTCTTCCGCGCTCAATAATTACGGACAGTATTTGTGCCAGTTGAAGCGCTACGACGAAGGGCGAAAATTGTTATTGAAGGCAATCGAGAACCCGCTGTATAAGAATTCGGGTGCTGCGCTGAGCAATGCGGGGATCTGTGCTTTGAATGCAGGGGATGTTGATATAGCGGAGAAGCACTTCCGGGCGGCGCTTCGAACCAACCCGACGCTTGCCCCGGCCTTGTACCAGATGGTCAATGTGAGCTATCGGAACGGCCGCTATCTGCCGGCACGCGGATACCTGCAGCGGTATATGGCGGTTGGGCGCCATACTGCAAAGTCGCTCTGGTTGGGCGTTCAAATCGAGCACGAACTCGGCGACAAGGATGCGGAAGCAAGCTACGAATTACAGCTCGAGAAGAATTTCCCTGATTCGGAAGAAACGCGGCTATTGGGAGAATCAAAGGCGCAGTGACTGACCCCGACGATAAAGAGTTCGCTTGGGAGCAAGAGGACGCCGGCAAAGCAAATCTCGGCGCGAAACTTCGCGAAGCACGTGAACAGCGTAACCTCAGTATCGTGGACCTGGCTCGCTGTCTTCGGCTAAATCCTCGCGTCATCGAATGTCTGGAAGCAAATCAGGTCGATCAACTACCGGCGCCGGCATACGTGAGGGGCTATATTCGTTCAATTGCCAAAGAAATCGAAATCGACAGCGCTTCTTTGATTGCTATCTATGACCTCCAGTTTCGAAGTGAACCACCTTCACTTGCGGATTTCGCGTCCCGCGCGCCAGAACAAATTACCAGCGACAGCAATATTATTCGCTATACCACAATCGCGCTGTGCATTGTCATGGTCCTGATGGTAGCGCTGTGGTGGCGCGCACATGACATCGAGATCCCTTCATTCGTAAGCGGCACTGGCACGACCCCCGCCAGTGATAAAGCAATCGTTCCGGCTACGGACCCGCTTTCCTACTCGTTCGAATTGGTCGTGCATCCGGATAGTCCTTTTTACCGCGCTACCATTTCCGCGGCCGCAAATACTGGGGACGCAATAGATGAAGTCGATGCCCCATCCGACCTTGTCACGCCGCCTCTCGACACGGGTCTTTCAATTTCAACAACCGAGGAGGTTTGGGTGGAAGTCTCCGACGCCCGCGGCAACCGTCTCTATTACAGCCTGGCCAAACCGGGGAACGATATCAGGATCACCGGTGAACGACCGTATTCCTTAGTGATTGGCAATTCCGCAGTCGTTACGGTGACCTTCGACGGAGAACGGGTCGACATCACCCCTTATGCCGAATCCGGAGTCGCTCGATTACGGCTCGGAGATCGCGCTGAATAACATAAGCAACCTCTGAATAAGTGATGGCCCATCGGTCTTGCCTATGAAATCGCGGAGCCTTACGTTACGAACCTTGTCCTTAGTCCCCGCTATGGCCTGCGATTCGTGCCTTGCTCTGCACCATTGCATGAACAAGTCAGACGCACCATGACTTATTCAGAGGTTCCTTAACGGACAAACGGCAGCATGGGCCAGCAACTTCAATCGGTTCGCGGGATGAATGACATTCTTCCACAGGATTGCTCCGCATGGCGCGAGCTGGAAGACCAAATCATCAGCATATTGGCGAGCTACGGCTACCGGGAAATCCGTCTGCCCATCGTCGAACAATCCGGCGTATTCGAAAGATCCATCGGGGAGGCGACCGATATCGTGCAGAAGGAAATGTACACTTTCGAGGGTAGAAATGGCGAGAGCCTGACACTGCGCCCGGAAGGCACGGCCGGGTGCGTACGTGCAGTGCTACAACATGGATTATTGCAGCATCTTCCCGCACGGCTTTGGTATCTAGGGCCGATGTTTCGTCATGAGCGGCCCCAACGCGGACGGCATCGCCAATTCCACCAGTTCGGCGTGGAAGCCTTCGGCGCCCCGGGTCCTGACGTCGATGCTGAGCTCATTTTGATGACGGCTCGCATATGGCACGCGATTGGCCTCGATAATTTGCGCCTCGAATTGAATTCGCTCGGCACCGCCGTCGCTCGGTCGGCCTACCGGAGCATCTTGACGAAGTATTTCGGATCCCGTGTTGACGAACTAGACCGCGACAGTCGCGACCGCCTGGGGCGTAATCCCCTACGAATTCTGGACAGCAAGAACCCCCAAATGAGTGCGATTATCGCCGAAGCTCCGTCCATTGCCGAACACCTCGACGAGGAATCCCAGCTTCATTTCGACCAGCTGTGTGAATTGCTCACCACAAACAATATCGATTTCGAACTCAATCCCACGCTAGTGCGCGGCCTGGATTACTATTCACGCACCGTATTCGAATGGATCACCTCGGATCTTGGCGCACAGGGCACTGTTTGCGCTGGCGGTCGCTATGACGATTTGATTAAACTATTCGGCGGCAAGCCCATGCCGGCCGTGGGCTTCGCGATGGGGATCGAGCGCGTGATCGAACTGAAAAGGGCAGAAGGTGCAAGCAAGCCCGTCGCGCCTGACCTTTACGTCATGGCCACTAGTTTGGAACTCGACATCCACGCCGCGTCCCTCGCCGAATCGCTCAGAACGAGTTTCCCTCAATGGCGGATTTCATTCCACGTCGGTGGTGGAAGTCTGAAATCCCGCATGAAAAAGGCCGATCGCTCCGGTGCCCGATTAGCGTTGATACTCGGTGAAGACGAACATGCCAATGACGAGGTCACCGTCAAACCGCTGAGGACGGAAGATCGGCAAAGCGTGTATCCGCGGCACGCACTCGCCGCCGAATTGCCGCGACTGCTTTCGCCTTAACAGGCTGTTTCCGGTAACAAGGACGTACCGGCATCGATTTGGCGATCAAATGCTGATAGGTGGAGCTCAGCCGAAACTGCGTTTTCGGGTGAGTCGAATTGAAAGACATAGGACATCGTATCTCAACATCCTGTTAATTCCCGACCGCGTACGGCGCAAACCCGCCCAATATCGTTATAATTCGCTGTTTTAATCGCCAGGTCGGTCTGTCTTCCGTGCGTGAACGGAGCAAAACGTAAACGCCATGCCGAATACGGCAAGGTACGAAATGTCAGGAAGACTATTTTCACCGTCTTATGAATTGTACCGGAGCCTTCCGAGCGGAGAATTCAGTGGTAGATCACTACCTTTCCGAAAAAGAACAGATTGAACAGCTAAAACGCTGGTGGAACGAAAACGGGAAATCGTTGGTTGCGGGCCTGGTTATCGGCATTGGTGGGCTTGCGGGCTACGGCTATTGGGATAACGTGCAGACCGTCCGGTCCGAAAATGCGTCAATCAACTACGAACACTTTCTTCAGATGTTGGCCGAAGGCCGCAGCGATGACGCTGTCGATGCTGGACTCGCCATCCGCGACAATTATTCCGGTACGGCGTATGCAAATCTGGGCACTTTGCTACTCGCCAAGATCGCTGTCGATGGCGGCGAATATGAGCAAGCCAAGCAGTATCTCCGCAATCTGATCGACGGATCTGGCGACGGTGAGATCGGACATGTAGCCCGCGCGCGTCTTGCCCGGATTCTCCTGGCAGAAGGTTCGGTGGATGAGGCGAGCGTACTGGTTGCGAAGATTCCACAGATTAACGACCAGGAACGTTTCGCCGAGTTGCGCGGCGACATCCTAACGGCACGCGGCGAACTTCAAAGTGCTAAAACCATGTATCTACAGGCACTCGCGAAAGCCCGTGAATTGGGACTTGAGCGAAGCACGGTTCAGTTCAAACTCGACAATTTGCACTTCAACGCCGTGGATTAGTGATTGTGACCCGCCGTGTAGCGCATTTCGCGATGATCGTTGGCCTGTCGTTAATGACAGCTGGTTGCGGCACCTTTAAGTCCGTTGCGAACACCTTCTCCGATGTCCTCGGCAGCGAAGAAAGTAACGCCATGAACCCGATGAAGCTCGAGGATTTCGAGCCGCGTATTTCGGTAGATGATCTTTGGTCGAAGCGCGTTGGTAAGGGAGCCGACGACCACTACCTGAAACTGACCCCAACGGTTCTGGGAAGTAGTCTCTTTGTGGCCGATCGTTACGGCAGGCTCGCCGCCACCGATCTCGAATCCGGTGAAATCATATGGGAAGTTCGTGACAAGAATGTGCAATACACCGGCGGGCCGGGCGCCGGCGACGGCCTCGTGTTGATTGGTACCGGCGACGCCCGCGTAATTGCACGGGAAGTGGATAGCGGTAAGCTGCGCTGGGTAGCCAAAGTGTCGAGCGAAGTTCTGAGTTCACCGCGTGCCGCGAACGGCGTGGTCGTGGTTCGCACGGGTGACGGCAGGCTGTACGGTCTCAATTCTCAGTCCGGCGCTCAGATATGGGTCTATGATCGGACCGTTCCAACCTTGACCTTACGCGGAAACGCAACACCTGCCATCGATGGTGATCTCGTGCTGGCCGGCTTCGATAACGGCCGGGTGGTGGCCTTGAAACTAAAAACCGGCAAATTAATCTGGGAGAGCCGGCTTGCGATCCCGAGAGGTCGATCTGACCTGGAACGCATGGTGGATGTCGACGGCGAACCCGTCGTCGTCGGCGGAACCGTATACGTTTCGAGCTTTCAAGGCGCCGTCGCAGCGATATCAGTGCTCGACGGGCAAATCGAATGGACGCGCGATATTTCATCGTATGCTGAGCTCGCTGCCGGAGATGAACGCATATACATCACCGACGCGACCGGATTGGTCTGGGCACTCGACCGGCATTCCGGCAATTCGATATGGAAGCAGGAGAAACTCGCTCACCGTCTGGTCAGCGGACCGAGTTATTTTAAGGGCTACATCATTGTCGGTGACTTCGAAGGCTATATGCACTGGCTTGACGCCAGCACGGGTGATTTTGCTTTCCGCGCAAAAATTGATAAAAACCGGATCATCTCGCCGGCCATCACCGCTGGAAACGTCCTTTTGAGCTACTCTTCCGCTGGCCGCCTGCTGGCCATGCGGATCCAGTAGTCCGTGCCGGGCTCCGCCGGGTCCCGGTCATGACCGTTCAAAGCCAAACATCGAATAAGCCCACGATTGCCATCGTCGGGCGTCCCAACGTCGGTAAATCAACCTTGTACAACCGCCTAACGCGATCGAGAGATGCGCTCGTTGCAGACGTGCCTGGATTAACGCGTGACCCCAAGGTCGGAGTCGGACGCCTCGGAGAGGCAGGATATATCGCCGTTGATACCGGCGGCATCGACGATGCAGCGTCTGATGAACTGAGTCATATCGTTGCCCGACATGCGCTGGACATTGCACGTGACTGCGACGCCGCCATTCTGATGGTCGACGGTCGCGCCGGAATGAATGCAAGCGACCAGCAGCTGGCGCGTAATATGCGCAAGGCAGGCGTGGAAATCTTTCTCGCGGTGAACAAAACCGAAGGTCAGGATCCGGACATTGCCGTGTCCGAGTTTGCCGCAATGGGAATCCCGCACATCCATGCCATCTCCGCTACACACGGAGACGGCGTTGCCTCGCTGATCGCTGAGATCACGACTGATTGGCCGACGGCCGATATCGATGTCGACGACGCTCCGAACGATCGTATCCGCGTAGCGGTCATCGGGCGTCCGAACGTCGGAAAATCGACGCTGGTCAACCGATTATTGGGGCAGGATCGCATGATAACCTGCGATGTTCCTGGTACGACGCGTGACAGTATCGATTCTGATTTCGAACGCGACGGCCAGGCATATACTGTGATCGATACGGCTGGGCTGAGACGCAAGCGCCGCGCGCGGGGCGTCGCCGAAAAGTTCAGCGCGATTCAGGCCCTTCAGGCGCTCGAGCGGGCTCAAATCGCGTTGCTCGTACTCGACGCGCGAGAGTCGGTCACTGATCAGGATCTCAACTTGCTTGGCATGATCATCGATGCCGGGCGCGCGCTGGTCGTCGCGGTTAACAAGTGGGACGGGTTGAGCGCAGATGTACGTTTACAGATCCGCCGTGATCTCGACCGCCGGCTTCGATTTGCTGATTACGCGGAAATCCGCTGCATCTCCGCCCTGCATGGGAGCGGCGTCGGTGAACTATTCCCGTTGATCGTCGCAGCCTGGCGGTCGGCTTTCGTTGCGCCCAAAACCAGCGACCTTTCCAGTATGCTCGAACAGGCGACGGCATCGCATCAACCGCCACTGGTGCGTGGCAGGAGAATCAAGCTCAGATTTGCCCATCTCGGCGGAAAGAATCCACCGAGAATCGTGATCCACGGCAACCAGATCGATGCGATACCTGGTTCTTACAAGCGCTATCTCGCCAACTTTTTTCGCGAAAATCTGAGGCTCGTCGGTACGCCTGTTCACCTGGAATTCCGACAAGGGGAAAATCCGTTTGCCGGCAGGCGAAACAAACTTAACAAACGGCAAATCAACAAACGCCGGCGCCTGATGAGCCACGTCAAACGCAGAAAATAGAACCACAGAGGTCGCGGATTAAAACAATATAAATATGACCGCTACACGGCCATCTTTTTGTCCCTCTATATTCTCTGTGCTTAATAGCAATTGTATTTGGGAGCTGCGGGATTAAGAATCAGCCTAGGACTCGACCCCACGTCGAGCATTCCGGCCGAGCAATCGCTAATCAGGGCGTGCCGTTGGGCCGCGATAGTAGAAGCTTGGTGCGTGTTGCGGGCTAGATATCGCACCACGGTAACACCATGTGCTGCGATGCAATTCGCCACGAAGCGTGCTCAGGCGTATGCCTTCCTAGACAGGGTTTTACCCGTTCGGGTGAATTCGTTTTTTCGCTCAGGTGAGCCGCGACCAGATGGGTCAGTCTGGTCAAATCCAGTTGCGTGAGCATGCGCTCGGCCTGATCGTTGCTCAGGTGCCCGAACTGCCCTCCGATCCGGGCCCGCAGACTCGCCGGGTACGGACTCGAGGACAACAGATCCTCGTCGTGATTGAATTCCAGGATGAGCGCGTCAAGACGCTGGAAATGCCGGAGAAGGTGTGGCGTCACCGTGCCCAAATCGGTCAAGATCCCGAGGCGCCGATCGTTTGCGGCGACGACGAACTGGCACGGCTCATACGCATCGTGCGGAACAATGGCAGGCGCCAGGGAAAATACGCCGATCTCGAGTTCGCTTTCCGGCGCGAATTCAATGACAGAATAAGCGTTGGCCAATCGCCCGTCGGCGCCGCGATGTGTGCCCGAGGTCGCATAAATGGGGACTCGGTGCTTGCGAGAAAACGAGGCGGCGCCCGCAATATGGTCGTCGTGTTCGTGGGTCAAAACGATCGCCAGCAGCGTCTGCGGTGTAATTTCGAGAAGATTGAGCCGCTTTTCGATCTGGCGCACGCTGAGGCCGCAATCGATCATGATGGCCTCGGCGTCTTGGTGGACGACCGTGGCGTTGCCGGCACTGCCGCTGCCTAATGTCGAGAACCTCACACTACTCGATACGGCTGCTGTTCAACGCGTCATGCAACATAGTCAGCAATTGTCCCGCCTGATCCCCCGTTTCCCAACGTCCATCCTTGTCCAGTACGACGACTTCCGTCTTGTCTCCGACGCCCGTCAGGCTCAGTTGGAATTCCTCGCCTTTTTCACGATCCCAAAATTTGAGCTTGTTCCATACACCCGTTTCCTCGTCCGCGGCAGCCGCTCGCGCCATCTCCACCAGGTACACGCCACGCCCCTTATCGGAATCCTTGACGTCAACACCCGCTTTCTCGAGCGCCCGGCCTGTCGTCTTCCAGGCCGTGGGAAAATCCTCGGCAACCGTCAGGTAAATCTTGCCGCCGCCGACACTGACAATTTCAGCGTGGCGCGGTCCGACGGTGTCGGGCATGGAAGTGCCGATGCTGCGGGGCTCCAGCACGGTTGCCGCGATATCATCAGCTGGCGCTTTCGCTTCAGGACTTGTATCGAAAGAAGGTTCGTCCGTGCTCGCCACCACCGCGGATTCACCCGTCATGTACTCCTGCAGACGCTCGACGACTTTGCGCACGTCATCGGCATTATGCGGTTTACGTTGCCACACTAGATCTTCGCCCTGCGGCGCCAACTCCTCCCTCTCGTGGGATATGTACAATACCGTCGTCCCAGGTTCTTCGCCCGGGTCCGCAAAAACCTTGAACTTCTCGCGAGACAATTCACTCTCGTCTTCGATCCAGGCGGTCTCAATCACGCCGAGCTCGACATCATCAAGGTCGAGGGTATAGCCCAGATCTTGCCAGAATTCCTGTATTTTCGGCCATATTTGCACGGCCATACCCTCAACGGCGAGGACGTATTCGTCCTCTAGTACGCGGATCGCGGAGGTTTGCGTTTTTTCCAACTGTTCCGCGCGTTGCCGCACGGCACGTCGTTCTTGATACGCCGAATACCGGGCAACTTTACCTCCCTCCGGTATAGCCATGCGGTCACGGATTGCTTCGGTACTCAGGTCCGGTGGTACTTCGAGATCCGGAAGAGTCTCGGCCTTTTGATATTCCTTACGGGTGTCGGGAATTACTTCGCCCAACTTGGGAATGAGTTTACTGCAAGCGCTCGTGGAAATGATGATTGTAATACCGACGATCACAACCCTGATCGTGTACGGAAATCTTTGTCTCAACTCGACCAACTCCCTCGAGTTCATGCGTGGATCGTTACTTCTGCACAATTCATGGCATTCTTAACCCTCTCCCGATACTGTTCCGACAACCAAGTCAAAGGCAAGCGGATACCGGCTTTCACCAATCCCAATTCATGGACCGCCCACTTGACGGGAATCGGGTTCGCCTCGAGAAAGAGATCACGGTGCAGGGCTTGGAGCCGGCTGTCGATGTCTCTAGCGGTTTCCTCATCTCTCTGCAGCACGGCGGTACACAATTCATGCATGAGCCGGGGCGCAACGTTGGCGGTTACTGAAATGACACCATGCCCTCCTGCCATGAGGAAATCACAAGCCGTGGCGTCGTCGCCGCTCAGCAGCAGGAAATCTTCGCCGGCGCGTTCCCGAATTTCTGCAACCCGATTGACTTCGGCCGTCGCTTCCTTGATGCCGATGATGTTGTCCACAGCCGCCAGTCTTCCGACCGTTTCCGGCACCATGTCGCAAGCCGTACGTCCGGGAACGTTGTACAGAATCTGAGGAATATCGACGGCTTCGGCAACTGCCTCGAAATGCAGATACAGTCCTTCCTGGGTTGGCTTGTTGTAATACGGCGTAACCAGCAGACACGCGTCCGCGCCCGCCGTCTTCGCGCACTGCGTCAGGCGGATCGCTTCGTGCGTGGAGTTGGCTCCCGTTCCGGCGACCACCGGTATGCGGCCGGAAACGAGATCAACTACCATGCGAATGGCCTCACAGTGCTCTTCTTCGCTAAGGGTTGCTGACTCCCCGGTCGTGCCGACGGCGACGATGCCATCGCTGCCTTGATCGATATGAAACTCGACGAGCTCGGCGAAACCGTTCTCATCGAGCGGGGTTTCCGGACCGACTCCCGCCATCATGGGGGATACCAGAGCGACCAGGCTGCCGCTGAGCGAGTGCATAGTAATATCCTTTAAAACAATCGCTTATATTAACTACTAGGCGCTATCAGGACAAGATGGGAGGGTTTTATAGGGTCGTTGGCATCTGGCCGGGATTCGACCCGGACTTGCGGCTTACCGCGAACTCCAAGACAATCCCCGGTCCCCCGGACGACTCGAACCACCACCACGACGCCCCTTCTAAATGAAGAATTTCATTGCCATATCAGCTATCGGTGCAAATCGCCCGGGACTAATAGAACCGCTCGTTAAAACGATCAGTGAGTGCGGCTGCAATATTGTAGAATCTCGCATGTCCGTTCTGGGCGATCGCATTGCGATCATAATGCTCCTGTCGGGTACCTGGGACGCTATTGCCAAGATTGAAAACCTGCTTGCGAGGCTTGAATCGGATCTTGAAATCACCCTTATCGCGCAGCGGGCGAAGACGCGCGAACCGGAACATGACTTGATGCCCTACGCAGTAGAGGTGGTAGCGGTCGACCAGACTGGAATCGTTCACCAAATCGCGCAATTCTTCGCCCGGAGGCACATCAATATCGAGGATCTATATTCTGGAAATTATGCTGCCGCACACACCGGAACGCCGATGTTTTCATTGCATATGACCGTCAGTATTCCAACCGACATCTCAATTGCCGCGCTGCGCAATGAATTCATGGATTTTTGTGACCAGCTCAACCTGGATGCCATTATGGAGCCGGTCAAATAGCAGCGGCTTCGATGTCGACCCGGCTGGGCCAGGCTTTCAACAAGGATTTTACGAGTGTGGCGAGCGGAATCGCGAAAAAAACGCCCCAGAAACCCCATAAGCCGCCAAATACCAGCACTGCGACGATAATCGCTACGGGGTGCAGATTGACGACGTCTGAAAACAGCAGCGGTACCAGCAGGTTTCCATCCAAGGCTTGAATGATGCCGTAAGCGACCATGATCCAAATGAAATCGGCTCCCCATCCGAACTGTATGTAAGCCGCAACCGCGACAGGCAGGGTAATTACGGCGGCACCTATGTATGGCACGATGACTGACAATCCGACCAGAACCGCGAGCATGGGCGCATAAGACAAACCCAATAACGCGAACGACGCATAGGTTACGGATCCAACGATGAATATCTCGTAAACCTTTCCGCGAACGTAATTACCAATTTGATCATCGACGTCGTGCCACACCTCCACCAGGACTCTGCGATCCTTGGGCAAGAACGCGGACAACCAAGCTGCGAGATCATCCTTATCTTTGAGAAAGAAGAACACGAGTACTGGCGCCAGGATTAGATACACCAACACGGTGACCATGACCGGTATCGATGCGAGGGAAAGCGTCAGGGCGCTTTGTCCAAGTGCGCTGATTTCGCTGCGAATGGTATCGATCACCTCGTCGATCTGCGGTGTCGTAATCGAATTTGGATAGGTTTCCGGCAAGCGCACTAAGAGTTCTCGCCACTGCGATACCATGCGCGGCAAATCATGCACGAAATTCGTCAGCTGCCGGGAGACGATGGGTGCCAGACCGACCACCAGAAACGCCAGAATCGTGAGGAATACCGTGAAAACAATAGTCACGGCCACAATCCTCGAAAGCCCATGCGTCTCAAGATAATGAACCGAGCCTTCGAGCAAATAGGCGATGACCAAAGCAGCCAGCACCGGCGCGAGCATGTCGCCAAAAAAAATTACGAGGATGAAACCCACGACCAGGAGAACGACCAAGAGCACGGCCTGCGGGTGCGAAAAATGCCGTTTGTACCAGTCGCTAACTAATTCGATCATGCTCCTACCGCTGGATTGACTTTCGCGAAGAGTCTATATCAATGCGGAATCCCAAATTCACCGCATGTTGTGCCCGTTATGGGAATATTTCCACCTGAGCTCGCAGAACGGGCACATTCTTTACGCCAACCCGCATATTACGCGGTTTGGGGGATGTTGGAATGCTCCATCCTGATATGATTTTGCCAAGGATGAACTGACACGCTGATGGCTGCCGATTTGAGAAGTTGCGACGGGCTCGATCTGGACGTGCGGGCGGTTGTCGAATCAATTCGGCGCTGGGCTCACCAAATCGGATTTCAACACGCCGCCGTTGCCAATATTGCGCTCCAAAAAGATGAAGTGCATCTTTCCAAATGGCTGAAGGACGGGTTCCACGGCACGATGTCCTATATGCAACGTAACGGCTCCAAGCGCGCGCATCCAGAATTGCTCGTACCAGGGACGATTTCCGTAATTTCGCTGCGAATGGATTACATGCGCCAGAGTGTCGAGGATTCTCTGTCATTGCTGGACAAACCGGGCAAAGCCTACATTGCACGCTACGCGCTCGGCCGTGATTACCATAAGGTTCTGCGTTCACGACTAAAACGGCTTGCGCAACGTATCGAGGGGCTCGTCGGACCCTTCGGTTATCGTGTATTCACCGACAGCGCACCGGTGTTGGAACGCGCGCTCGCACGCAACGCGGGACACGGTTGGATTGGAAAGCACACTAATCTGATTAACCGCCACGACGGTTCGCTTTTTTTCCTGGGGGAGATCTTTACGGATCTACCGCTTGAGCCCGAACGCATATTCGAGAGCGAGCACTGCGGGAGTTGCACGCGCTGCATCGACATCTGCCCGACGGGCGCGATCGTCGCGCCGTTCAAACTGGATGCGCGACGGTGCATTTCATACCTCACCATCGAGTATAAAGGCAGCATTCCGGAAGCCTTGAGGCCTTCGATCGGTAATCGCATATTCGGCTGCGATGACTGCCAGCTCGTCTGCCCGTGGAACCGCTATGCAAGGATGTCCGCGGTCGCTGATTTTGCCCCGCGTCATGGGCTCGATGATCCGGACCTTGTGAGCCTGTTTTCCCTGAACGAATCGGAATTCGACACGATGACCCAAGGCTCCGCCATCCGGCGGATTTCTTACGAACAATGGCTGCGTAACCTCGCCGTGGCCATGGGCAATGCACCATTCGACGTCCAAATCGTGAGAGCGTTGCAGTTGCGGCGGAAACATCCGTCGGTAATCGTACGCGAACACGTCGAATGGGCGCTCACGCGCCAGGCGGCACAACGAGCGTAGGGCATTGCTTTAGGGAGCCTCTGAATAAATCATGGCCCATCTGCCTTGCCCATGAAATCGCGGAGGCTTAACCGACGAACCTTAGCCATAGTCCCCGCTAAGGCCTGCGATTCGTGCCTTGACCTGCACCATTGCATGAACCATTCAAACCCACCATGACTTATTCAAAGGCCCTTAGTCGGCCGGCTAGAGGAAACTTCTCGACCTTCGTCTCCGCGTGGTCGCGAAAACGCAGCTGTTCTTGCACTCAATCCATCAAGCGCTAAAGTCCTTGATGGATGTCGCTACATCCATGGACGGAAAATCGTCCAGTGAATAACTCCGTTTTAGGAGCCTGTTAAACTACATCTATTCGATAAAGCGCCGCTGATCCTCATATGGACAGGTATTTCGATCTCAACCAGCAAACCTATGACTGGTGCGTACGGGCCTTCGACCAGGTTCGAAAGGTTCTGGGCGTTCAGATAAAAATGCATCACGGGCACCGGCAAATCGATAACGGCGACATTTTCCTATACAACCATTTCTCGCGGGTCGAAACCTTTATTCCACAGTATTTGATCTACCATGAAACCGGTGAATTTTGCCGTTCGATCGCCGCGGCGGAATTTTTCAAGGGCAGCGATCGTTTCGCGAACGCATTGCGTGATCTCGGCGTCGTACCCAATGATCACCCGCACCTCATGGAGTTATTGGCGACGGATATCCTGAAAGGGCGCAAGATCGTGGTGTTCCCGGAAGGGGGCATGGTCAAGGATCGCCAGGTCGTCGATGAACGCGGTCGCTACAATGTGTTCTCGCGCCATGCGAATGAACGCCGCAAACATCACACGGGCGCCGCACGACTCGCCATCGGGCTGCAGATATTCAAGCAAGCCGTCCTATTTCGCGATCGCATCGGAGACCAGGCCCGCCTTGACGCCTGGTCGCGAGATCTTCGTTTGAGCGGCGTGGACGAATTGATCGAAGCCGCCTCGCGCCCCGTCGCAGTGGTCCCGGCGAGTATCACATTTTATCCGCTGCGTATCAGTGACAACATTCTTCGTCGCGGTGCGGAGATGCTACCGGGCGAACTCAGCAAACGCGCCATTGATGAGTTGATAGTGGAGGGCAATATCCTGCTCAAGGCGACGGACATGGATATCAATCTTGGGCCCACTCTTCGAATCGAGGAGCAGTCCTCGTGGTTTGAGAAGCGCGTTGGGGGCTATCTCGCGCGCGAACTGCCGGATTTGAATTCCATATTTGATATCGAATACCTGAGTGCAAGTATAGTTCGCCGGACCGCGACTCGGGCCGTTCGAATAGCGATCAACCGACTTCGAGATCGCTATATGCGCGACATTTATCAAACTGTGACCGTTAACCTGTCTCACCTGGCGTCCACCATTCTTCTGAAATGTGCTGAACAAGGTACGACGACCTTGTCCGAACGCTACTTTCGGGAAGCGCTCTACCTGTCGGTCAAGCGGCTGCAAAATCATCGGGAAATTCGTCTGCACCGGGGACTATGCAATCCGGGACGTTACCAGCCCGTGCTCGAGGCGGCGCCTTCTGCCCTGACCCAGTTTCTCGTTTCCGCCGAAGCGGCCGCACTCCTCGAACGGCAAAATGACCAATTGATTCTGAAGCAAAAGCTCAAGGAGGAACACGAGTTCGACGAAATAAGACTGGAGAATCCGATAGAGGTTTATGCCAACGAGGTCGAACCCTTGAAACCAGTCGGTAAGGCGGTCCGCTCCGCTCTCGATCGGGCCGGTAAGATATCTAGGCGTGAGCTTGCGTATGAATTCTACGATGATGAAATCAAGTCGCTGGAATGGGACAAAACGATATATGGCAAACGCAAGCATTTCGAGATTAACTCGCGTGAAACGGCGAGCGCGGATCCCAGCCCGTTTTTCTTCGTACCGGATAAGCCCAGGCGCATAGGTATCGTTCTCATCCACGGCTTCCTCGCCTCGCCTGCCGAAGTCAGGAGTTTTGGTGAAGAACTACACGAACTCGGTTACATAACGCTCGGGGTGCGGCTCAAAGGCCACGGCACCTCGCCGTGGGACCTGCGTGACCGTTCGTGGAAAGACTGGATGCGGTCAGTAGAAAGGGGACGCGAAATTATTGAGGCATTCGTCGATGAATACACCGTCGTCGGATTTTCAACCGGCGGCTCACTCGGTCTGGTAACTGCGGCGGATCGGCCCGAATCGATTGCCGGAATCGTTGCGATCAGCCCACCCGTCAAATTCCATAACAAGAACATGCTCTTTGTTCCATTGATGCACGGTGCCAACCGTGTGGTTCGATGGCTGTCGTCCTATGAGGGCGTCATGCCATTCAGACCAAACGAATCCGAACATCCATTGATCAATTATCGCCATATGCCGCTGCGGGGACTCTATGAGCTAAAGCGGCTCGCAGGGCATCTAAATTCCATTTTGCCGGAGATTGAACCACCGGTGTGCGTCATACAGGCGTTGAACGATCGAGTTGTCGACCCAAAAAGCGCAGCGATCATCCACGAAAAAGCAGGTTCAACCTTGAAGGAGCTGCACTGGATCGAGTCGGAACGTCATGGCATTCTGAATGAAGATATCGGAGAAACGCGAAATCGGGTGATTGAATTTCTCGACCGGCTCGATAAGGGACAAATTGATCTCGATCACCGGGGCTCATCGACGACCGAAGGCCTTCAGATACCTGTCGACGTAGCGTCTTGACAGGGCCGCCGCCGCTCGATGTGCAGGGCTACTCACCGCCCCGAACGGTAAAGTACTTCATCGACGGAACTCGGCGCCGGATCGAATTCTATGGTGCCTTTTCGCAGAAGTGACTTCCTCAGGGATCTCGCGACACCGTGGCGTGCAAGCTAAGCCGTTCGGCCCAACCTCTGATCCGCTGCGCAATCTCATCCTCGAACCCGAGATATCGGGCATCGGCTCCGCCTAATACGATGAGCCTGTACTGGCCGAAAGCCCTGCGAGCGGCGTCCTTTTCACGGTGCCTGGACGATGTGACAGCGCGTTCGTCGCGTGCGCCGATCAGTTCCAGCATGGGAAGGTCATCAATTTCACCCTGCCACATACCGAGTGCGGCGAACGCCGAAACTTCGCGAGGAACTCCGTTTTGAAGGCATTGGCGCATTAGTGTCGCGCCGGCGGAATTGCCAGCCATGACGATTCGGGAGATACCATCCTCGATCAAAAACTGAATTGCATCGCGAATTCGGGCGACTGCCGTTTCGGCCAGAGCTTCATATTCATCGAGGCTCGCGCCCCGTGCGAGAAGTGTCGGCTGCACTGCGAGCACAGACCAACCATTTACCGGAAATCCGCGGAAGAACGCCTCGGTCATTTCGTCGTTTCCGACAAATGCACCGCGAGACGGGACGAAGAGCAGCGCGCCTTGCGGCGTCGGGCCCCGCGCGCGTTCGAATCGGACGATGAACGGTAGTTCCGGCGTCCCGAGTACAAGGAATTCCTCGGGCAGGGCTTTCCGTTCGATCAGTTCGAGAATCGCCCGCTCGCGCTGTCTCCCATATGAAATTGCAATGCCGGGGCTCGCGCTCGGGTTGTTCCCCTTGGCAGCGAGCTTGGGCGCGTCGTTTCCTTCGGCCACAGCGGTCGTTGCGGCAAACAATAGCAACGCACTCGGAAAAAAAAGCCCCGGCAGCCGGACCGGCCGATATCGACTGAACATACCAGGGTTATCGGCACCCGTCGCTGTTTCCATAGCAAAGCCGTAAATTTCACCAGCGTTCGTCACGAGGTGGTTCAAGCGTCCGGAATGGCTGGTGTAACTCCGGGCGGATGCCAGGAACGGCTATCCGTATCAGGTTGAGCATTCCGACCGAGTAAACGCCGGTCAGGGCGTACCATCGGGCCGTAGCAGCAGAAGGATGGCGAGATATGCGCGCTAGGCCCTTCAACCGGTCCGGGTGCATCGTTTCATAGGATGCGGTAGAGTGCGCCCGCATTGAAATAGGCTCACAACCTACCGCATCCCATGAAACTCGACCCGCTTATCGCCCCCTCCATTTTGTCGGCTGATTTTGCGCGCCTGGGAGAGGAAGTTGATGCCGTCCTGAACGCAGGCGCGGACTTGATCCATTTCGATGTGATGGACAACCACTATGTACCGAACCTGACAATCGGTCCGCTCCTTTGCCGCGCGTTGCGTGATTATGGTGTAACTGCCCCGATCGACATCCACTTAATGGTTAGCCCGGTCGACCGCCTGATCGGTGAATTCGCGGACGCGGGCGCAAACTACATCACGTTCCATCCCGAAGCGTGTGAACACGTCGACCGCAATCTGCAGCAGGTCCGCGATGCCGGTTGTCGATCGGGCCTCGTGTTCAACCCGGCGACGCCGTTAAATGCGCTGGATTACGTAATGGATAAAGTCGATATGATTTTGATCATGTCGGTCAATCCCGGCTTCGGTGGTCAATCGTTTATTCCATCGGCGCTGGATAAGCTCCGCAGTGCGAGGCGCCTGATAGACGAGTCCGGGCTTTCGATTCGCCTCGAGATCGACGGCGGCGTGAAAATCGATAACATAGGTGAGATCGCTGGCGCCGGAGCCGATACCTTCGTTGCGGGATCAGCCATTTTTGGTAGCGCGAATTACCGCAATACAATCTCGGAGATGCGCGGGGCTGTCGAAAGCGCCAAAGCAAGATGACGAAACAAAGAGGCGCCGTGCTGTTCGATTTGGACGGTACCCTGGTAGACAGCGCGCCCGATATTTCCGACGCGGTTGCCCAGCCCCTCCGCGAATGCGGATTGACGCCGCCTGGAGAATGCGCTGTTCGCGGATTCATCGGTAACTACGCGGTTTTTCTGATCCATCGTGCCATCAGCCGAATTATGCCTGGCCAGGAAAATGACGGCTCGCCTGCAGATTCTTCATGATCTTGATGATCGACAATTACGACTCCTTCACCTATAACCTCGTGCAGTACTGCGGCGAGTTGGGTCAGGATGTCGAGGTCGTACGGAACGACGCTATTCGACTGGATCAGATCCGGAGGATGAAGCCGGACTACATCATTATATCTCCTGGTCCTTGCACACCCAATGAAGCGGGAATATCGATGGAGGTTGCGCGATCGCTCGGCGGAGAGATTCCGATCCTGGGCGTGTGCCTCGGCCATCAGAGCATCGCGCAGGCTTACGGAGGCCGAATCGTGCACGCAAGGCAAGTCATGCACGGCAAAACCTCGAAAATTTATCACAACGGCAAATGCATTTTCTCAGGCTTAGAAAATCCGTTTACCGCCACACGCTATCACTCACTCGTCGCGGAACGGGATTCGCTGCCCGAATGCTTCGAGGTCACCGCATGGACGGTAAGGCACGACGGAACTCGCGATGAAATTATGGGGTTGCAGCACCAATCGCTCGAATTACATGGCGTTCAGTTCCATCCGGAATCAATTTTGACCGATTTCGGGCACGACCTGCTCCGCAATTTTTTAACACAGTCCACAGCCACTACTTGATTTCCAGTGGATATCAAATCGGCCATCCGCAACGTTGTCGGCGGGAATAATCTGAGTTTCGATGACATGCATGATGTCATGGAGGTCATCATGGCCGGCGACGCCACACCGGCACAGATTGCGGGGCTTTTGATCGCTCTTCGGATGAAAGGCGAAACCATAGAGGAGATAGCTGCCGCAGCTAGTGTGATGCGCGAACTCGCTGCTCACGTGGACATCGATCGCTCGCCGTTAATCGATACGTGCGGGACGGGCGGCGACGGAATCGGCACATTTAATATCTCTACCGCAGCGGCCTTTGTCGTGGCTGCTGCCGGGGGAAACATTGCCAAACACGGTAACCGGGCAGCATCCAGTGCAAGCGGTAGCGCAGATGTTCTGGAAGCAGCCGGCGCGCGTATCGATCTTGCGCCGAATCAAGTCGCGGCTTGCATTCGAGAGGTCGGCGTCGGGTTCATGTTCGCTCCGAGACATCACAGTGCAACGCGCCACGCGGCAGGGCCGCGCCGCGAACTCGGTACGCGAACCTTGTTCAACGTCCTCGGACCTCTGACCAATCCGGCGAACGCTTCGGCGCAGTTGATGGGCGTCTTCGACAAAACCTGGGTGCCGCGTGCGGCGGAAGTTCTCCGACGCCTCGGGGTCGAGCGCGCACTGGTTGTTTGTGCCAAGGACGGAATGGATGAAATAAGCATCGGCAGCATCACCTACGCGGCCGAGTTAGATGCAGGTGAGGTCCGGAATTATGAAATCGATCCCCGAGATTTTGGCGTACCGCTCCAATCGCTGGAAGCGTTGGGGGCGAGTGATGCGCAGGATAGCCTGGATATCATTCGTTCGGTATTCGACAATGAAGTCGGGCCTGCCCTTGACGTCATCGGATTGAATGCAGGCGCCGCTATCTATGTCGGGGAGATGTCGCCCGACCTGGCGCAGGGCATCGTGCGTGCGCGACAAGTCATTGCCGAAGGCAAGGCAAAACAGAAGTTCGAACGATTTATCGAATTTACCCGCTCGCTTCCTGAATGAACGAAAGATTTTTATCGCCGCGATGTTTGACATCCTGACTGAAATCATCGCCCACAAGAAATCCGAGGTGGAAGCGAGGAAAGTCGATCGTCCGCTCGCAGATTTGGAACAACTCTGTAAATCGGTGTCCCCCTCGCGTGGCTTTCTCGCTGCCCTCATACGCAGTGTGTCCTCCGGCGATCCGGCGGTGATCGCCGAATGCAAAAAAGCGTCGCCTAGCAAAGGTGTCATTCGCGAAAATTACGACCCTGCCGCCATTGCCAAGAGTTATCAGCGTGGCGGGGCCACTTGCCTTTCCGTGTTAACGGACGAACGTTATTTTCAAGGCGCCGACGAGCACCTCATCGCTGCACGCAGCCAATGTGAACTGCCCGTGATTCGGAAGGATTTCGTTATCGATCCCTACCAGGTTATCGAGGCCCGTGCCCTGGGTGCGGACTGCATTCTCCTTATCATCGCTTGCCTGCATGACAGCGAACTCGATGAGCTGTCAGCCATCGCGACCGATCTCGGAATGGATGTCCTCATCGAAGTCCACGATCGCACCGAGCTCGAGCGCGCGCTGCGAATAAGAACACCGCTGATCGGGATTAATAACCGCGATCTTAAGCGGTTCGAAACGGATATCGAGACGACGATTGGATTGCTCAAAGA
This sequence comes from Gammaproteobacteria bacterium, assembly GCA_963662545.2. Classification (GTDB taxonomy): domain Bacteria; phylum Pseudomonadota; class Gammaproteobacteria; genus JAYYZW01. The sequence continues at coordinate 1,641,412 of CAXXLL010000003.1, forward strand.
TATTCCGGACGATCGGTTCGTCGTGACCGAATCGGGTATTCATACGAGTAGCGACGTCCGCCACCTCCGGAACAACGATGTGCATGCCTTTCTCGTTGGCGAAGCATTCATGCGAGCAATTGACCCTGGCGAAAAACTGCGCGAGCTTTTTTATTAGAAATCTATCTCAAAATTATTCACATGCGCGCCGGTAGCCATTTTTGTGAAGTTCAAAGCGCGAGGAGTGCGGCAAAGCATAGGCTATATATGCGACGAGCAACGCCGAAATGCGCGAAAATAGCTGCCAGCCCTTCGGGTTGGTCTTCTCCGGCGCGTTCAAGTTGTTGAAAATACAGCTTCTGGATTCCTGAACGCCTTGAATTCTAGGCAGTTTCCAGACGGGTCCTCGAGGAAGAAGGTCGCCTGCTCACCGGGTGCTTCTTTGAACCTGATATGGGGTGCTATCCGAAACGAAACACCGATATAGCTCATATGATCGACCGCGCGGTGCCAGTCTTCCCAGCTCATGATCAGGCCGAAGTGTGGCACCGGTATATCGTGGGCATCTACAGGGGTGGTGTCGACGGTTGCACCGCTGCCAATCAGGTGCGCGGTAATCTGATATCCGAAAAAGTCGAAGTCGACCCATGTTTCGCTGCTGCGTCCAATTCTGCATCCCAGGACGTCGACATAAAAGTTTCGCGCGGCCTCGAGATCGGTGACTGGAAACGCCAGGTGAAACAGCGGCCTCTGGCGAAATTCTTCCACGGCCGTGGATTTCTTTTTAGCTTTCGCCACGGCGGGCTCCGTAATCCTCGAACCTTTTCAGCGCTTCGTTCATTTCCTCTTCGCTCAGTATAGCGGGCTCGCCGATCATCACCGCCAAAACGTACTGCTTCGCCAGTTCCTCGACTTCAACGGCAAGATCCACCGCTTCTTGTAAGGTGTTGCCGAGTGCGATCATGCCGTGGTTCGCCAATAAGCACGCCCGCCGGCCCTCGAGCGCCTCGAGTGCCCGGTCGGAAAGTTGCTGCGTGCCGAATGTCGCATAGGGCGCGCAGCGTATGGAATCACCCCCCGCGACCGCAATCATGTAATGAAAAGCGGGGATATCCTGCCGATGGCAGGCCAATGCCGTGGCGTGCGCCGAATGCACGTGCACGATCGCGCCAACGTCGTCTCGCACTGCAAGGATATCCCTGTGAAATCGCCATTCGCTGGATGGTCTGGCGTCATCATCGAAGACCTCGGAACGGTCACGCATGTATACGATACTCTCCGGGGTAAGCTCTCCGGGCTTGACGCCGCTCGGCGTGATCAAATATCCCGAGGCAGCACGTACGCTCACGTTGCCTGCCGTGCCACAGTTCAGACCCTGCCGCTCGAGACGGCGCATGGCTTCGCAGACGGCTTCACGGGAAACTCCGAGTGTACGCGTGGACTCGAACCCCTGAGATCCGTTCCCCATATTCAATGTAGAAAAAGGCGGTAGGCCGGGTTCGTCGTTTCGTCTTCGAACGGCATGTCGAGTTCTTTGATCACTGTCTCGAATTCTTCACTTTGCGCCGGCGGAACCTGGATTCCCATTAATACCCGACCGTAAGCAGCGCCATGATTGCGGTAATGGAACAGGCTGATGTTCCAGCGTTCGCCGATATGTGTGAGAAATCGAAGCAAGGCCCCGGGACGCTCCGGGAATTCAAAACGCAACAACCGTTCGTGCTCGACACCGCCACCATGTCCCCCGACCATGAACCGCACGTGAATTTTCGCGACGTCGTCATTGGTCATGTCGATGACCTCGTATCCGCGCGAACGTAGATTCGAAATGAGTAGACGGCGTTCACTCTCACGATTTTTGATTTTAATACCGGCGAATACCGTAGCCTGCTTCGCGTCCGCGTATCGATAATTGAATTCCGTGATGAGGCGCGGGCCCAATGCATGGCAGAATTCGCGAAAGCTGCCGGGCCGCTCGGGAATGACCACGCCGATGAGAACTTCGCGCTGCTCGCCCAGTTCAGCTAATTCAGCGATGTGCCGCAGGCGGTCGAAATTAACATTTGCGCCACTCAAAATGGCGATGTATTCGGCATTCGAGACGCCTTCACGGGCAACGTACTGTTTGACACCCGCCAGGGAAAGCGCTCCCGCCGGTTCGGCGATCGAGCGCGTATCTTCGAAAATATCCTTAACCGCGGCGCAGATTTCGTCGATCGAAACGGTCAACATTTCGTCAACGCACTGTTTGGCTATTTTAAACGTCTCTTCTCCGACCTGACGCACGGCGGCGCCATCGGCAAAAATACCGACGCGTTCGAGCGTCACGCGCTCGCCGGCTTCGAGTGCGCGCTTCATGCTAGGCGCTTCATCGGGTTCGACGCCAATGATACGGATTTCGGGGGCCAAGGCCTTGACATAAACTGCGATGCCCGCGATCAATCCACCACCACCCACCGGGACGAATATTGCGTCGATGGGCTTGCTGTGCTGCCGCAGAATCTCCATTGCGACGGTTCCCTGGCCGGCGATGACCAAGGGGTGATCGTAGGGCGGCACGTAGGACAGCCCGCGTTCTGCTTCAAGTTTATGCGCGTGCTCGCTGGCCTCATCGTAAGTATTACCGTGAAGGACGATTTCGGCTCCCAGACGTCGGACAGACTCGATTTTGATTTCGGGCGTCGTTTTAGGCATGACGATCGTCGCCGCGGTATCGAGTTTGCGTGCGGCAAGAGCCACGCCTTGGGCATGATTCCCGGCCGACGCCGTGATTACTCCACTGCCCAACTCCTCGTTCGACAAGGAAGCCATCAGATTGTAGGCCCCTCGAATCTTATAGGAGAACACCGACTGCATGTCTTCGCGTTTGAGCCACACCTGGTTGCCGATCCGGCGAGAGATGGCCGGCGCGATTTCGAGCGGGGTTTCCCGGGCGACATCGTAGACCGGGGCTTTCAGAATCATCTTTACGTAACTGTCCAGCATGTTAATACGATAACATCTAGCACCTCGCCGGACTCAGGGAACCCCTGAATAAATCATGGCCCATCTGCCTTGCCCATGAAATCGCGGAGCCTTAACCGACGAACCTTGCCCGTAGTCCCCGCTATGGCCTGCGCTTCGTGCCTTGCTCTGCACCATGGCATGAACCATTCAGACGCTCCATGATTTATTCAGTGGTTCCTTAGGGTGAATCTATTACGGCGTTAGGAAAGTTGGGATTCCCCAGGTCCCGCAGCCTGCTGGGGCTGATCTAACAATCGATGGAGCCCGATATTTACGCGGATTGAACCGATATGAACTCCCAAGACGAGAAAAAACGCGCTGCCGCACGCGCCGCCATCGAATTCGTTGAAGACGATTCCATTATTGGCGTCGGTACGGGCAGCACGACAAATTATTTCATTGACGAACTCGCCGGATTGAAGGCGCGCCTCGACGGTGCCGTCGCAAGTTCACAAGCGAGCGCCGAACGCCTCCGCCAATTCGGTATCCCCCTTCTAGATCTCAATGCGGCCGGTGAGTTGTCCGTCTATGTGGATGGTGCAGATGAAGCTACGCGGCACCTCCATTTGATCAAGGGCGGAGGTGGCGCCCTCACCCGCGAAAAAATCGTGGCCCAGGCAAGCCGCCGCTTCGTTTGCATCATTGATGACACGAAGCTGGTTGATCGCCTGGGTGAATTCCCGCTCCCGATTGAGGTCATTCCGATGGCGCGCAGTTTCGTGGCACGTGAACTCGTAAAGCTGGGTGGCTCGCCAGAATGGCGCGCGGATTTCGTCACGGACAACGGTAATTACATTCTTGACGTCTATAACCTGCGCATCATCGAACCCGTGCGCCTTGAAGAAGACCTGAATCAGATTCCGGGTATCGTGGCCAATGGATTGTTCGCTCGCAGACCGGCCGACATCGTGCTGATCGGGACCGCAGACGGCGTTACCCGTATCGAATAAAAATGATCTAAGTGATTCGGCGTATTGTCGCTAATCTTATGGTTTTTCGGCCGCTGAGGTTTCATCCATATCGTCTTCGTCCTTGTCGGCGGGAATTACATTTCGGCAAAGGAAGAGGCCGAGTTCGAACAGCAGCCATATCGGAACTGCCAGCAGGATCTGTGATATGACGTCAGGCGGCGTCAAAAGCATTCCGAGCGCGAACGCCCCGACGATAACGTAGGGTCGCTTTTGACCCAGTGATTCCACCGTTGAAATTCCGGTGCGTACGATCAGAAAAGTTGCAACCGGCACTTCGAAAGCGATCCCGAAAGCGAAAAACAGCTTCAGGACGAAATCCAAATACCTGCTGATATCCGTCATGATGGTCACGCCTTCCGGCGCGGCGGATGTAAAGAATCCGAATACGAGAGGGAAAACGACGAAGTAGCAGAAAACGATACCCAAATAAAACAGTAAGGTGCTTGAAATCAGCAGCGGCATCGCCAGGTGTTTTTCCTTCAAATACAGGCCCGGCGCAACGAACGCCCATGCCTGATAGAAAATGAAGGGGGCGGAAATGAAAACTGCGACGAATAACGCCAGCTTGAACGGGGCGAAGAACGGTGACGCGACTTCCGTTGCGATCATGGAAGAACTTCCAGGCAGGTAAACCAGCAACGGTTCCGCGAGCCACAGAAAAAGCTGATTGGCCAGCGGCATCAGGCACAACAACACGATGAATACACAAGCCAAGGCTCGAAGGATCCGATTCCGCAATTCAAACAGATGCGATACGAAGCTCTGCTGCTTCTGGTCTAGACCGTCGTCCTCTTCCGATTGGTTTTGCGATTCTTTGGAGGGCATTTCGAAATTCGCGCGACTGAAGGCGTCGCGATCCGGCCCGATCGGGGATCAGACCTTGTCTTCTGACTTCTGAGGCGTCGAGTCGGTGGCGGAAATTTTATCCAGGCCTTTCACCAGGCCTTTCAGGCGTTTGTCTTCAGCAAGGAATTCCCGACTCACGTCTTTGATATCCAGGGCGATAGCTTCACGCTCGAGTTCACTGCGCACTTCGCGCGCGAGGCGCTGTCCGCGCCCCACCCATTTTCCAGCGGTTCGAATCATGCCCGGCAGGCGCTCGGGGCCGACGAACAGAAGCGCAACGATGGCAATTATGCCGATTTCCCAAAATCCGATATCGAACATGGAAATTCGTCGTTAAACTTCTTCTTTCTCTGCGTGGGCTTCGCCATCGACGACGCGGTTTGTATCCTCCGCGGCGTGGGCCTCACCTTCGATGACGCGTTTCGTATCCTCCGCAGCAATTTCCTCGTCCTCAACCGGCTCCTCTCTCATGGCTTTGCGAAAATCCGCTATCCAACCGCCGACGTCCGAACCGACGCCTTTGATTTTTTTGGTGCCAAAAATCAGCATGACGATGATAAGTATGACTACGAGTTCTTTAATACCGAATGACATCTGTTGCCTCCGATGCGATAAGCAGTACGGTAATTGCGGCTATGACGGCTTACTACTGCGTGACGCTTTTTCCGCCAGACCCGAAACCCCGAACCGCCTTTCAAGTTCATTGAGCACTTCGTCCAGCTCTATGTCCATGAATTTTAGCAAAATCATGGAATGAAACCATAAATCCGCGGTTTCGTACACAATTTGTTTCCGATCCCCTGATTTTCCGGCGATTATCGTCTCACTGGCTTCTTCATCGATCTTGCTCAAAATTCGATCGATACCGTCCTTAAACAAGCCCGCGACATACGATTCGTCGGGTGACGCGCTACGACGCGCATCGATTACATCCCCAAGACGCTGCAAAATGTCGCTCACCTATGATCCCTCGATTTCGACCGGCTGTTATCGTAAATGTCCTCCGGTTTGCGCAGGACCGGATCCGTCTCTTTCCAGTGGCCGTCGTCGAATATGCGGTAAAAGCATCGTTCGTGCCCCGTATGACAGGCGATGCCGCCGACCTGCTCGACCACCAGTAGTATTGCATCCGCGTCGCAATCGATCCTGATTTCCCGAATGAGCTGGATGTGACCCGACTCTTCTCCTTTGCGCCAGAGTTTGCCCCTTGATCGAGACCAATAGACCGCGCGGCCCTCCTGTATGCTCGCTTCCAGCGCCTTTTGGTTCAACCAGGCCAAAGTCAGGACGCGCCCGCTGGCCACATCCTGGGCGATCACGGGAACAAGCCCCTGCTCATTCCAGATAATTTCGTCTTGCCAACTCACAATCTCACCTCGATCCCGGCGGCCTGCATGCATCTCTTGGCTTCATCGACGCTGTGCTCGCCGAAATGAAAAATACTTGCGGCGAGTACGGCGTCGGCATGGCCGAGCCGAATACCGTCGACGAGATGATCCAGCGAGCCGACCCCGCCCGAGGCAATGACGGGAATCGAAACGGCATCGGCGACGGCCTTCGTCAGTTTAACGTCATAACCGAGGCGGGTACCGTCTCTGTCCATGCTCGTCAGCAGTATCTCGCCAGCGCCTGCCTCCGCCATCTGTTGTGCCCACTCCACCGCGTCGATTCCCGTTGGATTGCGGCCACCATGAGTGTAAACCTCCCAACACTCGTTCGCATTCGTCACCGCCCGTGCGTCGATCGCAACGACGATGCATTGCGATCCAAACCTCGATGACGCATCGCGCACGAGACTCGGATTCTGTACGGCCGCCGTATTGATGCCCACTTTGTCGGCACCGGCTTTAAGCATACGCCGGACATCGTCTACGCTTCGAATCCCGCCGCCTACGGTGAGCGGAATGAAGACCTCCGCTGCCACGGCTTCGACTACGTGTACGATGGTGTCGCGCTCGTCACTGCTCGCTGTGATATCCAGAAAAGTGATTTCGTCGGCGCCCTGTTCGTCGTAACGCCGTGCGACTTCGATTGGATCGCCGGCATCACGAATATCGACGAACCGAACGCCCTTGACGACCCGCCCAGCGTCGACATCGAGACACGGAATAACGCGTTTGGCGAGGCCCATCAGGGTGCGGAATTGCCGCAGAGTTCGTCGGCCAGAATTTGAGCCTCCGAGAACTCGAGTGTGCCTTCGTAAATGGCCCGCCCCGTGATTGCTCCATCAATGCCTTCCGCATGCACGTCGCATAAGGCACGGATATCGTCGAGATTCGCCACACCGCCCGAAGCGATGACCGGTACATTCAGATTTCGTGCGAAATTGACCGTTGCTTCGACATTCAGGCCAGACATCATACCGTCTCGCCCGATGTCGGTGAAAACTATCGCGGCCACGCCGTCTGTTTCGAAATGCTGCGCCAGATCCACTGCATCGTGACGGGATAATTTCGACCAGCCGTCGATTGCCACTTTTCCTTCGCGGACATCGAGGCCGACGATGATATGTCCCGGGAATTCTATACAAACGTCCGAGACGAAGTGTGGCGCAGTTACGGCTTTCGTTCCAAGAATCACGAACCGAACGCCTGCGTCCAGGTATTCCTGGATCGTGTCCTCGTCGCGAATGCCCCCCCCCACTTGAATCGGGACATCGGGGCATGAGTCCGCAATTTCGTGGATGATGACCGAGTTGACCGGCTTCCCGTCCGATGCACCATCCAAATCGACGATGTGCAGCCTTCTCGCGCCGGCATCGACCCAGCGACGCGCGACAGACACTGGGTCATCTGAATATACCGTGACTTGCGACATGTCGCCTTGCTTCAAACGGACGCATTTTCCGTCTTTTAGATCGATAGCGGGAATTAAAAGCATCGAACTACAGATGATCGATGGACAGGCGGGCGGCGGGGATCTACCGGTTGCTTAGAGTAGATGACTCTAAAAGTAATTATTGATGTGTCTGATTAATGGTAGCACAAGGTTCATTGAATATCGTCTTGAGGTCCGCGACAGATCGCTGCCAGGCTTTTGAAACACGATAGGATCTCGTTTTCAACATCCTTCTAGTGTGCTATCCCATAATAAACTGCAATAAGTCACGCAGGCCTCATTTTGCGATACAAGGCGCGAGGAGGCGTCGTATCGGAACAAATTCGTCGGGAACACAATTCTGTCGGGAACAGTATTGGACGCGCCCAGTGCGCCCGCAGGGTGAGCGCCATGGATGGCGCGAATCCAATTTGGACCGCCGCAGGCGGGCCCGAAGGGCGGATGCCATGGACGGTATCCGCACAAATTCGTCGGGAACACAATTCTGTCAGGAGCAGAATTGGACGCGCGTAGCGCGCCCGCACGATGAGCGCCGGGAATGGTGCGAATTAAAGTTGGATCCCCGCAGGCCGGCGCGAAGGGCGGATGCCATGGAAGGCATCCGTAATACGACCAGAGTCGCAACGCCGTAGCGCGGCACGAGGATCGGCGAATGATGAAGGATTGTTGCGGAATAGCGCACTAGTGGGCTTCGTCCCAATTCCGCCCGTGGCCGATATCTACAACTAGAGGTACCGATAAATTGGCTGCATCCGACATCAAGCGCACGATTTCTGGAGCTAGCTGTTCGACGTGCTCGCAGGCAACTTCGATAACGAGTTCATCATGCACCTGCATAATGAGATCCGTCGGCGTTCCGGATTGGCGAATCCAACCGTCCACGGCGATCATCGCGCGCTTGATGATGTCGGCGGCGGTACCTTGCATCGGTGCGTTGATTGCTGTGCGTTCGGCATACTGCCGACGTTGAGCGTTTCGGGCATTGATTTCGGGTAAGTACAAACGACGGCCGAATACGGTCTCGACAAAACCCTTTTCTCGCGCGGTTTCCCGGATTTTATCCATATAGGTTCGCACCCCTGGGTACCGATTGAAGTAGCGATCGATGTACTCCTGAGCCGCCCCGCGATCGATCCCCAGCTGACGCGCCAGGCCGAAGGCGGACATGCCGTAGATCAATCCGAAATTAATGGCTTTTGCTGCGCGCCGCTGATCGTCCGATACTTCGTTCATGGGCATACCGAACACTTCCGCCGCAGTGGCTCGATGTACGTCGAGTTTATCCTCGAACGCCGACTTCAGCCCTTCGTCCTTTGAGAGATGCGCCATGATTCGAAGTTCGACCTGAGAATAATCCGCTGCTAGTAGTACTTTTCCCTCGGGCGCTACGAATGCCTGGCGGATGCGGCGACCCTCGGAACTTCGAATCGGGATGTTCTGCAGATTGGGATCCGAGGAAGAAAGACGTCCAGTCGCAGCTACCGCTTGATGATAGCTCGTATGCACCCGCCCGGTTTCGGAATTAATTTGCTGTGGAAGCTTATCCGTATAAGTCGATTTCAGCTTGCTAAGCGCTCGATGTTCGAGAATGAGTTTCGGCAGCGGGTAGTCGTTCGCCAGTTCCTGCAATACCGACTCGGCCGTCGACGGCTGACCTTTTGGCGTCTTGCTTAAAACCGGTAACCCGAGTTTGGTGAAAAGAATATTCTGAATCTGCTTCGGCGAACCGATATTGAAGACTTCGCCGGCTTCATCGTGGGCCTGCGATTCGATTTCCTGCATCCTCTCGTATAACTCGGCGCTCTGCTCCAACAGCATACTGGCTTCGATCAGAACACCGCACCGCTCCATGTCGGCCAGCACCGGCACCAACGGCATTTCGATGTCGAGCAAGATGGCATGAAGCCCCTTTTCTTTTTGAATATCCGGGTAGAGTTTATCGTGCAGCCGCAGGCAGATATCTGCATCCTCCGCAGCATACGGCCCGGCCTGATCGAGCGCGACCTCCTCGAAGCCAATTTGCTTTGCGCCTTTTCCGGTAACGTCCTCGTAATGAATCGTGTGATGGTTAATGTACTTCAGTGCGACGGAATCCATATCGTGGCGTGACGCCGTACTATTGAGTACATAAGACTCGAGCATCGTGTCATATGCAATTCCACGAAGATCGATTTCGTGATTGCGTAATACGTTTCGGTCATATTTCAAATTGTGGCCGAGCTTTAATTTAGCTTCGTCCTCAAGCATCGGCTTCAGCTTGGACAAAACCTCGTTGGTGTCGAGCTGCTGGGGCGCGCCCGGATACCGATGGCCAAGCGGCACATAAGCCGCGCGCCCGGGCTCGCAGGCAAACGAAACCCCAACGAGGCGTGCGATCATGTAGTCGAGACTTGTGGTCTCTGTATCGAATGCGAAAAGCTCGGCGGCATTGAGTTCTTCGAGCCAGGCATCGAAGCGATTCATTTCGAGAATGATCTCGTAATCGTAGTCGTCACCGATCGCGGGCCCCGGAACGGGATCGGCATTTGTAGAGAACTCCTTGAGCCAGGTATTGAACTCGAAATTCTCGTAAAGCTCGATCAACCGAGCGGCGTTTTTGTCGTTCGGTACCAGTTCATCCAGATCCACGCCCGTGTCGATGTCCGTCATGATAGTCACGAGGCGGCGGGTCAAAGGAATCTGTTCGAGGAAAGCGCGCAGATTTTCGCCAACCTTGCCTTTGATGTCTTCGGCGTGCGTAACCACCCCCGCCAGGCTGCCATATTCGTTCAGCCATTTGACGGCGGTTTTTGGGCCGACCTTCGGCACACCGGGAATGTTATCTACGCTGTCTCCGACCAAAGTGAGGTAATCAACGATCAAATCGGGTTTTACGCCAAATTTGTTTTGCACGCCTTCTACATCCAGTACCGAGTCATCCATGGTGTTGATGAGGCGAATCCGCGCGTTGACGAGCTGGGTCAGGTCTTTGTCACCGGTCGAGATCACGACGTCGATTCCCGCTTCTTCTGCTTTCCTGGCGAGTGTGCCGATGACATCGTCCGCCTCAACGCCGGACACCTGTACAAGCGGATATCCCAGCGCTTTGATCATTTCGTGAAGCGGTTCGATCTGGACGGCGAGGTCCTCTGGCATGGACGGTCGATTCGCCTTGTATTCCGGGTACCATTCGTCGCGCAGGGTCGGTCCGCGCGGATCGAAAACGACCGCGAAAAAATCGGACTCATAGGCATTTCGCAGCCGCTTTAACATCGCGATTACACCGTGGATGGCGCCCGTCGGATGGTTTGCGGAATTTCGTAAATCCGGCAGCGCATGATAGGCGCGAAAAAGGTAGGAGGATCCGTCGACGAGGACTAGTAATGGGTCTGGCATGGGAGTCGGCGCCTCTGGCAAGCCGGGATCCGCACCTCGGGAGACGCCCGCGAGATCCCAATTCGGCGCAACAATTGCGCCGATAGGTGATATTCTATCGGCTCTTCAGAACCACCGCTCAATGTCCACTAGGTTAATCCCATGAGAGCAAGCCTTTCGTATCTTGTCCTCGCGCTGTTGTCTGTCGGAGCGGATCTCGGCGCGACGGATCAAGATCTTGGAACCGTCGTCGTTGTTCCGCCACCGCCGCCAATGGGAGAGCCCATCGATCCGGCCGAGGGGGAAGGCCTCGAACCCGAGGTCACGATCATTCAGAAACGGGACGCGATACACGAGGAATATCGGCTAAACGGACGCCTTTATATGATTAAGGTGACTCCTGCCATAGGGCCGCCCTATTACTATGTGGATCGCGATGGTGATGGGCTGATGGAAACGCGCATGAATGACCGGGCCTGGGAAGTCAAAATTCCACAATGGGTCATCTTCAGCTGGTAGTGAACGCCTCAAACCAGGATTGATCGAGTAACAGGTGCGGAAAGCGTAACAACGCGTGTCCGTTTATACCGTCATCGAGCGCGGAGAGCTCGAATTGTTCCTCAAATCCTTTCGGGTAGGGAACCTGGAGGATTACGAAGGCATTGTCGCCGGTATCGAAAATACGAATTATTTCGTCACGACGGCAACCGGCCAATTCGTTCTGACGATTTTCGAAATCACACCGCAATCAGAACTTCCGTATTTTCTTAAGCTAATGGCCCATCTTGCTGAGCGCGGGATCGTAAGCGCGCATCCGATCGCCGACGAAAACGGCGAGTATCTACAACAAATCAGGGATAAACCGGCGGCGCTGGTACGGCGGCTCAGAGGCGCAAGCGTCCCCAATCCGAGTCCACGGCATTGTTCCGCGATCGGCGCCGAAATGGCGGCATTGCACCTCGCCGGCCAAGGATTTTCTGGACGACGGGTAAATGACAGGGGTCTCGAGTGGCAGGCTGAAACGGCCGAGCGCATTCTGCCGCACCTTTCCTCGGCGGATCGGAGCCTGCTGCGAATGACCCTGTCCGAGCTGGAAAATTTCGATTCAAGTGCACTTCCACACGGGGTCATACACGCCGATCTGTTTCGCGACAATGCCTTGTTCGTCGGCGACGAACTGACCGGGATCGTCGATTTCTATTACGCGCATAACAGTTTCCTGATTTACGACCTGGCCGTCACCATTGCGGATTGGTGCTTCGACGGGCGTGGCGGTTTTAACGACTCCACAGCTCGCGAACTCGTCCGCGCCTACGATCGGATTCGACCGATCGCAAACGCCGAGCGCGCTTCATGGCCGTATTTCGTCCGAACCGCGGGGCTGAGGTTCTGGCTGTCCCGCCTCAATGACAAGTTTTTCCCGCGCGTCGGCAACCTGACGCATACCAAGAATCCCGAACCCTTCAGACAGGTATTGATGGCGGGCCAGGATCAGACCTCCCTGCTCAACGCCTTGCTGCAATAAAAAAGGCCCTCCGATCGGAGGGCCTTTAAACCTCAAGCGCTGTGGTTCGGGTCGCTAGTTCTTAGTCACGACCAGATCCACGCGTCGATTCTTGTACATGTTCTCCGGCGTGTCGTTTGGCGCCACAGGCGCGGCTTCACCGTAACCAATCGCCGAGAGACGATCCGCGTTGATGCCCTTACCGACGAGGTAGTCGACGACCGCATTTGCGCGTTTTTCGGACAGCTTTTTATTGAACGCAGCACTGCCGCGGCTGTCGGTGTGTCCCTCGACGCGTACATGTACGGATGCGTTGTCATTCAGTACCTTGACGGCTTTTCCCAGAATGGCTTCAGACCCAGACATGATGCGCGCACTGTTGGTGTCGAAATTGACCCCTTCCAGTGTCATCAGCTTGACGCCGACTTCCGGAACCGGTTTCGGCATCTCCTTCGGCGGAGCCATCTTCGGCTTCGGCTTGGGCTTCGCTGCCATCTTCGGCGCCGGTTTCGGCTTCGGCGGAGGCGACTTATCCATACAAAAGAAATGACCGAGTGCGGCACCGAGGACAGCGCCTCCAGCCAGTGCGGCACCATCATCCGTATTAAGGCCACCCGCGACTACGCCAGCGCCTAAAGTGGCACCGAGAAGTGGGCAGAAAATGGTTGTCGGTTTGATATTCTGATTGGCGCAGCCTGCTGTGAGCGCGCTCATCACCAAGATCAATCCAAGTCTCTTAATGTTATTCATTGCCGGTGTCCCCAATTACTTCGTGCTGGTGCTGCAGTCCACGTAATTAGATGGATTCAGTTACACCAAATTCGCGGTCAAGCGTGCGCAATCAACGTTGGCTTGCAGAAAAAAACAAGTGCTGCGCCGGCTACGACTACGACACCGGCCACCATCTGGCCGCCGGTTTTTATGTCATAACGTGTTTTATTTTTGTTGCGCAATTACAACGGTTTAACAACAACACCGATCATACCATAAATTTTGCCCGTTCCCAGCGACCGGCCGCCAGCGTCCCCGTGAAGCCGCTAAAGGTGGCCGAATCTATACGAGGAAGATCGATGCGAGGCCAAGAAAGGCGAAGAATCCCACCACATCTGTAATTGTTGTCAAAAGGACACCCCCCGCGAGTGCGGGATCGATATCAAAGCGGTTCAAAGCCAAGGGGATTGCGGCACCCGCACACGCCGCTGTCAACAGATTGAATACCATTGCGCAGCCGATTACGACGCCTAGCTCAAGATTGCTGAACCAGGCTGCCGCGATGACGGCCACCACCACAGCCCAGAGAATGCCGTTCAGAAGGCCGACGGTGATTTCGCGGTACACCACGGAGCGAGCGTTTGCTGCGCCTACGTGCCGGAGCGCAAGTCCACGGGTCATTATCGTCAGGGTCTGAGTGCCCGCGATACCGCCCATGCTGGCAACGACCGGCATCAGTACGGCAAGCGCGACGAGCTGTTCGATGGTCGCCTCGAAAAGGCCAATCACCCAGGCCGCGAGGAAGGCGGTCGCCAGGTTGACGGCAAGCCACACCATGCGGCGCCGCGTGGTTGACCAGATTGGAGCAAAAATATCATATTCCTCGTCGAGGCCCGCGGCAGACATGAGCGATCGTTCGTTTTCTTCCCGTATAACGTCGACCACGTCGTCAACCGTAATTCGGCCCAGCAATTTCCCGTCGTCGTCGATGACCGGCGCCGACAACAGATCGCGCTGTTCGAATAAAACCGCGACCTCTCGGGCATCCAGTTGCGCCCGAATGCCACTTTCACCCGTCAGCATGATCTCGCCGACTTTGGACTCGGGATCCGCCGTTACAAGATCGGACAGGGGCAGCCAGCCGAGGTAGACATTGGCACGATCGACCACCATCAGGCGGTCTGTATTGTCAGGCAACTCCGGCAGCAGTCTCAAGTATCGCAAAACGACGTCTATGTCGACGTCCGAACGAACCGCGATTGCGTCGACGTTCATCAGGCCGCCGGCCGTATCCTCCTCGTAGACGAGGGCCGCCGCGACGCGCTCACGGTTCTGTTCATCCATGGAACGCAGGACTTCGCCCGCAACGCGTTCCGGCAGATCCTGGAGGATGTCCGCGACGTCATCGGTATCGAGTCCTTCGGTCGCCGCCGCGACCTCCTCGGGCGCCATGTGTTCCAGCAGACCGGTTCGCACAGCCGTACTGGCATGGGATAAAACTTCGCCCTCGGAATCCTCTGTGATATGGACCCACAGTTCGTCGCGTGTGTCCGGGGGCAAAGCCTCGAGAAGATCCGCGACCTCGGAGGGATGCAGGGCCTGCATGATTTCCCGTACAAGCAGCAGATCGTTGGCCTTAAGGGCGTCCTGGACCGCCTGTAGGAGTTCCTGATTGCGATTGCTGTGATCGGCCATGCGTCTTCTGCCGTGCTTGCACCTACTACGTTCGACGCACGATTTGCGCCCCGATATCCCGGCGTACAGTTTAACAACTGAGCGGTTGCTCAGTCAGGTGGGAAGCAGGTTCGACGGTGCAACGAGCAACGCAAGCAGTTCCTTGCGTCGGGCCGGCGCCGTCGTACGCAGTAATTTCTGAACGAGTACCTTTGCCTCCCGTGCTGATGTGCTCTTTAGGATGTGCTTGATTTCTAGCAGAGCGGTCGGGGGAACGCTGAACTCTTCGAGTCCGAGCCCGAGTAGCAGACGCGTATATCGCGTGTCACCGGCCATTTCTCCACACATAGCGACCGGAATTCCAACCTTTCGCCCAGCTGCAATCGATGTTGCGATCAATCGCAGCACGCCCAGATTGAGGGGATTGTATAGATAGCTGACTTCGTCGTTGACCCGATCAATCGCGACGGCGTACTGGATCAAGTCGTTCGTCCCAATCGACAGAAAATCCAGTTCTCGGGCGAAATCCTCTGCGCAAATCGCGGCCGCCGGCACCTCGATCATGCCTCCGATAGGCATTTTTTCATCAAAGGCGATACCACGGCGCGAAAATTCATTGCGAATAGTTCCTACGATATCCATGACCTGGTGAACTTCGTCGATTTCGGAAAGCATCGGAATCATCATGCGCACCGGCCCGTAGGCGGAAGCACGAATGATGGCTCGCAACTGCGGCCAAAAGAGAGACGGTTCCCGAAGGCAAAGGCGAACTGCCCGCAAACCCAAGGCCGGGTTCGCCGCTGGTGGGCCACTCGCGGCCGATGCGTCCACGGGTTTATCTCCGCCTATGTCGACGGTACGAATCGTAATCGGAATGTTGTCGAGCGCGTCGATCATCTGTCGATAAGTATTGAAATGTTCGTCCTCGTCGGGGTAACCGGAACGGTTCATGAACAGGAATTCAGTCCGGTACAGTCCGACACCATCAGCCCCGGCATCGTGCACACTTTCACATTCCTCGGGCAATTCAACGTTGGCGTGAAGGCGAATCGCCTGCCCGTCGGAGGTCACCGCCGCTTCACCCCTAAAAATTTGGAGACTTGCAAGGTATTTACGCCGGCTATTTTGACGCTCGCGGTATTGCTCGAGGATCTTCGGATCGGCGCCTCCGATCACGACGCCGTCATCACCATCGACGATGAGCAGTTCGTTCTCGACCACGTAGCGACGCGCATGATGCAGGCCAACGACGCCAGGAATGCCCAAACTGCGGGCGAGTATTGACATATGCGAAGTGGGGCCGCCGTATTCGGTTACAAAGCCGGCGACACCATGATGCTGTAGCAGGATCAGATCCGCTGGATTCAAATCGTCCACCAACACGATCATGTCCTTCAGCCTTCTGTCCGGAACCTCATGCCCCAATGGAGCTTGTCGGAGCAGATTGCGCAGTACGCGATCGACGACATGATCGACGTCGTCTTTGCGCGTACGAAGATATGAATCATCCATTTCATCGAACACCGCCACCAGCGCGTCCCGCTGCAGTCTGACGGCCCATTCGGCGTTGCAAAGCCTTTTCCGAATGATGCGCGCGGGCTCATCAGTGAACGCGGCGTCGTCGAGCATGAGCAAATGCGTATCGATAAAGGTCGAGATATCGGTGGAGGTCGAAGCCGGAATGTGATCCCGGATTTCACGAAGATGGTGTTTCGCCTGCGCTACGGCACTCAGAAGTCTTTCTACCTCGGCATCGACCTCGGACGCTTCCAACTCGTATTCCGATATTTCCAGCCGGTTGCGTTCAACGATATGGACTCGCCCGATGGCGATGCCCCGGGACACCCCGACACCGTGCAGAGAGAAAGTCACCCGGGCTCCCCAAACCGGCCGGTGACCAGTGATTCCAGACTCGCCAGAGCTTCATCAGCGTCTTCACCTTCAGTGCGGATCTCGATTTCAGCACCCTGCGCAGCGGCCAGCATCATGACACCCATGATGCTTTTGCCGTTCACCGCCTTGCCATCCTTCATCACCGAGACCTCGCTCGCAAAGCGCGACGCCATTTGTACAAATTTCGCTGCCGCGCGGGCATGCAAGCCGAGCCTGTTATTAATCATTAACATTGAACTCGGCACGGGCTATGGATCGGGGCCTGTGAATCGCGCGTCGCGGTGGCTGACCGCGGCTTTTTTCCCGGCCGCTTCGAATCGTTTCGCAATCTTCTCCGCCATATACACCGACCGATGGCGCCCTCCGGTACAACCGAAGGCAACGGTGAGATAGCTGCGGTTTCCTTCCTCAAACCGCGAAATCCAGGTCTCGAGGAAAGAAGTAATATCAGCGACCATCTCCGAGACCATTGGCGCACCGTCTAAAAATTCGCGCACCTGCGGATCTGCTCCGCTCAAATCACGCAGGGCCGGATCCCAATAGGGATTCGGGAGGCAACGTAGATCGAACACGAAATCGGTGTCCCTTGGCACACCATTCTTAAAACCGAAAGAGCGAAATTCCAATGCCAAGGCCCCGGCGGATCTGTGTGTGATCTGGTCGCGGATTAATGTGCGGAATTCATGAACGTTGGTATGAGTCGTATCAATACGCACGTCCGCACGCATGATGACCGGATCGAGAATGGCGCGTTCACGACTGATGGCATTCGCCAATGAATAATTTTCCGAAGACAACGGATGTTTGCGTCTGGTTTCACTAAATCGCTGTAGCAGCGTCTCGTCACTCGCGTCGACAAATAATAATTCCACTACGAAACTCTGCGCCTGCAAGGCGTCTAGCTTCGCAGGCAAGTTTGAAATTTCGTCAGGGTGATTTCGCACGTCGATCCCGACGGCGACATTATGGAAATGAGGCAGATCTTGCTCGGCCGTATAGGCTACAAAGCTCGAAAGAATCCCGATGGGCAAATTGTCCACGCAGTAATATCCGGCATCCTCCAGGGCATGCAGAGCGATGGTTTTGCCGGCTCCGGAAAGACCGGAAATAATTAGCAGCCGCCGTCCACTCATCAGAACCTATGCTCTGACCGACGTCATGAGCTCGAACTCTCGGCGATTGTCAGGTGCTCGTATACATCGGTAGGGGATGAGATCGCTCGCAAAGACTCGACGAAAACCCGATCGCTAAAGTTCCCGGCCAGCGCCGAAAGCAAAGCAAGATGTTCATCCGTCGCATCTTCAGGAACGCATAGTGCGAAGAAAATATCCACGGGCGCGTTATCGACGGCATCAAAGTCGATGGGATGACCGGTCCGTAGAAACGCGCCAACGGATTTTCCATTACATTCGACCCGTCCGTGCGGGATGGCGATACCATTGCCCAAGCCCGTCGTTCCCAGGCGCTCGCGCGCAAGCAGGCTGTCGAACACCAATTTGGAATTTAATAACGGATCCGCACTCGACAACATTTCAGCGAGTTTTTCCAGAACGCTCTTCCTGCTTGCGAGATTCGCACCGACCACAATGCGGGCGGGATCGAGTATGTCCGCTATTTTCATTTCAATTCGCTGCCGAAATCTCTTCCTGCTAGCGGCCTGTAGAAATCACCATGAATATAGGCCTCGATTCCATAAGGAACCTCTGAATAAGTCATGGTGCGTCTGTATTGTTCATGAAATGGTGCAGATCAAGGCACGAATCGCAGGCCATAGCGGGGACTAGGGCTAAGGTTCGTAACGTAAGGCTCCGCGATTTCATGGGCAAGGCAGATGGGCCATGACTTATTCAGAGGTTCCCTAAGTCTCACAGACGGCTGGCCGTAATCCTTATTCAGGCGCGATGGTTTGTCATCTTCTCTTTATGTTTTTTTATTTGTCGATCGAGTTTATCGAGCAACAAATCTATCGCGGCGTACATGTCTTCGTGCTCGCTGCCCGCATGTATGTTGTGCCCGGTAACGTGTATCGTCGCCTCCGCCTTGTGTCTCTGCTTTTCAACCCCAAGAACGACGTGCACATCCACCACGTGCTCGAAGTGGCGTTCGATTCGTGTCATTTTGCTTTGAATGTATTCCTGCATCGCCGTGGTAAGTTCGACGTGATGCCCATCTATCTTTATCTGCATTCGAGTCTCCTGATAATCGAAGCAATGGCTCGGAATTCATCCGCAATCAAATACGGGGATCCCGTGAAGGGGCCGAATTCGAGACCCGTACGCGACGATTTTCTTTAAGCGAGACGTTTTCTTTCATTAGATGGCGGAATTGCCATGGCTTCCCTGTATTTAGCAACCGTGCGACGCGCGATTTTGACCCCCTGGCTGGACAACAGCGCAGCTATCTTGTTATCGCTCAGCGGTTTTTCGATATTCTCCGCCGCGATGAATTTCTTAATCACCGCACGAATGGCCGTGGACGAAGCTTCGCCTCCCAAGGTCGTGCTGACGTGGCTGGAGAAAAAGTATTTCAGTTCGTAGATTCCTCGCGGCGTGTGCATGTATTTGCGAGTCGTTACGCGCGAGATTGTTGATTCATGCATTTCTAATGCTTCTGCAATATCGTGCAGGACAAGCGGTTTCATGGCTTCCTCGCCGTGTTCGAGAAATGCCCGTTGGCGTTCAACTATGGAAGTTGCGACTCGAAGCAGGGTTTCGCTTCGGCTCTGCAGGCTCTTTATGAACCATCGCGCTTCTTGTAGGTGAGCCTTAAGTGAGGAGTTATCCGTACTGTTATCCGCCCGTTTTATCATGCCCGCATAGTATGGATTTACGCGCAGCGGCGGAATCGTGTCTGCATTCAATTCAACGCGCCATCGTCCTTTCTCCTTGACTACGAATACATCCGGAACAATGTATTCCGGTTGATCCGAATTGTACTGCGCGCCAGGACGTGGATTCATCGACTGAATAAGCGCGATTATCTTGGAAAGTTCTTCTTTGCTTACCTTGAATTTGCGCATCAATTGCTTATAGTCGCGTGCACCAAGTATCTCCATATACTCCGAGCAACAACGCCGAGCTTCTGCGAGCCATTCGGTTTCTTCCGGAAGCTGCGCGAGCTGTAGTAGGAGACACTCCCTGAGATCACGTGCCGCGACACCCGCGGGTTCCAGACCCTGAACCAACTTCAAGACCGCTTCAACTTCATCCGGCTCCGTGGCGACTTCGTCGTTAGCGGTTATCGTCGTGCATAAATCCTCGATCGAGGCATCCAAGTATCCGCCGCCGTTAAGTGCATCGATAATCGCCAGCACGATGACGCGGTCGTTTTCACCCAGCGGCATCAGGTTGACTTGCCAGAGCAGATGCTCGGATAAAGATTCCTCCGCATTCGCCGTTGGTTCGACTTCACCACCAAAGGCTTCGCGCATCCGCGGCCCCGAACCAGAGCTGGGCAACGAGTCGTAAATGTCTTCCCACTGAGTATCGACGGGAAGATCGGCGGGGATATCGTCGGTCGTCGTTGCGGTTTCCGTTTCCCTCGGATCGCCTCCGCCGACTTCGTCAGCAACTTCGTGTTCAATGTCACTCGATACATCGTCCTGAGTTTCGGGCGACAGGTCCTCGTACTCGTCGGAACCGTCCGCGAGTTCAAGCATCATGTTCGATTCGAGCGCCTCCTGGATTTCGACGGAGAGTTCCATCGAAGACAGCTGCAACAGCCGAATTGCCTGCTGTAGCTGCGGCGTCATCGTGAGATGCTGACCGAGCTTTAGTTGTAAGGACTGCTTCATGAACCTCTACAGGAGGGCAGAATTATTGGCTAATACCTCATAGTTTAGCGCACCGTCGTAGAGGTTGGAACAATTATTGCATAACCGCTATCCGGACCGAGGACCTTGCGGGTTACACGGTCCTCTAATTGGAATTGTCGACCTTGGTAAGCTGTCGAGGAACCGTGGTTTTTGACCGCCCGTTATAGCGTGAATTTGTCACCGAGATAAACCTGGCGGACTTTATCGTTCTTCAGAATCGCCTCCGCGTCACCTTCCGCGATGATCATGCCCTCGTTCACGATATAGGCGCGATCACATATCCTCAGCGTTTCCTGTACGTTGTGATCAGTAATCAAAACGCCAATTCCGATCTGTTTGAGGTGGCTGATGATCCGCTGAATGTCACCCACAGATATCGGGTCAACACCTGCGAAAGGCTCATCCAGCAGGATGAATCTGGGCTGCGTCGCCAGTGAACGTGCGATCTCAACACGGCGTCGCTCGCCACCCGATAGGGACATGCCGAGATTATGTTTTATATGCGCGATATGGAATTCGCGCAACAACGCATCGAGGCGGCGTTGCCTTTGATGTGCGTTCAAATCGGGAATGATCTCGAGTACGCCAAGAATGTTCTGTTCGACGGTAAGCTTGCGAAATACAGACGCTTCCTGGGGAAGATAACCCAGACCCTTGCGGGCCCGCACGTCCATCGGAAGCCGCGTCAGCTCCTCGCTATCGAGATGAATCGATCCCCCCTCACTGGCGACCAGGCCTATGATCATGTAAAAGCTTGTCGTTTTGCCGGCCCCGTTTGGTCCCAGCAGGCCGATGATCTCGCCACTGTGGACCGTGAGGCTGACATCCTTTACGACCCGGCGCGAGCGATAGGTTTTGGCTAAATGGCGGACTGACAGGATACTCATGGGTATTTTTGGAGGCGTTGTTATAGGCAGGTGACCCCAGCGCCATTTTCGAATCCGACAGGCGTCAAAGCTTACGAACCTTGAGGCGTGCCGTGGTGCGGCATTTGTCGACTACCGGAATCCATGAAATCGGCGTCTATCCCGGTTTCATCGATCCCTCTTTTTCTTCGGTGGGATTATTATACGAACGCGGCCGCTTGTTTCCTTCGGCCGTTCGTCCTTGTCGGCTTTCCCAGCACGAGAGGAACGCGCCGTAATGATGCTTTTCTCGGTATCGTAATTGATTCTGTGTCCCTGAAATAATCTTTCACCTTGAGTCACCTTGGCTTTTTCGATCAGGAAAAGAAGGTTTTTCAGCGCATGGTATTCCATCAACAGCGCTTCGCCCTCGACGTCGTGGGCCGCATTATCCGGGGTTTGCCTGAAGGTCGCAGGCTGCCCTTCCAGATAAACTTCTTTGAGGTCTCGATCCTCGGTGAAATTGACCCGCAACCGATCGCCAGTCATCCGAATGGAACCCTGGATCACGATCACGTTGCCCACGTATAGCGTTGTCCCCTCTTCGTCGTCAAGTTCGGCAAAGTCCGCTTCGATCTCGATCGGCTGCTCGGAGTCCGTGGACAAGGCCATGCATTGACCGCCGAATACAGCGAGCAGAATGGATAAAAATTCAACTTTGCGGTTTGACTTCATGCCTGGTTCTCACCTGCTTGAGTAGTTCCAGGCGATCGTGCGCGAAATTCGCCCGCATGCCGATCGCGTGCGTAATGGTCGACGGACCGATGATAGTTGTTGGATTGTCGGATTCGGCATATTGTTCCTTTGGCAATACCCTCAATTCCGACGTTATGACCTGATAGACGCGTTGTCCTGCTTTATCAAGCCGCCAGATCTCGACCGCTCCGTGCAACAGGACGACATCGTTACCGGAGCTTACCCAGCCGCGCTCTGCAATGACGTGCCAGGGTTCGACCTGCCCATTGTAAATCTCAAGATGGGGACTAGCCAATTCCGTCGAATCGTCGTCGGGGAAATGCTCGACGAGTTCCGCACGCAGTATGTTTTTAAGCTCGCCCTCGATTCCAGTGGTTGTGCGAATCATGTTCTCGATGTAGTAATCGGGCTCGTGCGGGTCGGGCAGGCGCGCCGCGACCTCCTCCTGATCCAGATTTTGCCACAACCAGAAACTGAAAATGCCCAGCAGTAACGTGACGGTCGCAGTTAGCCACGCACTCACCAGTCACTCCTGGAATGTCGCTTCAGGCGCTGCTTTTCCACGCGCCGGTTTTCTATTTAGCTGGGCGTAAGCGTATTGAATCAAATCACAGACGTCACGCACCGCGCCGTTACCGCCAGGCCGGGTTGTGATCCACATTGCAGCTTCGCGTACACGCTTTTCAGCATCGGCGACCGCGACCGGGAATCCGACAGCGTTCATAACGACGATATCCGGTTCATCATCGCCCACATAACAAACATTCTCTGCACTGATACCTTCTGTATCGAGAATCGATTTGAGCATTGCAAGCTTGTCTTGCACGCCTTGATAAACATGCTTGATCGCCAGTTCTTTCATACGCGTATTGACGGCCTGTGAGACGCGCCCGGTAATCACGGCCCGCTCGACCCCCATTTTTCCAAGCATAACGAGCCCGTGACCGTCGCGTACATTGAAGGCCTTATATTCGTGGCCATCGGATCCCAGCATAATGCTACCGTCGGTCATGACGCCGTCGACGTCGAATACAGCCAATTCGATCCGTGCCGCACGATCGACGATTTTCGAATCGTCCACTACAGCACTCTTGCTCTCAGGAGATCATGCATATTAAGCACGCCGGCAAGTTTATTGTCATCGTCGACTACCAGCAGGGCGTTGATCTTATGCTCCTGCATAATCCTCAGCGCCTCGGCAGCAAGAACGTCATGGCCGACGGTTTGGCAATTGTGGGTCATGACGTCTTTCATGCGCGCCTCCCGAACGTCGTGGTCTCGTTCGAACACGCGGCGCAGATCACCGTCGGTAAAGATCCCCTCGACTTTACCCTGCGCGCCCACGATGGCCGTCAACCCAAGTCCGGAACGGGTCATTTCGACCAGCGCCTCGGAAAGAGTCGATGTCGGTCGCACAACCGGCATCTCATCGCCAGTGTGCATGAGGTCGTCGATTTTTAATAAAAGCCTGCGTCCGAGGGTCCCCCCAGGATGCGCACGCGCGAAATCCCGCTCCGTGAACCCGCGCGTTTGCAGCATGGCAATCGCCAACGCGTCACCCATTGCGAGCGCCGCCGTCGTACTCGAGGTGGGAGCCAGCCCGAGCGGACACGCTTCTTCTTTCACATCAACGTGAATGTGCACCGTGGCCGCCGTCGCCAAGGTCGATCCTGGGTGACCGGTAATGGCGATAAAGGGAATACCGAGCCGCTTGATCAGCGGCAGAAGAATGATCAGTTCGTCTGTTTCCCCGGAATTGGAAAAGGCAAGTACGACGTCCAGGGCCGTGATCATGCCCATGTCGCCATGGCTGGCTTCGCCGGGATGTACGAAAAAAGCCGGGGTCCCGGTACTCGCCAAGGTTGCTGCTACCTTGCCTCCGATGTGTCCGGATTTACCCATGCCAAGCACGACGACCCGTCCATTGCATTCGAGCATGTAGCGGGCCGCTTCGACGAAAGATTCGTCGACGCGCTTGATCAGGTCGACCAGGGTCCGAGCCTCTATTTCCAGCACGGCTTTACCCATGTCCGCCAGATTTTTAGCGTCGTCATCCTGGTAGGTGACGGGGTGATCGGGTTTAGAAGACATGATGCGATGCTCCCTCCTGAATCAGTCAGTAGGTACGCGGACTTAATCAAACTTTCATCAAAAAAGAAAGTATTGATACCCGATGAAAGCGCTCAGCAACAACATGCCCTCTATACGGTTGATGCGGCCGGGCCGTTTATAGGACCACGACATCAGGAATAACGCTACGGTCAACGCCAACATGATGGGGACGTCGCGCCGAATAACTTCGGCGCCGAACTCCGTCGGGCGGATCAAAGCCGGTGTGGCGAGCACCCCCAGAGCGTTGAACATGTTGGACCCTATGATATTGCCCAGGGCGATTTCGGGTTGATTCTTCAAAGCGCTAATAATTGAAGCGGCGAGTTCAGGCAGGCTCGTACCCACCGCCACTATGGTCAAGCCTATGACAATGTCACTCAGGCCGAAATGGCGGGCGATTTCGACGGCGCCGGAAACGAGCAGATTCGATCCCATCAACAGCATCGCAAGGCCAGCCACGATCCAGAACAAGGCTCCGGTTGTCGACATCTGCCCGGCCAGCTCGTCGTCGAATTCCTGAACGAGGGGATCAGTGCTCCGCGCCCGTAATCCAAGCCACACGGTACAGAAAAACGCTACGAAAAATCCGCCGATCAAGAGCACGCCATCGACACGGGTCAGCGAACGATCCCACAGTAAGAAGGACGCGAACAGCAGCGCGGCGAACATGATGGGGAATTCGCGCTGTAGGATCTGCGACCGAACAGTCAGGGGAGCGAGGATCGCGGTAACTCCGAGCACGAGACCGATATTGGCAATGTTCGATCCAATGGCATTGCCGATGCCCATGGTGGGATTGCCGTTCAATGCAGCAACTCCCGATACCAGCATTTCGGGTATTGACGTCGCGAATCCGACGATGACGAGACCTATCAGAAGCGGTTGAACCCCGAAATTGGCTGCCGTGGCCGCCGCGCCGTCTACGAAACGATCGGCACCATAGGTCAACAAGATCAGCCCGACGCAAACAACCCCAAACGCTTCTAACATGACTCCGTTGCGCCAGCCGACATGGCGTCAATGATGCCAGATTGAGGATGGCGATGACACATACGCCTGGTAATGAGTCAGACGTATAATGTTATTTAAGGAAGGCAGTGATGATCGTGAAAGCCATGATCCTCGCGGCGGGTAAAGGCGAACGCCTGGCGCCGTTGACGAATACCGTGCCAAAGCCGTTGATCAAAGTCGACGGCGAAACTTTGATACAACGTCATTTGACCGCACTTGCCGGCGCCGGAATCGAAAGCGTCGTCATTAATGTTTCCCATCTCGGCGATCGTATTGAACAGCGTATAGGTATTGGCGGCGGACCCGGTATCGAAATCATATATTCGCGGGAACCCGGCGAGCCACTGGAAACGGGTGGCGGGATCCTGCGAGCATTACCGTTGCTGGGACAAGATCCTTTTCTGGTCGTTAATGCGGACATCTGGACGGATTACGATTTCGGTTCTTGCAGGATTCGGGGAGATGCCGCGGCGCATATCGTATTGGTCCCGAATCCACCGCATCACGCTGCCGGAGATTTCACGCTGAACGGTTTCGAGATCGAACGCCGCGAGCAGAATCCTTATACCTATTCGGGCATTGGCGTTTATACATCGGCATTTTTCACCGGCGTGACGCAAGAGCGATTTCCGCTGGCACCGTTGCTGATCGAGCACGCTCGTAGCGGCCGTCTTTCAGGCGAAGTCCACGCTGGCGCCTGGTTCGATATCGGCACGCCTGAACGCCTGGAACGGTTGCGCGAGATGCTTGGCGCGCAGGGGTGATCCAACCTACGGCCGCGAATGAAAGCGGTGTCGAATGCTTGACCTCAAATGCGTAACAAGCGATAATGTTGCAGCGCAATAAGTACAGCCCGCGCACGGCGTCACCTCACCCACGGCTGACGACCCGATGAAGCTCCCAATTTTATCGACGGATCAGCCGCGATGCCGATGGCGCGTTTTCTCATGCTTGGTCGGCGGGTTATCCAGTGCCCGCGAAGATCTTATTTGCTCGTCGCCACGGCAGCTATTGCACTCTTTTTCCAGCCGGTCCCGGCGGCTGGGAAAACGCCCGTAAAGAACGATCCGCGCGTACTGCGCGTATTGAAACTCAAGCACCACGAAATCAACCACCCGCATCGCGATACCAACGGTGAGTTCCGCATGCTCACCGATTTTGCGCGCCGGCAGGGTATGACCATCATGTGGTTGGACGCGTATCAACCCAGCGAACTTCATAGCCGGCTGCTAAAGGGCGAAGGCGATGTCGTGGTCGCCGATCTGCCGCCGTCACTGATCGTTGATCCGCACCTAAGCGCGAGTGTCCCGATGGGTGAATACCGTTATTCGGTGATCGGCCGCCACGGTATCGCCGCGAGCCACCCCGGAGAACTCGGCGGTTACCGGGTGGCCGTGCCGCTGGCGTCACCCTTGTGGCCCTATTTCAATCGGCTACAAAGTCGCGTGCCCGACATCAGCATCGTCGTCCTGCCCGTCGATACCTCCCGTGACACGATACTGAAAGCTACGTCGGACGGTGATTACGATATCGCCGTGATCCCCCAGCGACCCGACGAAGATCCGCTCGAAAATCTACCCGGGCTCAAGACGCTATTCGAATTGTCCGATCTCAGATCGGTGAGCTGGTATTTCCGCAAGAAAGGAGGCCGGCTCAGGGACGACGTCAACCGATACCTGCAACGGTTTCATGCTTCGTTTCTCGCTCCGCGCGCAGTACTCGGCGATCTGGACGACATCAAACGGCGCCGTGTGCTACGCGTCATTACGAGGGTCGATCCGCAAAATTATTTTCTGAGGGGCGGCCAACCCGTCGGCTTCGAATACGAACTGGTCCGCCTTTTTACCCGAGAGCGTGGACTCAGCGTCGAGTTTCTCGTGGGCGAAACGGATCAGCAGATATTGAATTGGCTGCGCACGGGCGCTGGCGACGTCATCACGACACGGATCAACGCACGCGACGTCCGAATCGATCCGGCGCTCGAACAATCGCGCGATTATTTTCATTCCGCTTCCGTCATCATCAGCCGTCGCGGCAACGATATATCGCGCCCTGAACACCTGCATGGCAAACGAGTCGCGGTGCTGGGAAGTACGGTCCACCATCGAGCACTGGGAGAACTCGTAGCTGCCGGAACGGCCATCGAACCCATAATCATCAGCCCTGATACGCCATTGGATAGCATCATCGATCAGCTGGAGAATTGGGTTATCGATGCCGCGATCGTCGATGCCTATGCGGTCGACGACATACGCGACGGACATCCGCTGATTCAAGCGGGTGCTTCATTGCCCGTGCAGTTTAAATACGCATGGACCGTGCGTACGCACGATACGAATTTACGCGCCGCGGTCGACGATCTTTTGCGCGATCAATTTCGCATGGAGACTTAGAACGTGCTGGGACGGCGATACTTCGGCCGCTCGCGCTACACTCAATTTTCACACCTCGGGCGTCTTTCGCCGTATGACGACCTGGTTCAGCGGTACGCGGATACCTACGATTTCGACTGGCGATTAATCGTCGCGCAAATGTACCAGGAGAGTCATTTCGACCCCGGCGCGCAATCAGATGCCGGTGCTCTCGGTCTGATGCAGCTGCTTCCCGGCACCGCGCAAGACATGGGCGTCAGCGATCCGTTCGATCCGGAAGCAGGGATTCGAGGAGGCATCAAGTACCTGCGTTACTTATGGAACCGTTTCGATGATCAGGTTTCTCCGCGGGAGCGCACGTGGTTTGCGCTGGCCTCATACAATATCGGGTTCAATCGAATCGACCTGGCGCGACGTCGAGCCCAAGAGCAAGCCTTGGATCCGAATCTTTGGTTCGGGCACGTCGAGCAGGCGATGCGCACGATGTCGAACGACGACAGGCCGTGCCGATGCGGCCAGACCGTCGTCTACGTTCGGGCTATACGCTCGCTCTACAATACCTATCATCGCCTGCGCGAGACATTGACCGCGGGCCTGACTTCGATAACGCACGCTCCGACAATTTGACCAGCCCGTCGATTGCACAAATGCGGTCGCGACGTTCAAACGCACCGGTTCTTCGCGGGGATCCGTCGTTCTTCATCCAATAAGCGGGCTAGACGATTCCCCGTAGCGGGTCGGATCGGCAATACCTGCGGCCGCGAAACCATCGCGGCGGATGCGACATGCATCGCAACTTCCGCAGGCGAGGGCCATGTCATTTGGCTGATAACAACTCACCGTAAGGCTGTAATCGACGCCCAACGCGGTGCCTGTCTTGATGATTTCGGCTTTCGTCATCTCGATCAACGGGGCCTCGATGGAAACACCGCGGCCCTCTACGCCGGCCTTTGTTGCCGATACGGCCAGACGCTGGAATTGTTCGATGTATTCCGGCCTGCAATCAGGGTAACCAGAATAATCAACGGCGTTGACGCCGATATGAATTTCGCGCGCGTCGAGAACTTCGCTCCAACCCAGTGCAATGGCGAGCATGACCGTATTGCGCGCAGGCACGTAGGTGACCGGGATACCGGATGTCGGCGCATTGGGAATCGTGATGGCATCGTCGGTCAGTGCGGATCCGCCGAACTGGCCGTAATCGATTCTGACGATCCGATGTTCGACGGCCCCCAAAACGGCGGCTATGCGTTTCGCCGCATCAAGTTCGCACGCGTGCCGCTGACCGTAATCGATACTCAACGCATAACAGAGTTGGCCTCGTCCGCGCGCGAGCGCGAGTACGGTCGCGGAATCGAGTCCGCCCGAAAGCAGGATAACTGCCGACGGCTCAGCGTCCAGGGACGTCTCCCCAAAGATATTTATGAAGCTGTACCTGCAGCCGTACGTTCAGTGTATCTTCGAGTATCCACTCGGCCAGTTCCCGCGCTTCGACGGCACCGTGGCTGGGTGAGAACAGGATTTCAACGTCTCCGTTGATTTGCACCTCCGAAATTCTCGCGCGGCTCCATTCGTAATCGGCGCGTCCGCAAATGACGAACTTCACCTGATCCGGCCCGTGCAAATGCTCAAGATTCGACCACAAGTTCCGCTTAACCTCGCCCGATCCGGGTGTCTTGATGTCGAGGACCTTCATGACCCGAGTATCTACGCACGCAACATCCATCGCACCGCTCGTTTCCAGCGACACCTCAAGGTTCGCATCACACAAGCGCGTCAGGAGTTCGAACGCACCGTACTGCGCAAGAGGCTCACCGCCCGTCAAGGTCACGCGGGGTACATCAAATTCCTGTACTTGCTCGATGACCGCATCGATGCTCATCAACTGACCGCCTGAAAATGCGTAGGCGGTGTCACAGTAAACACACCGAAGTGGGCATCCGGTGGTCCGGACGAACACGGTCGGGCGTCCAACACGGGTGGATTCGCCCTGTATGGACAGAAATATTTCAGTGATTCGCAAGGTACCCGCGTCGGACGCGGTCGGCTGCGAGGTATCCATGGAAGGAGAAAGCCGTTTAGGGAACCTCTGAATAAGTCATGGTGCGTCTGAATGGTTCATGCAATGGTGCAGATCAAGGCACGAATCGCAGGCAATAGCGGGGACTATTGGCAAGGTTCGTAACACAGAGCTGCGCGATTTCATGGGCAAGGCAGATGGGCCATGACTTATTCAGAGGTTCCTTAGGGCGACTCCGCTCGTATTCGCTTCATTCGTTCGTCGGCGAGGCGTGCCGCGGCCGAGCCCGGAAAGCGATTTTTCAGATCGGTCAAAACGCCGACCGCCTGCTCGGCCAGCGCGAGTTCGTGATAGCTGTAAGCGATCTTGAGCATCGCGTGCGATTGCTTCTTACTGTCAGGGTAACCATTGACCAGTTTCTGATATTGATCGATCGCGGGTTCGAACTGACCCATGACGAAATAAGCTTCACCCAGCCAGTACTGCGCGTTATCCGCATACTGGCTGGATGGATACTGCTGCAGGAAATTGTTGAACGACGCGATGGATTCGTCGTACTGTCCCCCTTGCAACATGGTGAAGGCCGCTCTGTACGCTGCTTCGGACTCCGCGCTATCAACCGTCGGTGTCGGCGGCACGATCGACGGTGTTGGCGCGTTGATGATCGGACTGGTGCTCGCCGGCGGTTGCGTCGAATCCATCGATGCAATATCAAGAGAAACATCGGCTGTTGCCGCCGCTCCGTCCGGTGGCAGTTCATCCGTATCGCCCGGCGTAACGGTACCCGCGTCGGTCAGATCTGCCCCCAACGCAATCGCGGCCGCAGCGGGTGGTCGAATATCGACCGCAATAGCTTGAGCGGAAGGGGTGCCCGCGATAACAACACCGGCGGGCGTCGTAAGAGTCGGCAGGGGTGGATCGGTCGCGACGCCGGGACCAGCTGCCACCGTGGCGGCGACCCCACCATTCTCGATCAGCCCCAGCCGACGGTCGACATCGGCGTAAGCCTCGCGTTGGCTCTTCCGCACCATCTCGAGCGCGAAACTCTGATTTTCCATCTCGCCGCGTAGTTGCCGGAGTTCGGCTTGCAGTAATTCAAGCTGTTGGAGCAGGTCGACAAGCCCCTCGCTATCGAGCGCGCGCTCCAGGCGCGCCACTCGACCAGCGAGGCTCCCCTCCGTCTGGCCGGTCACAGTTGCCGGCAGGCACACCAACAGCCCCAGCATCACCGTCAACGAGGCGAGCTTGTGGCGAGGTGTCGACGATTGAGTCGTTCGAAACATTCCAAGCATCGCTAAGTTCACGGGCCCTGATCAATAGACCAGTTCGACACGGCGGTTCAGCGCATAAGAATCTTCGTCATGTCCGTCGACGATCGGCCGTTCCTCGCCATAGCTCACCGTCTTGACCTGGCCCGCCGATGCGCCAAGCAACACCAGGTGACGCCGCACCGACAGTCCTCGGCGTTCGCCGAGCGCCAGGTTGTATTCGCGGGTACCGCGTTCGTCGGCATGCCCTTCGAGGGTCACGGTGGTCGAAGGGTTAGCCGCCAGATACGCGGCATGGGCGGAGATCGTCTCGCTGGAATCCGCGCGCACGGTACTGCTATCGTAGTCAAAATAGATAACGCGCACCGAAAGCGGGCTGTCAGGGTCGTCAAGCGCGGCCGCTGACATTGTTTCATCGTCTTCGAGTCCCTGAGTCCGCGCGCCGGAATCGGCATCCGATTCCGTTCGATCCATACTGCGGTCCTCGACCTTCGCGGGGCTAATTGCTTGCTCCTTTTTGCCACCGAAGGCACCGCATCCGGCCAGCAGTATCGAGGCCATCAGCACGAACACGAGTTTTAAGACGACCTCTTTCATGTGCTTCTCCTTCTAATAGTCTTCCGGGTGAGCTTCCAGTCGCCGATCGCATACGGGCGCCGAGTTACTTTCTGAACGGACCCCACGCCGGCTCTCTTACTTCGCCAGTTTGCAAAGCCAGCCGTTGCTTCAAGCGCCCATCGATTGATATCGCCGCTAGTTCCGTGCCGTGCGGACCCATTGTCGCATAAATTATTATACGGCCGTTGGGCGCAAAGCTCGGGGATTCATCCAAACGGGCGCTCGTCAGAATTTCGAAAATTCCTTTTTCCAACTCGAGTATCGCGATGTGAAATCCGCGTTCACCGCCGTGTACCACCGCGAGCTTTTTACCGTCGGGTGAATGCCTGGCTCGGGCGTTATAGGAACCCATGTTGAAGGTTACCCGCTGCGGCGCCCGGCCGTCGAAAAAGAGTCGATAGATCTGCGGGCCACCACCGCGGTCGGACGTGAAAACGATGCTTCGGCCGTCGGGCGCCCAATTAGCTTCGGTGTCAATGGCGGGATGTCTGGTCAACCGCGTTAACTTTGTAGTTTTCAGATGATAAAGATAAATCTCGGGGTCGCCGTCGCGCGAAAGAGTCACCGCCAGCCGTTCGCCATCGGGTGCGAAGGATGGCGCGCTGTTGATGCCGTCACCCGATATGATCTTCTTCCTGCGGCCCGTTCTGATGTCCTGCAGGTAAATGGCCGAATTTTTGTCTTCGAAAGAAACGTAGGCGAGCTGCGAGCCGTCCGGTGACCAGGCCGGAGACAGCAAGGGCTGGGAGGATTCCAGAATGGTATGGGGGTCAAAGCCGTCGGCATCGGCGACCTGCAAACGAAATATCGATTGATCTTTGGATGCCCGTTCGACCGTCACGTAGGCGATGCGGGTAGCGAATGCGCCTTTACTGTTCGTCAATTTCTCGTAAATGAGATCGCTCACGTGGTGCGCCGTCAAGCGCATGTTGTCCGCGGACGTCGGGATCCGGTATCCAAGAAGTTGTTTGCCTCTGTAAATGTCTATAACGCGAAACTCCACGACGAATCCGCCTTCGGGCGAGCGCAAGATTTTTCCAATGACGAGATTCTCCATGCCAAGCAGCCGCCAATCCTTGAAATTGATCGCGGAAAAACTCGCTGGCCGGGAAGGTAAATCTGTCTTCGGCATGGGCGCGAACTGACCGCTGCGCGCGAGATCCGAACTGATGACTGCCGATACATCCGTGCTGCCGCTCATGTCCCCGATCGTGGCGAAAGGGATTACCGCGATCGGTAATGCCGATTCGATGCCCCGATCGATGTGAATGATCAATTCTCCATCTGCCGCTCCGCAGTCGGCTACCAACGCGACGGCTAGCAGCACGCAGTAGGTGATGCGCCAACTAAATCTGTGGATCAAACACAAAGGAAATGCTCCTCATTTTCTTGAATAGCCTCGGATCCGCAGGTACGGGTAAAGGCGCCGATTTTCGCACCGCGTTTTCCGCCTGTCGGTCAAACGTGGCATTGCCGCTGGACTTCATCACCTGTACCTGTGACACCTCGCCACCCGGTATCAAGGTGATGCGGAGCGTACATGACAAGCCGTCCAGACCCGGCAGGATTGTGAACGATTGTCGTACGCGGTTCTGTATGGCGGCGACATAGCGGTCGATCTCCGATTTTTCAGCAGCGGCCTGGTGTGCCGCTTCCTCGATGGCAAGATCATCCTCCAAAGCCCGTTCAATTCGCTTGCGTTGCGCTGCGGCAACCTCCGCCTCACGTTTTTTACGGTCGGCGTCTTCACGCTGATCTTTTTCTTTCGCCAGACGCTTGAAGTCGGCTTCACGCTTTTTATCCGCCTCGGCTGCCCGTTTTCGCGCCAGTTCATCCTTTTTCTTGAGACGCGCTCGCTCAGCTTTGAGTTCTTTTAGCCGTTTTTCTTCGGCTTTGCGCTTTTTCTCGGCTTGCGCCGCCTTGCGCTCGGCTTCGTTGGTCTTCTGCTCCCGTTCGAGCCTGGCTTTTTCCTCAGCTGCCTTGAGGCGTTTGACTTCCTCTATTACGGCATGATTGTCGACCACGACCGCCTGTACGATTTTCTTGCGGCTGCCGCCAGCACGAACCTCGTGCGGCGCGAAATCGACGCTCACCACCAACAGCACCACGAGCGCGACATGCAGAAGAACTGAAAGTGTAATAGTCCTTTTGGAATACATTCGCCCGACGATTCTCAAATATCGGCGTCGCGCTACCGTTGCAGAGGCTGCGTTATCAGGCCGACGGAAACGACCCCTGCCTGTTGTAAGAGGGTCATGACTCGTATTACCCGCCCGTAATCGACCGCTCGATCACCCTCCACGAAAACCTCAATCTGCGGGCGATACTTCTTGAGCGCGGCGATGCGCGTAACGAGCACCTCTTCAGTCACGGCGTCCTCGGGATTTTCACCGAAATCGATGAACACACTGCCGGCGGAATCGACTGACACGATCACCGGTTCATTCTCGCTCGGCGGAAGCACCTCGGAGGGCGCCTGCGGCAGATCAATTTTGACGCCCTGTGTGATGAGCGGTGCCGTGATCATGAAAATGATCAGCAACACGAGTAGGACGTCGAGATAGGGAACCATGTTGATTTCCGACATCAAACGCCGACGTTCATTTGAAGGTCGCATGCAGTGGAGCTCCTGACAGGTCGTTGATTAAATGAATGACTCAACCGGTGATTAATCGTGTACCTGACGTCTCAGGATCGAAAGAAATTCTTCGTGAAAAATGTCGTATCGTCCGAATACCCGATCGATATCGCTGGAATAGAGGTTGTAGGCAACGACGGCGGGAATGGCCGCAAACAACCCCATTGCGGTGGCTACCAGCGCTTCTGATATTCCCGGTGCGACCATGGCGAGCGTCGCCTGATGGACGTTGCCGAGCGCCTGAAACGAATTCATGATCCCCCATACCGTCCCAAATAGACCGATGTAGGGACTGACCGAACCCACGGTCGCAAGCGTCGGAAGATTCGCTTCCAGCATCTCTAGTTCGCGACTGACGGCGACCTTCATGGCGCGCTGCGCGCCATCCAGGATGTCCGTCGCATCCATGCCGCCGCGCTTGCGCAGCCGCGCGAATTCTCGAAATCCGGCCTCGAATATGCGCTCCATACCGGTCTTCTCGTGCTCTTGTGCTGAAACTCGATTGAAGAGCGCCGTTAAATCCTCGGTCGACCAGAATT
Organism: Gammaproteobacteria bacterium; assembly: GCA_963662545.2. GTDB lineage: Bacteria > Pseudomonadota > Gammaproteobacteria > JAYYZW01. The sequence goes on from CAXXLL010000003.1 coordinate 1,676,181, forward strand.
CGTCCTCGAATTCCTTGACGTCACGCTTGGCTTTGAGCATCTGGCGCCGCTTCGCGAAAATCAGGGCCCAGGAGGCGATGGACGCGATCAAAAGAACCAGCATGACGAATTTGACGAGCAGGCTCGCCCCCAGGATCAGGCTCGCGATGGACAAATCAGTTTGCACTTTGAAATACCCTCAACATCTGCCCCGGAATTCGTCGTGGTTTGAACGAGCTTGCATCGACGCAGGCAACGCGGTTGCTGGCCGTGCAAACGCACCGGTGTTCGCAGTCCTCGATGATTTGCTCGAACTCCAGGCTTGCTCCGCGCAATCTTTCGAGTCCTGTTGTTACCGTGAGTTCCTCGTTGAACCGTGCCGCCCGGACGTATTTCACATCGGTTTGATTGACGACGAACACGATATTGAAATCGTTGAGCAAGGCATCCTGCTCAAATCCCAACGCACGCAGCCACTCGGTCCGCGCGCGCTCCATGAAGCGAAGATAGTTCGCGTGATAAACGATTCCCGCTGCATCGGTATCCTCGTAATAGACGCGCACCGGCCACACGAAGCGATCGCTTATCATCGATTCCAGTCGCAGGTATGCGCCTTCACTCGCCCTGCGGAAACAAGTCATCGGCCTGGCGCATTGATTCGGGCATCGTCAACCCGAAATGGTGCCAGGCCGTTTTAGTTGCTGTGCGCCCTCTCGGCGTGCGCATCAAGAAACCCTGTTGAATCAAATACGGTTCGATCACATCTTCGATCGTGCCCCGCTCCTCGCCGAGCGCCGCTGCCAGATTGTCGATCCCGACCGGCCCGCCGTCGAATTTCTGCATGATCGCCAGCAACAGTTTGCGATCCATCACATCGAAACCGTGCTGATCCACATTCAACAAGTCCAGTGCACGCGTTGCCACTTTCGCGCTCAAGACGCCGTCGGCCTTGATTTCTGCGTAATCACGGGACCGCCTGAGCAAGCGGTTGGCTATCCGCGGCGTGCCGCGCGAGCGTTCCGCGATCGTCTGCGTTCCTTCGTCGTCGATAGCCACGCCGAGAATGTCCGCGGCGCGCCGCACGATGCGCGCCAGCTCCGCAGCGGAATAAAATTCCAGTCGCTGCACGATACCGAAACGGTCGCGCAGCGGCGAGGTCAATAAACCGGCGCGCGTGGTCGCCCCGATCAACGTGAACTTCGGCAGATCGAGCTTGATCGCACGGGCGGCCGGCCCCTCCCCGATCATGATGTCCAGTTGGTAGTCCTCCAACGCGGGATAGAGGGTTTCCTCGACTACCGGGCTCAACCGGTGAATTTCATCAATGAACAGGACGTCTCGCGGCTCGAGGTTGGTGAGCAAGGCCGCGAGATCACCCGGCTTTTCGAGTACCGGTCCCGAGGTCTGTCGCAGGTTGACCTTCATCTCGTTCGCCACGATGTGGGCGAGTGTGGTTTTGCCGAGGCCCGGCGGGCCGAAGATCAACACGTGGTCGAGCGCTTCACCGCGCTTAACCGCCGCGCCTATGAAGATCTCCATTTGCTCGTGCACGGCCGGCTGGCCGATGAAATCCACCAGCAGCCGAGGTCGGATGGAATCGTCGGCAGCGGAATCTTCGTTCGTTGCTTCGGCGGTAATGAGGCGATCGGGATCGGACATGTTTTTACTGCTGTGGTGCGGTCTAACCAATTTAAGGATCCGGTTCGCGAATCCGGGTTGAACGGGCTGCTAGCAGCCTGTCGGACTTAGGAAGAATTGACTTGGGCGTTGGGATAGGGGTCCAGATGTGCCATGGTTTTCGTTAAATAGCCCCACTATTCGCCTCAAACCATGACACATCTGGACTCGCTCTCCCAACCGCCTCGCTACGATTCCCTAAGTCCGACAGGCTGCTAGCCGGCCAGGTTTTTCAGTACCTCGCGGATGATGTCTTCGCTTTTCATGTTCCCGACGTCCAACGCATGGACGAATTTACTTGCTTCGGCCGGTTTGTAACCTAGCGCTATGAGTCCGCTGATCGCGTCGTTGACGGGCTTATCCCAGCCCGGTTCCCGTGGTGTCTGCCGGACTTCGTCAGATCTCAGGTCATCGACGCGGTCGCGCATTTCGACAATGAGGCGCTCTGCGGTCTTCTTCCCCACGCCGGGCAGAGCCGTCAGTCTTGCCGTATCCCCGGCATGGACGCACTCGGCGAAGGCATTGGCGTCCATACCCGAAAGGATTACCAGCGCCATCTTGGTGCCGACGCCGTTGACTTTCAGCAGGCTTCGAAACAGTCGCCGTTCGCCCTCCGTCGAGAATCCATAGAGCAGATGCGCGTCGTCGCGCACCGCGAGGTGGGTATAAAGAGAGACCTGCTGGTTGATGTCGGGAAGCGCCCAGATCGTCGTCATCGGGGCTTCGATTTCATATCCCACGCCGTTGCAGTCGATGATGATCTGCGGTGGCCGCTTCTCAATGAGCAACCCCGAAATGCGACCGATCACGCGCGGGCTCCCGCCATCGCGAGCCGGGCCAGACCGTCCCGCATATGCCCGTGGCATATCGCCGCGGCGAGGGCATCGGCCGCGTCCGGTTTCGGCGTATCGTCGAGCCCGAGGAGCGCTGTGACCATATGCTGAACCTGGGCCTTGTCCGCGTGCCCGCGTCCGACGACAGTTTGCTTGATCTGGGTGGCCGAATACTCGCTTATCGCAAGCCCGGCCCTACCCGCAGCGACGATCGCAACGCCGCGGGCATGGCCGAGTTTGAGCGCCGAATCGGCGTTTCGATTCATGAACACCTTCTCGACGGCAGCCTCCACGGGACTGTATAGGTCAATGATGCGTGATAGTTCATCGAACAATAAGGACAATCGATCAGCGAGGGCACCGTTACCGAGACGAATTGAGCCGCAGGCGAGGTAAGACACGCGGTGACGTTCGGTCCGCACGACACCATATCCAGTCACCCTGGATCCCGGATCGATACCTAAGATGATCGTCAATTGCCGGCGGGCACGAACTCAGGCGTCGAGTGACGCGAGAATTTCGTCAGAGATGCCAGCATTAGAATACACTTTCTGCACGTCGTCCAGATCCTCCAGCATGTCGAGTAATCGAATCATTTTCTGGGCGCCGTCGTTATCGAGATCGTTATTGTTATCCGCGCGCATGGTCACTTCCGCGCTTTCCGGTCGGAGACCGCGATCGACCATTGCGTCCCTCACCTCGGAGAACTGGTCGGCATCGGTCAGTACATCGATCGATCGATCGTCGTTGACGACGACGTCTTCGGCCCCGGCCTCGACCGCGGCCTCCATGATGGCGTCGACGCCGACGTCGCTCGAGTAACTCAATAAACCCACCTTATTGAACATGTACGCGACCGACCCGCCCGCCCCCAGATTTCCGCCGCACTTGGTGAAAGCATGGCGCACTTCCGCAACGGTGCGATTTCGATTCTCGGTCATGCAGTCGACCATCACCGCTACACCACCGGGACCGTAGCCCTCATAGCGGAACTCTTCGAAGTTTTCGCCTTCGGCAGCGCCGGCGCCGCGCGCAATGGCTCGTTCAACAGTGTCCTTGGGCATGTTGTTGCCGAGCGCATTATCGAGGGCGGTGCGCAGCCTCGGGTTAGCCAACGCGTCACCGCCGCCGATCCGCGCCGCGACGGTAATTTCTCGGATCAGGCGGGTAAAAAGCTTACCGCGTTTGGCGTCCTGGCGGCCTTTACGATGACGGATATTGGCCCATTTACTGTGTCCAGCCATAGACGGGTCTTGGGTATCCAGTTCGATCAATAAACCGGGGACTATTGTCGCAAATCGGAGGGCGACTTGCAGCGTCGCGTCGCGACGGGACGGAATCTCAGGCGTCGTTGTTGCCGTACACCAGCCGTTTTCGCGATTCTGCGAAATCCAGCAGGCGCTTTATAGGTCGACGTGCGCGATCGGCAAGCTCGTCGGGCACCGTGATTTCGTTCGCACCTCTCGCCAGCGCGTCGCGAAGCTTGGTCAATCCATTCATCGCCATCCACGGACATTCTGCACAGCTGCGGCAGGTCGCCCCGTGACCTGCGGTCGGTGCATCGATCAGGTGCTTGTCCGGAGCCGCCTGTTGCATCTTGTAGAAAATTCCCTTGTCCGTGGCGATGATGAACTCCGGCGCCGTGGATGTACGCACCTCGTTGATCAACCCGGAAGTCGATCCGACGTAATCCGCCTGTTCAATCACCGAGGGCGGCGACTCCGGATGAACGAGAACGCGTGCGCGCGGGTGTTCACTGCGCAGGCCCTCGAGTTCGTGGCCCTTGAATTCCTCGTGAACGATGCATGACCCGTTCCATAGAAGCATATCGACGCCCGTTTGCGTACGGATGTAATCGCCGAGGAAGCGGTCGGGTGCCCAGAGTATTTTTTCGCCCTTCGCGGCGAGATGTCGCACCACATCGAGCGCGATGCCCGAGGTGACCATCCAGTCGGCCCGCGCCTTCACCGCGGCACTGGTATTGGCGTACACGACGACGGTGCGATCGGGGTGTTCTTCGCAGAAGGCATCGAAGGCATCGGCGGGGCAACCGAGGTCGAGCGAACAGTTGGCCTCGAGATCGGGCATCAGGACGCGCTTTTCCGGGTTCAGGATCTTCGCAGTCTCACCCATGAACCGAACGCCGGCGACGATTAATGTCTGCGCCGCATGGTGATTGCCGAAGTGCGCCATATCGAGGGAATCGGAGACGTGGCCGCCCGTATCGTCGGCCAGAGCCTGTATTTCAGGATCGGTGTAGTAATGCGCGACGATCACAGCGTCTTCGCGTTTGAGCAGCCGCTTGATCTCGCTGATGACGACCGCGCGTTCGCTCGCTTCGAGATGCTCCCGGATGACTGGCGGGACCCGCGTCAGCTTGATCGGGCTCGCGCCAAGGTTTTCGATGGAATCACTGCGCATGCTCGTTAATCTTTCCGGCTTAGCCCTATCGTGGGCTTGCAAGGGCGTCACGTCCAGGGTGATTTCTTACGCCAGACGATGCGCCCGCCTTGAACCTATCTCAAAATCATCCGCGTATGCCTTGTGCCCGTAGGGCCGGGGGCGCCTCGCGCCTTGATGGTCTGCGAAAATCGCGCGCCGTGTACCGACCGATAAATTTTAGATAGGCCCTAAATATATGGCCGCTTGAACCGCCGATTACAAGGCAATGGGCCGCGACGGCGACCCTGGCAGCTCATTCCGACTTGGCGGATCCGGGTTTTCTCAGCCTGATGGAGAGTTCTCGTAGTTGGCGCTCACTTACTTCGCTAGGCGCCGAAGTCAACGGGCAGTTCGCCGATTGCGTCTTTGGAAAAGCAATGACGTCGCGAATCGAGTGTTCTCCGGCCAGGAGCATCACTAGGCGGTCGAGCCCGAATGCGATCCCGCCGTGCGGCGGGCAGCCGTATTGCAGGGCATCGAGCAGAAAACCGAATTTTCCTTCCGCTTCCTCGTCGTCCATGCCGAGTAACCGGAAGATCTCGCGCTGGGTTTCGTGGTGATGGATACGGATCGAACCGCCGCCGATCTCCGAGCCGTTGAGCACCATGTCGTAGGCGCGCGAAAGCGCTTCCCCCGGCGTCTGCCGGACCGTCTCGGGCGCCGCCGGCGCGGTAAACGGGTGGTGCAGGGGATCCCAGCGCGATTCTTCTCCATTCCAAGCGAACATCGGAAAATCCGTAACCCATAATGGCGCCCATCCCTCTTCGATGAGGCCTAGATCCTCTCCAAGCTTATCGCGCAGCGCTGCCAGCGCGTCATTGACCACGCGTGCTTTGTCCGCACCGAAGAATACGAGATCCCCATCCTTGGCTTCCGTACGGGAGAGAATCTCGGCGACGACTTCATCGGGTAGAAATTTTAGGATCGGCGACTGCAATCCATCTTTGCCCGCCGCACGTTCGTTGATCTTGATGTATGCGAGGCCCTTGGCGCCGTAGATACTGACGAATTCGGTGTAGCCGTCGATTTGTTTGCGCGTGAGCTTGCCGCCGCCGGGGGCGCGCAGCGCGGCGACGCGGCCTTGGGCATCCTGCGCCGGGGTGGCAAATACGTTGAACTCAACGTTTTCCATGAGATCGCCTACCTCGACGAGTTCGAGGGGATTACGCAGGTCCGGTCGATCGGTTCCGAAACGCCGCATCGCCTCGGCGAAAGTAAGCCGGGGAAAAGGCTTGGGGAGATCAATATCCGCAACGTTTTTGAACAAGGCCCAGATCAGCGCTTCCATGAGTTTCGTGATCGCGGTTTCATCGACGAAGGACATCTCGACGTCGAGCTGGGTGAATTCCGGTTGGCGATCGGCACGCAGATCCTCATCGCGGAAACAGCGCACGATCTGGTAGTAACGATCCATGCCTGACATCATCAGTAATTGCTTGAATAGCTGCGGCGACTGGGGGAGCGCAAAGAAGCGCCCCTGGTGCGTACGGCTGGGGACGAGGTAATCCCGGGCTCCTTCCGGGGTCGCCTTAGTCAGCATCGGCGTTTCGATCTCAAGAAACCCGGCGCCATCGAGAAAACGGCGAAGTTCGCGCGCGACCCTTGCGCGCAAGCGCAGATTCTCCCGCATGCGGTCCGTTCTCAAGTCGATATACCGGTACTTGAGGCGCGTATCGTCGTGAACGTGTTGGTCGTCCAACTGAAAGGGCGGCGTCAGCGATTCGTTGAGGATTTCCAGGTCCTTGATCAATACTTCGACCTTGCCGGTCGCCATCTCAGGATTTTCCGTGCCCGCGGGGCGAAAACGAACGCGACCCGTCGCCCTGAGTACGAACTCGCCTCGGACCTGCTCGGCGATCGCGAAACTCTCCGGGGTATCGGGGTCAATCACGATTTGAGCAATGCCTTCCCGATCCCGCAGATCGATGAAGATGACGCCGCCATGGTCCCGTCGGCGATGGACCCAGCCGCACAGTGTCAGCCCCTGATCGACCAGGTGCTCGTCGAGTTCGCCGCAATAATGAGTTCTCATGGAAATCAGGTCAGGATCGCCGCTGACGCGGGAAGGGCGGCATGATACGGACTGCCGCGAAGGCCCGCAATCGGGCCGGAAGCCCGCGCTTTTGGTGCAGGGAGCGGATACCGGCGCGCTTTCGTCAAATAAGTCGGTGCTCAGTCACCCGCCGTCGAACTGGAGGCCTTGCCCGACGCCTCGCCATTAGATTTCTTGGTCTCCGAAGACGCGTCTTTCTTTGTTTCGCTCTTGGAATCCTTGGCGCCCTCCTTATCGGCTTCGCCTTCTTTTTTGGCGGGTGGTTTTCCCTTGTTCTTGAAATCGGTTTCGTACCAACCCGTCCCCTTGAGCTGGAATGCAACTTTCGACATCAACTTTTTTAGACCGTCTTTGGAACACGATGGGCAGGTCTTGAGCAGATCTTCAGTGATCCGCTGCATGACTTCGAGCTTATGGCCACATTCCCGGCACTGGTATTCATAAATCGGCATCAAGGGTTCTCTGCATCCGAAGAGCGAGAGATCATGGAGATATATATTCAAATATCAAGTAATTCGCTCAATTGGGATGCGCACGGAGAGATGCATACCGGCGTCTACGGCGCTCTTGTCAACCTACCCGGTATCCTGGCGGTCGACGATTCGAGTGGCGTGTACTTGGTAGGAAGGATTAGTTAGGATCGCGGCCCGAATCGGCGTGGCTGAGCGGCGGTCGGCGTAACGGGCCGAGCCCGGGCCCTGCTCGGGCCGGCGCGAACGGCCGGGGCCAATCAAAGTCCCCAACTTCGCGCCATCAAGGGCCGGTACCGCATAAATTCAGGGCCGTTAGCTCAGTTGGTAGAGCACCGGACTTTTAATCCGATGGTCGTAGGTTCGATTCCTACACGGCCCACCATTTCATACCGAAGCCCTTCGAAATGCCGCGAATCGCATTGTCGCAGTTGCGAGGCGAGCGGGACCGCAGGATTGATTCCGTTGTTTTCAACGCGCATGGCGGCGCGCAAGCTGCCAAAGCCGCCATCCGTCCGCGTCAAGAAAAGGCCGGGATCACCTGCTCGCCAAACAAGCGCAACGAGCGCTCGAACATTGAGGTCGGGATCCCCGGTAGCTGCATGCGGCATATGACCTCGGTCGGCGCGAGTTCGTCTCGAAGCTCACGGATGCTTTCGGTCACCATGGCCGGATCACCGATGATGTAGCGGGACGCGAAACTGCGGAAGTCGACTTCGTTTTCAGATTGCACGATCTCGCCTTGATCGTTGCGCAACTCTCGCTCCCCTTCGCCCGATTTTCGGCCATAGAGTCCGAACAGCTCCACGATGGCGGGACCGGCCAGGTCTTCTGCTTCTGCCAGGCTTGGAGCCACGAAGAGTTCGCGGATGATCGGCCGTTCACGCGTCGCGAAACCGATTTCGGCGGCCGCCGCGTCGTAGCGGGCATAGTGTGCCTTGAGTTCTTCGTTGGTGTGTCGGGGCGATGCGGTGACCGGACATTTGCGCCGCGCTGCGCGCTTGAGCAGCTTGGGGCCGGAAACGCCGTACCAGATGGGGATCGGGTTCTGCACCGGGCGCGGTACAACACGCGTCGGCGGCACCGTGTAGAAACGACCGCGGTAGGCGAGGATTTCGCTGGCCCAGGATGCTTCGAGAATATCGAGGATTTCTTCGGAGCGGCCGAATCGCTCGTCATGCGGCACCTGGTAGGCCGTGAACTCCTCCGACACGTATCCCGGTGCCACACCCAGGGTGAGACGCCCGTTCGACAGATTATCGAGGGTGATCACATCCTCGACCAGCCGCAGCGGATCGTAGAGCGGCAAAATCAGTATGTTGCTGACCAGGCGCAGGCGCCGGGTAAGGCCGGCAGCTTGCGCCAGGACAATCAATGGGCTCGGCGCCCAACCGTTGTCCTGAAAATGATGCTCGGTCGTTTGGAAAGAGTCGAAACCGAGCGATTCGGCGAGCGGCAGCAGGCGTTCGAGTTCCTGAAAGGTATCCCGGTGCGTCATCGAGCCGTCGCGCGGGGTAATGAAACTGTACATTAAACCGAATCGCATACACCCACCTCGTATAGCCGGCCGACTGCATGGAGGACGGCTGCCGAGTTCGATAACGTCGCCCGACGGGATCTTCGGTGTATGGAGAATTGTTGATTCGCCAGATCGACCGCCGATGCGGGACAGCAGGACGGCTCATGATAACCAAAGCGATCAATACGAACAGGTGTGCACCGCCGCCGCATTAGGTGGCGCGCGGAGTGCGGATTCGGGCGTTCAGGCGATCAAGCGGCGCGAGAGAAGCGTTCCGGTTGCGGCAAATGCTCGACGTTTTGAGTGTCAGGGACGGGTAAATCATCCGCCCGCGCGGAGCCCGAACTGCGCATCACGTTGGTGATCTCGCAAAGCCGCGCCGTGATGAAGGCGCTGGCGGCGCCAATCAGGCAGTATTTAAACGCGATCAACAGAAGCGGCTCAGGGACGGAGGCCGCGAACCAAAGTGCACCGATCAACGCGAAGCCGGCGCCCAGGAGTGCAATCGCGCCGAGGTAGTCGAGTGAATAGCAGATCCAGTTCCGATTCTTCAATTCATTGGTCCGTGATGGAGGCCTTTTTGAGATTCTTCTTGGGCGGCTGTTTTACGTTGGACGCTAATATATCGAAGATAGGACGGAAAACTGTTAAATGCGCCACAGTGAACGCAGATTTAACACAATTTAATGTTCGGGTGGTGGCGATCGTCGGTGCTGTGTGCTGAGGCCCGTGATGGAAAGACCGGCCCCATCACGGCCAGAAAATACTCAAGTGCCGGAAATTCGCGGCTTTGCGCCGCACAGGGCGTGGCACCTACCAGTTCCATACATCTACCGAAACGCTGGTGCAGGGTGTCCAGGCTGCCCCAGCACAGCCAATAGGCGGGGTAACGATTAATGACGCCGGGTTACCCGCCGTGGCATCGTAAATCTTCGCTGCCAGCGCCTGCCGACCCGGATAGCGTTGCCGTATGTTTTCCCGCCGGGGGCCGAGCGTGCCCATCAGCGAACCGCCCCTCATCGGGTGGCAGGCGAGGCCGTTGCCCCTGTCCCGTGCGAAGGCGAGTTCGCGACCCGTATTACGGGCATCGGTGTCCGACGCGCGCAGTAAAGCGGGGGGAAACAATACCAGGGAAATCACCGCGGCCGCGGCTAGTCCCATTCAATTCCGCGGCACTTCGGGATCGCTAACCCGCATTTCCGAACACCCGCGCAACGGGCCGCGGTGAGCGATTCGATCTAGCGGCGGCCGCGCCTGTCTTTTTCAATTTTCTGAATGGTGTCTTGGACTTCTTCGAGGCGCGCGATGATCTTCTGGCGCTGGTAATTCGTCAGCCCGGGCGTCGCCCGTGCGATGCGCAACTGCTCGGCAGCGTGCGGAAACTCGCCCACGCTCAGGTAGTATTCAGCCAGCGAATGATGTGAGTTGGCCTTCTCCCCAAGTTTTGTCTCAGCCTCGGCAAGGTATTTGTAGAATTTCGGATCGCGCCGATCTGCAAGCCCGTACTCGCCTAACAGATCCTTGGCTTCATCAGGCCGGTCAACCAGGATCAAGGCGTTGATGTAGCCGTAGATCGAGGCCCGGTTTTCGGGTTCGAGTTCATATGCCTTCTTGTAATGCAGCAGCGACGCATCGAAATCGTTCGCTTTCTGTTCGAGTTGGCCCGCGGCAATACGAAACGGTACCAAGGTGGGATAGTCCGCCATGAGTTTCAGGAGTTCGATGCGGGCTTTCTCGAATTCGCCGGTCTCAATCAGCGCAAGGGCGTAACCGTAGCGCGCGACCTCTTCATAGCGATACTCGCCATTTCGAAGCTTTGCTTGAAAAAAGTGGCGGGCTTGGACCGGGTCGCGCGCGGAGCCCACCTGGAGCTTGGTCTTGATGAGGTAATACTTATAACTGTCTTCGCGGATGATCGCGGGCTTGACGCGCTCGGCGCGGCTTCTGGCTTCAGCGATGCGATTAACCGTGATCGGATGCGACCGCAGGTATTCGGGAATTTGTTTCGGATCCGTGTAGCGGCTCGCGCGCTGCATGCGTTCGAAGAACACCGCCATCTTCTGGGTATCGTATCCAGCCTGGCTCATGAGCCTGATCCCGATGTTGTCCGCCTCTTTTTCGTTCCCGCGGGTGAAATTTATCTGGTGTTGCTGCGCCGCGGCCTGCGTCGCAATCAACGCCGCTGAGCCGGCTTCGGGATTGACTGCCGCCAGGGCTATCGCGCCGATCATGGCCGCGATCATGGGAATGTTCATCTGCGACGCTTCCTCGATCATGCGCGCGGCGTGACGTTGCGTGACGTGCGATATTTCGTGTGCGATGACGGACGCGAGTTCCGCCTCGCTTTGCGTCTCGAGGATCAGGCCTGAATAAAACGCAACGAGGCCACCCGGCACGGCGAAAGCGTTGATCGCAGGGCTGTCGATGACGAGAAAGGTGAATTCGCCGTAGTAACCGGTCAACTCGCTCATGCTCTCGCCGAGTTCCTGGATGTAATCCTCGACTTCTTCATCGGTCATGAGAGGCGCGAGGCGGCGAATCTGACGCATGAAATCCTCGCCGATTCTCTTCTCCTGTTCAGGTGAAATGAGCGCGCCGGCGGAGTCGCCGAAATCAGGCAGTTCGATCAATTCCTGCGCCGCCGTGGACAGTGCAAAGATGAGGCATGCGGCCGCAGTGAAGATGCGATCAAATCCAATTTTCATGATGCCGTTGCGCTCAATTGCAATGCCTACACAGTAACATAGGACCGGTCTTGCCGAAGCCTTGCCCTTAACACCATTAAAGTTGGATTTCGCGGCCCTAATCCCAGCTCGCCGGGCAAGCCGGACCGCACCCTCCAACGTTGACGACGTTAGCCGAGGCCTCGCCCCGACGATATCCATGCGACGCAGGAAACTCTGACATAATCACGATCCCCTTGAATAAACCTGCCTGAACGCGCCAAGCTTTTTGAAAACCGAAGCCGTTTTACCCACGGAACACTCATTTTTACCCGAAACTGTGAATTGACTGTGGAGAAACGAAACGCGTTTTACGCCCAATCGGGCGGGGTCACCGCCGTCATCAACGCTTCGGCCTGCGGCGTGATCGAGGCGGCGCGTAAACACCCCGAGCGTATCAGCAAAGTCTACGCCGGTCGTAACGGCATCCTCGGCGCCCTCACCGAGGATCTCATCGATACCTCAGTCGAATCGGACGCCGACATCGCTGCGCTGCGCCATACGCCCTCGGGCGCGTTCGGTTCGTGCCGCTACAAGCTCAAGGGCGTCGACGCGCATCGCGCCGAATACGATCGCCTCCTGCAAGTGTTCAAAGCCCATGACATCGGTTATTTTTTCTACAACGGCGGCGGTGATTCGCAAGATACGTCCAACAAAGTGGCCGAGTTCAGTCGTGAAGCCGGCTATCCGCTGATTTGCGTCGGCATTCCCAAGACCGTCGACAACGATCTACCCGCCACGGACACCTGCCCGGGTTTCGGCTCGGTTGCCAAATACGTCGCCGTGTCGATTCGCGAAGCCGGCTTTGACGTAGCCTCCATGGCAAAAACTTCGACCAAGGTCTTCGTCATGGAGGTCATGGGCCGCCACACCGGCTGGATTGCAGCGGCCGGCGGTCTCGCCAGCACGGCGCCGGGCGAAGCGCCACACCTTATTCTGTTCCCCGAAGTGAGCTTCAACGAACCGGATTTCATTCGGCGCGTCGACGAATGCGTCAAAGCTTACGGTTACTGCGCCATCGTCGTATCCGAAGGGCTGAAGAACGCCGCGGGTCGATTCGTAGCGGAAGCGGGAACGCGAGACGCCTTCGGGCATGCGCAACTCGGCGGCGTGGCGCCTGTGATCGCGCAATTGATCAAAGACGCGCTCGGTTACAAGTTTCACTGGGCAGTTGCCGATTATCTACAGCGCGCCGCGAGGCATATCGCTTCCGGCACGGACGTCGAGCAAGCTTACGCGCTCGGTCGCGCGGCGGTCGAAATGGCGCTCGCCGGTGAGAACGACGTCATGGTGACGATCATCAGGTTGTCCGATGAGCCTTATCGATGGGAGATCGGCAAGGTCCCGCTCGCGGAGGTTGCCAACGTCGAGAAAAAAATGCCGCCGGAATTCATCACGCAAGACGGTTATGGGATCACCGAGCCGTGCCGGCGTTATCTGGCGCCGCTCATCGTGGGCGAAGACTATCCGCCCTACTGCGACGGCCTGCCACGCTACGTCACTCTCAAGAACCAGGCGGTGCCGCGTAAACTCGCCGCGACCTTTGAACCGGCCTGATTCCAAAGTACAATCTGCCGCGCTCATCCGGGGGGATGACAGGCAAATTCCGGCTTAATTCGGCCGATTTTCTGCTTTTTTTTTACAGCGATCTGCTAGCTGAGGGCTTTTCTCATGTCCGCAATTTGGTTTTCCATCCTCTGTGGCCTGGTCGCCCTTGCATACGGTGCGTGGTCTGTACGCTGGATACTGGCACAACCACAGGGTAATGAACGTATGCGTGAAATCGCGGCCGCCATACAGCAGGGCGCGACGGCTTATCTCAATCGTCAGTACTCCACCATTGCCATCGCGGGCGCCATTTTATTTGGGGCACTCTATTTCGCGCTGGGTGGTCTGACGGCCATCGGTTTTCTCATCGGCGCAGTCCTCTCCGGCGCGACCGGCTACATCGGCATGAACATCTCGGTACGGTCGAATCTGAGAACCGCCGAAGCCGCCAACAGCGGCATGAACGCCGCATTGCAGGTCGCGTTCCGCGGCGGCGCCATCACCGGCTTACTCGTAGTCGGGCTGGGGTTGCTCGGGGTCGCGGGCTTCTACGGTGTGCTCTTAAGCCTGGGTCAGGGTGACAACCTGACGCCCCTGCTGGGGCTTGCCTTCGGCGGCTCGCTGATTTCCATTTTCGCCCGCCTCGGTGGCGGCATCTTCACCAAGGGCGCCGACGTCGGCGCCGACCTCGTCGGCAAGGTCGAAGTCGGCATCCCCGAAGATGATCCGCGCAACCCCGCGGTCATCGCCGACAACGTCGGTGACAACGTTGGTGATTGCGCGGGCATGGCCGCCGATCTCTTCGAAACCTACGCAGTCACGGTGATCGCAACCATGCTCCTCGGCAGTCTCGCCTTGAGCGAGGTCGGACCGAACGGCGTCATCTATCCGCTGGTGCTCGGCGGCGTCTCGATCCTGGCCTCGGTCGTCGGCACCTTCTTCGTCAAAATCAGCGAGGGCGGCAGTGTCATGGGCGCACTCTACCGCGGTCTCATCGTTGCCGGCGTGCTCGCAGCCATCGCCTTTTTACCGGTGACCTGGTTCTTGATGGCGGAATCCACATACAGCGTGATGAGCCTGTTCGGCTGCGCCGTCATCGGACTCTTGCTGACCGCCGCGCTGGTCTGGATCACGGAGTATTACACCGGCACCGAATACGGCCCGGTCCGGCACATCGCCGCGGCGTCGGAAACCGGACACGCAACCAATGTCATCGCCGGCATCGGCGTTTCAATGAAGGCCTGCGCGATGCCGGTACTCGCGATTTGCGCCGCCATTTACTTCGCTTATGACTGGGCCGAACTCTACGGCATCGCGATCGCCGCCACCTCGATGCTGTCGATGACCGGCATCATCGTCGCGCTGGACGCCTTTGGTCCGATCACCGACAACGCCGGCGGCATCGCGGAGATGGCCAACTTACCCGAAAAGATCCGCGCCATCACCGACCCGCTCGACGCGGTCGGAAACACCACCAAGGCCGTGACCAAGGGCTACGCCATCGGATCGGCCGCTCTGGCGGCCTTGGTATTGTTCGCCGACTACACCCACGAACTCGAGAAAGTGAGCGGCGTGCATTTCGAATTCATGCTGTCCGACCCCCGTGTCATCATCGGCCTGTTCATCGGCGGCATGGTGCCCTATCTTTTCGCCGCGATGGCCATGGAGGCCGTCGGGCGTGCCGCCGGGTCTGTCGTACTCGAAGTGCGCCGACAGTTTCGTGAGATTGACGGCATTATGGAAGGCACGGCGAAACCCGACTATACGCGGGCCGTGGATTTGCTGACCAAGGCGGCCATCAAGGAAATGATCATCCCGTCGCTGCTACCCATATTTGTCCCGGTTCTGGTCGGGTTCATTCTCGGGCCTGTTGCGCTCGGCGGATTGCTACTTGGCTCCATCATCACCGGCTTGTTCGTCGCCATTTCGATGACGACGGGCGGCGGCGCCTGGGACAACGCCAAAAAATACATCGAGGACGGAAATTTCGGCGGCAAGGGCTCCGAAGCACACAAAGCGGCTGTCACCGGGGACACGGTGGGCGACCCCTACAAGGACACGGCCGGACCTGCGGTGAACCCCCTCATTAAGATCATCAATATCGTCGCCTTGTTGATCGTGCCGCTCATCGTCTAAGACCCTTACAGAAAAGGCTATTTCTACCACCGAGATTGAGCGTTATTTTATTGAGACCTTGAGGTGTCCTCGCCGGTTTAATTTGACGTTCGTGGACGTGCTTGCACTATCGATCGAGCTGTCCGCCGCTCAAGGTATGGTCGACGCCGGCCTCATTCAACAACGTCGAGGTCTCATACAGCGGCAAGCCGACCACCGCCGAATAGCTGCCTTCGATCTGCTTTACCAGCGCGCCGCCGATGCCCTGAATGCCATAGGCGCCCGCTTTGTCGGCCGGTTCGCCGGTTTGCCAGTAGGCTTCGATCGTCTGCGCCTCGAGAATAGCGAACTGCACCCTACAGCGAACGACACGGCACAAGGTATCCATTTCCCAGCCCAGGACGACGGCAGTCAACACCACATGCCAACACCCTGACAGTGCGGTCAGCATTTCTGTTGCATGCGCGCGATCCCGCGGCTTGCCGAAGATCAGCCCGTCGACGCTGACCACTGTGTCGGCGGCCACAACCACAGCATCTTCTGGAAGCGCGGCACGCCCGGCGGCTGCCTTGGCAAGCGCTGTACGGCGGACGTGGTTTTCCGGCGATTCCTGCGTGATGGGTGTCTCATCGACGTCGACCTCTACCACCCGGAATTTCACGCCGAGTAAGCGCAGCAGATCAGCGCGACGCGGCGAGCGCGAAGCGAGATACACAGTGCCTTTACCTACGGCCGCCATGGTACTTGCTCGATGATCTCAACAGCGTTTATTGCAAGGTGAATCAAGGCTGCGCTGTGGTAGAACGCTAACGGCTCGATTGCAAAAACGTCCGCGGGCAAGTGTTTCAGGCCTATCCGGAGATCCCCTGACTCACCTTCGTCGGTGCCCACACACCCCACAATTTTTCGAGTTGATAGAACTCACGGACTTGCGGCTGCATGATGTGAATGACGACGCCGCCCAGATCGATCAGTACCCACTCGCCCTGGCGCTCGCCCTCGATACCCAGAATCTCCGCTCCGACAGCGCGTGCCGCTCCGACGACCCGCTTTAACAACGCTTTGACCTGCCGGTTTGAACGGCCTGAAGCGATCACCATGAAGTCGGTAATGATCGTCAGTTCCCGCACGTCAAGAGTACTAATGTCGACCGCCTTGCCGTCGTCAAGGGCTTCGCATATTTGCCCCGCGAGTGTTACCGAGAAAGTGTCTTCGTTGTCGTTGTTGCCTTGGATCATGCCAGGTACAGACCTTGGTCGATTATGATGTCGTTTACTGGACCGGGTACCAGATGTCGAAGATCCCGCCCCGCGGCGCGGCGTGCGCGCAGGTCACTGGACGCGATCGAAAGTAGGGGAATATCAAGAAAAAAAACTCGCCCCGCGGTACTGTCATGGAGATCATCCACGGTATCAGCCTGCGCACTCCCGATGATTTCGTCAAGTCCGCAAGCGTCATGATCGGGCGATCCGGGACGGGCAACAACGACGACATGCGCCAGCCGAAGGATCTCCTGCGGCCGGTGCCAAGTGGGTAGTGATCGATAGGAATCGACGCCCATCAACAGGCACAATGGCACCTCAGGCTGATCACGTCGCAACTCGCTCAGCGTGTCGACTGTATAGCTGACGCCACCGCGTTCGATCTCTCGAAGATCAATTTCGATCGGCGCGCGCGCAATCACGCGTAACATTTCAACGCGCACTTCAGGTGACGTCTTGGGAGCGTTGCGATGACTGGGCGTGTGTAGGGGAACGAGTCGGACATGATCGAGGTCGAGCGCCTCGTGCGCCTCGATGGCGACGCGCAGGTGGCCGTGGTGAACCGGATCGAAGGTGCCACCCAGAATCCCGATAGGACGTGGTTGCGCGCGCGATTGTTTTCCGGAATTCATACGAGGTCAAAATCAGCCGGCTATTGCAGACAGGCAGCGGACCTCATTCCCGAATATGCCCGTCTCCCAGCACTACCCATTTTTGCGAGGTCAGGCCTTCGAGCCCGACCGGGCCGCGCGCGTGAAATTTATCCGTGCTAATCCCGATCTCCGCCCCGAGGCCGTATTCAAAGCCGTCGGCGAAGCGGGTGGACGCATTGACGATGACCGAGCTCGAATCGACTTCGTTGATGAAGCGGCGGGCGTGCTCGAGATTTTCGGTGACGATAGCATCCGTGTGTTGTGATCCATAGGTCCGGATGTGGTCGATGGCGGCATCCAGATCATCGACTATCCGAACAGCCAGCACGGGGGCGAGGAATTCCTCATACCAATCGTCTTCGCTGGCCTCCTTGACGGCATCGTTGAACGTACGCGTACGCGCGCACCCGCGAAGCTCGACGCCGGCATCGAGGTAATCCTCGATGAGCGTCGGAAATACCTTTTCGGCAATCTTCGGCGCCGCGAGCAGGGTCTCCATCGTGTTGCAAGTGCCATAACGCTGCGTTTTGGCGTTGAACGCGATGCGCCGTGCTTTCGCGCTGTCGGCCGCATCGTCCAGAAAGACGTGGCAAACACCATCGAGGTGCTTGATCACCGGCATGCGCGCCTCCCTACTGACCCGTTCGATCAAACCCTTGCCGCCGCGCGGAATGATCACATCGATTAGATCATGCAACGCGAGCAAGGCGCCGACGGCGGCGCGATCGGTCGTTTGAACGATCTGTACGGCCGCCTCAGGAAGGTTCGCCGCTGCAAGGCCGGCACGTATGCACGCTGCGATCGCCTGGTTCGATGCCTGTGCCTCCGAACCACCGCGCAATATCACCGCATTACCGGATTTAAGGCACAGCGTCGCGGCATCCGCCGTCACGGTGGGCCGCGATTCATAAATGATCCCGACGACCCCGAGGGGCACACGCATGCGGCCGACCTGGATCCCGCTCGGCCGGTAGTTGAGATCCGTAATCGCGCCGATGGGATCGGGGAGTTGCGCGACCTGGAGAATGCCGAGTGCCATCGCTTCCACGCGCTCCGGATCCAACGCCAGGCGATCGAGAAGCGCCGCATCGAGATCGACCGCCAGGTCGAGATCCCGGCGGTTGGCCTCGAGGATCACGTCACTCGACGCGCGGATCCTTTGCGCGATTCCCCGCAACGCCTCGTCCTTTTCAGCCGTAGTGGCGCGCGCCATCATCCGGCTTACTTCGCGCGCTTCGGCTGCGATGGCGTGAATGCGGGCAACGATGTCGCCCGCTTTGGATTGTCGTACGGCCTGTTGCATCGGATTAATGGTGGGTTAAAAGCGCTCTAAAGTTCGTATGTCCGGTTGCATTGACGATCAAGATTTCCAGCGCATCCCAGGGATCGCCTGTTCGCGCACCCTTGATCAAGGTATCGATAAAGTTAGCGTACGCCAGCAGCGTAGATAATTCATCCAGTTTGAATCGTTCGAGCGCGCGCGTGACCAGGCGCCTGCGCGATTGCCAGATGCGATATTTGTCCATCACCTGGGCCGTTTGCATGCCACCTGCACGCGCCGCCGCCATCGACGCGAGCTGTCTGAGTTCACGACCCAGCGCCCAGTTCACGAAAACCGCTTCCGCCCCTTCCTCGCGCAACCCGCGAATCACCCGTATCGCGCGAGGAAGTTCGCCCGCAACGACGGCGTCCGTCAGTTGAAAGACATCGTAGCGCGCGCTGTCGCGAACCGCGTTGATCACGTCGGTCTCGCCGATTTCCTGGCCGTCGACCAGTAGGCAAAGCTTTTCGACTTCCTGCGCCGCGGCGAGCATGTTGCCTTCCACGCGATCGGCGATGAATGCGGCCGCGGCCGCCGACAATCGTTTGCCCGAACGTCGTGCACGCCCGCTCAACCATCCCGGCAAGGCACTGATCTTGAGATCCCTCACCACTACGCAGACGGCGTTTTGCTCGATGGTCTTGAACCATCGGGTCTTACGCGCGCCTGTGTCGAGCTTGCCCGCGGTCACCAGCAGTACGTCATCGGCCTCCTCCCGCGCCGCGAGTTCTGCGAGGACAACGGCTCCGTTTTTGTCTGGTTTGCGGCCACCTAGCCGGATTTCGATGAGGCGGCGAGCGGCGAAAAGGGACAAGGCCCGGCTTTCAACGGATAGCGCCGGCCAGTCGATGCCGACTTCGGCGTCGAAAACGAGTCGTTCTTCAACTCCTTCCGCCGCCGCGTGGCGACGTACGGCGTCGGCACATTCGGCCAGTTGCAAGGGTTCGTCGCCGTGGAAGAAATAGACCGCGTCCAAACCGTGATCGCGGAGGCGGTCATTGAGGCGCTCGCTGTTGACCTGCATACCGTTCGGTGTGATACCTCACTCGGCCGGTGGCAGGTGTACGGCCTGTAAACGCATCATCAGTGTCGTCGCGGCCGTCTCGGCCAGATCGCGACGCACGGTTTTATCCTGTTCGACCGTACCCAGCAGCGAGCCCTCGTCGAAGACGTAATCCAACTGCCAATTCACTAACTCCACCGGCACGAGCAACTTGCCATCGCCGCTGTGCACGGAAAAATAGGCTTGCAGCCCCAGCTCGATCTCGCGGACCTTGCCGGTGTCGGGATCGACTGAAAGAACCCGCCGATCGAAATTCTCACTACTGAGTTCGACGACGACTTCGGCTTCTGTGCGTTTCGCGGTAACTCGAACGCCGCGGTTGGCGAGTTCGGTACGAACCGCGGTCGATACTTTGGGTGCATTGGCCGCATTGACGTACACCGTCTCGAAGGGAAACTTGTTCGGTCCTTCACCGCGCAGATACCAACCGCTACAAGCCTGTATGGAACAGGCCAGCGCCATAAGGGCAGCGATTTTCGTTCGGTTCGACATGCTTCAGGCCGATACGACTACATTCACGAGTTTTCCGGGTACGACGATGATCTTGCGGATCGTTTTCTCCGCGGTAAAGCGTTTGACGTTGTCGTCGGCCATGGCCGCGGCCTCACAGTCCGCCTTGCCCGCGTCGGCAGGGACCTGGATGATCGCACGTTTCTTGCCGTTGACCTGCACCACGATCTCGATTTCGTCGCGTACCATCGCATCCTCGTCGGGCCGGGGCCAGGCAGCCTCAATGATATCGTCTGTGTGACCGAGTGCCTGCCACAGTACCGAGGCGACGTGCGGGACGATCGGCGCCAACAATAATACCGCTGTTTCCAGGCCTTCCTGGCGGACTGGCCGTGCCGCTTCGGAGGTGTCGTCCGCACGTGCAATATGATTGACCAGCTCCATCACCGCGGCGATCGCGGTATTGAATTTATACCGCCTGCTGAAGTCGTCGGTGACCTTCGCGATCGTTTCATGGGTGTGCCGGCGCAGCGCCTTGAGATCCTCAGGAAGTGCGCAAGGAAAAACCGCCGATGCATGGCCGCCGGCCACGTGTTTACGCGTCAAGCGCCACAAGGACTTGATGAACCTGAAAGCGCCTTCGACCGCGGTATCTGACCACTCGAGCGTCTGGTCCGGAGGCGCGGCAAACATCGTGTAGAGACGAATCGTGTCGGCACCGTAACGATCGATGAGCCCCTGCGGGTCGACGCCGTTGTTTTTGGATTTCGACATCTTCTCGATCGGCCCGATCGTGACCGGCTGTCCATCGCTGATCAAGCGCGCCGCGATCACTCGGCGCCTGGCGTCCGTTTCCACCTCGACCTCAGCGGGATTGTAGTACTGCCGCCGGCCACGCTCGTTTTCACGGTAGTACGTTTCCTTGCACACCATCCCCTGGGTTAACAATCGCGTAAAAGGTTCGTCCGACACCACGAGGCCGGCGTCGCGCATCGCCTTGTGAAAGAAGCGCGCGTAGAGTAAATGCAGTACGGCATGCTCGATACCGCCGATATAAATATCGACCGGCATCCAGTAATCGACGCGTTCGTCGACCATCGCCGTCTCATTGTCGCGGCAGCAGAAGCGCGAAAAATACCACGACGATTCGAAAAATGTGTCGAAGGTGTCGGTCTCGCGCCGCGCCGGCGCACCGGTTGGCATTCTTGCGTCGATGAAGTCGGGCATTGAGCGCAAAGGTGAAGAGACGCCCGCCCACTCGACCTCCTCGGGCAAGATCACGGGAAGACCTTCGTCTGCCTCCGGCACCACCTCGCCGCCATCGCCGTAGAGGACGGGAATAGGGCAGCCCCAGTAACGCTGACGCGACACCAACCAGTCGCGCAAACGGTACTGCGTCCGCCGTTCGGCGCGGCCTTGGCGCTCGAGCGCCGTGGCGATTGCGTCGAACGCGGACGAAAAATCCAGGCCGTCGAATGCCCCGCTGTTGACCAGCACACCGTGATCCGTAAATGCCCCGCGATCGATATCGATCGCTGGCCCATCCGCCGGCGCTACGACCTGGCGGATCGGCAAACGATGCTCGTTCGCGAATTCCCAGTCGCGCTGGTCGTGTGCGGGAACCGACATCACCGCGCCGGTGCCGTAAGCCATCAGAATGAAATTGGCGACCCACACGGGCAGCGGATCACCGGTCAGGGGATGGTCCACGCTAAATCCCAGCGGTTCGCCGCGCTTTTCCATCCGTGCGAGGACGCCTTCGCTGGTGGACTGCCGCCGGCAAGAATCCAGAAAAGTTTCCAGTTTTTTGCTGCCGGCCGCGGCGGCGACCGCCAGGGGATGTTCCGGGGCGATGGCCATATAAGTCGCGCCTAGCAGTGTATCGGGCCGCGTTGTGTACACCTCGAGGTTGCCGGAACCGTCGCTCAGGGGGAAACGGATGAGCAGACCTTCGGAGCGTCCGATCCAGTTCCGCTGCATGGTCTTGACGGCTTCGGGCCAGCCATCGAGTCGATCGAGTCCTTCTAGCAGCTCATCGGCATAGGCGGTAATTTTTAGGAACCATTGAGGAATCTCGCGGCGTTCGACCGGCGCTCCCGAGCGCCAGCCGCAACCGTCGATCACCTGTTCGTTGGCGAGTACGGTCTGGTCGACCGGATCCCAGTTGACCACCGCCGTGTCGCGGTAAACCAGTCCCTTCTCATACAAGCGTGCAAAAAACCACTGCTCCCAGCGATAGTAATCGGGGTCGCAAGTGGCGAATTCTCGGTCCCAGTCATAAGCGAAACCGAGCCGCTCGAGTTGTCCGCGCATGGATTCGATGTTCGAGCGGGTCCATGCGGCCGGCGGCACGTCGTTCTCGATGGCGGCGTTCTCCGCCGGCAGGCCAAATGCATCCCAACCCATTGGTTGTAATACATTTTTACCCTGCATGCGTTGGTATCGCGAGATCACATCCCCGATCGTGTAGTTGCGCACATGGCCCATGTGCAGGCGGCCGCTGGGGTAGGGGAACATCGACAGGCAATAAAACTTCTCGCGGCCTTCGTCTTCGGTTGCCTTGAAGGCACCGCGCTCGCGCCACGCTCGCTGCACCGCCGGCTCGATCACCGCGGGCTCATAGCGCTCTTTCAGGAACTCCTGCATGACTTCATCGCGCAAATACTGCGCCCTTTTGCGGTTTCGGCCGGACTGCCCGTAGCATTTTTCATCCGCGCGCGGCCGGCTTTAGGGCCCGCATCCCGGTGCGGCGCAGAGCATACAGGAGGGCCCTGAGCCGCGCAAAAAAAAGCCGGCACCGCGGCGGTACCGGCGGGGCTTATCAGCCCGAGGAGGGTATGGCGAAAAGACTCAGGGTGTGGCGGCGGTCAGCCGATCGCGATTCTTCTTGAGGGTGGATTCGCCGATGCCTTTAATGAGAAGAAGGTCATCGACGGATTTGAACGGACCGTGCTTTTCGCGAAACGCGACGATCGCCGCGGCCTTTGCCGGCCCGATACCGGTGACCTGCGCTGACAGGGTCTCGGCGTCGGCCGAATTAATATCGATGGCCTCTGCCGCCCAGCTGAATACGCTTGCGAGCAGCAACGATGTAGCGATGAGGTTTTTGATCGTGGACATGTCCATGTCTCCTTAGAAGGTTTCCTTGAGCGCCCCCGCGGCGCGACCGCAGGAACAGCCTGCGACGGCGCCTACGTTCGAGAGGAAAGGCAGGGTAGCGAATGCTGGCCGGCACCACGAACGCGAGTTGCGGCGGCGCGGCGGCTTGTGAAGGGAATAATTCCCGAATGGTATAGACTTTTATCGCCTAAAGGGCGGGAAGCATGGATGCCGCGCTGCAACGGTTTCGGCCATTCTCTTCGACGGCGTTTGGGGGGGCGTGAATGCCGGTCTTCCGGCCGGCGAGATCGCTCCGGGCCTTCCGCTGACGGCGGTTCGCCTCTACTTGATGGCCGCGATGTAGCAAATCCAGCCGGCATCGGCGTCTGCCGTCTCGACTGGTTCGAATTCGTCGTTTCCCTCTTCTTCGTCGTCGTCCCAGCCCTGCCAGTACACAACGTTCCGGCTGAAGCCAGCCTCCAAAATAATCTCGCGAATTTCGGGCAGGGTCCACAGCCGCCAATCATACGAAAACGCATTTTTCATCCGCGAACCATCCTTGAAACGGAAATGAATATGGGTGATCGTGTGACCGTTGACGGGATTGTAAGACGCCTGATCCCAAACGTAGGTAAATTCCTCGTGCTTCGTGTGTTCGTTGAGCTCCCTGAAGGCGTCGTAGCCGCCGTAGCAATCGAGAAAAAACACCCCGTCGTCGATCAGCGCGCCCAGGGCCCGCCGGAAGTAACTGCGCAGCTGAGCGCGTTCCTTGAAGCTGAAGTAGCTGAAGTTCATGGCCAGCACGATGTCCTGCGGCGCGGTTTCGACCCGCATGACATCGCCCTCTATCAGGGTGATGCGCTCACGGGCGGCTGGGGTCAAGCTTGCGACACGATTTTCTTTGCCCCACTGGAGCACCTCCGGATCGAGGTCCACGCCCGCCGCGCTGTTATCCGCACGGCGCCGCACCCACTCACAAGAAGTGCTGGCTGTGCCGCAAAAATCCTCCCGCAGAGTGCGCGCGCGGCGGCCGCGAAGATTCTGGAATTCCTGGTCGACGAAATCGATTTCGGCCTCGACGCACTGGACCGCGGCTTCGTATAGAACGTGGCGGTCAGCGGTTTCAGCCATTGATGGCCCATTCGTTTTTATGCGGGCGTGTTTTTTTCGCTTCTTGGGGCGCTTGGCCATCCTGCTGTTTCGGACCCGTTATACTTTGGAAAAACGCCTTGATCGTGATTGGCGGTCGGTGAGCGGCGCGCAATCTTAAACGCAGCCTGATGAAATTGCACCCGCACTGTTTTTCTTGAACCGTACCTTACCAAGGCGTGCCAGCGCACCGACGATCCAGACTGCCCGAGTTTATGGACGCAAAAACGATTCAAATTGGAGACCCGGAGCTTTACATCAACCGGAAATTGAGCCAACTCCAATTCAACCGACGCGTGCTCGCCCAGGCGATGGACGAATCGAATCCCTTGTTAGAACGGGTGAAGTTCCTGTGCATCGCGAGCAGCAATCTGGACGAGTTCTTCGAAATCCGTGTGGCCGGACTCAAACAGCAGGTCGCGTTCGGCTCCTTACAGAGCGGCCCTGACCAGATAGTCCCGGTGGAGCAGCTCAAGGCCATCAGCGCCGGCACGCACGAATTGGTCGACGAACAATACCGTATCCTCAATGAAGAACTCCTGCCGCAGCTCTCGAAAGAGGACATTCATTTCCTCAAACGCGGGGAATGGAATGTGCGGCAGGCGGCATGGGTGCGGCGGTTTTTCAATCGTGAATTGCTGCCCGTCTTGAGTCCCATCGGGCTTGATCCTTCACACCCGTTTCCGCGAATTCTCAACAAGAGCCTCAACTTTCTCGTGTCGTTAGAAGGCACCGACGCCTTCGGACGAGACAGCGTGATCGCCATCGTACAGGCGCCGCGATCGCTGCCACGCATCATCAATGTGCCCGACGGTTACGGTAGTGGGCCCTATGAGTTCGTCTTCCTGTCATCGATCATCCACGCGCACGTCAATGATATTTTCCCAGGCATGGAGGTCACCGGCTGCTATCAGTTCCGGGTGACCTGAAGGCGGCGAACTCGAGATCTGGTACGGGGGTACGCCCAAAATAGTCCCCAGGTTGCAGGGCATGCTCACTGCGTTCCCGAGCTACACGATGCACCGCGTCACGCCCGTTACCCGGGGTGTACGGAAGGCGCTCGTGGCCTGGGTCAACGGCCCGGATTTTCGCTAGCGTGAATTTCTGTTACGTGCCCTATCGTTCGGCCGTGGCTTAAGCTACATTCGCACCGGGCGCTTGCCGAAATCACATTCGCCCCTTGTTGCAATGAAAGTTCCCTATGCTGGCCGCCGCCGTTGGCGTCCTCTGGACACGGAGCCCGGACGAGCTGACGAAGGCGCCCGCAAAAGTGGTGGACGCGGGAACGCGGGCGTTCCAGAAAAGCCTCAAGGATACCTACGACTCCGAAGAGCTCCTGTTCAACCTGCTGCCGCGGCTGCAGAAGCTGGCCGACGGCACGGCCAACCTCGCGATCCCCGATTACAAGAACGGCAAGCTGTTCGCGGCGCAGGTCACCGTGCGCGATCTCGCGAACAGCTCGGCCGCAGTGGACGCGATTGACTCTGTCGGTGTCCGCTCGGCGGCGTGGTCCGCGGTGGAGCGGGACGAGACGCTGGCACGAGAGCGCCTGGCAATCTGGCAACCCTACCTGAACCAGGTGCGCTACTTCGAGCACGCGAAGTTCTACTTCATAGACGCCCGCTTCGCGGATGAGACACGCACGCGCTGGAACGCAGAGTTGGGCTTTTCAGGTCTCGCCCGCATGCGGAGCGGCGCCTCGCAGTCGATCAAAGCGGTGATCGAGACGGAATGGGAGCGTGCGGCCGTGATCGAAGACGACCCTTACGGCGGCTGGCAGATCGACCGCTGGATTACCGGCAGCTTCACCACGATCGAGGCCCGGGAGCCCGTTTTCACCGAGGTGCTCGATGTCGCCATCCCGGATCCGGATACCCGGGCAAGCCTGCGCGACTCTCAACACGAGCGCATGGTGCTCCGCTACATCGCGGATGAATCCTACGCGCCCAATAAGCTGTTTCGCCCGCCCGCCTGGGACCGGCATCCCGGGCTCGCAGTCGTCGACATCGACCGCGACGGTTTTGACGACGTCTACACGATGGCCCGCCGGGGCAAGAACAAGTTCCTGCGCAACCGCGGCGACGGCACGTTCGAGGAGATCGCAGCCGAGCTCGGGCTGGACATCGCCGATTACACATCGAGCGCCTTGTTTGCCGATTTTGACAACGACGGCGACGCCGACGTGTTCATCGGACGCACTCTGCAGCCGTCCCAATACCTCATGAACGAGGGCGGACGCTTCGTGGCGCGCTCCGATACCCACGTCGACGGACGCATGCCACATTTCGTGTCATCGATTTCCGCGGTCGATTACGACGGTGACGGTCTGCTCGATATCTACCTCGCCACTTACGCGTCGCAGAGCCTGGGCAAAATCAAGAACAACCTGAGCCGCTTCATGCACCGCGAGGACGTCCTACGCCACGATGAACTGCGCATGGCCGACGACTTCGAGAGCTTCGTCCATGCCTCCGGCCCCCCGAACGTACTACTCAGAAACGTCGGGGACGGGCGCTTCGTCGAGGTGATGGACACGCCGCTCAGAGTATTCAAAAACTCCTACCAGTGCACATGGGCGGACTACGACGACGACGGCGACATGGACGTCTACTGTGCGAACGATTTCGCGCCGGACAATCTGCTCCGGAACGAAGGCGGCGGCCGTTTCGTCGATGTCACCAACATGGCCGGTTTCGACGTGGTGGGCCTCGCCATGGGCGCCTCCTGGGGAGATTACGACCGCGACGGCCGGCTCGACTTGTACGTCACCAACATGTACAGCAAGGCCGGCTCGCGCATCGCGCGCAAGATCGAAGGCCTTGACCCGCGGTACGCGCAGACGGCGCTGGGGAACTTCCTGTATCGCAACGAAGGGGACAAGTTTCGCCGGGTGTCGGGCAGTGCCCCCCAGGCTATGCAGGTCGAGCGTGCAGGCTGGTCCTGGGGTAGCCAGTTCATCGATGTCGACAACGACGGGGACCTCGACATCTATGCGCTGAACGGCTTTTACTCGGCGCCGAAAGACGTTGCCCGTCCGGGTGATACCTGAAGCCGCTTCTGGCGCTCGGTGGTCCACCGGGTATCGAAGGTCAAGCAGAACCTGAATTACAACCGCTCGGGGCGGTTCGGCTACACCGACCACGCGTCGTGGCGGTATTCGTTGTCCGGCCGTGAGCGCAGCCACCTGTTCGTGAACGAAGACGGCCGGCGGTTCATCGATGTCTCGGGCATCTCAGGCGCGGACCACCCGGGCGACGGGCGCGCGTTCGCGAAGATCGATTTCGATCGCGACGGCTGGACGGACCTCGCGGTGATGAACGCGAATGCCCCGGCATTCACTTTGTACCGGAACGAAATCGGGCGACGCAGCATCGGAACGGGTGCGGACAATGAAGTGATAGCGGTACGGCTGGCCGGGGGCAACCGCAGCGCGCATCCCGCCACGGACGCGAGTAACCGGGACGGCATCGGAGCGCGCTTCTGGGTGTCTTTCGAGAACGAGACGATCGTCAGGGAGTACCGTGCCGGCGAGGGCATGGCAGCCCAGAACAGCGCGACCCAGCTGATCGGCATCGGCCCGCGGCAGACTGTCCAAAGCCTCAAGGTCCGCTGGCCGTCGGGTACCGAGCAGACTGTCGCGGCCGTACCGGCGGGCACGCTGGTCACCGTCTACGAGGACCCGGCGCACTCGCCCACGGGTGAAGCGTTCGTGTTCGAAACGTATCGCCGCTCGTCGCCGACGGACAACAAGCCGGTATCACCCCGGAATGAACTCGCATCGCTGCCGCGCTTCGCGCTACCTTCGGCCGCGTCACACGGGCCGAAGGGCCGCTTGCGACTCTATACCGCGACGGCGACATGGTGCCCGAACTGCAAGCGGGAACTGCCGCAGCTCGAGCGCCTGCGCGCGACGTTCACGGACGGCGAGCTCGCCATGTTCGGTGTACCCGTCGACGATACCGAAACCAGGGAGATGTTCGAGGCCTATGTCGCCGAGCATCGGCCCGCCTACGACATGCTGATCGGGATCGCCCCGGAAGAACAGGCCACGATGCGCCAGACGCTGACCTCGCGACTCAAGTCCGAAGGGATACCCGCCACGCTGGTGACGGATGCCGAGGATCGCATCCTGCACGTTAGCTGGGGCGTGCCGAGCCTGTCGACACTGCACAAGCTGCTGGCTTTGAGCCGCTAGACCGGATCCCCCGTCGTCGCGCGCCGACGAAGCGCGACAGGAGAGGGCGACGCCGCGGCCGGGTCATTGCGCAAGTTTCAGCATGGGCATTGACCCTTGCCCGCTTGCGGCGGCTTTCACATGGCGGCGCGTTTTTGCACTAATTTTCATTGTCAGTCGCGCGGTTCCCTTACAATGTTGCGCCGCTGTGCGGCGCTTGCCAGGGCACCGATCGCGGTCATCGAGCGGGCCGGTACCAGGCAGCGCGCGCGAAGTGAGGTCGAAACACCATGATTCGAATCGTAAGTTCATGCGCCCGGCCGCGCCGTCTCGACCACGCGACCGTGCGGGACATCGAGGACGAGGGCTCCCTGCTGACAGTGGCGGGTGGCGACCCGGTGTCCCTCAACGCGACAGCACGCCGCATCCTCGAACTGTGCGACGGCGCGCGCAGCGTAGCCGCGATCAGCGAGGCGCTCGCGGCAAATTTCGGCAGCTCGCGTGACGCGGTGCTGTCCGACGTGCGTGAGTCCGTGCGGCATCTCGCCGATATTCCCGCGCTGGAACTCAACGATGACACGTCGTGCGAGGCAGGGCCCGCCGATATCGACTGGTCGCGGATAGCCGCGCCGCAGCCCGATCAGTACGACACCGAGGTGGTGCTTGACCTGATGGCGGACAAACTGCGGGGACGCTGGCTCTATTGTGGCGATTCCGGTGAGGACTGGTGGCAGCCCGATGGCCGCATTAAGCTCGGCGACGGCCGCGTCGACGTCGGTTACTGTTATAACGGACCGTGCGAGGACTCTTTGCTGCGGCTCCTGACGAACGCGCCGCTCGATCACCCGAATATCGCGGCCGCCGAGGAATTCCTGCACGCCTGGCCGGTCGCGGCCGAGCAGTTCGGCCGTTTGATGCGCTGCCTGCATCCGGTGATCGACCCGCACCGCCCCAGCGATGAGCGCGCCTTCCTGGTCGGCAGCAACTCGCATTCCGTGAATCACCGGGCGATGTTCGGCACGTTGTATTCGACCATTAACTGCCCGCTGGAGCTCGCGAACAATTGCATTCACGAAATGGCCCATCAGAAGCTCTTCGCGCTGGGCATCTACAAGGAGTCGAGTACGGCGCTCATTACCAATGACCCGCAGGAAATGTACGCGAGTCCGGTGATCGTCGATCGACCGCGACCGATGACGGCGGTGATCCACGGTGTTTACGTGTTCTGCTACGTCGCGCAACTCGAATTGCACGTACTGGACACGAACCTGCTTAACGGCGAGCGACGCGACATGCTGCGCAAGCGGCTGTCGAAGGACCTGGGGCGTCTGCATACCGGGGTGCGGGAAATCGTCGATAACGTGCGCAGCGACGCCTGTGGCACGGCGTTTCTCGGCGGCTTGTACCGTTGGATAGACCAGCTGCTGAAGGACGGTCGTGCCCGCCTCGGAATGCAGTCGTTTCCCGCACCTAAGATCCGGCACCCGGCCGTGGCGGGGCAGGGCGCTTGAACGTGGTAAAGCCTTCGTCGGAAACGGGCGTCCTCGGACCGTTTCACGTCAGGGAGGCGGCCGCCAAGCCCTTCGCGTATTTTGTCGTGGATGACGTCCTCGAGTGCGCGCACGCCGACTCGCTGCTCGCGTGGATCGAGTCATGCCGGTGGTGGGAACTGGTCCACACCCAATTCTATGATCAGTACGAGTTCATGGTGTGCGAAGGGAAACGCCGCATGGACCTGCCGAAGGAGTGCAAGCCGCTGTTCACGCAAGCGGCGCTCGGCGAACTGGCCGCGCTCGTCGGCGAGCATCTCGGGCTAGAGCGCTGCCTGATCTTGAGAGTCGTAGCGCATATGCTCAAGCCCGGCCAGGGGATCGGCATACACAACGACGACAAAGCAAACGGGCCGCCGACATTCCGTTTCGTTCTACAGCTCAACCGCAGCTACGACGATCGGGACGGCGGGCAGCTGGGCCTGTTCGACGGCCACGACCTCGACCGCGTGATCCACATCGCCCGCCCGTTGCACAATACGGGCTGCGCATTCGCCATTGGGTCGGCCTCGCAACATGCAGTCAGCGAAGTCCGTCGCGGGAACCGTTATACGTTGGTCTATACCTTTACGGGTTGAAGCATCGGCGAGATGAAGCGCAGTCACATCCGACGCGATGAAATACCGCAGCGCCTCTCCAGCGTCACCGGCTACGAACTCGCCAGCGAATTACTGCTCTACTGCAGCGATTCGCAGCGGGTCCACGTATTAAACGCGTCGGCGGCCGCCGTGTGGGATCTCTGTGACGGACAGCGCACGGTGCTCGAGATCAACCGTGAGCTGGCATCGGTGCTCCGGCGTTCGAATGCAGACCTGTTTCCTGACATTCAACTCGCGGTCAACGAGCTGTTAAAAATGGAGATGATCGATATAGCACCGCCGCCGGTCAGCGACGCCCGCGAAGTGCTGATGGCGATGCGGGCAGCGCCGGCGATGGCGATGGCGATCGGATTCAACGGTACGGCAGTGACTATCCATACCGAAGTCGAGGGCGTCAGGGCGCACCTGTCCGGCCGGTTCGGAAGGCTGGTCGCA
This sequence comes from Gammaproteobacteria bacterium, assembly GCA_963662545.2. Taxonomy (GTDB): domain Bacteria; phylum Pseudomonadota; class Gammaproteobacteria; genus JAYYZW01. The sequence continues at coordinate 1,707,295 of CAXXLL010000003.1, forward strand.
TCGGGCGGCGAAGCGAACGTCGCCGACTTCTACGTGCAAGCTTCGGGGGATCGCTATCTGTTGTGCGGAGAGTCCGGCGAAACACGTTACCTGGGTGGCCTAGGCGACGTCCTGCAGGAACTCGAAATGGTGCTGGTTCAAACGCTCGTGGACGCGAACCCGGATCTGTTATGGATGCACGCCGGCGCGGTTGCGGACGACGGCGGCGCGATCATGGTCGTCGGGCCGTCGGGGGCGGGCAAGAGCATGTTCATAACGGGACTGGCGCGTGAGTCGCGCGTCTATCTTTCCGATGACGTGCTGCCGGTACGCAAGGAAACCAGTGAAGCGCTGCCATTCCCACTGGCGCCGAGCGTGCGCCTCGCCGCCGGGCCCCGGCTGCCGGCGCACCGTATCCAGAACGTCGAACGGGAGTCCATCGCATTGAGTGACGACCAGATCGGGTGCGCGCCGTTTCGTCTCGCTGCCGTTTTGCTACCGATATTCGACGCTGGGAAATCGGCGCAGATCCGCGAACCCAGCCCATCGCAGGTCGCCCGCGTGCTGATTGAGAACAGTCTCAACATAGCGCAGCACCGGGAACGGGCCGTCGCCTATCTGTGCGAACTCGCGAACACCGTTCCGGCGCTCGAGTTGCGCTACGGTGACCGCGCCGCAGCGCTCGAGCTCGCGGCGCGCGCACTTCCTTTGAGCTGACGCGACCGAGGCACGCGGGCGAGCGGCTGGAATAAGCTTAATCGATCGAGGAGATGCGTATAGTGAACAAAAAAGGCGTTCTCAAGGTGTTTGTGGTCACGATCCTTTTGGGTTCGGCGGCGCATCTACCGGCCGGGGACTCGGAGCGCGAGTGGTATGTGCGCAAGTACCATCAGCGTGAGGCGGTCGATTGGTCCCGGGAGGCGGAGGTCGATCTCGGCGAGCGCAGGCCCGCGATGATGGAAATCTACGAGGTCTCGCAATACGCGGACGGGTCAGAGCCGAGCGACGCCCAGCGCGGCGCGGCGAACGACCTCGCGCAGCAGTCGTTCGCAAGCGCACGGAAGCACGGATGGTTCGATTTCGATAAGGGTTTGAATGACGGTTTCGAGCCTGTGTTCGGGGACCGGGTACATTACGCGAACAAGCCGTTCATCACCGATGACCACCTCCTGAACCCCGACCGTCCGGAGTTTCTGATGTATTACGATACGCCGAATGGCAAGCGCCTCGCTGGCATCATGTATCTGACCCGCAAGCTCGACGAACGCGGCCCCCAAATCGGCGGCCCGCTCACCGTCTGGCACTATCACATCTTTAAAGGCCGGAAGTGTTTTCTGAGGGGACTGCTGGTAATCGGCGCGCCCGGCGAAGACGGCGCCTGCGCCCATGGTTTCCCTAACGACCACAGCCCCGAGATGCTGCACGTTTGGCTGCTGGACCACCCACAGGGAAGGTTCGCGACCGACATGGCATTGCCCTCCGAGACGCTCGAGGCGCTTGCGGAACAGTCGGACTGAACCAGATTCGGAGCGCGGCTCACCGCGGGCAATCTCGACAGGTGCCACCCCTAACTATTGGGTGCACCTGCCTACTGTTACGGGTTGCGCGCCGGGCGTTTCGACGGCGACGCTTCAGGAACTCGCATGCGCGTCCGGCCCGTCGGCTGTGCTATGAACCTGCCCGCGCGAACGCGTCGCCTGCTCAGTGCGAATGGCCGCTGTGGTCGTGGCTCGACTTGCCTTCAGCGGGAACCGCCTCGATTGCAGCTTCAGTACCGGCATTGGCCGCATCGGTCGCCGCCGGGGAATCCCCGTGGTGATGGCCTTTCGCATCCGCCGCATGATGCCCCCGGCCTTCTGCGCGGGCCAGCATCGCGTCATAAGCTGCCGCATCGAGCCGCGGCAGCTCGATCATGAAGGCGATCACCGGCCACAACGACTCATCGTCATGGGTCGCCCCCCATGCCGGCATACCGGTCATCCTGATGCCATGCTTGGTGATCCAGAAAAGCTCGGCCGGGCTCATCTCGGCCGCGGATTCCGTGAGATCTGAAGGCTGGGGGTTGAGCCCCTGCCCAGCGGCCTTCGATTTTCGTCCGGGCGCGCCGTGGCAGCCGGCGCACATGGCATCGAAATCGCTGATGCCGACGAGCCGTAATTCTTCGCTGCTTAGGTCGGGCATCTCGATGTCGCGAGCCTGACGCGCGACCGAAGCGTGCATCGCCGTCGAGAACAACCATTCCGTGACCGCGTTGTGCGGAGAACTAGCAGCGACATCGTAAAGTCCCGCGTAGGCAATGCCGGCCGCAACGACGACCGCGAGCACGACACCCGTGATGAACATCTTCATGAGCGTGATCGGGCCCTCAATTCTTTGCGCATTATTAAGGGGCGGAAGTACGGCGCCTTGCCGACGCATTTCGGGTGAACTGCCCAGCCTGCCGTCGTAGCAAAAGCAGCGTAGATCTTTATATCGATCGAAGCGAGCCGTTCGAGAAGCGTGCGCAGGCGGTGGCAGCGCGATGGGATCAAGAGCTTGAATAACTGCAATTCTGACAGTGCGACCGGCTCGCTAAGTGTGTTCGACGAAGAGCTACGGCTCCGATCTCTATCCATAGTTCAACTTGAATCCCGCCGCATTGAGATAGACCGCCTCCTGCTCGAGATCCGCCCGGGTCAACGCGTGTGCATCGAGCCACTGCGGCGGGTATTTGAGTTTGATCACTGCGTCCTCGGCGCTGATCAAGATCGGCGGCAGGGGATCATCGCTGCGGCGGCGGTGCAACATATAGGCCAGGCGCAGGAGTACACAGAGCCGGGTGATCGACTGGACGCGGGCGGCCGGCAATTTTGCGAACTCGGCGAGCGGCATCTTGCGGCGATGGCCGCGCACGAGGGCGGCGAGGCGGCGTTGCTCACCGTGGGCAAATCCCGGCATGTTCAGATGGGTCAACAAGTAGCCGCCGTGCTTGTGGTACTGGTTGTGCGCAATCGACAGGCCGATTTCGTGGAGCACCGCGGCCCAGCGCAGCATACCTCGGTACTCCTCGGACGCGAGATCCCAGGCGCACGCGACCTGCTTCAACAGCGCCTCGGCGGTTTCCCGCACGCGCTCGCCCTGTTCCAGGTCGATTTGATAGCGCCGGGTCAGTTCATTCACGGTGCGTTCGCGCACGTCTTCCCGGTGGATTCTCCCCAGCAGGTCGTAGAGCAGCCCTTCCCGCAAGGCGCCGTCGGAGACGCGCATCCGCTCGATGCCAAGCGCTTCGAAGGCCGCGATCAGGATCGCTACGCCGCCCGGGAACACCGGGCGGCGTTCATCCGGCAGGCCCTTGAAGTCGAGCTTGTTCACGTGCCCGGCCTCTATCATCGCCTGGCGCAGGTTTGCCAGCGCGTCCGGGGTGATGCCTTCTTCGCTCCATTGCCGGGCCAGTACGATGTCGCGGATTGCCAGGATCGTACCGGATGCCCCGATGACCGCGTGCCAGCCGACGCGCCGAAAGCTTTCTTCCATGGTTTCCAGTTCCTGCCGTGCGGCGATCTCCGCCGTGCGCATGCGGGCGCCATCGATGGATCCGTCGGCGAAAAAGGCTTCGCTCAGGCTCACACAGCCCATGTGCCTGCTTTCCATATACAGCGGATCGAAACGCCGGCCGAGTATGAATTCGGTACTGCCGCCGCCGATATCCATGACCAGGCGCAGATCAGAATCGTCATCCAGGCCATGCGAAACCCCTAGGTAGTGTCCGTCCATAAACAGGCATTTTCTTCGATGGGCACGGAGAAATCGAGGTGTTGAAAGTAGGTTGTTGGAGCGGTAGCGGCGGTTCGGTGGGGGTCGAAGGGCTCTTCGAGCGTAATTGTGAGTACGTTCGCCGGCCGCAGAGCGCTGCAACCCAAAGTCGCCCGTTCGACGATATCGAGGAGGTCAGTTAGTGCGAGTGAACGTCGCTATTCGAGTTGATAGCGCGCGAGCAGGCTGAGGTTGTAGGCGACCACAGAAGACCACACGTAGGCTTCGAAGTGCGGCAGGCTCTTCCAGGTGCAACGTGCCAATCCGTATGCACGCTTCAGGCAGGAGATACCGGCCTCGATGCCGGCGCGGAAGTTGCGCAAGCGTCGATAGACCCACTGACTCTTGACCATGTCGGCGATCGCGAGCCCGCGCTTCTTGTGGAAGGCAACGTCTTCGATGCCTTCTGCTTTCGCCGCCCGGAGATTGTCGAGGCTCGCATAGCCGCCATCGGCGGCGACCTGTCGTGGCATCGTCCCGTAGTGTGTTCGATGCCGTTCGAGCATCGGCATGAAGCGCTGACTATCGACCGGATTGCCTCGCTCGATGACCACGTCGAGGATGAGGCCACTGCGCCCCGAAGCCAGATTGATTTTGTGTCCGTACTGAACGTCGCGCGCACCCTTTATGATGATGTCGGTATGCGGCTCGAACAAGCTCACGCACTTCTCGCTCGCGGGGACCTTCTCACCGCCGAACACCCGCCGCTCAGTTTGCGAAATCACCTGCAGAACAAGTGTTTCGTAGTGCGCTACCTGCGCTAGCCAGTCCGGCAGTTCAACGCCGGTGACGCCCGGGCTCAGCAGCTGCTCACGTACCCTCGCTACCGCTTCCAAGGTTGAACGCGTCGCCCCAATCAAATCGCGATACAGACGTTGGCGTTGCTTCGCACCACGCGCATACCACAGCGCCCGCGCACGCTTCTTCGCCAATCGAGTGTGGTTCACGAAGCACAACTCCGGCGCGCCAGGCAACTCGCGCGCCTGTGCGAGCAGACGAACCACAACACGCACGCCATCCCACAGCAGATGACTGTCGCTCGGCGCGTGGATGGCACTGTCCGTTACCGTGCTATCAATCCGTACACGCTGTGCCGGCTCAATGCGCGTCTCTTTCGCCGTCGCCAGCAGGGCGCGATGAATAGACTCCCACGTCGATACCTGGATCGCCGAGACCACCCGCTGTAAGGCAGACTTCTTCGGACGTTCATTACCCGGCAACCGGGCGAAGGCCTGAAAGCTCGCCGAGTCCTGCAGGTGAAAGGCCAGCTCCTCGTAACTCAATTGCCGGTGCTGCTTGAGCACCGCGCAGCGCAGCACCGACTCCGCCGACAGTCCGCGTCGACCGGTGGGCTTCAAACCCCGCCGACACAGATCGTTCATGACCGGCGTGAGGACCTTGGGGTGAGCATCGAGCCACTCGGACATGCCCTGCAGCTCTCGCCCCAGGTCATGGTCAGCAAACAGCTCGTATATACTCGCTTGGGCCGTGCGTTTCTGACGCATTCCCCCTCCTGTGGTGTCGATGATTGTGTGGAAAATCAGAGGTTTGAAGTTCCATTAGATCACGACCCACCGGAGGTTTCGATCCCTTAAGCGACAAATTTTCCTTTTTATTTCAACCGCATCGCGTTTAGGGATGCACACTAGGTAGATCAGGCGTGCTTCTTCGTGGCCGGAAATGACGTCGACGGCGTGTCCGAGGGCCGTTTCTGCTTGCGAGAGAAAGGCGGGTGCGTTGCGCGCCTTGCGCAGTGTGTTCGTGCCGACGGCGCGCACCGCAAGTTGCGGCAGATCACTCAAGCGTTCGCCAAAACGCTCGAGACACTCGATCGCTCGTCCGATGACTGTGTCGGTTAGGTTGTTGTCTTGGTCAAGGCCCGCCGCCAGCTGCACCATTTCACGCATGCGGTCGACGATGTGAAAACTGTCCTCGTTCGTTTTCGCGACGATCATGTGAAAGCTGTTGGAACCGAGATCGACGGCGGCAATCATCCCTGGAGTCGCGTTGCCCATAAAGAATCGCTATCTAGCAGCCTGTCGGACTTAGGAAAATCTGCTACGGCGTTGGGATAGCTGCCCAGATGCGCCATGGTTCTCGTTAAATAGACCCACTATTCGCCTCAAACTATGACGCCTCTCAGACCTCTCTCCCAACCGCCTCGCGACGATTCCCCAAGTCCGACAGGCTGCTAGGTAATTCGCCTGGGAAGCGGCCGGGTTTATACTCCATGGCAGTGATCGATTTAGCGGAGAAGCCGCCATGGCAGACGACAATATAAGTAGTATCACGCCGCCCGAAGCGTGGCAGATTCTTAATGACGAGTCGAATGCGATCGTTTTGGACGTGCGCAGTAAAGTCGAGTTCGACTACGTCGGACATCCGTTACATGCCGTACACGTCGCGTGGAAGGAATATCCCGACTGGACAGAAAATCCGAACTTCGTGGATGAAGTCAAGGCGGCCCTGCGAGAGCGGGGCGGCGACGATTCGTCGCGTCCGGTACTCGCGATTTGCCGCAGCGGAGTCCGGTCGCTGGCCGCGGCCAAGGCGTTATCCGCCGCGGGTTACGAGCGCCTTTACAACGTTGAGGAAGGCTTCGAAGGTGACAAGAACGACGAAGCCCATCGGGGCACGATCAACGGATGGCGTCGTCACGGTCTTCCTTGGGAGCAGACCTGATTTCATCCTTCGGCCTCGCCACGGACGGCACCGCAGTTCCAGCACTGATTGAATTGCCCTTCCAGATGCTCGTCGCAGTGCGGGCACACCCAGGGATCGTCTTGTAGCATTCGGTTGCTGAGCGCGCTTTGAATAATGCGCCCGGCGGCGCTCTCGTCTTCGTCGTGGAGCACCCACACTTCCGGCCAGCATTCGTTCACCGGGAGCTCGCCGACGCCGCCACCGAGATAATGGTTGCGAATCAAGCACTGAATACCGGCAGCCTCGAGCAGCGAATCGACGAACCCGGAAAGCACCGGATCCGCATCGGTAAATACGCGCTTCATCGTCCTAAAACCATCGTTATCACCCGTGCCGTCGTATAATGCACGGCTTTGCTGGCCCTGGACACCCTGAAATCAGCCGCGTCTCAGGGGCCAAGAGTTCCCGTAACGCCGCCGCTTACCTTGTCACTGAGATGCCGTCCAATAAGCTTCGCAATATCGCTATCGTCGCGCACGTCGACCACGGCAAAACGACGCTGGTCGATGAGCTGCTGAAACAGTCGGGAACACTCGACATGCGCCGCGACACCGCCGAGCGCATCATGGATAGTGATGCGCTCGAGCGCGAGCGCGGGATCACCATCCTGGCCAAAAATACGGCCGTCCAATGGGAAGGGTACCGAATCAACGTCGTCGACACGCCGGGGCATGCAGATTTCGGCGGCGAGGTCGAGCGCATTCTGTCGATGGTGGATTCCGTTCTTCTGCTGGTCGATGCAGTCGAGGGCCCGATGCCGCAAACGCGGTTCGTGACACAGAAAGCCTTCGCGCGGGGGCTCCATCCGCTGGTCGTGATCAACAAATGTGATCGCACGGCCGCGAGAGCTCATTGGGTTCTGGATCAGACCTTCGAACTGTTCGATCGCCTGGGTGCGAGCGATGCCCAGCTCGATTTCCCCGTCGTGTATTGCTCGGCGACGCAGGGCTATGCGCGGCACGACCCCGATGACGCGGAGCGCGACATGCGCATCCTGTTCGAAACCATCATCGAACATGTCCCGCCGCCAAGCGTGGACACAAAAGGCGGGTTTCAAATGCAAATCAGCTCGCTTGATTATTCGAGCTATATAGGCGCAATCGGGATCGGCCGCATCAACCGCGGTCGAATCGCGCCCAATCAGAATGTCACCGTCATCGACGGACATGGCCGTCACCGCCGTGGCCGTGTCCTTGAGGTACTCGGATTTCAAGGGCTCAAGCGGGAAGCGCGTGATGTGGCCGAGGCCGGCGACATCGTAGCGGTCACCGGCATCGACGAGCTTCGGATTTCCGATACGTTGTGTGATCCGGCACATGCCGAGGCACTGCCGTCTCTCACTATTGACGAACCCACCGTGTCCATGACCTTCGAGGTTTCCGCCTCGCCGTTTGCCGGACTTGAAGGGCGCTTCGTGACCAGCCGTCAAATACTCGAACGTCTCCAACGTGAGATAGTCCACAACGTCGCCTTGCGGATCGAAGAAACCGATGATACCAAGTGCATCAAGGTGGCCGGTCGCGGCGAGCTGCACCTGTCGATACTGATCGAGAACATGCGCCGGGAAGGCTATGCATTTTGCGTCGGCCGGCCGCAGGTCATCGTCAAGCAGATCGATGGTAGCCCGGCCGAACCCTTCGAGAAATTGGTGGTGGACGTTTCGGAATCCAATCAGGGTACGGTCATGGAGCGACTCGGCGCGCGCCGCGGCACCATCGAACATATGATGCCCGACGGCAAAGGTCGGGTACGGCTCGACTACGTGATTCCGTCCCGAGGGCTCATCGGATTTCGCACGGAATTTCTCACCGCTACCGCGGGTACTGGGATCATGTATCACACCTTCGAGGATTACCGCCCGCTTGCCCGCGGCGCGATTGCGCCGCGCAAAAACGGCGTGCTCGTGTCCATTACCGATGGCAAAGCGCTCGCCTTTGCCCTGTTCAATCTGCAAGAACGTGGGCGCATGCTCCTCGCGCCCGGCGAGGAGGTATTCGAGGGCATGATCGTGGGTATCCATTCGCGGGACAACGATCTCGCCGTCAACCCGATGAAAGCGAAGCAGCTCACCAACATCCGCGCCGCCGGCAGTGACGAAAATGTTCTCTTAACCTCGCCGTTGCGTTTCGATCTCGAACAGGCACTGGAATTCATAGTCGAAGACGAACTGGTGGAGGTAACGCCCCGCGCAATTCGGCTGCGCAAGCGCGAATTGAAAGAAGCCGACCGGCGCCGTTCCTTGCGCCGCGCGTTGAAATGATTGAAAAGCTGTCCTCGATATTCCACCCGCGTCACTCCGATTCCCTATGCCGTACAAGCTCCTAGCATGATCGGATTGATACAGCGCGTCGACAAAGCCCAAGTCGAAGTCTCGGGCGAGATCATCGCGAGCGTTCAACGCGGCCTCGTGGCGTTCATCGGTGTCGAACGCGGCGACACGGAAGCCGAAGCCGGGCGCCTGATCGAGCGGATTCTGGGCTACCGCGTATTTCCCGACGACGACGGCAAGATGAATCGATGCCTGGGCGACATCGACGGCGGGCTCCTGCTCGTCCCACAATTCACGCTGGCCGCCGATACCCGCAAGGGCACGCGGCCCAGCTTTTCTCCCGCCGCCCCGCCCGAAGAGGGGCGCCGGCTGTTCGACTCGCTCGCTGAAGAAGCACGCCGTGCCTACGCGCGCGTCGGGACCGGCCGGTTCGGGGCGGCAATGAAAGTCGGCTTGGTCAATGACGGGCCCGTCACGTTCTGGCTGCAGGTATCACCAAGCCGGCCGCAAACGGAGGCAGCCCGAAAAGCCGCGTCTCAACGATCGCCAACATGAAACATCTGCTGATGGTCTACCACTCGCAGTCCGGATCGACCGAGGCAATGGCTGAGGCGGTGATCGAGGGAGCCAGCGATCCGGCAATCGAAGGCGTCGACCTGCGTGTCCTGACCCCGCTGGACGCGTCCGTCGATGACGTCCTGTGGTCGGATGGAATCATTCTCGGCACCCCGGAGAATTTCGGCTATATGTCGGGAGCGCTCAAATATTTTTTCGACCATATCTACTATCCGTGCCTCGAACACACTCAGGGACTGCCGTACGTCCTCTTCGTCAAGGCCGGCAACGACGGCAGCGGCGCGGTGGCAAGCATCGAGCGACTCGTTACGGGATTGCGCTGGCGTGAAGTGCAGGAGCCGATCGTTGTGGTCGGGGACGTTCAGCCAGCACAGATCGAAGCCTGCCGTGAACTCGGCATGGCGCTCGCAGCTGGCCTTGAAGCGGGATTGTTTTAGGCGCATCGGTGTCCGTTTTGGGTGGCCGCGGTTGACTGCCTGTCATATTGCGGTTGCCGAGGCGCGCCGACCGCCTTGCAAAATCGTCGGCTTCCGCGACCAGGGCCCGCGAGATTAAGTTTCCAATCTAGAAATTGCTTTAGAATGCGCGCTCGCGAATGATTTCTGGGAGTCGACATGGCGCTTGATAGTACGGCCCGGCTGGAGGGCACGGATGTCCGTGCCGAGGCGCGCGACATCCGCAAGACCGCTATCGATCCGAATTTCTGGTACCCGGTCGCGCGCAGCAGGGATGTCAAGCGAGGCAAGACGCAAGCCGTCACGTTCGCCGGCGATCCCATCGTGCTCATACGCACGAAGTTAGGAGAACTGTTTGCGCTCGAGAACCGCTGCGCCCACCGGCAGATACCGCTGCACGTCGGCGCCGTCCAGGACAACACGATCAAGTGCGGCTATCACGGCTGGGAGTACGATGCCACAGGGAAATGCGTCAATATTCCCTACATCGACACTTGCCGTATGCAGCCGAACAGCGTCCGCCACTACCCCTCACGCGAAGCCTACGGTCTCGTCTTCATCTTTCCCGGCGAAGCCGCACTCGCGGCCTCCACGGCATTTCCCTTGGTCCCTTCGGCGGACGATCCGGCTTACAAGACCCGCTACCTCGACCGGCGCCTTGACTGTCATTACACGTTCATGCACGAAAACCTCATGGACATGAACCACCAGTTCCTGCACCGGCGCTTAATGGGCGGCATCAAAACGATTTTTTTAGGGACTCGCGAAGGTGAAAACTGGATAGAAGCGGACTACTCGTTTAAGCGCGCAAGCGGTAAACAGCCGCTGGGTGAAAAATTCATGTTGGGCAAACGGCCCGAGGCCGCGCCCGGCGAACGCGACCTGATGACGATACGCACGGACTACCCTTATCAGACCCTCAAATTCTGGACCGCCGGCAGCGAGCACCCGGCCCTTGACCTGTGGAACGCCTATATCCCGACGGACAAGGCACAGCGGGCCAATCATACTTTCGGACTGATGATGATTCGCCGGCCGCGAATTCCCGGGGTCCTCGAATTATTCTGGCCTTTCATCATCTGGTTTACGAACGGGATCTTCGCCGAGGATCGTTGGATCTGCGAACTCGAACAGGCGGCCTTCGATCGACAGGGCGCCGATCGAAATCGGGAAATATTTCCCGCCATCCGCAGCCTGCGTAAGGTCCTTGTCGACAACGGTTTAGCAATGGATGACGGCCAGAGCAAGACCATCGATTGACGCACCGGGTTAGTTCCGCTTCATAGGTTAGTTCTTAAGCGGCCGCATGAACATGCTGAAGGCCGAGCTTGAGTCGTCCCGAAATGCAATCGCGGTCAGGTTTTGCGCGCTGAGCGTTGCTGGCCAAATAGCGCAACGCGTGTTCGAGCGGTCGGTGTAAAGAGCGGGGCCGATGGATAAGCGTATGGAGAATGGGACCGAGCACGTGATGAATGCACTTGGCCGCGGTATGAGTCGAGATGGCGACGTTCAACCAGCGCTCGGTGACATGAGCGCAATAGCGCTGCAGCGTTGCGGCGCATAGTGCGGCCCAGATAAGCCCTTCGGCGATGTGCGGGTTGGCGGTATCAAAGGCGTGTAGATTGGCGTAAGACTTCCACTCTTTGAATAGCAGCTCGACCTGCCAGCGTAATCGATACGCGTCGCTAATATGCTCGGGCGTAAAGGTGGTGGCGTCGAGATTGGTGATGAGATAACGAGGTGCTGCACCTTTTTTAAGGTTGGGGTGCACGACTAAACGACAGGTCCAGGGTCCCTGCACGCCGTCGAATTGCACGGCCATGTCGAGGCAATCGAAGCGCTTTAAGGTCGATGCCACCGCTTTCAATCGCTGCTTGTCAAAGCGTTTGACCCGCCGCCCATCGGCGCGACGAGCGGCAACGATCAGCGGATTGATACCTTGACCCGCGCGCACGATGAAATAGCCGCCGGCGGTGTCGAGCGCTTCAAAGTAAGGCCGCGCGAAGTAGCCACGGTCGGCCAGCAGCAAACCACCAGCGACCTCTTCAACGGCCGGCAAGAACTGCCGCTCTGCTGAGCTGTCAGGGCTGAGTACGACCTCGTTCAGGGTCTCACTGAGCAGGTCGAGATCGGCATGGAGCTCTACCGCGGCGGGACTCACGGTCGTGAAGCGACCGGGAAAGCTGTCCTTCAGCGCCGGTTTTAACGCAAACGAGGTGCCGTCCTGGATGCGGATGTGGTCAAACTGCGCAAATGGGCTGTTGGGTTCGAATCGGAGGACATCGCAGGCCAGGCCATTGAGCAATTCGCTTAGCAGCGCTTGCATAAACATCGGAAACTGTTTTTTGGCGAGCTGATTATGAAACGGTTTGTAGCGCACCGTGGTCGAGCACAGCGCATTGAAAGCGCGTTGAATATCAGCGATACAGCTCGCTGAGTGCCCGGCGAAGCTTTCGATTAGGCTTACCGCTAAACGGAACGGCGTGACCTCCCTTTCTCGGCGACAGAATCGCGTTGCACGCCCCAAGTCGTTGAGCGTACGCTCGCCTAGCGTGCGTTTTAACTGCCGGCTCACTGTGCTAATTTCGCTGTGCTTCATCCGATACTCCCAGATCACGAAGCGATAAGTCATTCCTCCGGTGTTTTGACGCCGAGCTCGGAACGATTGGTGTTGATTTCATGATCTGATCGGATGGAGCGCTTTTGGTTCCCTCTTTTCAACGGCTTATAAGATCCGACCTATGAGTTCCGCTTAGGCAGGTCAAGACCTTAGGTCTGTTGCCAGATCATCCGTGGCTCAATTGATGGTCGTAATATCGTGCACTTTGCACGGTTTCAAACAGGCGAATGCCGGTTGGGTTTCGTGCAATATGCACGCTACTTAATGTTAGGTGGCAAAACAAGTGCGGAGACCAGATGAGCAGGCGGCAATCAACTTAGTATTCCAAGCTTTGATCGAAGAAGGCAAAGTACCCAACGAAGACAGTTCTATTGATGATAATCCTGACTGCGTTTTCGAAATTGAAACCTCTCGCATAGCCGCCGACTGCACGAATATAAACTTAGAAGCGTTAATGCAATGGAGTAACTCTACGAAGCGTCTCGAACCGGGTAAACAATACGAAATTAGGTTCGCAATCGAGCCGCATTATTGGGCGAAAAACTCGATCCTTGACAAGCAACCGAAGATTTGCAGCTATAGAGCTAACGGAAAAGCGAACGAAGTATGGCTAATCATCCACGCGCTTGAAGATCCGGAGCATTTCGATTGCGATGATTCGACTATCGCAATAATGACCGATGCGGTACGTAATATTCAGCCTGATTTCGACGAAATTTGGTTCGTACATAAAGATTACCGCCCTACCAGAATCTGGCGAATCGGAGATCCAAAGGTCGCAGAATTCCCTCGATGGGACACAAGTGAATCTGAATATCCGTTTGAGAGCATTATTCAGTTTAAAAGCACAATTACTTCGACGGGATTGAACGAAACGGTTACATTCGGGGGTGCTTTTGAGGAAATTGTGCTAGACCCTCTAGATCCTAATTGGCAACATTGAGTATTGTCATGAAGCCATCTCCTGAGATACACGAAATGCCGTTCAGATTTCCTAGTGAAGTGCAACAAAGTACCCAAGAATAGGAAAACAAAGTGTCTCAGGCTCCGTTAAACGCTTGAGCGGACCGGGAGAAAGGTAACAAAAGTGCCAAGGTAGATGGGTAACACTTTTGTTATCGATAATGTCGTTTTAGTCGGCCGTAAGCATCTTCGATCCGATTGTATTTTTCAATCATTCGGCCGAGCTTAAGCGTTCCGAAATAGACGTTCCAAACACCACAGTCGATTTCCTCTAATCCTATGTACTCACCGGCACACGCGATTGAGACAGGCACATGGGTGGAATGCCATCGGATGCCACCGTTGGCACTGACGAAGCGCTTGATGAAACGGTCAGGATATTCGAGCGGCGGGATTTTGCTAGGCATTTCTTTGGCAGAAAATTCGTAGAAGTCGGCAGGTGTGAACATGTCGAGCGCTTCATGAGGGCGTTCTTCATTGAATTCAATCTGGAACCGATTAAATCGTTTCTGTTGCGCGCGATAGTCCCCGGCCGGAGGTCGAGTCGTCTCCGCCTTTAAGGTTCGGTGCATCCGTTCGTGTCGGCCATTTTGTTGAGGCTTTCCGGGTTCGATGAGCTCGGGATAAATACCAAGCCTGATCCACCAGGCAGACAGCGTTGATAATCGACCGAGCGTGTTCGTCGCGAAGGGGACGCCGTTGTCGGTACGGATGCGTTCTGGCAGTCCGTATTCTTTGAATAAGCGGGTGAACACCGCCTTCGATGGTTCAACGGCGGTCGTGAGTAATGACTGGCATCCGATGAGGTATCGACTAAAGCCATCGGTGACGGTCAACGGGTAACAATACCGCCCGTCTTCGGTCTTGAAATGCCCTTTGAAGTCGGCGCCCCAGGTTTGGTTGGGTGCATTCATTCGGGTTTCAGGTTTTCCCGGATGCCCGAGTTTGCGTGAGCGCCGCGGTGTCCGGATGAATCCTTCACGGATTAGGATGTCATGAATGGTTGTCCGTGTTGGCCACGGCTCTCGCGGGTGCTTCCGCGATAGAAACGTCCGCAATTTACGAGCGCCCCAAGTCGGATGACGTTGTCGCGCATCGATGATCAGGCGCTCGAGCCGCGCCGGCGTTTTATGCGGGCAAGTTCTAGGCCGCCGTGTGCGTTCCTCTAAACCCGCCGGACCTTCGCTTAGATACCGATCAATCCATTTGTAGCCAGTCTTGCGACTGATGCCGTAATGTTCGCACAGCTCGGTAACTGTCAACAGGTCGCGCAGATAGTCTGCGATGAATTGCGTTTTTTCGTTCATTGGTGACGTTTCTCTCCAGGGCATCGGACTCCTCCTTTGAGGAACCTAATACCATTGATCTGTCACCCATGTACCTTGACTATAATGTTACCTATCTACCCGGTCCGTACCGCTCCGCCACCTAACAAGGCGCTGAACCGGACGTTTCGCAGCGGGCTTTCTTGTGCCGGCGTTGCATTTTCGTCCCAAGAAAGCCCGCTGCGAAACGCCGGTTATCCTAGCGTTAGATTGCTTTCCGGCGCGATGCTAAACTGCAAGTATGTCGGCTAAGAATCAGAGCGGGCTGAATTAGCGAATTCGCTCCTAGAGAGTTTAGAGCCCACAGACCCAGACGCGGACCGTGCTTGGGCTGAAGAAATCAGGCGGCGAGTAGAAGACCTTAAGGCAGGTCGAGTCGAAACAATCCCGTGGTCTGAAGTACGATCCGAGCTTGAAGCCAAGTTAAGGTCGATTGGCTGAGATTCGTTTCCATCCAGATGCGCGCGAAGAACTTGGTGCGGCATTTGATTGGTACTTGGAGCATAGCCCTTCAGCCGGGCAATCATTTTTGCGACAAATTGACGAGGCAATCGCGCGCATCGTCGATAATTCGCAAAGCTGGCCAATGCATGTGCACGGCACCCACCGCTTTATCGTTCGAGTGTTTCCATTTCAAGTCGTTTACCGAACTGACCCGGAAGTCATCGAAATCATCGCGGTTGCCCACGATAAGCGGCGTCCCGGCTATTGGGGCGCACGTGTGGGCGCAATCTAACCAGTGGATCAACCGGACGTGTTACAGCAAGTTTATTTGAAGCGGCTGCGCATTTTCGCTCCAAAGAAACTTGCTGTAACACGCCGGTTATCCTAGCGTTAGGCGACCATTATCTTTTGATATTGCATAGATACCGTGTATTCGTTAATATCATCTAATGATTACGTCATTCGGTGACCGCCGCACCGAAGATCTATTCCACGGGCGCACCACAAATCGAATCCGGCGACTACCGAAAGACATTATGGACGTCACCGTTCGTAAGTTAGACATGCTAAATGCGGCGACCTCGGTCAACGATTTGAGATCACCGCCAAGCAATCGATTAAAGCGTTTAAGGGGCGAATATCAAGGCTTTTACAGTATTCGAGTCAACGATCAATGGCGAATCGTCTTCCGATGGGCTAGCGGTGACGCAGCTGAAGTCCGAATCATTGATTATCACTGAGTAGAAACAACTATGATTCCCGAACATAGAGTCGCAACACATCCAGGCAAAGTGCTACTTCACGAGTTTCTAGAACCACTAGATCAGTCTCAGAAGGGACTTGCCGAACATTTGGGTATCCCAATTCAGCGGGTTAATGAACTCGTAAGGGGCAAACGAGGAATAACGCCTGATACTGCGTGGCTTCTTGCATCCGCTCTGAATACGTCGCCCGAGTTTTGGATGAATCTCCAAGTTGCCTTTGAACTGTCATCAATGACCCCTCCGAAGGGCGTTAAACCATTAGTCGCCTAACAAACGGATCAACCGGCGTGTTACATGCGCTAGACCCTGCAGGCGGCGAAAGCGATGCCTTTCGTCAATCCATCAGCTGATCGTATCGTCCATCGCGCGAAGACGCCGCGTCATGAGGCGCATAACGTATAACGCAAAAAACGGCGTTTGCTGAACCAGAAACGTAAAGCGCCTCTCGTCCACGGCTGCAAGCTTACACTTCGTCACCGCCGTCGCGGTCGCGCTGCGCGGGTTGGTGTCGATGAGCGCCATCTCGCCGAACATCTCTCCCGTTTCGATCGTGCTGATCTGCGTATTGCGCACGCTCAACGCAACTTCACCCTCGATGACGACGTACATCTTGTCGCCCGGGGCGTCCTCTTCGAAGATCTTGTCGCCCGGTGCGTAGTCGATTAATTCGGTATCGTTTGTGAAAAGACTCAGCAGATCCACGGGCACATTACCTCGGTTGGAAATGACTCGATCGGCTGGCAGAGCATATCCTATCGTGCAGGGTCGGAGGTCAGGAGCCCAGCCAATCACGCGGCTTCAGGAATTTTTCGTAAAGTTCCGCTTCACGACTCCCAGGTACAGGCCGCCACCCGTAGCGCCACGACACGCGCGGCGGCAGGGACATCAGGATTGATTCGGTGCGCCCGCCGCTCTGCAGCCCAAACAGCGTGCCGCGATCGTAGACCAGGTTGAATTCGACGTAGCGGCCGCGGCGATAGAGTTGAAATTCCCGCTCGGCGTCACCGTAAGGCGTATCGCGGCGTCTCTCAACGATGGGAAGGTAGGCTTCGAGGTAGTGCTCGCCGACGCTACGCGCGAAGGCGAATGAGCGCTCGAATCCCCATTCGTTCAAGTCGTCAAAAAACAGCCCGCCGATCCCGCGTTGCTCGCCGCGATGTCTTATCGAAAAATAGTCGTCACACCAGCGCTTGAAGCGCGGATAGACGTCTTCGCCGAACTCAGCGCAGGCCGCGTGAGCGGCCCGATGCCAGGCGACGGCGTCGTCTTCATAGCCGTAATAGGGCGTCAGGTCAAAGCCGCCGCCGAACCACCACACCGCCGGTTCACTGTCTTTTTCGGCGACGAAAAACCTCACGTTGGCATGCGAGGTCGGGACATGAGGGTTCGACGGATGAACGACGAGTGAAACGCCCATGGCGTGGAATCGGCGCCCACCGAGTTCCGGGCGTTGCGCCGTCGCCGCCTCGGGCAGGGCATCGCCGCGAACGTAGGAAAAATTGACGCCCGCCTGTTCAAAAACATGTCCGTCCGCGAGTATCCGCGTACGTCCGCCGCCGCCGGTGTCGCGCTCCCAAACATCCTCATTGAACGACGTGCCGCCATCGACTTTGCTCAGCGCGGCGCAGATCGTGTCCTGCAGTCCCCGTAACCAGGACACGACCGATGCCATGAGGCTATCGTCTATGTCTGCCTTGACTGTCTTACTCATAAACGTGGCGTACCGACAGGATGCTGTTGAAAAAGCGAGTCTTCTAACAGCCTGCCAACTTATCAAACGCATAACGAACTGTTAATGTACGCGCCCTTCGATCGCGAATCACGGCCGGACCGACATGGCTGAACGTATTGCCTGCGTCACGCGGGACACCAAAGAAACCCAGATCGCGCTTACCGTGAATCTGGATGGGGCCGGGCGCGCCGAGATTAACACCGGCTTGCCGTTCCTGGAGCATATGCTTGATCAGGTTGCGCGCCACGGCGTGATCGATATCCAGATCGACGCCAAAGGCGACCTTGAAATCGACGCCCATCACACCGTCGAGGACATCGGCATAAGCTTCGGGCAGGCCGTGCTCGAAGCCGTCGGCGACAAGCGTGCAATCCGGCGCTACGGTCATGCTTACGTTCCTCTCGACGAGGCTCTGTCCCGTGTTGTCATCGACCTTTCCGGTCGCCCAGGCTTGACTTATGAAATCGATTTTCCGCGCGCGCGGGTCGGCGACTTTGACGTCGACCTGTTCGGGGAATTCTTTCGAGGTTTCGCGAACCACGCCAAGTGTACGCTGCATATCGACAACCTGCGCGGCCGCAACACACACCATATTATCGAAACCGTGTTCAAGGCGTTCGGCCGCGCCTTGCGCATGGCCGTCGAACGTGACCCTCGCATGGGAGACGAACTGCCTTCGACCAAGGGCGTGCTCTAGTGCGCCGTCCCGCGAAAAACTTTCATAATTCGCTGGTCTTTTTCGTCCCCAGCCGTGCTCGTCCTTGCGTAGAGCCCGCTACGCGGCGTCCTCGCGCCTTGCCAGGAACGAAAAATCCAGCGCGACTTACGCAACTTTTTCACGGGGCGGCGCACTAGCAGCCTGTTGTTAGTTTACTAAAGTGTCTACGGTCGCCGTCATTGATTATGGTGGAAGCAACCTGCGCTCGGTTGTCAAAGCGCTGGAATCGGTGGCGCGTGAGCGCCACCGGATAATCGTCAGTGATGAAAGCCGCGTTATTCGCGAGGCAGAGCGCGTGGTTTTTCCCGGTCAGGGTGCGCTCGGCGATTGCATGGCGCGCCTCGCGGCCTGCGATCTGACCGAAGTGGTCTGCGATTGTGCGCAGACGCGTCCCTTTTTAGGCATCTGCCTCGGGCTGCAGTCGCTGATGCCGTTCAGCGAGGAGGACGGGGGCACGGAGGGGCTCGGGCTTTTCGCAGGCCGGGTCGTCCGCTTCCCAGAGCGCCCGCCTGCCGCGCCCGACGGTAGCCCGCGTAAAGTGCCGCACATGGGATGGAACCAGGTTGAATGGGCGCGCGCGCATCCCGTCACGGCAGGCATCGGGACGGGCACGCGTTTCTATTTCGTGCATAGCTATTACGTCGTGCCGGAGGATAGCGCCCTGACCCTGGGCTCTACCCAATACATCCGTCCATTCACCGCCGCGCTCGCGAGCGGGTATGTATTCGCGACGCAATTCCACCCCGAGAAAAGCGCCGCAGCGGGGCTCCGACTGCTTGAAAATTTCTTGGCCTGGAACGGCGGCGCCTAAGCTTCGGGTTCTTCCACGAATCTCATCGCGTCTCACGAGCGACGGCGCGGTAACCGATATCGCGCCGGTAGAACATGCCCTGCCAATCGATGGTGTCGACGCGCCGGTAGGCTGCGGCCTGCGCATCGCCGACCTTGTCGCCCAGACCCACAACGCAAAGCACGCGGCCGCCGTTCGTCACGCAGCGATCCTCATCGATACGCGTCCCCGCGTGGAATACCCGAGTCGAAGTTTCGTTACCCGCTGTGAGTCCGTCGATGACAGCGCCCTTCTCATAAGCACCGGGATAACCAACGGCAGCCAAGACGACGCCGAGCGCCGCCTTGTGATCCCACTCGAGGGCTACCGACCCGGCATCCCCATTCAATACGGCGAGGCAGGCGGCGACCAGATCTGATTTGAGCCGCATCATGACGGGCTGGGTTTCGGGATCGCCGAATCGGCAGTTGAACTCGAGAACCCGGGGTATGCCGTCGGACCCGATCATGACGCCGGCATAGAGAAAACCGCAGTAAGGCCGCCCGTCGCTCCGCATCCCGTCCAAAGTCGGGGCGATCACGGTCTGCATGATGCGCTCGTGCATGCGCTCATCGATGACGGGTGCGGGCGAGTAGGCGCCCATCCCCCCGGTATTGGGTCCGCGGTCGCCTTCGTCGCGGGCTTTGTGGTCCTGCGAGGAAGCGAAGGGAATCGCCGTTACACCGTCGGTCATGCAGATGAAGCTGGCTTCTTCACCATCGAGGAATTCCTCGACGACGATGCGCGCACCGGCGGCGCCGAAAGCTTTCTCGGCCAGCATCGACCTTGCAGCGGCCCGCGCCTGTTCGTGATCCTGGGCGATGATGACTCCTTTCCCCGCCGCCAGGCCGTCGGCCTTGATCACCACCGGAATCGCTTGGGTGTCGATATAGTCAAGTGCGGCCGGCAAATCATCGAAGTTCTCGTAGGCGGCGCTCGGGATGCCGTGTCGTTTTAAAAAGTCCTTGGTGTAGGACTTGGAAGCTTCGAGGATCGCCGCATCCCGCCTTGGCCCGAAGCATTTGAGGCCGGCCTCGTCAAAGGCATCGACGATGCCCGCGACGAGGGGGGCTTCGGGGCCGACGATGCTGAGCCCAATCGATTCGTCCGCGGCGAAGCGAGTCAGGCGCTCGATATCTTCCGCCCCGATATCGACGTTGCCGACCCCGGCTTCCCGCGCAGTGCCGGCGTTACCGGGCGCGCAGATCACGGCTTCCACCAGCGGCGATTGCGCGCATTTCCATGCCAGGGCGTGTTCCCGCCCGCCACCGCCGATGATCAATACCTGCATCGCATCCTAACCCGCGAATTTCACGAAGCGTCTAGAGCAACGGCTCGTCAAAAAGTGGCATTTTCAGCCGCGTGTCAATGTCTGAAGTGGCGCTCGCCGGTGAAGACCATGGCGATGTCGTGCTCGTTGGCGGCCGCGATAACCTCGTCGTCGCGTATCGATCCGCCGGGTTGCACGACGGCGCGGATGCCCGCTTCGGCGGCGGCATCGATGCCGTCTCTGAACGGAAAGAACGCGTCGGATGCCATCACCGCCCCGGTAAGCTCGAGTCGCTCGTCCGCTGCCTTGATTCCGGCGATGCGGGCGCTGTAGACGCGGCTCATCTGGCCCGCGCCGATCCCTATCGTGGCGCGAGCGTGAGCATAAACAATGGCGTTGGATTTCACACAGGCGACCACGCGCCAGGCGAAGATGAGGTCGCGTAATTCGTCCGCCGACGGTGCTCTGCGCGTCACCGGCTTGAGCGAACCCGTGACCGTCGCCTGGGCGGCGACGTCCCGATCCTGGATCAGCAGGCCGCCCATGACCCGCTTGTATTCGAGTTGTTGTAGAAGTTCGCGCGGCCATTCGCCGACCGCCAGCACCCGAACATTCTCCTTGGCGGCGAGTTTGGCCAGCGCCGTGTCTTCGATCGCCGGCGCTACGATCACCTCGACGAACTGCCGTTCGAGAATCGCTTGCGCAACGGTGGCATTCAGCGGGCGGTTGAACGCAATGATGCCACCGTAGGCGGACGTCGGATCCGTTTTGTACGCCCGTTCGTAGGCGAGGGCGATGTTCTCTGCCTCGGCGACGCCACAGGGATTGGCGTGCTTGACGATGCAGCAGGCAGCATTGTGAAATGATCGAACGCAATCGAGCGCGGCGTCCGTATCGGCGATGTTGTTGTATGAGAGTTCTTTACCCTGAAGCTGCTCGGCCGTGGCTAGCGTTCCGGGCGGAGCGTCTTTTTCAACGTAAAACGCCGCCTGCTGATGCGGGTTCTCACCGTATCGCAGCATCTGTTTTTTGGCGAAGCGCACGCTCAAGTGATCGGGAAACACGCCTTTCGAGGGCGCGGTATGCGACGACAGGTAGTCATTGATCGCATGGTCGTAATCGGCGGTGTGTCGAAATGCCTTGGTCGCGAGCCGCTGGCGCGTTTCTAGCGACACGGTACCGGCGGACGTAATCTCTCCCAAAACGGGCGCGTAGTCGCCCGGATCACACACGACCGTCACGAACCCATGATTTTTTGCCGCAGCACGGATCAGGGTCGGGCCTCCGATATCGATGTTTTCGACCGCATCCTCGTGGGTAAATTTCGGCGTCATCACCGTCTTTTCGAAGGGATAAAGATTAACGACGACGAGGTCTATCAATTCGATACCGTGCGCGTCCAGTACCCCGTCGTCGACATCCCGTCGCGCGAGAATTCCGCCGTGTATTTTGGGATGAAGCGTCTTGACGCGGCCGTTCATGATCTCGGGGAAGCCCGTGTGCTCGGACACTTCCGTCACTTCGACGCCTGCTTTTCGAAGCACTTTCGCGGACCCTCCCGTCGACAGGATGTGGATACCGAGCCGGCTCAAACCGCGTCCCAGTTCTTCGAGACCCGTCTTGTCGGATACGCTGATGAGCGCGCGCGTGACCTTAGCCGAATTTGGCATGCCAGAACCTATTTCAAAATTTCCCGCGTGTGCGCCAGTGGTCAATTTTCCGCATTTCGGCGTTGCGCGTCGCTTGTTTGGCGTTACTAAACCACACTCCTCGCGCTTTGATACGCTGTGAAAACCGCTGCCGGCGCACACGCATACGATTTTGAGGGGAGCTCTATTTGTTATTTGGGTCTACGCGGATTCATGTGGGTAAATTCTGAATTAGACCAAGTGTAAACCATTGAAATCATGTAGACATTCAGAGATTTCGTATGGGGTGAAAGTGGTTTCATTTTGTGGGTAGGCTAAGGCCATGAAGAATCCCAAGTCGATCCGAGCGCTGTTTGCGTTCCCTGGTTTTACCGCCGCATCGAAATTGGTGGGCATGTTTGGTGATCGGTATGCCCGTGTGATCCAACTCAAGAGGCGAAAAAAACAGCGATCTGTTCTCACTGTGCTCACCGGTGCCGCGGGCGTTACGACAAGAAGGTGCTGCGAGTACGAGACCTGTCAGTTGCCGGATGGCGAATCTACCTGGAGTTCGAACGCTGGCGTGTCAGTTGCCGGAGGTGCGGCGGCGTGCAGGTAGAACATCTTGACTGGCTGGCAAAGAACCCTCGCTATACGCAGCGCTTTGCCATGCAGGTGGGCAAGCTGTGCCGGGACATGCCGAACCAGGCTGTCGCCGAGAGGGAACGCCTGCACCACAGCACGGTGAAAGACCTCGATAAGCTGTACATGCAAAAGCAGGTTGAGCTGGCGGGCATGCCAGCACCCCGGGCCATCGGTATTGATGAGATCTCCATCCGCAAAGGACATAACTACCGGGTCATCGTCAGTGACCTGGATCGGGGGCGTCCTATCTGGGTCGGTGGTGAAGGTCGCAAAGAGGCTGACATCGACCTGTTTTTCCAGGCATTGGGCGAGAACAAGAGCGCTCGCATCGAACTGGCGGCGATGGACATGTGGAAGCCGTTCCGTAACTCGGTCATGAACAACGCACCGCAGGCGCGGATCATCTATGACAAGTTCCATATCATGCGCCACCTCTCAAAGGCTCTCGATGAAGTCCGGCGCCGTGAATACAAACGTCTCCGCGGCAAGGACAGGAGTTACATCAAAGGCCAGCGATATACCTTGCTCTCGCGACGCGAGAACCTGAATCTGGATGGCAGACGAGCCCTGAAAAAACTGCTCCAGGCCAACCGGCGTCTGAACACCGCCTACGTCCTCAAGGAAACCTTCGGCCAACTCTGGGACTACCGTACCGAGCGCGGCGCGCGTGCCTTTTTCGAGCGCTGGAAGGACAGTCTGAAATGGCAGCGATTGGCGCCGTATCGCAAGTTTGCTGAGCTGATTGAATCCCATTGGGATGGCATTGCTTCCTATTGTGATGCTAAGAATAAAGTCAGTCTTGGATTGGTCGAAGGGGTCAACAACAAAATCCGGGTCCTGCAACGACGCGCCTATGGCTATCGTGATGAGGAATTCCTCAAACTGAAAATCATTGCGGCATTTCTTCCGCCACTACCCAGAAATGCCAATATCAACCCACACGTTTCCGCGTAGACCCTGTTATTTAAACCGTACTTGTGGAGCTTTTTGCGGAGCGTTGCGCGATTTATCCCGAGAACCTGTGCTGCTTTGGAAATATTTCCGCCGGTCTCGCGCATGACTATTTCGAGCAGTGGCTGCTCTACCTGTCGAACGACAAGCTCATAGAGTTCCGCCGCCGGCTGGCCGTTCAGATCGTCGAAATACCGCTCGAGCGAATGCTTGACCAGCGTGGTGAGCGGCTGCTCGGCTTTTAGATTGCTTGCACGCGAGGTGCTCATGCCGCACGGTCCAACACCGAGGTTTCCTGTAGTGATTCGACGTATTCGAGCTGCGCCAGCGGGTCGTCAATTCGATTGAAAGCTCCTCTAAGAACACGCGCCGCCGGGAAGGCGTCCAAATACCAGCCCACGTGTTTCCGCGCGATCCGTACACCGGCAATGTCTCCGTAATGTCCATGCAGCGAACTTACATGCGCATGCATGAGATCGAGGCGTTCGCGTCTTGTCGGTGGTGACACGGACTTCCCCGCCAGCGCGGCTTTGATCCGTTGGAACAGCCACGGATCGCCCTGCGCCGCTCTCCCCACCATAAGGCCGTCAGCACCGGTCAGTTTCATTACGGCCATCGCATCCCCAGGTGTTCGGATGTCGCCGTTGGCAATCACCGGAATTACGAGCTGCCCCTTGATCGTCGCGATAGTGTCGTACTCGGCCGCACCGCGGAAGGCGCACGCGCGCGTACGGCCATGCACGGTGATCGCGCTGACACCGCAGTCTTCGGCGATCTTAGCGATTGTCGGACCATTCCGGTGTTCGGTGTCCCAGCCCGTTCTCATCTTCAAGCTCACCGGAATGCTGACCGCCCGGCACACGGCGGTGAGGATCTGCCTGACCAGCGCTTCGTCGCGCATCAAGGCCGAACCCGCTGCCTTGTTGCAGACCTTTTTCGCAGGACAACCCATATTGACGTCGATTATATCGGCGCCGAGGGCTTCGCAATGTCTTGCCGCCGCCGCCATTACATCGGTTTCGGCGCCAGCGATCTGAATGACCGTGGGTCCGGTCTCACCGGCCAAATCGAGGCGCTTTCGCGTCTTGTTCGTGTTCCATAGATGGGGCTTGGTGCTGACCATTTCCGTTATCGCATAGTCGGCGCCGAAGCTGCGGCACAAGGATCTGAACGGCCGATCGCTGATACCGGCCATAGGCGCCAGGATGAGGGCGTGTTCAAATTCGTGCGGCCCAATTTTCATATTTGTTTAAGCCGTATTCATCGCTGTCATTGATCGTATCGCGTGCTTACCACGCCGTAGTTCGAGCTACGGCGGACGGAATGCAGGCCGCCGGCCGGCCGGTAGATCAGCAAATTCTCGAAATAGTTCCCGCGGGCGCGCTCGCCTGGGGTCCTCCGTCGCGAGGGAATGATGATAGCCAGAATGAGCGTGTCGAGAAAGGCCTCCTAGGAGCCGCTCACAATCACAGGAACCTGAACTCGAAACTGACGGCGGCGTGCGCATCACCACCGAGTTCCATCACGATAGTGACCGGCCTGTCCGGAGGCATGCCCTCCTCGATCGCAATGCTCCCGTCCAGGTACTCACTCGGCTGGAAGAGCCGAGCACCGAGGATCTTGCCGGTGGCGTCGTGCAAGCTGAGTTCTATAACGGGAAACGGTGCTGCATCGGGTGCTGCATTGACTATGGTTGCGTTGACGAGTAACGCATCTCGGTATTGGGGGTGTTCACGCACGTCGCGAGCAAGCAAGCGCAAGGACTCCGCATCACGCCTTTTCCCGTCGCTGCAGCCAATGGCATGACAAATGTTGTCGATGACCGGTGCGGCGGCTGGGAGGGTCGCCATGACCCAGTCGCGATAGATCCAAGCTATTTGACTCGCAGCGGCCGTAAACATTATGACGGCGAGAGCACCCCATAAAAATCGGGTCAATTCAGGGCGTGCCCGGCGACCCGCAAGTGCATCGAGATCGGATTGCAAAACGGCAGGAGGGGCGGTGTTATCGCTAAGGTAATCGGGCACTGTATCGTGGCCCTCGTCGCCCTCCTCGCCCTCGCCTGGCCTCGTAAAGAGAATGGCATGATCATCAGCGCTCATGGATGCTTCGGGCAGCGCGTCTGCGGCTTCATCGTCCACTGGCAATAAGCGCCCGCTACGTTCGTCCGCATCCGTCTCCAGCTCCACGCCTGGGGCGGCTTCGAGAGCTTCTGCGGATACGCGGGGCGAGTCGCCGGAACCAGGGGCGGGTTTTCCGATCACCTCCTCAAGCACCTCGCCATTCGCAGCGAGGAGTTCTTCGAACTCCGCTATATCCAACTCGGGATCCGGCGCATCGGCCGCAGCGACGGTGGACCCCTCCGCGGATGCGCCGTTCCAAGCCGCGTCCGATTTTTCTTTCAGTGGTGGTTTAGAGTCCGTCTTCGACGGGTCGGTAGGGGGGGGTGCGACGGTTTCGACCGCCGATGTTTGAGCGACGGCGGGTGCTGCGGTTTCCGTGAGCCACGCGTTTTGCAGCGCGTCCGGTGAACTCGCTTCTTCGATCAGCGTAGTCAGTGCATTGAAGACGGCATCACATTCTCCGCAGGTCACCAACCCGTTCGCCTCGCGTAGGTGTTCGGCGGTCACGCGAAACCAGGCATGGCATTGCGGACATCGGGTAATCACGTGTCCATTTTCGCCCGTTTCAAAGTTTTGAGCTCAACACCGCCGCCCTGACAACAACACCCATTCTCCGCGCCGCACGGGCGTGCCCATGTTAAACCGCCGTGAATATACCTCCAACACGGGCTCGATCTGGGTCACCAGCAGTCCGGACAGGACCAGCCAACCACCGGGTGTGAGCAATTCCTGAAATCGCGAAGCCAGGGTCAGCAACGGTTCGAGCAAGATGTTCGCGACGATGATGTCGGCGCTCGCAGCGTCGAGTAATTCCGGACGTCCGGTTCGAACGTGATCTCCCAAGCTGTTGACACGGGCGTTGTCACGCGTGACATCAAGAGCTTCGTCGTCAATATCGATGGCGAAGGTCGTCGCGGCGCCCAGGCGCGCCGCCGCCAGCGCGAGGATCCCCGATCCACACCCGTAATCGACCACAGCCTTGCCAGGGACCTCGCCGCTCGCTGCCAGCCAGTCAAGGCACAAGGCCGTCGTTTCGTGCGTGCCGGTGCCAAAGGCACGGCCGGGATCAAGGAACACGACGTGGCTTGCTGAAGGAGGTGGAACACACCATGTTGGGCAAACGCATAGGCCACCGGCGAATAGCTGCGGTTGCCAGTGTTCCTTCCAACTGTGCTCCCAGGCACGGTCTTCGAATTCGAACACCTCGACGGGGGTGCCAGGCGGAAGGCGCTCGCGCACAGATGCCACGACGGGATCGAGATCCTTTCCGGACTCAAACTGCGCGCGAATTTCGAGGTGTTCCCAGCGATCGGGGTCATGGGTTCCGGACTCTTCCAACAGAGAACTATCACCCTCCGTAAGAGTAATCGATGCGGCACCCGCAGCCTTCAGCACTGCCTCTAAATCTGCCCGGGCGCCGGCGTCGATACAGCAGCGCAATTCGATCCAGCTAGCCTGCATGCAAAGCAACTCACGTAAGTCCGATTTTGCGCTCGAGGTAATGTATGTCCGTGCCCCCGGCGCCGAAGGCGGCATCGGTGATGAGGTCATGGTGCAGCGGTATATTGGTTTCGATGCCGTCGATGACCATTTCGGTCAAGGCGTTTTCCATCCGGGCCAACGCCGCGACGCGCGTGTCTGCGTGACAGATCACTTTGCCGATCAGGGAGTCGTAAAAGGGCGGCACTTCGTATCCCGCGTAGATATGGGAGTCGACGCGCACGCCGGGTCCTCCCGGCGGATGATAGACCGAGATTTGGCCCGGCGATGGCCTGAAATTTTCGGGGTTTTCCGCGTTGATGCGGCACTCTACGGCGTGGCCCGAAAAGGTGATGTCTTCCTGGCTGAGCGACAGCGGTTCTCCCGCTGCGACCAGGAGTTGCTGCTTGACCAGATCGACCCCGGTGATCATTTCCGTGACCGGATGTTCGACTTGAATCCGCGTATTCATTTCGATGAAATAGAACTCACCGTTTTCGTATAAAAATTCGAATGTCCCCGCGCCGCTGTAACCGATCTGCCGGGACGCTTCGGCGCAGCGTTCCCCCATCGCCTTTCGCAGGTCTTCGTCAATTCCCGGAGCGGGCGCTTCTTCGATGATTTTCTGGTAGCGGCGCTGCATCGAACAGTCGCGATCGCCCAGGTGAATAGCGTTGCCGTGGCTGTCCGCGAGGATCTGGAACTCAACATGGCGCGGATGTTCGAGAAATTTTTCAAGATACACACTGTCATCACTAAAAGCGCTCGCAGCTTCGCGCCGGGCAAGGCCGATTGCGTTTCTCAGTGACGGCTCGCCGTGGACCACCCGCATACCTCGTCCACCACCGCCGCCCGCGGCCTTGATGATGACCGGATACCCGGTCTCGCGCGCCAGCGCAGCGTTTTCCTTAGCATCATCGCCAAGCGGCTTGCCCGACCCCGGGACGCAGGGAATTCCCGCTTTTCGCATCGCTTGAATGGCCGACAGTTTGTTGCCCATCAGACGCATCGTGTCGGCGCGCGGTCCAATGAACACGAAACCGCTCTTTTCGAGTCGCTCGGCAAAATCAGCGTTTTCCGAAAGAAAGCCGTAACCAGGGTGAATCGCGACGGCATCAACGAGTTCGGCAGCTGCAATGACGGCCGGTATGTTCAGGTAACTTTCGCTCGGCGGCGGCGGACCGATGCAGACCGATTCGTCCGCGAGGCGCACGTGTTTGAGGTCGCGATCGGCGGAGGAGTGAACGGCCACCGTTCTGATACCAAGGTCGCGGCAGGCCCTCAAAACGCGCAGCGCGATTTCGCCGCGATTGGCAATGACAACTTTATCGAACATGCCGCGTGTCTTCGTCTGAATAGTGTCCATCCAAAAACATCAATATTTTTCTCGCTAAAACGCAGAACCAACAGGACAGCATTTAAGTATGAATTTAATAACGATCACTTCCCCCATTGCGATCTTTATGCCTTGGCGAAAGTTGCTTTTTATGGGCGGCCAATAATTAGCCGTTGCGAATTACTACACAGATTTCGAATCGCCCGCTTGCAGGCCCGAGATGCGTATCGGTACAGACAACAAAGCGTCGTGTTAATCCGAACACCTATCTAGTGTGCTGTCCCGTGAGAAACTTTCATAATTCGCTGGTCTTTTTTGCCCCCAGCCGCGCTCCTCCTTGTGTAGAGCCCACTACACGGCGTCATCGCGCCTTGCCAGCGACAAAAAATCCGGCGCGACTTACGCAACTTTTTCACGGGACAGCACACTAGAACTTACCTATAAACTATTCACGTACGCGAAATAATTATTTATGGATTCTAGTCACTGGTTAATCATGAACAGAGATTGGTCATATTCGACCGGCTGTCCGTTTTCTGCGAGGATCGCCGCGATCGTTCCCGCGCTTTCGGCCTCGATGGGGTTCATGATCTTCATCGCCTCAATGATGCAAAGTGTGTCTCCGACCTTCACAGATTGTCCGATTTTAACGAAGGGTTGCATGTCCGGCGAAGCCGCTGTGTAGAAAGTCCCGACCATTGGAGACTTGATGACATGCCCTGGGTCTACCGGGGCGGATAGGTCGGATGGAGCGCTAGCGGGAGCCGGTACGGTCTCCACCGTCTGCTGCACGGGTGGCGCGGCACCGGGCACTGTGAGCGGGTAGCCCCGGCTGATACGTACTGATTCCTCACCCTCGCTGATTTCGATTTCCGCGATCCCTGATTCATTGAGAAGTTCGATCAGCTTTTTGATTTTTCTAATGTCCACCTGTCCCCCCGGCGAGCCTATCAGGCCGTCTCTTAATAGGTGATAGCGATTCAAACAACGATAGGAAATCGTTCTTCATCTTCTTGATAGACATTCAACCGCCGCCTCGATCGCGAGCTCGTAACCGATGGGACCTAACCCGGTGATGACGCCAAGGGCGATATCCGATAGATACGATTCCTTACGGAATGTCTCGCGCGCATGAATATTGGAGATGTGGACCTCGACGAACGGAATTGAGACGCCGAGAAACGCGTCGCGCAACGCCACGCTCGTGTGGGTATAGGCGCCGGGATTGATGATGACGAGATCCGTTTCATCGGTACCCGCCCGATGGATGCGTTCGATGAGGTCGGCCTCGGCGTTACTCTGGAAACAGGCCAGTTCATGGCCTTCTCCCGCGGCTTTATCGACGAGACGCCGCTCGAGATCGCTGAGGCTTAGTGCGCCATACAGATCGGTTTCCCGCTGCCCTAGAAGATTGAGGTTTGGCCCATTGATCACGAGCAGTTTTGCCAATCCCAAGCTCCCTTGGACACGGGTTCGACGAAAGGCTGTAAATTAGCACGATTTAGCGGAAGTTACAAGCAGGATTGGCGATTTTCACGCCAGATCGATGCATAATATCGAAAAGTTAATCAGCGGAAAGAAACGCAATCAAGGCATTTTCGGCCGCTTCCGCCGGCCATTCTCCCTGATGCGTCAAAAGCACTGCCCCGTCCGCGCCGATGACTGCAGTGTAGGGCAGGCCCCCGATGCTGTTGCCGAGTGACTGCATGAAACGCACCACGTCATCTTCGCCGATCAACACCGGGTAGTTCATCGCCTGGTCGGTGACAAATGGCGCGACGGCCTCGCTCTGATCGAGCGCGATCCCGACGAACTGCAGACCGCGATCTCCATACCGCGTCTGTAGGTCGATGAACGTTGGGATCTCCCGCAGGCACGGCGAACACCAGGTCGCCCAGAAATTGACCACCAGCAGGCGGCCGCGCCAGCGCTCGAGCGGGATCCGCTCGCCGTGCAGATCCGTAAACGACCAGTCGAACGGCATTGCCGCGGCGCCCGCGGCTATCACTGTGGCCGTCGGCTCCGGTGTCGCCGAGGCCGTTCGGCTCAGGTATTGGTGCGTGACGTAACCGCTGCTTCCCGCGAGCAGCGCGAGCGCCACGAGCGCAATGTGAAACGGTCTGATCACAAGCGGTCGAGATACGCAGTGAATTCTTCGGCATCTGCGAACCCGACCAGCCGGTTACTTCTCAATTCCTGACCGTCCTTGAAAAACAGCACCGCCGGAGGACCGAACAGCTCATAGCGTGACAGCAGCGCCTGATCGGCCGCGTCGTTAGCCGTGACGTCGGCGCGGAGCAGCACCAGCTCATCAAGCCTCGCCGCCACGTTCGCGTCGGTAAAGGTCCGGCGTTCGAGAATTTTACATTCCACGCACCAATCGGCGTAGAAATCCAGCATTACATCGCGGCCATCCCGGCTCGCGCGTTGTAGTTGAAGATCGAGGCTTTCGATGCCCTTGATCTCGATGAACCGTGCGGTCGCAGGCTCGTCCGCGCCGCCGCCCACGAGCGGTGCCAGCGGAAAGGCAAGATCCTTACCGCCGACCGAAGCACCCACGATAAGCACCGCACCGTAGAACAGCATCGCCAGCCCCATCCCCTTGCGGAAGCGGCGCCAGCCGCCGTCCGACCTATCCAGGGCGTCAAGCGCGCCCAGGAAAAGGGACGACCCGACCAACAGCAGTGCCCACAGGGCAAGCGTCGCGCGACCGGGCAGGATGCGTTCCAAAAACCAGATCGCCATGCCAAGGAAGATCACGCCGAAAACCTTACTGACGACCTCCATCCAGGCACCCGCAGGCGGCAGTAACGCGCCGGTCGAAGTGCCAAGCACGACTAACGGCAATCCCATGCCAAGGCCGAGGGCGAACAGGGCACCGCCGCCGACCACGGCGGATCCGGTCTGGCCGATATAGATCAGGATACCCGCGAGCGGGGGCGCCACGCACGGCCCGACGATGACTGCTGAGAGCACGCCCATCACCGCGACGCCCGCATAGGTCCCGCCGCGCTGCGAGCGGCTCATTGCATCGAGGCGCTTTTGCAGGCGCGCCGGCAGCTTGATTTCGTAGAAGCCGAACATCGACAGCGCCAGCAAGACGAAGATCAGGCTGAATCCGATGATCACGGACGGTTGCTGGAAAGCGGCCTGCAGATTGCGGCCCAGCAGCCCGGCCGCGACACCCGCAGCGGCGTATGTCACGGCCATGGCGAGAACATAAGTTGAAGACAAGGTAAAAGCGCGGCGTGTGTTCACGGGTTGTTTCTGACCGACGATGATGCCGGACAAGATCGGAACCATGGGGAACACGCAGGGTGTAAACGCCAGCAGCACACCGAGGCTCAGGAACGTCGCCATCATTACCGGCAAGGATCGCACCGCGAGTTCATTCGCTATGCGATCGGATTCCGAAAATCCGCCCGGGGGTTCGAGCCCGGTGTTCGACATCTCGCCCTGGATAGGCGAGAACGCAACCGTTTTTTTCAACGGGGGATAACAGATGCCGTCTTCCGCGCAACCCTGGTAGCCCACTTCGGCCTCGAGCAGAAATTCGCCCGCCGGCCACTGTTCAACTGGAACGCGGACGGCGACGTGGTTTCTGAAAATGGCGACCGAACCAAACCCGGGATCGTCTTTCATCTCGCCCGCGGGGAGATCGGGCGCAGCGAGGACCAGGCCGGCCGTCTGCGGCCTGACCTTCATTTTGTTTCGATAGAGGTAGTAACCCGGTTCGATCGCCCAGGCGATCGTGAGCCTACCGTCGCTCGCGATCTCGTGGGTCATGACGAAGGCTTCGTCGACCGGCAGGAATTCGCGTTCGCCGGCGCTCGAACTCTGCCTGGTCAGACGCTCGAGTTCATCGAGTACTCCCGCCCACGCAGCGCCGCTCACGACGCAGAGCGTGAGTACAATCAGCGCGTAAGGGCTTGTTTTATCCATTGGAGATAGGCTTCGGATCCGGTCTCGATAGAGACCGCGACGACCTCCGGGAGTTCATATGGATGCCGGCTTTTCCAGAGGTTCTCAAGCGCACCATAAGCGTCGGCTGAGGTCTTGGCGAGCAGTAGGACTTCGGTTTCAGTTTCGATGGCGCCGTCCCATTCAAATATGGACGTGAGTCCCGGGATGATGTTGACACAGGCCGCAAGTTTCTGCTCCACCGCTTCGCGGGCGAGCATTTCACCGGTTTGTTGATCAGGGCAGGTGCATAAAACGATGAGAGCCAAAGGGCGAGTTGCCATGCTTTTCCGGCCACTGTGACGACCGTGTTATTGTAATCTGCCTGCCGCATGACTATCTAATCTCGGGAAAAGTGTCGTGCCGGCACAATTCCATTTGAACACGGTATTTGAAACCGTCCATGCTCCGCGTGATCGAGGGCTGCCGTTTAACAACAAGAGATCCTAAGGTGCCGCCATTCTTCGTCTTGTTCGTGCTGCTGTTAAGCGTTCCGCTCATGGAGATCTTCGTACTGATCGAAGTCGGGCGTTCGATCGGTACGTCAACGACTGTCGCGCTGGTCGTGTTGACCGCCGTGATCGGGGCCTGGCTATTGCGCTGGCAGGGGCTGCATACACTGGCCCGCGTACAGGCGGCGATAAGCCGCAGAGAACTGCCCGCCATCGAACTCATCGAGGGGCTGATCCTGATCGTGACCGGCGTACTTCTGCTGACCCCGGGGTTCGTAACCGACGCCATCGGTTTTGCCTGCCTGCTACCCGCCGTTCGGCGGGGCTTTGCGATGCGGCTCGCGAATCGATTCATTATCCAACAGGTCCGTACCCATAGCGGCGGCGATCGTACGATCGAAGGCGAGTACCGCATCGAAGACGATCGGTAAGGCCTCCGAGGAAATGCGCGATCACAACCGCCGCGAAGACTCTTGTAGCGGCGCCGGTTCACTGGACTTAAAGCACAGTGCCGGTGGTATGACTGAAATCGAATTTATGGTCGAATACGCGGTCCTCAGGTGGGCGCGCGATCATCCGCCGCCGCCCACTTGGACCGCTAACATCCGGTTACTCGAGACCATTGTTGACTTCGGGCGCATGTCGGTAGCCGCTTGTCGGTGCCTGTACGACGCCGGTTTCACCCATCGAGTCGATTTTCTTCGATGCGCCTGGTAGCAGCTGGAAAGCTAGGTCAAAGAAGGCTGGTTTCAGGAATGTCACTATGGAAATCTGCAGCGCGGTATTCACTTGATCGTCGAATCTGGAGGACATCACGATGAGCTACGCCGACCGTGACGGTGTGATCTGGATGGATGGACGCATGGTTCCCTGGCGTGAAGCCAAGGTGCACGTTTTGACCCATACGCTGCACTACGGCGTCGGCGCATTCGAGGGGATCCGGGCTTACAAAACGCCGCGGGGAACAGCGCTCTTTCGCCTCGACGACCATATTCAGCGGCT
This sequence comes from Gammaproteobacteria bacterium, assembly GCA_963662545.2. Taxonomy (GTDB): domain Bacteria; phylum Pseudomonadota; class Gammaproteobacteria; genus JAYYZW01. The sequence continues at coordinate 1,741,310 of CAXXLL010000003.1, forward strand.
TTACAACACCGCGCACATCCTCGAAATGGACATTCCCTACGAATTCGCGGTCATTCGGCAGGCTTGCATCGACGCCATCCGAGAGAACGGCCTGGAAACGGGTTATGTGCGCCCGCTGGTTTATTACGGATCGGAGGGCATGGGCCTGCATGCCGACAACCTGTCGGTACATGTCAGCATCGCCGCCTGGGTCTGGGGTGTGTACCTCGGCGCCGACGCGCTGGAACGCGGCATTCGGATCAAAACGTCTTCCTATACGCGACACCTGGTGAACAGCATCATGTGCCGCGCCAAGGCATGCGGCAACTACATCAATTCGATCATGGCCTTGCAGGAAGCCGCGCGCGACGGTTACGACGAAGCGCTGTTGCTCGACAACGAAGGCATGGTTGCTGAAGGCAGCGGCGAAAACATCTTCATCGTTCGCAAAGGCATCATATACACGCCGGATATCACGTCCGCTCTCGAGGGCATAACGCGCGAGACTGTCATGAGCCTGGCGGCCGAAGAGGGGTTCCAAGTTGTCGAAAAGCGCATTACACGAGACGACGTCTACATCGCCAACGAAGCGTTCTTCACCGGGACGGCAGCGGAAGTCACCCCTATCCGTGAACTCGACAATCGCCAGATTGGCCAGGGTTCCATCGGCCCGATCACGCGCCAATTGCAGCAAGCTTATCTCGATCTTGTGGAAGGGCGACGCCAAGGCCCGAGTGAATGGTTAACCATCGTCGACTAACGTTCGCGCTTTGAGCCCGGCGCCGGATCGACGATGAAGCAAAGCATCGTAATTTGGCGCTTGACAGACGGTAAACAAGGCCACGAACGACAGACCGAAGGGCTCGCGAAGGCGCTCGCTTCACGCGTGACGGTCGAGGTCGGCACGATCGCCGTTCCCCCATCGCGCGCGCGCGGTTTCATGGAATTCTGTCTTGGCACTTTTCACCGCGGCGCCAAGTTGCCGACCCCCGTATTGATCATCGGCGCGGGTGCTGCGTGCCAGTGGCCGCTACTGGCCGCCCGCAGGGCGCGCGGCGGTCGTGCCGTCTATCTCATGCGCCCGGCATTACCGCCGGCATGGTTCGATCTCTGCATAGTGCCCAAGCATGACCGGCCCAAGGAGAGCCCCAAGCTCATCGTCAGCGACGGTCCGCTGAACCCGATGGAAAGGAGGTCGAATCAGCGTCAGGATCGCGGGCTCATTCTCCTGGGCGGCCCCTCGTCGCATCACGCCTGGGATACTCCCGCGGTGGTACGCGACGTGCTCGCCATCGTCGATCGGCGACCGGAGATCGCCTGGCAGATTTCAGATTCGAGGCGCTCGCCTAAGGATCTAGGTGAAGCCATGTCGGCGCTGTCGCGGACGAACGTCCGCTTCGTGCCTAACGCGGAGACGACCGGCGCCTGGCTGCCCGAAACGCTGGGGCGGGCGCGTTATGTCTGGGTCAGCGGTGACAGCGTCGCCATGATCTACGAGGCCCTGACGGCGGGTGCGAAAGTTGGCATCATCGAGGTCCCCGCCAAGCGGCGTGATCGCATCACCAGCGGCGTCAAGGACCTCAAAGCGGCGGGGCGAGTCGCGACCCTGGCCGATTGGGCGCGGGACGGCGACCTGAAGCTCGATGACTCGCCGTTGGACGAAGCGGGTCGCTGCGCCGATGTCATTCTCGATCGATGGCCGGATATCCGCAGCGGGAAACGTCCGGCTTGATCGCGCACCGCTTAACCGTCATGCAACTGCTGCCCGAACTCGAGGTCGGTGGTGTCGAGCGCGGCACGCTCGAGATCGCTGCCGCGCTATGCCGCGCCGGACACCGCGCGCTGGTCGTCTGCGCGCCGGGCCGACTGGTCGAGGAACTCGAGAGCTGCGGCGCCGAACACATTTCCTTAGCGATCGGCGAGAAGCGGATCGGGAGCCTTCGACACGTCCGCAGCCTGCGCAAGCTCATCGTCGAGCGGCAGGTCGACATCGTGCATGCACGTTCCCGGCTCCCTGCGTGGCTGGGACATTTGGCCTGCAAGCGCCTGAGCGACGTCGCGCGGCCGGCTTGGGTGACGACCGTTCACGGTCCATACAGCGTTAACCCTTACAGCCGCATCATGGTCACCGGAGAAGTCGTGATCGCGATATCAGAATTCATCAAGCGTTACATCGTCGATTCGTACCGGGGAATCGAGGCTCACCGTATCGAGGTGATCCCGCGCGGTGTCGACCGCAATAAATTCCGTTTTGGATTCACGCCGCCGACGGCATGGATGTCGGCTTGGCAAGCCGACCACCCGGCCCTAGCCGGAAAAGCCCTGTTAACCTTGCCGGCGCGCCTCACCCGCTGGAAGGGCCAGCTCGACTTCATCGAAATGATCGCGCGATTGCGCCGCCGCGATGCAAACGTGCATGGCCTCATTCCGGGGGCCGAGCACCGAGGTCGGGGATCTTTCGAAGACGAACTCAAACACGCCGTCCAGCGATTGGGGCTAGCCCGGGATATCACTTTTTTGGGCCACCGGCGCGATCTCCGCGAGATCCTCGCGATATCCGACATCGCCTATTCACTGGCGCGGGAGCCGGAAGCCTTCGGACGCACGACAGTGGAGGCCCTGAGCCTGGGAACACCTGTGATCGGTTTCGAACACGGTGGAACCGTGGAAATTCTGCGGAGCGTTTTTCCGCAGGGGCTCGTAAACGTGGGCGATGTCGCGGCGGCCGCCGACCTTACGGCGCAACTCTTAGAATCCCAGCCGCAGTTGCCGCGGGAGCATCCGTTTACGCTCACGCGGATGCAGGATGCTACGCTGTCCGTCTATCAGCGCTTGTCACATCACCAGCGCGTGTAATCGTAGCCGAAATCGTGGCGCAGACACGCCGTTAAGACCTTGGTCAGGAACGCTTTTCCCGCCTCGTCGAAAAATGCATGTGGAGCGGCCGTTTCCGATCGCACGGCGCCCGGGGGGCGTAGCGGATCGTCTTTTTCCTGCATCAAGGGGCGGGTCGAGACTGCGACCCCGTGTTCAATGGCCGCGTGCGAGAGGTCGAGGTCGAGGTCATGCGCGATGCGTTCGAGTTCACCCGCAGCATCGTTTGCTAGCGTTTCGTAGCGAATCACAGTCACCCGTTTCGGTACCTTCTGTCGGACTTCGCCCCAGCTGTTGAGGAAACGCAGCGACCACCAGAGGTCGTGGTTAAACATGCGTCCGCGCGTATCCCCCGCGAGATACTCCGAAAACGACACCCCATAGGCGCTCCGCCACTTCGTGTAGTTCGACGCCAGGGCCGTCCTGATGTCGCGTACCAGAACGACGTAGCGCGGCAGCTTGCAGAGCCCGTGAACGCTTGCGAATCTGAGCAGCGGGTGCGCGATCGTATGACTGGCGATGATGCGGGGTAGCTGCGGATAGAGCGGTAAGTCCTTCGGTCCGCCGATGATGTCATTGGCATGATTGTAGGCCGGCGGTGGCGTCCCGTATTGATGAGATAATGCATTGGCCAACATGAACTTGAGCCAATGAGTACCGGATTGATGCATGCTCAGCAGATGGCCGACGCAATGTCGATGCTTGATCAACGCGAAGTTACCCAGATTTCTGCGCCAGGCGTGCAGTCGAAAACGGAAGATCAGCGGTTGTGGATCTAGCATGCCAGGTCAGCCGCGCGCGAGCCGTGACGCGGATATGAACCGACCAGCGCCACGATGAACCGCGTCCTCGTGATCAAACTGCGTGCGCTGGGCGACGTTGTCATGTCGACGCCGCTGATAGACGCCATTCAGAAGTTCCATCACAACGCTGAACTTCACTTGCTGACGACGCCGGCGTTCGCGCCGTTGTTTGACGCGTGGCCGAATCTGGAGGTCGCATCGTTTCCCCGCCGCGGCTGGCGCAGTATGTTCAAGCTCGTCCGCTGGTTACGTCAGGCTGAATTCGATCGTATCTACGATCTGCAAGGTAACGATCGAACGGCCATCTGGTGCGCATTATCCGGCTCGCCTGAACGCGTCGGTAACCATAACAGATACCCCAATACCCATCACCCGCCGAACGCCTGGCATGGACAATGTCACATCTTCGATCGCATGGTGGCGGTTCTTGCCAGCGCCGGGATCTCTGAGGTCGACCGTAGGCCCGTGCTCCCGCGCGGCAAAGACGAACAGCACCACGTCGAACAATGGCTCGCTAGGAAGCATCTCGGCGCCGGCGGTTTCGCCATCCTGCATGCGGGCGCGAGCATCGCACGGCGTGACAAGATCTGGCCGCATTTCGCGACCCTGGCCGAGCGAATTGCGGAAAGCGGAATGCGCATCGTATGGATAGGAGGCGAACCAGATCGTGAGCGCAATGCCGCACTCGCGGCAGCCACCGGAATCGATTCGACCGGGGAATTCAGCGTCACGGAGATCGCCGCGCTCGGCGAACACGCGCGCTTTGCCGTCACCAACGACTCCGGCCCCATGCACGTGCTATCCGCATCACGTATCCCTGTGTTCGGCTTGTTCGGGCCGAGCGACTGGCACCGCAATCATGCGCTCGGGCAGGTCGATCGCGTCATCGCCTGCGTTGAACACGATGCGGCCTACAGCAGCAAGGCGTCTGCCGACTGTCTTGCGTCGATTCCACCGGAAGTCGTCCATGCGCGGCTCGTCGCCGAAAACCTTTTGTGAGCTTGACAGGTCGGTGGTTCTACACGGTGTTGCCGTTATCGTGCTCTACTGCTTTGTGAGATCGTCGTAGACCTCAAGGTAGCGGTCAATAACCGTCTTCGCGTCGAATTTCTCACTGAAACGGCGTTGTGCTTTGCGCGCACGCTCGGCAGCTTCGTGTGGGTTACGTGCGATGTTGGTGATTGCGCGGGCGAGGCCTTCCGGATCGTCGCGCTCGACGAGCAGCGCCGTTTCCTCATTCAAGACTTCGAGCGGACCGCTTGTACGCGTAGCTACAATGGGCACGCCGCAGGCCATCGCTTCGAGCAGCGCAATACCGAATGGTTCTTCCCGTGACGGTAGAACGAAGACGTGCGCGTTTGAAAGAAAACTCTCTACATCGTCAGTCCATCCGGGGAAGCTCACTTTGTCGAGTAACTCGAGTTCGCCGGCAAGCGCTCCCAGAATCCGTTCCTGCGGCCCAGCGCCAGCGATCTCGAGCCGCGCGTCGACACCGGCGACAACAACGCGCGCGACGGCATGCAACAAAAGATCAAATCCCTTTTTCTCGACAAAACGTCCCAGTGACTTGATGACGAGGGCTTCGCCCGCCGAGCGCTCGGTGCCGGCGGTCGGTTCGAACGCACAAAAATTGGGTATTTTCACGATAGCTGTCGCCGGGATCCCGTTTTCGAGAAGGTAGGTCTGCTGTTCGTTTGTGGTCGCAACCAGGCGATCTATGTAACGGTAATAACCGAGCTTCACCAAATTGTGCGTTTTCGCCAGTGTCGGCGCAGTGCCGTGCGCGGCACGTCCCCCGAGGTATGCCGCCCGCGCAAGATGCGTTTGCACGAGGTCGGGAGCGAAGCGCACCAGATGCTGCTTGATTCGAAAACTGCACAGCCAATCCCAGACCCCACGACACTTAATCCGCTCGCATTGTATGTTCGCATGACGCGGTAGTTTTCCCAGCGCCTCACCACGCGGATCGCCAATCGCAAGTACCTGCAAACCACGTTCGGCGAGCCCGATGGTCAAATCGACGAAAGAACGCTCGGCGCCGCCGAAACGTTTTGCCAGCATGATCTGCGCCACTCGCATTGGCGTCAGGCTTCCGTGGGCGACGAAAGCGCGCACAGGCTTTCGAACACCTGGGCCGGCAGAAGGTCGTCTAACTGGCGGTCCGGGGCCAAGACCACGCGTGCGCTAAGGCCCCAGGGGCGGTAGCGTTCCGGCCGTCCGGGCCCAAATACCGTCACCGTCGGGATCGACAGTGCCGCGGCCATGTGACCGAGTCCGGAATCATTACCGACAAACGCCGTAGCACGTGCAATCGCCGCGCAGGCCGTCGGTAAATCGGTGACCCCAACCAGGTTGCACACCGGCAAGTCGAGGTCTTCCAGCGATCGAGAAGCGGGCTGATCGTCGGCCGATCCCAGAATGACCGCCCCGTCGAAAGCGGTGGCCGCCATTTGCAGCAATTCGTGGTAGTGCCGACTAGGCCATCTTTTGCCCCGCCAGTTCGCGCCCGGCGCTACCGCCAGCCAGGTTTTTCCGGGGAGCGCATCGAGGAGTTCTTCGGCACGCAGACGTGCGTTCTCGGCGAGGTGCAGTCGGCATGGCGGAATCTCTGCGCCGGACGGCAATACGGATCGAACGACCTCGAAATGTTCTTCGACCGCGTGGACACCCGGAACAGCGGTGCGTAGTTTGATCAGGCAGCGCTCGGCGCGCAGCAGGTAGGGGATGAGTGGGGTTCGCAGATCGACGATCAACACGTAGCGGCGGCCGCGCAGACGTTTGACCAGCTCGAACTGGGCAGTCCAGCCAGCGCGCTTGTCTCGTATGAAGAGTTCACCGATATAAGGCGCGCTGGCGAGCAGTTCACAGGAACGCGCATCCGCGAGGCAATCGATCGGGCAATCGGGATATTGGCGGCTCAAGGCCTCGAACACCGGCGTGGTCATGACCAGGTCCCCGATATTGCTCAAGGTGATGACGAGCAGTCGCCCGTTTTCCCTTCGACCCATTACTTTGACCACGATGCGATCACTTGCCTATGCAGAAACGGGAAAATATCTCGCCCAGCATATCCTCCGTCGAATACGCACCGGAAATCTCGCTTAAATACCGCGCGGCACGTCGGTAACATTCCGCCGCTATCTCCGGTGCGTCGTTTAGCATTTGCCGATTCACGCGGTCTAATTCCGCCGAGGCCGCGGCAAGCGCCGCGAGGTGCCGTTCGCGGGCTACAAACTCGTTCTCCTCGATTTGTCCCAAACCGATATCGTCGAGGATGGCCTGGCTCAGATAATCGAGTCCGCTCGGAACACGCGCGGAGACAAATACGTGGGTCGTTCCGGAGATCTCTTTGACCCCCGGCTCCAGTCCGAGGATGTCGATCTTGTTATGCACGACGAAAACCGATTTGTCTTCGAAGTCGTCCAGGTTTTCTTGGGCCAACAACTCATGGGTCGAAATGACCTCTGCAGTATCGGTCATCATCAACACGATGTCGGCGTCCCGCATGATCCTCATCGCGCGATCGATGCCTTCACGTTCGATCGGATTGTCGGATTCCCGTAAGCCCGCGGTGTCGTACAGACGTATCGGCACGTCGCGTATCAGAATGTCACACTCTATGACGTCGCGAGTCGTACCGGGCAGCTCGCTGACGATAGCCTTGTCTTCACCGGAGATGGTATTCATCAATGTCGATTTACCAACGTTCGGCGGCCCAACGATAGCCACTGCGGCACCGGTATTCAGCTTCGCCCCCTGTCTTCCGGCTGCCCCCAGCTTGTGCAGGGTTTCACAAATGGAGGTCACTTCAGCGATTTGATCTTCGACCATACGGGCGGGCGCAATGTCTTCAGGAAAATCGATGGATGCTTCGAGTTGGGCGCGAGCAAGGTGAAGCCTGTCGATCAGTGCGTTCGTACGCCGGGAAAATTCTCCGCGCATCGTCCGTAACGCCGAACGCGCTGCGCGTACCGATCGTGAATTGATCAAATCGGCGATCGCCTCCGCCTGAGCGAGATCCATCTTGCCGTGCCGGAAAGCGCGTTCGGTGAATTCGCCCGGACGGGCAGGCCGCACACCCTGAGCGCAGATCGCTTCGAAAAGAAGCTGGAGTACGACGAGGCTTCCGTGAGCATGAAACTCAGCGACGTCTTCTCCGGTGAACGACCGCGGTGCGGCAAAGCGAACCACGATTCCACGATCGATAATTTCACCGGATTTGTTTCTGAAGTCGCGAAGACTTGCTTGACGCGGCTTCGTGATCCCGCCGGTGATCTTTTCCACGACATGGCGTGTCAAGGCGCCGGAAACGCGAACGATACCGATACCGCTACGACCAGGCGGCGTCGATATTGCGACGATCGTGTCATCCGCCATTGCTAGAACCTATCTCAAAATTATCCGCATGTGGGTTGTGCGTGGGCGCGCGATGGCGAGGCGCAGGGCTGAGTTCCGCTATGTACAAGCGCTGCAACGAAGCCAGCGTGCTTTCAGGCCGCAATCCGGGCCTGAGGCGATTTTCGGGCATTTCGGCGTTGCTCGTCGCTCGTTTAGCTGATGCTTTGCCACGCTCATCGCGCCTTGATACTCGGCGAAAATCGCTCCCGGCGCACACGCGGATAATTTTGAGATAGGTGCTAGTAGATTAAAGCTACCCCTATTCGCGTTCGATTATTCGCGTGATGCGCCATTGCTGCGCGATGGAAAGAATATTATTCACCAACCAGTAAAGCACGAGTCCCGAGGGGAAGAACGCAAAGAATACGGTGAAGACGAACGGCAGTATCTGCATGACCTTGGCCTGGGTCGGATCCAACGGCGCCGGATTGAGTTTTTGCTGCAGCCACATGCTGATCCCCATCAGCAAGGGAAGGACGAAAAACGGGTCCTTCTCGGACAGGTCATGGATCCAGAGTATGAAAGGCGCCTGGCGGATCTCAACGCTTTCGAGCAGCACCCAATATAGCGAGATGAAAACGGGTATCTGGATGAGGATGGGAAAACATCCTCCCAGCGGGTTTATCTTTTCTTCCTTGTACAGCTTCATCATCGCCTGGTTTAACTGCGCTTTGTCATCCGCGAAGCGGTCGCGCAAAGCGATTAAACGCGGCTGTACCTTGCGCATGTTCGCCATTGAACGATAACCGGCCGCCGATAGTGGGTAGAAAAAAATCTTCAGAATCAAGGTGAGTATGATGATTCCCCAGCCCCAGTTGCCCGTAAGACCGTGAATGTATTCGAGTACGACAAACAGGGGTTTGGCGATAAACCACAACACGCCGTAATCGACGGATAGTTCAAGTCCGGGTGTGATCTGCTCGATGATATCGTGGCGCTTAGGCCCGATATACGTGGTACTCCGCAGTGTTTCCGTTGCCCCGGATGCGATTTCCGCAGGTGGGCTTACGAATCCAACAAGGTAGCGGCTGCCCGGTAAAATTTTCGAGTAATACTGGTAGGAAACGTTCTTTGGTGGGATCAGCGCTGCTATGAAGTAGTGTTGCATCACACCGATCCACGCATCATTCGCCGCCTTGTCAATCGGTGAATCTTCGAGATCATCGTAGTCGAATTTCTCGAAACGTTTTTCTGGCGTTGATAAGGCCGCACCGGTAAAGGTATAAACCATTCCATCTCGTCCGGACACGTCCGAACGTTGTAATTGTTCGTATTGGTAAACGCGCCAAGATTCATCGCTACCGTTGTGCAATTCGTATTCCACTTCGATGAGATAACTACCGCGTTTGAATTTAAATCGCTTTACTACTTCGTGTCCTTTAGCATCACTCCAGGCCAAGCTTACGACCAACTCATCATCAGTTTCGTCCAGACGGTGATACGTTTCATCGATTGAATAATGAACGTGATGATTCGGCGCCGCCTCGGTACCGGCAAGTCCTCCCTGGTAAATAAATGTGTTTTCCGGCGTTTCTGTCAGTAGTTCCACCGGCTTGTCGCGCGCGGTCGCACGGATTGGATAGGCGAGCAGCGCAACGCGGGTGATGGTGCCACCGACAGATGAGATATCCATCGATAAGAGGTCGGTTTCAACAACGATGATCCTAGGTATTTCGCCGGAAGATTCGTCCGCTTCATCGACGGCTATTTCGGATAGTGTCGTCGATTCAGCGGTCTCGGCTGTCGGCGCCCGGGTATCGAGAGTCGGCACTTCGGCGGCGGCCGGGGGTGCGTCCGCTGGGAGGTCGTCGGCAACTGCCGTTGCCGAAACGCTTTCGTTTACGCCATAGTCTTTCTGCCATGCTTCCCAAAGAAGCAGAGAAATAAACGCCAGAGCGACAGCGAGCAAAAGTCGGACGTTATCCATAAATCCTAGGAGCAGTGTTCAAAAACGGCGTCGCGGGAAGCTGGGGTATTAAGCGATTTTTATCGCCTGAATCGATTGATCAATATTCCATCAACTCAGCGAATAACGCCGCGCTTGCTTCGTTTAATCGCTTGTTTGACAGCATAACGCATGCGGGTTTAGCCAGGACGACGATGTCGATCGGTGGTAGCGCTGCTGCATGACGCCGAAAAGCCTCCCTCAACGAGCGCTTGATAAAATTTCGGCGCGTCGCTTTACCAACGACACGTCGACCGATGGCGATTCCGAGTCGCGCGAACCCCAAACGTGTCGTACGGCAATAGACGGAAAAATACGCACTGTCCCGCCAACGGCCCGTACGCAAGGTACGGGTAAAGGCTTCGCTGTTATTGAGGCGGTATTCGCGCCGAAACTTCGTCGACGCGTTTCCGATTCCGGTGGTGTGGGCCGTCAGGGAGCCAGGCGCGCCCGGCCGCGCGCGCGACGGGCCTTGATGATTCGTCGTCCGGCCTTGGTTTTCATCCGCGCTCGAAAACCATGCTTGCGTGCGCGTTTTAATCGTCCGGGTTGAAATGTTCTTTTCATAATTCAACGATCGCCGCTTTTGCCGTCTGCCCGTGACTCACCTACGTTTAGAGCCCTCGAAAAAGGCGTGCGATAGTAGGCTATCGCGTAGAAAATTGTCAATCTTTTTGAGCGTTTAGAGCGACCAGCAGCACCTTGTGGATAAGTAGGGACATCGCGTATACACTCGCCACAGACTCACCCCCATAACACTAACGACAGAACCAATAAGCGTGCATATTTCTCTTTGGCAACAATGCCTGAGGCAGCTCGAAAACGAGTTATCGCCACAACAATACAACACCTGGATCCGCCCCTTACAGGCGGTTGAAGAAGGCGAGAGGCTGGAAATTCTGGCCCCCAACCGGTTCGTACTCGACTGGATACGCGATAAATATCACGCGCGGATCCAATCGATCCTCGATGGCCTGTCACCATCGCGCACGGTGCCGCTATCGATCGGTGTTGGGAGCCTGCCGTCCACCGGCAAAAATAACCCGCCTAGCCCTCGGGCAATCGTCGATCAACGCGCCCAGGAACCAGCAGCCAAACGATCCAGTGGTCTCAAGGCAGACTTCACTTTCGACTCGTTCGTCGAGGGCAAATCCAATCAGCTCGCGCGCGCTGCCTCTCTGCAAATCTCTGAAAACGCAGGGAAAGCTTACAATCCTTTGTTTATCTGCGGCGGCGTCGGTCTGGGTAAAACCCACCTGATGCACGCGGTCGGGAACCTCATACTGGAAAACCGTCCGGCAGCCAAGGTCGTTTATCTGCATTCGGAACGTTTCGTCGCCGATATGGTTAAAGCACTGCAGCACAACGTCATCAACGATTTCAAACGGTTCTACCGTTCGGTCGATGCCCTGCTCATCGACGACATCCAGTTTTTTGCCGGGAAGGAACGGTCTCAGGAGGAATTTTTTCACACATTCAATGCATTACTGGAAGGCGAACATCAAATCGTCTTAACCTGCGATCGCTACCCCAAGGAAGTCTCAGGGGTTGAAGAACGTTTGAAATCGCGATTCGGTTGGGGCTTGACCGTGGCCATCGAGCCGGCGGAGCTCGAAACACGAGTAGCCATTCTCATGACTAAGGCCCAGCAAAGTCAGATTGACCTTCCTCACGAAGTCGCCTTCTTCATCGGCAAACGCTTTCGTTCAAACATCCGAGAACTCGAAGGGGCCTTGCACCGCGTGGTCGCTAACTCCCACTTCACCGGTAAACCGATCACCTTGGAATTCGCCAAGGAAGCGCTACGTGATTTACTCGCCTTGCAGGACCGTCTGATCACAATGGAAAACATCCAAAAAACGGTTGCTGAATATTACAAGATCCGCGTTGCGGACCTGTTGTCGAAGCGACGTAACCGTTCGATCGCACGTCCGCGGCAAGTCGCCATGGCCTTGTCAAAGGACCTGACTAATCACAGCTTGCCGGAAATTGGGGATGCCTTTGGAGGACGCGATCACACGACGGTCATTCACGCCTGTCGCAAGGTCGCCGAATTAAAATCCAGTGATCCGAGGGTGCAAGAAGATTTCGCGAATCTGGAAAGAATACTCACAACCTGAGGACTTACACCGGATCACGTTGTGGATAAAAAGCAAGCCGGAAATCCGACGAAATAATACAGCGCTTATGCACAGAATATGCCGTGTAATTAAGACATAAAATGCGACGCAAGTAGTTGAATTTAAGATAAAATAAAGAAGTCCCCGTAAACTTCCAGTCTAATAATAGTTACAACATGAAGATAGAAGTTAACAGAGAAGATCTATTACCGGTATTACAAGCAACGAATAACGTTGTAGAACGACGGCAAACACTGCCGATCTTGAGCAATTTGCTCATTACGGCAGAAAATGATCCGATACAGATCACGGCGACCGACATGGAAGTCGAATTGATCTGTGAACTTGCCAACGCACCCGTCGCCGGCGGTAGCATAGCCGTTCCGGCTCGCAAACTATTTGATATCTGTCGTGCGCTTCCGCCTGACGCGAGGATGACTATCGAGAGTACGGATAGCAAGATCAAGGTTTCTTCGGGACGAAGCCGGTTTACTCTTACCGCGATGAATGCGCAGGAATTCCCGAGCATCGGTGCTTTCGATGCATTCGATGAGTTTGAAATTGCGGCGAGCACCTTGACCGATCTTCTGGAGAGCACGCATTTCGCTATGGCTCACCAGGACGTACGTTATTACCTGAATGGGCTTTTACTGGAGCTGGAGGGCAATCATATTCGGGCCGTCGCAACCGACGGACACCGTCTTGCACTGACTGATTTGGCGATCGAGCACGATGCGGATACGAGCCGGCAGATTATTATTCCCCGCAAAGGTGTGCTTGAGATCATGCGTTTATTGAATACTGCCGGTGATACGGTTCGGCTCCGGCTCGGGGAGAATCATCTGCAGATCACGGTTGAAGGACAGTCCTTGACGACCAAACTGGTCGATGGCCGGTTCCCAGACTACGAGCGCGTGCTGCCACGGGAGACCGATAATCAGGTCATTGCAGACCGTGAATTATTGCGCTCGGGTTTAAGTCGCGCGTCTATCCTTTCGAACGAGAAATTCAGAGGTATCCATCTGAAATTTAAGAAGGATTTGTTAATTGCAATCGCTCACAACCCGGAACAGGAAGAAGCGGAAGAGGAAATAGAGATCGATTACGGTGGCGATCAGATCGAAGTGGGATTCAACGTGTCCTACCTGCTCGATGTGCTCGGAGTCATGCGGACAGAAACGGTTCGCCTGGACTTGATCGACGCGAACAGTTCCTGCCTTTTGCGTGATCCCGAAAACGATAGTTCGCGCTACGTCGTGATGCCGATGCGATTGTGATGCGGATATCACCGCGATAGCGCTGCGGTTCCTAGCAGCCCGCGCTCGCAATCGCCTCGCTACGATTCCCTAAGTCCGACAGGCTGCTAGTCAAATATGTGGTTCGATTCGATACGCGTTTCGAATGTGAGATGTTTTGAATCACTTGAATACTGGCCACGAGTCGGCTGCAACCTCGTATGCGGGGCCAATGCCAGCGGGAAAACCAGCCTGCTGGAGGCGATCGCTATCGCAAGTTTTGGAAAGTCGTTCCTGACGAATCGAACTTCCGATGTCGTTCGTACGGGTACGCAGGCCTTGTCCGTGCGGGCGGTAATCGCATCGAGCGAAGGTGTCCATTCACAGGTCGTCGTACGAAAGGAGCAGGGCGAGACTCGGATATTGGCGGACGGACAATTGTTGGCTGCAGCCTCGCTACTGGCGCAACGCATCCCTATGCTCGTCATTAATTCCAAGGCACCGGATTTATTGACGGCGAGTCCCAGCAACCGCCGTGCCTTGATCGACCGTACGATGTTCCACGTGGAACCTAATTATGTGCATACCTGGAAACGCTATCGGCAGACCCTACAACAGCGGAATAGGCTGTTACGACGCCACGGTGGCCACCAAGAAGCGGATTATTGGGATCGGCGATTGGCCGAGTATGCCGAAGCGATCGACCTGGAACGCAGAGTGGTTATCGAAACGGTGAACCGTTCATTGGCGCAGTGCGATCTCTTTCCGACTCTCGGCACACTTTCATTCGAATATCGTCCGGGATGGTCGCGCAGCCGGCCGCTGATTGACCAGTTGAAGACCGCTTGGGTGCGTGACAGACAGTTGGGGTATACCACGATCGGTGCCCACCGCGCGGACATGTCTTTACGCGGTGCGGGCGTGGCCATCAGTAAGCTTTTATCGCGAGGACAAGGCAAGGCCATCGTCTGCACAGTGGTGGCCGCATTGGCCGAATTCATCCGGCGGCGTACTGGGCGAGCGCCTGTGCTGCTCATTGACGATCTCGCGGCAGAACTCGATGATCGGATACGGTGTGCACTTGTGGATATGATCAACGGGATCGAAGGACAGCGGATTTATACGGCGATCAGTCCGTCTAACCTACCCGAGATAGCGGACATTGTGCCCGACGTGTTCCACGTGGAACATCACAAGAGGGTCGTGACGGCCTAAATGACGGAGAAAACAATGAGTTACGATTCAAAGAACATCAAGGTTCTAAAAGGTCTCGATGCCGTCCGCAAACGTCCTGGAATGTATATTGGTGATACGGACGATGGCACGGGCCTGCACCACTTGGTTTTTGAAGTCGTGGATAACTGTGTGGATGAAGCTTTAGCTGGCTATTGCACGGCGATCGAGGTGCGTATCCATACGGATAATGCCATCACCGTCGTTGATGACGGCCGCGGTATTCCGGTCGATCTACACGAAGAGGAACAACTCTCCGCCGCCGAAGTCATCATGACCACGCTGCATGCCGGCGGTAAGTTCGACGACGATTCCTACAAAGTCTCGGGCGGCTTGCATGGCGTTGGTGTGTCCGTCGTCAACGCGCTATCGGAGCATCTGATCCTTCTCATTCGGCGTGACGGCCGCCTTTGGTGTCAGGAGTACCGTAACGGGACTGCCGAGAAGCCGTTAGAAGCAATCGCCGACGCCGATGACAGCGGTACGGAAATCCGGTTTCTTCCCAGCACCGAGGTATTCTCGAATACGGAGTTCAACTACGACATATTGTCACGCAGACTCCGGGAACTGTCGTTTCTCAATTCGGGCTTAAAGATAAAGCTACTCGATGAACGCAGTGGCAAGGAAGACTGTTTTGAATACCAGGGAGGTATTGCGGCCTTCGTCGAACACCTGAACCAGACCAAAAATCCCCTGCATGCTAACGTCATTCACATCATCGCCGCCAAGGACGAATCCGAAGTCGAATTGGCTTTACAGTGGAATGATTCCTACCAGGAGAACATCTTCTGTTATACGAATACGATTCCCCAACGCGACGGCGGCACCCATCTGGCTGGCCTGCGGGCGGCCCTCACGCGGACCCTGAATCAATATATCGACCGTGAAGGTCTGGCAGCCAGGAATAAAGTGACGGTTGCCGGCGAAGACGTGCGAGAAGGCTTGACGGCTATTTTATCGGTCAAGATATCCGATCCCAAATTCTCTTCGCAGACGAAGGAAAAGCTGGTGTCCAGCGAAGTAAAGGGCTTGGTAGAATCTATAGTTTCCGAGCACTTAAACAGTTTTTTTCTAGAACATCCTCAGGATGCCCGCTCGATCATGGGCAAGATTGTCGAGGCGGCGCGTGCGCGGGAAGCGGCCCGCAAGGCGCGCGAGCTGACGCGGCGGAAAACGGCGCTGGACGTCGCCGGTTTACCCGGGAAACTGGCAGATTGCCAGGAAAAAGATCCGAGTCGCTCGGAATTGTTCATCGTCGAGGGTGACTCCGCCGGGGGATCGGCAAAGCAAGGGCGCGACCGGCGCAACCAGGCGATTCTGCCGCTTAAAGGCAAGATCCTGAATGTTGAGAAAGCGCGCTTCGATAAGATGTTGTCGTCGACGGAAGTCGGTACCTTGATCACCGCGCTCGGCTGCGGTATCGGTGCGGAGGAATACGATCCGTCAGGGCTGCGCTATCACCGTATCATCATCATGACCGACGCGGACGTCGATGGTTCGCACATTCGTACTTTGCTGCTGACATTTTTTTACCGCCAGATGCCGGAGTTGATCCAGCGCGGCCACGTCTACATCGCGCAGCCGCCTTTGTACAAAGTCAAAAAAGGAAAACGGCAGCGCTATCTCAAGGACGATGCCGAGCTCGACGCCTATTTCATGGAGCTCGCGATCGATGATGCGGTGATCGATCTGGGAGATAGCCGCATCGAGGGGGATCGCATGGCCGAACTGGGCCGCGAATACTTATTGCTCGAGCAGATCCACAAGCGTCTCGAATCGCGTTACCCCGGGGCGTTCTTGATGGCGATTCGGGTCTGCCCCGAACTCGAACACCCCGAGCTCATGCAACGCGACAGGCTCAAAGCTTGGGGTCAACAGCTCGTCGGCGCCATCGAGGGATTGAGCGACGCGCAGCGAACAGCCGTGACCGACGTGGATTATTCGGCGCCCGACCGCTGGGAGATCAACGTCACCATAACGGCGGCGGGATCTGACCAGACTTCGCGCGTGGATCGGGAATTTTTCATGAGCCCGGAATACCGTCATCTCAGCCGTCTCGGCAGCCTGTTCGACGACAAGCTCGCCGATACCGCGCGGGTGATCGAGGGCGAAGAATCGACTAGCGTTGGAACGCTCGGTGAAGCGTATGCCGGCATGGTCGAGAAAGCGCACCACGGGATCTATGTACAGCGCTACAAAGGGCTCGGTGAAATGAATCCCGATCAGTTATGGGAAACGACGATGGATTCCGAAACACGGAATCTGGTCCAGGTCCGCATCGAGGATGTCTTCGCGGCCGACCAGATTTTCTCTACGCTAATGGGTGACCAGGTCGAACCGCGACGGGCATTCATCGAACGCCATGCTTTGACGGTGACGAATCTCGATACCTGAATACATGGCTTGGCTTTAAAACCCAGCTCCCAAAACCAATCGCAACGAACCACGGAGAACACATCACAAAGAACACAAAGAAAAACGGCATTATTTTTCTTCCCTTTTTGTTCTCCGTGGTTTCATTACGTCGCGCCGGAGCTCGTCTGCGCAGCCGTTCAACCCCGCTGAATCCTTACCTATGCCGCCGAATTAGCGAAGAGGATGCGCTGCCGCGGCGGCCATCGCATAAATGCGAGCAGCGCCGCCTCGTTTTAGAACACCGGCAACGGCCGCCAGGGTTGCGCCGGTGGTCACCACGTCGTCGACTAGCAATATCGTCTCTCCACGGACCGGCCTGACCACGGTGAATGCACCACGTACATTTGCGGTCCTTGCCGCTGCCGGCAGGGATGACTGCGGTGGGCCTGAGCGATCGCGCTGCACGCGATCCGCCGACAGGGGAATATCAACAAGCGCCAAGAGGGGCCGAGCGAGTTCCACCGCTTGATTGAACCCACGACCGGTATAGCGTAGCGCCGACAGCGGAATAGGAACGATACGGCCCACCTGAGGTAAGTAATTACTTACTTCGTTGCAGGTTACACAGGCTAAGGTGCGCATAGCGGCGAGATCGCGATGGAATTTCGCGCGTTGAATCAGGCGATCCCACGGAAAGGCATAGTGAAACGGCACGAACGTCTCATCGATATATGCGATTTTTTGAGCGAGTACCACGGTATTGCGGCGCGGGAGATCGGCGGCACAGCTTGAGCAAAGACCGCAAGGTTCCGAGGTCGCGTCACACAGCCAGCACCGCCCTGTCCACACAAAGCCGGCCAGCCAGGTTTGTGTGTTGTACACTTCTGCGGGTTTGAATAAAGTTGACCGCCGCTTCGAAGCCCGCATATCTCACCCGCGTTCGTCGCGAGGTGGTTCAAGGGTGCGCCATGGCTGGCGTAACTCCGGGCGTCTTGCCCGCAGCCCTTGGAGCCAGCCTGGCGGCTGTTCAACTCCGCTCCCGGCGGACTTGTCGCGACCGAGGAACGCGCAGGCGTAGTCGATACTACGTTGAGCATTCCGACCGAGTGAACGCCAGTCAGGGCGTGCCATCGGGCCGCCGCCGCAGAAGGCTGGTGAGATATGCGGGCTAGCAGCCATGGGGCGTCCTCCGTGTCGCCATCTCTCGATCATTGATGAAAGGTTACGCCGATGCAAACCCAGCCTACCGAACTGCCGTCTAGCCCCTTCTCGGAAGTGCGCCACGATTGGACCGCCGGCGAAGTCCTGGCACTGTTTAAGAGGCCGTTTAACGATGTCCTCTACGAAGCCCATTGCCTACATCGGGCGCATTTCGATCCCAATCGGATTCAGCTGAGCACGCTGCTCAATATCAAATCCGGTGGCTGCCCGGAGGACTGCGCCTACTGTCCGCAAAGCGTCCGTTACGAGACTCACGTCGAGGCTGCGCCGATGCTGGACGAAGCATCTGTATTGGCAGCGGCGCGCCGCGCAAAGGATGCGGGCGCGACCCGCTTCTGCATGGGCGCCGCGTGGCGATCACCCAAGGACCGCGATCTCGATCAAGTCATCATACGGGTCAAAGGCGTGAAGGCACTCGGCTTGGAGACCTGCGTGACGCTCGGTATGCTGAGCGCGCCCCAGGCCCGGCGCCTGAGCGCGGCCGGGCTCGATTACTACAACCATAACCTCGACACATCACCGGAATATTACGGTGAGATCATTTCCACCAGGACTTATGCCGACCGCCTGGAGACGCTCGCGCACGTGCGCGACGCTAACATCAATGTGTGTTGCGGTGGTATCGTCGGTCTCGGCGAAAGCACCGCCGATCGCGCGGAAATGCTGCGCACCCTGGCAAACCTTCGGGAACACCCCGAATCCGTACCGATCAATATGCTGATCCGCGTCGAGGGGACCCCCTTGGCGGACGCCGAGGAAGTCCACCCGATCGATTTCGTCCGTACCATTGCGGCTGCGCGCATTCTTATGCCGCAAGCCGTCGTACGGCTCTCCGCGGGTCGCACGGAAATGACCGACGAGCTTCAGGCGCTGTGCTACTTCGCAGGCGCCAACTCGATTTTCTATGGGGAGGAACTCTTGACGACCGCTAACCCCATCGCCTTTCAGGATCAACGGCTGTTCGAGCGCTTAGGGCTGACTCCGACGGAAGCTTGATCGCACCCAAGGACGGCAGGTGGCCGCCGATTTCGTGGGACAGCTTACCAGCGCGTTGGAAGCGCGTCGGTCCCGTGGACGTCTGCGTACACTCGAAACGCGTTCGGGCGCGCAGGGTGTCGACATCATCATGGACGGTCGGCGCGTGGTGAATTTCGCGAGTAATGATTATCTAGGGCTTGCGAACGATCCGCGGATCATCGGGCGTGTCCACGCCGAACTCGATCGGCATGGCTTTGGCAGTGGTGCAGCGGCCCTTTTGTCGGGGCGTTCACATTTGCACGTCGAACTCGAACGATGCTTCGCGCGCTTCACGGGGATGGAAGCTGCACTGATGTTTTCGTCCGGTTACCTGGCCAACCTCGGCGCGATCGCAGCACTGGTCGAGCGGCGTTCGTTCGTGTTACATGATCGGCTGAACCACGCCTCCTTGATCGACGCGGTTATCGCGAGCGGCGCGCCGCATCGACGTTATCCCCACCTCGATATGGACAGTCTCGACAAGCGCCTGTCGTGCGCCCCGGATGCGATAAAATGGATCGTCACGGAATCAATATTCAGCATGGACGGCGATGTAGCGCCACTCGATGCCCTTACCCGGGTGTCCAGAAAACGTGCAGCAAGGCTCTACATTGACGATGCTCACGGCTTCGGCGTAACCCATGGAGGACGCGGTGTATGCGGCGCCCTCACGGCCGCTGACCGTGCCGAATGCATCGTCATGGTGACCTTCGGCAAGGCGCTGGGATCCATGGGCGCCGTGATCCTCGCCTCTCAACAAGTCATCGATTATCTCGTGCAGACTGCGCGAACCTTTGTCTACGACACGGCGCTTCCGCCGGTGTGCGCCGCCGCCGCTCTGGAAGCGCTCTCAATACTCGACGAGAACGATCGAGCGACCCGAAAACTGGCGGATAACATCACCCATTTCCGCGCCGCTGCGGCGGCTGCCGGGTTGCCTTTGATGGACAGCAACACCCCGATCCAACCCGTAACCATCGGCGACGATGTGCGCGCCGTCGCCGTCGCCCGCGGTGTTTGCGAGGACGGATTCTACGTTCGCGCGATCCGCCCGCCGACGGTGCCGAACGGTACCGCGCGGATCCGCATCAGCTTGAGTGCGGCGCATCAGCGCCACCATTTGGAAGATCTCGCAACTTCGCTGGCGCATCGACTTTCGGTATGACGTTAGTGCTGCAAAATGATGTCGACAAACGACGTGTCGCCGCCACCTTCGAGAAAGCGGTATCGACTTACGATGAACACGATTTCCTGCAGCGTGAAGTGGCGGTACGGTCAATGGAACGTCTCGATTACGTTTCGCTGCAGGCGCGGCGCGTGTTGGACGTCGGCTCCGGAACCGGCCGTTGCGCGAGCGCCCTGGCGCGCCGGTATCGGCGCGCGTCCGTTCTGCAGTGCGACCTCGCCTGGGGGATGCTTCACCGTGCGCGCACTGGCGCAAGCAGGTTCTTCTCGCGACAAACCTATGTCTGCGCCGACGTCGAGCAGCTGCCACTCAAAGACGATGCTTTCGATCTGGCCTTCGCCAATCTCTCTCTGCAATGGTGCAGAGATCTAGGGCGGGCCTTTCGCGAAATCCATCGCGTGCTGGAGCCTGGCGGCCTGGTGTTGTTCACCACCTTCGGGCCCGATACTTTGAAAGAACTGCGCGCTGCCTGGGCGCAGATTTCGAACACGCCACACGTTCTCCGGTTTTTCGACATGCACGATGTCGGCGACGTGTTGGTCGCGAGCGGGTTCGCCGAGCCCGTGATGGAGACCGATTACATCACCGTGCAATACAACGACGTGATGACCTTGATGCGCGACCTGAAAGGGATCGGTGCGTCAAACTCGGTGATGGATCGCGGGCGCGGCCTGCTGGGACGACGTGCTCTGAAAGCCTTGATCGATGCATATGAATCCTGTCGAGACAAGGGTAGGCTCCCGGCCACCTATGAAGTCATCTACGGGCACGCCTGGGCGGCGGACGTGGTCGCAACGGGTCAGGGCGGGGGCGTACACACCTTTCCTCTCGAACGTCTGAGGCGCAGGTGAGGCCGTGCCTTTGTTCGTGACGGGTACGGACACCGGCTGCGGCAAAACCGTCGTCAGCTGCGCTTTACTCCGGGCGCTCGCACGGATGGACATACGCGCGATCGGGATGAAACCGGTGGCGACGGGCGCCAAGCGGGACGGTGAACGCTTGATCAATGAGGACGTGGAAGCGCTGCGGGCCGCTTCTTCGACGAGCTTACCGCCGGCGATTACCAACCCGTATATATTCGAGCCGCCGTGTTCTCCGCATATCGCGGCCGCTCAGGCTGGCACGCCCATCGAACTCGATCGCATAGCGACTGCCTATAAAGCCTGCATCGAAAAAGCGGACGAGGTGGTTGTTGAAGGCGTCGGTGGCTGGTGCGTACCGCTGGGAAACGATCTGTGGTTGGACGAGCTGCCGCGGGCACTCGAACTGCCCGTCCTGTTGGTCGTCGGGGTCAAGCTCGGCTGCATCAATCACGCGGTCCTCACGGCCCAGGCTATCGAACGCAGCGGCGCGCGGCTGTTCGGGTGGGTGGCCAATGTACTCGAACCTTCACTGTTCGAACTCGAGACCGTCATCGAGACCTTGACGGCGCACATACCGGCGCCCCGGCTCGCCGTGCTAGATTGGGCACCCGGCGCGACCCCCGCCGAACGGGCGCCGCATTTGGGGACGGTGGCCGCGAAACTCTCGAGCGAGACGCCACTCGCCTGAACGGGCGCAAAGGACATGGTGAGGCAACTGAACAGAGTCGCAGGCGAAGACGCTTGCTGGGTGTTCAAACCCACCCGCTCGATGAGCTGGAAGCAGGCCAAGCGCTTCATCCTCTTCATCGCGATCGTGAGTTTCGGGATCGGAGGCTTTTTCCTGCTGCGCGGCCTGCCCCTGGTGCTGCCGTTTTCGGGGCTCGAGGTACTGGCCGTCGCGTTTGCCTTCTACCTCGTATTGCGGGACGGCGAGCGGCGCGAAGTCGTGCGGCTTTCAGGCGACAGCCTGGTCATCGAAACGGGCTCGGTGGAAATGAAAGATCGCATTGAATTCAACCGGTTCTGGGTGCGGGTCAAACTTGAGAGTTCGCGCTATCGGTATCACCCTTCACGCCTCGTCGTCGCCTCGCGGCACCGCAAGCTCGAGTTGGGCCGTTTTCTGAGCGAAGGAGAGCGCGAAACTTTCGCCAGAACGCTCATTAACGCGCTGGGGGAAAACCGGTAGACTATGCCGCTCAGCCGGCGTTGGGCGGTAGATTAAGACGGCGCAGGGGCGCTCCGCCGGACGTCCATCCAAACGAAACTAAGACACGAAATCCGGGCTTGGGCCGAGTCGGACAGGTTTTAGTGCGACGGTAGGGGGAAGCAATAAGCATGACGTTCTCGATCGATACCG
Source organism: Gammaproteobacteria bacterium (assembly GCA_963662545.2). Lineage (GTDB taxonomy): Bacteria > Pseudomonadota > Gammaproteobacteria > JAYYZW01. Next base: position 1,763,896 of record CAXXLL010000003.1, read on the forward strand.
AACGCTGCAGAAAGCTCGCAATGGCAGGCAGCATTTGGTTGATGCCCTCGATCACCCTGGCGGATTGGGAGTTCAATCTGCCGCGCGGTGTCACACCGTACAGCAACACGATCTACGATCTGCACATGCTCGTCACCGGCATCTGCGTCGTCATTGCCGTCCTCGTGTTCGGCACCATGTTTTACGCGATGTTCGCTTTCCGGAAGTCGAAGGGCGCCGAGGCCGTGCAATGGCACGAAAGTACCACGGTCGAAACCGTCTGGACCATTGTCCCGTTCATCATTCTCGTTTGCATAGCGATTCCGGCAACGCGCGCGTTGATCATGATGGAAGACGTTTCCGGCGCCGACATGACTATCAAGATCACCGGGTACCAATGGAAATGGCAATACGAGTACGTGGACGACGGCATCAGTTTTTTCTCCACGATTACACGCGACGCGAACGTCGCGCGGCAATTAGGCTCAGGTATCGATCCCACGACGATCGATCACTATCTCCTTGACGTCGACAAGCGCCTAGTCGTCCCGGTGGGCAAAAAAGTCCGTTATCTGACGACGGCGGCCGACGTGATCCACGCGTGGTGGGTGCCGGCACTCGGATGGAAACGCGATGCGATTCCCGGCTTCATCAACGAATCCTGGGCCTTGATCGAGGAACCGGGGGTCTACCGCGGACAATGTGCGGAGCTGTGTGGCAAGGACCATGGATTCATGCCGATCGTGGTCGAAGCGGTCAGCGAAGAAGACTACGCCAAGTGGGTCCAGGAAATGCAGGCCGCCCAGGCTGATGCCGGCCAGTCCTGGAAGGCTGCGGCGACGGCCGTAGCTCAACGAGAACAAGAACGGGACACGCGTATCTGATAGGGAAATTCAAAGCGCCGGGCATCCCGCCGCCGATTGATATCGAACGCCTAACAATCGTCTACGAGGGTAGATTCATGAGTGAGGCAGCGGCCCACCACGATCATCATGACCATCATCCGTCCGGGATGATGCGATGGGTGACCACGACCAACCACAAGGACATCGGAACGATGTACCTGGTGTTCGCGCTGATCATGTTCTTCATCGGCGGGGCCATGGCGATGATCATCCGCCTGGAACTGTTTCAACCGGGCATGCAGTTCGTCGAACCGCAGTTCTTCAATTCCATGACGACGATGCATGCCTTGGTCATGATTTTCGGCGTCGTGATGCCGGCGTGGACGGGGCTCGCCAACTGGCTGATTCCCATCATGATCGGCGCGCCGGACATGGCCTTGCCGCGCTTGAACAACTGGAGCTTCTGGATCCTGCCGTTCGCGTTTACCTTGTTGCTGTGCACGCTGTTTCTGCCCGGGGGCGCGCCGGCCGGTGGCTGGACGATGTATCCGCCGCTGGTATTGCAGACGGGTGCCGCTTTTCCCTTTCTGATTTTCGCCGTTCATTTTATGGGCGTATCATCGGTCGCCGGGGCGATCAACATCATTGCCACGACGTTCAACATGCGCGCGCCGGGCATGAGCTTAATGAAGCTGCCGCTGTTCGTGTGGACCTGGATCATCACGGCCTTTCTTCTGATCGCGTCGATGCCCGTGCTGGCCGGCGCGGTGACGATGCTGTTGACGGACAAGTTCTTCGGTACGGGGTTTTTCAGCGCAGCGGCCGGCGGCGATCCGGTCATGTTCCAGCACATTTTCTGGTTCTTCGGCCATCCTGAGGTCTATATCCTGATCCTGCCGGCCTTCGGGATCGTTTCCGCGATTCTGCCGACTTTCTGTCGCAAACCGTTGTTCGGCTACAGCTCGATGGTGTATGCGAGCGCCTTGATCGTATTCCTTTCGTTCATCGTCTGGGCGCATCACATGTTCACGGTCGGCATGCCGCTCGCCGGAGAGTTGTTCTTCATGTACACCACGATTCTGATCGCGGTGCCGACGGGCATCAAGATTTTCAACTGGATCGGGACGATGTGGAGGAGTTCGATGACCTTCGAGACCCCGATGCTCTTCGCGCTCGCCTTTCTCATTCTGTTTTCTATCGGCGGGTTTACCGGATTGATGCTCGGTGTGACGCCGGTGGATTTTCAGTACCACGACACCTACTTCGTCGTCGCACATTTTCATTACGTGTTGGTGACCGGCGCGGTCTTTGCGATCTTCGCGGGAATTTACTTTTGGCTGCCGAAATGGACCGGCCATATATACGATGAAACGCTCGGAAAATGGCATTTCTGGTTGTCGCTAGTTTCCGTCAACGTGCTGTTCTTCCCACAACATTTTCTCGGTCTCGCCGGAATGCCGCGGCGGATTCCCGACTACGCGGTCCAGTTCGCGGATTTCAACATGGTATCGAGTCTAGGCGCCTTCGTTTTCGGCGCGACGCAGATCCTGTTCGTCGTAATTGTCGTGAAGTGCGTTCGGGGCGGCGAGAAAGCGAGCGACCAGGTTTGGGAAGGGGCGCGTGGTCTGGAATGGACCCTGAGCTCACCGCCGGCCTACCATAGTTTTTCGACGCCGCCCGAGCCCTCGACCATCGAGGGTGGGATGCGCTAGCGGACCGTGACCGAGCATAGCGAACTACCCCTGGGGCACGAAGCGCAACGCCGCAGCGCGATACGGCTGGCGATCGTGCTGGCAGCACTCACCATCGTAATTTACGCTTTGGGGATCGTCTGGCGCCTGTAGTTTGATGGAAGCGACGCGAGAAGAGGCCAACCGACGTACCGCAGTGAAGCTGCTCGCAGTGACTTGCCTGATGTTCGCCTTTGGCTACGCGCTCGTGCCCTTGTACAGCGTGTTCTGCGAGATCACCGGGCTCAACGGCAAGACCGGGCGCCTGTCGGCGGCGGAAGCTGCGCAGGTACAAGTCGATCTGAATCGTAGTGTCACGGTTGAGTTCGTGACCAGTGTCAATGCTGGCATGCCGTGGGAATTCAGACCGCCGGCACGCAAGATCACCGTGCACCCGGGCGTCGCGACGACGGTCGAATTTGAAGCGACCAATTACGCGCAATTTCCCGTCACCGGCATTGCCGTTCCGAGCGTTGCGCCGAACGAAGCGGCGCGCTATTTCAACAAGACCGAGTGCTTCTGTTTCACGCAGCAATCACTGGAACCGGGAGAATCCCGCAAGATGCCGGTCAGGTTCGTGGTCGATCCCAGGCTCCCGGAAAGAGTCGAGGTATTGAAGCTCGCCTACACCTTTTTCGAATCGGTTGAGACCGCCAAAGTCAAGGCCGACAAACAGCGCTCACCGCGTTCCTGAAGCTACCGCCGACACTATTCGACTAACAGAGACTATCGTCATGGTTGAAGCACACTCCGATTACTACATCCCGGAACCGAGTCCGTGGCCGATGATCACATCCATTGCGATCTTTACAATGTTCGTCGGCGGCGCGACCCTGCTCAACGGAGCCAGTATCGGACCGACGATACTGGGGGCGGGGTTCCTGCTGTTCGTCTTCACGCTGTTCGGCTGGTTCGGCACCGTCATAGAGGAAAGCGAAGGCGGTATCTACAATGACCAGGTCGATGTCAGCTTCCGCATTTCCATGGGCTGGTTCATTTTTTCCGAGGTCATGTTTTTCGCAGCGTTTTTCGGTGCACTCTATTACTCAAGGATTTACTCGGTGCCGTGGCTCGCGGGCGAAGGCGCGGGGGCGGCGACGAATCAATTCCTATGGCCTGAATTCGCCGCGGCCTGGCCCTTGTTCGAAACGCCGTCCTCATATGGGTTTACGCAGTTCAAGGAGACGATCGGGGCATGGGGCGTCCCGTTCTACAACACGATGATCCTGCTTTCGAGCGGCGGCACGGTGACCTGGGCGCACTGGGGGCTGAAGAAAGGCAGCCGGCAGCAACTCATCATCGGGCTTGCCCTAACGGTAATACTCGCGGTCTTGTTCGTGATTCTGCAGGTCCAGGAGTATGGCCACGCATTTCATGAACTGGGCCTGACCTTGAACTCGGGCATCTATGGGGCGACGTTTTTCATACTGACCGGATTTCACGGGTTTCACGTGACGATGGGCGCCATCATGCTTTCCTGCATATTGGGGCGGTCGACCAAGGGTCATTTCACCGCCGAGCGCCATTTCGGCTTTGAAGCCGTCGCGTGGTACTGGCATTTTGTCGACGTGGTCTGGCTGGGCCTGTTCATCTTCGTGTACTGGGTCTGACGCTAGTACGCATCGGGGGAAGACGGGCGGCACAGGACGTGACGCTTTTTTTCCCGGCCCGCTCGCGCGCAAAAGACCTTGGACGAATATTCGTTCGTCACCCGTTGGGCGAAAGGATTCCGAGCGCGCTCAAGATCATGATCACGACGAACAGTGCAATCGACAAGGCGACTCGTACCGTAAGCACCTTCACCGTTGCCGTATCTTCCTGGTTACTGCCGCGGCTAAACAGGCTCCAACCGGCAGACCCCAGGGAAATCAGGATGAGCACGAATACGAAAACGACGAGAATTTTGGCAACGGGTAGATCGACCATCGGAGGATCGTGAAAGTCATGAATGTCATCATTATCGTCGATCGAACTTCGAAGCGACACTCAAGGTGATGCGGCATCTCATACTCTTTGCGACCTTCGGTACCGTGCTCGCGTTCCTGTGTGCCCTGGGGTTCTGGCAGTTGCATCGGGCGGAAGCGAAGCGCGTTCGTTACGACACCTTCACCGCGAGATTGAACGAGGCGGCCTTAGGCCTCGACTTGATCGAGCGGCACACGCCGGCGGCGGAATATCTCTGGCGCCGAACGGACGTAACAGGCCGCTACCTCGAGACGCAGGTGGTGGTCGATAACCGCATCCTCCGAGGTCAGGCGGGCTACGAAGTCTTGACGCCGTTCGTCTCCCTGGGCGGGCGCGCGGTGCTGATCAATCGAGGCTGGGTCCCCATGGGCGGGCGGCGCAACCACGTGCCTGAAATCCCGGTACCTCAAGACGAGATCACGATCAGCGGTTTCTTCGGCCCCGAACCCGTCGTCGGTATCGAATTACCCGGTGCGAGTAGCGCGGCAGAGCGATTGAGCCCGCGTCTGATCAGGATACAGCGCCCCGTGATCAGAGAAATTGGGGATCTCCTCGGCCGCGAATTATGGCCTGCCTTGATCTACGTGAAAGCGGGAGCGGCGGGTGCATTAACGGTTGATTTCTCCCCGCCCGGCGATGGCTCGGCCAGGCACACGGCGTACGCGGTACAGTGGTTCAGTATGGCGGCCATACTAGCCGTCATTGGCTTGTGGAACCTGAGGCGGCGCGGGCGTGGCGCCGATGCCTGATTCCGAACCGCTGACGAACGCGCGCGCCCGGCCGACGATTTTGGCATTGATCGGCATTTCCGTCTTGCCAATAGTCCTTGCTTGGTGGCTCGCGGTCGTACGCCCGCCCCTTGGCGAGGGCAAGCTGCTCAATCACGGGGCGCTCATTCGTCCGCCGATCGATATCGCGCAGACCCCGAAAACGAGGCCGCTCGAGGGAATCGAACTTGCACCGGGCGAGTGGGCCATGGTCTATGTCGGCGGCGGACCCTGTGAGGCGGCGTGCGAAGCGGTATTGAGCAAGCTGGTGACGATACGCGCTGTCCTCGGTCAGGGAGCAACCCGGGTACGGGTCGCGGCGCTCGTCGATGCAAGGGCCGGGACCGTAGCGGATGTAGTGCTCGTGACCCACCGCGAAGCGCGTTCGCTTGTCAGCACAACGCTCGGCGCCCGGGTCGCGGCTGACACGGAGCGTGGTATCGTGTTCCTGGACTGGCGCGGCCAAATCATGATGTATTTCGACGCCGATGCGCCGCCGGGAGACATCAAGAAAGACATCAAGCGCCTGCTTCGCGCTTCGAAGATCAAATAACATGGCGGCGCTGTTCCGGCTGTTGTCCACCCTGCTGCCGACACTGGCGCTCCTCGTCATCGTGTTCGGCGCTTACGTGCGGCTGACGGACGCCGGTCTGGGTTGTCCCGACTGGCCTGGATGCTATGGGCGGCTGGGGGTGCCTGAAGCCGGCACCGACGTCCATCTCGACGACCCCGCCTGGAACGCACGGCCGCTAGAATCCGGCAAGGCCTGGCGCGAGATGACGCACCGTTATCTGGCCAGCGCGCTCGGTCTCGGCATCGTGCTCATGGCCTTCGCGGCACGCAATCCCGCGCGGCAGGGCGAGTCGAACGTCGCCGTGTACCTGCTCGTACCCCTCGTCGTGTTTCAGGGTGTCCTCGGCATGTGGACAGTCACCCTGCTGTTGAAGCCGCTCGTGGTCAGCGCTCACTTACTGGGAGGACTCGCAACTCTGTCGCTGTTGTGGTGGAATTTTATCGGCACCTACCGATGGGCTACGCCACCCCAGGCCCTCGAGAACCTTGCAAAAGATCGCGGTGAGAAAGCGAGGCTGGTCGACCGCGGCGGCTTGAGAAAAATCGCCTGGATGGCGCTCACGGTGCTTATCGTGCAGATATTTCTGGGCGGGTGGACCAGCGCAAACTACGCCGCGCTGGCCTGCACGGATTTTCCGACCTGCCAGGGACGGTGGTGGCCAAATACCGACTTTGGCGAAGCGTTCGACCTGTGGCGGGGAGGCGAGATCAATTACGAATTCGGCGTCTTGGATACGCCCGCTCGTACCGCGATACACCTCGCCCACCGGCTCGGCGCTGCAGTCGCTGCCGCGCTTATCTTGGGCGCTGGTCTGGCCGCGCTCGCCGGGGGTTCCGCACGCCTGCGGCGAGTGGCTTGGTGTATACTCGCGGCGCTCGTATTCCAGCTTGTGATAGGCATTTCGAACGTGATCGGCGGACTGCCGCTCCCAGTCGCGGTTGCGCACAACGCAGGGGCTGCCGCGCTGCTTTTGACCCTGATCACGCTGCTTCACGCGATCTACCAAGATTAAAATTTTGAGGTCAGGATGGGCCTGCAGATCTCACCAGCTTTCAACTCAAGCGGCTCGATGGCACGCCCTGACGGGCATTCGCTCGTTCGCGACAAGGCCAGCGGCCAGGGGGCAGGATGCCCGCAGTCTCGGCAGCCATGCCTGAGCCTTAAACCATTTTGCAACGAACGCTGCTGAGATATGCGGGCTAGTACAACGGCAGCTTCGGCATCGATTGGCCACTGGCGCGACTACGCCGAGTTATGCAAGCCGCGGGTCGTTGGTCTCATCGTGTTTACGGCCATCGTCGGTATGCTGCTGTCGACGCCCGGCGCCGTGCCGCTAGCAGTTTTTATCCCTGCGACGCTAGGCATTGGTCTGGCCGCAGCATCGGCTGCCGCCATCAATCACGTTGCCGAATATCGTATTGATGCGCTCATGGCGAGGACGCGCAACCGTCCATTACCCCAGGGCGAGTTGAATCGCGCTCACGCACTCGCGTTTGCGCTCATCCTCGGCGGCTTTTCGATGTATCTGCTCATCGCGTTCGTGAACGTACTGACCGCGGTACTGACTTTCGCGGCACTGATTGGATATGCGGTCATTTACACGATGTATCTCAAATATGCGACGCCGCAGAACATCGTCATTGGCGGCGCGGCCGGCGCCGCGCCGCCAGTGTTGGGCTGGACCGCGGTAACGGGTCAGGTCGACCCGCACGCGCTGCTCTTGTTTCTCATTATCTTCGCGTGGACACCGCCGCATTTCTGGGCGCTGGCCATTTACCGTCGCGATGAATATGCGAATGCCAAGATTCCAATGCTGCCGATTACACACGGAGTCGATTACACGCGGCGGCAGATATTGCTGTATACCTTGATCCTAGTAATCGCGACGCTTTTACCGTTCGTTACCTACATGAGCGGGGTAGTCTATCTTTGCGGCGCAATCTTGCTCGACGCGGGTTTTCTCTACTACGTAATTCGAATGCAAACAGACCACGACGACGCATTGGCCATACGTACGTTCAAATATTCGATCATCTATCTGATGAGCCTTTTTATCTTCTTTTTCCTGGACCACTATTGGGCAGTGGTTCTGAAACTCATCGGGATCGCTTGAAAAAATCGGCGGCGACACGTCCGACGCCGGCATTACCGAAGTGGTTGTGGCTGTGGTTCCCGCCGCTGCTGCTGCTCGTGATTCTTCCCATTCGGATCATCGATCCAGCCGCCTACAGTACGTGGATCGACGGTGAAATCGGCTTAATCGAGCTGACGACACCGGTTCTCGCTCTGATCGGCGCCGTGATCGGTTGCCGCCTGTTGTGGCGCCTGAAACGCGATGGCTTCACCTCGATTAACGCTTGGATCGCGATCCTCGTTCTGGCCTGCATCTATTTCGCGGGCGAAGAACTCTCGTGGGGGCAGCATATTTTTCGATGGCAAACGCCTGACTTCATGGAAAACATCAACGATCAGAAAGAAACCAACCTGCACAACGTCAGCAGCTGGTTTGATCAAAAGCCGCGCTTGTTGCTGGAGCTGTGGGTGCTGATCGGGGGAATTTTTGTACCGCTCGGCGAATTGCGACGGGGTAGTCGGTTAACGCCTGCGGAATTTCGTTACTGGTTCTGGCCGACGTTGGACTGCCTGCCCGTCGCGGGGCTGGCCATCCTGGTTCGATTACCCGAGCGCTTGAAGGAATTATTCGACGTCGAATCGATGCCCTTGGAGATCCGTTACAGCGAACCGCAGGAATACTACTTCGCGATGTTCTTGATGCTTTACCTCGCCTCGCTGACCGCGCGCAAGCGTGGAGGGGCGTCAGGGCCTTGAATATCCGGGACGACTAGTCCGCCGCCGCGCCCGACTCAACCGGTAACAGGCTCGGCGGCGATGGTTTCTTCGAGATCGGGGATTTGGTTTTTAAGCGTTTTGAAAGCGCTTTTTTCCAGTTGACGGATGCGTTCCGCTGAGACCTCGTATTTTTCTGCCAGTTTCTGCAAGGTCATTTTCGGATCGAGTAGCCAACGGCTGACGACGATGTCCCGGCTGCGAGCGTCGAGTTCACCGAGCGCCTCGCCCAGGCGCTCGGTCCGCACGGACTCCGCCTCCTCCTGCTCGTAGCACAAGGACGGTTCAAAACGCTGGTCTTGGAGATAAGCCGCCGGTACGAATGGATCTTCGTCATCGTCCGAACGGAGGTCGAAGGAGACATCGCGTGCGCTCAAGCGCTGCTCCATGGTCAACACGTCGCGCGTTTCGACACCGAAATCCCTGGCGGCATCCTCGACTTCCTCGGCGCCCATCCAACCGAGGGTCTTTTTGGCGCTGCGAAGGTTAAAAAAGAGCTTGCGCTGCGCCTTGGTTGTAGCGACTTTGACAATGCGCCAGTTCTTGATGACGAATTCGTGAATCTCGGCCTTGATCCAATGGACGGCGAAGGAAACGAGGCGCACACCCACATCCGGGTCGAAACGCTTCACGGCTTTCATCAAGCCGATATTACCTTCCTGGATGAGGTCGCCATGGGCGAGTCCATAACCTTTGTAACGACGGGCGACGCTGACCACGAAGCGCAGATGCGCGAGGACGAGTTCACGCGCAGCGTCCAGATCGCCGTGCTCGCGGTATCGGCGAGCGAGGTCCTGTTCCTCCTCGAGCGAGAGGAGCGGAATTCGCTGGACCGCGTCGACATAGGCTTCGAGCGAGCCTGTCGGTAATGGAAGCTGCAAATTCAGGGCCATAGACATGTTTTTACGCACCTCTCCAGGGTTGCGCCGACTATTTTAGCACTCTCCGCATTAGAGTGCTAACCGCCGGTCGAGTTCCGCACTAGTCGACCGGATCGAGTGGCCGGAGGCTTAAGATGATACCGATCCAGGCGCCCGACCAGCCGAGTCCGCAGGAGACAGCGATCAGCAGGACGGCCTGGACCGCCGAAAATCCTGCGATCGTGAAGTCGCTCAGGTAGGTTTCAGCGACCCGGGCGACGGGATTCTTGAGTGCCGCAAAGACCGTCTCAACCAGTAGAGCCGCTGCGGCGCCGGCCAGAAAGCCGTGCATCGCACCGCTATAGAGAAACGGTCTGCGGATGAACGCGTCCGTTGCGCCCACCAGCTTGAGCACCTCGATCTCATCTTGATGTTGGTGAACCAGCGCACGGAAGGTATTGCCCACGATCAGTAAAGCACCGCCGGCGAGCAGTAAGGCTACGATGAAAACGGCGCGCTCGGCCACCCGCCCGATGGCGCTCAGGCGGTCGATCCAGGCAAAGTCGACCAGCACGGTGTCGATGGAAGTGTTCGATTCCAGTGCTGCGATCAAACTTTGCGCCCGGTCGGCGTCCCAGGTGGCGGCACGCGGAACGAGGACAACTACGTGCGGCAGCGGATTGACTTCGTCGTCGGCGATGTCTGCCAGTCCTGAGCTTGCAGCAAATTCGGCAAACGCATCATCGCGGTGGATGAGCCGTACGCTAGCGACGCGTGAATCGCCGGCCAGTTGCTGCATCAGCCGCTCGGCCGCTCCCGCGTCAACCCCACGGTGAAGAAACGCGCTCAGGCTTGCCTCGTCGCCCCAGTCCTCAAACAGCGCGTGCTGATTCTGAATGAAGATGTACAGTAAGGCCGGTAAGGCAATGGCGACGGCCATGACGGCAATCCCGATAGCGGTCGGTGCCCGGTTTGCGTCCACCTGTTTGAAGCTTTCACCGAGGGCGCGCCAGTGCTGTAAAAAAACCGACTCGGTGCGAAAACGCCGTGCCCCCTCAGCGGGAGTCGTCCTGCGGATATTCATGGTGTCGGCAGGGTATCGCTGAGCAGGCTGCCTTCCTTCAGTTCGATAACGCGCCGGTGACCCTTACGCAATAGCTCGACGTCATGCGTGGCGATAATCATGGTTACGCCGACCTGGTTGAATTGGTCAAATAAAGCCAGGATTTCCTGCGAAAGCGCGGGGTCGAGGTTTCCCGTCGGTTCATCCGCCAGCAGGATTGTCGGACGATTAACCACCGCACGCGCGATTCCAACCCTTTGCTGCTCACCCGCTGAAAGCGTATCCGGCGTGGCGCGTTCCTTGTGCAGCAGGTTCACTTTGTCGAGCGCCGCGCGAACGCGTTTACGGATCTCGCGGTGCCTGATCGCCGCGACCGTCAATGGCAGAGCCACATTCTCGAAAACCGAACGTCTGGGCAACAGTTTGTGCTCCTGAAATATCATACCGATATGCCGCCGGTAGTAAGGGACTTCCTGCGCGGGAACGCGTTCGAGATTGCGTCCGTCAACAATGACATTTCCACGGCTGGTTCTTTCAATCAGCGCGATCAAGCGCAGCAACGTGCTCTTGCCCGCACCCGAATGCCCGGTAAGAAAGGTGTATTCGCCGGCCTCGATAAGCAAGTCGACATTCCGTAAGCCTTGATTACCGCCAGGGTAAGTCTTGGTTACCGCGCTGAAATGAATCACTTTGCGCCGTCCGATAACGTTGTGCCGAAATCTCCCAGCAACGCCCGGGTAAAATCCTCGGCCACGAACGGCTGCAAATCGCGGTCCTGTTCACCTACGCCGATAAAGCGTATGGGCAGGCCAAACCGTTCGGCCAGGGCGAAGATCACACCACCTTTGGCCGTTCCATCAAGCTTGGTGAGACACAATCCAGTGACGTCAACGGCGGCGCAGAATTCCTGCGCCTGGTTGATCGTGTTTTGACCCATCGTCGCATCGACTACGAGGAGTACTTCCTGCGGAGCCTTGGCGTTATGTTTGGCGATTACGCGTTTGACCTTGACGAGTTCGGCCATGAGATTGTCTTGGGTATGCAGGCGGCCCGCGGTGTCGGCGATGAGGACGTCAACACCGCGCCTACGTGCCGCCGCGCAGGCGTCGTAAATCACCGACGCCGAATCCGCGCCGGGCGATTGCGCGATGACGGGGACCTGCAGACGTTCGCCCCAGGTATTCAGTTGTTCCGTAGCGGCCGCGCGGAACGTATCGCCGGCGGCGAGCATCACCGAGCGTCCCTGCGCCTGCAGCATGCGGGTGATCTTGGCGATCGTCGTCGTTTTACCGACGCCGTTGACGCCGACGACCAATATCACGAAAGGCGTGTCGTCCGATGAGTCACAGACCAGGGCCTGTTCGCAAGGTTTAAGGATGGCCGACATTTCGCGACGGATCACGCTCGCTGCCGTATCGTCGGTGCCGATATTGCGCACGCCCTGGATAATACGCGCGGTTGCCGCTACGCCGACATCGGCCTGAAGGAGCACGTTCTCGAGTTCTTCCAGCGCCACGGCGTCGACCCTGGCCGACTCGGCAAACAGACGATGGATCCCGCGCGCGAGTCCTTCGCGCGTGCGGGCAATGCCGGCCTTTAGTCGACGGAACATAATGCTTTCGGGGGTATTCGCTTACCGGCTCGGCGCTAGTTCAGTGCCTGGCGAAACGGTGTTGGTCGGGGATTGGGCGTCCGCTGCCATTTAGCTGCGGATTATCGCGTCGATACCGTCCGTGCCCTGTCCTCATCGCTCGTTAGGGAACCTCTGAATAAGTCATGGTGGGTCTGAATGGTTCATGCAATGGTACAGATCAAGGCACGAATCGCCGGCCATAGCGGGGACTATGGGCAAGGTTCGTAACGTAAGGCTCCGCCATTTCATGGGCGAGGCAGATGTGCCATGACTTATTCAGAGGTTCCTTAGGTTTATCACAAGCCCGAAAATGTTTCCGACGAGGGGCGGGTCGCCTCTTCGCCGGATGCGATATCCTAGCATTCGGCACAACCCAGGTCTCAGGGGAACATTTCGGCGAGCCCGGAGTCCATTTTCGGCAACGACCGGCGGTCAGGAGCGACAAATTAATGAAAAGTCTTAGCATCGCGACACTCATCACGGGGCTCGCGATCACGGCATTCGCTGTGGCCGAGAATCGCACGCAGGAGTACAAACTCGACAACGGCCTCGAGCTGATCGTGCAGGAAGATCATCGAGCCCCCGTCGCGGTCGTACAAGTCTGGTATCGCGTCGGCTCGAGCTATGAATATGACGGCATTACCGGCGTCTCTCACGCACTCGAACACATGATGTTCAAGCGTACGGAGGACCTGGAAACGGGAGAGTTCTCGACCATTGTTGCCGCTAAAGGGGGCCGCGAAAACGCGTTTACCAGCGCCGACTACACCGCCTATTTTCAACAGTGGTCCGCAGAAAACGTCGAATTGAGTTTCGAGATCGAGGCCGAGCGCATGCACAAGCTCGTCATCGAGGACGAGGAGTTCGCCAAGGAAATCAACGTCGTTTTAGAAGAGCGGCGCCTGCGGACCGACGATAACCCGCAAGCCTTGGCCGCCGAGGCCTCGCGCGCAGTGGCCTTTCAAACCAGCCCCTACCGATACCCGGTCATCGGCTGGGAAGCCGATATCAAAAACATGAGCGCCGACGATCTTCGCCGCTGGTACGATCGCTGGTACGGGCCGAACAACGCTATCGTGGTGGTGGTCGGCGACGTCGATCCTAATGAAGTTCACGCGCTTGCGAAAAAGCATTTCGGGCCGCTGGCGGCACGCGATATCCCGCCGCCCAAGTCGCGCCCGGAAGTACCCCAGCATGGTACCAAGCGGGTGACCTTTAGGAGCGCGAAAGCCAAGGTTCCCTATCTCATCATGGGTTTCAAGGCCCCCGTTTTGGCCCAGGCCATATCGAGCGTTGAGGTCGAGGAGTGGGAAATTTATGCGCTCGACGTCCTCGCCGAGACGCTAGATGGTGATGCCAGCGCGAGATTTCAGCGCAACCTCGTCCGCGGTCGTGAAATCGCCTCTGAGATCAGCGCCAGCTTCTCGTCGTCGTCCCGCTTGACATCCCTTTTCTCCTGCAACGCCGTGCCGCGGGAGGGTACGAGCCTGGCCGAACTCGAGCAGGCGATACTCGATGAGATCGACGCGCTCAAAAAAGATCCGCCGAGCGTCGAAGAACTCGAGCGCATCAAGACGCAGGTCGTCGCCGACACGGTATTCGAGCGTGACTCGATGCAGCATCAGGCCATGATTATCGGAAGCTTGAGAGCGGTCGGACTCGATTGGCGGCTCAAAGACACCTATGTCGACTCCATCAAGGCGGTTACGCGCGCGCAGGTACTCGAGGTCGCCGCGAAGTATCTGAAGCGCGAGGTCCTGACCGTCGCCTACTTATTACCGGAGGAGGCATCATGAGTCTTAGGCTTCGTATCCTTGCAATACTCTTTTGCCTCGCGGCGGTGAAAGCCGTTGCCGACACGCCGTCGATCGAGCATTGGACGACGGCGAACGGCGCCCGCGTGTACTTCGTCGCGGCCCCCGAGATAGCGATGATCGACGTACACGTCGTTTTCGCCGCGGGCAGCGCCCGCGATGGAGATCGCAAAGGTCTGGCGAATTTGACCAACGGCTTATTGAAGGAAGGTGCGGGCCCACTCGATGCAGACGCCTTTAACCGCCGCCTCGGCGCGACGGGCGCCCGCATGCACACGAGGACCGCGCGGGACATGGCCTACTTGAGGTTGAGAACACTGGCCGATGACCAATACGCTGAACCTGCGCTCGACTTGTTTACGGACGCGGTTGCGCGTCCGAGGTTCGACGAAGGCGCTATCGAACGGCTGAGTGCTCGTGTGATCGTTGCACTAAAACGTAAGAAACAGTCGCCGGGCAGGATCGCGCAGGACGCTTTTTTCAGGGCGCTTTATGCCGACCATCCGTACGCGTCGCCGACCGACGGTACGGAGGAATCCGTCGCGGGCTTTAAACGTGTCGATATCCTGGATTTCCACAAGCGGTACTACGTTGCGCACAATGCGGTGATCGCAATCGTCGGCGCACTCGATAAAGCGCGTGCAAAGCAAATCGCCGAGGCTATCACCGCACCGCTCGTCGCCGGAGAAAAAGCCGGGGTTTTGCCGGAGATCACCGCGCCCGGTGCGACAGAGAAGCATATCGAATTCCCGTCCATCCAAAGCCACGTGCGCGTTGGTCTGCCAGGCATGCGACGTGGCGATCCGGACTACTTTCCGCTGCTGGTCGGTAATCATGCGCTCGGCGGCAATTCGCTCGTTTCTATACTGTTCCGCGAAATTCGGGCCAAGCGCGGCCTTTCGTATAGCGCGTATAGTTACTTCATGCCGATGGCGCAGCCGGGCCCCTTCATCGCCGCTCTGCAGACCGACCGAACGCAGCAAGCGGAAGCGCTCAAGATACTGTACGAGACCATTGAAAAGTTCGTCACGGACGGTCCTCCGACCGCCGACCTCGCCGCAGCCAAGAACAATCTTATCGGAGGTTTTCCGCTACGTATCGACAGTAATTCCAAGATCGTCGAATACATCGCGATGATCGGGTTCTACGACCTGCCCCTCGACTACCTGGACACATTCACCGCCCGGGTCGCGGCGGTGACTGCAGAAACGGTCAAGGACGCTTTCAGCCGGCGCCTTGATATAGAAAACCTCGTGACCGTGATCGTCGGAAGAACGGGCGCGCAAGCTGACGATTCGTAACGACCATGGCGAGCGGCGCAAGCGGGGCGGTCCGTATCATCGGCGGCCGCTGGCGTCACACCCGCATCCCCGTCGCTGCCCAGAAGGAATTGCGCCCGACCGCTGATCGCATTCGCGAAACCCTGTTCAACTGGCTCGCGATGCATTTGCCGGGAGCGCGCTGCCTCGACCTTTTTGCCGGCACTGGAGCACTCGGCTTTGAAGCATTGTCGCGCGGCGCCGCCTCTTGTCACTTCGTCGAACACGATGCGATATTGGTCGCGAAAATGAACGTCCTCAAGCAGCGTTTGGACACTTCGTCGGCAGAAATCCTCCATGCGGATGCGTTTCGTTGGTTAAAGCGGACGCCACAAGCTTTCGATATCGTGTTTCTCGATCCGCCTTTTGAATCACCCCTGCTCGACCGTGCGCTAAAATGCATCGAACAGGGATGGACGACGGCGGCGAGTATCGTCTACCTCGAAGCGCCAAGCGGTAAACTGCCCGAGACGGATTCATGGCAAACCATCAAACAGAATGCAACGCGTTATGTGAGCTACGCAATCGTCCAGCGGTCGCGATAAACTATGACGCTCTCCGGTTCCAAAAACATTCAACGATAAATGGGGAATAATTTGATTACGACGGCGATCTACCCCGGGACTTTTGATCCGATCACGCACGGGCATACCGACATCGTCTCCAGGGCCGCAGTGGTGTTTGATCGATTGATCGTTGCCATTGCCGCGAGCACGGGCAAGAAAACCGTTTTCTCCGCCGACGAAAGGGTCGCGCTCGCGGCCGAGATCTTGAGCACTTATGACAATGTAGAAGTCAGGTGTTTCGACGGCTTGATGGTCAACTTTGCGCGCGAAATCGAGGCCACGGTCATACTCAGAGGATTACGGGCGGTGTCCGATTTCGAATACGAATTCCAGCTCGCCGGGATGAACCGCAAACTGATGCCCGAAGCCGACACGGTGTTCATGCCGACCTCGGAGAAGTTCACGTATATATCATCCTCGCTGGTTCGCGAGATTTCGTCTCTAGGTGGAGACATCAGCGATTTCGTGCACCCCCGCATTCGCGACGCCCTGGCCGAACGGTTGGAGACGCGCTAGATACGTGGTCTGCATGATAGGAAACACTACCGGGCGCGTCGATACACATTATTCGCCCGCAAGCGGGCTCCTTATACGGTATTGTCCGTGTAGGAGCCCGCTTGCGGGCGAATTGAAACCTGTCTTTCAAACCGAAACAGCACACTAGCATGGCGCTCAAGATCACAGAGGAGTGCATCAACTGCGACGTCTGTGAGCCCGTTTGTCCCAACCAGGCGATATTCGAAGGCGAGTTGATCTATCAGATCGAGCCGCATCGCTGTACCGAATGCGTCGGGCACTTTGATACTCCGCAATGCGTCGAAGTGTGTCCGGTCGATTGCATTCCCAAGGACCCGGATCATCCGGAGGACCGCGGCACCCTCATGAACAAATATCTGAGCTTGACGACGGTCGCGAGCGGCTCCGACGTCACCTGACGGAAAGAACTTCCCATGCTTAAAAGATTCCCGGTAATGTGGCTGCTGCTGGTGTTCGCGGCGGCGTCGGCAAAGGCCGTTGAAGTCGCTCGTCCCCAGCACAATGCGATCGCTTCGGCGCATCCAGCCGCAACGGCGGCGGGCCGATCCATCCTCGACGCCGGGGGCAACGCCTTCGATGCGGCCGTGGCGGTTGCCGCCGCGCTTGCCGTCGTGGAACCCTTTTCGTCCGGTATAGGCGGTGGCGGATTTTTTCTGCTGCATCGTGCCGCCGATGGCAAGCAGGTCTTTATCGACGCGCGCGAAACCGCGCCGGGCGCGGCGAGTGCCGACATGTATCTCGACGAACGAGGGGAATTCGTTCGCGAGCGATCGCTCAACACCGCGCTCGGCGCGGGTATTCCAGGGCTTCCCGCGGCATTGGTTCACCTGAGCGAAAATTACGGCAGCCTGCCGCTGGAGAAGACCCTGGCGCCGGCTATCGCCCTGGCGCGCAATGGCTTCGAAATCGGAAATCGTTACCATCGCATGGCTGGATTCCGTACGAAAGCGTTCGCCGCGTCGCCGGAAGCCGCCGGTATTTTTCTCGATGAGGGCATGCCGCCGCCCGTGGGTTTTCGCTTGAGACAACCGGACCTTGCGGCGACGCTCGAGCGGATCGCCGCTGGGGGAAACGCCGCCTTCTACCAAGGTGACCTGGCCGCGCGCCTGGTCGACGGCGTCAGGGCGGCGGGCGGTATCTGGACCCTGCAGGATCTTGCGGCCTATACGATCAAGGAACGGGCGCCGATCGTCGCGACCTACCATGACGTCCGTGTTGTGGCCGCACCCCCGCCGTCCTCGGGCGGCATCGTCCTGGTCGAGGCGCTCAACATCCTCGAACACTTCGACCTCGACGCCATGAGCGCCGACACCCGACTGCACGTCATCATCGAAGCGATGCGGCGCGCATTCCGCGACCGCGCAGAATTTCTGGGGGATCCGGATTTTGTCGATGTTCCGACCGCGCGCCTCATCACGAAACAGTATGCAGAGGTCCTGGTAGCGGGTCTCGACCTTGAACGGGCCACCCCGAGTGACACCCTGCCCGGTATCGCGGGCGGTCCCGAGGGCCGCGATACCACCCATTTTTCAATCATCGACCACCGAGGAAATCGGGTGGCCGCGACACTCAGCGTCAACTATCCATTTGGCGCGGCATCGGTGCCTCCCGGCACCGGCGTGTTACTCAACAACCAGATGGATGATTTTTCGGCCAAGCCGTTGACCCCGAATGCCTATGGCCTGGTCGGCGCACACGCGAATGCAATCGCTCCGGGCAAACGGCCCCTGTCCAGCATGACCCCGACTTTTCTCGAAAGCCCGCAGGCGGTCGGTATTCTCGGTACGCCCGGGGGCAGCCGCATCATTTCCATGGTGCTCATCAGCTCCCTGGAATTCGCTAACGGCGCCGACCCGCACGTCTGGGTCAGCGCGAAACGCTTTCATCACCAGTACCTGCCGGACGAAGTGCAATACGAACGCGGCGGATTGAATGATTCAGAACAGGAGCAATTACGCGCGCGCGGCCATACCCTGCGGGAGCTCAGCCGCAACTATGGCAACATGCATGCGATCCTGTGGCAGCGCGCGGCCGGCGTGGTCAAGGCGGCAAGTGATCCGCGCGGCGAAGGCGAGGCGCAGGTCTGGTAATAGGCGTCGGTTATAGGAATATGGGACGATCAAAGCAGAACAAAGCGCATCCAACGAGTATTGAGGTATCAAGCAGAATTCAAGCGGGACATCGATTAAAGATAACTTAAGCTGTTGAGAGCATCGAAAAGTTAAGGACCCCGTTTTGTAACAGGCGGACGTTGATCATTACCGATGCTCTGGCGGTAAGGCCGAGCGTTCCCGCGCCGGTCGCTGGCGAGGCCTGGCATCCGTGCAAGGGTTTCGCGGCGGCATCGAGCCGCAGTCCTTGAGGCCCGGCAGCGCTGCTTGTGGGGGTGCTCGAGCGGAAGGAATGCCGGACCGCGTCGGCTGCGCATTGCGCTGGTCAAGATGGTCGAGGATGGCATCTATCAGGGGCGTTCGGATGGCGTCAGTTGGCCAATACGGGGGCTTTCGCCTGATCTATCCCGAGGACGGAAGCGTAACGGGTAAGGTCTGCGCTACGATCGAGCACGACCCCCGTGGAATGGCCGAAGCGGATGCGGATACGGCCTTGTTCGCGGCGGGGTTCGTGACGATCAGCGTGATCGAGCCCCGCTGGAACACAGCGAAAGGTGAAGCCAGCGCAACGCCTGAGTGGATAGTCACACTCGAACGCGAGTTGAGGCGCGAAGCGCCTTGATGGATAGCAAAGACAAGAAATAGCCGGTGCGATCAGGGACCGCACGGGCCGTGTAAATCGCTAAACCGTAGCGCCCGGGTCAGGCGGCGCCACGCAGCGCCACGCAGCGCTTTAGTTTAGGTGTCAGGTTTCGCCGTTTCGTCAGAGGCATCTTGGAGCCGCGTCCTGAACCGGAACACCGCGAGCGCCAGACCGGCCAGCGCCAAACTGCCTGGCTCGGGGACATTCGTGCCATTCACGTTGAACATTGCGCCTGCGGGAAGCGGCGTGCCCAGCGTGCCGGACAAATCATTGGGATCGCCGAGGGCAACCTGTGCGAAGCAGTTATTACTGAATTCGCCGAGCGCGCTACTTTCTGCCTCCCCACCACCGTTTGTCGAGCAGTTGGCCTCTTCTTCGACGCCGAACGCCGCGTCGGCCCAGACCTCGAGGTTGAAAAGGATTGTCATCATCTCGAGCGGCGCAAGGATCCCCAGATTGATCCCCGTAACCTGCGTTCCGCTCCAGGAATACACCGAGGAGCTTCCGAAGTTAGTCGTGGTCGCGTCGTTTAGCGTCGTGCCGCCCGGCACCACAGTGCCGTCTTGATCGAGCGAGGCGTCGCTCGCAAATAAATCGCCTGACGCGCCTTCTTTTGAGATCGACAGGTCGTATCGAGCCGAACCAGTATCACTGTTCGCCGGATTGCTGACCGCCATAAAGCCGCCGAATATATAGGCATCCAAGGAGTATTGCTGGGCGCTGCCCGAATTATTGGTAATTTTCAGCTCGCGTTCGAAAACCGCGTTGCTGTGGGCGTATTCCTGAGAAAATGCCGAGGCACGATAGACCCCGTTGCTATTGCCCCACGAATTCGCATCGGCTTGGCTGTTGGGGGAGGCGCTATCGCTCGCGCTTTCGCTAACGAAATTGGCGTCACTAGTTGGCCCATAGGTCTGTGGTGTGTTCGTGCCCGCTTTGGCGGACCCTTCGACCGTGAGCGTATTGACCAGCGTCGCGTGTACCGGTCCCGCTACGAATATGGCGAATGCCACTGCTAACGCGCACGTGATCTTCCATGGATTTCCGGTGTAAAAAAATTGCCGCATCGTCCTGTTCCTCTTTTTATTGCGCTGCGAGGCCCGTCACCAAACGATCGGAGTCTCATTGGTGATCGGATCCGACGCGAACGTCTGCACAGCACAGCTCGCACTATCAATAAGGGAAGCAAATACCGTGCCGAAAAATAAATACTTATAAATATCAATCCTTTGCGGGGAACACACCCTGAAATAGCACCCACGGCGGCATCGAATTGTAAAAATTCTTGACAAAAATCGCTCGAATTATCGCGCTTCAAAGCGGGGGTGGACAAATTATGTTCTTGCGATCAACAAGTTAGAAAAAAAAGAGCGCGGCCGGAACATGTAAAAATTATGGACAGGTGTCAATTGGCAGCGCGCCGAAACTTGCCACGCAACGGGTACTCGGACATAAAAATTCCGGCGCGAGTATAGGAAGAACAAAGCGCATCCATCGAGTATTTAGGTGTCACGCGGGACACTGATTAATGATGATTGAAGCTTTTTAGGGCATCGAGAAGGTAAGGATCCCGTGGGGTAACAGCCGGCAATGTTCATGATTGGCGATGCGGTGGCGAGGCCTGGCATCCGTGCACAAGTATCGGGGTGGCATCGAGCCTCAGTCGTTGAGGCCCGGCAGCGCTGCTTATGGGGATGCTCGAGCGGAAGGAATGCCGGAGCGCGTAGGCTGCGCATTGCGCTGGTCAAGAGGGTCGAGGATGCATTGGATGACGGCGGGATGTTCGATGCAGGCGATGATCCTGACATTGTCGCCGCAGACATCATGTCATCTTCAAGTCTGGCAACGGCTGCAGAAAAAGCTCGAACGCTGTCCAATCACACGCATCTTCAACGGTTTTCGGCACCTTACACAGGGATCACCCTCGCGCCCGTAGACCCTGAGCTTGTGCCGGAAGTATCCCGGCCTGCCATCGTCGCGTACGAAATCCCGCAAGCTCGTACCCCCCGCCTCGATCGACTCGCGGAGTACGGTCGTGATTTTCGACACCAGCGATTCGTATCGTTCGAGTCCGATGCGCCCGGCCGCGCGCACCGGGTGGATACCGGCGCGAAACAGCGCTTCGCTCGCGTAGATATTGCCGACGCCCACGACCACGCGGGCGTCCATGATGTAATTCTTGATCGCGACGGTGCGCCCCCGCGCGCGATGGTACAAGTAGGCGCCGGTAAAAGTTGCATCGAAGGGTTCGGGCCCGAGATCGCGCAACAGCTCATGCGCCATGGGGTCACCTTTGGTCCACAGCATCAGGCCGAAGCGGCGCGGATCGCGCAGGCGTAGACAACGATCGCCGCGAAAGATGATCTCGACGTGATCGTGCGGCTGGCGCGGTATGCTAGCGTCTACGACGCGCAGACTGCCGGACATGCCGAGGTGGGTAATCAGTGTCCCGCGTGGAAAGTCGAACAGCAGGTACTTGGCGCGGCGCGTGACGGCGGACAGACGCGCGCCGGTCAGTATCGCAGAAAGATTACGGCTGACCGGGCGGCGTAGCCGCCGGTCGTGGACCTTGACCGCCGTGACGTCGCGACCACACAGCAAGGGTTCAATGCCGCGCCGCGTCGTTTCCACTTCGGGCAGTTCAGGCATTGCGCCGGCGCCACCAACACATTACGCCGTTAAGGCTTAGTACCAGCGGCAGTCCGATACAGAAAAACAGGAACATCACCAGACGCTCCCACATGGCGAGATCCAGTTCGGCATCGAGAACTTTTGGCACGACGATGTCGATCAGCGCATCGTCGGCAGCAAGCCATTCGAGCGCGCGTCGCCCGGCGGATGCTTTTGACGTGTTGCTCTGGTGTCTCGTGACGCGTGCTTCTCTTACTCATCCTGCTCTCCTCTCGAGCCTCGATGAGTCAGAATCACTCCATTATCTAAACTCCGCAACTTGTCTCATGAATGCTGACGGGGAACAGCACGATCCAGGCGGCGCGGGCTGTCGGCAAGGGGGTCGACGACAAACTCGAGGGACGGGAGCGCGTAAAGGAACCCAAGCAACTCATGGACGAATGGCGGCAGATCATTGCCGAGAAATCGATCATCACGGAATACTCCGAAATCGACATCTGAATCGCCGTTGCAGGGGTCATTTCGCTCGCAGCAGGCGGGATCCTACAGCGAACCTGAGCCGCCCTCCTGCGTCAACCGCAATTCAAAGCCGCTTACGTCATTCAGCCGACGTTATTCTTCCGCAGTCTAGCAACCGGCGCGGGTGGCGCCGAATGAACGGAGCCGGCTCGGAATTAAGCTAAGAAAAAAAGGTGTCAGGCTGAGGGATCCCCACAAATTCGACTAGCAAAATTCAAGTTGCACAATGGCGCGTGCCTGTAGATCCCGGAGCGCCTGTAATAAAGTTGAGCGCTGGATTTGAAGTTGCTTGGCAATGAGGCGAGCACCAACGAATACCACGGATAGGACGGGCTTACGTCTTTCGGTATTGGCCTGTAAACCTTTCACTAAACCTGTTTGGTAACCGACCAAGCCGACCAACCATTGGGCCAGTGTGGCCAATGCGCACAGCAAGAGTAAGTTCGCCACTCTCTCGGGATCACGTCCCATGTTTTCTCTAAGTGCAAAGCCGTAACGGGGCGACTTCATGTCGCGGAAGCTCTCTTCAATCTGCATGCGGCGACGATACACGGCAACTACCCGATGCGCACTACGAAGGTTGTCCGGCAGATTGCTGGCCAATAACCACGGCTCACGCGCCGCTGCCGACGGTTTCTCGGTATTGCGAGCCCGCGCCGGTTTGCCGTAAGCCGTATAGCAGACACGCCCGCGTTTCTTACCTTTGTAAACGAATAAATGGGTGTCCAGCGGATTACTTTTCGTGATCAAAAAACGACCCAGTGACTTCGGACGAGCATTGGCTTGGCCGTAGAGCACTTTGTTCGAATGCCATGCCGCCTCATCCATACCTCGCACGAGGTGACGATGACGGATGCGACCCACGTAATACCATCCCATTGAGGCCACAAGACTCAACCAGGGCGTCCGAAATCCTGCATCACTGACCAAGATCGGACAACAGCCCGCAGGCAGAATGGCCTTCAGTCGCTTCAGAAAGCGTTTCTCCGCTTTGACACTCGCGTAATGGTGTTCGACTTCTTCATACACGGGGATGGCTCGACCACCGACCGCTAAGGCCGCCCGCAATACATAGAGCTCTTGACGTTGATCCAGATTAGACCAATCCACCAACACCACCGGATGCGCACAGTCCGATACCAATAACCGAGCTATCCATTGATACCACTGCAAACGCTCACCACCGAGCTGACGATTACCCAGCAAGCGATCGACGCGCTTAATCGCGTGTTTCTCGCTCGTGCCACTGTCTATGCTCCGACCGATATGCGTCAGCCACAAACGTCGGCCCCGAAGTAAACCGCCGACCGCCGCCCAAACCGAGAGTCGACGACCCAAATGCACACCGTATAGCGCTTCGCTGCTCATTTCATGTAACAATTTCAATACCTGCATGGCTCACCTCGTCGTTCACAGATTGTCTTGCAACAACTGAGATCAACTCGAGCCATGCAGGTTCCACGAACCCACAAATCAATCTATCGCTTTGTATTTCGTTGGGGTTTTATGGGGATTCCTCAGGGTGTCAGGTTTATTTACTTGCTGAAACTCAGCAAGAAAAGGTATCGCTTAAATAAACCTGACACCTTTTCGTGGAGCCGGCTCGGAATTTGGTGGCGTGGAGCCTTGAGCCTTCCCTAGGTGTACGCACGAACCCGAGTTGATCAACAATACACCGACCGATTTAGACAGTCAGAGGAAATAGACATGAAGAAATCGTTGAATCGTCGCGAGTTTGGCCATCTTTGCGCCGGCCTTGCAGCAACGGCTCTCGCCGTACCTGTCTCCTGGGCCGAGGATTTGCCGCAATTGGATCCGGCCGGACCGCAGGCCTCTGCACTGGGATACATCGCTGACGCATCAGAGGTTGACACCAGTAAGCACGCAAACTTCATTGCGGGCAGCACCTGTGCGAACTGCATACAGTACCAGGGCGGCGACGAGTGGGGCAAGTGCACCATTTTTCCCGGGAATCTCGTCAATGCCAAAGGCTGGTGCACCGTGTGGGTCAAAAAGCCCGCTTGAGCCGCGCCTGATCGAAGCATCGAAGACCGGCCTCACGCCGGTCTTCTTTTTTGGACCTAATGCATCGCGATGCCGCCGGCGTTGCCGGATCCCACTGTGATAAAGTCTCGACCCCGTCGACAATAACAACGAGGAGTCCACCAGAGTAGCGCCGTCTCAATTGACCGCACAGCCCCGCCCCATCCAAACCTAGATATCTCCTATACAGGAGGCACTTAAGAGCCCCGGGCTCGTTCAACAATAGGATAAAGTCGCGGCTGCGCACGACTTATCCTTATTCGTTAAGTGCCCGATGACTCAGATCTTTCAATCACGTGCGGCATTCGCCATGCCACCAGACCGGCGATCAGGTAACCCACGTTTAGGACGCCAATCACCCACATCCAGCCGGGCACCCCAAGAAGGAAATAACCAATCGGAAAGAAGGAAGCAAAGAACAGCACTATTAGCGTAATGCCGTGCCCATGTATCGAGGCGATTACGACTATGATTGCTAGCATCGCCAAGAGCATCGCTACGAAAAAAGCCACGCCAGACAATGGAAGCGGCGGAGTGGGTGTCCACATTGCGACGTTCCAGCACGCACACGCTCCGACCCCAGATACTACGCCAGTGAATTTTCCAACAAGTTGTATTGTTTCCCTCATAGCGCTAATCCGGGGCACCTAACGCTAGGATAACCTGCGTGTTACGAGTATAGAAGATATAGACGCCCCCTCTTGACCCGTGGGGTCTATTGGGGTCAAGTCTTCACTTTATACAGGTTCAAAGCGCAACCACCGTGCTTTCGATGATCGCCTCTTATCCCGAGCTTCCTCGAAGTTATTTTCGATCCAGTTATTTCGCCGCACCGGCATCGTTAATAAATTGATGTCCGTATCCAGCGAGGTGTCAAAAAAAAGGTGTCAGGCTGAGGAATCCCCATAAAACTCCAACGAAATACAAAGCGATAGATTGATTTGTGGGTTCGTGGAATCTGCATGGCTCGAGTTGATCTCAGTTGTTGCAAGACAATCTGTGAACGACGAGGTGAGCCATGCAGGTATTGAAATTGTTACATGAAATGAGCAGCGAAGCGCTATACGGTGTGCATTTGGGTCGTCGACTCTCGGTTTGGGCGGCGGTCGGCGGTTTACTTCGGGGCCGACGTTTGTGGCTGACGCATATCGGTCGGAGCATAGACAGTGGCACGAGCGAGAAACACGCGATTAAGCGCGTCGATCGCTTGCTGGGTAATCGTCAGCTCGGTGGTGAGCGTTTGCAGTGGTATCAATGGATAGCTCGGTTATTGGTATCGGACTGTGCGCATCCGGTGGTGTTGGTGGATTGGTCTAATCTGGATCAACGTCAAGAGCTCTATGTATTGCGGGCGGCCTTAGCGGTCGGTGGTCGAGCCATCCCCGTGTATGAAGAAGTCGAACACCATTACGCGAGTGTCAAAGCGGAGAAACGCTTTCTGAAGCGACTGAAGGCCATTCTGCCTGCGGGCTGTTGTCCGATCTTGGTCAGTGATGCAGGATTTCGGACGCCCTGGTTGAGTCTTGTGGCCTCAATGGGATGGTATTACGTGGGTCGCATCCGTCATCGTCACCTCGTGCGAGGTATGGATGAGGCGGCATGGCATTCGAACAAAGTGCTCTACGGCCAAGCCAATGCTCGTCCGAAGTCACTGGGTCGTTTTTTGATCACGAAAAGTAATCCGCTGGACACCCATTTATTCGTTTACAAAGGTAAGAAACGCGGGCGTGTCTGCTATACGGCTTACGGCAAACCGGCGCGGGCTCGCAATACCGAGAAACCGTCGGCAGCGGCGCGTGAGCCGTGGTTATTGGCCAGCAATCTGCCGGACAACCTTCGTAGTGCGCATCGGGTAGTTGCCGTGTATCGTCGCCGCATGCAGATTGAAGAGAGCTTCCGCGACATGAAGTCGCCCCGTTACGGCTTTGCACTTAGAGAAAACATGGGACGTGATCCCGAGAGAGTGGCGAACTTACTCTTGCTGTGCGCATTGGCCACACTGGCCCAATGGTTGGTCGGCTTGGTCGGTTACCAAACAGGTTTAGTGAAAGGTTTACAGGCCAATACCGAAAGACGTAAGCCCGTCCTATCCGTGGTATTCGTTGGTGCTCGCCTCATTGCCAAGCAACTTCAAATCCAGCGCTCAACTTTATTACAGGCGCTCCGGGATCTACAGGCACGCGCCATTGTGCAACTTGAATTTTGCTAGTCGAATTTGTGGGGATCCCTCAAGGTGTCAGGTTTATTTACTTGGAAGTTGGAAAAAATAAACCTGACACCTTTTCTTGACACCTAAAGGGTACTGACCCCTTATTCGGGCGTCGGCTTGTAGAGTTGTAGATAGTGAAGACTTGACCCCTTAAGACCCCTTAACATTTAGGCGTTGCGGTCAACTTTTGAGAAGTATTCAACACTAGCAGACACCACCCGCGGTGCGAGCAAAACCGTCGCGATGAGATTGGGAATGACCATCAGCGCAAACGCGGTGTCCACCATATTGACCGTGGTCGCGGGACTCCAGACCGCCGCCAAGGGGATCAATACGAGATAGAAATACACAAAGTGGCCGCCGCGCTCGTGTCCGAAAAGATAACGCGCGCACTTTATGCTGTAGTAGGCGTAGGTAATCATCGTCGTTACCGCGAATAAGGTGAAGATGACGCCGAGCACGGCGGCGCCGAAACCGGGCATGCTGCTTTCGAATGCCTGCGCGGTCATGACGACACCCGCCTCGTGGGGTGCCACGCCGCTCGTAAGGATTACGAGAGCCGTCAGCGTGCAGACCACGTGCGTATCGATGAAGGGTCCGAGCATTGCCACCAGCCCTTCGCGAACGGGTTCATTCGTGCGCGCTGCGCCGTGCGCCATCGCCTCCGTCCCAACGCCGGCTTCATTAGAGAAGACCGCCCGTTTGACCCCGGTGACGAGGATCTCTTTGACGGTGAGGCCGGCTGCGCCGCCAAGGGCCGAGTCGGCGTCGAAAGCGCCCGCGACGATCGCGGTGAGCACGGCGGGAACCTGCGCTGCATTGTCGAGAATGACCACGACCGCCCCGAGTAGATAGCCGATGCACATAGCCGGCACCAGCAGGCCCGCGACGCGACCGACCCGGGCTGCGCCGCCGATCACGACCGTGCCGACGATGAGCATGGCGGCGAGCCCGGTCGCAAGCTGTGTGATCGACCATTGCTCGGCCAGCAGATTGGCGAGCTGATTCGATTGAAAGACGCCGAGGCACCCAACCATACCGCAGGCGGCGAATGCTACGGCAAGCGGCCGGTAGCGCCGGCCGAGCCCGACTTCGATGTAGTACATCGGGCCGCCCTGCATGACGCCCTGGGCATCGGGCTTGCGGTACATACACGACAGGGTGCAGGTGAAAAACTTGGTCGCCATGCCGAGCGCGCCCGCGACCCACATCCAGAACACGGCACCGGAACCGCCTACGGTAATCGCGATGGCGACACCGGCGATGTTGCCCATGCCGATGGTGCCTGACAGGGCCGCGCTCAGCGCCCGGAAATGACTGATCTCGCCGGGGTCGCGGGCCCGGTCGTAGCGCCCGGACAGGATGGCGAACGCATGACCCATGTGCCGTAAAGGCGCAAGGCGGCTGATCACTGTGAAATAAAGGCCGGCCGAGCCTAGCATCACGACCAGCGGCAGGCCCCACACGAGGCCGACCGCCTGGCTCCAGAACGCACTGAACGCTTCCATCGAGGCTCGCTGAAAAAGGGGACATTCTACTTTTAAGCGATCGTGGCCCAAGGGGAGCCGCACCGGACCGCGGATCCTCTTCCGGTCCGTGCCTTGGCACCAGAACGCTTGACGCCAGCGGTTTCAGAGTTGTACCGTATTAAACAAAATTTCATGATATGAAACTTTTGTCTGGCCGTATCCGCGTTCGGAAAAGCGAATTCGACGCATCGGCCCGCGACCCGGCGCGAGGAGGGTCAAACACATGAGCTCCGAGATGAACAGCCCATACGTCATCATCGGTGCGGGCATCCACGGGCTTAGCACTGCCTACCACCTCGCCTTGTCACTCAAGGCCAGTGGTCGCGGCAGCGGCGAGGACATCCTCGTCATCGATAAGTCCGGCATCGCCGCCGGCGCCTCCGGTATTGCCTGCGGCGTCATCCGCAACAACTATTTCCAACCCGCGATGCGCGAATTGATGGCGCATAGCGTCGCCGTTTGGGAAACCGATCCCGAAGGCTTCAGCTACCACCCGGTCGGGTACATGCAGATCGCTCCCGAAAGCATGCGCGACGACGTCGGCACGATCGCCGAGCAACAGCGAGAGATTGGCTACGAATCCATCTTCATCGAGGGCGCTGCCGAATCCGCGAAGTACATGAAAGGTCTGTTCAACGATTGGCAGGCGCAGGGCATCACTTCGGTGCTTCACGAAAAGAAAGGCGGATACGCGAACAACAAGCCGAGCGTTTACAAGCTTGCATCGAAAGCCGAGAGCGAGGGCGTTCGCATCCAGACCGGTGTCACGGTCACGGGGTTCTCGACCGTTAACGGCAGCGGTGACGCGATCCGCGGGGTCGAGACCGATCGCGGTCCGATCGAGTGCGACTATGTGATCGTCGCGGTCGGACCCTGGATCAATCAGCTCTGGAAAATGCTCGACTTGCCCGCCGCGATCACGATCAAGGGTGCCGACGGCAGCCTACGTGAAAACGTCGGCATGTGGATATTCTGGTCGCTGCAGGAAGGCACGCTCGGCGTCGATCCCAGTTACCAGCAAACGAACGACGGCGCTATGGCGCCGGTGATCCACGTGGACAGCGATGCGCCGCTGCTGTCGGACGTCGACGGCTCGGTCATTACCGAACGGATGTGGGGTATTTATTACAAGCCCGACATGAATTTCGGCGGCGTGCAGGGTGGTGCGGCGCCCGACAAGGTCGATACGCCGCCGGACGAAGTCAAGATCGACCCTTATGGTCCGGAATCGCCGGACTATGTGATGGGCGACGCGTTCGCGCACCGGTGGTGTTCGGCGCTGGCGCATTGTCAGAAGCGTTTCGAGGGCAAGATCTCGATTTACAAAGACGAACCGTCAGGGGGCATCGGCTGCTTCACGCCCGACAGCTTTCCGGTGTTCGACGTGTTTCACGACAACTGCTACGTCATCGCCGATTCCAACCACGGCTACAAGATGATCGGTGTGGGCCAACTGGTCGCGCAGGAGATCCTGGGAGAGACCTCGCGCCTGTTGGAGCCGTTCAGATTCTCACGATACATTGAAGGCCGTCTCCATCCGGTATCGCACAGCCCGTTTCCGTGGAGTTGAAGCAGGTGCAAAACGGACGGATGGTATGAGACGCAACGAATAGCGACAACTCTGCAAAGAAAATACTGGAAAGCAGCGAATGGCAACGGCAACCGATCTCGAAAAATATGTCCAAAAACCGGGCCGCAACGAACTGGTCGAGCAGGTCCGCGAGAAGATCGATGAACTTGGCATCCGCTATATCTATTACCAGTTCATTTCGGTCACGGGACGCATCGTCGGCAAGGGCATTCCAGCGGATCACTGGGAACGCACCGCCGAGCGGGGATTCCAGCTCGTATACGGTTCGACCGCGAACCTGTACGTCGATCGGCATGGCGAGTACATCGGCTACGGACCGGAAGCGATGGAGCTCGTCGGCATCCCGGATCCCGAGACCTTCTGTCAGCTGCCGTGGGACAAGCGCGTTGCCCGTGTGTTCTGCGTATGTTTTCGCAACCGCGAGGAGCGCGAAAATGCGGGTGCACATTTGACGTCCGATTGCCGCGGCAACCTCAAACGATTCCACGCCGAGTTTAAGGCTAAATACGGCCTCGATTTCCGCGTAGGTATGGAGCCGGAGATGATGTGGCTCAAGCGCGGCGAAGACGGCATGCCCGACGGTGGTTTTTCGAAGCCCAATTGCTATCACATCGACCAGTTCGAATCGCTGCGACCGGTCTTCATGCGGGTCATCGAATACTGTACCGCGATGGGGCTCGACATGATCCAGGGCGATCACGAAGACGCACCCGGGCAGCTCGAACTCAACTGGATGTTCGACGATGTCGTGCGCAGCGCCGACCGCCTTTCGACCTACCGTCAGATCTGTGCCCAGGTTGCGCGCGAGAACAACCTCATCGCGTGTTTCATGACCAAGCCGTTCATGGGCGTGTCGGCCTCCGGCTGTCACACCAACATTTCGTTATGGCGTGGTGGCGAGGAGCGGGTCAATACGTTGCATAACGACCCATTGCCAGGCATGGAAGAGGTTTTCACCTATCTCGAAGGCGGCGAGAACACCTTTATGCCCGACACTGACGATCCGCAATTGCCCGGCAAGATCGGGCTGCAGACCGTGGGCGGCATCGTCAAGCACCTGGGCGCGCTGACTGCGATCGGTTGTTCGACGGTGAATTCCTACCGTCGCCTGTGGGATACGGGCTACTGGGCGCCGGTGTTCGCCGATTGGGGCTTCCAAAACCGCACGACCGGCTTGCGCATCTCGGCACCGGGCCGTTTCGAATACCGCGCAGTCGATTCGATGGTCAACCCGTACCTCATTTGTAGCGCCCTGTTAAAGGTCTTCGAAGACGGAATCGACAACGACATCGATCCGGGCGAGCCTGAAAACCGCAACATCTATCAGGCGATGGAGGCCGGAAAACAGGTGAAACGCCTGCCCATGTCGTTGGGAGACGCCTTGCAGCGGCTCGATGAAGACGAAGTTATCAAGGCGTCCATGCCGGACGAAATGTACAAGGTCTTCAAGTGGTACAAGAACGACGAGTGGGAGAAGTTCATGGCCACCGTGACCGAATGGGATCTCGAAACTTATATCGATTGTCTACCGTAAAGAGGGTTTGGATATGTGTGGAATCGCGGGCCTAATTCATCGCGGGAACGCAGACAACATCGGTCAGGAGATGACCGCGATGCTCCAGGCGATGAGACATCGCGGGCCGGATTCGACCGGCTTTGCGCTCTACAGCGAGCCGCGCACCGAGAATAAGTTCGTGATGCGCTTCAAGGTCGCCGAGGCCGCCGAAGCGCAAAGCGGCTTTGCCATCGCCCAACAGATGGAGGCGCGTCAGACCGAGGTCGACAAGCGCCTCGAAGAACTGGGAGCGACGATTGACAAGCGGGATTCGATCGATGAATACGCCTTTCGCTACGAGATCACCTTCGCGGGCGATCTGCGCCGCCTGACGAGCTACATCGAAGACATCGAGGCGGTGGAGATCCTGTCACTGGGCCACGCGCTCGAACTGATCAAGGACCTTGGCGAAGCCACGGCTGTCTCTGAGCAGTATTCACTGGGCGAGTTCACAGGCACCCACGCCATCGGACACACACGCATGGCGACCGAATCCGATGTCGACATCCGCTCGGCACATCCGTACTGGGGCTATCCACTTTCCGACATCGCGATCGTCCATAACGGACAGTTGACCAATTACTGGACGAAGCGCCGTGATCTCGAACGCCGCGGAAACCGCTTCATTTCGGACTGCGACTCCGAACTCATCGGTGTGTATATCGCCAACGCCATCGAAAACGGTGATGACCTCGAATCGGCCATGCGCCGTTCGATCGACGAGTTCGACGGTGTCTTCACCTACCTGATCGCGACCGGCGATCAACTCGGAATGGCGAAGGACACCATGGCGGCCAAGCCAATGGTGCTCTATGAAAGTGACGACTTCGTCGTCCTCGCATCGGAGGAAGTCGCAATCCGCAGTATTTTCCCCCACGAGATCGATACTTTCGATCCCTACGAAGGTGAGGTTCGCGTATGGCAAACCTAGAAGAACACGGATCGCGTGACATGGGAATCCACACCGAGCAACTCAAGGGCCGCACGCAGCAGAGGTTTTTCTCAGTACAGGAAGGCGAAAATCTGACGCAGCCCTTCACCTACGAGGTCGATTTTGGGAAAGAAGCGGAATTCGACTCGAAGGACATGAGCACGCGTAAGATCAATCAAAAAATTCGCGAACTCATGAAGGCAGGTCACGGCACGATCCGCATTCTCAATCCGGGCGCCAAACACAGCATCGCGGTCGGCCTATTGAACCGCTTGAATCTCCACCTCGAAGGGAGCTTGGGCTATTTCGGACTCGGACTGCTCGATGGCCCCAACGTGCACGTCGCGGGCCGCGTGGGATGGTCCTGCGCCGAGAACATGATGTCGGGGACCGTCTTGATCGAAAAGAACGCGGGCTCGACCTTCGGCGCGGCGATCCGCGGCGGCGATCTGGTGTGCAAAGGTAGCGTCGGTGCACGTACCGGCATCGATCAAAAAGGCGGCACCATCATCGTCGGCGGCGACACGGGTTCGTTCAGCGGATTCATGATGCAGCGCGGCCGCATGGTGGTCCTCGGCAACGCGGGACAGTACCTGGGCGACTCCATGTATGACGGCACGATTTATGTCGGCGGCAGCATCAAGAGCCTGGGCGTGGATGCGGTCGAAACGGAAATGAGCGATCTCGACATCGCCTGGCTGGATCGCAAACTCGGGTTATACGGTCTCGTTACACCCAATGGGACCCGCCGGATGACGAAGATTGGCGCGGGCAAGAAGCTCTGGAATTACGACAATCTGGAACCCACCGAAAAGAAACTTGTACTGTAAGGAATTCGAGGAACCGCCGATGGTCAGGTCAGACGACGAAAAATACTTGTTGGGCACAAGCCCAATCTTCACGCCCGAGGTCATCAACGATATTCATGTGAAGTCGGAACTCGGCCGTTACCGTATGCGCGGCTTCTCGATGTTCAAGAAGGTCCCGGGCTGGGACGAGCTGACGTTTCTCCCGGGCACGCTGACGCGTTTCGTGATCGAGGGGTATCGCGAAAAGTGCGAAACGAAAACCGTCATCGGACCGCGCGCCGAACGCCCGCTGGTGCTCGACATTCCGATTTACATCACCGGAATGAGTTTCGGCGCCCTGTCCTACGAGGCGAAAACGGCGCTCGCCCGCGGCGCGACGATGGCAGGTACGGCCACCTGCTCGGGCGAGGGCGGCATGATGCCGGACGAACGGCGCTATTCGGATAAGTGGTTCTATCAATGCATCCAGTCGCGCTATGGCTTCAACCCGCAACACCTGCGGCTCGCGGACGCTGTCGAGTTCTTCATCGGACAAGGCTGTAAGGTTGGCCTGGGCGGCCACTTGATGGGGCAGAAAGTCACCGACCAGGTCGCCGAGATGCGATCCTTGCCCGCGGGGATCGATCAGCGCTCGCCCGCCCGGCATCCGGACTGGCTCGGACCCGATGATCTCACCCTGAAGATCGAAGAGGTCCGCGAGGCCACCAATTGGGAGATCCCGATACAACTCAAGCTCGGCGCCGCGCGCGTCTACGACGACGTGCGGATGGCGGCCAAGACCGGTCCCGATTCGATCTACATCGACGGTATGGAAGGCGGCACCGGTGCCGGTCCACACCTTGCGGCCGAGGAGACCGGGGTGCCCGGGATCGCTGCGATCCGCCAGGCCCGGAAAGCACTGGACGATGTCGACAAGAGCGGTGACATCACCCTGGTCTACGCCGGCGGGATCCGCAACGGCGCTGACGTGGCCAAGGCGCTGGCGCTCGGCGCCGACGCTGTCGCCATCGGCCACTCGGCGTTGATGGCGCTCAACTGCAACAAGGACATTCCGGAAGCAGATTACGAGAAAGAGATAGGCGTCAAGGCCGGGTCTTGCTACCACTGCCATACCGGCCGCTGCCCGGTCGGCGTCACGACGCAAGATCCGGTTTTGCGTAAACGCCTGGATCCCGACGCCGCGGCCGAGCGCGTATTCAATTTCCTCCATTGCCTCACGATCGAGTGCCAGATGATGGCGCGTGCCTGCGGCAAGACCAACGTGCATTCGCTGGAGCCCGAGGATCTCGCGGCGCTCACCATGGAGGCATCGGCGATGGCGCAAGTACCTCTGGCGGGATCTCAGTATACCGTCGGGCGGCCGGACATGACGCGGTATTAAACGGGAGAATGAAATCATGACGGGCAACAAAGACATCGATCATTACCTCAAGTCCGATGGCGTCGACAGCGATCGCGAGAAGATGATCGGCCAGACCATCGGCTACCGCTACGACGTCAATCTGCTGCCGGATTACGATCGCGTGAGCCCGTTTCTCATATCCTATATCGAGACCATGGGCTGGCAGGATCTCAACTGGCTCGAAGACGTGCACATGGGCTACGAAGAAAGCCGCGCCGCCGTTTTTGATCGGAACATCAACGGTTGGGTCACCGTGCCCGAGGACATGGAACTACCGGACAACCAGCAGGACCGCGACATGATCGCGCGCGAACTCCTGGTCAAATTTCAGATGTCGCCCGAGCACCCGCTGGTCGATCTCCGTAAGGCCTATCAGAAATTCGAGTGATCGACGCTCGATCAAACGAAGTAGCGTGAAGCATGGATCTCGACACCATCGAACTGGGCCTCGCCCCGCAGGTCGCCGCCGCGGGTGTGCAGGTCGCCTATCTACTCGTCGGCGGGCTCGACAACCGCGCCGGTGACAATGCCTTCGCCGATGAATTTCGAAATCTGCAGGAAGCCATCGTACGCGAGCATAGCTTGGCCACCGTGCGCGGTGATCCGCGAATCGCCGGCTATCGCCGCCTGCACGAAACATTCGGCGTCGAGGACGCCGCAATGACGGCCTCGCCGGAGAGCAATTTCAGGGTCTTGTTCGAACACAATGCGCTACGACCGATCAATTTGATCGTCGATATCTATAATTTCGTATCGTTAAAATACCGGATTTCCGCCGGTGCCCACGATCTGGAAAAAATCCCGGGCGCGGTCGAACTCAAGATCACCCGGGGCGACGAGCGCTTCGTGCCGCTTGGACGCTCCAAGCCCGAGGCGATTCCGGCCGGCGAGTACGCCTACGTGGATGGCGACGGCGAGGTGCTTTGCCGGCTGGAGTGCCGGCAGTCGGAGAAAACGAAGATCGAGCCGACCACGCGAAACGCATTGTTCATCTTGCAGGGGCATGCCGAGATCTCCGTGGCCGCGATGACGCAGGCACTCGACGAACTCAAAGTCTTACTGGGCGCGCATTGCGGTCCATACGTGACAGAGCGTCTCGTTATCCTGCCGCTGGACGAGGCGCGCACGGGTTAGGAAAAGAAAATGTTGCGGCTCTTGAAATACGGCTTCATCGAGGATTACGCCGAAGCGCGCTATTTCAATACGCCAGATCACTTGAACGAGACCTACGACGCCGTGATCATCGGCGCCGGCGGTCACGGACTCGCCTGCGCCTATTACCTCGCAAAGGACCATGGCATCACGAACGTGGCGGTGATCGAAAAGGACTATATCGGCGGCGGCAACACTGGCCGTAACACCACCATCGTGCGGTCCAATTACCTAACCGAGCAAGGCGTCAAGTTCTATCACGCCAGTGTCGAGATGTTCAAGACGCTGTCCGAAGAACTCGATTTCAACATTTTCTATTCGGAGCGCGGTCACTATACGCTCGCGCACAACGACTCCACCCTGCGCACCGCACGCTGGCGTGCCGAGGTTAACAAGCATTTCGGCATCGACAGCAAAATAGTCGGACCGGAGGAGATTGCGCAGGCTTGTCCCGAACTCGACCTTTCCTGCGGCGGCAACCATGAAATCGTCGGCGCGCTTTACCATGCGCCGGGCGCGGTCGCACGGCATGACGCGGTCGCCTGGGGATACGCGCGTCGCGCTTCGCAGTCTGGCGTCGCAATATTTCAGAATACGGAAGCCCTGGCCATCGAGGTCGGCGACGGCGGCGTGGATGCCCTCGTCACCGATCGGGGGCGCATCAAGACGCGCAAGGTGCTTTCGGCAGTCGCCGGATACACGCCGCGCGTGCTCGACATGGTCGATCTCACGAGCCCGATCGAGATCTTTCCGCTGCAGGCTTGTGTGACGGAGCCGATCAAGCCCTGGCTCGACACCATCATCGTCTCCGGCAGCTTGCATTTATACGTGAGTCAGAGTTCGCGCGGGGAGATAGTCATGGGCGGCGCGATCGATCCGATCGAGGTTCATTCGCAACGCTCGACCTTCGAGTTTGTCAGCGATCTATGCGACCAGATGCTGGACCTGTTTCCATTTCTGGCCGGGATCAAGATCAACCGCCAGTGGGCGGGCATGGCGGACATGACCCCGGACTTCGCTCCGATCATGGGCACGACCCCCGTGGAGGGTTTCTATCTGGATGCCGGTTGGGGTACCTGGGGTTTCAAGGCGACACCAATCTGCGGCAGGACGATGGCCGACACCATGGCCCATGATCGCGATCACGATTTGATCACTGGATTTAATCTGTCCCGCTTCGACAACTACGAACTCGTCGGCGAAAAAGGCGCCGCGGCGGTCGGGCATTGAACGCATCCCCAGTCACCTAGCATGAAATTCATCGAATGCCCCGTGATCGGAACGCGGCCCCATACCGAGTTCGCGATCAGCGGCGTGCTCGAAGCGGAGCCCGCGGAGATCAAAACCATGTCGGCCGCGGTGTGGACCTTCAACCGCCGCAGCATCCCCGGTGAACGGATCGAATGCTGGTATCACACGCCGACGCAATTGTGGTTCAACGTGACGCGCCACACCGGCACCGACGTGATCAGCCGGGTGGATCTGATGTGGCGGCCCGATGATTAGACTACCGCCGCAACCCCGCGAGTGGATCGATCGCGATGCCCGCATCGAATTCGAGTTCGAGGGAGCGCGCTACGAAGGCTTCGGCGGCGACGTCATCTCGAGCGCGCTGCTGGCGTGCGGCCAGCACCTGCTCGGCCGCAGCTTCAAATACCATCGCCCGCGCGGCGTGCTGTCGATGGCCAATCACGACGCCAATGTCCTGCTGCAGTCGGACACGGACACCAACATCCGCGCCGACCTTACGCCGATCGCGCAGGGCCGGTCCTACCGTGCAGTCAACACCCTCGGCGGTTTGAAACGCGACCTTACGCAAGCCCTGGGTTGGTTCGACCGGTTTCTTCCGATCGGGTTCTACTACAAGGCCTTCTACCGGCCGCGTTGGCTGTTTCCGTATTGGGAGCGCTTGATCCGCGAACTGTCCGGACTCGGCAAGATCGACACCACCTACCGCGGCGGGCGGCAGTCGCGCACGCACCGCTACTGCGAGGTCCTCATCGTCGGTGCGGGCGCCGCCGGCCTCGCGGCGGCGGCGCGCCTTGCGGACAGCGATCTCGACGTCGTGCTCGTCGACGAGAATCGCCGGCCCGGCGGTTCGCTCGATTTCATGCATGCGCGCGAAGCGGATGCGCAGACTTTCCGCGACGAAGCCCTGGCCGACATCGATCGGGCCGCGAACATCGAGTGGATCCCCGATGCGTTTGCGAGCGCTTGCTACGATCGTTACACGGTGCCCCTGGTCGCGGCGTCAGGCGTGACGCAGGTCCATGCGCGCGCCATTATCTTTGCCACCGGCGTGATCGAGCAACCCGCCGTTTTCCGCAACAACGATCTACCGGGCATCGTGCTCGCGACCGGTGCGCAGCGCCTTATCCACCGCTTCGCCGTGGCGCCTTGCGACACCTGCGTGGTCCTGACGGCCAACGACGAAGGCTATCGCGCGGCCATCGACTTTGCCGAAGCCGGGATCCGCGTGGCCGCGGTCGTGGACATGCAGGCGCAGCCGTCGAACGACGATGCAGCCGCCGAGCTTCTGGGCCGCGGCATTCAACTCATTCCCGCTGCGCACATCGACGAGGCGCGCGGCAGCGGCCAGCTCGAAGCCGTGACCGTCCATTCCAACGACGCAGGCATCGTGCAGGAAATCGCCTGTGACGGACTCATGATGAGTGTTGGCTGGGCGCCCGCGGGGAGTCTCGTCTACCAGGCCGGCGGCCGCTTCGGCTACGACGACGCTCTGCATCAGATCGTCCCCGAGGCGACGCCTGAAGGCGTCTACACCACGGGGCGCCTGAACGGTGTGTTTTCGCTTGCCGCGCGTATCGATGACGGTCGTGCGGCGGCTGCCGAGGCTGCGGCCTTTCTCGGCCGATCGCAGGAGGCGCCGCCGCGCCCGCCGCGCGACCGCACGCCACACTCGCATCCCTACCCGCTCAAGAAGCATCGCAAGGGTGATGAGTTCATCGATTTCGACGAAGACATCCAGCTCAAGGAGCTCGACGTCGGGATCCGTGAAGGATTCGATTCCATCCAGCTTTTAAAGCGGTACTCGACCATCGGCATGGGGCCGAGCCAGGGTAAGACGTCCAACATGAACGGCGTGCGTTTCATCGCGCACAAGTGCGGGCGCGACGTCGACGCGATCGGAGTGAGCACGCCGCGGCCGTTCTACCATCCGGTTGCGATGGGCGCGCTCGCGGGCCGCCGGCTGCGCCGCGAATGGCACACCCCCATGCATGAAAGCCACCTGGCCCGCGGCGCGGAGATGATGGATACCGGCCCCTGGCGACGGCCCAAAAGCTATACAGCGAAGTCACCGCGGTCCCAGATCGAGGCCGAATACCGCGTCGTACGCGAAGGCGTCGGCATCATCGACGTCTCGACCCTCGGCAAGATAGAGATTTTCGGTGACGACGCCCAAGCGCTGCTCGAACACGCCTACACCTGCGCCTTCGACAAGTTGGCGCTGGGTATGACGCGCTACATCTTCATGGTTGACGGCAGCGGCACCCTCATCGACGATGGCGTGGCGGCACGCCTGGGCGTTGATCATTTCTACATCACCACGACCAGTACGCATTCACAGACAGTGCTGCGCCTGCTGCAGCTCTCCGCCGATCAGCTCGCACTCGACGTCGCGATCATCGACCGCAGCTTCCAGCTGGCTGCGGTTAACCTGGCGGGGCCCTCGTCGCGACGCGTACTCGGGCGCCTCACCGACATCGACCTCGATGACGAAGCGTTTCCCTATCTGGGACTGCGCGAGGGCGTGGTTGCAGAGATCCCGGCACGGCTGCTGCGGGTGGGCTTCGTCGGTGAACTCGGCTACGAGATCCACTGCGCCGCGAGCCAGGGCGCGGCACTGTGGGAGCGGCTGCTGGAGGCCGGCGAGCCGGAAGGCTGCGCGCCCTTTGGCGTCGAGGCCCAGCGCTTGTTACGGTTGGAGAAAGGACACATCATCATCGGGCAAGACACCGACGGCACGACCAACCCCTTCGAAGTCGGGCTCGGCTGGGGCGTGCGGCTGGACAAGGCGCGTTTTCATGGCAAACACAGCCTCCAAATCCTGCAACCGATGCTTGCGCGCAAGCTCATCGGCTTCGAAACCGAAGACCGCGATGGTGAGGATCCCATCGAAGAATGTCACCTGGTCATCGACGGCGATCGCATCGCGGGGCGGGTGACGAGCGTTGCTTACAGCCCTGTTCTGCAGAAGGTGATCGGGCTCGCGTTCGTCGAATCGAAGCTCGCGGAGGTCGGTACCCGGCTCACGATCAGAACGACCAGCGGGCGGCTGGTGACCGGCGTCGTCACCGACACGCCGTTCTACGATCCCGATAACGCGCGCCAGAAGCCCCACGCCGAGCCCGCTTACGAGACGGCCGCGTGATGGAGACCGCGAGCCGCAGCCCCGTGCTCCAGGCGTTCGACGGCGGTCGATTCGAAATGGGCGCGGTCAACGGCATGCAGATCGCGCTGACTCAAGGCGAGGCGGTAACCGCCGCTGGCTACATCGCCGACTTGAGCGCCGTTCACAAACGCCTGTTCGTGGGTGGGGGCGCGCGGCGCTTCCTCGAGGCGCATGACATCGAGGCGCCGGCCGATCTGCTGCGCTGGTGGTCGCTCGGCGAAGACGGCGCCGTCGTCTACCTTCACCATCACCGATTTCTCGTGGTCGCGCCGAGCGGGACGACGAGACCGGGCCCGCTGTTTGCCATTGCCCCGGGCAGCCAGGGCGACACGCTGGTGCTGCACCACGAGGCCGCGGACTTTGCGCTGGGCGGCGAAGCGGCGGATGCGATCGTCCGCGAACTGTGTCCCATGAACCTCGCGGCGAGTTCTGACGACGTCTGGATAGCGACCCAACTCGCGCATTGCGACGTTGCCGTGCGGCGCATGACGACGGACGCGGTGACCTATCGCCTGATGTGTGCGCCGGCGGACGCGGCCTTTCTGTTCGGGGTACTCGTCGAAGTCGTACAGGAAAATGGCGGGACGATCGCGGGATTCAATGACTACCTGGAACTTTTAGAAGGAGGAGCATCGAGATGACGCCCACCGAAGCCAAAGACTTCGTCATAAAACACAAGGTCGATTTCATCCTGGCGCAGTTTGTCGATATTCACGGGGTGGCCAAGACCAAGTTGGTTCCGGCCGATCATCTGGACGACGTCCTGAGCGATGGCGCGGGCTTCGCGGGCTTTGCCGCCTGGGGCATGGGGCAGGGACCCGAGGATCACGATTTCATGGCGGTCGGCGACAGCAACACGCTCTCGCTCGTGCCCTGGCAGCCCGGTTACGCGCGCATCGTGTGCGACGGCACGGTCGACGGGAAGCCCTGGCCCTTCGACACCCGCTACGTCATGAAGCAGCAGATCGCGCGCCTGACCGAACGTGGGTGGACCATGAACACCGGCCTCGAACCCGAATTCATGTTACTCGCGCGGCGCGAGGACGGAACGCTCGCGCCGGCGGACGAAACCGATGTGCTGGAGAAGCCCTGCTACGATTACAAGGGTCTGTCTCGCAGCCGCGCAGTGCTCGAAACGCTGGCGAACACCCTGATGGAGGTCGGCTTTGATGTCTATCAGATCGATCACGAGGACGCCAACGGTCAGTTCGAGATGAACTACACCTACACCGATGCGCTGACCAGTGCGGACCGCTATGTGTTCTTTCGTATGGCCGCGAATGAGATCGCCGACGACTTTGGGCTGATGTGCACCTTTATGCCGAAGCCCTTCACTGACCGGACCGGCAGCGGCATGCACATGCACATATCGATCGCGAGCGAGGACAGTGCGAATATCTTTAAGGACGATGAGGACGCGCGCGGGCTCGGGTTGTCCAAGCTGGCCTACCAATTCCTCGGCGGCCTGCTGAAGCACGCCCGGCCGCTAGCGGCCCTGTGCGCACCTTCGGTCAATTCCTATAAGCGGCTAGTGGTCGGGCGCGCGCTGTCCGGTGCGACCTGGGCGCCCGCTTATATTTCCTACGGCGACAACAACCGGACTTCGATGGTGCGCATTCCATACGGGCGTCTTGAATTGAGGCTGGCGGATTCCGCCTGCAACCCGTATCTCGCCGGCGCTGCGATGATCGCGGCAGGGCTCGACGGCATCGAAAATGCGATCGATCCAGGCGCGCCGCAAAACGTCAATTTCTACGAACTCTCGGCGCGTGAGCTGCGCAAGCGCAAAGTGAAGCTCTTGCCGCAGACCCTGGGTGAGGCCTTGGACGAACTGGAATCGAGCAAGCTGTTCTCTACACAACTCGGCGAAGCCTTCATCCAGGAGTTTCTTGAGGTCAAGCGTATGGAGTGGGTCGAATACTGTCGACACATCTCCGACTGGGAGCGCGAGAGATTACTCGGGTTTTATTAGATGACTAAGAAATCACCCGCGCCGGATCTCGCAGTCGTCGACAGCCTCGTCGAGGGCCACCCGGGTCTCAGCGTTTTTCTCGGGACGGCGCTCAAACATCGAAGGCTCAACCAGCATCTGACCATCCAGGATGTCTCCGATTTGTCCGACGTCAGCCGCGGCATGCTGAGCCGCATCGAGAACGGTCAGGCGACGCCGAGTCTCGACGCTCTGTACCGGATTTGCCAGTCACTCGGTACCTCGCTCAGCAACCTGTTCAAGGCTTTCGATACGCCAGAGGGCGTGGCAAGCTTCATTCCCAAAGGGGAGGGCATGGACGTCGCCCGCCGCGGGACGAAACGCGGGCATACCTACGAGCTTCTGTCCTACGATCAGGGCCCGAAAAAGCGCTTCGAACCCTTTCTAATCACGCTCGATGACGCAAGCGAAACCTTTCCGAGTTTTCAACACGCCGGCACGGAGTTCATCTACATGCTCAAGGGCAAGATCGAGTACCGTCACGGCCGGCATACCTACGTGTTGAAACCGGGCGACGCCATCACTTTCGACGGCAACATTCCTCATGGTCCGGAAAAACTGTTATCGCTGCCGATCCAGTTCCTCTCGATCATGTATTACGGCGAAGATGATGCTTAGCCCGCCTATTGCATGAAGAACGGCGGGAGATAAGGGGGGACTCCATGGAAAGTGAACTGTCGTCATTGACGGTGATCTTCACCGAGTTTTATTACTGGGTGACGGTCGTTTTCATGTTTCTGATCCACGTCGGATTCTGCATCTATGAAGTCGGCGTGTCACGGCGCAAGAACCATCTGCATACCCTGATGAAGAACACCATGCTGGTGCCCTTGGTGACGGTCACGTTCTTTCTCTTCGGCTGGTGGATCTATTTCGCCTTTCCCAACGGACCGTGGATCATCGGCGGCCTGGTAGACGCACCTTGGGCCGTGCCTTGGAGCGAGTTGATGGGCGCCCACATGGGCGGTACGCCGGCGGGCGACAGTCTGAGCGCCGAGGACACCATGTTCTGGGCGCGAATCAACGGCGTCTTCTGGGCGGCTTTTCTGTTGTTCTCATGGACGGCCGCATCGATCGTGTCCGGTGCGTGCATCGAACGCATTCGGTCCAGCGCATTCTGGATCCTGGCGGTCTTGATCGGATCCGTTTTCTGGATCATCGACGCTTCCTGGGGCTGGCACGCCGAGGGTTGGATGGTGCAGAAGCTCGGCTATCACGACGCCTACGCATCGGGTGTGATTC
This sequence comes from Gammaproteobacteria bacterium, assembly GCA_963662545.2. Classification (GTDB taxonomy): domain Bacteria; phylum Pseudomonadota; class Gammaproteobacteria; genus JAYYZW01. Next base: position 1,807,166 of record CAXXLL010000003.1, read on the forward strand.
ACGCCATTGCCGGCGGTTTTGCGCTGGGAATATTGATAGTACTCGGGCCGCGCATCGGAAAATTTCGCGACGACGGCACGCCGCGCGTGATCCCGCCGACCAATCCCTGGTTCGTCACGATCGGTCTGTTCATGATTTTCACCGGGTTCTGGGGATTTTATGCCGCCTGCAACGTACCGATCATCGACGTTCAGGACGGCGAAGGCGTGTTCTTCTCCGCGACCAATATCTATCTCGCCCCAACGTCCCTGTCGGCCATCACGTTCAACTTTCTCATGTCGCTATCCGGCGGCATGATGGCCGGCTACATCATGTCGCGGGGCGATCCCTTCTGGACCTACTCCTCCGGGCTCGCCGGCATCATCGCGGCGTCTGCCGGCAACGATCTCTACCACCCGATCCAGGCCATGCTGATCGGTGCGGCCGGCGTCGTCGTCATGTACAAACTGCATTACTGGGTCGAGAAGACCTTCAAGATCGACGACGCCGTGGGCGCCGTCGCCGTGCATGGCTACGCTGGCTTCTTTGGTGTGTGCGTCGCGGGATTCATGCTGTGGGGCTATCCATCCTCGCCCAATGCGGATTTCGCACCGATTACGCCGTGGGGTCAGTTAGCGGGTGCCGTGATCATGTTCGGTGTACTGGGGCTCCTGCCGGGCTTTCTCGTCGCGAAACTGCTCGCGCGGCGCGGCTTGTTGAGGATCCCGGCCGTCGTGGAACTGGCGGGTCTAGATGTCTCGGCGGAAGTCGAGGCCGAACAACAGCGGCGTAACTTGGGCCGTGCCGAGCGCGAGGCCATCCCAAGCGTGATATCCGATGCCTGAGACCATCCACATAAAGCATAAAAGGAGACGGACATGATGACTGGCAGCTTCGAAAATTTTGCGGGTACGATCACCGACATCGGCCCGCTCTATCCCTTCGTCGGCAGTGAAATGGTGATGTGCATCATCGCCGTGGCGTTCTGGTTGGGATGGCACATCTCGGAACTACGGATCGAAAAGCGCGAGTACGAAGCCGAGGTGGAGAAATTCTCCGACGCGGAGGAGATACAACGGCATCTGGATAAAAGAGCGGATTGAACTCTGGAGTAACGAGGTATGAGAGAACAATCTTCTTATTTCGTTACAGCGATATTCGAGTCACGAATAAGCCAGCCCACGTTATAATCTTTATAAAATGGTGGTCTGATCTGGCGTCGGCCGATAGGAAATATGGAGCGATGAGCTTGTCTTTGAGCAACGATTCCTCCTGCAAACTGATCTCGATGTTTGCTTTGGTGATCCTGTGCGCTGGGTGCGCCTTAACGCCTCAAAAATTCGAGCTGCGACCCCAGGTCCAGGTCGCGACGAAGGCACCCGTCGCCGAGGGGAAGGAAATCTCGGTATTGGTCGTTGACATGCGCCCAACCGAGGTAATTGGTAACCGCGGCCTCACGGGAACTGCCTACGGAGGCGCGAATGTGACCGCGACCGGAGACGTTGCCGCAATCGTCAAGACCGCGGTGACGAACGGCCTCGGCTCGAAAGGGTTTAGCGTCAGCGATACGGTACGCGCGACCTATGGCCGGCAACTACGAGTCGAGATCGTGAATCTGAGCTATACGGTGGTTCCCGGGATCGTGACGGGCACGCTGCGTAGTGAATCGGCCTTGCGCGGACAGTGCATCGACGACAAGGTTTCGCAATACGATCGCGTGCATCGCGGAGTTTCCGAAGAGCAGGTGTTTTTCGCGCAGTTCGCCGAAGAGAATGCGGCGCATATCAACGCCGCCATGTCGGGTGCCATCAATGCCCTCCTCGAGGACGGCGAACTGATAAATTGTCTCGCGGGAAATTGAGGCCCGAATCAAACGGCGTCAACCTGCTTTAGGATAGGCCGAGTCAGGTCCGTTAGGCGCAGCCGCTGCCGGCCGGTTTCGTCGAAATTCCCAGGGTCGAGCCACGCTAGAAAAGCCACTTCGAGTTCGTTCCACCCGGCGTCGACCGGCGCGTACCAGGCCGTGTCGCGATTGTGCCCCTTGTACACCGTGGCCTGGCGGAAGATACCTTCATAGGACAAGCCCAATCGTTTGGCTGCGGCGCGGGACGGTGCATTCAGGGCGTCGCATTTCCATTCGTAGCGGCGGTAGCCGAGTTCGAAGGCACGCTTCATCATGAGGTACATGGCCTCCGTCGCTGCGCGAGTCTTCTGCAAGCTTGGCGAGTAATTGATGTGGCCGACTTCGATCGATCCGTTCGCCGGATCGATCCGCATGAAGCTCGCGATACCGGTCGCTTTGTCCGTTTCCAGATCAACGATCGCGTGAAACATCGGATCGTCGCCAAGACAGAACGCATTGATCCACTCGATATAGGCGCCCGCCGTCTCGAATGGGCCATAAGGTAGATAGGTCCAAGCACTCTCCAGCGGATCGATTGAATTCGCTTCGTGCAGATCGGCGGCATGTCTGGCGGGTTCGAGCGGTTCGATACGACAATAACGCCCGGTCATCGGCTCGCGCTCGGGCGAAAAGGTTCCAGGTTTATTTAATTGCTGAAACTCAGCAAGAAAAGGTATCGCTTAAATAAACCTGACACCTTTTCTCTTGCGCTTCCTTGCGTGGGCGGTATTCATAATCAGCTTAGCAGGGCGCGCAAGGGGCTGCGTCCAATGGGCGGTTCAGCGCCTAGGGGGATGCATTCCCTATCACCAACGGACCGGATTATGCCCTTGATCCGGGCCGGTTCAAGTCTGGCAACGGCTGCAGAAAAAGCTCGAACGCTGTCCGATCACGCGCATCTTCAACGGTTTCCGGCACCTCACACAGGGGTCACCCGCGCGTCCATAGACCCTGAGCTGGTGCCGGAAGTATCCCGGCCTGCCATCGTCGCGTACGAAATCCCGTAAGCTCGTACCACCCGCTTCGATCGCCTCGCGGAGTACGGTCGTGATTTTCGACGCCAGCGACTCGTATCGTTCGAGCCCGACGCGCCCGGCCGCGCGCACCGGGTGGATGCCGGCGCGAAACAGCGCTTCGCTCGCGTAGATATTGCCGACGCCTACGACCACGCGGGCGTCCATGATGAAGTTCTTGATCGCGACGGTGCGCCCCCGCGCGCGATGGTATAAATAGGCGCCCGTAAAAGTTGCATCGAAGGGTTCGGGTCCGAGATCGCGCAACAGCTCATGCGCCATGGGGTCACCTTTGGTCCACAGCATCAGGCCGAAGCGGCGTGGATCGCGCAGGCGCAAACAACGATCGCCGCGAAAGATGATCTCGACGTGATCGTGCGGCTGGCGCGGTACGCCCGGGTCTACGACGCGCAGACTGCCGGACATGCCGAGATGGGTTATCAGTGTCCCGCGAGGAAAGTCGAACAGCAGGTACTTGGCGCGGCGCGTGACGGCGGACAGACGCGCACCGGTCAGTATCGCAGAAAGATTACGGCTGACCGGTCGGCGTAGCCGCCGGTCGTGGACCTTGACCTCCAAGACGTCGCGACCGCAGAGTAAGGGTTCAATGCCGCGCCGCGTCGTTTCCACTTCGGGCAGTTCAGGCATTGCGCCGGCGCCACCACCACATTGCGCCATTAAGGCTTAGTACCAGCGGCAGTCCGACACAGAAAAACAGGAACATCGCCAGGCGCTCCCACATGGCGAGATCCAGTTCGGCATCGAGTACTTTCGGCACGACGATGTCGATCAAGGCATCGTCCGCGGCAAGCCATTCGAGCGTGCGTCGGCCAAATTCCAGATTCCCCAGGTTTTCAACGTACATGTTCGACAGAAAGTCGCCGTCTCCGATCACAACGATGCGTTGCTCGGCACCCGGTGCGCCGGACTTTTTGCTGAAGGCGACCGCCAGGCTGAGTTCGCCCTGAATTTCATCGCCGCTGTCGAAACCGACATTCCCCTCGAACGTCCCCGTTTCCGTCCAAGCCGCGCCTTGAGTCCGGGCCAGGATGGTCACCGACCAGTCGAGATTTGTGCGCACGTGAAGCGCCGTAGCAAATGGAAACACGACCGTCTGATTGAACCCTTCGAAGATGGGGTGCGCGGGGTGATCGAGCGCTACCGCGTAGGCGGGATTTTTGAATTTCGTCAGACCGACCGGATCGACCACCGTACCTAAATAAGCGACCACGCCCAGCGCGTGTTCCAGCTTGCCGAGCGCGGCCGGTGCGTCCGGCTCGGTCAACCAGAGTAGGTTGCCGCCATCAGCGAGGTACTCAATGATTTCGTCGGCTTCGGAGGGCAGGTAAGGCACCGACGGTGAAGCAAGTACGAGTACGGCGGTGTTTTGGGGTATCGCTGCCATCTTGCCAAGGGTGTATTCGCGCAGTCGAAGACCTCGGCTTTCGAGATATTCCGACAGGCGTGCCAGGTCATGGTTTGCTTTTCGCGCAATGCGCCGTTCTCCGTTGTTGGCAAGAAACGTAATCCAACGATCGGATCCGCGCGCAAGTCGGGCCAGTGCGTTCGTTACGTCGCTTTCGCTGAGTTGGGTCAAATGCTGCTTGCGGCCGCCGTACTCGAACAGGATTTCGCCCAGGTTCGCTTCGCGCCGGTTCGCGGCGCCAAAATCTTTCCGGGGATCGATGAATTTGAGCGTGAACTCCGATTTATGGCGCTGGTAGCGCGCGAAGAAATCGGCAAGGCTCGATCGCATCGCCGGATCTTCCGGGACATAGGCGGTCACTTCGATCGGATCCGGCAGCAGGCTCAGCACCTCGATGCTCTTTATGTGAAGGGAGTTGCTTGTATTGCGGGTCAAATCCCGGATCCAGCGGTGCTCATCGGCGAACGTCACCAGTCCGACGGTGAGGGCCAGCAACGCGGCTGGAAGCAAGAGTCGCAAGGCTTTTCTCAAGACCATCTCAGGCCCACTGCCGTTCGCTTTCGACCATCCACACCGCCAAGCTGAAGAACAAGACGGCGACGATGATGAAGTAAACGATATCGGCGGAATTGATAAAACCAATCGCGAATCCGCGTAGACGGCCCAGGGTCGACACCGTGCCGAGCGAGGACGAAGCGGGGTCGAGCCGGTTTGCCCAATCGGCGAACCACAGTGACAGCGACACGATCAGCGCCGCGATGCCGGTCAGAACCGGTTGGCGCGTGATCGCCGAAGCCGCGATACCGAGGCAGCAATGGAGCAGGACAAACAGCGCGAGGCCTAGCAGGTTGGTGAAGTAGATCCCGAGGTCAATCGGCGCGCCCCATAACAGCGTCAAGGGAATGAGACCTGCCAGAAACCACAGGGCGCCGGCGAACGACAGGACCGCGAGCAATTTTCCGGCGACGATGTCGAAAGAGGAAATCGGCGCTGAAAAAAGAAAATCGAGCTTTCCGTCACGGCGGTCGCTACTGAGGACACCCATGGTCAGCATCGGGGTGACGACGACGACGAGCAACGCCGCGGCGCGAAAATAGGGGATCAAAATGGCGCGGGTAACACCCTGCGCCTGTAAGTGGGCGTTCAAACCGAGGAATTGCACGGTCAACAGCAAAAATAGAACAGCCATGAAGCTCTGCGCTACAGCCAGCACGACCCATGAGAACGGCCGCCGTAAGCTGCGCGTGATTTCGAATCCAGCGATCGCGCGCATCGCCTCGGTCATAGGCTTTTTCCCGCCGGCGGATCACCCGTGGTCAGACGCATAAACAGATGCTCGAGGACGTCGAAATCCGGCTGTAATTCGATGACACCCCAGCCTTCTTCGACCGCCCGCTCCGCTATCGATACGGCGGCGTTTTCGAGATCGTCGACCTCGAGGCGCCAGGCGCCGTGGTCTTCGGCTGATGCAATTAGCACGCCCTCGATGCCGGTCAGCGAACCGACGTCGACGGCTTCGCGAAACCGCACCCGCAAGACGCGGGTTTCGGAAACCGCGGGCGCATCATGGACGATGCGCCCGTGATGAAGAATCATGATACGGGTCGCGAGCTTGCGTACTTCCGGCAGGATGTGAGTTGAGACAATGACCGTGCGTTCGGCGGCGAGGGTTCGGATCAATTCGCGCACGTCACGAATCTGCGCGGGGTCGAGGCTGGATGTTGGCTCGTCGAGTATCAATACGCTCGGATCGTGCACGATTGCCTGGGCTAATCCAATACGTTGCCGGTAGCCCTTGGACAGATTTCCGATCAACCGTGAGCCGACGTCCTCGAGGCCGCAGTGAGCGCGGGCTTTCGCGCTGGCTTCGTGCGCCGCGACGGCCGGTAGTCCGCGCAAACGGGCGCACCAGCCGAGGTAAGCGTCGACCGTGGCGTCGTCATGCAGCGGCGGAACCTCGGGCAGGTATCCGACGGCCTTTTTAGCCTCGATTGGATCGTCGGACAGGGAACGGCCGCAGATCTCGACCTGCCCGCCATGGGCGCGCAGGACGCCGGCGAGAATCTTCATGGTCGTCGACTTGCCGGCGCCGTTGGGCCCGAGAAAACCCAGAACCTCGCCGCGCCGCAGGGTGACATCGACCGCATGGAGCGCCTGGTGCCTACCGTAAAAACGGTTCAATCCCCGTGCCGACAGCAGGACCTCTTCGACCATGGCCCGTATTATTGGCGAGGCCGTCCGTCGTGCCAAGAACGCCACGCGACAGCGAACACGCAATGCCGGTATCGTCGGTGCAGGAAATCGCTCAAGGCGAACAAAGACGAGGCCGATTACTCTTTAAGCCGCCGCGGGAATGGCCGGCGGAAGTCTCAGCCGCCGGGCGGGAGAAGAGGTAATCCACAGCATGAAGTATGATTGCCATGGTCTTAAGGAACCTCTGAATAAGTCATGGCACATCTGCCTTGCGCCTGAAATCGCGCAACTCGGCGTTACGAATCTTGCCCATAGTCCCCGCTATGGCCTGCGATTCGTGCCTTGATTTGCACAATTTCATGAACCATTCAGACGCACCATGACTTATTCAGAGGTTCCGTAATGAATATTAACGATCCGCTTGCCGTTTTCGGCCCCGATTGGGGTTAGAGTTGGACGCTCAAATATGAAGTCGGGGAATCTCATGCTGGAAGGATTGGTGCAATTGCCATGGTGGGGAGTCGTCGTGGTCGCCCTGGTGTTCACGCATATTACGATCGCGGCGGTCACGATATTTTTGCACCGATGTCAGGCGCATCGCGCGCTCGAATTGCACCCGCTGATCGCTCATTTTTTCCGTGCGTGGTTATGGTTGACCAGTGGTATGAACACCCGCGAGTGGACAGCGGTGCATCGCAAGCACCACGCGGCGGTAGAGACCGAGGAAGATCCCCACAGTCCGCAAGTGCATGGGATCCGCACGGTGATGTTGAAAGGTGCGGAGTTGTACCAGGAGAATGCCTCCAACCGGGCTCTCCTGGAGCGCTACGGCTTCGGTACCCCCGACGACTGGATCGAGCGGCACCTCTACACCCCGCATTCCTTCGTAGGGATCGTCCTGATGTTCATAATGAACGTCGTCGTGTTCGGCCCTATTGGGATTACGATCTGGGCGGTGCAGATGATCTGGATTCCGATATTCGCGGCCGGCATCATCAACGGTGCCGGGCACTGGTGGGGTTATCGCAACTTCGAGACCGCGGACGCCTCGACCAACATCGTGCCGTGGGGAATCTTGATCGGCGGCGAAGAGCTGCACAACAACCACCACGCGTTCGCCAGCTCGGCCAAATTTTCAGTAAGGCCCTGGGAGTTCGATCTCGGGTGGTTCTACGTGCGATTGATGCAAACTTGTGGACTGGCCGAGATCCACACCTTGGCGCCGGGGTGTCCCGTGGTCGATCGGACGAAACCGGTCCCGGATTTCGAAACCCTCAAGGCCGTGGTGGGCAACCGGCTGCACGTGATGGCCGACTACGGCCGCATGGTGGTCAAGCGGGTGCACAAAGAAGAGCTGCGTAACGCAGCGGCCGACATCCGCCGGATGCTTAAACCGCTGCGGCCGCTCATGCTCCGCGCGGAAGAACGCTTGAACGATCTCGAGCGCGGCACCTTGAGGGATGCTTTGGCGCAGAGCAAGCCACTCGAAGTCGTGTACCGTTTCAGGCTTCAACTGCAGGAGATCTATGAGCAGCGCACCGCCAGCCGTGAAAGCTTGCTCGATTCCCTACAGGAGTGGTGCCGTCACGCCGAGGCGACGGGGATCAAGGCGCTGGAAGATTTCGCGCAGACCCTGCGCGGCTATACTCTGCAGCCCGCCTAGAATTACGGCTACTTGATCTTCGCTTCCTTGTACATCACGTGTTTGCGTACCACGGGATCGTACTTCATGCGTTCGAGCTTTTCCGGATGCGTCCGCTTGTTCTTGGTCGTGGTGTAGTAATGCCCGGTGCCGGCACTGGATACGAGTTTGATTTTATCCTGCATGACGAACTCCTAGCGGGCTAGATTTTTTCGCCGCGCGCGCGGATCTTTTTCAATACACTCTCGATGCCGAGCTTGTCGATAATGCGCATGCCCTTGCGGCTGACCCGCAGACGAACCCAACGCTTTTCACTTTCGACCCAGAAGCGGTGCGAATGTAGGTTGGGCAAGAAACGCCGCCGTGTACGGTTGTGCGCGTGCGAGACGTTATTGCCGGCTTGCGGCCGTTTACCCGTAACTTGGCATACGCGAGACATGATGAATTCCTAACGGGTTCCGGAGAAGGCGCGCAATTTTAGCCGACTTATGCACGAGGGCCAAGCCGCGCATAGAACTGCAAGAAAACGGCCTCCGGCACGCAAGCGATTCAGAGGTTTCTTAGCTTCTAATCAAAGCAGGCCTAATTCAGCCATGGATACGACGTCGCGCTCGCCGACGATCAGGTGGTCGAGCACGCGCACGTCCACCATGCCCGCCGCTTCGACGATCCGCTGGGTTATGGCGCGATCGGCGGCGCTCGGCTCAGCGACGCCGGACGGGTGATTGTGAGCGAGAATGACGGCGGCGCAGTTGAGTTCCAGGCACGCCCGGATGATTTCACGCGGGTGGACCTGGGTGCTGTCCACCGACCCGAAAAACAACTCCCGGAACGCGATAACGCGGTGCCGGGTGTCGAGAAAGAGGCACGCGAAAACCTCGCGACGGTACGCCTTCATGCGCGAAATCAGGTAGGTGCCTGCGTCCGAGGGGGTCTGCAGCGGGCCGTCGCGCTTGAGCGTGGCGTAGACGTAGCGTTGGCTGAGTTCGAGCGCAGCCTTGATGGTGGCGAACCCCGCCGGCCCGCAGCCGGGTAGGCTGCAGAAGGTCAGGAGATCGGCTTCGAGCAGTTCACGCAGGCTACCGGACGAGCTCAAAAGGGCCCGCGCGAGGCTGACGGCATCGTTTCTGGGGGTTCCATGGCGCAACAGAATCGCCAGAAGTTCGGCATCAGACAGGGTTCGGGCACCGTCTGCGAGCAGCTTCTCGCGGGGTCTTTCGCCGCTGGGCCAATCCTTGATCTTCATCGCTGATCCCCTCCGTGGGATAGGGCAGAGCCTACTGCAAAAGTATATGGATTCGCGGCCTTCGGGTAAAATCTGGCAAAACGGACGGCACCCGGATATGAGCACTCTCAACGCCAAGCGCGTCATCCTGATCGTGACGGGAGGCATAGCCGCCTACAAGGCGCCGGACGTGGTACGGCGGCTGCGAGAGGCAGGCGCCGAAGTCCGTGTCGTCATGACGCCCGCCGCCACGAAGTTTATAACCCCGCTGACCTTGCAGGCAGTTTCCGGTTTCGAGGTTCGTACGCAACTGTTCGACAGCGCGGCCGAGGCGGCGATGGGCCATATCGAACTCGCGCGTTGGGCCGACGCCGTCGTCATTGCGCCCGCAAGCGCCGACTTTCTCGCCCGCCTACGATTCGGTCGGGCGGATGAATTGGCCAGCGCGCTGTGCCTTGCCACGGAAGCGCCCGTCCTGGCCGCACCCGCCATGAATCAGCAGATGTGGCAGCATCCGGCGACGGCGGAGAATCTTGCGCAACTGGCTGCACGGGGGGTCGTGCTCGCGGGGCCCGCCGAGGGCGACCAGGCCTGCGGAGAAGTCGGACCCGGACGCATGCTGGAAGCGCCAGACATCGTCAGCGCGGCCGCGGCGCTGTTCAAGAACCAGCGGCTTGCCGGCTGTCGAGTTTTGATCACCGCCGGACCCACCCACGAACCGATCGATCCGGTCCGCTATATCACCAACTACAGTTCCGGAAAGATGGGATACGCGGTAGCCGAAGCCGCGCTCGATGCCGGCGGCGCCGTCACGCTGGTCAGCGGGCCGACCGGCCTTATACCACCCGCGGCCGCCACCACCGTAGAGGTTTCGACGGCACAGGAGATGTGTGAGGCCGTGATGAGCCGTGTGGCGAACAGTGACATCTTTATCGCGACGGCAGCGGTCGCGGATTACCGCCCGGATACAACGCGATCGCATAAGATCAAACGCAACGCCTCGCCAATGGCGCTCAATCTGGTTCCGAATGAGGACATTCTTCGCAAGGTTGCTCATTCCCCGCATCCACCGTTTACCGTCGGCTTTGCCGCCGAAACCGAAAATGTCGAACACAATGCCCGATCCAAGCTGGCATCGAAGTCCCTCGACATGATCGCGGCCAACTTGGTGGGTGGGCCGAATACCGGATTTAATGCCGATGAAAACGAGCTGCTGGTGATCTGGCGGGACGGCATGCAGAATTTGCCGCGCGCGTCCAAGGCGCGCATCGCGCGTAGCCTCGTAGACTTGATCTCTGAACGGATCGAGCAATCCGGTAGAAACTGAATTCGCCGGATCGCGGTGATGTATTCGCAGAGGTGAACTTGTACACTTGCCGGGCCAGTCCGCGGCTGCGATAGATACGCTAAAGCATCTCGAAAAATGAAGAAAAATTTCGTCAGCGCGGGCGCTTTCTCTCAGCTCATCGAGCGCATTCCGCGGCGGATTTTAATCGCCGCCATCGCGGGCATGCTTTTGCTGATCGTCGGCGGCATCCTGGTCAATATCCTCTATAGCAGCAAGAGTGGGTCCACCAGCAAAGCGGTGGCTTCCGCCTACCAGGAACTCGCCCGTGGCCTCGCCATCGAAATTTCGGTTGCGCTCGATCCGTATGAACTGGCCCTCGAGGAGATCGCCGCCAATGCCGATGTCCGGGCCGCGCTGTCGGCCGGCGATACCGATGCGTTGAGTGCCTTCGGTACACAGCTTGCCCCCCCACTCGATGGCGTACTCAAGCTTCGCATCCTCCTGCCCAACTGGCGCGACCCGGAGCCCAATGCAGTTCCGCCGCTGACTTTCGCGTCGATATCGATGATCAAGAAAGCCCGCGACACGGGTCACGACGTGCCAACGGAAGTGCACCTCGCGGGAAACGAAAACGAACACGTCGTTTTCCTCAAGCGGATCGAGGCGCTGAAGGAGACAGCCGATGTTTTCCAGTTCGCTGGTTTTCTTCACCTGAGTGTCGATCCCGACGTCGTACGTCGAACCCTTACGGCTAATCCGCCGGCCGATGTATTTGTTGAAATTCGCCAGGGTCCGGGTGTCGCCATTGCATCGAGCGGCATCCAACCCCAGAGCGACTCGCCCTCGACGAGCACGAACGTCAAAGGCACCCGCATGGCAGTCATATTGAAGGCGACGGGCATGGTCGAGAGCGGCAGCGCATCTGAATCCGGCGGCGGTTCGATATTGATGGGTTTCGCGCTGCTCGGGGCTGTCGCTGCGGGCTTATGGGTCTATCTGTCCCGGCGCGGCACGGGTGTCACCGTCGGCAGCCTGCCGAGCGACGCCGTGATATTCCAGGGCGCCATCAAAGCGATCCTGGATGGCGCCCATCCCGGACTCGAACAATTGCTCCCCGGTGCAGCCGGCGGCGGTGCTAGCCTGGATCTCGAAGTCCTCGCTGAACGCGCCGAGCTTGAGGACGCGACGAAAATCAAAAGCGCGAGCGCGCCCGACGAAGATACGACCGTACCCCGAACCGGCGAGGATGTGCCGCCGCTCGGTGACGTCAAAGCCGCAGCCGAAACGCCGGAGGAGACCAAAGAGGCCGCCAACATTCCGTCCTCGATATTCCGTACCTACGATATCCGCGGGATCGTCGACGAAACCCTGACTGAGGAGGGGGTGTATTTCATCGGCCGGGCGCTCGGCGCCGAAGCCGAAGTGCGCGGCCAAAAAACGATCGTCGTTGCGCGCGACGGTCGGCATTCGAGCGAGCTTTTGAGAGACGCGCTGACGAAAGGACTGCTCGAATCCGGGCGCGACGTACTGGACATCGGCTTGACTCCGACGCCGGTGCTTTATTTCGCGACTCATTATCTCGATGCTCACAGCGGAGTCATGATCACCGGCAGCCACAATCCTCCGACCTACAATGGGCTCAAGATAGTGCTCGACGGTGAAACCTTGTCCGGCGACGCGATCCAGGCGATTCGTCGCCGCATCGAGACCCAGGAATTCGTCGACGGTACGGGCTCCATGCAGTCGGCCGAAATCGTGCCGGATTACATACGGCGGATCAGCGAAGAGATCCCCGTTACGCTTGGCAACGCACTCAAGGTGGTCGTCGATTGCGGCAACAGCGTTCCCGGCATCGTCGCGCCGGCCATACTGCGGGCCATCGGGCACGATGTGATCGAGCTTTTCTGCGAAGTGGACGGCGATTTTCCCAATCACCACCCCGACCCATCGCAACCCGAGAACCTGCAATCGCTGATCGATACAGTCGCCGAGGAGAGCGCCGATCTTGGTTTGGCTTTCGACGGCGACGGCGATCGTCTTGGAGTGATCGATGGCGAAGGCAATATCATCTGGCCGGATCGACAAATGATCCTATTTGCCCGTGACGTTCTGAGTCGCAATCCTGGGGCGAAGATTATTTTTGACGTGAAATGCTCACGCCTGCTCACATCCGAGATCACCGCGCACGGTGGGGAACCGATCATGTCAAAGACCGGTCATTCGCTGATCAAAGCAAAAATGGTCGAAACCGGTGCCCTGCTGGCTGGCGAGATGAGCGGGCATATCTTTTTCAAGGAACGCTGGTACGGATTCGACGACGCGCTATATGCGGCAGCAAGATTGCTCGAGATCCTGGTGAACAGCAGCGAGTCGCCGGCGGAAGTTTTTGCGGGCCTCCCGGCTGGTGTGGCTACGCCCGAACTGCGCCTCGACATGCCCGAAGAGCGCCATGTCGAATTCATGCAGAAGGTTCTGGCGAGCGCTAGTTTCGATGACGCTGAAGTTAGCACAGTGGACGGTCTGCGCGTCGATCTCAGCGATTCATGGGGTCTGATTCGAGCGTCGAATACCACGCCCTGCCTCATCTTGAGATTTGAGGGCGACGATGAAGCTGCGCTCGAAAACGTGAAGAAACGCTTTCGCGATCTGCTGACCGGTATCGATGCCGGTCTGTCACTGCCATTTTGAAGGCGTAAGATCCGCCTACTCCGGCGCGAGCGCGTGCCGGTTTCGGAATATGCCATGACGTTCAATATCACCGACGCGTTGAATACCGCCCGTGTACTGACGGAAGCGCTGCCCTACATTCAGCGCTATCAGCGCAAGACGATCGTGATCAAGTTCGGTGGAAACGCCATGGTGGACGATGGTCTGAAGGTGAGTTTTGCACGGGACGTCGTGCTGATGAAGTTCGTCGGGATCGATCCAATCGTAGTCCATGGCGGCGGCCCTCAAATCGGGCAGGTGCTCGATCGAATCGGCAAGGAGTCCAAGTTCGTCGACGGCATGCGCGTGACCGATGCAGAGACCATGGACGTCGTAGAAATGGTATTGGGTGGACTCGTCAACAAGGAGATCGTCAATCTGATCAACTCCGGCGGCGGACGCGCGATCGGACTGACCGGCAAGGACGGTCCGTTGATTTACGCGCGCAAGCTGAACTACAAGCCGGATAAGGATTCGGCCGACGTCTCCGAGATCATCGACCTTGGCCACGTCGGCGAAGTCCGCGCCGTCGACCGGGAGGTGCTCACTTTTTTCAGCGGTGGCGACTTTATTCCGGTAATCGCGCCGATCGGCGTCGGCGAGGATGGCGCTTCCTACAACATCAACGCCGATCTCGTCGCCGGCAAAGTGGCGTCTGTCATGCAGGCCGAAAAACTCATTCTGCTGACGAATACGCCCGGCTTGCTCGGTGAGGACGGCAAGGTGCTGACGGGGCTCAAGGCGGGCACCGTTCGTAAATTGATCAAAGACGGCACGATATCCGGTGGCATGCTACCGAAAATCACGGCCGCACTCGACGCCGTCAATAACGGCGTTAAACGTGTGCACATCATCGACGGACGGGTGGAGCATGCGCTTCTGCTGGAGTTATTTACCGACGAAGGTGTCGGAACCCTTATCGAGTAGTGTGTGAAAACAAACCGCCGGCGTCAGATCCTCGAAGTACTCGCAAGTGAACTCGAAACCAAGCCGGGCTCGCGTGTCACGACGGCAACGCTGGCTTCAGCGGTAGGTGTCTCTGAAGCCGCGCTGTACCGACATTTCGCCAGCAAAGCGAAGATGTTCGAGGCTTTGATCGAGTTTGCCGAGGATTCGATCTTCAGCCTTTTCAACCAGGTGATGGAGGAGCAGAAAGACGCCCGCACGCGCTGCTTGCATCTGTCGACGGCGCTACTCGAGTTTGCCGAACGAAATCCCGGGATCGCCAGGGTACTGGTCGGCGACATTCTCGTCGGCGAGCACGAACGCCTGCGCGTCCGAGTTTCCCAATTTTTTGCACGTGTTGAAACCCAATTCAAGCAGGTGTTTCGCGAAGCTGCCCTGACCGATGGTCGAGCACGAGACAGCAGCACCGTTGCCGCGATGGCGAATCTGCTGCTGTGCGTGGTCGCCGGGCGGCTCGATCAATTCATCCGCACGGATTTCGAAGCCCTGCCGGCGCGGGGCTGGGCTACGCAGTGGCAGTTGTTGTGCGCGGGGTTGTTCCAGGAGGGATGAGGTGTGGCGTTTCCGCGCGAACCGGGTCTCGCGTTGTGAGGCGTTTGAGCATAAAACCACTTTGCCCTGCGCCTTGTCATCAACGTTTTCAGAATGCAACGCGTACGCGAATAATTTTGCGATAGATTTTAGTTCAGACCTTTTAGTTCCCTGAAGCGCTCGATGTCGCTTGCGAATCGTTGGCGGATGCTTTCTTGTTCCTGTCGTTGTTTCGCGATAAATCTTTCGTTTTCGGATATCTGATCACGGACGCTTTCGATATTTGAAACCATTTCTTCGCCGGGCGTCTCGCCGCGCCGCTCAACGTCGGCTGCGCGCTCGATCATCTGGTCGCGGTTCTTTTCGAGTTTGTCGATATGGCCCCGCGTCAGGCGGATTTGCGATTCCAGGTGGGCGATCTGGCCGTCGCGAGTCAGGATCAAATCATCCTCGGATGCGAATGTGAGTAGCAAGACGCGGTCGATATCCGCACGCTTCTTCTCTTCGAGGGCCTTTTGCTCCTCTATTTTCGTCTGCGCGCGCTCGGCTGCAAGCTCTTCCCTGGATTTTGCGCGGTCGTGTGTTTCGATCGTCATGCCGCGGCTGTCCTTGGTTTCGTGCTCTTGCTGAGAGTATTCCGGCGGTACCGAATCACCGCATTCACGGACGCCTTCGTTGTTCTTCCAGCACTTGATCGCCGCCTCGGCATGAAGCGTAGCGAACAAAGCTAATAGCGCGATGGTCATGATCCATCTCGTCATCAGTCGTTTGCGTTTCGCTTTCATAATCTCACCCGTCGCGTCTTTCCGGTGGATTCGCTATTTTCGGCGAGTATAGTACCGCACGCTGAACGACGACTGAACGCCAGCCCGCATTTCTCACCACCCTCCTGCAGGCGCCGATCCGCTCGCTGTGGCGGGGCGTACTTGCTCCAGCGCCGGATGGCGGTGTTGAGGGGGTAAGAAACGTCGACGGGGTCTTGAATCTGTTATGAACTTGCGACGCCGATAAGCATCATGAGCACTCGAACGGTGATCCATCAGCTCAGCATCCACCCCTCCACGACCTCTCGGTTCAACCTAAGTCCGACGGGCTGCTAGGGGGATGCATTCCCTATCACCGACGGACCGGACTGTGCGATTCCCCAGCTCGCCGCGCGGGCGATTTGCGGGACACCGTTGAATACCGGCATCCTCCGCGTTCACTTGTCGAGCCGGTACTCGCTCGGCGACATGCCGGAACCGCGCAAACCGCGGGATCCGAATTGCTTACGCGCCCGGCAGCCGGAGTACGTGCTTTGCCCGATCGAGGCGGGACACGCGCGTTCGAGGCAGCGACTGCTCGCGAGTCACGGCGTCGTGCATCAGGCTGCGACCTCCAAAGACTCCCACTCACCGGAAATGGACTTCTGGCCGGCGCGCTCCCGGTTGCTGCCCCCCCAGATCGCGATCGCAATACCAAGCGCGTGCGAGGGCGCGAAACCCACCTGCCCGGACAGCTCGACCGACGGGCGCAGCGTGCGCTGGAAGACCACGTGCCAGCGGACGTCGGCATACGACGCCGCCGTGCCCGCTTCGCTCGCACACCACGTCGTCGAGGCGGTGCGGCGCCGATATCGGATGGTGTTCACCCGCGCCACCGACCTCGTTTGCGAGTTACTCGAAGCATGCGATGAGCGTACCCTGACTCGACTGCTCCAGCGATACCGTAGGGTAAATCTATTGATCATCGATGAGCTGGGGTTCGTGCCCTTTGAGCGCGCCGGCAGAGAGCTGCTGTTCAATCTGCTCAGCGACCGCTACGAGTGCCGCGCCACCGTCGTCACGACCAATCTCGCCTTCGGAGAATGGGTGGCGGTGTTCGGTGATGAGAAGCTCCCCACCGCAATGCTCGACCGACTGGGTCATCACGCGCATGTGTTGGCCACCCGTGGCACGTCCTATCGGTCTCTCCGAGGCAAGACTGCGGGCGTCCGCTTGGGGGCGAAAACCCCGAAATCCGGGAGTACTCTGGATAAGGGTCGGGCAGAGAACGACGATTTTAAGCCATCCGGAGCAGTCGAATTTTCAATGAACCCCGAGATCTTGCTCGACAACGGGCAGCCCGTTCCGGTCACGACCTCAAATAACAAGAACGGCTTGAGAGGTGGACCACTTTCTAAGCGAGCACTGGAACAATTTCGGAGCCTTGACAACAACTTGAGATGAAAGATGACGATATCCAGAATTTTACTGTTGCAACTGACACTGGGGTACCTGATGATGGGGTGCCAGGATGCAACTGCACACGGCGGCGTTAGTATGGAAGACGATCTGTGTGTGATCAAAATCGGGTTTCTGAAAGCACATTTTACCGGCTATCAACCAAAAACCAACGGGACACAGGAGTTTTGCGAAGACATTCCCGAAGTGGCCAGCAGCATATTCGTGATCGATTACCTGCACGATTTCCTCAAGGAGATGCCAGTCGATTTTCGTATTATCAAGGACGTCAATAATTTCGGTATTTTCGCCAACTGGGATGACATCACCGGGCTCGAGGATATCGAGCAGGATACGGTTTTTTATCTACCGCCGATGAAGCGGCCGGACGGTGTGCTCACGGTCAATTACGATTTTCAGCAGGCCGGGGGCTATATCGGCATTGTGACAGCCGTTCATCACGAAAAGGAAAAAACTTATCAAGCGGTATTTTATTTTCAGGTGGGCGGGACCAACTATGGGTATGTGCCACTCTTTATCGCACTGGTGGTTCTTGCGCAGGCGCTCTACTGGTTAACTAACAGAGTTCCCGTTAAATAGGCTGCCTGATTATGTGGTGCGCTAATCCGACCTGCGGTACGGGGACAACAAGACTTTCTGTCAACAACATAAAATCCCACGATGCCTGTACGATGTAACCATGCACACGCGCTGGCTGCTTTTAGTCTCAATCCTCGTTGCAACATTGTGTTTTCCGCCGCAGTGGTATCCCACGGGCCTGCGCGTGCAGTTGGGTCAGTGGTTCGGCGCAGATGACTATCGTGCACTCCCTGAGGGGAAACCTGTCGCTGATATAACGGGAGAAAACCCCTGCCCTGAAGACCTGTTGAACTGGCGGGATGCGCAAACCATTGCCGGTGTCGATATTCGCCGTTCTCCCACCTGTATTGCCGACAATCCTCATGCAGTAGCAGCTTTCGTGCGTGGCACGAACAACGTCTCTCAGCAGGTTCTTATGGCCAGTGGCCTGACCCCGGATGCGGTGGAAAAAGGACGTGACCTGGATGGTGACGGGGACCCTGACGAAATCCACATCCGCCTGGAGGTCGCCGAACTCAACGGCGGTTCACCGGAAGGCAATGTACCAACGACCCGCTATGCCATCGCGCCCGGTATCAGGCCGGGATTCTGGGTTTTCGTACCCAAGATGTTTGGCATGGCAACCGAGAACTTCGAGTCGCTCAAGGCACGTGCGATGTTGCGCCTGCCTTCACCGGCGATCCGCGTTGAACAGGGTGACCGCGTAAAAATCACTTTGGAAAACAGTCATTACATGCCGCACACCATTCACTTTCACGGTGTAGATCATCCATTCGTCGATGCGGATGGCGAAGGCAACGACGGTGTTCCGCTGACCAGCGAGATACCGGTGCTGCCCGGTAGCGCACGTACCTATGACTTGCAACCGCGCCAAAGCGGCACCATGTTTTATCATTGCCATGTCCAACCCCACGTACACATCATGATGGGACTGCAGGGCCTGTTCGTCGTCGAGGAAAACCGACCGAACAACTGGCTGCAAACCCTCAACGTTGGCGCCGGTCACGTACGCGTGCCATCGGTCGCGGTGACTGAACGGTTCGACCGTGAATACGACTTGCAGTATCTCGACGTCGATATCGAATTGAACAATCGGATTCAACGCTTCAATGACCCTCGCCTGATAACCCGCGAGATGCACCGCCGCTACGATATCACCGACGCTAAAAGCGATTTCTTTACCCTTAACGGTCGCTCTTTTCCCTATACGTTTCGTGAATCGCTGGTGGTAACAAAACCAGATGAGCGTATTAAATTACGAATCGTTAACGGTGGCAGTACCGGCGTTGCGCTGCATACCCACGGCCACAAAGTCACTGCCACCCATTATGACGGTGTGGCCGTCAAACCTGCAGCACAAATCATTCGCGACGTGACGTGGATTGCCAGCGCCCAGCGAGTAGACCTGGATCTGGAGACCACCGATGACGGATTGCATTCGTATGGGGGAGGGATCTGGCTGCTGCATGATCACCAGGAAAGGGGCGTCACCAACGATGGCATGGGGCCGGGCGGTAACATCAGCGCCATTGTTTACGAAGACTATTTGCAGGAAAACGGCTGGCCCAGAACGCAGGGCGTGGATCTGAACCGGTTTTTCACTGAAGCCTATTATCGGAAAGAAGTCCCGGTGTGGGACAGTCTGGCTAAGGGGACATTTTCAGACATGGGTACTGATTTATGGATGTTGATACGCTTGTTGGGCTTGGGACTTTCGCTGGGAGTCATGGTGGCGCTGGTGATCAATCCCATCATCAACCGCAGGTCTTAGAATGGAAAAGCGCGAATGGTTCGCGGAATAAATTCCGATCCTGCTGTTTATAAGGAGTGCTGTCGGATTATGCTGCGCTAATCCGGCCTAGGTCGAATTGGAATAATCGAATGGTACCCGTAAAAATCCTTTGCGTTTTATGCGTCCTTGCGGCGAATTTCAACCATACCGCACAAGCTGAACCGCAGGACCCACACGCCGGGCACCAGCATCACAATATGACCCTCGACAGCAGCGGTTTGGTGATGAACAGCAACGATCACCGTCTGCCGCAGGACTGCGAGAAGCTGGGCCGCGATCACCACATCAAGGTTTACGCCGGTACGAAATTCGCGGCGGACTACCCCGGCACGGTATTCGGTATGAGCCAGCACGAATACCAGGTCGAGCCTTGCAGCCGCATCACGGTTACGTTTGTCAACGAGGACGAGGTACGTCACCAGTGGATGATCCACGGATTGCCCAGGTATCTTTATCCCGGCGGCATGTTCCATCTTGAAGCTGCGGGCGGATATTCCCAAACCGGCACCTTCATCGTGCCGGGCGATGATAAAACCTACCTCGTACACTGCGATATGGCCCAGCATATGGAAAAGGGCATGAAAGCCCAGCTGAAAGTCGGTAAAGGCAGTGGTGACCTGTGGGCTGTGCCGGGTGTCAGCACAGGCTTCACACAAGATACCTATCTGCCCGACGAAACCGGGCTCTATCTAATGGTGATCTCCGTTGCGGGAATCGTGATTACCACGCTGGTCATGTCAAGCAGACGATCCTGAAGATCTCCTCGGCATTCGCCAACAGCTTCTTCTTCCACTCCGAGACCTGCTTGGGATCGACATCGAACTGCTCCGCGGGATCAGCCACGGTGCGGTCCCCTCGAACGACCGCCAGAAAGACCTTCGCCTTGAAGCTCACCGAATGATTGCGTCGTTTCCTCTTTGTTATCCTCTGCTCCTATTACCTTGGCGGATATGTAAAACAGAAGATTTCTCCTAGCGTCGGCGATCGGCTGTCCACTCGACGGGGTCCACTTCATCTAATTGAAATCCGGATTAATTCTCTGCGAAAAATCGTGGCCCAAGCCAGAATTTTTCGATATCATTAACTGTTCGAAGAATCCTAGACCTTAGTCTTACTCTAGAACCTGCGGTCTGAGCGGGCAGAGGATGATCAATATGGCATTGGCTATAGTTCTGTTTCTACTGACCATCGGTTCTATTCTCTTTCACTTTCTCAGTCCCTGGTATTTCACCCCGCTCGCTTCCAACTGGAGCGCCATCGACGACGCCCTCGACATCACCTTCTGGGTCACCGGGACGGTGTTTGTTCTCGTCAACCTGTTCCTGGCCTATTGCGTGATAAAATTTCGATACAGAAAGGACCGCCGGGCGCACTACGAACCCGAGAACAAGAAGCTGGAAATCTGGCTCACGGTAGTGACCTCGATCGGCATTGTTGCCATGTTGACGCCCGGTCTATATGTCTGGGCCAAGTTCGTTGATACACCGGAAGACGCCGATGTGTTCGAGGTTGTCGGCAAGCAATGGTCGTGGAGCTACCGTTTCCCCGGCGAAGACGGCGCTCTCGGTACGGTCGACACCCGTCATATCTCCTCTGCTAACCCGTTCGGTATCAATCCGGACGACCCCAACGGGCAGGACGATATACTCGTCTCCAGCAATGAAGTGCACTTGCCGATTGACCGACCGGTCAACGCGCTATTGCGCTCCCAGGATGTGCTGCACGACTTCGCGGTGGCGCAGTTCCGGGTCAAGATGGACTTGGTGCCGGGCCTGGTTACCGAGATGTGGTTTACGCCCACCAAGTTAGGGAAATACGACGTCTTGTGTGAAGAATTATGCGGCGTGGGCCACTACAAGATGCGTGGCCACGTGGTGGTTGACGAAGAAGCCGACTTCAAGGCGTGGCTGAACACGCACCCGACCTATGCACAAACCGTCTCTGGTACCGGCGCTGCGGCTGCAACAGCCGGGCTCAGCCTGGTCGAACAAGGTCGTATGCTGGCAGACTCACGTGCCTGTCTAGTCTGTCATACCATAGACGGCAGCACCGGTATCGGACCCACGTGGCAAGGCCTGTTTGGCAAGACCGAAACGTTTACGGACGGCACGACCGTTGTGGTCGATGCAGATTACCTAAGGGAATCCATTCTCAATCCGAACGCCAAGGTGGTGGAGGGCTTTGCGCCGGCCATGCCACCGGGCAGTTACACGGATGAAGAATTGGAGGCGCTGATTACCTATATCAGAGATGGCCTGAGTGAAGATTCTGAATGATGAGATCAACGGGCCGATTTGAAATAATCACCAGGAGAATACTCTGATGTCTACTGTTGCACACGACGTGGATGATTTTGTAGCACCTGCCGAAATCCCGGAGATGGAGCTCTACCACGCGAAAACCTGGCTAGGCAGGTATGTCTTCAGCCAGGACGCCAAGGTGATTGCCATCCAGTATGCCTGTACCGCGATGGCAATTGGCCTTGTGGCGCTGGTGATGTCCATGCTGATGCGGGTACAGCTGGGCTTTCCGGGCACTTTTTCCTTCATCGACGCTTCGGTCTACATCCAACTGGTCACCATGCATGGCATGATCATGGTCATCTACCTGCTCACCGCACTGTTTCTGGGTGGCTTCGGCAACTACCTGATCCCACTGATGCTCGGTGCACGCGACATGGTATTTCCCTATGTCAATATGCTCAGTTTCTGGATTTACTTTGTCGCCGTTCTGATACTGGTAGCGAGTCTCTTCGTCCCCGGCGGGTCTACCGGCGCCGGTTGGACGCTGTATCCGCCGCAGGCCATCCTGCCCGGTACCCCCGGCGCGGGCTGGGGGATCATATTAATGCTCGTCTCGCTGGCCTTCTTCATCATCGGCTTTACCATGGGCGGCCTGAACTACGTGGTCACGGTGTTGCAGGCGCGCACCCGCGGCATGACGCTGATGCGCATGCCGTTGACGATATGGGGCATCTTCATGGCCACCGTGCTCGCGCTATTGGCCTTTCCGGCCCTGTTCGTCAGTGCGATCATGATGTTGCTGGACATGACCCTGGGCACCAGCTTTTTCATGCCCGCCATCGTCTCGATGGGGCAGCAACTGGACCACACCGGCGGCAGTCCGGTCCTTTTCCAGCACCTGTTCTGGTTTTTCGGCCATCCCGAGGTCTATATCGTCGCCTTGCCGGCCTTCGGCATCGTCTCCGACCTGCTCGCTGTTAACGCCAGGAAAAATATCTTCGGCTACCGCATGATGGTCTGGGCAATCGTCGGAATCGGCGCGCTCAGTTTTGTCGTCTGGGCGCATCACATGTACGTCAGCGGCATGAACCCGTATTTTGGCTTCTTTTTCGCCGTCACCACACTGATCATCGCTGTCCCCACGGCCATCAAGGTCTATAACTGGACACTGACGCTGTGGCGAGGCAACATCCGCCTCAACACGCCGATGTTGTTCGCCATCGGCTTTATCTTCACCTTCGTCAACGGCGGCCTGACCGGCCTGTTTCTCGGTAACGCGACCCTCGATCTGCCGCTTTCAGACACGATGTTCGTGGTCGCCCACTTCCACATGGTCATGGCGGTATCGCCCGTGCTGGTGGTGTTTGGCGCGATCTACCATTGGTATCCCAAGGTCACCGGGCGCATGCTGGACGAAACCCTGGGCAAAGTTCACTTTTGGGTCACCTTGCTTGGCACCTATGCCATCTACTATCCGATGCATTACCTGGGGTTTTTGGGCGTGCCGCGCCGGTATTACTCCATAGAGGGGACTGATTTCATCCCGCAATCCGCCATGGACCTTAACGCGGCCATCTCCATTGCGGCCTTCGTTGTCGGCGCTGTCCAGCTGGTGTTTATCTATAACCTGATCGTCAGTTATTTCCGCGGCAAGGAAGCGGGTGGCAATCCGTGGGAAGCCACGACCTTGGAGTGGCAAACCGCCGACACCCCGCCGAAACACGGCAACTTTGGCAAGGAACTGCCCCTGGTCTACCGCTGGGCGTACGATTACAGCGTACCGGGTGCCGAAAAAGACTTCATCCCGCAAAATGTAGCGCCATCCGCTGTGTAGAAGATCATCAACGCGGGATAATCAATAAGCACGCAGTGAACTGACTCGTGACGATTTCTTTACTCTTCATGGCCGCGTTAATGGGCGTGGTCGCCTGGTGGTTGCTGAAGCAATCGGTCAATACCAAGCCTTGGGAATCGAAAGCTCACTATGCTTCGAGCGAAGAGTTCAGCGGGCGTTCATTTCCCCAGCCCGATGCCAAGCTCGGCCTGTTAGTTTTTCTTGCCGTCGTCACTTCATTGTTTGCACTGTTTATCAGCGCGTACGCCATGCGCATGAAAATGGGCGACTGGCGCCCCTTGCACGATCCGGACCTGTTGTGGCTGAACACGGGCGTGTTGATCCTGAGCAGTATCGCCTTGCAGTGGGCGCGAGTTGCCGCCAATCGGGAGCAGATCGACCGTGTGCGTAACGGTTTGCTTGCCGGCGGTTTTTTCGCATTTGCCTTTATGGGGGGGCAGCTGTTGGCTTGGCGACAACTGGTCGACGCGGGCTATTATGTGCATTCCAACCCGGCTAACGCCTTCTTTTACCTCATTACGGGGCTGCACGCTCTACACGTGTTGGGTGGCCTGGTGGCCTGGAGCATGACGACTATAAAGCTATTGCGCGGTACTGAAGTGGCCCGGCTGCGTTTGAGCATAGAGCTGTGCGCGGTGTACTGGCACTTCCTGCTTGTAGTGTGGGTGATTTTGTTTGGTTTGATGTTATCAACTTAGAAGAAAGTTAAAACTATGGCGAACGAAGCAGTGGTAGATGAGACGGGGCGCTCGATAGCAATGGTAGAAGGCCTGCAGGGCGTTGTCGCCGATTGGTCTTCCGATCAGCGCGCCTTCAAGCGGGTGCCCTGGGGCAAGGCGATGATGTGGATCTTCCTGCTCAGTGACACTTTTATCTTCGCCTGCTTTCTGACCAGCTACATGGCGGTACGCATGTCCACCACCGTACCCTGGCCCAACCCCAGCGAAGTGTTCGCCTTAACACTCTTTGGCAAACATATCCCGTTGATCTTGATCGCCATCATGACGTTCATACTGATCAGTAGCAGCGGCACCATGGCCATGGCCGTTAAGTTCGGTTATGAAAAAAACAAGAAAATGACCACTATCCTGTTGCTCGTGACCGCCCTATTCGGCGCTTCATTCGTCGGTATGCAGGCTTTCGAATGGACCAAGCTGATCGAAGAAGGCGTACGTCCTTGGGGTAATCCGATGGGTGCGGCACAGTTTGGCGCCAGCTTTTTCATGATTACCGGCTTTCACGGCACCCACGTGACAATCGGCGTGATTTTTCTGCTCATCGTGGCTAGAAAGACGTGGAAGGGACAACTCGATGAGATGAAGCCAGGCTTTTTCACCAGCCGCAGGGGCGGCTACGAGGTCGTTGAAATCATGGGCCTGTACTGGCATTTCGTCGATCTGGTGTGGGTGTTTATCTTCGCACTTTTTTATCTCTGGTAGGGGCAGGTATGAGTGAAGCACAAGTAGAAGCACAAGTAGAAGCGCAACAGCATCCGATTGCTATTTATTTCTGGGTCTGGGGCGCGCTGTTTGTTCTAAGCACGCTGTCTTACATGGTTGACTACATGCAGTTTCAAGGCCTTCTCCGGTGGTCCCTGATCCTTATTTTCATGTTTTTGAAAGCCGGGTTTATCGTCGCCATCTTCATGCATTTGTACTACGAGCGAATGGCCTTGGCGTGTGCCCTTCTGATACCGACAGGCGCTTTGCTGGTGCTGATCGGCCTGATGTCGTCCGAAGCAGGCTATATCAACACAACGCGGGACATATATCTCGACGAAGGGTCCGGCATCCTGGTGATGGAAGAGGGACCAACACATTAGACGGTAGTCAGTAGACCATGGTGGTGTTGAACCTGTTACAGTCTCCTCTCTACATTTTCACCTGGGAAAGAAAAAGCAAAACGGATTAGCCAGGACAAATTAACTCGACCTACTCCGACTTGTGATGTCATCGATCGGATCGCTCGAGTTGCACACTGGACGATCCGTCCAAAATGAACCCGGACTCTCAGTGCTGGACGCCCAGGAGCCGGCACTGACTTAACGACGGCGGCGGTCTGAAGGGCTTCGAAAAAGACCCTGAATTCTAGTCGTTCGTACACCCGCATGCGGGCGAATGCTTCGTTTTACCATACGACTGCTTCGCGGCCGATCGCGGGCCCGCTCTCTCGTTGAGGCTCGCCAGCAATTCGTACGCGGTCACGGGCTTCGAGATGGAGCCCTGGTTCAGGATCTCGGCGGCGTATTTTGTTATCGCGAAGGGCCGAAATTCCGTCTCATACACGATTCGTTATATAATTAGAACGATTCAACTGTTCGCTTTCAGCTAGGGGGCGTGGGATGAACAGACGGATGTATTTCGTCCTTCCCGATGTCGAAACAGCCCAACAGGTCGAACACGATCTGCTGTTGGCACGCATCGAAGAACGGCGCATGCACTTCCTTGGGCGGCGCGGCACAGATCTCAAGGATCTCCCTGAAGCCAGTAATGCGCAGAAGTCGGATCTGCGGCATGGGATGTACGTCGGGCTCGTTGCTGGCGTTGTGACGGGTGCGATCTTGGGAGCTGGACTCTACGTATACCCGGACCTCATCGGAATTCCGGTCAATCCGGGCGCAATTCTGCTGCTCGCGGCGTTCGGCGCCGTGCTGGGTGTATTCGTTTCCGGACCACTCATAGGTTCGAGTACACCGAACGTCCATCTCAAGGAATTCGATAAGGATTTCGAACAGGGTCGGATCGTTCTGATCCTCGATATTCCAAAGGACCGGGTCGATGAGATTCGTACGCTGATCAAAGGGCATTTCCCGGCCGCCGAGGACCACGGCGTGGAGCCGACGATGCCGGCCTTTCCTTAGTCCGGCACGCGCACCTGCTTGGAGACGAAAGGCTCAAGTCTTCGCTCATTCCATGATTAAAGCGCACCTTCGAGATCGCCGGTTACACGCGACTGCGCGATGCCTTTAGTGATGGAGTCACCCTCGCTCTTTCGGCGGGTCAGTTCATCGGTCAGAAGATCCGCAGCAAGATCAGCCGGGCCAGTACGCTCACCAGGAATCCCCAGTCTGGCGGGTGCAAGCTCACGTGCTCTCGCCGGCTGGGCGGGGAACTGAACGACCCTCGACTATAAGTCGATTGGTTCGATAAGGTCGAATAAATTCAACTGGTTCAACCTAAGTCCGACGGGCTGCTAAGGATGGGTTAAACGCCGTATTCAGCAAGATAGGCTTCTACGGCAGCCACTTCCCGCTCGTATTCCCTTTTTTCGCGCAGATAGTCCAACACGGTGCAGAGCGCGACGATACTACCGACCGGAATGCCATGCTCGCGTTCGACCTGCTGCGCGGCGGACAGTGCGCCGCTGCCTCGCTCTTCGCGATCCAGCGCGATCACCACGCCCGCCGGACGCGCACCCGCGCGCTCGATGACACCCATGGAGTAGTTAATGGAGGTCCCCGCTGAATCGTCGACGATCAGAATGCGTCCGACCAGGGGCGCGCCCAGCGTCTCGCCGCCCTCGCCGTGATCTTTCCGCTCCTTGCGGTTGAAACAGAACGGTAGGTCGCGGCCAAGGTCGCGATAGAAGGCTATTGCGATGGCCGCTCCGAGCGGGATGCCCTTGTACGCCGGCCCGAACAACACGTCGAACTCGATGCCGCCCGCAGCGATCGCCGCGGCATAGTATGCGCCGAGCCGGCTCAGGGCCGCGCCGGAATCGAACGCGCCGGTATTGAAAAAGTACGGACTGACGCGTCCCGATTTGAGCGTGAACTTCCCGAAACGGAGCGCGCCTTCGGCGATAGCGAACCGTATAAACTCGCGCTGGTAGCCTTCCATTCCTATGTTCCGCAGCGATATGGTTCCTCGTTCCGTGGGGTATGATACGCGCCGTCACTCCCCATGGCACTGGAACCCGGTCCTGCAACACCGTCTGCCGGAGATTTATGCGAGTCATATCAATCAACATGAACGGTATCCGCTCGGCGCATGCCAAGGGATTTTACCAATGGTTGTCGCGCCAGCGCGCCGATGTCGTCTGCGTGCAGGAAACGAAAGCGCAGGTCGAACAACTAGTCGATGAGATTCGTTCGCCCGGGCGTTGGCATACCTACTTCGTCGACGCCGAGAAGAAAGGCTACAGCGGGGTCGCTTTGTTCACGCGGATCGAGCCCGACAAAATCGTCTGCGGGCTGGGGTGGGACGAATTCGACGCAGAAGGCCGCTACGTGCAAGCCGATTTCGGCGGGCTCTCGATCGCATCGGTCTACCTGCCGTCCGGATCGTCCGGCGATGAACGCCAGCAGATGAAGTTCCTCTTTCTCGACAAGTTCATGCCCTGGCTCAAGGAGCGGCGCAAAGAGAACCGCGAATACATCCTGTGCGGTGACTGGAACATAGCCCACCGCAAGATCGATTTGAAGAACTGGCGATCGAATCAAAAGAATTCGGGATTCCTGCCCGAAGAGCGTGCGTGGATGGACGAACTCTTCAGCGAGGTCGGCTTCGTCGATGCATTCCGCGCGGTCAACCAGGATGCCGAACAATACACTTGGTGGTCGAATCGCGGTCGATCCTGGGATAACAACGTCGGGTGGCGTCTCGACTACCAGGTGATCACGCCCGGGCTTGCGCCGATCGTCGAGAAGGCCGCTATTTACAAGCGCGCCCGTTTCTCGGACCACGCACCTCTCATTATGGATTACGCGTGCAAGATCACCGACTTCTGAACGGAATTTAATTCGCCCGCAAGCGGGCTTCTACGGATGTCGGGGATCGTTCTGTGGCTGCCATCCATGGCACGACCGCCCGGCTTCGTTCAATCCCAGCCCGGCCATCTGTGGCCGGGCGTTCGCCGGGGAAAGCCATGTTAAATGGCTTTTCCTTTTTCCGGCTCACCCATAGGAGCTCGCTTGCGACCGAACAAACCGATCCTTATTGATCCCACGCGGCGTTCAAGCCTTGCGCTTGATCCGGTAGATTGCGATCTCGGCGAGCAGGTTCGGCAGCAAGCGCATCCCGATTACAGCGCGGTGCTGCGAATCGACGGCGGCGCGTTCCAGTATCTCGATGTGTTCGGCCTCGCACAGTTCATCGAAATCCTTGACGGTGCACATATGAATATTGGGCGTGTCATACCAGGTATTCGGTAGATACCGCGTGACCGGCATCCTACCCAGCATGAACTGCGCGCGGCACTTCCAATGGCCCATGTTCGGGAAAGTCACGATCCCTTCGCGGCCGATACGCAGGATCTCGTCGATCAACAGGTGCGGAAACCGCATCGCTTGAACCGTCTGCGTCATGATGACGTAATCGAAAGAGTCCTCGTCGAAATCAGACAGACCTTCATCCAGATTCGAGTGGATGACGTTCACCCCACGCTCGATACAGGCGACGATGTTGTCGGGATCGATCTCGATACCGTAGCCCGTAACGTGCTTGCTGGCGTGCAATTCCGCAAGCAGCGCGCCGTCGCCGCAACCCAGATCGAGCACACGGCTGCCCTCGGCGATCCAGTCCGCAATCAGGATCTGCTCGGCGCTCAGTGATTCGATGTTCAAGGGCCGGTCTCAACGCGCGCGAAATACGCGCGCAACAGCTTGTGATACTGCGGGATGGGCAGCAGAAAGGAATCGTGCCCCAGTTCCGACGCGACGTCGACATAACTCACGTCGTGATCGCCATCGAGCAGTGCCCGTACAACGGTCCGCGAGCGTGCGGGCGAAAAGCGCCAGTCGCTACTGAACGAAATCACCAGAAATTTTGATTTGCAGTTCGCAACCGCCGCGGTGAGGCTGTCGCCGTAAGCCTGTGCAGGATCGAAGTAATCGAGCGATTTGGTCATCAGCAGATAGGTATTCGCATCGAAGCGGCCGACGAAGGATTCGCCCTGGTACCTAAGGTAACTCTCGATTTCAAAATCGATGCCAAATCCGAAATTGATCTTTCCGCCATGCAGTTCGCGACCGAATTTCGTATGCAGCACATCGTCGGACAGATAGGTTATGTGGCCGACCATGCGCGCCAGCATCAACCCACGTTCGGGAATGACGTTGTGCTCGTAATAATGACCGTCGTGGAAATCCGGATCCGAGCGAATCGCGTGGCGAGCGATTTCGTTGAAAGCGATGTTTTGCGTCGAGAGCTTCGGCGCCGCTGCAATCAGGAGGGCGTGACGGATCCGCTCGGGATATTGGATGGCCCATTGGAGCGCCTGCATGCCGCCCAGGCTGCCGCCCATCACGGCCGCCCACTGTTCAATCCCAAGGTTGTCCGCCAGGCGCGACTGACTTTCTACCCAATCGCGCACGGTCACGATCGGAAAGTCGGGACCGTAAGGTTTCCCGGTATCGGCGCGGATCGACAAGGGACCGGTGGAACCCCCGCAACCGCCCAGGTTGTTCGGACAAACAACGAAAAAGCGATCGGTATCGAGCGGCTTCCCAGGGCCTATGCAGTTGTCCCACCAGCCGGATTTCTGATCGCTTGAGTCGTGATAACCGGCCGCGTGGTGATCGCCGCTGAGCGCGTGGCAGATCAATACGGCATTGTCGCGTGCCGTGTTGAGTTCGCCGTAGGTCTCATAGCAGAGTTCATAACGGTCGAGCAAAGCGCCGCTGTCCAACGTGAGCGGCGCATCGAAGTGCTGGGTCTTGGGAGACACCAGGCCGACGCTGTCGGCAGGTATCGTCTGGGGCATGGGTCGCGTGGCCTGTTGCTTTTAGCAGGATGTCGAACAACGATATCCCGTCGTTTTCCAGTAGCCTGTTAGGGTTGGTTTGTGTTCGAGTCTAATAACTGCGAGCGCAGCTCGCAACGCCGGCCAGCCCGTGCGACGGATCGTTTTTCGCACGCGACGCTCAGAGCAGGCTGTAACCGAGGTCGCGAATCGGTGCTACGCCGATAATCAGTATGAGATTCAACCCGAGGATAACGATCAGCGGCGAGAGATCCAGACCACCCAACGGCGGGATCACACTGCGCACAGGCCGCAGCAGTGGGTCAGTCAGCGAATAGATGATCGAGATAACAGGATTGTAGGCGCCCGCCGCGACCCAGCTCAGGATCACCTGGATGATGATGGCCCCAATGAAGGTCCACACCGTTTTGCTCAGAAGCTCGGCCAGGGCGACGACGATGAGGCCGGGCACTGCCGGGTCCGCGCCCACGACGATAGCGACGAGCCAGGTGTTGAGCATTTGCAGCACGAATAAAAGGATGATCGACGAGGTATCCAGCCCGCCGAGGGCGGGGATGTATCGACGCATGGGCCGCAGCGGCGGGTTAGTCACCGTGACGATGGCCTCGCACAAGGGGTTGTAGAAATCGGCGCGCACCAGCTGAAATAAGAATCTCAGCAGGACGGCGAGGATGTAGAGCCCGAACACGGCGTTGATCAAAAAAACGCCGGCGTTGGAAAAATAAGCCCCGCCGCCCATCAGGTATCCATCGACCGGGCAAGTTCGACTGAACGGTCGCGCGCCGCGCGCAGGGCGTCCGCAACGACACTATCGAGTCCTGCCGCTGCAAAGGCCTTAAGCGCGTGTTCAGTCGTACCGCCCGGGGAGGTGACCTGCTGGCGCAGCGTCGCCGGATCGAGATCAGATTCACGTGCCAGGAGCGCGGCGCCATACGCGGTTTGGATCGCAAGGCGCCGTGCGATCTCTGTGGGCAATCCCAGTCCGGCAGCGGCGCGTTCGAGCAGTTCAAGGAGGAGGAAAAAATAAGCCGGGCCGCTGCCCGATAGGGCAGTTACCGCATCCATTAATTCTTCGTCGTCCAACCACACCGCGATGCCGACGGCTTCCAGCAACCCGTCCGCGAGCCTTTGTTGCTCCGCAGATACGTTCGCGTTGGCGAACAGCGCAGCCGCGCCTGCGCCGACGAGCGCGGGCGTGTTCGGCATACAGCGCACGATGGCGCGGTCGTCGCCCAGCCATGCACTGAGGTGGCCGACCGTGACGCCGGCCGCGATGGAAAGATAGAGCGGCCGGCTGTCGCTATGGGCGGCCAGATTGAGCGCGACCTCGCGGATCTGCTGCGGCTTGACGGCAAGGACGACGACATCGGCGCCGCGCGCGGCGTCGCCGTTTTGCTCGAAGACTTTGATTCCGATTTCCCGAGCGCAGCGATCCCTGCTGTCGGTGACCGGATCGGCCGCCCGTATTTGCGAAGCCGAATGACCACCGGTGATCAAGCCGCTCATGAGCGCGCGGCCCATATTACCGGCGCCAATGAAGGCGTAGGAAGGTTTCATCTAAAATGGGATCCTGATTGCGCGAAGTTTATCACGCCGCTTCAAGCGCGCGGACCGAACACCGCCGTTCCGATCCGAACCATGGTCGACCCTTCGGCGATGGCTGCTTCGAAGTCACCCGAGGTGCCGATCGACAGGGTATCGAACGACACCGTGCTCTCCGCAGCAAGCTTGGCCAGCTGCGCGAATGCCCGGCGCTGACGCTCGAATACGGTTTCAGGTGCCGGCAGCGCCATCAGGCCGCGAAGTTTGAGCCGCGGCAATTCGACGACGGCTTCGATCAACGCTGGCAATGCGCTCGGGGCGATCCCGCTCTTGGTTTTTTCACCACTCGTGTTGACCTGTAAGCACACGTTCAGGGGTGGGCGGCCGGCCGGACGCTGCTCACTCAAGCGGCGCGCAAGCTTCTCTCGGTCGACGGTATGGACCCAGTCGAACAGGGCAGCGATCTCGGCTGTTTTATTGCTCTGGACGGTGCCGATGAAATGCCAAACAGCGGTGGGTTCGGCCAGCGCCTCGATTTTGGTTTTCGCCTCTTTGAGGTAATTTTCGCCGAAGGCGCGCTGCCCCGCGGATAATGCTTCGCGGACAGCCTCGGCGGGCTGGTGTTTACTGACCACCATGAGTGCCACGCTGCCGGGGTCTCGCCCGTAGCGCGATTCGCAAGCACGGATGGTCTCGTCGACGCGTTCCAGGCGTTCGCGGACCTCACTCATTGCGATACTGCGAGCGCACGGAAGCTGTCATAATTCATGGCATGTAAAGGCGTATCTTGGTAAAGTTTCAGGCGGCATTGGCGGTTACTGCCGTCAAGATTTCAACCCGCTTCGAGGATAGCCTATGGACATCGGTGAGCTACTCGCGTTCGGCGTGAAAAACGGCGCTTCCGACTTGCACCTCTCCGCTGGCCTGCCACCCATGATACGCGTGGACGGCGACGTCCGGCGCATCAACGTCCCAGCGATGGATCACACCGAGGTTCATGATCTCGTCTACGACATCATGAACGACAAGCAGCAGAAGGATTTCGAGGAGTTCCTCGAGTGCGACTTCTCTTTCGAGATCCCCGGGCTCGCACGCTTCCGCGTCAACGCCTTTAACCAGAATCGCGGCGCCGGCGCCGTGTTCCGGACCATCCCGTCTGAGATCCTGACCCTCGAGGATCTCAAGGCCCCCGATATCTTCAAGGAGATTTCCGACTATCCGCGCGGCGTCGTCCTCGTGACCGGCCCCACGGGCTCCGGCAAGTCCACCACGCTGGCCGCGATGGTGAATCACAAAAATGAAACGGAATACGGTCATATCCTGACGATCGAGGACCCCATCGAATTCGTGCACCAGAGCAAGAAGTGCCTGATCAATCAGCGCGAGGTGCATCGCGACACGCTGGGGTTCAATGAAGCGCTGCGATCGGCGTTGCGTGAAGATCCCGACACCATACTGGTCGGCGAGATGCGCGATCTCGAAACGATCCGCCTCGCACTGTCCGCTGCCGAGACGGGCCACCTCGTCTTCGGTACGCTGCACACGAGTTCCGCCGCCAAGACCATCGACCGCGTGGTCGACGTGTTCCCGGCGGCGGAAAAGGACATGGTGCGGGCGATGATGTCCGAGTCCCTGCGCGCGGTCATTTCGCAGACCCTGATGAAGAAACAGGGCGGCGGCCGCGTTGCCGCGCATGAGATCATGATCGGCACGCCGGCCATTCGAAATCTCATTCGTGAAAACAAGATTGCGCAGATGTTTTCCGCAATCCAGACCGGTCATCAGTTCGGCATGCAGACGCTGGATCAGGACCTGAAGAAGCTCGTTGAGAAAAATGTGGTAACGCGCCAGGAAGCGCGCCTGAAAGCGGCCAACAAGGACGCCTTTTAGTCAAGCCCAGGCGCGGCAATCAAGGTGTACAAGCGCGAGGCCGGTAAATCCGAGCCATCGCGTGTAATTCCGGAGGTTTGAGATGGAACGAGAGCAAGCGATTAAATACATGCGCGACTTGCTGACCCTGTTGGTCGAAAAGAAGGCGTCGGACTTGTTCATCACTTTGGACTTCCCGCCCGCGATCAAGGTCGACGGTAAGATCTCGCCGGTGTCGAAGACTAAACTCACCGAAGAAAACACCAAAGCCCTGGCCTACGCGATCATGAACGATCGCCAGATCAAGGAATTCGAGGCGACCAAGGAGTGTAATTTCGCGATTGCGCCAACCGGCATCGGGCGTTTCCGATGCAACGCTTTCATTCAACAGAGCGCCAGTGGATTGGTTCTGAGAACCATCGAAACCGAGGTGCCCAATCTCGACAAGCTAGGCCTGCCCGAGGTGATGAAGGAAATCATCATGACCAAGCGCGGCCTGGTCATCATGGTCGGCGGCACGGGCTCGGGCAAGTCGACGTCGCTGGCGGCGATGATCGATCACCGCAACCAGAATTCCTACGGACATATCATCACCATTGAGGATCCGATCGAGTACGTCCACCCTCACAAGAACTGTATCATCATGCAGCGTGAAGTCGGCGTCGACACGGACGATTGGGGGATCGCGCTTAAGAACACCTTGCGCCAGGCTCCAGACGTGATCCTGCTTGGCGAGATCCGCGATCGCGAGACCATGGAGTTCGGTATCGCGTTCGCCGAGACCGGTCACCTCGCCGTTGCCACCCTGCATGCCAACAGCTCCAATCAGGCGCTGGACCGCATCATCAACTTCTTCCCGGAAGAACGCCGGATGCAACTACTGATGGATCTGTCGCTGAACCTCAAAGGCGTGATTTCGCAGCGCCTGTTGAAAAAAGTGAACAGCAAGGGCCGCGCAGCGGCCATCGAGATCCTGCTGAATTCACCGTTGATCGCCGACCTCATCCTCAAGGGCGAAGTACACGGTATCAAGGAAATCATGTCGAAATCGAACGAAATGGGCATGAAGACTTTCGACCAGGCGCTGTTCGACCTGTATGAAGACGACCAGATTACTTTCGAAGATGCGCTGCGTAACGCCGACTCCATGAACGAGCTCAGGCTTAGGATCAAGCTCGAGGGCAAGGCCTCCAAGGGTAGGAATCCGCTGGAAGATGCCGGCGGCCTACAACTCGAAGAGTCGGAAGAAGAAAGCGGCATGATGCGTTAGTGTGCCGTCCCGCAATGAACCTTCATGACGGGACAGCACACTAGTCGCCGCCTACTCATCAGGAATTGTCATGGACATTACACCTTATCTGCACCTGCTGCGGGACAAAAACGGTTCGGATCTTTTCTTCACGGTCGGCGCGCCGGTGAAGATCAAAATCGAGGGCGCGATCAATTCGGTCGGCAAGACCATGCTCACGGGTGAACTCGTGCAGGCAGCGGCCTACGGCATCATGAACGAGAAGCAGATCAACGGGTTCGAGGACACGATGGAATGCGATTTCGCGATCGCATTGGCGGACAAATCGGCGCGGTTTCGGGTCAATATATTTCGTCAGCGCGGTGAAGTAGCCATGGTGCTGCGGCGCATACCCGCCGAGATCCCGAATATTGACGAGCTGGGTTTACCGGACATCCTGAAGGAACTCGTGATGCACAAGCGCGGCCTGATCCTCATGGTCGGCGCGACGGGCTCGGGCAAATCAACGACCCTGGCCGCCATGATCAATGAGCGCAATAAGGAGATGACGGGACATATTTTGAGTATCGAGGATCCGGTCGAATTCTCCCACCCGAATCTCAAGTCGATCATCAATCAGCGCGAAGTCGGCGTGGACACGCTGAACTACCGGAATGCGCTCAGGGCATCACTGCGCGAGGCGCCGGATGTCATCCTGATCGGCGAGATCCGCGATCGTGAAACCATGGAGGCCGCGCTCGAACTCTGCAATACCGGCCACCTCGCGATATCGACCCTCCACGCCAACAACGCCAACCAGGCAATGGAACGCGTGATCAACCTGTTTCCATCAGACCTGCACAAGCAGCTTTTCATGGATCTTTCGCTGAACCTGCGTGCGGTGGTCTCCCAACGCCTGGTCAAGGGCCTGGACGGCAAGCGCATCGCGGCGATCGAAATCCTCGTCAACTCGCCGCACATCGCCGACCTGATCCTCAAGGGCGAGATACACGAACTCAAGGAAGCGATGGAAGGCAGCGGTACGCGTGGCATGCAGACCTTCGACATGGCCCTGCACACCCTCTTCAAAGAAGAGCGCATCGAGCTGGAAGAGGCTCTCGGGAACGCCGATTCGAGGACCAACCTCGAAGCGAAGATCAACTTCGGATAAGGCCGAAGATAGCCAATAACCACCTTAAATTAACGATCACTCCGAGTCAGACGGCTTGGAGCTCCGCATCGCTACGCGGTAAACCGCCGCTCAAGCAAGTCGTTGAGACTGTAGAAAAAAGGCTATTGAATAATTCGACGAGAATTTCGACCTCGTCATTTGCGCTGGACGCGACGATCTCGAGTGGGGGCAATGGTTTTGAGACCCCGGATTTTACCGTTTTTCGAATCGTGGGACTTTTCTACACCCTCGTTGGGCATAACAGCGGTGAGTGTTCACTTTCTTGATGAATGAGAAGGCTTTGGCGTGCAGAAGTTTGTGGTCATAAAATCTCTCCGTCTCGGGAAAGATAGTGCACGATGAATAACGCAATAAAGGGAGCGCTTTGGTCAGGTTTGATATTTCCGGGTCTGGGTCAGATCGTTCTAAAACACTATAAACGCGGTACTGTCATCATGCTTACGGTTTTGGTAAGTCTGGCGGTTGTTGTCGTAAAGTCAGTACAACACGCTATTGCCATCCTAGAGAAAATTGAGTTGGAAGGGGGGGTAATCAGTATCACTACCATCTCGAATGCAGCCTCCAAGGCATCCACCACTTCCGGTAATCTCACACTAAATTTCGCCTTGTTGTTGATAATTTTCTGTTGGGTCATTGGCATCGTTGACGCTTACATAATCGGCAAGAAAAAGGACTTCGACGAAGGTTCTACGAGACAAATTTTAAATGGCGCTGACGATTGATTACATGACCAGCGAGGCGAACCCATGACTGATGCGGAACATAACAAACGAGTGAACGGCGTGGTTGCAGGGCGATGACCGCTTACCTGCTCATTACCGGTTTCATTTTTCTGCTCTTCGGTCTGGGGGCGCTGTTCAAGCCCATAGAAACCATCGCCTTCCCGTACTCGTTGAACGCGGACCACGTCGACGCGAAGAATTACCTGCGTTCGGGGGCGGGGGGCGTCACCGTCGCCTGCGCGGTAGTGTTCATCGCCGCAGCATTCATTCCGACGCTGGTGTTCTCCGCCTTGCTATTGGCGGTCGTGCTCATGGGTGGGTTGCTGTTCGGACGGATGGTCAGCCTCGGCCTCGACGGTAAGCCCGGCATCGTTCCGCGTATCGCAGCAGGCGGCGAAGCGCTCGGTTTTGCACTCGGGGTTTACTGGCTTTGGGGCATCGGCGTATGAATTACGTTCCCGCTGCCGACAACTCGAAAAGAGCGGTTCCTGCTTAAGCGCCGCCAGCCGTCGATATCAAGAGGCGCGAGACTCGGGAATCGGACTCGCCAATGCATCGAATTCGCGCTGAGTTTTTATCCGACCCGGTTCATAAAACCGCGTTCGATCGCGTAACATAAAGAGGCCATTCCCCGGGAGCGCACCATGGCTACCCCGCGACCACAAGCCGAGCCCTCGAAGCAATTCGAAACTGATCGCGTCATCGTGACCCAATGGCGGTTTCCGCCGGGTGCCGAAACCGGATGGCATCGGCACGGGTACGATTATGTCGTAATTCCCCTGACCACCGGCTCCCTGATGCTCGAATCAGCAGAGGGTGAGAAAACTGCCGAACTCAAGGCCGGCCGGTCCTATGCCCGTAGCGAGGGCGTTGAACACAACGTGATCAATGCGAACGATTTCGAATTTTCATTCATCGAGGTCGAATTAAAGCCGTGATGGAGCAGT
This sequence comes from Gammaproteobacteria bacterium, assembly GCA_963662545.2. Taxonomy (GTDB): domain Bacteria; phylum Pseudomonadota; class Gammaproteobacteria; genus JAYYZW01. The sequence goes on from CAXXLL010000003.1 coordinate 1,844,931, forward strand.
TTAAAAGCTGATGACTGGCGAAGCGCTGCCCACCGAATTCAACAACGACACTATCGTCGACGGCTATGACCTGGTGTTCGATCAGGGTGACAAACTGAATAGCAGCCTTTACTTGTGTACGCCGCGCGGCGGCGACGCGACGGATGCTTTGCGCCTGCTCGCATCCTTGCGCGCTGCGGATCTGTGGTCCGATGATTTGGAAAAGCGCGTGGCGGACGACCAGCGGCAGGCCTACAAAGACGAGCTCGAATTCATCGAGGCGCGGGCCTTCCGCACGGATGGTGGTCACGTCGCCGTCGCACGGTTCAACCATCCGAAGTTCCCGTCCGACGAGGGCCGGTGGCGGGCATGGGTCGATTGCATTGGTGAAGCGTATGAGCGCGTCCGGTAAGGTGATTCAAGGCCGCTGCCTGTGGGGTGCGCTCGCCGTGAAGATCACTACGCCCGTCGCCAGTATGGGTCATTGTCATTCCCGCATGTGCCGCGATTCGCGGCCTATCCCGAAGATTTCGGTTAAACGCATGGCTACTTCGACCCTTTCGATTCGATCCGGGCCCACGCTACGCGCGTGCAGAAGAAGGGCATCGAGCGTTCTTATGGGCGGGCGAACCCATTGGACGTGGTGCGCCGCTTTGATGCTATTGACGGCATGCGGCGCGGGCGAAGAGCGCGTATTCGATGAATACGAATCGCCTGACGGTGCATGGACCTTGCGGGTGACCGTTGCCGAATCGCGCATGCCGCACGGCCAATTTCACGTTGGTGCCTATCTGATCAAGCGCGGCGGGACAGCAGGTCCCAAGATCCTGGATGAAAGGCTCGCCAACGACGGCGTGCCGTTCACTGCGAAGAACGTCGCCGTGCGCTGGACCGGCGCGGGAAAAATTCTGATGTGCCTGCGCGCGACGGATCTTCCCGACCGCGGGCTGCGTATCGAAATTGGGGAGCCGCTTCGTATAGAGAACGTGGACCAGTGCTAGGAGGGCTTCTACTGTGGCGGTGCAAACATGACCCGAGCTGAGGGGCGTAACCAGCGCGTCTGGAACGTGGTGTCTTGCATTCCCAGCGGGCGCGTCGCCACCTATAAACAGGTTGCTGCACTGGCCGGGATCGAAGGTCCGACTGGTGCGCGCCAGGTGGGTTATGCGCTGTCTGCGCTCGGTCCGGGCAACGATGTCCCGTGGCACCGGGTGGTGAACGTGAAAGGCACGATCTCTCCGCGGGGGCGCGACGGTGCAGCTGGCGAACAGTACGACCGCCTCGCCGTCGAAGGCGTCCGATTTGACGGTTTCGGGTGGATCGATCTCCGAGAGTTCGAATGGGATTACCGCTGAAGGGAGTGGTGAGTTGTCAACGGGCGGCGAAAAAGTGAGGAATCATGCTCCGACTATTCTGCTGGGCGCGAGCATCGTCGCATGGATTACGTGGAATGCCTCGATGTCTCCGTCCGCGGGCCCGCCTGTCGTATGCGACAGAGACGTCATTCCCGATGCGGGGACGGTCGTCATGTTGAGCGCCTCGTGGTGTCGCTATTGTAGAAGCGCGCGGGCTTATCTACAGGACGAAGGGATCGTCCACTGCGAATACGACGTTGAGACCACGCCCGAAGGACGGCGACAGTTTGCGGAAATGACCGTCAAGATGCTCCCCGTATTGAAGATTGGCGAAGACATTCTGGTCGGTTTCAGCCGCGCTGAACTCGAGCAGGCCCTCGTCGCGAACGGCCTGGTGGATCTGGCCGATATCGCTGATTGACAGATACCTGTTCGTGCGCAAGCAGGCACTCACCCAGATTTCACCGTCGAGGGGTTTGAAGGCGCGCGCCGTATACCGCCGCTGGCTCTCTGCATCACGTGCGGCGGTGAAGTAGGACACCCGGTTCGAGATCCGAATGGTTGCTTAGTCCGGGAAGACGACCGTCGCCGCATCGAACACCGGCCCGTCGACGCACACCCGTTTCATCGTCGGTCCCTCCAGAGTGTTGATTGTGACGGTGCATCCGGCGCAGCCGCCGACGGCGCAGGCCATGAATTCTTCGAGCGAGATCACACATGGCAGGGCAAATTCGCGCGCGAGTGCGGCAACTGCACGTAACATCGGCGTGGGCCCGCAGGCGAAGATCTCGATGCCCCCCCGCTCCACGCCGGTGTTTTCGATCCAGGCGCGCGCCAGATCGGTAACGAAACCGTCGTAGCAGCCCGGGTAAGCCTGCCGGCTCGCGAGGCGCGAGGCAATGCCCCAATCGTCCAGCAGCGGCATGGCGGCGATGACCCCGTCGGGTATGCCACCGGCGATGATCTGCGACGGTCGTGGGCGAAAGGGAAATGGGATTTCCGAGCCCATCAACACGATTGGTTCAACGTTTGCGCCCGTCGCGCGCATGTGCTCGGCGAGAAAGATCATCGGTGGAATGCCGACGCCGCCGCCGATCAAGAGCGGCTGTGCGCGGTAGCCCAGCAGACGAAAGGGTTTACCGATCGGGCCGAGTAAGCTTAAGGTCTCGCCGACTTTTCGCTCGGCCAGAAGCGCTGTGCCGCGACCGTGCACCTTGAACAAAATGTCGATCCATCCCTGTTCGGGCGACGCCCGCATCACCGACATCGGTCGCCGCATGAGCAGTTCGTCCGCACAGCGCATGTGAACAAAACTGCCCGGCCGGGTGCGTGCGGCGATTCGGGGGCATGCGAGGCGCAAGACGAATTGCGCACCATCGTATTGCTCCTTGCTCAGGACTTCGGCGTCCTCGAGCAGGATGGTCCCGCGGTGCCCCCGTGAGGGCTCGGGCGCCGTGGTGGCGTCGATGGCGATCGCCACGTCAGTTCTTCGCCTCGAACACTGTGCGTCCATCGACGAGCGTCATTACGACCTTGCCGCGCAATCCGCGCCCCATGAATGGCGTGTTCTTGCCACTGCTCAACATGGCCTCCTCGCTCAGCCGCCATTTGAGCGCGGGGTCAAAGATGCAGATATCGGCGGCGTCTCCGACACCGATCACGCCGCTATTGAGCCCCAGGATCCGGGCCGGTTCGAGCGCAGCGGCGTTAATCGCGCGTTTGAGATCCATCGCGCCGTCGTCGACCAGTTCGAGCATCAAGGGTAAAAACGAATCGAACCCGGATATTCCGGGCTCCGTCGCACTGAACGGTGCCGCCTTGGCATCGCTGTCGTGGGGTTCGTGATGAGCACTCAGTGCCTCGATATGACCTTCGCCCAAACTTCTGCGTAACTGCGAGCGGTCGCGGCGCGATCGAAACGGTGGCCGTACGTGGCAGGCGGCATCAAAGCTGCCGATGTCTTCGTCGCACAGAAAGAGGTGTGCGATGCCGACGTCGCTGGTGACTGCGAGACCGGCTTTCCGCGCATCTTTCAAGTACTTCGTCGAGCGCCCGCACGATAGCGTGCGGAAGTGGGCGCGCACCCCCGCTTCTTCGATCAGCAGAAGATCGCGTCCAAGACCGATCAGTTCGGCTGCGGACGGAATGCCGGGAATACCAAGACGGGTGCTGACGGCGCCCTCGTGCATCGAGCCCGGTGCACCGAGCCAGGGATCCTCCGCATTGAGAAAGACGGTCATATCGAGAGTCGAAGCGTAGGCCATCGCGTGTTTGAGTACGTTGGAATCCCGTATCACGCGCCCGGCGTTGGCGACGCCAACGCAACCGATGTCCTTTAGTGCATACATTTCCGCCAGGATCTCACCGTCGAGGCCGCTGGTTAACGCGCCGATACAGCGTACGCGCGCACCGCGCACACCCTTGGCGCGCTGAGTGATGAGCTCGACCACCGCGGGTGTGTCGATTACGGGCAAGGTGTCCGGCGTGCAGCATACCGTCGTGAAGCCGCCGGCCGCCGCGGCGGTCAGTTCGCTCGCAATAGTCGCCTTGTGCTCGGCGCCGGGTTCGCGCAGCGCTGCCCCGATTTCCGTAAAGCCCGGACAGACGATCAAGCCCGACGCGTCGATTTCACGCGCAGCCTTGAATCCGGATGGGGTGCGGCCGATGCCGACTACCATGCCCCCATCGACGAAAAGATCGGCAGTCTCGTCACGGTTGTTACCTGGGTCGACAAGGCGGCCGTGGCTGATTTTAAGTTTCATTCGCCGTCGCTTGCGTCCCCACGGCCATCGACATCACCGCCATGCGCACGGCGATACCGTGGGTGACCTGTTGCAGGATGACCGAGTGCTCGCCGTCGGCCACGGCGGAATCAATCTCCACCCCGCGATTGATCGGACCCGGGTGCATCACGATGGCATTGGCCGCTGCCCGCTGCAGCCGCGCTGGCGTGAGTCCATAAGTGTGGAAGTATTCATGACCACTCGGCAGGAGCGCGCTTTTCATGCGTTCCTGTTGTAGGCGCAGCATGATGACGACATCGGCCTGGTCGATGCCGCGTTCCAGATCGTAGTGCACTTGAACGCCCAGCTGCTCGATCTGTGCGGGGATCAAGGTCTTTGGCCCGACCACCCGGATCTCGGGCACGCCCAAAGTCGCCAGCGCGTGAATCTCTGAACGCGCGACGCGTGAATGAGCGACATCACCAACGATGGCGACGATGAGATTTTCGAAATTCGCCTTGTGTCGCCGGATGGTGAACATGTCTAACATCGCCTGCGTCGGATGTGCATGGCGTCCATCTCCGGCGTTAATGACACTCACACCGGGTGCGACTTGGCGGGCGATGAACTCCGCTGCACCGCTGTTGTGATGGCGTACGATGAACATATCCGTCTGCATGGCCTCGAGCGTGCGCAGCGTATCGGCCAGGGACTCTCCTTTACTGGTCGCGCTCGCCTCGATGTTCAAATTCATCACGTCGGCCGAAAGACGTTTCGCTGCCAGGTCAAAGGTCGTGCGCGTGCGGGTGCTCGGCTCAAAAAAGAGGTTGACCACGGTTTTGCCGCGCAACAGAGGGACTTTTTTCACCGCTCGGTCGCCGACTACGGTGAAGCGCTCGGCATTGTCGAGGATCTCCACGAGCAGGGCCCGCGGTAATTGTTCGATCGTCAGAAAATGTTTTAAGCGGCCTTGACTATCGAGTTGAATGGTCTGGTGCGGCATCAGCGGACGACGACGCGGCGGGTTTCAATGAAAAAAAACGTCGGACCGGTGCCGGAGCGGCCGGCCGCAATAGCGGGAGCTTTCAGGCCTTGGTCGCGCAAATCTCGAGTCGCAGGGGGTCAGGCCCGAGGAGTTTAACATGCTCTCCGGGGCTTAGCGTGATCCGGGTTCCATACACGTTTGCATCGATGGGCAATTCGCGCCCGCTACGGTCGACCAGCACCACCAGCGAGATGGAACGCGGACGACCGTAGTCGAAGATCTCGTTCATTGCGGCGCGAACTGTGCGTCCGGTGAAGAGGATGTCGTCGACCAAAAGCAGATGGCGGTCGGTGACGTCAAACGGCAATTGCGACGGCTCGACCGTCGGGTGTATGCCGATGCGGCTGAAATCGTCGCGATAAAAAGCGATGTTGAGTTCCCCCAGCGGCTCTTTCAGGTCCAGCGCGGCGAACAGACGTTCAGCCAGCCACACCCCGCCCGTGCGGATACCGATGAGGACCGGGTTATCGAGCTCGAGGTCGCGAAGATGCTGCGCGAGGCGCTCGCCGATATCGTCGATCAAGGCTTCGACGTCGATATCTTCAAACCCGGACATGATGTCGCTCGATCGATTAATTTTCCGAGAACCAGGATTCGAGTATGACACGGGCAGCGACGGCATCGACACCGCTCCGCAATGAGTCCGGATCTCGTTCGGCAGCGTAGGTCGACAAGGTCTCATCGACGAACAATACCGGGATTCCAAATCGTCCCTCCAAGCGCCGCGCGAAACGGTCGATCGCTGCGGCCAGGGGGTGTTCCGTGCCGTCGGTCGTCACCGGCTTGCCGAGAACGAATCGCTCGGGAGCCCACTGTTCGATGAGTGCGCTCAGTGCGTCCCAGTCGGGATGGCCGTTTCTGACATGGACCGTGTCGAGCGCGCGGGCAGTGCGGCTGATATCTTGCCCGACCGCCACTCCGATACGCCGCATGCCGAAATCGAAGGCGAGATAAGTGCTTCCCGCCACCGCTCAGGAATGACCGACGTCGCGCGAGATCGAGCCCAGATCGATACCGATCAGATGGGCTGCGCACTGCCAGCGCTCGTCGACCGCCGTGGTAAAAATGATCTCCAGGTCGGCGGGGCCACTGAGCCAGGCGTTCTGCGCCATTTCCTGTTCGATCTGTCCCGCGCCCCAGCCGGCATAGCCGAGGGCTACCAGCGTGTCGTCCGGGCCCTTTCCTGCCGAGATGGCTTCCAGGATATCGCGCGAGGTCGAGACGCCGACTTCCTGATTGATGGTGATGGTCGAGCTCCACTCCCGGGCAGGTCGGTGAATCACGAAGCCGCGATCCTGGTGCACGGGTCCGCCCTGGTAGACCGGGCGCAAGGCCACATCCGGATCGTCGATGTTCAAATCCATCTGCGAGAGTACCTCGCCGAGTTCAATTTCGAGTGGCCGGTTGATCACGATCCCCATCGCGCCTTCCTCGCTGTGGGCGCATATATAAGTCACGGTGTGATGAAAATTCGGATCAGCCAGGGCCGGCATCGCGATCAAAAAGTGGTTTGTGAGGTCGAGGTCATGCACTTCAGCGACCAGTATTCCTCTCCGGACGCACACATTCAAGGCGCGGGTGCAATCTGTCCTAACCCGCTCAGCGTGCCGAAAACTTATTGCTGTTGAGGAATTTCCAGGTTCTGGTGACGTGCAGAATGTCTACTTCCCTGCGAATAGCGGGAGGAAAAGGCGCAAATGGTGAGGCGAGCTCAACGATCCGAATGGCGGCGTCGTCGAGAACCTTGTGCCCGGACGAGCGCCTCACGGTGATTTCCTGGACCGAGCCATCCGGATTGAGCGCGACGTCGAGCAGTAAATTCCCCGACAAGCGCCGGCGCCGGGCCTCGTCCGGGTAGTTGATATTGCCGATACGCTCCACCTTGGCGCGCCAGGCTTCCATGTAGGCCGCATAACGATATTCGCGCGTATTAGCGGAAATGTATTTACGCCGCGGACGCTTGGCGCGGGAATCGAGCCGTTGTTGCAGTTCCGCGTTGAGACTCGCGAGGGCGAATGAACGGGTCAGCAACTGTGCGGCTGTGGGCAGCGGCGGGGATTTGATCTGCGGACGCGGCGGCTTTTCCGCATCGCGCTGCGGGCTCTCGATCGGCGCGGGCGCTGCTTCTTCGAGCCGGTCGGGTTTTGCGAGATCGGCATCGGTGGCCGTCTCGACCAGGCGTTGTTCCACTTCTGCCGCGGCGTCGGCGGGCTCATCGGGCGATGCCTCAATCGGATCGGCAAGGGCAGCCTGTTCCGCCGACGAGGCGGGCAGCGGCTCGACCGGAGGCGCCGGCGTCGACGTAATGTCGGGCGTCTGGGCGGGAATCGGCGCCTTGACGGGCGCCGCCGGTGGATCGCTTTGCTCGGCATCGCCGCCGCCGATGAGGTTGGCCTGCGCCAACATGTCCGCATCCTCGGGCGCGCGATCGGATTTCTCGGGAACGAGGATGATTTCCAGTGATTCGTAGCGCGCTTCGGGCACCGGCTCGGGAGCGAAGCTTACGCCGAGCACCACCATGGCGTGCACGATAATGGCGAGGCAAATGGTCAAGCCCAGACGATCGTCTGGCGTGATGACCGGTTTTATCGCAACTGCGCTCAAATTGCGGGTCCATCCTCCCGCTCAGCGGTTGCCTTTCGCGATCTGGAGCATGGCGTGAATTGCTGCCGTTTGTTACAACCGTGCATCGATGGCCGCCATCAATCGTCCGCCGATATCGACGTCGAATTGCGCTTCGATCTCGCGAACGCAGGTCGGGCTGGTGACATTTATTTCCGTGAGCTTGTCGCCGATCACGTCGAGACCCACGAATATCAAACCCCGTTGCTTGAGTTCGCCCGACACGCGCTCGCATATCGCGCGATCGCTGGCCGACAGGGCTTGGGCGACGCCCCGTCCGCCAGCGGCGAGGTTGCCGCGCAATTCTCCCTCCGCCGGTATTCGCGCCAAGGCATAGGGCACAGGTTCGCCGTCGACCATGAGAATGCGCTTGTCACCCTCGGCAATGGCCGGGAGATATCGCTGCGCCATGCAATAGCGGTGTTCGAGATCTGTGAGTGTCTCGAATATCACGCTGGCGTTGGCATCGCCTTTCTGCACGCGGAACACGGACGCGCCGCCCATGCCGTCTAGAGGCTTGACCACGATATCGCGCTCGGTCTCGAGGAACGACCGCAGATCGCGCATGCGGCGCGTGACGATCGTCGGGGGGCACAGTTCAGAAAACCAGGCGGTGAACAGTTTCTCGCTGGCATCACGGATCGAACGAGGATAATTGACGACGAGCGTGCCGTCGATCTGTGCGCGTTCGAGCATGTAAGTCGCAAACACGTATTCCATGTCGAAGGGCGGATCCTTGCGCATTAGAACGCAGTCGAGCCGCTTCAGCGGTTCCGGTACTTCGACCGCCGGCCCCTTGAAATCAAACCAATGTTCGAGAGAATCGTGGACGACCAGTGGACGGGTCCGCGCGCAGGCACGACCGTCGATCAAAACGAGGTCTTTCATCTCCATGTAGTGCAGTTCCCAACCGCACGCGCTCGCGGCCAGCAACAGCGCCAAGGTCGTGTCCTTCTCAGGCGTGATCCCGGCGATGGGATCCATGATTACGCCGAGGCGTTTTGGCATCAGGCAGGGCTTACCGGTGCATTCATAAGCCGACACCTTACCACAGGAAAAACTGCTAGCATTGCGCTCCGGGTCACCCGTGATGTGTGGATTTTCGTGAGATCGGCGCTACATTTTCAAAGCCTGTTCCGCGTGTTTGCCCGCTCTCCCCGCAGCAGGGATTCGGTCGTGAATTCCGCGACGCTTAGATGCTGGAGGAGTGCTGAGGACCAATGATTTTCCTGCGCAGCGATCGTGAGCCTGGCGCGCTGTTCGACGGACTGAGATGACTGCGAAGACGCTGATTCGAATCGCATCGCGTGCGAGCGAACTCGCTCTCTGGCAGAGCCGTCACGTCGCCCACTCCCTGGCGTCGACGCATGTGGATCTCCAAGTCGAACTCGTACCGATCATAACCGCCGGCGATCGCACGCTTGATTTACCGTTGGCCGGAATCGGTGGTAAGGGCCTGTTCATCAAGGAACTCGAGGTGGCCTTGATGGAGGACCGGGCCGATATAGCCGTGCACTCCATGAAAGATGTACCGGTGGAAATACCGTCCGGATTACACATTCCCGCCATATTGAAACGTGAAGACCCGCGTGATGTGCTGATAGCCCGAGCGGGCGGATCCTTGGCCGACCTGCCGGTGGGTGCATGCGTCGGTACCTCGAGCCTCAGACGCAAGAGTCAGTTGCTGGCGGCGCGCGGTGATCTCGACGTGCGCGATCTCAGGGGCAATGTCCCGACCCGGATCAAAAAGCTGCTCGACGGTCCCTTCGATGCCATCGTGCTGGCAGCGGCCGGTCTGCGGCGCCTCGGTCTGATGGACGATCGCTGTTGCTTGATCGATACCGAGGTCGTACTGCCCGCGGTAGGCCAGGGCGCGATTGGGGTGGAGTGCCGCATGGGTGACGCCACGGTGGAAGGTCTGATCGGCCGGCTCAACGATGAAACGACGGCACTTTGTGTCCGCGCCGAACGGTCCATGAATCTACGGCTCGGCGGCAACTGCAACGTCCCCGTCGCGGGGTATGCTGCCATCGACGGTAGCGAGTTGATGCTCGTCGGACTCGTCGCGGAAGTCGACGGCAGGCGAGTCGTGCGGCACACTGCGAGCGGACCTCCGCACCAGGCTGAGCGGATCGGTGCCGGGCTCGGCGAGCGGCTGCTGAATGCCGGTGCAGACCATATCCTGGAACATTTAAAGGACGCTGCAGAAAGATAATTCGGCATGAAACCCCTCGACGGAATTACCGTGCTCGTCACCCGGCCGCAAGCACAGGCCGAGAGTCTGGCATTGGCCATCGAGAAGGAGGGCGGAATCGCGATCCGCGCACCGATGCTCATCATCGGGTGCCTTAAAGACGATCAAACCGCCAGCCGGCTTGTCGCCGGACTTACTGATTTCGACATTGCCATCTTCGTCAGTAAGAACGCCGCCGAATGCGGTGTCGAAATCGTCAAGGAACAGGGGCAGCCGCTCAACGGCTTGAAGATCTTTGCCGTTGGGCTCGGTACGGCCGGGCGATTGCGTGAACTCGGCGTCGCAAAGGTCGAAGTGCCGTCCAGCGAGTTCAGTTCCGAAGGCCTGCTGCGGCTGGATGGACTGGCGGAAGCGCAGGTCACCGATCAACGTATCCTCATCTTTCGCGGCACGGAAGGACGCGAATATCTGGCCAAAACGCTAGAACGGCGTGGGGCCGAAGTCGTTTACTGTGAATGCTACGAGCGGCGAAAGCCGGAGATCGTGCTGGTCGATACCCTGAAGGATAATGACGTAAAAGTGCCGGATATCGGGCTCGCGACCAGCATCGAGGCCCTGGATAATCTGGCCGATAAGATTGAGGATGAGGGCCTCGATCACCTGTTCGACATGCAGATGCTGGTTGTCAGCTCACGGGTGGGCCAAGAAGTGGAATCGCTAGGTTTCACCAACCCGCCGCTCGTCGTTGAAAATCCGGCTGACGAAAGCATAATCAAGCACCTGATCAATTGGGCCAACGACGAAATATGAGCGACGTCGACCATAGTGGAAAGGCCTCTGCCGAGGCACAGGACGCGGATCCGAGCAGCAGCGAAGCACCCTCGACCGCGGTCCGGCACAATCATTTACACGGATCGGTATTTTTCCTGTACGCATTCTTATTGATCGTGGGGGCGGCAGCTTACTACTGGTTCACCGAGAAACATGCCCCGGCGTTCGAAGATATCGTACGCCACGTCAACGCCATCGAGGGTGAGCGCGCACAAATTGATACGCGCGTTGAAAAAGCCGAGCAGATGAGCCGCAGCTTGGATGAAGCGCGACAGACGCTGACAGCCGACGTCGCTGCTTTGCAGAAGGCGCAACGCGCGCTGGAAGACTCGGTCACAGCCCTGTACGCGAAGGACAAGCAAGTATCGCTCACCTGGGTGTTGGCGGAAGCTGAATATCTGGTGCTCGCAGCTACCCAGCGCCTGGCGCTAGAACGCGACGTGCGCACGGCGATCGCCGCCCTCAAGGCGGCTGACATCCGCCTGCGCTTGGCCAAGCACCCCGATTTGATCGGAGTCCGCGAACAGATCGCCAAAGACATCGCAAGCCTCGAAGCGGTGAACCTGCCGGACGTCGAAGGCCTCGCTATTTATCTCGCCGAAGCGGTGGCGCGCGCGGGCGAATTACCCACCAAGCCCATCGCGGACATCGATATGTCTTTAACGCGGATGCGAAGCGAGGATGCCACCGTCGAGAACTGGAAAGGCATGGCCAAGGCGATGTGGGCCGATCTCGTCAGCCTGGTCGAAATTAAGGATGGCGAAATGCCGGACGGGGTATTGTTCGATCCGGAACTGCGCTACTTCCTGGAGCAGAACCTGAGGTTGGAGCTCGCGAGCGCGCGCTTGTCCGTATTACGCAGGGATAACGCGAATTTTCAGGCGGCAAGTAAACTGGTTATCAATTTCCTCACCGAATACTACGATACGAACGACGCCGCCGTCGCGGCGATCCTAACTCGCCTTAAGGCCGAACAGGCGACCGATCTCGACCCGGTCGTACCGGAAATATCAGCGAGCCTCGATGCCGTTCGCGCCAAGCGGATATCGCTCAGGGGTGATGCACCCGCAGGCATCGCCGCGAAGTAGTCGTGATGAAACTGCTTGCGACAGCACTCCTGGCCCTGACGCTCGCGGTCGTGGCGGGTTCCATCGTAGCCAACGACCCGGGCTTCATCGTCATCGGTTTCGGCGGCAAGGTGGTTCGCACAACCTTCGCCTTCTTCATGTTGGCTTCCGTTGCGCTGGGGATCGTGCTTTACGGGTTACTGCGAGGTTTGGCCAATCTGTTCGAATTACGCCGGCGCTGGCGGCGCTGGTCAGAAGAATACCGCCGTCGCCGGGCGCACCGTTCCCTTGCGAGCGGGATGCTCGCGCTGGCCAAGGGCGAATTCGCGCGTGCCGAGCGTCTGTTCAGCCGCGGTGTGGATGAAGACGCGCAACCGGAAGTCCATTACCTGGCGGCAGCCGAGGCGGCACAGGCGCTGAAAGCGTCCGCACGGCGCGACAACTATCTGCGGCTCGCACATGATGTACAGCCTGATGCTGCCGACGCGATCGACATCAAGCGCGCACAGTGGTTGATCGAGAATGATCAACTGATCGAAGCGCGCGGCTTCATCGATCGCCTCCAAGGAGCGCAGGCGCGGAACCCGCAGGTACTCAAGCTTCGCATGGACTTGTTGCGGCGTTCCGGTGATATGCGCGCGCTGCTGGAACTGATCCCGGACCTGAGACGCGACCGCGTGATGCCGTTTGATGATATCAACGCCCTGGAACGCGACTGCGCGATCGCCGTGCTCAACGAGCCCCGCGAGACGCTCGAGGTCCTGCACACGCTCTGGAAGGGCATGTCAAAACCAATGCGGAAATCGCCGCAGGTTCTCGGGCGCTACGTTCAGGGATTATGCGCGGTCGGCGCGGGCGATGAGGCGGAAGTACTGTTACGCAAGCAACTTGAAAGCGCCTGGGACTCGTCACTCGCGGCGCTGTACGGCGAAATCGAATGCGAACCGCCGGCCAGACAACTCCGCAAGGCCGACGGCTGGGCCGTCACGCGAAGCGACGACCCGGGCCTGACACTGACGCGCGCGCGATTGTCGATACGCGCCGGCTTATGGGGACAGGCCAAAGATCATTTGGAACGCTTGATCAGTGTCGCGCCGTCGCCCGTGCTGTATCGCCTGCAGGCAGAAGCCGCCGATGGCATGGGCAACTCGGAGGTGGCGGCGGCACTGCGCAAGAGCGGACTCGAACTCGCGACCGGTATCGACGCGTCGGTACCGCGGCGCACTCAAGACGACGCGGCTTGACGCGCGTGTTCTAGCGCGCTACTCCCGCCATCGTGCTGCTGCTACAGGCTCCCCCTACCTTGCGGCAGGCTGCGCGAACTCGTCAGCCAGCGCAACAGCGGCGCCCAGTATTCCCGGTCCGTCGCCGTTGCCAATGGCGCGAATTCAAAGATCGAGATACCACGCTCGGCCGCCTTGAGGTAATTAGCGCTCTGGCGCAGAAAGGTCAGGAACGGAAACCGCCGCCCTGAAGGCAGCTTGAGATCGTAGAGGTAATCTTCGAGATCGTCGGCCACACGCGTCCCCACACGGAGGCGGCTGGCGACGGTCGCCAACTTAATGTCCGTTTTGATCTGCGGCCGTACGTCGCGCAGTTCTGCGAAAAATCTCTGCGCGGCTCGAATATCGACCGGGGATGGAACGATGGGAACGATGGCAGTGTGCGCTCGACGCAGGAGACTGACCAGTTGATCCCCGTGGGTTCTCGATGGCGCATCGATGATGACGACGTCAGTGCGGCGGGGAACGCGTAAACCTGAAGAGAATGCCTCTATACAGGTTATTTTCGGAAACTTCGCGGGACGCTGCCGGATCCAATCGACGCTGCCGCCGAGGGGATCGTAGTCGGCCAGCACAACCTTGGCGCCGGCATCGGCGTAATAGCCCGCAAGATTGGTCGCAACTGTCGTTTTCCCGCTGCCGCCTTTGGCATTGAGAAGCAGGATCGAGCGCATGGTCTTTTCCCCCGAGCAGAACCCGCGCGTAGTATAACCGCGGGTCGCTGAATTTTCCGCGCCGTGCTTAGTAGGCCGTTGAAAAACGGTAGACCCTCATTTTGCAACAGTCTGCTAAGGCTTAGGCAGCACTCCGCTTTACTGACCGATCGCGGCATTTCATCATGTGCTCAATAACGGGATTGAGCAGTAGCTCCATCGCCGACACCATGTTTCCCGCCGGTACGACGAGTGTATCGGGTTGAGACATGAACGATCCTTCGAGGGTCTCTAGCAGGCGGGGATAATCCGGGTTGATCTTGTCATGGTTGGCGATGTGGATGACGATCATGCTCTGTTCACTCGGGGGGATCTTGCCAATGGTGAAGGGATTGGAGGTGTCGATCGTAGGGACGCGTTGAAAATTCACGTCGGTCCTCGAAAACTGGGGGCAGATATAGTGCACGTAGTCAGGCATGCGTCGCAGGATCATGGCGGTCGCCGTTTCCGCCGAATAGCCGCGAACAGCACGATCCCTGTGAATTTTCTGGATCCATTCCAGGTTGATGATCGGCACCACGCCGATCAAGAGGTCGACGAGCCGCGCGATGTCGTTCTCTTCGGTCTCTAGGCCGCCGTGCAAACCCTCGTAAAACAGGAGATCCGTGTCTCGCGGTAGCGGCGTCCATGGCGTGAAAGTACCCGGTTCGGCGCCGAGGACTTCGGCCTCCTCATCGGTATGCACGTAATGCCGACGCTTGCCGCTGCCCGTATCGATGTAGGTGCGAAACAGATTCTCCAGTTCATCAAACAGATTGCCGTCGGGGCCGAAATGCGTGAGGGTGTGGCCGCGTAACGCGGCCTTTTCGACCTCCCGGGCCATTTCCGCGCGATCGTATCGGTGGTAGCTGTCGCCTTCGATGACGGCTGGCTGAATGCCTTCGCCCGCAAAGATGTGCTCGAAGGCGGATTTCACACTGGTTGTTCCAGCGCCAGAAGATCCCGTAACGGCGACGATGGGGTGGAGTTCCGACATGCGATGGAATGCTCCGTGAGCTTTCAGGACAATGAAAGGGCTATTTTAGGTTGAAGTCCGCCAGCGAACCAGATTGCTGCAGTGCACGCCGAAGGTGGCGGCAAATTGCCCGTGCCGCGGGCATAGTGTCAAAATGTGCTCTGTGATCACCGACAGCGGCCGTATTTACCTGAGATTACTGAGCTTTGTGCGGCCGCATTGGCGGGTGTTCGCGCTCGCCATCGGGGCGATGCTGGGGCTGGCCTCGACCGAGTGGATGCTGCCGGCACTGCTGAAACCGCTGATCGACCAAGAATTCGAGATCGCCGGCAAAGCGTCCTTCTACATCACCCCGTTGCTTCTGGTTGTCCTGTTCGCGGTTCGCGGGGGCTTGAGCTACCTCGGCACGGTCGCCTTGCACTGGGTGGCGCAGCGCACGGTCGCCGATCTACGCGCGACCATGTTCCGCACCCTGGTCCGCCTGCCTGCGGAATTTTTCGACCGGCGTACCAGCGGGGAACTCATCTCGAAATTTACTTTCGACGCCACCCAGGTCGCGCAGGCGTCGACCCGCGTGATCACGGTCATGGTCAAAGATTCGGCCGTCGTCATCGTCCTGATGGGCTATCTCTTGTTTCTCAATTGGCAACTCGCCGGCCTCTTGTTACTGCTCGCGCCGCCCGTCGGTTTCGTGGTTTACCGTGTCTCGCGCCGTATGCGCGAGATGAGCCGCAGACTGCAGGAATCGGTCGGTGAAATAAACGAGGTCG
Organism: Gammaproteobacteria bacterium; assembly: GCA_963662545.2. Lineage (GTDB taxonomy): Bacteria > Pseudomonadota > Gammaproteobacteria > JAYYZW01. Next base: position 1,860,468 of record CAXXLL010000003.1, read on the forward strand.
CCGGGGAGGCCGTGCGTGGCCACCGCGAGATCAAAGTATTCGACGGCTACGACTACGAAATTGCGCGCTTTGGCCGAGCCATCAACAATGCCCGGAAATTCCATATGAAAGTCGTGCGTACCAGCGCGATGACCGTACCGATCACCCAGTTATTGGTGGCCGTCGGCATCGCAGCCATGATCCTGCTCGCGCTGCGCGAAAGGGCGGCTGGCACGATGACTCTAGGTGATCTAATCGCTTTCCTGACCGCGACAGCATTGCTCTTGCCACCGACGAAGCGCCTGGCCGGCGTGAACGAATTTCTACAGCGCGGGATCGCGGCATCGGAATCCATATTTGGTCTTGCCGACGCCAGCGCGGAGGTCGACGAAGGCGCTGATGAGGGTACGGTTAGCGGGCGCATCCGGTTCGAGGGCGTGTATCTAAGCTACGGCGACCGGGACGCGCTCGAGTTGATAAACCTCGACATCGCGGCCGGTGAAACCGTTGCCTTCGTCGGCCGCTCGGGCGGTGGCAAGACCTCGTTGGTCAATCTCGTCCCGCGGTTCTACGAGCCCACGGCGGGACGCATTTACATCGATGAACGCCCGCTCGAATCGTTCGGCTTGACGACCTTGAGGCGACATATTGCTTTTGTCGGGCAGAACGTCGTGTTGTTCAACGACACGATTCGAAACAACATCGCTTATGGCAGCCTGCGCGAACATACGGATGAGGAAATTGAGTTAGCCGCGCGCCGTGCCCAAGTCGAAACCTTTGCGGCGGAGATGCCGCAGGGTCTCGATACGATCGTGGGCGAAAACGGTGTGCTCTTGTCCGGCGGACAGCGCCAGCGGGTCGCGATCGCGCGCGCCCTGCTCAAGGACGCGCCCCTTCTGATCCTCGATGAAGCGACCGCCGCGCTGGACAACGAGTCCGAGCGTCTCGTCCAGGACGCGCTGAAGACGCTCCGCGCGGGGCGCACCAGCCTCATCGTCGCACATCGCCTGTCAACCATTAAACAGGCCGACCGCATCGTCGTGCTGGAAGGCGGTCGCATCGTCGAAGCGGGCCCGCACGCGAACCTGCTCGCGTCGGGCGGGGTGTATGCGCGGCTCTACGCCGCCGGCTTCGAAGCCGCATCGGACCTTGAGAAGATCCTCGACGCGATGGCATAACAGACTGGCGACAAGCGTGGACACTCATCATCGCGCTATTCGCCGCCCCGCTCAGGCGCGTCGGGCGGGCTTGAACTTCTGAACGCGCGCGGCCAGGCGTCCCGGGTCAATGACTACACGGCCGTAGCGGATCTGCGTGTAAAGACGTGTGATCGCAAATACTTCCGCCGACAGGTCCGCGCGCTCGTGCATGACGCGTCTGGCAAATGCGAGAGGCGCTTCGCTCGGGTCGCGGACGAGCCCGGCGCGGTTGAGTTTATTGCAAAAACGGATGTACGCGCGCAGCGCGGGGTCGGTTACGAGGCGGCCGCTGCGTAAAAGAAGAAGACTGAGGGTGACGGTCACCGCCGCCAGTAGCAGGGTGAGCGCGATGACAAGATTGCCGTAATCCCACTCCTCGAGCCCGAGATCGTCGAGCAAGCGCCGTTGGCGTTGCGGTGAATAGCCGAGCACCCATTGATTCCAGCCGTAGGTAACGGCGTCCCAAGAATCGCGCAGCTGCTCCCAGAACGCCGCGGCGACGGCGGTTCGCGCGAATGAGGACAGCGGTGAATCGCGTGGCAGCAGGTCGGTGATACCCAGCGAAACCCGTTCCGGTGCGACGGCCGCGGTCGGATCGACGCGGAGCCAGCCGCGGCCGGACAGATAGACTTCGGCCCACGCGTGAGCGTCTCTCTGACGCACCACCAGATACTCTCCGACCGAGTTGTAATCGCCGCCCTGGTAACCGGTGACGACACGCGCCGGAATGCCAGCGGCGCGCATCAGCACGACGAACGCCGATGCAAAGTGCTCGCAGAATCCTTCCCGGGTATCGAAGATGAAATCGTCGACAGCATCTCTCGGTAGCAAGGGCGGCGTTAGCGAATAGTAAAAATCGTTGTCGCGGAAAAAAGCCAGTGCAGTATCGACAAGCTCGCGTTGATCGCGTGTGGTTTGTGTCCAGCCGACCGCCAATTCGCGGGCACGCAGATGCCATCCGGGCGGCAGGCGCAGCGCGGCGCGGCGCTGCTCAGCGGTGATTTCGCTGATGCGATACTCGACGGTGGAGTGCAGGTCGTAGCGAATACGCCGACGAACGGGACGACTCGCGAGCAGGCGATGATCACTCGTATGCCGTACCCCGGTACCGATGGAGGTCACCATTTCTAGCCCCATCAGCCAGCGATTGCGATGCGGTTCAAGCGTCAAGGTGTAATGGTAGTTATCCCCACGGCGTTCGACGGGCGTCGCCGGGCCGTCGCCCACGGTGCCGGCGGTCCAGCGGCGGCCGTCGGTATTCCACAGCACCGGCCCGCGCCAGTACAGATCCTCCGTGCGTGGCTCTGGCCCGTGAAATTCGACCCGGAAAGCAATTTCGTCCGACAGTCCGAGGCGCGCGATCTGGCCGACTGTCATTTCGTTACTGAGGCCCGAAACGGCGCTAAAAGCGTCCTGGGGCAGGCCCCAAAGTGGTCCTGGAAGGCGGGGAAACAGAACGAAGGCCGCAAGCATGAGCGGCATAGCCTGAAGGGTCATGAGGGCCGCCTGGCTGAACATCTGATGTGGACGTTGGTATTCCCGTGGCGTGTTGAACTGGATCAGGACGGTGGTGGCGAAGACGACCACGATCAGCATGTAGATAGCCGTCGGCATCGTTTGCGAGTAGAAGAAGTTGGTAACGACCAGGAAGTAGCACAGAAACGTCACCACGTAGTAATCGCGCTCGCCGCGCATTTCCAGGAGCTTTAGACCTAAAAGTGCCGCGAGTAGCTCGATTCCGGCGTCGCGTCCGAGCTGGCCGTGATAGGCGATGTAGATGCTGACGAAGGCAAGTACCGCAACCAATTGTTTCCCAATCCAGAGGATTATGTGTTCGCGGTCGGGCAGCGGCAGCCGCTTCATCGCGCCGAGAATGCGCCACAGGGAGGCGCCGATGAAAGCGAGGCTTAAAATAAGGGGAAAACGCTGCATGTGCGGCATCAGGGCGAGCACGATCGCGGTCGTGATCCACACGACTTCGCGCGTTGAAAGGACGTTCGGACTCACTGGTCCGCTTCGAACAGCGCGAGTGCGCGCAAACATTGATCACGATGCCCCATCCCGTGTCCGAACTCGATGCGCACACCGGGGATTTCGAGGCCGAAGGTCATAGCAGCGCGGCTCGCCTCAAGCGTCCATTGGGTCAACTGGGACAAGCGTGCCTCGAGGTTTCCGAGCGATCCCACGGCATCCCAGGTCAGCCACACCTGCGTCGATGCGCTGCCCTCGAAACGCTTGATCATGAGATCTTGTTCCTTGGCTAGCGTTTTCCAGGCGATCGCCCGGGGCGGATCGCCCGGCGTATAAGGCCGCAATCCCGCGAAGTCGTCGCTACCGCTCTGCGTCGCAGCGCCGGTTCCGCTCGCAGCCCCAAGATATCGCGGCAGCGGTAGCGTGCCGTGCGGAGCAGGATAGGCCAGGCAGCGCGCGCCCGTATCGAAATACGCCCAGGCCCTTAGGATCCCCAGTGGAAAAACGCTGCGCAATCGGATCCTGCCGAGGGCCAGCCAGCCGCGGCGTAACGCTTCGACCGGGACGACCGGATTGCCGTGCTCGGACGCATCGAGGTTGAAACGGGTTTCGAAACGTTCGAGATAGCGGCGTGCCTCGCGACTCATGCGTCGCGGACATTGGCTCAACGCAATCGACAGCCTTATACGCTCGGACTCATTATCGATGTGACATTCGAACTGGGCGATCTCTCCCACGAACACCGGTGAACACCTGACACCGGCGAACTGCAATCCCGCAAGATTGCGATAGGTGTGCAGCATCGCGACCAGAAAGAGCCCGCCCAGGAGGAAGGCCAATAGGTAGCCGAGCGCGTTGTCATAATTGATGGCCCCGAGCAGGATGACGACGAGCATGACCCCCAGGGTGAATCCGTGTCGCGTGGGAAAGATATAGACGTGCCGCCGGTCCAGGCGCTGCACGACCGCGGGAGCAGCGAGGGCGGCCGTCTGATTCAAGGGATCGGCACGTTACTCAGCAACGCATCGGTGATGAGGGCCGGATCATGGCGGCTCTCATTGTGGACGGGCTGCAGGCGGTGCACTGCGACGCTCGGCAACACGGCCTGGACATCATCGGGCAGCACGTGCGTGCGACCGTCAGTCAGCGCCCAGGCCTTGGCTGCACGCAATAGCGCGAGGCCGGCCCGCGGCGACAGACCGGATGCAAAGGCCGTCGTCTTGCGGCTGTAATCGAGGAGATCCTGGACATAGTTGAGCAAGGCGTCGCTGACGTGCACTCTTTCGACCTGGGCTTGCAGGGTGCGCAGCAACTCCGCATCGAGCACGGGCTCCAATTCGTCCAACAACTCACGGCGATCGACACCCGTCAACAGCAAGCGTTCCGAGCGGCGATCGGGGTAGCCCAGCGACAGGCGCATCAGGAAGCGGTCCAATTGCGATTCCGGTAGTAGAAAAGTGCCGATTTGATCGGCCGGGTTCTGCGTGGCGATCACGAAGAAGGGCTGCGGTAGCGGATGCGTCTCGTTTTCTATCGTGACCTGGCGTTCTTCCATGGCTTCGAGCAAGGCGCTCTGCGCGCGCGGCGTCGCGCGATTGACTTCGTCGGCGAGGACAACGTTCGCGAAAATCGGTCCCGGGTGAAACTTGAAATCCGCCGTTTCGCGGTTGTAGACGTAGACGCCGATCACGTCGGCCGGCAGGAGATCGCTGGTGAACTGCACTCGCTGGAAACTCAAGCCCACGAGTTTGGCCAGCAGATGCGCCAGGGTCGTTTTTCCGACACCCGGCACGTCCTCGATCAGTAAGTGGCCGCGCGCAAGCATGCATGCGAGCGCCAGGCGCAGTTCGTGCGCTTTGCCGACGACGACGCGCGAGGCGACGGTAATGACCTCATTTATCTTCGCCCGCGCTTCGTCGGCCGTGGCGTATTCTCGGTTTCGCGTATCCATATGGCTCAAGGAACTCATGTCGAAATGGCTGTTGCGCAAAGTGGCATTCCTGGCAGACCACTGGAACCTGCAAACCGAACCGGGTTCAGCGGCGGTCCGACCGTGTCACGACCGGAGCATTCTCGACCTTATCGGCCAAACGCCCGAAATCTTCGGGTCTACGCAGATTGCGGACTTCGCCGCACCGGGCAGCGGCGGCATATACTCACTGGGCCGGCGCGTGGAGTCAGAAGCTTAACTAAGGCCACAAGAGCTTGCGAGCCGGTATTATCGATGTTGCGGACTATTTGGCAGCAGATGATCTGTCACGCGCCATCAGGGGAACGCCATGAATAGGTACGATTTAGTCGTGATCGGCAGTGGTCCGGCCGGCCAAAGAGCGGCGATACAGGCGGCCAAGCTCGGCCATTCGGTCGCCGTCATCGAGCGCTCGTTCAGTATCGGCGGGGCTTGCGTACATACCGGCACGATTCCGAGCAAGACGTTGCGTGAAGCGGTGTTGTATCTCACGGGATGGCGCCAGCGCGGATTTTACGGCCGCAGCTACCGGGTCAAGGAGCGCATCAGCGTCGAAGACCTCATGCAGCGGCTGGACATCACCGTCCGTCACGAGATCGAGCAACTGATGCACAAATTGAGCCGCAATTTCGTTGATGTCATCGCGGGGCGCGCGGAGTTCGAATCGCCGCATACGCTTCGCATCGAGATCAAGGAGGACGAATCTCGCTTGATCGAAGCCGACAAGATCATGATCGCGACCGGCTCACGTCCGGTACAACCCCCGAACGTCCCATTCGATGCTCCCAACTTCATGGACAGCGATCACATCCTCTCGCTCCAGGAAATTCCGCGCAGCCTCGTGGTGGTCGGTGCGGGTGTGATCGGGGTGTAATACGCCTCGATTCTGAGTGCGCTCGATATCGACGTGACCGTGGTCGACGGCCGCAAGGACATGCTGGGATTTCTCGATCGTGAAATCGTCGACGAATTTGCGCATCATCTGCGTGATCGCGGCGTCAAACTCCGACTGGCAGAAACGGTGGAATCGGTCGAGGTGATTGACGACAAGAAACTCATCGTCCACCTTGCTAGCGGTAAGCGCGTGCGGGCCAACATGGCCTTGTTCGCGTCGGGACGGCAGAGCAATACCGATCAGTTGAACCTTGAGAAAGCGGGTTTGACGCCGGACGAACGTGGCCGCCTCGCAGTGGACGGATTCTTCCGCACGGAGGTCGATCACATCTATGCTGCCGGAGACGTGATCGGTTTTCCGGCGCTTGCCTCGACGTCGATGGAACAGGGCCGGCAGGGAAGCTTGCATGCCTTCGGCGACGTCGTTAAGCCGATCGAACAAAGCCTGTTTCCGTTCGGCATCTATGCGGTCCCCGAGATGAGCGTCGTCGGTAAGACCGAGGAGGAACTGCGAAACGAGAATATTCCTTACGAATCGGGTACGGCCCGGTTCCGGGAGACGTCGCGGGGGCAGATACTCGGGTTGCGCGAAGGACTGCTCAAATTATTGGTGCGGATTGAAGACCGGCGCCTGCTCGGCGTGCATATCGTGGGTGAAGGCGCGACCGAGCTGATTCATATCGGACAGGCGGTACTCGCACACGAGGGAAATCTCGATTTCTTCGTCGATGCGGTATTCAATTACCCGACCCTGGCGGAGACGTATAAGATCGCGGCACTAGACGCCTGGAACAAGCTGTAATTTGAAACGACGGAGATTGCGGGCGAAAAACCTTGCCCCCAGACGCGTCCTTTCAACTCCCCGCCACAGCCATATGATCAATGAGGATCGATCCGCTGCGAATGTTGCCACGCAGGTCGACGTCTGAGCCGATTTCAACGATTCCCATGAGCATGTCCTTGAGGTTGGCGGCGATCGTTACCTCCTCGACGGCCTGGGCGATCTCGCCGCGCTCCACGATGAAGCCGCTAGCGCCGCGCGAGTAATCGCCGGTGACGGTGTTGACGCCGAAGCCCATTAGATCGGTGACGAGGAGCGCACGGTCGAGACCGGCGACCATCGCGTCGAAATCCCGTTCTCCCTGTTGGAGGACGAGATTATGGACGCCGCCGGCATTGCCGGTTGGTGTACGGTCGAGCTTCCTCGCCGCATAGGCGCTCAAGAGATAGGTTTCGAGACGCCCCGAGGTGACGATGGCCTTGGTCACTGTCGCCACGCCGTCGCCGTCGAAAGGCGCGCTGCCGATGGCGCCCGGAAGATGGGGTTGTTCGTGCACGTTCAGGGACGGTGCCAGCACCGCCTCGCCCAGGGCATCGAGCAGAAACGACGCGCGGCGATACTGTGCGGCGCCGGAGATGGCGGATACCAGGTGACCTATAAGGCTTGCGGCAACGCCGGCCTCGAACAAAATGGGCAGCTCGGTCGTCGGAATCTTGCGAGCGCCGAGCTTGGCGATGGTTCGTCGAGCGGCCGTCGCGCCGACGGCCTCCGGTACTTCGAGGTCTTCCGGATCACGCGCCGCGCTGTACCAGTAGCCGCGCTGCATACCCTGCGCATCGTCACCGATCATAATCGCGCTCAAAGAGTGGCGCGTACCGCGATACACACCATGAAATCCATGACTGTTCGCGTATGCATGCGCACCGCGGTATCGGTCCACACTGCATCCGTCCGACTGCTTGATACGCCGATCAAAACTCAAAGCGGCGCGCTCACATTCAAGCGCCAGTTCGATCGCGGCTTCGGCATCGATCTCCCACGGGTGATCGAGCGCGAGTTCAGGAATCTCGCTGGCGAGAAACTCGGGCTCGGCAAGACCGGCACACGGATCCGATTCGGCGTAATCAGCGATGCGTTTCGCGGCCGCGATACTGTCGGCCAGCGCCTGCGCGGAGAAGTCGGAACTTGTGGCGGTCCCTTTACGGCCGCCGTGGTACACGGTTATGGCGAGTGATTTGTCGCGTTGATGCTCGACCGTTTCACAGGCACCGCCGCGCACCGTTACCGACAAACCATTGCCAGACGATATCGCGACTTCAATACCATCCACGCCCAAATCGCCGGCGCGGCTCACGATTTCGACTGCGAGACGATCCAGGGTTTCCGGGAGGCTGAAGTCCCGTTTTTCGATCGTTTTCATGAGAGCTATCGTAACCGCAGCGAGATGGCGCCGCGATGTTCGGCCCATTTGGCCCCGCAAGCTGTGAGCGTTTCCCTGGAGTAAAATGACCGTCCCCGAGTTGGTATGGTATGCGAAGATGACGTTTCTGGAAGTGGTCTTAAGAATCCTCTGGAAGCCTGATATTGCATTGCACGACCTTCTCCAGTGCGGTCCGATCGTCCGGTTGATGCCGGCGAACGCCGCATGACCGACGATCCGATACTTGCCCCACTCAACGAGCGCCAGCGCGATGCCGTGGCGTCGGCTGCATCCCAGGTCCTCGTGCTGGCCGGCGCCGGCAGCGGGAAAACGCGGGTGCTGGTGCACCGCGTTGCATGGTATTTGGATACCGGACAGGCCTCTCCGCACGGGATCCTGGCCGTGACCTTTACCAACAAGGCAGCGGCTCAAATGCGAAGCCGTATCGAAACCCTGACCCGGCGGCCCATCGGCGGCATGTGGGTCGGCACCTTCCACAACATCGCACACCGGATCCTACGTGCGCACTGGCGCGAGGCGGGGCTTCCCGAGCACTTCCAGATCATCGACAGCGAAGATCAGCAGCGTGTGATCCGCCGCGCCATTCGCGGCCTCGAACTCGATGACAACGAATGGCCGCCGAAGGAAGCGCAGTGGTTCATCAATGCACGCAAGGACGAAGGTCTGCGCCCCGACCACGTCGACGATTTCGGCGACGGCGCACTGCGGACCCTGATTGATATTTACCGGGCGTACGAAGATGCCTGCGGGCGCGCGGGACTGGTCGACTTCGCTGAACTGCTGCTGCGCGCGCACGAGTTATGGCAGGCGACGCCCGCGCTGCTCCGTCACTACCGTGAGCGCTTCTGGCACGTGCTGGTCGACGAATTCCAGGATACCAATGCGATTCAATATGCGTGGCTGCGTCAGCTCGTCGGCGACGACGGCAACATTTTCGTCGTCGGGGATGATGATCAATCAATCTACGGCTGGCGCGGTGCACAAGTCGAGAATATGCAGCGCTTTCGCGATCACTTTCCCGGGCATGAGCTCGTTCGGCTCGAGCAGAATTATCGATCGACCGCCAATATTCTGAACGCGGCCAACGCGCTCATCGCCCATAATCCATCCCGCCTCGGCAAGGAGTTGTGGACAAAAGATGCCGAGGGCGAACCGCTGACCTTGTACGCCGCCTACAACGATCTCGACGAAGCGAGATTCTGCGTCGAGCGCATAACACAATGGCGTGAACATGGCGGACGCTTGTCGGAATGCGCGGTGTTGTATCGCGTGAGCGCACAGTCGCGCGTACTCGAGGATGCCCTGCGCCAAGCCGATCTGCCGTATCGCGTGTACGGCGGTTTTCGCTTCTACGAACGTCAGGAGATCAAAGACGCTCTCGCCTATGTTCGACTGGCGTCGATGCGCGCGGACGACGCGGCGTTCGAACGGATTGTCAACACGCCGACCCGCGGCATCGGTCAGCGCAGCCTCGAGGCGGTCCGTAACGTCGCGCGGCGCGAGCGCATCACGCTGTGGGAAGCGGCACGCCGGCTGATAGAAACCAGGGAATTGACCGCGCGCGCCGTGGGCGCGCTCGGGCGCTTCATGGAAATGATCGACCGCATGAGTGTCGCGAGCGGGGAGCTCGATCTGCCCGAGCTGCTCGAACACGTCATCGCAATGAGCGGGCTCATCGACCATTACCGCAAGGAAAAGGGCGAGCGGGGCCTCGATCGCATCGACAATCTGGAGGAACTCGTTACCGCCGCGCGGGATTTTGAACCGGCCGAAGAAGATGAGGACGTGCCTCTGCTAGCGGCCTTTTTGACCCATGCCGCGCTCGAATCGGGGGAAGGCCAGGCCGAGGCTTACGAGGACAGCGTGCAAATGATGACCTTACATTCGGCCAAGGGGCTCGAGTTTCCGCAGATCTTCCTCGTCGGATTGGAAGAAGGCCTGTTTCCACATCAGCGATCGAGCGAAGACCCGGAGCAACTGGCCGAAGAGCGGCGCTTGTGTTACGTCGGGATCACGCGCGCAATGCGCAAGCTCGTGCTCACCTATGCAGAATCACGACGCCTGCACGGCAGCGAGTACTACCCACAGCCGTCGCGCTTTCTGCGCGAACTGCCAGCGGAATTGATCGAGGAAGTACGTCTGGGAGGCCGCGTAAGCGCCTCGCGATCGCCCGTACTCGCCGGCGAGGCGGTCAACGATTATGGGCTCGAGCTTGGCCAGCGGGTCGAGCACAAGACCTTCGGCGAGGGCGTGATCCTGCATCTCGAAGGTCACGGCGAGAACTCTCGCGTACAAGTCAATTTCGAATCCGAGGGCGTGAAGTGGCTGGTCGCCGCTTACGCGGGTCTGGAAGTGGTATGAAGGGAAGGGAATTATGAAACGGAAGCTGAGAGGAGCGTCGTGCTTGCTGCGCGGCGGCACGGCGCTGTTGATCGCCCTGGTCGCGGGCTGCGGCGAGAGCGAAGTCGGTGAGGCCGGCCGGCCCGCGGACGAGCGCAGATTCGAGTGGAAGTTGGTAACGTCCTTTCCGCCCAACCTGCCGGTCAATCACGAAACCGTGCACAAGTTCGCCGAGGACGTGGAAATCATGAGTCGCGGCCGACTCAAGATTCACGTGTACGCGGGCGGTGAATTGATTCCCGCGCTACAGGTTTTCGACGCGGTTTCGCAAGGGTCGGTCCAGCTCGCGCATTCCGGCGCTTACTACTGGGCCGGAAAGGTACCGGCCGCACAATTCATGGCGGCGGTGCCGTTCGGAATGACGCCAAAGGGGATCTGGGCGTGGCTGTACGGTGGCGAGGGGCTGGCGCTGTGGCGTGAGCTCTATGAACCGTTCGGCGTGATCCCGATTCCCATGGGTAATACCGGGATCCAGATGGGTGGGTGGTTTAATAAAAAAATTGAATCCATCGACGACTTGCAAGGACTCAGAATGCGTATTCCCGGACTCGGCGGCAAAGTGCTCGCCGAAGCGGGCGGTAATCCAGTGCTATTGTCGGCCGCAGAAATCTACACGGCGCTCGAGCGCGGTACGATCGATGCGACCGAGTGGGTCGGTCCCCTGCACGACGTACGCTTCGGACTCGACCGCGCGGCGAAGTACTACTACTACCCGGGCTGGCACGAACCGGGGACGCAACTCGAATTGATCGTGAACGCGAAAGCCTGGCGCGAACTGCCGCCCGATCTTCAAAAGATCATTGAGAATGCCGCCGCCGCCGCCAGCCTGTTCATGTACGGGACGATGGAGGTCGAAAATGCCAAGGCGTTCAGGGCGCTCAAGGATTCCGGACATGTCGAACTGGTTCAGTTTCCGCGCGACGTCATTCAAAAACTCTCGGACATGACCAAGACCGCGCTCGCCGCGGAAGCCGCTAAGGACGAAGCCTTTGCCAAGGTTTTGCTAGCCTACGAAACCTTCAGGGCAGAGCAGCTCGAATGGGACGCGGTGACGGAAAAGGCGTACTTGGAGGCCTATGAAGGTGCGAGGGAATGATTCGCCGATCGGCCACAAGCGGGCGATTGGCGAAGAACCCCTAGTTCGCGTTCGACACCATGTAATCGACCGCGGCCTTGACGTCCTCGTCCGAAAAATCCGGACGCCCGCCTTTAGGCGGCATCATGCCGAACTCGCCCATGTAGCCGTCGATCGAATTGTGATAGAGCGTCTCGATGCCCTTCTCGATACGCGGGGCCCAGGCGGCGGCATCGCCGAATCTCGGCGCGCCCGCGGCGCCGGGTGCGTGGCAAATGAAACAGGCCGCGTCGTACACTTCCTTGCCCTTGCCGCCGTCTAGATCCGGCGATGCTTCGGCGAGCACCTCGGGTTCCGACACCGGCGCCCGTTCCGTGGAGACCGTCGTCGCGCCGCCCCCGCCTACGGCGGCCATCATGTAATCGACCGAGGCGGCAATCTCTTCGTCGCTCAAGGCCGGGTTGCCGCCTTTCGGCGGCATTATTCCCGAGGACCCGGTGAACCCGTTGATGGCGTTGGCGAGATTCGTATCACGACCTTTTTCAACGCGCTCTTCCCAGGCCGCCATGTCCCCGAATTTCGGCGCTCCGGCAATGCCCTGGGCATGACAGGTGAAGCACAGCGAATCGTAAACCCTTTTTCCGGCGTTCCCGGTTGACGGTATCTGCGCCACCGGCTCAGATTCGGCTTCCTCGATCGCCGCCTGTACGTCCGGTTGCGGGCTCGCTAAGGCAATGGATTCGGTACCGGTGTTGACCCGACCTACGGGCGCAATACGCGCGGCGGCGACAGTACGATTCCGAGAATCCTGGAATCCGCTGTTGACGACCGCGGCGAGAGCGACCTTTCCCCGCGCTTCCTGCGCCCCGCTGTTGACGATCTTGGCAAGTACGAAAGCACCGAGCACAATGACAACGAGCCCGCCCAACAACAATGCGAGATTTTGGACAAAACTCGCATCATCTTGCTTGTTCATGATTTCCCCCGAACGTTTTGAGGACCTATCGCTGACCGCTCTCCGTGTGCACGTTGCGTCCAGTGAACGCGCCGGCATTATAGCGGAATCGAATGCGTTCACTAGTGCGCCGCCGCAGGCTAACAGGGGCCGTACCGCGAATCGGCAGGATAAACGCGGGTAAAAATGAGGCGGTGAATGCCCGCGTCGCGACAAGCTTGTTTGCCGCGTCGAGCGCTCGCCCGTTATCGCGGCGAGACGGCCGCGGTTCTAAAAATTCCCGCTATCGACGTAAAATGGAAAATCCGATGCGTCCTTGGGCGGGTAGGAACAAAGACGCAAGCTCATCGCCAGGGATGACAGGCGCGATCGTAAAAGATGGTAAGACTCGCCAAACCCCGAATGGTCGACCCTTAGCGCGATCACGCGATCATCGTAGAATAAGAACCTTCATGGCGCCCGTAGCTCAGCTGGATAGAGCGCTGCCCTCCGGAGGCAGAGGTCGGGGGTTCGAATCCCTTCGGGCGTGCCATCTCAAAGTAACTAGAGACGTAACTGATGATGAATATACAGACGAAGACGCGGCAGGACTCCCATGAGACCTTCGACGCGGTGGTGGTCGGCGCCGGATTCGCCGGCCTGTGCATGCTCTATCAACTTCGCAATCTCGGACTCTCGACGCGCGTTTACGAGGCGGGCGGCGGGGTCGGCGGCACCTGGTACTGGAACCGCTACCCGGGCGCGCGTTGTGACGTCGAGAGCCTGGAGTATTCCTATGGATTCTCCGAGGAGATCGAGCAGGAATGGAAATGGACCGAACGCTACGCAGCGCAGTCTGAAATCGTAGCTTATATCAATCATGTGGCCGACCGATTTGATTTGCGTGGCGACATCCAATTGGACACCCGCGTCGAGGCGGCCACGTTCAACGAAGAGACGAATGAGTGGACCATTCGCACCGACAAGGGCACGGCGCGCGCGCGTTTTTGTATCATGGCTACAGGCTGCCTGTCTTCGACCAATACACCGGATTTCAAAGGGCAGGACACTTTTGCCGGCGCCACCTACCACACCGGTAATTGGCCGCATGAAGACGTCGATTTCACCGGCAAGCGCGTCGGTATCATCGGGACCGGATCGTCCGGCATTCAGTCCGTTCCCGTCATCGCCGAACAAGCGACGCACTTATACGTATTTCAGCGCACGCCCAATTTTTCCGTGCCGGCGCGCAACATGCCGATGGACCCCGAATTTCAGCGGCGGATCAAGGCCGATTACCGCGGCTTCCGCAAGAATCTGCGCGACCTGCCGATTGCCTGCATGCGACCGCCGGGTGAAGAATCGGCGCTAGAGGTAACGCCCGAGGAGCGTCAGGTAGCGTACGAGGAAGCCTGGCAGCGTGGCGGCCTGTCCTTTCTCGGCACCTACTCTGATCTGATCACCAACAAGGAAGCGAACGACACGGCGGCCGACTTCGTGCGCGCCAAGATTCGCGAGATCGTCAAGGACCCGAAAGTCGCCGACATCCTGTCGCCCGATCACATCATCGGCTGTAAACGCCCGTGTTCGGATACCGGCTACTACGAAGCCTTTAACCGATACAATGTCACCCTCATCGACTTGACTGAAACCCCGCTGGAAGCGATCACGCCGGCCGGCATCAAGACTACGAGCGAGGAGTACGGCCTTGACTGCATTGTGCTGGCGACCGGCTTCGATGCGATGACCGGATCACTGAACAAGATCGACATCCGCGGCCGGGACGGACAGAAGCTCAAAGAAAAATGGGCGCCCGGCCCGGCTACTTATCTCGGCCTGCAAACGGTCGGATTTCCCAATTTGTTCACCATCACCGGCCCCGGCAGCCCGTCGGTCCTCGCCAATATGGTGACCGGCGTCGAGCAGCACGCGGAGTGGATTTCGGACTGCATCGCTTATATTCGGGAACACGGCTATGAACGCATCGAGCCCACCGCCGAAGCCGAGGAAGCCTGGGTCATCCATGTCAACGAGGTGGCCGGCACGACGCTCTATCCGAGCTGCAATTCGTGGTACATGGGGGCGAACATCCCCGGCAAGGCGCGGGTCTTTCTGCCTTACATCGGCGGATTTCCGACCTACGAGCGCAAGTGCAAGCAGGTCGTCGCCAACGACTACGAAGGTTTCGTCTTCAGCTAAACAGCCAAACTGAATGACGAGTCAGTTTTCAAATTGCCCGCAAGCAGGTTCCTAGGTCTTTACGCCCGAGAGGATTCTCGAGGCCGCTGCTAGTCGAAATCCGCCGCCTGCGAAGCCGAAGCGCTATCAATCCCATTATGCGGTAGGGCGCAAGGCCATCAATCGGCCTTGTCGCGCGCTTGCAGCCGTGCCCGAATCCGTTCTCTCGCGTCTTGCTTAAGTGTTTCCCGCGGCGGTTCATCATTTCCCGCCAGCCGCGACGCGCAGCGACGCATGGTCTCCAGTTGCTTTTTATATAACCTGCAAGGGCCGCAGATGAGGCGGTGGAGCGCAAGCCGCACGATTTCGCCCGCCGTCAATTTGCGGTCATACGAGGCGGACGTCAGCGTCGAGGCTTCACTGCAGTCGATTTTCATTCAGGTCGCTCCGTTCCACTGCACGTCGAGACAGGACCTGACCCGCTCTCTTCCACGTGACAACATGACCCATAGGTTGTTAGCCGTCGAAATATTCAAAATCTGAAGCAACGCTTCCGTTTCGTGGCCGTCGATTTCCCGCAGGACGAATGCCATGCGGAGTTTTTCCGGCAGCCGTTGCACACAAGTCATCATCGCTTCTTTCAATTGCGCGTTCTGCGCGACGAGCGCCGGATCACCCCAATGAGCCGGTGCGCTGACCCAATGGCCCGTGGCATCAAATTTCTCGGTCCATTCGTTACCGTCTTCGAGATCGGCCTCGTAGGACTCCTCGCGGCTCGATTTACGCACGTGATCAACGATCTTGTTCTTGAGAATGCCGGTCAACCAGGTGCGTTCGCTCGACTTACCCCCGAAATCGGCGAGGCCGGTAAGGCCGGCCAGCAGCGTATCCTGCACCAGGTCTTCCGCCAGCGCCTGATTTCGTACACGCATCACCGCATAGGCGAACAATGCGTCGCCGTGCGCATCAAGCCACTGCTCGGGATCGGTGCTGGCTTTGGCGGTTTCCATCGTCGGAATACAAGCGTCTGAACATGTCGGCCGCTCACTATGGACGGGAAAAAAAATTCTGTACAGGACTGCCGCCGAGTAGAGCCCGGCGGCAGGGTGTTCTGCGGTAGCAGGGTTCCTACGACCAGGGACGAAACACCGAGCCGGAGTTCTCGGAAATCTTTACCTGCCCTTCGATTACGTCCATCGGTATGTCCCGATCCCGCCAGGGCGCAAAACCAACCGGGGTGGTTGCAAGCTGGGTGCTGGCAGACGCTTCGCGAGCGACATCACGGTCGTTCCAGGGAGAAAATCCGCCGGCAAAAACCGATTGCACGGCCATCGTCAGAGTGATTGCTGTCAAAAGTCTTTTCATGTCGTCCATCCTCAGTTGAGTGCTAAAAAACGAAGCACAGATTTCGTGTTCGAGGCTTAGTCGCTCGAAACGGGAAATCCTTACAGGCTTTTTCTGAAACGGACGGCATATTCGATCACCCGCGTTTTCGGCGGGGTCGCATCTGGCGGGAAATATTGGATTGAACGTCTTTAGAATGAAGCATGTCCCACGCGCAGACAATCGTCTAAGGCCGAAACGGCAGGAACTTCTTCTCGATGTCCGTGAGGACGGTGTCGGCCCATTCGAAACGCGATGCGCCGCGCACGATGACGCCTGCTTGCTGGGCTTGAGGCCCGCTTTCCTTCGTGAAAAAAACGGGCGAAGTCACGGGATAGTAACCAATATCGCTGAGTTCGTTGAGGGTCAGGATGAAGCCCTTCATGTAGAGCGTGCCGCCGTCATCGCGCGGCATCGAGGTCGAGATCAGCCGGATTCGGCCATCGTCGGAGCGTACGACGAAATGAAGCACGCCGAGGTTCGGTGGAATCAGGACGTCTCCGCCGAAATGATATTCATAAGCCCTGCCCGTATCCGCCCGGTTGCGTTGGTTTTCTGAAAACCGCAGCGCGCCGACGTCATCGTCCCAGGTCACGTTTAAGTAACTGGCAATGATGTGATCAGGCGTATCGAACGAGCGCCGGTAGCCGGTGTAATTGCCGGCATAGGACTGCACGGCGTCCCTGCGGTAGCCCCCGTAGTCGGCGGGGGCGGCTCTATCGTCTTGCGGCGGCGCTAGTGGGGCGAGCGTCAGCTTCAGCGCCTGTTCGATCCACTGCAATGTCTGCATGCGCACGGCCTGCCCTCTGCGGAGCCGATCGACTGTCTTGCGATCGACGCCGGCTCGGCGCGCAACGTCCTGCGAAGATATCCGCGCCTTGGACAGGTAGGCATTCAATTGCCCGGCAACGTGTTCCCAGTCGGGTTTCGACATCCGCGAAGCCTTCCGAATCGAGCGTGACAAGTTTACCCCGGTTGTGGACACGGGGGCGGTTGAGGAATTTCGGCCCGCTCCGGTACCGAAATCGGCCCATTCAATCCCGTGACTTTCCTTCAATTGCCCGGGTCGTGGGCTTTCTGTCCGCATTGCGCGGCTAGGCTCGAACCCATAGAAGTAAACGGAGCAGTCTCATGAGTGATCGATTCCCAGCCTCGCAGTGCACGTCAAAACAACCCCCGATGGCGTTCTTCGCCTGGACCAAGCTCCTCCTCGTTGCCATGGCCCTGGCGGGATCAGGCCGCTTATTCGCCAACGAGAACGCACATGCTGAATTCGGCGCGCCGGTCCTGATCGAAGAGGTGGAAAAAGGCAGCCTGCTGCTCAAACCCGAAGGCGCGGACGAATTCTTTCCGGCGCCGACGGTGGACACGCAGGTACATATGCGGATCACCGGCATGGTGGCGCGCGTCACCGTGGAGCAATCATTCAGCAATCCGGGATCGGGCTGGGTCAACGGCATCTACGTTTTTCCGCTGCCCGAAACGGCGGCCGTCGACCACATGGTTCTCAAGATCAGCGAACGGGTGATCGAAGGGCAGATCAAGAAGCGCGCCGACGCGCGAAAAATTTACGAGCAGGCGAAAGCATCGGGCAAAAAGGCGAGCCTGGTCGAACAGCAACGTCCCAACATCTTCACTAACCGCATCGCGAACATCGGCCCGGGGGAAACCGTGCGCGTGACTATCGAATATCAGCAAACGATCGATTATGACAAAGGCCGATTCTCGATCCGATTCCCGATGACCGTCGGCATTCGCTACATACCCGGCACCCGTCGGGTCGGCAGATTCGACGGTGGTGGATGGGCCTTCAACAGTGACGAGGTGCCCGACGCGAGCCTGATCACACCGCCCGTCACCGATACCGCCGAGGGTCACCCGAATCCCGTTTCCATCACCATCGAACTCAATACGGGCTTCCCCCTGGCGCACCTGGATAGCGCATACCACCCGATCGTGACCGAGCACCTCGGGCGCAACCGCTATCGAATCGAGCTCACCGATGGGCCCGTCGCGGGCGATCGGGACTTCGAACTCGCATGGACGCCCGAGCCGCAGTACGCGCCGCGCGCCGCGTTTTTCTCAACTGAGCAGGCGGGCGAAACCTACGGGCTTCTCATGATGATTCCCCCCGAAACCGAATGGGCAAAACGAACGGTGCTGCCGCGGGAAATGATCTACCTCATCGATACCTCGGGCTCGATGCACGGCACCTCGATCAACCAGGCGAAAGAGGCTCTGCTGTTGGGTCTCGCGGGCCTCAAACCTGAGGACTCGTTCAACATCGTCCAGTTCAATTCCACCACGACGAAGTTCATGCCCGGAGCGATCCCTGCGGATGCGGACAATCTCCGCCGCGCAAAAAACTACGTACGGTCGCTGCGTGCCAACGGCGGTACGGAAATGGCCGCTGCCCTGCGCGCCGTGCTGGACGGTGGCGATGACGCGTCCCGGGTACGCCAGGTGATCTTCCTCACCGACGGCAGCGTCGGTAACGAACGCAGCCTGTTTACGATCATCGGCAAGAATCTCGGCGATTCCCGTTTGTTCACCGTGGGGATCGGCGCGGCTCCAAACAGCTACTTCATGCGCGAAGCGGCCGCCGTCGGGCGCGGATCCTTTACCTACATAGGCGACGTAAGAGAGGTCAGGGACAAGATGCGGGCCTTGTTCGAGAAGCTCGAGTATCCCGTTTTATCGAATGTTGAAATCAGCTGGCCGGGCGGTGGGCAGGCGGACTACTGGCCGAATCCGATCCGGGATCTGTATATCCATGAACCGCTGGTCGTAAGCTTCAAGGTCTCCGGCCGGCCCGCCTCCCTCAAGGTGAGCGGGAACATGAACGGTTCCGCCTGGTCGTCCGATTTCAAGCTCGAGTCGGGGGGCTCGGACAGCGGACTCGACATTTTATGGGCGCGCAACAAAATACAAAGCCTCGAGCGTCAGACGAGCCGGGGTACGCCGCCCGCCGAGATCAAGCAGGCGGTCACCGAACTCGGTCTAAAACACCACATCGTCACTGCGCATACCAGCCTCGTCGCCGTCGACGTCACGCCGTCGCGCGATCAAGACACACCGGTCAGTGACGCCGCCGTGCCGTCGAAAAAGCCTAAGGGCTGGGACATGCAGACGCCTCGAGCCCGGATCCCGCAGACGGCGACGCCACTGGCGCTACACCTGCTGGTAGCAACCCTGGCGACGATACTTTCTTCGCTCATGTCGTTCGCGAAGCGCTTCAAGTGGGCGCGGTCATGATCGAGCGCGCTAAGAGATGGGGTGGGTGCCGCATCGCCGGCGCCCTGCTCGGGATCTTTGCACTGTGGAACGTAAGTGCGGCGGCCTACATCGCCGCCAAAGCGGAACTCGCCCAGTTCCTGCTGGATCAGGCCTGGCAGCAAACCGTCGAAGGCGGGAACAGAATTCGCCCGTGGGACTGGGCTGACACCTGGCCGGTTGCGCGGCTCGTGTTGCCGGCTAGCGGAGAGAAAGCGATCATCCTCGAAGGCGCCTCGGGCAGAAATCTCGCATTCGGACCAGGGCACTTGAGCGCGACGCCCTTGCCGGGCGAATCGGGCAACAGCGTGATCGTCGGCCATCGCGATACACATTTCGCGATGCTCGAGGGCGTTCTACGCGGCGACAACATCGTGATGGAACTCCGCGACCGGCGGCTCGTATACCGCGTCGAAGACATCGGCATCGTCCACGAAACGAATGTCGCGGTGCTTGGAGACGCCGGCACCGAGGCGTTGACGCTCATCACCTGTTATCCCTTCGATGCGCTCGACCCGGGCGGGGATCAGCGCTACGTGATCAGGGCCGAGCTGCAACAATAATTCGATGTGCCCGGCGCGACCGTGGGTTCCGCGCGAAATCGAAGGACGCGTTTTAGTACTATCAGGGCCGCGATCGCGCTCCTTTCAAAGCGCCCTTTCACCGCTATCGCGAATTTTCTAAGCCATACCTCGAAAATCGAACACACGGAATCGCAACGTGGACGCCCACTTCGTCAACGTCATTGCCCTCATCGCCTGCGTCGGTCTGCTCGTTCAATGGGCCGCCTGGCGTTTCCGCATTCCGGCCATCGTTTTGCTGACGATCGCAGGCTTCGTCGTCGGATCGGCCACCGGTCTGGTCGATCCGAGCCGCGATTTCGGCGTGCTGCTGGAACCTTTCGTTCAACTCGCCGTTGCGGTGATCCTGTTCGAAGGCGGCCTTAATCTTCGCTTTCACGAGTTGCGCCAGGCGGGTGGCGGCGTCCGGCGGTTGATCAGCACGGGCCTGATCCTGAGCTTTGGTTTGGGCGCCCTGGCGGCGCACTACATCGGGCAATTGTCCTGGCCGGTTGCGATCGAATTCGGGGCCATCATCGTGGTGACCGGCCCGACGGTGATCCTGCCCCTGCTGCGTCAGGCACGTTTGCGCGCGCGCACGGCATCATTGCTGAAGTGGGAAGGCATCGTCAACGATCCGGTGGGGGCGCTTCTGGCCGTCGTGGTGTTCGAATATTTCGTGCTGGGCGGCGGTAACAGTGCGGGTTACGAATTGGCCGCGGTGGTGATCCTGACGGTCGTCTTTGCCGGTGCCTTAGGTTGGTACACCGGGCAGATGCTTGGGGCGGCATACCGGCGCGGCCTGGTCCCGGAATACCTCAAGGGACCAGGCATGCTCGCCGCCGTGCTCGGGTCGTATGCCCTCGGTAACCTCATGCTGGAGGAAGCGGGTCTGTTAACGGTCACCGCGCTCGGCATCGCGCTCGGCATCGCCAATCTTCCGAGCATCGATGAACTGCGGCGGTTCAAGGAATACATGACCATAGCCCTGGTGTCGGGCTTGTTTATCGTACTGACGGCGGATCTCGATCCGGCACTGCTCGCGGAACTCGATTGGCGCGGCGCCGCGCTCATCGCGGCGCTCATATTCGCGGTACGTCCCCTGGCGGTGTTTCTCGCGACCATCAGGACGGATTTGGATTGGCAAGAACGCATTTTGCTGGGCTGGGTCGCACCGCGTGGTATCGCCGCCGCCGCCGTCGCCGCCACGTTCTCGACCCGCATGTTCGAAGCCGGCTACGCGGATGCGAGCAAGCTGCTGCCGCTGGTATTCGCACTCATCGTGACAACGGTTGTACTACACGGTTTCTCGATAGGATGGCTCGCGCGGCATCTCAATCTTGCATCGCGGCGCTCGGATGGCTTGATTATCGTCGGGGCTTCGCCATGGTCCATCGACCTTGCCGGTAAGCTGATCGAAATCGAAGTCCCGGCCCTCGTCGTCGACGCGTCGTGGCACCGCTTGAGGCCCGCTCGCCTGGCCGGAGTCAACAATCATTTCGGACAGATCGTCTCGGAGTCAGCTGACGAGATCCTCGATATCTCGTCGATGGGATACGTTCTGGCCGCAACCGACAACGACGCTTACAACGCGCTCGTATGCACGCGGTTCTCCAGCGAATTCAATCGCAACGCGGTTTTTCAAATCCCCATGCCGACCGCTGATGAAGACGAAAAAAAGGGGATAACGGCAACCTTGCGGGGACAACGCGCATTCTCTGATAACGCGCTTTACGAAGATCTATTGCAGCGCTACTTTGAAGGATCGCGGTTTCAAAAAACTAAATTGACCGATGAGTATACGTTCGAGATGTACCTTGAGAAGAATGACGGCAGACTGTTCGCCACGCTCGTCGTACGGGAATCCGAGGGTCTCCAGTTCGATCTTGACCGCTACAAACCGTCTGCCGGCGATACGGTGATTAATTTCCTGCCGCAGACCGAATGAGCACTGGTTCGCAGTCACGGTCAGGATCTTAAGGATTGAACTGATACGCAGATGATTTACGGAGCGGCGAAATAAAACCATGGAGAACACGAAGGGAGGAAAAAAATGACTGTTTACATGCCATATTTTTGATGTTTCGCTTGGTGTTCTCTGTGGTCCATTGAGATCGTATTTGGGATCTGAGGTTTAAGAACCAATTCATGAACTTACAGTAGACGGGCGGGAAGAAATACCGGCCGGGTCCGGTTACGGTTTCAGGTCCGCCTCGGTGCACACTTGGTTTCGACCTTTGTCCTTAGCCACATACATTGCCCGATCAGCGCGCTCGAACACCTCCTCGAGGGTATCGCGCGCGTGGAATTGGGCGATGCCGCAGGACAAGGTTACCGGGACCGGAGTTTCCTTGTAGCGGAACGCGCAGTTTTCGATGTGCGCGCGCAGTTTGTCCAGCAGCTTGACCGCGTCTCGAGCCGGGGTTTCCGGCAGAATCAGGACGAATTCCTCGCCGCCGTAACGGCACAGAATGTCGCTTTCACGCATCTTCTCATTGAGATTGTTGACGACCGTCGTCAGCACCTTGTCGCCGGCCGAATGTCCGTAACGATCATTGATGTCCTTGAACCGATCGAGATCGATGACCGCGAGGCTCATCGCTCCGCCGTAACGTTTCCAGCGGGCGTACTGTTTGCCCGCGGTTTCCAGATAACCGGAGCGGTTGAGGATCCCGGTTAAAGGATCGATCAATACGCGCGCATGTTGTTCGGCGAGATTCTCACGCAGGTTTTTTGTTTCTTCTTCGAGGTGTTTGAGCCGGTGAACCATCAGCTCGATAGCGCCATCCGCCTCCGTCGTGCGCTCTTTCTGCGCGTTGATGAAGTCGTTCAGACCGTCACCAATACTATTGAGCTTCGATTCGATCATCGATTTTACGACCTCGAGGTCCTCTGACTCGGAGACGTCTTTCCGAAGGACGCATATGTCCATGCACACGGTTTCGCTCAATTGCACGGCGTCGTTGGAGGCGGCGACATGGAGCTCGCGCGAGCGGGTCATGACCTGCTCGCAATCCTGCAGACGCTGGGCGGTGGTGCGCAGAAACTCGGCCAGGCCGTCGATTTCCCCCTGTAATTCGGCTCTCAGGTTCTGAATCAGTTGGACGAGAGCAGCCACACATGGTTTGAGTTCGGCCGTGTCCGAGGCCTTTAGCAGCGTTCGTTTGAACGCGGTGGCGTCGTCCGCCAGCTGCCCCGTTATCGGCACACGCTCCATCAGTTCGATCATCATGCCGCGTGCCGTTTCAATTTCATCCGTCGGGTTACGGTGCGAGTCGAGTTCCGACGAAATGGCGCGCGCTGCTTTTTCGATCTGGGCGATGACCTCAACCGTTCGCTTCTGCTCGATGATCAGTTTCCGGGCGCTGTCAATTTCGCCTTGGATCGATTCCGGTGCCGCCAGTTGATCGAAAAATTGGAGTAGTGGATCGCAGTCGGTGTTTTCAGGTCCGGTTACGAGCGTATGATCCATCGAGCAGACGGATTCGACGATCTGATCGATGAGCTTATTTAAGCGGGTATCGCGTTGGCCGCCGCGCAGCAGGCTGCCGACTTCCTTGAGCTTTTGGTCGAGGTCGGTGTTTTGGCCGTGATAGGCGAACGACATGCGAAGTATGCCGCGCTGCAACCGGGATATCGTTTCCGAGCTGGCCTGGCGTTTGTGTGGAGCAGCATCCTTAGGCGCTACCTTGTTCAATCGATGAGCCGACATGATGATCCTTGGCCGTTTATCTGGTCGTACCGGCGCAATGCCCCGGGCTGCTCCTGCCGCATCGACACGGCGCATAGCCGCCGCGACCGGCGGGTGGGCGATCGGATCAAAATAATGAGGTTTTGGCCGGGTTGAACGGCCTGACTAACGGCTCTCCGGTGCCGTCGTGCTCCTTATCGCCCGTTCTCCTTATCGCCCGTTCTCCTTATCGGCCAGGTAATCAACCAGCTTTAGCAGGTTCTCATAACTTCCGGTCGAGCGGGCGCTGCTGCGATATTTGCCATTGATGATAACGGCGGGTACGCCGGTGATGCCGTAGGAGCGGGTTGCGGCAATCGCCTGGCGGGTCTTGGTGTCGACGTCGAAGGAGTTGAAGGCCTGCCGGAACTCTTCCGCAGGCGTGCCGTGCTCGGCGAAGAATGTCGCGAGCGCGTCCTCGGTATAAAGTTTGCGCTTCTCGAGGTGCAGCGCATCGAACAGGGGTCTGTGGATTTTGTCCAGTACGCGCAACTGTTCGGCGGCATAGTACGCTCTCGCATGGACTTCCCAGTTTGCCGCGAATACCGCGGGAATACGGACGAATACGACGTTATCCGGCTTCGAGGCGAGCCAGTTTTCAATATGCGGCTCGAAGGTATAGCAATGCCGGCAGCCGTACCAGAAAAGCTCGATGACCTCTATTTTTTCCGCGGTACTGGTCGGCTGCGCGGGCGTGACGAGTTCGTAATGCTGGCCCACGGTAAAAACCGGGGCGGCGGCGGTTACCGTGCAGAAAGTGACCAGCACAGCGGTAAGAAGGGACTTGAACATGATGAGCTTGAACCGATTGAGTTACTGTTCTAGGCCGCAAAGTGTGAATAAGGTTCCGTCGGAGAATGTGATGAATTACGGACAAATTCGAAACGTTCACCGGCCGTGCGGCCGGTCAATACAAGCCCGAAATGTATTGTGCGACCTGCTCCATGTCCGCATCGGACAGCTTGGCAGCGATCATGCGCATCATTCTCTGCGGGTCGGTCGACCGTGAACCGTCCCGGTAGGCCTTGAGCTGAAGGACCGTGTATTCAGCATGTTGTCCGCGCAATGCGGGATATCTGGCGGCGGCAATACCGGCGCCGCTCGGACCGTGACAGGCCATACAGGCCGGTATGCTTCGCTCGGCGTTTCCGCCCCGATAAAGCTGCTGACCGGCAGCAATTTTCCCGGCCTCGACGGGTTGGATGCGCAAGGTTTGAGCCGCATAGTAGGCGGAGATCTCCAGCATATCTGATTCCGCGAGTGGGACCGCCAGGGGCGCCATTGCCGGATTCTCGCGGCGGCCGGATTTGAACGCCTGAAGCTGTTCGACCATATAGGCCGGATTCTGTCCCGCGAGCTTAGGCCACATCGGAATCGTGCTGTTGCCGTCCGCGCCGTGACAAGCACCACACACCTGGGCCTTGGTCTTGCCGTCGGCAGAGGCATTGAATGTGTAAATGGCGGCGCACAGAAGGCTTAGAACAATGAACATGTTCCTCTGGGGCATGATGTTGCTCTCGTAATCGGCGATATGGATTTCGATTATATAACGGGATTCGGAACGTATTCTGCATCGCGACAGCCGCGGGTCGAGGTAATATTAGAAACTATCTCAATGGCTAGGAGCAGTAGGTAAGTGCAGGCTTCGACCGCGCAGGCGGCCCGAAAGTTACTCAGCGGAGCCCGATTCGTATTGAGCGTTCCCAACGTCGGCGACATGCCGAATGACAAGGGCATCGAAATCGCATTCGCGGGCCGATCGAATACCGGAAAGTCGAGCGCGATCAATGTTCTCTGCGGCCAGCGTGGGTTGGCCCGCACGAGCCGGACGCCCGGACGCACTCAGCACCTGGTGGTCTTCGAACTCGACGGCCCGCGCCGTCTCGTAGACCTGCCGGGGTTTGGTTATGCAAAAGTATCCAAGCGCATTCGGGCGCACTGGGATCGGGCGCTACCGGAATACCTCGAGACACGGCGCTCCCTGGCGGGACTCATGATGGTCATGGACGTGCGGCATCCGCTCAAGCCCCAAGAGGTGATGCTCGTCGACTGGTGCGCGAAAGCGAACGTCCCCCTGCACGTTCTACTCAACAAGTGCGACAAGTTGAACAAGGGGCAGGCGCACAACGCCCTACTCAAGGTTTCACGCTATCTCGAAGGCATCGGCGGCGACGCTACGGTACAGCTTTTCTCCGCGCTCAAGAGCACCGGCATCGAGCAAGCCCACGAAGCGGCAGGACGCTGGCTGGATGTGGCCTAAGGAACTTCTGTTCATGCAATGGTGCAGATCAAGGCATGAATCGCCGGCCATAGCGGCGACTATGGGCAAGGTTCGTAAGGTAAGGCTCCGCGATTTCATGGGCAAGGCAGATGGGCCATGACTCATTACAGAGGTTCCCTAAGCCGGAGCGGGGCAACCGGGGGTGGCCACGAAGAACAACGTTTTCTCAACGTACCTGACGGTTTGGTGAGAGTAATAATCGTCCGCGGATGCCCACAAATTGCGTCGAGATGACAAAAAAAAGGGCCCCGGTGCAAGTGGTAAGGGGGATTTACAGTACCGGGGCCACTTTGAGGCGCCCGATTGGGGAGATCGGGCATCGCCCACTTGGGAGGTTGTCGTGGGCACGTTCTGAAGAACGTGTCATTAAGACCACATTACCCATGCTTGGTTCCCGCGTACGTGTCCGGTCGCAAGGGCCTGCCGTAAAATAATCCTAAGTTTTTGATCTTAATGGAAGACTTCTTCTGTCGTCCGAACAAAGCATCCTGGAATATGTTAGCAAGCGCCCACTTCAGTGAACAGGACCTTGCCGGGAACCTTACGGCCGTGGAGTTCAGGACATGCCGTATTTGCGTCGGAATTTATCGACGCGGCCGGCGGTGTCGACGATCTTTTGCTGCCCGGTATAGAACGGGTGGCAGGCCGAACAGACATCGATGTGAAGCTGGCCGTCGGTCAGGGTCGAGCGCGTTTCGAAGGTATTTCCGCAGCTGCAGGTAACCGATAATTCTTTGTATTCGGGATGTATGTCGGGCTTCATGGCCGCTACTCTAATCGCTGCGAAGGGCCCGGGATTCTAGGTCCGGCGCAAGCCCAATGCAAGCTTGCGCCCGGCGTTTACCGCGCCCTTGGATCCCGCACGCCCTCAAACTCGAAAACCGCCATGGCGTCGCCGATTCATACTATCCATGAAATAGACGCCGACGCCAAACGCGGCGGCGACTATGGCGGTGAGGAGCACCATCAGGGTGGTTGCATAGGATTCCAAGACCATGGGTACCAAAGCTGAGACGTCTTCTTTGGACGAGCGCGCTTCGAGCTTCTCGATGTGGTTTTGCGCGTCGTCGAGCGCATTCTCGAGTCCGTCCCGGGCGCGCTCAAGCTCTGCCATGCGGACGTCGAGCGGCACTTCGGCCCGTTTGATTTGAGTCCGTAGCGTTGCTAATTCGGATTGATATTTGCCGGCGCGCAGCCGTTCGCCGGAGAGCTTGCCCTTGAGCTCGGTATTTTCCTTCGTAAAAGCTTCGATCTGTGCTTCGGCGGCGCGCAGATCGGCGGCGAAATCAGCACCGGCGGGCGCGGGACCGGGCGTCTGCTCCAGTGTCTTGATGCGCTGCTCCAAGGACACCTTTTCCTTCTCCAGTTCTGCGACACGGATCGTTGCCGGTCGGTCGTTGGTGAGGTAGGCGGAGTCGACCCAACCCCTCACGTTATCCGGATCCTGGACATACGCCAGCTCGCCTTCGCGGCGCAATACTTCCAGCGGCGTACCGGTGCGCAACACCTTGATGATGGCGCTGTCGAGATCCTTGTTCTGGTGGACGCCGACAAGGAGCTCGTCGATGACATAAACGGTATCGGGCGCGGCCGATGCCACGGGCAGCCAGCAACCCAGAATTAGAAGCGTACAGAATCTAGTTGGCGAAAACATGCCGCGCAGATTATCCAGCGTCTTCAGGCATTCAGTCCAGCTTGTCGCAGCAACGGCGCGACGCGAGGTTTGCGGCCGCGAAAGCGCTCAAACAGGGTCATCGCGTCTTCCGCACCGCCGTTTTCTAAGATGATCGAGCGGAATCTCTTGCCCATTTCCCGATTGAAAATACCTTCTTCCTCAAATAGCGAGAACGCGTCCGCAGACAATACCTCCGCCCATTTGTAACTGTAATAGCCGGCCGCATATCCCCCCGCGAAAATGTGAGAGAAGCTGTGTTGAAAGCGGTTGTAGGAGGGTGGCTCCACGACGGCGACCCGTTGTCTCACGCGCTCGATCAGAGACTGGATGTCCGTTCCTGGCTCGAATTCGATATGCAGCTGGAAATCGAACAGCGCGAACTCCAACTGCCGGACCAATTGCATCGCCGCGTGAAATCGTTTCGATGCG
The DNA here is from genome assembly GCA_963662545.2 of Gammaproteobacteria bacterium. Lineage (GTDB taxonomy): Bacteria > Pseudomonadota > Gammaproteobacteria > JAYYZW01. The sequence continues at coordinate 1,888,620 of CAXXLL010000003.1, forward strand.
ATGAGGCGTTCGTACAGTTCGTCGGGTAAGGACGCACCCGTCTCGTGATGGCGGCTGATGATGTCAAGGGCTTCGCGTTCCCAGCACCAGTTCTCCAGAAATTGGCTTGGCAGCTCGACTGCGTCCCAGGGAACCCCGTTAATTCCGGCCACCGCAAGCCGGTCGATGCGGGTCAGCATGTGGTGAAGGCCGTGTCCGAATTCGTGGAAGAGGGTGATGACATCGTCGTGCGTCAGCAAGCTTGGGCGGTTGGCCACCGGCGGCGTGAAATTGCAATTGAGAAAGGCGACCGGCAATTGTGCGTTCGATCCGTCGTGCCAGCGCACCAGACATTCGTCCATCCACGCGCCGGGCCGCTTCTTCTCCCGCGCGTACAGATCGAGATAAAAATAGCCGAGCGGCAGGCCATCGGTATCACGAATGGCGAAAAATCGAACGTCGGGATGCCAGGTTTCGACATCGTCGATCGCGTCGAATCCGATATCGAACAGTTGCGCGACGACCGCAAACATGCCGTCGATGACATGCGAGAGTGGGAAGTAGGGTTTGAGATCCTCCTGCGAAAGATCGAACCGGTCTTGCTTGAGCTTCTCCGCGCAATAGCCCATATCCCAGGCCTGTAACTTTTCAATACCGAAACGTCGCCGCGCAAACTCGCCTAATTCATCGAATTCGCGCTCAGCGTTAGGCGACGCCTTTTCGGCGAGTTCACTGAGAAACTCAAGCACTGCGTTTGTCGAGGACGCCATCTTCGTGGCAAGCGAGTATGCCGCGTAGTTGTCGAATCCCAGGATGTGTGCAAGCTCCTGCCGCTTGCTCAGAATCGAGGCCATGATGGTGGAGTTGTCGAACCGACCGGCGTCCGGCCCCTCGGCGGACGCCCGCGTCGAGTAGGCTTCATAGAGCGTGTGCCTGAGTTCACGATCGTCCAGGCGCGTCATCGCCGGCACGTAACACGGCAGATCGAGAGTCAAGGTCCAGCCGGGGTCATCGTCGCGTTCGGCATTTTGGCGCGCCAGGGCGACGACCGATTCGGGAAGGCCGCCCAGCCTGTCTTCGTCGTCGATATTGAGCTTGAAAGATTGCGTCGCATCGAGCACGTTCTCCTCGAAGCGCGTTCCGAGCTGCGCGAGGTCGACTTTGAGCGCGGTCACCCGATCCTGTTGCTCAGCCGGTAGCGCGACGCCCCCTAGGTGGAAGTCCCGCAATGCGTTGGTAATAACCTTTTTCTGTGCCAGGTCGAATGCCTCGAAGTCCGGATTCGACTGAATGCGTTCATAGCATCGGAAAAGCAACGCATGCTGGGCGAGTTCACTGGTGTATTCGCTGATGAGGGAAACGCAGGCTTTGTGTGGTTCGCGCATCACCTCGTCGTCGACGACATTGTGCAAATGGGCAATGGGCGAAAAAAAGCGTTGCAGTTCGTCCGCCAAGGCTTCCATCGGCGCGGCAACGCGATGCCAGGTGGCCGCATCGGGATCCGTGGTTAACGAATCGATACGCGCCCGGTGGCTATCGAGCAATGACCTGAGCCGTTGCGGGAAAGAGGCGTAATCCATCCCTGCGAATCGTGGTAGACGAGCTAAGGTAAACGGGCCGGCCTTCTCATCGTTCATAGCCCCATTATGCAGAACGGTGCCATAGCCCGCATATTCAACTACGCAATTGGAACCGATCTTTTCAGGAAGATTAAGAAACCCTTCCCAAGCGGGTCAACCAGCCATCAAACGTACGCCGATGGCCCAGATCGCCGTGCACAACAACGGCACGGCGACCGTCAGCAGTCCAGCGGCGGTCCGCATGCATGTCTTGATGATGTCATCCTCGGTGCCCGCGGCGATGACGAATGGGCGGCGGCGGTCGCGGGTCCGACCGAGCACGTCCACGGGCGGCGGACCGCTCCCCTCTTTCTGCCCGGCCGCGACCTCGCGTTCTGCCTCGACGCGCGCCTTTTCCCATTCCTCTGCGTCGATTTGACCGTCCCCGTTTTCGTCGAAACGCCCTAATATCGAAGCCTGATCGCGTTTCCATTCACGCAGGAGCTCGCCGACGGCTGCATCGGAGTCGAAGCGTGGCCCCACCCCGCCGTGGGTCGTGAAATGGCCTATCGCGTATATCGGATCGCCGGGTTCGATACGCTGTTCGTTATAGCGATAGGGTTTTCCCAGCTGACCCAAGACGCGGGCCCACCAGACGCCGTCGCTATCGTGATAGCGCCCCGGTATGCGGCTGGTCCCGTACCACGTATTGCTATGGGTGGGTGTGACCACGGCGCCCTCTGGATCAATCGCACAATGACCGCTCGTATCGACGAGATAAAACAACTCCTCGCTGGTCGCCTGATCTACGGTGGTCCATCGCGTCGTTCGCTTGCCGTTGGCGTAGTGTGTCTCGCGATGCTCGACCTTGTACTTGTACCAGCCGCATAACTTCATCGACAGGGGCGCATGGATGGGCTCGCCGTCCATCAAGTCCGCCATGCCCTGAAGCTCTATATATCCTTGGGGCGCAGACCGTATGAGAGAAGTTGGCATGTCCTCGATTACCCGTTTGCGTTTCAGGTAGACGAATGCACCGATTAAGGCGCCGATGGCCATTAGCGTGCACACAATCGCGAGGAACCAGAACTCGCCGGGCTGCGCCTGCTGAATGGTATTGGCGAACGTATCGAGGGTGGCCATGACGGCGGCGGGCCAGAGAGGATCCAAAAATTTAGTTGAACAAGGCTTTGACGTCCACGTCCTTTCGATCTTCTTCTGAAAACTCCAGGAGCGCCGGTTGACCGAAACCGAACCAGCGAGAGATAACGACGTCGGGAAACTGTTGGACGCGTACGTTGTTGAGATTGACCGAGTCGTTGTAGAACTCGCGGCGGTCGGCGATGGTGTTCTCGAGTGTCGTGATGCGTTCGCGCAGGTGCTTGAAGTTCTTGTCTGCTTTCAGTTCCGGATAATTTTCGGCCACCGCGAATAGCTTGCCGAGGCCTTGACGGAGCGATGTTTCAGCGCCGCCCAGGCCGCCTATGTCACCGGTTTCGCGCGCCGCAAAAACCGCGGAGCGGGCGGTCACGACGCGCTCTAGCGTATCTTTCTCGTGTGCCATGTAGGCTTTGCAGATCTCGACGAGCTTTGGCAATTCGTCGTGGCGTTGCTTGAGTAATACGTCGATGTTCGACCAGGCTTTGGAAACGTTATGCTTCAGCGTGACGAGGCCATTATAGATCGTAATGCAATAGGCGAGAACGACCGTAGCGAGAACGAGAACGATTATCGTTCCGATGTCCATGTGCCCTCTCCAATGCGCCGGCATCCGCGTGTATTATCTCACTTAATCGGCGCGCTACGCTGATTCCTTAACTGCCCGGCGCTGACATGTGAACAGAGGACGAATCGATATGAAAGGCGATAAGAAAGTCATCGAGTATTTAAACAAGGTTCTAAAAAACGAACTGACAGCCGTCAATCAATATTTCCTCCACGCGCGCATGTTCAAGAACTGGGGGCTGACAGAGCTCGACAATTATGAGTACAAGGAGTCGACCGACGAGATGAAGCACGCGGATCGGCTCATCGAACGGACTCTATTCCTCGAAGGGCTGCCGAATTTGCAGGACCTCGGGTTTCTGCGTGTCGGAGAAAATACGGTTGAAATACTGAAAGCGGATCTCGCACTCGAGCACGACGCAATTCCCGTCGTGCGCGAGGCCATCGCGTATTGTGAATCCGTCAGCGATTTCGTGACCCGGGAGTTGTTCGAAGCCATCCTCGAAGAAGAAGAGGATCACGTCGATTGGCTCGAGACCCAGCTCGATCTGGTCGAGCGCGTAGGCCTCGAGAACTACCAGCAATCGAAGATGTAATTACTGCGTCGAACGGGTTCGCCGGATACAATCGATAGTTGCAAATGGTTCTCATTTGTACTACCGTTACGATTGTCGACTTGATAACCGTTAGCTATGTACGTATGTCTCTGCAATAACGTCACCGAAGGTGACATCGTGGACGCCGTCCAGAACGGTGCACGTACGCTCGATTGCCTGGCCAGCCGGCTGGCCGTTTCGACCTGTTGCGGGCAGTGCCAGTACTTCGCCGACGCATGCCTCCAGAGCGCACTCGAAGCGACTTCCCCCCTTGCTGCCGCGGCCGGACCGGCGCTGCAGCTAGCGACTTAATCTCTTAATCGAACCGGAAACGGCGCACACGGCATGGATCCGTCCTGATCTAGTGAATGTCAATGCGTCTCATTAACCCCCTCATTTAAAACAAAAGGCGAACCCCTCGACTTACCACCAGAGATACGTCAATGAACCGCAGGCAAACGATAACGCTCGCCCTAGCGCTGCTCCTGGCACCGACTTTCACGGCGGCAGAAAGCACCCCGGACCTGGAAGAGCTCTGGCGCATCGTGCAGCAGCAACAGCGAACAATACAAACCCTGACGGAAAAGCTCGATGGGGCCCTGCGCGCACTCGATCGGACCGAGACCCAGCTGGCGGGCGCGCAAGAACAGCTCACGGAGCATTCAGAACGCATCGAGGCGACTGCCGAGGTCGTTGACGAATCCCGTGGTGTATCCAAAGCGGCGTCCTGGACCGAGCGCACCAGCATCGGCGGCTACGGTGAATTGCATTACAACAACCTCGAGGACAATTCGGTCTCGGCCGACGGCGGTGCGGACGATCTCAACCGCGTCGATTTTCACCGGTTTGTTCTGTTGGTGACTCATGAATTCAACGACTGGCTGCGCTTTGCTGCAGAAGTCGAACTCGAACACGCCCTCGCGGGTGACGGAGAGCCCGGCGAAGTAGAAATTGAGCAGGCCTGGATCGAGGCCGATCTGAGTGACAGGCATCACCTGCGTGCGGGACTCGACATCCTGCCGATCGGTTTGCTCAACCCAACGCACGAACCGAATACCTTCTACGGCGTCGAGCGCAACCGCGTGGAATCCGAAATCATCCCCAGCACCTGGTGGGAAGCCGGCATCGGCTTGTTCGGGGACCTCATGCCCGGATTGAGCTACGACCTCGTGATTCACTCCGGGCTCGTGATGCCGACGGCGGGCGCCAGTGCATTTCGACCTCGCAGCGGTCGTTTGAAGGTAGCCGAAGCCGACGATCAGGATTTTGCGTTCACCGGACGTCTGCGCTACACGGCGCTACCCGGACTCGAGTTAGCGCTCTCCGGCCAGTACCAGGCCGATTATTCGGGTACCGCCGACGACTTCGACGCCGCTGCCTTCCTCGTCGAGTCCCACCTCGACTATCGTCACGCCAGCGGTCTTGGATTGCGCGCGCTGTATGCGCGCTGGGAATTGGGGGACGATTCTTCCAGCGCCGTCGACCCACGAACGCGCGACGCGGAAACACTTTCAGGATGGTATGTCGAACCCGCCTACCGTTTCGCGATAGGGATCGCCCCGGGCGAATTGGGCATTTTCGGACGTTACAGTCGCTGGGATGAGCGTGATCAACTCGGGCTCCTGTTCCAGGAATTCGAACGGTTCGATATCGGTATGAATTACTGGCCGCATCCCGACTTGGTGTTGAAATTCGACGTCCAGTGGGAGGACGTGGACGACCCGGTTGACCGCGTACTCGATGGCTTTAACCTTGGATTAGGTTACCGATTCTGATCTTGCCCGCCTATTGTGTGAAGGACGGCGGCTGCCAGAACGCCCGGCGCCGCGCGGGTCCTACGTACCCGTGGACCACCTTGCAATGATCACTGATGAAACGCGAGCGGGACTCGCCCGGCAAGCCTGTCGTTGCGCGCGTTGGCCGATTTTCTGCATCGCGCTCCTCGCTGCAGTGCCCACTGCGGCGGTCGATTTCTTCCTCGAACCCGGCGCGTTTCTGGCGGAAACCTTTGCAGGCACTGTGCCTGAACCGGACAAGTTGTGGCTCAAAGGCCCTATCAAAGAGCAGATCCATGCGATCCTGGGAGCGGGACTCGGTTCGCTCCGGATCAAATACTGGGCCCGCGATGGACGGACCGCCTGGATCCTTGATGCCATCGGCCGCGACCGCCCGATCACCGCCGGCTTCGTCATCGAGGCAGGCTGCGTCGTACGGGTGGCCATACTGATTTATCGAGAAAGCCGCGGGTGGGAGGTGCGCTACCCATTCTTTACCGATCAATTCTTTGGTGCTCGGTTGATCGACGACGACGCCCTCGACCGGAACATAGACGGCATAACGGGAGCGACCCTTTCCGTACGTGCCATTACGGGATTGTCAAAAGTGGCGTTGCTCCTGCACCGTGAGGCGCGGAAAATAGCTGAGTGAATACACCAGAAGACCTCCGAATTCGCCCGCAGCCGCCGCGCTTACATCCGGTCACCCGCTGGCACCGGCTCGTCGGCATCGCCAGTACGGCCGTCGTGCTGCTTACGATCACCACCGGGCTCATTCTCAACCACAGCGACGCATGGGATCTCTCGAAGCGGCGGGCGCGCAGTGCGGCCGTTTACTACCTCTACGGACATTCAAATCCGCCGCTGTCTTCCTCCTACCGCATCGGCCGTGGATGGATCACGCAAATCGGCTCACGCGTGTTTCTCGATGGTGCCGAGATCCTGCAACACCAGGCTTTGTTCGTTGGTGCCGTCGAAATAGAAAACGCGATCCTGATTGCATTTGAAGATGGCGTGGTTGAGCTCGATGAGGATTTGAACGTGGTCGAACGATATGGTGTGCTGGACGGCTTGAAACCGCCGGTAAAGCAAATCGGCTCGAACGGGGACGACGCCTTTGTCGAGGCGGCGGCGCGCGTTATGCGATTCGACACCGCCGCCGCGGCATTCGTTGCGAACGACGGGTTCGCGCCCCGCTGGCAGGCAGCGAGCCCGCTTCCCGATAGTATTTCAAGGGAACTCGTTTCGAACTACCGCGGGCCAGGCGTGAGCTATGAGCAACTACTACTCGATCTGCATTCGGGACGCCTGTTCGGCGCGGCCGGTGTCGTCATCGTCGATGCGGCCGCCGTCTGCATGTTGGTCCTGGCGGTGAGCGGCATTTACCTGTGGTTCAAGTTCAAGCGCAACAACCTTCCCCCGCCCCCGAAAGAACTCCCCTCGAATCGACCGTAACCCGGATTAACAGCTTCGCGAAGAAAAATCGTCAGCTTATACGACCACAGCCGCGTTCGCGGAACCACACTCCGGACAGCGTGGGTCCTTGCCGAAACGCATCGACTGCCATTCCATAGCGAGTGCATCCAAGAGCAGTAACCGCCCCGTTAGATCTGCGCCGATCCCCATCAACACCTTCAGTGTCTCCATCGCCTGGACACTGCCGATGATCCCTAATAGCGGAGCGACGACGCCGTTCTGCGCACAGGTTTCCGCAACGCTTGATTCGTTCGAATAAAGGCAGCGGTAACAAGGACTGTCCTCGTTTCCCGGATGAAACACCGAGACCTGTCCTTCAAAGCGAATCGCCGCACCCGAGATCAAAGGTTTCCGGTGACGCACGCAGTGTCGGTTAATTTCGAAACGTGTTTCAAAATTATCCGTCGCGTCGACCACGGCATCGACCGTTGGTAGCAATTCGTCGAATGCTTTGCGGTCGAGCTTGTGATCGTGTGTTTCGATCGCCGTCAATGGGTTGAGCGCAAGTAAGCGGTCACGCGCAGATTCGACCTTCTTCCGTCGTAAATCCCCGCTCGAATGCACGATCTGGCGCTGGAGATTGGAGAGTTCGACTTCGTCGTGATCGACCAGCACCAGGCGTCCGACGCCGGAAGCCGCGAGGTACATCGATGCCGGCGAACCGAGACCTCCCAGGCCGATCAGCAAAACAGAAGAATTGATGAGACGGTTCTGTCCTTCGATGTCGATTTGTGGCAGCAGAATGTGACGGCTGTAGCGGAGCAATAGCTGGTCATCCATCATTGTTCTCCTTAGGCGGCGCGGGATCTCCCGCCTGTACGGTGCGCCGTATCTCTGAGCGTGCCCGCTGTCGGCGACGGATCTCCAGGCGACCCGCTTCCCGTCGAGCGTTATGAGCGACGTAAATTCGCTGCACGAGTTTGTCCCAGCCGCCGAGGTACTTCAAATCTTCCCGCTGGACGGATTCCCGGTAGCAGGCGATGGACCACCGCAAGCGTTCGAGCATGGACAAGCCGTCCAAGTCGAAGTCGACGGCGGCTAGAATCGTCTCGAGGGTAATTGTGCTCGGATCGTAGGTGATTATGACGGTAGCCTCGCCAACTTCCAGATTTTCGACACCGGCTATCCCGGCCAGTTCGTCGAGGTCTCGGTCGTTTCCGATCGCGCTCGCCGGCAGCGCGCGTTGGACGTGCCATCTTCGGTCGGCATCTCGCAGATGCTTCATGGCCAGACGCCGGAACTCACGCGTTCGCGGCCGGCGAGATCCCGACGCGTCGAGATGGTGTTGAATCCACGGAGGCGGAGTAATTCACGCACGCTGTCACCCTGCCGCTCACCATGCTCCAGGAGCAGCCGGCCGCCCGCGGTCAAACAGCGTGGCGCATGTTCGATAATCACTACGAGTGCCGACAGCCCGTCCGCTCCGGCATAGAGCGCTTCGGCCGGCTCAAAGCCGAGTGCCGGATCGGTTTTGCCGCGCTCACTATCGGCCACATAGGGCGGATTGGTCAGGATCGCGTCAAACGCGCGATTAGCGAACGGTCGGAGCCAGTCCGCGGCCACCACGCGGGTGTTGCGGGCCTTGAGCCGAGTGAGGTTGGCGCGCGCAAGTTCGAGTGCCGGTAAGAACCGATCGGTCGCCGTCACGAAAAATGCGGGTCTCGCCCGGGCGATCGCCACAGCGATCGCGCCGCTTCCCGTACCGAGATCGGCAACGTGCAGGGCCGGCCCCGGGCGACACAGCTCGAGCGCCACTTCGACGAGCAATTCGGTCTCCGGGCGCGGCACGAGCACCGCATCGTTGATCGTGAGATCGAGTGAAAAAAACTCGGTGCGACCGGTCAGATAAGGGACTGGTTTTCCGCAGCTGCGTTCTCGGAGAAGCGTTCGAAATTTTTCGCAGGTGTCGGCGTCGAGTACGCGTTCGGGGTCGGTGTACAGATGAGTGCGCGGGACGGCGAGGCTCATGGCCAGTAACAGTTCGGCGTCCAGCCGCGGGCTCGAGCTTACACCGAGTTGGCCGACCGCTCGGCGTAAAGCCTCGGCAACAGTGATCGGCGGCGACATAGGTTCACGTCTCCGCAAGTTGTGCCATCAGATCGGCCTGGTACTCTACGACCAGGGGGTCAATGACGTGGTCGAGTTGTCCTTGCAGGATCTCATCAAGTTTGTACACGGTCAGGTTGATGCGGTGATCCGTCACCCGCCCCTGGGGGAAATTGTAGGTGCGAATCCGCTCAGAACGGTCGCCGCTCCCGATGAGATCGCGCCGAGTTTTCGCCTGTTCCTGGATCTGTTGGTCGCGTTCTGCCTTCAGCAGTTTCGCTTTGAGGAGGCTCATCGCCCGGGCACGATTCTTGTGCTGCGATCGTTCGTCCTGGCATTCGACGACGACCCCGGTTAGCAGGTGAGTGATCCGGATCGCGGAGTCGGTTTTGTTGACGTGCTGGCCACCGGCCCCCGAGGCGCGAAACGTGTCGATGCGCAGATCGCTTGGGTTGATTTCGATCTCGCTGACTTCGTCGACTTCCGGCATGACCGCGACGGTGCAAGCCGAAGTATGGATGCGACCCTGTGATTCGGTTTCGGGAACACGCTGTACGCGGTGGGCGCCCGATTCGAATTTAAGCCTTGCATAGGCGCCCTTTCCCGACACCTTGGCGATGATCTCCTTGTGGCCGCCGATCTCAGCATCACGGGAACTCATGATTTCGATCGACCAGCCACGTGCTTCGGCATAGCGGAGGTACATGCGCATCAGTGTTCCGGCGAACAAGGCGGCTTCGTCGCCGCCCGTCCCGGCCCGTATTTCGAGAAAGATATTCGCCTCGTCATCGGGATCTTTAGGTATCAGGAGTTTCTGCAGCTCGAAATCGAGAGCATTGAGCTCGTTTCGCAGCGCCGTTACTTCCTCGCTGGCAAGGGCTCGAAGCTCCGGATCGTCTTCGGCCATCAATTCCTCGGCGCTTTCGATGGCTTTCTCGGTTTCCTGATAGCGCCAGAAGCAGTCCACTAGCGGGCGGATCTCCGCGTATTCTTTCGTCAGCGTGCGAAATCGGTTCTGGTCCGCTATGACGTCCGGCGCGGCGAGCATGGCGTCCAGTTCGCGGCGCCGTTCAACGAGGTTTTCCAGCTTGCCGAGCAGCGAGGCTTTCACGACTTGCCCAGGTCGAGCAGTTCCCGTGCAACGCGAAGAAAATCCTCGCGATTGCCGGCGCGGCGCAGACTCATCGTCGACCGGTGCAGTAGCTTGTTGGTCAAGCTGTGCGCCAGCATCTGCGCGACTTCTCCGGGATCATCCCCAAGCGCAATTCGCTTAAGGGCTTTATCAAGGACTTCATTCCTGATCGATTCGGCGCGTGCGCGAAACGCGGCGATCGTGGCACTGCCGCTTTGGGCTTCCAACCAGTCCATGTAATCCTCAACCTGGATGTGCACCATCTCCTCGGCCTGTGCTGCTGCTTCCTTGCGGAGGTTCAGATTTGCGCCGACGACACCTTCCATATCATCGACCGTGTAAAGGTAAACGCCATCGAGATCACCTACGGAAGATTCGACATCACGCGGAACGGCGAGGTCGACGATGAACATGGGATCGAAACCGCGCTTTGCCATGGCCACGTCCACGATGCCTCGCGTTATGATCGGAAGACGGCTGGCGGTCGAGGAGACCACGATATCGACGTCGGTGATGCGCATTGGAAGTTGATTCAAATCGATGACTTCGCCACCGTAACGCGCCGCGAGCGCTGCTGAATTTTCCCGCGTCCGGTTAGCAATGACGAGGTGCCCGATATTGGCGCTCGCCAAATGGTTGGCGACCAGGGTGATGGTGTCGCCGGCTCCGATCAGCAGGGCCGAGCGCTGTGCCAGAGCGCCGTGGATCTGCTGCGCCAGTTTGACCGCGGCATACGCGACCGACACCGGTGTGTTGCCGATATCGGTTTCCGCGCGAACCATCTTGGCGGTGGAGAAGGAGAACTGCAGAAGACGGTTGAGTAGCCTGCCGACGGTTCCGGCGTCGACGGCGAGACGGTAAGCTTCCTTTAGTTGCCCGAGGATCTGCGGCTCTCCCAGCACCAGAGAATCGAGTCCGCAGGCCACTCGCAACACGTGACGCACGGCATGTTCGTCATTCAGCCGATAAAGGTGCGGTTCGATCTCGCTCGGCCCGAGATTCCGGTAATCCGAGAGCCAGGTCACGGGCTCGGTCGCCCCCTTCATATCCAGGTCGCAATAAATTTCGGTACGATTACAGGTTGACAAAATCATCGATTCGGCGATCCCATTCTGGGCATTGAGGGCGCCCAGCGCCGAGCGCAGTTGTTCGCTGTCGAAAGCGACTTTTTCACGCACTGCGACCGGCGCGGTCTTGTGACTGAGTCCTAGAATGAATAAGGCCATTGCGATACTGGATTCAAGGATCCGGCACTATGGCCCGACACGGGGTGTGGACGCGGAGGGACGGATGTCGACGGAATTGAACAAAATGTAAGGTCATGCCAACTGGGTTATAGTTTAAACCACACGGACGGCGACACTCGATGACATCGTCGATTCCGGGCCTGCGGATGTTCGTGACGAGAGAATACGGCTCTTAGCCTTGAACCTGCGACGAATGATCGAGAAAGTACATGCTGGCAGCGCGACGCTGGCCGTTATCGCGTTGATCCTCGCGGGCTGCGCAACGCCGCCGCGTCCGATCGTAGGTGCCATACCCGTACCGCCACCGCCGCCCGCCGTATCCCAAACGGCCCCCGAACCGGATTTCGAATTCGCCGACGATCCCTTTTATCGTCTGCTGATCGCGGAATTCGCGGGGCAGCGCGGACACATGGATGTCGCAATCGAGCATTACCTGGCGCTGGCCGAATCCTTGCGCGACGCGGCGCTTGCTGAAAGGGCTACCCGGATCGCGGTATTCGCCCGCGACAATGATGCGGCTTTAAGCGCGGCCAAGCTCTGGGTCGAACTCGATCCCGAGGACATGGAAGCACGCCAGATAGTCGCCGCGATGTTCATCCGGCACGGCGATGCCGCTGCGGCCCTACATCACCTGGAATACGTGCTGTCCAAGGAGAGCGACCATCCCGGTAATCGCCTGCGCATGATCGCGAATCTGATCGGGCCGGAGGAAGACCGAGCGACTGCACTCGATGTCATGGAGCAGTTGATGGAAAAGGTCGGCGACGACACCGACGCGCTCCTCACCTACGCGCTGCTCGCCATCAGGGCCGAGCAGCTGGACCGTGCACGTGACGCGATGAACCGGATCGTCGAGCGCACCGAATTGAGCTCAAACGTCGCGATGGCCTACCTGGCCGTGCTGCAAAAACAAGACAAGTTAGCGGAGGCGGTTGGCTGGCTGGAACACGTCTTGAGCATTAATCCAAAGCAGTTCGGCCTGCGACTCATCTTCGCGCGCCTGCTCGCGGATGCAAACCGCTACGAGGAGGCGCGCGTTCAGTTCATTCTGTTGTCGGAGGAATCACCGGACAATACCGACATCATTTTGGCCCTCGGGCTTTTGAACCTGCAAGCGTCGCGCGCCGACGATGCGACGGCGAATTTCGCGCAATTGTTGGAATTGGAAACTCGCGAGGACGAGGCACATTTCTACCTCGCGCAGATTGCCGAATCCCGTGATCGGCACGAAGAGGCCATCGAACACTACCGGGCGGTTGAAAATGGTGCCAATTTCTTCACTGCGCAGCTGCGCTTGGCGTTGGTCATGTCGTCGACCGGGGCGATCGACGAGGCGCTCGAATATCTGAGCAACGTCATCGTCGAAAATGATGAGCAGGGATTTCATCTGGTGCGGGCACATGGCGAAATGCTGACGGAATACGACCGCTTGGACGAGGCCATGGAGGTCTACGACGCGGCGCTGGACGACGGCGCTTACAACACGGAACTGGTGTATACGCGCGCGATGCTGGCCGAGAAAATGGGGCGGATCGATGTGCTCGAAAGCAATCTTAGAAGGATCATCGCAGAAGAACCGGATAACGCCCAGGCGCTCAATGCCCTGGGTTATACGCTCGCCGATCGCACCGAGCGTTACGATGAAGCGCTCGAACTGATCACCCAGGCACTCGAACTCGACCCCGAGGATTTCTACATCCTCGACAGCATGGGATGGGTTCTTTACCGTCTCGGTCACCTCGAGGAAGCGGTTGAGTTTCTCGAGAAAGCGCGGGACCTACGCAGTGATCCAGAGGTAGCAGCCCATCTCGGCGAGGTGCTCTGGGTGATGGGCGATCGCGATGGGGCGCGCGACGTCTGGGATAGCGCGCTCAGGGATACCCCGAACGACAAAAAACTGTTGGACGTGATCGAACGCCTGACGCCGTGAGACGGATTCTCGCTGTCGGCTTGATGGCGTCACTGGGGGCTTGCGCGAATCTTGTCCCACGGCCGATCGATCCCGTTCGAATGCCGGCTCCTATCTCCCCGCAGCAGCACGCCGAGGAGGTGGGCGCTTTTGATAAATGGCGCGTCGCAGGACGCATTGCGGTGCAACGCGCAGACCTTGGTTTTTCGGCCGACATCGATTGGCGGCAATCCGGTCGCGATTTCGATTTGCGAGTCATGACGCCACTGAATGGCGGAACCTTTCGGCTGAACGGCGGAGCGCGTAAGGTCGAATTAATCACGCCTAAAGGCGAGTCTTTCAGTGGCGTTCGGCCCGAGGATCTGATGCAGGATCACCTCGGTTGGTCTATTCCGCTGGACGGCACGCGCTACTGGATCCGCGGCATTCCCGACCCGACGGCGGCAAGCTCCCAAGAGATCATCGACGAGCAGGGCCGATGGACTGATTTCGAGCAGGATCGCTGGCGTGTCAGCATTCTCGATTATGTGGCAGTCGACGGCATCGATCTGCCGCGACGCTTGTACTTGACTCGCGACGACTTCAAGATCCGGATCGTCGTCAAACAATGGGAGCGCCGTTGAGCCATGACTGGCGTGATCTGGCCAGCGCCCGCCAAGGTCAACCTGTTTTTGCACGTCACTGGTCGGCGCGCCGACGGTTACCATCTGCTGCAAACTCTATTTCAATTCCTGGAGATCGGCGACGAGATCGAAATCGAGGTACGCACCGACGGCGCAGTCAAGCTCGGTACTGATGTAGACGGCGTAGCGGCCCATGACAACCTCGTCGTGAAAGCGGCGAAGCGGCTGAAACAGGAGTGCGGCACGAGCCTCGGCGCTGATATTTCGGTCCGCAAGCATCTGCCGATGGGCGGCGGGCTCGGCGGCGGCAGCTCCGATGCGGCGACGGTGCTGGTCGCGCTGAACGAACTCTGGTCGCTTGGAATCACGACCGCGAGGCTTGCTAAAATCGGCCTTACGCTCGGCGCGGACGTGCCGGTCTTCATCCATGGCCGGGCCGCCTGGGCGGAGGGCATCGGCGAAGTCCTGGAACCCGTGGAGATCGAACAGACGCCGATCGTCGTGATCACCCCGGCATGCCAAGTCGAGACGGCGCGGGTCTTCAGCGATCCTGATTTGACACGGAATACGGCGCCAATCAAAATGCACGCCCTTTCGCTATCGGGTGCGGGGAATGACTGCGAGCCGGTGACACGCCGCCTCTACCCCGAGGTCGGCGAAGCACTCGACTGGCTGTCGCGGTTTGCGCCCGCAAGAATGAGCGGCACGGGCGCGAGCGTATTTGCGTTATTCGACGACGTTGACGAGGCTACGCGGGTTGCACGACGGGTGCCCGAATCCTGGACCTGCTTCGCCACGAAGCGCATCAACCGTTCGCCCCTGCTGGATCTCGTCACCGCGAGGCCCACCGCTTGAGGTGCGTGCGTGGGTGAATGAATCAGGCCGGTCTCGGCGCTGGATGCAGGGGTCGCGAGGATCCACCGCGCAGGTCGGAATTACGGGGATATTGGGGTGTAGCCAAGTGGTAAGGCACGGGGTTTTGATCCCCGCATTCCCAGGTTCGAATCCTGGCACCCCAGCCATTGACGCGTAGCGGCGACGCGCGGTCCAATCCGGTCGACGCGACGCCCTCGCAAAAAACGCGGCCCTCAGAGCAGGAGCTTTTCGAGCAATGATTGAAGAATCGATGATGCTGTTTAGCGGTAATGCCAACCGCCCGTTGGCGCGGGCCGTGGCGCATCATCTTCAAGTGCCGCTCAGTAAAGCGATCGTCGGCCATTTTAGTGACGGGGAAATAAACGTCGAAATCGCAGAGAACGTGCGCGGACAGGATACCGTCGTGATCCAACCGACCTGCGCGCCGGCCAACGACCACTTCATGGAGCTGCTCGTTCTCATCGACGCGCTTCGGCGAGCCTCAGCGCAAAGCATCACGGCCGTCGTGCCGTATCTCGGTTACGCACGCCAGGACCGTCGCCCGCGATCGGCTCGCGTACCGATCACCGCCAAGGTGATTGCAAACACCTTGACGAGCGTCGGGACGACCCGGGTATTAACCGTCGATTTACACTCGGAGCAAATCCAGGGATTCTTCGATATTCCGATGGACAACGTCTATGCCTCGCCGGTACTGCTCGGCGATATCTGGAAGCACGAATATGAGAATCTCGTGGTCGTGTCACCGGATGTCGGCGGCGTCGTACGGGCGCGTGCCATCGCGCGCCGGCTCGATGACGCGGATCTGGTCATCATCGATAAACGGCGTGCCCGGGCAAATGAATCCGAGGTCATGAACATTATCGGCGACGTGGCTGACCGCACCTGCGTCCTGATCGACGACATGGTTGATACGGCCGGAACACTTTGCCAGGCGGCACAGGCGCTGAAAGATGGCGGCGCCACGGCGGTGGTCGCCTACTGTACACACCCGATTCTGTCAGGCAAGGCGTTGGACAATCTGAACGCCTCGACGCTCGATGAACTGGTGGTCACTGATACGGTGCCGCTTTCCGAAGAAGCGGCGCGATGTGAGAAGATAAGGCAGCTGTCGGTCGCAGAACTGCTCGGCGAAAGCATCAATCGCATCATTTCAGGACAATCCCTGAGTTCGATGTTCGTAGATTGACGAAATTTGAAGAGATTAAGGCCGGGCGCAAAAATATCCGTACGTGCCCCGCGAAGTCTGGTCGCGGACTCGCCGGGGCCTAGCAGCCTGTCGGACTTAGGGAATTGACTTGGGCGTTGGGATAGCGGTCTGAGAGGTGTCATGGTTTTCGTTGAATAGCCCCACTATTCGCCTCAAACCATGACACCTCTCAGACCGCTATCCCAGCCGCCTCGCTACGATTCCCTAAGTCCGACAGGCTGCTAAATCGAAACACAGGAGATCCGCACGATGAACAATTTCGAAATCGTAGCCGAGACTCGTGACGTAAAAGGCAAGGGTGCGAGCCGCCGCCTTCGTCGCGACGGCAAAGTTCCCGCCATTCTTTACGGCGCCGGCAGTGAGCCGGTGGCCATTCAGATCGCGCACCAAGAGATGCTGCAGCAAACAAAAAACGAAGCATTCTACTCGACTATTCTCACCTTGAAGCTGAACGGTACGGCGGAGAAAGTGGTGATCAAAGATCTGCAGCGCCACGCCTATAAAGCAACGATCATGCACATGGATTTCCAGCGTGTGGACGAGGCCGCGGTTATCACGATGCGCGTGCCAATCCATTTCACCAATGAAGAGCACTGTGTCGGGGTGAGAACAGGTGGCGGCATTATTTCGCATGTGCTGACCGAATTGGAAATCACCTGTTTGCCGAAGGATCTGCCTGAATACATCGAGGTTGACGTCCAGGCCCTTGAATTGGGCGATGCGATACACGTGAGCGACCTCGTGATGCCGGAAGGGGCCGCGATTACGGCCCTGCAGCACGGCGGCGACGGCAGCGGTCCGGTGGTGTCGGTGCAGATGCCGAAGCTGGTGATTGAGGATCTGGAAGAGGAAGCCGCAGAAGCAGAGGATCTGGAGGGCGTCGAGTTGGCCGAGGGCGAAGAAGCCCCGGCAGAAGACAGTGACGAGGCCGCACCGGACAAGACGAAGGAAGACCGATAAGACGCCGCTCTGCGCTTCGTTGGGGTCAGGTCTTTCATTGCCGCATACTTGCGGCAATGAAAGACCTGACCCCTTAAAACAATGACCGGAACACAAGCGGTTCAGCTCGTCGCGGGCCTTGGCAATCCCGGCGGTGAGCATGCCGGCGACCGTCACAATGCCGGATTCTGGTTGTTGGATTTGCTGGCGGAACGGTGGCGCGTCGAGTTGCGCCAGGAATCGCGGTTCACCGCGGAGCTCGGGCGGGCGATGGCGGGCCCGCGACTGCTCAAACCCCAGACTTACATGAACCTGAGCGGTGAAAGCGTGGCCGCCTGCGCCAGCTATTTCCGCATTCCGGCCGCGTCTATTCTGGTGGTACACGACGAGCTCGATCTGGATCCCGGCGCCGTACGCCTCAAACGCGGCGGCCACCACGGTGGTCACAACGGATTGCGCCATGTCGAAGCACTTCTAGGCACGAGTGATTTTCTGAGGGTTCGCCTCGGCATCGGTCACCCGGGCACGAACGCAGACGTGAGTAATTATGTATTGCATGCGCCGACAGCCGCGGAGCGAACCGCAATACGCGATGGGATCGAACTCGTTGTCGAGCGGTTCGAGGACATCATCAGCGGGAAGTTCGATCACGTCATGACGACTCTTAACCGGCGGCGTGACACGCCTCTTTAGCTATGGACGAAAAGTGATGGGATTCAAGTGCGGCATCGTCGGGCTGCCCAATGTCGGCAAATCATCCCTGTTCAATGCGCTGACCAGCTCCGCTATCGCGGCGGAAAATTATGCTTTCTGCACGATCGAACCCAACGTCGGCGTCGTCGCCGTGCCCGATCCTCGACTCCAGTGCATCGCCGACATCGCCTTGCCCCAACGGGTGGTCCCCTCGACGATGGAATTTGTTGATATTGCGGGCCTCGTCGAAGGCGCATCCTTGGGCGAAGGGCTCGGTAACAGGTTTCTGGCGCACATCCGGGAGACCCAGGCTCTTGCGCACGTGGTCCGTTGTTTCGACGACGATAAGGTCGCCCACGTATCCGGCCGCATCGATCCGATTGGCGATATAGAGGTGGTCGAAATGGAGCTGGCGCTCGCCGATCTCGAAACGGTCACACGTGGCCTGGAAAATGCGGAGAAACAGGCGAAATCCGGGGATAAGAACGCGTGTGAACGGGTCGAGTGCTTGACCGAGTTGCTGAGCGGGCTCGATGCAGGCGTCGCGGTAAGAGCGATGCCGCTAAAGGACGCCACGCGCTCGCTGCTGCGCCAGTTCAGCTTGTTGACGGCCAGGCCCGTCCTGTTCGTGGCGAACGTCGACGAATCGAACATCGGCGGCAATGCGCTGTCCGCAACGGTCGAAGAATACGCCGCTGAACACGGGGCCGAAACAGTCATTCTGAACGCCGCGGTCGAAGCCGAAATCGCGGCGCTTGACCCGGATGAGCGCGCGGAATTTCTGATCGAACTCGGGCTCGAGGAACCGGGACTCAATCGTATTATCCGTGCCGGCTACCGCCTACTCGGTTTGCAAAGTTTTTTCACTGCTACCGACAAGGAATGCCGTGCGTGGACCGTCCGCACCGGCGCGCGAGCGCCCGCCGCGGCCGCGGTCATCCATACGGATTTCGAACGCGGCTTCATCCGCGCGGAAGTGATCGGCTACGAGGACTTTGTCACCCTCGGCGGCGAGGCCGGCGCACGCGATGCCGGCCGACTGCGTGTCGAAGGTAGGGATTACGTCGTCGAAGATGGCGACGTCATTTATTTTCGGTTTAACGTATAAAAGGGGCCGGAATCAATTATTTTAGTGCGCTGCTTGACAGACCACCAAAATAATTGACTCCGACCCCTTTTTTCAAGAATTAGGGGTGTTCTCCACCATGCCGCGGGTAACCGTAATCTTGAACCAAGGGTTCAAGAGTGGAACGTCTCGAGGCGAATCAGGCTTTCCACTGTAGTGCGGACCTGCGCAACATCGCCGGCTGATCGGTTCCATTGGTTTTCTAAATAGGCTCAAAGATTTTAGGGTCAACCCACGCACAAGCCAGAGAACACCAAGTCTATATCGCTTAAATAGTAAATTTCTTTAGGGAACCTCGCTTTTAGCCCGGGTTTCAGGGTCCAGCCCGAGGAATCCTGACCCCGGTCAGACGTTTCTCAGCTCGAACGACGTACTTCCACGGGTCAAGGCCTCGGCGATCTTGCCCTGTATACGCGCGATCCCTTCACCGATATCCGTCGCCATGGACTCGTTGTTCCGGCGGAACTCGAGGTACTCGTTCGCGATGTTCAACGCCGCCATCACGGCGATCCGTTCGCTGCCAATCACATTTCCGTTATCGCGCTGTTCGGCCATTTTGTCGTTCAGATACTGCACCGATGCAAATAGCGCTTCACGCTCATCTTCCTTGCAGCCGACCACGTACTCCTTGTCAAAAATCGTTACCGTGATCGGTTTTACCTCGCCGCTCATTATCGAGTCTCCATCGCTTTCAAGCGCGCGATCATGGCTTCAATCCGGCTGCGGGCCTGTTCGGTCTTCTCGATCAAAGAGGCGCGCTCCGAAGTCAGGGTGGCCTGCTGATTGCGCAAAGCCTCGTTTTCAGTCGCCAGGCCTTCCACCGTCTTGATCAAATCGTCGACGCGGGTTTCCAGCGCGGCCAGTTCGAGGCGATCCTGAGGGTCTGATGTCATGACGCGATAACGCACTCATCGGCGGAAGAATGTCTGCTTCGGCCAATATAGAGCGGCAAGCATCGGACGGTCAACAGGAATGAATTCTAATTCCGGCGTAATCGACGCAGATTGCTTTAGCGAAGTACGCCAGCGTGGGATAATTCACACTATGTGCGACCGTTGTCGTTTAGCATAGTTCTGTGAGCGGTAAGCTCCATCGGCGCGTTCAGCGCGTCTTTGATGCGCTCGATTATGATATCGGCGCATCGGAGTGTCATGGGATGTTGTGCGGTGCCTTGAGCGGGGTGCGGGTGTTCGATCGGCAGATCTGGCTCAGTCACGTCGCAGGCCATGACGACCTGAGTCCGTTCGAGGCCGGTGAGCCCATGGCCGCGGTGCAAGAACTCGTCAAGCATACGCACGCTTCACTGGAACAAGACGATTTGTCTTTCGGACTATTGTTACCCGGCGACGATCAACCGCTGGCCGAGCGTGCGATAGCGTTCTCGCGATGGTGCCGCGGATACCTTTCCGGTTTCGGGCTCGCGGGGATTGCCGATTTGACGGTGCTGGGCGAAGATGCACGCGAGTTTCTGAGAGATGTCGAGCGTTTCGCGTCGCTCGGCGTCGGCAATGAGGGTGAAGAAGAAGAACGGGCACTGTTAGAACTGACGGAATTCACGCGCATGGGCGTGCTGATCATGCGCACTGACGCGGCGAGACTTCCGAGTGCGGCCCAAGCACCGTCCGGGACTCCTTGAAGCTTATTACGGGGCATTACAGTAGCTGAGATTTCATGGAAAAGAGAGAATTTACGCGCCGTCGGAAACGGCTCATGGATAGGGTCGAAACCGGCGGTATCGTCATCCAACCCAACGCGCCGGAGCGGATCCGTAGCCGGGACGTTTACTACCCTTATCGCGCGGACAGCGATTTCTACTACCTCTGCGGGTATCCGGAGCCCGAGTCGGTAGCGGTGCTCGTCCCCGATCGCAAACAGGGCGAGTTTTTGCTGTTTTGTCGCGAGCGTGACGAAGAAGCGGAAAACTGGCACGGACGGCGTTCTGGCCTGGAGGGTGCGTGCAAGGATTACGGGGCTGACGACGCGTTTCCGATCACCGATCTCGACGATATTCTGCCAGGTCTGCTCGAGAACAAGGAACGTATCTATTACACGATGGGGCGCTATGCCGATTTTGACCAGCGCCTCATCGGCTGGCTGAACCGGGTGACGGACAAGGGGCGGGCCGGCGTGCATGCGCCCGATCAGTTCGTATCGCTCGGGCACGTCATTCACGAAATGCGCCTATACAAGAGCAGCCAGGAACTCAAGGCGATGCGCAAGGCCGCTTCCATCTCGGCACAGGCGCATTTGAGGGCCATGGCCATGTGCCGGCCAGGCATGCGTGAATACCAGATCGAAGCAGAACTACTTCATTGTTTCATGCAGAACGGCGCCCGTGCACCAGCCTATCCCTCGATCGTCGGCGGTGGCGCCAACAGCTGCATTCTTCACTACACCGACAACTGTTCGATCCTGAAGGACGGTGACCTGTTGCTGATCGATGCCGGCGCCGAGTACGACAGTTATGCGAGTGACGTCACACGTACGTTTCCAGTTAGCGGCGAATTCACCCCGGCTCAACGTGCCGTCTATGAAGTCGTACTGGCGGCGCAGTTGGCTGCGATCGACGAAGTACGGCCCGGTAATGACTGGAAAGATCCGCACGAGGTAGCGATCGAAATCATCACTCGCGGCCTGGTCGATCTCGGTATTCTCAAGGGGCGCCTGCGCAAGTTGATCGATGAAGAAGCCTACAAACCGTACTACATGCATAAGACAGGCCATTGGCTAGGGATGGATGTACACGACGTCGGCGACTACAAAGTGGCGGACGAGTGGCGCGTGTTCGAGCCGGGCATGGTGACCACGGTGGAACCTGGGCTTTACCTGTCGAGTTTGATCAAAGAGCTCCCCAAGGAATGGTGGAATATCGGCATCCGCATCGAAGACGACGTGTTGGTGACGGAATCCGGCAACGAGGTGTTGAGCATCGAGGCGCCCAAATCCGTCGATCAAATCGAGGCGGCGATGCAGCATCGCAGTGCGGCCTGAATTCGACTGCGTAATCGTCGGCGCGGGACTGGTCGGTACGGCGACGGCGACGGCCTTGTCGCGGCAGGGCTTGAGAATTGCAGTAATCGAGAAACGTTCGCGCCCGGCTGACCGACCTGCCGTGAACTCCGATCTCAGGGCGCTCGTGCTCTCGGTCGCCTCGCAGAGGATCCTCGCGCACATCGGCGTATGGGACCGCCTGTCGGCCCACGCCAACCGCATCCGTCATATCCACGTCACGGATCGTGGCGGATTTGGCGCGGTCCGTCTGGACGCGGGCGAGGCCGGCCTCGATGTCCTTGGCTGGGCCTGCCCCGCCGAGGTGTTGCTGCACGAACTCCTCGGGGCTGCGCGCGACCATCTGGGCGAGGATCTTTCCTGGTCAACTGAGTTCGACGGTTTCGATATTCATTCCGATCACGTCACGGTGAATGCCACAGGCCGCAATGGCGCATCGATTCTCTCTACGCGATTGTTGATCGGCGCCGATGGCAGTGATTCGGACGTGCGCGGTGCGCTTGGTATCGACATCGATGCCTTTGACTACGCCCAGGCGGCGATCGTCGCCAACGTCGAAGTCGAGTGTCCGCGTGAGGACACGGCGTATGAACGCTTTACGCGCCAGGGCCCTCTGGCGATGATTCCGCTCGGCGGCCGTCGTTACGTCAGCGTACAGTGCCTCGACCTTGCATCCGGCGCGGCCGCGCTCGAACTGGCCGACGACGCTTACCTGGCTCAGTTGCAGCGGCGTTTCGGTTGGCGCTTGGGCGAGATTGCCGACCTCGGTGCGCGGCGATCACACGCGCTGTGGCGCCGGCGCGCGCGAAGTCTCGATGCGCCACGTGCCGTCATCATCGGCAACGCGGCGAACACCGTCCATCCGAATGCAGCACAAGGGCTTAATCTCGGTTTACGGGACGTTTCCGCGCTCGCGCTCGCGCTGTCCGCGCGACCTGATCCCGGCGATTCGCTGATGCTGCAAACCTACGCCCGATCCCGCAAAGCCGATCACGCGCGCACATCGTTCCTGACGGATCTACTCGCAAAGACTTTTCGGTCGAGCAGTTTGGCGGTGACTACGGGCAGGCGGGTGGCAATGGCTGCGGCCGAATTCGTACCTGTTCTCAAGCACCGCCTGATCACTGAGGCGACCGGACTTACGGTGCTCGCACGCGAAGCAGGGACTGCAAGGCGCCCATGAGAAACCTCTGAATAAGCCATGGCCCATCTGCCTTGCCCATGAAATCGCGGAGCCTTAACCGACGAACCTTAGTCCTAATCCCCGCTATGGCCGGCGATTGGTGCCTTGATCTGCACCATTGTAGGAACCATTCAGACCCACCATGACTTATTCACAGGTTCCTTAACGTGAACGATCTCGAATTTGACGTAGCCGTGGTCGGCGGCGGCGTAGTCGGACTGCTCAGCGCCATGTTGCTGGCCGAATTAAGCCTCGAAGTCGCCGTGATCGCGGAAGAGTTCGACCCTTCTCCGCCCGTCGATGACATCGAATTGCGCTGTTACGCGATCACGCCGGGTTCGCGCGCGATCTTCGAGGCCGCCGGTGTCTGGCGCGGCGTCGACCGGTCACGCGTGGGCGAGTTCTATGCCATGGACGTCTGGGACGCGGCATCGAGCGGGCGCATACGTTTCGACCCGCCGGTCATCCACGAAGGTCCGATGGGTTGGATCGTCGAACATCAGAACCTGATTGCGGCCTTGGCGGCGAAACTAGAAGGACGCGGATCGGTGTCGGTCCATCGGCAAGCGATGACCAGACTTCTCCCCTCGGATCGCCCCGTCGCCGTGCTCAAAGATGGTTCCACGGTGCGCGCGCGCCTCTTCGTCGGTGCCGACGGCGCGACCTCACGGGTACGCGACGCCGCCGGCATCGCGGTCGAACGCGTCGGCTACGAGCACACGGCGGTGGTCTGTAACGTCGTCAGCGAAAAGGCCCATGCCGGTATCGCCCGCCAGCGTTTTCTGGCCTCCGGTCCGCTCGCGTTCCTGCCGCTCGCGGACGCCTGCAGTTGTTCCATCGTGTGGACCTGCACGGAAGATCTTGCACGTGCAATCGAAGGCGATAGCGACGCGTCGTTCTGCGCACGCCTCGAGACCGCGCTCGAGGGTCGGCTCGGTGCGATCACGGGGGCCAGCCCGCGCGCGGCGTTCCCGGTCGAGCGATTACGTGCCAAACGCACGGTTCACGGGTCGTGTGTGCTGGTTGGTGACGCGGCGCACGTCATCCATCCGCTCGCTGGGCAGGGGGTCAATCTGGGTATCATAGACGCCGCCGCGCTGGCCGAGTGTATCGGCCGACGCACTTCTGCGAGCCGTTGGCCGCGGCCTGCGGCATTGCGGCGCTACCAGCGATGGCGTGCGAGCGAAACGCTGGCGATGACGTTTGTCACGGACGGACTCAAGCGCCTGTTTCAAAGCGACGCATTGCCCGTGCGCTTGCTCCGCGGTGCCGGCATGCGAATGACGAATCGTCTGCCGCTTCTGAAAGAATGGATGATCGAGCGCGCGATGGGCACGCGCGGCGATCTACCGCGGATCGCGAGGCCGTTCGTCGACGCCGCAGGGCCGACGTCGTGAACCGGCACAGTTCGGTGGATCGGTGTTGCGCATCGGCGCTTTTTCGGGGGAGCTCAAGCCAATGGCCGGGTCGGTAACTGCACTCTACGAATCGAATCTAGCGAGCCTGCCGCTCGTTAGCAAAGGTAAGGTGCGCGATATCTATGCAGTCGGCGATCGGCAGCTCCTGATCGTCACCAGCGACCGTATCTCGGCTTTCGACGTGATATTGCCCGATCCGATTCCGGGCAAAGGGGCGGTGCTGACCACGCTGTCGAATTTCTGGTTCGAGCGGACCACCGAGCGATTGAAAAATCATCTCGCTCAAGTCGAACTCGCCGATGTCCTCCCCGACGAGGAAGAAAGACGGCAAGTAGAGGGCCGGGCGATCGTGGTCGACAAGCTGCAACCGTTACCGATCGAATCGATCGTCCGGGGCTACATTATCGGGTCCGGCTGGAAAGACTATCAGCGGACCCGCGAAATATGTGGTATCGAATTACCCGCGGGCCTGGAACAGGCGGCGCAGTTGCCGGAGCCCTTATTCACGCCTTCGACCAAGGCCGAGATCGGCGATCACGATGAAAACATCGACTTTGAAAAAACTTGCGACCTGCTTGGGCGCGAGCGCGCCGAAGAGGTGCGCGAGATCAGCATCGAGATCTATCGCTCCGCCGCTGATTTGGCAATACAGAAAGGCATCATCATCGCCGATACCAAGTTCGAATTTGGTCTGGACGACGGTGGGAACCTGGTCCTGATCGATGAGGTTTTGACCCCCGATTCCTCACGGTTCTGGCCGGTCGACGAATACCGTACCGGAGGAAGCCCGCCGAGCTTCGACAAGCAGTTCGTCCGCGACTATCTGGAAACCCTGGACTGGGACAAACGGCCGCCTGCGCCGAGTCTTCCGCAGGAAATCGTCGATAAAACCGCGAGCAAGTACCGCGAAGCACTGGAGCGCTTGACGGCCTAACCGCTTCTCGTAAGCAAGATGTCAGGAGTTGAACGGATACGCAGACGTACTACGGAGCGGTACAAATATAACCAACGGGCCGGTTTCAGGCGGCGAGTTCGGCCTCGATCGCATCCGAGTATTCGCCCATAGCCGCGAGCCCGTTGCAGCGTTCACGGTGCAGGAGGATCTCGCGGGCGCGCGCGAGGTTTTCGGCTTTTCCGCCCCAGGCTTTCAAGGCATCCGCTTGCAGGGCGCGGCCGTAAGAGAAGCTCAGCGGCCAAGGCAGATCGAATCCACCGGCATTCATCGCATTCAGATGACGCGTCGCGTCCTCGCCGCTCTGGCCGCCCGATAGGAACACGATACCTGGAATGGCGCCGGGTACCGCGCGTTTGAGGCAGCGCACCGTTTTCTCGGCGATTTCATCGACGCCTGCCTGGACCGGGCACTGCTTGCCGGACACGACCATATTGGTCTTGAGAATGGTGTGCTCGAGTGCCGCGTTTTGACTTTTCAGCGCGTTGAACACCGTGCGCAAGGTCATCTCAGTGACCTCGAAGCAGCGATCGATGGTGTTGTCCGCGTCCATCATGACTTCCGGTTCAACCATCGGAACAATACCCGCTTCCTGACACAGCCCCGCGTAACGGGCGAGCGCGTGGGCGTTGGCCTCGATGCAGGCCATCGACGGCATGCCATCGCCGATAGTGATGACAGCGCGCCACTTGGCGAACCGGGCGCCGAGCGATCGGTATTCCGCGAGCCGTTCGCGCAGGCCGTCGAGTCCCTCGGTGACTTTCTCGCCCGGATTGCACGCCAGGTCCTTCGCGCCCGTGTCGACCTTAATACCCGGCATGATGCCTTGGTCGGCGAGCACCTTGGGAAATGGAACGCCGTCCGCCGTCGCCTGGCGGATGGTTTCATCGAAGAGGATCAGGCCGCTGATGTATGGGGCCGCGCCCGGGTTGTCGATGAGCAGCTCACGGTAAGCCCTGCGGTGGTCTTCAGTGCATTCGAAATTGATCGTCTCGAAACGCTTCTTGATGGTCGGTAGGCTCTCGTCGATCGCGAGAATGCCTCGGCCCCTTGCGACCATGGCCTTGGCAGTTGCTTCGAGTTCTTGTGCTGACATTTTCGTCCCCTGCAATTGGATGGCCGGATGGGTTATTAAAATTGGGTCTACGCGGATTCATGTGGGTAAATTCTGAATTAGACCAAGTGTAAACCATTGAAATCATGTAGACATTCAGAGATTTCGTATGGGGTGAAAGTGGTTTCATTTTGTGGGTAGGCTAAGGCCATGAAGAATCCCAAGTCGATCCGAGCGCTGTTTGCGTTCCCTGGTTTTACCGCCGCATCGAAATTGGTGGGCATGTTTGGTGATCGGTATGCCCGTGTGATCCAACTCAAGAGGCGAAAAAAACAGCGATCTGTTCTCACTGTGCTCACCGGTGCCGCGGGCGTTACGACAAGAAGGTGCTGCGAGTACGAGACCTGTCAGTTGCCGGATGGCGAATCTACCTGGAGTTCGAACGCTGGCGTGTCAGTTGCCGGAGGTGCGGCGGCGTGCAGGTAGAACATCTTGACTGGCTGGCAAAGAACCCTCGCTATACGCAGCGCTTTGCCATGCAGGTGGGCAAGCTGTGCCGGGACATGCCGAACCAGGCTGTCGCCGAGAGGGAACGCCTGCACCACAGCACGGTGAAAGACCTCGATAAGCTGTACATGCAAAAGCAGGTTGAGCTGGCGGGCATGCCAGCACCCCGGGCCATCGGTATTGATGAGATCTCCATCCGCAAAGGACATAACTACCGGGTCATCGTCAGTGACCTGGATCGGGGGCGTCCTATCTGGGTCGGTGGTGAAGGTCGCAAAGAGGCTGACATCGACCTGTTTTTCCAGGCATTGGGCGAGAACAAGAGCGCTCGCATCGAACTGGCGGCGATGGACATGTGGAAGCCGTTCCGTAACTCGGTCATGAACAACGCACCGCAGGCGCGGATCATCTATGACAAGTTCCATATCATGCGCCACCTCTCAAAGGCTCTCGATGAAGTCCGGCGCCGTGAATACAAACGTCTCCGCGGCAAGGACAGGAGTTACATCAAAGGCCAGCGATATACCTTGCTCTCGCGACGCGAGAACCTGAATCTGGATGGCAGACGAGCCCTGAAAAAACTGCTCCAGGCCAACCGGCGTCTGAACACCGCCTACGTCCTCAAGGAAACCTTCGGCCAACTCTGGGACTACCGTACCGAGCGCGGCGCGCGTGCCTTTTTCGAGCGCTGGAAGGACAGTCTGAAATGGCAGCGATTGGCGCCGTATCGCAAGTTTGCTGAGCTGATTGAATCCCATTGGGATGGCATTGCTTCCTATTGTGATGCTAAGAATAAAGTCAGTCTTGGATTGGTCGAAGGGGTCAACAACAAAATCCGGGTCCTGCAACGACGCGCCTATGGCTATCGTGATGAGGAATTCCTCAAACTGAAAATCATTGCGGCATTTCTTCCGCCACTACCCAGAAATGCCAATATCAACCCACACGTTTCCGCGTAGACCCACTTTTGTTATCGATAATGTCGTTTTAGTCGGCCGTAAGCATCTTCGATCCGATTGTATTTTTCAATCATTCGGCCGAGCTTAAGCGTTCCGAAATAGACGTTCCAAACACCACAGTCGATTTCCTCTAATCCTATGTACTCACCGGCACACGCGATTGAGACAGGCACATGGGTGGAATGCCATCGGATGCCACCGTTGGCACTGACGAAGCGCTTGATGAAACGGTCAGGATATTCGAGCGGCGGGATTTTGCTAGGCATTTCTTTGGCAGAAAATTCGTAGAAGTCGGCAGGTGTGAACATGTCGAGCGCTTCATGAGGGCGTTCTTCATTGAATTCAATCTGGAACCGATTAAATCGTTTCTGTTGCGCGCGATAGTCCCCGGCCGGAGGTCGAGTCGTCTCCGCCTTTAAGGTTCGGTGCATCCGTTCGTGTCGGCCATTTTGTTGAGGCTTTCCGGGTTCGATGAGCTCGGGATAAATACCAAGCCTGATCCACCAGGCAGA
Source organism: Gammaproteobacteria bacterium (assembly GCA_963662545.2). Classification (GTDB taxonomy): domain Bacteria; phylum Pseudomonadota; class Gammaproteobacteria; genus JAYYZW01. Next base: position 1,917,125 of record CAXXLL010000003.1, read on the forward strand.
CAGCGTTGATAATCGACCGAGCGTGTTCGTCGCGAAGGGGACGCCGTTGTCGGTACGGATGCGTTCTGGCAGTCCGTATTCTTTGAATAAGCGGGTGAACACCGCCTTCGATGGTTCAACGGCGGTCGTGAGTAATGACTGGCATCCGATGAGGTATCGACTAAAGCCATCGGTGACGGTCAACGGGTAACAATACCGCCCGTCTTCGGTCTTGAAATGCCCTTTGAAGTCGGCGCCCCAGGTTTGGTTGGGTGCATTCATTCGGGTTTCAGGTTTTCCCGGATGCCCGAGTTTGCGTGAGCGCCGCGGTGTCCGGATGAATCCTTCACGGATTAGGATGTCATGAATGGTTGTCCGTGTTGGCCACGGCTCTCGCGGGTGCTTCCGCGATAGAAACGTCCGCAATTTACGAGCGCCCCAAGTCGGATGACGTTGTCGCGCATCGATGATCAGGCGCTCGAGCCGCGCCGGCGTTTTATGCGGGCAAGTTCTAGGCCGCCGTGTGCGTTCCTCTAAACCCGCCGGACCTTCGCTTAGATACCGATCAATCCATTTGTAGCCAGTCTTGCGACTGATGCCGTAATGTTCGCACAGCTCGGTAACTGTCAACAGGTCGCGCAGATAGTCTGCGATGAATTGCGTTTTTTCGTTCATTGGTGACGTTTCTCTCCAGGGCATCGGACTCCTCCTTTGAGGAACCTAATACCATTGATCTGTCACCCATGTACCTTGACTATAATGTTACCTATGTACCCGGTCCGTACCCATCATTCACCTAACAAACGGATCAACCTGACGTGTTACAGCGCGCTTCTTTAGGTCGGCTGCGCATTTTCGCCCGAAAGAACCGCGCTGTAACACGCAGGTTATCCTAGCGTTAGGCGTAAAGTGCCGTACAAAGCTGATGTCTCGGAAGATTAAAGATCAGCGCATTGGAAGGTGTTGTTAAGTGAATCTTTGCGGCAAGTGTTCGTGTGGTAATGTTCGATACGAGATTCTGAAGACGCCGCTGTTTACGCAGGCTTGTCATTGCGCCGATTGCCAACGGACTACGGGAAGCGCCTTCGTCATTCATATTGTCGTATGCGAAACGGACCTGGCAATCGCAGGAAAAACTCGCATGGGTTTGGGTCCTACTGGCAGCGGAGCAAAATGCGAGCTGCACGCCTGCGCGTCTTGTGGCGTGATCGTTTGGGTTCGTTACCGCTATCACCAAGTGCCGGTCATCGCCGTGCGTGCTGGAACGCTCGACGATACACACGCGGTGTCACCACAAGCACACATATTTGTAAGTCGGAAACAGCCTTGGTTGCAGCTACCTGAGGATGTGCCACTATTCGAAGATGGTGCAGACAAAAGTCAAATATGGCCCAGAGAGAGCATAGAAAGGTATGAAGCGCTCCCTAAACTTGAATGAAATAGCGGTTGGCGCACAACGTAGCTGTTCGCGCGTTCCGCCTAACAAGTGACTGTGGTTTGAAGTCAATAGAATTAGACTAGTTCGGGGTTCCAAGGGGTTCTGTTTTTGACCATGACATTGAGGATGGTCAACAGTTTTCGCATGCAGGCGACGAGTGCGACTTTGGGTACTTTCCCCGCGGCGATTAATCGTTGGTAGGTGCGTTTAATTTTCGGATTGCACTGGATAGCGGACAGCGTTGCCATAAACAATACGGTCCGAATACGGTAACGTCCGCCGCGTATTTTTCGTTTACCTTTAAAGGCCTCACTTTCTTTGTTCATGGGCGCGACCCCGACCAGGGCTGCGATCTGTTTACGGTTAAGGTGGCCGAGTTCCGGTAGTTCGCTCAACAAGGTATAGGTGAGCACTTTGCCGACGCCTTTGGTGCTCATTAACACATCGCGTGTGTCGGACCACCCGGGGGATTTATCGATGAGTCGGTCGAGGCGCGTGTCGAGTTTGGCGATTTCAGCATCGAGGTATTTCAGATGCCGTTGGATGGTGGTGCGCAGGGTGTCGGGCATGATCGCCAACCGATTTTTCTCCATGGTCGCCATTTCAAGGAGTTGGCTGCGTCGGACTAACAGGTCGCTGATTTGGCGTGTTTGTTGAGATTTAGGGGGTGTGGCGCGCGGCTTGAGTGCTTCAGCGAAGTGGGCAATGGCGGCGGCGTCCAGGGCGTCGGTTTTGGCCAATCGGCCGGTGGCTTGAGCGAATTTGCGCACGTGGGTTGGATTGGCGACGCTGACGGCCAACCCCGCCTGCTGTGCGGCACACACGAAATCGCGCTCGAGACGCCCGGTGGCCTCAATGACCACCCGCGTGGGTTGAATGGACTTCAGTTGCTTTACCGCTGAGGTGATACCGGCTTTGGAATTGTCGACACTGAATGCGGTACCTGACGGGCGCACGTAGAAATCCAGTTGCTGTTTGCCGGTGTCGACACCGACGTTAATTTCGTTGGGATTTGTAAGTTTCATAAGATAAGCTGACTCTGCCTTGCAATACGGGCTCGGGGCCCTAATGACTGTTCGAGTTGTTACTTAAGAGCTATGCACCGCTCACACTTGTTAGCGGTCTCTGCACGCAGGAACCGTGGATCAATCGAGCTGGTGCATAGAGGCCTTCAGCCGTTACTGAAGGTGGGCCCCAATTTACCCTTTCTTTGCAAAAACGAACCATACAAATGGATCAACCGGACGTGTTACAGCGCGTTTCTTTAAAGCAGCTTCGCATTTTCGCTCTAAAGAAGCGCGCTGTAACACGCCGGTTATCCTAGCGTTAGGCGGCAGGGAAAATGAGTCCGACCGTATTTCGTGAAAAGGGTTACAGGTTTTTCTTTTTCTCCCTGGAAGAGTCACGAACTCATGTTCACGTGAGGTCCCAAGCCGGCGAGGCGAAGTTTTGGCTAGAGCCAGATATCGAATTGGCGAGAAATCACCGGTTATCCCAAATACAATTGAATGAAGTCCAAGCCATCGTCGAGGCACGGAAAGATGAACTCATCGCAGCCTGGCGCGAACACTTCGACAGTAGTAACTGACATATCGCCAGACGGTATTTGGCTTCTCTATGCAGACGAGGAGCTATTTATGCCGTTTGATGAGTTTCCGTGGTTTAAGAAGGCTTCGGTCGAACAGATCTTGAATGTTGTCGAAGAACAACCGGGGACATTTCACTGGCCAGATCTTGACATTGATCTGGGGCTCGATTCGATCCGTAATCCTGGCCATTACCCATTAAAAGCAAAAACCGACGCTTAGATTCCCGAGCGTAGCGCAACCGCACCTAACAAATGGATCAACCGGACGTGATAGTTCCTACGGTTTAGTGGACACCCTGAACTAACTATTCAGGAGTGTTCCAAGATGCCAAAACCAGGCCCGAGAACGACGTATAAATACAGCGACGAATTCAAAGCGACAGCGGTCCGCTTAAGTGAACTGCCGGATGTAGCCATCCAGGATGTCGCTGCGTCTCTTTACATTCACCCCTTCATGTTGTCTCGTTGGCGCAAACAAGTGCGCGAGGGAATGATCATGGCTAGAGGTGTGGAAATCGATAAAGAAACAGCGGCGGAGCTGAAAGCGCTGCGTCAGATGAAGAAGGACTACGAGCGTCTAAAAGTGGAGCATGACCTTTTAAAAAAAGCGATCGAGTTCACTTCCAAACGAAAAGCGATGTCTTCGCGTTCATCGACTACCACGTCAAAGAAGGGATCTCGGTGACGACGATGTGTGCGTTATACGACGTGAGTTCCAGTGGTTATTACGCCTGGCGGAAACGCCCGCGCAGTCAGCGCTCGATTGAGGACGAGGCGCTGTTGGTTGAGATCCGCGAGGCGCATGCGCTGGGCCGGAAGACCTATGGGAGTCCGCGTGTACACGAGGTCTTGTTGCAGCGCGGGAGGAAGGTCGGGCGACGCCGGATCGAACGATTGATGCGGGAAAATGGCATTCGCGGGTGCTCAGCCGACCAGTACCGTCGCACGCCTGGCCTGGACCGCTTCTTTGGTGTGATCGGCAATCGTATACACAAGATGCCGGTGACGGCACCCGACCAGGTGTGGGTCTCGGATGTGACCTATGTGAAGGTCAACGCTGAGTGGCGCTATCTGTCGGTGGTAATGGATCGGTACTCACGTCGCGTATTGGGTTGGTCATTGGGGCCTGAGAAGACGGCAGCATTGACCGGTCGGGCGTTGCACCAAGCTTTGAAGCTGAGGCGGCCACCGGCGGGGACCGTATTTCACAGTGACCGCGGTTCAGAATATGTGGCTAGCCACCTGCAGGCTGCGCTGGGTAAGGCGAAGTTGGTCCCGAGTATGAATCGCCGGCGTCGGATGACGGACAATGCCCATATGGAGTCATGGAATAAGACGATGAAGTCCGACATGTACCACCGACGCCTGTTCAGCAGTGACAAACAGCTGCGCGATTCACTGCGTTCCTACATCGACTTCTATAATCGGGTGAGACTACACTCGTCTTTAGGATATCAATCACCGATAGCGTTTGAGCAAGCATGCAGCTAACTTATGGGTGTCCACTTTTTCGTAGGAACTCCCCGCGGTACAGCAGGCTCCTTTGGGCCGGCTTCGCATTTTCGCCCCAAAGGAGCTGCTGTAACACACAGGTTATCCTAGCGTTAGGTGCTCCGGCGCGGACGTTACGGTGGATAAATTTCGAATGGCGCGATATCGAGCTGTATGCTAAGTTCAGTGCATGAAAATCTCAGCCGCAGATACACTAGATATACCGATTCGGGAACGAATTCAGCTCGTTGCTGACATTTGGGAGAGCATCGCCGAATTTCCAGACGAGATCGAGCTTTCGGGAGCCACGCGGGAACTACTCCGAAAGCGATTGGAAGCGTATCGAGCAAATCCAAACGCCGGGTCCCCTTGGGAAGAGGTTAAGAATCGAATTTTGTCTAGATGAGCCGCTCGCTCATCGTCGAACCAGAAGCCGAAACAGATATCTTGGACGGCTATATCTGGTACGAAAACCGAGAAGAAGGACTTGGATCGAGGTTTATCGAAGAACTTGAGTCCGCATTCAATCGGGTCGCCGCGAACCCTATGTCCTACCAGGAGGCAGAACCAGATATCAGACGGTCCGTGACCCACGTTTTCCCGTATCTAGTATTCTTCTCCTTCGATGACGATGCAGTTTATGTGCTGGCTGTCATTCCAGCGTCCCAAAATCCTGATTACATCAACGCGCGCCTTGAAGCTCTTGGCTAAGGTTAATTCGCAAATCCACCCAATGTGTTCCAGGGACGATCCCGCACCTAACAAGTGGATCAACCGGACGTGTTACAGCGCGCTTGTTTGGGCCGGCGTCGCATTTTCGTCCCAAACAAGCGCGCTGTAACGCGCCGGTTATCCTGGCGTTAGGTATTTTGGCAGGAAACACTAGCGGCCGGGTGCTAACATTTACGATCAAGTGACGAAGGAGACGTCAATGAAGATTCGTTCCACCGCAATCCTTGCGTCGATATTACTTGCTGGCACACATCTCCCCGTCAGCGCCATTTATCTAAATGACCAGAATATTTTGGTTGCTCTCGGTTCTAGCATGTCTGCCGAGCCGTTTCAGAATCAAACTACCGCGGTTTCGCTGGCGAAGATCGATGCTCCAAACGCCGCAGCGTCTGAAAACCATGTCAGCCCAACAACCCACGTATGGGTGAGTGGCGGATCGCTGGAACTAGATTTTGATTTCGGCGTTGATGATCGCTCGAACTAGATTTTGACCATGACCTCACCATCCATTTCTGGAATTATCATTCAGAGGCGTTCGATGTTGACGATATTGACTTCGTATTCCGCGATTCGTCTAGCAACATCGTCGGGAGCGTTCTAAATCTCAACCCCCAAGTTGGTGGCGGGGGGAGCAATCCTATATTCGCAGAAGATTTCGCATTGCAATTTCCATTGAATGTTCGGTTCGTGAATGTAGTGCTTTCCGGGTCGAACGGAGAGGTGGACTTTAACAACATAGGTTTTACAGGGGACATATCTGTCATTCCAATTCCGGCCTCGATATTCCTGCTGGCCTCTGGGATCTTAGGGATAAATGTAACCACCAAACGAAGAAGAACTTGAATTCAAGCGTGAAGTGCAACACGGGTAATTAGAGTCCTGCATAGATTTGCTCCGGTGTTTTGTATCCGAGTCGCTTTCTCGGACGTGTGTTGAGCTTCCTAGCGATCGCATCGCATTCGTTTTGGGTAAGGTTCGCCATGCTTCTGCCCTTCGGCAGATACTGGCGTATCAAGCCGTTGGCATTCTCGTTCGTTCCGCGCTCCCAGGAATGATAAGGGGTGGCGAAATAGAAGGCGGCACCGGTGCGTTTTTCAATCGCGTCGTATTGGTGAAACTCGGTGCCATTGTCGGCGGTAACGGTACGCACCCTGCGGGCCTCACGGTTAATCAGTTTGATCATGGCTCGATTGAGCTCGGCAGTGGTTCGCGCTTTGAGCTTACCGATGGCAACGAGTCCGGACTTGCGCTCGACCAGAGTCGCGATGCAATGGAGATCGCGACCGCCCATGACCGTATCACCCTCCCAATGTCCTATTCGGGATCGATTCTCCGCACCCGGTGGGCGCTGCGAAATATGACGTTTCCCCGGTAATACGCCTCGAGAATCGACCGAGCCGTAGCGTTTGCGCCATTTCTTGGTGGCCTGCCGAAGGTGGGTATAGAGGTATCCGCCTTCGTAATGGTCGTACCAGATGAACCGGTAAATAGTCTCGTGGCTGATAGCGCACACACGCCACAAGCGCAACCAGCCCGAGATCTGCTCTGGGCTCCATTCTAGCCGCACCAAAGCGCTGATCATTTGCAGCTGCCAGTCGGCAAACTGCCATTTTCTTCGTGATTCTCGCCGCCGGCGCCGGGTTCTGCTGTCTGCCTTGAAGGCGCGATAATCCCCGTCTTTGCACAGGTTTCTCTGCACTTCGCGCATCACCGTACTACGGTGGCGGCCGATGGCACGCCCGACCTCAGAATAGTTAAGTCCTTGCCAAAGCAGCGCCGCGATCTTATACCTCTCATCAGAGGTGATCTGGTGGTACCTCATCGTGGGTATCCTCTTCTTGCCGGAAAAGAATGCTTAAGAGTATCCCAGCTCGCTTCGTTTAACGCGATAGACGGAATTTCATGTGTTGCATTTACTTTGTGAATCCGCCTCACCTAACAAATGGATCAACCTGACGTGTTACAGCAGGCTCCTTTCCAGCGGCTTCGCATTTTCGCCTCCAAGAAGCCTGCTGTAACACGCAGGTTATCCTGGCGTTAGGTGTCGCCAGGAAACTCAAATGAAATGGGAACTAATTGGCGCGTACGCAGAAGTCATCGGGGCTATAGCGGTCATCGTTTCAATCCTTTACCTCGCGTTACAGGTGCGCGACAACACTCGCTCAGTTAGGGCCAACGCAGGTTTCGAAGCCGCGCATTCTTGGGCAATCTCTAACGAGATCTTGTATCAAGCGCCAGAGAAGGACCGGATGGTTTTTGCGCGGGCGTTCGATCTCGGAGAATCGGTAGACAAGTTTTCTGAGAGCGAGCGAATCCACATCAGTATCTTGATGCGGTCATTATTTGAAAAACTCGAAGGGCAATACTATTTGTTGGGTCTACGCGGATTCATGTGGGTAAATTCTGAATTAGACCAAGTGTAAACCATTGAAATCATGTAGACATTCAGAGATTTCGTATGGGGTGAAAGTGGTTTCATTTTGTGGGTAGGCTAAGGCCATGAAGAATCCCAAGTCGATCCGAGCGCTGTTTGCGTTCCCTGGTTTTACCGCCGCATCGAAATTGGTGGGCATGTTTGGTGATCGGTATGCCCGTGTGATCCAACTCAAGAGGCGAAAAAAACAGCGATCTGTTCTCACTGTGCTCACCGGTGCCGCGGGCGTTACGACAAGAAGGTGCTGCGAGTACGAGACCTGTCAGTTGCCGGATGGCGAATCTACCTGGAGTTCGAACGCTGGCGTGTCAGTTGCCGGAGGTGCGGCGGCGTGCAGGTAGAACATCTTGACTGGCTGGCAAAGAACCCTCGCTATACGCAGCGCTTTGCCATGCAGGTGGGCAAGCTGTGCCGGGACATGCCGAACCAGGCTGTCGCCGAGAGGGAACGCCTGCACCACAGCACGGTGAAAGACCTCGATAAGCTGTACATGCAAAAGCAGGTTGAGCTGGCGGGCATGCCAGCACCCCGGGCCATCGGTATTGATGAGATCTCCATCCGCAAAGGACATAACTACCGGGTCATCGTCAGTGACCTGGATCGGGGGCGTCCTATCTGGGTCGGTGGTGAAGGTCGCAAAGAGGCTGACATCGACCTGTTTTTCCAGGCATTGGGCGAGAACAAGAGCGCTCGCATCGAACTGGCGGCGATGGACATGTGGAAGCCGTTCCGTAACTCGGTCATGAACAACGCACCGCAGGCGCGGATCATCTATGACAAGTTCCATATCATGCGCCACCTCTCAAAGGCTCTCGATGAAGTCCGGCGCCGTGAATACAAACGTCTCCGCGGCAAGGACAGGAGTTACATCAAAGGCCAGCGATATACCTTGCTCTCGCGACGCGAGAACCTGAATCTGGATGGCAGACGAGCCCTGAAAAAACTGCTCCAGGCCAACCGGCGTCTGAACACCGCCTACGTCCTCAAGGAAACCTTCGGCCAACTCTGGGACTACCGTACCGAGCGCGGCGCGCGTGCCTTTTTCGAGCGCTGGAAGGACAGTCTGAAATGGCAGCGATTGGCGCCGTATCGCAAGTTTGCTGAGCTGATTGAATCCCATTGGGATGGCATTGCTTCCTATTGTGATGCTAAGAATAAAGTCAGTCTTGGATTGGTCGAAGGGGTCAACAACAAAATCCGGGTCCTGCAACGACGCGCCTATGGCTATCGTGATGAGGAATTCCTCAAACTGAAAATCATTGCGGCATTTCTTCCGCCACTACCCAGAAATGCCAATATCAACCCACACGTTTCCGCGTAGACCCTATTTGTTTAAATACGGTAGCCTCGATCAAGCGATTTGGGATATCCGAAAGGCATGGGCGGCAGGCGCGTTGCAAACTCCGTTCTTTCAAAAATGGTGGGAGGTGGAAAAGAGTCAAGGGATTTACTCGCCAGAATTCATCGAACTCATCGAAAAAGCGCGGCCGATTTCGATAGACGGGTTTGCGAATGAAACGAGGCCACTCGATGCTTAGACTTCCAAGTGAAATGCACTGAGCGGACCGGGAGAAAGGTAACAAAAGTGCCAAGGTAGATGGGTAACACTTTTGTTATCGATAATGTCGTTTTAGTCGGCCGTAAGCATCTTCGATCCGATTGTATTTTTCAATCATTCGGCCGAGCTTAAGCGTTCCGAAATAGACGTTCCAAACACCACAGTCGATTTCCTCTAATCCTATGTACTCACCGGCACACGCGATTGAGACAGGCACATGGGTGGAATGCCATCGGATGCCACCGTTGGCACTGACGAAGCGCTTGATGAAACGGTCAGGATATTCGAGCGGCGGGATTTTGCTAGGCATTTCTTTGGCAGAAAATTCGTAGAAGTCGGCAGGTGTGAACATGTCGAGCGCTTCATGAGGGCGTTCTTCATTGAATTCAATCTGGAACCGATTAAATCGTTTCTGTTGCGCGCGATAGTCCCCGGCCGGAGGTCGAGTCGTCTCCGCCTTTAAGGTTCGGTGCATCCGTTCGTGTCGGCCATTTTGTTGAGGCTTTCCGGGTTCGATGAGCTCGGGATAAATACCAAGCCTGATCCACCAGGCAGACAGCGTTGATAATCGACCGAGCGTGTTCGTCGCGAAGGGGACGCCGTTGTCGGTACGGATGCGTTCTGGCAGTCCGTATTCTTTGAATAAGCGGGTGAACACCGCCTTCGATGGTTCAACGGCGGTCGTGAGTAATGACTGGCATCCGATGAGGTATCGACTAAAGCCATCGGTGACGGTCAACGGGTAACAATACCGCCCGTCTTCGGTCTTGAAATGCCCTTTGAAGTCGGCGCCCCAGGTTTGGTTGGGTGCATTCATTCGGGTTTCAGGTTTTCCCGGATGCCCGAGTTTGCGTGAGCGCCGCGGTGTCCGGATGAATCCTTCACGGATTAGGATGTCATGAATGGTTGTCCGTGTTGGCCACGGCTCTCGCGGGTGCTTCCGCGATAGAAACGTCCGCAATTTACGAGCGCCCCAAGTCGGATGACGTTGTCGCGCATCGATGATCAGGCGCTCGAGCCGCGCCGGCGTTTTATGCGGGCAAGTTCTAGGCCGCCGTGTGCGTTCCTCTAAACCCGCCGGACCTTCGCTTAGATACCGATCAATCCATTTGTAGCCAGTCTTGCGACTGATGCCGTAATGTTCGCACAGCTCGGTAACTGTCAACAGGTCGCGCAGATAGTCTGCGATGAATTGCGTTTTTTCGTTCATTGGTGACGTTTCTCTCCAGGGCATCGGACTCCTCCTTTGAGGAACCTAATACCATTGATCTGTCACCCATGTACCTTGACTATAATGTTACCTATCTACCCGGTCCGTACCCACCATTCACCTAACAAACGGATCAACCTGACGTGTTACAGCGCGCTTCTTTAGGTCGGCTGCGCATTTTCGCCCAAAAGAAGCGCGCTGTAACACGCCGGTTATCCTGGCGTTAGGTGGCAGGGAAAATGAGTCCGACCGTATTTCGTGAAAAGGGTTACAGGTTTTTCTTTTTCTCCCTGTAAGAGTCACGAACTCATGTTCACGTGAGGCCCCAAGCCGGCGAGGCGAAGTTTTGGCTAGAGCCAGATATCGAATTGGCGAGAAATCACCGGTTATCCCAAGTACAATTGAATGAAGTCCAAGCCATCGTCGAGGCACGGAAAGATGAACTCATCGCAGCCTGGCGCGAACACTTCGACAGTAGTAACTGACATATCGCCAGACGGTATTTGGCTTCTCTATGCAGAAGAGGAGCTATTTATGCCGTTTGATGAGTTTCCGTGGTTTAAGAAGGCTTCGGTCGAACAGATCTTGAATGTTGTCGAAGAACAACCGGGGACATTTCACTGGCCAGATCTTGACATTGATCTGGGGCTCGATTCGATCCGTAATCCTGGCCATTACCAATCTGGGGCTCGATTCGATCCGTAATCCTGGCCATTAAGCGTTAAAAGCAAAAACCGACGCTTAGATTCCCGAGCGCAAAAACCGACGCTTAGATTCCCGAGCGCAACCGCACCTAACAAATGGATCAACCTGACGTGTTACAGCAGGCTCCTTTGAGGCGGCTCCGCATTTTCGCCCCAAAGAAGCCTGCTGTAACACGCAGGTTATCCTAGCGTTAGGTGGCCGGGAACATAGATTTCGAAATTGTCGGTCCGATCCGTGACATCGAGACCATTGCTAGCGGTACCGGTGTGACAATTCGCTCATCTCTCCGGAAAGCATACGGGCGAGGACGTTGGCGTAAAATGAAGGGTACCGCCACAGTTAAACTAGCGAACGGAACTGAACGCATCTTAGAATTGCATTGGTACGAGGCGCACGGAATTGGAAAGCGAGATCTCAAAATTAAGCGCTATTTAGACGACCTATGAAACAACCATCGAAGCCATTCGCACTATGCATTAACAATGACGACTACAAAGCGTCATTAATACTCGGAAAGGTCTACCGGCTTATCCCAGATAGAGACGCTGCGAAGGACGATTTCGTTCGAATCGTGGATGAAAGTAGCGAGGACTATCTATATCACAGGGCGCATTTCGTCTTCGTCGATTTTCCACCAGCAGTACGAAAACGAATTCTTGAAATAGAAAGCGCCACTTAAGTTCACGATTGAAGTGGCTCAACAGCCCGCGGAAAGGTAAGAAAAATGTCCCGGGCTTCGTTAAACACCATTCACCTAACAAACGGATCAACCTGACGTGTTACAGCGCGCTTCTTTAAAGCGGCTTCGCATTTTCGCTCTAAAAAAGCGCGCTGTAACACGCCGGTTATACTAGCGTTAGGTCTCATTTCGACTCCGGTCTATACTTGTATTATCGGACGTGGAAGAGAAATCCTGTGACTGAGAATGCAAAAAAGCTTTATCGAGAAGCGCTTGGTCTTTCGCCGAACGAGCGCGTCGGCCTGGTTGAGGAATTGTTGAACAGCCTCGACAAACCTGCCCCGAACATTGACGCATTGGCGAAGGAGGCGGAAGATCGACTCCGCGCTTACTGTGCAGGCGAAATCCAAGCGTATTCGTCGGATGAAGTGTTTGCGAATCGACTCCGCGCTTACTGTGCAGGCGAAATCCAAGCGTATTCGTCTGGAATCTGGAAGGCGCTTGAAAGTTCGCTTTCTAGATCCGGCTCGCGCAGAACTCCGAGATGCCATTGAGTACCTAAATGATCAGCGTGACGGTCTCGGTCAAGAGTTTCTAGAAGAAGTACGCGCTACGACAAAACGGATAGAACGACACTCGATTGCTTGGGCGCCGCTCAGCGAAAACACCCGCCGGTGCAGGACCCACCGATTCAAATACGGGTTAATCTACGAAGTAACTGACGAAGAAATTCTCATTGTTGCCGTTGCTCACCTTCACCGTGAGCCGAACTACTGGCGGAAGCCTCAAAAATGAAACCTAACCAGTGGATCAACCGGACGTGTTACAGCAGGCTCCTTTGAGGCAGCTTCGCATTTTTGCCCCAAATGAGCCCGCTGTAACACGCAGGTTATCCTAGCGTTAGATGGACTAGAAATCTTATGGACTGGAGTGCGATATCGGGTATAGCGGAAACCGTGTCCGCAATTGGCGTAATTGCGTCGCTACTTTATGTCGGATATCAAATCCGAGAAAACACTGTCGCAGCTGAACGTTCCAACGCTCGGCAAACTGCGTCGGATCACGCGAGGGTAATACTCAGCTTTGTGGAAAATGAGGAAATGGCGGATCTGAGATTACGCGGCCTCGACGATTTGGAGAGTCTGTCGACTGTAGAAAGATACCGGTTTGATCTTGGGATGAGTGTCTGGCTAGAAACGATAGAACAGGCTTTCGCCGATGCTCAAATCGGCAAATTCTCGGAAGACCTTTTGGTTGAGTACCGCAATCGCTTGGCGCTTATAGTTGACACACCGGGGGGGCGTTTATGGTGGACGACACGTAAATCATGGCTTAGTCCCTCTTTTCGAAATGTGGTGGACCGTGTACTCGAAGAAGGTACGCCGGAAGAAATACAAAGTGCGAGGATCACAACATCCACCTAACCAGGGGATCAACCTGACAGCTTACAGCGCACTTTACCGGTGTGGCGATATTTTCACACCTCCAAAATGCGCTGTAAGCTGCAGGTTATCCCAACGTTAGGCGGCTCGGAAGAAGATGAACCCGAAAATTTAGCAGTACTAGAGGAAGAAAATATGGCTGGATATCTAGTTGCCAACTACAAGATCACCGATCCTAAGGGCTACGAGGGTTATGGGCCCGCCGCTATGCCAACTTTGGAAGCTCATGGCGCGGAAATATTGGTTGCCGATTACGAAAGCGAACCACTAGAGGGTGCCCCGGCATCAATCACCGTCGTTTTGAAGTTCACATCTAAAGAAGCCGCGACAGCCTGGTATGAGTCACCCGAATACGAAAAAGTGATCAATCTAAGAACTGATAATAGCGAAGGTATGGCTGTTATCGCGGATGGGTTCGTCATGCCGTAACGGCAAGGCGGAAACATCGACTTTATGCACCAAAATGCCGCCCAGATGTCCAAGTGAAGTGCAACAGGGGTGATTAAACTGCTGCATAACATTCCTCCGGTGTTTTGACGCCGAGAACCCTTCGCGGACGTGTGTTGAGTTTCTTCGCTATCTTATCGCAGTCACGTTGTGTAACGTCTGCCATGGTTTTCCCTTTGGGCAGGTACTGTCGAATAAGGCCGTTGGTATTTTCATTGGTACCGCGTTCCCAGGAATGATACGGCGTGCAAAAATAGAAGCGAGCGTCGGTCGCGTTTTCTATCTTCTGGAACTGATGAAACTCAGTTCCATTATCGGCGGTTACGGTTCGCACCAAGCGCATTTCACGTTTGATAAGTTGGATCACTTTGCGGTTGAGTTCGGCGGTCGTGCGAGCCCGAAGTTTTCCGATTAAGGTATATCGTGTCTTACGTTCAACGAGGGTCACGATGCAGTGACCGTCGTGGCTACCGATGACGGTGTCTATTTCCCAATGACCGATGCGGGAACGGTTTTCAGCGCCTGGTGGTCGTTCGGTGATATGGCGCTTTCCTCGCATAACACCGCGAGAATCACCGCTGCCGTAGCGTTTCCGTCGTCGTTTTTCCGCCTGTCGCAGATGCTTATATAAGGTGCCGCCGAAGAAGTGGTCGTACCAGATATACCGGTATAGGGTCTGGTGACTGATTGAAAATATCCGATGACGCTTGAACCAATCCGAGACTTGCTAGGGGCTCCATTCCTCGCGCAGCAAGCGAATGGCGAGACTGAGTTGTTGGTCGGTGAAATACCATCGTCGGCGAGACTTCGTTCGCCTGCCTCGGGTCATCTCCTCAGCTTCGTCAGGACGATACCGACCGATGCGGCGATTACGCTTTAGTTCGCGTCCGATCGTAGACCGATGTCGCCCGAGTTTTCGAGCGACCTCTGCGTTTTTACAGCCTTGCATTTTCAAGGTGTGAAGCATATACCTCTCTCCAGAGGTGAGCTGGTGATAACTCATCGTAAGTTTCCTATTCTGCCAAGAAGAGAATCTTACGAGTATCCCAGCTCGCTTCGTTTAACGCGATATAGGGAAATTCTTGTGTTGCACTTACATTGTGAATCCGCCTCACCTAACAAACGGATCAACCTGACGTGTTACAGCGGGCTTCTTTCCAGCGGCTTCGCATTTTCGCTTCCAAGAAGCCCGCTGTAACACGCAGGTTATCCTAGCGTTAGGTTGAAAGAAGCCGCGTCGTCTACAATCAAGACATGGAAACCGCTGCTGAAATTGAACGGAAACTGCTCGACCTACCTGCTGCCGACCGTGAACGACTTGCTCTTAAAGCCTGGGATAGTCTTGTCGCTGATCCGAACGCGGCCAGTGATCCGAATATTGACCCGGAGGGAGTAAAAGTCGCCGCGCAGCGAGATACCGAAATGGATGCGGAAAACGTTGAGCCGATCGACCAGACTGAATTCCGCCGCCGGACAAGCGGTATAGATGAGAGTTGAGTACCACCCCTCAACGGTCACGGACGTAAATAGCGCGGTAAAACACTATGAGGACCTACGTCCAGGCCTCGGGGCGGAAGTGCGAGCGGAAATCTATAGCGCAATCGATCGAGTTGTAGAATCGCCTCACCGTTATAGGAGGGTAGAGGGCGAAATACGGCGGTGTTTCGTACAGCGATTTCCGTATTCAGTCCTATATCGTTTCGTAGAAAGCGAAGACCTTGTACGCATTCTTATCGTTCGCCATCATCGGCAACGATCGAGTTTCGGACTGTCTCGCCAATGAAAGATTTGCATTGTGCCGTTCAACCTAACAAATGGATCAACCGGACGTGTTACAGCGGGCTCGTTTGGGCCGGCTCCGCTATTTTCGTCCCAAACAAGCCCGCTGTAACACGCCGGTTATCCTAGCGTTAGGCGGCTAGAGACAATCGAATGAACTGGCAGGCTTTAAGTTCGATCGCCGAGGCAACCGGCGTCCTACTTGTATTTGTGTCCGTCGTATACCTAGCGATTCAGTATACACAAGATGTGCGACAGCGACAGAACGTGCTCTGAAAGCTTCGTCACACCACGCGATAACAGATTCGTTCAACAACACCAGTGCCTTGGTCGCCCAAGATCCTGCGACCGCAAGGCTATGGCGTCTTGGAAGCGCTGGTCTGTCGAACCTCGATGAGGACGAGCAGGTTTCATATGCTTTCATCTGCATTATGTATATGCGCGTAATGGAGACGCTTTACTATCAGAGAAAGGTCGGGACGATGGAGGAACAGTTGTATACCACCGAAGAACACACGCTTCATGTGTTTTTCTCATTTCCCGGGTTCCGGGAATGGTGGAACAGTAATCCATACTCGTTTAGCACTGAATACAGAGATCACATTAACGCGATAATCGGAGAAATAGATGCCGCCGCCTAACAAATGGATCAACCGGACGTGTTGCAGCGCGCTTCTTTTAAGCGGCTTCGCATTTTCACTCAAAAGAAGCGCGCTGCAACACGCCGGTTATCCAAGCGTTAGGTGGCACGAAATCGTGTAGCCCGACTCGAAAAGTATTAAGGCATGGAAACCTATCAAGCATTAGAAGCGATGTATGTAATTAGGGGAGTTGTTGCGCAGGATGCAATGAATTTCTTCACATTACTTTCGGCTTACCTGATTGTTGCCTATTTAGTTGGATCTAAACTATCGACTTTTCAGGTATGGGCAATCTCTGTTCTCTACACCGCGTTCTGTGCTGGACCGATAGCCGGTTTCTACGTGGGGGTTGTCGACCTGGGGGCAATTAATCACGCTGATGGCGGGCTATACGCCGTTGAACACACCTGGATAGTGCCATTGATCATGGTTTTGAGCTGGGTGCTAAGCATCGTATTCATGGTCGATGCACGTAGTAGGTCGCGAGGAAAGGCCGATCGATCTGAAGCGGCGGGATCAGTTGAGAAGGCCGAATAAGCTTACAAACGGGAAGCAACTGGGCAGTCGCGAGAATAAAAAGAAAAAATGTCCAAAGCTCCGTTAAACGCCCGGACCGCGTAACAAAAGTGCCCACCTAACAAATGGATCAACCGGACACGTTACAGCGGGCTTGTTTGGGCCCGCTTCGCTATTTTGGTCCCAAACAAGTCGTCTCCGCCTTTAAGGTTCGGTGCCCGCTGTAACGCGCCGGTTATCCTAGCGTTAGGCGTCACGCACAATCGAATGTCGCAATTTGAGTTCTTTATGATCATCGCCTCCGTTCTAGTGGCGATTGCAATTACAGAAGTCGTACAGAAGTCGTAAGTTGGTGGGGCAAACTACTACGGAACAAACGAATGAGAGACGTTGGTAGCGTTTACTTAGCTTGGTCCGCTCTCTTCATTTGCACCATCGTCCTCTATTGGAGTGGCTTTTGGGCATACGAAGGCGTGATCATTGTTAACTATGCGCAAATCTGGATGTTGCTGCTACCAACTCTTCTCGCGATCTTAGTGGCATTCACAATTACGCCCAGTAGCGCTGAACCCTCATTTACTTTCCGCACCTACTATGAAGAAAATCGAAAACTCATTTTCTTCTGTTGGGCTTTATTTATTCTTGGGGCTGCAGTTGCTGACGTCGTGATGCTCAAATCAATAGATTTAGAAGGCGCACTCCCCGCAGGGGTTATAATCGGAATACTTGTTGCGTGCGGATTGACTAAGAATATTTGGGTTCACTGCATCGCCTTGGTGATTTTGTTTACTCTGATGCTTCTTGTTCCGGTTGCCTTGGGGTTTAAGGAAACTTTGGACTTTTTCAGTGGCGCGTAGACTTCGAAGCGAAGTGCATCACCCAGATGTCCAAGTGAAGTGCAACAGGGGTGATTAAACTGCTGCATAACATTCCTCCGGTGTTTTGACGCCGAGAACCCTTCGCGGACGTGTGTTGAGTTTCTTCGCTATCTTATCGCAGTCACGTTGTGTAACGTCTGCCATGGTTTTCCCTTTGGGCAGGTACTGTCGAATAAGGCCGTTGGTATTTTCATTGGTACCGCGTTCCCAGGAATGATACGGCGTGCAAAAATAGAAGCGAGCGTCGGTCGCGTTTTCTATCTTCTGGAACTGATGAAACTCAGTTCCATTATCGGCGGTTACGGTTCGCACCAAGCGCATTTCACGTTTGATAAGTTGGATCACTTTGCGGTTGAGTTCGGCGGTCGTGCGAGCCCGAAGTTTTCCGATTAAGGTATATCGTGTCTTACGTTCAACGAGGGTCACGATGCAGTGACCGTCGTGGCTACCGATGACGGTGTCTATTTCCCAATGACCGATGCGGGAACGGTTTTCAGCGCCTGGTGGTCGTTCGGTGATATGGCGCTTTCCTCGCATAACACCGCGAGAATCACCGCTGCCGTAGCGTTTCCGTCGTCGTTTTTCCGCCTGTCGCAGATGCTTATATAAGGTGCCGCCGAAGAAGTGGTCGTACCAGATATACCGGTATAGGGTCTGGTGACTGATTGAAAATATCCGATGACGCTTGAACCAATCCGAGACTTGCTAGGGGCTCCATTCCTCGCGCAGCAAGCGAATGGCGAGACTGAGTTGTTGGTCGGTGAAATACCATCGTCGGCGAGACTTCGTTCGCCTGCCTCGGGTCATCTCCTCAGCTTCGTCAGGACGATACCGACCGATGCGGCGATTACGCTTTAGTTCGCGTCCGATCGTAGACCGATGTCGCCCGAGTTTTCGAGCGACCTCTGCGTTTTTACAGCCTTGCATTTTCAAGGTGTGAAGCATATACCTCTCTCCAGAGGTGAGCTGGTGATAACTCATCGTAAGTTTCCTATTCTGCCAAGAAGAGAGTGCTTACGAGTATCCCAGCTCGCTTCGTTTAACGCGATATAGGGAAATTCTTGTGTTGCACTTACATTGTGAATCCGGGCCACCTAACAAATGGATCAACCTGACGTGTTACAGCGGGCTTCTTTCCAGCGGCTTCGCATTTTCGCTTCCAAGAAGCCCGCTGTAACACGCAGGTTATCCTTAGCGTTAGGTTGCTAGAGTAAAAATGGACTTTGAATGGGACCCGGAGAAGGCCCGACTAAACGAGGATAACCACGGCGTATCATTTTTCGAGGCCCGCGAAGCATTTCATGACGATTTATCATCGACGGCTCGTGACCCCGATCATTCCGAAGATGAAGACAGATATTTAATATTCGGTCAGACAGAAAACGGGCGACACATCGTAGTGTCGTATACTGAAAGGGAAGATAGAATTCGCCTCATATCTGCGAGAGAAATGACGCCCCGTGAGCGTAGAGCATATGAACAGTAAGAATGACGATATGCGTGCCGAGTATTCCGAAGAACTGATCAAATCAGGCGAAAGAGGAAAATACGCGAAGCGGTATCGCGAGGGTACGAATGTCGTCCTAATAGACCCGGATCTTCACAAAATCTTTCCTGATTCAGAGTCGGTCAATAAAGCTCTTCGCGAGTACGTTGCTCAAAAGCAAAGCGCAACCTAACCAATGGATGAACCTGACGTGTTACAGCGCGCTTCTCTGGGGTGGCTTCGCATTTTCACCCCATAGAAGCGCGCTGTAACACGCAGGTTATCCTAGCGTTAGAGGGCTCGATGAACTGCGTGGCCGAAATATGAGCGAAGCTGAAGCAGTCGAGCTAATCGCGGCGTACTTAGACAATTTGGTCGTAAGCATCAGCGTGTACCTGAGCATTACGTTCGCGTTTCTTGTAGTTTCCCACACGGTCGGCTCGAGACTAAGCCAGTTCCAGGCGACGGTAGTTTCTGTGCTGTACATCGTCGCATCTTTAACTATGTATGGCGCAATGTTGATCAGCCAACTCTGGATAGAGAGTTTGCTCGCGTCAAATCCAATCGTTTTGCGGACAGAAAGTCTCAAATTAATGATGAACATGAAGTTTTGGAAAACCGCTTTGGCAGTACTAATATTTTCTGGAATTCTCGTAAGTCTCTACTACTCGCACGATGCTCGTCGAAGCACGCGGCCAGAGCAATAAAGAGTCCGTGAGGGAAAAGATGGATCGCCCCGAAGCAAAAAACCGCCACCTAACAAATGGATCAACCGGACGTGTTACAGCAGACGGCTCATTTGAAGCGGCTTCGCATTTTCGCTTCAAATGAGCCTGCTATAACACGCCGGTTATCCTAGCGTTAGGTCGCAAGAAGGATAGAGGAGTAAACTTTCACTTCTGTGCCAGGTATGAAGGCTGAGACGATGGTGAAACAATCGGTAATTTATAGGTCACCGGAGATCCTCGGCGGCACGCCCGTATTTCAAGGCACCCGAGTTCCCATCCGCACACTCATCGATTACCTTGAAAATGGGGAACGGATCGAGGATTTTCTCCGTGAGTTCCCAACCGTAACGAAAGAGCAAGCTATCGAAGTTATGGAACTTGCTAGCCGAGCAATACTCACGGAAGGCGATGAGGCTGCTGCTTGATGAATCGCTCCCACGCCGTCTGAGCGACCTGCTGGAAGGCCACTCCGTAACTACGGTACAGGAACAAGGATGGGCTGGCGCCACTAACGGCGATTTGCTCCGCATGGCAGAGGCTGAGTTCGACGCTTTCCTAACGGCGGATCAGAATCTTCAATATCAACAGAATCTCGAAGGTTTCGACATCGCCGTACTTGTTATAGCTGCACCAAGTACACGTATCGCAGATCTAGAGCCGCTCGTCCCAGATATTCTATCGGCGCTCTCTGAAACCAAGATCGGTGAGGTGCGCCGAATTGCAGCGTAGGTTAACAACCGAAATGCAACATTCACCTAACAAGCGGATCAACCTGACGTGTTACAGCGCGCTTCTTTAGGTCGGCTCCGCATTTTCGCACGAATGAAGCGCGCTGTAACACGCAGGTTATCCTAGCGTTAGGTTGCAGGTAACGTTGGAAGCCAAACGGATGGGTGCGATAATCAATTTATGAAACTTGCCATAGAACTCAATGCCACGGATTCTAAGCAACTTCGGAGCATAGCCGAAGACATGGGTGTCCCGGTGGAGGAACTTGCTACCGCTGCAATTGCGGATTTGATCCGAGCAAACTCTGCTGATTTTGAAGGCGCCGCGTCTCGAATTCTCGAAAAAAACCGAGAGCTCTATAAGCGCCTAAGCTAATGCGGTTTTTGACCCTGGGAGAGGTCGTTGAACTCCACCGTAGAGTTCTGCGCCAGTCCGGCGGCAGCCCAGGTATTAGAACCCTTTCTGGAATTGAATCTGCTATTGCACTGCCGCAATCCACGGTTGGTGGTGAGGATGCTTACCCTTCGATTGTTGAAAAATCAGCAGCGCTGGGATACGGGCTGTGCCAGAATCATGGCTTCATAGACGGTAACAAACGGGTCGCACACGCTGCGATGGAGACGTTTTTATTTCTCAACGGCCTGGAAATAGAAGCTGACGTGGACGAGCAAGAAAAATTAGTTCTGTCGCTAGCCGCAGGCAACATTACCATTCAGGAATTGTCGGCATGGCTAAAAGATCACACCGTACGCGTGAAATCTGTAACCTAACCAATGGATCAACCGGACGTGTCACAGCGGGCTCCTTTGGGGCGGCTCCGCATTTTCACCCCAAAGCAGCCCGCTGTAACACGCCGGTTATCCTAGCGTTAGGCGTCTAATCGAGTTAAGACAAACTACGTTGCTGTTCGGAAAATCTGATCTTTAGTTTATCGCTACTAACTAGTGTCCGTCCATAAACAGGCATTTTCTTCGATGGGCACGGAGAAATCGAGGTGTTGAAAGTAGGTTGTTGGAGCGGTAGCGGCGGTTCGGTGGGGGTCGAAGGGCTCTTCGAGCGTAATTGTGAGTACGTTCGCCGGCCGCAGAGCGCTGCAACCCAAAGTCGCCCGTTCGACGATATCGAGGAGGTCAGTTAGTGCGAGTGAACGTCGCTATTCGAGTTGATAGCGCGCGAGCAGGCTGAGGTTGTAGGCGACCACAGAAGACCACACGTAGGCTTCGAAGTGCGGCAGGCTCTTCCAGGTGCAACGTGCCAATCCGTATGCACGCTTCAGGCAGGAGATACCGGCCTCGATGCCGGCGCGGAAGTTGCGCAAGCGTCGATAGACCCACTGACTCTTGACCATGTCGGCGATCGCGAGCCCGCGCTTCTTGTGGAAGGCAACGTCTTCGATGCCTTCTGCTTTCGCCGCCCGGAGATTGTCGAGGCTCGCATAGCCGCCATCGGCGGCGACCTGTCGTGGCATCGTCCCGTAGTGTGTTCGATGCCGTTCGAGCATCGGCATGAAGCGCTGACTATCGACCGGATTGCCTCGCTCGATGACCACGTCGAGGATGAGGCCACTGCGCCCCGAAGCCAGATTGATTTTGTGTCCGTACTGAACGTCGCGCGCACCCTTTATGATGATGTCGGTATGCGGCTCGAACAAGCTCACGCACTTCTCGCTCGCGGGGACCTTCTCACCGCCGAACACCCGCCGCTCAGTTTGCGAAATCACCTGCAGAACAAGTGTTTCGTAGTGCGCTACCTGCGCTAGCCAGTCCGGCAGTTCAACGCCGGTGACGCCCGGGCTCAGCAGCTGCTCACGTACCCTCGCTACCGCTTCCAAGGTTGAACGCGTCGCCCCAATCAAATCGCGATACAGACGTTGGCGTTGCTTCGCACCACGCGCATACCACAGCGCCCGCGCACGCTTCTTCGCCAATCGAGTGTGGTTCACGAAGCACAACTCCGGCGCGCCAGGCAACTCGCGCGCCTGTGCGAGCAGACGAACCACAACACGCACGCCATCCCACAGCAGATGACTGTCGCTCGGCGCGTGGATGGCACTGTCCGTTACCGTGCTATCAATCCGTACACGCTGTGCCGGCTCAATGCGCGTCTCTTTCGCCGTCGCCAGCAGGGCGCGATGAATAGACTCCCACGTCGATACCTGGATCGCCGAGACCACCCGCTGTAAGGCAGACTTCTTCGGACGTTCATTACCCGGCAACCGGGCGAAGGCCTGAAAGCTCGCCGAGTCCTGCAGGTGAAAGGCCAGCTCCTCGTAACTCAATTGCCGGTGCTGCTTGAGCACCGCGCAGCGCAGCACCGACTCCGCCGACAGTCCGCGTCGACCGGTGGGCTTCAAACCCCGCCGACACAGATCGTTCATGACCGGCGTGAGGACCTTGGGGTGAGCATCGAGCCACTCGGACATGCCCTGCAGCTCTCGCCCCAGGTCATGGTCAGCAAACAGCTCGTATATACTCGCTTGGGCCGTGCGTTTCTGACGCATTCCCCCTCCTGTGGTGTCGATGATTGTGTGGAAAATCAGAGGTTTGAAGTTCCATTAGATCACGACCCACCGGAGGTTTCGATCCCTTAAGCGACAAATTTTCCTTTTTATTTCAACCGCATCGCGTTTAGGGATGCACACTAACTAGAGAAATTCCCCTGTCTAGCCCGCGGTTCCATAGCCGCATACACCGGCGCTATGCAGAGGTTGCACTTTTTGCAATGCCGAAAGCAAAATCGCTTGACTCGCGGGTGCAGCGTCGTTGAAGGATCCAAGTGCCGGGGTTCCATCCGTAGAACTTCTAGCGATATCAGCGCTCTGTTCCACCAGGTCAGCAAGCGCGGCGAACTCTTCGGCAGTTAGAACCCTAGCGTATTCTGGAGCCATACAATGACAAGAGTCTTTCGCGACCTGTGTCGCAGCGACGCTAACGCAAGCTCGTATGTAGCGATCCGAAGGAGATTCCGCGCACGCACTTATGTACAGCGTTAGCGTCAAGATCAAACCGAAGATAAAAAGTGCATTGAGAGATTTTGAGAGATGATGGAACATAGGTGCCTCGCGAAGCTGGCGATTAGGAGCCTTTTCGTGACAATTTTCGTGCAGCGTATATAAGAATGCCACAAACCTTAGAAAAGGCAGAAACGCCTAACAAGGCGTTCTCAAGGATCCCCACGAATTAGGCATACTGAGCTTCGCAGATAACGAGTTGTTGTAACGTGATGAATGCGTCCTGGAGATCATGGCGAGATAGTTTGAATCGATGACTTCGCCAGAGTTCTTGTCCCAGGAAAGGAATGGATAGCACGGTTCGTTTGCGTTCGGTATTCGCCTGAAAATGCCGTGTCCACTGATTAGCTTTCGCTGCGAGCCCACACAACCACAGCAGCAGGGTTGCGAGCAGCGCGATGAGAAGCAGTACTTCAAGGCGCTGAGTATTCCTCGACCACGCATAGCGCAAACCGAAACCCCAGCGGTGGTTTTTGAGGTCTCTGAAAGCCTCTTCAATCTGCATGCGTTGTTGGTAAGCACGCACGACGGCCTTAGCGCTGTTTCGAGTATGCGGGAGAGAGGTTGCGAGCAGCCACGGTGAACGATGTAATCGACGGTAGAGCGCATCATTGGAGCCGTAACTTTTGCGCTGGGCATGTCGTCCGGTACGCGGCAGATAAGCCCGGAGCAGATATAAGCGACAGCGGTAACGGTGGCGTTTGGAGAGCAACCGCTCACCGATATGCCGAACCTTTGGTGTCGCCTGCGGGTAGAGTGAATGCACGTAACACCACCGCCCGGTCTCGGGTTTGAAGTACTTGATAGTGTTTCGGATACGGCCGATCCAATCCCACCCCAGGGCTTCGACCTGGCGGAACCAGGGTCCCCGGAAACCCGCATCGGTGACGACGACAGGGATGACGTTCTCGGGGACGATGTGGTGAAGCGCCTTCAAGAAGGCGCGATGGGTTTTGGGGCTGTTATAGCGACTGAGGGGGTGGACTTCCTCATACACCGTAATTGCACGACCGCCGGCGGGCACGGCGGCTCTGAGGATGAGCATTTCACGGTCGAGTTCGCAGTCTGCCCAATCAACGACTATCAGTGGGCGCCGCACGGTGGATAAGAGTGTCCGTGCAAAGGCCGCATAGAGTCCTCGACGTTCACGATGCAGATGGCGATTACCGAGCAGACGGTCGACGGCTTTGATGTGGTGTTTGACGAAGGCCGAACCCGATCGATGACGTCCCAAATGGGTTAAGGCCAGTTTGCCACCATCAAGCAGGGCGCCAACAACCCGAAGTGTGGCATCGAGCCGAGCCCGATGCCCAATGACGCCATTGCACTCGCACCATTTTTTTAACAAGCTAATGCCGTGCATGCTGCTGCTCCTGATTGAAGTGATTGTGTGGTAACGACCATTAGATCAGGCAGCAGCAGGCACGTCGATCATCTAAAGGATTGAATTCGCTTCATGAAAAGTCCCAATTCGTGGGGATACCTCAGCAAGGCGTTGCAGCGGACATGATAGTTCCTACGGTTTAGTGAACACCCTGACCTAACCAGTCAGGAGTGTTCAAAATGCCAAAACCAGGTCCCAGAACGACTTACAAATACAGCGAACATTTCAAAGCGACTGCGGTTCGTCTGAGCAATGTGTCAGGCGTAGAAGTGCAAGATGTCGCCGCGTCCCTTTACATCCATCCGTTCATGTTGTCTCGTTGGCGTAAGGAAGCTCGCGAGGGATTCATGATGTCTAAGGGTGTTGAGTTGGATAAGGAAGTCGTGGCTGAGTTGAAAGCACTGCGCAAGGTTAAGAAGGATTATGAGCGGCTAAAGGTCGAGCATGACCTTTTAAAAAAAGCGATCGAGTTCACTTCGAAGCGAAAAGCGATGTCTTCGCGTTCATCGAGCACCAAGCCAAAGAAGGGGTCGCGGTAACGACGATGTGTGCACTGTATGAAGTGAGCACCAGTGGTTTCTACGCCTAGCGGCAGCGTCCAAAGAGCTGTCGTGCGGTAGAGAATGAACGGTTATTGGTCGAGATCCGCCAAGCCCACGCGGCGAGTTTGAAGACGTATGGGAGTCCTCGGATCCACGAGCGGCTAATACAAAATGGCGAAACAGTGGGCCGCCGTCGAATTGAGCGCTTGATGCGAGAAAACGGTATACGTGGGTGTTCAGCCGACCAGTATCGACGTACGCCAGGGTTAAACCGATTCTTTGGCACGATTGATAACCGCGTTCACGCAATGACGGTGACCCGCCCCGATCAGGTGTGGGTTTCGGATGTCACGTATGTGAAGGTCAAGGGTGTGTGGCGATACCTGGCGGCAGTGATAGATCGTTACTCTCGTCGGCTGTTGGGATGGGCGCTCGGTCATGAGAAGACGGCGGGTTTGACGCGTCGGGCATTGAGAAATGCGTTACGGCTGCGGCGGCCCCCACAGGGGACGATATTCCACAGTGATCGGGGCGCCGAATATGTAGCGAGTGGGATGCAGGATGCGCTGAGAGGAGCTGCCATGGTGCCGAGCATGAATCGCCGACGCCGGATGACGGACAATGCGCACATGGAATCATGGAACAAGACGATGAAATCAGATATGTATCATCGTCGGGTGTTCACGAGCGACAAACAGCTACGTGATGCGGTTCGTTCATACGTCGACTTCTACAACCGGGTGCGGCTACACTCGGCCTTGGGATATGTCTCGCCGATGGAATTCTAAGCCGCATGTACCTAACTAAAGGGTGTCCACTTTTTCGTAGGAACTCCCCGTGTTACAGCGCGCTTCTTTGGGCCGGCTTTGTATTTTCGTTCCTAACAAGCGCGCTGTAACGCGCCGGTTATCCTAGCGTTGGGCGACTAAAACGTTGCGTGATGCGCAACACGCGACTATAATTATTATGTGATCAGGAGCATTCGCCACCGAGGCCTTAAGAATTTCTACGAGACAGGATCAAAAGCTGGTATCCAAACGTCTCAGATAAATCGTTTGAGAATGCTTCTAGCGGCACTTGATACTGCACAACAGATCAATGATATGGATGTCCCAGGATTCGGGCCGCATACCCTAAAACGTAAGCTTAAAGGCCGCTGGTCAGTCGTCGTAGGTGGGAATTGGAGGCTTACATTTGAGTTTCGAGATGGAGACGTCTATTTGTTAGGTTATGAGGACTATCACTAATGGCTATGCATAACCCTCCTCACCCTGGAGAATTTATTCGCGAGATCTATTTGGCACCGTATGATCTGAGCATTCGGAGTCTTGCTGAAAGTCTTGGGGTATCCGCCTCTACACTTGCCCGTGTAATTAGTGGCCAAAGTGGTATTAGTCCGGAAATGGCATTGCGTTTGTCGAAAGCCATCGGCCGGTCACCCGAGAGTTGGCTGGCTATGCAGCACAACTATGATCTTTGGCAAGCCCGAAAGGCTCTCGACCTTTCGCATGTCACCTCTATCGAATTTGCCGCGTAGATGTCAACGTGAAATGCAATATTCGCCTAACAAATGGATCAGCCGGACGTGTTACAGCGCGCTCCTTTAGGTCGGCTCCGCATTTTCGCCCAAAAGAAGCGCGCTGTAACACGCCGGTCATCCCAGCGTTAAGTGTATTGAGATCAAACCAAGGACATAAAGTGAAAACAATTAGTTGCAAACAACTAGGCGGCGCGTGCGATAAAGAGTTCCAGGCTGATTCTTTCGATGAAATCGCAGAAATGAGCAAACAACATGGAAAAGAAATGTTTGAAAGAAATGATGAAGCTCACTTGAAAGCGATGAACGAAATGCGAGAACTCATGCAAAAGCCAGAAGCGATGAAGGAATGGTTCGAGAATAAGAAAAAGGAGTTTGATGCGTTACCAGAAGATTAGATGAGTGAGGGCATCAAACCATCCCATACAGATTCCAGAGAACTCCCAAACTATGAGAAATACACATAACAAGGCGCTCCAGCCGACAGCTTCCAGCGGGCTTTTCTTACGCAGCGTCCGCATTTTCGCTTCAGAAAAGCCCGCTGTAAGGCGCGGCTGAGCTTTGCGTTAGATGTACGAGAATTCGTTATGAATTGGGACGCGACTGGAGCAATCGCCGACATAATCGGAGCAGCTGCGGTGGTAATAACGCTGGCATATTTGGCCGTGCAGATCCGTCAAAATACCAAAGCCGTGCGAGCATCCGCGCTCGACGCTAGCATCACTTCTTTTAACGGGGATCGAAGATCGATATACGAAAGCTCGGAACTTACACAAATATATATCCGAGGCATGGAAAACCACGAAAATCTTAGCGAGGATGAAATTCTCAGATTTCGACTATTGATGCACAACAATATCTGGTGCGTTTGGAACATATATTCGCAAACTGAATTCGCTGGTCTTTCGCGTGGTACTTGGGAGGCGCAGAAGTCTCTTATCGTTCGAACTCTATCGGCCCCGGGCGGGGCTTGGTTTTGGCGAACATACAAGCACGAATTTGAAGGGTCATTTGAAAAGGAAATTGACCGAGTCCTACATGAATCCACGTAGATTCACGACTGAAGCGGAACATCCGCCTAACAAATACATCAACCGGACGTGTTACAGGTGATCCCTACCTTCTAAGCGGGCGGCTTCATGTCCTCGGGCGCAACGTCACGGACGTGCTGGCCGAAGTACCAGTGATGCCCTTCTGGATCCTCGGCGCCGTAGCGTCGGTCGCCGTAAAACTGGTCCTGGGGTTCTTCGAGAATCGTCGCCCCCGCCCCCTTGGCGTGTTCGAAATGCTTGTCCACGTCGTCAACGTAGACGTAGAGTTGCTGAGTGACATGGCCGATTCGCTTGGGGTTCTGGTATTCCCGGCTGGGGCATCCGATCATGATGACCCCGTCGGCTAGCTCCATCTCCGCATGGTTGATCTTTCCGTCAGGCCCAGGAAGCCGCATGCGCTCCCGGAAGCCGGAGGCCTTGGCGAGCCAGTCCAGAGCGCTGGCAACGTCTTCATACAGGAGGTAAGGCGTGATGCGGGGCATGTTCTCCGGGGGATTCGCGGGCATCAGATGTCCTCCTCGTGCGTCGGTCCGATACGTTTATCGTAACATCGGCCCCAGGGTCGCGCGCCACCCAACAAGGGCATGCAGCTGACCGCCAACAGCGCGTTCCAATCGAGGTTTGGTAGCCTACGGGCATCAACCTTGGGTGCCTCAGCCACCGTCGGCGGCTTGTTGGCGGCAGCTGATGCCCATGTCCGTTAGGTGGCAGCGGAGGTGGTGATGGATCAGTCAGCTAAGCTTTGGGACAAAATAGCAGAACGCTATTCGAAACGACCTATCGCTGATGAAGCGGGTTACCAAAAAAAACTGCAGGTCACACGTGAATATTTTCGGTCGGACATGGAGGTATTGGAGTTTGGCTGCGGGACAGGGTCGACAGCCATCGCCCATGCGCCTTATGTGAAGCATATTCAAGCGATTGATATCTCATCGAAAATGATTGAGATCGCCCGAGGCAAAGCTGACGCAAACAAAATCGAAAATGTCACATTTAGGCGCTCGACCATCGATGAATTGAGCATGAACGATCAAACCTTGGATGCAGTGTTGGGGCTCAGTATTTTGCACTTGCTGGACAACAAGGAAAAGGTAATCGCCAGGATTCACAAAATACTCAAACCGGGCGGCATTTTCGTCACAAGCACGGCGTGCATTGGAGATGCGATGAAGTTTTTTAAGATTGTCGCGCCGATTGGAAAATTCTTAGGTTTGATGTCGTTGGTCAAGGTCTTTACCACAAGAGAGTTGGAAGACAGTTTTACCGATGCCGGTTTTGAGATTGACTACCAATCGCAACCGGGTAAAAACAAAGCAGTGTTTATAGTGGCGAAGAAGGTCGAGTAGGAGCGATTAACTCCATATGCGGACATTGTGTTTACTTTAAAGAGTGCCACCTAACAAATCGCTGCACGTGACGCCAAAACGCTTCGCGTTAATGTCGCAGGTGAGCTCAAGCCGTTAGGCGGCAATAAGAATTAGGCACTCACCTACATTTAGCTAATCATACAATCCGAACCAGGGAGATCTCATTATGGATATGGCGGAATTGGAACAGCGAATCACCCGACTCGAAGACATTGAGGCTATAAAGCAGCTCAAAGCTCTGTATTGCGAAATCTGCGACGACATGCACAACCCCGACAGAATCGCTTCGGTTTTTGCCGAAGATGCCATCTGGGAAAGCGCCGATTTTGGCAAAGCCCAGGGCCATGACGCCATTCGCGAACTATTTCGTGGCTTCCAGAAGATGTTCAGTTTTTCTCAGCACAACATCATGAATCCGAGAATCGAAGTCAACGGGGACCGCGCTACAGGTATTTGGTACATCATGGGTCCATGGACGCATTCCGAAAATAACAGAGAGATCTGGATGACCGCGAGATATGACGACGACTACGTGAAAATAGATGGCGAATGGAAATACCAACATTTAAGGGCAGCCGTTCGAATGATTGCCGATCGATGAGATGGCTACGGTAATAGAGGCCAAACACGCCGGTTATCCTAGCGTTAGGTCGCAGACCTTGATCATACTAAATACGGTATATGTACTTTATATAGTATGTGGATAGTTTATGAGCATCGGCGGATCAACAGAGCGGTAAAGTCCACCCCCGATGAAGTCCTGAAACGATATGAAAAATGGAAAGACATTTTAACGTTGTCAAGGCCGAAGGGACTTCGCCAAATCAAGGGATTTCGAGACGAAGCTCTCAGCGGTGAATGGAAAGGCCATCGATCGTCAAGGCTCGGCCTTCAATACCGAGTCATATATAGGGTCGAAGCAGGTTCGGTGTTGGTATTTGTAATCGATCCGGTCGCCCACGATTACCGGAAGAAATGATATGAAAGATTTCAAACGTGCAAAACGTCGGATTGAAGTGAGTGTAGGTGAGTCAGTGCGAATCCTCCGCGAGCTACAGAAAATGAGCCAAAACGAACTGTCCGCCGCGTGCGGTATTCCGCAGTCGACCATTTCGGCGATAGAGAACGATCGGATAAACCTAGGCGTTGAGCGTGCAAAACAGTTGGCACACGCCTTAAAGTGTCATCCGGCAATACTGGTATTTCCAGGATGGCAAATTGACGATTATGCGGCTTAGATTTCCTAGCAAGTGTCCGTCCATAAACAGGCATTTTCTTCGATGGGCACGGAGAAATCGAGGTGTTGAAAGTAGGTTGTTGGAGCGGTAGCGGCGGTTCGGTGGGGGTCGAAGGGCTCTTCGAGCGTAATTGTGAGTACGTTCGCCGGCCGCAGAGCGCTGCAACCCAAAGTCGCCCGTTCGACGATATCGAGGAGGTCAGTTAGTGCGAGTGAACGTCGCTATTCGAGTTGATAGCGCGCGAGCAGGCTGAGGTTGTAGGCGACCACAGAAGACCACACGTAGGCTTCGAAGTGCGGCAGGCTCTTCCAGGTGCAACGTGCCAATCCGTATGCACGCTTCAGGCAGGAGATACCGGCCTCGATGCCGGCGCGGAAGTTGCGCAAGCGTCGATAGACCCACTGACTCTTGACCATGTCGGCGATCGCGAGCCCGCGCTTCTTGTGGAAGGCAACGTCTTCGATGCCTTCTGCTTTCGCCGCCCGGAGATTGTCGAGGCTCGCATAGCCGCCATCGGCGGCGACCTGTCGTGGCATCGTCCCGTAGTGTGTTCGATGCCGTTCGAGCATCGGCATGAAGCGCTGACTATCGACCGGATTGCCTCGCTCGATGACCACGTCGAGGATGAGGCCACTGCGCCCCGAAGCCAGATTGATTTTGTGTCCGTACTGAACGTCGCGCGCACCCTTTATGATGATGTCGGTATGCGGCTCGAACAAGCTCACGCACTTCTCGCTCGCGGGGACCTTCTCACCGCCGAACACCCGCCGCTCAGTTTGCGAAATCACCTGCAGAACAAGTGTTTCGTAGTGCGCTACCTGCGCTAGCCAGTCCGGCAGTTCAACGCCGGTGACGCCCGGGCTCAGCAGCTGCTCACGTACCCTCGCTACCGCTTCCAAGGTTGAACGCGTCGCCCCAATCAAATCGCGATACAGACGTTGGCGTTGCTTCGCACCACGCGCATACCACAGCGCCCGCGCACGCTTCTTCGCCAATCGAGTGTGGTTCACGAAGCACAACTCCGGCGCGCCAGGCAACTCGCGCGCCTGTGCGAGCAGACGAACCACAACACGCACGCCATCCCACAGCAGATGACTGTCGCTCGGCGCGTGGATGGCACTGTCCGTTACCGTGCTATCAATCCGTACACGCTGTGCCGGCTCAATGCGCGTCTCTTTCGCCGTCGCCAGCAGGGCGCGATGAATAGACTCCCACGTCGATACCTGGATCGCCGAGACCACCCGCTGTAAGGCAGACTTCTTCGGACGTTCATTACCCGGCAACCGGGCGAAGGCCTGAAAGCTCGCCGAGTCCTGCAGGTGAAAGGCCAGCTCCTCGTAACTCAATTGCCGGTGCTGCTTGAGCACCGCGCAGCGCAGCACCGACTCCGCCGACAGTCCGCGTCGACCGGTGGGCTTCAAACCCCGCCGACACAGATCGTTCATGACCGGCGTGAGGACCTTGGGGTGAGCATCGAGCCACTCGGACATGCCCTGCAGCTCTCGCCCCAGGTCATGGTCAGCAAACAGCTCGTATATACTCGCTTGGGCCGTGCGTTTCTGACGCATTCCCCCTCCTGTGGTGTCGATGATTGTGTGGAAAATCAGAGGTTTGAAGTTCCATTAGATCACGACCCACCGGAGGTTTCGATCCCTTAAGCGACAAATTTTCCTTTTTATTTCAACCGCATCGCGTTTAGGGATGCACACTAGCAAAGTGCAACGTCGACCTAACAAATGGATCAACCGGACGTATTACAGCGTGCTTGTTTGGGCCGGCGTCGCATTTTCGTCCTAAAAGAGCCTGCTGTAACATGCAGGTTATCCTAGGTATATGGACCTCCCCTAAAATCAACACGCGTGTTTACATTTAATTGACTCCGGTTTGTATCTAACTCACGCCTTGAGGCCGACCGTTAAGGTTATCCTAGCGTTGAGGCGGTAGGATAAGTCCTTGCGAATAAATGCTCGGAAATTCGACCTTGTCAGATGCTCCGGAAGCGACGATCTCGGTTAGGGTAGAGGTTTTAGGATCCCCGAAATCAGCACATTTTCGGTCTACCGGACTTTTTCTACACCCTCGTTAGGTGCCCCAGAAGAGTTTGACGGTAGATAGTTCGGGGTCAGCTTTTGCCTATCGCCAACTTTCGGGCGAATGGCAAGAACTGACTCCGCGATTCCCGACAAAGGAAGGCAATATGAATCGACTCGGCGACCAGACCAGCCCGTATCTACTGCAACATGCTGACAATCCGGTTCACTGGCAGCCATGGGATGACGAGGCACTGGCGCTGGCTAAGCGCGAGAAAAAGCCGATCCTGCTTTCCATCGGTTACTCCGCGTGCCATTGGTGCCATGTCATGGCCCATGAATCATTTGAAAGCGAGCGAATCGCTAGAGTAATGAACGAGCATTTCGTTAACATCAAGGTGGATCGTGAAGAACGGCCCGATCTCGATCGCATCTATCAGACGGCCCACCAAATCCTGACCCGCAAAGCTGGCGGTTGGCCGTTAACCATGTTTCTCGACCCCGACGACCATCTGCCGTTTTTCGGCGGGACATATTTCCCGCCACAGCCACGCGGGGGTATGCCGGGCTTCCCCGAAGTGCTAAAGGGCATTTCCAATGCCTTTGGTACCCAAAATGAAAAGATGGCCGACTTTAAAACGCAGCTTCGTGACACGCTCGCCCAAGCATTCAGCGGCAGCGCACCAGGCGAACTTGATAAAATGCTGGTCGATCGCGCCTGCGCTCAAATCGACGGCAGTTTCGATGAGCAACGTGGAGGTTTTAGCGAAGCACCAAAGTTCCCGCACCCGGCCGGACTCGAATTGCTACTTGACGCCGCGGCCGGAACCGACGAGGAAGAGCAATCGCAGCGGGCCTTGTACTTGCTCGATTTTACCCTGACGGCCATGTCGTACGGTGGTTTGTTTGACCACCTTGGCGGTGGCTTTTACCGGTATTCAGTCGATGCAGAGTGGACCATTCCGCATTTTGAGAAAATGCTTTACGACAATGGCGCGTTGCTGTCGGTCTATGCGCGGCGTGCTGGACAAACCAACGCACCGTGGTTCCGCGAAGTTGCCAATCAGACTGCCGATTGGATAATGCGGGAAATGCAGCTCGACGACGGCGGTATCTGTTCCAGTTTGGACGCCGACTCGGAAGGCACAGAAGGCGAATTCTATGTCTGGTCAATAGATGAAGTGCGCGAAGTTCTGGGCGATGACTATGATGTCTTCGCCGAGCGTTTTGGTTTGAAAACTAAGCCGAACTTCGAACGCCGCTGGCACCTGCGCCTGGCTGCGCCGGAGGCCGCTTTATCGGATGGGCAAAAAAATCCGGTTGCGGACTTGGCAGCTGTACGCGCGCTTCTTTTCAACGCGCGCGAGGCGCGCGTGCGACCGGGGCGCGACGACAAGATTCTAACCTCATGGAATGCCCTGAGTATTCGCGGACTGGCCGACATCGGGCAACAGTTGGACCGCGCCGATTGTCTTGCGGCGGCGACCCGCGCGGTCGATTATTTGCATGAAACACACTGGCGAAATGACCGTCTTCTAGCGACCAGTCGCGACGGTCAGGCCCATCTGAACGCTTATCTCGATGATTACGCTTTTCTGATTGATGCCCTGCTCGTACTGCTTTCCGCGCGTTGGCGAGACCGTGATCTGACCTTCGCAATCGCTCTTGCCGACGCCCTGCTCGAGCACTTTGAAGACCGCCAGCACGGCGGCTTCTTCTTCACTTCTGATGATCACGAAATCCTTATTCAACGCAGCAGGTCGTTTGGCGATGACTCGCTTCCTTCCGGCAACGGCATTGCCGCGCGCGCGTTGTTGGAGCTCGGATATTTGATCGGGGAATCGCGCTATCTGGATGCTGCAGAACGCGCCTTGCGAGCCGGCATAAACGATGCAGGACGCTGGCCGTCGGCGCACGCCACACTTATGTGTGCACTGCTCGATTACACCACGCCGCCGCCGCGTGTAATTCTACGTTGCGGCGAAGACGCGGACGCCACTGCATGGTTGACTATGGCGGCCGAACGACTCTCCGTTCGATCACGCTGCTACCTTATACCCAGTGATGCCAATGCCTTGCCTGGCCTGTTAACGAGCCGCAGTGCGCAGGAAGGAGCGGCGGTGACCGCCTATTTTTGCAGCGGTCACCAGTGCAGCGCACCGGCGACCAGCCTCGAAGAATTTACAGAAAGCCTGGGAAACTGATTCTAAAGATAAGTTACGTGCCAGCGAATCTCTACCAGTCATTATTTGCGACGGCAGCCTTGTCACTACCGTTCGTTACGCTCCTTTCGGTCGCTCGAGGGGCCGTGCGCATTTTTCGTTCCCGAAAAGCAAAGCAAACGAAGTTCGTAATTCTATCGAGTTTATCCATATTACTTATGCTCGGCATATTTGCGGGGGTCATTGTTGTATGGTTCATTTACGCTGTGGCTCATACTGGAAAAGACGGGGCGACTGATCTAGTTGTCCTAGCGAGTACTGGTGCTCCAATCTATATCGGAGCCGGTGGAATTTTGTGGTTGTCTGGATATATTGAAAAGAGACTCGATAAAGATGTCACCTAGTCCGGTGTTGCTGCCGACCCTTGACAGCGAGCTCCCTGCTCTGCTGCTCCGGTCGCCCGCTGTCAAGGGCAGCCGAACTTAGCGTTAAAGGAGAGCCATGATCCGCTTGGAGTTATTGTCAAAAGTGGTGTTCAGGCGGTTGAATCAAGCGGCGACCTGATTGACCCTTGTCACCTCGATACCATCTTCAAATTTAACTCCAGTAATCACCTTGGCCAGGTAGTCGAATCCACGTAGGCGTCGCCAATTCTTCTGCGCACACCGCCCCAGCTTGAACATCATATGGAGCATGCCGTCCCGAGAGAGACCGCCCTTGGAGCGCCGGGTCCGGTGCCGGATCGTAGCGAAGGTGGATTCAATCGGATTGCTCGTGCGAATGCTTTGCCAATGTGGTGCCGGAAAATCATAGAACGCCAGCAACTCCTCACGGTCTTTCTGTAGGCACAGGGTCGCCTTGGGATACTTCGGTTCATAGGTCTTGAGGAACAGCTCGAACGCCTTCTCGGCGTCGGCCTTTGTCGCGGCCTGCCAGATCGCGTGCAGGGCTTGCTTGGCTTTGGCCTGTGCTGACTTCGGTAGGCAGTTCAGCACGTTCATCGTCTTGTGCATCCAGCAGCGTTGCTGGCGGGTCTCACCGTAGACTTCCTCCAGTGCGGCCCAGAAGCCCATGGCACCGTCCCCGATCGCCAGCTTGGGAATATTCATCCCGCGTGACTTCAATTTCAGCAACACCTCGCGCCAGCTCTGCGTGGACTCCCGCACACCATCCTCCATCGCCAAAAAACGCTTCTCGCCTCGCTCATTGACGCCGATCACCACCAACGCACACAGCTTCGTGTGCTCCGCCCGCAGGCCACTGTAGACACCGTCCGCCCACACCTACACCCAGCGGTCTTGGTCCAATCGCCCCTCGCACCAGTCGCGGTATTCTTGCGCCCACACCTGCTTCAAGCGCGACACGGTGCTCGCCGACAGGCCCTTCGCCTGCGGCCCCAACAAAACTTCCAGCGCAGCGCCCATTTCGCCACTGGAAACGCCCTTCAAATACAGCCACGGCACGGCCGCCTCCAAGGTTCTTGTCTTGCGCACATACGGCGGCACCAGCGCTGAACGGAAGGTCACCGGCTCGCCGAGCTTCGAACGAACCTTCGGGATCCTCACCGTCACCGGCCCCAAGCCCGTCTGCAACTGGCGTTCCGGCAAATAGCCGTTGCGAACCACACCTGCTTTGTCGTCCGCCGTGCGATGTCCTGAATACTGCGCCATATATTCTGCCAGCTCGATTTCAACCGCTCGTTCAATCAGAGCCCGAGCACCGTTTCTCAAGACCTCCGTCAACGGATCTGGTATTCCTTCTCGACCTGATAATTCAACAACCTTACTCTCTCTCATGGTGGCGTATCCTCTTTGGTTGGCTTGCTGCTTGGTAACAACATTTCAACCAGATACGCCGCCTTTATTCAATTCGCTCAAACACCAGATTCAGTTATAACTCATCCGCTTGTCCGCACACGCCTAACTCAAACGGATAAAGTGACTTTGGGTTCGTGGATGCTATGCATCGCGATGCGGATCCAGGCTTATCGGCGAACTGGAGCGCGCGGTTCGATCGTCATCACTTCAGCGCCGGTTGGCAAATCAGCACCGGAATATTAGGTGACGTGCGTCGCTGATACAGCTCGAAATCGGGATAGTGATCGCAACAGAGCGGCCAAACTTCGGCCTTCTCGGGGTCCGTCGCTTGTCGGGCGACGAGCTGCATGCGCTTACCTCCTACGGTGACCTCGATTTCAGGGTGGGCAATGAGGTTGTAATACCACGTCGGGTGTTTCGGCGCCCCCGCCATCGACGCGACCAGGATCACGCCGTCCTTGTAGGGCACGT
Source organism: Gammaproteobacteria bacterium (assembly GCA_963662545.2). Taxonomy (GTDB): domain Bacteria; phylum Pseudomonadota; class Gammaproteobacteria; genus JAYYZW01. The sequence continues at coordinate 1,954,195 of CAXXLL010000003.1, forward strand.
ACATCAACGGGATCTCTTTCGTTTTACCGGATTTCGCGCCGGTCATCCGCACTAAGCAGATCTCGCCGCCCCCAAATTGATTCATCATTTTCCCACCCGACCATTTGTATATCAGCACGTTCAAGTTCGTGAACCATCGCATGAAGGGCTTAATTAGCCGGAGCTGAGTTTCTGTTATCGGCCTCGGGTTATCCATGAATAGGTCCTCTTGTTGGGATCCGGTACAGTCAGCTTAAATCAGTCTATAGAATCAGGTCCAAATTCGATTAGAAAGCGTCGAGTAAACTAGATACGGCTCCAATTGGAGATTAATTAAATATGAGCGGCCTTAATCCACAAGTACTCATTGTCGGCGGCGGCCCGACGGGGCTCGGCGCTGCGATCGAACTTCGACGCCGCGGCATCCACTGCCGTATTATCGAGCGGCGGGCCGGCCCAAGCCACACGTCACGTGCGATTACGGTGCATGCGCGAACACTGGAGATGCTGGACGACATTGGGGTCGCCGAACGATTTTTGCACGGCGGCGTCCGAAACGACGGCTATATCTTCAATTTCAAGGGCAGCGACGTGAAACCGGAGCTTGACTACACTCGATTGCCGACGCGCTACCCTTTCGTGTGCATGTTTAATCAGAACGAGACGGAAAAAATACTGCGTGATCACCTTGAAAATAATTTGAGCTTGCCGATTGAGTGGAACGCAGATCTCACCGCTATCGAGGAAAGTGCAGATGGCAAGGTGACGGTGACGATTACCCACGGCACGGATAATAAAACGCATGAAGAGGTCGTCAATCCGGAGTGGGTCATCGCCTGTGACGGTATCCATAGCCCGACCCGCGAATTCCTCGGGTTCAAGTTCGAGGGCTCGGAATATGATGGTTTGGTCATGCAAATGGTTGATGCCAAGCTCGAGAATTTTGACGGCACCGACAATCTTCTTCACTACTATATCGCCGAAGACACCTTTCTCATGATTGGTAAACTGGCTGGCCCCAATCATCGAGTGCTCGTGAGTAGCCAGGGTGACCCGGACGAATTCGCGCGTCGGGACCACATCGCGCCTATCGTCGCGGATCATTTGCCGGGCGTGAAAATTGGCGAGCCCGAATGGAAAACGACCTGGGAGATCTGGATACGTAAAGCAGACACTTATCGTAAAGGTCATGTCATGCTTTGCGGGGAATCTGCGCACGTACACTCCGTGGCGGGCGGTCAGGGATGGAATGTCGCCCTTCAAGACGCCTACAACCTAGTGTGGAAAATCGCTCTGGTGATTCAAGGGCATGCCGGCCCTGATTTACTCGACACCTATGAGCAGGAGCGGGAGCCGGTGGCTGAGCAGGTGATCGAGGGCAGCTCATCGATTCATGAAATTATCATGGCGCACGGTGGCGGCATTAAGGACCGCATGGCCCTCACCCAAACCCAGAACTGGAATGACAACGCGGTCGCCCGGATATCGGGGCTTAGCTACAACTATCGCGGTCTTATCGACCTGCCCGACGGTACGTCGACACACTGGGAGCCGGCCATTGGTGATCGCGTGCCGGATGTCATCATTTCTCAACACTTACGTTTACACCAGTTATTCTCGCATCCAAACTTTACCTTGTTGGCGGTGTTGGGTCAGGTTGAAGGGAGCCAACTGGAAGCTGCCGCCGCGGCGCTTGCAGCGGTTCGCGAAACCTATGCGGGATGTATGAAATTTGAGTTGATCGCGCCGACCGTTCCCCATCCGTGGCCCGGGTTACTGCCGGTCGAGGATACGGAAGGCAAAGTGGCGCGGGCCTTGCAGGTGTCGAGTGCTGGTGAATTCGTACTGGTGCGGCCGGATGTCTACATCGGCTTTCGCTGCACTATCGATCAATATGGGTTGCTTGAACAATTCCTTGCATCATTTCTGATCAAAGCGTCGTAGGAAATTGAGAAGAAGGGACCTGATCTGTGGGGTCCAGTCTGAATCTGAACGATTCTGAACCCTATGTGCCCTAACCGGTCATGCTGTAGTCGCGCTGCGCGGCCGCGAAGTCGATGAAGTAATCTAGGGACTGTGGGTTCATCATCGCATCCCGGCTCACGGCTTTGGTCATGTCGTATCCCATCAGGATTTTGCGCACCGGCACTTCGAGTTTCTTACCGGTCAGGGTATAGGGGACCTCGTCGACGGCGTAGACCCTGTCCGGTACGTGGCGCGGCGAGCATTGCGTCTTGAGCGCTTGCGCGATGTTGGCGAGGAGCGCCTCATCGAAATCGCAACCGGGCGCGAGCTTGACGAACAAAGGCATGAAGAACTGGCCGCCCGGGAGGTCGAGGTTGACCACCAGCGAGTCGTCGATCGCGTTCAGCGCCTCGATGCAGCGGTAGATCTCGGCGGTGCCGATACGCACGCCATAGCGGTTCAGGGTGGAGTCCGAACGGCCTTTGATGAAGCAGCCGCCGCGGACGTTGATCTGAAAGAAGTCGCCGTGGCGCCAGACGCCAGGGAAAGTATCGAAATACGAGTCGTGGTAGCGTCGACCACCATCGTCATTCCAGAAAAACAGCGGCATCGATGGCATCGGTTTGCATATGACGAGCTCTCCTACTTCGTCGATCACGGGTTTCCCGGCGTCACTGTAGGCGTGTACGTCGACACCGAGTGCGCGTGCTTGAATTTCTCCGGCATGGACCGGAAGGATGCAGGAGCCACTGACGAAGCCGCTCGCGACGTCGGTGCCACCGCTCTGCGATGTTACCCACAGGTCGTCGCGCACGTTCTCGTAAAGCCACTGCATTGATTCCGGTGTCGCTGGCGAGCCGGTCAGGAGGATCCCTTCCAGTGCGCTGAAATCGTATAGATCCTTAGGCACGATGCCCTCTTTCATCATCAGGCTGATGTAAGTGGGGCTGGCGCCGAAGATCGTTGCTTTAGTCTCGGCGGCGATGCGCCACAGTACGTCAACTTCGGGCGCGCCCGGGTGACCGTCGTAGATCACCGGTGATGCACCCACCAGCAGTGAGGCCGTCAGGATGTTCCACATGATCCAGCCCGAGGTGGTGTAGAAGAACATGCGCGCATGCGGGCGCAAATTGCATTGCAGGGCAAGCATCTTGTGCAGTTCCAGGATGATACCGCCGTGTCCATGCACGATGGCCTTGGGCAGGCCCGTGGTGCCTGAGGAATAGACCACCCAGAGTGGATGGTCGAATTCGACTTGCTCGAATTCGAGCGCGGGCGCGTCACCGCCGGCCATGATGTCGTGCCAGTAGTGCACATCCGCCACCGGCGGTGCGGCATCCAGTTCGAGATAAGGTAAATAGAAAACCGACTCGATCGAAGGCAGGGCCTCGATGATCGTGCGCGCCTCGCCGCGCCGGTCGAAGGGCTTGCCGCCGTAGCGGTAGCCGTCGACGGTGAAGATTGCCTTCGGTTCGATCTGACGAAAACGGTCGAGCACGCTGGCACTGCCGAAGTCGGTCGAGCAACTCGACCAGATCGCACCGATACTGGCAGTGGCGAGGAAGGCGACCATGGTCTCCGGGATGTTGGGCATGAACGCCACCACGCGATCGCCGGGCTCGATGCCTTGGTCTCGCAGCGCGCGCGCCACCCGTGCTACCTGATCGCCGAGTTCGTCCCAGGAAATGGAGGTCAGCGGTGACGCTTCGGCGGCAAAAAAAATCGCGGCTTCACCGCTGCGCGCGCGGCGCATCACGTGCTCGGCCAGATTGAGGTGGCTGCCCTCGAACCATTTGGCACCGGGCATGACGGGCGCGGACAACACCTTGGCATACGGCGCCGATGTTTTGATCTCGAAGTAATTCCACAACGCGCCCCAGAACGCTTCGAGGTCGTCGACCGACCATTGCCAGAGGCTCGCATAAGTGTCGAACTTGAGCCCGTGCTCACGCTCGAGCCAGCCCATGAATTGGGTGATCTCCGCACGGTCGATGCGTGCCTGCGAAGGCTGCCACAGCAAGTCGCCTTCTTGCAGCATGTCGGTTCTCCTGTCTTCTCTCGAGGGTCCTTGGCGGCCCGAAAAATGCGTACGTTGGGCTGTGCCCGACGTACGTGTCAATGGTGTGTCGAGCGGCCCCGACGATTCCGCATGCCGGGCAACGTTGGGGTGGACCGCGGGGCGTGCATGCGGTACACGCGTTGGTGGACACGCGTGATCCGCTTACCCATGAACGCTTGAATCAAATGAATTTGGGGGCTTCGTGCTGATGGGTGTCCCGAATTTCACCAGGTCAGCGCTTCCTTTCACGTTTCTTGCGTCCGCCAGGACCACGCGGCGCGGTGTTGCGATCCGCGTACGACGCAACGTCTACGAGTTGCTCCAGCGGCCCTGCGAGCCGCGGGTCGTTGTGGCTGCGCACGACGATCTCTTTGGCGAACAGCATGGCGACGTAGCGCAGCTTCAGCGCCGGTCGCTCGGCGACTTCACCCCAGTCGCGATGACCGGAATTGACTTGCCAGTGGCCGTCGACCATGCGCGAGCGCCAGTTAGCGCCCGGTTCATGCACGAATTTCGGCGTCGGGATGCCGCCGCTGCTGCGCGCGGGCTTGATCACTTCGACGATCTCGACCACGCGTTTCGCCCGGGCAACGTGCTCATCTTGCGACGCGATTATGCTCAGATTACCGATCGCAACGTTAGCGCCCGCTTCAATCGTCGCCGCTGAGCCCGTCGCCGCGACATCGACGAGCAGCCCGACATCGGGGTCGAGCTCCCATTCGAAGTGCACGCCCTTGCGGATCGCCCGCCCTGAAAGATCCACCGGGCGCGCGTGCACGCGTCTCGAACCGAGACGTTCGACCCGGATCGGAGTCGGCGTAATGGCTACCGCATAAAGAGGCCCTGGTTCCGGGGATTTTTGGACGGGCACGTCGTCCGCGGGCTCGCCCGGCAATCCGGAGACGGCGATGGTTTCGCCAGTGCCGCCCCAATCATCGGCGCGATCCGAAACGTCGGAGCCTTTTTCGTGCAGCGGCATCATGGAAAATTCCGGTCGCGCGCTGAAAAAGTCGCGGAACGCGCGCTTCAAATCGCGTAGGAGCGTGCGGTCGACCCGAGCAGCGCGTTGCTCCTCCCGCTCGGCCAGGATCCGCTCGAGGACGAGTGCGGCCTTCGCCAGGCCCTCGGCAAATCCGGCGGCAGCAGCGTCGGGCACGACACGACGCCGTGTGCCCGGGCTGACCTGAAAGCCCGCAAAGTCAACCAGGCCGCAAAGCCTTGGATCCGTCCACGGTTGGCGGTCGAGGTCCAGGTTCGCGAGTTCGTGGAAGTTCTCGGCCACGAGTGTGCCGGCCGCATACACGGACAGCGCCTGCTCGCCGTCTTCGTCCGCACTGAAATAGATCTCGAGCTGGATGGACGGGTATCCGGGGACCTCGATCGGACCCAGACCTTGGATGCGTTCGCCGAGAAAATTCGGCGGGCGGACCGGGATGAGCTTTTGCGAGCGCCCCCTAGCCATGCGATCCTCGATCACCAGTTCCACTTCACGCGCGAGTAGCTGCCCGCGCAACTCGGCGGCTAGATACTCCGCAACCCGTCTGCCGCCGAGGATGGATACGACCTCCGGATGGACGTTGGTAATGAGCACTTCCGTCCACCGTTCTTCGAGCGGCAAGCGGCCGCCGGCGAAATCAATCTCGAATTCGGGACTGTCGCGCCGCAACGATAAGGTCATCGGTTTCTGTCCCGTCACGGCGCTGCGGATCTGCATTTCCTCACCGATACTCCAGAATCCGAGCAGTCCGATGCCATACTGACCCTGGGTCATCAATTGCATGCGCTGCTCGGGCGTGAGGTCGCGCTTGCGGCTGTGGCCGATGTGGGTGGCGATATAGCGCAATGCCTCGGTGCGCTCGAGCTCGGGAATCACGCCGTCTCCGTCGTCGATGATGCGAATGCTCGGATTGCCGCGTAGCCGCGCGCGGTTGACGCGGATCTGGCGCGCGCCGGCATCCAGGCTGTTCTGTACTAGTTCGGCCAGCGCCTTACGCGGATCAGGCTGGCTCATCGCGATCCAGCGGATCAGCTCGAACGGATCGTGCGCCCGCACCTTGCCACGGAACGCAGGTTTTCTGACAGTCCGTTTTGCCCTTGTAGTCACGCAAACAGTATACGGTGGGTATTAAGACGGCATTAAACGGAGCGGCATTGAAGGACACCCAAGGTCCGCTTCCCTATAAATGTTTGAATCGAATGGATTTACAGGCGTCGGGTTTATGTCCCGAGATACGCACCGCATCGTGCTTAAGCGGTTCTTCGGCGTCGCTAGCCCAATCCTGCGAAGCCAAGCCCTAGCAGTGCGAGCGGAGTTGGCTCCGGATTGCCGGTATTGATCGAGAAGTTATACGTGTATTGCCGCGCGTTCGGCGCACCGCGTTAGAGGACGTCCATGATCTGCTTGCCGATAAATGCTTGAATCAAACAAATTTTGGGGTTTCGGAGTAATGGGTACCCCAAATACGCTCCGAAAAACGCGTAGCCTGGGGTCCGCCCGCCACGCGTGTAAACGGTGCAGAATAATGGGGACAGTTTACCTATTTCGCATATTCACCCTCTGAGATCGCCGCATTCTTAAGTGCAAATAAGTAAACTATCGCCATTAATGTCACATTATTGTCAGACCAAGCTCGAACATGAAACAAGACACCCAGATCCGCATCCTGAAACAGCTGCTCAACTACGTTGAGACGAAGGCCAACCACGACGCGGGCTGCCAGGTCCTGAACCCGGTATCGACGTACACCTCGTCCGAACTCGCAGGTCGCGAGTGGCAGGTCTTTTTCCGCGAGCACCCGCAGATCGTGGGATTCTCAGGCGACCTTCGCGAGCCCGGCAGCTATTTCGCCCTCAATGATTTCGGCGTGCCGGTACTCGCAATGCGCGGCTCTGACGGGACTTTTCGCGCATTCGTCAACGCCTGCCGGCATCGCGGTTCGCAGCTCGCCGCTCCGGGGCGTGGGACCACGCGGCGCTTCGTGTGCCCCTTTCACGGCTGGACCTACACGACGAACGGTGAACTCGCCGGCGTAAGCGAAGCGGACCAGTTCGGCCCTGTTGACCGAGACTGTATGGGCTTGGTCGAGCTGCCGGCGGTTGAGCGATACGGTTTCCTCTGGGTGCACCCGCAGCGGAACGGGCGCATTGACATCCCTGAACTCCTTGGCGGACTCGCCGAAGAGTTCGAAAGCTGGAATGTCGGTCGCCATGTATTCAGCGGCGAGTGCCGGCTCGACAAGCGCATGAATTGGAAGCTTGCGAACGACACCTTTGGCGAAACCTACCATTTCAACCGGCTACACCGCGATACACTGGGCCGGCTCTCGCACGGCGATGTGATCGTCTACGAAACCTTTGGTCGTAATCACCGTGCGGTGTTTCCGTCGAAGTCGATCGAGAACCTGCATAACAAAGCCGAAGAGCGATGGCGCATCGGCGGTGCGGCGACGGTGCTTTATTACGTGTTCCCCAACATCGAGATCACGATCTCCGACCGGCAGGTGACGCTGTTTCGAATCTACCCGGACGGCGAAAATCCGGGCCGTTCCGTGACGCATATGAGCCATTACTTCAGCGAGGACGCGTTGGACCTCATCGCCGCTGGGGAGAAGACGGTCATCGATGAGCGTAACGTCTACGACTCAGCCGCGCGCGACGGCAATGCGATCATATCGCCGCAGGCGGCGATGGAGATCCTGAATACCACGGTCGAGCACGAGGACTTTCGCATGGGCGAGGCCGCGCAGCGTACGGCCGAGAGTGGACTCCTCGAGCATTTCATCTTTGGACGCAATGAGGCGCCGCTACACCATTTCCACGACACTTTCCGCGCCGCCCTCGACATGCCGCCCCTCGAACGCCTCAACGTGGCCTAAGACTGAACACTGTGTGAGGGCCGAAGCGTTCTGACGATGAGTCGCGCCGTGATAGGCATCCGCGCATTAGGGGGACACCTAACAGGTTGTTGAAAAACGATGTCCCTGTCGTTTTTCAACTCGCAAGACGAAAACGCGGTTTCCGTCTTGCTCCATCAATCAAGCACATAGCGTGCTCGATTGATGCCGGCACATCCCTGTGCCGGGCACAGGCTGTCGAAAAACGAGTTTTTCAACAACCTGCTAATTATTCGCTTACGCAGAATCCTTCGCCGTTATTTAATCGGGGTCAACCGGAATGTCGAGCGTCAGCATGTTGTTGAAATAGGTCCCTTCGTCCGTCACAAAGGCACCCCATTGCCCTACCCGGTCTTTCCAGATGAACCAGCCGCAGTAAGGTGGCGCGGTTTTGGCATAAGTATCCCAAGTGATCTCCACAGCGCCGAGTTCGATGGTTCGCCCGTCGTCCGCGAAAATCTTGATGTCGATGGTTTCTCGACCGGCGTGGGGCCAACCGTCCACGATGGTCGTACAAACTCCGTCGACAGCTACTTCGACCCGGCCCGTGAATTCACCACTGCAGGATCCCGTGAGATCCATATGAAAACTATTGTCGGCGTTTAGACCCCCGGGGTTTGGACCGACTTCCGCCGCCCCACCCCACACCAAGTGAACCAAGGCCGATCTTTTCTTCGCCATGTCCTTCTCCCTTACGTTTGCCCCCTGAATTCGAGGTGCTGTGACCTAAGGAACCTCTGAATAAGTCATGGCACATCTGCCTTGCCCATGAAATCGCGCAGCTCGGCGTTACGAATCTTGCCAATAGTCCCCGCTATGGACTGCGATTCGTGCCTTGATCTGCACAATTTCATGAACAATTCAGACGCACCATGACTTATTCAGAGGTTCCATAAAGCGCGCTACCCGAACACGGCCGTAACGAGTTCCGTGTCGAGGTATTCCCGCATTTCCCGAATCTTGCCGTCCTTCACCGTCAGGATGATGCAGTAAGTATTGTTGTAGTCCTTGCCCGCAGTACTCTTAGAAGTGCCCTGCATCTCGGCGACGACCTTGTCCCCTTCGGCGATGAGTTGCTTGATCTCGAGTTGAATCAGTCCAGTCAGCTCGTTCCCAAGCGGCTCCAGCAATTTTTTCCTGATGTCGTCCTTGCCCTTCAGTGTCCCTGCAAAACGGCGAGAGCCGATGAAATACCACTCGACGTCGTCCGCCATGTGGTTCATGAACCCTTCCGCGTCGCCGGCGCTAATGGCGGCGTAGAGTCCACGCACGACTTGTTTGTTCGCTTCTGTACTCATTGGCTAATCCTCCGGTTGGGAATCGCGGGATCCGCAGTTTAACCGGAGTGGCACTTCGCGAAACACCCATTTCGTGCGCCCGTTTAGTCGAAAGGAAAAACGATGGTGATCACGCCCATAGATAGTGGAATGAGAAAGTGGGAACGAAGCAGGGTTGATCGGTTTTATATAGGGCGCCGTACCGCCAACACCTTAATGCATCAGCTGGTGCGCGATGAGCTCCGTGGCGACGATAGCGAGTCCGGTAAAAGCTAGAAAGACGCCCGTTCGATTGCGCCGGCGTTCAAATTTTGTCGGTTCCGTGATGAGGCCCGACGGCTCCGCGTGCCGCGCAAAAGGGTGCTGCCAGGGCACGATGTAAAGGATGGCGATGGCCCCAAGCGTCGCGACCGTGAGCAGGGGTATCCGCAAGATGGATTGATCCAGAAACATCCCGATTGCACCCATCCCGATCGAACCCAGTCCCAGCGCAATACCCGCCGCGTTGAGCGCGATGAAGCCCGCGCATGGCGCGCTCAGCACGGCTGCCAACGTTGTGGCGATGCGCAGTTTTTGCGTGCTGCCTTCCCCGCTCTCGGCGTCGTCTTCCTGCCATGCCCCTTCGAGGCGCGCGACCGTCACCGGCTCGACAAATCCCTTGAGCGTGATGGTCTCGACGTCCGCATCGGGAAATTGCTCGGCAACCGCCGCGTAAATATCGTTGTCGACGAGCATTCCTCGGGGCGAGACGCGTGACACCAGCCGCGCCGCGCGATTGACGACATCGCCGATGGCGGAGTAGTGCGCGATCTCTTCCGAACCCACGCGGCCAACGCGCGCATGGCCCGCCGCAATACCGACTGTTACATCCATGGGTTGGCCCAGTTCGGCGCCGAGTTTGTCTACCGCCTGCTGGAGTTCCAGCCCCGCCCTGACTGCCAGTGCGGCGAAGTTATCGCGCCGCAGCGGGACGTTGAAAAAAGCCATCACTTCATCACCGACAAACTGGGTAACAAAGCCGTCCCATTTGACGATCACGTCCTTGGCGGTGCGCAAATACGCGTCGAGCACTTCGTGCATGCGGTCCGGTCCAAGCGTCTGGGTGAGGTTCGTGTAGCCGGTAAGATCGGCGAAAAAGACGCCCAGCTCTACGATTCGGCCCTCTTCCACGTGGCCGTTACAGCGGTTACACAGGTTTGGATTCCCGTGGCTGCGACGGACGCCGCCCATTCGCGAGAACAGGCCAAGCACCCCCGCAAGCGCGGTATTGCACACCAGGCAAGTGGAACTCAGGTCCATGTCGTTCATCGCGATTCGCTCTGTGTTCCGCCTCGCGTTTCGGTCCGGGCCTGAACGTCGGGAACTGCTTCACAAGAATCTGGCAGTCCTAATGCTTGTAGGCCCTCGTGCTGTGTTCGACGGATAAGTTGTGCAATAGTTCGATAATCGCTAGCTACGGGGACGTCCGGCGCCGCTGGCGATATATCGATTGCAACTTAAATTAAAAAATGAAGAATTGAATTGTAGTGCGTTTGAAGCGGTGCATATTTGCGCTTGTATAAAGTGAAGACTTGACCCCTTAAATTTCATGATCGCGCTCCTCAAGCTATTCGCATTGGCATTTGTACTTTCGGGACTGCATTGGCACGATGAGGCCGGCCGCTGGGTTCGACGATTCTATTGGACTGCCGGTTTCGCGGCAGCGGCACTCGGTCTCGCCTATCTCGCGGCGCTGATCGCCGTGCGGACACAAACGGATTCGGAATGGGATTTCCTCAACTATTGGCTCGTGGGACGCATCGCGGCCGAGGGGCTGCCGCTCTACGAGGCCGCGTCGTATCTTCGGCAGAGTCTTCCATTTTTGCCGAGCGATGAATTCTTTGCGGAGGTGATGCTCATCGGCACGCTTTACACGCCGCCAGCGGTCCTGCTGTTCCTGCCCTTGGGGTATTTCGAGTACCGCGAGGCGTACGTCCTATGGTCCATCATTCAGGCTGTCGTGCTGGTACTCGCCGCAGTGCTGATGAAGCGCGAATTTTTTAGCGCCGGTTCGGGTCGACAGCACGTCTCCGCGTGGCTCGTCGTGGTCTGCCTCGTCGCCTTTTATCCCCCCGTTAGGTGGACGTTTTATAACGCGCAGGTCAATTTCATCATGGCACTGCTGTTCATGTTGGTCTGGCGCTCGCGCTTCAACGCTCTGGCGGGTGTCTGGATTGGCGTCGGTATGTGTATCAAACCGTATTTCGGAATCCTGGTCTTGTGGCTCCTGCTGCGGCGCCGAATTGGCACCGTGGTGCTGGTAGTACTCACGGTCGCGCTGGCCTTCGCAAGCGCTGCACTCGTCTTCGGAGCCAGCGATGTGGCGACTTATTTTCTGGACAATCCGATTGCCAAGGCACCCGCTCATTTGTACACCCAAGACGTTAACCAGTCGGCGCTGGCCGTCCTGCGGCGCGCCACCGGTGCAGAACAATGGCCCGGATCTCCACTCATGCACGGCCCTTACATCGCGTTCGCATTTCTTCTCACCTCGATGACCGCATGGTCTGTCCTGCGCTGCGACGACGACCGCTGGTCCCTTATTGCCTGCGTTTCTCTGGGTTTGCTGCTGGCGCCGCAGTCGCTGCATCATTACAGTGCCGTGTTGTTGCCGGCGGTGACGTTCTTTGCGTTTTACAGGGGATTCAAATGGCTCGGTATGATTGCCATCGTTTCGTTGTTCGCCGTGGGCTCTAACGAGGGCGCTGCCTTCTGGCTCAATCTCTGCGTTTGGATGATTGCAGCGTCCTATCCGTGGTGGGGAAAGGCGTTCGCAGACGCGCAAGCAGTGACACAAATAACATCGGTAGCAGAGCTTGGCACCCAGCCCACAAGTAAAACAGTGTCAAAAAGTGGGCCTGGCGCAACCGATCCAGTCAAGGATCAGGTATAAAGCACCGCTATCGGCATCGCCTTCAGAGCCCATGCACTACCATGAAAATCAATGATCGAATCGGCGCCGCGGCGCTCGCGCAACTAAAGGCCAAGGCTGCAAAACAGCGGGACGCGGCGTTGGCCGCGCTTGAAGGTAAACGAATCCTCGCGATCGGCTGTGGAGGTTTCGTGGGTAGTCACTTATTGGACGCGCTCCTGGGGCGGGCCGGAATAGAGGTGGAGGGCTGGGATCCCGACGCGAGTAAAATCGAGCTTCACAAAGGCCGGCCAAACTTCAACTTTGTAGGCCACGGAACCGACGCTGCGGCGTCGCTGGTATCACTGGACGAGGCAGTGAAGCACGCCGACATTGTCGTAAATCTGGCGGCGTTGTGTAATCCCTCCGAAAACAACACGCGCCCGCTGACCACCATCCACGCCAATTTCATCGACTGCCTGCCCATCGTCGATGCTTGCGCACGGCATGGGCGCTGGCTGATACATTTCTCAACGAGTGAAGTCTACGGGCGGACGCTTGCCAGCTACATGGCAGACAATCGCTATGCGGAAATCGATCTGTACGAACAGCGTGAGGCGACGACTCCACTGGTGATGGGTCCTGTTACGAATCAGCGCTGGACCTACGCCTCGTCGAAACAGTTACTCGAACGACTGATTTACGCACACCATGAGGAATCGGGAATGCCTTTTACGGTCATTCGCCCGTTTAATTTTTTCGGCCCGAAAATGGACTACATTCCGGGGCGGGACGGTGAAGGCGTGCCGCGCGTGCTCGCGTGTTTCATGGCCGCCTTGCTCGACGGTGCCCCGATGCAACTGGTCGACGGCGGGCATGCGCAGCGCACCATCGTGTCGATCGACGACGCCATGCGCGCCATCCTGCAGATCCTCGCGGGACCCGATCGCTCGCAGAATCAGTTCTTCAATATCGGCAACCCCGGTAACGAGTTGACCATGCGTGAGCTGGCCGAATTGATGCGCACATCCTATGCCGAGCTCACCGGATTAACGGCCGCGTTCGACCACCCCATCGTCGACATCTCAGCACGTGATTTCTACGGTGCAGGCTACGAGGATTGTGACCGTCGTATGCCGGATATCGAAAATGCACGCCGATTGCTCGAGTGGGAGCCGCTCGACGATGCCAGAACCACGCTTATAGCGGCAATGTCGTACTACGTTGACCGATTCGCCGAGAACAACGCACGGGCGAAGGCGCGCTGACGCGAGGTTGCTCGCACCACCTACGCCAGTTACGCCGTACGTCGTTATTGCGCTGCTCGATGTGCCTGGGCGCTGATTTCGATCCAGCTCGCCGCGCGATCGCGCAGCAGTGCTTAAGCCGCCGCTGAGCGGACTTCGAGGATCAATTCAATGCCTGTCAGGTTCGGCATCTACATCCCGGCGTTCAACGCGGCGCATACGCTCCCAGGCGTCATCGAGCGGATTCCCGCGTCCGCTTGGGCGTTGTGTGATGACGTGGTTATCGTCGATGACGGCAGCGCCGATCGGACCGCGGCGGTTATCGACGAACTTGCCAGTTGCCACCCCGCCATCCGCCGGATCAGCCTCAGCCATAATCAGGGTTACGGTGCCGCTGTACGCACAGGCCTGACCGCGCTCACCGATTCACCCGCGGACTATTTCGCCTGCCTGCATGCGGACGGCCAGTACCCACCTGAGATGCTCGAAACGTTCGTGCGCCATGCGGCGAGGGAGCAACTCGATATTCTGCAAGGTTCGCGACATCTGGACGGTACCGCGCGCGAAGGCGGCATGCCACTGTATAAACTGCTTGCAGGTCGCGCGCTGTGCGCGATCGAAAACGCGGCTTTCGGCTTGACGCTGACCGATTATCATTCGGGTTATCTCGTATTGAGCCGGCGGGTCATCGAGCGCGTCGACATCGATCAGTTGAGCGGCTATTTTGATTTCGATTTGGAACTCATCGCGGCGGCCAGACAGCGTGGACTTCGTATCGGAGAATTGGGGATCCCAACGCACTATGGCAGCGAAGTGTCTTACCTCAATCCCGCGATCTACGGTGCACGGGTTCTCGTGATCGTGGGCAAGTACCTGCTTGGTGCGTATCGATGAACCAGCATCGTCGATAACTCGTCCCCGGCCCGAAATCGGATACCTGCGACTTAAGGACCACCGCAGCCTTTATCGTGCCCCTTTGGAACGATCACGGAAAGGCACACTTCGATCATCCGTGTGATTCTGCGAACGCATCGTAAAAACGGTTGAAAGCATTGACCGTGCCGCAAACGTAGAGGGCATCCGTCTCGGCGAAAACGAACGATGGCGGGATGTCCATAATGACCTCTCCGCCGCGTTCGACCGCGACGACCGTGCACCCGGTGCGTTCGCGAATTCTGGATTCCAGCGGGTGATGGCCGGCCAGCCGACCGGCACCGAGCTTGACGAGCTTGATGCGGGCCTGCTGCGAGACCATCTCACCCAGGACGTGATGGGCGAGGAGCTGGCCGGCTACCTGACTCACCGAGAGCGCGAAGTCGGCGCCCGCCTTCTGAATGCGCCCCACATTGTCTGCCAGGGCGGCACAGGCGATGATGGGCACATCGGGGGCGTAATCGCGAACCACCGTTGAGGCAAGCAGCGTCGCGCTGTCGCTTGCGCACGCGAGAATGACGACGCGAGCCGTGGCCACTCCGGCCCTCTCCAGAACGCCCGCGTCCAGGACGTCTCCGAGAACCTCGACGCCAGGCTGGTCGGTATCGTCGATGACGCACACTATCTTCACCGGCGTCTTTTAACATCTCGACCAGTTTGCTCCCGACATCTCCGAAGCCTGCCACCACGATCCTGCCTGCGTGTGTGATCGGGCGGGCAATCTCGCTGAGACGTTTGATGCTGTCGGGACTGCCGGCGGCCACCAGAATCATCCCGGGCCGTAGAAGCTGATCACCCGCTGGCGGCGAATCGAGCGCGTCATCGACCCATTGGCCGACAATGTGCGCTCCGGTGTCGGCATGGATCCCCGATTCCGCGAGGGTCTTGTTGGCGAGCGGGCTGTCGTCGTGGACGCGGATCTCGGCGACCTCGAGCAGGTGCTTGAGCGGCTCCACACCTGTGATCCTTGGCCCGATCTTGGCGCTGGCGCGCACGGCAACAGCGACTGCCAGTACGTGATTTGGAGTGAACGCCGCCGTTGCGCCGGCGAGTTGCATCGGCCCGCGGCGATTGGGATTGTCAACCAGCGCGACGATGGGACCGCTAAACCCAAGCTCTCGCGCACTTACCGCGAGCAAGGCATTGTGTTCGTCCTCGCCATTGGCCACCAGCGCTCGCGCTTTTGTCAGCGGCCGCAGATCGAGATCCTGCTCGGCAAACGAGGCATGCACGACCCGTACACCCCGGGCGTGCAAGCGTCGCGCCACGGTCTCGTCCTCTTCGATCACGATCATCGGCAATCCTCGGCTGTCGAGCTCTCTAATCAGGGAATCGACCTCGGGACCGTATCCGTAGATCACCACCGCGTCGTCAACTTCGGGCAGTGTATGCAGGAGTTGCCCCTCGTAGCGTTCTTCCACGAGCGGGGAGCTGAAGGTTTCGATCTGGACGATGCCGCGGGTTGCATCTGCCTGCGGGGCCGCCTTGCCTTCGAGCAATACGGCGCAGCCTTTCAAAGCCATCGGTGTAAACAGATTCAGGAGGAAGGCTGTGAAGATCAGTGTCGTGAAAATGGCCTGGTCGATAGCGCCCTGAGCCAGCGCCAGCGCCAGCGAAGCCAGGATGAATGCAATTTCGGCGCGCCCGCACATGCCGACGCCAACGGTGAGCGCCTCACGGGATGGTAGACCCATGCGCAAAGCCATACCGCCGGCGCTCAAAATCTGGCCGACGATCACCGCGATCGTCAGAAGCGCGATGAATGCCGCGCCCGAAGCACTGATGTCGAAGCTGATAGAGAATCCCAGTGAAATGAAGAAAATCGGCCCGAGAAATGAATAAGCGATGCCATAAGCCCGGTCTTTGACGACCCTGACCAGGTTCGGGTGCGCGACCTTTTCTTCGAAGAAGAGGCCTGCCAGATAGGCACCGAGAATCATGTGCAACCCGATGGCTTCGGCGAACAGTCCCAAGGCTATTGCCATGAGCAGCACGAAGGTAAAGCCTTTTCCGCCCTTGGAGCGGAACGGCAGAGTCAGCCGCGGATAGACGAATGTCCCCAGCAAGACCGCCACCGCGAGGAAGCCCACGACCTTGCCCAAAGTGACGACGATGCTGAGAGGCTCGAATGTGCCGCCCGACAGCACCCCGATCACGAGGCCGAAGAAGATCAAGGTCAGCAGGTCGTCGATGACGCAACTCGCGACGATCACGCGCGCCACCCGGGTGTTGGCTAGTTTGAGATCCGTGAGGCTCTTGAGCGTAATCACTACGGCAGTGGCCGTCATGGTCAGCCCGACAAAGGTCGCGCCGATGACGTCTAGGCCGAAGAATAAGGCGACTCCGAAGCTGACCGCGAACGGCACCGCGGCGCCGACGACCGCGACGCCCATCGAGCGCTTCAACGCGTCGTAGAACTCGAGCGGTTGGGTTTCGATGCCGGCGTGAAACATCAGGAAGAAAATGCCGATCTCGGCCAACAGCTGGATCGACTCACCGGGTGCGATCAGTCCCAGCACAGCTGGACCCAGAAGTACGCCAACGATCAGCTCACCCATTACCGTCGGCAGGCCGAGCGGCCGCAAGGTGACGGCGACCAGCCAAATGCCCGCTAGGAGGAGCAGCAGATCGAAAGCGATTTCATGCATGGTAAAGCGGGAGCGGAGATCTCAGGAGAGAGACTTCGATCTGAGCAAAAAGAAAGTCCAGACACGATCGTCCGGGAAGTACAAAGCTTACGGATCGGTCAAGTTCGAACGCCGGGTAACTTAGCTGGGCTCGGCTCGGTAAGCTTGCAGCCTGGTAAGCCGAGGTCGGTGACAATCGGGAATCATTGCTCTCGCCATCTCTCACTGACCCCAATGAGGGGGGACAGTGCAGGTTTAATCCAGCCTGAAGCCCTCATATCCCTTTGCAGCAACTTCGTCACACTTCTGCCGGTAGGCCGGCGAACCGCCCGCGTACATCAGAAAGGCGCGCTTCTTCCCCGGTACGTTGGCGCCCATGAACCAGGAGTCGGTTTCCGGAATGAGCGTGGCGGCGACCACTTCATTAACGTGCTCAGTCCAGGCATCCTCCGCACCGGTCGAGGCTGCGATACGCTCTAGCTTGTTTTCTTTCATATACCGGATGCAGTCGGTAACCCATTCGACGTTCTGCTCGATGCACCGTGGCACGTTGCAGAAGGTAGCTCCATTGTGCGGGCCGACGACCGTAAATAGGTTCGGGAACCCGGCGCTCTGCATCCCGAGGTAGGTGCGCGGACCATCGGCCCATTTGTCCTTGAGGGCTTGACCGCCCTGGCCACGAATGTCGATGCGAGTCAGGGCCCCAGTGATGGCATCGAAACCCGTCGCGTAGACGATGACGTCAAATTCGTAATCTGCATCCCGCGTCTTGATGCCCTTCGCAGTGATCCGCTCGATCGGCGATTCCCGAACGTCGACCAGCAAGACATTGTCCCGGTTGTACGCCTCGTAGTAGCCACTCTCCAGTGGCACACGCTTGGTGCCGAACGCATGATCGGTGGGCACCAACTTTTCCGCGACGGCGGGATCCTTGATGCGCTCGCGGATTTTGGCGCGGGCGAACTCCGAAACCAATTCATTGGCTTGCTTGCTCGTCAGGATGTCGTGGAAGTTGCCTAGCCAGTATCCGAAACCGGGTTGCGACCAAAGCTCTTCGAGTATCGCGTGGCGTTCGTCGGCGGGCACTTCGAGGGCGGAGCGCTCGTCGAAACCATGGAGGAAGGCGCCGAAGGTCTCGCGACACTTTTTGAAGATTTCGGGATAGCTCGCCTTGATCCTGGCTTGAGTCTCGGGGTCGATCGGGCTATTACGCAAGGGCACACAGTAATTCGGCGTACGCTGGAATACGGTGAGATGTCCCACGTTTTTGGCGACTTCGGTAATCAACTGGACGGCGGTGGCGCCCGTTCCGATCACACCTACGCGCTTGTTAATGAAATCAACGGGATCATGCGGCCAAAGCGAGGTGTGCCACGACTCACCCTCGAAACTGTCAATACCTTTGAAATCGGGTATGTAGGGCGCAGAAAGGACTCCGACCGCCGTGATCAGGAATCGTGCCCGCGCACGGCCGCCTTGTTTGGTCTCGATCTCCCAGCCATTCCGAGCTTCGTCATAGTGGGCCGCGATGACGCGGGTATTGAACTGGATATCCCGGCGCAGATCGAACTTGTCGGCCACGTATTCGAGGTAGCGCAGGGTCTCGGGCTGCGCTGCAAAGTGCTCACTCCATTCCCATTCCTTCAGTAGTTCTTCCGAGAAAGAATACCCGTAGCTGTAACTCTCCGAATCGAAGCGTGCACCCGGATAGCGGTTCCAATACCAGGTGCCGCCCACCCCGTCGGCCGTCTCGTAGACGCGCACGGACAATCCGAGCTCGCGTAGACGGTAAAGCTGATAAAGACCAGAAATACCCGCGCCCAGAATGATGGCGTCAAATTGATCGACACTCGCTGGAACGGCTATCGGCAAATCCTGCTGTGAAGCGGACACAATTTTCATCTCCTAAACCAACGGAGAAGTATACCGATTTCCTGCTATGCAACTTCCGAACCGATTTTTTTGCCTTCGGAAAGGCGGGCAATCTGCCCGATGGTATTGGGCTCGGGTTGATCGGGCGGGGCCTCGGCAGGCGTTTTTGAACCGCCCGCCTTAAGACAAGGTTTTGTTTAGAGGGATGCAGCGAATGGCTAGATCACGGCGTGCGTCGTTACCGGGTGTTCGTTGCGCGGGGAAAAGGCTACCGGGGCTAATCGGTATACTGTCGCCGGAGATTGCCAGGACGAGACGATGACGAGTGAAGAACTGATCTCGGATCCAATCGGGCGATATCCGCCGGCAACGGTCGCCTGTTTCGACCCGACGACCGGCGATTTGCCTCGGCGGCGCTTGGACACCGAAAAAAATGTCCGGTTTCTCGAACGGCTCGCCGCTGCCGGGGCGCCGGCGGTGTTGATCGCCGCTTCAACAGGCCATGGACATCTGCGCACGGTTGACGAACTGGCAGACTGGTTTCGCTGCGCGGCTGAGGCCACGCTCGGTGAAACGGTGAAAATGGCCTTGCTCCGTCCGGAAGACGGGTTGGCGGCAAACACGCGACTGCTTTCCGTCCTGGACGATCTCGGCTATCCCGTTGTTTTCGTGCGGCCCGGCACCGATCTGGACCGTGCTGCGACCGATGAGCAAGTCGCTCAGAACATGCAGCCGGTCGTGCACGCCGCCGCGGCGCTTGGTCTGGCGGTGGGTGTCTATTCAATCCCGGATGTCAGTGGTTTACGTTTGTCGGCGGACGCGACGGCGATGCTTCTCAGCGGTCCCGGCGGTGATCACATCGTCGCCGCCAAGCTGACTGAAGCGAACTACGAATCGAGCACCTTGCACTTTCTCGATCATCCTTTGTTAAAGCATTTGAAGATCGTGCAGGGCTGGGATCCGTACCTGGCACGAGCACTGCAGGACGGGCCTCGTTACGACTCGCGGCAACGCCAGCGCTGCGGTCTGACGTCAGGCCCGATGTCACTGGCCGTGTTTCAATACCAGCACATCCTGGCCGCGGCTGACGCGGCGGATTGGGACGAGGCCGCAATGGCACAGCAAGCGGTCACGACGCTGTTCGAATCGATGCAGGACGACCCCACTCGGTTCGCCGATCTGCAGCGCGCGAAATACATCATGGGCTTGGGACATCCTTTGCAGGCTGCGATTAAAGAAACTCAAATCGAGCGTGTATTCGCCGCGCTCGAAGCGCTGCCGCGCGCGCAAGATCGACAACGGTTGGCGACAAGCCTGGATTTGATGAGTACCGGGCCTTACCACGTCCGCCTGCAGCAACTTGCCGCGTGATTAGTTGAACGGCAGTACCTAACGACCTGGGAGGATTAAAAACCGCGCGTCATCAGTTGATGCGGAAAACAGGCGATTGACACGAATACCCAATACGCCCCAAAAAAAACGCGCCACAGCGGCGGGGCATCCAGTTCATTCGGCAGCATCCCACTGGATCGAGGGTGTGTTAAGCCGGTGCCTTTGGCCACCGTCCCTGCGTGATTAAAAACCCATCTTATCGCAGTCGTGCGCCTTCAAGCAGGCTACAGTGGTTTGATCAACCTCCGGTAGGAGCCAGCTTGCGGGCGTATCGCCAATTTATCCGATCTTACGACCCGGTTTTTGATCTAGTAGCGGACGAAGAGGCTTCCGTGAAAATCAACCGTATCGGAGCGGGTTCGTTCTTCCGCGATCAGGACGCCGTTGCCCTCGACGACATAGGCCGCATCGAAGCTGACCCCCAAATTATTCCCCCAGGACCAGCGCAAGCCCAGGCCGATACTCGCCAGTGACTCGCTTCTCACACCGGTTTTATCACCGGATCCGACGTTGAGGACGCCTCCGTCGACAAAGCCGAGGAGTTGCACCTTGTATTTTAGAGGCGGCGCGTAGACTTCTACCGTCGCCTGCATGCCCTTATCGCCGGTGACTTCACGTTCCTCGAAGCCCCGCAAAGAATACGCGCCGCCGAGACCGAATTGTTCGCCCGAGATCAGGAGATCCGGCGAGTATTGCGCGCTGAAACGGCCTCTCAAGGTCCATCCGCGCGGCAGCGGATGGTCTACATTGGCGCCGAAGCGCAGCGCAAACCAGCCTTCGTCTGCGCCGAAACGGTTGGCGGCATAGGCGAGGTCTGTATTTGCACCGCCGGATCCCAGGTTCGTCGTATACCGCGCGTAGAAACCGCGGCGCTTGAGCCCGGATTCGATGCGGCCTGCGTATTCGATGGTGAGCGGGCGGCTGCGAACGTCGACGCCGATCGGGATCGGGTCGAAAAGAGGATCGCCGACAAAAAGCGTTTTGTTCTCAAACAACCGATCGTCTATCGCGAGTGAGATCGTGTGGCTGTAGTTCCCCCGCGGCTGAAGTATGTGCTTGTAACTGACACCGGTGAATTTACCTGCGCCGCTGACATCGAAGGCATCCGCGACCCGTCCGCTGTCGACGTCCGACTGCGTATAGTACGCTGAGAGCTCGCCGCCGAACTGATAGATCGGTAATCGATAAAACGCTCCGTACTGTTTCACGCCGCCGGTGTTCTCGGGCGAGGTCGTGTAACTCAAGGTCAGCGCGTGGTCGCGGTTGAACAGGTTACTGTGCTGCAGGCCAAGCGAAACGCGTGATACCCCGGTTCGTTCATCACCGCTGTTGCTGATCGATCCGAAGAAAACCAGCGGGCGTGAATCCCGTACCCGGACCTGGGCCGCGAGCCGGCCGCCACCTTCGCCCTCGCGGATGAACACCGCCACGCGACGCGCGGGGTGCAGGTTGGACAATTGCAGCGACCGCGCGATCGCGAGGCTGTTCGGCGCAGCGCCCTGATTGAGCGCGGGCAGGCTCCGCAGGATATTGGCTTCGTCGAAATGCTCGTTGCCCTCGATCGTGATCTCCTCGATACCAAAGGTGATGATCTCGAGCTTGAACACGCCCGCCACCGCGCGCTGCGGGGGCACGATCACGCGGTGGAAATAGCTGCCGCGTGCTTTGATCGCGTTCTCGAGCGCCTCGGCCGCGTCTTCCACACCGGACAGGCCATCCTGCGGTCCGGTATAGGGCCGCAGGATGTACTCGACTTCGGTGTCCGACAGCGGATTGTCGCCGACGACCTCGAAGCGCTCGATCGTGAACAACGGCGCGCCCGCGGCCGTCCCGCACAGCGGCATGGCGCAAAGCACTACGGCGATCAGGTTTCTCGACAGCTTGTGTATTGCCCTTCCCCCCCCAAGCAGCCGCGCGTGCGGCAACTCTTTCGCAGCGGAGGACGTACGTCGTTTTCCGCTGCGAAAGCACGGCACGGCGTGCGCGCTGCCGCATGGCAACCGTCGCCGTTCTTGCTCCGTGGGCAAAAGCTCGCGATTGGTTGTGTTTATGACGCGAGCGGTTTCTTTCCGTCGTTAGGTGTCTTTAAAGCGTTCCCGAGTCACGCGGCGCGCTTTGGGTTCGTCAGCGCATCTGGGGAGCTGTGTCAATTGATCTTGCATTCTAGCGTATCGCGCTTGTTGAACCCGTCGAGGTCGCCGCCGAAGAGGTCGAACGCGCGCTCGATCTCTTCGTCGAAGCGCGACGGCATCGGATAGGGATCGTCGAGCAGGAACAGCGGCTGACCGGAAAGGCGTTTGATGTCGCCCGTCCCCGGATTGACGTGCGCCGCCTCGCCACGCGTGATCACGAGCTCGCCCGCTGGCGTTTCAACGATGATCTCGCCGTCATTCGCCGAGACGTAAACGCCCGGTTCGCCCGCATCGGGCGACTTGATGCCGAACAACTCATCGAGATCGACATCGAACTGATCGGGACGGGGTGCCTCGTTCTCGGCGATGAACTGCGGGGTCTCGTCGAGCTTGACGGGCGCGCCGTCGGCGTCGGCGATGTATCCGGTTTCGCCTTCATCGAGACCCACGCCATTCGCCTCGACCCTGCCTTGCCACACGCTGACATAGCTGCAATCGTCCGGGTCGGCATCTTGGGTGTGTGCCGCGGTGGCTCCGGCCTCGCATTCCTCGTCGGCCACGACGTCAAATCCGGTGCCGCGGATCCCGATGGTCGCGGTGCTGGTCGATAACCGGAAGCCCCGTGGATTCCTGCGTGCGGTAAGTCCCGTCAGCACGCGCAGGCCGCCGCGGACCAGCCGGAAGAAGGTACTCGGCTGTTCTTCGTCGGGTTCGTAGAAGTAACGGTCGACGATGAAGCGGCTGCGCGATTGCACCACCATGCGCGTGTCGTCGCGGAACACGATGACGACGACGCTGTTGTCGCCGGTGACGACAGCGTCGCCCATGTAGATACGGCTGCCTTTGCCGATCGCGCGCGACGCCCCGCTGGGCTTCTCGGCGCTGACACTGCCGCGCTGGATGATCACCCGGCCGGCGAGCGGTGCGGCCGTGCCGGCGCGTCCGGATTTCTTGCCCGACGATTCGGCGACGCAGTCGCCCTCGCAGATCCGCACGTCGAACTCGGTACCGCGGATGCCGATGGTGGCGACGCTGGCCCTGAGGCGGTAGCTCGCCGAGCGGCGCCTGGCGAAGAGGCCTGACAGCGACCTTAGTCCGCCGCGAAGCAGTTCCAGCGCGATGCTCGTGCCCGAGTCGCGTTCGTCGTAGCGCTCGATGTGGAGCTCGGAATTCGGACGCAAGGTCATCTTGCCGTCATCGACCATGTGCAAGATGACGAAGCCGCGCTTGCCCGTCGTCACCGTATCGCCCTCGAGAATCTCCATGCCCTTGCCCAGGAAACGCAACTCACCGTCCGCCTGGCGCGCGGTCGCCGCGCCGTTAGCATAAAGCACCTTGCCGGCCGGGGCCGCGATCACGCCGGGCGTCGCGTTAAGCAGCACGCCGAGTAGCGCGAGCACCGCTAGTTCAAGCGGTCTTAGCATCGCGTATTGCAGGATTTTTCATCATGAACCAGTGTCAGGTAATCCATGTAACTGCCTAAATATATGTATTTTTACGCCTCAGTTACAGGAGATCCGTGCGGCGGCCTGAGCCTCGGAGTCGTCGATGGGCTCCGGGCCGTCCCCGTCGGGGATCGTGATGACGAAGCTCGTGGTCGAATTTGCGAGCACGAGGATGGGGTCGATCGTGGTCTGCGCTATGGTGATGCTTTCGGTTGACCCGGCCGCGGGCGGAGGCAGTGCGGGTGCGCCTGCGGGCGGCGGAGGAGCAGCAGGAGCAGGAGGGGGCGACGGAGGGGGCGGCGCGGCAGTCGTGGCGGTCATGCCCAGCACCAGCGAGGCCGGGTTGAACTGTGGCGTGACGAAGGCCGCCGGGTCGTTCGGGAACACGTTGTTGATGCTTGCGAAATTGCCGCTGCTCGACGCGAAATTCATGACCTGAAAACTGTCGTTGTTGACAGGCACATAGGTCCCGAACTCGAGCGCATTCAGCGCGCCCGCGAAGGTGACGATGCCGGTGACGTTGATGACATCGAACTGGCCGGGAGCGGTGCCGCCGAGATCAATATCGAGCAGGCTCGTCGACAGCAGGGTGAAGTTCCCGTTGATGTTCAGGGTTCCCGGTGAGGTGCCGGCGCGGACGATGCCGCGATTGTTGACGTCCCCGTTGATCTGGCCTGTGCCCGCGAGTACGCCCGTCACGGCGTTCAGGTTCTTCGGCGCGCAGCTCAAGGTGCCGTTGACGACCGTCGTCGGATTGGTGCCCGTGTGCGTGTAGGCGGCGGCGCTGCTCAGCGTCGATCCCGCATCGACGTTGACGAAGCCGGCCGTGTTGAAACTCACGGTGTCGTGGATCGCGCCGTTCTGCAGCCGGAAGTTCGCGTTCGCCGCGACGTCGGTGGCGGCTGTGCTGGTCAGTGTGATCGCGTCCACGTTCAGGGTGTTGCCGGTCGCGATCACGACGCCATTGGCGTCGGTCGTCACGGTGAGCGCTTTGGTCCCAGCTCCGCCGACATTCAATGCCCCTGTCACGTCGAGGCTGCCCGGCCCCGAGAGCGTGCCGCCGTTGAATCCGAACGGTCCACCGATCGACATCAGCGCATTGATGGCGGCACTACCGCTAGTGAGATTGAACGGCCCCACGATCGTCGTCACGGCATCGATCGCGGCGGTACCGCCGTTCATATCGAATTGGCCGAGCGTGAACGGTGTGCCGACGTTGAGGGTACCGGCGGTTTGGGTCAGCGTCCCATTGAGAGTGCGGGCGCCGCCCCCGGTCGCGAGAACGTTGATCGTGCCCGTGTTCGTGATGTCGCCGATCAGCATACTCGCCTGCGGCGCCGCGCCGGTGTTTAGCAGGTCCAGGATGCCGCTGTTGTTGAGGGTGTTGAACGTCCACGTCGTGTCGGTGCCGTTGATGCCGCGCACCGTCAGCTGACTCATATTGTTGAGCGACACGCCACTCATGTCGGTGAAGCCCTCGA
Organism: Gammaproteobacteria bacterium; assembly: GCA_963662545.2. Taxonomy (GTDB): domain Bacteria; phylum Pseudomonadota; class Gammaproteobacteria; genus JAYYZW01. The sequence goes on from CAXXLL010000003.1 coordinate 1,979,387, forward strand.
TAATGAGCGTGCCATCGTTGTTCAGGAGACCCGGGCCGCCGATGGTTTCGTTCGTGAACGTGATGGTGGTGGGGAGATCGATAGTGCTGCCGGCACCGGTTCCGATGAAGTTCAGGGTGCCGCCGGAAAACGCATAATTCCCCGTGCCGGTGAGGAGCGCGCCGTCGTCGAAATTATGCATGCCACTCACGAAATCGAGCGTCGCGCCCGGCTCGACGATGAAGGCGCCGGTGTGCGTGCCGCCGAGGGTCAGGGTGTAGCTGTTGCCCGCGGCCACGCGGAGCTGCCCGTTCACGTTGAAGGACGTCCCGGTCGGCGTAAAGTTGCCGCCCTGCAGGTCGATGGTCGCGTTTGGATCGATCGTGGAGATACCTGCCGTCGTAAGATTCGCGCCGACCTGAACCTCGAGCGTGCCGGTGCCGCCCACGGTGAGATTGGCCGGGTTCAGGTCGATGTTGTTGAGCTGCTTGGTGCCGGAGCCGCCGTTGATGAGATTGCTGTTCGAGAACGAGAACTGGCCGCCACCTTCGATGGTCCCGCCGTCCCAGAAGTAGGTGCCCTGGTCGAAGCTGATCTGGTTCGGGCTGGTAACGTTCACGACGCCGCCGTCCTGCGTGAAGCTCGTCTGGTTGATGAATACGAGGTTCGCGCCGGTCGCGTTGATGGTGCCGGAATTCACGTGGTCGGCGCCGCTCTTGTTGACCAGCAGCGGCGCGTTGGTCATGACGTTGATCACACCGGTCGCGCGGTTGTCGATCTCGGCCGTGAGTACGCGGTCGCCCGCCGCGGCACCAGCTTCACTGTTGATGGTGCCAATATTCACCAGCGTGCCGTTCGTGACCACGATGGTTGCGTTGCGATTGTTCGCGGGATCCGTGTTGGTCAGCGTAATCTGGCCGTTGTTCAGCAGGTCCTGACCGACGGTCAACGTCGTGTGGAAGGTCCCGCCGTCGTCGCGCCCCTCGACGTTCAGGAGGTTGCCGTTGACGAGCGTGCCGTCGATGCGGGCGTTGCCGCTGGCGGTAAAGGTACCGTTCGATGTCAGGATGCCGTTGCCCAGAATGGTCCGATCGTTCAGCAGGAAATCGATGCCCGCATCGAAGGTTGTGCCGGTGGTCGTTCCCGTCAGCGAGAGGTTGGATCCCGGGTAGGAGAGGCTGCCGGCGCCTTGGAACAGCGCGCCGTCGCCGAGATTCTTGCTGCCGCCGGTGTTGAACAGGAACGAAGTTGCGGGGCTGAGGTCAACCGTTCCCGTGATGGTACCGCCCTGAAAATCAATCGTTCCGTCCGTGACGCCGAACATTCCGCTGCTGTTGAATCCGACCTCGTTGCGGTGCTCCCACTCGAGCGCGCCGGACTTGGTGAGCGTGCCCTCGTTGACCCAGGAGGTCGAACCCGAGCCGTAGGAGAAGGCCGTGCTGGTGGTCGCCGAGACCTCGAACAGCGCACCGGCCGCATTGGTGAACACCGCGCCGTTATCCATGCGGAAGTTGCCGTCGCTCCACAGGCTGGTGCCGGTGGTCGAGCGGTGCGTCAGGGTGTGACCGTCGAGTTCCTTCTCAGCACCCGTGCTCATCAGCAGCTCACCCGCCACCGGGATGACCGTCTCGCCGGTGCCGAACAACTGTCCGCCGCGCCAGTCGTAAGTGTCGTTGATGGTCAGTAGCGCGTTGTTGCGCAGCACCCCCCGGTGTGCACCACGTCGTCCAGCGTCACGTCGATGTCGAGCACCAAGGTACCGCCCGTCACATCCAGCCGCGGCAAGCCGTAACTCGTCGTGCCGTCCAAGGTCAGCGTGCCGCTCACGTTGCGAAACCGACCCTCACCCGTGACCACCGTGTCGGTCAGGCGGTTGTTGCCCGATTGCAAGAAGTCGATGCGGGTGCCGGCGGCAACGTCCCAGGTGCCGCCTACCTGCTGCACGTTCCGCAAGTCGATGAAGCCGCCCGTGACCGTGAGGTCGCCGGTGCCCGTCCACTGCACCTCGTTGCGGTGCTCCCACTCGAGCGCGCCGGACTTGGTGAGCGTGCCCTCGTTGACCCAGGAGGTCGAACCCGAGCCGTAGGAGAAGGCCGTGCTGGTGGTCGCCGAGACCTCGAACAGCGCACCGGCCGCATTGGTGAACACCGCGCCGTTATCCATGCGGAAGTTGCCGTCGCTCCACAGGCTGGTGCCGGTGGTCGAGCGGTGCGTCAGGGTGTGACCGTCGAGTTCCTTCTCAGCACCCGTGCTCATCAGCAGCTCACCCGCCACCGGGATGACCGTCTCGCCGGTGCCGAACAACTGTCCGCCGCGCCAGTCGTAAGTGTCGTTGATGGTCAGTAGCGCGTTGTTGCGCAGCACCCCCCCGGTGTGTGTCAGCACGCTGCTCTGGGCGTCGCTGTTGAACACCACCGTGCCACCCGAGACGAAGGTTTCGCCCACGTCGTAGTTGAGCGCCCCCTGCAAGGTCGACGTCCCGCCCGCGAAACGCACCCGGCCATCACCACTGAACACCGCGTCGGTCAGGTCGTGCGTGCCGCCGCTGAAACGCATCTCGCCGCCCGCCAGCACCGTGAACATCGCACCCACCTGCGAGCCGCCCGCACTGTCGAACAAGCCGGCCTCCACCGTCACCGCGCCGCTCGCATTGTCGAACGGAATGGCGCCGCAACAGCCAATGTCGAGTTCCCCCGCGCCGCGCTTCACCCACAGACCCCGGTTCACCACCGTCGCGCCGCCGCTGTCCTGGTCGAGTAGAAGCGACCCCGAGGGCACGTCCCAGGTCATCGTCGCGCCCGCCTCGTTCACGAACGCGCCGCCGTTGCCTATGTCCACCTGACCGGTCGCCGTCGACAGGCTCGTGCCCGTGGTCGAAAAATGCCGCAGCGTGCGGTCCAGGTCTTTCTGGCTGGCGCCCGTCAGCAGCAGCTCACCGCCCACCCCGATCACCGTCTCGCCCGTGCCCGCCTGCAACCCGGTCTGCCACTCGAAGCTGCCGTCGACCGTGAACAGGCTGTCGCCGTTCAGTGTGCCGCCCGTCTGCAGCCAGCGCGAACCCGACGGCACCACCACGTTCTCGTCCACCGTCACCGTGCCGCTGGAATGCCTGATCAGCCCCGCGCCCGTCACCGCAAAGTTCGCCCCCAGCACGTGCGTGCCGCCGCCGAAACGCAGCTCGCCGCCCGTGCGCACGTCCAAAAGACCTTCTTGCGTGCCGCCGCGGGCGAGGTCGAACAGGCCCGCCTCCACCCGCACCGTGCCTTCGTTGGTGAACGAAATCGTGCCGCAACAGCCGATGTCGAGTTGGCCCGTGCCGCGCTTCACCCACAGACCCCGGTTCACCACCCTCGCGCCGCCGCTGTCCTGGTCGATCAGAAGCGACCCCGACGGCACGTCCCAGGTCATCGTCGCGCCCGTCTCGTTCACGAATGCGCCGCCGTTGCCTATGTCCAACTGACCAGTCCCCACCGCCAGGCTAGAACCCGTCTGCGAGAAATGTCGCAGCGTGCGATCCAGGTCTTTCTGGCTGCTCCCCGTCAGCAGCAGATCGGCGCCCGTGCCGACCTGCGTCGCGCCCGTCCCCGCCTGCCGCCCCGCCGTCCACGTCAAGGTGTCCGTCACCGTCACCAGACCATCACCCGTCAACAGTCCGCCGCTCTGCGTGAGCGTTTCGATGAACGAAGTGCCGTTGAGGGTCAGCGTGCCGGCCGTGAGCCGCAGGATCCCTTTGCTGTCCAGGCCGAGTACGCTGTCGACGTTGCTGCTGACGGTGACCGTGATCGTGCCCGGCTGGTTGATGTGGACGATGTCGGCCGCGCCCGGGATGCCGAGCAGGCCGCCGTCCGACCAGTTCGCGGAATCGTTCCAGTTACCACTCCCTGCGGTGATCCAGCTCCGGATGCTGCCGACGCCGGATACGCTCACGCTCATCGATTGGGGATCGGAGACCAGCGGGTCGTACACCACGCCGAGCGGCGCGATCGGTTCCGCCGCGAACGAACCCGTGCGGGTGCCGGTCTGCGTAATAAACGCGTAGGTGTCGTTCAGCGCCGGAATGTAGCCACCGAAGAGCGCCATCTCGACCGTACCGCCGAGCGTGAGGTTGCCTATCACCCGCACGAGGTCGTAGTCCGTGCCTGCCTCGGCAACGCCGGCCGTGTCGATCTTCAGCACCGATGATCCCGTGAGCGTGAGGCCGCCGTCGAAAGTCAGCGTGCCGGGGGACGAGCCCGGGTCCAGGCGCCCGGCGTTGATCAGCGTGACGTCGGGGTCTGTCGAATCGAGGGTGCCGTGCCCGGCGAGTTCCGCGCCTTGCGCGTTGGTGAAATCGACAGGCGTCGTACTGCTCAGGACAAGCGTCGTTCCGGCCGCGAGGTCGATGCGGCCCTCGTTGCTGTTCTGCCGGCCGGCGGCTAGCGTCAGCGTGAGCGTGCCGTTCAGGATATTCAACGCGCCCGCGGCCGCGTTGATGAAATTCGCGTCGATCGCGGTGTCGGCGTTGGCCGCGACCGTGCCGCGGTTGGTGAGCACGCCGCTGGTGCCGCTGATGCCGCTGCTGCTCGAGAAGCTGAGCGTTCCTCCGGCTTCGTTATCGAACGCGCCCGCGTTCACCAGCGTAATGCCGGCGCCGCCGGTCAGTTGCACGTCGATGGTGCCGAGGTTAGTGAGCACGCGGGTGTCCAGCACCCGGTCGGTCGTTCCGGTCAAACTCAGCGAGCCGCCGGCGTTGATGCGGGTTTCACCGGCGTCCTGCATGGTGCCGCCGGACCAGCTGCCGGCGCCGGTGACGGCGAGCAGACCGCTGCCGCCGGGTGTGCCGTCGGTGAACGTAAACGTGGACGTGGTGATGCTGCCGCTGACGCTTACCGCGCCGTTGTTGATGGCGAGCGCATTTAATGTCGCGGTATTGCCGAAGTCGATGGTGCCCCCGTTGACGGTCACCGTGCCCGTTGCGGTGAAGCCCGCGGCGGCGTCGAAATTCGTGACGCCGTCGTCGATCGTGAGCGACCCGGCGCCGTTGACCGATGAGCCCGCGGCGAAGGTGTTGGTCGAGCCGGGCGCGTTGATGCGGAGCGTGGTGCCCGAGGCGAGCGTAAAGCTGCCGGCATGTGTGCCGGCGGCCGCGAGTGTCAGCGTACCGACGTCGAGCTCGACGACGGCATCGGCGTCGTCCGTCAACGCCGGCAGCGTGACGGCGGTCCCGCCCGTGATGCGCAGGATGCCTAGGTTGAGCAGGCTCAAAGTCGGCGCGAAGGCAAGGTCATTCTGAATGTCGATGATGCGATCGGCGAGGTTAGTGAGCGTGCCGCTGCCAAGGATGTCGCCGCTCGCGCCGGGCATCACCGTGAGGTTACCGGCATTGGTGAGCGCTGCGTTCAGGGTCTTGGTGCTCGTGCCTGTGATGTCGAACACCGCGCCGCCGGCGATGCCGGTCTCGATCGCGAGCGTGCCGCCGCTCCAGTCGAAGTCGTTGACGACAGTGAGGCTGCCGCTGCCGGTCGCCGTGCCGCCCGTCAGCGTCAGCGTATCGAACAGGGTGTTGCCGTTGAAGGTCTGGGTGCCGGTGCCAACCGTTACGCTGCCCGCGCGGAAGTCGGCATCGATAGTGCGGTTGTCGGTAAAGCTGACTATCCCCGAGCCCAAGGTGCGCGCATCGAGCAGGCCGCCGCCGAGGTCGATATCCGCAGCAATCAGGATCCCGCCGCTGATGAGACCGTCGCTGTCGCTGTCGGCTTCGAGTACGAGGTTCAGCGTTTCACCGCCTTGCGCCGTGTCCGTAATCGGGCTGTTGATATTGATGTCGTTGTGCGCAGAGAAGGTTAGTGTATTGGTGCCGTTCGTGTCGTCGAGCGCGAGTGTCGCGTTCAGATTAATATTGCCGAGTTCGCTCCCGCCGGCAGACGTCGTCACCGTCACGTTCGCGCCGCCTGACAGTGCCGCCTCAATCAGATCCACCCCGAGCGAGGCCCCGTCGCCCGTGCTCGGGAACGCGAACGGATCGCTCGTGTCGATATTCGTCGGCGGGCCGGAACCCGCAACGATGTCGATGTCGTTCGGGTCGATGAGCCAGGTGCCGCCCGCACCCTCTGGCGCGGTCACGTCGGGCACCGAGGTGACGCTCAGGTTTTGCTTCGCCGAGGTCTCAATGAGACCGCCGTCGCCGCCTTTAGCGCCGCCGCGCGCGCTCAGGCGTCCGTGCACCGCCGCCGACTCGTCCGCCCACACGATGACCCGGCCGCCGTCGCCCTTGACGGTCGCATCGGCGGCGATGACGGCGTTCGCCCCGATCACCGTTTGCAGCGCATTCTTAAGCGTCGCGTCGGCGCCCTGGTAGCCGCCGCCGACGTGGACCGTGCCGCCGCCGCTGGCGCCGCTCGCGTCGAGCCGTCCTTCGACCACCGCCACGCGTTCACCCAGCACCTCGACGCGCCCGCCGCGCCGCGCGCCTCGACCATGCCGTCCACCCACGTCGTGCCTGCGGTACTCTCGATCCGCACGCTTCCGCCGGCCGCGCCTGAGGCCGACACCGAGCTGCCCGAGGCAAGCTCGAGGTTCTCGATCGCCGATAGAATGACCGTTCCGGCCTCGTCCACCGACAGGCTGTCCGCGCGCACCTCGCCCGCATGACGCAGCGTGCCCGCGAACACCTCCACCGCGCCGCCATTCGCGATCAGTTCGCCGAGATTGAGGACTTCATCCTCCGGCGCCTGTATCTCGAAGTGAAGACCGCTGCCGTCAAGGCTCGAAATCGTAATTTTGCGGCCCGCCGCGAGCAGCAATCGCCCGCCTTCCGACTCGATCACGCCGCTGTTCTCGATATTCGGGGCGAGGAGGTAGACATCGCCGTTGTTGCGCGTCTTGATGAAACCGCGGTTGACGATGGCGCCGCTGTCGGGGCTGCGCTCGAACTGCAGCTTGCCTTTTAAGAAATTTTCATCGGTGATGTTGAGGGTCGAGGCAACGAATCCAGCGGTATCGATGACCGCGCCGGAGCCGATGACGATACCGTTGGGATTGATCAGAAATACGCGGCCGTTCGAAGCGAGCAGGCCGAGAAGCTGCGACGGATCGACGCCGACCACCCGATTCAACACTGCGCTCGAGGGCGATTGCTGGATGAAGCGGGTGATCTCGCCCGCCCGAATAGAAAAATTCCGCCAGTTGATGATCGCGTTGGGCGTATTCGTAATGTTCAACACACCCGGCCCGGGCACGTGGAACGCCGCACGTCCATGGACGACGCGCGCACCGCCCGGATTCGCGCCCGCGGTGCTCATGATCAGCGCACAGAGGCACAGACCGTGAGCAGCCTGACAGACCCATTTTCTGATGATCGCTCCTCGTATCATCTTATCCTTGGTCGATCTCAACGGTCTGGTACCGCGTAGCTGTCCGATCCAGGACTAAGGTTGGCCGGTTGCGCCAAGTTGGTGTGACCGGCAACGCACGGTCGAATTTGTCCCTGAAACTCGGCGCGCGGTAATGCTATCTAATGAATCGTTTATACCATGTTGCGTATGCACATACGGTCGGATGGCCCCGCTGGGCGACCGGATTTCAGATAGATAAATGTTCATGAAAAGAAAAATAATGTTAATCCCAGGTAAATAGGTCGTATCGAGAGGATTCCTGAGCCACTCCGGCAGTCCCGCGTCGAACCTCCGGCATTGTGCGCGTTGCCGACCACCCCAAAGGGTCGGTTCCATACCGATGACGACTCGCTGCGTGGGCGTCTCGCTCAAGACATCGCGATTCGTGCCGTTACCATCGGTGGACCTAAAAAAGGTGGCAAGCGATGCGCCGTTGGAATACGTCGATTCCGACGATTTTACTCGTAGTTTTGACCGGCTGTGCGACGGTTCAGGATCTGCAGACCGAGCGGTTCGGCATCGTATCGAACGTATACCAGCAGACTGCGCCTGGTCTGTTCATAGAGCACCAGTTCGTTGATCGGCCTGAATCGGTTTCTACGTGGGTACGCGTGGACCTGGTAGCATCCGCGACCGATGGCCGGACGGTGGCGACGGCCCTTGTCGTAATCGGTGAATCCGTCCAGCGGGGCGACGCAGTTCGGGTCCACCTAGCTTCTCGTAGCGCCCAGCCGAGCAGCGAGATTGTTTCGCCGAGAAATCGGGTCGTCGAAATTATTAACGAAGATTCCCCGGCTATTGCCGGAATCGGCATGCAGCTGTTCTAAATTTCTACAGCGCGGCTGCGCGGTTCCGAGCCCATTCACTCGCCTGCTTTTGTTGATTGCGCCTTAGGAACCTTTGAATAAGTCATGGCCGATCTGCCTGGCCCATGAAATCGCGGAGCCTTACGTTACGAACCTTAGCCATAGTCCCCGCTATGGCCTGCGATTCGTGCCTTGATCTGCACCATTGCATGAACCATTCAGACGCACCATGACTTATTCAGAGGTTCCCTTATTTTTCGGTGTTTCTGTAATCGTCGTAAATGGCGCGGGCCCATTTCAATAACGGACGATCGCAGTGGGCGGCGATGAAGCGGTCCACGGGTTCGGGCAGGGGCTCGGTAAAGCGCCAGCTCGGGGCGAGCAGGGCACTGACCGAGAGATCGGCGCGGCTGAACAGCGGGCCGGCGAGAAACTTGTGTTTTTCGAGGCGTTTTTCGATGTGATCAAATGCTGCCAGCATTTTTGCTTCGGCGGCTTTTGCGCCTTCCGCATCGATGTGGTAAAGGGCCCGCACGCGTTTGCGCACGGCGGGGAAAATGAGTTTGTACAGCGGGCCGGCCCACCACGGGCCGTCTTCAGTCAGCAGCGCGGATGCGAGCTTACGGTCCGGCAGAACGTGATAATAGAAAAACAGGCGCAAGGGTACGCCGACGTTGGCATCGGCGTAGCGCTCCCATTCGTGCGCCATGGAAGCGTCCGCGGTCGTGGTTGGCGTCAGCGGCGGATGCGACTGTTTCTTGTCGAGGTAGGTAATGATGGCGTCTGAGCCCTGTATGGGTTTGTCGTCGTCGATGAGCACGGGCACACTCGTTCCGGGCGCGATCTTCCGCAGAGCGGCAGCGTGCGGACCCGGCACGAGGTTCTTGATGCGGTAGTCGATACCCTTGTATTCGAGCGCCCAGCGCGCCTTCTCGCAAAAATGTGAGATCGGGAACTGATACAGCGTCATCATGGCCATGGCTCCGTGAATGGCTGGATGCACAATTGTTGAGGTCGAAGTATAAACTGCTACTCCTGGGGTCAGGTCTTTCATTGCCACATCGTGATGTGGCAATGAAAGACCCCAAATTGCTGAAAGCGTCTAACTCGAATGGTAGCACCGAGAAATGGTGAAAACGCGGCGCGGTAACAAGCATTGAAGAAGACTTTTATCATTTTCAGCGTCTTGATACTGCTGATCTTGGGCGCCTTGGCTGTGACCGTATCGATATACGATTTCGACCAATGGAAGGCGCCACTCGCTGCGCAGGTCAAGGCGGCAACTGGCTATGACATTACCATCGCCGGGGACATTAGCGTAAAGGGCTCTTATGTCCCTACCTTGGTCGTCAATGATATTTCAATCGCGAATGTTGCCTGGGCGAGTCAAGAGAAATTCGTCGAGATTGCGCGAGTCGAGGTGCGACCGTCCATCGTGTCCATCTTGTTCGGATCGCTGATCGCCGAGGAGGTTTTATTCGACGGCGTTCGCGTCAATTTTGAAACCGACGGTGATGGCGGTGCGAACTGGCGGCAACAACGTGACGGCGCGGTGGCGGAGAATGCCCTGGACTTCGACATGAGCGCGGTGGCGCTCCGGAAACTTTCTGGTTTCGACATCAAGCTGCGGTTTCGTAGCGGTTGGGCGCAGATGGAGGATGTCTATCGCGTCAACGAGGTGACTGTCGCCACCAATGCACCGGCCAAACCGATTTCGATCGCGCTGTCCGGTGTCGTTCGAAATCACGCGCTCGAGATCATCGGGACCATCGGGACGCTGGAAAGTTACGCGCAAAATAAATCGGCGTCGGTCGCATTGCAGGGCTCCTATGGCGGTGCGGAAATGACGCTGAGCGGCTCCATCAGTCAATCCAGAGTCTTCGCGGGCATCGATCTCGATTTTAAACTGCATGCGGAAACATTGAATGATTTCGGTCCGGTCACGCTCGGTACGACAGGCGTATACGAGCTGCCAAAAGATCAGCCCGTTCGAATCGTCGCGCACGCGACGAGTACCGAGTTTGGTCCGCAGATCGAAAATTTCGAACTTCGCATTGGCAACCTGATTCTCAAATAGAAGGACTAGTCGGGTAAGACCTGACCGCAATTCGCACGGTAGAATGAAACGGTAGGTTGGGGCGATGACATGACGGAGACTCGGGAAGGGCGTGCGAGTGTTTGCGTGATCGGCGCCGGCATAGCTGGGCTGGTGACCGCCAAGGTCTTCGGTGAAGATGGTTTCGACGTTACCGTATTCGAGAAAGAATCGGCCCTCGGGGGGACATGGGCCGCTGCACGTAGTTACCCGGGTCTGCGCACTAACAACTGCAAATACACCTACGCGTTTTCCGATTTTCCATATCCGGAGTCCGTCGATGTATACCCGCAAGCCGATCAGGTGCGTAGATACCTCGAATCCTACGCCGATCATTTCGGTATCCGCTCGCGAATAAACTTCGACCGACACGTAAGCCGTATCGCGCGATCGAGCGCAGGCGGCGATCGATATGAAATAGTCCTACAACCGACCGGCGGCGGTGCGGAACAAAGCGCCGAATTCGATTTCGTCGTCGTGTGTAACGGGGTATTCCATCTCCCCCACATGCCGACGATCGAGGGCATGTCCGACTTCGCCGGGCGGATCGTGGCCTCCTGCGACGTAACCGATGCTATCTACGAGCAAAGCAAGCACCCGATCGTCGTTGGTGGCGGCAAATCTGCGCTCGACTCCGCGACAGGCGCCGCGAAGCGCGGCCTGTCGCCCACTCTCGTGTTTCGGCATCCGCACTGGATCGCACCGCGTTTTCTTCCAGGCGGGATTCCCGGCGATTTCGTCATTTTGTTGCGGTTGACGGCATCGACCTTGCGTTATCACGAACTACACGGCATCGATCGGTTTCTGCAGACGGTCGGGAAACCGCTGTCGGATTTGTGGTGGACGTTCGTTTCCTTCATTTTCCCTAAGATTTTAGGGATGCCACGGGAACTCACACCCGATCCGCTGCCGCATGATCTGGAAAGATTCGGGGTGGGCGGGGAATTTTTCGATGAATTCAACGCCGGCCGCGCGAAGGCCGTCGCCGGTGAGATCAAGCGATTCAAGCAAAACAGCGTCGAATTGACGAACGGAAAAGAAATCCCGGCGGATCTCGTTATCTTTGCAACGGGCTGGGAACAAGACATGTCGTTTCTGGCCGATGATCTCCGCGAAGAAATCGTGCACCAGGGCCGCTTTCGCCTCTACCGGCATCTGCTGCCGCCAACGGCACAGCGGATTGGATTTGTCGGCTATGCGTCCTCCGTGGCGGCGCAGCTCACCGCTGAGATAGGCGCGCATTGGCTTTCGCAGTGTTTCCTCGGTGCCTTGTCATTGCCTTCGGTCGAAGACATGGAACAAGAAATTGACCGCGTCCATGCCTGGGCAGCAGAAACCATGCCGAGCCGCCGCGCCGGTTACTTCGTCGGCGCTTTTGTCCCGCAGTACGTCGATGACCTGGTGAGGGACATGGGACTTCCCACCAAACGCACCGGCAACTTCATCAAGGAATACCTGACACCCTTTTTCGCATCACGCTTTTCGAACCTGGGTGAAGAGCGGCGCAGGAGCCGTGAAGGGCTGGCCGCATTGCCGCGCGGATTCTATTTCAGCGGCGTGCATGCCGGTATCGCCGCCCTTGTGATCGTTCTCGTGCTGTGGTGGTAGTGGGAATTTGCCCACCTGCGGGCGATTTCCTATGCGCTTAATGATCCACGTCGAATAATTCCCGGCCGATTTTTGCGGCCGATCGTCTGATGACATCCGCGATCTGCTGCGATGCGATATCGATCAGGACGATTTCGCCGTCTATTTCGGCGCGCTCGTAGCCGTTCCTGACAGGCGGCAGCCGGGTTTCCAGATCGTCCGGTAAGCGTTTCTTGGCAATTCCCGGGGGCATGTCACCGCCGCGTTCCAGCTTTTTCGCAATTCCCGGCGGCAGTCCCTTGGGATTGCCTTTACGCTTAGTTGATTTTTTGTGCCCCTTACCCGGCTTTGAATCGCCGTACCGATCGTCGTTGTGCTCCTTGTGACCGTCGGAGCCGTATTTGCTTTGATAATAATCAAGGATCAATTTGCGTTCGACTTCGGAAAATATCTCTTTGCCAAAATTCTTGAAATCATCGACGACGGTTTCGGCGCAGGCTGCCGAAGTCAATAAGGAAAAAGTTATGAATAGTGCGGTTGTTACCGTTCTCATGGGGCCACTCCAGAGTATGTAAGTCTTTTGATCGATTCGTTCTTCGGGCAACGCCCGGAGTTAAGTTCGAGACAAAGGCGCCTGAGGGATTACATTTTAGTCCCTCAGGCGCCTTTGTCGTCGACCGACAGAACATGGCCTGCTTTGCAGGGTTTAGAACTCGATCGAGTGATTTCGCTCTGCGAGAAGCCTCCATAAGCCAATTTGATGCCTGCATGAGGCCGTTAAGTCTCGGGAACAGGTCCTGGAAAGGCAAGCCGGGGGCGCTATGGACGGGGGGCGGTGGGCAATATCAGCCGGCTGCCGGACGGTTTACCCAGCTTCGACTTGAAGCCGCCGGGCAGCTTCTTATAATCGAGAGAAATGAAACGATAAAGCGCCGGTAATCGCCCGTACGCCGTGGTGATGCGGCGGATTGAGAACGGGCGTCAGCCCACGGACTGACCCTGGCCGCGCGCGAACGCTCAAGCCCCACCGGGACCGAGCCAAGCGGCGCCGGGCGGGATCCGAGAAATCCGCCGCGTCGAACCATGGTCACAACTACGGTATCCCTCAAGCGGTTCTGCCGGTGCAATAACGACCGGGAGAGCCTCTTATGCCTAGTTACACCACCAAGGACATCCGCAACATCGCCCTAGTCGGCGCCGGCGGGACCGGCAAGACCATGTTGGTCGAGTCATTACTCGCTGCCGCCGGCGTCATCAAGCAGAAAGGCGAGATATCGCGCAGGACGACGGTCTGTGATCATCTTCCCCAGGAGCAGGCGCACGAGCATTCCCTCGATTGTGCGATCGTCAGCTTCGACTACAAGGGCAAGCACCTCAACATCCTCGACACGCCGGGGTCGCCCGATTTCATCGGTCGCGCGCTCTCCGTGCTGCCGGCGGTCGAAACGGTAGCCGTCGTCGTGAACGCATCGTCCGGGCCCGATATGACGGCGCGGCGGATGATGGACTGGGCGCACGATCGGGGTCTCGACCGTATCGTGATCATCAATCGCATCGATGACGCGGAAAAAGAACTCGAGAACTGCCTTGCCCGCATACAGGAAATGTTCGGTTCGAAATGCCTGCCGCTCAATCTTCCAGCACAGGGCGCCAGCGAAGTCCTCGACTGCTTCTTCAAACCCAACGGCGCGGATACCGATTTTTCGACCGTTGCGGCGGCCCATACCCAGCTAGTCGATCAAGTCGTGGAAGTCGACGACGAACTGATGGAACTTTATCTGGAACAGGGTGAGGACATTTCGCCCGATCAACTGCACGATCCATTCGAGAAAGCGCTGCGCGAAGATCATCTGGTGCCGGTGTGTTTTACTTCAGCCGAGACCGATGCTGGCGTCGAGCAGCTTCTGGAAGTGTTCTGCAAGTTGATGCCGAGTCCCGAAGAAGGCAACGCGCCGGATTTTTTCCGAGGCGACGACGACAGTGGTGAACCGATCCATTTCGAGCCGGATCCCGACAAGCCCGTTCTCGCGCATACCTTTAAGGTCAATATCGATCCTTTCATCGGCCGCCTCGGTGCCTTTCGCATCCACCAGGGCACGATAAAGAAAGACAGCCAGCTCTGCATCGGCGACGCACGCCGACCGTTTCGTGTGAGCCATCTGCTCAAGCTGCGCGGCGCTGAAACCGCGGAAATCGATGCCGGCATTCCCGGCGACATCTGCGCGGTGGCCAAGGTCGACGAAATGGAGTTCAACGCGGTCCTCCACGACTCGCATGATGAAGATTACATCCACATTCGCTCCGTGCAGTTGCCGACACCCATGCAGGGAGTTGCGTTGACCGCCAAGAGCCGCGGTCAGGAGCAGAAGTTGTCCGATGCCCTGAACAAGCTGAAAGCCGAAGATCCCAGCATCGTCATCGAACATAATCACGCGCAGAACCAGACGATCATGCGCGCCGTTGGCGACCTGCATTTGCGGATACTGCTGGAAGGTCTGGCCGACCGCTTCAATGTCGAGGTCGAAACGACGCCGCCCAAGATCGCTTATCGCGAAACGATCCAGTCGAAGGCCGAAGGCCATCATCGTCACAAGAAACAGACGGGCGGCGCCGGGCAATTCGGCGAAGTATTTCTGCGGATTGCGCCGCTTTCACGCGGCGACGGATTTAAATTCAACAACAAGATTGTCGGCGGCGCAATTCCGCGTCAGTTCATTCCGGCGATCGAAAAGGGCATCAAGCAGGCAATGACGGAGGGCATCGTCGCCGGTTATCCACTGGAAGACGTCGAGGTCACGGTTTACGACGGCAAGTTCCATGCAGTCGACTCGAAAGAAATCGCCTTCATTGCGGCGGGTAAGAAAGCATTCATCGAAGCCGTCAAAAAAGCGGGCCCGGTCGTGCTCGAGCCTATCGTCAACGTGGACATCGTCGCGCCGAGCACGAACGTAGGCGACATCACGGGCGATCTGTCGAGCAAGCGCGCCCGTATCAACGAGACCACGGCGTATGATGATGGTTTGAGCGGAATCAGCGCCTCGGTGCCGCTGGCCGAACTCGACGGCTACCAGTCACACTTGCGGTCGATCACTGCGGGCGCAGGCACTTTCTCGCTGGAATTGAGCCACTACGACCCGGTACCGGCGAGAACACAAGCCGAACTCGCGGCTGAGTTTCGGCCCAGCGCAGGAGACGAATAGCGCGTTTGCCGCGCCCTGATTTTCATTGCGACTTGCGCTTTTGGTATCACCATTCGCCGGCAAGCGGGCTCCTACGCCGGCTGGTGTTGGGGTCGTGATCAGCGGGTCAGGGTCTGGTTGACGAGTTCGACCCAGTAGCTCGCGCCGAGCGCGATGATGTCGTCATTGAAATCGAAATGCGGGCTGTGCAGCAGGCAGCCGCCTTCACCGGGGCCATTGCCGATGAACGCGTAACAGCCGGGCTTCGCTTCGAGCATGTAGCCGAAGTCCTCCGATCCCGTCACCTGCTCGACGTTCGAATTGACATTGTCCTCGCCGACCACGGCTTGCGCCACGGCCGCCGCTATTTGCGTTTCCGTTTCAGAATTGACGGTCGGCGGAAAACGTTGCTCATGCCACCATTCGAGTCTGCAGCGATGCGCTTCACACACACCCTCAGCAATTTGCTTCATGCGATTCGCGATCATGGTGCGCACCTCGGGGCTGAAACAGCGTACGGTTCCGCGCAATACGACCTCTTCGGGGATCACGTTAAGGGCAGTGCCGGCGTGAAACTGGGTGACAGACACGACCGCCGGGTCGATCGGTTTCACATTCCGGGAAACGATGGTCTGCCAGGCTTGCACTAGTTGCGAACCTACGAGGATGGGATCGGCGACCAGATGCGGCATCGCTGCGTGACCGCCAAGCCCTATGATTTTCGCTTCGAAAATATCCATTGCCGCCATCGCGGGTCCCGAGCGCATCGCTATCTTGCCGACCTCCAGACCCGGCCAGTTGTGTAGCGCATAGACGGCCTCCATTGGAAAATTCTCGAACAAGCCGTCGTCCATCATCGCCTTGGCGCCGGCCTCTCCTTCCTCGGCCGGTTGGAAGATGAAATGAACGATGCCGTCGAAGTCCTGATGTTTTGCGAGGTATTCCGCGGCAGCGAGCAGCACGGTGGTGTGACCGTCGTGCCCGCACGCGTGCATGACCCCGTCGTGGCGCGAGCGGTGCGGGAAGGCGTTCATTTCCTGTAAGGGCAGGGCATCCATGTCCGCCCGCAAGCCGATACTGCGATCGCTCTTGCCGGATTTGATGGTGCCGACCACGCCGGTTTTGCCCAGACCCCGTACGATCGGAATCCCAAACGAGGCGAGCTTTTCTGCGACGAAATCTGCCGTGCGGTTCTCTTTGTAGGCGAGTTCCGGATGCGCGTGGATATCGCGGCGCCAGGAGGTGTGTTCGTCGGCCCGGGCGACGATCTCTTCAACCAGTTTCATGATCCAGGGTGCCTGGTTACACGAGTTTCGTCAGGCCGCCCGGCGTTCATTCAGCAAACTTCTGCTTGATGAATTCGCACTGCGCCGCGATCAGTTGCTGACCCTCGGGGACAAGCTTCGCCAGCAGCATGAAACCGTGAAAGACGCCGTTGAATCGCTGGTAGTCGACCTCGACGCCCGCAGCTTTGAGCTTTTCTGCATAGGCCTCGCCCTCGTCGCGCAGGGGATCGAATTCCGCAGTCGAGATTATAGCCGGCGGCAGCTTGCTGAGATCCTCGGCGTGCAGTGGCGAGAGCCTGGGGTCGCGCACGTCCGTTCCCTTGGGGATGTAATGTTCCCAGAACCAGGTCATCTGCGGGCGGCCGAGCAGCGGGGCTGCGGCGTTTTCCTCGATGGACGGGCAAGACATCGTGCCGTCCACCGCCGGATAGGTCAGGACCTGGAGCTGGAGTTCGGGACCACCCCGATCGCGGGCGAGCAGGGTTACGGCCGCCGCCAGATTTCCGCCCGCGCTGTCGCCGACCACGCCGATGCGCGAGCCATCTAGTCCAAGATCCGAAGCGTTGTTGGAGACCCAACAAAGCGCCGTATAACAATCTTCGACGGGTGCCGGAAAGGCGTATTCGGGGGCTTTGCGGTATTCCACGGCAAGCACCGCGCACTCGGCGCGGTTAGCTAGCGTGCGGCAGTAGCCGTCGTGGGTATCGAGGTTGAGGTAAACCCAGCCCCCGCCGTGAAAATGCACCATGACAGGCAGTGGTCCGCTCGTTGCGGGCGCGTAGAGTCGCGCCGGGATCTCACCCCCTTCGACCGGGATACTGAGTTCTTCGACCCGCGCGCAGACTTCCTGGTCGTCGGGCTGGGTTTTGAACGCTTCGTTGAAATACGCTCGCGCTTCGGCGGCCGGCATCGAATCGAGAGCTTTGAAGCCTTGCTCGGCGAGTGTCTCGAGCACGGCTTCGGATTCTGCGGATAAGGGCATGGAGGATCTCCCGGATTTGAGTGGGTGATTATAAGGGGGCAAAGTCGTTCAAACAAAGCACGCTTTAACTGAACGACTTCACTCTCTTCACTCGCGCCTGCTTGCGACCAGGGCGCGCAGCCGTTTGGCCACGGCTTGTCGTTGCGACCCTGCGGTTCGAAAATAATACCGTTCGAGGAAGTCAAGAATTTCCCGCGCATCTGCATAGCTTGTTTCTGCGATCTCTCGCTCAGCCTGGGCGAGTACATCTTCAATCGCGACGAAATCGACGTTTCTGTCATCGCGCAAGCGGTCCATGACCGCGTCGGAGTAAATCCAAATCTTCGCGCTCAAGTCGCGACCGAATCGGATAAGGTCGACGCGGCGGCGGCCGTCGGCGAGGAGCGGGGGCGTCTTTCTAAGAAAGATCATGTGGATCTCATGGCCAGTCAGCCAGGCCTCGTCGGCAGATTTTTCGTGGCCGACGAGGCCGCGTTCCGCAAGGGGCTGCTTGGCCAGCGAATACTGGGTGAGCCCGGTCATCTCGGCCAGGTAGGGCAAGGCGCTGTAGTACCCGAACACACACATGCCGCCCTGGAACATCGCGTTCAAGGGCGCGCCCCGGAGTGACGCGGATGCGATCGCACCGCGCTGCCGCCAGGTTTCGACATAATCCTCCGGATAGAACTCGCGTTCATTGGCAATACCGTTGATACGGTCGGCGTAATCGGGATAGATCTTCAACGGTAACGCAGCACCGAGTAGGCCGGCGAAGAAAACCGCGATGGCGATCCTGCGCCGTGGATCTGATACGAGTACGTCTTCGACGACGAGAAACAGAAATGGTAACGCCGGGATCAGACGCCGCGCGTACATGAAATCTCCGCCGCTATGAATGACGTACAGTGTAAAACCGATGAAGGCGCTGCCGAAAATCACGCGGCTGCGGTCGGTCACCTTCATTCCTTTACGGGTGATGCTCCACGCCGCGAGAGCGGCCAGGGCGAGGACCGCCCAATTGCGTTTGAAGAAGAGATAGACGTAGAACAAACCCTGGTCGTAATAGGGGTCCAGCGCCGACTTGGAATAGAACGCCGTCGGAAACAAGTCACCGTAATAGCTGAGCTTGAAAGCGACCAGGGCGGTGCCGATCAATAGGAGTGGGACTGCAATGCAGCCGAAATCCACCAGGCGATCGCTACGGGTCGTCCCCTCCCTGTTCGACCATGCGGCGAACACCGCAATCGCGGCGAATATGGCGCCATCCGGTCGCGTCATCGTCGCCAGGCCCAGCAGAACAGCGGCCGCGACCAAATGGCGGCGCGGCCGCTGACCTGCAGCGACGAGCAGCAATCCTGATGTCGAGAGCAGTGCGAAAAGGCTGGTTTCGAGTCCGCCCGTCGCCCACACCTGAAAGTCTTCGACTACCAGAACGAGTGCGGCGGCGAGCGGCAGGAAGCCAAGACCGGCATGCGATACGCGATGCCGGCTCCACGTGAACAGGGCACCGGCCAAGGCGAGCAAGCACCCGATGCCGAGGACCTGGGAAGCCACTTCGGGTGTAGCACCGGCTGCCATCGATGCCGCCATCAGAAGCGTCCATAACAGGTTGGTGTAGCCTTCCACGTATTCGCCGGCGTTGTAGACCAGTCCCAACCCGTCGACTAGATTTCGCGCGTAGCGGAAGGAAATGAAGCTGTCGTCGGCGAGCCACGCCAATTGTGCCGCGCGTGACGTGCAAACACCCGCGAACAGGATACAGGCGACGACAAGAAAGCGTTTACTGATGACTACGGGCGTGTCGAATTTTTGGGAGGAGTCAGAGTCATTCAGCGGAGGCAAGCTTCAGGGAACCTCTGAATAATTTTAATTCTTTTACTCTCGACCCCTGCACCCGCGAACCGTGCTCGAGCCGTTCCTCTACGTGGCGAACCGCATCGTCCCATTGCTGCCGTTCTATATCGAGTATCTCCGTCTCGAGCGCGTCCAGTTTGTCACAGTCGATAGGCGCCCTCGCCAGGACACGAAAGATTTCTGAGACGAGGTCGCTGCGCCGCTCTTCCATCGCATTCGTGTGCGGATTGTCGACTAATTTCAGCGTATAGCTTTCCCGATCGCTCGGCGACCAGTTTTCCTGCTCTGACAGTTGATTGAGTGCGACTTGCAGACGCTCCTCACCCGAATCGTCAATGGCTTGCAAGGCATCGAAGACTTTTCCAGGGCGGTCCACGGAGCAAAAGCTATCGGCGACCGACAGCAGCGGTAGCCCCACAATGACGATGAAGACAAACCATCGATGCATGCTTGAGCTCCTTTAAGGGGTACGCTGCAAGGGGTCAGAGTAATTCAGCTAATGCGCGTTTTAGCCGAATATTGCCGACCTCCTAGAGTTTATCGCGTTCGCAATCAGGCGTCGAAAGCCTTGTCGATACGCTCGAATCTTCGCCGGATGAACTCACGTGATTCTTCGTGTGTCACGATATACAGCTTGTTGTTCTTGATCGCCTTGACGACTTTTGCGGCGACGCCTGCGACCGGCAGTACGCGGCCGCGCATTTTCTCGCGCTGGTCCGGCGGCACGTCGAGATCGCGCTCGGTGCCACCGAACTCGGCGGGCCGGTTGCGCGCGGAGTGATTGATGTTGGTGGCAACGACCATCGGACACAATACCGAAGCACCGATGTCGTGCTGTTTGACGTCTCGCACCAGGCATTCGGACAGGGCGACGACGCCGTATTTCGCGACGCAGTACACGCCGAGACCCTGGTTGGGGACGAGTCCGGCAAAAGACGCCGTGTTGACGATATGACCCCCCTGGTTTTGTTCGATCATGCGCGGGAGAAAGGTTTCGACGCCGTGAATGACGCCCCATAAATCGACTTTGATGACCCATTCCCAGTCCGCATGGGTCATCTCCTGAATGGGCCCGAACACGGCCACGCCTGCGTTATTGAACACGACGTGCGCCGCGCCAAAGTGTGAGAAGGTCTGATCGGCGAGGGCTTGTACGTCACCCAGTTCACCGACATCGGTTTTGACCCCGATCACGTCCGCGCCGCGCTCGCTCAATTCGTGCGCGGCGTCGTCGAGCGCGCCCTGTTCGATGTCGGCCAGCACCAGCCGCATGCCCTCTGCGGCCAGCAAGCGCGCCGTTTCGAGTCCGATACCGCTGGCTCCGCCGGTGATAACAGCGACCTTTCCATTAAGTTCCTTCATTTGATCCCCTAGTAATACCCAAACGCCGTCCAGCCGCCATCGATGACCATGGTTTCGCCGGTCATGTAGGCAGCATCGTCGCTTGCGACGTAGCATACGGCCTTGGCGATTTCCGCGCCCGTTCCGAGCCGCTTTTGCGGCGTGCGGCGTTCGAGATCTTCGATCGTCAGCTTGCCCTCCGCGGCCAGCTGATCGATCAGATCGGTCCGTACATAGCCCGGCACGACGCAATTGACGCGTATACCATAACGCGCCCACTCGATGGCCATAACACGGGTCATGTGATCAACGGCGGCCTTGGACGTGCAATAGCCGAGCGTGGCGGGAAACGCGTTGCGCCCGAGTATCGATCCGATGTTGACGATGACGCCGCCATCGTGCGTTTTCATCTGTCGTGCGGCTGCCTGTGAGCACAGAAATACCGATTTGCAGTTAACGTCCATGTGCAGATCCCAGTTTTCCTCGCTCATCTCCAAGGTCAATTCCGGCCGCGAGATACCCGCGTTGTTCACGAGTATGTCGACCGGCCCGAGTTCGTTTTTGATATGCTGGAACGCCGCTGTAACTTCGGCGGCGATTTCTACACGGCAGCCCACGGCTATCGCGCGGCCGCCGTTTCCCTCGATCTCAGCCACCGTGCCGTTCGCATTCTCGGCACGGGTTGCAAGACAGGCCATCTGACCGCCGGCAGCGGCCAGTTCGAGCGCGATCGACCGTCCAAGACCGCGGCTGGCACCCGTTACGATGACGATTTTGTCCATTATTCCGACATATACGCGCGGGTCAGTAGGTCCACACCTCGGTATACGGCCTGATTTCCATCTCATTGCTCCAGGCCGATTTCGGCTGCTGATGTGCCCACCAATAAGTTTCGGCAACGTCGTCGGTATTGGACGTTTCTTCGACCTTGAATTTGTCGCCCATGTATTCGCGAAGCATCGGAACGTCCAGCGCGCAGTCGAGCCGGAAGTGCACGATATGTACCCCTTTGTTCGAATAGGCCTTGGCCAGGCTCTGCGACAGTGCGCGCAGGCCGAACTTGCCGATGGCGTAGACTGGATTGGTGCCCGAGCCGCGCAAGGCCGCGGTCGCACTGGAAAAGAGAACGCTGCCGTGTCCTTTCTCAATCATGGCCGGCAACACCGACTTGGCGGCGGCAAAGGCGCCGATGACTTCCAGGCGAAAGATCTCTTCGAGCTCCGCGTAGCTCATCTCCAGCGGATCGCGCGGCGCGTAGCCACCGCGGGCGTTGTAGATCAGGACTTCGACTTCGCCCATGTCGGCAGCGATCTTCGCAAACGCCTCTTCGACGGTTTCGGGCTGGCCCGCATCCGCTGCGAAATATTGGACGTTTGCCGAGGAGTTTGCGGCGGCGGCGGCGCTCGCGGCGGCGCTGCTGCCCTTCTCCGAGCGTGATACGAGCGCGATATCAAAATTCTGACTCGCGAACTTGGCGGCCAGCGAGCGTCCGAGGCCTTCACCGGCGCCGACGATTGCGCATACTGCTTGGGTCATTGTTTTCCTCCGGGTGTTTGCGAATGAGTTGATGGTGCTCCCTCGAGTACGCCGGCCACGCCGGCTCGTCGTGCGAGGAAGATTGCAGTCACGAGTCCGATGATAGCGATGCCGGCGAGTAGCATGAAGTAGTGTTGGTGTCCGCCGAGCCCGGGAGTGGCGTCCAGCAGACGGCCGGCAATCGCCGCGAAAAAGATATCGGGTGTATAGCCGACCAGCGAAATCAGGCCGACTGCCGCACCCGTTAGGTGATCCGGCACGCGGGTTTCCTCGAGCAGCGCGAAGTAGACGCCGCGAAGAGCGAACACGCCACAAAAGGTAACGAACAGGTTGGCGTATACGACGGCAAGAAGCTGACCGTCCGGCAACAGCATGCTGAGCGCGCTGTAGCTGCCGGCGAGTACCGCGAAGAGTCCCAAGATCAGCCGCGACACACCGATCCGGTCGGCCATAAGCCCGGCGAGTACAGCGGCGACGGGGCGGATGTAGGCGCTGTTCGCGGTGAATCCCGCCGCTTCGGCTTCACTCATGTCGAGGATTTCGAAGGCATACAGTGCATAGTTGTCCAGGCCCTTGTAACCGCAGTACGCACAGACGACGATTGCGGCCTGAAGCCAGACGACGGGCAGTGCCAATACCTCGCGCAGGTCAGACAAGCCACGGATCCTCTTAGCGTCAGCTGCGCCCGACGAATCTGGCACGAACCACCACACGAGGGCCGCGGCGCCGAGGGTTGCGATGGAGTAAAAGCCGATTACGGCGCGAAGCGCCTCGCGTCGGTCGGCATCGGTAAGCTCAAAAGCAGCGCCCGGGAGAAACTGGCTCAAGCACCAGACCGCGGCCGTTGCGAACATGGCGGCCACGAGTCCCCGGCCGCCGTCGAGGATCCCGAATGCACGGCCCTGGGCGAGCGCGCCGCCCCACTGCCGCGTGGCCCGGATCATGGCCGCCCAGAACAGGAGGATGGTCGTCACACCCCAATATCCGTACAGCAGCGACATCGCGGTGATGCCAGGCAAGCTCGTCATGTAAAAGCCGCCGGCAGCCGTCGCTATGAGCGAGGCGGTCATCAGCTTGCGTGCGGAAAAGCGGTCGGCGATGGCACCCCCGGGAAAATACGCCAGCATCGCCGTGATCCCGTACACCGCGAAGACGTCCCCCAGATTGGCGTTGCTGAAATCGAAGGTTTCCAACACCGTTGGCCGGAAGTAACGCGGCACGTGGAACGGCAGGCTGAAGATCATCTCGCCCGCCAGCACGAGCGCGAACATGACGAAGAATTTGGGACGGGTGTTGGCGGCCGGATCCGACATGAGCGCGACAGTATACGCAAGCCCGCCCGCCGGCTTCACGCTCGTCCCCGAGAAACCAGCCGCTGAGCGGGAAATAACGTTTTGCTTAGCGCGGCGGTTCTCTATACTGAGCGTACGCGGCGAACCTGGAGAACAAACCATGCCAGAGTGGTATACAAAAAAGACCCTAGGATCACTGGCCGATACCATGGCCGAACGCTTTGGCGAGCGGGAGGCATTGGTATACAACGAGGAGCGCTACACCTTCAGTGAGGTGTTGGAACGCATCAATGAGGTGGCGAGGGGCCTGATTCAACTCGGCATAGAGCCCGGCGACCACGTCGCGCTATGGATGGTAAACCGGCCGGAATGGATCTTCGCCATGTATGCCCTTGCGAAGATCGGTGCCGTACAGGTGCCGGTCAACACGCGTTTCCGCACCCATGATCTCGCCTACCTGCTGAAGCAGTCCGACGCGCGCTACCTCATCGTGCAGGACGTGTCCGGACCTGTGAACTACCTCGAAATGGTGCGGGAGGTGGTAAAGCTACCGGCTTCCGGAGTACGCGTGGAGGATGCTGATTATCCCGAAATGCGAACGATCGTGATGCTCGGAGCCGAACCGCATGCGGGCTCAGTCGATTGGCAGGCGATGCTGGACACCGCCGGCGGGGTCGACGACGAAACCCTTGACGCGCGGGCCGCAGCGGTCGACCCGGACGATCCCGTCTTTATCATGTACACCTCCGGAACCACCGGCTTTCCCAAGGGCGTCGTGCACAACCACATCATGCTGCGCCTGATCGAAGAGCGTGCATTCCGACTGGCGATGACCGAGCACGATACGATCCTGAATTATTTGCCCTTGTTCCATCTGTTTTCCTACTCCGAGGTCGCGCTGATGTCGATGCTTACCGGCGCGCGGCAGATACTCGTCGAGACTTTCAATCCCGATGAATGTATCAAGCTGGTCGAAAGCGAACGGGTGTCCGTCCTGCACGGTTTCGAGACGCATTTGAAGGATCTCATCGACGCGCAGGAGCGGCACCACTGCGACATTTCCAGCCTGCGCATGGGGCTATTCGCCGCCGGTATGCAGAGCGGCGTGCCGATTGTCCGCAAGGCGGTTGAAGCGCTCGCCCCGCTCGTCACGGTGACGGCCTACGGCATGAGCGAAATGGGCGCAGCGACCACCGTGGGGTCACTGGGTGATACGGTGGAGCAGCGCGCGGAGAGCTCGGGCTACCTCGCGCCCGGTTTTGAATTCAAGGTGGTCGATCCCGAAACCGGTGAGGAGCAGCCGGTCGGCGAGCCGGGGGAGATCGTGTTCCGGGGCTACGGCATGATGATGGGGTACTACAAAAAGCCCACCGAAACCGCCGAATGCTACGACGCTGACGGTTGGTTTCATACCGGCGACACCGGCGTCGTCCGCGCCGACGGATACCTTCGTTTTCTCGGCCGCTACAAGGACATGCTCAAGGTCGGCGGCGAAAACGTCGATCCGATGGAAGTGGAGGGCCTGCTGTTGACCGTGGCAGGCGTGCAGCAGGTCGCCGTGGTCGCCTACCCCGATCAACGCCTCACCGACGTGCCGATCGCCTATGTGCAGAAAGTCGAAGGCAGCGACCTTACCGAGGCCGATGTCATCGGCGCATGCAAAGGTAAGGTCGCGAGCTTCAAGATCCCGCGCCACGTCATTTTCATCGACGAATTTCCGATGACCGCCTCCGGGAAGATCCGCAAAGTCGAGTTGCGGGAAGACGCTACGCAGCGTTTGGGGCGCAACTGAGAGCGGCGGCAAGCGGGCTCCCGCAATCCGCACTCAGAAAATCCGCGCTAGCCGTAGGCATGCGCCTGCCGCGAAAAGAACAAAAGGCCATTGGTAGCTTCTAGGAAACTTAATGAGTCTTTCACTGAAAAACTTGCACGCCCACTTCGTTGCTGAAGCCGGTCCCATCGACTTGCGGCAGGTCGCCGACGAGGACGCGCTGGCGGAGATCCGTAGCGCATTGGACGAGCATGCGGTGCTGGTGTTTCACGAGCAGCCGTTCAGCGCGCAGGAACAAATGGCATTCGCACAGCGGCTGGACGGTGAACTTCATACCAAGACCGGCATCAGCGCGCTCCAGAAGAATCGCTTCGGCACCGAAGCCATTGCCGATATTTCTAATGTCGACGAGAGCGGCGTGATCATCGCACCCGATGACCGCCGGCGGATTTACAACCTGGCGAACCGACTGTGGCACACCGACGCTTCTTTCCAGGATCCTGGCGGTCGATATTCCATGCTTTCAGCGAAGCTCATACCGCCGGTTGCCGCCGATATGGAATTCGCCGACATGCGCGCTGCTTACGATGCACTCGATGACGAGATGAAGGCGAGATTGGAAGGCTTGAGCGTCCACCATTCAATAGCCTATTCGCGCGAGATACTCGGTTTCGAGTTCTCAGAAGATGAAACCGCGGCACTCAAGGGCGCATGCCATCCGTTGATCCGCAGTTTGCCGCGCAGCGGCCGAAAGTCTCTTTACGTGGCTTCCCACGCGACGAAGATCATCGACTGGCCGGTTCCCGAGGGACGCTTGTTGTTGAGGGATCTAATTGAGCACGCCACCCAGCGCGAATTCGTTTACCGCCACGCATGGCAAGTGGACGATTTCGTGATCTGGGACAACCGGGCCACCATGCATCGAGGGCTCGCCTTTGACGACACGAAGTATCGTCGTGAACTGCGCCGGGTCACCACTCTCGACATCAACGCTTGATAGAGTATCCCCAATGGGCAGGTTGACCGACAGACGGGCGTTGATTACCGGCAGCAGTTCCGGGATCGGTGCAGGGCTTGCGCTTGCATTCGCCGATGAAGGCGCGCGCGTCGCAATCAATTATCCCGACGGCTCTCAGCGCGAAAACGCTTTAGCGCTGGTCGAAGCCATTGAAGCTCGGGGCGGACGCGCGGACGCGATCATGGCGGACGTTTCCCGCGAGGATCAGGTCGATGAGCTGATCGAACGCACCGTGGAACAACTGGGCGGCATCGACATTCTCGTCAATAACGCGGGCATTGTGCACACGGCGCCGGTCGAAGAGATCCCGGTCGACGTGTGGGACCGGCTGCTGGCGGTGCACCTGAGAAGCGTGTTCCTGACGACGCGTCGCGTGCTTCCGCTCATGTACACCCAGGACTCGGGCAGGATCATCAACACTGCGTCACAGCTTGCCTACAAGGGCGCCCCAGGGCTCACGCATTACACGGCCGCTAAAGGAGCGATCATTTCTTTCACGCGCTCGCTCGCGCTCGAGATCGGTACACGCAATATCACCGCCAACTGCGTGGCGCCCGGCGCTACGAACACCCCCATCCTGGACGAAGTCCCCGACGAGCTGCTGGAGATGATCCGGGAATCGATCCCCAAGAAGCGCATCGCAGAGGTCGATGACATCGTTCCGGCGTACGTGTTCCTCGCATCCGATGAGTCGCGACACTTCCATGGCCAGTGCCTGAGCCCGAACGGGGGCGATGTGTTTCTCTGAATCGGCGGCCTCGAAATCCGGTATCAATTCGCCCGCAAGCGGGCCCTTCGATCAGAATGACGTGTACCGTTTCGAGCAATAAAACGTGCTGTCATTCGAAACGCCTATTCAGCCATCGACAACGCCGCACCAGCGCATAGCGGCGACGGCGAGCCCTTTTGTTGCCTGGATCAATTCCTCGACGTCGACGTGTTCGTCGACGGAATGGGCTACGAAGACGGAGCCCGGTCCGTAGATTACGCTCGGGATCCCCTGCGCATTGAGCCATGAAGCGTCGCAGACGGCGCAGAAACCATGAATTCGACCTTCTGATGAACCGACGTGGCCGGGATGCTGGCGGACGGCACTATCCGCCGCGAGCATCGTTTCCACCACCGGATGGTCGACGTCCGTCTGCGCCGGCGGCCAGTGCAGTTTCCACTCGAAGCTTGGCGGATTGCTTTTGAGCCAGGGGTCGAGCTGCGATGCCGCGAGCACGTACTCCTCAATCTCGTGGCGCACCCGTTCCACGCTTTCCTGCGGCGGATACCAGATTGCGTACTCTATGGTGCAGAACTCCGAGAACAGGAAAGGCACCAGGATCCCTTCCGGTCCCCCCGTGATCACGCCGGGATGGATCGTAAAATGTCCGGGCTTGAACAAGGGGTGCGCTTTGCTCTGGCCCCACTGTTCTTCCAGTCGCTGCAAGGCCTGCAGCAGTATCACGCCTTTCTCGATGGCATTGACGCCGACTTCCGCGCCGAGTCCCCCGGCACGGACGAGTTCGCAGCGC
The DNA here is from genome assembly GCA_963662545.2 of Gammaproteobacteria bacterium. Classification (GTDB taxonomy): domain Bacteria; phylum Pseudomonadota; class Gammaproteobacteria; genus JAYYZW01. The sequence goes on from CAXXLL010000003.1 coordinate 2,006,985, forward strand.
ATCGAACTGTGGCTGGCCTTGCCGCGCACTGTGAGCGCCATCCACAGGAGTCCCGGGGTAATCGGCACAACGTTAAGGCTGCCTGGCGGTGCGGTGGGCTCGGTCACGATGCCGGCATCGGCACGGTGACCGCGGTGGACTACATTGGTCGTGCCGATCTCGTGATCCATCGTCTCCTCGCCGAGTACGCTCTGTAAGAGCAGATCGCCTTCAAGCTTGATCCCGCAGTCGACGATGGCCTTGGCCGCCCAGAATTGTGCCGTAAGGCCGCCTTTCATATCGCAGGTACCGCGGCCCCAGATGCGTCCTTCCTCGATCGCGCCCGAGAGTGGACTGTTGTAGCGCCAACGTTCGGGCTGCGTGATCGGTACCGTGTCGACGTGACCATTCAATGCCAGGGATTGGCCGCCGCCCTGGCCTTTGAGTGTACCGACCAGATTGTGCCGGCGCGGCGCCGCTTCCCACAGATCGATCTCGCAGCCGATAGATTCGAAAAGCTCCGCCAGACGTTCATTACAATCCGTCTCGCCGCCCAGCACTTCGTCGCCGTCGATACCCGGATAATTCGGGTTGACGCTTTGCTTGCGCACGAGTTCCGCGCAGGTCTCCGTGATTTTTTCCCTGTTCTTTTCTAGATAATCGAGAACTGACTGTTCATGGGTATTCATTAGATTCTCCTCACCTCGCGGTTCCAGGGGGGTAGGCGCGTCGGTTCGACGCTCGCATTATGTGCCTATGGGCTAGTCACTCAAAGCTTCCTCGAGGCGTTCGTATGCGCGTAGAAAATCTTCCTGGAATTCCTGCATCACCGATCGTACGGATTGTGTTTGATTCATAAGCCCGACGCCCTGTCCGACCCAGTAGGTCGCGAGTTTCCGCGCGCCCTCGTGTCCGCTTTGCGCGAGCTTGTCGACTTTTTCTAGCGGCGGCGCCGTCAGAAAGGATTGCAGCGGCATCGGCAGCGGCGTCGGGCTGCCCGGCATTTCCCAGGCCTCGGTCCAGGGCGAACTCAGCTGGCGCGACGGTTTACCGGTGCGGCTGCGCGAGCGCACCGTGTCGCGTGAAGTCGCACGCAACATCTTTTCTTTTACCACGGGGTTTGTTTCAGCTTCGCTCGTCGTCAGCCAGACCGAGCCCGTCCATGCGCCCGCCGCCCCCATCGCCATTGCGGCTGCCATCTGCCGGCCGGTAACGATACCGCCGGCTGCCAGGACGGGCGTATTGGCATAGGGTTTAATCGCCTCGACGACTTCGGGTATCAAGACCATCGTCGACACCTCGCCACAATGTCCGCCCGCCTCGCTGCCGGCAGCGACGAGGATATCGACGCCGGCCTCGATCTGCCGCAGCGCGTGTTCCTTCGCGCCGACCAGGGCCGCGACCGCTACGCCGTGATGCTTGCCGAGGTCTAGCATGCTTTTAGGCGGCACACCGAGCGCGTTCGCGATCAACTTGATCGGGTGAGAAAAAGCGACGTCCAGCTGTGCCTTCGCGCCGGATTCCATCATGTTTTTCCCGATATGGACGATCCCTCGCCGGGCTGCATCCATATCACCGATATCGATGCCATGCCGGCTCAGGATCTGTTCCGTGAACGCCTTGTGCTCGTCCGGTATCGCGGCCAGCAAGCGCTCGCCGTCGAACTGCCGGTCCTTGCCTTCGATCTTCTCGGGCACGATCAAATCCACACCGTAAGGCATGCCGTCGACATGCGCGTCGATCCAGGCAAGCTCTTCTTCCAAGCGTTGCGGCGGCAGGGACACGGCGCCGAACACCCCCATGCCGCCAGCGCGGGAGACCTCGGCGACGACGTCGCGGCAGTGGCTGAAGGCAAGCAGCGGAAACTCGATACCGAGCAGGTCGCAGATGGGTGATTTCATGATGCTCTCCAGCCTATCTCGATTTGAGTCGAATGTTGCCGGGACCGCACGCGGAGCGGGTCATAATCATCTTAAACGACGGTGGGTGTTTGGAAAGCGGCGGTCGTCGCTAACTGTAATCCAGGCGGTCGCTATCGTCACAAATTATCGATTGCCCGGTACCAGTGAGAAGGAATGCTCGACCGGCCACTGCATTTCAAACGCTCAACGAGAATCGACCTAATCGTCAGCCACACCATATTCATTCTCAAGCGAACGCGCGATCACCACGTTCTGGATTTCCGTCGTACCGTCGACGTACTGCGCCATTTTCGCCGCCGCCAGGTGCCGCGCCAGCGGGTAATCACGCGACAGGCCGGCCGCGCCCATGGTCTGCATGCACTGTGCGATGTGGTCGAAGGCGACGCGCGTGGCGTACTTCTTGGCGTGCGCGGCGGCGAGCGTCGCGTCTTCACCCGCATCGATCATCGCCGCGGCGGCCTGAGTCAAAAGGCGCGCGGCTTCGAGGTCGGTCGCCGCGTCCGCGAGCATCCACTGGATCCCCTGGAATGCGCCGATGGCCTGCCCGAACGCGCGGCGCCGGCCCGTATAGGCGACGGCCTCGGCCAGGGATTGTTGCAACATGCCGCAGCACATCGCGGCCACGGCGACGCGCGCGAAATCGATGCCCTGCATGGCGGCCCGGAAGGCCAGGCCCGGTGCGATCATGAGATTCGATCCGGGCACGCGGCAATCGTCGAAATCGATGCCGGTAGTACCGAGGGCGTGACTGCCGAGGAGCGCGTACGGTGCGTGTCGCGTCACGCCCGGAGACTCGGCCTCGATCAGAAAGCACGCGATCCCCTTGGCGCCCGCTCCCGGCTCGGTCTGTGCGTAGACGCTCAATAGATCCGCGTGCACGCCGTTAGTAATCCAGGCCTTGCGGCCGTTAATGATCCAATCGGTTCCGGACTTTTCCGCGCGCGTGGTGATCGCCGATGCATCGCTGCCGACGTCGGGCTCGGTGAGCAGGAAGGCGCCGACGTTTTCGCCGCGCATCATTCGCGCGAGCTGTGCCTCGATGAGATGCGCCGGAGCGTTGTTCGCAATGCTGCCCGCGAGGTTGTTGTGCACTAAAAGTGCAAAGGCCGATTCCATGGACGTATGCGCCAATGTCTCGGCGACCCGCGTTACAGCCGCGGCCGACAGACCAAGCCCATCGAGCTCGCGCGGTACGACGAGCTTGCACAGACCGAGTTTCGCGGCATCGGTGAAGAACGAATCGGGTACCCGGCCGGCGGTATCCCAGGCTTCGGCATTGGGTGCCACCGTTTCCGCGCCGAAGCGGGCGGCGGCCTCGACGATTTCCTGTTCGCTGGCGTCCAAGTCACGCATTGGCTGGCTTAATTTGCCCGGATCGTCGGCTAAAAGCTTGTTTGAAAATATCGAACGCGATTTGCTTCGCAAGCAAGCGGGTTCCTATGGCTGCCTTCTGGCAGGCGTTCGTTTGCGCGCGAATGGTGCTCGAGTGTGCAACCGATATCGTCCTGTGATTCAAAACGCCCGGTTCAAGCCCCGTCACGCTCCATTTGGACGGAGAGACCGGCATTGAAGCGCTTGAAATTTCTAACGTAACGTTCGGCCTGGTTTCTGATCTCCTGCACTTGTTCTTCGTTCAATTGGCGGACGACCTTGCCCGGTGACCCCACCACCAGGCTGTTGTCCGGGATTTCCTTGCCTTCGGTGATGAGTGCGTTGGCGCCAATCAGGCAGTTTTTACCGATGCGCGCGCCGTTTAATATCACCGCGTTGATGCCGATCAGGGTGTTGTCACCGACACTGCAGCCATGCACCACCGCCTTGTGTCCGACGGTGCAGTAATCGCCGATGGTCAGTGGGAATCCGAGGTCGGTGTGCAGGACGCAGCATTCCTGGACGTTCGAGTTCTCGCCGATGGTAATCAATTCGTTGTCGCCGCGCAGGACCGCGCCGAACCAGACGCCGACGTTGCTTTTGAGGCGTACGAGGCCGATCACGCTCGCGCTGTCCGCGATGAAATGATCGCCCTCGGCGGCGACACGCTGATCTTCCAGTTGGTAGATCACCTTGTTTTCTCCGAATCTCCGGGATCGTGCGGTTTTACCGACGATTCGCCCGCAAGCGGGCTCCTACGCGTTCATTCGAGATGAATGTTGACGCGGCGGTTGTGCTTACCTTTCTTTTCGACTTTTCCGATGCGAACCTCGCCGATCTCACCAGTGCGGGCCACGTGGGTGCCGCCGCAGGGTTGCAGGTCGACCTCGCTGACCTCGACCAGCCGGACCCGGTCTTGCCCCATAGGCGGCTTGACCGACATGGTGCGGACGAGGTCCATATTATTTTCCATCTCCGCGTCCGTGATCCAGCGGTAAGCGACGGAGCGGTCGTCGGCGATCAACTGTGAGAGCGCCTGTTGTACCGCTTCTTTGTCGAGAGGCTCGCTCATATCGAAATCGAGCCGGCCCTTGACCTGGCTGATGGAACCGCCGGTCACATCGTAGGGGATCAGGGCGCAGAGGAGATGCAGGCAGGTGTGCGTGCGCATGTGCTTGTAGCGATAGTCCCAATCGATGCTCGCCGTCACACGGTCGTCAACGGCGGGCATCGCTTGGCCGGCCGCGGGGATGTGCAGCAGTTCGCCGGCTTCATTCTTGCGCGTATCGATGATCGTGATCGCATCGTCGTCGCTCAAGGTAATGCTGCCCCGGTCTCCGGGCTGCCCGCCGCCTTCGGGGTAGAACACCGTCTGGTTGAGCACGATGCCGTCGTCGTTTACCGCCAGGATCTGGGCCTCGGTGGTCCGGGCGTAAGCGTCGTCGCGGAAGATCTCGATGGTCATCACCTGACCCTAGATCGGCGGTCGTGCCTCGTGCCATTCCGTGGCCGCTTCATAGGCCGCCGCCGCGCGGATAATACCGGCCTCGTCGCCGTGGCGGCCGATGAACTGCATCGCGAGCGGTAAGCCGTCATCCGTGAAGCCGTTAGGCAGGGTGAGGCTCGGGTTGCCGGCGAAGTCGGTCGGCGCGGCGAACCGGACCAGCGGCGCGATGTCCTCGACCGGTGCGACCTGCTGCGGAGGAAACTCCGACTGCGGCATCGGGGGCGAGGGCGCTGCGGGGCACACCATGACGTCGATATCGGTCAGCAGTTCGTCGAGCAGCGCGCGGGTCGTCTGGCGCTGTCGCTGCGCGCGAGCATATTCTTCAGCACTCACCTTTGCGCCGTGGTCGAGTAGCGAGCGGAACACGGGTCCGTAATCGTCGGCGCGCTTGGGGTAGAAATTCTTGTGCCCCAGCAAGGCATCGACACTGCAGGTCGCCATCCAGTGATCGGCGGCGTCGGCGAGCTCGGGCGAAGTCAGCTCGACGATTTCAGCGCCGAGCTTCGCCATTAGATCGACGGCGGCGAATAGGGCGTCCGACATCAGGGGATCGGTATCGGTGGTGGAATACGCGCGATCGATTCCAATCCGCATGCCTTTAAATGCCCTTGTCGAGCACCTGTGAGTAATCACAGAACGGATCGGTACGCGTCGAGCCGTCGCGCGGATCGCGGCCTTCGAGCACTTGCAGCATGGCGGCGGCGTCGCCGACGGTGCGTGCCATCGGCCCGATGTGATCGAGGGTATCGGACAGGGGAAAGACCCCGTAACGGCTTACCTTGCCGAAGGTCGCCTTGATACCGACCACGCCGCAGGCGGCGGATGGAAAGCGGATGGATCCGCCGGTATCCGTTCCCAGACTGGCAAAGCAGAGGGAGGCGGCGGTGGCCGCGCCCGAGCCGCTCGAAGACACGCCCGACCAGTAATCGAGGTTCCACGGATTGGCGGGTGGCTCGAAATCCGGATGGTAGCCGTAGAGCGCGAACTCGGTCAGATTCAGTTTGCCCAGGATCACCGCGCCGGCCGCGTTCAGGCGCTCAACCACGGCGGCGTCGTAATCCGGTTTGAAGTCCTTGAGGATCACTGATGCACAGGTGGTCGGAATGCCCCGGGTGTTGACAAGATCCTTGAGGGCAATGGGCATGCCGTGCAGCGGACCGCGGTAGGTCCCCTGGATGATCTCCGCTGCGGCGCGCGTGGCCTGTTCCATGGCGAGATCAGTCGTCACCAGGAGATAGCTATGCAGCTTGCCGTCGATCTCAGCGATTCGAGCGAGCATCGCCTCGGTCAGCTCGACCGGCGATATTTCCTTGTTCTCGATACGTCCGGCGACGTCGAGGAGGGTGGATGTACAGAGTTCGTTCACCGCCATCATCATGCCCCCTTCATGAATTGAACGCGTGTCCGGAAAAAATTTGGTCGAGCGCCCTCGCGTTCAAACAGGTGCTAGTGCCCCTTTCAAGTCTGCTGCGGTCAGCCCGTCGGTTTCAGACGAAATGTGTAGAAGTAAATATTGGATTTATCGTATACCGTTGGCTCATAGCGATCATCTTCCGCGAGGTATTGACAGGTTTCGACCGTACCGTCGCGGACCATTCGTTCAAGAATGACTCGCACTTCGCGCGCCGAGGTCTCAAGCCCCCTTCCGGCGGCACGCGTCACGATTTCCGCGCTCAGGGGTTCGAAACCGATGATGCCTTCGGTGAGCCGCTCCGTGATCCAGTTGGCGATTAGCATATCGTCTCAAGCCGGCCTGGTTCGTATGCCGGGGCCGATTCCTCAGGCACCGGGTAAAGCGTCGATCTCGGCGTCCGTCGGAAATCTGCCGAGGGCTTTCTTGGAGAATACGAGCTTGCCTTCGAGCGTGATCTCGAACACGCCGTTAGCACCCTTGATCAGGTGAACGTCGTGATCACCGAGCGCGTTGATCCTGTCTCTCGCACGGAGAGCGTTAGGCTCGTAGTTTCAAACCGCACAATATTCGATTTCGATTTTCATGAAGCTTCGCCCTCCGGCGGCCATTGGCTCGTGATTGGATCCATGATGCTAGTCCCGGCGGATCAAGTCCACTCCGAATGGCGGATCGATGAACGACACGCCGACGCTTGTTGAACAAACCGGAATTCCCAAGGATGTCTTGCTTTGCAAGCGGGCGTACCGAGCCACGCTTCTTCCCTTCCCAAGAGGGGTCCCCAGCCGCTATATTTGTCATCTCCGAGTTAACGAGAGTTGAGACCGATGAATGATTCCGAAAAGCTGCAATGGTTATACGACGTCGAGAAGATCAAGCAACTCAAGCATCGATATTGCGCCTATTGCGACGAGAGCTACGATCCGGACGGCATCGTATCGCTGTTCGTGGAGGATGGTGTCTGGGATGGTGGACTCTTTGGTTGCTATGAAGGACGCGATGCGATTCACGGATTCTTCAGCGGCGCATCAAAGCTCATCAGCTTTGCCAATCATTACGTCACCAATCCAGTGATCGAGATCGACGGCGATACGGCGACGGGGAAATGGGACCTCTGGCAGCCGATGGTTAGCGAACCGCAATCCCAGGCCTGTTGGCTGATGGCGAAATATCGAGATACCTATGTGAAACACGATAACGGCGAGTGGTTGTTTCAGCGACTCGTCGTTGACGCCAAGGCGTTGTCACCCTATGAAGAGGGATTCGCGAAGAAGCGGTTCATGGAAACCTAGCGCTCGTCGTCGTAGAAGCTCGCTCGCGGGGCAAGCAAATAAAGTTCAACTCGAAATCAACCGCAATCGCAGCGCGTTCAAAAGACTGATCACGCTGTATTGCCGGACGCGCTCGCGATCGCCCGGTAGGCGGACCTGCTCGACTATGACCTCGTCGTTGACGGCAATACCGAGATAGGTTGTACCGGGCGCATCCTGTTTCGAATCACCGAGGTCATGCTGGCCGGTGGTCGACAGACCGACATCGGTGCCGAATGCGTTGCGTACCGCCGCCGCCAGGGTACCGGCGGCTTCCGCCGTGCCGATGGTCGAGGCCGGGACGCCCAGGATTGCCTGTCGCGCGGTGCCCGCGGCCGGAACAACGCTCCCGCGAAATACCTCTCCTGCGCCGTCGATAGCCGACAGTCGCGCGCTCGCGATTCCACCGCTCGTGATCTCGGCCAAGGCCAGGCTTTGGCCTCGCGATCGCAGGATATCGAGCACGACCGATTCCATCGTTTGTTCGTCGATGCCGAAAACGCAGTTTCCGAGTACGCTGCGCACGCGCGCTTCCTCCTCGGCAATGAGCTTAGCCACTGCCTCTTCGTCATCGGCCTTCGCCGTGATGCGTACCTTGATGCCTTCGATGCCGCTCGCCTGGAAAGCGAGCGTCGGATTCCCGGATTCGTCGAGCGCGGTGATGCGCTCGGACAGGAGTTCCGCAAGGCGCGACTCGCTGTGTCCCCAGGTTCTGAGTACGCGGCTTTTGATCACGGCGCTCAGGCCTGCGCGCCGTTTCAGATCCGCCAAGATGGTCCCTCTCATCATGATCCGCATTTCGTGAGGCACACCGGGGACGGCATAGATCACTTTGTCGCCCATCGGGCAGACGAGCCCCGGCGCCGTGCCCGGCTGCTCCGGGATCGCGCTCGCGCCTTCGGGTACATCCGCCTGGCGCAGGTTATTGGCCGGCATGCTGCGGCCCCGGGATTCGAAGATCTGACGGATACGATCGGCGATCACGGGCTGGTGGACGAGCTGCACCCCCATGACTTCGCAAATCGCTTCGCGTGTGATGTCGTCCTGGGTCGGTCCGAGACCGCCGCAAGTGATCACCGCATCACTGCGGGCCAGCGCCTGGCGGATACTCTCGACCATGCGCTCCAGGTTGTCGCCGACTTTTGTCTGGTAATGGGAATCGATACCGGCTAAGGCCAGTTCGGCCCCGATCCAGGACGAATTGGTATCGGTGATCTGGCCGAGCAGAAGTTCGGTACCGATCGCGACCACTTCACAGCGCATGCGCTCATTTCCTTTTTCGTGCTCCGCCGGACGGGTCAGTTTAACGGTTCGGCCAGACGCTTGCCTCTGGGATTATGGGCGCGAACGAGACCTCTTCGGGTGAACGAATGGCGCTGTATCGATTCCAATCACAACAGGGACTGATGCTCTCCGTATACTGACCGACATGAAGCACCGCCATCATCCGTTCCTGATCTTAAGCTTTGTCATTGCGATCGGGATCTCAGCAAGCGTCCATGGTCAGCCATTTCAATATCAATGGCGCGTCTCGGAAATCGCCGCTGCCGATGCCGATGTCGTCCAACTCGGTACCAAGCGCGGCAAGGCCATTCATACCGTGCGAACGGATCAAATGCGTCTGCTGTACGCCGTTAAAACGGGCATTGAGGAAGCAGCCGAACTCAAAGTGATCCTCATCATCGTCGACGGCGATCTGCCGAACGCGTTCGCCGGGAAGGGGCAGCGCAGCGAAAACGTTGTTGGTATCAGTTTTGGGATGCTCGAAATCCTGGGTAGGGATCCGCACGCCGCGGCGGCGCTGATAGGCCACGAGATAGCGCACCTCAAACTCGAACACGGGGAAAGCCAGCAAGCCAAGACCGCCACAGCCGGTATTCTGAGCGTCATCGGCGGCGTGGTCTTGAGTGGCCTCGGCGTTTCCGGAGGGCAGACGATTTCCAGCCTCACCTTCGCCGCAATTCAGTCCGGCTACAGTCGGGATAACGAACGGGAGGCGGATTATCTGGGCACGATATGGGCGGTGGAGGCGGGCTTCGAAGCAGACGGTGGGGCGCGCCTGCACGAAGCGATGAACCGGATACCGGGCGCATCTTCGACCTCATTTTTTTCGACCCATCCGTCGGGGCCCGAACGCGTCGCAACTTTGCGCGCACTGGCGGCGCGCTTGTCGCGCCTGCCGTGATTCGTTGGAAGAGCGCGCTTAATCTTTAACGGTAAACTCAAAAGGCCATTGATGCAGCGACTCGCCACCGCCCGTCGTGACGCGGTTCAAGTCGCCGACGAAAATGCCCGCCGTGATATCCGGCGAGCACGGGCTGGGCTCAATCATAATGAGTTGGTTCTCCTCGAATGGCACATCGAGCTCCGCGGTCCACACCTTCGATCCGGGCAGGTCGGCGAAGGGCGGGATGATGCGCTGGCCCCAGCCGTGGATCGTCGGGCATTGCACTGAATAGCCCAGGTCGAGAAATTTCTGCGATACTTTGAGCACGTCGCGCGCGGTGTTGCCCGGTACCAGGACTTCCTGTACCCCGTAGTAAACCTCTTGCGCCCGATCGAAAAAATCGCGGTAGCGCTGCGGGGGTTTACCCAGCGCGAGCGGCCTCGCGATCTGTCCCGCATATCCGTGATAAGCGCCGCTGATCTCGGTCATGATGATGTCGCCTTTGTGCACGGTCCGCCCGGACGGCAGGCCGAAAGGATACGGGCAGCTCGGGTTCTCCATCGGGGTCGACCCGATCCAGGAAAAATAGAACACGCCGTTGGGTTGCGAAAGATAGGCCTGGTGTATCGCAGCATAGATCTGGCTGTCGGTCTTGCCCGGCTCGGCAGCCTCGATATAGGCCGCAACGCCGAGATCACTGTACGCCGCGCCTTTGCGAAACCACTCGAGTTCCTCCTCACTCGGAATTTTCATCAAGGCGTGCATGGCGAAAGTAAAATTCTCCAAGGAATCTTCGCCGAATGCCGCCGCAAACTCCTCGTAATGACCGTGGGGAATGGAACTCGTGATGACATCCTCGCCCACGAGGCCGATTTTTCCCTCGTCGCCTCCATTTTCTCTGATGCAGGCGATCGGGCCATCGGGTCCGAGCGACCAGCGCACGTCGTCCACGTTCGAGATCGCACGTCCACCCGGGATAAACGAATAGATCAACATGAACAGCGTCGGCTCACCCTTGAGCGGAAACACGAGATAGGCCGGTAGATAGGAGATCAGGTTGCTGAGGTAATGGAGGTTTTTCTGGTTGCCGACGCTGTAACTGCCCGCATAGATCACCAGGCATGAAACACCCTGCCGTTCCATCTCCGCCCTGATCGCGCGGTGACGCCGGTCATATTCCTCCTCGGAGAACCTAGGATAATGGGGCCGCATCGCGGCCTGTATGCGTTCAAGACCGGCTTCGGGATCCGGCCTCCGTTAGCGCCGGTTCGGCCCGCGCGTGACGTACCATTGTGACATCAACGCTTCAGTCCAATAAGGGGCACCCACGATTCAATTCGCGATAAGCGCTTGAAATCGACGGTTCTGCGGAGTCACGGATAGTGGGCGCAGTGCTTTGCAATCAAGTACCTTAGCCGTAGAAACTTGTACTCGATCTATCAGAATCAAACTCTGGGTTAAACCCGACCTGGCGCATACCTGTTTCACATACTCACTGGACTTGGCTGTTGAGCTTTCAACTCCGAGGTCTGCTTCGGGGAAGAGAGCGATCATGCCTTGCTGCAACGCAATAGGCCGCTTCCGGCCGAGGCTGTGTAAAAAGTCCGAAATTCCGGCGCGCCGCGAAAAATTTCCCCACTCTTAGTGCACTAAGCAGACGAATAAGGGACCGTCCTGCCAGGATTGATCGAATTTGATCGCGGTCTTCCCACTTTTCAAAATTGAAAATAGTTTTTACACAGCCTCGACCCTGTGACCCATAACGTCGGTGCAAACATAGCTGTGGATGCGGTAGCCGGGGATGGCCGCTTACGAGGGCATTGCAGACGTAATCTAGAGCTGTGCTGCCGCGATCAGGCCGCTGTCGACCCCATGAAGCGGACATCCGCACCGCGACTTGATACAGCCTCTCAATTCGGCTAAAAAGGCTAGTTATTCTTCTATACTCGTGGACATCTTTTCAGGTGTGGCGCTATCCTCGATAGTGCTTTGTTGTCAATCGAATATGAGGAATTCAACATGGCTGCGAACTTAAAAGACAACACGTCGAAAATCAGCTATGACCCCGCAGAGCTCGGGTATAGCGTGGTGAACGACGCACCCGAGGTGAACAAAACTCATAAATCCGGTGAGGTCTACTTCTCGGAAGAGATCATGCAACGGGAGATCGAAGAGATCTTCATGAAGGAGTGGTTACTTGTTGGTCGCGCGGAAGAAGTTGAAAACCCAGGCGACTATTTCACGCATCGCGTTGCCAACGAGCCCGTGGTCGTCGTCAAAGAACAGAACGGCAATATTCAAACGTTTGCGAACGTATGTCGGCATCGAGGTGTTCAGGTCGCGTGGAATTCGGGCAATACAAAATACTTTTCCTGCCCCTATCATGGTTGGACATACGATACGAGCGGCAAGCTGGTCAATGCGAAGTTCATGGAGAAAGCTAAAAACTTCAAGAAGGAGAATTGCAGGCTGCCACGCATCAGAACGGAGCTATGGGAAGGTTTTATTTTCATCAATTTCGATGCGGAGGCGAGGCCTCTGATGGAAAATCTCGAAAAATGGGATTTTCCGAGAATCTACGAACCCTACCAGATGGGGCGATTGAAACTTGCCAACAAATTTCAGATGGAGCTTTCCTGTAACTGGAAGTTTCTGAATGAAAACCTCACCGACATTTATCATATTGCGGTACTGCACACCGACACGTTCGGTCCACATCAACCGCTCGAAGGATACCGTTATCAGGTTTTCGACGGCGGGTATCACGGCAGGTTCGTGGGCGGCACTTTAGTCCCAGATGGCAAATCCCTGTTTGGTCCAATTCCCTGGCTGCCCGAGGAATTGCATAGCGGCGGCTTCTCCAGCCACATCCCGCCGCATGTGTCCTGGTTCCCGAGATTCGATTACGTCTCGGTGAACACGAACTGGCCGCTAACGGTCGATACGAGCCTGTCCATTACCTATCAGTTGTTCCCCCCGGAGCATTTCGATCAGCCCGATTTCCGGGAGAAGGCGCAGCAGTATGAAGATTTCTACAAAGCATTCATGAATGAAGATACGGATATGATCAAAGCGTTGCAGATGGGGATAAAATCGCGCTATTACGAACCCGGCCCGGTATCTCCGTTCGAAGCTGGCGGCGTCATGAGCACGATAAAACACAGTGTGGACGATCTGGGACATGGCTGAAACCAAGTATTGCCGGGCAAGCGGTAACGGAGCTAGGCGATGAGTAATGGTGGCGATGTAGGTCCTGATCTCGCCCGCGCAGCGTTGCTGTTAGTGCGCGACATGATGTGCATCGTCGAAGGCGAGCACGTGCTGATCACGGCGGACATCAACACCGAGAAACGCGCCGTCGACGCCTTGGTCAATGCGTCCTACAGCTTAGGCACAAGAGTCGCCAGTATGACGCTGGCGCCGCCCTTGCCGTTTCAAGGCGGCCTCGCGAATCCCTATATGCCGGATCCCGTCACAGCAGCCGCGCAGAATTGTGATGCCTGGATCGATCTATGCATGCCCTACATCGCCGGCGCCGCGGTCTACGACACGGCGATGAAAAATGGCCGCACCCGCTATTTTTTAGCGGCCGACATCGGCGCGGGGGGCATCATCCGCATTTTCAGCAAGGCCGATCTGGACCAGGTGTTCGTGGTCTCCGACTTATTCAATGCACTGCTCGCTGAATCGGCCGGCAAACAATGCCGCTTCACCACGCCCTTGGGCACCGATGTCAGCTTCCAACTCGCCGATCCCGAGGGTCTGGCCATCGAGCGCGCGACCAAGCCGGGCGGCTACTTCGTCCCGGGCACCGTCATGGTGATCCCCGAGCTCGATACGGTAAAGGGCACGGTGATCTGCGAGTCGACGTTCCATGAGTACTACACTGCGCTGGAAGAACCCTACCGGTTCGAAGTGGACGGCAAGATTCAATCGGTCAGCGGCGGCGGTACCGAATTGAAAGCCATCGACCGTTCACTCAAACGTGCGGGTAACGGTGAATATGGCAATATCGTCCACTTTACCTGCGGCTATCATCCGGCCGCCCGGTTTACCGGCAAGTCATTCATCGAAGATCAGCGGGTCATCGGCTGCAATGCGGTCGGCCTGGGCCTGCCGCAGTGGGTGGAAGGCGGCGGCGAAAATCACCCGGATTGCGTCATGAAGGAGCAGTCGTTTTGGATCGGCGACGAACAGATCATCGACCGTGGTGTGATCGTGGCGCCGCCCGATCTGGCCGAGGCCACCCAGAAACTACAGCCCGTTTACGGCTAGCGCCAATCGTGTGCGTCCAAAGGATGCGGACGTACTCGCAGATTGCGGAGCACGTGAATGAACGATGATTCCTATCAAACCTTTCATGCCGGCGACGTCACCTTGGAGTCGGGCGCGACCTTATCTGATGCCCGGATTGCCTATCGATCATTCGGCACGCTCAATGCGGCCAAAGACAATGCGATCATTATGCCGACGCATTACGGCGGCACGCATGAACACAGTCTTTATCTAACCGGGGAAGGGCGTGCGCTCGATCCTGACAAGTATTTCATCGTCATCGTTAATCTCATCGGCAATGGGGTCTCCTCCTCGCCGAGTCATGGCCTAGGCGCGGACTTTCCGCTCGTGACGATCGCCGACAATGTCCGGCTGCAACACCGCTTGCTGACTGAAGAATACGGTGTCACCAAGCTGGCATTGGCAGTGGGGTTCTCCATGGGGGCCGTGCAGGCCTACCACTGGGCGGCCTTGTTTCCGGATTTTGTCGAGCGTGCCGGGGCGATCTGCGGTTCTGCGAGGATATCGCGCCACAACGTCGTGTTTCTCGAAGGAATGCGCGGTATTTTGACTGCCGATCCGGCATGGCAGGGCGGCCGCTACGAATCGCAGCCGCTAGTGGGCATAAGGGCGATGGCGCGCGCCTGGGCGGCGTGGCCGCCGTCGGCGCATTTTTATCGGCACGCGCTGTACGAAAAGCTCGGATACACTTCCCTTGACGATTTTCTCGACCGCTATTGGGAAGCCACCTTCTGTAGCATCGATGCGAATAATTTGCTGGCGCAAATCGCAACCTGGCAGTCGGCGGATATCAGCAATAACGAGAGCCATCAAGGTGATTTCGAGCGGGCCCTGGCTTCGATCAAGGCCAAAATCTTCGTCATGCCGTGCGTCAACGATGCGTATTTTCCACCGGAAGACAGCGAGATCGAAGTCAGCCACATGACGAACGCGGAATATCGACCCATTCACTCGCAGTGGGGACACTGGGCCGGCTCCGGGCGCAATCCCGAGGACACCGCGTTCATCGACGACCAAATCACAGAACTACTAGCACAATAGATCAAGCTTATGGATCTCACTATATTGACGGCGACGGAGGCTGCGGCGCTGATCGCGAAAAAGGAGGTGAGCTCGGTCGAACTGACACGCGCATGCCTCGACCGCATCGAACTGCGTAATCCCGATGTGTGCGCTTTCTGTCATCTAGATCCGGAATTCTCGCTGGCCGAGGCTGCCAAAGCAGACGGTGAACCGCCGCGATCACCATTGCATGGGGTGCCGTTCGCGGTCAAGGACGTCATCGACACCAAGGATTTTCCGACCGAACTCGGCACGCCGATCCACGCGGGGCGCAGGCCGACCGAGGACGCGAATTGCGTCAGCCTGATGCGCGACGCCGGCGCTGTGCTGTTGGGTAAGGTGGTTTCGACCGAGTACGCGCTTTACAAGCCGAACGAGACGCGCCATCCGATGAACCTCGAACACACCCCCGGCGGTTCTTCGAGCGGCACCGGGGCCGCGGTCTGCGATCGCATGGTGCCGATCGCCTTCGGAAACCAGACAGCGGGATCGCTGATACGTCCGGCGGCGTTTTGCGGTGTCTACGGTTTGAAACCGACCCAC
Source organism: Gammaproteobacteria bacterium (assembly GCA_963662545.2). Lineage (GTDB taxonomy): Bacteria > Pseudomonadota > Gammaproteobacteria > JAYYZW01. The sequence continues at coordinate 2,022,553 of CAXXLL010000003.1, forward strand.
GGGACGACCGACGGCACCGGCATCCTGCCGCTGCAGCTCTATTTCGACACGCTCGGCTACATGGCGCGCTCGATCGCCGATCTCCAGGCGTTCTACGGTGTGGTGTCGACACAGAATCAGACGATGTAGTGGCCGCAGGGCAAACGGCCGCGGATCGGCCTGTGCAGGACCTGGCAATGGGAATTCGCTGAACCCGAATCCCGTGACATCCTCGAGGCGGCTGCCGAGCAGTTCGGGACGCTCGGCGCCGACGTCGAGACCTTCGAATTACCCGCGGCGTACGCCGACCTCGTCGCAGTTCATCGCCGTATCCTCTACAAGGGCATTGCGAAATCACTCGATGCCGACTACCAGACAGCCCGCGATCAAATGAGCGAGAAAGTCCTGGAGATCATCGAGGAAGGGCGGGCCACGACCGAGGAACAGTATGTCGAGGCCCATGCGCACGCCGATCAATGCCGTGATTCGGTGAACGAATGCTTCGGCGAGTTCGATGCGGTGATCGCGCCGAGTGCGCCGGGGGAGGCCCCGCCTGGCATGGCGACCGGTGATCCGATCTTCCAGGTGAGCTGGACCCTGCTCGGGGTGCCGTGCCTGAACCTGCCCGTTGGTTTCGGTCCGCATGCTCTGCCGCTCGGTGTTCAGTTGATCGGCCGCCGTCACGACGATGCGCGGGTGCTGGCGCTCGGCCAACGCCTCATGCGGGAATTTCAGCCGCTCGAAGCCCGGCAGGTGGCCAATGTCTAATATCACGCCGTTCGGCCGGGACGAACTGGAGCCCGGCGACATCCGGCAGGTGGAGATCGAAGGCCGCGACGCAATCGCCATCTACAACCTGGACGTCGAGTATTTCGCGACGGATGACACCTGCACTCACGGTGCCGCATCGCTGTCGGAGGGCGAAATCGACGGCGAGGAGGTGATCTGCCCGTTTCACTTGGGCTCGTTTAATATCCGCTCCGGCGAGGCTGTCGTCGAGCCCTATGTCAAAGCGGTGCGAACCTACCCGGTGCGGATCGAGGACGGCATGCTCTACGTCGAGATCGACCCATGAGCGACCGACGGGTCTTCCGCATCGGGCAAATCGTTCCCAGTTCCAATACGACGATGGAAACGGAGGTGCCGGCGATGCTGCAGCGTGCCGCCGTGCCGGCGTCGGTGGGGTTCAGTTTTCATTCGAGCCGCGCGCCGATGAAAACAGTGGCTAAAGACGAACTTAGCGCGATGAACGGACACATGGTCCGCTGCGCGCGCGAACTGACCGATGCGCGCATGGACGTGATCGCCTCCGCCTGTCTAGTGGCCATTATGTGTCACGGACCGGGCTACCATCGCGAGACCGAGCGTTCGCTCCGCGCCGTGTGCCGCGAAGACGCGCCCGAGACGGCGATAGTGACCAGCGCAGGTGCGCTCATCGACGCCTTGAAGGCGCTCGGCGCGAACAAGATTGCCGTCATCACGCCGTACATGAAAAGTTTGACGGAACTCGTAACCTGCTATATCGAGAGCGAAGGCATTGAAGTACTCGACGCCATCTCGCTCGAGATCCCGAATAACCTCGACGTCGGCGCGCGCGACCCCCTGGCCCTGGTGGCAACGGTCAAGCAACTCTCGACCGCAAACGCCGACGCAGTGGTGTTATCGGCCTGTGTGCAGATGCCGTCCCTGGCCGCGCTCGACATCGTGCAGCAAACGCTCGACGTCCCGGTCTTATCGACCGCCGCAGCCACGGTATTCGAGATCCTGCGTGCGTTGAAACTGCCGACCGAAGTGCCGGCGGCCGGCGATTTACTGAGCGGCCGCTATGGCTGAAACCCTTTACTCGGCGGTCGATTCCGTGACTGCTCATTGAAACCGTTCGAGGTGGCACGTGCCTCGATCCCAGGCATGTGCCGGGTAAGGGCTTGCTGGCCGACGACGCCTCGTTTAATCCGGTCGAAGATTTCCGTTAGCACGGAGCATTGCATTGGAAAATCAAATGGAATAAGGAATCCAGACAGAGGCAACATCTTTCTTGGTGAATGAGAGGAGCGCGAATATGACTATTTCACGCAAAGCACTGTGTGTTCTCTATGGACTGATAGGGATCGTGGCTCTGGTTGGCACCTGGGGCAACATATTGGAGTATCTACACGCCGGTTTTGTCGGCGCGACGATCCACTTTTGGAAAGAAACCCTCGTCAATCCTGCAAGTCGATTCATTACCGTGGATATTCTGTTTCTCGGTCTTACCGTGATCGTCTGGGCCGTACTGGAGGCACGTCGGCTTGAAATGCTCGGCGTATGGCTTTATGTGGTGTTCGGGTTACTCACCGCGATCAGCTTCACGATTCCCTTATTCATGATCCATCGTGAACTGATATTGGCAGATCGCGATGCTTCACAAACTGTGGGAACGCTCGGCGTTGCCGACATGCTCGGCCTCTCAGTGTTAGGACTGGCGTTCACAGCTTACTTGGTGCTTACACTAACCCTTTGAGGCCCCGGCCAGAATCGTGCCCAGCACGCTGCCTCGCTGAACATCATGGCGAAAACGGGATTACGAGAACTAATGGGAGCGCGGGTTCTACGGGGCGGGTTTGTAGATCCAAGGGGGTTTGACCGGCGCGTGTCAAGGCCTTGATTTGACTGACCACAGCATTTTGGCCGAAACCGGTACCACCGATACGGGCATTTGGGCTAAGGGTTGCGCGAAAAGACGGGGTATGTATTGAACGGAAACCGCCGTATGCGGGACATACCTCGGGACTGAAATCGGGCCTTTACCCGCGGTCTTGGATGACAGTGCTAGATGGGCTATCTTCTGCGCCGCTAGCAGAGGCTCAACGCCGCAATTGGAGGGGTCCAAGACAGAGAACTCGCGGACGGGTCAGTTAAATAATTTATACCTATATCCGATTAGAAAGGCAGGGAATATATGCATATTAGAAAATACGATTTCGACTACAGCCGGCGCCACTTCATGGAGAAAGTGGCCAAAGGGACGGGCAGTGCCGGCGTTCTGTCAGCCTTATGGCCGCTAATTGGTTCGGCCCCAGAATTTCGGACCAGTTGATTAGGTCTTCACTGCCTGCCTTTCAAAGTCTACCGGACTGGAATAGTCCAGGTAGCCATGACGCCGACATCGGTTGTAGAAACGCTCGATGTAGTCGAACACATCAGCCTTGGCGTCCTCTCGAGAAGCGTAAGTGCGTCGGCGAATGCGCTCGCGCTTGAGTAGCGCGAAAAAGCTTTCGACCGGTGCATTGTCGTAACAACTACCACGACCACTCATACTGCATTCGATCCCGTAACGCGCCAGTAGCGCTCGGAAGTCATCGCTGGTGTATTGCGGTCCACGGTCGGAATGATGGAGCAACGGGGCGCTCGGCTGACGTTGCCCCAGCGCCATCTTCATCGCGTCCACCACCCGGTGTCGGCCGGTCCGCCGGTCCATCGACCAGCCCACAATGCGTCGCGAATAGAGGTCCATCACTACCGCCAGGTACAGCCATCCCTGGCGTGTCGAGAGGTAGGTAATATCCGACGCCCAGCGCGCGTTGACCCGGCTGGCCTTGAAGTCCTGGTTGAGCAAGTTCGCTGCAACCGGGTAGCTCGGCGGGCGCTCAGCAAGCCGGCGAAATCGGCGCTTCGGACAACCTTTGAGTCCGGCATCGTGTATCAAGCGGGCCACTTTGTGCCGTCCGCAAGGCTCACCGAGCTCGGCCAGTTCGCGTTGCACCTTGCGTGCGCCGTAGACACCGCCACTCTCCAGGTGCAGGCCTCGGATCAGGGGTAACAGACGCCGGTCCCGGCGCTGTCTCGCACTCTCGCCACGACCGCACCAGTCGTAGTAACCGCTACGCGAGACACGCAACAACCCGCACATCATCCTGACCGAGTGCTGGCGCCGCCGCCGGTGGATACAGCCGTATCTCACTTCGACTCCCTGGCAAAGTACCTCGCCGCTTCTTTTAAAAAATCACGCTCCTCTGTGACCTTGCTCAGTTCGCGCTTGAGTCGCGTCATCTCCTCGTCGCGGCTCTTGCCGTGGCCTGGGAACGCAGCCTTCTCCCCGTGCTCACTTACCAAATCCTGCCACCGCCGAAGCTGTCGCGTACTGATCCCAAGCTCCTCGCACACCAGAGCACCCGTCACCCGGAATCGGGTGCCGGAGTTGACTTAATTGACTAGAACGAGAATCGGATGTCGGAATTGACTTAATTGACTAAGTAAGCGGAATCGAAGCGGAATCGGGTGCCGGAGTTGACTTAATTGACTAGAACGAGAATCGGATGTCGGAATTGACTTAATTGACTAAGTGCGCCGGGCCGCTGTCGGGACCGTGAAAACGCGCGGCACCGTGTAAAACGTGGTTTGCCCCCTAGGATACTAGGATAGGCGGCGCCAATACGGCGGTAAGTTAGTCAAATAAGTCAACTCCGGCACCGTTTATTCCACCGCGGTGCGGACGTTCGCGGCATAAGCGGTTTTCCTCTGCCGAAGCGTTGAATTAAGGTCACCGCGCCGAGGTGCACGTTCTGCGCCTGCGCGGCAATTGGCGCGTGTAAGATCAGATTGAAACCGGAGCGCGGATCTGTAAGAACGAGTCCGAGTTTCTACACCTTAGCAGTCTTCCCAATACGGGCACCCACTCCATAGTTCAGCCAGGAAATCGATGAATGCCCGAATTCGCCGCGGTAAATTACGCGTGTTCGGGTAGATTGCGTAGACCGACAGATCGATCCACTTGTAACGAGTCAGCACCGGTTCCAGCAGACCTGCCTTTACCGCCTCGTAGCAGATGAACTTTGGCTGGAGGATCACCCCGCGGCCCGCTATTGCTGCATCGCGCAGAAAATCGCCGTTGTTTGCCTGCAGGATCGCCGGCACGCGGACGCTGCCGGAGCGGCCGTTCGCGGTGTGATAGCGCCAGGTGGTCGATGTGCGATTGGAATAGTGCATGCCGTGATGCGCGGCAAGGTCGTCGGGCGTCTTCGGTTTCCCGTGGCTCTTCCAGTAGTCAGGGCTCGCCGAGACCAGGCCCGTAATGGGCGCCAGGCGCCGGGCGCCGGGCAATCATGCGCGAGTCACTGAGCGTTGCAATGCGGACCGCGAGGTCGATGCCTTCTTCGATGATGTCGATCTGTCGGTCGTTGAATTCGATGTCGAATTGAATATCGGGGTGATTCTCGAGGAACGCATTGATGGCCGGACCTAAGTGCTGGGTGCCGAATACCGTCGGCGCGGCCAGGCGGATCCGGCCCGTCAGCGCGGCTTCGGCTGACGCTACGTTCGCCTCCACCTCGTTCAACTCCGCCAGCAGGCGGGTGCATTCGCCGTAAAAGCGCTGCCCCGCATCGGTCAGCGTCATGCGTCGCGTGGTGCGGTTGATGAGCTGGACACCGAGGCGAACTTCGAGGTCTGACAAGCGCCGGCTGACGGCCGACTTCGCGACGTGGCTTTGATCGGCCGCGCGGGTGATGCTGCCCGCATCGATGACGCGCACGAAATTCCGCATTTCTTCGAATCGGTCCATTGTTCTCTATAACAGAACAATAATTTGATTATTTGATTATTTATCAATGAATCGTTTTTGTCGATACTTGCCTGCAACTTGAACGGAAACTCTTTCAGAGGAAATGAAAATGGCAAACCGAATCATCAATACACCCGTAATGAACATTGGCTTGAAGGTGCTCGGCCTGGTCGTAGCGATCCAGTTAGTGGTGGCGACCACACCGGGGCTCGTCTGAGTAGTCGGCCTCTTGCCCTAACAGGTTGTTGAAAAACGATGTCCCTATCGTTTTTCAACTCGCAAGACGAAAACGCGGTTTCCGTCTTGCTCCATCAATCAAGCACATAGCGTGCTCGATTGATGCCGGCACATCCCTGTGCCGGGCACAGGCTGTCGAAAAACGAGTTTTTCAACAGCCTGCTAAAGGACTGACCCCGTGAGAATGAGGTCAGTCCTTTCAACGATACTCCGAGCAGTCCGTCCTCGACCCTAAATCACTGCCCCGCCACGATGGGGTCGAGTCTTTCATTGATATAGCGTTAATGATCCGTATCAATTTTTGACTCCTTACCTTTTCGCGTCCATCGCGATCGGGTGCTATGTTCGACTCCGGCATCTATTCTTTCAGCGTCGGGCCTGAAATATGCGGCCCGGTAAATACCGTCGGTCGTACATGCAGCTAGCCCGCCTACCAGCGAATACTACGACCTCACTACCCACAAAGCCGTTTCGTCTTCCCGTATCGCCAAACACCGCGCTATTTGCTCCTGTCCGTCACGTTGTTTCTAAACAACGCGCGGCGTTTACAATACAGTCTGTGAATCATACGAATTTGCTAATACTGCGTAACAAATCATATAGTTTTTTGAAAAACTCGTGGCTGATATCGTCAGATCTAAATCTGTCGATAAGATGACACGGCCACCACGCCGATAGTATCGATGGACAGGTAAGCCATCGCTTAGACTAAACACCCGATGATTATTGAAACGGGAGCTTCATGCTAAACAATCCCATCACACTTCCGATGTGGCAAATCACAATACCGGTGATTCTGTCGGTATTTTTCATGTTGGAAAAGCTCCTCATTCCCAGTGTGCGATGGATGATCCGGCGCAAGGTGAATCGCGTGCTCACCGAGATCAGCGAGCATCTCCAAATCGAGATAAGACCTTTCCAATTGACAAAACGCAAAGTTCTAATCGACCGCCTGATATTTGACTCGAAGGTCATCGAAGGAATGGAGGCGCATGTAAAGCTGAACAAGATGCCACGCGAAGTCGCCCAGCAGGAGGTCCTTCAATATGCACGTGAAATCGTCCCGGCCTTTAACGCCTATGTCTATTATCGTTGGATCTATCGAATGTGTCGGTACGCGTGCCGTCAGCTGTACCGTATCCGTGTCGGGGTTGCCGATGAAAATGAAATTCGATCGATCGATCGAAACGCGACAGTTGTATTTGTAATTAACCATCGCAGCAATATCGACTACATGTTGGTCGCGTATCTCGCATCCAAGCAGACAACGCTGTCTTATGCCGCCGGTGAATGGGCTAAGGTATTTCTACTGCAGTCATTGATACGAGCAATGGGTGCTTTCTTCGTACGGCGCGACTCGCGAAATCCCCTCTATCGGCGCGTTCTTGAGAGATACGTTCATATGGCTACGAGAGAAGGCGTCTGCCAAGCGGTGTTTCCAGAAGGCGGTCTTACGAAGACGGGTGCGCTCGCACCACCCAAACTTGGATTTATCGATTACATGCTGCGTGGATTTGACGTTGAGAAGGATCGCGACATCGTTTTCGTGCCGGTTGGTATTAACTACGATAAGGTGCTTGAAGATAATATCCAGATTAACGCTGCGAAAGGTATTCCAATAAGTCGCTCACTTTGGAAATGGGGGAAGGTCATCTTTCGATTTGTCGTGGCGAATTTTTCTATTCCCCAAGCTCAACGACACGATTTATTCGGCTACGCAAGTGTAAATTTCGGCCGCGTCATTTCGGTGAAAATGTTCGCGCAGGAGCAAGGGATCAACTTCATAAGCTTGGACAAGGACACGAGGTTTAGATATACCGCGATCCTAGGTGAAAAGTTGATGAATGGTATCGGCTACGTCACTCCAATTTTGCCGGTGCCGCTTATCGCGCAAGCGTTCAAGAAAACCGCAGAAAACTCGCTGTCTGAATTGGAAGTCATTTCAAAAGTCCATGATCTAATAGATGCATTGATCAGCTACGGCGCACCGATAAACAATGCCGAGAAGCCAGCGAAAAAGACCCTCCAAAAGGCGCTCGCTTTAATGACTCACTATTCAATGCTTGAACTCAGAGATGATCGCTACCATGCGGTTGATACTTCATCGGAACTACTCTCTTACTATGCGAACTCAATCGCTCATTGGTTTGAACAAATCGAGCATATAGATCCGAGACCGCAAAGTATCGGAGAAGCAGCGTAATCGTATTACCCGTCGTCATTCTCCCTAGAACCTATCTCGAAATTATTCGGGTTCTGATTATACCCGGCGTGAATGTGAGGCTTTAGGGCGCTTGGTGTTCTGATCAGTTTCTCAAGGCGCCAGGCGCGAGCGCAATGTTTCCTTCATCCAGTCCACCAATGTACGCAGCCTGGGCGACATCAAACGCGCGTCAGGATAGACGAGGTTGACCGGAAGCGCCGGCGTTTCGAATGCTTCGAGCACGAGCTTAAGCCCGCCGTGGTCAAGAAGCGGTTCAACCTGATAGTGAAGAAACGATCCGAATCCGAGGCCGGCGGCGCAGGCGTCGACGGCCGCCGCTGCCTGATTGCAAACGAAACGGCTCCTCACCGAAACCCCGAAGCGATGGCCTTTTGCTTCGAAGAACCAATTCGAACCCGCCGTGAGCCCCCGGAATACGACACAAGAGTGCCCTTCGAGTTCGTCCGGATGCTGCGGGACGCCGACTTCCTCCAGATAATCTGAACTTGCTACGACCACGCGGCGCATTCGACCGACGGGGATCGCGATCATTGACGAATCCCCCAAGGTCCCTATACGAACGCCGAGATCGAGGCCCTCCTCGACGAGATTGACCACCCGATCAAGCAACAGTAGCTCCAGACGAACGTGAACGTAGCGGCTCACGAAATCCGCAAGGGCCGGCATCACGTGCCGCTGACCGAACAACACGGGCGCGGTCATTCGAATTTCGCCGCGCGGTTCCCCGCCGTCCGCGGCGATGGCCCGCTCGGCTTCGTCAATATCGGCGAGGATGCGGCGGCAACGGTCGAGATAGACGCGTCCTTCTTCGGTCAAGGTCATGCGTCGCGTGGTGCGGGTGAGTAGGCGGGTTCCGAGTTCCCCTTCGAGTGTTGCGAGCGTGCGCACGATCGTCGGGGGCGCTCGATCGAGGGAGGTGGCCGCTGCCGTCAGGCTACCGTGCTCGACGATCTCGACGAACACCTTCATGGCGGCGAGCTTGTCCATGATGTCCTATTATTCAGTAAAGCTGATAAAAGATGTTAAATAGATGCTATTTATTCATTTAATTGTCCAGTGTAAGTTCGTTTTTGAGGTCGTCAGGTGGCTCTCCACGAGCGGTATTACTCTAGATGGACGACCCGGAGGCAAATCATGACTGATGCAAACCAGGGTCGGAACGCAGACACCCAAATCGCTAACGACGAATCACCGTTTCACGAAGGCGAGAGACAGGTCCAGCAACGCATGGGGGTTCGCGACGACATCGAGCCGTGGGCCCGCAAGGTCGTGCGATCGGTCTTATCGGAGCAGCATCGAAATTTTTATGCCGGCTTGCCGTTTCTGGTCGCTGCGGCGCGGGACGCGCGCGGACAGCCGTGGGCGACTTTACTGGTCGGGGCGCCCGGCTTCGCGCATTCACCGGAGCCCGGTCGTCTCGCCATCGAGGCACAGACCGTCGCCGGTGATGCCTTGAATCACGCACTGGTCGACGGCACCGAACTCGGCATTCTCGGGATTGAGCTATCGACCCGGCGGCGCAATCGCGTTAACGGGCGCGTACGCCTGAGCGACGGACGACGGTTGGATCTCGCCGTCGAGCAGGCGTTCGGCAATTGCCCGCAATACATTCATCCCCGCGAGTGGACCTTCGTCGACGCCCCGCGGCACGCAGCGCCGCACCCGCGTCGCGCGACCTTGAGTGCGGACAACGTCACCTGGATCGAGGATGCCGACACGATGTTCATCGCATCCGGGCATAGCGGCGAGGGTGAATCCCCATCGTTCGGCATGGATGCATCCCATCGCGGGGGCGAACCGGGTTTCGTACGCGTCCTCAGCGACACGACCCTCGTATTTCCAGATTACGCGGGCAACAACCACTACAACACCATTGGCAATCTGACGATGGATCCAAGAGTGGGTCTGCTGTTCGTTGATTTTCAAACCGGCGGCATGCTGCAGCTTACCGGTCGCGCGACGATCGAATGGGATTCGGCGCGTATCGCAGAATTTCCCGGCGCGCAGCGGTTGGTGGCAATTGCGATCGAAGAAGTAATCGAACTTCCAGCTGCAATACTGCTGCGCTGGACTGCTGACAGTGGCGCAGTGCGAACGCTGCGGCTAGTCGAGAAAACCGAGGAAAGCGAGGAAATCACTTCTTTTACGTTCGAAGCGCGTGACGGCGGCGTCCTCGCAGACTTCGAACCGGGGCAGCACCTCCCGATTGAACTTCGGCTGGCCGGAAGAGCGACGCCGGAGCGTCGCACCTATTCTCTGTCGAATGGCCCGAGTCGCGGGCGCTATCGCATCTCGGTCAAACGCGAATCCCATGGCCTGGTATCGCGCGCGCTGCATGATGGTCTGGAAGTCGGGGATTTTATCGATGCGCAGCTGCCGGCCGGCGATTTCGTTCTAGAAAATACCGGACGACGCGTCGTGCTCGTCAGCGCCGGGGTCGGTGTCACACCGATGTTGAGCATGTTTCATGCGCTTCTTGAAGCCCGCGATCCGCGGCCCGTTTCGTTTTTCCACGCTGCGCGCGACCGCCGGCACCATGTGTTTGCCGACGAGGTACGGTCCTTGGCCAATCAGGGTCAGGACGTCTCCGTGCACGTTTCCTTTAGCCGCCCGGGCCCGGATGATCGACAAGGGCTTGATTACGACACGGCAGGCCGCCTGGATGCCGAGCGCGTGTCGGCAGAACTGCCGAGTCTCGATGCTGAGTATTATCTCTGTGGTCCAGTCGCCTTCATGGCCGCCATGCAGGATGGTCTCGAAGCGCTGGGTGTAGCCGGCGAGCGCATTCACAGCGAAACATTCGGCCCGGCGACGACCGTCGCGCGGGCATGATTAGGAAAGGGTGTGGAAATCTTTTGCTCCTAATCTTAAGACCAAGGCGTAGGATAAGATGCCAGATCTGTTTTTCGAAATACGGGACACTCTTATTCATCAACTGGTCGCCATGGTCTTTGCCGAGTTGCTGAACTAAGGGTCTGTATCTGAGCTCAATTGAAAAGTGAGGTAGCGACACGCGGCGATATGAGTGCGAGCACTGACGGCTGGATGGAAAGTTCGGACGTACTGTCGTTGTTTCCCACGCTCGTCTGGAAGATCTTACTCGCGGCCGAGGTCCGCCAGGATATCGATACCTCGGTCCGCGAAGTGCTCGAGCTTGTGCGCCGCGGATCAACTGCGCTAGAGCACGGTGAGGCCTGGCAGTCCGAACGAAATCTGCACGAGTTGCCGGGGCTCGCAGGCCTGGTTGCATGTATCGATCGCGCGAGCCGCAGCGCGATGCGCTCCCTGAGAATCAACTACGACGCTTTTGAGATCACCGGATGCTGGGCGAATATCAGCGCGCCCGGCGCATCGCACGGCATGCACAGCCACCCGAACAATTTTCTGAGCGGCGTCTACTATCTGCAAACGCGCGCGGGTGCGGATACCGTCAACTTTCACGATCCAAGATCTCAGTCCGGCATCATCAGGCCCCCGGGTGACGGAATTGACACGGGAAAACACCGATCAGGTAGTCGTGAGCGTGAACGACGGTACGTTGCTTATCTTTCCATCCTATCTGCAACACTCCGTCGAACCGAACGGGAGCGAAGAACCCCGGATAAGCGTGAGCTTCAATATTATGTTTTCGGCTTTCGCGGAAAATCTAAGTAAGCCCTTGTGGTAGCCGCGAAACGATCGCCGTCGAATCCTTGGATCTGTCGTTGATGGCAGGTTCCGGCGCCAATGCGGCGATCGAAACCGCTTTGCGCTATCACGAAGCCACCAAGCACAGCGAAGCAAGCCTTCGCGGCGACGCGTTTAGCCTGGATTGGGCAAACCAGCCGCGACCGTTCAAGATCTATCGAGACCTCGAGTCGGTAACCCTGCCCGCGGATGCGCTATCTCCAGAGTCGGACGCGCCGCCGGCGCTGGAGACGCTGGCCGTGACGGCGGACGATATTCGGGCAGAAGGCACGCGCGAGTGCGTGCCAAACCTCGGGATCCTCGCACGAGTACTGCATCTAAGCGCGGGCATCACCAAGCGCAAGTCGACTGCGGGCGGTGATATGTATTTTCGCGCGTATCCGAATACGGGTGGCCTTTATCACATCGATGTCTATCTGGTTGCCGGGGATCTGCCGGATCTGCCGGCCGGGGTCTATCATTTCGGGCCGCACGACTTTTCCCTGCACCGCTTGCGTGCCGGCGATTATCGTGCGGTGCTGCTCGAAGCATCGGGCGACCACGCGCGTCTAGCATGCGCGCCGGTGATCGCGATCAGCGTCTCGACTTATTGGCGAAACGCCTGGAAGTACCGAACGCGTACCTATCGTCATTGCTTCTGGGATGCAGGAACGCTTCACGCGAACCTGATCGCGGTCGCCGGCGTCGAGGGGTTGTCGCCGATGACCGTGCTCGGCTTCGCCGATTCGACTGTTGCGCGGCTACTCGCGCTGGATCCCAAGCGCGAAGCGGCGCTAACCCTTACAGCGCTAGGACACAGTACGTCCGCGGCACCCGCTGCGCCGCCGTTGTCCGAGCTTGCGCTCGAGACCCTGCCGCAATCAGGTTCCGAAATAGACTATCCGATGATCGGCGAGATGCACGTCGCTTCCTCGTTGTCGAGCGGGGCCGAGGCCGCCGCCTGGCGCGGCGGTATGCCGGCGCCGGAAGCCGACGCCGGCCAGGGTGAAGTGCATGCGCTCGAACCGACGCCGGCGGGCGACCTGCCCGCTCTTTCATTCGCCGAGCTCGTTCGAAAACGCGGCTCGACCCGTGTTTTCGATCGCGCCCGCGCGGTCTCCTTCGAGGCATTGTCCACGGTCCTCGATCGCGCGACGCGGCCCATCCCGGCCGATATGCTCGAGCCGCCGGGGACGACGCTGCTCGAGCTGTACCTCATCGTGAATGCGGTAGACGGCATGCAGCCCGGCAGTTACTACTACCGGCGCCGCGAGGCTGCGCTCGAATTGCTGCAGGAAGGAAACTTTCGCGACGCCGCGGGCCGGCTCGATCTCGGCCAGGACCTGGCGGCCGATGCGGCGGTAAATGTTTACACGCTGTGCGCGTTGCCCGCAATACTCGAACGCTTCGGCAATCGGGGTTACCGGGCGGCACAGCTGGAGGGGGGGATCATCGGGGGCCGCCTGTACCTCGGCGCCTACGCACAGGGCTTCGGCGCCACCGGATTGACGTTCTTCGACGACGAAGTGATCGAGTTTTTTTCGCCGCACGCAAGCGGCAAAAGCGTTATGTTCCTGGTCGCGCTGGGCTATCCCGATCGTGTCGCACTCGGGCTCGGTCGCTGAGGCCTAAGGGTAATTAGGAGTCGCTTTGCCGGCGACCACAATTTATCTTCGCCGCCGTGTCGCGCTCAAGCGCGTGCCGTCGTGCGGCCCGATGGCGATGCCACGCCGCGCGGGTTTCGAGACCGCGCCGGCGGGCCGTTCCATTTTCAGTACGGAGAACAGAGTCGCCAGCACGACTTTCATTTCATAGAGTGCGAGGGCCTGGCCCAGACAGGCGCGGTTGCCGCCGCCGAAGGGGTTCCATTCGTGCGGCGCAAACTTGCGCTCGAGAAAGCGCTCGGGTCGGAACAGGCGCGGTTCGGGGTAGAGATCTTCGCGCATGTGCAGTACATGAATCGACGGGCACAATACGATGCCCGCGGGGAAAGTGAAGCCGCCGGTTGAAAAGCTGTCCTTTAGAACGCGCACCACGAAGGGAATGATGCTGCGGATCCGCAGGCTTTCGCGGATCGCGGCATCCAGGTATTCGAGCGAGGCCATGTGCTCGGGTTTTGGCAGGTCTTTTCCGCAGACGTCTTCGAGCTCACTTTCAATGCGTTCGACGACATCGGCGCGCGGCAGGATCTGTTCGAACGCCCAGGAGAGCGACAGAGCGGTCGTGTCATGGCCGGCGGCGAGCACGGTCACGATGGCGTCGCGGAGTTCCAGATCGGTCATCGAGCTGCCGTCGTCGTAGCGCATGCCGAAGAGATCGGTCAACAGGCATGCCGGGCGTTGGTCCGGCGGCACCGCACGCTGTTGCGCGATCACTTTGTATAACAAGGAGTCGAACTTGCGCCGCATACGGTAGAACGGGAGCACCCGCGAATCCTGGTACTTGTCCAGCGGAAACAGGTTCCACATGAACAGCGCCAGCGGATGACGCACGTGGGCGAGCAAGCGCGCCATGGTTGTCTCCAGTTGTTCGAACTCCTCGAGCGGCTCCCTGCCGAGTGCCGCGCGCAGGATGACGCGCAGGGTCACGGTCTGCATCGCCTTGTCGGCGCGGACAATACCGGCATCGGCCCACTTGTCGGCGACAGCTAGCGCCTCAAGACGCATGGCATCGAAAAAAGTGCGCATGCGCTCGCCCTTGAGCGGCGGCAGCATGACCTTGCGCTGGCGCACGTGGGCTTCGTCGTCGAGGACGAGGACGGAGCTTGCGCCTACTACCGACGACAAAAGGGCATTGCCCTCGCCCGCGTGAAGTACGGCGGGGTCGCCGCGGAAGACCGCCCGGATATCATCCGGCCGCGTGAGCTGCACGAGCGTGCCGAAACCCGCGAGCCGGATGGTAAAAGTCTCGCCGTACTTCGCGCAGTCTTCCAGGTATTCGACAGGGGTGAAGGAATAACGCAAAAGCTGACGGAACGGGCTTTCGGGCGGGCCCGGCGGTAGGGTAATGGGAGTAGTCATAGAATTAACTTGGACCCATCGCCAACGCCGGTCAAGGCAAAGTCTCGCCGTACTCGGTTAGAACAATCTTTTCCGCCCGTTCGGCGACGCCACTCGGCCGGCACGGATGCGTATACTTTCGACACCATCACTGCCGATGGAACCCGATGAGGCGCAGGTTTTCATATGCACATCACGATTGTCGGCGCGGGTGCGCTCGGCACCATCCTTGGCGCGCATCTCGGTGCGGCCGGTCATGACGTCACGATCGTGGCGCGCGGGCAACGCGGAAAGGACGTAAGGGAAAACGGTTTACGCGTTCGCGGCCTGATGGAGCTGGATTACCGTTGCCGCGTAGCCGAGCCCAATGCCACCGCCGCGACCGATCTGCTGATCTATGCGGTCAAGACCTACCACATGGCCGAAGCAACGGCCGCGCTGTCAACCGTGTCGCCAAAGGCCGTGTTCTCCGTCGCCAACGGGGTCATGAAAAACGAACAACTAGCGGCCGTCCATGGGGGTGATGTCGTACTTGGCTGCATGGCTAACTTGAGCGGCGAGCTGCTCGAATCGGGCGTGGTCGTGTTCACGCGCAACGTGCGCCTGTCCATTGGCAGCTTGGACCGTGGGGCGGAGCCAAGCGCGAACGCCATCGCCCGCATGATCGACGACGCCGGTATCCATACCGAGGCAGCGCCGAATATCGAAACGGTCGAGTGGTCCAAGTTCGTCGGCTGGGTGGCGCTCTTCTCACTGTCACTGATGGCGCGGACAAACACGGGTGTCACCCTCGAGAATCCGCGCTTCGCGACGCTTGGCGTCCGGCTGATCCGTGAGATGGCCCGCATTGCGGCGGCGAGGAATATCGAGCTTGTCGATCAGTCGCCGGTTCCTGTCGCCGCGATCGCGTCCGGGCTGGAGGCCGCGGCGATCGAACGACTGCGACAGATCGGTCGGGATCTCACGTTATCCGCCCCAGGCCACCGCATGTCTTCACTGCAGGATCTCGAAGCGGGTCGCACTCTCGAAGTCGAAGAAACCCTGGGCTACGCGGTCGCGGAAGGGCGGCGCCTCGAGATCGCCGCGCCGGTGCTCGAGCTGTGCTACGAATTCGCTGCCGGGTTGAATAGCCTGCCGCGTTATTAACGTGGTCGTTAAGCGTTTCTTACATGATCGCATTGACAGTGCCACAATGCGGTCAAGCGGAAGCACATTCGCCGGTTCATACGGTCGAGGAGAACTGAACCATGCCCAGCTACCAGGCCCCCGTCGCCGATACCGAATTCATTTTGAACGAGGTGATCCGCCTTTCGGATTACGCTCACCTACCCGGTTTTGACGAGGCGACGCCCGACCTGGTCTCGGCGATTCTCACCGAGGGCGCGAAGTTCGTGGAAGAAGTGCTGCAACCCTTGAACCAGATTGGCGACGAAGTCGGCTGCACGCGCAACGACGATGGTAGCGTGACCACACCCGCGGGCTTCAAGCAAGCCTACGACCAATTTTGCGAGGGCGGCTGGCAGAGTTTGTCGCTCGATACTGAATTCGGCGGCCAGGGTCTGCCGCATGTGATCGGCAACGCGTTCGAGGAATACCTGATTTCGGCGAATATGGCCTTTGCCATGTATGGGGGGCTGACCTTGGGGGCGATGGGCGCGATCAAAGCCGTGGGGTCACCAGAGCAAAAGAGCACCTACCTGCCCAAGATGGCGACCGGCAAGTGGTCCGGCACCATGAACCTGACCGAGTCGCATTGCGGGACCGATCTGGGCCTGCTGCGCACACGCGCCGAACCGCAAGCGGACGGCAGCTTTCTTATCACGGGGACCAAGATATTCATCTCTGCAGGCGAGCACGACTTGAGCGAGAACATCATCCACCTGGTGCTCGCGAAGATGTCCGACTCGCCGGATACCATGCGGGGGATTTCGCTGTTTATCGTACCTAAGTTTCTCATCAACGAAGACGGCAGCGTCGGTGATCGCAATGCCGTTACCTGTGGTTCGATCGAAGAGAAGATGGGGATCCACGGCAATTCGACCTGCGTGCTGAATTACGACGGCGCGGTAGGCTATCTCATCGGCGAAAAAGAAAAGGGCATGCGTGCGATGTTCATCATGATGAACTCAGCGCGCCTGGGCGTTGGGCTGCAGGGTTTGTCCATCTCGGAGGTGGCGACCCAGAACGCGGCCATTTACGCGCGCGATCGCATTCAGGGTCGCGCCTTGACGGGACCCAAGAATAGCGACGACAAGGCCGATCCCATCATCGTGCATCCAGACGTGCGGCGCATGCTGATGAACGCCCGGGCGTTTAACGAAGGCGCTCGGGCGTTGGCGTTGTGGGGCGCACTGTTGGTCGATTTGGCGCATAAGGCCGAGACTGTCGAAGCGCGTCAGGAAGCCGACGACGTAGTCGGCCTCCTGACGCCCGTGATCAAGGGCTACTTCACGGACAAGGGCTACGAAAACGCGACCAACGCCCAGCAATGCTTCGGCGGCCACGGGTATATCCGCGAGTGGGGGATGGAGCAGTTCGTGCGCGACGCGCGCATCGCGATGATCTACGAAGGCACAAACGGTATTCAGGCGCTCGACCTGGTCGGCCGCAAGCTCGCGCGCAACGGAGGCCGCGCGCTGCGTACGTACACCAAGCACCTCGGCGATTTCATCAATGAGCATCAGGACGACGAGGTACTCGGCCCGATGGTTGCCGGACTCAAGCTTGCGCTAGAAGACCTGCAGGGCGCGACGACCTGGTTCATGAAGAACGCCATGACGAAGCCCGATAACGCCGGAGCCGGCTCCGTGCCCTATTTGCATCTGATGGGCCTGGTCGCGTTCGGTCACATGTGGTGTTGGATGGCTAAGGCGGCCGTTGCGGGACTGGCCAGCGGCGAAGACGACAGTACGTTCTACGAAAACAAACTCACGACCGCGCGCTATTTCTTTTCGCACATGCTGCCCGAGACTTCGGTGCACCGGGCGCGCGTGGAAGCGGGTGCGGACAACATCAGGTCGCTGGCCGCGGAGGCGTTTTAGACCTCGAATATGGGATGATGCAGGAGCTAAATCCTATTTCAAAATTATTCGCGTACGTGAATAATTTTGAGATGGGTTCTAACTAAATCATAAGGAGAGCGGGAACATGGCAACCGTCGATGGCGGCGTTTTGATAGGCCGGATTCTAAAAGAGCAAAACATCAAGTACCTGTTTTCCGTGAATGGAGGACACATCTTTCCGATCCTCGCGAATATCCGCGAGAACGACGTGAAGCTCATCCACATGCGCCACGAGCAGTCGACGGCCTATGCCGCGGATGCGTATGCGCGCGTAACGGGAACGCCCGGCGTGTGTGCGGTCACCGCGGGCTGCGGACTCACCAATGCCGTCACGGGCCTGTGTTGTGCGGGCTTGACGAACAGCTCGGTGGTCTGTCTTTCCGGCCAGCATCCAACCACCGAGGACTTAATCGGTTCATTTCAGGAGGCCTATGGATCCGAGGTCTTGGGATCGTTCGCGAAATTCACGAAGCGGGTGCTCGACTGGTCGACCATCGAGGTCGATCTACGCCAGGCTTTCCGTGAAGCGAAAAATCCTCCGCAGGGGGTCTCGCTGCTCGAGATCCCGACCAACATTCTTTATCAGTCCGGGGAAGAGGAAAAACAGCGGCCGGGGGCGAAGATTTACGAGCCGGACGCACTGCGTTCACAGGGTGATCCGCGCAGCATCGAGCGGGCTGTCGAGCTCTTGTTCAAGGCAGAGCGTCCGCTGATCGCGGGCGGCGACGGCATCTTCTGGTCTGACGCGGCGGCCGAACTCAAGGAACTCGCGGAACTCACCCACACCCCGGTCTATTGCCGGCGCGCAGGGCAGGGCGCCTTGGATGAAGCGCATGCGCTCGCCGTCCGAGGTGCTTGGAAGAAGCCCTTTACGGGACAGGCCGACCTCGTGCTCGCCATTGGTTTCCGCTTCTGGAGCGGCGAGAAATTCGGGCAGCCGCCCACCTGGACAGACAAGGCGACTTACATCCAGGTTGACACCGATCCGCATCGGGTCGGCTGGCATGTTCCGGCTGAGATCGGCATCGTCGGCGATCCCAAACTCGTGCTGCGCCAGTTCATCGACAAGATCAAGGAGATGAAGCTCGACTTTGATTCGAAGGGCGAGAGCCCGTGGATGAAGCAGATGGCGGAAGTGCGCCAGAATTACGAAAAGATGATCGCCGAGCGAGCACAGAAAACCCACGACGAAGTTCCCATCCATCCGGATCGGCTGACCAAGGATCTCATTTCGGTGATCGACGACGACGCCACCCTGGTCGTCGACAGCTTTACCTTGAGCGGTTACACCAGCCAGTGGTTCACCGCCCACCGCATGGGTCAGATCGTCGACGCCGGGCCGCTCGCACCCGTCGGGCATGGTGTCGGCATGGGCATCGGCGTGCAGTTGGCGCGCCCGGGCAAGCAGGTCGTGGTGGTTTCGGGTGACGGCGGCCTCGGCATCGGGGGCATGGATCTCGAGACCGCGGCCAAGTATGAGCTGCCGATGGTGACGCTGTTGTGGAACAACAGCTCCTGGGGCCCGGGTTTCGAAGCCATGCCGCTCTTAAAAGGGCGCACGGATCCTTTCGATATGATTTCCGACATTCGCTACGACAAGGTGTTCGAGCCCATGGGTCTATATACGGAACACGTGGAGACGCCGGATCAGATCATACCCGCGCTGGAGCGGGCGTTTGCGTCAGGCAAAACCTCACTGATCAACGTCGTCGGCGACAAGCGCTACGGTCATCCGTCGCTCGGCGGCAACCTGCTGGGCTCGACGCAGTTGTAAGCGTCAGCGGCGCAGAAGGAACGCGATAATCAGAAAGTGATCTGAATCTCGCCGCGCACGGCGAAAGGCGCCCCCGGTGTCAAGCGCAGCGCGTCCGATTGGCTGCCCTGGATGAAGGATTCGTCGGTGAGATTCTCGAACCGCATCTGAAATTCGAGATGCCGAGAGTACTCCCATTGGACGAAGGCATCGGCGCGCACGTAGTCGTCGAGGCGGAGGGCGAGTTCGTCGGGGTTGAGACTCGCCTGCCGTCCGCCAACATAGTTGACCGCCAGGCCAAGCTTGAGGTCTTGTGGACGCCGCAACGATGCAGTGTACGTCGTCAGCAGGCCGCCTTGATGACGCGGGGCATTCAGCGCGCGCGTGCCATCCGGGATGAAGGGGTCGTTAGTGATCTCGGTGTCGTTTAGAATTCAATCGTTATGGTCATAGTTTTACACCGATGAAAGATCTCGACACCATTGTCGTTGGCGCCGGCTTTACCGGCCTTTATGCACTCTACCGACTGCGCGAAAACGGTCTCGAGGTTCGCGCGTTCGAAGCGGGAGAGGGCGTTGGTGGCACCTGGTACTGGAACCGCTATCCCGGCGCGCGTACCGACTCGCCCAGCTACATGTACCAGTTCTGGTTTTCTGACGACCTGTTACGGGAGTGGGACTGGAGCGAACGGTTCCCGGCACAAGAAGAAACCGAACGGTATCTCAACTTCGTCGCCGACAAGTTCGATCTGCGAAAAGACATTCAGTTTAATACGCGAGTCGTTGCGGCGGCCTTCGATGAGACGGCCGGCCGCTGGACTATCACCACCGCAGACGGTGAGCAGTGCTCGGCGAAATTTTTGGTGATGGGTACCGGGGTGTTGACCAAGATTGCCTTGCCGGAGATACCCGGGCGCGATGATTTCGGAGGCGTTTCGTACCACACGGCAGCCTGGCCGAAAGCGCCGGTCGACTTCAGCGGCAAACGCGTAGGTGTATTCGGCACGGGTGCAACGGGGATTCAGGTGATCCAGACGATCGCAAGTGAGGTTGGTCACCTCACCGTATTTCAGCGAACGCCGACCTACACCATACCGATTCGCAACCCAAAATATGATGACGCCGAGCGCGAAAAGCTGCGCGCCCGCTACCCTGAACTCAAACAGCGCGTGCACGAGACGTTTGCGGGCTTCGATTTCACGTTTGATCCGCGGAGTATTTTCGAGGTCTCAGAGAAAGAACGGCGGAAGGTGATGGAGGCGTTGTGGGAGGACGGTTCCTTGAGCTTTTGGGTCGGGTCTTTCGCCGATGTTCTGACGGATCAGGCCGCCAATGACATCTTCTCCGAATTCGTGCGGGAAAAGATCCGCGCCCGCATTAACGATCCGGAAGTGGCTCGTAGGCTGCTCCCGACGGGATACAGCTTTGGTACCCGCCGCGTGCCCCTGGAGAATCATTACTACGAAGCCTTCAATCGTGCCAATGTGACATTGGTGGACTTGCGTGAGACAGCCATCGAAAAAATCACTCCGCATGGCGTAACAACGACCGCCGGCGAACATGAGCTCGACATCCTGGTCTACGCGACCGGCTTCGACGCCGCCACCGGTGCGCTGACGCAAATAGACATCTTTGGGCGCGACGGCAAGATCCTTCGGGACGTGTGGGCCGAAGACATCCGCAGTTTCATGGGCCTGCAGGTTCATGGTTACCCGAATATGTTCATGGTCAATGGACCTTTGTCACCGGCCGCGGCTTTCTGCAACGTTCCGACCTGCATTCAGCAACAAGTCGACTGGATTTCGGACTGCATTGCGTACGTCCGGCAGCAAAAGCATCAATCGATCGAGCCCAGCGCCGAGGCGGAAGCACAATGGGTCGAACACAGCGATGAACTGGCCAATCAAACGCTCTTTCCCACGACCAATTCGTGGTACATGGGCGCCAATATCGAGGGTAAAAACCGCCGGCTGCTGGCGTACGTCGGCGGCGTTAATGTGTACCGCGGGCTTTGCGACGAAGTCAAAGCCAATAAATACGAGGCGTTCGAACTCGTTTAATTGAAAAACTAGAAGGTTTGCCTGCCAGGGTGCGTGGGCCCCAGGCAACCATCCCTTTTGAACGTCTTCGGCTCGCAGCGCGCCCGAGACTAGCGCGCCCGCCGACGCTCGTGTGTGGGTACGAGCCGATCAACGATCCCAACGGCCGCATCGGCCTTGGCTGCGAAAGAATCGTCGACCAATCGCCCGCCGCGTTTTTGGATCTCGCCGTCGATGATCACGGTGTCGACATCCTCGGCAGTTGCGGGCAGCACGATCGACGTCACCGGATCGAAGGTATAAGCCGAATAAACGCCCTTTTCCGCAAATCCGTCGAGTACCGCCAGGTCATCCAACAGTCGTCAACCTGCGCTTCGAGGCGGTGTTGGCCGGAATTGCGCCTCGGAGTCAGCAGGAATCCCGCATTTCAGGGCGATTTTCGAGGTGTTCCGGCGTCGATATAGCCCATGTCCCCTTTATCGAAACCTGCCTCCGTCCGGCTCTTGATCTAGACCGCTTGTACATTGATTTTAATCCGCTCACGCAGCGATTATTCTTTAACTCAACTTAATTGGTTAATGGTTGAGAATTGTCTTTCTGAACAACTCCCACCTCTCCTCTCCAGCCACTTGTTCTTAGCCATGTTTCAAACGTGCTGAGATCTGGATGGAGGTCGCGCAGCATGTTTATATCGCGAGAAAGACCAAAACGTTCAATGAAACTGAACATATTCGATAGCGCCGGGGTCTCAGGTTGATTTATCGCTTTGTATTCTGACAGTGTGTAGGGCTCAAATACCGCGTCTATGCCGGTTACACTTTGGAAGATCTTGCCAATCTCTTGAATGGGTAGAGAATCTGAAATAATCCGCAATGTCCGCCCTCTCCACTGCTGTTCGTGGTTGAGAATTTGTGCTGCAAACCACCCAATATCGTTGAGGGTCACCATCGGCCATAGAGCCGAGCCGATAGGTACCCTAAGTAATAGGCGTGGCTTATCTCGTACGACTTCAAGGCGAACCGCTGCTCTATCCCCGCCACCTCGAAACATTCGGCCAGCTTTAAAATTTTCCATATAAGGCGCCGTCACAAATATCGTTACATGCTCGGCATACCATCTAACCGACTGCCTCTGCTCATTTATAAATTGCTCTACGCGCGCTTTAGCGTCGAAGTGAGGAGCCGGGAATAATCCACCGGAAGGGCTATCCGTAGCATCCAGTGAGCTGAAGACGAAATGTTCAACACCTTCTTGACGCGCGAGTTCCAATATCAGCTTTCCCTGTTGTACGTCGGTGTCCTCAGCCATTCGATAAAGCGGCCAAGGATCCGTGCCCAGCTTGCCGTGATGTGCCCAAACATCTTGAAGGCATGACCAAAAGTTTGTATTGCAAAAGATCGAATGCGCACCACCAATAGCAGCTCTGAGGCTTGCTTCGTTGTCAACATTGCCCTTTTCGAGCTTCACCTTGCCGCGCCCCAACTTTTGCAATTTGCGACACTCGCTACCTGATGGGTTGCGCGTAAAAATACGTATTTGCTTAAACGTATTTTTTGATTTCAGCAGGTTCTTGATTACGTGCTGGCCCATTGCTCCCGAGCCGCCGATAACAAGCAGTGTTCGCTCAATCAAGAATTGCTTCCTTTGTGAATTCCAACAGTTGCGATTGGGTTTATTGCCAAGATAGCGGTGAACGATCGCTATCTCTCACTACCTATCCGTCACAATCTTACGATATGTGCGTTTCGACACAATTTCATTCGTGTCATTGAACGTAAAAATGTCGATTGCATGCACATCGAGTTTCTTGGCGGCGCATTGAACGTGAATTTCGTGGATGATGCTGTCATCGCACGAATACGCTCGGATCGTTTTGTATGAAATGCCTGGATTGGATCGGAAGGTATCGTTTATCGCATTGCGTACTGCGACAATACCTTCATATTTAGCTCCGGCCGGAGCGGGACCAACGGCGAATTCCCATATTGGGTGTTTCGCCATCAGAGCAAGCGCAGCCTCTGTGTCGTTATCGTCGAATGCCTGCACGAATTTCGAAGCCAGCATTTCCCTTCTAGCTTTTTTGGATTTCATATATCTCGCTCTCCACCCTCGCTCTCCACTCGAAACCGAAACTAATTCTCAGACTTGCACGCTCCGGATTTAATTTTCAAGCTCGGACAATAATCCCAGTTGCCGGAGTTGACTGGCTGAAATGAACCTCGCTAGGTATAAGCCGAATAAACGCCCTTTTCTGCAAATCCGTCGAGTATCGCCAGGTCATCCAACAATCGTCAACCTGCGCTGCGAGGCGGTGTTGGCCGGAATTGCGCCTCGGAGTCAGCAGGAATCCCGCATTTCAGGGCGATTTTCGAGATGTTCCGACCGTTGGCACGATAGCGACCGTGCCGCGTCGCTGGGTATCGCAGCCTCGGAGTAGCATGTGGGGATGCCCGTGTATCAGGCGAACAAGCTGGCCTGGGGCGGCGCCCGACACGGGGGAAAATGCCGGGCGGCGCCGGCAGCGTCTTTACGGTCGAGGTGGGTGAGGATCTTCTCGATGACCACCGGATCCTCGATGCAGGCGATGATCTTGACGCGGCCGCCGCAAGTCCTACAGGTCTCGATGTCGATGTGGCCTACAGGGATGTAGGTCAGGGGCGTGAGCAGGACGCGGAAGCTTTGAATACCCGCTTCAAGCGCTGCGCCCAGGTCGCCGCTCTTGCGCATCCCTGCGCCCGCGGCATTAGTGCATCCCTGCACGTCATGGCTGCCCGGCGTTCGGCGGGCGTTGTGTCTTCAGGCACATCCGACGCGCCGGCCTTGCTGCCCTTGCCGCGCTTGGCCGGCGTCACCTGCGCACGATGCGCGCTGTTGGGGGCGAACACGCCGTGACAAATTTATCTGGAATAAATTTGGACAACCGAAGGTTGCCCGAAGGGTGAGGAACAGGGATGTTCCTCATCCAATCGCGTCAGGTTGACCCTGGGCTTGGGCACCAGGGCGACCAGGCGGGCGATAAAATCCAACGGCTCGAAGATGACGTGCGTGGTGCCATCTCGGTACGGCGTCTTGAGTTGGTAACGCACGTTGCCGTTGGTCGTGAGCGACAGCCGCTTTTCCGACACCGCCGGCCTTGCAATATAGCGGCACAAACGTTCCAGCTTCTTGCGTTCATCGGCCCTGGCCGCGACCCCCGCATGCAGCGAGAAGCCAGCCACCGTGCCCACCGAGTTAGCGAACGGCTCATTGCAACTCGGCAGGGTCTGCAGCGTGAACACCTTGCGCCCTTGGCTAGCGGCCCCACCGCGATGCGGTACGTGGCCGCTCCAGCGCATCCCTGCGCTCCGCGGCATTCGTGCTTCCCTGCACATCATCGAGTGGCCAAAGAGCTCATCCAGCGGCCCCGCTTCCCTGGCCTCCCCGGACAGATAGCGGTTCTCGGTATCACGTTCCAGCAGCCCTTGACGCTCCAGACAAATTCGCCAGGAGCGAATTTGGACGCACGCCGTGCGCCCGCAGGGGGCGCGCCAAGGATGGCGCGCATCCAAACGCCCGACGCGGTGCGCGATGGTGTGCGTCAATTGGGTGAGTTCGGTACTCGTCGGCGCCTTCAACCAGCGAAACCGCGTGCTCGATCCATTGGCGGCATCGACATAGACACCATCCAAAAAAATCATGTGGGCCGCTGCTGCGCATCCCTGCGCCCGCGGCATTAGTGCATCCATGCACGTCAAGTGAAGATTTAGATTGAGCGCACTCCCAAATCGTTGGATCAGCGTGACCGCGCCAGTGCGAGCCGCGGTGCAGGAAAAGCCCGCCTTTTTGATCAAGTGCGTGGCAATGCAGCGGTAAACGATGCCGAGCACCTGGCCCATGATCGCCGGACGGCTGGCAAACAAAAAACGTAATGGATACGGAAAACTCAATACCCATTGGCGCACCGGCTGCGCGGGAAAGACCTCGTCCACCAGCAGCGCCGCACTCTCGGCAATTGCTCCTGCATTCCTCTACCTACTGCATCCCTGCAGTCGTCAGCCATGCGCCGGGCGCCACAACTGCCGCAAAAACCGCGCCGTTTGTGACGTGAAGGGATTCACTAATGCCGCGGGCGCAGGGATGCGCAGGAGCGACCAACTGAACGCCACGCAGTGCTCGGCATGACAGCTCGCGCACCGAACGCGCAGAAAACCATGCTCGAGGCGTCCGCATTTGCGGTAGGCCTCGAACTCGCGCGCAACGTATCCCGGTAATTCCCGGCCCTGTTCGGCCATCAGCGCTGAGAAGACTGGATAGTGTTGGTCGATTATCTGATAGAGGAGGGTCTGCTCGGGGCGGTGGCGCTCGTAGTACTCCGCCTCGCCCGAAACCGAGCCCGCGTCCGTGCCCGCAGGAATTCCTGCCATTTATCGCATCCTTGCGATATCGTCTCCTCATACAGCTTACCACTATGGCCCGACACGCGGCGATCGCATCCGGCTAGCCGATACCGAGCGGTGGATTGAAGCTGGGCTCGACGCAGTTGTAAGCGTCAACCGCGCCAGTGGGACGCGGGGATCAAAAAGTGATCTGAATCTCGCCGCGCACGGCGAAAGGCGCCCCCGGTGTCAGCCGCAGCGCGTCCGACTGACTGCCCTGGATGAAGGATTCGTCGGCGAGATTCTCGAACCGCATCTGAAATTCGAGATGCTGAGAGTACTCCCATTGGACGAAGGCATCGGCGCGCACGTAGTCGTCGAGGCGGAGGGCGAGTTCGTCGGGGTTGAGACTCGCCTGCCGTCCGCCAACATAGTTGACCGCCAGGCCAAGCTTGAGGTCTTGTGGACGCCGCAACGATGCAGTGTACGTCGTCAGCAGGCCGCCTTGATGACGCGGGGCATTCAGCGCGCGCGTGCCATCCGGGATGAAGGGGTCGTTAGTGATCTCGGTGTCGAGGAAATTGTAACGGGCACGCAGCGCCATCGATGACGGCAGGTTCATGTTGAGTTCGACGTCCAGGCCCAGGTTTCTCTGCTCGCCGGTCTGTATTTCGAACCCCGGATTGCCCGGCGCGTCGACGGTGACATCCGTCTGTCGGATGCCGAACACGGCGGTGTCGAATGAAAACCTGCGATCGGACGATTCCCATCGAATCCCCGCTTCAATTGCCTTACCCAGCGTCGGTGACAGCTCTTTGCCGTCCGGTTTGAGACCTTCGTTGGGATCGATGGACTCGCTGTAGCTTGCATACCAGGTGAGGCCGCGGTCGGCGATGTGGACCAAGCTCACCCGCGGACTGAAGCGTCCCGTGGCGTTATCGAAACGCGAAAGGACGGTGCGATCAGAACCCGATTGATCGATGTAGTCGAAGCGGCCGCCGAACAGCAGCCGCCAGCGGTCGTTGATCGTCCAAAGATCCTGAACATACGCAGATATCTGCCGCCGCTGCTCGGCCGACTGGCGTTCCGGCGTCAGCAGGGGAAATGGTTGCCCATAGACGGGATTGAGTGGATCGATGGCAAAAGGCGCTAGGTCGGAATCGGAGCTGAGAAGCGTCACGTCCTCGTTTAAAGCTGTTCCCTCGATACCCAGTAGAAGGTCATGACGCCTGTTCCAGATCGTCAGTGGTCCGGCGGCTTCAATCTGAATGACCCAGGCGTCGTTTTCCTCGTTACGATTTTGCGCTTCGCGCAGGATCTTGCGTCCATCGAATCCGGAAGGTTCAACCGCAGTACCATCGACCCGGGTGCTTTGCGCCTGCATGTCGATGCCGATTTCCCAGGCAGGATCGAGACGAATGCTGGTCGACAATTGCACGGTCAAGCCTTCGATTTCGGCGGGTCCGGAAGCAGGTTCACCCAGAAAGCGATCGCTCGGCAGTCGTGGCAGGCCGTCGAGAGCGATGACGCCGGTATCCAGGAGGCGTTCGTCGCGCACGAACTCGACCGAGGCAAATACGTCGATCCCCAAAGTGGGCTGCCATGCCAGTGACGGCGCCACGAACCACCGGTCGTTCTTGACGAAATCCCGAAATGTATCGCCCTGTTCGCGGGATGCGACCAGCCGGTACTGCCAGTCATCGCTGTGGGCGATCGGTCCGGTGGCGTCGACGGTGAGCACCATCGCGTCGAAATATCCGAACTCGGCGGAAGCTTCGAGCAGGGGTTCCGATTTCGGCCGCTTCGTCACGTAGTTTATCGAGCCGCCGGGTTCCCCCGGACCCTGCAGCGCGGCGTTCGGGCCTTTGAGAATCTCGACTCGTTCGATGTTGACGAGCGTCCGGGACGTGAGCTGACCGAGTGAATCATTGAGGCCGTTGCGATAAAATGTCGAGTCGCTGAATCCGCGCAGCATGACTTCGTTGAAAGAACCGCCGTCGGACGCGATGCTGATAGCAGAAGTCGCGATATCGAGCAGGTCGGAAAGCTGCAGATAGCCGCTTTGATCAATCAGATTTTCGTCCAGCGCTTCGACGCTGATCGGGACCTCGCGGGAGGGCACGGGCAGTTTCGTGGAGTGCAGGCGTTCGCTGTTTTCGGCCGTAGATTCTTCGATTATTTCAATCGTCGGTAGTGAAGTGGGTTCGGGTTCCGCTGCTAACGGAATAGTCGCGTTAATCGGCGAAAAGAATAGTATCGCGCACCAAATGCGCAGGCGTTCCATGCCACCCAATGCCGGTCGCTGAACGCCACCGCCGCCGTGCCCCGCCGAAAGTGCCTCTTTGGAGATCAATACGAACATAGTTCCGACGCTAGGATTGTTTTAACCTGTAATTTACCGAAAATTAACTTTACAGCGTATTTTGCGAGCGTAGAGTATTCCAAAATGAGAATACCTGATCTAACGAGTTTGAATGAAGCTTGCCGGTGATACATGATGAACATATTACTTGTCGAAGACGACTTCGATGTTGCCCGTAACATCTGCGAGTATTTCGAAGCGCAAGGACATGACGTCGAATGGGCGCCCGACGGTTTGATCGGTCTCGAGTGCGCGACACGCCAGCACCGTGATGTCATGATTCTCGACATCGCCTTGCCGCGCTTGTCCGGCACGGACTTGTGCCGCCGGTTGCGGCAGCTCGGGCTTACGAGCGTGCCGATTCTCATGCTCACCGCGCGAAGTGATCTTTCCGATAAGCTCGAAGCCTTTAAGTTCGGAGCGGACGACTACGTGGTCAAGCCGTTTGCGCTGGAGGAGCTCGAGAGCCGAATTCTCGCGCTCGTGCGTCGAACGGCCGGAACGGAGGCCGGTCCGCTGTTGCGAGTGGCCGACCTCGAATTCGATACCGCCACGCATACGGTTAAGCGCGGCGACATCGACGTTTCGGTCACGGCCACCGGGCGCAAGATACTCGAAGCACTAATGCGTAACACGCATCGCGTTGTTTCCCGCCAGGAAATCGAGCACGTCGTGTGGGGAGACGACCCGCCGCGAACCGATTCGCTCAAGATACATATTCATTTGCTGCGCGAGGCAATCGACAAGCCGTTCGATTTCAATTTACTGATCGCCGTCCGCGGTGCCGGATACAGGATCTGTGCCAATAATGAAAATGCTTAAACGACTTCATCACCGGCTCGTTGTGGCGTCCATCGCGATGGTCATGGCAGTCTGCACCATCTTTTCTTTAGGGCTTTACTTCGCTTTCGATATAGCCGAAGACCTATTGTTCGATACCCATCTTGCGGCGGATGTCGCGAGCTTCATATCCATCTACGAGAAGGATCCCTCGGCGATCGATTTACCCAGGGAAAATTTTCTCGTTTATGCCGCGCGCATCGGTGATACCGCGCATCTGCCTGATCACATCAGCGCCCTCGGACCTGACGAAGACGATCTTGTGTTTGGCGGTCGCGAATATCACGTCCAGGTGGAAGACCGGGGAAACATGAGGTTCTACTTCTTGTTTGACGAAAGCGCGTTCGAATCCTTCGAGGAAGTATTGCTATTTTCAATCGTTGTGATCGTGATCGGTGTGATCGTAAGTGCAGCATGGTTGAGCATCGGTTTGGCGAACCGCATCATTCAGCCGTTGACCGATCTTTCCCGCCAAGTGGCGCGCCTCGATGATTCGAACGCGTCGATTCAACTGGATGCGGACGCGCCGCCGGACGACGAAATCGCCGTGCTGGCGACCGCAATCAACGGCTACCATCAACGCATCAGCGAATTGCTGAATCGAGAACGGGAATTTTCGTCCGACGTCAGCCACGAATTGCGTACGCCGCTAATGGGAATCCAGGGAGCGGCGGAGCTGATTCATAAGCGCAGTGAGGGCGATGACGACATGCGCGAACTCGCTGCCCGCGTGCGCCGCGGTTGTCTGCAGATGACGACACTGACAGAGGCTCTGCTGTATCTCGCGCGCGATCCCGCGAGCTTCAAGGATATGATCGAGCCGGTCAGCGTTGAACGCGTCGTCGATAAGCAGATATCCGCCGTTCGGGACGTGGCCGAGAGCAAGGGCGTCTCTGTGCATGTCGAACACGCCGGGACCGCGGCCACCGTAGAGACGATCCCCGCCGTCATCGATATCGTCATCGGCAATATCCTGAAGAACGCCGTTAAATACACCGATCAGAAGATCATCAACGTATTCGTCACCGCCGACGAGGTCGTCATCCAGGATTACGGGCCCGGTATCGACAAGACCGTGCAGGGCACGCTGTTCGACCGATTCAATCGCGGCGAGAATCGCAACCCCGATGGTACCGGCATTGGTCTGGCTCTCGTGCGGCGGTTTTGCGATCAATACGGCTGGGCCATAGATTTTCGATCGGAAGAGACCAAAGGTACGCGAGTAGCGGTCGCGTTCTGACGTAGCCTGACGCGAGGCGGAATCCTTTCTCTGTGCTTGCCGCTACCCGCTAATTCCGAGGGGAAGCCGCGTGGAGTTGAAGGACGCACCGTGCCGAAGCCTTATCCGCTCGAATTCAACGCGAAATCGAGTGTGTCCAGCACATCGCGCGGATCGACTGCATAGCTCGTCCTGACCGGCTTCCCAGTGGCGTGTGGCACGCGCTCTCTTACATAGTAGTAATTCATGCCGGCAGCTTGTGACAGGCGATAGGGTCCATCATCGAAGTAAGTGTTGGAGAACAGTTCTATCAGGATGCTACCCGGCTTGCAGAACGCTATATTTGCTAATCCGCTGCCGTGCGCGCCTACGACGATGTCCGCATCGGCAAACGCAGCGAGCTGGTCTTCCACACTGAGTTGTCCCGGCATGATCTTTTCGAATCCGAGCGACGCGAGCTCGGCCAAAACGACTTCCTCATTGAGCACGTGGCGCCGGGCGGCATCGTTTCTAGAGACATACAGGCGTTTCCCAAATTCCGACTTCTTTTGCACCAATTTCGGGAACAATTCGTCGCGCAGAAACCCGAGTACCCACCGCGGCGGGAGGTATCCGCAACTCAGTTGATGGCAGGGAGCTGCGATGTCATTGCTGTAGATCATCGGGGTCTCCCCCGCATCGATCACGCGATCTTGAATATCAAGTGCGCGCAGCGTTTCCATCTGAAATGCACGTCCATTCGACGCGTAGATCAATCTGTTTTCTACGTAGCCCGATTCACGTGCGATGAAATATCTAGGCAGAATGTCAATCATCCAGTGAAAATACATCGCGGAGGTGGAAGCCGTCAGATTTAAGATCGGCTCATCGATCCGCTCTCCGGAGACGCAGCCTCGGTGCTGCGTGATGATCTTCTCCATGATCCAGGATTCCTTGAGCCGCGTACGTTGCTTGTGTGAAAGGTTCCAGAGCCTTATTCCGTCCTCGTCAAAGACATCCCCGAGCACCGAGCAAGATCCCCCTTTCACCAAGCCCATACCTCGATGAATGTCGTAACGTAGAGGTCTCGGTTTCCACGCGGCGAACCTCCCCGCCGTCGCGGGGACTGCGATCCACCGGTCCCCTTCTCCGATACCGTCGACCAACACCAAGTCTGCTCGCCGCGCAGGGCTCCGGAACCAGGACCGTGTCGAATCAATAAGAGGCATGTCCGTCTCGCGCATCGAACCTGATTTTGCGATGCCTCACACGCCACCCGCGTTTACGCTCAGTGGTGAGCGGGGGCGATTTTCGGCGGCGCTCGGCTCGGTAGCTGACCCGGTAATCTGAAAGATGTGTGGGGACATGGACACGGCGCGGACATTGCCGAACCGATTGAGCTGCACATGGAATTTCGAGATACGATCATTAATCTCGTCGGTCGAAATACGCGGAAATCGATGTGCATGATGGGCGGCACTGTGGCGGCTGTTTGAGCGCTGCATATTGATCTGCTGCGCGAGCGTACGCGCATTCAACCCGATCCACCCGCGGAGGTAGCTGGCTACGCCCGATCGCGGTGGCTGGTGATCGAGATAGCCGAGATGCTCCAGGACGTCGACCACTCGATCCGAGGCCAGGGCGCCGGTAGTGGGCGCCAGGTGTCGCGACAAAATCCGCTGGCGGGTGCCTTGCTCGAGCGACTGCGCACGGCCGCGGATCACGTCGTCGAGTTTCTCGCGGACCTCGCAGCAGGCAAAGGCGCGATGGCTCAACGAATTTGGAAGATCGTAGTCGTAGGCGGCGGACCGCACTGGCTGGTAAGTGATCAAAGGGGTCTTGAGCATGGCGGCCTCGACAGCCGTCGTACAACCGTTGTGGACGAGGACTTCACATGCCATTAGCCATGGGACTACGTTGCCGTCGTGGATCACGCGAACGTTTTGCTGATCGGCGACCACGTCACGCCAAACGTCGCGATCCTCCGATGGGTGAGGCCGCAGCACGATCGTTTTGTCTGGGAACCATCGGCCGAGCTGGGGAACAAGCTCGCGGAACGCCTCGTAAATCGCCTTTTGATGGTTTGCCATCCCTTCAGCAAACTCCGGACTTAAACCGAATCCCGTACGACTTACTTTGGTGGAACGGCCAAACCCGGTTCGTTGGATCAGGTTGAGCCCCGGCACGAACGCGTTGACGAACGAGAAGTTCGTGTTGACGAGGATGAACTTTCCGTGTTTACGTTGCAGCGCCTCCACTTCTTCCTGAAAATATCCGCGCAGCTCCTGTCGGAGTAAATCAATGCGAGGGTTCCCGGTCACGTAGATGGGCGCGCCGTTATAGCCCGGGTATTGCGAAAACAGGTTCGCGTCATCCTGACCCCACGTAAAAAGCTGGCTCACTGTGCCGAACGCGTCCGTGGAATAACGCCATGCGTAGTATTCAGGTGATAAGAAACGGACAAGCCCCTCTTCGTCCCATGCAACGATGTCGTGGCCGAGGCGACGCGTGAGCATTAGCGTTAGGCGGCTCACCGAACGCATGCTCTTCGCGATGACGACGCCCCTCGATAAAAACGGCAACGCAAGATGGATAAAGAATCGGGACCCGAGCACGACTGAGAAGCCGCGCTCAGCGGCTACGCAGGAGAGCAAGAGTTTCGCGTCGAGTTCGCGTACCTGATTCTCGACCGGGATGATCAAAGTGGAGCCTTGGAGCCGCATTGATCAGGATCCCAACATCGTCGTTAACCGCGTCCGCGCCGGCGGTGACTCTTCGATGCATCGCCTATTGTCGAAACGTGACGGCGAACATTCAGCCTGGTAGGTCGTTCCTGCCAAAATCGATAGAAGCGAATCGGCGGCAAACCTAGTCATCGTCTTCCTCTATCCCCAGTACCTCGCCTGATGGCGATACGTGAATTTCATAGTCGATGCCCCCGGCTGCGCCTTCCAGTTCATAGATGACGGCGTCATCCTCAACAATTCGTTCGGCTTCAATGATGACGATGCGCTCCACCGCTCCGCTCGCAGCAGCCATCACGTGCGCGGGAACTTCCGACAACGGTATGTCTTTCTCGATACACGCTGCTGTCGCCGGCAGGCATAGCGCCGCTGTAAGTAAGTAAATTGAAATAATCATTACCCTCATCTACGGCCTCCTCTATGCTGTCGATTGGGAATACCAATTAAATAACCGGCATCCGGGTGCATTCGTTTCACGTGTTGGACATGCCAAAGTGTTTTCGCGCTCGTTCGATCAGACCGGACGGGTGAGCGTTTTGAGTACATGTGCCATGCGGCAGTCTGCAAGGCGATTTGGTGCCATGCGGATTCGCGATCAAGACTAGACTCACGGCCGTTAAACATGCGTTAAAGAAGCGTAAGATGAGCGTTTCGACGCGATGTACTTGCGGTGGCGGGCAACAGTGCGTTTGTTACGCGCGATTCGAGAGAAAACAGTTGCGTCGAAAGTTAAGAAACTAACCCGCAATTAACCAACTACATACGCTGCCACGGATACGCTGCTGTAAACGTGGAGCTCACCGCGCCACTAGAGGACAGGGTTGACGGGTTTCCAGTGCAGTATTTGAGCCGATGGGGACGCACGGGTCTTCTCGCCTCACTTGCGGTAAATGGCTGGCTGCGGGGAGCAGACCCAAAGCGTCGATGAAACTCGGCCTAATCCATCGGAATGAAACCGTGTACGACTTACGCGTGCCCATGCTCGAATCCCATCTGACGGATATGATCGGCCTCGCGCGCGGACTTCGAGGCCACTTAACGGACAGCGACGTGCGCTTCCTCGCACTGGCAGCAGCAAGCTTGCCGCCATCTCTCGGCCACGTACTGGAGATCGGTAGCTTTATGGGGAAATCAACAACGGTTCTCGCGAAATCCGTCAGCTTGGCGGGCGGCGACCAGGTGATCGCGGTCGATCCCCAGACGCTGCCCGCTGTGACTGATCCGGCGGGTACCGACACTGCCTCACTCCGGCAAGCGTTCCGTCATACACTCGAGGCAAACGGGCTGGAACACGTCGTCGATTTTTATCGACTTCGCTCTGACGAATTTGCGCGCAATTGGAACCGGCCAATACGCCTACTTTGGATCGACGGGGATCACACTTATACCGGCGTGGCCGCGGATTTTGACAACTTTTCGCATTACCTAGGGCCAGGTGCAGTCGTCGCGTTTCACGACGTTACGAATCCTTTCGAGGGCCCGCTACGCGTGTTCTCCGAGCGCGTTCTCAGCTCGTCGTCATTTGGCGCGTGCGGAATCTGCGGGTCGATCGGTTGGGCCCAGTTCACGGGCGGTTCCGCGGAGAACCTACGTCTTACGATACGGAAAGCATGGCTGCACCGAACGCTGCGCCTCCTCGTCCCTCTAGTCTCAGGTGGTGGTTCAAAGGCGAAGATCAAACGGCGTGTTTTCCGAATGCTGCGATCGCTCGTACCACGCGCGGATGTTGACCCGGAGAAATGGGTCGCCGAAATCGAAACGAATATTCCGCGTAAGCGTGAGTCCTCAACCGGATGCGGCCCTCAGCGTCGGCGGTAACGGACGCCCTGAGCGTCGCCTTCCTGCCGCGCTCGACCGTCGATGATCGGGTCCGCTGCGTTCGCGAGACCGATTAAGAACCTGCCGTTGCTAGCACCGTTCTGCCTGGATCCAGATCAAACCGTCGCGCCGACCCAGTAAGCTGTCTTCTCGCGAAATATAGGGGCTATTCTTTCTATACCCACAGAAGCTGGCGTTGCTTCTTAACGGCGTTGTATCGAATCCTTAACCCGAGTCCGACGACCATGGTGCCGTGACAGGAGCATTAATTGCAGGCGAACGGATGAAAGCGAAAACAATCGCCCTTGGCGATGGCGGCGTTTCCTATTTACTTGATAATAAGATCGATCTTTTTGTCGATGTGAAATATCGAATCGCAGACTGACCCCATAGTCCGCGCGTCGCGGAACTCGGAGGCGACCTCTTCTGCGATGATCGGTATACCTTAAGGCACCTGATTCTGGCCACGGACATACAGCTCCCTTTTTTATCTGCCGCCCTAATCGCAAACTCGTCAGCGTCTGAGCCCGCGCTCTACGTCGAAATCGGCCTTACCCAAGCTTAACAATTTCAAATCAAATCTTTAACGGAGGCTCAGGATAATGCAGTCCTGGTTTAAGCAATCATCGGGAGAGACGCGTGACAACCAAAAGCGTTCTGTTGGCCATAGGGGCATCGCTCTTAATAGGAGACGCCGCTTTTGGCGAAGGATGGTATACCGCAGTGTATGGGGGCTATAACTTTTCCGAAGCAGAGGTAGAGGACCCTAGCACGTCGCCGCCTACCGAGCTTGAGGGCGACGATAACTTTCAACTTGGTGCCGCACTCGGCTACAGATTTCCAGAAAATGAGGGTGGCAATTGGCGAGCGGAGTTCGACTTCCGCTACTTCTCGGGCGAGCTAGAAAACGAAAGGAACACGACGCTGTTGGCATCTTCACGAGATAGTGAAATTGACACATATACGTTCATCGCGCGCGGACTGTACGATTTCAAGATTCCGTCGAAAACCAAATGGCGCCCCTACGTCGGACTTGGTTTAGGCTTCGTGTCTGCTGATGTCGACACAGTGGTATTCGCCTCGGGGGCCCGTCTCGGGGGCGACGATACGGTATTCGCCGGAGAAGTATCCGGCGGTATGTCTTATACGCTTAACGAGAAGGTGGAATTATTCGCCGACGTGCGCTACCTGATCGCGGAGGAGCTCGAAATCGATCGCAGTGGGACACCAATAACACTCAGAGATGTTGAAGGAGAAATCGACTCATTGAGTGTGAACATCGGCATTCGGTATGGATTTTAGTGACGCCCTGGAACACCATCGCGCGCCTGGTCCCGTAGGTCACGTACCTTGTCTGAACGTCGCACCGGTATTTTGAGCTCGCTTCTATTTTCGTTTCTTTCGCTCACTTTCTGGTGAGCGCTTCTCGCCCAAAAACTCATGAAAACAGTTTGGCAGATGTCCAATATCAAGCGCTTGATATCCCTGTTGGCTTAAATCATAGGCCAGCACAGTTGCTGTTGGACCAAGAGCAATTAGAAACAGTTTATCCTTGTCGAACTGCAAACAGTCGTCTAACAAAGCGTCATATTTAGAAAATGCATGGCGCGCTAGACCATACACATAGGAAAACGATTCCAAGTCATGAAATAACCGCAGATCCAATTCGAAAGCACTACCCTTACCCGTGACCAATACCGCATCTCGACCAGCCCACAGGCGTTTGATATTTTCAACCCCGCCCTCCTGAAACATTGGAAGCCGAGACATAAGAGCGTTGCCATATACGCGATCTGCCGAAGTGTACTTCAGCAAATGTTTACTAACTTGGGCGAAACAGCCATCCATATACTCAAAGTTTTTAAAGCTTTTGATGTGTTCAAAGTCGGGCGCATCATAGTTGTGGAAGGCAATCAGGCAGCTTTCTGAATCGGAACGCAGTATTTCAAGCAACCTCTTTTGCAGTCGCTCAGATTTTTTCTGAAAGTCAATGCTGTTGCCAGACATGCACTCATATTCGCCGTCTCCGAATCGAGCGATAGAAGTGCCGTGTTTGCAAATAAAGTCTATTGTTTCAGATGTTGACATCACGCCAGACAAGAGATGTTCTACTTGTCGTAAAGTTGTTTTACATTCATCCAAATCATCAAATTCGCCGCGCAAAATACGGCGGACGTTTTTGTTCGGGTGAAAATTTGAGACTATATAGCGTTGAAATTTGATCACAGACTTCCCTTTCGAAAAAAGATCGCGTGCACAGTTCGCTTACTTGTAACGACTCCAGATCGCCCTATCGCAATCTACTGTCAGGTCGCGTTCGTAACGTTGACGATCGCTCCTTAGGGACAAAAAAGAAATCGCCGCTTTCCTTCGGATCGGCTGGACCGAATGCTTGCAAGTTCGATCTAAATTTGTAAACGTCATAGTCAAGAAGGGCAAGAAAGGCGTGGAGCTCCTCAGGGGTATTTCCGGCCCGGGCGAGCCTGCGCCGGTTGACTTCCATCATCAGCGCAGGCCGAAAGTGCGATAGGGTCCGCCTCGAGCCGCGGATCATGCGTAATTCAAATCCCTCGATGTCAGCCTTTATGAAATCGAGACGAGTTAGTGCCTCGCTTTCGACCAAATCGTCGACCGTGGTCAGAGAAATTGGGTGATGGAGGGTCCGCCGGCATTCATGCAGACTCGGATCGCGCTTGATGTGACCAAGTCCGAAACCAATGCTACCGCTCTGCTTGATTGGTACGTGCAGCGTTGCCCGGCCAGGCGCATCACTCAGTCCAACTGGTAAGATGGTGATGTTTGACAGCCGATTAAAGCGAATGGCAGGTCGTAATATAGAGAGGGCATAAGTGCCTGGCTCGACCGTATAGACTTTCCCGTCGGGCGCCATGCGGGCAAAAAGCTTGGCGAACTGCCCAGCATGCCCGCCGACATCCAGAACCACTCCATCGGTAGGGATGAACTGCCGAAAACAGGCGGTGAGTTCACGATGATGCTGTTTAACGCAGGCTTTGAACAGGTGAACGAGCCAGGTCAGCCTCGCACGCCAGGGCAGGCGCGCTGATCTCGAATCGCCGATCTCCAACTCCAGCGACTGCACGATCTTAATGTGGCGATTCGCGAAACGTGGTTGCCCGGTGTGCGCTCATCGGTACGTCTGCCCAAGGATAGTGCGATAGCGCTATCGGACTCGATTCGGTGTAAAACTGACGTTAAATTTGGGAAAAGTTCGAGTAACGAGGGCGCTTCGTTGATCAAGTGAAGTGACTGCAGTCATCAATCTTTAGCAACCGATCAGCGTTGCTATAATAAAATCCCATTAATCCCTGGGCACCGACGGCAAATAGCCATGCTGCAGGTCAAGACAAGTGCAGAAACCACGCCGAAGATCTATAACTGGTTACTGGCGTTGGCGACTGCGCTACTGATGCTCTGCGTCGCCGAATTAACACTGCAGCGGCTGTCTCCGGACACTTACCACATTTGGCCACCTGGATTCGAGAACCAGTTCGAGCCCGTGCCCGGGGTCGAAGGGGTCTCGGTGTTCACGATTAACGACATGGGTGTTCGTGGCAGAAACTTCGATCGGAAGAGACCAAAGGTACGCGAGTAGCGGTCGCGTTCTGACCTAGCCTGACGCGAGGCGGAATCCGTTCTCTCTGCGGCCGCCACCTGCAAGCCCTCTAACACGCCATAGACCTCTGTTTTGAGAGGCTGGACCCACGTCTACCGGGTAGGCTGATTGGCCATCCCATCGAGCCCCGGCGCTAGCCCGCCTATCTCACCCGCGATCGCCGCGGTGGAAGCTTGGTGAGATAGGCGGGCTAGATGCGTTTACCCGAAATTAACCAACCGTTACCGCTCGAATAACCCAGCTTGACCAATGCTGCAATAGGAACAAAGGCAAGAATCGATGCCGCAATTTGGTAACGAACCGCTCCCCCTGATCAGGTTTCAGGGCGCAATGTTTCAGCTTCGAACGCTATTCTTGCTGTCGGTCATCGCCACGGCGCAGAATGCCGCCGCGCTGTCCGTGCAACCGCACGAAGTAGTCAAGCACGTGATCCAGCGCGTAATGTCCAAAGTCAACGGTCTCGACAGCTCGGCCGACGAGGATGGCCGCATCACGCTCCAAGCATTCGAAACCGAGATCAGCCCACACTTGGATTTCCACACCATTACGCGCTGGCTGGCGGGTGAACGCTGGTTGTCTTTTGCGGACGACGAAAGGGACGAATTAACGGCGATCGTGCGTGGGCACATCGTCCAGGTCTATGCGGCGCTACTGGCGCGAGGACCGACGGTGGAAATCGAGGTCGAGCCGTCATCGCTCGTACGCACCCGGTCGGCGAAAGTGGGCGCCTTGATGGCGACCCGGGCAGGAAAGGTGTTCCGGGTCGAGTTCCGCCTGATTCGCAGCGAGGAGTCCTGGAAACTTTATGATCTCGCCGTCGACGGCTTGAGCTTTGCGCGTTCGCTGCGCGCCGAACTCGCACCCGTGATCGACGCCGGCGGCGTCGATGGCCTCAAGACCTATCTCGATACCCATCGATAGAGAAAAAGGTCGGAGCTAATTAACTCCGACCTCTTTTCTCGTTCGGCGACGGCCACCACCGCGATCACTTCCAAAAAAAAAGCCCTGCACGGGCAGGGCAAGGCGGGGGATGTTAAGTGCTAGGCGGACGCCTGGCGGGAACATTGTGAATAGACCCGCCGGCACGTCGCGATCAGTAATCTATTTACAGGCTTTTGCATTCTGATTATTCCTTTTCAATTGGATATGCCTGTGCGGTGCCCACCGTGGACATTACGGTTTCTTGCGTTTGATTTGTCTTAACTCGCGGTTAAATCATGGTTAACTTCGTCGATCCCTGCGGCGCCCAATACGGTCTCGCACCCTGGAACGGTGAGCGCCAGGACGTCTTGCGCGTGGGAAGCTTGCGCCACGAGTGTCACTCCCCTATGTTGCGGTAGCGCCATGGAGTCCGTGCAGTGCCTCGTCCGCTTTGCACTGGCGGTGGTGCGCACCGAGTGATGGACATACGGAGGGGCAAGACATGGGGTTTGTACGATCGAAAGAAGAAATAGCGACGATCCAGGAATCACTGCACAAGCCGCGTTTCGTCAATGCCGAAATGCTGACGGTTGATTTTCTCACCCATCAAGCAACCGTTGACCACCTGCTGCCTCCGGGCCTGGAATCGACCGGTAATCCGCGGGTCACGGCCATGGTCGGGCGCTGGCAGAGCAACTGCGTCGGCGATTTCGACGGTGGCGCGCTTTATATCGAGGCGAAGCACGGAGACATCGTCGGCGATTATGTACTCGCGATGTACATGGACCGTGACCAGCCCATCATTTACGGCCGCGAGCTTTTCGGCGAACCGAAGAAGCAGGCCACGACGCGCCTGTTCCGGCGCGGGGATCGGTTGAATGGCTCAGTCGATCGGTACGGCACGCGTTTGATCGATCTCGAAGTTGAACTCAAGGTTGACCACGGCCCGACCGAGGGCGAAGGCGTCAATTTCAATTACAAGGCGATTCCTGCCAC
Organism: Gammaproteobacteria bacterium; assembly: GCA_963662545.2. GTDB lineage: Bacteria > Pseudomonadota > Gammaproteobacteria > JAYYZW01. Next base: position 2,062,918 of record CAXXLL010000003.1, read on the forward strand.
CAACGGCATCGGCCTCGAATGGGACGTAGCGCTCACGGTAGCGCGTTTCGAGACCATCGTGCGCGTCAACGCAGAGGGCGCGGGCGCCATTCAACTGGGCAGGACGGTTCACGATCCGCTGGCCGATGTGGAAATCGTCGAAGTGCTACGGGGCGCCTTCATCGAAGCCGACCTCATCGCGAGCGCCGAGACGCTCGAATACATCAGTGCGGAGGAATTTCTGCCTTATGCGCTGGGCCGCACCGATGATTGGAGTGCATTGAACACCGAAGTCCGTCGCGAGATCCCGGCGGGCCGTCGCGAGGTGACCGAGGGGGCCTGAGCCGGCGCCTACGAGGCTTCGAGCACCTCCAGGCATCCGGTCTCGTCGAGCAGGCCGGTAATGCGACCGCGCTCGCTCGCGTTCAAGCGAGCGAACTGTGCGCGCAGAAAATCGAGACATTTCGATTGATACCGGCCGGCCGGCTGTGTGTAGGACTGTCCGGCGAGTTCCACGCGGAAGCTCTCGTCCCTCTCCGCGACGGCGTTCGCATTGGCTTCGAGAAATGGCAGGTAAAATCGCCCTGCCATCGCGATGAATTCTACGACCACTGCCGAGGCGCCCGTTTCGCTCCAATCCCCATCGATTCCCGAGCCATCGTCGAGGCGCCGCACCCAATGCTCGGTGCGCGGAGCGGTGCGGCGCATGACGGCCATCGAGGTGGGGTCGGCCGCAAGAGTCGTGAGTTGGCCGTAGAGTCCGAAATCCGCCAGCGAAGGCCGTGTACCGAACAGGAAGCGATCCGTTGCGGCCATCGATTCGAGCGCAGCCAGGGTCTCGTGGTAGAAGGTTTCAAACAGCTCGGCGTTCTCCGGGATGCAGCCAAACAGGGGCATGCGATTCGTCTGCCGTTCGAGAAATTTTGCGGTGAGTTCTTCCAGGCGCTCGCGTGACAGACCCGGGTGAGCGTCGTCCATGACCCAGGCAGGTGCGAAACTTCGATTTTCCGGTTTGCTGAATCGATTGTGAAATAGACATTTCGAAAGCCATTCGTCGGCCATGTCCTCAATTAATAAGCTCAGAAAGGCGGCCGCGGGATCGGTCGGCACGATCGAGCGGCCGTTCGGGTGAAGGCGCTCCAGATCTAAGATGATAGGCGTCGTGTCGGTCCGGTAAGTCCCGTCGGGGAACTGGACGACCGGCATCAAGAGCGGACGTACATGCAGTGTTTCCCCAAAATACTGCGGCATACGGCTCAACCAGACGTGGGGTAGCCGACGGAAACGCATGACGGCCCGTACTTTGACGGTATAAGGCGACGACTCGACGCCGATGATGCGGTAGGTTTCTTTCATCAAGTGCTCCGAATGGCTGGTTCGAATTACGGGTCGGATTTACGTTGGCCCGGCGGTCGCGGCAGTTGCGGATCGTTCCGACAGGGTAGCAACGCTCCAAGAAAAGTGCTCCGATATAACGGGGCGGCGAGGAGCGCTTGATCCATGGGCCGGGGCTTATGGTCGCCACCCGCTAATTCATACAAGGTGCTTTGCATGCGTTTCACGATCCTGACGGCGGCATTGTTCGTCGCAATGTTTCATGCGACCGATGGTGACGCCGTACAGGGAGTCATCGAAGGCCGGGTCCTCAACGAACAGGAACGCGCGGAAGCGGGCGTGTGGGTGATCGCCGAAACTGCGGATCTGCCGACCGAATTTCGGAAGATTGTCGTCACCGATAAAAACGGCCGTTTCGTTCTGCCCGAGCTACCCGCAGCGCACTACGAGGTCTGGGTGCGTGGTTACGGTCTGTTAGATTCCGACCGTCACGGTGCGCGGCCCGGGGACACCCTGGATCTAAAGGTTGCGGCCGCGACGGATCCGGCGGCCGCCGCGGTGATTTATCCGGCCAATTACTGGCTGGCCCTGCTCGAGATCCCAAACAGTAGGCGCTTCGGCGAAGCGAGTGCACCCTACCGCTCGCAGGCGGCGTGGCGCAGCCAGTTCAAGCTCAATTGCATGCTGTGCCACCAACTCGGCTCGGCCGCGACTCGCCTGCCGAACGCCAGCGCCTTCGACCATGGTCTCAAGAAAGCCGCGGCCATGAATTTCTTTGCCGATCGGCTCGGGCGAGAGCAACTGCTCGGCGTTCTCGCCGATTGGGGTGATCGGATCGCACGGGGGGAAACACCCTCTGCGCCGCCGCGGCCCACGGGCATCGAACGTCACTTCGTCATCACCCAGTGGGGCTGGGGGGACCGATACACCTATGCGCACGACGAGATCGCCACCGATAAGCGCAATCCCTTCCTCTATCCAAACGGGCCGATCTATGGGGCGGATATCGGCAACGATCACCTGCTTATGTTGGACCCGGTGTCGCATACCGCATCGCGCATCACCGTCCCGACGCGGGACGGATTCGACACCCCGTGGTGTGACCAGACCTACAAGGCCTCGAACGACGACGAAGTCGTGCCCTTCGGCGTCGGTTTGCTCGGATGCCCGTGGCCGGGCGGCGCATCAGCGCACCTCGGTCAATACCAGAACGCGGCCAACCCGCACAACCCGATGATGGACGGGCAGGGCCGGGTATGGATGACGACCCAGATCCGCCGGCAATGGGCGGAGGATCTACCGGAATTCTGCAAACATTCATCGATCATCACCGACAATCTGCATCACCGGCAACTCGGTTACTACGATACCAATACGAGGAGGTTTGTACTCGTCGACACTTGTTTCGGCACGCATCATCTACAGTTCGATCCCAACGGTATGTTGTGGGTCAGCGGTGACGATTACGTCATCGGCTGGCTCGATACGGCGATCTTCGATGCTTCTGATCCGGCCTCGCTCGAACGGGCGCAGGGTTTCTCCCAGGTCCGTGTCGACAGCAACGGCGACGGCACGGCGGATCAGCCGCTGGTCGGATTTCACTACGGCATCATTCCCAGTCCCATCGATGGGGCGGTGTGGACCGCGGTGCCGCCCGGGATCAGCAGTCCCTCAGGTGAGCCGGGCCGCATTCACCGTTTCGACCGAAAAGCGGATCGTCACGAAGCCTATTCCCCGCCGACGCCCGGGTATGGTCCGCGCGGCGTCGACCTCGACAGCAAGGGTGTCGTCTGGACGGCTCTCGCCGGCAGCGGCCATCTCGCCCGGTTCGATCGCAGTCGATGCCGGCAACACTGGGGAACCGGTGCACAATGCCCAGAAGGCTGGACGCTATGGGAAACCCCCGGACTGCAGTTCAAGGGCGTGCGCGCGATGGCCAACGATGGCGGCACGGACATGCACTATTACCTCTGGGTCGATCAATTCGATACGCTCGGCATGGGTCGGGACGCCGTCGTCATCAACGGCACTGGTTCCGACTCCTTGGTAGTGTTCGATCCGAAGACGAAGAAGTTTACGGTGATCCGCGTACCGTATCCGCTCAATACCTATACCCGCGGACTCGATGGACGTATCGACGATCCGGACGCCGGCTGGAAAGGGCGCGGCTTATGGTTCACCAACGGACTCGACCCGATCATCCATTCGGAGATCCCGAAATCCTACGTCGGTAAGGTTCAACTCAGGCCCCATCCCCTGGCCCACTGATTGCTCAACGTATAGTGGGCGGACCGCAGTTTCAGGCGAGCCCGGCGCGGCGCAGCCCTTCGCCGTAATGCTCGCGATCTTCTTCTTGCGCGAAAGGAATGCGGCACAGATGTTCGGTGAGGTCGAAGTTGGGGTAGGTAGTGCGGTATCTGGCTGCCGCTGCGCGAGCTTCTTCGTCGCGGCCGAGGTAGGTAAAGGTCGCGGCGATCCAGCGCTGGTAGAAAGGCATCGCGTGCGGGTTCTCGAGCCGCTCATAAATAAGCGCGGCGTCGTCGTAGCGCCGGGCGTTGAAGTAGGCAACGATGTACTGCATACGGTGCCATTGTCCGAGATTGGCGTTCAGTTCGAACGCGTGGTCAAGTAATTCGATCGCTTTTTCCGATTGCCCATTCAGGGATAGCGCCTGGCTTAGAAAAGCGTAGCCATCCGGGTCGTTGGGATTGAGATCGATGGCCTTTTCGAACGATTCGATCGCCTTGGCCAGTGCTTTCCCGAAGAAATGCACCTGGCCGAGCGCCAGACGGTTGGAGTGCGACGCGGGATCGACTTGTACGCCTCTCTGCGCGATTTCTAGCGCGCGGTCCAATTCAAGGTGCTGCTCGTCCGACCAGTACTCGTTGTAAGCCATCATGTACGTCCACGCGAGGCTGGCGTAAGCGCGCCCATAAGACGCATCGAGCTCGATCGCCTGTTCATAGAGCTTGCGCGCGGCGAGGTTGTCGTCGCAATTCATGTGATAGAACAGCTCCCGGCCGCGCAATACCAGGTCATAAGCCTTGGGATCCTCCGTATGGGTATCTGTCCCCACGCGGCGCCGTTCGGTGTCGACGAGCTGTCCCACCAAGGTTGCGACGATCTTGCTCGTCAATTCGTCCTGCACGGCGAACACATCTTCCAACCGCCGATCGAAGCGCTCAGCCCAGATATGATGCCCGCCCTCCGCTTCGATGAGCTGGGCGGTGACGCGAACGCGATCGCCGGCCTTGCGGACGCTGCCTTCGAGAATATATCGCACGCCGAGTTCGATGCCGATCTGCTGCGCATTGACCGCATTGTCTTTATAGGTAAACGATGAATTGCGGGCGGTGACGACAAGCTCTTTAAAACGGGACAACGCGGTGATGATGTCTTCGCTGATGCCGTCCGCGAAATAGCTCTCCTCCGCATCGTCACTCATATTCGTGAAGGGGAGCACGGCAATCGACGGTCGCGCGTGCGTTTTTGATGCTGCCGTCCTCGGTGCCGCGCTTTTCGATTCGCTTTCAGGCTCAGCCTCTGACCGCGGACCGATTCGGTAGACTCGCACCGGTTTGGCGATGTTCTTGACTTCGTGCTCGCCGACAAAATTAATCGTAGCCTTGATCTTTCCATCGACGAAATCGTGCGCCGTTCCGGATAGCGCGATGCCGCCGGGGTCTGCGAGACTTTCGAGCCGCGCTGCGATATTGACGCCGTCACCATAAATCGTGCCGTCGTCCTGTTCGATTACATCGCCGAGATTGATGCCGATTCGAAAACGCATGCGCCGTTCATGCAGCAGCATCACATTGCGCTCCTCGAGTTCGGTTTGGATCTCGAGAGCCCCATCCACCGCTTCAACGACGCTCTCGAACACGGCGAGGACACTGTCACCTGCCGTGTCGACGACGCGGCCGGCGTGGTCTGCAACGGAATGCGAGAAGACGTCGCGATAGGCATTGAGTGTCTTGACGGTGGCTTTTTCATCGGTTCCCATGAGACGGGAGTAGCCCGCTACGTCTGCGCTCAAGATCGCTCTAAGTCGTCGTTTGGATTCAGCCATTAAGGATTGATTCTCAATTCAGCGGCGTTCGAATTCGATGCGCCGCCGGTTAAAACAGATGTCGCCGAAAAGACTCGATATATCCCTTCGCCCGTCCAGGTCCATTCTCGTGGAGGTTTTCTAATTATAGGAGGTTCGCCGCAAAGGGTGGCGGGAGAGTATGCCAACGGTCCGGTAAGCTCCTTAGAGTCGTCCCTGGAGACAGAGTTCAACGAGCCGCTTATGACTCGGTTTCTTGAAGGCGATTCATCTAATTCAGTCGAGCAATGCCTTGTCGCTGGCGAAACGGTCCAGCACGTTCTTGGTCATGCGCGAGACATTGTTCCGGTAGTTATTGTGTGACAACGATCCGGGCCAGGCCATCGAGCTGGTCGAGAAGACGCCGCCACCGTTCGACGTCGGATAGAACACGATGTCGGCGCGTACGAGCTCGCTTTCGTGACCGCCGAGACCCGGATAGTTGATCAACAATTCCTCGCAGACGACGAGATAGATATCGGTGTGGCCTTCGGACGAGGCGAGCAGGTAGGCGCCCGGCGGCGTGCCGAGCAGGCGATCCGCTCGATCGAGTTCAAGTCCCGCGGCGCCGCCGCCGATCAGACCGAAATCGCCGATGCGCTCGTCGGTGCCAATCCCCGCCATGATCCATTTGACTTCGCGCTTGCGAGCATCCGGTTTCTGGGCGTAATAGGACGATATGTCGAAGCCCTGCGCGGTGAACCCGGTGCCGGCGATGGCCTGCGGTGCGCGGCCATTGCGCCGCCACAAGCCGCCGTATTCGCCGGTGAACGAGTGGTAGTACTCGCCCGTGCGGGCCTCCCAGGCGCGGATGCCGCCCTCCCCGCGGCGTACTTCCATGACGCCGGGCAGTTCGCCGTGATAGGCGATGCGCCAGTACCAGCCGTTCGCGCCGAGGTACATCAGGCGCCCGCCGCGTTGCTGATAGGTGTCCATTGCGTCCCACATTTCCTTGGAATGGTATTCCGGGTGTGACCCGGTCAAGACGACCTTGTAAGGCTCGATGGCGGCAACGCCTTGTTGATGAAGCTCCTCGTCGGTGATCACGTCGTAGTCGTACTTCAAGGCTTCCAGCCAATCGATGGTGTGGGTGTCGGCGTTGAACTGCCACAGACTTGAATATTCCCCGCCGATCCATGACCGGTACTTGGGGCGCATGTTCAGGATGGGGCGGAGCCGGGAGGAATAGCACACGCCCGAGCCGTCGCTGTGCGTGTCGTAGCAGCTCCCCCCGTATTCGCGATGGACGCTGCGGTATTCGTCCTGCTGGTTGTGCTCCACCAGCCGGCCGCCGAGCAATTGTCCGATCGAAGCGTCGTTGACCATCTGCTCGTTGGCATACGCGAGGTAGCTCGCGGTCGGGAGCAGAAAGCAGATTTTGGCCGTGGCCTTGCCGCGAGGCGGCAGTACCGCGAACGGTACGTAATCTTCTTCCTCGACGGACTTGCCGCAGCTCAGGCGCGCGGCATAGAGCCCGCTCTTGAGATTGTTCGGTATGGTTAACGAGAAATCGACCTCCCAGCCGGCGTCGTAGATGTCGTCGTCATGAAAGTGAATCGCGCCGTAGTGCTCGGGCGCGTGGCGCCAGCACATCTCCGCGCCCGACCAATTCCATCCGGTCATGCCCCGGACGGGAAGTTGAGCGGTGCGGCCATGCAGACGATTCGGTGACATATCCGTGACGGTGGTGCCCGTAATGCCGATCGAAAAGTCCCAAGCAGCGACGACGTCGGTGATCAGTTCCGCGTTGATCGGAAGGTTCTTCATGGTCTGCATTTCGACCCGGTCGAGCGCCCGCCGTACGATGCGCGGACTGTCAATCTTGCCGTTGAAGTGGTGGGTACAAACCGTGCGCCCCTTATCGCGGCGTTTGAACTGGGCGCCGATGGTCACGGGATCGGGGTGGCCCGGGATCCTGGCAAACTTCGATTTGTGCCTTTTTAGCGCCGCGTCGTTCGTTAGCTCGTGGGTGTGGAGGGGCTCCTGCACGAGCGTGATGTTCCTGCTCTTGGCATCGAAACTCGCGGCGATGAAATACCACTCGTGCGCGAGCAGCGGCTTTCCGGTCGTCACGCTTTGCACCTTGCGTTTACCCGCGCCGATCGTGAGTTCCACGCCGCTGTTGTCCGCTGCGATCGAGAGACACGCGCCGGTCTGCGAGCGCTCGGACCAATTCGCGATGATGGCCTGGCGTCCTTTTTCCGGCGTCGTCGGCCAGATGAAGGCCTGCAGGGTGAAACTTTCCAGATTCTGAAAAGCTTCCGATGCATCGATTTCGACGAACGAACCGCCATGGATGATCTGCCTGCGACCTTTGTACTTGCCGGTGACGCCGGTCTTGACCACCTTTTCCTTGTAGCCCGGGCCATCGGGATTCATGTCGCCGCAGATGAGCTTGACGATGTCGGCCTTGAACGCGGGCGCTTCACAGTTGACCATGAATTTGATCGTCTCGCTCGGAGCCGCGCTGATGCGGTCTGCGTATGCGGTTATCTTCATCATCGGATTGTTCCTTCTTATCGAAGATTCGCGATCCTATTGATCGCGTCGGGGACTTTTATTAATCGCGTAAGGTTTCGCCGGTGAGTGCTTTCCACCGTTGCTTGAAGACATACCATTCCGCATCGGCGCGCTTCCTAAAGCGCCTGTTGAGCATCTTCAACGGTTTGCCGCGGACACCGCTCGCTTTCGCAAGCTGCCATTCGCGGTTCGGCTTCACCACGACCACGCAGAACTTGTCCTCCATCGGTGCCCCGCGCATGCGATTCAACAGAATTTGCAAATCGGGGCTGTGATGTCCGATCGGGTTTCTTTTGAATTCTTCGATCAACTGCCGATCGTCAGGCGGGGGGCGTTCGATCGGTGTGGCGTGACTGGTGTTCGCCATGGTCTTTATCCTTCCCTCGGTAAGGATTGGAAATCATCTCGAATGTGAGGCTTGCTTGCAATCCGCTCGGGGGGTCGCCCTCATCATGAATCGGGTGATACATTGAGGGAGGAAGCCGCGGAAGAAGCCCGCGTGCGGGCGAAATACGGCAAATGCTAGTGCGCTTATACATTGCGATAGGAGAGTTAAACCTTGCGAAACTTGAATGATTTTGATGCCTTGGTAACGGCTGCTAATGCAGACCTGGACGATCCCGGACGCAACCGCGCGATGTTTGGGAAGGCCGGCGAACGCCCCCGATTCGAGGTCTATCACGCGGGCCTGTCAATCTGTTCGCAGAAAGTTCGTGCGGTACTCGCTGAAAAAAACACGCCATACAGGTCCCACGAGATGGTGATCCTGGCCAGTGGCGGCATCTACTAGGATGATTTCAAACCCGCGGAAAACTACCGGCCCAGTTTCGTGAAGCTCAGGCTTGCGGGCGGTGCGCATCTCAAATCGAAACTCGCAGCAGCGCACACGGGTCGCTCTTCAGTCGAGACCGAGGGCTTCGATCCCTGCGTTGTTCCGGTCCTCGCGGACCGCGAGACTAACGAGATCTTCGTGGACTCCAAGGTCATCTGCGAGCATATCGATCGGGTAGTCCCAACTTCTGATCCCTTGATTCCGGACGATCCGGCGCTTGCAGATCGGGTCGAGCAGCAGGTTCGCGTCGTCGACCAGACGCCGCATCCGGGCGTCTTGTATGGTTTTCACCCAGATGATGATCGCCGCCCGGACTTCATTAAGGCCGTCATGGCCGACGTCTACGACAACAAGTGTCATGCGCTCAATCAACTCATCGAGCAGAATCGCGAGGATGCCGATCTGGTTCGGGCGTACGAAAGCAAAATCGCCAAGGAACAGGCGGGGAAAGCGCGCGCCCGCGACGCCGACGCGCAGCACGCCGTTCGTGCGGAATTCATCGCGCTTATCGAGGAACTGGATGAGACGCTGGGCGTGTCGGACGGAGATTGGATCTTGGGCGATCGGTATACACTCGCCGACCTCATGTGGGGCATCAGCCTTTACCGCATGCAGTGGCTGGGCCTAGGTCACCTCTGGGACGAACGTCCACGGGTGGGTAGGTATGCGAGCCGCGCCTACAAGCGCCCTTCAGTGAGGGATGCCGTGATCAATTGGCCGTCGCCGATGCCGCCGTCACCGCATACTATGGACGTTCATTGATCTAGATTCGCTGCCTTGCGGGCGATTAAGTTTATTTCCTGAACCGGTAAACGAACCGGTCGGTCCGCCGTCTGATCTTGTCGTCGAACACGCTCAGCGTGTGATCGTCGTCGGGATTCACCAATGCCTGGCTTTCGGCCTCGAACGCGAATCCCCGGGCCTCGATACCCCGGCGTGCGAACAGCTTGCCGATCCGGTGCAGGTCCTGGGCGCGTTTCGCGCCCGTTCCCTCGACTGCCGCGTGATCGATGACGACGAGTTTGCCACCGGGCTTGAGCGCCGCGTGAAGCTGCGCGAGAAAGTAATCGCGTCCCGGTTGCGGCCAGAAGGCGGCGTGGAAATAGAGGTCGTGGTAGACGAGTCCAAGGAATATGACATCGAACCGCTCCTGCCCCAATCGGAGGTCGTTCATTTCCGACAACAGTATTTCGACGTTGGACAAGCGATTGTCAGCGAAACGTTGGTCCGCAAGTTCTCCCGAGAAATTGCGAAAAGCCGCGTTCGTATGCGCGACGACCTTGCCCGACGGGCCGACCACTCGGGAGAAGAGTTCACTCCAATAGCCGCCCCCTGCGAATAAATCGAGTACCTGCATCCCGGGCTTGAGGCCGGTGAACGGCAGTATCTCGGCGGGTTTACTGGTCTGATCGCGTTTGCGATCCCGCTCCCAGCGGGTGTCGTATTCGATCGCGTCGGTGATGTATTTCGGTGACTCCGCTGCGCAGGCGTTCGAGGTCGGAGTGGTGAGTACGATTAGGCACAGCAGGGTAGGCAGTCGACATCGAAATTCTCGTCCCATGATCGCCTGTTCTCCCATCGTCGGAATCCTAACCACTTGGCTATTTCATCACCTGGCTCGACAACGGCCAGCCCCTACCCGCAATGCGCATCATGGATCGACTTTTGGAGGAAGAGTAAAAACACGCTTCGCGGCTAACGCCATTCAAGCGGCAAGTTCCGGGGTGTTCTCGGGCGCACGGCGGTAATGCGTCGCCTGCTCGAAACCGTAGGCGAGGCGGAACAGCTTCGGTTCGGCGTACTGATGGCTGATGATTTCGAGCCCGACCGGCAGGCCTTGATCCGTAAAACCCGCCGGCACGCTGATCGCGGGCATCCAGGTCTGCGAGGCGATGAGTGTGTTGGTCGGGAAGGCGAGAGTCGGCCACATGCCTTCGTCGCAATCGCGTATCAATGGCGGCACCACCTGGACGCTGGGGTAGATCAGGGCATCGAGCTCGCTGCCCGACAGAACGTTCTGCGTCGTCCGCGCGAATTCCTCGCGCGCTGCCAGACGTTGATAATACATCGGGTCGTATTCCGGCCGGTCCGGACCGAAGCCGCATTGTTCGAGCAGGTCACACGCCGGATCGTAGCGGCGGCTTTCGATCAGTTGGTTCAGGCTACGGACGGGTGCGTCGGGCCGCGCACCAAGGAATGAGTTGATGTCGAACTTGGTCCGGTTGACATAGAGCAGGGTCGCGCCGATGTGGTGCGCGAGATCCGGGATCTCTACTTCGAGTATCGTCGCGCCCGCCTTCTCAATCGCCGTGACGGCTTTGCGGATGACCTCATTCACCGGAGCGGCGTATTCGTTGTCTTCGGATCCGAGGGCGTTCGTCACTAGCCCCAGCCTCGCGCCGTTCAAGCCGTCGGCCGCGAGGTGCGCAGTGTAGGTTTCAGGTGCCCGCGCCACGTGGTAGGCAGCGGTAAGCGAATCCGCCGGATCATAGCCGACGAGCGTATTGAAGACCGTTGCGGCATCGCTCACGGTGCGGCTCATCGGGCCGATGGTGTCCTGGAAGAAAATCAGGCAGGCGACGCCGTCGCGGCTGATCAATCCCGGCGTGCTGCGCACTCCGACGAGATTGTTGAACGACGAGGGCACGCGGATCGATCCCCCACAATCGGTGCCGAGGGATATCGTCGCGAGGTTTGCCGCGGTCGCCGCGCCGCTGCCGGAGCTCGAAGCGCCCGGATCGCGAGCTAGGGCGTAGGGATTCAAGGTATGGCCGCTCATCGAGGAATAGCCGAACCAGCTCGTCGCGAAATCCGGCAGCGTCGTCTTCGCGAGGATGATGGCGCCCGCTTCGCGGAGCTTGCGCACCACCGTGGCGTCGGATTTCGGCCGGTATCGGGCGAAGGCGATGTTGCCGAATGTCGTTGGCGCATCGTTCGTCTCTATGCAGTCCTTGACCAGTACGGGTATGCCATGCAGCGGCCCGGTGAATTCACCGGCGCGCGCAAACGCATCGTCCAGTTCCGCCGCACGTTCCCGCGCGTTTTCATTGATGTTCACGATGCAGTTTATCTTCGGGCCTGCCTGATCGTAGGCATCGATGCGGCGCAGGTAACATTCGACCAGATCCGCCGCGTTCAGCGTGCCGCCCCTCATGGCTTCGTGGATCTCTCCGATCGTGGTTTCTTCGACGCGAAATTGTGTTGCGATGGCGGGCTGTTGCTCGGGCATGAGAGAACTTCGCTTTTCTGATGCTAATTCAACGGGACGTAGATGGAATTATCGCACCGTTCAAGTCCGCGAATCTCATTACCGGTCGTGATTTCTCAGTTTCCTGCTGATCAGGCCCAGGCGGGCGGATCTCTAGGTGTGCACGATAGACACCCACGAGCAGCCTAGCTATCTTTAACAGCCTGTTTATCGACCCGATGGTTTCATGGACCGCCGGCGCGGCGGTTGTCATCGAAAGGGGAGCGTAGCATGGAAAATCTCATGAGGCTGAGTGCCGTCGAACAAGCGCGTCTCATACGTAAGGGCGAAGTGTCCGCAGATGAGATGGTCGAGGCGGCGATCACCCAGATCGAAAAATTGAATCCGGACTTGAACGCCGTGGTCCTGCCGATGTACGACATGGCCCGTGCCGCGGTGGGTGAGCTCACCGGCGCGGAGCCGCTGTCGGGTGTACCCGTGCTTTTGAAGGACGTGCTGGCAGAGTACGAAGGCGCACCGATGACCGAGGGTTCGCGCTTTTTGCGCGGCTATGTCTCGGCGCGCGACAGCGAACTCGTCTCACGCTACCGAAGCGGCGGACTGGTCGTAGTGGGCAGGACAAACGCGCCCGAGTTCGCCTCGAAACCGACCACTGAACCCGAACTCTACGGAGCGACACTCAACCCCTGGGACAAGAGCCGTTCACCCGGCGGGTCTTCGGGCGGCGCCGGCGCCGCCGTGGCCGCAGGTATGGTTGCCGTCGCGCATGCCAACGACGGCGGCGGCTCGACCCGCATTCCCGCGGGCAACTGTGGATTGGTCGGTCTCAAGCCGACGCGCGGCCGGAATCCGCTGGGACCTGACTATGGTGACGTCGGCGCCGCCGGTCTCCTGTGTGAACACGTCGTCACCCGCACCGTGATGGATACCGCCGTGGTGCTCGACATCACGGCCGGCGCCGATGTCGGCGCGCCATTCTTCCCGCCGCCACCGGCCCGACCGTTCGCCGAGGAAGTCGGCGCCGATCCGGGCCGGCTCAAGATCGCATTCAGCACACAAGCGATCGTCCCGACCGAGGTCCATCCCGACTGCCAGCAGGCGGCGCGCGAAGCGGCCGCGCTGTGCGAAGACCTGGGGCACCACGTTGAAGAGGCCAGGCCCGAGGTCTCGGGTGAGCACTTCACACAGTTCTTCACCACCATCTGGTGCGCGATGGTCGCGTGGATGATCCGCGATTGGTCGCGGCGCACCGGGGTGACGCCGAGCCCGGAATATTTCGAGCTGCATACCTGGAAGATGTTCGAGGTGGATGAGAAGCGGCGGCCGTCGGATCTTCTGCTCGCGATCCACGACATGCACCTATTCGCGCGCGAAGTCGCGCCCTTCTTCGAGACCTACGACGTGTGGCTGACGCCGACGATGATCGAGCCCCCCGTACCGATAGGGTACTTCGATTTCAATCCGGAGGTCCCGCGCCAATCGACCGAGCGCATGGAGAACATCCCGCGGTTTACGGCACCGGCGAACGCGACGGGCCAGCCGGCGATATCGCTGCCGCTTTACTGGAACAAGGACAATCTGCCGATCGGCGTGCACCTGATGGGCCGCTATGCGGACGAGGCAACCCTGTTCCGCCTCTCGGCACAGCTCGAAGCCGCCCGGCCCTGGGTCCATCGCTGGCCGGAATAACGAGAAAAGGATTTTCTCTTAGCGTATTTACGACCATCGTAGCGATCCAGATTGAAACGCCGGCTCTCAGCGCCTAGGAGGTACTTGTCAGTACCTTCGGTAGCGTTGATCTACTCGACCTTACGGGTACGCAGACTGGTTTTTATAACCCAAATGATCATGCCCACCGAAATCGCGATCCAGATACCGCCCCACATCACCGTCGCGCCGCCGAATTCTTCGGCCAGCATACGCGCGTCGGAGCGCAGGTGAGCGCGATCAATGGTATCGCTCCAGATATCTAAAGGCGCGTAACTCATGCTCGTCAGGCCAATTATGCGTAACACGAAGTCGTTGACGGCTTCGCTCCCCCAGCGCGAAAGCGCGATCAGTCCTGCGCCGGTGGCAAGGGTGAACCCCAGGCCGTACAGGTTCCGCATGAACCAGGCCGCGATCACGAGTATCAAGATGCCCAACAAAGCACTGATCAAGCGATCTTTATCGGTATAAACGGTGACCAGGAAGATCAAAGCTCCCCACAGCAGCGAACCGAGATAACCGGCACTTAAGGTCAAAAAACGTATGTCACCCGCCGCGCGTACGTGCCCACCCTGACTCTGATTGATCTCCATCTCGATGACGACACCGCCAGTGGCGACGGCGGTGAGTGCGTGTGAGGCCTCGTGAAAGAAGACCACTAAGGTTTTAAGGGGAGCCAGAAAGGGCGTGGGCCAGAGCGCGAACACGAGGATCAGGAGCGCCAACAGGTAAACCACCCGAGGAGACCCGCTGCGAGTCGGGCCGGTCACGAAGATTTCTTGAGGGAGTCGCCGCGATATAAGGTCTGGACTTCTATGCGGTCCGGATTGAAATGTGCCTGTAGGATGGGAATAGCGCGCTCCGGCTCCGCCTTACCGCACATAAAGATATCGAATGCGGCGAATCCTTGCTCGGGCCACGTATGAACGCTGATATGAGACTCCGTCAAGCAAACGACGCCGGTGATCCCGAGCGGCGTAAAACGATGGAAGTATTCATGGAGTAGCGTAGCACCCGTTTGTTCAATTATTTCTTCGATGGCGTTGCGAACCGAACGTTCGCAGTCGAGATTCGATGCACCGTGAAGATCGACGATGACATGGGATCCCGTTCCCGGTTTCATCAACAAACCGCCGCGCGGGTCGAACGGAAAATTCGCGTTAAATCGAACCGTCGCACGCTTTAATCCACGTCGGGAATCGTGAAATGCTGGATATCGATCGCTCTTAGGAGTTGCAACATGAAAGAAGCCTTAAATGCACCCCGGTTGATCTTCGTTGAGAGGGACGATGGCGTCTCCTCTATACCCAATCGCCGGAGCCGTCGCGAGAGTTCGGGATAATTTACCCCCTTCAGTGACAGCGCCGATTTTACTATGCGCGTTGCCATCTGTTCCCACCCTTGATCGGTATCGCCCATAATCCTTTTCTCTGATCGATTTTCGAACCTTGTTCCGCCCCGCAAACGTGCTATAGGCGTGGCCCAACTTGCTAAGATTTAATACTTGGGGCCCTACGGCGCTCCTTTTATGGCATGGTGCTTTGCACTAATTTAGACGAAAAGGCCCGAGAAGTAACTAAAAACGTTAAAAATATACTAAAAAGCACGTTTATGAATGAATTATTTTGAAAACGAGATTATTCAGCCTATAATTCGTGCGGCAACGGATGAACGGTGTCCACGGGGAGCCCGATGATTTCACCTCAACGGCGACTGGATCTAGCGGTTTTAGTCATCTTGGCGATCGGCGCCGGGTGCGGTCTGGTCTACGAATTTCTTTTATCCCACTACGCGGGACGGGTGCTCGGCGCGGTCGAGGTCGCCATCTTTGGCATCATTACCGTGATGATGGTTTTCATGGGGGTGGGCTCGTTTCTGGCCCGTAAAATCGCTAACCCATACGTCGGTTTCGCCTGGCTCGAAGTCCTTCTCGCGCTGCTGGGCAGCACCAGCGTGCTGCTCATTGGCGGCCTGTTCGCACTTTCCGAGCTGTTTCCAAAAATATTGATGGAAACCTTTTCCATCACCGAGGATCTGAGGCCCACCGGTGGCGTGATCGAGACGGTGCGAACCATTGTTACCCTTTCCCCTTACGTTTTCGGGGCCATTCTCGGCACGATGATCGGCATGGAGATCCCCTTGATCGGAGAGATCCGGGTCAGGATATTCGACAACACGCTCAAGAATAACGTGGGCGCCATTTACGGTATCGACTATATCGGGGCCGGAGTAGGCGCGACCTTATGGTTGGTATTCATGCTGGCGATGGACGTCTCACTTGCGGGCGCGGTGACCGCGTCGATCAATCTATTGTTAGGCATTGCGTTCTGCATACTCTTCCGAGGCGAGATTAAACGGCCGGCGGCATTATTGGCGGCCTATGCCCTAACCGGAATCGTCATCATGCAGGTGTATGACAAAGGCGCGGACTGGTCGGCCTCGATCGAGGATTTACTTTATCGAGACCAGGTTCTATTCCGTGTCAATACCGATCATCAAAGGCTGGTCGTCACTGAGAGAACGATGGATCCCGCGAAGCCGACCGTGCTGAGTTTTTATATAAATGGACGGATTCAGTTCGCCAGCAATGACGAACACATTTATCATGCGATGTTGACCTACCCAGCCTTGGCGGCATCTGCGCGTCAGGAGAAAATTTTGATCATTGGCGGAGGCGACGGACTCGCATTGCGGGATGTTTTGCGCTGGGATCCCAAAACCGTGACGCTACTCGACTTGGACGAAGATCTGGTGCGTTTGTTTCGGGACGAGGTGTCGGGCTCGGTGGACAATGCCCGTCTAATTGAGGCCAACGACCGAGCATTCAGCGATCCGCGTGTTGAAACACGCTTTGGCGACGCGTTCTTGACCGTGAACGGATTACTCAGGAACGAAGAAGTATTCGACGCCATCATCGTCGACCTCCCGGATCCCTCGCACCCTGATTTGAACAAATTGTACAGCGCCCGATTTTACGCGAAGCTGAACGCGTTGTTGGCCGGAGACGGAGCGATGGCGGTGCAATCGACCAGCCCCTATCACGCGAAGAAAACTTTTATCAGTATAGGCAAGACCGTTCGGCATTCGGGCTTTTATCACGTCGAGCAGTATCACGCCAATGTCCCGTCATTTGGTGAGTGGGGTTGGACCATCGCCGTTAAGAACGGTAATTCCGCTCGCGATCGCATCACCGAAATGAAGTCCCCACCAGTGGATGATGAGTGGATTACGAAGGGCCTGATGCTCGCCGCGTTCGAGTTTGAAAAAGGTTTTTACGACGACCAGGAAGCCATTGAGGTCAATCGCCTCGGAACCATGGTGGTCTATCGGTATCACCATAACGATTGGCGCCGTGATATGGGTATCTATCAATTACCAGAAGGAGAAGACCATTGAATGACAAGCTTAATGAAATCGTCACCGCTTTGAACGGTGCGAAGACAGAAGAGGGTCTGGGGATCCAGGCGGAAGTTGTCGATGCTGGCGAGGGCCTGGTTAAGGTCGAACTGGAGGAGCGCGAGGAATTCCCGATCATGATCGATGTCAGTGAGGATCAGATCACGGCGATCGCCAACTTGTGGGACCAACACGACGTCAAGGAAGGTATGGAGACAGAGATGATGAACGTCATGCTGTCGATGAACATTGCGCTTCCGCTATCGGCCTTTGCCAAAACCGGCAGTACTTATCAACTGTTCGGAGCGATGTCGGCGAACACCGTTATGGCCAACGTCGTAGAAGAAATAACCGTACTGAGTGACAACACGATTGCCGTATTCGAGGCCCTTGGTGAGTACCTGAACCGGTAATTTTCGCGAACATTTTGTCTTAAGGAGAACACAACATGAGTTGGTTAAATGAACTGTTTGATTCCGTGCGCGGCCACGTGAATGCTACCGGCGAGGCCTTGGCGGATTCCCAGGCAATCCCGGCGCTGGAGCAGAAAATTCGCGACGCCAAGAAGGATCTGGCCAAGTCCAAGAGCGCCCTGACGGAGATCATGTCGCAAGAGAAAATGACCAAAAAACGGGTCCACGACCTCGAGGCAAGCCTGACTGAACATGAAGAATACGCGGTGCAGGCGAGCGACAAGGGCGACGATAATTTGATGAATGAAATCGTCGATAAGATCGCAGAGATCGAAGATGATCTCGGAGCGCAGCGTGAAGTGCATACGCAACTGCAAGCAAATGTCGGGCGCATCAAAGCAACCGTTCTCGAGACCGAACGCGGAGTCAAGGCGATGGATCGTGAGGTGAAGAATATAAAAGCGACTGAATATGCCCAGCGAGCCGCTGAGGCAACCGCGGCCCAGCATTCGGGATCATCGGCCTCCATGGCGAGCGCGGCGGAACGCATGAAGCGTATAAAAGCCCGACAGGAGGAGCGGCGGCATCGCATGGATGCAGCCCGGGAACTCGCCGATGCCGAGAGCGGTGACGATCTCAAAGCCAAATTAGCGGCCGCCGGCATCGGCGCTAAAAAGCCATCTCGCGAAGCCATTCTGGAGCGTATCAACGCCCGCAGGTCGGCTGGTTGACGGGGATCACACGTGAGCTTTCTGAAGCGATTCGGTATCGGCAAGGACCGCGACAAAAGTCCCCGCATACTCGAGCACCCACGGCATCTCGAACCCGGGGATATCATCCGGTTCGGGTTTGCCGCCCAGACCGAGATCAGCAGCGAAAGCTTCACCGTCGATCGGGTCGAGACGCTCGATATCGGAGGCGACGCCACTAAGCTGACTTATTTCATGCTGTCGGGCGTGAAACATTCAGTCCGCCTGCACATAGTAGACGACGATACCGTGGAAATAGCCCTCGAGGTTCTGCCCGAGGTTCTGTTCGCGGCTTTTAATGAAGATGATCTCGCCGAGGTGCTTGAGCCCGACAGCGGCGAACACCATCACATTACTGCACGTAAGCTGAGCAAGATTCCATCAGAGGTTCAACCGTGGGTTGGGACGAAGTACCGACAAGAAGCCTATGACAATGCCTATCTCCACAAAGGCGATTACAGAAACCGGGCGTTGCCAACCACCGTGGGCGCAGAGGGGATCGGCTGTGACTACGTCATGCTGATCAGCGACGACCGCGAGCGAAGTTTGGAATTTCGGGTCTTCGACGGCGGCCGGACCGAGGCCCATTTGTGCGCATTATTACCGGTGAGAAAAATCGAGGAATTATGGCCTCGTAGCGGGAAGCCTGACGTGTGATTCACCTACTGCGTTCTTTGCTATACGAGCGCCGGTTCCGCAGCCTGGCGTTTACCGAAGATGAGCTAAAACGCGAGATGTTGCGGTCATCATTCTTCGTGATGGTGATCTTTATGCTGCATGTGATCGCAATGATGGTCTTTGAAGGCATGCCGGTAGGTGATGCCTTGTGGCTCACATTCACCACGGCGACAACGGTGGGTTACGGGGACATATCCGCCACGACTCTCCCGGGTCGTGGCGCTACCGTGGTGCTGCTCTACCTCGGCGGAATTTTCATCGTGGCAAAGGCTGCGGGTGATTATTTCGACTATCGAGCGAAATCCAGATTACGTAAGAAATGCGGTAATTGGAGCTGGCATATGAACGGACATATCCTGATCATCAATACGCCACGTGAAGACGGTGAAAGATTCTTTCTCCGCGTCATTGAGCAGTTGCGGGCCAGTGAAGCGTACCGCGACAAAATGGTTCAAATCGTCACACGCCAGTTCGCGGACGGCCTCCCCGACCGACTTGCGCAGCTGACGGGACTCGCCCATCACAATGGCGACGGCAGCGACCCGGATACGCTCAAGCGCGTGGATGCAAACGAGGCCGCTGTCATCGTCATTCTCGCCCGCAAGGAGACCGATGTCGGATCCGACAGCCGCACCTTCGACATTCTCCATCGCTTGCGGGACCTTGGCATTGAGGACGCTTTGGTCTTGGCGGAGTGTGTGGACGATCGCAATCGCGAACGGTTCAGGCAGGTCGGCGCAGACATCATCATTCGCCCGGTACGGGCCTATCCGGAAATGTTGGTGCGTGGACTGGTGGCGCCGGGATCCGAACAGATCATCGAAAACATGTTCACGTCGAGTTCTGCTGAATACGCGCGGTATGACCTTGCGATAAACGGCAAGACATGGTCCGAGGTGGTCTGTACACTAATGCGTGACGATCTCGGGACTGCCGTCGGCTACATCGATGCGGACACGGGCCAGCTCGAAACGAACCCGCGCGCACGAAACCAGATAAACGGGTCGGCTCTGTTTATCATTGCCAGCGAAGGCGCAATACCAAACGTCGAGCAGGTCCGGGACTCCTTAGCTGCCGCATAAGTGCTGCGGAATCGCGACGAAGACCTGGTTATAAGAGAAATGGGGAGCGAGCGATGACGAAGAAAAAGGCATTGGGCGGATGGTTTACTTGCGCGCTACTCACCGCCTTGGTTTTCGTGAACGGCTGTTCCAATCAGTACGCAGAAGAAACCAGGCGGCAAAAACAGACGGTCACGGCCAAACTCAGCGCTCTCGGCTCGAAGATAAACTCAGGCGAGCTCGCCAATATCCTTCTTATCGCCAACTACGCCGATAAACTCGCGCAATCAAAGCCCGATCTGGAGCCCGTAGCTGGCGTGTTACGACAGGATGCGACGACGTCGGGTCCGCTCTACCAGGGTTTGAAAGAACGCCTCGCTGCCGTCAAAGACGAGCCGGCCAACAAAAATGAGTTTCTGCCGATCATCGGGGAACTCGACTCCTTGAACGCGGCGACCGATCCCACCATCTTCAATGACAGTTTGATCGACGTCGTGAACACGCTGGCCGATCTCTCAGGCGGTGAGCTGGCCCGAATCAACATCCCTCAAAATGCCCTGGCCGCAAATGTGCAAGGGAACCCTGTCGCGGGTAGCTACCTCGTTGGTAACCCGTCCTACGGTCGCTGGAACAGCGATTCCGGCGGTCGGTCGTTTTGGGTGTTTTATGGTCAGTACCGATTGTTTTCGGATGTCTTGTTCGGCCGGGGATACCACCGCGGCCCGCTTTACTACAACAGCTGGTACGGCGGTGCTAACCGCTATTCGTATTACAACGATTATGGGCGGAGCACTTACGGGAGGGCCGGCGATCGCGGCTTTACCCGCGCCCGTCGTAGTGACATGCGATCGAAGGGGCTCACGGTACCCACCCCGGCCAAGCAATATGGATCGGCGGCCGGGAATAAGCGCGTGAGCACCTATGCCGCTGCGCGTACCAATCGCGCCCAAGGGGCATCGAAGAGACAATCCAGCTTATTCGGCAGCAGTTCCCGCCGCGCGCGCGCGGGCGGCAAATAGAAAGATTTATTTATTAAAGGAGAGGGAAAGTGGAGCAGATCGCCTCATTGTTGATACTCCAAGACGCGTCGATCAACTACTACGCCATCGATTTCATCATGATGCTCGGGTTCATGGCTGCGTTGCGTATTCTGGCGGGCTCGATTGCCGAAGTGTCTTTGACGGACGTGTTGGCAACACAAGACAATTTCGCCGTCGGCATTTCCCTCGCCGGCGCGATCGTGGCCGTCGCTGTGTTGATGATGGGTGTTGTATCAGGTGATGCCGGCGGAAGCTACGTAGACGAAATCTCCTTGATGGCCGGCTACGGCGTACTGGCAATGGTGTTGATGTGGCTGACGCGGAAAGTCTTCGATCACATCGCCTTGCCCGGCGTTTCCATTCACGAGGAGATCATGAAAGGAAATGTGGCCGCGGGCCTCGTCGATGCGGGAAACATGATCGCCACCGCGATTATCGTGAGAGCCGCGATGACGTGGGTGGACGGCGCTACTTTAACGGGGCTCGCGATGGTTGTGGCCGCCTACATTGCGTCGCAGATCATTCTCGTTCTCGCCACGCTTTATCGCAAGAAAGTGTTCGAAGCACGACATCAAGGAAAACGGACCTTGGGCGGTGAACTTGCCGATGGCAATACCGCGCTCGCCGTCCGGTTCGCCGGATACCGCCTGGGTGTTGGCCTCGCCGTAACGGCGACGTCGGGCGTCGTGACCTATGATCCGGCGTTGCTCCCGTTGTCGATGGCCGTATGGTGCATAGTTGCGGTGGTCATGTTTGTCGCCCAGTCGACCTTATCCATTGCACTGCGTCTCGTTCTCCTTCCCGGCATCGACATCGGCAAGGAAGTTGGCGAGCAACGCAACGTCGCGATCGGCGCGATCGAAGCAGCGATCTATATCGGCGTCGGATTCGCGTTCGTCGGCTTGTTGGGATGAGGCGGCTGTTCCCCTAAATAATCGTCTGTATTGATTCTATAGCTTTCCCGGACGAGCAAGGCTAGTCTTCGGGTGATGCTCAATCGGGTGGTGATCATCGCGGGAGCGCTGAGATCGGCGCTGCGTTTTCAATGGGAACTAGCCTTGAAGACGTCGTTGCGATTAGCATTTTGATTCGCCAGGTGTGTATGGCCAATCCAATGTGGGGCGCGCCTCGGATACATTGAGAGCTATTGAAGCTCGGATTTAGCGTGTCCGAGGCTACGGTTTCCAAATACATGATCAAGCATTCCAGGCCGCCTTCTCGGAGTGGAATCGATTTTACGCCGTATACCTGCAACGCGAGCGCGGGATCATAACGGATGGAGAATTCGGATTAACGCAAGGGACGATCGCCTTTATCATTACCCAATGGAACGAGCGCGGAGATTCCGACTTTGATGACCCATTGTGGGGACCCTCTCTATTTGGTAAAGAGTTTTATCAATGGGCGAGTGAAAGGCGTCGGCAGATTAAGAGCGCCCGCGGGTTAAACGGCGTTTAACAATGAGGTCACGAAGGGCACCTATTGCGCGACCGTTCATTCTTAAATCGCACTCCAACCGCTAGCGACATCAAATGACACTGGACACACTTGTAAAATTGGCCGAATTTATAGGCGGCGCCGCGGTCGTTATCTCTCTCATTTACCTTGCGCTGCAGGCGAGGCAATCGGCGCAGATGGAGAAGTCTGAGAACTACGGGCGCGTTTTCGACATGGCCTCTGCCATTATTTCAAGGGTTATCGAAAACGCGGAAGTTGCCAATCTTATGATCGTGGGGTCGACGAATATTGACGAGATGGAGACCGTCGATCGCGTTCGCTTTGGATTGCTGATGTACGACATATTCGGTGCCTACGAATTCGTGTTCGAACAATCCCAGGCCAAGGCATTGCCGAAACATGTGTGGGCGCATTATCTGCAACATCTCGAATTCTGGTCATCGCTCCCGGGTGTAAAAAAGTGGTGGGCGTCGAAGAAAGCAATATTCAGCGCACATTTCATGGATATCGCTTCGGCGTATATAGAGAAACCGGGCTTGAGCCCCGAAGAGACGCGTGAAATGTGGCGTACGTGGTGAACGCCACACGGCGAAGAGGAGGTTTTAATGCAATGCTTGATCAATCATCCGAGGCATATCTAAACGCCCGTATCCTAATCACCCTGGCGCTCTGGTTCATCGCCTCGCCGTTGTTCGCCTTCGACCTCGCTGACTACCAGCTCGTGGATCTCAGTTACCCACTGAACAGTGAAGCGATCTACTGGCCGACCCAAGCGTCCGGATTCGAAAAGCACGAAATGGCTTACGGTGAAACCGAAGCCGGCTTCTTCTATTCGTCCTATTCGATCTGCACGCCCGAGCATGTTGGCACCCACCTGGATGCGCCCTTACATTTCGCTGCTGAGGGTCAGACGACCGATCAGATACCCTTGCACCGCTTGATTGCGCCGGGCGTCGTTATTGACGTGACCGAACAGGCAGCGGCAGATCGGAACTATATTCTCGATACTTCAGATGTGCTTGCATTCGAAGCCGAGCACGGCCCTATCGAGCCGGGAAGCGTCGTTCTTCTTCGTACCGGATGGGGCCGATATTGGCCTGACAAACAGGCGTATCTGGGTGACGACACGCCCGGCGATGCGAGCAAGCTCGAGTTTCCGAGTTACGGTCCCGAGGCGGCGCGGTTTCTCGTTGACGAGCGACAGGTCGCCGTACTCGGCGTGGATACTGCCTCCATCGACTACGGAAAATCCACGGCCTTCGAAGTGCATCGCATCACTGGCGCCGCCAACGTCAGCGGTCTCGAAAACTTGATGGCGCTGGATCAGTTGCCACCCAGGGGTTTCGTCGTCGTCGCGCTGCCGATGAAGATCGAAGGCGGTTCCGGCGGCCCGGCCAGGGTCGTGGCGCTGGTCCCTAAGTAGGCCCCCGCGGCGAGAGCGGACAATGAATTGGCAAGCCCTCGGAACGGTCGCCGAAATCATCGGTGCTGCAGCGATCCTGATTACGCTGGTGTACCTGGCAGTACAGATCCGGCAGGCGAAAATCGTAACGCTCGGCCAGATCGTTCAATCACGGGCGAGTGAGTTCAATGTTGTGGCTGGGTCGTTAGCCGGGAACGGAGAACTCGCCGACATCATGACCCCGATGTCGAATAATGACGCGATCACGGATGCGAATGAACTGAGGATACGGGCTTTCATTATGATGTTGTGGAATCAGGTTTACTCCGCTTACGTTCATCGCCAGAGGGAGATCATCACCGAAGACGAATTCGCGTTGACCCAACAGACAATCGTTTTCATTCTTACTGGGTACAACGGCTACGGCGATTCTTGCTTCGATGATCCCTCGGCGGAACCGTCATTATTTGGTGATGAGTTTTATCGTTCGGCGAGCAAACAGCGTGGGCAGATATTGGACGCTGGGGAGAATGCCAATGAATGACGAGATTATGGAAAATCCGGTAACGGGCGAAACGATGAAGGTACTCGAATCCACACAGGAGACCTTCAAGATTGAATACGCTCTACGCCCACACGGCGAAATTCCGCTCGAGCACTTTCATCCTGATGTCGAACAGGAGATCGCGGTCAGCTCGGGTGAGATGCACATCACGGTCAACGGCGAGCACGTCGTGATCAAGGCCGGAGAGTCGGCCACCGCGCCGAAGGGCGCCCTTCATTTTCAGTGGAACCCGTGCGACGAGGAAGCCGTCGCAATCGAGACCTACCGGCCAGCGGGACGCAACCATGATTTTTTCAGAACGCTGTTTGGCCTCGCGCGCGATGGGCACACCGACGCGTACGGTATGCCGTCAATGTTCATGCGCGCCGCCATCTTCACTGAATTCCGGGACACTATCAGACCTGCGGCAGTAAACACCCGGTTGGTGATTGCGTTGCTGGCGCCGATCAGTTGGTTACTCGGGCATCGACGTCGGGTAAAGCGATACGCTCGCGCGCGGGCCGACTGACCATTCTCACGGGTGGCCCGTAGCCGGGGAAGCGTCGTGAATTTATTCTGCGATCTCAGCGCGCCGAAATGGATGTACCTGAAGACCGTACTATTTTTTCTCATCCTGCTATCTTGCAGTGGACTACTCCTCATCGAAGCTCCCACATGGCGCACGGTGATTTTTTTGGTCCTGCTGATCTGGTCCGCGGCGCGACTTTATTACTTCATGTTTTACGTAATCGAAAAATATATTGATCCCGATTTTAGATACTCGGGAATTGGTTCGGCTTTGTCGCATTTGTGGGGACGCATGCGCGGCGGTTAGGGTTTATCGAGATGGGAATAAAAATGCGTATCAAGGGCGTTCGAAACACCCCCCATGCGCCGCATCCAGACATTTGCCATCGGCGCTTAACTTGGCGTTCCAACTATTACTGAAACCGGCCGCCGTCAGGGTGATCCGAAACGTGCGGGATTGCGGGTTCGAGCATTCCCAACGGCCGCTACCGCTGACTGTCGAGTGATAGTCGATGGCGCCGCCTTCCTTCATGTTTAAAGTATCGGTACCGAACAAGCGTTTATAGACCCAGCGTCCCAGAACTTCGTAGCACACCTTATGCAGTAGACGTTCGGCATCCCTAAGTCCGCCGGAGGCCGTTTGATCGGCCGGATAGAGGCTGAGCGCCGCCTGGAAATCGCGCACAGCGGTTTCCTTGTCGCGCTCGGATACCGCTGCCACCGCACTCGCGAGGTGTTTCTCGAAACGCGCGCGTTTCTCCTGTTCGGCACGCGCCGCCGCTTCGGTTTGCAATCGCAGGCGTTCGAGTTCGGCTAGGCGCGTTTCCTCGCGCTGGCGTTGCTCTTCAGCCAGCCGACGCTCCTCTTCCGCCCTGCGCGAGCGCTCGGCTTCGAGCGTCTGGCGTTCGCCTTCTTTGCGCTCGATCTCCAACTGCGCCTGGCGCTGCTTTTCGGCTTCAGCACGCGCCGTTGCCTCCTCCGCGGCAATTCGCTCCGCCTCCGCTTCGGCATCTTTGAGACGTACACGTAGCAATCGAAGTTCGGTCGAATCGGGATCGACCACGGCCGCGCGCAGGAGGGCGCCGTCCGCCTCATCGAAACGTTTATCGACGGTCAATGCCTTCGCCTGATCGAGGAAATGAACGAGCAGGCGGTGCTTTCCCCTAAGCGCTTCCTCGTGATCCGGTACGCGAGCCAACAACTCGGTAAAACGCTCGAGCGCATTCTCGCCGGGTGGTTCGAGCAACTGCCTGGCTTGCTCGAATGCCTCGGCCTGCGCGAGCAATGCTTGCTCCTCGGCAGCTTGCTGGGCGAGGATTTCCCCCCGGGCTCGTTGCAGTTCAGATGTGCGTTTCGCCAGTGCGTCGTCCGCTTCGAACGGTGAGGTCCAGGGGATTGTCGAGCTCATCCGTTCGAAAACGCCGTGCCAATCGGGTATGGAATCCGTGACACCAATCGTTATCGTGATGGCGGCGAGGAGAACCGCGGCACATAAGGCAAGCAATGTCCGCCGCGACACCTTCCCCGAGGACCCTTTCCGCATTGTCGTTTGCACGGAACCGATGAGGTCTTGGGGCACTTCGAATTCCGACAACCAATCCGCCAAGGTCTGCGGCCGGTCTTGCGGTTTGAACGCGAGTGCGCGGTCGATCGCTTTCAGGAATCGCTTGGAATATCGTTTCCTGCCGATCTCCGTTGCACTAACGAAATGTTCCTTGGACCTCTCGACGATCGATTTGCTGCGATCGATCGCGTCGATCGGGGTGGCGCCACTGATCGCGCGGTAA
This sequence comes from Gammaproteobacteria bacterium, assembly GCA_963662545.2. Classification (GTDB taxonomy): domain Bacteria; phylum Pseudomonadota; class Gammaproteobacteria; genus JAYYZW01. The sequence continues at coordinate 2,089,642 of CAXXLL010000003.1, forward strand.
AGCGTGGCGCCCAGCCCGTAGATGTCGGTCCACGGGCCTTGCTCGTCGCTCTTCGAATAATATTGCTCGAACGGCGCGTAGCCCGGCGTGACCAGACTCGTCAGGGTCGCGCCGTGCCTGCCCAGCGACTGCCGCGCCGAGCCGAAATCCAATAGAACAGGGCTATGGTCCCGCCGAATGAAGATGTTCGCCGGTTTGATATCGCGGTGGATGAAGCCGGCTTCATGGACGAGCGCCAGCCCGCCGAGTATGGGGATCAGGATTTGGAATAATTCTGCTTCTTCGAGGGTCTTGCGCCGGGTCAAGACGGCCTGCAGGCTCTCGCCCTCCTCGTAGCGCATCACCATGTAGGCCGTATTGTTGGCCTCGAATACCGCAAAAACGTGCACGACGTTCGGATGATTGAACTGCGCCAGCGTCTGCGCCTCGACGATGAATTTTTCGAGTCCCTGCACGAATCCCGAGCTCCTGTCTTCGGATATCGGATGCACGGAGTCGTCGCCCTCGCGGACCGCGAGTTCGATGGGGAGATATTCCTTGATCGCCACCTGCTGCTGCAGGTTCGTATCCAGCGCGAGATATGTGATTCCGAAGCCGCCCTGGCCCAGAATCTCAATGATCTCGTACCAATGTACCCGGTGCCCCGGCTTGAGTGAATTGCGGTGAACTTTCGCCACTGCGGCAGGATTCCGGATTGTTGACAAGCCCGGGTGATAAATTCGCCGAAGAGTCTACTCCTGACATTCCGGCGATGGAAAGCACTACCGGATGCGAGTGGCATAATTAGCAGATGACCTGGCCCGCCATATTGTTGATCTTGTCGACCGCCGCATTCCTATGCATCGAAAGGATTTCTCCGGGTAGGGAGTTACCGCACGTTCCAGGCTGGTACTTTCGTGCGCTGCTGATCAACGTCGTTCAATTGACCATCACACTGAGTCTCGCGCGTATCTGGATAGACATCTTTCAAGCCGGATCAATTTTCTCCTTGGCTTCCTGGGACATCCCCTTCCTCGAAGGTTTCTTCGGATGGTTCGTGGGGACCTTGATTTTTTATTGGTGGCACCGCCTACGCCACGTGAAGGGATTTTGGCGTGTGTTTCATCAAATCCACCATTCGCCGTCACGTATAGAGGTGTTGACCAGTTTCTACAAGCATCCCGTCGAGATCCTCACGAACTCATTTCTGAGCGCGTTCATTCTCTTCCCCGTGTTGGGCTGCTCCATGCTCGGAACGTACTGGTACAACTTCTTCGCCGCGACGGGCGAGTATTTCTATCACGCCAATTTCAGGTCGCCGAAGCTTCTACGCTACTTCATCCAGACGCCCGAGCTGCATTCGATACACCACCAGTTGGACGTTCACGATTACAATTATTCCGACCTGCCAATTTGGGACCGGATCTTTGGAACGTACAAAGACACGACCGAATTCATGCCTGCATGCGGTTTCCCGGGCGATAACGAAGAACACCTGGTGGAAATGATCGCTTTCAAGGACGTTTATGAAATCAGCCGATCATAAGGTAGTGATTCATCCTGTTACACCCATTCCGGCCTTCGGCCGATTGCGGTTATGAGCCCTGAAGCACTTCTATGGAATCTCACCGGGGCCGTGCTCATTGGCGGCGGCGTCGCCCTTCAGTTCGCGAATAATTTCAGTGACCGGTTGTCGGAAGCAATACGTAGCAGGCTGGTATTGGCATTGCTGAATTCAAGGGTATTCCAACTTTTCGGCGGTCTCGCGTTGATCGCCCTTGGGATTCTTGCGCTTTCTCAAGGAAAGGCTGTCGGTTGAGATGCCGATTTGAATAGTTGAACATTTCGTTCGCCCGCCGTTCGTTGTCACCGCGAACGAACGGTGATAGCTTCGCTCACCAGATCCGACTAAAAGGAGGAGCACCCATGGCACGACTGAGCGCCGTTCCCTTCGAGCAGGTCCCCAAAGACCTGCAGGCCGTCATGCGTCAGTACGACGAAGAACTGGGTGGTTCCGGCTTCGTTCAGGTGCTGGCCAACGCGCCCGACGTGTTTCGTAAGTTCATCGATTTTTATTTTCCGCTCGCACTCGAAACCCGCGGCGCCGTTACCACGAAGATCACCGAACTCGCGCGCTTGATGGTCGCGCAAAAGAACGAATGTAATCTCTGAATGAACGCCCGCCTTGCAGTTGCACGGCAGGAAGGACTGACAGAAGAAGAAATCGCTGAGATTCCGAACTACGAATCGAGTGAACTACTCTCTCCGCGCGAAAAAGCCGCCATCCATTTCGCGGAAGTACTCGCCGGGGATCACCGTCGGGCGTCGGACGCCCTGTTCGACGAGCTGAGAGAGCATTTCACCGAACCGGAGATCCTCGATCTCGGCTGGCGTATCGTGACTTTTATCGGATACGGTCGCTTGATCTACGCCCTTGGGCTCGAGATCGGGCAGACCTGTCCGCTACCCCACGCCGCCGCATCGTAATCCTCTCTAATCCGGACGAAAGCAGGCGTGAGTCTGCTTTCGTCTTTTGCGGCTGCTAGGGTCGGTTCTGGGGACCGAGCGGCACGATCTTGTTGCCGGTGCGTCCGAAATACCCCTTGCGGCAATGTTCCAGGTTGCTGGCTTCGGCGACGCCTGGAATGAAGAGCATGTCTTCGAGCCAGCGTTTGAGCGACGGTATGTCGCGCACCATGCGTTCGTTGAGATTGAAGCGCGTGTAATAAACCGCGTCGAAGCGGAATATCGTCGGGAATAGCCGTACATCGGCTTCAGTTACCGAATCCCCGAGGAGAAACCGCCGGCCTCTGAGCATGTGATCGAGGGTCTCCAAAGCGTCGAAGAACGTTCGGTACGCCGCTTCGTAGGCGGCCTGGCTGTCCGTGAATCCCGCCTTATAGGCGCCGTTATTGATGGCGTGGTAGGTGAAGGTGTTGACGCCGTCGATCTGCGCCTGCAGATGCGCGGGATAGAGCGGTGGAGCGCCGTTGGAGAAACCGTCGAACGCATCGTCGAACATGCGGATGATTTCGGCTGACTCGTTACTGACGATAGTCTCCGTTTTGCGGTCCCATAAGATGGGCACCGAGGATTCCGCCGAGCCCACACGATCGTAGAGTTCGCGAATGTGGTGATACCCGAAAAGCGTGTCAAGGGTGCATCCGGATTCCTCGGGGCGGAATTGCCAGCCACGATCCGCATCCCGGCGATAGAAAAGAACGTCCATTGAAATGACGTCTTCGAGTCCTTTCAATTTGCGCGTCAATACGGCGCGATGACACCACGGACAATTGTTCGCAACATACAGATGGTAACGACCGCGCTCGGCCGGAAAGTCCGAACTGCCGTCGGCGGTGATACGGTGGCGGTGGCGGCTGATCTTGCGCACCCATTCCCCGTCCACCCGGCGCTTGTTCTGATCTTCCTCGACGTCGGATTCCCCGTCGTGCGATGCGAATCGAATGGCACGATCGTGTCGTGCATCCAGTTCGATCGAACCCAGCGGGACTTTCTGAGTCGGGTTAATGAGCTCGCTCTCGAGGTAGAAACTTCGCTTCAAGGACTCTAAGTCGATCGCGTCGCGAAACCCGCGGTCGCTGAAGACATCCCGTGTGTAGTGAGCCAGATTGGAAAATTCTTCAAGGCGCTGGCGATTGAGCTTGTATAGGCCGTAGAACACCGATTCGTACAACCACAGCAAGACGGCCAGCCATTGGTCCGTAGCACTCGGCGCCTCGCCACCGAGAAGAAACCGCCGCTTATCGAGTTCGATATCGATGTCATCGAGGGCGGCGTAAAACCGTTCGTAGTTGGCGGCATAAATGCCGGGGTCATCCGTCAATCCGGCTGACCGCGCCGCCTGGTAGATCTCGAAATCCAGTCGTGAACGCCAGGGATCATCCACCGCTTTCGGCGGAATTGAATGCAGGTCAAAAGGCTTGATCCATTCGGCAGGCATGACGCGCCGAGTGTAGCCGGCATTGAGTAAGGGAAAAAGCTTTGCACGGTCGCTACGCGGCCGGCGTTTGAAGAAGCCGAATGGCGTCTCATATTGCATGGATATTCCGGCCGCATTGGCCGGCCTCACCGCGTTTTTTCAGTATCATGGCAAGGAGGAGATCAGAAACGGCACGCGATCGCAGCGGTTGAACGGGTGTTTCGGATGGCAGGACGTTTTATAGCCTAAGCTGGAAAGCTCACTGGCCCGCAAGCGGGCTCCTAGGCGGACAGAACCCTAGGGGCCTTATTGCCGGCGAGCCGAATCCGCCGCGGAACGCAAAAATAGCTAATCCGAATGAAAGACGTTCGAATGGGCCATGCCCGTACGAAAGAAATCGCGACGCTTCTTCTAGAGGCGAAAGCGCACGGTCGAATGATCGAACGTCCCGGGAGCGGCCTCGATCGATTCGAACTCAATGACGGCTATACGGTGTATGCTGAAGTCGATGCCCGCTTGCGCCAGGAAGGCTTTGTACCCGCAGGACGCAAGCTCGGCTTCACCAATGAAGCGACCTGGCGGGAATTCGATCTGGCGACCCCGATCTGGGCCTACGTCTACGACCGGACCTTGAATTTTGCCGACGTGCGAGTGTTAGAAATCGCTGTCAGCGGCCTCGTGGCGCCTCGGATCGAGCCCGAGGTGGTCTTGAAGCTCAAAGCAATACCCGATGTCAGCGACGACACCGCGGGGATGGTCGACGCCATCGAGTGGGTTGCGATTGGATTCGAAATCGTCGACTGTCATTTCGCCGATTGGCAGTTCACGGCCGCCGAGATTGTCGCGGATTTCGGCGCGCATTCGCGCCTGATCGTGGGCGAGCCGCTCAAGGTCGACGAGCGCTCGAGACCTGCGCTGACGCGCACGCTCGAGGAGTTGACGGTGGCATTGCGGTGCGATTCCACCCTTATCGATAGGGGCGTCGGAAGCAACGCCCTCGGGGGACCCCTCAACACGCTAGGGTTCCTCATGGACGCGCTCGATGCACAGGATTGGGCGGAAGATCTCCGGACGGGGGAGGTCATCACGACCGGTACCCTGACGGGGATTCCCTACATACATCCGGGCGAATGTTGGACCGTTGAAGTAACGGGCATGGATCTCAATCCGTTGTCGATCCAGCTCATGTGAAAAACACGCCGGCTGAACGGCTAACCGATGTCTAGAACCCATCTCAAAATTATTCGGGCCCACGTTGGCGGCCCATTTCGTACAATTCAAGGCGCGAGAAGCGTGGCAAAGCATTACTCAATGAGCGACGAGCAACGCGGAGATGTGCGAAATGGGCCACCAGCCCTTCGGCTTACCCTCTGAAAACCGCGTTTGCTGCGTTGCAGCGCTTGAACATGGAACCACCATGCCCTTCGCGCAGCGCCTTGCAACCCCGATTTTCAGGGGGCAACGTGGGTCCGAATAATTTTGAGATGGATTCTAGTAATTTTTTGGAAAAACGCCATACACGGGCATTGGAGTAAGTAAGGAGGTGCAGCGATGCAGGACGATGACAAGCTCAGACATTTGAAAACGGCGCTCTACGTATTCGGCGTGGTCTTCGTCGTTGGCGTGCCCGCGATGATGATGTGGATCTGGCCCGACGGATGGGCATGGACGCCGCGCCAACCCGAATACGAACAGATGATCATGGGCGTCTACATGACACTCGGCGTATTCTTGATCCTCGCGGCCAAAGATCCGCTGGCCAATCGCAGTCTGATCGGGTTCACGGTGTGGTCGAGCATCGTCCACGGCGGCATCATGCTGGTGCAGGCGATCGCCGATGAAACCGAACGCGCGAACCTGCTCGGGGATATACCCGCACTGTTTCTGGTCGCGTTCGTGTTCTGGTTCCTGATGCCCGCGCGCGCTGCCGAGACTTGATTTGCGGTCGGATTGTCCCGCTTCGCGACCCCGCCCGGTTCAATGATCCAGGCTGTTTTTCGCTGAAGGAAAAGCGTTGACCCCGAGGGCATCGCGAAAGGCCTCGGATCCCTTTATGAACATCGGATCCGTCGGAATGCCAATCCCATTCGCAATGAGATCGTTCTTAGTGAAATTCCCCGCAATGATCGAGGCGCCGGCGACGCTGCTGGGTCCCAATCGCACCGCCAATGAATCGCGCGCCCGCGCCAGGACATCGGGGTCATGACCCAGGACCGCGTTTGCAAAATTCAACAGGGCATCGCCGCCATCGACGCCGATATCGAGAACCGTGTCCATCAGTGCTTGAACGTCGAAGGTTTTATTGATCGCGCGACCCGTCTCACGGAGGGTCATGGCATGCGCGACCGTTCAGTAGAAGCATTCATTGATCGCCGATACGCGCCCCGCGACGACCTCGACCTGCGGCCGAGTCAATCCCTCATGATGCTGATATTCGTAGTCACCGAAACGATCGAGCGGGAGATACTGCACCTGCTCGAGTTCCACATGAGCGGGGGTTTTCGCCGGAACCAGGCTCAAGGCGCGAATGATGAAAGGCATCATAGCGTCTCCGTACAGTGCCTTGGCTTCCTCGCCGCCGCGGCGCCCGGCCGGTACCGTCGGCGCCCAGGCTCCTTCGCGCATGGCGCTCGAGGGTCACTCCCTCGACGGTTCGCCGTCTCTCGGCTCGGGGAGCACGCGCATCGGCACACCGAGACCGCGCACCATCACATCGAAGTTGGTCAGGCGCGAAATCAGTCCGACGGTCTCGACGTATTCGGCATCCGTCAGGCCCTCGCGTAATACCGATTCGTAGAAAGAGCTTTCCATTGACTGCGGGTCGACGGCGAGCTGCCTCGCGACGCGGCACGCCGGGGGCGGTAGTTCGACCCCAGTCAAATCCCGGGGTCGGTAGCCGTTTGATTCCTGCAAGCCGGCTTCACAGCGTGCGTGGCGCGCTTCCTCGGCGATCGCGATGCGCTGGGAACCGCTCCACCAGGTACCCGGATCTCCTAGTCCATCGATCTGTCGGTCGTGTATCGCATCCAGATCCGAGCGTATCTCGTAAGCGGAATCCGCATACAGGCTCATAGGGACACATCCTCGCATGACCGCGCGTCGCATCAAGATTTTAAGACTGCAGAAATTAGCAGGGGACGCCGGTGCACGGCAGTTTGCCGCGCACGTTCTATGAGATCAACGACAGGAGTGCGTGTGTCGCTCAGGCGGTTTTTAGATAGGTGCCGAAAAGCTCGTTGAATTCTTCGGGGTCGACTTCGCAATCCTCGACGGTCACGGTCAGATTTTTTTCGACGAACTGCGTCTGATATTCGTAGGCGATGTGAATGGTGGACAGTGGCACCGACGCGAGACGCAAATCGCAGACACTCAGGCCGCTGATACCGTTTTTGACCTCGACCATGTCCAATACCACGACCGGGATCAGGTTGCTATCGAGCATCAACTTGTAGGCGCGGTAGACACTGCCCTCGAAGCCCATCAACGTATCGCCGTACTGGTTGCGTGAGTGGGCCAGAAGATTGGTGCGCGTCGCTGACAAATCGCCTTCAATGTGACAATGGTCGATGCCGAGGACGGAGAGGCTTTCCCAATCTCGGTCGTCGAGGCTGCACAGCGCCCCGATCGCGCCCGACTCGAGACAGGGCGCGACCTGCTCGGGCGTGACGCCCTGGGCGAAGCCGTGGTCCTTCAGGATCATCTTGTCTTTTTCGAACAAGATGTTGCCGAGCAGCACGTTCGACGCCGACACGTGCAGGATCAGCAGGTCGCCGAGCCCGTGGGCAAAAAAGTTTTTCAGCAGCTCTCTCGAGACCATCGGTAGTAGGGGCCGTCCCGCACCGCTTAGGAGTACAGGATCGTTAGCGGCCACGGCCGGCGATATCTTTAGCCGCATTACGAATGATAGGACGCTTTATCGTTTGAAACGGTCCACGTCATTCGCCGCCAATCGGGCCATTTGAATGCTGTGCTGTCATTCACATCAGGTATTTAAATTTCGGGGTCCTTCTCGAACGCCTTCAATCCGGTGACGCTTTCGAGCCAATGCAGGCTTCTTGGTGTCCAGCATTGCACATTCGGGGTCACCCGGGAGGGATCATCCAGCGTGCCGGCGGCTACGAAGACGTGACCGGGATATCCCGTCGTAGTTTCGGATATGTGAGTTCCGCAGATACCACAAAACGCTCGAGTCATCATGTTTCCGGCATCGGTTCCCTTATCGAAGGATTTCAATTCACCGGTCATTTCGACGTCGCTTTGGAGGTAGAACATCGTCGTCAAGAATGCGCTGCCCGAACGCTTCTGGCAATCGAGGCAGTGACAAACCACCGTCGCCGCAGGTTCGGTTTTGCAGGAGTAGCGCACGGCCCCGCACATGCAGCCGCCGTTCAACGCATCAGCCATGGCATTGCCCTCTCTTTTTGTCCGATCATGGCGCGACATCGCTCCGCGCCATCTCGAAATATCGGTTAGACACGCTCCAATATTATCTTTTGTAGCGGCTGAGATTGCGTTGAGTCAATCGACGAGGTCGAGTGATCCGCGCAGATGCGATATGGTGCGCGGCTGACGCCGGCCTTGCCGGCGGGACTGGATGACATTCGAGACAGCACAGATGAAAAACAGGGTCATACGCCAATTTTCGGATTTTATTTTCATAGTCGCGTGGTTTTTTGCAATACCTGCCGCAGGCCAGATCTCGCTCGATCAGGCCACACCGGCTGCGGCACCGGCGTCTGAACAGCGCCCGATCCCCGCCAGCCTTGAGTCTCCCCGAGCGACTATGGAGACCTTTCTTGCCTCTATGAAAGCCGTGATAGGTGGCGATCAGACGAAGATCGCTAAGGCCATCTCGACCCTCGATCTTTCGGAGATGAGCCCGCTGGTGCGTGACGAGAAAGGTAGGGATCTGGTGTGGATCCTCAACGAGGTCATCGACCGTACCCGCGTGCCGGATGCGAAGCGCTTTGCGACGCGTGCGAAAGGCGACCCCTACGTTTTTCAGACCTACGCTCAGGGTAAGCTCTCCATTGTTTTCAAGGAAAACGAAGGTTGGCGATTCGGTGTGGAGACCGTCGTAGCGCTGCCCGCCATCCTCGACGAACTGGTGGAGCAGCAAAAGGCCGAGGGTGTGCAACCGGTCGAGCTGAGTCACCTGCCGTTCCATTTGCGACTGCGCAGCCAATTGCCACCGGCAATGAAAGAGAGAACGCTGGTGCTCGAGCACTGGCAGTGGCTCGGGATCCTGTTGATCATCCTGCTCGGTATCGTACTCGACAAGCTGGTGTCGATGCTGTTGAGCCTCGGGGTCCGCGTTTGGCGCGATCGGTTCACCACGAGATCTTACCGCGAGGTTACTGATTCCATCCTGCGCCCGCTCGGCCTCATGGCCATGGCCTTCGTGTGGTGGGCGGGCTTGAACATGCTGGGCCTGCCGGCGAAGGCGCTGGTGATCCTCCTGGTATCGGTCAAATTCCTGGCCTGCCTTTCGACGGTCTGGGGCGCTTATCGGCTGGTGGATGTGCTGGGCGCTTTCCTCAGGGACAAAGCGCTCGACACTGAGACCAAGCTGGACGACGCGCTGGTCCCACTCGTAACCAAGACCATAAAGGTCTTCGTCACGGTTATGGGTGTGGTTTTCATCGCAGACAATCTCGACGTCGATGTGACGAGCCTGCTGGCGGGTCTCGGTCTAGGCGGCCTGGCGTTCGCCCTCGCGGCCAAGGACGTTGCCGGCAACCTGTTCGGTTCCATCACGGTGCTGCTCGACCAGACCTTCCATGTCGGTGACTGGGTCATCATCGGCGATGTGGAAGGCACGGTCGAACGCATCGGCTTTCGCAGCACGCGCGTCCGGACTTTCTACAATTCGCTGGTGTCGGTCCCGAACTCGATTTTGATCACGGCCAACGTCGACAACATGGGCAGCCGCCAGTTCAGACGATTGAGCTGCAAGCTGTCGATCACCTACGACACGCCGCCCGAACGAATCGAGGCCTTCTGCGAAGGCATACGGGAGATCGTTCGCCAGCATCCCTACATGCGCAAGGATTACTATCACGTCTATTTCAACGAGTTCGCTGACGCGTCCCTGAACATTCTCGTTTACGTCTTCTGGAACGTGCCGGACTGGAGTACGGAGTTGCGCGAACGCCATCGTTTCCTGCTTGATTGCCTGCGCCTGGCGAAGCGTCTCGGCATTGAATATGCCTATCCGACCCAGACGCTGCATCTGAAGCAGGCCGAGCCCGGGCCGCCGACACCTGAAGAGGGGGTATTCCAGCCGGCTATAACCGAAGACAATGCGCGGGCGCTGGGCCGCGACGAAGCCCGGGCGATCGTGGCAGCGACGACAGGGCTGGATGTCGTTCCCGGGCCCGTTAAGATCGGTGGTGGTGCGAACGGTGGAGAATGATGAATCCTATTTCGCGGCTCGCAATGTTCCGGCGGCCTCATTAACTAAGGGACACCGAGTGATCAGAAAAATGAATAAATTTATATGCACCCACTCCCTCATGGCGGCATTGCTGTTTTCCCTGTCGCCATTTGCCCTAGCCGATGAGCCGATCGATATTCTGCGCGAGAACATCGCGCGGGGAATCGGCGTACTGGAAGATCCGCAATACGAGGCGAACGGTAATCGGGACGTTCAACTGGACAAGCTGTGTGAGATCACAATGGAGATCTTCGATGCGAAGCTGTTCACTCGATTGGCCCTGACTTCGGATTGGAAAAGATTCAGTACCGAGCAGCAGACAGAGTTCGTCGATGTGTTTGCTACGTTTCTGTGTCGGTATTACCTCACCCGGATGCAGGATCGCTACGACGGCCAGCGAATTGAATTCACTGAGCAGACTTTCAAGTCCGATACCCGCGTATCAGTCGGGGCCGACGTTATCTGGCGGGGTCTCGAAATACCGATCGAAGTTCGCATGGTGCTTCGTCATGAAAAATGGACTGCTTATGATCTTGTTGTCGCGGGCGTGAGCGCGGTCATATTGTATCGAGCGCAGTTTCGCTCAGTATTACGGGACGGTACGCCCGCCGACTTGATCGATACCATCAAGCAGAAAACACCCGCCGCCGCCTATGCCGGCGCGGTGGACAGTTCCGTGCCCGCAACGCCCGCTGAACCGGATCCCGGTCCAGAGGGATCCGAACGGAGTGAAACCTGAATCGCCGCTGATCGATGGAGGAAGGCAGCGGGCGATCACCGCTGCCTTCACGGGCACGCGAGGCGGTTGGGGTACGACGCCTCGTTGATCGAAGCACACGAGCGCCCGTGCCTTTAAGTCTAGTCGTTCGCCGCCGATTTTTCCGCGCGGTTCGAGCGTCGGCCTCGCATTGATTCACATCCCCTTAATGAGGGAGGCAACATGCCCAACAAGCATTTAAATCCAGATACCTTGTTCACTCCGGAAGGCAACAGCTATACGCAGGTTGTCACGAGTACGGGCGGTACGACCATCCACGTCGCGGGGCAGGTCGCGTTCGATATGGCGGGCAATGTCATTGGCATTGGTGACTTGCAGGCTCAGACCGAAAAAGCGCTCGATAACCTGCGCCTGGCGCTCACGGCTGCCGGAGCGGGTATCAAGGACCTGGTTCGCATGCGTTATTACGTAGTCAACTACGATCCAGCGTGTCTCGAGTTCCTGCTGCCCGTAGTGACGGCATTTTTCGACGATGCACCTGCGCCGGCCAGCACGCTGGTCGGGGTGTCCGCGTTGTTTGTGGACGGCCTGCTGATTGAGATCGACGCGACTGCGGTCCTCTGATCATCTATCTATACGGTATCTGGCATAAGGGCTGCGTGATCTAACCGGCATCACGGCGTCATCCTCCGTCGGTTGACTTGCACATCGACGAACGCGGGCTCGATCTGTTCGGGTAGAATCCGTCGGAGAACCACCTTCGGCGATCGATCCAAGGGAGAACGACAATGGACCTAAACGCTTACGAAACGTTCAAGTTCGAGCGTCGCGGAAACATTCTGACGGCGATCATTAATCGACCCGATCACATGAACGCGGTCAACGCCCAGATGCATACTGAAATGGCGAGCGTGTTCTACGATCTGCAGAAGGATCCGGATAGCGACGTCATCATCCTGACCGGCGAAGGGCGGGCATTCTGCGCGGGCGGGGACACGGCGTGGTTCCAGAAGATGATCGACGATCCCGTGTTATTCGAACGCCTGATGCCCGAGGCGAAGGCTATTGTGTTCGGATTGCTGGAGCTCGAAAAACCCATCATCTGCCGGCTGAACGGCGCGGCTGCCGGGCTCGGCGCTACCATTGCGTTGTTGTGCGATATCGTCATCGCTTCGGAGAAGGCACTGATCGGCGATCCCCATGTGTGCATGGGCCTCGTCGCCGGTGACGGCGGTTGCGTGATCTGGCCGCAGCTCATCGGATTCAACAAGGCCAAGGAACTGCTCATGCTTGGCGACATGCTGAAGGCGCACGAAGCCGACAAGTACGGTCTGATCAATCATCTGGTGCCGCCCGAAGAACTCGACCTAAAGACGAACGAAATTGCCGATCGGCTCGCCAAAGGTGCGACCAAGTCCATCCGCTTCACCAAGATCACCGCGAACATTCCACTGCGCCGGATCGCGGCGGAACTAATGGATGCCAGCTTGCCTTATGAAGCTTTGACCAATCTGACTGCGGATCATCAGGAGGCCGTCAATGCCTTTATCGAAAAGCGGGCCGCCAATTTCACCGGGAACTAGCAGTCTGTCGGACTTAGGCAATCGTCGCGAGCAGAGTGGGAGAGCGAGGCCAAATGTTCACGATTTTGAGGCGCATAGTGGTTCTATGTAACGATAAATCGTGGATATTTGGGCCGCTCTCCCATCTGCGTAGCAGATTGTTCCTAAGTCCGACAGGCTGCTAGGAAGGCGTTGCGACATAATATTCGCCAGCAAGCCGGCTCCTACATCATCGAAGCCCCTGTAGGGACCAGCTTGCTGGCGAATCAAACGACCGGAGCAAACCCGATGTATTTCCAGGAAGAACCCGAACACATCACGATATTGCGGCGGCAGCTCAAGCGCCTAGTTGAGGAGGAAATGCCGCGCGAGCTCGTCAGGCAGTGGGACAGGGACAGGCACATGCCGCGCGACGCCATCGCCAAGATGGTGGATCTGGGGGTCTGCGGGCTGACTATCGACGAGGAATACGGTGGCCTCGGGCGCGATGTCGTCGCCGCCATCGTCGTCATCGAGGAGCTCTCGCGGCGCAGCATGCACCTCGCGGGACCGTATATCCACATCGCCTTCTACGGCGGTATGAATATCTCCGAGAGCGGCAGCGAGGAGCAGAAGCGTGAATACCTGCCGAAGCTTGCCAGGGGCGAAATTCTGTTTGCCTATGGCTTATCGGAACCTGACGTCGGCGGCGATCTCGCCTCGGTGACGACCACCGCCAAGCGGACGCAGGGCGGCGATGCGGTTGTGATCAATGGTACCAAGCGCTGGTGCTCCGCAGCCCGCGACGCGGACTATATTTACTGTCTCGTTAAATCCGATCCCGATGCACCGCGCTACAAGAATCTTTCCTTCGTCCTGGTACCAACCGACAGTCCCGGCATCAGTTTCAACGACATCGCCCATACGGGGATCCGGTACACCACGACGGGAGACGTCATTTTCGACGACGTCGAGGTACCCGCCAGCTATATCATCGGGGGGGAAGAGGGCTGGAATGCCGGCTGGCCGAAACTCATCGGCCCGGCGCTCGACGTCGAACGGCTCGAGATCACCGCGTTCGCGCTTGGCACAGCGCACGCGGCGGTGGAAGACGCCTGGAACTACGCGCAAGTTCGCAAGCAGTTTGGGAAAGTGATCTCTTCACACCAGGCCATCAGACACGCTTTGGTCGATGCCAAGACCAAGCTGCAAGCCTGCGATCACATGCTCTACCATGCGGCGTGGTTGGCGAACGAGCGTAAACCGTGTTCGGTTGAGAGTTCTATGGCGAAACTCTTCATCGGTGAAACCGCACTGGAGATCGCGCTCAGCTGCCAGCAGATCATGGGTGCGTACGGTCTTGCGGAGGAGTACGACATGGAACGTTACGTGCGCGATCTGATGTGCATGCCGATCGTCGGTGGCAGTTCCAACATGCAGCGTAATAACATCGCCGGAAGGCTGCGGCTGGCTTCGGAATAGGGAACCTATGATTAAGTCATGGTGCGTCTGAGTGGTTCATGCAATGGTGCAGATCAAGGCACGAATCGCGGCCATAGCGGGGATTAGGGCTAAGGTTCGTAACGTAAGACTCCGCGATTTCATGGGCAAGGCAGATGTGCCATGATTTATTCAGAGGTTTCTTAAGTGGTCGTGACGGCTGAGACCGTCCCTGCTCCGGGATCTAGGCAGCGGATTGCCCGGCCCGGCCCCGACGGTCTTCTTCCAGGTAGCCCCGGTTCGCCGAAAACGAGGAGCAAGATCAGACCGAATCACCCCCCCTCCCCGTTTAAACGCCCATCTTATTCGTAGCTTATCGAGTGATTCGTACCTTCATAAACAGAAATAGTTGCTAAGCGACTGACTTAGTTTCATATCGGAAATAATGCCAATTATTTCCTGGATCTTGGTTCTACGAGGCGGTAATTTGACAGTTGCGGACCGGGCTTCCGGTGCGCAAGCATGCCTCAAAATAATTAGACTGCGCAGATAAATACAAGCCACGGAGGTACGCGCTATGTTGTTTAAGAAAAAGGACCAGGAAGAGCAAGGTGAAATCATCGGTGAGGCCAAAGTAGTCGATCGATCAGACGAAATCACCGAAGTGCGGGGTGCGTCGATCGAAGTAACGGCGGAAGAACCGGAACTCGTTGCACCGGCTGCGATCATCGGCCAATCGATCCTCATCAAGGGAGACGTCAGTGGTGATGAGGATCTCATCGTCGAGGGCCGTATCGAAGGCACGGTGTCATTACTGAAGAGCCGTTTGACGGTTGGATCGAATGGCAACATCCATGCAACCGTCAATGCGAAAACCCTCAATATCGAAGGAAACATCGAGGGCGACGTCAATGCTGGCGAATATGTGGTACTGACGAGCTCCGGCAGGATGCAGGGCAACATCAAGGCCCCGCGGATAACGCTTCAGGACGGCTGCAAGTTCAAGGGAACGATCGACATGGAGATGGATCCCAGCTCGGTCGTGACCGATCTAAAGCAGCCTTTTTCGAGCTCCTCGCAGAAAACGAGCCCGGATCAGGCGATTTAAGCCAGGCCGACGCTGCGCAATTTCCGACGGCGCTCCGGGTTTGTACTCGGGGCGCCGCGCGGGAAGTGCTTCGTTTAGATTCGCCCGCAAGCGGGCTCCTACCTTCGGTTCCGCGTAGGAGCCTGCTTGCGGGCGAATGAATTACGCATCCCGAATCGCGAACGCCGGTTCAATCCTCGGAAGAATCCCTGTACACCATCGCATAGATCGCCGCGAAGGCGTCGTCCGCCATCGCGCGCACTTCTTCATCGGTGCGATCCTGAATGGGGTGCGGAACAAACACCCGCTTGGGATGGAAGCCGAGCGCTTCCCCTTGGGTATCGGCCGCCGTCACGAACGCACTTGACGCGACGTACCCGCCGGGAATGCCGCGGCTGTCGAGATTCTTGATGTCATGCAAACTGCACGACGTACACGATCCTCAGTCAGCCAGGCCTTCGACCACCACGTCGCATTGGCTGGCGATGTCCTGCAACAGTCCGACCGGCGCGGGTCTAGCGAAGGTCGGTTTCTTGAAGCGGATGGTCTTGAGCCCGCGTTCGCTCAGCAGGGCGTCGATGCGATCGAGAAACACGTCCCCCTTCACCTTGGAGATGTCCAGCAGACCCACCGTCAGGTCTTTGAGAGAAGCCGGCGTCGGCAGCGGATCACGCTGCGCCGTGCCCTGCTCGCCGGTGGGGTCGAGAATTACCTGCGTCATGAGAGTATCTCCTTGGTAACCGGGTTGGTGCCGAGAGGGCCCTTCATCAACCATCCCGGGATGATAGCGGAGAAGAGGCCCGCCCGCCCGCCCGCTCGGATCAGCGTTAAACCTTCGGGCCGGAACTTCGGCATCCTCCCGCCGGCGGATGCTGTCGTCGGCGCTGCGTCATCATTCGTACCCATGGCGAGGTCGTCGCCAGGAACATTCAATTGCGCATGCAGGGCTTCGACCGCTTGGGCTTTGCTCCAGCCCGCTTCGTCGAACACACGCCCGTGCTCGGGCCCGATCAATACGACGGCGTCCGAACCGTTGACCAGGTCGGCGTGACCGACCGTGCGCAGGCTCTGGGCGATCGACACGATCAAGGGTTCGGGCACGCGGGCTTTCTGATCGAGGACGCCCTGTACGCCGTCGGCGCTGAACAGGGTGACGGTCGATTGACCGGCATCGAATCCGCGTTCTTCCGCCAGGCTCGGCCACGGCGTATCTTCGTCTTCCGCGAAACAAAAGGTGTATTTGCCCGGTGTCCCAAACGTCGATTGGTCGGCTTCCTGCGGGCGTCCCCCGCCGACGTTACGAATGATCAATTGCAGAGCCCGGCCGATCGTCGCATTGGCCCGGTTGCCTTGTCCCAACACGTTGCCCTGCCAGTTCATGCCTATGGCTTTACGCAACGGTCCGTTCACGATCAACATAGGCCCCGAAAACCAGGTCGTCGCCAACAATCCGTGCATGCAGAACGCGGGATCGAGCGCGGCTTCGGTGGCAGCGATGACGACGGGCAGGTATTCCGGCTTACAGCCGGCCATCACCGCATTGACGGCGATTTTTTCGATCGTCAGAGGCACCAGGACAGGCGGGACCTCGCCCAGCAGCTCATCGGATCGCCGACGGGTACCCTGGAGCATGCGGTAAACCCGTTCTTCGGTCGGCGGCACCAGCGGCAGACCATCGCTCCAGCCGCGCTCGAAGCAATACTCGATATCGTCTTCCAGTTCCGGGATCGCAAGGCGACGGGAATGGATCGAGACATCGCCGAAGCGCAGCGCGAGCTTTTCTGCGTTACCGGGTTCGACCGACAGCGATCCGCAGCCTGGCCGGTAGGGAGGCAGATCCGTGCCGATGTTCTCGAGTCCCGTCAGGGCCGCCCATTCCTCGCGAGCCCAGCCGATGACGCGCGATCGTTCTTCACCGTTTTCAACTTGAATGAGCGTGGGCACGGTCTCGATGTCGAGACGGTAGGAGCGTTCGAGCGAGGTATCGTCGACGACGTGATCGAGCTTCGGGAAACTCGTGTCGTCCTGCGTATACACCGTGAGCGGCAGGCCGCCTCGCGCGATTTCCTGGAGGACCGGTTCGATCAGTACGCAAGTGGGACAGTCGCGCTTTACGACGGCGACGAATCCTTCGGGTAATTTCATTACATCGATCTCCACGTTTCGGGCCCGATCCCGCGGCGCTAAACTGCGCAAAGGGCGAGCCGATGTCTATACTACGAAGGAAGCGACGGTCAGCGACACACCCATCTACTGGTTGGTGTCTCGCGACGATGCACCGTGCAGCTCGCAAATAACATAACTATTAGATGGAGCCCATTATGAGCATTCGAATTTCGATGATTATTTTGACATCAATGTTGATCTTCTTGTCCGCCGCGTCTCTGGCAGGCGAGCGCATGATCGCCGGATCGCAGCGCGGCAGCGACCTCGTGGCGACCGGTGCCGCGGATGCGCTCACTTCGCCCGCCCGGGTCTTGACCGAAATTCGCGATGAGACGAAGAACTTCGGGGCATTCGGAATCATTGGCGGCAGCGTCAGAGGCCCCATAAAAGCCGGCGGCCAGGCCTTGAGGGGCGGTGCACGGATGGCGATTGGGATACTCGATGTCTTGTTATCGCCGTTTGTGGAACCCGAGCCTGAGTAAGTGAGGGGGCGAATGGAAGTGCCTTGGTGAAGCGGGGGCATCAGCAATGTACTGTTGCGAACCGTATAGAACTGCTTGCGGCCGGGAGGAGGTAATCGACAAGGAACCAGTTTTCACTCCCTCCCCTGAATGAGTGCTTGCGACCTGAGGGAGACATTCGCAATCGTGGTTGCTTTACTCCAATTCGAACAACTGTGCCTTCGCCTCTTGCAGGTCTTTGGTGTCAAAGCCGTCGGTGAACCAGTTGTAAATTTGGGATAGCAACTCGCGGGTTTTGGTTGTCTTCCCCTGCTGCTGCCACAGCCGGGTAAGGCTGGTGGCGGCCAGGAGTTCCCAAGATTTGCCTTCCTAGTGTTTAGCGTTTTTCGACAAGTTGAATACCACCTTGCGCGACCACCCATGGACAAATCGACAAAAATACGTTCCCGCGGAGACGCTTTTATAGTGAGAATCATTCGCATGCACTAATCGACCGGATTTAGTGGGAAGCGGAAATAATGGGGTCGGAGTAATCTTGCCGGTCCGCAATTGCGATAGCATGTAGAGCGTAATAATGAGCCGTATTGCCCCTGAGCGACGTTCGCTCCGGCAATCTTTCGTTTTTGAGGAAAATCCGTTAATGAGCAATTTTCTGTTTCCGCGGCCGGCTGAGGCTGCGCCGGTTCAGTCGCGGGAACCCGTGGAAGGTGCCTGCGATGAATGCGGGGCGGAGGATCTTCTGCGATACCCCGTTCTTTCCGAAGGCGGTTGGTTCATCGTCGTTAAGTGCCAGAGCTGTCTGTATTCGATGAGTCGGGAACATTGGGCCCGGCTCGGCGCCGTTCAACTCATGACAGACGCCATCGAGTGAGGGGGAAATAACACCATGATGGCAGTCGATGTTGGCGGTACGTTCACCGATGTCGTGACCGTCGTAGGGGGCGAGATCCGCACCGCCAAAGTTTCTACCGACGTCAATCACGTCGACAACAGCGTGATCGCCGGCGCCGCAGAATTGGCGGTAAAGAATGCCACGGTCTTCAACCACGCCAGCACCCATGGGTTGAACGCGATCATCACGCGCTCGCTGCCGAAGATCGGTTTCCTGACGACCATGGGGCATCGCGATATTCTCGATATCGGCCGTACGTGGCGGCCGGCGAAGGCCTTGACCGATCCCCGATGGCGGCGCTCGTTTGGCGACACTATGAAACCGCTGGTGGAACGTTACCTGCGTCGCGGTGTTGCGGAACGGATCATGGCCTCCGGGGAAATCTTTGCGCCGCTGGACGAAGAGCAGGCGCGCGAGGAAATTCGTGTATTAGCGAAATGCAAGGTCGAAGGCGTGGCAATCTGTCTGCTCAATGCCTATACCAATGACGTACATGAAGTGCGCCTGCGTGAACTGGTCAAGGAAGAATTGGGCGATATTCCCTGTTCGGTATCGAGCGAAATTTCTCCGCTCGCCAAGGAATACGCGCGCGCGTCGACCTCTTTGGTCGATGTGTTTATGAAGATCATCTACGAGGAATACGCTGAGCGGCTCGACGCCGGCTTACGCGATCTTGGATTTGCCGGGCAGTTGAATTTCGCGGACTGTACGGCGAACCTCATCCCGGCCGCCGACGCGATGGCGAACCCCTTTCGTCTGGTGTTCTCGGGACCTGCGGCGGGGACGGTCGGCAGCGCCCATTTCGGCACCCTGATCGACGAGCCCAACCTTTTATGTGCCGACGTCGGTGGCACGAGCTGTGACATCAGCCTGGTCACGAACGGCCAACCCTTCGTCAACACCACTTTCGAGATCGAACACGACCTTATCGTCAATGCCCTGTCGAACGATATCTCGAGTATCGGTGCGGGCGGCGGTAGCCTCGTTGCGATTTCTCCGACCGGCGATATCACGGTGGGCCCGGAAAGCGCCGGCGCCGATCCCGGCCCCGCGTGTTATGGCCGCGGTGGTTCGCAACCGACGATAACGGATGTCTGTGTCCTCGCCGGCTTGATCGATCCAGCCGGTTTCGCAGGCGGTAAAATGGCGCTCGATCCCGAACTATCGCGACGCGCCTTCGAGGCGCTGGACACGCCGCTAGCATTCGAACAGCGCGTGCGTTACGCCTATGACATCGGTTTGAACAACATCGCCGAAGGGATCTTCAATATCGCGGTCAAGAACGGTATCGACCCGAGAAATTACACACTCATGGCCTACGGTGCCGCAGGGCCCTTACTGCTCCCTGCAATAGCCGATCTAATCCACGTGCGGCGCGTGGTGGTACCCCCGCATCCCGGCTTGTTTTCTGCGCTGGGGTTGTTGAGCGCGGACCAGGCCTATTCGAGCAGCCGGAGCGCCTATACGGTTTTGACGCCGGATACAGCCGACGCCATCGATGCGGTTTACCGAACGATGGAAGACAAGCTGCTCGAGAGACTTCGCGAGCATGCGAACGTCGAGCTCATTCGATCGTTTGACGGCCAGCTGGTCGGGCAGACCTGGGAGACCCCTTTCATTAACGTGCCGGCCGGCCCAATCACCACCGAGACCATCGACACGATGATCCAGAACTTTCATGTGGCTTACGAAGAACGCAACGGTAATCGCTTTGAATCGATTCCGGTTCAGGGCGTGACTTATCGGATTCGGGCCGTCGTGCCCACTGACAACGTGAATTACGCGACCTTGCCTGAGCGTGATGGTGAACCGCTGCGCGGCATTGACACTACCGTGTTGCGTTACGTGTCGGATGCAGAACAATTGGCGCAAGTCTACAATCGCGAGATGCTGTGCGCTAACGACGAAATCCATGGACCTGCGATCGTTCGCGAACCGTTGTCCACGACTTATATCACCCAGAACCAATTGGGACGAGTCGGCAGCTTCGGTGAGATCAGCATCGAGAAAATTGGATAATCTTTCGGAGAAATTCATGACCTAGCAAGCCCGGTCTGTACCGTCCGAACGGCAAATACCGACAACAAAGCTGCATGACTGGACGGAAGAGAAGTTCGCCGACGCCTATCAATGCGATCGGTTTACCGCCACCGTTCTCGGCAACCGCCTGCGCTATACCGTCGCGCATATGAGTACGGGTCTTATGTTCAGCTCGTTCTCTCCGATCATTCGCGATTGGTATGACTTCGCGATCACGGTTTCCGGGCCGCCCGACATGGACTACCTCATGCCGGCGGTCAGCAGCAGCCTGGTCGTGTTTCTTGGCACCATGGAAGACGCCGTTCGCAATACCGTCCAAGAATACGGACCGGAGAACCTGAAGCCCGGCGATGTCTTGGTCTGTAACGACCCCTACCGGGTCGGTACGCATGTCAATGATGTTTGCTTTATTCGCCCGGTGTTCTTCGAGGGTAAACTGATCGCTTTCGTCAATGTACGTGCTCACCAACTCGACATGGGCGGCGTGGTGCCGGGTGGTTTCAGCGGGACCAAGGCCAATGTCTACGAAAATGGTCTGGTACTGGGCCCGATGCTCTTGTTCGAGCACGACAAACCCGTGCGTTCAACCTTCAGCCTCGTTTTCGACAACACGCGTTTGGCGGCCTTACTGCAACCGGATTTCATGACCATGTTTCAGCAACTCCAGCTTGGAGAACGGTTGATCGTGGAGAGTATCGCGCGCTACGGCCTCGACGCCTTTCGCGGCACCATGCGTTACTGTTGTGACGCTTCTGCTGAAGCCATGCGCGATGCGTTTCAAAAATTACCCGATGGCGTTTATTACGCTGAAGAACAGTTGGACGCCGACGGCGCTGGTGACGACGAAGAGATCGTCGTGTGCGCGAAAATTACGAAGCTGGGGAGCCGGGTCGAAATTGACTTGAGCGGTTCATCCAGACAAGCGCGAACCTGTATTAACGCGGGCCCGCTGGATGCAAAAACTGCGATAGGGGCGGCATTCAAACTGCTGTTCGATCGTGAAACACCGTTTACCTCCGGTGCTTACCGCGACATAGACATCGTCGTACCCCCCGGCACGATCTTGAGTGCAATGCCGCCGGACGGCGCCATCATGCTGTATTGGGAAGTCACCCAGGCGCTATTGACCGCAGTACTGCGCGAACTCGGAGCAGCACTCGGCGAAGATGCCTTTGGCGGCGATTACGGTTCAATCGCCGTGCACAATGCGCATGGCCTGCGTGCCGACGGCAGTGCCTGGACTAACGTCGGGACCTGCGGCGGCGAGCATGGCCCCTGGGGCGCGGACAAGAATCACGACGGTGACAGCTACACCGTAACCTACATGGTAAATGGGTTAGATCCAGCGACCGAGGCGATAGAACAAGATTCGCCGGTGCTCATGCTGCGCAAGGAATATGCTATCGACACCGGCGGGGCCGGCTTGAATCGGGGCGGCGCGGGCGTCATCAAGGATACTTGCTGGTTAACCGATGCGGAGCATTACGCCATGCCCTTGCGGGTCAAGAAGGCGACGGGAAACGGCGCCTTCGGCGGTGCAGCGGGTCAGGTGGGCGCGGCATGGTTTTTCGAACCGGATTCGAAGGCTTTATCGGATGTTGGTTCGATGCTGCCGGTTGAGGATGGCGTTTATGAAGAGTCAACCCCGATCGCGGGCGTTCTCGATCCGACGACCAAGGCACTCGATTCGAGCGGCGAATACTTTTATTTCGCCCGAAAATCCGTCTGGCGTACTCAGGCGGGGGCGGTATCGCGCTACGTGACTAATGGCGGCGGCGGTTGGGGCGAGCCGAAGGCACGGGACCCGGAGCGCGTCATGGCAGATGTTCGCAACGGTTACGTAAGCCTTACGAAGGCGCGCGAAATTTACGGCGTTGCGATCGAGGGCGATCCGGATCGGGATCCGGAAGGTCTAGTGTTGAATACGAAAGCCACGCAAAAGCTGAGGCAGTAATTGGCGTCAGGCAGCAGCAATTGCAGCCGGACATTAACCTATCAATTGCCTTTCCTACCTTGGGCGGTGTCGCTCGCCGTTGAGCCATGACTTATTCAGAGGCTCCTTAGGGCCTTGCGATACTGATGCCGGCCATTAAAAGCCATTTTCGGCGCTGAGAATCGCAGTCCCAACGAGTTGGGTGCGCAGCATCCGAGGACGCCGTGCGCCGCTGATTACAGGGGTATGGATCAAAATCATGGACGCTCGATTACACGAAAAAGGGCGGTTATCCTTCTTCTATTCATGTGTAAAGCCTTCTTGCTCATCGGGTGATCCCTGAATGTTAGAAACGGCGTATTTCCTCACCGCTTTGATCTCGCTCGGTATGGCGTGGGCTTTCGTGCGCGCGGATCCGGATTCGAGTACCAGCCGGGCTCTGGGAATCGCTCTTGCGATGACGGGCTTTGCCATCATCGGAAATAATCTGGTATTGGATATGGCTGTTGGCGGGCCCTTGCCAGGTTGGGCCGGTGTACTTGTCGTCCCGGAAGTCATCGCGTTTTGTGCGGTGTTTGAATGGGTGCACCGCGTTCGCCGCACGATCCCGGCAGGCGAACTCAAGACCCTGTTTGGCGATAATTCGATTCGTATCGCGCAGGGCCTGGTCATTATTTATGGCATTGCTTCTTGTCGGTATCCCGATCTGCGCATGCGCGAGTTTTTCGGTGGTATACATAATCCGCTGGACTGGTCCGGACCTGTAATCGTGATGTTCGCTGTGCCTTTGAGTCTTGCGATGTTGTTATGGGCCGGTTCCATCCTCCTGTGTCTGAATCGGCGCCCGGATCCGGCCGAACGCGTGCGGCTGGTTGCATTCCTTCTCGCTTGTCCGTTGATAGTGGTGGGACTGGTACTACCAAGATCGATATCACCCACGACGACAACCCTTGGTCTCATCGTGCTCCTGGGGGGGGCCATGCGCCATGCGCAATTGCACGGCCGTCGCGGTTTATTCATGAGCCGCTTTCTGTCGCCTCAGGTAGCATCGCTGGTGAATCGAGAAGGCCTACGCAAAGCGATGCAGGAAGACTGCCTTGAGCTCTCGGTCGTGTGTTGTGATTTGCGTGGGTTCACGGCGTTCGCCGGGGCGAATACCTCAGAGCAAGTGATTCAATTGTTGCGCGAATACTATGATGCGGTGGGCGCCGTCGTTCTTGAGGTCGAGGGTACGATCAAAGATTACGCGGGCGACGGGGTCTTGATCTTGATCGGAGCGCCGGTGCGTATGGACGATCATGCGCAACGCGCGGTGCGGTTGGCCGATCGTATTCGAGAGGTCGTGACCGAGGTGACCATTAAATGGGGCCGCAAAGAATATCCGCTCGGTGTCGGCGTTGGCGTGGCGAGTGGTCCCGTTACCGTTGGCATCATTGGCGGTGAGGGCCGGCTGGAATACGCGGCAGTCGGTTTGGCGGTAAACCTTGCATCACGGCTTTGCGAGCAAGCAAAACCCGAAGAAGTTCTGGTCGATCGCAACACGTTCGAGGTGTTTGAAGATCAGGCCGGCGCAGGGTTTGAACCTCGCGATCCGTTGACACTAAAGGGCTTCCGGGATCCGGTGGCGACTTTCGCGCTGGGAGGGATCTCATGACGAAGCAGAAGCGATACAAACGATCTAGAAGGATGCATGAATCCAGTTCGACCGTGCGGGGGGGGATTGTCCTCGATAGTGTCGAGGTGAAGCGTGTAACTGGAAATTGATTCCTCGATTCGATCGCCGGGTGTTGACGCATGCAATATTTGAACGAATGCCCGCTTTGTTCGAACCCCGAGCTCGAGCTGGTTCATCGTCCCAACAACTTGCAAAATCCCGAGGCCCGAGGAGAGGTGCCGGCGGAGTGGGGCAGAAGCGATTACTCTTTTTGCAGCCGCTGCGGTCTGATCTCGGCCCGGCAACGTCAGGATCCCGGCTCGGTTGCTGATTTCTACGATGAGTTCAAGAGACTCGAGCGCCGCCACTACGTCACTTATCCGCTGCCAGAGAAGTACATCGAGAATCAGACTGTGCTGGCGAACGGACTCTTTGAGGCCTCCGCCGCGCGCACGAAACATCTCGAAGAACCTGTCGTCCTCAACCTCAGGTCCGAGTGCGGCATCGTGCTCGAGCGCTTCAGGCGTGGCCTGGCAACTGAGCAGGTCTACGCGCTGGATCACTTCGAAACGAACTGCCGCTACGCCACTGAGGATCTGCATCTTCCTCACGTTGCCGTGCTTATGCCCGGGACTCCGAACATACCCGAGTCGTGGCCGCCGCGCTACGATCTCGTCCTCGCGAACCACATGTTGACGCACGCTCTCGATCTCCGTCGCTGCATGGAGATCTTGAAGGCGCTGCTGAAGCCCGGGGGCATGCTCCTCTGCTACAACGAAATCGACCACGCGAAGATGCTTCTACGCCACGGAGTTTACAAACGCGGCCTCAACAGCTTCCACACCCAACTCTTCTCCCCTAAGAGCTTCGAGAACCTGTTTCGGGTGTGTGGACTTGAGCTCGTTCACCTGCGATCAATACCGGGAATTCAATGGGCGGTGCCCTATCACAGTATGATCGTCATCGCCACAGCTGGCGCTCCGCCGTCTGGGCTTATCGGTGATCATGAAAGTTACCGTGACACGTTCAAGGACTGGGAGCGGAGACGCGAGTCTTCAAGGCGGTCGATCGTTTCGCGCGCGAAACGCGGGTTGAAGTCGCTATTACAGCGGGCTACTCCGTCTTCGTGACGCCAGCTAAGGCACGCGAAGGCGGACACGGCCTCGACGCGGTTCCGACGATACGGGCACGGTTTACTTAACGACACTCGAACCATGAGATTGCGATGAACAGCGCGACCACCCAAGCATGTATTGTTGGCGTCGGCGAAACGGCCTACACCCGTTGGGGCCAGATGAGCGATCGGGGCGAATGGCAATTGGCCTGCGAAGCTGTTATCAACGCCGTGACGGACGCCGGTCTCGATATTGACCAGATCGATGGGCTGGCGTCCTTCTCGAACGATACAAGTCTGCCGTGGCTGATGCAGCAGGCACTCGGACTCCCGCGGCTCGGTTTTACCTCCATGGTCTGGGGTGGCGGTGGTACGGGCACTTGCGGTGCTATCGCCCATGCTGCCGCCGCGGTCGAATCCGGCCAGGGCCACCTATGTCGCTGTTTTACGCTCTCTGTGCCAGCTTGAAGGCCATCGCTATGGCCAGTATGGGGGCTTTAGTGATCTACCCCATCTCAGTTTCATGGTGCCGTTTGGAATGTTTTCGCCGCCGATCATGATCGCGCCGCTGGTACAACGCTATGTTCACGAATTCGGAGCGCAGCCGGAGCACTTTGGTGAGGTCGCCCTCGTCTGCCGGGAGAATGCCCGCCGCAACCCCCGTGCGGTAATGGGCGATCGCGCGCTGACCATGCATGATTACTTGAACTCTAGGATGATTTCAGAGCCGCTTCGTTTGTACGACTGCTGCCAGGAGAATGACGGCGCGTGTGCGTTGATCGTAACGACGCTGGAACGTGCGCGCGACCTGCGCCAAAAACCGGTCCTGATCCTGGCTGCGGCTCAAGGTGGTTCAGCCGGCTGGGGCGATGGCGCCTTGGGGTCGCACAATATGCCAATTGAAGAGTATGGATTAGGTAATGGTGCAAGCTTGGCGAAGGAGTTGTATCAACGGGCCGGTGTATCACCTAAGGATGTCGATGTAGTGCAGGTCTATGACCACTTCACGGGTTGTGTGCTCATGACATTGGAGAACTTCGGCTTCTGTGGGCGAGGAGAAGCCGGGCCTTTTGTTGCTGACGGCAATATTCGCTGGCCAAACGGAAGCCTGCCGCTCAACACCTCGGGTGGCCATCTTTCCGAAGCTTACATTCACGGCCTCAATCTCGCGGTAGAGGGGGTACGGCAACTACGCGGAGAATCAAGCTCGCAGGTAGACAAAGCCGAAGTCTGTTTGGTGACGGCCGGGCTCACGGCCTCGCCCGTGAGCGCGGCCTTGCTGGGAGTGTAAGCTTGGCCTACCTATCGAAGGACACCCCGGGCCCAACTCCAAATTTGGCCGACCAGGTATTCTGGGACTACTGTCAGCAGCGCGAATTACGTTTTCAGCGCTGCCCTGCTTGCCGTCGTTTTCGGCATCCGCCTACACCCGTCTGTCCTTCCTGCCGATCGTTCGAAATAGAGTGGGTGCAGGCCACGGATATCGGAGTCGTATTCAGTTTCACCATCGTTCATTACGCGGCCCACGCGTCTATCAAATCAGTCGTGCCCTACAATGTGGCCATCATAGATTTCCCGGAGTGTGGCCATGCACGCCTCGTCAGTAACGTGATTGACGTGGGCCCGACGGAAATGCACATCGGCATGCAGGTCTCGCTCGTATGGGAAATGGCCGGAAATGACATGCTGGTGCCACGGTTTCGTAAAAAGATCTGAGAGTCGAAAGAGCAATTGTTCGGAATACCTTTCCAGGAGTCCAACCGACATGTCGTCAATCGTCAAAACGCCCGAGCCGCCGTATTACGCCGTGATATTCACCGTAACGCATACCGATGACATTAAAGGCTACCTGGAGAAGGCCGAAGAGATGGCTGCACTCGCATCGACGATGCCGGGCTTCATCGGCGTCGAAGCGGCCGAAATGGAATCCGGCGGCGAAGTCTCGGTGACCTACTGGCGGGACGAAGAATCGATCCGTCATTGGAAAGCGAACGCCGATCATCTCGTCGCCCAGAAACTGGGGCGGGAGCGTTGGTTCGAAAGCTACGCCATTCGCGTCGCGAAGGTCGAGCGCGCGTACGACTTTGCGCGGCAGAGCGAATAATTCTCTCGCCGATACTTCGACCACGATAAACGATGCGAAAAGGCAAGCACCGGTTCCAGGCGACAGACTTTAGTAATGTGGACAGACGGCGGTTTGTATGCCCGTAGAGCGGCTTAGGGAGCGTAAGCCGTTATTCGCCCAATATTCAATGTGAGGCGTGAACACTCGGTCCCAGGCGTTATCCGATGGAATGCCTGTCAACGAATAGAAGTTCAGGCTAGCCGATCCATCACAGAGTACATTGTCACGTTCCAAAAGACGCCAGAGAGCATAAGTCACCGCCAGTACTGCACTAAATGCGGTGGGCATTTGATGATCAGTCATCCAACTTTCGGGCTGTTTGATGTGTATGCAGCAACTTTGCCAACACTGAAGTTTATTCCCAGTTTTCACGTCAACTATTCAGAGTCGGTGCTAGCCATAAAGGACGGACTCCCAAAGTTCCGCGATTTCCCGAGCGAGCTCGGCGGATCGGGGGAACACGTACCGGAGCTCTAGGCGCGAGCTACGCTGCCCCAGCGACGCCTTGCGGGCTTAGTTCGTAGCAAGCGTTCGCCTGGGGTCGGCAGCTGTGAGCCCGAATGCGGGCCTGTTTCGGTTGGAGTAATTTGGATGCGGAGAGGTGGCGTGAACAAGGTAGATAGCGAAAGGATCGATGACTGCGTTCGGATCCGCTTGTCGTCCGGCGATACTAATGTGCTGACCACAGATGTCATAAGGGACCTGTCAGCGGCGCTGGAAGATGCCGAGCATAGTGCCCAAGGTGTGATGCTTTGTGGTGGCGAAAAGTTCTTCTCAAACGGCGTCGATCTTGAATGGGCCCTGTCACAGTCGAGTGCGGAGATGCGCACAATGTTTCTCGAACTGGGTCACTGCATCCTAAAGGTCATGGAATCTCCGTTGCCTGTCGTCGGGGTCATTAAAGGGCATGCAATTGGCGGGGCGCTGGCGCTTCTTCTCGCCTGTGACTATCGCTACGGAGCAACAGGGCGGGTGCTGCTCGGTAAACCCGAAATTCTGCTCGGTGTCCCAAACCCCTACTTTGGCGATCAATTGTTACGCTTTATAGCAGGGGATTTTATTGCCTCAGACTTGATTTACAGCGGAAAGCTGGTTTCAGCCGACGAAGCCACCGCACTCAACATGATTCACGGCGTTGAGACGAAAGAGAAAATTGAAGATGTTGCTTGGAAGCAGCTGATGTTCCTGATCGGTCTCGCCCCGGAAGCATTCGCTGAGTCGAAACGCATGCGAACCGGACGCTTTTGCTCCGATGTCAGAGCACAAATGTCGGCCCGTGTAGCGCGCCAAGTCGAGATCTGGAGCAGCGCAGACGCCCAGGCACGGTTACACGACGCGGCGAAGCGGCTTTCTCGCTAACCGAATAATATTCTGGGGTCGGAGGCACCTCAGGGCGAGCCTGCCAGGAATTTTGTGTTTATGAGCCGGTTCATCGATCGGTTACCACGAAGTGTCTGAGTAAATTCCGCGATGCGTCTACCCCTCTTCAACCACGGGTACTGTTGTTACATTCACCTGACCTGCGTCACGATCGTTGAAGACACTTAAGTCCATCGAACCTTCGCTCTTAGCGATAATGCAGGTCACGGCACAGTCGCCGGTGACGTTGCAGGCGGTGCGCATCATGTCCAACAGCCGATCCACACCGATGATCAACGCGATCCCCTCGACCGGCAAGCCGACTTGATTGAGCACCATGGTCAACATGACGAGCCCCACACCTGGCACAGCGGCCGTACCGATCGAGGCGAGGGTGGCGGTCAGGACCACCATAAGATAGTCCGCAACGCCTAAGTCGACGCCGTATACATTCGCAATGAAGACTGTCGCCACGCCCTGCATGATGGCCGTGCCGTCCATATTGATGGTGGCCCCGAGCGGCACGGTGAACGACGACACCGTGTCTTTGACCCCCATTTTCACTTCCGTCGTGCGCAGTGTTATCGGAATCGTCGCCCCAGAGCTTGCAGTTGAGAACGCGAACGTCGCTGGGTCACGCATCTTGCGCAGGAAGGTCAACGGATTGAGGTTCACCAGGCCCTTCAGCAACGTCGGGTAGACGCAGAACGCGTGTACACCGAGGGCCAAGGTCAAGGTTAGAAAATAGCCGATGAGGGGCCCGATGAGATCGATGCCCTGGGTCGCAAAGGTCCGGGTGATCAACGCAAACACGCCGTATGGCGCGAGACCCATGATGATCTCGACCATTTTCATGATGATCACGTCCAGATCCTTGAAGACGTCGAGCACGTGCTTACCGCGCTCTCCGGACAAGGTGATGGCGATGCCAAACAACAGCGCGAAGACGATGATCTGCAGCATGTTGGCCGAGGCCATCGCCTCGATCGGATTTGACGGCACCATATCTATGAATACTTCAGCGAGCGGCGGCGCCTCCTTGCCCTTGAACGCCACCTCTTGAACGCCGGCATCCAGGCCCGCGCCCGGCGCGAACGAAATCGCCAATGTCAATGCAATGGTGATCGCGATGGCCGTGGTCAGCAAATAAAGCGTAATGGCCTTGACGCTCATGCGTCCCAACGCGGCTAGATTGCCCAACGACGTGACCCCGCCGACCAGTGACACGAACACCAAGGGCACCACGAGCATCTTCAGCGATGCGATGAAGATGGATCCCACGACGTAGAGCAACCCATCGATCACGTAATCCCTGATAATGCCGGTGTCACCGACGAACAGATTGATCAATACGCCCAACACGGCGCCTACCGCCATGCCGATTATGATTTTTTTGGTCAGACTGGTCGTTTTAGGTTCTGCCAATGGGGTACTCCTGCCGCGCTGTGACGCATCGCCGCTCGAAATCCGAATTCGGCGACACTAACGAAGCGTCGAGGCCGCTGCAAGCATAATCCGGCCCCGTATCGACGGGAGGCGGGCAATGTCGATATCATTACGAATGGCTCGAATGCGAGTCGTATTTCTCATTGACGGGTACCAACCATGCAACGATTCGGCTCTGTAATCGTAAGTTCGTTAACGATGTGGTTTCTGCGTGCCGCTGCGATGGCGCTATTGGCGTCTCAAACGTTCGCCGCGGACTTGCAAATCGGTGATGCTGCGCCGGACTTTAATATGCAAGGATCGGACGATAAGGTGCACAAGCTATCCGACTATCGCGGGCAGACAGTCGTCCTCGCCTGGTTTCCGAAAGCGTTCACCGAGGGCTGAACCCTCGAGTGTAAATCGCTCCGTGAGAGTGGTGCCGAAATAAAATCCTTCGAGGTCGCTTATTTCATGGCGAGCACGGACGATGCGAATATCAATCGGAAGTTTGCCGAGGCGAACGAGGCCGATTTTCCGGTGCTGAGTGATCCCGACAGGCATGTGGCGGAGGCGTTTGGCGTTCTATCGGACGTCGGTTATGCCTCACGCTGGACCTATTACATCGACCGCGACGGCAAGATCGCGTATGTCGACAAGCGCGTGAAAGCGTTGACTGCCGGGCAGGATATCGCCAAACGATTGGAAACATTGGGTGTGCCTAAAAAATAGTGGAGAACCACGATGTCGAAAAATGACAAAACCGTAACGATGGTCAAAGATGCTATTCACAACCCTGCCGATGCGCGCCATTTCATGCGCCTAGGTCGCCCCGAATACACCATCTCGGCGACCGTCAACGGCACCGAACTCGCGCGCTCGTCGCGAGCGCTCAAGCTCAAAGAGGTGGGATACGACATCTACGACCCGGTCATCTATTTTCCGCGCGACGACGTGCAGATGGATCGTTTACAGAAAAATGAAAAATCCACACACTGTCCGCTCAAAGGCGATACTGAATATTTCGACGCGGTCACGGATAAAGGCACGGTCGATAACGCGGCCTGGTCCTACGATCGCGCCATCGAGATCGCCAAAGAAATTGAGAATTACATCGGCTTCGACGTGCGTTACACGCAGATCGTCGAACATACCGTGCAGAGTTAATGGCGAGCTATCAATGCGCTAGATGACGTTTGTCCACCAGTTGCTCGTCGCCGGTCGGGGCCGCGGTCATGCGCCGCGTGACGATCACGAACCGCCCGAAAAGTAGGCCGGCCGCCGTCCACAGTGCGCAGGTCAATCCGATCCAGATCCCGCGCTCTCCAAATTCGAAATAGATCCCGAGACCATAGGCGAGCGTAAACCCCACGCCCCAGTAATTGATCGCGTTCAGGATCATCGGCACCTGTGTATCCTTGAGTCCGCGCAGGGCGAACGCGGCCGCAACCTGAGTGGCGTCGCCGATCTGTAGCACTGCGGCGACCTTAAACAACATGATCGCTAGCGCGACGATTTGTGGGTCACTGACATAAGCGCGGGTGATGGTCTCGGCGAAGACGAACGTGGTGACGCCGAAAAAAAGCGAAATCGACGTACACAGTGCAATGCCTGTGAAACCAATGCGGATCGCGCCGGAAACGTCCTGCCGGCCGACCGCCTGCCCGACAACGACTGTGATGGCCATGCCCAACCCGAGCGGAATCATGAATACCAATCCCGAATAGTTGAGCACGACTTGATGGGCGGCGAGCGCGGTGGTGCCGAGCGTGCCCATCAACAGCGCCACGACCGTGAATAATCCGGATTGCATGGAAAGCGATAAACCGATCGGGAGACCGAGGACGACCAGCCGCCTCAGCGCAACCGGATCCGGCGGTTCAAGGCCACGCCAGATGTCGAACCGCCGATAATGCGGTGAACGCGAGGTATACAGCGCCAGCATGATGAACATCAGCCAGAAACTGATGCCGTTGCCGAGTCCGCAGCCGACCGCCCCTAGCGGTTCCGCACCGAAGCGGCCGTACATAAAGGAATAATTCATGAGGATATTGATCGGCAAAGCAACACCCATAACGGCCATGATAGGTACCGTGCGACCGACCCCTTCGCTCATCTGTTTAAGCGTGTGCTCCAACCCCGAGTAGGGCCACCGCCCGTTTCATGTTGTACGCCAGCACGTGCAAACTCATTTCCGTATCCACGTTCTTCAGCGTCTTCATCTGGAAGTGTGTCGAGCCCATCCAGGATTTCAGCTTGCCGAAGGGATGTTCGACGGTCTGTCGTCGAACGCGCATGCGCTCAGGCTCTTTATCCAACCTGAGCCGTCGAGCCCCCAGCCATTCGGTTGCCGCCCTACCGGGCGCCGCCCCAGTGGGGCTGTTCGACTGAGCCGGATGACCCAACGATGACGACTCGGGGCTGCGACACCAGCGGCGCGGCCACGGTGGCGGCTGGCCTGTGGGCCGGCGCCACGGCGAACCGTGCACAGGCGAACCCGTGGCCGGGGTAGATTCGGGCGCCGGAATACCGGTTTGAGGGCGTTCGCGGGTCAGACCGGCCACCGACAAACGTGACGACGGGATGCTGCTGGACGAAAAGCCTGTTTATACTGCTTATAAGCAGGTGTTATTTGACTCGACGCGGTACCAAAAACGTTAGTAGGCACTAACATTATTCGCCTATACGCATTGCAGCCGCTCGGCATTGACGGGCGGCGTGAGCGGCCCCCGCGGCGCAACGAAAACAGCACGAAACGACACAGGACCCCCGCGCATTCCATGGACATACAAGGTGAATACCACATAGCGGCGCCACCCGCCGAGGTCTGGCAACGGCTCATCGACCCCGACGTGCTGTCGGCCTGCATACCCGGATGCGAGTCGATGACGAGGGCGTCGGAGGATGCCTATGACTGCGTCGTCACGGCGAAGTACGGCCCCGTCAAGGCGAAATTCAAGACCACCCTGACCTTGTCGAACATCAACGCGCCCGTGTCCTACACTTTGAGCGGGCGCGGCCAGGGCGGCGCGGCAGGGTTCGGAGAAGGCGTTGCCGACGTCATGCTCGAGGAAACCGGGGACGGAACGGTGTTGCGCTACACCGCCAAGTTCAATGCGGGCGGGCGCATCGCGCAGGTCGGATCGCGTCTGATCGTGGCGGTAACGCGCAAGCTCGCCGACAAGTTTTTCGCGGCCTTTTCATCGGGCTTCGATGCCGCGGCGGACGACGCGTCCGCGTTCATGACTTCCACGGTGTTCTGAGTGATGCCAGACTATTCATAAGATTCAATCTGTTCGGTTGACTCTGGTAGCTTGACGGTTCTACCAAGTGCTACTACATTCCCACTCGTTGTGTGGGATCGAATGAGGGTACGACTGTGGCAGCCAGACTGACGGCGAGGTTCTCGGCGACGGTGACGAAGCCCGGCCGGCACGGCGACGGCAATGGCCTGTATCTGCTGATCAAGCCGAGCGGCACGAAGTCTTGGGTTTTGCGAACTGTCGTGCACGGGCGCCGATGCGACATCGGACTGGGCGGCTATCCACTGGTCTCGCTGGCCGAAGCCCGCACGGCGGCTTTCGAGCATCGCAAGCTGGCTCGTGCCGGTGGCGACCCGCTGGCACGCAAGCGGCGACGGGACATACCGACCTTTGAAGAAGCCGCTCGCATGGTGATCGAAATCCACACACCGACGTGGCGCAAAGGCGGCAAGTCCGCGGAGCAATGGGAGTCCTCGTTGCGGCAATACGCCTTTCCGCGCCTCGGGGCCAAGTGCGTGGACACGATCACCACGGCGGACGTGATGGCCGTCCTGGTTCCGATCTGGACCGATAAGGCCGAGACTGCCCGCCGTGTTCGCCAACGTATAAGCGCGGTTATGAAATTGGCGGTCGCGCAAGGGTATCGCGCCGACAATCCCGCCGGCGAGGCAATTGCGGCCGCGTTGCCGAGAGTCGGCGGCACACCCCGGCATTTTCGAGCGGTTCATCACGCCGAGGCCGGCGATGTGGTCCGGGCGGTCAGGGAATCGCAGGGCTCGCTTGCGGCACGGCTGGCGTTCGAGTTCCTGGTTCTGACCGCGGCGCGCTCTGGGGAGGTACGGGGCGCTATGTGGTCCGAGTTCGACCTCAAGGCGGCGGTATGGACGATACCCGGCGAGCGGATGAAGGGCGGACGCGCGCATCGCGTTCCGCTATCGGACCGGGCGCTGTCGCTTCTAGACGAGGCGCGGGCGCTCGATGACGGAAGCGGTTTGGTGTTTCCGTCGCCGACCGGGCGCAAGCCGATGTCCAATTCTATGCTTTCCAAGCCGTTGCGCGAACTCGGTATCGATGCCGTTCCGCACGGTTTCCGTTCCACCTTCCGGGACTGGTGTTCGGAGTCCGCGCAGGTGCCCCGGGATGTTGCCGAAGCCTGCCTTGCCCACGTCGTGAAGGGTGTCGAGGGCGCCTATGCCCGCTCGGACTTGCTGGACCGCCGCCGCACTCTGATGGCGCGGTGGGCCGCGTATCTAAATCCCGAGCCGGCAACTGTGGTGTCGCTTGACGTGCGGCGGACGACAAGTTGACGCGGTGGGCAGCGATTACCACCCTCTCCCCGGGTGGGAGGACTTTAACGAATGCCGCACGACGGTCCCGGTGCCGGCGACTCCGGGCGAACCTGCGGTGAGGCCTGAGCCGTTGCGCCCATTGCCTCCGGCAAAACCGCGCAGACGTGAACAAACCTAACACACCGGACACGAGCGTGCCGGCAGCGGGTGCGGATTTGGATAGGTTCCTGCTCAAGATAACCGGCTTCGCGGCCTTGACGGATTTGTTCTGTACGGGCATGTCCGAGACCGAATCCGAAAGGCTATGTTGGGACGCCCAACATTTCGCCTTTCTGGCTTCTAATTACCGAGAGCGTTTCGAGAATGACAAAATCATCCTAAGGCATGACGAAGCCGTGGAGGCCTACCGACTCTTATCACCGCTTATACGCGCGTCACAGGACCCAATTGTTTATAGCCGGATGATGGTTTCCCGGCTTCTCGATACCGGAGGCTTGGCCCTTGACCCTGGCGCCGTAGAGACGCTTCTCCACGAGCATGAGGATGATGCCTGTTTCGAGGGCAAAGAGGCTTGGGACAGATATATAACCCACGAAGCACTCCTCCTCTCCGTGGAGCGCATAGACCGCAAGGAGCGCACCGAAGCGATCGATCCCGATTGGCGCTGGTTGCGCGATCAGTGCCGAGACGTACTTGAACGCCGGCCCGTCACTCGCCCACGCGGCGGGAGGCTCGATCCGCGCATTCGCGAACTGCGCGACGCGCTGGTGAGCGCGTACTTGCAATTGTTCGACGGCTGCGGGCTTACCGTCACTTCCCGGAACGGTGTCTCACTTGCTAGCGCGATGGCAGAGGCGACGGACATCCCCGAAACCACCATCGACAGCATTTGGCGGCGCGCTGGCGCTGGGGTTGGAGCATTTCCACCGTATCGTGACGATATGCACTCACGGGAGCGATTCGTTACGTGCGCCGGTTGCGGCGCCCTGGTGTCGAAGATTGACGCAGGACTCGACTTTGAGTCTGGGCGAGGCGAGCCGCGCTGCGAGTCGTGCCGCGGCCTTCGGGAATAGCACGACCAATTTTATTCTTCGTACCGCGAGCCGCGGTTCTTCTGTAATCCTCTCGAGCTAAGCCGGTACTTGACCGGTCTGAACGAGGATTTCAAAGATGAACAGATTGTTGCGGCGCCCCGAAGTCGAATCGATCACCGGACTGTCGAGGGCGAGCATCTACGCCAAGATGCAGAAGGGCGAATTCTCCGCACCGGTGCGACTCGGCACCAACTCCGTCGCATGGCGTGCGGCCGACATCAAGACATGGATTGACGCCCTGCCCCCAGCGAGGTTGGGGAGATCTAGCCGTACAACATCCCGTGCGGCGGCTGGCCCAGAAACGAGTACGCCGCGGTAGTGATCGGGGCGCGGGGATGTATCGGTGGGATGCGCAGGTTCGCCGGGAGCGGTGTCGAGAGCCAGCTCCGTCGGGCTCGATTCCCGAGTCGCCAACCCAACTCCGAACAACCGCAGGCAGGCCGTCACGGTGAGTGATTCTACGCTTACCGATTGGCTACCGGCACTTGAGCGTGTTACGGGAAAGGCGCCCCGGCGCTCTGGGGACGAGTACCGCTCTCCCTGCCCGGCGCACGGTGGTGAGGACGACAACCTGTCCGTGACGAAGCGCGACGGGCGGGTGCTGACAACCTGCCACTCGCACGGCTGCGCGCACGAGGATATCCGGGTGGCCACGTTCGGCGTAAACGGAACGACCTATCAGGACCGGGACCGACCCCCATATGTGAGTCCCGGTCCCGACAGGCCCTGGAACTACTACAACGCTGACGGCTCGCTACATCTGACGGTCATTCGGTCGAATACTCCGCATGGGAAACGCATTCGTCGAGAGCCGAGCGGCGTAAAACCGCCGCACCCGATCTATGCCGTGCGTGAAGTCCTGGAACGTCAAGGTGACCCAGTCCTTGTCGTCGAGGGTGAGAAGGCTGCCGACGCAGCAGCGAAGCGATTCCCCGGGTACGTCGTGACGACATCGTGCGGCGGCTCGAAGCAAGCAAAGCAATCGGACTGGAAACCCGTCGCGGGCCGCGAGGTGGTGATCTGGCCGGACGCGGACGACCCGGGCCTAAAGTACGCCGCGGACGTCGCAGCGCTTACGCGGGAGGCTGGCGCGGCAGAGGTGCGGATCGTCGAGTTGCCGGTTGGTTTGCCAGAATCATGGGATCTGGCCGACGCAGTGCCGACCGGTACCGACATCGAGCTCATCCTCGAGAGCCGGCCGATGCTTCCGGTGGTGAGCCTGGGCGAGCTGTACGCGGAGCCCGATGCAGAGGTGGATTGGCTCGTCGACGGCCTGCTGCCGTCAGACGGTATCTCCCTGCTGGTGGCGCCGCCGAAGGTCGGAAAGTCGACCTTGGTGCGGTGTCTAGCGGTAACGGTGGCGGACGGTCGGGGGTGGTGGCTCGGCAGGGCGGTGAAGGCCGGGACTGTGCTGCACTTGGCGCTCGAAGAACGGCGGTCCACGGTGCGCGACCACTACCGTAGTCTGAACGCCCCGGAAAACAGCATCTATGCGTTCGTCGGGATGGCGCCGGCACAAAAAGATCGGCTCCGGCTGTTGCGAGAAACGGTGCGCGCTATCCGGCCCGCGCTTGTCATCATCGATCCGCTGTTCAGGTACGCGCACATCCTGGACGGGAACAACTACGCTGAGACTGTGGAGAGGCTCGGTCCCTTTATCGACCTCGCCCGGAGTGAATCAACGCATGTCCTGCTCGTGCACCATGCGCGCAAAGGAGGTGGCGAGCATGGCGCCGAATCGCTCGGCAGTACAGGCCTATGTGCGTCTGTCGATACCTTCATGGGTCTTTCTCGAAACGAAACCACCCGAAATTTGTACGCATTCGGCCGCGATGGGGTTGAGATCGAGAAAACCGTGCTGCGCATGGACGAGGACGGATGGGTCACGGCGGCCGGGACGAAGCATCAAGCCGGCGTGCGCGACGTCATGCGCGAGGTCCTCGACTTCATTGGCGAAAGTCCAAAACCAGTGTCGGGGCCGGAGGTCAGGGAAGGGGTTTCGCGAGGTAAGCCGGTGGTTCGAGAAGCGCTCAAGAAGCTAGTGGCCGACGGCGACCTTGAGCAGACCGGCAATGGGCCAACGGTTCGGTATTCGGCTATCGGGACCAGGACTCACCCATAGAGAGCGGTCCCGGTCCCGATTCGGGGGAGAACATGTCATCAACGCATACATCGCAGCCTGCCGGCCAGCGTTCAGACGGGCGATGACGGCGGACTCCCCAGATGACTTAATGCAAGCTGTCATCAGGAGCAATCGATTATGACGAAAAGGAAACTTGCCAAGGGAAAGGCACCGGCGACCGTCGTCGCCAACGATGGGGAAGACGGAAGAGGCGCGCTTGCGCGTGTCGGCGGCTCGCAGTCCAACGATTGGAACACCACCATCGCGAATCAAGCGTTGCAGACGCTGTGGTTGAACAACTCGGATGATGAGGAACGGGACCGCCAACTGCAGAGGGCCACGCTCGTCGCCTTGGCCGGCATCGGGCCGAAGGACGAATTGGAAGGCATGATGGCTGCACAGCTGCTCGCCGCACACAACACTGCGATGGAGTGCTACCGCCGGGCCATGCTCGAAGAACAGACCGTCGAGGGACGGCGCGAGAACCTCAATCAGGCGAACAAGCTCTCGCGTACTTGGGCGACACTGCTGGAGGCGCTCAACAAGCATCGCGGCAAGGGCCAGCAGAAGGTCACGGTCGAGCACGTCCATGTCCACCCTGGCGGGCAGGCCGTAGTCGGCAATGTCGAAAGACCGGGGGGTGGGGGTGAGGAGTAATTGGAGGAACAACCCCATGCAAAGCAGATTGGCGATGCACCGGAGTCCTCGATGTGGAGCCCGAACGAGAAAAGGCAACCCGTGCCGGTCGCCCGCGATGGCGAACGGCCGATGCCGGATGCACGGGGGCACGTCCCCCGGCGCACCGCGGGGTAACGACAACGCCCTGAAGCACGGTCGCTACACAGCCACTGCCATCGCAGAACGGCGGAAACTGGTGGCACTCATCCGTTCCATACGCAAGTTAGTGGTGGAGGTGAACGGGTCCGATTGAGACCGCGGTCGGCGCTTACGGGTCCTTCCGGTTTGATCTTCAAGCGGGGCCCATGAGGACATGTGAAACCGGACCGCGAGTGGCGATGTTTGCCAGCGCCGCTAATGCTCACAGGCGTACGAAGATGCAGGAGCGAGCCCGGACTCCGAAGCGCAATCGACCCCGAACGTTGCAAGTCTAGCATCGGCTGACTGTCTGGCTGGCCCTGATTCGCCAAGCAGCGTGTAGAGATCTTTCTCGACCATTAGGTTCTTCGGGGTCGTGGCAAACACACCGCGGGCCGGGTTCGACTTCACGAAGCCGTAGATCTTCCCACTTGAATCCCGGAAGTTCCGTAATAGCCATTGTGGAATGTAGTGATGCCGCACGTTCCCGTCTTCACTTGAGACAAGATTAGTCTGATGTTCTCACGCGGGTTAGTCGAGCACCGGTAAGAGTTTATCCGTCACCCACGAGTCAGCATCTTCGATCTCAGCAATACGTGCCGCCCGGTCGTACCTTGCAGAGTTGGCAGCCCCGTACCTTCGACGGTGAGACGAACCGCATGATTGTGTCTGCCTCTGGCCATTAGTTCCCGTTCTTCTCGTTCATCATCTCGATGAGCCCACCCTCGGCTGCCCGCAGCAGTTCGAAGATCATGCCTTCATCGAAGGCTCGCGCCCGAGTGTTAGGCCGATTCGTCATAAGCGTTGATTCTCGTGGTAAAAGCTTGATTGGCCAACGCCGAAGTATCTGCAGGTTCTCGCCACATGCCTGTCTTTTCAGCGTGGCGCAGTACTTTGAGCTTGCGCTGAATGTCATGTGCATCGTTGATCATTCGCTCCATCCTGCTTTCTGCCAATCGGCAGCAAGCAGGATGCCCCGCAAGTCCGTACAGTGCTACAGTCACTAACGGCGGCGGTGTACACATAGATTCACCGTCGGACCCACTGCGACAATGCGCAGTTGCTGAGATGCTTGTGACCTGCTCGGGGGCTTACCGCCCTACCACGAGCACGTTGCCCTTGGACGCAAGTTCAATCGGGGGAAAGCCCAACCCTTTGCTAATACTGCCCGACGAGTAGCAGCGATGTTGCAAGCCACGGAAACTGCTAAGTTCCGGAAACGGAGAGATATACGACGTGAAACATCACTTCATACCTCAATTCTTACTGAAAGCCTGGGCCGACACGACGGAGGACGCAAAGCTTGAGGTCTTTCGACTTGACTTGCCAAATTTTCCATCCTCTCGGTGGATGCCCGAATACACTGCATACGAAGACAACCTTTACACGTTGACTAAACCTGTAGTGGCCGGTGTTGAGCAACAAGCCATCGAGACAGACTTCCTACAGCGCGTTGATAGTGACGGTGCAATGGTGCTGCACAAGTTAAGCACTATGGGTCTCTCCAACCTGAGTCCTCAGGAATTAGGTGTTTGGGCTTACTTCATAGAATCGCTTTTGTTTCGCACTCCAGACGCTGCTTCATGGCTCCGCGCTAAGGCACCCAATAATCTAAGAGCCTCTTTGAATGAACGGCCGGAGGAGTACGATGCGATAGCGGCAACTTGCGACCCACCGACGCTCGCAGACTTTGTTGAAGAGAATTTCCCAGGATACATTGAAAATTACGGAATCATGTCTTTAGGTAAATTGGTCTGCGATCAAGAGCGCGTCGAGAAGATACTACACATGAGATGGTGGTTATGGGATTTTAGTGGGCAAAAAAACCATTTGTTTCTTGCAGATCGGCCCTGCATTTTCACGGCAAACATCGACGATCCCGACTTGATCGTTGCGCTACCCATCGGTCCATGGAAGGCGTTTATGGCTACCAAGACGGAAGGGGTTGCAAGCGCGGTCAGACAGCAACGCCGACAGGACTTGCTAATGCAGATAAACGAGAGTTCGATCGGGCAAGCGAAGCAACGTGTTTACGCACGTGACGCGTCTACACGCCGTTTCATTTCCAATCGCTTGGCCAATCAAACGTCGGTGCGGCGTTGACGTGGAGACGGGCCAATGAAGGCGTCATTTGCGCCTTTACGGTTGTCGGTAGTCCGAAGGAAAAAGGCGAAGCGATGCATTGATGCTGTATTCCAGCATGTGCACTCGGAACGGAAACGAAAGAGAGTTGAGCCTTGATGTGGTCGTCATTGCAATTCCTAAATCGCTACGGAGTGGATAATTGTCGACTGCCCACATAGGGGCAGAAGCATTGCCATCGGTCTGGCCTGAGTTGGGTTTTTTGGTCCAATTTAATTGAGAGAGTCTGGCTTATTCTGAATCTTGAAGAAGGAGGAACGAATGAGCCGGAAGAGATATGCGACGGAACAGATTATTGGGATGCTGCGTGAAGCGGAGGTGCTGCTTTCGCAGGGCAAGACGGCCGGCGAGGTCTGCCGTCATCTCGGTGTGTCAGAGCAGAGCTACTACCGCTGGCGTAGGGAGTACGGCGACCTCAAGGTCGATCAGGCGAAGCGCCTGAAAGAACTTGAACGGGAGAACGCCCGGCTTCGCAAGGCAGTGTCTGACCTGACCCTGGACAAGATGATCCTTAAAGAGACGTCCAAGGGAAACTTCTAAGCCCCGCCCGCCGCCGTGCTGCAGTCGAGCATATGCAGGAAGTGTTGTCTATCTCGGAGCGCCGGGCCTGCTGGGTTCTGGGCCAGCACCGCTCGACCCAGCGCAAGGTGCCGCGGGGCCGCCCAGATGAGGATGCCCTGAGCCGAGCCATTATTGCTCTGGCAAGTGAATATGGCCGCTATGGCTACCGGCGTATCTGCGCCCTGTTGAATGAGCAGGGCTGGAGTGTCGGTGTCAGCCGGGTGGCCCGGGTCTGGCGACGGAAGGGCTCAAGGTTCCCAGTAAACAGCCCAAACGGAGCCGTCTGTGGCTGAACCATGGCTCCTGTATCCGGCTGAGGCCGAGCTGGCCCAACCACGTCTGGGCTTACGACTTCGTCATGGACCGGACCCACGACGGCAAGGCCTTCCGCATGCTCACTGTGATCGATGAGTACACCCGCAGGTGCCTGGCCATTGAGGTGGAACGGAAGCTCCGCCATGACGATGTCCTGGCCTGTCTGACTGAGCTGTTCACCCAGTATGGGCCACCAGATCATATCCGGTCTGATAACGGGGCCGAGTTCACAGCCAAAGCAGTGCGCAAATGGCTCCCCAAAGTAGGCGTGAAGACCCTGTTCATAGAGCCGGGCTTACCCTGGGAGAACGGCTACAACGAGAGTTTCAACGGCAAACTCAGAGACGAGTTACTCAACGGAGAAATCTTCTACACTTTGAAGGAGGTCAAAGTGCTCATCGAACAATGGCGCAACCACTACAACACGGTCAGGCCGCATAGCGCGCTGGGCTACAGGCCGCCGGCTCCAATGGCCATCTTGCCAGCACCTCACGCAGCCCATTACCCTGATCACGCATCACTGCAAAAAGGAAACCAACAGGCCAGATTCTCTCTTAACACTTGGACCACTTAAATCTGGCTGGCCACCCGATAGTCCGCCTTTAAGCCTTTTTCTCTTTTCATGGCTTCAAATGTACCCGCCTGCCCATATCAGGGCAAAGCGACTCTGGCCGACCTCGCACTAGTTCTGCAATAATCACGAATCGTGACAACCCGCAGGGTTCGCATCGTCGGGCTACCTGCTGAATACAATAGTCATTTATATCTGGCATAGGGTAGCTCCCTAAGCCTGACGAATAGGCGGGAACGCTTCGCATACCTGTGTGGTTGTCACAAATGGCCCGGCATCATTTCGATGCTGGGGACAATTAGTAGCAAGCTATGCGGATCTATCACTTTGCCATTTTTCTCGGCATCTTCGCTTGTGCGATCCCATCTGCGCATGCAGCGTGCAGCACCTACGACACGGACTGCGTCACCCCTCGATACGGGTACGATCGATTGGCAGAGCCCTACGACCCAAACCCGCCACGACTCTACGACCGCGAGGGAAGATACCGGGGAGACTACAGCTCGAACCGATATGACCCTGATTCGGTATCCAACCCTTACGGGAGGTATGGAAGCGAATACTCGCCCGACAGCATCAACAACCCCATCAATGCGTGGGAGGACTACGAAATTAGGCGGGAATAGGGGACAGAGGATGGGAGGCCTTGAAAATTACCATCGGGAAATTACCGCGAGAATTCGGGCGGGCAAATTGCGTTTGGAAGTGATCAAAGAGGCAGGCGCAGATCCTAATTCTGTCGCCTTCTCGAAATTCTGGACGCTTTTTTCCTTCTATGCTGCTGCTGGGAGCATAGGCATCGTCTGGAGATTGAATGGTCCGTGGTGGTGGTACCTCATTGGCGCTATTTGTGCGTTCTTTTGCGGCTCAGCGATCGCATTCATACTAGGGAAGAGAAGGGCAAGGCGATTAGCCATGGGGAAGCCGCTCGCCTTCGATAGCCTCTGGACAGAAGGCGTCCTAGCACTCGAACTGCCAGAATTAGACTCCCTCGACGAAGAGGGTACATGCGTGTCTCCCGATGATGATTACAGGGAGTTCGTGGCCCGACATTTCCTTAAAGCACCTCAAACTCGTATTGACGGTCTACAGCCCGCCATCATCGAATATCCAGACGGCACGGAGGTGGAAACGCTCGTGAGAGTCTGCCGCGGCCACGACTCAACACACAAGAAGGAGGATTCTTAATATCAAGTGTTGAGACCATTCCTGAGAGTAAATTGCGCTCGAACGAGAATTTGCGTGGAGGATTGGGAGAGGTCACGGTTCATTCCGCTGAAGGGAAACCGGCTGACTTGGTTTTAACAGTTGACGTAGATTCACCCTTCGACGGCGAATGTAATCGTCATACATTCCTGACGAATGCGGTCCGGCTTTTGGAATTGGCGTCCCGCATACAGAACACGCTTCTGCCGAAGAGTGAGATTCTTGAGGCTCTAGAACGGATTGAGTCGAAGCTTGATTCGACATAACAGGTTCCCTCAATTGTAGTTGATAAAAGTCGCCATGCGACGCTACCGTTCTCATGCGAATAGAAGCGAGCGGTTCCTCAAAACCGCCAATGCACCCCGACCTCGATGGCCTTGCGCTCGAAGTAGTAGTCGTACGGGTTAAGCGCCCAGGGTGTTGATTTGCACTGAAAACTGACCCACCTGAGGCCGATATTTGCATCGAAATTTGACCCACGACTAGACACTGACCTGCCCGATATCCGGGCAGGAGACAAAGGAGTGATCGACGTGGCGTTATTGAGTGTGATCCGAAGGTGGCGGTGACGGGACGGACTCCCGATCCGCGAGATCTGCAGACG
Organism: Gammaproteobacteria bacterium; assembly: GCA_963662545.2. Lineage (GTDB taxonomy): Bacteria > Pseudomonadota > Gammaproteobacteria > JAYYZW01. The sequence goes on from CAXXLL010000003.1 coordinate 2,133,935, forward strand.
AAGCGGATTGTCGCGGAACACCATCCGTAAATATCTGAAGAACAAAGTCGTTGAGCCGAAGTAGGCAACGCCGAAACGAGCCAGCAAGCTTGATGCGTTTGAGAACAAGCTCGGACGTTGGCTGGAGACAGAGCCCGGTAAAGGCCGCAAGCAGCGCCGTAATCTGCGGCAGATGTACGGTGACCTGGTCGCATTGGGTTACCGGGGCTCCTACGATCGGGTAGCTGCTTTTGCGCGAGACTGGCGTCGCCGGCAACGGGAAGTGGCCCGGATTGCTGGCGGTGGTACGTTCGTAGCGTTGGTATTTGCGCCGGGCGAGGCGTTCCAATTCGACTGGAGCGAGGATTGGGCTGTGATCGGCGGCGAGCGTATGAAGCTCAAGGTCGCGCACTTCAAGTTGGCCCATAGTCGGGCGTTTGTCCTGCGCGCCTACCGACAGGAAACCCACGAGATGTTGTTCGATGCGCACAATCATGCGCTGCCGGTCTTGGGCGGAGTACCGGCCCGGGGCTTGTACGACAACATGAAGACTGCGGTCGATAAGATTGGCCGCGGCAAAGCGCGAACGGTCAACGCGCGCTTCATCGCCATGGCCAGTCATTACCTGTTCGAGCCGACGTTCTGCAATCCGGCGTCGGGCTGGGAGAAGGGCCAGGTCGAGAAGAACGTACAGGATGCACGGCGTCGGGTGTGGCAGGACGTGCCGGCGTTTGCGCGTCTGGCGGCGCTGAATGACTGGCTAGAACAACGTTGTGTGGCGCTGTGGCACGCGATAAAACACCCCGAGCAGAAAGATCGCACGAGAGCCGAGGTGTGGGCTGACGAGCAGCCCCACTTGATGCTGCTGCCGCCACCCTTCGACGGCTTTGTCGAACACACCAAGCGCGTTTCACCGACCTGCCTGCTTGCGTTCGAGCGTGACCGCTACAGCGTCCCGTCGCCGTTCGCTAATCGGCCGGTCACTCTGCGTGTTTACGCTGATCGGCTGATCGTGGTGGCTGAAGGCGAGGTCATCGCCGAGCATGCGCGGTTGATGGCGCAGAGCCACGACCGCCCAGGCCGCACGGTGTACGACTGGCGGCATTATCTCGCCATCGTACAGCGCAAGCCCGGTGCCCTACGCAACGGTGCACCGTTTGCCGAGTTGCCGGAAGCCTTCAAACGCCGGCAGTCGATTGTGGTTAAGCGGCCCGGTGGTGATCGCGAGATGGCCGAGGTCCTGGCTTTGGTATTGCATCATGACGAGCAAGCGGTGTTGTGCGCGGTCGAACTTGCGCTCGACGCCGAGGGCGTCTCCAAGCAACACGTTCTGAACGTATTAGCGCGTCTGCTCGAGCCGGCATTACCTGCGCCAATCGATACCCCAGGGCACCTGGCGTTAGAAGCTGAGCCAGTCGCCAACGTTAGCCGTTACGACGGTTTACGGGAGGTGGACCATGCATCCTGAGGCGATGATTGCGACACTCAAATCGCTCAAGCTGTTCGGCATGGCACAAGCCATCGACGATCTTGCCCAACAAAGTTCACCGGCCTGGCAAGGTGCTGAGTCGGTCCTCGACAGCCTGCTCAAAGCCGAGGTGGCCGAGCGCGAGGTGCGCTCGATTAACGACCAAACCAAGGTTGCGCGCTTCCCCGTCCATCGTGACCTGGTTGGCTTTGAGTTCCACGAGAGCACGGTCAACGAGGCCCTGGTGAGGTCGCTGCATCGCGGCGACTTCATTGATGATGCGCACAACGTCGTGCTAATCGGCGGACCGGGAACGGGTAAAACCCATCTCGCTACAGCCATCGGCTGACAGGCGATTGTGCACCAACATCGACGCGTTCGCTGCTTCTCGACTATCGAGCTGGTTAACGTACTGGAGCAGGAGAAAGCCCGTGGCAAGCCGGGACAAATGGCTCATCGGCTGGTCCACACCGATCTGGTTGTGCTCGACGAACTCGGCTCTCTACCGTTCAGCCAGGCCGGTGGTGCGCTGCTGTTCCACTTATTGAGTAAGCTCTATGAGCGCACCAGCATCCTAATCACGACCAACCTGAGCTTCGCCGAGTGGGCCAATGTGTTCGGTGATCCCAAGATGACGACGGCGTTACTCGACCGGCTGACTCATCACTGCCACATCGTTGAAACCGGCAACGATAGCTACCGCTTCAAACACAGCTCGACGAAGAAAACCAAGGAGACAAAAACTAGAAAATCCAAGAACACTTGAGCCATACTCTGGCTCTTCCAGGTGGGTCACTTTTAAATGCAAAACCTGGGTCAGTTTTAGGTGCAACTCAACACCGTGGTCTCCCGTCGCTTTTTATACCCTCCGCCTTTACCCGATAATCAGCACGCGATACGGCGGAGACGGCTATCAAATCGTTTAGCGGTAATTCAAGCGCGCACGCCAATGCGCGGTCGCTACGGATAGGTTTGTGCCTATAACAAGGTTGAATTTCGGAGGGTGTCATCTTCTAGAAAGGTGAGACTCGATAAGGCTAGGCGTTGGGCCAAATCTTCATCAATGCCCGATAGCTCGCCCTTATCCACCGCCAGAAATATCAGAATGCTAAATGGCATATTCAGCGCGTGGGCGATCTTCTCAACCGTACTTAAGGTCGGGTCGCGCTTGTTCTTTTCCAATAGAGACACGTACGACACGGAAAAACCCGCGCGGTTGGCGAGGGCAGCTTGCGTCATCCGACGCTGACTGCGGCAAAGTTTAAGTGCGCGTCCTATATCCATGCGAAAACCAAAGATTAGAGATTTAAAGGGTCTGTGACATCATTTGAAAAAGCGGTCTACCAGGTTTGCAATATTCGTCACGGCCGGAAGCAGACGACCGAGGACATCCAAGGCCCGTTGCTTCTGTTTTGGACTGAGTTGCGAACTCTGTGTTCCTGTTTTTTCCTTGCGCTTGAGCTCGTCTATGACGCTATCAAGCTCATCCATCATGTCGCGTTCTATCTTGCCATTTACGTGTGCCCGAAATTCTTCGAGCACCTCGAGCGTGTTTTTAACGTACTTCGTCATTTACACGTCCCTTTGGTAGCGACGCAAAATTGCGCCTGCCCTGTCGCAAATCTGGTGTCGATACGGAAGCAAGAAAGAACTGCAGACCCAAAAATCCCGGGCTGAACCTGCCCCTATCTATCACCTGGTTGCCAAGTACTTAGCCAGGTGCAAGAGGAGCTATTAGCCGCAAAGGAGCAATTACCAACTCAACTCGCTCAGTTACCCATCGCCGGATATCGGCTATCCGGGTTGCAGGTGCCGAAGAGCTTGCCCGATAATCAGGCCGTCTTTGCCAAGGACACTCTACCGCCCGGTCCGGCTTTCGGGTCTAACCCCCGTAAGCCTTGGCCGGGGGCCTCACAGAGCGCCCGTTACTGAAGTTGGTCGGTTGGCGGTCCAACCAGCCCGTTATACCGAGTGGGTTGCACCGATGCGCGTTTATGCAGGGATGAAGAGACAGCGTGAAGCTAACGGACGACAATCAAGCGAACCTCGATGCGATTATCGAAGTGTTAGCGCTTCGGGTGCCAAAGGACAAGATCGATTCCGCGTTCGCGTTACGCTCGATTGGACGGCGGCTTGTTTCAAGAGCGGCACGCTGACAATGTCGCGCGCGCGTTACGCGACGCTGGCGAATGCGAAAGCCGTGTCGTGCGCCGTCGAAGCGCTGCGCGCGTTAGGTCACATTGTCGAAGTGGGCGAACTGAACGGCAAGGCCGTGCTAACCGTCGATGGTGAGGCGCTTGTGTTGGATAGCGGCTTGATCGATGAGCAACTACGCCGCGCGGCGGCACAATGCGAAGATGCGCGCGTTCACTAGGCACGCTACGCGGCTGTTCAAATATCTGCTTTAGCTATCGCGCTGTTGTTCCAGATCGAGATACTTGAAAACGCCGTAGCCGGCGCGGCGGTTGTCGTTCACATACCGAATCGGCACGAGTTGAAGACCCTCCCATTGCGCATATTCGGCAAACTCGCGGGTCCCTGTCAGAAAAAGCCCAACGGACACGCGCTGACCTGTCGTTGTCTCGAATCGGCAGTCATACCCGGCTGTGAATCGAGAGTCTGCGGGCGAGAACACGTTGGATAACCACTTGATAACGTTCGAGCGTTTCTCCGTGCGCGCGGAGCGCTCGCGGTAGTCGAGCGCGTTGGCTTCGGCGTATGCCTTCGCGAACGCTTCGCAATAGCTGGTAACGGATACGTTGTCCCGTTGCGCGACGGCGACGACCGCAACCGCGATGAGGCCGAGGGCGCATAGCCGTCGTGCCCTACTGCCACCGCGCATATTAGACGTGCTCAATCTAATCCGCGAGATAGCGCCTGCACGCTAAGTCAAACTCGTGTCCGTCCTCTTTCCGGCGCGGATAGTTGCGATAGTCCTGCCACAGCCCGGCTTCTCGCGCTATGCCCCTTTCCTCGCCGTAGTGATACCGGAAACGGGTCTTTGCCCATGAACTAACAGGCCCGTAGACGTGCTCCAGGTCCCGGCAGCCAGCATCACAGAGATCCGACACATTCAGAAGTGTTTGAACAGATGAGCAGCTAAGATATTTGACAGCCTCGTCCAATTCATCGAATGATGGATCGCGAGTTAAATCAATTCCGCTTCTGGCCGCGCGACCAAGAAGATCGACGAGCTGCCCTACTGTAGAGGCATAGACCGCGTTGGCCCCATTGGTCAGGTTGACAACGTCGACTGTGCAGCGCGAGTAACACTCGCTGACCTTCTCGCGGCCGGCTTCGGCTTTGGTCAGATCGTGCGCGTGCGAAACGTACGCGATCGCGCAGAGCGCCATGATTGAAAAGTGTTTCATGTCGGGTGTCCTGTAATAAGCCAATAGAGGGCATTGTCAGAGTAAATGGGCTTGAGCTGAAAAGTAAGGCCTCGTAGCCTCCGGTGATGCACAATCCTTTCCGTTATTTCAACAGTTCGCCCGAAGTGATCCGCTTCGCGGTGATGTTGTATGTCCGATACCCTTTGTCGCTGAGACAGGTCGAAGATCTCCTGTTCGAGCGCGGCATCGAGATCTGCCATGAGACCGTGCGGTATGGGTGGAACCGCTTTGGTCCGCTGTTTGCCGCGGAGATCCGGACACGCCGTGTTCATCATGGATCCTATTCGAACTGGCGCTGGCACCTTGATGAAGTGTTTGTCCGCATCAACGGCAAGACACATTACCTATGGCGTGCCGTTGACCATGAAGGCGAAGTCCTTGAGGGTTTTGTGACGAAACGGCGGGACCGCAAGGCTGCGCTTGAGTTCCTGAAGGGCACGATGAAGCGTTATGGCCGGCCGGCTTCGATGGTCACGGATAGGCTACCGTCATATCGTGCTGCGATGAAGGTGATCGGCAACGAAGGTTGCCAAGAGACCGGGCGTTGGCTGAACAACCGGGCAGAAAACTCACATCAGCCCTTTCGAAGGCGGGAAGGGGCAATGGCGCGGTTCAGAGACATCAAGACCCTACAGAAATTCGCCGCCGTCCATGCCTCGATCTATAACCATTTCAACCACCAACGCCACCTCAACCGCCGCGCTATTTTCAAACAAGCCCGAGCCGCTGCCCTGGCTGAGTGGTGTCAACTTGCAGCCTAAAAGGCCTCGATTGCAGGTTCTACCGGTCCGACCCAGTTAGTCTGACAATGCCCCAGCGACGTACTAGAGGCGGACCAAGCCCCGCCAGCGGACGCCCTCGAGCTGCTCCCGGAGCGCCCGCGGAGAACCTCGATTCGCCCCCACCAGACCTGACGCGCTCGCCAGCCAGGTCCAGACCACACTTCCTTCTAGTTTATCGTCCTGGTCGCAATGCCTTCCAGGCAGGCCCTCCACCGAATGGTCGGCCAATCATTGCTCTGAACCGCAAGGTTCCGGTCGATGTAGAACAGGAACAGATCCCGCACACGTCCGGGCCTGGTGATCCTGTCGCATTCGGCCATCGCCTCATCCGAAACCGCCGCCTCGTCAGCGTACTCGCTCCACAAGGATGTGTTTTGCAACATGTCCGACACCAGCAGGAACGAATCGATGTCCTCATTTCGCTCAACGAGCGAGGCCATCGTCTCGACGATCGGCGACACGTCCGCTTCTTCCCGGTCCCGCAGTTCATCGAGTATGCGTCTGAGCCGGTTCAGGAATGTCGCAAACTCGATTTCGACGACTCGGGGATTCTCGTAGAGCAGATCAGCCATCCTCCCCTGCTTGGGTATGCACCACGAGCGGCCGGATTGGCTCGGGGCCTCGTGTTCCGATTCGGGCAGTCCATGGATGGACAGTTTCTGCAGGAATGGCGCCCGCAGCGTGTCCCTGGTCCATTCCTCGATTCTCTCGAAGGCCTTCGCTCCGTCCTCCTCCGATATCTCGTTGGAGGTGTCAACGAGGATTACCGTGTGACCGGGTATCCGTATTCCTTCCCGCACTTGCGCTCTTGTACCCGTCGGACAATACCCGTTGGCCTCACGCACCCGAAGTTGGTCGGCGTAGTTCAATCTGTATCCGACGAAGACCACCACCACACCGAGCAACACGATAACCGAGACGAGTCCTATTACCTTGAAGAGGTGGGGCGACTCGCTGCCGGAGCTCATCGGTGTCAGGGTTTCCTGTCCCGGTTGGTCGGCTCGAGGACGACGGTTTCATATCGCTTCCACAAATCGGCCACCTTTGCGCACTCCTGTTCAACGCTGTCGAAGAATTCCTCCTGCCCCGAATCCCGCCACTCGGTCACAATTGCATCCGCCTCGTCCAGGATGTGCCAATCCGCAGGTGTAGCCGGAAACGACCAGTCGATATTGACGCTTTCCCTGTGCACGTTCAGCATCCCCCGGTCAATCTTATCGGCGTTGTGTTTGTTGTGTGCGGCAATGAAATCGGCTTCTACGAGATCCAGATACACCCTTTGCTCCCAGCTTTCCCTGACGTCCTCCAGAACGTTCCATGCACCTCGCCGCTTTCTGTCGAGTTCCTCAATCCATCCCGCAACATCGGCCCTGACACCCTTCGTGAGTTGCGTCCGGTAGCGCCCCGACAAAGTTGTGTAGCTCTCCTTGATATCCTTCCATTCGCGGTCCAGGCGCCTTTCCGCCTCTTCGCGCTTGATCCCCGTTCGCACGAAGGTGAATCCCTTGTAGAAACCCACGGCACAGAGCGCCAAGCCCAGCACGAAGAAGAGTAGAGACTCCAGTTCCCACGTCGCCGGATTGAACGAGATGCCCGCTACGAGCTCCCGCACCGATGCCAGGTCGATTTCGGTTGCCTGCAGCGTTTGCCGTTCTCTTTCCTCGATCAGCCTCGCGAAATTCTCCCGGTGACGTCCCACGATGAGGTTCAGACCCGTAGCGAACACCAGCAGCAAACCACACGCCGATAGAAAAGGCACGCGTGATTTCGAGTGGCGCCGCACCGCCGACAGCGTCAATCCACCTCCTGCGCCGAGGGCGCCCACGTTGATGGCGGACACGAGCACTGCCGTGATGAAAGCACCAACCAGGCCGGTCGACAGGGCGCGGGTCAGGAGGGTTACATTTGCCAGGGCCTCGACAACGATGCAGACCACGAGCAACGCAATGAGCTTCAACCACTGGTACGCCGTTGGGGGATCGATATCGCTCGCCGGAGGCAACTCTGTCCGAGCTTTCCGATGCTGCGAGCGGCGGTGCTGGAGGGCCTTGAGTTCCTCTTCGGCGTCGATTGTTACCTGTCGAGACCCCTTGGTTCGTTTGAAATCCCAGCCGTTCAGCGGTTGGCCGATTTCCTTGGCGACGGTACCGAGGGTGCGGTTGACCAGGTCGCGATAGGCCAGCGCCAAAGAAGTGAGGAGCTTGTGGTGGGCCGGCTTCCAGTCTCCATCGGCGTGGATGGCGATCTCGGCCGGATCGAGGCCCAGAGACCGGGGATCGGTCGGCCAGGAGGCCGGCGGGGTCAGGCCCGATCCGGCGGCTTCAGGCGACCCGTTCGTTGGTTCCAAAGCCCTTTGGCCTCCTGTCCTCAGTCATCGGGTATCCCGTCCTCGGCGTTGAGCCTGGCAGTGACATGGCGAATTCGGAGTGTAGTCCTACGGCCTCAGCTCACGCAACCGCATCCCGGCCCGCCAGATCTCCTGGTCGGCCATCTCGCCGAGTTCCGCTTCGAGGCGCTCCCGGTAGACGGCCCGGCCGCACTCCTCAATGACGTATATGGAATCCTCTTCATTTTGCAAGCAACCTGACTGAGGGCATAGCATGTTGTGTTGTCGGTGCCGGCGCGCGATGCGGTATCGTGGGCGGCATGCATCGGGGCAAGGTCGCGTGATGAAGGGGGCATTCACGGCGAAAGGATTGACGAACCCGGCACAGTTCAAGCGTCGGCATTCTTAGCCGATGCTAAATAGGTGTTCCAAAAACTCGATCAAATAAAAAGAACTCAGGTGACATTCAGAGATCAGAGGTTGTATCGAGCAATCTACGTTCCCGAAAGAGGTCACCTGAGTATGGATAGTTTAGTGTCATTGACGCGCTCACAGAAACGTCGCTTTAAGCGGTTGATTCAACGCAGCGATAACGGGCGGGTGGTTCGCCGCGCTCAAGTCCTGTTGCAGTTAGCTTCAGGCGTCTCACCGACGGCCGTGTCACGCAGTTTGTCGGTCGCGCGTTCAACGGTTTATCGATGGGTCACGCAATTCCAGACCGCGGGTGAAGCCTTTCTCGAGGCGTGCGGCTCGGGCCGGCGGGCGTATACGGTGGATGACACCCTGTTGGAGACGCTCGCCGAGTTAGTTGAGCAGCCGCCCAGTGATTATGGCTACCTGCGCAGTACGTGGACGAGCGAGATGCTGGCCGAGACGCTGAATTCGTTGCTGTCACGGCCCATTCACGCCTCTACGGTACGTCGCTGGCTAGTTAGTGTCCGTCCATAAACAGGCATTTTCTTCGATGGGCACGGAGAAATCGAGGTGTTGAAAGTAGGTTGTTGGAGCGGTAGCGGCGGTTCGGTGGGGGTCGAAGGGCTCTTCGAGCGTAATTGTGAGTACGTTCGCCGGCCGCAGAGCGCTGCAACCCAAAGTCGCCCGTTCGACGATATCGAGGAGGTCAGTTAGTGCGAGTGAACGTCGCTATTCGAGTTGATAGCGCGCGAGCAGGCTGAGGTTGTAGGCGACCACAGAAGACCACACGTAGGCTTCGAAGTGCGGCAGGCTCTTCCAGGTGCAACGTGCCAATCCGTATGCACGCTTCAGGCAGGAGATACCGGCCTCGATGCCGGCGCGGAAGTTGCGCAAGCGTCGATAGACCCACTGACTCTTGACCATGTCGGCGATCGCGAGCCCGCGCTTCTTGTGGAAGGCAACGTCTTCGATGCCTTCTGCTTTCGCCGCCCGGAGATTGTCGAGGCTCGCATAGCCGCCATCGGCGGCGACCTGTCGTGGCATCGTCCCGTAGTGTGTTCGATGCCGTTCGAGCATCGGCATGAAGCGCTGACTATCGACCGGATTGCCTCGCTCGATGACCACGTCGAGGATGAGGCCACTGCGCCCCGAAGCCAGATTGATTTTGTGTCCGTACTGAACGTCGCGCGCACCCTTTATGATGATGTCGGTATGCGGCTCGAACAAGCTCACGCACTTCTCGCTCGCGGGGACCTTCTCACCGCCGAACACCCGCCGCTCAGTTTGCGAAATCACCTGCAGAACAAGTGTTTCGTAGTGCGCTACCTGCGCTAGCCAGTCCGGCAGTTCAACGCCGGTGACGCCCGGGCTCAGCAGCTGCTCACGTACCCTCGCTACCGCTTCCAAGGTTGAACGCGTCGCCCCAATCAAATCGCGATACAGACGTTGGCGTTGCTTCGCACCACGCGCATACCACAGCGCCCGCGCACGCTTCTTCGCCAATCGAGTGTGGTTCACGAAGCACAACTCCGGCGCGCCAGGCAACTCGCGCGCCTGTGCGAGCAGACGAACCACAACACGCACGCCATCCCACAGCAGATGACTGTCGCTCGGCGCGTGGATGGCACTGTCCGTTACCGTGCTATCAATCCGTACACGCTGTGCCGGCTCAATGCGCGTCTCTTTCGCCGTCGCCAGCAGGGCGCGATGAATAGACTCCCACGTCGATACCTGGATCGCCGAGACCACCCGCTGTAAGGCAGACTTCTTCGGACGTTCATTACCCGGCAACCGGGCGAAGGCCTGAAAGCTCGCCGAGTCCTGCAGGTGAAAGGCCAGCTCCTCGTAACTCAATTGCCGGTGCTGCTTGAGCACCGCGCAGCGCAGCACCGACTCCGCCGACAGTCCGCGTCGACCGGTGGGCTTCAAACCCCGCCGACACAGATCGTTCATGACCGGCGTGAGGACCTTGGGGTGAGCATCGAGCCACTCGGACATGCCCTGCAGCTCTCGCCCCAGGTCATGGTCAGCAAACAGCTCGTATATACTCGCTTGGGCCGTGCGTTTCTGACGCATTCCCCCTCCTGTGGTGTCGATGATTGTGTGGAAAATCAGAGGTTTGAAGTTCCATTAGATCACGACCCACCGGAGGTTTCGATCCCTTAAGCGACAAATTTTCCTTTTTATTTCAACCGCATCGCGTTTAGGGATGCACACTAGTTAATTTGGGATTCGGCTGGCGTCGTGCTCGTCCGACCTTACATCTGCGCGACCCACGGGCAGCCACGCGCCTGAAAGCCATTCATCGTGCGTTGTCTCGAGCCCCATCGGGCATGAAGTGTTTTACGCCGATGAGGTCGATATCGACCTCAATCCCAAAATCGGTTTCCTTTGGTCTACTCAAGGTTGTCAACGTGCCATCCCCACGCCTGGGCAAAACCGGAAACGCTATCTGGCGGGCGCGCTGCACGCACGAACCGGTCGCGTTGCGTATGTCGAGGGCACACGGAAAAACAGCGACCTATTCCTTTGCCTGCTCGACCACCTGCGGCAAACTTACCGCGCCGCGCGTCGAATTATCTTGATCGTGGATAACTACATCATCCACAAATGTCGCTTGGCACACGTCTGGCTAAAGCACAATCCGAAATTCCGATTGCTGTTCCAGCCGGCCTATCAGCCCTGGGTCAATGACATTGAGAAACTCTGGAAACAGTTGCACGACAATGTCACCCGGAATCATCGTTACTCGACCATCGACCGTCTGATGGACGCAGTACGTGCCTTCATGCGTGCGGCAAGTCCATTCCCGGGAAACTGCCCGAGTGTCGCAAGATTTGGATCACCTATTTAGCTCTATTTCGAGTTCCTTGCATCCGATGCTGAGGGTGCGCAGCAAGGCCGCCTTTCCCGCATCATTCACTGCGGCGGATAGCTCTCCGTAATGGTGGGAGAGGTGGGCTGCCGTTAGCTGTGCCTGCCGCACTTCGTTTTGCACTTCATCGCTGGTCATAGGCGATCCTAGATCCGCAATTCTTCGGGTTCTGGTAATTCCTCGAAGGAGCCTCCCAGCCACTCAGCGACCTGTATGCGGTAGTCCGTCCGTCCGCGCTCATAAGCGCAGATAGCGCAGGCGTGACGAGCCAGCTTCTCGCCTGACTGGTTGCGCGGCAAAGCTTGCATGATGTCGTCGTAAGGTTGCCGCCTGTCCTCGTTCGCGTTGCCGTGATGTTGCGGACAGTCGTGCTCAGCCATCAGATCCTCCCCTGTGTCTGCCAGCGATGCAGCCCGCCTTGATCTAGAACGTCCACGAGATTCCGTTTCCCGCGCTGGCTAAGAAGCCAGTCCTTCGCGCCCTTGCTTGCGCCACCGCCGTCCAACACGATGATCGCCGGAAACGCATCATGGGCTATGCACTCGACCTCGAACGGGAACTTCTCGTCCACGCTCCCAGATGACGCTTGCCACTTGCACTGAATAACCAGGCAGTCGGGCCACTTCTGCGGGTGATGCAGGATGAAGTCTACGCGGCGCTGTTTCGCATAAATATTCAGCCCGGTTGGAACCTGTGCTGCGTAGATGGGCTGTTGCAGGCACCTTGCGGCAAAGAATCGCGCGGGCGTGATGCGCTCGTAATCTTCGGACAGGAGATCCGCAACGCTAGTTTCCAGCGCCCGGCCGCGCCGATTGGCCCGGGTACCTCTAGTCACGGATCAGCAGTTCCGGCACGCTGTCCCTGCCGTTGACATCCGAGTTGATGTTGCGCGGCGCGGTAACGTCAACGATTTCGTAATTGGCATACAGGCTGCGCATCGAGGACGTGTCCGCATTGCTCAGCAACACGCCCGCTCCCTCTCCCACCCAACCGTCGGCTGCGTCCCGTAACCGGCGCTGCGCGTCACCAGAAAAGCCCGCCGCCTGATAGCCGGTGAATGTGCCATCGTAGGGCGGGTCGCAGTAGATCAGATCTCCGGCGTCCGGCTGGACCACGCGGCCGAAGTCGCCAAGCTGAATCTGTGCACGGATCAAGGCCTTGCTCGCCTTACGCAAGCGTTCCGAGTTGCAGATATCCGGTTTCTTGTAACTGCCTTCGGGCACATTGAATTTTCCGCTCTTGTTCACGCGGTACAGACCGTTGAAGCACGTTTTATTGAGATAGATGAATCGGGCGGCTACCTCGACCGGATCGGTCGGCTCCGATTCGCGGACGCGGTAGTAGTAGGTCTTGCCGTCTTTGTACTTTTTCCCCGCGCGCCGCCGGTGCGCCGTCTCATGCTGCGCCAGACGCGCTATCAGGGCCTCTACGTCGTTCTTGACTATCTGATAGGTGATCATCAGCTCTTCATTCGTATCGGACAACACGGCCTGCTCGATGCGTTTGGCAAAGGTGAAGAACACGGCCCCGCCGCCCACGAACGGCTCCCAGTAGGTATTCACCTGTTCCGGGAAGTGCTGCGCTATAGCCGGGATCAGCACCCGCTTGCCACCAGCCCACTTGACGAACGGCATGGCCGCAGCAGGGCCGATATGCGGCGCGGTGGTGTGCTTGAGGACGCGCTTCAGGGGTACGACGTTACTCATGCCCGCGCAGCGACCAGCGCCTTGTAGGGCATCTTGACGGTTAGCCCCTGCTCGACCAGACGGGACACGCGGCCATGCTGGTCCTCGTCGTGGTTCTGCCGGAAGGCGCAAGGATCGACGTACCGAACTGAGTGCTTGTGGCTCCACCAATGGTGTGTCCCGACGTAGCAACGCTTGAGCGTCGACCAAAATGACTCGATGGAGTTCGTGTGTACGTTTCCTCTCACGTACTCGCCAGCACCATGGTTCACGCTGGCCGTGGCATAAGGCAGCCCGCGATAACCGCCATGCTCATCGGTGTAGACGCGCGATCCGGCTTCCACGGTTTCGACTATCGGCGGATGCAGATCTGCCCTCGCATTCCCATCGATCGGTCTGGCCGTCACTCGGCCGCCGCGCTCCCGAAGGCCGAGGACCGCCTGCTTTCCAACCGTCCCACGCCCCGATTCGGCTTTCGCCAGCATCTTCCGCTTCGCTTTGCTCATGTTTTTACGCTTGCCGCCGATGTACGTTTCGTCGGCTTCCACAATCCCGCTGAGCGGCGTGTCATCGTCATTGCCGGCAGCGTGGCGGATCCGTTGGAGCATGTGCCATGCGGTCTTTTGGGTCACGCCAATGTCGCTCGCCAACTGGACGCTCGAGATCCCCTTGGCGTGGTTCGTGTCGAGATAGATAGCCATGAACCACTTGGGGAGCAGCTTGATCGGGCTGTCCGCGAAAATGGTTCCGGTGATCAGCCGAAAGGTGCGTCCACACGCTTTGCACTTGTGGCGGCGTCCATCGGAGAAGTGATAGATCCCCTCTATGTTACCGCAGTGCGGGCAATAGGGGCCGTCCGCCCATCGGGTTTCACGCAGCAGATCTAGGCAATCATCGACCGTGGCATACTTGGCCGCGAACTCCATGACCGTCATCATCTTAATTTTCTCCAATTCGTGATGTGGCCATTTTATGAGAGAATTTCTGGATCGTCTAGTATATAATTCCCTTCGTTTAAGCCTTGGCGGACCAAAGCCGACAAGCCGTGAAAAGATTTACGCATGTCGGTCGGCGACCGGCACAACCAAATGCGCAAACCGCAAGGCGCTGACCACATCAGCGACGCGCCAACCGCAACACAATATCGGGGCCCAGGGTGACCTCGACATCCCAACCATCATTTGACGATGACCGTGGCGGTGATAACTCAATGAAGGGGATTGTTTGTGACGCGGTTTGCTCCGCCCCGGATAATGCCGACTTCCAGCGCGCAAAGGTTGAATAACCGATGCCGCGTTGCGCGCAAAAAGCTTTGACCGAGAGCCCACTTTGGGCTTGCTCTGCGAACAATGCTCGCCACGCGGCGGGTGTACGGCGCTTCCAGCGGGATTTGCGTTGTGGTGTCATGTGCCAGGCTCCTAACGGGACGGAAAACCTGGCAAACTAACTCACTGCCATTTAAATCGGAATGACGGTCTGGTTTAACCGCTTACGACCGGGCGCGGGTGTGGGTGGGATTGTAGGGGGGTATCGCCGGATCAACTGGTCAAACGATCTCGCCGAATCAAGGTGTTGCGCTGGGTCAGGTGCAGCATGAAGGTAGGCGAAAGGTTGGTGCGTGTTGCGTAGCTTTCGATTAGTAGCACACTATTATACGACTGGTTGTCAACCACCCCTGGCCCTGCATTCAATGAGCTCTCCGCTTTTGGCGATATGCACCTGAAGCGTGTCGCTTGTTCCTCTGGCGATGGTGGCGCATCCGTTCAAAAACACGATGAGAAATATCGAACAGCGCATCTTAGTCCTCCTACCTACTCTGTTTCCTCCACACTGGATATTTGCGCCGTAGAAAGATTGAAGAACCGCCCGGTTGGGTTGCGCGTTGCCGACGAATACGGTCACCGAGGTGGCGGGCTATGCCGATGGCGGAGCGGCTCGGGTGAAGCGGTCGTTGGCCGCATTGTCCGCGGTACTCCCAATGACAGGGTGGGCGTGGAACGCGCAGTCGTTCGCCTTCCCGCCGGCAATCTGGAGAAGTACGCCCGGGCGTGCCCCAAGATCGATCAGGCGACGCAGCTCGCGATTGGGGACCGCCGATAATGCACCCACGCCCAACTCTCCGACGCGGCATGTCAGACAGAGGTCAACTGACATCCCCCGTGTACGGGACCATCCATACAGTTCACCTGTCAAGTTGATCACCGTAAACTGGCTTGCGCCCTACTTCTACTTGGAGATGACAAGTGCCTAGTCTACCAGTCGACACCCCAGACGATGCGACTTCCCAAGAAGTAGTAGTTGAGGCCAACCGAAGAGGCATTATTTCGATTTCCGAAAACAGGATAAATTACTTCCTGTCCCGAGAACAATCCTACAATTGGAATGATCCAGAGGAATGGGTGCGAGCGGTCACAGTTGCCTGGATGGTTGTCGAAAAAGGATATCCAACTAATCGAATGAAACTGGAAGTCAGTGTGCCTCGCAGAACGCCGACGGATTTCGCGGATATCGTGATCTATGAAGACGATTCCTGTCGAGTGCCCTACCTGGTTATCGAGAATAAGGCGTCGAATCAGAGTCGACGCAGTCGAGACCAAGGAATCGAGCAGGCGTTCGGAAATGCGAATTCTCTTCGCGCGCCTTTTACGCTTTACGACGAAGCAGGGTTTAGCGCCCTATTTGATGTCGCCAATTTCCCGTCTACGGAACGAGTAGAAAATCTCCTTGGCGAGAGTACGACGCTACCACCGGAGTACGGTAACGTACCCACATACTCACTCATTGCTGGAGAGCCCACCGACATTGCGGCCCTAGATTCGTACTCTCTGGAAACCCGTATTCGGCGCGCACATTCCCTTATCTGGGCAGGAGGTCGTCGAGATCCGCTTATGGCTTTCGACGAATGGAGCAAACTACTATTCGCTAAGGTAGTGGATGAACGTACTACGCAAACCGGCGAGCCCCGTCGGTTCCAAATCGGAACGAATGAGACAACAGCCACTGTTGCAACACGAATTCATTCTCTCTTTGCACAGGCATGTTTGTCCGATCCAACGATTTTTCCTGCAGAAACACGAATTAGTTTGCCCGACTCTAAGGTTGCGGATGTTGTCAACATTTTGCAGCGTGTAGCCTTTACACGAACTGACGTAGATAGCATTGGAAAGGCCTTTGAACAATTCTTTGGATCTATATTTCGCGGAGGGCTAGGGCAGTATTTCACCATGCGTCAATTGGCGCGATTCATTGTCTCTGCCTTAGACATTTCGCATACTGACTATGTACTGGATCCGACATGTGGCAGTGGAGGATTTCTACTAGAGCAGCCTGCTGCAAGTGTGGTCGCGAATTGATTCGACATTCGATGGCCAACCACCGGGTCAAGTTCAACGAGTAAAGTATGACTTTTCTATGAACCAAGTATATGGAATAGAGGTTCACGAAATACTTGCACGAATTTGCAAGATAAATCTATTGTTGCACCACGACGGCCACACAAACATCGAAGGTAATCGATCCGTACTAGATGCTGCATTTTCGAACGCCAGGCTAAATCCCCCTGAGAACAGATTTACCGCGGTAGTGGGAAATCCACCGTTCGGTACCGAGGTGGTGGAAGGGGATGAGGAGCAACTAGGTCAGAACCGACTTGAGAATTTCGTCGTGGCCCGCGGGTTGGGAAAGGTAGATTCGGAACAGATCATTGTGGAACAAGCAATTAGAATGTTGGAACCTGGGGGACGATTCGGGCTAATTGTGCCCGACGGCCTTCTGAACAATCAAGGGGGGAGATCGAATTGCCCGCGCTCTAGAAGGTTCATTGCAACGCAGGGAAGGATTTCGGCGATTGTGTCCCTTCCGGATCACGCATTCCGCAAATCAGGCGCGCAAAATAAGACTTCTATCCTCATGTTCGAGAAGTTCTCTATCGCAGAAAAGCGGCGATTTGATAGAGAATACAATCGACATCGTGAGGAGGATGGAAGTCCAAGTGCTTGTATTCAACTAGCCATTAGATCCGCGCGGCTCGGATATCGGACATTTCTTGGCGAAGCCTCTGATGTAGGGTATACGCCGGCGGGTGTGTCAACACGCGCCAATGATTTGTTTGCGAGCACAGAGAACGGTGGTTTGAGCGCTGAGCAGGTGGGCACGGTATTGGGGGAATTGCGTCGGTTTAGAGCGAACCCAGGGAGATATGAGGGTTATGTCAGGCCGGATTGCGCCGGACTGTCATTCGGGGATCTTTGGTCTGCACACCCAAGCAACCGGCTAGATCCTAAATACCATCTCTTTAAGCGTGAGTCGGGCCGAGAGGTTCCACCGGGGTGGGTAAGAAGTCGATTAGGTGATGTATTGGAGAGACGTGAAGAGAGAGCCGTATTTGAGGGAAACGAAGATCGTCTATATACAGTAATTACAATTGCGCAAACTGGTGAAATCAGAGCGAGGGAGGCGGGCAAAGGTCACAATCCACCCGAATGGCGTGGAACATATTTTCTGGAAAGTCCTGGCAAGTGGTACGCAGCGCACGTTGGGGATGTGGTATTTTCATCTATAGACCTATGGAAGGGGTGTATTGCAATCGTACCTGAAGGCTTTGAAGGCGCGTTGGTGACGAGTGAATTTCCTATTTATTCCGTAAGAGATGGTAGATTGTCTCCAATGTTTCTACAGGTGCTCTTGCGAAGCAGGTATTATCAAAGGGCGTTTAGAGCGATCACCACGGGACACAGTAATCGGCGCAGGACGCAAGTGCCTGATTTCGAGGACTTGGAGATTGTCTTTCCGGCAGAGCTTGACGAACAGGAACAGTTGATTCTGGAGGTTCGCATCGTTAGGGGCCAGCAGCAAGGTGCCGTCAACTCATTAGCACTGGCTTTGAGGAATTTTGATGACGTCATCGACGGCAGAGGTGACGAAGTTCTTCCTGATGTTGAAGGCTCGGACAATGAATAGGCAGCCTCGCAATCGCGAAGACAGGAGAGTGAATCGTGAAGCGACTGAGGCCAACTTCCTGGCGTTCTTGAAGAAGTCCCCCCAGTTCTTGATACCGATCTACCAGCGCACTTATAGCTGGACGGAACGGGAGTGCGGGCAGCTCTGGGAGGACATCCTGCGAACCGGCGGCAATGACGCCATTGCGGCTCACTTTACGGGCTCCATTGTCTACATCGAAAAGGGTCTGTTTCAAATTTCTAGCCAGTCGTCACTGCTGGTTATCGACGGCCAGCAGCGTCTTGCAACGATCATGCTCATACTTGAGGCGGTTGCGAGACATGTCGGTGACGGTGAACCAGTGGATGGATTTTCAGCGAAAAAGGTGCGCAGCTACTACCTCCTCAACCCATTAGAAGAGGGGGAACGCGGCTTTAAGCTGCTGCTGACACAGACAGACAAGCAGAGCCTGCTTGCCCTCATGCAGCAGAAGCCAACACCGGGGGCGCGTTCGCTCCGGATTGAGCAAAATTTTGTGTTCTTCGAGGAACGGATGGGTGCGCTCGGGGCGTCCGGACTCGCAGCGCTTTGCAAGGGCATCGGAAAGCTCACGATCGTGGACGTCGCCCTCAGTCGTGATCAGGACAATCCGCAGCTCATCTTCGAGAGCATGAATTCGACCGGTCGTGAGTTGAGCCAGGCCGATCTGATCCGCAATTTCATTTAGATGGGGCTGGAGCCAGCCCATCAGACATGCCTCTATGGGGATTACTGGCGGCCGATGGAGGTCGCCTTTGGTCAGGAGGCCTACGGCACTCACTTCGACGGATTCATGAGGCACTACCTTACGTTCAAGACGGGTGACATTCCCAACGTCCGGGCGGTCTATGAAGCGTTCAAAGGCCACGCCCGCTCTCCGACCTCTCAATACATACGCGCGGATCGTCTCCAGAATGCTCATAACGTCCCGCTCGTTCTCCATCGTATCGTGGTAATGAATGTGGGATCATGAGGAATTAAGCCAATTAATTATCTTAAACATCAATTATTTATTGTCGACTGTTCGCGGACGTTCTGACCGGGGCTTTGCTGGACCGCCTGACCCACCCTGTCCATATCCTGGAAATGAACGGCGAGAGCTATCGTCTCAACCAAAGCCAAAAACGGCGGAAATCCCCAAATACGCCTGCTTGACCACCGAACTCAAGGTTGACCCGGTGGGTCCACAGGAACCTCCCACGCTGCTTCGCTCCGCGTAACGCAAGCGCTACACGAAGCAGCGCGGGTCCCTCCTATGGACTACCGGGACAACCCCCCAACACTGCGTACCGCATAACGTTAAGTGGACTAGTTTTGCTCCGCCCGGGTGGACTAATTTTGCTCCGCCGTTGACACACTGAGCGGTGGACCCCATCGATTGGACAGCTGAACGGCGGAGCTAAGTGAAATCTTCTGTATTAAAGTACTCGGCGGAGAAGGAGCAGAAGATGACAAAGAGGAAACGACGCAATCATTCGGCAAGCTTCAAGGCGAAAGTGGCTGTGGCGGCGGTTCGAGAGGACCGCACGGTGGTTGAACTCGCTGAGCAGTTTGATATTCACCCCAATCAAATCCAGGACTGGAAGAAGAAGCTGTTGTCGCATGCGGAGGAGTTTTTTGGCAATGGCGCTAAGGACGGAGGCGAGAACGGTGAACGCGAGACCGAGAAGCTCCACGCCAAAATCGGTCAACTGACAATGGAGAAGGATTTTTTATCCAAAGCGCTCGGTCGCGACCGATGAGCGAGCGCAGACAGATGGTCCAGCGCGAACATTCGTTGCCGGTCACCCGGCGCTGTGAGCTGCTCGAGGTCGCGCGCTCGACGGCGTACTACCGTAACCGGTCAAACGGCGGCGTCTGGTAATTGATCTCGTGTTGCGGTAACGACGGCCAAGTTAGAACGCAGCGGTTGGGTAGCGAACAATGTCTTCCACACCCGAGGCGTGAGTTGTTCCACTGCGCTATCCGGATGGATCGCGATCCTCTGGAGTACATCAACCAGGTAGGTGTACGGATTAATGCCGTGTATTCGGCAAGTACAGATCAAACTTTGTATGATCCCAACGTGTTCAGCGCCCACCTCAGTCCAACAGAACATCCAATTCTTTCGGCCCATCGGAATGGGTCTCAGAGCGCGCTCTAAATGATTCGTGTCGATCGCGACGCTCGCATCCGATAAGTAAACACGTAACGCGCCCTCACGCTCGGCTGCATAGGCCAGCGCCTTCGTAAACGGCTGACTCGGTAATAAACCCATGCACTGGCGTTGCTCGTCAAGCCAGGCAAAAAATGCATCAACCGCAGGCAAGGCGTACCGGCTGCGGTAGGTCTGGGTCGCCGCTTCATCCATTGCCTGGTCACGGATGGTGGCCTCAACGGCATACAGTGCCGCGATCAAATCAAGTGCCTGCGCCGCACTTTGTGGCCTATCGGATAATGCCCTTTCGAACTGACGACGCGTGTGCGCCCAGCATTGCGCATGCACGACTTCATCGCCGCGATCGGCGGCAAAACGCGCATAAGCCGCGGCGCCATCGGTTAGTAAGGTGCCTTTAAAGTCCACCAACGTTTTGTCGATGTGCGACCGCGCCTTGGTTCGCGCAAACGTGAACGCAATCTCATCCGCTTCGCCATAAATTGGCCAATACCACGCCGCGTTCATCTTGCCCTTGCCCGAGCGACCCGCCTTAATCGGCGTTTCATCCATCGCCAGCGTCTTCGATAACAAGATATGCCGCAACTGCGCCAGATAAATCGGCTTCAACAGGTCACTTGCCTTCTGCACCCAGTGCGTCAGACTCGACCGCGCCACGGTAATGCCGTTCAGCCCCATTCGTTGATGTTGACGGTACAGCGGCAGGTGATAAGCGAACTTATCAACCAGCATCCCCGCAACCACACTCACATCCGCCAATGAGCCGGACCACAGACCATCGGGCGCCGGGATCGTGAAGATCTGACCGTCGCTTTTGCGCTTCACTACCGGTTGGATGTACTTCAAGACCACATAGGCCGCCGGCCGTTGCGCTAAACGATAGGTGATCTTTTCACTGCTCGCTTCAAACGCATCCGCGACATCTTCAGGTACCGACAATTGGATGCATTCAATCGGCACCGAGTCATCGAAACGTAACCCTTGATCAGTCACACAATCATCGCCACGGCGCTTTCCTTTGCGCCGCTGATAAGTGATCGTTTCTTTCTCAACCGCCGCCGTCGATGACGACTCATCCTCGAAGCCATTGAGTAACCGTTGATCGGGATTGGGATCAATCAGCCGCCGTTCAGACTTGCGACCGAACAGTTGGCGTTTGAACCAGTCGAGTTGTTGGGTGAGTGTGGCGACCTGCGTTTTGAGGGCTGTGTTTTCCGCTTGTAACACCGCCGCATCAAGTGATATTTCCGGCGTTGCATAACCCCCATTCATGGGTACGTATTGTACCGTTTACACTGCTGACCGTCGATCGTTTTCCGGTAATCGAAACCGTTTTAATCGACGCACTGAGCGTAGATCGATCCCTTCAATAATGCACTGCCATTCGCTGCGTTGCAGCCGCTGTTTGACCTCGCTATTCCACCGAACCTGGAACTGACCGCGTTCGAGTTTCTTACTCCACAGACAATATCCGTCCGACTCAAAGTACAGCGCTTTTAATAACGTACGCCGGCGATTGACGAAAACGTACAGTGCCCCATCGAGGGGCTCCTCGTGTAACGCCTGCCGCACCAACGCCGATAAACCATGGAACGATTGACGCATATCAGTCGGTGCCCGACATAACCATATACGCAAACCCGATGGGGGCGACCACATCAGTGCCGTGACACACGTAGCACGATGTCATCACCGAGCGCTAACTCGATATCCCATTGTGCATTGGTTAATGGTTGTAACGGGGCCAACTCGACGAAACGTGTTTCCGCCTTCCCTATCTGAGCGTCCCTCGCTGACCTCGACTTCCTTTTACTGAACGTCGAATATCCAATTCCTCGCTCAGCACAGAATGCGCGGATCGATGAACCGCTTTGTGCCTGCTCCGCTAATAGGCCACGCCACTCATCCGCACTACGTCGTTTGTTCCGAGGTTTTCCGTGATCATTCATTTACCAAGCTCCCGATTGACTGGGAAACCTGGCAAACTAAACCATCTGCCCGAGACCGTGAATAACGGCCTGGATTGACCGGTTACACTCAAACTCCTTCGCGTATTTCTGAAGGTGCTTCCCGGAAACGTGGACGTGCGTCCCGCGGATCGAAAGCTTGAGGCGTGCCCAGTAGCCTTCCATGCCGTTGACGTGGCACGCACCGCTCACATATTCACCCGCGCCGTGATTAACCGTCTCATGCTCGTATCCGGCCCGAGACAGCCCGCTATAGGACTTCAGTTCGTCGGTATGAACCGTGCTGCCCGCTTTGACGTTCGCCTTGATGATGGGCTGAAGGGTCTTTTTACGCACGTTCGGAACGACCTTCGTCATCACATCGCCGCCACGTTCAAGCATACCGAACACAACAGTTTTACCGGGAGCGCCGCGTCCGCGTTTGCCGCCAGATCTCTTACCGCCCACATACGTCTCATCCGCCTCAATATCGCCGCCTCCAGGTCCGCCCAACGGCCACTCGCCGTCCGTATCGGCCATATACTTGCGGATCTGGTGCGCCATGCGCCACGCACACTTGTAAGTCACACCAAGCTGACGCTCCAATTCCTTCGCTGCCACCCCGTGACGAGAGACAGAGAACAAGTGCATCGCATAAAACCACTTATGGAGCGGGGTGCGACTGCGGTGCATGAGCGTTCCGGCGCAGGGGTAGATATGATGCTTGCAGTGCTGGCACAGATAGGCTCGGTCGCGTTTCAGGCGATAGAACTTGCTGTGCTGCCCGCACTTCGGGCAGTCGAACTCTGTACCGCCGTAGCGCGCGGTCATCATGTGATGCAAGCACGCCTCATCGTCCGGGAACTGCTTTTGAAATTCGTAGAATGTCGTCATCGCCTTCTCCTATGCCCCTATATTAGGGCATGAGTGATGACGTGTTAAGGGGATAATTACGTTAAAGAATAATAGCCGCGTGAGCGGATATGCCCCCTTCGTCGGTTACTACAACCACGAGCGCTACCACGAGAGTCTGAATAACTTGACTCCGGCGGATGTGTACTACGGGCGCGGTGAGACGATTATATCGATGCGGCAAAAAATTTAGCGGCGCACGCTCGAACCGCGCCGGCAGTTACACTATCAACAAAAGGCAGCTTGAATGGCAAACCCGATGAGCCGAATACTCTCTTAATTCTGACTGCCCTCTGTCCGAAAAGCTTTGACGACGTATAGTATAAGGAGTCACACCTCAATTCTATTAAACACTATCAGGAGCGTGTTCGATGGAATCTAAACAAAGTTCGGATCTGACTCGCAGGCGATTCCTTCAAGGGGGGCTGACCGCAGGCACCACGTTGTGGGCGGTTACATCTAGCGCCGATGCTCCCGACCCAACTCGCGTACCCGGAAGGACATTCAGCGAAACCGGCGGCTACGGAGTACGTTCGCAATTCGCCGACGAGTCGCGGCTGGCACTCACACGCAATGGCCTCACGGGCGGCAGCCTCACGCCGCTTGCCAGCGGGCACGGCATCGTGACTCCCGCCGGTCTCCACTACGAGGCCCACCACAATGGCTGCCCGACCATCGACCCGAGTCAACATCGGCTGCTCGTACACGGCGGTGTGAATTCTCCAAAGACGTTCACGGTCGCGGATCTGATGCGCTTCCCGTCCGTAACACGGTTTCACTTTCTCGAGTGCGCTGGCAACGGCTGGTCCGAATGGGAAAAACCGGTCGGGAAAGACGTGCAGTGGACGCACGGACTCACGAGCTGCTCTGAGTGGACGGGGGTTCGGCTTGCGACGCTGTTGCGCGAGCTGGGCATTCGGAGCGATGCGAAATGGGTGCTCGCCGAAGGGGGCGACGGAGCCGGGTTGATGCGGAGTTTCCCCATTGAAAAGGCGATGGACGATGCCATCCTCGCCTATGCGCAGAACGGCGAGCCCCTCCGCCCAGAGCAGGGCTTCCCGTTACGCCTCCTCGTGCCCGGATTCGAGGGCAATATGAACGTGAAATGGTTACGCCGCATCGAACTCGGCGACCAACCGTGGTGGACGCAATCCGAGGTGGCCGAATACGCGGACCCGATGCTCGGTGGCAAGACGCGGGTGTTCTCTTTCGAGATGCACGCCAAATCGGTGATCACAACACCCTCCGGTGGGATGCGTCTCGATGCGCCGGGCTTCTATGAGATCAGCGGGCTGGCTTGGAGTGGCCTCGGGAAAGTACACCGCGTCGAAGTGTCGACCGACGGTGGGGGCCGTTGGCAAGACGCGGTACTGCAACGCCCCGTGCTTTCAAAGTGCCACACCCGCTTTAGCGTCCCATGGAAATGGAAGGGCGAAGAGGCGGTGCTGCAGAGCCGCGTGACTGACGACAGCGGCTATGTCCAGCCGACCCTCGCGGCGCTTCACAAAGTCCGCGCCGCCGACGGAGGAAACCACAACAACGCCGTCCAGAGCTGGCGCATCGCCCGCGATGGGGAGGTCGGCAATGTCCACCACACCTAACGCTCCGGTAATCGCCGCGCTGGGTTTTTTCGCTCTGGCCTGCAACGCGGACGAACTCCCGAAGCCAACGGCAAGCGAGTTCGGGTTTGGCCGTGTCGCTAGCGCCGAGGAGATCGCGCGCGCAGACATTGACGTGCGCTTCGACGGATTAGGGCTACCGCCCGGACGTGGCAACGCTACCGAGGGCGCAGCAACCTACGGCGCCCAATGCGCCGCGTGTCACGGAAGCGAACTCGAGGGCAACCCAAACCTTGGGGTGCGGCCGCTGATCAGCGACTTCCGCCACTCCGTCAACAACCTCCCCTATGCGCCACCGCTCTTCGCCTATATTCGCCGGTCGATGCCACTCACTGCTCCCGGATCGCTCAGTGACAACGAGGTCTACGGGTTGGTCGCGTTCCTTCTGTCCCGAGCTGGGATCAACACCGCGCCGGACTTAGTACTAGATGCCGCTGCGCTCGCCGCTGTTGAGATGCCCAATCGCAAGAATTTTTTTACGGACGATGATCCCGGTGTCGTACTCCCGGAGCCGGCGCACCGCAAAGATATAGGCTCTGGTCTCCGAAGGTAGACTCGAGCGGTTTTCAAGCATGTCCCGATGGGGAAAGCATTAATATACGTAATTATCCCCTTAACACGTCATCACTCATGCCCTAATATAGGGGCATAGGAGAAGGCGATGACGACATTCTACGAATTTCAAAAGCAGTTCCCGGACGATGAGGCGTGCTTGCATCACATGATGACCGCGCGCTACGGCGGTACAGAGTTCGACTGCCCGAAGTGCGGGCAGCACAGCAAGTTCTATCGCCTGAAACGCGACCGAGCCTATCTGTGCCAGCACTGCAAGCATCATATCTACCCCTGCGCCGGAACGCTCATGCACCGCAGTCGCACCCCGCTCCATAAGTGGTTTTATGCGATGCACTTGTTCTCTGTCTCTCGTCACGGGGTGGCAGCGAAGGAATTGGAGCGTCAGCTTGGTGTGACTTACAAGTGTGCGTGGCGCATGG
The DNA here is from genome assembly GCA_963662545.2 of Gammaproteobacteria bacterium. Taxonomy (GTDB): domain Bacteria; phylum Pseudomonadota; class Gammaproteobacteria; genus JAYYZW01. Next base: position 2,159,460 of record CAXXLL010000003.1, read on the forward strand.
CGCACCAGATCCGCAAGTATATGGCCGATACGGACGGCGAGTGGCCGTTGGGCGGACCTGGAGGCGGCGATATTGAGGCGGATGAGACGTATGTGGGCGGTAAGAGATCTGGCGGCAAACGCGGACGCGGCGCTCCCGGTAAAACTGTTGTGTTCGGTATGCTTGAACGTGGCGGCGATGTGATGACGAAGGTCGTTCCGAACGTGCGTAAAAAGACCCTTCAGCCCATCATCAAGGCGAACGTCAAAGCGGGCAGCACGGTTCATACCGACGAACTGAAGTCCTATAGCGGGCTGTCTCGGGCCGGATACGAGCATGAGACGGTTAATCACGGCGCGGGTGAATATGTGAGCGGTGCGTGCCACGTCAACGGCATGGAAGGCTACTGGGCACGCCTCAAGCTTTCGATCCGCGGGACGCACGTCCACGTTTCCGGGAAGCACCTTCAGAAATACGCGAAGGAGTTTGAGTACCGCTATAACCGCCGGAATCGGCCTGACGCGATTTTCGGTGATCTGGTGGCAAACCTCTGACCGCGGCATCAAGCAACACCTCGAAGCGTTGGGCTGCGTAGGGGTGCGGGTCTTCAACATCTCGCGGATTCATAGGCTTGTATACGCTCATATCGCCTCCAGAAATGGTATGTAATTACTCAAGAAAATTCTTCTTCTAACGTTTCAAGCGCATCAAATATTTGGCCCGGCACATGATCATTTGCATTTGCAAAGCCTTCTTCCAACGCGTCTTCCGCCAAATCCCACAACGAATCTACTTCATCCGGGTTGTTACTTGGCAGGTGGAGCTTTCCTGACAGGCGGCGCTTCTTTAAAGCTTGCGCCGCGAAAACATCCATTTCAGATGTTCTGTGCTGGGCATTTTTAAAATCCTTGTAAAATGCTTCAATTTCTTCTGTTGTCGAGGCATTCATAATGGCCCGGACAACTCGCCAGCCGTTGCCGGGATTCTTTCGCGCGACTCTTTTATCGGCCCATATTTGCCAGAATCTTCGAATGCGAAACCAGATGGACGGAGGTTTAGCGGTTCCTGTCGCGGGCAGCGTCGTGATGTGAGCCACTATTGGCTGTGCTTTGCCAGTACTACGTAGCTTCTGTTGGCGAATGCTAAATTCACAAACAATCCCTAATAGGAGGACGAGCCCGATAATGGTCCACCAATACCAAGGCAAAAAGCCGCCAGTCATGATTGCCACGTCGTAGACAGTGGGCAATTTATCCGCCAATTCCTTCGATAAAAATTGAGCGCCAAAGAGGTCCCAACCAGAGGCAAGGAAGTATAACCACAGGACGACTTTTGCTGCCGGACGACCAAGCGCAAGACTGAAAAAAACTCTCCACCGATCTTCAAACCATTGGCGCGGCTGCAGCATCCATACAGCATGCCCGTTAGGTTATGACGTGTCAATGGGATAAACACGAAAAACTTTCCCAGTGCTCTCCTGGAATTGGACTCAATGGGTATGGGTTTCATCCGTGTCGATGGTTGAATATTTTCGCCCCCAACAGGCTAACTGACCTGTGCTGCCATAATCTTCGATATCGCGGGCTAACTTGAACTCATCTACGCCATCGTTCCATAGACGCTGGTAAAGTTCATGCATTGTCCGATCTGGATACAAGAAGTGGACCCCGGATCTTGGACACTGTCTTAAGTGAAATCTCCACTGGGTCTTAGGCCGCTTGGGCGACCTCATCGAAGTACACCGCATCCGGGGTGCGTCGGTCCAGCGCCGTGTGGCGGCGCCGAGCATTGTAGAAATCGAAATAGCGGGTGAGGCCGACACGCAGCGCGGCCGGCGTGTCATAGGCTCGCAGGTAGATATCCTCGTACTTCACGCTGCGCCACAGTCGCTCGACGAAAACGTTGTCGAGCCAGCGCCCCTTGCCATCCATGCTGATCGCCACGCCGTGTGTCTTGAGCACATCGGTGAACGCCTCGGAGGTGAATTGCGCGCCCTGGTCGGTGTTGAAGATCTCCGGCGCCCCGTACCGAGCCAACGCCTCCTCAAGTGCCTCGACACAGAACGCACTGTCCAACGTGTTCGATACCCGCCACGAGAGCACCCGCCGCGAGTACCAATCCATCACCGCGACCAGATACATGAACCCCCGGGCCATCGGGATATAGCAGATGTCCGTTGCCCAGACCTGGTTCGCCCGCGCGACCGAAATGTCCCTGAGCAAGTACGGGTAGACCTTATGGCCACGACCCGCCACGCTTGTGCGAGGCTTCGGATAGAGCGCCGCCAGCCCCATCTGGCGCATCAGTCGCTGCACCCGCTTGCGATTGACCCAATGCCCGCGGGTCTCCAGTTCGTCGCGCATCCGACGACTGCCGTAGAACGGGCGTTCGAGATGAATCTCGTCGATCAGACGCATCAGCGCCAAGTCTGCCTCCGACACTGGGCTCGGGCGGTAGTACGCCGTCGAGCGCGCGACCTCGAGCAGCTCACAGCGCCGGGTGACCGGCAACGAATGTTCGCGCTGGACCATCTGTCTGCGCTCGCTCATCGGTCGCGACCGAGCGCTTTGGATAAAAAATCCTTCTCCATTGTCAGTTGACCGATTTTGGCGTGGAGCTTCTCGGTCTCGCGTTCACCGTTCTCGCCTCCGTCCTTAGCGCCATTGCCAAAAAACTCCTCCGCTTGCGACAACAGCTTCTTCTTCCAGTCCTGGATTTGATTGGGGTGAATATCAAACTGCTCAGCGAGTTCAACCACCGTGCGGTCCTCTCGAACCGCCGCCACAGCCACTTTCGCCTTGAAGCTTGCCGAATGATTGCGTCGTTTCCTCTTTGTCATCTTCTGCTCCTTCTCCGCCGAGTACTTTAATACAGAAGATTTCACTTAGCTCCGCCGTTCAGCTGTCCAATCGATGGGGTCCACCGCTCACCTCACCATCTCCTGGCTCTCCCCGCGGATAGGCGCGCACGTAGGCCATCGGTGAGTGACTCACACGCAGGTGCGTGACCTTCGCCGTCGTCGTCACCCCGTCAATGACGACCATCTCATGCGACCAGTCAAACTGATAGACCTCACCCGGCGCGAACACCAGCGCGACGTAGGCGTCGCTGACGGTCGACCCGCGCCGTTGCTGCCACGTCTTTGTGTACCGCCGCACCGCCTCGTAGCTGCCGGCGTAGCCTTCCGCGCGTAACTGCTCGAACAACCGCATCAACGTCAGCCGTTCGCGTTTGGTTTTGCCCGCATTCTCCTCGAGCAACCCTTCTAACCGTGCCAGATGAGGGCCCAGCTTGGGATAGACCACCAACGCCCGTTCGTAGCTGAACGTCGTCTCCTGCGCACGCAGCGCCTTGTGAACCGTATTCCGAGATACCCCGCGCGACCCGACGATCGATTTAATACTTTTCCCGTGTACGAAATGATCCCGCCGGATCTTCCCCAGTGTCCCCACCGTCAACATCCCCACCAAGCCTCAGCGATAAAACGCCGGACTTTCTCATGAAGACCCAGGGTGGAGTCATTTTTCGACGCCGAGCACCCCATAAACAGGGTCAATATCCCACGCCGATCAACACGGTATAGATTGACCCCGCTGGCTGATTGAGCTGGGCCATGTCAAGGTACCCGCCGCACAGGAACACATCGTGAACACTTGAAAGAATGACAGCACAGCGTCCAGGATATGACGGCACCCAACCCGACGACGGGTGGCCAGTGGAACAGCGCGTGCCTGATGCTGGCGCCGTGCGGCTGTGCGACCTTCACCCTCGCGACACGCTGGCGCTGGTTTGCGGGCCCTGCGGGCGACGTGGCCGCTATCAGGTCGCGCTCCTGATTGGGACCTGCGGACCGCAGGCCGGACTACCCGATATTCGTTGCGCCCTGGCGGCGGTGGGCGAATGCGACGCCTCAACCCATCCGCTGCGACCCTGCCAGGCGCGGTTTGAGGGTCTTGACGGCAGGCGACGCTCACATGCTGCATCGCCGTGCTGAGCCGCTCGCATCGCGACTGACCAACCCCCCGGGGACATCGAGAACACAAGGTCAGCGTCGATGTCGCTTCGACACGATGGCCAGACAAGTCTATATCCGGCAGGACAAGACTTTTGAGCGGTCAAGGTGCCGCGCCGGACAACGGGCGTCACCGCTCATCATAAGTGCGCATCGTCTCCAGAATGCTTATAACGTCTCGCTCGTTCTCCATCCCACCGTGGTAATGAACGTGGGATCAACAAGGATTTAGACAATTAAAAACAATATCTATCAATCACCTACTTAGATCTATTCGCGGACGACGCGACCGCGTAAATTATTCGGACATAATTCGCTAGAATGCAGGGCCTTCGGCCGGGGGGAGTAACAACAATGAAAGTCTCGTTTTCAGTCAACGGCACAGAGGTCAGCGGGGACGTGGAACCGCGCACCCTGCTGGTTGATTTTCTCCGCAACGACCTCCGTCTGACCGGCACACACGTGGGCTGTGACACCAGCCAGTGCGGCGCCTGCGTCGTTCACGTGGACGGCCGCTCGATCAAGAGCTGCACCCTGCTCGCAGTACAGGCCGAGGGCACGCAGGTCACGACCATCGAGGGCCTGGCCGACGGCGACACGCTGCATCCCATGCAGGCCGCATTTCGCGAAGAGCACGGCTTGCAGTGCGGGTTCTGCACGCCCGGCATGATCATGAGCGCGATCGACCTGCTGCAGAACAACGCGGATCCGACGGAAAAGGAGATCCGGGACTGGCTGGAAGGCAACCTGTGCCGGTGCACGGGCTATCACAACATCGTCAAGTCGATACAAACAGCGGCGAAATCGCAGTAAGCCCCGCCTTCGTACGCGCGGCCAAGCAAGAGGGAACGAACCATGTACCGATTCGATTATCAGGCACCCGACTCGATCGAAGCCGCGCTGGCGGCGTTGCGCGAGAATGACGAGGCGAAGATCATAGCCGGCGGCATGACACTGTTGCCGACGATGAAACTGCGTTTGGCACGTCCCGATGTGCTGATCGACATCAACCGCATCGGATCGCTCGCCGGGATCGCGGAGAAGGACGGGGCGATCGTGATCGGCGCTATGACGCGTCATGCCGACGTCGCCGCCTCGAAGTTCGTACGGGATCGCATTCCCGGTCTCGCGGACCTGGCGGAGGCAATCGGGGATCCCCAGGTGCGAAACCGCGGCACGCTCGGTGGCTCCGTCGCCAACAACGATCCCACGGCAGACTATCCGGCCGGGCTCGTCGGTCTCGGCGCCACGGTCGTCACCGACACCCGCGAGATCGCGGCCGACGATTTCTTCACCGACATGTTCGAAACCGCCCTCAAGGACGACGAGATAATCACCGCCGTGCGCTTCCCGATTCCCAAACGCGCCGCCTACATGAAGTTTCCCAATCCCGCCTCGCGCTACGCCATCGTCGGCGTCATGGTGGCGGAGGCCCCTCACGGAATCCGTGTCGCGGTCACCGGGGCCGCGCCCTGCGTGTTTCGGGTGACGGCGATGGAGGATGCACTCGGGCAGGACTTCACGTCGGACGCCATCGCGTCGATCGTGGTGGACGGCGCCGAATTCAACGAGGACATGCACGCCAGCGCCGAGTATCGCGCCCATCTCGTGAACGTGATGGCCAGGCACGCGGTGGCTGCCGCGGGCTAGAGAAGCAGTCTCAAAATGCGCCTGAGACCTTGATACTGCGTTGCACGACCTTCTCCGGTGCGGGGCGGTGAAGCCGCAAATTGGTCATAAACTGCGCTCCTCGAAGGCCGCGCGCCTTGTCTGAACGCCTCAGGCGCATTTTGAGACCGTTTCTAACCCCGGTATCGGTCTCGGCGAACTCGCGAGCGTTTTTGACGACCTGCGGCCGGACATCGTCGTGACGGTGGCTGATCGGTTCGAAACCATGGCGACCGCGGTGGCGGCGAGTTACCTGAATATTCCGCTCGCGCATATCCAGAGCGGCGAGGTCACCGGATCCATCGATGAGAAGGTTCGGCATGCGGTGACCGAACGCGCCGATCTGCACTTCGTGGCCTCGCCCCATGCGCAGAAACGTGTTGAATCGTTGGGTGGGCGCGCGGAGAAGGTGTTCTTGAGCGGTTGTCCGTCCATCGACATCGTCAAGCAGGCACTTAGCTGTCCGGATCCGGATTTCGACGTGTTCGAGCGCTATACCGGTGTCGGTCCGAGACTCGATCTTTAGGACGGCTATATCGTGGTGATGCAGCACCCTGTCACGACCGAATATGACGAATCGCGGCGGCACGTAGAGGAGACATTACACGCGGTGAATGATCTCGGCCTCGCGACATTGTGGTTCTGTCCCAACGTGGATGCCGGTGCTGACGGAACGTCGTCCGGAATTCGCGCTTTTAGTGAGATACATGCGCCGCGGAACATTCACTTTTTCAAAAGCACCGCTCCTGAAGATTTCGTCCGAATTCTAGACAGCAGCGAGTGCATCGTCGGTAATTCGAGCGCGGGTATACGCGAGTGCGCTTATCTCGGCGTTCCCGCGGTAAACATTGGCAGCCGGCAGGCAGGACGCGGCCGCGGCACGAACGTTCGCGATGTCGATTATGACCGCGCGGCGATTAGCGCCGCGATCGAGGCCTATCGGTAGGAAGGACAGCTCGCGCCGGATCTGATCTACGGCGGAGGCGGGGGAAAAATGGTATTGATCATAGAGCTCCATATCCTGGCTCGTGACTATGATCGTCTCACCGCTCGCTCCAGTCTTGTTGAAATTGTCGTCCGCCGCGAGGGTTGTCGCGAACAGCATTGCAGCCGCGAATATCGTTACGAATCGGTTCGTCAAATGCTCCCTTAATAGATGTTTTTCAGATGGTTCGAGCTCAGGCTTTAGCGGCGACGAGCTCTACCTCGACCAGCCATTCCGGCTTGGCCAGCGCCTTGACGATAATGCCCGTGGAAGCGGGCCGCGCATCACCAAAGAACTTGGCGCGGGCTTGCGCCATCGGCCAGAAGTCGTCCTCGCTCGTCACGAAGGTCGTTACTTTGACGACATCATCCATCCCCATTCCGGCGGATTCCAGAATCGCCATGAGATTGGTCCAGGTGGCTTCAGTCTGGGCCTCGATTCCATCGGGCGTCGTGCCGTCGGGCAATAGGCCTACCTCCCCCGCGGTGTAGAGGACTCGCGAGTTCGGCGGGATCTCAATGCCGTGGCTGTAGGCTGCGACCGGCGGCGCGATCGTGTCGGGTACATGCTTCTTGTTCATGGGACCTCCGTTGTTGTGAGTAGAAGCGGTCTCAAAATTATACGGGGTCGCGCCGCTGGCTGTTTTCGCGAAGTTCAAGGCGCGAGGAGCGTGGTTGACCGGGTGTCAATGAGCGACGAGCAACGCCGAAATGCGCGAAAACAGGTGGCGGCCCTCCGGGTTGGTACCCAAAAAGCCCATCTACCGCGTTGCAGCGCTTGAACATAGAACCACTATGCCCTGCGCACTGCGCCTTGTAGCTGGGCTTTTTGGGTACCAACGCGACCCCGTATAATTTTGAGACCGCTTCTCGGAAGATGATGATTTTGGCTACTCCGCGGGCTGCCACCTCGTTTCGGGTTGACGCGCGCTGCGCCGCCCCGCGCGATCCGCCGCTCAGGCTTCGACGAGCTCGAGAACGATGCCGTCCGGATCCCGGAAGCAGCAGAACTTGAAGTCGCCGAAGGGCGGGAAGTTCAGCGTCTGCGGGGGCGAGAGAAACGCCACGCCCTTGTCCTTGAGATCGCCGTAGGTCTTGTCGATGTCGTCGACTTTGAGCGCGATGCGCCCGATCCCGTTGTTGCTGCACTCGGGGTAAGGCCGGCCCGTCATCGCGGGCTCGATCCATTGCTCGACGTCGATGATCAGTCCATCCTCGTCGTCACCTAGGCGTATGAGCGCCCAGCGCATGCGACCGTTCCCTTCATAGCCAAAACCTCTGGCGAGGATGGGATTGTCGACCGTGAGCTCGCCTTCGACCACGGAAAAGCCCAGCACGTCACAGTAAAACGCGAGCGTTCTGTCCAGATCCTCTATCACGATGTTGATGTGAAATATTCGCTGCAGCATGGCTTGTCTCCTCTTTCGTTGATAATGGCCGCGGCGCACGCCTACCAGAGCGCCTATCCGCTCACGGACCGGCGCCCGCCGCTGAAAGGTTGTTGCCCTGAACAGCGGACATCTGCCTCGAGCGGATCAGGCACGACGCACTCTACGCCGAGGGGGAAACTGACGATTAGGTTCCGCAGCACGCTCACAGGTTCCGGAGCATCTCGTCCTGCTCGCGGCGCTGCTGCTCGGGAAGTTCCTGGTCCAGCGTGCCCTGCCTTTCGATCTCCCTGTCGACATAGGTGCTCCACTGCCGCGCAGCCTTGGCGCTACGCTTGTCGGCCCCTTCGCTGTCGCCGGGCAGGTCGGCGGCTGAAGGGCCCCATACCCTCAGCGCCGTAACGCGCCGCGGCCATCGAGCGCGGATCTTCGACCCGCACTCAATCGAGCAGCGCGATGCACTCGATCTCGAGCATCAGCTCCGGCGCGGCCAGGCGGGTGCAGCCAATCCAGGTCGAGGCCGGCGGCGCCGACGCCGCTTCCTCGTAGAACCGGGTGCGAATGTCGTTGTTCGCTTCCAGCGCCTCAATGTCGGTGGTGAAGACGGTTTCCTTGATCACGTTCTGCAAGGTCGCGCCGTTCGCCTCGAGCGTTTCCTTGAGATCGGTGTAGACCTGCGTGACCTGTGCCTTCATGTCGCCCTCGCCGATGATGTTCCCCTCGGCGTCCCAGCTGACGGAGCCCGAGATGAACAACATGTTGCCGGCCTTGCACGCCTGCGCATAGAAGAAGCCTTTCTCGAGGTCGGGGCGCTTGTGATAGATCTGTTTGGCCTTGGGCATGGTGGTTCCTCCGAATTATCGTTCTCTGTTTAAGTTTAACGGATCGGCACGCCGGGCGGAGTCGGTGACTCCGCCCGGACGCATTGAGAGTTTACACATATTGGCGGCTCGCGCCGCGCTTGACTAGAAGTTGACGCGCACGGTTCCGTAGAACCACCTCGGTCGATCGAAGAAGCGCTGGATGCTGCCGAAGTCCCCTCCGACATCGAAGATCTGTGTGGAGTAGAACTGATCGGCGATATTCTTGATCGCAAACGCCGCCTCCCAGCGGCCGTCTTCGCTGGCGTAGCTGACGCGCGTGTTGCCGATAACGTATGCCGACTGCACGCCCGCGGGTGCGTTGGTCAGGAGGAAGTTGAATTCGGTCCGGTAGTTGAAGTCCGCCTGCAAGGCGAAGCGGCCGGCAAAGAACGTGTTTTTGAACACTGGCTGGAACTGGTAGCGCACCAGGCCGTTGACGGTCCACATCGGCGACTTCGGGATTGTGCGTTCAAACGGGTTGGAGGGGAACCCGGCCCCTGTGTTGGCGAAATCGAGATCAAAGACCTTCGTTTGCAAGTACGAGACGCCGCCCACGAAATCCAGGCCGCGCCACGGCGAGCCCTGGAACTCGAGTTCGGCCCCGTAGACTTGGGCGTCTTTGTTGAGCACTAACTGCGACAGTCCCTCGAAGATAAAGGCTTGAAACTTTTCGTAGTCGTAGTAGAACATGGCCCCATTCAAGCGTATCCTGTTTTCGTAGGCGCTCAGCTTGAAGCCGAGTTCGTAGGCTTTGAGGACCTCTTCATCGAATGGAACATTCTCGGGCCTTATGGTGTCGGCTGCGAGCGCCGCATTGAAGCCACCGCCCTTGACGCCGCGGTTCCAAGTGAAATACGCCAGCAGGTCGTCGTTGACGTCCCATTCGAGCCCGATTTTGGCCGACCACAGGCCCTTATTGTAGTTGGCGAGCGTGCCGGCCGAGTCTTCGCTGAAGACGTACAAGACCGCGCCGATTTCCTGGGTGTGCAAGCGATCTTTTTGGCCCGGGATCCGCTCGTCCCACACGGCGAGATGATGCTGCATGTTGTAGTCTTTCTGCTCCTCGATCCAACGGAAGCCCGTGATCAGCGTAAAGTCAGGGCGCAGGTCGAATTCGGTCTGAAAAAAGACTGAATACGAATCCGTATTCTGTTCCCAGGAAGTTTGCAAGACGAGGGTGCCTTCCGGATGCGACGTGGGCTGGGGGCCGCAGGTGTTGATTAAATCGGGGAAATTGGCTCCGAAGCACGGAACGAGGGTACCCGCGGGACCGATCAGCCCATCGGCCGGTATAACGCCGCCGTCGAATACAGCGTGATCGACCGTGAAACCGGTGCCGTACTCGCCACGGATTTTCAGGTAGTAGAGACCCGCCACCCAGCGAAAGTTCTCCATTTCCCCGTTGAAGCGGATCTCCTGCGTGAACTGCTCGGCGTTGTTATCGAGGAAAAAATTCAAAGCAGTGAGCGGCCCGTTTTCGCTGTCTTCCTGATACGTCTTGTCGGTGTGGGCATAGTCGGTGATGGAGACGAAGTCGAACCTGTCGAAAGACCATTCCAGGCGGGCGCCGCCGCCCCACGTGTGCAGGTCGGCGAACCCGATGACGTCGTGGCTGAGCGTGAGGGGGTCGTCGTCTGGCTCTTTATGACCGAGATGATCGCAGCCGGGGCATATGATCGCGCCCGGCGGCGAGGCACTGTGGAGTACGGTGTCTCCCCGTCTGAAGCCGAAACCGTTGGCCGGATTTTGGTCGCCCGGTATGGTGTCGGCGGCACCGTCGACGACCTCGCTGTACGCGCCCCGGCCGTTGACGAGGAGGCTCACGTCATCGTTGACCTCGAACAGGACCTGCCCGCGGAACGCAGCTGCGTTATCGTCGAACTGGTCCGGCCCGACGCGGTTTTCGGCATAGGGGTCGTGCCAATTCCCCGAGCCCGAGAAGCGGGCGGATACCTGCTTGGTAAGAGGGCCGCCGATCGCGAACTCGACACCCTTGTTATCGTACGAACCGTATTTGGCTTGGACGTACCCATCGAATTCCTGCGACGGCTTATTGGTGACGAACGACACCGTACCGCCGGTCGCGTTACGGCCGTACAGCGTGCCCTGCGGTCCGCGCAGTATTTCGACGCGCTCCAGATCGAACAGCTGGAAACCGGCGCCGGAGGACTGACTGATATACGCCTCGTCGATATAGATCGACACCGGGTGCTCCTGGTGATCGGCGAAATCGGTCTGGATGACGCCGCGGATGGCAACACCGTATGACGCGCGGGAGTTGGGCTGCACGAGCTGCACGCCCGGCGCCATGTCGAACACCATCGTTGACCGTTCATAGCCGAGTGCGTTGATCTGATCGCCCGACATCGCGGTGACCGCGATGCCGATGTCCTGGACGTTCTGCTCGCGTTTCTGCGCGGTGACGACGACCTCTTCCATATACACTTGCGCGCCGGCGTTCATGCCGGTGAGGAAAACGGCTGCTGCGACGATTGAAATTAAAGTTATTGAACGCGAACGGGCTCGCTCGGATGACGGCTGATGCATGATTAGGCTCCCCCACCTATGTTGCTGAAACCCAACAGATCGGACGTTAAGTTTCTACTATTTACCGGAGCATAACATTGCCGATGTAGAAACGCACCAGAGATCGCACCTTTATTTTGCGTATGTGGCAGCACAACGACAACCGTCTTGACCTACGCCGACAGGATTGGTTCCTCCGCATTATCGTTCTCTCATCTTCCATCATCTGTGCAGCGGCATTCATGCCGGTCAGAAAAACCATTGCTGCAATGATTGAGATTAACGGTGCGAAACGCGCCCGCGTTCCCCGGAATGACGTGTGATGCATAGTCGGCTTCCCCCACCTATGTTGCTGGGACGCAACACAACCAACGTTAAAGTTCCGTTATCGGCTCAGCATAACGTTAATGCGTAAATGCGTATCGAAATGCACCAGGGATGGCCAGGCCTGGTGCGTTTGTGGCAGCGGAACAACATACGCCTTGACCTATGCCACCACGGCGTGAGGCAATAGCCCAATAACCAAGGAGTTCAGCATCATGCGCCAGCATGCGATCGCCACCCTTACCGCCTTTCTCGTACTCGCTACTACGGCCACTAGTGCCGCCGAAGGTACCGCTCCGGATCCAGCGGCCATCTACCAGGCGCGCTGTGCGATGTGTCACGACCTCGGGGTGGTCGCGCCGACTACCGACCAGATGGGACGCATGACGGTCGAAGAGATCGAGGCCTCGCTGTGGCACGGCACGATGCAGGAGCACGCCAACGGTTTGTCGCGCGGCGAACGCTTGATGATTTCGCGCATGCTCGCGTCGAAAGGGACCGGTGAGAAGAAACGCGAGTCGGGTATAAAACGCTGCGCATCCAAAGACGCCAAACCGGCGGCACAAGGTGCCTGGCCCGGCTGGTCAGTCAATAACCGCTTCGCGCGCCACGTGGCCGACGCCAGCATGACGGCCGAGCGCGTCGCCGGCATCAAGCTGAAGTGGGCGCATACCATGCCCATCAGTACTGCGTTCTCGGGTTTAGGTAACTCGGTCGCGGTCAGGGATGGACGCGTTTATAGCGGCAGCATCAACCACTGGGTCTATGCGCTGGATGCCGAATCCGGTTGCGCCTATTGGGCGTTCCGGGCCGAGGGCCGCGTGCGTTCGAACATGGCGCTCGAGGGCGACACCGTGGTGTTCGGCGATCTGATGGCGAATGTCTACGCGCTCGACGTGAACGACGGCTCCTTGCGTTGGCGCACGCGGATCGACTGGAGCCCGGGTGCGCGCATCACGGGTAATGTGACTGCGCACAAGGGCGTGGTCTACGCACCGGTATCGAGTCTCGAGGAAGTGCTGGTGATGAAATTGGACATCCCGTGCTGCCTGACCCGCGGCGCGGTCGTCGCGCTGGATATCAAGACCGGCCAGATCATCTGGAAGACGTATACCATCGACCAGTACGCCGAATACCTGGGTCACAATAAGATGGGCATCGCGCGCTTCGGTCCGTCCGGCGTGCCGGTGTGGTCCGGCATCAGCGTCGACGACAAGCGTGGCGTGGTCTACGTCGGTAACGGTAACCAGTTCACCGAGCCGCGGGTGGAGGAATCGGACGCCGTCATGGCGCTCGACATGCAGACGGGCAAGAAGCGCTGGGTGAAAGGACTCGCGCCGGAGCAGATGGGCGGGCAGGATATCTATCACCTGGCCTGCGAGGCCTGGTGGGATCCCGAGCGCAAGGGCTGTTCGCCCGAGAATCCCAAGGGCCAGGGCGACCGCGACATCGGCGCGCCGCCGATCCTCACGACCCGGCCTGACGGCAAGGACGTGATAGTCGTCGGAACAAAAGACGGCATGCTCTACACCCTCGATCCCGACAACGACGGCGCGGTGATATGGAACATCCGCGTCGGCAAGGGTGGTGAAGCCGGCGGTATCGAGTACGGCGTCGCGTCCGACGGACGCTATGCCTTCGCACCGGTGGTCGACATGGACGTCGACTTGATTTCCAACGGCTCGCTGACTGCGGTCGATCTCATGACCGGCAAGTCGGTGTGGCGGGTCGAGAACATCGACGCCCGCTGCGAAGGTAAGAAGAAACCACCCTGCGGCACGGCGGTCAACACACCGCCGACGGTCGTCGGTGACGTGGTGTTCGTCGGTTTGATCGACGGGACCCTCCGCGCTTATGCGATCGACAGCGGCACCGAGGTCTGGGTTTACGACACCGTGCGCGATTACGAGGGCGTCAACGGATTGAAGGGTCGTGGCGGATCGCTCGGCAACGGGGGGCCCGTGGTGGCCGGCGACCGGTTGTATATCAACAGCGGTTTCAACATCTTCAACGTCGGGATGACGGGGAACGTGTTGCTATCGTTCGAAATTCCGCGTTGATAGAGTCTATGGACGGCTCATAGGTTAGTTCTTAAGCGGCCGCATGAACATGGTGGAGGCCGAGTTTGAGTCGTCCCGAAATGCAATCGCGGCCAGGTTTTGCGCGCTGAGCGTTGCTGGCCAAATAGCGCAACGCGCGTTCGAGCGGTCGGTGTAAAGCGCGGGGCCGATGGATAAGCGTATGGAGAATGGGACCGAGCACGTGATGAATGCACTTGGCCGCGGTATGAGTCGAGATGGCGACGTTCAACCAGCGCTCGGTGACATGAGCGCAATAGCGCTGCAGCGTTGCGGCGCATAGTGCGGCCCAGATAAGCCCTTCGGCGATGTGCGGGTTGGCGGTATCAAAGGCGTGTAGATTGGCGTAAGACTTCCACTCTTTGAAGAGCAGTTCTACCTGCCAGCGCAAGCGATACGCGTCGCTGACATGCTCGGGGGTAAAGGTGGCGGCGTCGAGATTGGTGATGAGATAACGAGGCGCTGTGCCTTTGAGGTTGGGGTGCACGACTAAACGACAGGTCCAAGGTTCCTGCACGCCGTCGAATTGCACGACCATGTCGAGGCAGTCGAAACGCTTTAACGTCGATGCCACCGCTTTCAAGCGTTGATTCTCAAAGCGTTTAACCCGCCGCCCATGGGTCTGACGAGCGCACAGGATCAGCGGATTGATGCCCTGACCCGCGCGCACGATGAAATGGCCGCCGGCGGTGTCGAGCGCTTCAAAGTAAGGCCGTGCGAAGTAGCCACGGTCGGCCAGCAACAAACCGCCAGCGACCTCTTCAACCGCCGGCAAGAACTGCCGCTCTGCTGAGCTGTCAGGGCTGAGTACGACCTCGTTCAGGGTCTCACTGAGCAGGTCGAGATCGGCATGGAGTTCCACCGCGGCGGGACTCACGGTCGTGAAGCGACCGGGAAAGCTGTCCTTCAGCGCCGGTTTTAACGCAAACGAGGTGCCGTCCTGGATGCGGATGTGGTCAAACTGCGCAAATGGGCTGTTGGGTTCGAATCGGAGGACATCGCAGGCCAGGCCATTGAGCAATTCGCTCAGCAGCGCTTGCATAAACATCGGAAACTGCTTTTTAGCGAGCTGATTATGAATCAGTTATATAAACATTTCCCGTCATCTATCTCAATCCATCTGGTTCAATAACCGGTTAATTATTAGATAGATTAAATCTACTTACCTCCACTTGCATCAAGGGCGTTCGACGGGTATCTTGGCGCTGGGGTGACATAGTGGTGATGTAAATAGACGGTGTCACTCCTTAACCAGGAGGACGCCATGCTGAGCGAACTTAAGATCCGGAATGCCCGACCCGAGACTAAGACCCGCATCCTGTGGGACCAGCAGGTGAAGGGCTTAGGCGTCCGCATCACGCCGAAGGGCACCAAAGCCTATGTGCTCGACTATCGCATGAACGGCCGCCGCCATCGTGTGGTGCTGGCGCGAACGACCGAGATCTCCTTGGAAGAAATCCGCAAGCGCGCCGGTGCCGAGCGGGTCCGGATCCGCGCCGGCGAGGGCGATCTGCTGACGCGGCGGCGCGAAGCGCGTGCGTCACCCACGGTGACCGAGGGATTGGAGCGGTTCTTCGCCGAATATGTGCCGACGCGGCTGGCAGCGGGCCGCATGGCTCAGGGCACGGTGGACGGCTATCGCCGACAAGCCGCCCGTCACCTGCGGCCTGCCCTCGGCCGGCGGCGGATCGCCGACGTCACGCGCCACGACATCGAGCGCATGGTGGCGCCGCTCGCGACGGCCGCCCCGGTGCAACGCAACCGCGTGCTGGCGTTCACGAGCCGGCTGTTCAGGTTGTTCGAAGATTGGGAGTTGCGCCCGCAGCACACGAACCCTACGCGGGGTATCGAGCGGGCGCGTGAGGAAGCGCGTGACCGGGTGCTCACGCCGTCGGAGATGAAGGCACTCGGTGCGGCGCTGGCACGCGCGGAGAAGGACAAGCCCGCGGCCGTGGCGGCGATCCGGTTGGCGGCCCTGACGGGCCTGCGCATTGGCGAGGTGCTGGCGATGCGCTGGGAGCACGTGGACGCTGAGCACAAAGCCGTGGTGCTGCCCCACACGAAGACCGGGCGGCGCGTGCACGGCCTGCCCACGGCGGCGCTCGAGCTGCTCGCGGGCAGGCCGCGCATCAACGGCTACGTGTTCACCACCGGGCGTGACGCGGCCATTACGTATCAGACGGTCCACGCCGCCTTTGTAGCCCTGGCGCGCGAGGCCAGCCTGTCGGATGTACGCCTGCACGACCTGCGCCGCACAGTGATGACGAGCGCGGCGCGAGCGGGGGTCGGCACCCATGTACTACGCGACCTGCTCGGGCACAAGACTACGGCGATGGCCGACCGCTACATCCGGCATGCCGGTGCGGCGGTTCACGAGGCCCAGGAGCACATCGGTGCGGCCATCGATGCGCAGCTGCGGGGCGTGTGACGGCGCCCGATACACGACGGAGAACCATTCGATGAGTGAAACGGAGAACAGTCCCGAGCCGACCGAACCGTGTCCACAGTGCGGTTTGCCAGGCACGGCACCGAGGAACCCGCCGATGAGCGTGGAGGTCGGCGTCTGCTCGGCGTGTGGGCAGGCCCCGCTGGCGGCGGATGTTCAATCCCTCTACGGCCCGGACACAAATCCGGGCGAACATCGAAGGAAGCTTACCGAGTACCGGTCGGAACTGGCAAGGCTCCAAGAGCGCCTGAGAGAGGAGGGTCTGTCCCCATCCTATCAAGAGGCCGTGGATCTCGTGCAGCTGTATCCCTGGCCCGACCCTGAAGACCCTGAGGCTTGGGCCACCTTTGGGCTCGTCTTAGACTGTGTGGAGGAGGAGGATGGGCGGCAGGTGCTGATAGAAGAGCACGTCCGGGAATGGCTTGAAGTCTGGCAAGACGAAAGCGAGCGGAAGTGGGATCGATTTTGGGTGCAGGAGGCGCTCGAAGAAATCGCAAGGCGGGTACCGGATCATCCACTCGCCACCGAGATCTTAGAACGGCTGGAGAGCGGGCGCCTGAACCGACCGAGTGGTCGGTACGATCCGCGCAAAAATGAGGTTCGCGACGTGCATATTCTCAAAGTGCTCGATGATTTGGTGGACCTCGACATGAACCCGACGCGCCACCTGTGGGGTCCAAAGGAAGAATCAGCATGCGACGCGGTCGCGACGGCGAGGGGACTCTTCTTGTCGTACACGGGGGTCGAATCGGTTTGGAAGCGGCGGCCACACACGGAAACCAGGCGCTAAGAGGCGACCCCAAGGAGCAGCACGATGGGGCATGACCTTTTCCAGGGCAGCATGGCGTTCGTGGGCGAGACACCGTGGCACCGCCTCGGCACGGCGGTTGAATCACACATAACAGCGGAGCAGATGATGTGCGCGGCCAATTTGGATTGGCAGGTTCGAAAGCAGCCCGCCCCCGGCGCTCGGCTGCTCGATGCAGGCAGGAAAGTCTATGACCGGTACATCGTGCTGCGTGACCCGGTGGGTGACGAGACCGAGGCGGTCGCGCTCGCCATCGTCGGCAAGGATTACGAGTCGCTCCAGAACAAGGATGCGTTCACGTTCTTCGAGCCCTTCATTGACAATGGCTGGGCCGAGTTCCACACAGCGGGCGCGTTGGGCAACGGCGAGCGGGTTTGGGCGCTGGCGCGGCTGTCGGAACAAATGGTCATCCATGGGGACGACCCTGTCGATCGCTTCCTGTTGCTGTCCAACTCCCATGACGGGTCGAGCGCCGTCACCGTGCGGTTCACGCCGGTCCGAGTCGTCTGCCAAAATACGCTGAGCCTCGCACAGGCGGGCGGGACGGGGGTCGTGTCCGTCCGTCATACCCGAAATATTCGCCACAATCTGAAAAAAACCCAGGCGCAAGCATTGAAGCGTCTCTCCGATGCGGTATTTGCTGAGGCCGGATCCCTGTTCGCTTGCATGGCAGAGTGCAGTGTGGCGCCCGCAGCGGTAGACGGTTATCTAGAGACGCTGTTTCCGAGGACTCGCCGGCAGAAGACCCAAGGTCTGGAACCTGAGCGGTGGGCACGCGTGAAGCAGATCCTTGGCGACGAAGCCGTCACGCCGTCCGCGACACGCGAGACGCTGTGGGCGCTCTACAACGCGGTCGTTCGGGATGAAGACTACCGCCGCACCCGTGAAGTGACCGCAGATGCGCGTTTGGAACGGGTGTGGTTCGGGCGCGGATATGGCTTGAAACGCAAGGCGCTTGAAACGGCCCGAGTACAGTTGGATAGCGCCGCCTGAATCGCTAGGCTGAACACGCGCGAGGCCGAGTACTACGCTCCACCACGGGCCCCCGAGGGCGATTCCATCGCAGGCCTTTCGACGGACAACGCCCGGCGCTGAGGCGGGGTGACCGCGTCCCGCCGTTGGGAGTCCCCTTTGCTATCACCCTGGCGGTGGACCTCCCTTCGATCCGTCTTGCAATACCCGAATCGCCCTAGGCCGTCTACGTGCGGGTCTGCCGAATTCTTCGATGAAAGCGGGCTTACCAGTCAAGTTGACAAAGCGCCGGAGACGCTGGGAACCGGATGGCCGGTGGCGGCGCCCCCGACGCTCAGCCGCACCCGGAAGTGGGTGTTCAATTGCGCCCATTGCGTCCATTACGCCCTAAGCGCTCCAAACGGTGTCGATGATGGGCGCAATATGGACGCACGGTTGCAAGCCTTCCCGCGCCCGGCAAAAAGCTGCTCGGCCAATGTAACCAGACGGCTCCGGGCGACCATCACGAGTCTCCGAGCAGATCAAGGGCCGCCTTCCAGCCGCGGTTGCACTCTGCGGTGAGTCCGCCTGACACACGGGCAGTGAGCAGGGCGTGCTGAAGACCCTCGATCCTCCGTTCAACCACCGGAACGTGTCCCATACACGGGGCGCACACCGGCGAGGAGCGTAACGCCCACTGCAAGAGACTCTATCGGTGCATCCGGAAACACCAATCCCGTCGGCTTTCCGACGCGCGACCGAGTCCCGCCATAGTGGGGCACCATGCCGGAAAAAGTTGTGCCCAACAATTCATGTTGGATGTCTTCCATGCTGCGCGTTTCATCATGACAGCAGGAGAACCACCTTGGATGAGTATAACGTACATCGTTCCGAAGGCGGACCGTCCGCGCGCTTCGAGGCTCACCGCTACTACCGGCCGGGCGACCCAGCCCTGTCCGTGATCGCCTCGCGCGGCACGCTGGCGACATGGCGCTGGCAAGGCCGCGGGCCGCGTTATACGAAGTTCGGCCATCGCATTCTGTATTTAGGCGCCGATCTCAATACGTGGCTGGATGCGCGCGTGGTCGAACCGACGATCCGGATAGCCGAGGATGGGGGGACGCCGCGAGGGGCCCGCTGCTGGTCAGACGGCGGGGTGAGCACATGACCGGTCCGGTCGCGGTGACAGACTGGGCC
Source organism: Gammaproteobacteria bacterium (assembly GCA_963662545.2). Classification (GTDB taxonomy): domain Bacteria; phylum Pseudomonadota; class Gammaproteobacteria; genus JAYYZW01. The sequence goes on from CAXXLL010000003.1 coordinate 2,178,684, forward strand.
GCGGTGATGGGCGACGTGGCGATTGCCTTGCTGGGCGAGCCGAACGCGGCACTCTCGAGTGAGCGCGAGTTGCGCTACGGGCACCGGGGCAGCCTAGTGGTGCACATCGCGGGCCCGTACGCCGGCTGGTTTCGCGACCATGAGGCAGGCACGGGCGGCGGTGTGCTCGACCTCATAGGGCGTGAACGCGGTGGCGCTCGGCACGAAGCGTGGGCTTGGCTTTGCGCACACGGTTTTCTGTCCGAACAGACCGTTCCCATACGGGAGCGCCGCCCACGAACCGTCACGACGCATGGCACTGATGCCCAAGAGACGAGCGGCAAGCGAGCTTGTGCGCGCGCAATCTGGAAGGAAGCCCTTCCGTTGAGAGGTTCGCTCGCCGAAGCCTATCTGCACAGGCGCGGTGTGGCGGTGGCCGACGCGCCGGCGCTGCGATTCCACCCGCGACTTCGACATCCGCGCGCGCCCTATTCGTTTCTCCCCTGTCTGGTGGCGTGCGTGCAGGACTGTGGAGGGCGATTTCTCGGGATCCAGCGCACCTACCTGGAGGGCCCGGACAAGGCCCCCGGTCCAGCCGGTTCGCGCGAGTCTCGGGCGGCTCACGGGTGGTGCGGTTCGACTTGCCGAGCCGGCGGACGAGGTGCTGCTCGTCGGCGAGGGCATCGAGTCGGCCGCAGCGGCCATGCAGCAGTTCGACCTGCCCGGCTGGGCCGCGCTCGGGACCGCTGGGCTGTGTGCGCTGGTCGTGCCCGAGGCCGTCCGCGAAGTGATCATTGCCGCCGACCGCGATGCGCCCGGACTCGAAGCGGCGGCAGCGCTCGCCGAGCGGCTGGAGGCCGAGGGGCGGCGCATCACGATCGTTGCGCCCCGTGCCGGCGGTGACTTCGCCGATAAGGAGGATGGTCGATGAGCAGGTCAACGAAGGATGTCGGCATCCTGAACATATTTGAGGCGAAGCGCGAGGCGGCGATCCTCAGGCAGTTGCCTGAAGACTGGGTGGCGCTCGTCGAGCGTTCAAGACTGGACCCGGGCGCGCCGTTGGAGAAACCGGCCATTAAGCGTCTCAAGACACTACGCGCCGAGGACGCGCCCACTTGGGCGCGACTGCGGCAACTACTCAAGGCTCTCAATGTGCCGGTCACGGAGCTTGACCGCCAGACCCGCCTGGCCGAGCCGGGCCACAAGGGGGGCTCAGCGCAAGTCCGTCGCTTGCTCGACATGGTCGAACGCGACTGCACTCTGTTTCACTGCGGAGATGAGGCGTTCGCCGAGTTCGAGCACGACGGGCACCGTCAATCGTGGCCGGTGCCCTCGCAGGGCTTTAGCGCGTGGCTTCGGGCGCGATACTTCGAAGCATCCGACGGCGGCGCGCCAAACAACGAGGCGTTGCAAACGGCGATCGGCACGATCGCGGCACGGGCGCAGTTTCGAGGCCTGGCGCGCGAGGTCTATCGTCGTGTCGGCTCGGAGGCCGGCCGGCTTTATCTCGACCTCTGCAATGACGCCTGGCAGGCCGTCGAGATCGACGCGACCAGGTGGCGCTGCGTTGACCGTCCGGCGGTGCGGTTTATCCGCACGCGGCACATGCGCGCACTGCCCGAGCCCAAGCGCAATGGGCAGATCGAAGCCCTCCGAGCGTTTCTCAATCTGGCCGGCGATGACGACTTCAACCTCGCCGTAGCTTGGCTCTTGGCGGCACTCCGCCCGACCGGCCCGTATCCGGTGCTGGTGCTGACGGGTGAGCAAGGGTCGGCCAAGAGCACGTGCGCACGGATGCTGCGTGCCCTTGTCGACCCCCATGAGGCGGCGCTGCGTGCACCGCCGCGCAATGAACACGAACTGTTCATCGCCGCGCGCAACGCACACGTGCTGGCGTTCGACAACCTGAGCACGGTCTCGCCGTGGCTGTCGGATGCGCTATCCCGGCTCGCAACAGGGGCCGGGTTCGCTGCGCGCAAGTTGTACACCGACGACGAGGAGAACGTGATCAGCGCGGAACGCCCCACGATCCTGAACAGTATCGATGCCGTCGTGACGCGAAGTGATTTGGCAGACCGGGCACTTGTCCTGACGCTCGAGGCCATCCCGGATACGCACCGCAAGCGGGAATCCGTTTTGTGGGCCGACTTCGAGCGAGCGCGCCCTCACATCCTCGGTGCCCTGCTCGATGCGATGGTGGTGGGGCTGAATCGGCTTGAGGAGGTGCGGCTCGACGAGCTACCGCGGATGGCGGACTTCGCCGAGTGGGCGGTGGCGTGTGAGCCCGGGATGTTCGACGAGGGCGCGTTCCTGCGTGCGTATGCACTTAATCGCAAGGGCGCCGTCACGACCGTGATGGATGCCAGCCCGGTCGCTAGCGCGATCTGCGACCTGATGCGAAAGAGGCGAGGTCAGGTCTGGGAAGGGACAGCGACCGAGCTGTACCGTGAACTAACCGGGCCCGTCGATAAGCGCGTGATGAAAACTCCGGGATGGCCCGTCAATGCACAAACGCTGAGCCGGTGTCTGAACACCGTCACCTCGGCGCTGCGGCCGGTCGGGATCACGGTCGGCCGACAGAAGAGCGGCCAGCGTTTGATTTGGCTATCCGGCTCACCGGAAGGGAAACACTGAAGGGCGTCCCCATGCGCGCGGGGCGGTGGTGGAGAGACACGTGCACCCATCCCTGAACGAACACCATAGGAGCACCATTGATGAAGCACACCGAAATGATGGCCTTGTCAAATCGGGGGGGCACACGCACCGCGGTGGAACGCGCGAGCGCGTGGCTGCTGTCGCACTTGGAGGCGGGCAGCTGCTTGGACGCCGCCGGCTGGGTGTCGGCACGCGCGATTGAGTTGGCGCGTTCGAAGACCGGCGTGAGCCGTGCCGCGCTGAACCGGGCGCGCCGATGGTTACAGCAAACCGGAGACATCGAGAAACGGCGTCGCGGCTTTCAAGGTCCGTGGATGTATCGCGTGGTGGCCTCGAAGTCCAGGCACTGTCCGGTGTGCGGTGCGGTCAACGGTGTGCCGGCCCCGGCCCCTGCCGAGCCGGTGTCGACCCAGCCTGCGGTGGCGATCCGCTACCTTGGTCGGCGGTCCTGGTACGCTGATGGATTGTATGGGACCGGCCTCATATGGCACGGCCCCGGTGACATCCAGCCGCTCGCCGACATAGACAAGGCACGGCGCATGGCCCGGAATCACCCGGATGCCTATGAGCTCGTCGAGGTCGAGTCCGACTGACCGCGTTCAGGCGCCTGAGCCAAGGCAAACAAACGGCGCACAAGACCTGTTCCAACTGCCAACCGCTGAAACGCAAAGAGTCACCAAGACCGTAACAAACAGCGTCGCACCTGCGGTCCGGTTGCCTCGTTGGGCCCACCTCCAGCGGAAAACGAGGGCAATATTGCTCAGCATGAAGAAGCGACCTTCAAAGCCGGTTGACACACTCGCGGCTGCCAACCTTTTGCGTCACCGTTGACAAAGTGACCACTAAGCACCCATAGCCGTTGTCGTTTATTCGTCAACACCTATATACGATTGACGATCTCAACGTCGCTATAGCACACCGCCCACCGTGACAACTCATGTGGTCCGCCCTGTCGGGCCACCCGCTGAACACAACAGCTGTTCAATGCAGCGCTGGGTAGCTCCCGGTGCTGGGCGAATAAGCGGGACTTTCCGCGATCACGTGGGTTGTCGAGAGCTTAACCTACAGGTTCAGCCGCTCCAACGCGTCTCGCGACCGCCCCCACCACGACCGCGCTGTAGTCAGTGCACTCCGCGCCCGGCGTGCCCGACCTCGCTTTCAGACAATTTCATGCGGCCACCTCACACGGCCCCAAGCGAAGCTCCGCCAAAATCAAATTGTCTTTGAACACGTTCACCTCAACCGTCGAGGAGGTAAACCGTGGGGGCAGCCGCGTTTCTGAGGATACCGTAACTTGGTAGGAGGACGGCCAACTTTCCCCCGATGCAACGACTTCGTGCACGGCGCCGCACAAGGCGATACTAAGAACGCGCCCGTCGAAGTTGAACGTCATCTCGGTCTCCCCGGCAATCTCGGACAGAGCAGCTTGCAGCTTACGCCGAAGGGGGCGGGCATACTCCCGGTCGATGAAACACTTAGGGCTTGCTTGGTAGGCCGCCCGGTAGGCCTCTAACCTTTCCTGACTCGCCTGTTCCTCTCGGACGGCCGGCACGAGGTCCCAGTGGCGTTCTCCCTCCAGAAACCAAGCTGGCAAGGGCTCTAGATCGGACCGGTCCGATTTGAGAACGTAGCTTACCCAGGCCGCGGCTTCCTGAGGGGTCCCGAGACTTGCCGGAAGGTGGTGCTCTATTTGGCTCAGAGTACGCCCGGTATTGAGAACACCGTTGAGAAGCACCTCGGGCTGAAAATACCTACTTATTGTGGCGGAGGCCTTCAAGTCGAGATAGTGAAACCGATAACCGACGGTTTCCATGCCGAATTCGGGCTCCCGGCGCTCAAAGCCGAGCGCGACCAAGGCGTCTAGGGTTGGGTATTTGTCGCTCACGCCGCGGCCTCCACGGCTTCTTCGGCGTTCGACAGGCTAATTTCGCCCCCGATGAGTTTTGGGAAGCGCGTTTGACGAAGCTGGGCAAGCGTGCGGCCCTTCGGTGTATTGGCGACTATTCGATCCAATAGCGACTCTGCGATACCGGCGAAGACACGCAGCAACGCTTGGCCCGGTTGGAGCATTCGAAACGTGTCGGTACTCGACCTTCCGAAATGGCTCATAACCGTTCCAACCTTACCGGGCTCAAAGAACCGGAATTCTCCACTCAATCCGTCCCGTAATGGCTGACGCCCGACAGAAGAAAACTGAACTGGCCAGATGCTGACCCTCAGACTCGACCATCTAAAGGACCCCGGCCGACCCAACCGGCGGTAAACAAAGCCGCAATGTTCACCAATGAAAAATAAAAATCACGCGTCATCTTTTTGCACTCGACCGGCGCTGATTTCTCCCGATATCCGCGCTGCTCCCAATTGTCACATGACCGCATAATCTCATGACACTCGCCGAGCGTGTCCATCCAGATGGGTCGGCTGGTGTACTTCGAACTCGTAGCGAATGGATCGGGCACGGGATAAGCGTTTCAGCCCGCGCGGAACTTCCAGGTGGCGGTTTCCTGTTCGCTACCACTCAAGGAAGGGCGTTTCGGCAATCAACTGATCGACGATGGCTTCGGCTTTCGGCCCTATCGGCATCATGGCCTGGGACCTGTGCACGAAGATGACGGCACACGATGTGACGGGCAACCCTGGAGATGGCCCTGGCCGCAACAGGGATTGATTCAGTAACCGTCAGACACGCCCCTACAAGACCGAACGTTGGCATGCGGCGATGAACAACCGAGTGTTGCCAGCGCACGACTATCTGCCTAGTGATCTACCGACCGATGTCGACGCTTTTGTTGAATAGTACAATCATCAGCCTTACCACGAGAGCCTGCAGAATCTGATACCGGCCGCCATCCACTTCGATCAAGCCGAGCCCGTGTCGAGGAAGCGGCGAATCATCAAAGAACGAATCATGTCACAACGACGACTGCAGCACCCGAAAACCGCCGCGTAACCTTACACTGACAGGGATCCAAATGAACGATCACCTTCGTGAACGAAACCTCCACTCCGTAAGCTTCCCCGTCAAGTAGACAGTTCAAAGCTAGAGTTCCGGCGAGCCATTGGCGGAACACCGAGGGCGGGATCCGGCCGAGCGACTCGTGAGGACGTTGCTCATTGTAGGTGCAGGGCCAGCGCTCGGTGATGTCTCGGACTTGGTCTAGGGTGTTGCGACGTTTACAACGTGTTGTGAATCCGGCAGAAGTGTTAATGGGCGAAACAGAGCACCAGTATGTGCACGTGATTTTCAATCCGCTTCGAGACAGCGTTTGTCAATTGCGTAAACCGCATCATACTCATTCGCAGTGTCAGGTCGTGGTGCTCCACGTGGGTGTGGGTGGCCTTGATCAGATAAGAACCGTCGTCCCGTTTCGTCACGTTGTCGAGTGCAATGCGGGCACGGTGCCCAACCCGCAGCGGCGCCGTGAATCGCACGCGATCGAAACCGTAATACAACGGTGTCATCTCCTCAGTCGTCGCAAACGGTAGGTCGAGCGCTTTCCAGGACTCGAAAATTAAAGACAACAGATGCAGACCGTGTACAGTGGTGGTGCCCCATTGGCTGTCCTTGGCCCACTCGGGGTTATTGTGTTTGACGTCCCGATCGCCGGTCAGAAACGAGAACACGTCTTCCGATCGCTGATCGATCGAGAACCAATCCGTTGTTCCGATCTCGGAGCCTAAATAGGTGTTCCAAAAACTCGATCAAATAAAAAGAACTCAGGTGACATTCAGAGATCAGAGGTTGTATCGAGCAATCTACGTTCCCGAAAGAGGTCACCTGAGTATGGATAGTTTAGTGTCATTGACGCGCTCACAGAAACGTCGCTTTAAGCGGTTGATTCAACGCAGCGATAACGGGCGGGTGGTTCGCCGCGCTCAAGTCCTGTTGCAGTTAGCTTCAGGCGTCTCACCGACGGCCGTGTCACGCAGTTTGTCGGTCGCGCGTTCAACGGTTTATCGATGGGTCACGCAATTCCAGACCGCGGGTGAAGCCTTTCTCGAGGCGTGCGGCTCGGGCCGGCGGGCGTATACGGTGGATGACACCCTGTTGGAGACGCTCGCCGAGTTAGTTGAGCAGCCGCCCAGTGATTATGGCTACCTGCGCAGTACGTGGACGAGCGAGATGCTGGCCGAGACGCTGAATTCGTTGCTGTCACGGCCCATTCACGCCTCTACGGTACGTCGCTGGCTAGTTAATTTGGGATTCGGCTGGCGTCGTGCTCGTCCGACCTTACATCTGCGCGACCCACGGGCAGCCACGCGCCTGAAAGCCATTCATCGTGCGTTGTCTCGAGCCCCATCGGGGCATGAAGTGTTTTACGCCGATGAGGTCGATATCGACCTCAATCCCAAAATCGGTTTCCTTTGGTCTACTCAAGGTTGTCAACGTGCCATCCCCACGCCTGGGCAAAACCGGAAACGCTATCTGGCGGGCGCGCTGCACGCACGAACCGGTCGCGTTGCGTATGTCGAGGGCACACGGAAAAACAGCGACCTATTCCTTTGCCTGCTCGACCACCTGCGGCAAACTTACCGCGCCGCGCGTCGAATTATCTTGATCGTGGATAACTACATCATCCACAAATGTCGCTTGGCACACGTCTGGCTAAAGCACAATCCGAAATTCCGATTGCTGTTCCAGCCGGCCTATCAGCCCTGGGTCAATGACATTGAGAAACTCTGGAAACAGTTGCACGACAATGTCACCCGGAATCATCGTTACTCGACCATCGACCGTCTGATGGACGCAGTACGTGCCTTCATGCGTGCGGCAAGTCCATTCCCGGGAAACTGCCCGAGTGTCGCAAGATTTGGATCACCTATTTAGCTGTTCTGCTAAGTCGTCGAGCTGTCGAGCGCGTTGATCCACTTGTACATCCCTCCACCCTTCCACACCATCACCTAAACGCCGGGATCACCTTGTCTGCTAAGGGCATTGTCAGACTAACTGGATCGGACATACAGAACCTTCAGTTGAGGACCCTTAGGCTGCAAGTTGACGCCACTCGGCCAAAGCGGCGGAGCGATTGAGTTTGAAGTTCTCGCGGTTATAAAGATGACGTTCCTGATTGAAATGATTGTGGATCGAGGCGTGGGCGGCAGCAAACTTCTGCAGGGTCTTGATGTCCCTGAACCTGGCCATTGCCCCTTCCCGTCGGCGGAACGGTTGGTGTGAGTTTTCGGCTCTATTGTTGAGCCACTGACCGCAAGTCTGAGCGGCGGCATTGCCGATCACATTCATCGCAGCCCGGTATGATTTGAGCCGGTCCGTCACGATCACCTTCGGCCGGCCGTAGCGCTTTATTGCGCGTTTCAGAAACCTCAGTGCAGCCTTGCGATCCCGCCGTTTCGTGGCAAAAACTTCGAGTACCTCCCCTTCGTGATCGAGGGCGCGCCAGAGGTAGTGTGTTTCACCGTTGATCCGGACAAACACCTCATCAAGATGCCAGCGCCAGTTCGAATAGGATCCATGATGAATGCGGCGTTTCCGGATCTCGGCTGAAAACAGGGGACCAAAGCGGTTCCACCCGTACCGCACCGTCTCATAACAAATGTCGATGCCCCGTTCGAACAGAATGTCTTCAACTTGGCGCAACGACAGCGGATAGCGGATATACAACATCACGGCGAGGCGAATGACCTCGGGAGAACTGTTGAAATAACGGAAGGGATTTCGCATCGCTTGAGGCTACGGAACTCCCCTTCCCCGCTCAAGCCGATTTACTCTGACAATGCCCGCTCAATGCTTGAGTGGAGGAGACGAGATAGGAGACACCCCTGTTTCGTCGCGGCCCTCGCAAGTGGGGCGAAAAATTTTCGCCCCAGCAGACTGGTTTGGTTTTGACGCCTCGACGTTGGAAGAAAAACGGGATGCCGGGTAGGTGGCATTCCCGGATGTTTCGGGCACAGCCTGATGAGCAATGCCTGATCCGTCTTTAGCTTGATCGGCACTACTTCATTGCATATGATTCCTATAGTTAAGATGGATTTCAAGAAATAACATGAATAACTTCAAACACCCTCTCGCCGTGCGCGCGGTAGCGCACATGACCGCGCTCTGCCGGATGTTCGAGCGCCTCGCGAGCATGCCGCGATCCACCGGCACCTGGGAGCCCAGGACACCAGGCGATGTGGACTTGCGGCTTCAACTGCAAGGCGATCCGCCCCGCCGCATATGGCGGCGCTACTTTTACCTCGTGCTGGCGGTGATAGTCCTTGTGCTCGGGCTCGTCGTCGCTCACAGTGCGCGCGCCTATGCCTATAACGATTGCATGAGGCCCTATGTCGACGGTTTTGCTTCGTATCTGGAAAGCGAAGACCTGAGCATGGGGCTTCAAACCCTCGATGGCGATTGCATGCTGGAACCGTCAGCGCCAACCACGAGGTCGGATGCTCCGTGACGTTGAAATGCAAGGTCCGCCGGCACTCATGACTCAACAAGACAAACACAAACAATACCCGGAACGTCGCCGAAGGTACGGTGAAGAAATCCATCGAGATCAGCTCTCGGATGGGCATTGTCAGACTAACTTGATCTGACCAGTAGAGCCAACAATCGAGGCCTTTTAAGCTGCAAGTTGACACCACTCAGCCAGGGCAGCGGCTCGGGCTTGTTTGAAAATAGCGCGGCGGTTGAGGTGGCGTTGGTGGTTGAAATGGTTATAGATCGAGGCATGGACGGCGGCGAATTTCTGTAGGGTCTTGATGTCTCTGAAGCGCGCCATTGCCCCTTCCCGCCTTCGAAAGGGCTGATGTGAGTGCTCTGCCCGGTTGTTCAGCCAACGCCCGGTCTCTTGGCAACCTTCGTTGCCGAGCACCTTCATCGCAGCACGATATGACGGTAGCCTATCCGTGACGATCGAAGCCGGCCGGCCATAACGCTTCATCGTACGCTTCAGGAACTCAAGCGCAGCCTTGCGGTCCCGCCGTTTCGTCACAAAACCCTCAAGGACTTCGCCTTCATGGTCAACGGCACGCCATAGGTAATGTGTCTTGCCGTTGATGCGGACAAACACTTCATCAAGGTGCCAGCGCCAGTTCGAATAGGATCCATGATGAACACGGCGTGTCCGGATCTCCGCGGCAAACAGCGGACCAAAGCGGTTCCACCCATACCGCACGGTCTCATAGCAGATCTCGATGCCGCGCTCGAACAGGAGGTCTTCGACCTATCTCAGCGACAAAGGGTATCGGACATACAACATCACCGCGAAGCGGATCACTTCGGGCGAACTGTTGAAATAACGGAAAGGATTGTGCATCACCGGAGGCTACGAGGTCTTACTTTTCAGCTCAAGCCCATTTACTCTGACAATGCCCCCTGGTTTATGGCAGGTTTGGAAAAGGCGATTGGATAAAAGAGTGTGTACTCCATCAAGACAATCAACAACTGCTGTGTCAGTAGCCCATGAAAGACACCGCCACCGTGAATACTATAAGCCGTGTCCGTCGTCAGAATAAATAGGACAGTGTAGGCGGTTATCTAACGGAGGCTTTGGCTCATCCTGATTGATGTTAAGCGGATTGCTTGTGATGAGCCAAGCGGCTTTTTGGATGGTCAGGTTTTTAATCTTTCTCTTTCTCTCAATGATGACGTGGTCCCGGCCGAAGCAGGTATCGGCAGGCGTGACGTTACCGATGCTCTCGTGATAACGGCGGTGGTTGTAGGTTGACCTTTCCCCCCAAAAGGTAGCCAAATTCGTTAGGAGATTTCCCACAAAATTGACCCAAGGGAGGTCTCGATATGAAGCGCAAGCGCTATACCGAAGAACAGATAATTTCGATCCTCAAAGGGCACGAAGCTGGGATGCCGGCCCAGGAAGTCATTCGCAAACACGGTATCGCTAACGGCACGTTTTACCGCTGGAAGGAAAAGTTCAGCGGCATGGAGATATCCGATGCGAAGCGATTACGGGAACTCGAAGCCGAGAATGCAAAGCTGAAGCGGCTGCTCGCCGAGACGCTACTCGACAAGACCGCGCTGGAGGACGTTGTGCAAAAAAAGTGGTGAAGCCGGCACAGCGGCGCGCTGTCGTCGGCTATTTGCAGCAAAGGTATTCAATGAGCCAACGTCGAGCCTGTCGATTGGTGAAGCTCAGCCGCAAGTCAGCCGCTTATCAAGCGAAGCCTCGTAACGATCAAGCGCTCAGTGATCGACTCAAGACGCTCGGTGAACAGTATCCGCGTTACGGCTACCTGATGCTGCACGCAATGCTTGAATCTGAAGGCCTGGTCGTGAACCGCAAGCGTACCTAGCGGCTCTACAAGGCGTTGGGCATGCAGGTGCGCACGAAGCGGCGCAAGAAGCTCGCCCGACCCCGGATACCGATGGCTGCGCCGACACAGGTCAACGAACGCTGGTCACTGGACTTCGTGCACGATCAACTCACGCACGGCAGGCGGATCTGTATCCTAAACATCGTGGATGATTATTCGCGAACCTGCGTCGGCCAACTCGTCGATACTTCGATCTCCGGTTTGCGCGTCGCTCGCCGCTTGGATGAGCTTGCAAATAGTCGCGGGCTGCCAGCATCCATTGTCATGGACAACGGCCCAGAACTCACTAGCAAGGCGATGTTCTTTTGGTCGCAACGAACCGCTGTAAAACTTCACTTCATCCAGCCGGGCAAGCCAACGCAGAACGCGTTCGTTGAAAGCTTCAACGCCAGACTACGTGACAGCTGCCTCAACCAACACTGGTTCAAAGATCTGACCGCAGCGCGACGCATCATTTACGCCTGGAAGCATCACTACAACCATGAAAGACCACACAGCTCGCTCGATTATCAGGCTCCTGCTGTATTCGAAATCAAAGCCGCCTGATACGATGTTTTATCTCCTAGAATCTGGCAACCCAACGGGGAGAAGATCAGCGTCACCGTACCTTGGCGCACACACTCCCACGAATCTCAAGTGAAAGGCATCGGAGAGGATTCCTCATATGACCGAGTACGCAAGATACGGGAAATGGGAGGTGATCGAGCCCATTGGCCGAGGTGGGCAGGGACAGGTTTATCTGGTTCGCGATGTGTCCGGGGCAGCAGATACAGGGGAACGCTGGAGGAAGCTACAGAAGCCGATCACTACCCTGAACATCGCAAGCGAGCAACAGCGATATGAGGAGGCCGGTTCGCAACTTGCGGACGAGATTCGTCAGATTGTGAGTGAATCGCAAGCGCCGATCGGTGCCCTCAAAAAAATGCTGCCCTTTGAAGATGGCGCAGCGGAAGATGAGGCAGCCGCTCTCGATCGGATGAAGCGGGAATTGTCAGTCCTCGAATCAGTAAGTCATCCGTCGCTCGTGAAGGTGCTGGACAGCAACCTCGACGAGAAGTGGTTCGTGATGGAGTACCTTGAGGGTGGGAAGTTGTCTGACCGTCTGGAGACCTACAAGGGGCGTGTGCTCGATGCGCTTAGGGCTGTCAGGCCGATTGTTGACGCGGTGTCTGCGTTCCACACCGCGAAGGTTGTTCACAGGGACATTAAACCCGACAACATCTTTGTAGCGTCTGACGGGCATCTCGTTCTGGGTGATTGTGGCCTGGCGTTCAAGGTCGAGAGCCAGGACAGGTTGACGCTGACATGGGAAAACGTAGGCACCCGCGACTTTCAGCCACCTTGGAGCTACACAAAGCGTTTGGCGGATGTGCAGCCAGCATACGACGTGTTCAGTCTGGCAAAGTTGTTGTGGGCAATGGTGTCCGGTCGCCCGAAGTTCGCCCTCTGGTACTTTGACAGTGAGGATAACGACTTGCGCCAGATGTTCCCGGATGAACCTGGTGTCCACTTCGTCCACAAAATCCTTGGGAAGTGCGTTGTGCAACAAGAGGACGAGACGAAATTGCACGACGCAGGTGAGCTGCTCGAAGAGGTCGACACTACAATTGCGGCGCTGTCGCATGGCTGTCAGCTGCCGGGATGGAAGCGTAGGATGCGATGTCGGTTCTGTGGAATCGGCACATATAAAAAGTCACCTAGAGACGAGATCGCGGGAAACGTTAGGATAATGTACGAGCGAACCTATTTCGTATGTGGCCACTGCGGACACCTTGAGTCATTCGTCTGGCCGGACGGCAGTCGGCCGCCTGTTTGGGATGAGAGCAACTAAAAGCCTGGCCCAGTAGCCGACCCCGGACGGTCAAGCTGAACTGTGTCAACGGCGGCGGGATTATGTACCGCGCGGCGGCGTAAAAATGTACCACGGTGTTGATTTGCACCGAATATTGACCCGGTATTTGCACTGAAAATTGACCCACCCGGATGAGCCGATTATGGCTCAGGTTTTGTTCTTTTTCTTAGGTTTTGTCTCCTTGTTGTTGGTGGTTGAGTTCTTGAGCCGATAACTGTCGTTGCCGGTCTCAAGGATATGGCAGTGGTGGGTGAGTCGATCCAGCAGTGCTGTTGTCAGCTTGGCATCGCCGAATACGTTGGGCCATTCCGAGAAGCTCAGGTTGGTGGTGATGATCAGGCTGGTCTTTTCGTACAGTTTGCTCAGCAGGTGAAACAGCAAGGCACCGCCAACCTGGCTGAACGGCAGGTACCCGAGCTCATCGAGGATGAGCAGATCGACGTGCACCAGCCGGTTGGCCAGGCGTCCTTGCTTGCCGTTGAGCTTTTCCTGCTCAAGCGCATTAACAAGTTCAATGGTGGATAAGAACCGAACCCGGCGATGGTGGTGGATGATGGCTTGCACGCCGATCGCGGTGGCGATGTGTGTCTTGCCGGTACCTGGGCCACCGATGAGCACGATGTTCTCGGTATCGTCGAGGAACTCACAGCGATGCAGGGACTTCACCTGGCTGACACTAATGCTGCTTTCGTTGAAGTCGAAGCCTGCGAGATCCCGGTGTGCCGGGAACCGAGCGATCTTCATCTGGTAGTTGATGGAACGCACCTCGCGTTCGGCGACTTCGGCCTTGATGAGCTTCTCGAGCAGCTCGCCGGACTGCTTGAATGCCGGCGATCCCTGTTCGGCCAACTCTGTGATAGCGCCTGCCATGCCGTGCAGCTTCATCGACTTCAATGTGGTGACCAGTGTATCAACCGACATAATGATTACCTCTCAGGCTATCGTAACGTTCGGTGTTGGCGATCGGCTCGTTACTGAGACTTAAAGACGGTGGCGGCTCGAGGGCCGCCGGAGGCGGCGTGTCCAGTAATCGCGACAGTCGGTTGAGAATGTGGGTCTTGGAGATCACGCCGCTGGCAATGGCCTCACAGACAGCCTGTTCCACGAGCTTCTCGTCGTGGTGCAGCACAAGCGCCAGGATGTCGGCCATCTCGCGATCACCACCGTCGCGTTGACGCAGGACAGACCGCAAGCGCTGGAAGCTCTTTGGTAGCTCGGCAAACGGTGCACCGTTCCGTAATGCACCGGGCTTTCTCTGCACCACGGCCAGGTAGTGGCGCCAGTCGTAGACGGTTGTGCCCTTGCTGTTGTGATCGCGATTAAACACCCGGACATGCTCGGCAATGACCCTAGCCTCAGCCACCAGCACGATGCGATCGGCATAGGCTCGCATGCTGACGACGCGGTTGGCGAAGGCCGCCGGTACGCTGTAGCGGTTGCGTTCGAAGTGAATCAGGCAGGTTGGCGTAACGCGCTTGGTGAGCTCCACAAAGCCATCGAAGGGCGGTGGCATCACCATCAGCGCAGCACGCTCATCGTCGAACACCTCGGCAACGGTGCGACCGTTCTGTTCCGGGTGCAAGACCTCGTGCCACAACGACTGGCAGCGCTCTTCCAGCCAGTCGTTGAGCTTGGCGAGGCTCGCGAACGCCGGTGCGTCCTGCAGCATGCGATGCCGGGCATCGCGAACGGCCTTCTCCACCTGGCCTTTCTCCCAGCCGGCGGCGGGGTTACAGAACTCGGACTCAAACAGAAAATGGCTGACCATGGCGCGGAAACGGGCGTTGACCTTGCGGTGTTTACCGCGACCGACCTTGTCCACAGCGGTCTTCATATTGTCGTAGATGCCGCGCTCCGGAATGCCCTGCAACACACGGAAAGCATGATTGTGGGCGTCGAACAGCATCTCGTGCGTCTGGGTCAGGTAGGCGCGAAGAAAGAACGCTCGGCTGTGGCACAACTTGAAGTGCGCCATCTGCAGCTTGGTCTTCTTGCCGCCAATGCGAATCCAGTCTTCGCTCCAGTCGAACTGGAAAGCCTCTCCGGGTGCAAAGACGAGCGGCACAAAGGCACCTCGACTGGCGCGGCTCTCCCGTTCGCGCTCACGTTGTCGCCAGTCGCGGGCGAAGGCGGCGACCCGGTCGTAGGAACCATCAAAACCCAGCGCCACCAGGTCGCGATGTAACTGCTTTAAGTTACGTCGTCGCTTCCTGTTGCGCTTGGCCTCGCGCTTCAGCCAACTCAGCAAGGTATCCACAAATGGATCGAGCTTGCTGATGCTCTTTCTGGCCGGGTATGCAGGCGTTACCTCACCGTTGGCCAGGTACTTCTTTATCGTGTTCCGGGAAAGCCCGGTTCGTCTTGTAATCTCTCTTATCGGTAGCTTGTCACGTCCGTGCCAGCGCCGAATAACACTCAATAAATCCACGTCTATCACTCCTTCATAACTCCTGCAGTCCAATCGCAGGAGAAGGGTTACACGTGGGTCATTTTTAGATGCAAATAATGGGGGCTAGTGGGTCAACTTTGGATGCAAATCAACAAGACCGAGGGCACGGAGGCCTATACGGGAGACTATACCTACGGAAAGACGGGACCGAACACGGGACAGATCCAATTCGACTACGATGACGGTGATCGCTGTACATCGAGCATCGCGTTCGACTCAACCACTACGGGCGTCGTCGCCTTCGCGTGTGATGACGGCGAGACGGGAACAACAAGCTGGCGGATCGTGGACATCGAGGTAGAGGCTACCGGGTTCGCGCCGGCCGATCAAACCGCGTTTGATACCCGCTTCGTCGGTAAGCGGGTGGAGACAAGCATATCGTTCTACCACGTGGACTTCGTCTCTGCCGGTCGTGTCAGCCAAGTCATCAGAGGGGAAGCCTCCGGGGGACGGTATACCTACGAGAAGACGGATGCGAATGCGGGAACGCTCGAGTTCTACTCCGATGACACAGATCACTGTACCCTAGACCTTACCTTCGATTCAGCCACGGCGGGCACCACCGACGTCACTTGCGATGACGGAACAGAGTTATCACCCGTAAGCTGGCAGCTCGTAGATATTCCCGCGCCTGCGTAGAGCTCCCGTCGCCTTCGGTAACCGATAGCTGCACGAATGCAGGGGTGTTCTTCACACTGAGTGTGGCGGTTACACGTAGGGCAAAGCTCGGACTCGCGCGGAGTTCATGTCCTGTCGCCGTGGAAAGACGCAAGCGTAACGTGCTCCCCATTCGTCCCTCATTCATAACGAGAGTCTGTGGGGTTGATAATCATGGTGTTAACGGCGGAGGAATAATGCCTCACGCGAGGCGGCCGGGCGGTGCGGTCGCGGCGCCGCGAAATTGCGCCACCAATGGCGCCTTGTCGTTCGTGGCGAGGGGCTGAGTCATCATGAGGTGGCGTAGCGATACAAATTCTCTCCGTCGTTGGCAGTCGGGGCGAAAGCCGCCTATATCGAGCGCTTCGACGCCCGCTTCCGTGACGAACTGCTCGCCCGCGAAATATTCTTAAGCCTGCGCGTGGCGTCCATCCTGAGCGAATCATCGAAGAAACTTTACAATACCAGGCGGCTATACACCGCCTTGGGCGACCACCCACCGGGCCCGCAAACCATCGTTTCTATGGACTAAAGGCCGCTCATCCACTAACAATCAAGATGGACCACTCAACGGGGGCAGACGGATTTGCGCTTATTTCGGGAGATGCCACAAGAAGAGCTTGCACACGTTTGTGGCTTTGATAGGACTTATATTTCTTTGCTTGAGCGTGCTAAGCGTCAACCGTCACTGACTACAGTTTTCGCGCTAGCTGAACAACTCAACGTAAATCCTGAAGAAATCGTGAGTGAGACGAAGCAACGTTTGACACGTCGAAAATAGATACCAACGTGTGCCATTTCGCTGCCATCGTAAGATCTCGACTCTGTAGCAGAGTCTAATGCTTTGCTCTGAGATTTCGCGCCAAAACGCAAATGGGGCGTTCTGGCGTCATTTCTCTAATCGAGCATGCATCTCAGTTGCACTTACAGCGCACTTACGAGCATGGAAGCGTGCGAATTTGAGGAGCTTCGGAAATCGCCTAACTTATTGATCGGTAAAGGGTAGGTGTGATTGGAGTTGAACCAACGACCTCAGCATTGTAAGTGCGTTCGGCGGGTGTTACCCAGCGAACGGCAGAGCACGTCAAAGAAATTTAAAATGCAGTCAAACAGGGTCTCATTATCGCCCGAACACATTGAGAGACCAACCCCACCCAGGTTGCCCGGTATGGCAAATGGTTGCACCTCGGCCCTTGGTGATACGCTTATTGCCAACCACCACCAGGGGGAGAATTACCATGCGTGTCCCGCCACTCGAAGAGTATGCAAAGAAATACGAGCACATTCAGTTCCATCGTGAAGACGGCATTTTGCAGATCACCATGCACAGCGACGGCTCCGACCTCGTGTGGGGATTCCCACCTCACCAGGAGCTCGGATATTGCTTTGGTGACATTGCGGCCGATCCCGAGAATAAAGTCATCGTCTTCACCGGCTCGGGTGAGACGTTTATAGACAAGGAAGACCTCGGCGGCGGTGCGGTCGAAGCCAATGCCTGGGGCGCGCATGTGCTGCCGGACGCAAAGCGGCTGCTCATGAACCTGCTCGAGATCCAGGCACCCATGATCGCTGCGGTGAATGGGCCGGCAACGGTGCACGCTGAGCTGGCGCTGCTCTGCGACATCGTGCTCGCGGCTGAGCACGCAACGTTCCAGGATGCGCCGCATTTCCCCAGTGGGCTCGTGCCAGGCGACGGTGTACACATCGTCTGGCCGATGCTGCTTGGGCTGAACCGCGGGCGCTACTTTCTGATCACCGGACAGGTGCTCTCGGCCGATGAAGCGCACGGGCTCGGCGTGGTCAACGAGGTCATGCCGCACGAAGACCTGTTACCACGGGCGTGGGTGCTCGCGCGCAAAATTCGCCAGCGCCCGGAGCTCACGGTGCGCCTCACGCGTGAAGCGATCCTGCAGCAGGTCAAGCGCGCCATGCTCGACCACCTGCCTTACGGACTCGCGCTCGAAGGCCTTGCGGCCTGCGATTACTGGCCGCAGGATTTCGCTAGGGAGCAGCTCTGAACGATGGCCTGCGACGTGATCGCTCCCACGCGTCAGCGGTGACGCCATTCAGCTCAGCGGGAGAAGTGTTCCACGGCAGCTCCTGGCCGAGCCTGTGTGATCCTCAATCAAAATGCGATACCGCTTATTGCTCAAACCGCAAACAAGCGTTCGACATTCCCATGCAATATCTGTTCGCGCTCATCGTCAGAGCAGGCCAGCCTTTCCACTAATTCTATGGGTCTGCGCCACGGACCATAGGGATGATCGGTGCCAAGTACGAGTTGGCTTGCGCCCATGAGTGACAGGCACCATTCGAGCGGTTCTGGCTCATACGCAACCGTATCCATGTATAGCTTTTTGAGAAATCGACTCGGCTCTTTCACCACCTCATCCCCACCATAAGCATCCAACATCCCGTCCAACCGACCCATCAGATAGGGCACGGTTGCACCCACATGGGGAATGATAATGGGCGCATCGGAATAATCTGATAACACCCCGGACAAGGCCAAGCGCATGGCCGCGAGGGTGTTATCGACCATAAACGCCAGTACAGGTACCGGTACGAGGTCCATTAAATAGTTTTGATTCAAAGGTACTGTCGGGTGAATAAAAATGGGGCGTCCAAGTTCTGCCATACGTGCGAAAATGGGCCGGAACTCGGGCGAATCTAGTGGCTTGTCATTGATATTTGAATATAACTGAAGGCCACGAAAGTTGAGCGTCGAGAAACACCGGTCGAGTTCCTTGAGCGCCGCCTCAGTATCGCCAAAGCCCAAAGTCGCATAGCCCCAGAAGCGGTCTGGATGAGCGACAACGAGTTCGGCTAATAGGTCATTCGCAATCCGAGCCAATTCATCGGCTTGTGCGCCCCCTACGCGATCTGGGCCAGGCACGGCAAGACTGAGAATAGAGATGTCGATACCGGCTTCATCCATATGCGCCAGCTTGGCCTGCATGTCATACAAAGGCGGAACCATAGGAAGGGTTAATCCCTGACAGCAATGAAAGTGATAGGTGCCATCGACCAGTCGGGTATAGGGAAAGTCACTCCGCTTTTCGAGCGTTTGGGCGATGTGCTGGGATAAAAAATGCGTGTGGACGTCTATTTTCATGGAACATCTCCGATTTTGACGTGCGTCATTCTGAGGCGCCTAGAGACGAAGAATCGCTCCATCGGGTCCAAAGGAGCCGGCTCCGGCGGTTTTCTTTGTGCGCGCCCGATGTCGGCTTGTGCGCGTATGCCGACGTACTTAATTGACGGAATCGCATCACCAATTACGGCCGCTATAGTGTGTAAGTAGTCATTCCGGAAACGGGCTCTTTATCTGGAAAGGTCTGTAACGAGCTTCTCGTGATCGTGCCGCCTAGCGGGCCGTGGAACATTGGCCGCCGATGTTCGTTTTCCGGAAAGTTACATGAAACTCGGCCTCGTCTTTGGTTTACCTCCCCTCTTGGCCCGCCCAAACGATCCGAATCCCGCAATCCCTCGAGTGACACAGATGACAGCGGAGTTTTAGCTTCACCCGATTGATGGAGAATCCAGGACCAAGCGTATTCAATAACCGGAGCAGATTTAGTTGGTGCATGCGGTGGCAAGCGTTGCAGACGCCATACAGGCGATAGGACACTGTTAAGTCTGCAAGCCTTGATATTCCGACCGCTGCCATGACCCGGCATATTAGCCCCATTTGAGAACGGCGGTGACAAATTAGTCCACGGAAGCGGCGGGATTTCCCAGCCGCGGGCGGAGTAAAACTCTGCCACCTGTAGCCTTCGATCTTTTTTGAGATGGAAGGCGGGAGGATGTACACCGTGGACCTATATCTGCGCGTTCGGCTGGCCTGCCATGTTGATGGTCTGAGCCAGCGAGAGGCGGCAAGTCGGTTTGGCATTGCGCGCGAGACGGTGAGGAAGATGCTGCGGCATTCGGAACCGCCGGGATATCGGCGACGCCAGCCACCGAAACGCCCGAAACGGGCCCCCTTCACGGATATCATCGACCGTATTCTGGAGGAGGACCGAACGGTTCACCGTAAGCAGCACCACACGGCGAAGCGTATATTCGAGCGCCTTCGCGACGAACATGGCTTCACGGGCAAAGAGACCATCGTGAAGGATTACGTTCGGGAACGGCGCCTTCGTCGGCGTGAGATGTTTGTGCCGTTGTCACATCCTCCGGGCCATGCTCAAGCGGACTTTGGCGAGGCGGATGCGATCATCGCCGGCGTCAAGTATCGGGCGCATTTTTTCGTCATGACACTTCCCCACAGCGATGCCTGCTTCGTTGCGGCCTACCCGTCAGCGACGACGGAGGCCTGGCTGGACGGGCACAACAGAACCTTCGCCTTCTTCGGCGGTGTTCCCCGATCGATTCTCTACGACAACGACAAGTGCCTGGTGTCGCGCATCTTGCCGGATGGCACGCGACAACGAACGCGAGCGTTCAGCGGACTGCAGTCCCATTACCTCTTCGAGGACCGTTACGGCCGTCCCGGCAAGGGCAACGACAAAGGCAATGTTGAGGGGGTGGTTGGCTACGCCCGACGGAACTTCATGACGCCGCTTCCCCGGTTCGCGAGCTGGGACGCCTTCAACGCTTACCTGGAGGAACAATGCCGCAAACGGCAAGACGACGTCCTGCGCGGCCACCGCGAGAGCATCGGCGAACGGTTTGTGCGTGACCGCGAAGCGTTGAAGAGGCCACTGCCGGCACCGTTCGACGCGTGCGACAAGCAGGGCACGCGGGTCAACTCGCTGTCCCTGGTGCGCTACCGGACGAATGACTATTCCGTGCCCGTCGCCTACGGCCATCAGGAAGTCTGGATCCGTGGCTATGTCCACGAGGTGGTTATCGGTTGCGGCGCCGGGATCATTGCCCGACACCCCCGTTCCTACGACCGGGAAGATAGGGTCTTCGATCCGATCCACTACCTGCCTTTGCTGGAGCACAAGATCGGTGCCCTGGATCAGGCCGCGCCGCTAGCCGGATGGGAACTGCCTGATGCCTTCCCAACCCTGCGCCGTCTCCTGGAGGCGCGCATGGGCAAGGCCGGCAAGCGGGAATACGTCCAGGTCCTTCGGCTTCTGGAGACCTTCGATCTCGAGGTGCTTCACGGCGCGGTGAAGGACGCCCTGCGCCTGGGCGCGATCGGCTACGACGCCGTCAAACACCTTGTGCTGTGCCGTATCGAGCGACGCCCGCCCAAACTCGACCTGGATATCTATCCCTACCTGCCTCGGGCCAACGTGGCGACCACGGCCGCCGCCAGTTATATGAGCTTGTTGGGTGGAGGCGCGTCATGACCGATACGCCGCAAGTGTTGCTGGCCCATCACCTCAAGACCCTGAAACTGCCGACGTTCCTGCGCGAATACGACAAGCTGGCCCGCCAATGCGCCACCGAGGGCGCCGACCCTGTGCGGTATCTTGTCCGTCTGACCGAGTTGGAACTGATCGACCGTGAGCGCCGCATGGTCGAGCGGCGGAGCAGACAGGCCAGGTTCCCCGCCGTCAAAAGCCTCGACAGCTTCGACTTCAAGGCCATCGCCTCGCTCAACAAGATGCTGGTTCTGGAGTTGGCGCGATGCGAATACGTAGAGCGTCGTGAGAATATCATCGCGCTCGGCAACAGCGGAACCGGCAAGACCCATATCGCCCTCGGTCTCGGTCTGGCGGCCTGCCAAAAGGGGCTCTCCGTCGGCTTCATCACGGCCGCCGCCCTGGTTCATGAACTGATGGAGGCCAGGGATGAAAAACGCCTGTTGCGCCTGCAGAAGCAACTGGCAAAGTATCACCTTCTGATCATCGACGAACTCGGCTTCGTGCCGCTCTCGAAGACCGGCGCCGAGCTGCTGTTCGAAGTCTTCAGCCAGCGCTACGAGCGGGGCTCGATCATGGTGACCTCCAACTTGCCGTTCGATGAGTGGACGGAGATATTCGGCTCGGAACGTCTGACCGGGGCTTTGCTGGACCGCCTGACCCACCCTGTCCATATCCTGGCAATGAACGGCGAGAGCTATCGTCTCAACCAAAGCCAAAAACGGCGGAAATCCCCAAATACGCCTGCTTGACCACCGAACTCAAGGTTGACCCGGTGGGTCCACAGGAACCTCCCACGCTGCTTCGCTCCGCGTAACGCAAGCGCTACACGAAGCAGCGCGGGTCCCTCCTATGGACTACCGGGACAACCCCCCAACACTGCGTACCGCATAACGTTAAGTGGACTGGTTTTGCTCCGCCCGGGTGGACTAATTTTGCTCCGCCGTTGACAGAGTTTCCTCGACAGAAATGAGAGCAGCGCGAGCACGAGTCATCCTTGACCTCCTGGGGGCATATCCGTTTATGCCACGACCTTAACGCATCGATCGGAGGGCTACAATGCGTGCCTGTCCTCGGTATCCCGCTTGATGCCGCTACAATGCGTGCCTGTCCTCGGTATCTGGTATCCCCGCTGGTGTCATACGGTCAGGAAGCCATTCGATTAGCGGCCCTTTTGCCCAAGTAAAATAGGCCGCCAAGCGAAAATCAGGCCTGATTGCCGAGGCAATCTCCCTCTTGTTCATGAGCTTACCTTGGTCCGACCCCTCCAGCCCCCCTCATCGCCTCCAGCCTCCCACATGGCGGTAAGATCGAAGTCGAGCCGCGCTCGAGGAGCCGGTCACGCTACCTGTCGTTCGTGGAGTTTCACCTCATGATTCCATTCTCGGTGCTCGATCTCGCCCCAATTCTCGCGGGCAGCGATGCGGCGCAGGCCTATCGCAACTCGGTGGACCTGGCGCAGTGTGCTGAACACTGCGGCTATCAACGCTACTGGCTTGCCGAGCACCACAATATGCCCGGTATCGCCAGTGCCGCGACGGCGGTGGTAATCGGCCACATCGCGGGGGTGACGAGCCAGATACGCGTTGGCGCGGGTGGCGTGATGCTCCCGAACCATTCGCCGCTGGTCATCGCCGAACAATTCGGCACCTTGGAATCGCTTTATCCGGGCCGTATCGATCTGGGTTTGGGCCGTGCGCCCGGCAGCGATATGCTGACCGCGCGGGCCATGCGCCGGGATGCGCCCGCGAGCGCCGATCGGTTTCCCCAGGACGTGCAGGAGCTGCAAGCCTTGCTCGGACCGATACGACCCAACCAACGAGTGAGGGCGGTGCCGGGCACGAATCTCAGGGTACCACTATGGATCCTCGGCTCGAGTCTCTTTGGCGCACAACTTGCCGCAGCCTTGGGGTTGCCATTCGCCTTTGCATCCCACTTCGCGCCGGAAGTGCTGTTAGAAGCACTCGATGTGTACCGCACCAATTTCCAACCCTCGTCCCAACTCGAGCGACCCTATACGATGGTCGGCGTCAATCTGTTTGCCGCGGCAACAGATGCCGAGGCCACCCGCCTATTCACCTCATTACAACAGCAATTCACCAATCTGTTTCGTGGCGCGCCGGGTCAGCTGCAACCCCCGCTCGATGATATAGATACATACTGGTCGCCGACGGAAAAAACCGGGGTCGACCGCGCGCTCATTTATGCGATGGTAGGGTCAAAAGAAGTGGTGCAGGAACGACTCAAGGACTTCATCGAAATGACGGCCCCAGATGAGGTCATGATCACGGCACAGATCTACGATCAGGCGGCGCGCCTGCGCTCGTTCGAGATCGCCGCCGAACTGTGCGACGAACTCACGGAAACGCATGTACCCAAATCGAAATTTGGAAACCCATGATCCACTCGCTATGCACGACTGAATCTTACGAGTTTGGACGAAAGGCAAGATTTGCGAGTATAAGAAGAACAAAGCGTGTTTTTGTCTGTTTATCGAGTATGCGAGTTTAAATCGGGTGGTAGATTGGTTCGCACTGACTGCGCTTGGGGGTCGTATAAGCGAAAGAAGGCGAGCAAGTCCTGTCTTTAATGAGTGGAAACGGTCCCCCCGCGTCGTCGAATTAGCCTTGAGACCCAGCGCGTCCGCG
This sequence comes from Gammaproteobacteria bacterium, assembly GCA_963662545.2. Classification (GTDB taxonomy): domain Bacteria; phylum Pseudomonadota; class Gammaproteobacteria; genus JAYYZW01. Next base: position 2,202,522 of record CAXXLL010000003.1, read on the forward strand.
ACCGTCGCTAGCGAGGCCTGGCATCCATGTGTTGAGGGGATTTTGGGGCTCATTCGTTGAGCCCGGGGAGCATCAATTGCGGCGGCGCCCGGGCGGCATGTGCGTTGGCGCTTGGGGGGCTGGTGGTTTGACGATCGAGATGATCCAGGATGCGCTGGATGACGGTGGGGTCTTCGATGCAGGCGATGATCTTCACCGCACCGCCACACACCTCGCAGGTTTCATCGGGCACATCTCTGTGCCCGCCCGCTTCGCGGCAGTCTGCGCCTGTGCAAATCGGCTTTCCTGCCGATTTGTCAATGTCGATGTGGCCTACAGGGATGTAGGTCAGGGGCGTGAGCAGGACGCGGAAGCTTTGAACACGCGTTTCAAGCGGCGTGCCCACGCCAAGGTCGCGCGCTGTTGGGTGGCTGTTTTATCGGTCTGCAGATCGGGTGATTTTCGACCACGCCGGGCGGGTGTGACGGTGGCGCGGTGGGCGCTGTTCGGAGCGAACATGCCGTGACAAATTTATCCGGAATAAATTTGGACGACCGAAGGTCGCCCGAAGGGTGAGGAACAGGGATGTTCCTCATCAAAGCGAATGAGATTGACGCGGGGTTTGGGAATGAGCGCTGCGAGACGGGCGATGAAGTACTCCGGGCATCCTGCCCTGCGCCCTTCGGGCCAGCCTACGGCTGTTCAAAATCGCTCCCGGCGATTTTGTCTAACGGCACGAAGAACATATGCGTCGTGCCATCGCGGTAAGGGGTTTTGAGTTGGTACCGGACGAAGCCGTTTGCAGTCAGCGAGAGGCGTTGTTCAGAAATGGCGGGGCGGTGATGTAACGGGCAAGGCGTTCGAGCTTTCTGCGCTTCTCCGGTTCGACGGCGACGCCGGCGTGCAGGGAGAAACCCGCGGCCTTGGCCAGGTGGTCGCTGGTGCGCGTGCTATCGTCGCGAGCCGGTAAGGTCTGCAGCGTGAAGGCTTTGTGACCCTCGCGGGGCCCGACAGCGATACGGATCATGCCCCGTTCCTGCAAACGTCGGCACAATTCGTAGGGCTCTTGCCAGTTCTGATTTTGAATATGCGAGACGATCAAGGCGCCATCGAGCGCGACGGCGTTGGCGATTATTTCCCGGTGACCCAGGGTCCAGTTCAACGGCAAGGACTCGGTCGGGCCAAAGCGAGTATGAGCACCAAACATGCGATCGTACTTCTTGGCGAGTTTCTGTCGTCATCGTGACCGTGAACGGCGGGAATCTGTTCTATACTCGTTGCGTGTCGGGTTGATGTCTTTCGAGTACGCAGGAGGAAACGCATGAACATGCCGAAAGTCAGCGTGGCGGATATGGAGCGTTTAGTCGCGCGCTTCAGCGACATGAAGGGCGCGAAGCTCGCCTATATGGATCAGAGGATCCCGGGCCACGAGCGCGAAATCGTCAATGTCATCGGTCTCGAAACCATGGAAGCCAGCATCATCGAAAACAAACGCGATCCGTCGACGGCGCCCATGATTCCCGCGCCTGCGCACGGCTTCACGGTTCAGGTCGCGCATGCCGAACACGGCGGCGGCGCGGCCTTGCACAGCCATGAAACCGAAGAAGTGTTCATGCCCATGGTTGGGCCCTGGTCGATCTTCTGGATGGAGGGTAACGAAGAAAGAGAAGTCATACTCGAGCCTTTCGACGTGATTTCGGTGCCGACGGTCATCTACCGCGGCTTTCGTTACGTTGGTGAAGGGCGGGGATCATTGCTCGCACTGATCGGCGGGCCGGACGCCGGGATAATCGGGTGGCATCCCGACGTTATCGAGAAGGCGCGCGCGACAGGGCTCGCCGTGGACGAGAACGGGGTATTGATCGAAGTGTAGACATTCGCCCGCAAGCGGGATCCTGTGCGCGCGTACGAACCCTGCGTTTATCCGAAGCGACCGCTGGCGACGCTACTCCACTAAACTCCGATTCGTCGATTCCGGAGGAGAAATCCATGCATCGCAGCACCGATCGTATTCTGACTTCGCATGTAGGAAGCCTGCCGCGCCCGGACGACGTCCTCCGTCGCATCTACGCCCACCAGGAGCAAGGTGTGCCGTTCGACGACGAATACTGGGACATGGTCGCGAAAGCGGTCGACGACGTTGTCGCGCAACAGAAGACAGCCGGGATCGATATTGTCAGCGACGGCGAGATCGGCAAAGTCGGATTTACCAATTATCTGAGCGACCGGCTCGAAGGTCTGGGCGGCGAGACCGTTATGTGGTCCTTTCACGACCTCGCCGTTGTGCCCGAGGTCGCCGAGCGCCAGTACAAGAGCGAAGGCGGTAAGCACATCTGTATGCCGGCCTGCGTTGGCGAGCTGGAGTACGTCGGGCAGGAACACGTCGCGCGCGACCTTGCGAATCTGCGCCGCGCACTCGACGCACACGGTGTCGACGACGCATTCATGCCGGCCGTCTCGCCGGGCTCGGTGACCTTTCAAATCGTCAACCGCCACTACCCCTCTTATGAGGATTACGTAATGGCGATCGCCGAGGCGATGCGTGAGGAGTACGAAGCGATCGCAGCCGCGGGGTTCACATTGCAGCTTGACGCGACGGATATTCCGATCAGCGCACCCGAGCACGGTATATTCTGGGCGAGCGACGTCGTCGAAGAGATGGGTCACCAGAACTTCATCGCGCTCAATCTCGAGGCGATCAACCACGCGACGGCGTCCATCCCGGGTGAGCAGATGCGCCTGCATCTGTGCTGGGCGAACTACGAGGGACCACATCACTACGACGTGCCGCTCATCGAAGTGCTTGAGCCCTCCCTCAGGATCTGCCGCGCCAAGACCATCTCATTTGAGGCGGCCAATCCGCGCCACGAGCACGAGTGGACCGTGTTCGAAGACCTGAAGCTGCCGGACGACGTGGTGATCATGCCGGGTGTCATCGATACGACGACGAATTTCATCGAGCACCCCGAGCTCGTGGCGCAGCGGATCGAGCGATTCGCACGCCTGGTCGGACGTGAACGCGTGATCGCCGGGACCGACTGCGGCTTCGGCACCTTCGCGGGATTCGGTGAAGTCGCGCCGGCGGCCGCCTGGCTCAAGCTCGCGAGCCTCGGTGAAGCGGCGGGGATCGTCTCGCGCCGCTTATGGAGCTGAACAGCGATGATTCGTCGGGTGTCCCCGACTTTCCCACGGACGTTCCCCGGCGCGGCAGCGCTCGTCTCCGCGTATAACCCGCAACACTACAGGTAGGACAGATTGACTTGTTCGGCCGGCACGGGGACTTCGTCCAGACCGAGTTCGCGGCGCACGATGTTCGTGCCGCGAACCAGTGAGACCATTTTGTAGAACGCGTGCTTGCGGCTGATCCCCTGGCGACCGAAGCCGCGGTCGCTGCTCAGGATCAAGTGGGCGGGGTCCATGAGCTTGAGCGCCCTGCGGATGTCATCGGCGACCTCTTCCGGCGTCTCGACCTGAAGGCTGCGGTGTGAGATGAGGCCTATCGCTATCTTCTTGTCCTTGCCGATGACCGCCGCCACTTCGTTGAGCTCGAGATAGCCGGCGTACTTCATTTCGAACGTGATTACGTCGACGTCGAGTTGGTCGAGATATTGCAGCACGGGTTTGTATTTCGCCCGGTAGCCCAGGTTCTGTGCATACGGGTTGCCCCAGCAGGTGTGGCACCACACTTCGGTCTTGTCGCGCAGGCGTGCGTCATCGACCGCGCCGACGGGGCCGCCAAATAAACTGTATGCAACGATAGCGACCGCGACGGTTGGCGGTAGGCGTATAACAACGGCCCCCATATTCACGCGAGTTCGTTTTTGTAGAAGACTCCGTCTTTCATAATCGCCGCAAGATTCTCTTCGGGTCGGGTCAAGACCGAAAGATCGGTCAGCGGATCGGCTTCGAGAACGAGGATATCGGCCCGCGCGCCCGCGGCGATTTCACCGATGTCCCCGTCGGCCTGCAGGAGCTCTGCGTTGATCGCGGTGGCGGACTTCAGCACCTCGTGGTTCGATTGCATCTCACCACGCAGTAGCAATTCCTCGGCCTGGCGTTCCTGCGCTTCGCTGCCGAGCAGATCGGTTCCAAACCCCATCGGAATGCCTTTTTGCGCGCACAATTCCACGGCGCTGTAACCGGCCTCCATCACGTACTTGAGCTTGTCTATTTGCGCTGCCGTCAGCCCGAATCGCTCGCGGTAGCGCTCCATCGTGTCGTAGGTGATCAAGGTCGGTACGACGAAACAATCGTTTTGGGCCACGAGATCCGCGGTCGCGCTATCGAGCAGGTTGCAGTGCTCCAGCGACCGCACGCCACAGTTCACGGCGTGCGCGATAGCCTCCGGTGAATAGACGTGGGCCATCACGTATTTCCCCCAACGTGCAGCCTCCTCGGTGATCGCCGATAGTTCTTCGGGCGAGAACTGCACGCTGTCGATGGGATCGTTGACCGAGGTCACACCGCCCGACGCCATGACCTTGACTTGCGACGCGCCCCTGCGGATCTCGTCGCGTACGCCTTGCAATACTTCGGGTACGCCGTCCAGCGTTCGAAACGCGTATTCTAGCGCAGATCCGCAGCCGCACAGCGGCGCCTCCTCCACCCGAAAGCGTTGATCGCCGTGACCACCGGTCGGACTCAAGGCGTGGCCGGAGGGGTAGATGCGCGGCCCGACGATCACGCCAGTGTCGACGGCGTCCGCTAAACCGCGGTCGGCACCCGCCGCGTCGCGGATGGTCGTGAAACCGCGGGCCAGCATGTTTTCGAGACTCCTCACGGCTTCGGCGAACATGCGAGACGGCTGCATCGCACGCAAGGCTGTGAGGTTGTAATCCGGCAGGCAGACGTGAGCATGCGCGTCGATCAGACCGGGGATGACGGCGCGGCCGCCGAGGTCAAACCGTTCGGCATCGGAAAGTTGCGGTCGCACGTCGGTGACTTCCTTGATCCGTGCGCCTTCGACGACGATGTGATGGTCTTCCCGCAGCGTGGGACGCGCGGCATCGAACACGCGACAATTTTCGAGGACGATCATTGCTGCCTCAAAGCGACGGCCGATAATCGCGCCAGGGTGCAGCGTTCTCGTACGCACTGGCCATGCGAAAAACGGTCATGTCGTCATACGTCCGCCCGACGATCTGGATGCCGGTCGGAACACCCGTCTCCTTACAAACGCCGGCCGGGACGGCCATCACCGGACAGGTACTCACCATGTTGAATGGCCAGGTCAAAAGCCAGTTCAAATACGCCGGGACTTTTTTTCCGTTGATTGCGAAATCGGGATCGGCATTGTCGTGATCCGCCTTCACCGCGGGGATCGCTAACGTCGGACAGATCAACACGTCGTAGGATTTCAGGATCGGCGCCAGCTTCTGAAACATCTCCCCGCGTACCAGGTTGACCTTGTAATGATCGGTCGCCGTGCGCGTCAGACCGCGTTCGATCATGCCGACGAAGAAAGGATCCATATCGTAGTGCCAGCGCCTTAAGACATCGCCACCGAGAAAGGCGGCTGCCATTGCTTCCCAGTGTTGAAGGTAAGGATCGAGGATCCCTGCATGCCAGCCGAGATCGACATCTTCGACCGTACAACCGAGCCCCCGAAAGACCTCCAGCGCCGCACGCGTGTTGGCCTGGATCGTCGGATCGATTTCGAAAAAGCCCAGGTCCATTGAAAAGGCGATCTTCATGCCGTCGATGGGTTCATGGGTCTCCGGCAGACGAACGCGCGTTTTCAAGGACATCATGTCGGCGGGATGCGGGCCCGACATGACGTTCTGCATCAATGCTGCATCGGCGACGCTATGTGTCATGGGGCCGTAGTGCAGCAGGGTTTCCAAGGGATGATCCAGATCCAAGGGGTTGCGCCCGAAAGGCGGTTTGTACCCGACGATATTGCAGGGTGCAGCGGGGATTCGCACCGAACCACCCGCGTCGGTGCCGTCGGCGATCGTGGTCATGCCGGCGGCGAGTGCGGCGCTCGCGCCGCCCGAGGAACCGCCCGAAGTATAATCGAGGTTATAGGGGTTGCGCGTAATGCCCCAAAGGGGACTGCGCGTTGCGCCCGAATGTGCGAATTCGGGAGTGGTGCTACGGCAATGCATGATCGCGCCCGCACGCAGTAAACGTTCGATCGTCGGCGCAGTCGCATCCGGGCGAAAATCTGCATTCATCTTGGAGCCGGACGTCGTGATCTCGCCCTTGACCGGGTGAAAATCCTTGATCGCGCAGGGAATACCGTCGAGCCGGCGCGGCCGGCCGTTGGGATCCATGTAACGCTCTTCGGCTTTTTTCGCTTGTTCGAGCGCGCGCTCGTAATGCGTGTAGGTGAAGGCGTTGATTTTCGCATTGACGGCCTCGATACGATCGAACATGGCCTGCATCAACTCGATCGGAGACAATGCCTTCGCTTTAAACGCTGCGATCGCTTCCGTCGCGGACATGTAGCAAAGATCGGTATTCTCGGTCATCGCGGGCTCCTCCTTCGTATTGTCATCCCGTATTCTTTCAAGTATTCGCCGTCAGATCATTAAATTCCCCCTGATCAGGTACTATCGCGATCAGGCCCGGATGATAAAAATACTCGAAGCATCGTGATCAGCCCGGAAGCCATCGAACTCAACCCATCATTCCGCAACGACATCAAAGAATCGGGACTGTTCACCGTCTCAGTCGATGACGTGCGCACCAACTGAGATGAGTTCGGTATATCGGTGCCGGAATATTCGCCCCATGTTGCTATCGAAGCGGTGGACTACAGTGGCGTCGCCGGCGAATGGATTTTAGCGACCTTGCTGGCGGCACGCGACAACGATGTGCCCCTGCCCGCAGCCGCGGTGGCGATCTCGCCGTGGGTCGACCTCCCGAACGTCGGCGACTCGCATGAATTCAATGCCGAATCTGGCCGATATTCGCCTCCCAGTTACCGGAGAGACGCAGCGCCATCACGAGAATATCGGCGTTCTTCGGCGCGCACCTTGCTTAGGCCGCGCTGCTGTGCCCGGCGTGAACTCCGAAAAGGGAATAGGGGACGCAGGGGATAAATCCCTCCGTCCCTTTTTTTGTGGGGATCAAAAGTTCCGCTAGGCGGCGGCCTTCGACTTCTCCACGGTGAAATTTTGCGCCTTGCCCGCGAGCATCTCGAGCGCGGTTTCGTGGTTCAAGATCTGTTTCACCGAGCCGTCTTCGTTGAAGTAGATACTTGGACCATAAGCGTTGAAGGTCAGTATCGTTTCTTCTGAGCAGGTAGTAGTCTCGTGTACCGCGCCTGTGGGCTCATACGCGTAACACCCGGCCGCGGCTTCGCCCATGCGGTACTCGAGTTTACCCTTCAGTACGAAGAAGTCGGCGGGAGCCAGGTGCTTGTGCGACGCAAAGACGCAGCCGGGCTCCATGCGGATGAGTGCGCTCCAAAAACCCGTCTCTTCGCTGACACGCAGTACCTTGATCCCGACGCCGTCACCCATTTTCACCCAGGGTATATCGTCGGTTTGGACCAGGATTTCACTGTCTTGGGCGGTGGTCGTCATCGCGTGTTCTCCAACGATGCGTGGAGGGTAATGGTACTGCCGATCCGCCTGAGGCACCAGAGGTCATGTGCCCACAAGCGGGCTGCTGCATGCGATGCGTGGTATTCGGTATCGGAGCCCGCTTGCTGGACATAAACCGTTCTTCTCATTCGCTCGCGTCAGATAACGCAGCATCGACGCTGTGCTTTACCTGTAGAATGAGGTGCAAGGGATGGCCCTGCGCCGCCGTTCGGACGGTGCCGTACGACAGGAGTGGAATGCCCATGACCGCCACGGACTATCCAAGAGATCTGATCGGTTACGGCCCCAATCCACCGAACCCAAACTGGCCGAACGACGCGCGGCTCGCGCTCGAGTTCGTGCTCGCGTACGAAACCGGGGCAGAGACCAACATCCTCCACGGTGACTCGAGTTCCGAAAACGTACTCACGGATATTGCGGGCTTCCCCGCGATCCCGGGTGCCCGAAGTGTGCTCGTCGAATCGACTTTTGAATACGGGCCCCGGGTCGGGTTCTGGCGCATCATGAGAATGTTCGAAGAGCGTGGGATCAAAGCGAGCATATTCGCCGTAGCGATGGCGCTGGCCCGCAATCCCGTGGCGGCCAAGGCGATCCTTGACGCGGGCCATGAAGTCGTCTGCCACGGCTACCGTTGGATCGATTATCAACACGTCGACGAGAGTGTGGAACGCGAACACATCCGTCTCGGCGTCGAGACCCTGACTGAGCTCATCGGCGAGCGCCCACTCGGTTGGATGACCGGCCGCCCCAGCCCGAACACGCGGCGCCTCCTGGTCGAAGAGGGCGGGTTTCTCTATGACCAGGATTCGCTGAACGATGAGTTGCCCTATTGGGTGACGATCAACGGCAAGCCACATCTGTGTCTGCCGTATTCCTACGAGTCGAACGACAATGCGTTTTCGGGCAGGCAAGGGATGTCAACGGGTGAAGAGTTCTATGTTTATCTCAAAGATGCGTTCGATTTTTTCAGGAAGGAAGGCCAGCATTCGCCCCGGATGATGACCGTAGGGATCCACGATCGCCTAACCGGACGCCCCGGTCGTGCGGCGGGCCTGGGGCGATTCCTGGATCATGTCATGGCGACTAAGGACGTGTGGATCTGCCGCGGTATCGACATCGCCCGGCATTGGATCGAACACCATCCGTATCCCGGAACGCGCTCGTAACTGGGAGGCTGTGTGATGGATCCGGCGTTCATGGGACTCATCGAGCTTGGCAAGAAGATCGCGAAGCGAAAACTGTCGCCGGGAAAGGTCACGCGATCGATGCTGGATCGGACGGCACGTCGCGACCCGAAGTTGAAGTGTTATGTGACCGTCGCCCTGCCCGCGGCGCTCGATCCGTACGGTTCGCTGCTCGGCTTTCAAATCATCGGTAATAATCTCGCGGTGGCGATGGCCGCCGAAGCAGGGCAGCTTCAGTAAACGCCTTCGAGCCACTCATCGGCTACCATCTTTTGAGTTCCCTCAGAATGATGACCAATGCGATCAAGCTGCGGACGGATCGTTGCATCGCGGGTAATACGGTCAACCGCGAGCATTTCGAACAAACGGTGCGGGAAAGCGTTGAGGTCGTCACGGCGCTCAGCCCCCACATCGGATATGAGAATGCAGTCCGTATCGCCCAGAAGGCGCTCGACGAAAACCCAAGCGTCATGGACTTGATCGAACAGGAGAACCTGTTGGGCGCTGAGCGCATTCAGGCCATCATGCACGCATCCAATCTCACCGGTCCAAGTTCGCTCTTGGGCGACATCACGATCGAAGAAATCGATCGAAGTCATACCCACGTCATCGACGACGGGGATGAACAGGAGCGCGGTCGACATTGAGCACGTGAAATCGGGGACAGTCTGAAAGACGGTCCTCGTTATTCGGACCTGGCTCAGTCGAGTCCGAGTAGACGCTTGGCGTTGCCCCCCATGATCGCGACGATATCGTCCTCGGTCAGGCTCGGAATGAGCTCGTGGCGTTCCTGATAGGCGGCGACTTTGCGCAACTGCACCAGGCCGTCGTTACGGCCGTCGGTCAGCGGGTAGTCGGATCCGAACATGATGCGGTCGACCAGGTGGAAATGCTTGGCCCAGGCAAAGGAGCGCGCGACCCAATCGATAGGATAGAGCAGGAACCACGCGAGGTCGGCGTGCAGGTTGCGGTACTTGAACATCAGCGTCATCGCTTCTTCGACCCATTGGAAGCCGAAGTGGGCGGCGATCACAGTGAGTTCCGGAAACTTCGCGCACACCGCGTCTAAATCCGCCGGATGGTGATATTTGAGATAGGCGCCGTGGTTGAAGGTGAAACCGGTATGCACCACTGCCGGGATGCCGAGTTCGGCGCATTTTTCGTAGAGCGGGAAGATGCGTTCGTCATCCGGGTAGAGCCAGTTGTAGGAGGGGAACACCTTCATGCCCTTAAAGCCGAAATGTTTCACTGCGCGATCGAGATCAGCGACCGCGTCGGCGCCGCCCAGTGGATCGCCGCAATGGAACGGAATGATGCGGTCGGGATGGCGCTTAACCACGTCGGCAACCTCTTCGACGGTCGAGTTGCAGTCATAAGGGTGCATGACGATGCCCCAGGTGACGACTTTCTCGATGCCCTGTTCCTCCATGTCCTCGCAGTAACGGTCGGCCCAGAACTTGCGGAAATCCTCGGCGCTCCAACTGGCCTTGCCGTCTTTGAACCAGGCCGGCATGCAACCGAAGTGGGTGTCCTCAATCCATTCGCGCACAAACTTCTCGCTGAAGCCGCCCGCGATGTGTGTATGCATATCGATGATCATCTCGACCCCTCCCTATAAATTGGTTCTTCGACGGCAGTTTTGTGTCGAACTGCTAGCAATGGCCGTGGTGCTTGAGCTGATGCACGTACCGTTCCGGCAACGGCGGTGGCGGACCCAGTGCCACGGGGGGCCGTGGCGCGTCCGGTGGCAGTTCCACACGGCGTCCAGGCCGATTGCGATTGAGCGGCTTAGGCGTACTCGTCTTGTTCGTCGTTTTGGCCGCAAAGGCCGACATGACCCGCACGGCGTTACCGTCGCATGAAGGACAGTGGCAATCGCGGTCGGCAGTAATCGCGCGGACCAGCACCTCGAACGCGCTGCCACACTCGGCGCAGTGGAATTCATAAATGGGCATGGTCGATTCCTCCTGCTTCAGCACCACTGATGCCGGAATAAACGCGTTTAAATCATCCCAAGTATAAGGCGGATAACCGCCCTATTTCGAGCTTTCGGAGTTGACGCGTTTTGGTCGCGGGTCTGGATTTCGTGGTTTCGTGGCGGTCGTGGACGGGGTTGCGCGGGGCCGGTGTGTCGATGGCCTGGGTCAAGTGCGTCTAGCGGGGTGTGGTCACGAGCGGGCCCGTGACCGTCGCCGATGAGGGCTGTGATCTTGCTTGAGATCGGGGATGGCATCGAGCCTCAGTCGTTGAGGCCCGGCAGCGCTGCTTGTGGGGGTGCTCGGGCGGAAGGAATGCCGGACCACGTCGGCTGTGCAGCGCGCTGGTCAAGATGCTCGAGGATGCGTTGGATGACGGCGGGGTCTTCGATGCAGGCGATGATCTTAACGTTGCCGCCGCAGGCATCACAGGTTTCATCGGGCACCTCCCTGTGCCCGCCCGCTTCGCGGCAATCTGCGACTGTGCACCAGTTTGCCGGGAGCAAACTGGAACAGCTTTAGCTGGCCTGCGCAGCAGGTAGGCTACATGGATGTAGCCTATAAATCGGTTTTCCTGCCGATTTGTCGATGTCGATGTGGCCTACAGGGATGTAGGTCGGGGGCGTGAGCAGGACGCGGGAGCTTTGAATACGTGCTTCAAGCGCCTGGCTTAAGGCTCGCCGCTCTTGCGCATCCCTGCGCCCGCGGCATTAGTGCATCCCTGCACGTCATGGCGGCGCGGCACTGGCCAGGGGTTTTCTCGGTGTCGGGGCCGGGTGTTTTGCGGCCGCGGCGGGCGGGGGTGACCGCCGCGCGGTGTGGACTGTTCGGTGCGAACACGCCGTGACAAATTTATCCGGAATAAATTTGGACGACCGAAGGTCGCCCGAAGGGTGAGGAACAGGGATGTTCCTCATCAAAGCGGATGAGATTGACACGGGGTTTGGGAATGAGTGCGGCGAGGAGGGCCATGACTAATCGGCAGGACTGCCGATTTGCACGACCGAAGGTCGCCCTGTCCGGGGTGGGGTACACGGACGTACCCCATGAAATCGAGCGGTTCGAAGAACACGTGGGTGGTGCCGTCCAGGTCAAGGGGTTTTGAGCGCGTATCGCACCAAGCCCTGTGAGATGAGTGACAGGCGCTGCTCGGAGAGCGCGGGTCGGGTGATGGTGCGGCATAGTCGTTCGAGTTTCTTTCGTTCCCAGGGCTCGGTGCCGACGCCGGCGGCTACAAATCCCCTGAATAGCTGTTCGCCGGCAAGCCGGCTCCTACGGTGCGATAGGCATGCAACTGCGGCACCGTAAGAGCCGGCTCGCCGGCGAACCACGCCGCCTCAGCGCACCGCACCTAGCCTGCATATTGCATGAGTGAATAAATTTAGGCGGTTTTGTTGGCAAGTTGGCCGTTCAATCGATTGTCATCGGCGATTGCAGGGGCTGGTCTACTCATGCCCGAGTGGCAAGGACGTTACCGCAGTAATTTTTGCTGAGAAGTCGTTTTTCAGGCAAAGGTATCCATGCGTGTTTTCAACACGCGAATGCTTTAATCGTTTCGGGTTTATCCGGGTGCGAGTCGATTCGCGGCCAGGAAGTAGAGTTCCTTGTAAGGACAACCGCTGGCCAAAAGGAAACGGATACGGCGCGTATTTTTCAGGATCACGGCACCGATCCTGAACAGCTTTAAACGGATGGTACCGACATAAGCGTTGGCCAGCTCGGTACCTTTCAATGCGATCCGCCGGATCGCCTCGATCAGGGTGTAGGCCAGCGAGGCGAGTAACAATCGGAACTGATTCGGCCACCAGTGTTGACAGGAGGTGCGATCGCCGAACATATCCAGTTGGTTTTCCTTGATGCGGTTTTCCATGTCACCGCGGGCACAGTAAAGCTTGTCGTACAGCTGCTTGGCATCGCCTTCAAGGTTGGTCACCACATAACGCGGATTGACACCGTGCTGCGAGTGCTCGATCTTGGCGATCACGCGACGCGCACCATCCCAGCTGCGGGCAGCGTATTGGAAATCGGTGAACCAGCGCACTTTATGTCCGGTGGCGGCAAAGCACGCCGCGGCCTCATCCTGCAAGGATGCCGTGAGCCGGTTCAAGCACTTATTCTTGGCCAGTCCGATGATGTAGCCGACCTCGTGATGATCACACCAGCGCAGCATCTTCCAGCGGCAAAAGCCACCGTCACCGCGGAAGATGATCCGCACCTTTGGCCACACTTGCCGCAGTCTTTTGACCAACAACGACAAAATCGCCCAGCTGTGTTTGGCACCATCGATGTTGCTCGGACGAAGATAGCTCACCAGCAACTGATGACCGCAGAATACATACAGTGGCAGAAAACAGTAGTGCCGGTAATAGCCGTGAAAGAAGCGACCGTCCTGTTCACCGTGTACCGGGTCATCGGTCGCATCGAAGTCCAGTATCAACTTTTTCGGTGCACGCTTGAACGAGGCGATGAACTGATCGAGCAGCACTTCGTGCAACCGCCAGGCAGTCTCCCGATCAGCCCGGTTCTCAAAACGGCATAAGGTCGATGCACTGGCCAACCATTGATCACGTTCCACTGCTGTCTGCAGTGCCACGTCTTGACGCAATCCGTCATGGTCGTTCAGGTCTTCATAGCCCAGCGCAATCGCATACAGGCGTTGCCGAACCAGACCCGGCACATCATGATCGCAACTCGCCTGACGGCGGGGATCCGACAGCGCCCGCGCAATCGAATCACTCAAACCCGTTAACCGATCTGCCTGCCGCAATAGCAACACGCCACCATCGGAAGTGATGTCGCCACCGTCGAATCTGGCTTCGACAATGCGGCGATTAACACGTGGAAATTCGAACGATCTCTGGTAACATTTCGTCACGGCGGTCCCTTCCTTTATTCGTTGTTAGCACTTTGAATTATATAGGAAACTACAGGACCGCCGTTTCTATTGGTGCAATTTGCAGGCTAGCCGGAGGGGAACTGCCTGATGCCTTCCCAACCCTGCGCCGGCTCCTGGAGGCGCGCATGGGCAAGGCCGGCAAGCGGGAATACGTCCAGGTCCTTCGGCTTCTGGAGACCTTCGATCGCGAGGTGCTTCACGGCGCGGTGAAGGACGCCCTGCGTCTGGGCGCGATCGGCTACGACGCCGTCAAACACCTTGTGCTGTGCCGTATCGAGCGACGCCCGCCCAAACTCGACCTGGATATCTATCCCTACCTGCCTCGGGCCAACGTGGCGACCACGGCCGCCGCCAGTTATATGAGCTTGTTGGGTGGAGGCGCGTCATGACCGATACGCCGCAAGTGTTGCTGGCCCATCACCTCAAGACCCTGAAACTGCCGACGTTCCTGCGCGAATACGACAAGCTGGCCCGCCAATGCGCCACCGAGGGCGCCGACCCTGTGCGGTATCTTGTCCGTCTGACCGGGTTGGAACTGATCGACCGTGAGCGCCGCATGGTCGAGCGGCGGAGCAGACAGGCCAGGTTCCCCGCCGTCAAAAGCCTCGACAGCTTCGACTTCAAGGCCATCGCCTCGCTCAACAAGATGCTGGTTCTGGAGTTGGCGCGATGCGAATACGTAGAGCGTCGTGAGAATATCATCGCGCTCGGCAACAGCGGAACCGGCAAGACCCATATCGCCCTCGGTCTCGGTCTGGCGGCCTGCCAAAAGGGGCTCTCCGTCGGCTTCATCACGGCCGCCGCCCTGGTTCATGAACTGATGGAGGCCAGGGATGAAAAACGCCTGTTGCGCCTGCAGAAGCAACTGGCAAAGTATCACCTTCTGATCATCGACGAACTCGGCTTCGTGCCGCTCTCGAAGACCGGCGCCGAGCTGCTGTTCGAAGTCTTCAGCCAGCGCTACGAGCGGGGCTCGATCATGGTGACCTCCAACTTGCCGTTCGATGAGTGGACGGAGATATTCGGCTCGGAACGTCTGACCGGGGCTTTGCTGGACCGCCTGACCCACCCTGTCCATATCCTGGAAATGAACGGCGAGAGCTATCGTCTCAACCAAAGCCAAAAACGGCGGAAATCCCCAAATACGCCTGCTTGACCACCGAACTCAAGGTTGACCCGGTGGGTCCACAGGAACAGAAGTGGACCCCGGATCTTGGACACTGTCTTAAGTGAAATCTCCACTGGGTCTTAGGCCGCTTGGGCGACCTCATCGAAGTACACCGCATCCGGGGTGCGTCGGTCCAGCGCCGTGTGGCGGCGCCGAGCATTGTAGAAATCGAAATAGCGGGTGAGGCCGACACGCAGCGCGGCCGGCGTGTCATAGGCTCGCAGGTAGATATCCTCGTACTTCACGCTGCGCCACAGTCGCTCGACGAAAACGTTGTCGAGCCAGCGCCCCTTGCCATCCATGCTGATCGCCACGCCGTGTGTCTTGAGCACATCGGTGAACGCCTCGGAGGTGAATTGCGCGCCCTGGTCGGTGTTGAAGATCTCCGGCGCCCCGTACCGAGCCAACGCCTCCTCAAGTGCCTCGACACAGAACGCACTGTCCAACGTGTTCGATACCCGCCACGAGAGCACCCGCCGCGAGTACCAATCCATCACCGCGACCAGATACATGAACCCCCGGGCCATCGGGATATAGCAGATGTCCGTTGCCCAGACCTGGTTCGCCCGCGCGACCGAAATGTCCCTGAGCAAGTACGGGTAGACCTTATGGCCACGACCCGCCACGCTTGTGCGAGGCTTCGGATAGAGCGCCGCCAGCCCCATCTGGCGCATCAGTCGCTGCACCCGCTTGCGATTGACCCAATGCCCGCGGGTCTCCAGTTCGTCGCGCATCCGACGACTGCCGTAGAACGGGCGTTCGAGATGAATCTCGTCGATCAGACGCATCAGCGCCAAGTCTGCCTCCGACACTGGGCTCGGGCGGTAGTACGCCGTCGAGCGCGCGACCTCGAGCAGCTCACAGCGCCGGGTGACCGGCAACGAATGTTCGCGCTGGACCATCTGTCTGCGCTCGCTCATCGGTCGCGACCGAGCGCTTTGGATAAAAAATCCTTCTCCATTGTCAGTTGACCGATTTTGGCGTGGAGCTTCTCGGTCTCGCGTTCACCGTTCTCGCCTCCGTCCTTAGCGCCATTGCCAAAAAACTCCTCCGCTTGCGACAACAGCTTCTTCTTCCAGTCCTGGATTTGATTGGGGTGAATATCAAACTGCTCAGCGAGTTCAACCATCGTGCGGTCCTCTCGAACCGCCGCCACAGCCACTTTCGCCTTGAAGCTTGCCGAATGATTGCGTCGTTTCCTCTTTGTCATCTTCTGCTCCTTCTCCGCCGAGTACTTTAATACAGAAGATTTCACTTAGCTCCGCCGTTCAGCTGTCCAATCGATGGGGTCCACCGCTGTAAACTGTCAATTGACGTTGCGGAGTAACAGCCATGACGAGAAAACAGCTCAATGGGAGCACGGATCTGCTCGCCAAGGCGATGCGGAAAGTAGAGTTATAACGGAATCTGGTGTTTGAGATAGTTGAAGAAAGGCGGCGTATCTGGTTGAAATGTTGTTACCAAGCAGCAAGCCAACCAAAGAGGATACGCCACCATGAGAGAGAGTAACGTTGTTGAAATATCAGGTCGAGGAGGAATTTCAGATCCGTTGACGGAGGTTTTGAGAAACGGTGCACGGGCGCTGATTGAGCGAGCAGTTGAACGCGAGCTGGCAGAGTATTTGGCGCAGTATTCAAGCCATCGCACGGCGGACGACAAAGCGGGTGTCGTTCGGAACGGCTATTTGCCGGAGCGACAGTTGCAGACGGGCTTGGGGACGGTCACGGTCAGGATACCGAAGGTTCGTTCGAAGCTCGGCGAGCCGGTGACCTTCCGTTCAGCGCTGGTGCCGCCGTATGTGCGCAAGACAAGAACCCTGGAGGCGGCCGTGCCGTGGCTGTATTTGAAGGGCGTTTCCAGTGGCGAAATGGGCGCTGCGCTGGAAGTTTTGTTGGGGCCGCAGGCGAAGGGCCTGTCGGCGAGCACCGTGTCGCGCTTGAAGCAGGTGTGGGCGCAAGAATACCGCGACTGGTGCGAGGGGCGATTGGACCAGGACCGCTGGGTGTAGGTGTGGGCGGACGGTGTCTACAGTGGCCTGCGGGCGGAGCACACGAAGCTGTGTGCGTTGGTGGTGATCGGCGTCAATGAGCGAGGTGAGAAGCGTTTTTTGGCGATGGAGGATGGTGTGCGGGAGTCCACGCAGAGCTGGCGCGAGGTGTTGCTGAAATTGAAGTCACGCGGGATGAATATTCCCAAGCTGGCGATCGGGGACGGTGCCATGGGCTTCCGGGCCGCACTGGAGGAAGTCTACGGTGAGACCCGCCAGCAACGCTGCTGGATGCACAAGACGATGAACGTGCTGAACTGCCTGCCGAAGTCGGCACAGGCCAAAGCCAGGCAAGCCCTGCACGCGATCTGGCAGGCCGCGACAAAGGCCGACGCCGAGAAGGCGTTCGAGCTGTTCCTCAAGACCTATGAACCGAAGTATCCCAGGGCGACCCTGTGCCTACAGAAAGACCGTGAGGAGTTGCTGGTGTTCTATGATTTTCCGGCACCACATTGGCAAAGCATTCGCACGAGCAATCCGATTGAATCCACCTTCGCTACGATCCGGCACCGGACCCGGCGCTCCAAGGGCTGTCTCTCTCGGGACGGCATGCTCCATATGATGTTCAAGCTGGGGCGGTGTGCGCAGAAGAATTGGCGACGCCTACGTGGATTCGACTATCTGGCCAAGGTGATTACTGGAGTTAAATTTGAAGATGGTATCGAGGTGACAAGGGTCAATCAGGTCGCCGCTTGATTCAACCGCCTGAACACCACTTTTGACAATAACTCCGGAAAGTATTTGAAGAGTGCCTGGAATCTACTCATGGGGCGGTAAAAGAAGACCTCGGCAAGATGGAAGGCCGTTTGACCGAGCGCATAGATGACGTAAATGATCGGTGTTTATATACTTGACGACACGCCGTCAAGTATATAAACACCAAAGTATTGAAAGCCGGCGTCGGATTTCAATCGCAGGCCGAACGCCGGTCTCGATCGACGCGCGCCCTCGCCCATGTCCTGGGCGCTCAAACCATGGCTGAGCCGGGTTCCAGATGCGCGATAATTCACTTTATCGCGCGTCAGCCCCGGTCGCCGCATGGGACCCGCAGCAATCGAGGACCGGGGGGGGCTCCTTTTTGCCTCGCCGCTCGATTCGAAGTACCTATGGGTCCATCCGTCCCACGGGAGCCCTCGCGCGTAAGGCCGAAATCGGTCAAACATTGACCGGTCTGGCACAGAAATATCATGTTGCTGTGCCGGCAGTGTGCCGGCAGGGGGCCATGAAATCATGGGGTTACGGAGGGGCTGTGCCGGAGTGTGCCGGCAGTGTGCCGGGTTTTGGGGGGCTATTATTATTATTATTCAATAAGATAGGTAGGTAGTAGGTTGACGTTACCCCGTTTCCCCCCGGAAATGCCCCCCGACGTGTGTGCGCACGCCTCGCGCTTACGCACACGCGCGCACCCGACCCACCTATTTTGCGGCGGATCTGTGTCATTTGCCGCTTTTCCGTTACGGTTCAATGAGTTATCTGGCACAAGCCCGGCACAGCGTTGTGCCGGGAACCTGAATCTCCCGAAGATTCAGAGGTCTAACATACCCTCTCCAGCACATGGTAATTTGAGTTTGTGCCGGCGCTGGGTAGTGTCTCAGTCAGACGTTTTCCAATGACAAAAAATGACCCGACCGAGGTCTATAACATGCTCGACGACCTCGGTTTGCTGGAGGGCATTGGCCGGGAGCTGGACAACATCACGAAGATTATCTGGCGCTGCCTCAGAAACTATCGCGACAAAGCGCTAATTTCATACTGAGACACTGCCACATATTCGCATGCGTTTAAGGTCACCGAATACCCATGGAACAATCCGCCCGTCAATACAATGTTGTAATTCCCGTGCGCTAACCAGTCGAGGCTGGTGAGTACGGAAACGCCAGGGTGTCAAAACCTCAGCGCCTCGCGCGTAGGCCCCAACAAGTGAGACAACGAGACCCATAGGTACTTAAGCCAAACGCCGACGTGGTTGGACGACCCCCCCTGGTGCTTCAAGCCAAAGGGTCCCATCTGCGACTCTTTCCACATGCGCGATAAACTCAATTTTCGCGCATCGGGACCCTGATTAAGCTAGGAGTGGTCGACGAAAATTTGCTGCCGCACGCCATCGTGGCCGCTTGCCCGGAGACACGTTTCGTTGCGTCCGGCGGCATTCGAGATCTTATAGCTCCGGCTAAGACATGTCCCGACCGTAGCTGAAAAGGCCCGGTTTCCGCATCGGTAATTAACCTGGAGCCCTTCTAAGGGATCACGCCACTCGCGCTCGAGTTTCATCCAGCTGTCGGTTTGCCTTTTACAAGCACCTTGGGCATACGACCTGCTTACGCCAGAGCAACCCTTTGCTCGCACAACTCAAGTCAGTAAGTTCTTCTGATCTTTGGCATCGTGGACGCCTCTCATCGTCAAGGTTTAGATGCCCACGACAGCGAGTCAAGACCGCATGGCATTCTCTTTAGACATTCACAATGGTGACATTCACAATGATTGTGAATGTACAGTAAGGTATTAAAACGTCCCGTATCACCCACGACTGACTTGAATTGAACAGCGAAGTTGAGCACGTCGTGGAATAGCTGGTGCGCAGATCCAGGGTAGCCGAAACCATGCTCCGTGCCGACCAAATTGGAGACAGCCATGACCGAATACGTTCCTCTTCCGCCTGGACCTGACAACCAATACATACCCTCTCCCAAAGCGATGAGGCTATTGGATAAACGCCTCAAGGCATCACCCGAGGAATTCGCTATGTGGGCATATCGGGGACCGGAAGATAGCGGTCTTCGTGTATACACCAATGCCAATGAGCTCGATCCGCCGCCCGAGGTTCGTTTTGATCCGTCCTTGGGAGGGGACCCCGATTACCTGTCACCCTTGATGGCGTGTTGGTTTCGGGAACAGGACATCCTGAATTTCATTCCGGACGAGCGGTACATGACCGGCGCAGCACTCATTGAGCGCTGGAGCGGGCATTCAGACATCCAACCCGAGGCGTTCATACTTGCCAAAATTGAGGAGGACCGCCTTCTAGACATGCACCTGGTTTGGGGCCTGACGCAAGGAAGTATGTCCGGCGACGAGTGGTATCCGCCGATGTCGGACGGCTTATTTGAGCTGTCTAAAATCGAAGCCATCGAAAAGGAGGATCTCGACTTCACAGAGAGCGACACATCAGAAACGACTGTAGACGACCAAACGGGGAGTGATCTCGCTCCGGACGCAAACCTGCGAGAAACAACTGATCCTTGCGCCGTATTCCGCGAGATGGAGCATCTTGCGGCCGACGAGGTCACCATCGCATTTGTCGGCGATCGAAATGAGGACGGGCTGGGGGCAAATAACATGCTCGAGATTTCTGCGCGCGATACCAGAAAGCGCGTTCCTCTCGCGACTCTTGAACTCATCGATAAACGAAGGGGTACGTTGAATCGCCAAGGCGGCATCCTTTTGGGCTTCGCGCAAAATCGCATGGCGCCTCGAAACAACAAGAATTCGAAAACGGTGTCCCGGTTGCGTTCGTCACTACGCCGTTGCCTGGGCCTGCATGGAGATCCGTTTGAGGACTGCAAGCTCGGAGGCGGTTGGCAGCCTAGGTTCCGGATCGTTGACAAGCGAGGCGCAGCGGACGACCGCGCCGGGAGAGAGGCTGAAAAGCGCACGGAATCGTTTGAGCAAGCCGGTGAACGCGGCGGCCACTTCTCAGACGCTGACGAGGCAATGGGGTCTTCCGACCATGAGGACGACGACGCTGACGCGTGACTGCGTGAAAATGATCCAGGAGCTGCCGGCAGTACGTGACAAGTCATCGTGACAACATGACAAGTCAGCGAGTTGTCATGACAAATGCAATCGCCCTAATCTCCCTTAGTTCTCTATTTTTCATACACTTACGTGGGGTCGTGTGACATGTCACGTGTACTGGTATGCAGCATGGTGCTGTGCGATGCCAGGAGGTTTGCGCATGACCTACACGATTCTTCGATTGCCGGAAGTACTGAAACGACGCGGTAGATCGAGAAGTGCGCACTACATGGATGTGGGCGCGCGCTTGTTTACGAAGCCGGTAGCGATCGGTGCCCGTGCGGTTGGCTGGCCCGAACACGAAGTCGATACGCTCAATGCGGCTCGTATCGCCGGGAAATCAGACGATGAGATCCGAGCCCTCGTCGCAGAGTTGGAGACTGCCCGCGGAGTGGCGGCGTAAGGGCAGACGGGTCAAGCCGAGCGGTACGAGAAATTAATGTCGGCGGGGTTCCAAACGGCAGTAACACCTACCTACGCGCCAGCTGGGGAAATGGTCGCCCGCGAGGCTGACGGGAACGCTGCCCGATGAATGACGCGGCCTCCCTGTTCCGTGACGCGGTCCGGGCCGTTGGCTTGACACCACCCGATGTGATTGAGCCCGGCCAACTGCATCGCTTTCCAGGCGTCGGCAAAGGCCACGGTAACACCGCCGGATGGTGCAGGCTCTTCGAGGACGGTTTGGGCGGTTGCTTCGGTGACTGGTCTTCGGGCCTGTCCGAAACCTGGCAGGCGAAGCGCAACAAGCCTTATACGCGTGCCGAACGGGCCGCCTTCACCTGTCAGGTGGAGGCCGCGAGGGGCCGCGTCGAGTCGGCGCGTCGCGCCCAGCACGCCGAAGCCGCAGACCGGGCCAATGCAATCTGGTATGCGGCAGCACCTGCTCCCGGTAATCATCCTTACCTAGTCCGAAAGCGTATCCAGCCCCATGGCGCAAGGCTGCACAAAGGCGCACTGACGTTGCCCGTCACGGACTTTGCCGACCGGATGACCAGTCTGCAATTCATCTCTGCCGATGGCGCCAAGCGGTTGCTCTCTGGTGGACGCAAGCGCGGCTGCTTCATTCATGTGGCGGGCAATATGACGCATTGCTCTCGCATTATCCTCTGCGAGGGCTGGGCTACTGGTTGCACCCTGGCCGAGGATGAACCCGCCACGCTGGTGCTGGCCGCCATTGATGCGGGGAATCTGGAGCCGGTTGCGGTGGCTGCCCGCCGCCGTTGGCCGCACGTTGAGCAGGTGATTGCGGGTGATGATGACCGGCTGACGGCTGGCAATCCCGGCGCGGCCAAGGCGAAGGCTGCCGCCATTGCATCCAGGGCGCTGCTGGCCCTCCCCGAGTGGCCGGCAGGTGCACCCATGCATCTGACCGACTTCAACGACCTAGCCGTGTGGCTAGCAGGAGGCAGGGCATGACCACTCAGTTGCTGAAATCCGCCGCACCGCCGGAGAAAGAATGGCCGGACTTGGTCCAGCTGGATGCACCCAACCTGCCCCACCTCGACTTGGCGCATCTGCCCAGCTGGGCAGGAGACTACGCCCGCGCACTCGCCGCCGCCACCGAGACCCCGCCAGAGCTGGCTGCAGGAATGATCTTGGTCACCTGTGCCGCCGCTGCCGTGCGGCACCTGCGGGTGCAGGTGAAACCGGACTACTTTGAGCCCTGCAACCTGTGGGTCGTAGTCGCCCTACCACCCGGTAATCGCAAAAGTGCCGTGCAGGGCGCCGCCACTGCGCCGCTGGCGGCATGGGAGCGGGATCAGGCGAAGAACATGAAAACGGAGATCACGCGCATCAGCAGCGAATGCAAGACCTTGGATGCGCGCGTCAAGGCCAAACGTAACGAAGCTGCGCGGGCGAAAACTCCCGAGCAAGCCGATGCTCTAGCGAAGGAGGTTGCGGACCTGGAAGCTGACCCGCGCGACGTCCCAGTGACACCGCAAATCTGGACCTCGGACACGACTCCGGAGCGGCTGGGGATACTGTTGGCCGACCACGGCGAATGTATGGCCTGGCTGTCGTCCGAAGGCGGCGTTTTCGACCTGCTCCAAGGTCGATACTCGAACGCTATCCCTAATCTCGACCTCGTCCTCAAAGCCCACAGTGGCGATTCAGAGCGCGTCGACCGGGTCGGCCGACCACCGGTCTTGCTGCAAAGCCCGCGTCTCAGTATCGGCCTGAGTCCGCAGCCGGATGTACTACGAGGCCTCGCAACGAAACCCGGATTCCGGGGTCGGGGACTGCTGGGCCGGTTTCTCTATTTGCTCCCACCCTCACCGCTGGGGTTTCGCACCCTGGAGTCCACTCCCGTGCCTGAGAACATCCGAGATGCCTACGAGTCGGGCGTTCGCGCGATGCTGGATTGGGAGCCCGTCACTGACGGACACGGCGACCAACAACCTCACGTGCTCCACCTAAGCGACGAGGCCTACACCGAGTGGCTCGACTTCGCGCGAGCCATCGAAGTCCAGATGCGGCCTAACCGTCAGTTCGAGCACTTCACCGACTGGGCCGGCAAGGCTTCCGGTGCCGCGGCACGCCTGGCTGGGGTGCTGCACGGCATCAAACACGCGCACGGCAGACCGTGGGAGGCATCCGTCACCATCGAAACCATGACCGCCGCCGTGGAGATCATGGCGGCCATCAGCCAGCACAGCCTAGCAGCGCTGGACCTGATGGGCGCCGATCCCAGCATTGCCGCCGCCCGGCGGGTGTGGGAGTGGATAGAACGCGGCCGATTGACCCGCTTTACTGTACGAGAAGCCTTCAATGCCCTGCGCGGCACCTTCCCCCGTGTCGCCATGCTGAACCGTGCCCTGGAGGCCTTGCAAGAGCGCGGCTATGTGGAGGTGATCGCATCACCGCGTGATGGCCCTGGTCGCCGTCCGTCGCCCACGGTGCGGGTGCGCCCAGGCGTCGTGCAGGGATAGCAATGAGCTGGCGCGATATCCTAGAGGCGCCTCCACCACAGAAGTCTCCCTCTACGCATAATTCGCAAAATACGCAGAACTCTGTTGAACCAAGCAGTTGTGCGGATAGTGCGGATTCTGCGTATAGGGATCCCGAGGAAGACGACGCTCGGCTCCTGGAGGCACTGGCTCACGCGTGCCGAGGACTCTCCATCAAACCCGCGGAGGTCTGCGACGCCTTGGCCCCGGAAGACATCGAGGGTTGGCGATGCGGTGAGGTACGTGGGGAGAGCCTGGCCGCCTTCGCCGCATCACTCGACCAGCGGAGGGAGATGGAGCGAGGCATTTGCCCGGCGAGCTACACCGAGCAGGCGACCTGTGCCCAATGCGGCCCGATCTGGTTGTGGACTCAGGGCCAAGTGCTGGGCTGTCCCTGGTGCTGGAATCGGATCCGTGGACTACCAATCCCCCGCCCTCACCTTGTGCAGTGCGCCGAGTGCCGGCACTGGACCCCCGACTCCATCGGGGACGGCGGTGGCATCGGCTCGTGCGAGGTTGGTGGGCCGCAACCCGGCCAGATGCCCGCCTACCCGCGGGCGGAACGAATTTGCGACCATTGGCTGCCTGAGCCCGGCACCAAAAAAGAGGATTAAGATGGCTCACAAGTCGAAGCCCAAGCAGAAGCGCGATCTGAACCAGATCACCGCGATGGCGAAACCAAACGAAGACCAGACGGTCGGTATGGCCCGTACGGCGATGCGACCCACCGTACAAGGCGCGGTCATCCTTCCAGCGCCGCGACGGAGGGCAATCTCGGTCGAGCGGAAGCAATGCTTGCTGCACAAGCTCACACGCTTGATGCCATCTTCAGCGACCTGGCCCGCCGGGCTGCACTCAACATGGGCGAGTACCCGGAGGCTTTTGAGGCATACCCGCAAGAGTGCCGGGCGACTCTGGAGACCCTGGCGGAGATGAAGCACCCACGGTCTGTGGCCTTCGTCGGGCAGGCCAATATTGCTCATGGCCACCAGCAAGTGAATAATGCTCCGTCCCGCGCGGACGAAATCGAAGACCCGCAAAGCAAACTATTGGAGCAGACCGACGGAGAACGGTTGGACACGGGAACGACGGGCACGGCAGGCGGAGCTGATACACCGATGGAAGCCGTGGGAGCGGTCAACCGGGCCAAAAACCGACGGAGGTAAGGCTCGGGTGGCCCAGAACGCTTACCGGGGCGGAGCGCACCCCTTTGCTGCGGGAGTTGGCCCGCGCCCTTCGGAAGCAGCGGCACGAGGTGGAGCAGAAACTCTGACAACAATGCCCAAACACCTGCGGAGAGGTGACATCGTTTACGTGATCTTCTAAAGCCGTACTCGCAGTGACATGGCACACACGGGGGCAACTATGGGGGCCACTTCGCTATATATCCCTTATTTTGTCCTTTTTTAACAATTTGTTATATTATGTAGTTGGTAGTCATCGGCTCCACCACTTCCTCAATCGACGGTTCGTCGTCAAATCCGTTCAGCGGACTATTCGGGGCCGGCCGGCACGACGACCCCGACCAGGCAGTCCCGTGTCACCAGATCCGCCAGGCGTTCCTCGCCCCAACCCGCGGTGTTAGCGGGCCGCGCGGGTAACACCAGATAGCGCATGTCCGCGTTGCTGTCGTGAACCCGCACGATGGTGGAAGCGGGTAGGGCCGTGCCGAACTCTTCGATTACCTTGCGCGGCTCGTTCACGGCGCGCGATCGGTAGGCCTTGCTTTTATACCAGTCGGGCGGCAGGCCTAAGATCGCCCGGGGATAACACGAACACAGCGTGCACACGATGAGGTTATGCACCTCGGCCGTGTTTTCCACCACGACCAGCTCGATTCCGTCCAACGACACACCGAACTCGCCGACAGCGGCAGTGCCGTCGGCCAACAGGCGCGCCTTGTAGTCGGCATCCGACCAGGCGCGCGCAACGATTTTTCCACCGAGGCTGCCGTCGCGCGAATCCATGAACTCCAGGTACTCCCGGACTTCCTGCGCGGTGATCACGCCGCGTTCGATCAGCAGATCGCGCATGGCCGCGGCCATCAAAGGATAACGCCCAGTTTCGTCGTAATCGTGCCGGCTGTCGTCGGCATAGGACAAGACCGGTTCGCCGTGCACGTGTTCATGATCGCTATTGCCGGTCATGGTGATTCTGCCGCGCAGGACAGCCAGTGTTCGAAGACTTCGAGGTCGAGGGTATCCCGCTGTCCGCCCTCGTAGTTCGCCCAAACCTCGACCTGCCTGAAGCGTACGCGGTAGAGGTGGCGCTGCGGCAAGCCGTCGAATCCATAGGCGAGCTCCTCCGGATTCCTGAAGGCGCCGCAATAGCGCTCAATTTCACCGACCGCACCGCGGATATAGGCCGGCACGCGCCGGTGCCCCGGCGGGTTGGCCGCATGTACGCGGACGCGATCGCCGGTTCGATAACGCCGCTCGGCGATCACCGCGTCGCCTCGATACGCATTTTGAGTTCTGCCATGCGTTGCTCTATTTCTGCGCGCGACACCGCCGCTTTTTCCTCGAGCAGGTTGCACAAGGCCTCGCCCCAGCGCTCGTAATAGGGCTGGTCGTAGACGTCCTTCGACAGGTCTTCCAGGGTACGCCGCAATTCGTCCACGCTCATCACGTCGTGCTGGCGTAGGGCGCTGAATATGGCCGTGAACAGCTTGCCGAACGGCTCGGCCTCTTGATCCGAAAGGTCGATCGGACCGGCGGGTTCACCGCCTAAGTCATGCTGCAGTTTCATGCCTTGCAAGTCCTCCTCCGCCGCGCCCGACAATTTCGCCTCGCATCCATCAGCATCTCACGACATGGAAAAGGACTCCGGGAAGCGAGTCAAACTCCGGCGGGATGCGCGTCCGCACGAGTCTATCCTCATTCACCCGCCCTATTTGGCTCAAAGTGCCGCGAATTAGTCCAATTCTTCGCGTTCCAGAGTCCGCTTATACACACGCAGCTCTCCGTTTGGCGTCAACGTGACCAATTGTTAAACCGGCGCGCGCGGTGGATAAGTGTCAGAGCTAAGTCTTTGATTGTCAAAGAGGTCGAAGAACTGGTTAAAAAATAAGCAAACTGATAAAAACGTGTTGCGAACGGGCGATAAAGAAGTCTGTACGCAATGCGTCCACAAAGTTATCCCCAGGTTTTGTGGGTAACCCAATTTAGTCTGAAAATCAACGAGAAAGGCCTGTGGCAGAAAGTCATGCAATTGTCTTTAGCAGCTTGGACAGACCTTCTTGGGCACCGTAGTATCCACCGCCATGCGAGCTCCACGACCTTCCCGCCAACGCCTGCTTGGGCCTGCCCTCATCGTGCTTTCGTGCGCCTCGAACGGGCAGGCCTCCCCTCTCGCCGAAGAAGCAGACGCGGTCGCATATCTGGAATTTGCTTCGAAGCTGGACGGTCGCTGCCAGATTCTGAGCGAGGGCGGCAAACTCCGTGTTCTGCGTAATACCCATGCCGACCACGCGATCAAGTACCGACTCGTCAGACAGTTCGTCGGCGTAGCGCAGGGCCTGTCGGTGGGTGTCGCCCCGCCCGGCGGCGAAGTCGTCAAACTCGGCTGCACCCGGGTCGACGGCCGGCAGCAGGAGTGGATCGTCGAACGCGCCAGCTTCATAGCTGTAACGAGATAAGATGCGCAAATCCATCCTCACGATCGCACTTGTGGTGATCGCTCAAACGGCCGGTTCGGACGACCAGCCGGACCCCGAATTTGCACGCTCGCCGGGCGACATGACGGTCGAGGAACGCATGCAGATGATCCAGAAGGCGCGAGGATACGACGCCTGCGTTTACACCGAGGCCCTGGCGCAGGGCGACGATGAAGGCGACATTCGGCGCGTTGCGGACATGGCGATGGGTCAGTGCGAACCGCACCTGGAGGACCTGCGTACGATGATCGAGGGATGGGGATTCAAGCCGCACTTCGCGCGCGGCTTTATGAGCAACGTTCGAAATCGCGCGGCTCGCAAGATTCTGCCGGAACTGGCCGTGCGCAAAGGCCGTTAACCACTATCATTTGGCGCTAGCCGGGTCTGGAATGATCGGCCCCGTTCACTGGCATTTCGCCGGTCAATTCACTGACGAAATCCGCCAGTTCATTGAGTGCTCGCTGGTAGACGTTTCTTTTGAACGGCACGACGAAACCGAGCGGATCCCAATAATCGAACCAACGCCAGGCATCGAATTCCGGCTGTTCGGCAACATCAAGCCTAAAATTGTGTTCGGCGCTCACCAGCTTCAACAAGAACCAAATCTGCTTTTGACCAATGCACACTGGCCGCTGGTGGTAGCGGATATAGCGCTTGGGTAGGCGGTAACGCAGCCAGCCCTTTGTTGAACCCAGGACACCGACGTGCTCCGGTTCGAGACCTACCTCTTCCTTCAACTCGCGGTACATCGCCCGCTCGGGCGTTTCATGGTGTTTAATGCCGCCCTGCGGAAACTGCCAGGCCGCCATGCCGGCCCGGCGGCCGCAGAACACCTGGCCGTTGTCATTCAACAAAATGATGCCGACATTCGCACGAAAGCCTTGTTCGTCGATCACTGTTTCAATCCAAAATTTTCTGAATGGCGGCACGCTCTTCGGCTAATTCTGCGGCCGATGCGTCCATGCGCGCACGACTGAAATCGTTGATCGGTATATCGGACACGACCTTATACGACCCGCCCTCACACGTAACTGGAAACGAATACATGAGACCTGCTTCGATGCCATAGCTGCCATCGCTCGGGATCGCCATGCTGACCGAATCACCGGCCGGCGTACCCAGCACCCAGTCGTGCAAGTGTTCGAGTGCGGCGTTGGCCGCAGACGCGGCGCTGGACGCGCCGCGCGCCTCGATAATCTCTGCGCCGCGTTTGGCGACGCGCGGAATATATTCGTTTTCGTACCAGGCGCGGGAGACCAGGTCGAGCGCCGCCCTGCCAGCGACGGTTGCGCGGCTCAAGTCGGGGTACTGGGTCGTCGAATGGTTGCCCCAGATCGCAAGGTTTTTTATCTCATCGACCGGGGTCCCGGTTTTACCGGCCAGTTGTGCCATCGCGCGGTTGTGGTCGAGCCGGGTCATGGCCGTGAATTGTGCGGGATCGATATCCGGAGCGCAGGTCATGCAAGTCCAGGCGTTGGTGTTGGCCGGATTGCCGACCACCACCACCTTGATATCCCGTGCGGCATTTTCGTTGATCGCCTTGCCCTGCACCTTGAAGATCCCGCCGTTGGCTTCCAGCAAATCGCTGCGCTCCATACCCGGGCCGCGCGGCCGCGCGCCAACCAGCAGACCGTAGTTGGCGTCCTTGAAAGCTGCGTTGGCGTCATCGGTCGTCTCGATTCCAGCGATCAGTGGGAACGCGCAGTCGTCGATCTCCATCACTACGCCTTCGAGCGCTTTCATCGCCGGCGCGATCTCGAGCAGTTGCAGGATTACCGGTTGATCTGCGCCCAGTACTTCGCCGGCCGCAATGCGAAACAATAAAGAATAGGCTATCTGGCCGGCGGCGCCGGTGACGGTCATTCTCACGGGTGGCTTCATTTGAATCTGCCCCTCTATTGAAACGCCGTAATAAAGAGGCGCTAAGTGCGCTTCTCGATCGGGACGTAGTCGCGCTGCTTGGCGCCGATATAAAGCTGGCGTGGCCGGCCGATGCGGAAATCGGGGTCCGCCATCAACTCATTCCACTGCGCGATCCAACCCGCGCACCGCGCCAGGGCGAACATACAGGTGTACATGCTGGGCGGAATATTGAGCGCCTGGTAAATGAGGCCCGAGTAAAAATCCACGTTCGGATAAAGTTTGCGCTCGATGAAGTAGTCGTCTTCCAGTGCAATGCGTTCGAGTTCCATGGCAATTTCGAACAACGGCTGGTTAACGTGCATTTCGTCAAGCAGATCGTGGCAGGCTTTGTAGATGATCTTGGCGCGAGGATCGTAATTCTTGTAGACGCGGTGTCCAAAGCCCATCAGCCGAAACGGGTCGTCCTTGTCTTTCGCGCGGTCGATGAACTTCTTGATATTTTTTACATCGCCAATCTCTTGGAGCATGTGGATGACCGCTTCGTTCGCGCCGCCGTGGGACTTGCCCCACAAGGTCGCAATACCCGCAGCGATGCAGGCAAAAGGATTGCTCTCCGCGCTGCCGGCGAGTCGCACTGTCGAGGTGCTCGCGTTCTGTTCGTGATCTGCGTGCAGGATCATGAGCAGTTCGAGCGCGCGTACCGCGACCGGATTGGCCTCGTAGGGCTCGGTCGGCCAGGAGTACATCATGTACATGAAATTTTCGACGTAATCGCGCGAATTGTTCGGGTACACGAACGGCAGGCCGGACGCGTAGCGGTAGATCTTGGAAACCAGGCCCGGCATCTTGCCGATGACGCGCCGCGCGGTGATCAGCCGATCTTCTTCCTTATAGATATCCGTATTGTCGTGGTAGTAGGAGGCAACGGCGCCAACCACGCCGGTCAAGACGGACATGGGATGGGCGTCGTAGCGGTAGCCCGAGTAGAAACGCGACAGGTGCTCGTGGGTCATGCCGTGCATTTTGAGAGCATGGACCCATTCGGCGAGTTCGTCGGAATTCGGCAGTTCGCCGTGCACGAGCAGGTAGCAAACTTCGACAAAAGACGAATGCTCGGCGAGCTGCTCGATAGGATAACCGCGATGAAGCAGCACCCCCTGCTCGCCGTCGAGGTAGGTAATGGCGCTGCGGCAACTCGCCGTTGCACCGAAACCAACATCCAGCGTGAACATGCCGAGCTCCTTGTACAAGGCCTTGAGATCGATAACCGGCGCCCCGTATTCACCCTCGTGCACCGGGCATTCCACGCTCTTCCCTGTCGCATTATCCGTTATGGTAACGGTACGTTGTCCGCTCACTTGGATTCCCCCAATCGTTGTGCCCCGCGCCGCCGGTTTACTGAGTGCTTGCGGCCGGCCGGGACTGTCTAGAATAACGTTCCGCTCGTTTGATCAGCAAGATAACGTGGCGAGGCGGCATCCCAGCAGTGTGTGGGATCGACACTTTAAGTCGTGACGAACGTGGTTTAGCGGTGCTAAATGCGCGATGGGTAACGCCGAAACGTGGTTGATTCCGAGATAGCTTCTAATGACTTTCGACAGGGATTGATCAAAGATTCTCGTTCTTTTCGCCGATACACCGTGGTATTGGCAGGGTTTCGGGCCATCCGGTGACGATTTCCTCATTTTGCAGGTGATTGAAGATGCAGTCTCCATCATGCTTGTTCAGTGGCAACGCGCCGTTTATTGAAGATCTTTATGAGTCCTACCTGCTCGATCCCGATGAGGTATCTCAAGACTGGCGCAAGTATTTCGATAGCTTGCAGGACGGCCGCAGCGCGCCAGCAAGCGATGTACGTCACTCCGAAGTTCAGGCGCGCATGCTGGAAATCGCGGCATCCCCGAAGCCGATTACCGTCGCGGTCTCGGCCGGAAGTGGAGCTGACTCAAAGAAGCAGGTTTCCGTTTTACAGTTGATCAATGCTTACCGGTTCCGCGGACACCGCCAGGCGAACCTGGATCCGCTCAACCAGTATGCGCGACCGGTTGTCGCGGAGCTGGATCCTGCGTTTCACGGCCTGTCAGAGACTGATATGGACAAGGTCTTCAACACCGGCTCATTACAAGGGCCGGATCAGGCAAGCTTGCGCGAGATTCTCGAGATCGTGCGTACCACCTACTGCGGCACTATCGGCGCGGAGTACATGCACATCGTGGAAACGAGTCAAAAGCGCTGGGTGCAACAGCGCCTCGAGTCCCGGCAGGCGAAACCCGACTTCAGCGCCGAGAAACGCAAGGATTTGCTGAGCCGCGTGATCGCCGCTACGGCGCTGGAAGAATATCTGCATACCAAGTACGTCGGACAGAAACGATTCTCGCTCGAGGGGAGCGAGAGTACGATCGCCCTGCTCGATCAAATCGTCGATGACGCTGCACGTCACGGCGTCAAGGAGCTAGTTCTCGGCATGGCCCATCGCGGCCGTCTCAACGTCCTGGTCAACATCGTTGGCAAGCACCCTTCGCTACTGTTCGACGAATTCGAGGGCAAGGGCCCGACCGAACTCCGTGCGGGAGACGTCAAGTATCACATGGGCTTTTCGTCGGATATCGAAACACCCGCCGGAGCCGTTCACCTCACCTTGGGTTTCAATCCGTCACACTTGGAAATCATCGGCCCGGTAGTCGAAGGTTCGGTGCGAGCACGCCAGGATCGACGCGCGGACGTCGACCGCAACCAGGTCATGCCCCTGCTGATCCATGGGGACGCTGCGTTCGCCGGTCAAGGTGTCGTGATGGAAACCCTAAACCTGTCGCAAACGCGTGGCTACTCGACCGGCGGTACCATGCACATCATCATCAATAATCAGATCGGATTTACGACCAGCGACCCGCTCGATTCCCGCTCGACGCTCTACTGCACCGACGTCGCGAAAATGGTCCAGGCGCCTATCTTCCACGTCAATGGCGACGATCCGGAAGCCGTTGCCATGGTCGCGCAGATGGCGCTCGACTATCGGATGGAATTCAACAAGGACGTCGTCGTCGACATGATCTGCTTCCGCAAGCACGGCCACAGCGAGGCCGATGAACCCGCCGCGACGCAGCCGATCATGTATCAGCACATTCGCAATCACCCGGGCGTGCGCCACATCTATACCGAGAAGCTGGTTTCCGAAGGCGTTATCAATCCCGGTGAGGCAGAGGAGATGGCGGCCAAGTATATCGATGCCCTCGAGAACAATTACGTAGTGTCACGGCCACATACCAACGTCATCGACAGCCGTCACACGATCAACTTCGAACCCTATCGAGACACGCACTGGGACGTGGAAGCTAGCACCGCGCTCGACGCCGAGCGTTTCCGATCCCTGTCGGAAAGCTTTAGCACGGTGCCCGATGACATGGTGCTGCACCGCGCACTAAAGCGAATACTCGGGGATCGCAAGGCGATGGGCGCGGGCGAGAAGGCCTGCGACTGGGGCTTTGCAGAGACGCTGGCCTACGCGTCGCTACTCACGGAAAACTTCCCGGTCAGAATTTCCGGGCAGGATAGCGGCCGCGGCACTTTTTTTCATCGCCACGCCGTAATCCACGACCAGAAGTCTGGCGACACCTACCTCCCGCTACAAAATCTGAGTCCCGACCAGGCGAGCTTTCTGGTCATCAACTCGACCTTGTCGGAAGAGGCCGTCCTCGCCTACGAGTTCGGTTACGCCAGCGCCGATCCGAAATCGCTGGTGATCTGGGAAGCGCAGTTCGGTGACTTCGCCAACGGTGCGCAGGTCGTCATCGATCAATTCATCGCGTCCTGCGAAGAGAAGTGGGGGCGTTTCTGTGGCCTGGTCATGCTGCTGCCCCACGGCTACGACGGCCAGGGACCTGAACATTCATCCGCCCGTCTCGAACGCTACCTGCAGCTTTGCGCGGAAGAGAACATGCAGGTGTGCTATCCGACGACACCGTCGCAAATGTTTCATATGCTGCGGCGACAAATGATCCGGCCCTACCGCAAACCCCTGATCGTGATGAGCCCCAAGAGTCTCTTGCGGCACAAACTTTCGGTCTCACCGCTGGAAGAATTCATCGACGGGGGATTCCGCACGGTGATCGATGAAATCGATTCGATCGACAAGGACAAGGTTCACCGCATTCTCGTTTGCAGCGGCAAAGTATATTTCGATCTGCTCGAAGCCCGGCGCGAACACGATGTGACGGACTGCGCGATCTTGAGGCTCGAACAGCTTTACCCGTTTCCGAAAAGTGAAATTCAAAACCTGCTAAAGGCTTATCCTAATGCCGAGGAACTGGTGTGGGTACAAGAAGAACCCCGCAACCAGGGCGCCTGGTCCATGCTGCTTTCGACACGGTTCCTGGGTGGGTGTTTCGATCAGACCAAGCCCTTGCTTTGCGTCGCTCGACCCTATTCGGCTTCACCAGCAGTCGGATATGCCTCGCTTCACCTCCAGCAGCAACAGCGGGTGATCCATGACGCCCTGGATTTGTCGCGGTTCGAACAAGCCAGGGAGAAGAAATCCGCTTGATAAGAAACTAAACAGGGGTAAATACCGTGTTAAT
Organism: Gammaproteobacteria bacterium; assembly: GCA_963662545.2. Taxonomy (GTDB): domain Bacteria; phylum Pseudomonadota; class Gammaproteobacteria; genus JAYYZW01. The sequence goes on from CAXXLL010000003.1 coordinate 2,236,160, forward strand.
CGAAGTGAAGGTACCTGTACTCGCCGAGTCCGTACCAGACGCCACCTTGCTGGACTGGTTCAAGCAGGTCGGTGAGCGTGTGGAGCGCGGCGATAACCTGATCGATCTCGAAACCGACAAGGTAACTCTGGAGATCGCTGCGCCGGAATCGGGCGTCATCAAAGAACTCCGCAAGCAAACCGGCGATATCGTGCTGGAAGACGAAGTGCTCGCAGTGATCGACACCGAGGGCACAGCCTCGGCGAATGCGGATGCCCTGGTGGCGGCAGCGGTAGCGCCGGCATCGCAGGTGGCGGCGCCTGCTACCCAGTCCGTCGAGAAACTCGGCCCGGCAGTGCGCAAGCTGATCGAGGAGCATGGCCTCGATGCGAGCCGTATCGAAGCGACCGGCAAGGGCGGCCGCCTGCTGAAGGCCGACGTCTTGGCCTATCTCGAAAAGGGGAGCGAAGCTGCGAAGGCGGATGTCATCAAAGCCACGCCGCATGTGCAGGAACGCCCCACAGCGATCGACACGAGCCGTGTCGAGGAGCGCGTACCGATGACGCGTTTGCGCAAACGCACGGCCGAGAGGCTGCTTTCCGCACAACACGAAAGTGCGCTGCTGACTACCTTCAACGAAGTCAACATGCACCCCGTGATGGATCTTCGCAACCGCTTCAAGGTGGAATTCGAGGAGCGCTTCGGCGTGCGCCTCGGATTTATGTCTTTCTTCGTGAAAGCGGCTGTCGAGGCATTGAAGAAATTTCCGATCGTGAACGCCTCCGTTGACGGCGACGACATCTTGTATCGCGGCTATTTCGACATCGGCGTGGCCGTGGGTTCGAAGCGCGGTCTGGTCGTTCCCATTCTCCGCGAAGTCGACCGCATGACATTTGCCGAGGTCGAACGCAAGATCCGCGATTTCGGCGAGCGGGCGCGGGATGGCAAGCTGACGATCGACGAGTTGACGGGCGGTACTTTTACCATCAGCAACGGCGGCGTCTACGGCTCTCTGATATCGACCCCGATCATCAATCCGCCGCAGAGCGCGATACTCGGCATGCACAAGATTCAGCCACGCCCGGTTGCGGAAAATGATGAAGTCGTGATCCGGCCGATGATGTATCTCGCCGTCTCCTACGATCACCGCATCATCGATGGACGCGAAGCGGTGCAGTTCCTCGATACGATTCGCCGCACGCTCGAAGATCCGGCACGGATGCTACTGGAAATATAGGACGCCTCATCAAGTGCGCTGTCCCGCAATAAAACTTCATAATTCGCTGGTCCTCGCACCGCGCTGCGGCGTTACTCGTCGTTGCCGTATTGCGGATGCCGTCCATGGCATCCACCCTTCGGGCCCGCCTTCGGCGGTCCAAATACGTTCCCGACGAATTTGTCCCGATACGACGCCTCCTCGCGCCTTGCATCGCGGCACGAGTCCTGCGCGACTTATCGAAGTTTATTACGGGACAGCACACTAGGATCATGGACAAATACGATGTCATCGTAATCGGCGGTGGACCGGGCGGTTATGTTGCAGCCATCCGCGCCGCCCAGCTCGGATTCAACACCGCTTGCGTAGAGCGGTGGCTCGGCGATTCGAGCAAACCGGTTCTGGGGGGAACGTGCCTGAACGTCGGATGTATTCCATCCAAGGCGCTACTCGACTCGTCGCATCACTTCGAATTTCTCCAACTGCATGCTGCGGAGCACGGCATCATCGCCGAGGCCTCCATCGACGTCGCATCGATGCAGACTCGCAAGGACAAAATCGTCGGCACCTTGACGCAGGGTATCGCCGGACTGTTCAAAAAGAACAAGGTCACCTGGCTCAAGGGATCCGGCAGTTTCAAAACGGCCGACCAGATCGAAGTCGCGGACCGTGGCGGAAAACGGGTGACAGTATCCGCGCAGCATATCGTCGTCGCCACGGGATCCGTGCCTGCGGCGATCCCGCCCGCGCCGATTGATCAGACACTCATTGTTGATTCCACGGGGGCACTGGCGTTCGACGAGGTCCCGAAACAGCTCGGTGTCATCGGCGCCGGCGTCATCGGACTCGAGCTCGGCAGCGTCTGGCGCCGCCTCGGCTCCGAAGTCGTGATCCTGGAGGCCCTCGACGAGTTTCTCGGGACCGCCGATGTGACGATCGCGAAAGAGTCGCTCAAGATCCTCAAGCGTCAGGGGCTCGACATCCGCCTCGGCGCCAAGGTGACCGAAGCCAAGGTCCAGCGCGGACGCGTCAACGTGCGGTTTGAGGCCGGCGGTGAAGAGCAGACCTGCAAATTCGACAAGTTGATCGTCGCGGTCGGGCGCCAGCCCAATACCGAGGGGCTGGCGCTGGAAAACGTCGGTCTCGAGATCGACGGACGCGGCTTCATCGTCGTCGACTCGCACTGTCATACCGGAGTCGGAAACATTTACGCCATCGGTGATTGCGTGCGCGGACCGATGCTCGCCCACAAGGCGAGCGAGGAAGGCATTGCGGTCGCCGAACGCATCGCCGGACAAAAGCCCCATGTCGATCTCGACGTAATTCCGTGGGTCATCTACACCTGGCCTGAGATCGCCTGGGCGGGACACTCCGAGCAAGATCTCAAGGCTGCCGGCCGCGCGATCCGGGTCGGTAGCTTTCCTTTCCTCGCGAGCGGCCGGGCACGGGCCATGGGTGACACAGAGGGCCTCGTCAAGATCATCGCGGACGCCGCATCCGACGCCATTCTCGGGGTCCACATCGTCGGTCCGAACGCCTCAGAGCTCATCGCCGAGGCGGTGTTGGCGATGGAGTTCGGCGCCAGCGCCGAAGATATCGCCCGCACGGTACACGGTCATCCAACTCTCGCGGAATCGATGCACGAGGCCGCGCTGGCGGTCGACGGACGTACCATTCACTACTAGAACTGATCGTCTCTACCGGAACCTATCTCCTCACGTCTGCCAAGACGTGTGCTGTGCTTGCAAAATGGTGCACTGCAACGTAGATTAATGTGATGGACCGCTCGGGTCGGGTCTGAAGGAGACCGTGATGCAAGACGCCGTTATCGTCGCCGCACTGCGCACGCCGATCGGGACTTTCGGGGGTTCACTGGCGAATGTTCCCGCCCACGAACTGGGGGCCTGCGTCATACGCGCCCTGATCGATAAAACCGGCATCCGGCCCGCTGCGGTAGACGAAGTCATCATGGGTCAGGTACTGACCGCCGGCGCAGGGCAGAATCCAGCCCGTCAAGCCGCCCTGGCAGCAGGTCTGCCGCACACCACACCCGCGCTGACGATCAACAAAGTCTGCGGCAGCGGTCTCAAGGCCGTGCATCTCGCCGCCCAGGCCGTGCGCTGCGGAGACGCCGACATCATCATCGCCGGTGGTCAGGAAAACATGAGTGTGGCGCCGCACGTATTGCCGAAGTCCCGCAGCGGCCAGAAGATGGGGGACTGGAAGTTGCTCGACTCGATGATCATCGATGGTCTATGGGATGCGTTCAACGATTACCACATGGGCATTACGGCCGAGAACGTCGCCGAGAAATTTGCGGTTAGCCGCTCGGATCAGGATGAATTCGCCGCGCAAACCCAGCAAAAGACGGCTGCGGCTCAGGCGGAGAACCGTTTTGCGGGCGAGATCGTCGAAGTGGAAATTCCGCAGCGCAAGGGCGACCCCATCGTTTTCGCGCGCGACGAATTTCCGCGCGCCGAATCGACGGCCGAGAGCCTCGCGAAACTCCGCGCTGCCTTCAAACCGAACGGCGTGGTGACCGCCGGCAATGCGTCAGGCATCAACGACGGGGCGGCCGCTGTCGTCGTCATGTCGCGGGAAAAAGCGACGGAATTGGGACTCAAGCTCATGGCAACGATCAAGGCCGGCGCCAGCGCCGGCGTCGATCCGGCAGTGATGGGCACGGGACCGATCCCGGCGACGAAAAAATGCCTCGATAAAGCCGGCTGGCAAGTCGGCGATCTCGATCTCGTGGAGGCCAACGAAGCCTTTGCAGCGCAGGCGATCTCGGTCAACCGAGATCTCTGTTGGGATGCGAGCAAAGTAAATGTCAACGGCGGCGCGATCGCGCTGGGACATCCGATCGGCGCGTCTGGAGCGCGGATACTCGTGACACTTTTACACGAAATGAACCGCAGCAAGGCTCACAAGGGCCTCGCGACCTTGTGTATCGGAGGCGGGCAGGGCGTAGCCCTCGCGGTTGAGCGTTGATCCTCGAAACGCAAGCCCGGGTAGCGGTCGGTCAAAGAACCAGGTGAACGACGATGAATGACGAAAACAAACGTGTGATCAAAAAATACCCGAACCGGCGCTTGTACGACACCACGGAAAGCAAATATGTGACCTTGGGCGACGTACGCAAGCTCGTACTCGACGGTGTGAGCTTCTGCGTAATCGACAAGAAAAGCGATGCCGACATCACGCGCAATATTCTGCTGCAGATCATCATCGAACAAGAGGAAGAAGGCGAGCCACTTTTCACGACCGAAGTCCTTGAACAGATCATCGGCTTTTACGGAAATTCCGTACAGGGTGTCGCCGGTGATTTTTTAAGCCAGAGTCTCGAGCTGTTCCGTGATCAACAAAACCGCTTTCAGGACCAGATGAAGGACGCAATGCAGACGAACCCCATGTCATCGGCATTCAACGATCTCGCGAAACAGAACCTCGATTTGTGGCAGCAGATGCAGGACAGCTTCTTCAAGAACGTCAACACCTCGCTCGGCGCCAAGTCGGACGATTCTGACTAGCCCGCATATTGCATGAAGGACGGCGGTGCCGGCGCAGGACAGGTGCGTCTGGACGCCGATCTGGAGCTCAAGTCTGAGCTGTAGCTATGGCGAGAGCTTGACCTGAGTCCAGGCGTGCATGGACCAGCCGGCGCCGTCGTAGGCCGCAAGCGGCTTTACAGATTGCGATGTGCTTAAACATCGTCAAATGGCCTGATTATTTCTGTTTGCTCAATAACTTCTCGGAGCGCCGCGGCCGCCTTGATGCAATATGCGGGCTCGAACCCATCGCGAGAATACCAGCCGTCAGGCCGCGAGATGTTCTTCCAGTGCTGCCTTGATTCGCTTGGCCGTATCGGCAAGCGCCTGGGGAAGCTTCTCACCAAACGTCTCGAAATAAGCTTCAATATCGTCGATCTCGCGGCGCCAGGTCTTGGCGTCAATCGACAAAAGGGCGTTCACAGTATTGCGATCGAGGTCGAGTCCATCGATGTTCAAGGCCGAGGGATCGGGTATGTAGCCGATTGGTGTTTTCAACGCTTTACCGCCACCGGCGCACCGCTGCAGCACCCATTGCAACACGCGCATATTGTCGCCAAACCCGGGCCACATGAATTTCCCGTCGTCGTCTTTGCGAAACCAGTTCACATGGAACACGCGGGGTAAATTATCGGAGCGCTCCTCGAAGCTCAGCCAGTGGGCCCAGTAGTCGGCGAAGTTGTAGCCGCAAAAGGGCTTCATCGCCATCGGATCGCGCCGCACCTGTCCGACCGCGCCGGCCGCCGCTGCGGTCGTCTCCGAAGCCATGGCCGCACCTGCGAACACGCCGTGATGCCAATCCAGCGCTTCGAATACCAATGGTGCCACGCTCGAACGCCGGCCGCCGAAGATAATCGCCGAAATCGGCACCCCTTGCGGCGCGTTGCCCTCGGGCGAAAAACTAGGGCATTGGTTCGCCGCTACCGTGAAGCGCGAGTTGGGATGTGCCGCGGGTCCGGTGACATCCGGATCGTGTTCGCGCCCCTGCCAGTCGATGAGGGCCGCCGGCTTGTCGCCGTCGATACCTTCCCACCAAGGTTGCTGATCGGGCGTCAGGGCGACGTTGGTGTAAATGGCATTGCGGCCTAGCGTATTCATGCAATTTGGATTGGTCTTGAGGCTGGTCCCGGGCGCGACGCCAAAGAATCCCGCTTCCGGATTGATCGCCCATAAGCGGCCGTCGTCCCCGAGGTGCATCCATGCAATGTCATCGCCGACGGTCCAGACTTTCCAATCCTTGAACGTGTCCGGTGGAACGAGCATTGCCAAATTGGTCTTGCCGCAGGCCGATGGAAATGCCGCGGCCACGTAATGCGTATTACCGTCCGGATCTTCGATACCGAGAATCAACATGTGCTCAGCAAGCCAGCCTTCAGTCTTCGCCTGGGCGCTCGCGATGCGCAGCGCATGACATTTTTTGCCGAGCAACGCGTTGCCACCATAGCCCGAGCCAATGCTCTTGATCATCAGATCATCCGGAAAGTGCATGATGTAGCGGCGTTCGGGATCCAGATCACCGAGTGAGTGAAGGCCTTTGACGAAGGTTTTTGCCGAGTCGATATGCTCGAGCGCCCGCGTACCGATCCGCGCCATGATCCGCATGTTGAGGACGACATAGGGACTGTCGGTGATCTCCACGCCGGGCCGCGCATAGGGCGAACCGTACGGCCCCATCAGGTAAGGCACTACATACATCGTGCGGCCTCGCATGCAGGCCTCGAACAAGGGCTCGACCGTGGCATGCCCTTCCTCGGGCGTCATCCAATTGTTGTTCGGGCCGGCTTCGTCGTGCTCAGGGGTGCAGACGAAGGTGAGGTGCTCGACGCGCGCGACGTCGCTGGGATCGGAACGGTGCAGGTAACAATTTGGATGGGAGCGGGGGTTTAGCCGGATCAGATCGCCGTTTTTGAGCATCAGTTCGACCAGACCCTCGTTTTCTTCGTCAGAGCCGTCACACCAGTGGATCCGATCGGGCTTGGTCAGCGCGGCGACGTCTTTTACCCAAGCGGCCAATTCAGCATTTTTTGTCATTATTTGACTCCAGACAGACCTGATTTACAGCCGTTGGCGATGATCGCAACGCCCAGCGGTCGGCTGCTGTGCATCCGCGGTCCGGCGCCCTTGAACGCCCGTCCGCTCGGGAAACAGGCAAGGGTAACAAACGCGGCGCTTTTTGTTGACGGGAAGATGTCACGTTTTGCTAATTCTTCCTCAGGCCGGCGGAGGTTGGAGGCCGTCACCTGCCAGCGCCCGCCCCCGCACCGGCTACCCTCCAAAAAATAATGGTCACTCAGTGCTTGACTTATCGAACACGGGCTCCTATGCTGCACTGCAATAATTGCTGCACTGCAATATACAACGCTCAACAGAGATCCCCAATACCGAATCCGTTCAAGGAGACACGAAATGGACAACAAAATTGCCGAAAACTGGCAGGAAATCAGCAAAAATACGCTCGCTGCCGCCAAAGAGCTCGAAGCCATCAACGCCTCGGTCATCGAAAAGCTGACCGGAAAGCAGATGGAACTGGCCAACGCGGCGCTTGAATCCGGCACCCAGTCGGTCAGTGCCCTGACGGCAGTCAAGGGCTACCAGGAACTCCTGGCCGAGCAGACCATGCTCGCCGGCGAATTCAACGAAAAACTGATCGAAGCAGCGCGCCAGACGGCCGATATCTTCACCGAATCACGTGAGGCCTACCAAGGCTGGCTCGAGAAGGGCTTCCAGGCGTTCGCCGCGACCACCCCATTCGTCGTACCTAATTTCGCGACCGAGAAAAAGCCGGTCAAGAAAGCCGCCTGATCATCTGCTTGACCTCCCTACGCCCCTCTTCGGCGCGGCCGTCTGGCCGCCCTAGAGGGGCCTTTCTTTTACTCGCCGTACAGTCGTGCGACCCTCCCGGCCTGTCAATTATCCGCGCACTATCAAATTAACAGCTGATTAACCATCGGTCGGGCTGAGCGTTTCCAAAAGTATTTATCACCGGCACCTTGTCCCGCCCGAAATCATCCGATAGGCCGTCTGACTCCGGGAGAAATTCCGGACACCCATAAACCCGAAGCGCCGAACCTCGTTCCACTCAGGTGGTTATCGTCAGACGGTTCATCGGTGTCCCCTACTGCGCCTTGCTGGAGATCGCTACCCTCCTACGTTAATCAAGTCTATTGATCGAGACTAAATACGCGTTCCGAATGATAGGTCGTATCCTTCTTTGTAACGGTATTCGTCATTCGCCCGCAAGCCGGCTACTACGCAGCCCCCGCAATGGGTTGGCGGCATCTCGAATCGTAGGAGCCCGCTTGCGGGCGAATTGAAATCTGTCGCGTAATTCGGAGCAGCTATTTACACAGTTATCCCGCTGCAATCACGCAGTATGTGGAGATCAAACGGGTCGGTGCCGTCCTAAGCGGGGCTGTAGTATGGGCCGACCAGACAAGGATCAGATAAATGAAATTCGGATTGCGCTACTGCAACACAGGCCCCTACGTCAATCCCGTCACCGCGATTGAGCTCGTTCAGGCAGGTGAAGCGGCTGGCTTTGACTCCGCCTGGACGGTAGAACACACCGTCGTACCCGCGGGATATGCATCGGCTTATCCCTACTCGGACAGCGGCAAAATGGCCGGCGGAGTGGACGACTTTCCGCTGCCGGACCCGCTGATCTGGATGGCTTACGTGGCGAGTAGCACAGCAACTATAAAGCTCGCGACCGGCATTCTGATACTGCCGCAACATAACCCGGTAGTCGTCGCCAAGCAGGTCGCATCACTCGATTATCTGAGTGGGGGCCGCGTTTTGTTCGGGGTAGGTGTAGGTTGGTTAAAGGAAGAGTTTGAGGCGCTGGGTGTACCGTTCGAAGATCGGGGCCGACGCACGGACGAATACATCGAAGCGATCCGAGCATTGTGGACGCAGGAAAAACCGACCTATAAGGGCGAATTCGTGAATTTCGAGGATGCCTACTGCCGGCCGCAACCCCGGCAGGAATCGATCCCGATCATCATCGGCGGACATTCGAAGAGCGCTGCCAGACGCGCCGGCCGATTAGGCGATGGCTACTTTCCCGCGCGTGAAGCGCCGGCAGATCTGATAGAAGAAGCGCGCGCTGCTGCCGTTCAGCATGGTCGTGATCCGGCTGCACTCGAAATCAGCGTAAGCATGCCGAACGATCCCGAACTGCTTTCCGACTACGCACGCTTGGGTGTAAGCCGCGTGTTGGTGCCCGTTACGACGGTAACCGGGCTCGACAGCGGTATTCAGAATCCCGATGACGTTCTGCGATGGAAGGATACGATTGATCGTTTCGCCGATCTGTAGGTATATGAATCAAAGGTGTCGTTTAGCTGAATTCTCGAACAAGTCAAAATATGAGAGGGAAGGACATGCTCCAGCTAGTTAGTGTGCATCCCTAAACGCGATGCGGTTGAAATAAAAAGGAAAATTTGTCGCTTAAGGGATCGAAACCTCCGGTGGGTCGTGATCTAATGGAACTTCAAACCTCTGATTTTCCACACAATCATCGACACCACAGGAGGGGGAATGCGTCAGAAACGCACGGCCCAAGCGAGTATATACGAGCTGTTTGCTGACCATGACCTGGGGCGAGAGCTGCAGGGCATGTCCGAGTGGCTCGATGCTCACCCCAAGGTCCTCACGCCGGTCATGAACGATCTGTGTCGGCGGGGTTTGAAGCCCACCGGTCGACGCGGACTGTCGGCGGAGTCGGTGCTGCGCTGCGCGGTGCTCAAGCAGCACCGGCAATTGAGTTACGAGGAGCTGGCCTTTCACCTGCAGGACTCGGCGAGCTTTCAGGCCTTCGCCCGGTTGCCGGGTAATGAACGTCCGAAGAAGTCTGCCTTACAGCGGGTGGTCTCGGCGATCCAGGTATCGACGTGGGAGTCTATTCATCGCGCCCTGCTGGCGACGGCGAAAGAGACGCGCATTGAGCCGGCACAGCGTGTACGGATTGATAGCACGGTAACGGACAGTGCCATCCACGCGCCGAGCGACAGTCATCTGCTGTGGGATGGCGTGCGTGTTGTGGTTCGTCTGCTCGCACAGGCGCGCGAGTTGCCTGGCGCGCCGGAGTTGTGCTTCGTGAACCACACTCGATTGGCGAAGAAGCGTGCGCGGGCGCTGTGGTATGCGCGTGGTGCGAAGCAACGCCAACGTCTGTATCGCGATTTGATTGGGGCGACGCGTTCAACCTTGGAAGCGGTAGCGAGGGTACGTGAGCAGCTGCTGAGCCCGGGCGTCACCGGCGTTGAACTGCCGGACTGGCTAGCGCAGGTAGCGCACTACGAAACACTTGTTCTGCAGGTGATTTCGCAAACTGAGCGGCGGGTGTTCGGCGGTGAGAAGGTCCCCGCGAGCGAGAAGTGCGTGAGCTTGTTCGAGCCGCATACCGACATCATCATAAAGGGTGCGCGCGACGTTCAGTACGGACACAAAATCAATCTGGCTTCGGGGCGCAGTGGCCTCATCCTCGACGTGGTCATCGAGCGAGGCAATCCGGTCGATAGTCAGCGCTTCATGCCGATGCTCGAACGGCATCGAACACACTACGGGACGATGCCAGACTCGCCGCCGATGGCGGCTATGCGAGCCTCGACAATCTCCGGGCGGCGAAAGCAGAAGGCATCGAAGACGTTGCCTTCCACAAGAAGCGCGGGCTCGCGATCGCCGACATGGTCAAGAGTCAGTGGGTCTATCGACGCTTGCGCAACTTCCGCGCCGGCATCGAGGCCGGTATCTCCTGCCTGAAGCGTGCATACGGATTGGCACGTTGCACCTGGAAGAGCCTGCCGCACTTCGAAGCCTACGTGTGGTCTTCTGTGGTCGACAACCTCAGCCTGCTCGCGCGCTATCAACTCGAATAGCGACGTTCACTCGCACTAACTGACCTCCTCGATATCGTCGAACGGGCGACTTTGGGTTGCAGCGCTCTGCGGCCGGCGAACGTACTCACAATTACGCTCGAAGAGCCCTTCGACCCCCACCGAACCGCCGCTACCGCTCCAACAACCTACTTTCAACACCTCGATTTCTCCGTGCCCATCGAAGAAAATGCCTGTTTATGGACGGACACTAGTTAGGCTAATCGTTCTCGCCGGTGCGGTGATGATGGTTGATGTTGTTGCGGGCGAGGAGTCCCTTGAGCGCATCCAATGGTGGCCATCTGAATGGGGGCCGAACGATCAACGTGGAGCCGCGAACCGCCTCGGCCCGGATAAAGTATTGCAAGCGGCGCAATTGATCACCAGCGGTCATGTTTATGACATGGGACGCGTATTTGAAGATACGATGCCGCTGTTCACGTTCGGCCCACACCATCGTAAGTATTCTCTGTTTACCCCGGGCGCCCCTTTGGGCGGCCCTATGGGTGACAACCAGCTTTTCTGGAACGAAGACTACATATCCGGGCATTTAGCACAGGATGGAACGCAGTTTGATTCACTCGCACACATGGGTACGGCGGTAGGTGATCCTTCAGATCTGAATAATTTGCGTTACTACAATGGACTGACGCATGCGGAAATCGGTGGTGACGGGCATGGATTTGAAAAACTCGGAACTGAGAACGTACCGCCGTTCTTCACCCGGGGCATCCTTCTTGATTTTCGTGGGTTAAAGGGCCGCCCTCTCGAAAGGTCTGAGGAAATCACCATAGATGACATTCATGCCGCGTTGAAGCGACAGGGGTTGAGCGAAGACGACATCCTTCCCGGTGACGCGTTTTTCTACAACACGGGTTGGGGCGAACTCTGGAAGGTCGACAACGACAAATTCAATTCCGGGACGCCCGGCCTGTCTGTCGAAGCAGGCGATTGGGTGGTGGCGAAGAAAGTCCTGCTCGTCGGGGTGGATAACTGGGGAGTCGAAGCGATCCCCCATCCGAATCCGAAACTGATGGCGCCTAATCATCAGAAGTTTCTCGTTGAGAACGGCATCTACATCCTGGAGAACCTGGATTTTTCATCGCTGATTGAATCAAAGGTCTGGCAATTCGCATTTGCGTTCGGGGCCATTCGATTGAAAGGCGCTACCGGCTCGCCGGCACGGCCGTTTGCTATTCGGTAAAGGCCATGCCGGAAATCGGAGACCGGGTCAGGCAAAACGTTGTCGTCCGCACGGCTGCAAGCGATACTCCACCGATGCCGGCTTTCCTGCAATGGATGCTTTACCCGATTAAGGTCAGCGAGGAATAAAAAATGACACAGCAAGTCGATACAGATGATGAACAGGCGGTCGAATTGTGGAACCTTGAATGGCCAAGCGGTGTTATCGCGGTCCAGTTCGCTCAATTCGGTGCGCAGGCGAAAACCGCGGCGGAAGCCGCTGCGGCGCTCGAGGCCTATCGCCCTCTGTTTGCGCTGGAGGATGGACCGGTAGAGTTAAATCGCGGCGTCTTCGATGACGCCGAGTCCTATACGAACGCGCTGTTCATCGCGTACTGGACCGACACGGCAGCCTACGACCGATGGCTACGGCAGGATGCGGTTCAAGGCTTCTGGTCGCAGCTTCCGGTTGACGGTGGCGTCGGCTACTGGCAGGAGATCGTCCTTGTCCCGACTGAGCGCATCGACACGCTTTACACGCCTGATGATCCGGTCGCGAACGACCAGCCCGGTGTTGCTCAACATGGAAAGATGGGCGTGTGCCAGGCCCACGGTTATTGGGGCGCGGCACGCCACCGCATTCGCGCCTCCAAGAAAGACGATTTCGCGCCGCAACTGGCCAGCTATGAACCGACCAAGCAGGAAACTCACGGCCGCCGCATCTCGATCACGGTACCTGGAAACGTCTGTATCGCTCGTCACCACGAAGACTGGCGCAAAGCCGAGGTGTTCGGGGACGTCTACCTGCGCAATGTGGCCGGCATAAAAGAGGCCGGTGTAAAGCATCTCGAACGGCACCCGGAACTCGGCTGCGTGAGCGCACGCGAGATAAAGGGACACGACCTCGACGGCGATGCCATCAATAGCTCAAACTCAATCGCGTGCTTCCTGTCGCTTGGGCATTTGGAGACCTGGACGCGCGCCGATCCCAGTCACCTGGCTATTCACGATGCCTTCCTTGAGGTGGTGGCGCAAATGAAACCAGGGGAAACCTGGGACGTGCCCATGTGGCACGAGGTGTACGTCATCCCCGAGGGCAACGCCGAAGCAAAATACGTCAACTGCCACAACCGCACGGGGTTCCTCACGCTGCTCGATCGCCAACTCGCCACCGCTGACAATTAAGAGAGAACCACGATGGCAGGGCAAGCGGAACTTCAGACGCATGCGCGCTGGCTCGCGCGCCTGCTCGGGACGGATTTCCTGCTGTGGTCGCCAAACATCCAGGCCGAGGGCTTTCTGTACTGGGATCGGATCTTTGCTACGCGGTCGATTCCTCGTGGTCCGCGTGTCTGCGAATTGTTACACGCAGACCGTGAGATCGATGTCAGTTTCGAGGACCAGGGTCGAACCTGCGACATCGCCGACTTGATGCGTGACGAGCACTTGAGCGGCCTCATCGTCCTCAAGAACGGCGAGATCCTCCTCGAACGATACGCACTCGGCCTGACGCCGGAGCTGCGCTGGCAATCCTCTTCGATGGTGAAATCGATCACCTCGTCGCTCATTGGGGCGGCGCTGCATGACGGCCTCATCGACAGCCTCGATGATGAGATGACGGCATACCTCCCGGACTTCACGGGAACCGCTTATGACGGCGTAACGTTACGCCACCTGCTCAGTATGACCAGTGGTATTGATTGGAGCGAAGATTACGAGGACATGAAGGCCGACGTGCAGGAGCATTACATTAAGCCGATCGCCAAGCGCGAGCCGGGTCATATCGCGAATTATATGAAGACACTAAAGCGTATCGATGAACCAGGCACGCAGTACTACTACAACACCGGCGACACTTTTCTACTCAGTCTGATCTTAAGCAAAGTAACCGGTAAAACGGTGGCGGACTATTGTGCAGAGAAGATCTGGGTACCCGCCGGCATGGAACAGGATGGCTATTTCATGCTGGATTCGGACGACGGGCAGGAGATCACGGGCAGCTGCTGCGGCGCATCGCTCCGCGATTACGCGAGGTTCGGGCTGTTGATGCTGAACGACGGCGTAAGCCCGAACGGCGAACGCGTTCTGCCAGAGGGTTGGACTCTCGAGGCCACGGCACCTTCGGCTCCTAACTTCCACAAGGACATCGGCGATCGGCCGAGGCTCGACACCTCCGCCTTTACCGGCTACGGCTACCTCTGGTGGGTCCACCATCCGGGATCGTTTATGGCGCTCGGCGCGTATGGTCAGTGGATCCACGTCGAACCGGGGGACGGACTGGTGTTCGTGATGGTCGGCGCGATGCCGCGGGAAACATACATGGACCCGGCCGAGCCCGCCGCGCAGGAAATCGGGTCGCAGCACGGTGGTCCGCGGCGCTTTGCGTTCATCGAGGCGGTTCGCGAGGCGCTCAGCTAATTATTCCCGGCACCTGGTGCCGAGAGTAATACGTTACTTAGGAATTAAAGATTCACCAAATTCTTGACGGTTTAAAGATTAATCCCTCCGCTATCTTTTATATTCTGGCAAGCTTTAACTCGCGCCGAAGCGGCAACAAACCAATGATTTGTTTGTCACGTATTAATTTTAGTGGTGAGGGGCATAGATTTGAAAAACTCGGGACTGAAAACGTACCGCCGTTCTTCACGCGCGGCATCCTTCTTGATTTTCGTAGGTTAAAAGGTCACCCTCCCGAAAGGTCCGAGGAAATCACCGTAGATGACATTCAGGCCGCGTTAAAGCGATAGGGATTCATCGACGCCGGCACCGATCTCTGCTATGCGGTCTGCAATTTCATCGATGACTGCGAATAGTCACTATCGTTCGCACCACTCTCATGTCGGATCCAGCAGTTTGAGCTTTTCGCTAAGCGCCGTCTGCTCGGCGTCAGTTAACTGAAACTCAACACCAGCATTGCCGTCGATTTCTGATCGGTACCGAACGATGTAGTCGAATCTTCCGAACTTGTCGGACTCCAGAGTGCCATTGTTTAAGGTGTGGGGTAATCCCGCCAGAACGAGGCGGGCACCGCCGAGCGAAATATCGACCATGTCACACTTGGCGCTGGTTCCAGCACAGTGAAATTCAACTTGTTCAAAGACCGGATAGCGCTTATAACGCCGGCGTTCGGAGCGATTGCTGTTGGTCATGCGGTGATCTACCGCGGCAGGGGTTGGGCCGGATTGGCAGCGCGTCACAGGGTCGAGGTGCCGCGCCGCGGTGAGCGAGCGGTTGTCTACGCACCCGGGGGCGATACGATTATGTCATTTTTTGCGGTACTAAGCGAAAGAGGAAATTCCGCGGATCAATCTTACTCCGACCCGATCTTTCGAAGAATTTCTCTCGGCAGATTTATAACAAGCGATGCGTCGACGATATCATGCGCCACCGTGTGCATCTTGCGTCGCTGTGATCTTGCAAGAAAGCGCAAAGCTGTCGCAGCGGCGGTTTGTTCCAGGCGATAACGTTCCATGAGAATGCCGATCGCGGTGCTGATCAAACGTGCGTGTTCGATAGCCTCGGTTAACTTCTGAATCTCGATGCGCATATTCGTCAATTCGTCAGCGCGAGCTAGTGCGGCCCGCACGAGAGGAAGCAGTTGCGTCACTTCAATGGGTTTGACGAAGTAGCCGAGCGCACCCAGGCCGATTGCCTCGGCAATGGTCTCTTCGAGTCGGACCGCCGACAGGACAAAGAACGGCGGCGGCTCGTCGGTGAAGCGGCGCACGAGATCGAGGCCAGACATGTCCGGTAGGCGTATGTCGACTATCGCGAGCCGCGGCCTATCGGTCTTAATCGCCTGCATTGCCGCGCCACCCGAGTACGCGACCTTGACCGGAAAGCCGGCGGCGGAAAGACCTTCGGAAAAAACGTTCGCAGAAAGTCGCAGAAAGTCGGTCGTCCTCGGCGATCAGAATGTAGTCACTATTCACGTGATCCCCATCAGTGGCGCATGAACCGCGTTACGGACGTCCGCAACGACGCAGGGTTTTTCAGGTATGTGACAGGATCCGCAAGACGGGCTCGCTGACGGGTGGTCCCATCTACGGATGCGGAGAAAAAGATCGAGACGATCTGATCCTTGATAATGAGAATCCTACGCAACGTCACGCCCTTTTTAGCATCCGCGTGATAAACGGGAATCCGATGTGGAAGGCCGTGCCGGAATTCCGCTCGCACATCAAAGTCCCGGAGATCTGCGAGACGAACAGATTAACCAATTCTAGCCCGAGCGTGCTGGAATTAGCCGGATCGATGCTGCGCGGAAGCCCTACGCCATCATCCTTAACGATCAGATTGATCTCATCGCCGTTGAATACCTCCAACAGGACCTCCACCGTCCCACCATCCTTCCCGCGAAACGCATGCTGGAACGCATTGCTGAGGAGTTCATTCACAATCAGGCCACTGAAGATCGCAGTATCAATTCCGACGATAAGCGCTGGCGCGGTGACCTTGACCGAAATGTTTCGCGAGGCACGATCATTAATCACCGAAATGTGCTGAACTAGCTGCCGTAAATATCCGTCGAGCGAGATCGCGGTAAGTTCCCGCGTGCCATAAAGCTGATCGTGTACCATGGAGATCGATTTAATTCTTGCCGCGCACTCATCGAACAACAGTTTGACGGCTCGCTCATCGGTCTGACGGGATTGCAGGTGCAGGAGACTGACGATGATCTGAAAGTTATTCTTGACGCGGTGGTTTACCTCCCGCATGAGGACGTCCTTTTCGTCCAGTGACTTCTGTAATTCCGCCTCGAGTGCCCTTCGCTCGTTGATTTCCGCTTTCAGATTCGTGTTGGATTCGACAACCTCCGTCGTTCGTTGACGGACGCGATCCTCGAGATCTCTATTAAGCTCTTCGACTTGAACTTTCTCCCGATTCAAGTCCAGCACCAAGAGGGCGTTTTCGTGCTGCAATCGCAGAGCGTTGATGAGGGTGCTGTGCATGCGAAGCGCATTGACGGTAAGAAATCCGAAGAACATGATCATCGCGCCCCCGAGGACGGAGGCCTCCAGCGGGCCGTGGATAATCAAATATGCCGCAAACGGAATCAACGCCGGTACGGCGAAGGAAAAGAACGCGCCCTTGACTATCGACAAAGCCGCCACTGACCCGGCGCTCAAACCACACGCCCACAGGACGGTCATGCCGATCAACGTAATTCTATTGTCAGGCACAAGCACCCAAGCCGAGCTCCCCCAGAATGCGCCGTTAGCCATGACTCCCGCGATAAACCAAGCCAGCCAGTACGAACGTTCCGTCCCATCGATAACTGCACGCCGATAGCGGTCGATGAGGTGCACCCGCCCGGCAGTAATGATGAGCAGTACTGCGCACCAAGCGATCAGGACCTCGTGAGGCGTGATTGCCCACAGAATAACAATGAGCATCGCGGCTGCGACCACGTTGGCGATCAACGCGGCGCCTGATTGATCGAACAGGACTTCGATTTGCTTTGGTCGCAGTTCGGCGCGATCGGTGTCAGAACTCACTTGCAATACCTGGTATTTCCGGATCGTCGTAGGTCGTTGTCGACGGATCTTTCGAGGGATAAGTACCATTTGAAGATTATCCCGTGATCACGGGGCGGTATTTCCCAAATTGAAGTGATGAGGCACTCGTGAACAACGACCAACGAGGCTAATCCCCAAGTTCGGCCACCGTAGCAGGTACGGTCAACTTAAGTCAGAACTTTTCCAAGTCGGGCGAAACTAGCCGCCACCGAAACAAACAATCAATAACTTAGCGCCCCTCGCGTGCCTTAGGCACTCCCCCAAATCGGTTACATTGGCTATGCCCCGACAAGCACTCCCGTGCCCGTCTTTTAAAGGATTTTATTTCAAACCGCGTTATGTCCAACCGCCTCCCGCCGCATCCATTTATCGACCACGACCGGCACGGAGTGCGGTGATTTGAGGCTGACGTAGACGCCGATGTGACCGCCGGGCAGTTCCGCCTCGGTGTAATCGTCGGTACCGATCAGGCCCTTCAGCGCCTTCGATGATGCCGGCGGTACCAGATGATCATCACGCGCAAAAATGTTCAATACCGGCATCGTGATGCGAGCGGGTTCGACCGTACGCCCGCCGATCGTCAACGTGCCTTTGACCAGCTTGTTTCCTTGGTAGAGATCCCGTGCGAACTCACGGAACGCCGTCGCCGTCAGGGCGGGGCTGTCGAAGATCCATTTTTCCATGCGCAAAAACATGGCGGCGGCTTCCACGTCATCGATTTGTTCCAGGAAGCGAATGTACTTGGCCTGGGTCAAACGATAGGGTTTAAGTGAAAGAAACAACGCGTTCAAGAAGTCGCCGCTCAGGTTCCCGGAGCTTTCGACCAGGGCATCGACGTCGACGTGGCGCACCAGGTGGCTCAACATATCGCCTTCGGTATGAAAGTCGATCGGCGTGACGGTGGCGATCAAGCGCTCGACTTTATCCGGATGCAAGGCCGCATAGCAGGTGCTGAAAGTCCCGCCCTGGCAGATCCCGAGCAAGGTCAGGCGCTCGCGCTCGAGGCACCGGCGCAGATGATCAACGCAGGCATCGATGTAGCGGTTGATGTAATCGTCGAGTCCGACTAAGCGATCCGAGCCATCGGGATAGCCCCAATCGATCAGGTACACGTCGAATCCCCGCTCCAAGAGCGCGGCGATGAGCGAACGTCCAGGTTGCAGATCGGCCACCTCAGGCCGGTTGACCAGAGCGTAGACGATGAGGATCGGTGTCGTGTGCGCCGCCTCGGCCGGGCCGCGATAGCGGTACAGAACAATGCCTTCCTTGCGCAGGATCGCGTCTCTTGGTGACGTCCCGATCTTGACGTCCTGCAAGCGACGCAAGGTGTCGGGCGCCGATGCAAGCCGCGCGTGGAAATCGGCCATCTCGCGCGCAATGGAAGCAGGAGTCAGTTCGAGCTTCGCCATGCAGGCCCTCAATCTCGATCCGGGAGGATCTCGGCGATATCGAATTCACCCGCGCCCGGTTTTGTCTCGCGCTTGCGCCCGCGCGCCACTTGGCGACGCAACCCGGCAGGTTTCGACGCCCGTGTTGCGCTTGATGCCGGCGGCTTCTTGCGAGCCTTGGGCTTGCTTCGCACCCCGGCCTTGGACGTCGGGCGCTCCTGCTTATCGCTCGTGGTGAGTGCCTGGCGCATGTCGTCGAGCGCCGCACGTAGCGATTCGATTTCTCGCGTCATCATTTTTTGGCGTTCGAGCAAGGCATCGACTTCAGAACGGTTCGGCAAGTCTGTTAGGCCGGCGATGCGGTCCTGCCATCCCCGCAGCTTTAATTGCACGGCGCTGGTCGCGTTGATACAGGCGGCGAAGTCCGCCGCAAAGGCATCGGTCATGACCAACTCTGCATAGGCGTTTTCGGCGATTTCGACCCAGGCGTCGTAAAGTAACTTGAGCGAGGTAATGGGTTCGCCCGATGTGTCGCGGAGAAATGCGGCGAAGCGCGCGAGGGCGACTTCGACGGCCTGCTGGTAGCGCTCCGAGAGCATTCCCGCGGCTCGCCTTTGGGCGATGAACGCCTCCTGCAGTTCTTTTCCTGCATCGACCCATTCTCGATAGGGTCCGATGGCCGGCCAATCGAACCATTGGGATTGCGCATCGAGAAAACTGGCGGAGAATCTGCCGTCGGTCGCCGCCGCGGCTCCTGAAAAAAGGCTCGCGAAGGGCGACATTGACGCGGTTGTAAGAAATGCCCGCAACAGACGATCGCCGTCGCCGAGTGCGCCCGCAGCTTTGATGCGATCGATCGCCGCCGCGAGCCGCGACCCGAGATCGCCCGTTTCGTTCCCCTGTGCGAAATGTTTCATCACCTCGGCGAATGCGGAATAGGCGCCAGCCAGATCGCCGAGGTCGGCAGCTTGCGCGCCGCGTGGGTGCACTTTCCAGCCGGGGAATCCGGTGCCGGCAGGGCCCAGCCATTCTGTCCAGGCATTGAGCCAGGACCCATAGTCTTTGCCTGTTGGCCCAGTCATCGGCCGCTAATCCATGGGGAGCCGCACATGGTTAAGGAACCTCTGAATAAGTTATGGCACGCCTGCCTTGCGCCTGAAATCGCGGAGCCTTACGTTACGAATCTTGCCCATAGTCCCCGCTATGGCCTGCGATTCGTGCCTAGATCTGCACGATTTCATGCGCCATTCACCCGGACCTTAACTTATTCAGAGGTTCCCTAGCTCATTTGTTCGTCCGGTTATCGACGAGTTCATCAACGACGGCGGGATCGGCCAAGGTCGAGGTATCGCCGAGATTATCCAATTCATTGGCCGCCACCTTGCGCAGTATGCGGCGCATGATCTTGCCGGATCGCGTCTTCGGCAGTCCGGGCGCCCACTGGATGACATCCGGCGAGGCAATGGCGCCTATTTCCTTACGCACGTGCTGTACGAGTTCCTTGCGCAGGTCCTCACTCGCCTCGACGTCCTTCATCAGGGTAACGTAGGCGTAGATCCCCTGGCCCTTGATGTCGTGCGGAAAGCCAACGACTGCGGCTTCCGACACCGCGTCATGCAATACCAGAGCGCTTTCGACTTCCGCCGTGCCCATGCGATGGCCGGCAACGTTGATCACGTCGTCCACCCGCCCAGTGATCCAATAGTAGCCGTCCTCGTCCCGTCGCGCGCCGTCGCCCGTGAAATAGCTGCCGGGAAAGGTCTTGAAATAAGTCTCCTTAAAGCGTTCGTGATCGCCGTAAAGCGTGCGCATCTGTCCGGGCCAGGAAGCCTTGATGACGAGCGCGCCTTTCGCAGCGCCCTCCAGTTCCCGCCCCTTGTCGTCGACCAGCGCGGGTTGCACGCCGAAGAACGGCAGGGTCGCGGAGCCTGGTTTCAGGGTTCGTGCGCCGGGCAAGGGCGTGATCAATATGCCGCCGGTTTCCGTCTGCCACCAGGTATCCACGATCGGGCAGCGTGCATCACCAACGATGTTGTAATACCACTCCCAGGCTTCAGGATTGATCGGTTCACCGACACTGCCGAGAATACGCAGGCTCGCACGGCTCGAGGACTTGACGAAATCGTCGCCTTGCCCCATGAGCGCACGGAGCGCGGTGGGCGCGGTGTAGAAGATGTTGACCTGGTGCTTGTCGACGACCTGCCACATACGGCCCGCATCCGGAAAGGTCGGCACGCCTTCGAACATCAATGTGATTGCGCCGTTAGCCAGCGGTCCATAGACGATATAAGTATGGCCGGTCACCCAGCCGACATCGGCCGTGCACCAGAAGACATCACCGTCGTGGTAGTCGAAAACATATTTGTGCGTGATCGCAGCATGCAGCATATAACCGCCGGTGGTGTGCAAAACCCCCTTGGGCTTGCCGGTCGAACCGGACGTATAGAGGATGAAGAGCGGATCTTCCGCGTCCATTGATTCGGGCGGACATTCCGGGTTCGCTTCAGCGACAGCCTCGTGGTACCAGTGATCGCGCCCTTCCGTCCAGGCGATTTCGCCGCCGGTGCGCTTGACCACGATGACCGATTTGACACCGGGACAGCTTTCGAGCGCTTTATCGGTATTGGCCTTGAGCGGCACCGTGCGCCCGCCGCGTAATCCCTCGTCCGCCGTGATCACGGCGCAGCAGTCGGAATCGAGGATTCGGTCTTTGAGCGAATCCGGCGAGAAGCCACCGAAAACGACGGAGTGCACCGCGCCGATGCGGGCGCAAGCCAACATCGCGACCGCGGCTTCGGGTACCATCGGCATGTATATCGATACGCGATCACCTTTCTTGACGCCCTGTGATTTCAGCACATTGGCGAAGCGGCAAACTTCCTCAAACAGCTCTCGATAGGTGAGGCGCTTGTCCTCGGCGGGATCGTCTCCCTCCCAGATAATCGCGGTCTGATCGCCGCGCTTATCGAGGTGGCGATCGAGGCAGTTGTAGGTCGCGTTGAGCCGAGCGCCCTCGAACCAGCGAATTTCGGCCGCCTTGAAATCGAAGGATGAGACCGTGTCCCATGGCTTTTCCCAGGAGATGAACGCCGCGGCCTGCTCGGCCCAGAACCCATCAGGATCCTCGATCGAACGTTGGTACATCTCGAGATACTGCGCTTCGTTGATGTGGGCTTTAGCGACGACGTCAGCCGTAACGGGATGGGTCTTGATTTCAAACATTAATCGAGTCTCCAGCACGACGCCCTGGTAAGGCTGGCGTACATTTGCTTGGCTTAAGGAACCTCTGAATAAGTGATGGCACACTTGCCGG
This sequence comes from Gammaproteobacteria bacterium, assembly GCA_963662545.2. Taxonomy (GTDB): domain Bacteria; phylum Pseudomonadota; class Gammaproteobacteria; genus JAYYZW01. Next base: position 2,258,181 of record CAXXLL010000003.1, read on the forward strand.
GCGCCTGAAATCGCGGAGCCTTACGTGACGCATCTTGCCAATAGTCCCCGCTATGGCCTGCGATTCGTGCCTTGACCTGCACGATTTCATGCACCATTCACCCGCACCATCACCTATTCAGAGGTTCCTTAATAACATGCGACAGACCGGATTGGATCCCGCAATCCGAATGCACGAAACGGTACGATAACGGCGCGGGATTTTAGCACAGCCCCCGCGCGCAGCCGGCGCATAATGGCCGCTATCGAAAGGAAGCCAGTGAAAGAAAAATCGCCTTTAAAAGAATATCTCGAGGTCGCGCTGGATGCCGTCATCGCCGCCTGCCGCGTCACTCGTCACGTACAACGCGAACTCGACCGGATAGGCCAACATACCAAGGACGACCAGAGCCCGGTCACGGTGGCCGATTACGCCTCGCAGGCCGTCATCGCGACGCGCATGGCCGAGGTGTTCGGCACGTTTTCGCTGGTCGCCGAGGAAGATGCCAACGCTCTGCGGGCGCCCGGCAACGCCAGCCTCCGACAAGCGGTGACAACCGCGGCGCAACAGGCATGGGATGGCGCCAGGGACGACGAAGTGCTCGATGCCATCGACCTCGGCAATCATGACGCCAGTGATGCCTCGTATTGGACACTCGATCCGATCGACGGTACCAAGGGCTTTCTCAGGGGCGGTCAATACGCAGTTTCGCTTGCCTTGATCGAAAGCGGTGAGGTCGTACTGGGAATTCTGGGGTGCCCCAATCTTTCGGCCGATTTCGAGCGGCCGTTTGACGATCCGGATCCCCACGGATGCATTTTCTACGCGTCGGCTGCCCACGGGAGCTGGACTTTGCCAGCCGACGCGCCCGGCGCCCCACCGGACTCACTGATGCCGCAACGCGCACGCGAGGTGGCGCAGATGCGGATTTGCGAGTCTGTTGAGGCCGCACATTCCCGCTTGGACGACACCGCGCGCATCGTCGAGTTTCTCGGTGCCGCCGGCCGCCCCGTGCGTCTCGACAGCCAATGCAAATATGCCGTCGTCGCCCGCGGACAAGCCGACGCCTATCTCAGGTTTTCGACCGGGCGCGGTTACGTCGAAAAAATATGGGACCACGCGGCAGGGAAGATCGTGGCCGAGGAAGCCGGCGTGATCGTCACCGACGTCGATGCGCGTCCACTCGATTTCTCGAAGGGCGCGGGATTGACGGCAAACCGCGGCATCATCTGCGCAGCGACCAAATTTCATGCGCCGATCCGAGGCGCCATCGAAGCGCTCGGTCTCTAACAGGATGTTGAAAACCGCGGGAAAGGGGTCAAGTCTTCACTTTATACAAGTCCGACCAAACGGTGTTTTAAACGGTCGACAGCAAGACGGAGATTTGGGTCTTCGAACACTCGTAGAATTAGCCGAGCAGAGCGAAAAATGGCGATAATGCAGGCCGTCGCTCGGGAATCACCGCGCGTGCTCGCGACCTCGGCTTGTTCGAGTTGTAGAAAGTGAAGACTTGACCCCATCACTGACCACTGCCACGCCCCGGTGTTCTATACTGCCGGCTCAGAAATGAGGAAGGGCCCACATGAAACCACAGGTTCAAGAAGAATACGTCCAAATCGAGGCTCTCGAATGGCAAGCTTTTCCAGCAGAATTTTCCGCCGGCGGCATTCGCTGGAAACTTCTCCACGTGTCACCCGAGGTCGGTGCCTGGACTGCGATCTTCGATTGTCCCCAAGGTTCGTCGTTCTCGGCCCATATCCACGTTGGGCCGGGCGAGTATCTATTGACCAAGGGCAAGATGGAGGTTCGGGGCGGCGTTGAAGAAGGGGGCGCCACAGCGCTGTCCACCGGTTATGGCTACGAGTCCTGCAACGCACGGCATGACAAGACGTATTTCCCGGAAGCAAGCGAATTCTACATGACCTTCATGGGCCCCTTGCAGTTCATCCACGAAGATGGCAGCCCGCGCGCCATCGTCGGATGGGAACAAGCCCAGGCTTTGTGGGCCACGCAGACCGGCGCAGCCTGACACAATAATCTTCCGCACGGACTCCGGGCGCGCCTGGCGCGCCGCTGGACTCGCTGGTGCCGCAGCGCGCACGCGAGGTCGCGCAGATGCGGATTTGCGAGAGAGTTATTCGCGTTTTTGGATGCGCCCTAACTAGAACCTTTCTCGAAATTATTCGCATACGCGTTGCCCCTGAAAACGGCGATGACAAGGCGCCGCGCGCAGGGCATAGTGGTTCTATGTTCAAGCGCTGCAACGCAGTCAGCGCCGTTTTAAGAGGGCAACCCTCGGGCCGGTAGCTATTTTCGCGCATTTCGGCGTTGCTCGTCGCTCATTTAGCGGTGCCAAACCACACTCCTCGCGCCTTGAACTGCGCGAAAATAGTTGCCGGCGCGTATGCGAATAATTTCGAGATAGGTTCTAAACCCTATCTCGAAATCATCCGTACTACGCAGTGGCAGCCAGGGTCGCCGTGCTGGTGCTCAGCTCGTCCAGAGGAAAGGGCTTGCCGATGCCATATCCTTGACCGTAGTCGACACCCAGTTCCGCGAGAACTTCGAATACGTCGTTGCTCTCGACGAATTCGGCGATCGTTTTCTTGCCCATGACCTTACCGATGTCGTTGATCGACTTGACCAGCGCCCGGTCGATTGGATCGGTGTCGATGCCGCGCACGAACATGCCGTCGATCTTTAAATAATCGACCGGCAGACTCTTCAGGTAGGCGAACGACGACAGACCGCTGCCGAAATCATCGAGCGCGAACAGGCAACCCAGTTCCTTGAGCGTCGAAATAAATCTTGTCGCCTGCGAAAGATTCGAGATCACGGCAGTTTCCGTTATCTCGAAGCAAATCTTCTCGCTGGAGACTTGGGATTGTTCCAGCAAATCGATCACGTAACCCAAGAACGATTCGTCCGCCAGTGTCAATCCCGAAAGATTGACCGAACACATGTTGATCCGATCGGCAACGTCACGATTGAGCGCCAACCATTCGAGCAGTGACGATAACACCCACCGATCGATACGCGTGGCGAGGTTGTAACGTTCCGCAGCGGGCAGAAAAGCGCCCGGCGGGATCTCACTGCCGTCCGGGTCGACCATGCGAATCAATGCCTCGTAGTGCTCGTAGGGCGACTTCGTTAAACGGACCGGTACAATTGGCTGAACGTAAAGTCGAAACCGGTCCGCTTCGAGCGCCGCCTGGATCTTGGTGACCCACTGCATCTCGCCATGGCGCTTGGCCAGTTCCTGATCTTCGCGGAGGAACAGATGAACGCGGTTCCGGCCCATGTCCTTGGCCGCGTAGCACGCCGTGTCGGCCTGCTGGAGCACTTCCATGATGCTCGAGGAATTCTCGTTGATCGGCACTACCCCGATGCTGACACCGACGCGGAAGCGCTTATCGTCCCACACAAATTGAAACTCCTCGATCGCCTCGCGCAGAGTTTCCGCAACGCGCTGGCTTTGCGTCAAAGGGCATCCCTCCATCAGGAGCCCGAATTCGTCACCGCCCAGACGAGCGATGGTGTCATTGCTTCTGACCTTGCTGCGTAAAAGGTTCGCAATCTGCCGCAGGAGTTCGTCTCCTGCAACATGCCCACAGGTATCGTTGATTACTTTAAATTGATCGAGGTCGAGATAACAGATCGCATGCTCCTGCTGATCGTGCAACGCACTTTCGAGCGCGGACTCGATCCGGTTTTCGAATTCGCGACGGTTGACCAGACCGGTCAAGGAGTCGTGCGTTGCCTGGAAAGACAGTTCCTTCGAGAGCTGATGGGCTTCGGTGATGTCGATGACCTGAACGACCGCGTGCTCGTAGTGATTGTGATCGTCGCGCGTCGCCGTGGCGTGGCACAAGGCCCAGATCACGCGGCCGTCCTTGTGGAGATAACGCTTTTCAATTTGATAGCGATCGATTTCGCCGGCCTGCATGCGGCGGTATTGATCTGTCCCTAGGTCGCGATCGTCGGTGTGTGTCAGGTCGACCAGCGGAACCCCTTCGAGTTCTGCGGGTTCATAGCCAAGCATCGAACTGAACGCCCGATTGACCTGGAGGAAAGTGCGATCGTCATGGAGCATAAACATACCGATCGCTGCGCTGTCGAACGTACTCTTAAAGCCTTGCTCGCTGCGAACCAACAACTCTTCTGTTTTAATCCGCTCCGCAATTTCGTTTAGCAGTTCGAGATCGCGGTGTTCGAGCTTCCGGGTGCGTCGTGCGACTTTCTCTTCGAGTCGCTTCTCGCGTCGTTCGACCTCGGCCAACATTAAGTCGAAGTCGGAAGCGAAGCGGCCCAGGATACCCCCGCCACCTATCTCTGAACGCAGCGAGTAATCGCCCGTTTCCCGAACGAGCTGCGCGACTGCGGACAGCATCTTGATGGGTTGGCATATCGTCCTGACGAACCACTGCGATAAGAACAGGGCCGCGCCAAGTGATACCAGAACGATGAGGGTGAACATCGGAGCGTAATACGCAAATCTCTGGCCGAGTTCAGCGTCCCTGGCGAATAGGGTGATAGATCCGAAGGTTTCGCCGCCCACATATACCATCTCTGTGAGCGCGATCAGGACACAGGCGATCAGCAACGCGACCGCGGTCATCGTCAGAATAATCGTCCTCAGCATGCGTTTGATGGAGACCGAATAGAGCACTGTCCTCGCGCCGTTACCTGCGTTCTCACGGAGGGTATCGGCCGCCGGCCCGGGAAATTGAGCATTGTTATCTCATTGAAATTTTGACGAATCCGCTCTGTAGCTTGGTGTCACTGTGGTAGAAAATGCCCTTTCCGGACGAGGCCTAGCTAGTGTCCGTCCATAAACAGGCATTTTCTTCGATGGGCACGGAGAAATCGAGGTGTTGAAAGTAGGTTGTTGGAGCGGTAGCGGCGGTTCGGTGGGGGTCGAAGGGCTCTTCGAGCGTAATTGTGAGTACGTTCGCCGGCCGCAGAGCGCTGCAACCCAAAGTCGCCCGTTCGACGATATCGAGGAGGTCAGTTAGTGCGAGTGAACGTCGCTATTCGAGTTGATAGCGCGCGAGCAGGCTGAGGTTGTAGGCGACCACAGAAGACCACACGTAGGCTTCGAAGTGCGGCAGGCTCTTCCAGGTGCAACGTGCCAATCCGTATGCACGCTTCAGGCAGGAGATACCGGCCTCGATGCCGGCGCGGAAGTTGCGCAAGCGTCGATAGACCCACTGACTCTTGACCATGTCGGCGATCGCGAGCCCGCGCTTCTTGTGGAAGGCAACGTCTTCGATGCCTTCTGCTTTCGCCGCCCGGAGATTGTCGAGGCTCGCATAGCCGCCATCGGCGGCGACCTGTCGTGGCATCGTCCCGTAGTGTGTTCGATGCCGTTCGAGCATCGGCATGAAGCGCTGACTATCGACCGGATTGCCTCGCTCGATGACCACGTCGAGGATGAGGCCACTGCGCCCCGAAGCCAGATTGATTTTGTGTCCGTACTGAACGTCGCGCGCACCCTTTATGATGATGTCGGTATGCGGCTCGAACAAGCTCACGCACTTCTCGCTCGCGGGGACCTTCTCACCGCCGAACACCCGCCGCTCAGTTTGCGAAATCACCTGCAGAACAAGTGTTTCGTAGTGCGCTACCTGCGCTAGCCAGTCCGGCAGTTCAACGCCGGTGACGCCCGGGCTCAGCAGCTGCTCACGTACCCTCGCTACCGCTTCCAAGGTTGAACGCGTCGCCCCAATCAAATCGCGATACAGACGTTGGCGTTGCTTCGCACCACGCGCATACCACAGCGCCCGCGCACGCTTCTTCGCCAATCGAGTGTGGTTCACGAAGCACAACTCCGGCGCGCCAGGCAACTCGCGCGCCTGTGCGAGCAGACGAACCACAACACGCACGCCATCCCACAGCAGATGACTGTCGCTCGGCGCGTGGATGGCACTGTCCGTTACCGTGCTATCAATCCGTACACGCTGTGCCGGCTCAATGCGCGTCTCTTTCGCCGTCGCCAGCAGGGCGCGATGAATAGACTCCCACGTCGATACCTGGATCGCCGAGACCACCCGCTGTAAGGCAGACTTCTTCGGACGTTCATTACCCGGCAACCGGGCGAAGGCCTGAAAGCTCGCCGAGTCCTGCAGGTGAAAGGCCAGCTCCTCGTAACTCAATTGCCGGTGCTGCTTGAGCACCGCGCAGCGCAGCACCGACTCCGCCGACAGTCCGCGTCGACCGGTGGGCTTCAAACCCCGCCGACACAGATCGTTCATGACCGGCGTGAGGACCTTGGGGTGAGCATCGAGCCACTCGGACATGCCCTGCAGCTCTCGCCCCAGGTCATGGTCAGCAAACAGCTCGTATATACTCGCTTGGGCCGTGCGTTTCTGACGCATTCCCCCTCCTGTGGTGTCGATGATTGTGTGGAAAATCAGAGGTTTGAAGTTCCATTAGATCACGACCCACCGGAGGTTTCGATCCCTTAAGCGACAAATTTTCCTTTTTATTTCAACCGCATCGCGTTTAGGGATGCACACTAGCTAAGTCCGACAGGCTGCTAGCTGAAATCGAATTCTTCGAACTTCGGTGCCTTCATATCTGCCTCAAAGCGCTCGAACGACCACGGCCAGGTGACCGGATTGCCGTTCTTGTCCAGGTACCAGCTTTTGCATCCCGAAACCCAGACCGTGTTCTTCATCGCTGCATGGAGCTCCTCGTTAAATCGCGCCGTAGCCTCGGCCTTGGGGGCAAATGCCCGGCACTGTCCTGACCGCACCCGATCGATCAGCTGCAGTATGTAATTCACCTGCAGCTCGGCGACCAGGATCAGGGAGAAATTTCCGATCGGACTATTGGGGCCGATCAGCACGAAAAAATTGGGGAACCCGGGCAGCGTCACGCAGCGGTGCGCGACGACGCCCTCGGCCCAGATTTCATTCAAGGTCACGCCGTCGATGCCCGTGATCTCCATCGGACGCATGAACCGATGTCCGTCGAATCCGGTGGCGAGAACCAGCACGTCGAGTTCGTGCAGCACCTGATCGTTAGTGCGTACTCCGGAGGCTTCGATCCGCTCGATGTTCGCCGTCACGAGTCGAGCATTCGGTTTCTGGATGGCGGGGTAGAACGTGTCGGACATGATCAACCGTTTGCAGGCGACCTGGTAGTTCGGTGTCAGCTTACGCTTGAGATCGGGATCGGCGATGTTCTCTTCGAGGTTCGCCTCGCAGCGCTCCTCGATCCGCCGCATCTGCCGCGCGTCACCAATGACAGCCCGCGCGAAGGTGTGGTTGAACTGACCTTCGAAGTTTTGATAGATCTCGACCAGGCGATCGGGCTCCCGGCGGAAAGCGGCTTTTTCCTCTTCACTGAACGGCGGATTGGCCAGCGGCAAGATCCACTGCGCGGTCCGTTGGAAGAGCGAGAGGCGGTCAACGCGATCGATGATGGCCGGTACGATTTGGATCGCGGTCGACCCCGTCCCGATGATCCCGACCCGTCGTCCATCGAGCGAAACGCTGTGATCCCAGCGGGCCGTGTGGAATGAGGGGCCCTTGAAACCGTCAAGACCCTCGATGCCCGGGATCACCGGGTGATGGAGGACGCCAGTCGCGGCGATCACGATATCCGCCGCGTGCTGTTCCCCGTCCGCAAAACTCAATGCCCAACGTTGATCGCGGAATTCGGCCCGCGTTACTTCTTTGTCGTAGCGAATGTAAGACTCGACTCCGTACTTCTGCGCAACGCGGTCGAAATAGGCGTAGATCTCGGGGCCGGGCGAGAACATGTGACTCCAATCGGGATTGGGTTCGAAGGAATAGACGTAATGATGCGAGGGCACGTCACAGGACAGCCCCGGGTAGGTGTTCTCGCGCCACGTCCCACCGAGCCGGTCTGCCTTCTCGTAGATGACGAACCGATTGAAACCCGCATCGAGCAGTCGGATCGCCGTCAGAATGCCGGACATACCGGCGCCGATGACCGCGATTTCGAGATCGGAGCTAGCCCGCAACGCTCAACAGCCTTCTACTACGGCAGCCCAATGGATCATGTTGGTTCAATGGCATAATGTTTCCATGTACGTTTGGTGCATGATCCCAGTGCTCGAACCGGGCCATGCCCGGTGAAGTTCATCAACTTGGATTCCAGGCGGGTATTCCTTTTGCTTCCACGCTCAACTAAGGATCCTCTGAATAAGTCATGGCGCGTCTGAATTGTTCATGAAATGGCGCAGATCAAGGCACGAATCGCAGACCATAGCGGGGACTATGGGCAAGGTTCGTAACGCCGAGCTGCACCATTTCATGGGCAAGGCAGATGGGCCATGACTTATTCAGAGGTTCCCTAAAGTTCGCGGAGAAATGACATGGCATTCACTGCCGATTTCGAAAAATTCAAATTCCCTGAGAGCGCATTCGAAGGCAAGCGAGTGCTCATCACCGGCTCCGGCAAGGACGGCGGCATCGGGCAGGCGCTGGCCCTCGCCGCCGCAGAAAACGGCGCGCGGGTCGTCGGCGTGCATTTTAACAGCAGTTACCGCGACGGATTCGATCTCGTCGATGCAATAGTCGCACGCGGCACCGAGGCTTTCGCGATGCAGGCCGACGTAACCAATACACGCGACCTTTGGGCTTCGCGCAGTTATGTCGTGGCGCAGATGGACGGCAAGGGGCCGGATATCGTCATCTGTAACTCGGGCCTGACGGAGAAAGGCTACCGCTTCGGCCGCGCCCTGCCCGAGATCGAGGGCGAAAGCAAACGCGAACGGCGCGCACGGGTACGGCGTGACTTCATTGACAATCTGGCGGATTCGAATCGTGTTCTCGATACCAAGATCGACGGTTTCGTCGCGATGACGCATCTATGGGCGGGCGAGGCCGTCTATCACCAGCAGCCCGTCCACTTCGTCTACATCTCGTCCATGCAGGCGCTCGAGCCCGGCGTTGCGGTGCCCGGTTACGTCGTCGCCAACTGGGCGGTATTACGCCTGCCGGAGGTGTTGCGCGTCAATCTCGGGCGTGCGTCCGATATGGCCAGTGCCTGCTGCATCATGCTGCCCTTTGTGCGCACGGGGATGACGCAGGCATATGCCGACAACCCGAAAGTCTTCGGGCGCTGGCAGCCGCGCATGCTCGAACCTTTCGAAGCGGCGCGCGGGGTGAATCAGTTGCTTGCGCGTCCGGGGGCTGATCTCAACCTCGGACATTTTAAGCTCGGTGTCGGCGGTACAGCCGAAGAGCTCTCGCTCAATTGGTCGCAGATCAAGCTCGAAGTCAACGAGGAGGCGCTGGACTGGAGCGACGCCGCACCGATCGTTAGCAAACTCGGGTAGACGGGCCCAGTTGATAAGCAAGAAAGCCGGGCTGCGGCCGGATAAACAGCCGCTGGGGACCGAATCAGTTCAGAGCGCCGATGACCAACGAGGAGATCTGCTTCAAGCCGGCTCTGGAACTGGCGCGGCTGGTGCGCGAAAAAGCGCTGTCGCCGGTCGAGATCACCAATGCCTTCCTCGATCGCATCGAAGCACTCGACCCGCGTCTCAACGCCTACCTGACGGTGGCGGGTGATTACGCCCGCGAGGCCGCCCGTCGGGCCGAGCAGGCGATCGCCACGGGAAATCCGCTCGGTCCGCTGCACGGCGTGCCTTTCTCCATCAAGGATCTCGTATTCACCGCTGGCGTTCGCACCACGGGTGGGTCACGGATCTATGAGGACTTCGTACCGGATTACGATTCTATCGTCGTCAAACGCTTGAAGGGGGCCGGCGGTATCCTCCTGGGCAAGACCAGCACGCCTGAATTCGGGCACAAGGGCACGACTGAAAACCTGATCATCGGCGATACCCACAATCCGTGGGCGCTCGACAAGACGCCCGGCGGGTCGAGCGGCGGCGCGGGCGCCGCAACGGCTGCGGGTATGTCTCCGTTGTCGATCGGGACGGACGCCGGCGGTTCCATTCGCATCCCGGCGAGTTTCAACGGCGTGTTCGGTTTCAAACCGACCTTCGGGCGCATCCCGGACTTTCCAGGATTCGGCGGCGGACGGACGCTTGCCCATACCGGGCCGATGACCCGCACGGTCGCCGATGCCGCGCTCATGCTCGACGTGATCGCACATCCCGCGGAAGCGGCGCGATCGAGCCTGCCGGACCATGAGACGACCTACCTCGCGTCCATCGGCGCGATACCGGATAGCTTGCGAGTGGGTTTCAGTCCCGACCTCGGGTACGCACCGGTGGAAGCGGAGATCGCTGACATCGTCCGCCGGGCCGTCAATGCGTTCGCTGACATCGGATGGACCGTTGAGAAATCGCATCCCGGTTTCGACGACCCGCACGAGATTTTCAATACCGTGATACGAGCCGAAAACTACGCCGTTGCCAGGCCACTGCTGGAACGACACGCCGACCTGCTCGATCCCGGTATGCGCGCGTTCACCGAAAACGGCGCCACGGTGACCGCGAGGGATTATCTACTCGCGCAGGTGGAGCGCGATCGGATCGCAGGCACGCTGGCAGATTATTTCGATCGTTACGACGTGCTGGTCACACCGACGCTGGCCGTGCCGCCGTTCGAGATCCATAGCCGCCCGCAGCAAATCGCGGGGCGGGACATCCACGGCGTAAGCTGGCTCGCTTTCACCTATCCATTCAACCTGACGGGCAATCCGGCGGCGAGCGTGCCCTGCGGTTTCACGCGGGACGGTTTACCCGTGGGCATGCAGGTGGTGGGTCCGCGCCATGCCGACGCCCTGGTTCTCAAAGTCTGCGCTGCCTTCGAGCAGGCGCGGCCGTGGATCGACCACCGACCGGGCATGACCTAAGCAGACTGAACTTTGCAGTGATTAAAGTATCTGGTATGCCGTTCCGCAAATAGGTTTCATAAGACGCGCACGAATTTTTGCACCTGGCAACGCGTTAAGACGCCTTGCAGCGGACCCTATACAAGGACGAGCAAGGCAGCTAGGGGTAAAAAGAACCAGTGAGTCGTGGAACCTAAATGCGGTACGGCACACTAAGCATTACGCACGGATCATTCTTTGATTCGGCCCGACGGGCACTCGTTCGCGGGAATCCGGTCGCTCGCGGATTCGAGGGCCGCGCACTTCGTTCGACGAGCCCAAACCGACGGAAAACGATATGTCAGAGTTGATGCAAGCCGAAGAGGAATCGCTCGAACTGCGGTGCATGGAAATCTGGGGCGGTAACCGCACGATCGAAGAACGTTTCAAGCTTCCGGGCATCGATGCCTACCTGTCCTCGACGGCTTTCGACGGCGGTCGTGGGGGCGATCTGCACTATCTTTCGACCTGCGGTAAAGGCCGCATCGTGCGGTTTTTGATCGCCGATGTCGCTGGACACGGAGCAAAGGTTTCAAACGTGGCGATGCGTTTTAAAAAACTGATTGGCAAGCACATCAACAAACTCGATCAGAGTCGTCTCGCGAAAACACTCAATAAGGAATTCATGACTGACAATGAGGGCGGCCGTTTCGTCACCGCCTTGATCACCAGCTATCACCGCCCGAGCGGCTATTTCGTGGTGTGCAACGCTGGACACCCGCGGCCACTGATCTATTCTGCGCGAACCCGGCATTGGGCGTTACTTGATTACACGATCGAGCACCAGGTCGACGACGTTTTCAACCTCCCCCTGGGTATCATCGTACCGACGGAATACCGTCAGTTCGCGGTGCGGTTGAATCCTGGCGATGTGGTCGTGCTCTATACCGACGGTTTCAGTGATCAACGCAACGGCGCACAGCCGATCGGCGAGGAAGGACTGCTCGAAATCATCAACGGTATTCCGTTCACCAACCCCGAGGCACTGGTCCGATTGATCAAGCAGGCATTGGGCATGAACGAGCGCAATTACAACCGCATCGACGACGAAACCATGCTGGTCATTACGCCGACCGATCGCGCCTTTAAACCGCCCACCTTGACGGAACAGCTCAAGGTTTTCGGTAGGATGATGCCCGGCCCCTGGCACGTCGGCAACGCCAGTCCAAAGGTCCCAGCCTTACGGCGCCGCGAGCTTGCGAACCTTGGTACCTCAATTTAGGGAACCTCTGGATAATTCATGGTGCGTCTGAATTGTTCAGAGGTTTCTTAGGCGTTCCAACGGAGTTATGTGACGACGCCCGCGTCGTGCTAACGGTGCAAGATCAGCACGGAGCACGCGGCTTCATCAAACCCAATCACCCCACCGCCGTTCTCGGCCAGCGCCCAGTGCGCACCTTCGACCTGGCGCTCGCCGGCTTCGCAGCGCAGTTGCTGGACGAGTTCAGCGGTCATCGACAAGCCGGTCGCGCCGACGGGGTGGCCTTTCGACACCAGGCCACCTGAGGTATTAACCGGCACCTGGCCGCCGAGTGCGGTTGCACCGCTTTCGACGAAGGCACCGCCGTCACCGCGTGCGCAGAAATCCATCATCTCGACCTGGTAGATTTCGCAGAACGAGGTCGCATCGTGAACTTCGGCCACGTCAATTTGATCGGGTGTGATATCGGCCATGCGGTATGCGCGTTCAGCGGCAAAGCGGCTCAGCCCGTCTTCATCGAGTGAGCGATACTTGCCGCCGCTCAAGCCTTGCGCCGCGATACACACGGCACGTTCCCGAACTTCGCCCGGCAGCGTTTTCAGCACGCGCTCCGAGCATACGATCGCCGCCGCCGCGCCGTCGCCGATCGGCGCACACATGGAGCGAGTCAGGGGATAGGTGATGGGTCGATCCGCCAGCACCTCATCGGTGGTCATTTGGAAGCGATACTGAGCCTTCGGATTGAGGGCGCCCTGGTTGTGATTCTTGGCCGCACCGGCGGCAATCTGCCTTTGCGTCGTGCCGTAACGCTTCATGTGATAGCAGGCCTGCATCGCGTAGGTATCCATGAAGATGGTGCGATCGGGGCCGGGCTCGAACGCCTTGCCGGCGGTCTCGCCGGCATCGCGGTAATAAGTCTCCCATTCGTGGGGATCGTATTGATCGATTCCTCCGCAATAGAGTTTGGACACCTGCTCGGGATCATCCGGATAAAACGTCTTCTCCACGCCCATAGCCAGACTCATTTCGGCCTGTCCCGAGAGGATATCTTTCCACGCGCCGTTCAGCGCCAGCGATGCGGTCGCGCAGCCGCCTTCGACATTCATTAGCGGTATACGCTCGGGCAAACGCCCCTCCCGCACCATCGGCGTGAGACAGACCTGCCCGCGGATCCCGCCCTGATTTTCGGTCCACATCCCGCAGTTGCCGAACCAGATGGTCTCGATCGGGCCACCATCGTCGAAGCCGGCATCGCCGAGCACCTGCTCATAGGCCTCGCGGGTGAGATCCTTGACGCTGTTCTGGGGGCGCCGGCCAAAAGCCGTACTGTAGCTACCGATGATGTATACCTTACTCATGCCTCGATCCTGCTTGGAGTTGCGGGCAGCGCACGTGATGATCCAAGCTCGGTGCGCCGCTGCCGGCCGGGGCTTTGAGTCTATCAAGAAAACGCCGGGTCGATTAATCTGACGACCGTGCAATTGTCTCGACCACGGAGCACCGAATGACTGCAGCCGCCGCGATTTATGACCCACGCGATCGCGCCACGATCAACGATCCGATCCCGGTTTTCCGTTCTTTGCAAAACGACGACCCCTGCCATTGGTGCAAACCGCTGAAAAGCTGGCTGCTGATCCGCTACCAGGACGTGCGAGAAATTCTACTCGACGAGAACATCTCGGCCGACCGGCTGACGCCTTACTATGAGAGTCTGCCCGATGATCAGCGCCGCGGCATCAGCGAGATGGTGCGCTACTTGAACACCTGGATCGCGTTCAAGGATCCGCCCGATCACACGCGCATGCGCACACTGTTGAACAAGGTCTTCACGCCGGGCGCGATCCGCAGCCTGCGTCCGGCGGTGGAAGATGCTGTCGCCCACCTGCTCGACCCGCTCCTAGCCAAGCCGGAGTTCGACTTCATCAAGGAGTTTGCCTACCCGCTGCCAGCGAACGTGATCCTGATGATGCTGGGTTTGCCCGCGGAGGATATGGAAAGTCTGCACGAATGGTCCGCGCAGATGCAGCCGTTCATTGGCGGCGCCACGACATCCCCGGACAAGTATGCTAAGGCGCAGGAGGGGGCTATCGCGATGGCGGAGTATTTCCGCGCGGCGATCCGTGAACGGGTATCACGCCCGCGGAACGATATGTTGTCGAAGCTCGTCGCGTGCCGCGAGAAGGACGACGCGCTGAGCGAGGATGAAGTGATCGGCACCGCCATGCTCTTTCTTTTCGGCGGCCATGAAACGACGACCAATCTGATCGGCAACGGCGTCCGCGCCCTACTCCAGCATCCTGATCAGTTGGCGCGCTTGCGAGCAGAGCCAAGCTTAATCCGCAAGGCGGTCGAGGAGATCTTGCGCTACGACGGTCCGACGCTGGCCACGGTGCGCGTCGTCAAGCACCCTCACGAGCGCCACGGCCAAAAGCTCGCGCAAGGCGATCGCGTGTTCGTCATGATCCATGGCGCCAATCACGACGAACGCCGTTTCGAAGATCCCGATGAGTTCAATATCGAACGCGATCCAAACCCGCACCTGACGTTCAACTACGGTATCCATTTCTGTCTCGGTGCGCCGCTTGCGCGGCTCGAAGGCGACGTCGCGATCGGCGCCGTGATCGAACGCATGCCGTCCTTGAAGCTGGCCCGGGACAGCTACGACTACATGGACACCATGGTCATGCGCGGCGTGCGGGAGATGCCCGTGAAGCAGGGCTAGGCAAGCCGTGGCTCCAGCAGAAACAGCGTTCGTATTTCGCAGCTGTTTAGAGAGAAGGGTTATCCAATGGCAATCCCAGCAAGACCCGACCGTATGAAACGCCATTCACATCCCAATTGTGGGTAAAGTGGCGGCTCGCCGCGCACATATCGCGATAGCTGCGTTCAATGGGATTATTTTCATAGACCCCCCGTCCCATTACTGCATCCCAGATAACATTGGCAGCGCGCCACGCTTGTCGGCCAATAAAAGCTCCGTGAGCGCGGTACTTAGTACGCTCCTCGTCGCTTGGCAGCGTGCCCGCTTGCGCATGCGCCACGATTTCATCGCAGATACCGCGCGCAATCGCGTGCGCGGAGTCCACGCATACCGCGGCTTCGGCGACCTTGAGATGTTGCGGCACTTCCAGGCGTGAAACTTTCCCGGACATTAACGCCTTATGTCCGGCGATATAGTCCCGGTAATATTCCAGCATGCCGGATGCGATTCCGAGCGTCGCGCTCGTGATCAAGATGCCGAACTGCATGTAGCTAGGCATTTGATACATGGGCGCGGTGTTCACCCGATTACCGGGCGAAGGTCCGCCTTTGAGGTGTTCGATCGGAACCGTTCGGTGATCCGGTATGAAAGCGTCATCTACAACGATGTCGTGGCTGCCCGATCCCCTTAAGCCTATGGAGTGCCAGGTATCGATGATCTCGAAAGTGCCGTTCTGCATGAGGAAATAGCGTTCCTCGTCGTCGCCATGCGGGTTCTCGACCATGCCCGAGAGAATGCACCAATCGCAGGTGTTGACACCGCTGACGAAAGGCCAGCGACCGGTCAGGCGATAACCACCATCGACTTTTCGTGCCTTTCCCTTGAGCGGGATCAGGATGCCCGAGATGAGGCTTTCAGGTTTCACACCCCAAATCTCGTCCTGCGCCTCGACCGGCCATTGCGACACCATGTAGTTATGCCCGATGTATTGCGCGAGGCACCATCCGGTCGAGCCGCAACCGCGGCCGACCCGCGTCAGGATTTCGACCATTCCGAAAAAATGGCCTTCGCAACCACCATAGCGCGACGGCTGAAGAATACGGGCAACGCCCGTTGTTTCTAGATCCTTTTTCGTCGCCAATGGCAACTGGCGGAGTTCTTCGGTCTCCTCGGCACGTTCGCGGAGAATCGGGATCAGCGACTCTGCACGTGCCACGAGTTCTTCATAGGTGCCAACCGGTTTCGGGGGTCGCCCGTCCGCGAGCTGCACCTGCGTAGATGAGGTTGACATATCTGGAATGCGATCCTGCAGTACGAACGATGGGCTCAAGCATATCCGAGGCTACTCCCCTGGATCCATCGCCCGAGATCCCTCTGCCCCTTTTCCTCCTTTTGTATCGCGGTGCCGCTACTCAAACAAAACGGCTGCCAATTCCGGGATCGCGCGAATGGCGTATTCAGGGTCCGGGACGCCGGCCGGCAAGCCGGCACCACGCGCGTTGACCCAGGCGATATCCATCCCGATACCGTTCGCGCCGACGATATCATCCTCGATTGAATCGCCGACAAAGAGTGCTTCTTGAGGCGCAACACCGAGCAGTTCCAGGGTGTCGGTAAATATCTTAGCGTGCGGTTTGCGCCAACCGTGATCATCGGACACCACGACATGGTGGAAAAACGGTCTGGCGCCGTCGCGCTCGATGATATGGCGGGCGGTCGGACCATGATCGAAATTTGAAACCAGGGCAATAGGATAGACTTCGTAAACGCGTCCCAGGAATTCAGTATGCTCTGCAGGGACCTCTACCGCACCGATAAGTTTTTCCAAATGTCTAACCGATAATTCCTTGGCCAATTCGTTGGTAGCATCGCAATCCATTAATCCCGCTTTGGTGAGTGCCAGCTTGAATCGCTGCACGGAAGGGATCTCACGCATATCACGCGCGCGGCGTTCGGCGAGCTCCTCATTGGCGGCAGTAAAGGCGTTGAAAAAATCTCCGAACAGAAGATCGGGTGCGTGCTCTTCAAGCGCCGCTTGAAGGACGCCCATGGTAGAAGGAGACGTTTTACCCTGCCACGTAAATCTGGGCATGCGCTCGGGCCGCCACAGCGCGACGGTCCCGAAGAGGTCGAACAAAATCGCTTTGTACTGCTTCACACCGACTATCCTCGAAGTATCTTTCGCTCACAGCATCGTGATGCGGGCACGGATAATAGCTCAGCTAATCGGAACGGCGGATATAATTCACCCTACAATAAAGCTGAATAGTCGCTAGGCTCTACTCACCAAAGGAACTGAGAAAGATGTCGGCCGAATCGGAGCGATCGCACCAGAGCAATACCTTGCGCGACCTGGAGAAGCTCCCACTCGACGAAGTCCGATCGAGGATCCGTGCAAACGCTTATACCGGCCACACCGCGGGTCTCGCAGCAGGCTACCAGCAATCTAATGTCGTGATCCTGACTGTATCCGACGCGCTCGACTTCTTTCGTTATTGCCAGCGGAATCCAAAGCCTTGTCCATTGATCTACGTTTCCGATACCGGCGATCCTTCGATGCGTGAACTCGGCCGCGATATCGACATCCGCACCGATGTCCCGCTCTACAACGTCTATCGCGGCGGGCACTTGATTGAACAACGCCCCGAGATAGGCAAATTGTGGCGCAGGGATTTCGTTACATTCGCGCTGGGCTGTTCCTTTACCTTTGAGCACGCACTCGTCTCAGCCGGCATCCCGATGCGCCATATCGAAAATGATCGGACAGTGTCCGTGTTCCGCACTTCGATCGAAACGACGCCCGCCGGGCGATTCAGCGGCAACCTGGTCGTTTCTATGCGTCCCGTGAAAAAATCCGATCTCGAAACAGTAAGGCGCACCTGCACTCACTTTCCGCATGCGCACGGCCCGCCGATACATCAAGGCGATCCCGCGGAGATTGGGGTGATGGATATCACTCGCCCGGACTGGGGCGACGCCGTCGAGATTCGGGCGGACGAAGTCCCGGTGTTCTGGGCCTGCGGCGTGACGCCCCAGAACGCATTGTTGAATGCAAAGCCCGAACTGTGTATCACGCATACGCCGGGACGTATGTTGCTCACCGAGCTGGATGCCGAGCCCGACCAAAATTGAAAACCGTATACGTCTAATCTGGAATAACGACAGACGATCTCGGATCATTGCGGGCCGAGCAACGCTTCGCCACCGCGCTATTGGGTATGAGCCGCTATTGGGCCGCGGTATCCGCCGGGCCGCTTGCGCGGCTGGACCCGGTCTCCGGGTAAATGCCGTCGACCCGCGCGCGATCGGCTTGCGGAACTTCAGGCGCGAACGCTGACGACGAGTTTCCCCTTCGCCTGGTTCGATTCCATGTACTCGCACGCGGCAACCACCTCCTCAAAGGCGAATACCCGGTCGATACTGTTGCTGATGGGCATGGCCATCTTGGTATTTGTACTGCAGCCGTCGGCAAACATTGTCCCGACGTTTGATAATCGCTTTTCCAATGCGCCGGTCGCGTTATTTTTCGACCGGATTGAATAGATATGTCCGGGGCGCGGCTGCGCTCGTAACCCTTATAGTGGGCATCATGCTCATGATGAAAACCGGCGGGGGCGTCGGTTTTTACCCCGCTGCCAGCTTTCATTTCCCGCCACCCGTTCCGTAAGTGTCATACGAACGTAATGGGATCGAGCTTCGCTCCCGGAAACACGTCGTTTTCAACCAAACCCTGGTCGAAGCCCAGGTGATCGACAAGCGCACCCGCGAATACATCGCGGATATCACGGGTGGGCTTGAGGTCACGTCCGTCCAACAGTGCATTCGGGCTCAGGCCCGGCCAGTCCGCGATGAGGCGACCGCCGGAGACGGCGCCTCCGACGGCAAAGGCGAGCGTGCCGGTGCCGTGATCCGTGCCGTTCGTCCCGTTGATGCTGACAGTTCGACCGAATTCCGTGAATACGATCATGACGGTGTCGTCCCAGACGCGGCCAGTCCCTGCCGATATCGTCGCCAGAGCATCGTCGAGTTGCCCGAGCCTGTTGGCCAGGGGACCCTGGGCGCCGCCCTGGTTGGCGTGTGTGTCCCAGCCGCCCCAGTCAAGCGCGATCACCATCGGCCCGTCGGCTCGAGTCAGAAATTCGATCAAGGGATCGAGCACCGCCTGCAGTTGTCCACGTCGTCCCCGCTGCCTGCCGCGCAGTGACATGCTCGAAGGGCCGTCGAGTGCGACCTCCAGGCGTTCGGCGAAGAACGGATCATTCGAATAAAGATCGCGGATGCGGCGCAGGGTATCGTCGTCGATCTGCGGGAGCGCCGACGGTGCCCAGGTTTGAATCGGGGCTTGACCCCGAACGATGAGCGGTACGTTTGAGCCGATCGACAAAACGGGAAGATCGGGAAACACGCCGGCGGCACGATTGAGCCAGCCCGTGACTTCGCCGGGATCGGAGGTGCCGTTTTCCAGGATTTTCTGTGCATCGAAGTGTGAACGTGAACGGTAAGGCGTCGCGACCGCATGGAACAAAACCGCTTCGCCGCGCCGGTAGAGATCGTACAGCGTTTGCAGTCGCGGGTGCAGGCCAAACAATCCGTCGAGTTTGAGAAGACCATTCTCCGAGCCCGGCGGCGGCACGGTCAGTTGCCCTCTGAAAGAGTTGAAATCAGGATCCCCGTAGGGTGCCACGACAGCCAGACCGTCGAGGCCGCCGCGAAGATTCAACAGCACCAGACGAGGCCGGCGCTTGGCATCGGCCCCAAGTGCAACTGGCGATAACGCGTTCAGCGCCACGCTGGCGGCCAGGTATTCGAGCAATTCACGACGATTCATAAATGCTACCTCCATTGAAATTCCGGGCTTGCGAGCAGCAAGCTCAGGCCCTGCTCCGCTGATTCCGCGCGGGAGACGGCGAGCCGCGTGTGCTCGTCGATGGTGTCGCCGAACGCTTGACGGATCAGTCGCATCGGGTCGTATCGATTGCCGATTCGCTGTCCTACGGCGGCCGCCCATTCGATGCGTTTCATCAAGGCGTCGGCGCCGTTCCAGAATGCCGCCTGTTCCGGCCATCCGGCTGGCGACCCCGGTGTCCACGGCCGTTGCCCGAGATGCTCGAACGATCCGATGAGGATCCTAGGCTCACGGGGAACGAAGTCGAGCAGCCGGAAAGCCGAGATCAGAAAGTCGTTGGGCGTTTTGAACTTCGCTCTGGTTTCGGACCAGACGAGGGGATGATCCACCATCGATAGGTAGACCGAGGGAAGATGGCCGTCCGTTTCCATGAAGACGCCGGCCATGCGTTCAATGACGTCCACCGGCGGATCCTCTGAGACGAAATGCCGCGCCAGTTTGGCGCTGACGTATTTCGCCGTACTCGGATGACGGGCGAGATCTTCCAGTATCTCCACCGCTTGCGTTTCACCGGCCTCGGCATAGCGATTTCCGAGGACGGTTCTCGAACCGGGTTCGTGCATCGGTTCACGGAACACAAACGTCCCGACCGGTTCAAGTTGACCGCGCGGGTTGATCCCCCCGATCGACCAGCCGGTGAGCGCTTTCGCCAACGCCTTGACGTCTTGCTGGATATAGCCACCGTCAACGCCGAGCGTATGCAGCTCCAGGATCTCACGTCCCAGGTTTTCGTTCAGCCCCGGCGTACCCTGCGCGCGCTTCCTGCCTTGTATGAATCTCGCAGCCCGTGAGTTGACGCCCATGGAGCGTTGATTGTCGAGGTAGAGCACCATGGCGGGATGCCGTTCTACGGCGAGCAGCATGTCGATGAAGCGCGCGTTGACATGGGGTCGAACCGCTTCGAATTCGAGCGCGCCGGCAAGGGCGAGGGTCTGAGGTTTATCGGAGGACACGGCGAAGTGGTTGGCCCAGAAGTGGGTCAAGCGCTCGAAGAATGAATTGGGTGAGGTCGCCGCCAGGTGAGTGCGGGCTTCGACCTGCGCCATGTACGCTGGCACAGCATGCTGCTTGAGTCCCGCTTTGATCTTCTCCGCAAGATCGCCTGCCGGTTGCGCGTGACGGTCACGCCTGGCCATTCGTTGCTCGTGGAAATCGCCGATGAGCACTGCGGAGCCGGGCAAACTGCCGATCGCCTCCGGTACCGCAGACGCGTTATCGAGCTGCGCCATGAGCCATGCTTTTGGGTCGGCCTCCGCCGCCCGGATCTCGCCCGGTTTGGCGCCGAATCCGAAGCGATTCGCCGCAATCACCGCGCTTTGATAATCGTCTAAACTCACGCCCGTGAACCTCCGACGGATTGAAGCCCTTAGGCTATCAACGCGCGAAGGGGCGTTCGGTTGACGGGCGGCTGAAAATCCCGCCGGCCCTTGCAACACCCGATGCAGCGGTGCTCAGAGCTACCTTGCCTCCTCCTTATGGCTGGCTTTCTTTCTCAATACCGGATGACTCGGAACGCATGCAGTTTCAAGAAAACTTCGCGCTCAGGATCAGCGTTATTCCGATGAACGCAACAGCGCGGTAATGTCCGCCAAGCTCTCTATTGCCAACATGGTGTCGGTGTCCAGCGGCCGCCCCAGGTACTGTTCAAGCGCCAGGATCAAATTCATGTGCGCCAGACTGTCCCATCGCTCGGTACGCCCGATAGCGGCGTCGCTTTCCAGTTCGTCGACGTTCAAGTGGAGGGCGTTTGCCAGGAGCTGACGGGCCGTAACGGCGTTCTCCGCATCTGGATTCATTGCACTTCCAGCAGGAAAACTCATTGATCCTGCGCCGCTATCCACTCCTCGCGCAGTAAACCGAAATTCAACAGGTCGCGTCGGTTACCGTCGGGCCCCACTGCGTGCTGGCGCAACACACCTTCGCAGGTGAAACCCTGCGCCTTGTAGTTGAAGACCGAAGCAAAGTTGCGACCGTCGACCTGGCCGTGAACCTTGAATACCCTGAGATCCTCGAACAGAAACCGTAGGACCCGGGCGCGCACCTCCAATACCACGCGCCGCCCCCAGTAGGCCTTGTTGCCGATCACCGTGTTGGTTTTAGCGCAGCCCGCGGACTCGAGAAAGATGGCGATAAAGCCGATCGGTAACGCTTCTTCTCCGGGGAATATGCCGAGGTGGAACCTCTGCCGGTTGTCGAAGTTACCGATATGGCGTAGCGCCTCACGCCTGCCCCAATGGCGCGGCTTCTGTCCTAGGCCGTCCTGAACTTCCGCATCGTTCCACCAACTGACATAAGTATCGGTGGCATCCGCCGCCGTCAGAGACCGTAATCGATAATTCTCGGTTTCCAATTGCAGAATCTGACCCGGCTTCCATTGGCTCACTTCTTTTCGCCCCGCAGGCACATTTCGCGCACGGTATCACGGTTGATCTTACCGCGATCCGTTTTCGGGAGCTCATCCACAATGAACCAGCGTTCGGGAACACATTCGCGGCGAATGTGCTCGATACACCAGCGCCTGAGATCCTCTGCCGAAAGCTCGACTTGATCGTCCAATTTAACGGCCACCGCAACTACTTCACCCGCAATTTCATCCGGAAGCCCGAACGCACAGGCTTCCAGCACGCCGTCGTGACGTTCCAACAACAGATCGATCTCTTCCGGCGATACTTTCATGCCGCCGCGATTGATCTCATGCTTTAGACGGCCGGTCAGACGAATAAAACC
The DNA here is from genome assembly GCA_963662545.2 of Gammaproteobacteria bacterium. Lineage (GTDB taxonomy): Bacteria > Pseudomonadota > Gammaproteobacteria > JAYYZW01. The sequence goes on from CAXXLL010000003.1 coordinate 2,280,516, forward strand.
CTCATGATCGATCCTGCCGATATCACCCGTGCTGAACCAGCCGTCGCGCATGACCGCCGCAGTCAAGTCCGGCCGCCGGAAATAGCCGTTCATCAATGCCGGCGGCCGCAGCAGCAATTCACCCTCTCCACTCGACATAATCTTCCCATCGGGCGTGCGGATCGCCGCATCACCACCCCACATCGCGCCGACCAGGCCATCCTCAGGCACCCGCTCGCAGGCCGAGCTGCCCGCGATCCAATTGGCGGTTTCGGTAATCCCGTACATATTGCGAACATCCCGTGTACCTGACCATTCGATAATCGCGCGGATCAGTTCCTTTGACACCGGGGCCGAGCCGACGTTGATCTGACACAGGCTGTTACGCGTCGGTGGCGGCGACATTTTCAGTGCGATCCTCCAAAACGACGGCACCGAACTCATAAAGGTAATTTCGTTCTCGTCGACCGTCGTACCCAATGCCGCGGCAGCGCGTACCCCTCCGCCTGGAGCGAGATACAGGTCCGCCTCCGCGAACAGGGGGGTCAGGCAATTGCCGATCAGTCCGTGGCCGAAATGGGTCGGCAAAACGCAGAGGCTTCGACCTAGGGTTTCATGAGCGATGTAACGGTGGTTGTAATCGATGCGAGCGCGCAGTGATCCGAAGTCATGGACGACGCCCTTGGGGTCGCCGGTGGTTCCTGAGGTAAACAGAATCAGTGCGGGATCGCCAGCACGGCAATTCAAGATCAATGGCGATTCGCGATCATCGCCTGGCAGCGCCAGGCCCGTTATCAGCCGGACGTTGCGGGAAAGCCGTGCTTGCAGCACGCGCTCACCCAATATGAGAGCGACCGGTTCCGTGAACGCCACGACGTTTGTCAGCTCGGAGTCGGTCAACGCGGGATTCACGCATGCGGCGCAAGCGCCCAGCGACCACACCGCGAATAAATCGGCAAAGAACTCGGGCGTGCCCCCGTGAGCGATGATGACGCGGCTGCCGGGGCCGGCACCCGCTTCCGAGAAAAGCGCCCGACGCGCCTCGACGGCACCGCAGATCCCGCGTCCCGTCCACACCTTGTTGCGAACCAGGTCGTGGATCGACGCCAGCTCGCTCAGATCGAATTCGCTGTCGTTCAACACTTCATTGCCTCAACGGCGACCAATGCTCGGGGCCGTTTCGATACACCGTTAAGCGGAGTTCTCACCGCCAAGCCGAATGCCCGACTCAGCGAGTACAACCTGATGGCCGCGCAAACTCAAGCCGAATAGACCCTGGATTCCGTTCGAATCAGCAGGTTGCCCGAGATCATCGTCAAGCTACGCGTGACTATGCACTCGTTTCACGGATTGAGCCCTTTTATACTGCCCGTGCGCGCCGCTCTATACCGCCGGCACCTTCCGGAGGACGAAGCGAGGGCCGCGATGAGATCGTGCGAGTCGGCGCGCCTGCGGATTTCACTATCACGCGGACGTGAAAGGAGGATCCCCAGTGATGGTATCTAGTGACCGGACAACGAGCAAAATGGCGAGGCCCAGCGTAGGCATTGCCTTCATTGTTCGAGAAAAGTTCGGCTGGGCGCTGGCAGCCTTGAGACGAATCTATCAATTGGTGGATACGCCTTTCACGCTCTACTTCGTCGATTGCGGATACCCGATCATCGTACGCAGGGAGATCGATGCATTTCTGGCGGGCCGGACGAACAAAGTTCACATCGCGGCCGAGCGTTTTCTGTACCCTAATGAATCGCTGAATCTGATCATTCCGCGGTTGCAGGAAGATTACCTGTGCATTATTCAGAACGATGTACTCATCGAGCCCGGCTACATGAGCGCGATGCTTGCCACTTTCGACAAGTATGCTTGCGACATGGTGTGGCCGATGACCTTCGAGCTGCAAGGCGGCATGCGCAAACCCCATCGCGATGAATTCACTGATACGCGAATCCGAGAAGTCGACGGCAGGCTGTTGGTCCAGGTACGCGAACCCCCACCGGCGGTGCCACCCCCACCGGTTCGCCGGATCCAGCATTTCGAACTACATACCCTGATGCTGACGACTCGCGCGGCCAATCTCGTCTGGCCTTTCCCCGCGATCAATTCCCGTGAGCACATCGACCTTGCGGTGCACGCGTTTCGGCGCGGGATGACCGTGTACGCGAACGAAGACGCACGCGCGAGCTATGTGCTTCCACCCATCCGGGATTACGATCAGGCGTTTTTCCGATTCCGGTGGGATTTACCGGTCGCCAAGGGCTCGCATGTGTGCGTTGCGCGTCGGTGGAATATCAATCCTTTTCCGGGTTCCTTGTACTTCGTGAAGCAGCATAATGGCTATGCGGCGCCGGACAGGGTGTTGCACGATCGACCGGAGGCCTGTGAACCAGACATATACGCACCGGAATCAGTGTGATCACAAAAGCGGAAACCCGCTGTTGAAGTTATGGCTCGCCGGTCCTGAACTCCACTTTGGCCACGTCTTGTTCCAAAGAGAAGTGAAGAGATTTCAAGTCGAGTTCGTCCCGTCATTACTTGGCAACAAAGAGGTAATTGTTTCCAGGATGGAGTCCGTCAGCGTTTCTCCTCTAAACCCGCGATAAGAAGCGGCGAATTTTCGCGCCGACGCCTTATAAGTTTCCATATTGCACAGCATGTCCAGCTTCAACTCCATGCTCTTTGGTTGGCGTCTGGGCGCCGACAGGCCGGCGCCCAGACGTTCTACGTTTCGAGCTACCAGACTTTGTTCTGCGTGTAAGGGCAACAGCAGGAGTGGTATCCCGGAAAGCAGTAACTGAGTCGTAGCGCCGTGGGTCGCATTACAGATGGCAACGTCGGCAGTCCGACCTACCGCGTCCATGTCAAGCGGCCGCTGGACGAACCGCAAAGACTCCGAGGCGTATTGCCGCTCGATGTCCGGCGGAATCTTGTCACCGAAAATCAAGGTGGGATGCCTCTTGCGGTTCAGGGTGGCCAACAACATCGGCAGCGTACTGAACGGTTTCAGATAGGCGAAAACCCCTGGCCCCGGGCATGCCGGCCATTTCGGTTCGTCTCCGGGCGGTGATTTCAGAATTCCTACGTACTTGGCGTTCGGTCGTTCAGGGTAATGATCCATCTCGGGCAGCGTGCGTAGAAGTTTCTCATCCGCGTCAAGCAACTCTCCAAATCGCGTCAGCCCTCTGAGCTCATTGAGCTCCAGCGCCTCGTTGATGGTGCGAAGTACATTGTCTTCAAAGGCCAGCAGTTCGCTCTCGTCCTGCTGTGGGTCCTCTTCGGATTGCAGACACGGGATGGGACTAACATCCGGAGGAAGGTGAAAACCGGTGCCGATCGCAATACGTCGTGCCCGGCTGCCCCTGGCTGCCAACATGGCCGTCGGACTGTAATCGAACACCAGTAAATCGGGGTCGATCAAAGCGTAAAGATTCTTCCAGGCGGCAATCATGCTGGCCAAGCGACCTGCATCGTCATATCCGTTGTTATGCAGGATCTTGGCGTAGGTGTTAATCGGCATGATGACATTGACGTGGCGCGGCAGGACCATCGGAGCCTGGTACCACTTCGTTTTAAAGCCTCCGAACTGGTCGTGGGCCTTGTGCAGCGACCTCAGAGCAAAACTGACCTGGTGACCCTGATCCTCGAGCTGCGATATCAGTTCGATATAGGGGGTTGTGTGTCCGGTGCCCTGACCGAGTTCCCAGGTGAACAGTATTTTTGCCAAGCCCTTACTCCACAGCCATTGAGTCCGCAACCCATTTTGAGAACGCCTCATCGAGTTGCCGGGCAGCCGCTTCCCATGATTCATATTCGGTTTGGCGAAAGATCCTCATCGATGGGTACCACGGGGTCGTATCCGCCCCGAAGGCACCCCAGCGCCAATCCGAATAATGGATCAACATTAACCAGACCGGCACGCCGAGCGCACCTGCCTGGTGGGCCGCCGCAGTGTCGATCGTAATGATCAAGTCCAGCTCTTTCATCAGCGCGCCGGAATCATGAAAATCATGGATTCGCGATGATAGATCGGTGATCAGCCAGTCCACTGCCAGCGCCCGCATCTGTTTTTTTTCATCGCCCAGTTGCAGGCTATAAAAAGAAACCTTGCGATGGCGCAGTAACGGCGCGTAATACGAGAGAGGAATGGAACGATCCGGCATCGGCTTGCCCGCCCAGACCAGGCCTATTTTGAGCTGCGTCTCCCTGCGCATTTCCAGCCCCGGTCTTTCTAGCGATGCGTCGACATCCAGGTAACTGGTGATGCGGACGTCCTCCACACTGTAGTTGAGAATCGCAGGGATGCTGGTCACTAATTGACAGTAATCGTAATCCGGCACGGGATCTTTGTACTCAATCAACTCGATGCCCCCTCCGAGGGACCGGAATAGGCGCATGAGCTCATGCGGTGTCTGCAGAATGACTCGCGCACCCATTTCAATGAGTTTCGGCACAAAACGACTGAACTGGATGACATCACCAAAGCGTTGCTCGTAGGCGAGAAAAATCGTCTTACCCTGCAGCGGTTGACCGGTCCACTTTTCGCCGATCAATTCCGGAAACGTGGTCGTCGGATGGTGCACGCGTGCCTCGTAGTCTTCCCACGCATTCTGGTAATCCCCCAGCGTCAACCGAGCCACCGCCCGCAGCCATTGGCTGATCGCCTTGATGTCGTCCGCGTCCTCTTCGCCCGCGAGTATCGTGTCGAAATATTCCAGGGCCTGCCTGCTTTCGTTCATTCGAAGCAGTTGCTCGCCCTTATTGAACAAGGCGTAGATATTATCTGGCTCCAGCGTCAGCGCCTTGTCGAATGCTTCCATGCTTTCGGTCCTTCTCCCCATGTTCCTGAGACACACGCCCAGTGTGGAGTAAATACTGGCGTTATCGGCTTGGAGCGCGGCCGCTCTTTGCAACGCGACTACCGCCGCCTCCTTGCGATCGATTTCATTTAGGAGAACGCCCGCTTTGTAATAGGCGAGCCAGTGCCGGGGGGCGTTTAGGGTAAGCCGAATGTAGGCATCGATGGCCTGGGGGTATTGCTTGGCCTTGCGCAGGGCCTCGGCCTGTTCGAATAATTTCTCCAGTTCGGCGGTATGACTTGCGGCCATGAGGGTGCGCCCAGAAAATTCCTTCTAGAAAATGAAATACCGGCCGTAGGGCGTACCCTGAAAATGATCCTGTAATTCGGGATAGTTGACAATTTCTTCGTTCGGACGAAGGCGTGCAATCTTACGCAGATGTGGTTTCGCCTCGATCGCGTGGTCGACCCCCAGAAAAGAAAATACTCTAACCATGGTCGTAGTGAAATTCTCGCTAATATCCGTGTATTCAACATCGAGTATACGGTGTGTTTGCTCGATATCTTCGAATGCTGACAGAGTTTTTTCGAATCGCTGAAACAGGGATTTGCATTCGTGCGGAGGCAAAACGAAGCGAGGACTCTTTTCGATGTTTTCCGGGCTATGCCAGCGGCGGGTGATCCTTGCTCGTACGTAAGAACACACGATCTCGAGCAGGTTTTCTCTCTGGGTTCGAACGATCTTGATCTCGCTACGGTCGCTGATATAACGCCAGACATCGCTGTTCGGGCCATTCAGAGCCTGGTCGTAGAGGAGCTTGAATCCAACTGCTTTAGCCGGCCTCTCGACGGCGTAAAACTCTTCGATGTAGGCGCGACCGCTTTCGTTTTGCTCACACGGACGCACAGGCTGCGTCGGCGCATTTGCGATCTTCCATCCCGCTCCCAAGGTAAGCCGTGCCGCCTCATTTTTCCGGACTCCGATCACGTCGTTGAATAATTCACCGTAAAACCGTACTTCCGGGTGCGTTATGAGCGATCCGCCGATAACCGTCGTGCCCGAGCGGGCACACCCGCTCAGTATGAAATTAACCATGGGCGAAAAGTCCGTGACTCCTGCTCGCGCGTATACGCGTCCTTGTCATCGCTTTCACTGACCCGGCTGCGGGCGGCGAACGGTAAACTTCTCCAGCGCCTTTGAAGGATCTGGCCGCGCAAGGATAGTTTCGAGGGCAAGCTTTACGGCGCTGATCACCCTGTTCCATGAGCGCGTATGGTCCTGTCGAAACAGGCGCACTGACCAATACCAGTCCGAGTGACAACCGTCCGGGCCCCAGCGCCAGTCGGGTGCTTTAGCCAGCAGGACCCAGGTTGGCCTGCCCAGCGTGCCTGCCAGGTGAGCGATGGCGGTATCGGACGTGATGATCAGATCGAGCGCCTGCATCTCGGCCGCGGTCTCGGCAAAGTCGCTCAGTTCAGCAGTTAGATTGACCATGTCGAAGGCATTCGCCTGCTCGGCGAGCGGCCCGGTTTGGAGTGAGAAAAATTGAGCCTGTGCGACCTCGAAGAGCGGCTCGAACGCGGCAATGGGCACGGACCTCAGAAAATTATCACGAAACTCGAGCCGCCCGCTCCAGGCCACCCCGATCCGGAGTCTGGCCGTCGGTGCGGCGTGACGGACCTTCTCTGCCCAGCGCGCATTTGCGTCCTCGGGAATGCGTAACAATTCCCGGCAATCCGGAATATTGTGTGGTCGAGTGGCAAACAATCGGGGGAGTCCGGACAGCGTGCTGTATGCACCCGCCCGCGGAACATCTCTCCATTGGGTATAACTCTCCGCGACGCCCGGGACTGTGTCCAGAATTCGTGCCATTGGTTCGCTGCGAACCAAAATGACTTTACCGCAGCGTTCTGACACCAGCGGTATGTAACGGCAAAATTGAAAACAATCACCGTAACCCTGATCCGCGATCAAAAGCACGGCGTCATCGAGAGTCTTGCCGTCCCAGTGCGGAATCTTGAATTTAGGGAGAAGTGAACGGCTGCTGCGCAGGTGATACCGCGTTTCGTACTCCATCCACCCGGCGCGCCATTTTCCTCGCATGAGTAAGGCGTGCGCCAGTTCCATGTGCGCTGCGGCGAAATCCCGGTGATCAGTGACTAAATGTACCAAGGTTTGGGTCGCCGCCTCGAACTCGCACTGCTGGTAGTAGATGCGGCTTTTCAGTAGCTGAACGTCCGGGTCCGCCCGGCGCTCAGGATCTATTTCGCCGAATGCGGCCTGTGCATCTTCGATGCGACCTATCTTCAGGAGGTCCGACGAATAGGACACCCATAACGCTTTGTTCCCCGGTCTCAGGCGCGTTGCCTTGTGCATGAGTTCGACGGCCGCAAGGCAGTTATTCAATTGGCGCTGGACCATTGCCGCGAGGGCCAGTATTTCGACGTCGTCGGGCGCCGATGAAAGGAGCCGATCGCTCAATGGCAATGCGTCATCGAGACTGCGGGCTTGTATCAACTGGCGAAGCCGGATCCGATCCTGAGAATCCACAAGCTGCCCCGTGGCCACGGACGCACCGTCTTGTGTTGCCGCGTCCCCGGACGACGCGTGGGATTTTAAGGCAACCATAGCTTGGCCAGCTCCGGCCAGTCCCGCACCCAGCAACACGAATGATCAAATGCTTCGATGCGCTTGACCTGCGGCTGGTGAGATGCGGGAAACCGCGCGCGATAGCTGTTGGCCGTTGCCTCGGTAACGTTTTTATCCTTACCGCCGATCAGGTGAAGCTGTGGAAGATCAAGCAGTGACGATGCGAAATCGGCGGGGTTCAGCGAATCGTGCAGCGGTGTGATTTGATGCTCGCGGGTCCAGCTTTGATGATCGAGCATGCCGGCCACCGTAACCAGTTGAATCACATCGTCTCGCCGCGCCGCCAGCAACGCGGCAACGGCACCCCCTCCGGAGTAACCGACCAGTCGAAGCTTATCTGCGCCAAACATTGCCATGAGCGCATCCAGCGCCTGGCTGCTCGCCTCGACGACATCGCCGGAATATCTTCCGGCCGTCCAAACGTGCTTTTCGCACCCGTTCCGATCGGTATCCGCTATGAACTGGCACGGGCGGGCGAGGTAGGCCACGGCGCCATAGGGGTGTCGCATCGCAAGCTCTAAGCCGACCGGGTTGATCGGGGTCGGGTCACCGGAGGAGCGGCTCCCACTGATCCAGGCCAAGCCGTCACCCTCGATATAGACGGTCAGCGTTTTCGCGCGCTGCGGTGCCTGAGGCAAAAAACCTGTGAGGATGAACGGTTCGGTCTTTAGGCGCACTGATTTCCACTCAGCGGTATGGGCAAGATTCAAGGCGTGGTCGTGGCGCGACTGGCTGGATGGTACGAGGTGCGTACAGCTTGCGACAGCGGTTATAAACAATGCAGACAGCGTTCCCCGCAACATCGCAATGACCGGCGCGCTAGTCGACCGGCGCAAGCTCGCCCAGAGCATCGATCAAGGGTCCAAGAAACTTTTCATAACATCGCCAGCGCTCTATCGATGAGGTATAGATCGGTTCGCGCACCTGCGTAACGCTGGCGGTCCGGATAGCGCGCTTGGTCTTATGGGGTTCCAGGCAGGCATCGTCCCATTCCAGGCCGCAGTAATCGATCAGTCGCCGTGTCGGTGTTTCATTGTCGGAAACCAGCTCCTCGTAGTGCAGGTCCAGAAATGCACCCTCGGGGAGAACGCTGCGCCAGTGGTCCATGACCTCAACGTACTTTCGGTAATATGAACCCAGTTCCACCAGATCGTAGGTATGATCCTGGCCGCTGTGAAACAAGCGATTGAAACAAGACAGGCAGGTATCCAGCGGATTGCGCCGCATATGGATGATCCGCGCATTCGGTAACATCAGGTGAATCAAGCCAAGCAGCAGGAAGTTCGCCGGCATCTTGTCAGTAATCCTGACCGCATCCGGCGCTCTTTGTCGGAGGCCTTTGATGTAAGACTCGCCCCAGGCCGCGAGATGTTCGTGATTCAAATCCTTGAAATTGTCGCCAAAGGACACGTCGACCGAATCTGCGCTGGTTGACATCGATCCGATGTTCAGCAGGTCATAAAGCTCGCCGGCACCGTACACCGCGGGATGGCTGGCGATGATCTGCTCGGTCAGGGTGGTGCCCGAACGCGGCATGCCGAGTATGAAGATGGGGACATCGGACGGGTTGTCGTGACCGCTCAGCACCTCGATCCGGGACCGATTCATTTGCGCCATGACATTGTCGAACAAGCGCATCTTTTCTTCATGGTCGTAGCCGTTGCTCGCACGCTTCGAGCGACAGCCTTGCGCATAATGCTCGAAGGCCTTGTCGTAATCCTTTATATCCTCGTAACACTTTCCGAGCGCGAAGTGCAGGAAGGTCGTTTTGTCTTCGGGCAGATGCGCAGCGTGCTTCATTTCTTCTACCAGGGCCGCCAGATTATCGTCGCCGGTACGAGTTTTTCTGACCTGGGTGATATAGAAACGTGACGCCAACGGTTCGCTGCTGACCGCGAGTGAATGGACGAAGAGGTCTTCGGCCTCCGCGAGCCTGCCCGCCTCCATGTAGAGAATGCCCTTGCCGAGCAGCGCGCTACCGAGCGCCGGGTCGAGCGCCAACGCCTTGTCGAAGCTCTCCACGGACAGGTCGAAGTAACCCATGCGGCTGTGGACCTGCCCCAGCGTGCTGTGGACTTCGGCCTTTTCCGGAGCGATACGTACGGCGGTCGTGGCCGCCTGCACCGCCTTATCCAGTTCGTTCTTTTCCTGAAAGACGCGCGCCAGGCCTTGATGAGCCTCGGCGTAATCGGGCCGGAGTTCTATCGCGCGCAGGAACATCGGCTCTGCGAGGTCGAACTGTTCGAGCGCATTTCGGGCGAAGCCCAGGTTGCAAAGCGCGTCACTGTAATTCGAATTGAGCTGCAGCGCCGCCTCCAGTATGGGTATGGCTTCCGCCGCGCGCTCATCCTGCACCAGCACGGTACCGAGATTATTCAGTGGCTCGGTGTAATTCGGATCGGCGACGATGGCCTGCCGGTAATAGTCGATTGCAGCTTTCAGGTCCTTGCGTTCACGACAGATACTGCCCAGGTTGTTCAGCGCCGGGGCCAGATCGGGTTTGAGATCCAAGGCTCGCTTTTGGTGTATCTCGGCTGCATCGAAATCCTGCTTGTCGTAGTAGGCAATGCCCAGATTGCTATGCGCGCCGAAAGAATCAGGGGCCAGGGCGACCGCCCTTTCCCCGTGTTCGATCGCCTCATCCAGGCGGCCGCCTTGACGGCACAGCTCGGTGTAGTTGACCAGAAACGGTACGTTCGTCCCGTCACCGGCGATGGCCCTACGGACGCAATCCAGAGCCGTGTCGATCTTGCCGACCTTGTGCGCGATGATACCCAGCAGGTGCAACGCGTGGGGCTGATTGGGGTGCTTGGCAAGGATTTGCCTGAGTGATACCTCGGCCTGTTGCAGTCGGCCCGCACCCTGATCACGGTTGGCCCGTTGCAGTGCCTCCGCCAAGCTCATCTGCCCGGGTTGCGTGTGCGCGACGAAGGGTTCTGTGGCCACTGCTTTTCTTGGTTTTTTCGGCATGGTTCTGCGTCGTCGGCACTCGATTTGAAATCACGAACCGTAGGGCTTGCTATGGTCGCGATAGGCTTCGACCATCGCGAGCAGGGGCGCCAGATGCGTTTCGCCAAAACGTTTCCAGCGGGCGAGCGAGCTCGTGTAGATCGGTTGGCGAACCTGAGCCACGCTGGCCGTTTTGACCTTCCTTTCGCTCTTGTAGAATTCCAGGCAGGCATCGTCCCAGGGCAGACCGATATATTCCAGCATGCGCCGGGCCTCCTTCCCGGTGTCCGCCACGACGTCCTCGTAGCACACATCGAGGATGGTGCCTGCGGGCAGGACCTCGTGCCAGTGCCGCATCAGCCTGATATAGCGAACGTAAAAACGGCCGATGCATTCGAGATCGTAGGCGAAGCCCATGGTCTCGTTGAACAGTTTGGCATAGCAGGAGAAGCACGAATCCATCGGATCGCGCATCGAATGGATGATCCGCGAGTGCGGGAACATCAGGTAGATCATACCGATATAGAAAAAGTTGGCGGGGCTCTTGTCGGTGATGTAGCGGTGGTGCGGCGCATGCTGCCAGACGCGATCGAGGTACTCACGGGCCAGGACTTCGATATCGTCCATGCTCAGCGCAGGAAGCGGGTCGGTAAAGGGACTCCCCGGCGCGGCCCCGGGGGCGCCCATGATCACTTCATTCAGGTCACCCAGTTCGCCGGCGCCATGCACTGCAGGGTGACTGGCAAGGATCTGCTCGATCAGGGTCGTGCCGGAACGCGGCATGCCGAGGATAAAGATCGGCGTGCGTTCATCTGCACCTGCTTGTCGCCGTTCGTCAAAGAAACGGGTGTCGAACAAGGCCATGACACGTTCGGCCCGATCGTCGGCCTGCGCTTCATTCTGAGGAATCAGCGCGTGCTGCTTGCGGTTGCCTTCGACATAGGCTGCGAAAGCACGGTCGTACTGGCCGATGTCCTCGCGCGCCTTGCCCAGCGCGAAATAGTAACGAATGCCCGTTTCTGAATCCGCCTCCGGTGGATTGGAACTCATCGATTCGAGTGCCGTCAGGTGCGGATCGTTGGGCTCATAGGTCTTGAGCGACGACAAATTGTAGTGCGCGCTGACGAAGTCGGGCCGGGCTGCGATGGCGGCTTCGAAACAGACAACGGCCTCGTCGAGGCGACCGTCAGCACTGTAAACGGCGCCCAGGTTATTCTGTGCTTCGGCGTTGGCGGCGACCGTAGGCAGCTTCCGAGCCGGCTTTGTCATCCAGATGCTCGAGAACGGCACCGAGGTTGTTCCACGCCTCCGCGTGCTCGGGCTTAAGTTCGAGAGCGCGCTCGCAGGATGTTTTGGCCTGCGCGTAATCCTTATTGTCGACGCAAGCGAGACCTAGATTGTAGTGCGCCGTCGCGTCGTCCGGTTTGAGCTCCGTGGCCAAGCGGCCGGCGGTAATGGCTCGTTCCAGTTGGCCGAGCCGGCGAAACAATTCGCCGATGTTGCGGTGATAGATGGATACCTTGCCATCGATTTCGATCGCGCGGGCGATCATATCTGCGGCCAGCGGTAAGTTGTCCGCGCGTAGAGCCATCAGCCCGAGTGCATGATAGGCGGGATGAAAGTCGGGCGCCTGGGCCACGATCTGACGGTAGCGCGCTTCTGCTTCCGCCGGCTTTCCGGCGAAGCGCAGCCGATCGGCCGCTGCCATCGCCTGGGCAGGTGTCATCATGCGGAACAGGCCTTCAACATTCTCCAAGCCGGGGGCAGATGCTACCCAAATGCAGGGGCGATGTAGAGTTGGCTCGCACGGTCGGCTAGCCCGCCTATTGCATGAAGCGTGCAATAGGCGGGCTAGCGGTCCAGCGCGGCGGAATATCGAACAAAATGATTGCGTTAGTTTCGTCGTTCATGCGACTATTGCGGGTGGTATTGTGGTGTAAAAGTACAAAACAACAGACGGTTCCAGACGATTCCAGTAGTCTGTTGTTTATACTGAGAAAAATACCACTGACAGAACGTGCCGACGGACCAGAACCGAAGAGGGCCGCGGTGTGCGCCAGTCTTAGCAGGGTAGTACTTACGGTATTTACCTTTACAGCGCTTCCGTCGACGGCGGCATCATCAACAGTGGCACGATCATGTCTGGTAGCGAAGGCATTAGAATACGAAGCGATTCGACGATCGACGGCGGGATGACTAACAGTGGCACGATCACGGCTAGTGGAGTAGGCATTAGGCTAAGCGATTCGACGATCAACGGCGGAATGAGCAACAGTGGCACGATCACGGCTGGTAGCGAAGGCATTCGTATAAAGCGATCGACGATCAGCGGCGGGATGACCAATAGTGGCACGATTACGGCTACTAAAGAAGGCATTTTTATAACCAAATTGACGCTCAACGGTGACTTTACCAATAGTGGCACGATCGCGGCTGGTTCCACCGGCATAAGACTAAAAAATTCGACGATCAATGGTGACTTCACCAACAGCGGCACCATCTTCGCGGACGGCGAAGGCATATACCTCTACGGTACGACCGTCGACGGGTCGTTCATCACCGGCAGCTTGATCGACGCGACCGATGATGCGGTCCATATCCACGACAGCACCATCGGCGGCGACTTGATCAACAACGGCACAATAATCTCTGATAGCGCCGGCTTCGACATCGATTCATCGTCCCTCATCAAAGGCTCTGTCGTCAACAGCGGCTTGATAATGGCGGACGAGGAAGGGTTCGATATAAATACTGCGACCATCGAAGGCTCGATCACCAACAGCGGCACAATTATCTCAGATGATGACGACGGCATCGAAATCGATGATTCGACGATCAAAGGCTCGCTCGTCAATAGCGGCTTGATAATGGCGGACGACGAAGGGTTCGATATAGATGATACGACCATCGAAGGCTCGATCACCAACAGCGGCACAATAATCTCCACTGGAGAGGAAGGTATCGATATCGGTTCTTCGACCATCGAAGGCTCGCTCACCAACAGCGGCTTGATAAGGTCGACCGAAGAAGGTATCGATATCGATGATTCGACCATTAAAGGCTCGCTCATCAACAGCGGCACAATAGACGCCACTAAAGATGACGGCATCACAATCAGATCATCGACCATCGAAGGTTCGCTTACCAACAGCGGAACGATCACGGGTACCAAGATTGGCCTCCTTGTGACCAAATCGGAGATCAGCGGCGGGATTATCAACAGCGGTACCATCGGTGCCACGATGAGCGAAGCGCTGGTCGTGGACGATATGGATGAGGTCACCACAATCACCAATACCGGCCTGCTCGATGGCGCTGTCCGGTTCGATGACAATATCCTGAATCTGGCAGGCACCTCAGGACGCATTACCGGCATCGTCACCGGCACCGCAGGTTCGATCGTCAATGTCAGGGGCACTTTTACGACCGAAGCCGACTTCAATGTCGACAATTTCATCGTCGCGCCCACCGGCTGGCTCCAAGTGGCCAATAACATCACGCCGATGAGCGGGACCGTCAGCAACCTCGGCGTCCTGGCGGCGAAACCAGGAACCATGGGCACCATCACGGGCGGGTATACGCAGACCGGGGCGGGCGCCCTCGGCGCAGTCCTCAATAACTCCAACTACAGCCAGTTGATGGTAACCGGCACGGCCGATCTTTCGGCCAATGACGCGGTCACCGTGTTCGTCAATGCCCTGCTGGTTCCCGGGCAGGAGTTCGACGACATATTGACGGCGGGCACGCTGACGTCTGGCACCAGCCTGACCACCACCGACGACAGTGTGCTGTGGAAGTTTACCGCGCTGCCGGATGGCAACACGGTGGATCTCGTTGCCGCTCGCGATGCGTTCTTGGCGAATCTCGCGAGTCCTTACGCAACCGAAGTCGGCCAGGCGCTCGATGCGCTGCTGGATTCCGGCCAGTTCAGTGCGGAAATGCGGACCTTATTGTCCCAGATCGCCGCACTGGACACGGCGGCTGAAGTGACCAACGCGGTCGACCAGCTGGTCTCGGTACTCGTCGGCCAGGGTGCGTTCGCTGCAGCACAGGCCGTGAACCAGATATCCGCTATCGTGGGTAGTCAGATCGACGGCCAGCGCGGTCTTTCCGCGGGCGACCCAATGTTCAGGGAAGGGCACTGGTGGATCAAACCGTTCGGAGGATTCGGGGACCACGATGTGCGCAAGGGCGTGCCCGGATTCGATCTGTTCAGCTACGGCATCGCCGCAGGCGCCGACGTCAAGCCGAACGATAATCTGTTCGTCGGGGCCGCGTTCGCGTGGTCGGAAGCGGAGATCGAAGCCGATACGATCAGTCAGAACGAGCTCGACATCCAGACCTATCAGCTCGCCCTCTATGGATCCTACGATCTGGACGCGCGCAACTACATCGATGCGCATGCCATCGTCGGCTGGAACGACAACGAAAGCCGACGCGACGTGACGATCGGGGCATTTAAGAGCACCGCCAGCGCGGACTACGACAGCTTCTTTACGCGCATCTATGCGGGTTTGGGGCGCAAGTACGCGGTCAACGATCAGTTCACCGTGAGTCCGGTGATCAACATCCGCTACACCTATATCGACGAAGACGGCTACACCGAGACCGGCGCCCCGATAGCCCTTGCCGTCGGGAGCAACGACACAGATTCCCTGGTCCTCGGATTGGACGGCGTCGGGCATTACACCTTCGGGCCGGGTAACGCGTACTCCATTACCGCACGGGCCGGTGTGGGCTACGATGCGATCACGGACCGTACGCTGGTGTCCTCCAACTTCGTGGCCGGCGGCGGGACTTTCGCGACACGGGATGCAGAGCCCGACGAGTTCGTGTACCACGCCAGCTTCGGCCTGAACTCGGCCGCCGGCACGACGACATCCGTCAGCATCGAATACGAGTTCGAAGGACGGCAGGATTTCGACGTGCACGGGTTCTCCGCGACGGTGCGATGGCGGTTCTAGCCGCGGTTTCACACTGACGCAAAAAGGGGCGGCTTACCGCCCCTTTTTTGTAACCATCGGTTGAGCTGCCAGGGCACGCACGTGTCGCGCACCAAGGCGTTTTCGACGGGGACTACAAACGGCCTCGCGGATTCAAGCTTGCGCCGCTCACTGGGCCCATCCGCCCGATAAAGGAATACCCTGGCCGGCGAAGAAACCGCTTTCGTCACCCGCCAGAAATAAAGCGAAGCAGGCGTCCTCGCGCTGCGTACCCAGACGGCCCGCCGGCACCTGCCGTTTGAGCGATTTGACGAAGGATTCTTTGGCCATCAACTCAGGCGGGTAATAGTCTTCGCTCTCCACGTAGTTCTGCGCAATGAGATTGAACTGGACGTTATGCGCCGCGACTTCCACACCGACAGCCTGAACGTAGCCGAGCTGGGCCGCGCGCGCTGCACTGTAGGCCGCCAGCGTTTTCATGCCGCGCAGGGCCGAGGCGCTGCCATAAACGACGATCTTCCCGTGGCGGCGTTCGATCATCTGTGGCAGAATGGCGCGCGCGAGCCGATGCAGCGGGTGCACCATCAGCTCGAACGTAATGTGCCAGTCGGCGTCCGCGAGTTCGGTTGCGGCCGTGCCCGAAAACGTGGGTGACGCCAGATTGGCGATCAGTACGTCAATATCGCCGGCCTCGGCGACCGCCGCCTCACAGGCGCCCGCCACGCTTAAGTCGCGCGTATCGGCAATCACCGTTGCTCCTTCCTCGGTGAAGACCTCCGCGGTGATCGGACCCATAAAATCGTCCGCCTGGGTCAGCAGGACGCGCTTGTTTTTCAATCGGTCCGGCATGGTGTGCTCCTTGTTCAGTGGGGTTCAGATAGCTCAACGGCTCGGAAAATTCGCACTGCGCGCAGCGAGGTAGGCGGGTCGCCGAGTATGCCTCGCGTGGTAAGCCGCCAGGGACTCCGGAAGTTCCAGCCTGCAGTGCAGCGCCCAGTCGCAACAGGTGCTCAGAAAGATGTCCGCTTTGCTGAGCTGTCTGCCGGCGATGAACTCGCGCTCGTCGTCGAGCAGTTCAGCGATGACCAATGCCTGGCGTCCAAAATAAGCCCGCGCCGATGCAACGGCCGCCGGTGCTTCGCCGTAAATCGTCGGGAGTTCTTCGTGGCGGCGCAGTACATAAAGGGCGGTGGCGTCGAGTTCCATGAGTACAAAGCAGCTCCATTGTTCAATGTGCGCGGCGGCGGCGGGACCGGCCGCTTGCGTGCCGAACTGCTCGAACAAGTAGTCGGTGATCGCGCCGCTCTCCGTCAGTGACAGCTCGCCGTCCTGAAAAGCGGGAATTTTTCGGCCCGGGCTGACGCGCAGAAACGCCGGGTCGTCCATGTCGGCCGTGCGCGCACGCACGGGGTGGCTGATATAGTCCAATCCGAACTCGTGCAGCGCCCAGTAGACACGCATGGTGCGAGCCGTGCCGATACCCCAGACATGAAACGTCGGTGCGATCCTCGGCATTACGAATGCATAGCGCCAGCCCGTTTATGCCGAGCTGATGACGCGTGCGGCCGCCAGTTCGTGAATCTCCGACGAGGAATACCTGAGTTCGCGCAGCACCTCGGCATTGTGGGCGCCAAGCGCGGGGGCGATCGGCTGGGGATGTTCGGGAGCACCCTCGAAACGCGCTGCCGCACGGGGCTGGCGCACGCGTCCCAGCACCGGGTGCTCGTATTCCTCGATCAGCTGGTTGTTCCTGACCTGCGCGTGTTCGAGCACTTCGGCCCGCATCAGTATGGGGGCGCACGGCACGCCGTAGCCGTCGAGGCGTGCCAGCCAATCCGCGCTGGTGCGGGTTTCAAGCACGCGCGCGGTCTCTGCGATGCGGACTTTGGCGTTGATGATGCGGGCCGAGGTTGAACTAAAGCGTTCGTCGGTGATCCACTCGGGTCGTTCGAGTGCATCGCACATGCCGCGCCATTCCTGATCCGACATGGCGCCGGCCGTGATGTATCCGTCTAGCGTTTTAAAAACGAGATCCTGGGCGATCTGCCCCACTTTCAGATCGCGTTCCTGGTCGATCACGGTCAGGTTGATCATGCCTTCGGGCCAGAGGTAGGCGATCATGGCGTCGAGCATGGCGATCTTCACGTGCTGCCCTTTGCCCCCGCGTTCGCGCGCAAGCAGCGCCGCCGTAATCGCCTGCGCCGCGGTCAGCGCGGTGGTCTTGTCGGGGATCACGGTGCGCATCATGCATGGCCGACCGGTTTCACTATCAGCCTGGATATCCGTCAAGCCGGACAGCGCCTGGATAATGGGGTCGTACACACGCTTGTGGGCATAGGGGCCGGTTTCGCCAAAACCGCTGATGGAAACGTAGACGATATCGGGCGTAATGGCGCGCACAAGATCGTAGCCGAGGCCTAGTTTCTCGATCGCGCCGGGCCGAAAGTTTTGTACGAACACATCGGCTGTCCGGGCCAGCCGGCGTATGATCTCGAGCCCTTGTTCGCTTCTGAGATCCAATGCCACGGCACGCTTACCGCGATTGATATTCAGAAATCCCGAGGTCATGCCGTCACGGCCGACGCCCATCTGGCGGGTAATGTCGCCGCCTAGCGGTTCTATCTTAATGACATCGGCGCCCTGATCGGCCAGCAGCATGGTCGCCGCCGGACCGGAGAGCACCCGGCTCAGATCAACGATGCGGTAGCCTGTGAGCGGACCTGGCATCGACTTGTTATAACGAGTCGCGTCGCCCTCGTCCACGCCATGGAGTGGACCGTCTCACCCAAGTTCGGCCATCACACGCTCGATCAGCTTCCCGCGGAATCCGCGCTTGGTCGCTGCAAACGCAGCAGCATCGAGCGCTGTCATGGCGCGCGCCTTGTCGATCGCACACGTTCTGATGGCCTCCGCTTGCACCACGGCGTCGAGGAAGCCTGCCTCGATCGCGGCTTGCGGTAGGTAAAGCCGCGCGCCGATGGCGGCCTCCGTCAGATGAAGCGGTGAAAGCCGCGCCTGTGCGAGTTCGATGCCGAAAAGCGGCAGGGTGAGGCCGATCGCGGTTTCATTGAGTCCAATTTTGAAATCGCCGCTGGCGCCGAACCGGTAATCGCTGGCCAACAACATAAAAGCCCCGAGGGCAATAGCATGGCCTGTCGCCGCAGTCACCAGCGGCTGGGGATGCCCGTAGAGGCGCATGATGGTGCTGACACCGCGGTGGAGCAGACGCTTTAATTCCGCTTCGTCACCGCCGTTGATGACCTTGAGGTCGAAACCGCCGCTCAGGATCCCGGGGCGACCCAGCAGCACGACCGCCTGCGACTCCGCAAGCGCACGGTCGAGCGCGTCATTGATCGCGTCAAGCATCTCGAATCCGGCCGCGTTGACCTTGCCGTCGTCGAGCGCGATAACAGCAACGGTGTCCTCGACCTCGAAAGTCAGTTTGCCCTTCATGAGAATACTCCATGCCGCCAATGGCGATAGTGAGTTAAGTCAAAACGCTTAGGCCGAATCAACGAAATTTCGTCGGCCGTGGCCGAATTCCACCAGGCGCGACTATCGAAAAATAACATTCACGGCACCCGATGCAAGAACGGCTTCCGCGAAAATTACGGCGCTTCGGTGAATAGAGCAAAGCCCAGGACCTTCTTGCATCGAACACCGGGCCGTGGTTTGGGCGAGCGATTGGATACCGACGCTCGCTGGTGCAGCGCGCTATCATCGGACGCGGAGTGATTTAATGACCGAACAAGACACGCGTACGGCGATAATCCGTTCCTCGATTCTCCACAACCGATGGCCCGGTGTCCCGCCGCGCCAGGGTTTAGGCGTGCTTGCGATCCTGTTCCAGCTCGAACACTCGCAGTGGTGGCCGGCCGAAGTGCTACAGGCGCGCCAGTTCCTTCAGCTCGATTCCTTGCTGGGCTTCGCCTGCAAATCGGTGCCGTACTACCGGGAGCGCTTTGCCAGGATCGGCTGGCAAGCGGGCGAACCGCTGACGAGCGAGATCTGGTCTGAGCTGCCGCTGTTGCGACGTTCGGACATCGAAGAACACGCCCGGGATCTGCTCGCCGGATCGATGACTGCGCACGGCAAGACCATCGTAAAGCACACCTCTGGGTCGTCGGGCCGCCCTATCGCGGTGACGCGAACCGAACTCGCGGGCCTCTTCTGGAGCGCACTCACGCTCCGCGATCACCTGTGGCATCGTCGCGACTTTTCGGCCGGACTGGTCACCATCCGTTCGGGGCGTAACGCCACCGATCCGCTCGCCGTTCAAAACCAGGCGTCGTGGGGAACCCCCGCGGGCCTCATTTACGACACCGGACCCATGACCTTGTTTTATCATAGGATGCCGCTCGCACGGCAAGCGGAGATCTTGTGCGCGCGAAACCCGCGTTACCTGCTCGCCTATCCGAGCAACGTGCTCGAGCTTGCCGATTACTTCCGCGCAAAGGGTTTGAGCCTGCCCGCGCTCACCGAGGTCCGTACCTACGGCGAACCGGTCGACGAGGACGTGCGGGACGAATGCCGGAATGTCTGGGGCGTGCCGGTCACCGATATGTATAGCTGCGAGGAAGTGGGATATCTCGCGCTGCAGTGTCCCGAGCATCAACATTATCACGTGCAGTCCGAGGCCGTGCTGGTCGAGATCCTGGACGAATTCAACCAGGCGTGCGCGCCGGGGCAGATCGGCCGGGTGGTGGTCACTTCGCTGCACGATTTCGCGATGCCGCTCATCCGCTACGAGATAGGCGATTACGCCGAAGCGGCGTCCCCGTGCGACTGCGGCCGCGGTCTGCCCGTGGTCACGCGGGTGCCAGGGCGGCGCCGCAATCTGGCGGCACTGCCCGATGGCCGTTGTTTCGTGCCCGAGGTGCGAAAGGCAAGCTGGACTTCGATCGGCCGCATCGAGCGCTTGCAGCTCGTGCAGAAGCTAATCGGACAAATCGAAATCAACGTCGCCGCTGCCTCACCCCTAACCGAAGTCGAGCGGCGGGCACTGATTGCGGCGATCGGGGCGGATTTGCGCCATCCCTTCGAACTCTCGATCACTGAGCTCGACGAGATCCCGCGTCACGACAATGGTAAATTGGAATCGTTCGTCTCAGAAATTTCGTGGCCCGACGATGCACCGCCCCGCATCGTTGCGTAGCGTGCGGATCAGTGGTGCGTCTCCGTTAAAGCACCAGCCTTAAGTAGGCGATTCGGGTTGCATCCAGTGCCATTTCGTAGCAACTCAAAACTCACGGGGGCGAGTTTGCGACCAAGTGCTGCAAAGGCTGCCGCCCAGAACGCCGATTCGAACCGGCTCACACATGGCGGATCCTCTTCAGACCGCAGCGCCGACACTCGATCCGCTCAACGCTGCCACCTTCTCCGAAGCCGAACGTCGCGTCGATGACGCGAAAGTCGTGAAAGCCCAGCCAGCAGATAAGGCGGCCGACTGCGCCTAACAACTTCGTGTAATTAGCGGGCAATGTCTCACCTCGCTGAACCTTGCGGTGTTTCTCCAGGGGCCGGAGAATCGGTCCCTAGAGAAAGGGCTGTTTGGCGGTGGGGGGAGTCTGGTGCGAACTGCTCTCCCCTGTTTACAGGGAAAATACAGGGAATATCTTTCGATTTCCGCCAGAAAATCCAGCTGTGCTTTATAAATATCCTGCGTTAATAGCGCGTTACGGCACCCTACGACAAAACGAGTCGGAAGTTAACAGGGAATTATCAGGGAATCGGAACTTTAACACTCCCTGCTAAATCAACCCGGACGAATATTTAGGAGGGGCAGGCAATCGATACCGCTCGTACATTGATTTTGATCGGATCATGCGGCGATTATTCTTTAATCCAACTTAACTTGTTAGCACCTTTCAGACTCCCATCGCCGCATGAATAGGAATTCGCCACCCACAGGTTGAATATCTCGTCCGCCTGATCTCAGGTTAAAGACTCGAACGGAGCACGCACAACAAGGAGTGCCTCCTAGCTCACTCGATCCAACGCATGATTTCAATCGTATAGTCTTCAGTCGGCGGTAATTTCACGACATATAATCGGCAGTTTTCTGGAACACCAAGAGTCGTCCGGCTTCCATTCCCCATGGTGAGCGGTTCATGATCTTCGAGACTCCGGCGAACCTCTATCATGCCCGACGTTGGTGTCGTCGTTACGAGTATTTCGACGGCGTTCGCCTCGGGTGGGATCTCGGATGAAAAGTCGTGCTCTATCATCCGACGATCTCTATCAGAAATGAGCGGTGGGCGTTAGCCGGCGTGCAAAAACATACCGCGTCCAGATTAGATTTTGGGTGGTCGGCTACCGTGAAACGCAGATCGAAAGATCTTGTATAGCCGTTGCCGTCGAACGGTTCGAGGGACACGACGTAAACCACAAGCGATTCCTGGATAGATGAATAAGCGTGGATTACCGTTCCAGTATGCAGGACCGTCGTTTTGCCGACCGGTCGCGGCGCTGCATCCAAGGATGCCGATGCGTGACTCCCTCGTGAGTACCGTTTTGCGTCGACCAATGATCCGACCGCCTCAGTGTTGATAGATGAAACCGCCGTAGAGGTATTTGGTCGCCTCGGCCCCGAGTACAAGAACCCGGTGTCCCCGCTCGATTAATTCAGATCGGCGCAGTTGATCCAACGCAACCCAAATCGCTGCCGAACCGAGGTTGCCGAGCCGATCGGCCGTTACGAATATTTTTTCGACCGCAACCTTGAAATGATCACTGAACTGTTTTGCAAGGCGACCGTTGGCCTGGTGCGGCAGGATCCAATCGAATTCATCCAGCCGGTAGCCGCGTGCCGTGATCGCTTCAACGCCGCGAATGAATAATTCCCGCCCGAATTTTTTCACGTTTTCCGCGCGGTGCTGAAAGACCGGCAGTCCGTGAACGGTTCTGGGATCGGCCGATCCGCCGCCTTCAATACAGATGCCGGGATCTTTGCCGACACCGATTTGGCCGGTGAATATCTCGGAAATCTTGTGCCGCGGCGAGCCGTCATCCTGTGGGTGGCGAATTCCAATTTTGAACAGAAAGAGTGCAATTTCCTAGTCTTGTCAGCGTCGCCTAGCTGGATACGATAATGGGATGCGAGAAGGGATTTTCCTGCTCATCCATCTCATGGTGACGATCGCCAAATTACTAGGTCTGGGCGGCGTCCGATCGGTGGTCGCCGAATCGCTCCTGGTCAAACACCAATTACTGATTCTCAATCGCTCGCGCGAGCGCGCGCCGAACCTGCGCCCCATGGACCGAGTCATAGCTGGACTCTGCAGCCCGGGTCGTGCGTTCTGGTCATCGTGCTAAAACCCTCCACAATCATATGAAGCGGAAATATCGATTGCTGTTTACGCCTAATGCTTGCTTCATGCGCCCAGCCCGGGTCGTGCGTTCTGGTATCGTGCTAAAACCCTCCACAATCATGAGCTTTCACCGAGCCCTCGTGAAGCGGAAATATCGATTGCTGTTTACGCCTAAACACCGTGGAAAGCCAGGTCCGAAAGGACCTTCTCCCCAGCTGATCGCCGCGATCGTTGAGATGAAACTGAGTAATCCACGCTTTGGCTGCCGGCGGATCGCCGAGCAGATTTCGTTTGTCTTCGGCGTGCAGATCGATAAGGACGTGGTGCGTCGTGTACTGGCCAAGCACTACCATCCGGGGCCGGGTTCTGGTGGTCCGAGTTGGCTGACGTTCCTCGGGCACACAAAGGACAGCCTCTGGAGCGTTGATTTATTTCGGTGCGAATCGCTGATCATAAATACCCACTGGGTGATGGTCGTCATGGACCAATTCACTCGGCGGATTATCGGCTTCGCCGTTCATGCCGGGGTGGTCGATGGACCCGCGGCTTGCCGCATGTTCAACGAGGCGACTGCCGGATTAGGAGCCCTACCCCGGTATCTCAGCAGTGACAACGATCCGTTGTTCGAGTTCCACCGCTGGAAGGCAAACCTGCGGATCCTCGAAGTAACGGAGATAAAGACTGTCCCATACGTACCCTTATCTCATCCGTTCGTCGAGAGATTGATCGGCACCGTTCGGCGCGAATTCCTCGATTTCGTGCCGTTCTGGAACGCCCATGATCTGCAGCAGAAGCTTCGTAATTTTCGGGAATACTACAATCGCGTGCGAGTTCACCGGGCGTTGGATGGCGCCACGCCGGACGTAGCATCGGCAAGAGCCGAACCGCCAGTCGTCCGTCTGGATGAATATCGGTGGGAAAACTACTGCGGCGGGCTTTATCAGCTACCTGTGGCCGCATAACGCTTAATTCGCCACCAACACGTGGGTAGAGATTAGCCCTACGGACCTCTTCTCAGTAAAAACAGAAGCTTACTGAATGTTATGGCGGAGAGAGAGTCCGCTATAATATAGTTCTACCAAGTCCAGAGTAGTCCATAAGATTCGAATATTCATGTACTTGTTATCCTATACTATCCAGAGCCAACTGCTATAATCCATACATATCGGGGGACCGTTTGGGGGACTTACCCAATGGAGCTCCACCGACAAGAACAGGATTTATGGCATGCCGATACACAAGCTCAACCCGCGCAAAGTTACAACCGTAGGCCCCGGCAAGTATGAGGACGGCGGCGGGCTTCGCCTGGTGGTTGCCGGTTCGGGAGCGAAGAAATGGGTGCTGCGCTTCACCATCGACGGCAAGCGTCGGGAGATGGGCCTGGGCAGCTTCCCGGATGTAGGATTGGCCGAAGCACGGGACCAAGCTGCGGCCTACCGGAAACAGGCCAAGGCCGGGGTTGATCCGATCGAGGCGCGGCAGACCGGGATCGAGACAACGCCCACCTTCACCACCTGCGCGGCCCGCTATATCCAGACCCATCGACGCGCCTGGAAGAACGCCAAACACGCCCGACAGTGGGTGCGCACGCTCAAGACCTACGCCCGGCCGGTGATGGGCTCGAAGCGGGTGGACATCATCGTTACGGAGGATGTTTTGAAAATCCTCAAACCCATCTGGACCACCAAGACCGAGACCGCCAAGCGGGTCCAGGGGCGGGTCGAAAACATCCTCGATTACGCCGCCGCGCACCAGTACCGCGACCCGCTGAACCCCGCCCGCTGGCGCGGCCATCTGGACAAACTGTTACCGAAGCCGGCACGGGTGAAGCAGGTTACCCACCATCCGGCCATGCCCCACACCGAAGTCCCCGCCTTCATGGCGGAGTTGTCGGACAACGACAGTGTCTCCGCGTTGGCGCTGCGGTTTCTGATCTTGACGGCCACCCGCACCAATGAGGTGCTACACGCGCAATGGCAAGAGGTTGACCGGGAGGCCGCTGTCTGGACCATCCCCGCTGACCGGATGAAGACCCGGCGCGAACACCGGGTGCCGCTGTCAGACGCGGCTCTAGCGGTTCTGCAGGCGCTGCCCTGCCTCGAAGGCAATCCCTATCTCTTTCCCGGTGCCCGGCATGGCCACCCTCTGTCGAACATGGCTCTGCTGCTGCTGATGCGCGGCATGGGGTACGGGGGCTGTGGCGAGCGGGGTCACTACGTGCCCCACGGTTTCCGCTCCAGCTTCCGTGACTGGTCCGGTGAGGTCTCCAGCTTCCCGCGCGACGTGGCGGAGATGGCCCTGGCCCACGTCATCGAGAACAAGGTAGAAGCTGCCTACCGACGCGGCGATTTGTTCACCAAGCGCCGCAAGATGATGCAGGAATGGGCGGCCTACGTCGGCAAGCCACAAGCCGAAGTCATACCGATCGGCACACACGCCTGAAATGGTCAGGGCCCCCTGGGAGGGACAGACCCTGTTCTATCCCGCAAGCCGCGTTTGCACGGCCCGCTCCATCCGCGGGTGATACCCGTCAATAACCTGGCGCGCTCGGGACTGTGTTTGTCTCGATATTTATGTGGCGACACAGTCATTCGTCACGACTCACATGCGCGGCATCGCGGCCGTGACACTTTTCGCAGCCGGTCCTTCCGTAACCGGCAAAACCGATGAAACCGACACCGCCCGCCACGCCCCATCGTAAACCTGGACGAACCGCAACGAACCAATCTCTCGAGTCGGTGACGACATGGTGAAGACCTGGGGAAAGCCGGTCATTGCATAAACGTTGAGCGGGCATCTAAACCTCATCACCTCGGCGCTACAGTGCGCAGGGATCGCGGTTGAGCGACAGAAAAGCGGCCGGCGGCTGATTTTCGAGTATTCGGCTTACCCGAAGGGAAACACTGAAGGGCGTCCCCATGCGCGCGGGGCGGTGGTGGAGAGACATTCGAACCCATCCCTGAACGAACACCATAGGAGAACCATTGATGAAGCACACCGAAATGATGGCCTTGTCAAATCGGGGGGGCACACGCACCGCGGTGGAACGCGCGAGCGCGTGGCTGCTGTCGCACTTGGAGGCGGGTAGCTGCTTGGACGCCGCCGGCTGGGTGAGGGCACGCGACATTGAGGTGGCGCGTTCGAAGACGGGCGTAAGTCGTGCCGCGCTAAACCGGGCCCGCAGGTGGTTGCAGAAAACCGGACACATCGAGAAATGTCGGCGCGGCTATCAAGGACCGTGGATGTATCGCCGGGTGGCCTCGACGTCCAGGCACTGTCCGTTGTGCGGTGCGGTCAACGGTGTGCCGGCCCCGGTCGAGCCGGTGCCGACATCCGAGCCCCCCAGCCTGCGGTGGCGATCCGCTACCTTGGCCGGCGGTCCTGGTACACCGATGGATTGTATGGGACCGGCCTCGTGTGGCACGGCCCCGGTGACATCCAGCCGATCACGGATGCCGACAAGGCACGGCGCATGGCCCGGAATCACCCGGATGCCTATGAGCTCGTCGAGGTCGAGTCCGACTGACCGCGTTCAGGCGCCTGAGCCAAGGCAAACAAACGGCGCACAAGACCTGTTCCAACTGCCAACCGCTGAAACGCAAAGGGTCACCAAGACCGTAACAAACAGCGTCGCACCTGCGGTCCGGTTGCCTCGTTGGGCCCACCCCCAGCGGAAAACGAGGGCAATATTGCTCAGCATGAAGAAGCGACCTTCAAAGCCGGTTGACACACTCGCGGCTGCCAACCTTTTGCGTCACCGTTGACATGGTATTCGGTCATTTGATCAGCATACTGCCTCATTGACGGTGATAATGTTCAATGGTCTTCTCCTTTCACAAGGCGATTACATACGATTGTACCCAAAGCGGGCGCCGGGCGAACGGACACCCGACGCCCTATGCCGACCTTGGAAGTTCGCGCAAACAGGGCCGACAATCTGATAGACGAGCGCCGAAGCGGAGAGAAACGACAAGAGCCGCCCCGGCGCTCTGGCCCTGCGTAAACGAGTAGTCAAACGCAGAGATTTTGGCAGAAGCTAGCGGGTTATTTCTGAGGGGCGGGCGACCCGCGCCGCGGCGGAGGATCGTTGGGAAACAGGGCTTTGACTCCGCGCCGGAATCGCTCGTACAGCTCTTCGCCGGTCGTTTCCTCGGTGGCGTAAGGCTTGATGCGCATGTCTTCGTGGTAATCGCGTGGCGGTCGTTTTTTCAACTTTGGCATGGAGGCATTTTTTTGATAACAATAGTTTATCGCAAAATCGCAATCAATCCGGGCCCCTGCCAAGCGTTGACAAAGTGACCACTAAGCAACCATAGCCGTTGTCGTTTATTCGTCAACAACTATATACGATTGACGATCTCAACGTCGCTATAGCACACCGCCCACCGTGACAACTCATGTGGTCCGCCCTGTCGGGCCACCCGCTGAACACAACAGCTGTTCAATGCAGCGCTGGGTAGCTCCCGGTGCTGGGCGAATAAGCGGGACTTTCCGCGATCACGTGGGTTGTCACAATGGCCCGGTGCCCTTTGCCGGGAAGGTCCCGATACACAGGAGAACTCACCATGAAGAAAGCCTTAGCGGTGCTGGCTTTACCGGCGCATTCTGCGTGGGCGCAAGAGTCCGCGTCTCCGAAAATCGCTACCCCCATCGGACTTGCTCCCCCGCAAAGCTACGTCCACATTGTCTGCGACAAGGACGAAGGTGAGGAAGATTGCGTCGTCGCCTTCCGGTGCCATGGCTACTTCGAGGCAGTGACGTGGACGGTCGACGTCGAGCCGGGGCTGTTCAACTACTGGCCGGGCAAAACCGATAGCTCGGGGAATTATGTACGAAAGTGACGAAAAGCCGCTTAGCGGCTGATCGTTAAGTCTTTTCAGCTTTTGGCTTTTCCGGTCCGTAGCCAGCGCCGCTGAGCACGACTTTGACGAACCAATGGGCTCGGTCCAGCAGCTCTTTTCGAGTTGCGTTCTCAGGTGGTGGTGGGGCGAAGCGAAGATCTGCGTCGTAGTCTCGCGGGGCTGCTTTAGGCTTTGACGTGTTGTCTCTCCATTGGCACCACGCCGAAGGGTACCACGCCCCAGATCACATACAAGCCCACTTGGTGACTATCTTCGGGAATCCCGCGACGTCGGGTTACCCGTTGAATACAACAGCCTATCGTGGCGCTGGAGTAGCTACCAGCGTCGGGTGAACAGGCGGGGATTTCTCCTTTTTCCGAGGATGGTCGCCAATGGCCCGGCATGTTGAGTTGCACCGAAAATTGACCCACCCGGAAGAGCCAGTATGGCTCATTATTTTGATGATTTTCTAGTCTTCTTTTCCTTTTTGTTTTGCATCGAACTGTTCTTGAAGCGGAAGCTATCATTTCCGGTCTCAGCGATGTGGCAATGATGCGTGAACCGGTCCAACAGCGCTGTTGTCATTTTTGGATCAACGAACACGCTGGACCACTCCGAGAAACTCAGATTAGTGGTAATGATGACGCTGGTGCGTTCATAGAGCTTGCTGAGTAAATGGAAGAGCAACGCACCGCCGGCTTGCGAGAATGGCAGATATCCGAGTTCGTCAAGAATGACGAGGTCCGTATGAACTAAACGCTTGGCCATTTTCCCAGGTTTTCTCTCTGCCTTTTCTTGTTCAAGCAGATTGACGAGTTCAATGGTAGAGAAGCAGCGAACCCGTAAATGATGATGCCTGATGGCATGGACGCCGATCGCGGTTGCCAAATGGGTTTTGCCGGTACCGGGTCCACCGATGAGGACGAGGTTATGTGCATCGTCGATGAAGTCGCCGGCATGGAGCGTGCTGATCAAAGCCTGGTCAACGGTACTCTCGGTGAAGTCGAAACCGGCTAAATCGCGGTAAGCAGGGAAGCGAGCAACCTTCATTTGATAGTTGATCGACCGCACTTCGCGCTCGGCGACTTCGGCTTTAAGCAGTGACGCTAGAAGGGGCTCGGCTTGGCGGTAGGCCGGCGCCTGTTGTAGGGCGAGTTCACCGATAGCGTCAGCCATGCCGTGGAGTTTCAGCGACTTCAAGGTCGTTACCAGTGCGTCAGTCTGCATGGGTAACCTCCCGTAAATGATCGTAGCGATCAACATTGGCTTGGGGCTCTTCAATCAAGCTCAGTCCGGCCGGTGCGTCGATGCGCGCTGGTGCGGTTGTTTCGAGCAACCGATTGAGGATATTGATAACGTGTTGCTTCGAAGGCGCGCCAGTTTCAAGCGCGAGTTCGACGGCACACAGCACCGTCTGCTCGTCGTGGTGCAAGACCAACGCCAAAACCTCGACCATCTCGCGATCGCCACCAGGGCGCTTGAGTCGTGTTGATTGGAGACGTTTGAACCCGTCAGGGAGCTCGGCAAAGGGAGCCCCATTACGCAACGCGCCCGGCTTGCGTTGCACCACGGCCAAATAATGACGCCCGTCGTATAAGACTTGCGCGGTGCGGTCATGACCCTGCGAGAACAGCCTGGGATGTTCGACGACTTTGCTACCTTCAGCGACAATCACGAGTCGATTCGCATAAACGCGTAGACTCACGGCGTGGTTCGCGAATGCAGCCGGCACACGGTAACGATTGCGCTCGAACGCGATCAAACAGGTTGGCGACACCCGTTTAGTGTGCTCGATGAATCCATCGAACGGCGGCGGCATCCGCATCAGTGCTGTTTGCTCATCTACCCAGACCGCGGCGATGGTGCATCGGTTGCTCGGGGTGACGAACCTCATGCCACAGCATCTGACAACGAGCGGCCAACCAGGTATTAAGTTCGTCCAGGTCAACAAACTTCGGTGCATCGTGCCAGAACCGTGACCGCGAGTCCCTCACGTTCTTCTCGATCTGGCCCTTCTCCCAGCCGGCGGCGGGGCTGCAAAATGTCGCCTCGAGTAAGAAGTGGCTGGCCATCGCCTGGAAACGCGCGTTGACCTCGCGGATCTTACCCCGACCAACCCGGTTCACGGCCGTCTTCATGTTGTCGTAAATACCCCGCTGAGGCACACCGCCCAGCACGGCCAACGCGTGGTTGTGCGCATCGAATAACATCTCGTGCGTTTGCAGCGGGTAAGCACGTAGGACGAATGCGCGGCTGTAGGAGAGTTTGAAATGCGCGATCATGAGCTTGCGGCGCTCGCCGCCGATCACTGCCCAGTCTTCGGACCAATCAAACTGAAAAGCCTCTCCCGGCTCGAACACCAACGGGACAAACGTCCCACGGGCCGCCTTTACCCCCTCTTGGCGCCGCGTCCGCCACGCGCGCGCGAATGCTGCGACCCGGTCGTAGGAACCGCGATATCCCAGATGAACCAAGTCGCCGTAGAGTTGGCGTAAATTACGCCGTTGTTTGCGGCTACGACCCGATTCTCGCGTCAGCCACGACGCCAGCGTTTCCGCATCGTCATCTATTTTGCTGGGGGTCGTGCGCTTGGGATACGCAGGCTCCACCTCGCCGCTCGCCAAATACTTAGCAATCGTGTTCCTGGATAACTTCGTTCGACGGGATATCTCTCGGATCGACTGGCCTTCCCGAAAATGCCAGCGTCTAATAACACTCAATAAATCCACGTCCATCACTCCTTCTGTCTCCTGCTCGGTTCCGAGCAGGCAAGGGTCTATGAGTGGATCAAATTTGGATGCAAATACCTACCTTAAGTGGATCACTTTTAAGTGCAAATCAACAGACAGCCTCTGGAGCGTCGATTTATTTCGGTGCGAATCACTGATCATAAATACCCACTGGGTGATGGTCGTCATGGAACAATTCACTCGGCGGATTATCGGCTTCGCCGTTCATGCCGGGGTGGTCGACGGATCCGCGGCCTGCCGCATGTTCAACGAGGCGACTGCCGGATCAGGAGCCCGACCCCGATATCTCAGCAGTGACAACGATCCGTTGTTCGAGTTCCACCGTTGAAAGGCAAACCTGCGGATCCTCGAAGTAACGGAGATAAAGACTGTCCCATACGTACCCTTATCTCATCCGTTCGTCGAGAGATTGATCGGCACCGTTCGGCGCGAATTCCTCGATTTCGTGCCGTTCTGGAACGCCCATGATCTGCAGCAGAAGCTTCGTAATTTTCGGGAATACTACAATCGCGTGCGAGTTCACCGGGCGTTGGATGGCGCCACGCCGGACGTAGCATCGGCAAGAGCCGAACCGCCAGTCGTCCGTCTGGATGAATATCGGTGGGAAAACTACTGCGGCGGGCTTTATCAGCTACCTGTGGCCGCATAACGCTTAATTCGCCACCAACAGGTCAGGGCGCTCCGCAGCGGTGAAATCACCCCTCAACGGCGCGTAATCGGCCAAGCGAACCACGCTCTCTGGGCATGCTGTTTGGCGAGGATCATGAGATTGTGGCCACGCCGCTCTGCGCCGAGCCGA
Organism: Gammaproteobacteria bacterium; assembly: GCA_963662545.2. GTDB lineage: Bacteria > Pseudomonadota > Gammaproteobacteria > JAYYZW01. The sequence goes on from CAXXLL010000003.1 coordinate 2,311,529, forward strand.
TAGGCGAGCCTGTCCGCAACCTGCTTCCAGGCCCAGCCGGACACCCGTTTGAGATGGTAGGCCTTGGCGCTGAGCGAAGCTTGCTTGCACGTGGCGCAATATTTCCTGAGCTGCTTTTTCTGCTGCGCCCACAGTGCCTGACCGCAAACTTTACAAGTGCCGGGCAAGCCCGAGCCTGTGGCCGATCTGCGAGACGCGCTGTTTCGTGATCCCCAGATCTGCGCTGATCTCGCGCTGCGTTTTCCGGCCCCACCACGCCCGTATGTTAAGATTGACTTTCCATGCCATCAAGGTTGGTTCGTTGACTTCGCCATCAGCATCTCTTATTGAGTCGGCCTTTGCACGGTATTTCCAATCTGCCTTCTTGCCACCATGTTCGCCATCAGCACATGCGGGACAAATTGAGGTGACAGGCTAACGGAGGATTTCTGGTTCATCCTCGTTAGAGAAAGGAACAAAAATGAGGCAGGAATCCATGAACACGAGCGGGCTCGCTGAGTGGCGGAAATTCTCACCAGCGATAACTGCTGCCGTATTCCCCCTATTCAGAGAAGAAGCCGCTGCGCACCCTGATTGAACACTCCGAGCACACACCGACCGTCGCCGAAAACGCAGGCCATCTCGCCGTAAAACACGAGCGCAGGATGAGAAAGGACCCGTGGGCATGAATTCCGTGCTTTCATGCTTTCATTCCTACTGTTTGTCGTCGCCCTGTGGGGGCTTGCACTACACCCAGCGCAGGCTGGATCGGGACTCTATCTGAGTAGTGAGTTGGGCGCCAACTTCGCCCCAAACCTGGATACGCTCGGCACGTCCAACGACCGGGCCAGCGCGTGTGACGAGTTCATCAATCCCATGTTCGCAACCGTCACACAAACACCAGGGTACGAGAACTACAACTGTACGGGGCCCAATCGCGGTGCGACTGGCGACTGGGAGAACACGCTCGACGCTGCCGAGGGCATTCTGGCCGGCGTGGCGGTGGGGTATGGCTTGCGGGAGACATACCCGGACCACTTTCTGGGCCGGTTCCGTTTTGAGGTGGAGTACTTCTACCGTGACACCGAATACGACCAGACGGCCGACATCCCCAGTGCCGCGGGCGAGAGCGGCGACAAGCTGGCCCAGGAGATCCTGACGGCGACCGACCGCATCGGCAGCGTCACATCGCACAATCTGTTTGGGAATCTGTACGTCGACTTCCCGAACAGCAGCCGCTTCACGCCCTATGTGGGGGTTGGCGTGGGCGTGGGATTTACCGACATGGACTACGGCAGTCTGTGGGCGCGCAACCCCGATCCCAACGCGATCACCACGGGCGTCGGATTGCCCAACGCGGACGCCATCCGCCGGAATCTTGCCGGGACGACCAGCAGCGCGCAAACCAAGCTTTCCGACACGCTGTTCGGCTACCAGGTCCTGTTCGGCGTGGACTATGCGCTCACCGAAGCGCTCACGCTGGGGGTCAAGGGCCGCTGGGTCAACTTCGAGACCTTCAGCGATGGCGGCATCGTCTGGGATCCGCTGCGCAGTCATCCACCCCATCTGCGCAGAGACTTGAGCGAACCCGTAGCGGGTTGGTTCAAGACACAGGACATCGAAATGTTCGCGGTCAGCGTAACCATGAAATACCACTTCTAGGGAAGATCTGAACGACGCGGGCAAGGGTCAAAACGCGCCGACAGGCGCGCACGCCTGAGAAGTTGCTCGACCGAAAGGGCCGGTCAGACGCCGAGAAGATCGCCGCTAGGTGGGCCGAGGCGAGCGATGCCCACCAAGTCATCCGCAAAAACGCGCATCTGCGTTAGATTCGAACAACATCCGTACCACCCGTTCCCGTACCTCAGGGGAATAGTTGTTTGATTTGCTCACCACGCCTCCTCTCAAGAAATGGAGCCTCCGGGAAAGTCGGGGCGGTTCACTCGATGATGGATGCTTGAAGTCATAGGAGGTCTTTGACTGTGGAGTTTTTTAGATCCGTAATTGATTGTAAATAGGCATCGAAAACTGACCCACTATCGGCGTCGAATATTGACCCACCCAGAAAGGGGTTATTGCATTAATCTCTGTGTTTGATTCTCCAACTGTCATTGCCTGTTTCGATGATGTCGCAGTGATGCGTGACACGATCAAGAAGCGCTGTGGTCATCATTCTTTTCGCCGAATACGGTTGGCCATTCGCCGAACGCCAGGTTGGTGGTGATGATGACGGAAGTGCGCTGATACAGATGCGAGAGCAAATGGAAAACGAGCTGTCCGCCATTCTTTGAGAACGGCAGATAACCGAGTTCATCGAGCACCACAAGTTCCGTGTATTTAGCCAATCGATCGGCAAGACGGCCACCTTTGCCGTTCAGTTTTTCCTGCTCAAGCTGGTTGGCAAGATCAACGAGATTGAAGAACTTGGCTCGATAGCCGGAGCGCACAGCTTGCGAGGCGATGGCGGTTGCCAAATGGGTTTTGCCGGTGCCAGTGCCGCCGACAAAGACAATGTTGCGGTGCTCCTCGATAAAGTCACCAGCATAGAGGTCCTTGATCTGAGTCTCTTCGATGGCGAGTTTGTCGAACTCGAAGCTGTCCAGATCTTTGGGCACCGGGAATCGCGCCTGGGTCATGCGGTAACGGATCGAACGTGCCTGGCGCTCACTGACCTCGATCTCGAAGAGTTGTTCGATAACGGTCTCGGTCGTTTGCTTGCGCTTGCGGGCAGTGGCGAGTACTTCATCATAGGCTTTCGGGATCGCCACGAACTTCAGGGACTTCATCAGCCCCATAACATAATCACGCAACATGGACCACCTCCTTCCTGAAGCGGTCATAACGAGCGCAGTCTGCGACCGGCGGTTCGCTGAGTTCCAGATGAGCCGGGATGGTGACAATCTCGGGACTCGGTTCCTCATGTTGCCGGGCCAGCAGGTTGATGATGACGTCGCGGCTCACCGAGCCGTTGCCGAGGGCCTCGTTGCAGGCATCGGCGACGGCATCCAGACCATAGCCTGGCACGCAGGCGAGGATATCGACCAGTTGGCGATCCCAGTCGGGATAATGCTTCAACCGCTGCCAGGTACGATGAATGGATCGGGGCAGATCCCAGTCCTTGAACGGCGCGCCATTGCGTAACGCACCCGGCTTCTTCTGCAGCACTGGCAGGTAATGCCAGGGGTTGAAAATCATCTGATCGCGCTGGAAGCAGCGTGAGTGCTGGGCTACACACTCGCCATCGTGCAACACCACGATTTTATCGGCATAACTTCTGGGTTCTGCGGTCCGGCCCGCGGCTTTGCAGTCAACGCTGTATCGATTACGGTCGAAGTTCACCAGCGAGGTAGAACTGACACGCACGGTACGCTCGGCATAACCGTCAAAGGCGCGTGGCAATGTCAGTAACGACGGCCGTTCCGACTCAAACACTGACCATACTGTCTGATCCTTGAGCACCGGGTGACGCTGCTTCTTTGCCCATTGCAGGCACTCGGCCTGCAATGCGTGGTTGAGCTCATCGAGGTTCCTGGCCTTGCGGGTGGGCGTGAACAGTCGACGCCGGACCGTGCGTACCTGGTTCTCCACCTGACCCTTCTCCCAGCCTGCAGCCGGCGTGCAGGCGACCGGCTCAAAAAGATAATGGCTGGCCAGTTCCTCAAAGCGGCGGTTGAAGTCGCGTTCCTTGCCACGCAAGATACGGCACACCGCTGTCTTCATGTTGTCGTAAATGCCGCGCCGGGCGACACCGCCGAAAAACTCGAAGGCTCTGCGATGGGCATCGAACACCATCTCCTGTGACTCGCGAAGATAAGCAACCGTCAGAAAGAATCGGCTGTGACAAAGGCGGATGTGAGCAATCTTTACTTCAGTCATGGCGCCGGCAATGACGATCTTCTCGTGGCTCCAGTCAAACTGAAACGCCTCGCCAGGTTCAAACACCAGCGGGATGTAAGCATCTGTAGGCGTTCCCTGATGCTCTTCTCGCCAGTTCTTCACAAAACGGCGCACACTTGCGTATTCCGGCGAAGCCGATCACTGATTCCATTTGATGCCGATCACCTGTTCCGGTCATGCCGATCGCTCATCGGAGCGTAGCGACGCAGGTGTAGTTTATTGTGCCGAGTGATCGGGCTGAGTCAAGTTCGCTTGTTTTTTCCGCATGGATTCTCCTTTTAAATTGATCGTGTAGGCGTTGTGCACGAGCCGGTCGAGGATGGCATCGGCGAGCGTGGGATCGCCGATGACCTCGTGCCATTGTTTGACGGGTAATTGCGATGTCACGATGGTCGAGTGCAACGCGTGCCGGTCGTCGAGGATGTCGAGCAGGTCCCGCCGTTGTTCAGCATTGAGTATCGCGAGTCCCCAGTCATCGAGGATGACGAGGTCAGTCTTGGCAAGCTGCGCGAGGAGCTTGTGCTAGGTGCCGTCGCCGCGTGCGAGGGTGATGTTGGTGAGCAATCGCGGGACACGGAGATAGCGTGCCGAGAAGCCGTTACGACAAGCGCTATGAGCAATGGCGCAGGCGAGATAGGTTTTGCCGACGCCGGTGGGTCCGGTGATGAGGACGTTGAGATGGTCGTTGATGAAGCGGCAGCGGGCAAGTTCATTGAGGGTGGATTTATCGAGGCCGCGGGGTGCGCGATGATCGATGTCCTCCACGGTGGCGTTGAGCTTGAGCTGGGCGCGGCGGAGTCGATAGGTGAGTTGCCGGTTCGAGCGTACAGCGTGCTCACGTTCGACGAGGAAGGCGAGCCGGTCGTCGAAGGATAAGTCGTTGAGGTCGGTGCGTTGCAGCTGCTCTTCGAAGGCCTGGGCCATGCCGGTGAGCTTCATGCTTTGCAGTTGGTCGAGGGTCGGATGATTCAGCATCGATGTTTCTCCTTAATGATAGTAGCCGGGTCCACGGAGATTGCCGTGGTCGGCGGGCAGCGTGGATTCCGTCGGTGGATTCAGGGGTTGCTGGTCGAGTCCTTTTTTGAGGATGGACTCGATACTTTTGTAACGATGGGTGCCGAGGATGAGCGCGCGGGCACAGGCCGCATTCAGTCGTTTATCGCCGTAGCTTTTGGCCAGCCGCAAGATCCCGAGGCAGGCACGGTAACCCTGCTCCGGGTGGGGTCGTTCAGCTAAGACTTGGGTGATGAGGGCGGCGGTCTCGGGGCCTATCTTCGCGGCCCAACGCTGTAATCGCTCGGGTGAGAACTGGGCCAAGTGCCGATGCTGCTCGGGCATATGCGCGGTGATGGTGGTATGCCGCCCGGGTTGATTGACACGGCGATGACAGGCCACGCGTTGGCCCTGATGGAAGCACTCGATGGTGGATGCCGTCACACGAACATCGAGTTGTCGTTTCACGAGATGATGCGGCACGGAGTAGTAATGGCGCTCGACCTCGATGTGATAGTCGATATGCACGCGTGCCTGCTTCCACTCGGCGTATTCATAGGGGGTACTCGGTAGCGGTTTCAGCGCGGGTCGGTCGATGGCCTCGAACTGGCTCTGGCGAGAACCGGGTAGTTTCTTGAAGGGTCGAAGGTTGAGCCGGATGAGCAGTTCAGCGATGGCGGCATTGAACTCGGCCAGCGAGAAGAACTGCCGATGACGCAGCGCCGCGAGGAGAGTGCGTTCGACGATCTGGACACCGACTTCGACTTTGGCTTTATCGCGTGGTTTGCGCGCCCGGGTTGGCACGACAGCGACGCCATAATGGGTGGCCATGTCCTGGTAGGTGGGATTCAAGTCGGGCTCGTAGCGATGCGCGAGCGTGACACCGCTTTTGAGGTTATCCGGCACCACGATGTTGGGCACACCGCCAAAGAAGCTGAATGCGCGGGTGTGGGCGCCGATCCAATCCGGCCGACTTTGCGTCCACGTCGCCTCCGCATACGTATAGTTCGAGGCGCCCAGCACGGCGACAAAGATCTCGGCCTGGCGCACCTCACCGGTCATGCGGTCAATCACCGGCATCGTCTGCCCGGCATCGTCGACGAACAGTTTGTCGCCGGCCAGATGCGTCTGGCGCATCACGACATCGAGATGGTCTCGCCAGGCACGATAACGCTCGCAGAAGGCGGAATACATGAGGCCGTCGGGATGGGCGGCCTTGTACTCCATCCACAGCAGCATCAGGGTCACGCTTTTGCGCCGCAGTTCGCGATGAATATCGGCGAAGTCCGGCAACGGTCGTGGGCCACTGGGCGGGTTGGCGCTTGAGCCGTACAGCGCCTGCTCCAGGGCGGTGTCGCTCATGCTCTCGGGCAACGGCCAAGCGATGTTCGCGGCACGCGCCCGACTCAGGCAATCACTGACCGTCGAGGCCGACGCCTTGATGGCGCGGGCTATCGCCCGGTTACTGAGTGCGGCGGCATGATGCAGCCGCACAATATCGCGTATTTTGCGCATGGATAACCTCGTCGTGGCCATGGAATTCCCCCGGACGGCAAAACGTCCAGGGTGCCATGGGCCAGTTGTTATCCTGCGGTCGTCAACGCTCCTTCAGTGCTCGAAACCGATCCCGGCAATCGCCCGAAAGTGATCGCGATGAGCCGGAATCGATGATCGGCATGCGCTGGAATCAGTGATCGGCATCAGCTGGAATGGGTGATCGGCTTGCGCCGGAATCGGTGATCGGCATGGGCTGGAATACGCACCTGGACCAAACAATGCGGTCAGGACAGGTTGGGGATGGTGGGCGGCGGTTACGCTACCCTGACTTGGTTCGATAACTGCCTGCTTCAGAGTTCCCACAAGCTGCTGAAACAGAACCTGATCGGCTATCGATATGGTATTCAAGAAGAGTGCGCTGCATCTAATAGGCTGGTGGGTATGAAGGACGAACTACACGAAATACGTCAATAGGTGCGAAAAAAACTCCAGGGCGGTGACGAACCTCCCTGGGCATGGTACCAATACATGAACTCGTCGAGACGCTGGATGTCATCCTGGATGGCTATGGAGGCGAATACTACGCTGGAAGATTCGCTTCAATCGGAGTCACGTCAAGATAGCGCACTCCGATTATGGGACCGAGCGAACCAGCCATGCAGTCCTTGCCTGGACGCAGGACACCGGTGTTCAATGGCATTACATCGCACCGGGCAAGCCGACCCAAAACGCCTTTTGCGAAGCGTTTGAAGCGTTTAATGGTCGGTTTCGCGACGAATGTCTGAATGAGAACCTGTTTCGTCATCTCGCCCATGCCCGATAGGTCATCGCCCTATGGGTTCACGATTATAATGACGTGCGTCCGCACTCCGCACTCGGATATCTCACACCCGCTGCCTACGCGGCGGCGTTGCAATCCAAACGGGATGACGCGCTCAAATGCCTTGACGGCTCCGCAAATCACCCAGTTGATCAACCCGCACAAATGCGCAAAATGCAACCGCCAACGCTAGATCACATTGGATGATCGTTGGGCGTCACAGCAGGTGTTCTCTACCGTGAAAAATCGCAAAGAATATAGATGGCTAACATTATATGGAATGGTGGGCATGTTGACATCAGTAACCGGGGTTGCTCAAGAGAATATCCTGGAGGAAGTTGTCACCACCGGTACACGCTCCAAAGCGAGAGTCGTTCAGGACTCACCTGCTCCGATTGACGTAATCGCTGGTGATGATTTCGTCAATCAAGGTGACAGCGATCTGGGGAATCTGCTGCGTAATATCGTTCCTTCCCTTAATATCAACACCCAACCTATCAGCGATGCCGGCACCATTGTCCGACCCTCAAACCTCCGGGGGCTAGCGCCAGACCATACCTTGGTCCTAGTCAACGGCAAGCGCCGCCACCGCGCGAGTATTATTACTTGGGTAGGAAACGGTATCGCAAACGGATCGCAGGGTCCTGATCTTGCGTCCATACCGGCCATCGCCCTGAAACGGGTTGAAGTGCTGCGTGATGGTGCCTCGGCCCAGTACGGCAGTGACGCCATCGCCGGCGTGATCAACTTCATCTTGAAAGACTATGATGAGGGCGCCACATTTGAGGCACGTTACGGCCAGACGACCGAAAATGATGGGGACATGTTTCGCGTCTCCGGCAATATCGGCCTGCCTTTCACCGCCTCGGGCTTCGCCAACCTGAGTTTCGAATACGGTGAGACGGACCCCACCGTCCGCAGCATTCAGAGAAATGATGCACAGGCCCTGATCGACGAAAGCAATACCCTTACTACGGGGATGGGGGCACTGGACAGCTATTTGGGTGAACGTGGCGCGGCCGTGCCCGCGCCTGCGATGATCTGGGGTTCACCGGTCATTGATGAGGATCTCAAACTTTGGGGCAACCTGGGGGTGGAGCTCGGCAACCACAATAACTTCTATACCCACGCCAACTACTTGTCGAAAGAAGTGGATGGTGGTTTCTACTACCGCCACCCCAATACCCGTGGCGGGGTGTTCGGAACCGGCGGTGGCACCCAGCTGCTGATCGGCGACCTGACGCCTGACGGGTCAGCAGGGTGTCCTGCTGTGGGAGTTGCCGACGATGGTACCGTCCTCGCGGATGATCGTGATGCATGGAACCAGGTACTCGAAAACGACAACTGTTTCACTCTGCAGAAACTGTTACCCGGCGGCTTTACCCCGCGTTTTGGCGGAAAGCTGACCGATGTTTCCCTGGTTAGCGGTGTGGAAGGCGAAGCCGACAGTAAGCTTGGCGCGTTTAGTTGGGATTTCAGTGCGAGTTACGGTCAGAATGAGGTGGACTTCTTCATCTACAACACGGTGAATGCCTCCCTGGGACCGGACACGCCACTCTCTTTTGACCCCGGCGCCTACATACAGACAGAGGTGAATTTCAATGTTGATCTGGGCTACGCGCCTACGGATGCCATCAGTATCGCAATTGGTTACGAATGGCGCGAGGAAGAGTTTGAAATTCGCATCGGCGAGCAGGCATCGTGGGAGGATGGGCCCTTGGCGGACCAAGGCTTCACGCCAGCATCCAACGGTTTCTCAGGCTTTGGCCCCCGTACCGCCGGCGTTTTCTCCCGCTATAACGATGCGTTCTATTTTGATACCGAATGGGAACTGACTGACAACGCGCTGCTGACCGGGGCGGTACGCCACGAGGAATTCGAAGACTTTGGCGGTACCACCAACTGGAAGGTAGGCGGCAACTTGCGTCTATTCAAGCAACTCGGTTTCAGGGCCACCGCCAGTACTGGGTTCAAGGCACCGACACCGGGTCAGTCCAATGCTTTCAATATCTCCACCGTATTTAATCAAAGCCTAGGAGATCTGGTCAACGAGGGAACCATTCCCTCCACCCATCCACTTGCCGTGGCGTATGGCGGCCAGGAGTTGAGTCCCGAGGAGTCGCTGAACCTGACCGCTGGTACTTTTTTCAACATCTTCGATTTGGATGTGTCAGTTGACTATTACAACATCAAGGTCAAGGATCGCTTGAACCTGTCTACAGAGCGGAACGTATGTCCCGGTGATCGGCCGGCGGTTCCTGATCCCAGCTGTACTGCCTATTTCAGCGATCTTCAAGGCGATCTCCTGGCTGAGGCGAAAACCCTACAATCATTCAAGTTTTTCATCAATGATTTTAATACGAGAACCCAGGGTGTAGATATCGTGGCCACTTACCCCATTGCTTGGGCTAGTGGCAAGACCGATCTCAACTTCGCCTTCAATCATACGGAAACCAAGGTCATCAAAAGAAATCCGGAGACGGTGGGTGAGGAACGGGTCAAGCAAATTGAGGAGGGGATACCTGAAACACGCTGGAATCTTTCCGCTAACCACGGTATGGATGAATGGCGTTTCCTGGGGCGGGTCAGCTACTACGGCGGCTGGTATGACTCAGAAGACGGTAATACCTACGGCGGTGAGTACCTGTTTGATCTGGAGGCAGCATACACGCTCGACGGGCGAATGACCTTTACTGCGGGTGTGCAGAACGTCTTTAACGAGAAAGGGGATAAGAATCCAAAGGCGCGAGATCAGACCGGTAATCTCTACAGCCAGTATTCACCGTTCGGGTTTGACGGCACCTTCTATTACCTCAGGATTGGTTACCAGTTTGACTATTAATCCGAGCTGTCGGATACCAGACTGAGGTGGCCTCGGTATGTCGGACAGCTTGGCGGCTTGCTCAAGGTGTATTCCGGTTGTCATTCATGCCGCCAGAAACCCTTTGAATCGATCGTCCTGTCGCTGATGTTGCGCCTGGGGATGTGGGCAAGGCGCGTAGCGGCTTGTCCATCCTCTCCACAGGCGGCTCGCCGCGGTAGGCCTCGGCCGGGGTGCTCTTGCTCTTGACCGTACCCCTCGACCAGAGCCACGTTTGATGTGGGAGATTGAGCCTATCAGGCAGCTTCCTGGTGATCTAGCCCTAGATTTCTGGTCCAGATCTAAAGTGGTAAAAAGCCATAGAGGAGATCTGAACCCTGGAGTTGACCCGCTTTCGTGGATACCTGACCCTTTTAGAAGGAAGATTGTTGAGTTGCATCGAAAAGTGATCCGGTAATTGCACCGAAAATTGATCCACCCGGAAGAGCCAGTATGGCTCATTATTTTGATGATTTTCTAGTCTTCTTTTCCTTTTTGTTTTGCATCGAACTGTTCTTGAAGCGGAAGCTATCATTTCCGGTCTCAGCGATGTGGCAATGATGCGTGAACCGGTCCAACAGCGCTGTTGTCATTTTTGGATCAACGAACACGCTGGACCACTCCGAGAAACTCAGATTAGTGGTAATGATGACGCTGGTGCGTTCATAGAGCTTGCTGAGTAAATGGAAGAGCAACGCACCGCCGGCTTGCGAGAATGGCAGATATCCGAGTTCGTCAAGAATGACGAGGTCCGTATGAACTAAACGCTTGGCCATTTTCCCAGGTTTTCTCTCTGCCTTTTCTTGTTCAAGCAGATTGACGAGTTCAATGGTAGAGAAGCAGCGAACCCGTAAATGATGATGCCTGATGGCATGGACGCCGATCGCGGTTGCCAAATGGGTTTTGCCGGTACCGGGTCCACCGATGAGGACGAGGTTATGTGCATCGTCGATGAAGTCGCCGGCATGGAGCGTGCTGATCAAAGCCTGGTCAACGGTACTCTCGGTGAAGTCGAAACCGGCTAAATCGCGGTAAGCAGGGAAGCGAGCAACCTTCATTTGATAGTTGATCGACCGCACTTCGCGCTCGGCGACTTCGGCTTTAAGCAGTGACGCTAGAAGGGGCTCGGCTTGGCGGTAGGCCGGCGCCTGTTGTAGGGCGAGTTCACCGATAGCGTCAGCCATGCCGTGGAGTTTCAGCGACTTCAAGGTCGTTACCAGTGCGTCAGTCTGCATGGGTAACCTCCCGTAAATGATCGTAGCGATCAACATTGGCTTGGGGCTCTTCAATCAAGCTCAGTCCGGCCGGTGCGTCGATGCGCGCTGGTGCGGTTGTTTCGAGCAACCGATTGAGGATATTGATAACGTGTTGCTTCGAAGGCGCGCCAGTTTCAAGCGCGAGTTCGACGGCACACAGCACCGTCTGCTCGTCGTGGTGCAAGACCAACGCCAAAACCTCGACCATCTCGCGATCGCCACCAGGGCGCTTGAGTCGTGTTGATTGGAGACGTTTGAACCCGTCAGGGAGCTCGGCAAAGGGAGCCCCATTACGCAACGCGCCCGGCTTGCGTTGCACCACGGCCAAATAATGACGCCCGTCGTATAAGACTTGCGCGGTGCGGTCATGACCCTGCGAGAACAGCCTGGGATGTTCGACGACTTTGCTACCTTCAGCGACAATCACGAGTCGATTCGCATAAACGCGTAGACTCACGGCGTGGTTCGCGAATGCAGCCGGCACACGGTAACGATTGCGCTCGAACGCGATCAAACAGGTTGGCGACACCCGTTTAGTGTGCTCGATGAATCCATCGAACGGCGGCGGCATCCGCATCAGTGCTGTTTGCTCATCTACCCAGACCTCGGCGATGGTCCGCATCGGTTGCTCGGGGTGACGAACCTCATGCCACAGCATCTGACAACGAGCGGCCAACCAGGTATTAAGTTCGTCCAGGTCAACAAACTTCGGTGCATCGTGCCAGAACCGTGACCGCGAGTCCCTCACGTTCTTCTCGATCTGGCCCTTCTCCCAGCCGGCGGCGGGGCTGCAAAATGTCGCCTCGAGTAAGAAGTGGCTGGCCATCGCCTGGAAACGCGCGTTGACCTCGCGGATCTTACCCCGACCAACCCGGTTCACGGCCGTCTTCATGTTGTCGTAAATACCCCGCTGAGGCACACCGCCCAGCACGGCCAACGCGTGGTTGTGCGCATCGAATAACATCTCGTGCGTTTGCAGCGGGTAAGCACGTAGGACGAATGCGCGGCTGTAGGAGAGTTTGAAATGCGCGATCATGAGCTTGCGGCGCTCGCCGCCGATCACTGCCCAGTCTTCGGACCAATCAAACTGAAAAGCCTCTCCCGGCTCGAACACCAACGGGACAAACGTCCCACGGGCCGCCTTTACCCCCTCTTGGCGCCGCGTCCGCCACGCGCGCGCGAATGCTGCGACCCGGTCGTAGGAACCGCGATATCCCAGATGAACCAAGTCGCCGTAGAGTTGGCGTAAATTACGCCGTTGTTTGCGGCTACGACCCGATTCTCGCGTCAGCCACGACGCCAGCGTTTCCGCATCGTCATCTATTTTGCTGGGGGTCGTGCGCTTGGGATACGCAGGCTCCACCTCGCCGCTCGCCAAATACTTAGCAATCGTGTTCCTGGATAACTTCGTTCGACGGGATATCTCTCGGATCGACTGGCCTTCCCGAAAATGCCAGCGTCTAATAACACTCAATAAATCCACGTCCATCACTCCTTCTGTCTCCTGCTCGGTTCCGAGCAGGCAAGGGTCTATGAGTGGATCAAATTTGGATGCAAATACCTACCTTAAGTGGATCACTTTTAAGTGCAAATCAACAATCGTGGATCTGATAGCGGCGCAGTTGCGGCCGTTGGAGCATGCGCTAGAGCGCGATTTGAAACAGTTGAAGTAGACGCGCAGTTTTGCGTATTGCGCATTACGAAACAGCCGACGGTCGCGCCCCGTGTGGCATTGTGTAGAGGGTATAGTTATATCCAGAAAAAATATATCGCGGCCCAATGCCCTTCGCATATGGTTCAAAATCGGCAATATTTCTAAACGTGCCGAAGGAAACGACACCCGTCTAAGAGTTCCCCGTTTACTCCTTGGCGTCAGGTGCCGAACGAACTGTCAGGCAAGGTAGGGAGTTTTATAGATAATTAGAAGGGTGCTTTGCCCACCTCCCATGTGGGCAAATAGTCACTGGCCACATAGCCCTGTGCGCACTCATTCCGCAAGTATCTGTAAGCTTCGGCCCGTTCTTCCGGTGGTAACCCCGTTACGGCCTTTTCTGTTTCCCATGCTTGCTTGTTGAAGTTCTCGCCCTCTAGCTCACTGTGAAGCTCAATTGCAGCGTCATCGATATTGGCAATATCTGCGCCCTGGTCTTCTGCCAGTTGATACATGCAAGGCATCCACACCCACGAAAAAAATTCCCCTCTGTAATCCGTGTCCGCAAGGCTTGGTGCGGTGAGCGGTATGGATAGAGCAAGCAGAACAATTGTCCTTTTGCCAAGATGCACCATCTTTTTGAGCAAACACCGCTTCACGGGGCTAACCAGTGGCTTTAGTAAGAACCTCGACAAGAGTGCCGCGATGGTAAACTTGTTGTTCCTCCACTTACAACTTCTGTCTTATTCATAAGACGCTCGGCGTAACGCCAGCGATGGAGACCGGTATTACCGATACTCTGCGTGACATGGAATGGATCGTCGGCCTGATTGATGCTCGTGCTTCAAAGCCTAACCGCCCCAAGATCTACAAAAAGCGCACCGTCGAAGCCGCCCGATGACGACTACCGGAAATTCATGGTGGAGGGCAAAAGGTCAGAGAGACGGGGTCGGAAAAACCAGTGCTGCACGCTGGGCTGTCAAGCATATCGCTGAAGCGATTTGGATCCGATCCACGAACACCCTATGGGCCCGCGGCGCATGCATGCTGCACTTGAGAGGCCGGACATACGACAGTACCTGACCGCATGTCACGAGTTGTTCAAATTTCTGCTTGCATTGCAGGGGGCGTCCACATACGTGCAATGAAGCGCTACGGCGCGCCACAAGTCATCGTGACGGACCGACTACGTTCCTACGGTGCCGCGATGAAGGTCATGGGGTCGAGGGTCGTCAGCTTTGTGGTCGGTGGCTCAACAATCGAGCCGAAAACTCACACCCACCGTTCCGCCGACGAGAAGGAGTGATGGCCAGGTTCAGAGACATCGAGACCCTGCATAAATTCGCCTCCATCCATGCTTCGACCCACAATCACTTTCACCACGAATGTCATCTCAACCGCCGCGATATTTTTTTACAAGACCGGGCCGGTGCCCTGGCCGAGTGGCGTCAACTTGCAGCCTGACAGTCCTCAATTGTAGGTTCTACAGGTCTGATCTAGTTAGTCTGGCAATGCCCAACGGCGGGTTGACTAAAAACAATTCGCTCACACAGTTCGCTACCGGCTACCGGCTACCGGCTACCGGCTACCGAAACACTGCCGGCCATCGAGGCGTTAGCCCATTGTTGAGTTGCATCGAAAAGTGATCCGGGATTTGCATTGAAAATTGACCCACCCGGAAGAGCCAGTATGGCTCGTTACTTTGATAATTTTCTAGTCTTCTTTTCCTTTTTCTCGCGTATTGAACTGTTTTTGAATCGATAGCTATCATTGCCAGTCTCAGCGATATGGCAGTGATGCGTGAATCGGTCCAAAAGTGCGGTCGTCATTTTCGGGTCGACGAACACGCTCGACCATTCAGAAAAACTGAGATTCGTCGTGATGACGACGCTGGTACGTTCGTATAGCTTGCTCAGTAAATGGAAGAGCAATGCGCCGCCCGCTCGCGAGAATGGTAAATAACCGAGTTCATCGAGAATGACGAGATCGGCATGGACAAGACGATTAGCCATTTGTCCGGGTTTGCCGTCTGCCTTTTCTTGCTCAAGCAGGTTGACAAGTTCGATGGTAGAGAAGCAGCGAACGCGCAGATGAAGATGTCTGATCGCATGGACGCCAATCGCCGTTGCTAAATGGGTCTTGCCTGTCCCAGGTCCGCCGATGAACACGACGTGGTGTGCGTCGTCGATGAAATCACCGGCATGGAGAGAACCAGCGTTTGGTCAACGGCGCTCTCGGCGCAGTTGAAACCAGCCAAGTCACGGTATGCCGGGAAGCGAGCCACTTTCATTTGATAGTTGATCGAGCGCACTTCACGCTCTGCAACTTCCGCTTTGAGCAGTGACTCTAGCAGCGGCTCGGCTTGGTGATAAGCGGGCGCTTGTTGTTGAGCGAGTTCACCGATAGCGTCAGCCATGCCGTGAAGTTTTAACGATTTTAAGGTCGTCACCATGGCCTCAGCTGGCATGCATGCGCTCCCGTAAGTGATCGTAGCGATCGACATTGGCTTGCGGCTCTGCAGTCAAACTTAATCCAGCCGGCGTGTCGATAGGCGCCGGCGCGGTTGCTGCGAGCAACCGGTTTAGAATATTTATAACGTGCTGCTTCGATGGTGCGCCGGTTTCAAGCGCGAGTTCTACCGCACACAACACGGTCTGTTCGTCGTGGTGTAACACCAACGCCAGGATGTCGACCATCTCGCGGTCTCCTCCAGGACGTTTGAGCAGCATTGACTGGAGGCGTTTGAAGGCTGCTGGCAGTTCCGCAAATGGTGCACCGTTGCGCAATGCACCCGGTTTGCGTTGTAGCACCGCCAGATAATGACGCCAGTCGTATAACACTTGCGCCACACGGTCATGGCCTTGCGCAAACAATCGAGGATGTTCAACGACTGGATGACCTTCGGCGGCAACGACGAGGCGGTCCGCGTAAACCCGTAAGCTCACAGCATGGTTCGCGAAAGCCGCGGGCACGCTGTAACGATTACGTTCGAACGCGATCAAACACGTTGGCGAGACGCGTTTGGTGTGTTCGATGAATCCATCAAACGGTGGTGGCATCCGCATCAGCGCCGGTCGTTCATCCGCCCAGACCTCAGCGATGGTCTGTGTCGGCTGCTCCGGATGGCGGACTTCGTGCCATAGAGTCTGACAACGCGCACTCAACCAGGTGTTGAGTTCGTCCAGGTCGGCAAACTTCGGCGCGTCGTGCCACAGTCGCGACCGTGAGTCTCTCACCCCTTTCTCGACCTGGCCCTTCTCCCAGCCGGCGGCGGGGTTACAAAATGTGGCCTCGAATAAGAAGTGACTGGCCATTGCTTGGAAACGCGCGTTGACCGCTCGGGCTTTGCCTCGGCCGACACGATCCACCGCCGTCTTCATGTTGTCGTAAATGCCGCGCTGCGGCACACCGCCGAGCACCGCTAACCCGTGGTTGTGGGCGTCGAAGAGCATCTCGTGGGTCTGCAACGGGTAGGCCCTGAGGATGAACGCACGGCTATAAGACAGCTTGAAATGCGCGACCATCAGCTTACGGCGCTCGCCACCGATCACTGCCCAATCTTCCGACCAATCAAACTGGAACGCTTCTCCTGGTGCAAACACCAGCGGGACAAACGCGGCGCGGCTCGCTTTTACTGCTTCTTGCTGCTGCGCCCGCCAAGCTCGTGCGAACGCGGCGACCCGGTCGTAGGAACCACGATACCCCAGGTGAACCAAGTCCCTGTAGAGCTGGCGTAAATTGCGCCGTTGTTTGCGACTCCGCCCTGATTCCCGCGTTAACCAAGACGACAGTACGTCCGCGTAGTCATCTATTTTGCTAGGCGTTTTGCGCGTCGGATACACCGGCTCAACCTCACCGTTGGCCAGATACTTGCGGATTGTGTTTCTGGATAGCTTCGTCCGTCGTGCTATCTCTCGGATCGATAGGCCCTCGCGAAAGTGCCATCGCCTAATTACGCTTAATAAATCCACCGTTATCACTCCTTTTGTCTCCTGCTCGATTCCGAGCAGGATAGGGTCTATGGGTGGATCAAAATTAGATGCAAATACCTACCTCAAGTGGATCACTTTTAAGTGCAAATCAACATAGATGCCCACGACAGCGAGTCAAGACCGCATGGCATCCTCTCTGCATGCTGCAATGCATTGTGAATGCGCAGTAAGGTATTGCAACGTCCCGTATCACCCACGAATGACTTGAATTGAACATCGAAGTTGAGCACGTCGTGGAATAGCTGGTGCGCAGAGCCAGGGCAGTCGAAACCCTACTCCGTGCCGGCCAAATTGGAGACCGCCATGAGCGAATACGATCCTCTTCCGCCTGGGCCTGACGGCCAATACATAGCCCATCCCAAAGCGATGGGGCAATTGGCTAACCGCCTCAAGGCATCACCCGAGGAATTGGCCGTATGGGTATTTATGGGACCGGAACTTGGCGGTCTTCGTGCCTACCTCAATGCCAATGAGCTCGATCCGCCGCCCGAGTTTTGTTTTGATCCGTACCTGGGAGACGACCCATATTGCCTAGATTACCTGTCACCCTTGGTGGCGTGCTGGTTTCGGCAACAGGACATCCTGAATTTCAGTCCTACCAGGCGGTTCATCGCAGGCCGAGCGCTCATGGACCGCTGGCGCCCGCATTTGGGCATGCAAGTCGAGGCGTTCATACGTGCCAAAATTGAGGAGGACCGCCTTCTAGACATTCATCCGATTTCTGGCTTGACGCAAGGAAGTATGTCCGGCGACAAGTGGTATCCGCCCATCTCGAGCGGCTTATTTGAGCTGTCTAAAATTGAAGCCATCGAAAAGGAGGATTTTAACCTCGCGGAGAGTGGTACATCAGAGACGACTGCAAACGGGCAAGCGGGATGTGGTATCGCCCCGGACGCAAACCTGGGAGGAGCAACTGATCCTTGCGCCGAATTCCGCGCGATGGAACATCTCGAGCCTAGCGATGTCACCATCGCATTTGTCGGCGATCGAAATGATGACGGGCTGGGGGCAAATAACATGCTCGAGATTTCTGCGCGCGGCATCAAAAAACGCGTTTCTCTCGCGGAACTTGATCTCATCAATAGACGAACTGGCCGGTTGAATTGCCAAGGCGGCATCCTTTGGGGCTTGGCGAAAAAACACATGCTGCCGCGGAGTGATAAGAATGTGAAAAGGATGTCCCGGTTGCGGTCGTCGCTGCGCTATTGCCTCGGTCTGCGTGGAGATCCGTTTGAGGACTACAAGCTCGGAGGCAGTTGGCAGCCTAGGTTCCAGATCGATGACAGGCGAGGTGCGGCGGATGAACGCGCCAGGAGAGCGGCTGAAAAACGCACGGAATCCTTTGAGCAAGCCATTGAGCGCGGCGACCAATTCACAGACTCGGACGACTCGATGAGGTCTGTCGACCATGAGGGGGACGACGCTGCTGTGTGGCTGGATAAGCGTGATTCTGGATTGGCCGGCAGTGCGTGACAAGTCATCGTGACAACATGACAAGTCAGCGACTTGTCATGACAAACGCAACCTCCCTCATTCCCCTGTTTTTCAGTCACTTAGGTGGAGTCGTGTGACATGTCACGTGTAATGTTATGCAGCATGGTGCTGTGCGATGCCAGGAGGTTTGCGCATGACTTACACGATTCTTCGCTTGAGGGAAGTTCTCAGACGACGCGGTAGATCGAGAAGTGCGCATTACATGGATGTGGGCGCGCGCTTGTTTACGAAACCGGTAGCGATCGGCGCCCGTGCGGTTGGCTGGCCCGAACGCGAAGTCGATACGCTCAATGCGGCTCGTATCGCCGGTAAATCAGACGATGAGATCCGGGCGCTCGTCGTACAACTCGAGGCTGCGCGCAGGGCCGCGGCGTAAGAGTTTCCCGCCATGCGTTCGATTCTGACATCTCTGCCGGACGACGGCGGTGAAACCGAAACCGGTCTCGTTCATAACGGAGATTTTCTCGCGGCGGTATTTCGCCACGAGCTGGGCGATGCGCGGCCGCTGCTCGTCAGTTTCGAGGGTGACCCGGAGAACGTTCCCAGCACGGCATGGTCCGGGCGACCGTGGACGGGCACCCGTGACGACGCGATCAACTGCGCGGCTGGCGCGAATAATTACTTTACCTTGGCGACTTTCAGACCCGATGACACGGGGCGGTATCGCCCACAGAAGTCGCGCTTTCACGCGCTGTATGCAGTGATGCTCGACGACGTGGGCACAAAAGTCGTGACGGAACCGCCGCCCCTTCAACCATCTTGGCTGTTGGAAACGTCGCCCGGTAACCATCAAGCAGGCTATCTCCTGAGCGAGCCGTTAAGCAACGGAGCGGCGGTCGACCGGCTGATGAATGCGATCATCGATGCCGGATTGTGTGGCCCCGGTGCGAATGGTCCGCGCTCGCGATTGGCTTGGCTGCCCTGCGCGAGCAATGGAAAGCATGCGCCGCCGTTCCCTTGCCGCCTGATCGAATGGTTGCCCGGCTTGCGCTACTCGATCGATGAATTGGTCGATGGTTTGGAACTCGAGACCTCGCGCGCAAGGCGGCCCAGGGGTCGAGGATCCCGGCCGGCCCGACAGCGTCCGACTGACGGGGATCCTGTCTGTATAGCGCACCCCGAGGAGAATGCGCTGCTCGCCGCACTGCGCGACCGTGGCGCCCATTTCGTTCTCGCCCGGTCCGACAAGCGACCAATCACGCGCGGCTGGCTGAACTCGGCGCCAAGCTACGAGGCCGTATTGTCTCACGTTCGCAAAGGCGGACTCCTTGGAGTTGTCGCGTCGTCTCTCGGATGCGTTGTGGTGGACCTCGACAAAGGCCACCCCAGCACCGTGATAAACGTACTCGGCTCTCCCCTCTGCATCGTCGAGACACCTCGAGGTCATCATCTTTGGTATCGGGCCCCGAGTGGTGAGATTGGTAACCGGATATGGGCGCTTGACGGCGCACACGGAGACATCCGTGGCTCGAAGGGTTCAATCATCCTTTGGAACGTCGCGGTCGTGGCCGCCGGATTGAGTCGCGTCGACGATGCGGTCCCGGTGGAGTTGTCGAAGATTCCGAGGACACCATCGAAGCGGAAGCAACGCGGGCCCGATGCGGTTCGGGCGGCGAAGCCGGGCGATCGCAACGGGACTTTGAATCGCGAGGTGTTCACGGCGGCAAAGGCTCGCAATCTCGACCGTGAAGCCTTCCAAGAGGCCGGTGTAGAAGCCGGGCTCCCTCTGTCGGAGGTGGTCGCCACTATCGCGAGTGCGGAACAGGCGGGCACCAATGCCGCGAGTTCCAGGCTTGACATCAACCAGCTCGGCGCGATTATCCGGGAGGAAGACACCGGACGATGGGCATACACGGCCGGCCGCGGTTGGTACCGCCGCAGCGAAGGTGGATTGTGGCGACGGGACCCGCAAGCGCTAGCGCTACGCAGACGCTTCCAAGAGTTGATCGATATCGGCATCGCGCAGCGCGGGACTCGTGCTCGGCTCGCGGTCGAAACGGTGGAGCCGGCCTTTGCTGTCGATCCCGAGCGTTGGGATGCCGAGCCGCACTTGGTCGGCCTGCCGAGCGGGTGGGTATTCGACTTGCGGACCGGACAGGTGGTCGATGGCGGCGATGCTTTCATCACACGGCGGCTCGGCGTGGTTCCCGAGCGCGGCGAGCCGACCGCATGGCTGAGCTTTCTCGACGAGACCTTCTCATTGACGGGCGAGGCCGACCGGGTGGTCGCGTGGCTGCGGTGGTGGCTACGACGTTCGCTATCCGGCGATTGCCGTGATGAGTCGCTGGTATTCCTGTTTGGGCCGCGTGGCACGGGAAAATCGACCATTGCCGAGACGTGGCAACACGTGGTCGGTGAGTACGGCGCGACCGTGCCGGGCGAACGACTGACGAGTGACCGCGGCACTCACCGTCAATGGATCGCGAATCTGGCGGGCGTGCGGCACGTGTTCGTGAACGAGCTACCGGAACGCGGTCGATGGCAGACTCCGGATCTGAACGCGCTGGTGAGTGGGGAATCGATCACTGCGAATTTCATGCGTCAAGGTGACTTCACGTTCCGCTCGCAGGCGCACGTGATCGTCGTGGGCAACCATCGGCCGCGGGTGTCGGCGCAGTCGGGGTTCTGGCGGCGGCTGCGATTGGTCGAGTGCCGACACGTTCCACGCGTACCGGACGACGGCTTGCAGGAGAGGCTTCGCGGTGAGGCCGGACGCATTCTGCAATGGGTGCTCGACGGTCCGGAAGCGCAACCGATAAAGCCAGTCGGCATGGACGCGAATGCGCGGACGTACATGGAAGAGGTCGATCATTTGGCGGCCTGGCTCAATGAGTGCGTGGAGCTCGACGGGAATGCTTTCGAAACTGCCGAGGCGCTTCGATCAAGTTATGAGGCATGGTCCAACCGCGAGGGTATCGACCCGCTAATGAGGCCGCGAACGCTGGGGATGAAGCTCACCGAACGGTTCGGCGCGGGATTCGACAAGAAGGTGTCTGGCAGGACCGTGAAGTGTCGCGCAGGTGTGAGGCTGCGAAAGGTTGCGGTTGCGGATGGTCGCGGATAATCGGTGTTCGTTACGCGCGCGTGTGAGAGGGTATATGGGATTTTGCGCAATCATCCGCAACCGCAACCGCAACCGGGAAACGGCGGCGATATCATGGCTCCGGGATCCTGCCGCGGTGTCATGCGGGGGTGCGGGCACCTCAGTCACCAATTCCATCAACTCGGTTATCGCGACGGCCGTAGGCGGCCGCAGCACACGGACGCCTTCTCCATTCGGTCCTCTAGGCATAGTCGCAAGTCTTGTCCGTCATCAGGATAAATGGGCAGCAGATACGGTAATCTAACGGAGGCTTTGGCTCATCGTGGTTTTCGCACTAACGCGTGCCGAGGGGCGCGACGACCGTGGCGACCTATGCGCGGATGATGTGCTGGGAAAGCGACGCTTGGTTATGCTGAGATGGCGCCGCGTCTGATTCCGCAGGCCAGAAGGAACGCGGTGACGCTCCTCTCTGCTCCCCCCACTTGCCAGAGAAACGCTTACACCGCTTGGTGATTGCGCTTGGCCGTTGATGGGCTTTGACATGGGGCGAACCCGCACGCGATCTCGCCCCGCACGTCTACCATGTGCGCACCGCCCTGCGAAACGATCGGTATTCTGGCTTGAACTGGCTGACGCGATGCCCGTTCTGCCCCGATGGGTGCGGGAAGCCTCAGAGGATAGGTGACCGGTCGAAGCCCAGATGGGGTGAGCACATCTTCCACGGTGCGACAGAGAGGGACGATCAGGCTGTTAGGCAGCTGTTCCAACTCCGACGGTAGGTTGGCATCGGCGATCTTGGATAACAGCCGCGAATTCGCCACTTTCGATGAACCGCTGTAGTTCTGCCGGTCCTTCAAGATGGGGTAACACAGTGCGGACGAGGAGTGGAGCTGGCTCGATGCGTCACCGAACAGCGCGGCCGTACTGGCTAGACTCAGACGTGTGGCCACTCCGATCTTAACGAGCCTGTCAATCAGATTCCTGCGCATCGGTCCCGCGAACGCCATCCGCCTAGTCAGCTATCGCGGGTTTGTTTTAGGGCTGCCCGCGCGAGGCGCCGACAGATTGACAAGTGGACCCCTACCGTTGTGCCTCTGTGCCATTTTGAATCGGAACACCCCCCATCGATGCAAAAATCAGGGTCCCATTAATGCGTACTCCATAACTTCCGGGCGCCACATGGGCGGGCTCGTGTAACTATCCCCGGTTCGGGCACTCGATAGACGGTCCAGTCGAACATCAGCATATCTTCGTGCTTCTCGGCATCGGACACCTTGGCTGTGTTGACGTCGTCGTCCAGGCTCACGCCATTGATGAAGTCTGAGCCTGCGCGGCACACGAGCTACCTACGTACCACAAGGAAGGACCCAACATGAGGCTGAAAGCGGCGCTCAATCAACCCTCGGTAACGAAGATGGTGGTTTGGGCGTCACGAGAGCAGCTTCATGGCTGGTGGTGTCGGTTTCATCGGTTTTGCCGGTTACGAACGGGGCGGTCGCCGAAAGTGTCACGGCAAAAAGCCATCAGTAACAGGCTTGCCGACCAGACGAACCAGCTGCTGGCAAGCAGTTGAGCACAGCACCCGTGACCTCGACCCGGTGTCCATAAAGCGGTTTTACCACTGGCTTGCTAGGCAACCTGGGTATCAGTCGCCATTGTGATATTGCATAGACTGACTCCTCCGATTGGTCGGAGTCGGATGTGCGCGTGGCGACGGCGAAGCCTGAGCAGTTTGCCTGGCCTTGGATTGGGTGACGTCCCACATCACCACAGCATCTGCGGATGGGGTTATCGAGCGCCGCGCTCGCGCTATAGCTTCGATGAAGCTGCAGCCTATTGATCTCATCTGTGGCTGTGCCAATCACGATACGTGGGCTAGGGTGCGTATTCCAGCCCATGCCGATCACCGATTCCGGCGCAAGCCGATCACCCATTCCAGCTGATGCCGATCACTGATTCCAGCGCATGCCGATCATCGATTCCGGCTCATCGCGATCACTTTCGGGCGATTGCCGGGATCGGTTTCGAGCACTGAAGGAGCGTTGACGACCGCAGGATAACAACTGGCCCATGGCACCCTGGACGTTTTGCCGTCCGGGGGAATTCCATGGCCACGACGAGGTTATCCATGCGCAAAATACGCGATATTGTGCGGCTGCATCATGCCGCCGCACTCAGTAACCGGGCGATAGCCCGCGCCATCAAGGCGTCGGCCTCGACGGTCAGTGATTGCCTGAGTCGGGCGCGTGCCGCGAACATCGCTTGGCCGTTGCCCGAGAGCATGAGCGACACCGCCCTGGAGCAGGCGCTGTACGGCTCAAGCGCCAACCCGCCCAGTGGCCCACGACCGTTGCCGGACTTCGCCGATATTCATCGCGAACTGCGGCGCAAAAGCGTGACCCTGATGCTGCTGTGGATGGAGTACAAGGCCGCCCATCCCGACGGCCTCATGTATTCCGCCTTCTGCGAGCGTTATCGTGCCTGGCGAGACCATCTCGATGTCGTGATGCGCCAGACGCATCTGGCCGGCGACAAACTGTTCGTCGACGATGCCGGGCAGACGATGCCGGTGATTGACCGCATGACCGGTGAGGTGCGCCAGGCCGAGATCTTTGTCGCCGTGCTGGGCGCCTCGAACTATACGTATGCGGAGGCGACGTGGACGCAAAGTCGGCCGGATTGGATCGGCGCCCACACCCGCGCATTCAGCTTCTTTGGCGGTGTGCCCAACATCGTGGTGCCGGATAACCTCAAAAGCGGTGTCACGCTCGCGCATCGCTACGAGCCCGACTTGAATCCCACCTACCAGGACATGGCCACCCATTATGGCGTCGCTGTCGTGCCAACCCGGGCGCGCAAACCACGCGATAAAGCCAAAGTCGAAGTCGGTGTCCAGATCGTCGAACGCACTCTCCTCGCGGCGCTGCGTCATCGGCAGTTCTTCTCGCTGGCCGAGTTCAATGCCGCCATCGCTGAACTGCTCATCCGGCTCAACCTTCGACCCTTCAAGAAACTACCCGGTTCTCGCCAGAGCCAGTTCGAGGCCATCGACCGACCCGCGCTGAAACCGCTACCGAGTACCCCCTATGAATACGCCGAGTGGAAGCAGGCACGCGTGCATATCGACTATCACATCGAGGTCGAGCGCCATTACTACTCCGTGCCGCATCATCTCGTGAAACGACAACTCGATGTTCGTGTGACGGCATCCACCATCGAGTGCTTCCATCAGGGCCAACGCGTGGCCTGTCATCGCCGTGTCAATCAACCCGGGCGGCATACCACCATCACCGCGCATATGCCCGAGCAGCATCGGCACTTGGCCCAGTTCTCACCCGAGCGATTACAGCGTTGGGCCGCGAAGATAGGCCCCGAGACCGCCGCCCTCATCACCCAAGTCTTAGCTGAACGACCCCACCCGGAGCAGGGTTACCGTGCCTGCCTCGGGATCTTGCGGCTGGCCAAAAGCTACGGCGATAAACGACTGAATGCGGCCTGTGCCCGCGCGCTCATCCTCGGCACCCATCGTTACAAAAGTATCGAGTCCATCCTCAAAAAAGGACTCGACCAGCAACCCCTGAATCCACCGACGGAATCCACGCTGCCCGCCGACCACGGCAATCTCCGTGGACCCGGCTACTATCATTAAGGAGAAACATCGATGCTGAATCATCCGACCCTCGACCAACTGCAAAGCATGAAGCTCACCGGCATGGCCCAGGCCTTCGAAGAGCAGCTGCAACGCACCGACCTCAACGACTTATCCTTCGACGACCGGCTCGCCTTCCTCGTCGAACGTGAGCACGCTGTACGCTCGAACCGGCAACTCACCTATCGACTCCGCCGCGCCCAGCTCAAGCTCAACGCCACCGTGGAGGACATCGATCATCGCGCACCCCGCGGCCTCGATAAATCCACCCTCAATGAACTTGCCCGCTGCCGCTTCATCAACGACCATCTCAACGTCCTCATCACCGGACCCACCGGCGTCGGCAAAACCTATCTCGCCTGCGCCATTGCTCATAGCGCTTGTCGTAACGGCTTCTCGGCACGCTATCTCCGTGTCCCGCGATTGCTCACCAACATCACCCTCGCACGCGGCGACGGCACCTAGCACAAGCTCCTCGCGCAGCTTGCCAAGACTGACCTCGTCATCCTCGATGACTGGGGACTCGCGATACTCAATGCTGAACAACGGCGGGACCTGCTCGACATCCTCGACGACCGGCACGCGTTGCACTCGACCATCGTGACATCGCAATTACCCGTCAAACAATGGCACGAGGTCATCGGCGATCCCACGCTCGCCGATGCCATCCTCGACCGGCTCGTGCACAACGCCTACACGATCAATTTAAAAGGAGAATCCATGCGGAAAAAACAAGCGAACTTGACTCAGCCCGATCACTCGGCACAATAAACTACACCTGCGTCGCTACGCTCCGATGAGCGATCGGCATGACCGGAACAGGTGATCGGCATCAAATGGAATCAGTGATCGGCTTCGCCGGAATACGCAGCTAGGGCCCAGTACAGTTCATGTTTGATACCTGAGTTCAGGGCGTTAAAGGACGTTCAGTCCATGTACGACCTCATCTCGGCATGGAAATTTGAACACGAATGCGCGTTTAAGCGGGCGCTCTTCCACCCGCCTGTGGGATCCGACGCACGCGCACCGCGACTTGATGGTGAAGGAAGCGTTGCGAGCAGAGACACCAGGTGACTCTTAATTCCCAGGCCCTTCGGAATGCGTTTTCAAAGCCGGGCCGTCGCTGGCCGGTTCAAGGAAGTTTGGTTGGCTGCAATGATTGGAAATACTTATCGACGCCTACCTGGCGGGGGTGTTGTCGTCACGCACGGCCGCCAGGAAGCGGACGGATAGGACCGCGGCAACGATCAGATTGGGGGCTAATCGGGGGGCCGGATATTATTTAAATGAATGAACTATCTATTAATCAATATGTTAACTTTTAAGTTTGGCGGAGAGGGAGGGATTCGAACCCCCGGAACGCGCTAAGCGTTCAACTGATTTCGAGTCAGCCCCATTCGACCACTCTGGCACCTCTCCTGAAACTTTGTACCTTGTCATAACAGCGTCGCTACGCAACGCCGTTCAACTGATTGGATTCGCAAACGAAGGATCGTTTGCTCACCCCTGCGGGGCGCCTGCGCTTCGCTGCGGCGTCCAACTTCGCGTTTCGAAGTTGTCGAGTCAGCCCCATTCGACCACTCTGGCACCTCTCCTGAAATTTTAGGTGCTAATAAACCAGCGCTGCTCCGCAACGCCGTTCAACTGATTGGATTCGCAAACGAAGGATCGTTTGCTCACCCCTGCGGGGCGCCTGCGCTCCGCTGCGGCGTCCAACTTCGCGTTTCGAAGTTGTCGAGTCAGCCCCATTCGACCACTCTGGCACCTCTCCTGAAATTTTATGTGCTAATAAACCAGCGCCGCTACGCAACGCCGTTCAACTGATTCGATTCGCAAACGAAGGATCGTTTGCTCACCCCTGCGGGGCGCCTGCGCTCCGCTGCGGCGTCCAACTTCGCGTTTCGAAGTTGTCGAGTCAGCCCCATTCGACCACTCTGGCACCTCTCCTGAAAACCTTGTGCATTTCTTAAGGTTCTCTTCCCCCGCATTCTGCGAAATGCATGTGGCGTCCCCTTATTGGGACGAGCTGTTGCGCTTTAAGGGCGCGCAGTATATCGCATGACACCGTCGTGACTTGGCCACCGTCGCTGTAGCGCTCACGCCAGTTCCTTCAGCACCCATTTTAAGAACATAACCGCCAGTGATTTCGGCCAGCTGTCGACGAATTCGATCTCCCGAATCTTCTTATAGGGCGCGACTCATTCGGCTTAGGACGCTCCAGTATATTATGCGGCTGATCCGTTGGTGTGATTCGACCATAGCCTAATATCGCCTGGAGCCAACTTTCAACTGCATGAAACCGGCGGCGCGCGGCCTTGTCACACTATCGTTTGGAACCATTCTTGTGAATTTTCATCCTTCTATGCCTATGAGCTATCACTCATTCTCTCTCCCGGGTCAATCACGCCTGATACGGGCCACCATTGCGTTGCTGGTATGTCAGATATTGGGATCCTGCACGGCTCCGCCATCGACGGTGGAAGCGGTTCGCGCGGTGGGTGAACTACGGATTGCCACGCTCAATACGGGAACGATTTATTTCGAAGGTCCCGACGGCTACAGCGGATTCGAACACGACTTGACACGGGCATTCGCCGAATACCTCGGCGTGGAGGCGCGCTATGTGGTCGCGAGCAGCCACAGTGAGCTGTCCGAACTCGTCCGGCACAACAAGGCGCACCTGGCCGCCGCTTTGATGCCGATTGGCAATGACCAGGTGAAAGGCCTGTCGTTCGGGCCGTCCTACGCGACCTTGCGACAAACCGTGATCTACCGCCGCAGCGATCGCCGGCCCGAAAGTATCGAAGACCTGCGCGGGAAATCCATTGCGGCACCCGGCGGACGTGGCGCGCGCGCAGTGCTCGAACAGGAGCTTCCTGCCAGCGCGGGCGTTCAATGGACGATACGCGACGACCTTTCGATCGACGACCTGCTGGACCTCGTCGATCGGAACGAGATCGACTTCGCCGTCGTACCGGCCGGTGAATTCGCAGCCGCGCGTCTCTATTACCCGGAAACGCGTGAGGCCTTCGCCATCGGCGCACCGCAGGCCGTGGGTTGGCTTTATCATCGCGGTCCCGAAAATAGCCTGTGGACGGCGCAACTCGAATTCCTGAACGCCGTGCGCGGCAATGGAGAGCTCAAGATCCTGCGCGATCGGTACTTCGGACACATTGAGAAATTTGACTATGCTGAAGCGCGGGCGTTTCTGCGGCACTACGACGAAAGGCTGCCCAAATATCGCCGCGCTTTCATCGATACCGGGGCGGAATACGCTGTCGACTGGCTGCTGCTGGCCGCTATGAGCTATCAGGAATCGCACTGGCGCGCAGATGCGAAATCGCCGACCGGCGTGCGCGGCCTGATGATGTTGACCAAGCGTACGGCGCGCGCCTTGTCCGTCGACCGCCTCGATCCGATTGAAAGCATCCGCGGCGGCACCGAATACCTTGCCGATCTCCGCTCCCGTCTACCCGGACGCATCGCCGAGCCCGATAAATCCTGGTTTGCGCTGGCCGCCTACAACGTCGGGCTCGGACATCTGGAAGACGCCCGCGTGTTCACTGAGCAGGCGGGTCTGAATCCGGATCGATGGGCCGAGGTCCGTCAGTACCTGCCGAAACTGTCGAACAAGTCCTGGGCAAACAAAGCGCGGCACGGTTACGCACGCGGATACCAAGCGGTGCATTTTGTGCAAAACATCCGCCGCTACCACGACGTGCTGCGTTGGCTGGAGAGCGCGCCCGACGATGAGCCCGAAGCGGCCAGGCCCCCGTCTACCCTGTTCGCACCGATGTTACCCCGCGGGCCGGGAGTCTGAATCCCGCGCCCGCGCAAGCGTGGTGGGATCGAGTTTTCTTTCGAGTTTTTCGAGCGCCTTCTGAGCACTGTCGTATCCTTCCGCAGCCGCGCGCCGGAACCACCGATACGCCTGAACGGGGTCTTTGTTCGCGCCCTTCCCCTTGAGATGACACACACCGACGCTGTAGGCCGCAGGTAGATGACCGTCGTCGGCTGCGCGTTTGAACCAGCGATACGCGGTGCGTTGGGATTCGGGCTCGGCCATGACAATGAAGCGGCGGGCGAGCCGGTACTGTGCATCGGCATGCCCCGCGCTTGCTGCGGCCTCGAGCCAGCGCCGTGCCGCCGGTTCGTCCGCGGCAATCTCGTCGCCTTTCGACAAGAGCTTGCTCAATTGGTACTGCGCTTTGGTATAGCCGGCGTGGGCTGATTTCTCGAGCCAGGCGAGCGCTTGCGCCGTGTCTTTCTCGACGCCGAGTCCGCGCCGATAAAGCGATGCCAGCGTGAACTGGGCCTTGGCCAGACCCTGCTCCGCCGCCGCCTCGATCCATTGCGCTGCCTCGACGTCATCTTGCTCCGCGGCATCGCCCCCGGCGAGCAGCAGTCCAAGGTTGTACTGCGCCTTGGCATAACCGCGCTCGGCAGCGCACCGGTACCAGTGCAGCGCGGCCGTCGGATCCCGATCGACACCGCGTCCTTCCGCCAAAGCGCGTCCGAGGTTGAGCTGCGCCCGCGCATAGCCCTGCTCCGCGGCAAGTTCGAACAAAGCGACCGCCGCCGCCTCATCCGTTTCCACGCCCTTACCGTGCCGCAGGCACATCGCAAGGTTGTAACGGCCTGCAGCGCTGCCGCCCGCCGCGGCGCGGCGATACCATCCGAGCGCGCGAGCCATGTCGACGGTGACCTCCAAGCCCCGCTGGTAACACCAGCCGAGCAAGGCCTCGGAATCGGGATGTCCGATCTCGGCCACCCGGATCAGCGCTGCAAAAGCGGCGCTCGCGTCGCCGCCTTCCACACCGCCGGCAAGATAGACGGTGACAGCGCGAAAAGCCGCCTGCGGGTGCCCCGCCTCGGCCGCCTGCAAATACCAGCCGAAGGCGACGCCGGCATCGCGCGTGACCGACCAGCCCTTGGCGAAGCATTCGCCCAGTTGATAGCTGGCCTGAACGTCTCCGCCCCCGGCCGCCTCCTGCAGTCGCGCGATCGCTTTGTCGTCTATGTGTTTGGGTGCCGGCATCACATCGGTCGAACGTTCACGAATCCCCTGAACGGGTCACCTGCCCGACCATCAATCGGGTCGAGTCTTTCATCGACCCAATTATGCGGCAATGAAAGACCTGACCCCAACAATGCTCAAGGCGGTCGGCGGTGGGCCGATAGACCCCTTATGACCACGAGCGCAAATGCCCGGGCACCGGAACGATCGCCCGCCGCGAGACTCGTCGACGGCATGGTCGACCTCGTACCGCTACCGCAAGCATACGTACGCCTCCGCGAACTCGTCGATGATCCCAATACCCGCCTCAGCGAATTCGGCGAGATCGTCGCGAGCGATCCGGCATTGACGGGCCGCCTCCTGCGTCTCGCCAACAGCGCCTATATGGGGCTTGTTACGCCGGTCGAGTCGATCGAGCATGCTGTGCGCGTGATTGGCATGACCCAACTCCACGATATCGCGCTCGCGACCTCCGCCATCGGATCGCTGTCCAAGCTCCGGGCGGATCTGTTCGACATCTACGATTTCTGGCGTCTGGGCATTTATTGTGCGGTGTGCTCGCGACTGCTCGCCGTGCACTGCGGGCTACCCTCGCCCCAGCGTTCGTTCGTCTCCGGGCTCATGCACAATATCGGCACGTTGATCTTTGCGCACGAAATGCCCGAAGCCTTCGCTGAATGTCGCGTCCGGGCGACGGCGATAGAGCGGCCCTATTATGAATTACAGCTGGAGATGTTCGGCTTCGATTATGCGGAAGTCGGCGCGGAGCTCATGGGGCATTGGAATTTGCCGGGCGCCTTGATCGAGCCGGTAAAGCTCCATACTTCGGCCATCGCGAACCTCGACCCCGACCTGCGGCCGGGCGCGGCCGTGCTGCAGATTGCAGCGACCACCGCCCGCGCAGCCCTGTGGGAGTCCAGGGAGAGCGAACCGGTACCGAATTACGACGCCGAAGCCATCGCGTTTACGCAGATGGACGCGGAGCATATCGAAAAAATGATGACCGAGGCCGATGAGGAGGTCATCGAATCCGTCGCGATATTGATGCAGCAGCCGTGAAGGCGCGCCGTTAACCCGACTATGTCACCAGCGTTCGTCGCGAGGCGGCTCAAGGGCGCGTCAGTCCGGCTCGACCTTGAGGCTGGCGTAGCTGCCGGGCGCTGGCTCGATCACATCTAACCCGCCGTCCCCCGGCACCCGGGCGGGCACCTGATCACCGCCGTGCCCCGCGATCCACTCAGCCCATCGGCCCCACCATGTTTCTTCGTGGAATTCGGCTTGTTCCAGCCATTCTTCCGCGCTCAACCCCTTGATGTCGGGTCCGGTGTAATGGCCGTATTGACGTGCTCCCGGCGGATTGATGATGCCGGCGATGTGGCCGGCCTTGCTGAGGATGAATTCCATATCGCCGCTGAAGAGTCGCGCGCCCGCATAAGTCGATTTCCATGGGGCGATGTGATCCTCGGTCGCCGAGACAAAACAACTCGGCACGTCGACGTCGTGCAAATTGATCGGCGTACCGTCGATTTTCATTCCACCCGGTTTGCAGAAGACGTTTTCAAGATACATCTTGCGCAGGTAGGTGCTGTGCATACGCGCTGGCATGCGCGTTGAATCCGCGTTCCAATACAGCAGGTCGAATGCCATCGGCTGCTTGCCGAGCAGGTAATTATTGACGACGAACGACCAGATCAAGTCGTTCGCGCGTAGCATGTTGAAGGTCGACGCCATCTCCGCGCCGTCGAGATAGCCTCGTTCGTTCATCATGCTCTCGACGTTCTCGAGTTGTTCCTCGTCAATGAACACGCCGAGGTCGCCGGGTTCAGTGAAATCCAGCATTGAGCAGAAATAGGTGGCTGCGTGAATGCGGTCATCGCCCTTTGCTTTCATATACGCGAGCATACCGCCAAGCAGGGTGCCGCCCAGGCAGTAACCTATGGCATTGACCGATTTCTCGCCGACCGCCTGCTCGATCGCGTCGAGCGCCGCCAACGGACCTTCACCTACGTAGTCGTCGAAATCCTTTTCGGCCAGGCGCTCGTCGGGGTTGACCCATGAAACGACGAACACCGTGAGCCCCTGTTCGAGCGCCCACTTAATAAAGGAATTCTTCTGGCCCAGGTCGAGCACGTAATACTTGTTGATCCAGGGCGGTACGATCAATAAAGGACGCCGATAGACGGTATCCGTCGTCGGTTCGTATTGGATGAGTTGTATTAATTCGTTTTGAAAGACGATTTTGCCCGGCGTGATCGCGAGGTTCTCGCCCAGTTTGAAAGCGTTCGAATCTACCATCTTGGTGCACAGACGGCCGGTTGCGGGGTCGATGTCGGCCAGGAAATTCTTGAGGCCGTCGACGAGGTTGCGCCCGCCCGATTCGACCGTTGCGTGCAGCACCTCCGGGTTGGTCAGCACGAAATTGGTCGGCGCCATCGCGTCGATGTACTGGTTGGTGTAGAACTCGATCTTTTTCTTCGTCTTGTCGTCGAGGCCCTCGGCTCCGGCCACGACCGACTGCATGACCCTGGCCGTCGCGAGGTAGGTTTGTTTGACGTAATCGAAGAAGGGATTCTTATCCCAGTCCTCGGCTTTGAACCGTCGGTCGTTGCGCCCGGCCTCGACCACGGGTTCCGCCTCAGCGCCGAGCAGGCGTTGCGCGGTGGACTGCCAAATCTGCATGTAGGTATGCCAGGCATTGAACTGCGCTTCGAGCAGGGCTGCGGGATCGCGCGCCAAATCTTTGGTAAACGAGGCGAATGCCTGCAGGATGCCGAGCGGATCCATCGCTTTCAGATCGTGGGAGGAATGCGAATCAAAAAATTTCTGCATCAAGACCTGCGATTGGGCGCTGACGTTGGCGAGGGCCTCGGTGACCTCCTGCGGACTGGGCAGCGGTCCGGGGTACGGCATCTTATCGGTCATTTTTATTCAAGTAATTCACGGATATAGTTGAAATGTTGCATTGCAGCAATCTAGCGCCGCAATGTCGGCTTGTCAAGTTGCGGCGCCGCTTCATGATCGCCTTGGCAGGTAAAGATCGGTGATCGTGCCACTGTAGGCTTCGGCCGCCATCGCGACCGTCTCGGATAGGGTCGGATGGGGATGCACAGTCAGACCGATGTCTTCCGCGTCGCAGCCCATCTCGATCGCGAGCGCCACTTCGGCGATGAGATCGCCCGCATTGGGCCCGACGATGCCGGCGCCGACGACGCGGCCGTCGTCGGTATCGAAAAGGAGCTTGGTCAATCCGTCGTTACGACCGAGTGAGAGCGAGCGTCCGCTCGCGGCCCACGGGAAAACCCCCTTGCCGACTTCGATGCCCTGGGCTTGCGCCTCGGTTTCGGTGAGCCCGGCCCAGGCCACTTCCGGATCGGTATAGGCCACCGAGGGAATGACGCGTGCGTCGAATGCGACCTTGTGCCCGGCCGCCACTTCGGCCGCGACCTTACCTTCGTGCGTGGCCTTGTGCGCGAGCATGGGCTCACCGACGATATCGCCGATCGCAAAGATGTGCTGAACGTTCGTCCGCATGGTCTTGTCGACGAGAACAAAGCCGCGCTCGTCGAGCGCGATGCCTGCCTCTTCGGCGCCGATGCGATCGCCGTTCGGCCGACGGCCCACGGCGACGAGGATCTGGTCGTAAGACGTTTCCGCCGGCGCGCGCTCGCCCTCGAACGACGCCGTCAACGATGCACCGGTCACGGTCACGCCGGTGACGCGGGTACCGGTGTGGACCGCTTCGAGCCGCTTGGCGAGCCGTCTTTCGAGTGGCTTGACGAGATCGCGGTCAGCGCCGAGCATGAGTTCATCCATCAATTCCACGACGGTGACCTGCGATCCGAGCTCCATGAAAACCGTCGCCATTTCCAGGCCGATGATGCCGCCCCCGATAACGAGCAGACGCCCCGGTATGCCGGTGAGTTCGAGCGCGCCGGTTGAATCGATCACGCGTGGATCGTCGTAGGGGATCCCCGGCAGTCGCGCGGGCTCCGATCCCGCCGCGATGATCGCTTGCTTGAATTCGATGGTGACCGTACCGCCACTGCTCTCGACTTCGACGCGATTGGGGGAGGTGAAACGGCCGGTGCCGCGTACCACTTCGACCGTGCGCTGCTTAGCGAGCCCTTCCAGCCCCTTGGTCAACTGGCCGACGATCTTGTCCTTCCAAGCACGCAGCAGATCGAGATCGATTTCGGGCTCGGCGAAGCGGATTCCCTTGGGTGCCATGTCGCGCGCGTCGCTGACCACCTTGGCCGCATGCAGCAGTGCTTTCGAGGGAATACAACCGACATTCAGGCACACACCGCCCAGCCTCGCAAAACGTTCGACCAGAATTACCTGTAATCCGAGGTCGGCTGCGCGAAACGCTGCGGTATAACCGCCCGGCCCGGATCCCAGGACCACCAGATCGGCGTTCATCGTCCACTCCTTTCGCGCTGCAGATAATGTGATCGTACCCGCAGGCTGCGCTTTTTATTGGCTTTGAGCATAAGGGATTCGTTGCACTTTCGTCCGGCGGCATCATTTCACAAAATAACGGCTCGTGCCCATGTGAAATGGTCACCAGTTGTCGACCGCGAAAATCGTCGCGGTCTGTACCCATCCATAAACGTCAATATTTCTCTCGCCAAGGTGCAAAGACGCCAAGATAGCAGCGAGTATAATTTCAATAACAATTACTCGTCACTTTGCGACCTTTGCGTGTTAGCGAGAGTTATGCTTTCTGGCTGGACAGTAGCCAGCGTCAACTGCTCGCCATGAGTTATGCGCGCACAGAACAAACCTTAATGAACTGCGATAGCGCCGACATTCACCACAAGGCACCGCCACCCGGTCGCGCGATCGGAGCCGTGCGGGACAACATCGTTGCCGGCTGTCGGCTGTCGCTCGCCCGCCGAGTCGCGCGCTCCGACTTTCGCGCCTCATTCGGTCACCTGCTGTTCGCTCTGATTTTGAGCGGGTGCGCAACGGTGCTCGTACACCGCATCGAGGCCGGCGCTGGATCGCTCTTCTGGATATGGGGTTTCATCAGTACCTCGGCGAAACTCCAAGTATGGCTGGCGGTGCTGGCCGTAATCGCCTGGCGATCGGTCGGAACTGGCGCGTTCGTGACACTCGTAACGGTCATCGTCTACGCGAGCCTGCCACTGTGGCTCGTGACGTTCGCGCTCCAGGCCGTTGCTGATCTCCATGCGCCGTATGTCACGATATACGCCTATTGCGTGCTGCTCTGGCACCTCGCCATATTCTGGCGAGCGTTTCGCCTTTTGCCGTCCGTCGGAATATCGCAGACCATGGGTGCACTCGTGCTGTATTGCGCAGCGCTCTTCGTCATCACCGATCTTTTGCCGGACTCGCGGATGTTCTATCAGCAGACCGCGTCGGCGCCGGGTCTCGATATTGAATCCATTTATTACCGGCAAACCGCGCTGCTCGATCGTGAACTCGATGCGCTCGCACCGGAAATACCCGCGCGCGCCGACGTCTATTTCGTGGGCGTCGGGGCCTTCGCGTCACAGGATGTGTTCATGCGTGAGGTAAAACAGGTTAGAAACCTCTTCGAGGGGCCTTTAGGCCTCGTAGGTCGCGCGGTTTCCCTGGTCAACAACCCGGCTACTGTGTGGAACACGCCGCTGGCCAACCTGCACAATCTCGAACGCGCGACCGCACACTTGAGCGGGATAATGAATGTTGATGAGGACATTCTGTTTTTGTTCGTCACCTCGCACGGTAACGAAGATACCTCGGTCGCGGTCGATTTCGAAGACCTCGGGCTGAACGACATATATGCCGGCGATATTCGCGCCGCGCTGGACACAGCCGGGATCCGCTGGCGAGTCGTCGTGGTCTCAGCCTGCTATTCAGGCGGCTTTATCGATGAATTAAAGACATCCGACACCCTCGTGATCACCGCCGCGGCGCGGGACCGGGCCTCGTTCGGCTGTAGCCACGAAAATAACTGGACGTATTTCGGGCGGGCTTATTTCGAACAAGCGCTCCTCCAGACGCGGGATTTCGTCGAAGCCTTCGAAGTGGCGCGCGCCATTATCTCCAAACGGGAGCGTGACGAAGGCAAACAAGCTTCGAAGCCGCAGATTTGGGCGGGCGACGCGATCGCGCAGCATCTGAAAGATTGGCAGCCGCTGGCGGAGATGCGTTAACCCCCGCCGAACATCTTCCTCAGGTTGTCCATCCCTGCCTGGTAGACCTCCTGGACCGCCGACGATGCGTCAATTTCTGAAGCGCCGCTCGGATCGAACTCACTCGACCATTCGAGCACGGATTTTCCGGCGCCATCGTCTTTGACGCGCAGGGTCGCGGTGTAGTTTGCCACCGGTAGCGGGCTGCTGACGATGCTGTAGCGGTAGAGACGATCACCTTCCTCGATCTGTTCGAGGCGTTCGACGATCTCGCCGCCGCCGAACAGGGCAAGCCGGCGAACTCGGCCATCGTCCTCGAGTTTGCTGCTGGTCACAGCCGGATGCCAGTCGGGCAACGCGTTGAACTGCCCGATGAGTTTCCACAATTCATCCGGGTCCATGTTTATTTCAGATTTCATCGAGACTTTAGCCATGGGTGTTTCCCTTTGTCGTTCATCGTTTTCTGCGATTTAGACATTGCGCCGCCCGCGAGCGCGGTGCCGAGACGCTATGCGTGCCTTATGAATACTATAGAATATGTAAAGGAGAACAGCGTCAATTAGTGATGCCTTAGGATCACATCAGATGAGTACTAAACCCCGGGAAATCAAGATCGTAGACGATGACATAGAGGACGTCGGCTGTGATGGGGGCGCGGCCGCCCTCGGCCATCCCTTGATCTACCTGCCGTTCACAAGCCGCAACTACGTCGATTGCTATTACTGCGGTCAACGCTTTGCGAAATCGGGCTATGAAAAGCCCGATGACACGGCCGGCGTCTGAGACCGGCACCTGCCATGCGAGCATTGCACTACCCGGTCTGCTGGTTGATCAACGGTTACCAGTGGTTGATCTCACCCGTGCTCGGGCCCCACTGCCGGCACCTCCCCACTTGCTCCGAATTCGCGCTCGAGGCGTTCGAACGACACGGCCTCTGGCGCGGCGCCGCCTTGAGCATCGGCCGCCTCCTGCGCTGTCATCCATGGGGGACGAGCGGCTACGATCCGGTCCCCGAAGTTCGTGTTACGTGTGAAAAAAGCAAGGCGCGTGTGTCGTCGCGATTGACCGAATAAAATATTCGCCCGCAAGCGGGCTCCTACCTCCGAATCATTCATTTCGTGCTCGCCATCCATGGCGCTCTGCCAGAAAAATCCCCTAGTTCGCCCGATCAAAGTCGACCATCTCGCGTTCAATACCGCGTTGCTTGAGCCAGTCCTGTAATGCTTTGCCCGTACCGGCCGTCCATGGCTTGACCTCTTCGACGTGCACCCACTTGTGGTCGGCGATCTCCTCGGTGCAAAGCGTAACTTCCTTCGATTCGACGGTTAAGTGGTAGGCAATGATGAGTTGATTGCGGCGATAGAACTCGTACATACCGATGTACGACTGCATTTCCGCCTGCAAACCGATCTCTTCTTCGATCTCGCGGGCAATCCCTTCTTCCGGCATTTCCCCGGACTCGAGAAAACCCGTGACGAGCCCATACCAGTGCTGCGGCCATCCGACGTTTCTAACCAGCACCACATGATCGTCGTGTTCAACGATCGCTGCGACGACGGGGACCGGATTATCCCAATGCACGAATCCACATTGCCCATCCGGACAAGCCAGGCGTTCGCGGCCCGACAGGGGCAGGCGCATGAGGGGTGATCCGCAATAGGGACAATATTTCATCGGGGGCTACCTTTTTTAATGGGTGTCCATTCGGGAAGAATATTAATGTTTATGGATGGACACTACTCAACGGTTGGAGATAAACGCCGCTCACACCAATCCGCTGCGGTCCATTCTCAGGCGATGATGCCGCGGATTCGAACTGAATGAAGCTGTCGAGGCCGATCGTCACCTCGCCGATTGGCGTCAACCGTGGGCTTACGGTGCCCGCCCGAACCGATCCGTTCTCGATCGAATGCCGCTTACCGCCGAGGATCACGGAAAAATCTCCATAAGAGTCTGCGCGCGTGCTGGCGACATCCACGCGGTATCTGCCCGGTGCGACGCCGGTCAGCGGCGCCCGTAGCCACTGTGCCGGCGCGTTGAATTCGATTTCCAGATAACGGCTGCCCGGCCAAGACGCGGTCGCCGGCCGAGATGCGACGTGAACGCCGCCGCCCGTACTCAAGTGCCCGAACCCATCCAGGGCGTGAAAGTTTGTTTGATCGTGGGGCGCCGAGCGGTACGCCGCCGCAGCGCCGGCCATCACCACGAGCGCGAGGACGAGCGCGACGCCGTTCCAGCGAGCGGTCGCCAGGTTCTGGGTCTTTTTCAAAGCGCACCACGCCAGCACCACCACCGAACACGCCAGGATCGCGAGCATCACGCGGCTGGACTGGAACGAGACGCTGAAATAGCCGGGCTCGTAGCCTAGTTCGCGCTGGAAGGGAATGGACACGACGCGGAGCGACGCCATCCCTAGCACGAGGACGGCCATGAGGGAGGCCCGGGTTTCGCGCTCAATGCGCCACGCCGCGAGCGGCAGCAGCGCGAGAAATACATAGTAGTAAATGAAAGGCGAGAACACGGTGAATACCGCGACCGAGCCGAGCAACACCGTCGCCGCCATGGGATCGCGTCCGCGTACGGCCATCACGGTCGACACCAGCAGTGCGAGCCCCAGGAACTCCCGGAACGGACCGAACGACGCCGCGTCGTGCTGGATGGCCCCGAGCCACGCGTTCATCGCGTTCAGAGCGTCGGCAGCGCCCTCGAACGATGGCCATACCAGTACATTCCAGAAACTCGCGACTTTGAGCAGACCGATCGAATTGCTGCCGTAGGGGTTGATTCGCACCTGCAGCACCTCGACAAACTCATACCAGACCCCAGGCCCGAACATGATCAACGATAGCGCCCCGAAGGCTATGCCGCCCGCCACGCCGGCCGCACACACTCGCAATAAGCCACCGCGCAGGTTGGGTTTCCCAAGCGCCAGCACCAGCACCGCGCTGAGTGCGAATACCACCGGGAACGCGCGGCACACCACCGCAATTGCGAGCAGGAAACCGGCCAACGCAAACCGCCTGACGGCCAGCGCGATCACGCCGCCGGTGAGCGCGGCGTACCAGTCGGCACGAAAGTAGCTGCCGCCGGTCCAACCGAGATTGGCGAGGGGACTGGCGAAGTAAAACAGGAGATAGGCAAGCGTGGGTACTAACCCAAAGGCGCGATACACCACTAAGGGCAACACGACGAGGAGCAAGACCTGGTCGATCAAGGGCAGCCAAATGAGCGCCTCGGCGTTGAGCGGCACCCGGTTGGCGACAAACGACGCGGCGACGTTCCATCCGGGCGGTGAATTATTGCCGAGATCGTTCAACATGGGGCGCCAGGTTTGGTCGCTCGCATCGTGTGCCAGTAGCACGGCGAGGTCGTCCTTGAACCGCGCCCAGCGTGCCGCGGCAAACGAATCGCGGCATTGCGCGGCTTTCGCATCGAGCGCTGCACCGACTACGATCTCTGACGGCCGGTCGAGCGACCGCGAGAAGGTGACCGACGGCACGTCGTGGCCCTCGCGTTCGAGTTCGTCCAACGCGGCATGGGTGCAGAGATAAAGCCGCATGTGTCCGACTTCCCGATAGTACTTAGCGCCGACGTAATAATGATAGAAATCGTGCAGATGCAGCCAGCGTTCGGGTTTCTGCGTGAGCCAAGAATTGAAGTAGACGACCGCCATGATCGCCACCGTGAGCATGGCGCCGGCCTTCAATCCGCGCAGCAGTGGTACGGAACGCACGGACGGCGCATACAGCGTCGCCAGGCAGGCGCCGCCCGCCAGGAATACTAGGGTTTCGCCGTAATAAGGCATCGACAAAATAGAGAAACGCGAAATGGAGTCAGAACAAACTAAGGGCAACGCATTTCGACATGGGCCGGTGAGTTGCCATTAGTTTTCTTTGGCCCATTTATCCTCCAAGGTCTCGTTGCGGCCGGTTGCGTCAACCGGCGCTGATCGCCCAGACGCAGGTTGCCAGCCACACTGCGATCGTCACCATTAACTGCCAATCACCGAGGAGCGCGTCGCTAGGCGATTCCCCGGCCTTGCGACATTCAACCAGCCAGCCGTAACGAAACAGGCCAAAGAGCACGATAGGAATCGTGAAGACGAGTTCCGGGCGCGTCGACATGACGAACAGGCTGTAGAAAACCAGCGCCCCGGTCGCCGCTGTCTGCGCGTAGCGATCCAGCAGGGGCATGGTGTACTGCTTCAAGACATCCCGCCCCGTGGCCTCATTCAGATTCAGCTCCTGGCGCCGTTTGATCGTCGCGAGGTAAAGCGCGAGGCACAAGCTTGTGACGAACATCCAGGCCGAAACGGGTACCGCGATTGCCTGCGCGCCCGCGTACACCCGCATGACGAATCCGATGGATATCGAAAAGATATCGACGACGGGTTGCTTCTGCAGGAACCAGGTATGGGCGATGTTGAGCCCGATATAACAGAGCACCACCTGCATGAACGCCGGCTTCAATACGTAGGCGCCGAGGATAATGCCGTACAAAACGACGAGTACCAGTATTGCGTCGCGCGTTCCGATGATCCCGGCCGCCAGCGGACGCTTGCGCGCTTTGACCGGATGCATACGGTCTTCGTCGACGTCGTGAATATCGTTCAACACGTAGACGGACGAAGAGGCGATGCAGAACAATACGAACGCCGCAACAGCGCGCATGATCGAGGCGGGGTCGAAGAACGCTCCGGCGAAAACAAGCGGCGCGAGTACGAACGCATTCTTGACCCATTCGCGAGGCCGCAGCAACGCGACGAACCCTGCAGCGCGCGATGGAGTATTGAGTTCGGCCACTGGAAAAAAGGGGTCGGAGTCAATTAATGACAACGTGCAATTCGATATTCGATCGCATTGCTATTAATTGACTCCGACCCCTTTTTTCCCGAAGGGACATATCCTACCGGCGGGCGCTATTATAGCTGGTGAAGAAATCAGTCGGGGCCGAGCGAAAAAAAAGCGATGCGACTAGCCGGTTGGGGACGGTACCCGTCAAGCGAAGTGCGGGTTACCGCGATCAGGACACGGGACGATCTCGCGCGCACCTTGCGGCAGGCAAACGGTCCCTGCATCGCGCGCGGCATGGGGCGCAGCTACGGTGATTCAAGCCTGGCGCCGCACGTTATCGACTTGAGGCGGCACGATCATTTCCTGAACTTCGATTCGGATCGGGGCACCATACGCTGCGGTGCCGGCGCGACCCTTGCCGCTCTTTTGGACATCGTTGTGCCGCGCGGCTGGTTCCTCCCCGTCACTCCGGGCACCGGTTTCGTCAGCGTCGGTGGCGCCATCGCCAGCGACGTGCACGGTAAGAATCATCACCGCGACGGCTCTTTCGCGGACTTCGTCGAAAGTCTTCTTCTGATGATGCCGAATGGTGAACTCGTCACCTGCTCAAGTGAAGAAAATGCCGAGCTGTTCCATGCGGCGGCAGGCGGCATGGGGCTCAGCGGCATCATCGTCGACGCCGTCCTGAAACTCAGACGCATCCGGAGTAGCTTTGTTGACGAGCGTATCGTCAAGACCAGCGACCTCCACGACACCCTCGCCTGTCTCGACGAACATGGCGAAGCGACCTACGTCGTCGCGTGGCTCGACGCGAACAAGCGCGGCGCGGCGCGCGGCCGCGCGCTCGTTATGATCGGCGAACACGCTCAAGACGATGACTTCGAGGTGCACCGCAAGCCGCACGCGCGAATTCCCTTCGACCTGCCCTCGATGTGTTTGAACAGCCTCGTCATGCGGCTTTTCAACGCGCTCTACTACGAGCGCATTCGTACTCGCATGACCACGCGTAGGACTCATTACGAACCGTATTTCTACCCGCTCGATCGTCTCCGCGACTGGAATCGGCTGTACGGTCGGGCGGGCCTTCTGCAGCACCAATCCGTGGTCCCGCGCACATCGGCTAGAGAAGCCATTGAGGAGCTGCTCTCTTGCGTTGCCACCAGCGGTCTTGGTTCGCCGCTGTCGGTATTAAAGGCCCTTGGTGAGGGCAATCAAAATTATCTTTCCTTTCCCCGTGCAGGCTATACCTTGACGATGGACTTCAAGCGCAGCGACACGGCCTTGGCGTTGATGGGGCGGCTCGACGACATCGTGCTCGCACACGGCGGGCGGATGTATCTGGCCAAGGACGCCTGCATGAGCGAATCGACCTTCAAGCGCAGCTACCCGGCCTGGGAAGTTTTTCAAACCGTACGCGAACGACACGGCGCACTGGGTCGGTTCAGTTCACTGCAGGCACAGCGTCTGGGTCTATAGTGCGCTGTCCCGTAATAAGCCTTCATAATTCGCTGGTCCTCGTGCCGCGCTACGGCGTTGCTCGTCGTTGCCGTATTGCGGATACCATCCATGGCATCCGCCCTTCGGGCCCGCCTGCGGCGGTCCAAATTCGTTCCGGACGAATTTGTCCCGATACGACGCCTCCTCGCGCCTTGTATCGCACCACGAGTCCTGCGCGATTTATTGAAGTTTATTACGGGACAGCACACTAGCATGCAGAAGATTCTCATCATCGGCGCGACCTCCGCCATCGCGGAAGCGACCGCCCGGCTCTACGCGCGCCGCGGCGATACCCTCTACCTCGTGGCGCGCAACGAAGAGCGGCTGGCGGGAATAGCGAACGACCTCGCAATACGCGGCGCGCATAAAGTAGAAACCGCCGCGTTCGATATTCTCGAACACGAACGCCACCGAGCGCTGCTGGAGCGCGCCGCCGAAACCATGGACGGGATCGATGTCATTCTCGTCGCGCATGGAATCCTGCCCGATCAAGCGGCCTGCGAAAAGGACCCCGAGCGGATGCGCGACGCGTTCGAGGTCAATGCGCTCGGCACGATGTCGCTGCTGACCTTGGTCGCGAACGTGCTAGAGGCGCAGGGATCTGGCACCCTGGCCGTGATCGGTTCGGTGGCGGGAGATCGCGGCCGCAAGAGCAACTATGTATACGGTGCCTCGAAGGCGGCCCTCCATACCTTCCTGCAAGGGCTGCGCAACCGGCTCGCGGGCCAGGGCATCAAGGTAATCACGATCAAACCCGGCTTTGTCGATACGCCCATGACCGCGGCATTCGAAAAAGGACCCCTGTGGGCTGCGCCCGAGACGATCGCGGCCGGCATTGTAAATGCGATAGAGAACGGCCGGGATGTAGTCTACCTGCCCTGGTTTTGGCGCCTCATCATGCTGGTGGTCGGGACCATCCCCGAACCGCTGTTCAAACGTTTGTCGCTTTGAAGGCGGGGGTGGACTCTGATTCGCCCGCCAACTGGCGACATGCCCAGGACGCAAAGGCTTCCGGTGGCAGGGGCTTCGCGAACAGATAACCCTGCCCCTTGACGCA
Organism: Gammaproteobacteria bacterium; assembly: GCA_963662545.2. Lineage (GTDB taxonomy): Bacteria > Pseudomonadota > Gammaproteobacteria > JAYYZW01. The sequence continues at coordinate 2,355,164 of CAXXLL010000003.1, forward strand.
GCCTTCGCCGATCAGGAATGCGCGCTGTGCTTCCGTTTCGACGCCTTCTGCGATCACCTCGAGACGCAGGCTGTCACCTAGCGCGATCACGGCGCGCGTGATCGCCATGTCATCGGAATCGTCCGGAATATCGCGCACAAAGGACCGATCGATCTTGATCTTGTTGATCGGCAGGCGCTTTAAATAAGCGAGCGAGGAGTAACCAGTGCCAAAATCATCGACGCTTAGCGACACGCCGAGATCACGCAGACCTTCCAGTGTTTCGATGGCGGCGTCGGCTTCGCGCATGATAAAGCCCTCGGTCACCTCGAGTTCCAGGTGCTCGGGCGGCAGTCCCGTCGCATCGAGGGCCTTCTCGCAGGTCTCGAGCAGGTCGCCCCGGCTGATCTGGGGGCCGGCGATGTTCACCGCAATCCGCTTGAGCGACAGCCCCACTTCGAGCCACGATTTCGCCTGACGGCAGGCCTCATTCAATACCCATTCGCCGATCGGCACGATCAGGCCTGATTCCTCCGCCATCGGAATGAAGCGGTACGGGGGGATCAGTCCTTTTCCCGGATGTTCCCACCGGATGAGTGCTTCTGCCCCGATCAGCTCACCCGTGAGCATGTCGATTTGCGGCTGATAATACAGGACGAATTGATCGCGTTGCAGGGCCTTGTGCAGGTTCTGTTCGAGCTGCATGCGTTCCAGGGCTTCACTCGTCATCGCCTCGGTATAAACAGCGAATGCATTGCGGCCCCGGCCCTTGGCTTTATACATCGCGGCGTCCGCATTGCGCAGCAACACGTCGATCGATTCGCCGTCGCGGGGATATATGCTGATCCCGATGCTGGGTGTGACATGCAGCTCCCGTCCTTCGATTTCGAACGGCTCGTCGAACGCGCTCAGGATCTTCTCTGCAACGCGCGTCGCGTGCAGGAGTGATGTAATGTCCTCCAGCAGCAGGGTGAACTCGTCCCCGCCGATACGCGCGACCGTGTCCTCCAGTCGGACGCATTGTCGCAAGCGCGCTGCCGCTTGTATCAGTAACTCGTCGCCCGCGTAATGCCCGAGGCTGTCGTTGATATTCTTAAAATGATCGAGATCGAGGAACAACAAAGCACCGCTGCTTGAGCGCCGCTTGGCACGTTCGAGCGCCAGTTCCAGACGCACGGCAAGGTATAGGCGATTCGGCAGTCCGGTGAGCGGGTCGTGGTGTGCGAGTTCCTCCAGTTCCGCCTGGGAGCGCTTGAGATCGGTGATGTCCTGGCCGACACCGATGATCTCGAGCAGCTTGCCGTCATCGTCGTAACGGTTGACCGACGTCCACGATATGACTCGCGACTCGCCGGATTCGGTCTCGATGGTCATTTCGTAGTTCTTGACGCCGTCGGTCACGTCAAATATCCGAAACAGCCGCTCGACCTGCGCATACTTATCACCGGGGTAAACGATGCGCCAGAAATTCTTGCCCAATATCTGCTCGCGCGTATATCCGCTGATCCGGCAGCCGCTATCGTTGATCGACACACAGATACCGTCGGGATCGAGGCCGACGATATAAGACGGCGAATTCTGAACGATGTGCGCGGTATATTCCTTGAGCGCCCGAGTTTCCTCCAGCGTATGCCGCAATTTTTTCTGCTGCTCGATATCGTCGGTAACGTCCTGAACCGTACCGATGGACCGTATGGCCGCGCCGGTTTTGTCATAGTGCGTGTCAAATTGAGCGCGGAGATGCTTGATCCGTCCGTCCGGGAAGGGGAAGCGGCAAATAACATCGTAGGGTCGCCTGGATTCGCGATGTTCGGTAAACGCCCGATCGACCTTGTCGCGGTCCTCGGGATGGATCAACTCGAGTAACTCCTGAAAGGAATTCATCGTACGTTCCCAATCGAGCTCGAGAATCGCCTCGGTTTCCTTCGAAAACCAGAAGCTGTCGTTCTCCAGATCCAGTTCCCAACCGCCGATATGCGCGACCCGCTGGGCTTCTTCGAGGCGCGCCTCGCTTTTGATCAATTCTTCTTCGGCGCGTTTGCGCTCGGTCACGTCCACGCCGATGCCGATGATTTCCACGAGTTCTCCCGACTCGCTGAACCGATTGACCGAGTTCCAGGAGATGATGCGCGACTCGCCCGATTTCGTCTCGATTTCGAGTTCGTAATCCCAAACGTTACCATCACGATCGAAATCGAAGACGAGCTGTTCAAGCTGCCGGTATTTATCGCCGGGATAGATGATGGACCACCAGTTCTTGCCGATCAGCTCTTCGCGGTCGTGACCTGTGATTCGGCACCCCGCATCGTTAATGGAAACCGTCGAACCGTCAGGCGCGATGCTCACGATCACGGAGGGTGAATGCTGGATGATGTGCTCGGTATAACTGCCGACCTCGGTCGAACGGCGGGACCCGAGCCCGAAAAGCGAAGGAAAAGAAAATTTGGGCGCAGACTCCTTACCGCCATCATCCGACCAGGCGTTCACGTGTGGCACGGTGATGAGCGTTGAGGCGAGTTTGCGATTGGGCGAGGACATCGGGCGGGGCGGCCCCTATTTTTTAATTACCTTTTAAGTATCGGCCAAATCCCGGATTTTTGTAGGCTGGGCGAGGCTTTAGCATAGTTTTACGATTCCAGGCCGGTTCGCTGGGAGTTGGGTGATCGCAGGTAATTGGGATTCGTTGCCCAAGGCGCAATAAAGGCCTAGGCGAATACTGGACTAGCGCCGATCGAATTTGCGAAATTCGCCAACTGCGGCCGTGGCCTAGCGGCCGATCGCCATCTCATTTCGCAGGAGTGAAAGCGCTTGGTGCTATTTCGCCGGCGCTGTCCGCCGCTTTTTCGACGGAGATTTTTCGCGCTTGCTTGCGGACACGGGCTTCTTACCGGCCTTCCATTCCGGCAACGTGCGGTAGGCGATGTGATTCGGCGGCAAGCGCTTGTGGCCGACGCCGAAGTAGTGTTCCCGCAGCGTCTCGGTCTCGTAATGGGTGCGTACGCGTCCGCGCCGTTGGAGTTCCGGTACGACCAGGTCGACGAAGTCGAAAAATCCGCTGGGCTGGTTGACCGGCACGAGGTTGATGCCGTCACAATCGGTTTCGTCGACCCAGCGCTCGATCTCGTCGGCAACCGTCGCGGGTGAGCCGATGATCTTTGGCATCACACTTCCGATCGAGAGGAACTCGCCTATTTCGCCAACCGTCCAATCGCGTTCCGGATCGACCACCGTGAAATAGTTCATCAGGCCCTGGATGGCATCGGTCTTGACTTCGTCGAGGCGCTGTCCCGGTTCGAACTGCGCCAGGTCCACGCCTACCCAGCCGCTGAATAGCGCCAGCGCGCCCTCGGGACTGATGTAGCGTTTGCAGGTCTCGAGTTTCATCTGAGCTTCCGCATCGGTCGGGGCGACGATCACGGTTACTCCCGGAAATGCGCGCACCTGGTCGGGTTCGCGGTTTTCGGCGCAGGCCGCGTCCCGCACCTGCTTGATACCGTCGCGACAGGATTCGATCGTCGGCCAGATCCCGAAGATGCCTTCGGCGTGACGGGCTGCGAATTTGACCCCTCGCCCGGACTGACCGGCCTGGAACAGCACCGGCGTGCGTTGCACCGAGGGTTCGCACATGTGGGGTCCCGGCACCTTGAACCACGGACCGACGTGGTTGATCTCGTGCACCTTGTCCGGATCGTTGTGCACGTCGTTGACCACATCGCGCGCCGCCGCGTCTTCCTCCCAGGAGTGCTCCCACAGTTTGTAGACCACTTCCATGTATTCCTCGGCGCGCTCATAGCGCTGGTCGTGTTCCATCTGCTCGCCGATGCCGAAGTTCGCGTTGGCATCGGGCAGGTAGGAGGTGACGACATTCCAGGCAATGCGGCCCTTGGTCAGGTGATCGAGGGTGGAAAACACCTTTGCCGCCTGGTAGGGCGCGAAATAGGACGTGCTGTAGGTACATGCAAACCCGATGTAGCGCGTGGCGTGGGCCAGTGCCGAAACGACCAGGGTTGGATCATTGCTCGGAAACTGTACCGCGTGCCGCACGGCCGCCGCGCGCGAACCCTTGTAGGTGTTGTAGGTGCCGTGGACGTCGGCCAAGAATAATGCGTCGAAACAGCCGCGCTCGAGATAACGCGCTAATTCCACCCAGTAATTGAGATCCTTGTAGCCGTGCGATGATCGGTCGATGGGGTGTTTCCACTGCCCTTTCGAATGATGGCAGATAGAACACTGGGTAAAAGCATTGAGGTGAATCTGCTTGGCCATGATCGGCTCCTCGCCGCGCCCAGTCTAACCGATTGAGGCAGCGGAGGTGGGGTGGCCCTAGCAGCCTGTCGGACTTAGGGAATCTACTCGACAATTGCTCCTGCATTGCTCTACCTCCTGCATCCATGCAGTCTTGCGGCGTTGGGATAGCGGTCCTATTTGAAATCGTTGAACAGCTTCCTGGTATTCAAGCTCAGAGGCGCGGCGCAGGCGCCCATCGCGAAGGCCGGACCCGGCCTGTTGCAATCGTTGACGCCTTTGTTCGATTCATCTGCGCGGGGATCAACTAAGGTGTACCCGTATTCCGATTCGGCGTCATCCTCTTGTTGTTCGGCCGGCGGTTTCGGCGGCGTCCACCCGCGGTCTTCAATGGGTGCGCGGGTGCGGCGCCCAAGGCGTTCGTCCGTGTTTTCAATCTGCTCGTTGAGCTCGCGATCCAGGCGCTCCAGGCGATCTTCAGCCTCGGCGTCACGGCCTGTGGTCACGCGCTCGTGGCGCACGATATGCGGGGTGATGAGCACCACGGTCTCGGTCTTGATGAGGAGTTGCTCGGACCGCCCAAACAGCCTTTCGATCAGCGGCAGGTCGCCGATGATCGGGACATTTTCCCGCCGCTGGCTGGCTGTGTTGCGGATCAATCCGCCGATGAATATCGTCTGGCCGTCTTCGGCCAGGAGACGCGTGGTCACTTCGGTCGATTTCTTGCTCGGCACGCCATCGAGTGTCACCGTTCCCGAACTGACTTCCGGATGAATGTCCATCATGATCCGGCCCGCACGGTCGACGTAGGATCTCACGCGCATGATGATGCCTGTCTCGAGAAACTCGACGCTTTCGGTGGTGACCTGGTTGATGGTCGTGGTCACGCGGTATCCAATCTCGTCACCGATGATGACTTCTGCTTCCTCATGCTCCAGCGCCAGCAGCTTCGGCGTCGACAAGGTGCGTACCCGGCCCTTGACGCTCAAGGCGTTCAATACCGCTTCGACGTTCGAGTTGAACAGACTGAAAAAGAGTCCGGGTGCGGTGAGGGAGGCAAAGCCCTGCGCAGCGACGCGGCCGACGCCGCCATCCGAGCTAAAGAGCCGGGTCCAGTCAATGCCGTAGGTATCGCTCGCGTCCAGGGTTATTTCGAGGATGCGGGCTTCGATCAGGATTTGCGCCGGCTGCTTGTCGAGCTCGGTCAACAGGTTTTCGAGCCGGCGTATGAAGTCGGGCAGGTCCTCGACGACTAGCAGGTTGCGTTCAGGCAAGGCCGTTATCTTGCCGTAGCGCGAGAGGTGGTTCTCGAGAATCTCCGCTACGAGTTCCGGATCGCTGTATTGAATCTTGAACGAACGAACTTCCGTCAGGCCGCCCGCGATGTCCTTGCCGGCTTCCTCGCGGCTGACGATGTAATAAGTCCCATCGTCATATTCGACGGCATAGCCGGCGGCTGCCGCCACGGTACGCACGGCCTGTTGCAAGCTTACATCGTAAAGATTGACGGAAATTTCACCCGTTACGTCGCTGCTCAGGAGAATGTTCGTCTTGCCTTCACGGGACAGCATTTCGAACACTTCGGCGATATCCGCGTAGCGCACGGACAACGAGATGTTGCCAGCCGCCGCGAGCGGGACCGTGAACGCGACCGTCAATCCGAACAAAAGTATTTGTATCGCGCGCTTACTCACGGCCCTGGTTCTCATGGCGTTCATCGTCGAGCGATACCACGAAACTTTCATCCCCCTGTAGTAACACGACGTCACGCTCACCGGCGGCGACCACCTGGAAATTTTCGAACCGGCCGCCGACCGCGATCAATTCCCCGTCGAGGTTAACAACCGTTGTTAGCGGTGAGCGCATGATGGCGCGCAGTCGCGGCACGGCGACGACAGCGTGCTCCTCTCCAAGCACCAATGGTTCAGGGGGCGCCAGTTCCTTCAGTGCAGGTTTGCGAAAGGGATCCGTCGTCAAGATGAACTTTTCGTCACCGGCATGCACCGTCCATACAGCGGCGGCAAGCAAGGCGAAAAATTGGGGGACGCCCGTCTTCATGCGCCGCCGCTCCGCGAGCGATAAGAAACCATGGTCAATCGCATGCGCCTGGTATCGCCTGGCGCGACGGGTTCGATGTCGAACGATTTGACCACCATGGGACCGAGTTCCCGCTCGGCGTCGTGCAACCAGGCCACGAGCCGGAAGTACCCCCCCACGACTTCGACGTGAAAGGGGATCTCGTCGAATTCGAAGACCTCCGCGATATCGCCGGGCTCGACGCTGATCAGTTGCACCCGGCGGCTCTGTGCGAGCCGATCGAGGCGACCGATAACGAAGGCCACCATTTCGTTTGCCGCGAGCGACGGGCCCGCGCCCTGGAGTTGTTCCCGCAGCGCCGCAGTACTCGCCTCGACCGAACGAATGCGGGCCTCGATGGGTTGATCGCTCGGGTGTGCGCGGCGCAGATCGAAAAACGTATCTCGCGCTTCGGCCAGGTACCCCATCGGTTTCTTCAACACGTAGAGGTGGCCGGCCAGACCGGTCAGAGCGAACGCGACCGCCAGCAGCATCGCCAGACTGCGGGGCGGGACGTGCTGGGTGATCATCGGCCGAGGCATCAGGCTTCCTGTGCGGTGTAAACCGTGATCGCGAGATCGAAATCGATCACTTCGCGCGTAGATGCGCGGCGGCTACGGGTTCTCAGGATCTTGACGTCGGCGATTTCCGCACGTCCGAGCAGGCGTTTGACGAAGTCCGCGAGCGCGGTGTGGTCGATGGCACTGCCGGCAATCTCCATATGGGTCGCGAGTCGCCAGGTCTTTTCGGCAACGCCCTTGCGCGGCTCGGCCACGATGATGAAGTAGCCGGTGTGTACTGACTCGGGCGCATCATCGGTTACTTCGCCGCGCCGGCGAAAAGTCCATTTACGGAACCAGGTATCACCGTCCACCGCCGCGTCGATGAGCGCAAACATTCTTTCCGCCGGCAAGCCTCCGCGCAGGCTTTCCAGGATTCGAACCCGTCGCGCGAGCACCTTCTGCTCCGCGTTCAATCGATCGAAATGTTGCCGCTGTTCAGCGTCGTAGCTGATATCAGCTCTCAGGGCATCGATATTTTGCTCGATGCGCTTCTGCTCCAGACCAAGCACGGCACGGCTGCCGCCAATGGCTCCCAACAGTAGAACGAACACGGGTATGAACCAAACGAGCATGCGCCGCGCACGGCGTTCGCTCCGATAGTCCTGCGGGATCAAGTCGAGCTTGGCGGACGACACCTCAGGTCGTCTCCCGCAAAGCGAGGCCCGTGGCCACGGCAACCCCGGAGATCGGCCCGATGTCGCTCATATCGGTCGCCCCCTCGGAGACGTCGAGGCCGTAGAAGGGATTGATACTCGAGATCTCGACGCCGCACAGCGACGACAGCAAGCGGTCCGCATTGGGCCAGCGCGCGAGGCTCCCGAACGCGTAAATCTTGCCGGCAGAGCCGCGCGTTTCCGCCGCCACGTAATCACGTATGCGAAGGACATCCTTGGCCAGAGCGATGAACTGAGGTTTGAGGATCTCCGACAGCGCGCTCTTGATGCCCGCCGCGGGGTCCGCGGCGTCATGGGTAGCGTCGACCGATCTGCCGAGCGCGAGTCCGTGGCGCTGCAAGAGGTCCAGGGCTTTCGCCGGCGTGCAGTCGAGGGCGTCACCGAGCCGGGACACGACGGCCCGAGTGCCGAAATCGATATCGCGATCGAGCAGCAATTCGCCGTTCGACAACACCGTGACGAAGCTCTTGACCGTGCCGAACGTAATGGCGACGACGGTAGAAGCCGCGTCCTTGTCGATCTCGGCGATCAAGCGCTGGATTGCGATCGGCCCGACTTCGAGCGCGACGACGTCGAGCGAGCATTTGCGCAGGGCTTCGAGATATCCGACCACGGCGTCGTGATCGGCTACCGCCACGAGCGCAGCTCGGCCGTTGCCGTCGTTGCCGCGCGCGATCGGCAGATAGTCGACTACCCGTGCTGCGATCGAACCGCCGAGCCGCTCCTCGGTTGCCCGAACGATCGCAGCGACCTCGTCGGTCGGGCTCTCGCAACGATAGTTGATCACGAGCATTTCAACGATGGACGGCGGTACCGAAGCGACTACCTTGCGACCGCGAAATGGCCGCTCCGCGAACGCGTGGCGCATCAGGCGTTTCAATTCAAGCGGCGAATCGAGCAAAGCTTCGCGTTCGCGATCGTAAGGCAGCGATGCTGCGGCATGAATCCGGCACTCGCCGCCTAGGCGCGCGACCTGGACCAGGTTGACGCGTTCGGTGCCGAAATCGATACCGATGGCACCGGTCGATGCGACGCCCAGAAAGTGTGCGGGTACGAACGGACGCGCGTGCTTCAGGACCCCAGCAATAACCATGATCCACTGTCCTCGAAATTCGTATTCTCGCCCGGCAACACGTGCCCGCGACCGCTGCATAAATCCTTCGCGGCATACAGATTCTGATCGGCGCGGCGATAGAGCACCGACATCGGTATCGTCGAATCGAGCGAAGCCGCGACGCGCCCATAGCTCAGTGAAATCTTCGCCTGCTCGAGGCCCTTGATCGCCTGTACGCGCTCGCGAATATCCTGCAGGGCCGCCTGCAGAAGCGGCTCCGGATCATGAGCTACGAGCAATACGCAGAATTCGTCGCCGCCGAGACGGATTACATACCCTTGCTCGCCAACATGTTCGCTGAGTGCCGTGCTCACGCATCGCAGAACCTTATCGCCCGCCGCGTGGCCGTAGGTATCGTTGACGATCTTGAAATCGTCGATGTCGAACAAGGCGAAATGAAAGTCGTCGTTGCCGTCGCCGAAACGCGCGCACAGGTCCGCCAGCGCGTGCTTGAGGTAGCGCCGGTTCCACGCGCCGGTCAGGGGATCGACGTTCGACAGGCGAAAGAGGTGTTCGCGGGCTTCTTCGAGGTCGTGGCGCGCAGTGAGCTCATTCTTGCGCACGGCCACCGCCCGCCCCACAACAGCAAGGCTCGCGACCGCCGTCGTGAACATAAAGACCTGGAGCAACATCAAGCTATCAGCGCCAAAGCGCGCGGCCACGCCCATGGTCGAACTGGTCAGCAGCAGCCAGATCACGACAGTCACGATCGTCGCCTCGCGTAAACCCCACGGCACCATCGGGATCACGACGAACAGCAGCAGCACGTTCGCCAGGAGCAGCGGGCTGATATGGCCCGTGCGGTGTGCGACGAAGACCAGCGCGGTTGCCGAGATGACGAGCAGGGCCATGCCGAGCAGATAGAGGCCGCGGACCTCTTTGATCTTGCTCGCCGACAGGAAAATGTGAATACACAGGGCGCCGACCAGCGCGTAGGCTTGGAGGTAATAGTCGTCGAGCTGGAGCTGGGCGTGGGCCAAGGTCGCGACCAGCACCAGGCCGGCGAGCACGGCGCTCATCGCGCGCACCCCCGTTCGAACCTCGCCAACGAGATTCGATTCGGCATAGTCGCAAAGTTCGTTTCGCGAGAAATTCGTCGCCGACCAGGTGTGCCTGATATCGTCTAGGAACTTACCCACGGACCACTCCTCTTTTTTTATGCGTTTTCATACCGGGTTATCGGATCCCCGGGACGATTCTTGAGGATCCGGCCGCCGCGCGAGAAAGCCTCGCCCGCTCGGTATTCAGGCGGATTTGCGGACCGGGAACAGCAGGGCGATGACCTCGGCGACCTGCGCATCGAGATGCGCCCGCACATCGCTGACGGCCTCCTCGGTCAGCGTGGACAGGGCGTATGCGGCCGGGTGGATTGGCGGCGCCTCGCATTCGTCGGCGACCTGGGGAATGCGGGCCGCGATGTGCACGATCGCCGTTTCCGTCGCGAAATCCTTGGCGGATGAGGGGTCGTTTTGATGGCGGATGGTCTGCTCGAGCGCCGCCGGCAGGCTCCAGGCCTTGAGCAGTTCGGCACCGACTTCAGCGTAATCGAGCCCGAACATCTCGCGCTGGACAACATGTAGCTCGCGGCCGTGTTTGCGCGCTGCCTCAGCAGCCTCTTGCAGAAAGCCGGGAGCCAGGATGGCGATGACCATCTTGCCGATGTGGCTCAACAAGCCGGACAGGAAAATGCGCTCGCCGTCGAGGACGTTGCAGTGCGTCGCCAGGAGCTTAGATGCCACCCCGCGCCGGACGCTGTCTGCCCAGAAATCCGCGACGTTCAGCACGTCGTTGCGAACGCCTGAGAACATGGTCGCGACCGAGGTCGCGAGCAGCAGATCGTGGATCTGAATAGTACCCAGCAGGCTGACCGCGCGTGCCGTGGTGTCGACATTGGCGGCAAAGCCGAAAAAGGGACTGTTGGCCATGCGCAACAGGCGCGCCGTCATCCCCGGATCGGTCTCGATGGCACGCGCCATGTCGGCGGCGCTGGAATCCGAGTCGTCCAAGACGCCTTTGACTCTGAGATAGACGTCGGGAAGGGTGACGAGTTGCAGGCTGTCGCTGACGAGATCTTTCGCTTTCACCGACGCTATATTCTCTTTACTTAACGGTCCGTCTCCGGCTATCGGCTGAGCGTGATATTTCTTGAACGGAACCGATGGTTCGGCATGAGGCAGTATTTAGGGGACATTCATGTTTTTCCCATTTTTTTGCTCGACTTACGACTTACGGGGTCGCCCCCGCGGCCGAATACTGGCTTCCAAACCAAGTTCTTCTGCGACTTTGAGCCGCCATGCTTGGTGGCCGAATGGTCGGCCACGCACCACACATTCGCGAATCGCCTCAACCTCTTCGGTGGTCTGAGGCGCGTTTACAAATTCAATCCAATCTGCGGCGCAAGCTTCGGGAGCCATCTCGCTCAACAAACTCCGTCGCACTGTCATTCCTGCGCTCAGGCTGGACCACGGCCAAGATTCTGCCGTGTTGCTCAAACGTGCTCGAAGAGGATTACGCTCAACGTATCGCAAAACTGTCAGTAGATGTCGATCCTGTTCAATGGGAAACGCTTTGAATCGCCCCTGCCATATTCGGCCATCTGTCCCATACTTTTTGTGATATCTCCTTACATGAGCCGTCATAAGCCGTTGCATCCATCGACTGAGATCCCCGTCGCCGAATGGGTACAAGATGAAATGAAAATGGTTCGGCATGAGACAGTAGCCAAGCACGCGCATCGGTACCTTGGCGCTCGACCGTGCCATGAGGTCTACAAAAGCCTGATAATCACTTGGATGATGAAATACGCGCGCGCGGCGGTTACCACGGTTTATAACGTGGTAGCAGGTCCCTCCGACCGAAGCGCGTGCCGTCCGTGGCATCTCGCAAGCTTACCAAAAACCTGCTCAGATTTTAGGGGACAATCATCATTTTCATGCGCCTAACCTTCGAAAAGATGAATGTCCCCATTAATACGGCTTCGAAAAGATGAATGTCCCCTTTTATTCTTCTCTCTTCGCTCAATTCGCGCAGATCTCGACTTCGTCGAAAAGGACGGCGTCACTCGAGCCCATGGTCGGGGAGGTCAGGAACCGGATGCGGGCGTTGGGTGCGATGGCACCGGTGATATCGAGAATCATGTGCTGCGGGTTGGCGGCGCTGTCGTTGCCCGGGCCTTCGATACGGGCGACCTCCGTCCAGATCGCCCCACCGTCGTTGGAATAGTCGACAGTCGCGTAATCGTTGGCGTCGTCCAGATTGCCGCGCCAGTAGTCGAATTCCAGTACGGCGCTCGAATAGGGGGACAGATTGAGTTGGCGACCCACCCCCTCCCCGCCGCCGTCGTTGTCGCGTACCCGCACCGCGCGATTGCCGCCGTCGAACAACGCGACGATTTCGTCGCCCGTGGCCGAGTTACCGTTCTCGTTGATCTCGACCCAGTTCGTGGCCCATGCGCTGGTGCCCGTGCTGCCGCTGTAATCGTTCGTTTCGAAATCGTCCGCGAAACGGGCCGCGCAGGTCGCGATCCCGTCCTTGCCGGCGCCCGCGGCCCACTTGATGGCCCGCAGCATGAGATGCCGGCCGTCGTCAGTGAGACTCCCAATGTCGAAAGCATTTCCACCCCAGGGCAGACTCACCCGACGGCCCGCCGCCGTGCCGCCGTCATGCAGGAGGTCGCCGGTGGACAGCGTGACCAACGTGCCGGCGCCACCGCCCTCGGCGAGCACGTTCAGGATCGGCGAGAGCGTGCCGGCGACGCTGTGGAGAGCCTCGCTCACGGCCGTGATCACCAGCGGGCCGGTGCCGAAAGGCGCCGTGATGTAATGCTGGTCGTCGATGATCGAAATGGTAGTTTCCGTATATCCCGCACCGCCCGACGCGATGCCGAATTCGTCGTGCAGCGCCACTTCTTCGTCGACGATACCGATGGCCGCGTCTCGCAGTTTCGTGTTGAGGTCGCCGGAAGTCGTCTCTTCGGAGATATAAACGACATCAGACGTGGCGACCGCAGCATCGAATGCCGCCTGTGGATCGCTCGCGGTAATGAGGTTCACCGTGTAACCCCAGGATTGAAGCAATGCCTGTTTCGCGGCATCCTGCGCGCTGAGACTGGCCGCATCAGGCACGACCAGCAAGACCCTCGACGCGCCGCCGACGGCCAGCGCTGCGATCTCCGCCGCACTGAGCGCGCTGGCGTCGATGCGCAGGTCGTCGAGCGCGCCGTCCCAGTACTCGCCGTACTGGCTGCGACCGATATAGAGTACCCCGTCGTTTACCAAGGGTTCGCGTGTCGTCGTACCGGCATAGACTTCGGTACCGTCGAGATAGAGCCGCACTTCATCGCTGCCGTTGTCGAAAGTCGCCGCAATGTGGTGCCAAGTATCCGTCATCAGGTTGGCGCCTGCCGTCGTGAACTCCCGCATGCCACCATCGTAGAAGCCGAAGCTGATCTCGTCGCCGTTGGTACCGAACCAGAAATTCTGATCGTTACCCGAGTCGCCCTTGTTGAAGACGAGATCGTAGCCGCCGAGGCTCCCGTTGTTGACCCAGCCGAGGAGAGTGAACGTCTCGGTGAGATCGAGTGTGTCGTCGTCGGGGGCACTCAGATATTCCGAACTGCCGTCGAGCACGACGCCGCCGTCGAGTTCGCCGGCGGTCCAGCCACCGCCCGTTAGCGTCGCGTCGTGGCCACCTTCACTGTCGAGCGCAAGGCTGCCCGAGGTCTCGTCGAGCTTCCAGTGAGCGACGGGACCAAAGGCCGTGGCGCAGAACTGGATGTTCAAGCGCGGCGCATTGGCGGCGTCGCCCTCGTAAGCTTCGGCCGTGCGTGTGCCGCTCCCGGTGACGATGATCGCGAGCGCGTTGCCGAGCGCCCAGCCCGGCCGATCCACCACTTCCTGCACGAGTGTCCAGAGATCCGGCGTCGACTGCACCTCGCCGACGGTGGTCCAAGCCGCGACATTGTCCCAGGCCACCGCGGCCGACGACGTAGGACGGCTCGAAATATCGCTCGGCCCGGCGCCGAAAGCCGCGGCGTCGTCCACCGCCTCGGCGCGCAGCGTGAGTGAGGTAGCGGTGCTGTCCACTTCGTCCACCGTGAAATCGATGGAGACCGCATTGATGTTCGCACCGGACGGTACCCCGATGTCGTCGAAGCGCATGCCGATCGTTTGCACGCTGGACTCGGTTACCAATTCGAGATCGGTGCTGTCGAGGTACATGCTGGTATCCGCCCGTTCCTCGGCGTCGTCGACCCCCGCCGCGATCCGCGTGTCGAACGTATAGTCGGTACACACCCCCGTTTCGACCGTCCCCCATTCGATGGCCCGCTGTACGATGAGTCGGCCATTGTTATTCAGAAACCAGTCGTAATCGGCCTCGCCAACCGGCACCAAGACGCGCCGGCCGGCTGCGGATCCGCCGCTTTCCAACTCAGCGCCCGCCTCAATGGCGATGAGACCCCCTGCGGCGCCGATCTGCGCCAGCTCCTGCGCGCCCGGCGCCAGGGTGCCGCTGACCGTGGTCGATTCCGCAACGGCCGTCTTGAACCGCAGCACTCCGGTCGGGAACACCCGGGTTATCTCGTGCGAATTGTCGATCATCGTGATCGCATCGCCCACCGGAGATCCGTAGCCCGATGCGATGCCGAGGGCTTCATTGAGCGCCCCTTTCGCGCTGACGACGCCGATCGTCGCACCGGTAAGCTTGGTATCGACGGTGCCTGCGTCCACGGATTCAGAGACGTAGGCGACGTCGTTCGCCGCCACCGCGGCATCGAAATTGCCTTGGCTGTCGTCATCGTGGATCAAGGTGACGGTATAACCCCAGCCCTCGAAGCTAGTCTGCGCGGCCACGTCACCGAGGGTGAGATTGGAAGGATTGCCTACCACCATCAGTACCTTGCCCGAGCCCTGCGGTGCAAGACAGGGAGTAGCGCACGCGCAAGCGTAGGTGATGGTGAGTTTGGGGTGCAGTGTGGGGTCGGCGTCATCGCTGCTGGCGAACTTGACCTCTGTTGCGGCGGCCACGGGCTCCAGGACGAGACCAAGGATGTCGACATCGCCCGATACCCATTTTTCGACCAGGGCGGCAATATCCCACTGGAAATAGCCAAGCGTGGCAGCCGGTAGCGCCGCCGTTGCAACCACCGGCAAGTTCACGTCACCGCCCGCGGTAGCCCAGGCTATGCCGGGCTCTCGCTCATTCCAGGTCGCGCCGGTTCCGGTGCCGCCGGAGTTTGTACCCTCTATCCAGTCCGCCTTGAGATGGCGAATACCGACCGTGCCGCCGAGGGCGCTGGCCGATGTCTGGTAGAGTTCGAGGATGGCGCTGACGATTCGTGCGCCGTGAGGAATGCCGGAAAGGTCGTAGTCGAGAAGGCTGCGCGCGTAGGAATTGGCGAATCGATTGCTGACGAAAAGCTCGGTGTCGGCACCGTAGTTCCAGCTCGCTTTCCATTCGTAGAGATAGGTGTCCTTGGCATCGGCCGCGCCCGGTTGCAGGATCAGCGTGCTCGACGGTTGGTAGGCCGCAGTGCCTGGTCGATCCAAGGTTCGCGTGTTGCCGCCGGCGAGCGTGCCGCTTACCTGGATGTTCGCCGGCGACGCCGGACCGGTGCCGACCACGACATCGAGGCGCGGCTGCTGGCCGGCAGCGCCTTCGCGGCTCACGTATTCGCCGTGGACACCCTCGGCCGTGGAACCCAATAGGACGCCGAAGTTCGGCTGGCCATTCACCCAGGCCTGCACCTGGGCGGTGAGGTTGACTCGCAGCCAAACAGCACTCTGATCTTGCGGTGGGATCATGGCCAATACCGAGGCCTCGAAATTGCCGTTCATGGTTTCCCAGGTGGCCCCTGTCTCGGTCCAGTCCGCGGTAACGCGGTGCACAGTGATGGGCCCTTCCGGGTGTTCTTCCCCTACTTCGATATAGAACCAGGCCGATGCGGAATTGATCTGCGCGCTCGCCGGGAGTGAGGAGAGGTCGAACCGGTAGAGCGCCTGAACTATGTCGCCGGTGTCGAAGCTAATGTGTTGGTCGATACTCGCGCCATTGTTGCTCGTTACGTCGCCGCTCTCAATCCAGGCATCTTGATCGACGGCGAGGTTATAGCTCGTGGTCGCGCCGATCCCGGTTGTCGTAGCGGTATAAGTACCGGCAGCAAGCGCCGTGGTCGGGACGACAAAGTCGCCGGTGCATTCACTGCCCTGTAACTGCCATTCGGCGTGGGCCAGACCGGCGTGGGTCAGGAATTCGACCTTCGTGGCCTCGGCCTCGGCGGCTACGTGTTCGACCGTCATGGGTCCTTCTAGGTTGAGCAACAGGGCGAGAGTTGCGACCACGACGAGCGCCAGCACGACCGGCATCAGCACGAAGCCGCGTGGAGAAAGCTCGTTCACAGCGCGCGTCCGACGCGGACCTGGGTGTGGACGCTCGCGGTCTCGCGGGTCGCCGGATCGGTCAGCTCGAGAATGAGGTCGACGCGCAACGCCCGGTCGCTGCCCTGCTCGATACGTTCGACGCGCAAACGGGTGACGTTGTCGGCGATGGGCGAGACCACAAAATCAGCACCCGTGATACCGCCGATCCCAGACTCATCCCACGGCACCGCCGTGCGTTCCATGAGCGTATCGCCGACGAGGTAGAACACCAGCGGGTTGTACCAGTCGTCTAATTCGCTGCCGTCCTCGTCGTCATCGCCTGCGCCGCCCTCGTCTATAACGCCGTCGCCGTCATCATCCACGCCGCAAACGCCCGGACAACCGTCACCATTCATATCCGTGGCGTTGTCTTCGTCGATATTGTTGTCATCGTCATCGTCGACGCCGTTGATGGGGTCGTCGTTGGCAATGGTAGATTCATCATCGGAATCGCCGTTGCCTTCATCGATGATGCCGGCGGCTAAATCGTAATTGCGGTCATTCGGCAGGTCCTCATCGATACGGCCGTCTTCGTCGTCGTCCGCGTCGGGGACGCCGTCGGCATCCAGGTCGACGTAGAGCGGCAAGGTCACTGCCAGCACGGCGGTGGCCTGGGTACTCGACCCCTCGGGCGGCGAGGCGGGGACTGTTTCTTCGCGCACGTTTTCCCGCCAGTTGGTCGCCGGCTTGTCGGCCAGCGGCAGCATCAACAGGCGCGTATGACTCACCGCGCGCACCATGCGCTCCATCGCGAAGCGGGCATCGCGGTGGATGTCGTGGACGGCGCTGGTGTTGCGCCTGGCCGAGAGCGCGCCGGACACGACCCCGCCCAAGGCGAGCAGCAGTATGCCGCCGACCGCCATGGTCGCGACCAATTCGACGAGGGTGTAGCCATTGGACCGTGGATGAGCACGGTATGCGATGTACACCCTACATCTGCGTGGTGAGGGTCTCGACATCATCGACCGTACCCTCCACGGCAACGCGTACCCACATCAGGCCGGTCTCGCCGCCGGTTAAAGCATTACCGTCGCTGTCCGCGTCGTCGACGTCGAAGAGCGCGAGATAGACCAGCCGCCGATCACTGCTGCCCGCTGAGTCCGAGTAACTGGTGGGAGTGAGGTAGGAACCGGCCGCGAGCGCCTCGGCGTCGAGGACGTCGAACGGCAGGGCCAGCACTTTCTCGAGTTTGGCCTGCATGGCCTGTTGGCGCGTCACCGCTCGAGCATGCACGCCGCCGGCCATGATGCCGCTGCTCAAAGCGTCGATGGCTGGTACCAGGCTCACCGCCACCAGCACGGTGGCGACGAGGACCTCGACATAAGAGAATCCAGCGGTGTGCGCGACTCGCTTTCTGATTCTCATTGAATGGTCACGCGGCCGGTGAAGCCATGCAGGGTCACAACGCGGGCCAGGGGCCCCAGGGTCAAGGTCACATCGAACTGCTCGAGGAGCACGGTGCGCGGGTCGACACACCAGGGCGTGCCGTTGGCATCGAAATAAATGTCGCCGGGTTGGTTGCAGGTGCCGCGAAACGTCGTGGACTGGTTCACGGTGTCTACAGCCACAAACGGTTCGGTGTTCAGATCGATGTCGTAGAGCTTTTTGCTCGCCGGTTGATAAACGTCAAAGATCAAGGTCGCGGGTGTCACCGACATGTCGGGACGCATCACACGAATCCGCTCCTGGCCGAACTGGTGTCGAAAACCGCGTGGAATACCGAAGCGGATAGCCTCGCTGCGCGCGAAGCGCATGGCATCGGCGATCTCGAGCGCCGCTAGATCGAGACGCGAAGGGTCAGTCGAAGAGAAGTTCGGGATTACCGATAATGCGATGATCCCGATGATTGCCGTGACCAGGGTGATCTCGAGCAGCGTGAAACCGCGTTGTCTGACCATCGTGCATGCGCCGGAGCCCGCAGGTCGTCGCCGCGCGGACGGGGCCTAGCGGTCGTCGTAGCCCGAGTGATCGGCGATGAACTGGCCGGTGAGCGTGTCGTACTTCCAGCCGCCGTTGGTCACCGATGAGGTCATGCCGAGCGCGCCCGCGGTGGAAATCAACACGGTGCTCACCGTCGTCATCGGATCGTCGGGCAAGGTGGCTTTTTTCAAATAAGGGCCGTATTTGAAAGCCGCGTCCGACTTCGTGCAGCTTTCACCGTTGACGTCGGTGTACTTCGACATCTGGTCGAGGAAGGCCTGCTCGGTCTGCAATGCACCGGTACCGGTCGCACCGCTCGGTCCGGCGGCACAGGCCGCGCCGATCGAGGTCACGTTGCCCGGATATTCACTGTGCTGCTGATAGTACAGATCAACGGACGAGCGGACGTTGGCGAGCGAAGTATCCAGGGACGAAAGCTTCGCGTCGTCGGTCGCGGCGCTGAACTGCGGCACCACGATGGCGGCGAGAATCGCGAGGATAATCACGACGATCAGGAGCTCCACCAAGGTAAAGCCCCGTTGAATACGGGATTTGACGTGTTGGAGATCGTTCATTTTGCTGCTCCGTTTTCGGATCTTTCCGCTGAATGGCTGAAGGTGTTAGCGGCAGCTCCCGTGGGCTCCTTTAGCGCTATTTCGTGGTGCGCGGGGCGCGATTCGCCGGCGAAGCCCTCCTAACGGTCGTCGTAGTCCTGGTGGTCGGCTATGAACTGACCCGTTGGGATACTTCGGTTCATAGGTCTTGAGGAACAGCTCGAACGCCTTCTCGGCGTCGGCCTTTGTCGCGGCCTGCCAGATCGCGTGCAGGGCTTGCTTGGCTTTGGCCTGTGCTGACTTCGGTAGGCAGTTCAGCACGTTCATCGTCTTGTGCATCCAGCAGCGTTGCTGGCGGGTCTCACCGTAGACTTCCTCCAGTGCGGCCCAGAAGCCCATGGCACCGTCCCCGATCGCCAGCTTGGGAATATTCATCCCGCGTGACTTCAATTTCAGCAACACCTCGCGCCAGCTCTGCGTGGACTCCCGCACACCATCCTCCATCGCCAAAAAACGCTTCTCGCCTCGCTCATTGACGCCGATCACCACCAACGCACACAGCTTCGTGTGCTCCGCCCGCAGGCCACTGTAGACACCGTCCGCCCACACCTACACCCAGCGGTCTTGGTCCAATCGCCCCTCGCACCAGTCGCGGTATTCTTGCGCCCACACCTGCTTCAAGCGCGACACTGTGCTCGCCGACAGGCCCTTCGCCTGCGGCCCCAACAAAACTTCCAGCGCAGCGCCCATTTCGCCACTGGAAACGCCCTTCAAATACAGCCACGGCACGGCCGCCTCCAAGGTTCTTGTCTTGCGCACATACGGCGGCACCAGCGCTGAACGGAAGGTCACCGGCTCGCCGAGCTTCGAACGAACCTTCGGGATCCTCACCGTCACCGGCCCCAAGCCCGTCTGCAACTGGCGTTCCGGCAAATAGCCGTTGCGAACCACACCTGCTTTGTCGTCCACCGTGCGATGTCCTGAATACTGCGCCATATATTCTGCCAGCTCGATTTCAACCGCTCGTTCAATCAGAGCCCGAGCACCGTTTCTCAAGACCTCCGTCAACGGATCTGGTATTCCTTCTCGACCTGATAATTCAACAACGTTACTCTCTCTCATGGTGGCGTATCCTCTTTGGTTGGCTTGCTGCTTGGTAACAACATTTCAACCAGATACGCCGCCTTTATTCAACTCGCTCAAACACCAGATTCAGTTATAACTCGTTGAAAACACGCATGGATACCTTTGCCTGAAAAACGACTTCTCAGCAAAAATTACTGCGGTAACGTCCTTGCCACTCGGGAATGAGTAGACCAGCCCCTGCAATCGCCGATGACAATCGATTGAACGGCCAACTTGCCAACAAAACCGCCTAAATTTATTCACTCATGCAATATGCAGGCTAGTGGAGTTAGGCGCAGGAAAAGACATCAATTCGATAAACGTCGACGATCCAATCGTTGGATTTATAATTGGTAACAAGGGGCTGATGTATAACTTGACACTAGAGGGATCTAAGATGTCCAAGATCGATCCTTAGCGGCATTAAATTCTTTCCCGAATAGTTATTGTGCACTGTTCGATAGGGTATCGAAATCAGTCCTTCCAGAATTCCCACCATGAACGTTCACTCGCTCTTTCTACCGCTCGTCCGCTTCTTTGCTCTGCTTTTTGAACCTTATCCTTACGCCGGTTGCTCGGTTCACTTTCGGTGACTAAGGTTCGGCTTACGTTCTTTATAGTCCGATCAAGGACATCGGTAATTTCCTGGGTCGCAATATCGAGCAAGACGATCTCGCCGTCAATTTCTGCGCGCTCATAGCCTTCTCTGACCGGTGGTAAACGAGATTCCAGATAAGGCGAAAGCCCTTTTTTCGCTATGCCCGGAGGTAGGGTGCCACCACGGCTCAATTTCTTGGCAATACCGGGTGGGAGGCCCTTGGGGTTCCCCTTGCCTTTATGCTTTTTTCCTTTCTTGCCCGGGCGCATCGATTCTTGATCATGGTCATCACCGTCAATCGAACCATATTTGCTTTGATAGTAGTCGCGAATGACTTGCCGTTCGACTTCAGAAAAAACGGCCTTGCCGAATTCCTTGAGACTCTCGCTTACCCCATCTGCGCTTGCTGCCGTCCCAATTAAAATGCAGGAAACCAGCAGGGAACCTAATAGTGTTTTCATAATTGTTGCACCGAACAGTTTCAAGCTTTCTTCTCCTAACGACTACCCGTCAGGGACGCGAGTAACAAAGTCACTGTGGCGGTAATTGTAGACCGTCGCTGTCAGTTTCGTCTTCACCTGGCTGATAGGAAGCTGTGGCCCCAGGCTGTTCGATAGCCTGTGAGAGCTGACCGCACCGTGTGCTCGGAAAACCCGGGGTAGAGCACACCACCGCTTGATCAGTCGGTTATGTCCTGTCCCGGGCTAAAGTTTTTCGCGATTCGGACGCATTCAAGGAAATGTACCTAATGGCACCCTATGGCTGCCGGGGAGTCGCATAAAGTGAAATCAGACGTGACGGAGCCACGCTATCGCGGTTACGACAGCGAGACGGAATTATCCTTGAACGGCTGCATTTTTCGGGCTGCAGATCACCTTTGTTTTGTGTCGCCTGGTGAGACCGGATTTGGCTGGAATAAGGCGGAAATCTGCGATTTGAGCGACAGGATCAGGGCCAGCATCGAATTCGACCCCTCCATGCTGGATGCTTTGCCGAATGCCGTCCGAGCCAAACTATTCGAAGGTCTGAATCTTTCCCCGGCCCCTCGACCAACAACTTCAGACTCGTAACGCTAAGCCATTTCGTCTAATTGGCGTGGACTGGTCTCCTGATCGGTGGTGACAGGCAGCGACGATAGCGATTCGTATTCACGAAGGAACTTCTCGAACGCGACACCGTTTCCGCGTGGAGCTGACAGGGCCGGGAGTATCTCGCTTGCGCCCGTCAGCGCTTCTGCGAATTCGTCCAGCAGGGACATGACGGTGTCTTGAAGGTCGCTTAGTAGTGACATGGAGAGTGTGGTAGCGCTGCTTTGGTCCAAGGTGGCTTCGAGACCTTCGTAGAACGTAGCGAAGCCTGTTTGCAGGTTGTCGAGGTATTCTCCGGTGTCACCGCCAGTGCCAGCCGTATAGGCAGCAAGCGCATCCTCTACGTTGCTGTCGAACGCTGCTTCTAATTCTCTAATGGCAGTGACTGTTGAATCTTCAAGGCCCTCAGTAGCGGCTAGCGTATCAACCCGTTCCGTGACCGCGTTGCGTAACTGCTCGGTACCTGCACTTATCTGCTCCTCGACGGCGGCCGTTGAGAGCGATGTCAGTTCATCGTTGAACACCACGCGTAGCCTCACGTCCGCAACGCCTCTGAAATGGCCTTCTTGCAGAAGTTTGAGAACGCCCTTTCCCGCAGGGTTGGGCTCGATCGAAGCGGCTTGTTCGTCCGCCGGCTCGACAACGGCTTTTCCACCGCTCATGCCATCAGCTGGGACCGGCGCTGATGGTGGGCGGTGGTGTGGACCAACTACCGAGATGACGTTTTGTCCGATGCCTCCAACTAGCACTGTACATCTACCTTATAGCGTAACGATGCATGATCGGTATATCGACTATGCGTCGGAGATCTTGAGGTCGCAAGTTGTCAACAATTGCGCCGATGAGTGCGCGTTGCAGGCGCGAAGCGGTACCCGCACAGCCGGAGACCCCAACCTCTGCATTATCAGAATACACCTTACCGTTACCGTCTATGCCCGATGAGGTCAGGAAGCGAACGCGCGCGTTACTAGAAATATGTCCGCTGATGTCGTACCTGATCGGTAGATAGCAAACGCGTCGGTGCTCGTCAGCAGTGCGCTGGTGATCGGCGGCTATTGCCCGGCACCTCGGTTCGAATGGTCGAGGGTTCGCTTGCCTGATATCTTTGGGCCTAAGTCCGGCTTAAAGACCAAGGTACCATGGCGAAAGTCCATCGCAACTCACTCCAGCCAGGCCATCGCGTCCACTGGTACGAGATCATCGAAATCCTGGGCCAGGGCGGATTTGGCATTACCTACCTCGCGCTGGATACCAATCTGTGAGAACGAGTCCAAATTATTACAGTTTAGGGTACCGAACGGGGGCCTAATTTAGTTGGCGCGCCCGGAGGGATTGATTCGCAAACAAAGTATTGTTTGCTCACCCCCTGCGGGGGCGCCTGCGCTTCGCTGCGGCGTCCAATCTCGCTTCGCGAGATTGTCGAACCGAGGACTTCAAACCAAAGCCTCCCACCACGCCAACTAAATTGGGCCCCTAACGGAGCCCAATTTAGTTGGCGCGCCCGGAGGGATTCGAACCCCCGACCCCCTAGTTCGTAGCCAGGTACTCTATCCAACTGAGCTACGGGCGCGGTTTTGCTCGCGCAGATCGACGCGAGGGCGGGGATTATCGGAGCACCGATCGAGGCTGTCAAATCATCCGACGGAGGGATTATTCCGCACATCCATGTGCTCCACCCTCGCTAAGGCTCAGGCCAGCCTTCGGCTGTTCAAATTTGTTCCCGACAAATTTGTGATTCGCATACAAAGGATTGTTTGCTCACCCCTACGGGGCGCCTACACGTCGCCGCGGCGTCCACAAAATCGTCTGGAACGATTTTGAACATCACGTGCCAGCGTAATGGCCCGTAGGGCGAGCCACATGGACGTGGCGAGTAATCTCGCTTCGCGAGATTGTCGAACCCCCGACCCCCTAGTTCGTAGCCAGGTGCTTTATCCAGTGGCGTTACGGGCGCGGAAAGTTGGGGGGCTAAAAGTAAATTTCCTCGAGTTACAGAATCGCTTCATGCGAATCCCGGCTTCTTGGATGTTACGCGCAGGCGTGATGAAACTACTCGGACGGCGAGGCGAAATTCCTGAGCGCAGGTGCTCAGCCATTAATTACATAAACCCATTCCCGCGGTGTCGTGGGTAGCGCAATTGGCGATACTCGAGCAATGTCACGAAGCGCTTTGCGTGAACATTGCGCGTGCCAACTGTTTTGAGCTTTGAGGGTTTCCGCTGCAGCCACTCCTTCCCGTTCCCGTGTAGTGATCAATGCCACGGACAACTCGACGCAGCGCTCGTAGTGTGTGTCGGAAAGCCCGGGATAGGGCGACTGAGCGTGCATATTCTGGCGCAGCCAGGCAGCAGCGACTATCACCGCGAATCCGCAAGCTATCGTCGCCGCAATCACCCAGGGTGGTGTCGTGAGGCGCTGATCGCACAATGGACAATTGTTGGCGTACACGGGTACGGGCTCTCGGCACTGGGTACAGGGTCGCGTGCGGACACTTCGGTGAGCGCGAAAAGATCGTCTGCGCCGTTCTTTCTCTTTTACGAACTCAGCCTTCCGGTAAACAGCGCCGCATTTCGGACAGGTGTCCGGCCGGTACCGGCCGTTGTCGTTCGAATGCCTTATGTAACGGCAATTGGCGCAGCGTATCCAGTCCCCCATGGCCTGCCCTCTACCAGCAGCTCGTAGGATCGCTGCCGGTCGCGCTCTTGGCGCCGCTCGAATTGATGGTCAACACAGCGCAATCCGCGTCGTCCGTCTGCGAGCCCAGCGGTGTGGCACGCATGGCATAACAACTCGATATAGCGCAGCCCGCCGTCGGCGTATCGATAGATAGCGTGTAATATCCGTTCTCCGAGGTACTCGAAAAATCAAGTTCGGACAGAACGTCCGCGTATTCCTTGTTATTAAGGAAGAATTGCTCCTGCCGAGATAAGGCGTCCATGAGTTCTACGCGCGCATCAGAGCGCGCAGAACGTATCGCCTGGTTACGATAGCTTGGGTATCCGATCGCCGCGAGAACTCCCACGATAACGACGACGATCATGAGTTCCATTAGCGTTACGCCGCGCTGGCTCGATCTGGCGCGTACGATTTGATTTGAATACCCGCTGATTGAAGGTGCGACAGATCTATTTTTCATACCAGTACGTTCTCCATGCAGTCGTAACGTCCACTTTCTGGATGTTTTGACCGGCTTCCTGGCCCTGAACTAAAACGTAATCGTCGCCGACTGGAACCACTTCCACCGGTATGCCCCCGCTGCCGAGCGAGTCTGAGCGGTCGAGTGTCACGTATCCTTCGTCGTTCGACAGGTCATAGTTGTACACGGGTTCTGCCTTTTGCAGGGAGATCGCGTACTGCAGGCCGCTGCCCTCGCTGAGCCCGCAGGATCCGGCACCCGAGCTTGGGTAAAACGACGTGAAGAAAATAGTGCCGCCCAGGGTGATCGCGTTGGCGAGATTTTTCTCGCCGGTTGCGCCCAGGCCCAGACGCCAGCCGTATTGCGTGAGATTGTTCTGCGTCGTCGCATCACAATTGCCTGCCGTGACGCAATCAACCGTCAGATCGGCAAGCTCGTTGGGTGTCAGCGTAGTCCCCGATGGCGCTCCGGTCTGCGTAGCACGATCCTTGATCATGAAAAACCAGTTTTCGACGTCCGTGTCGAGCGGATCTTCGCGATCGCCCGATCCGATGACCACGGCATCGAAATTTCCGCTACCGTCGCGGGTCTGAACGATATCGGGACGGTTGAAGAATCGCAGATCGTTGCTGGCCGAAGAATCGAAGTGGCGCCCGGCGTTGAGTAAAATGGTAAGCGTCCACGCGCTGCGATCGTCGCCGGGGAAGTCGCCGCGCCATACGCGCCCGCCCGTATCCCCGAAGTAAATCCGGTCCACGATACCGTCGCCATCCGTATCGCCGGCGGCGATCTGCGCTGGGATGCTGTCGTCGAGTTCCGGATGCATGTAGGTCTTGTTCGCACTGACATAGGTTTCGGTCGCACCCTTCTTTGCTTTCCAAATCAGGCTCCCCGTAAGCGCGTCGACGATGAAGACCGCGTTGCCCTCGTCGTCGTCGGTACCGCTCGAGCCGTTGCGGTTAGCCGCGTCCTTGCCAAGATCACCGGTATTATCGCCTTCGTCGTCGCCGTTATAGCCGCCGCCGAAGATCAATACCGGCTGGGCGCCCGCCCCGACGTCGATCCGAGCCGTTATCGGCGTCGACCAGGTCTGACCAAGCTCCGTGAAGTTCGAGTCGGATTTGTTGACGGACCACATGAATTGCGGTGCATCGGGATCAGTAATATCGAGCGCGTAATAGGATTTACCGCCGCGGCGCAGGCCGACAAACGTATAAACCTTATCGCCGTCCGCCGGTTCGATGTTGCCATCGAGGTCGTTATCTATGGTGTAAACGACGGGCGAGCCGTCAAAACTGATCGGGTGTACCGGCGTGCCCACCTGAGCCAGGCGCAGTCGGTCCTGGTATGCCAGTGCTTCTTCAGGAATGAACGCCCAGACCTCGGCTCCATCTTGATCGCCCGCGGTGTCCGTATTAAGGAACATATGCAGTACGCCGTCGGTGGTTGCCATCAGAACACGGATATCCGGGTTAGCGGCCGTGTACCCGCCTCTGATGCCGTAGTTGATCGGGCGCGGGCGGGAATGCAGGGGATCGCCGAGGTACCAGCTCCGCACGGTGGTCGTATCATTGATGTCGATCGCGGTGAAGCCACGGACGAATCGCAGGTCATTGATCGCACGGTCTTGCTCCGCACTCGTCGCCGAGGCATACGGTGACGCCGACGGCGCCGGGTCCCATTTCGACGTCAGTTCGGACCACAGTGCGGTGGCGGTCGCGGAATCGCCGTTGACTTCTCTCAAACCATCAACGACGTCGGAGGAATCTTCGGTATAGATCTGACGGGCACCGCTTTGCGCATTCAGCAGTCCCGGCGCCTGCGCGATGAATCCTGGCACGTTTTGCCCGGCGCCGCCTCGTTGAATTGACCTGCCATCGGCGCCGTCGACCTCGTCGCCCGTGGCCGCCGGCAAGGTGGCAGGATCCGTCCAGAAAGTAACCGATTCACGTTTCAAGCGCCCGTCGATATCGATGGCATTGATACCGTTGACGTCTTGCAACTCAGGATCACCTGTCGATGCGTTAGTTCCGATGACGACCTTTTTCAGATTGCCCGGCCAGAACGGCAGACCGTTCTCGTCCGCTTCAAACAGAGCCAGAAACACTTCATTGATAATCTGCGAACGATTGAAGACATTGACCGGCACCGAGGGGGCGACGAAAGTCGTGCTGACGCTCAGAATACTGTCAAAAATCGAGTTCAATGCGTCGACTAGAGTTTCGGGATCGTCACTCAAGGACAGAGGTACGCCGGTGCCACCCGCCGTGGCGTAACCCGTGGTCGTCGTATTGATCTTGGTGGGGTCGACAACGAAATAGGACACGACATTCTGCTGCCCGTCGATGTCCGCCACCGTGCCGAAGCTACCGTCACCGAGGTCGACGTCGTTCATGTACTGGATGACGGTATCGAAGCTGTTGGTGTTGCCCGAGAGGTTGATGCCGGCCATTCCACCGTTCGCCTTGGTGTCGGTGATGGCATTGTCGGAATCGTCTTCCTGCTGAGAGACCTGAAACATCAGGTTGATGACGTATATGCGCGTGCATTGATTCGCCGTAGACAGCGGGCTGAGATATCTGACATTGTTGCCGCCGCCTGTTTCTATGCTCGTATCCCAGGCTAAGGCCGGGCGATCGACATCGAGGTTATTTGTATCGTTCGGACCGTCCCCGAAATCGACAAAGCCGTTGTGCCCGTTATAGACATCCTGGCCGGTAAGATAGCGGAACAGCTCGAAATACAGTTCCTTGCCCTGATATGGATGGGAATCGTTTCCCTGGGGATCGGGGATGGCGTCGAGCAGGGCAGCCAGCGTTACCTTGTCAGCATCTTCCCCCGCCGTTTGCCAGGTGCCGGGGTCGTCGCTACCGGCCTGCATCGATTCGAATCCGAACGGGATGTAGGCGCCGTTGCTGCATTTGTTACCGGGAGGAAATCCTTCGCAGTTGTTTTTATTGGAATGGTTCAGCATAAAACCGATTTGCACGCCACCGAGCGGATCGAAGACTTTCTTGAGAACCGCGCGCAGTATGTCGAAAAACGTACTGGACGATCCGCTTCCCGCTGCGGACCCGTCCGTGAGATACCCGTCCGCCCTCATATCGTCGCAATAACTGCCGACGTCGCATCCTACGGTTGATCCCAAGCTTGGGCGCCAGTCGAGCACGAACATGACCAGCGGTTCGCTGCCGACAGGGACCGACGGATTGAGGTAAATGTCGGTATCGTCCGCCAAGTTCGTCGCCGGAAACCCGGCCAATAAGCACGCTGCAAATAAAAGCGAACGTAGCCGAATTATTCTTTCGTTTTTCATCAACATTTCGGCCCCAGTAATAAATAACCTTGTCTAACCGACGATGCGCCCCGCCCGGTCGGAAGACGATCGATATCGGCGCCCACCCGAAAGGAAAATGCCGAGTAGGCCAGCATGCTGGTGCCCGATGCGATTCGCGGTGGCAAGCCGCAATCGATCGTGCGTTCCGCGTCGGCCGTGATCGATTCGCCGGCACTGATATCGACGGTGAAGGGTGTTCCCGTCAGCGTGACCGATGTCACCTGGTTGAGAGGACCGGTCATCGGAAGGTTGTTGGTGTCCGAAATGGCCACGTCGACGGCGGCCTGGGCGGTTTGAAATGCATTCATTTGCTCCTCGACGTTGCGCGATATCCGCAGGCCCATCGAGGCCGAATCGACACCGGCGACGGCGATCAGAGTCAGCGAAGCCAGCATCACCAGCGCGATCACCAGCACGGTTCCGGATTCGCGGTACACCCGTTTATTCATCTTGGCCTCAGTTGAGCGCGGCCAGGTTGACGGGATTGCGTAATTTCACCGTCGTGCTGAATACGCGACGATAAAAGTTGTCGTTCGCCGCGGCAACGCTCAGATCACCCAAGGTATAGGTTTTAGCGTTAACGTATTGGGGATCGCCCGTCGCGGCACGCACCAGGACGTAAATGCGCGCGGTGACGACCTGACCCATCTCAGCGGCCACAGGATTTGCCTTGTATTGGTTTGCGACGCCGTCCGCGTCGGTATCGAGTCCGAATTGAACGTACATCTGCTCAACGCCCTCCGCGAGGCATTCGTCGCTCGTCACTGCGCCGAATGCGAGCGCGGAGAGAAACAGGCGGCAGAGATAGGGTGTGCTGCCGTCATCCCCGATGTAATACACGAACGGCGTGTATTCCCAATCCTGATACCCCGCGGGTAACGCCGGTGTCGTTCCCGATACATATTGGATGAAACTGCCGACCGAGCCATTCGTGCGAATATAAACAACGTTGTTCTCTTGCCCTGACACCAAACCGGTTCCAACCGTATGTTTGATCGCCAATTGGTTCGTGCCCGTGCTAACGGTGCCCGTGAGCGTTCCGCAGGTCCCGCTGGTAATATCGAATTGCGTCACCGCGGGTGATCCGGTTGGGTTGTTGAATTGAACGGCTTCGGCGCCGTCGAAGAGGTCGAGGCCGCAATCTTCTCCCGCGGTCAACGCCGATGAAATCGCCGCGGGATCGAGCAGCTCGCCCCAGAACGAAATCATCCGCAGATCCCGTGAGATCATATCGACCGCGAAACGTCCGTTTTCGACCATTCGCAGGTAGCGGTCATCCTCTGCGTAACTCTTGCTCCCCTGTACGTAAAGCGCCCCGATACCACTGGTTATGAGCAGACCGAGTGTCGCCGCGACCATCAATTCGATGATCGTGACACCCGCCTGTCGGTTCCTCCTCATCTCGGTTGTCACGCGTTTCATTCGATGAACGTCTCTACCAGCAGCACACGGCGAAGCACGTCTGCGTCGCCGTCACTGTCATAGCGGCCACTACCCGCGCCGCAGTTGCTGCTCGTCGGGTTGGACAAACGGGTCATGCCCCGCCACGCGAGCGTAACCGTCATGAAGCCGGGCGTCACAAGCGGACCGGTGATACAGACTGTCGGCGCGACCAGACCGCCCGTCGCCGTCGATCCGCTCGTTTCAGCGACACCCGCCAGTGCTTGCGAGAATTCGTACAAGTCATACATCGCCAGGTTTGCCGTGTCACAAGCGGCCCCCGCACAATCGGTAGCCGTGATGCCGTCGCTGGCAGACAGCGTGATAGTGCGGCCGAGTCCGCCGTTGGTGTACACCGTCAGCTGGTCGTCATTGGCCCGGACCCGCTCGAGCAGTTCTTGTGTCATGAGGCTGGCCGTCGTGCGCTGCACGGCCTCGAAGTTCGTGCGTTTACTGATGATCTGCAGCCCCGCGATCCCCATCATCGACACCGCGAGGACGAACAGCGCGACCATGACTTCAATCAATGAGAATCCGCTGCAGCCGTTTGCACGCCGTGAACGCTGCCGGGTATCGAAACCAACCATGGACGATTTAGCCCGTCGGGGCGCAGTTTGCCAGCGGAGACGCGAGCGTGCCCTGGTCGAGCTTCGGCCGGCCGACGAGGGCGACGCTGATTTCACGCCCGTAGGCCTCTCCGCGGTCGTCGCACAGGGCATAGCGCGCCGCGCCGGTTTCATTCAGCGTGCCGTCGGCACGGTATACCAGGTAGTTATTGCCGGAACTGTTACTCGTGACTCCGATTTGCGACGGTGTGGCCTGGCCGACGTCGATGAGAATATCAGTGCCGAGATCAAAGTCGTCGTCGGAGTCTTCGGCAACATAGACCAGCCAACCGGTGGACCAGTCCTTGTTCGACCCGCCGCAGGTCGGTGTAGCCGCATTCGGGTTCGCGGTACGGCACAGAATGACCCGGCTGCCGCGCTTGATCGCCTCGCTGCGAGCGAGCGCCATCGAGCCCATCATCTCCAGTGCCTGCCCGCGCATGGCGGAGTTCTTGGAAAAGGTTCCGAGGGAGGGGACCGCAACGGCGCCCAGCGCGGCCGGGATCGCCACAGTAATCATGATCTCGAGTATCGTGAAGCCTGCCTCACACGGCTTCGGTGTTCGAAAATTGCGCATTCTCCTGCACCCCGCTAGATGGCCTTGGGGATCTAATTCGGCAGATCTGCACGGACCCTTTAGGACTATATCGCCTGAAATCGGGATGCCGTTCACAATTTGCGGCCCCCGGGAAGAAAGGATTCCGGGCGGATACGCCTGCGAAGGCCATTCGGGAAGCGTCAAAGTTTCGCTTGGAAGCGTTCTTTATGCCGCCTTGTTACCTCGCGTTTCTTTCACTGAGCTACGCGCAATGTCTTACTCGCGCAGATGCTATCTTGGCCTGTGCGCCCGCATGGTCTGGAGTTCGTACTCTGCGCCAAATGAACGCTAAACCAAATTTCCTCAGAGGCACCGTCGTCGCGGTGAGTTTTGTCGCGCTTGCCGTCTTTTATCTTTTCTGGAGTTGGAGCACCGTGCTGGCGGACTTTGGCGGCGACAACGCGGTTTACTGGCTGACGGCGAATTACTGGTCGCCCTGGGGTAGCGCTATCGCACCGGCGGCGTATTTCGCCTCGACCAGCATCTATCCCCCGCTTTATCCGATCATGCTCGCGGCACTCGGCGGCGGCGAATCGCTGATCGTCGCCCACCTCGTGTCCGCCGGATTCATCGTGCTGGCCTTTATCGCCATCTATCGCTTCGCCATTGTTCTCGGCGTGCATTGGAGCTTGGCGCTGATCCTCGTCGTCTTGTTTGCCGGAACCCGTATCACCTTGATCGAGGCCTTGCAGATCCACAGCGAGCACCTATATCTGCTCCTTACTTATACAGCGCTGTATCTCGCGCACCATAAAGCCGATCGCCCGGCGCTCTACCTCGCGGCGGCCTGCGTGGCTGGCGCTTTTCTCACGCGCAGCTTCGGTCTGACCCTGGCCGCAAGTTTTCTCGCGTGGATTGCGATTGCTCATTCGCGCGCCCTGCCTGCATGCGCGGCTATCGTCGGCCTGCCGGTCGTCTTGTGGAGTTCACTCCACGGCAGCAGCTCGCAGTATCTGAACTCGATGGCGGAAATCTATGGCCAGAGCGGCATCGCGATACAACTATCCGATAATTTGAATTATCTGTGGATCAAGTGGCTTTACTGTTTTGGCGAAACCGAACAGGCTGGTTTTACGACTTACGGCCCGGTCGCGATCGCCTTGATCAGTGGTTGCGGCACGCTGGTTCGGCTGCGCGCCGGCGCGCTCGACGGCTTGTACGCGCTCGCGTACCTCCTGCTGGTTGTCCTTTGGCCCTATCCCGCGGAATACGAACGGCTGCTCTACCCCATCCTGCCCTTACTGTTCGTGCACGGTCTACTCGCAGTTACGTTACTGATGCGGCGCTGGATGCCTGCCTACAGCCCCACCCACGCGGCGGTCGTTTATACGGTCTTGTTGCTCGCGACCGAGCTGCCATTCGCGCTGCTGGCGGGGAGCCGCCTCGCCGATGTACCGGACGACCCCGGTTTCGCACCTTACACCCGCACTCTCGCCTGGTTTTATGCAGACCCGGGAACGGCCATCGTGAACATCGGCTACCAGCGCGGCATCACCGAGGCCCTCACCGATATCCACGATCGCAATCGTGTCCCGACCGATGAATGCATGCTGTCGATCAAACCGTCGATCATCGCGCTATACTCGGGCCGCCGTTCCCACAGTCCGCCGTCGTCCAGCTTGTCACCGCAAGCTTTGCTGGAACAGGTGCGGGAGGGGCCCTGCAACTATCTCTTCATGATGCAAAGCGCGAGCCCGTCCTTTCCGGAGCCATATTACCCCTACCGGCGCCTCGAACCGCACCTTGAAATCGTCGCCGCCTACGCAAATCCAGTGGTGCACGGCAGACCGGCGGCAATGCTTGGCCGCATCGCCGAGCGACCGGCGGCGCCAGCACTGCGGTCGTCTGGCGACGGCCATGCCCGGGCGCTACACTGATCGGCAGTCAGCTCAGCGAGAAGAAGACAATGAAAAGTTCGATGGATATCAATTGCGATATGGGTGAGAGCTTCGGCAACTGGAATATGGGCAATGACGAAGGAATGATGCCGCGGATCACGACCGCCAACGTCGCCTGCGGATTTCATGCGAGCGATCCCCTGACCATGCTGGAAACAGTCAAACTCGCCAAGAAACATAAGGTCGAGGTCGGCTCTCATCCGGGACTTCCCGATCTCCTCGGCTTCGGCCGGCGCGCCATGAACATCACGCCAGAAGATGCGCATGCCTATGTCGTTTATCAAACGGGCGCGTTGCAGGCCGCGCTCAGGGTTCACGGCATGCGCCTGCACCACATCAAGCCGCACGGCGCCTTTTATTCCATCCTGCGCGCGGACGAGGCGCTGGCGGACGCGGTCGCGGACGCGATCGCGGAGATCTCCGATTCGCCCATACTGTATTGGCCGGCACCGACTGATGCCGCCATGCCGTCGGCGGCGAAGAAAAAGGGCATACGCGTCGTCGGCGAGATCTATCCGGACCTCATTTACGCGCCCGACGGCTCGCTCATCCTGCAACGCTCCAAGCACGAAACCGACACCGAATTCGCCGCCGCACAGGTTAAGCGCTTTGTCGAAACGGGCAAGGTCGAAGCCAACGATGGTTCGCTCATTGCACTCGATGCCGAGAGCATCTGCATCCACGGCGACGGTCCGAACGCCACGGCGGTCGGCGATTCGGTGCGCGACATGCTCGAGCAAATCGGCTGCGACATCAGCCCGGTCATGGCCTGAGCCGCGTGAAATGATCAACGGGTAACAACATGAAATTCGGATTGCTGTTCTCTCAACAAGTCCCACCGGCGAGCGAACTGTCATGGCGCGAGCCCTACGATGACATGCTCACTTGTCTGCCGCGCGCCGAGGACCTGGGATACGAATCCTGCTTCCAGGTGTCGCATCACGCGCAGAAAGACGGATTGTGCCCGGGACCTTTGATCGCCTGCGCAGGCGCGGCGGCAGTGACCAAGCACATGCGGATCGGCACGGGCGTTCTGCTCGTGCCGATGTATGCGCCGCTCAAACTCGCCGAAGACGTCGCCGTGCTCGACAATCTGTCGGGCGGTCGCTTCATCTTCGGCGTGGCGCCCGGCTACGTCGCCAAGGAGTTCGAGGCGCATGGGGTACCGCGTGAGGAGCGCGTCGGACGCTTCGAGGAAGCCCTCGACCTCATGACCCTGGCCTGGACCGAAGAAACCTTCTCCTTCGACGGCCGTTATTACAAGGTACCCGAGACGCAGCTGACGCCGAAACCGGCGCAATCGCCGCATCCACCGATCTGGTACGGCGTTTCCGCCAAGTCTTCGCTCAGGCGCGCGGCCAAACGGCACGCGGTTCAAATCATGTCGCCGCGGCACGGTCCCGAGGAATTGATCGACCATTTCAAACCCTACGAGGAAGCGGCGGCGGCTGAGGGGTGGACGATTCCGGAGCGCCCCATCATCCGCTCGGTATTCATCGCAGAATCGCACGCCAAGGCTGAAGAGATCGCGGCGCCCGCGCTGAATTATCTCTTCACTGAACTCTATGGCGCAGCTTCAGCCGCAGGCGACCGAGTGCTGCGGGCGGCCGACGGCTCGGTCATCACCGACAAGAACCAGGTCGGATTCGACAATTTCAAGAACCGCTATATCATCGGCGACCCCGCGTTCGCCATCGAGCAACTGGAGCTCTATCGCGACGCCGTCCAGCCGACCGAGGTCGTGTGCTGGATGCATATGCCCGGCATCAGCGGCAGCGATGCGATGCGCTCGGTCGAACTCTTTGCGCGCGAAGTCATACCTCACTTCAAGTGAGCCTCGGCAAGGGCGAGCCGCCCGGTGCTGTGGCAATGTCGGCGTGCCCCGTCTGCGGGTCGGTGCCGGATTCCTATCTGATGCCCTGGCTCCGGCGCTGCGGTGGCTGCGGTCTGCGTTCGGCCAGCCTCGAGGGGGACGTGGCGCATGGCTGGGACGATGCAGCCGAAATCGCGATGGCGCCGCTGAGGCGGGATGCCGCACGACGTCTGCTGGCAGAGCTCGCCCGGGTAACCGTGCCCGGATCGAAGCGCCTGCTCGATGTCGGGTGCGGCCCCGGCTGGTTTCTCAAGGCCGCGCTAGAGGCGGGTTTTGCAGTCTCCGGTATCGAGCCCGACGCCCGCCTTGCCGCGCGTGGTCGCGAGGCCGGGCTCGACGTCATCACCGGCCGGTTTCCCGTTGCTGCGGGAAACACGCCCCGCGACATCATCACCTTCAACGACGTTTTCGAACACCTGCCGTCGCCGCTTGAAGCGCTGGCAGCGGTACGCGCGCAGTTGGTGACGGGTGGATTGCTGATGTTAAACCTGCCGTCGCACGCGGGACCCGTTTACCGCGCGAGCGAAATCCTCGCGCGCACCGGCATTACGCGGCCGCTGGAACGAATGTGGCAGAAAGACTTCGAAAGCCCGCATCTTTTCTATTACGCGCCCACCGATCTCGATCGACTGATTGAGGGACGCGGTTTCGAACGCATCCGCACCTTTACCTTGCCAAGCATTTCCGTGCGGCGCTTGTGGACGCGGATCCGCGCCGATGCAAACCGCAAGCTTGCTGGTGATGTGCTGACTTACGTAGCGGCGCTCAGCGCGGTGCCAATCCTAAAGCTGCTGCCATCGGATATCATGGTACGCATCTACCGGCGTCTTTGATCGATGGACAAATCCTCGCGCGTGCTCATTTCCGGTGCCGGCGTCGCCGGGCTCACTGCCGCCATCTGGCTTGGGCGTAATGGGTTCAAACCGGTCGTCGTCGAGCAGGCCGCGGACGTGCGCGCGGACGGTTACATCGTTTCCCTTTCGCACCGTTCCTACCGCTACGCCGATGCACTCGACCTACTGCCGGAACTCGAACAACGCACCTGCGGCGTCGTGGCTTCGAGCTACCATCGCGCCGGCGGCGCCGCTTTACTCGAACTCGACTACGCACGCCTTTTCGATGGGGTCGACGTCATCCAGATCATGCGGGATGACCTGCAGGATATCCTCTATGAGAAGGCAAAGGACCTCGCGGAGTTTCGTTTCGGCGCGAGCGTGGGTGGGATCGATCACGGCGAGCACTGCTCTCAGGTCCGCTTTACCGACGGTCGCGAGGAGGCATACGAGGTTGTGATCGGCGCGGACGGGCTACACTCGGCGATACGCCGCCTCGCGTTCGGCGATCGCGAGGTGAGCATGCGCTTCCTCCGGCTATGCTCGGCTGCCTACCCGCTGCCGAATATTTTCCATCTCGAACGCAAGTTCGAGACGCACATGGAACGCGACCGCTACATGGCAATGTTCACGACTCCCGCCGGGGGCCTCGCTTCCGTGTTCGTGTGGCGCACCGCACTCAGCGAAGCGCCGCCGCCGGCCGAGCGCCGGCAGGTGCTCCTCAACGCCTACGCCGACACGCGGGCTGCTACGCGACAGGTACTCGAACATTGTCCCGACGATGGCGCGTTCTACATGGATCCGCTCATCCAGGTACGCATGAGTCAGTGGTATCAGAACCAGTCCGTACTGGTCGGCGATGCCGCACACTGCATGACGCTCATATCGGGACAGGGCGCGACGATGGCCTTCACCGGCGCTTGCGTGCTAAGCGAACGGCTCGTCGCGCTTCCGGCGGCAGAAGCTTTCCAAGCCTACCAGCAGGATCTTCAGACGACGGTTTTTGACGTTCAGGATCGGACCCGCAGCATGGCCCGTTGGTACGTGCCGTGCACCATCTGGCGGCAGACCCTACGCGACGCCGCCATGTGGTTGTTGCCGACGGCGTATTTCGAAAATCATTTCAAAGCCAAGTATTCGCGCGCCTGAGGTCACCGCCGAATGGAGCTGACCTTCACACTGGATCTGGAGAATCATCGCGGCGGCGACGTGCGCTACCGCAACAATGCGCGGCGGATCCTCGATTTCTTCGAAGAACAGGCGATCCACGCGACGATATTCATCGTCGGCGAACTGGTGAATGCCGAGCGGGAATTGATCACACGGGCCAACGCCGCCGGCCATGAGCTGGCGCTGCATTCCTTCCGGCATACACCGCTCACTGCCGAAAATCGGGACCGGTACGCAGTGCGGCTCACCGCGGCCAAAAAGGCGCTCGAAGATGTGAGCGGCCGACGGGTCACGGGTTATCGGGCGCCGGTTTTCTCTCTGACGCCGGCCACGACCTGGGTGCTGCCGCTGCTCCAAGAAGCCGGCATTGAATACTCCTCGAGCGTGCTGCCGGCGCGTCACCCGCTGTACGGTTATGAGCAGGCGCCGCGCCGCGTGTTCCGCTGGCCACAGGGTCTTCTCGAGATCCCGGTTCCCCTAGCCCGTTTCGCCGGCACGGAAATTCCGTTTCTCGGCGGAATTTACCTACGCTACCTGCCGAGCGTCGTAGTGCGCGCCTACGGCGCTACCAATGGTCAGACCCTGTGGAGCTACATCCATCCGTATGATGTCGACGCCACCGAGCCTTACTTTCGCTTCCCGGGAACGAGCTTGCTGATGAGCCTTTTGTTGTGGCGCAACCGCAAATGCACCTTGACCAAGCTCGGCCGACTTGCGGCCGGAGCTGAGATCCTGGCGCCGTTCGCCGACAGGATCGCCGCCGGAGAATTCCGCGATGCGCCGCTGTATCAATCCGAACACCGGCTCGCGTGACGGATCACGTTGCGCAGATCGGTTTCCGCGCGATCACGATGCAAGAGGCACCTATGATGCCAGCAGCGAGGCCCATAATATCTTTCGAGCGCCACCGCAGAACCGGGAAGCTGACTTCCTCGTGCTCGATTTCGAGCCCGGCCGCGGTCAGGTAGGTGCGCAGGTCCTCAATGCTGTGCACGAATTGAGGAAACTCCGGCAGGCCGCGAAGTCGGTCCACGACACTCAGACAGGCGTGCGCGAGACGGTGTACCAGTGCTGCGCCATTGCGCCATACCAGCACGGCGCGGCCGCCCGGTCTGAGCACGCGCGCCGCCTCAAGCGCGAAGATCTTCAAACCCTCTGCGCGCTGTTGATTGAAGAACTGACAGCTCGTGAGTTCGTCGATGCTTTCATCTCTGAGCGGCAGCGCGAATGCGTCGGCGCGGACGACGGGAAAACCGTTGGTAAGCGCCGCTTGGCACGCATCGGCGTTAAAATCGATCCCGAATACAACGCGACGGCCGTCGACCAGGGGACGCAACATGAGGCCCGAGCCGCACGCGATGTCCACCACGATGGATGCTTCCGGGTCCAGCAATCCGTGCAGGACGGACTGCTCGCGCAAGAAATAGGCGCGCGTACGATAGCCGTTGGCCAAAGGGTTACGCTCGCCGAAACGCTCGCGTATATCGGCGTAGAGACGGTCAGTCCTCTTGTCAACTCGCATGCTTCTCACCATGGGCGCGGCGCCCCGCCGCTGCCTGGGGCCGCCCAGAATAGCAATCGCCCGTGTACGCGGCCAGAATGATATCGGCGCTCAATTCCGCAGCGAAAGTTGTTCTCAGGCAGGACGGTTATTCTTCCGTCGATCGGTCTCGGTCTGATCATATTTCCCGGGCATCCGAAGGCCATCATGCGAACGGCGCTCAGCGGTTCGTTTTCGGCCCCGTGCTGAACAAATCATGAAAATTCGGCGATTGGAGGACGTCGGTACTGCTGCCTGGAACGCTGCCGTCGCCGCGGCGCCGGATGGCAGTTTTTTTCATCTGGCGGAATGGGAGCCCGTCATCCGGCAGAACTTCGGATTCGAAAGTCAATATCTCGCTGCCGAAGATGCGACCGGGATCATCGGTGTCCTGCCACTGTTCGTCGTCAAACGCGGGCCACTCGGGATCGCTTTGATGTCCACTCCTTTATGCGTCATCGGCGGAGCCGCCGCGCTCTACCCGGAGGCAGCCGCGTTTCTCGAAGAGGCCGCGTTAGTGCGCGCGGAAACACTCGAGGTCGATTACCTGGAGCTACGCAATGCGCAGCGATGCCTGGATGGTTGGCGCAGGCATGAGCATTTCTTCTCGTTTTCGCGGCCGATACTCGGCACCGAGGAAGCAAACTTCAAAGCCATTCCGAAAAGACAGCGAACCTATATACGAAAAGCCTTGACCTTAGGGTTAACCGCGAGCATGAATCGCGACATCGAGCCGTTCTATTCATTGTACGCAGACAGTATGCACCGCCTGGGCACGCCCGCCTATCCGAAAAAATATATTCAATCCTTGCTCACGGAATTCGGTGACCGCGTGGAAATCGTTATCGTAAAAAATCAAGCACGGCCCATCGCTGCCGCGTTGTGCTTTCATTTCAATAACCAGACCTTACCTTTTTATGGAGGTGCGAGTACTGAAGCCTATTCGACCCATGCTCATACTTTTATGCTGTGGTCAGTAGTGAAACGTGCATATGAATTAGGGTTCACCATGGCCGATTTCGGCCGCAGCATTCGCGGCACAGGGTCGTTCAACTTCAAGAAAATCTGGGGCATGAAATCACAGCCCTTGCATTATCAAACCTATCTCGTAAGAGGGCGCGCGCATCCGATCATGGACCCCACGAGCCTTCGTTTTCGCGTATTCAGCGACACCTGGAAGCGACTGCCGCGCTTCGTCGTCGACCGATTGTCGCCGTTGGCATCGAAGCTCGTCGTCTGAACGGCTCGGCCCGACAGCAGAAACAATCGGTTTTGTCGCATTGGTTAAGCGTTTCGTTATTACTCATTTGGCCGTCGATGCTCCGGCAGGGCGCCGGCCACTGCCGGCGAGTAGATCGGTGGCAACAACGATGAGCCAGAACAGGACGGGTGCCCCGATCAAAACGAGTCGCAGCAGGATCGCCGCCGAGGCCGCGGTGGCCGCGCCGTGGCCGTACCAAGCGAGTCCGCCGGCCAGCGAGACTTCACCGATCCCGATCCCACCCACCGTCTGCAGCGGAATGACCGCCGACAGATTGTAGATAACGGCGACGGAGACACCCTGTAAAGCGGCGAGCGCCGGTACGAACGCGAGTATCACGAGCGCGAGACCGCCGAGATTAAAACCCCACTTGGCAACCGATACCCCTGCCAGCGCAGCAAGACGCCTGCGCGTGAGCAGCGAGCGCGCAGCGCGCCGGGCCTGCAACAGGGTTCGCAGAACCTGACGGAATCCGCCACGGCGGCGTAAGGGAAGCAAGACACGTGCGATTGCGGCGAAGGCTGCCGCCAGATTCACAAGGGCGAAAAGCACGACGCAGGCTAGGACTCCGCTCAGGACGACGACGACCGAGCGATCGATAAATGGGGCTTGCGCCGCGACCGCCACCGCACCAACCGCGAATAGAATCGCGACGTCGAACAAGCGCTGCACCGAAAGGTTATTCAGCGCTTCGCCGAACGAATGCCCGAGACGCCGCTGCAACATGTGCATACCCGCGAGTTCACCCAAGCGCGCCGGCAGTGTCGCGAGACCGAAAACCCACCATGCGGTAACGATGAAGGCGTCGCGTAAGGACACCGGTCCGCGGATCATGAGTTTAATGCGCAGTGCCGAGCAAACACCCTCCAACAGCAATACGCCGACGCCCAGTAGGAGCAGCCACCACGGTATCTGCCGAGCGAGCATGAACACCGTATCGAAATCGGCGAAAAACAACACCAGGCCCAGCAGGGCGGCGCTCGCGGCGGTCGAAACCACCCATGCATACAGCCGCATTTTGACGCGCGGGCCCTTCACCTCGCGGTCGATTGTCGCGCGCGGATGGCGTCTACCGCGCGCACGCCGAGCGTACCCAGGGCCAACGAAAAGACCGGTATGAAACAGATCGAGTAACGCGGGATGCTGACCGACACGCCCGCGTAGAGCGCCAGCATGAACCAGGCCGGCGCGCTCACGAGCGCGAGCAGCCGCCATTCGCCGCGGCGGTGGAGCATTACGACCATGAATGCGGTGAGTCCGGCGACGCCCCACAGCTTCGCGACAAAAACCCCACGCCACGCGAGCGCGACCGTCACTAACGCGTGCTTGACCGGATGCCCGAAGACTTCCTCCACGAGCAGCGTCGTCGTGACGTCGCCGTCCGGTCCGACCCGGTCGGCGACCTCCCCGTACAAGTCGACGCCGCTGCTCGAATAGCTTTCGGGTCCGAAATCGAGCCTGGCAATTGACTCGGCCGGGAACAGGCGCCTGGCGACGGTATCGCCGAAATCCGGAAACCAGTAGACGAAAGCTGCGCCGAATTCGAGCGCGCTCATGCGATTGTAGGCAACCCGCTGCGCCAGCGTATAACCGGCATAAGAATCGGTCAGGGCCGCGTCACCGAACGTAGCGCGATTGCGCACGAGCCACGGACCGACCACGATCGTGCCGGCGAGGATCGCAATGACGCCCAGGCGCCACGACACCGTAGACCTTAACGCGAGCACGAGCGCGACTACGACCAGTGCATAAGCAAGGTAAACGAATTCTGGACGCGTCATGGTCAAGAGCCCCACCGACAAGCCGAGCATGATGTACCAGCGTAAGGCGCCGCGGGCCGCCATGCAGAGAGAGACAGTCAGCAGCGCGCACAGCAGGATCGAAAGGTTTTCGGTCAACAACGCATTGGCGTAATAACTGAACTGTCCGGAAAGAGCGGCGCACAGCGCCGAAGCCCACGCCCCGGCGGCTCCACCCGCCACGATCCCGCCCGCGAACCAGATCAACGCGAGAGCGGCGACCGCTATCGCCGCCTGCACGGCCCTCACCCCGTCGAACGAATACAAGCAATCGGAATCACCGGGGAGCAGGAAACACCTCAATTGCTCCGGGGGCGGTTCACCGAGATGGAATACCCCGGCGAGAAAAGCCGGATAGAGTGGCGTATTGGCGCGCGCAGGCAGCGGTGCTGCCGCATTCCCCGGCCGGGATAAGCCGAAGACGCCGTGCTGGTACAGGTTGAGAGCGTAGTCCAGGTAACGCACCGCGTCGAAACGCGGTTCCTGCCAGCGCTCGAAGACGTACTGACTCGTCACCTGGACGGTGAAGGCAACGATTAGAAACACGGCCCACTGGACGCCGCCGGGTCGAAAGCCGCGCGACGCCGAGTCTGTCCCGTTGCCCCCTACGGCCACGCTCCGATGATGCCCGCTACTCAGCGGCTCAATCCCAATGCGCGTGCTTGCCCAGCAGCCGCCGCAACGGCACCGTCGGTTCGTTGTTGATATCGAAGTGAATCGCCGACAACAGCATCTGCACGCCGACGATGACGGGCAGCGCCGCGAGCATGACCGTGCCGGCGGTGGCAGCCACGCTGGTGCGGATGCTCTCCAACCACTCCGTCGCGCCGAAGTAGATACCGAACGCCAGCATGGCCGGCCCGAGCAGCCATTCAACCGAGGCAACACTGAATCCGCGCAGGAAATAATTGTAGAAAAGGCGCTTGAGGAAGTTGATCCCGTGCCGAAACGCGAATGTGACCATCGCGCGACGCAATCGAATGCCGCTGTGCTCATCGCCGTAGCGCGCGTGCATCGGGATGTCGAGAACCACGGCGCGCAGCGTGTTCAGGCGGAACAGCATGTCCGATTCGAAAAAATAGCCGTCGTCGACGTCGTCGAGCGGCATGAGTTCGAGCACCTGCGCGTCGATCGCGGTGAATCCATTGTTTGGATCGAACAACTGCCAGTATCCCGTGGAGAGTTTACTGACGAAGGACAGTGCGGTGTTGCCGATGAGTCTCGCCAGCGGCATCGAGCCGATCCCGCTGAGGCGATAGAAACGGTTGCCCTTGGTGTAATCGGCAACATCGGAGAGGATGGGATTGAGCAGGTGGGGGATCTCGGCCGGGTCCATCTGCCCGTCGCCGTCGAGCTTGACGATGATCTCCATGCCGTCGGCGAGCGCCGCACGGTAACCCGATTTCATGGCCGCGCCGACGCCGCGGTTGTGCTCGTGGTAGAGGACGCGGACGCGCTGGTCTTCGACCTTATCCTCGATGTATCGACCGGTGCCATCGGGGCAGCCGTCGTCCACGCAATAAATCCGGGTAACCTCTTCTGGCATGGCGCTCAACACCTCGAGTATGGAGGCGCGTTCGCGATGACAGGGGATGACGACGCCGACGGCGGCCTGGCGCGGGCTGGCGTCGGCCTGGCGGCTTGGAAACCTGACAGCTTTTGCCTGCGATATCATGGCTCGGACTAGCGTGGTTCAGCACAGGTGCGGCGCTGACACGCGCTCTTGGTTGCGGTGCGGCGGGCGCATGCAACGATAGCATGAATCGCCGCACAGCAAGTAGATTGCCGCGACCATTCCCCAACCAGTGATCGCCGAGGAACGACTATTTTTTTACAGCATCACACAGAGGGTACTCCAAAATATTAGTACGATTACTTTGTGTTTGCGTAATCATTTTTTGTGTTTCTGGACGTGCATGAGCTAGCTGGTATTTCTCGCCGCGGTCAATAGACGATGACGCCGCGCGCGTTGACGCCTTTCTCGAGATCCTCGAAGGCCTGCGGTGCCTCGTCGAGCGAGTAGGTGCGCGTGATCAATCGGTCCAGGTCCAGCTTCTTCTGACGGTACAGATCCAGGTACAGGGGGAAATCGACCTTGAAATTGGCACTGCCGTACATGCAGCCCTTGATCGTCTTAGCGGTGAAGGGAACGATCATCGCGTTGAACGAAAAACGATCGTCTGTGCGGCCGACGCCGACCAGCACCGTCATGCCGTTCATGCGTGTCGATTTGAAGCACTGTTCGACCAGTTTGCCGCTGCCGACCACTTCAAATGCGTAATCGACGCCGATGCCGCCGGTCAGGCCCAGGATCTCTTTGAAGGCATCGCCTTCCCCGGGTGCGACCGTATCCGTGGCCCCGAAGAGCCTGGCCAGTTCCAGCTTCTCGGTCGAGAGATCGACGGCGATGATCTGCGCCGCGCCCGCGATCCGTGCGCCCTGGATCACATTGAGGCCGACTCCGCCGCAGCCGAACACCGCGACGGTCGAGCCCGTCTTGACTTCCGCGGTCTTGATCGCAGCGCCGACGCCGGTGGTCACGCCGCAGCCGACCAGCGCGGCCGCCTTGAAATCATAGGACTTGTCGATCGCGACGACGCAGACCGACGGCACCACGCAGTATTCCGCCATGTTGCCGAGAAAGGACATGACCGCGATTTCCTCACCATTCAAGCGCACCCGGCTCGTGCCGTCCATCAAACCACCGTGCGGCTTATTCTTCTGGCACAGATGCGGTTCGCTTCGATTACAAAAAAAGCAATCGCCGCAGTTCGGCACGAATGAGAGCACGACGTGATCGCCCGGCGCGACGTTCGTGACGCCTTCGCCCACCTCCTCAACGATGCCGGCGCCCTCGTGGCCCAGCACCGAAGGCAGCTTCCAGCGGATCGTGCCGTTGATGATCGAGAGATCGGAACGACAGATACCGGTCGCCTGCATCTTCACCAAGACCTCGCCCGCCTTGGGCGCATCCAAGTCTACGTCCACCACTGAAAAATCATCGATTGCGTGTGCCACTACTGCCTTCATGAGGGCCGATCTCCCGAAATTCATGCCAAAATTTTGTAAGGGCGCGAGGTTACCATTTCTGGCCTCGATTTGGGTCCCCAGGAGGCCACTGCCTGCGCGCGTCTCATGATGCATTCAACCGCCCGGATCTGATAGGCTTCGGGGCTGTCACCTGCCAATTAAGGGCGAGCTAGGCCAATGGAATACCGGATCAAGCAACTCCTTGCTGCACTCTTCTCAATCGTCATATTCGCAAGCGCCTCCGCGGAACTGAAACCTGAGGTCACGAAGGCCGCAACCCTGCCGGACAAGCCGGGCGCCCACTGGTTCTGGGTCAACGATATAGTCTTCAATCACATGGAAGCCGGCAAAGCGTTTCTAATCGACGGCGACAGCGGGCAGATGCTCGGCATGCTGAGCGTCGGCT
Organism: Gammaproteobacteria bacterium; assembly: GCA_963662545.2. Classification (GTDB taxonomy): domain Bacteria; phylum Pseudomonadota; class Gammaproteobacteria; genus JAYYZW01. The sequence continues at coordinate 2,399,444 of CAXXLL010000003.1, forward strand.
ACTTCTTCGCATCGCTGATCCTGCCGTCGGATTACGGCACGATTTATTCGCCCGAGATCTATTACACGCGGGGAACCCGCGGTAAGCGCGAAGACATCGTCGCCTACTATGATCCGAAAAACCTGTCACTGCTCCACGAGATCGACATTCCGCCAAAGAAATCGAGTTCGGTCTCACTCGTCGGCCACGCCAACCTGACCAGCGACGACCGCTTTTTTGCGGTCTACAACTTCACGCCCGCGCAATCCATCTCTCTGGTCGACATCGAGGCCCGGAAATTCCTCGCCGAAGTTGAAACACCGGGTTGCGCCCAGGTTTATTCGGCGGGGCCGCGTGCTTTCAACATGGTCTGCGGCGACGGCACCATGTTGACACTCAAGCTCGATGACGACGGCAAGGTGACGGCGACTGAACAAAGCAAAAAGTTCTACGAGCCCCAGGGCGACACCATCGACGACAAGGTCGCCCGGGTCGGCGACACCTGGTATTTCTTCACCATGGAGGGCATCGTCAAGCCCATTGACATGGCCGGTGGCAATCCGAAATTCGAAGAGGAATGGCAGCTCTTCGGCGAAGGCGACGCCGCTTGGCGGCCCGGCGGCTATCAGTACGCGACCATCAATACCGCGCACTCGGAGCTCTACGTACTCGTTCATGAAGGCGGGAAGTGGACGCATAAGGATCCGGGTAAGGACGTTTGGGTTTACGATCTGAAAACGAACAAGCGCGTCCGCAAGATAAAACTAGACCACAAGGCCGGATCGATCGAGGTCAGCCAGGACGCGGAACCGGTGCTTTTGACCGCGTATGCCGGCTCGTCTGACGTACATATCTATGACGCGCGTTCGGGCAAATACTTACGCGGCCTGAAAGAGATCGGGTTTTCTCCCATCCTTCTCCAATCCGTTCCGATGGTGAAATGAACCGCGGCCAGTAAGGTGCCCGAATTGGACCCCGTCATTGTTCTCTCCGCACGCTACGGCCTGGCGCTTCTGCTGCTGTCGGCGGCGGTCGGAAAACTTCGCGGCTTAACGTATTTCCGCGGCAATCTACGGGAGTACGCCCTGCTCCCCGATCCAATCGTTCCCATGGCAGCCGTCCTCATTCCGCTGGTCGAATTGATGATCGCGGCGGCGGCCGTGAATACCGCCACGGGCGCGCACGCCATGATCGCAGGCGGCACCCTGCTCGGTGTCTATGCGTTTGCGATAGGTATCAATCTTCTGCGCGGACGCAGCGATATCGACTGCGGTTGCACGGGACCCGCCGCACGGCAGACGCTGAACGGATGGTTGGTGCTGCGTAATATCGCTTTGATCGCGGTTGCGGCGTGCGGCGCCGCAGCGCCCGCGACGCGCCCGCTCGGCGCGCTGGACTTCGCCGTGCTACTCCTCGCTGTTGGCAGTGGTTCGGTTCTTTACGCGGCGGTCAATCAGTTGACGGCCAACGCGCCTCACCTCGACGCGATGGACGCCTACATGGAGCAACCCTAATGGAAAGCGCGCTGACCGTCTCCAATCTCATCTTGTGGATCGTCGTTATCGTGCTGGGTGTAACCGTGCTGGCGCTGGCGCGACAGGTCGGCGTGATCTTCGAACGGATCGCACCGGCCGGAGCGCTCACGATCGGCGCCGGTCCGGGTGCCGGCGACGAAGCCCCGATCATGGATTTAGAAACCCTGGACGGAAAGCCGATACGGCTCGGCGGACCGAGTGAGGCGTCGCGCACGACCCTGATATTCTTCCTGTCGCCGACCTGCCCGATCTGCGACACCCTGCTGCCGGTGTTGCGTTCACTCAAGAAAGACGAATCGGGCTGGCTCGATATCGTCCTTGCCAGCGACGGCGAACTCGCCGAGCAACGCGCGTTCCACGAGCGCAAACGCCTTGCCGATTTTCCCTATATCGTTTCCACCCAGCTCGGGCTGACCTACCAAGTCGGTAAGCTGCCCTTCGCCGTGCTGATCGATGAGGCGGGCGTGGTCTGCGCCAAGGGGCTCACCAACAACCGTGAACACCTAGAAAGCCTGTTCGAAGCGAAGGAGCGGGGAGTATCATCCATTCAGGAATACGTCGCCCAACAGCATGCAGGCGGCGCCGACGGCAAGCGGGACGTCGCCTGAAGGCGGTCAATGTCTTAAATCAAGGATCTGAACTCATGAAATGGTTGGATAAGTATTCGGAACTCGGCACACGGAACCTGGCGCGACACGCCGCCCGGCGCAGCTTTCTGACCCGCTTCGGGGCCGTTCTCGTCGGCGCCGCCGCCTTTCCGACCTTGCCGGTGGCCCGCGCTGATTCCCATCGGATGCCGGCACCGGATGAATCCGGGATCGAGGGCGATCCGGGCAATCCGCAAAGCTGCGATTACTGGCGTTACTGCAGCATGGACGGATTTTTGTGCTCGTGCTGTGGCGGCACGATGAATTCCTGTCCGCCGGGAACCGAGCCCTCGCCCATTACATGGATCGGTACCTGCCGCAATCCCACCGATGGCAAGGATTACATCATTTCCTACAACGACTGCTGCGGCAAGAGCGGTTGCGGGCGGTGCTTTTGTAACACCAACGTCGGCGACGCACCGATATTCAGGCCCTCGCTCGATAACGACATCAACTGGTGCATCGGCACGAAGAGCAACGCCTATCACTGCTCCGTGGGTGCGGTCATTGGGGTCGCGACCGAAAAGAAGGCCTGACGGACGGGTTCTCCAGATGGCGGTCCGCACCGCTTTAAGTTGTCCAGGAACGGTGGCCGGCGCGCTCCTCCTCGGCGCTTGTATCTCACTCAGCGCGGTGTCGACGGCCGCCGCCGAGGTCAATTCACCTCGTGTCGACTTCATGCTCGAATGCCAGGGCTGCCATCTGCCCGGGGGCATCGGAATAACCGAGATCGGGGTACCCCGCCTGAAGGGTCATGTGTCCAAGTTTCTGCATTCGGCCGAGGGGCGGGCGTTTCTCTTGCGCGTACCCGGCGTCGCCCAGTCCGCCCTCTCCGATGGTCGCCTGGCGGCGGTCATGAACTGGATGGTGCGGGAGTTCGATCCGGACAACCTGCCGGTCGATTTCGAAGACTATCAGGTCGATGAAGTGAGCCGGTGGCGCATACAGATCCTGCGAAACGTCAATCAGCTACGCGGCCCGATTCTCGAGGCGTCGGGATTCGATCCGAACGACGGGTATCGGTAACGGTCGCCTACGGCTCGTTCGCCCGCAAGCGGGCTCCTAGTGTGCCGTCCCGTAAATATATTTCATAAGTCGCGCAGGGATTTTTGTTCCTGGCAAGGCGCGAGGACGCCGTGTAGTGGGCTCTACACTCCGACGAGCAACGCCGCCAGGGGCAAAAAGAACCAGCGAATTGTGGAATATATTTACGGGACGGCACACTAGAAGACGGGCTCCGGCAAGCCCACCCTTTCCCGAAATTCATTCATCCATCGATCCGCCGACCAGTTGGCATTGGCCTCGGTATTGCGCTCGACGACCTGCCCGGAATCGGCGAGAAAATGGAAGCATTCGTGCGCCAGGGTATGAATGGCGCATTCGGCGAGATCGGCGAAACGAAATTCCTGTTCACCGGAGACCCAGCCGCGCAGATTGCGCGTCGATTTGACGCGGCCCCAGTGCACATAGGTAAAGGGCGGAGCCTGCTCGATGTTGACGCTGGCCCGGATGCGGTAGCCGTGGTCCCAGCTCTCAGACACTGGGTCTTTGCGGTAGGGAAAATCGCAGGCCCCATGCAACAGGGTCTTGTGATTGAGCGGCAGGAGCTTGATCCAGTCAAGCCTCTTCGTGTCGTAGGCCGCGAGCTTTGCGGTGATGAAATTCAACACGTGCGGCATGCCGACTTTGTCGATGAGCCTGTACTCGGTTTCGCGCAGGAGCTCCACGTGAAATAGCTTACCCGTCACAAGGTATTTAGCCAACACAAACGTGACGAACATTTTCGCAAAGATTGAACGCAATACGAATTCAAGAATCGAAATTAGCGACCGCTAGATCTGTGAGGCCGCCCGTGGTGTTTATCGGTCGACCGTCGTAGAATTACGCGTCGAATTTATTTATCGACACGCTGGAGAAGGTGTAGACCATCCCCAGCGAAGGAGTGGCGCTTGGAGCCCACCGATATCGGTAACCCCGATTACTTTCACAAAGTCGTCGATTGCCAGTGGGCCTGCCCGGCCCATACACCCGTTCCGGAATACATCCGCATGGTCGCCGACGGGCGCTACGCCGACGCCTATATGCTCAATTGGGAGTCGAACGTCTTCCCGGGCATTCTGGGGCGCACCTGCGACCGGCCTTGTGAACCGGCCTGCCGCCGCGGCCGGGTGGAAAAGGCCCCGGTCGCCATCTGTCGTTTGAAGCGCGTTGCGGCCGATTACAAGGGCGATATTACGCATCGCCTGCCGCAGCCCGCCAAGCAGAAAAACGGCCGGCGCATCGCCTGCATCGGCGCCGGGCCGGCATCACTGACCCTGGCGCGCGACCTCGCGCCGCTCGGCTACGAGGTCGTGATCTTCGACGGCGAGGATCGCGCCGGCGGCATGATTCGAAGTCAGATCCCGAAATTCCGGCTGCCCGAGGAAATCATCGACGAGGAAATCGCTTACATCCTCGACTTAGGCGTGGAATTTCGCGGCGAAGTCTGGATCGATTCGATGAAGGATATACTCGCACAGGATTATGACGCCGTTTTCGTCGGTACCGGCGCGCCGCGCGGTCGCGACCTGATAATCCCGGGTCGCGAAGAAGCGGGGAAACACATTTACATCGGCGTCGACTGGCTGTCCTCGGTTTCCTTCGAGCATATCTCATCGATCGGCAAACGCGTGATCATTCTCGGTGGCGGCAACACTGCGATGGATTGCTGCCGTTCTTCCAAGCGCCTGGGCGGCGAGGAAGTCACCGTCATCGTGCGCTCCGGATTCGACCAGATGAAAGCCTCGTCATGGGAAAAGGAGGACGCCATGCACGAGGAGATCCCGATTCTCAATTTTCTCGTGCCGAAGGAATTTCTGCACAAAAAGGGCCGGCTGACCGGCATGCGCTTCGAACCGGTACGTGCGGAATATGATGAAAACGGCCGCCGATCCCTGATTTCAACCGGCGAACCCGATCGGGAATTCGCCTGTGACGACGTGCTGATCGCCATCGGTCAGGACAACGCCGTGCCCTGGATCGAGCGCGATATCGGGATCGAATTCGACCAGTGGGACCGGCCGATCCTGAACAAGACGACACTGCAATCGACGATCCCCAATGTATTTTTCGGCGGCGACGCCGCAATCGGACCCGAAAATATCATCTGGGCAGTCGCACACGGCCACGACGCGGCGATTTCGATCGACAAGTATCTCAATGGGGATGACATCAACGTGCGCCCGCCCCCCAATGTGAATCTCATTTCACAGAAAATGGGCATCCACGAGTGGAGTTACGATAACGATATCTCCAATGACGTTCGCTACAACGTCCCGCTCAAGGATCTCAAGCAAGCGTTAAAGAATATCAAAGTCGAAGTCGAACTCGGCTATGATCAAAAGCTTGCGCTCGCCGAAGCCGAGCGTTGCCTCAATTGCGACGTGCAGACAATATTCACCGACAAGCTCTGCATCGAGTGCGATGCCTGCGTCGACATCTGCCCGACCGATTGCATCAACTTCACCTTTAACGGTGACGAACCGGATTTACGCGCGCGGCTTCGCGTGCCCGCCGATGACGCCTCCCAGGATTTGTACGTCTCCGGACAGCTTGCGACCAGCCGCATCATGGTCAAGGACGAAAACATGTGCCTGCATTGCGGCCTGTGCGCAGAACGCTGTCCGACCGGCGCATGGGACATGCAAAAGTTCCTCCTGGAACCGCAGCAGGTCGGCCCAGCCTGTCGGGGCCCGGCAGCCGATTCGCGTGCTGCCTGACGGAACTTTCATTCAATGAAACCCATCGCGGCGATCAACGACTTCGTTGTCAAGTTCGCCAACGTCAACGGCTCGGGCTCGGCCTCCGCCAACGCTTTATTCGCGAAATCGATTTTGAAGATGGGGATCCCGGTCAGCCCGCGCAACATCTTCCCGTCGAACATCCAGGGGCTGCCCACCTGGTACGAAGTCCGCGTTTCCGCCGACGGTTGGCTGGGACGCCGCGGCGGCATCGATTTCATGGTCGCGATGAACCCTGAGACCTGGGACCAGGACCTCGCCGAAATCGAGCCGGGCGGATATTTGTTCTACGATTCAACAAAACCGCTGCCGCCGTCGAAATTCCGCGATGACATTCAAGTCATCGGCATGCCAGTCATGGAAATTTGCAACCAGCATTACACCGATGCGCGGCAGCGGCAGCTGTTCAAGAACATCATTTATGTCGGCGCCTTGGCCGCCCTGCTCGACATTGATATCGAGGTGATGCAAAACCTCGTCGGCGAGCAGTTCAAGGGCAAGGAAGCGTTAATGGAATCCAACATTCGCGCCCTGCAGACGGGGCGGGATTATGCGATTTCCAGATTAGAATGCCCGCTGGAACTGCGCGTACAACCCTGCGACACAGTCGGCGACCGAATTTTCATCGAAGGCAACAGCGCCGCCGCGCTCGGCGCGGTCTACGGCGGCGCGACGGTCGCCGCCTGGTATCCGATCACGCCATCCTCGTCGCTGGCCGAGGCCTTCGAGCGCCATTGCAAACGCTATCGGCACGATCCGGACACGGGGGCTGCGCGCTACGCGATTCTGCAGGCGGAAGATGAGCTCGCGGCCATCGGCATGGTCATCGGTGCCGGCTGGAACGGCGCACGCGCGTTCACCGCAACGTCGGGCCCCGGTATCTCTCTCATGCAGGAATTCATCGGCTTCGCATATTTCGCCGAGATCCCCGCGGTCATTTTCGACGTCCAGCGCGGCGGACCATCGACGGGCATGCCGACGCGGACCCAGCAATCAGACATCTTATTGTGTGCCTATGCCTCGCACGGCGACACCAAGCACGTCCTTTTGTTTCCCGAAGATCCCAAGGAAGCTTTCGAGATGAGCGCGGCCGCGTTCGATCTCGCCGACCGGTTGCAGACGCCGGTGTTCGTCATGCTCGATCTCGACATCGGCATGAACGAACGCCTCACCGACCCGCTCGAATGGGACGACGGCCGGCACCTCGACCGAGGCAAGGTAATGACCCACGAGATGTTCGAGCGCGGCGAGGAATTCGCCCGTTATCTCGACGTCGAGAACGACGGGATCTCTTACCGCACCTACCCCGGCACACACCCCACCGAAGGCGCGTATCTCACCCGCGGAACGACCAAGGACAGCTATGCCAAGTACAGTGAAGCGGGACCGGATTACGTCGAGAATATGCAGCGTTTGCTGCGCAAATTCGAAACCTCGAAGGAACTCGTGCCAGAGCCGGTCAGTATGTGGAACGAACCCCTGGCGAAATTCGGTGTGATCTTTTACGGCTCGACCTCCCCGGCTATTGCGGAAGCCTTCGAGGCCCTGAAGTCGGGGGGCATCAACGTCAATGCGCTGCGCATACGCGCGTTCCCGTTTGTCGACGAAGTGGCCGATTTCATGGCCGCACACGAGCAGGTATTCGTCGTCGAACAAAACCGGGATGCACAAATGCGGAGTCTTTTGATCAATGAATGCAACATCGATCCGCAGAAACTGATTTCGATACTGCATTACGACGGCACGCCGATTACGGCGCGTTTCATCGCGATGGAGATCGCCCAGCAACTCGTGTCGAGCGTCGGTAACCTGGCCCGTGGCGCTGCGACGAATTAGATCGGCATTCATTTTTATGGATGTTTTGACAATTGTCATTCGCCCGCAAGCGGGCTCCTACGGAAGCCTCCTCGATGCAGGAGCCCGCTTGCGGGCGAATCAATACCGACTTGAAAACCTAACTGAGGCGCGAATCGCGCGTCCTATGGACCCGACATGACCTACATCACCAAGCCCGAGCTTCATCATCCCAAGCTGCCGGTTAACCAACTCGGTTATACCCGTCGCTATTATGAAGGCATGGTATCGACGCTTTGCGCCGGTTGCGGACACGATTCGATCAGCGCTGCGATCGTTCAAGCATTTTTCGATCTCGCGATCGAGCCGCACTGCGTTGCCAAGCTCTCTGGAATCGGTTGCTCATCCAAAACCCCGACCTATTTTCTCGGCAGCTCGCATGGGCTAAACGCCGTCCACGGCCGCATGCCTTCGGTGCTCACGGGTGCCAATCTCGCGAACCGCGACCTCATCTATCTCGGCGTGTCGGGAGACGGCGATTCGGCTTCTATTGGTCTGGGTCAGTTCGTGCATTCCTTGAGGCGCGGCGTCAATATGGTCTACATCGTCGAGAACAACGGCGTCTACGGATTGACCAAGGGTCAGTTTTCCGCGACCGCGGATACCGGTTCGAAATCCAAGCGCGGGGTGGTCAACCGCGATAGCTCGGTCGACCTCATCGGTCTCGCGCTCCAGGTCGGCGCAACGTTCGTCGCACGCAGTTTTTCAGGCGACAAGGAGCAACTCGTGCCCTTGCTCAAGGCCGCGATCGAACACTCAGGCGCCGCTTTTCTGGACGTCATCAGCCCCTGTGTTGCGTTCAACAATCACCCGGGTTCGACCAAGAGCTACGACTATGTCCGTGCGCATAACGAGGTCGTCAATCGCCTTGATTTCATACCAAAGCGCGAAGCGATCACGGCCACATACCAAGCCGGGGCGCTCGAGGAAGTCTTGCAGCACGACGGCAGCGTTTTGAAATTCAGGAAAATCGCCGACGATTACGATCCGCAGGATCGCACCGCCGCGATGACCTACCTGCAGCACCGGGCCAAACAAGGTGAGATCGTCACGGGGCTCTTGTACGTCGAACGCGAACCCGAAGACCTGCACACCCACCTCGGCACGGTCAAGGCGCCACTGAATTCCCTCACCGAACGCGAGTTATGCCCCGGTGTCGCGACGCTCAATGACATCAACGACAGCTTGCGCTGACACGAGGTCAAGCTCGCCGCAGCGAGTACGCTGCCTCGCCTCCTGTCGATTGACGCTGACAGCAAGAGGGCAGTGAAAACGGCAGGCTAACGGCCGGCTGAGTGCTGTTCCTTAAGCGCGCGCGCTTCATCGTGGCGCCCCGCCGCTTCCATAACGCCGATAGTGGCATCCAACCAATCCATGAATCGCGTGTGGTCACCCAGCTTGTGAAAAATTTCGGCCAAGTTGCCACTGTAGGCGATGATGCCGTCGGTGTCCTTGCGCTTGACGCATAACTCATAGGCCGAGTACGTCCATTTCAATGCTTTTTCTTGATCGCCGAGCTTTGCATGGCAGAGCCCGAGGATGCCGTGAACGCGCGCCGCGAGCGGTTCTATGGGAGTACCGGCCCAGACCGGCGTGTCGTCGACGATCGGTTCGAGGACGGCGATCGCTTCGGCGCAACGATTCTGATCAACCAACAACTCGGCGTCGTTGTAGATCCGTCCCCAGTTCATGATCTTGTTGCGCTCGGCTCTGCCTTCCAGAAGGCCGATCAGGGTGCGATCACCCTCGCTTTCGAAGTGCGATGCAATGGCAAACAACGCCTCCCCGTAACGCTTCATTTGTTCCTCATCGCCGCGAAATTCTTCAGGCATTCGCCGCCAGGCTTCAAAATGGTTGACCACCGTATCCTTGTATTGCCGGCAAAGCTGATCCAGTAGCTTGCGGTCATTGGCCGCGGCATCGACGAGTGCGGCGCGCAGCGCGTCGGGATCCCGGTCGTAGTGTGAAGCGCTGATGGCGTTGGGCTCGGCCAAGATGAGAACCGCGAGAAGCAGTATTTTCGCCTTATTACGATGCCACTTCGTCGGCCATGAGCTGCGTTGAAGATGAACGGGTGCTGTGACGGCGCCCGGGCTTGGTATTCGACCGTAACGCTCAAGCGGCATTCGTGTCATTTCGTTATCGAAAACCTGGTCGAAGCGATGTCGTTCTTCATGGCCGCTGCAAACCGAGCGCGGATTATAGGGATCGATAACGCGAATGCAACGTTTTCGCGGCGAACGCCACAATGCGGAGGCCCCATGTGCACCCCGGGCGGTTGGATTCGCTCTCGACGCTGGACTTTCGAATCGTTTCGCTACGTTATCCCATTTGAACCGGCGATAAGGGCCATTCAATCGCCTTCAAAATGTCGCAGTATGGTGAATTATAAATAATTAATGCGATTTCAAGAAAATTATCATGTATTTTTGACTTATTTCTCCATAAATGTATTATTGCGACACTTTTATGAGCAATCTTGGGGTGCAGAAGGTGTTAACACTCCCGCCTGAGGTCCTAGCAAACCGCTTCACGGAATCCGGTGATTTGACCCATTGGGATACCGCGGCTGTTCACGACCTGATCACGCGGGACGGCCCGCAACAAAGCCAGCGTTCAACTGAACGGCTCATCGAAAAATCCGCCCTCTTACCTGCTGCCGTAAAGCTCCACGAGGTCGCTGATGAGCTGGACCGTGCCCCTATAAAGAGCGTGGTGGAGAGTCTCGAGGGCGAGGCCAAACGTCGGCGGTGGCTGTCCCTAGTCCTCCAGGAGCATCGCTCGGATACCGGGGCCACCCTGCTTTTTTGCAACGACGGACGGCGCGGGCGGCGGTGGGTGTTTATTGACCCGAATTCCGCGGAACCGGAATCGCTGCTGAAAGCGCTCGATGCGCTCGCGGACGACAAGCCATTGATGATCTGGCCACACGGTTCGATCACGGAACGGATTCGCGCCCTCGCAGGGGCGCTTGGATCGCATGACATCAAGCTGCCGTCTGGGCGGCGCGTGCGCCTCGGTACCGTTGCCTATCAACACGTTTCGACGACCGCGCACGTCCCGCCGACGACGATGCGCGATCGCCAGCAGGCCGACCGCCTTTCTCATCTCGACCGCCTCGAAGCCGACAGCATTCACATCATTCGCGAAGTCATGGCGCAGGCCGAAAATCCCGTGATGCTTTATTCGGTAGGCAAGGACAGCTCCGTGATGCTGCACCTGGCGCGCAAGGCATTTTACCCAAGCGTGCCGCCGTTCCCGTTAATGCATATTGATACGCGTTGGAAATTCCAGGCGATGTATCAGTTCCGTGACCAGATGGCGCGCGACAGTGGCATGGAGCTGATCACTTACGTCAACCCGGAAGGTGTCGAGAAGAATATCAATCCGTTCGACCACGGCAGCGCCTTACACACCGACATCATGAAGACAGAGGGGCTCAAGCAAGCATTGACTCTACATGGCTTCGATGTAGCGTTTGGTGGCGCGCGACGCGACGAAGAAAAGAGTCGGGCTAAAGAACGGGTGTTCTCGTTTCGAACCTCGACCCATCGCTGGGACCCGAAAAACCAGCGCCCCGAACTATGGAATCTCTATAACGGCTACAAGAACAAGGGCGAGAGTATTCGAGTGTTCCCGTTGTCGAACTGGACCGAACTGGATGTATGGCAGTATACCTATCGAGAGCAAATTCCGATCGTGCCACTTTACTTTGCGGCAGAAAGACCGGTCATCGAACGCGACGGGCTTCTGATTTTAGTCGATGACGATCGCCTCCGCCTCTTCACCGACGAGCGGGTACAGATTAAGCGTGTGCGATTTCGCACCCTGGGTTGCTATCCGCTGACCGGCGCCGTCGAATCAGACGCCGATGACCTTCCCTCGATCATTCTCGAACTCCTGCAGAGTCGCACGAGTGAACGTCAGGGCAGAGCGATTGATTCAGATTCCTCCTCTTCGATGGAAAAGAAAAAGCAGGAGGGATACTTCTGATGAACGCTGCCGTTGAAACCATTCGCGAACGCGTCGACGCCTACATCGATAACCAGTCGCAGCTGGATCTGTTGCGTTTCATTACGTGTGGAAGCGTCGATGACGGCAAGAGTACGCTCATCGGCCGCATGCTGTACGAAGCACAGATGATTTTCGAGGATCAGGTGGCGTCGCTGAAAGCCGATTCCAAGCGGCACGGGACTCAGGCTGGTGAGATCGACTTTGCCTTGCTGGTAGACGGTCTGGCCGCCGAACGCGAGCAGGGCATTACCATCGACGTGGCGTATCGGTACTTCAACACGGACCGGCGCAAGTTCATCGTGGCGGACACCCCGGGTCACGAACAATACACCCGTAATATGGTGACCGGTGCGTCGACGGCCGATGTCGCCGTCATTCTCGTCGACGCAACGCAGGGCGTACTCACGCAGACCTGCAGACACTCGTTCATCGCGTCCTTGCTCGGTATCAAGCATGTCGTACTGGCCGTGAACAAGATGGATCTGGTGAATTTCGATCGCGCGGTGTTCGACGACATCGTTGAAACGTATAGGGAGTTCTCCGATCGCCTCGATTTTAGTTCGATCACGCCGATTCCCGTGTCGGCCCTGCAGGGAGACAATGTGGTGCAACCGTCCGCACGGACACCCTGGCATTCCGGTCCAAGCTTGCTGGGATTTCTCGAGATGGTCGAAGTACGGCAATCGCAGTTAAATCACCCCTTTCGGTTTCCGGTGCAGTGGGTGAACCGGGGGAATTCGGATTTCCGTGGTTACGCAGGAACCGTCGTATCGGGCTCAATCGCCACAGGGCAGCAACTTCACGTCTTGCCGTCAGGCGAAATCGCATCGGTAGCGGATATCGTGTTGTACCGAGACCGCCTCGACAAGGCCGTGGTCGATCAGGCGGTGACCATTACGCTCGATCGGGACGTGGACGTATCCCGCGGTGACGTACTCGTTGCTACCGACACCCCTTGCGAAGTCTCGGACCAGTTCGACGTATCACTCGTGTGGATGAACGAGGAACCGGGCTTTGCCGGTCGCACCTATTGGTTGAAATTGGGCAATTCCCGGCTCAACGCTACGCTTTCAGACATCAAATTCAAATACAACGTCAACACACTCGAGCAGTTGTCTTCTCATGGCTTGGAACTCAACGAAATCGGCCGCGCAACGCTGAGCCTGGACAAGGCCGTACCCTTCGAGGCTTACCGCGACTGTCGGACAATGGGTTCGTTTGTGCTGATTGATCGCTACAGCTATGCCACCGTTGCCGCAGGCATGATCAATTTCGCGTTGCGCAGAGCGCAGAACGTACATCGGCAGGCGTTGACCGTGGACAAACGCGCGCGCGCCAAGCTGAACGGACATCGCGGCCGGGTATTGTGGTTCACCGGATTGAGTGGTGCCGGCAAATCGACGATCGCCAATGCCCTGGAACAGGTACTGCACTCGCAAGGAATTCGCACCTACCTCCTCGATGGTGATAACGTCCGTCACGGACTCAACAAGGACCTCGGGTTCACCGATGCCGACCGCGTCGAGAACGTGCGACGGGTTGCCGAGGTCGCCAAACTCATGGTCGATGCCGGTCTGGTCGTGTCCGTCGCCTTCATCTCACCATTCCGCTCTGAACGCGATATGGCGCGAGCGCTATTCGATGAAGGCGAATTCCTCGAGATCCATGCCGACGTTCCGCTCGAAACGGCAGAGGCGCGTGACGCCAAGGGCTTGTATAAAAAGGCGCGTAAAGGCGAGCTACCTCACTTTACCGGCATTGATAGCGCCTACGAGCCACCCGAATCTGCGGAAATCGTACTACCTACCGCTGAACTGGGCGTTGACGCATGTGTCGCGCGCATTCTGGAAGTAATGGAGCACACGAAAATCGACTCATGAATACAGTAACCTACGATCGGGAATCCCGTTTACGGAGCCTGCTAAAGGCCTTCTCGTGGCGTATCTTCGCGACGTTGACCACGGTGCTGATCGCCTGGGCCATTACCGGGGAAATCGATGCTGCCATCCTGATCGGCAGCGTCGAATTCGTGCTGAAGTTTTTCATCTATTACCTGCACGAACGGGCTTGGCAACTGGTTCCGCGGGGCACAATCCGCAACTTGTTTTAGTTCAGCGGTCCGATCGCCGCGATTCTTCGCGCCATCTCGCATCTAGAGCAGATGCGATCATGGTGCGATACCAGTGCTAATTTCACAAAGGTCTTGTCATCGAAAGCTCACCTATGCCGAATCATGAGGGTCGTGATCCGTGACGCCGCGCCTGCGCCATCACGAATCGCGTCACGTCGCGATGAACCGATCGGAATATGATCCCGTGGGGGCATTGCACTGAACAACGAAGGAACCTGGCGTTTCATAAGCGACAAGCCCGAACTGCGTGAATTCTTCCGCGCGTATTTCGAAGATCGCAAAATGCAGGAAATGATCGAATGAACGGTGCCGGGGCTGACTTATTGAACCATTGGTCCGAGTAACAGCGAGATTATTGAATCGGGAGTCTTTTTTCGGGCGTCCACACACCCCATAAGCAGAAGCGAAGCTCACCTGCCCGATGGTGGTTATGGCGCGCCCAGAGGGACTCGAACCCCCGACCACCTGGTTCGAAGCCAGGTACTCTATCCAGCTGAGCTATGGGCGCATAGGCGGCAAGCAAGGCGTATGTTATCCGAAAATTCGATACCCCGAATTGAGGTAGAGACGACCACGGTCAATACCGTTCCACACCGCGCTAGTGCGCCACCGCGCCGTCGGCGCCCAGACCGGTCATGGAACGAACGTACTGCTTGTCGAACGCCGCCGACTCTTGCATCGCCCGCTGGCTGCGGTCGAGCAAGGACACCGCGACGATCACCACGATCGCGGCCGTCATCGAAAATAATGCCGGGTATTTGTAGGGAAAGATCGCCTCCGCATTGCCCAGGACTTCAACCCAGACAGTGGGCCCCAGTACCACAAAGGCGGTGGCCGTGATGAGGCCCACCGACCCGCCCAGTACGGCGCCGAGCGTCGTCAGCCGCCGCCAGTAGATCGAAAGAAAGAGAATGGGGAAATTGACGCTCGCGGCGACGGCGAAAGCGAGCAATACCATGTAGGCGACGTTCTGTCCCTGAAAGGCGATCCCCAGAAATACGGCGATCAAACCCAAGCCCAGCGACGCGATGCGCGATACATCTACGATTTCTCTCTCCGTCGCTCGGCCCTCGCGGATGACATTGGCGTACAGATCGTGGGCGATCGCCGAAGCTCCGGACAGCGTCAGGCCGGCGACGACTGCGAGGATGGTCGCGAAAGCAACGGCTGAGATGAAGCCCAGGAAAAAATCTCCCGCCGTCGCATGCGCCAGGTGAATGGCCGCCATGTTGTCGCCGCCACGCAGGGCGTCACCCGTCGCCACGAGGTATGCCGGATTCTGTGATACCAAAACGACTGCCCCGAATCCGAGGATGAACGTGAGCAGATAGAAGTAGCCGATGAGCCCCGTGGCAACGAAGACCGACTTGCGCGCTTCGCGCGCGTCGGGAACGGTAAAAAAACGCATCAGGATGTGCGGCAGGCCGGCCGTACCGAACATCAGCGCGACGCCAAGCGAAATGGCCGAGATGGGATCCGGCACCAGCCCCCCGGGAAGCAGGGCGTCGCGGCCGGCCGCATGGACGTCGATCGCTTGAGCGAATAAGGCTTCGAGCGAAAAATCTAACCGCGATAGCACTAGGAATGCGAGTATCGTCGCGCCGAACAGCAGCAGGGCCGCCTTGATGATCTGCACCCAGGTCGTTGCGATCATGCCGCCGAAACTGACGTAGACCACCATCAATACGCCGACGAGTAGAACGGCCGCGTGGTAGGGCAGGCCGAACAGAATCTGGATGAGGGTGCCCGCGCCCACGAGTTGCGCGATGAGATATAGGAGGACGACCGCAAGCGTGCCGCAGGCCGAGAGTATTCGAATCGGTTTTGCGCTAAGCCTGTAACTCACGACGTCCGCAAAGGTGTATTTACCGAGGTTCCGCAGGCGCTCGGCGAGCAGAAAAAGCACGATCGGCCAGCCGGCAAGCGCCCCGACCGCGTAGATCAGGCCATCGAAACCGCTGGTGTAGACCAGACCCGATATGCCTAGAAACGAGGCCGCCGACATGTAGTCTCCGGCGATCGCAAATCCGTTCTGCGTCCCGGTAATGGTGCTTCCTGCCGCGTAGTAATCCTTGGTCGTGCGAGTATGTTTGGCGGCCCACCAGGTGATCCCGAGTGTGGCAAGGACGAAGACGAGGAACATCGCGATCGCGGTAAAGTTCACCGCGCCGGCGCCCTCTTCGAGTTTCCCGGCGCCTGTGGCGGCCGCGGCGCTCGACAAGGCGAGCCCGGCCGCGATGGCGGCTGTCTTCATGCCGAAGGCCACGGGATCAGCGGCTGCGCTCCAGGCGCTTGATGATGGCTTCGTTGTCGCGATCGAATTCGCCGTTGGCGCGATGCACGTAGATAGCAGTGAGGATGAAACCGAGCACGATGATCGAAACGCCGGCGGGGATGCCCCAGGTGATCACGGTGTCTGGTCCGAGGGGGATTGCGAAAACCCGGGGTGCGAAGGCGATCACCCCAATGAACGCGAAATAAACCGTAAACATGATTGCCGCCAGCGTCCAACTGAAGCGGCTGCGCCGGCGTTGCAAAGCCTGGAACTCCGCGTCCTCGAAGATCTTCTCGTAGAAGTCGTCCATCATCGTGAGTCGACAGTTCGATCGAACCAGTGGCCGGTTCAGTTGCGAAACGCGTTTGGCAGTTGCGGCTTTATTACCAGAGCCTGGCACTCGCGAGGCGTGCGCCCGCAGCCAGGGACTCGAATTTCTTCCACACGACCGATTCGGCCACCATCTCCCAACCGGCAAATGTGCCGAATCCGCAATCGGCGCCTGCGATCACTCGCTCTTTGTCCCCGGCGGCATCGACCGCTTCGAGGATCCGGTTGCAAATGACCTGTGGATGTTCGATGTAATTGACGGTGGAGTCGATCACTCCCGGTATGAGCAGCGTGTCCGGCGGGACGGGGCACTCCTTGAGGGCGGCATATTCGTGCTGATGGCGGGGATTGGCAAATTCGATAGAAAAAGCACCGACCCTGGCTTCCCGGATGATCGGAAAGATGTCGGCCAGCGGTACATCTCGGTCGTGCGGCCCGTCGTAGTTGCCCCAGCATACGTGTAAACGGATGCGATCAGGTGGAATATTCTCGCAAGCCTCGTTGATCGCGTCGATGTGGATAGCAATGGCATCTTGAAATTCTTTCAGTGTGTGGTGCTGAAACATTCCATGCCATTCCATTGCGAGATCCGGGCAATCCAGTTGCAGCAGGTAGCCCCGTTCGTAGATCAGTTCGTATTCCTTCTTCATTTCTCGCCCCACGGCGCGAACGTAAGCTTCATGAGAATCGTAATACTGATTACCCATCGTAGTGCACACGATGCCAGGGCATGCGGCGGTCATGAACGGTTCGACATATTTTCCGCTCACGTCTGCGAGCGCCGCGTCGAACATGTCGCACTCGCGTTTTGCCGGCTCCAGATCGGAGTACCGAACCTCGGCGTCCGCCGCAGGCGCATCGAACACTTTCGACATCACCATGCCACGGTTTGACCAGATTTCTGCAAAATCTGGAAAATTTGCGAAATCGGTAAACGGATCGCGCGCACTGATCCCGCCGAAGCCTTCGAGTCGTTGCCCGACATAGGTTTGAAATCCAACCCGCGGTTGCTCGCCGTCGTTGATAACGTCAAGGTGCGCATCCGTCTGCTTGCGGACGCTGTTTTTGACACCCTGATCGGCGAGTTGATCGAGGCGCGCCGCGTCGACGGGGCGTCCATCCTCGGCTGCGATCAGAAGATCCGACAGCTCGCGGATCCTCGGCAGACTGCCGACGTGCGTAGTCAGAATTCGGTCTTGGCTGGATTTCATGGGTCCCCCAATCGGGGCGGCTGCCGCGGCCCCCGGCGCTTGTGAGCGCTCGTTTCCCTCTAGCGCTCGCGGTCGCTAAGTGTACACGCTCGTTACTGCCAGGCACATCACGCAGAGACCCGCCCAATGCCGATAAAGCCCGGGAATTTCCGGCCGATAAAAGGGAACTGATACCGATTTGGAAACGCCCTAGCACGCGTGAAGCCCAGGAGCAAAGCCCTTGCCCGACCCGACGACGACCGCGCCCATCGATGACCGAATGCAGAAATCGCGGGCCGATCTTCTAGCCCGCTCGGCGCCCGGCGCCCTGCTGTTCACGATTGCGCTGACCGCCTTGATCAGCGCGGTCCTTTGGCCGCTGGTTGCGCACACGTGGATCCTCGCATGGGCACTCTACATGGGCGGCGTGAGCCTGGCGCGCTACCTGCAGATACGCTCCTATGCCGCTGCCACCGCCGACGCGGACGCTGTGCGGTCGTTCAACAAGTGGTTCGTCGTTGGCGTGCTAAGCGCAGGCGTCGGCTGGGGCGCCGCCGGCGCCTTCTTGTTTCCACCTGATGACCTCGTTTATCAAAGTTTTCTCTCCTTTATCCTCGCCGGAATAACGGCAGCATCGGTCACGGTTTACGGTCCCGTCAAACGCGCACTGCGCCTCTTCGTGCTGGTCGCTCTCCTGCCGCTGGCCGCGAGTCATTTCGTAGGTGCCGACCAGATACACATCGTGATGGGTGCGGCCGTTACGTGTTACATGATCTTTCTTTACCATCTTGCTTCCATCATGCACGAGTCATTGATGCGGTCACTGACCCGGCGCTTCGAAAATGAAGATCTGATCAACGAGCTTCAAGTCGCGAAACATTTAGCGGAAGACACAAATCAAAAATTGAAAGCCGAAATCTCCATACGCAACAGGAGTGCAAGCGAACTCATGGAAGCGCGGGACAAAGCGCAGCAGGCTACTCGGGTAAAAAGCGATTTTCTCGCGACCATGAGCCACGAAATAAGAACGCCGATGAATGGCGTGCTGGGGATGACCGAACTGTTGATGAATACCGAACTGACCGCTAAGCAGTATCGGTTCGCCGATACCATCCGGCGGTCCGGCGAAGCGCTGCTGGCCATCATCAACGATATCCTGGACTTCTCCAAAATCGAGGCGGGCAAGCTTGAAATTCAGCATACGGTGTTCGATCTGCGCCAGCTCGTCGAGGACACGATGGCCTTTTTCGCCGAATCCGCCCATCGCAAGAAGATCGAGCTCGTTACAATGTATCCGCCCGAAGAACACGCCGCCTATCGCGGTGATCCGCAACGTATTCGGCAGATCCTGATGAATCTGATCGCCAATGCGATCAAATTCACGGACCGCGGCGAGATTGTCGTCAAGGTCGCGACCCTTCAGCAAAGTGAAGAAAGCAGCACCCTTAAATTCGAGGTCGCCGATACCGGCGTCGGTATCAAGAATGACCATCAAGGACGCATCTTCGACTCGTTTCAGCAGGCCGACGGCTCGACCACCCGAAAATTCGGCGGCACAGGGCTTGGTCTCGCCATCTGCCGCCGCCTGGTTGAGTTGATGCATGGCTCGATTGGCGTAGAAAGCCGGGAGAACGTCGGTTCGACATTCTGGTTTTCGATCGAGCTCAGCACGATGCCGGAGTCGAGCATCAGCGGCCAGATCAAACCCGACCTCGATCTGAGCGGGATTCGCGTACTTGTCGTCGACGGTAACGAGACGAGTCGCGACATCCTCAAACACCAACTGAGTAACTGGGACATGAAATTCCATGCCGCGAGTTCCGCCGCGCATGCCATGAAATACTTGAAGAAGGGTGCAGATCTCGGCAAGACGTTCGATCTGACCATCATCGATCACCAGCTCCCCGACAGCGACGGCGTTGACCTCGCGAGGCGAATCAAAAGCGATTCCGCGATCGCCGACACTCGGTTGATCATGTTGAGCTCGATCGATCAACTTGATCAGACCGGGCAATGGTATCTGGCCGGAATCGAGGTCTACATCAACAAACCCATACGCCAGGTCGAGCTCTACGACGCTGTCTCGAATGCGTTGAGCGAATGTGGACCAGGCTCGACAAGCCAGCCGCAGCGACGAACGAGCAAAAAGGCGCTCGCCGAAAAACAGAGCCACGAAATCGGTGCCCACGTACTCCTCGCGGAAGACAATCCGGTCAACAAAGAACTGGCGAGAGCCATGCTCGAGGATCTCGGCTGCACCATCGTAGTGGTCGGCGATGGCCGCGAGGCAGTCGAAGCCATCGCCGAAGCGCCTCTGGACCGTAAACAACGGCGCTATGACGTAGTATTGATGGACTGTCAGATGCCCCGGATGGACGGCTTCGAGGCGACGCTCGCGATCCGACAGTGGGAAGCGGACAACGGCGAGGACACGCCGCTGCCCATCGTCGCCGTGACCGCCAACGCAATGGAAGGCGATCGGGACCGGTGTCTGGCCGCGGGCATGAGCGACTACCTGAGCAAACCGTTTGGCCGGGAGCAGCTCGCCAAGATCGTCAAACGCTGGATGACGGTCGACGTCGAGATGACCCATCTCGCAAAACAGCGGGAACAAAAGAGATCCGCGTTGCCGGTACGCGAAAATTCGAGCGCCGATGTGCTGGCGGATCTCGACCATGCCGCATTGAACAATATTCGCGCTCTGCTGAGGGACGGTTCGAATGCAATACTCGCCAAAATCATCGGCATGTATCTGACCAATTCACCGATACTTCTGGGAAAGCTTCAGGAAGCCGCCGTCTCCGGCAACGGCGAATTGATGCGTGCGTCCGCGCACAGTCTTAAATCGGCCAGCGCCAACCTCGGTGCGTCCCGGCTCGCCGAATTATGCGAGGAACTCGAAGACTTTGGCCGTAATGACAATGCAATCAGTTCGCTTGCTACCTTGGGTATCGTCGAGTTCGAGTTCGAAGCGGTCTGCAATGCCTTGAGCCTGGAGCTGGATGACAAGGCCGCTTGAGGCTGAACTGATTCGCTAGGGTAGTATCCATCGCAGGCTGAACCTCTTCAGCGGCCATGGGTCCAAAGTCGCAATGCTCGCCCGCTCGCCGTCAAGAATGAATGCTCTTCGCGTCGCCACCGTTGTCGGCCTTCTCGGCCTCGCAGCCGCGCTCGTGACCGCAACCGGGGCGCCTGCGCTCGGCCAACAGATCGGGATCCCGGCGCCCGAATTCACCCAAACCGAGCCCGACTCGTGGTTGAACAGCGCGCCGCTAACGCTTAGCGATCTCCAGGGCCAGGTTGTGCTGGTCGATTTCTGGACGTTTGACTGTTGGAACTGCTATCGCTCGATTCCCTGGCTGAAAGCGCTCGAAGAACGGTTCAAGGCCGATCCCTTCACGGTGATCGGTATCCATACGCCCGAGTTCGATCACGAACGCAAGCTTGGCAACGTACGCGCCAAGGTGGCCGAATTCGAACTCACCCATCCCGTCATGATCGACAATGATTTTTCATACTGGCGTGCGATGGGTAATCGGTACTGGCCGGCGTTTTACCTGATCGACAAGCAGGGCGTGGTACGTAAGGCGTTCGTCGGGGAAACCCATGTCGGGGATTCCCAGGCCCGGCGAATTCAACATGCCGTATCCGAATTGTTGACTGAAAAATAGAATCCTACGGAATTGTCCGACGCTATCGACACTGTTAGCTCGCGACGCAGGGTCCTACTACTCCGCATACTGCCCCGTATCGACGCCCGGTCGCTTGACTTGTCACCCTGGTTTGGTGACTCTCGCCCCGTTTCGCTGATCCTGCCGTAGACGCAGGGCGTCGAATATTGCGAACACGGGAGGGCTAGCCCGCCTATTGCATAAAGGCGGCCGCGGCGCTCAGAGAAGTTGTTGAGCAAACAGGATTATTTAGGCCATTTGGCAATGTTCGAGCCAATCGCAACTTGTACCGCCGCTTGCGGCCTACGACGGCGCCGGCTGGTCCATGCGCGCCTGGACTCAGGTCAAGCTCTCGCCATAGCTACAGCTCAGACTCGAGCTCCAGACTGGCGTCCAGACGCTCCTGTCCTGCGCCAGCACCGCCGTCCTTCATGCAATAGGCGGGCTCTCTAATGACCGGACTGTTGTCCAAATCACGCATCGTCGCGAAACCCGGTTTCAATCGCTGGCTGATAGCACCCGCGGCGCTGGGTATTCACTTGTGTATTGGTTCGGTCTACGCCTGGAGCCTGTTCAACCCCGCATTGGTCAAACGAATCGGCGTCGTCACCAGTGCTGCAGACGATTGGTCGCTAAAGAGCGTTGTCTGGATCTTCACCGTGGCGATCGTTTTCCTGGGCCTGTCCGCGGCGATCGCGGGTAAGTGGCTGGAGCAGGTCGGTCCGCGCATGGTCGGCGTCGTGTCCGCGTGTTGCTGGGGCGGCGGTTTCATCGTCGGTGGCGTCGGGATCATTACCGGACAATTGTGGCTGATCTACTTCGGCTACGGGGTGATCGGCGGCTGCGGTCTGGGTCTCGGATATGTGTCCCCGGTCGGCACGTTGATCCGCTGGTTTCCGGACCGGCGCGGCATGGCCACCGGCATCGCCATCATGGGCTTTGGCGGCGGTGCCATGCTCGGCAAGCCGATGATCGACGGCTTTCTACGCCTCTACTACGAAGCCCCTCAGTATCTCGGGACCGTCGATACCCTGAACCTCGTCACCGAAGCCGGGCGGCGCATGGCCGAAGTTGGCGGCCAGCTTCGAGAAGTCGTCGTCGTCGGCGCCAACGACACGGCGAATATGATTGTCGAAGGGCCTGCGGGCGTATACCTCGTCGATTCCGGTACGGTTGGCGCCGCGCAGACGTTCTTTACCCTGGGCGGCATCTATTTCGTAATCATGCTCATCGCCGCCTTTTCGTACCGCCTGCCAGCTGCCGGATGGAAGCCCGCGCATTGGGAACCACCGAGTGAAGATGCCGAGCAGAGCGCAATGATCACGCGCCACGATGTGGACATCGACCAAGCGCTGAAAACACCCCAGTTCTACCAGCTCTGGATCGTATTGTGTTTCAACGTGACCGCCGGCATCGGCGTGCTGGCGGTGGCGAAGACCATGATGACCGAGATCTTTGGGACCACCCTTCCCGGTAGAGTCGATCTGGAGTTTGCCGCAACCTACGTGCTGATGATCAGCCTGTTCAACATGATCGGGCGCTTCCTGTGGGCGAGCGCTTCAGACTACATGGGCCGGAAGAATACCTACCATATTTTTTTCGGATTGGGGATCCTGCTCTACTGCTCGATCCCGTATTTTGCGCAGCAGGTCAGCGTAAACCCCTCTGTGGTCTGGCTGGTGGGATTCTACGCGGCGACGATGCTCATCTTCACCATGTACGGCGGCGGTTTCGCGACGATCCCCGCCTACCTCGCGGACGTCTTCGGCACGCGTTACGTCGGCGGCATCCACGGGCGCTTGTTAACCGCCTGGAGCACGGCCGGCGTGCTCGGCCCGCTGGCGATTACAAGCTTGCGTGAGAACGCCGTCACCAAAGCCCTGTCGGATCTCTCAGCCCGCGTCGAACCGGAACAGTTTCGCGCGAGCTTTGGCGCCGGCGTCGATCAGCTCGAGCAGTTGGTAGCGGCCAAGACCGTCACGATCTCGAACCTCATGGAGATTGCGCCGCCCGGCACGACAGATCCGACGTCGGGTTTGTACAACCAGACCATGTACCTGATGGCCTTCCTGTTGTTGCTCGCTTTGATCGCTAACGCTCTGATGAAGCCGGTCAATGCGAAACATCACATGGCTGAGACGCCCGCCAACACCTGAGGAACCCCCGGATCGCCAAGATCGGTCCGCCGAGGTCGGCGTCCGGGCGGTTGCTGGTAGCGCTGAAGTCTCTGAATTAGATTCAATAGTTTGCAACGACGTCGGACACCCGCTTCGTAACACATCGTTAAATGAACCCGAATTGGTAATCCGTCACGGGCCGGCGCGGACCGCCGAACTAAGGTCCACCTCCAGATTTATCGTCTCAGCAAGGTTCGCCGCGCGCTGGGAATACTCAGCTTCGTTAAATTTCGGGATAGACCTTCGATGATAAACAAAATCAGATGCCTCGCCTTATTGGCCGGCCTGCTCACGATGGGCAGCGCCCACGCGACGCTGTGGGACATCGTGGGCGTCCTCGGTTGCAGCAGTGGATTCTGCGCCTCCCTGTTTCACGAATCTTCGGGCGGCAATCCGATGTCGGGAGCGAATGTCGGTGACATCACCGGCGTTTCGGGAACAACCGGCGCCTTGAATCAGTATGATGATTCGACCAAGAGTTTCGACGGCGGATTCACCCTTTCGAACGCCGGCGGCAACACCACCGTTAGAATGACCGGCAGCCTGTCCTTCGATGCCGGGACCGGCCTGATGAATGTCGTGTCGAGCCTGAAGACGATCTTTGACGTAACCCCCTTGTATTCGGCGACGCCTGGATTTACGCCGCCTGAAGGCGATACGCTCTTTTTCGACCTGGGATGGCAGTGTTGCGGTGGAACCGATTTCGACCCAAATTCGTTCAAGGTATCGGGCTCTCCCTTTCCCGTCGGCGGCATGGTGATGACGATCTGGGGCGCCAATGGCTGGGACGGCAGCGGCTGGCCGGGTTCTAATCTGGGCGTCGATCTGAGACTGTTGCTGGTCGAAAATCCGACCCAGCCGCCGAGCACCGGCGTCCCCGAGCCCAGCAGCCTGGCCTTGATGGCCCTCGGCATGGCAGGCATCGGTCTGCAACGCTTCCGCGTGCGGGTTTGACCCGGCACGGAATCGTCCCGGTGGGTCGCGCGTACGGCGCGCGGCCCGTCAACTTTTTTTGTAGCCCAGAATTCTCATTATCCTCCCGCGGCGCGCGCCTTTTCGCTCGCCCGCCGATGCGATCCCGCGGTCAAGGGGAACCCGCCCCCGGCACCTCGACCCGGCAGGTTTCAACCCGGGCTTTCTTCGCGCCGGACGCGACCTCTTCGATTTCGCCTTCGTAAGTCAACGCGAACAGGGTGCGGCCGTCCGCGCCACCCAGATTGCAGGCCACCGCGCGCTTGCCCGGGACTTCGATACGATGGGAGACGTCCCCGCCCTCCATGACGCGAATGAATTCACCGCTCATGAAGCAGGCGACCCAGATCGCACCCTCCTGGTCGAGGCAGATGCCGTCCGGTGTCCGCTCACCGAGGTCGGCCCATACGCGCCGGTTCGTCAGGCGGCCGTCGCCCGCGCGGTCGAATGCTGTCAGCACGTTGCCGAAGGTCTCGGCACAGATCAGCGTTTTACCGTCGCCGGTAATGACGGTGCCGTTCGGAAAATTCATATCGGACGCAGCGATCCGAATCGCACGCTCCGGCGTGACCAGAACCAGGTTGGCGAGGGCCGGATCGGCGCCGTTCATGAGATCGAACCCGAAATTTCCGACGTAGATATTGCCGTCGCCATCGACGATCGAGTCATTGATATCCGCCGACACCAGCGACGACAGATCAGCATAGTCCGAGAGCACGCCTTCGCCATCGACTTTCACCAGCTTACGGTCGCCCATTGAAACCACCACGAGGGTTCCATCCGGGAGAAAATTGAGGCCTGAGGGGCGCTCCGGAATTTCTGCGATGACCGTGCGCTCGCCCGCCTCGGTAAGCGTGTAAATGGTGTGTCCCCACATGTCCGACACCCACAATTTGCCATCGTGCCAGCGCGGCCCTTCGAGAAAAACAAAACCTTCGGCCAGTATTTCGAGCTCGGCGTTGCCCATAATTCCTCCTCGTGGTCAATCGTCATCCAGGCCGAACAGCTGATCGAGTTCGGCGCGTCCGGCATCCCCGTCTGTTGCGGCGGTAGAATCCGATTCGGTACCGAACAGTAGGTCGAGTTCGGCTCGCGACCTGGTGGCTTCGTCGTTCGACTTCGCCCGGTAGGCGTTCGGCGATGGCTTGAAATAATCGCAGAAGTTCGCGCGTATCTTGTTCGTTACCTGGGCGGCGATGGGCTCGTCACACGCGTCCGCAACCGAAGGGTTATAGAACACGCACAGCTTGCATACATGCAGGTCTGCGTCGCACTCACCGCACACTTCCTCGCGCTGCAACGGGAAAAGATCGTCGTCAAGATCCGCACCGCAGCGCCAACATGAGATCACACCATCCACGAGATTTTCAATAGCGGTCCAATGAGTATTCCGCAAGATTCATTTCGCCGGTGCCCAAAGCGATCCGATCGGCGACCAATTTACCGGCACCGGGGGCCATCGTCCATCCGAGATGTCCGTGTCCAGTGTTGACGAACAGCCCTTCAACCGGCGTGTCCCCCATGATCCCCACGCCATCGGGGGTCATCGGCCTGAACCCCGTCCAGTGCGCCGATTGCCTGCGGTCGATCTTTTTTGCACCCCCGGGATAGACGCGACGCACCAGTTCGTAGAGATTTTCTATCCGCCCGGGCGTCAAGGCATCATCGAATCCAGCGAACTCGGCGGTGCCGGCAACGCGCAGGCGATCACCGAGGGGACACATGGCGGCATGAAAATGATCGTCGATGACCGGGATCTGGGGCTTCGACGTCCAGTCGGACAGGGGTAGGGTGATAGAGTACCCCTTGACCGGCTGCACCGGGAGTTTTACCCCGACGCCTGCGGCCAGGCGCGTGCTGTGACTGCCGGCTGCAAGGACACAGGACTCGGCCGATATCACCTCAGCGTCGACGATCAAAGCGCGGAATTGACCATTCGTAACGAGGAGTTCGGACACCTCGGATTCGAGCATAAACGAGACACCGTCGTCGGTGCACCGTTGCATCAACTCGCGGCAGAATTTGTGCGCATCACCCGACACGTCGTCCGGGAAATGGATGCCTCCACTGAGTTCGCTCTCAATCCCTTGCAGCGCGGGTTCGAGCGACGCGACTTCCGATCGGGTTAGCGTAGTATAGCGAACATCCCATTGGCGACAGCGCTCCGCGATGGCGACAGCATTGTCGAGCTCTTTTTCGGTGCGGAATATCTTGAGCGTGCCCAGATCGGCACGGTCGAAGTCAAAATTAAGCGAGGCGTAATGCTCGTTGAGTACTGACAATGAATAATCAGCGAGCCGGGTGTTTTTTTCGAGGTTAGAGTAGAAAATCCGCTCGCTGGAATTTCTGAAGAACGCGAACGACCAGGCCAGCATGCGCGGCAGGGCACGCGGCCTGATCAGGAGCGCGGAATCTTCGCGTCCCAACATCTTAAGCGCGTCCCATAGCACCCCGGGCGCATTCCAGGGGCTCGCCTGGCTGGCGTGCAGCATGCCCCCATTGGCAAAGCTCGTTTCTAGTCCGGCGCCGGGTTGACGATCGATCACTAGGACTTCTGCGCCGTGTTGGCGTAGAAAATACGCTGTGGTCAGGCCCAGCAAGCCGGCGCCGATTACGACGGTACGCATCCGCGAAGATTCCTGGTCATTCAGTTAGCCCGTATCTTCGCTATCGACCCCAATATTTGCAATCACCTGCGGCCGCACCGGCCGTGTAGTCATTCGCTCCTGGTCGTGATGCGCACGCCGGAAAATCCCGCGATTCCGGGTTGGGCGAACCCCAGCGCTTCTTCGTAATTTTCGTCGAGCAGGTTATCGACGCGTAGGAATAATCGAACGTGCCGATTCACTTGATATCCCGCCGAAACTCCAACCGAGGCAGTTCCGCCAAGGGGTACGCGTGAGCGTGGAAAGCTTGAAAAATCAAAATCGTCCCGATTGCCGACGATGTTGACGCGCAAATTGATATCGCCGCGCCCATCGAATACGAAATAGCTGGCGTCAATAGAACCCTGGTGGGTTGGAATGCGCACCTTGGTGAGCCGTGGGCCGTCGAGTAAATCCGTAGCCTTGACGTAGGTGTAGCCGCCAGTCGCTTCAAATGCGTCGCCGACCCTGGCTCGAACGCTGATCTCGATTCCGCGCCGCCGCGTGATCCCAGGCAGATTGATCGCGGTGAACGCCCCGCCACCCGCGGAGAAGAAGCCGTTGATCTCTTTCTCGGTACGCTCATTAAAGTAACTCACGTCCAGAAGGCTGGCGAACGGCTCGAAGCGCTGCCGAAAACTGACCTCCCAACCCGTCGATTTTTCCGGTTGCAGGCCGGCATTACCAATAAACGTGATCCCGAAACCCGGACTGAAGCCGAATCGCTCGAAAAACGTCGGATCCTTTTGGCCGGTGCCGTAGACGAGTGTAATCCGTCCGAGATCGAACGGCATATCGTAGGCACCCGCCGCCCGGAATGTGGTAACGTTTTTGAAATCACTATTACGGTCGTAGCGCACACTGGCGCTTACGCCAAACGCATCGAACCAGCGTGAAGCATATTCTACAACGTAGCCCGTGACGTCGAGGTTGCGGCCGAATCCCCGCTGGTTGAATTCCTCCAATTCGTGATCCAGCGCGAATACTAGCGCATGATCATCAACCCACCAGCCTTCGGTCCTGAACCGCCAGGTCGATTGATAACTGAACGCATACTTGTCGCCGCTTAGGCTGCTGTCGAGAAACGCTGCGGGATCGAACGAACTGTTTTTCGTAGACGTCCAGCGCCCATAGAGTTGCTGCATCCACACCCCGTCCCATAACGCCAGGGTCAGTCCCGCACTCGCATAACTCTGATTGGTATCCGAGACACCCGCTGAGTCGATCGGCAGGCTGGTTACGAAATCGAAACTGTCTATCTGGGAATTGGTGCTGGTATGGCGGATACTGGCATCGAGTCTTAATGCGTCATTAAGCTGTAAGCGACTTTTGATGTTAACGGTTTGCTGGTGATAAGCATCGTCTTCATCGCCTTCGCGTGAGATATTGGTTCCGCCCGTATCGGTACGATTCACTGCGGCTCTTACCGACAGTTTGTCGATACTCCCACCGACGCTCGCGCTGATCCGGTTGGTCGCGAAACTGCCGCCTTCGAGCACGAAATCCGCCGAGAACGCCTCGTCTCCACCGCGCGTGATGATATTGATGACGCCCGCCACGGCTTCGCTTCCCCACAGTGAACTGTGCGGGCCGCGGACGATTTCGATTCGCTCGATATTATCGCTCGTAAGACTGGCGAAATCGAAACCATCGGTCGTCGACAGATCGTTCGCTTCAATACCATCGATAAGGACGAGCACGTGGTTCGCTTCCGCGCCGCGTACGCGTATCTGGGTCATCTTTCCGACGCCGCCCGAGTTGCTGACTGCCAGGCCCGGCACAGTACGCAGTAAATCGGAGACGAAAGTGATGTGCCGTCTTTCAATTTCGGCGCGGGTGATGACCGAAACGGAACTCGTCACCTCGGCGATGGATTGCGGCATACGCGAGGCCGTGACGATCATGGTTTCGAGATATTCCCGCTCGCCGGCAGACGCGACGACCGCTGCCAAGGTGGCTACGAAAAGACAGATAATGGGCATGTCAGACTCCCGCTGCGACCCACACCCGGGTAGCAGTTAACGGCTGATCGCCGCGGAACGGGAAACGTGCGGAAAATCTGACGGGAGATTTCGCGCCGACTCGACCCACCGCGATTCGGTTGAGGAAACCGCTCCAGGGTTTCCCAATCAGCGCGCGGCCGGTCTCCGGACTCGCGAGTGACGAGGATTAGAATCTCGCCGCAATCTCCGCCTTCCCGTGCCGAGGCACAGTGGCATATCGAAGATTGTTTACTCGCCTACCGTTGCGGGGGCAGCGCCGGATTTGCATCGATTGTAAAAATCGTGCGCACCGGCTTCCCGTTTAACCCGTCCGCGGGATTCGCGGACAGGAACCTGCACGCCAGGTTAAGTAA
Organism: Gammaproteobacteria bacterium; assembly: GCA_963662545.2. Classification (GTDB taxonomy): domain Bacteria; phylum Pseudomonadota; class Gammaproteobacteria; genus JAYYZW01. Next base: position 2,428,999 of record CAXXLL010000003.1, read on the forward strand.
CAGGCTAACGGACGCGTTTCGCGATCACAAGCGCCTAGCTCGCAGCCTGCGGATTTTCAAATAAGGATCGAGCGGTTGGATTTCACCGCGGCCCCGGTTATTCACCCGGGGCTCTGCCGTTTAGCGGGCGCTCATACCTGGTGGAATGCTCGCGGCCCGGAACAGAAGTTCAGGCCGCACTACATTCATATAACGGTTACAGACTGTCGGAAAACGCCATTCTTGAACAGCCTGCCAACCCGTTGCACGCGTTTCGCCCGCGCTCCGTCGTTGCCGACTTATCAGGCGACGACGTCCTTGATGGCTTTCATGGCCGTGGCGCGCACCGAGAGGCTGGCCGGCCGTGCGTCCACCTTGACCATTTCACCCGTGAACGGGTTGCGCGCCATGCCGGCCTTACGTGCGGCCTTTTGTGCGCGGCGAAATTTCACGCCGAGGTCAGGGACCGTAAATTCACCTGACCCCTTCTTCACCAAGTGCCTGGCAGCAAGATCCTTTGTCGCTAAAAATACGGCTTGCACTTCTTTTTTGGTCAGACCCGTTTCTTCTGAAAGCGCGCTCAGGATCTGCGACTTGGTTTGCTTGTCGTTAATGGCGCGTGGTTTAGCTTGGCTCATAGTTTCTCCCTTACCAGGTGGTAGCGTTATTCTCCCAGCGAAGTCCGTGGTTCGATCCTTCGCAAATACAAGTTCGTCGCTGACGCCTAATCATCGAAGCAGATTTCTCCAGTGAACTCGATGCGTCTGTCCCCAAAGTTCACGGCCCTCTTTCGCGCGATGCGTTCGATGGCCAAACCGATCAGGATGGTACCGGCGCCGCAGGTCTGAATCGACCGCGTTAATATAATGCCCGCCACGAAAATTGGAAGCCTTGACACGCAGAAATATGGATTTATTCGCGAAGAAATGTTGAATCCCGTGCATCTCAATCGGGCCGGGCGTCGTCCCCATCGAACCTGACCCTCCCCAACATTGTCAGAACTGTACCCTTGGTTGCGGTTTTATCCCACATGCTTACCTCGACGACTTCAAGTCGATCCTTAATTCGCTCATAGGGATACATCGGGGGAAATTCATGTCCCGGCCACTGCGTGGCGGCCATCATGAAGACATAGGGGCAATCCCGAAGCCGCGCAAAAAAACGCTCGTCGTTGGTCGAAACACCCGCAAGCGGCTGGCCGCGCCTGCGGCCGTACAGCGGAATATAGGAATAGGCCGCGGACGATACGCAGGCTCCGGCCGGTAGATGCTCGTCGATTCCGCGCATAGCATCAAGCACGCGCGTCACGCCGTTCATCACGGCCGTTGCCCGGAGGGGTGTATCGTACATATACCATTGCGGGGAGCGCACGAAATTTTCGGCTGCGGTGCCCTCCGATGCGATCACCTGCCGCACCATGACGAGCGTGCTTGGCGCGAGCACCAGCATGATGATTACGATCTGAGCCATGCCTGCTACCTGGCGGATCGAGGGTGCGCAATAGCTAGCCAGAAAATTGACGCCGACATAACTGTAGAACAGAAAGATCGGGAGCAGAACCTGCAGGAACCGGCGCATATGATCGGGGTACGGCCACACGGCGATGAGCGCGAGATAAAAGGCGAGGTAGAGGCTTTCGATTTCAAAACGCCGCGCCCGTAAGATCCAGCCGACAAAGAACAGCAACGACAACAATCCCACTGCATAGCTTGCATGCGGCGTCCCGATCAAATCGAAGCCGCGAACGAGTCCTAGCCAAATGGCCGGCAGATTAATTGCGAGCTGATCCGCCAGGTAGGCAAAAGTCGCCGGTAGGGATTCCCGTGCCACAGAATCGATGTAGCTCGACTCCATGCCGTTGATGGTTTTCACGAGAGTCCATGCCGTGATCGGCACCAATGCCAGGATCAGGATTGTCAACCGTTTGCTACGGGTCGCATCAGACAGCCAATGGATCAGCAGAGCCGCGATGCTGGTAATGCCGACCATTCTTACCAGCGCGCTCATCCCGATCAGAACCGCGCCGATGGCGTGCGCCGGAGACCCGGCCCGTTCGACTCGCCACAATGTGAACCCTGCGAACACCATAGCCACGTACAGCGGTTCGCTCTGTATCGAAATAGCCGTGAGCATGGTCGCGGGCGACAAGGCAAAAATCAACGTGATGCCCAGCGCTTCCGCCAGCAACAATCGTTGCGTCCGCAGCCACAGGTACACAGCACAAACGGCGCCCGCCGACATGCATGATGTCGCTGCATAGCTCGCCACCGGATAGTCACTGCCGCCACCCATGAACGCCAGCAACAGCGGATAGAGCGGCGGAAAAGTGAAATCGTAGAACATCGAAACGCCTAACTCATGAAGCGCCGGCCGGTACGGCGAGAGATAGTCCGCAATCGTGAGGTAGACACCGGAGTCCGTGATATTTCCGATATATCCGTCCCGGACCGACAACCAGGTGTAGAAAACGGCGGAGAGCAAGAACAGGGGACCCGCTTCGATCAAACACTGGCGTGCCGTCAACGCCGCGCCGTTCGCAGGTTGGTTAGACCACATATTGCACCGGAATTCTACCGCGTCTATGTTCAGCAGGTTTTCAAAGCCTGGTCGATCGCTTCCAGCGCCGTCAAAGCGCCGGATACGATCCGGTGGCTTACATGGTCGGACAGATCGGTCCGATCCGGGTTTATTTCGACCGTTATGCAACCCCTCGTGGTCGCTTCGGCGACGGGGCTGTAAATGTAGGGGAAACCAGCGGTCGTACCGATGGCAAATAGTACGTCGAAGCCGCGATCAATTTCGCGTTCGTAGGTTTTCGTCGCCGCACTCGGCAAGCTTTCTCCGAAAAGAACGACATCGGGTCGCACCAGGCCGTCGCATTTGTCGCACCTCGGCGGCATTGCGAGCAGCTCGAAATCCTCGACATCGAATGCTGCCCGACAATCACAACAGAACAGATGTCGCAAATTGCCGTGCAGCTCGATGACGTTGGCGCTGCCGGCCGCTTGATGAAACCCGTCGACGTTTTGGGTGATCACCCATAGGTCAAAATGCGCGTCCCATTGAGCAAGCAGATAATGACCGTTGTTGGGTTGCGCGCCACGACAGGCGTGTTCGATTTGGGCGAGGTATTTCCAGGTCAACGCGGAATTACACGCAAAGGTATAGGCGTGCAGGATCTCTTCGATCGGCATCCCTTCCTCGACGCTCATATCGTTATACAGGCCGCCGATACCGCGGTAAGTCGGTAGACCCGATTCTGCGGACATTCCCGCCCCGGTAATGACGGCGACACGCTTCGCGCTGCGCAGCGCTGTGGCAATCTGTTCGATGTTGCCGCGTTCGGGATTGCTCACGCGTTACCTCACTCGCTCAAGCCGCGGTTTCGGCTACGCTATCGGCACCGGCTGCCACCAGAGAATGGCATTACGCGCCCGACCTCCCGAGGCGCCGGTCACGAGCGCTGTACGATGTTCCTAAGCACGGTTCAATACGGTGTCTTCAGGTATCGATTCGCCCGCAAGCGGGCTCCTACGAGTGCCGGTGGTTTATATCCGGGGCATTGTTGTAGGACCCCGCCTGCGGGCGATTCATTCGTAACACCTATTGGACCCGGGCCAGCGGCCCCCGGACCAGGCGTCCTGGCAGGTTACCGCTGTGTTCATTATTTTCGAGCAGGATTTCGCCGTTGACGACGGTCGCGCTGATACCGGTCGCGGTCTGTTTTAACCGGGGAGCTCCGGAAGGTAGATCGTTAAGTAGTTCCGGCATGTTCTGAACGATCGTGTCCGGATCGAACACGACGAGATCAGCGTTCATGCCTTCACGGATCAGGCCGCGGTCATGGAGCCCCCACGCTGTGGATGTATCGTAGGTGATCAAACGCACCGCCTCTTCAAGCGTGAATTCCTGCCTGTCCCTGACCCAGTGACTCAGCAAATGCGTTTGCAGCGAAGAATCCATGATCTGGGCGACATGAGCGCCTGAATCGGAAAACGTCACGACGCTGCGCGGGTGCTTCATCATCTCGAGAACGTGGTCCTGGTTCTCGTTTGCCAGCGGCTGGCGGAAGAACACCTCGAAATCGCGCTCGATGGCGATATCGATCATCGCTTCAACTGGATGGACACCGCGAGCTCTCGCGACGTCCGCCATGACTTCCTCATCGCCGATATCATTAAATAAATATACCCAGTCCCATTCGGGCGGGCGCGGTTCCGCGCCGACGATGCGCGGACCTTCGTACGGACGGCTCGCCACTTCGACCAGCTTCCGTTTGAATTCAGGATCACGCAGCAGATCTTTTTGTTCATCGAGCGGCTTCACTCGAAGGTCGCGCCAGACGTCCCAATCATCGAACGGGATATGCGATTTGAACGACAACAAGGTCGAAATCGAACGGCTGTGCGACTGCAGAAACATACGGCCGCCCGCATCTGCTACTTCATTGGCAAGTTCGTAAAATAGTGGCCAGACTTCGGGCGCAATGCGCATGCTCGGCATGCCGAAAGTCACCGGTCGTCCCGACTCGACGGCGAGGTTCTTGAGACGGTCGAAGTATTCCCGCTGCCGTTTGGGATTGCGACCGGGCGCCTCGCTGGCAATTTCGAAAATCCCGGCGCCAAGATCACCCATGGCGTTGACGATGGCCCGAACCTCTTCCCAGTCGGCGACGCGGCTCGCCACGGGTCGATCATCAGAGGTCAGATGGTTATAGGTACGCGAGGTCGAAAAGCCGATGGCGCCGGCCCGCACGGCATCCTGCACTTCGCGCTGCATGCGCTCCAGTTCGTCGGGCGTAGCCTGCTCAATGAAGGCGCGTTCACCCATGACGTAAGTCCTGAGCGCCGAGTGCCCGATGTATCCGCCGTAGTTGATACCCTTCGGCAGTGCGTCGATAACGTCGAGATACTCGGGGAAGGTCTCCCAACGCCATTCGATGCCCGCCAACATTGCGTCGCGCGACAGGTCTTCGGCGCGCTCCAGGTTGCGGAACACCAGATCCGCGTCCTGCTCGGCACAAGGTGCCAGAGTAAAGCCGCAGTTGCCCATGATGACGGTCGTCACGCCGTGGTAGCAGGAAGACGAACCCAGGGGATCCCAGAAAATCTGCGCATCCATGTGGGTGTGGCCATCGACGAATCCAGGAGTTACCACCTGCCCGTCCGCATCGATCGTGCGCCGGGCCCCGCCTTTGATGCGCCCGATATTGACGATCTTGCCACCGGCGATACCGACGTCGGCGGGAAAGCGCGCGGCGCCGGAGCCGTCGATTACATAGCCGTTTTTGATGACGAGATCGTATTGCATTGGCGTTGCCGACTAGGTCAGGGAGTCTTCGCAGAGTACCAAGGTTCCGGATTTTCGCAAATTACGGGCGTTGAGGACGGATCGCGATGTCGCAGCCGGACGACCGCGGGCTTGCGCGTTACGGCGGTTCCGCGTGCAATACGTGCGGAATACGGCGAAAATTCCCAGTGGACCATCCGACCCTTGAAGGTGAGGCAGATGACGGCTTATTCGATCATTGACGTCGACACCCATGTCACCGAGGCGCCCGATCTGTGGACGAGCCGGGTACCGGCGCACATGCGCGATGCCGTGCCGCAGATCCGGATCGACAAACGCGGCCGCAACATGTGGTACATCGGCGACCAAGTGATCGCCAAACTCGGGCTGAGCGCGACAGCCGGTGTCGGCGATATGAAGAAGCCACCCAACGGTTACGACGAAATGCATCCCGGCGCTTACGATGCCGATGCGCGGCTCGCGTACATGGACGAGATTGGGATCTGGGCGATGGTTATGTACCCCAACGTTGGTGGATTCGGTAATCAGGCATTCCTCAAACTCGGCGATGCCGAATTGATGTTGACCTGCGTTCAGGCTTACAACGACTGGCAGACGGAATGGTCGTCCGCCGATCCGCGACGCTTGCTGCCGATTACATCGACGCCATTCTGGGACGTGGACGCAGCGGCCGCGGAAGTCCGTCGCTGCGCGGCGATGGGACACAAGGGCATTCTGTTCACGGGCGAACCGCAATCTCTGGGACAACCCGTGCTCGGCGACCCGCATTGGAATCCCTTGTGGGAGGTGGCTGTCGAGTACGATCTGCCGATCAGTTTTCATATCGGTTCCGGCAATATGGAGAGCGGAATCAATCGTGAAAAGATAAAGATTTACGGGCGTATGGCGGCTTTTACCGAAGTGTCGGTGGAAGTCTTCATGCGCAACGGCGTCCACCTGAGCGATCTGCTGCTTTGCGGTGTGCTGGCTCGTTATCCGGACATCAAGTTTGTGTCCGTCGAGAGTGGCATCGGCTGGATCCCGTTCGTTCTGGAAGCCCTTGATTATCAGTTTACTGACAACCGCGTCGCCGAAGAACGGCCGGATCTGGACATGCTGCCGTCCGCATACTTTGCGCGTAACGTCTACGGGTGTTACTGGTTCGAACAGATCGCACCACGGCGCCTGATCGACAAGATCGGGGAGGACAACATTCTGTTCGAAACTGATTTCCCCCACCCGACGTCCTTGTTCGGAGAAGACGTACACGACCGCATCCGCACCGGTTTGAGCGAATGTGACGAGGGCGTGAAACACAAGATTCTTTGGGAGAATGCGCGGCGCCTGTACAAGGTCGAACAACCCGAAGCTGCGGTACAGACCATTGACTGATCAGGCTCGATATGACCGAAATCCAGACCCCCTTCCTGGAATTTCGCGAAATTCTTGCGCTTCATATCAAAGAAATTGAAGCACAGTATGTCGAACGCCATTCGATTGACTGGTATTTTTTAAGCTATCTGAAACGGGTATCGAAAAGCGCCATATCGACATCCTCCCCTCACGAAGTGAGCGGTGCCGTACGTGGTCTCACCCGATTTTACGTGGATTCAGTCGATGCGGGTTCGACCCTCGGCCGGCGCTTTGAAGAGGTCGTCAGTTTTCACCGACGCGCGGTCCGCCTCTATCGGCGTGAATGACTGATCCTGTGTAGTGGGTGCTGAACCCCCACACTATCAGTATCTTGCTCGGCCTGGGCATCGGGTTAAGCGCTAAGTCGACTGTTCGTGCGGGTTGTCCCTGCGATGGGAAAATCCCTATAATTTTTGCCATTCATCGGCCCGGGAGTTCGAGATGAAACGACGGCTCACAGCGTTTTCGATTGCGCGTATCGCAGCCTTATCGATGGCCGTTAGTGCCGCCGCGGACGAGGCGTGGGAGGGCGATCTGTCGCCAATCGATCCGGCCGGCTGGAATCAGGCGACGGCGCGCCACCTGATTGAACGGGAGGGATTGGGCGGCACGCCCGCGGATATCGATGCGCTCGCCGCAATGACACCCACCCAAGCGGTTCGCCACATGGTTCACTTCGAGGGTGCGATACCTGCCGAACTGCAATCATTCGATCATTCCGGCATCTTCGAGGAAGGCCTCGATCCTTTTCCGCCGAGCCGGCCGGCAACCACGGCGCTGGCGCAAGAACACGGTGAAGCGCTCGGTATCAAGGTGAAGCCATCGGGCAACCGTCCGATGCAGGCGATCGTCGACAAGTTCTTCTACTGGCTGCGCGCCAGCCGCCTGGAAACGGATCGGGTGGCGTACTGGTGGGCGAACCGGATGCTGGTAACGCCTTATCCTCTGCAGGAAAAGACGGTACTGTTCTGGCACGGTCATTTCGCGACGAACGAGGACAAGATCCGCGATTACCGCAAGCTATTAAAGCAGCTCGAGCTGTTTCAACGCGAAGGACTGGGTAATTTCCACACCCTGTTGATCGGTGTCGCCCAGGATCCGGCCATGCTCGCGTTTCTCGATGCCGGGGTCAACGTAAAAGGCTCGCCCAACGAGAACTTTGCGCGAGAGATCATGGAATTGTTCACCATGGGCGTCGGTAACTACACCGAGCGTGACATTCGTGAAGGTGCTCGTGCCTTTACCGGGTGGAATTAATCAGGGCTCGAATTCCGGGTCGACCCTGCCAAGCACGATGACGATGAAAAGGAATTTCTCGGCCGCAAGGGCGATTTCGACGGTATCGACGTCATCGACATCATTCTCGAACAGGAGGTCACGGCCGAGTTCATCGCGGCCAAGCTCTATCGCTTCTTCGTACGCGAAGACATCACGCCGGAATTCAAAGCACGTCTCGGTAAGCTGCTCAAGGACGCCGATTGCGAAATCGCGCCCTGGCTAGAAACCGTTTTTCTGTCGCGCGATTTCTACGCCGCATCTTCAATCGGCACACGGATCAAAAGCCCCGTCGAACTGGTCATTTCAACCTATCGCAAGCTTGGTCTGGACGTCGTACCGGGAGCGCCCGATTTCAACCTCGTCACTGGCGCCCTGGGACAGCGCCTGATGCATCCGCCCACGGTCGCGGGCTGGAGTTATGGCCGCAGCTGGATCACGCCGAGTCTGTTGATCGAACGGGGTAATTTTGCGCTGGACGTGGTGTTTCCCGATATCGTCTTCGTGCCCAATGACCGCTATCCGGAATACCCGAGCGGCCCCGAGATACGGGCAGTCCACAGGCGTCTGCGCGATGGCGAAGACATCGCTTCGGCCACCCGCCCCGTCGATGCCGTCCAGGTCGACGGCATGATGTCGATGTCCAACACCGTCGATCGCGATGAAGCCTTCAACACCCGCTACGGGAGCTACCGCGGCTGGCAAACTGCCATCGAACGCGTCAAGCCCATCGTGCGCCACCTGGCGAACTTCAACCTGGCGAAGATGGTGATGGCACGGGAACTGGCGACGCCCGTCGCGGTGGTGGACTATTTCATGCACCGGTTTTTCTCGGTCCCGCTGGACTTAACGACCCAATCCATGCTCGCCGACGCGCTCGAGCATGATCTCGGCACAGGTGCGGTTTTGTCCGCGGAAACGTACATGGAAGGGCCCTTGCGGGTGTTGCTGCACCTGATGCTGAGCCGGCCCGAATATCAATTAGGCTGACATCATGTTGAATCGACGCACGCTTCTCAAACGTACCGCCCAGGGGCTTGGCGGCTTGGGTCTCTTCTCCGGCAGCCTTTTATCGCCAGTCGCGCGCGCCTTCGCGGCCGAGGCGGCACGCGAAGATCGGATCCTGGTCGTGTTCGAGCTATCCGGCGGCAACGATGGTCTGAATACGGTCGTCCCTTTCTCTGACGACACCTATTACCGACTACGACCGCAGATCGGCATCAGGCCGGCTGATTTACTGAAACTGGACGATGACTGGGGATTCAACCCCGGACTGTTGGGCCTCCAGCGCCTTTGGAATGACGGACAGCTCGCGATCGTACACGGCTGTGGTTACGAGCGGCCGTCTTTTTCACACTTCACGTCCATGGCTTACTGGCATACCGCCTCGCCTAACAGCGGTGACGAGTACGGCTGGTACGGGCGTCTGGCTGATGCGATGGCGAGTGAAGCGCGGGCGAATTTTCTGATCAACATCGACACCGCACAGTCCCTGGCGGTCAAGAGCCGTATTCATACGCCCGTGGTGTTCGACGATCCGGAGCGCTTCAAGCGCAATGCGCTTTTGCAGGAAAAAGCCATTCTCGATTACGTCGACGACCAGTTCGGAAAAAACGCAACCCTCGACTACCTCAACCTCGTCGCACGCGGCGCGCGCGAAGCCTCTGCGCTGATTCGCCAGGCTTGGGCGAACTACCGCTCACCGATCGACTACGGCATCGCCCCATCTCAATTCCGCAAGGTGGCGGCGTGTATCGCCGCGGGCCTGCCCACCCGGCTCTACTACATTGCGTTTCCCAACAACGCTTTCGATACCCACGTGCAGCAACCCGATCTGCACCGGCGTCTGTTGAGCTATGCGAGCGACGCGGTACACGGTTTCCTGCACGATATGGAGCGCATCGGATACGCAGACCGCGTATGCGTCATGATGTTTTCGGAGTTCGGACGGCGTGCGCCGGAAAACGCGAATCTGGGCACCGATCACGGCGCCGCCAACCTAATGATGCTGGCGGGCAAAGCCGTGCACGGTGGCCATTACGGCGAGCCGCCGAGCCTGGTGGACCTGGATGACGGGGACAATCTGATCTACACGACGGATTTCCGGCGCGTCTACGCGACGGCTATCGACGGCTGGCTCAAAGTTGGCGCGGCAGACACCGTACTCAAAGGGCGGTTCGATCCGTTCCCGATCTTCGCCTGAGCGCTTGCGGTAAGGAGTTTGACCGGCGCGGCAAGGAACGGCATGTCTCCTTGAACCGAAGATCCCCGGGATGTGTCCAAACCCCGCCTGAATCATCGGTAAATCCAAGCTCATGACCCGCCAGGTTCTCATCGTCGTTCACCAGAAGGCGTCGAATCCAGGACGCATTGGCGAGTTTCTGGTCGAACGGGGTTACACCCTCGAGCAATGCTGCCCGAACCTCGGGGATCCCCTGCCGCAGGATCTGGTGGGATACGCGGCCATCGTCGTCTTCGGCGGACCGCAGAGTGCAAACGACAACCACCTGCCCGGCATCCGGGCCGAGCTCGACTGGCTCGAAGCACGCGCGGTGCCTAGCGGACGTCCTCTGCTCGGGATCTGCCTCGGCGCCCAGGAGATCGCCCGCGTGCTGGGCGCGCGGGTTGCACCGCACGACGAAGGCCTGGTCGAGATCGGATACTGTGAGGTGTCGCCGACCCCCGCAGGCGGCGAATTCCTGAAACGCCCGACGATGTTCTATCAGTGGCACACCGAGACCTTCGACATTCCGGCAGGTGCCGTTCATCTGGCTGAAAGCGAGCGCTTCCCGGGCCAGGCTTTTTGTTACGACGGACATGTTTACGGTATCGAATTTCACCCCGAGATGACCGGCGACATGATCGAACGCTGGTGCGCTACGAAGAAAGGCCGCCAGAGAATCAAACGGTACGGCGCGCAACCGCCCCAAGTTCAAATGGAAAACTACCGGCGCTACGCCACCGAAACGGACCGGTGGCTCGGCTGGTTTCTCGACGAGCTGCTGCTGGCCGGCGCAGAGTAGACGTCCGGCATACGGTCAGCTTGGCTTGGCCCGCACTGTTGAATGTCCGTGCCGGACTCAATCCAGTCCCCTATCGCATTCGATCCAGCTCAACTTTCAGCCGGCAGTACCGTGCCCTTGGCCTCCCCGAATCCGATACGCACCGCAGAGGCGGCCTCACACCAGGCACGCAGGATCACCGTATCACCGTCTTCGAGAAACGTACGTGTCTCTCCATTGTCGAGGGTGATCGACTGCTTCCCACCTTCGCTGAGCTCGAGCATCGATCCCGCTTCTTGGGGTTCGGGGCCCGATTGTGTACCGCTGCCGAACAGGTCCCCGACCCGCAGCTGGCAGCCGTTGATCGTGTGGTGCGCCAGCATCTGCGCAACCGTCCAATAGGCATGCCGGTAATTGGATCTCGAAACGCGGCTTGGCGGCTGCGCCTTGTCGCGCATGCTTTCACTTTGCAGGGACACCGCGAGATTGATATCGAAAGCACCGGTAGTGCGATTCCGCGCCGAATCGAGATACGGCAGCGGCTGTGGATCGCTCACCGGCCGCGTCCACGATGTTCGAAACGGCGCGAGAGCCTCCAAGGTGACACACCAGGGTGACACCGTCGAGGCGAAACTCTTTGACAAAAAGGGGCCGAGGGGGCGGTATTCCCAGGCCTGGACGTCGCGTGCCGACCAATCGTTCAGCAGACACAAGCCGAACACGTAATCGTCGGCGTCGTCGAGCTTGATCGCGTGCCCCGGCTCATTGCCCTGCCCAATGTAGATACCGATCTCGAGCTCGTAATCGAGGCGTCGTGATGGGCCAACTACCGGTTGATCGGCATCGGGCGCCTTGAGTTGTCCACGGGGCCGCTTGAATGCCTGCCCCGACACGTCGATTGAGGAGCTGCGTCCGTGGTAGGCGATGGGGATCCATTTGTAATTCGGCGGCAGCGGAACATCGGGGCGAAACAAGGCGCCTACGGCCATTGCGTGGTAGATGGACGTGAAGAAATCAGTGTAGTCGCCGATCGAAACAGGCAGACCCAGTTCAACGGAATCTTGCGGCAGCAGGCACGAGGAGACCAGGTCGCGCGATGTGGAATCCGGTCTCAGCGCGCGCGATAGTGCGAGGCGCAGTTCCGACCAGGTCTCCCTGCCCATGGCCATGAATTCGTTCAGTGCGGGCGCACCGCAGGCCATGGCGCCGCGGGCGGCCAGGCCGCTCAAGACATCGGTTGCGGAAAGCGCGGCGAGGTCGACGATCGCCTCTCCGATCGCAACACAGCCACGCAAGGCGTCCTTGCTCCCGCGCCGCCGGAAGACCGAGAACGGAAGATTCTGAATCGGAAAATCCGCTTCATTCCGATTAGCGCTTTCCACCCAGCTTTCCAAAGCCGGATCATGCGTTTCATTCAATCCGGTCATCGCGGGAACGCCTTCATCGTCCGTCGCTGCCGGACGCCCCGGTCGCACGGTCATAGGCGAGCGCCGCCAGGGCCAGATCGCCCAGGGCCAGTCCGCGAAAAACGAAGGCCGTGCGTTCCTCTTCAGCGGTGCGGCCGGACACCGTCTGCGCTACGAGACCGGAAAGATCGCCATCGATCGTTTCGATGGGCATTAATGGCTGGTCACTCTTCAGTTCCTGCTCCATGTCGTCGATGAAGACGCGGTCGAACGCCGACATCCCACCCGGCTCCCAGGACATTGCCAGATCGGTGATGGCCGCAAAAGCACCGACGTCCAGCCAGTGCGCGTCTATAAATGGTTTCACATCGCGAGACAGGGTGACGGAACTTACGACGATATCGGCCCCGGCAAGTGCTTCCCTGGCGGACGTGCTCTTGACGGCTTCTAGACCCATTGCCGCCGCCGCGTTGCACAAGGCGTCGCGGTTTGCCTGGCCGCGTCCAAATGCACGCATTTCGCTCAACGGGAAAAGCTCTTTGAACAGGCGCAGATGACTGTGTGCCTGAACACCGCAGCCGATGAGCGCCAGAACCTTGGAGTCGAGTCGCGCGAGCCGCGTTGCGGCGACCGCGCTGAGTCCGGCAGTCCGCACGCCCGTGATCCAGTTGCCGTCCAGCACCGCGAGCGGGACGCCGGTGGTGCTGTCCGACAAGGTAACCGAGGCATTGATTCCCGGCATGCCGTGCGCGGCGTTGCCGGGGTTTACGATCAGCGATTTCATCACCATATAGGGCGGGTCGTCGGCGACGGCCAGGGTTCCCATGACGTAGCGGCCATCCGGCGGGAGTATCACGGCCTTCGGTGCGTTCCAGACTTCGGCCCGTGCCTGGCCACCTATGAGGTGCTCGATACTTGCAATGACGTCCTGCGCGGTGATTCCCAGCACATCCAGACTCGCACCTGACAGGTAAAGCGGTGCCCCAGTGTCGTCCACGGTGACGCGGATTCCGTCGGGTAAGGTGAGTTTACAGCGTCGGACGCACCCGGTCCGCGTCCTTGAACAGGATATCACGGAAGGCACTGGCCGCTTTTTCGTGAAACCGCATCGCCTCCGCGTCCAGGTCATGGGCGGGCCGGGGCGCGCGTGCGAAATGTTCAAAGCGGTCCTCGCCACGTACCAGGGATGCGCTGTCCCAGTCGACGGCAAGTTGCTTCGTGTAGGTCGGAATGTAATGCATCGAAAGACCGATGCGCCGATCGGCTGATCGATTGGGCGCCGAGGCGTGTGCAAGACGAATATTGTGTAAAGATGCCTGGCCCGGATCCAGTTCCACGGCGACGGTTTTCGATTCGTCAATGGGCACTGAAATTTTCTGTCCCCGAGTCAGCATGTTGTCGTTCTCGTATTCGTCGGTATGGGGAAGCACCTCGCCCTTGTGGCTGCCCGGCAGCAACCGCATGCAGCCGCTTTCCAGCGCCGCCGGCGAAAGGGCCAACCACACCGTGACGAGCTCACTCGTGTCGAGCCCCCAGTAGCGCACGTCCTGATGCCAAGACACGTAGGCGTCGCTCCCGGCCTCCTTGATCCACCAAACCGTGGTCCAGCACAGAATGTCGGGGCCGATCAAGTCTTCGACGGCGTCGAGGATGCGGGGATGACGTATGAGTTCGTCGACCCAAGTAAAGATCAAATGGGATTTGCCGCGTTCCGCGCCCGAAATCGGGTGACCTTGCGAGGCCTCGTAGGCTTCCAGTTTCCCGCGCGCGGCCGTGATTTGATCCGCAGACAAAACATCGATCGGGAAATAGTAGCCTTCCCGTTCGTACTGCTTGCGAGCCTCTTCGTTCAGAATCTTGGCCATATGATCCATCCTCTCACAACATGGTGAAAACGTCTTGCTAACAAGAACCAAGATTGCCGTCGCGGTTCAGTCTGCGCGGACGTCTGTGTTCGCTGTGTGCCGGCAAAAGTCACCTACCCACTCGCTGCCGTCGCCGCGGTCATGGTGTAAACTGCCGTTCGCATCTCTCGCGCAGAATGGCGAATTGGGGGCATTATGAATCCGGAAGAATTGAAAGCACTGCAGGCGCCGATCAAGGATCAATACAAGGAAACGCCTGAAGCCGCGCTCATTACATTGCGCGCGGAATCCAACGGCGCCGAAGGTGTCGCTTGCAAGCTCGAAACTTCCAAGGGCATGCTTGAAGCCGGTCTCCATCCCGCGACCGGAGGCGATGGTACACAAGCCTGCTCGGGCGACATGTTGCTGGAAGCGCTGACGGCTTGTGCCGGGGTGACCCTGCAAGCGGTCGCAACCACATTCGGCGTTGAACTCACCAAATCGAGAATCATCGCCGAAGGCGACCTCGATTTCCGCGGAACGCTCGGCGTGGCCAAGGATGCGCTGGTCGGTTTCCGGGACATCCGGCTGACCTTCGATATCGATGCCGATGCGCCCGTTGAAACACTCGCCAAGATCGCGCAGTTGACTGAACGTTATTGCGTGGTGCTGCAGACCATTCAGCAGAAGCCGAACATCGAGGTCATCACGGCCGGCAGTTAAAAACGGCGGGTACTGACGTATCCGACTTGCAGGCTGCTACCCGCCCGCATATTTCACCAGCCGTTTACCGCGGCGGCTTCATCGATGAGTGTTCCCGCCCGTTCCGGCATTGCATTGCGGCTTGCAACATGATGTCGAGATTGCCAACCATATCTATGCCAATCGCCATCACGCCGCGGAAATTTCCAGGGGCGACGGTTCAACCAGCAGATTGGTGTCCCACTTCTTCAATTCGGGCAATACGTGCTGTGCGAAGCACCGCATGTTGCGCTCGGCTTCATGGTACGGCATGCCCGCATAGCTGAAATTACCCATGATGCCGTTCATGTCGATCTGGTCCCTCATGTAGGCGATTTTCTCGAGCACCTGCTCCGGCGTACCCCAGGGCATTAATTTCACGAAATCCTCGGCCGCGCCGTCCAGACCTTGCTTTTCGATGTATTTGCCGACGTTTTTGTAGAACTCGTACCCTTCGTGGCTGCCAAATTTCTCCGAGGTCATCTCGTAGTGTTTCATCGCCGAGTGGTAATACCGGCCGATCCATTTGTACGCCATCTCCTCGGCCCGGTCCTGATCCTCGTCAACAAAGTAGAAACCGCCGCAGAGCGGCTGCGGCGGCTCGCAACCATTTGTGTTCAGGAAAACGTCCCGATAGACCGCGAAATCCTGTTGCACGACGTCCCAGGGTTTTTGCGGGATCACGAGCAGGCCGATACCCAGCTTCGCCATGATGGGCATGGATTCCGGCGACACGGCGGCCGCGTACGTTCTGCCCTTGAATGACTTGAAAGGGAACGGACGGATGTCCCGCCGCGGTTGATTGAGCGTGTCGCCGCCCTCCAGGTACCCGCGCTCCAACCCCTCGATCAACAGTTCTGCGTACTCTACGAATCGCTGTCGGCCAGTTCCCTGATCGATTCGGAATCCCTCGAATTCGACGTTTCCCAAGCCGCGGCCAAGCCCGAGGATCATGCGCCCGCCCGACAGGTGATCCAGCAGCGAAATCTGCTCAGCGACCCGCATCGGATCGTGCCACGGCAGAACGATAACCATGGTGCCCAATTTTACGTGCCGTGTCTTGCCTGCCATATAAGTCAGGAACTGCACGACGTCCGGACACATCGTGTAATCGGTGAAGTGATGTTCGACCGACCATATCGAATCAAAGCCCAAGGGTTCGGCCATTTCGGCAAGACGTACCTCCTCGCGATATACCTCGGTATCCGGCAGTCTGTTTTCCGGATTTTGAAATACGGGTGCATAGCCTACGTGCATGACACACTCCTCGGGATTGAAATTTTCAAAGATTTGAAACTATACCGGCACCGCATTGACGAGTACCGCCGCGAGCAGGCAGGGTTCGTCCGTGCGCACGCTCCAGGAATGTTTCGTGCCGCGTTGAATCATGACGTCCCCCTGCTTGAGACAGACTTCACCTTCATCCAGGATTGCCCAGATTTCTCCGCGAAGTACGACGAGGTAATCGATCGTCGCAGTCGTGTGCATCATGGGATCGTCGGAAACGCCGTCCGCGGCGTGGCCGGCCCCGATTGAATCAAAGGCTTCTGCGGCGTCGCCTTGCCCGCGCCACGCTGAATCGGGTGGAAATTCGACGATGCGAAATATCGTGCCATTGGCAGGCGGTTCGAGTACCACCGGACGATCCGCTGCATCGTCGGTACCGCCGTTGTCTACGGGCATGGTGTTCGTTTCCCACAGATCGGTCAACGCAAGCCCCGGCATCGATTCCATCCCCTGAACGTTCCCCGCATCGCCGTCCATGATGAAAACCGATCTGCCTTGATCGTCATGTCCCGTAACGACTCGGCGTATTTTTTGAACCATCAGGGTGTCTCTTCGCTGGGGTTAAAAGTTATGCGGTATCTATAGTACCCAATTCAGAAACGGTTATTTGCCACCAGAAGAATGGGGTTCGGCTTAGCCTATGATAAACTCGTAACACGACGTGCTGAGGGGATCATTACGTGGAATTCTCGCTTGTTTTTAGCAATAGCTCGTCAAAATCCGGGTGGGTCTCAGGGACTACGAATCCGACGGATATCTCAAGGACCTGACAGGTTTGGATCATCCGCCTAAGGATGCGAAATTCGAGGACCTCGCAGCACACGCGTTTATCGTGACCACCGAACCCATCACTACGATTCCGCTCGCGCCTGCGCCGTGCTGACAGCACGATCCGTGGTGGTGACCGGCGCAAGCGGCGTCCTGGGACAGGTCGTGGCCGAAACCGCCCGCCTGCAGGGCGCCTCGGTGTCGGCGCTGGACCTCCACGAAGGTCCCGGCCACGAAGACATTCGAAAATTTGCCGTCGACCTGATCGATGCGCCAGCGACCATGGAATGCATCCGGCAGATCGGTGACATCGACGTGGTTTTCAACATTGCCGGCGGATTTGCCATGGGTCCGGCAGTCCATGAGACGACGGCTGATCAATGGGACCACATGTTTCGCATGAACGTCGTGACGATGCGCAACACCGTCAACGCCGCTATCCCGCAAATGATGGCCCGCGGCTACGGCAGTATTGTCAATGTCGGTGCGATGTCCGCGCGCGAAGGCCAGGCCAACATGGGCGCTTATTGCGTCGCCAAGAGCGCCGTCATGCGACTGACCGAAAGCCTGTCGAAGGAATTAAGGCAGCAGGGCATTAACGTCAACGCCGTTCTACCCAGCATCATCGACACCCCCGCCAATCGCGCGGACATGCCCGACGCGGATTTCTCGAATTGGGTACGGCCGCAGGATCTGGCGAACGTCATCTGCTTTCTGGGTTCCGAGGCGGCTCGCGCCGTGCACGGCGTGTTGCTGCCGGTTCAGGCGCTTGCTTGAATTCGGACGCCGGAATCTGCCACGATTTTCTCCTCTAACTTCGCCACTGAATACGTTCGCTTAAAATCACGCGACCCGCTCAGGTCCTTTTGGCAGGGTTGGCCAAAATTCCGGGTCGTGTCCATAGATGATCTGCGCGCCGCGCGCCTGCAGTTCGCGGAATTTATTGAGCGATGCGATCGTTTGTTCGCGGTCGTGCATGACTCCCGGTAAAGCGAGCTCTTCCAGGGTCTTGCGCAGGTAACAGGCATCACCCGTCAGCACGTATTCGCCTTTCGCGGTTTGAATCTTGAGCGATTGGTGGCCCGGGGTATGGCCGTAGGTGGGAATGCACACGACGCTGCCGTCCCCGAAGAGATCGTATTCACCCTCTATGATTTTGATGTCCTGCCCGGTGTCGTAATCCGACCGGACGTATCCGCCGTCGGGCTCCGGCTTGGTGGCCCAGTCCCATTCGCGTTTCTGGATGATGACAGGCGCATTGACAACCTTGTCATTGCATCCGCAATGGTCGAAATGCAGGTGCGAGTTGACGACGAAATCTATCCGCGCGATATCGATATCCACGGTTTCCAGCCGCGACGCGATCTCTTCTCCATCGCTGAAGTGGACCTCCGTCATGCCCGCCAGCCGTTCTCCCATATATCCAACCGGATCCGTTCGTATCACCTCGTTCAGTCCGGTATCAAACAACACTGTCCCTTTAGGATGCTTGATCAAAAACGACGGGATCGGTGCGCGCATCGTGCCGTCTTCGGCGTTTTCGAAAAATATTGCGAGCGGCATCGTGAGTTGGCCGCACTCAAAAGCGTAGATTTCGGCAGTCATGGTGATTCCTTAAAGGTTTGTACCATCAGGGGAACGTGAGATTGATCAGAATCGATGTTAATTGCGGCCGAGGGAAGGAGCAAGGAGCGCCGGCCTTGTAGATGGTATCCACGTTTTTGGCGACCCGTTTTAAGCTGTCGGCATATTCGCCAACGTAAATCCATCCGGTATTGCCATGACGTTCGGGGCGGGTGACACTGCATGAATGACCCGTTCACCGCGCTTTGACAGCAGATGCTGCGTCCGGCGCCGCACATTTCTTGCCGGTATGCTGGGCAGCACCTTATTCGGAATCGGCACTTTCGCCGCCACGAACGCTGGAACGCGTTCAAAAGACCCTCGGAAATTGCCGCCACAAATCGGCGACGAACTGGTACGTCCCTCTTGGGAAGATGAAGGTCGCATCATTTCAATCGACGACCTCCCGTTGAACGGCCCGCCGCTTCTCGCCTACCCGCGCGATCCTGCTGCGGGAATCGCGCGCGAACGGTCCCGATTGAATCAGATCCTGCTCGTGCGTCTCGAGTACACCGAAATGAGCGAGCAGACTCGTGCAGTCGCGGATGCAGGCATCGTCGCCTATTCCGGGATTTGCACACACGAAGCCTGCGGCGTGTCGGAATGGAACGCGGCCGACCGGTATTTCATCTGTCCCTGTCACGCCTCCGAGTTCGACCCCAGGAATCGCGCGGCAGTGGTGGGCGGACCCGCTCGGCGTGCCCTCCCCGCCTTACCGATCAAACGCGTCGGCCGGAACATCGTCGTAGCCGGAAAATTTACGAACCGTGTTGGCGCAAAAAGAAAGTGAATCAAACCATGAAACGATCGATGAGATTCTTCGCGCTTGCGTGCATAAATACCTTAGTTTCACTCGCCGTAGATGCAGAACCCATTGACTATAATCCGGTCACCGCCGATCGCCTAATCGAGCCGGAGCCCCGGAATTGGCTGATGTACCGCGGCACTTATGACAGCTGGGGATACAGCCCGCTCGACCAGATCACACCCGACAACGTGGCTGGTCTCATCCCCGTCTGGACCTTTTCCACCGGCGTCGAGGAAGCGCACCAGTCGCCGCCCATCGTCAACGATGGGATCATGTTCATCACGACGCCTGAAAACCAGGTCTTGGCGCTCGACGCCCGCACGGGCGATTTGATCTGGCGTTACCGGCGCGAATTGCCGGACGATCTTATGCAACTCCACCCGACCAATCGCGGTGTCGCCTTGTGGAGCGATCGTGTCTATCTCGCAACCGTCGACGCTTACCTGATCGCGCTCGATGCCCGCACTGGAGAAGTGATATGGGAGCGCGAGGTCGAGGATTATCTCGGGGGTTATTACATGACTCTTGCGCCGCTGGTAGTCGACGGCAAGGTAATGGTCGGCATGTCGGGCGGCGACCTCGGCATCCGCGGTTTCATCCAGGCTTTCTCGGCGGATGCCGGCGAGCCGCTGTGGAAGACTTACATGGTGCCGGGACCCGGCGAGCCAGGCCACGATACCTGGCCCGGTGATACCTGGAAGCGGGGCGGCGTTTCGATTTGGGTAACGGGCAGTTACGATCCGGACACCCAGCTCGCCTACTGGGGCACCGGCAACGCGGGGCCTTGGATCGGAGATCAACGGTCGGGCGACAATCTCTACGCGACTTCGGTGCTTGCGCTCGATATCGCCACCGGCGAGGTGCGCGCACATCATCAATATCACTGGAATGATTCGTGGGACTGGGACGAAGTCTCAGCACCTCTGCTCGTCGATATCGAGCGCGGCGGCAGAAAGATCAAGACCCTCGTTCACGCGGGACGCAATGGCTATCTATGGCTGCTCGAACGAAGCGCTGAGGACATTCGTTTCGTCGATGCGACCCCGTTCGTACGTCAGAACGTCTTCACTCGGCTCGACCCGGAGTCCGGCCGTCCGGAATACGACCCGACCAAGGTTCCGCGGACCGGTTCGCGCGTCGAGTTCTGCCCCAGCATCTGGGGCGGTAAGGACTGGCCACCGTCCGCTTACAATCCCAAGACCGGCTACCTCTACATTCCGGCGAACGAGAATCTTTGCGGCGCATTTACAGGTGAACCGGCGAAATACCGGCGCGGAGAGCTTTATCTGGGCATGCAGTTTTCGACGATCGAAGTTTTTCCGCACGAGGACGCCGCGCATCACATCGGCGAATTGCAGGCCTGGGATCTGACCGCAGGGAAAAAAGTCTGGACGGTTGAGTTTCCGTTTCACAACTGGGGTCCGGTTCTGACCACCGGTGGCGGTCTGGTGTTCTCCGGCGGGACCAACGACCGCTATTTCCGCGCCTTCGACGCCAAGACCGGCGAAACACTGTGGAAACAACGGACCAACTCGGGCATCGTCGGCGTCCCGACCAGCTACAAAATCGACGGCGTGCAATACGTCGCTGTGCAGTCAGGCTGGGGTGTCGACGCTCAACGCAAGCAGGAATATTTGGACAAGGCTTTCGGCACGAAGACGCACGTACCGCAAGGTGGCGTGCTGTGGGTGTTCGCGCTGGGCAATTGATCGACCGTCGCGTCCGGACGCTGCGCCGGGATCGAAATCGAAAGACGTCACAGCCGATAGTTGCTTACTACCGGCCCGGGGTATGACTGCGGTCGATAAACTTGTCGAAGTAAATATCGCGGCCTCGTACGCCGGCATTCATGAGGATCGGCAGTGCGGCATCTATCATCCCGGGGGGGCCGCACAAATAAGTCTGACAGCCTTGGAGCTTGAACTCATTCACTGCCTCGATGAAGTCGGTGACTAAGCCGCGCGCACCCTGCCAGTCGCTGTCTTCGGGTTCTTCGGATAACACCGGAAGAAAGCGGATCGGCCCGGCCCATCCCTTCGTGAGCGTTTCCACGAACGCATCCTCGTAGAGGTCGGCACGCGTGCGCGCACCGTAGAGATAAACCACGCGACGAGACAGACCGACCTGGCGACCCACCTCCAGCATGGCTTTGATCGGCGCCATGCCGCTGCCGCCGGCAATACACAAGATCGGCGCGTCCGATTCGCGCAGCCGGAACACACCGAATGGGCCTTCGACTCCAAGGGTCGCGCCCACGCAGTCGCCCGCGGCAAACCAACCCGACACTTCGCCGTCTGGGATCAGGCGTACATGGAAGGAGAGATCATCGCTGCCGTCACTTCTCGGCGCCTGCGCAAAGGAATACGACCGGCTCCCCTCTACTCCCGGCACGCTGAGGTTCGCGTATTGGCCAGCGTAGTAGTCCATAGGCCCGTCGAGGGAGATGCGTACATGTAGGATATCGCGCGTCAGATTGGAGACCGACGTCAAACTACCGTTGAAGTTTCGCGCCGGAATCATATCGAGGCCATCGTCGAGCGAGGTGACTCGGATTTTGAGATCGCTCTTGGCCAGCGATTGGCAGGCGAGAATATATCCGCCGCGCATTTCCGCCACGTCGAGCGTGTAGGCGAAATCGGTCAGCGGCTTGATGTCGCCTTCGAGCAGTAGTGTCTTGCAGGATGAACAGGCGCCGACCTGGCATTCGTGGGGATAAGCGAGCCCGGCCTTGAGCGCGGCTTTGAGGATCGTTTCGCGGGCGTCGACCGTCAAGCTTATGCCGAAAGGCTCAACGTAGACCTGATGGGTTTTAGGCGTGCGGCTGAATATGCGCTTAAGCATGAAGACAGGCGATGTTCGCCCGCAAGCAGGCTCTTACAGGGGTTTTTTCACGCCCGTAGGAGCTCGCTTGCAGGTGAATGAAAGATAGTTTTCGCTCGTGCAGTACCTTTATTGAGGGGCCGTCGCAGCCCGGGTATACACGGAAATACCACTCCCCGCGTTTTGCTCGACGGCAATCTGTCGCTCCTGCGCCGTCGCGAATTCCTCGTCCCACTTGAGTATCTGGGGCCCTGTTACCCAGCGGAACACGGGCGGGAAGTAGGCCAAGAAGGCATTCGTAACGCAGCCGGTTTTCAGTATGGGCACATTGCCCGCTTTGGCCTTGGACAATTCGTGAAAAGGCCGGTTCGGGTGCGTATGGTGTTCGGAGTGTTTGCTCACGTTGAACAACACGACTTGAGAGCAGAGGCGGTTGCAGTTCCACGAATGCCGCGTGCCATAGGTCTCACCGGGCGACAACACCAGCCCGTGATGGAACATGTAGCCGATCGCCTCGTACATCATCTTGCTCATCCAGAATGCGATCGTATACATGCCGACCGCGAGCCAGCCGCCTAGGAGGAACACCGCGGTCCACACGACGCCGATACGCAGCCCGCATCGGATCATCTTGTTGCCGATCGAAATGACCCCGTGCCCGTGTTTCGCCAGGCGTTTTGTTTCAACGTCCCAGGCATAGAGGATTTGCTTGAAGGGCGCGGTCGAATAAAACGCCCAATAACTGTCCCCGCGCAGCGACAGTGATGCGTCGTACGGTTGCCCGAGCGTGTGGTGATGGCCGTAGACGTGTTCGGTCTCGAACGGAATACCGCCGGACATCGCAAAGAACCAACGCCCGAAGAACATCGCGACCGGATCCCAGGTCCGGTGAATGAGCTCGTGGCCCATAATGGTGTTAATAATTGCAAGCATTAAACCGAGGCCCAAGGCACCGCCCACGTAATCAATGATCCCGTTGCTGGCCTTCGCGGCCAGTGCGTCGTAGCCAGTCAGAGCCGCGACTGCGCTACCGATACCGAATAAATCGCCCGGCGCTATGGTCCAGATAAAGATCACCGCGGTGCCCACTATCACCGGAAAGTAGCTGTACAGAATCAAGTTCAGGATCTGTGGGTAGCTGTATTCAGGTGCTTCGCCATGATCACCGAACAGAAAATCACCGCCGACGGTGCCCACGATCGTGAATACGTATCCGAGCCACAGCCAGTGGCCGCCGAGTATGAATCCGAACACCGTTACGCCGATGAGAATATCGTTCGATAAATACTTGAGGTATTTCAGCATTTCAATGCCTCCCTGTGACCGCTCGGCAGCGAAGGCCGAGAGGTCCGCTACCTGGGAACGCCTGAGGTAATTGTCACATGATCCGGCGGCGAAATATCCTATTTCGACGAAATCACGGTTGGTATTCGGGCCAATACCCGCCCGCCGGACTGCGCTAAGCCCCTAATTTATCGGAACATTCTGCGAGGGCCGTAGATCCGACCCGCGGAGGACAGACGTATTGCCGGAGAATGCGTTTGCTCGTTCAGGAACACTCATAATCCGCTTACCATAAACGCCTGAATCGAAAAGATGCTAGGGCTTCGGGTTCATAAAGGTTCCAAAATGCGCGTCTTTGATCATTCCACGCTGGCGGCAAAAACACTCAAATCCTGCGGCCCGCCACGCTCAAGCGCCCGTTTATAAGCGTCGCGCGAGCGCAAACCGTCGAGATATTTCTGCAAGCCGGGGAAACTCTTCAAGCGTCCGCGGCATTCCGAAAATTCAAGTGTCCAGCCGAGGTTAGTGTCCGCCGCCGAGAAGCCCGAGGCCAGCACGAACTCGCGCCCGTCGAGACTGTCCTGCAGAAACTGGTGATTCTTCGTGATCTCAACGTCGAAAAAACCCATCAGCGTGTCGTTGCCACCACCGGTCCACGCGTACAGAAGATCGACGATTAAGCCCGGAAACAAGGTGCCTTCCGAATAGGCCGACCATTGCAGGTATTCGCCGTATTCCGGTGAGTCGGAACTGCGGCTCAGGCGGCCGCCACCCAGCTTGTTGCAGACGTATTCGGTGATGGCTTCGGATTCAACAATGAGTTTGCCATCGTGCTCGATCGTCGGCGCTTTGCCGAGCGGATGCACCTGGTTCAGTGAGTCGGGCGAACGTTGTGTTTCGGCATCGCGTTGATGCTTGACGATGTCGTAGGTAATTTCGAGCTCTTCGCACAGGAACAAGATGCGCTGCGAGCGGGAATTGTTCAAATGATGGACGGTGAGCATGGGTATTTCTCCTTAGGTCGAGGTCGAGGTCGAGGTCGAGGTCGGGGTATGGGCATCAGCATTGCGCCGACCACATTAGTGTAATTGATTTTCCATGAAGGCCCATCGCACCGTGTGAATCGGAAAGGCAATGGCGGCGGACCGGATTCGCGCATCTGAAAAAAGTCGATGTATCGCCGCACTGAGCGCGCTGCGTTTTCATTCTGGGTCCAGTGGCCGACCTGACCGATCACGTGCTGCTGCGAGCGCGCGATTAATATTTTATCCGTTCACCTGACAACGATAACAAGTGACCAATGAATAACCCCTTCGTGCCCTTCTCCGTTTTCATCGCTATCATTACCTATTCGTTTTATATTCGCGTGTGAGCAAGCTTGGACAAAGGATCGCAATGCAATTCTTCAATCCAACACCGCTTCAACGAAGAAACATTGGAAAAATCGTCCCGTTCGGATTCATCTGGTTTGGTTTTGCACTGATCTATTTGATTCTTGAACGGGGGCTTCTTGGTGATTTGACCGAATATCCCTCGACCGGAAACCCCTATGAATTCGGCAGCGCATTCGTAGTAACGTCTATCAGCTCATTATTCTTGGGGTGGGTACTTGGTGCCCTTGAGATCTTGGTGATCAACCGGCTTTTCGCCCGTCGGTCATTCGGTGCCAAGATTGCTATTAAAACCGTGCTGTATCTAATGCTGATCTGCACCTTCATTGTGCTCGTAGCAATGCTCGTGAACGCCGTTGAAATGAGAGTGATGCCGCTTGATCCAGATGTCTTACGGTATACCTTCGTCTTCTTCACCGATTTAGCTTTCTGGGCCATCGTTCTTTACGCAGGATCTGTCATCGGTCTGACCCTGTTCATCTCAGAAGTGAGCGACAACCTTGGACAGGGGGTATTGAAGAATTTCCTGACCGGGAAATATCATCAACCGAGAGAGGAGGAGCGGGTATTTATGTTTCTGGATATGAAGTCATCAACAACGATCGCAGAGCAATTAGGCCATGTCCGATATTTCCAAATGCTTAATACATATTACGCGGACATCACGGACGCCGTATTGCGGACGTTTGGAGAAATCTATCAATATGTCGGCGATGAAATCATTATTTCCTGGAATATGAATAAGGGGTTACGGAATAGCAATTGCCTCCGCTGCTTTTTTCTCGTCAAGGACATTCTTGCAGCAGAAAAGCTCAAATACGAGGAATCATTCGGACTCGTACCGGAGTTTAAGGCAGGGTTGCACTACGGCAGAGTGTCTACCGGAGAAATTGGAGTAATCAAAAAAGAGATCATATTTTCGGGCGACGTATTGAACACGACGGCCCGAATACAAAGTGCATGCAAGGTCTATGATGTGGAGTTCCTGGTTTCGAATGACCTCCTTTCTTTGCTACAACCGGACGATCTGTATGATTCAACAGAAATCGGTCATTGTGATTTACGTGGAAAGGATACGAAGATAGCGCTTTCAACCGTTGTGCAACGACGGCCAGCCTGAACTACTCTATCGTTTATATCGCTACTTCTTCATCATGAAACAATGCCTGGCGCATCATCGCGCCATATTAAAGGTGTCTACTAAACCGAGGCCGGTCTAAAAGCGATCACGACAACTCTAGGCAATTTATACCGGGTCTTCCCGATCGACGCGGTGAGCGAATTAGAATAAACCCCTTACTTCCCCTTCTTTGCGTTTTTACGAAGTGCGGCCGCTCGCCACAAATACCAGCTCGCAACGGTCCGGTAGGGCCGCCATCGTTCACCGCGATTTTGCACGCGTGCGCGATCCGGCATCGCCGACTGCCGCATGGTATAAGCGTAGCCTTGGCGAATACCCAGATCATCGACCGGTAGTACGTCCGGGCGGCCCAAGCGGAACATGAGCAACATCTGCGCTGTCCAGCGACCGATGCCACGCACGGCCACGAGACGCTCGATAATGGCCTCGTCGTCCATGCCTTCCATTTCTTTCAGGGTCGGGATCTCACCAGCGAGTGTTCTACGGGCCAGATCGCGCAGTGCCAGAGTCTTGGCTTGCGAGAGACCGGCTCCGCGAAGTTTCTCTGCGGAAATACGCAGAATCTGCTTTTCACTGGGCGCACCCACGGTGCGCGGGAACAGCGCGCATACGCGCGCGAAAATCGTGGCCGCGGCTTTGCCACTCAGCTGCTGATTGACGATCGCCTCGGTCAGCGCGCCAAAGATACTGACAGTGTGCTTGAGTTCCATGCGGCAAGGTCCGACTCTATCTATCATGCGCGCGAGTGACTTGTCGGCGCGCCGTAGATGCGCAATCGCAGAGTTGGGTTCGACCCTGAATGAGGTCGTATACGATGCGGGTTTACGCGCGGTAGCCACTTTCTCTATCCGGTAGTGCCAACTTAAGGTAGAACTTAAAGTATTTGCGGCGAAATGAGCCGGCCCCTACCGCGAATTGATCTGCTTAAAATGGAAGTTCGCAATCGGCGCCCCTCTTTTTCTTCTTCTGATTGCTAAACCTTTCTTGCCCGGCTCATCAGAAAATCCTGGCGCAGGGCGTTATTGTCAAAGTAATTCGAGATTAGACTTTCGAATTCCGCGCGGAACCGAGTGAGACGATCGGCGTCATCTGCCAGGGATTCGACCAGACGAGATACCGGGCCCGCGTTTGCTTCCATGAAAAGGCGTACATGCGCCGGGCTCAGCGCAGGAAACAACAAAGTGCCGCTGTCGAACGCAAGGTCGGTGACGGCATCGCCAAGCCGTTGGCGCACGATATTCGGATCGCCCCATGCAGTCGGCGGCGGGACGCCTTCTGGGGGCGGCGGTGCGTAGCGGCCAATCAGCTTGAACATCAGCCCGATATAGAACTCGGGCGGCCAGGTCGAAAAAGCAATGATGCCGCCCGGCTTCAACACGCGCAGCATCTCGCTTACCGTGATAGCAGGACGCGGGCCGAACATGTGGCCGAACTGACTGACGACGTGATCGAAGCTTGCGTCGTCGAACGGAAGGTTCTCGACATCGCCCTCCCGGAACTCGATGGTCACACCGGCCAGAGCAGCATTCTCCGCGGCGCGACCAAGCAACGCCGGTGTGAGATCAAGACCGGTAACCTCGGCACCGACTCGCGCCATACTCAGAGCGACTACGCCGGTGCCGCAGGCGACGTCCAACACGCAGTCGCCTTGGTTGACGCCGGCAAACTTGACGAGCATTGGCGCAACGGATCCCGTCATCGTCTCGAAAGGTGCGAACGTCGACCAGCCCTCACGGGCCGCCTCTTTCATCTTGGCAATGGGATCCATTGGGAATTCTCCAAATAAATTGAATTAGGCTTTACACGCGTGTGCGGTGTCCAGGATTTCTGCGCAAGGTGATGACGATACGTTGGTTACGATACTCACTGGCGTCCGTGCACATTCGGTATCACAATATTGCTGATAAAGAAACCGATGGGTAGAGTCGAATCAATCATGCACACGTATTCGAAATGTGATTATACGACTCGCAATTACGACATCCGAATATTCATTTTGGGAGCGCATAAAGTTGCCAGATTGATCACTATGGAGCACCAGGTGAATCGGCCTGACCCCTTTATCACTTCTCCGGCCAAGAACGGCCCCAGATGAGCGCGTATGACGACAGTTAATTGAGAATGGAAAGGACAAAATTTGGCGGGCGCAGCAGGGAATACCCACGATCCGTTTGACCATAACCACTTGAATGGAACGACTTTCATCGCCTTGGGTTTATGGGTGTCCCGAAATTCCCCCGAAATTCCCCCGAAATTTCCCCCGTGGGATTGCTACCTTGTACGATGACGGTCGCGAACGAGCGGACCGGGCGAATTTCCCTGACTCGCGTCCCGCTGGGCACGGCTCACTAGATATAGAATGAAAATATAAGAAATATGGTCAGATATTATTCGTTACCGTAGCTGAATATCGTTACACTCGGCCATTCGAATCCTGTCGGCCCAATCCCAATCCCAATCCGGAGGAATCCATGGCGTTACCCAAAGTCATCGTGCAACTCTATCCCATGATTCCCGCGGGCGGCGAGGAAGGCCGCAAGGCCAAAAGGCCGGTCGGGGCCGACAACGAAGCCTACCACCGGATCATTCACGAATGGACGGATATCGCCAAGGAAGCGGACGCCATGGGGGTGTGGGGATTGTCGACCATCGAGCATCACCTGCATTCCGAGGGCTACGAAGTAGGCCCCAATCCCGGCGTACTAAACGCCTACTGGGCCGCGCACGTCAAGAATGCCCACGTCGGCGCGCTCGGCTACGTCGCCGCGACACAGGATCCGATCCGGATCGCCGAGGAAACAGCGATCCTCGACCACCTCACCAACGGCAAGTACTTCGTTGGATTCGCGCGCGGTTACCAGTCGCGCTGGACGAACATTCTCGGGCAATTCACCGGTACGCCGGCGACGGTCTCCGATGGCAGTAAAGAAGACGACTTGAACCGCGAGATCTTCGAAGAACGGGTCGAGATGGTGCTCGAATGCTGGCAGACCGAATCGACCATCCTGAACGGCAAGTACTACCAGGCGCCCTATCCGCTCGAGACCGGCGTTCAGAACTACCCCGCGGCCGCCATCGCGCGCGAAGCGGGACTCCCGGGCGAGATCGACGAAAATGACAGCGTCCGCAAGATCTGCGTACTGCCCAAGCCATACCAGAAACCCTATCCACCCGTCTTCGTAGCGGCCAGCAAAAGCCGAGCATCGATAGAATTCTGCGCGAAGCATGGTTTTCGCCCGGTTTACTTCATGCCGAATCAGGGCATGTTCGACCTGTCGAAAGTCTACGTCGAAGAGGCCGCCAGGCACGGCCACGATTTCGCCCTCGGCGAGCGCCAGGCGCTGGTCCGCTGGCCGCATATCACCAAGACCCAGGAGGAATTCGACCGCAAACTGCGTCTCTATGACCTCGACGTCTACAAGAATTTCTACGGACCGTTCTTTCCGCAGTTCCCACAGGGCGACGAGAGCACCATGATTCAGAGCATGAAGGATTCGGGGATCTTCATCGGCGGCACCATCGAGGAGTCCATCCGCCAGTGGCGGGTGATCTACGACGAAGTGCCGGTCGAATACATCACCCTGATCTGGCATTGGGCGGAACAGCCCAAAGATGACATGCTTGAAGAGATGCGGCTGTTCATGGAAAAGGTGCTTCCCGAACTCGAATTTCCGGATTATTCGAGGAAAGCCGCTTGAGTTGATGCCCTGATCGCACGCGCCAACGAGTTCCGACCGTCTTTTCCTCGTAACCCGCTTGCGGACGAGCCCCGTCCTCTCGAACATTATTGAACCTAAGGAATCTCTGAATAAGTCATGGCACATCTGCCTTGACCATGAAATGGCGGAGCCGTACGTTACTAACCTTGCCCATAGTCCCCGCTATGGCCTGCGTTCGTGCCTTGACCTGCACCATTGCATGAACCATTCAGACGTTCCATGGCTTATTCAGAGGTTCCCTAATCAAACGCTATAGCGTTTCCGCACCTCCCCCGACGATGGTTCACGGAGCGCACCATGCCGAATAACCCTATCGAACAATTCACCGTTAGTAAGGACGACTTCCGCTTCGTCGGCGAACGGCTGCAACGCCCCGAATGCATCCTCGCCGAAAAGGACGGTACTCTGTGGTCAGCGGACGCCCGCGGCGGCGTCGTCAGGATCGATGCCGACGGGACGCAAACCATCATTACACAATCCCATGCGGCCGACGCCTTCAGTTCCAGTAAAGACGAGGCCCAGAAATTCGTTGCGGGCACTTTGCCTAACGGTCTCGCGTTCGCCGATAACGGTGACATCTGGATTTCGAACTTCGGTACCGACTGCCTCGAGCGTATGAAGCGTACGGGCGAGACGGAGGTAATCCTCGATAGTGTTGACGGGGAACCCATCGGCAAGGTCAACTTCATCGCCCGCGATACGCGGAACCGGATCTGGATCACAATCTCGACCATGTTTTCCGATTGGCCGAAGGCGCTTTGCAAAAACGTCGTCGACGGGCGCGTGCTGTTGTTCGAGGAAAGCAAGGGCGTTCGCATCGTTGCGGACAACCTGCATTTCACCAACGAGTGCAAGCTCGATGCCCGAGAGGAGCATCTCTATGTCGTGCAGACCTGCGGCCGCAACGTCGTGCGCTACCGGATTGGGTCAAACGGAGATTTATCGGGCCGGGAAGTCTTTGGTCCAGAAGACCACGGCCGTTTCATCGACGGAATCGCCTTCGACAGCTACGGCAACTTGTGGGGCACGTACATCATGAACGACGGGATCTTCGCCATCACGCCGGAAGGCGAGCGGAAAACGATCTTTGATGATTCGACACCGGAGGAAGTCGCGAAGATCGATCGTGCGTTCCAGACGGGCGATCCGCTCGACATCGAGATGCTGATGGAGTGCGGCGGCACGGTCGCGCCCTGGTGTGCTTCGGTCACCTTCGGTGGGGCGGATTTGAAGACCGTGTACGTCGGCAGCCTGCGCGGAACGACGATTCCGTATTGTTCCTCACCTGTCGCAGGGCTGCCAATGGTGCACTGGGACGCGACGTTCTGAATTCCGTAAAAAATGAGGGAGGGATTAAAGGAGCCTCTGTAAAAGAGGACGTAGATCATTTGACTCACATACGCGGGGAAGCGACCATGCTTTCCTATTAGCAATATGATTTAACGAGGTAGCAATGGCTGGTGGCTGGGCAAAAGACGGGGCTGTTCAGGATCAAATTGACGCCAGCGTTGAAGACGCCGTTAGACGAGCTCGGGGCCAGATAGCGCACGGCGAAAGCGTGGCTGAATGTGAAGAGTGTGGGGCGACCATTCCGGAAGCGCGTCGCCAGGCTGTTCCTGGTGTGCGCCGGTGCGTGCCCTGCCAAGAGGCGGAAGACTCGGAGCAACGGCACATAGGTCCGATCAACCGGCGCGGGAGTAAAGACAGCCAGTTAAGATGAGACGGTGGTGGACTGGTCCGTTTATTTCTGGAAAGTTAATCCGTGCGTTGCGGGCGCCGCACGTTCCGCATCACTCATGCCAACACGGATCCGCAAACAACCCTAAAAAACCCGCCGGCAGAAAAAGGGGCAGAAAAAGGTGACGGAGGGATTAATCTTTAATTCCTCCGTCACCTTTTTCTCCGTCACCTTTTTCTGCACGGGAATTTCGACCAAAAAGATTCATACGCACTATGGCGTAAGGTCGAAATCTGATTCCATATAAAGCTGACGCCTTAGGAATCCTAAAATGAAAGCCATAAAAATAATCGCGATTATGTTGCTCGTTTATATGGGAATAGTCGCAGCGTTCGAGTCATTGCTCGGGTATTTCCAGCCCACGAGTCAGAGTACGCTAATCATCACCACCACAGATGAGGATGGGACCACAAAAGATCGCGTCTTAGCTCGCCTTGAAAGCAATGGCCGGCTTTACGTAGCAGCCAACCACTGGCCTCGAGCCTGGTATAACCAGGCGTTAGAGAATCCGAATGTGCAAGTCGCTTTGGATGGTGAGAAAGGCGCCTACCTGGCAGTACCTGTCACTAGTGAGGAGCACGATCGCGTAGATGACGAATACAGCCTTGGTTTGGGATTTCGAATTTTAACTGGGTTTCCTCCGAGATACTTTGTTCGGCTAGATCCCAAATAGGGGCCTTTGACAGCGGAGAGAAGTGTCGCCCATGAAACGCCGTCAGGCTTTGTATGTAGCTAAGCTACTACTCACCAAACGGCGAATGTCTCTTGATGCCCGGGAGTCGGACTCGGCCCCGTGGTGAGCCACTAGGCGAGACCGAGCTAAAAAACAATGGTAAAAGGTGACGGAGGGATTAATCTTTAATCCCTCCGTCACCTTTTACCTTTCCTTTTACCTTTTTCTCTTATGGAACAGGGAATGAGTAATGCTCGAAGAAGAAGCCCAAATCGAATGCATCAGTGCCGTCACTATGTACACGGCTGATATGGCGCGTGCCGTCCGCTTTTACCAGGCGATGGGATTTCAATTGCGATACGGAGGTGAGGACGCTCGTTTCACCAGCTTTCATGTGGGTTCAGGATATTTAAATCTGATGGCCGGCGGCCCGCCTAAGGCTCATTGGGGGCGGGTTATTCTCTATGTCTCTGATGTGGAAGCCATGTACCAACGGGCGATAGCCGCAGGATTTGAGTCGGAAGGGTCACCTGCGGATGCGCCTTGGGGAGAGCGTTATTTTCACCTGCGAGATCCCGACGGTAACGAGCTGAGCTTTGCTCGGCCGATCGTCTAGCTGGAGCTACCAGTAACGCTAGAGTCGTCACTAAAAGACCAAACTTGCCGCCCTCGCACGGCTTTTCTGTGCAGTGATCTACTCTGAATTGAGAGGCCAGGAGGACCATAAGCATGGAGAGGCTTGTGACAGAGGCTACCTCCTCTGATTTGAAGGCGACGGTTGAGAGTCTGCACAAATGCGTGGCCGCATTCGTTTACGACATCGCCGTAATCGTCTCAGCGTCAGAACCTATAGCGAAGTGATGTTTCTTATTGATTGCCTGCCGCCCTGCAGGCGCGGTAGTGGACTTTGTCGTATGCGGGCATAGTTAGATCTCCGCGCAGACTTTTTAGTCTTACCCTTTACAGATCCTTATTCACTTGGTCCATTTTTTTTTGCCAGATCTGGTTTGTGACGACCGTCACAGATAACGACGGCCGCTGTGCGCTGTATCACAAACATTATTTCGAATCGTAAAGTCGAAATCATTTGCGGACGATCTCCCGTCAGGCTTATGACTCGGTCGACACGATCACGGAATACCAACATGCAACGATCGCGACAGCTATAGACGGATCGAGTCCATACGATCGCATCGCTCGTGTTTACCGCGAAGCGGGTTGGGTAATGAGGTAGTCAATATTTCGCTAGGTGCGTAGCCGTTGATAGACCATCGGCTATTGGTCCTCGAGGTGAGGTGAGGTGAGATGGATTTAGATACTACACAGCAGCTTTATTGCGGCTATGACAACGAAGACGGGCTGTCGTTGAGCGGCTGCATTTTTTGGGCGGCTCAACATCTTCGATTGGTGTCGTCGGATGAGACCGGATTCCGTTGGAGTAACGCAGAAATCTGCGATTTGGCTGATAGGGTAAGGGTCAGCATTGAATACGATCCGGGCGTTCTTGATGATCTACCGCAGAACGTGAAGGATACATTGTTAAACGGTTTGAATATCTCGCTCGCCTGATCTCAGGTGCAGCTCTCATCTAACTCATCTCTCCGCCAATTAAATAGGCCCGCGAAAGCGGGCCTATTTAATTGGCGGAGAGAGAGTCCGCTATAATATAGTTCTACCAAGTCCAGAGTAGTCCATAAGATTCGAATATTCATGTACTTGTTATCCTATACTATCCAGAGCCAACTGCTATAATCCATACATATCGGGGGACCGTTTGGGGGACTTACCCAATGGAGCTCCACCGACAAGAACAGGATTTATGGCATGCCGATACACAAGCTCAACCCGCGCAAAGTTACAACCGTAGGCCCCGGCAAGTATGAGGACGGCGGCGGGCTTCGCCTGGTGGTTGCCGGTTCGGGAGCGAAGAAATGGGTGCTGCGCTTCACCATCGACGGCAAGCGTCGGGAGATGGGCCTGGGCAGCTTCCCGGATGTAG
Source organism: Gammaproteobacteria bacterium (assembly GCA_963662545.2). Classification (GTDB taxonomy): domain Bacteria; phylum Pseudomonadota; class Gammaproteobacteria; genus JAYYZW01. The sequence continues at coordinate 2,463,199 of CAXXLL010000003.1, forward strand.
GATTGGCCGAAGCACGGGACCAAGCTGCGGCCTACCGGAAACAGGCCAAGGCCGGGGTTGATCCGATCGAGGCGCGGCAGACCGGGATCGAGACAGCGCCCACCTTCACCACCTGCGCGGCCCGCTATATCCAGACCCATCGACGCGCCTGGAAGAACGCCAAACACGCCCGACAGTGGGTGCGCACGCTCAAGACCTACGCCCGGCCGGTGATGGGCTCGAAGCGGGTGGACATCATCGTTACGGAGGATGTTTTGAAAATCCTCAAACCCATCTGGACCACCAAGACCGAGACCGCCAAGCGGGTCCAGGGGCGGGTCGAAAACATCCTCGACTATGCGGCCGCGCATAAGTACCGCGATCCCTTGAACCCCGCCCGCTGGCGCGGCCATCTGGACAAACTGTTACCGAAGCCGGCACGGGTGAAGCAGGTTACCCACCATCCGGCCATGCCCCACACCGAAGTCCCCGCCTTCATGGCGGAGTTGTCGGACAACAGCAGTGTTTCCGCGTTGGCGCTGCGGTTTCTGATCTTGACGGCCACCCGCACCAATGAGGTGCTACACGCGCAATGGCAAGAGGTTGACCGCGAGGCCGCTGTCTGGACCATCCCCGCCGACCGGATGAAGACCCGGCGCGAACACCGGGTGCCGTTGTCAGACGCGGCTATAGCGGTTCTGCAGGCGCTACCCTGCCTCGAAGGCAATCCCTATCTCTTTCCCGGTGCCCGGCATGGCCACCCTCTGTCGAACATGGCCCTGCTGCTGCTGATGCGCGGCATGGGGTACGGGGCCAGTGACGAGCGGGGTCACTACGTGCCCCATGGCTTCCGCTCCAGCTTCCGCGACTGGTCCGGTGAGGTCTCCAGCTTCCCGCGCGACGTGGCGGAGATGGCCCTGGCCCACGTCATCGAGAACAAGGTGGAGGCCGCCTACCGACGCGGGGATCTGTTCGCCAAGCGCCGCAAGATGATGCAGGAATGGGCGGACTACGTAGGCAAGCCACTAGCCGAAGTCATACCGATCGGCACACACGCCTGAAATGGTCAGGGCCCCCCTGGGAGGGACAGACCCTGTTCTATCCCGCAAGCCGCGTTTGCACGGCCCGCTCCATCCGCTGGTGATACCCGTCAATAACCTGGCGCGCTCGGGACTGTGTTTGTCTCGATATTTATGTGGCGGCCCAGTCATTCGTCACGACTCACATGCGCGGCATCGCGGCGGTTCACCGATGGCATTCGGTGACACTTTTCGCAGCTGGTCCTTCCGTAACCGATGAAACCGATGAAACCGACACCGCCCGCCACGCCCCATCGTAAACCTGGACGAACCGCAACGAACCAATCTCTTGAGTCGGTGACGACACGGTGAAGACCCTGGGAAAGCCGGTCATTGCGCAAACGTCGAGCGGAGATCTGAACCACATCATCTCGGTGCTGCGGCCAGCCGGGGTCACGGTTGAGCGGCAGAAAAGCGGCCGGCGGTTGATTTTCGGGTATACGGTTCACTCGAAGGGGGGGCGCTGAAAGGCGTCGCCATGCGCGCGGGGCCGTGGTGGATAGACACTCGATACGGTCCCTGAACGAACAGCATTGGAGGATCATTGGCGTTTATATACTTCACGACAAGTCGTCAAGTATATAAACGCCGGTACTTTCGTATAGACCGGCTACACGGGCCACCCTGGGCAGGAAACGTTTGACCATGCCGCGGGCGGCATCGTTGATGTGCTTCTCAAAGAGCATGAAGTCTCGGAATGAGCGCGGCTCAACTGGCAAGACGATGCGGCCCGCGTTTACCTCCGCCTCGGGAAGGTCGTCCAATAGGCCGTTTAGTTCCGCCCAGCCTTCGCTTAGCAGTTGCGGAAATGGCAAGACAGAGATTGGATTATCCTCGCCGATACCGTGACGTGCCATAAGCTTGGCTACGGTATCCGACCCGGTCAGCCGATGCCATTGGCCCCCAGTATTGGCCTCGACGAAAAATCTGTCGAACCACGTCGTAGCTTGAGTCCATGTCGAATACTTCCGAACGTTGAAGGATGCGGTCAGTGGAGTTGATCAAGTCTTCGGCAAGTATTCCTATGTCACGTCTAACGAGCTTGCCGTCCCGTTTCAGGACTTCGCCATCGACCATGACTGTGTCGATATTCCTGACATTCGCGCACATCACCACCGAATGTACCGCGTGGCGGACCGGAACCATGTTGATGTCCAACTTGCGGATCAGCTGAATATCCGCTCGCTTGCCAACGGTCAGGCTGCCCGTGATATCGCCTAGGTCGAGCGCCTCCGCCCCGTTGATCGTTGCAGCGTGCAGCACGTCGATCGATTTGTAGTCGAGTTTTTCCGTAAACAGCATGTTGTGCGCCATGTCCTCGTTATGCAGGCCACGCCCGCCAGCGCCAGACGCATGTGCGTGAACATGTCGGCGCTGTTGTTGGAGACGATATCGATGCCCAAACTGACCTTGCCGCCCGCCGCCTCAAAGCGTTGCGTGACCGGAAATCCCATGGCCATCTGCAACTCTGTTTCGGGCGTAGCCGCGAGCGAAGCGCCGTTATCGGCAATCAGGCGCAATTCGTGATCCTTGAAACCCCAACCATGCACAAAGTGGAAATCGGGCTTCATCGCTCCGGCTTTATACAGCCGCTCCGCAAACTTGGTGTACTGGCTCGCCGCGCCAAGACCCGCATGGATCGAAATCTTGTGTGCCCCCAGGTCTCACGCAAAGTCGATTTCGCGAAGTGAGTGGTGCAGCGGGAACCATTCCAGCTCGGTCAAGGCCAAACCGAACCGGACACGGCCGTGATTATCGTGAAAGTGTTTCTCGCGAGTTTTGCGGGCATTTCCATTATATGGGCTGGCGGGTTTAACATCCGCTGGATCGAGAATTCAGATACATTCTCGTTCTCCGGGTTCGGATAGAGCCCGTAGTAAAATACGCCCCGCGCGCCGGAACCCTTGAACGCGGCGATAGCGCGGTCGGAATGCTCCATCGAATTCATGATGTGGCAATGATCGATCAGCGTCGTGCAGCCTGCATTCAACGCTTCGAGATAACCCATCAGAATGCCGATATAGACATCGTCCGGGTCGTAGCATGCGCTAAAGACGTTGCGGATTTGCGCCGCGTAATCGACCAGAGTGCCGTCGCCCATGCGGGCGCGCAGCTGGGTTTGCCACATGTGTCGATGTGCATCGACAAATCCGGGCATCGCGATGTGGTCCTTCGCCTCAATCACCTCGGCGTTGGGAGCGTCAATGCTGCGCGCAATATCGACGATTTTGCCGTCCTCGATCAGGATATCCGCGCAAGCCATCTCTCCGACCCGGTCGTCCATCGTCAAGAGATGGCCGCCTCAGATTAAAGTCCGTTGTGTTGCCATAATTTTCTTCCTGAAGGTATCCTGGCCTCGGAGCCGTTTTTCGCTATCGTTCTCAAGGGTATTGTCAGAGTAAATCGGCTTGAGCCAGGAAATGGCGTCCGCCACTCAACAGGGCAGGAACTCGCGGTCATGAGCCACGCGCCGGTAATGACAAGTTAACTGATTTTATCCGATGCTGGTGGCATGAACTTGTACAAGCGCCCCCGTTTTCCACCCGACATCATGAGCTATGCAGTGTGGTTGTATCACCGGTTCAATCTGAGCCATAGGGGTATCGAAGAGCTGCTGGTCGAGTGGGGTATCACCGTCAGCTACGAGTCAATTCGCCTTTGGGGCATCAAGTTCGGGCCTGAATTTGCCAAGCGGCGGCGTCGCAAGCATTGGGGCTTCGGCGACACAAGTTCATACCACCACCATCGGATAAAATCAGGTGACTTGTCATTGCCGCTGAGCTATCCAGCCGCGCCAATGGACTGACCTCATACGGTGGGTGGCCATGGTTCGTCAGCTCACCCCCCCGCTCTCGAAACCTCGTTCGGGTTGTCTACCTACCCGCTTATGCCTCTGGCTTTGGGTTCGGTTGGCGCCGGTTTGAATCAACCAGTGCCTCGACGCCACCTTCATCCACCGCCGCTTTGTAGCGATAGAACGTATCTCGGGACAGGCCCATGACTTTGCACGCCTTGGACACGTTCCCCAGTTCTTCGGCCAGATTTAGCAATCTGAAGTGGCCCCAGTTTAACGGACACCTAGAAAGGGACTACGCTGTCCCTGAAGGAGATGTCCGATGTCGAGGAAGCCGTACCAACGTTATAGCAAGGAATTCAAGCTGGAAGCCATTCGGTTTGCAGCGGAGTGTGATAAGCCGGTGACAGCGGTCACTCGGGAACTAGGACTGCGGGTCAACCAGATCTACAAATGGAAGCAGCAGCTCGAGACCAAGGGCGATAGCGCGTTTCTCGGTCACGGCCGTGCAGGCGGTCTGGAAGCAGAGAATGCGCGCCTGCGTCGCGAGCTAGCGGCAGCAGAAGAAGAAGAAGTTACCATTTTAAAAAAAGTGTCGGCGTACTTCGCCAAGGAATCCCTGTGAAGTACGCCTTTATTGAGGGCCATCGCGATGCGTTCAAGATCTGGCGGATGTGCAAGGTGTTGGCGGTTTCGTCAAGCGGCTACTACGACTGGCGTAAACGGCCGGAGAGTGTGCGCTCGCAGCGTCATCGCCGCTTGAGTGGTCCGATACGTGCCAGTTTTGAAGCGAGCCACAAAACCTATGGTGCTCGGCGCATTCGTGATGACCTGGTCGATGCGGGGGAACGCGTCGGTCGCCATACCGTCGGGCGATTGTTGAAACGGCTGGGCCTGGAGCCGAAGACGGTGCGGCGTTTTCGCGTGACGACAGATTCGCGCAAGACCATCGCCGCGCCGAATCTCCTGGCCCAGGACTTTCACGCCCAGCGGCCCGACGAACGTTGGGTCTCGGATGTGACCTTTATCCCGACACGCCAGGGCTGGCTATATCTATCGGTGTTCATTGACCTGTTTTCACGTGCGGTCGTCGGCTGGTCGATGGATACGCGGCTTAAACGTGCGCTGGTGGTTGAGGCCCTCACCATGGCGCTGACGCGGCGTGCCCCGAAAGCCCTGAAGCTGGTCCATTCCGATCAGGGCTCGCAATACACGGCGGCCGAGTATCAATCGCTCGTGACCCAGCAAGGCGCCCAGTGCAGCATGTCGCGCAAAGGCTGCTGTTGGGATAACGCGGTCGCGGAAAGTTTTTCCACACGCTAAAAACCGAGCTGGTTCATCATGAGGACTATCGAACCCGCCAGGCAGCTCGCAGCAGTATCTTTCGATACATCGAGGGTTTCTATAATCGCAACCGGCGCCACTCGTTTATCGGTAGCCAAGACCCGTTCACGTTTGAACTAAACTATGCAATCAACCCTTAATCAACTGTCCGTTTTACTGGGACCACTTCAATCCGACCTTGTGCTTGATGACTTTCTCGTTAGTATTCAACATGAGGGTTACCTCTTTATGGTTTTGATGTTGCTTGGTAACTCCATCAAAACCGGTAACCCTCGCTTTCTTCAAGCGCGGTGTCAGATCAGGTCGAAACTTCTACACATAACGCCCTTTATTATCGTAATCGTCGCCGTTTTGGGGGCGGCATCGCGGGCCGAGGAACGAGCCCCGAGCTTGGATTGAGCCGTACATTCTAGGCGACGAGTCACTTTGCGGGGGCCGTAGGGCGGGCGGCTTCTCCGTTCATGCCGGCCTGGCCGCCGCGCCGTGGGCACGCAACAAGCTCGAACGTCTCACCTGCTACATCACCCGCCCCGCGCTCTCCGAAAAACGACTCTCGCTGACCGCCCACGGCCTCGCGCGCTACGAACTCAAAACCCCCTATCGTGACGGCGCCACGTCCGTGTTCTTCGAACCTCTCGATTTCATCGCCCGGCTCGCCGCCCTCATCCCCAAACCGCGCATCAACCTCATTCGCTACCACGGCGCCAGGTAATCTACTTGAGCCCCCAACAGCACCCATCGCGCCGCCGTCACACCCGCCAGGCAGGGGCGCTTCGAGGTCTATGCCAATCGCGCGGAACCCGAATCTGGACACGCCGCCGTACTGGACACGCGAACAGATAGACTCCTTTTTACGACCGGCGCCGCCTGCCCAAACTCGCGGCATCGCCTGCGCACGGGATAATATGCGTCATTGATCCGCAGCGGGAGTCGATCATGAAACCACAGCTATTCACCAACGTCGTCGTGTTCGACGGCGAAGGGACGCCACCCGTCCCCGCCGACGTGCTCGTCGAAGGCAACCGCATTCGCGCCGTGGGCGCGCCGGGCGCGCTCGATCGCCGCGACGCAGAAGTCGTCGACGGTGGCGGTAACACGCTCATGCCGGGCATGGTCGAGGCCCATGCCCACGTCACCTACACCAACTTCGTGCAGCTCAAGGAGCTCGGCGAGATCCCGGTCGAGGAGCACGTGCTGGCGACGATGGAGAACGTGAAGCTCATGCTCGATGCGGGCTTCACCAGCGTCTACTCCGCGGCGTCGTCGAAGCTCCGGCTCGAGGCCGTGATCCGCGACGCGATCGACGCAGGCCGAATTCCAGGCCCGCGCATGCGCGCGGCGTCGCCCGAGATCACCTCGACAGGCGGGCTCGGCGACGTTCGCCAGCTCCACATGCACCACGAGGGCGTCGAGATCGTCGCCGACGGCGTGGACGAGATGCGCCGCACCGTGCGCACGGTGATCCGCGAAGGCGTCGACACAATCAAGGTCAACATCTCCGGCGATAACTTCGTGCGCCGCGGCTTCGGCAGGCGTTGCTCCTATTCGGAGGCGGAAGTGGCCGCGGCCGCCGAGGAGGCGCACGAACGCGGCGCTTGGCTGGCGTGCCACGCACGCGCCGACGGCGCCGTAAGAATGGCGCTGCGGCACGGATTCCGCGTCATCTATCACTGCGATTTCATCGAGGGAGAGACCTACGACCTCCTCGAGGCCGCGCGACGACGACGTCTTCCTCGCGCCGGCGCTCGGGATCATCTACACCACCGCCCACGAGGCCGAGCCATGGGGCATCACCAAGGAGGTCGCGCAGCACATGGAGATGTACGAGATGCTGGAGACCGCGCCGGGGGTGTACGCCGAGCTCAGGCGCCGCGGGGTGCGTGTGCTCCCGGGCGGCGACTACGGCTTCGCGTGGAATCCGATGGGAACCAACGCACGCGACCTCGAGCATTTCGTCAAGCTGCTCGGGTACTCGCCGGCGCAGGCACTGAGCGCGGCGACCAAGCTCGGCGGCGCGCTGATGGACATGCCGGACCTCGGCCTGATCAAGGAGGGCTACCTGGCGGACCTGCTGCTCGTCAAGGGAAACCCGGTTGAGGATGTGCGTATCCTCCAGGACAAGGGCAACCTGATCGTGATCATGAAGGACGGGTGCTATCACAAGCGCCTGGGCGCGGCCGAGGGGCAGCCGGTCCATCAGGAGCCGCTCACCGCCGTGTGGCAATGACCATGGCACAGGCGCACCCGCCCGCGCGGCAATCAAAAGGAGAACATCGGTTATGACTTCCGAACAGAACATGGTCTTCGAGGTCGCGGGGGAAGGCGTGCCCGTGCTGCTGGTGCACGGGCTCGGCGGTACCGCCAACGTGTGGGCCGGGCAGGCGGGGATCCTGGCTCGTCATTTCAAGGTGGTGCGCCCGGATCTTCCGGGCTCCGGGCGCTCCCCGTTCTCCGGGACACTGTCGACCGGAAGCCTGGTCGCGGCGCTGCACGCGCTCCTCGACTCGAACGCGCTCGGCGCGGTGCATCTGGTCGGCCACTCCTACGGTAGCATCGTGTGTCAGCATTTCGCTGCGCAGCATCCGCAATCCGTGCGCAGCCTCGCGCTCATGGGTGCGTTCGCCGCGCCGCCCGATCCCGTGCGCGGGGTCTTGCGGGAGCGTGCCGCCGCGGCCCGCGGCGGCGGCATGGTGCAGATCGCCGATGCGACCGTGCAGAACGGCACTTCATCGCATGCCCGTGCGGACCGTCCGGAGGCGGCGGGATTCGTGCGCGAGCTCGTGATGCGCCAGGATCCGGAAGGTTACGCTGCGACCTGCGAAGCAATCGCCGCGACCGAGGCGGCCGACCTCGCCGGCGTGCGGGTGCCGGCCTTCGTGATGAACGGCGACTAGGACGCCACGTCGCCGCCGGCCGCCGGTGCCGCCATCGCGCGCGCCATTCCCGGCGCGCGCTTCACCGTGGTCGCGCGCTGCGGCCACTGGACCCCGATCGAGCAGGCCGAGGAGGTGGCCCGCGGCCTAATCGATTTCCTGTTCGGCGCTGCGGCCGGCGCCTAGCCCGGGCCCCATCATGAACGCGGCGGCGGCCGTGTACCGGGATTTCGATCAGGCCGCGCTCGATGCGCAGTACAACAACCGCGCGCGCTTTCCTAACTTCCACGACCACTTCGAGGCGTGGGGACGCTGGAGCGCGGCCACGCGTGCAACGACGCCAGGGTTCATCGACGTAGCCTTCGGCGCGTCGGCGCCCGAGAAGATCGACGTCTTTCCCGCGGAGACCGACAGCGCGCCGCTGTACGTGTTCATCCACGGCGGCTACTGGTACTCGCTCGACAAGGCCGATTACAGCTACGTGAGCGACGGGCTCAGGCCGCACGGCATCGCCACGGTGGTGAACAACTTCGGGCTCGCCCCGCAGCACGACATGGACGAAATCCTGCGGCAGAACCGCGCCGCACTCGCGTGGCTGTGGCGCCACGCGCGCGACTACGGCGGCGATCCCGATCGCATCTACGTCGCCGGGCACTCTGCCGGCGGCCACCTCGCCGCGATGCTGCTGGCGACGGACTGGCCGGCCTTCGGCGAGGGGCTGCCCGCGGACCTCGTCAAGGGCGCGTGCGCGATCGGAGGGATCTTCGATCTCGATCCGATCCGGCTTTCGTTCCTGAACGAGAAGCTCGCCCTCACACCGGAACAGGTCGCACGCCACAGCCCGCTTGGCCAGGCTTACCCGCGAGCAGCGCCGCTTCTGCTGATCGTCGCGGTCGACGAATCGCCCGAGTTCCATCGACAATCCGCCGAGATGCATGCGCTCTGGCGTCGCCTCGGCTACCCAGTGGAATCGGTCGTGCCCGCAGGGCTCGATCACTTCGACGTGGTGAACCAGCTTCGCGATCCGCAGTGCGAGCTGGTGCGCCTGCAACTGCTCCAGATCGCCCTGGCGTTCGGCGCGTAACGCGAGCACCGCGGAAGAACGTACACCGCTGCAGAATGCAAGAAGCATAAAGGCCCCTTTCTCCGAGTGCCCTTGCCCCGTGATATCATTCCTACCGTAGTTGGGTGGAAAGAGCGGTAGACGTTTCTATCGAAATCAGGAGAAAAGCCATGGCGACCGTTGACATTGTTGATCGTGGGGACATGACCGAGAAGTTGATGGGGATGCTGGAGTTAGACCCGAAACAAACCGCGATCGTTACGATAGACATGCACCGAGGGCACCTGGACCCCGAAGTTGCAACCATGCCCGCCTCGGCCGAAGACGCCGAAAAGGTCATAAAGAATGCCGAAGAAGTGTTGGACTTTGCGCGTGGCTACGGTATCCCGATCATTCACGTGAAGCTGGTATTCCGGAAAATACCCGGTCTGGGAAGCGAGGGGATGCCGGTGAAGTTCTGGAAGGCACTTCACGATATCGTAGACGAAAGCAATCGGCTGAGCCCCGGGCGCAAGAGCACGGTGGATGACCACAACATTATGGGATCGGTTCAGACCGAGCTCATCCCCAGCCTGGTCGAGGAAGGCGATTACGTCATCGACAACAAGAAGCGTCTCGACTGCTTCATGGGAACGGACCTGGAAGGTCTCCTGGATTCGCTGGGCGCAGAGAACGTGTGCCTGATGGGGATCAATACCAACACCTGTGTGATGAATACGGCTTTCACGGCTTTCAATAAGGACTACCGGGTAGTGGTGATGTCTGACTGCGTCGCCAGCATGTATGGTGAGGATCTCCACGTGCTCGGACTGCAGAATATCTGCCGATGCCTCGGCTGGGTCGTGAATAACGAAGAGTTCAAGGCGAAGGTGGCGGAGTCTCGTGGCGCGGACGAGCCCCAGGCAGCCGTTTCCGGGGTAGTCTGAGCCGGAGCGCCGTCCGAAAGGCCGGCCGATTTCGACAAGCGTATTGTTGCGGGGACTTAGACCTACTTATTGGTCCCTGGGCGGCTCTTTTCGTGGTGCCGGAGTCCGCCGGCGTGGGTTGGCGTTGCATGCAGCCAACGCACAGATCAAAAAGATCTACTGGCTTGCTCGAAGGAACGCATTGAACGATATTGCTTTCACGATGTAGCTCCTTGCGCCCCGCGCGCTTCTGCATGTGGAAACACGAATCGTATTTCGACGCCCTTCGATTCCACCGCCTTACCGCCTTCGAAACGCGGCCTGAAGCGCGTCCCCCGCAACTGCACGCGAGCCTCCTGCGCCAGGCGCGTCTTCCCTGCTGGATTCACTTCCAGTATGGTCACGTTGCGCGCGCGCCCCTGACGGTCGATGTCGAAGCGCGTGCGTACGTAGTTGACATGACCACCGTTTGGCGTCGATGCGCGGCCGGGATTCGTGACGTTTACGAAGCCCGGTAAACGCCTCGGTTTGTCGAACAAGGTGATGTCGGCTTCTTGGGCGAGCCTCTGCGCCCTCTTGTAGTGTACGGCGGCCGCGCTACGTCGGCCGAACAAAAGATGCCAGTCGCCGATGTGTTGCTCCGCCCGGGCCTGTGCCGCTTTGTTGTTCTGTTCCCTGCCGATCTCGACTGCTCGATCGAGCGCACCTCGCCCGGCAATGTAATTGACGATGATGCGGTTGTGGATCCGCTCACCGATCCAGGTCGACAAGTGATGCACGGTTCGAAACGAAATCGCTGCCTGTAGATTCAGGATTTCTATGTAATCAAGCGCGGATTCTTTACTCGTCGCGTCCATCGAAGCGAGCGTTTCTTCTACCATTTCCTTGGCGGTCGAGAGATGGCTGAGGGGCGCCAGGCCGGTCGGAAGCTCCGTTGCCTCCAGGTGCCAGCTGCTTGGCGGTCGCCGTTCGTGCCGTGCTTCCAGTGTCGCGGCCCCGTTCGTTGACTATCTGTAGCAGCGTATGATTTTGTGCGACTGCGGGCCAGGCGCCGAGCGCGCGATTGCTCTCGATGAGGCGCTCGCTCAGTGGGATCTGGTCCGCGTGATGCAGCCCCTTGTGTAAGCGTTCGATGTATAGCGCGTTCTCGAAGCTGTCTACTGCGGCGCGATGATCGCGGGCTCGTTGCCGCGCGAACCCGAGCGCGACCCATTCTTCCGCCAGCTCGAATGCCGACGACCCCTTGGACAGGGTCAACTCATCGATGCGGTCCTCGTATTCTTCGAGAGCGTGCTTCAGCGCTGCGGGCGGCGCCGTGTCCTGTGCAGCGTTGGGATTCGCGGCCACCGAGATCGACGGCAAGCATGACATCAAGGTCGCCAGAATCAACGTCGCACTTGCTCGCATGGGGCGATTTCCGCTGCCTTGAATCAACGGATCCTCCTTGAAAATTCGACCTGAGTAATTTTAGTTTGTTCCGGCGTGCGGAACACAAGCGGTCGGGCTTTGCGGGGTCGGTGCGAGAGCTGTCATGCCGAGCACCTCGTGGCGTTCAGTTGCAAACGGCGCGGTTATTGCGCCAGCTATCGTTGTGCAGGTTAGGCGAATTTGCGCGGACGTACGTCGAGCCTAGATCACCGTCCAATCCCGATCATTGATCTCATCGCGTCATTGGCTTCGAGCAACTCAGCTCGATGTTTGAGATCCAAGCCGATCTGCCGACATTCCTTTTTAGAAAACCTCGTCGCGAACGCCAGAATACTTAGAGCGAATCGTGGGCGCCCATCTGGTCCCTGTACGCAGGTGGACACTTTCACGACGCCACGGATGTGGTTCCCCATATCGATTGCAAATCCATCCTTTTTCGCTTGTTCAACTTGCGCGAAGTAATCCTCGAAAGACGGAGCATCCTCCCATTGTGTTTTCTCGAACTCTGTTCGCAGAGCGTCTTTCGTCAGATCCGAACAGGCGGCGAAGCAGCGCCCGAATGCGCCAACAAAAAGCTGGAAGTCCTGGCCAACATCGATCTTGAATCGTAATGGCGAATCTCGCTCCACGACGTCCGTTATGATCGCGCGCTCGCGCCCGACCGGAAACATCACCACCGTTGTCGTGTCGAATTTTTTGGATAATTCTTCGATTTCCGTCCGTAGAATCTTATATTCAAGACGGTAAAGCGCTCCACGTGCGAGTTCGATTAGTCCCATAGCCGGAGAGTACTTTTTACTCCGTTCGTTAAAAACCAAAACACATTCGCTAGTGAGCGTTTTCAGCAGTCGAAAGCAACTGCTGGCGTTGATGCCCAAGTCGATGGCAATTCGGTTTGCTCCTACCGGTTCTTGGCACGCGTTCAGATAACGACTAATGCGCAGAGCATTTCTCACCGAACGAATGCCGTTCTCTTTACTTTTTGCCATAATCGATTGGCGTCTCCCTGATTGCGAGTCTGTCATCGAGCTGTGCTCGTCCGAAAACGAGCGGACGCGCCACGACCAGATCTGAAATGCCCGTGACCGCAGTCCGCGTAATTCTCCACTCTGAGGAGACGATGACCGAGCCGAAACAGATTGTCGCAGTGCCCATCGGCGCTTAGGCATCGTTGCGCTTGACCATCCAAACGAAACCCGCACATCTATCTTTACTTGCTCTCAAGTCGGTTCGTGCGAAACTTCCGCTCGGTTGTTTGCGTACCGATCTTGGAGGGTATCAACAAGATCGCCGTGTCGATCAGCGGCTCGCCAAAGATAACGACGTTGACATCGGTTTGAAACGACAACCTCGCTGAGAAACCAGCGCTCGCCTCGAGGTCCGTTAGATTTCTTGATCCGCCGAACGTACTCCGGATCGAATGTCAGACACCACTGTCGAATGTTTCGTAAGACATCGCAATACCACGTTCCACCAAAATGTCCTCGACGTCCCGGTAGCTGAGCGTGAAACACCCGCAGTGTGATTTTGATTCATGGGGACCGACCTAATCGATCAACACCGGAAAAATAAGTCGGTCCTCACTTTTTCAGAATTGGTACTGTATGGAACCGACGACCCGCCGGGGCTGCTCCAAGGTGCCGACGATGGCAGCGCCCGGGCTCACACCGCCTGGATTAACCAATGCTCCCCCGGCGAAATTCGGCAATTCTTGAGCGTCGATGTAATAGTCCTCATCGAAAATATTTTCGACATGGAGGCCAATCTCCCAATTGCGCCACTCTATCCATGCACCCAGGTCGACGACCACAAATTCAGGGTTATTCCAAAACGGATAATCGTCGCCCGGTGCATCAAAGAACTGCGCGTTCGTGGTCGCTGAGCCTTTATGGCGCACCTGTAGGCGGCTATTGAGGCGCATTTCGTGCTGCAGCTCGGTGTTGAATTGAATGGATCCCGTTGCACCGAAATCGGCTGTGTTGGGTGGGGTGGTTCCCGAAAGATCCGCACCGTTAACCGGCGAGATGACACCACTGTCCCACTCCGCATCGATGTAGCCCAAGCTCCCGTTAAGCGTCCAATGGTCGTCGAAGTAATACGTTATATCTAGTTCAACGCCCAAATTTTCGGAATCACCGACATTGATAATGCCTTCGACGAAAGCACCGGTAACGGGGTCTGTAGTCTGAAGCTCGAATTGGCGATCCCTGTAATCGATCAGAAAACCCGCCAGGGTAACGACCACGCGGTCATCAAACAGCCGCCCCTTGTAGCCGATTTCGTACTGCGTTGCATGTTCCGCCCCGAAATCCAACAAACCACCGGCGGCGAAGCCGCTTAAGTTGAAATCGCCAGGTTCAAAACCCTGGGCGGCGTTTACGTACAACATATGTCGCTCGTCACCGGAATACCACGCAAGCGAGGCCCGCCCCAACAATTCTGTTAGGACCTGCCGCCCAGCTTCGCCGGTAGCCCTATTGGTTCGCTCTGCTTCCCAACGGTCGACGCGCAATCCGCCTGCAATCTCGAAGTTTCTCCAGCGGTAGGAGCTATTCGCATAGCCGGCATACTGTTCGCGTTCACGGTGGCTGTGCTCTAATGGATCGGCGAGAAACACTGCGGACTCGGTCGCGTCAAGCGGGGGTGGTACTGGTAAGGGGAAACCTAAAAATCCCGCCCCACCGCGGAACAATAAGTCCGAGTCAAACTTTCTGCGGTATTCCAATAGATAGCCGCCGACCTGCCATTGCCATGGCCCAGCGTGCGTTGAAGTAAATCGCAACTCCTGGGTGATCACGTCCAACCGTTGAGGCCGGAAAATATCGAGGATGAATTCCGGATTAGCGTCGAGGTCAGTATCGCGATCGGAATCGGTGTCCGTATAAGAGGTAAGCGAGGTGATAGTAAACCAGTCGAAGTCGTAAGCGAGTTCCAAGGTAGCCGCGAAGGTTTCCCGGTCGTGGCGTGGACTGAAGCTAAAGTCAACTTCATCGCCGTATTCAAAGTTGCCACTGAGCTCTTGGAGCCAGACGTTGTTGGGCCCATCGAGCTCGTTCCAGCGAAACGTCGCATAGACATTGAACCGCTCGGTTATATCACCTGCCACGGCGACGCGAATACCGTACTCGTCGTATTCACTAACGTCGTCGTCGGCTGTGCTGAGGCCACCGTTAGCACGGGGTGAACGACGATTGGTGTAGTACCCGTCGTCAGCTGAATAGAATCCGAAAACCCGCACGGCCCACGTGTTTCCGAGCGGAATGTTCACTCGAGCGTCGACGTCGTAATAATGGTCTTCACCGGCGCGAGTCTTGATAGTGCTCGAAAATGCCTCCGGATCCGGTCGCTTGGAGACGAATTTCACCGCGCCGCCAATATTCGCTCCGCCATACAGAATGCCCTGCGGCCCTTTCAGTACTTCGATTCGCTCGAGATCACCGAACCGCGACGACGCATCCGCAAACAGTTGTACGCCATCCAGATAAAATCCGGTCCCCTGGGTGTTGCCAAACCCACCCAAGCCACGAATCGAGACGTTCGGGAAACCATCCGTCCGCCGACTCAAATATAAATTAGGCACCAAAAGCCCGATATCGGAGAGCCCGTTGATGTTGGCCTGCTCGACCATCTCCCCGGAAAAAGTTTGAATGGACTCCGGGATCTCCAGCAGGTTCTCTTCGCGCTTCCGGGCCGTTACAAGAACCTCTTCCAATATCGGTCCGGATTGCGCTTCCGCTGTCGATTCGGTTTGCGCCATGACCGCCTGACTCGATACCAACAAGACCGGCGACGCGATCACAAGAGCGGCGGCGAATGCCGCGAGCCCGCAGGCGGATCCGGCATGAACGTTTGTCTTATCGTGAAAATTTCCCGCGCGGATGCTCGTCCATTTTTCGGCGACGTACTTCATCATCTGTATAATCCTCCCACAGGTGTCAACAGCACTGCTCCAATTGGTGTGTTGCGCCGCAGCGTGATTGACGTTAATACTTGGCGATGATCTCGCGACCGATTTCTGAAATCAACTCGCGCCCGTCGGTGCCGGTTACCCGGAACACCACACTCTTAGTGCCCGCCTCCTCCATCGCCTTCAGTTGCTCGATAACTTCGGCACCTGAGCCGACGAAGGTCGTGGCCCTGATTAACTCCTCTGAAACAAAACGCTTTTCCTCCGGCTTCAAATATATGAGATGCCCTTCATGAATTTCCTGATAGCGCTTCTCCATCGGGGTGGACATCTTCATGATGCACTCGTCGCGGTAACGCTTGGCCAGGTCATACAGTGACGGCGGAGCAAAGGGACCGACCGGAATCTCGTCGGGGCTCCAAAGGGTATGGAGTCGAAGCATCGCCCACGGGCCGATCCGGTCTACGACCCGCGGTGACATCGGCGTTTCTCCGGGCCGCAACACACACCCGCCGATCAGTACGACGACGTCGAATGCGTCGCTGGTGTGGCCCGTCGCTTCTATGTCCTTGATTCCATTGCGCACGAACTCAGGGTCGTTGGTCAGCGTAATCCAGCCTTCGGCCTTGAGTTCGCCAGTAGTCCTGATCGCGTTGGGGCCGTTCGCCGCAACATAGACCGGAATCGGGTCGTGCATATTGACGAAACCCATGTCGGGATGTAGATGGCGGATTTCGCGAGCGCGCTTGCCCTCGCGATAGGTGGCCTCCTCGCCCGCCACCATCTTGCGGAACACCGCGACATCGTCCCTGACCACACGCCACGGCTGCGCCGGCATCCCCATTACGTTACGCGCGCTGAAGCCGCTGCCGACGCCGTAGATGATACGGCCCGGGGCGAGCTCGTTGAGCGTCGCCATCGCCGTGACAACCGTCGGAGTGGCCCGATTGCCGGCGATTATCACAAATGTCCCCAACTTGATGTGGCTGGTGTGCTCGGCGGCCAACGCCATCGTGCAGAAGACGTCACTGTAGCACATGTGCGAGTCGTCAAACCACGCGTGGTCAAAGCCGCAATCTTCGGCCCGCTTTACATCCTCCCAAGCGCGGATGTAAGTGGGAAAACTGACACCAAATTCCATGATAACCCCCCTGTTGTTAGAAGGGATGGTTCGGCTTAAGCCCGGTCTCCGTCCCGGTTCGGCAGTCGGTCTCCGTCCATTTCAATGCGCCCGCTTAGGCCCGCCCTTCTTGATGTTTCCGGCTAGATTATCATCCCAATAATGCAATTACGAGCGATTACCAGCCAATGATCCCAATCGTAACCAGTGCAAGGATCGTTACAGCACGTTGGGTTCTTAAACGGGCTGAGAGCCCAGGAGAAGGTTCGGCTGAAATGACGGGCAGAAAAGCGTCGATCCGGCCTTACCCGATGTCGAGGGTGAGTCGGGTAAAGCGAAAACAGATCAAACGGCCTCGCCCTGCCAGTCGAATGGGGCGAAATGACCGTTCGTACGTTCTTCGTTGTCTTCCCACTCAATGCCAAAGCATCGGATTACATTTTTCACAGCGGTAGCCAGGTTAAGCCGCCGGTTTGCCGGGTGGCGGGTATTATCAATACATACGAATTCGCCCGGTTTCGCGACGCTCTCAACACCTACGAGCGATTGATCGATCATGCCGTCGACAACCACGCTGACGTTGCCGCCACTTTTTTCAAATTTTATCTCGGCGCGTTCGACCCCGCGAAAATCGGATATCAGCGAGGCAAGCCGTCCCAATGGACCATTACCTTCCACGCTCGCGATCACGGCAACACCGGCAGCCTGCTCATCACTGGCGCCGTGATCGATGATCAAACCGGCGATCCATTCGCCATGCGACATAATGGCCTTGGTTTCGGCGACCAGGATAAACTGCACCCCGGCCATCGACGTCGTGCCGTAGTAACCTTCGCGAATTTCAAATGCTAGCGCGACTTTGCAGGAGTCGTGCGTTGCGGGTGTCGTTGAATTCCTTGGGATACACGGACACAAGAAGTCGCAATTGCATGCTTCCATATACTCACCCGAAGCGGACCATGACGTGGACACTATGACTTCCCCTTTTCAGTTTCGGTTTTCGATGCTGGTATAGATTATAGATTAAGGGGTGAAGTCAACCGCGCGTAAGTCGGGGTGTACGCCACCAACAATGAGCGCCTACGCTTCTAGCGCGTCAAGGCACCGACAAACGTGGAACTGGAAACGCTTGTGCAACGCCTCAGCGTGCGCATCGGCCGGCACCGTGAGTGCCAGGGCCTGCTGGTCCGGGATATCGACAACACTTATCTCGCCTTCGAGCCGCACGATAACGAAAGCATGGCCCGACTCGCTCCGCTCATCCCTGAACCGCGGGTCAATCTCATTAGGTGCAGGTGGCGAGGCTCGCGGCGGCGTCAAGCGCCGTTCTCGGCACCTTCTTCGAGGTTCTCCGTGGCGTCGCTCTTGGGTTTTCTCGAAAAGAGCTCGTAGAGGCCTTCTAAAGGACCGACTTCGGTACCGTCGAGTTTCTTTATGCCCCGGATCAAGCTGCGCTGCGAAAAGCTGCCTCTGACGATGATCCCGTCCATACCGAACCCGCACAGCCGGCCGTCACGGTTGCCGTCTTCAAAGGCGATCGCGTCCCGGAATCTCAGGCCGTGGAGCGGGAACGACAAGGTTACGACGTACGGCTGCCTGCGCGACGGCGACCATACGATCAGATTGCGGTCATCGAGAACCTTCCAGTTCTGGATACTGCGAAAGAACATGCAATCGTTGTCGGCGGTGAGATAGTGTTTCCCGTCGTCGTCGGCTGCCGCCGGACCGCTGAACGCGGCCAGACAGAGCAGGGCACCGGGGAGAAAGTGCTTACAACTCGTCTTCATCGATGCTCTCGTAATGGCGGGGGTGCGTCCCGCCTCGTAATATAGACAGACGCCAGGCACGTATAGTTCGTATATCTGAGTACCGCGCATACCGTGATCCGTTCAATCTGTCGGGCAAAGTTGGCGATAGGTCTGCTGCTGCTGGCGGCTGCAGGCGCTGCCGTGGAAGACCAGACCACTTCGGCCGGTCCGGACAGCAGGTCGGCAATCGCCGCATTCGAAACCGCGTTGGCGGCGCTGGAACGCGACGGCGGCGCGCAGGATCCCGGGCTGACCGAGCTGCTGATCGGTCTGGCCAGGAGCTACGAAGGGGCACGTCGGGAGAGCGAGGCGTTGCAGGCGTACCGGCGTGCCTGGCATGTCCAGCGCATCAACGTCGGCCTGCACAACTTGCAGCAGGAGCCACTCGTCGATGCGATCATCGCGCTCGAGGCCAGGCGCCACAACTGGGAAGCCGTGGCGGACAGCCATGACTACCTGCTGTGGCTTTACCGCCGCAACTACAGCGACCACGATCCGCGCTGGCTGCCTGCGGCGAAACGGCTGCGCCGCTGGCACCTCGACGCCTACCGATTACCCACCGGCCGTGAGTTCAGCGACCACCTGGATGCGCAGATCTGGTTGTACCGAAAAGCCATCGACATCATCGAGACGCACACCGGTGATCGCAGACTCGCGCAGTGTTTCTGGGATGAACGTTGTTGAGAGTCGGCCCACGCGAAGCATCCTTGCCGGCCTGAACGGCATCACGCTGTCGTGGGTGAATTATCTCGACGATCTGAAGCAATTCGAACAGACCGTGCTCCCGCTGCTGCGGGAAGTCCGCCTCAGGGAATGAACTAGCCCGGATATTTCACCAGTACGCGGGATGATCGCGCCGGCGAGGTTCGACGGAGCGCAAGACCCCATACCGCGATGGGACTACACACGTCATCTTTATTCCGGGCATCCTGCCCCCCACCCTTCGGGCCAGCCTACGGCTGTTCAAAATCGCTCCCGGCGATTTTGTGAGGCGCTGGAATTGATGGCGCACTTCCCTGTGCGCCACCCTTCGGGCGACCTCCGGTCTTCCAATTTCATTCCCGATGAAATTGTCACGGCGTGTTCGTACCGAACAGCACACACCGCGCGCGGGTAACACCGGCCAAGCGGGGCAGGGGCGGTCAGCGTACTGCGCCGATAGATCCGGAGGAGCCGACACCGGCGGAACGCCGCGCTGCCATGAGCTTTAAGCACAACGCCTGAAACGAGTCTTCGTCATTGACATCGAGATATTCCCGACTTGCGCGGGGCCGTGCGGATCATCGCCTGCATCGAAAACGCCGTGATCATCGAGCAGATCCTCAGCCACCTTGACAAGAGAAGTGTCGTGGCCGAATTCTCCCGGCTGCCGCCATGCCGGGCGCCACCCCACACGAGCCTGTTCGACTGAACCTGGCTGCCCAGTGAGCCACACTCACGGCTGCGATACTGAGCGTCGCGGCAAAGGTGGCAGCTGACCAGAAGGTCGGCACCCAGCGCCGGCAGTCGCGTGGCCGAGGTCAATTCGGGAGGCGTCATGTCAGTCTGAGGCACTTCATGGCTCAGAGCGACGGCCGAGCGACGAAAGCAAGGAGGGAAAGCTGCCGAAGAAAGGCCGTTTATACCGCTTACACGTGCGACCGAAGCACGACGAAACTGAGTGGATAGAGATACGGACCTGCAATCCGAATAGATCGTCCTTTCGCTTTTGCCCACACCCGACGAGATCATCCAATCTCGGCCTTCCGCCATCCCTAGTATTTGCGGAGTTCTACCGAACTCAGTTCGGATCGCGGCCCTCGCAGCCAGAAGACGTGACAGCCAATGTCACACACGGCAGCGGCGGTCGTTCTGTCCCCAGGCCCGTGAGGGGCGCGATCACGTGCGATAGGCCGGGTCTTCACGGTCGAGGTGGCGTAGGAGGGCCTGGAAGCCAACCTCGCCAAAGTTGCGGTCGCCGACGCCTTGCGCTGTCCTGACGGTGTGTTCGACCACGTCCGGCGGTGGTATGACGAGGTCTCCACCGCCCGCTTGCGCCGCGATCTGGATCTCACATGCGCGTTGGAGGTGGTCCATCAGGGTGTACGCCTCGGTGATCGTGCGGCCGTGCGTCAACGTGCCGTGGTTACGGAGAAACATCATGCGCTTGTTGCCGAGGTGCTCGACGAAACGCGGCCGCTCCTCAGCTCTGAGACCTGGACCCTCGTAATCGTGGTAGGCGAACTGTCCATGATACGTGATGCCGAACTGGTTGAGCGGCAGCAGGCCTTCTTTTTGGGCTGAGACGGCGATCCCGGCGACCGTATGTAAATGCATGACCGAGCCTGCCTCGGGAACGGCATCATAGGTGGTCTTGTGGACGATCCAGCCGGCGGCGTTCGCCTCGCCGGGCGAGGAGCCAACGTTGTTGCCATCGCGATCGATCGTCAGCAGCGTGGACGCGGTCACCTCATCGAACAACATGCCAAAAGCGATGAAGAGGAAGCGCTCCGTTTGATCGGGCAAGCGCGCCGAGAGATGCGTGAAGATCCCATCGTCGAGGTTGCGGCGCGCAAAATCACGGTAGCATGCCGCTAGCTGGAGCCGGGTTTCCCGTTCGTCGGCAGTCATCTCACATCCCTCCTCCCAAAAACAGCCCTGGTCGCAAACCGCCTACCAGCGCCCAAACCGAAGAAATGGAAGGGCGACAGCTCGAACGTCAGGAAGACGGGCTCGTCCCGTTCGAGGTGCGGCTGCCCATCGTGCTTCCGGCGGCTCCGATCTGGGTGTATTCAGGTCGGCAGTAACGTCGATGGTCGCGCCGACGGTGACCGACGGCCGACCGCCACGCGCCGCGATCACGTTCCGGTCACCACTGCTGAGATGAATGAGCGCACGCGCTTCATCGCCTCAGTCCGTTCCAAAATAGAAATTCAGCATAGCGTCGGTGACCTCATGCGGACACTCGACAGGCGTCCAGTGTCCACATTCCGTAAGAATGAACATCTCGGCATCGCCGATCGATTCCACGAGGCGCTTCACCGCAGCGGGCGGGGCAACCGCATCCTCATCGCCGGTTATGAGGAGTGTCGGGCAGGTTATCGCCGTCAGGTCTGCTGATTGTGCCGCCGACAAGGCCTCGCAGTTGCGCGCATATCCTTCCGCCGATTGGCGCACCAGCAATTCGCGCACGAAGGCGGCTCGCTCGGAATGGCTGACCTTGGTTGCCGCGGACGTTGCGACCTGGACGAGCGTGTCGCTGACGGGCCGCATGTCCTCGCTGCGCGCGGTTGCCGCCCGGTCACGAAGGGCTCCACGCGCCGGCTCGGGAGGCTCGGCGAGCGGACCCAGAAGAACGAGGCTCTTGACGCGCTGGGGCTGCGCTGCGGCAACGTGCTGGCAAACAATCGTGCCCATCGAATGTCCCGCGAGGTGCGCCGAACTGATACCGCGACTATCCATGAGCGCCACGACATCGGCCACGTGGCTGGCGATCGTGATGTCGCCCTGAGCGGGCGTGAAGCCCGAGCCTTCGAGGTCGGGCCGGATCACCGTGAAGAAACGGCGCAACGCACCAACCTGAGGTCCCCACACGTTCGCGTTGCCCCCGAGCCCATGCACCATAATCAGGGCATCGCCTTCACCGTCCGTCTCGACCGAGTACTCTTTGTCGTTGAGCGATTCCATCTCACCCCCCCAAGCTTCGCATGAGACGTAACAGCGCATACTTGCAGAATTGGCCGCAGGTGACGAGGGGGTGTCGTCCTGCCCCGACAGCCTGAGGCCACCCGTGCTACTGGATATCAGGCGTGGACGGCCTTTGGATTCTGGCGCCGAACTCGGCGCTGGCGGCGTTGCCGCGCTTGGAAATAGAACCACTAACGCGTGCGCACGGCGCCTTGCCTAAGAAAATGATATGGCCGATTTCAGGGCGCAACACGGCCTCGTATAATTTTGAGACCGCTTCTATAGATGATCGTAGTCCTCGAGGGCGATCGAATTCGCCGCCTTCTGGATGAGGTCACCGATTGAACCTTCGGGCGGCGCGTCCGGCGGCGCGTCGCGCATCGCCCGCAGCGCCGCATTCTGCTCTTCGATTTCTTCCCACGTTTGCGGTAGCTGCACTTCCTTGGCCTTCAACGCGATTTCCTGGTTCTGCCGCATGTAAGCCCGACACAGTTGTTCGTAACGGACGTAGGCCGCGCGATAGTCGCCTGCGGCGGCTGCCAGTTCGCCTGCAAGGACATATGCGCCGACGAACGCCATGCTCGTACCCTGCCCCGTGATCAGGGTCGGAGCGTAACCCGCATCACCCACGAGTGCGATCCGGCCCTTCGACCAGGCATCCATGCGGATTTGACTGGCGTCGTCGAAATAGAAGTCTGGCGCGTGCCGCATCTCCGCCATCAACCGTGGGAAGTGCCACCCGGCTTCCGACGCGTACGTTTTCGCGACGATAGCCATTTGCTCTTCAATGTCGTGATGGTCGTAGTCAATTTTCGGGCAGGAAAATATGATCAAGGCGCGAGTGTGTTTACCGGTTCCGTACTGCATGACGGCGGCCATCTTTTTCGGCACGTAATGCATCAACCAGACACGGTCGAGATTGAGAAAGTTCGGGATCGTGAAAACCGCTACATGCTGGCCCAGGTAATGACTGAATTGTGCTTCTTCGCCGAAGCACAATGCTCGGACGTTGGAATGTGAGCCGTCCGCGCCGATCACGAGATCAAATCTTCGCGTGGCGCCGTACTCGAAGCCGACCTCTACCCCATCGTCACGCTCGCACAGCGACGTAATCGAATCACCGAAAATATAGTCGACCTTATCTTTCGTGGCCGCGTAAAGGATCTGGGCCAGATCGTCACGCAGCAGTTCAACGTCACCGGCCTCGCCACCACCCGCTCCAAAGTTCGCGTCTATACTCGCCAGCGTTTCGTCATCGCCGCCGACAAACAAGATTTCGCGCAGGTCCGTGCCCGCACTGCGTACATCGGCGATGATGCCCATGCGTTCAGCGACGTCAACGGCGGCACCACGTAGATCGATCGCGTAGCCGCCGGTACGCAGCGCGGGGGATCGCTCCACTACGGTGGGCTTAAATCCGTATCGTTCTAACCAATAAGCGAGACAGGGGCCGGCCGCGCTCGCACCGGAAATAAGGACAGTCATGGGCTCCTGTTGATGGCCGTTCTTCTTGTTCATGAGGCGCTCCTTCGTCCTGGAATTGTTGTTGGTCCAAAATACTAATTAGAAGCAGTCTCAAAATTATACGGGGCCGTGTTGCGTCCTGAAATCGGTGATGGCTCTGTCGGGCAAAGTTGGCGATAGGTCTGCTGCTGCTGGCGGCTGCAGGCGCTGCCGTGGAAGACCAGACCACTTCGGCCGGTCCGGACAGCAGGTCGGCAATCGCCGCATTCGAAACCGCGTTGGCGGCGCTGGAACGCGACGGCGGCGCGCAGGATCCCGGGCTGACCGAGCTGCTGATCGGTCTGGCCAGGAGCTACGAAGGGGCACGTCGGGAGAGCGAGGCGTTGCAGGCGTACCGGCGTGCCTGGCATGTCCAGCGCATCAACGTCGGCCTGCACAACCTGCAGCAGGAACCACTCGTCGATGCGATCATCACGCTCGAGGCCAGGCGCCACAACTGGGAAGCCGTGGCGGACAGCCATGACTACCTGCTGTGGCTTTACCGCCGCAACTACAGCGACCACGATCCGCGCTGGCTGCCTGCGGCGAAACGGCTGCGCCGCTGGCACCTCGACGCCTACCGATTACCCACCGGCCGTGAGTTCAGCGACCACCTGGATGCGCAGATCTGGTTGTACCGAAAAGCCATCGACATCATCGAGACGCACACCGGTGATCGCAGACTCGCGCAGTGTTTCTGGGATGAACGTTGCGCTTTTCCAGAAACCCTTCCAGATCGAAACCTGCGTAATTCCAATGAACCTCCCGGGCTTTAACCACTGAGCCCCAATATCCTTTCAACCCACGGATGCCAGGCCGCGCCACAGACAGCCGCGGACGCGCTCGATTTGAACACGCCGATCTCAAGTCAACGACGCATCTCCACCCAACGGACTCGTCATTCCACCTCCGCCTGACCCACGACAATCTCGCTTCCAGCTTCGTCCCAGGCCTTCGCTTCACAACTGATTAATCGACACATGGGCTTTGTTTTTCTTATACGTCCCGTCACCCGAGCGGCATACTTTTCTGCACGTTCAATGTTGGAATGCGTATCGTAACGTTAAACAACGATTTGGCATGGTGACCCTGCCCGGAATTCCTGGTCCAGATCTAAAGTGATAAAAAGATGAAAAGAGGTGTCAACGGCGGAGCAAAATTAGTCCACCCGGGCGGAGCAAAACCAGTCCACTTAACGTTATGCGGTACGCAGTGTTGGGGGGTTGTCCCGGTAGTCCATAGGAGGGACCCGCGCTGCTTCGTGTAGCGCTTGCGTTACGCGGAGCGAAGCAGCGTGGGAGGTTCCTGTGGACCCACCGGGTCAACCTTGAGTTCGGTGGTCAAGCAGGCGTATTTGGGGATTTCCGCCGTTTTTGGCTTTGGTTGAGACGATAGCTCTCGCCGTTCATTTCCAGGATATGGACAGGGTGGGTCAGGCGGTCCAGCAAAGCCCCGGTCAGACGTTCCGAGCCGAATATCTCCGTCCACTCATCGAACGGCAAGTTGGAGGTCACCATGATCGAGCCCCGCCCGTAGCGCTGGCTGAAGACTTCGAACAGCAGCTCGGCGCCGGTCTTCGAGAGCGGCACGAAGCCGAGTTCGTCGATGATCAGAAGGTGATACTTTGCCAGTTGCTTCTGCAGGCGCAACAGGCGTTTTTCATCCCTGGCCTCCATCAGTTCATGAACCAGGGCGGCGGCCGTGATGAAGCCGACGGAGAGCCCCTTTTGGCAGGCCGCCAGACCGAGACCGAGGGCGATATGGGTCTTGCCGGTTCCGCTGTTGCCGAGCGCGATGATATTCTCACGACGCTCTACGTATTCGCATCGCGCCAACTCCAGAACCAGCATCTTGTTGAGCGAGGCGATGGCCTTGAAGTCGAAGCTGTCGAGGCTTTTGACGGCGGGGAACCTGGCCTGTCTGCTCCGCCGCTCGACCATGCGGCGCTCACGGTCGATCAGTTCCAACCCGGTCAGACGGACAAGATACCGCACAGGGTCGGCGCCCCGGTGGCGCATTGGCGGGCCAGCTTGTCGTATTCGCGCAGGAACGTCGGCAGTTTCAGGGTCTTGAGGTGATGGGCCAGCAACACTTGCGGCGTATCGGTCATGACGCGCCTCCACCCAACAAGCTCATATAACTGGCGGCGGCCGTGGTCGCCACGTTGGCCCGAGGCAGGTAGGGATAGATATCCAGGTCGAGTTTGGGCGGGCGTCGCTCGATACGGCACAGCACAAGGTGTTTGACGGCGTCGTAGCCGATCGCGCCCAGGCGCAGGGCGTCCTTCACCGCGCCGTGAAGCACCTCGAGATCGAAGGTCTCCAGAAGCCGAAGGACCTGGACGTATTCCCGCTTGCCGGCCTTGCCCATGCGCGCCTCCAGGAGACGGCGCAGGGTTGGGAAGGCATCAGGCAGTTCCCATCCGGCTAGCGGCGCGGCCTGATCCAGGGCACCGATCCTGTGCTCCAGCAAAGGCAGGTAGTGGATCGGATCGAAGACCCTATCTTCCCGGTCGCAGGAACGGGGGTGTCGGGCAATGATCCCGGCGCCGCAACCGATAACCACCTCGTGGACATAGCCACGGATCCAGACTTCCTGATGGCCGTAGGCGACGGGCACGGAATAGTCATTCGTCCGGTAGCGCACCAGGGACAGCGAGTTGACCCGCGTGCCCTGCCTGTCGCACGCGTCGAACGGTGCCGGCAGTGGCCTCTTCAACGCTTCGCGGTCACGCACAAACCGTTCGCCGATGCTCTCGCGGTGGCCGCGCAGGACGTCGTCTTGCCGTTTGCGGCATTGTTCCTCCAGGTAAGCGTTGAAGGCGTCCCAGCTCGCGAACCGGGGAAGCGGCGTCATGAAGTTCCGTCGGGCGTAGCCAACCACCCCCTCAACATTGCCTTTGTCGTTGCCCTTGCCGGGACGGCCGTAACGGTCCTCGAAGAGGTAATGGGACTGCAGTCCGCTGAACGCTCGCGTTCGTTGTCGCGTGCCATCCGGCAAGATGCGCGACACCAGGCACTTGTCGTTGTCGTAGAGAATCGATCGGGGAACACCGCCGAAGAAGGCGAAGGTTCTGTTGTGCCCGTCCAGCCAGGCCTCCGTCGTCGCTGACGGGTAGGCCGCAACGAAGCAGGCATCGCTGTGGGGAAGTGTCATGACGAAAAAATGCGCCCGATACCTGACGCCGGCGATGATCGCATCCGCCTCGCCAAAGTCCGCTTGAGCATGGCCCGGAGGATGTGACAACGGCACAAACATCTCACGCCGACGAAGGCGCCGTTCCCGAACGTAATCCTTCACGATGGTCTCTTTGCCCGTGAAGCCATGTTCGTCGCGAAGGCGCTCGAATATACGCTTCGCCGTGTGGTGCTGCTTACGGTGAACCGTTCGGTCCTCCTCCAGAATACGGTCGATGATATCCGTGAAGGGGGCCCGTTTCGGGCGTTTCGGTGGCTGGCGTCGCCGATATCCCGGCGGTTCCGAATGCCGCAGCATCTTCCTCACCGTCTCGCGCGCAATGCCAAACCGACTTGCCGCCTCTCGCTGGCTCAGACCATCAACATGGCAGGCCAGCCGAACGCGCAGATATAGGTCCACGGTGTACATCCTCCCGCCTTCCATCTCAAAAAAGATCGAAGGCTACAGGTGGCAGAGTTTTACTCCGCCCGCGGCTGGGAAATCCCGCCGCTTCCGTGGACTAATTTGTCACCGCCGTTCTCACTCGCGAACCGGGGAAGCGGCGTCATGAAGTTCCGTCGGGCGTAGCCAACCACCCCCTCAACATTGCCTTTGTCGTTGCCCTTGCCGGGACGGCCGTAACGGTCCTCGAAGAGGTAATGGGACTGCAGTCCGCTGAACGCTCGCGTTCGTTGTCGCGTGCCATCCGGCAAGATGCGCGACACCAGGCACTTGTCGTTGTCGTAGAGAATCGATCGGGGAACACCGCCGAAGAAGGCGAAGGTTCTGTTGTGCCCGTCCAGCCAGGCCTCCGTCGTCGCTGACGGGTAGGCCGCAACGAAGCAGGCATCGCTGTGGGGAAGTGTCATGACGAAAAAATGCGCCCGATACTTGACGCCGGCGATGATCGCATCCGCCTCGCCAAAGTCCGCTTGAGCATGGCCCGGAGGATGTGACAACGGCACAAACATCTCACGCCGACGAAGGCGCCGTTCCCGAACGTAATCCTTCACGATGGTCTCTTTGCCCGTGAAGCCATGTTCGTCGCGAAGGCGCTCGAATATACGCTTCGCCGTGTGGTGCTGCTTACGGTGAACCGTTCGGTCCTCCTCCAGAATACGGTCGATGATATCCGTGAAGGGGGCCAGTTTCGGGCGTTTCGGTGGCTGGCGTCGCCGATATCCCGGCGGTTCCGAATGCCGCAGCATCTTCCTCACCGTCTCGCGCGCAATGCCAAACCGACTTGCCGCCTCTCGCTGGCTCAGACCATCAACATGGCAGGCCAGCCGAACGCGCAGATATAGGTCCACGGTGTACATCCTCCCGCCTTCCATCTCAAAAAAGATCGAAGGCTACAGGTGGCAGAGTTTTACTCCGCCCGCGGCTGGGAAATCCCGCCGCTTCCGTGGACTAATTTGTCACCGCCGTTCTCAGAAACCGGCGCCTGTGTGGAATTGTATAAGTGCACCCGTCCATCTGCGTCCCCGATGATGTTTCGGTCTAACCAATTCCATGACCACATCCCGGCTCCGATCAACAACAGCCAATAGATGAGAGACCCCAAAGTCGTGCTCTGCTGATTCGTGGTCGCCATACCGCAGGCCCATCGTAATCTACCTGTTCCGGTATCGGTCTATTTCGGCGCTACTTGAGGCGGGCGGGGGGAAACGGGTTAGTTTAGTTATTCTTTATACCTTAGCTTCGAGAGAAGGATTAAACCAGACCCCACATAAATGCAGATGGCGAAAGAGGCGGGAGTCGAACCCGCCAGACACACCTTCGTGCGTCTCACCGGATTTGAAGTCCTCGTCTTTCGATAAACCGCAACGATCTACAACACCTCACA
The DNA here is from genome assembly GCA_963662545.2 of Gammaproteobacteria bacterium. Lineage (GTDB taxonomy): Bacteria > Pseudomonadota > Gammaproteobacteria > JAYYZW01. The sequence goes on from CAXXLL010000003.1 coordinate 2,491,691, forward strand.
GCAAATCATTCAGTGACTTAATTCGCAATCGTTGTCGCCTTTCGTTGTCAGTATTTGTGACCGTTTGTATTCAAGTGTCCCATGAGTGTCCCACGGCTACCACGCGGATTCGGCACACCCCCTCCCCCTACAGCGACGAGGCTTTTGCCCCAGTTGCGGTGCTTAGGCAACATGGCTGAGAGTGCGGCGCTGCTGGTGGACGAGGTCTTTCCCGAACAGCCAGTACGTCAATGGGTGCTGAGCTTTCCGTATCCATTGCGTTTTTTGTTTGCCAGCCGTCCAGCAATCATGGGCCACGTGCTCGGCATCGTTTACCGCTGCATTGCCACGCACTTGACTAGTAAGGCGGGGTATTCCTGCACAGTAGCCCGCACTGGCGCGGTCACGTTGATCCAGCGGTTCGGAAGTGCGTTGAACCTCAATCTTCATTTTCACATGCTCTTTCTTGATGGTGTCTACGTTGATAGCGCAACTGGATCGAGCACCCGATTTCGCTGGGTGAAGGCGCCGACGGGTGCTGAGCTGACCCGCCTGACGCACACCATCGCTCAGCGCGTCGGGCGCTTGGATGCGCGCCATCCTTGGCGCGCCCCCTTCGGGCGCACTGCGTGCGTCCAAATTCACTCCAGGTGAATTTGTCTGGAACGCCAGGGGCTGCTGGTACGTGATGCCGAGAACAGCTATCTGTGCGCGGAGGCCATGGACGTGGGGTCGTTCGATGAACTCCTGGGTCACTCGATCACGTATCGCATCGCGGTGGGCCCGCACGCCGGCCGTAAGTTGTTCACCCTACAGACACTGCCGGACTGCAATGACCCGTTCGTTGACCAGGTGGGCAAGGTGGCCGGCTTCTCGCTGCATGCTGGTGTCGCAGCGAGGGCGGACGAACGCAAGAAGTTAGCGTGTTGTTCGAGATAGGTCCGGATGACTTCGGGGATCTCCCTGCCACCATTCGATGATTCACCTTCTATCGCCGCCGCGAATTCCTGTTGTACGGCTGGGGGTTCCTCGCCATCTATCGGGGCCACCGGTACCTGTTTGGCGAGTTCACCCAACGTCGGCTCCTCAGCATATTTCGTTTTGAGCGCGATATAGAGGTTCCAACACACAAAGAAAATCGCCGAAGCTATACCGAGTAAAGGAATCACAATAAACAGCGCAGGCCAAAGATTCATATCCCAGGTTGCCATGAATGATCGCATCAGTGTGATTTCGGATACCGCATCGAAAAGGTGAGATATAAGGTGACGGAGGGATTAAACTTTAATCCCTCCGTCACCTTTATGCGCCGCAACGCATGCAGTAGTTGCCGAGGGTCGCCGTCGTGCCACCGGCCGGAACCGTCGAAAAATTGCCCTGAAGTGCCGGATCTCTCCGGGCTCAAGCGCGCATTTCAGGCCCGCACCGCGTCGAAACGCCGGTTGACGACAGTTTGATGGTATGACGATACTCAATGGCATCGCGGGAAAGGGCATTTGTTCGTCTTGTACTCACCCATACGCCTATAATAAAAGTTACACATTGCTGAGGAGGATGTGAGTGGCCACCTCGACCTACCCCAGGCGCTGGCTTTCGCCTGCGCTCCTCGCGATGTCTGCATTGGTCCTCCACGCTGGAATCGTGCCCGACAGTCGGGCCGCGCCACTGGAAATGACGCCGATGTCGCTCAACTACTCCTTTGGCACTCCGGTGCTCGGTTTGTTGACGGTCGAGCTGATTGCCGGCGACACCTTGCCGGCGACACCTTACCCGCGCCCGAGGTTACGCTGCGCCACAGCGTCACGAACCCCATCTTCGGGACGTCCGGCGTCAGGTTTGTGTACGACTTCGACGTGGACGTGACCGGCGTCAGTGCATTCCTCGTCCAAGATCCCGATCTGCATCCGCTGACCGGAACCATCCTGAATGCCCCGCCCTAGATAAACATCGATGACGACGCGGTGTTCGATTTCAGCTGCGCGAATCTAGCGGGCCTAACTTGCATCATGGACCTGACCATCGAACTCGCCGGGACTCCGATCTCGGCCTCGATAGGGCGGGACGGCGTTGGTGGCAATAACTGGGTACCCACGCCGCAGCTCGTCACGTTTGCAGTCGTGCCACTGCCGGGCGCGCTGCTGCTGTTCGCGTCCGCCATGGGTGTGACGGCGCTGCGCGCGACGGCGTCTCGCGGTCGCCAGACGTAATATCGCTCTTCAACAGCTAAAGGTGTCAGGTTCTGAGTAATCCCCACGAAAAGTTGATCAAAAACAGAAGCTTGCAGTGATTAGGGAACATGCATAGCGCCGACTGATCAGACGCGTTCTCTCCGCGGCTCTTCAGGAGGCCGCGGCCGCTGTCGCCGTTCGGGCGTGGCGGTTGAAGAAGTCGATGACAACTCGATTGTGCTCCACGGTTCCATCGAAGATCGTCGAGTGTCCCGAGCCGGCGATGACGTGCTTTTCGGCGTTTTTGATTCCAGCGTAGACCGCCTCCTGGCCGGCACCCTCGGGTCCTTGATCCCACGGCGTCATGATGTCCTCGTCGCCACCGAGGATAAGGGCGGGGGAGCTTATCTTTGGAAGCCATCCCCGAAGGTCCATGTCGCCCATCGCCTGGCACGCTGCGGAGAAGACCTCAATCCTGTTTGAATCGCGGAGAATCTGCTGAATGAGATCCACGATCCCCTCGGCCTCCGGTGTTTCGAGGAAACGCTTCGACACCGCCTGCCAGGCGATCAGCTCCGCCAGCGTACGGCTCCCGGGGCCGTCCATGCGCGCGAGGTCGATCCAGTTGTTGAAAATCAGCCTCCCTGCCCGGCCAAGCTTGGCCGCGCCGCAGTTGATCACGACCGACGTCGTCCGGTCGGGGTACTTGCCGGCAAAGACGATCGCGATCATGCCGCCCATGGACGTGCCGTGGATATGAGCCTGCTCGATGTCGAGGGCGTCCATGAGTCCCGCCAGGTCGTCGGCCCAGACCTCCATGTCGTAATCCTGAATCGGCCGGTCTGACAGCCCGTAGCCACGCATGTCGTAGTCAACGACTTTGAAGTGCTTCGAGATTTCGGGCGTCGCCGGGTCGAGGTTGAAGTGGCCGAAGCCTGCGCCGTGGATCTGCATCACGGGCTCCCCGTCGCCCGTAATTCGGTACCAGAGATTGACGCCGTTAACGAGAGCCTTGCTCTCCATTGCTGCCTCCCTTTTCTCTCCGCCGCGAAGACGCGACTATTCCACCGATGTCTGACATTTGCGAGGGTCGTCGTCTCGCCGGTCCGTGTCGCTCAGGCTCGTTTCGGTATGGTAATCTCGAACCGCCGAGCGTCGCGAATGACTTCTCCATCGCCCATGGCCGCCACTAACTCGGCTATATTACGAACCAACACTTCAATACGCAAAACTTGTCTCGCCACGGGGTACGCGGAAGATCGACAACGCCGAATGCATCGCGGTGATCTTGATCCAAATCCCGCCTACGAGTTGGCGCGCAAACCGGGCTGGGGTAAGATCACCGGAACGTCAATCCGCGAGGTATGACTCCGATGGGCCATCCAACCGCTGACTTCGATCGTATCCCTTATTCCAATTACCATGATCCGGATATTTACAACGAAGAACTCAAACGTATTTTCGAAGGGGATACGTGGTCGTTCCTGGGCCTCGAAGCCGAGATTCCGAACCCGGGTGATTTCCGCAGAACCTTCATCGGCGAAACGCCGATCATCTACAACCGCGATCGTGATGGCAAAATTCACACCTTCGTCAACCGCTGCTCCCACCGCGGCGCCCTGATTCAGCGCGAGAACTTCGGCAATGTGACGAGCCACATCTGCCTTTACCACAGCTGGGCCTACGACCTTAACGGCGACCTCATCGGCGTTCCTCACAGGAATGGGGTCGGCGGCAGCCCTGGCATGCCCGACGATTTCGACATGACGTGCCACGGGCTCCGAAAGCTCCGTGTTGACAGCATCAACGGCGTCCTGTTCGCAACCTTTTCGGAGAGCGTCGAGACGTTGGAGGACTATCTCGGCCCGGCCCACGTCGACCACCTTGACCGGCTGTTTCACAAGCCGGTCAAGGTCCTTGGCTATCAGCGGCAATTCGTCAGGAGCAATTGGAAGGCCTATCTGGAGAACGTGCGCGATCACTATCACGGTGCTTTGCTGCACGGGTTTCAGAGCACGTTTGGAATCAATCGCTCGACCCACGACTGCGGCTCGATGATGGATGTGAAGGCAGATTGGCATCTCGCGCCCCGAAACCGCCCAACGACGGCCTCGCCGACACACTTCTCCGCCTCCCGCCGGTTTCTCGCACAGACGACGTCTTTGCATCGCTGGCCGCCCTTCTTCGATTGCTGGGCTATTAGACAACTAGGCGAATTCCGGCGTCGAGCTCATGCTCGAACGGTTACCGTTAAATTCGGCATTGGCATCCGAGGGGGGAACTGCTCATGAAACTTATCAACCGCCGCGGCTTTAGCCGCAAGGTCGCAGGACTAACGGCCGGCGCTCTGTCTTCGTCCACGATGCTGGCACAGGCTGCTGATACCGGTGTTGCAGCTGAAAGTAATCGGACGAGTAGCGAAAGCGTGGCTGGAAAGAAAATCCTCTGCGCGTTCGGCACCGACATAGATTCGGTTGCAGGCCAGATCGGATCATACGCCGGGGGCGACTCGCCGTCCGATATTCAGCGCGGCATCTTTGCCGGAGAGGTAGGCACGATCCGCCTGCTGAAGCTTTTCAGGAAATACGATTTGAAGACTAGCTTCTTCATTCCGGGTCATTCCATCGAAACGTTTCCCGATGAGACGAAGCGTATCGTCGACGAGGGCCACGAGATCGGCGCGCACGGTTACCTGCACGAGAATCCGATAGCCATGAACCCGACGCAGGAAGAGGCCGTGCTGGTGAAGTCAATCGAGCTCATCGAAAAGGTGAGTGGAAAGAGCCCGCGCGGATACGTCGCACCGTGGTGGGAGATGTCAGAGGCCACGGCAACGCTCCTGCTGAAGCACGGCTTCGTCTACGATCACAGCCAGGGCTACCGGGATTTTCAGCCGTTCTACGCGCGAGTGGGCGATTCGTGGAACGTGATCGACTACTCGAAGAGCGCGGGGGAGTGGATGAGGCCACTCGAGCACGGCACGGAGATCGATCTCGTCGAGATCGGCGCGAACTGGTACGTCGACGATCTGCCACCGATGATGTTCATGAAGAAAGTGCCGAACAGCCACGGCTTCGTCAGCCCGCGGGATATCGAGCTCATGTGGCGCGACCAGTTCGACTGGGTCTATCGCGAGATGGACTATGCCGTCTTTCCGTTCACAATCCATCCGGGTATCAGTGGCCGGCCACAGGTGCTGCTCATGCTCGAGCGCCTGATCGACTACATCAACGGGCACGAAGGTGTCGAGTGGGTGACCTTCGAGGACGTGGCGGCGGATTTCCGACGGCGATTTCCATTCGACGGGGAGAAGCGGCCGGAAGTGATCTGAGCGGCTGTTATACGGCGCGTGACAAGAGATTCCAAGGATTCCGGGGACAGTTTACTCATCACTCCGTAACGCTACCTAACGACAATTTGGGGTCAGAGTAAAAATTGTCATCAGAATCTTCATTCTGACCCCAATTATTTTGCCAAATATTACACCGCGATTTCCGGACGTGCTTAGCGCTTCTTGCAGCTGATCGATAATCCAGCGCCGCTCGATTCATCAATTGTCGTGGCCAAATTCGGTTGGGCGTAGGCGTAATCCAGAAACGCCTGCATTCCGTCGAAACCCAGGTGCCGGACGTTGTGAGCCGTGAAACAGCCACCGACGTCGAGCTTCGGCAGGAGCACCTCCATATATCGCTTGTACCAACGCTTGTCGGCATCGCTGAATACGAAGTCAAATGGTCCCTCGAGCTGATAGACGAGCTCATGGGCATCGCCAAGCCTCGCATCGATGTAAGGTGCAACTCCGGCCTCTTTGAAATTCGCCAGTGCTTGGCGATGACGGCCTTCGTCAATTTCGATGGTTACGAGCCTGCCCCCGGTCTTGCTCAAGGCCCACGCGATCCAGATCGACGAATGCCCGGTTGAGGTGCCAATCTCCAATGCGCGTTGGAAATTATTCTCGACGATCAGATCATGCAGCACGCGCCCGTCGCTCCATGGGATATTCCAACTCTGCCATTGGTCCCGGCGCGATTCGAGAAACTGGCCCACTCGCGTATCGAGAGCGGTCTCTTCAGCGCCCGCGCATATACTCACGACCAACGTGTTGACGAGGGCGAGTGCCGGGATTGACTTAACGAGAGTAGCATTTCGGAATATCGGTCTGTCCTCCCTGCGGCCCGAGTGAAAAAGGCATGTTGGGATGATTTCGATTTGGAAGGCGTCCTTAGACCCATACAGAAATACCCCAATCCCCAGCATATTATTAGACAACGCTCCACGAATTAGATACACCAATGTCTCTGTCGTCCCTAACTCATCGTGAAATGGTGGCCAGGGACAGAATCGAACTGTCGACACAGGGATTTTCAGTGATGCTCGGTCGAAATGCTGGAAAATGCTAGGTAATCAAATCAACGTGTTGGATTCAGATTCTTAACCCAGTGGATCACCTAAGTTCACGTTAATTTATGGTGGTTTGGAAACAAATTGGAAACGAGTAGCGAAAGAACATGGGATTTATTTGTCCCAATTCGTGAATTGCCACTTTAGCCGCTCAACGGTATGCCTCCATTTCTGCGTGGTCGGCTGGCATACGGTGTTACCTCTACTATTGATCATGTACGCGATCAGACGAAGACCGAATAGGACATGGCCGTCTTGCAGAACTCCTGGCTTAGAACGATATCGCGGTCAAGAGTCGATAAAAAAGAAGGTGCGCGGTCGAGATCTGCCAATGAACATTTGCATTAATCTCTAAGCAGTGCGTGGCTGAATTTCGGATCTCAAAATCAAGGTTTCAAATTTATTGGGTTGAAGTGATGAGTGCCATCACGATGCAGCTGTTCGATTAATCCAAACTCCCAATCGAGATATGCTTGCATCGCCTCCGGCGCTACGTCCATGCCCTCGTACGGCCGTGTATAGATAGCATAAACCACGTGTTGTGTGGCTCGCAGCGGGCAGTCTTGCCTGATCGGCGTCGGTACCTGCCGTCGGCAGACCACGCCGGCTCGCCCATCAGCGTGCAGATTGGCATCTCGCGCCCCGAAACCGCCCAACGACGGCCTCGCCGACACACTTCTCCGCCTCCCGCCGGTTTCTCGCACAGACGACGTCTTTGCCGCGCCGCTGACGGCACAGCCCAGTTGAGGTCATCGTGGGGTTAGCCCGTGTCGTCGAACAGCCCCCGCAGCGGTGGCGCTCGGCACGGCGGTCGTCGGGTGGCTTCAGGCTCACCCCCTTTCACATCCAGATGGGTGAGGATCTTCTCGATGACGTCCGGATCCTCGATGCACGCGATGATCCGCACCGCCCCGCCGCACGCCAGGCAGGTCTCGATGTCGATGCCGAAGACCCGCTTCAGGCGTTGTGCCCAAGTCATCGCAGCGCGGCGTTCGGCGGGCGTGGGCTCCTCCAGATCCGCTGTCGTGGCATGTTGGCCTCCCTTGCCCCGCTTGGCCGGTGTCACTTGCGCGCGATACTTGCTGTTCGGCGCGAAGACCCCGTGGAAGCGCGTGAGGTTCACCCGCGGCTTGGGCACCAGGGCGGCCAGGCGGGCGATGAAGTCGATCGGCTCGAATATGATATGCGTCGTGCCGTCACGGTACGGGGTCTTCAGCTGGTATCGGACGTTTCCATTCGGCGTGAGCGACAGTCGCTTTTCCGCGATCGCCGGCCGACTGATGTATCGACACAGCCGCTCAAGCTTCTGGCGTTCATCCGCCCGCGCCGCCACGCCGGCGTGCAGCGAGAATCCGGCGACCTTGCCCACCCCGTCATCGAACCGATCGTCGCAACCCGGCAGCGTCTGCAGTGTGAAAACCTTGCGGCCCCGATGTGGACCGAAGGCAATGCGGTACGTGATCGACGAACCCAGCAGCTGTTCCATCGGGCCGGCCTCGAAGTCATCGCCGGCCAGGTAGCTGTTCTCCGCATCGCGCTCCAGTAACCCCTGTCGCTCAAGATACCGGACGATGCGCCGCGCCAGGGTCTGGGTCAGCTGGGTGAGCTCAGCACTCGTTGGCGCCTTCACCCGGCGGAAGCGCAGTGAACCATCGCGACGCGCGACGTACACCCCGTCCAGGAACAGCATGTGGAAGTGGACGTTGAGGTTCAGGGCGCTACCAAAACGCTGGATCAAGGTGACCGCACCGGTCTGGGCCGTCTTACGGGAAAAGCCGGCCTCCTTGATTAGATGCGTGGCGATGCAGCGGTAGACGATGCCGAGCACCCCGCCCATGACCTCGGGGCGGCTCGCGAACAGGAAGCGTAACGGGTACGGAACACTCAGCACCCACTGGCGTACCGGCTGTTCGGGAAACACCTCGTCGACCAGCAGCGCCGCGCTCTCGGCCATGCGTCGGGCTCCGCAACTGGGGCAGAAACCGCGGCGTTTGCAGCTGAACGCCACCAGATGCTCGGCATGGCAACTGTCGCAACGCACCCGTAGGAAACCATGCTCGAGGCGGCCGCACGCGAGGTAGGCCTCGAACTCCTGCTCGACGTACGCCGGCAAAGTCGAACTCCGCGCCGCGAGATGCGCCTTGAGCGCCGGATAGTATTCTTCAGTGAGTTGATAAAGGAGGGTGCGCTCCGGGCGGTGGCGCGCGTAGACCGGCGCAGCAACGCCCGCACTGGCTTCCCTGCCAGCTCGCAATGGCAACATGATCGCGTCCTTGCGAAGTCGTCTTGCGACGTAGCCTAACAGGCGCGGTCATCGCCGTCACCGGACACTCATGGGACACTTGACCACAACTAACAGGGAATAATGGCGACAAGTGACAACAAACGTAGATCGCTAAACCTCTGTTCGGTGTTGTCACATTAACCGGCGATTAGGCACAGTGACGGGATGAAAGCGCCCAACAGTCAAAATCACCGCCACCGCTTCCCCTCGGAAATCATCCAATACGCCGTCTGGCTCTATCATCGCTTCAGTTTAAGCCTGCGTGATATCGAAGATTTGCTCGCGGAGCGAGGGATCGAGGTGTCCCATGAGACAGTTCGTCGCTGGTGCACGAAGTTTGGAACCAGATATGCATCCCGGTTAAGAAAACGCAGCAACGGATATGGCGGTACCTGGTACATCGATGAGGTGTTCGTCCGGATTGAGGGCAAGCAACGATATCTATACAGAGCCGTCGACCAGGACGGGGACGTCATTGATATTCTTGTGCAAAAGAAGCGTGATGCTCGCTCAGCAAAGAAATTCTTCCGCAGGCTAGTTAAGCGGCATGGGGGGACACCAAGGGTACTCGTCACCGATAAATTGAGAAGCTATCCACCTGCCGCTAAAGACGTCATGCCCGACTCAACTCACCTCACTGAGCAAGCCGACGTGTTCGTCCACACCACATCTTCGAGCCGGAGGCGGCGATCGCGGAGCTACCGGAGCTCGCCGCCGCCGGCCAGCCGTCGATCAAGGTCTTCATGCCGTTCGAGCCGTTCGACGCGGAGATGCCCGGTTTCCTGCGACTCCTGCGTGGCGCGCGAGACGCGGGAATCCTCGTCGCGATCCACTGCGATGACGCGGCCGCGCTCGAGTTCGCGGCGCAGGAGCTGACGGGCGCCGGCAAGACCTCGCTCGCACACTACCCAGAGAGCCGCCCCATCATCTCCGAGGTCGTCGCGACGGAACGTGCCCTGGCGATGGCGGAGATCACGGGGGCGCCGATCTACATCGTCCACCTGTCGGCCGCCAGGGCCCTCGCGGCGGCCGAGGCGGCGCGGTCGCGGTTTCCTGTGTTCGTCGAGACGCGTCCCCTGTACCTCCACTTCACGGAGGCGAACTACCGCCGGGCCGACGGAGCACTCTTCGTCGGAATGCCACCGATTCGAGGAGCGGACGATCGGGAGGCCATGTGGGAGGGGCTCGCACGCGGGGCAATCGCCACGCTTGCCACCGACCACGCTCCTTGGACCCGCGAGGAAAAGCTCGACCCGCAACAGACCATCACTTCATTTCGCCCCGGCGTGAACAATCTCCAGGTAATGCTGCCCATGCTCTTCTCCGAAGGAGTCCACGGGGGAAAGATCTCGCTGCAACGCTTCGTCGAGGTGTCCTCCACCAACGCGGCAAAGCTCTTCGGGCTATACCCTCGCAAGGGCACCATCGCGCCCGGTTCCGACGCCGACCTCGTGATTTGGGATCCGGACGAGAGAAGAACCATCGCCGACTCGGACGTCCTCTCGAAGACCGGGTTCTCGATCTACGCCGGGACGGAGGTCACCGGGTGGCCGCAGATCACGATTCGGCGGGGCGAGGTGGTCTACGAGGGAGGAGAAGTCGACGCCGAGAAGGGCTCAGGTCGGATCATCTCGCGTTCTCGATTCAAGATCCCTGTCGGTTAGACAGCCGCCAAGTACGAGCCGCTCGGCGAGGCAGAATTGCTGAGCCCCGATTCGCCGAATCCGATAGGGTGGATCGATGGGTCGTCAGGGGATCTACCGCTATCTGTTCCTCAGCAGCGCGCTGGTGGCGCTAGCGGGGCTGCTCGGTTTGCAAGTTCCCGACCCCTCGCTCGTCGGGATCACCGAGGAGCCGTCCCGGATTCTGTTCTACGCGCTTTCGGCGGTACTGCTGTTGCTCGGGGGACTGACGGCGTCCTTCAGCGGGTCGCTCTTGTGGCTAGCCCGTCGGCGTTCCGGCCCGAGAGCAGACCGAGCCATGCTGATCCTTGCCAGCGCCGTGGACGGCGCCCGCAGCTTCGTAGAGGTACCCCGGGGGCCGTGAAGGTTCCGCCGCCCGTCGTCTCTTGGATGACGCCTTCGAATACGTAGCCCTCCGCTGGGCCGTGGTGCACGTGCGGCGCAAACGTGGATCCCGCCGGACACCGAAACAGAACCGTCCACGAGCCAATCTCTGGCGAAACGTGCAGCAGTTTCCACTGCACGCCCCCCGTCTGAAATTCCTCGGGGAAATCCTCCCACTCGATCAGGTCGGTCTGCAGGAACTCGCCCTGCACTCTGCTCTTCATTGCGCTTGACTCCTCGGATTTTGGGTGGGTTAGCAGTCGCGGCCCTAGCCGGTCTAACCACGCGCCGGATAAGGGTACCACCAGCTCTAGATCGCGCGTGGCGCGGTAGCGCTTCTCGGGAAAGCCGGTACGTGAGTCGCGCCCCGGCCCACAGACCAATCGATAGGACGGGAAGGGCCATTGTCAGAACCCGAAAAAACCTCTTAAACTCCCTATCCGCGTGTCGCCAAACGAAGGAGAGCATCATGCCCAAGGTCGAGGCCAACGGGATCAACATCTATTACGAGTTCATGGGCGAGGGCGAGCCGCTCGCTCTGATCGGCGGCTCGCTCTTCGGGCGGCAGAATTTCGGCTTGGTCTGGGAAGGGCTCGCCAAGGAGTTCAAGCTGATTAGCTACGATCAGCGGGGCTACGGTCAATCGGATCGCCCGCTCATGCAGTATGACCTCGATCTCTGGGCGGACGATCTGGCGGCACTCCTCGATGCGCTCGACATCGATCGGGCCCATGTCATGGGCACCTCCGCAGGCGGCATGATCGCGCTCAAATTCGCGGCGAAATATCCGGATCGCTGCATCGGCGTGGTCAGCGATTGCGCTTTCGCGAAGTGCGACACCATGCGGCGGATCATGTTCCGCACCTGGCGCCATATGGCCCAGACCTGGGGTTGCGGGCCGGAGTTCGCCGATCATGTCGTGACTCAGGCGGTCGGTGCCGACTATCTCGATGGCCCGGAAGGGCCCGGCCTGATCGAGATGGTGCGCACGGTGGTCGGGCTCAACTCGGTCGAGACGGTGGTACAGGCCTGCCTGGCAATGGAGAAAATGGACCTCCGCGAGGACTGCAAGAAGATCAAGAATCCGACGCTTGTGATCACCGCGGCCAAGGACATGCTAACCCCGATCCACACCGGCCCGGACGGCGCCGGCGCGCAATGGGTGGTCGACAACGTCCCGGGCTGCGAGGTGATCGTCTACGAGGACATCGGCCACGCGGACTTGGTGGAGTGTCCGGACAAAACCATCGCGTCGACCATCAAATTCCTGCGCGGCGCGAGGAACAAGCTCGCGGCATAGTCCAGCTCGGCATGGCTGTGCTAGATAAGGGCCGCGCCCCGGCCCTCAGACCAATCGATGGGACGGGAAGGGCCATTGTCAGAACCGAAAGAACCTCTTGAATGCCCTATCCTCGCGTGACTGCGCTCGATACTTCCTCGACCGTATTCTGGCGCCCGCGCTCCGAGGCTCTTGGAATCTCACCAGGGACTCGAGGTACGCGGGAGTCGGATTCGCGGCTGTTTGAACTCTCACGGGGTGAGGCGGACATTGCGGTTCGAACTGCACAGCCGAACCACCCGGGATGGTCGCCCGATCCATGGCATTCAGCCCACCGTTTTGTGTCAGGCGGTCGGTCAGACCTGGTCGGATCACCTTCCGTTGATTGCGCTGGGGAGTGCGGCAGAAGCAGTGATCAGCCATCGGATGATATTACTCCGGGCATCCTGCCCTCTGCCCTTCGGGCCAGCCTTTGGCTGTTCAAAATCGCTCCCGACGATTTTGTCGAGCCGCTGGACTTCATCGCCAGACTCGTCGCGCGGGTGCCCAAGCCCCGGGTTAACCTAACCCGCTTCCACGCCGCCAGGTAATCTACTTGGGCCCCCAACAGCGCGCATCGTGCGCGGGTGACGCCTTCCAAGCGCGGCCAGGGCAACACCGCGGGCGCGTCGCATGCGACGGAAAACACCACCCCCGCTGGACGCCGGGTAGCCATGAGCTTTAAGCGCAACGCCTCAAACGCGTGTTCAACATTGATATTGACAAATCGGCAGGAAAGCCGATTTGCACAGTCGTAGACTGCCGCGAAGCGGGCGGGCACAGGGATGTGCCCGATGAGACCTGCAAGCGCTGCCGCGGCCACGTCAAGATCATCGCTTGCATTGAAGACCCTGTGGTGATCGAGAACATACTGACCCACCTGGCACGCAAAGACGCTTGCCATGCCGCCCGACGTTGACCACCGTCTCGGGCGCCACCCCAGGCCAGCTTGTTTGCCGGATAGACGTGCAACCACGCGAGTAAGACCAGCGGCTGCCACCGCGAGGACGCAGCACGAGTGCATGGATCCAAGCGGTAGCGCAACGCATGCAGCGGTTGCCGAGGGTCGCCGTCGTGCCACCGGTCGGAACCGTCGAAACATTGCCCTGAAGTGCGCGATCTCTCCGGGCTCAAGCGCGCATTTCAGGCCAGCACCGCGTCGAAACGCCGGTTGACCACAGTTTGATGGTATGACGATACTCAATGCCATCGCGGGAAAGGGCATTTGTTCGTCTTATACTTCGTCGAACGCTTCACGGTGATCGGTGAAGGGACGCAGCTCAAATACGATATTGAGATATCGGACCCGGTGAATCTGGCGGAGCCGGTCTCGGCGGAGGCCTACGTCGTTTGGGAAACGTTACCCGGAATCACTGTCCAGCCGTTCGAATGCGCAGCGTGAACGCCAGAGTACTCACAATCGGTGCAGGCGCGAGTGGACTCGTCCTCGGGTAAATGCACCGAGTAACTCCGCCCGCTAGAATCGGCCCCTGGAGAACGGAGGATAGCGGCTAATGGCGTTCACATTGAATATCAACGGCACCGCCCATGAGGTCGATGCCGAGCCCGAGACACCCCTGTTGTGGGTGTTGCGTGACAATATCGGTCTGACGGGCACGAAGTTCGGCTGTGGCATCGCCCAGTGCGGTACCTGCACGGTACTTATCGACGGTCAGCCCGTGCGGGCCTGCGCGACGACGGCGGCAAGCGCGGTCGGGCGCCTGATCACCACGATCGAGGGTCTGTCGGACGACAACAGCCATCCGATTCAGCAGGCCTGGATCGAGGACACGGTGCCACAGTGCGGCTACTGCCAGTCGGGACAGATCATGTCGGCCGCGGCACTTCTGGAGCGGACGCCCGATCCGACCGACAGCGAGATCGACTCCGCGATGGCTGGCAATCTCTGTCGCTGCGGCACTTACAACCGAATCCGGCGGGCGATCCATCGCGCCGCCGAGATCGCGAAGAGCTGAGGGGGACGACCATGATAGACATGGAAATGAAACTGTCCCGCCGAACCCTGATTCGCACAATGGCGGGTGCCGCCGGAGGCATGCTGCTCGGTTTTCGCATTCCCGGTGCCTTTGCCGCGGTGGTAGCACCGAAGCCGTGGACGACGCCAACGGAAGGTGACGAGATCAACGCGTGGCTCGCGATCGATTCAGACGGTACGGTGACGATCCGTGTCCCACACACGGAGCAGGGCCAGGGTGCCCTGACATCCGTCTCGATGATGATCGCCGAGGAGCTCGATGTCCCCTGGGAGAGCGTCCAGGCGGTTTTCGCGGACATGAACCGCCATGTCAACGAGGGCGAGGAATATATCGTCACGACCACTTACGGCTCGCAGCTCATCCGTCAGCAGCACCCGCACATCATGCAGGCGGGGGCGTCCGCGCGTGAGCGACTGAAGGCGGCTGCGGCGCAAGCCTGGGGCGTCGAGCGATCCGCCGTGGTCGCGAAGCAAGGCATGCTCAGCGCCGGCAACCGCAGCGCCAGCTATGCGGATTTCGCCGGTGCCGCGGCCGAGATCACATTGGATCAGGAACCGGCGATCAAGCCGCCGGCTGAGTGGTGGCTCCTGGGTAAGCCAACACCGCGTCTCGACGCGGCCGTGAAGGCCAACGGCAGTGCGCATTTTTCCATCGATGCCCGACTCGAGGGGATGGTGTATGCGGCCGTGAAGAGCTGCCCCGTCCCGTGGGGCGGGCTCGAGCGCTACGACTTCAGCGCGATCGAGGATCGGCCCGGCGTCATTGCCGCCGTAGAGCTGAAAGCGATCGAAGGGAGGGATCACTTTTCCGACATGCAGAACGGCGTCGCCGTCGTGGCGGACACCTGGTATCGGGCCAAGACCGCGCTCGATCTGTTGCCCATCGAGTGGGAAGTCGGCACTGACGGCCAGGTCAGCAACGAGACACAGGCTGCGGAAGCCAGCAGGCTTCTGGAAGAAACGGGCGAGGTCAGCAATGAGGTCGGTGGCGACGCCACCGGGATGATTGCCGCATCCGACCGCACGGTCACCGCCGAGTATCACCGGCCGTGGGAAACCCATGCGCGCATGGAGCCCATCAACGCCACGGTCAGCGTCACGAACGAGCGGGTCGACGTGTGGTCGCCGGCCCAGGATCAGGCCGTACCGCTGAAGGTCGTGGCCGACCAGCTCGGCCGTGACACCAGGGACGTCTATGTCCACACAGGGTTTATCGGCGGTGCATTCGGCGGCAATGGCGGCGGCTCCACGGCCGTGACGCGGCAGGCCGCGGAGATTTCGCGCCAGGTCGGTCGTCCTGTCAAGGTGGTCTGGACGCGTGAAGAAGACGTCATGCAGGACAAGCAGCGACCGCCGGTCTACACGCGGCTTGCCGCCTCGCTTGGTGACAACGGCCTGCCGGACGCGTTCTTCTCGCGGGCAGTGTGGTTCAACTATGGTGGCGTGGAGCGCATCGGTCCCGCCACGGCGGACTACTCGATCGGCACGATGCCCTACGCCGTGCCGAACAGGCGGCACGAGCGTCACAATGTCGCTGCCCACATCCCGACGGCGACCCATCGTGCGCCGGGCTCGAATCAGAACGGGTGAGAACGGCGGTGACAAATTAGTCCACGGAAGCGGCGGGATTTCCCAGCCGCGGGCGGAGTAAAACTCTGCCACCTGTAGCCTTCGATCTTTTTTGAGATGGAAGGCGGGAGGATGTACACCGTGGACCTATATCTGCGCGTTCGGCTGGCCTGCCATGTTGATGGTCTGAGCCAGCGAGAGGCGGCAAGTCGGTTTGGCATTGCGCGCGAGACGGTGAGGAAGATGCTGCGGCATTCGGAACCGCCGGGATATCGGCGACGCCAGCCACCGAAACGCCCGAAACGGGCCCCCTTCACGGATATCATCGACCGTATTCTGGAGGAGGACCGAACGGTTCACCGTAAGCAGCACCACACGGCGAAGCGTATATTCGAGCGCCTTCGCGACGAACATGGCTTCACGGGCAAAGAGACCATCGTGAAGGATTACGTTCGGGAACGGCGCCTTCGTCGGCGTGAGATGTTTGTGCCGTTGTCACATCCTCCGGGCCATGCTCAAGCGGACTTTGGCGAGGCGGATGCGATCATCGCCGGCGTCAAGTATCGGGCGCATTTTTTCGTCATGACACTTCCCCACAGCGATGCCTGCTTCGTTGCGGCCTACCCGTCAGCGACGACGGAGGCCTGGCTGGACGGGCACAACAGAACCTTCGCCTTCTTCGGCGGTGTTCCCCGATCGATTCTCTACGACAACGACAAGTGCCTGGTGTCGCGCATCTTGCCGGATGGCACGCGACAACGAACGCGAGCGTTCAGCGGACTGCAGTCCCATTACCTCTTCGAGGACCGTTACGGCCGTCCCGGCAAGGGCAACGACAAAGGCAATGTTGAGGGGGTGGTTGGCTACGCCCGACGGAACTTCATGACGCCGCTTCCCCGGTTCGCGAGCTGGGACGCCTTCAACGCTTACCTGGAGGAACAATGCCGCAAACGGCAAGACGACGTCCTGCGCGGCCACCGCGAGAGCATCGGCGAACGGTTTGTGCGTGACCGCGAAGCGTTGAAGAGGCCACTGCCGGCACCGTTCGACGCGTGCGACAGGCAGGGCACGCGGGTCAACTCGCTGTCCCTGGTGCGCTACCGGACGAATGACTATTCCGTGCCCGTCGCCTACGGCCATCAGGAAGTCTGGATCCGTGGCTATGTCCACGAGGTGGTTATCGGTTGCGGCGCCGGGATCATTGCCCGACACCCCCGTTCCTGCGACCGGGAAGATAGGGTCTTCGATCCGATCCACTACCTGCCTTTGCTGGAGCACAGGATCGGTGCCCTGGATCAGGCCGCGCCGCTAGCCGGATGGGAACTGCCTGATGCCTTCCCAACCCTGCGCCGTCTCCTGGAGGCGCGCATGGGCAAGGCCGGCAAGCGGGAATACGTCCAGGTCCTTCGGCTTCTGGAGACCTTCGATCTCGAGGTGCTTCACGGCGCGGTGAAGGACGCCCTGCGCCTGGGCGCGCTCGGCTACGACGCCGTCAAACACCTTGTGCTGTGCCGTATCGAGCGACGCCCGCCCAAACTCGACCTGGATATCTATCCCTACCTGCCTCGGGCCAACGTGGCGACCACGGCCGCCGCCAGTTATATGAGCTTGTTGGGTGGAGGCGCGTCATGACCGATACGCCGCAAGTGTTGCTGGCCCATCACCTCAAGACCCTGAAACTGCCGACGTTCCTGCGCGAATACGACAAGCTGGCCCGCCAATGCGCCACCGAGGGCGCCGACCCTGTGCGGTATCTTGTCCGTCTGACCGAGTTGGAACTGAGCGACCGTGAGCGCCGCATGGTCGAGCGGCGGAGCAGACAGGCCAGGTTCCCCGCCGTCAAAAGCCTCGACAGCTTCGACTTCAAGGCCATCGCCTCGCTCAACAAGATGCTGGTTCTGGAGTTGGCGCGATGCGAATACGTAGAGCGTCGTGAGAATATCATCGCGCTCGGCAACAGCGGAACCGGCAAGACCCATATCGCCCTCGGTCTCGGTCTGGCGGCCTGCCAAAAGGGGCTCTCCGTCGGCTTCATCACGGCCGCCGCCCTGGTTCATGAACTGATGGAGGCCAGGGATGAAAAACGCCTGTTGCGCCTGCAGAAGCAACTGGCAAAGTATCACCTTCTGAGCATCGACGAACTCGGCTTCGTGCCGCTCTCGAAGACCGGCGCCGAGCTGCTGTTCGAAGTCTTCAGCCAGCGCTACGAGCGGGGCTCGATCATGGTGACCTCCAACTTGCCGTTCGATGAGTGGACGGAGATATTCGGCTCGGAACGTCTGACCGGGGCTTTGCTGGACCGCCTGACCCACCCTGTCCATATCCTGGCAATGAACGGCGAGAGCTATCGTCTCAACCAAAGCCAAAAACGGCGGAAATCCCCAAATACGCCTGCTTGACCACCGAACTCAAGGTTGACCCGGTGGGTCCACAGGAACCTCCCACGCTGCTTCGCTCCGCGTAACGCAAGCGCTACACGAAGCAGCGCGGGTCCCTCCTATGGACTACCGGGACAACCCCCCCAACACTGCGTACCGCATAACGTTAAGTGGACTGGTTTTGCTCCGCCCGGGTGGACTAATTTTGCTCCGCCGTTGACAAAAGGCGTCCAAGATGAAGAAAGTATCGGAAATATGCTACCGATTCTACGATAGAAGACACGAAATGATGCTACTCAATGAGGCCTATCCCCATGTTGCGTTCGCATGCCTTATAGACCGCTATAAAGGCTCCGAAAAACAATTCGATCCTAAAGTTCACAGAGGAAAACTTCATGATCTTGGGACGAGCAGACAAAACTTTGACGGGGCTCTGTGCGACATTGATGAATGTTGGCCGGATTGAGCGCGAAAACTTATTAACCCCGCTATGCTTCATAATATTTTCTTCGTTCACGCTCATTGTGAAATGCTAAAGCCATCTCAGCTACAAGCCAGATCGTAAAAGCCAAAGCCCATACTAGGCAGCCCGAGTCAAAATGCAGGAACGGCCACCAAGCGCCAGCAGCCATAGCGAGACAAATACCTAAGCCTACGCAATCCCCGAAGCTCGGCGGGAGCTCCTTCAGCCAATAAATCAACACTGCCCACAAAAGGCTCATGATAAAAAGCAAATACCCAAAGAACGCAGCATTTTCCCCGCTAGAAAAACCACCGATAAGCTGAAGGACCACCCCCACACCACCTACAATCCCACCGAACCAAAGTGCTTTACGCATACCTCCTCCATTAAGATGTAAGGCTGCTTGGAAACCATCTTTTCCCTGGCTATTTGGGCAGCAATTATATTTTTCGCTATAACCGCCTACGAGAAAATTTTCCAAGAATGGACCGGGTGGGTTTACCCCTCAAGCGCTAACCTCATGCATGATATAAACATAGGAACCTACTCCTCTCTGGAGGAGTGCAGAGGAGCAGCCCTAGATGAAATATCTGACCACCCGGAGTGGGAAAGCCCTGACTATGAGTGTGGCTTGAATTGCGAGCCCAGCGGATACGGGATCAACGTCTGCAAAAAGACGCTTCGTTAGTTCTCGCCCTGCGACAGCCAGAAATGAGGGATTGACTCCCGCCCTGCTTGCAAGTCTCTTAACACCACTGAATGGAACTCAATGCACTAGCTACTGCGCCGGCCATATAGTTCCTCCCTGGCGTCTAAGCCTAACTCCTGAACTGGAGTATTAACGTGGCTATGGCAGCTTGACTTACCCATCCTCCAGGGGCATGAAAAACATCCGTGTAATCGCGCGCTATCTCTTCTGAGAACTCCTGCATGAAAGTCCTGACGCCCGGGCCTATCACACCTTGGAGCAATTCATACCTGTAGCTGACGAACCCATCAGCATAGATGTTCTCACCAGGCTGCGCGTACTGCTGGGCATGACCAAGACCAGCAAACGCGATAAGGATAAGCACCCTCATGACGCACAGGGGAAACGCCTACTGCTTCTTTTCAACCCCTATGTATTAGCTTCATGTTAAATGTATATTTAATCCTTATGAAAACCACGATTTTAATGGTTGCGCTCGCCTACATCGTCGGCGCAGAGGCCGGATGTGAAGTCGATATTTCTGAGTACGTTGGTTGGCAGATTCAATCCTCCGGCACTGTCACAGGATATATTGACGAAAAGGGGGAAGAGATAGACGAATTCGAAGGCTGCGACTATGGGCGTGTCTTAATCATTGATTATTCCTCGACCGTTACTTGCGAAGATTACGGTTATTCATACGCATACATGCCTGACATAGTGATTATGTCTAACGGACCTAGATCTGAGGCCTGCATCGACGGAGACATGTACGACATTCGGTAGCCCTTGACCCCCTCAAAACCCTCACCTATGGGGACTATACGTGCGTAACAACGCCTACGTTTCGAAGGGTTACAGACCCCCCAATTAAAGCGATGGATCAATCCTAGGATGCTGCAAAATCAGGGGGAGCAGTCCGGCTTATTAAGCAATCGTACCCAAACCGCCATTTGCATAACGACTGCGTTTCCCTCGATAGTAGTGGGCGCGTTAGCGGTGTGAGATTGGCTTCAAAGTTCGTCCGACGCTGGCAAGAGCCCTACCCTCACAGCTGTCCGTCCGTCACAGCTCTATCGCCATAGGAAAAAGGGTTCTATAGAGAAGTAAGTTAATTGAGATGGTTTCGCTGATCACACTTCAACGATGAGCTGTTCTCCCGCCATGAGCGCCATTGGAGCTTTCGTAATACTGTCGTCGCTCTTTCCTCTCCAGAGCTTTGACCTTGGGCGAGAGTTTCTTGATGTTTGGTTAGCTCCTTGGTCTGCCCCCGTTGAGTGGTCCAGTTTGATCGTTAGTGCATGATCATAGGTCGGATCTTATAAGCCGTTGAAAAGAGGGAACCAAAAGCGCTCCATCCGATCAGATCATGAAATCAACACCAATCGACTTCGTGATCTGGGAGTATCGGATGAAGCACAGCGAAATTAGCACAGTGAGCCGGCAGTTAAAACGCACGCTAGGCGAGCGTACGCTCAACGACTTGGGGCGTGCAACGCGATTCTGTCGCCGAGAAAGGGAGGTCACGCCGTTCCGTTTAGCGGTAAGCCTAATCGAAAGCTTCGCCGGGCACTCAGCGAGCTGTATCGCTGATATTCAACGCGCTTTCAATGCGCTGTGCTCGACCACGGTGCGCTACAAACCGTTTCATAATCAGCTCGCCAAAAAACAGTTTCCGATGTTTATGCAAGCGCTGCTAAGCGAATTGCTCAATGGCCTGGCCTGCGATGTCCTCCGATTCGAACCCAACAGCCCATTTGCGCAGTTTGACCACATCCGCATCCAGGACGGCACCTCGTTTGCGTTAAAACCGGCGCTGAAGGACAGCTTTCCCGGTCGCTTCACGACCGTGAGTCCCGCCGCGGTAGAGCTCCATGCCGATCTCGACCTGCTCAGTGAGACCCTGAACGAGGTCGTACTCAGCCCTGACAGCTCAGCAGAGCGGCAGTTCTTGCCGGCCGTTGAAGAGGTCGCTGGTGGTTTGCTGCTGGCCGACCGTGGCTACTTCGCGCGGCCTTACTTTGAAGCGCTCGACACCGCCGGCGGCTATTTCATCGTGCGCGCGGGTCAAGGTATCAATCCGCTGATCGTTGCCGCTCGTCGCGCCGATGGGCGGCGGGTCAAACGCTTTGACAAGCAGCGATTGAAAGCGGTGGCATCGACCTTAAAGCGCTTCGATTGCCTCGACATGGCCGTGCAATTCGACGGCGTGCAGGGACCCTGGACCTGTCGTTTAGTCGTGCACCCCAACCTTAAAAAAGGTGCAGCACCTCGTTATCTCATCACCAATCTCGACGCCACCACCTTTACGCCCGAGCATATTAGCGACGCGTATCGATTACGCTGGCAGGTCGAGCTGCTATTCAAAGAGTGGAAGTCTTACGCCAATCTACACGCCTTTGATACCGCCAACCCGCACATCGCCGAAGGGCTTATCTGGGCCGCACTATGCGCCGCAACGCTGCAGCGCTATTGCGCTCATGTCACCGAGCGCTGGTTGAACGTCGCCATCTCGACTCATACCGCGGCCAAGTGCATTCATCACGTGCTCGGTCCCATTCTCCATACGCTTATCCATCGGCCCCGCTCTTTACACCGACCGCTCGAACACGCGTTGCGCTATTTGGCCAGCAACGCTCAGCGCGCAAAACCTGACCGCGATTGCATTTCGGGACGACTCAAGCTCGGCCTTCAGCATGTTCATGCGGCCGCTTAAGAACTAACCTATGAATGCATGATAGGCCTTGTATCTTGATGGTTGCGTAAGCTTCCCTGTCAAGTTATGGCGTTGGCTTCGCGATTTATGGAGAATAGGTGGCGACTGACGTGTTAACTAATTTTCTAGAACAATAGACGGGGAGGTGTGTCAAGAAGTGGCAACTTAGAGACGATGAGCAAGAGCAATGGCGACTGGGCTGAACGCAAGAATCTACAAATCACCGAGTTGGCGTCGGTCACCGAATTCGCTGGAGAAATCCTTCCACAAGGAGAACGAACGATCGAAGGGTCTCGTTTGCATGGCACCGCTCTACTCACCCATAGCCTTGAGCTCTCTCGCGGCATCCGGAGGTGTATGGAAGATGGGTTGCCCGGAGCAGCCACTGCTTTGGCGCGCGCTCAGTATGAAGCTGCGCTGAGGGGGCACATTATTCTGCATGAAATCGAGCTCGATGAGCTCAACTCGATTCTGAGCAGAGTGGCACGATGGATAGAGAAACGGGAAGAGGGACACGGCCGCAAGGGTCCACCAAAGATCGAACTGGACCGTTATAGATGGCGGTGCGTTGTTGGCGCACTCGGGGGCACGCAGGGTTACGTTACCGACTGGCAAGACTTAAGAATAGAACCCGCGAAATTGTACGTAACTTCCATTGCAGATATATCCATGCTGCATGATTTGACTCATTCTGGATTCACACAATCCGTCCAGATGCTGAACGCTGAATCAGAAATTGGACCCCACTATAGTGAACGAAATCAGGCGCTGTTGCTCCACTTCTCTATCCGTACGGCCATGTTCGCCGTAATGACGTGGCCCGGAATGGAGGATAAATTCGCCGCCAGAATAGAACGAAAAGTCGAATCCCTACGCGAAACCGTCTCTTCGTGGGAGTTGTAGATAACATCAGCGCCGCATCCTCGCCCGTCCTGAACGGTTCTACGACCCAAGAGTGCCATCCAATTGTCCTTGCTAATCAAATAACCGCAATAACTACATAGGTTGAGATTGTTTGGGTCGACATTGTCCGGAGTTATTGTCAAAAGTGGTGTTCAGGCGGTTGAATCAAGCGGCGACCTGATTGACCCTTGTCACCTCGATACCATCTTCAAATTTAACTCCAGTAATCACCTTGGCCAGATAGTCGAATCCACGTAGGCGTCGCCAATTCTTCTGCGCACACCGCCCCAGCTTGAACATCATATGGAGCATGCCGTCCCGAGAGAGACAGCCCTTGGAGCGCCGGGTCCGGTGCCGGATCGTAGCGAAGGTGGATTCAATCGGATTGCTCGTGCGAATGCTTTGCCAATGTGGTGCCGGAAAATCATAGAACGCCAGCAACTCCTCACGGTCTTTCTGTAGGCACAGGGTCGCCTTGGGATACTTCGGTTCATAGGTCTTGAGGAACAGCTCGAACGCCTTCTCGGCGTCGGCCTTTGTCGCGGCCTGCCAGATCGCGTGCAGGGCTTGCTTGGCTTTGGCCTGTGCCGACTTCGGTAGGCAGTTCAGCACGTTCATCGTCTTGTGCATCCAGCAGCGTTGCTGGCGGGTCTCACCGTAGACTTCCTCCAGTGCGGCCCAGAAGCCCATGGCACCGTCCCCGATCGCCAGCTTGGGAATATTCATCCCGCGTGACTTCAATTTCAGCAACACCTCGCGCCAGCTCTGCGTGGACTCCCGCACACCATCCTCCATCGCCAAAAAACGCTTCTCGCCTCGCTCATTGACGCCGATCACCACCAACGCACACAGCTTCGTGTGCTCCGCCCGCAGGCCACTGTAGACACCGTCCGCCCACACATACACCCAGCGGTCCTGGTCCAATCGCCCCTCGCACCAGTCGCGGTATTCTTGCGCCCACACCTGCTTCAAGCGCGACACGGTGCTCGCCGACAGGCCCTTCGCCTGCGGCCCCAACAAAACTTCCAGCGCAGCGCCCATTTCGCCACTGGAAACGCCCTTCAAATACAGCCACGGCACGGCCGCCTCCAGGGTTCTTGTCTTGCGCACATACGGCGGCACCAGCGCTGAACGGAAGGTCACCGGCTCGCCGAGCTTCGAACGAACCTTCGGGATCCTCACCGTCACCGGCCCCAAGCCCGTCTGCAACTGGCGTTCCGGCAAATAGCCGTTGCGAACCACACCTGCTTTGTCGTCCGCCGTGCGATGTCCTGAATACTGCGCCATATATTCTGCCAGCTCGATTTCAACCGCTCGTTCAATCAGAGCCCGAGCACCGTTTCTCAAGACCTCCGTCAACGGATCTGGTATTCCTTCTCGACCTGATAATTCAACAACGTTACTCTCTCTCATGGTGGCGTATCCTCTTTGGTTGGCTTGCTGCTTGGTAACAACATTTCAACCAGATACGCCGCCTTTATTCAACTCGCTCAAACACCAGATTCAGTTATAACTCCATTGTCCGGCATCAGACTAGTCATGCAGAAAACGCATTTGTCGAGCGTGCATTCGCACCATACGCAACCAATGTCTTCTTCATTGAGTACATGGTACTGAGTCCACATTCCGCGCAATCCTACAATGAGATGTCCAGCCCGATGGCTATAGACCATTTTCTGCCAAGCTTTCAGGGACTGGCGGACGCTTGTTTAGGGCCTGAGGTGGGCGGACGTGGTTGCATTGTTTAAGCCCGACGTTGATGGCGGCTTGAGCCTGTTTGGTCGTTGAGAACCACTCAGCATTGAGGATTTCTTTTCTGAGTGTGATGTTGAAGCGTAGGGCTGTCCGTCGCAGATCTATCGCCATAGGGAAAAGGGCTCTATAGAGTAGTAAGTTAATTGAGATCGTTTCGCTGACCATGCTTCAAAGATGAACTGCTCTCCCGCCATTAGTCCCAGAGCTCACCAAATCGCTGCCATTAGGACATCTCTAAGATTGACGCTCTGTGTGCTCGTTTTTAAGAGCTCCTAATCTCGCGCAATTGGTGAGCTTTGGCGTACAGTGCAGCTTTTACGCTTTTTGTCGTGTCCGTCATCGAATAAGTTGAGGCCGATTCACATTTTCGTTAATGAAGACTTTGGTTTGTCGGTCCCCTGATTAGTTTAAAGGCACGCAGCAGCTTTCGCATGTCAACTCGATCATCGAGGCAGGGCGGAACGCGTACAACGAAAAGCGGCCGAAGAAAGGACTCGGCGGCTTCACGCCTTCCCAATACGCGAGGCAATTGGCAACGAAGTTGGATACAGTAACCGCCGGACTCTAATTCCAGACGCTGCTAAAGAAGGGGGCATGCTTGAACTTCTTGACGGCTCTGTAAATAACTCAGTTGATCACCCCGCGCAAATGCGCAAAATGCAACCGTCGGCTCTAGATTACATTGGATGATCGTTGGGGAACACAGCAAATCGTATCGACATCCTGATCGTTCCAGGCTTTGGTCAGGGTTTCCAGCAATGGATCGATCGGCATGGTTGTAATCCCGTTGAAATTGGTAAGATCATGCAATGCGCAAGGATCTCACGGTTTCCGACCTCGGAGACTTATTGGAGCTTCCGATTCTCGCGACGCTCGCCACGCATCGTAAGGACGGCAGCATCCTACTCTCTCCCGTGTGGCACGAGTGGGCTGACGGTGGGTTTTCGATCTCGATCTGGGCGCAGGACATCAAGGCCAAGAATCTGGCGCGCGACCCCCGGGCTACCATCATCGTGGCGGAAAACGAACTCCCCTACCGCGGCATCGAGGTTAGCGGTAAAGCGACCGTCGAAGCCCTCCCCGATCTTATGCCGCTGGTGCGGCGCTTAGCGCAGCGTTATATGGGCAAAGAGGCGGGGCTCGCCTATGCTGAAACCTTCGCGGACGTCGCCCTCGAGCTTATAAGGCTCACGCCGGGCACCGTGAGGGCCTGGGATTTTAGGGACGACCATGAGGAGACTCGATGATGAAACCAAAACTCGCAGACGAATATTTGCAGGTCGATCAGATGGAGTGGGAAGATTTCGCGGAGGATTTTCAAACCGGCGGGGTACAGTGGAAGCTGCTTCACGTGTCGCCCGAGATCGGTTCGTGGACCGTCGTGTTCCGGTGCCCGGCGGGCTCGACGTTCGCCCCTCACGTGCACCATGGGCCCGCCGAAGGCTATATCTTCGAAGGCGAGATCGAGGTTCGCGGTGGTGAACGTATGGGCGGTACGACCGGCCGCGCGAACGGATATATCTACGAGGCCGCTGGCGCGATACACGATCGCACGACGATGACACAGGAGACGGAATTCATGCTGCAGTTGGTCGGTCCGGTCGGCTGGAAACTGGAGGACGGCACGCAGCGCCCGCAAGGATGGGCGGAAGCGCAACAGCTATGGGACGAGCAAAAAGCTAGAAATTAAACTCTGCACCGATGGTCAGAAAATCGACGTCGGTATCGTCGTCGCCGCCCCTGCCCCCCGTCAGCGCCCTTGAGACAGATTTGGGTTATTGAATAACGGAGGATTTCTGTCTTATACGCGCTGACGACAGAGACTGACAAGCAGCAGCCGTGCGGCAGGCTAACGAAGTTTCCGAAGGGAGCTCACTGACGGGAACAGCTCGCCCACCTCGACATGCAGTGCCGTGGCGATTCGAACAAGATTCAACACGGCTACATTCCTTTCTCCGCGTTCGACACCCCCAAAGTAGGCACGGTCCATCCCAATCTCAGCGGCAAATCCTTCTTGCGAGTAGCCCTCGCGGCTGCGCAACTCGCGTATTTGAGCGCCGATTGCAACCAGTTGGGGGTGCTTTGGCATATCGGCAAAGTTAGGGATATGCTCTGCATAGGACCACGGTTTATGAGTACCATTCTCAGGGAATGGGTTTGGGGGAAACGACCAATAGACCTAATCGACCATATCAGCCAAATAGCGCTCGTATTCCGAAGCAGATCGCCCATATCGGTACTGAGGAGGCGACAAAAACAACATCCGTTATACATCGCCCGCCCCCGGCTCGTTCGCTTCGGGCACAAGATGCGGACTTTTACTCCGCGGCGGTTAGTCCATCCGACCGATTCCGATGACCATTTTGTCCCCGGGATTCACGCCAAACTAGTTAATGCGCACTAGTTAAACCGCAAAGCTCGAATGTCCAGGAAGGGAGTTATGGCTAAGAGTCTGATAAAAAACTATGGGCTTAGGTGGCATGCGTCTCGGGTGCAATGGTCGGGGCGAAATGAAGATGTTGGCCTATGGGGAGTCCCTGCGAAGCGACGACGTTCCAAACCGACGAACTTTGCGGATCAGATCGCCATTTACGTACTGTACGATGGTGAGATACCAATATATGTCGGCCAGTCCGGGGCACGTAACAATAGGATTATGGGAAGGCTAAAGCACCACCGAGCCGACCGTCTTGCCGACCGCTGGGATCGATTTTCGTGGTTTGGACTGTGTCGTGTGCAGGCAAATGGTGCGATCAATCCACAAGCGACAGTAGAGCAAATGCAGACCCCAGAAATATTGAACCAGATTGAAGCGGTCATTGTAGAGGCGGTCGAACCACGCCTAAACAGGCAAGGTGGTCAGTTTGGTACTCGCGTTGTGCGATATGTGCAATATCCAGATGCGCGCAGCGAGTTGTCCGATGGGACCATGCTGAAGGAGCTGCATGAGGCGGTAGTCAGGGTTAACCAATGACGCCGGCAAACGTTATGCAATACTCTGAACTCCTTTGAATGATGTCTGCGGCCGTTAGGTATTTTTTACACACTGCCCCCCGTCAGCATCTAAGGCACAAAATTGAGGTTGTGATGTGCGGTGCCCCCTTTCCACCCCCAAACCTGGGGCAGGAACGAGCGCTGGCACCAGACCCTCAAGAACCGGACGTGGCTGGAGAACTAGTATCTGCCCGGTGCTCTCCAAGCCCAGCTCGGCGCCTTCGTCGAGCACTACAACACCCAACGCTACCACCAGAGCATCGGCAACGTAACTCCAGCTGACGCCTACTTTGGACGCCACACCGCCATCATCGAAAAGAGAAAAAAGATCAAAAAACTGACCACCCAAAACCGCCGCTTGAACCATCAAAGCCAAGCGGCTTAACATCAAACAAAGATGAGCCAGATCCTCCCTTATGAAACACGCTCAACAGTCCCATTTGTTTTGATGACGGACACTGGTGCACGACTCCGCCGTTGAGGTTGTTGCCGTCGGCGAAAAAGCAAACGCCGATCAAACGTCCGTACCGATCGCGAGTATCTCCTTTACACGTCACCCTGTCCGAGCCGAGTCGTGCCCGCAGCGCTTCTGTGGCAACCTCCCCGCACGGATATTCCTTGCCGGCGGCGTCCCTGCATGTTTGCTTGGCTTCCGGCGCGCCAATGCCCTCGATTCGAACCCGCTCTATGTCGAACGCCAGCGCATCCGCATCCACTACGCGAGAGTGCCTAGTGATGTTCTCTGAATGGACTGTACCGGTACAGAGTGGCAGCAGTAATGGGATGAGGACTCTCTAGCTCATAATATTCGACGCGTTATGATCCGATCTTTTCGGTCACAACATATTCGGTAGTGTCTTAGTTTGAAATCGGAATTTCCTAGCAAGTGTCCGTCCATAAACAGGCATTTTCTTCGATGGGCACGGAGAAATCGAGGTGTTGAAAGTAGGTTGTTGGAGCGGTAGCGGCGGTTCGGTGGGGGTCGAAGGGCTCTTCGAGCGTAATTGTGAGTACGTTCGCCGGCCGCAGAGCGCTGCAACCCAAAGTCGCCCGTTCGACGATATCGAGGAGGTCAGTTAGTGCGAGTGAACGTCGCTATTCGAGTTGATAGCGCGCGAGCAGGCTGAGGTTGTAGGCGACCACAGAAGACCACACGTAGGCTTCGAAGTGCGGCAGGCTCTTCCAGGTGCAACGTGCCAATCCGTATGCACGCTTCAGGCAGGAGATACCGGCCTCGATGCCGGCGCGGAAGTTGCGCAAGCGTCGATAGACCCACTGACTCTTGACCATGTCGGCGATCGCGAGCCCGCGCTTCTTGTGGAAGGCAACGTCTTCGATGCCTTCTGCTTTCGCCGCCCGGAGATTGTCGAGGCTCGCATAGCCGCCATCGGCGGCGACCTGTCGTGGCATCGTCCCGTAGTGTGTTCGATGCCGTTCGAGCATCGGCATGAAGCGCTGACTATCGACCGGATTGCCTCGCTCGATGACCACGTCGAGGATGAGGCCACTGCGCCCCGAAGCCAGATTGATTTTGTGTCCGTACTGAACGTCGCGCGCACCCTTTATGATGATGTCGGTATGCGGCTCGAACAAGCTCACGCACTTCTCGCTCGCGGGGACCTTCTCACCGCCGAACACCCGCCGCTCAGTTTGCGAAATCACCTGCAGAACAAGTGTTTCGTAGTGCGCTACCTGCGCTAGCCAGTCCGGCAGTTCAACGCCGGTGACGCCCGGGCTCAGCAGCTGCTCACGTACCCTCGCTACCGCTTCCAAGGTTGAACGCGTCGCCCCAATCAAATCGCGATACAGACGTTGGCGTTGCTTCGCACCACGCGCATACCACAGCGCCCGCGCACGCTTCTTCGCCAATCGAGTGTGGTTCACGAAGCACAACTCCGGCGCGCCAGGCAACTCGCGCGCCTGTGCGAGCAGACGAACCACAACACGCACGCCATCCCACAGCAGATGACTGTCGCTCGGCGCGTGGATGGCACTGTCCGTTACCGTGCTATCAATCCGTACACGCTGTGCCGGCTCAATGCGCGTCTCTTTCGCCGTCGCCAGCAGGGCGCGATGAATAGACTCCCACGTCGATACCTGGATCGCCGAGACCACCCGCTGTAAGGCAGACTTCTTCGGACGTTCATTACCCGGCAACCGGGCGAAGGCCTGAAAGCTCGCCGAGTCCTGCAGGTGAAAGGCCAGCTCCTCGTAACTCAATTGCCGGTGCTGCTTGAGCACCGCGCAGCGCAGCACCGACTCCGCCGACAGTCCGCGTCGACCGGTGGGCTTCAAACCCCGCCGACACAGATCGTTCATGACCGGCGTGAGGACCTTGGGGTGAGCATCGAGCCACTCGGACATGCCCTGCAGCTCTCGCCCCAGGTCATGGTCAGCAAACAGCTCGTATATACTCGCTTGGGCCGTGCGTTTCTGACGCATTCCCCCTCCTGTGGTGTCGATGATTGTGTGGAAAATCAGAGGTTTGAAGTTCCATTAGATCACGACCCACCGGAGGTTTCGATCCCTTAAGCGACAAATTTTCCTTTTTATTTCAACCGCATCGCGTTTAGGGATGCACACTAGCTAAAGGCCTCCCGTCATCGCCATTTCAGGTCTCGTCAATCAAGCTCCTTAAGAACCTCACGCCCGCTAATTCGACCGCCAATTGGGCGGTTCTTTTTGGGCTGTACTGGAGGGGCTCTGTAGCTAGGGCCTGTCAGCGCCTGAGCGAAGTAGTTGCATGCATTGACGAATAAACGTCAACGGCTATATACGATTGACGATCTCAACGTCGCCATAGCACACTGCCAACCGTGACAATTCGCGTGGTCCGCCCCTGCCGGGCCACCCGTTGAATGCAATAGCCGCTATACGGTTCGGGAGTAGCTACGCAAGTTTGGTGAACAGGCGGGGACTTCCTCTTTCCGAGACATGCTGGCAGGGGGGATGCAGGGGTCGGCTTTTAGCATCGCTGCTTCGGCCGACCTTTCCTCCTGCCGGCGCCCTGGGTAAACGGGCATATCCCAATGATTTGAGAGCACCCCGCCTGAGTGGGTCAGGCGGGGCTCAAACCGACGAGAAGGAGAGTTCTCATGAGTGATGAAGACTTTCAAGGGGGCCGATTGGCCGCGCCGATGAAATCACGCCTCGGATTCAAGAGGCGGGTATTCTGCTGGACATGAAGGTTCGGTATCCTGGAATGCGGCCGCAAGATCCTCCTTCAAGAGAAGCGGTACTGGTTCCTCTGGATGTGGGTTTCGAATTGTCGGAAGCACTACGATCGGCGGTGATAGAGTGGAGACGGCACTATCAGGATCGGGATTAGAATTAGACACAGAAAAACCCTCCTGGTTATCTATGGAGACAACCGCCGCGAGGGTGTGTTGCGCGTCCTTAGCTTGCCGGCCGCGAAGCGCGTTATCGAACCAGGTCGGGGTGGCATAGCCTGCACCCCACCCTCTCTTCAACCTGCGCACCGCACCATTTTAGACTGAGACAGTACCCCGCTGACTTGTCACGATGGCCCGTAACCGCTTGATTTCACCCATGGGCACAAACCCCAGCCCTAAGTTCAGACACTCGATGTCTGTGCACACGGTGGCCGACGGTGGCCACCGTGGCCAGCCGCACATGTACGTCTGGCAGGACACGAACAGCGCTCAGCAGGCGTGGGTGCATGATGGGATGGGGTGCGAGGCAGGGGTGCGTGGCGGTGCGGTACAGCAAATTTCGGGCGCCATGGCCGATGGCCGCGAGGTGTACCGGTCAGGTGCGCGATAATTCATCTTATCGCACATCTGATGCGAATCGAACATGGGACCTGGCGCAGATTGATGAAGGGGTTCGCGGTCTCCGCGGCGCGAGCTCGAAGTATCTATGCCTCCGAACGTCCCTTACCCTCCCTCACACACGAGAGCCGGTACCGTAGGCCGGGCGCCCAGCGATATAATGGATGGGCACCTCCGTACCATGGTACCGTGGGCTGTGGGGGCGGTGGTAAGTGCCGAGCAACACAGTCAATGGCACGGGGGCACGCTCTCACGTGCGCCATCAAGGGCCGCCAGCCTTAAGTCGCGGCGTTCCAGCTGCGCGATAATGGGTCTCATCGCGCAGCTGAAAGGGATCGCCGGAAGGGGAGGATCCCCGGCGCGGGCATACGTGCACCTGTATAGATAGACATATTTTTTCGTTTTTTGTGTCAAAAGCCTGTTTTTTCCAATGTGATCATATGGATATCTGGCACAAACCTGGCACAGCGCTGTGCCGGCCACCCTGGGTCGACATGACGCACATGTAGCTTGCGCGATGGAAACTTC
Organism: Gammaproteobacteria bacterium; assembly: GCA_963662545.2. Classification (GTDB taxonomy): domain Bacteria; phylum Pseudomonadota; class Gammaproteobacteria; genus JAYYZW01. The sequence goes on from CAXXLL010000003.1 coordinate 2,523,688, forward strand.
CCACCCCGGCACGGAGGTCCGCTGCGCGCCAGCCGTTCGAAAATCGTAAGCGCCGCGATGTGGATCGCCCCAGCTTTTCCGAAGACCTTTTTGGTTGAGTCGACCTGCGTCCAACTCGCGCATCAGCAGTGGACTACTTAATGGCCGCAAGAGCGACGTTGCTTCATTGAGGGGGTCATTTTTTCCGCCGGTTCGGGCCCCGGCTGACGCGGATTGACGCCTCTATTATTACATCCGATAATTGTCCTTATCAGACATAATAGCGGGCGAGAACCCCATGCAAAAGACCCCGGCCCTGAGCCCCGCGCGCGCCGTGTCCACCGCCGGGGCCTCTGTGGTCGAAATGCAGCAGGCGGGCCGCTGGCAATCGCCGTCCATGCCGGGCCGCTATGCGTGGGGCCCGCCGGGGCGCCGTCGCCAGGCTCCGCTACGGGGCGTGACTCAGCGCCACTGCGTGGGCCGGTGCTGCCAGATTCTGCGGGCACCGGGAACTTGACGCTGTGTCGTCAAGCCTATAGGCACCCGCTAATGCATGAGAGGTATGGGCGGTATAAAGGCGCTGGGATGTCAAGCCTTGACGCTGCACGCGTACCAACCCGAAGTTTGGGTGGACCTATATCTGCGCGTTCGGCTGGCCTGCCATGTTGATGGTCTGAGCCAGCGAGAGGCGGCAAGTCGGTTTGGCATTGCGCGCGAGACGGTGAGCCGGCGTCAGATTTCAATCGCAGGCCGAACGTCGGTCTCGATCGACGCGCGCCCGCGCCCATGTCCTGGGCGCTCAAACCATGGCTGAGCCGGGTTCCAGATGCGCGATAATTCACTTTATCGCGCATCAGCCCCGGTCGCCGCATGGGACCCGCAGCAATCGAGGACCGGGGGGGGGCTCCTTTTTGCCTCGCCGCTCGATTCGAAGTACCTATGGGTCCATTCATCCCACGGGAGCCCTCGCGCACGGGGCTTGGGGTGGTCAAACATTGACCAATTGGCACAGAAATATGCAGGCGGTGTGCCGGGTCTGTGCCGCTCTAGGCCGCGTGGGACGTGGGAGCTATGCCAGGCTGTGCCGGCGTTGTGCCGGGTTTTAGGGGGTATTATTATTATCTTTTCAATAAGATAGATAGATAGGGGGTTGACGTTTCGATGTTTTCCCCCGGAAACACCCCTCACGCGCGCGCGAATGCGCGCGCACCCGAATCTACCTTTTTTCTGGGATTCTGTGCCATTTGCCACTTTTCCTTTTAGGTTCAGTAGGTTATCCGGCACACGCTTGGCACAGCGTTGTGCCGGGAACCTGAATCTCCCGAAAATTCAGAGGTTTAACATACCCTCTCCAGCACATGGTAATGTGGGTTTGTGTCGGCGCTGGGTAGTGTCTCAGTCAGACGTTTTCCAATGACAAAAAATGACCCGACCGAGGTCTATAACATGCTCGACGACCTCGGCTTGCTGGAGGGCATTGGCCGGGAGCCGGACAACATCACGAAGATTATCTGGCGCTGCCTCAGAAACTATCGCGACAAAGCGCTAATTTCATACTGAGACACTGCCACATATTCGCATGCGTTTAAGACCACCGACCATCCATGGAACAATCCGCCCGTCAATACAAGGTCGTCATGCCCGTACGCTAACCAGCCGGAGGCTTGGGCAGTACGGAAGCGTCAGGGTGTCAAAACCTCGGCGCCTCGCGCGCAGGCCCCAACAAGTGAGACAACGAGACCCATAGGTACTTAAGCCAAACGCCGACGTGGTTGGAGGACCCCCCCTGAGGCTTCAAGCCAACGGGTCCCATCCGCGACTCTTTGCACATGCGCGATAAACCCAATTTTCGCGTATCGGGAACCCGGGCTCAGCCATGATTCGAGCGCCCGGGACGTGAGCGGGGGGCGCGCATTGACCAAGACCGACAGGGGCCTCCAATACTTCACACAGGGTGTCATCGCAGGGGCATGAGATTCTGCGCGTCAGGGTCGCCCGGGCCATCGCATGGGGCTATCGCCCCGCGGCCACCGGCACGCCTTGCTCGCGGATCACGCGCTATCGCCGTCCGTTGCGAGGGCGGCTGCCCTCTTGTACCCCTTGCAGGAGGGCAGTCTCTATCTTATTCGGACCAGGCGGCTGAACCATTGTGGCTGATGGAACCCACTCCCTGGCCAGCACCCGCACCGTGTGCAAGTGTGGGAACTGCGCCTATTTCTATGTGAGTTGTAACGATAAGGTCGGGTAGTTCACCGTGAACCGCCGCAGGTAAATCAAATGGATGCCAATGAGATGGTGCTGTGGCCGAAGGTTTGTTGCAGCGACTGGTGCGGGCAATACAGGTCCGTTGACGACGATTACGAACGGGAAGAAGCGAGTCGGGCGCGTCGCCTGGTACCGCTGATAAGCAGGTGCGTTGTAGCGGCATGACCGCATGCCAAACCCGCAACCCTGTAGCCTCAGTTAGAAGAACGGTTAAAATCTTGAGTTAGGAGATTTCGATCTGGATTCAGGGAATTTAAAGGAGGCCTTGTCAATGTATGCTCTCATCAAAGCGGCGCTGGACAAGACCGGCGCCTTCCGGTGTTTGCGGCGCGGGTTGTAGCCCCATGAGTGATTTCATCGCGCGCAAGGATCACCTGGAATGCCTGATAGCTGAGTGGGAAAGCTTTGCGACGCCCACAGCTGACAAGCACGCTCCACAGCAAACGTACCTGGCCGACTTGAAGCAAACGCGCTTGGTTGCGTTAAAAAAGGAGCTTGCCGGGATAGAGCGGCGTGAACGCCGGTCTCGGAAACCCCGCGCCGGCAAGCACCGCCGCCCCGCAGACGCCGGGGAAGAGGGAACTTTCATAGCACCGGATTTCCAGGAGAGTTTTTTCGCCTATCCAAAGGCCATGCGCAGGCTGAAGACACGATTGAAAGCGACGAGGGAGGAATTAGCGGCTTGGGTGTTTTTAGGGCCGGCACTGGGCGGAGTCACGGCCTACGTGAATGTCGATGAGGAGGAACCGCCGAAGCTCTTCAATTACTACCCCCCCAGGGCTGGCTGGGACTATTGTGCGCCGCTGATGGTTTGTTGGTTTATCCGGGAAGAGGTAGTCAACTTTAAGCCAAGCAAGCGGTACATAACGGGCAGCGTACTCATCGAGCGCTGGCACAAGTATGAGGACATCGATCCGGCAGAATTCATCGGTGCCCAGATCAACAAAGGACGTTTAAGCGATATCCACCCTATTAAAGGCCACACCCAGGGGGGCATGGGCATGCTGGGGAACGATGCGTATCCTCCGCTGGAAAGCGGTCTTTTCGCAGTCTCTGAAATAGAAGCGATCGAGGAGACTTATTTCGACACGGGCGCAGCAGACGGGCCAGCAAAAGATCCGGGACGCTTGAATCACGATCTTGAGCTTCAAGCTCGTGCAAACGAAATTGCAAAAGATCTAAAGGAAAAGCGCAAACGGGACGTAACCAGAAATGACGTCGCAAAGCATTTGGCCGAGGAGTGTGGTCTTACTGAAGCCACGGTCGTGCGCAGGATACGGAAGAAGTGGTAGAGCCACGTAAATAATTCCGTGTAACTGCTCATTCACAGCGGTCCCGGCCGGCGCTCAGGTCAGGGAACTCGAACACAAAGCGATTCAGCGCGCCTGTCCAATGTCAGATGGGTATGGTTCCCTTGCTTTGCGTCGCCATCGGTCGCCAGACATCACTTTCAGCACCGCCTGGTCCTGTGGAAACACCTTTCGGTTTCTACGGCCTCGCAGATCACACGGTTCAATGACTCGATCGCGTTGGTGGTATCAATCACCATATGGATGTCTTCGGGGTCATCGAACAACGTGAGCAGGTTCGCCCAATAGCGTGTCCGGTTTTGCCCGAGGGCCGGATATCGTTGAGCTTTGAACTCGTTACGAGTGACTAACGCCTGCCTGTCGAGATCGCGGGCCAACGCTGCCATGTCTGGTGGCCTCTCGGTCGTGCTCATCGTCCATCGCCGTATCCATTGAGGCGGTGTGTCCAAGCGCCGTTACACCATTTGAATTCCAGTCTGTCGTGGTGAAACGGTTGATTGCCTAACTACCTAAAGTGCCTAAATAGCTCGTTGTATTCGCAGGGAAAAGGCAAGAGCGAATAGGTTCCGCCTATTTACGGCCTCGGCTGTAATAGGCGGTGTCAAGAACACCTAAGAGTTGTCAACATGCCGATTAGCATCCTGAGACTTCCCGCCGTCAAGGCCCGTACCGGACTTTCTCGCAGCACGATTTATCTCCGCATATCAGAAGGCAATTTCCCAAAGCCCATATCCCTGGGCGGCCGCGCCGTCGGCTGGGTCGAGTCTGACATACAAGCCTGGTTGCAACAACAAATCGACGCGACACGGAAAAATGAGCGCGTAAGTCGTCGGCCGGGCGGATCTGCCAGCCCGGTGGAATAGACCCTGGACTTACGGAAACCCACCGTACCCAGTCGAAAGACCTGGACGGGATTGAGGAATGGAAAGCATCGTTCGCCGGCATAGCGTAGCGCCCGTTTTTGATGGCGAAGGCGCAAGAGGCTGGGCCGCGAGTGAGATTGCGACGCTCGACACCGTTCGCATAGCGGGCAAAACGGACGTAGAGAGTCGTGCCTTGGCGGCCAAGCTCCAAGCCACCCGCAAAGCTGTGAAGCGGAGGTAGTGGTGAGCAACGCCCCCAAGGACGTTTCTGCTCCGGTCGCAAGGGACACCGGTGCAACCGACGAAACCCGTAACGTCGGCAACGGTGAATTTCTGCTCGCGGTATTCGGTGCCGATCTGGCAGATGCCCGCCCGCTCGTGGTCAGCTTCGAGGGCGACCCCGGCAGCGGTCCGAAGAAGCGCTGGTGCGGCCTGCCGTGGCAGAGCGAATCAGGGATATTTCCGAGCTTGCCGTCTACCGCCAACAACTATTTCAGTCTCGCGACATTCAGGCCCGATGACACGGGGCGGTATCGGCGACGGAAGGCGCACTTTCATGCGCTCTACGCGGTCATGCTCGATGACGTAGGCACAAAAGTGGTGATGGAACGCCTGACGCTTGGACCATCCTGGTTGTTGGAGACCTCGCCGGATAACCATCAGGCGGGGTATCTCCTGAGCGAGCCGTTAAGCAACGGAGCGGCGGCCGACCGGCTAATGAACGCAATCATTGACGCCGGATTATGTGACCCGGGTGCGAATGGTCCGCGCTCGCGATTGGCCCGGTTGCCGTGTGCGGTCAACGGGAAACATACGCCGCCGTTCGTGTGTCGGATGGTCAAGTGGGTACCGGCAGTGCGCTATTCAGTCGATGAACTGGTCGATGGCCTGCAGTTGGACATGACGCCGGCCGGGCGGCCGTGTAAGCGCTCGGCGGGAGAACGCCCCTCTGAGGGCGAGCCGGTCTGGATCCCGGGCTCTAAGGACAATGCCGTGCTGGTGGCGTTGCGCGGTTCCGGACTGTATAAGTCCCCGCTCGGTGACGGCAGGCACGACATTACGTGCCCCTGGGTACGAGAACATACGGGCGAAGTGGACGGCGGCACCGCCTATTTCGAGCCCGATGACCATTGGCCGATAGGCGGTTTCAACTGCTTTCACGGTCACTGTGCCGACCGGCATATTCGCGACCTGTTGCGCTGCTTGGAAATCGAGGTCAACGCGGCGCGCATGCAGCCCACGATCCGGGTCATAGCAGGTGAAATGCCGCGCATCGTGGACGCGGCCGAGCGTGCGCTCGCACAATCGCGAAGACACTACCAACGCGGTGGCTTGATCGTGACCGTCATCACCGATCCGGACACCCAGGAGGCCCGTGTGCATGCGCTCAGTCAACCGGCATTGGTGCACGCACTTGCCGGTGTGGCAACCTGGGAACGTTTTGACGGCCGATCCAAAGCCTGGACGTGCATCGATCCGCCCGCCCGCCATGCCACGACGTTGTTTGAGTTACCCGACTACCCGCACCTGCCGGTTTTGAGCGGTTTAACACGCCAGCCCTGCATGCGCCCCAACGGCACCGTGATGAAGGCGGCCGGGTATGATGCTGCCACGCGACTATTCGGGGTATTCGACGCCCGGGAGTATGCGATTCCGGAGCATCCCACGCGCGCGCAGGCCAAAGCGGCACTTGCGTTGCTCGAGAGTTTGTTGACGGAATTCTGTTTTACCCGCCCCGCAGATCAGGCGGCTGCGCTGGCAGCACTCCTCACGGCGGCGGTACGTCCGAGCCTGGCCCACGCCCCGATGTTCCATGTGCGAGCGCCTGTGGCGAGCGCTGGTAAATCCTATTTGTGCGCCTTGATCACCGCCTTCGCCACCCCTCAACCGAGCACCCCGACGACCTTTCCGGGCGATGACGAGGAATGCGGGAAACTGCTCCTTGCAGAGCTGTTGGGTGCGAAGGCGGTGATCGATTTCGACAACCTCACGAGTGATTTGATCGCGCACAGGAGTCTGTGTACGGCATTGACATCGGCGCACATGAGCGGGCGCATCCTGGGTCTTTCCAGGACCGCCACCGTCAGCACGCGCGCCTTGTTCTTGTCGAGCGGCACTAACGTGGGGCCGGTGAAGGATATGACGCGGCGCTGCATCACGGTCCATCTCGACCCCGGCTGCGAAGTACCGGCTGACCGGTGTTTCGAGCGGCCCGAGTTGGTGTGTGAGGTGCTGCGTGAACGCGGCCGGTTCGTCTCGGCAGCGTTGACCCTCGTGAGGGCTTGGATCGAGGCCGGGAGGCCCATGTCTAACTGCCGGCCGCTGGTGGGTTACGAGGACTGGTCCGAGCTTTGCCGGCAGCCGTTGCTATGGCTTGGCTTACCCGATCCGACCGGATCTGTGTTCGAGGCCATGGCCGATGATCCCGATCGTGACACCCTGGACCGGCTTCTCCAGGCCTGGGAGTCGGTGTTTGGCAACACACCTGCGATGGTGCGCGAAGCAGCGGAGCGCGGATCTGCATGCCAAAATGCGACTGCGGATCTGCACGAAGTGTTGCACGATATTGCGCGCGAACGCGGTGCCATTAATCGTCGCAAGTTGGGACAGTGGATCAAACGTCACGAAGGCCAAATCGTCGATGGCCGGCGGATCGTTCGCGATGGTGCCAATCGGTCGGCGCAAGCGTGGCGGGTGGAATCGGTTGCCAACCGGTCGAGCGGGAAATGCTTCAGCAACCACCGACAACGGTAACGCCTATACCCGCATGAGTCGCAGCGGCTGAGCTGTATGGCTGAACGAATCGATTACTGAGCGCCACCCGACGACCCCTGCCGCGCCAAGATCCACCGCAAACGACATATTTGCCAGTGGGTGCGCTTTGCCAACGCATGCGTTGTCATTTTCCTGCCAGTCGCTTTGTCAGCTATCGTGGGTTTGTTTCAGGGCTTCCCGCGCGAGGCGCCGACAGATTGACAAGTGGACCCCTACCGTTGTGCCTCTGTGCCGTTTTGAATCGGAACACCCCCCCATCGATGCAAAAATCAGGGTCCCATTAATGCGTACTCCATGGACTTCCGGGCGCCACATGGGCGGGCTCGTGTAACTATCCCCGGTTCGGGCACTCGATAGACGGTCCAGTCGAACATCAGCATATCTTCGTGCTTCTCGGCATCGGACACCTTGGGTGTGTTGACGTCGTCGTCCAGGCTCACGCCATTGATGAAGTCCGAGCCTGCGCGGCACAGAAGCTACGTACCTGCCACAGGGAAGGACCCAACATGAGGCTGAAAGCGGTGTTCAATCAACCGGCGGCAATGAAGGTGGTGGTTTGGGTGTCACGAGGGCGCCTCGTAGCAGGTGCCGTCGGTTTCATCGGTTTTATCGGTTATGAACGGGGCAGTCGCCGAAAGTGTCACGGCAAAAAAGCCATCAGTAACAGGCTTGCCGACCAGACCAACCAGCGGAAGGGCAAGCAGTTGAGCACAGCACCCGTGACCTCGACCCGGTGTCCATAAAACGGTTTTACCACTGGCTTGTCGGGCAACCTGAGTATCAGCGGTGATTGCAATGTGTAGATACTGACTCCTTCGATGGGTCGGAGCCGGATGTGCGCGTAGCGACGGCGAAGCGCAAGCAATTTGCCCGGCCTCGGACTGGGTGATGTACCACATCACCACAGACTCTGCGGATGGGGCTATCGAGCGCCGCGCTCGCGCTATAGCTTCGATGAGGCTGAAGCCTATTGATCTCACCTGTGGCGGTGCCAATCACGATAGGTGGGCGGCTAGGGCCCAGTACAGTTCTTGTTTGATGCCTGAGTTCAGGGAGTCAAACGACGCCCAGTCCATGTACGACCTCATCCGCACCGCGCTGGACAAGACCTGTTCCTTTTCATCACGGAAATTTGAACACGAATGCGCGTTTGAGCACGCCTCTTGCACCCGCCTGCGGTAAAGCAACCTCACAGCGTAGCGCTGCCTGCGGGATCCGACGCACGCGCACCGCGACTTGATGGTGAAGGAAGCGTTGCGAACAGAGACACCAGGTGAATCTTAATTCCCAGGCCCGTCGGGATGCGCTTTCAAAGCCGGACCGTCGCTGGCCGCTTCAAGGATGTTTGGTCGGCTGCAATGATTGGACATACTTATTGAGGCCTACGTGGCGGGGGTGTTGCCGTCACGCACGACCGTCAGGAAGCGGGCGGATAGGACCGCGGCAACGATCAAATCGGGGGCTAATCGGGGGACCAATAATTATTTAAATGAGTAAATGATCTATTAATCAATATGTTAACTTTTAAGTTTGGCGGAGAGAGAGGGATTCGAACCCTCGATGGGCTTTTAACCCATACTCCCTTAGCAGGGGAGCGCCTTCAGCCACTCGGCCACCTCTCCATTAGCAAAGTCTAGAATACCGGCGCAATAACAATCGGTAAAGATTTACCCTCCAAATATGCGTTGGGATAATCGGCGCCGCCAAAAAGGGATTACTCCATACACCCATGTACTACACCCGCGCTAATGCGCGGACCCACCTTCGGCTGTTCAAACTCATTCGAGACGAATTTGTGATTAGCGATCGAAATATCGTTTGCTCGCCCCGACCCGAGCAGCGCGCTGACTCGGCGCGTCGTGCCGACGGCACTGACGCGCGTGTCGAGACCTATTCAGCCTGGCTGGTAACGTCGCCGCTGTTTTCCTGTTGAATGCGTTGGTAGATTTCCTCGCGGTGTACCGCGATTTCCTTGGGTGCATCCACGCCGATACGGACCTGGTTACCCTTGATGCCGAGAACAGTGACGTTGACGTCGTCGCCTATCATCAAGGATTCTCCAACTCGTCTGGTTAAAATCAGCATACCACTCCTCCATAAAGCGCAATTGGCATGCGCAGCGCTCGCAAGCTTACAAAATATGCGGTCATCTGGCTGCCGGTATTAGCACTGTCTTTCCCTGATTGGTCCATTTTACGCCCAAAAAGAAATAAATCCTGGACCAGCATCAACTAAGCGGTAATCACCGCGGGTCCGGGTCGGGCTCGCTGTCCCCTTCGAGGCCGAATTCCGAATGCAGGGTGCGGACGCCGAGTTCCGAATATTTCTCGTCGACTACGACCGAAATCTTGATCTCCGAGGTCGATATCATGCGAATGTTGATGCCTTCGTTGGCCAGCGCGATGAACATTCGGCTGGCGATACCGGCATGCGAACGCATGCCGACGCCGACGATTGAAATCTTCACGATTTTGTTATCGCCTTCCACCCGGCCGGCACCTATGTCACCGGTGAGCCCTTCGAGGATCTCAAGTGTTCTGTCGTGATCGTCACGATGCACGGTAAAAGTGAAGTCCGTCGTCCCGTCAACGCCCGTATTCTGAACGATCATGTCCACTTCGATATTTGCCGCCGCGATCGGCCCCAGAATGGTGCCGGCGATCCCGGGACGATCGGGGACGCCGACGACCGTTACCTTGGCTTCGTCACGGATGAGCGTTACGCCGGAAATAAGGGCTTGCTCCATGATGTTATCCTCTGAGGTAATCAGGGTCCCCGGCCCATCTTCAAACGACGACAGGACCCGCAAATTGACGCGGAACTTACTGGCGAATTCGACCGAGCGTATCTGTAGAACCTTGGCGCCGAGGCTTGCCATTTCCAACATCTCTTCGTAAGTCAGACTTTCAAGTCGTCGCGCCTCGGGAACAATCCGGGGATCGGTGGTATAGACGCCGTCAACGTCTGAGTAAATCTGGCACTCATCGGCATTGAGTGCAGCCGCCATGGCAACCGCAGTAATATCCGAGCCGCCGCGACCGAGGGTCGTGATGTGGCCGCTTTCGTCGACGCCCTGAAACCCGGCGATCACGACAACACGTCCAGCGTCGAGTTCTTCGCGCACCCGTAATTTATCGATGTCCAGAATACGTGCTTTGTTGTATGCGCTATCGGTCAGAATACGAACCTGGCCACCAGTGTAAGACACGGCATCAACGCCACGGCTTGCGAGCGCCATGCTGAGCAGCGCTACGGAAACTTGCTCACCGGTGGAGAGAAGGACGTCTAGTTCACGTCCCCGGGGCTGCTCACAAATGCTGCGCGCCAGTTCGAGCAAGCGATCGGTTTCACCGGCCATCGCCGACAGAACGACGACGATGGCATAGCCTTCACCGTGTGCGCGGGCAACTTTATCCGCGACCGCAGCGATCCGGTCGACGTCCGCCACGGACGTCCCGCCAAATTTTTGAATGATCGTACTCATGGTGCCTTTCTACGCAGCACGGTCGCGCTACTGCGACCGGAGGAGCCGGATTTCAGCCGACGTGCTCGGCGACCCAGCCGCCGACCGATTCGATGGCGTCGTCGAGCTTACTCGCATCTGGCCCGCCAGCCTGCGCCATGTCGGGGCGGCCGCCGCCCTTGCCGCCGACCTGCTGCGCGACGAAGTTAATGAGTTCGCCCGCATGGACAGTGTCCGAAAAATTTTTCGTGACACCTGCGACGAGGCGCACTTTACCATTCTCTACGGCACCCAGGACAACGACCGCACGATCAAAACGGTCTTTGAGGCGATCACAGGCGGCACGTAAAGTATCCATATCCGCGCCGTCTATGACCTCGGCGACCACCATGGCGCCGCCGATTTCACGCGCTCGATCCGCGATGTCGCGCCCCGATTGCCCCGCCAGCTTGCCCTTGAGATCCTGAACTTCCTTTTCGAGAGCGCGTGAGCGGTCGATGAGTTGGGCGATTTTATGTTCGACGTCGTCAGATCCGCTGCGCACCACAACGGCGATACGCTCGAGCTTGGATTCGTTATCGATCATGGTATTTACCGCTGCCATACCCGTAATGGCTTCGATGCGACGAATACCGGAGGCGACCCCTGTTTCCATGATGATCTTAAACGCGCCTATATCACCCGTACGCGCGACGTGCGTACCGCCACACAATTCGATTGAAAAATCACCAATCTTCAGAACGCGAACATCATCGCCGTATTTTTCGCCGAACAGCGCCATGGCACCGCTGTCCAGTGCCTCTCGGTACGGCATGATCTGCGCTTTTACTTCAATATTGTTCCTGATCTCATCGTTTACGAGCCGCTCGATATCACCCAGCTCATCGCTACTCACCGGTTTCGGGTGTGAAAAATCGAACCGTGTCCGATCAGCATCTACGAGTGAGCCCTTTTGCTCCACGTGCTCGCCCAAAATCAATCTCAATGCGGCGTGCATGAGATGGGTCGCCGAATGATTGAGGCGGGTGGCCTGGCGTCGGGGATCTTCAACCTCCGCAGTGACCGTATCACCCATATTGAGGCGTCCCCGTTTCAACTGCCCGACATGCAGAAAGAGCCCGCCCTGCGTGCGCGTATCAGCTACCTCGAATACCGCTCCCCCAGTCAATAACCGTCCACGATCGCCGACCTGCCCTCCTGATTCCGCGTAGAACGGGGTGCGATCGAGCACGACGATACCGGCACTACCCGTTTCCAGAGTGTCAACTTCGCCGCCTTCGACGAAAAGACCGATAAGCTTGCCCTCGTCGCGTGTGGCTTCATAACCTGTGAAGGCTTGTTCGTTGCCGAAGCGCGCGAGGGCTTTCGCGCTGACGGCCGACGAGATGTCGACGCCGGTAAACCGACTCGCCGCACGGGCGCGTTCGCGCTGCCTTTCCATCGCCGCATCGAACCCCGCCCGATCGATGTCCAGTTTGCGTTCGCGAGCAATGTCTGCGGTCAGATCGACGGGAAATCCGTAGGTGTCGTAGAGCTGGAATACTACATCGCCCGGGATCGTCGCTCCATTCATGGCCGCGATTGCCGAATCGAGGATGCGCATTCCCTGATCCAGGGTTTCAGCAAAGCGTTCTTCCTCCTGTTTCAATGTCTGCGCGATGTTTTCCTGCTTTTCACCGAGCATCGGATAGGCGTCCCCCATCTCGATAGCAAGCGTTTTGACCAGACGATGAAAGAAGGGCTCGTGGATTCCCAGCTTGTGCCCGTGGCGTAACGCGCGGCGGGCTATTCGGCGAAGAACGTATCCCCGGCCCTCATTCGACGGGATGACGCCGTCGAGAACCAGAAAAGCGCAAGCCCGAATATGGTCTGCGATGACCCTGAGTGATCCTTCTTCGACAACTTCCTGCGGCGCTTCGTCGCGGACTGCTTGAATCAGGTTTTTGAACAGGTCAATCTGGTAGTTATCATGCACGCCTTGAAGTACGGCGGCGAGCCGTTCCAGTCCCATTCCCGTGTCGACAGACGGCTGAGCAATCGATTCGAGTTCGCCACCCGGGCGTCGTTCATACTGCATGAACACGAGATTCCAGATCTCGACATACCGGTCTGCATCTGCGTCCGCGCTCCCCGGCGGCCCGCCCGTAATTTCCGGACCGTGATCGTAGAAGATCTCCGAACAAGGTCCGCAAGGTCCGGTGTCGCCCATTGTCCAGAAATTGTCCTTTTCACCGCAGCGCGAGAAACGGCCCGGATCGACCCCGATTTCGTCGAGCCAGATCGAGGCTGCCTCGTCGTCGTCATCGAATACCGTGACCCAGAGCCGCTCCGGGGGTAACTTGAAACGCTCGGTCAACAACTCCCAGGCAAACTGGATCGCTTCGCGCTTGAAATACTCGCCGAAGCTGAAATTACCCAGCATCTCGAAAAATGTATGGTGCCGCGCCGTGTATCCGACGTTATCGAGATCGTTGTGCTTGCCGCCGGCACGCACACAGCGTTGACTGGTCGTCGCGCGACGGTAGCTCCTCTCCTCGAGCCCGAGGAAGACGTCTTTGAATTGCACCATGCCCGCGTTAGTGAAGAGCAGCGACGGGTCGTTTGCGGGCACCAAGGAACTGCCGTCGACGACAGCGTGTCCTTTCTCTTCGAAGTATTTAAGGAACTCGCTTCGAATGTCAGAAGTCTTCATCGTCTACGGACTCGTCCAATGCATATCTAATGTGTTCGTGATGGAAACCCCGATACTCCATGAAGCGTGCCTGCCGCACCCGCTCGTCGAAAGAGCGCGGCCTGGTCTTGAACTTCTTAGATCGCACTTCGCATGCGAGCTTCGGCCACTCGTATTCATCCGATTCGATCTGATCGGCGATCAAGGCGACGCTCACTCCCCGTTCGCGGAGTTCGTTCGCGATGCGTTTAGGGCCAAATCCGCGGTTTGCCCGATAGCGAGCGTATGCCTCGGTAAAACGGCGATCGCTCAGTACCTCTTCCGCCTCGAGCTCGTCGAGCACGGACTCAATAATCGATTCGTCGAGTCCCTTCCGAACGAGCTTTCTTCGCAGCTCGAGGCGGCTGTGCTCGCGGCGAGCGAGTGCAGCAATAGCTAATTCGCGAGCCGCAGGCTTGTGTCCGTTTCTCAGGCTTCGGCCTCCATGGAAGCTTCGTTGGAATCGGCGGTTTCGGCCACCTTCTCCTTCGGAATCGTTACAGAACGAATCTCGCTTTCGAGTTGCTGAGCAATATCGGTGTTCTCTTTGAGGAACTGGCGTACGTTGTCCTTGCCCTGGCCGAGCCGATCGCCTTTGTAGCTGTACCAGGCTCCGGTTTTCTCCATAAAATTGTGCTCGACGCCGAGCTCGATGAGTTCGCTTTCGAGAGACACGCCTTCGTTGTAAAGGATATCGAAATGCGCCTGCTTGAACGGGGGCGCGACCTTGTTTTTTACCACTTTGACACGCGTCTCATTGCCGATCACTTCATCGCCTCGCTTGATCGATCCAATGCGCCGGATATCGAGGCGCAGCGACGCATAGAATTTCAATGCATTGCCGCCGGTCGTCGTCTCCGGATTTCCGAACATGACACCGATCTTGATGCGGATCTGGTTGATGAAGATAACCAGCGTATTTGAACGTTTGATATTCGCCGTCAACTTCCTCAATGCCTGGGACATGAGCCTGGCTTGCAGGCCAACATGGTGGTCACCCATTTCGCCTTCGATTTCGGCTTTCGGCGTAAGCGCAGCGACGGAATCGATGACGATCACGTCGATCGCGCCAGACCTGACCAACATGTCGGTAATCTCGAGCGCCTGCTCGCCGGTGTCAGGTTGCGAGACCAGCAAATCATCGATATCGACACCGAGGCGGTCAGCGTATTGGGGGTCGAGCGCGTGTTCAGCGTCGACGAAAGCTGCAGTACCGCCTAGCTTCTGCGCTTCGGCGACCACGTGTAGTGCAAGCGTTGTTTTACCGGACGATTCAGGACCGTAGATCTCCACGACCCGGCCGCGCGGCATACCGCCGACACCGACTGCGATATCGAGGGTCAAAGACCCGGTCGAAATGACTTCGATGTTCGGCACCGCGCCTGCATCACCCAGGCGCATGATTGATCCGGTACCAAACTGCTTTTCGATTTGGGACAGCGCCGCTCCTAGCGCTTTTTGTTTGTTTTCGTCCATTACTTTTGTCCTCTTGATGGGTGGTCCTTATATTGATCCAGCGTTCACTGCCGCACTCGAAACGGTCCACGTGATGCCGGCCCTGTGTGCGACGAGCGCATTCACAAAGCGGGCACCTTCGGTGCACCCCATCGGTGTGCTCCGCATGACGGCCCGGGAATTCGGGCTTGGCGCCAATACCAGCGGCGATGGAAATCGGTACGGGGCAGCTCGACTCCGGTCCCGGAATTATTGCACAGTTACCAGGCCCTTTTAATCGGTCCGGCCAGCTCGGAAATGGCACCAGGATTTGGTCTAGTGACATCTCCCGGCTAGGCGCCAAGCGGCCACCGATTCAACACCTCGTAACGGGCGCCAATCGGCTCGGTGTGCGAGGCCACCAGCACGAAATCTCCCACCCGCCAGCGAACGTCGATACTGCCGGAAACCCGCGGCGCCCGCCGGACCTTGCGTGCCACGGTGACGTGCGGCCGGTAGGAGCGCTCGTCGGTCGGCAATCCAATCGAACGCAAAAACCCCGCCAGTTCTGCGGCGAGATCGGTCAATTCCTGTGAAGCAACGAGGGGCGCAAGCCATGCGACCCGCGCACCCCGCCACCAACCTGTATCGGCGATTTCGAGGTCGAACGGCATCACGGTCGACACCCCCCGGCGCATACACAGATTATCCTTGACCGCTTCGTCTATTTCACCGAGAAAATGCAGCGTCAAATGGAAATTTTCGGGCCTTACCGCACGTCCATCCCGTATATCCAGGCACGAGGCGGCCGCGGCGAGCGCCGCACGCGTTTCGTCGTCCGGCCACAAAGCATAGAACAGGCGCGACATACCAGAACCTATCTCAAAATTATCCGCATGTGCATGGTGCCCTGAAAGGGCTATGGCGAGGCCGAGTCCGCAGGGCTGAGTTCATCACTATTCAAGCGCTGCAACGAAGCAAGCGCGCGCTTATACGCAATCCGTGGCCTAAGGCCATTTTCTCGCATTTCGGTGCACATGCGGATAATTTTGAGACAGGTTCTAGCGTGCCGTAAGGTCTATTAGCCTCGAAAGTGCCAGCGCGACGGTTTTTGCGCGCACGCCCTTGCGATCGCCGTCAAACTGGTGACGCTCCGTCAGGGTTTTCATCGTGACTCCGGCAAAACCGAACCAGACGGTGCCGACGGGCTTTTCCGCCGAACCTCCTGCGGGCCCGGCGATGCCGGTGACCGACACCGCGATATCGGCACCGGCCAGACGAAGCGCCGCGTCCGCCAACGCTGCGGCCGTTTCACTACTGACCGCACCGCAGCGTTCCAGCGTCATGGGATCGACATCGAGAAGCGTGGATTTCGCCGTGTTGGAATACGTTACCCATCCGGATTCGAACCAATCGGAGCTGCCGGCAATCGCGGTCAAGCATTGTGCAATCCAGCCGCCGGTACACGATTCGGCCGCCGTCACCCGCCAGCCACGTTCCATCAACAGCTGACCCAGTTCCTGCGCGAGATCTTCCAGTTCGTCCTGCGACGGACGATCGCTCATGTTGACGCCGACGTAGCGCGTCTGGCCTCAAAAAAACCCTTCAACAATCGCGCGCAGGCATCCGCTTCGACCCCGAATTGCACTATGGCGCGATGATTCAATGCCGGGTTGTCAAGAACGTTGAGCACGCTGCCGCCGGCGCCCCACCGGTGATCGCGCGCGCCGATCACCACGCGCCCTATGCGTGCCTGTACGATGGCACCGGCACACATCGCACAGGGTTCAAGCGTGGCGTATAAGCAGGTGTCGAGCATACGGTAATTTCCGAGCTGCGAGCCCGCATGGCGGATCGCAACGATCTCGGCATGCGCTGTCGGATCATTACCGCTGATGCAGGTATTGAACCCCTCGCCGATAACGTCCTCGCCGAGAATAATGACCGCCCCCACCGGAACCTCCCCCGCCGCCTGCGCCCGTTCGGCAAGGGTCAGTGCATACCGCATCCATTGGTGATCGGCGTCGTTTTGTGAGTTGCTGGAGATACTCATCTATTCCCATTCAATAACATTCAATTGATATTTCCGCATAAATTCAGTCAGTTGCAATTTGTTTGTACCCATTTTGCAATTACTATGGCTCCATTCGACACGAAACTCACCGATTTTCAAACACTTAGACTGTATCGACAACAAGGTTTGCACCACGAATGGCGAAAAAACGTTCCAGCTTCATCCGTGAGGAATACGCAATACTCGGCGGTCTGTCGAAAGTTCTCAAGACCAAACAAAGCAACGTGTATCAGCTGAGGATGAGGGTTTCCAACGAAAAAAAATACCTCCGAGAAACGCTGAAGACCCGCGATCTGGATACCGCTTTAGAACGCACCGAAAAAAGAACACTAGAAATCTACGCAAACATCAAAGCCGGCAAGAAGATCTTCGGTGTCCATCTGGGAGAACTGGTTGGCGAGTATCTCGAATATCGACAAGAGGACGTAGCGGTCGGAAACATCACGTCAGGACGGCTGGTCACGGTGTCTTCCCAACTAAAACATCTTCTCAAGTTTAAGGGCGACCATCTGCGTATCGGCGAGTTAGAGAAAAACTCTTGCTTTGACTATGCGAATTGGCGGCGAGGGTTAACGCCGTCTGTAAAAGACGTAACCATCCGAAACGAGACCGCAACGATCAACGCGTTAATGAGGTTCGCTTACCGCAAAGGGTATTCGCATTTCGAAACGTTTGAGTTCCGAAAACTTCGTATTCGAACGGAAGAGACAGATCGTCGAGACACGCTCACGCTAGACGAGTACGACAACCTCGTTCGGTATCTAAGAACTTGGTGTTCGAAGAAGGCAACGGGAAAGGACAAGGTAGAACGTCTAAAACGGCTTTTGGTCCGAGACTGCATTTTGATTGCGACCGACACGATGTTGCGCGTCGGTGAACTGTGGCAGCTACGCTGGGCAGACGTGCTCGGGTACGAATCGATCGGCAACGAGCAGAATCGTGTCGACCTCGTAAAGATAAAGGTTCGTGCAGAAACGGCTAAGAATAGGAAGTCCCGGACCGTTTTGAGTCGAGGCGGCAAGCACCTGAAACGACTATTTCAGAGAACACAGTTCCGTGACGACGACCATTATATTTTCGCGATAGCTAACGGACGTAAACGGGCTCCTAAAGAGATCTGGTACAACGCATGGAAAGAACTAATGTCAGGAATCGGTATCGATTACAAATCACGAAACCTGACGTGGTATTCGCTACGGCACTTCGGCATAACCTGTAGGCTCCGCGCGGGCGCTAGGGTATTCGCTACGGCACTTCGGCATAACCTGTAGGCTCCGCGCGGGCGCTAGCGTTTTCGACGTCTCAAAACTCGCGGGGACTTCCGTGAGTTTCATCGATACGCACTACGGTCATTTCGACGACGCCATGGCAAGAGAGGTCGCATTAAAGAACTTTCGATACGGGAAAGACGGAATCGCGATCAAAGATTGAGCGCTTCTATTGCAAATACTTGCCGTTGGGCAACAAGGTTATCGTGATCTGTAAAGACTTGGACTCGTTCTTACAGATCGGCATCCCGGATTCAACGTTACCTGACAAGTGTCGTTGCATAAACACGGTACTGTGCACTCGGACTTAACGAGTTTTAAGGTCCGCTATGCCGCCGTAAGCAGCCACGTCATGCTGCACTGCAGGAGTCCGCTATCGACCCAGACTGTGTGAAAACTCAATAATACGACGTCGAAAGTAAAAAATTCCCCACCAGCATAGTAGTTAAGCACCATGAAAAGGGATCAGCACATCGCATTAATACACTTCCGAGTGTCGGTTCCCCACTTTTGAAAAACGCAAATAGTTTTCACACAGTCTGGACCCTGAGCAGACATCACCCGTAGTTAGGCCGAGGAGGGAGAGCGGCAGTCAAGAGGTCGTGTTGAGCGCTTGTCAGACATCGCCATCGTCGTTTAGCTCCCTATCTACAGCTACAACGAATTCAGGTGAAATACCGGAGACGACCGGGCTTGCTTTTTGCCACTCCTGAATAGCCAAGGGATTCTCTTTGAGAACGCCAACCAAATGTATGACGCTTATTGATTCTTCGTATCCAGCCGTTCCGTGCACTACGCTTCTGTATGATGTTGCCGCTGCAAGGAATAAATCCTGAAAGCAGATAGAAAACAGAATCTGTTCATCTTCGGACAGTTCTTCATCGTGTCGCGCGCGGACCATGATCTTTGCCAGTTCGGGAGTACCCAGTACGGCGCGGCGCCAGTCCGAATACATTCCTACCGCAGTGGCTGTTCCTTGTTGGAACGCATGTTCAGATGTTTCTTCTACGGCTTTTCGCGTCAATCGCGTCTGAATGGATAAGTAAATTAGAGTAATGATGATCGCTATTGCGCCAACAACCTCCGCAATAGTTCCTAACGCATCCCAGTTCATCTGTTCTCTCGTGATGCCTAACGCTAAGTTAACCTGCGCTTGACGGCGGGCGACCGGAGCGGAAGCGAAGGAAGGGGGCGGTCACGTCAGGTTGCTCCGTTTGTTAGGCGGATGTTGCACTTCAAATGTGAATCTAAGCGTCAACGTATTTGGTAATCTGCGACTTCTAAGCCGTTAACAAACTGCTGAAACTTGGTGTCAAAATTTTTGCTTCTCAACGACCACGCTCGCTGGAGTCCTGGATGACTATAGATGGTCGAGTAATACTTAACCATTGCATCCCAACTACGAGCGTCAAGCGTTCATTCGTCGTGTTGTATATATGCTTCCTCCCAGGCCCGAAATACGCCTCCGGCAAGGATTAAGAACCGTGTTGTCTCCGCGTCGGTTAGGTCGTCGTAGCTATCAACCGAACGAGCCCATATTTCTGACATATCCTCGGTCGCGAATTTCGCAGTCACTTCGCGGAAGCCCACGGAGATGTCGTGCATTGCCGCGAGACGCGATTCCTTGTTCTGATTTCGTATCTGAGTAGCGAGATAGATAAGCGATACGATTACTCCTCCGGCACCGAGTATTTCCGCAATTGCTCCTACAGCATCCCAATTCATAACTCAAATCCCCCGTTCTCGCCTTTTTTGCAGGATATCTGAGAAAACTGGAACCGTGAATGACTGGAACTGGCCGACTGCCGTCGTCATCAGTTAACACGTCAGTGAACGCAACACCACGACCGCTTCCGAGCGCATTGCAGACGTAACCGAGAGCAGTGCTGCACTGCCGCGATCAGGCCGGAAACGACCCACAGCAGCCATCAGCGCCAGCGAAGGAGGGGCGCTGTCAAGCGGGTTGGCTGCAGCGCCTTGGTATGCGGAACTTTCATCGATTTAATCCGAACATTAAAAAGACGAAGCTAAGGAATGCAATAGAAACCATCAAAATGAGGATGCATTGGAATACGAACGCTGAGTACGGCTCCATATAACCAAGCACAATCGCGCCTTCCACGACGACTGCCGTCATTCCGAGCAGGGCGAAAAGTCGCATGATCGAACGTTGGGGCTCGGGCAGCAGTTCAAGAAATAAACCGGAACGCAGCATAAACGGTATTGACACAACCCAAGCTATAACATGAGCAACAATTAGTACGCGGAATGACCACTTCCACATATCGCCTTCATTCTCGGTAATAAGGGCGACAGTTCCCGGGATGAAGGAAGCGAACACTGCAAAAGCAGTAACGACTAAGAGCGTTGCTGCAAGCGCGACCTCCGGTCCGGTCAAGCTTTTGCCGCCGCGTAATTGTATAACCCCGATTATCCCGGTAAATCCCATAAGCGTTATCGCGATCTGCAAACGAGAACTCCTCGTCAGACGCAACGCGGCGCGGTTACGACGGCCGCGCTCGCGGTCCAATGCGATCGGTTAGTTAATGGAACATTCCTTAAGCCGGCAGTGAAGCCGTGGATCAGGGAGTTTTCGAGGCCACAGAGGGTCTCATGCCGTCATCGCTAAAGTCTGAAAGTCTGCTGCAATCGCGGGGTCCATCGCTTCCGCCTAACAATAAATGGTCATCAAATTGACGCGATTAATTGTGCCATTGTGACGCATAATTATCGGTGCAAACATAACTGTGGTTGCGGTAACCGGGGATGGCTTTTTTTGCCGAGAGCCGAAGCGCTCGGCTAACGTTCCGATGAACGCAACTCCGTGACTGCTTACGGGGGTACTGCAGACGTAATCTAGGGCGGTGCTGCACTGCCGCGATTAGGCCGCTGACGACCCAGAGTGTGTGAAAACTCGGAATGGGGAATCACGTCGAGAACTCCTCGTCAGACGCAACGCGGCGCGGTTACGATCCAATGCGATCGGGTTAATGGAACATAGAACGGCCCCAGAAGCCGGCAGTGAAGCCGTGGATCAGGGAGTTTTCGAGGCCACAGAGGGTCTCATGCCGTCATCGCGATGAGCGTAGCGAGTAGATTCATCACGCGTTTCATGTTGTGCACGTGCAGACTCATTTCCGTACCAACGTGTTTCAGCGTGCGCATCTGGAACGAACCCATCACGATAGAGTCTCTCCATTCCGTCTGCGGCTATTGTCCGTTTTCGGGCAGCGGGGACACGCCGAACATGGTGCTTGCCTTTCTCCAGCGAGGCCAGCAAAGATTGAAGTCGCCTAGTAAAGAGGTTATAGCGCACGCCAGCTAATTAGTCAACTCCTTCTTATCCAGGTTGCGTTCGACAGTTGCGCCCGGTCGACCTACGGACATGTGATCAATTTTTTCGGATGCCGCTGCCATTCACCCCCGTATCCACGCTGGCAAACATTTTCTTCGAAGTTGCTCTGTGCAATTTGCTTGGGAAACCCGTAATCATTGTTAAACGGTTGCTAGAGGTTGCGGCGTTCCCCGCTGCCCGATCAAATCTAAATGCACAACGGTTCGATACCGGCGCGCGGGTTCGGTGAGGCGCGATTGGGACGTGAATTTTTAAATCGGAAAATGCGAGTTCTCCGTCAGACTTCCACGTTCGCGCCTCCCGTTCCGCGAGATTGAACCCGGTTCAGGTGGGTTATGTACGTTGGATCAACGACTCCCCAGGACCGAAAGAGTGATCTTATCTGATGCAGAGTTTTCACACACTCTGGACCCATAGCGAACGTCCGATAGAGTCCATTCCGTCGCGGCTATTGTCCGTTTTCACATGGTGGAGCGAGGCCAGAAAGATTTCCTAGTAAAGGCTAATTAAGGTTGCGGGTTCGGGACGACAATTTTTTCGGAATTCACCCCCGTATCCACGCTGGCAAACATTTTCTTCGAAGTTGCTCTGTGCAATTTGCTTGGGAAACCCGTAATCATTGTTAAATCGGAAAATGCGAGTTCTCCGTCAGACTTCGTTCGCACGGAGTGGGTTATGTACGGATCCGGGAAGCAAAAGCAGCTTCGAAAGGATTATTCAGACTCTCTTTCTTCCATTGTGAGCCTAGCGAAGTATTACGAAACTCTTGGTGATATTGCAGCGGAAGCCGAGGATGTGGATCTTGAGCTAGCATTCGAACGATACCGCCAATCTTTTCTAATTGACGGGCGTAAACGCGTAAAAAGCAAAATAGATCACATCGCAAAGCGAGCGGGCAACCCTGAAGATACAGCTGCGAACCTTAGACCCGCACGAACACGATTCCGGACCTCAACAATCGAGTTCACGAAGTTTCTCCAGAACACCTAACGCCAGGGTGGTCCATTTGTTAGGCGGCTGTTACATTTCACTTGGAAATCTAAGCATCATTTAGCAGGTTTTCGATATAGGCTCTCATCGTACTCGACACATCTTCTCGAGCGCTCGTTCCCCACCATTCTTGAACTCCTTTTGTGCCAAACAAAAACCGGAGGTTTTTGTCGCAGCCCGCTAAGATAGCCGGTGTTGTAGCCTCCGGCGCACCGACAAGCAGTTCATAAACCATCATGCGATCTAACATCCAGTATGAGAAAGAAATTTTCTCTTCTTCTGTAAGCTGTTCGAAGCTTTCCTGACCTCTTTTGAGAACGCCAGCCATATACTCACTTAATGGTCCTACGTTGGATTGCGACATTCGGTCACTCAGTGCAGCAAAAGTCTGTGCCTTGACCGCGCTAGTATTCTGGCGAATTTGTAGGGCCAAGAATATTAGCGATGCAACAACGGCGAGTGCGCCAATTAGATCGGCCCAATCTGCTATGGTGCCAAAATCCATTGAATAGTCTCCTTAATGCCTAAAAAAGCGTAGCGAACGCACCGCATTAATAATAGAGGTGCTCTAGCGACCGCCTCAGGGGTGGCTACCAAGCCTGCGGGATGTCCGCACCTGGCCGACTGCTGCCGTACCCTCTCGACTCGATGCCTGAAGCTACTCGACGACCGCTATTGAGGGTACTGCAGACGTAATCTAGAACCGTGCTGCACTGCCGCGATTAGGCCGCTGACGGGGAACAGTCAGCGGCAGGCTGTCTCAAATGGCGTGAGCTGTTATCCGCGTAACTACCGGCAGGTTTATTTCCAGCTCGAAACACGAGATCATCTTCGCCTAGCCGCTCCCAGTCGCGGCCGTCAATAAAACAACACGAGAGAACTGCACCATGCCCCACATCAATCGCGACGGCGTCAAAGTCTATTACGAGAGTTTCGGCCAGGGTCTGCCCATCGTCTTCCTGCACCCGTGGAGTACCAACCGGTATATCTGGACGAATCAGTTGCTCGAGTTCGCGCGCAACCACCAATGCATAGTGGTCGATCACCGCGGCCACGGCCTGTCCGACAAACCGGCCGAAGGTTACGGCATCGGCGAGATGGCAGCGGACGTGGTCGCCATTCTCGATGACGCCGGGATCGACCGTGCGGTACTGGTGGGCAATTCGATCGGCGGCATGGTCGCCATGCAGACGAGCCTCGATACACCGGAACGCGTTATCGGCAATCTCATTGTAAGCAGCGCTACTAATTTCGGGGCGGATGCGCCGCCGGAAATGGCGGAAGCGATGCAGAAAGACTGGCGCGGTATGTTCAGCGGCCTACTCAAATCCGCCGTCTCCGCTAAATCCAAGGCCGAACGACCGGAGATCCTCACGTATATGGAAGGCTGCTTCCGCGTCGACGACAATTTCACTGAAGGCGTGTTCTGGGCCAGCGTGGCCGATCCGGAGGGCGTGTTCAACTGGAACATCTCCGACCGGCTCAAGGACATCAAGCAGCCCACCCTGATCATCGCCGGCGAGGAAGACGGCGCGACCACCCCGGCCCATAATCAATTCCTGGCCGACAACATTCCCGGCGCGGAAATCAAGATGTACAAGGACGTCGCGCACTTTTGCCAGTTGGAAAAGCCGACTGTCTTCAACGAAGACTTGCGAAACTTCATCGCCAAGGTCGCCTGAATCCACCCTGTCTTAACCCGCGACTTCAGCCCGGACTTACCGGCGCCGAGGTCGCAAGCGGATCAGGTGGGCGGACACCGAGACTGATTAAGATCGAACGGTGCCGCATTTGATTAGAACCTATCCTCCCTGAATTTCAGTTCCGGATTGCGGAGCCTATTCCGACACGTCCGCGTGCGAACAGCAGCTATACCGTTTCAATCAACGAAACGTGCTGTCATTCCTGACACCGAGGTGCCGGTCCGTCAATGGGTCGTGACCTTCCCGCATGCCTTGCGGTTTCTCTTCGCCAGCCGCCCAGGGGTCATGGGCCGGGTGTTGGCGATCGTCTACCGCACGCTGGCGACACATCAGCGACGCAAGATGGGATATACGCACCGCCAGCACCGGCGCGGTCACCCTCATCCAACGCTTCGGCAGCGCGCTCAACGTCAATATCCACTTTCACATCCTGATGCTGGATGGTGTGTATGTCGCCACCGACAACCGACTCAGCATCAAGCGCGTGAAGGCACCCGACAAGGCCGAGCTCGAAGCCCTCGTGCGTACCATCAGCGAGCGCGTGGGTCGCCACCTCGAACGCGAGGGTCTGCTGGTTCGCGATCTGGACACGAGCTACCTCGCGCTCGAACCCCACGATGACGCAAAAAAACCTGGGCATGGCCGCTCATGGCCGACAGCCGTGGTCCTCGGTTAACACGTCACCGAACACTGCCGCACGACCGCTTATGAGGTAACTCCAGACATAATCCTTACCAGTGCTGCATTGCCGCGATAAGGCCGCTGAGCAGGGGGACGCTGACGCGCAATACAACGTGGGCAACATGTACCACAAAGGCAAAAGAGTTATGAGGGTCTACCTTCGGAATTAGCAGGTAGCGGCACCGGTCAGTGCCACTGATGTCCGATGCTGGAATGTGAGAACTGACCCTTTTGGTGACCTTTTGGATGACCGTGCACGCCCACGAACGCATGGAGGCCATCATCGACGCTGGCATCGGTGAGATCTCGCTGGTAAGCATCATGCCGGGCCTGCCGCAGGATAAGATACTTGATTCTTTGCGGCTCTTCGCCGCCGAGGTGATGCCGCAGTATGCGGAACCGGCGGTGAGTAAACTTCAACAGACCGGTTAGTCGCGATGCCGGGAGCTGAAGCGTGCGCCATTCGCTCGCATTCTTAGGAGGTAGCCATGGACTTTACCGATAAGCGCATTGTGATCACCGGCTCGTCACGTGGCATCGGCCGAGCGGCGGCCGAAGTACTACTGGCGGCCGGCGCGACGGTCACGGTCAACGGCCGAACTGAGGCGTCGACGCGTGACGGGATCGCGGCAATGGGCGGTGGTGACCGATTGATCGCGGCGCCGGGCGATGTGGCGACCGTGGCCGGCTGCGAGGCGATCATCGGCGTCGCAGCCGAGGCCATGGGCGGGATCGACGTCCTTGTAAACGCCGCCGGCATTGCTACGTTCATCACTCTCGAAGACAGTACGGAGGCGCTGTGGGATGCGACCGTGAATACCAACTTGAAAGGCACGTTCTTCTGCTGTCGAGCGGCGCTACCGCATTTGACCGCATCCAAGGGCAACATCGTCAACGTCGGATCGGACGCGGGATTGATCGGGGAGGCGGGGCTTGCGGCTTACGGCGCATCCAAGGGCGGCGTTATACAACTCACCCGCGCACTCGCCCTGGAGCTGGCGCCCGACATTCGGGTCAACTGTGTGTGCCCGGGCAATGTCGACACCGACATGCTGCGCCGCGACTACATCGATCAGGCCGACGACCCGGCCGAGGCGGAAGCCGAAATCATCGCTTCTGCGCCCTTGCAACGCATCGCTGAGCCGCTAGAGATCGGTAAGGCGATTGCCTACTTTGCGAGCGACGACGCGGTGTTCGCAACGGGATCGATCCTGTCGATCGACGGTGGCACAACCGCGTGTAACAACGCAACGGGGGACGAATAGGTTCTAAACCGATCATGATCCCGTTTTAAGTGCTCGACCTCGCGCCGATTGTCGCGGGGAGCGATGCGGCGTAGGCCTTTCGCAACTCGGTCGGTCTCGCGCAGCGCGCCGAACGCTGGGGATATCAGCGCTACTGGTTCGCCCAGCACCACAATATGCCCGGTATCGCCAGTTCCGCCACGGCGGTGGTGATCGGCTATCGCCCGCGGATAGCCCGTGGATAAGGTCAGTTCTCACATTCCGACATCAGCGCCATCTGCGCAGTGTAGGAATGTGAGAACTGACCCTTTTGGTCTTCTTTTGGTCTTTCGCAGACCCAAAGCGGAAGTTCGGGGCTAAAGGTGGCGAATTTTTATACTCACGTCATTAGCTCAAATAAATCTGTCCCTGAAGGCTCCCCACGAATTGAAGGAGAATTCACATAAAAAATAGCCATTTAGAAAAATGGGTCTACGCGGATTCATGTGGGTAAATTCTGAATTAGACCAAGTGTAAACCATTGAAATCATGTAGACATTCAGAGATTTCGTATGGGGTGAAAGTGGTTTCATTTTGTGGGTAGGCTAAGGCCATGAAGAATCCCAAGTCGATCCGAGCGCTGTTTGCGTTCCCTGGTTTTACCGCCGCATCGAAATTGGTGGGCATGTTTGGTGATCGGTATGCCCGTGTGATCCAACTCAAGAGGCGAAAAAAACAGCGATCTGTTCTCACTGTGCTCACCGGTGCCGCGGGCGTTACGACAAGAAGGTGCTGCGAGTACGAGACCTGTCAGTTGCCGGATGGCGAATCTACCTGGAGTTCGAACGCTGGCGTGTCAGTTGCCGGAGGTGCGGCGGCGTGCAGGTAGAACATCTTGACTGGCTGGCAAAGAACCCTCGCTATACGCAGCGCTTTGCCATGCAGGTGGGCAAGCTGTGCCGGGACATGCCGAACCAGGCTGTCGCCGAGAGGGAACGCCTGCACCACAGCACGGTGAAAGACCTCGATAAGCTGTACATGCAAAAGCAGGTTGAGCTGGCGGGCATGCCAGCACCCCGGGCCATCGGTATTGATGAGATCTCCATCCGCAAAGGACATAACTACCGGGTCATCGTCAGTGACCTGGATCGGGGGCGTCCTATCTGGGTCGGTGGTGAAGGTCGCAAAGAGGCTGACATCGACCTGTTTTTCCAGGCATTGGGCGAGAACAAGAGCGCTCGCATCGAACTGGCGGCGATGGACATGTGGAAGCCGTTCCGTAACTCGGTCATGAACAACGCACCGCAGGCGCGGATCATCTATGACAAGTTCCATATCATGCGCCACCTCTCAAAGGCTCTCGATGAAGTCCGGCGCCGTGAATACAAACGTCTCCGCGGCAAGGACAGGAGTTACATCAAAGGCCAGCGATATACCTTGCTCTCGCGACGCGAGAACCTGAATCTGGATGGCAGACGAGCCCTGAAAAAACTGCTCCAGGCCAACCGGCGTCTGAACACCGCCTACGTCCTCAAGGAAACCTTCGGCCAACTCTGGGACTACCGTACCGAGCGCGGCGCGCGTGCCTTTTTCGAGCGCTGGAAGGACAGTCTGAAATGGCAGCGATTGGCGCCGTATCGCAAGTTTGCTGAGCTGATTGAATCCCATTGGGATGGCATTGCTTCCTATTGTGATGCTAAGAATAAAGTCAGTCTTGGATTGGTCGAAGGGGTCAACAACAAAATCCGGGTCCTGCAACGACGCGCCTATGGCTATCGTGATGAGGAATTCCTCAAACTGAAAATCATTGCGGCATTTCTTCCGCCACTACCCAGAAATGCCAATATCAACCCACACGTTTCCGCGTAGACCCAAACAATTTTGGAAGCTACGCGAGCATGTTTTCTCGAAAGATTTCCGAGAATTTGTAGCCTCGGTGGAACCGGGCGAGTATCTATTAAAGTGATCCTTGTTTGAGCATTAGCAGGATGTCCGGAAAGGGTCGTCAGCGGCCTAATCGCCGCAGCGCAGCACTGATTAGCGTTTTGTCTCCTATGCGCTCGGAAGTGGTCGTCCGGTAGCGTTCAGCGTCACGAGCATAATGAGCGGCGGCGGTCGGCCGATAGCGGACACCCTAAGGTCAGCGCCATCCGATATTCTTATAGTCCAGGAACCAAATAGGGGATCGGGCCATGAACTGGGATGCTATCGGTGCTTTGAGTGAACTGCTCGGTGCAACAGCAGTTGTTGTGTCAATAATCTATCTCGCACTACAGGTGAGACAAAATTCGAGCCATGTCCGCAGTAGCGGGTATCAGATGGCGGCTCAATCGGCAAATCACTTTTTGGAAAGTCTATCGGCGCACCCTGAGGCGTTGAAGGTTTTCCACGCGGCTCAGGAGTCCTATGACGGCCTAGACGACGACGATCAACTCGTAGCTCGAACAGTATTCTTGCAACTGTTCATCTATTACGAAGCTTTGTTTTACCAGTATGAAGACCGCGTCGTGGATCTCGATATCTGGGAGGTTTTACCAGTATGAAGACCGCGTCGTGGATCTCGATATCTGGGAGGGGCGAAGGAAGATGATGCTCAACCTCCTACAAATGCCAGGCGTAGCGTCATGGTGGGGAACCTGGCGACCAATCTTTGGCGCGAAATTCCAGTCGTACGTCGCGGAGAACATGGAATCACCGAGTGATTTGCATTTGACATTTTGAGCAGATCGGCATATCTGTTCGGGAAACGACGATCGTTAGTCGGCTATCCGACTCGACCTCGCATGCACCTTCGTCCCCCGCCAGCTAGCAATGACGGTATTGGGTCGGCAGCGGCCTTATCGCGGCAGTGCAACGCTGTTCAAGATTAGGTCTGCAATCCTCTCGAAAGCGGACTCGGGCGGCTTGGAAGCCACGTACGTCACGGTCGCCGCAGCACCCCTATTATTTATGCTGTGCGTTCGCTACAGTTTCCTAACTTCTCAGTGGAATCAAATGGAACGGCATACAAACCGCGCGCCCGTATGTTCATTAATAACGGGGCAATATGGCCCGTACATTAGCTGTTAGGCGGCAAGGGAACCTTCGATGAATTGGGAAGCGGTTGGAGTAATTGTAGAAACAGTCGGAACGATTGTTGTCCTTGTTACCCTAATTTACCTGTCAATGCAGATTCGACTAGCGCGTGAAGAATCGCAAGTACAGAGCACATATTCTTCGGTAAATCTATGGGCTAATTGGCGTTCACACTTAATCAACAACCCTGATATTAGTGAGCTTATAGAGAAAGCGAATGAAGGCCAGGATCTATCTAAAGCGGAAAAACTTCGAATTTCGACTTTTATGGACGAATTCATATTTACGTCCTATGCCTCCCACGCAACAAGTCAGAAAGGCAACCCACTATATACACGCGATGCAGAGGTCGAATATTTGGTCGGTTTTCTGGAAGCGAATCCAGGGTTGGAATCTCACTGGGAAAGGCTTCGGGATTATGTTGACGCGTGGGACCCCGAATTTTCGAAGAAGATAAGAATCCGGCGGGACGAGGTTGACTAACGTGACATGGTCAGAATATCGGTTGGTTTCTCCGGGTGTGCGGCGCAGCCGCGTAGATTCAAAGTCGAAGTGCAACAACGCGAGCAAGACAGGATGTCCCAGACTTCGTTAAACACCCCGTCACCTATAAGTCGTTGGAGCGGTCGTGTTACAGCGGGCTTTTCTTCCGCGGCTGTCGCATTATCGCTTCAGAAAAGCGCACTGTAACGCGCCGCTCAACTTTGCACTATGCCGCAATCGTTCCATCTAGATTCTTACAGGAACAAAACCATGAGAAGAACCCCGCTAATCATTAAACCGGAAACTTATCAATCTCCATTGAATGTCGTAGGTACGAACGTAACAGTGCTCGCTTCAAAACAAGACACAAAGGGACAGGAATTCACGTATCAGTCCGGAGACAAAGGCATGGGACCTCCGCCTCATAGCCACGACTGGGATGAATCATTTTTCGTGATTAAAGGAAGCGTTGAAATCACCTGTGATGGAAGGACCGAACTGTGCACACCAGGCACACTTTTTCGTGCCGGGTGGAACGATACATGCGTTCAAATACGGCCCCGATGGCGGCGAAATGCTGGAAATAACAGGCTCCGGGAGCATAGCTGCTCAAATGTTCACGGCGCTCGACAATGAAGTTCCGCCAGGTCCGCCGAACATAGAAAAGATCGTAGAAGTAATGAACAGAAATGGGGTCACTGTGCATTCATAATGCAGCATAACGGGTCGTTGGAGGCGGACGCTTGACAGTGGCATTCCCTACGCCGCCGCTCCGTTCCGTCGCCGTCGCCGTCGAGTGCGGCTCATGGGAGCGTAAGGTGAACTAGAGATATGGCTGTACCGGAAGACTTCTATGTCATTGCTCAGATCGCGGTCACCTTAATGGGATTTACCGGGATCGTCGGTGCTCTTCAGACCCGCGGAGGCGCAGTACTCGACGAACGAGAGAAGTTCCATATCGTTAATCTGCTAACGACTTCGACGCTTGTACTTTTTCTTGCCTTTGTTCCGACATGGCTGCAGTCGCTTCCTGGCAGTGACGAGAACCTTTGGGCGTGGTCAATTCGAGTGCTCTTGGCCATACACATTTGCGCTTGGATAATTGCTATCCCAACATTCCAACGTGGGAGCATTTTCTTCAATCAGAAATACCGAGCATTTGAGCGGATGGCTGGATTGACAGTCGCAGTCCTTGGCGTTGTTGCAGTAGGTGCCGAACTTCTAATCGTGGGGGGGCATTACACCGAGTATTCGGTCTTTCTCTACGAAGGGGTGCTGTTATTGTTTGTGGCTGTATCGGTGTTTAATTTTCTTTCGCTCCTGATAAAGCCGTCGAGATGAACCATTCGCCATAAAAGGCGTTCAACCTGACGCTTGACCGCGCGCTTCCTGCGCTGCCGCTTCGATAAGCCTTTATCGAGCACCGGTCAGCTTGAACGTTCGTGAAGTCTGCTATAGGGTGTGCGCCGTGCAAAGGCGGCGTTCTTCAGTGGGTGCAAGTCCCACCCGGCAACTGTCGCTCCAGCCGGAAGCAATCGGAGCAGTCATGGAGGTAACAAGATGGCTGAAGCCTTCGGTGTAGAGGGTCACTAGGTGACTTGGCGAGTGTGCAGGCCGTAAGGTGAGTGAACGCTGAGCAAGCCTCGAAAAGGACGATGCACGTGCCGACCGGTCAACCCCTATCGGGAAGGCTGAAAGGGCTGGGGAAGCGAGCGATGAGCGCACCCAGTCGGCGTGCCGGGGTAGTGGCGATGGCATGTACACAGAGGAGAACGCGCGCAACACGGGAAGCCCGATGGCGTGGTCGGTCGTGGCGATCAACCGGAGACCGGTGACGGTCAGAGAGGGCGCTATGGGGTGGCGGAGAGGCCCGTAGTACTGAGGAAGCCGGGTAATGCTGGTGGAGGGAAGGGGCCTTAGTTCAAGACGGGCACTGAAAGCGGCAAAGCACAGGAGATTGGGGCAACCCTAGGCAACTCCGGTAAGGTGCGGGCGCGGTGGAAGGCGTCACATGTTGAAGCGAAGGAAGAACCCGGATTGCGATCTGGGAAGCGAATGCCCACCCAAGTGGTGGCATTGGCGGTTGTGTGCAGAACGCTCGGTTCGTGCACGCCGGGATACACGGCCCGGTGTGGTGGGTCGGGTGAACTGCGGATGACCTTTCGTGTGCCAAGGCATGAGTCTTGTCCGAGAGCCGGATGCGGTAGTTCCGCCTGTCCGGTTCGATGAGGAGGATGTGGAAACGGAGTGATGGTCCGGCTATTGAGGCACCGCCAGACGAAAGGGGCGGCAACAGATTGGCTGAACCTTAGACCACCGCGCCACATCCTTACTCTACCGTCAGCGGCCTAATCGCGGCAGCGCACACTAATTAGCGTTTTGTCTGCAATGCGCTCGTAAGCGGTCGTCCCGCAGCTTTCAGTGGAGCGTTAGCTGAGCAGGGCGGGTCTCGGCCTATTCTGTTGAAAAAGTCCGATTCGCCGTCGGTCGCGACGTGTGCAGAAAAACCGACCGCGTAGGATCGCCTGTAAGCGACGATCGGCACTCCGGGAATGGTTTAGCGACCCCCAAATATATCGAAATCGTATGCGGTACGACTTTTTCAACACAATAGTCCGTCAGCGGCCGAATCGCGGCGGTGCAGCACCGTTAGAGTTTACGTCTGCAATCCCCTCGTAAGCGGTCGTCGAGATGCTTCAAGCGTCGAGTTGAGAGAGCACCAATAAATCCACGTCTATCACTCCTTTAATCTCCTGCCGTCTGATTAGCAGGAGAAGGGTTAAACGTGGGTCAGTTTTGGGTGCAAATACCCGGGGCTAGTGGGTCACTTTTGGATGCAAATCTACAGATTAAAGGGTTCTACGTGCCGCGCTAATGTCCCCGCAGCTTCACCAACCTCCGGTCACAATGCACAAACGCGCGGTTCCCAAACCGCGAGGAAACGCTCGAAGCCAATCCCAACGGCAATGACATGGGCCAACTCAACGATTTCGGCGTCATTGAATTCGTGGCGCAAAAGCTCGAAGAAATCGTCATCGAGTCCTTCGGGTTCAATGCCGAGTTTCTCTGCAAACTTCAAGGCCAGCTTTTCACGACGCGTCAAACATTCGCTCACCTCATAAGTCCCAATCGCCGCGATCTTTTGTTTGGTTAGCTGCGGGACGGGCGGCCGTGGGGTGGCCAAGCGTGGCACTGATGACTTCGCGATATACGCGGAGCAATCGTTGTTCTGCGCGATCTTCATTCGCACTAACTCTTTCAAGTCCCGCTCGAGTTTGCCGTTCTCCAACATATTGACGTAGGCAGCGAAAATGGGTTCAAACACTTCCTGCTTATGCGCAAAGATTTTAAGACCGTTGGCGTAATTTGAATCGAACTCGAACTTATCGACCAGCGATGCCATAGCCGGGCTTAGTTTGGTTTTATCCAAGGGGGTTGGTGCAGTCATGACAGTCGGTCCTTTGTGTTGGAGACTCGTTGGAGAAATACCCGTTCTTTGCTGTTCATGCTTCTTCAGGCTTGAAGACTGAAAGCAGGCGGCCCCACCCGATACATACGCTGATCACAATTGAAAGTTCGACAATCTCCGGCTCCGAAAACTCTTCGCCCAGCAGTGCAAAGAAATTGTCATCGATTGCCCGGTGTTCGATCCCCATCTTTTCCGCGAACTTTAGCGCGAGCTTTTCACGCCGCGTTAAGATCTCGCTAACTTCGAAATTTTCGATTTCTTTGATTTTTTCTTCCGTCAAACCCTTATCCATCACCGATGGATATCGCAACTTTCGTCAGGTGAAGCAGTCGTTGTTATAAGCGATTTTGATGCGCATCATCTCCTTCAGCCGGGAGTCGACCAGGCCGCCTTCAAACATGTCGACGTAGGCCGTCCACATCGGTTCGACGAACTCCTGACTGTGCGCAAAGACCTTAAGACCCGCGTGGTATCCGGGATCAAACTTGACGCGATCCACCAACTCCGCCATGCCGGGTGTCAGATATCGCTCTTCTATGGGTTCCAACCGTGCCATGAATTCCTTCCAGGGGCCGTTAAGGCACCAATTTGTCAGGTGGCCGTATCCGAGTTGTGTATTTCTCGGAACGGAGAATGTGTCTCCTTATATAGCCTCTGGGTGGTGGATTTGGCAACTTGTTTAAGGCCAATGCTCATGCCGATTAGCCTAGATCCGCGAGCGATGCATATTCCAGCCCAAGCCGATCACTCATTCCGGTGCAAGCCGATCACCCATTCCAGCTGATGCCGATCACCGATTCCGGCTGATGCCGATCACTTTTGAGTACGTGGGAGGATTTTGTGCCAGGTCTTGCCTTTTGCCATCAATGTCGGCTTCGGGTCTATTGTGTTGAAAAACTCCCTCAACAGATGGTTTAGCCAAATTTAGGGGGTGCTCAAACCATTACCTGAAGTCCGATCGTCGCTTACGCGCGATCCTGTGAGGTCCAATTTCTCGGAGCAATGGGCGAACCGAGTTTTTCAACAGAATAGGTCGTCAGCGGCCGAATCGCGGCAGTGCAGCAATGCTAGAGGTTAGGTCTGCAATTCCCTCGTAAGCGGTCGTTTGGCTTCCGAAAGCGTCATTGATTGAACTGACTTCGGCTCGCGGCCATAAGGTAAACTGCAAGCCCGCGAGGTCTAATCATTGGTCAACTGCCGTAAATGCGGAGAGAGGTTGCCGTTCCGGAGTTTTCTGTTTTCTCCGGGTCTGTCTGTGGCGGATCTGAAATGCCCTTTCTGCCATCTCGTGATGCGTGCTGGTCGGCAGAGTAAACAAACGATCTGGCTAGGAATACTGGCTGGCGGCATAGTCAGCGCGGTTGGTGCGCATTGGGCCTACTACGTGCAGGGTTGGAATCGCGGTTCCAGTGCCGGAGTTGTATTGGCCATTGCGATTATCGTTGGCGTGGCGCTGACATGTTATTCGTGGATCAAAGACGACTACGATGCGAATACGAACTCAGCCCGCGAATAAGGACCTAATCTCTCCAAAACCCATTAAACCGATTCGCCGCTAACTTCGCGTAACTGACCGTGTGCCGAATAGCAGTGCACTACTTCCCTCCGGAGGGAATAAATCTATGAGGAGCGCGGATGCTTGCCCCCTCTATCAAATTTGCGGAGGGGCTCTAGCAGCAGACAGCGGCGTCGAGATCGATCCCCACCCCCCGGGGGCCAGGGTTGCGACTTGGACACATAAAAATTGCGCCTAGGCGACAATGTTTGACGGTATTGATGACGGTATCTGGAACAGTAACCACCGTCAGACCTATTAAATTCAATCGGTTAAACTGTGTAAGTATCTACAAGTACGTTAAGTACGATTGAGGGCAGCGGTCGATAATTTTCAGATACGAATAATTTTCGGTAAAAAAAGCGTTCCCGCGGAAACGTAATTTTTGGCCGGGAGCAGGCCATTTTATTGAAAACACTGTTTTCAATAAAATGGTAGCGTGCTTAAGCGCCTTGCAAGAACTCGATTCGTGTACGGTTCCCGGGCACATCGGCGAGCCTTTGATCGCGGGCGGGTAAGTCAGCGTCGAGAGCTTCACCGAGCGCGACGTAGGCGGCGCGCAAAAGGTGTCCCCCGATATCGGGCCAACTCCACCTGACAGTTCATCGTGACGACTTTTCTACCCGTCACTTTGCCCAGCTTATCTCGAGCGCAGCCATCGTAAACAGGCGGGCCGGCGCAGTCCTCTGCAGTCATACATGACCGCCGTGAAATGGCTTAGCATGTTCCGGATCGATCAAGATGGTGCACAGGAGGGAGAGCCAATAATGCCCGTCGCTTCGCAACCGGAGTTATTGTCAAAAGTGGTGTTCAGGCGGTTGAATCAAGCGGCGACCTGATTGACCCTTGTCACCTCGATACCATCTTCAAATTTAACTCCAGTAATCACCTTGGCCAGGTAGTCGAATCCACGTAGGCGTCGCCAATTCTTCTGCGCACACCGCCCCAGCTTGAACATCATATGGAGCATGCCGTCCCGAGAGAGACCGCCCTTGGAGCGCCGGGTCCGGTGCCGGATCGTAGCGAAGGTGGATTCAATCGGATTGCTCGTGCGAATGCTTTGCCAATGTGGTGCCGGAAAATCATAGAACGCCAGCAACTCCTCACGGTCTTTCTGTAGGCACAGGGTCGCCTTGGGATACTTCGGTTCATAGGTCTTGAGGAACAGCTCGAACGCCTTCTCGGCGTCGGCCTTTGTCGCGGCCTGCCAGATCGCGTGCAGGGCTTGCTTGGCTTTGGCCTGTGCCGACTTCGGTAGGCAGTTCAGCACGTTCATCGTCTTGTGCATCCAGCAGCGTTGCTGGCGGGTCTCACCGTAGACTTCCTCCAGTGCGGCCCAGAAGCCCATGGCACCGTCCCCGATCGCCAGCTTGGGAATATTCATCCCGCGTGACTTCAATTTCAGCAACACCTCGCGCCAGCTCTGCGTGGACTCCCGCACACCATCCTCCATCGCCAAAAAACGCTTCTCGCCTCGCTCATTGACGCCGATCACCACCAACGCACACAGCTTCGTGTGCTCCGCCCGCAGGCCACTGTAGACACCGTCCGCCCACACCTACACCCAGCGGTCTTGGTCCAATCGCCCCTCGCACCAGTCGCGGTATTCTTGCGCCCACACCTGCTTCAAGCGCGACACGGTGCTCGCCGACAGGCCCTTCGCCTGCGGCCCCAACAAAACTTCCAGCGCAGCGCCCATTTCGCCACTGGAAACGCCCTTCAAATACAGCCACGGCACGGCCGCCTCCAAGGTTCTTGTCTTGCGCACATACGGCGGCACCAGCGCTGAACGGAAGGTCACCGGCTCGCCGAGCTTCGAACGAACCTTCGGGATCCTCACCGTCACCGGCCCCAAGCCCGTCTGCAACTGGCGTTCCGGCAAATAGCCGTTGCGAACCACACCTGCTTTGTCGTCCGCCGTGCGATGTCCTGAATACTGCGCCATATATTCTGCCAGCTCGATTTCAACCGCTCGTTCAATCAGAGCCCGAGCTCCGTTTCTCAAAACCTCCGTCAACGGCTCTGGTATTCCTTCTCGACCTGATAATTCAACAACCTTACTCTCTCTCATGGTGGCGTATCCTCTTTGGTTGGCTTGCTGCTTGGTAACAACATTTCAACCAGATACGCCGCCTTTATTCAATTCGCTCAAACACCAGATTCAGTTATAACTCTCGCAACCGACCGCCAAGGTCTACGCCGCGCTCGAGCGCAAGCTCGAGGCCCGCATCGTCGAGCTTGCCGAGGAACGGGCGTACCAGGCGGCGATCAGCGATGTGCTGCGCGTGATCAGTGAATCGCGAACCGACCTGCAGCCGGTATTCGACGTGATTGCCGAGCGTGCGACTACGCTATGTAGTGCGGATATCGGTGTGCTTGTTCGATTCGACGGCCATGTCATGGAAGTAGGGGCAATTTACGGCCTTTCCATGGGGGACGAGCAAGCTGGGCGTGCCCTCTTTCCGATGAAACCGCGGCGGGACATCGTCAGCGGTCGGTCGATCATCGATCGTGTAGCCGTTCACGTCGCAGATCTCGACGACGACACTGACTTTACTGCGCTCAACCCGATCAGAAAGGCAGCCCTGCGCAGCGCGCTGGCCGTGCCAATGCTGAAGGAAGGTCAGTGCCTGGGCGCGCTCGTAGCCATGCGCCACGCGCCAGGACTGTTCCCGGAAAAGCTCATTACCCTGTTTCAAACCTTCGCCGACCAGGCCGTGATCGCGATCGAAAACGTACGCCTGTTCAACGAGACCCAGGAGGCAGTGGAGCAGCAGACCGCAATCAGCGACGTGCTGCGCGTGATCTCGGAATCGCCAAGCGACGTGCAGCCGGTGTTCGACGCGGTAACCCAGCGCGCGATGGCCTTATGCGACGCGCGCATCGGCGTCGCAACGCGCTTCGACGGCCAACGCATGCATCTGGCGTCTTTACACGGCGTATCGCAGGACACATTCGACGCGACGCAAGTCGCTTTCCCGATGCCTCCCGCCCGTAACTCTCTCAACGGGCGGGCGGTCCTCGAATGCGCCACAGTGCAGATCCCGGACATGCCCGCCGACCCGGAATACACCATGTTCGCGGCGCAGGAAACGGGCAGCGGTCTTGCCGTGCCGCTGATGCGCGAAGGCCGGGTGGTCGGCACGCTCATGGTCGCGCGGAAAGAGACGGGTTTTTTCCCGGAGAAGCTTGTCAGCCTGCTCGAGACCTTCGCCGATCAGGCCGTGATCGCGATCGAGAACGTGCGGCTGTTCAACGAGACCCGCGACGCGCTGGAGCGGCAGACCGCGACCGCCGAGATCCTGCGCGTCATCAGCAGCTCGCCGACCGATGTGCAGCCGGTGTTCGAAGCGATCGCGGACCGCTCCATGGCGTTGTGTGACGCCCAGTGGGGCATGACCACACGCTTCGACGGCGAGCTGATACATGTAGGAGCGATTCGTGGACCCGCTCCTGGGGTTGTCGAGACGGTACGCGCCGCTTTTCCGATGAAGCCCGGGCCAGACTTGATGGTTGCGCAGGCCATCCTCGACCGCGCGCCGGCGCAGACGGCCGACATGCTCGCGACCCCCGATTACAACGATGCGATTCGAGACGCTCTCCGGCGCGATGCCCAATACCACAGCGCCCTCGCAGTGCCCATGCTGCGTGAGGGCCAAGTCATCGGCTCAATCGGGGTGGCCCGCACGAAGCCGGGTGTTTTTCCGGACAAGCTCGTCAGCCTGCTCGAGACCTTCGCCGCCCAGGGCGTGATCGCGATCGAGAACGTGCGGCTGTTCAACGAGACTCAGGAGGCGCTGCAAAGGCAGACGGCAACGGCCGAGATCCTGCGCGTCATCAGCAGTTCGCCGACCGATCTGCAACCGGTGTTCGAGACCATCGCGGATCGCGCGATGGCATTGTGTGGCGCCAGCGTGGGTCTCGTAACGCGGGTTGATGGTGAGCAGGCACACCTGGTCGTGCTCAAGGGTGTGTCGGAAGAAGCCGCCGTGCCGATACGTGCAGCTTTCCCAATGCCGCTGGATCGAGGAAGTCTCAGCACGCGCGCCGTCCTCGAACGCGCGCCGGTGCAAATCAAAGATTTCCTCGCGGATCCGGACATCAGCGAGCCAGTGAAGGAAGCTGCCCGGCACGGCGCGCCGCGCAGTGGACTCGCAGTGCCGATGCTGCTGGAAGGCAAGGTTATCGGCACTATCCTGGTCAGTCGCCTTGATTCGGGCCTGTTTCCCGACGAGCTGGTCGGTTTACTTGAAACCTTTGCGGCGCAGGCCGTGATCGCGATTGAGAACGCGCGTCTGTTCAACGAGACCGAGGAGGCGCTCGAGCAGCAGACCGCAATCAGCGACATTCTCCGCGTGATCGCCGAGTCGCCGACCGACGTGCAGCCGGTGCTCGAAGCGATAGCCGATCATGCTGCGCGCCTGTGCGACGCGGCGTCGGCATCAATTTTCCTGAGCGGGGATGACAGGCTGCGGCATGTGGCGTCGCGCGCCTCGATTGCCGGACCGTCCATGTTGATGACATGCAGGCCGAGGCCGAGGAGTTTCCGCTCGGCTTCGAATTTGCGCAACGCCTGGGTTTTCGCACGATCGTGGTCGCGCCGCTGCTCCGCGAGGGTCAGTCGTTCGGCACCATCCAGCTGCGCCGCCAGGAAGTACGGCCGTTCAGTGCACGCGAACGGGCGCTGCTGCGTACCTTTGGTGACCAGGCGGCGATTGCGCTCGAGAACGTGCGGCTGTTCAACGAAACCAAGGAAGCGCTCGAACAGCAAACCGCGACTGCGGAAGTGTTGCGCGTGATCAGCAGTTCCGTCGACGACACCGCGCCGGTATTCGAGAAAATTCTCGACAGTTGCGAGCATTTGTTCGCTACGGAAGAGCTGGGCATTTTTTTCGTCAACGACGGGCAAGTACACGTGGGCGCGTATCGCGGCGAGGCGCTCGAAGCGGTCACCCGCACGTTCCCGAAGCCGCTCGACGAGACGGCCACCGGAGTGGCAATACGCAAGCGCAATACCGTGAATTATCGAAGCGTACGCAACGATGTCGACGTTCCTCCTACGTTGATTGCCATAGCAGATCACATAGGAGACTTCTCGATCG
Source organism: Gammaproteobacteria bacterium (assembly GCA_963662545.2). Classification (GTDB taxonomy): domain Bacteria; phylum Pseudomonadota; class Gammaproteobacteria; genus JAYYZW01. Next base: position 2,563,465 of record CAXXLL010000003.1, read on the forward strand.
CGATTGCGCCGATGCTATGGGAAGACCAGGCGATCGGTTCGATTCTGACGGTGCGTATCCCGCCCAACCCGTTCACAGACAAGGAAATCGCCCTGTTAACGACTTTCGCCGACCAGGCCGTGATAGCGATCCAGAACGCACGCCTGTTCAACGAAACCAAGGAAGCGCTCGAACAACAGACCGCGACCGCCGAAGTGCTGCGCGTGATCAGTGGTTCCGTAGCGGACACCGAGCCGGTGTTCGAGAAAATTCTCGACAGTTGTGAGCGACTGTTCGATACAGAGCAACTTGGGATCTTGCTCGTGCGTGACGAACAAATACACGTAGGTGCACTGCGTGGCCCGGACGTAGCGCCCGTGAGTAAGCTGTTCCCGGTGCCTTTCGATGGATCGGCCTTGGCACTGGCGATACGCATGCTCCATATCGTGCACTATCCCGACGTCAGTGCCGTCGTCGACCTGCCGTCCGGCTTGCGCAACCTTTATGATCAAATCGGAAACTTTTCGTTTATGTTGGCGCCCATGCTGTGGGAAGGCCGGGGCGTCGGGTCAATTAATCTTATTCGTCAGCCGCCCAAACCATTCTCGGAGAAGGAAATCGAGCTATTGACAACCTTCGCCGATCAGGCCGTGATAGCTATTGAGAACGCGCGCCTGTTCCACGAGATCGAGAACAAGAGCCACCAGCTCGAGATCGCGAATCAGCACAAGTCGGAATTTCTCGCCAACATGTCGCACGAACTGCGCACGCCTCTGAACGCGATCATCGGCTTCTCGGAAGTGCTGATCGAACGCATGTTCGGCGAGCTGAACGAAAAGCAGGACGATTACCTGAAGGACATCTACACCTCCGGTAAGCATTTGCTGGCGCTGATCAATGACATTCTCGATCTGTCCAAGATCGAAGCCGGGCGCATGGAACTCGAGCTCGAGACCTTCGACGTCGAAGAGGCGCTCGCGAACACCTTGATCCTGATCCGTGAGCGCGCGCAGCGACATGGAATTAGCTTGAAACTCAATAACGCTCCAGACCTTGGCGAAATCCGTGCCGACCAGCGCAAATTGAAACAGATCATGTTGAACCTGCTCTCCAACGCGGTGAAGTTCACCCCTGACGGCGGGCGCATCGAGGTGGGTGCGGCGTTCACGGGCGACGTACTCGAGATCTCGGTCGGCGACACCGGCATCGGGATTGCCGAGTCCGATCAGGAAACGATATTCCAGGAGTTCCGTCAGGTCGGCGGCGACTACACCAACAAACAGGAAGGCACCGGTCTCGGTCTCGCGTTGACCAAGCGCTTTATCGAGTTGCACGGTGGCACGCTTGGGGTCGTCAGCAAACCCGGGAGCGGCTCGACCTTCACGTTCACCTTGCCGAGGCAGTCATGAGCCGGATTCTGATCGTCGAAGACAACGCCATGAACATGAAGCTCGCGCGCGACATTCTCGAGGCCAAGGGCTACGGCACGCTGACGGCGACCACCGGTGAAGACGGTGTACGCCTGGCCGTGGAGCAGCTGCCGGATCTGGTGTTGCTGGATATCCAGTTGCCGGGCATCGATGGCATCGAAGCCTTCAAGCAACTGCGCGCGGACGCGCGCACCGCGGCGATCCCGGTAGTCGCGTTCACGGCCTCGGTGACGTCTAGCGATCGCAGTCGTGTCGCGGAGGCGGGATTCGATGCGTTCGTGAGCAAGCCGATTGATCTCAAGACCTTCGTCATTGCAATTCAAGACTTAATCGAACCTGGCGGGCCATGAGCGCCGCACCACCCGCAAAAATCCTGGTCGTCGACGACACGCCGGCCAACGTCAAGCTGCTGGTCGATGTGTTGACCGTGACCGGCTACGCCGCCACGGCTGCGACCAACGGCGAGGAGGCCTTGGCGCAGATCGCGAGCGAGCCGCCGGATCTCGTGCTGCTCGATATCATGATGCCGGGTCTGTCCGGCTACGAAGTATGCGAGCGTCTGCGTGCCGACCCGGACACGGCCCTGCTGCCGGTGGTGTTGTGCACGTCACTCGATCCGCAGCAGGAGCGCATCAAAGGCATCGAGGCGGGCGCTGATGACTTCGTCTCCAAGCCGATCAACCGGCCGGAATTACTGGCACGCGTAAAATCACTCTTGCGCATTAAGACGTTGCAGGATGAAGTCAAATCGCAGGCGGCCGAGCTCGCACAATGGAACCAAACCCTCGAGGAGCGCGTGCAGGAGCAGGTGGACCAGTTGGAGCGGCTCTCGCGTCTGAAAGGGTTTTTCTCGCCGCAGCTCGCCGAGGCCATCGTTGCCGGCGGCGAGGATCTGCTCAAAACGCACCGGCGCGAGGTCAGCGTGGTGTTTCTCGACCTGCGCGGTTTCACCGCCTTCACGGACCGTGCCGAGCCCGAAGAGGTGATGGAGTTGCTGCATACCTACCACGCGCAAATGGGCGCCATCGTGCTTGCGCACGGCGGCACGCTGGAGCGCTTTGCGGGCGATTCGATCATGGTGTTCTTCAACGATCCGGTGCCGGTCGATCAACCGGCCGAGCGCGCCGTACTGATGGCACTCGAAATGCAGCAGGCGTTTCCGTCGCTCGGCGATCCATGGCGCAGGCGCGGCTTCGATCTGGGTTTGGGTTGCGGTATCGCGCAAGGCTATGCCACGCTCGGCGTGATAGGTTTCGAGGGACGGCGCGACTATGCGGCTATCGGCAACGTGACGAATCTCGCGGCGCGGCTGTGTGCCGAGGCCGAGGCCAGTCAGGTGCTGGTGGATCGAAAGATCATGGCGGAAATCGAGCCAATGGTCGCGGCCACCGCAGTAGGTCCATTGACACTGAAAGGTTTCGGCCAACCGGTGCCAGCGTTCGAAGTCGAACGCTGGCTGCCCCCGGATTGACGCATTGGCCGTGGCTCACGCGCTCAATTGCTCCCGTATGCCCATCGCGGAAATGAAGTCGTGGTTGTGGCCGACGTTGTGTTTGCGGCATTCGATGATCTTACCGCCGGAGAAGCGGTAATAACCGAGGACATTGAATTTCAGTGTTTTGCCCGCCGGTGCCACGCCGCAGAACTTACCTTTCTGTTCGCCGCTGAATGACAACCAAACGAAAACTAGATCGTCTTCGGCGATCATTTCTTCGATTTTGAACGTAAAACCGCCGGCCGGAAACGCCTTGTGAAAAGATTCGATAATGAAAATAGTTTTCACACAGCCTCGCTCGATAGCCGCCTCGTCGCAGCAGTGCAACACTGCTAAACGTTACGTCTGCGACTCCCTTAGAAGCGGACGTTCTATTGCTTTAAGCTTGTTACCCCAGGCGCACTATGGCCATTGGCCTTTAGCGAACATCCTAGTGGCCTTTAGCGAACATCCTAGTCAGCATCGCAAAAGATCCTGCGCTAAGGCGGTCCTTCGACTCAGGCCAGAACCTCGCGGACTCGCGCCATCAGCGCGCCGCGCTCCGCCCTCGCCGCGAGCGCCGCATCCATGTCCACCTCTACGAAGCGCGTCGGCAGGTTCGGCTGCATCTGGCCGATGAGATCCATGTCGGCCGAGATCACCGCGCCGATCTGAAAGTAGCCGCCGGCCGAGACCGCGTCGCGGTGGAGCACGATCGGCTCCGAGCCGCCCGGGATCTGAATTGATCCGTAAGCATAGCTGCTGTCCACGATGTTCGAGGGATCGGCGCCCGCGCCGAACGGTTGCTCGCGCTCGACGTACTCCATAGCTCGGCCGCCGCGGAAACGGTACCCCATGCGGTCGGCCTCGGGCGCGACCGTCCATTCGTCCTCGAAAAAGTGCCGGCCCGCCGCTTCGGTAATGCGATGCCAATAGAGCCCCGGTAGCGCGCCCGGCTCGGCCGGGTTGCCCGGCATGCGCCGCAATGATTCCGGCACCTTGCGACCGGCTTTGCCTGCACCGGCCATCCCGAAAGGCAGGCGATCGTCCGCCTGGATGGCGCGGCCCTCGAAACCGCCCATCGCGCCAACGAGATAGGTCGAGCGGCTGCCGAGCACGATCGGGACGTCGATGCCGCCCGCGACCGCGATGTAGATGCGTGCCCCCGCTTTGAGATAACCGAAGCTCAAGACCTGCCCCGCGCGGACTTCGAGCGTGGTCCAAGCCGGCTGTTCTTCGCCGTCCAATAGGATGGGCATGTCGGCGCCCGTGATCGCGATCCGGGTATGGCGCTCGATCTCGAGCTCGGGCCCGAGGAACACGGCTTCGAGGCCCGCGGCGCTCTCCTCGTTGCCAACCAACAGGTTCGCCGCGCGAAAAGCGAGGCGATCCATCGCGCCGCCGATGGGGATGCCAAGATGAAAATGGCCGGGGCGGCCGAGGTCTTGCACGGTCGTTGCGAGCCCGGGCTTCAATACCTTAACCGTCATTGAGCACACCACTGAGCTTCGCGTTGTAGCCCTCGATATCGGCTTCGAATTCACGCAGGTCGAAGTGAACCTCGTGGATTCTCGGCGAAAAGGCGTTGCGCTCAACCGCCGCGAGATCTTCGTCGTATTCTTCGCTCGAGATCGGTTTGAACTTCACGATGTCACCCGGCCGGCAGAACACCATCGAATCACGCAAGTAGCTCTCTGATTGGGAAGGGTCGAAGATCGGCATGGGCGTGATCCCGAACATCTGATAGCCGCCCGCGCCGCGTACCGCGTAGATGCAGGCGAAGCAGCCACCGTGGCCGATCGTGTGACGTGGCGTGTCGGTGCGCGGGCGTAAGTACTTCGGTACTTCGAGCTGGCGGGCGCGATCGACCAACTGGTAAAGCCAGGGACAGCCGCAGACGAAACCGACCTGTGACACGAACCACGGCGAACCGTGATGGGCCGCGATGAAAGCCTCGACCGATCCAAGGCCGTTGATGCGCGCCGCGTATTCGAGATCCGTCGCGCTCGGGTCCTGATGCCGTTCGCGAAAATGCATCATCGTCTCGTGGGTCCACGGGTCATCGTAGTACACCGGGATCTCGACGATGCGGGTATCGAGCACGGGCTCGCTCTGATCGGCCGCGCCATCGAGCGCCTGAATCTCGCGCATGAGGTCGTCCGGATGGATCTGGTCCGGATCGAACCTAACCTGATAAGACGCATTGCCCCCGTAGATCTCGGTCACGCCCCGGATAGCGCTTTCGCGGATCCCGCGCATCGCGGCCAGGCTCTTGAAGAACGCCTCGAACGACATTTCCTCGGCGCATTCGCAGTGCAGATGCTCGTCGCCGCCGAAGCTGAACCGGGTCTCCATTACGCTATCTAGTCAATATCACACGTTAGTTTCAAAACGCCGCTCGAGCCAGGTTTCTAGAAACCGAGTGTTTACGCGACCCGCGGCGACGTCTAAATCGTCCACGAGCAGCGCATGCAGGGGCACCGTGGTAGGAATGCCGGTGATCTCAAGCCCCGCGAGCGCGTCTTTTAGCGCCACGAGGCAGCTTTCGCGATCGGCGCTACGCACGATCAACTTGCCGAGCAGCGAATCGTAGAAAGGTGGTACGACATAGCCTTCGTAAAGCATCGTGTCGAAGCGGATACCCTCGCCTTCAGGGATCTTCAGGGATTCGATCGTGCCCGGACCGGGCATGAAATTCTTGGCCGGATCCTCGGCGTTGATGCGGCATTCGATCGCATGGCCATCAACGGTAACGTCATCCTGCGTGATCGCGAGCGGCTCCCCGCCGGCGATCCGGATCATCGCCTGCACGAGATCGATGCCGGTGATCATCTCGGTCACCGGGTGTTCGACTTGGATGCGGGTGTTGACCTCGATGAAATAGAACGACTGCGAGGCGCCATCATAGAGGAATTCAACCGTTCCGGCGCCACGGTAGCCGACCAGTTTCGCGAGTGCCACCGCGCTCGCGCACATCGCCTCACGCACCGCGGGCGCGAGGTCGAAAGCCGGCGCTTCCTCCCAGATTTTCTGACGCCGACGCTGCAGCGAGCATTCGCGCTCGAAGCAATGGATGAAGCGCTGACCGTCACCGAGTACCTGCACTTCGATGTGCCGAGCCGGGTCGATCAACTTTTCGATGTAGAGTCCCCCGTCGCCAAATGCGGCGGCCGCCTCTGCAGATGCCTGCGGAAAAAAGCGCTCGAATTCATCGAAGTCCGCGGCCACGCGGATGCCGCGTCCGCCACCGCCCGCGACCGCCTTGATCATCACCGGAAAGCCGATGTCCTCGACGATACCGCGCGCCTCATCGATTTCCCCGACGCGCCCGTCGCTGCCCGGCACGGTCGGTACGCCTGCTTTTGCCGCCGCCTGCCGCGCGGAGACTTTGTCACCCAGCAGCCGGATCGAATCACCGTCCGGGCCGACGAAGATCATCCCCGCCGCCGCAACAGCGTCCGCGAAATCTGCGTTCTCGGCGAGAAAGCCATAGCCCGGGTGCACCGCGTCGACGCCGGTCGCGCGCGCGGCGCCGATCAAAGCCTCGATGTTCAGGTAGGACTTCGCTGCCGGCGGCGGACCGATCTCGACTGCTTCGTCGGCGAGCCGTACCGCGAGCGAGTCGGCGTCGGCCACGCTGTGTGCTTGCACCGACCTGATGCCGAGCGCCCGGCAGGCATGGATCACGCGCACCGCAATCTCGCCGCGGTTTGCGATCAGGAGCGAACTGATGGTCACGTGTCGATCTCGGCGATCGCCTGGCCGGCCATGATCGCCTCGCCATCCTCCACCAGAAAGGTGATCGCCCTGCCCTCTGCATCGGCCGTGACTTCCTGAAAATTCTTCATTACCTCGACGAGACCGATGACATCTGAAGCGCTCACCGGATCGCCATCTTGCTTGAACGGTGGGCTTTCAGGAGATGCCTTGCGGTAGAAGGTGCCCGGCAGGGGCGAAATTATCTGTGCTTTACTCATTATTCTCCCCCCAAATCTCGGATCGGTATCTTCCCATGCGAAGCCCCGGGCGCAGAGGCCGGCGAACTCTGGATGCAAAACCCGCATCATCATACTTGATGGTTTCGACAAGTTGGCGCGATCGGTGTAAGTCCATCGAGTAATGACGCTTGGTAACTCTCGATTGCGCGCATCTCAGCTCTCTGAACTGAACGCCCAATAGGAATGTAACGATTGCCACCTCATCCATGAACCCGGTCTATCCCAGTCGCTCTTGGTGCTCACGCACGACGGCGAAAGTAGAGTTTCCTACGGCGCTGCGAAAGACGGAACTTTCCTCGGCGATACCAACGTAACGGACGTAGTAAAATTGGATAATACGAGCCCATCACCTATAGCTAATAATTCGTGGTAGACAAACCCGACAAGCTACCGATCAAATCGACCTCTGCGGAGGTCGATGCGTTTCTCGCCAAAGTCGCCGGCATGCCCGCCGTCAAATCCGCGGGCGAAAGAGGCCGGCTGATATTCGCTATGGACGCAACCGCGAGTCGCGAGCCGAGCTGGGATGTCGCTTGCAACATTCAGGCCGAGATGTTCAAGGACACTGCCACGCTCGGTGGTCTCGATATCCAGCTCTGCTATTACCGCGGGTTCAACGAGTTTTTTGCGAGCGGCTGGCTCAGCAGCTCGGCCCGGCTGCTCGAGCAGATGAGCGGTGTTCACTGTGCAGGGGGCATGACCCAGATCAAGCGCGTGTTCGCGCATGCGATCCGCGAATCACGTCGTGACGGAATCAATGCGCTCGTGTTCGTTGGCGATTGCATGGAAGAGGACGTGGATCAAGTGTGCGAGCTCGGCGGACAGCTCGGCATTCTCGGCATTCCCGCGTTTCTGTTCCATGAAGGTTTCGACCCCGTGGCGAAGCGGACGTTTAGTGAACTCGCGCGTCTGACGAAGGGTGCGTATTGCCGCTTCGATGCGAGCAGCGCGAGTCAGCTGCGCGATCTGCTCGGCGCCGTAGCGGTCTATGCCGCGGGCGGGCGCAAGGCGCTGGAGCACCTCGGCGATCAGAAAGGCGGCCTCGTCAAGCAGCTCACCGACCAGATGACGAGGGAATAGCGACTTGCACCCGTTCATCATCCTGGTAGCGCTGCTCACCGTCGTGCTCGCCATAAAGTGGGTAAGCAGACTACCGGCGTCACAGCGCACGCAGGCACGCAATCGCATGCTGCTCTACGGCGGGCTCGGCCTGTTGGCCGTACTGCTGCTCACCGGCAGATTGCATCCGCTGTTCGCAGGCCTGGCCGCCTTAATCCCTGTAGCGCGGCGCCTTATGTCGTTCGCCCAAATGGCCAACACCTTCAATTCTTTCCGTAAGCGGGCGACCGGTTCCCAGGGACCGGCACCAGGCCAGACCTCGGACGTCGAGACGCGGTTTCTGCGTATGTCGCTGGACCATGATAGCGGCGACCTCGACGGCATCGTGCTCGAGGGCCCGCACCAGGGTCGGCGACTCAGTGAACTCAAACTCGAAAACTTGCTGGATCTGCTAGCAAGCTGCCGCAGCGAGGATCCGAAATCCGCGGCGGTACTCGAAGCGTATCTCGAGCACGCGCATGGAGATAGCTGGCGCGCCAGCGACGATTCGAGCGATAACGGACGAACCACCGGCGGCGGGGGCGTCCAGGGGATGGATCTCGCCGAGGCGCGGCAGATCCTGGATGTGAAAGCAGACGCGACACGAGAGGACATCATCGAGGCCCATCGAAGCTTGATGCAAAAAATGCACCCCGACCGCGGCGGATCAACCTTTCTTGCCGCAAAGATCAACCAGGCAAAAACGACTCTGTTGGACTCGTAGTCCAGGGCCTCACCACGAAACGCGCCGGCATTGCGTGGTTACGGTCACACCACCGCGACGGTTGTTAAGCCTTTAGCAAACGAATATGGTCTTGATAGTTTTCAGAATGCATGGAGAGACCCCATGATCGGCGCGGCAAAAATCAAGGCGTTTTCCGAACGGCTGGAGGGCCGCTTGGTGCATCCCGACGATGGTGAATACGACACGGCCCGAACGATCTGGAACGCCATGATCGACAAACGCCCCGCACTGATCGCGCGGTGCAAGTCGCAATGGGACGTCGTCGCCTCGGTCGAATTCGCCCGCGAGCACGACTTGCTCGTCTCGATCCGCGGCGGCGGTCACAACGTTGCCGGCAACGCGCTCTGCGACGATGGCCTCATGATCGATTTATCACTGATGAAGGGCATCGAAATCGATGCAGACGCGCGTACGATCATTGCGCAGCCCGGCTGCACGCTGGGTGACCTAGACCGCGCGTCGGATCGCCATGGCTTGGCGGTACCCACCGGCATTGTTTCGGAAACCGGCATCGCCGGGCTTACGCTCGGCGGGGGCGTCGGATGGCTGGTACGGAAATATGGCCTCACCTGTGACAATCTGATCTCGGCCGACGTCGTTACTGCCGCTGGCGATGCGGTCAAGGCCAGCCTAGAAGAAAATGAAGACCTTTTCTGGGGGCTTAGAGGCGGCGGCGGCAACTTTGGCGTCGTCACCTCGTTTCAATTCCGTGCACACCCGGTCAGCCGGGTGCTCGGTGGCATGGTCGTGCATCCGCGTGCTGCCGCCGGCGACGTCTTTCGTTTCTATCGCGATTTCACGAAACAAGTGCCTGACGAACTGACCGCCTACTGCGCCATGCTGACGACGCCCGATGGGACAGCCGCGGTGGCGGTCATCGCCTGTTATTGCGGGGACGCGCACGCCGGCGAGAAAGTGCTCCGACCGTTGCGGGAATTCGGATCGCCGATCGACGATACGATCAAGCACATGCCCCGTCTCGAGATGCAAACCATGTTCGATCCGGGCTTTCCCTATGGCAATCACAACTACTGGAAGTCGTCGTTCATCGACGAATTGACGGACGATGCGATCGATGCACTCGTAGAGCATGCGAACCGCATGGCGTCACCCTTGTCCGCGGTGATGTGCGAGTACTATTTCGGCGGCCCCGCGACCCAGGTCGGCGAGACCGAAACGGCGTTTGCACACCGCAACGCGCAGTACGATATCGGCATCATTGCTCAATGGACCAATCCCGACGAAAACGAGCGGCACATGAACTGGGCGCGGGACGCCTATGCTGCGATCGAGCCGTATGCAAACGGCCGCATTTACGCCAATCTAATGGGTGGGGACCAGATGACTGAAATAAGCCAGTTGCGCGCGGCTTTCGGTGTCAACTACGAGCGGCTGGTAGCGCTGAAGCAGAAATTCGATCCGAGTAACTTCTTTCGGTTGAATCAAAACATTCGGCCCGAGGGGTGAGTGCCAACCCTCGCTTCGTGCGAGCCCCGACAGCTTGCTAAGCTGATCTTTCGAGGTTCTCCAGCCGTTCGCCACCGGTTTCGCCGCCGAACTTTGGCAAGTCGTCGTTCACCTGCGTCCATTCGGCACGGGAATCGTAGAAATAGTGGGCCTCCGGTTCGCGATCGATCCTGCCGTGCAGACTGGCGAGAGCAATGTCGATGTATTTCTCGTTGGTCTTGCAGAACATCTGGCTTCCGCAATGACGGCAGAAGCTTCGCGACCCGTGCTCCGAACTCTTGTAATTAACGACATCGGGCTCGCCGCGCGTCACTCGAAGCCGTTCCGGCGGAACGGCCGTCCAGGTGACGAAGCTGGCACCGTGCGGTCGCCTGCACATCGAGCAATGGCAATGGGCGCAGAAAAGGGTCGGCAGTTCAATTTCGAATTCAACCGCACCGCAGAAACAACTTCCCTTGACGATAGATGGTTCCATTGCAGTTTCCCCATAAACCGGTAACGCAGTGACAGCAGCGTCGTGGCGCGGTTATTGTTGTTATCAGGCGTAATCCACGAACACGGATTATCAACTGATGGTGTCGGTCTAACAAGCTGGCAAAGACTATGTTTTCGCCATCCTGCTAGCGCCCGCCCGTCAGATTGGAGACGCTGAACATGCGCCGAATCCGGGTCGCTTCGAACTTCGGGAATGTCACGGGTTCGATCGCGCGGGTGACGGTTGCGTCGTTTTCCTTGTAATTGACCGCAACCGATGCAGACCAGTGACTGAGCGTGTGCTCAGGCAAGGATTGATCGGCCTCATCGCCCGGTCTGCGATACATCGTGATGATGGATTTCCACAAAACCTCGCCGTGATCGAAGATCAAGGCCAAAACGACGTTATAGGTCTCCTCATCCACGAACATGATCTTGCTGGAGATCGGATGTCCCGTCCATTTCGGGCGGTACTCGACCACGAAGCACTGCCTGATTTGCCATCGATCCTCCGGCAGTCGGCTGTACGGCCCGTGGAATCTGGCAGGGGCTTCGCGCGAATTCGATACGTTCAAAACGGCCTTCCTGCCGAGATAGGTCCAGTCGAAATCGAGGACTTGCCCTGAAAAGCCCTCGAAATCGTCGAGCGAGTAATTCGACCCCAAGAAGCTGTCTGCCCGCTCCCGGGCCGAAAGCCTGCGCACGCGCCGCTCCTTCGGGAGATACGAGTTCACCTGGTCGCCCTCGTGCGGGTCGTTGGAGCGCTCGATGATGAACTTCGTGCCCTTGAGATCGAAAGGTTCCCAGTACTCCATGTAATCCTTCCAATAGAGTCGATCACTGTCGTCGGTGTCCACACGGAAATCGTTTCCGGCCCGACTGGCCAGATGACTCAGATACACCCGGTAGTAACTCTGCGAAATATAGCGGTCGATATGACCACCACCGCTGAACCCCTTTAGCAGGGTACCCGACGCGCCGGCGCTGAGCGGCCGCACGTAATTCATGACGAGTTCGTCGGTCGCGTAGCCGTTGTATTGCCAGCGGTAAATGTTATTCCAGGCGATCATCAGGCCCGCCTCATCGAGGGTCGCCGCGAGAATTTGTTCGTGGTTGAACGGGAGCCCGGCCGCATAGTTTTCCAGGCTGCCGTCGGCTGCCAGCGTCGCTTGTCCGGCGTACTGCATAGTCACACGTTGGTAAATGTCGTGCGGCGCGTAGGTCTGCGTGCCAACCACCTCCATATGCAGTTCGGTAAACGCAAATTCTTCGATAAGGCCGGGAGGTAGGTAAGGACTCAGTTTTTCGACGTCCTCGGAGCTGATCGCGCCCATCGCCGCGTCCCGCGTCGTCGCCGTTGCGAATTTTTCCAGCCAATCCAGGATCTCCTGCCGCAACGGAGATGCGGCGGTAGCCGGCGCAGCGGACGCACCCATCCCCATGAGCAGCAACAATATTATGGTTTTGATGTTCATTCCCCTCCAACGGTAATTTATTTCGGCCGCCGGATTGTATCGCTAAGCGAAGACCTTCGTTCGCGAACCATGGCTGCATGCGCCCCGCTCAACGATGTGCTCAAGCAAAAAATCGCGCTTATGCACTTCATCGGACCCCCAGAATCCAGCCTTCCAGTTTCGCGCGGCGGCGCTCCGGCAGTGTCAGCGGCGGATTGAAGTATTCGGCTAGAGCGCCGCGCGCGTCCATGTCCTGCAACCAGGTGGCAACCGCATAGGCATCCTGCTGGTCAGGCGAGCGTCTGGCGCGTGGATAACGGCGGCGGAACAATGACGGATAGATCTCGGCAATGACGGCACGACCTCTTTCGATCCCAAAGCTGTCGAATGGCCAGAAACACGTTTTGGATTTGACTACCGGGTCATCTCGCAGCCATTTCAACCAGGGAATGCCCGAATGGGTCGACTTGGCGACCGAGCCCTGCATGTCGAATTGAAACACGCTCTTGGCTGCAGCCGTCCAGATCTCGCAAAGGCGCATTTCGTCACTCGTGCCGCCCGGTGGGCTCTGTTCACGCACGAAATCCACGTACATGTGATCTCGATCGGTCGGCCAAACTTCGCAGAAGTGTTCGAGGAAAGCATTCCAACTGTCGAGTTGGTGGCGCTCGAAGTAAGTGGTGGGAAAGGAAAAGCCGTGATCGATGCCGATGATACAGGGTTCGTCTCGAATCAGTTGTTCACGGACGTAGTGCGCGACTTCCTTACGACACCAGTTGCGCGCGCCTTTATCGAATGGCGGGACAGCGCAAGCAAGGCCATCGCCCTCGCTCAGATACACCTGTAGCGCGCGCAGTCTCGACACTGGCGCCCGGGCCCCCGAGTAATCGATACCGATATATCGCGAGAACATCGTCACCGTAAATCACCGCCTTCGTGCAATATGCGGGCTAGTTCGACCCGCGGGCGTGCAAGGCCTCGCGAAGACCATGCACTTCTTCGTCATAGACGTCCATGTCGTCAAGCGTATCAGCTAGCCGCGTGAGGTATTCCACGTTGGGACCGCTGGGGCCAACGGCGTTCGCAATCTGAGCGATCATTTCCTGCATGGGTGCGGGTCCGATGAAACTTGGATTCTCCGGGCCAGCTACGTAGGTCAGACCGCGCCGCACACTGCCGTCGTCGAACTCCAGATCGACTTTGATCGGCTCGTAACCGTTCTTCTCGCGGAGATCGAGTTCTGACATGACCTGGCGCCGATCGCCTTCCTTGAGAAGAAACGCCGTGCCCCAGCAGACGGTGCCGACCTCTTCCACCAGCGTCACGACCCGACCCGGTGCCTCCGGGACACCGCGGTGGTCGGGGGACGCCTGCCAGAAACGGCGGCGCCAGCCCCGAACGACTGCCCTGCGCCGGTCTTCATAAGGAAACGCCGGGCGCCATAGGAGCGACCCATACCCGAAAATCCACGTCATCTTGCTTGAAAACTCCTCGCCCGACAGGTTCCAACGCGCGCTGCGAAGCGCCGCCCGAATTACGGGGAGATCTTCGGATTAAGGCGTGCGAAACTCAAGCATTGAAATCAGAAACCGACGACCGTGCCTTTATTCGATGAAGCGTGCGCAACGCGAAGAGAACGTCCATGATCGTATTCGGTCATCGCGGCGCCGCGGGACACTTTCCAGAAAATACGCTCCGCTCGATCGAGATCGCTCTCGACCACGGCGTCGATGGCGTCGAAATCGACGTGCGTATGCTGGACGACGCGATCATCGTGCTGCACGATGAGACGGTCGATCGCACCACCTCGGGCAACGGCCATTACAAGTCGCTAAGCCTCGATGCGCTGCGCGGGCTCGATGCGGGCGGCGGCGAACGCATCCCCATGTTGAGCGAAGTCGTCGAATTGATCGACGGTCGGATTGACTTGAACGTGGAAGTCAAGGAACCGAGAATAGCGGTGCCGGTCATTGAAGATCTCTTGTCTCACACGATAGCCCGCAAGAGTTGGCGCTCCCGGCTCCTGCTGTCCTCCTTCGATGTCACGACGACCTACGAGCTCGCACGTCACCACGGCGACATGCGGCTCGGTGTTCTCTACGAAGACGGCTTCGAGACAGCTCTCGCGAGGGCCAAAACACTCGACGCTTATTCGCTGCACATGTCTATTCGTTCGCTCGACCGCTCCAAGGTAGAGCGCGCGCACGAAGCCAACATCGCCGTGCTCGTTTACACCGTCAACGAAGCTGACGACATTCTGCGCTGCGCCGAGGCGCGAGCAGACGGCGTTTTCTCCGACTACCCCGACCGCATAGTTGCGTTTAACCAGGGCGTCTCCAAGAATACGGATTAAGGAACCTCTGATTAAGTCATGGTACAGGTCGAATCGCGTTGACTCACATTCTCGCCCTCGATCAGGGCACGACCAGTTCCCGAGCCATCGTCTTTGAACTATCCGGCCGCATCGCCGGTATTGCGCACCAGGAGTTCGAGCAGAACTATCCACAAGCAGGCTGGGTCGAACACGATCCACGCGCGATCATCGAAACCCAGATGTCCGTCGCGCTAGCCGCGATCAATCAAGCGAGCGTGACAGCGCGCGACATCGCCGCAATCGGCATTACCAACCAGCGGGAAACGACCGTGCTGTGGGATCGACGCAGCGGCGACCCGGTGGCTAACGCCATCGTATGGCAGGATCGACGAACCGCCGATCTGTGCGCATCATTGCGTGATTCCGGTGCCGAAGATCTGGTGCGCGCCAAGACCGGGCTCGTCATCGATCCCTATTTCTCCGCGTCCAAAATTCGCTGGATGCTCGACCACATCGACGGGGTGCGCGACCGTGCCGAGCGCGGTGAGCTTGCGTTCGGCACCATCGACAGCTGGCTCATCTGGCATCTGAGCGAGGGCCGGCGGCACGTGACGGATGCCACCAACGCTTCGCGTACGATGCTTTACGACATCCGCAGCGGCGAGTGGGACGAGGAACTGCTCGCGCTGTGGAAAATCCCGCGCTCGCTGCTGCCGGAAGTGTGCGACACGAGCGGCGTCAGCGCGATGACGACCCGCTTCGGGGGCGAGCTGCCCGTCGCCGGCATTGCCGGCGATCAGCAAGCCGCGCTTTTCGGCCAGGCATGCTTCGAGCCCGGGATGGCCAAGTGTACCTACGGTACGGGATGCTTCATTCTGATGGCGACGGGCGGCGTCGCGCCCGTGTCGGAACGCGGCCTGTTGACCACGATCGCCGGGCGCAGCAACGGCGTAACCGAATATGCCCTCGAGGGCAGCGTTTTCATGGGCGGCGCAACGGTCCAGTGGCTGCGCGATGGGCTCGGCCTCATCGAGGAGGCCGCCGACATCGAAGCGCTTGCCCGCGAAGTCGATGACAGTGACGGCGTCGTGCTCGTACCGGCGTTTACTGGCCTCGGCGCACCCCAATGGGACCCGCACGCACGCGCCTTGCTGATCGGAATGACACGCGGAACGACCAGGGCGCACATCGCCCGCGCCGCACTCGAAGGTATCGCGTGGCAGGTGGTTGACGTGGCGGATGCGATGGCCGCGGATGCTGGCGTGGATCTCCGGGAACTCCGAGTCGACGGCGGTGCCAGCGCAAACGGTCTGTTGATGCAAAACCAGTCCGACTTTCTCGGCATTGCGATTGTACGTCCGCGCGGCGTCGAATGTACGGCTCACGGCGCGGCCTTACTGGCGGGTCTCGGTGTGGGCTTGTTCAAGAACCGCCAGGACATCGCCGATAACTGGCAGGCCGAAGTCCGCTTCGAACCAAGGCTTTCAGTCGATGAGCGGAACGCACGGCACAATCAGTGGACACGAGCCGTGGAAAAATCCGCCAACTGGACCTCAGGAATCTCTAAATAAGTCATGGTGTGTCTGAATTGTTCATGAAATTGTGCAGATCAAGGCACGAATCGCAGGCCATAGCGGGGACTAGGGCTAAGGTTCGTCACGTAAGGCTCCGCGATTTCATGGGCAAGGCAGATGGGCCATGACTTTTTCAGAGGTTCCCTGACACTTCATGAATCGTTCCGCGTTCATCGAACGCATCTTCTCGTCGCCCGAAGGATTCGACCTCGCGGTCATCGGCGGTGGCGCGAACGGAGCGGGCATCGCGCTGGACGCGGCGAGTCGCGGACTGTCTGTCGTGCTCCTGGAGCGCGGTGACTTCGGCTGCGGGACATCTTCGCGCAGCAGCAAGCCTGGCGCTGGGACAGCTCGGGCTCGTGCGCGAAGCGCTCGCCGAACGCATGCTGCTGCTTGCGAACGCCAGCGCCATCGTCAAACCCCAGCCGTTTTTGATCCCCGCATACGGCCGTCTGGAACTGTTCAAATTCACCGCCGGGCTGAAATTCTACGACTGGCTCGCGGGCACAGCCAAAGTCGGAACGAGCCGATCGCTCGATGGTGCCCAAGCAAGCTCTCTTGCTCCAGGGCTTGTTACTGACAGCATGGTCGGCGCCGCCTGTTATTACGACGCCCAGTTCGATGATGCACGCTTGTTGATCTCGATCTTGAAACGCGCGGCAAAGCTCGGCGCGATCGTGGTCAATTACCTCGAAGTTACTGAATTCAGGAAAGATCAAAAAGGCAAGGTTCGCGGTGTAGTAGCTGTCGACGAAATGTCGGGAAATACCGTCGAAGTCGCGGCGCGCTGCGTAATCAATGCCACCGGTGCCCAAGGAGATGACATCCGGCGGCTCGACGATCATCGCAGCCCGACGCGGGTGATGCCGAGCCAGGGTGCGCATATCGTAGTCCACCGGCGTTTTCTCGGTGGCGATCACGCGGTCGTACTGCCGCACACCCCGGACGGGCGCATTATGTTCGCGATCCCGTGGGCTGAGCACCTCTTGCTCGGCACCACCGACACGCCCTTGACCGAGGTGTCGAGATCACCCGTTCCGTTCGAATCGGAGATCGCCATGATCCTCGAGGTGGCGGGACGGTTTTTGGATCCGGCGCCTTCATCTACCGATATCCTGAGCACTTTTGCCGGTGTCCGACCGCTGGTAGCGACGCCGGGCGCCGGCAGCACGGCCCGGCTTTCGCGCGAACACGCCATCGACGTCAGCACCTCCGGATTGGTTTCGGTCAGCGGCGGTAAATGGACTACTTACCGCCTGGTAGCCGAACAGTGCGTCGACGAGGCAGTTCGAAGCGCGCGCTTAGCAGCCGGCCCCTCCGGTTCACATGCGCTCGACATAGCACGGGCCGACGATGAGGCCGCAGCCAGGTTTTCCGCCTACGGCGCCGAACAAAGGGATCTCGAAAAATTGATAGCAGGGCGTCCCGAACTCGACGAGCCGCTGCATCCGGATCTCCCGTACTGCGGCGCGCACTTCGTGTGGGCGGCGCAGGCCGAGATGGCGCTTACGGTATACGACGCCCTCGCTTATCGCACACGTGCGATGTTCATCAATGCGCGCGCGGCCTCGGCAATGGCGCCGCGGGTTGCCGAACTCATGGCCACCGAGCTTGGTCGCGATAGGTCGTGGGTCGAGTCACAAACAAATGCCGTGCGTACGCAAGCTATTCCGTTCACGTCTACTCCCACTCGAGCTCACGAAACGCACGGCTGACGTTGCGTGCGTGCGCTCGCTCGCTCAACTGCCATCGTGTCTTTTCGTCGTTCGCGACAACCCCTTTTGCGTCCTCAATGAATACGCCCTCGGCGACGGCGGCACGCGTTTGATCGAGCAAGGCCTTGAGGTAGCGGTATTGTGCGGCCGCACCTTGCGGCCAGGCGCGGTCGGGTGCGCCGTGTCCCGGGATCACGAGGGCATATGGGCTCTTTGTCGCGACATCCATCCATGCGAGCCAGCCTTTGAGGCTGCCGTCCAGCACCGGCATGCGCTCCCTGAATAAGAGATCGCCGGTCCACAATGTATTGGTTTTAAGATCATGTACCGTCACGTCGGTATTCGTATGAGCGAGGTGATGGGACTCGATGATCACGAGGCGCTCACCGAGATCGATTTCGATGCGCTCCTCGACCAGCAACTGCGGCGCGGCAAGTTTCTCCGCCATGTCGTCACCGCCCAGCTCTTCGGAGAAAAATTCAGCGAAGAATTCGCGATTGGCCGGCAGTGCCTCAGCAAGGTTTTGGTGGCCAATGAACTGGAGTTCTTGGTCTGCGAACGCGCCATTTCCGAGAACGTGGTCGAAGTGTACGTGGGTGTTGATCACGTAGCACACCGGTTTTTGGACTCGTTTCCGTATGGCCTGCCGGAGCCGCGTTCCCGTCGCGAAAGAGCCACCGGAGTCGACGACCGCGACACAGCGCTCGCCCTCAATGAATCCGATGTTCGCGCTGTCGCCGCGCGCGGAGTCCTCGAGATCTGCATGCTGGCCACGGTGCAGAAAGATGCCCGGCGCGATTTCTTCCAGCACGAAATCGCCGGGCGACGAAGCACCGGCCAGCCCCCAACCGCCCAACATGAACGACAGTGAAACAGCATGGATACGATATGACCGAGGCATGAGGTGGATCCTGCAGAGCACTCCAAACGCGATCATAACCGCTTGCGCGCGGCGCCCGCAGGCAGATCAGGAATTCGCTGCGGTTGGCAGGGTTTCGGGATAGGCTTCGCGCGCGGCGGTGAGATTGCCGTAGAGATGCGCGACGATGTCCCGGCCGTCGGCCGTCTGTTCCAGGAAACGCACGGCCTCCGCAATGTAGGGCTGCACGCTCGATTCGAAAAACGCAGGATAGCCTATCAGAAGATCACCCGGGCATTCATAGCCCATGGACTCATTGAATCCAACTTCTTCGAATTCGAAGAAGATGGCGGAAAGTTTGTTCAAATACCGGGGGTCGCTCAACTGCCCAATGAGATCGGCGGCTCGAACAAGCCCCGGATAATCATCGGTCTGCGCATACCAGGGATCATCGGGTACGGGAAAGCGGGTGCGCTCGATACAAGCGTTTACGAAACCGATATCGGTCAGGCGGCTGTCAATGAACTGCTCCTCCACGAACCGCTTGCCGCGATTAACGTGAATCGGCATCAATACCGCGTCGCTGCGGCCGACAACGACGTCAAAGGGCTGACCGTCGATGCCGGTGGCGAGCGTACTCGCCGTATCGGAGCGGCACAGCCCGCGCGCGTATCCGATGTCGTGGCAGAGCAAGGCGATGACGACGTTACTCCAGATCTCGGGCGTCACCACGCCCTCGGTTCGCTGTTTGCCGCGCAGTAAGTGCAGTCCGACGAGGGTCACGTGGGCAGTGTGTTCGACGTTGTGATAGAGCGCGTCACTCGTACCGATCCAATCAAACGCCGTCCCGGCAAAACGCAGCACATGATCGAGGGACGCGGCCGGCGCCTGCGGGTAGATCTCGCGGTAGTGCTCTGCCGCCGTGTCGCTGACGATCGAAGTCAGTACTTTCGTGACGTTTAACATTCAGCATACGCCGCTGTCATTTATGCAGGGTCGGCCATACGTCGACGTATGGCGGCTGCCCTCTAATTAGGGAAAAGTATAGGCACCGCCCACGAACCTGTCCTTGTAAATACGGCCGTTTTGTGACGAACTTGAATTAATGCTGTCCCGCTTTCCGGGGTGGCCGGGATGCAGGCGTGAGCACACCGTAACTCTTTGCAATCACAGGTAATTTCGAACAAGAAATTGGAAGAACCATGATCGAAGAACTGATCACCTACCAACATCGCGGCACCACGCTCGAGGCTTATCTCGCCTACGACGAGTCGCGCGACGGTCCGCTGCCAGGCATCTTGATCGCGCATGCCTGGAGCGGGCGCGGTGAACTCGAATGTGCCAGGGCCAGGGCGCTCGCCGGACAGGGATACGCGGGTATCGCACTCGACCTGTATGGCAAGGGGATACTCGGCAGCGGCCCCGAGGAAAATGCTGGGCTCATGCAACCCTTCATGGAAGATCGAGGTTTCCTGCAGGATCGCCTGAGCGCTGCGCTCGCGGCCCTACAGGCACGGTCTGAAGTGGACGAGGACCGGATCGCTGCGATCGGCTTTTGTTTCGGCGGTCTCTGCGTGCTCGATCTGGCGAGAACCGGTGTCGAAATCCGCGGTGTCGTCAGTTTTCACGGCTTGCTGGGCAAGCCGGGTAATACGGACGGCATCCCGATCAAGGCCAAGGTGCTGGTCCTCCACGGCCATGACGACCCAATGGCACCCGTCGCGCAGGTCCTCGACATCGAAAACGAACTGACGGAGGCCGGCGCCGACTGGCAGATCCATGTCTATGGCAACACCCTGCATTCGTTCACCAACCCCAAGGCGAACGATCCGGAAATGGGTACGGTCTACAACGAGGCCGCCGACCGCCGCTCCTGGATGACGCTACTGAACTTCCTCGACGAGGTGCTGCGGTAGTCGCAGCACTTCACTCGTTCTGGTAAAAACTGCCGGCGGTACGCCCAGGGCGGCCTTGAGCGCAATATCGCGATCGAGCGGATTGTGGAGGGTCGCCGAATAGCGCAATTCGGCGAACGGCGCGCTGCCGAGATGCCACCACCGCCAGACCAGGGGAAAGAATTGTAGCGGCCAGTCGCTGCCGTAAACCATGCGCTCCGCCACCCCTGCCGTGGCGAGCGCCCGGCGCAGATATCCACGCTTGTTGATCTGGGTGAGACTCGAAATATCGGTGTACAGATTCGGATAATTCAGCAGCATGGGTATCAATCGATCGAAGTTTCCCTCGCCGTTATTGTGCCCGGTCGTCCCGATATGGGCGGCGATAATCGTGACGCCTTGTTCGAGCGGCGCGATCAGGCGCTCGGGATCGCCGAGTCTGTTGTCCGCATGATGAAATGCGTTCTCGTCTCCCACATGCACGAGCAGTGGCAGGTCGAGGGCTATGAGCAGCTCGTAGAATGGCTGTAGCTCGTGGTTGGCCGGGTCGATGTCCATGATGGACGGTATCCACTTGACCAGCACTGCGCCGTCCCGCTTCGCCTGCTCTAGCCGCTCGCGCCAATCGAGTCGGTGGGGATTGATGCTCGCGCCGAACAGAAACTCTTCATGTCTGGCGGCTATTCCTGCGACGTATTCGTTGGGGATAAATAACTGGGTCGCCTGTTTATCGAGCCGGCCCTGTTCATCGATGACGCCGTCGAGGGCGAGCAGCACGGCTTGACGGATCCAGCGCGAACTCCGGATGTGCTCGCGTAAACGCTCCGCGACGACGACATCACCTTTATCTGTCATTTCCTCGGACGAGGTGCCGAATGCGCGCAGATACCATTTAAATTTGTAGCCCTCCAGCAGGTCCGTGGATACGTAACAGGTCTCGCAGCCGTGTCCCAACCCCGCCACGTGGGCGTGCATGTCGATCACGCTCTTGGCCGGCGGCAGCGGTTGTGGTGCCCGCGGCGCCAAAAACACGAAGAGCCCGGCAGCGAGCAGCGCCACTGCAAAAGCACTGGCAATAATGAGTCGAACGATCGAAGACACGGGAAAACTAAGCCGCGCGGAGCAAGAGCGGCAGCCTCGCGGGCGCGTGAACGGCGTTCGCGGGGCGCCATTCAGCCTCGCCTGCCGGCTCTATCGAATCTACATGACGCAGTAATGCTGAGAGCAAGGCGAAAGCTTCCTGCCGCGCGACATGCTGCCCGACACAGACGTGGATGCCGCTGCCGAAAGCGACGTGAGGACGCGACGAACGCGTTATATCGAACGTATCAGGGCGATCCCACCGGCGAGGATCGCGATTGGCTGCTGCAATGATGCACATGATCTTTGTCCCTTCGGCGAGTTCAACGTCGTCGAGCCGAGTATCGTTCGCGATCGTTCGGCAAAACGTGTGAATGGGCGACTCGAAGCGCAGGACCTCTTCAATGGCCGCCGACGCCCGCGAGTGATCGGCTTTGAGCGTTTCCCATGCGTGTGGATGGTTCGCGAAGGAGTAGAGCATGTTGCCGATCGTGGCGACGGTCGTGTCGATGCCGGCTGACAACAGTGAACGTACGAGCAGTGAAGCCTCCTCTTCGGTGATGTCGCCGGTGTCGCAGGCCGCGTATATGGTGTGTCCGAAACCGTCCGCCTTGAGTGCTTCGTGCCGACACCTCGCGGTGATCCAGGGCACGACCAGTTCGGCACAAGCCATCGAATCGCGCCTGATTTGATTATCGGGCCCGAGTGCATCGAACACCATCCGACCGTAACGCAGCAGATTGCTTCGATCGCCGTCCTCCAGGCCAACAGCATCGGCGAATACTTTGAGCGGGTAGGCCTCGGCCAGATCGGCCACCCCATCGACCTCGCCGCATTCGATTGCGCGCGACACGCATGCTTCGGCCTCGATGGCGAAGCGATCCTGCATCGACTTTACGGCTTTTGGTGACATGGCGCGCGCCATGACTGTGCGCGTGCGTTCGTGCGCCGGCGGATCGACTTCGAGAATGATGCTTGGCGGTCGCCAGGAAGATTCCTTTTTGAAGTCGGCCAGACCGACGCCGCGCGAGGAGCGGAACGTCTTCCAGTCGCGAAAAACCTGCTCGACGAGATCGATACGTGCGACGGCACAGACATCGTAGCGGTCTATTCGAACTACCGGTCCGAACTCACGCACCTGCCGATAGTAATCGTAAGGAGCGAGCAGCAATGCCGGTGAATAGGGGTCGACGTCGAGGGTCGGCAGGTTCATTGGCTTTAAAAATGACGGAAATTTCGAGGCAGGTCTTTCGCCCATCGCGCCGCTGGTTTTGCTTGACGCCGCACGCCCTTGCTGCGAGCGTTCGCGCACTCAGGATCCGGCGTCGATCGAATCGAATACCTCGGTTGCGAGTTTGAACGCCGTATTCGACGCTGGCACCCCGCAGTAAATCGCGGCGTGCAACAACACCTCCTTGATCTCGTCGCGCGTCAGGCCGTTGTTGAGGGCCGCGCGAATGTGGAGCTGGAATTCCTCGCTGCGGTTGAGCGCGATCAAAAGCGACAGGGTCATGAAACTGCGGGTACGGCGATCGAGACCGTCGCGCTGCCAGACCTCACCCCAGGCGTAACGGGTGATGAGATCCTGGAAATCGGCATTGAACTCGGTCTTGTTGGCCTCGGCCCGGTCGACGTGGGCATCGCCCAGGACCGCGCGCCGCGTCGCCAAGCCTCGGGCTTTGCGTTCTTCGTCGTTCACAGAAAGTCTCCCAGAGCGGTGTTGAAATTGGCGGCGCGTTCGATGTTCGAAAGGTGAGCGGATTCGAGATTCACGAGCTGCGCACCCGGGATCGAGTCGGCCAGGAACTGCGTATTCTCGGGCGGTGTCGCCGGATCGGAAAGGCCGCCGATGACGAGCGTCGCCGCCGCGATCGACGCCAGGCCTGCGCGTTGGTCCATGTCGCGGATCGCCGCACAACAGCCGGCGTAGCCAGCCGCTGCCGTCGCCAACAAGCCATCCTCGATGCGCTTCACGTCGACCGGACAACGCTCGCGGAACTCGGCGGTAAACCAACGCTCCAGCAGGATTGGCACCAAAGCGGCCATGCCTTCGTTTCTGACCAGGTCGATGCGCGACTGCCAGGCCTCGGGCTGCCCGAGATACGCCGAGGTATTGGCCATGACGAGCTTGTCGATACGGTCGGGCGCGTTCGCGCCGAGCCACATCGCAACCATGCCGCCTTTCGAGACACCGCACACCGAAGCGTTCTCGATTCCCAGGTGATCCATGAGCGCCACCGCATCCCGGCCAAGTTGATCCATGGTGTAATCGGCGTCCGGGGCTTCCGAGCGCCCGTGTCCACGACTGTCGTAACGCACGACCCGAAATCTCGATTCGAGCAGTTCCATCTGCGGCCACCACATGTCGAGTGAAGTGCCGAGCGAATTCGAAAGCAGGAGGCTGGGCCCGTCGTCGCATCCGCTGACTTCGTAGTAAAGGCCGATCCCGTTGACCTGTGCTTTAGGCATTTTCGTACCTCTCTATCACCTCGTCGATGAAGGTCTCGATCACGCCCGTGTATTGCAGCGGATCCATGGCTTTTGCGAGCCCGTCCCGGCCCAGGTGTTCGCCAACCGCGGTATTTTCCGCGAGCACCTGTTCGAGTCTGCGGCCTTCGATCAACGCCACCTCTGAAGCCGCTTTGACCAGCGCCTGCGCTTGATCCCGCCCCAGGGTTCCGGCGAGCGCAACCGCCACCGCCTCGGCCATGACCAGCCCCTTCGTCCTGTCCAGGTTTTCACGCATCGCCTCGACATCGACCTCGAGACCATCGAGTGCCTTGTCGAGTTGCTCCAGTGCGGCACCGACGGTGGCGAAGAGATCGCGAACCGTCAGCCATTCCGCCTGCCAGGCGCCCGCAGCGCGTTCATTCTCGTGATCGAAATCAGCAAACAGGCTGGCGATGAATCCCGGTACCCGGCGAACGCAGGCTGATACGCCGATCGACGCGACCGGATTGCGCTTGTGCGGAAAAGTCGACGATCCGCCGCGTCCCGCGGCAGCCGCTTCGCGGAGTTCGGCCACGTCCGTTTGCATCATGAACAGTAAATCGGTCGCTATCTTGCCCGCACTCGCTGCCAGCATGCTAATCGAACTCGCGACCAGTCTGACCGGGCTGCGGTCCGTGTGCCAGGGAAGGCCCGGCCGTAAGCTGAGTTCCGCCGCCATGGCTTGCCGCAGTTCGATGCCCCGATCGCCAAGCGCTGCGAGCGTTCCAGCGCCGCCGCCGAACTGCAACGGGAGTGCATCCGTCAGGGCCGCGATCCGCTCGCGGCCGTCGAGCATCGCCTGCAGCCACAGCGCCACCTTGTACCCGAAAATTGTCGGCGATGCATGCTGCGACAGTGTCCGGGCGACCATGGGCGTGTGCCGATGATCGCGAACCAGGCTCGCTAGTGATTCGATGATGCGAACGACGCTTTGATCGAGCAGTTCGATGCCCGCCCGGCACTGCAGTATACCGGCGTTATCCACGACGTCCTGGCTGGTCGATCCCCAGTGAACATAGCGCGCCGCTTCCGCGTCGAGCGCAGCTACCTGCCCGGTCAGGAGTTTGACCAATCCTACCGCGGGATTCGTCGATTCAGACGTCAAGGCCTGGAGTTCGCCGATGCTGTAGTGCTGCGGATCGCAGGCGACCCCGATGACATCTGCGGCGGCTTGCGGAATGATGCCGAGCTCGGCTTGCGATTTCGCCAGCGCGGCTTCGAAGACCAGCATCTTCTCCAGCGTCGAGTGCGCGCCGAAACAGGCCGCCAGCGCATGCGAATTCAGATAGCCGTCGGTCAGTGAATCCATGCTCGATTCCGGTTTATTCGGGCGCCTTCGCGTTCGTGTGATTATCGTTGTAGGCGGCGGGTTCGGCCAGTTCAAGCCGTCTGCGGGAGACCGACATAGTTTTCCGCCATGCTGGTCATCGCCGCCGCTGAACGGGTGAGGTATTCGAACTCGGCTAATTGCAGGCGCCTGGCGAAGGGCTCATCCGACAGCCGGTGTGTGATGGACGTCAACCACCAGGAAAAACGCTCGGCTTTCCAGATTCGGCCAAGGCAGGTATCCGAATACGTGTCGAGCCCGCCAGCATCGCCCGATTTGAAATACTCGATCAAGGCCTGCGCCAGGACGCATACGTCGGCGATCGCCAGATTCAAACCCTTCGCACCGGTCGGCGGCACGATGTGCGCCGCATCACCTGCCAGGTACAAATTGCCGTGGCGCATGGGTTCGGCGACGAAGCTGCGAAGCGGCGCGATGCTTTTCTCGATCGACGGGCCGGTGACCAGATTTTCCGCCGCTTCGTCCGGCAGCCGGGCCTTGAGTTCCTCCCAGAAACGCTCGTCAGGCCACTCCTCGATGACCTCCTCGACACCCACTTGAATGTAGTAGCGGCTGCGTTGCATCGAACGCATGCTGCAGAGCGCGAAACCGCGTTCGTGGTTGACATAGATGAGCTCCTCTGAGATCGGCGGGGTATCGGACAGCACCCCGAGCCAGCCGAAGGGATAAATGCGTTCGAATTCACGCCGCTGCGAAGCAGGGATACTTTGACGCGTCACGCCGTGGTAACCGTCGCAACCCGCGACGATCTCGCAGCCGAGTTCGTTAATCCCGCCGTCGTGCACGAAACGTACGCGTGGCGCCGGGCTCTCGAGATCGTGCAGGCCGACATCCTCGCACTCATAGAGGATTTGGCTGCCCGCCTGCGCATGCGCCTCGTTCAAATCCTTGGTGATCTCCGTCTGCCCGTAAATCGTGACGACGCCGCCGGTCAGGCCCTTAAAATCGATCCGCGCGCGGCGGCCGGAAAACGCGAGTTCCACCCCTTCGTGTACCAGGCCTTCCCGGTGCATTCGCCCGCCCACACCCGCCTGGTCGAGCAGATCAACCGAGCCCTGCTCCAGCACGCCTGCGCGAATACGCGCTTCGACATAAGCCCGTGTCTGGCGTTCGAGGATGACAAAACTGACGCCGGCGAGATCCAGCAGCCGTCCGAGCAGCAGACCCGAGGGACCCGCGCCGACGATCGCGACTTGGACCTTCGCATCAGACATTGAAAAATATCGTCTCGCCTTCGCCTTGCAACTTGATGTTGAACACGTAAGCGTCGCCGTCCTGCCGCGCCACTAGCGTCGGGCGGCGGTCGTCCGGCACGAGACGAAGGATTTCGTCTTCGGCGTTGGCGGCGGTTTCGTCCTCGAAATAGAGTCGGGTGTAGAGGTGGCGCAGCAAACCGCGCGCTAATACCGTGACGTTGACGTGCGGCGCCTGGCGCGTGTCGCGGTTGCCTCGCACGCGCCCCGGTTTGATCGTCTCGAATACGAAGCGTCCATCCCCATCAGCACCGCAGCGACCGTAACCGGTGAAGCCGCCACCGTCATCGCCGCAGTGGTAGACGCCATCTGCGTCTGCCTGCCAGATCTCAATCACGGCTTCGGGTACGCCCTGGCTGTCGCCGTCGATGATGCGGCCGCTGATCACGATGCGTTCGCCCGCCGTCTCGCCGACGACCAGGCGATTGCCTTCGGGCCAGTCCATGCCGATCGAGAAATAGGGACCGAGCGTCTGCGAGGGCGTCAGCGCGCTCACGCTTCATCCTCCCAGGGCATTTCGTCGGCCCCACGGATGCCGATGTCGAAGCGGTAGGCCATGGCGTAGTCGGGCACCGATCGGTCGATATCGAACACAGAAATCATGCGCTTGCGGGCTGACTCGTCGGCCGTTCCCATGAAGATCGGGTCCAGTGGCAGGGTCGGATCGCCGGGGAAATACATCTGGGTCACGAGTCGCGTCGCCCAGGCCGGCCCGAACAGGGAAAAGTGGATGTGCTTCGGCCGCCAGGCATTGTGGTGATTCGGCCAGGGATAGGCACCCGGTTCAATGGTCGTGAACTCGTAGTAGCCCTCCTCGTTCGTCACCACCTGGCCGGTACCGATGAAATAGGGGTCGAGCGGCGCATCGTGCGTATCACCGTCGTGCCGGTAGCGCCCGGCGGCGTTCGCCTGCCACAACTCGATCAGCGCGCCGCGCTCAGGCCGATTACGATCATCGGTGACGCGGCCGAATACGATGATGCGTTGACCCTGCGCAGTTCCATCCGGCACCTGCCGGGTCAGATCTTGTGCGCCTTCGCGCAGTTTTTCGCGACCGAACCGCGGACCCGTGATCTCCGAGGCGGTATGCGGGATTGTGATCGCCGCCTCAAACGGCGCGCGTTTTTCGCTCGATCGGTATGCAGGATAATCGTTATCGGGATAAACCCCGTCCGGTACGCTCGGGTATACGCGAATCATTTTCGTCACTCAGGCCGCTACGGTGCTCAATCGGCGGCAATCGTCTGCGAAGGTCAAAGATGCGGCCGTCATCGATTGCAGTTTCTCGCCGCTCATACCCTCTACCATCGCGGTCACATAAAGCCCCTCCGGCATCACGTCGATCACGGCCAGATCGGAATAGATCCGGTTGACGCAGGCGACGCCGGTCAGAGGTAAAGTACAGGTTTCCACGACCTTTGCCCCACCTTGTTTGTTAACGTGGCTAGCCAACATGACCCAGACCTGCTTGGCGCCGGCGACGAGATCCATCGCGCCGCCCACCGCAGGCGGTTTCGGTCCCGGCAACGCCCAGTTGGCGATGTCACCGTTGGCGGCGACTTCATAGGCTCCGAGAATGGAGACGTCGACGTGCCCGCCGCGAATCATGACGAAGGAATCGGCGTGATGAAAGTACGATCCGCCCGGCAGGATCGTGACCGGTTGCTTCCCGGCATTGATGATATCTGGATCGACTGCGTCTTCCGCGGGCGCCGGCCCCATGCCGAGCAGACCGTTTTCGGAATGCAGGACGAACTCCTTTCCCTGCGGCACGTGGTCGGCGACCTTCATCGGCATGCCGATGCCGAGATTGACGTAACTGCCATCCGCAATATCGGCTGCAACGCAGCGAGCGATGTCAGCGGCGGACAGTTTCATCATCGTGCGCCTACTTCGACCATGCGGTCGACGAAAATTCCGGGCGTCACCACGACCTCGGGATCGACCCTATCGACGAAAGTCCTTACCTCGGCGAGCGTCGTCGACGCCGCCATCGCCATGATCGGGTTGAAATTGCGCGAGGTCTTGGCGTAAGTCAGATTACCCCAGCGATCACCCGTATTTGCGTGAATCAATGCAATGTCCGCCCGAATTGCGTGCTCCATGATGAAATGGCGACCATCGAAATCGCGGTTTTCCTTGCCTTCGGCCAAGGACGTGCCGTAGGCCGTCGCCGTATAAAAGGCGGGTATGCCTGCGCCCCCGGCCCGGATCCGTTCGGCGAGTGTTCCCTGCGGGACGATCTCCAGATCGATCTTTCCCGCCGCATAAAGATCCTCGAAAATGGTCAAGCCGGCAGAACGCGGAAACGAGCACACCATCTTGCTGACGCACCCGGCCTTGATCAGGAGTGCCAGACCGTATTCGCCGGAACCGGCGTTGTTGCTGACCACGGTGAGGTTCTCCAGGCCCAAATCCCGCACTGCATACACGAGCTGCTCCGGTACGCCGGCATCGCCGAAGCCGCCGATCAGAACCTTCGCGCCGTTTTTGAGATCGGGGCAATCGGCGACGGCATCCGTAACACTCTGCCTGCGTTTGTCGATCAATGCGTCGACCCTTTGTTGGTCTTGATATTCGCTTTCGACACGACCCGCGGCCCGTTTACGCGAACGAGAGCAGGCTCACAGCATGCGACCGGGAACGCATCGTCCCCGATGCAGCGGAATCGATTATTGCAGGAACCGGACCGCATACGCTACACGCAGGACTCCGCCCTTTGTACTACACTCCGAACTGCGGTTCGAGGCACCGTTGTCTATTCAGGATTTGTTGATATTGCAGGCGATGTTCTGACAATGCTAACGGAATCCAAACGAGACCGCCGAACCGAAATAAGTAAAATGTCCCCGTATTTCCGCTGTTGTTCGGCTCTCGCGTTGACCATACGGAATCAACCACCATGAAGCATGTACTTCCCAAGGGGGTCACCGAGACAAACTTCGACAAGGCATTCAAAGAATTTGCCAGTATCGTCGGCCAGCAATGGGCATCCTCGTCCATCGAAGATCGGGAGCTCTATAACGATCCGTACAATCCGGGCGACCCCCTTGAATTCGTCTCCGGTGGTTTCGTGGCGCCGGCGTCGGTCGACGAAGTACAGGCCCTCGTCAAGACAGCTAACCACCTGGGTATCCCTTTGTGGCCCGTCTCTACCGGCAAGAATCTGGCCTATGGCGGTGCCGCGCCGCTGGTCCCGGGCACAGTGGTGCTCGACCTGAAACGCATGAATCGGATTCTCGAAGTCAATGAAGATCTCGCCTATGCCTGGGTCGAACCGGGCGTCAGCTTCTTCGATCTCTACCGTTATATTCAGGACCATAAACACAAGCTCTGGATGTCGGTCCCCGGACCCGGCTGGGGCAGCATCGTGGGCAACGGTGTCGAGCGCGGCATCGGCTACGGCTACTTTGATGATCAGTTCGCCAATTCCGCGGGACTCGAGATCGTGCTACCGGACGGCGAGTTGATGCGCGCCGGCATGGGCGCGATGGGCAACAGCACCTCGGGACCCCTGTTACGCGGCGGCTTCGGCCCCTGGGTCGACGGCTTGTTCACGCAATCGAATTACGGGGTCGTCACCAAGATGGCGAGGTTCCTGTTGCCGGAGCCCGAAACCTACATGAGCTGTGAAGTGAACTGCCGTTTCGATGCAGGCCTGGAATCGATTTTCGAAGCGCTGCGGCCATTCAAACTGGACGAGACGATCCGTAATCCCGTTGTCGTCAGCAATCTCGAACTCATCGCGTCATTTCTATCGGTTAGAAGCCAGTGGTACGACGGCGAGGGTCCGGTTCCAGACGAAACGCTTTCGGTGATACAGGAAAAACTCAAGCTCGGTCGCTGGAACGCGTCGTTCGCACTTTACGGCACCGAGGCCAAAGTCAACGACGCCTGGTCGCGGATCAAGCAGGCGGTACAGCACATCAAAGGTATCGAGCTCAAGGACCGCGTCTATCACCCGGGTGACGAGATTTTGCACCCGCGGGATCAAAGTCAGGCGGGAATCCCGAGTCTGAACGAATTCGGTCTCGTGAACTGGATGGGCGCGGGTGGTCACATCGATTTCTCACCGGTTGGCCCCATGACGGCCGGACACGCCAGGGTGCTGAACGAGCTCGTCCGATCACGCGTTCATGAATTCGGCTTCGATCATCTTTGCGGTTTTTATTGCGAGCCGCGGGCCTTCAGATTCGTTAATACACTGATCTTCCGGAAAGACAATCCCGAAGAGATGAGCAAGGTGCGAGAGCTGTTCACCGTACTCATTAGGGAAGCAGCCGAAAAGGGTTATGGTGAATATCGCACGCACCTGGCCTACATGGATGAGGTCGCTGCGACCTATGATTTCAATAACAATGCGCTGCTCAGGTTTCAGGAAAAACTGAAAGACGTCATTGATCCCAACGGTGTGATTGCACCAGGCAAGTCGGGGATCTGGCCCAAACATTACAGGGAAAGTGACGCGTGAGGCGTTCCGACAATTCGATACTCGCGTCCGCTGTACCGCTAGTCTGTGCCTTCACGCTGGCAATGAACGTCTTACAGGCCGAAGAAAGCACCGGCAAGCGAGTGTTTTCAAACTGGTGTTCAGCCTGTCACATGGACAGCCCCTTCGCGCCGGGTACGATTCAACTCAAGCAGACCCGGGGACCGGATTACGCTGTCATAGAGCAGCGAACGGATCTCTCCGCAGCGCTGATACGACTACGCGTGAGGAAAGGGCTGGCAGGAATGCCGTCGTTTCGCAGGACCGAAATCAGTAATCAGGATCTCGACGCCTTGATCGACTACCTGGTGCGGAAATGAGTGCAGGACCGCAAAGATGAATCGCCGAGATTTCGCCCGCGCGG
This sequence comes from Gammaproteobacteria bacterium, assembly GCA_963662545.2. Taxonomy (GTDB): domain Bacteria; phylum Pseudomonadota; class Gammaproteobacteria; genus JAYYZW01. The sequence continues at coordinate 2,594,965 of CAXXLL010000003.1, forward strand.
CTGCGATCCTCACGGCCGGCACCCTGTCGGGTACGGCTTTCGCCGGATCCTGGTGTAAGGGTTCGGACCTGCCGATGCATCTGATTTACGACGCGCGCATCATCGAAGCTCGCGAAGCGTTCGCCGCGGCATCGGTAAACATCGCGAAAGCACACGGTTTCACCAGCGACCTCACCCCGATCTGGTTCGATGAGTTGCATGGCCTCTGGGAGAGCGGATCCATCATGACGATGGGGTTCACGCGCCATGCCGAATTCTTCGTGTTGAGCACTCTTGCGCGCGATCAAGGGTATGCGGTTGCGGGAGAGGAGGCGCACGCGGGGAAGGTGTCCTGGCTGCTGGTGCCGGACATCGAGGGACGAAGAATCCGGTGATAAAAGGTGACTTTCCGACACCCGAACTCCTAATGGAAAGGTGCGGCAATCCGTTTAATCCCCAAAACAAATAGATATTCGATTACATGTTCTACATCATTGTCGAGTAGCGTAACAGTCACTTTGAGCTCCCTATTTTGATCCGCGATTTCTTCGAATTTCGATACATCTACTTCTTCTACCAAAATTCGATGTTCGAAGAATATTCCATTCGGTTCTGTTCCGCTCGCGATCATCGTCGCTCGAGAATCAAAAATTGATCCCATCCCTGCTATTGAAACCTTCAAAAGAACAACCGTCGCAGATTCCTGCTTCGTGAAGAGAGATATTCCTAGGTCAAAAGCTGTGTAGCTTTTTGCCAAGGTTGGTCGGAAATACGGTGCAACCAATTTTCCGTCAACCGCAAATCCCTTTACTTCTGGATCATCAAATGAATACTCCTCGTAGAAGTCCTTTATCGCGCGGTTGTATATATCAGGAACCGTTGCAGCGTTGCAGCCATTTAGGAATCCAAAAATCAATACGCAAGCAACTTTTGCTTTTAGCATGTATATCTCTAAAGGGTTCGGGTGCCGGAGTTGAGGGTTCGGGTGCCGGAGTTGAGTTATTTGACTAAACACGGCGGGCCTGCCGTCCAGATCGTAAAACGAATCTGGATCATACCCCGCGTTTGCTGAAATACGACGTTTCGGTTCGGTCTTCGTCGCCGGAAAATCCTTACAGCAATTCCCGCCGTACCTGGTCAGCGGCCTCGACCAATGCTTTCAATTTGCCGAAAGCAGCATCGCGCGTGAGATATTTCATACCGCAGTCTGGCGCCACCACGAGCCGCTCTGGCGCGACATGGGGTATAGCGCGCTGAATCCGCTCGGCCAGGGTGGCCGCACTCTCCACTTCATTCGTGGACAGATCAATCACGCCGAGTACGATCGTCTTATTTGACAGATCGTCGAGAATCGCGAGATCGAGATGCGGTTGCGCGGCCTCGATCGAGATTTGATCAACCTCGCAGTCGGCAAGCTGGGACAGAAACGCGTAGGTTTTCGGTTTGTTGGGCGAGACGACGAAGCCGTAGCCAAAGCAAAGATGGATGCCGGTCGTCACGTTCAGGCCTTCCAACGCGCGGTTAATGGCTGCCACCCCGTAACGGTTGGCGCCGTCTGGATCCTCACGCAGCCACGGTTCGTCGAGCTGAATCACGTCTGCGCCGGCGGCTTCGAGATCGCGCGCTTCGGCATTTACGACTTCGGCATAAGCCATCGCCACCGCCTCTTCGTCGCGATAATAGTCATCCGATGCCTGTTTGCTCAGGGTGAACGGCCCCGGCAGAGTGATCTTGGCGAGACGGTCCGTGTTGCGCTTTAGAAACTTGAGATCCTCAACTTCGACCGGCCCCGTTCGTCTAAGCGCGGCGACGATGCGCGGCATGGGGATCTTGTAACCGCGTATCTCGCGGATGAACGGGTTTTCGGTGTCGATGCCTTCGAGCGAGGTCGCGAAACGATTGGAATAACTCTCCCGGCGCATTTCACCGTCGGTGATGACGTCGATGCCGGCCCGTTCCTGGTCGCGGATCGCAAGCAATGTGGCATCGTTTTGCGCTTCCTCCAGATTGGGCTCCGCGATGCGCCAGATATCGTGCGCGCGTATGCGCGGCACGACTTTCTTTTTCAACAGTTCATGGTCGACCAGCCAGGCCGGTTGCGGGTAGCTGCCGATCACGGTCGTTGACAGGAGCTTTTCAGGCATGGTCATCTGTCCGCAAGCTAATCCGGTTGCTAGAGTAGCAAGAGCGGTAGTCTCCGGCCCACTGTCGTATTAGCGTTGTCGACTGCGGTAAGCTTGTCGTGGGTACAGCGCGCCGGCGGTTCGCCAACCAATACGACGAATCGGCGGCGAAATCCACGGGTAAACGAGAAGATGACGCCTAAGATGCTTTTTCATCAGGATCGGGCCGGCAGTCTGTCGCGACCGATATCGCTGAGGGCCTCCCGGTGACCGGCAAACATCCAAACATCCTGCTGACCAACGACGACAGCCACGACTCGCCCCTGTTTCACCACACCATCGACGCGCTTGCACGCCTCGGAGACCTCACTGTCGTCGTGCCCGCGGAAGAACAGAGCTGGAAAGGCAAGTCGATGACGCGTTACGGTCCACTCTATGCCGAGCACATCGATATACACGGCTATCCGGCATGGTCAGTCACCGGCACGCCAGCCGACTGCGTCAACCTGGCGATTTACAACCTGCTCGACCAGCGGCCCGACATCGTGGTCTCGGGGATCAACATCGGCAAGAATGTGGGACTGGGTTTCATGTTCTCCTCCGGTACGGTCGGTGCATGTTTTGAGGCGAACATCGCCGGCATTCCGGCACTCGCCTTGTCGCAGGAATTGAACCCCGAGGACTTCCAACACTGGGATCGGGAGCGCGGTTTCAAGGCGGATATCGCGGCCGAGTTGAAATCCCTCTCGGACTATTTGATCCCGCTGGTATGGAAAGACCTGGTCGCGATCGGCGATCCCGAGCCGACGACGTGGAACGTCAACTTCCCATTTACGCAGTCGCGCGCCGCGGATATCGTTATCACACGCCTGGGCCATACCTATTACGAGGGCTGCTTCGTGCGGCGCGGTGATCAGTTTTATCACGGCCTATCCAGCGTCCAGATCGATCCCTGTCAGGACACTGACGAGATGGTGATACAAAGCGGCAGGGTCAGCGCGACCAAGCTGGATATGCGGGTGCTTGGTCAACAGATATAAAGGGCAGGTTCGTGAAGTAACTCCTAAGCGCGATCTGCCAGGGTGTTATCTTTGTCAGTATACGGTTTGCAGACTTAACCGGAGGTAATAAGCATGAGCAAGGGAGAGATCATCGCGGGCTACCTCGCACCGCATCCACCGCATCTCGTGTTCGGGGAAAATCCGCCACAAAATGAACCGCGCTCCAAGGGTGGCTGGGAACCTCTGCGCTGGGCCTACGAACGCGCGCGCGAAACGCTCGATGCACTCAAACCGGACGTGCTGCTGGTGCACTCACCGCACTGGATCACGCAGCAGGGACATCATTTTCTCGGGATCAAAAACCTCGGCGGCAAGTCGGTCGACCCCATCTTCCCCAATATTTTCCGCTATACCTTCAATTTGGAAGTCGATGTCGAACTCGCCGAAGCCTGCTGCGAGGAAGGCGCGAAAATGGGGCTCACCACCAAGATGATGCGCAACCCGAATTTCCGCGTGGACTACGGAACCATTACGACCCTGCATATGATCCGTCCGCAGTGGGATATTCCGGTCGTCGGTATTTCTGCGAACAACTCGCCCTACTACCTCACGACCGAACAAGGCCTGGAGGAAATGGATACGCTGGGCAAGGCAACTCGCAAGGCGATCGAGGCGACCGGGCGGCGCGCCGTTGTGCTGGCATCGAACACGCTTTGCCACTATCACTTCAGCAAGGAACCGGAGCCGCCGGAAGACATGTCGCAAGAGCATCCCGAGAATATGGAAGGCTATCTGTGGGATATGCGCATTATCGATCTCTTGCGACGCGGTCGGATCAAGGAAACCTTCGAGGTGCTTCCGCAGTTCATCGAGGAGGCTTTCGCAGAAGTGAAATCAGGTGCGTTCACGTGGATGTTCTCGGCGATGGACTACCCGGAACTGCCTGGGGAACTGCACGGCTACGGTACGGTAATCGGGACCGGTAACGCAGTTATGGAGTGGAACCTGGTCAAGGCCGGCCTCGCCCGGGCCGCCTAAGGGATAGCTGAGCATGGCCGTCGTATCCGCCTTTCTCATTCCCGGCTCGCCGCTGCCCTACTTGCAGAGGGAAAATCCGCCCTGGGGCGCCCTGGCCTTGGCGATGGAAAAAGCCGGCGATTCCCTCGTGCAATCGAACCCGGACACGTTGGTCGTCTATTCAACGCAGTGGATTGCGGTGCTCGATCAGCTATGGCAGATGCGTCCCCATATCAATGGTCAGCACGTGGATGAGAACTGGCACGAATACGGCGAGCTGCCCTACGACATCACCGTCGACACCGAGCTGACCGAGGCGGTCATCGCCGCGACGCCCGCAATCGATATCCGCTCGAAAGGTGTAGATTACGACGCCTTTCCGGTCGACACCGGTACCATCATCGCGGCGAACTTCCTGAACGCGGATTCGGCGCGGCCAATGGCCATCACGTCCAACAACGTCTATCACGATTGGGACATGACCCGGGCGCTCGGAAGCATCATCGCCGAGCGGGCGGAAGCGCTCGGCCGTCGGATCGCCGTCGTCGGCGTCGGCGGTCTTTCGGGCTCCACCTTCCGGGGGATCATCGACATCGAGGACGACCGCATCGCCGCAGACGGCGAGGACGCGTGGAACCGGAACGTTCTCGATCTCATGGAACGCGGCGACGTCGATGCCTTGATCAAAGCCTGTCCGCAGTACGCACAGGAAGCCCGCGTCGACATGGGCTTCAAACATTTTGCATTTATCCTGGGCGGACTTGGCAGCCGGTTCAACCGGGCGACCGTTCATGGCTACGGGCCGCTGTATGGCACGGGCGGCGCAGTGGTGGAGTTTCACGTCTGAGCACAAGATACCGCTGGCATTTGCGAGCGTAATCTTGACGTAGAAATCCAGGCTCGCGTTAATCATGCGCATATTTATGGACGCATAAGCCGTTACCAATCAAAACGCGGTACGTCCCGGATATTCCCTCCGCAGTGGCGATGTTCGACTGACACGCACGACGCGGCGTGCGTTCAATCCATGTTGGCGAACGCCTCGAGGCTGGGCCAGTTGGTATAGTCGGCGTAGGTTCGATCGACGGCGATTTTGCCATCGCGCATGGTCAACACTGCGACAAACAGTATAGCCCAGTCGGCGCTGGCGTCCGGGTCTAGGAGGGTGACTTCATTGGTCACTACATCGCCGCTTGCGTGCATGTGTTCGAGCCGCATGTAGCGTTTTGGCGCAGCGTTTAGGACCGCGTGCTCGACCTGCAGAAACTGTTCTGCGCCTTCAACCACGCCGGCGCCCATCGCGAAAACTGTGCAGTCCGCTGTGTAGCATTCGGGCACGAAGCGCTCGATGTCGTTGTTGTACAGAACGATGTAGCGCTTCGCGGTTTCGATGTTGCGTTGTTCCTGTTCAGTCATGGGGCGTTTCCTCTCTGGCCGAGTCGGGCCGCGATGGTTTTTGTGGCAGTAAAGTACCGCAAGTGCAGACTGGCGTACTACTACGAATTGTTGCGGCGCAAATTATTGCGCCGCAACATCCTATATTCGCGCTGATTAACGCCTGCAGTCCACCGTCAGCTTATGGTTAGACAGCCGAAGTGCTCGGTTAATGCTCCATCGAACGCTTCTGAAGGTCTGCTTTCGAGGAAATTACAGACGCAATCGAGAACAACGTCGCGGCGCCGCGATAGCGTAGAATTGATTTGGCACCTGCATTGCAGTAATTCGAAATCAAGGGAAGCTAATGACACGCCCACAAACAGTGATCGACGGCGATGGCCATATTTGCGGACCCGAGCTTGTGTGGACGGAATACACCACGCGTAAATTCCAGGAAGACGTCCTCCAGATTCGAACGATTGATGGCGTTAGCGATATTTACGTTGAAGGCCGCCGATTACCGTTCGGCGGAGGAGCAAGCATTGCGCACGCTTGTGTTCCCGGCGGCCTGGCGCCAGGTCAAAAAGTAATCTGGTCCGACATCCCCCCGGGCAGCCACGATCCGGCCGAGCGACTCAAGGTGATGGATGAGGAAGGCATCGATCAGGCCTTGTTGTTCCCATCTGCCCACCTGCTTGCGGGCGATATCGCCGACCCCGCGATCGCGGCCGAAACTTGCCGTGCGTATAACGACTGGATCAGTGATTTCTGTAAACACGCTCCCACGCGATTGTTCGCAATGGGTCTGGTACCTCTGCAGGATATTGGGCTGGCGACGAAAGAAGCCAAACGCTTGGGATCAATCGGATTGAAGGGCTTCATGTCACGCCCCGAACGCTATAGAGAAATGGCACTGTATGACCCGGCTTGCGACGGCTTGTGGCAAACCGCGATCGACGACAACCTCGCAGTCGGGATCCACGGCAGCTTCGGTTCACAAATGCCGAGCTTTTCAACCGGACGTTATGAGGACAACCTCTTCTACGATCACATGATCGCGCATCCTTTCGGGCAGATGGCGGTGATGATGGACATGCTCGCGGGCGGCGTCATGGACCGCTTCCCAACTTTGCGTGTCGGATTCTTTGAAAGCGGCCTTGGTTGGATGCCGTACTGGATCGATCGGCTCGATGAACACTTTGAAGTGATGGGCCATCACACGCCGTGGTTAAAGCGCAAGCCGTCTGAAATATTCGCCGAGCAGTGTTTTGTCTCGATGGAAGCCGACGAGCTGTCGGGCCTTCAATGGATGGTCGACAAGGGCCTAGGCCATTGCATCCTTTGGGGATCGGACTACCCGCATTTTGATTCAACCTATCCCGGGGCCTACACCGAAGCGCAGGAAACATTCTCGAAGGTTGGACCAGGCGTGGCGACAAGCGTTGTGTATAACAATCCGCGACGCTACATGGGTGCCGAAAACTAGGGTAATAGCGACAAGGGAATAGGGAAGAATCCACTTTAGGCCTTGCCTTTCGCCGCGCGCGACGATCGATTCCGGCCTGCAAACGTCCGGTATCCCCCTTTTTATAGACATCGTTCAGCGTGTCTGAAATATCTGACTAAGTCTAAACGTGCCTCGCAAGCTAGCAGATCAATGCCGACTTTTTACAATTCAGACGAACATCAATAGCCCCAGGATCACCAGCGCCACATACAGAACACGCGTAAATAGCCCGGCCGGAATTCGGCGGCCGAGCCGTATACCGATGATGTTGCCGAGCAAAACAACTGGTAGGGCGAAGCCGAACAGCCTGAATACCTCGGCGGTCCACAGCCCCACGGCGGCATGTCCCCCACAAATCAGCACCGCGGTGGGAAAAAAATAACCCTGCACGGTCGCGCGAAATTCCTGTACGGACCATTTCCTGAGTGCGCCGTAGAGCACGATAGGCGGTCCGTTGGTGTTGTAGGCACCGCCTAGCACCCCCGCCGCAAAGCCGAATAGATAGACCCAGCGGCCGGCGCGGATTTTCGGTAATTCGGGTTTCGCTAAGTTGTAAATTCCATAGCCGACCAGCGTCACGCCGAGAATCGTCTTTACCAGGTATTCGGGCGCAGCCCGCAACAATAAAAGTCCGATTGGAATGCCGATGAGCGAGGCCACGATTAACTGCCAGGCGGAGCGCACGTCCATGTTGCGCCATTCGCGCCCGAGTACCACGGTGACGGTAACGGCGGCCGCCAGACCCACCAGAGGTGTCGCGACCTGCAATCCGAGCAAAATAACCAGCAATGGCATGGACACCAATGCGGTGCCGAACCCGAGAGACGCGTGAACCAGGGTCGCCGTAAAGAGTACCGCCAATACGGTACTGATTGTCACCGCGTCAGGAATGGCACAAGGCTCCAGACGTTCAACGAGAAAGGGGACATTCATCTTTTTCCTAAAAGAAGAATGTCCCCTTTCTTTCGGTACCCCCTACTTCTGCTTCCAGGCTCCGCTCGCATCACGGTAATACCAGCCCCTGGTCGCTTTTGCGACCCAGCGTTGCGCGAACACCCCGCGGATCTGACCGACCCATTCCGGATGACCGTTGACGCGCGCGATCTCTTTATACAACCCTTCCCAATCCGCATTTTGATCGGTGACGAGTTGGCGCACTGTATTACGCTGGGCCAGCGCGATGGCGTTGCGGTCGCGGATATCGAGCACGCCCGCGGCCGTGAGGCCGACAGCGCCTGCATCGAGATAAGGTTTGAGCTTGGGGAAGCGGGCCTTTAACGATTGCTCGAGCGCGCGCGTCGCAGGCGAGGAAGCGTCGAAATCAGCCTGAGCATGGGCAACCGGTACCACGAAGTTCAGAAATCCAAACGCCGCGATCGCGAGGCCCGATGTCTTCTTGCGATCGAAATGAAGCCAGGCGCCCGATGCCTCGGCATCCTGCGCGCCACGTACTTCGTCGATGATCCGATCCGCCGCTTCTTGGGCTGCGGCTTCGGGAAAATAAATATTGATGGTCACACAACCGGCCAGAAGCACGGCCGCGCAGGCAAACAATAATCTACATCGTGTCATAGCTGAATCTTCCGTCACTAAATCGCGCATCAAACGCCGATTTACGATACTAATTCTTAAGACCGTCGATCGCCCGGGGGGTTCGCCTACTCGATATTCAATTGCCCTTCCTCGAGCGCCTGCTTCAGTTGGCTCATCAGGCGCGACCAATTGACCGCACGCACGCGGCCGATGAGATCAAGCCGCGGCAGCAGGCTGCCCTTGACGATATAGTAACCCGCGTCCGCGGCTTCGATACCGTCCATGTGGCAGATGTCGCTTTCGAGCCGGCACGAAATCCCGAGACGATCGTAGGGAAAATCCTTGAACACGCTCAAGAAGGTGCTGGACAGCACCGTACCGCTCCCCCCGGCAACTTTCGAGATCGTACCGATCGCGCGCTGAGAGATGCGGTGCTTGGAGCGATCATTCTCGGGGGTTCGAAAACTCGCATTGAAGGCGATTGGCTCGCCCTTTAACATCTTGAGATCTTCGATGTCACCATCGAGCCTACCTGCCACACTGCCGAATGAAAACACTTCCGTCACGAGACCGAGATCGAGGTTACGCAGACGTATCGTCGCGGAGACGGCGGGTACGATACCGAACGGTCGTTCGATCCTGAGATCCTCGATCGTGACATCGCCATCGAACGCGCGCGCCTCGAGCGTACCGCCGAGCGTGACCACGCCTTGCCGGTAGCTCAAAAGCGGCAGTCTTCCGGAAAGCGTTCCGGCGAACGCCGGCCAGCCGAGTGCAACCGTCAATTGCCGCAGCTCGATCGGTTTGAGATCCGCCTCGAAATCAAACGTTATATCGTCGCTGTCCCAGTCGCTTACCTTGAACGCCTTGATGTCGAGCGCGCCCCCCAGCGCCGGAATCCTGGCCGGTTCGGTGAGTTCCGCCCCTGTCCCAGCGATCCGTAGTTGCAAGGCCGAAGCGTCGAAACCCGCGCCATAGACGAACCCGCCGTCGAAAGCGAAGCGGCTCAAAGCCGCATCTGCAGCGTCACGACGCCAGTCGAGATTGCCGCGCGCGCCGTACATTGCAAAACGTCCATCGGCATCTTCGAGGTTGAGCGTCTTCACTTCGAGCGACAAGCCGACCGGTTGGTCCTGCTCGATCTCGATGCGCCCTTTCAATTTACCTTCGGTATCGAGACGATCGAACGGCGTTCCGACCAGGAAGCCTTTTAGATAGGTGTCATACGCCACGGGGAAACGCGCGCTTTCGATCTCGACGACAGCGTGCTCCAAGCGTTTATCTCATGAGGACACGAGACGACCGCTCAAGGTGATGACTTCCGGTTGCGTAACGTGGAAACGCGGTATTTCGATACGGCCGGCGACAGGTTCGATAATTGCGGAGGCAGTGAGAACGAGCGGATGTTCGGAAAAGTCGACGTATACGGGTTCGGCGTATACGCCGCCTGTACCGATCTTGATTTTCACGTCCGTCTCCCACGCGCCCTCTGCGGATCCGCTGGCCACTTCAATATCGAGATCCATATTCAAGGCTTCGGCAGCGAAACGTCCGGTGGGATCGTTGAAGGCGAGATCTCTTACCGCCGCATGCCCTTCGGCTCGGATGGCACCATCAGGTGCAAAACGCCATCTGGAATCGAAGTCGAGCGACCCTGTATCGACTGTGATATCACGCGCGCTGTCCAAAGCCTCATCGAGATCCCGGGCCACGGCGCTTAAGGCCAAACTTGCACCACGCAGCTCGAACCTAAGTCCCGCGCCGCCGATCCGACCTTTGATCCGAACCTGACCGTCTGCGTACGGGATCGCCGGCAGATCGAAGTCGAGCCGCCTGTCAAACACCCGGTAAGTAAAGCCCAGTGCGAATTCGACGTACGCTTTATTAACCGTCCCGCTGAGTTTTCCTTCAGCGCACTCGAACCGGCGAGGTGTGATCTGGATTCGCCCGCATCGAATGACAAGGCGTTCGAGTTCGCCCAAGGGTGCGGGCAAGCTTGCGCGCGCAATGTCGAGTTCGGCCGTAGGTCCGCCTGCTGCCCCGAAATCGACGGCCAGCCGGAACATGTCGAGAGACCAGTTCGGCCCTTTAACCGATTCGATCGTGATCACACTCGGTTCTGCGCCATGCGCCAGATGAGCACCTAAGGCAAGCACCAGTAAGAATTTCGGCAGCAAGTGGTTCACTGGGTTTCCACAGAGCGTGGCACCGTGGGGACATTATCACCCGGTACTTTCGGTTTCTCGTAAAAAACAATCAGGGCATTAAAAAACGATCGCCTATCGTTTAGGCCGTCTCACGCGATAACCGAGACGCGGAAAATGCACGCAGACCTCGTCTACGCGATCGTTGGAGATGCGAATGGACACCCGGCGTTCATCGATCGAGGCCAGGATGCCGGACGCGGGCGATCGTTCGCCCAGCGGCTCGACGATTACTTCATCACCAACCGCGATGTCTTCGGGGGCCTGATAGTCCGGCTTTTCGATCGAGAGCGGTTCCGCCGCGCGCGCCCGATCGAGCGCCGCCTGCGCGGAGAGATCTAGCGGGCGTCCATGGCCCAGATTGCGCACGCGCTCCATCCACGCGCGCGTCTTCGGCAGCCGGTCCAAACCTTTGCTAGGCCCGCCCATCGTCTCGAGAAACCAGGGCGCTTCGTAGATGACGATGTCCGCGAGGCTCACAACGTCGCCGAGGACGTAGTCGTTGCCCGCGGACAGCAAGTCCTCGATGCGCTCGAGTTGCGGCCACATTTGCGCCCGGTATTTGGGCGCGGAGGCTTCGACCTGCTCGATGGTCGGTGCGGCCTTGCCGTGGAGCGCCGCGCGATCCCGGTGAAAAGCCTCCGGAAATCGCCGTGCGTTGCAACCCGAAACGTACAGGGCTACCGGCCACAGCAGCTGCGATTCGGCCCAAGCGGCAAGGGTCTCACACAGCGCCTGCATCCTTACCGGATCCGGACCCGGATATAGCGGCGGTTGCGGCTTGATTGAATCCAGCACCTCGACGATGAGCGCGGTATCACAATAGACGTCGGCGCCGATCTGCAGAGCCGGGGTGCGCCGGTAGCCGCCGGTCAGCGGTATGTAATCGGGTTTAGGAGGATAGGCCGGAATCTCGACGGAGAACCAGTCGAGATCCTTCAACCCCATGACGAGCCGGACTTTCTCGGAGAAATTCGAGAAGTCATAGTGATGAAGGATCAGATCCATAAGTTTATGTTCACTGATATTCGAAAGGATTATGGAATTTTTGGAACACGCTGGACGATTGGTCTTTCTGCGCACCTCGCTTCCGACAATCGAAGCGCAGCTTGTCGACACATTAAGCCCTAAGCGCCCACCATTGGAGATGTGGGTCCAGGGAAGCTCCTGCTATCGGAATTATACGAGCGGTATCTATCGGCGTGTTACCGCTACATCGAACTTAATCCGTTAGCCGCCAATAGGGTGCAACACCCAGGTGACTATCGCTGGTCCAGCTACCATCACAACGCCTTGGGTGATCGGCGTAGACGATGAATATCGCCGCAACACATGCAGCGCATTATTCGCAACTGCCCTAGCTCAAGAAAAACTTCACGCCATTCGAATTGCCGCGTGGTGTTCTCTACCGATTGGTGATTTCCGCTTCAACGCGAAGATGGATAAAGCCTTAAGTCGTTCTACTGGGCAGGCAAAAAGAGGAAGGCCGTGCCGAGGGGGCCGTCGAAAGGGTCGGCGAATGAGAATAAGAACCATTTGTCACCGACCCTTTTAAATTCTTTCGATACGGCGATAAAACGTTAATCCAAAAAGCGAGGAAAGCAGAAGAACGAGGGCAGGAGGAGCAGGAACTGCAGCAAGCGCCTGCACTTCCTCGAGGCTCAGGGCGTGATCATAGACGCGTAAATCGTCGATCGCGCCGGCGAAATTTTTTCCGAAAGTTTCGTGACTGCCGATCGTCAACGTGCCATCGTCCCCCAAGCTTTGGCCCAGTTCCTCCCCATTGAATGTCTGCACGCCATTAAGATAAAAAGCGTAATTAGAACCGTCGCTGGTCAGCGCGACATGCTGCCAGCTCCCCTGATTAGTTGCGTCGAAGTCGTGGTAGGTGAACCCCCAGTAATCGAGACGGTACTGATTCGCGTTGATGTACAGATTAAAATTCTGCAGTTTGGCATTCGCACCATATTGAAGCACCCTGTGATCGGAGCCCGGGTTATCTCCCGGATTGATCCAAAGCGAGTAGGACATTGCCGAACTTCCAATCGGGAAACCTGCCGTTGGAGTAGAAATGTAATCACCGCTGCCATCGAATGCATAGGCGCTGTCTGGATTTCCGAAGCGGTCCGAAGTAAGACTGGTATCACCGATTATCGTGCCGTGATTCGCATTGCCGCTCGAATCGTTCGCATTACCGTCGAATGACCAGGATCCGATGAGCGCTGATTGTGCCGAGAGCGGGAATAAAGCAAGAAGTGCGACGATGACTGCTACTTTGCAATGCATTTGTTCAAACCATTTATTCATTGCATATTCCTCCGTCGCAGGATGGATAGCCCGATCATCGCGCTGCCGAACAACCACACCGCCGGCGGCAGCGGTACCGCCGAATTCAACGGCGCCAATACACCTGTGCCGTTCAGCGCATAGATCAGACCGCCGAGATAGGCATTGCCCGCGAGCGCCATGTCGTAATAGATGTCGAAGTCAGAGAAGATGTAATTCACCTCCATCGCGAGGTCGTCGACGCCATCGGCGAGGTTCACGAACCCGGCGTAGACGGCACCACCACTGGTCGCGTTGCCATCAAACAGCGTCAGTCCGACGCCCGCTTCCAGGGTCAAAATGCCCCACGCGAAGTTGTCGACGTAGCCAAGCAGGCTCGCACCTAAATCAGTACCACCGATATGCATTTCCTGGATGGTGCCATGAAACACGAGTTCGGCTGCGCTCGTTTCCCAGCCGGTGTTATTCAATGAGTGGTTTTCATAGTTACCGGAGACGAGAAAGCGATCGCCGACACCGCCGATGAGCGTTCCGGGGTCATTGACGATGAGATCGGTAAAAAAATTGTCCGCGGGATCGGAAATGAACGTGCCCGAATTGTTCAGGCCGCCGAGAAACCGCAAGGTCGCCTCGGTATTCTTGATCACACCCGTCACGCTGTTGGTGACCTCGTTGAAGAACGTCGTCGTGTTACTCGTCGCGGAGAGTTGTGCGTTGTTGAGTACGGTGCCGAAAACCTCGGCATCACCATCGGCAAAGTGCACCGTGTCATCATTGGTCAACCCGCCCGTGCGCAGCGTGCCATGCCCGAGCACGCTTCCCGCGTTGGTCATGGCGTTGCCGCCGTTGTCGAAGGTGCCGCCGGTGAGCGCTATCGTGCCGCTGTTCGTTGCGAGACCCTGGCTGTAGAACACCTCGCTAGCCGTGCCAGCCTGGATGGATCCGGTGTTGCTGCTGCCCGCACCTGACAACGTCAACTTGCCACCTTCGGCGCGCACGGTGCCGGCGTTGATCAACGTATTAGTCACGCGGCCAACGCCGCTGACAGTGCCGGTGTTGGATAGTGCGCCACCCGATAGCGTCGCGTTATTGCCCTTCAGCACCACGGTGCCGGAGCTTGCGAAGCCATTGAAAGCATTGATGCTGCTGCCGTCCTCGATGCGCACCTCGCCGCCGTTGATGTTGCCGCCGAAGAAGGTGGCAATCAGCAGGTTGCCGCCGCTATTGGCGTGCACCAGGCCGCCGTCATTAGTCAAGCCGGAGAAGAGGGTGCCGTTGCCGCGCACTATGCCGCCGGCCTGGTTATTCAGATCGCCCGAGCCTTCGACCGCCCCACCGGCCAGTTCGATGACCCCGGAATTGAAGACGCCGCCGTCGGCACTGAGCGCGCCGCCGTCGAGCTTGGCCGTACCGAGGTTTTGCATCGAACCGTCGACGTGCAGGCTCTCGGTGGTCTGCACGGTGAGCTGGCCGGTGTTGGAAAACAGCCCCGTCACGGTCAGCAGGCCGGTGGTATTTAGCGTGCCGTTGTTCACCAACTGCAGCGCGTCCACGGTGCCGCGCGCATTCATCTGCGCACCGAATTCGTTTTGCAGGGTTATGCCGGTGTTGATGGTGCCGCCATTCATGTTCAGCGTGTCGAGGTTACTCAGGAGACCGCTGAAACCCAGAACGGCCCCAGCGTTGACGGTCATCGTGCCCTGGTTATCGACCGTACCGGCGACATTGACGATGGCGTCAAAGGTGGCGGAACCGGTGTTGGTCAGCGAGCCGAGGTTCAGGGTGCCGGCGTCCTGGTTCAGGGTGCCGGCGTTGCTGGCGGCCCCGGCGCTGAACGTGCCGCCCTCCTGGTCGAGTTGCCCCAGCACGCCTATGGTGAGCCCGTTGGCGACCGTGATATCACCGCCGCCGTTCATGCGCAGGGTCGCAATACCACTGACCTTCGCGTTGATATCGAGCGAGGAGACGTTAACCGAGCCGGCCGGGCCATTGACCGTGCCACCACCAGCGCGGTCAATGAACACCTTATGCGGGTCGCCGGGATTGAGACCGACCGTCCAGTTGTTGCCGGTGTCCCAGTCATCGAAGCTGTCACCGCGCCAGTGGAGGTCCGGCGTGAAGAGGAAGATCCCGTCTAAGCCGTTCGCGCGAAAGCCTCGATAAGCAACCTGGCCGAAGTCATTGAGTGTGACCTCACTGAAAGCAGTTGCCACGCTGCCCGCCAGGTCATCGCCTTCGCGCACGACCTGTAAGGTCTCGATGCCGTCGCCCAGGAAAACGCCGTTGTCGTCACTGAAGCCACCGCTCGTGCCGGTCATGAATTCAGACTCGAAAGCGACCTGGCCGCTCGTGTTCAAGTTGATATCGCTAAAACCGCCGAATAAGCCGTTGCCGCCGGGCGCCGCCTGGCCCTCCCGCGCAATCTCGGTCACCGCTCCGCCGCTACCGCGGAATACGCCGTTGTTGTCACTGGAGCCACCGCTCGTGCCGGTCATGGAGAATGACTCGAAAGCGACCTGGCCGCTCGTGTTCAGGTTGATTTTGCTAAAAAAGCCGAATAAGCCGTTGCCGCCGGGCGCCGCCTGGCCCTTCCGCGCAATCTCGGTCACCGCCCCGCCGCTACCGCGGAATACGCCGTCGTTGTCACTGCCGCCGCCGCTCGTGCCAGTCATGCTGAACGACCGGAACGCGACCAGGCCGCTCGTGTTCAGGTTGATTTCGTCAAAACCGCCGAATAAGCCGTTGCCGCCGGGCGCCGCCTGGCCCTTCCGCGCAATCTCGGTCACCGCCCCGCCGCTACCGCGGAATACGCCGTCGTTGTCACTGAAGCCACCGCTCGTGCCAGTCATGCTGAACGACCGGAACGCGACCAGGCCGCTCGTGTTCAGGTTGATTTTGCTAAAAAAGCCGAAAAAGCCGTTGCCGCCGGGAACCGCCTGGCCCTCCCGTGCAATCTCGGTCACCGCCCCGCCGATACCGCGGAATAGGCCGTCGTTGTCACTGAAGCCACCGCTCGTGCCAGTCATGTTGAACGACCGGAACGCGACCTGGCCGCTCGTGTTCAGGTTGACGTCGTTAAAATCGCCGAACAAGCCGTTGCCGCCGGGCGCCGCCTGGCCCTTCCGCGCAATCTCGGTCACCGCCCCGCCGCTGCCGCGGAATAGCACAATGGACCTTCGTGTTCATGGTTTGGGTCTTACCGTCCGCACCGACCGGCTGCGCGCAAACCAATACGACCGCAAGCACGATGAATAAGAGCTTTGTTCGAAGCGTAATCATTTGCATATACATGGCTTACCTCCGCCGGTAGTCACCGACAAAATCGTCTTGCTCAATCTCATGCCGAAGTACTCATTATCGGTAGCGGGATGCGCTAACCTGTCGGGACAAAGCCCGCGCATAGAGCTGTTGTAAACGTCTTTACGCACATCGAACCAGTCCAAAAGGACTGGTCTCAACGCGATCGGCGGGATTAGGATTGTGACGGAGTTCACATGATGGCCTTGCGACCGCGCGATGAGTTTTACAATATCGAACGAGATCCAACATGAGCGATTGCACGCGATGAAGGTGCTGGTCGTCGACGATCACCCGCTGTTCTTAAGCGGGATCCGCGGCGTACTCGAGGGCCTTGCGGACGACGTCTGCGTGCTCGAAGCGGGGTCGGCCGAGGACGCTATCGCGCACATCGAGCGCGCGCCGGACATCGACTTCATCTGCCTCGATCTGCAGCTACCGGGACTGAACGGCATTGAGTTTCTGGCGGAATTGCGCAAACGGCGGGTGCCGGCACCCGTGGTGATCCTGTCTGCGCTGGAGTCGCCCGGTATCATTCACCGTGCGCTCAAAGCGGGTGCGAACGGTTACATCTCTAAGGCCACCGCGCGCGACGAGTTGGAAGTAGGACTCGCCGCAATCGCGCGTTCAGGTCATTACGTGTCGCCCATGCTGCGGCGCCCCCTGGATAGTTTCCGGGCCGGTATCGGGCCGGCCGGCGACGGTGGCGTCAACCTGACGCGACGCCAGCGACAAATCCTCGATTTGCTCGCATCCGGTCTCAGTAATGTCGAGATTGCCGGTCAGCTCAACGTTGCGGAGAGTACGGTCAAGGGCCATCTTGCAACGCTCTATGCGGTGCTGAATGCGGAAACCCGTACCGCCTGTCTGGCCGAGGCGCGCCGGTTGGGTTTACTGGAAGATAAGCTGTGAGACTTAGTCAGACGAGCTCGCGCACGACTTTCATGAGGTGGGGGATCTTGACCGGCTTGTGCAGGACATAGAGGCCCAACCGCTCTGCTTCTTCGCGCAGATGCGCGTGTGTATCCCCGGTCATGATCAGCGCGGGCAGCTCCGGATCGATCGCGGCGCGCAGTCGCTCGATCGCTTCCAGGCCGGTCCGTCCATCGCGCAGGCGATAATCGCAAATCAAGATGTCGGGCGGCCGCGAGATTTCTTTCAACAACTGTAAGGCTTCTTCGTCGTCAGCCGCGGCGGTGACTTCGCAGCCGCTGTCGCTCAACAAGGTCGCCATGCCCTTGCGGATCTGTGCCTCGTCGTCGATGACGACGACATGCAATCCCGCAATCCCGGCGGACTCCTCCGGTGCCGCCGGGAGCACGACTCTCTCCGCATCACCCTGAGGTACCACGACGCTAAAGGTCGAGCCACGACCTAAGGTGGATTCGACGACAAGCGGATGCGCCAGCAGCTTGCAGGTGCGGCGCACCACGGATAGCCCGAGCCCGAGACCTTTGGACCGATCGCGCTCAGGATTTTCCAGCTGGTGATATTCGTCGAAGATCCGGTCGAGATCGGATTCGGGAATGCCGTGGCCGGTATCTATGACGCGGATTATCGTTTCGTCCGTCGTTGATTTAATCTCGAGAGAAACCTTTCCGCTATCGGTGTACTTAATGGCGTTGGATAGCAGGTTACGCAGCACGCGTTCGAGCAAAACGGGATCGGAATGGATGACGGCTTGAGTATTCCCGTATTCGTATTTGAATTCGATGCCTTTGCTTTCCGCCATGTGCCTGAATTCGGGCACCAGGCGCGCTAACAACTCGTCGATCGGGAGATGCATCCATTCGGGTTCGATGGCCCCTGCGTCGAGACGGGAGATCTCCAGTAGCGCTCCGAACATATCCTCGAGTGCAGTGTAGGCGTTGTCGATGTCATCGATCAGCTCGCGATTGCGCTCGCCGAGCGCTTCGCGATCCAGCGATCCCAGAAATAAACCCATGGCATACAAGGGCTGGCGCAGGTCGTGGCTGACCGCTGCGAGAAAGCCCGATTTCTCCACGTTGGCGCGCTCTGCGGCTTCTTTGGCGATTGTCACCTCGTCGAGCAGACGGGCGTTTTCAATGTCACGGGTGATCGAATTCGTGATCGCGGCGCTTAGGTTGCGTCCGAAGAAGAGGATGATCGTCAGGAAGAACAGGGCCAGCCCGGCGAATACGTTCGTGACCGGTTCACCGAACAGTACGAGCTTGAACGCGAGCGGAACGAAGATCGGCACGACGAACGCGGCGAACGCTCCGTAATGCGGGCAGAGCGCGGGCAAAGCACCCGTACCGATTCCCATCAAGACGGCCAGCATAAAGATGAGCTGGAGCAGGTGGGTGGAATCGAGGAAGAGCATCGCCCCCGCACCCCAGATGGCGCCACCCATTGCCGCGTAAAACATAAACTGAAGCATCCAGCGCTGGAGCTTGTGCGGATCCTCGGGTTGCTCGCGGTTAAAGCGCCGCCAGTCCCAGAGGCGGACTGCAGCGAGGAGGTAGTTGCTCGCGCACCATGCGATGATTTGACCGTGGGGAAAGACGTTCCATAGCACGGCGCCGCATACGGTCATCACGGTCAGATTGCCGAACCACGTCACCGGCCGCTGCCGGGACAACATGTAAGCGCGAGCTCGAGTAATTCCTGGATCCATGGCCAAAGCGATGTTCTATGGATTAAGGGCGAGTTTAAGACGAAGCGATCCCTTCGGGTCGGTGCAGCGGCCGAGCAAGTGCCACGCGCGTGGTCGATCCCACAATGCACTCATTACATTCTAAGGTGGAAAGGGTCAGGCGCCGGAATCTCGACGGAAACCTAGTCGAGGTCCTTAAGCCCCATGACGAGCCGGACTTTCTCAGAGAAATTCGAGAAGTCATCGTGATGAAGGATCAGATCCATTGTTTATTCAATTATGATTCCTAAACTGGGGAGGAACGCTTTCCACGAGTAAGACAACCGAGTATCTAACTTTGAGATAGGTTCTAGTTAATTGCAATATGAATGGTCAAGCTGTCAAAGCTTGGCCGTACAAAAGCAAAAGGCTCGATCATGGATTTATTTTTATGGATTGGAAGCGCAATCGGGGCGGTCCTCGGGTTGCTTCATGGTGCTTATCTCTATAGGAAGATCACCGCGCGCGCTTCGGCCGCCGGCGCCGCGGGCATCAATGTCCGCGGCCTCTACTACGCCATATGGACCTTCGCCTTGTGGACCATTTTCGGATCCTATGTTCTCGCTTTCTGGCTTGTCGGGAGCATCGGCAGCTTAACCGTCCGCTTGATTTCAAGGCGGAGTACGACCTGATCGCATTGTTTGCAACGGTACCCGCGCCCGATTGATAGTGATTGCGTGAACGGACGTATGGATATGAAAGACATTAAGCGTGTCGGGATCATCGGGACCGGAGTCGCCGGGCTCGCCACGGCAAAAACTCTTATTGCGGAAGGGCTGGACTGCGTCCTGTTTGAGCGAAGCGATCGTCTGGGTGGCGTCTGGGCCGACGGTTATTCCAACTTCGGTGTGCAGGCGCCTAAAGAACTCTATCAATTTCCGGACTGGCCGCTGCCCGAGGACGTGCCGAACTTCACGCCGGGACCCATCTTTCAGCAATACCTAGAGGACTATGTCGACCACTTCAATTTCCGGGCTAGCATCCGTTTAAATTCGCCTGTGGCAAGCTTGGAGCGCCGAGCCACCGGTAAACCGGGCTGGACCTTGACCATAAACGGCGATGCCGGAAGCCAACGCGAAGACTTCGACCTCGTGGTGATCGCGACAGGCCTCTATTCCAACGTTGCCAATATGCCGTCCTTCCCTGGTGAGGCGGAATATCGGGGCGTGATTCTGCACAATTCAGAGATCAAGACTCGGACCCCTCTAGCAGGGCGAAGCGTCGCGATAGTCGGATATGGAAAGAGCGCAGCCGATATTGCTTTCGAAGCGGCGGCGGTCGCCAAGGATGTTCACATTGTGTTTCGACAGGCCCATTGGCCGGTGCCGCGTATGCTCGCGCGTGTCCTGCCGATCAAATGGGGCTCGCTGAGCCGATTGGCGAGCACGTTTATACCACTGTATCAGCGCGCAAGCCCGGTGGAGCGATGGCTGCATAGCATCGGTAAACCCTTGGTATGGATATTCTGGCGAATCCTCGAAATCATCATCTTCACGCAGCACCGCCTCGGGACCGAGATCGCAAACGGCAAGAACCTGCTTCCTTCGGCACCGTTTGAAATCGATGCCTTCGGCGAGTCCATCATGCTGGCGCGTCCCGAGTTCTATCCGCTGATCCGCGAAGGTCGTATATCGGCTCACCGCACGGAGATTGCCCGCTACACGCCCGACGGCGTCGCGCTCAAGGATGGCACCGAACTTACGGTTGACTGCGTCGTCCTGGCGACCGGGTGGAAAAGTGAATTCGAATACTTATCAGCCGACACGCGCGCTGCCTTGGGCACGGATGACGACGGCTTTTATCTTTACCGCCACATACTGTCCCCGGACCTGCCGAACCTGGCGTTCATTGGCCGCACTACAAGCTTCGTCAGCGTACTCACTTACTGTCTGCAGGCGCGCTGGTTGGCCGAACTGATCGCGGGCCGGGTGGTCTTGCCGGAGCGAGAAGCCATGCTTCGGGAAATCGAAGAGATGAAGGCTTGGAAAAGATCGTGGATGCCTTTCAGCCCAGCGCGCGGTGCCCGTCTGTTTCTGCACGCACAGCATTACCACGACGAACTAATGATGGAAATCGGGGCCGATCCACTGCGCAAGCGAGGACTGTTTGCGCCCCTGAAAGAGCTGTTCTCACCCTACGAGCCAGTTGACTACCACGCGATCGTGGCCGGTGACTGGAATGATAGCGGGCCGTGACAACCATGCATCATTCGCGCTGATTTTTCGCCATGCTTGCCCGCCTGCCGCACGAAGGCGGTCGTGGCCACGCCTGGACGCGCCTGTCTTGCGCGGGACACCCGATGATATTTGCCACGACCTCAGCGTAGACAATGCACAACGCCTACACTAAGCCGTTCGGGAGGGGTGTATGAGATTTTCTCAAGTCGTCGCGAATGCCGCTGCGTGGATTGAGCGCGAGGGGCGGGTCTCATATCGGGCGCTCAAACTCGAGTTCGATCTTAACGATGAAGTTCTTGAAGCGCTCAAGCTCGAACTCATCGAGATAAGGGAACTCGCCGTCGACAAGGATGGCAAGATGCTCGTGTGGGCGGGTGCCACACCCGAACGCGATGAAAACCATACTGTAAGCGGCGATGCACGCGAGCCATCCGCGCAGGCACCCCATTCCGCGTTGCATTCGCGCTCGTCGTTTATTGTTGGCGACGATCCGTATTTAGACGAAATGGACACCACGGCCGAGAGGCGCCACCTCACGGTCATGTTCTGTGATCTGGTCGGGTCGACGGCACTGTCGCAACAGCTCGATCCGGAAGATCTGCGCAATGTCGTGCGCGCCTATCAGGAAGCCGCCGCTGAAATCATCAGCCGCGATGGTGGTTATGTCGCTCAATACCTGGGCGATGGACTGCTGGTGTATTTCGGCTATCCCCATGCCCATGAAGACGACGCGCGCCGCGCGGTCCATGCGGGGCTCGAGATTGTCGAGGCCATTAGAAAGACACGTATACCGTCCCAGGGTACAGACGAGGATCGGCACCTCGCAGTACGCATTGGTATCCATACCGGGCTCGTGGTCGTCGGCGAGATGGGTGGCGGCACCCGGCGCGAGCAACTGGCGCTCGGCGAAACCCCGAATGTCGCGGCGCGCATACAAGCCTCGGCGGCGCCGAATTCGGTGGTTGCCAGCGTCGCCACCACGCGCTTGCTGGACCGCCTGGTCGTGCTGGAAGAACTCGGCACCCAGCAATTTGACGGCGTGGCGGAGCCGCTTGAGACATCTCGCGTGGTGCGCGTGCTCGACCAAGGTGACGACGATGACAGCAGCAACCCGGTACGTGCCGGGCAGATCCTGGTCGGACGGCACGATGAATTAGCGATATTGCTGCGGCGCTGGGAGCAGAGCAAGACCGGACGCGGGCATACGGTTTCGA
Organism: Gammaproteobacteria bacterium; assembly: GCA_963662545.2. Lineage (GTDB taxonomy): Bacteria > Pseudomonadota > Gammaproteobacteria > JAYYZW01. Next base: position 2,617,336 of record CAXXLL010000003.1, read on the forward strand.
TCAGCGGTGAGGCCGGCACCGGTAAGACTGCCCTCGTGCGCGCTATAGCGGCGCACGTGGTCCGAGAGGGATGTACGCGCATTACCTTTCACTGTTCGCCCTATCACGCGAACAGCGCGCTCTACCCCCTCATCAAGAACTTGGAACGCATGTTCCGGTTCGAGCCAGACGAACCCGCGGATCAGAAACTGGAAAAACTCGAACGCTTGTTGGAGCGGTTCCACCGCTTCGATAACGAAGAAGTGATACCGCTGTTTGCGGATCTGTTGTCGATACCCATCGCGGACGAGCGTTATCCGCCGCTCAACTTGGGCCCCGAGCAACAGCGCCAGCGTACGCATGAAGCCCTCACGGCATGGATTGTGGGCGCGGCGAAACGCCGCCCGGTGCTGCTACTGTGGGAAGACGTACACCTGGCGGACCCCTCGACCCTGGAATTGCTCGAACTGTCGATCGAACAGACGCCGACGGTTCCCGTCTTTAACGTATTGACCTTCCGGCCGGAATTTTCGTCGCCGTGGCTGCGGCGTTCGCACGTAACTCCGATTACCCTCGACCGTCTGGAGCCGTCGCAAGTGGAGGTGATGATCACCTATCTGTCCGGCGGTAAGACTTTACCTACGCGCGTGGTGGAAGAGGTGATCAGTAAGACCGATGGCGTGCCCTTGTTCGTCGAGGAAGTGACCAAAGCGGTCTTGGAGTCAGGCTTTATCCGCGCCGTCGACGATCATTACGAACTTACGACCCCCACGTTACCATCCTTGGAGATCCCGGCGACCCTGCAGGACATACTCATGGCGCGCTTGGATCGCCGACCCGAAGTGCGTGAAGTGGCGCAGTTAGGCGCGGTGCTCGGTCGTGAATTCACCTACGAGATGCTTGCGGCGTTAACGAACGTAGACGATACGGAATTGCTCGACCGGTTGGAGCAACTAGTGGATGGGGATTTGCTCTATCAGCAAGGCAGGCCACCGCGGGCGACATACTTTTTCAGGCACGCGCTGATTCAAGACGCCGCCTATCAATCGTTGTTGCGCAGTGTGCGGCAACACTATCACCGGCAAATCTCGGCGCTGTTCGAAAAACAGTTTCCGGATTTGGTATCGGCGCAGCCCGAAGTCGTGGCGCATCACTACACGGAGGGCGGGCGCATCGAGCAGGCTATCCCGTACTGGCTGCAAGCCGGTGAGCGGGCTACCCAACGGTCGGACAACGCCGAAGCGGTCGGCCATCTCACCAAGGGCCTGGAAATACTCGCGACTGCGCCCGCCACGCCGCCGTACATGCAACTAGAACTCGCGCTGATAAAGGCGCTGGGGGCGCCCTTTATGATCACCAAGGGCTGGGGCTCACCGGACGTCGAGCGCGTATTCAATCGTGCGCGTGAGCTGTGTCTGCACTTAGGGGAGACGCAGCAGCTTTACGGCGTACTGGCGAGTCTGTGGGTATTTCATCTCAGCGGGAAAACGCAACTTAGCGACGCGCAGGATCTCGCGGACCAACTGCTCGAATTGGCGCGGGATGCAGACGATCCAAACCTGCTATTGCAAGGCCATCTGGCGACGGCGATTACGCGATTCTACCGCGGGGAACTGGCGGCGACGCGCGCTCATACCCGCGAGGGACTCGAGTATTACGACGTCAAGCGCGATCATTCCCTGGTGTCGGTAGCCGGGCTGGACGTGGGGGTGGTCGGGCACGCCTATGATGCGCTGAGCTTGTGGTTGGTTGGGTATCCAGACCAGGCACGCCATGCCCTTGCCAAGGGCTTGAAGCTGGCCCATGAACTGGGGCACCCCTACACCCACGCATGGGTCTTAATCATGGCAGCGATATTTCATACCCTGGAACGCGACATGGAAGCGGCGGATGCTCAGGCAGGGGCCGCTATCGCGCGCGCTACCGAGTTTGGGTTCGCGCAATTAGTAGCCTGGGGATCCATTCTGCAAGGGCTTAAACTCGCCGAGCAGGGACAGTATGAAAGCAGCATGGCGCAGATGACGAAAGGCCTGGAGAACTACAAAGCCTCCGGATTAGAGGTTCGACTACCCTTTTATCTCGCCCAATTGGCCGAGGTGCACCGCCAATCGGGCGTTGAAGAAGACGGTATGGCCATATTGGACGAAGCATTGGAAATCAGCAGGCGGCGGGGCGATGCATGGTATGAAGCAGAGCTCCATCGGCTAATGGGTGAGTTGAGCGCGCCGTCACAGGGAGCGCAGGCCACCGCCCCGGCGCGACGGAAAGCGGAAGCGTGTTTTCACAAAAGCTTGGAAATCGCGCGGCGACAAAGTGCGAAATCACTTGAACTGCGGACCGCCATAAGCCTTGCGCAGTTGTGGCAGCGTCACGACAAGCGCGTCGAAGCGCGGCAGTTGCTCTCGGATATTTACAACTCATTCAGTGAAGGCTTCGACACCAAAGATTTACAGGAGGCAAAGGCGTTGTTGGAAGAGTTAGAGTAGACCTATCGCGATTGCCAATGAGTTTTAAAAAACAATATACCCAAGGCAAAAGTTTTATCCTTTGCGATCGTTGCACGGCGCGACCGGAACGAGCAACGTGATACGCTTGGATGTCTTGAAAGAATAATATCGCCGAGAGGGAGCAACCATGCCCGGGCCACTTCAAGGTATTCGCATACTCGATCTATCCAATGTCGTATCGGGCCCGATGGCCGTGCAGATTCTTGCGGATCAAGGCGCCGATGTCATTAAAGTCGAACAACCCCACGACGGCGATATTTCCCGCCAGGCTGGCGCCCGGCGCGGCGGAGTATCGGCCCTGTTTACGGTATTGAACCGCAATAAGCGCTCGATCGTTCTTGACCTGCAACAGGCATCGGCAAAAGAAGTGATGTTCGAATTGGTAAAGACCGCGGACGTTCTGGTCCAGAATTTCAGGCCGGGCGCGATGGAACGCATGGGTCTGGGATACAAGGTCTTATCGGAACTCAACGCCGATTTGATCTACGTTTCGATCAGCGGCTTTGGTGCAGACGGCCCGTATTCCAATCGCCGCGTCTACGATCCGGTCATTCAAGGGATCACGGGTTACGCAAGCACGCAAACGGTTGCACGATCAGATACGCCCGATCTAGTCAAAAATATCGTATGCGACAAAGCGACCGCGCTGACTGCGTCACAGGCGATTACGGCTGCGCTGTTCGCACGCGAGCGCGGCAGCGGCGGCCAACATGTAGAAGTCGCGATGCTCGACGCCGGGCTATCTTTCCTCTGGCCGGATGGTATGTGGAACCACACTTTCATTGGCGACGGTGTCGAGCCGATGCCTCGGCTCAGTGATATCTATCGCGTAACCAAAACGATGGACGGCTACATCACCTATATAGCTGTATCCAACGTGGAATGGTGTGCGATGTGCCGGGTAATCAACCGGCAAGAGCTAGGTCTCGATCCGAAATTCGCGACGCTGGCGTCACGGCTAAAAAACATCGACGAACTCGGTAATATTCTGGACACTGAACTGAGCAAATGGCGAACGGACGAAATTTGCCGGCGATTAGACGCAGAAGAAGTCCCCTTTGCGAAGGTCAATGCCTTGGACGAAGTGGCAGACGATCCACAGATTCGCCACCGTAACTCGATCAGGGAGATGGAGCACGAGCACGGCGGCACGCTACGGCTACCGAACCCACCTGCCAGGTTTGGGCGCACACCTTCCGAAATCCGTTTTCTATCACCGATGTTGGGGCAGCATACCGATCAAATACTCGCCGAGCTCGGCCGCTCCGACGCCGAGATTGCAAACTTACGCGCGGCCGGCGCCGTAAAATGAAGGTGAAGCGTGCCGGCTTTTGAATTTATTATTTCCCTTGTTTGCGCATGTTTTGCACCGAGAATACCGGCGGCTGATTCTGCTCGGAATTGATGATGCTGCGAAACTGCAGCGAGGTGCAGTGCTCTGACTGCTCGTCGACGAGACCCGCCATGGTTTCCACGGGCACACCGGCGCCCTTGTTCAGCGGATGATGGAAGTCCGAATGGCTCTTGCTGATGTACTGGTACTTCCAGAACTGGCCTTTCTTATCCCAGATGTGGAGCATGGGCATTACCATCGTTTCGGCATCGAGATAAATATCGCGATGTGACAAGGGATGGTTGTCGTCCTTCGGGCGGCCGATTAGAACGTGCATCTTACGCAGCTGCCAGGGCACGTCCGGAAAGCAATTGCCAGCGCCCTTGTTCTTCGCAAATTTGAAGCCGTCCGGCGTGTTGGGCGCCTCGGGTTCGAGTTCGATCTCGCTGTGCTTGTAAAAAGGCGCGAGCAAATTCCTGGTGCCGCCGTATTCCCAGTTATAGTCCGAGATGCGGCCGTTATAACCCTCGAAATCCTCGATCATGATGTCGGTGCCGAGAAAGGCGTCGGTCCGCTGGCCCGTCGCCAGGCGACGGACGCGGCGTTGAAATCCCAGATAAAGCCAGGCGTCGTCGCGCCGCAGGTCGTCCTTGTAGCGGTGGATCAGAAGCTGCGTGTTCTTCAGGTCAAACGGAGCCAGCACGCGGCTGTAACCCGAACGGTAAATGCCAGCGGTATTGGTACCGAACGCCGGTTTGGGGTCGAACACCACCCGGTGCATCCAGTTCATGAAATGCCATTCAAATTTCAGCACTCTTTCGGATTTTCCTGTCTTGATGTTCCGATAGGTCCACCAGAACGGATGAATGGTCTCGCTGTCGCCGGCGTTGAAGCCATACTGGTAATTCCACACCAGCTTGAGGCCCGCTTCTGGGTCGTCTGGATTCGGTTCCTCTGGAAAGGCGCGGCCCGCCGTGTAGCCGGTCAGCCTGCCGTGCTCGTCAAAGCCGATATTGCCGATGTTGGCGCGGCTCGCCTCGATGTAATTCGGGTGCAATGGAAAGGGTACGGTCTCGATGACGTCGATGTCGTACCATCCTTTCTTGATAAAGCGGAACATCGCGCTGTCGAGGACGTCCTCGAACTCATCGACGTTTGTCTCGTTGATCACCATGCCCGGTTCGAGCCCGGGAAACGTCGGCACCCCGTCCCGATACGGATAGAAAGAATCTTCGAAGGCATCGGCCAGAATGGTCACGGGCGCCAGACACGTCAGTACGAAGAAGAAAACTAAAGCCAGTGAAATTTTCTGCATGATGCACCTCCAACCAGCATGTCGATGCCTGGACGCCATCGTGGCCTCCAGGAGGCCGACATCCATCCTATCTTAATGCAAATCTAGCCGTATTGACCGCAGTTTCTCCGAGTTCGCGCAGTACCTCGAGGAGGTGCTCCACGTGGCACGCTTCGGTGCGGTGATTGACGCAGCAAGCGCGTACAGCAAAACGACCCCGCACCATGGTTCCGGCGACGAAGATTCGCGCGTCTGTTTCAGTGCGTGCAAGCAATTCCCGGTTCAGTTCATCGAGTGACTGCTCGCTGACTTCATCCCCGTCCGGCCGGTATCGAAAACACACGACCGACAATCCCGGCGACGCCATCAATTCGAAATCGTCAGCCGTCTCGATCAGGCTCGCAAGGTACTTCATGACGGTAATATTGTCTTCGATCGCATCGCGCAGGGCGTCCGCGCCGTAGGCCTTGAACGTCATCCACGTCTTCAGGGCACGGAAGCTGCGGGTCAACTGGAAGGTCGAATCCATCAGGTCAAAGCGTTCTTCGCCGTCGCCGGGTTGTTGCAGGTAGGGCGCGTCCACGCCGAACGTCGCCGTGAGTGCTTCGGCTTCACGCACGAGGATGCAGCCTACGTCCAGCGGGACGTACAGCCATTTGTGCGGGTCGAGCGCCACTGAATCGGCCCGCTCGAGTCCTCGGAAAAGGTGACCCGCGCTCGGCGTCGCCGCCGCCGGTCCGCCATAGGCAGCATCTACGTGGAACCAAAGGGCCTCGCGCTCGCAGAGATCGGCCAGCGCATCCAGGGAATCGACCGCACCCGAATTGACCGTGCCGCCGTTGCCGACGACGCAGATCGGATGCTTTCCCGCGGCGCGATCCGCCGTCAGTATCCGGGTCAGTGAATCGAGGTCGATGGTGTCATCCTCGCCGACCGGAACCTTGCGCAACTGCTCGGTGCCCAGACCCAGCATGTCCACCGCTTTGTCCAGGCAAGAGTGTCCGGCCGCCGAGACGTACACGGTCAACGGCGGGCCGGCCGCCGCCCCCTTCACGCGAACGTCGAAGGGCGCGCGACGCGCGCGGGCCGCGGCGAGTGCGGTGAGGTTGGCCATACTGCCGCCGCTGACGAGCGTGCCGCCCGCGTCCGCTGGATAACCGATGAATTCCGCTATCCACCGGATCACCACCCGTTCAATCTCGGTGGCCGACGCGCCCAGATGCCACTTTGCTGCCGTCTGGTTCAGCGCCGCTCCCAGCAACTCCGCGATGATGCCGGCGTGTGTGCCGCCGGACAATACGTAGGCGAAGAAATGCGGGCTTACATTCAGGGTCGCTGCACCATAGACATCCGCCGCAACTCGCTTGAGCAGCTGTTCCATATCGGCCTTGTGCCGCGGCAGCGGTTCGTCGAACGTTCGCCGGACAGCGGAAGGGGACCTCGTATGGAACGGTGGTCTGGTATTGACGTCGTCATATAACTTGGCCGCAATCTCGGCAGCTTGCTTGAGCAGCACGCGCAATTCGCCAGGCGGGTAATCGAGACTCACCGTATTTTCCTCAGGTTGGGGACGCCGAATTATGCCGTTCATTCGGCTGCCAGGGCGTCGACATTCAGCTTACGATATTTCGCCGACACCGGTTGGTCCATGCACGCCGGCACTTGGTCTTCATCCAATAGGCGGGCTGGGTGGCTATCGAGATCCTTGCATTGCTATACTCTCAGGACCGAAATACATAGATCTGCAGACTTCGAAAAGGGTGCGTATTTTCGCTGAAGCGGACCGGATACCAGGGTGCGCTGGCGTCCTTTTGCTGATACCCCACCATCGCTAGGGTGGACATCCGTTCAGATCGCAACGACTAGACAACTACTGGAAAGAATCCCGTTATGGCTCGTTACAACCCGATCCTCAAGCTGTTCGGTACCTCACCGGTCCGCCCGCTTCAGCGACACATGGCGAAAGTGATTGAATGCGCACAAGAGCTGTTGCCACTGTTCGAGGCCGTGATCGCTCGCGACGAAAATGGCATCGACGCGGCGCAAGAGAAGATCGCGAAGCTCGAGAACGAGGCGGACGATCTTAAGCGCGATCTGAGACTGAATCTGCCGCGCACACTGTTTCTCCCCGTTGAGCGGCGGGACCTCCTGGAAGTGCTCACGATGCAGGATAAGATCGCCAATTGCGCCAAGGACATCGCGGGTCTGATTCGCGGTCGCAAGATGTCGCTGCCCGACGAGTTCGGACCGCGGTACCTGGATTTCGTGAAGCGGAGTATCGACGCCTGCACGCAGGCGCAAAAAGCCATCAACGAGCTCGATGAACTGGTGGAAACCGGTTTCAGAGGTTCGGAGGTAACGCTCGTACAGGCACTGATTACCGAGCTGGACCGGATCGAAAAGGATACCGACGTGATACAGGTCGAAATTCGCACAGCCCTGTTCGCGATAGAACGCAATCTCCCCCCCATCGATGTGATGTTCCTCTACCGACTCATCGATTGGACAGGTGACCTCGGGGACCGCGCGCAGCGCGTCGGCAGTCGCCTGCAACTAATGCTCGCCAAATAGTCCGTAAGTGGAACACGAGATCCTCTATCTCGTGTTGGCGGGTCTGTTCGGCCTGTTCATGGCCTTTGGTATTGGGGCCAACGACGTCGCCAATGCCATGGGAACCTCCGTTGGCGCGGGCGCCCTGACCGTCAGACAGGCGGTTATCATCGCGGCGGTGTTCGAGTTTAGCGGCGCGGTGCTGGCCGGCGGCGAGGTCACGGCCACCATCCGCAAGGGGATCATCGACGTGGGACTATTGTCGGGGACCCCCGATCTGCTCGTCTACGGCATGCTCGCCTCGCTTCTCGCCGCCGGGACCTGGCTTCTGGTTGCGTCCTATTTCGGCTGGCCCGTGTCGACAACCCACTCCATCGTCGGCGCCATCGTGGGCTTCGCGATCGCCGCTATCGGCGTCGAGGCGGTCGAGTGGGGGAAGGTGGGGTACATCGTCATGAGCTGGGTGGTGTCGCCAATCCTGGCGGGCACGATTTCCCTTGCGTTATTCGCGACCGTGCGGCATTTGATACTGGATACCGACGACCCGTTTCGCAACGCCAAGCGATACGTGCCCTTTTATATCTTCCTGGTCGGGTTCATCATTGCGTTGGTGACCCTGCTCAAAGGGTTCAAACACGTCGGCCTGTCCATTTCGACCGGAGCGAGTTACGGCCTAGCCGCGCTTTTCGGACTGCTCGCCATGGGGATTGGCGCGCTTATAGTAGGTCGCATTCACCTTGATCCCGCCGCCGACCGCGAGTTTCACTTTGCGAATGTGGAGAAGGTGTTCGCGGTGCTGATGATGACCACCGCGTGCGCGATGGCGTTCGCGCACGGATCCAACGACGTCGCCAATGCTATCGGTCCGGTCGCGGCCATCGTGGGCGTGGTCCAAAGCGGCGGTGACGTCGCCCAGCAATCTGGTCTCCCGTTGTGGATTTTATTGATCGGAGCGGTCGGAATCGTGGCCGGTCTCGCCATGTTCGGACAGAAGGTGATGGCAACCATAGGTTCGGGAATAACCGCGCTCACCCCGAGCCATGGGTTCGCCGTCGAACTCGGCGCAGCCAGTACCGTGGTGCTCGCTTCCAGTATCGGCCTGCCCATCTCAACTACGCATACGCTCGTCGGTGCCGTTCTCGGGGTGGGGTTCGCGCGGGGAATCGCTGCGATCAACCTCCGGATCGTGCGCACGATCTTCATTTCGTGGATCGTCACGCTCCCGGCCGGTGCTTTCCTCGCCGTGGTCTTCTACTTCGTGCTGAAAACAATCCTTGGCTAACGTATTTCTCCACTACTGAATCGCGGCGAAACGTCGGTTCGCCGGCGAATTCCGCCGATTCGAGCAGATTAAGAGCCACGGCAGTTGAGGAACGACGGATCGTTCAATTCTCGTCTTTTGCGGCGCGGCACCAACGATCGCTTTCGTGTTGCTGATGTCACGAGCGACGGAGTAAGCGTCGCAGCGTTCAGCTTTCCTTGTAGAAGGTGAATTCCATTTCCACCGCGGCGTGGAGCGGTAATGCGGTCACGCCCACCGCCGTTCTCGTCGGCAGGTGGCCTTCGGCCGTGAACACAGAATCCCACGCCGCGTTGATCGCCGGGAAGTTGTCGAATTCAGTGGTGAAAATACGCGCCGACACCATATCGTCCAAGGACAGACCAAAATCCGGTAGAGCGGCTACAAGGTTCTCCAGGATCTTGACGGTCTGTGGCCCCGCGCCGCCGGGTTCGAGCTGGCCCGAGGTCTTGTCGAGCGCGATCATGCCCGCGGTCTGATAATTCGGCCCTGCCTTGACCAGTGGACTGTAGCGGAAACGGGGCGCCGGAAGGTTGGCGGAACTCAGCGTTTCGATCATTTTTTTCATCACCTGCTTATTCAACAACTTTTTAAGGGCCGCGACCGCCCTCGTGCAATTGGCGAACTATTCTGTTCGCAATCGATCGGAGCCGCTCGAAGACTAGAACCTATTCCTGCTCGAGCACGAGTTCGATCACCGCCGCGGTCCCCGCCGCCATCGCCTTATCCAGAGTATCGTCGAAACCATCATTGGCCTCGACCCGCGCGCCGAAAAGGCCGAAAGATTGCGCGAACGCCGCGAAATCGGGATTCACAAGATCGTTGCCGATGCGCCGCCCGGGATAGCAGCGGTCCTGATGCGCTTCGATCGTGCCGTATTTACTGTTATTAAATACGAGCAGAAGCGGCGTCGCACCGTATTTGGCGGCCGTCGCAAGTTCCATCCCCGTCATCAGCATACCGCCGTCGCCGACGAAACCCACCACCCTGCGGCCGGGAAATGCCAGCGACGCGCCAATGGCCGCCGGCACCCCATAGCCCATCGCGCCGTTGATCGGCGCGAGCAGACGGCCCGGACGGCGATACTCGCGGTAGCGTTGCGGCCACAGCGTGAAATTTCCCGCGTCGAGCGTGACGATAGCATCGTCCGGCAGGCGCGCGTTGAGGCTCGACATGACCCGGCCAGGATCGAGCCGCGCATCATTCGAAGGCGGCTTCGACGCGGTCACGTATGCCGCGCGCAGGCGTTTACACCAGGCTTTACGGTTTTCCCTGTCATCGAGTTCGATCGAGCTAAGCGCTGCGGCGGCGGCCGCGACATCGGCGCACAGGCTCAAATCGGTATCGTAGTTGAGCCCGAGTTCGGCGCGGTTTGGATAGATCTGTATGAGCACTCGGGATATGCCGTTCCTGAATGCGGTATAGCCGCGCGTCGTCGGTGCGTCGAGACGGGCGCCCAGTACGAGCAAGCAATCGGACTGTTCGGCAAAGTCCCACAGATCGGCATGCGTACTGAGACCAAGATAGCCGACGTACGACGGATGCGTGTTGTCGAAATGATCCTGGCGGCGAAAAGACACACAGACGGGCAACGCATTGCGGCGCGCAAATCGTTCGATTTTCTGAATGACGGCGTCGTCGACGGCGCCGCCGCCAAGGATGATGAGGGGCCGCTCGGCGCCGTTCAAACGGTTTTCTATATCGTGGAGTTCCGTTTGGGTGAGTCCATGGCGCACCAAGGGTTGCGGCATTTCGGTCGCCGCTGCGACCTCCTCGCCGAGGACGTCTTCCGGAAACACGAGCACGACTGGACCGGGTCGGCCGCTCTGCGCCTGGTGAAAAGCGCGGGCAAACGCACCCGGAATGGCTTCCGCACGGTTGACCTGCTCCACGTGCTTCACCAGCGGTGTGAAGAACGCTTCGAAATCGATTTCCTGAAAGGCATCGCGGCCGAGATCGCCGCGTGCCACCTGACCGACGCCGAGCACCATTGGTATCGACGCCTGACGCGCGATATGCAAGGCGATCGAAGCATTCGTCGCGCCGGGTCCCCGCGTAACGAAACACGCGCCGGGCCTCCCTGTGAGCTGCGCTTGCGCGGCGGCCATCATGGCCGCGCCGCTTTCGTGGCGGCAGGAGACGAGGCGCACGCGATCCGTCTCGTCGTACAGCGCATCGAGTACCGGCAGATAGCTTTCACCGGGGACACAGAATAACGTGTCGACGTCGTGCATTAGCAGGGCGTCGACGACCAGGCGGCCACCGGTGGTCTGCGCCTTCGTTAAAGCCCCTGCCCGCTTCATCGAGTCACCACTTCGAGCATTCGCTTTCGAGCGCGAGCCCTTGGAGCCCGCCGTAGCCATGCAGAATAGTCGCGTTCCACCCGCGTCCCCCAGTTTCCGCTTCACGTAGGCGCCAGTATATCCGCGACGCCCCGAAACCGACGATGCGTGGTCCAAGGCGCGCCCGGCAATCACGAATCCTGTCGTGCTGGCCGGCGAATGTTTCCTGCGCCCCAATTAAGACGCCCTATCATCGGGATTATCGAATATAAAATAGCGCTACAAGATCACACGAAATCGAAAGGCCATACCACAATGAACCGCACCCAACTCAAGGTCTTCTTCAACTTCCGCAGCCCTTACTGCTATCTCGCCTCTCGTTCTCTGTTCGAGCGGCTTCGAGCCTATGATATCGAGATCGAATGGCGATCACTGGGAGGCTGGGACGGACGCTCGGCACCGGAGCGCGCCAAGGTCAAGGTGCCGCTCACACGCCAGGACGTCGCGCGCTGGTGCAAGCACCTCGACATCCCCTTCACACCACCGCCGATCACGACGGATCCGACCCCCGCCGGACTCGTCTCCTTCGCCGCCGAAGACGCCGGCAAGCTCGAAGACTACGTGGTCACGGTTATGTGGGCGGAGTGGGCCGAAGGGCAGGACATCGGTCAAGTCGAGGTTCTCGAAAAAGTCGCTGGCGCGATCGGTCTGGATACCAAGCGGGTCAAGGCCGCCATTGACTCGCGCGATTATGAGCTGCGGCTACAGGACAACTGGGCCGAAGCCTTATCGCTCGGCGTCATCGGCGTGCCGAGTTTCGTGGTGGGCGACCAGATCTTCTGGGGCAACGATCGCGTCGATTTCCTGGAGGATCATCTTGTCGAACTGGGCTTGAAGATAGCGTGAGAATGCAAGGAGACTCCGTCGTCCAATGGGTTCGGTAGGTGAGTGGTCTCCGTCGATAGCGCGGGAGAAAAGCCGCAGACGCTCCCAGCGCAGCATTAGCGATTCGACAGTTGGGTTATTTCAACGAGACCTCAGAACCGGCCCGATAAATCAACAAGTTAAGCTACCGGCCGGATTGACTATACTTGAGGGAAGGCTGTGGAGGCTGGTGGACATCGCTCACTAATCGGAAGGCCTAGGAGGTGCAACTTGGCTAATATTCTCGACACGATTGCGCTCGAACGCGCCTATATCGCGCGGATGATCGACTTGCTCGATGAACAACTGGACATACTGCGTGATCCCGCACGCGATCCGGACTATCACCTGCTGCGGGAAATCGCACGGTATTTTTGCCACTATCCCACCGCGATCCACTACCCGTTTGTCGACACGTTGTTCGAATATCTGGCCGAACTCGAAGACGACTTGAAACCCCAGGTTGGGGAAATGAAACGCAGGCACGATCGTCATTCTCTTCTGGTCGATGAAGTCTACGCGTTGTTAGACGGTGCCTGTTCCGGGCACATGATCCCGCGGGACCGCCTTTTGAAAGAAGCCACAGCCTATGTTGCGCTGCATCGAGAGCATATGACGCCCACCGACACCGAGCTGTTCGAACTTGCGACCGAACGTCTTTCAAGTGAAGATCTCGAGAAGATTGAGAATCAGTTATATAAACATTTCCCGTCATCTATCTCAATCCATCTGGTTCAATAACCGGTTAATTATTAGATAGATTAAATCTACTTACCTCCACTTGCATCAAGGGCGTTCGACGGGTATCTTGGCGCTGGGGTGACATAGTGGTGATGTAAATAGACGGTGTCACCCCTCAACCAGGAGGACGCCATGCTGAGCGAACTTAAGATCCGGAATGCCCGACCCGAGACTAAGACCCGCATCCTGTGGGACCAGCAGGTGAAGGGCTTAGGCGTCCGCATCACGCCGAAGGGCACCAAAGCCTATGTGCTCGACTATCGAATCAACGGCCGCCGTCATCGTGTGGTGCTGGCGCGAACGGCCGAGATATCCCTGGAGGAAGTTCGCAAGCGCGCCGGTGCCGAGCGGGTGCGGATCCGCGCCGGCGAGAGCGATCTGCTGACGCGGCGGCGCGAGGCGCGTGCGTCACCCACGGTGAACGAGGGATTGGAGCGGTTCTTCGCCGAATATGTGCCGACGCGGCTGGCAGCGGGCCGCATGGCTCAGGGCACGGTGGACGGCTATCGCCGACAAGCCGCCCGTCATCTGCAGCCTGCCCTCGGCCGGCAGCGGATCGCCGACATCACGCGCCACGACATCGAGCGCATGGTGGCGCCGCTCGCGACGGCCGCCCCGGTACAGCGCAACCGCGTGCTGGCGTTCACGAGCCGGCTGTTCCGGCTGTTCGAAGATTGGGAGTTGCGCCCGCAGCACACGAACCCCACCCGGGGTATCGAGCGGGCGCGTGAGGAAGCACGCGACCGGGTGCTCACGCCGTCGGAGATGACGGCACTCGGTGCGGCGCTGGCACGCGCGGAGAAGGACAAGCCCGCGGCCGTGGCGGCGATCCGGTTGGCGGCCCTGACGGGTCTGCGCATTGGCGAGGTGCTGGCGATGCGCTGGGAGCACTTAGACACTGAACACAAAGCCGTGATGCTGCCCCACACGAAGACTGGGCGGCGCGTGCACGGCCTGCCCGCGGCGGCGCTGGAACTGCTTGCGGACCTGCCGCGCATCAACGGCTATGTGTTCACCACTGGGCGCGACACGGCCATCTCGTATCAGACGGTCCACGCCGCCTTCGCAACCCTGACGCGCGAGGCCGGCCTGCGGGACGTGTGCCTGCACGACCTGCGCCGCACGGTCATGACGAGTGCAGCGCGCGCTGGGGTCGGCACCCATGTGCTGCGCGACCTGCTCGGGCACAAGACCACGGCGATGGCGGACCGCTACATCCGTCATGCCGGCGCGGCGGTTCACGAGGCCCAGGAGCACATCGGTGCGGCCATCGACGCGCAGTTGCGGGGCTTATGATGGCGCCCGATGCACGACGGAGGACCATTCGATGAGTGAAACGGAGACCCCGTCCGAGCCGACCGAACGGTGCCCGCAGTGCGGTTTGCCAGTGACGGCACCGAGGAACCCGCCGATGAGCGTGGAGGTCGGCGTCTGCTCGGCGTGTGGGCAGGCCCCGCTGGCGGCGGATGTTCAATCCCTCTACGGCCCGGACACAAATCCGGGCAAACATCGAAGGAAGCTTATCGAGTACCGGTTGGAACTGGCAAGGCTCCAAGAGCGCCTGAGAGAGGAGGGTCTGTCCCCATCCTATCAAGAGGCCGTGGATCTCGTGCAGCTGTATCCCTGGCCCGACCCTGAAGACCCTGAGGCTTGGGCCACCTTTGGGCTCGTCTTAGACTGTGTGGAGGAGGAGGATGGGCGGCAGGTGCTGATAGAAGAGCACGTCCAGAAATGGCTTGAAGTCTGGCAAGACGAAAGCGAGCGGAAGTGGGATCGATTTTGGGTGCAGGAGGCGCTCGAAGAAAGCGCAAGGCGGGTACCGGATCATCCACTCGCCACCGAGATCTTAGAACGGCTGGAGAGCGGGCGCCTGAACCGCCCGAGTGGTCGGTACGATCCGCGCAAAAATGAGGTTCGCGACGTGCATATTCTCAAAGTGCTCGACAATTTGGTGGGCCTTGGCATGAACCCGACGCGCCACCTGTGGGGTCCAAAGGAAGAATCAGCATGCGACGCGGTCGCGACGGCGAGGGGACTCTTCTTGTCGTACACGGGGGTCGAATCGGTTTGGAAGCGGCGGCCACACACGGAAACCAGGCGCTGAGAGGCGACCCCAAGGAGCAGCACGATGGGACATGACCTTTTCCAGGGCGGCATGGCGTTCGTGGGCGAGACACCGTGGCACCGTCTCGGCACGGCGGTTGAATCACACATAACAGCGGAGCAGATGATGTGCGCGGCCAATTTGGACTGGCGCGTTCGAAAGCAGCCCGCCCCCGGCGCTCGGCTGCTCGATGCAGGCAGGAAAGTCTATGACCGGTACATCGTGCTGCGTGACCCGGTGGGTGACGAGACCGAGGCGGTCGCGCTCGCCATCGTCGGCAAGGATTACGAGTCGCTCCAGAACAAGGATGCGTTCACGTTCTTCGAGCCCTTCATTGACAATGGCTGGGCCGAGTTCCACACAGCGGGCGCGTTGGGCAACGGCGAGCGGGTTTGGGCGCTGGCGCGGCTGTCGGAACAAATGGTCATCCATGGGGACGACCCTGTCGATCGCTTCCTGTTGCTGTCCAACTCCCATGACGGGTCGAGCGCCGTCACCGTGCGGTTCACGCCGGTCCGAGTCGTCTGCCAAAATACGCTGAGCCTCGCACAGGCGGGCGGGACGGGGGTCGTGTCCGTCCGTCATACCCGAAAGATTCGCCACAATCTGAAAAAAACCCAGGCGCAAGCATTGAAGCGTCTCTCCGATGCGGTATTTGCTGAGGCCGGATCCCTGTTCGCTTGCATGGCAGAGTGCAGTGTGGCGCCCGCAGCGGTAGACGGTTATCTAGAGACGCTGTTTCCGAGGACTCGCCGGCAGAAGACCCAAGGTCTGGAACCTGAGCGGTGGGCACGCGTGAAGCAGATCCTTGGCGACGAAGCCGTCACGCCGTCCGCGACACGCGAGACGCTGTGGGCGCTCTACAACGCGGTCGTTCGGGATGAAGACTACCGCCGCACCCGTGAAGTGACCGCAGATGCGCGTTTGGAACGGGTGTGGTTCGGGCGCGGATATGGCTTGAAACGCAAGGCGCTTGAAACGGCCCGAGTACAGTTGGATAGCGCCGCCTGAATCGCTAGGCTGAACACGCGCGAGGCCGAGTACTACGCTCCACCACGGGCCCCCGAGGGCGATTCCATCGCAGGCCTTTCGACGGACAACGCCCGGCGCTGAGGCGGGGTGACCGCGTCCCGCCGTTGGGAGTCCCCTTTGCTATCACCCTGGCGGTGGACCTCCCTTCGATCCGTCTTGCAATACCCGAATCGCCCTAGGCCGTCTACGTGCGGGTCTGCCGAATTCTTCGATGAAAGCGGGCTTACCAGTCAAGTTGACAAAGCGCCGGAGACGCTGGGAACCGGATGGCCGGTGGCGGCGCCCCCGACGCTCAGCCGCACCCGGAAGTGGGTGTTCAATTGCGCCCATTGCGTCCATTACGCCCTAAGCGCTCCAAACGGTGTCGATGATGGGCGCAATATGGACGCACGGTTGCAAGCCTTCCCGCGCCCGGCAAAAAGCTGCTCGGCCAATGTAACCAGACGGCTCCGGGCGACCATCACGAGTCTCCGAGCAGATCAAGGGCCGCCTTCCAGCCGCGGTTGCACTCTGCGGTGAGTCCGCCTGACACACGGGCAGTGAGCAGGGCGTGCTGAAGACCCTCGATCCTCCGTTCAACCACCGGAACGTGTCCCATACACGGGGCGCACACCGGCGAGGAGCGTAACGCCCACTGCAAGAGACTCTATCGGTGCATCCGGAAACACCAATCCCGTCGGCTTTCCGACGCGCGACCGAGTCCCGCCATAGTGGGGCACCATGCCGGAAAAAGTTGTGCCCAACAATTCATGTTGGATGTCTTCCATGCTGCGCGTTTCATCATGACAGCAGGAGAACCACCTTGGATGAGTATAACGTACATCGTTCCGAAGGCGGACCGTCCGCGCGCTTCGAGGCTCACCGCTACTACCGGCCGGGCGACCCAGCCCTGTCCGTGATCGCCTCGCGCGGCACGCTGGCGACATGGCGCTGGCAAGGCCGCGGGCCGCGTTATACGAAGTTCGGCCATCGCATTCTGTATTTAGGCGCCGATCTCAATACGTGGCTGGATGCGCGCGTGGTCGAACCGACGATCCGGATAGCCGAGGATGGGGGGACGCCGCGAGGGGCCCGCTGCTGGTCAGACGGCGGGGTGAGCACATGACCGGTCCGGTCGCGGTGACAGACTGGGCCGCGGTGATGGGCGACGTGGCGATTGCCTTGCTGGGCGAGCCGAACGCGGCACTCTCGAGTGAGCGCGAGTTGCGCTACGGGCACCGGGGCAGCCTAGTGGTGCACATCGCGGGCCCGTACGCCGGCTGGTTTCGCGACCATGAGGCAGGCACGGGCGGCGGTGTGCTCGACCTCATAGGGCGTGAACGCGGTGGCGCTCGGCACGAAGCGTGGGCTTGGCTTTGCGCACACGGTTTTCTGTCCGAACAGACCGTTCCCATACGGGAGCGCCGCCCACGAACCGTCACGACGCATGGCACTGATGCCCAAGAGACGAGCGGCAAGCGAGCTTGTGCGCGCGCAATCTGGAAGGAAGCCCTTCCGTTGAGAGGTTCGCTCGCCGAAGCCTATCTGCACAGGCGCGGTGTGGCGGTGGCCGACGCGCCGGCGCTGCGATTCCACCCGCGACTTCGACATCCGCGCGCGCCCTATTCGTTTCTCCCCTGTCTGGTGGCGTGCGTGCAGGACTGTGGAGGGCGATTTCTCGGGATCCAGCGCACCTACCTGGAGGGCCCGGACAAGGCCCCCGGTCCAGCCGGTTCGCGCGAGTCTCGGGCGGCTCACGGGTGGTGCGGTTCGACTTGCCGAGCCGGCGGACGAGGTGCTGCTCGTCGGCGAGGGCATCGAGTCGGCCGCAGCGGCCATGCAGCAGTTCGACCTGCCCGGCTGGGCCGCGCTCGGGACCGCTGGGCTGTGTGCGCTGGTCGTGCCCGAGGCCGTCCGCGAAGTGATCATTGCCGCCGACCGCGATGCGCCCGGACTCGAAGCGGCGGCAGCGCTCGCCGAGCGGCTGGAGGCCGAGGGGCGGCGCATCACGATCGTTGCGCCCCGTGCCGGCGGTGACTTCGCCGATAAGGAGGATGGTCGATGAGCAGGTCAACGAAGGATGTCGGCATCCTGAACATATTTGAGGCGAAGCGCGAGGCGGCGATCCTCAGGCAGTTGCCTGAAGACTGGGTGGCGCTCGTCGAGCGTTCAAGACTGGACCCGGGCGCGCCGTTGGAGAAACCGGCCATTAAGCGTCTCAAGACACTACGCGCCGAGGACGCGCCCACTTGGGCGCGACTGCGGCAACTACTCAAGGCTCTCAATGTGCCGGTCACGGAGCTTGACCGCCAGACCCGCCTGGCCGAGCCGGGCCACAAGGGGGGCTCAGCGCAAGTCCGTCGCTTGCTCGACATGGTCGAACGCGACTGCACTCTGTTTCACTGCGGAGATGAGGCGTTCGCCGAGTTCGAGCACGACGGGCACCGTCAATCGTGGCCGGTGCCCTCGCAGGGCTTTAGCGCGTGGCTTCGGGCGCGATACTTCGAAGCATCCGACGGCGGCGCGCCAAACAACGAGGCGTTGCAAACGGCGATCGGCACGATCGCGGCACGGGCGCAGTTTCGAGGCCTGGCGCGCGAGGTCTATCGTCGTGTCGGCTCGGAGGCCGGCCGGCTTTATCTCGACCTCTGCAATGACGCCTGGCAGGCCGTCGAGATCGACGCGACCAGGTGGCGCTGCGTTGACCGTCCGGCGGTGCGGTTTATCCGCACGCGGCACATGCGCGCACTGCCCGAGCCCAAGCGCAATGGGCAGATCGAAGCCCTCCGAGCGTTTCTCAATCTGGCCGGCGATGACGACTTCAACCTCGCCGTAGCTTGGCTCTTGGCGGCACTCCGCCCGACCGGCCCGTATCCGGTGCTGGTGCTGACGGGTGAGCAAGGGTCGGCCAAGAGCACGTGCGCACGGATGCTGCGTGCCCTTGTCGACCCCCATGAGGCGGCGCTGCGTGCACCGCCGCGCAATGAACACGAACTGTTCATCGCAGCGCGCAACGCACACGTGCTGGCGTTCGACAACCTGAGCACGGTCTCGCCGTGGCTGTCGGATGCGCTATCCCGGCTCGCAACAGGGGCCGGGTTCGCTGCGCGCAAGTTGTACACCGACGACGAGGAGAACGTGATCAGCGCGGAACGCCCCACGATCCTGAACAGTATCGATGCCGTCGTGACGCGAAGTGATTTGGCAGACCGGGCACTTGTCCTGACGCTCGAGGCCATCCCGGATACGCACCGCAAGCGGGAATCCGTTTTGTGGGCCGACTTCGAGCGAGCGCGCCCTCACATCCTCGGTGCCCTGCTCGATGCGATGGTGGTGGGGCTGAATCGGCTTGAGGAGGTGCGGCTCGACGAGCTACCGCGGATGGCGGACTTCGCCGAGTGGGCGGTGGCGTGTGAGCCCGGGATGTTCGACGAGGGCGCGTTCCTGCGTGCGTATGCACTTAATCGCAAGGGCGCCGTCACGACCGTGATGGATGCCAGCCCGGTCGCTAGCGCGATCTGCGACCTGATGCGAAAGAGGCGAGGTCAGGTCTGGGAAGGGACAGCGACCGAGCTGTACCGTGAACTAACCGGGCCCGTCGATAAGCGCGTGATGAAAACTCCGGGATGGCCCGTCAATGCACAAACGCTGAGCCGGTGTCTGAACACCGTCACCTCGGCGCTGCGGCCGGTCGGGATCACGGTCGGCCGACAGAAGAGCGGCCAGCGTTTGATTTGGCTATCCGGCTCACCGGAAGGGAAACACTGAAGGGCGTCCCCATGCGCGCGGGGCGGTGGTGGAGAGACACGTGCACCCATCCCTGAACGAACACCATAGGAGCACCATTGATGAAGCACACCGAAATGATGGCCTTGTCAAATCGGGGGGGCACACGCACCGCGGTGGAACGCGCGAGCGCGTGGCTGCTGTCGCACTTGGAGGCGGGCAGCTGCTTGGACGCCGCCGGCTGGGTGTCGGCACGCGCGATTGAGTTGGCGCGTTCGAAGACCGGCGTGAGCCGTGCCGCGCTGAACAAGGCGCGCCGATGGTTACAGCAAACCGGAGACATCGAGAAACGGCGTCGCGGCTTTCAAGGTCCGTGGATGTATCGCGTGGTGGCCTCGAAGTCCAGGCACTGTCCGGTGTGCGGTGCGGTCAACGGTGTGCCGGCCCCGGCCCCTGCCGAGCCGGTGTCGACCCAGCCTGCGGTGGCGATCCGCTACCTTGGTCGGCGGTCCTGGTACGCTGATGGATTGTATGGGACCGGCCTCATATGGCACGGCCCCGGTGACATCCAGCCGCTCGCCGACATAGACAAGGCACGGCGCATGGCCCGGAATCACCCGGATGCCTATGAGCTCGTCGAGGTCGAGTCCGACTGACCGCGTTCAGGCGCCTGAGCCAAGGCAAACAAACGGCGCACAAGACCTGTTCCAACTGCCAACCGCTGAAACGCAAAGAGTCACCAAGACCGTAACAAACAGCGTCGCACCTGCGGTCCGGTTGCCTCGTTGGGCCCACCTCCAGCGGAAAACGAGGGCAATATTGCTCAGCATGAAGAAGCGACCTTCAAAGCCGGTTGACACACTCGCGGCTGCCAACCTTTTGCGTCACCGTTGACAAAGTGACCACTAAGCACCCATAGCCGTTGTCGTTTATTCGTCAACACCTATATACGATTGACGATCTCAACGTCGCTATAGCACACCGCCCACCGTGACAACTCATGTGGTCCGCCCTGTCGGGCCACCCGCTGAACACAACAGCTGTTCAATGCAGCGCTGGGTAGCTCCCGGTGCTGGGCGAATAAGCGGGACTTTCCGGGATCACGTGGGTTGTCGAGAGCTTAACCTACAGGTTCAGCCGCTCCAACGCGTCTCGCGACCGCCCCCACCACGACCGCGCTGTAGTCAGTGCACTCCGCGCCCGGCGTGCCCGACCTCGCTTTCAGACAATTTCATGCGGCCACCTCACACGGCCCCAAGCGAAGCTCCGCCAAAATCAAATTGTCTTTGAACACGTTCACCTCAACCGTCGAGGAGGTAAACCGTGGGGGCAGCCGCGTTTCCGAGGATACCGTAACTTGGTAGGAGGACGGCCAACTTTCCCCCGATGCAACGACCTCATGCACGGCGCCGCACAAGGCGATACTAAGAACGCGCCCGTCGAAGTTGAACGTCATCTCGGCCTCCCCGGCAATCTCGGACAGAGCAGCTTGCAGCTTACGCCGAAGGGGGCGGGCATACTCCCGGTCGATGAAACACTTAGGGCTTGCTTGGTAGGCCGCCCGGTAGGCCTCTAACCTTTCCTGACTCGCCTGTTCCTCTCGGACGGCCGGCACGAGGTCCCAGTGGCGTTCTCCCTCCAGAAACCAAGCTGGCAAGGGCTCTAGATCGGACCGGTCCGATTTGAGAACGTAGCTTACCCAGGCCGCGGCTTCCTGAGGGGTCCCGAGACTTGCCGGAAGGTGGTGCTCTATTTGGCTCAGAGTACGCCCGGTATTGAGAACACCGTTGAGAAGCACCTCGGGCTGAAAATACCTACTTATTGTGGCGGAGGCCTTCAAGTCGAGATAGCGAAACCGATAGCCGACGG
The DNA here is from genome assembly GCA_963662545.2 of Gammaproteobacteria bacterium. Lineage (GTDB taxonomy): Bacteria > Pseudomonadota > Gammaproteobacteria > JAYYZW01. The sequence goes on from CAXXLL010000003.1 coordinate 2,638,956, forward strand.
TTTCCATGCCGAATTCGGGCTCCCGGTGCTCAAAGCCGAGCGCGACCAAGGCGTCTAGGGTTGGGTATTTGTCGCTCACGCCGCGGCCTCCACGGCTTCTTCGGCGTTCGACAGGCTAATTTCGCCCCCGATGAGTTTTGGGAAGAGCGTTTGACGAAGCTGGGCAAGCGTGCGGCCCTTCGGTGTATTGGCGACTGTTCGATCCAATAGCGACTCTGCGATACCGGCGAAGATACTCAACAACGCTTGGCCCGGTTGGAGCATTCGAAACGTGTCGGTACCCAACCTTCCGAAATGGCTCACAGCCGTTCCAACCTTACCGAGTTCAAAGAACCGGAGTTATCCACTCAATCCGTCCCGTAATGGCTGACGCCCGACAGAAGAAAACTGAACTGGCCAGATGCTGACCCTCAGGCTGGACCATCTAAAGGACCCCGGCCGACCCAACCGGCGGTAAACAAAGCCGCAATGTTCACCGATGCAAAATAAAAATCACGTGTCATCTTTTTGCACTCGACCGGGCACAAATTTTCCCCGATATCCGCGCCGCTCCCAATTGTCACATGACAGCATAACCTCATGACACTCGCCGATCGTGTCCATCCAGATGGTCGGCTGGTGTACTTCGAACTCGTAGCGAATGGATCGGGCACGGGATGCGCGTACCACAGCCCGCGCGACGCTTCCTGGCGGCGGCTTCCTGTTCGCTACCACTCGAGGAAGGGCGTTTCGGCAATCACCTGATCGACGATGGCTTCGGCTTTCGGCCCCATCGGCATCGATGGCTGGAAGGTCGGCCGAAGCTTTCCTTTGAAAGGCGGCGGAATGAATCCCGTGCGCGAAAGTTTTGCCTCGCGTACACCCCATTCTTCCCCGTCCGTCAGCGTAATGAGGATTTCCGTCACCATATATTCCTTGCCATGGATATGGATATAGCCGCCCTGGGGCGCAAACCGAAGCGCGTCCACGCGCAACTGTTCCCTTTTCCGCAGTGTTTCTGGATTAAAGGCGAAATAGTGGCTGGTGGTTCCCCAGTTGAGGCTATCCGTTTCGTGGGTCACCAAGACATGAACGACACGGCGTCCGTCCGCCATCCATCTCGCCGCTTCTTCATCTTCCCGCGCGACCGCGTAGAGTGTGTGTTCGGCATTGTCAGACTAACTGGGTCGGACCGGTAGAACCTGCAATCGAGGCCTTTTAAGCTGTAAGTTGACACCACTCAGCCAGGGCAGCGGCTCGAGCTTGTTTGAAAATAGCGCGGCGGTTGAGGTGGCGTTGGTGGTTGAAATGGTTATAGATCGAGGCATGGACGGCGGCGAATTTCTGTAGGGTCTTGATGTCTCTGAAGCGCGCCATTGCCCCTTCCCGCCTTCGAAAGGGCTGATGTGAGTTTTCTGCCCGGTTGTTCAGCCAACGCCCGGTCTCTTGGCAACCTTCGTTGCCGAGCACCTTCATCGCAGCACGGTATGACGGTAGCCTATCCGTGACGATCGAAGCCGGCCGGCCATAACGCTTCATCGTGCCCTTCAGGAACTCAAGCGCAGCCTTGCGGTCCCGCCGTTTCGTCACAAAACCCTCAAGGACTTCGCCTTCATGGTCAACGGCACGCCATAGGTAATGTGTCTTGCCGTTGATGCGGACAAACACTTCATCAAGGTGCCAGCGCCAGTTCGAATAGGATCCATGATGAACACGGCGTGTCCGGATCTCCGCGGCAAACAGCGAACCAAAGCGGTTCCACCAATACCGCACGGTCTCATAGCAGATCTCGATGCCGCGCTCGAACAGGAGATCTTCGACCTGTCTCAGCGACAAAGGGTATCGGACATACAACATCACCGCGAAGCGGAGTAACCGGTCAAACGGCGGCGTCTGGTAATTGATCTCGTGTTGCGGTAACGACGGCCAAGTTAGAACGCAGCGGTTGGGTAGCGAACAATGTCTTCCACACCCGAGGCGTGAGTTGTTCCACTGCGCTATCCGGATGGATCGCGATCCTCTGGAGTACATCAACCAGGTAGGTGTACGGATTAATGCCGTGTATTCGGCAAGTACAGATCAAACTTTGTATGATCCCAACGTGTTCAGCGCCCACCTCAGTCCAACAGAACATCCAATTCTTTCGGCCCATCGGAATGGGTCTCAGAGCGCGCTCTAAATGATTCGTGTCGATCGCGACGCTCGCATCCGATAAGTAAACACGTAACGCGCCCTCACGCTCGGCTGCATAGGCCAGCGCCTTCGTAAACGGCTGACTCGGTAATAAACCCATGCACTGGCGTTGCTCGTCAAGCCAGGCAAAAAATGCATCAACCGCAGGCAAGGCGTACCGGCTGCGGTAGGTCTGGGTCGCCGCTTCATCCATTGCCTGGTCACGGATGGTGGCCTCAACGGCATACAGTGCCGCGATCAAATCAAGTGCCTGCGCCGCACTTTGTGGCCTATCGGATAATGCCCTTTCGAACTGACGACGCGTGTGCGCCCAGCATTGCGCATGCACGACTTCATCGCCGCGATCGGCGGCAAAACGCGCATAAGCCGCGGCGCCATCGGTTAGTAAGGTGCCTTTAAAGTCCACCAACGTTTTGTCGATGTGCGACCGCGCCTTGGTTCGCGCAAACGTGAACGCAATCTCATCCGCTTCGCCATAAATTGGCCAATACCACGCCGCGTTCATCTTGCCCTTGCCCGAGCGACCCGCCTTAATCGGCGTTTCATCCATCGCCAGCGTCTTCGATAACAAGATATGCCGCAACTGCGCCAGATAAATCGGCTTCAACAGGTCACTTGCCTTCTGCACCCAGTGCGTCAGACTCGACCGCGCCACGGTAATGCCGTTCAGCCCCATTCGTTGATGTTGACGGTACAGCGGCAGGTGATAAGCGAACTTATCAACCAGCATCCCCGCAACCACACTCACATCCGCCAATGAGCCGGACCACAGACCATCGGGCGCCGGGATCGTGAAGATCTGACCGTCGCTTTTGCGCTTCACTACCGGTTGGATGTACTTCAAGACCACATAGGCCGCCGGCCGTTGCGCTAAACGATAGGTGATCTTTTCACTGCTCGCTTCAAACGCATCCGCGACATCTTCAGGTACCGACAATTGGATGCATTCAATCGGCACCGAGTCATCGAAACGTAACCCTTGATCAGTCACACAATCATCGCCACGGCGCTTTCCTTTGCGCCGCTGATAAGTGATCGTTTCTTTCTCAACCGCCGCCGTCGATGACGACTCATCCTCGAAGCCATTGAGTAACCGTTGATCGGGATTGGGATCAATCAGCCGCCGTTCAGACTTGCGACCGAACAGTTGGCGTTTGAACCAGTCGAGTTGTTGGGTGAGTGTGGCGACCTGCGTTTTGAGGGCTGTGTTTTCCGCTTGTAACACCGCCGCATCAAGTGATATTTCCGGCGTTGCATAACCCCCATTCATGGGTACGTATTGTACCGTTTACACTGCTGACCGTCGATCGTTTTCCGGTAATCGAAACCGTTTTAATCGACGCACTGAGCGTAGATCGATCCCTTCAATAATGCACTGCCATTCGCTGCGTTGCAGCCGCTGTTTGACCTCGCTATTCCACCGAACCTGGAACTGACCGCGTTCGAGTTTCTTACTCCACAGACAATATCCGTCCGACTCAAAGTACAGCGCTTTTAATAACGTACGCCGGCGATTGACGAAAACGTACAGTGCCCCATCGAGGGGCTCCTCGTGTAACGCCTGCCGCACCAACGCCGATAAACCATGGAACGATTGACGCATATCAGTCGGTGCCCGACATAACCATATACGCAAACCCGATGGGGGCGACCACATCAGTGCCGTGACACACGTAGCACGATGTCATCACCGAGCGCTAACTCGATATCCCATTGTGCATTGGTTAATGGTTGTAACGGGGCCAACTCGACGAAACGTGTTTCCGCCTTCCCTATCTGAGCGTCCCTCGCTGACCTCGACTTCCTTTTACTGAACGTCGAATATCCAATTCCTCGCTCAGCACAGAATGCGCGGATCGATGAACCGCTTTGTGCCTGCTCCGCTAATAGGCCACGCCACTCATCCGCACTACGTCGTTTGTTCCGAGGTTTTCCGTGATCATTCATTTACCAAGCTCCCGATTGACTGGGAAACCTGGCAAACTAAACCATCTGCCCGAGACCGTGAATAACGGCCTGGATTGACCGGTTACGAAGCGGATCACTTCGGGCGAACTGTTGAAATAACGGAAAGGATTGTGCATCACCGGAGGCTACGAGGCCTTACTTTTCAGCTCAAGCCTATTTACTCTGACAATGCGATCATCCGTGCACCCGCCGCGATGAGCAGTCCTTCGACCGCCGCCCATTAAGGGAACGGCTCGTTGCGAAGCTCGCCCCATAAGCACACTCTTTCCTATTCTTCGGCCCTGTAGTCCTCGGTTCTGCCCTTCCCGTCGCCGATTACCGCCGGTCTCCAGGTGACGGCGCCGCGTTGACCGTTGCGGCGCCCTCGTCCATGTTCCCGACCACATTCCGAGTGTTCGGCTGGCTCGCGATCGCGGCGGCAGTCGCTCTGCCGTTCGTGGGCAGGGTGCGCATCAACGCGCTGCTTGGCTGGTTCGAAGGGAAGCCAACGTTCTTGATCCGGATCTGGTTAATCTTCGGCGTCGCGGTCGGCGCGTTCCTGGTTCACGCCGTCTGATCCAGATTGAATCAAGGGCGGCACGGCGCCGGGCGCCAGTTCGAGCCGTCCGCCTCGCGCTTGAAGTTCGAGCTGATGATGAACGGCTCCGTCAGATAGGTCGGGTTGCGGAGTCCAAATGCATCCCAGTCATCGTGAAGTTCGGAGCATGCCTGACCACGCACGTGTTCCGTAGACAGAGCGTCATGCCGTCCCTTAGAAACAGATGACGGAACAGGCACTCAACTAATGCGGCCGGTGCTTGGAATTACTGTGTTGCGTTTCCGGCGCAAAGTCCAGCCGTATCCCCCGAGGTTTGGGTGGCGGGTCTTTTCTGGACTTGATCCAGTTTAAAAGAGGTTGCCATTGAGAGATGTCTTTGCGCGCACGGGACGACGCAAGCTCGTGGACGCCAAGCCCGCGATCGGTGGCGTGCAAGTAGTTCTGGGTGTCGCGCAAAACCGTCACCAATTCGATGTCCAGGCTGTCCAGGAAGCTCATCAGTTTGCGGTACATGATGGTCTTTTCCCGGACTCTGTTTGCAATCACGCCGAGCTTGCCCGATGAACGGCTGACTTTGGCAACCAGCAGCAGGTCGGCCATCAGATGCGACGCGGCGTGAATGTCGGTGTCTGAGGTCAAAACCGGCACCAGAATCGCATCTGCCGACTGGGTAAACTCGCACAGCCGCCGCACCCCAAGACCCGCCGGTGTGTCTACAATCAACTGCCTAACCTCTGCCGGTACACTGAGTTGCCAGCTACGGGTCTTGCGGGAATTGAAGTGGTAAGCGGCAATGCCGTGTATCGCCGGCCGCTCGGGTGGACGCTTGTCGAGCCAATGCATGCTCGACCCCTGAGGATCGCAATCCATCAGGGCCGGAGCGCCTTCCATCAGGGCAAAACAGCTTGCCAGATTGGTGCACAGGGTGGTCTTGCCCGAACCCCCTTTGGGGTTGAGCACGACAATCTTGAGCAGATCACGACGGCTGGGGATAGTGATCATTTGCCGGAAACCAGTGTATGTTTTGCCTGAGTGTTCCTGAGTATGCGCCTGGTAACTGGATTCATCCACCCGGCTCAAGCCGATTTACTCTCTCATGTGAATAGTAAGGTCAACCCTTGACGCCAAGGACGACCGCTCGCGCCCGTGGCGCGCGGCTCCAATCTCACCATGCCCCGATAACGCCATCGGCGTGTAGGTACAGCCGGACGACGGACACCGGCCGCCACCGCCAAGATTGCATCATCATCATTCCTTGCCCGCTTGCGTCGTCCGCCTTGAGAGTTCTTTGACAGCTTCGAGTTACCGGCCGGACCGGACGTCACGCGCGCTTCGGACATCGCCGAACGCCACAGTAGCGACGGGACCGGTATTACCCGGCCATCGGCGATCGCACGTTGGAAATTTCGCACATTGTCGGCTCCATCCCTGAAGCCCATCCCGCGTACTTCGAGATCGGCCGCGGGTATTCCGGCCTTGTCCAAAGCATCACGGAGTTCCGCTTCACGCCATCGATCCGCGACCACGACGGCCGGCCGGGCGAAGCGATCAAGCGCAGTGTCAACGGCGCCGCCGCCTCCCGCGCAGGCTCCAACAAGTGAGACTACGAGACCCATAGGTACTTAAGTCAAACGCCGACGGCGTTGGAGGATCCCCCCCCTGGTGCTTCATGCCAACGGGTCCCATCCGCGACTCTTTCCACATGCGCGGTAAACTCAATTTTCGCGCATGTGGAGCCCGGTTAAGCTAGGAATGGCCGACGAAGATAGCTGCCGCACGCCATCGTTGCTGCTTGCCCGGGGACAAGTTTTTCTGCGTACGGCGACGTTCGAAATTTTATAGCTCAGGCTAAGCCACGCCTCGACCGTAGCTGAAAGGGCCCGGGTTTGGCACCGATAATTAAGGGACTTATGCATTAAAATCAGCAAGCCGCCTGTTCAGGCTTCCTTCCGAACCAGCTTGTAACGATTGGATGGTACTTTCTATGGCTGCTGAATCTTGCTCAAGATTTCATCACGTAATTCGACAGCCAAAACATCGAGCACGCCTTTAATTTCGATTCCGTTTTCGTATGCACACGCTTTGAAATCCGCGAGATGTTCGGCCGTTAGAACATTTTCCCCCACATAGTCGAAACAGGCCTCTTGAATTTCATAGGGTTGCTTGTTTTTGAGGGTTTCCATGAGTTCCGGGGCAAGTTTCTGTGCGAGTGCCGGGGCGTTAATTCGGATAGAAATGGATCTCCCTAAATCCGTTAACGTACGTGGGCTCGCGCCAGTGACAGGAACAGGAGGGAGGCGCCCCAAGATCTTTTTGATGTCTTCACGAATTTCCTTAATGAATTCTCCCAAGGAGGTTCTGTCGGAGTTCACCGCTCCGACCCATTTCCCAACCGCAAAAACGGCGCCGATAGCGGCAAGCGCCGAAATTACAATCACTGCTGGGTTGCTGACTCCAACCTCCATTATGCAGCCCTCGTCGCGCTATCAACCGGCAAGTAGTCTACACGCTCTTTGAACAAAACTAATGGATTCAGTTGGTTGGTTATATTGTGTGTCAAAAAAATTTCAATACCACATCATCTTGTGTATCTTCGACGCACCAATTTCCAGCGCCGTTCCCGTTCTTCTTTCGTAGGCTCTCGATTCTCCCTTGGCGGCGGGTCCATACGCGCCCCTAGAACTTGGCGGATAGCCTCGGTAAACTCGTCCTCCATAATAGGATCGCGGTCCTTCGGGAGTAGTCTGGGCTTGCGCTTCATGTTCATGGCGTACTGATAGTCACTTCGCCCGTAACCCCGTTGTACATCATTTGGAAACGCCTGAGAAATGTTCGTCCTATTAGCACAAGGTGTTGTTGGCCCCCGCCAATTAGATCGACACCAGCGAAAGAACCGTATAGCGTAAAACTCAGCGCAGGAATGTATATTTGGGCCGCGTACATATTAGCTAGATAATTCCCACTGATCCCACCGAAATTTGAGCGATCGACGACAGGAAGCCCCAACCGCGTGGCAAGGCTCGCATCGATACAACTAATTGTCGCGCCAGTATCTATAACGGCATGAACTTGCTGAATTAACGTTGTTGGAAGTGCAGCAGGTTTATTTGGATCGTAATTTGGGTCAAACCCAACGTCCACCAATATAGTAGGGCCGTAACCAACAAGAGAATCTTGTGCTTGGTGCCCGTTTGTGCTGACGAAGCCACAGCTAACACTAGGCATGTATCTGTTGGTACAGTACTGAAGCTGGCAAGGATTGATTTTTGACGCCAACCTCTCGTATGAGATAAGGCCCCTTACCAAATTTCTGAGTTGCTTCGTGTGCTGCATCGTTGAACGTATCGAACGCCCCAATCATCTTCTCATCATGGAGCAGCACCCATTTACCCATGTAATTGGTTTCAAAGTTTTCGCGCATCTTTTCAAACGCTGAAATATCTTTATCTAATGCGTCCATATCCCTCTCCTTTTGCCGCGCCGAGTCTAACTTTTTGTTTTTAGCAAGTGTATGACAACGAATTGACGTCATCTACTTCAAGTTTTACAAGGTATTAACTCCTATCGATTAAAAGCGTCATGCAATCAAGGCTTTATAACTAAGCTTCCTTCCTCTGATTCCCTTTGCTAATGCGGCCATCCGATCAATCGTATCCACTTCACAGTTCCCCTCGTTCAGTCGGAAAGCCGCTTCATTGACGTAGCGGCCTAGATGCTTGTTCGATACGTGATGCCACGTGCCGATCACCGAGCGCTTGAAGACGCTCCATACACTCTCGATGCCGTTCGTGTGAATTTCGCCACGGACATACTCACCAGCGCTGTGCTTGACTGATTCGTGCTGGTATTGGTTTAGGATGGTCGGCAGGGCCGTATAAGCGCCGGCATCGTCCGTGTAGACGGTGGCCCCTTGCTCGGTATGGGCTTCGACGAAATTGATGAAGGTGCGCGCGTCAGTGGCGCTCACGGGCTCGGCTGCAACCTTACCCCCGCGTTCCCGCGCCCCGATGATGGGTGTTTTGCCTGCGGTGCCGCGCCCAGCTTTGCGTTTCTTCGTTTCGTGCTTGTTGCGCTCTTTGCCGCCTACGTAGGTCTCGTCCACCTCTACGACATTCGCCAACTTGAAGTCCCCGCTCTTGCTCGCTTCGCGAACGCGGTGAAGCATATGCCAAGCCGTGCGGTATTGCACACCGAGTTCCTTGCTAAGCTGCATGGCGCTGATCCCTTTGCGGCCCGTCAGGATCGAGTAGATAGCGTAAATCCAATGCTGAAGCGGTAGGGGGCTTGAATGCAGGCAGGTCCCTGTGGTTACCGTGAAATGCTTGCGACAAGACTTGCACCAGTAGTGATTCGGCTTGCTGTCTGATGGCGGCCTGATCTCATCAACGCTACCGCAATGTGGGCAAACTGGCTGGCTGTTCCAAAGAACCTGCTCAAACCATTCGCGGCAGGCTGCGTCATCGGGGAAGCGCCGGTAAAGCTGGGGGACGCTGATAGTCTTGGCGATGCGTTTTTTCTTCACGGAGGTCTCCTATATCCTGCTTATTATGGTATAGGAGTTTCCTCGAATAATCAACTACTTTATTTCCCTGCTGATTTTAATGCATAAGTCCCATAATTAACCTAGACCCGTTCTAAGGGATCACTCCACTCGCGATCGAGCTTCATCCAACGGTCGGTTTGCCTTTTGCAAGCACCTCAGGCGCACGACCTGCTTGCACCAGCTCAAGCCTCTGCCCGAAAAATCCCGGTGGGTAAGTTCTTCTGGTCTTTGGCATCGTCGACGTCTCTCATCGTCAAGGTTTAGATGCCCATGACAGCGAGGCAAGACCACATAGTGTTGCCTCTGCACACTACCATGAAAGCGCAATAAAATATTGCAACGTCCCATATCATCCACGACTGACTTGAATTGAACATCGAAGTTGAGCACGTCGTGGAAAAGCTAGTGAGTAGATCCAGGGCGGGCATTGTTAGGTGTGCACGCACGATTTTCGTGCTCTCTGTCGCACAGGGAACAGGGTTCGGTCATGTCTCGATGGTTGACGTATAAAAGGGGCCGTGCTGGGTGCGAGGCCGTTCCACCAGTGGTGTGTTCGCACCCGTTTGTTAGCGTGGCCCGGATTGCGTTCGGCTTGTCCTCGTTGATGGCACGCTCACGCGTGACCTCGTATGAAAGAGTGATCCCCAATCGCAATCTCACCCAGCACAACCTCGTGTTGATATTGGGAGAAATGGAGATGGTACGCAAGACCTCAGACAGTCGTTTGTGTCTGACGTCAGCGCCTTTGGGACAAATTGAGGTAATTGCATAACGGGGGATTTCTGGCTCATCGTAGTAACCGAAGGGAACGAAGATGAGACAGAAATCAATGAGCAAGAACGACCCGGCGGAGAGAACGGTTCGGGATATTCGCCGCAAGACACGCAAGCAGTATACGGCTGAGGAGAAGATCCGGATCGTGGTGTCGGGCCTGCGCGGCGAGGAGAGCATCGCCGCCTTGTGCCGCCGCGAGGGCATCGCCGAGGGTCTGTATTACAGCGGGTCGAAAGAGTTTTTGGAAGCGGGCAAGAAGCGGCTCGCCGGCGACACCGGGCGCCAAGCGACCTCGGGTGAGGTTAAAGGCCTGCGCCAGGAGATGCGCGACTTGAAGGAGTGGGTCGCCGAACTTTCGCTGGAGAACCGTCTTCTCAAAAAAAACATGATCGGGCATGGGGGCGGCGAGCAATGAGGTATCCCGCATCCGAGAAGCTGGAGATCATCCGCCGGGTCGAGCAGTCCCACCTGGGCGTTGGGTCCACTTTGGACAAGCTGGGCATTCCGAAGACCACCTTTTATCGCTGCTACGATCGCTTTCTGGCCTTTGGCGACGCCGGTCTTGAGGATCGCAACAGCAGCCCAGGCCGGGTGTGGAACCGTATCCCGGATGATGTCCGGGGGCAGATCATCGATCTTGCCCTGGAGGAGACGCAACTGTCGCCCCGGGAACGGGCCGTCAGGTTTACGGACACCAGGGGCTACTTTGTCTCGGAAGCCTCGGTTGACCGGCTTCTCAAGGCCCACGACCTGATCACCAGCCCCGCTTTCGTGGTCATCAAGGCAGCCGATGAGTTCCGCAACAAGACCACGGCGCCGAACCCGCTGTGGCAGACCGGCTTCACCTATCTCAAGGTCATCGGCTGGGGCTGGTTTTACCTGTCGAGCATCCTGGACGACTATTCCCGCACCATCATTGCGTGGAAGCTCTGCACCAACATGACGGCGGACGATGTGACGGCAACACTGAAGTTGGCGCTAGAAGCCTCAGGCTGCAATCGCGCCAATGTCGTCCACAAGCCGAGGCTGCTCAGCGACAACGGCTCGTCCTATATCTCCAGCGATGTGGCTGAATGGCTCGAGGACCACGGTATGGATCACGTTCGGGGCGCACCGTATCACCCGCAAACCCAAAGCAAGATCGAGCGCTGGCATCAAACGCTGAAGAACCGGATCCTGCTTGAAAATTATTATCTACCCGGCGATCTCGAAAACCAGATCAGCGCCTTCGTCGATCACTACAACAACCAACGCTACCACCAGAGCATCGGCAACGTAACTCCAGCTGACGCCTACTTTGGACGCCACACCGCCATCATCGAAAAGAGAAAAAAGATCAAAAAACTGACCACCCAAAACCGCCGCTTGAACCATCAAAGCCAAGCGGCTTAACATCAAACAAAGATGAGCCAGATCCTCCCTTATGAAACACGCTCAACAGTCCCATTTGTTTTGATGACGGACAGCAATTACCTCAATTTGTCCCAAAGGCGCTGACGTCAGACAGTGCGTGCATTCAGCACTACGCTCAATGCCGGTAGCGGGAGCTGGGCCGTCTGACCAGCATTTGCAGCCTGGCTTTTCGTCCTGCAGCTGCGATGCTGCGCCCTGTAGCATCTCCTTTTTTGGGGTTTGGTCACCGCCTGTTACCGGACAGGCACAGGAAGTGCCACTTTTTCTTTCAGTCCAGTTCAACAGCGTTCGGGACATCTCCCCCCGGACAGGGCTAAAACGGCTACCACTAGCGACGGCGAATGTCGCTACGCTAGCGATTCACGCCTGCGACTCGTCTAAATCGGTCGTTATTGCGCAGCGGGCGCACCGCAGCGGCAGACCATCTTGGTCACCGCATGAACCGTCACCGTGCTGCTATAACGCGCGTTATCGGGTACGTGTCTGGGCGCGGCGACGATCGATGCAAATGTCGTCGCCATGCCGGGTTCGAGTACCGCGGCGATCGATATATAGGCCGTACGGCTGTGCGTATCCGGTTGATCATCACCCGCATACGGCCAGATCCAATTGTGCCGAATCATGAGCTTGATATCCTTGATCTGCGTCTCGCTTTGATTGTGGACGAGCCCGGACACTTGTCCCGGTCCATCCTCGCGGGACTCGATGCTGATCAGGACCCGCGGGGTTTCCTTTGCCACTACAGTGTCCGCGAGCGTCGTCGAACTTGACAGGAGCAGCGCTGCGACCAATGCGGCCAGGTTTGGGATCTGCATCGTCAGTGCCTCCTTCGAGCGTCTAAACAACTTGTTTCAGCCCCGCTTACGCGGGGCCGCGGCGCGCGCGCCCATAGGATCTCAGATCGACCCAGCTAAGCCAATACTTCGAACGAGAGCCGGGCGGCAACGCTAAACGCACCCCTGAAGTTCACGACCGAGTCATCGAAAGCATCCGGGTTGTTAATTCGCACTTAAAAGCGATCTACTTTGGGTAGGTATTTGCACCTAATTCTGACCCACGTGTAACCCTCAGTCACGAACTTCCGCGCCAAGGGGGTCTAAATCCGCGCCGGACGAGAGCGGACACCGTATGCGCTACTATCCATGTGCAAGCGAAATTTTTTGAATAATAAGGATGGGTTTGGGACGATTGGAGCGGCGACCCGCTCACCATCGGAAATCAATTTTTGTTTCTCCTATAGATCAAGTCCGTCCGGACCAAGGACTGGGCCGATGAAGTGTACGGCGAGGACTGACGCTTCCGGTGGCGTCTTCGTGCGCCTATTATCTCGGCTGTCCGGGCATTCTGGTGAAGTCCACGTTGAAGAACGACTTCGTCAACGCCGTCAATTACGTGACCAAGGGTTCGAGCGGGGTCCACATGACACTCTCCATGACCTTCCCCGACTTGACCCTGCCGCAGTCGGTGCTCGACGGCATACGACTGTTGAACGAGGAGTTTCCGGGGCTGTTCAGGTGGATGGGGGAGGTCAACCTGGTCAAGCGGGTACTGTTCGACAACGCACATCGGGCCGTCCCCTTGGCCGCCATCACCAAGTGGGCACCGTTCATGGTTGTGTTGCGCGAACGCGGCATGCCGCTGGCGGTCCATGCGGATCTGGGCAACGATGACGCGCCGACCTAATCCCTGCCCTGGAGCGAGGCGGTGCTGCATCGATACTCGAACAACCCGATCGTGTGAATGCACATGGGTTTGTCGCGGGAACTCGTCGCCATCGAGGCGGGTGTGTGCATCGCGGTACTGGTAGCGCTGCTGAACCGCTATCCGAACCTGACACTCGACATTTTCTAGCGGGTGATCGACGACCATTTCTTTTCCGACCCGCGGATACGGACGCAGTACGTGCCGTTCCTGAACGCGTATTCCAATCGAATTTTGCCGGGGACAGACTTCGTAGCATCCGGCGATAAGTGCTTCGAGGTGTATCGGGAGGCGCTTGAAGCCACGAGTCGGATCAACCGCCACCTGAATGATGTTGCGTTCCAGAACATTGCCCTGGGCGAGAATTACTTCAGGCTACTGAACCTGGATTACGGGGCCCCAGGGTGTGTCCTAGTCAAAGTCAACGCTGAGTGCCCGGCGCGTGTAGTCGCCGCCGCAGGGACAAATCAGTAACCCGGTGGGGAGCTAAAACAAGGGGTATCCGATGGTCTGTGTCAGCGGCACCGTGAGCAGGGCTGCAGCACATGGGGGCGTCGATCATTTTGCCGACTTCAACCATTGCGCAAGCGGTTTGTCCGGATCGGCAATCTGATCGATCGAGCCGTACCAATAGCGCTGCCAGCCGACCTCCGGCAGGCCGGTGAACAGCATCAGGTTCAGCGGATAGTCCTCGCTGTCGGTGCAACGACGAAAATCGTCCCGGAACAAAAACACGGGCTTGCCCCAGGCGATCGCCATACCCAACTCGACCATCACGCCCTCGTCCGGGGGGCAACCGTTGACCACCGCGAACAGTCCATCGGCATCCCGCACATCGCGAAGGTCGGCCTGGCCGATCTGGTAGGCCCAACCAGGGGTTGTCTGATCGATCTGATTGTTGCGTGCGAAGGGCTCCCAAACCTCAGCGCCCACGGCTTCCAGAGCCGCCACGAGCGCCGCCAACGGCCCCTCGCTTTGCTGTAAGGAGAAGCCATACGGGTTCGCTAGATACAGGGTCTTCTTAGCCGTCGCGGTCGCGTAGCGTCCTGCTTCGCCAACCGCTCCGTCGGCGCCCACCCCACTCGAACTCACCAACGCAAGCGCGAGGCCTAAGACAACGACTTTGACGCCACAGACGACGCTGAAAATTTCACTTTTTTCGGTAATCAAAATACGGAATTTCCTAGCTTTTATAGTGATGCTTTGAGAGCAGCTATTTCGTCTCTGAGGCAAGCTAATCCATCGTTTTCACTCATGAGAACGCTCCCTAAGGAAACCGCTCTCCTACCGGGGGTAGCAAGAGGGCGGTTGGTCTCCGGGCCTGAGAAGCAAAGGGGAGTGTAGCTATCCCTTACCCCTGGCAGAAACTGCCCCTCTCGCAAGACGAACGAAGCCTATCCCTATGCTGCACTTTCGATCATGCTGGAGTATACGGCCAAGGACAAGAGGTATATCCACTCTATGAGTTCGCCATTGAGATAGTGGGGGCCGAGGCGCTTGAGATCGCTCTTGACGAGTTTGCCGGCCGCATCTGGCACTTAGACTCATCCACCATTTGCGCTTGGGCAACGCTTCGCGCATCTTCCCTCCTCCCCATCAGTCAGTTGGACCCCTTCTGAGTGAGAATAGCGCTCAGAAAATTATGCATTAGATCTGATTTGGGATACCTCGAAAGCACATCTTCGAAACGATTGTAGAATTCCACATCTAAAGGTGAAGATGAGAACCAGTGTCTTTCTACGGAGAAATCGAGTAGCTCGAAATAGTGTTTGTACTCCGCGTAGGTAAGCTTGTTCACCCAAGCCGGTTTGCCTGACCTTCTACCGATATGCCGATAGAACGCTTCAAACACATCATCGGTAAATAGAAGATGCGGCCAAGGGAAATACACTTCCCGATACCGATGGGATGCTTGCGGACCTCGATATAAATTCGCATGCAAGTAGAACTTGCCGTTTTCCTTCAATAAGTGTTTGACGCCTTGCAGAGCAGAGAACGGATGTTTGATGTGTTCCCATACGGCCCACGAATAGATCCGGTCGAACTCTCCT
Source organism: Gammaproteobacteria bacterium (assembly GCA_963662545.2). Lineage (GTDB taxonomy): Bacteria > Pseudomonadota > Gammaproteobacteria > JAYYZW01. The sequence continues at coordinate 2,654,116 of CAXXLL010000003.1, forward strand.
AACTCACTACAGCCGTCTTTACTGATATCCAAGATCCGTAATTCGACGCCAGCTTGATCTAAGTACGTGTTCCACGCTTCACGGTCCTTGATATCCACGCCAACAACACTGCAATCGTAGTCTTTGGCCAAGACATAACAGACCTCGCCGCGACCACAACCAACTTCGAGCACCTGCTTTCCACGAATATCGATGAGTTCGTCAAGCCTCCCCGCGCGTTTCTCGGCTGCGGCCAACATGGCTGGTGCATGGAGCTCGCGGGGTTTAGAAACAATTGGCTTAGATTCGTATTCCTTGTTTAATTCAAGAAACAAGTTCAAATCGAAATTGGAGTTGACCCGTTTTCGTGGATACCTGACCCTTTTAGAAGGAGGATTCCACGATGCCCAAAACACGAACTGCCTATCCACCGGCCTTCCGGCAACAGATGATCGAACTGGTACGGGCGGGCCGCAGCCCGGAAGACCTTGCACGCGAGTTTGAGCCGACCGCACAGACCATTCGCAACTGGGTCGCGCCGGCCGACCGTGATGAAGGTCGCCGCAACGACGGTCTGACCACCGTCGAACGCGAAGAACTGCGCCGTCTGCGTCGGGAGAATCGGCGGCTACGTGAGGAACGGGAGATCCTTTCAAAAGCCACGGCCTGGTTCGCTCGGGAGACCGATTCGAGGAAATCTTCGAGTTCATGAAAGTGAATCAGGCCACTTACCGGATCGCGCCGATGTGCCGGCTACTCGGTGTCTCCCCGAGTGGGTACTACGCGTATTGGACACGTGAACCCTCGGCGCGGTCGAAGCGTGACGCGCAACTCAAGGCACGTATCCAGGCCATCCACAGCTGGAGTCGAGGCACCTATGGGGCACCGCGTATTCACGCCGAACTCGCTGATGAGGGGACGCATGTGGGTCGCAAGCGTGTCGCCAGGCTGCTGCGCGAGTTAGGTTTGGCCGGGGTGAGTCGACGCAAAAGGACGCGCACGACACGCCGCGATCACGATGCTCGCCCGGCGCCGGATCTGGTCGAGCGTCACTTTGTGGCTTCGCGGCCGGACGCACTGTGGGTTGCTGACGTGACCTACGTGCCGACGTGGGCGGGGTTCGTGTATCTGGCGGTTGTCGTTGATGCGTTCAGTCGGCGCGTTGTGGGCGGGTCGATGGCGACGCATCTGCGCACTGAACTCGTGCTCGAGGCGCTCAACATGGCACTGTGGCAGCGACGTCCAGCGTCGGTGATTCACCACTCCGACCAGGGCTGTCAGTACACCTCGTTCGCCTTTGGCAAACGCTGCCGGCTGATGGGTGTACGACCGTCGATGGGATCGGTCGGCGATTGCTACGATAACGCGATGGCCGAGAGCTTCTTCGCGACGCTCGAATGTGAGCTGATCGACCGCCACAGTTTCAAGACGCAGGCCGAAGCGAAGATGGCGATTTTCGAGTTCATCGAAGGCTGGTACAACCCGCACCGTCGTCACTCATCCCTCGGTCAGCAATCACCGCTAAACTATGAAAATAATTATCAACAGGCTGCTTGAAACCCAAGCGCTATACCGTCCACGGAAACGGGGCAACTCCAGCTACGGACGAGGAGACCCTCTGGTGGGAGGTCTGGTTGCCCGTGCGACGTGATCGAGCGGCGACCACGGGCCGATTCAAACAGCTGGCAGAAGGGCTAGGGTTCCAGCTTGCGCCCGGCGAGCTCCAGTTTCCGGAACGCACCGTGTTGCTCGCGTTTGGGTCGGCGGCCCAGATGAAGCAATCCGTCCTAACGTTGAACAGCATTGCGGAGTTGCGGCGTGCGAAAGAAACGGCAGAGTTCTTCGATGCGCTGCCGCCCGAGGAGCAACCTGCATGGCTCGACGACCTGCGCGCCCGTTTGACCGTGCCTGGCCAGGACACCGACGTGCCCCACGTGTGCCTGTTTGATACCGGCGTCAATCATGGGCACCCGCTCATTGCAGCTGGCCTGGCCACCCCGGATTTGCATACCGTGGAGCCTGGCTGGGGAACGAATGATGGCGATGGCCACGGGACGGAAATGGCCGGACTCGCCCTGGCCGGCAATCTGACTGAGGCGCTCGCCTCGCAAGAGCCACTAGACGTTGCGCATCGGCTCGAGTCGGTCAAGCTGTTGCCCGCGGACGGCGCCAACGGCAACGATGCCAGGCATCACGGTTATCTCACTACCGAGGCAGTCGCGCGTCCGGAGATAACGACGCCGCAACGCCGCCGCCTGTTCAGCATGGCCGTGACCGCCCGTGACAACCGCGATCGCGGCCGACCTTCCGCCTGGTCGGCGGCGATCGATCGGCTTGCTGCGGATTCGGAAGGACAGGGTGAGATGCCACGGCTCTTTGTCGTGGCCGCCGGGAACGTGAAAGACCCCAATGCCTGGTCAGAATATCCGGCGAGCAACACGACTGATGGCATTCATGATCCCGGGCAAAGCTGGAACGCGCTAACCGTGGGTGCTGCGACCCAGCTTGTGCAGATTACCGAACCCGATGCCGGGGGCTATCAACCCATCGCGCCGGTCGGCGGCCTCAGCCCGTTCAGCACCACTTCGGCGACCTGGCAGGCTAATTGGCCGCTGAAACCAGATATCGTCCTCGAAGGCGGCAATGCCGCCAAGGATGCCCTGGGCGCAGTATGGATGCCGAGTCTGAGCCTCCTCACCTCGAATTCGAAACCCGAAGAGCGCTTGTTCACCACCACGAACGCGACCAGCTCCGCGTCGGCAATGGCCGCACGGATGGCGGCCCAGTTGATGGCGGAGTACCCGGGACTCTGGCCCGAGACCATTCGCGCGTTGATCGTACATTCTGCAGAGTGGTCGGACGCGATGCGTCAGGCGTTCCTGCCCGCCAACGACCAGCCGACAAAGATGGAAATCGCCAACCTCGTGCGCCACTGTGGGTTTGGCGTCCCCGATCTGGATCGAGCTATGTGGAGCGTGGAGAACTCGCTCACCATGGTCTGCGAGGAACAGCTGCATCCGTTCAGGCGACACGGCCGCAAGGAACCGACCTTGCGGGACATGAACCTGCATCGGCTGCCCTGGCCTCTGGAAGAACTGGAGGCGCTCGGCGAGACGCCGGTCTCGATGCGGGTGACGCTGTCCTATTTCATAGAACCCAACCCATCTGAGCGCGGGTTCTCCGGACGATACCGCTACGAATCACACGGCCTGAGGTTCGACGCGAAGCGACCCGCAGAATCAGAGGCGGACTTCAGAGCGCGAATCAATGCGGCCGCACGCGATGAGGAGGAGCGGACGCGGAGCGGTGGCGATGATCCCGGCTGGGTAGTTGGCAAGCAGAACCGGCACAAGGGATCCCTGCATTCTGACAATTGGCTGGGAAGCGCCGCGGACCTTGCCAGTCGAGGCGTGTGAGAACGGCGGTGACAAATTAGTCCACGGAAGCGGCGGGATTTCCCAGCCGCGGGCGGAGTAAAACTCTGCCACCTGTAGCCTTCGATCTTTTTTGAGATGGAAGGCGGGAGGATGTACACCGTGGACCTATATCTGCGCGTTCGGCTGGCCTGCCATGTTGATGGTCTGAGCCAGCGAGAGGCGGCAAGTCGGTTTGGCATTGCGCGCGAGACGGTGAGGAAGATGCTGCGGCATTCGGAACCGCCGGGATATCGGCGACGCCAGCCACCGAAACGCCCGAAACGGGCCCCCTTCACGGATATCATCGACCGTATTCTGGAGGAGGACCGAACGGTTCACCGTAAGCAGCACCACACGGCGAAGCGTATATTCGAGCGCCTTCGCGACGAACATGGCTTCACGGGCAAAGAGACCATCGTGAAGGATTACGTTCGGGAACGGCGCCTTCGTCGGCGTGAGATGTTTGTGCCGTTGTCACATCCTCCGGGCCATGCTCAAGCGGACTTTGGCGAGGCGGATGCGATCATCGCCGGCGTCAAGTATCGGGCGCATTTTTTCGTCATGACACTTCCCCACAGCGATGCCTGCTTCGTTGCGGCCTACCCGTCAGCGACGACGGAGGCCTGGCTGGACGGGCACAACAGAACCTTCGCCTTCTTCGGCGGTGTTCCCCGATCGATTCTCTACGACAACGACAAGTGCCTGGTGTCGCGCATCTTGCCGGATGGCACGCGACAACGAACGCGAGCGTTCAGCGGACTGCAGTCCCATTACCTCTTCGAGGACCGTTACGGCCGTCCCGGCAAGGGCAACGACAAAGGCAATGTTGAGGGGGTGGTTGGCTACGCCCGACGGAACTTCATGACGCCGCTTCCCCGGTTCGCGAGCTGGGACGCCTTCAACGCTTACCTGGAGGAACAATGCCGCAAACGGCAAGACGACGTCCTGCGCGGCCACCGCGAGAGCATCGGCGAACGGTTTGTGCGTGACCGCGAAGCGTTGAAGAGGCCACTGCCGGCACCGTTCGACGCGTGCGACAAGCAGGGCACGCGGGTCAACTCGCTGTCCCTGGTGCGCTACCGGACGAATGACTATTCCGTGCCCGTCGCCTACGGCCATCAGGAAGTCTGGATCCGTGGCTATGTCCACGAGGTGGTTATCGGTTGCGGCGCCGGGATCATTGCCCACACCCCCGTTCCTACGACCGGGAAGATAGGGTCTTCGATCCGATCCACTACCTGCCTTTGCTGGAGCACAAGATCGGTGCCCTGGATCAGGCCGCGCCGCTAGCCGGATGGGAACTGCCTGATGCCTTCCCAACCCTGCGCCGTCTCCTGGAGGCGCGCATGGGCAAGGCCGGCAAGCGGGAATACGTCCAGGTCCTTCGGCTTCTGGAGACCTTCGATCTCGAGGTGCTTCACGGCGCGGTGAAGGACGCCCTGCGCCTGGGCGCGATCGGCTACGACGCCGTCAAACACCTTGTGCTGTGCCGTATCGAGCGACGCCCGCCCAAACTCGACCTGGATATCTATCCCTACCTGCCTCGGGCCAACGTGGCGACCACGGCCGCCGCCAGTTATATGAGCTTGTTGGGTGGAGGCGCGTCATGACCGATACGCCGCAAGTGTTGCTGGCCCATCACCTCAAGACCCTGAAACTGCCGACGTTCCTGCGCGAATACGACAAGCTGGCCCGCCAATGCGCCACCGAGGGCGCCGACCCTGTGCGGTATCTTGTCCGTCTGACCGAGTTGGAACTGATCGACCGTGAGCGCCGCATGGTCGAGCGGCGGATCAGACAGGCCAGGTTCCCCGCCGTCAAAAGCCTCGACAGCTTCGACTTCAAGGCCATCGCCTCGCTCAACAAGATGCTGGTTCTGGAGTTGGCGCGATGCGAATACGTAGAGCGTCGTGAGAATATCATCGCGCTCGGCAACAGCGGAACCGGCAAGACCCATATCGCCCTCGGTCTCGGTCTGGCGGCCTGCCAAAAGGGGCTCTCCGTCGGCTTCATCACGGCCGCCGCCCTGGTTCATGAACTGATGGAGGCCAGGGATGAAAAACGCCTGTTGCGCCTGCAGAAGCAACTGGCAAAGTATCACCTTCTGATCATCGACGAACTCGGCTTCGTGCCGCTCTCGAAGACCGGCGCCGAGCTGCTGTTCGAAGTCTTCAGCCAGCGCTACGAGCGGGGCTCGATCATGGTGACCTCCAACTTGCCGTTCGATGAGTGGACGGAGATATTCGGCTCGGAACGTCTGACCGGGGCTTTGCTGGACCGCCTGACCCACCCTGTCCATATCCTGGAAATGAACGGCGAGAGCTATCGTCTCAACCAAAGCCAAAAACGGCGGAAATCCCCAAATACGCCTGCTTGACCACCGAACTCAAGGTTGACCCGGTGGGTCCACAGGAACCTCCCACGCTGCTTCGCTCCGCGTAACGCAAGCGCTACACGAAGCAGCGCGGGTCCCTCCTATGGACTACCGGGACAACCCCCCAACACTGCGTACCGCATAACGTTAAGTGGACTAGTTTTGCTCCGCCCGGGTGGACTAATTTTGCTCCGCCGTTGACACTCGTCACCGTGCGCAGCGGTTCCTGCAGGTCGTGGGAGGCCACGTAGGCGAACTGGCCGAGCTCCTGATTGGAGCGTTCGATTTCGGCGCTCTTTTCGACGAGCCGGCGTTGCGCTTGCGTGCGTTCGGAGACCTCGCTTTCAAGCTCGGCCGTGCGCGTCTCGATCTGATTGATCATGTCGCTGAGGGCACGCGCTACGACGCCGATTTCATCGCTCGCGGCAACCGGTAGGTCAGTTCGCCCGGATCCCTTTCCGTAGGCGGCCGATACCTGCGCGATGTGCCGCAATGGGCCGATGAGCGCACGACCGAACCACCAGCCGATGAGAAGCGCGACACCCGTAACGATGGCGGCTGCCGTCAGTGCCTGGCGGCCGCTGGCGTGGGCACCGATCAGTGTCGATGCGGGATCTGCCGCCAGTAACAGGTGCAAGGAACCGCGACCGTTTGCAGATTCAAGTTCCACGCGGCGTTCATGCACGACCGTCGTCCGGCCATCGGCCAAATGGCGCCGTTCCGTGCTGGACGCATTGCTCGATGCGGTCTCGGTGCCGGTATGCGCCAATTGTCGAATCAATGTCGTAAGCTCGCTTTTTGACTTCGGCATGTCCAAAGGCGCCAGCAGCGCACCGTGCGCATCAAGCAGTACCATTACCACATCCGGTTGCTCGAACTGCGCGAGTTCGGCGAGCATGCGTGCGAAATCGAGTTCGATCACAATAAGCCCGGCCCAGGTCGTCGCCGCGACTTTAACCGGCAACGCGACATAGAACGCCGCCGGCGCACCCGCGGTCGGCGCGATAATGCGGAGCTCGCGCGCACCAGCCATGCTCATGTCGTCCGCCACCGCCGCCCAACGCCGCACGCTCGTGCCGCTTCCTAGCGAGCGCGTGCCGTCGGGCGATCGCGCCACGGTCGTGAGGTTCGCCCATTCACCGTCGATTCGGCTGAACACCCGGATACTCCGGTACAAAGGGTAGACATCGAGAACGTTACGCAGCAGATCCCCAAGCAGCGTGACCTGGCGTCGCGTTTCAACGCTCGGGTATTCATCGTTCGACGCTGCCGAGACGAGATATTGGACGGGCGGCGCCGCGCCGAAATAGCGCGCCGTCGCGGTCGCTTGACCACTGACCGTCTGCAGCTCCTGGGCCACGATTCTTCCCTGCCATTCGAGTGAATGTGCGGTGTCGTTGTACAAGGCAGTACGCAAATGCACCCACACGATGGATGTCGTCACGGCCACCGCACCTACCACGATCAGCGAGATCATGAGCACGATCTGCCGGCTAATGCCGAACGAAACGTCCGCGAGCACCGCACCCTTATTCGGCGTTCCGCCAATAACGCTTGCAGGCTGCCGTCGATCGCCGCCCTGCAGGTGGCTCCATACCAGCTCGCACAGCACGCACAAATAGCTCACCTTCTTCAGCATGTGCGCGGCGTCGAACTCGAAATCGAACAACCGCCCCGAAAAGGACATGAACACCACCTGCGCGACCAGATTGATGATCAGTGCCAGCACCAGCCAGTGCTCGAAGACGTCGTGGCGCCAGTCGCCCTTGCGAAGGTAGCCCGACAGTGCGATGCCAAAGAAAATCGCCGGGACGAATTCCTCGGGGCGATGAAAGAGTATTTCGGGGTAATAAGCCGGCGGCAGCGGCACCAGGGAGAAGAACAGAAAGCTGAGCAGGGTCAACGCGATGCAGCCGAGGAAAATGGTGTCGGTATCGACGCGCCCGGCGGCGCCCAGGCGCTGCTCGCGCCGCCATACCGCGATGCTCATTAACAGCAGCAATGAGAGATAGAGCCGCGAGGCGATCCAACTCCACGGGATCAACGAGGCCAGGTCGGACGGCAGGTAGTGTTTCAACGCCGCCGAGGTCACCAGTGCGTGGTAACCGTCGAGGAATCCGGTGCCGATGAATCCGACGCCGAGGATGAGCGGCAGCGAGCCGCCGACACGGCGCCAGCGACGTAACAGTAGTAGCCCTACCGATAGGGCGAGGATGGTCGCTGCTGTTTCCATGCCCGTGTGCAAATTTGCAGTGCCCTGCCAGGTGGCGCCTCGCAGAACGGCGTATACCACCGATAGCCCTACGGCGGTCAGCCAATAGCTCAGGATCCGCCGGTGCGCGCGGGCATGGGGATTCGGGCTCGTACTGCGCGTCGCAAAGACATCCATCGCTGCGGTATTCACGATTTATCCCCGCGCCTGAGCACCGACACTGACGATAGTTGGGCCCGTCGCGTCGGCATACCCGTTAGTTGGCAGGGGATCGAACGGCCCTGCCACAAGCCGGCGTTCCATCGCCTCCGGCGGCAGCGCGCGGCTGAACAGCCAGCCCTGCATCACGCGACAACCGTTATCGAGCAGGAAAGCGGCCTGCGCTTCGGTTTCAACACCTTCGGCCACGACATCGAGACCGAGGTTCTGCGTTAGACCGATAATCGCCTTGACGATGGTTTCACTTTGTTCGTCGATGCCGATGTCCTTGACAAAGGAATAGTCGATCTTGAGCGCCCGGATTGGCAGCCGGTTGAGATAGGTGAGCGAGGAATAACCGGTACCGAAATCATCCGTCACGATTATCACGCCCAATCGATCGAGCTGCTCCAGCACGGCGACCGCGTTATCTGGATCGTCCATCACCGCCGTTTCGGTCAATTCGAGTTCGAGTACATGCGCGGGCAGGCCGCTTGCCGCAAGCGCCTTCGATACGCTTTCAATTAAGCTGTCACCCTTGAGTTGTACCGCCGAGACGTTGACCGCTAGACGCGCGTCCACACCCACCAATCCTGACTGCCACCAACGGCTGAAGTGCGTGCACGCACGCCGCAGCAGTCGATCGCCCAGCGGGATGATCAGACCGGAGCGTTCGGCTGCGGGAATGAATATTGATGGCGGATGTCGCCCCCACCGCGCCAGCGCTTCCATCCCCACAATGATGCCCGTAGCGGCATCGACTTGCGGTTGAAAATGAATCGCGAACTGGTCCTTAGCAACGTCCTCAGCAAGCGCCGCTACGAGGTCGACTGCTACCCGTGCAGCCTGCTGCATCGACGGGGCGAAAAAGCGATACGTGTTGCGTCCCTGGTGCTTGGCCTCGTACATCGCCGTATCGGCGGCCTTGATCAATTCGGCGCTATCGCTGACGCCGTTAGGATAAAGCGCGATACCGATACTCGTCTGGGCGTGAATTTCGTGCCCGGCGATTTCGCATGGCTGCTTCAGCGCCTCGACGATATTCCGCGCGACTCGCGCCGCGTTATCCGTCGTACCGATATCATCGAGAACGATTGCGAATTCGTCACCGCCGAGTCGCGCGACCAGATCACCCGTGCGCACACAGGCCTTCAGGCGCTCGGCAACCGCGGCCAGCAATGCGTCGCCTGTCAGGTGGCCGAAGGTGTCATTGATGTATTTGAAGTGGTCTAGATCCAGAAACAGTAGTGCCAAGGGGCGCTTGCCGCGGTCTGCGCGCGCCATCGCACCGTCCAGAAAATCCTGGAACAGCACGCGGCTGGCGAGACCGGTGAGGGCGTCGTATTTCGCTAAACGCACGAGTTCGGCGCGCAAGCGGTGACGTTCCGTCGCATAGCGGACCGCCCGTTCCAGAATATTGGGACTGAGTTGATCGTTAACCAGAAAATCCGCAGCACCTGCTTCCATGGCGGCTTCATCGACCTGCCGGTCGGCCACACCGGTCAAGATAATGATCGGTAAGGCCGCGACGGCACCACCACACGCGTCGAGCAGATCGAGACCGCTGCGCCCACCGAGTCGATTATCGAGCAGACACACGTCGTGCGCAGCCGAACGAATGGCCTTGAGTCCGTCGTCGTAATCGCGTGCCCAATCGATCTCGTAGTGAACACCGGATACGTCATCGAGCATGGCGCAGGTCAACTCGTAATCGGCCTCATCATCCTCGATCAGCAGGATTCTGGTCATCTGTTCCGGCGCGGCCTGCATAGGGGGCGATCCTTGGGTTCTTTTGCCTTTTTCGTGGCTCTTAGGGGGCTCGGCGCCGAAATCCAAGGTCTGCCGGAGACATCTGCTGCATAGCTTCGCGAGGCGCACGAACCCTGTTGCTGGTTATCGGGCGGGGACAGCATTTCTTTAGAAAATGCCCGGCCTGGCGGGCGCCGAAAATTCCGGGACAGCTAACTTTCGGGGGCGGCTAAATCGTTGTTAACGCAGCGAATTTACTCAAACAGAGGGGGTAAATCGACGGACGCGGCTTAAGACTTGGTACGCTCGCTCTTCGGATCGTACATCGGCTTCAACGAGGCTTTCGCCGTGTACGTGCGGTTGGCCTGTTCGAGCGTATAGGTTCCATCGGCGACGAAGGCATCCGTCACGCCGTCCTCGTGATTGACATAGCCCATCGCCGCGCAGGCGCCGAGGGTGTGTGCATAGCCTGCCGAGGTCGTATACCCGACGCGCTCGCGATCGCGCAGGATGGGCTCGTTGTGCACCAGCATCGGTTCGGGATCGTCCAACAGGAATTGCACCAGCCGCCGTTTGAGCGGGTTCGCTTCGCGCTCGGCGATCAATGCTTCACGCCCGATGAACCCGCCGGGCTTGTCCCAGGCGCAGGTAAACCCAAGACCGGCTTCGAGCAGGGTCTCCAGCGGTCCCATGTCATGCGCCCACTCGCGATAGGCTTTCTCGATGCGCAGGGTGTTGAGGGTGTGGTAGCCGCAATGCTTGAGGCCCAGATCGGCACCCGCTTCGATCAGGCGGTCGTATACGGGTAACGCCATCTCAGTCGGAATGTAGAGCTCCCAGCCGAGTTCGCCCGTATAGGAGAGTCGCACAGCCATCGCCGACTGGTAGCCGATCTCAATGTGCTGCATGGTGCCGAAGGGAAATGCTTGCGCGGTGAAATCGGCACTCGAGATCTGCGACAGGAGCGCGCGAGAATTTGGGCCCTGCACGTTCAACATCGCGTAGGCGCCCGTGACGTCGGTGGTCACGCAGGCGGCATCGTCCGGAATATTCTCCCGGATCCAGGCATGGACCTGGGTGCAGGTGAACGCGGCCGTCACGACCAGGTAGCGGTCCTCGGCCAGACGCGTAATAGTCAGATCGGCCTCGACCCCGCCGCGCACGTTTAAGAACTGCGTGTAGGCGACCTTGCCGAGCGGCATCGCCATGTCGGCGGTTGCGATGCGGTTCAAAACGCGTTCAGCATCCCTTCCCTGCACGAGGATCTTGGCGAAGGAGGTCTGCTCGAAGATGCCCACCGCTTCACGCACGGCGCGGTGTTCCTCGGCATTGTTCTCGAACCAGTTCTGGCGGCCGAAGTCGTATTCGTATGCCGGCTTCTGACCTGGTTTGGCGTACCAGTTCGGCCGCTCCCACCCGGCAGATTCCCCGAAACAGGCGCCGGCGGCCGCGAGGCGGTCGTGCAGGATAGATAACTTGATGTTGCGCCCGGTCTCCCACTGGCGGTTCGGCCAGTGCATCTGGTAGGCGATCCCGAGCGACTCCACCACGCGATCCACCACAAAGGGCTTATTGTTATGGCAGGGCTGGATGCGCCGGATGTCGACGTCCCAGATATCCATCGGCTGTACGCCGTCGTTGATCCAATTCGCCACGACGTAGCCCGCGCCGCCACCCGAGAGGATCCCCAGCGAATTAAAGCCGCAGGCGACGAAGAGCCGGTCGACGTACGGCGCACGGCCCATGAGGTAGTTGTGATCCGGCGTAAAGGATTCGGGACCGCAGAAAAACTGGCGGATACCGGTGTCGAACAGAACGGGTAAGCGCTGCATGCCGCGTTCGATGTGCGGCTCCATGCGTTCCCAATCGGGCTGGATCTCGTCGAAGCAGAAATGCTCGGGGATCCCGTCGACGCCCCAGGGCGCGGCGACGGGTTCGAAGAAACCCAGCAGAATCTTGCCGGCTTCCTCGCGCGCGTAAACGCAGCGGCCCGGGTCGCGCAAGATCGGCAGCCGATTGTGCACGCCGTCGATGGGCTCCGATATAAGGTAGTAATGCTCGGCCGCCTGCAGCGGGATGTCGACGCCCGCCATCAAGCCGACCTCGCGGCCCCACATGCCGGGGCACAGCACGACGACCTCGGCGCGGACCTCGCCCTTGTCCGTTCGCACGCCGACGGCACGGCCGTTTTCGACGAGCAAGCCGGTCACCGGCGTATCCTCGATGATGTTGACGCCGTTCTGGCGCGCGCCCTTGGCGAGCGCCTGCCCTACATCGGCCGGATTGACCCGTCCGTCATCCGGAAAATAAAAGCCGGTCAAGAGATCGTCGACGTAGACCAGTGGAAAGAGTTCCTTGATCTGCCCGGGTGAGATCTCTTCGTTCTCGACGCCGAAAATGCGCGCCATCGCACAGCCGCGGCGCATCTCCTCGGCTTTCTCGGCCGTCGCCGCGAGTTGGATGGAGCCGCACTTGATGAACCCGGTCGCCTGACCGGTTTCCGCTTCCAAATCCTCGTAGAGCTTGAGCGAATACTGCGCCAGCCGGGTCTGACTCTCACTGTCCCGCAGCGTGGTGACGAGTCCGGCGGCGTGCCAGGTCGTGCCCGAACTCACCTGCTTGCGCTCGAGCACGATCACGTCGGTCCAGCCGAGCTTGGCGAGATGGTAGGCCGTCGAACAGCCAATGACGCCGCCACCGACGACGACGGCACGGGCGTGGGCCGGGACGCTGCTCGTGTTCATTGCAACCCTTAGCTCTGGTGACGGTGAATCATTTTACGATACGGCTGCGGCATATCTACTTTTCGTTGATTCGACCTTGTTCCCAGTCAGGCACCGATCCAATACACGGCCGTATAACGATCGAAAAGCAAATGCGTCACCCGCCCATCCTTCTGCGCTGCGTAGAGGGTTGTATTCGGTGCGCGCACAATGCGATTTTTCCGACGCATGCGACCGATACGGGCCAGCTCGAAAAGCTTCTCGTATATGAGATTACTGCGTGTGATTGCTTATGGTAGGACTAGCTGGCGCGCATTGTAAGCGCAGCTTAAGTCCACCAGCTGGAGCCGGATGACTGGACCGGAAATCTTCCGTTGCAAGTCATCGTCTTCGACACCGCCCGATACGAGTGACACCGGAAACGGGTGCGTTCTGCCGTGAGAATGCGGAGCCATCACCGCCACCGAGATGTGCCGGCTCCGGCAGGTCGCCCTACCGGAGCCGGTGTGAAACCATCTATCTTCGATAGACGTAAAGCGTGATCGTTGACTAACGTCCTTCCGTCAACCGGTTCACGTCATGGGTTCGCTTAATGGTCTTGAATTCGACGCGCGGATAGCTCAAACCGCGGCACGGAATAATCGTTGCACGCCAGTTCTGCAGGTTCACCACCTGGATCCCCTGAAACGCGCTCATCCGCGTGCCCTCCGGCGTTTCGCCAGCCCCGGCTTTATCCTTGGCTTTGAACCAGGGATCTTCGGTCCAGACTTTCGGGATCTTCCACACCTTCCACAACTTGCCGCCTACGTCGTACGCTTCTGAATAGTAAGGCGTACCACTCATCGCGCTAGTCATCACGATCTTGCTCGAATAGGGATGGCCCGGCGCCAAATGCGGAATGCCCTTGATGACATCCATTTCCATCAAGGCGTAATCGTCCACCTCCTGCCAGCCGTCCGGACCACCAAAGTGCGTGTTGAGGTCCCGCGACCTCGAGATTGACAGCGTCTTGACCGTGCCCAGGAACACCCAGTCCCACTCGACGGGGCGGCCCGCAAACCCGTAAAAGTCTTCAAGCGTATCCTCTGTTCCCAACAAGACATCCGATTTAACCTCAACCGATATGCGGCGCACGCGGCGCAAGCTCGGAATGTAGGCCCAGGAATGATCAGCTTTATGGGGATCCATGTAGCGCAGAATGAGGAAAGCCGTACCGGCGATATCGAACGGTGAGGTGAAACCCGTGTATTCCCGGAACTCCGTGTTATCGGCCCAGCGGCCGGGGATCCGGTAGCCGGTATCGGCCCGGTGTGCTAGACCATTCATGATCACTTTTTGGTACGGGCCGTACATAACGCGGCTGAACTTGCCGCCGCCACCATAGTACTTGCCGGTCCAACGCTTCATGAGTTCATGGTCGTCGTGCGTGCCGCCGCGTTCGACCCAGACCCATTCCACTTCCTCGATGCGCAGGCCATCGTGCTGCCAGCGCCAGTTGTAATTCCAAATCGCCTTATAGCCATCTTCCGTACTGCCGGGCGTAAACTTCGTCCGATCGAAGGGGCGTCCCGCGGTGTAATTCTGAAGACCACCTTTATCATCCAGCGTGGCCTGGCCCGCGAATTTCTCCGTCGCGTCCTTATAGGCCTGCGGTGGGGTGAGATCGCCCGGATCCTTGATCCGGTACTCCATGCCTTCGAAACAGAAACCGGCCTGGATCCAGCCCGGTGGGACGAACGGCTTCAGCTCTTCGCAGTCTTCGTAGTGAATCAGATCGCCGTCGACGAATTGGAAATTGGCGTCTTGATTGGCTTTAAGCCATCCTTCGAATTCTTCGACACCAGCTGCTCTAGCCCGCTCTGAATGCACGCTTGCAATGAGGACACTACAAAAGGCGAGCGCGGCTAACCGATTAAATAGGTTCATTGAATTCCCTCCATCAGGACGCGAATCGCGACCATAACATCGAATTATAAACAAATTAGTTAAGATGGAAGGACTTTTATTTTGTCCATTTTTAAGAATTTTCCGGAACGCTACCGTGCCCGAAAAGGCACGGAACCGGCCCACCTCAGTCCGAATCTGGCCGCTTGAATCCGGGTCCCACGAGTGAAACTCTATGAATTCATTTGGTTTACGAGCTTCGATAATTCCCGTGGCAATTGGATCCTGGCACGTCGACGATTATGATCCTAAATTGCTTGTCGTGAAATTTATGTGAAATCCGACAGGCACCTGCGGAACCTTTACCTGCGCGAAGCATGACCGATAAGAGGAAATAATATGCACTACGTACTGGGTGTCGATATCGGCGGCACCTTCACCGATTTCTCCCTGCTCGACAAAGACGGTCACATTGCGCTGTGGAAAGAGGCGACGACGCCTAAAGATCCCGCAGAAGCGATCCAGCGGGGGATTCGCGCTCTGGCCGAACAGGCCGAGATGAGCCTCGACAAATTCCTCGATCGCCTCGATTTGTTCGTCCACGGTTCGACCATTGCGACCAATACGGTAATCCAACGTAACGGACCTAAGACCGCACTGTTATGCACCGAGGGATTCCGCGACGTCATTCACTTTCGCGATGGCTTCAAACCCGACCGCTACAACATCCAACTGCAACCGCCGGAAGATTTCATTCCGCGCTACCTGCGCATTCCGATCAAGGAGCGCGTGAACTACACCGGTGAGGTCGTAGCACCGCTCGAGGAAGATTCGGTGCATGCCGCCGCCGCGAAGCTCAAAAATGCTGGTGTCGAATCCGTGGCAGTCGCCTTTTTGTGGTCGATCATGAACGCCGATCACGAGCGGCGCGTTAAAGCGATCATCGAAGAGAAACTGCCGGGCGTGCCGGTGGTGTTGAGTTCCGATGTGCTGCCGATGATCCGCGAATGGGAGCGCACGACCTGCGCGGTGTTGAGCGCCTACGTGATCCCGGGCATTGCACGCTACATGGTGGAACTCGAAGAGTTCCTGCACGGTAACGGTTTTCGTCATCCGCTCTTGATCATGCAGCTCAATGGCGGCAGCTCGACGGTCAACAAGATTCTGCATCGGCCGATTTACACGCTGGCCTCCGGTCCGGCGGCGGCACCCATAGCCGGGCTCCATTGTTCCCAACGAGTCGGGATGGAGAATGTGATCACGATCGACATGGGCGGTACCAGTTTCGATGTCTCGATGGTGACCGACGGCACGCCGACTTTGACGCGCGAGCTTCGCGTGCACGACCTGCCGGTCGGCGTCGCCGCAGTCGACGTGCATTCCGTAGGGGCCGGCGGCGGCAGCATCGCCTGGATTGACAAGGGCGGCGCACTGCAGGTCGGTCCGCAGAGCGCGGGCGCCGAACCGGGACCGGCGTGTTACGCGCAGGGCGGCACCGATCCCACATGCACCGATGCGAACGTCGTCCTGGGTTATATCAATCCGGATTATTTTCTCGGCGGGCGGCGCGAGATTAATGTTGAGCTCTCCGAACGTGCGATTGAGAACCTTATTGCAAAGCCGCTCGGTTTGACGGTGCCCGAAGCGGCGCACGGCATATTCCGGATCATCAACAACAACATGGTGGATGCGATCCGCGTGGTCTCGATCGAGCGTGGGATCGATCCGCGCCATTACTCGCTCGTGGTCGGGGGCGGGGCGGGCGCTATCCACGCCGGCATGCTCGGCCGCACGCTCGGCATGAAAACTGCGATTATTCCGCGCTACAGTGGCGTGTTCTGCTCCGTCGGCATGATCGTCAGCGACGTACGTCATGATTACATGCAGGCCTTCGCGACCAACACCAAGCGCTTCGATCTGGAAGGCGCGAATAAAGTCATCGCCGATCTGGAACGCAAGGCGCTCGACGATATGATCGAGGAGGGTTTTCCCGAGGGCGAGGTAACCCTCACGCGCTTCGCGGATGCCAAGTATCCGGCGCAGATCCACGAGCTGACGGTGCCGCTCAAGGCCGACGGGCCGTTGACCGAGGCGCATATCGATGAAATGGCCGAGGCGTTCCACGATCTGCACGAACGCATGTTCAGTTACAGCGTGCGCGAGAGTTCGGTCGACTTCTTCCACTGGCGCGTGATCGCGCACCGGGCCGTGCAGTCGCCACAAACTCCCGAGCTGCCGGAGACCGGCGAACCCGTCACCAAGGTCCAGAAAGGGACGCGTCGGGTCTATTTCGGCGATATCGACGACTATCGCGACACCAAAATTTACGACGGAGATCGGCTCAATCGCGGTATGATGATCACCGGTCCCGCCGTCGTGGAGCAGCAGAACACGACCATCGTGGTCTTTCCGGGCCAGAAGCTTGAAGTGAATGAGTACGGTGATTTCGTCCTAGAGCTCTGAAATGGGGCGTAGAGAGTAAACAGGAGGATTCCTGATGAGTACTGTACAACCGGTTAAGGATTTCGATTCCCAGCACGACAAGATCCCGCTGTTGGCCGATGAAAACATCGACCCGATCACGTTTTCCGTGATTTTGAACCGCTTCAATACCATTGCGAGGGAGATGACCTTGACCTTGGAGTACACGGCATGGACGTCGATCCTGGCGCTGGCGCGCGACTTCTCCTGTGCCATCTACGACGCCAAGGCGCGACAGGTGTGCATGATGGATGCACTGCCTATCCATACCAATTCGCTGCACGTGATTCTGCACTCCATGGTCAATGCCTTCGAGGGCAAGGTCTACGACGGCGACGTCATCGTCAGCAACGACCCCTACAGCGGTAACACCCACGTCGGCGATTTCGTCACCGCCTGCCCCGTGTTCTACAAGGGCGAACACCTGTTCTGGGCCGTGACCAAGGGGCACCAGCTCGACTGCGGCGCCTACGAGGCAACCAGCGTCGCGCCGAGCGCCAAGAACGTGTGGCAGGAAGCGCTGCAACTGCCGCCGATCAAGTTCTACGAAAAAGGCGAGCCGCGTACCGATGTGATCAACATGTATCTCGCCAACGTGCGTTATCGCGACCTGCTGTACGGCGATCTGATGGCGCAGCTCGGCTCCATCTGGACCGGCAAGCGGCGGATGGTGGAACTCGTCGATGAATACGGTCCCGAAGAGCTGACCCATTACATCGACGCGATTCTCGACTACGCCGACCGGCGCACCAGCGAAGAGATCCACAACATACCCGACGGCAGCTATTTCGCGGAATCGTGGATCGACTCCGACGGCATGGGCAACACCAACCTCAAGGTGTGCGCCGAAGTCAAAGTCCAAGGCGATCATATCCACGTCGATTTTGCGGGCAGCTCGCCCCAGGGCGCGGGCGGCACCAACGGCACGCAGGGCGTGATGGAGGCCTCGGCCGGAATCCCGGTGCTGTGCGCCATCGATCCCAACATTCCGCATAACGAAGGCTGCTTGAGACATATCAGTTGCGACGCCCCGGAAGGCTCGATCGTTAAAGCCAAATACCCGGCGGCAACCGCCATGGCGACGCTGTGTCCTGCCGCTCAGGAACAGGAGGTGGTGTGGAAAGCGCTGGCGCAGGCAGTTCCGGAACGATCGTCCGCGGGTTACGGCGGATTCCACTGCGTCCCTTCAATCTCGGGCGTCGACGAGCGCGGCGACGAACCGGTGGACTGGGCTGCGATGTTCTTCAACGGGGGCTCCGGCGGCGGCGCTTCGAAAAATGCCGACGGCTGGCCCTTGATCATGCTTTCGTCTGGTCTCGGCGGCCTCAAGATCCTGAGCACCGAGATGAGCGAACTGCTCTACCCGCTCATGATCGATAAGCATGAAATCGAGACCGATTCCATGGGTCATGGCAACACCATGGGGGGTGCCGGCATCAATATCGTCGTGCGGCCTTATGGCACGCCCATGGATTGCCATGTGACGGGCGACGGCGCGTCGAACCCGCCCTTTGGTTTGTTCGGGGGCACGCCCGGCATCGGCGGCGGCAACTACCGCGAAAATCTGGAAGCCGGGCACCGCGATTACTGCTCGAGCAAGGGCTACATGAAAATCGAGCCCGGTGAGGTCTGGGTGGGTGTCTCTTCGGGCGGGGGCGGTTACGGTGACCCGCTAGCTCGCCCGGCGGAAAAAGTGTGTGAACACGTGCGCGACGAGATCATCAGCTTCAAGACGGCTCGGGACAACTACGGCGTCGTAATGGATCCGGAGACCTTCCAGCTGGACGAGATCGCCACTGCAAAGCTTCGCGCCAAGATCACAGCCACAAGAGGCGAGGTACCGATGCTGCAACCGACCGAAGCCGGCGCCGCTACGTGGCTCAAAGAAAATATGCGCGAGGGCGACAGCTACCTGCTCGACCCGCAATAGTCGGGCAAGTCCGGATCTTTGGGGTCAGGTCGTTCATTGCCGTATGGTTGCGGCAATGAACGACCTGACCCCCTCACCTACATATCAAACGCTTCCGCAAGTTCGACCGAACCGCCCGCGCCAAGAATAGGGCACCCTTGCGCTTTTGTAACCGCGTCATCGACATCCGAAGCTTCGATTAAGCTAAAGCCACTGACAGGATTGGAACCCCCGTTATCAACAACCGAACCGTTGCTCTGCACTGTCGATGACTTGCCGACCGGATTGCCACCATCGACAACGGCACTACCCAGCGATCCAAACCACTGCCCCCAGGCGTCCATTACTTTTGCTTGATCTTCCTTCGTTTCTGGAACGCTGCCGCCGTGATACACAAATAGATATTTCGACATTTTTCGGATCTCCGATTTAACGAGTTGGAATGACTATCGGCCCGGCTGTTGAAACGCAGCCTTCCGGCTACTGCGGCATGACGCCTTACAGTTGCATAGGCTGATAAAACTAGAGACTATCATCAGCAGAACCCCCTGACAGTGGGTAAAGTGCTGATAAATAGCACTGCTAAATGTGTAAAGTGCACAATGAGGCCAATGTCCGATTATCATACCAAGGCCCTCAATGAAGCACTGCGGAAGCTCAGCCGCAACCCACTCCTGCCGGCCGCCGCCAGGCATCTAGCTGATAATTCCGCGGCCATCAATGCCGAACAAAGCGAAGCAATCCTAGCCGCGATACCGGCATTCTCTGAATCCAGGAACCCCGATGACCTGCCTGATCTCGCTCGGCATACGAGTGAAATGCTACATTTGCTTGGCGGCGGTCCTGTAGATACCTTCGATTTCGTGCGCGAGCATGCCTGGCGGCTCGCTGAGCACCGTTTTTCATTGGAGGCGACGCTGCACGCGTACCGCTGCAGTCACAAGGTCTTTTCGCGCTGGGTCCGTGAGGCGATACTGGCGTTGGTATCGTCCCCGAAAGAAGCGCAGCAACTTGCCGCTGCTACTTTGGATTTCACGGTCGAATATACCGATGCGATCACTTCGATCGCTGCGGGCGCCTATTTGTCCCAAACGCGTTTGCTCGCCGATGTCGCTGGGGACCGGCGCGCGGAGTTGCTCACCATTTTGCTCGATGGCTACGATGAGTCGGACGGGCGCGTGGCGAAGGTATTACGCGAAGCCGGCTATCTCGACAAACGCCAGTCGTTTTGTGTGGCAATGGTGCAGCCTGTAGATCCTTCAGAAATGATCAATCTTGATCGCGCACGTCGATTGGTCGATTCAATCGATAAGATTTTGCAGAGATCACCGTCGCGTCGCCTCATCGATTTACGTCACGACAAGGTCGCCATCGTATTTTCTGATACCTGCCGACTGTCCGGTTGGACGGCGCCGCACACAGCGCTCGGCAGACGGGTAAGGTCTGGGCTATCGATGGTCGGCAACGCGGTCCTAATCGGCCTCAGCAATGACGTGCCATCAACTTCGCAGATTCCGACAGCCTATAGAGAGGCACTGCTCGCCCTCGAACTCGCCGAGGTAACTCACCGGGTCGTACATATCGCCGAAGTACCGGCGCGGCGTCTGATGTTACATTTGGCTGGCGATGAATTGCAGCGAGTATTGCCGGCTTGGACGCGTGAGTTCTTTCTGGCTGATGACAAGCTTGGCGGCTCTCTGGTCGCGACCTTACGCGCATACGCGAACGCGGATATGAATGTATTGAAAGCCGCGCAGAGGCTGTCGGTGCACCCCAATACGATCTATTCGCGGTTGCAAAAAATCCTCAGTATCACGGGTTTGCAGGCACGGTCTTATCACGCATTGACGGAGTTGCTCATTGTTGCCGATTGCAGGCGTCGTTCGCTCGAATAATAATTGCGGCTGATGCGGGAATCGTTTAGCGATCCGAATTCGGGCGAACCAGGGTAGCGAGGCGCTTCATCGTAAATGGGTAAGCTATCTCCTCTTTACCGAGCGTATAAGCCTGACCACTACAGGCAGGACAGATTGGCTTGTTCGGCCAGCACGGAGACTTCGTCCAGACCGAGTTCGCGGCGCACGATGTTCGCGCCGCGAACCAGTGAGACCATCTTGTAGAACGCGTGCTTGCGGCTGAGCCCCTGGCGGCCGAAGCCGCAGTCGCTGCTCAGGATCAAGCGCCCGGCGTCGATGAGTTCGAGCACCCTGCGGATGTCATCGGCGACTTCTTCCGGCGTCTCGACCTGCAGGCTGCGGTGCGAGATTGAGAACGGCGGTGACAAATTAGTCCACGGAAGCGGCGGGATTTCCCAGCCGCGGGCGGAGTAAAACTCTGCCACCTGTAGCCTTCGATCTTTTTTGAGATGGAAGGCGGGAGGATGTACACCGTGGACCTATATCTGCGCGTTCGGCTGGCCTGCCATGTTGATGGTCTGAGCCAGCGAGAGGCGGCAAGTCGGTTTGGCATTGCGCGCGAGACGGTGAGGAAGATGCTGCGGCATTCGGAACCGCCGGGATATCGGCGACGCCAGCCACCGAAACGCCCGAAACGGGCCCCCTTCACGGATATCATCGACCGTATTCTGGAGGAGGACCGAACGGTTCACCGTAAGCAGCACCACACGGCGAAGCGTATATTCGAGCGCCTTCGCGACGAACATGGCTTCACGGGCAAAGAGACCATCGTGAAGGATTACGTTCGGGAACGGCGCCTTCGTCGGCGTGAGATGTTTGTGCCGTTGTCACATCCTCCGGGCCATGCTCAAGCGGACTTTGGCGAGGCGGATGCGATCATCGCCGGCGTCAAGTATCGGGCGCATTTTTTCGTCATGACACTTCCCCACAGCGATGCCTGCTTCGTTGCGGCCTACCCGTCAGCGACGACGGAGGCCTGGCTGGACGGGCACAACAGAACCTTCGCCTTCTTCGGCGGTGTTCCCCGATCGATTCTCTACGACAACGACAAGTGCCTGGTGTCGCGCATCTTGCCGGATGGCACGCGACAACGAACGCGAGCGTTCAGCGGACTGCAGTCCCATTACCTCTTCGAGGACCGTTACGGCCGTCCCGGCAAGGGCAACGACAAAGGCAATGTTGAGGGGGTGGTTGGCTACGCCCGACGGAACTTCATGACGCCGCTTCCCCGGTTCGCGAGCTGGGACGCCTTCAACGCTTACCTGGAGGAACAATGCCGCAAACGGCAAGACGACGTCCTGCGCGGCCACCGCGAGAGCATCGGCGAACGGTTTGTGCGTGACCGCGAAGCGTTGAAGAGGCCACTGCCGGCACCGTTCGACGCGTGCGACAAGCAGGGCACGCGGGTCAACTCGCTGTCCCTGGTGCGCTACCGGACGAATGACTATTCCGTGCCCGTCGCCTACGGCCATCAGGAAGTCTGGATCCGTGGCTATGTCCACGAGGTGGTTATCGGTTGCGGCGCCGGGATCATTGCCCGACACCCCCGTTCCTACGACCGGGAAGATAGGGTCTTCGATCCGATCCACTACCTGCCTTTGCTGGAGCACAAGATCGGTGCCCTGGATCAGGCCGCGCCGCTAGCCGGATGGGAACTGCCTGATGCCTTCCCAACCCTGCGCCGTCTCCTGGAGGCGCGCATGGGCAAGGCCGGCAAGCGGGAATACGTCCAGGTCCTTCGGCTTCTGGAGACCTTCGATCTCGAGGTGCTTCACGGCGCGGTGAAGGACGCCCTGCGCCTGGGCGCGATCGGCTACGACGCCGTCAAACACCTTGTGCTGTGCCGTATCGAGCGACGCCCGCCCAAACTCGACCTGGATATCTATCCCTACCTGCCTCGGGCCAACGTGGCGACCACGGCCGCCGCCAGTTATATGAGCTTGTTGGGTGGAGGCGCGTCATGACCGATACGCCGCAAGTGTTGCTGGCCCATCACCTCAAGACCCTGAAACTGCCGACGTTCCTGCGCGAATACGACAAGCTGGCCCGCCAATGCGCCACCGAGGGCGCCGACCCTGTGCGGTATCTTGTCCGTCTGACCGAGTTGGAACTGATCGACCGTGAGCGCCGCATGGTCGAGCGGCGGATCAGACAGGCCAGGTTCCCCGCCGTCAAAAGCCTCGACAGCTTCGACTTCAAGGCCATCGCCTCGCTCAACAAGATGCTGGTTCTGGAGTTGGCGCGATGCGAATACGTAGAGCGTCGTGAGAATATCATCGCGCTCGGCAACAGCGGAACCGGCAAGACCCATATCGCCCTCGGTCTCGGTCTGGCGGCCTGCCAAAAGGGGCTCTCCGTCGGCTTCATCACGGCCGCCGCCCTGGTTCATGAACTGATGGAGGCCAGGGATGAAAAACGCCTGTTGCGCCTGCAGAAGCAACTGGCAAAGTATCACCTTCTGATCATCGACGAACTCGGCTTCGTGCCGCTCTCGAAGACCGGCGCCGAGCTGCTGTTCGAAGTCTTCAGCCAGCGCTACGAGCGGGGCTCGATCATGGTGACCTCCAACTTGCCGTTCGATGAGTGGACGGAGATATTCGGCTCGGAACGTCTGACCGGGGCTTTGCTGGACCGCCTGACCCACCCTGTCCATATCCTGGAAATGAACGGCGAGAGCTATCGTCTCAACCAAAGCCAAAAACGGCGGAAATCCCCAAATACGCCTGCTTGACCACCGAACTCAAGGTTGACCCGGTGGGTCCACAGGAACCTCCCACGCTGCTTCGCTCCGCGTAACGCAAGCGCTACACGAAGCAGCGCGGGTCCCTCCTATGGACTACCGGGACAACCCCCCAACACTGCGTACCGCATAACGTTAAGTGGACTAGTTTTGCTCCGCCCGGGTGGACTAATTTTGCTCCGCCGTTGACATCCGCCCGTCAATACAAGGTCGTCATGCCCGTACGCTAACCAGCCGGAGGCTTGGGCAGTACGGAAGCGTCAGGGTGTCAAAACCTCGGCGCCTCGCGCGCAGGCCCCAACAAGTGAGACACCGAGACCCATAGGTACTTAAGCCAAACGCCGACGTGGTTGGAGGACCCCCCTGGTGCTTCAAGCCAAAGGGTCCCATCGGCGACTCTTTCCACATGCGCGATAAACTTAATTATCGCGTATCGGGAACCTGGTTCAGCCATGATGTGAGCGTCCGGGACGTGAGCCGGGGCCCGCGTCGACCGAGACCGACAGGGGCCAGCAATACTGCGCACAGGGTGTCATCGAAGGGTCATGAGATTCTGCGCGCCAGGGTCGCCCGGGCCATCGCATGGGGCTATCGCCCCGCGGCCACCGGCACGCCTTGCTCGCGGATCACGCGCTATCGCCGTCCGCTGCGAGGGCGGCTACTCGTCAAGGCGGCGCGGGAATTGCGGGGCCGTCTAGCTATGACGGCTTTCAGCGAAGGGGTGTTGTCCGGCGTGTGCATCGACGCGCCGTTGAGTGAGCATGCACGACGGGGCGAGTATCCTGGTGGCTGGGCAGCTTCACGACCTAAAGCATGCTCACGCATTGACCGGCTCCACTGGGGGGAGGCGGTTTGGCTGTCAATTTCAGGGCCTAAAACATTGTTAGAAGAGCTGCAACGTGGAGCCAAAACGGCGCTCACAGCCCAAACGGCGCCGATGAAAGACGCAATGGGCGCAATGGGCGCAATTTTGCAGGCCTTTTCAGGGAGACAAGATAAAAGGCCTGTCAGCCGCGGTGAAGCATCATGCCCGGGCGTTGTGCCCCACGCCGCTCACGCTCTCAACCAGGATCGCATCGCAAGACTTGGCTCATCACGCCGGACCTGCCCGCTGCCCAGCGCTCCTGGCGCGTCGGCACCCGTTGCGCAAACGCAGGCTTCAAACCCTGCCCGCACCGGCGGCAACGGTCATGCCGTTCGACATCGCGCAGCGTCCATAGTACCGACCTCGTTGGGCACCTCAATTGCATCATCGCCCAGGGCCCGAGCGCACTGCGTCCGGGCCGCGGTACAATCCACCGCGTGCAGAAACTGCTGTCTCGCCGGGTTCCGCACCGAACGGGGTCGTCCCGATCTCGGCCCGTTGAGACATGACGCTGTGTTACCTGCGCCGTCCCCCTCAGAATTTCGGCGACGGGGTGATACATTGGTGATACAAAATTTCTAGATTAACGAAGTTCGTCTCACAACTGATTGAATAATAATTTTTTTTGATACGAAATCGAATTATAAATTCACTGATTATGAAACGGTTTGTAGCGCACCGTGGTCGAGCACAGGGCATTGAAAGCCCGTTGAATATCGGCAATGCAACCCGCCGAGTGCCCGCCGAAGCTTTCGATCAGGCTCACCGCTAAACGGAACGGCGTAATCTCCCGTTCACGCCGACAGAACCGCGTTGCACGCCCCAAATCGTTGAGCGTGCGCTCGCCTAGCGTGCGTTTTAACTGACGACTCACCGTGCTAATTTGTTTGTGCTCCATCCGATACTCCCAGATCATGATGTTGATTGATGTTGATTTCATGATCTGATCGGGTGGAGCGCTTTTGGTTCCCTCTTTTCAACGGGTTATAAGATCCGACCTATGATGGACGGCTAACTTCCCGGAGACGCATCCTTGCCCGGAGCTCTGCGTGCTCCGCCCGCGTCGGGCAACACGTAACGGACCTCGACATCCGGGGTCCTCACGGGCTTGCCATTGTCGATGCGCGGCCTGAATAAAGTTGCGGCCACGTGTTTGCGGGCTTTTCGCGCAATATCCTTTGAGCTGGCGGGCCTGGTTTTCACAATTTTGATGTTACGCGCTCGTCCTTTGCTGTCGACATCAAAGCGCGCGAGCGCATAGTTGCCCATGTTATCGAGTGTCATCAGCTTGGTCGTGGTGTCGGCGGCAGGGGTGAACTCGGGCAGCGCACGCGGCTGCAAAAATAGCGCGCTGGCAGGCTCCGCGCCGTCGGCGCGGAGCAAACGCTGCGCCTCCGCATACCGCTTTGCCGCTGTTTGAGGCCTGCTGAAGAGGAAGTGCCAGTCACCAAGCAGCGCTGCCGCGTGTGCCTCACCGCGCACATCACCAGCGCTGCGTTGTATCTCCATGGCCTCTTCCAAGGCGACGCGTCCGTCAATGAAGCTGTGAATGAAGTGGTTCCGGCTCGAGATCGCGGCGTCGTTCTGGCGTTCGATAAATTCGCTCGTAGCCAGTTCTAAAGATGTGTTTATTCGTTGTGGCGTGCGGTTAACCATCCCATCGCTGGCGCCCGTCGATACGTATCGCACCATGTCGTAGGCGAGCGCAGCGCGCAAATTCAACATTTCCACCAGGCGTTGGTCACGTTCGCCGTAGGCCGAGGCGGCAACAACAAGTGCGTGTTCTGTGGCCTCCCAGCCCAACACGAGGTGGTCGTAGGGCGGCTGCGATGTCGGTAACCGATGTGCTTCGCGCTTCCAGCGTGCGTAGCGCATCCAGATCTCAACCAACTGTTCGGCCATGTCGCGGGATTCGGGCGGATGCACCGACGCCAGAAGCTTGAAGTGCGCGTCAACCTGCTCCCAATTCCCCTGCGCACGGTGGCTTTCTATCAACAGGTCGATGATCGGTATCTGGCCGGGGTCATGAAGACCGAGGTGTGTGCGGCGGATCTGCAGCGCGTTCGAGAAGCTGTCTACGGCGCCGCCGTGATCGCTGGCGTTCCGTTGGGCGAGTCCGAGATCAAGCCAGTGCTCGGCGAGCGCGAAGCCGTCTCTACCGTGCTCGCCTTCGAGCTCGGCGATGTGAGCCTGATAGTCGGTGATCGAGGTGCGCGGCGCGGTATCGGACGCAATTGCCTTCCCATACGGCAACGGTTCGGCACTGGCATGCGCGGCGGCGATCAGGATGAGGAATACGGCTATTCGCGAACTCTGCTTGGACATCGCGAGTGATTCTCTGTGTGCCTCAATTTTGACTGCTTCAACTACCGATCGTTCGTGTCTCGGCTTGTTCCGGTCCGAACGGCTGGAAGGTCATGATCAATACGGGCAACAGAAACAGGTCGGCGATCAAGGCCGCGAGCACCGCGCCCGATAACAACAATCCGAAGCTGGCGAGGACGGCGAGGTCCGACCACAGATAGGTCAAAAACGCCACGATGAGAATGATCGTGGTCGTGATCAAGGCCGGGCCGACACCCATCAATGCGCGTTTGAGTGAAACGCGGTAGTCGCCGTTGCGAGCGAATTCGACCTTATAGCGATTGAGTAGATGAATGGTGTCGTCGACGGCAATGCCGATGGCGATGGTCGCCAACAGCAAGCGAAAAGAATCCAAGTTGATGCTCGCCAGGCCCATGCAACCCAAGATGAAGATTATCGGTGTGAGATTGGCGATCATGGCCAGCACCCCGATCTTCACGCTGCCGTAGACCATGCAAATGAAACCGAAGATCAAAAGGAAAACCATGCTATAGCCTTGTATCTGGGACGTGCGGACATATTCGAAGATCCGCACCCACAGCACGCCTATGCCCGTCTTCTTGACTTCGACCCCGGCTACCGGACGCGCTTCGAGATAGGCGTCCAAATCGTCGAGTAATTCCCGCAGCACGCTCGAATCCGACCCTCTAATGCGTAGCTGTACGACCGTTTGCGACGCATCGAAGTTGATGTAGTCGTTGATCTCCTCGCCGCCCGACAGCTGGTACAGGAACAAAAGCTGTGCCATCGCTTCGTGGTCGTCGGGCAGTCGGTACCACGCGGGATCATCTTCGTGCAAAGCCTGGTTGAGGTCTCGGATAATTTCGACGATGTGCTGGCTTTTCTTCACGAGAGGTTTCGACTCGGCGTAGTCGGTAAAGTCCTCGATCAGCCGCAGCATCTGGGCGTTATTGATGCCGTCTGCCTTGCCCGTGTCAAAGATGTACACGGCGCTGATCCACCCACCCATGATCTCGTCCGCTTTCTCGATATTGCGCCGCATCTCCACGTGCGGCTTGAAATCTTCGAGCATATTGAAGTCCACGCTCAGCCGCGAGATGCCGATCAGCGAAAAGACCAAGATCAAGCACGACACCACAATCACGCCCTTGGGGTGCTCGAGATTAACTGCCACGACTTTCTCAAGGGCGCGCTCAATGACACGCACCGCGGGTTTGCTCTGCGGACTGGCGGCATCCAGGCTTCCCGGTTTTGTCAGCGCCGAATAACTGACCATCAAAGTCACGCTCAGCACGAAGGCGACGAGGACGCCGAATCCGGCATAGATAGCCATCTCCGAGATGCCCTGCAACGATGACGTCGTCATCCCCAGCAGGCCGATGGCGGTCGTCAGCGCCGCTAGCAGGCACGGCGTACCGACCTCCTCGATGGCCATGCGCGCGGCGGCGCTGGCGAGGTCTACGCGCCGGCGTGCGCGTTGATAAGCCAGCATGACGTGCACCGTTTGCGACACGCCAATCGCGCAGATCAAGGTGGGCACCATCATGAACATCATGCCCAGCGACCAACCCATCAAGCCGATGAACCCCACCGTCACCGCTATCGTGATCAGTACGACCGTCAGCGGCGCGATCAAACCCGACAACGGGGTAGGGAACAGTAAGACGGCGACGAGCGCGATCAGCACGAGGGTGCCGAACGTTATGATCGGCGTATCGAAGACGATGCGCTCGTTGTAGAGCGCATTGAACGGCACGTCGCCCGATATGTAGAACTTGATGTTGCTGTATTCGGGCCGCGCCATGATCTCATTGAGGACGTTATTCGCCGCCTGCGGATAAAGATTGTCCAGCCCGTCGCCGCCTAGTGGGTCGAGGCGGATGTCCTCCATCACGTCGGTGCTGGTCTTGGTCATGTCGGCGATGATCGCGCCGTACTCGCCGTCGCGGCTGATCAAATTCCCGACGAACATCGGTTTTGAAAGGGCGATGTTGCGGAGCTTCACCAGCTCGTCCTGGTGCTCCGGGAAGCCGTAGAAGAGGTCGTGGATCTCGAGCAGGTCACCCGTCACTTCTATGAACTCCGTGTTGGCGAGGCTCGTAACTTTTCTCACGAACGGGACTTCGAGTTCGATGGCTTCGGTCAGCTTCGCGATCGTGCGCATCACCTCGATATCGAAGGGACCGTATTCGGTGTCGGGCGCGTGATAGAGGATATAGATGGTTTCGTCCGAATAGAATTCTCGTTGGTACTCCATGTAGAACTGGTAAGTCGGATCGTCGTCGTTGAAAAACGAGTTCAATCCGTTATCGGCATGCGTTTTAGACGCAAAGTAGACGCCGCCGCACGCCAGCACCACGGTCAACAGCAAGACGATCCTTTGATGCGTCGCCGACCAGGCCGCGATGTGCCCGAACTGTGTGTCGAGCCAGGTCAGGAAAGTGGTTTTTTGGTTCCGCATTGAGCCCCCGGAACGGGAGCGTAGCGGAATCCGGGATCAAAATGCACGCAGAGGAGCGTTACTCGGTGATGTCGATGGGGATGCGAGTCACCGTAACGTCGAAAGCGATCGCTGCGTGATCTAGACGTAATGCCCGCTGGCCACCCAATTAATTGGGCGGGTTAGAGGGTGTGGCGTAATCCGCTGTCAGGGGATCCCTTCGTCCCGGCCTGTTCGCGATGTTCCGATTGCGATCAGACGTCGAGCACCTCGGTCGGCGCGCACTTTGCAGACAATCGGTACCAAAGCGCATCGAGCGGGACATCTCGAGCGATTGGATCCATGACGATTCCTTAGATTGAAGTCTCCACCACCCGGCGATGATACTTCGATGGTGGATTTGACCGCAGTTTTGACTGCAACCAAGAGCGATTCAGGCGTGTTTCGTGTTGTTCAAGTCAGCGTAAGGTTCTGATTTCTAACGGTAGTGATCATTGGTGAACGCACGTGACATAATTAGAAAACCGACGATCACTGTCCCCACGCTTCGACATCGCTTCTCTCCGCGATCCGCACCCACGGCACCAGGCTCACTACACTGACGACACCACCAAAAGGAGACCGGGATGGCACTCGAGTTCGCGAGCCCCAAGGAACTTGGATTTGACGGAAGCCGCCTCGCGCTTGTCGAGGAGGCGATCGAACGCGATCTCGATGGCGAGGTTTACGACGGCGCCGCGTTGGCCGTTGGACGGCGGGGTCGCCTCGCGCTCTTCTCGGTGCAGGGCTATGCCCACCGGGAGTCTGGGCGCCGGCTGAAGGAAGACGATGTCTTTGTCTCCTTTTCCTCGGGCAAACAGTTCACCGTCGCCGCGGTCTTGGCCTTTGTGGAGCGGGGCCTGCTGCAACTCCATCAGCCGGTGGCGGACCTCCTTCCCGAATTTGCGATCAACGGAAAGCGGTCGATCTCGCTCTTCCACCTCCTCACCCACACGAGCGGGATCCCTCCGTTTCCGCCCCCGCTTCCGGGTGCCGACGCCACTCGTCTCGAAACGGTGGTGGCCGCGATCTGTCCGTGTATCCCCGAAACGCGGCCCGGTGAGGCGGTGAAGTACTCGATCCTCACCGCCCACGCACTCATGGCGGAGATGGTGCGCCGCGTCGATGGAGGCCGGCGGCGTTTTGGCGAGATTGTCCGGGAGGAGGTGTTTGCCCCGCTCGGGATGGAGGACACCGCACTCGGGATGCCCGACGCGCTGCGCGATCGCCTTTGCCCGGTGGTGGTGCGCGATCGCAGCCCGGGGCTCCTCGACCCGGATCTCGTCGAGGGCCTTGGCAACACCCTCGGTGCCGACAGTGAAGTGCCGGCCGGTGGCTATGTCACCACGCTCCGCGACTTCGCCCGGTTCGCCGAGGCGCTCCGTGGCGGTGGCGCAATCGATGGCCAGCGCATCCTCTCGCCGGCCACGCTCGAACTCGCCACCCGCAACTGGACGGGCGCGATGCCCAATGACCTCTGGCACTACGCGGTCGATTCCAGAGGATGGCCCGTATTCCCGGCCTATCTCGGGCTCGGCTTCTTCCTGCGCGGTGAGGGCATCTTCCCCACACCCTTTGGCTCGCTGGCGACACCGCGCACGTTCGGCGGAGTGGGTGCCGGCTCGACCACCTTCTTTGTGGATCCCGTGCGCGATCTCTTCTACGCGTTCCTCTCGACGGGGCTCATCGAAGAGAGTCGCTCGATGGAACGCCACCAACGCCTGGCGGATCTGGTCCACGCCGCCGTGGTCAACTGAGCGCGCGCCCGCGAGGCCGCGCCTGGAAGCGAGTAAGACGGTCCGCTTCGCTAGAGGGCGGAGAGCCTCATCCAAGAGCCAGCGCGATGCCTTAGGCGTGGACGCGGCGGCGCGAGGCGATGGCGGTGAGGCCGAGCCCCAGCAATATGGCGGTTGAAGGCTCCGGCACCACTTTGGGTGTGCCAAAGACGTCGGCTTTGCCGTCGTGGTACTCGCCGAAGCGCAGATCGACCGAGAAGGCCCCTTGGTCGGGCTGGGCCTGGGCAAAAACGACCCAGACCATCGTCCATTCAAAGAGCAGGTCGGCCGCGACGGAGAGGTTGGTCGGCTCGTATATTTTTCACGCCGTCCATCGGCTTGCGGTCGGCTGTCGGTGGGACTAGCGAATAGCGCCCGAACAGTATCGCGGCTTCCGGATCCACACACGCCATGGGTTCATGGCGCACCTGTCGCCGCGCGCCCGGCGCGGCGGCTGAGGGATTCGGTTTGGCCGGTGTGCGCGACAAGATTGCGCGCCGACCGGGTCAGCGGGTCGGAAGGCGCCGGTCTCAGGGCACCGGGCCGGGGGGGCGCGGATTCCACTCGGGGAAGCCCACCGTATCGTAGCCGTTCGGGGTCGGTACCTGACCGTAGCGTTCAATGGGAAACGATGCCTCAGTGAGCATCAGCAACAACTCGAGCAGCGTGCGATCGGACTGTGCCAAATCGTCGAGTTTCTTCGTGGCCAAATAGGCGAGCGCGCGCTCCGCGTGTTGCATCAGCTGGTCGTAGAACGACTGCAGCTCCGCCATGCTGCTTGCGTAGCGCTTCGCGTTTCTCTCAGGCCAGGTGCCGAGCGCCCAGCCCTCTTCGACCAGCGCCTCGAGCGCCGCGAAGCCGTCGGGCAAGCGCGCGGTTTCCGTTTTCTGCCCGGCCAGCTCAGTTCCCCTGCGTCGTAGACATCATGCGGTCCACGTGGTCATCGACCGTTTTCAGGTGATGACGGATGCATATCTCGGAATCGCTGAGATGGATCTGGTTCACGACCGCGGTCTCGAGCCCCTTCTGCACCTGTTCGATCGCCTTTATATCCTCGATTAAGAATTCGCGCATCCACACGCGGCTGAGTTCGTTGGCAAATCGGTGGGCTGCGTTCTCAGCGGGGCGATAGTAGTTGCGGTATTCCCAGAGCGTCGTGCGGTGCGACAGCGGCCAGAAGTTGTAGGTGAAATAGGATCCACTGAAGACATCCACGAAAAAATTCGGAAAACAAATGTTGATATCGAGCGACCAGAGTTCTTCGTCCGAGGGGTTCACACCGGGGCACGCGCCGGCCCCTTCCGCGAAGGACGGCCCGTATTTGTACGAGAGTCCCTCGACCGCGCTCGGCTTGTGGTCGGGATTGTTGTACGTCGACAGCGTTCCGTGGCGTTCGCCGAGCTCGACCCAGACCGGACGGCCGAAATGGTTCTCTTTGCCGGTGATCAACGTTCCGCCGGTTTTCGGATGCACGAAGCTAAGGTGATAGACCTCGTTAAAGGCATACATCCCGGTCTTCCAGTTGGCGTTGAGCACACAGCGGTGCGAATAGTTCTCGGACATCTCTGCAAACGGATAGTCGTCAAGCCGATCGCCGATTTCGCCTAGATATTCCCGCAGGCTCTGCGCGGGTTCGGGCATCAAGTTGATAAAGATGAAACCATTCCAGTCGTCGACGTGGACCGCGATCAGGCCGTTGGCATCCTTGTCGACATCGTAAAACCGGCCCTCGTCCGGAACGAACTTGAGCTTACCGTCGATCCCGTAGCTCCAGCCGTGGTTTTTGCACTTGAACGTTTGGCAGCTGCCTTGTTCGTCCCACGCGAGCTTGGTTGCGCGATGCCGGCAGACATTGTGAAATGCCCTCAATGCGCCGTCATTCCCGCGTACGACGATGATGGACGCATTGCAGACCGCGAGATCTTTCGTAATGTAGTCCCCCGGTTCCGGGATATCCTCGACGCGGCCGACGTTGAGCCAGCAGCGCCGGAAAACGGCGTCGCGCTCGCGCTCGAAATACGCTTCTGAGGTAAAAGCCTCCGTGCTGACCGGCCCCGTGCCAAGTTCGGGGTAATCGAGAGTCCACTTGTGCGAATACCTTTCAGGATTATTCATGCCGTTTAAGGGTCGGTTTGATGGAGCGTAGATGGTATCGCGAGCACGGACTGCTCCGCAACGGTCAGGAATGCGACGCGATTGACCGAGCGCGCATCTGACCCGGCGCGTCTCGGCTTCCAGCGTAACGGATTCGTGTTGCCTCGTGTGCGCGGGAATCGAATAAAGATACATTTCATGCGGGCAGATTCGAATCGAATGGAACCAACTGTAAGACAGAGTCGGAATATGTAGGCGGAGGTTGGCAGTTCAAATATAACGCGGAAATCCAATGCCAACGCTCAACGCGCTAAACTCGGCCGAGACCGAGCGTCTGGGCGACTCAAACTCGGCCTTCGCCATATTTATGCCGTCGCTTAAGAACTAACCTATGAAAGGAGATTCGACATAGCGCGTTCAAAAAAAACATTAACTAAAATCGTTTTCTATGAACCCGAAAATGATGCGGAGTTCTACAAATTATGCGGTGGGGGCATTAGCTTCCCCGCAGCAGAATCCGAATCCACCGAATACAGGGTTTATACTTCACTATACGCACTGGAACCAGGAGGATTTGCGATGAACTACGTCCCTGCAAAACA
Source organism: Gammaproteobacteria bacterium (assembly GCA_963662545.2). Taxonomy (GTDB): domain Bacteria; phylum Pseudomonadota; class Gammaproteobacteria; genus JAYYZW01. The sequence goes on from CAXXLL010000003.1 coordinate 2,687,837, forward strand.
AGAAGTCCAGCTCAACTATCCCAAGTACAAGACCCATTTCTCGGAGTTCATTGGGGTCGGCGCCAACGGCAACCTGTGGGTCGACGGCTGCGATTGCGAGGAGCTTGCAGAAAAGTTCGGAACGCCGCTTTTCGTGCTTAGCGAAGGCCAGTTCCGCCACAACTTTCGCCACTTCCGCGATGCCTTCCGGGCAGCTTACCCGGACGTGGAGGTCCTGTTCGCCAACAAGAGCGCCAACCAGCTCGCAGTGCGCCATATCCTCAACCAGGAAGGAGCTGGCGGCGACGCCTTCGGCCTCCAGGAGATGTACTATTCGCTGCTCACCGGCGCGGACACCTCCAAGATGGTGCTGAACGGCAGCAACAAGGAGGACGACGAGCTCGAGATGGCGGTCGCCAACAAGGTGTGCATCAACATCGACGCCATGGACGAGCTGGACCGCATCGACGCCGCTGCCAAGCGCCTGGGCGTGACCGACGTGCCGCTCGGCATTCGCGTCAAGTTGATCCTCGATGATCTCAAGGATCGCTACGGCATACCGATCCACGGGTCGGGAAGCTTGCAAGAGCAAGCGGCCGCACACAAGTGGGGCATGACCATGGACGAGACGGTGGAGCTGATCGGGCGCATCGACAAGATGCCCGACATGAACCTGGTCGAGCTCCACTACCACCTGAGCCGCATGGACAACAAGGCGTCCGACTTCGCGGCGATGGCACGCGAAATGATCGTCTGGACAGACGAGATCCGCAAAAAGACCGGCTGGACGGCGCCCTCCATCGACATCGGTGGCGGCTGGTCATTCGGCCGCCCGGGCGGTACCGGCCCCGAACGCCGGGACGACGAGAATGTGGCCACGTTCGAGGACTACGGGACGGAAGTCTGCGAAGCGATCAAGGACGAGTGCAAGAAGCGGGACTTTCCACTGCCCAAACTCAAGATGGAGCCGGGGCACTCAATCTCGGGCAGCGCCGGCGTCGCCATCGCCCGCATCGGCACCATCAAGAAGCATCCGACGAAGACGTGGATCAACTGCGACCTCAGCGCCAACATCATCAGCTTTGTCAACTTCTGCCACTGGTACTTCCCGATCTATCCGGTCAAGAACGCCGAGGCGAAGCCAACCCAGGTGGCGGACCTCGTCGGTCCGTTGTGCATCTCCGACGAGCTCGGAGTGGAGCGCGAGTTCCCGGAGCTCAAGCGCGGCGATTACGTCGCGATGCTGGATTGCGGCGGCTACACCGAATCGACGATGTCCCAGTTCAATGCCCAGCTTTGGCCAGCGACCGTGCTCGTCAACGGCACCCACGTCGACGTCATCACCGATCGCCAGCGACTGAGCGACGTGATGGGGCGCTCCAAGGTGCCGCCGCGGCTCCTCGACGGCAGCTACGGGCGGCTGCGCGAAAGCGGATAGGCGCGCCGGCGCCGCGACTCCGCGAGCCGGCGTTCCTTGCGATCACGGCGGCGTTTGGTCCGCGGGCGTCGCCGTTTCTCTTTAGCTGCGCGGCGCGCCGGCGATCTTGCGTTGGCGGTGCTCGATCGCGCCGACTCCGAGCGAGAGGATCGTCATGATGGCGGCCGCGACCGTCATCAACCCGACGGCGCCCTCCCAGTTTCCCGCGGCCGTCACAACCGCCGCCAGCGCCGGGAGCCCGGCGACGTTGCCGAGGTTGAAACCCTGGACCAAGAGCCCGTTCGTCGTCCCCACCTGGGCCGCCGTGGCGGCAAGGATCATGTCATCGTGTTGATGCCACCCTTCAAACTTGAAACGATCGATACGGCTCCGGTTGCAATGCGATTCATCGGGGCCGGCGCGATATGCAACGAAGGAGAATGAACATGTACTCGCAACACCAGAGGCTGATCTTTCTCCCGTAATCCGATCCACTTTGTGTGAGGGATTTTCCTAATAATTATCATTGAACGGTCTTTTTTGCTTCATTATTCATCGTTTTTCCTGAGCCGTCGGAACAGAAAGCGATTTGTCAGAAACGAAGCGCTTCAACACATTCTCGGTTATTTTCGATACGGCGTTTTCGTAGTTATTATAAGAAAGGCTTCCACACCAACTGATTGAACTCGCGGAAAATACCGCACCGTCGTTCGGCGTTTCAAAATAAACCATGTCGGCTTTCACCCATGTTCGGCCCGCCTCGCCCTGAGGCACGTTCGCGGCATCATTTATCATAACTTCCTCGATAGCATGTTGGTAGACGTTCGAGAAATCCTTAGCGGTTGCGAGCAGTAGCGCATGTGGTGGCGTACCCAGTACCCGATCAAAACGGTCGACTTCCATACCTGCGGCACCGTACTCGAACACGAGCGATGGATTGTCACCAATGCTTTCGTCTGGCCCGATCCCTTCGAAGATCCAAGCCGCGCGCGGGTCGAAGCTGTCCGATTGCCGATGAAACGGTCGCCCAGGACCAGCCCCCATTGCCGTAAACCCCACGCCGACCAAGGAGTTCGGTGGCCTCCCTCGGACCCGCCATAAACCGCCGGGCTCACCCGTCGTACTATGGTAATACTCGCCGGGCGCCGCTTCCCAGGTCTGACCCCCGCCATGGCGTCGTACTTCGACCGTGTGCCTTTGTTCGAGATCCATCGAGGTGACCCAATAGAAACCGTTGCCACCCAGATACATGAGACGACCGCCGCCTTGCAGATACGCCCTGAGTCCCTCCAGCATCTGACCCGACACGTATTCGGGATGGGTGCCGGTCAAGATGACATTGTATGGCTCCAGTAAAGCCTCGCCTTCCCAATGCAGGTCTCCGTCCGTAATCACGTCGTGGTCAAACGCTTTCTGTTCCAACCAGCCCACCAGATGCAGATCGGCGGTGAGTTGGTGTGGATACGCAATCTCGTTCCAAACATCGACTAGCTTCGGTCGCATGTTCAGGATCGGCCTAAGCCGCGAGGAGTATGCCACGCCGCTGCCGTCAGAGTGCTTATCGTACAGGCTCAGAAGAGTCTTGTGCTCAATATCGGAATTGGCAGTTTGGCTAGATTCTAGAAAATTGGCATAGGCTAGATAACTAAAGGTGGGGATCAGTAATGCAATCTTCGAGGTAGCCGCGCCTTTCGTCGGTCGCACAAAGAAGGGAATGTAATCTTCGGTCTTTCCCGCGCGCAGGCGTGCCGCATAAACGCCGCTCTTCAGGTCGGCCGGTACGCGCAGCTCAAAGTCGGCCTCCCAGCTGGCATCATCCAAATCATCGTCATGAAAATAAATGGCACCGTATTCCGTCGGCGCATGTTTGAAATTCAATTCATTTCCTGACCACAAATGACCTGTCGCAGCCCGCATCGGCATCTGAACAGTGCGGCCATGTAAGTGATTCGGTCCTGTATCCGTCACCTTGCGTGATGCAAAATCCAGGGAGAAATCCCAGGTCGCAACAGGATCGGTAGCGGGATCGCCCTGCCTCAGTGCGCCAATCTCAGAGGGAGACAGGGATCGGCTAAAGATGCGCGGGCTTTCGATTTTCCCGTTGAAGTGACCGACCACTTGGCGTCGACTGGAAGATTCCGCCTGCCATGATCCGGCAATGAGCAGTGGCGCCTCATTGCGACCAATCGACCTTAACGGAGTAGTCTTGGTCACCAGGGCTTGTGTCGTGTCTCCGGGCCATTCTTGAAATGGCTCCTGATAGAGTCTTACCGTGCCGTTGGTCGCATCGAAGGTTGCAGCGACGAAGTACCAAGTTGTCGTTTGGACCATCTGCTGCCCGCCTAGGGATTGGTTCGCCGGCGTCCATGCACGGAGGGGTTTACCTGTCCGGATCTTTACCGCCCGGCCGTTCTTATCGCCGATCCACAGCGCTAGACTGCCGTCCTCGTCAATGAAGAGCCCGTATCCTGTCTGCTCCGAAACAGACCATTTGGTGAGAATGCCCTGCACGCCCTTGAGCGGAGTGGTCGGTGCGATCCACGCTTGCAGCGTCAGATTACCTGTTGCACGCAAGACAGGATGATCTATTACTTCAACGTAGGAGCCGTTGGGCAGGTCTTGATACCGCCCGGGGTATTCCTGATTGAGAGGTGAGTCAATAACGATTTCCTTGAACCCGGGACCGATGGGATTGTCATCCCCTTGGATCAGCCGGACCAGATCGGCCTGGTAACGGGGCAACTTGGAACTGACCATGAACTGGATTGTTTCCCCCGGCTGCACACTGAGACGATCGGCGTAACCGATCAGTTGCAGCTTGTCGGGGTTTTGAGCCACGCGGTTTTGAGCCACGCTGGTTGTTGTCTGGACTAAAAGAGCGATAAGCAAACAAACGACCACCCGGCCAATGTTCGATCTGGCATGGGACACCCTACGCTTTCTGATACCCGGTAAGACATAATCAAGCATCACTTTTATCCTCGGTTGTTTGTTTTAGTTTGGCGTCGAGTGTTTCGACAATTCATAAATTGGAGAAAAGGTGACAGGCTGAGGAATCCCCATAAAACCCCAACGAAATACAAAGCGATAGATTGATTTGTGGGTTCGTGGAACCTGCATGGCTCGAGTTGATCTCAGTTGTTGCAAGACAATCTGTGAACGACGAGGTGAGCCATGCAGGTATTGAAATTGTTACATGAAATGAGCAGCGAAGCGCTATACGGTGTGCATTTGGGTCGTCGACTCTCGGTTTGGGCGGCGGTCGGCGGTTTACTTCGGGGCCGACGTTTGTGGCTGACGCATATCGGTCGGAGCATAGACAGTGGCACGAGCGAGAAACACGCGATTAAGCGCGTCGATCGCTTGCTGGGTAATCGTCAGCTCGGTGGTGAGCGTTTGCAGTGGTATCAATGGATAGCTCGGTTATTGGTATCGGACTGTGCGCATCCGGTGGTGTTGGTGGATTGGTCTAATCTGGATCAACGTCAAGAGCTCTATGTATTGCGGGCGGCCTTAGCGGTCGGTGGTCGAGCCATCCCCGTGTATGAAGAAGTCGAACACCATTACGCGAGTGTCAAAGCGGAGAAACGCTTTCTGAAGCGACTGAAGGCCATTCTGCCTGCGGGCTGTTGTCCGATCTTGGTCAGTGATGCAGGATTTCGGACGCCCTGGTTGAGTCTTGTGGCCTCAATGGGATGGTATTACGTGGGTCGCATCCGTCATCGTCACCTCGTGCGAGGTATGGATGAGGCGGCATGGCATTCGAACAAAGTGCTCTACGGCCAAGCCAATGCTCGTCCGAAGTCACTGGGTCGTTTTTTGATCACGAAAAGTAATCCGCTGGACACCCATTTATTCGTTTACAAAGGTAAGAAACGCGGGCGTGTCTGCTATACGGCTTACGGCAAACCGGCGCGGGCTCGCAATACCGAGAAACCGTCGGCAGCGGCGCGTGAGCCGTGGTTATTGGCCAGCAATCTGCCGGACAACCTTCGTAGTGCGCATCGGGTAGTTGCCGTGTATCGTCGCCGCATGCAGATTGAAGAGAGCTTCCGCGACATGAAGTCGCCCCGTTACGGCTTTGCACTTAGAGAAAACATGGGACGTGATCCCGAGAGAGTGGCGAACTTACTCTTGCTGTGCGCATTGGCCACACTGGCCCAATGGTTGGTCGGCTTGGTCGGTTACCAAACAGGTTTAGTGAAAGGTTTACAGGCCAATACCGAAAGACGTAAGCCCGTCCTATCCGTGGTATTCGTTGGTGCTCGCCTCATTGCCAAGCAACTTCAAATCCGGCGCTCAACTTTATTACAGGCGCTCCGGGATCTACAGGCACGCGCCATTGTGCAACTTGAATTTTGCTAGTCGAATTTGTGGGGATCCCTCAGGGTGACAGGTTTATTTGAGTGAACCATATCTCCAAAGTGACCCGGTGGGGCTTGCCGGTGGTATTAATACCTATGCCTATGCCAACAGCAACCCCTTACGTTGGATAGATTTATATGGGTTAACTGCGACTTGTCCTCTAATTCCGCCTGGTTTAGGCGATTCGATGTGGACATCCGACCGCGGTTCACGCTTCTTTCATTGTGGCTTACGAGTTTTTAGGGAGAATCGCAAACCCACACCGTGCGACCCCACCGCAGAATGTGTTTATGACTGACCCTGTCCGGCGCTGAACTCAAGGCCATCCTCGAAGACGTCGCTGATAACCTGTTCAATCCCGACCCGTATTTTCAGCAGGGCGGTGACATGGTGCGCACCGCCGGGATCGGTTATCGCCTGCGTGCACACGCGCAAGCCGGGGAGCGCATCGAGAATCTGACTAAGCTGCCAGGCCGCGATCCGATTGAAGCGTCGCGACAATATGTGCTCACAGCTTGGGCCTCGGTCAACGAAAATGTCGAGGGCCCGGCGGTCTACGACGTCGTCAGCGAGCATATCGAGAACCTCGATGATGACGTCCATGTAGCGCCGAACACCGCCGTGCAGTTCGTCGTCTAATCAGGTCGCAAAGCCCCTGAATACGGTCAGTAGCGCGCGGATCTCCTGCACGAGATCGGGAGGCAGGTCATCGGCAGCCATCTCGAACGTCAGGGCCTGCTGGTCCGCGACCTCGATCACAGCTACCTCGCCCGCGAGCCGCACGATGACGATGGCCTGGCCCAGGTCCTCGGTCGTTCGATTACCTCGGCAACTGCTCCTGCGCTGCTCTACCTCCTGCATCCATGCAGTCGTACCGCATCGCCTTCGGCCCCCGCCAGGGACACAAGGCCTTCATGCTACAAACGCGCCCCGCGCAAGATGAACACACACCTACCAGCGAGCGCTTGGCCAAGGCCGCGGGCTTCTCCCTACACGCGGGCGTGGCGGCCGAACCCTGGGAGCGCAACAAACTCCAACGTCTCGCCCGTTACCTCACTCGCCCCGCGATCGCAGAGCAACGCCTCGCGCTAACTGCACAAGGCCTCGTCAGGTACGAACTCAAAACCCCTTATCGCGACGCCACCACCCACGTGTTCTTCGAGCCCCTGGACCTCATGGCCCGCCTCGCCGCACTCATCCTCAAACCGCGCGTCAATCTGATCCGATTTGATGGGGAACATCCCTGTTCCCCACCCTTCGGGCAACCTTCGGTTGTCCAAATTTATTCCCGATAAATTTGTCACGGTGTCTTTGCCCCGAATAGCCCGCATCGCGCCGCCGTCACGCCCGCCCGACGCGGCCGCAAGCAATCCGATGCAAAGCCCGACAAAACACCCGCCCAACAACGCGCCGCCATATTGTGTACCGACGGGCTTTATTCATACTGGTTCTGGTATGGCAGATCGCAGCGGTCGTTGCCGCGGACGAGCGTACGCTGGCCATCCTGCTGACGAACGACGACGGCTACGATTCCGCGGGGCTAAGCACATTGCGCGACGCATTGCTCGCGGACGGTCACCGGGTCACGGTGGTCGCGCCGCTGGCGCAACAAAGCGGCAGCGGCGTGAAAGTCACCCTGGGCACGTATAAGAAAAACAAAGCCCACGTGTCGATTAATCAGTTGTGAAGCGAAGGCCTGGGACGAAGCTGGAAGAGAGGTTGTCGTGGGTCAGGTGCCGGCAATAGTTCGCACGCCGAAAGCATCGGTACGGGCAGAAAAAGTCGTATTGGTGATGAGCGCCTGGTCGGTACGCTGGGCCGCAATCCGCAAGGCGGTGGCGGTCGTCAGCGGCGACATCATCATGACGCCCCCCATCCCCAATGAACTCGAACAAATGGGCTGGACGGATGGCCTCGGCGTCTCCGACGGGCGCGCCCTCGGCATTACGCTCGTGGTCGCCGGTGCCGAGACGACGACCTTCCTGCTCGCGAACCTGCTATACAACCTCGCCGTTATGCCCGCGGAGCGGATGGCGCTGTGCCGAGACCCGGCATTGATTCCTGCATTCATAGACGAGAGCTTGCGGCACTCGGGGCCGCCGCAGCGCCTGTTCCGGATCGCCACCCGGGATGTCGAGGTCGGCGGGTGCCTAATCAAAGCCGGCGAATGGGTGGCCCTGTTCTTCGGCGCCGCAAATCATGACGCGGACGTGTTTCCGGAGCCGGCGCGCTTCGAGATGGCCCGCGAGAACGCGAATCGCCACCTGTCGATGGGTCTCGGTATCCACCACTGCCTCGGCTTCGCCGTCGCGAAGCTTGAGGCGGGCGCGCTTATCGAAGCGGTGCTCGGGCGATTTCCGGAGCTGCGACTCGGCGAAACCCTGCCGGTCCCGCAACGGACGAGCCTGCTGACGAATAGCTTCGAGGCGCTGACGATCAACTTCGACGGCTGATCCGGGAGATTGAGCATATGACGCAAAACAGCAACATCGAGATTACCCAGCAAATTTTCGCGGCGTTTGGTGCAGCCGATATTCCGGCCATACTCGCGCTGTTGACCGACGATGTCGTGATCGAGTTCTAGGGCCCCTCGACGATTCCCTATGCCGGGACCTACCGTGGTAAAGCGGAGGCAACGCGTTTCTTTGACACCGTGCTAGCGTTCGTCGACGTCAACCAGTTCGAACCAAAGGAATTCCTCGCCGATGGCGACAAGGTCGTCGTGACCGGGCACCTCAACCTCAACGCGAAGTCGAACGGCGGCGAAATCGACTCCGATTTCGTGCATGTCATCACGTTGAGAGACCGTAAGTGGGCGCGCTTTCGCGATTTCATGGATACCGCCGCTGCCGTAAACGCATTCAGTGGCGAAGCCTGATAATGCTAAAAAGGATTACGACCACATTCGTCCGAAAAATGGCAAATTCGGTGTAAGATTGAGAGACAAAGGCACCCCTAAGGAGCGTTTACCATGGTCGCATCAGTTAAGGCCGCATCCCTCGGGCTCGCGGTGTACGAACAAACCCGGTCACGTGAGCTATTTGAACGTGCCGAACGGGTCATCCCGGGGCAAAAGTACGGCGGTGCGGTGATCTGTCCGGCTGGAATGTGCGGTCATTACAGCCTGAACGCGATGGCTCCCGGGTACCCGATCTACTTCTCCGAGGCCCGCGGTGCACGATTCTGGGACGTCGATGGCAATGAATACGTGGATTACATGTGTGCCTACGGCCCGATGGTTCTCGGCTACAAAAACCCGGTGATCGACGAGGCCGTCCGCAAGCAGAACGAGAAATCCAACACCGTCACCTTGGCTGCACCACTGATGGTAGAGCTCGCGGAATACCTGGTGGATCTGGTGCCGATCGCGGACTGGGCGTTCTTCTCCAAGAACGGCGGCGACGCGACTGCCCAGTCTGTGATGGTGGCGAGGGCCGCCACGGGCCGCAAGAAGATCGTGACCGTCGCAGACGGCTATCACGGGGTAGCGGCGTGGATGCAGGGGCCGGGGGCCCCCGGAACCGTTGAGGAAGACTACCGGAACATCGTTACCGTGGACTGGAACGACGTGAAAGGTCTGGAGAACGTGGTGGCGGAGAACCCGGGAGAAATCGCCGCTTTTATATCGAGTCCGTATCACCACCCCCTGTTCATAGACAATGAGCTGCCCGCACCCGGGTACTGGGCCAATGTCGAGCGGATCTGCCGCAAGGAGGGCATCGTTATCATCGCCGACGATGTCCGTGCGGGCTTCCGTGCGCACATGGGGGGAAGCTGCGAGTACTTCGGATTCAAGCCGGACCTGATCTGCTTCGGCAAGGCCCTCGGCAACGGCGAGCCGATTGCCGCGCTGGTCGGGACCGATGCCATGCGCGATGCTGTAGCGAGTGTGTTCTACACCGGTACCCAGTTCTACAATGCAAGCCCGATGGCTGCCTCGCTCGCCACCCTGCGAGAACTGCAACGGATCGACGGACCGAACGTGATGCTGCAAACCGGTAAAAAGTTGACGGACGGCATGGTAGAGATCGCGAAGAACCACGGATTCGATCTCAAGGTGAGCGGGATGCCGAGCATGCCCTATCTGCGGCTCACCGACGAGGATTCCCCGATCTGGACCGAGGGACTGGAAGCCATGCACACCGGTCTGCACGCGACATGGATCTCAGAATGCACCAGGCGGGGCGCGTTCTTTTCCTCGGTCCACAACCACTTCGTCTCGACGGCGCACGACCAGGCAGATCTGGAGCGAACCTGGGAGATCGTGGACGAGGCGTTCAAGGTAGTGAAGAACGCGAGGTAGCAGTAAACGGGCACGACGACCGCGAGTCTCGCGGAGCGATCCGCCGAAGAACCGCAGGATTCTGACGGATCCCTGAAAGCTATAAGCCTTAGCGAAAAAAAATTTCAATCCGGAGAAACGTCCCAGCACTAGTGGCGAGAAACAACCAACAAGAAACCCCGCACACGGCGGGGCTTTGTATTCTGAAATAGCCTGGTAGCGTTAAGCTGCTTTACGCCTTTGGAAACCCAATCCCGCGAGCGCAAATCCCATGAGGGTGAGGGTGGCGGGTTCAGGGGTGGAGAAAAGGTGACAGGCTGAGGAATCCCCATAAAACCCCAACGAAATACAAAGCGATAGATTGATTTGTGGGTTCGTGGAACCTGCATGGCTCGAGTTGATCTCAGTTGTTGCAAGACAATCTGTGAACGACGAGGTGAGCCATGCAGGTATTGAAATTGTTACATGAAATGAGCAGCGAAGCGCTATACGGTGTGCATTTGGGTCGTCGACTCTCGGTTTGGGCGGCGGTCGGCGGTTTACTTCGGGGCCGACGTTTGTGGCTGACGCATATCGGTCGGAGCATAGACAGTGGCACGAGCGAGAAACACGCGATTAAGCGCGTCGATCGCTTGCTAGTGTGCATCCCTAAACGCGATGCGGTTGAAATAAAAAGGAAAATTTGTCGCTTAAGGGATCGAAACCTCCGGTGGGTCGTGATCTAATGGAACTTCAAACCTCTGATTTTCCACACAATCATCGACACCACAGGAGGGGGAATGCGTCAGAAACGCACGGCCCAAGCGAGTATATACGAGCTGTTTGCTGACCATGACCTGGGGCGAGAGCTGCAGGGCATGTCCGAGTGGCTCGATGCTCACCCCAAGGTCCTCACGCCGGTCATGAACGATCTGTGTCGGCGGGGTTTGAAGCCCACCGGTCGACGCGGACTGTCGGCGGAGTCGGTGCTGCGCTGCGCGGTGCTCAAGCAGCACCGGCAATTGAGTTACGAGGAGCTGGCCTTTCACCTGCAGGACTCGGCGAGCTTTCAGGCCTTCGCCCGGTTGCCGGGTAATGAACGTCCGAAGAAGTCTGCCTTACAGCGGGTGGTCTCGGCGATCCAGGTATCGACGTGGGAGTCTATTCATCGCGCCCTGCTGGCGACGGCGAAAGAGACGCGCATTGAGCCGGCACAGCGTGTACGGATTGATAGCACGGTAACGGACAGTGCCATCCACGCGCCGAGCGACAGTCATCTGCTGTGGGATGGCGTGCGTGTTGTGGTTCGTCTGCTCGCACAGGCGCGCGAGTTGCCTGGCGCGCCGGAGTTGTGCTTCGTGAACCACACTCGATTGGCGAAGAAGCGTGCGCGGGCGCTGTGGTATGCGCGTGGTGCGAAGCAACGCCAACGTCTGTATCGCGATTTGATTGGGGCGACGCGTTCAACCTTGGAAGCGGTAGCGAGGGTACGTGAGCAGCTGCTGAGCCCGGGCGTCACCGGCGTTGAACTGCCGGACTGGCTAGCGCAGGTAGCGCACTACGAAACACTTGTTCTGCAGGTGATTTCGCAAACTGAGCGGCGGGTGTTCGGCGGTGAGAAGGTCCCCGCGAGCGAGAAGTGCGTGAGCTTGTTCGAGCCGCATACCGACATCATCATAAAGGGTGCGCGCGACGTTCAGTACGGACACAAAATCAATCTGGCTTCGGGGCGCAGTGGCCTCATCCTCGACGTGGTCATCGAGCGAGGCAATCCGGTCGATAGTCAGCGCTTCATGCCGATGCTCGAACGGCATCGAACACACTACGGGACGATGCCACGACAGGTCGCCGCCGATGGCGGCTATGCGAGCCTCGACAATCTCCGGGCGGCGAAAGCAGAAGGCATCGAAGACGTTGCCTTCCACAAGAAGCGCGGGCTCGCGATCGCCGACATGGTCAAGAGTCAGTGGGTCTATCGACGCTTGCGCAACTTCCGCGCCGGCATCGAGGCCGGTATCTCCTGCCTGAAGCGTGCATACGGATTGGCACGTTGCACCTGGAAGAGCCTGCCGCACTTCGAAGCCTACGTGTGGTCTTCTGTGGTCGCCTACAACCTCAGCCTGCTCGCGCGCTATCAACTCGAATAGCGACGTTCACTCGCACTAACTGACCTCCTCGATATCGTCGAACGGGCGACTTTGGGTTGCAGCGCTCTGCGGCCGGCGAACGTACTCACAATTACGCTCGAAGAGCCCTTCGACCCCCACCGAACCGCCGCTACCGCTCCAACAACCTACTTTCAACACCTCGATTTCTCCGTGCCCATCGAAGAAAATGCCTGTTTATGGACGGACACTTGCTAGGTAATCGTCAGCTCGGTGGTGAGCGTTTGCAGTGGTATCAATGGATAGCTCGGTTATTGGTATCGGACTGTGCGCATCCGGTGGTGTTGGTGGATTGGTCTAATCTGGATCAACGTCAAGAGCTCTATGTATTGCGGGCGGCCTTAGCGGTCGGTGGTCGAGCCATCCCCGTGTATGAAGAAGTCGAACACCATTACGCGAGTGTCAAAGCGGAGAAACGCTTTCTGAAGCGACTGAAGGCCATTCTGCCTGCGGGCTGTTGTCCGATCTTGGTCAGTGATGCAGGATTTCGGACGCCCTGGTTGAGTCTTGTGGCCTCAATGGGATGGTATTACGTGGGTCGCATCCGTCATCGTCACCTCGTGCGAGGTATGGATGAGGCGGCATGGCATTCGAACAAAGTGCTCTACGGCCAAGCCAATGCTCGTCCGAAGTCACTGGGTCGTTTTTTGATCACGAAAAGTAATCCGCTGGACACCCATTTATTCGTTTACAAAGGTAAGAAACGCGGGCGTGTCTGCTATACGGCTTACGGCAAACCGGCGCGGGCTCGCAATACCGAGAAACCGTCGGCAGCGGCGCGTGAGCCGTGGTTATTGGCCAGCAATCTGCCGGACAACCTTCGTAGTGCGCATCGGGTAGTTGCCGTGTATCGTCGCCGCATGCAGATTGAAGAGAGCTTCCGCGACATGAAGTCGCCCCGTTACGGCTTTGCACTTAGAGAAAACATGGGACGTGATCCCGAGAGAGTGGCGAACTTACTCTTGCTGTGCGCATTGGCCACACTGGCCCAATGGTTGGTCGGCTTGGTCGGTTACCAAACAGGTTTAGTGAAAGGTTTACAGGCCAATACCGAAAGACGTAAACCCGTCCTATCAGTGGTGTTCGTTGGTGCGCGCCTCATTGCCAAGCAACTTCAAATCCGGCGCTCAACTTTATTACAGGCGCTCCGGGATCTACAGGCACGCGCCATTGTGCAACTTGAATTTTGCTAGTCGAATTTGTGGGGATCCCTCAGGGTGACAGGTTTATTTGAGTGAACCATATCTCCAAAGTGACCCGGTGGGGCTTGCCGGTGGTATTAATACCTATGCCTACGCCAACAGCAACCCCTTACGTTGGATAGATTTATATGGGTTAACTGCGACTTGTCCTCTAATTCCGCCTGGTTTAGGCGATTCGATGTGGACATCCGACCGCGGTTCACGCTTCTTTCATTGTGGCTTACGAGTTTTTAGGGAGAATCGCAAACCCACACCGTGCGACCCCACCGCAGAATGTGTTTATGACTGACCCTGTCCGGCGCTGAACTCAAGGCCATCCTCGAAGACGTCGCTGATAACCTGTTCAATCCCGACCCGTATTTTCAGCAGGGCGGTGACATGGTGCGCACCGCCGGGATCGGTTATCGCCTGCGTGCACACGCGCAAGCCGGGGAGCGCATCGAGAATCTGACTAAGCTGCCAGGCCGCGATCCGATTGAAGCGTCGCGACAATATGTGCTCACAGGTTGGGCCTCGGTCAACGAAAATGTCGAGGGCCCGGCAGTTTACGACGTCGTCAGCGAGCATATCGAGAACCTCGATGATGACGTCCATGTAGCGCCGAACACCGCCGTGCAGTTCGTCGTCTAATCAGGTCGCAAAGCCCCTGAATACGGTCGGTAGCGCGCGGATCTCCTGCACGAGATCGGGAGGCAGGTCATCGGCGGCCATCTCGAACGTCAGGGCCCCTCGAGCCGCACGATGACGATGGCCTGGCCCAGGTCCTCGGTAGTTCGATTACCTACCGCATCGCCTTCGGCCCCCGCCAGGGACACAAGGCCTTCATGCTACAAACGCGCCCCGCGCAAGATGAACACACACCTACCAGCGAGCGCTTGGCCAAGGCCGCGGGCTTCTCCCTACACGCGGGCGTGGCGGCCGAACCCTGGGAGCGCAACAAACTCCAACGTCTCGCCCGTTACCTCACTCGCCCCGCGATCGCAGAGCAACGCCTCGCGCTAACTGCACAAGGCCTCGTCAGGTACGAACTCAAAACCCCTTATCGCGACGGCACCACCCACGTGTTCTTCGAGCCCCTGGACCTCATGGCCCGCCTCGCCGCACTCATCCTCAAACCGCGCGTCAATCTGATCCGATTTGATGGGGAACATCCCTGTTCCCCACCCTTCGGGCAACCTTCGGTTGTCCAAATTTATTCCCGATAAATTTGTCACGGTGTCTTTGCCCCGAATAGCCCGCATCGCGCCGCCGTCACGCCCGCCCGACGCGGCCGCAAGCAATCCGATGCAAAGCCCGACAAAACACCCGCCCAACAACGCGCCACCATGAGCCTTAAGCACAAAGACTCAAACGTGTGTTCAATATCGATATCGAGACCTGTGAGGCCTGCGGGGGGCATGTCAAGATCATCGCCTGCATCCGACTGCAGGGATGCAGGAGGTAGAGCAATGCAGGAGCAATTGCCGAGAAGACCCCGACCTTATCCAACGCATCCTCGACCATCTCGACCGTCATACCGAACCGACCCGAGCTGTCAACGCGCATCCCGCCCGCGCGCCGCCGCAACTGCCCCTGCTCGGACTCAACGATTGAGCCCAACAGCCACACGCAGCACGGATGCCAGGCCTCGCCAGCGACGGTCTCCGCGACACTCGACCGCAAGGCTAATCCGTCGACTTCACGCCCCGCTCAGCCGTTCAGTGACACGCGATAACCCGATTTCACACGCCTGACCCCTACGTCTGCCCCACTTCCGCCTTCGTCAACCGCGCTCCAACCCGCGCGTCAGCGCATGAATGCGGGCGTTGTACTTCCTATTCTCCCGCAGATGTACTTTTTCGAAGATCGTGCGTTGGTGTTCTGGAGTCTTGTCCTGCCCGGCTCGGATCGTGAGGTCGACGGCGTCGACGTGATGACCTTTACGGATGACGAACGTATCGCAGTAAAGGATGCCTACTGCAAGGCCTTTAGCTAGTGTGCATCCCTAAACGCGATGCGGTTGAAATAAAAAGGAAAATTTGTCGCTTAAGGGATCGAAACCTCCGGTGGGTCGTGATCTAATGGAACTTCAAACCTCTGATTTTCCACACAATCATCGACACCACAGGAGGGGGAATGCGTCAGAAACGCACGGCCCAAGCGAGTATATACGAGCTGTTTGCTGACCATGACCTGGGGCGAGAGCTGCAGGGCATGTCCGAGTGGCTCGATGCTCACCCCAAGGTCCTCACGCCGGTCATGAACGATCTGTGTCGGCGGGGTTTGAAGCCCACCGGTCGACGCGGACTGTCGGCGGAGTCGGTGCTGCGCTGCGCGGTGCTCAAGCAGCACCGGCAATTGAGTTACGAGGAGCTGGCCTTTCACCTGCAGGACTCGGCGAGCTTTCAGGCCTTCGCCCGGTTGCCGGGTAATGAACGTCCGAAGAAGTCTGCCTTACAGCGGGTGGTCTCGGCGATCCAGGTATCGACGTGGGAGTCTATTCATCGCGCCCTGCTGGCGACGGCGAAAGAGACGCGCATTGAGCCGGCACAGCGTGTACGGATTGATAGCACGGTAACGGACAGTGCCATCCACGCGCCGAGCGACAGTCATCTGCTGTGGGATGGCGTGCGTGTTGTGGTTCGTCTGCTCGCACAGGCGCGCGAGTTGCCTGGCGCGCCGGAGTTGTGCTTCGTGAACCACACTCGATTGGCGAAGAAGCGTGCGCGGGCGCTGTGGTATGCGCGTGGTGCGAAGCAACGCCAACGTCTGTATCGCGATTTGATTGGGGCGACGCGTTCAACCTTGGAAGCGGTAGCGAGGGTACGTGAGCAGCTGCTGAGCCCGGGCGTCACCGGCGTTGAACTGCCGGACTGGCTAGCGCAGGTAGCGCACTACGAAACACTTGTTCTGCAGGTGATTTCGCAAACTGAGCGGCGGGTGTTCGGCGGTGAGAAGGTCCCCGCGAGCGAGAAGTGCGTGAGCTTGTTCGAGCCGCATACCGACATCATCATAAAGGGTGCGCGCGACGTTCAGTACGGACACAAAATCAATCTGGCTTCGGGGCGCAGTGGCCTCATCCTCGACGTGGTCATCGAGCGAGGCAATCCGGTCGATAGTCAGCGCTTCATGCCGATGCTCGAACGGCATCGAACACACTACGGGACGATGCCACGACAGGTCGCCGCCGATGGCGGCTATGCGAGCCTCGACAATCTCCGGGCGGCGAAAGCAGAAGGCATCGAAGACGTTGCCTTCCACAAGAAGCGCGGGCTCGCGATCGCCGACATGGTCAAGAGTCAGTGGGTCTATCGACGCTTGCGCAACTTCCGCGCCGGCATCGAGGCCGGTATCTCCTGCCTGAAGCGTGCATACGGATTGGCACGTTGCACCTGGAAGAGCCTGCCGCACTTCGAAGCCTACGTGTGGTCTTCTGTGGTCGCCTACAACCTCAGCCTGCTCGCGCGCTATCAACTCGAATAGCGACGTTCACTCGCACTAACTGACCTCCTCGATATCGTCGAACGGGCGACTTTGGGTTGCAGCGCTCTGCGGCCGGCGAACGTACTCACAATTACGCTCGAAGAGCCCTTCGACCCCCACCGAACCGCCGCTACCGCTCCAACAACCTACTTTCAACACCTCGATTTCTCCGTGCCCATCGAAGAAAATGCCTGTTTATGGACGGACACTTGCTAGGCGCCTGTTCGCCGACAAGTCGGCTCCTACGGTGGCTATCGCTCAGAACGGAGACACCTGTAGGAGCCGGCTTGCCGGCGAATCACTCAAACAAACCTTCAAACCAAGGCAGAATCAGTTCCTGATTGATCGAATACGTATACGCATGCCCCCACTCTGGAAGCTCTTTATACGTCACCTCCGCGAATCCATTTTCCACGAGCGTGGCGTTCGCCATACGCGCGCCCCGTACGGGAAAGATAAAGTCCTGCCCGCCATGAATAATGAGAAACGGCAATGCTTTGGCTTTTTGCAGGTCCAGCCACGGCGCTAAAACGGCGGCGATGGGGGCAACTGCTGCAAAAAGATCCGGACGGCTCGTAGCTAACGCATACGAAAACGTCCCACCGTCCGATAAGCCAGAGACAAGAATTCGATCCGAATCAATGGCGTATTGTTCACCTACAGTCGTCAGCATCGCGGTAATGGACAAAACATCCGCGTCGGGATTGTCGACAGCCCAGGTGGGGCCGAGCGATTTCGGTGACAGAATAAAATATCCGTTGCTTTTTGCCGCTCGTAGCCACGTGAGCAGATACTCGTCATTCGCCCCGCTACCGCCGTGCAGGGCGATAATCAATGGCCAATGTCGCTCGGGCACATAGTTCTCTGGCACATAGAGCGAATAGGCTCCATGTTCACTTGACCGTTGGTGATGCAGAATGCCGACCTCATGTTCGCTGGCGGCGACGCTCTCTTCCAGCGCGGGAAGATCGGCGACCACATCCGGAAGAACCCAATACTGCTGGAGGGTCGGCGTGTAATGGCGGATGTCGTACAAAAGAAATCGCGCTCGGGCGAACGTGTCGCGACTTTGTATAAAGACACCGATAAAATTGGAATCTTTTCGTACAAAAATGCCATACGTCGTATAGAGCAGGCCGACGGCGTCAAACCAGGTCTCATGGAAGGCTTTACGTTCCGGTGGTGGCGTCAGTTTTTCAAATTCCGACCGAATATGGGCAAACTGATCACCGACTGCCTGGCTGAGTTCGGCTTGGAGTTGCGTAAACTTCGCGGGATGAAGCTGTTCCTGCAGGGTTTCAAATGTGCGCAGAAAGTAAAGCACCTGTTCTTCTTGGCGCGCAATGACTGAGTAGTAGTCTCCGTCGGCCAAAGCTGGTAAAGAAAAGAGCGTAATAGGAGCGGGTGTAAGAACGTAAAAAAATAGGGCTGTCAGCCGAGTGCGAAGCATGCCGGGAGATTGTATCAATCTAGCCAAGGGACGGGCTAATAACTTTCGGACACCATTGCCAAACACCGCTGTCCTTTGAGACATTCCGCGACCATGTCGAGATATAGTGCCAAGTAAATCTATACCTTTTCGTCCTCGTGCCTGGCGCTCGCATACGGCGCCCGCCATCTGTCTCGGCTTTGTCGGCACGATATCGGCGATGAGCGCGTCCGCCTTCGAGCCCGTCACATACGGCCCGCTCGAAGCAGCATTCGGTATCACCGCCATCGCGAGCGCGCAGCAGGGTAGCGGGGTTAATTTCGGTTTCGGCGCTTTCGACCACCCGGGCGATGCCGCGCGTACCGTGGTGTCGGCCTCGATCGAACCGCGCCTCGGATTGACGTGGGCGCTCGATCGGTCGACGTTATACGGGGCCGCCTCGGTCGTCGCGGCCGGCACCTTTTTCGACGGTGAGATCGCCGGCCAATTCGGCCGCTCGGGCGACGACGCATTCGACAACGACGAAGCGCATCTCGGCTGGCGTAATGACCTGTTCGACGTCTCGGTCGGGGCGCAGGAATTCATCGTCGGCGACGGTTTGTTGATCGGCGATGGTAATTTCGACACCGGCGCCGACGACGGTCAGTACTGGCTGCTGCCGTTCACCGCGTGGCGTAACTCGGTGATCGCGAAACTCACCCACGAGCACCTGCGCGGGCAGCTGTTCTGGCTACGCAGCGATCGGGATTTCGGCGACGCCTATGTCGCCGGAATCAACCTCGAAAGCGAATTCGGAGCGGAATACGGCACGCTCGGGTTCATGTATGCCGAAGTGTTGCAGGGCAATCAATTCAATTACGACGGCATCGAGGTATGGAACGTGCGGGGCGCCGAAATCCGGCATCCCTTGATCCCGAACCTGACGCTGTTCGGTGAATACGTGGCCGAGCGCGGGCGTGACGACGACGGCGCGGGCGCCGACAACGAGGCGAGCGGCTGGTATATCGAGGCGCGATACGCCATGCCCGGACTGCCATGGTCGCCCGCGGTTCACTACCGCTACATGCATCTGTCCGGCGACGAACTCGACACGCCGGAGAATGAGGAATTCCGCGGGCTCTTCTTCACCACCGGCACGCGCGGCTGGGATACCTGGTATCAAGGTGAGATCGCGAGCCAGTACCACCTGTTCAACCAGAACCAAGTGACGCAGATGGTCAAGGTGACCGCCTCACCGGCGCAGCGCTGGACCGTGTCGCTCTACTACTACCGCTTCGACTTGGAAGAGCCGCAGTTCCTCGGCACGCCGGTTTCGAGCACCGACTGGGCCGACGAATATAACCTGATGCTTGAATACGCTTTGGGCGAACGGTTGTACGTCTTTACTGCGCTGTCCTGGTCACCGCCCGGCAACGCGGTGAAGCAACTCTTCGGCGACGACGACTTCACGGTGTTGGAGACGTTTTTCGTGTACACGTTTTGAACACGCAACAGGACGACGCCAGCGTTATAGCCCCTATTCGATCATCCCTATCGTCGCCGCGCGGAGATCCTTGCCGGGAGCGGCAACGGCGGCTGAGGATTGGTCCTCGCGGGCCCGTTCGTCGAAGAGGATCTCCTCGATCGATGCGTCTACGAGTGAGTTGTCGTAGGCGATATCCACCACCACTTGACGGCCCGGAAACTCGAGGGTGAGCGAGCCGAGAGCGATCGGCTCGGCCGTGCTGACCTGGGTTGTGATGAGGATCGGCGTTCGGTCCTCCGCGTTATTCGCCGCCAGCACTTGGAAAAGCGTCTGCGCGAACATGCGTACCGCCTCGCCCTCGAAGGCGCCGACATCCCGGCTGGCCCACACGAGTTCGTCGTCTTTGAATTTCACGATTCCGACGGTGTTCGCTGACGGATTTCCCGCGTGTATCACATAGGTTTCGGCGAGCAACTCCAGAACTTTGTACTCCGTGCGAAGCGACTCGAGCAGCGTTTCTTTGTCGTCACCGAGCGAGGCTTGAACCTCCCCGATGTCGATCGGCTCGGACGCGGCGACCGGGAGCGAACCGCCCCAGATGAAGAGAGCCAGTAAAACGGAGGATATGATTCTCATCGGTTGTCTCCTGTAAGTGGGCGGCGCCTGCGGGAATATAAGACAAACAAAGCCTGTTTTTGGTGTGTGCGAAACTAAAGGACACGGTGGATCCTTTTGCACCGCCAGCCCCGTTCGAATGTAATCCCCCTGCCTATGCCGGACGACGGGGGAACCTCGTGATACTACATCCAGGCGAATCGGAGTCGGTTAGCGGAGGGTAATCAGCCATAATGTCCTGCGGCACAATCGGCACAATCGGCACAATCGGCACAATCGGCACAATCGGCACTTCGATTCGTGCGCGCACTGCCGGAACCAAGACGGTTACGCTAACGCTGGATGTCAGAAACGCGATTCACGGCCTAGAAGTGTGACCGTTTGGCTAGTCGCTGCGTTCTAATACTAGAACTTACTGTTTTGCCTTATACGCCCGCAGGGCCAGGTTAAACTGGTTGGCTACCGCTTCCATGTTGTCAACCATCTGATTGTGGCTTTCGATCATTGCGGCTTTCATCGCCAGTGCTTCTTCGTCATCGCCGAGCGTGCCTCCGGCTTCGGTCAAGCATTCCAGGTAAGCATTCGCCGCATCCATGTAGGTCTTGACCGCTTTCTGCGCGCCGATCAGATCCTCTTCGGTCGCTTTTTCTCCGTCGGGAATACCGGGTTCGGCAGGGGTGCTACACCTCTTGGCCGCGAGCGCCGGCTGCGCCGCGAGCAGGGCGATGGTCAACAAGGTCGTCGTAAGTAATTTCATTGTTCGCCTCCAAGCGATGAATCCTAACTCAAGGTAGCCGGCCGGTCATCTTGCAGCAGTTCACGCAGGACTGGTTCTAATACTTCGATGCATTCATCTGCGAACGCGGAAAAGAGTACAAGGGGTCACTTCAGTGCGTCTCCTTTTCCGCGCCGTTTCCGCACTTGAAATCACTAAGAAACAGTTTCCGGAGATGTGTGTGGATCTGATTTTTTCGAGAATTTAGAGATTACAACACCGTGAAATAACTCACGCCAAAGGCCAGCAGCAATTGCACGAAAAAGATGAGTCGCAGAAAATATTTTGCCGTCCATTTTGGCTGTACACGCTGTGGCAGGCGCTTGTAAGGCGCCAACAGCAAACAGCCATATCGACCACGTCCCCAGCGTCTGGGTAAGCATATTGCTCAAGGCAGTAATGGTATCGGCGCCCTGTGGTGTTTCACCCATTGCATACAGCACACCGGCGTCGGTGATTGAGTCGGTGTTGGCCACGCGTTGTTCTTGTATTTAGACGACCGAAACTTGGCAACTTAAGTGTCGAATTGAAGTTGACTTGACAATAGCGGCTTTAGCCCTTGGTCCAGGCCGCGGCGCGCGGGCGCCGTCTCGGCCAGCCTGCGACGATCCGGCCGCGGCCTTGAGGGAGCTCCGGCCGGTGATCCGCCGCCGAGATCCGGGACCCCAGCGCATGGAAGACTTCGAACGAGCGGCGGATGAGCGCGGGGGACACGCCGTCCAGCACGAACACAAGGCCTTCATGCTACAAACGCGCCCCGCGCAAGATGAACACACGCCTACCAGCGAGCGCTTGGCCAAGGCCGCGGGCTTCTCCCTACACGCGGGCGTGGCGGCCGAACCCTGGGAGCGCAACAAACTCCAACGTCTCGCCCGTTACCTCACTCGCCCCGCGATCGCAGAGCAACGCCTCGCGCTAACTGCACAAGGCCTCGTCAGGTACGAACTCAAAACCCCTTATCGCGACGGCACCACCCACGTGTTCTTCGAGCCCCTGGACCTCATGGCCCGCCTCGCCGCACTCATCCCCAAACCGCGCGTCAATCTGATCCGATTTGATGGGGAACATCCCTGTTCCCCACCCTTCGGGCAACCTTCGGTTGTCCAAATTTATTCCCGATAAATTTGTCACGGTGTCTTTGCCCCGAATAGCCCGCATCGCGCCGCCGTCACGCCCGCCCGACGCGGCCGCAAGCAATCCGATGCAAAGCCCGACAAAACACCCGCCCAACAACGCGCCACCATGAGCCTTAAGCACAAAGACTCAAACGTGTGTTCAATATCGATATCGAGACCTGTGAGGCCTGCGGGGGGCATGTCAAGATCATCGCCTGCATCCGACTGCAGGGATGCAGGAGGTAGAGCAATGCAGGAGCAATTGCCGAGAAGACCCCGACCTTATCCAACGCATCCTCGACCATCTCGACCGTCATACCGAACCGACCCGAGCTGTCAACGCGCATCCCGCCCGCGCGCCGCCGCAACTGCCCCTGCTCGGACTCAACGATTGAGCCCAACAGCCACACGCAGCACGGATGCCAGGCCTCGCCAGCGACGGTCTCCGCGACACTCGACCGCAAGGCTAATCCGTCGACTTCACGCCCCGCTCAGCCGTTCAGTGACACGCGATAACCCGATTTCACACGCCTGACCCCTACGTCTGCCCCACTTCCGCCTTCGTCAACCGCGCTCCAACCCGCGCGTCAGCGCATGAATGCGGGCGTTATACTTCCTATTCTCCCAGGGCCGAAGACTTGATCATTGACGATGGCAGGATCTCGGTCGCCGGGACGCCGTCGCGGTCCATGACGATGCAAGAGGTCGCCTTCG
Organism: Gammaproteobacteria bacterium; assembly: GCA_963662545.2. Taxonomy (GTDB): domain Bacteria; phylum Pseudomonadota; class Gammaproteobacteria; genus JAYYZW01. The sequence goes on from CAXXLL010000003.1 coordinate 2,710,801, forward strand.
CAGCGTATTGGGACGGTAACGTGCGTGACGACGAGGCTGGCGGAAGCCACCAACCACTGTTGTCGTCTACCCGTTTTTACGATCCGCCCGCCACGTATGCGAACGGCTGCGTTGTGGTGCTCGCCGAGGTCGACACCGACACCGGCGTCGTCAAGTTGGATCGCGTCGTCGTGGTGGAGGACTGCGGGACGGTCATCAATCCCATGATCGTTGAAGGACAGGTGCACGGTGCGATCGCCCAGGGGATCGGCGGCGCGATGCTCGAGTATCTAATCTACAGCGAGGATGGTCAGCCGCTGACGACGACTTATATGGACTACCTGGTTCCCACCGCCACGGTTGTGCCCAACATCGAGGTGCTCCATCTCGAATCGCCGTCGCCATTCAGTATCGGTGGCATTTAGGGGATGGGCGAAGGCGGACAGATTGCCGCGCCGGCAGCAGTGGCCAACGCGGTCGCCGACGCGCTCGCGCCGTTCGGCGCCCGCGTAACGCGTCTGCCACTGACACCCGACAATGTCCTGCGGATGATCGGCTGATCACAATCGCCAATTCGATTTGGGAAATGTCGGATTCCGACGAGCCTGCCAAGCCTCTGCCATGATGCCAGCGTGATCCGCCGTCCAGTTGACGGGGTTGTTCAGCTCGAGGGGTACGGTCCGCTCAGAGCGGCGACTTGCCCTTTATGCTTGGCCGATGTAATGAGAAACAATCCGCGGGTAACCAGGGGCAACATGTAGAATATGATGAAACCCCAGGCGACCGTACCGTAGCCTTTGGCAACGAGCGCTATAACGCCGAAGGTTGCCAGAACAGAGCAAAGCACGAACGCCGAACCCGCTATCAGCGCATGAGCCAAGCGGCTGAGACCTTGACCCCTGATCTCTATGAAGAAAGCATCCAGCCGTTCATTAACGCCGTGCAGCAGACCGACTCCCGTCTGCACCATCATCACAAATAGTACGATCGTGAAGACACTGTAAAAGACTGGCATTCCCAAATGCTGGACCATCCAGTATGTGGGCAGAGCTTCCTCAATCACCGCGGGAAATCCCGCGAGAAACGTGAAATGAAACACGATGGCTGGCAAGCTGCCAGACACCGCGGCGAACGCTGCCGCAATTAGCACTTCATGCCGGGTCTCAAACTCTCTTGCGACAAAGAGCAGCGCCGGAACGACGCAACAGTTGTATACGGCGAATCGGAAGCCGTTCAAGGCCCACCCCGATTCTGCGGTACCGGTTCGAAATACTTCGGCTATGCGGTCGCCCTGCCCCCAAGCAACGATCGCAAGATAGGATATAAGTACTGCGGAAAATGCGATCATGCCACAAGTCAGTGTTAACTCGACCAGGTGGCGTCCGTAATAGGTCGTTACAACGATGCCCAACAGCACCAACACGGCGCCGACCATGTAGGGAATCTGAAACGCATCCAGAAGAATCGTGCCGGCCGCCGAAGTGGTTACCGCCAACACAAGTATGATTGTGGCAATGAACAGGGCTTCGTAGATTACCCACGCGCGGCCCAAAAGTTTCTTGAAGAATCGTCGATAGTCGTAAACTCGGAACAGTCTTCCAATTTCAAACGTGAGCGCCAGTATGACGAACATGGTTGCAACAACCACCGGCAACGCCAACGCGCCGCCAACCGCCCCGTACTGGGTGATAAATTCCATTACCTCGCGGCCCGATCCATAACCCGGACCGACGAGAACGGCCTGAAATACCGCCGCCGGCATCAGGATGACGCGAACAAAACGATTCGCAAGTATGTCTCTCATGTAGCGCCGGTTTCGAAAGCAATTTCAGTTACACCGATTCATAGGGTGACCTGCGTGCCGTCGGGACTTGCCTCTACAGTCGTCCTGCAAACGCGGCGGCTTCTACCCGCGCAGCGGGGGGCGACGTATGGCCGAAGCTTATGAGGAGATGCCTGAGGAGCATGACCTCTTTGGGAAAAAGTTTCGCGGAAGGCGCTTGAACGTTCTCTGGTCTACGAGTCCAACCGATAGAACCGAGCGGCAGCGTCCCCCAGCACTTGGCGTCGGGCTGAATCATCAATCGTCTGCATATTCTGCCACTTCGCCACCTCCCCAAACGACGTGATCGAATCCCCATAGTGGGGATAGTCCGAGGCATACATGAAATGCTCCGCCCCCATCTCCTCGAACACCGCGGGCAAGACGACTTCCTCGCTTTCCACATGGTAGTACACCTGCTCGCCCTTCATATGTTCCCTCACACCCTTCTTCATCCCCGGAAACTCATAGCCGATCTCGCTGTACTCTCCGTGCTGCTCCAAGCGGCTCATCCAGTACGGCACCCAGCTACAGCCAGACTCCAGAAAGGCCACCCGCAGTCTCGGAAAGCGATCCAGCACGCCTCCAAAGATGATCGCCCCACACGCCAGCATGTTGTCGTGCGGAAAACAGCAGGCCTGTATCAAAGGAAACCGCCGATCGAACTGCGCCACCGGGATGTCCCGCGTGGCAAGCGCATGATTGTGAATGCCCAGGGGCACATCCAACTCTTGCATCTCCTCATAAAGAGGATAGAAATCGGGGTGATCAAGCATCTTGCCCCACACAATCGGAGGCATTTTCACTCCCACAAATCCCAAATCCTTTACCGCCCGCCGCAGCTCTTTACATGACTCTTCGATGTCCACCAGGGGCAGGTTAGCTACCCCTATGAGCCGCTTGGGATCTGCCTGGCAGTAGTCCGCCAGCCAGTTGTTGTAGGCCCGGTTCATTGCGGCGTTGAACTGCACATCGTCCGTCAGGAGTTCCAACCAGAGGTACATCGTGGGATAGAGCACAGAAATGTCGATCCCTTCCTCATCCATGTCCTTGAGCCGGAGATGCGGGTCATAACCTCCCGGCCGCAGGATATGATCGTACATGCCAAAGTACTTACCGAATTCTTGCTCGTCGGGGATCATCTTTCCCTCAAACAGAAAATTCTCATGTCCCCAGTTGTCGACGACGATGCGGGGCCGGCGATCTCGATACTTCTCCTCCAGGTACTCTTTCCAACAATCGTTGCCCTCCACGTACTTCCCGTTTTCATCTTTGGTGAAGCTGAACTCCACCACATGCCCATCGCTGTCAATGACTTTCGTGGGTTCCATCGCGCTGTCCTCCGGGTTAGACCGCTTCCTCTACTTTATTTTTCTTCACGTGCGCGCCTACCCCGGTCGTGGAGCTAGCGTGCGTTTCCTCCCGAATCGCCTCTTCCATAATCGCCACTGCCCTGTCTATCTCCTCATAGGAGCTCGTGAGAGGCGGCGCAATTCTAAACACGCTGTTTTTACCCTTGAGTTGGACGATGTTCATTAGCAAGCCCTTGTCTAAACACTTCTGGTTAATGCTTGCCCCTTCTTCTCCGGCAGGCTCTTTGGTCTCACGGTCCCGGACGAGCTCTATGCCTATAAGGAGGCCTTTGCCCCGCACATCACCGATGATCTCATAACGCTCAGCCAGCTCTTCAAGCCGTTTTTTCAAATACGCACCCTTCTCTTTCGCTTGGCTGACCAGGTCTTCCTCCGCAACAATCTCCAACACCGCCAGGCCTACGCGGGCGGGAAGGGGATCGGCAGTATGTGAAGTTGCGTGCAGAAAACCTTTATCAAAAATCGCCCCTTCAATCTCTCCACTGACCGATGTCGTGGAAAGCGGGGTACCGCCTCCAAAGGATTTGGATAAGCACAGGATATCCGGAACAGTGTCCAGTTCTTCAAAACCGAACATGCAACCTAATCGTCCCAGCCCGGTAATAGCCTCATCGAAAATCAGCAGCATCCCGCGTTCTTCATTCATCTTTTTGAGCTTGGCGAAATAGCCCGGAGGCGGGTCAATGATGCCACCGGCGCTTAGGATAGGTTCCACGATCGTGGCGGCTAAGGCCCCCACCGACTCTTTGTCGATGAGTTCAAAGCTGACGTCCATACAGGCAAATTCACAGCTCTCGGGTTTGAGCTTGAGCGGACAGCGATAGCAGTACGGGGTCAGAATGGCATACGCCCCTGGCGCCGCTGGACCATAGCCACTATGGCCCATGGAGAAGGTGGAGGCGCCACTGCCGCTTGTGAGGCCATGAAATCCGGCGGTAAAACTCAGGATCTCAAATCCACCCGTATACATCTTGGCCATTTTGATAGCGACTTCGGTAGATTCACTACCCGTACTGAGCTGAATGGTTTTGGAGAGAGAGTCCGGTAAATAGCTTGCCAACTTGACCGCCAGATTGATGGTATCGACCGTCTGTCTCCAGGTGTTCGCGTGCAGGATATCGCGACAGGCACCCTCAATGGCTTCGATGACTTTAGGATGGTTGTGTCCCACGGCAGCACAGATCTGACCTGAGGTGAAGTCTATAAACTCTGTTCCGTTGACGTCCTTAACAAGGGAGCCTTTGCCGCTGGCAAGAATAGGGGGCGCCCAGTCCTCTCGCACACTCCGGACGATGTGTTTATTGGCCTGGCTGACCAGCTCTTTCTCGTTCATGGTTTATCACCTCACCTAATTCGAGATCCGTTTACCGTCGTCACACTTTTCTATCTGCGTGTGGCCGCACCACATTTTCCCTGGTGCGCACGTTCTGTATTGCAGAATACTAGACGAACAAAGCGTGTTAATCGAACATGCGGTCCCAAGACGTGAATTTGGGTCGATTGTGGCGTGGTTGTCGCCTCGACCGAATTATCGAATGAAGTCGACAACATACCGCCTTCAGTGGGAAAAATTCGGTTGGCCAAACGAATGAATGTACCTCGCAAATGAAAACCGTACCGACAATCACAACGGCTTTATTGCTCTTCTTACTGGCCACGCCGTCCGTGATTGCGAAGAGCCCTCGAGATGAATTTTGTAGTCGCATTAATGAGTGGGACCCCCATATGCAGACCGAACAGATCGGGAGCATACCCATCGAAAGCGAATACATCATCTTCATCATCGACACTTCGGGCAGCATGATCCGCTATGCCTGGCCAAAGGTGATCGAGCAGCTCTTAAAAACCCTCACCGTCTACCCGAAATTGAAGGGGATCCAGATCATGAATGACATGGGTACCTACATGTTCCCGAATACCCGGGGGCAGTGGATCCCGGATATGCCGGAACGCCGGCGGGCGATCATCGATCGCCTGTGCACCTGGAGAGCGAGTTCAAACGGCAGCCCGGTCGAGGGCATTACGGCCGCGATTCGTTCATTTTATTCGGCCGACAAGAAGATCAGCCTTTACTTCTACGGTGACGAGTTCACGCGGGATTCGATCCGCAAGGCCATCGTACACGTGGACTCTATCAACCCTAAGGATGCCGAAGGCAATCCGCTCGTTCGTATCCACGCGAGCGGGTTTCCGGTTCAGTTCGCCAATCCACCCGAGCTGCAGGCCACGGGGATCAAGTTCGCGGCGCTCATGCGTGAACTGACGGGCAGGAACGGCGGCACCTTCGTCGGCCTGAATTCGTTTAAGCCCGTGGAAATCGACCGCAACAACGTACGGGCGCGAAATTATGAACAATCACGCGATGTACCCACGTTCGTCGGCAAAGGTAACCGCGAATATCTCACCGGGATCCGGCTTGGCGGCCGCCGCATCCTGATCCTGCTCGATGCCTCAGCGAGCATGCTGGACGAGACCATAGTCAATGTGAGCCGGCGGCGTAACATGGATGACGCGGCCAAACGCCGCTCCGCCAAATGGCGGCAAGCTTTGGCTACCGTAGATTGGATCAGCGCCCGCTTCCCGCAGCAAAGTCAATATCAGATCTACACCTTCAACACCAACGCGAGCCCGGTGCTATCAGACACCCGCGGGCATTGGCTGCCGGTATCCAATATCAACGAGCTCAAACGAGCGATCGATGAAGTGAAGCAAGAGATACCCGAAGGCGGCTCTAATCTGGATAGTGCACTTCACGTCATCACTCAGCTCAATCCACGCCCGGATAATGTCTACCTCATCACTGATGGCCTACCAACACTGGGGCGCACGCCGCCGAGCAGTACTACGGTCTTCCCGAGGGAACGGCTACGACACTTCGAGGAGGCGGTGACGCGGATCCCATTTGGCATTCCGGTCAACGTCATCCTGTTACCCATGAAAGGCGACCTCATGGCGGCGTCCGCCTTCTGGAACCTTGCGTTATACACGCAAGGCTGGTTTCTCACCCCGGCGGTAGATTGGCCGTGAAGATCCATCGTCGGTTTTCCTATTCGGCTCAGGCGACGGCCGTCCCTTCAATCTCGATCATGATGCTTGGGTCGAAGAGGCGTGTCACCCCGAGGAGCGTGGCCGCAGGCCCGCACCCATCCGCCGCGACTAGCCCGAAAATTTCACCGGCCGCCTCCATGAAACCATCTACATCAGTCGTGTACATGGTCAAACGAATGACGTTGGCCGGCGTCATATCAGCCTCTGCAAGCGCGTCCTTCAAGTTGGCCCAGGCGAGCGTGAACTGTGCGACGAGATCGCCCGGATGCATTGGCGTTCCATCGGCGCTAGTTGAAGTTTGGCCGGAGAGGTAGAGCGTGCGCTGGCCGTCGGTCACCTCAACACCGTGGTTGACGTTGAAAGCCTGAAGCCAGGGTGTGGGATTGATAGTACGGGTTTGCATGCGGGGCCTCCTTAGATGGTATTGGGCGAAACGCGCCTCGGCGAGGCGAAACGGCTGCTCTAATGCAGCAGGCCAAGCCGGCACGGGTTTCCAGTGTACGCACCCCAGGGCGCGTATAAAATGACTGTGCAGCGCTGTGGTCGCGCGTTATCTAGGGCCGGAACGTCAATTCATCGGACGGACTAGCGTCGAAGGCTCCTTGATTTCTCCCGCAACGCGAACACCCACAACACCCCACCCTGTGGCACGACGGTTTTATGCGGCATGGCGTTATCGAACATGACCTGCATGGTTGCTGCATCGACGCCCCATCCGGCCTGAACTGCAATGTACTGAATCCCGTCCAGCATGTATGACGCAGGCACCGCGGTAATGCCAGAATTAAGCCGCATCTGCCAGAGCTTCTCGCCCGTTTCAGCGTCCAGGGCGCGGAATACGCGGTCGTTGCTGCCACCCGAGATAACCAGATTGCCCGCGGTGGTCAAGATCGAACCCCAGTTCATCTCCTTGATGTTGAACGTCCAAACTTCTTTACCCTGAGAGATATCCCAGGCTTGTATCTCACCTATGTGTGGATCAATTCCGTTCAACGCATCAGGGTGTAGCCGCATACTCCCCAACAACTGCGGAATGGAGTACCCCATGTAGATCTCGCCTTTCCGGTATTCGGGTTTGAAGCCCCGCATCACCGAGCACAGGTTTTCATTGGCCGGGATGTACAGCAGCTTGGTATTTGGGTTGTAGGCCTCGGGTGGCCAGCCCTTGCCGCCAAAGAACGATGGGCAGAAATCCGCCGTCTTATCGATACCGGGGATCTTGTCCGGGTTATAGCTGGGGCGTCCGGTGTCCGGATCAATGGCGGTGAAAACATCCTGACGGACATAGGGTTCAGCATCGACGAAGCGGATCGAATCCTTGCCACGTTCCAATAACCATAAATAGCCGTTGCGCCCGGCGTGCACCAGTGCCTTGAACTGCTTACCGTCGCGTTCGACGTCGATGAGCACCGGCGGCGAGGTCTCGTCCCAGTCCCAGGCGCCATTCCAATGGTATTGGTGGAAATCCTTGATAGCGCCCGTGTCCGGGTCTATCGCTAACACTGAATTCGTGTACAAATTGTCGCCAGGGCGCACTTCCGGGATCCAGGGTCCGGGATTACCGGTTCCCATGAACAGCAAATCGAGATCTGGATCGTAGGTCGCCGTGCTCCAGATAGAACCACCACCGTGCTCCCAGGTATCCTCCGGCCAGGTGTCGCCGCCGGGTTCATCCGGCTCAGGAATCGTGTAAGTGCGCCAAATTTCTTTACCGGTTTCGGCGTCCAGCGCGACCGCGAAACAGCGCGCGCCGAATTCCGCACCTGACACGCCCATAATGATCTTGCCGCGGATCGGCAACGGCGCCAGCGTCATATGAAAACCGGCCTCCCAGTCGGCAACGCAGGTCTCCCAGATTTCCTCGCCCGTGGCCGCATCCAACGCCACGGCGCACGCATCGGTCGCGGTGACGAAGACTTTGTCGCCATACAGCGCGACGCCGCGATTGGTCGGGTGCATTTGCACCAACTCCTCGGGGACTTCCTTGCGATAGCGCCAAATTTCATTGCCGGTCCTGCCATCCAAGGCAATGACCTCATGAGCTGGCGTCGTAATGAACATGTAGCCGTCGTTTACGATGGGCGGAGATTCGTGCCCCTCGAGCGAACCGGTCGAATACGTCCATACCGGCGTGAGTTCGGAAACATTCTGCGTATTGATCTGATCGAGCGGACTGTAGGTCCAGCCCGCATAGTTGCCGCGCCACTGCAACCAGTTTTCAGGCTCAGGATTCAACAATCGCTCGTCGGTGACGGGTGAATACGCAGGGGGCTCTGCGAGCGCGGTTGGCATGACCAGCATGAGCAAAATAACCGACAGCCTTGGGTTCATTACCGTCCCCGTTTGCCTTATCTTCTTGCAGGGCCAGGACGCTTACTAAACGGTCCGGCGACAACTATCCTGCCTTGCTCGACCCGTATCGGCAGCATCGGTAACTTGCGGGTAGCCGGGCCGCCGCCAACTTTACCGAACTTATAGGGATTGAAGCGTGACAAATGACACTCGCACAATAACTGTTTCTGTTGTTCCAGCCAGGCGGAGACATCGCAGGCTTCGTGGGTGCAAATTGCTGAATACACAGCGATGCCCTCGGCCGCGTGAGGCGCAGTGCGATGATCCAACGCGGCAGTCTGCAGACGCATGATTAACACTTTATTGAATCTCGACCGCGAGCGGATCAGCCCGCTGCCTGGATCTTGCGGAAAGGCAACGACGGGACTGGACTCCAATTCGACTGCATCGGCGGTGATCGGCAATCCCTCGTCCGGACCAAGGCCATGCACGAGGATATCGCCCGTCTGCGGACGCCATCTTGCCGGATCTGCTTTGCTAGGCGCCGCGGTACCGGGCTGTGCTACACCCACACCGGCAGCTATCGCGGCCATGCGCCAGAGCAGTGCGCGGCGCTTCAACGAAACGCGATTCTCCAAGAACCCCTCCAATCGAATTGCAGGTAAGGTATTTTGCTAGCGGCGAGATCACGACGATAACGGGAAGAGTATAGTACGAATAACGCCTACTTTTTCCGAGTTTTCGGGTAAAGAAACGCATCGCTACGCGATGAACGCGCGTGAGTGGCGCAAGTGAAGTAATGACATGGGGGAAGTGGGGCGTATGCCGGTTGGTGGATGCGGATCGATGCCAGCGACGCGACGTTGAAGTCGAGTGTTTCCGCGAGCGTCGCTGGCGAGGCCTAGCATCGGTGCGTTGGGCGGGTTTCCGGGCTCAGTCGTTGAAGCGGATCGCGCGCCAGGGTTTCGGCCGCGTCCTATGTTCAATCGACGACAAGGTAATAGCAGCCGGCTCGTCGCCGTCAACCATCGCGCTTCGCGATCTGGACGAGATCAAGATCACCAAGATGGTTGCGCTAACGCTGGATGTCAGAAACGCGATTCACGGCCTAGAAGTGTGACCGTTTGGCTAGTCGCTGCGTTCTAATACTAGAACTTACTGTTTTACCTTATACGCTCGCAGGGCCACGTTAAACTGACTGGCTACCGCTTCCATGTTGTCAACCATCTGATTGTGGCTTTCGATCATTGCGGCTTTCATCGCCAGTGCTTCTTCGTCATCGCCAAGCGTGCCTCCGGCTTCGGTCAAGCATTCCAGGTAAGCATTCGCGGCATCCATGTAGGTCTTGACCGCTTTCTGCGTGCGGATCAGATCCTTTTCGGTCGCTTTTTCTCCGTCGGGAATACCGGGTTCGGCAGGGGTGCTACACCTCTTGGCCGCGAGCGCCGGCTGCGCCGCGAGCAGGGCGATGGTCAACAAGGTCGTCGTAAGTAATTTCATTGTTCGCCTCCAAGCGATGAATCCTAACTCAAGGTAGCCGGCCGATCATCTTGCAGTAGTTCACACGACACTGGTGCTAATACTTCGATGCGTTCATCTGCGAACGCGGAAAAGAGGACAAGGGGTCAGGACCTCAGGGATCCCCTCAAATGTTCGGTTCTAGAGTAATTGAAAGTCGCGCGGTTGGGGATCATGCTGCCTATTTTGAGGTCAGCAGAGGGCAGCGAAATGGCGAGAGGGTCGATCGGCAGGAAAGATGTATCTAATTTTCTGTCGGATCTATTTGAGGGAGACGTTCATGCTAAGCGCGTTCAGTCGATGGCGAACGCGACGGTGGGGGTATTGACGAGCGCGTCTTTAGGGGTGCATGCGATTGGCCAGGGTTTGGCGCACGCGTGCGATTTGATGCCGAAGCACGCGGTGAAACAAGTGGACCGTTTGCTAAGTAATCAAGGGATTGAGGTGTGGGACTACTTTGCTTATTGGGTGCCTTATGTGGTCGGCAGTCGAACCACGATAGTGGTGGCATTGGATTGGACGATGTTTGAGGGTGATGGTCAGGCGACCATTGCGCTATCGATGTTGACGGACCACGGTCGCTCGACGCCGCTGCTGTGGAAGACGGTGCGAAGCGCGACCTTGAAGGGCACTCAGACAATGCATGAAGACGCCTTGCTGGTGCGATTAAAGGAGGTGGTGCCGGCCGATGTGTCGGTGAGCGTAGTGGCAGATCGGGGCATTGCGGATTGCAAATTGTTTGAGTTTTTGGAGAGTGAACTAGGCTTTGGGTATGTCATTCGATTGCGCGGCAACAGTTATGTGACGAGTGCCAAAGGCGAACGGCGGCGCGCCCGCGACTGGATTGGCAGCGGCGGCCGTGCGCGAACGCTACGACAGGCCCAGGTCACCAAGTCGCATGCTTATCCGATGGCGACCGTCGTGTGCGTGAAAGCGAAAGGCATGAAGGAACCGTGGTGTTTGGTCGCCAGTGACGCGCAGGTCAGTGCGAAAACCCTGGTGTCTTACTACGCTAAACGCTGGGGTATCGAAGCTAGTTTCAGAGATATCAAAGACATGCGTTATGGCATGGGTCTATCGTGGTCACGCGTCTCACAGCCTGCGCGGCGCGACCGACTACTCCTGCTCAGTGCGTTTGCCATGGCCTTACTGTCGTTACTGGGTGCTGCTGGTGAAAGCCTAGGCTATGACCGTATGTTGAAAGCTAATACCGTCAAACGACGAACCCATTCACTGTTTCGGCAAGGCTACATGCTCTACGAGTGGCTTCCTACCATGCGCGTAGAGTTCCTACGCCCGCTGATGCAGCGCTTCAACGAGATGCTCCTGCAACAACGCGCCCTAAAACAAGTCTTCGGGGTTTTATGACATTTACAATGAGGGGATACCTGAGGGTCAGTACCCTTTAAATTGAAAAATTGGAAGCAATAGTTAGAAGGTACTGCCTCCTTTACTCTTTACTCTTTACTCTTTATAAGCATTCTCATCTAGGCGGTGGCCCGGATCCGCTCGAGGCCGTCGAGGATCAGATCGAGACATCGGGTCAAGGCGCCGGCCAAAGCCGAGCTCGAAACCCTCGTCCATCGCTTGAGCGAGCGCATCGGCAGCCATCTCGAACGTCAGGGCCCCTCGAGCCGCACGATGACGATGGCCTGGCCCAGGTCCTCGGTAGTTCGATTACCTACCGCATCGCCTTCGGCCCCCGCCAGGGACACAAGGCCTTCATGCTACAAACGCTCCCCGCGCAAGATGAACACACGCGTACCAGCGAGCGCTTGGCCAAGGCCGCGGGCTTCTCCCTACACGCGGGCGTGGCGGCCGATCTCGTGCCAAGGTTGCGCCAAGTGAGTCTCCGGCTTTGTAGACACGATCTACGGAGGTCATCATGGCACAGCCGAGCAATGGACACATCATTGGGTTGGACGTATCGAAGGCGACATTGGATGTCTTTGAGTGGGACACTGAGCGCGCGTATTCGATCGCGAATGAAGCGACGGCGATCGAACACTGGCTGGCGGGACTTGATGCACCCGCACGGTTGGCCATTGAACCGACCAACACCTATCATCGGGTGGTTGCCGTCGCCGCTTATGCGCAAAGACACCAGGTCTATTTGATTGACCCCTACCGCTTGACGCATTACCGCACGGGTGTCGGTCAACGGGTTAAGGCCGATCCTCAAGACGCCCAGTTACTGGCACGTTACCTCGCACGGGAAGCCGGCGACCTCAAGGCGTGGGCGCCGTTAACCCCGGGCCAGCAGCGCTTTTGGCACTTGCTCAGGCGCCGCGCGACGCTGGTGCGCTCGAGAGTTCAACTGCGCGCATCACTGACTGACATGGGGTCATTGCAAGTCGAAGTCGATGCCTTATTGGGTCACTGTGAGCAGACTATCCGCACCATGGACCGAGCACTCATGGCCGAGGCTAAACATCTGGGTTGGGCTAAACAGCAACGATGCCGTGCGATCCCAGGGATTGGACCGCTGACGGCGATGGCGATGGTGGCTGCTTATCACCGTGGCCCGTTCCGCAGCATCGATGCCTTCATCGCCTTTATGAGCATGGATGTCCGGGTGCGAGAATCCGGGCAGTGGCGGGGACAATGCAAGCTCACCAAAAAAGGCGACCCCGAGCTGCGCCGCTTACTGTTCAACGCCGCCATGCAGGGCCGGCGCAACTCCCTATGGGAACCTTACTACCTTAGATTGCGCGCCCGCGGAATGAACACTACCGAATCTGCCAGTATGAACAGGACACTTTCTAGAAATAGTTTATTGTAGAAAGTGAGTCCATCAAATGTTACAGAACAATCATTCAATGATCGAAGAGAAACCGGGGTCAAGCGACGAAACGCCTGATCCACAGGTCAAATCGAAGACGATTCGACGCGCCTTTACGACCGCCTACAAGCTGTCGATCCTAGAGCAGGCCGATCAGTGCCAGGGGCATGGTGAGGTCGGTGCGCTACTGCGCCGAGAAGGACTATATTCGTCCCACTTGAGCACCTGGCGTCGGTTACGGCGTGAGGGAACGCTGCAGGCGCTCAAGAACAACAAGCGCGGGCCCAGACCAACGCTGGACCCGGTAGATCGGCGCGTGCTCGAGCAGCTGCGTCGTCGTAATGCGAAGTTGGAGCACGAACTTGAGAAGGCCCGCACTATCATTGATGTTCAAAAAAAACTCTCGTCCATCCTGGCGGCGATGCCCGACGACAAGGAGTCGTCATGAACGCGGTCACAGCGCTGGGTGGATCCGTGGGCACACGAGGCGCCTGCGCGGCACTCAATGTGCATCGGTCACGGTACTACCGTTTTCGACGTCCCAAGCTTGCCACGCGGCGAGCGCCACCGCCATTGAAACTCAGTGAGGGCGAACGCCAGCACATCCATGAGGTTTTGGTCTCGCCAGCATTCGTCGATCAAACACCGGCCACCGTGGTGGCTAATCTACTCGATGACGGCACCTATCTGTGCTCAGCGCGAACGATGTATCGGATCTTGCATGAGCATCAGCAGGTGCGAGAGCGGCGTCGTGGACACCGCCGGGTGCACTACGCGAAGCCGGAGTTGGTCGCCAGGGTACCGAACCAATGCTGGTCGTGGGACATCACCAAACTCAAGGGGCCGGTTACGTGGCAGTATTTCTACCTATACGTCATCCTGGACCTGTACAGCCGCTACGTGGTGGGCTGGATGGTGGCTGAACGTGAAGCGGCGGTGCTGGCCAAACGGCTGATCACTGAGACCTGCGCGAAACAGGACATCGTCGAAGGCCAGTTGACGTTGCACGCCGACCGCGGCTCATCTATGAAGTCGAAGTTGGTCGCTCAACTGCTGGTGGATCTCGGCGTGATCAAGTCTCACTCGCGGCCGCATACCAGTGATGATAATCCGTTCTCCTAGGCGCAATTCAAAACGCTCAAATATCGACCGGGGTTCCCAGGACGGTTCCCCCACATCGGTGCTGCCGCAAGACACAGTCAGTCCTTCTTCAATTGGTACAACCTTGAGCACAAGCACTCCGGTATCACGATGTTGACGCCGCACGCCGTTCATTACGGTCTTGCCGACGGCATACTGGCAGGGCGCCAGCAGGCCCTAAACCAAGCGTTCGCGGCCCATCCCGAGCGCTTCAAATATGCCGCACCCACGGTCACGCCGCTGCCGACGGCCGTATGGATCAATCCGCCAGTTCAAACCAAAAAGGAGAGCCGCTGCCAATCAGAATAGACATTGAACTTCGAAACCATGTGTCCTATTTTCATTGACAGGTTCCGCTACGGCCGCTTTCGTAGCGCTCGGCAGGAAGCTCGCACGGGTTTGTTTTGCGTTGCTCGAAAAAGATACCGATTTCAATCCCGATTTACACCAAGCCGCTTGCGATTCAACATAGAATCTATACTCCGTGGACCTAACGCTTGTCCCGGTGTCGCTTCGGAATGGAACCGGAGTGGGCATGTCTTGACAGACAGCGGCACCACGGGGGACGGCTGAGGCTACTAACCAAAAACCGACTTAAACGCACCTAACGCTCGCCGACGTTAGCCGTCCAACATGGACCTATATAAGGACAGGTATTGTGAACGCTAAACAACGAGGTAAGAGCCTTATTAGGCGCTCACTAAATTATTTTGGATATAACGTACTAAAACCATCGGCATACAAGCAATTCAAGACACACTATGAGTCGTTAGCACATCTCCTCTATTTCAAAGAAATCTATGACTTAATTACAAATCTGGAAGGAGATATAGTCGAGTGTGGCGTAGGCCGTGGCCATAGCTTTTTTAAGTTATGTTGTTTAGCGCATTACGAAAACAAAGGGAGAAAGATTTACGGTTTTGATTCCTTTGAAGGGTTTCCAGAACCTTCTGAAGAAGATGCAAGTCCAAGGAATCCGCAAAAGGGCGAGTGGAACGTCGCAACAGTTGAAACTATTGAACAGATATTGACAGAACAAGGAAGATTTGAGCTGTCATTTATTAACAATAACGTGAAACTGGTAAAGGGTTTTTTCGAGGAAAGCCTGAGTAGATTTGACGGAAAGAGTATTGTTTTTTTACACCTGGATGTAGATCTGTATAAATCATACAAAGTCACTCTGGAATATTTCTGGCCCAAGGTTGCAAGGGGTGGGGTCGTTGCCTTCGATGAATACAGAAATGCAACGGAGAAATTTCCCGGAGCCGCTAAAGCGATCGATGAGTTCTTCGGTTCTTTAGTAACTCAAATCCGATTTAACGAGCAGGCCAACCGCTATTACATTGTGAAATCATGATTGGGGCGGGCGCCGATCGGTGAGCGGAAACGCTAGCTGGTAGGCATGCGCCGCGGACATCACCTGCGCGTTTGCGCGGTGCGGGCCTAGGATCTGTAAGCCGACCGGACGACTCGGTGAAACCGCACGGCTCCGCGACCGCGGGCTTCCGCGTGAGGTTAGCTAGTGTGCATCCCTAAACGCGATGCGGTTGAAATAAAAAGGAAAATTTGTCGCTTAAGGGATCGAAACCTCCGGTGGGTCGTGATCTAATGGAACTTCAAACCTCTGATTTTCCACACAATCATCGACACCACAGGAGGGGGAATGCGTCAGAAACGCACGGCCCAAGCGAGTATATACGAGCTGTTTGCTGACCATGACCTGGGGCGAGAGCTGCAGGGCATGTCCGAGTGGCTCGATGCTCACCCCAAGGTCCTCACGCCGGTCATGAACGATCTGTGTCGGCGGGGTTTGAAGCCCACCGGTCGACGCGGACTGTCGGCGGAGTCGGTGCTGCGCTGCGCGGTGCTCAAGCAGCACCGGCAATTGAGTTACGAGGAGCTGGCCTTTCACCTGCAGGACTCGGCGAGCTTTCAGGCCTTCGCCCGGTTGCCGGGTAATGAACGTCCGAAGAAGTCTGCCTTACAGCGGGTGGTCTCGGCGATCCAGGTATCGACGTGGGAGTCTATTCATCGCGCCCTGCTGGCGACGGCGAAAGAGACGCGCATTGAGCCGGCACAGCGTGTACGGATTGATAGCACGGTAACGGACAGTGCCATCCACGCGCCGAGCGACAGTCATCTGCTGTGGGATGGCGTGCGTGTTGTGGTTCGTCTGCTCGCACAGGCGCGCGAGTTGCCTGGCGCGCCGGAGTTGTGCTTCGTGAACCACACTCGATTGGCGAAGAAGCGTGCGCGGGCGCTGTGGTATGCGCGTGGTGCGAAGCAACGCCAACGTCTGTATCGCGATTTGATTGGGGCGACGCGTTCAACCTTGGAAGCGGTAGCGAGGGTACGTGAGCAGCTGCTGAGCCCGGGCGTCACCGGCGTTGAACTGCCGGACTGGCTAGCGCAGGTAGCGCACTACGAAACACTTGTTCTGCAGGTGATTTCGCAAACTGAGCGGCGGGTGTTCGGCGGTGAGAAGGTCCCCGCGAGCGAGAAGTGCGTGAGCTTGTTCGAGCCGCATACCGACATCATCATAAAGGGTGCGCGCGACGTTCAGTACGGACACAAAATCAATCTGGCTTCGGGGCGCAGTGGCCTCATCCTCGACGTGGTCATCGAGCGAGGCAATCCGGTCGATAGTCAGCGCTTCATGCCGATGCTCGAACGGCATCGAACACACTACGGGACGATGCCACGACAGGTCGCCGCCGATGGCGGCTATGCGAGCCTCGACAATCTCCGGGCGGCGAAAGCAGAAGGCATCGAAGACGTTGCCTTCCACAAGAAGCGCGGGCTCGCGATCGCCGACATGGTCAAGAGTCAGTGGGTCTATCGACGCTTGCGCAACTTCCGCGCCGGCATCGAGGCCGGTATCTCCTGCCTGAAGCGTGCATACGGATTGGCACGTTGCACCTGGAAGAGCCTGCCGCACTTCGAAGCCTACGTGTGGTCTTCTGTGGTCGCCTACAACCTCAGCCTGCTCGCGCGCTATCAACTCGAATAGCGACGTTCACTCGCACTAACTGACCTCCTCGATATCGTCGAACGGGCGACTTTGGGTTGCAGCGCTCTGCGGCCGGCGAACGTACTCACAATTACGCTCGAAGAGCCCTTCGACCCCCACCGAACCGCCGCTACCGCTCCAACAACCTACTTTCAACACCTCGATTTCTCCGTGCCCATCGAAGAAAATGCCTGTTTATGGACGGACACTAGATAGGATTGTCACTCAACTACGTATGACACGGGTAGATTGATGACTGGGATTGGCAAACCTGTACGGCGCAAGGAAGACCGGCGCTTTATCACGGGCGCGGGAACATACACGAGCAATGTCGACTATCCCGACCAGGCACATCTCTATATCGTGCGTGCGCAAAATGTACATGCCCGGATACGTGACATCGACACATCGGCGGCACGGGCCGCCGAAGGTGTTGTCGCCGTCTACACTGCTGCGGATCTCCATGCCGGCGGGATAAGAGATATGCAGCCGGCATGGATCATCTACAACCCTGATGGGTCTCCAATGCATGAAGCCCCACGTGAAGCGTTGGCGGTTGAGCGCATCCGCTATGTCGGCCAGCCGCTGAGTGCGTCCTTCCTCGATTACGCTATGCCACGTGCGGATGATCTACCCGCATTCGAAGTTTCGGAATTAGATACGTTCTCGATATCGAATCCACTAGGCGCTAAGGGTGCCGGTGAGGCGGGGACCATTGGTGCACCGATTACAGTCATGAACGCCATTTTCGATGCGCTCAAACCGATCGGTGTCACCGACCTTTCAATGCCGGCAACACCCACGAAGATCTGGTCGGCTGTTCAAGCGGCAAACACTACCTAAATAGGTGATCCAAATCTTGCGACACTCGGGCAGTTTCCCGGGAATGGACTTGCCGCACGCATGAAGGCACGTACTGCGTCCATCAGACGGTCGATGGTCGAGTAACGATGATTCCGGGTGACATTGTCGTGCAACTGTTTCCAGAGTTTCTCAATGTCATTGACCCAGGGCTGATAGGCCGGCTGGAACAGCAATCGGAATTTCGGATTGTGCTTTAGCCAGACGTGTGCCAAGCGACATTTGTGGATGATGTAGTTATCCACGATCAAGATAATTCGACGCGCGGCGCGGTAAGTTTGCCGCAGGTGGTCGAGCAGGCAAAGGAATAGGTCGCTGTTTTTCCGTGTGCCCTCGACATACGCAACGCGACCGGTTCGTGCGTGCAGCGCGCCCGCCAGATAGCGTTTCCGGTTTTGCCCAGGCGTGGGGATGGCACGTTGACAACCTTGAGTAGACCAAAGGAAACCGATTTTGGGATTGAGGTCGATATCGACCTCATCGGCGTAAAACACTTCATGCCCCGATGGGGCTCGAGACAACGCACGATGAATGGCTTTCAGGCGCGTGGCTGCCCGTGGGTCGCGCAGATGTAAGGTCGGACGAGCACGACGCCAGCCGAATCCCAAATTAACTAGCCAGCGACGTACCGTAGAGGCGTGAATGGGCCGTGACAGCAACGAATTCAGCGTCTCGGCCAGCATCTCGCTCGTCCACGTACTGCGCAGGTAGCCATAATCACTGGGCGGCTGCTCAACTAACTCGGCGAGCGTCTCCAACAGGGTGTCATCCACCGTATACGCCCGCCGGCCCGAGCCGCACGCCTCGAGAAAGGCTTCACCCGCGGTCTGGAATTGCGTGACCCATCGATAAACCGTTGAACGCGCGACCGACAAACTGCGTGACACGGCCGTCGGTGAGACGCCTGAAGCTAACTGCAACAGGACTTGAGCGCGGCGAACCACCCGCCCGTTATCGCTGCGTTGAATCAACCGCTTAAAGCGACGTTTCTGTGAGCGCGTCAATGACACTAAACTATCCATACTCAGGTGACCTCTTTCGGGAACGTAGATTGCTCGATACAACCTCTGATCTCTGAATGTCACCTGAGTTCTTTTTATTTGATCGAGTTTTTGGAACACCTATTTAGTGTGCTGTCCCGCCTAAAGCTCCCAATTCATACCTATTTTGTTATGCTCACGGGACTGCCCTCGGGTTAACATCCAATAAGACGATGTCGGGAGATTGAACAATGAGCAATCTGCGCCTGTTACCCCTGTTTGGGATCCTTTGCGCGGCGATGGCCGTGTCAGCCGATCCCGCAGCCAAAAAATCGGAGGGACCGGACGCCGCCAAGCTGTACGTCGAACGCTGCGCCGAATGCCACTCGCGCGCGTTGTTTTCGCCGGACCTAAACGCATTGTCGAACCTGACCGCGGAAGAGGCGTACAAGGATCTGTGGTGGGGCGTCATGGCGCAGTTCGCCAATGGCCTGGATGATCAGGAGCGATGGGAGCTGGCCAAGTTCGTCACCAGTCACAAACCGGACAACGAAAAGGACGCGCGCGGCCACGGCGTCAAAATGTGCAAGGACAAGAAGCCGCTGGTGGCCGATGCCAAGCATGACTGGCCCGGACTCTCGAAGGACAACCGCTACCACCGGCATGCGACCAATTCGAAGTTCACTGCTGCGGGCGTGAAGAACCTCAAGCTCAAGTGGGCCGTGGGGTTTCCGCAGGTCCATGCGTTCAATGGTGGCGGGCACCCGGTCTCCGTCGTCGGCGACCGCGTGTTCGTGGGTAATCTCAATCACTGGGTCTACTCGTTCGATGTGGACTCCGGATGCGCGCACTGGGCGTTCCAGGCCGAATGGCGGATTCGATCGAACGTCGCCGTGGGCGACGGTATCGCCGTATTCGGCGATGTCGGGGCGAACGTCTACGGAGTGAACGCGGAAACAGGCCAGCTGCTCTGGCGCGACAAAGCGGATTGGACGCCGACCGCCCGCGTTTCGGGTAACGTGACGGTGCACGACGGCGTCGTCTACGTGCCCATATCCAACCTGCAGGAAGTGCTCAACATGGGCGGCAGGACCTTGGAATTCCCGTGCTGTACGGCTCGCGGCGCAATCGTCGCCTATGACCTGCATACCGGTGAGCGCAAGTGGAAGACCTTTACCATCGACCAGGAGCCCGGGTATATAGGCACGACGAAAAGCGGCACGAATCGCTACGGCCCCTCGGGCGTCATGGTGTTCTCGGCGATCACGGTCGACGACAAGCGCGGCCTCTTGTACGTGCCGACCGCGAACCAGATGACCGAGCCGGTCGTTCGCGAATCCGACTCCGTGATCGCGTTCGACATGAAAACGGGCGCCAAGCGTTGGGTGAAATCACTGGCGCCCGAGCAGATGGGCGGCCAGGACATCTACCACCTGGGCTGCGAAGCGTGGGTCGATGAAGAGCGGAAAACCTGCTCGCCCTTAAACCCGAAGGGACAGGGTGACCGGGATATCGTGTCGCCCGTGGTGCTGGTGGAACGAGCGGACGGTAAGGAGGTCCTCATGGTCGGATCCAAGGACGGCATGCTTTACGCGTTGGATCCGGACGCCAAAGGAAAAATCCTGTGGCAGACCCGCGTCGGCAAAGGCGGGGAAGTCGGCGGCATCCAGTGGGGCTTTGCGAGCGATGGCAAGAATGCTTACGTCCCCGTCAACGATATGGATGCGGACATGAAGGCGGACGGCTCGTTCACGGCGGTCGATCTCGTGACCGGAAAATCCGTATGGCGCGTCGAGAAAATGACGCCCGTCTGTGAGGGTAAGCCGACGCCGCCGTGCAGCAATGCCTTCGGCTTGCCCAGTACCGTGGCGAACGACGTCGCTTTCACGGGCAACGCCGACGGCGTGCTGCGCGCCTACAATACTGCGACCGGGAAGCTGGTGTGGAGCTTCGATACGGCGCGCGACTATGAAACCGTCAACGGTCACAAGGGCTACGGCGGGAGTCTGGGCTTCGGCGGGCCGGTCATCGTGAAGAATCGGATGTTCGTGTCATCCGGCCTGGACTATGGGAATTTCGGGATGGCCGGAAACGTCCTGCTCGCGTTCGAGCTCGACGAATAGGGTGACGTAACGGCGATTCGATCGGAGGACGTCATACTGAGCGTCGCGGACGCGCTGCAATACATCTCGTCTTACCCCGAATACATCGCCAACCTCGCGCGCGCCTACGAGCTCTGAAGAGTCGCAGGCCGCGCGCGATGCGATGGCGCAAATCCTGATCAACGCTCGCATGTGCGCGGAAGGGCACCGTCCGATCTGGCAGGACACCGGTATCGTCACCGTCTTTTGCCGAGTCGGCATGGACGATCCGAATTTGTCTGGTGTGAGTTGCCCCTTTTTGCCCATTTCTATGTTCCCCGGGTATTGGTCGGGTCAGTAATGCATATCGGACGAATCGCTATCCCGCGCTCGCCGTTAACCGCGCGGGGCTCCGCTTTGTTATGCTTACAGGATTGCCCTCGGGTGAACATCCAATAAGACGATGTCGGGAGATCGGACCATGAGAAATCTGCACCTGTTACCCCTGTTTGGATCCCTGTTCGCGTCGCTCGCAGCGTATGCCGAACCGGCAACCGAAAAGTCGAAGGGACTGGACGGCGCCGCACTGTACGCCGAACACTGTATCGAATGCCACGGGCGCGCCGCATTTTCCCCATCGTTGACGGCATTATCGAACATGACTGCAGAGGAAATTCACAAGGAGCTGTGGTTCGGCGTCATGGCGCAGTTCGCCAATGGCATGGACGATGCGAAGCGATGGACGATAGCCAAGTGGATCGCCGACCATAAACCCGAAAAGGGCACGCGCGGTGCCGGCGTGACCATGTGCAAAGACAAGACGCCGCTGGTACCCGATGCGGAGCATGACTGGCCTGGACTGTCGAACGACAACCGCTACAACCGGCATGTGACTAATGCGCAGCTCACCGCTGCGGGGTTAGCGAACCTCAAGGTCAAGTGGGCCGTGGCCTTCCCGCAGGTCCACGCGTACCAGGGTGGTGGGCACTCGGTCGCCGTCGTGGGCGACCGAGTGTTCGTGGGTAATCTGAATCAATGGGCCTACTCGCTCGATGCGGACACCGGGTGTGCCCACTGGGCGTTTCGCGCGGAATGGCGGATCCGATCGAACATCGCGGTGTCCGACGGTATCGCCGTGTTTGGCGATCTGGGGGCCAACGTATACGCTTTGAACGCGGAAACGGGCCAATTGCTGTGGCGCGACCGGGCGGATTGGACGCCGACTTCACGCATTACGGGCAACGTGACGGCGCACGACGGCATGGTTTACGTGCCCGTGTCCTCCCTCCAAGAAGTGCTCAATCTCGGCAAACATAAGGAATACCCGTGCTGTACGTTTCGCGGCAGCATCGTCGCCTATGACCTGCGTACCGGTGAGCGCAAGTGGAAGTCCTACACCATCGACAAGGAATTCGGGTATCTGGGCACGACGAAAGCCGGCACGAATCGCTACGGTCCCTCGGGGGTCGTGGTGTTCTCGGCCGTCACAGTCGACGACAAGCGCGGCCTGCTTTACGTGCCAACCGGCAACCAGATGACTGAGCCGGTCGTGCTCGAATCCGACGCCATGTTGGCGTTGGACATGAAAACCGGCGCCAAGCGCTGGGTGAAATCACTGGCGCCCGAGCAGATGGGCGGCCAGGACATCTACCACCTGGGCTGCGAAAAGTGGGTGGATCCCGAACAGAAAACCTGCTCGCCCTTAAACCCGACGGGACACGGTGACCGGGATATCGTGGCTCCCGCGGTGCTGGTGGAACGATCGGATGGTAAGGAGATCATCGTGACCGGATCCAAGGACGGCATGCTTTACGGCCTGGATCCGGATGACGGCGGCAAAGTCCTGTGGCAGATCCGCCTCGGCGCCGGCGGAGAGATCGGCGGCATCCAATGGGGATTCTCGAGCGACGGCATAAATGCCTACGTACCCGTCATCGATATGAATCAGGACATGAAGGCGAACGGGTCCTTCACGGCGGTCGATCTGCTGACCGGTAAATCCATCTGGCGTATACAGGGTATGGCGCCTGATTGTGAAGGTAAGACGTCACCCCCGTGCAGCAACGCCTTCAGCTTGCCCAGTACCGTGGCGGGCGGCGTCGTTTACACCGGGACCGGCGACGGCGTACTGCGCGCCTACGATACCGCGACCGGCAAGCCGGTGTGGACGTTCGATACCGTGCGCGAATATGAAACGGTTAACGGCCGCAAAGGGTTCGGTGGGGGGCTCGGCTCGTTCGGGGGGCCCGTCATCGTGAAAAACCGGTTATACGTTTCATCCGGCATGGATCAGTTCAATATTGGGCTGCCCGGAAACGTACTGATCGCGTTCGAGATCCCCGAATAAGGGTACCGTGACGGCGATTAGATCGGAGGACGTTATTCAAAGCGTGGCGGACGCGTTGCAATACATCTCGTATTACCATCCGCCCGACTACATCGCCAACCGCGCGCCGCGCGCAGGCCGTTATTGATGTCGAAGCTGCCATCGAGATGGGGGTCGTTGATCAAGCCTTTCCAGCCAATGGTCGTGCGCGGCTTTTCGAAATAGGCCCGCATGACGATACAGAGGTCCGCTTTGAGATCGTCGAGCGCACCGTGCAGGTGGTCGGCATATTCGAGCGCCGCTTGCGTATCGTGTATAGAGCACGGCCCGGCCACGACGAGCAACCGGTCGTCCTCACCGCGGATGATCGCTTCCGTCGCACTGCGCGCATTGGCAATGAGCTTGGCAGCCTGTTCGGAAACAGGGATCTCCTCCATCAATATTGCCGGCGAAATCAGCGGTCGGTAACCGCTGATACGCGCATCATCGATAACGTGGAACATGGGAAACGGCTCCGCAGCCTGCGTTCAAGGGGCGCGATGATAATGCGGCGCTCATATTATCGCCAGTAGCCCAGTTTTTTCGGCAGTACGCTCGGGCCAGCGATGCGTTATGCTGCTAAATACACACGAGGGAGAACGATCAATGAAACAATTTATTCTGATACTGGCGGCAGCAAGCGTATGCAACGCGAGCCTCGCTGCGGATGAAAACTTCAACATGGCAGGATCCCACGGTACGGCGATCATAGCGACGGCTAAAGACAAGGAGTTGTCCGAGCAATACCATTATTCTATGGCCTACCGTGCAGGCGATTTCATGTTCTTTTCCGGCGTCGTGGCCGAGGCACCTGGGGAAAATCCGGCAACGACTGAAGAATTTCAGAAAGATCTCCGCCGTTCGTTTAACGACATCAAGAAGACGCTCGCCGCTGCCGGTGCGGATTTCAATCAGGTCGTCAAGCTCACCACCTTCCACGTCTTCGACAGTCCCAATTTTGATGGCGACAAGGGCGCGCATATCGCAGCGTTTATGACCGTAAAGGATGAATTTATGCCGGCGCCGTGGACCGCGTGGACAGCGATCGGTATCAGCGAGTTATTTCCCGACCGAGGTCTGGTAGAGATCCAAATGATCGTTCACGTACCTGGTGAATGAGGTGCGTGTTGCCGCCTGTTGATCGAGGCTAAATAAAGGATCGTGATGCCCCTAGGTGCGGTGCGCTGAGGCGGCGTGGTTCGCCGGCGAGCCGGCTCGCGGCGAACAGACGCTGAGCTTCCGCATACTGTTTTGCTGCGGTTTGCGGCCTGTCGAAGAGGAAGTGCCAGTCACCGAGCAGGGTCGCCGCAATTGCCTCGCCGGCGCTCTGCTGTATCTTCGCGGCCGCTTCCAAGGCAACGCGCCCGTCAACGAAATTGTGGATGATGTGATTGCGCTGCGAGATCGACCTGTCATTTTGGCGCGCTGTGAATTCGCTCGTAGTCAGGCCGGGTGCGGTGATAACCTGTTCCAGCTTGGTGCCCTTTTTCCCATCGCCAGTCGATACGTGACGCGCCATGTCGTAGGCAATCGCCGCGCGCAAATACAAGATTTCCACCAGGCGCGGATCGTGCTCGCCGTACGCCCTGATGGCGATATCGTGCGCTTGTTCTGCGGCATAGCCGCCCAGTAAAAGGTGCTTGTAGGGCGGAGTCGATGTCGGCAAATGATGTGCTTCGCGCTGCCAGATCGCGACTAACTGTTCCGCCTCGTCGCCGAGTTCGTGTCGATGTACCGACGCCAGAAGCTTGAAGTGCGCGTCGACCTGCTCCCAGTTTCCTTGCGCGCGATGACTTTCTATCAGCAGATCGATGATGGGGATCTGGCCGGGATCGTGGAGGCCGAGGTGCGTGCGCCGGATCTGAAGCGCGTTCGAGAAGCTGTCCACGGCGCCGGCGTGATCCCCCGCATCCCGCTGCGCCAGCCCGAGGCCGAGCCAATGCTCGGCGAGCGCGAAGCCATGGTTGCCGTGCACGGCCTGCAGCTCGGCGATATGGGCCTGGGATTCGGCTACCGAATTCGGCGGCACGGCGCCGGACGCAACCGCCGTTGCATCTGGCGTCAGTTCGGCCCATGCGTGAGAGGTGGCGATCAGGGCGATCAAGGCCGAGCACACCGCACCCGACAGCAGCAACCCGAAGCTGGAGAGCACGGCCAGATCCGAGTACAGATAGCTTAAAAACGCCACGACGAGAATGGCCGTGGTCGTGATCAGCGCCGGGCCGACACCCATCAACGCGCGCTCCAGCGCGACCCGATAGTCGCCGCTGCAGGCGAATTCAATCTTGTATCGATTGAGCAGATGGATGGTATCGTCGACGGCGATACCGATCGCGATGGTCGCCAGCAGCAAACGAAAATAGTCCAAAGAGACGCCCGTCAGCCCCATGCAGCCCAGGATGAACAGGATCGGCGTGAGATTCGCGATCATGGCCAGCAGGCCGATCGTCACACTGCCATAGACCAGGCAGATGAACAGGAAGATCAGCATGAAAACCACGATATAGCCTGGATGCGGCGCAGCGGGATCCGGGCTCAAACTGTACGCAGGAGACGCTTACTCGTCGAGGTCGATCCGCTCCACGCGCTCGAACCGGCCCAGGCCGCAGCCGGGCCCGCGAAAACGCCCCTCGTGATCAGGTGGGCCTTGGATCGCGGTGATCCAGTCGACGTCGCATAGTCTGGTGCTCCGCGTATCGATCGCGATACCGCGGTCCATGGTGAGCGCACCGCACGCCTGCGGCAGGGTATTGAGATAGTAGCCGGCTGACGCCGGTGCGAAACAGGATGTGGCGCTCGTCGATGACGCGCGTATCCCGTATGCGGTGGAGCTGCAGGCAGCGTTCCACCTCGCCGGTGTGCGCGAAACCCGCCTCGAAATCGGCAAGGCGTTCAGCCCCCGTCCTGGCTTGCGCCGCGGTTGCTGAAGCCAAGGTCAAACCGGCCACTATTACGACTTTGAGACGATGCATGGCTCATTAGTGTTGCCGGTGTGGCTGAAGTTCCCCACCGAGGCAATCGGCCGTCGTCTCATCCGCGGCACCGGTCGGTGGGTGCAAACGCGTGCCGAGCCCCCCGTCGATGCCCGCGTCGGCACGCGGCTCGACGACCGTGTCAGCAACGGAGCAGACCACGGTCAGGCGCAGGGTTCGCGGGTCGTGCCACGCCCGGCCCGCTGGCGTGCACGCCCGGATTCACTCGAGGCCTTCCTTTTTCGTGTTGAGACTTGATGGACGGGCTTTGTTTACCCTATAACTCCGCCGACCCGGGCTTTGCCCCGGTCCCGCTTCGGGATGGATCCGGCATGGATCGGTCTCGACAGACAGCGGCAACAGAGGATCGGCTTTGGGGGCGAACCAAGAACCGATCCGAACGCATCTAACGCTCCCTGAAGTTAGCCGTCCGACGCAGGCGCCCAAAGGATGGTCATCGTGAACGCCAGACAACGAGGAACGAACCTCATTAGACGGTCACTACGTTATTTCGGTTATCGGCTGCCAAAACCGTCAGCGAACAAGCAGTTTCAAATACACTACGAGTCGTTGGCGCATTTCCTGTATTTCAAGGAAATCTACGACCTGATCTCGAATCTGGAAGGAGACATCGTCGAATGTGGCGTCGGTCGAGGCCACAGCTTGTTCAAGTTGTGTTGTCTGGCGTCTTAAGAAAACAAAGGGAGAACCATCTACGGCTTTGATTCCTTCGAAGGGTTTCCGGAACCTTCCGAAGAGGATACGAGTCCGAGGAATCCTCAAAAAGGCGAGTGGAATGTCGCGACAGTCGAAACCATCGAACGGAGATTGGCAAAGGATGGCAGAATCGAGCCGTCGTTCATCAAAAATAACGTAAAACTGATAAAAAGTTTCTTCGAGGAAAGCCTGACCAGATTCGACGGAGAGCGTATCGCTTTTCTGCACCTGGACGTTGATCTGTATGAATCATACAAAGTGACGCTGGAATTTTTCTGGCCCAAGGTCGCGAGCGGCGGAGTCGTTGCCTTTGATGAATACAGGAACGTAATAGAGCAGTTCCCCGGAGCTGTCAAAGCGATCGACGAGTTTTTCGGTTCTCTGGCAACCCAGATCCGTTTCAACGAGCAGGCCGACAGATACTACATCGTGAAGTCGTAATTCCAGACGGCTGATTGCCTATTCGTCATACCGGATTTTTTTTGCTGACAGCGTGTCCATTCCATGGCTCGCTTCCGCGGCCCGCTCCTGCCGTCATGCCGGGCCGGGGTGCCGAGGAAAGCCGGGCGTGCGGTGCGCGCCGCCCGCCTGAGGGCATGGATCGGCCGCGACCTAGAATGTCGGGGTGCGCCGGCGTGGTCGCCTGATCCCCCAAGCGCGGCCCCCCGGTCCCCGGGAAGCGCGGACAGCCCGGACGATTTTCGACCACGAAGCAATGCGTGCAGAGGTCGGGGCGCCACGCCGATCACGCAGCTGCGGCGAAGCGGCATCCGGCACCGGAAAACGTAACGGTGCCGCTCGTCGAATTGGTCTCTCGAATCTAAGGTGGTGTGCTCAGACGATCGGGTAATTTCTTATTCGACCTGGTACCAAAAACGTTATATGCTCGCGGCACGACCCTGAGGTCGGCATCCAAAAAGACGCAGCTGGGAGATCGGACCATGAGCATTCGGCACCTGTTACCCCTGTTTGGGATCCTCTTCATGGCGACGGCGGTGTCAGCCGACCCCAACAAAAGATCGGGGAAACCGGACGCCGCCAAGCTGTACGCCGACCGCTGCGCCGAATGCCACACGCGCGCCGCGTTTTCGCCGGACCTAAACGCATTGTCGAACCTGACCGCGGAAGAGGCGCACAAGGAGCTGTGGTGGGGCGTCATGCAGCAGTTCGCCAATGGCCTGGACGATCAGGAGCGATGGGAGCTGGCCAAGTACGTCACCAGTCACAAACCGGAGAGCGAAAAGGACGCGCGCGGCCACGGCGTCAAAATGTGCAAGGACAAGAAGCCGCTGGTGGCCGATGCCAAGCATGACTGGCCCGGACTCTCGAAGGACAACCGCTTCCACCGGCATGCGACCAATTCGAAGTTCACTGCTGCGGGCGTGAAGAACCTCAAGCTCAAGTGGGCCGTGGGGTTTCCGCAGGTCCATGCGTTCAATGGTGGCGGGCACCCGGTCTCCGTCGTCGGCGACCGCGTGTTCGTGGGTAATCTCAATCACTGGGTCTACTCGTTCGATGTGGACTCCGGATGCGCGCACTGGGCGTTCCAGGCCGAATGGCGGATTCGATCGAACGTCGCCGTGGGCGACGGTATCGCCGTATTCGGCGATGTCGGGGCGAACGTCTACGGAGTGAACGCGGAAACAGGCCAGCTGCTCTGGCGCGACAAAGCGGATTGGACGCCGACCGCCCGCGTTTCGGGTAACGTGACGGTGCACGACGGCGTCGTCTACGTGCCCATATCCAACCTGCAGGAAGTGCTCAACATGGGCGGCAGGACCTTGGAATTCCCGTGCTGTACGGCTCGCGGCGCAATCGTCGCCTATGACCTGCATACCGGTGAGCGCAAGTGGAAGACCTTTACCATCGACCAGGAGCCCGGGTATATAGGCACGACGAAAAGCGGCACGAATCGCTACGGCCCCTCGGGCGTCATGGTGTTCTCGGCGATCACGGTCGACGACAAGCGCGGCCTCTTGTACGTGCCGACCGCGAACCAGATGACCGAGCCGGTCGTTCGCGAATCCGACTCCGTGATCGCGTTCGACATGAAAACGGGCGCCAAGCGTTGGGTGAAATCACTGGCGCCCGAGCAGATGGGCGGCCAGGACATCTACCACCTGGGCTGCGAAGCGTGGGTCGATGAAGAGCGGAAAACCTGCTCGCCCTTAAACCCGAAGGGACAGGGTGACCGGGATATCGTGTCGCCCGTGGTGCTGGTGGAACGAGCGGACGGTAAGGAGGTCCTCATGGTCGGATCCAAGGACGGCATGCTTTACGCGTTGGATCCGGACGCCAAAGGAAAAATCCTGTGGCAGACCCGCGTCGGCAAAGGCGGGGAAGTCGGCGGCATCCAGTGGGGCTTTGCGAGCGATGGCAAGAATGCTTACGTCCCCGTCAACGATATGGATGCGGACATGAAGGCGGACGGCTCGTTCACGGCGGTCGATCTCGTGACCGGAAAATCCGTATGGCGCGTCGAGAAAATGACGCCCGTCTGTGAGGGTAAGCCGACGCCGCCGTGCAGCAATGCCTTCGGCTTGCCCAGTACCGTGGCGAACGACGTCGCTTTCACGGGCAACGCCGACGGCGTGCTGCGCGCCTACAATACTGCGACCGGGAAGCTGGTGTGGAGCTTCGATACGGCGCGCGACTATGAAACCGTCAACGGTCACAAGGGCTACGGCGGGAGTCTGGGCTTCGGCGGGCCGGTCATCGTGAAGAATCAGTTATTCGTGTCATCCGGCCTGGACTATGCGAATTTCGGGATGGCTGGGAACGTCCTGCTCATGTTCGAGCTCGACGAATAGGGTGACGTAACGGCGATTCGATCGGAGGACGTCATACTGAGCGTCGCGGACGCGCTGCAATACATCTCGTCTTACCCCGAATACATCGCCAACCTCGCGCGCGCCTACGAGCTCTGAAGAGTCGCAGGCCGCGCGCGATGCGATGGCGCAAATCCTGATCAACGCTCGCATGTGCGCGGAAGGGCACGGTCCCGTCAGCCAGGACACGCGCATCGTCACGGTCTTCTGCCAACAACTTCGATGCAGTCGGCGGCCTTAGTGTCGCCGCAACCGCGGTGCCGTTGCCGGCGAGCGCGCTGTTGCTCGCTCCTGCGCCCGGCTTCCTCGGCTTTCCCACGCGGCGTGCGGCAGCCGCCGCCTCGCCTGCGTGACAACCGGTGTGCTGTGCCTTGCCCCGCAAGGCCTCCTCTGCTTGCCGGGCTTCGGCTCGGCGTTTTTTTAGCCGCGGTAGCAGAGGGCGCATTTCGACATTCATCTCATGGGGGAAATGAACACGCTTGAATCGATTCGCACCGCCGGCATCCTCGCTGCGGCGCTCGCCGTGAGCGGTTGCGCAACCATGCTCGGCCCGGAGATATCGATTGCCAAACAAGCCAGTCTGGGGCGGTCCCCGAGACGCTGGCGAATGCCGGGTGGTGCCGGCAGTTAGCTGCAAATTCGTCGAGTACAATCGGGGCTGCCAGGCGTTTGTAGGTTAGGTAGTGTTGTTGTAACGATCGATATTCGCCGGTTTGCACGGCGGGACGTGTTAGGCAGGACTGTTTCTCAACTAAGTGTGACAGGGGTAGATTGATGACTGGGATTGGCAAATCTGTACGGCGTAAGGAAGACCGGCGCTTTATCACGGGCGCGGGAACATACACGAGCAATGTCGACTATCCCGACCAGGCGTATCTCTATATCGTGCGTGCGCAAAATGCACATGCCCGGATACGTAACATCGACACATCGGCGGCACGGGCCGCCGAAGGTGTTGTCGCCGTCTACACTGCTGCGGATCTCCATGCCGGCGGGATAAGAGATATGCAGCCGGGCTGGATAATCTACAACCCTGATGGGTCTCCAATGCATGAAGCTCCACGTGAAGCGTTGGCGGTTGAGCGCATCCGCTATGTCGGGCAGCCGGTAGCGGCTGTGATCGCTGAATCCAGTCTTCTTGCGAAAGACGCAGCCGAACTAATCGAGCCCGATCTTGAGGAATTACCTGCCGTTGTCAGCATAGCCGACGCGAACAGTGCGAATGCCCCGAAGATTTGGGACCACATCTCTGCTAACCAATGCTTCGAGTGGGTCATCGGCGATAGTGAAACGGTAGATGAGGTATTCGCGTCGGCAGCTCAAACTGTGGAAGCTGACATCGTTCAAAATCGCCTCGTGCCCAATGCGCTCGAACCGCGCGCTGTCGTCGCCACGCATGATGCAAACAACGATGAATTTACACTTCATGTGGCGCACCAGAATCCACATCTTTTACGGACTTGGACGTGCGCACATACGTTGCCGGTCCCGGAATCCAGGCTGCGGGTCATTTCGGCCGACGTTGGCGGTGGTTTTGGCTCCAAGATTTTTCAGTACTCAGAGGACCTGGTGGCTTTGTTTGCAGCTAAGGCTTTGGGTCGACCGGTGAAATGGGTGGCCGAACGTAGCGAATCGTTCGTTTCCGACGCCCACGCCCGCGATCATGTAACTCATGCAAGCTTGGCGCTGGATTCCGATGGAAAGTTTTTGGCGCTGCGTGTCGATACTGATGCCAATTTGGGTGCTGCAATATCGAATTACGGTGCCGCCATTCCGACCGTTTTCTACGCCACCATGCTGTCGGGTGTTTACAAGATCCCGGCTATCGCAGTAAGAGTGCGCGGCATAATGACGAATACGGTGCCGACGGACGCATACCGTGGGGCCGGACGCCCGGAAGCAACGTATGTGCTCGAACGTCTGGTCGATCTCGCTGCGGAGGCGACCGGTATCGATCGCATCGAGATTAGGCGACGAAATTTTATTCCGCTGTCGGCCTTCCCATACCAGTCGCCCTTGGGCCTCGTTTATACCGAAGGCGCGTACGACCAATGCGTCGACGGCGCATTGGAAAACGCAGACATGAAAGGGTACGACGCACGCAAGGCGGCATCACAGGCCGCCGGCAAGCTGCGTGGATTAGGCGTAATCGTGTATACCGAGCAAGCTGGCGCGGCGCCTTCCCAGGCGGCGATCGCTTTCGGCGCGGGACACGCATTTTTTGAGGTTGCGACGATCCGGGTAAATCCGGATGGATCGGTGCGCGTCCTTACCGGCGCACACAGCCACGGACAGAGTCACGAGACGACGTTTGCCCAAATCGTTTCGGATCAGCTTGGCCTGCCTCTGGACGAGATCGAAGTAATCCACGGTGATACCAATCAACTGCCGTTTGGCATAGGAACATTCGCATCACGCTCAATCAGTGCCGGCGGCAGCGCGGTGCTCTTAGGCACCGGGAAAATCATCGCCAAGGGCAAGAAGATCGCGGCACATATACTCGAGGGTGAGGCCGAGGACATCGAATTCATCGACGGCTTTTTCAAACTCAAGGATTCTGACCGTATCTTGTCATTCAAAGAGATTGCGCGCGAAGCGTATGTTCCGGGGAACTATCCGTTGGACCAGCTCGAGCCCGGGCTTGAAGAAACCACCTTCTTCGACCCACCGAACTTCACATTTCCTGCCGGCTGTCACATTTGCGAGGTCGAAATCGAACCGCAGACCGGCGAGACAAGGATCGATCGTTACACCGTCTGCGATGATTTCGGCGTGGTGGTCAATCCAATGGTCGTACACGGTCAGATCCATGGCGGCCTGGCGCAGGGCATTGGTCAGGCGCTTCTCGAAAATGCCGTATACGATGCTGATTCAGGCCAACTGTTGAGTGCGTCCTTCCTCGATTACGCTATGCCACGTGCGGATGATCTACCCGCATTCGAAGTTTCGGAATTAGATACGTTCTCGATATCGAATCCACTAGGCGCTAAGGGTGCCGGTGAGGCGGGGACCATTGGTGCACCGATTACAGTCATGAACGCCATTTTCGATGCGCTCAAACCCGTCGGTGTCACCGACCTTTCAATGCCGGCAACACCCACGAAGATCTGGTCGGCTATTCAAGCGGCAAACACTGCCTAGTGTGCTGTCCCGTAATAAACTTCGATAAGTCGCGCAGGACTCGTGCCGCGATGCAAGGCGCGAGGAGGCGTCGTATCGGGAATACGGCAACGACGAGCAACGCCGCAGCGTGGTGCGAGGACCAGCGAATTATGAAGGTTTATTACGGGACAGCACACTAGGGGCTGGATTGCAGGTAATTCGGAATATGCGGTCTGCGGATAGGAAGCATAACGCCCATCATCATCGCAATCGTCCCCCGTTGTGGGCGGCATCTCGGGCCGAGGAGCGAGTCCCGAGGTCGGATTGAGCCGTAGCATCTGGGCGACGAGTCACTCGTCGAGGTCGTCCAGTTAGGCATCTCCTTCTCAGCGGGGCAAATCATCGTGTGAGGCCGAGCGCCACCGACAGGACCCGGTTCCGGATCTCACCGTTGCAAGCGCGAACCTGCTCCCCGACAAACGCGACGCCGCGCCAGGCTGATCGTCCCCCCCTCAACCCGACGCGCTGCGACGCATGAGCGAGTGGAGGAGCATTTCGTAGAGCTCGTGGAATGCCTCCGAGATCGTCAGGTCCGTGGAATCGCTGAAGTCGGGTTCGCGCAATCGGTTGATGCTGGCGAACACGATTTCGGCGACGAACGCCGGCTGCACCTCGCGGAAGACGCCGGCCTTGACACCGTTGTCGATGATCCGGCGCATGCCCTCGACGCGCAGGCTGATGTGCTCCTGCCAGATCGCCCGCGCGGGCTCCCATTCGTGGATGTCGGCGACCACAGCCTGGCTCAACCGCTCGGCGACACGCACCGCGACCTGAAGATACTCGAACACCTGACGTTCTGGGTCCATGGTGTTATCGGTCGCATGGTCGGCTTCTTGCCTGATGCGGCTGAAGAAGTCATCCAGCACCTTCAGCACCAGCCTGTTCTTGCTCGGGGCGAGCTCATAGAGGGTGCGCTTCGAGCAGCTGAGACGCGCGGCGATCTCCGAGACGTTGAGCCGCGAGAACCCCTCGGCAAGGATGAGCGCTTCAAGTGCTTCGAGAGTCTCTGCGCTGCTCTTGCTGATCGGAGCGCTACGGGATTTACGGGGGAGCGTGGTCGGCATGCTCGAATTATATCCGAATGATTAACGCGGTCGCGTCGTCCGCCGCGGCATCGAAGCCCGATGAATTGTCCAGGGCCTTCTGGTCATTTCTCCGGGAACAGGGGATCGGACAGATCGAAGAAATCGATCGAAATGCTCTTTTGGCCGCCCTCGGACTGATCCGCCGGGCGCGCGTGCGGACCGACTTGCTCCTCGCTGATCTCACCGAGCTGTGGCAGGCCCTTGCGCATCTTGTTGCCGGCCTCGACGACCTTCGCGTGGAGCTCGCCGCTGAACGGTACGCGATACGCGCGGCTCCGTGCCGCGCGGGCCGCTCGCCATGTCGGTCGCCCGCAGGAATATCTCGCCTTCCGCGCCGGTCGTCTTGTCCGGCTCGACCACGTAGATCGCGACGAGCTTGAAGCGTTTCGTGAGCTCGGCGCTCGTCGGCCACCCGAGCGGCGGCGGCAGGGAGAAATAGCTGACGAGGTAGAAAGCCGATACGACGACGACCATCAATGCTTTCGTCTTCCACGACCACGGGGTGTACAACAACAGCGCGGCGAGGAGCAGCGCGATGACGACGTAGGCCGCGACGAGACCCGATCGCCCGAGTAAGAACACGGTACCGGTAATCTTTCAGAAGTTGATAATGCTTTTGAAAATGTGGCTAATCTGCCCGACGCGCCCGGACGTGTCGATCACGAAACGTACGGCGGTTTTCTCGTCGCCTTTCTCGTCGAGCAGCGTTTCGCCATTGTAAACGATTTCAAGTGCCGGATTGACCTTGTACACCTTCACCGTGGCGCTTACGGGCTGCCCCGTTTCCGTTGCGTAGTAGTGCAGATTGACGACGTATTCACCCGGCACGACGCCGCGCACGGTGACGAGTTCCTGGTTCAGTGGATTCAGGATTTCCTGGCCGTTGATGCTGATCCTGTCGTTGACTACGCCGCGGTCATCGCGGTCGAGGTGAATGAGCCCGGCCTCGCGATTGCGAAACCAAACGACGTTGCCGTTCGGGTCTTCGACCCAGGTGTCGATATCGTCCGGGTTGGAGTCGGGCCAGGTCACGGCGATGATGTATTCGGCTTTCGGATCGATGAGGCCTTTCTTCGCAACCGGGTTCATGAACATGATCGCGATCAGAAACAGGTAGGTGAACCCGAGCAGCGCATTGAACAGCAGATCCGTGAACGGATCCGAGCCGGTGCGCTTTCGATCCCAGGCATTCGTGTAGGCCATGCCGACGTGTCTCAGCCGAGCGCGAGGCGCGACTGGGAAAGCCGCAGGATCTGCTCGAGCAGGATGTCGGCACCCTTTTCGATCACGAGGTACTGCAGGCCGAGCAGAATGCTGCCAGTGAGCCCGGCAAGCGTGGTGAACAGCGCCGTGCCCATGCCGCCGAGGTACAGCAGGCCGATGACGAGTGAGATGCGGCTGGGGTTGCCGGCGTCGAGTGCCTGCAGCAGCCCCTCGTTCCAGCTCACGACGAAACCGAATGCAATCACGCCCGTGATGAGCATCCACACGAGCATCAGCCAGTGCTTCTGATCCTGAATCATGGGCATTTCAGTCTCCGTCTTGTTCCAGCGTGAACATGACGATCTGCTTCAGCGTCGCGTTCATGCGTCGCGCGAAATCGTTGACGCGCGGGTCAATGCGTATACGCGAATAATATTAGTGCCTACTAACATTTTTGGTGCCAGATCGAGTCAAATATTACCTGCGTATAAGCAGTATAAACAGGCTTTTCGTCCAGCAGCATCCCGTCGTCACGTTTGTCGGTGGCCGGTCTGACCCGCGAACGCCCTCAAACCGGTATTCCGGCGCCCGAATCTACCCCGGCCGCGGGTTCGCCTGTGCACGGTTCGCCGTGGCACCGGCCCACAGGCCAGCCGCCACCGTGGCCGCGCCGCTGGTGTCGCAGCGTGAAAACCTTGCGGCCCTGTTGCGGTCCGACCGCGATGCGGTACGTGATTGACGAACCCAGGAGCTCATCCATCGGCCCAGCCTCGAGGCCATCGCCGGCCAGATAGCTGTTCTGCGCGTCCCGCGTAAGCCACCCCTGCGGTTCGAGATCGCAGACATCCTGCATGCCAATCCGCGATGTCAGCATGTCCGCCGCTCGGACGAACTCCGCTGTCAGATCGAGACCGCTTACGCGACAGCCGAATTCCGCGGCCAGCGTGCGTGCAGGGCCGCTGATATCGCATCCGAGGTCGAGCACATGCATGTCCGCCCGCATACCGGCAAAAGCGGCGAGGTCACGGGTCGAGGCAATACCGCCGCCATGAAATTCGTCGAATGGCGTCCGGTCGCGGCGTTCGAGTCGTTCCAAGTCACGCCCCGCCACCCGCAGGCTGGCGAGAATCCGGGCGCAACTATCGGCGCTGCCGTAATGCTGCTCGACGGCGTGCTCAGGCGACTCCATCAGCCACCCGCCAGGCGTGGTTCAACGAAGGTAGTCATGCAGAACCTGGCCGTGTTCGAGCGCGCACGAGCTTTCGAAGAAGTAGCCCCCCTCAATGGATTTAATCGGAATGTCGGCCACGCGATCCGATGGCGATTCACCGAAGACGAGGGTGGCGGGGCCGCAATGCACATCTCCGATCTGCATGTTGGTCAGTGTGGTCGTGGTCAGTTGATCGACGTCAGGCGGGGCGCCGAGTGCGACGTTGGGGATGAACTTGCGCGTAACCCATTCGGTTGTGCCGCCCAGGTCTTCCGCAGGCATCATTGATTGCATGCGCATGGACGCGTCGATCACCGTGAACCCGCCGCGCTCAACCGTCGCGCGCACGACATCATCGGTGGTGTCGAGCGTCAGGCGGCCAAGTTTCTTGGGATACCCCCAGATTTCGCGCCCAGCGCCCATCGCGACGTCGCTATCCAGTATCATATAAATACTGAAGTTGACGAAGCGTCGATCGTAGGTTGCATGAGTGGAAATGTGCGCCTCGTAATAGCGGCCGACGCCAGAGCACAGGAAATCCACGACCTGGGCGAACATCAGGCTATCCTTGTTTGGTGTTAGCGGGGGCGGAACCAGTTGGCGCAGAACCTTGGGGTCTGTTTTGAACGCCACAGTGATCTGACTCATTTCGCGATAATGGAACGGCGGTTTGCCGTAAAGTTCGGACAAGCTGGATTCTTGGGGACCCGGTGTTTATGCTTCCTATACTCCGCGCAGCAGATTGTCGATTTGGCAAAAAATGCCGGTTATGCTTATCCCTCCTAAAGGAGGGACCGCGATGATTAAAGGCTATGCACTCATTCCCAAAAAACCGGAAATTAGTCTGGAGCAATTCCACCGTCATTGGCGCGAAGTGCATGCGCCATTGGCCCTGCGAATTAAGGCGCTTAAGCGCTATGTCCAGGCCCATCGAATCCCGGCTAAAGTCGAGGGTTTCTCGAATAGCCCTTACGAAGGATTTGCGGAGATCTGGTTTGAAGATCTGCAAACAGGTCTGGATTTAGGAGGCGATCCTGATTACCTCAACGGTGCCTACCTTGATGAGCCTAATTTTATATCTGACGAGGGCCCGTCTTTTTTGATGACACGGGAAAATGTCGTCGTTGCCGGACCTGAGCTTGCTAAAGACGCGCCCGGCGTCAAAGCTGTCGTGTTGGTCAAGCGTAAACGGGGCTTAACGGTGGCCGAGTATCAGGACTATTGGCGGACCGGACACGCCGCCCTGGTACCCAAAACGCCCGGGCTACAGCGCTATGTCCAAAGTCATGTCGCACCAGAAACCTACGAATCTGGCGCCCCGGCGTACGATGGTGTCGCCGAATTGTGGTGGCAAGATATGGCTGCGTTCGAACGAGGCTGGCTGTCCGAGGAGGTGCAGGTTGAACAGTTTAAAGACGCGTCGAATTTCGTTGACTTTGAAACCTCGGTCGGCCTGCTGGTGGAAGAAACGCGGGTAATCTGGCCCTAGAAGGGCTGGGCACTGGTTCGAAGTTAATTAAAGCGGCATCGGATCGATGCGCGTCGAGCACTGATTAGGAACGCCGGCTTACTGCAACGGCCGCTCATTACCTAGGCGATGTTCGTGATAGATTTTTCTAGCCCAGCGTGACACTGGGTGTTTTTCGTATTGTTGATAGAAAGTATTAATTTGCGAATCGGGAATGTCGCGCCATGGAAATTGCGTGTTCTTAATCCGTGGGAAAGAGGATCTTGGTGGGGAAAAATCCAAGCCCCAGCATGCCGAGAAAGCGGCCGCTGTCACCGTCGACCAGGTACGCTTTGCCGTTCACGAGGCTGTACAGGTTGATATCGTTGACCCACACCCAATGGGGGCCGGCCTCGGCGAGAAGCCGCTCGCTCTTCTGGACATCGTGTTCGAGTTCGGCGAAAGCAATCGTGCTCGTGATGAGTAGGCCGCAGATAACGGCCAGCACTTTTCGCTCCATGGAGGTACGATCTCTATGTGATGCGGTCGCGATGCCCTCTGATTTTACCCTTATCTTACGGTTGTATACTGCTCCTGGTACTTCGGGTCCCGCAATCAGGACGACAGATATGGAGCGTGAACGATGAGCGCGACCGCGCCAGGCCCTGGCAGCCAAGTTAAAGCGACCGCAGAGGGTCGCTTTAATTGGGAAGATCCCCTGGGCTTGCACGATCAACTCAGTGAAGAAGAGCGCCTCACCCACGCTGCGGCCCGCCAGTTCTGCCAGGAACGTCTCATGCCGCGCATCCTCGAGGCGCCATGTTGCCGATGTTTACATAGGTTTCAGGCGTCTCGGGACTGATCTTCAGAACGTTATTGTAATCGCCGTAGCCGTCCTCAAAGTTCCCGTTCGCTACGCGGATTACGCCGCGATTGATGAGCGTTGCGACGCGGTCTTTGAAACCCAAAGCTTCGGTTTCGAGCGCCCGGTCGCAGGGCTCCACATCGACCGTGCCAACGTCGCGCGTGGAGGCGGCGAATTGCGCCGACGTCGCACAGGTATGGGCATCTTCGCTACCCCCGATGACGGACATGGCCTGAGCAAACGCACTGCCAGGCGCGAGCGCGAGGAGGAATAAGCAGTAAGGCCAGAACTTGAGCATCATCTGCGGTCCCTGCAATTAATTAGCGTACAGGGCACAGGGTAAGTTTTTACAGCTAATGATCAGGCTCCGTCGCCACCCCGATGATCGCCGCATACGAGCAATTGACGACGGTATTGCCGTTCGCCGTGCACCAATTGATCTCACTACTCTTGGAGGGATGATAAAGAGGCTCGACGCCCTCGGTGCGGGTGCAGCCGCAGCGTGGGCAGATCGTTTTGCCGCAGCAATCGTGATAGGAGATCACGTAATCTTTGTTATCGGCCGGGTTGCGGCACGTGCCGATCCAACTTATGACCGAAGGCTCAGTGCCGGGCGGGCAGCTGCCCGCCGTGCCGCCGCAACACGCGCATAGGAAGCCAGACATGCCGCAGTAGCGCCAATAGTCGCAGCTCGTCGGATCACCGGGATCCTCGGGGTTGCCCTTAGCATCGGTGGCGCCGCGGGCAACGGGCAGCAGTGGGTATGCGGCCGTACCCACGAGCACGGTCCCCAAGCGGGTGAGAAAACTGCGCCGCGACGTGCGGCTCGCGAGCGTGCGGGACATCCGCACCGACCAGCTATCAAACCAGGACATCTTCATGGAATTTGCAAAAACACCGGTGAGGCGCCCAACTCATCCACGGTGCGCAAATGTTCACCGGATTTGGCATCGTATACATCGAGGGTCGAACCTCCGAATAACGTCGTAAAAAGCAACGGCTCGGCATCCTGGCTGACCCGTACTGCAGTCGCCGGATGCTTGGCCTTAATGCGTTGTAATCGGACGTGCTTCTCGAAATCGTAAACCCATATCTCTTCGGCGGGATCCCAGAACGTGTATTTCCCGCCCTTATGCATCAGGACGAACAAGCGCTGATTCGCCGCGTGGGCGGCGATTAACTGATGTCCGCCGACTCGCCATGATGCTTGGCGCTCGTCCTCGCTCGCTAATGACCAGGGGGTCGAGAGCGTTAACTCCTTCCCGCTAGCGTCGAACGTATGTATATATCCCTCGCGAGATACGAACAACCATCGATTTCCGATTCGAACGCCGTCTTCCTCGATCGGATCCTTGTCCGGATCGAAAGCCGATTTCGTCAGTGTTCTGTCTATTTCTTGGCCCTGGTCATCGAGTTGCAGGGACATCAAGGAGCCGTCGCCACAGATCATGAAGAAGCTATGCGAGCCTGTCGGATAGACCAGGGAGCAGCCGGGCGTTTCGATTTCGCTCAAGGTTTTGCGTGCTTTCACGTCGATAACCGTGACAGATTGCGCCGGCGTGAAGTTGTAGATGACGATAAATCGGTCTGCGTCGGTAATAGCCATATGGCCTTCGGTCGGGATACCGGTCAGGCGTTTATTCGGGATTATTATCTCGCCGATCGGTTTTAATTCCTGCGCGTCGTAGATGCCGATGATATCAGTGCGTTCGCCGCGAGTGCCGCGCGAATAGTAGGTCTCGGTCGTGTAAAGCGTGTTCTTATCCGTGGGAAAGAGGATCTTGGTGGGGAAAAGTCCAAGCCCCAGCATGCCGAGAAAGCGGCCGCTGTCACCGTCGACCAGGTACGCTTTGCCGTTCACGAGGCTGTACAGGTTGATATCGTTGACCCATACCCAATGGGGGCCGGCCTCGGCGGGAAGCCGCTCGCTCTTCTGGACATCGTGTTCGAGTTCGGCGAAAGCAATCGTGCTCGTGATGAGTAGGCCGCAGATAACGGCCAGCACTTTTCGCTCCATGGAGGTACGATCTCTATGTGATGCGGTCGCGATGCCTCTGATTTTACCCTTAATCTTACGGTTGTATACTACTCCCGGTACTTCGGGTCCCGCAATCAGGACGACAGATATGGAGCGTGAACGATGAGCGCAACCGCGCCGGCCCTGGCAGCCAAGTTAGCGACCGCAGAGGGTCGCATTCTTCTTTCGCCTCGGCGTGTGAAATCTCTACGTTGCTCAGAATGTCATCAACTATCGAAGCCAGAGGTCTGTACGACATCAGCGCTTCCCGTCGGGCCGTTGGTACGTTCCGGTACACCCAACCTTCGGGGGGCAGCGCGCTACTTCTTGCTTCGTCGACCACTGCTTAGGGCCTATTCAACTCCCAGCGAATTATGGCAGCAGTTGCCGTCTTAAACGTTTGGCGACAAGGGTCTGGTCTTGGCCGAACGCCGCCGCCCGTCATGCTCATCCCGCCGAACGCTATTGGATGACTGCTTCCGAGGGGATTGCAGACGTAATTCTTAGCACTTTTGCACTGCCGTGATTTGGCCGCTGACGACCCTATATAGCTAGTCTGTCCCGCTTTCCGCGATCCTAGACGCAGCCGGCAGGTAGCTGTCGGTGAAGGCGGGACATGCACCCGCAGACTACGAATAAACGACCCAAACACACGATGTTTGCCGCTTTGATTTCGAGTCCGCGGGTGCGCTTGAGTTCGTCAACGAATACTCAGGGCTAGCCGTCGTACCGGCTCCTATATTGGCTTCGCAGAACTCGAGCGCGCATGTCCCTTCATCAACAGGTAGCACCTCGGGAGGCAC
The DNA here is from genome assembly GCA_963662545.2 of Gammaproteobacteria bacterium. Lineage (GTDB taxonomy): Bacteria > Pseudomonadota > Gammaproteobacteria > JAYYZW01. The sequence goes on from CAXXLL010000003.1 coordinate 2,752,361, forward strand.
AAGATGAACACCCACGATGATTTTGAGTTCACCGCCTACGTCGGCATCGACTGGTCAGACACCAAACACGATATCTGCATTCAACCCGCCGGCCACCATGACCGGACGTTCGAGCAGATCGCGCATCAGCCTGCGCATATCGAACACTGGGCACAATCGATGCGTGAACGTTTCGGTGGACCCATCGCCGTCGTCCTTGAGTTGTCCAAAGGACCGATCGTTTCGGCCCTGCAGAAGTACGACTTCTTCGTGCTGTTTCCGGTCAATCCTTCGATGCTTGCGAAGTACCGCGAAGTCTTCAAACCATCCGGCGCCAAGGATGACCCGACCGACGCCGAGTTGGCCGTCGATTTAGTCTTACGCCATCGCGAGCGCTTCAAACCCCTGCGACCGCAGAGCATCGAGATGCGCACCCTCGCGCACCTGGTCGAGAAACGACGGCGCCTCGTCGAAGACCGCCTGCGATTCTCGAATCGCCTCACCAGTACCCTGAAAGCTTATTTCCCGCAAGCGGTCGAGTGGTTCTCCCATAAGAACACCTTCGTCTTTTGTGCCTTCATCACCCGCTGGCCGACCCTCAAACAGGTCAAGCGCGCCCGGCAGACGACCCTGGAAAGCTTCTTTCGCGAACATCGTGTTCGGCGACCGCTTATCGTCCAGGCACGTATCCAGGCCATCAGAGACGCGACCCCGCTCACCGACGACCCCGCCGTCATCGAACCCTGCGTACTGGAAGCCGTTGCCCTCGCTGGGCAGCTCAGAACCACCCTCGAGATCATCAAACGCTTTGACGACGCCATCGCCGACCTGGCGCCATCCATGCCCGATTACAACGTGTTCGCGTCGCTGCCCGCTGCCGGCCCGGTCTTCACCTCCCGTCTCCTCGTCGCCTTCGGCGAAGACCGACAACGCTTCGGCAATGCCGATGAAGTCCAACGTTACTCAGGCGTCGCTCGCGTCACCGAGCGCAGTGGCAAATCCTCCTGGGTGCATTGGCGCTGGGCGTGTCCCACCTTCGTGCGACAAACTTGCGTCGAATGGGCCGAAAAAACCGTCTTCGCGTATAAGCAGTATAAACAGGCTTTTCGTCCAGCAGCATCCCGTCGTCACGTTTGTCGGTGGCCGGTCTGACCCGCGAACGCCCTCAAACCGGTATTCCGGCGCCCGAATCTACCCCGGCCGCGGGTTCGCCTGTGTACGGTTCGCCGTGGCACCGGCCCACAGGCCAGCCGCCACCGTGGCCGCGCCGCTGGTGTCGCAGCGTGAAAACCTTGCGGCCCTGTTGCGGTCCGACCGCGATGCGGTACGTGATTGACGAACCCAGGAGCTCATCCATCGGCCCAGCCTCGAGGCCATCGCCGGCCAGATAGCTGTTCTGCGCGTCCCGCGTAAGCCACCCCTGCGGTTCGAGATCGCAGACATCCTGCATGCCAATCCGCGATGTCAGCATGTCCGCCGCTCGGACGAACTCCGCTGTCAGATCGAGACCGCTTACGCGACAGCCGAATTCCGCGGCCAGCGTGCGTGCAGGGCCGCTGATATCGCATCCGAGGTCGAGCACATGCATGTCCGCCCGCATACCGGCAAAAGCGGCGAGGTCACGGGTCGAGGCAATACCGCCGCCATGAAATTCGTCGAATGGCGTCCGGTCGCGGCGTTCGAGTCGTTCCAAGTCACGCCCCGCCACCCGCAGGCTGGCGAGAATCCGGGCGCAACTATCGGCGCTGCCGTAATGCTGCTCGACGGCGTGCTCAGGCGACTCCATCAGCCACCCGCCAGGCGTGGTTCAACGAAGGTAGTCATGCAGAACCTGGCCGTGTTCGAGCGCGCACGAGCTTTCGAAGAAGTAGCCCCCCTCAATGGATTTAATCGGAATGTCGGCCACGCGATCCGATGGCGATTCACCGAAGACGAGGGTGGCGGGGCCGCAATGCACATCTCCGATCTGCATGTTGGTCAGTGTGGTCGTGGTCAGTTGATCGACGTCAGGCGGGGCGCCGAGTGCGACGTTGGGGATGAACTTGCGCGTAACCCATTCGGTTGTGCCGCCCAGGTCTTCCGCAGGCATCATTGATTGCATGCGCATGGACGCGTCGATCACCGTGAACCCGCCGCGCTCAACCGTCGCGCGCACGACATCATCGGTGGTGTCGAGCGTCAGGCGGCCAAGTTTCTTGGGATACCCCCAGATTTCGCGCCCAGCGCCCATCGCGACGTCGCTATCCAGTATCATATAAATACTGAAGTTGACGAAGCGTCGATCGTAGGTTGCATGAGTGGAAATGTGCGCCTCGTAATAGCGGCCGACGCCAGAGCACAGGAAATCCACGACCTGGGCGAACATCAGGCTATCCTTGTTTGGTGTTAGCGGGGGCGGAACCAGTTGGCGCAGAACCTTGGGGTCTGTTTTGAACGCCACAGTGATCTGACTCATTTCGCGATAATGGAACGGCGGTTTGCCGTAAAGTTCGGACAATTCGGGCATGCTATAGCTGCGCGCACTCAAGCTGTCAGCGGGCTTCCGGGCCATGGTCGTCTCCCCAGGGAACTGAAATGAAGGCGACTAGTATATCCGCAGGCGGTCACACGGCAGATTTCGACATGGATATAAGTAGCCTGAAATGCGCAGAAAACTGATTGTCGTCGTGTTCGCCGCGCTCGCCGCATTACGATGGCCCGGCGGGCACTCATTTCGATGGTGTGCACTTCCATAGACTAAAGTGCGGAGGTATGCATGATGCCACTTTGAGCGGCTGCGTCGGACGGCGGCGGCGATCCGGACCCGCCCCGCGTGCAGGCGGCGCTTACTCGAGTTTACCGAAATTGATCCGCATGTCGTCGGGCGTGATGTCGACCTTTACCCGCGTCGCGCGCTGGGGCACGCGTTCACCGTCGATGACGCGGGGCCTGAACCGCCATTTGCTCACCGCCGACAGCACTGCTTGGTCGAATACGCCTGCGGGAAAAGACTCCAGCACCCGGGCGCCGGTGGCGCGTCCGTCGGTAGTGATGTCGAGCTCAGCCAGCACCCATCCTTCGCGTTCGTTGATGCCCCTGGGAATGATCGGATACACCATGACCAGCGGCTTTGCTTCACCTTCCTCGTCCTTGATTAGTTCCACCAGCTTGTCGCCGTGATATTTTTGTCGCTCGTCGTTTTTCAGAGCTTCGTACACTGCGGCCAGGCTGCCGTGCGCCCGCAAGATGCGCGTATCGTCTTCGGGGAGTTGTTCCTGAAAGATCCGCAGCGCGTCCAGATAGTATTTTTCCGCCGATTCGAACTTGTTCAGGCGGTTTTCGATTGCACCGCGCTGGAGGATGATCTCGCCCACGGCGGGATGACGTTCACCCATCGACTTTGCGATGATCTCCTGCGCGCGTATCAGTGAATTGTGTGCGTTCGGCCCCTCGCCGATATTAGCTTCGAAACTGGCGATATTGATCAGCAGCGCGGCGATCTCCGGATCGTCCGGTCCCTTGTTGGTCTTCAAGACGTTCAGCGTTTTGCTGTAATAAAGACGCGCTTTGCCGAATTCGCCCTGGGCCCAGCGCAGCACTGCGAGGTCCCGATACACGGTCAACAGATTCATGTCCGTCTCGCTGTTGATGCTCGACAGCATCTCCTGGGCGCGGAGCAGATGAGCCTCCGCCTCCTCCAGGCGCCGAAGTTCGAACAACACGTGGCCGAGATTTATCTCGAGGACGGCAGTCTTTTCATGGTTGGGTCCCAGCTCGGCGATGCCCAGCTCGAGCGCCCGGGCGGCCAGCTCCGCGGCCTCCTCATGCTCACCGTCGATGTAGGCCTTGTCATAACCCCGATAGGCCTCCATGAAGGCGTCTGACACATCCTGAGCCGCCGCCGGGAGGCAACCCAGCACCGCACACAAGCATGTTACGAGGGCGGGTTTGCGAATTCTCCTGTTCATCGTCCGTCGCGCGGGTGGCTGTGGGCGCAAAATATACCAGACCGACTTAGGCTACTATAGCCGTTGCCCGCCCGACGAATCATCCAGCGCTTGCACAAGGGTAGTTTTGTTCGAAAGAATCCGCCGGATGAACTCGGATCATTCACAGTGTGCGGCATACCCCGGGCACCCGGCGGAGCGGGGTTTCGTTCGCGACCGCGACCCTGATCCCGCGCCCGCGGCTGCGGTACCCTCTGCAGGCGGGACCGCCGAGCCGTCGCATGCCGGTATCGGCTGACGCCCGGCGCACTTACCGCACTGATGTCCGTCGCTGTAATTATACCGACCCACAACCGCGCGCCGGTGCTGGCCCGCGCACTCGACTCGGTGCTGCGTCAGGAGCCGAAACCGGGTGAGATAATCGTGGTGGACGACGGCTCGACGGACGACACGCCGGTTATGTGACAACGGCGATCCGTGCGGCTCGTGGCCTGAGTTGTCCGGACCGCCGGATCTCACTTTGGTGCGCGACACCATTGCGACCTTACGCGCGTTGAACAAAGAAGAGGCGGTCGATCTGATCTGGTACGGTGGCGCTCGCTCGGGCACGGATGCGGCGAAGCTCATCGCCATGGGATGCAAGGCGGTGGTCTACGGCCTGCCGGTCGCTCTCGCGGTAGGCGGATCGATGTCCGCCGCGGGCCTCGACTTCACCGCCGACCGCAGCGCAGACGAGCGGTCGGACGCGACCGTCAACATCATGAAAGCATATGCGGCCGAAGCCTCCATGATGGCGCGATGCACCGGCAAGACCCGGCTGCACAACCTCGAGCCCGAGAACCTCCGCTCGATCACGATCGCCCCTGCGGACACGAGCGGGATACCGATGCCCGGCACACGCTTGGAGGCCTGAACCGCTCTTTTCGCCCGCTCGAGGGCGAACAACTCCCGGTGAGCTAGCTCCCGCCCAATAGCTGCGCCTTGCGCACGTCTCCCTTGCGAATCGAGCGCCCGGAGGCCGCGAACGCCAGACCGACGAGCAGCCGAATCACGGTACCGAGAACCGGCCATTTATATCGCGCCTGCATCGCCGCGTACGGCCGATCGCGCTCCCACGCCCGTTGAACGATCGCGAGGATCTCCGCAGGGTCCTCCCTGCGTCCGGGACGCTGGCGCGCAGTGGCCAGATCGGTCTCGGCGTTCTTCTTGAGGAGCATGTCCATCTCGGCAACCAGAAAGTTGCGGGGGTGCAGGAAGTCGGACGTTGCGAGCACGGGCCCCCGCTCGCGGACTGCCACGAGCTCGAATCCGGCCTTCTCGCAGAGCCCCGCGAGCGTCGTGCGCGAGAAGTAATACGTGTGTACCAGCTTGAAGTACTGAGGAATGCCGCGCCGCAGGACGAGGCCGCGCAGATCGGGCGTCTGTAGATAGAGATAGCCACCGCTGCGCAAGACGCGATTCATCTCCACGAGCGCCGCGAGGGGATCGACGAAGTGCTCGATGATCGCGAGCCCGTTGACGAGATCGAAGGTGCCGGATGGCAGGCCGTTCTGCATGAAATCGGTTTGATGCACCTCGATACCGAACCGCTCCCCGGCAATCGTCGCGGCCTGCACCGACTGCTCGATGCCCAATAACCGGTTCGAATCGTCGAAATTTTTCAGCCACGCGCCGTAGCCGCAGCCGATATCGAGAATGGACCAGCCCCCCACTTCGGGCAGGTGACCAATCAACCATTGGAAAAGAACGTCGTGCCGCCATTCGCAGGCGTGCAGATGCTTGTCGATGTCGAAGCCGTCGGACGACTGGCCGACGTAGTACTCGCTGCCGTAGAAGCGGGCCAGGGCATCGCCTACAGGCTGCGGATTGAGAAACGACAGCCCGCATTTCGCACAGACGACCGCCTGCAGAGGCTGACCGAACAAGTGCCCCGGGTGCCTGACACGCGAGGACATGAGCGGCTCGTGATGTGTCGGATCGGCGCCGCATGCGACGCACGGCACGAGCTTGAAGCGCGGCGTGTCGCTCATCTCGAAAGGCCGGCCATGTCGAGAACCCTCGGGATATGCCGCTCCCAGCCGAGCGCCATGAAATGCACGCCGGCACAGACTCCGTCGAGCGCTCCGATGGTACGCGCCGCTATCTCGAAGCTCGTCATAACGACGTCCTCGGCGTCGCGAAGCGCTTCCATGATCGCGTCGGGGACGTTGATCCCGGGGACGTTGCCGCCCAGGTCCCGGTCCTGATTCAGGGACTGCACGGTCTTCAGCAGGCCGATCGCCTCGAGATTGAAGACGGCTTTCGCGTCCGGGTGGTCGCCCGCGGCGGGATCGTCACCTGACATGCACACCACGTTGCGCAGCCCGAGCGCGTGCGCGGACAGCAGATCCGCCTGCAGGGCGATGCGGTTTCGATCGCGATCCGAGCTTGCACATGTTTTTACGCGGGATCCCCTTACTCCCGGCGCGCGCGGGTACCACAGGCATATAGGAAATATAACCCCCTTATATGGTGGGTTTCCAGGCTATCGGGTTATTCATTGTGGCGGGACTGACGCTGTTCATGGCGTGATCAGGCGGTGGTTGCGGCGGAATTTGTGTGGAATTTAGGGCGAGATCGGGCGGACATGCGGGGTCAGGTTGAACAAGAGCCTGCCGCATCGGGGCACGGCATCTGTGGGGGAACGGGGCAGTTCAGGTTGTGTTGAACAGGCTGGCCTGAGGGGGTGCCCGGGGTTCGGGTAATGAATTGATCCGGGTGATGGGCTTGGTTCTGTCGAGGTGGTCGAGAATCTTGCGGATGACGAGGGGGTCTTCGATGCAGGCCATGACCTTCAGGGTGCCGTCACAGGCCTGGCAGGTGGTGATGTCGATGTGGCCTACAGGGATGTAGGTCAGGGGCATGAGCAGGACGCGGAAGCTTTGAAGACCCGCTTGAGGCGTTGCGCCCAGGTCGCCGCTCTTGCGCATCCCTGCGCCCGCGGCATTAGTGCATCCCTGCACGTCATGGCGGTATGGCGCTCGGCGGGGGTTCGGTCGTGTGTCTCGTCGGTGGCGCTCTTGCGGCCCTTGCCGCGCCTGGCCGGAGTGATCAGTGCCCGGTGTTTGCTGTTGGGGGCGAAGACACCGTGACAAATTTATCTGGAATAAATTTGGACGACCGAAGGTCGCCCGAAGGGTGAGGAACAGGGATGTTCCTCATCAAAGCGGGTGAGGTTGACTCGGGGTTTGGGGATCAGTGCGGCGAGGCGTGCAATGAAATCCAGCGGCTCGAAGATCACGTGGGTCGTTCCGTCACGCCAGGGGTTCTTGAGGGTGTATCGGACCTGGCTGTGTTCGGTCAGTGACAGGCGCTTTTCGGATACGGCGGGGCGGGTGATGGTGCGGCACAGGCGTTCGAGCTTGTCGCGTTCATGGGCTTTGGCCGCCACACCGGCATGCAGGGAGAATCCGGCGACATTGCCCATCCGGGTGGAGAACGGTTCGTCGCTGGCGGGGAGTGACTGCAGGGTTAGCACCTTGCGTCCCTGGCGGGGTCCGGTGGCGATGCGGTAGGTGACGGAATGCCCGGTCAGGGACGCCATGGGATCGTCACTTTCGGTGTCCATGCTCAGGTATGCGGTCTCGTCATCGCGCACTAGCAGTCCCTGGCGTTCGAGAAAGCGGCTCACGCGATGGGCAATGGTGTGGGTCAGCCGGGTGAGTTCGTCGCTCGTGGGTGCAGTCACCCATCGAAACCGCGTGCCGGCGCGGGTGTCATCCACATAGACGCCATCGAGGAACAGCATGTGACAAATCGGCAGGACAGCCGATTTGCACGACCGAAGGTCGCCCAAAGGGTGGCGCACACGGATGCGCGCCATGTAAGTGGACATTGAGGTTGAGTGCGCCGCCGAAGCGCTGAATGAGGGTGACGGCGCCGGTGCGCGCGGTGGTGGCGGTGTAGCCGGCCTTGCGAATCAAGTGGGCCTCGCGGGTCGGCTATTCAGATCTGGGCGTGAATCGCAAGCGCGTCGAAGCGTTGCGAGCGCAGCTTCCGACCGGCGCGCGATAACGCGAGCCACACAACCAAGAGGTGTCCGCGTTCTTTTCATCAAGCTCTGATTCGTTTCATGTCCGGGTCGTACAACGGTTTTAGTGAACAACTGCAGGGATAGAGCTCGCCGGCAATCTCGATCGCCCAGATCCCCCCGCTTAAATAGGCCTGGTCTACCGACTCTGAGGCTTCGATCAGCGCGAGACCGACGGCGCCGCCGAGGGTGTGGCCGTAGCTGCCGGCGCGCACGTAGCCGACCGGCTGCCCGTTGCGCCTGATGACTTCGGCATGCCACAAGAGCGGCTCCGGATCTTCGACCAGGACTTGTACCAGGCGCCTTTTGTACGGTCCGGCCGCCATCTTGCGCGCGGCCGCTTCTTTACCGATGAAGCCATTCGCTTTGCCGAGGTCGACGGCAAATCCCAGACCCGTTTCGAAAGGATTATCCGTATTGTCAAGATCGTGACCGAAGTCCCGGTAGCCCTTTTCCAGCCTGAGACTTCCCAGCGCCTTGAGCCCCGCGTGCAAGAGCCCATGTTTCTTGCCCTCTGACACGAGCTCTTCATAAACATGTATCGCCTGTTCGCTCGATATATAGAGCTCGTAACCCAGTTCGCCGACATAGGTGATGCGCACGCAGAGCACGCGTGCATAGCAGATTTCTATTTCACGCGCAGTTCGGAATGGAAAAGTCTCATTGCTCATGTCAATCGAGGTTAATCCTTGTAGCAACGCGCGACTCGATGGACCCTGAATGTTGATCTGTGTGTACGCCGAGGTTACGTCGGTCACAAAAACGTGGGAATCAGCCGGGATATTACGGCGCATCCATGTTTCCGTGTGACGGTGCATGGTGTCGCTGACGACAACAAGGAAGGTTTCTTCGTCAAGCTTGCTCACGGTGAGATCGGCTTCGAGATTGCCCTTTGGGTTGAGCCATTGGGTATAGGTGATCACGCCGCAGTCGCCATCGACATTATTGGCGGAGATGTGGTTCAACACGCGACCGGCGTCGCGGCCCTGGACCAGGAATTTCGACATGAAGCTCATATCCATCAGGATCACGCCCTCGCGACAAGCCTTGTGCTCGGCCTGCCAGTAGGGCCACCAGTTCATCCGCCCCCAGCTCAATTTGTCGACTTGCTGCTCTACATCCCCGGCAGCGTACCAGTCAGCGGCCTCCCAACCGCTGACCTCGCGAAAATACGCGCCGGCCTCCGCGAGGCGATCATGGAGTACGGAGCGTTTTACCCCACGTGCGGTCTCTGGTGATCGGGTCGGGTAGTGGCACTGGTAAACCATGCCAAGCGTTTCAACCGTCCGCGCACGACGATGCTCGGCATTGGACTGATAACGATGGAGTCTGTCTATATTGAAGCCGGTCACGTCGACATCCGGTGAACCGTTGATGATCCAATGAGCCATCACGCGACCTAGACCGCCGCCGGAGAGAATGCCGATCGAATTGAGTCCAGCCGCAACGAAATAGTTTTTCAATTCCGGCGCCTCACCAACGATCGGCTGCAGGTCCGGCGTGAAGCTTTCTGGCCCGCAGAAGAACTTCCTGATACCCGTTTCGATCGACACAGGCACTCGGCTCATGGCCTTCTCCAGGTACGGACCCATCCGCTCCAGATCCGGCTCGAGTTCGGCAAAAGAAAAGTTTTCCGGAATGCGCCCGACATTCCACGGCGCGCACACCGGCTCGAAGAGGCCGATCAGCAGTCCGCCCACTTCCTCACGAAAGTAACCGTAATGCGAAGGATCTTCGAGAACCGGCCAGTCGCGACTCAAGCCGTCAATGTCGTCGGTGATCACGTAGTAATGCTCCGCAGCCTGGTTGGGGATGCTCACACCATGCTCGGCGCCAAACTGGCGAGCCCACATCCCTGCGCAATTGACAACGTACTCACACGCGATCGAGCCTTCCTCAGTAGTCACGCTGGTGACCCGTCTGTTTTTCTGCTTGACACCTGTTGCGGCGATACCGGTAAACAGCTTCGCACCCTGCATGCGGGCACCCTTTGCAAGCGCCATGGTCAGGTCAACGGGGTTCACGCGGCCGTCGTCCCTGACATAAAAACCGGCCAAAATGTCGTCGGTCCGCGCGATCGGAAACAAGTCGCGAACCTCTTTTGGCGATATTTCCTCTACTTCGATCCCACAATAACGATTGAATGCCGCGATCCGGCGGTACTCCTCCAGGCGATCGGCGTCGGTAGCCACTTCAATAAACCCGCATTGATGGAGTCCGGTGGCCTGTCCCGTTTCCTGCTCCAGACGCGCGTAAAGGTCACGGCTGTATTTGCGCATCTCCGTCGAGGTTTCGGATGTGCTACCGAACGTGACCACGAGCCCCGCAGCGTGCCATGTGGTACCGGAAGTGATCTCATCACGTTCCAGCAATACCACGTCTTTACAACCCATGTTAACCAAGTGGTAAGCAACTGAAGTGCCTATTATTCCGCCGCCGATGATGACCACTTGCGCGGTGTCAGGGAGTTGCATGGTCGCCATTGAGTGGACCCCTGATGACGAACACCTTTATGCTAAACATCATCAATGTAGACCAAGAGAGCTAATATCAGTGGCTAGATTATCTGACGCTACCATTGAAGGTGGCCAAATCACCCGCAATCGACCACTGAGGTCTATTCGCCATACCGGATTTCTGGTGATCGATGTCCAGTACTTTGTTGCGGCACCCGGTCACGGCGAATATAAGGATGTCGATTCAGAAAATATTCCTGATGATCTGCAATATTTTTTCTCCAGAATCGACAATTACATCGTTCCCAATATCAAGAGAATTCAGGACGCGTGCCGTCACGCCAGTATCGAGGTGATGTTCACGCTGGTAGAAAATCTTACTCTGGACGGGCGAGACAGGAGTTTGGACTATAAGATTTCCGGTTTTAACGTTCCAAAGGGTTCACGTGAAGCGCAGGTGCTCGATGAGATAAAACCCGCCCATGATGAGATTGTCATTCCAAAAACATCCTCCAGTGTATTTAACTCAACCAATATCGATTATGTGCTTAGAAATCTGGAAGTCGATTACCTGATTGTTGCCGGCATGCTAACCGATCAATGCGTTGAATCTGCGGTTCGGGATGCTTGCGATCACGGTTACCTGGTGAGCGTGGTCGAGGATGCCTGTGGCACTTATACGGAGGCGCGGCATAAAAACGCACTGGATATGTACAGTGGTTATTGCCGAATCACGTCTACTGATCAGATTGTTGCCGAGATCGAGGCCATCGGCGGCGACAGCTGATTGCCATTTGTTATGACTCTGTCAGAAAACCTGCCGATATTTTAACGTCAGCGCTTCGAGTGATTGCTCAGAAGCTGCGGCAATTTCAGCTTCACGCAGCAGTACATACGAAGCGAGCATATCCGCGCTGATCCAACTTACCACTGCGGATGCCTGCATCGTTACGAGCGCTGTTTTCGCTGTATCCGGCAAACGGACAACCTCTAATTTACTCAATTCGCTTTCGGACATTTCACTCGGATCGGTATTCACTAGGGCGGGTTGCGCCAATTGTTCTTCAATGCCCTGCATACCAGCCCGAATCAACGAGCCTAGAGCTAGATAGTGTGCATCCCTAAACGCGATGCGGTTGAAATAAAAAGGAAAATTTGTCGCTTAAGGGATCGAAACCTCCGGTGGGTCGTGATCTAATGGAACTTCAAACCTCTGATTTTCCACACAATCATCGACACCACAGGAGGGGGAATGCGTCAGAAACGCACGGCCCAAGCGAGTATATACGAGCTGTTTGCTGACCATGACCTGGGGCGAGAGCTGCAGGGCATGTCCGAGTGGCTCGATGCTCACCCCAAGGTCCTCACGCCGGTCATGAACGATCTGTGTCGGCGGGGTTTGAAGCCCACCGGTCGACGCGGACTGTCGGCGGAGTCGGTGCTGCGCTGCGCGGTGCTCAAGCAGCACCGGCAATTGAGTTACGAGGAGCTGGCCTTTCACCTGCAGGACTCGGCGAGCTTTCAGGCCTTCGCCCGGTTGCCGGGTAATGAACGTCCGAAGAAGTCTGCCTTACAGCGGGTGGTCTCGGCGATCCAGGTATCGACGTGGGAGTCTATTCATCGCGCCCTGCTGGCGACGGCGAAAGAGACGCGCATTGAGCCGGCACAGCGTGTACGGATTGATAGCACGGTAACGGACAGTGCCATCCACGCGCCGAGCGACAGTCATCTGCTGTGGGATGGCGTGCGTGTTGTGGTTCGTCTGCTCGCACAGGCGCGCGAGTTGCCTGGCGCGCCGGAGTTGTGCTTCGTGAACCACACTCGATTGGCGAAGAAGCGTGCGCGGGCGCTGTGGTATGCGCGTGGTGCGAAGCAACGCCAACGTCTGTATCGCGATTTGATTGGGGCGACGCGTTCAACCTTGGAAGCGGTAGCGAGGGTACGTGAGCAGCTGCTGAGCCCGGGCGTCACCGGCGTTGAACTGCCGGACTGGCTAGCGCAGGTAGCGCACTACGAAACACTTGTTCTGCAGGTGATTTCGCAAACTGAGCGGCGGGTGTTCGGCGGTGAGAAGGTCCCCGCGAGCGAGAAGTGCGTGAGCTTGTTCGAGCCGCATACCGACATCATCATAAAGGGTGCGCGCGACGTTCAGTACGGACACAAAATCAATCTGGCTTCGGGGCGCAGTGGCCTCATCCTCGACGTGGTCATCGAGCGAGGCAATCCGGTCGATAGTCAGCGCTTCATGCCGATGCTCGAACGGCATCGAACACACTACGGGACGATGCCACGACAGGTCGCCGCCGATGGCGGCTATGCGAGCCTCGACAATCTCCGGGCGGCGAAAGCAGAAGGCATCGAAGACGTTGCCTTCCACAAGAAGCGCGGGCTCGCGATCGCCGACATGGTCAAGAGTCAGTGGGTCTATCGACGCTTGCGCAACTTCCGCGCCGGCATCGAGGCCGGTATCTCCTGCCTGAAGCGTGCATACGGATTGGCACGTTGCACCTGGAAGAGCCTGCCGCACTTCGAAGCCTACGTGTGGTCTTCTGTGGTCGCCTACAACCTCAGCCTGCTCGCGCGCTATCAACTCGAATAGCGACGTTCACTCGCACTAACTGACCTCCTCGATATCGTCGAACGGGCGACTTTGGGTTGCAGCGCTCTGCGGCCGGCGAACGTACTCACAATTACGCTCGAAGAGCCCTTCGACCCCCACCGAACCGCCGCTACCGCTCCAACAACCTACTTTCAACACCTCGATTTCTCCGTGCCCATCGAAGAAAATGCCTGTTTATGGACGGACACTTGCTAGGGGTTGGCGGTTGCATCGCATGCACGGTATTCAAGATGCAATTGTTCATCGGGCCTGCGACCTGATGTCTCCACGGTCGGGCAGATACGCAGTGCGGCTTCACGGTTTCTTTCACCAAGACAGGCATAGGGGCCGCTCCATGAATGTGGGATGAGGCGCTCGTAAGAAAGGACGCTGGGCGCAGTGAAAGTCAGAATAGAGGGCAGGTATTTAACGATCCCCGCTGAGAACTGGCCTGCAATTTCACTCAAGCGTCCGGGTCGGTTGGCATCATAGGTTCGCGATTTCCCTGCCTCGTCGAGCAGGCTGAAATGAATATGCACGCCACTTCCCAAGGTATCCGGTGTCAGCTTCGGTGAAAATGAAGCTTTTCGCCCATGCTGGCGGGCGGTTTCATGAACGAGCTCGCGCATGATTACCGATCTGTCCGCAGCAGCCAGTGCCAGCGCCGGCTTGCAGCTGAGTTCGTATTGAGCCACGCCGAATTCAGCTAAAAATGTTTCCGGCTCCTGACCGGCTTGCCGCATTGCCCGTATCAAATGGGTACCAAATGGCTCGACAGCGCGCAGGCGGGCTAGTGAAAACCCTGGGTCTGCGGCCGGTTGCATATCGGTAAAGGCAAACTCGTGTTCAAACGCTGCACGCACGGAACACCCCGTGCGTTCCCTCAGGTCTTCCACTGTGTTTTTCAAAAAAGTCCTTGCGCATACGTCCCAAGGTGAGCCATCCAGATGCGTGATGTCACATAGAAAAAAATGTAAAGGCGTATACCCAAGCGCTAGATCAACTCGGACTTCTGTTGCGGGGTCAGGGAGGAGACGACGGTCGCCGTGCGAACCCCAAAGATCGGATTCCGGTATCTGGTCAAACGGCGAAATAGTCTGGTTAATCGGTACCCAACCCACGCCGGTCTGCATCTTCTCTTGCAGATCAGCCAGTGGTATCGCCCTGCCACGGGTGATACTGCCAAGGTCGTTACATACAAAAACGACCAGCTCGTCTTCATTTGTATTTTTGTCGTTCATTGCGGAAATACTCACGCTAGTTTTTGTCTCTTTGCTTCAAACTGGTCCAAACGCTAATCATGCGAGTAAATAGACTGAAGTATATAAGACAAACAAAGCCTGCTTTTCGAGTCTACGAGTCTAAAGCGGATCGAGGATGCGTGGGTGGTGCCATCGCGGTAGGGGTTTTTCAGTTCGTATCGGACCAGGCCGTTTGAGGTCAGCGAGAGGCGTTGTTCGGCAATCGCGGGCCGGGTGATGTAGTGGGATTGGCCGCTTGCACATACGATAACGCACGCCTGTCGGTGGCGAATTAATCGTCACGCCGCCGCCGGTAGCTGATAAAGGCCCCCGCAGTAGCCTTGCCATCGGTAGTCGTCGAGGCGAATGAGCCGATGTTTCGTTGCGAACGTGAGCGCATACGGTGTGGTACCATCCAACGCTCGGTGAACGCGCATGCGATTGTAATATGCCTAAAAATTTCGAAGCTTCTGTTGCAGATCATGGGCGTTCCAGAACGGTACGAAATCGAGGAATTCCCGCCGGATGGTGCCGACCAATCTCTCAATGAACGGATGAAACAAGGGGACGTAGGGGACGGTCTTAATCTCGATTACTTCCAGAACCCGAAGGTTCGCCTTCCAGCGATGGAATTCGAACAATGGATCGTTGTCACTGCTGAGATAGCGAGGTAGGATTCCTGATCCGGCAGTCACCTCGTTGAACATCCGGCAGGCCGCGGGTCCATCGACCACCCCGGCATGAACGGCGAAGCCAATAATCCGCCGAGTGAACTGGTCCATCACCACCATCACCCAATGGGTCTTGAGGATCAGCGATTCGCACCGAAACAGGTCGACGCTCCAGAGGCTGTCCTTTGTATGTCCGAGGAACGTCAGCCAACTCGGGCCACCAGAACCCGGCCCAGGATAGTAGTGCTTGGCGAGTACACGGCGCACTATGTCCTTGTCGATCTCCACGCCGAAGACAAACGAAATTTGCTCGGCGATACGTCGGCAGCCGAAGCGTGGATTATTTCGTTTCATCCCAACGATCGCGGCAATCAGCTCGGGAGGAGGTCCATTCGGACCCGGCTTTCCACGGTGTTTAGGCGTAAACAGCAATCGGTATTTTCGCTTCATGAGTGCTCGGTGAAAGCCGATGATGGTAGACGGTTTTAGCACGATGGCGGAGCGTACGAGCCGGGCCGGGCGCATGAAGCTCGCACAGAGTCCAGCTATGAATCGGTCCATGGGGCGCAGGGCCGGCGCTCGCCTGCGCGGGCGATTGAGAACCAGCAGTTGATGTTTGACCAGCAGCGATTCCGCGACCACCGAGCGGACGCCGCCCGGACCCAGTAATTTGGCGACCGTCACAATGAAATGGATGAATAGGAAAACCCCGTCTCGCATCCCACTATCGTATCCAGCACGGCGATGCTGACAAGACTAGGAAATTGCACTCTTTCTGTTCAAAATTGGAATTCGCCACGCACACGTTCAAGGAACTGTTTCCCTTGACGGAAATGCGCGCCTTCGGTCGCGGTACTGCGAATCGCGACGCCTTGTGCTCGGCCGGAGAAGCCATGGGGCTTAACGCGATCAAAGCCGCTTCGGCACGCGAGGCCCTGGAAGGCGCCGATCTCATCGTGACGACGGTAACGTTTTCACCCGACGTCGAGCCGTTTCTAGATGCGCGCTGGCTGTCCCCCGGTACCTTCGCCAGTATTACCGAATTCGCCGCGCCGTGGGAAGATGACGGCATGGTGGCTTTCGATCGCATCGTCGTCGACGACATGGAGCAGGAGCTCAAAAGCGAAATGCCCCTCGTAAACAAGGCATTGACCGACGGAGACGTATCCGGCCTCGTACTAGGCGAGGTGCCTGTCCGGAAGGATCCGGAGGAACGCACCGCATTTGTATTTCGCGGGCTGGCCTTGGGTGATCTGGCGATGGCCGTGCTCGCCTATGAACGCGCCACCTCGGATTGAACTAGCATGATTACCATTCGCCAAGTACATCCCCATATCGGCGCTGAAATCGAGGGTGTCGATCTGTCAAAGTTGTTGGACGACGCGACCTTCGCGACGATCCTCGACGCCTTTAATCAACACTCCGTGCTCGTTTTCCGCAACCAGCAACTGACCGATGCCGAGCAAGTGGCGTTCAGCGAACGGTTTGGCGAACTCGAGAAAACATCCTTTGCGATCGGTGCGGACAATCCGTTTGTCTATAAGCTATCGAACATCGATGACACCGGGAATGTACTCGTAGAAGGCTCTGAGAAGCGCAACTTTTTGCTGGTGAATAGGCGCTGGCATACCGACAGCTCGTTCCGCCCGATCCCGGCGATGGCTTCGATCCTGTCGGGACGGGAGATCCCCGCATACGATGCCGGCGACACGGGCTTCGCATCGATGCGGATCGGTTACGAAACGCTGCCGGAATCACGCCGCACGGCGATCACGGGTCTTGTCGCCTATCATCATTTCGCCTATTCAGTCGGTTTGTTCGGCAAGACCGGCGTCACCGAGGAAGAACTTGCGGTCTTACCGCCGGTGCCGCATCCGCTCGTCCGCACGCACCCCGGAACGGGGAAACCCAATTTGTATGTCAGCGGCCATATCGAACGGATCGAGGGCTTGGCCGTAGAAGAAGGCCGCGGATTAGCCGAAGACTTGGTTGCCTGGTGTACGCGACCCGAGTACGTCTACCAACACGTGTGGCGGCAGCACGATCTGGTCATGTGGGATAACCGCTGCGCACTGCACCGCGTCACACATATCCCGACGCATGAGCGCCGCATCATGCATCGCACGACGGTCGCGGGCGAAGGGCCGGTCGAATTAGCTTAAGTTCTAGGCAGCGAACACAGGAAACGTTTCAAAGTGCCCCTTGAGGACGGTGTCCGCCGCACTGGTCTTTAGCCAGCCGTCGATCGCGGTCGCGTAGACGCGCCTGAAATCAGTGGTATAGATCAAGTTATCACCCTCATCGAGCTCGACGAGACTCGAGGGCTCACCGTAGTGCCCACCACGCACGGGTTGGCCGGCGAGCAGCATGAGATTGGCCGCGCCATGATCCGTGCCCAGGTTGGAATTTTCGGGCGCGCGTCGCCCAAACTCCGAATACATCAGCACCGCCACGCGTTCGGCTTGCCCAATGCGCTCCATATCGCGGACAAAACCATGCACCGCGTCACCCGCATAACTCAGCAGCCGCCGGTGCAGATCAGGTTGTTGCACATGGGTATCGAACGCATTGTTCGGGAACGCGATGTAATAAAGCTGCGCGGGTAGCTGGGCTGCGATGCAGGCCGCGACCTTGCGGAACTGTGACGGTAGGACGCCGTAATCGATGGGCGAGTCGTAGTTCGCCCAGGCTTGACGCACTAGCTCAGACGCTTCACGCGCACCGCGCGCGACGAGGTTCAAATAGTCGAGTGAGGCATTATCGCTCGGCTCGGCATCGACGTAATCGAGGATCGCCTTCTCTTGTAGCAGGCCGTTGCGTTTAAAGCGTTCCGGGTCATTGAACACGACCGGCGTATGCACGCGGCTCTTCACTGCCAGGGATTGCGCCGTGTCGATATTGATCAGAAAATTCGCCCGCGGTTCGTGCGCCATCGCGTCGGCGAGACGCCCGTACCAACCGTATTCATCGCCGCTGTTGGGCGACGCGGTATGCCAGTAAGCCATCGAAGTAAAGTGTGAAAAGGAGGGCTGCTCATAACCACAACCGTGCATGACCGCGAGCTGGCCATCCTTCCATAAGCGCTCGAAACCCAGCAGGCCGGGGTTGAGCCCCCAGTCGTCGTCGAGCTTCAACAACTGATCCGGTTTGATCCCGATCGTCGGCCGCAAGCGATAGTAGGCGTCGTTGGAATACGGCACCACGGTATTCAAGCCATCGTTGCCGCCGGAGAGTTCGAATACGACCAGTATCCGATCGTTCGGCGCATCAGCCGCCGCCGTGCGTATCCACGCGGAACTTAAGCCTCCTAAGTTCAAACTCAAGCTACCCAGCCCCGCGGCCGTTCCTTTGAGCAGTGTTCGTCTATCAATCATGGTTTATCACCCTAGTTGATATTCGGGTCGGCTCAGCATCAGGTGCAATAGCACACGCAGCGGTTCTTCTAAATAGGTGCGGGCGGACAACACATCCTTCGTACCGAGTTCCCGTTCGAAAGCATCGGCCAGCATCTTTAGTATCTCGTCGTCCGGCGCTACGGAGAAAAAACGCTCGATGAAATAATCGACCACCGCGGCAGGTGCCGCCAATTCCAGACTCATGACCGAACGCGTTAAATCGAGGCGCGCAAGATGGCGGGGAATGGGTTTGACCCGTTCGATCGCCATCTGCCAGCCGCGGTAGCTGCCGTAGCGGGTATTAAAATCCTCTTCCCGGTCGACCATATTCGACATGGCCATCATGCCGTCGGTGTTTACTGCGTCAACCGGTCGGGTCGCGCTAGCCATGTCTTCGCCATCGCGCAAACGTCGGTGGACCGCGAGTATCTCAGCGCCGCTCGGGTATTCGGGATAGCGATCATTGGGTACGAACGCGATGTCAGGAAAGACCACATCGAGAACGAAGTTGCCGCGCTCGATCAAGAGGCTCGGTGTGATCCAGCTGCGCCCGTAGCTCCAACCCGCCACCGTCGGCGGATGCATCAGGCGCTGCCCCAGGCTCTCGGTAAGCAGGTTGAAGTCGGGTGCGCCAGGAACTTCGGCCAAGCCAAATTTGCGGTAGGTTGAAATGACGAGTTCTACGGGGCTCTTGATCCGCGTACCTATTGATCGCGAGGCGTAGAAGTCCCGTGACAAAAACAGTGTTTCAAGAAACGGTGTGATCTCGTAATTGAGTGCCTTGAGGCGCGCGCCCAGCACCACTTTGAATGCCGGTGTTAGCTCATCGCTGACGAAGAATCGATACAGTTTGGCCGCGATGAATTCGGTCGTGGCGGTTTGGTCGAGGATGATATCGATCACTTCGACGCCGTCGAACCGCCCCGTGCGACCTAGGAATACTTTTTCATCGTCGTCGTGCTTGGCCGCGTCGATCTTGAATTCGAGACCCGCGTAGTTCCATCCGGTGAACGCGCGCGCGCCTTCACGTATATCTTGCTCCGAATAGTTACCGACGCCCATGGTGAACAGTTCCATGATCTCGCGCGCGAAGTTTTCATTCGGCGAGCCTTTGACGTTCACGCCCGCGTCGAGAAAAGCGAGCATCGCCGGATCCTGCGCGACGCCAAGCAGCAAGGTGCGAAAATTGCCGAGACCTGCGCTTTGAAACAATTCCAATTGCTTCAACATCTTCCGATAGTCGCGGACTTTATCCTCGTTGGTCGCGAAGTGCCCGTGCCAGAACAGCGCGACCTTCTCCTGCAAGGGGTAAGGCGTGGCCAGCATGCGTTGGGCCCACCAATAGGCCACCCGATCGGTTTCGAGACGACTGGCACGCAGCCAGTAAAAAAACTCGTTGACGATCGCTTGCATGGGGCGATTGCCCGAGGTCTTGACTTCGATCCCGAGCGATTTACCCTGCTCGGCCGCGAGCGCCGTGGTGGCGGGACGGCTTGGCGGGAAGGGATCGAGCCCGTCGTTGAAGATGCCTGAGTGGTCGAACGGCGGGAGTGGATTTTCCGCGGCGTTGAACCGTACCAGCGTTTGCACCGCTTGCTGCGGTGACATGCCCGCAAGGTGATCGATCTCAGCGGGGGTGCCGCCGAAGGCAGCGCGTTCCAACAGATGCCGGGCTTTGTCCCGGTCCCATTCTTTGGGGGCAAGAGGTGATAAGTCCAAGCGGATTCCTCCAGCGTTGATTCGCATATAGGAAATATAACCCCCTTACATGGTGGGTTTCCAGGCTATCGGGTTATTCATTGTGGCGGGACTGACGCTGTTCATGGCGTGATCAGGCGGTGGTTGCGGCGGAATTTGTGTGGAATTTAGGGCGAGATCGGGCGGACATGCGGGGTCAGGTTGAACAAGAGCCTGCCGCATCGGGGCACGGCATCTGTGGGGGAACGGGGCAGTTCAGGTTGTGTTGAACAGGCTGGCCTGAGGGGGTGCCCGGGGTTCGGGTAATGAATTGATCCGGGTGATGGGCTTGGTTCTGTCGAGGTGGTCGAGAATCTTGCGGATGACGAGGGGGTCTTCGATGCAGGCCATGACCTTCAGGGTGCCGTCACAGGCCTGGCAGGTGGTGATGTCGATGTGGCCTACAGGGATGTAGGTCAGGGGCATGAGCAGGACGCGGAAGCTTTGAAGACCCGCTTGAGGCGTTGCGCCCAGGTCGCCGCTCTTGCGCATCCCTGCGCCCGCGGCATTAGTGCATCCCTGCACGTCATGGCGGTATGGCGCTCGGCGGGGGTTCGGTCGTGTGTCTCGTCGGTGGCGCTCTTGCGGCCCTTGCCGCGCCTGGCCGGAGTGATCAGTGCCCGGTGTTTGCTGTTGGGGGCGAAGACACCGTGACAAATTTATCTGGAATAAATTTGGACGACCGAAGGTCGCCCGAAGGGTGAGGAACAGGGATGT
The DNA here is from genome assembly GCA_963662545.2 of Gammaproteobacteria bacterium. Classification (GTDB taxonomy): domain Bacteria; phylum Pseudomonadota; class Gammaproteobacteria; genus JAYYZW01. Next base: position 2,773,151 of record CAXXLL010000003.1, read on the forward strand.
TCCTCATCAAAGCGGGTGAGGTTGACTCGGGGTTTGGGGATCAGTGCGGCGAGGCGCTGTTTGTGATGGGTGAAGTACAGTACCGTGAGTGGAAAGTGTGGACGCACCAGAACCTACTTCAGCGGAAAGATGATCTGCTCGAGGCCGAGTGTGAACAGCGGGAAACGGAGGTCCGGATGGCCCGGGAGCGCGAGGAGAAAATTCGGCGCGACTGATTCGATAAACTCCTCGACGACGCGGCCGCTTATCGGCAGGCGGAAGATATTCGCCAGTACGTCGAGCGCGTTCTAAGCGCCGTCTCGTACCAGTGTGTTAACGCTGCTCAAGAAGCAGTTGCAACATGGGCAGTGTGGGCGCGTGCACAGGCCGACGTGCTAGACCCGGTTAAATCTGGGCGGTTTTTGCTTCACGAAGAAGATACCGCGGGATCCGATGGTCAGTGAATGCGGTATCGGTGCCCGGGAGAGTCCGAACCAAAGGGCGTGGGGAGGTACTTTGAGGCCGAAAGAATTGACGTGGCTAATCGGCTCGCGCTTCGGCGACACTGCCGCACGCGCCGCCGGAAGCATCGCGCGAAAGCATACCCCGCGCTTTGTCGAGGTAAATGCATAGAACATAAACTTTGATCTAAAAGCATGGAGAGGTGCCAGAGTGATCGAATGGAGCTGACTCGAAAACAGGCATGCCTGAAGATTGTTCTTGGGGGGAACACGCGGGATATCTCGTTATCCACTTAGTCAAAGATTTCGCGAACTAGATCTAGTAACGTGCCTCTTTCGATTACCCCTTCCGTATCTTTGTTCGACGAGTTACAAACCGTTGATGCTTGAGCACCAACAAAAATACATCTGCGATTGCACTCGACACACATACTCATGCTCGTTCTCAACGGAGCTTACGGTTTGCAGGTTTTCGAACGCAAACCTTCGCTTGTTATCCGCGCCTGTAGTCCGGAGTGATTTGGTGTCATTGTTACGATGACGTGCTACCCGAATCGGCACGAGCTATCGCCGAATACCTGCCACCAAACCTGCCATCTAAATCAGCAAGTCGTCAAAGGAATTTACTGCTTCGGTGTTAACTTGTTGAATATATGGTGGCCAGGGGCAGAATCGAACTGCCGACACAGGGATTTTCAGTCCTCGTGGGGTAGATTCTCAAAAAATCTTGGAAGTTCTTATAGGATTGAATAAACAAACAAACCAGGAAGCATTGACATCTTTTTAAATGCCAGACGTTCTGAGCTTTCGTGTAATTTTCTATGCTGAATTACACGAAATTTACCCTTGGTGAACGAAACCTTGTAGCACAAGATTGCGACAAGTCGGCGAACGATCCTGCTAGCCTACCGGCATCTGTCCGTGTCATAGAACCAGTTAGCCTTAGATGAAGCTCTCATGTGCGCCTGGGGGACCGACGACATCTGGGATAAGCATGACCAAAAGCTGTTGATGGCGATGGGCGAGAAAGAAGGACGCGAGGCTCGGAATGTACATCGTCAAAGTTTTTTCAGGGCAGAGTGCGCCTGGATCGAAGAGCGTATCCAGCTCATCTGGTTTGCCAACCAAACTGCCCGTTGCTGGTAGCGTAGCCGACGACGCTGCTCCATCGCGCGCCGTTTGATTTTGTGATGCATGGACATAATTGTCTAGCCGCGCTCGCAGTACATGTCGCCGATAGCAGGTTATTAAGATCGTGCTCGTATACTTGACGCTATGGCGTCAAGTATACGAGCACCGAGCCGTCGTCGAGCTGTGATTTCTTCAAGGCCATATGATTAGGACACCTTGTCGTCCAAGGTGTCTTCATAGCAAGATTCCAGTTTCCTCATCGCAAATGCAATATGTTCGCCATTCGCATGTGCGTAACGTTCCACCATAGCGAGTGTTCTGTGGCCACTAATTCGCTTTACCGTAGGAAGGTCGACACCGCTTTGCACCAAATGAGTGATAGCGGTGTGGCGCAAAACGTGAGGCGTGACGATGTCGGGGTCAAGACCAGCAGCCCTCACGACACGTCGCATGCCTTTTCTAACAGTATTAGTGTGCCCTGTCTTTGCGCCTGAGGAAGGGAAAATCCAGATCGTGTCCTTGGGTAACGAATCGCAATACGGTTGGAGATAGCTCGCTAGTTTTGTGGTCATCGGCTGATCTCGCTGCCCGGCTTTGGCTTTTGGGATATGTATGCGACGGCGCTCAAAATCGATGTCGGACTTCCTTATAGAGAGGATTTCGCTCAACCGCATGCCTGTTTCAAGACCTATTCTGATAAACGCATAGATTTGCGTGTTGGAATCCTCTTTCGCAGAGTCGAGAAGCGCCTTCGCTTGATTTGACGTCAAATACGTGATGCGGCCACTGTCCTCCCGAAGTTTGCGGATGCGACAGGGTCGGCGATCAATCCAACCCCAATCGACGGCACTGTTCAGAAGGTGAGATAGCACGGCGAGTTCGCGATTTATCGTCGCCGCTTTAACAGTGGTTTCTTTGAGGCGCAAACGCTTGGCATCGGGCTTGCCATTGAGGGCCTTCTGAGATCTGCGCTTCTTCTTGTATCGCTCGACGTCGAAGTCGGTGATCTGCGACAGCGGCTTCGAGCCAAAGAAGGGGATGAGGTGAAGGGTTAAACGTTTCTCCTTGCGGTCAATTTCATTTCCACCTGACTTCCGCAATTTCCAGATATACTCAGTTGCGGCCTCCCTGAACCCACGCAGAGTTTTTCGGCGTTTCGGCAAATTCAACCGGTCGTGCTTAGCATCAGTTCGAATCTGCGCGATGTAATCTTCTACCTGTTTTCGCGTTGTGCCATCGGATTCGTGGCCTACTACGCGATGGATGCGCTGTCCATCCACCATGATGTTTATCGAGAACACACCGTCGCCATTGGACTTGCGCTCGAACGTAATGCCGTGTTCAGTGATGGACTGACGGGACGCTAACTTGCGCATTCGCGAACGCGTCAACTTGGAGAAAGATTTGGCCATGTTGGTTAGCTAGTGTGCATCCCTAAACGCGATGCGGTTGAAATAAAAAGGAAAATTTGTCGCTTAAGGGATCGAAACCTCCGGTGGGTCGTGATCTAATGGAACTTCAAACCTCTGATTTTCCACACAATCATCGACACCACAGGAGGGGGAATGCGTCAGAAACGCACGGCCCAAGCGAGTATATACGAGCTGTTTGCTGACCATGACCTGGGGCGAGAGCTGCAGGGCATGTCCGAGTGGCTCGATGCTCACCCCAAGGTCCTCACGCCGGTCATGAACGATCTGTGTCGGCGGGGTTTGAAGCCCACCGGTCGACGCGGACTGTCGGCGGAGTCGGTGCTGCGCTGCGCGGTGCTCAAGCAGCACCGGCAATTGAGTTACGAGGAGCTGGCCTTTCACCTGCAGGACTCGGCGAGCTTTCAGGCCTTCGCCCGGTTGCCGGGTAATGAACGTCCGAAGAAGTCTGCCTTACAGCGGGTGGTCTCGGCGATCCAGGTATCGACGTGGGAGTCTATTCATCGCGCCCTGCTGGCGACGGCGAAAGAGACGCGCATTGAGCCGGCACAGCGTGTACGGATTGATAGCACGGTAACGGACAGTGCCATCCACGCGCCGAGCGACAGTCATCTGCTGTGGGATGGCGTGCGTGTTGTGGTTCGTCTGCTCGCACAGGCGCGCACGCGCCGGAGTTGTGCTTCGTGAGTTTTTCGTATGCGCGTGGTTCAACGCAAATTCAACCGGTCGTGCTTAGCATCAGTTCGAATCTGCGCGATGTAATCTTCTACCTGTTTTCGCGTTGTGCCATCGGATTCGTGGCCTACTACGCGATGGATTTCGCGCTGTCCATCCACCATGATGTTTATCGAGAACACACCGTCGCCATTGGACTTGCGCTCGAACGTAATGCCGTGTTCAGTGATGGACTGACGGGACGCTAACTTGCGCATTCGCGAACGCGTCAACTTGGAGAAAGATTTGGCCATGTTGGTTAGCATCGATTACGTGGCCAATTGTGTGCATCCCTAAACGCGATGCGGTTGAAATAAAAAGGAAAATTTGTCGCTTAAGGGATCGAAACCTCCGGTGGGTCGTGATCTAATGGAACTTCAAACCTCTGATTTTCCACACAATCATCGACACCACAGGAGGGGGAATGCGTCAGAAACGCACGGCCCAAGCGAGTATATACGAGCTGTTTGCTGACCATGACCTGGGGCGAGAGCTGCAGGGCATGTCCGAGTGGCTCGATGCTCACCCCAAGGTCCTCACGCCGGTCATGAACGATCTGTGTCGGCGGGGTTTGAAGCCCACCGGTCGACGCGGACTGTCGGCGGAGTCGGTGCTGCGCTGCGCGGTGCTCAAGCAGCACCGGCAATTGAGTTACGAGGAGCTGGCCTTTCACCTGCAGGACTCGGCGAGCTTTCAGGCCTTCGCCCGGTTGCCGGGTAATGAACGTCCGAAGAAGTCTGCCTTACAGCGGGTGGTCTCGGCGATCCAGGTATCGACGTGGGAGTCTATTCATCGCGCCCTGCTGGCGACGGCGAAAGAGACGCGCATTGAGCCGGCACAGCGTGTACGGATTGATAGCACGGTAACGGACAGTGCCATCCACGCGCCGAGCGACAGTCATCTGCTGTGGGATGGCGTGCGTGTTGTGGTTCGTCTGCTCGCACAGGCGCGCGAGTTGCCTGGCGCGCCGGAGTTGTGCTTCGTGAACCACACTCGATTGGCGAAGAAGCGTGCGCGGGCGCTGTGGTATGCGCGTGGTGCGAAGCAACGCCAACGTCTGTATCGCGATTTGATTGGGGCGACGCGGGTTCTGTCAGGTTGGCGCCGGATCGCGGACAATTAACGCATGACAGAAGCTCCTAATTATCGCGGATATCGATTTCCGCCTGAAATCATCGCGCGGTCGGTGTGGTTGTACCCTCGTTTTACGCTCAGCTTTCGCGATATCGAAGACCTTTTAGCCGAGCGCGGCGTGACGGTTTCGTATGAAACTATCCGCCAGTGGTGTCTGACGTTTGGACCCGATTACGCTCGCCGAATTAGGAAACATCAGGGGCCTTGCGGCGACTGTTGGTTTCTCGATGAGGTCGTCGTCTCAATTCAAGGAAAGCGTCGTTACCTTTGGCGAGCCGTGGACCAAGACGGCGATCTGATGGAGATCCTCGTACAAAAACGCAAGGATACTAAAGCCGCTAAGCGCTTCTTTCGAAAGGCGCTACGCTCACAAACAGCCGTTCCTATCGAGATAACAACCGATAAGCTCCGTAGTTACGCCTCAGCCAAACGCGAGGTAATGCCGTCCGTGCCACACTGCCAAGATCACTATGCGAATAACCGCGCGGAAGTTTCACACGAGCCGACGCGGGAACAAGAAAGGCAGATGCGCGGGTTTCGATCGGACGGACACGCGCAGCGCTTTCTAAGCGTCCACGGTCAAGTCAACAATCTGTTTCGCCTCGGTCGTCATCTCCTCAGAGCGAAGAACTATCGTGAACTACGCTCCAAGGCATTTCTCACTTGGTCGGAGGTGACATGCGCCTGCTGATTGACGATGATTCTACTTGCTCGAAAGATCGGGCCTGCGCGCAACAACCTGACAAAACCGCTACCACCACAAGGACGACCAACCGGACAGCCGTCACATTACAAAAAATAAAAAGGGCCCGACGATGTCGGACCCTTTGGGTACAGCATTTTGCTTTATTGTAACAACGGCTCTCACCCCGGATTGCTGCAATAGCGCTTAGTATTATCGGAGGTTTCGTGATGACGCGCAACAATCTCTCCCTAGGCCTCGACATAGGAATCGCATCAGTTGGTTGGGCTGTCCTGGATTCGGATCACATCATCGCTCTCGGCGTTCGAGCATTCAATAAGGCCGAAGTCGCTCAAACAGGGGAGTCACTCAATCTTCAACGACGTAGCGCACGACTTGCGAGGCGTACATTAAGACACCGACGTCAAAGGCTCGCAAAGCTCGCGAAACTACTAGAAGCCTCGGGCGTTATCACAAAAGAGCGGCTTTACGCCACACCGACGCGAGAAAGTTATCCATCGCCTTGGGCTCTTCGAGTCAAAGGTTTAGATGAATGTCTTGCGGGCGAGGAATGGGGCCGCGTTATCTATCACATTTGTAAGCACCGTGGTTTTCATTGGGTTAGCCGTGTGGAGGAAAAAAAGTCTGGCGAGAATGCGAAACAAGAAGGCGGAAAAGTGAAGCAGGCCCTCAAATCGACGAGAGGTCTATTTGCTTCTAAGAAATATCGCTCAGCTGCCGAGATGATTATCTCTGAATTTCCCGATGCCTATCGGAACAAGCATGGTGATTATGGAAAAGCGCTGTCTAGAACACTGTTAAGCGAGGAACTCGAACTCCTTTTCCAACGGCAAAGTTGCCTTAAGAATCCACATGCAACCGATTTTCTAAAAAATGCAGTGTTGGGTAAGGGGGACAAGAAGACAGGCCTTCTCTGGGAACAACACCCTGCACTGTCTGGGGATGCGCTGCTTGCCATGCTCGGGAAATGCACGTTTGAGCGTCAAGAGTACCGGGCACCGCGAAAGAGCTTCACTGCCGAACGTCATGTTTTATTGACGCGGCTCAACAATCTTCGAATAACCATTGACGGTGCAAGAAGGCCACTGACCGACAATGAGCGCCGATGTGCTCTATCACTTTCTTATGAACGGGCGGCTGATATTAAGTATTCAAAACTTCGGTCAGCCTTAGAAAAGACTTGCGGAACACCTTCTGAGTTTGCATTCGTGGGGCTTGCCTATCCGAGTGAGTTTCAAAAACAAGAGGAGAAAGCAAAGAATCCCGAGGAGGCAGCCGTTTTTAAATTGCCGGGCTGGCACGAACTGAGAACTACGCTTAAAAAAGCCGGTCTCGAAGACGAATGGAAACAGCTTACGTGCCTCGCATTAAAAGGTGACCCCACATTATTGGACCAAGTGGCTTGGGTTTTAAGTGTCTACAAAGAAGACGAAGAAGTGGTGGCGGCTTTGGACGATTTACCCCTGCCAAATAAAGAGGCGGTAATAGATGCGCTCCTTAGCGTGCAGTTCTCGGAGTTTCATGCATTATCGTTGAAGGCGCTTCGAAATATCGTGCCAAAAATGGAGTTAGGGCTCCGATATGATGAGGCTTGTACACAAAGTGGTTATGACCATAGTCAACCGTTCGATCCAGAACGACAGAAAAGCCAATCACTACCGCCGTTCTACTTAGGCCATGACCATTTATCGCGAATGCGTTTAAACGAAGACGTAGGCGATTTACCCCGAAACCCAGTTGTCATGCGCGCCCTCAATCAGGCTAGGAAAGTCGTTAATGCACTAGTGGGAAAACATGGAGCTCCCCACTCTGTACATATAGAAATGGCCCGCGACCTTTCACGTCCGCTAACCGAGCGTAGAAAGATTCAAAAAGAGCAAGATGACTACCGGGATAAAAATGACAAAAACCGCAGCTTCTTTATAGAGCAGTTTAACCGCGAACCCCGAGGGCAAGAGTTCCAGAAACTTCAACTTTATCGGGAACAATCCGGTAAATGTCTTTACTCCCTTGCTCCACTCGATCTGTCAAGATTGTTAGAGATGGGTTACGTAGAAATCGATCATGTTTTGCCGTACTCAAGAAGCTATGACGATAGTAAAAATAACAAGGCCTTAGTTCTCACAAAGCAAAATAGAGACAAAAGCGATTTAACTCCGTACGAGTATCTTCAGGGCGCTCAAGATACTGAAGCGTGGATAAAGTTCTCGGCCTTCGTCAAGTCCAACAAAAACTACCGCGCCGCGAAACGAAACCGTCTTCTAACGAAAGACTTCGACGAAGAGAATGCTAAAGACTTCCAGGAACGAAATCTAAATGACACGCGGTATATCTGCCGATATTTCAAGAGTTACTTAGAGGAATATTTAGAACTCTCCGACGAGAGCGAACACCGACGTTGCGTGGTGGTCAATGGCCGACTAACCGCATTTCTGCGTGCTCGCTGGGGGCTCCATAAAGAACGCTCTGAGAGTGACAGACATCATGCATTGGATGCCGCGGTCGTAGCGGCGTGCACTCGCGGCATGGTCAAACGCTTGGCCGATTACGCTAAGGGCCGAGAGCTACGTTATGTTCAGGCAGATTCCATTGACCGGGAAACCGGAGAGATTATTGATTTCGACAGGTATAAAAAACTAGAGAACGAATTTCCACAACCCTGGCAAGGCTTTCGGGGAGAGCTACTCGCGCGGTTAAACACAGACGATGTGTCCACCCTGAGAGCATCATTGTCGAAACTCGGAACTTACAGTCGTGAGGAAATCGAAGCGGTAAAACCACTCTTCGTCTCACGGGCACCCCAACGCCGGAACTCCGGCGCAGCGCATATGGACACAATTTATCAGCAAACAACAAGGCTTAAAGATGAGCGAAAAATCAGCCAAAAAATCAAGCTCGCCGGTCTGTCTTTTCGGCAAACCAAGAAAACGCCGAAACCCATAACCGAGCAAATAGAACAATTCGTGAAAAAATTGGCTGACCCACATAGAAACCAGAAACTCTACGACGCTGTTTGTGATCGGTTGAAGGCATTCGCGGGCGACGGGAAAAAAGCGTTCAGTGCCGAGAACCCTCTCTACAAACCGGACAAGAACGGAAACCCGACAGGACCCATTGTCCGAACAGTGACAATGAGCGAGCGAATGTCCGGGATTCCAGTTCGGGGTGGATTGGCAAAGAACGAAACCATGCTTCGCGTGGACACATTTTCAAAAGGAGGCAAGCACTATCTTGTCCCGGTCTATGTACACCACAAGGTAACTGGTCTACCCAATCACGCTATCGTTAGCGGGAAGGATGAGGCCGACTGGAGAGAGGTGGACGAGACATTTGAGTTTGAATTTTCCTTATATCCGAATGACTTGTTGCAAATTTGCCTCAAAAAACAGACGCACCTTGGGTATTTTGCTGGCTGTAATCGATCCAATGGGGCCATACATTTGTGGGCCCATGATCGATCGTCCAAAGTGGGCAAAAACGGCCTAATAAGCAGTATCGGTATTCAAAGGGCAAAGCACCTTAAAAAGTTTGAAGTTGATGTGCTCGGAAACCGTTTTCTCGCGAAAGCCGGTAAGCGAGATGGGCTGGCGTAGCGTTGTCATTTCGTCCCCAGCAGTGCTTAAACGACGGCACAATTCTCTCGCGATTATTCAAGGCAACACGGCGCTCATACCGTTTGAAGATATCGCGGTTATCATTTTAAACCACCGAGAAATTACGTTAACGCACCCGGTCTTAAGTTTCTGCTCTCAGCACGGAATAGCGCTCTTCGCAACAGGAGATGACCATCAGCCGTGCGGTGTTTTCGTTCCGTTCCTTACGCATACCAGGACTACCAAGTTACTACGACAACAGCTGTCAGCCCCGAAACCGTTAACTAAGCGGACTTGGGCTGCAATCGTTCAATCGAAGATCCACAATCAATCCACTTGCCTGCGACTATCGGGTAAGCGGGGTGCGTCTCAATTGGAGTCCTATAGGCGCCGCGTCAGATCTGGTGACAGCACCAACATGGAAGGCCAAGCCGCCTGGGCATATTTCACCCAACTGTTCGGCGATAAGTTCCGACGGGGCGCAGACGATTGGAGAAACTCCGCTCTTAACTATGGATACGCTGTACTTAGGGGGGCGATCGCCCGCTCTTTGGTGGGGCATGGTTTTCATCCGAGTGTTGGCTTGTTTCATTCGAGCGAACGAAATGCATTCAACTTAGCTGACGACATCATTGAGCCTTTCAGGCCTGTCGTAGACCTATCGGTCGTAAAACGCTATGGCAACAGTGACAAGATAGCGCTTACAACCGAAGACAAGGCTTATTTAATATCGTTGCTCAACGTCGATGTCAGCTTGTCTAACGACAAAACATCCGTGCTGTCCGCAATCGATGATGTTGTCACCAGCATCATGCGAGTTTTTGAACAGCAAGACGAAGCTCTGCTCGTTCTTCCCATTTTGCTGGGGATGAATCAACACGTCGATAATGATTGACGGTGGGAACGGAGACCCGCCGACATATGAGAATGCTGGTGTTATTTGATCTCCCGATGGTCACGAAGGAGCAAAAACGTACATATAGTCGATTCCGTCGATATCTCCTCTCAGACGTAACCGGTCAAACGGCGGCGTCTGGTAATTGATCTCGTGTTGCGGTAACGACGGCCAAGTTAGAACGCAGCGGTTGGGTAGCGAACAATGTCTTCCACACCCGAGGCGTGAGTTGTTCCACTGCGCTATCCGGATGGATCGCGATCCTCTGGAGTACATCAACCAGGTAGGTGTACGGATTAATGCCGTGTATTCGGCAAGTACAGATCAAACTTTGTATGATCCCAACGTGTTCAGCGCCCACCTCAGTCCAACAGAACATCCAATTCTTTCGGCCCATCGGAATGGGTCTCAGAGCGCGCTCTAAATGATTCGTGTCGATCGCGACGCTCGCATCCGATAAGTAAACACGTAACGCGCCCTCACGCTCGGCTGCATAGGCCAGCGCCTTCGTAAACGGCTGACTCGGTAATAAACCCATGCACTGGCGTTGCTCGTCAAGCCAGGCAAAAAATGCATCAACCGCAGGCAAGGCGTACCGGCTGCGGTAGGTCTGGGTCGCCGCTTCATCCATTGCCTGGTCACGGATGGTGGCCTCAACGGCATACAGTGCCGCGATCAAATCAAGTGCCTGCGCCGCACTTTGTGGCCTATCGGATAATGCCCTTTCGAACTGACGACGCGTGTGCGCCCAGCATTGCGCATGCACGACTTCATCGCCGCGATCGGCGGCAAAACGCGCATAAGCCGCGGCGCCATCGGTTAGTAAGGTGCCTTTAAAGTCCACCAACGTTTTGTCGATGTGCGACCGCGCCTTGGTTCGCGCAAACGTGAACGCAATCTCATCCGCTTCGCCATAAATTGGCCAATACCACGCCGCGTTCATCTTGCCCTTGCCCGAGCGACCCGCCTTAATCGGCGTTTCATCCATCGCCAGCGTCTTCGATAACAAGATATGCCGCAACTGCGCCAGATAAATCGGCTTCAACAGGTCACTTGCCTTCTGCACCCAGTGCGTCAGACTCGACCGCGCCACGGTAATGCCGTTCAGCCCCATTCGTTGATGTTGACGGTACAGCGGCAGGTGATAAGCGAACTTATCAACCAGCATCCCCGCAACCACACTCACATCCGCCAATGAGCCGGACCACAGACCATCGGGCGCCGGGATCGTGAAGATCTGACCGTCGCTTTTGCGCTTCACTACCGGTTGGATGTACTTCAAGACCACATAGGCCGCCGGCCGTTGCGCTAAACGATAGGTGATCTTTTCACTGCTCGCTTCAAACGCATCCGCGACATCTTCAGGTACCGACAATTGGATGCATTCAATCGGCACCGAGTCATCGAAACGTAACCCTTGATCAGTCACACAATCATCGCCACGGCGCTTTCCTTTGCGCCGCTGATAAGTGATCGTTTCTTTCTCAACCGCCGCCGTCGATGACGACTCATCCTCGAAGCCATTGAGTAACCGTTGATCGGGATTGGGATCAATCAGCCGCCGTTCAGACTTGCGACCGAACAGTTGGCGTTTGAACCAGTCGAGTTGTTGGGTGAGTGTGGCGACCTGCGTTTTGAGGGCTGTGTTTTCCGCTTGTAACACCGCCGCATCAAGTGATATTTCCGGCGTTGCATAACCCCCATTCATGGGTACGTATTGTACCGTTTACACTGCTGACCGTCGATCGTTTTCCGGTAATCGAAACCGTTTTAATCGACGCACTGAGCGTAGATCGATCCCTTCAATAATGCACTGCCATTCGCTGCGTTGCAGCCGCTGTTTGACCTCGCTATTCCACCGAACCTGGAACTGACCGCGTTCGAGTTTCTTACTCCACAGACAATATCCGTCCGACTCAAAGTACAGCGCTTTTAATAACGTACGCCGGCGATTGACGAAAACGTACAGTGCCCCATCGAGGGGCTCCTCGTGTAACGCCTGCCGCACCAACGCCGATAAACCATGGAACGATTGACGCATATCAGTCGGTGCCCGACATAACCATATACGCAAACCCGATGGGGGCGACCACATCAGTGCCGTGACACACGTAGCACGATGTCATCACCGAGCGCTAACTCGATATCCCATTGTGCATTGGTTAATGGTTGTAACGGGGCCAACTCGACGAAACGTGTTTCCGCCTTCCCTATCTGAGCGTCCCTCGCTGACCTCGACTTCCTTTTACTGAACGTCGAATATCCAATTCCTCGCTCAGCACAGAATGCGCGGATCGATGAACCGCTTTGTGCCTGCTCCGCTAATAGGCCACGCCACTCATCCGCACTACGTCGTTTGTTCCGAGGTTTTCCGTGATCATTCATTTACCAAGCTCCCGATTGACTGGGAAACCTGGCAAACTAAACCATCTGCCCGAGACCGTGAATAACGGCCTGGATTGACCGGTTACTCTCAGACGGCTACGACATGATTCAGTATTCCGTTTATGGGCGCCTTTTGAACGGTAAAGACGCGCAAGCCAAACATTTTAAACGCTTGATAAATCACTTACCGCCCGAGGGATCGATTCGATGTCTTACGATAACCGAGAAGCAATTTGCGAGCATGAAGCTGCTTGTGGGTATGCCGCTTTTTCAGGAAAAAGCCGTCACATCCGAGCAAATGCTGCTTTTTTAGTGGTTTTAAAGAAATCGCAACCCCGCCGGCCTATGCCTAGCGGGGCTTCTCGGCAAGTCTATTGTAGCAATCCGGGGTGAGAGAGGGAGCTACAACAGAGCTGGACGCCAGCCCCATTCGTTGATGTTGACGGTACAGCGGCAGGTGATAAGCGAACTTATCAACCAGCATCCCCGCAACCACACTCACATCCGCCATTGACAGCGTGAGATTGTAGCAATCCGGGGTGAGAGAGGGAGCTACAACCTGTATGAATGCGTGGCGATTGTCCAGACGATTGTAGCAATCCGGGGTGAGAGAGGGAGCTACAACTTAGGCTCCTTTTCGGACACGACCTCGATCATTGTAGCAATCCGGGGTGAGAGAGGGAGCTACAACCGCTAATGCTCTGTGCCGCAATCCAAAATAATTGTAGCAATCCGGGGTGAGAGAGGGAGCTACAACCCATTGTCACGACACAATGAAGCGGCTACAGACAAGATTGTAGCAATCCGGGGTGAGAGAGGGAGCTACAACACCTACGCCGTCTGCGCCTGTCGGACCTGTATTGTAGCAATCCGGGGTGAGAGAGGGAGCTACAACCCGGGCTAAGTCAGTGAAAACACCATCAACATTGTAGCAATCCGGGGTGAGAGAGGGAGTAACCGGTTAAACGGCGACGTCTTGAATTCGTTTCTGCGGTGTGTTGGTCACGGCCAAATCAGACCGTAGCGGGTTATCACTGAACATCGATTTCCATACCCGCGGCGTCAACTGCTCCACCGCACTATCCGGATGGATCGCGATCCGTTGCAGCACATCGACCAGGTAGGTATACGGGTTGATACCGTGCAAGCGACACGTGCAGAGCAAACTCTGGATGATCCCAACATGCTCGGCACCCACCTCCGTCCAGCAAAACAACCACGCCTTGCGCCCCATCGGGATAGGCCGAAGTGCACGCTCTAAGTGATTGGTATCAATGGCGACACTCGGATCTGATAGATAAATCCGCAATGCGCCCTCACGCTCACTCGCATAACCGACAGCTTTAGTAAACGGTTGGCTGGGTAATAAGTCCAGCCGCTGGCGTTGCCCATGCAACCAAGCAAAGAACGCATCCACCGCCGGCAAAGCATGTAAACCGCGAGTCGCCTGCGTCGCCACTGCCTCCATTTGTTGCTTGCGGATAGTGGCCTCAACCGTATACAGCTGACCTATCAGTTCAAGCGCGGCATGGGCGCCTGGTGGGTCATCTGACAACGCCCGTTCGAATTGGCGTCTTGTATGGGCCCAGCATTGCGCGTGCACCACATCCTCGTGTTCAATCGCATAGCGGGTATAAGCCGCCGCACCATCCGTTAACAGCGTGCCCTTAAAGTCCAACAAGGTCTTCTCGATATGCGTGCGCGCTTTACTCGGCGCAAAGGTAAATGCGATTTCATCCGCCTCGCCATAGATCGGCCAATACCAGGCCGTTCTCATCTTGCCTTTACCTGCGCGGCCCGCCTTGACCGGCGTCTCGTCCATCGCCAGCGTCTTCGATTGCAAGATATGCCGTAACAGCGCCAGATAAATCGGTTGCAGTAAGCCGCTCGCTTTCTTCACCCATTGCGTCAAGCTAGCACGCGATACCGTAATGCCATTCATCGCCAGTCGCTGATGTTGGCGATACAACGGTAAGTGATAGGCGAATTTGTCGACCAGCATCCCAGCGACCACACTCACATCCACCATGCTGCCGGGCCACAGACCTTCCGGCGCCGCAAGGGTAACGATTTGACCATCGCGCTTGCGCTTCACCACCGGCCGGATGTACTTCAATACCACATACGCCCCCGGCCGTTGCGCTAACCGATAGGTCACCTTCTCGCTAATCGATTCAAAGTCACCCGCCAGGTCTGCCGGTACCGATAAGCGGATGGTTTGGATCGGCACCGAGTCATCAAACCGCAAGCCTTGCTCGGTCACACAATCCGCATCACGACGCTTACCTTTGCGCCGTTGATACGTAATGGTTTCTTTCTCAACTTGCGCTGCCTCAGGCCGCGCTACGTTAAAGCCATCCAGTTGCGGTTGGTCCGGATTGGGCTCGATTAAACGCCGTTCAGACTTGCGGCCGAACAGTTGGCGTTTGAACCAGTCGAGTTGATGGGTGAGTTGTGCGACTTGCGATTTAAGGGCGGTGATTTCTGCTTGTAACATCGTCGCATCGAGGGGAGTGCAGTGTGACGCAGCCCTCTTTCATGAGCGTGAATTATAACGTTTGCACGCTTGAACGTCGATCGTTTTCAGGTAAATTAAAACGCCTTAATCGACGCACTGAACGTAAGTCGATGCCTTCAATAATGCATTGCCATTCGCTACGTTGGAGCCGCTGTTTGACGTCGCTGTCCCAACGTACTTGGAACTGACCGCGCTCTAATCGTTTACTCCAGATACAATAACCATCTACTTCAAAGTACAACGCCTTCAGCAATGTCCGTCGGCGATTCACAAAAACGTACAACGCACCGTCGAGCGGGTCTTCGTTTAAGCCTTGGCGGACCAAAGCCGACAAGCCGTGAAAAGATTTACGCATGTCGGTCGGCGACCGGCACAACCAAATGCGCAAACCGCAAGGCGCTGACCACATCAGCGACGCGCCAACCGCAACACAATATCGGGGCCCAGGGTGACCTCGACATCCCAACCATCATTTGACGATGACCGTGGCGGTGATAACTCAATGAAGGGGATTGTTTGTGACGCGGTTTGCTCCGCCCCGGATAATGCCGACTTCCAGCGCGCAAAGGTTGAATAACCGATGCCGCGTTGCGCGCAAAAAGCTTTGACCGAGAGCCCACTTTGGGCTTGCTCTGCGAACAATGCTCGCCACGCGGCGGGTGTACGGCGCTTCCAGCGGGATTTGCGTTGTGGTGTCATGTGCCAGGCTCCTAACGGGACGGAAAACCTGGCAAACTAACTCACTGCCATTTAAATCGGAATGACGGTCTGGTTTAACCGCTTACGTTCCTACGACCGGGTCGCCGCGTTCGCACGAGCTTGGCGGGCGCAGCAGCAAGAAGCAGTAAAAGCGAGCCGCGCCGCGTTTGTCCCGCTGGTGTTTGCACCAGGAGAAGCGTTTCAATTCGACTGGAGTGACGACTGCACGGATGCAGGAGGTAGAGCAATGCAGGAGCAATTGCCGAAGATTGGGCAGTGATCGGTGGCGAGCGCCGTAAGCTGATGGTCGCGCATTTCAAGCTGTCTTATAGCCGTGCGTTCATCCTCAGGGCCTACCCGTTGCAGACCCACGAGATGCTCTTCGACGCCCACAACCACGGGTTAGCGGTGCTCGGCGGTGTGCCGCAGCGCGGCATTTACGACAACATGAAGACGGCGGTGGATCGTGTCGGCCGAGGCAAAGCCCGAGCGGTCAACGCGCGTTTCCAAGCAATGGCCAGTCACTTCTTATTCGAGGCCACATTTTGTAACCCCGCCGCCGGCTGGGAGAAGGGCCAGGTCGAGAAAGGGGTGAGAGACTCACGGTCGCGACTGTGGCACGACGCGCCGAAGTTTGCCGACCTGGACGAACTCAACACCTGGTTGAGTGCGCGTTGTCAGACTCTATGGCACGAAGTCCGCCATCCGGAGCAGCCGACACAGACCATCGCTGAGGTCTGGGCGGATGAACGACCGGCGCTGATGCGGATGCCACCACCGTTTGATGGATTCATCGAACACACCAAACGCGTCTCGCCAACGTGTTTGATCGCGTTCGAACGTAATCGTTACAGCGTACCCGCGGCTTTCGCGAACCATGCTGTGAGCTTACGGGTTTACGCGGACCGCCTCGTCGTTGCCGCCGAAGGTCATCCAGTCGTTGAACATCCTCGATTGTTTGCGCAAGGCCATGACCGTGTGGCGCAAGTGTTATACGACTGGCGTCATTATCTGGCGGTGCTACAACGCAAACCGGGTGCATTGCGCAACGGTGCACCATTTGCGGAACTGCCAGCAGCCTTCAAACGCCTCCAGTCAATGCTGCTCAAACGTCCTGGAGGAGACCGCGAGATGGTCGACATCCTGGCGTTGGTGTTACACCACGACGAACAGACCGTGTTGTGTGCGGTAGAACTCGCGCTTGAAACCGGCGCACCATCGAAGCAGCACGTTATAAATATTCTAAACCGGTTGCTCGCAGCAACCGCGCCGGCGCCTATCGACACGCCGGCTGGATTAAGTTTGACTGCAGAGCCGCAAGCCAATGTCGATCGCTACGATCACTTACGGGAGCGCATGCATGCCAGCTGAGGCCATGGTGACGACCTTAAAATCGTTAAAACTTCACGGCATGGCTGACGCTATCGGTGAACTCGCTCAACAACAAGCGCCCGCTTATCACCAAGCCGAGCCGCTGCTAGAGTCACTGCTCAAAGCGGAAGTTGCAGAGCGTGAAGTGCGCTCGATCAACTATCAAATGAAAGTGGCTCGCTTCCCGGCATACCGTGACTTGGCTGGTTTCAACTGCGCCGAGAGCGCCGTTGACCAAACGCTGGTGAAGTCTCTCCATGCCGGTGATTTCATCGACGACGCACACCACGTCGTGTTCATCGGCGGACCTGGGACAGGCAAGACCCATTTAGCAACGGCGATTGGCGTCCATGCGATCAGACATCTTCATCTGCGCGTTCGCTGCTTCTCTACCATCGAACTTGTCAACCTGATCGAGCAAGAAAAGGCAGACGGCAAACCCGGACAAATGGCTAATCGTCTTGTCCATGCCGATCTCGTCATTCTCGATGAACTCGGTTATTTACCATTCTCGCGAGCGGGCGGCGCATTGCTCTTCCATTTACTGAGCAAGCTATACGAACGTACCAGCGTCGTCATCACGACGAATCTCAGTTTTTCTGAATGGTCGAGCGTGTTCGTCGACCCGAAAATGACGACCGCACTTTTGGACCGATTCACGCATCACTGCCATATCGCTGAGACTGGCAATGATAGCTATCGATTCAAAAACAGTTCAATACGCGAGAAAAAGGAAAAGAAGACTAGAAAATTATCAAAGTAACGAGCCATACTGGCTCTTCCGGGTGGGTCAATTTTCAATGCAAATCCCGGATCACTTTTCGATGCAACTCAACACATACACAAATGACTTGAGATAATGACAACGATTTAATATTGTTCTGATGCGCATTGGGATTGTTGTTAACCATCTTGTTACTCTCTCAAGTACTATGATGATTCTCTTCCCAATGCGCTTCAACTATGCTTTTGTCATTTATCTACCCACAGATTCTGCGGAAGAGCCTTATTGTTTAAGCGGGTAGTCTTAGGTGCTCAATCCAGTGCCCACTTTTATCCTTCGGGGCGCGCCATTTTTTCGATTGTCACTTCGAGCAGTTGGCGTTTCTTCCGTTGACTGTTTTTTGTTTCAGCAATACCAGTGCCGGAGTATTGCCGGACTTTGTACAGTATTAGAATATTTATTCTAGTTCATTTCCGAATCGTGATATCTATATATTTATGATCATAGATTTCATCGATCTATTAAAACTACAGCAACCAATGAGTGGTGGGTTGTTTCAGCCGAACTCGGCCATACACTTCCTTGATGATCTCTTCATTCATGGCCTCGTGCATGGTCATGGCGTTGATGTCACGATAGAAGCGTTGCATGGGACTTAGCTCATGCAGTGAAGAACCTCCAGAATCCTGGAACAGGATATTGACCACTTCCCGGCAGAGATGCATGGCATGTACCCCATATAATCTTATTCGAGCCCGTTCTTCCGCACCTAATACCTTCTCATTGTTTATTGCAGCGTCAAATGACAGATCACAGGCATGGTCTGTCATCAATATAGCGGATTCCAGTTTCGCCGTGACATCACCCAAGTTGCGATGGGTTGATGACAAACGCTTTTTGGGAATGTCATCGGTATAAACCATTGGCCTGGCTGAACGGTTTTGAATCAAGTCCTCATAATGTTCCAATGCGCCGACTGCAGCGCCAACAGTTGTGCCTGAACCTAATGAAACTGCAAGTAGTGCCCCGAACGGAGCACGATAGAGTAAAGGTCTTGAGGTACCACATTTGTGCACCAGGGCAGTTTCCGCTTTTAACATCCTGTGCTCAGGTACAAAGTATTCGTCCTCCTTTAACCGCACACTGTTACTCCCACTCGCCTTGAGACCAGCCACATACCAATCGTCATTAATCGCGATTTCATCGGGTGGTATCAGGAAAAACGCCTTGTTATGTCCCGGTGGCAATCCGGGTAATTGTGCGCCCAAAATAAACCAATCCGCATTATGGGAACCGGAGCAAAACGGCCAGACGCTGTTCTTTAATATATAACCACCATTGACTTTAGTCGCCGTGGTTCGGTCGGGAAGAATACCGGATATACCAGCATTTGGATCGGTACCGAACACTTCTTCCTGAGCCTGTTCCGGAAACATCGCCATCACATAAGTATGACAGGACATCACACTGTAAACCCAACTGGAAGAGGGACAGGCCTTGGCAATTTCAGCTGCGATGCGCCAAAAATAACGGGGATGCAATTCATATCCACCAAAACGCACTGGCACATAGGCACGAAACAGATCAGCTTCTTTCATGGCTTTGAAAGAATCTGCATGGACATGTCGCTGTTGCTCTGCCTCTGCGGCACGTTCACGTAAATCCGGTGCCAACGCACTGGCCTTTTCGATAAGCGTTGTCGCTAATTCCCGTTGATCGCTGGCAGTTGTATTCATACTTTCCTGCTCAAGTGTTTTTATGACTGCCGTCACAGAGGAATAATTTGCCACTACGTTTACAGCCACACAACCATTTGGATTCCGTTGCCGTGAGTTCAAATTTCACCGGAGTAAAGTCACTACCTTGATGGGAACCATCACAAAAAGGTTGGTTAGAAGAACGACCACAGCTACACCAGAAATAAACACCCGCTTCGAGTTCCACCCCATAGGGACCACTTTGTGGACAATCCGGCTCGCTCATGACGTTTCCACATTAATTAATTTTGTTACTGCCAAATACTCCCACAGCACCTGAGTTTCGACAAGTTAAATAGAGAATAGCGTACTGACAACTTAACTCTCGAAAATGGATAATTCCGGAATGAATATCTACAAACGTTACCGGTTCCCACCTGAGATCATCAGCTATGCAGTCTGGCTTTACTGCAGATTCAACCTCAGCCACCGTGATATCGAAGATTTGCTTGCTCAGCGAGGCATCACCGTCACCTACGAAACCATTCGGCTCTGGTGTATCAAGTTCGGTCCCAGGTTCGCCAGGCGACTGAAGCGAAAGCATCATGGCTACGGCGATACCTTCTGCATCGATGAAGTCTTCGTGCAGATCAATGGCAAACAGCATTATCTATGGCGGGCAGTCGATCAGGATGGTGAAGGGGTGGACGTGTTTCTCCAAAGCCGTAGAGATGGCGCGGCTGCAAAGCGTTTCTTCAAGCGCTTACTGAGAAGCCATGGCGGCGAACCCAGGCGGATCGTGACAGACAAATTGCGGAGTTATTGCGTGGCGCATCGGGAGATTATTCCTGAAGCGATACACGATACAGCGCAATATGCTAATAATCGAGCAGAGCAATCGCACGAACTAACCAGCGTGAGGGAGCGCGGGATGCGGAGATTCAAGTCACCAAGGCACGCGGGAAGATTCTTGACTGTTCACGCTGCCGTTTACAACTTGTTCAATCTGGGTCGTCACTTAGTCAAAGCCGCACATTATCGAAATCTCAGGGAAGATGCGTTTAATAATTGGTCATCGGCAGTGGCGTAAAACTGGAGAGCAAAATTCTGCGGTCCAGGGACAATAACTTGTCAGTACGCTTGCGGGTGTTCTGCACACCCGCCTTCTTCAGATTGAACCGCTCCGGCTTTACCGGAGGCTCCAAATCTTGAGAGGATTGGAGCATGAGCAAATCAAAACGATATTCCCGGGAGATACGGGAGCGGGCTGTTCGGATGGTATTCGAACATGAGAAGGATTATGAATCGCGCTGGGCGGCACTGGTGTCGATATCCGGCAAGATTGGTTGCACGCCGGAGACGCTCAGAAGCTGGGTGAAACGCACTGAAATCGATACGGGTCGTCGAGACGGTGTGACGAGCGATGCTGAGGATCGACTCAAGGCGTTGGAGCGAGAGAATCGTGAGTTGAAGCGGGCGAATGAGATCTTGAAAACGGCGTCAGCGTTTTTCGCCCAGGCGGAGCTCGACCGCCGACTGAAGTGATGGTCACCTACATGGATGAGTACAAGGGTCGATTCGGGGTCGAGCCAATCTGCGCTATTTTGCCGCTTGCTCCATCGACGTACTACGAGCACAAAGCACAGGAGCGCGATCCAGAGCGGCGCTCAGCCCGTGCTCGCAGTGATGCTGAACTAAAGCCTGAGATTGAGCGGGTATGGAAGGAGAACTTTCGTGTATACGGTGTCCGTAAGGTGTGGCGGCAACTGAGACGTGAAGGATTCATCGTCGCGCGCTGTACGGTCGCACGATTGATGAAGGAGTTGGGATTGCGAGGTGTCGTGCGGGGTCGTCGCATTAAGACGACGACGGCTGACGGTAGTGCGGCACGCCCATTGGATCGGGTCAACCGTAACTTCACGGTATCACGTCCGAACGCTCTGTGGGTCGCTGATCTCACTGACGTAGCAACCTGGCAAGGGTTCGTCTATGTGGCTTTTGTCATCGATGCTTTCTCCCGTCGGATTATCGGTTGGCGGGTGTCGAGTGCTTTGCATGCGGATATTGCATTGGATGCCTTGGAGCAGGCGTTGCATGCGCGTTGCGTCAATGAAGACACGGGCCTGATCCACCACAGTGATCGAGGTACGCAGTACGTATCGATCCGCTACGCCGACCGGCTCAATGAGGCCGGTATTGAACCTTCGGTCGGCAGCGTCGGTGATTCCTACGACAATGCACTCGCCGAGACGATCAATGGATTGTACAAGACCGAATTGATCCGACAGCAAGGCCCGTGGCGAAACATTGAGGCTGTTGAGTTCGCAACGTTGACTTGGGTGGACTGGTTCAATAATCGCCGCCTTTTGGAACCGATTGGCAGCATTCCGCCGGCGGAACTGGAGATGGCTTATTATCAACAACTGCAAGAGTTAGCCAGGGCGGCCTGACTCAAACTAATGAGCCTCCGATATTCCCGGGGCGGTTCAGAGGTGCTCGGAAATATTTCTTTGTATGTTATCTCTTTCGTCTTGATCCATCTAAACCGGAGTTTACAATGCGAGGGGGTACCCCCCAAATCAGTATTTGGGACTCCTATATGTACCTTTACATAGCAACCCGCACGTCCGATGGGGTTCCTTCCGAGTTAGCCCACGCACCGCGCTACGTTGCCTTCGTATGACAATCTAACGGCACGGGGTTTAACTGGCTTAGTGTGAGGAGTAAGCTGAGCGGGGCCGTTAAAGCCTCTGATGAGTGCACCCGAAGTGATCGCTGAAGCGATACTTGAATACGAGCAGGCAGGTATCTCACATTTACAAGTGTGCCTGGAACCGACCGAGACCAAAACCATAGAAGCGTTTGCCGCGGTTCTTGAAGCGGTAGATAAAGCAAGTTAGGAGACACCATGGAAATCATTCAAGCGACCTCGGCACATGTCGATAAATTTATCGATGACTTACCAGAGCTGATGCATGCGACCGGTCCGGCCGCCTACGACTATCAATTTTTAAGCCGCAAATATTTGGACCCGATCGTGCGATCCTCCTGGGCCACCGAAGGTAGCTTGTTCGGATTTGACGGCTGTCGACTTGCGATCGAGGGTGACGAACTTCTCGGCATCGAGGTCGGGTGGCCCGGCCCGGAGTTCGAACTCCGTAAAAAAGCCTTGGCGCCGATATGGGGGACATTGATCGAAGACGGCACCGTACCGCAGGATGATTTGGCCGAGATGGGTAAGCGTACCTATTTGGCAAGTTATTTGAACGTCGCGATTCCAAAACCGGTGCATTACATTCATGCCTTAGCCGTTAAGCCCGAACATCGCGGAAAGGGCATCGGTGCAGCGCTAGTGCGCCATGCCATGCAGCTCGGTAAGGACGCGGGGCAACGCGGACTGCATCTGGACGTACTTTCAGATAATCCCGCGGTCGAATTTTACCGTGCGCTGGGTATGGAGTGTCTTGCGGAAACGCGCGCGCCGATTCCATTCGACCACGGTTGCCCGGTGGAAATGCGGATGGCGATTGATTTTTGACTGCACGAGCCATTGTCATCGGCAAAGATATTTCTCACGCGTTTCGAACAACAATCATTTCTGCATAGCGTAGCGCTACTGCTGGCTTCAAAGGCGCACAAATACGCGCAATGGGGGCGTCAAAATCCCGGTACTTCGGCTGAACAAATAGCCGTATTGTGCGATGCGCGGTATGATGGGGCCATCATCCTGATGTCGTCGCGCTTAGGCATTGGGCGTTTAGAGTAAACGGGAGAATGCCTCATGAGTTCGGTGCTACCTGATACGGGTGTTGATAGCCGGCACGGCAGATTTCCACTATCGGCCGACGAGAACATGGACCCCATCACCTTCTCGGTGATCCTGAACCGCTTCAACGCCATCGCCAGGGAGATGACACTGACCCTCGAGCGGACGTCGTGGACGTCGATCCTGGCGTTGTCGCGCGATTTCTCCTGTGCCATCTATGATGCCAAGGCGCGCCAAGTGTGCATGATGGACGCGCTGCCGGTCCACACCAACTCACTGCACTTGATCCTGAGGTCGATGGTTAATGCGTTCGAAGGCAACGTCTATGATGGCGACGTCATAGTCAGTAACGATCCGTATAGCGGCAATACTCACGTTGGTGACTTCGTTACGGCCTGCCCCATATTTTACGAAGGCGAACATCGTTTCTGGGCCGTGACCAAGGGGCATCAGCTCGACTGCGGTGCCTACGAGGCTACGAGCGTCGCACCGAGTGCGAAAAACGTTTGGCAAGAAGCGTTGCAATTACCGCCGATCAAATTCTACGAAAAAGGTGAACCTCGCCAAGACGTGATCAATATGTACCTCGCCAACGTCCGCTACAAGGACTTGCTCTACGGTGATCTCAAAGCGCAATTGGGTTCTATTTGGACCGGTAAACGGCGTATGATCGAACTCATCGACGAATATGGCCCTGAAGAGCTAAACCACTACGTCGAAGCGATCTTGGATTATGCCGACCGCCGTACTAGTGAGGAGATCCGCACTATCCCCGATGGCACCTATGTCGGCGAATCGTGGATCGACTCCGACGGGATGGGGAATACCAACCTCACGGTGCACGCGGAAGTGACGATCAAAGACGACCACGTGCACGTCGATTATGCGGGCAGCTCGCCGCAGGGCGCGGGGGGAGCCAACGGCACGCAGGGCGTTATGGAGGCGTCGTCCGGCATTCCGATCCTGACTGCAATTGATCCGGAGATACCGCATAACGACGGTTGCCTGCGGCACATCAGTTGTGAGGCGCCGGAAGGTTCGATTGTGAAAGCCAAATATCCGGCGGCAACCGCGATGGCGACGCTGACACCGGCAACTCAGGAAATGGAAGCGGTATGGAAGGCCCTAGCACAGGCTACCCCCGACCGGACGTCAGCAGGTTACGGCAGCTTTCAATGTGCACCCTCGATTTCGGGTATTGATAACCGCGGCGACGAACCGGCCGAGTGGGCTGCAGTGTTCTTCAATGGCGCGTCTGGCGGGGGTGCTTCGAAAAATGCTGATGGGTGGCCCTTGACGATGCTGTCATCGGCCTTGGGCGGTTTGAAGATTGGGAGCGTTGAGGTTCATGAACTCCTCTACCCCTTAATGGTTGACTATTGTCAGATTGAGACCGATTCCATGGGACAAGGCAAGACCATGGGAGGGGCAGGTATTCGTGTTGGCGTGCAGCCCTATGGAGCGCCCATGCATTGCTACGGGTCGGGCGACGGCGCGGCGAACCCTCCGTTCGGCGTGTTCGGCGGTACCTGCGGGATCGGCGGTGGCAACTACCGCGAAACCCTCGACACTGGGCACCGCGATTACTGTTCAGCTAAAGGTTACATGCAGATCGATCCCGGGCAGATCTGGGTGGGTGTATCCTCGGGTGGCGGCGGGTTCGGCGATCCTCTGGAGCGTCCCGCGGACAAGGTATGTGAGCACGTCCGCGACGAGTTCATCAGCTTCGCGACGGCGCGTGATGTCTACGGCGTGGTGCTCGATCCCGTGACGTTCCAGTTCGACGAACAGGGCACGGAAAAACTGCGCGCGAAGATCGCACAGGATCGCGGCGAAGTACCGCTGATTCAACCGACCGCGCCAGACGCCGCGACCTGGTTGAAGGAAAACATGCGCGAGGGCGACGACTACCTGCTCGATCCGCAATAGTCTTGTTGACGCCGTCGCCTGCCCGGGATGGGCTTAATTGCGTCCTGTGGATCCTGAGAACGGGTGCGCGCTGTAACGTGTCTGCTCCAGAGTAACAATTCTTCCTAATTTGGCGACATATGAGTTTTTACTCTGACCCCGATTTTTCAAATGGATCGAACAACTCTAGATCTCGCATCCCACCTTTAATCCTTCGAGCACAGCCTCTTCGGCCGTGCGCGGTGACAGCGCATCGCCGATGACATGCACTTCCGTGCCAGAGTCTTCGAGACTGTTGAAGAGATCCATTTCGCTGTCGTGGCCATACGCGAGCACTAAAGTATCGCATTCGAAATCCATCATATGCCCGCCACTCGCATGAACGAAATAGGCAGCGCTTTCGTCCGCACCGGCGAGACGGGCGTAATGGGTAAACTGGACACCGAGTCGATCGATCTCGGCGATCATCGGATCGCGGGTATAGAATTGAAGGTTTACCCCAGCGCAATTCGCGACCGTCGCCAAGCGAACCTGATGTCCGGCTTTTATCAGTTTCATGGCTAAACCGAGGCCCACCCAGTCGCCGCGCCAATCGGCAATAACGATCCGAGACCCGCATTCGACTTCATCGTTAATGACTTGCCACGCGGTAACGACATGTGCGCTGTCGCTGATCTCGATGTCGGGGATATGCGGCGTGGCGCCAGAAGCGATGACTACGACATCAGCGTCGCTCGCACGAAGGGCTTCACCGGTTATTTTCGAACCGAGTTTTATGTCGACTCCCGCGGTACGTGCTTCGCGCTCGAGGTTAGTAACAATACCGCCAAACTCCCTGCGCTCGGGTAATAGTTGCGCGAGCAGTACTTGACCACCAAGGCGTTTGCTCTTTTCGTACAAAGTAACTTGGTGTCCGCGTTCCGCTGCAACAGCCGCCGCTTTTAGTCCTGCCGGGCCACCACCAACCACTAATACTTCACGTGACCTGTCGGCTGTAATGCGGTTACCATACTCCAGCTCGCGCCCAGATTCTGGAAACTGAATACATGATATCGGTGCGCCCAAGGCGTAGTGCCCGATGCAGGCCTGGTTGCATGCGATACATACGCGAATATCATCCGCCCGTTGGCTCAATGCTTTGCGCGCCATCTCAGGATCGCAAATTTGCGCGCGAGTCATACCAACCATATCAACCTGTCCGGCCGCCAGCGCACGCTCGGCATCTTGCGGTTGATTAAAGCGTCCGGTTGCAAGAATTGTACGGCTGGTCGAACGTTTTACCTCTGCGGCGTAAGGAGCGACATAGGCCGGATCAATCGACATCGGCGGCACGATATGTACTGCGCCCTCGGTAGTCGACGACGAGCCCAAAGTAATATTGAAATAATCGAAACGGTCGGCTGTATCGAGCGCGGCGAGAACCTCAGAGACTTCATTCTGCGGGAACCCGCCAGCTTCGAGATCGTCGGCCGAGATACGCAACCCGACAATGGCGTCTTCGCCAACTTTGCCACGAATGCGGTCATGGATTTCGTTTAAAAAGCGTAACCGATTCTCAAAACTACCGCCGTAGTCGTCGGTGCGATGATTCAATCTTGGGTTACAGAACTGGATCGGCAGATAGCCATGACTTGCGAGTACTTCGACGCCGTCAAGTCCGGCGGAGATCATTCGCGCCGCAGTATCGGCGAAGCCTTGGATAACGTCTCGAATCATCGCGATCGGCATCGGCCTTGCGGTCACTAGATAACGTTCCTGATGATGCGTGGACGGCGCCCACGCCGCCGGGCGACTGCCATCATCTAAGATCGCCGCAACTTCGGCACCGGGATGGAACAGTTGTCCGATCACCCCGCAGTCATGTGAGTGAAGCGCTTTGGCGAGTTGGCGAAAACCTGCGATCGACTCGTCTAGAAAAGCTGATGGTACGAACTCGTTAAAGTAGGCCGATTCGTGAGCAGATGCGGCCTCAGTAATGATCAAGCCGGCCCCACCGCGAGCGCGTGCTTCGTGGTAAGCGACGAACCGGTCGGTGATCAAACCACCACGAGCAAGTAGGGTCTGATGGCCCGAGGAGAATATCCGGTTACGGAACGTCCGGCTGCGGATCGTGAGTGGCGAGGCGAGATTTTCGAACATCTGGTTGGCCTTTTTTGAAGTGCAAGAGTAGATCACGCGAGCCAGTATCGATGGTCAACTTATCATTATCATGGGACAGTGTCGCGGATCAGGCGCTGGATATCCGGATGTTAAAGGACGTCAACTGTTGAGTTGCATCGAAAAGTGATCCGGGATTTGCATTGAAAATTGATCCACCCGGAAGAGCCAGTATGGCTCATTATTTTGATGATTTTCTAGTCTTCTTTTCCTTTTTGTTTTGCATCGAACTGTTCTTGAAGCGGAAGCTATCATTTCCGGTCTCAGCGATGTGGCAATGATGCGTGAACCGGTCCAACAGCGCTGTTGTCATTTTTGGATCAACGAACACGCTGGACCACTCCGAGAAACTCAGATTAGTGGTAATGATGACGCTGGTGCGTTCATAGAGCTTGCTGAGTAAATGGAAGAGCAACGCACCGCCGGCTTGCGAGAATGGCAGATATCCGAGTTCGTCAAGAATGACGAGGTCCGTATGAACTAAACGCTTGGCCATTTTCCCAGGTTTTCTCTCTGCCTTTTCTTGTTCAAGCAGATTGACGAGTTCAATGGTAGAGAAGCAGCGAACCCGTAAATGATGATGCCTGATGGCATGGACGCCGATCGCGGTTGCCAAATGGGTTTTGCCGGTACCGGGTCCACCGATGAGGACGAGGTTATGTGCATCGTCGATGAAGTCGCCGGCATGGAGCGTGCTGATCAAAGCCTGGTCAACGGTACTCTCGGTGAAGTCGAAACCGGCTAAATCGCGGTAAGCAGGGAAGCGAGCAACCTTCATTTGATAGTTGATCGACCGCACTTCGCGCTCGGCGACTTCGGCTTTAAGCAGTGACGCTAGAAGGGGCTCGGCTTGGCGGTAGGCCGGCGCCTGTTGTAGGGCGAGTTCACCGATAGCGTCAGCCATGCCGTGGAGTTTCAGCGACTTCAAGGTCGTTACCAGTGCGTCAGTCTGCATGGGTAACCTCCCGTAAATGATCGTAGCGATCAACATTGGCTTGGGGCTCTTCAATCAAGCTCAGTCCGGCCGGTGCGTCGATGCGCGCTGGTGCGGTTGTTTCGAGCAACCGATTGAGGATATTGATAACGTGTTGCTTCGAAGGCGCGCCAGTTTCAAGCGCGAGTTCGACGGCACACAGCACCGTCTGCTCGTCGTGGTGCAAGACCAACGCCAAAACCTCGACCATCTCGCGATCGCCACCAGGGCGCTTGAGTCGTGTTGATTGGAGACGTTTGAACCCGTCAGGGAGCTCGGCAAAGGGAGCCCCATTACGCAACGCGCCCGGCTTGCGTTGCACCACGGCCAAATAATGACGCCCGTCGTATAAGACTTGCGCGGTGCGGTCATGACCCTGCGAGAACAGCCTGGGATGTTCGACGACTTTGCTACCTTCAGCGACAATCACGAGTCGATTCGCATAAACGCGTAGACTCACGGCGTGGTTCGCGAATGCAGCCGGCACACGGTAACGATTGCGCTCGAACGCGATCAAACAGGTTGGCGACACCCGTTTAGTGTGCTCGATGAATCCATCGAACGGCGGCGGCATCCGCATCAGTGCTGTTTGCTCATCTACCCAGACCTCGGCGATGGTCCGCATCGGTTGCTCGGGGTGACGAACCTCATGCCACAGCATCTGACAACGAGCGGCCAACCAGGTATTAAGTTCGTCCAGGTCAACAAACTTCGGTGCATCGTGCCAGAACCGTGACCGCGAGTCCCTCACGTTCTTCTCGATCTGGCCCTTCTCCCAGCCGGCGGCGGGGCTGCAAAATGTCGCCTCGAGTAAGAAGTGGCTGGCCATCGCCTGGAAACGCGCGTTGACCTCGCGGATCTTACCCCGACCAACCCGGTTCACGGCCGTCTTCATGTTGTCGTAAATACCCCGCTGAGGCACACCGCCCAGCACGGCCAACGCGTGGTTGTGCGCATCGAATAACATCTCGTGCGTTTGCAGCGGGTAAGCACGTAGGACGAATGCGCGGCTGTAGGAGAGTTTGAAATGCGCGATCATGAGCTTGCGGCGCTCGCCGCCGATCACTGCCCAGTCTTCGGACCAATCAAACTGAAAAGCCTCTCCCGGCTCGAACACCAACGGGACAAACGTCCCACGGGCCGCCTTTACCCCCTCTTGGCGCCGCGTCCGCCACGCGCGCGCGAATGCTGCGACCCGGTCGTAGGAACCGCGATATCCCAGATGAACCAAGTCGCCGTAGAGTTGGCGTAAATTACGCCGTTGTTTGCGGCTACGACCCGATTCTCGCGTCAGCCACGACGCCAGCGTTTCCGCATCGTCATCTATTTTGCTGGGGGTCGTGCGCTTGGGATACGCAGGCTCCACCTCGCCGCTCGCCAAATACTTAGCAATCGTGTTCCTGGATAACTTCGTTCGACGGGATATCTCTCGGATCGACTGGCCTTCCCGAAAATGCCAGCGTCTAATAACACTCAATAAATCCACGTCCATCACTCCTTCTGTCTCCTGCTCGGTTCCGAGCAGGCAAGGGTCTATGAGTGGATCAAATTTGGATGCAAATACCTACCTTAAGTGGATCACTTTTAAGTGCAAATCAACAGAAGGATGACAAAATGCACGGGCAAGGCACCTTTACCTTTGCCGATGGGCGCGTTCAAGAAGGTATCTTTGAGAACGATGAGTTTCTCTATGCACAAAAGGTTAGTCCAAAGAAATCCCCTCCCGTCATAGAAGATGACGGTAAGGCCATTGCTGCAGCGTCAGGTACAGGATTTGCGGTCACCCGCTCGGGACACATCGTCACCAACCATCACGTTATCAATGGCTGCAATGAGGTCAAGGTCCACTACGAAGGGAAAATCATCCCGGCAACGGTCCTGTCAACAGATCCGCTAAACGATTTGGCGGTTCTAAAAGCTGACTTTAAGCCCACCACGGTTCTCCCGCTCAGCAAGAAAAATCCCGAATTGATGGAAGATGTGTTCGTTGCAGGGTTCCCCTTTGGAAAAAACATCAGCTCCTCGGTGAAGATCACCAAAGGGATCATCAGCTCACTCACAGGGCTGGGCGATAACTACTCCAATATTCAGATAGACGCAGCACTCCAACCCGGCAACAGTGGCGGGCCTATTTTTAACGAGAAAGGCAATGTCGTGGCCGTTGCAGTTGCGAAGTTAGATTTGAAAAAAGTGATAGAGCACTTCGGCGTTATCCCAGAGAACACGAACTTCGGTATCAAGGCGAACATCGTCTCCAATCTTCTAGCGAGCAATAACATCACCACGGGTGCACCCAACACCAAGGCTGTATCTAAATCTAAGTTAGGCAAGGCCGTCTCGAACGCAACGTATTACTTATCTTGTTGGATGACGATGGCACAGATACAGAAGATGCAATCGCAGAAAGTGATCTTTAGCGATCTGACTCAGTAACGGATATGAAACACCTCGCGATCTGTGCGTAAAGTACGCCGCGTGATGCTGGATCCACCGATTCGAGTTGTCTATGCTCAAACAATGGGGGGACCGAACATAATTCGAAAAACCTTTCGTGTGCTTGTTTCGCTGATCGCCGTAACAGCATTTAGCAGCACCCCTGCTGAGACCATCCGTAGCATTCGTACACAAATCGGTGAGGCGTGGCACATACAGGATATGGCCAATTCAGCGTCAGGCTACGTAACCTTGAAAAGTTACAAATTATTTTCGAAGCCGATAAAAATCCGTTCTGATTTGACGCGAGTAATTCGAGACACTTTTGACAACATATCGAGAGCCGCTGAACTAGACGCCAGACTGTTGTTGATTCGTGGCAGTGAGCCAAACGCCTTTGCAGGTCCGATTAACGGAGTCAAAACTGTTGGGGTGAACTTCGCGATGGTGACGTTGGTTGGGTACAACTCCGACCAATGGGCAGCCCTGCTTGGGCACGAACTCGCACACCTCAAGCTTGAGCATGTTACGAAAAACCTCATGCGCAGAATCCCGATAGCGATATTGCAAGAAATCGTGCGCAGCAATACGGCAGATCCCACTACTCAACTTGGAGTGGATTTGCTTGCGCAGTTAGTCAATACCCATTTCTCTAGGGACCAAGAACGAGAGTCAGACTACCTGGGTGCGATCTGGGCGATAGAAGCTGGCTACTCTGCATTTGGTGCTGCTGAGCTTCATCAGCGAATGTACGAAAAGCGTGGTGGTTCCCTCGTCCTTCCATTCCTCACATCGCATCCAACTGGCCCGGAAAGGATTGAAACGTTAAAAGCGCTCGCGGTACGTCTGACGCCTAGTGATGTTTTGCCCTATATCGAGCATCAGCCGAGCGCTTCAGACCTATCGAGAGCGGAACTAGTAAAGCTCGGTATGTATCCAGAAACTGCAACAGCATTGTTGGGAGATCCATACCATGTTGAAACGTTCGCTGGAGGCGAGTTCTGGTACTACTGTGAAGGTGGTGTATATGCGGACAAGATGTTGTCGCTACATTTCGTCGCGGGTCAGCTAGTCGATAAGCGGATTCACTCAGATGCGGGATCCGACTATTCCCAGAAAATAAATTGCGCTCAATAAATCCAAACGAATCGCGGATAGCAGGACAGCCTATCCAGCACCTCCCTACTCTAACTCGCCCGAGAGTGTGTTGCGAAGAACTACAAAGGGTGCTGATACTGACCGACTTTTGCTTGAACTTCCCCGATTTACCGTCCTGTGATAAAACTTAGAATATGAACCGCTTAACGCTAATCCTTGTCCTAACGATGACCGTGCTTCTTGGAAGTTCGGGAGTGTGTTGGAGTGCAGATTTCCAGAAAGGGGTTGATGCTCACGAGAGAGGAGATTACGCAACTGCTCTCAAGGAGTTTACGCCTCTTGCTGAACAAGGGTATGCATCTGACCAGTACAATCTGGGTTTGATGTACCGCAAGGGACAAGGAGTTCCACAGGACGATAAGACTGCAGTGAAGTGGTACACCCTTGCTGCTGAACAAGGGCATGCATCTGCCCAGTACAATCTGGGTTTTATGTACGTCGAGGGAGAAGGCGTCATACAGGACTATAAGACTGCAGTGAAGTGGTACACCCTTGCTGCTGAACAAGGGTATGCATCTGCCCAGTACAATCTGGGTTTTATGTACCGCAAGGGACAAGGAGTTCCACAGGACTGTAAATCGGCGTGCAAAAATGACCCACTTACGGGGGTGATCGGCGTGCAAAATTGACCCACCTTCAACCATGCTGTCTGACCTATTTTAGTCAGGGAGCATATGAAGGAGATGTTGACGGTGGAGACGATCAGGAAGATTCGATTAGCAGCACGTGATGGCAAGAAGTCTATTCGCCAGATAACAAAGGATTTCAACGTATCGCGCAATACGGTGCGTAAAGTTCTAAGGAGTGATCAGACGCACTTCGAGTATCACCGAGATACGGTGCACCGACCCAAGCTCGGTCCGTTTATCGATACATTGACGACGTTGTTGAAGCACGCTCAGCCTCTGCCGTTGAAGCAACGGCGTACAGCGCAAGGTTACTACGAGGCACTGCAGGCCGAAGGTTACCGCGGTGCTTACGATAGCGTGCGTCGTTTTGTGAAGAACTGGCGGGCAGAACATCAGGGAAGTCCTACCGACGCCTACATCCCACTCGTATTCGAGCCCGGCGAGGCCTTCCAGTTTGACTGGAGCCACGAGAAGATCGTCATTGCCGGGGCCATGACCGACGTGAAGATTGCCCACCTCCGCTTGTGTCACAGCCGCCTGTTCCTGACCGTCGCTTATCTTCGCGAGTCACAGGAGATGGTGTTCGATGCCCATCGCAGAGCCTTCGAGTTTTTCGGTGGCGTCACCCGGCGCGGCATTTACGACAACATGAAGACGGCCGTGTGCCGCATCCTGCGAGGCAAGGAACGCGACTTCAACCGCCGCTTCGAGGAACTGGCCAGTCATTACCTTTTTGAGCCGGTGGCCTGTACGCCGGGCGCGGGCTGGGAGAAAGGTCAGGTGGAGAACCAGGTGCGCACGGTCCGACGGCGATTGTTCACGCCCACGCGCAAAGCCGCGAGCCTCGATGATCTCAACCACGCACTACGGGCGGAGTGCCTGCAGTGGGCGAAGAATCAGCGTCACCCAGTCCTCAAGGATCAGACAGTATGGTCCGTCTTTGTGTCTGAACGACCTTCGTTACTGACCTTGCCACGGGCCTTTGACGGTTATGCCGAACGTACCGTGCGCGTCAGTTCAACCTCGCTGGTGAGTTTTGACCGCAATCGCTACAGCGTCGATTGCAAAGCGGCCGGTCGGACCGCTGAGCTCAGAAGCTATGCCGACAAGATCGTGGTGATGCACGGTGGCGAGTGCGTGGCCCAGCATTCACGCTGCTTCCAGCGCGATCAAATGATCTTCGACCCGTGGCATTACCTGCCGGTGCTGCAGAAGAAGCCCGGAGCGTTACGCAACGGCGCACCGTTCAAGGACTGGGATCTGCCCCGATCCATTCATCGTACCTGGCAGCGGCTGAAGCATTATCCCGACTGGGATCGGCAACTGGTCGACATCCTCGCCTGCCTACCAGGCTATGGCCTGGATGCCGTTGCCGATGCTTGCAACGAGGCACTGAGCAACGGCTCGGTGAGCCGCGACGTCATCATCAACCTGCTGGCCCGGCAACATGAGGAAGCCAGTCCCGAAATCGTCACCATCCCGGCCCACCTGGAACTCAACGAACCGCCGGTTGCAGACTGCGCCCGTTATGACCGCTTCAGGAAGGAGGGGGTCCATGTCGCGTGATTATGTGATGGGGCTGATGAAGTCCCTGAAGTTTGTGGCGATCCCGAAAGCCTATGATGAGGTCCTCGCCACCGCCCGCAAGCGTAAGCAAACGACCGAGACCGTCATCGAGCAACTCTTCGAGATCGAGGTCAGTGAGCGTCAGGCACGATCGATTCGTTACCGCATGACGCAGGCACGATTCCCAGTGTCCAAAGATCTGGACAGCTTCGAGTTCGACAAGCTCTCCGTCGAAGAGACGCAGATCAAGAGCCTCTACGGTGGCGACTTTATCGAGGAACACCGCAACATTGTTTTTGTCGGCGGCACGGGTACCGGTAAAATGCATTTGGCAACCGCCATCGCCTCGCAGGCTGTGCGATCCGGCTATCGGGCCAAGTTTTTCAACCGGGTTGATCTGGCCAACCCGCTCGAACAGGAAAAACTCAACGGCAAAGGCGGTCGTCTTGCCGATCGACTGGCTAAATACACCGAACTGGTGGTGCTCGATGAACTCGGTTATCTGCCATTTTCAAAGAATGGCGGCCAGCTCGTTTTCCACCGGCTCTCTCATCTTTATCAACGCACCTCGGTCATCATCACCACCCACCTGGCCTTCGGTGAATGGCCAGCGGTCTTTGGCGACAAGAAAATGACGACCGCACTGCTGGATCGAGTAACACATCACTGCGACATCATCGAAACAGGCAACGACAGTTGGAGAATCAAGCACAGAGATTAATGCAAAAAACCATTTCTGGGTGGGTCAATATTCGACGCCGATAGTGGGTCAGTTTTCGATGCCTATTTACACACAGGACGATAAGACTGCAGTGAAGTGGTACACCCTTGCTGCTGAACAAGGGTATGCATCTGCCCAGTACAATCTGGGTTTGATGTACGTCGAGGGAGAAGGCGTCATACAGGACAATGTCTATGCCCATATGTGGTGGAACATCGCCGCATCATCTGGGGAAAGTGAGAGTGAGAAAGCATCTGCAAACAGAGACATTGTTGCGGAAGAGATGACCCCTGACCAAATCGCAGAAGCACAGAAACTCGCCCGAGAATGTGTTGCGAAGAACTACAAAGGGTGCTGAGTAGAACTCCCCCTATGAACCGTGTCCTCGCACCCATCCTCCTGCTGACCCTCCTGTTTCCCACATTCGCAATCGGGGAGACGATGGACGACTTGGTGGAGCGGGACGGTATGAGAGAAGTGGACCCCGGATCTTGGACACTGTCTTAAGTGAAATCTCCACTGGGTCTTAGGCCGCTTGGGCGACCTCATCGAAGTACACCGCATCCGGGGTGCGTCGGTCCAGCGCCGTGTGGCGGCGCCGAGCATTGTAGAAATCGAAATAGCGGGTGAGGCCGACACGCAGCGCGGCCGGCGTGTCATAGGCTCGCAGGTAGATATCCTCGTACTTCACGCTGCGCCACAGTCGCTCGACGAAAACGTTGTCGAGCCAGCGCCCCTTGCCATCCATGCTGATCGCCACGCCGTGTGTCTTGAGCACATCGGTGAACGCCTCGGAGGTGAATTGCGCGCCCTGGTCGGTGTTGAAGATCTCCGGCGCCCCGTACCGAGCCAACGCCTCCTCAAGTGCCTCGACACAGAACGCACTGTCCAACGTGTTCGATACCCGCCACGAGAGCACCCGCCGCGAGTACCAATCCATCGCCGCGACCAGATACATGAACCCCCGGGCCATCGGGATATAGCAGATGTCCGTTGCCCAGACCTGGTTCGCCCGCGCGACCGAAATGTCCCTGAGCAAGTACGGGTAGACCTTATGGCCACGACCCGCCACGCTTGTGCGAGGCTTCGGATAGAGCGCCGCCAGCCCCATCTGGCGCATCAGTCGCTGCACCCGCTTGCGATTGACCCAATGCCCGCGGGTCTCCAGTTCGTCGCGCATCCGACGACTGCCGTAGAACGGGCGTTCGAGATGAATCTCGTCGATCAGACGCATCAGCGCCAAGTCTGCCTCCGACACTGGGCTCGGGCGGTAGTACGCCGTCGAGCGCGCGACCTCGAGCAGCTCACAGCGCCGGGTGACCGGCAACGAATGTTCGCGCTGGACCATCTGTCTGCGCTCGCTCATCGGTCGCGACCGAGCGCTTTGGATAAAAAATCCTTCTCCATTGTCAGTTGACCGATTTTGGCGTGGAGCTTCTCGGTCTCGCGTTCACCGTTCTCGCCTCCGTCCTTAGCGCCATTGCCAAAAAACTCCTCCGCATGCGACAACAGCTTCTTCTTCCAGTCCTGGATTTGATTGGGGTGAATATCAAACTGCTCAGCGAGTTCAACCATCGTGCGGTCCTCTCGAACCGCCGCCAGAGCCACTTTCGCCTTGAAGCTTGCCGAATGATTGCGTCGTTTCCTCTTTGTCATCTTCTGCTCCTTCTCCGCCGAGTACTTTAATACAGAAGATTTCACTTAGCTCCGCCGTTCAGCTGTCCAATCGATGGGGTCCACCGCTGAGTGGCCCACCTTTTCGGACGATCTAGCGGCTGAGTTAAGGTGTATTCCGGTTGTTTCTCAGGTCGCCAGAATCCCCTCGGTTCGAGCTTCCTGTTGCTGTTGTTGCGCCTGTGGAGATGTGGGCAAGGCGCGGAGCGGCTTGTCCATCTTATCCACAGGCGGGTCGCCGCGGCCTGCCTCTGCCGGGGTTCTCCCGTCCAGCGCCGAGTGCGCTCTCTCGAGGTTATAAAAGCGGACCCAATCACCGATCAGGCGCCGGGCCTGGGAGCCGTCGGCGCTCTCGTGCAGCGTTCGATCCCCGCGAAGCGCCTTCAGCGCCACCTTCGCCTTCAACTCCCCCGAAAACCTGCGTCGCTTGCTGCTCATTCGCATTCCTCCGTCAGACGGTGGAATACACCTTAACGGCCTGTCCGGTTTTCCGGGGCCACCTTACAGTACGGCGGCGTCAGGGTGTCAAACCTTGGCGCCTCGCGCGCAGGCCCCAACAAGTGAGACACCGAGACCCATAGGTACTTAAGCCAAACGCCGACGTGGTTGGAGGACCCCCCTGGTGCTTCAAGCCAAAGGGTCCCATCGGCGACTCTTTCCACATGCGCGATAAACTTAATTATCGCGTATCGGGAACCTGGTTCAGCCATGATGTGAGCGTCCAGGACGTGAGCCGGGGCCCGCGTCGACCGAGACCGACAGGGGCCAGCAATACTGCGCACAGGGTGTCATCGAAGGGTCATGAGATTCTGCGCGCCAGGGTCGCCCGGGCCATCGCATGGGGCTATCGCCCCGCGGCCACCGGCACGCCTTGCTCGCGGATCACGCGCTATCGCCGTCCGCTGCGAGGGCGGCTACTCGTCAAGGCGGCGCGGGAATTGCGGGGCCGTCTAGCTATGACGGCTTTCAGCGAAGGGGTGTTGTCCGGCGTGTGCATCGACGCGTCGTTGAGAAACAGGAATGCGCGATACGTCTTCCAGCTCAAGGCGCGCGACGAGGCGGCTCTCGTGATGGCTACGCGGCTTCACAACCCAAAACATTCATGCCTTGACCGGCCCCCCCACCAGAGGGCCAGTTTGGATGTGAATTTAAGCGCCAAGGTTTTAAATCTCCGAGATTTGTGTGGAGTACAAGAATCAGCGTGACACGACGGGGCGCGAACAAGAAGCTCGCGTTAATCGCGCTCAACAACGTTTAATCAATGCGAGTATCTCGACGCAACTACACTGGAATTACACATAGGTGATCCGAATGATTAGCAGGCCATGCTGTAACGCGCTGAATGAAATGGTGGCCAGGGGCAGAATCGAACTGCCGACACAGGGATTTTCAGTCCCCTGCTCTACCGACTGAGCTACCTGGCCATTGAGAAGCGGAAAATTAGAGGCGGAAAGCCGAGAGTGGGACTGAAATCCGCCGATGTCGCGCTTGCAAGTGCGGCGGTATTAAATCGGGACTTAAGAGGCGAGTCAACCCGGTTAGGGCCGGTCGAATAGGCGGCGCCATTAGTGGAAATTATCCTGATTACGGGCGCTTGGAACCGATTGAGCCGGGCAAGGGGAAAGCGAAGAGTCTGAGGTGATGCCTTGACCTTTGATGCTGTAACGTCAAATATTGCTGGTCTAATTGCCATCATGAATCCGGGAGTCTAGCTATGTCGACGAAGTGGTCAGCAAAAGGCGAATATATGGAAGCGTGCAGTTGCGATTTCCTCTGCCCCTGCATTGCGAAAAACATGACGACCCCCGCGACGCATGATTTCTGCAAGGTCGCGCTCGCTTTCGATATCGCATCCGGCCAGTTCGGCGACACCTCGCTCGACGGTGTGCGATTCGTGATGTTCGCCGAGTCCAAGGCCATTATGGGCGCGGGTGAGTGGATCGGCGGCGTGGTCATCGATTCTTCGGCGAGCGGTGAGCAGGCAGCGGCCGTCGGGGCGATTGCGGGAGGCGACGGCGGTGGGCCCCTGGCCATGTTCGCGCCCTTGATCAGCGACTTCCGCGGCGTCGAACGTCATTCGATAGAATTTCACAAGGACGGTAAGAACGTCAGCGTAAAAATCGAAGGTTTGTTGGACCAGGCGGTCGTTGGTGTCGACAGCATGTCGGCCGAGGGCGACTGCATTGCGCTCGACAATACAGCGCATCCGGTCAACAAGCGGCTCAACCTGGCCAGCGCTACGCGTAATGTCATCAATGCCTTCGGCATCGAGTGGCGGGAAGACTCGGATCGTACCAACGGTCATTTCGCATCGTTCGAATGGCAGGGCGAGGCGGCGTGAACTTAGGCCGCGCGCCGACTCTTTATTCAATACAACGAACGTCAAGCATCGCGGCGCTTTTGACCGTCGCGGCGGCGGCATGGTGGTTCCTGATCGCCAGCGAAGTCGCCATGAACCGCATGGCAGGCGACGGCCCCATCATGGAGCTCATGTGGCTCATGATGACCCCAGTCGATACGGTGCCCTACCTCTTGGCCGCATCGACGATGTGGATTGCCATGATGATCGCCATGATGATCCCGGCGGCCGTGCCCATGGCCTTGATCTATCGCCGCATGGATCGCGGCGCCTCATCGAATCTCGATACGTTCATTTTTTCCTGCGGCTATCTCGCGGGTTGGTCATTCTATTCGCTCGGCGCGGCAGGCTTGCAATGGTGGCTGCATTCGCGGGGAACGCTGCACGGCCATCTGCTCGTCACCGGCGCGAATCTGGCGGCTGCGATCTTGATTGCCGCGGGGGTCTACCAACTCACACCGCTCAAGGAGGCTTGTCTCAACCGTTGCCGCAGTCCGCTCGGATTTTTCATGGAGAACTGGAAGAACGGACGGCTCGGCGCATTCAAGATGGGCCTCCATCATGGGCTTTACTGCGTCGGCTGCTGCTGGGTATTGATGTTGCTCATGTTCGCCGGCGGAGCGATGAGCGTCGCGACCATGGCGGCGCTCAGTATGTTCATACTCGCCGAGCGTCTGTTGCCGGCCGGGCCGTGGGTCTCGAAGATTCCGGGACTTATGATGATGGGGTGGGGTGGGGTGATATTTTGGAGTGCGTGAACGGGAAGCCGATCTCGCCCGCAAGCGGGCGAATTAATTTTTCCGCCGAGGCTAACGCAAGCTTCCGACATGCTAAAGGATCGTTCTGATCCGTTTGCATAGTCGCGCTGAGCTTCATCCGTATCAAGGATCCGGATCGACGTACTCCTTCGGTCTTTCCGATCCTTCACCGAAGAAAAACTTATCCATTTCCCCTTCCAGGAAAGCCCGATCTTTGGGATCGATGGGCGTCAGCCGATTTTCATTGATCAACATGGTCTGGTGCGCCAGCCACATCTGCCACGCTTCTTTGGAGACCTGTTCGAATATTCGCTGACCAAGTTCACCGGGATAGGGAGGCATTTGCAGGCCCTCGGCGTCGCGCCCGAGTTTGATGCATTGAACAATTCTCGACATAGTGACTTTCTCAAAGCCTGTTTGATCGCAGTGTTTTCAGCAGCCGGCTGACC
This sequence comes from Gammaproteobacteria bacterium, assembly GCA_963662545.2. GTDB lineage: Bacteria > Pseudomonadota > Gammaproteobacteria > JAYYZW01. The sequence continues at coordinate 2,813,136 of CAXXLL010000003.1, forward strand.
GGTGCGGGGAGTCCGATTTTGATCGAATCCTCGCCCGAATACCAGCACAGATCGTCCGCGTCGGCGACGTGTTCGAAAGCTGCGCCTGCATCCAGCAACAATGGCTGAATTTCGAGCCTGAAATGCGTGAATTTATGCGTCATCGATCGCAGACGTCCGCGGATGCAGGCGTTACGAAAACCGAGAGCGGTGACGCGCTCGACCAGCTTCATTTCGTCCGCCGCTTCGGGGAAGCTCCACAGTCCGCCCCATACGCCGGACGGCGGCCGCCGCTGCAGCAGCACCTGGCCTGCCTCGTTTTCGATGACGAGAAAACAGGTTTTCCGGTGCGGCAAATCGCGTCGGGGGCGCGGTTCCGGATAGGCCTCCACACGGCCGAGGCGCCGCGCTTTGCAATCATCGCGGAGCGGACAGCATTCGCAATCCGGTTTGCTGCGGGTGCAAACGGTAGCTCCGAGATCCATGATCGCCTGCGTATAGTCGCGGGGATTGTCCTCTGGCACATAGCGCGCGGATAAGTCCCACAGCTTTTTCAGTACCGGAGTCCGCCCCGTCCAGCCTTCGATAGCGTGGTAACGAGCGAGCACGCGTTTGACGTTGCCATCCAGGATCGCGACTGGGCGGTTGCCGGACAGCGCGAGGATAGCGCCGGCCGTCGAGCGGCCGATACCCGGCAGACCGATGAGCGCCTCGAGTGATTGGGGAAACCTACCGTCGTATTCGTCAACCAGGATGCGTGCCGCGGCGTGCAGATTACGCGCGCGGGTGTAATAGCCCAGTCCCGACCATAAGTGCAAGACGCCGTCGATTGATGCCGCCGCCAAGATGCTTACTTCGGGGAAAGCGAATACGAAGCGCTCGAAATAGGGAATGACGGTCCTGACCTGGGTCTGCTGCAACATGATTTCCGACAGCCACACGCGATAATCCGTACGCTCCTGTTGCCACGGCAGGTCGTGGCGGCCGTGTTCCCGGTACCAGATGATGAGGCGTTCGCTGAACGCGTCGTCGTCAGCGCATTTCGCGCCGCCGGCTGGTCCGATGATCATGTGCCCTCGTATGCCTCGGACTGAACGATGCGCTCGATATTGTCACAGGAATCCCGTAATTCCTTGAGAAACACACGTTTTAAAATATAGGGTCCGATCACGGGCGGGATCCAGAAAGTCGGCGTTTGCCGGGCGCTGATGCTCATACGCGTGCGCCCGCCAGCAACGGTTTCTATGCGCCATTCGGCAACACCGTCTTCAAACGTACTTTCCTCGGGTACGATCGTGGTCACGATCTTATCGGGCATTTCCTCGACGGTCTCGACGAAATTCAAATCGAAGCAAAATAGGAGAATGCATCGACGCAATCGGAGCACGCGTTTGAGGGAATGCGCGCCGTAGCGCTCGATGACGCGGCTTTCGACGATATGACTGTTGATTCGATCCAGACGATCGTAGTCGGTGACGATGGCGCGAACTGGGGCGGTTGCAGCGTCGATCACGAATATAAACGTATACGAGTAAGTTCCGCGATCAAACTCAATATCCGCGCGTTCTGTCTCGACGGCAGTTGCCGTCGCTGAAAGCAGGATCAGAGCGGCGGCGAGCTGCATCTATCCTGCGATTCCAGCGTGTGAGACCGCTTTATCCAAAAATGCGTTCGTGCGGCGACAGCCTCTTACGCGAACGATGGATTCCAACAATACCAGCACGGTGTCGGAGCGGAATAAGCCATTAGAACTTGAAGATCTTCTTGAGTGCTTCTCCAGCGTCGCCGCCGATGGCGTCTTGAAGCTTTTTCCCAATTTCTTTCGTTATTGCGCTCTTCGCAACCTGCTTGATGATGCTGCCGAAGTCGGGTAGACAGCTTGGGTTCTCAATGGCGCCGCGACATTTGATCGGCACGGAATAACCGCCAAGATTGTAATTGCCACCGTCCGCGCCCTTGCGCGCTTCGGATACGGCGAGCTCGAGATTGTACTTAAGGGTGTTGTTGTGCAGATTAGCGAGCATCCCTTTACCGGTAATTGTGAAACCGTCGCCGGACAGCACGAGATCCTCGTTACGGATGACGCCGTTTTTAGCGGTCAGTGTACCGGCCAGCGTATTGAATCGGGTCTCGCCGCCCTTAGGCACCGACACCGGGCACTTGCATTCGATGATTTGTTCCACCGCGCGCAGCACGGCGACGGCATCGACGCCGCGGAACACGCCGTTCGTGGTTCCGAACTGGGCGGTTCCGTTCAAGGATTTCTTGATCCGATCGCCGTCACCGCCGACGGCCTTGAGCGCGGCATTGAAACTCACGATGCCGGACAGCATGTCGTTGCCGACGGTGTCCTTGATCAACGGCTCGACGCTGACGTTCTTGAGATTGGTCTTCAGCACGAGCAGCGGTTGTTTGCCGGTCGCGTCGAGATCGATGACCCCGCCGTAGGTACCCTGATACAGCTCCGCGCCCAGGGGAGATAGCCTGATCTTGCCACCGTCGGCGCGAATGGAGAACTTGATGTTCTTCATTTTTGCACCGGACAGCACCAGGTCACCGATCAGCAGGTCGCCTTTGATCTTGAGCGCGCGCAGCATCTCCACCGGCAGTTCGCTGGCGGCGCCTGCTGCCGCGGCTTCCGGCGTTACGGGCCTGGATCTGCCCTTGGACGTCGGTTCCAGGTAACGGTCGGCATTGATCTGATCGACGCCGATGGCGAAAGTGAGATCAGGACCTTCGAAGTTGGCGACATTCACGTTGCCTTGGATAGTGGTCTCATCGAGCGCGATCTCTAGGCCATCCAGCTTGATGCTGCCCGTGGTGCCGCTGAACCGGGTCTTCAGCCCGAGCCTGGTCAGGGCGCTGGGATCGGCAGTCTTCGGTACCGGTTTGTTGAGTCTCGCGAGGAGCTGTTTGAGGTTGAACGCCGGAACATCGAGTTTACCTTCGAAGGTCGGCTCGCTCATGATTTTCTCGGCATCGACGTTGGCTTTAACGTTGAGGCCGAGGCCGGTCACCGAAAGGTCATCCAGCACGAGAGTTTCTTTGTCGAGATTGGCCCGCGCGGAACCCGCGGCGACCCTGAGTTCGACGGGTTTCTTGACGCCCGCGCCGGCAACGGTGGTGGTCAAGGTGAGCGGACTTAAGATTAGATCCGAAAGGCTGCCCTTGACGCCCGCATCGATCTTTACGCTGTGCATTGATTTGGCGAGGTCGGCCTGTCCGACGCTGCGCAACAGGGGACCGAGATTCTTGCCTTCCACGCTGAGCCTGCCATCCAGGGTGCCATCGCCCTCTTCGAAGTCGACGTCCTCGCCCTTCATGTTGCCGCGAATCTCGAGCCCGATCAGATCCGCCGAGAGTTTGGGTAATGAAATACGTCCGGACTTCAAATCGATGTCGAAATTCGCTTCAACTTTGAAGCCCTTCGCCTTTTCCTTGGCCAGCGATTTGGCCATGTCGGTTAGCGCCTTGCCGTCGGCTTGAAACTGCGCCGCAACGGCGAGCATGGACGGGAGATCCGGTCCCGAGGCCTTGAGCGTTCCCTTGATGGCGGGCTTGTCCGTGTCGGCATGGGTGGCGAAGACTTCGCCCGTGATCGTGTTGCCGAGTAGCTTGACGTTGAGCTTCGGTAGCGAGGCCAGGCCTGCGCCCAGGTCGGCGTCGAGATCGGCGTCGATGGCGAACGATTTATCCTTGGCACTGCGCAGCGCCTGGTTGAGGCTCTTGAGCGTCTCCGCGTCCGCACCCTGGATCTGGCCGAGTACGGCCAGCAGGGTCGGCAGGTCGGGGCCGCGCGCATTGAGGCTACCCTTGGCGACGGGCTTGTCGGTATTCGCCTCGGTGGCCTTGAAGCTGCCGCTCAGCCTGGCGCCCAGCATGTTGCCTTCGAACTTGCTGAGCGTTGCGTCGCCCGTCTCCATGTTGGCGTCGAAGGCCGCGGCAAAATTGAAAGCACGGTTCGAGATACCGGCGAGCTGTTTGCCGACCGGTAGTTCAAAGGCGTTGAAGATCAGTGCGAGGTCCTTGCCATCGACGTTCAGAAACCCTTTTGCGCTCGGGATCTCGTCTTCGATATCCGTGGCGGTGAACTCCCCTTCGACCGTCGTGCCGAGGCCGCTCAACTTGAGCCCGGTGATCCTGGCGATTTCATCGGCGAGATTGACGTCGATTTCCGCGCCGGCTTCGATCGTCGCCGCGCCGCCCGGCAGGTGCTTGCCGCGCAAGATGGCCTTAAACGCGAGCGGATTTACCTGGTAGCGCTCGTCATCGAGATTGTAAGACACCGTGCCGGTCAGGCTGACATCACCGTCCAGCGCCGGCTTGTTGGCCACGACGGTCAACGAGGCATTGAAGTCGATCGGATCACCAAAGGTCAGTTCGCCCGTTGCGGCGTTGATTTTGGAGATCGTGATCTTCTGGTCGGTCGCGGCGTCGCTCCAGGTGAAGCGTGCATCCTTGATGTCGACACCGCCGAGCACGAACGAGGCCAGGCCGCCGCCATGCGGTTCCGTTTCGCCATCGCCGCCCGCGAGATCCTGCCAGTTGGTTACGCCGTCGGCGTTTCTCGCCAGGTTTACGACCACGCCGTGAAGCTTGATGGTGTCCATCTCGATGCGCTCGCGCAGCAAGGGCAGGGTCGCGACGGCAACCTGGATTTCGTCCGCGGCGAACATGGGCTCATCGCCGAACCCGGGTGCGTTGCTCAACGACAGCGGTCCGGCTTTAAGCCTGAGCTTGGGCCAGAAGGCCCACTCCAGTGGGCCCTCGAGCGTGAGTTCCCGGCCCGTCTGATCGCGGACTTTTTCGGCGATGAGCTCCTTGAAGTCGTTGGGATCGGAAAAGGCAACGAATGCCGCAGCGCCGCCGACCACGATGATGACGGCTGCGATGAGCAACAGGACGAGTATTTTTAGTGCTTTCATAGCAAGCTCCAGAGGATGGATCAGGGTAGCGCCCGGGCGATGCGCTCGCGGGCGCGATCACACGCCGCCCGCACCTGGTCGGGCGCCGTCGCACCGAAATGCGCACGCGCCTTGAGGGCATTGTCCAGGTCGAGCACGTCGTAAATCGAATCATCGAGATCCGGATCAATGGCCTTGAAATCTTCGAGTGAGAGATCCTTCAACTCGCAGCCGCGTTCGATGGCCAGCTGGACGGCGCGGCCGACCGCTCCATGCGCGTCTCGGAACGGACGGCCGAGCCGAACGAGATGGTCTGCCAGATCCGTGGCCGCAAGGTAGCCGCTTGCCGCCGCTTCGCGCATACGCGCCCGGTTGAGCTTGATCGACGGCACCAATTCGGTTAACGCACGGATACAGGCGCTGGTGGTATCGACGGTGTCAAACACGGGCTCCTTATCCTCCTGGTTATCCTTGTTATAGGCCAGCGGCTGCGATTTCATGAGCGTCAACAGGGCCATCAGGTGACCGATCACGCGACCTGATTTCCCGCGCACGAGTTCGGGCACGTCCGGGTTCTTCTTCTGCGGCATCATCGAAGAGCCCGTACAGAACGCGTCATCCAGTTCGATGAAACCAAAAGCCTGAGAGTTCCACAGCACGAGTTCTTCGGCCATGCGCGAGAAATGCACCATGAGTAGCGCAGCGGCCGCCGTGAACTCAATGGCAAAATCACGATCGCTGACGGCGTCCAGCGAATTCTCGGCAACGGCATCGAAGCCCAGCAATTCCGCCGCGCGAGCTCGGTCGATGGGAAAAGTCGTGCCCGCCAGCGCGCCCGCCCCGAGCGGCAGCGTGTTGACGCGGCGTCTGCAGTCGAGGAGCCTGCCGGCATCGCGCATCAGCATTTCGAACCACGCCAGCATGTGGTGTCCGAAGGAAATCGGTTGCGCGGCTTGCAGGTGCGTGTAACCCGGCAGGAGCGTCCCGGTTTCCTGTACGGCCACATCGACCAGCGCGGTCATCAGGTCGCGCAGGCCGCCGAGTAGCGCATCGATCTCGTCGCGCAGGTAAAGCCGCAGATCGGTTGCGACCTGGTCGTTGCGTGAACGCGCGGTGTGCAGTTTCTTGCCGGCTTCCCCGATCCGATCGACCAGCGCACGCTCGATATTCATGTGCACGTCTTCGAGTTCGACCGACCAGATGAATCGATCGCCCGCAATATCTTCGCCGATCGCCCGCAGACCCTGTTCGATCCGGTTGAATTCGTCGTCAGACAGCACGCCGTTCTCGGCCAGCATGCGTGCGTGCGCGATCGACGCCTCGATATCATAGGGTGCGAGCCGTTTGTCGAAGACAACGGAGGCCGTAAACGCCTCGACGAAGGCGTCGATGGGTGCGGTGAAACGCCCGCCCCACGGCTTTTTGCTTTCGTGTCGTGCTGACATTTTCGGTGGCCGAAAAGGCGCTCGCGCGCCGGATGAGGGAATGTGCGAGTATATCGCAGGAAGACTCACCGGCGGTTGCCTGAATAGTGGGGATCGACGGGCAAGAGGCTGACGACACCAACCGAAGCTTTACCTGGCGACGCTTTCAGCTTCTCATGCAGAAAATTTCAACGGCGACGAACGACGACACAGCGGATACGGTTTTTCTGCCGGATCTGTGCGGCGTTACGGCCCTATTTGTCGTCGTCGTTGTCGGGGAACTCGTCGCGTTGGTCATCGTCATCACGGGGACAGGGTTCTCGCGTGCGTTTTTCGACGAGCTGGCCCTCGTATCGTTTTACACGCAGTGGCTCGGGTTGTCCTCGTCGGCGGTGCTTTGCGCTGCGCGTAAACCGCTTAATGGCTTCGACGAACGGAGCATCGCGGTGATTTGCTACCTGCTCATTCTCATCGTCGCGTACACGGTTGCGGAACTGGCGTGGTGGGTGGTCAATCCGGTCGATGACGCAGGTGCGCTGATCGAACTCTCACGCGGGGAGTTGATCCTGCGCACGCTCAGTGTCAGTGCCATTGTCGGCGCGCTGGTGCTGCGCTATTTCTACGTCCAGTTTCACTGGAAACAACGCATTGCTTCGGAGGCATCTGCACGGCTCGAAGCACTGCAGGCGCGTATCCGGCCGCATTTCTTTTTTAATTGCATGAATACAATCGCGAGCCTGACGCGATCGGATCCGCAACTCGCCGAGCGCGCCGTAGAAGATCTCGCCGACTTGTTCCGCGCCAATCTCGCCGATGCCCGTGCGCCGGTCCCGATCGACGAGGAAATAGCCTTTGTCGAGCGCTACTTGAACATCGAACGCCTTCGACTCGGCGATCGTCTCGCAGTCGATTGGTAGATCGACGAAATGCCGGATGGTGCTCGCTTGCCGCTGTTGAGTCTCCAACCTATCGTCGAAAACGCCATTTATCACGGTATCGAGCCGTCGAGTGCCGGGGGAACTGTGGAGATCAGAGCACGCGTCGTCGGCGGTCAACTGGAAGTCACGGTAGCGAATCCGTTCAACGAGAAAGCCGATTCCGGTCGACGCGGTAATCGGATCGCGCTGGATAACGTCAAACAGCGATTGCGGGCCCATTTCGGTGAGGCCGCCGACGTACGGACGAAAATTGGTGGTGCGCGTTACGAGGTGCGGCTTGTGGTGCCGCTGACGGGCAGCGGGGCATGAGGATCCTCATCGTCGATGACGAACCCCTCGCGCGCAAGCGCCTGTCGTCGCAGGTGCGCGACCTCGGGATGGGGGAGGTCGTAGGCGAAGCGGAAAATGGATTCGGCGCGCTGGAAATGGTGGCGTCGTTACGACCGGACGTGGTGCTGCTCGATGTCCGCATGCCGGAGATGGATGGCCTGGAAGCAGCCCGGCACATAGGTGGACTGTCGTCGCCACCGGCGGTCGTCTTTACAACCGCCTATGACGAGCACGCCCTGGCCGCCTTTGAGACGCAAGCCCTCGATTACCTGCTCAAACCGGTGCGTAGCGAACGATTGCGCGATGCGCTTAACCGAGCCGAAATGCTCGTTGCCGGCCGCAACCTGCTGCAATTCGATTCGGAGACTGCGGTCGGCCGGCGCCGCCATGTCAGCGCGATTGTCAGCGGCGGTCTGCGCTTACTCCCGATCAAAGAAGTCATTTACCTGCAGGCTGATCAGGGTTACGTCAGTGCCGTATCCGCCGATTCGCGGCTTTTGATCGAAGACTCTCTCCGCTCACTCGAAGCGGAGTTTGGCGACTGTTTCGTGCGTATTCACCGCAACGCACTCGTTCAGCCGCAGCACGTACGCGGTCTCGAAAAGGACCGCAGCGGCAACTCGGTCATCGTATTCGAGGCATTGAGCGATGGTCTGGTCGTGAGCCGTCGTCTGCTCGGGCAGGTGCGAAAACGCCTGCGTTATGTCTAAGAAACCTCTGAATAAGTCATGACACATGTGCCTTGCGCCTTAAATCGCGCGGCTCTGCGTTACGAATCTTAGCCCTAGTCCCTGCTCATAGGTTAGTTCTTAAGCGGCCGCATGAACATGCTGAAGGCCGAGCTTGAGTCGTCCCGAAATGCAATCGCGGTCAGGTTTTGCGCGCTGAGCGTTGCTGGCCAAATAGCGCAACGCGTGTTCGAGCGGTCGGTGTAAAGAGCGGGGCCGATGGATAAGCGTATGGAGAATGGGACCGAGCACGTGATGAATGCACTTGGCCGCGGTATGAGTCGAGATGGCGACGTTCAACCAGCGCTCGGTGACATGAGCGCAATAGCGCTGCAGCGTTGCGGCGCATAGTGCGGCCCAGATAAGCCCTTCGGCGATGTGCGGGTTGGCGGTATCAAAGGCGTGTAGATTGGCGTAAGACTTCCACTCTTTGAATAGCAGCTCGACCTGCCAGCGTAATCGATACGCGTCGCTAATATGCTCGGGCGTAAAGGTGGTGGCGTCGAGATTGGTGATGAGATAACGAGGTGCTGCACCTTTTTTAAGGTTGGGGTGCACGACTAAACGACAGGTCCAGGGTCCCTGCACGCCGTCGAATTGCACGGCCATGTCGAGGCAATCGAAGCGCTTTAAGGTCGATGCCACCGCTTTCAATCGCTGCTTGTCAAAGCGTTTGACCCGCCGCCCATCGGCGCGACGAGCGGCAACGATCAGCGGATTGATACCTTGACCCGCGCGCACGATGAAATAGCCGCCGGCGGTGTCGAGCGCTTCAAAGTAAGGCCGCGCGAAGTAGCCACGGTCGGCCAGCAGCAAACCACCAGCGACCTCTTCAACGGCCGGCAAGAACTGCCGCTCTGCTGAGCTGTCAGGGCTGAGTACGACCTCGTTCAGGGTCTCACTGAGCAGGTCGAGATCGGCATGGAGCTCTACCGCGGCGGGACTCACGGTCGTGAAGCGACCGGGAAAGCTGTCCTTCAGCGCCGGTTTTAACGCAAACGAGGTGCCGTCCTGGATGCGGATGTGGTCAAACTGCGCAAATGGGCTGTTGGGTTCGAATCGGAGGACATCGCAGGCCAGGCCATTGAGCAATTCGCTTAGCAGCGCTTGCATAAACATCGGAAACTGTTTTTTGGCGAGCTGATTATGAAACGGTTTGTAGCGCACCGTGGTCGAGCACAGCGCATTGAAAGCGCGTTGAATATCAGCGATACAGCTCGCTGAGTGCCCGGCGAAGCTTTCGATTAGGCTTACCGCTAAACGGAACGGCGTGACCTCCCTTTCTCGGCGACAGAATCGCGTTGCACGCCCCAAGTCGTTGAGCGTACGCTCGCCTAGCGTGCGTTTTAACTGCCGGCTCACTGTGCTAATTTCGCTGTGCTTCATCCGATACTCCCAGATCACGAAGTCGATTGGTGTTGATTTCATGATCTGATCGGATGGAGCGCTTTTGGTTCCCTCTTTTCAACGGCTTATAAGATCCGACCTATGAGTCCCTGCTATTACCTGCGATTCGTGCCTTGATATGCACGATTTCATGCACTATTCACACGCACCATGACTAATTCAGTGGTTCCCTAAGACAGGGGTCATGCCGCACCCTTGAACCGCCTCGACGGCGCTGATGAAACATGTAGGTTATTTGAGATCACCCCACAAAGCCTGCACGATCGACAAGGCGGTGACGGCGGCCGTTTCGGTTCGCAGCGTGCGGGGACCGAGATGGACGGGGGTCACGCCGGCATTTTCAAGTGCTTCGATCTCACGTTCGTCGAAGCCACCTTCGGGTCCGGCGACAATGGTGATATCGGGCGTCGGCGGTGACTGTTGCGCGAGGCCCTGAGGTGCTTTCGCGTTGAGAAGAAAGCGATGGCCCGACGCAGTTTCGGTGAGCCACTGATCGAGATGGGCGGCAGCATGCACATCGGGCAGCCGAGTGCGGCCGCTTTGCTCAGCGGCGTGGCGCGCGATGCCGCACCAGTGTGCGAGGCGCTTCTCGGCGCGATCGCCGTCAAGACGCACCGCGGTCCGGCGGCTGATCACCGGTACGATGTGCCGTATCCCGAGCTCGACCGCTTTCTGAATGGTGTAGTCCATCCGTTCGCCGCGAGAAATCGACTGTACCAGCGTCAGGTCGAGCAGCGATTCTGTATCAACCGGGCGGAAGCCGTTGATAATCGCGCGTACTTCACTGCGCGCGACCTTGGTCAACCGCGCGTCGTACTCGCCGCCTGCGCCATTGAACAGGATGACTTCAGCATCCCGTGCGAGTCGCAACACGGTGCGGACGCGGTGACCCACGTCCACGGGGAGTTCGCGTTCTTCCCCCACCTGGATCTCGCCTTCTATGTAGAGTCGCGCCATATCCCCGCAATCCGGATGGTCGGAATATGGACATAACGACGTCCATCAAGCAGGTTTGTACTTGATGAATAGAACTCGGCGCCAGATCTATTTCGATGGTATGTCGTCGTCGAAGCGAGTCGGCAAGCGATAGAAAATCGTTTTTTCAACATGCTGTTAGTTGATCGCCTATGACCATCATACCGCGCTAACATAGCGGGACTCCCGTGGCGGATAGACAGACATGTTTCGCACTCTCAAAGCATTATTCGACGACCGAATAGCAAGTTATGCCACAGCCGATGACGAGGTCGACGCCTTGCCGCTTGCGGTTGCCGCGTTACTGTTCGAGATTTCGAGGGCAGACCACGAGGTCCATGAGGACGAACGCAAGGAAATGGTGCGCGCCATCGGTACCGTGTGTGAACTTGAAGAGAGCGATATCGCAAGCTTGCTCGAGACGGCGGACACGGCGGTCGAGGAGGCGGTATCGCTTTTTGATTTCACCTCGGTCGTCAACGAGCATTTGAATCGTGAGAAAAAGTACGAACTGTTGCTGGTGCTCTGGCGTATCGCCTATGCCGACGGGAGGCTCGACCGCTACGAGGAATACTACATTCGGAAGATCGCGGATCTACTGCACCTCTCGCACGCGGATTTTATCCGCGCCAAGCACGCGGCGGCGGATTGACAAACGGACGAAGTCTGACGAGCGCCCGCAAGCGGACTCCTACGATAACCGTCAACCTACGCTCATTGGCAAGATCTTCGTGGCTCATTGCGATCGTATTTAGGAACTGGAATCTTAAAAACTTACCTCTGAATCTACGCTAGCAAGAGAACGCCTTTCTTCAAGCTGCCGATCCGTGCGCCGGGATTATGTATTCGGTGCCTAGCATTGCCAGGATCAAGCGATCTTCGAGCTCGATTCGGGTGGCGATCTCTTCGGCCAGAGTCGACAGATCGGTCGTCAATCGCGCCTCGATCACGGGCGCATCGAGTGCTTCGTACTTGTCCGTGAATTCCACCGCTACATCGGTCGTCTTCGCAATCCGCGGATATATTTCGCGCGCGGTTTCGAGCACGCTCTGCCGCCGCTCTGTACCCTCCGAGATTCGCTGGTAGAGACCAAAATGTCCAGTGGCGATGTAATCGACGAGAATCTCCTGAAACTCTTCAAGCGTCTCGCGAATGTTCTGGTCGATCTTTGCGAAATCAAGCTTTGAAAGCTCCCACAACAGCACCAGCATCTGCTGCCGTTGCTGCAACATGTCTTCGATCAGTTTGCGAGAGCGTGGGCGCTCGCTAGTGCTTGCTGAAACGTGTTCGGGCATTTGTTGTGAACCAGTCGTTTTTTTTGCGCGCCTAATGTAACCCGTCGATGGTGCAAAAGCACCTATGGCCCCGCCGGATACGCACCGGAATCGTGCGATTTTGCCACCGCCCGGCGCTATAATCCGCGCATGGAAATTTCGGGGTACGACATTAAAAGTGTTATCGGCCAGGGCGGCATGGCAATCGCGTACCTTGCCGAGCAGAAATCGCTTAAGCGCCAGATCGTCCTCAAAATCGTCGATTCCACCGTCAACGAATCGCCCGAAACCGTCAAGCGATTCCTGAATGAGGCGCGCATCATCGCCTCGCTGAACCATCCCCATATCATCACTATTTTTGACATCGGCCAGAGCGAGGACAAAGTTTATATTTCGATGGAGTTTGTCGAGGGCGGTGATCTCAAGCAGCGCATGATGCACAAGGTATTTGCTCCCGTGGAGGCCATCGACGTAGTCGAAAAAGTTGCAGCAGCGCTCGCGGCTGCCCACGAAAACGGGATCGTTCACCGTGATGTCAAACCCGGAAACATTCTATTCCGCAAAGACGGAACGCCCCTGCTCAGCGATTTTGGGATCGCCAAGCGATTGAGCGGCGATTCGGATCTCACGTCGACCGGAATGTTCCTCGGCAGCCCCAATTACATGGCGCCCGAACAGTCGGAAGCAGGGCCGATTGACGGCCGCGCCGACATTTATGCGTTGGGCATCATCCTCTACGAAATGCTGACGGGCGAACGGGCATATACCGCCGATTCCGTCATTGACGTCATCGTCATGCACAAGAAGTCACCGATACCGACCTTGCCCGCGGGACTAGAGGCATTCCAGGAACTGCTCAACCTGATGATGGCGAAAGATCGCAATGATCGATTCCGCGATGCGCAGAGTCTCATCCATTACATCGAACAGATGCGCAAAGTCGGGACGATCAAGTCCAAGGCGGAAATGGCGGGTCACCCGGACTTCGATATCACCCGTGAAGATGATATCGAAGGAGAGACGACGACACCGGTAACGCGGATCACCCTCGAGCAACGCAGGTCACCGCTACGGGCGTTGTCGCTGGGGAAACTCGCGATGGTCGGCATGTTGGTGATATGCGGAATCGGCTGGGGAATACTCCTGACCATCGAACGGGGCATGGAACCGCAGGCGATACCACGTGACGTAATGCCGGCCACGTTCGATAAGATATCCCTGCCGCCGCCGGATGAGCTGCCTGCCCAAAGCGCCGCAGCGGCAACGGACGATGAAAAGATCGCCCGGGCGCTGCTATGGCTCGGGCGTCACAGCCTGGACGATTTCCGGCTGACGGCGCCGCTGCGCGATAACGCTTACTATTACTTTACGCGCCTGTTGCAAATCGATCCGGAAGACTCGCAGGCCCGTGACGGCATTCTCGAAATCGCTGGCCGGTACGCCATGCTGGCCGAGCGCGAAATCGCGCAGGACCATTTCGAAGCGGCGCGCGGCTATATCGGGATCGGACTGCAGATCGATCCACACAATGAATCACTACGGTTGTTGCAGGAACTTGCGGTGCCGAGTCAGGGGGGCTTTTTCGACGCGCTCGCGAGCTTTTTCAAGTAACCGCTCGTGAGTTAGTACGCTTGCCGCTCCGCAGGTTCCGCCTGCTGTGGGAGAAGGTCGATCAAGGATCGCGCTTGTTCCAACTGGCGTTGGTCCCAGGCATCGATGAGCGCCCTCAGCGCCGTTGCTTTATCGCTGAATTCGGCTGCGATGTCTTCGGATGACGATGCGCTAGCAACCTGTTCTTCGGCGAAGTCGCTTGCGACCGCACCGACATCGACGCCGAACTCGGTCGCTTTCTCCATTGCGGCGTGCAGTTCCTTTGCATTTTTTTCGGCCTCTTCTTCCATCGATATACTGCCGCCGTCGTATTCAAAGGCTTCGGAACGCAATCGGAGGCGTTGGGTTTCCGCTACTTGAACGGCGGTATCGTCGACCAACTCACTGTTTTCGAACACGAAAACGCGCGGCCCTTTCTCGAAGCTTCGATACCATGACGGTGCTGTACCGGATAGCTGTACGGTACCGGAGGCTGGGTTCGTCCACTGGTACATCCGGGCCTGCGCGGCACCGGTTAGAATCAGAACTGATACCAAGGTGATCAGGAGCGTGCGCATGGTATTTGCAACCGAGTTTGACATCCTCCACCGAGTATAACAGCGGACTGCGGGAAATTCGTCAGCGCATGCACTTTCATCCGCTCAGCGAATTGGCTGCGCACCGCGGCACAATCGTCGTGCCCGATGCTGCGGGTGCACGTCTGTTACGCGCGGTACTCGATTACCTAGCGCGTGCACACGGTGAGAAAACCTGGCACTCGGCGGACATTCTCGCATGGCCAAGCTATCTGGCACGCGCGTTCGAGCAGTTATCAATGAACGGCGACTCGAACGCGAAAATCGACGTGGAATTCGTATTGTCTGCCGATCAGGAACTCGCGATCTGGGAAAGCGTCATCGCTGCGGACTCCGCAGTTTCCCTTGCGGCGCCGGATCAGGCGGCGGTTCTCGCCCGGGAAGCCTCGCGCATCGTCCATCTTTGGGCGCTACCGCAGGACCGGCTGTTGGAGGCCCCCGTCTCGGACGACGTCGCGGTATTCGGGCGCTGGAGCCACGCTTACCGGGAACGCACCGCGGCGCTTCGCGTGATCGAACAAGCTCGATTGGCTACACAACTTGCTCCGAGCGCGGTTCGCAGTAAATCTCCGCCGCTGGCACATGGATTCCTTGAGACTGCGCCCGCCATTACGCGTGTAATGGAATCCGCCGGGATCGAAGCGCGGCGACTCCCGGATCGAACGGATGGCGATCGATCATTCGACTGCCGCGTGTTTCCCGATCGTGAAGCGGAGATCTATGCCGCCGTACAGTGGGCGGCCGACCTTGTCTCAGCCGAACCGCAGGCGCGCGTCGTGATCGCCTGCGAAAACCTGGCGGCCGACGATATCCTCGTGCGACGCTGCCTGACCGACGTGCTGGGAACGGACACGGCGAGCCCACCCGACCTGCACTTCTACCTGTCCGTGGAAACACCGCTTCTACGCTGTCCGCTCGTCCGCGACGCCGTGTCCATTCTCGAATTTTCATCCGTGCGGCCATGGGACGCTGTCAGCGGGTTCATCCGCAGCCCGCATATCCGCGCCGCCGCCGCCGAACGTTGCGCGCGCGCAGCATTCGACTGTGAGTTACGCAGTTTGGGCCGCTATGAGTTGCCCGCTGCGTTCGTTGCCAATTACCTCGCAGACCGTGGCGCCGATTGCCCAGAGTTCACAAACCTCTGGGTCGGATTGACGCGACTAACCGAACACGCCCCGCGCCGCCAGCGGATGGTGCAGTGGTTGGAACACTTCGATCGGTGTCTGAAGGTGGTGGGGTGGCCCGGCGACCGTGAGCCGGATCAGTCCACGGTGAGCATTCAGCGCCAATGGGGGGACGCCTGTGACCGGCTGCATCGCCTCGACGCGGTTTTGACGCCCGTCTCCAGGGGTGAAGCGTTGAATCGCTTGCGGCGTCTTTTGATGGACACGGCGGTGCGCGAGACGCCGTGGGCGTCGCGGATCTTCGTCGTCACGGCAGTCCAGGCTTGCATGCTCGAAGCTTCCCATCTATGGATTACCGGGTGCCGGAGTGATGCATTCGTCACCATGGCACGACCTTCAGGGCTCCTGCCTTTCGAGTTGCAGCGCAGGGCGGGTGTCCCCGGCGCGGAGTCGAACCGCGATCTATTCCGGGCGCGCGTCCTCATCGATGCGCTGGCTTGCAGTCCCGGCGTTCGCATCGCGAGCTATTCCGCAAGTGAAGGAGATATCAGGTACGCGGCGTCACCCTTGATCAGCGGTCTCGGCGCGGCCGCAATGCGGGTGTCGCGGCCTTACGTGCCAGCGGCCTGGCGGCGGGCGCGCGAAGCCGCGCTCATGTCGAGCTTCGTCGATGTCCGCGGCCCGCCGCTGCCTCCCGGCGCCCGCGTCGTCGGCGGGGTCTCGATACTCGCGGCCGAGGCCGCTTGTCCGTTCCAGGCATTTGCTCGTCATCGCTTGTTGGCAACGTCGATCGAGGAACCGCGGCCGGGCATCGATGCGCGGGAAAAGGGTACGCTGGTTCATCGGACGCTGGCCGCCCTGTGGACGCAGATTCGCGATCAGCACACGCTCGCCAGCCTCGAACCGGACGAGCGCCGCCAGCTGGTGCGCGCTACGATCTCGAAAATTTTTAAGCCGTTGCCGTTCGAAACCCCCTTGGAGCGCGAAGTCTATTTCGTCGAACGCGATCGGCTCGCCGCGCTGATCGATGCATGGCTTGAGTTCGAAATTCAACTCGAGCGCCCCCCATATTCGGTGATTGCGGCAGAGCAGTCCGACGCGGTGAAGTTCGGAGGTCTTGAATTTCGCGTCCGGGTCGACCGGGTCGACCGGATTGAAGGGGGTTCCGAAACCGTCGTCGATTACAAGACCGGGCAGTGCCGGCAAGCCGACTGGGCGCCGCCGCGGATGAACCAACCCCAACTGCCTTTCTACGCGCTGACCTATCCGTCAGAGAAAATCGACGCCATTGCTTTCGCCCGGATCGATCAGGTGAAACCGGCCTGGCTCCGGGTCCCGAGCGAAAAAGACACGGGCGGGGAATCGTTTGCCGAACTAAGTCGGGCCTGGCGGGCCGATCTGGAAGATCTGGCACGCGGCATTCGGGAGGGGGATGCGAGCTTGGATCCAAAGCTCGGCGTTCAGACGTGCCGGTATTGCGAATTCGACTTGTTATGCCGCATCACCGAAGCCCGTGCACGGTCCGACCCTGGCAGTGAACAAGATGACTGACGAGCGCCCGGTCTGGGTCCGTGCACTGGATCCTGCACGTTCCTTTATCGTCCAGGCGCCGGCGGGATCCGGCAAGACGACACTGTTGACGAAGCGACTGTTGCGCCTGCTGACGACCGTCGAGCTGCCCGAGCAGGTCGTTGCGGTAACTTTTTCGCGCAAGGCGGCGGAGGAGATGCGTGCGCGTATCGTCGAGGCGCTCGAACTCGCGAGTGGGCCGGAGCCGGTAGACGCGTTTACCCGCGAGACTTACACGCTGGCCGCCGCGGTCCTCGAGCACGACCAGCGATTGGAATGGCACCTCACGGCGCAACCCTCGCGCCTGCGCATCATGACTATCGACGCGCTGTGTCTGAGTCTCGTGCGCCAAATGCCGGTCGCCGCTGGTATGACGAGTGCGCGGCCTGGCGAAGAAGACGCGCGGCAGCTCTACACCGATGCCGCACGCGATGCTGTGAGCTCGATCGCCGACGGCGGCGCGTGGAGCAAATCCATCGCCCGGGCGCTCAGGCATGTCGACAACGACTGGGGCAAACTGGAGCGGCTGGTCGCCGATATGCTGGCGCGCCGCGACCAGTGGCTGCGCTTGATCACACCGGGCTCAGACCGCGAGGTTCTCGAAGCATCTTTCGCTCGCGTTATCAACGGTGAATTGAAGCGTGCCGCCGATGTCATTCCGGACGATTTGAAGACGGCATTGGCCGCGATCGGCCGCTATGCCGGCGAGCATGCTGCGCGCGATAAGCCGGCATCGCGGGTCGCCGCGCTCGCCGGCCTCAAGGCCGCTCCGCCGGCCGAACTCGAACATCTCGCATGTTGGCAAGGTTTGACGGAACTCCTTTTGACCCGCCAGGGTAACTGGCGCAAACGCATCGATAAGGGCATCGGATTTCCGAGTGATTCTCAAGATTGTGCCGCGCGAAAAGCCGAGCTGGCCAGCCTTATCGAGGCTTTATCCGGGATTGCCGGGGCACGGCGGGCGTTCGGCGCCGTCGCCCGCCTGCCGGCACGCGCGTTCTCCGGTGAACAATGGGAAATCTGCCTGGCCCTGCTCGGGTTGCTGAAGGCCGCGACGGCCCACCTGATGGTATCGAACGCCCGCAGCGGCAAGACCGATTTCGTGGCGATCGCTTTGGCGGCGATCGAGGCGCTCGGGGGAAGTGAATCTCCGAGTGAGCTGGCGCTGCGTCTGGACTATCGGATCCAGCATTTATTGGTGGACGAGTTTCAGGACACCTCCGTGACCCAGTTCCGATTGATCGAACGACTGACGGCGGGATGGACCGGCGAGGATGGCCGGAGCCTGTTCCTGGTCGGCGATCCGATGCAATCCATCTACCGCTTCCGGCAGGCGGACGTGCGCCTGTTTACGAATGTCCTGGACTGCGGGTTCCTCGGGAGCGTGCCGCTCGAACATTTGCAATTGACGGAGAACTTTCGTTCGCAGGCGCGTCTTGTGAAGTGGGTGAATGAAGCGGTACCGCTCGCGCTAGCCATGCTCGAAGCCGGCGAGATCCCCTTCGTCCAGCAACGGCCGGTCGCGGCGGAGACGGGTGTGCCCTTTAAATTTCACCCATTCGAGGCCTATGACGGTCCGGCGGAGACGGCCCGCGTTCTCGAGATCGTCAGCGATATTCGTGCCAGTGCGCCGCAAGCGAGTATTGCGGTCCTCGTGCGCAGCCGCTCTCACCTGGCCGGCATTACCGCGCGCCTGATGGAAAGCGGGTTCGCCGTGGCCGCCCGCGAGATCCAGCCGTTTGCGGAAATCCCGATCGTCGGCGACCTATTCGCCTTAACGCGTGCACTGCTGCACCTGGCCGATCGCGTTGCCTGGTTCGCGATCTTGCGCGCACCCTGGTGCGGATTGACCCTGGCGTCGCTGCATCGGGTGTCGCTTGAAAACCGTATGGTGTTCGAAGCGATGCATGCCGATGCGTGTGAGGCATCGTTGGAGCCTGAGGAGCGGGTGCGCCTGGTGCGCACGCGAGGGGTGATGGCGCGCGCTTTGAACGCCGTGGGCACTATGGCGTTCGCCGAGCTTGTCGAGTGCACTTGGTTCGCGCTCGGCGGCGCCGCCTGCGTAGAACGCGAAGAGCAGTTCAGCGATGCCCGCGCCTACTTCGAGTTGCTCGCACAGTTGGAACGCGATGAAGTGGTGTTGACCGCGGAACGCATCGAGCTTCGGATTAGCGAGCTTTTCTCGGTGGCGCCGGGCGCGCACGCTAATGCGGTAGAGGTCATGACGGTCCATCGCGCCAAAGGCCTCGAGTTCGATTACGTCATCGTTCCGGGCGTGGGACGTAAGCCCCGCGCCGATCAAAAGCCTCTGCTGCTGTGGCGCGAGGACGTCGACCACAGCGGGCATTCGACGCTTTTAATGGCGCCGCTGCCGAGCGGCGAGAGCGGTACGCTCTACGATTTCCTGCGCGAACGCGAGGCCGAGGAGACGGCGGCCGAAACGGTGCGACTGCTCTACGTGGCCGTCACCCGGGCTCGTCACGCCGTACATATGCTGGGACACGTCAAACGCGATCGAGACGGAGAAGCCCAACCCGCCAAGGGCACATTTCTGGAATTACTGTGGCCCGTCCTCGAGCGGGACTACGGAGCCGAGCGTGCTTTGGTCGCGCAGGGCATTGAACCCCGAGGCGGTCGACTCGCTGGTGGATCGACGCTGCGCCGGCTCGAGTCCGGCGCCGCCGCGCCCGATCGGGGTATAGATTTTAGGACGATCGATCCTCTACCAGCGATCATCGAATTCGACTGGGCCGGCGCCACCGCAAAACACCTCGGCACGGTCTCGCACCGGCTTCTGCAGGAACTCGGCAGCCGGGGTGCTGCGGATCTACCGCCCTCGTGGATGCAGACGGCGAAACGGTTTGCGCGCGGCCAGTTGCGTGCGCTCGGCGTTCCCGGCGATGAGCTTGACGACGCTGTCGCGCAACTCGGCGCATCGCTCGAGACGACCTTGGCCAGCGAACGGGGCCGCTGGCTTTTTTCCGCCGCGCAAAGAGAAACAGCCGCCGAACTGCCCTTGACTGCGCTTGACCAGGGCCAGACGGTGCACGTCATCATCGATCGCACGTTCGTCGATGCTGAAGGACGGCGCTGGATCGTCGATTTTAAGACCGGCCTGCACAGCGGCGGCTCCCTGGACGCCTATCTCGACTCCGAGGTACAGCGCTACCGTGCGCAGCTCGAACGCTACGGACGCATCATGTCGGCCATCGACGATCGCCCCATCATGCTGGGGCTTTATTTTCCTCTCCTTGACGCCTGGCGGGAGTGGCCTTACGAAACTTGAACCCGTGCGCAGTCCCGACCCTGGCGATAGCGCTCGCCGATTCGGTTCAAGGCCAGGCCAACCAGCGGCGTCGCGAACAGATAAAAACCCGGCGGCAACGCGATCGCCGACACGTTGCCGGTCAGAACGACGTTGTCGAGGCGCAGTGTGCCGGCCGACGACGTCGCCCCTGCGGCTTCGAAGTCGATAACGAATCCTGCTGAAATCGGCGCCAGTGCGATCACAGTATCGACGGTTTCGAAGGCGGTCGTGACGACGCCGGACGCGAGGACTGCGCCGTTTACTAATACCTGCCACGAGCTGGGTCCGCTGGGCGAAGCGCGCAGATCGAAGTGCATGCCTTCGAGCGCGATCGCGAGATTCGGGTGAAAGGATAGTGCCAGATGGAAGGCGTTGCCGTTGGTAAAACCGCTCGTGGCCAATGCGCGGCCGGGATTGCCCGCGAATTCGGTCAGCAGGCCGAAATCGTCGCTCCACTCGGCTGTGGAGATCGCCGGATCGGCGAACTCGGGGACGAGCTCGAATTCACCTACGCCGTCTTCAAAGTCATAGACCAGCAACAAGGCACCGCTTGCCCCATCGATGTTGGACGCCAGCAGGGTGAAAAGTAGTAGGCAGGCGCGAACGCGCCGGTAGAAACGGATATCCATATCCAAACTCCATTTTGTGATCATCCATGTTCGGGCGCGTCCGCGCGCCCGTGATCGACATTATTTCACACCCTTCGAAGTGATTCGAGCGTCGGATAGAGCAATGAGTTGGTTACGGGGTGCCGTCGATTCGCCCGCGAGCGGGCTCCTAGTCGTCCGGTTCGAGCTGCAGCAGCATCGCAGCTGGACCCGTCTCCACTTGGTGGATGAGTTCCGATTGCCGCTTGGCGCCGGTTTTGTGAAAGATGTGCTTGAGGTGCGTACGCGCCGTATTGACAGAAATGCCGAGCTGGCGCGCGCCTTCGTCGAGGCTCGCGCCACCGGCGAGCGACTGCACGAGCCTCGCTTCGGACCGTGTCAGACTAAATAATTGGCGCAGCACCGGGGCGGACAATTCGCGATATCCGGGTATATCGAACAGCAGCAATACGACGTAAGGCGGCTCCCCCGACGCCGGGGTGCCCGTCGGTGATACAGTAACGACGACGACGACACTGTGCTCCGCTTTAGCGTCCGTCAGGGTCAACATTTCACTGCTGGCGACGCCACGTGATTCGCCACGATCGGCGGCGCGCCGAACGAGCAAATGGAGTTCAGCGTGATTCTCGTCGTCGATCGCCATCACGTGGCTGCGCATCGCGAGAACGCCGGGACTCGCTTCGAGGATTTGCTCGGCGCTGGTATTGCTATGCACAACTTTCAGATTGCGGTCCACGAGAATGATACCGACGGGAAGCTGATCGATGACGAAGCGAAACGCCTCGACAAATCGCCGCAATGACGCCACGCTCATGTGAGATGTATCAGGTCCGAAACGAAGCGCGACGCCGAAGTGGTTTCCCTGTGCGTCGCGCAACGGCGTCAGTATGTCCGTCACGCGGCCCCGTAATGCGCCATGTTTTCTGACCAGAGCATGTTCTTTCCCGCTGCTTAAAACGTCGCCGATGATCGCCTCCGCGTCCTGTGCTTCGATCCCGTACAGCGTCGTCAGAGCGTGGTCCAGGGGCTGCCCGACGATTGAATCCCGCGACCAGCCGGTGAGTTGCTCGGCGCCGCGATTGATGAAGCTGACATGGCCTTCGAGATCAGTAGTCAAGACGGCATCAGCGGTAGAAGGGATCTCCTCCAACGGAGCCGGGGTGGTCGATGTGGTGCTATCGTGGTCCAGGGCGAGATTGATCGTGGTCAAGAGGTCCTTGGTCGTAAACGGCTTATTGATAAACCCTGCTGGATGTGTCGCGCGAGCGCGGTCCAGAAGTTCGCGGTCCGCGTAGGCGGAGACGTAGACGACCGGGATATCGAACTGCGCGCGAATACGGTGGGCGGCTTCGATACCGTCCATCCCATCGCCGAGCTTGATGTCCATCAAGATTAGATCTGGTTTGAGTTCAGCGGCTTTCTCGATCGCCTCAGTGGCGTCGGTGGCGATCGCCATGACGTCATAACCGAGGCCCCGCAGCCGCATGCGCAATGCACCCGCGACCGCCCGCTGATCTTCAACGACGAGGATGTTCGTTCCTGCCACGAGTATCGCTGCCAAGTTCGCAGATGCCGCCCGCATCTGTCACTACTATACCGAACAGGGCGTTTAAAAGTCGCGTTTTTTCGACATTCCACTAAGCTCTAGGCGGATGTTAGATGTTAGATGTTAGATGAACGGTTTCGAATTAGATGCGATACGGAATAAGCATATTCCATTTAATCATAAACGGAATTTGATAAAAATATGCGGCGAAAAAAGAGTTATATCGAGCAGCCCTGCGTGGCGCCTGAATTAATTCCGGCGACCATACCTGGAGACTGACGGCTCCGGGCTAGCCGATAGAGCTTCGACGGATTAGCGGTCGTCCCGGAATTGGCGTTGGAACAGTTCGCGACGCTCCTGCGCATCGACGGTCAAGGTTGCGATGGGCCGCGCCTGAAGGCGGTCAATGCCTATCTCTTCGCCCGTTTCCTCGCAAAAGCCATATGATCCGTCGTCGATTCGCTTCATCGCTTCATCAATTTTCTTGAGCAGTTTTCGGTAACGATCGCGAGTTCTAAGCTCGAGAATGTTGTCACTTTCGCGGCTGGCGCGTTCGGCTTCATCGCCGACATCGCGTATTTCGGATTTCAGATGTTCGAGCGTTTCCTGGGATTCGATGATGAGTTCTTCACGCCAGTGCTGCAGCTTGTTGCGAAAGTACAGCATGTGCTTTGGGCCCATGTATTTATCTTTGGGCGAGGGTTTATAGCTCTTCGATAACTTCACTTTGTCGAGGTTGAAAGTGCGCGTGCGAATCACCCGCGTTACCGCCGACACAGGCTTGGCCGCAGCGATTTTCGCGACCGCCGTATTCCGCCTGGTCGCAGCGCTACGCTTTTTCTTGGTAGGGGCTTTTTCTGCACGCGCGCTCGAGGTCTTCGTTTTTGCGACTTGCTTCTTTTTAGCTGCCTTTTTAGCCGCCGGTCTCCTTTTTGCCGGCGTCTTGCGCGACATGGCCTTTTTCTTGGCTACTTTCTTCTTTAGCGTTTTTTTCCTGGCTTTCTTTACTACCGCCTTCTTCCTGGCCGGCGTCTTCTTCTTAGCGGTTTTCCTGGTCACTTTTTTCTTGGCTGACGCCTTCTTTTTCACGGTCTTTGACCGTATCGCCTTCTTTTTCGTCCCTGTGCGAGAATTCGTCTTCTTCGCAGAGGATTTCTTTGTTGCTTTCGCCACGGTTGTTACCTCTCGTGGGCCTTGATTCGCCGTTAAATTGGCATACGGTGGCCGCCATTCGCTTGATTTGCAGCTTGGGTCCCGAAAACCGGGGCGCAACATTAATCATTTTCACTGATGAGCGCAATATTGCTCCCGCCGGGAATCTTCTAGCCGGCGGCTATGTGTTTCGAGTGAGCTACCGCGGAGCAGAATATCGAAACCGTTTGCCGTGCGGCAAACCTGTACATATGGGATATTCAAAGCGCCTTTCACTGGGTCCACCACCGGTCGAGTTCCATGCGAAGTGCGCCATAATTCAAGGCATCAGATGTGCTGCGTTCGGTACGTTCCAAACGGACGAGACCGATATGCGGTGCAAACCATTCCTTGCTTGTGACTTCAATGTCGGTACGGCCGATGGTATTCCCGACGTCGGTATTGGTCGTACCGCGCCCAGACACCAACAGGCAGCCAGTGAAGCGGCCGGCGGGTGTCTGCACGGTTTCGGTCAGCGAGTCGATCCGATACTCGACCTCGACCGGGACGTTGATTCTAAATAGGGTTTCCCAAGGCGGTCCCTTGCTCTCGAGCACGGATGTCGTTGTGATGCTGCGCCATCGCTGCGCCAACGTGGGTGCATGCGGGAGGATCAGTCTCTTTTCCTGATGATACGTAACGGCGCCATCCCTGCGGCGACGCTCGCCGATCCTGTAAACGCCGTCGGCGTTCAGCACATAATAATAGCGGCGTCCGTCCATCGTTTCTCGTACCGCCGTGCCCTGCTTTGCGCCGACATCGGGGGACACCGTGTAGATCGCGTAGCGCAATTCGCTGACCCCGTCCATCGTGGTGCGTTCGATGCGATATTGCCAGTGCGATCCTGGAGTAAGGGGAAAGAACGCATGTTCTGGGGGCGAGGGCGACGACCCGCACCCCCCCAGCAATGTCCAGAGCCCAATGCAGGCCAGGATGCGGCAGGCATTACTCAAACTCACGGCTTAGACCTAAGAAACCTCTGAATAAGTAATGGCACGCCTGCCTTGCGCCTGAAATCGCGGAGCCTTACGTTACGAATCTTGCCCATAGTCCCCGCTATGGCCTGCAATTCGTGCCTTGATCTGCACGATTGCATGCACCGTTCACCCGCACCATAACTTATTCAGAGGTTTCCTAAAGAACCGGGTGCCCAAAACCATTCGTAATGAACCACGCATCAGTTCAACCGGTAAGATCCTGGCTAGGTACTCGACCGAGGCAGATTGTGGTCGCCGATCACGCACATGGCGTCACGCGATCATAATGTTCCAGTGAGCAAGATTTTCGGCGGCGTTTAGGGACCGGGGAGCCGACGGAATCAGCAACGCGGATCCGATAACCCGGCGGCGGGGTGCGATTGCTTCCCCTATGCAAATGGGTCTAGTAAACTCTGCGCAGCGCGGATCCGGGCGAAAAACACAAGCCGATTTTGCTCCGCGGGAACTCGAAATGAGAGGGTCCCCAGGGTTTAGGGGGTAGCGAAAATCGAGCCGCAACCGCCCGGGGAAAGACTTCGAATCATATCTAACGTGGATGACCGGCTGCCGATTCGCCGATGTAGTAAGGGGATACGCATGTGCAGTCGAATAATCTCGGTTCTGCTGGCGGCAACGCTCGGGATACTGGCGACTCCGGTTTTCGCGGACGGCGATGCTGGCGCGGGTCGTCAAAAGGCCGAAACCTGCATGGGATGCCACGGAGTCAAGGGCTATTTCAACGTCTACCCGACCTACCACGTGCCGAAACTCGGCGGGCAGGGTGCTCAGTACATTGCAAGCGCGCTAAAGGCTTATCAACAGGGCACGCGCACGCATGGCACGATGCACGCCAATGCCGAAAGCCTGAACGATCAGGACATCGCCGATATCGCGGCATTCCTGGAAAACTACGAAGACTGATCTTCAAGCGGCGTCCGGCGGCGCTGTGGGGGTATGTTGTATGAAGCTTAAAAGGTTCATGGGAATTCTCGTGTCGTTGGGACTGGCGTTCTCCACCGGTGCGGCCATGGCCGCTGAGGAAGCGAGCGACGAGAACGGCATGAGCTTCGATGCCAAACTGCAGTCGTGTTTCGCCTGCCACGGGGAAAATGGGGATAAACCGCTGCTGCCGGATTATCCGATCCTCTCCGGGCAATACGCCGATTACCTCGCCCAGGCACTCAAATCCTATCGCTCCGGCCGTTGGCAGCATCCGATCATGAACGCCCAGGTCATGGCGCTCGGCTTGACTGATGCCGACATCGAGGCGTTGGCCGCGTATTTCGCCTCAAAGAAAGGCTTGATCAACCTCGGCAAATAGGCGCTCGCTGCCCCAAATCAACGGAAAAAAGAATAAATATCTAATTTTTAATTCCATTCTCTCATAAGACGGTCCTGCCCGATTAGGATCTGCTTTATAATCTCTACTCAGCAGATACCCCAATTTGACACTACGCCAGGCCGTCACCCCGGTGACTGTCTAATCGGCCGGCCTCGGAGGGGGGCCGAAAGAGGATGAGCGTCGGGTCGATGCTGCGAGACCTGGCGTCACCCGGCCAGGTCCACCACGACATATAAAAGAATAATGAGCACGTAAAAGAATAATGAGCACGCGATCTTCAATCACCCCGGCACTGTCCTCGCGTAGCGGATTTCTCCCACGTAAATTCCGCGTCTACACCGAGCGGCAGATGGATCAAATCGAACCCGTATCCAGGCTCGATCCCGAGCAGCGTTTCGCCATGCACGTCGTGGCCAACGTCCTCCCATTTCGGGTCAACCAGTACGTCATCGAGGAGCTGATTGACTGGGGCAATATCCCGGAAGATCCGGTCTTTCAGCTCACCTTTCCGCAGCGCGGGATGCTGGACGAGGAATCGTATTCCCGCATGTCATCGCTCCTCTCCGATGAACCGGATGCCCGGGAAATTCGCGAATTAGCGACCGAATTGAGGCAAGCGCTGAATCCGCACCCGGCGGGACAGAAAACCCTCAATGTGCCGCATATTGACGGCAAGGCGCTCCCGGGTATGCAGCACAAATATGACGAAACGGTGCTGTTTTTTCCGAGCCAGGGGCAGGTTTGCCACGCTTACTGCACGTTCTGCTTCCGTTGGGCTCAGTTTGTCGGCGACAAAGCGCTGCGCTTCGCCGCCGCAGAAGCCGGTGAGTTGAAGCGTTATCTCGCCGAGCACCGCGAGGTCAGCGATGTCCTCGTCACCGGGGGCGACCCGATGGTGATGAAAGCCAGTAATCTCCGGACCTATCTCGAAGCGCTCCTGGCACCCGAACTGGAACACGTACAGACCATCCGAATAGGTACCAAGGCGCTGAGCTATTGGCCGTACCGCTTCGTCACCGACGAAGACGCTGACGATTTGCTACGCCTTTTGGAGAATTTGGCGGAGCGCGGTAAACACGTTGCCATCATGGCTCACATCAACCACTGGCGAGAGCTCGAACCGCCGATCGTCGCCGAGGCCGTTCGGCGGCTACGCGACGCCGGGGCAGTTATTAGGGCGCAAGCGCCGCTGCTGGCACACATCAACGACGATGCATCGGTCTGGGCGCGCCTCTGGCGTGAAGAGGTCAAACTAGGTATCCACCCCTATTACATGTTCGTCGAGCGCGATACCGGCGCCAGGCGCTATTTCGAGGTACCGCTCGTCGACGCCTGGCACATCTACCGGAATGCGATGAAGGGTGTCTCGGGGCTTGCCCGCACCGCGAGGGGGCCGTCGATGAGCGCGGGGCCGGGTAAAGTCGAGATCCAGGGCGTGACCGAAATTCAGGGGGAGCGGGTATTCGCGATGCGGTTTATCCAAGGGCGGAATCCTGACTGGGTACAGCGCCCGTTTTTTGCCCACTACGACGACACGGCGACCTGGCTCGACGATCTCAAACCCGCGTTCGGGGATCGCGAATTCTTCTTTGAAGCCGAATACCGGAGCATGCTCGAACTCGTCGCTCATTGACTGACGCCGGATACGGCGCCGAATCTCCGAATTTTCTACAAGTTTACGTGGTCCAATGACTTGATCCGCGGCGCGGGCATGCGAGGATGCGCGTCATAATCGAGTACTAATGGCCCCGAAATTGCGCAAATTCAAACAAGCTTCTGTTCCCGTCCTCATTCTGGTCGTCGGGCTGGCTTTGGCCGCGTACTTCGTGGGCTCACGTCCGCGCGCGCTGCCGAAATCCCCGGAAGAGAAGGTATGGCCGATCGCTGTGACCGAGGTCGCGCGTCGGGACGTACAGCCCGACATTCGTGTTTTCGGTGAGATCCAGGCAGGCCGCGAGGCGGAGATCCGGGCCATGGTGGCGGGGCAGTTGGTGGAGCTGAACCCGGAATTCCGTGATGGCGCGCTCATCCGGGCCGGGACGCAACTCGCCATAATCGATCCCGTTGACTACGAAATCCACCTGGCCGAGCAGCGCGCCGAACTCGCGCAGGCCCAGTCGCTGCTGCACGAATACGAACGCGAACGTGTTTGGGAATCGAAACTCCTGACGAATGCCAAACGGCAGGTCGAACTCGCCCGGCGGGGCTTGGAGCGTGCTACTAAACTCGCGAGCACCGGGCGCGATAGCAAGAAAGCCCGGGACGACGCCGAAATACAGCTCGCCACAGCCAAGCAGACTGAGCTGCAAAAAGCACAGGCGGCGGCGCGGATGGCCGCACGGATCGAGCAGCAGCGGGCGGCCTTGCAACGCGTGCAAGCGACGCTCGCTTCGGCCGAACGTGATCTCGCACATACCCGGGTCGTTGCACCCTTCGACGGCCATATCGCCGACGTACGGCTCGCGCTGGGGCAGCGCGTTGCCGTGGGCGAGAGTCTGGGGCGGCTGCTCGCCGCAGACGAACTCGAAGCACGGTTCGAAATTCCGGAAGCAGATTTCTCGCGTTTGCTGAACACCGATGCGGGTGGGAATGCACTACGGGCGGTGATCGGTCGTAAAGTCGAAATTGCCTGGCGGCTCGGCGACGAAACGCTGCGCTTCGACGCCCAGATCTCCCGCATTGGAGCGGAGATCGACGCCGCCATGGGCGGCATCGAGATGTTCGCCATTCTGCGCGGAAATGCGACCGATTCCGGCCTGCGTGCCGGGGCGTTCATCGAAGTTAAAGTGGCCGACGTCGAATATCGTTCGGTATTTGTCGTGCCCGCGAAAGCGGTCTCCGATGAAGGCCTCGCCTATGTATTTGATGGTGATCGACTGCAGCAGGTCGAAGTACGCGTGTTACGGAAAATGGGCGACGAACTGATCATCGACGGGCCACTCGATGACGGTGCAAAAGTAGTCGCCAAGCAGTTCGCGGGCATCGGTCCAGGACTCAAAGCGCGGGCCTTATGAACACTAGCCCGCATATCTCACCAGCCTTCTGCTGCGGCGGCCCAATGGCACGCCCTGACTGGCGTTCGCTCGGTCGGAATGCTCAACGTAGTTTCACCTACGCCTAGGCGTTCCTCGGTCGCGACAAGTCCGCCGGGAGCGGACTTGAACAGCCGCCAGGCTGGCCCGAAGGGCGGAGGGCAGGACGCCCGGAGTTACGCCAGCCATGCCGCACCCTTGAACCACCTCGCGACGAACGCTGGTGAGATATGCGAGCTAGCAGCCGCGGCCCGATAGCACTTTTTGCGGAACATCGCACGGCGGCCAACCTGTTGCTGGCGCTGATGTTCGTCTGCGGTTTGTTCGCACTGACCCAGATCAACCGCCAGTTCTTCCCCGATTTCGGCATCGACATGGTAACCGTAACGGTCAGCTGGCCGGGTGCCACGGCGGCAGATGTCGACGCCAACATCGTGCAGGGCATCGAGCCGGAAGTTCGCTTTCTCAGCGGCGTCAAAAAGGTGATCTCGTCGTCATACGAAGGCGTTGCCAGCATTACCATCGAATTTGAACCGGGCTACGACATGCAGGAAGGGCTGTCGGACGTCGAATCGGCGGTCGGCCAGGTACGGACCCTGCCGGAGGATTCGGAGCGGCCGGAGGTTCGGCACATCGTGCGCTACGAGACCGTCTCGCGGCTGGTTCTATCCGGGCCCTTCCCAGAGCATTCACTGAAACAATACGCCAAACGGATTCGTAACGAATTGCTGAGCCGCGGTATCGATCGGATTGATTTCTATGGTGCCCGCGATGAGGAAATCTGGGTTGAAATCCGACCCGAGGTACTGCGCAAACTCGATCTAAAGCTCGGCGACATCGCTGAGAGGATTCGAGAGACATCGCAGGATCTGCCATCCGGTGAACTCGCGGGTGGCGAACGCCAGGTCAGAAGCCTCGGGCTCATGCGCGAAGCCGGCGAGATTCGCGAGGTCGAAATCAAGTCCCTGGCAGACGGCCGCAAGATCCTGCTTGGCGACGTCGCGCGCGTAACCGAGGCATTCGAAGAGGGGGGGAAGAAGGCGATACGGCTTGGCAATCCTGCGATCGAGCTTCGCATCCTCCGCTCCATCAACACCGACGCGCTGACCGTGTCGGAAACCGTCAGGGACTACGTCGAGGAAGTCGCTGCAAGCCTACCACCCCAGCTGAGCGTGGAGGAATTCGACGTGCGCGCCAAGTCGATTCGCCAACGCATCGATCTGCTCGTGGGTAATGGCTTGGGAGGCTTGGTCCTGATCCTCGCCGTCCTGTTCCTGTTCCTGAACGTACGGGTTGCGATCTGGATTGCCGTCGGGATCCCTGCATCATTGCTGGCGGCGGTCGCGATCATGTGGTTGAGCGGTCAGACCATCAACATGATCAGCATGTTCGGCATGATCATGGCCATCGGCATCGTCGTCGACGATGCGATCGTCGTCGGCGAACACGCCGAGCAAAAATTCCGGGAGGGCATGCCGGCGATGGATGCAGCGATCGCAGGCGCGCGGCGCATGGCGGCACCAGTATCGAGCTCGACCCTGACGACCGTCGCCGCGTTCATGCCGCTGTTCCTGATCTCCGGCATCATGGGTCAGATCATCTCGGCGATTCCCTTCGTCGTCGTCGCGGTCCTGCTGGCGAGCCTGCTCGAATGCTTTTTCGTGCTACCCGGTCACTTGAGCCATGCCTTGAAGCCGATGTCGACAGCAACGCGCGCCGGTCGCCTACGCGAACGCTTCGACACTGCGTTCGCACGATTTCGCAATCATCGCTTTCGCCGCATCGCCGAGCACGCGATACGCAATCGATATACTACGGTGGCGTTCGCCGTCTCCGCATTTATCATCGCCGTCGCCGTCGTGGTCGGCGGCCGCGTCGGTTATCAATTCTTCCCATCGCCCGAACCCGACAAGATCTACGCGAACCTCGAGATGGTCGCCGGTACCTCGCGCGACGATACGCGGCGCGCGATTCTGGAAGTCGAGGACGCTCTGTATCGCGCGGTCGGCGCTCTGGTGGAAGATCCGGAAGATCTCATCGTCATGTCACTCGGCAAGATCGGAACGACCATGGGCGGGAGTTCGTCCGCGGCCTCGATCGGTAATACCGACACCATCGGCGGGATCATCGTCGAACTCGTCTCGTCGGATGCGAGAGGCATTCCTGCCTCACTGGTCATGCGAAACTGGCGCGAAGCGGTCGACAAACCGGCAGGACTCGAATCATTGACTTTTACGGGGCAGCGAACCGGTCCGCCCGGGGGCGACTTGGACATTCGCCTCAAGGGGGGATCGATCGAGGATCTAAAGCAGGCAGCGGGCGATCTTGCCGAATTATTGTCGCGTTATCCGGGCTTGGCCGACATCGACGACAACCTCCCTTACAGCAAGCCGGAGGTCGTGCTGAAAGTCAATGCGCGCGGCCGCGCGATGGGATTTACCACCGCCGACGTCGCCCGGCAGGTACGCAACGCCATCGACGGCGCGATAGCAAAGCGCTTCCCCCGCGGCAATGAGGAAATCTGGGTGCGTGTGCAGTATCCGCGCGAGGTCGTCGATAACGCCTTACTCGATAACTTTTATCTGCGTTCTCCCGCGGGGAGACATGTCGCCCTCAAGGAAGTCGTGGATTTTCGCGAGTCTATAGGCTTCGCCAGGATTCGGCGCGAAGACGGGCAGCGCGAGGTCTCCGTCAAGGCCGAGGTCGATATGCTTGTCACGCGACCCGATCGGATCATAGAGGCGGTGCAGCGCGACGGCTTGATCGATATCGCCGAACGTTACGGTCTCGATTATTCTTTCGCGGGCCGCGCGGAAGACCAACGTGAAACGACCTCCGACATGTTCATCGGTGCCGTGCTCGGTCTCATCTTCATCTACATCATTCTCGCGTGGGTATTCTCGAGCTACCTGCGTCCACTGGTGGTCATGGCGGTGATTCCGATTGGATTCGTCGGCGCCGTGATCGGCCATGGACTGTGGGGTTTCGACCTGACGATCTTAAGTTTTTTCGCCGTCCTCGGACTGTCAGGCATCGTCATTAACGATTCCATAGTGCTGGTCACGACCATCGATGATCGACTGCGCGTCGAACCGTTGCTGGACGCGCTGGTCAATGGTACCTGCGACCGCCTGCGAGCGGTGCTGCTGACCTCGGCGACGACGATCGGCGGACTCAGTCCGATCTTGTTCGAGAAAAGCCTGCAGGCCCAGTTCCTGATCCCAATGGCCCTGACCCTGGTGTTCGGTCTGGCGGTGACGACCTTCGTCGTGCTGCTGCTGGTGCCGGCCCTGATCATGGTCCAGGCAGACCTCACCGAGATGGTTCGGCGGCGCTTTGCTACGACCGCGACGGCTCCTTCGGCGGTCTAGCTAAAGCGCCTCCGCCACCGCCCGGTGGATCTCGAGCAAGTGCCCTATCGTATCCCGCGGCCGCCTTCCGAACCCGCATTCAGTCGCGACACCGAAATTCTTCGCGTGGCGCTTGGCGACGTCCAGGCGTGCGAGCGATCCTTTAATGCCGTCTGTGTGATGCACCAGTCCGATATACAGCCGTCCGTCGCCGATCTCCAAACCACTAAGCGGCTCGAAATAGGCATCGTCGGCGCGGTCCTTGGGCACCGGTACGTGGTAGAAATCGATCGGCCGTGTGATAGCGGCGCAGGCGGCATTCGCCATGCTGACGCAGGTCGATAGATCGGGCGGTTCGATGAGGTGCCGGTGGCCGAGATCGCCGTAGCATAGGTGCAGTCCCATCGCGACCTCGTCAGGCACAAATCCGGCCGCGCACGTAACGGCTTCTAGATATCGATCGAAGGGCGTCGCCACCGGGCGCCAAGGGAAGATACCTTCGTGCGCGTCGTCGCACTCGATCGCCAGCACCTCCATGCAGATGTCCCACTGGATGGCCAGCTCACTCGCCGGGATGTCGTTCAGCATGCATTCAATTTCCCGGGCCGCCGCGTCCTCGTACGCCGCCATCATTACGGGAAAATCGTCAGGGCTGGCCGTAAACGGGCGGGTCGCGCTTTCCGCCAGCGGCATTGCGACCATGAAGCGGACTTCAGGGCCCAGCAGACCTTCGGCCTTGAGCTGGGTGAAGCTGCCATACGATAGCCTGGCTTCTTTCGCATAGCCGAGCTCGGAAAAGTGGAGATCTGCGCCGTCTTTAATGCGGAACTGCCAGTGGTCGTCGTAACCGCGCGGTACCCAGTCGTCGCCCGGCGCACGCCATTCGTTCGGATCGGATGAATCAACCGGATGCGGGCGGTTCAGGGTTTCGAGTGCCGGATTGCCGTCGTAGGTATGTGTTGCGAGAAAATTGATCCAGATCTTTCGAAAACCGGTTTCGCCGTCCGGAATGCACGGCAGGTGATCGCCAATCCCTTGTGCGCAAAGGCGCATCGCATCCTCTGCGTCGGACCCGGGAATACTCCCCACCAGTAATACGTCGCCGTTTATTCTCATGGCGCTAACCTCCGGTCATTCGGGAGGCGGACGAATCAAGTCCGTTGTCGCATGCAACAAAG
Organism: Gammaproteobacteria bacterium; assembly: GCA_963662545.2. Taxonomy (GTDB): domain Bacteria; phylum Pseudomonadota; class Gammaproteobacteria; genus JAYYZW01. The sequence continues at coordinate 2,846,505 of CAXXLL010000003.1, forward strand.
GGCGCATCACTCAGTAGATCAGATCAGGCGGGCACCGCCGGCAGGCCGGCGAGGGCCAGACCGAGATCTTCCTCGTTGTAATGCTGGTCGTGCAGTTTACCGGCGGAGAAGTCCATATAGGCCGGCATGTCGAAGTGTCCGTGACCGCACAGGTTGAACAGAATGGCGCGGCTGCGGCCTTCTGCTTTGCATTTGCGGGCTTCGTCTAAGGCGGCCGCGACCGCGTGGTTTGCTTCCGGCGCCGGAAGAATACCCTCGGCGCGGGCGAATTCGATGCCGGCCTCGAAACAGGCTTTTTGATCGTAGGCGCGCGGCGTCACATAACCCATGTCGGTGCATTGACTCACCAGCGGCGCCATGCCGTGATACCGCAGACCTCCGGCATGGAAACCCGGTGGGACGAAGTTCGAGCCGAGGGTGTGCATTTTGACCAGGGGCGTCAGGTGCGCAGTGTCGCCGAAGTCGTAAGCGTATTTTCCCTTGGTCAAGGTGGGGCAGTTCACCGGTTCCACGGCGATGATTTCGACCGCTTCTTCGCCTCGCAACTGTCGCCCGAGGAAAGGAAAGACGATGCCGCCGAAATTGCTGCCGCCCCCGGTGCAGGCGATGATGAGGTCGGGATAATCGTCCGCCATGTCGAATTGTTTCATCGCTTCGAGCCCGACCACGGTCTGATGCAAGAGCACGTGGTTGAGTACGCTGCCCAGCGCGTACTTGGTATCGTCGCGTTCGAGGGTGCGTTCGACCGCTTCGCTGATCGCGATGCCGAGACTGCCGCGACATTCCGGATCGTCGGCGAGTATGGAGCGCCCGGCCGTCGTCATCTCGCTCGGGCTCGCGATGCAGGTCGCGCCGTAGCTCTCCATGAACGCGCGGCGATACGGCTTTTGATCAAAACTGACTTTAACCATGAAGACCTCGATTTCGAGGCCGAACATCGCGCCCGCGATGGCGAGCGCCGAGCCCCATTGGCCCGCGCCCGTTTCTGTCGAGATGCGTTTGACGCCCTCTTCCTTTGAATAAAAGGCCTGCGCGATGGCGGTGTTCGGTTTGTGGCTGCCGGCAGGGCTCACCCCCTCGTACTTGTAATAAATGCGGGCGGGCGTTCCAAGCGCTTGTTCCAGGCGCCGTGCCCGGAAGAGTGGGCTCGGGCGCCACTGGCGGTAGATGTTCCGCACCGGTTCCGGGATCGGGATTTCGCGCTCGATGCTCACCTCCTGCTCGATGACGGCGCGCGGGAACAGCGGTTCGAGTGCTTCGGGGCCGAGCGGTTCGCAGGTCGCCGGGTTCAGGTGTGGCGCAGGGGGCTCGGGTAGATCGGCCGCGATGTTGTACCAGCTAGATGGCAGATCACGTTCGTCCAGTACGTATTTAACGGTATCAGTCACAACGGATCTCTCTATCGGCAATTAAGTAATCATCGAGGTGTTAATAGAACCATAGCGTGCAGGGAGATCACAGCCTGGTATCTTTCGGGAACGGGCGTGCCGGCGGCGCGGCTCAACTGTCAGGTGCCCAGGCGGTCGAGCGCGCAGTCTGTCCGAACAAATTCCCACGCTCTTCATCGGTCGGCGGGCCTGTGCGGCGGAACTCCTTGCCCACGTCTATCCCGCGCGAGGCCGCGGGTCTCGCCTTCAACGTTTCGTGCCAGCGCTTGACGTTCGGGAAGGCTGCCAGATCCTGTCCAAAGCGTTTGTAAGGAATCAGCCACGGCCAGGACGCCATATCAGCGATCGAATACTCGCCGACGATGAAATCGCGCCCTTCCAGCCGTCGGTCGAGGACGCCCAGGCAGCGATTGTATTCCTTGCTGTAGCGATCACGGGCGTAGTCGTTGCCGTCTTGCGGCGCGTAGTTGACGAAATGGCTGATCTGACCGGCCATCGGGCCGAGGTTGCCGACCTGCCAGAACAGCCACTCCAGGATTTCCTTGCGGGCCGGCGCATCCTGCGGCATGAACTGCCCGGTTTTCTCGGCGAGGTAGATCAGGATCGCGCCCGATTCGAACACCGTTACCGGTGCTCCGTCGACTTTCTGATCGACGATGGCCGGCATGCGGTTGTTCGGGCTGATGGCGAGGAACTCGGGCTTGAACTGATCACCCGCGCCGATGTTCACCGGGATCATCCGGTAGGTAAGTCCGCACTCTTCGAGCATGATGGAGATCTTCCACCCGTTTGGCGTCGGCCAGTAATACAGATCGATCATCGACTCAATTCGGCCGCGTGCCGTCAGCGCCGATGACGCCTGCGTTGAACAGCTCTGCGATCTCTTCGGAGGAAACGCCGATTTCTCCTAGTATTTCCTCGGTGTGTTGTCCAAGGGCGGGCGCGCCGCGACGTGCCGTGCTCGGCGTGCCCTCGAAGCGCGCAGCAGGTCGCGCCTGGCGCAAGGCGCCGGCCTGCGGATGCTCGTAGATCTCGACGATTGCGTTGGCCTCAATCTGAGGGTGTCGAATCATGTCGTTGCGTGTGAGGACGGGTGAGCAAGGTACGCCTTCGGCCTCCAGCCGTGCCAGCCACTCGCTGGCCGGGCGCTCGCGCAAGGCTTCCTGGATCATCGCGAGGCGATCGTTAATGTTGCGCTCGCGGAGCGCCGGCGTCTTAAAGCGCGGGTCGTCGAGCCATTCCGGACATTCGAGCGCGCGCGTCAACGCCTGCCATTCGCGGTCCTGCATGACCGCAACGCTGATGTGTCCCTCCGCCGTTTCGTAGATCAGATCGATGAAGCTCGCGGCGTCCTGCTGCGGCAGTTCGCCGCCGACGAAGGTCTGAGCGCCCATGTCGGAATGCCACAGGAAGGAGACGACGGCGTCGAGCATCGACAGCCGCACGTGCTGGCCCTGACCGGTGCGCTCGCGAGCGAGTAGTGCGGCGGTGATCGCCTGTGATGCCATGACGGCTGTCACCTTATCGGGGAGGATGGTGCGTACGAGCCGTGGACGCGCATTGTCGGATCCGGCCTGCACCGAGGCCAGGCCCGACAGGGATTGAATCAGGGGATCGTAGACGGGACGCTCGGCATAAGGACCTTCGAATCCGAATCCCGCGATCGATACGTAGACGACGTCCGGCTTTACGCTACGGATGACGTCTTCCCCCAGGCCCATGCGCGCGGCCACACCGGGTCTGAAATTCTGGATGAATACGTCCGCGCCCGTGACCAGCTTCATGAGCACTTCCACACCGCGCGCATGTTTCAGATTCAGCACGATGGAGCGCTTGTTGCGGTTGTTGTTGAGAAAAGCGGCGCCAAAGTCGCCCCGGCGATTGGTGCCCTTGCGCACGTAATCGCCGCCGGCCGGTTTTTCGACCTTGATCACATCAGCGCCCTGGTCGCCCAGGATCATCGTTGCAAGCGGTCCCGAGATCATCGAACTCAGATCGATGATGCGATAGCCGGTAAGTGGTCCTGACATTTGGCCCGGTTCGTTTGTGCTGTAAATCGGGTACAAGTTTAGCCTGTCTTGGGACTTGAACTCGTCAGGCCTTGAGGTTTCATTATTTGGTCGTAATTACCGTTGCGGAAGGATGTTCTGCTGCCCGAACACCACACCGCGCCCAGTGCTGATTTTACGATATGATGAAATTCCTCTTGTTTCGGCATCTGGGAGGCGCCCGCCATGACCGAATTCGATCTCAAGCCAGCCGGCGACCTCAGAACGCGGCTCAGATTTCAACCGGATTCGGGACAGATCTGGCTAGATCAGCAGCGCATGATCATGATTCACGCCGAGGCCATGGGCGAACTGCGCCGTGAGCTCATTGAAACGCTAGGGCGGGAGGGCGCGCGCGGCGCCCTGACCCGCATGGGCTACGCTTCCGGCACCCGCGATGCGCAGTTCGCGCGGCGGCTTTTCCCCAATGCGAGTGACAGCGAAGTGTTCGTCGTCGGGCCGCAGCTGCACGAACTCGAGGGCTTCGTCAACGTCCGTCCCGTCAAGTTCGAGATGAACGTGGCGCGGGGGATCTGCGATGGCGAATTTATCTGGGAAAATTCGTTCGAAGCCGAAGTCCACCGTACTGCCTTCGGCATCGACACCGAGCCGGCGTGCTGGATGCAGATCGGGTATGCCGCCGGTTACTCGAGCGAACTCTTCGGCAGCCTCGTGCTGTTTCGTGAAGTCGAATGTTCCGCCCGTGGCGATCGCCACTGCCGCATCGTTGGCAAGCCTCTAGCGGATTGGGATGACGCGGAACAGGATTTGAAATATTTCCAACCGGAAAGCCTGGCGGACCGGCTGCTGGAACTGCAGACCCAGGTCGAGCAGCTTCGCCAGGCGGTAAGAGACAGCGCCGAAGCGGATGAATTGATCGGCGAAAGCGCGAGTTTTAAAGCGGCCTACGACCTCATCGCCAAGGTCGCCGCCAGCCAACTGACGGTGATGCTGCTCGGCGAAACCGGCGTCGGCAAGGAGATGTTCGCGCACAAACTCCATGAATTGAGCACACGTTCCAATGGTCATTTCGTCGCGGTCAACTGCGCCGCGATCCCGGAGGGATTGATCGAGTCCGAGCTGTTCGGCGTTGAAAAGGGCGCTTTCACGGGCGCCACCCGCTCGCGCCCCGGGCGTTTCGAACGCGCGCATGGTGGCACGCTGTTTCTCGATGAAGTGAGTGAATTGTCGCCTGCGGCTCAGGCCAAGCTATTGCGCGTATTGCACGAAGGCGAGATCGAACGCATCGGTGATACGTCGACCCGGCGCGTGGACGTCAGGGTCATTGTGGCAACCAATGTCGATCTGGAGACGGCGGTGAACGACGGCGCTTTTCGTGCGGATCTCTACTACCGGCTGAACCCCTACCCGGTGAACATACCGCCACTACGTGAACGGCTCGCCGACATTCCGCTGTTGGTCGGACATTTCATCTCGAGCTACCGCGTGCAGCACGGTAAGCGCATACCAGGGGTCACCGAGGCAGGTATGGCAGCATTGACCGCCTACCATTGGCCCGGCAACATCCGTGAACTCAAGAACATCGTCGAACGCGGCGTGATCCTGACTGCGAGCGGCGCACCCATCGATGCGGAAAACCTGATACCGGGCAGCGGTGGCACGGTACCGGTCGGGAAAATCGAGGAGGTGCAGCTCGACAATCTTCTCGAATACTCCATACATCACGAACTGTCGCTCGCCGGCATCGAGAAGCGCCTGCTCGAACTCGCGGTCAAACGCTCAGGCGGCAATCTGAGCGCCGCCGCCCGCCTGCTCGGGATCACCCGCCCCCAGCTCGCTTATCGGCTGACCAAGCATTGAGCGCTGGTTGAGTGTCGTCTGTTTTACTATTTGATGAAATCTACGTCGACCATTCCTTATGATATGGACAATTTATTGCAATGCAATAATGCAAGCCTTCAAAATAAGTTGATTCTTGACAGCGGCTTATCGATCCTGGCACGGGATGTGCCTTACTCATGCAATGGCGGTTCAAATCGGGGACGGAGATTGAGAGACGGCGGAAAACTCGGCACGACCGCGCAAGGCAACGAACACGCGACCCGCTACGTGCGTGTCACGAACGCCGATCGCCGAGGTTACGTTGAATTCCAGTTTTCCATCGGCGACCCCTGTCTTTATCTCGAAATGATGCTGCCGCCCGCTGCGTTCGCAGAGTTCTGTCGCGAGCACAAGGTTGCGCACTTGAATGAGGAAGAAGCGCGCACAGTCGACCTACAAGAAAACAAATGGCGTTTTGGCAACGAACAAGAGGAATGACAAATGTCCATTGATCTGAAAACGGCGAACGTTGAACCGATCCGCCGTACCTTCGATCACCTGGTCGACAAACTCGGCCCCGACAAGAACCCGACCCGCTACCAGGAGGCGGTGTGGGGGCTTCAACCTAAGGTCAATTTTCATTATCGTCCGACCTGGGATCCCGCATACGATCTCTACGATCCGGGACGGACCGCGGTGGTCATGGAGGATTTTGACGACCTGGTCGATCCGCGCCAGTACTACTACGGCACCTGGACCATTCAGCGCGGCAAACAGCAGCATTCGCAGGAAAGGAATTTCGACTTCGTCGAGAACCGGGATCTTTTGACCGGCTTCGACAGCGCGCTGAAGGAGAAGATCAAGGCATTGGTAGTGCCACTCAGGCACGTCGCCTGGGCGGCCAATACCAATAACTGCTACATCGCCGCGTACGGGTTCGGTGCCCCGGTGACGTCGGCCTGCTCTATGCAAAGCATGGATCAACTGGGCATCGCGCAGTACATCACCCGCATTGGTCTCGTCATCGACGACTATGACCCGGCGGGACTCGATACCGCCAAGACCGCCTGGTTGTCGGATCAGAAATGGCAGCCCATGCGCGCCCTGGCTGAAGAGTCCATGGTCACCAAGGACTGGTTCGAACTTTTTCTCCTGCAGAATTTTTTGATCGACGGTACCGTCCACCCGCTGGTGTTCAATCGCTTCGACCGCGAGGTGATCGGCGACGGCGGGGCCGCGTTCTCCATGCTGACCGAATTCATGGTCGACTGGTACGCCGAATCGACGCGCTGGGTGGACGCGGTGTTGAAACGCGCGGCGGCGGAATCCGACGCCAACAAGCGTTTACTCGATGGCTGGGTCGCCGCCTGGATGCCGCGCGTCCAGGGTGCCTTGCACCCGCTCGCCGATTTCGCCTTTAACGGCCAGGGCGCCGAGGTGATCGACGGTCTGGTCGACGAACTCATGGCACGCGCCGGCAAGACCGGGTTGTCCGTTTAGGAGCTTTGAAATGGCCGACAAGGTATTCATAGCACTGCAGAACAACGCCGAGGCGCAGCCGGTGATCGAAGCGATCGTCGAGGACAATCCTCAAGCCGTCGTCAACGAAACGCCGGGCATGGTCAAGATCGATTGTCCCGGACGACTCGTCATCAAGCGCGAGACGGTCGAAGCGAAAGCGGGAAGGGAATTCGATCTGCAGGAGATCCAAATCAACCTGATCTCGCTCGGCGGCAACGTTGATGAGGATGACGATGAGTTCGTCCTCATGTGGAACGTGTGATTTGAATAGCTCGGGGGCGTCGGGCAAGTGAAAAAAAGCCCGCATGGTTCTGATTTGAGGAAATCGTAATGGCAAAAAACAAACGGCTGGGACTAAAGGAAAAGTACGCGCTGATGACGCGGGGGCTCGACTGGGAGACCACTTATCAGCCGATGGATAAGGTATTCCCTTACGACACCTACGAGGGCATCAAGATTGTCGATTGGGACAAGTGGGAAGATCCCTTCCGGCTCACCGTGGAATCGTACTGGAAATACCAGTCCGAGAAAGAACGCAAGCTCTACGCCATTCTCGATGCGTTCCAACAAAACAACGGCCACATGAACCTGTCCGACGCGCGTTACCTGAACGCCGTCAAGCTGTGGATCCAGGGCATCACGCCATTAGAATATGCGGCGCATCGCGGTTTTGCCCACGCAGCGCGTGCATTTCGGGGCGCCGGTACGCGCGTGGCCTGCCAGATGCAGTCGATCGACGAACTGCGCCACGCGCAGACCCAGATGCACGCCTTCAGCCACTACAACAAGTTCTTCAACGGCTTCCACAATTTCGCGCACATGCGTGATCGCGCCTGGTACCTCTCGATCCCGAAGAGCTTTTTCGAGGATGCCATGACGGCCGGCCCGTTCGAATTCGTGACCTCGATCGCCTTCTCCTTCGAATACGTGTTGACCAATCTTCTCTTTATGCCTTTCGTATCGGGCGCCGCGTATAACGGCGATATGGCGACGACGACGTTCGGATTCTCCGCGCAGTCGGACGAGTCGCGGCACATGACCTTGGGGCTCGAGGTCGTGAAGTTCATGCTGGAGCAGCATGAGGACAACGTCCCCATCGTCCAGGCATGGCTCGACAAGTGGTTCTGGCGCGGCTATCGCCTGCTGGGCCTGGTTGGCACGATGATGGATTACATGCTGCCGAAGAAAGTCATGTGCTGGAAGGAAGCTTGGGAGATCTACTGGGAGGAAAACGGGGTCGCACTGTTTCACGACCTCGGCCGCTATGGTATTCGCCTACCGAAGTATCACGAGGTCGCGGCCAAGGAAAAGGACCGCTTGACCCACGAACTCTGGGCCACTCTTTATCAGTTTGGCAACGCGCTCGGCCTTCACACCTGGGTGCCGGATGATGAAGAACTCGACTGGATGAGTGAGAAATACGGAACGCTGTTCGACACCATGTACAAGCCGCGCCTGCTCTATTTTCGCGAGCTCGAAGAGAAGGGCGAGCGGTACTTCAACAATCGCCTGCCAATGGTCTGCCAGGTCTGCCAGATTCCGGTTTTCTATACCGAGCCTGACGATCCCGAAACGCAGAGCGTGCGCATCGTCGAAGCAAAGGGCACCAAGCATCACTGCTGCTCGGACGGTTGCGCTGACATCTTCAATCGAGAGCCGGAGAAATATGTCCAGGCGTTGATTCCGCCGCAACAGGTTTACCGCGGCGAGGCCGGGGGCGCGACCAATATCTTCGAATACGCCGAGTGGCTGCACCTGGTCAAGGACGTCGACACCGGCGAATACCGCGGCTCACCGGACAACCTGAATTGGGATGCGTGGCACGCGAGACAGAAAGCGCCGCAATCGGGCGCAGCGGTTTGAACAGGGGGAGGGCATCATCATGACGGTCAAGCATCTGGGCGACAGCTATGATTTCGAATCCGCGAACCGAGAGGAGCGCTACGGCGGTGACATCAATTTCTACGTCCAGTGGGAACGGCATTTAATGTATGCTTGCCCGTCCGCCTATCGCGCGCCGGTTGACATGAAATTCCGCGATTTTCTCGAGCAGATGCTGCGGCCGGACTACCAGACCCATCCGGATACGGCAACACTCGATTTCGACGCCTGTGAATGGAAATTCGACCAGCGACCCTGGCAGCCGGATCTCGACAAGAGCCTCAAGGCAAACGGTGTCGGGCACATGGGCTACATTCAGTTCTCCTCGCCCGGGCTGGATGGCATGCACGGCGTGGGCAACTGAAACCGTTGCGAAAAATTCAGTAGTCCCCGTAGAAGCCTGCTTGCGGATGAACAGTCTCCTGACCCTTTGAACGTCGAATTCAATGAGCTACCAACTCACGATTGAACCATCGGGCGAGACCATCGAAGTCGAAGAAAACCAGAGCATACTCGACGCGTCACTGCGCGCCGGCATTTACCTCCCCTATGCGTGCAATCACGGCCTTTGCGGTACGTGTAAAGTCGACGTTCTGGAAGGCGAGATCGCACACAATCATGCATCGGCTTTCGCGCTGATGGATATCGAGCGTGACGAGGGCAAGACCCTGGCATGTTGCGCGACCCTGGATTCGGACGTCGTGATCGAGGCCGAGGTTGACGAAGATCCGGACGCAATGTCCTTACCCGTCGAGGATTTCGTCGGCACGGTTTCGCGCATAGAGAATCTGACCCCCACGATCAAAGGGATCTGGCTGGCGCTAGCCGGTGATGGCATCGAGTTCCAGGCGGGGCAGTACATCAACCTCGGTATCCCCGGCCTCGACCAGCCCCGCGCATTTTCGATCGCGAGTGCGCCCTCGGCACGCAAGGAAATAGAACTCAACGTGCGCTTCGTCGAGGGTGGCAAAGGAACGACCTACCTGCACGAAGCGCTCAATCCGGGCGACAAGCTGCCGTTCACCGCGCCGCTAGGACGTTTTTACGTACGTAAATCGGCATCCGAACCGGTGATTTTCCTGGCCGGCGGTTCGGGCCTGTCGAGTCCCAAATCGATGATTCTCGACCTCCTGGAAAATGGTGACGAACGGGAGATCGTCCTGGTCTACGGAGCGCGCTCGCTAGCGGAGCTCTACTATGCCGATCTGTTTAATGAACTCGCGGAGCGACATCCGAATTTCAAATATTTGGCGGCGCTGTCGGACCCGGCAAGCGAAGACGCTTGGGCCGGTCCACGTTGCTTTGTTCACGAGCTAGCCGAAAAACGCTTCGACGGCCGCTTTACGGGCCACAAGGCCTATCTCTGCGGACCGCCGCCGATGGTCGATGCGTGCATCACGAGCCTGATGCGGGGCCGCTTGTTCGAAGATCACATCTTCATGGAGAATTTTTTCACGGCCGCCGATGCGGAAGAGCCGGCGCGGCGTAGTGCGCTATTCAAGAAGTTTTGAAAAGATGGTAGGAAATATCGAAGGCTTTACCGATTGCAAGGGATTAAAATTAACGAATCGCCGATTCGGATATGCCGTTTAAGATTACTATTGCCGAGACCGACGAACGTTTCCCCTGCCGGGAAGACCAGAACGTCCTGGCGGCGATGGAGCGCTTGGGCCGCGAGGGGATCCCGGTGGGGTGCCGCGGCGGCGGTTGTGGGATCTGCCGCGTCCAGGTCGTCGGCGAAGCGAAGTTTCGTACGCTCAAGATGAGCCGCGCGCAGGTAACCGAATCCGACCTTGCCAGGGGAATATGTCTCGCTTGCAAGCTGATTCCCGAAAGCGACCTTACGGTAAAACCGCTCGGCGAGCTGCGTCAGATAATGGGGTCAAGTCTTCACATGTCACATTCGAGAACGTGACATGTGAAGACTTGACTCCGCTTTTCAGGAGGTGAACAAGATGTCATTCAACGGAGTTATGCGGCCCGGCCATTGCAGCATTCGAGTCATGGAATTGGAACCCGCCTTGACGCATTACGTCGAGCGGATGGGTTTGATCAAAACCGGCGAAGACGACCAGGGCCGCGTCTACCTCAAGGCCTGGGACGAACACGACTGTTTCTCGATCGTGTTGCGCGAAGCTGACGCGCCGGGGATGGATTACATGGGATTCAAGGTGCACAGCACCGCCGATCTGGACCGGTTCGAGGCGGATTTGCGCGCCTATGGCTGCGAGGTCGAGCGTATCGCGGCCGGCGAGCTCAAGGGCTGCGGCCACCGCATCCGCTTCGAGATCCCGAGCGGGCACCAAATCGAGCTGTATGCGGAAAAGGATTACCTTGGCAATGGTCTCGGACGGCGCAATCCGGAAGCCTGGCCGGAAGGTCTCAAAGGCATGCAGGTCAATCGCTACGATCACTGCCTGCTTTATGGCCCCAATATCCCGGACAATGCGGACCTGTTTATGACGGTCCTGGGCTTCGATCTGACCGAGCGCATCGTGACGCCGGATGACGTGATGATCGTCGCCTTCTTATCGTGTTCGAACAAGGCGCACGATATCGCGTTCGTGGATCACCCGGAACCGAACAAGTTTCATCACGCATCGTTCCTGCTCAACAGCTGGGAAGAAATCCTGCGTGCTTCTGACATCATGGGCATGCATCAGATCCCGATTGACATTGGGCCCACGCGGCATGGCATCACGCGCGGACAGACGGTCTATTTCTTCGATCCCTCCGGCAACCGCAACGAGGTCTTCTGCGGAGATTACACCTGGTACCCGGATCGGGAACCGATCACCTGGGATGCCGAAGAGATCGGCAAGGCCATCTTCTACCACGATCGCAAGCTGAACGAGAATTTCCTGAGCGTCGTGACTTAAGGGACTGGTGTGCTGTCACGCATGCAATCAAGCGGGGTCTGACACACTCTCCCGCTCCGGGTCGATCGCGGTCAAGTGCAGCAGCGCCCGTTCGGTCACTTCGACGGTACGCATAATATGTGTCTCGGTAGCCTTGCAGGCAGCGGCCGCGTCGCGCGCCAGCGCCGCTTCCATGATCTCCTGGTGCTCGGCGCGAACGTCGCGGCTCTCGTCGTGTTCGAGAATGGAAATGAGCCGGTAGCGTTTGTGTTGTTCGTAAAGGGAGCGGCGAAGATTGAGCAGACGCTTGGAATCGCAGGCGGCGATCAAGGCTTCGTGAAACTCGTCGTTGCGGGCCTCCCACTCTGGAATGTTCTCGTCGCGCTCGGCGTCGGCTTTCGACATGCGGTGAAAAGCCGCGAGTATCGAAGCCTCCCAGTCGGTGTCGCCGTAGCGGATACTTTCGCGAATCGCCTCACTTTCGAGCAGGATGCGCAGACGCGTGATCTCGTTCAGGTCCTTGAGCGAAACGGGCGCGACGCGGAAACCACGCTGTCCCTCGGCCGTTACAAAGCCTTCGCCCGCCAGACGGTTCAGGGCTTCGCGCAGCGGACTGGCGCTGGTCTGGTAGTCCTGGCGCAACTCTTCAATACGAAGCTTGGCCTGCGGCGCGAGCCGACCGGCAATAATATCGTCGCGCAATTGGGCATACGCCGATTCGCTGAGCGTTTTTACCGTTGCATTCGACATAGCTGAGCGTCTCGGCAGCGATTTCAAGGACGCCGGGAAAACGGCCTCACCCCGAGATCTGGCAAAATTCTATCGATTTAATTAAATAATGTCGATATTTTTGACCTACGTCGATATAATCGCGCGGCCCGATGACCACACTTTCGGTCAATCCGTAGTGCGAAAATCCCGGAATAAGATAGAGAGGACATCTCGCTCATGGCCCTGGAACTCTATACCCATCCGATGTCCCCCTGTGCACAGAAAGTCCGCATCGTGCTGACAGAAAAGGACCTCGAATGGCACAAAGTCCATGTCGACCTGCCGGGCAAGGCCAACCTTGAACCGGAATATCTCAAGTTGAATCCGCTCGGTGTGGTGCCGACCTTGGTCGACGATGGCCACACGATCATCGAATCCTCGATCATCTGCGAATATCTCGAGGATAAATTCCCGACGCCCGCGCTCCGGCCCGAAGATCCTTACCAGGTCGCAACAATGCGCTTCTGGATGAAGCACATCGACAACAAGGTGCATCCGTCCTGCGGTGCCTTGCAGTGGCCGCTCGTAATGGCGGACAAGCTCAAGACGATGAGCGAAGACGAGAAGCAGAAAATGATCGACCGGGTCGTGGAGAAGCCAAGACGCGAACGGCAACGGCGATTGCTGAAGCTCGGTTACGAAGCGCCGGATGTACTGGACGCGGTCGGCATATACGAGAAAACGATCGCGGACATGGACGACCTGCTGTCGTCGCAGGCATGGCTTGCCGGCGATAAATATTCCCTCGCCGATGCGGCCATGGCGCCCTACTTCCAGACACTGTTCCAGTTCGGCTGGAAAGAATGGTATGCCGATCGCGAGCACGTCGCCGACTGGTACGAGCGTTGCCGCGCAAGGGCCTCCTATCGCGATGGTGTCGCTGCTGATTTTTCGGCAGACAAATTGAAGGAATTAGGTGATCGCGGCGCGCCGGCGTGGACGAAAATCCAGTCACTTCTTATTGGCGTCAAACAGCAAGCCGCTTGATCGTCGGGGATAGAGACGATGTCGACACAGACGAAAGCAGTCATCGCACCTGAGCTTGCCGAACTCAAGAATTTCATCGACGGTGAATTCGTCGTATCGAGCGAGGCGAAGACATTCGAGACCCACGATCCAACCGTGGGCCGGCCGTTTGCCCTTGTTCACGAAGCGAGCGCGGCCGACGTCGACCGCGCGGTTCAGGCCGCCCGGCATGCGCTCGATGGTGACTGGGGCTGTATGTCGATCGCCGGGCGTAGCGAACTCCTTTTCAAACTGGCCGACCGCATCAACCAACGTTTCGATGAATTCCTCGAGGCCGAATGTCGGGATACCGGCAAGCCGTACTCGCTCGCGCGGCACATCGATATCCCGCGTGGCGCAGCCAATTTCAAGGTATTCGCCGATATCGTCCGCAACGTGCCGACCGAGTGTTTCCGCATGGAAACCCCGGACGGCGCCGGCGCCCTGAATTACGGGGTGCGCGTGCCCAAGGGTGTGATCGGGGTCATCTGCCCGTGGAACCTGCCGCTATTACTCATGACCTGGAAAGTCGGCCCGGCGCTTGCCTGTGGTAATACCGTCGTGGTCAAGCCGTCTGAGGAGACGCCGGCGAGTGCGACCCTGCTGGGTGAAGTGATGAACGAAGTCGGCGTGCCGCCTGGCGTCTACAACGTGATCAACGGCTTCGGTGCCGGTTCGAGTGGTGAGTTCCTGACGCAGCATCCGGGTGTCGATGCCATCACCTTCACCGGCGAGACCGTCACGGGAACGGCGATCATGCAGCACGCCGCGGTCGGGGTACGGGACGTCTCTTTTGAACTCGGCGGTAAGAACGCCGGCGTCGTCTTTGCCGATGCGGATTTCGATCAAGCGGTGGACGGCATCACCCGCGCGATATTCGCCAACTGCGGGCAGGTCTGTCTCGGTACGGAGCGCGTGTACGTGGAACGCCCGATATTCGACCGTTTCGTCGAAGCGCTCAAGGCGCGCGCCGAAGGATTCAAGTTCGGCATCCCGTCGGACCCATCGACCAGCATCGGCCCCATGGTCAGCAGCCAGCAGCGCGACAAAGTGTTGTCTTATTACGAACGCGCACGAACGCTTGGCGCCGAAATCGTCACGGGCGGCGGCATCCCTGACATGCCGGCCGAGCTTGTGGAGGGTTTCTGGATCGAACCGACCCTGTGGACCGGCTTGCCCGAGGATTCGCCGATCGTTACTGAAGAGATCTTCGGACCCTGTTGTCATCTGCGGCCGTTCGACGAAGAAGACGAAGTCCTTGGGCTCGCAAACCATACCGATTACGGCCTGTGCACCACCATCTGGACGCAGAACGGGCCGCGCGCGCATCGCATCGCAGAGCAGATCAACGTCGGCATCACCTGGGTGAACTGCTGGTTTCTGCGTGATTTACGTACGTCGTTCGGCGGTTCCAAGCATTCTGGGATCGGCCGTGAGGGCGGCGTACATTCGCTCGAGTTCTACACCGAACTGCGAAACGTGTGCATGAAATTGTAAATAAATACGGACACACCGTCTTGAATAAAAAGAAAATCGAACAATTTGGCGACGCCCTTTACGATGCCATGATCACGCGCGAAACCATCGACCCGCTGACCGAGCAGGCGCCCGACATCCAAGTCGAGGACGCCTATCAAATTTCCCTGCGCATGCTCGAGCGGCGGACTGCTGCCGGAGAAAGCGTCATCGGCAAAAAGATCGGTGTCACCAGCAAGGCTGTCATGGATATGCTCCAGGTCTACCAGCCGGACTTCGGATTTCTGACGAATCGGATGATGTTTTCCACCGGCGCCGAAGTACCCGCCAGTACCGAAATGATCCAACCGCGGGCGGAAGGCGAGATCGCCTTCATTCTGAAAGACCGTCTCGCGGGGCCGGGCGTGACCAACGCCGATGTGCTTGCCGCGACCGATTTCGTCATGCCGTGCTTCGAAGTTGTCGATTCGCGAATTCGCGACTGGAAGATCAAGATCCAGGATACCATTTCAGACAACGCTTCCTGCGGGGTCGTCGTCATGGGCGACCGCGCGGTTAAGCCGACGGAAGTCGATTTAAGTACTTGCGGCATCGTCGTGGAACTCAACGGCGAGATCATTTCTACCGGCGCCGGGGCCGCGGCGCTGGGCTCCCCGGTCAACTCCGTTACGTGGCTAGCGAATACGCTGGGGTCATTCGGAATCGAACTCGAAGCGGGCGAAGTGATCCTCTCGGGTTCACTCGTGCCGCTGCAGCCGGTTAAGGCCGGCGACAATATGCATCTGGCGATCGGCGGCATCGGCCAATGTTCGGTCAGGTTCGTCTGAACAGGTAACACATCAAGGGAAACGAGGAGCGCATCGTGACAGTCAATGCAGCGTTAATCGGATCGGGCAACATCGGCACCGATCTCCTGATCAAGGCCCTGCGCAGCGAATCGATCAACCCGGTCTGGATGGTCGGCATCGACGCGGACTCCGACGGCTTGGCCAGAGCCAGGGCCGCCGGTTTAAAAACGACCCACGAAGGCATCGACGGACTTCTGCCGCACATCACCGAAGACGATATCCAGATGGCCTTCGATGCGACCTCGGCCTATGTCCATGCCGAGAACGCGCGCAAGATGGCGGCGAAAGGCGTTTTCATGATCGACCTGACGCCTGCTGCCATCGGTCCTTATTGCGTACCCACGGTGAACTTGAAGGAGCACGTGGGCAGACAGGAGATGAACGTCAACATGGTCTCGTGCGGCGGCCAGGCCACCATTCCCATGGTTGCCGCAATATCGCGCATCCAGCCCGTCGCCTACGGCGAGATCATCGCCACCGTGGCGAGCAAATCGGCCGGCCCCGGCACGCGCAAGAACATCGACGAATTCACGCAAACGACGGCGCGCGGCGTCGAGCAGGTCGGCGGCGCCGAGAAAGGCAAGGCGATTATCATCCTGAATCCAGCCGAGCCCCCATTGATCATGCGCGATACGGTGCACTGCCTGACCACTGACACACCCGATGAGCCCGCGATCACGCAATCGGTGCACGCCATGATCGCCGAGGTGCAGAAATACGTGCCCGGCTACCGGCTCAAGAACGGACCCGTGTTCGACGGCAAGCGCGTGTCGATTTTCCTCGAGGTCGAGGGCCTGGGCGACTATCTGCCCAAGTATGCCGGCAATCTGGACATCATGACCGCGGCCGCGCTCAGAACGGGCGAGATGTTCGCCGAGGAAATCATGGACGGTACCCTGAGCTTGTCGGCCGTCAACGCCTGAGGGGATCATCGACATGGATCTCAAAGGAAAGAAGGTCAAGCTTCACGACATGTGCCTGCGCGACGGCATGCATGCCAAGCGGCATCAAATTTCAATCGAACAGATGGAGGTCGTCGCAACCGCGCTCGACGAGGCCGGCGTACCCCTGATAGAAGTAACCCACGGCGACGGGCTCGGCGGCGCGTCGATCAACTACGGCTTCCCGGCGCACACCGACGAAGACTATCTCAATGCCGTCGTGCCGCTTATGAAGCAGGCCGGGGTCTCGGCGCTGCTCATTCCGGGGATAGGCACCGTCGATCATTTGCACACGGCCAGGGATTGCGGTGTATCTACTATTCGCATCGCCACTCACTGCACCGAAGCCGACGTTTCCGAACAGCACATCGCCGAATCTCGGAAGCTCGGTCTGGATACCGTGGGTTTCCTGATGATGGCACACATGGTTTCGCCCGAGGATCTCCTGGCGCAGGGCAAACTCATGGAGTCCTACGGCGCGAATTGCATTTACTGCACGGACTCCGCCGGCTGCATGCTGCCCGACGATGTCACCGATCGCATCGGTGCGCTACGCGCCGGGCTCGAAGCCGATACCGAGATCGGATTCCACGGCCATCACAACCTGGCGCTGGGCGTGGCGAATTCCTTGGCAGCCATCGAAGCAGGTGCGGCGCGGATCGACGGCTCTGCCGCGGGGCTCGGTGCGGGCGCAGGTAATACGCCGCTCGAAACCTTCGCCGCGGTGCTCGACCGCATGGGTGTCGCGACCGGCATCGACGTGTTCAAGCTGATGGATGTGGCAGAAGACATCGTCACGCCGATGATGGATCAACCCATCCGCGTCGACCGCGACTCCCTGATCCTGGGTTACGCGGGCGTCTACTCTTCATTCCTGCTGCATGCGAAGCGCGCCGGTGAAAAATACGGCGTCCCTTCGAGTGAAATCTTAGTTGAACTCGGCGAACGCAAGACCGTCGGTGGACAGGAAGACATGATCGAGGATGTCGCACTCAATCTTGCGCATCGACGCAAAGCGGAAAATGCGCCGTGACGCTCGATTCAGCGACGATCACAGTGCTCGCGAACCGGCTCGAGGAAGCCGAGCGCAAGCGTGCGCCGATCACCAAGATCACGGACGAATTTCCGGATTTGGACTTCGAAGATGCCTATGCCATCCAGAACGCGATCCGGGACAGCAAGATCAATGCCGGGTCAAGGGTTGCCGGGCTCAAGGCTGGCCTGACCTCGCAGGCCAAGATGAAACAGATGAACGTCGACGAGCCGGTGTTCGGGTTCCTGTGCGACGCCGGCGCTTTTCCCGACGGAGCCGGGATCGAAATGGATCGTTTCATCGCGCCGCGGATCGAGGCCGAAATCGCTTTCCTGACCAACACGGAACTCACGGGTCCGGGCTGTCACTTGGCGCAAGTGCTGGCGGCGACGGAATTCGTCATGCCGGCCGTCGAAATCTTAGATTCCCGCTATGAGAATTTTCGTTTCGATCTGATCAGTGTGGTCGCCGACAACACTTCAGCGGCGGGATTCGTCACCGGCGGGCGGGCGCGCAAGGTCGGCGCGCTCGACTTGAGAACCTTAGGGCTGGTGGTCGAGAAGAATGGCAGTGTAGTCGAAGTTGGAGCGGGGGCCGCGGTTCTGGGGCATCCGGCGGCATCGGTTGTCATGTTGGCCAATCACCTCGCGCGCAGCGGTGAAACCATTCCGGCGGGGTCTTTTGTCATGACCGGCGGCATTACCGCGGCGCTAGCGGTGGAGCGGGGCGACAATATTGCGGTGCGATTCCAGGATCTCGGGTCCGTTTCGATGCGGTTCGTCTGAGGGCGGGCCGCGGGATATGTGGTTCGAGCAAGATAGAATACGGGTGAGGGGAGAAAAAAATCAGTGTGGGGTTTACAAGGAAGGCGCGCTGAACGGGTAGCGCCGGGCGTGATCGTCGCCATGGCGATTATCCTGACAGCTTGCGAAGCGCCGCTCGTGCTCGACGGCGTCGAGCGGATGCGGTCGCAGCCGATTCACCGTACCGACCGCTATCAAGCAGCGGCACGGGTCGACGACCACGTGGTCGTGGTCGGCAGCCAGGGTGTGGTGCTGCGGTCGTCGGATAAAGGTGCAAGCTGGAAGCGCCTCGAACTCGAGGGCTGGCCCGCCTTGATCGACATAGTCTCCTGCCCCGACGGCAGTTTCGCCGCGCTGGCTTACGAACAGACGGTTTACCTGTCGACGGACCAGGGGACGACCTGGTCTGAAAAAGCGATCAATACGCCAGAAACTCCGCAGTCGATTACGTGTGCACCGGACGGCACGCTCTGGGTCGTTGGCAGTTATACCTCGATCTGGACGAGTTCCGATGCGGGCGACAACTGGGCGGAAACCGCGCTCGGCGAAGACACGATCCTGACCACGGTGCAGTTTTTCGACGCGGACAATGGCTTGATCACAGGCGAATTTGGCATCGTGCTCAAGACTAGCGACGGTGGTGAAAACTGGGAAAGGCTGCCCGCTATGCCCGGTGAATTCTATTCACAGGAGGCCTATTTCGCGGATCCGTCCACCGGTTGGAGCATCGGTCTTGGCGGTTCGATCTGGTATACGACGGACGGCGCGCAGACGTGGACGCAGCAGCCGACCGGCACGGCCGTGTCACTCTACGGTATCGAATCCGTCGACGGGCGGCTCTATGTCATCGGGGGTGAGGGCACCATGCTGTCGTATCGCGACGGCGCCTGGCACGCGTTCGATCACGGCAAGCCGGTCAGGCTCTACATCCGTGCCATCGCGGCGCTGGGTGGCGGACAGGTGTTGATCGGCGGCGTGGGCGGGTCACTCCACGTGGTCGACACCGGCGGGGCCTGAAGGGCAGCACGGTGGATACCAGCCGGATTTTCCCCGCCTTCGGTCGGCTTCTGTTCGACAACCGCAAGACGGTACTGTTTCTCATCCTCGCCGTCACGATTGCCTTCGCAACGCAGATACCCGCGGTGCGCATGCTGTCCGATTTCGCCGATCTGCTGCCCCAGAATCATCCGTATATCAAGCTGCACAACAGCATCCGCGATACTTTCGGCGGCGCGAACATCATCATCATCGCGCTCGAAGTCGAAGAGGGCACGATTTTCAACGGTGACACCCTCGATCGCATCCATCGCATCACGCAGAAACTCGATAGCGTTTCCAACATCAATCACAACCTCGTCACCAGCCTGACGCACCGGAACACGCGCAAGATCTGGCTGACGCCGGACGGCACGATCAAGTCGACGCCTTATTACAACCCGCATCACGAACTCTATACGCAGGAAGATCTGGAGAAGATCAAGCGCGACGTGGTGTCGAGTACGCGGGTGTTCGGGCTGCTGGTATCGCCGGACCTCAAATCCGCCCTCATCAAGGGAACCTTGAACGAAGGACAGCTCGACTATGGCAAGGTATTTAAGGAGCTGCAGCAGATTCGCGACGAAGAATCCGCGCCGGGCGTCCGCATCTATGCCAACGGGCATCCGGTGCTGGCGGGGTGGGTCGATTCCTACTCGCCCCAGATATTGCAGATTTTCCTCTACACTATCTTGATAGTACTGGCGATCCTGGTCGTGTATTCGCGCCGGCTCTACGGGGTGCTGCTGCCGCTGATCGGCATGATCATCACCAGTATCTGGGGCGTCGGCTTCATGGGGCTGTTCGGCTACAACCTCGATCCCCTCATGCTGGTCGTACCCTTTCTCATCTCCGCGCGCTCGATGTCGCACGGCATTCAGAAAGTCGAGCGTTATTTTCTCGAGTTGTCGCGCACCGGCGACCGGGACGAGGCGGCGCGCAATACCTTCAATTCGTTGTTCAGGCCCGGCGGACTCGCTATCGTCGCCGATGCCTGCGCGCTGGCGCTGATCGGTCTCGGGTCAGTGCCGATCAACGACAAGATGGCCGTCTACGCCTCGTTCTGGGCCCTGTGCATGGTGGTGACTGTCCTGATCGTCGTGCCGATGCTGTTGTCCGTGTTGCCGCAGCCGAAGAACGTTGCACTCAAGCACGGCGTGATTCGAAAGATCTTTCCGAAGCTGGCACAAGTGACCGGGACGCGTACGCGCTCGCTCGCGGTGCTCTGGTCCTGCCTGTTCATCGGTATCGCCTCCACCTATTTCGCCTCCTGGGTCCAAATCGGCGAGCCCGAACCGGGTTCGCCGCTGCTGTTCCGCGATCATGATTTCAATATTTCCTCGAAAGTGATCAACGAGCGTTTTCCGGGCTCCGAAGAGCTCTTCATCATTGCGCGAACCAACGCGAAGAACGGCCTCAAGCGGCCGGAAGTTTTGCGCGCGCTGGCTGACTTTCAGGCGCACATGATGTACGACGACACGCTCGGCGGCACCAAGGGCGTACCGGACCTGGTGACACAGGTCAACCGCATGACGCGCAACGACGATCCGCGCTGGGCGGTGGTGCCGGCGCTCAACAACGAGATCGGCGGCCTCATGTTCATGTACATGATGTCGGCGCCGATCCCGGGTGCGCTGCTCGAATTCCAGGATACCGACGACCGCGTCGCGAACATCGTCTTTTATTACAAGGATCACACCGGTGAGACCATCCGGCGCGCCATCCACATGGCCAAGGAGTGGATCGAGCAGACCGGCAGCCAGATCGAGGGCCTGAGCATCGAACTCGCGGGCGGACCGGTCGGTGTGACGGCGGCGATCGACGAGGAAGCCTACGCGACCAACGTCATCGTCGTGCCCGCCGTGCTGATATTGATCCTGCTCTTCACCCTCTGGTTCTACTCGTCGCTTCACGCGGGCGTCATGATCCTGGCGGCGATGACGTTCGCGACCACGCTCTCCTACGCCTGCATGGGAATTCTGGGCCTGGGGCTCAACGTCAATACCGTTCCCATGATCGCGGTGGGCATCGGTTTGGGCGTCGATTACGCAATCTATATGATGGACCGCATCAAGGAAGAGGTACACATGGCGGACTCGCTGCAGCAGGCGATCACGCGTTCGGTGAGCACCACCGGCATGGCCATTGCGATTACTGCGACGACGCTCATCGGCGGCATCATCATGTGGATATTCGTATCGGACCTGCGCTTCCAGGCAGACGCTGCAAAGCTCTTGTTCATCATGCTGGTGCTGAACGCCGCCGCCGCAATGTTCCTGGTGCCGGCCTGGATCAATATCTTCAAGCCGCGCTTCATCATGCAGGCCGCTGAAGAACGCTGGGAGCTCGGGAACGGCTCGACTGTCGATGAAGTGGCGGCCTAGCAGCGATCAATTCGACGGAAGGAATGTACTAGTGACCCGGATTTTGAAGCGATTGTTGCGGAATACCAACGCGCCGTTGGTTTATTGTGCGAAAGCCGTTGATCTTCTGCTGAGCTTGGCTTTGAATGGCGCAATCGCGCACAACAATAGGTCGCCGCGCGGGTATGAGCGGCACTTTGACGCATGAGTATTGGGGGAAATATGAAGGGGCAGAATATTTCGAGTCAATTCGGGGCGACAACCGGCAAATGGCTGGCAGCCTTGGGACTGGCCATCGCTGTGAGCGGCAGCGCTTACGCCTGGACCAGCGCCGATCAGACCCTGGAACTCAATGGGTTCCTCGACAGCACCACGCACCAACGTGCCGACTACGGGCTGTCCAAGCAACGCTTTCGCGGACAACTCGAGTACAGCAAGCAATTCAATAACATGGGTCCGTTCACGGAGATTTCACTGAACGGAACACTGCGCGCGACCTTTGACGGTGTTTACGATTTCAACGCCGATGATTTCGGTGACAAGGCGGGCAGCCCGCAAAATAATATCGTCAGCTCGGCATTTCCGTCATTCATTCCTCCGTCGTCCTGGGGCGCATCGCCAGTTTCGGCGGCTAACCCCGGCCTGCCCGGCGGCGGCGGATTCGGTTTTGATTTGACGGTGAATCCGAACTCCGGTTTGAAGCGAGTGGGCGGGGAGCTCGGCAATACCAACAATAGCAACCGGTTCGGCGGCGGGCTTGAGTTTTTCACGCCCGTTCGGCCCTGCAACGTGGATTCGCGCGGCTGTATCAAGGACTACATGGACGCGGGTGAAGACGGCCTGCGCATGCCGGATTTTCGCGACGATCATCGCTGGCTGCGTGAAATGTACATCGACGCCACCTTGCCGCTGAACAACGGCGACGAGATCAACTTCCGCGTCGGCCGCCAACAGGTGGTGTGGGGCCGTACCGACTTGTTCCGCGTATTGGACCAGGTCAACCCGATCGATTTCTCCGTTCAGAACATCTATGAAGAGTTCGAGGACAGCCGCATCCCGCTCGCCATTTTCTCGGCTGAATGGCGCCTCGGCGCGACCGAAATCTTCGACGACCTCAATTTCCAGTTCATCTGGAATTTCGAGAAGCATACGCCGCACAATCTCGGCCAGGGCGGTCAGCCCTATAACATTCTATTGGCCGGCGATCTGTTCCGTGCGCTCAAGACCTGTTGGGATCTGGGTTGTACGGTCAACAATTTCGCTACCGATATTCCGGCTCCCGATCCCTTCGGACGCGGCGGCACGCTTGGTAGTCACGGAAACCTGGCGACGGATTTCCCCGCCAACACAATTGGAATCCGTAAGTTGCATGAGCGCAATGCGCGGGATCAGTTTGGATTTCGCATGGAAGGCGTGTTTAATAGCGTTGGTTTTTCCTTAAACGCTCTAACTTTCTATTCCCAATTGCCCTCGCTCCGCGCGGGAATCCCCTCGAATAACCCGTTTTACCCGGTCGGCGTCGCCGCCATTCCGCCATTTGACCCCTTGCCCGGCGGCACCCTTGCCCCCCGACCCTGGGTCCCGGCATTCGACATCTTTTTCCCGCGTATCTGGCTGGTCGGCACGTCGGCGGATTTCTATATCGATCAGATCAAATCGGCCTTCCGCGTGGAGTTGGCGTTCACCAACGGTGAGGAGTTCGCGAACACCGCCAAGCCGCGCCTGTTCTCGGAGTCCAATGTCATTCGCTGGGTCGTCGGTTGGGACCGCCCCACCTACATCCGATTCCTGAACCCGAACCGCACGTTTCTGCTGTCGGCGCAGATTTTCGGTCAGCATATACTCAATCACGAGTACTTCGAGAGCCCGATCAGCGGCGCTAACATCGGTTTCATGGATTGGGAATACAACTTCATCGGGACCTTTTTGTTCCAGGGCTTCTACATGAACGACCGCCTGCAGCCGCGGGTCATTCAGGCCTACGATATCCGAGCCCAGGCTTACGTCGTCTCTCCGGGGATCGACTGGCTCATCAGCAACAGCTGGCGAATGACGTTCGCGGCCAATCTCAAATTCGGTCGGGGACGTAATATCGTCGACGACGGCCGTACGTCGAACTCGTTCCCGCCTTTTACCTGTACCGCGCAGAGCGGTGCCGGCGCCGCGGCTGCGGGAGCGCCCTGTGCCCCCGGGATCACGCATGCGAGCATCGGCTCCAGGGTCGGCTTCGAGCCGCTCGGACGTTTCCGCTCGGGCCCGATCGGCATGGCGCAGCACGAAGACGAGCTGCAGCTCCTGCTGCGCTACCGCTTCTAGGGTGAACTATTTAGCGTACACGACGGACCAATCTATAAAGAACAGGATAACGTTCGGGCGGCGACCGTCCGTCAGATCCAGGAATAATAGGTAAGCATCATGAAAAAAACTTGTCTCTGGTACGCGCTCGGTCTTGCAGCCGTTTCGATGTCGGTGAACGTACTCGCGGATTTCACGGTAGAGGAAGTCGAGAATTCTTTCTTTCCCTACAGGAATGGGACGCCCGAGTATCCCGGCTACGAGCCTGGCATGGTGATCAATGAATCCAACGTCGAGCAGTTCAAGGAAATCCTGGACCCGGGGATGTACGACCATCTCAAGAACGGTCGCTTCGAGATGCGTACGAAGAAGACCGAATCGCTGGAACTGCATCCCAATTACATCCAAGCCACGCGTGAGGCGGTGAATAACCCGCCGAGTTTGACCGCGGACGGCCTGGTCGAAAATTTCGTCGCGGGACGGGCATTTCCCAAAGAGCCGGATCCCGATGATCCCAATGCCGGCGTCAAGCTCGCATGGAATTACCAGTACGGCTACAACTGGGGTGACAACGCGGCGATATGTCCGTTCTATTGGAACTATCGCAGCATGAAAACGGGGAAGCTCGAGCGGCGCATCAAATGGTGCTTCCATTTTCTGAACTGGAAACATCGCGTGAATCAGGATCCGACACCCGAATTCACCAATAATCCGGCTGATTTATTTCGATCGATCTACACGAAGGTTGGCGAGCCTTTCGATATCCGCAACACGCAGTTGTTGATTCACCGCTATAAAAATGATCTCAAGCGCGACGATGCCTGGTTGTATCTGGGCTTCCAGCGCCGCGTGCGCCGCCTGGCCACCGGGCAGGTGACCGACTCCTTCCTCGGCGCGGACGTTACGATCGAGGACTTCGAGGGTTATAACGGCCGCGTTTCCGATTACAATTGGAAGTACGTCGAGACCAAGAATGTCTTCCTGCCGTTCCATCATCACAACCAGCTTACGTTGTCGACGGAATACGAAGAAGCGGACGGTTATCAGTACATCGCCTATGGCGGTAAGGGCACCTGCTTTCCGGAATCGACCTACGAACTTCGCAAGGTGTATGTGGTCGAGGGCACGCCGGTAGATCCCAATCATCCTTTGAGTAAACGCATCATGAATCTGGACGCGCAGACGTTCACGATTCCGCAAAGCTCGCTATACGACCGCAAAGGGGATTTATGGAAGACCTTTTCGATCTGCCAGGCCTACCCCGACACTCACCACCCCGATAACGTGGGCTCGGGCGTATCGATCGATGATTGCTATACGATGATCGATGTGCAGGCGCAGCATTGCACCAATGGCCAGTTCAAGGGCTTGCTGGATGAGAAGCTGAATCCGCCGCAGATGTTCTCGGTGCAGAACCTGCGCAAAAGCGGAAATTGATGAGTACTCAGCTTGCATAACGAAAAAGGGCGTCATGGACGCCCTTTTTTTTTGAAAATGCAGCAACCTGGCGTCCCGTCAGCGGGCGGGCCCACGCCATTGATAGGCTTTGCCGATCTCCGCGTGCAGTTGTAACAGGTCTTCGATTTTCTGCGTCAGTGGCCGCCGCCCCCAACCGCACTGCGTGGATATGCCGAAATCGGACAGGTATTTCCCTGCGATCTTCATGCGTTTGAGCGCGCCGTCGACGCCATCCTCCAGGTGGATGAGCCCGAGATAGGTGTGCGCATCCCCAACGTCCAGCCGATATAGAGGCTCGTAGTAGGCCTCATCGAAACCGTTCGAAAGCTGCACCGACACCTGGATGAACTGCACCGATCGCCCGCAGGCCTTCACACCCTCGTTGGCCATGTCGACGGATATGTTGAGATCGGTGATCTCGTGAAAGTGGCCGCTGTCGGAACCTTGCCCCTCTTCATGGCTCAGCGAACCGTAGCAGATATGTAATCCCAACCACGGACCCTCGGGGATCGGCTCACATACCCACTTCAATGCATCGCAGTAGCGCTTCATCGGATCGGACTCGAGGTAGCTCAAATCCGAGGTAAACCCTTCGAGCCCCTCGAGAGCCGCGACTTCCACGCAGATATCCCACTGGATGGCCAGGTCTTCAGGTGGAATCGAATCGCATATGTCTTTCACCTCTCGTCGTATGGTTTCGCCATAGGCGCGCCACAGCATCTCGAAATGCTCGGTCGTGTCGATGAACGGCCGGGTGGCGCTCTCGATCAGCGGCATTGCGACCATGAAACGCACGCCCTGTCCGATCACGCCCTCGTCGCGCAGTCGCTTGAAGATCTCGTAGGACTTCTTCGCTTCACTGGCATAGCCGATCTTATCGAACGCGATCTCTTTGACGCCGTCCTCGATGGTGAACAGCCAGTGGTCGTCGTAGCCCTGCGGCTTCCAGTCGTCGACCGTGTGACGTGAAAGCGTTTTCATGTCGGGGTGTTCGGCGTAAGTACGCCGCGCGACGTAATTGATCCAGTAATAACGATCACCGATCTCGCCGTCCGGCAACATCGACGCGTGCTCGCCGATCGCGTTCGCCGCATTCCGCATTACGTCCTCGACGTTCCAGCCGTCCTCGGGTCGGGCAACGCTGCCGACCAGCATCATGTGTCCATGATCATTGCTCATGGGGCCACCCTCTGTTAGTCGTGATGTACAAGCCAATTATAGAGTCGGTTACCGGAATTAATCCCGTTCTCTTTCCGCTTCCTCCAGCCGGTCCATGAATTCGCGGCGCCACTCGTCGATTGGCCGGAAACTCGGGTCGCTGCGGTAGCGGGATTCCGTGTCGGCGAAGATCTGATCGTCGCTAAGATCGAAATCGAGCGGTTCGATGTGCGGCTGATCCGCGTACCACGGCGAATCGCAGAAGATCTCGATGCGATTGCCTTCGGGATCCCGAAAATAGACGGAAAACGACACCACGTGGTTGATCGGGTGTACGTCGGACACCTCGGCATGTCGCAGGGTCAGGGCGTAAACGCGGCGCAGGTCGGCCAGGGAGTCGACGCGCATGGATATCTGGTTGAGTAGCGCATCGTCGGGACCGGCGGTGCGGCCCTCGACCAGCACCAGTTGATGATGTTCACGGGGATCGCGGCTCAGAAAGGCGATTTTCTGTGAATCGTAGACGATGCCGTGGTCACTCGCCACAAAGCCGAGCGTCTGGGTATAAAATCGTTTCATGCGTTCCAGGTCGAACACGAAGATCCCCAGGTGGCTGAAGCTGAGCTTTGGAAACGCGGGCATCGGGCGGTGCTCCGAAATAAGGCGACAGTTTACCTATTTCGTTTAAGCATGCATCTTGGTTTATGCATCCTCGAATCAGCTGCACTGTACCCGTATCGCCATAGATGAACCGAACAAGAGACACGACGATGCCGTCCGCCACCGAGGCCCGGGCGCCGGGCTACGACGAATTGGTGCGTAGCGTCACAAGCCTCGGAGACCTGGTGCGGCGCGAGGCTGACGAGGCCGAACGGATGCGGCACTTGAGCGACACGCTGTTCGATGCGTTTCAGGCCGCAGGGTTGTGGCATCTGCTAACCCCCGGGGCGCTCGGCGGGTCAGAACTGTCCTGGTCGGACGCCATGGCGGTCGCGGAGCGCGTCTCGCGCATCGACGGTTCGACGGGTTGGTGCCTGATGGTCGCGGGCATTCAGAATGGCGGCTGCGGCGCACTCATAAGAGACCCGGGCTGCGCCGAGGTGTTCGAACGCGGGGTTGATACGAGTATCGCGGGGCAAGGTATTCCGCGCGGCTTCGCACGTGCGGTCGACTGCGGTTACATGATCCGCGGCGAGTGGAGCTACGGCAGCGGCATCTATCACGCCAATTGGATCCACAGCGGCTGCGTACTCATGGAGGAGGGGCAAGCAGTGATGGACGAAGACGGCGATCCGGTGGTGTTGATCGCCTACGTGCCGAAAGAAGCCATCGACCTTAAGGACAACTGGGAGGTCTTGGGCTTGCGCGGCACGGGAAGCTTCGACTACTCGATTGCTGATGAGATTTTCGTCCCCGACTATCGCACCTATGTTTACAGCAAGAATTTCGTCGAGCGGGGCGGTCCACGGTATTCGCTCGGCATCGTCGGCTTCACCGCCTGGGGCCACACGTCGTTCGCGCTCGGCGTCGGCCGCCACGCCTTGGATGAATTGGCCGCGATCGCGAAAACCAAGGCCGGGCCATTCGGCATTCTCGCCGATTCACCGAGCTTCAGGGAGAAATACGCCCGCGCGGAAGCGCAGTACCGATCGGTCAGGGCACTGGTCTATGCAGCCTGGAACGATGTGGACGAAACCCTGGAGCGCGAAGAACCGGCGAGCCTGGAGCAAATAGCCTTACTTAAACTCGGGTTTCGCTACGCACACGAGGTGATGTCGGAGATCTGCACCTTCGCCTACCACGGCGGCGGCGGCGTGGCGCTGCGGTCCAGCCCCCTGCAGCGATGCTACCGCGACCTTCACGCCGGCCTGCAGCACGTTCTGCTGTCGGATCAGATCATGCAGGATTGCGGTACGGTATTGATGGGACACGCCCGTGAAGGCGCCAGGTGGGAACTGCTGGGCCTCAAGGAACCGGACGAATAAGTGCACGTTCAACGCCCCTTCTTCCGCAGCGCCTGAACCACGAAATCCGAAGCCTTGAGTCCTTCCGTGGTGACCTCCGAGCGCGGCTGCAGGGTGGTGCAATGCTGCGCCTGTAGATCGATCATCGTTACCGCATCGAATATTGGCACGTAACTGCCCTTGTTGACGGGCAGGTGGTGATCCGGATGCGAATAGGCGGCGATGGCGAACTTCCACAATTCGCCCCGGTTGTCGTAAAGCCGACCGTAGGCTGGGAAAAACGTCTCCGCATCGACATAGTAAAGTCTTTTCGACAGCGGGTGCTGGGACCAGTTTGGTATCGCCTCGACGACGTAAGCGGTGCGAAACTGCCACTTGATGACCGGAAAACAATTGCCGGTGCCACTCAAGGCGACGAAACGGAAACCATCGGCACCGCCTTCGCGGTCGCCGAGCGCCAGCTCGTTGTGCCGGTAGAACGGCAACAACACCAGCCGGGTTTCGATGTAGCGCCATTCCATATCCATGATGCGCCCGTTGTAACCGAGAAAATCCTCGATCATGATGTCGCTGCCGAGAAAGGCATCGGTATTCTGCCCGGTCGGGAGGCGGCGCACCCGCCGCTGCCCCGAGAGATAAAGCCAGCCTTCTTCCCGGCGAGTGTCGTCCTCGAGCCGATGAATTAACACTTGCGTATGGCGAATATCGGGCGGCGCCAGCACGTGAAGATACAAGGCGTTGAAAATTCCCGATGGGTTGCGCGGCAGGTCCGGCACCGGCGGCGAGATGGTGCGGTGCTTGAACCGCAGACTCGCGGCCGCGAAGGACAGCTCACGCTCGACCTTGCCGGTGCGCATATTGCGATATTGCCAGTAGAAGGGCTTGATGCGGCCGCCGTCTCCGGCGAAGGCGTAGCGCATATTCCAAGCGAGCTTCTCGCCGGCTCGGGGATCGTCGCTCGATGGGGGATCCGAGAAGGGCTGCCCTGCAACGTAATCGTGGAGCACGCCTGGGCGATCCCCGAGCCGCGTTTTGCCGGCATATCGATCCGTCGCCGCCGCATAATCGGGATGTACCGGAAACGACTCGCTCGTCGTGACCTCGATGGTGAAATGACCTTTTCCGATCAAGTCGATCAGGGTTTCGTCTAGATAACTCGCGTATTCAGAGATGTTGTCCGCATTGAGTATGGTTCCTGGCGGAGGCGGTTCGGCCGCGTGCGCGAAGCCCGCAGCCATAAAAAAGGCTAGGGCGTAGGTCAAGGCCGGGAGGACTTTCAATTTTCTTTTCAGCGGGTTTCGGCGTTTTCGAGGCCGGCGTTTACATGCAGGCAGGCTCACGAATCGGTTGAGTGGAATGAGTATACTGTCCCCCATTCGTTAAAGCCCGCGGGCTATGCCCTGTCACGCCGAACCACGGGAGACAATAACGTGAAAGATTTTACCGCCGACAACCTGACCGAAGAAGTCGTAAAAGCGTACACCGAAAATGCGAAGTCGCCCCGAGTCAAACAAATCTTCGAATCGCTCGTCAAACACTTGCACGCGTTTGTGACGGACGTCGAACTCACCGAGGCCGAATGGTTCGAGGCTATCCAGTTCCTGACAGCGACCGGCAAGAAATGCGACGACAAGCGGCAGGAGTTCATCCTGCTGTCCGATACCCTGGGCGTCTCGATGCTCGTAGACACCATTAATCATACGAAGGACGGCGCGGGTACCGAATCGACGGTTCTCGGACCCTTCTTCGTCGCAGGCGCGCCCGACATGCCGGTTGGCGGCGACGTGAGACGACGCATTCTCGATGAAGCGGAAACCTGCCTGGTCACTGGCCGGGTTACCGACGACCAAGGTAACGCAGTGGCGGGAGCCACTATCGACGTGTGGCAGACTTCCGCCAATGCGCTCTATGACGTGCAGGACTCAAATGCGCCTGAATGGAATCTGCGCGGCCGCTTCAAGACTGACCAGGACGGCGCGTATGCCCTGGTGACGGAAAAACCCGTCTCGTATTCAATCCCGACCGATGGACCGGTCGGCAAGCTGCTGGGTGTCGTCGGCCGGCACGGTTTTAGACCCGCACACGTTCATTTCATGATCGGCGCCAAAGGCTACGAGTCCTTGACTACACACGTCTTCGTCAACGGCGATGCTTACCTCGATTCCGACGTCGTATTCGCGACCAAGTCATCCTTAATCGGTCAGTTCAAACCCTGCACCGATGATGAGCTTGCCAAACAATACGGCATTGAGGTGCCCTTTACGCGGCTCGAATTCGATTTTGGCCTGATGCGGACGGCGTGAAGATAAGCTGGGGTCGGGGTGAATTAATTTGGTGCACTGCATAGCAGCGCGCCAAATTAATTCACCCCGACCCCTAAATGTGAACACCGGCCCAGTCGCGTCGCAGCCAGAAGCCGGTAAACACGGCGGCCTGAAGCGCGCGGTAGAAGACGTTCAGTAACCAGATTGCCGTGAGCCCATAACCGAGCACGGGTCCGATCAGGTAGGCGAGCGGCAGAAACAACAACCACTGGTTGGCGATCGCCACGACCATTACGCGCCGCGCGTAGCCCGCGCCGAGCAAGGAATTCTGCAGCACCATCGCGACCGCCTTGAAAATCGTGCTCATGCCGACCAATCTTACCGGCCACAGCGCAAGCGCCAGCGTTTCCGGTTCCAGCCGGTAGATGGACGCGATCACCTGTTCGGGGAAGAACACCATGGGCAGGCCGAGCAGGCCCATCATGACCATCGCCACCTTGACCACGTCCCAACCCCATTGCGCGGCATCGTCCACCATTCCGCGGCCGAGTGCCTGGCCGACCAGGGTCGCGGCCGAAAGGCCTAGGCCCATGCCCGGGAGCAAGGCGATCAGCATGACGTTGATCAACACGCTGGCAGCAGCGACTTCGGCTGTGCCGACCTGGCCGATGATCCAGAACAGGGCTAGAAATCCCGCCGCGAAAAACATCTGCTGAATCCCTGCGGGCACAGCGATGCGGATCATGGCGCCGATATCTTTGCCGGTCGGCAGGCCGCGCAGGAAACCGTTTTCGCGCGCGTAACGCAGGCCGAAAATGAAGTACAGCGTCGTACCGAAACCGAAAGCCGCCACCGAGGCGATCGCGGCACCGCGTACGCCGAGGGCAGGTGCACCGAAATGCCCGAAGATCAGGATGTAATTCAACACGATGTTGAGCGCGTGCATCGAGATCAGGGTCGTCATGTAAAGGCGTGTCATATCGACGGCGTTCCAGTACCCGCGAAACGCAAAGTTCATGGCAACGAACACGATCCCGAGCGCCCGGATCTGAAGATACGGAATCCCGAGCGCGAGCACGTCCGGGTCATTATTTACCAAGGAATAGAAGTGTGGCACCGCGCCGATCAGCAATGCGGACAGCAGTGGCGCAATAAAAATTACGATAAGGAGCGCGACGTTCAGAAACAAAGCCGTTTCGGCCACCCGACCTTGCCCCTTGCGCCGCGAAGCGGACGCCTGTACGCCAGTCGAAAGCCCGAGAATGACGGCCTGCGCCATGAACAGCATGAAGCCACCGTAGCCGACCGCCGCGAGCGCCGCATTGCTGTCGTCGAGACGGCTTACCATGGCCGTGTCGACCAGGTTCAGAATGTTCTGGGAAATCATGCCGCCGATGAGCGGCAGCGCGAGCCCCAGGATACGATGGAACCGGTTTTTATCCAGCAACGCGGTGATGCTTTATCGGGATCGGAATGCAGATCTTCAAGGAGTCGTGGTCGCCGGCATCGGGCGATAGGCAGTGCAGGCATTCTACTTAAATTGCGCTTGTGAGTCCGAAATGCGCTTTCCGACCGGAGGGCGGCATTCGGTGGCCTGATGACTGCTTAGATTATGGTCTCTCCTTGTTAGGGCCGAGAATCTCCGACGAAAATTCTTCGTACTAAACTGGAAGAAAAGGAGCACACCTAAGCCGACGGAGCCCCAAGCCTTGTGTACGCTGCTGCTAGAGGCCGGCGACAGAGGTATGATTCAGCCTGAAAACCAAATGGTTGCAAAAATGAATAAATCATCTGCGCAATTGGCGGACTACCAGAGTAGTTCAGGTTTTTTCAATTACCTGGACGCCTCCGTGCGACCTTCGCTTTATCGAAACGGTGAGGTCCTCACCCGGCGCGACCCCGACGGCAGCGATGGCAGTAGTGAAGGAGTGTCTCTTGAAGAACGGGAGATGACCGTCCACAACGCCCGTCGGTTAAAGGGGAAAGAACGCCGCACGATCAAAACGAACGGATTCGAATGGCTCACGCGGCCGCTCGGCAATCGTGACCTCGATTTTTTCGATCAGGACCAGGTCGTGCGAGAGTACTACGGCCAATGTGCGCAAATAGTGCAAGAAGCAACCGGTGCACACGCTTTCGCCTTTGATCACAACGTGAGGTCGGCTTCAGGTAAGAAACGTCAGCGAAGGATTTCCGGCGGGCAGCAAGTGCAAGGTCCGGCCCACGTCGTGCACGGAGATTACACACTCTTTAGCGCGCCGCAGCGCCTGCGCGATCTCGCGAAGCCACCCAGCGGTAACGATACGCTACGCTCGGTTCTCGACGAGGGGCAGTCACTCATTAGTCCGGACGTGGCCGAGCGTGTGCTCGATGACGGCGGCCGATATTCGATCATCAACGTGTGGCGCAACATCGCCGACGAACCCGTTGCCACCCATCCGGTTGCTCTATGCGACGGACAAACTGTGCAACCCCAAGACCTGGTGGTATTCGAGATTCACTATCAGGATCGGGTGGGCGAGAATTATTTCGCCAAGCATTCACCACGACACCAGTGGTATTACTACCCGGATATGACCGGCGACGAGGCGCTTTTGATCAAGCAGTGGGACTCAGCAGGCAAGATGGCCCGGTCGCAAGGTGCCGAGGGCGATGCCAGCAACAGCAAGGCGCCCTGCACCTTTAGCTTCCACAGTGCGTTCGAAGATCCAGCGACACCACCCGATGCCGCCGATCGATGGAGCATTGAAGTACGCTGCGTGGTCCTCTACGACTGAGTCGCGGTGCACACCCCTGGGGGAAAGGGGTTTCTTACAAAGGGGATTGCCCCCTTATTCGTTACTCGTCCCCGGTGAGGAGCTTATCCAGGCCCGCGAAGGGCTGGTGAGTCGCGCCGTCGGGGTCGCCCTTGCGCGACGAATCAACTGCGCCCTGTTGTTCTACCAAGCGCGCATGCTCGTTGTCGTGGCAGTATAGACACAGCAATTCCCAGTTACTGCCGTCGGGCGGATTATTGTCGTGATCGTGATCGCGGTGATGGACGGTCAACTCGTGCAGGTTTGCACGCGTGAATTCACGCGAACAACGCCCGCAGATCCACGGATACATCTTGAGCGCCTGCTCACGGTAGCCCTGGTCGCGCTGGTCTCGGTTACGTCGGGCTTCTGCGACGATCTGATCGAGCTTTTTCTCGTCGATATCGCGTGGTGAGGGAGGCATCGATATAGCGCGGTGCGCGGCGCGCGGAGTTCAGGCGATGAGCCGCTCGAGTTCGGAGAAGCTCTGCGCGAGTCCGTCGCTGACGTTGATGTCTTCGCCCAACTGGCGACCGATCTGCGTCGCGGAAAATATTCCGCAGGCATGGAAGGCGCCATTTTCGGCGCCAGCTTCGACGACGAGCGCGTGTTGTTTGTGCGACTCGATCAAGTGCATCACGATGTCGCTGACCGAGGCATGCTCAACGTCGCTTATACTGAGCGGACGGACGTCGCCGCTGCGCGTCATAATCTGCTGAACGGTGACGGCGTCGCGGTGTATGCGGTCGTCATTGGCCACACGCAGTGGCTTTTCGCCCATCACGTCCTGCGCCGATACCAGGCCGACGATCACACCTGCTTTGTCGATGGCGATCAACAGCCGTACTTTCGCATTGATCATGACCATTAGTGCCGCGTTGAGCGGCGTCTCCGGATTGATCGTGATGACACGCACCTTTCTCAGATCCGTCATTACGGCAAGGGCCGGGGATGCCGCGGTCACCTTGTCCGCCCGCACACGGGGTGGCTGAAGAATTCGGGCGTCGCTCGGGAGTTCGAGCGGTTTCAAGGTATGCATGAAAGTCGTCATGGCGCCCTCCTTTCCTGAACGTAATTATCCCCTTAACACGTCATCACTCATGCCCTAATATAGGGGCATAGGAGAAGGCGATGACGACATTCTACGAATTTCAAAAGCAGTTCCCGGACGATGAGGCGTGCTTGCATCACATGATGACCGCGCGCTACGGCGGTACAGAGTTCGACTGCCCGAAGTGCGGGCAGCACAGCAAGTTCTATCGCCTGAAACGCGACCGAGCCTATCTGTGCCAGCACTGCAAGCATCATATCTACCCCTGCGCCGGAACGCTCATGCACCGCAGTCGCACCCCGCTCCATAAGTGGTTTTATGCGATGCACTTGTTCTCTGTCTCTCGTCACGGGGTGGCAGCGAAGGAATTGGAGCGTCAGCTTGGTGTGACTTACAAGTGTGCGTGGCGCATGGCGCACCAGATCCGCAAGTATATGGCCGATACGGACGGCGAGTGGCCGTTGGGCGGACCTGGAGGCGGCGATATTGAGGCGGATGAGACGTATGTGGGCGGTAAGAGATCTGGCGGCAAACGCGGACGCGGCGCTCCCGGTAAAACTGTTGTGTTCGGTATGCTTGAACGTGGCGGCGATGTGATGACGAAGGTCGTTCCGAACGTGCGTAAAAAGACCCTTCAGCCCATCATCAAGGCGAACGTCAAAGCGGGCAGCACGGTTCATACCGACGAACTGAAGTCCTATAGCGGGCTGTCTCGGGCCGGATACGAGCATGAGACGGTTAATCACGGCGCGGGTGAATATGTGAGCGGTGCGTGCCACGTCAACGGCATGGAAGGCTACTGGGCACGCCTCAAGCTTTCGATCCGCGGGACGCACGTCCACGTTTCCGGGAAGCACCTTCAGAAATACGCGAAGGAGTTTGAGTACCGCTATAACCGCCGGAATCGGCCTGACGCGATTTTCGGTGATCTGGTGGCAAACCTCTGACCGCGGCATCAAGCAACACCTCGAAGCGTTGGGCTGCGTAGGGGTGCGGGTCTTCAACATCTCGCGGATTCATAGGCTTGTATACGCTCATATCGCCTCCAGAAATGGTATGTAATTACTCAAGAAAATTCTTCTTCTAACGTTTCAAGCGCATCAAATATTTGGCCCGGCACATGATCATTTGCATTTGCAAAGCCTTCTTCCAACGCGTCTTCCGCCAAATCCCACAACGAATCTACTTCATCCGGGTTGTTACTTGGCAGGTGGAGCTTTCCTGACAGGCGGCGCTTCTTTAAAGCTTGCGCCGCGAAAACATCCATTTCAGATGTTCTGTGCTGGGCATTTTTAAAATCCTTGTAAAATGCTTCAATTTCTTCTGTTGTCGAGGCATTCATAATGGCCCGGACAACTCGCCAGCCGTTGCCGGGATTTTTTCGCGCGACTCTTTTATCGGCCCATATTTGCCAGAATCTTCGAATGCGAAACCAGATGGACGGAGGTTTAGCGGTTCCTGTCGCGGGCAGCGTCGTGATGTGAGCCACTATTGGCTGTGCTTTGCCAGTACTACGTAGCTTCTGTTGGCGAATGCTAAATTCACAAACAATCCCTAATAGGAGGACGAGCCCGATAATGGTCCACCAATACCAAGGCAAAAAGCCGCCAGTCATGATTGCCACGTCGTAGACAGTGGGCAATTTATCCGCCAATTCCTTCGATAAAAATTGAGCGCCAAAGAGGTCCCAACCAGAGGCAAGGAAGTATAACCACAGGACGACTTTTGCTGCCGGACGACCAAGCGCAAGACGGCGCCACCGATCTTCAAACCATTGGCGCGGCTGCAGCATCCATACAGCATGCCCGTTAGGTTATGACGTGTCAATCACGTTCCTGAATGGTATGGCCGGGAGGTGTTGTAATCCAAGTGTAGACGCAAATAATGTGTCACGGACCGCCGAGCAACTGCCGTCCATTTATTTTCATGCCCAATCATGGGCAGACAAACCTATGATTATCCAAATGTTTTACAGTTCCTGATCGTGAAAGCGAGGATTAAATGAGCAACAGTGACGGCGCTTTGGGGGATCTCGACGCCACGGCGCTGGCCGCACTCGTTCGCAAGCGGGAGGTCAGCGCGCTCGAACTCGTTGACGACGCCATCCGCCGCTGCGCGCAGGTCAACGATACGCTCAACGCCGTGGTTACCGACATGTTCGACCGCGCGCGCGCAGAGGCGCGTGCGCCCCTGGGTGATGGACCGTTCGCGGGTGTTCCATTCCTGATGAAGGATTTCGGCGCCGAAGTTGCGGGCGTCCGGTTCACCGAGGGCAGTGCCTTTCTCGAGAACTATATCCCGGACGTCGACGCCGAACTCTACAAGCGTTTCCGGCGCGCCGGCCTCATCACCATCGGCAAGACCAACCTGCCCGAGTTGGCCATCGGCGTGACGACGGAATCGAAGTTTCTGGGCCCAGCGTGCAACCCCTGGGATCCGACGCGCACGACCGGCGGCTCCAGCGGCGGTGCCGGCGCGGCGGTGGCGGCCCGTATCGTACCGATGGCGCACGGCAACGACGTCGGCGGATCAATTCGCATCCCGGCCTCCTGCTGCGGGCTGGTCGGTCTCAAACCGACGCGTGGACGCACCACGCTTGCACCGCATTACGGCGATCTTCTCGCCGGCTATTTCGTCGAACATGCATTGACTCGAAGTGTGCGCGATTCGGCCATGCTGCTGGATGCAACACACGGGCCGGCCGTCGGCGATCCCTACGTGGCGCCGCCGCCGGCACGTCCATACGCCGAGGAGGTGGGGGCCGATCCGGGGTGCCTGAAGATCGGCTTTTCAACTGCAACGCCGCTTGGCGACGCGCTCGATCCGGAATGCGTCAAAGCCGTCCGCGAAACGGCGGCCTTGTGCGAATCGCTCGGCCACGAAGTCATCGAGGCGCGTCCGAGCTTCGACGCGATGGCCTTGTGGACCCAATTCACGACGCTTCTTGCTTGTGCTGTGGCTTGGGCGGTGGCGGACTGGGCGCGCCGCATCGATCGCGAGCCGGCGCCCGAGCATTTCGATCCCTTTGTGTGGGCCTTCTCCGAGCGTGGCCGCGCACTGAGCGCGGCCGACTACCTGCTCGCCATGCAGGACGTACAAGTGCAGGTGCGTGCATTCTGCGAATTTTTCGAAGACTTCGATTTGTCCTTGACGACGACGCTGGGTGCGCCGCCGGTGCCGCTCGGCACCCTGGTCTACGACGGCGATCCCTTAGAATTCAGGCGGCGCAGCGCGCGCTTCTCGCCCTTTACCTACATCACCAACGCAACCGGGCAGCCGGCGATATCGTTGCCGCTGCACTGGACGCCAGAGGACCTGCCTGTCGGCCTGCATTTCGTCGGGCGGTATGGCGACGAGGGGACGCTCATCCGCCTCGCGGCGCAACTCGAATCCGCCAAGCCGTGGAACGACCGGCGGCCGCAGGTGTGCGCGGTGTAGCAAACCTTTGTGGACGATAGGCTCGTCCTAGTCTGGATCGTCGGCTCGCGCGAGATCCGCTTCGAGGTATTTGCCGCCTGCGTAGAAATGAAACGCGGTCCAAAGGCCCATCCCACCGAATATGAAGAGACTCCAGCGCAGTGAATCCGGTCCGAAGCGTGGCGCGAGGAAGTCGCTTAACGCGCCTACCGCCCACGGCCCCGCGCCGAGGCCGATGATGTTGATGATGAACAAGAGGATCGCCGCGGCCACGCCACGCATGCGCAGCTGAACGAGGCTCTGGACCTGGGCGAAGGTCGTTGCTTGCCAGAAATTGGATAACAGGATCGGAATCGAAAACAGGATGAGTGCCCAGTACGGATTATCCAGCAGGTAGACGACCGCGCCGAAGGGTAAGGCGATCAGCGCCGCTAGCGAAGCCGTCCACAAGTACCAGCGCGTGTCATTCGCGCCGAACTTGTCGGCCACGTACCCGCCGAGAAAGATACCCGCACCGCCGGGGATCCCCAAGATTAGACCGAGCCAGAGACCGATTTCGCCGGTCTTCATCTCGTGCGAACGGATCAGAAAAGTCGGAAACCAGCTGATCACGCCGTAGCCGACGAAGGCAGCCAGGGCGCCGGCGAAAGAGATGTGCAGGAACGAACGCCGTTTCGCAAGGAAACGAAAGGTTTCGAGGATGTTGGGACGATGATCGTCCGCGACGCGATTCTCCGATTGACCGCGAACCGGTTCGGGCATTGTGAACCTGACTACGAGTGCCAGCACCATGCCCGGCAGCCCCACCACGAAGAAGGCCTGCCGCCAGCCGAAGGCTTCATTGATCCAGCCGCCGGCAAAGAGGCCGAACATGATGCCGAAAGGAATGCCGAGCGAGTAAATGCCTAGCGCGGTGGCGCGCTCGTTCGGCGAATAGTAATCAGAGATCAGTGAGTGCGCCGGCGGACTGCATCCGGCTTCGCCAATCCCAACCCCGATCCGCGCCAGGGCGAGCTGGGTGAAATTCTGCGCACACCCCGACAAAGCGGTCATCGCGCTCCACAACACGAGGGCCAAGCTGATCAGGTTACGTCGGTTTCCCCGGTCGGCCCACAGCGCGATCGGAATGCCCAGCACCACGTAGAAAACGGCAAAAGCGAACCCTACAAGGAAACCCAGTGCCTGGTCGGACAATCCCAAATCGAGTTTTATCGACTCGAGCAGGATCGACAGGATCTGGCGGTCTATGAAGTTGAAGGTGTAGACGACGACCAGCACGGTCAGGACATAGCGCCGAACCTTGATGCCGGAATCGGGTAATGCATCGCTCGTGACCTGATTCATAGTTCATCCTTTACGGACCCTGAATATCCAGATGATTAGGGTAAAGCCGCACCGTGCGCGCGTTCCAGGGCCAGCTTCTTCTGATATCCGGATTGAATGATATCGACCGCAACGAGGACGGCGATGGCGAAGTAGAACGTCGTTTTGGACATCGGTTCCACGGCGTAGCCGAAAAATTTCAAGTGGGCTTGGTGACCGCCTTCACCTAGCAACACGATACCGACGATGAGCAGGATGAACAGCCCCAGGACTTCGTACTTGCGGTTCTTCATGAGGAACTCCGATACGTGATCGGCCAGCAATAGCATCGCGATCCCCGAAGCGAAGATCGCGATGGCGAGAACGAGAAATACCTCGGTGATAGCGAGCGCCGATAAGATCGAATCGAAACTGAAGATAAGATTCATGAATATGATCAGTGCCGCGACCGACACGGCCGATTTGGACGCGCTATTTTCACCCTCTTTTTCCAGATGCTCGATGGAGAGCATGTGCGAGATTTCCTTCACCGCGGTATACATAATGAACACACCGCCTACGAGAAACACGAGCGTGGCGAAATTGAAACTGCCCTCGATCACACCTTTCACATCGAGGTGGAAAAAGGGATCGGTCAGAGTACCGATCAGCTTGATCATCACGAACAGTAACAGGATGCGGAGCGCAATGGCGATCAGTATGCCCCAGCGCCGGACCGCAGCCTGGTATTGTTCCGGCGCCCGTTTCGATTCGATGGAAATATAGAGCAGGTTGTCGAACCCAAGAACGGCTTGCAGGAAGATCAGGACGCCCAGATTAGCCAGGTTTTCGATCGTGAACAGTTCGGTCATGGCGAATCGTCTCCGTGTTTAACGTGGCAGGGAATGAGCGGCCGTCATGTCGGGTGCCGCAACGGAAAAGTGGCTATAGCGCCTTCCTGCACGGTGTGGTGCGCCGCCCGTCGGAGGGGCGCCGCCGGTATGGTTCTCGAAAAATGAAGGTCCACCGCCACCACGGGATGGTGCGCCGGTCGGTTGACTAAAACGGCACGTCGTCGTCGAACAACGGCGGTTCCTCAGGTGGAGGGGGTTCGTCGCCAGCAGAACTCGGCGCACCGATGCGTGCGATGGTCCGAACGTCGAGACCGTTGAAATACTTCACGTCGCCGTTGGGGCTGTTCCACTCGCGGCCGCGTAGATTGAATTCGACGCGCACGTCCTCGTCGACCTTGAATCCTTCGATGTCCCCGCAACGGTCCCCGGTCAGCTCGAACAGAACGAATTGCGGATAATTGGGATTTTCGGCGAGTTCGAGCACGAACTCCCGTTTCTGAAATCGTTCGGTGATCTGCTTGGTCTCGAAGATGGCGTGGAGCCGGCCGCTGGCTTGAATTCCCATGAGCCGCAGCATAGTAGGATTGGGCTGGAAAGCAAAATGTGATCACCCGGCGGCAGAGCCCGTGACGGTTCGGGTTGAATCGGCGCGGCCACGGCGATCCGGATAAAGCAATGCCCGCTTCTATAGAGGCAGTCCGAACGAACGATGGGATTACAATGAGTTCACCTTGGTCTAACGAATCGGATTCGATATGTTGCATTTGATCAGGTTGGTCTGCGCGCTGTTCATCACCTCGGTGTTGGTGACGGCCACCGCGGACGAATCCCCGCTGCGGGACGCCATCAGCGCGGACTACGACTATCTCGCAGGCTTGTTCGAACACTTTCATCGCCATCCCGAATTGTCTTACCGGGAAGAAAAAACGGCTCGCCGTCTAGCGCGAGAACTGCGGGACGCGGGCGTTGAAGTGACCGAAGGCGTCGGTGGGACCGGGCTGGTGGGTATCATGAAGAACGGCGCGGGACCGGTCGTCATGCTGCGCGCCGATATGGATGGCCTCCCGATCGAAGAAAAGTCCGGCCTGTCCTATGGTTCGACGGCGCGACAGACGGATGTCGACGGCAGGGAATTCCCGGTGATGCACGCGTGTGGACATGATGTGCACATGACGGTGCTGGTCGGAACCGCGCGGCGGTTGCAGGCGATGCGGGACGATTGGCGGGGTACGATCGTGCTCGTCGGTCAACCCGCGGAAGAACGCATCGGAGGCGCGGCCAGGATGCTGGAAGACGGCTTGTATCAACGTTTCCCACGCCCCGATTATGCGCTCGCGATGCACGTATCGAGCTCGCTGGAGACCGGAAAATTCCGGCTCGATCCGGGTATCGCGTTTTCGAGTTCCGACAGCATCGACCTCATCGTGCATGGCGTGGGCAGCCACGGTGCCTCTCCCCACCTGGGGAAAGACCCCGTTGTCATCGCCTCGCAGATCGTGCTCGCCCTGCAGACTCTGGTCGCGCGGGAGATCTCCCCGATGGAACCCGGCGTCGTTACAGTAGGCGCCTTCCATGCCGGGACTAAACACAACATCATTTCCGATCGCGCGGAATTGCAACTGACCGTTCGTTCCGACCGGCTCGAGACACGTACCCGGCTGCTCGAAGGCATCAAGCGCATTGCGGAAAACATCGGGCGTGCCGCCGGTCTGCCCGAAGACCGCTTACCCGAGGTGCGCCCCCCGGTCGCCTCGACCTTGCCGACGATCAATGATCCGGAAATGACTGGTCGAATACGAGGCGCGCTGATTTCACACTTCGGCGAGGACGCTTTCGTAGTCGAACCTCGCTCCGGAATGGGCGCCGAGGATTTTTCGTATTTCCTCCGGGTCGAACCGCCCGTACCCGGCGTTTACTTCCGCGTGGGCGGTACGCCCAAGGCCGCGTTCGAGGCCGCGGACGCCGGCGGTCCGCCCGTGCCCCCACATCACTCACCCCTGTTCAGGATCGCACCGCGCCCCTCGATCGTGACCGGAGTCGAAGCCATGACGATCTCAGTGCTCGAGCTGCTGGGACGGCCCACTAGAGCCTTACCTCGAACAAGGAAATGAAGTCATTACTGCAAGGTAGTTTGCGTACCTCCCCGAAACCCGCCTCGGTGCATAGTTCGCGCACCACCTTTTCCGGCATTCCCAGGGTCCCCAGACCTTCGCCCTGGTTGGCCAGCGAGGTCGTCATGCAGTAGGTCAGGCTCATGCCGTATTTGAGCGTCGCCTCCGGCCCGCGATTTTCGTAGCGCTCGTCGGCCGCGGTGATCTCCTGCAGCACGTAGATGCCGCCCGGCTTGAGATGCCGGCGGATGTTTTCGAGCGCCTCGCGCGGCTTAGCCATGTCGTGGATGACGTCGAAGGTGAAAATGAGATCGAAATCACGCGGTAGCTCTTCGCTCGCGTCAAGGATCTCGAAACGCAGCTGGGCATCGACGCCCAGCTCACGCGCTTTATCGTTCGCGCCATCGACCTGCGGTGCGAAGGCGTCGTATCCCCAGAAACGGGACTTGGGATAGGCTTCGGCCATCATCATCACTGCCGTGCCGCGCCCGCAGCCGACATCGACCGCATCCACGCCGCGCTCGAGCATGGCGACCACGTCCGGCATGTCCGGTAACCAGGTGTCGAGTAGAAAATTGCGGTAGCGCAGACCACTCGATCGCTGCATGGACGAGTAGAGTTCCGGCCGAAACGACGATTGCGGTACGCCACCGCCATTTCTGAATGCCTCGACCAGTTCGTCAAAGGGCGCCATGCTGTAGGTCAACATGGACCACAGCGCGCCCTGGAAGAGAGGACTGGTGTCGTCGGCGAGTGGGCGGGCGTGTTCGGGAGGGAGCGAGAAGTTCGAAGACTCTGGATCGAATTCCACGTAAGCGGCCGCGGCCATCGCTTCCAGCCATTCGCGCGCATAACGCGCATCGATCCCGGTGCGCTTCGCGAAAGCGTCAGGGTTGGCCGGCCCGTTTTCGGCCAGATCCTTGAACAAGCCGAGCCGATCGCCGATCGCGCACAAGTGCAGGGTCACGGCGCCGGCGACGTCGCTGATCACTTTGCCGGTGAATGCTTTGGCGCGAGCCTTGTCGAAGTTCTTGGGTTTGTCCATTGCGTAAGTCCTATTCTACTGGCGCAAGCTTGGCTTGCATGATGGCAGCGACCTCGCGCTCGTTTTGGTTCTCAGAATTGCCCAGGGCGGCGATCACGCCGAGTTGATCCGCCTCCGAAGTATTCTGATTGAACTTGAATTTTCCTTCGATCGATTCTATCGGGATTTCGATGCCGATGATGTGCTGCAGAAGCTTTTCCATAAGGGGTTCGGCCGTCGAAATTTTCCAGTTCTGATCGTGCTGTGCAACCAACCGCTCGACGATGGGATAGATGTCGGACGGATCCTCCATCACGCGAGCGCGCCCCCTCACGTGAACGGCAGCATAAGCCCAGGTCGGTACGGTCACGTGCTCGTCGTACCATGATGGTGATAGATAGCAATGCGGTCCCTGAAATATCACGAGCGATTCGCCGAGCGAGTCTAATGTTTTCCAATGCGTATTGGCGCGCGCAAAATGCGCAATGAGAAGGCCCCTCTCGCCGCGCGCGGCGTCGACCAGAAACGGCAGATGCGTCGCGTCGGGTTTCGCGCCACCCGTCGCGATAGTGCCGAAATTGTAACGCTCGATGAATCCGAACAGGGTCGCCGGGTCATCGACTCGGAACAGCTCGGGAATATACATTGGCGCGCTCTCCTTGAAGGCGTCGCTCGATCGCATTGGATCGGGCCATTCGACAGGATAGCACCAGGGTTCACACGCTTGGACAGACCTGCAGTAAAGCGCCAGGTTTACGACTATCGAGCACGAGGAATACTAAGCGGATGCATTTATCTCCCGATCGGATACGCTTGGGGTTTCACGATACACCGGGTCTATCTTTCTCCCAAATGGGTTTAGGACGTTTGTGATGACCGAAAGCCTGACTAAGAAGACCTGCACGCCTTGCCGCGGCGGTACACCGCCTTTGACCGCGCAAGCGGTGGCTCAATTTCTACCGCAGGCGCCCGGTTGGACGGTGATCGAGGACCATACGAAGATCGAAGGCCAGTTCAAATTTAACAACTTCAGATACGCACTGGAATTCGTCCGCCAGGTAGGTGAATTAGCCGAAGCACAGTTTCACCACCCGCTGTTCATAAATTTTGGCTGGGGGTTCGCCACCATCGTGCTGCAATCCAAGAA
Organism: Gammaproteobacteria bacterium; assembly: GCA_963662545.2. Lineage (GTDB taxonomy): Bacteria > Pseudomonadota > Gammaproteobacteria > JAYYZW01. The sequence goes on from CAXXLL010000003.1 coordinate 2,891,098, forward strand.
AATAAAGGGCTTGCACGAGAACGATTTCATCATGGCGGCAAAAATCAACGAGTTCGCCAGCGCGTTGACCGTAGATTCCGACGTTTGACCAAAAGCGCGTCCGCGGAGCTGTGTCCACGAGGCGGCGCTCTTGAAAGCAAACCGAAATCCCAGGCCTGCCTGCGACTGTCTTTCGTTCCAAAACTCCTAATTCTCCCTCGTTTTTCGCAGCGCCGCGGCGATCTTATTGAGCAGGTGATCGGCCAGGGCATGATGGCCGATTGTGGTCAGGGTGTGGTCATAGCGAAAATAGACGGGGCTCGAGCTGCGTTCCGCGAGCTTGCGAAGCAGCGGTGCTGCCATGATGCAGTCGAGTTCGAGTCGAGTACAGAATGCCTCGACGACCTCGATATCCGGCGCCGCATAGTCGCGCGCCTCGAATCTGTAGGCGGCGCGTCCGTTCGCCCACTCGTCCGTGGACACCTGATGGGGCAGGGGAATGTGGATGAAGATGAATGGGAGGCCCCGTGCCTTGGCCATTGCGGCGAGCGCCGCCACGTGCTTTAAGGAATGCTGATGGAGCCGGGCTATTGTCTCGCGCGTACCGCGGGTCGCCGCGAAGAGATCAGTTTTCGGATCGCCGGGTTCGACGGCTTCACGTGCGGTACGGGCTTCCCATTTGATTCTTAAAACCTTGAACAAGGTACTTCGGTCGAGGATAAAGCGGGTTTCCTGCGCCGTTGATGCAGGGCTTTCGTTCGCTGAGGCGGCTCTCAGTGCGAGGCCCTCGGCGTCAATTTCGGCGCCGGCGAGGAACCGATGGTCGGCGACAGGCATCAGGCTTGTATACACGAAAACCACGACGTCGGGGTCCAAGGATTCGATCAACTGGCGACCGAGCAGGTAGCTTTGCGCCGCGCCGTAGCCCGTCATGCCGGCATTAAATAAGCGCGTGCGGTAATGCATGTCTTCCATCTTGCGCAGCCGCCGCTCTATTTCTTTGACAAAAATCGAATCGGACATCACGCCCCAGCCCTCTACAAACGAATCCCCGAGAACAATGACGTAGGGCGGGCGGCTGCCGGGATCAACCAGGCCGTATCCGCGCAAGTGGATATCGTTGATCTGGTACAGGGCGACGAATTCGCCGTGCGCCGATTCGATGAGCTTGGAGGCATTGGCACGAAAGCGTCGACCGAGCACGAGGTCCGGCTCAACCAGTTCGGCGGGTAACTCGACTTCGTTCGGCTGGATCGGCGCGGGTAGTGCAGTTCCGTACGTCCACCGCGCCCACAATTCGGCCATGAGTAGCGCAACGAGCAGGGTCGTGGCGCCGCCAGCCGCGATCAACAGGGGTCGAATCATCCGAATCGTTTCACCTCTGCTCCCAAACGGCCGCGAAAAAATGAATATGGGGAGAGTATAGGTAATTCGCAGGGCAATAAGTTATAAATAGTGCTGGCATATTGCTTATACTATTTTCTGAATTTTTGTCCCCGTATTTACAGGGTGTGTTAATGAATGCAAAACACGTCATCGCGCGATTCTCCCTTGGGGAGCTCGTGCACCATAAGCTCTTCAATTATCGTGGGGTCGTGATCGATGTCGATCCGGAGTTTCAATTAACCGACGAGTGGTACGAGCAGGTTGCCCGCAGCCGGCCGCCCAAGGATCAGCCCTGGTACCACGTGTTGGTGCACAGTGGGACGCAACAGACTTACGTTGCGGAAAAAAATCTGGAGCCAGATGAAATCGGCGAGGCGATCGATCATCCTGCGGTCGACCGAATTTTCTCGGCGTTCCGCAACGGACGTTACGAAACCGAAAATCGCGCTAACTAATTCAAATACCGGCTCGGATCGCTGGCTGCGGTGGCAGCCATGAGTACTTCGGGCCGCTGGTGGTATTCGGCTTTGGCGCGGTGCGCCGCATCGTCGGGCTGAGGGCCGATGTAGCTACCGAGATCGCGGCCCCATTGGATAACGGCATTGCCATAAGCGAGGCGCGTAGCTTCCCATTGTTCGAGTGCTTTCGCCTGATCGGTGTCACTCAGTGCGCGCGCCAGGGACGACGCATCGTCGGCCGCCTTTGAAACACCGAGCCCAACGTGCGGTCGGGCAGTGAAAGCGGCATCGCCGATCAGAATCGTCCGATCTTTGATGAGCTGCTCGCTGGCGAAGTCGGACATGCCCTGGATGAACGGCCACTCGGTCGCGTTGACGACGGCTTGAATCTGGGGCGCGAGATATCGACGGGCTTCATCGCGCAAGCGTTCGACGTGTTCACGCCGGATTAAATCGTGCGGTATTCCGTGCTCATGGTAACGGCCGCTGCCGTCGGTCAACAGATCACGGAGGATGGCGTCGTCACCGGTACGATACCATCCCCAATTAAACCAGCGCTTGCCTGCCTCGAGTGCATCGCCGGGGCCGGCGACGAGGTAGCCGAGCCAATGTCCGCCCGGTGCCATGCCCAAGGCCATACGTTGCTCGAACGCTTTGAGGACTGCGGCTGGAATGAGTTTTTCGTCGATCAGGCCCCGCCAACCGAAGTATCCGCAGTACTCGTTACGGATCTCGGGCGCAACGATAGCGCGTACCGTAGAGCGCGCGCCGTCCGCGCCGATAAGCCAGTCGCCCGATTCGCGGGCGCCATTCTCGAATACGGCGGTAACGCCATCGGCACTCGTTTCGATGTCTGCCAGCGCGTGCCCATGATGGTATTCGGCGTCGGATACCTGTTCGCGTAGGAAGCGGTAGATGAGGCCCCACGAAGTCATGATCTGCGGCATGTCGTAGGTGCCGAGTACGCTGCCATCGGCATCGAACATGATCCGGCCGTAACAGCGTACGCCCATCTCGTCACGTAACTCGATGCCGGCCTCGCGCAGCGCTTCGTAGAGTTCGTCGTGGGTGGCGATTCCCGCGCCGCGATTCGCCAACTCCTCGCTCGCGCGTTCGTAGACGTCGACCTTCCAACCGCGGCTGCGCAGCATAATGGCGGCGAACAGACCGGCCATCGAACCGCCGATGATGAGGACGCGCCCTTTGGAATAGTCGGCCTTGGTCATCGCAATACCCGTTCAGGCAAACGCATTGCGCAGCGCCTGCGCGGCGTCGTCGAGTGCGGTAATGGCCTTGTCGACCTTGGCGCCCATGCGCATGAATCCGTGAATCATCCCCATATAACAGGTGTATTCGACCTCGACACCCGCGTGCTTCAGGGTATCGGCGTACTTTTTCCCTTCGTCAAGCAGCGGGTCGTATTCCGCCGTCTGAATGAAAGCCGGCGGCAGCCCGGAATGATCCAGCGCCTGCTGAGGTGAGGCGTGGGGGTCAGATCGGGAAATGCGATTGGGAAGGTACCAGTCGGTGAACTTTTCGACGGCGACTTTCGTCAACAGGTAGCCCGTCCCGTTTTTTTTCAGTGAATCGTTGTCAGCTAGAAAATCAACGGCAGGGTAGATCAGCAACTGCAGCTTGAGCAGCGGCGAGCCAGCGTCGCGCACGGCAAGGGCCACCGCGGCAGTCAAATTGGCGCCGGCCGAATCGCCGCCGATCGCGAGGCGTTTCGGATCGATGTTCAGTTCGGCGGCTGCCGAATCGACCCAGTGTACGGCGGCGAGGGCATCGTCGAACGGCGCGGGGAACTTGTGCTCGGGCGCCAGGCGGTAATCGACCGCGACGACGATGGCACCGCTGTTGGCGGCGAGATGACGGCACATATGGTCGTGCGTGTCGAGATCACCGACCACCCAACCGCCGCCGTGAAAGAATATGAGGGCGGGCGAGGGCGCATCGCCCTGCGTCCGGGGGCGGTATAGTCGCACCGGGATGTTACTCGCAGGGCCCGCGAACACGAGGTTGGCTATGCTGTCTAGCGTGGGGGTCTGGTGCCGGTAGAGATCCGTCGTCGCGGCGTAACCGGATCGGACCAGCTTCGGATCATCGGCTTCGAACGGCGACCCGGCTTGCGCTGCGGCATCGACGATGGCCTGGCATTGGGGATCGAGCGACATCAGCGCAGTATACGAAAATAGGCTTGGCGGCGGGTCAAGCTACGCTCGTTCAACGTCGTTAACAGGTTGTTAATGGAGTTCGATCATCTTCCGGGACTGTCGCGTCGATTCCTCACTCTCCGCCCAAAATAAACAGACTGTCCATCGCTTCTTTGCGCAAGGGCAAAAGGGCCTGGTACTCGTCGGAGTGGTACCAGTTCTTTGCCGCCTCCGCATCGGGGAACTCAAGTACGACGATTCGCTTATGGGGAGTCTCTCCATAAAGCGCCTGGAGCGGTCCGCCGGCGACCAGCTTGCCGCCATAGGCGGCGAGAGTCGGACCTGCGGCGCGTCCGTATTCCTGCATTTTGTCCGGGTCTTTGGGAGTCGCTTGAGCGACGATGTAAGCGGCCATGATGTGCTCCTCGTTTAACTTGGCGTCGTTTGAATCTGTGATTTAGCGGTACCAGCTCTGTCGGCGTACCCCATCCAGCGGTTACAGAAACTTCTCAAGGGCGCGCTCTGATGCAGTCCAAAATGCGTCAGCCAGCTTACCGTCGCGCGCCGCGACGGTAGGCTTTTTCTCCCTGCAGCCGACGAAATACCTGCCGCTCAGGCCTTCGACTTTGGGCGAGGTTGCGAGATGAACCGAGGTCGCTGCACCGTCCTGAACCGAGCCTCCGCCCTTGCTAAAACCGGCGCGTAGGAGTTTCGTGGCGACGACTCCGGGATGCAGCGCATTGGCGGTCGTCTCGCCGCCGCGCATTCTATCCGCAAGGGCGTGTGTGAAGAGCAGATTTGCAAGCTTGGAGGTGCCATAGGCTCCGTAGGCACTCCAGTCGCGCGATAGTTCCAAATCTTTTATGTCCAGTTTTGCGCCCTGATGTGTCATCGAACTCACGGTGACGATACGTCCGCGAGGCGCGCATTCGATCGTAGGCAACAAGCGTCTGGTCAGTAAAAACGAAGCAAAGTGGTTGACTGCCATCGTCATCTCGAAGCCGTCTTCGCTCACGCGCCGCTCTTTTTCGTACACACCCGCGTTATTGATCAATACATCGAGCTGTGGGACCAGCGCATTGACCTGATCGGCCATGCTTGCGACCTCGCACATGCGCGAGAAATCCCCCCACACCGGCGTCGCGTTCGCCGACCCGCTCTCCGCATTCAGCGCGGATGCTGCCTCCGTGGCCTTGGATTCACTGCGGCCATGAACCAGTACGTGCAGGCCGTGCTCCAGCAGCCGGCGGGCAGTTTCCCGCCCGATCCCGTCTGTCGCGCCAGTGACGAGTGCGGTTTTCATGAACGCTTGTAATAGGGTGGGATTTCCGCCGCGTAATTCACCCACACGGATTTCGACTCGGTGTATTCGTTCATGCACTCCACACCCAGGTCGCGGCCGAAGCCGGATTGGCCGACGCCGCCGAAGGGCGATCCCGGGTGCACGCGCTTGTAGCAGTTGATCCACACCATGCCGGCGTCGATGGCATCGGCGACACGATGCGCGCGCGCCAAATCGGTCGTCCACAAACCGCTGCCGAGACCGTATTCGGTCGCGTTAGCGAGCTCGATGGCCTCTGCTTCGTCTTTGAAGCGGGTCACGGTCACGAACGGGCCGAAGACTTCCTGGGTAAACACCGTGTCGCCCGGCCGGGCTTCGACCACGGTCGGTTTTAAAAAGCAGCCCGCGTTCAATTCAGGCTCGTCGGGAACGCCGCCGCCGCTGAGTATGGTGTTGCCTTCCTTGTGACAGGTTTCGATGTAGGCCAGCACGCGCTCCTGGTGCAGGCGCGACGTCAGCGGCCCCATTTCGGTTTCTGGATCGAGCGGATCGCCGAGCCGGATTGATTCGGCGAGCGCGATGAACTTTTCGAGAAAGGCGTCGGCGATGTTTTCATGGAGCAGCAGACGCGAGCCTGCAATGCAGGCCTGCCCCTGGTTATGAAAAATGGCGAAGGCCGAGCCGCCCACGGCGGCCGGAATGACCGCATCATCGAACACGATGTTCGGCCCTTTACCACCGAGTTCGAGCGAGACACGTTTGAGGTTTCCCGCGGACGCTTCGATGATCTTGCGGCCGGTCGCGGTCGAACCGGTGAAGGCCAGCTTGTTTACATCCGGATGTTCGGCCAGCCGCTGGCCGGCCGTATGACCGTAGCCGGGCACGATGTTGACGACGCCGTCCGGGATCCCGACCTCCTGCATGAGTTCGGCGAGACGGAGTGTCGTCAGCGGCGTGATTTCCGACGGCTTCATCACGACCGTGTTGCCGGCCGCCATCGCCGGACCCAGTTTCCAACTGCAGAACATGAGTGGAAAGTTCCACGGCACGATCTGACCGACGACGCCGACCGGCTGACGCTTGACGATGTTGAGGAATCCCGGCTCTACGGGTACCTGCCGCCCGTCGATCTTGTCAGCGAGCCCGGCGAAATACCGAAAATTGAGCAAGGATCGTGGGACGTCGAGAAACCGCGTGTCCCTGATCGGATGTCCGGTATCGATCGCTTCGAGTTCGGCGAGTTCGTCGAAGCACGACTCCATTTTCTCGACCAGCTTGTATAGCAGGCGGCCGCGCTCCGACGCAGCCATGCCCGCCCATGCGGGGAAGGCCGCGCGCGCCGCGGCCACTGCTCGATCAACATCGGCCTCCCGTGCTTCCGCAATTTCGAACAATTCTTCGTTGTTGAACGGGTTGACGACGCTGATGCGTCCGCCGTCGACGGCATCGACCCATTCACCGCCGATGAAGAGCTGGCGCGGCAAACGGTCTAGATCCACAACCTTGGTTTTGTCCAGCATGGTGTCTTTAACTGTATGCAACCATCGGTCAGAACTCAGCCGCGGTCGGCGGCAATTCGCCGGAGCCATAACGTTCTTCGAGGCCGGGGGCCATGTTTTCCCACACCAGGAGCATCGAGCGTTTCGGCGAAAAGCCGCGATGCCGAATGTCGGCGGGCATCGCAGAGACGTCGCCGGCTTTCATGGTTACCACGGCGCGCGGTGCCCCGGTCTCCTTGTCGCCGACTTCCCAGGTGATCTGGTCGGACAACTGGATGAACCACTCGACGCGATCGTTGCCGTGTTGGATCGGAAGAATATGCTCCTCCGAGGTTGGACAATAGGCACTCTCGCCGACGCAGGACACGATGGATGGATTCCAGGTCACGGGCGAGCGCGCGAGATAATCGAACAAGCTGAATGCCGACAACTGCCCTTCGAACCCGGGCTCGGCGTGCACTTCCGGCGCGTCCTGCACGACGTCTCGAAAGTGGCGGTTGACGGGGAATCCCCGTTCGTCGGTACGAATTTCCGTATCGCCGGGCAGGCCAACGAAGCGTTCGGCGAGTTCACGCTGGAAATTGACGGCCTCATCGTTGTTGCCGTTTTTGGATCCATAAGGCGTTCCGGTTTCCAGCGGCGCAGCAAAGGGATCGTAGCCCTCGTTAGTCCAATCAGAGAGCAACGATTTGAAACAGGCCAGGAGTTTCGCCGCATCGAACCGTTCGACAAAGTCGGTGCCCGCCGTCTTGTAACCGGCGTTGTACGTACCGACGAAGACATCGACCGAGCCATAGCGGTTGACCGTGCCGAAGATGTCGTCGAAGTTGACCCATCCGTAGAAAAACCCCCAAGCGACGTCACGCATCATCGATCGCAAGAAGTTCCCGACGTCCGCGATGTAGGTTCCTTTCGGGTAGCTGACACGGACGAAATATTCATCGCGTTCGAATTTGAAACGGCCGATTTCATACACGTGGTAGCCATAGCGTTCATCGAGGACGGCTTTGTGGTCGTCATCGATAATCGGTGTTTCAGTCGGGTGTTTGGTTGCCGTTGCCATGAGTGATATCTCCGGGGGCGGTGTACGTGCTTTTCGATTCAGTGCTGGCAAATCTCGGCCCAGCGTTCGATGGATTCTTCGCCTTCGATCGATTGCAGGAGCACGACACCTAGCGATTGCGGCCTGATCTGGTAGGCGGCGCCGGCGGGGAGCAAGGCCATGTGGCCGCGTCCCATTTTTACGTGGCTCATGATTCTGCCCGCGGGTTCGACGTCGAGTCTGCGCGCGCCCTGTTTGTCCTCGGGAGGCTTGAGGTCGCTGTCGTCTGGCGCGATGAAGTAAACCGTCATCTCACCCTGCATCGCCAGTATGGTTTCGTCGTGTGAACAGATATACCAGGGCGAATCCCCCTCGGCGTGCGCGCATTCGATCGTGAATTCGAGGTTCTTGGCAACGACGACCCTCTCCCAGGGCCTGGATCGTCCAGCGACCTCGAAAAGGTTCGAGAAGAGATATCTTTTCGGCGATTCCGCGCCGACGATCTCGACGCCGCCTTTCTCATACGCCTCGATCGAGGCGAAGTGTGTAGCGGTGGCCATCTGCCTGCCTCCTCGCATGAATTCAGGACCGTTCACGGTACGGCGGGCGTTCTTCGCGCACGCTCTGTACGGTTTCTAGAATAGCCTAAAGTGGCTTGCTGTCGGAAATACGACAAGTCCGGCTCGAAATACCGGTTCTCAGCCACCCGCTTGTCGAGGTCCGAATGTCGCGGATCCGGGATCACGCACAAGTTTTGGCTACAAGCGGGCTAGCGCTCCGTCCACGGCGATAGCGGCTCGATCAAAACGTCGGAATCCGGACTCACCGAGCAAAGCAGAACGCATCCGTCCTTCCTGTCGGCTACGCTGCCGAGCGCGTTTTTTGACGGACGACGGGTCGGTTGCACCGATCCTTCGAGTACCCGGGCTCGGCAAATAGTGCAGCGGCCCTGCCGGCAGCCTGTGGTCAGTTCATACCCTGCATTCGATGCCGCCTGGGCGATCGAACGGCCGGCCTCGCAAGTGAATTCGGCGATCGCGCCGTCGGCGCTTTGCAGAATGATGCGATAGGCCATTTGGAATTATTCGACTTCGAAGATCCTACTTATAGGGGCATCGGGATGTCGGCCGGGTTGGGTACGATGAAACCGCGCTTTACAGCAGGGCGCTCTGCGATTTGCCTGTACCACCTCAGTGCATTCGGATAGTCCTTGAAATCGACACCCTGCCATTCGAAGCGCGAAATCCATGGCCACGTCGCCACATCGGCTATGGTGTATTCGCCGCCGGCAAGATATTCGTTTTCACCGAGACGTCGATCCAGTACACCGTAGAGCCGCTTTGCTTCATTGCCGTAACGTTGCGCGGCGTAATCGGATTTACCCGGATTAAAATGCACGAAGTGATGCGCCTGACCCAGCATGGGTCCGACGCCGCCCATCTGCCACATGAGCCACTCGATCGTGCGCCAGTATTCGTCACCGCCGATCGGCAGAAATTGTCCCGCTTCACGCGCAAGGTAGAGCAGGATCGCGCCGGATTCCATGAGCGCCAGGCCTGCTTCGTTATCGACCATGGCAGGAATCTTGTTGTTAGGGCTGATCTTGAGAAATTCGGGTCCGAACTGTTCGTCCTTGGTTATATTGATCGCATGTACGTCATACGCCAATCCGAGCTCTTCGAGCATGATGGAGACTTTACGCCCGTTGGGCGTCGACCAGGTGTATAAATCGATCATGAATGACTCCGGGCGGGTAAAACCATGGCATTGCTAGGCCGCAAAATGCCGGACGAGCGAATCGGTAGCGGCGGCTGAATCAAGCCGGTCGTGTTCCCGCGTACGCATTGTGCAATAGCTCGATGACGCCGTCGCGCGTAACTGGCGCCGGGTTTTCGACGGCTGTCTCGGTCGCGATGTCGGCAATCCTTACCAGATCTTCTTCTCCGATACCGATATCACGAAGCGAAGTTGGCAGGCCCATGCCGGAAGAGAGGTCGTGTATCCCCTGTGCGGCGTCGTCGACGCCGAGGGCCTCGGCGATGTGCGCCATGAGATCGGGCACAGCCGGCGCGGCGTAGGCGACCGAATAGGGCAGTAATATGGTGTGCGTTTCCGCGTGCGGTGCGTTGAAACTGCCACCGAGCGTGTGACACAAGCGGTGATGCAGACTGGTTACGCCGGCCCCGAGCGCGGCGCCCGCAAGTGAAGCGCCGTAGAGCACCTGTTCGCGTGCGTCGAGATTTTCGGGTTCCCTTACGACCGTCGGCAGGTACGCTGCGATCGCGCGAATGGCTTCCAGGGCCATCGACATCATCACCGGATTTGTACGCCGGTCCTTGGCATTGATCGTTGCCTGGGCGAGTGCATTCATACCGCTCGGGCCGGCAATTCCTGGAGGTAATCCTAAGGTGAGTTCGGCATCGTATAGCGTCAGCTTGGGCAGGACTCGGAGATCGCGCCCGGTTTTTTTGCGGCCGTCTTCGGTCATGCCCCAGATATTAGTCATTTCAGATCCGGCGTAAGTAGTCGGTATGGCAACCAGTGGAATGCCCGGATTCAGCGCGAGGGCCTTGCCCAGGCCCGTCGTCGAGCCACCCCCGATCGAGACCGAGCAATCGGCATTACAGTCCCGTGCGGCTTGCGCCGCTTTGGCAGCGATTTCGACCGGGACGTGCATTCGCGCTTCGGCGAAAATGCCGGCTGCCCGACCGCCCAGCAGTTTCGCGATTCGCTTGGCATCGCGTTCCTGTTCGGGGGTGGACAGCACCAATGCGCGTGCGAAACCCAGCAACTCCAGTTCGTCCGGTAGTGACGCCAACTTGCCGGCGCCGAACACGACGTTCCACGGCAAGGTCTGGAGTCTGAATTCTTTCATTGTGGCTTCTCCGAGGCGATGAGTCGCTTATCGGCGCACCATACCAACTAACGTCTTGTTCGTCGTGAAAAAACAAGGGGGAGTTCGTGGCGGCGCGAGCGATCACAAAACACTGCTACGAAATAGGAGACGGAGATCATTTCGCCCTTAAACGGGCAATTTACATCATGTAAACACCTAAACTGTTTCGACGTCCTGCTTACGCACGTATTCCGGCAGGGGAGTTTTCTTCTCACTCATCTTTTTCTCCTCGATAGCCTTGGCGATGATGTCGCTGTCGTCTCCGAGGCCGCAGACCTGCCGGGCCAGTTCGACCAAGGGTCCGTCGAGAGAAAATTCGACGCGGTTCATGGTCAGGAGCTTGATTAAGAACAGCGGCGTCCCGTTGAACTTCTCGAAGGCTTCCTTGCGCGCGCCGCCTTCGGAGAAAAAGCGGTCGCGGATAACCTTGACGATCTTCATGCGATCACGCGCACTGATGCTTTTACCGCGGAGGGCGTCAGCGAGGTGCGGACCTATATAGGAATCGTCCAGATCACCTTCGGTCGGCTGCATCATGATGCTGCGGCCGCAAAGGTCTGACAGCACGTCGATATGCTTACCGACGTTCTCGATGTAGAAAGCGCGGCCCAGATCGATGAAGATGTTGTTCGGCTTGTACAATCCGCTCGGCGTGACGTTTCCGGTATCTTCGGCGGCGATGGTGAACGCCCGCACGGTCTCGCGAAAGCGGATGATGTCGGCGATCTGTGACATCACTACGGGATGCTTGTCGGTCCCGAGCGATGAGGTTACGAGCATCGCTAGCCCTACCATCAGTTCCGCGTTAATGACGTGGCGGTTCTGCGTTTCGATGTGCACCCAGTCGAAAACGCGCTGGGGATAGTATTGCGCGTGTTCGATATTGCCGAGATGAAAGATGTACTTCCACGGAATGACGACGTCATCGAAGAAAGCCATCGATTCGAGTTCGTCGCCGTGGCGTGACAGGGGATAATCGAAATCAGGGGCGTCGGGCCGCGCAAACGAATCGCGCGCGACGTGGGTAACGCCCGGCATGTTTGCTGGAACACGGCAAAAAATGACCTGGTCGGGCTGCGTTCCTACATTCCACAGGATCCCAACGTTGATCCAGTTGGAGAACACGGTGCCGGTGCCGACCGCCTTCCAGCCGCGCACCAGGATGCCGTCGTCGCGCTCCTCGATCATGCGGAGCATCGGAATATCGGCGTGATCGGTGCCAGAGCGGTCGAATTGAATGTCGATGAACATCGGCGCCGCCGCCAAATCGCCATCCTTTAATTCCGCCCACGCGCGACGAATATTGTCGGCCATGGGTTGGCCCTTGCCGAACACGGTTTGCGCTTCCCATGGCTCGGGATCGTCGACCAGCAGCATCATGACGGTGTTGTTGCTGCACGGCAGCCTCGACCATTGTCCGCCGCGGAAATGCCGAAAAATGTAGTCGAAGTACTCACGGCGCTCGACCGCCTGTTCCTTGTTTTTCGGCATCATCCAGTGTTTGGCGCGCCTGACGCCGTCTTCATCGATGTAGGTCAGGTGTTCCTGGTGTTCGGGATCGAGATGCAGGTCGTAGAATTCGGCGACCTGGCTGGCGTATCCGCTGGTTTTCGGATGGGTCGTTATATCCTCGATGAGTTCACCACCGCACATGACCCGCCGGCCGTCGCGCAAGGATTGGAGGTACTGTTCACCAGTTCGCATCATGATCGTCGCCTCCTCAAGCTGAATTCTTGTAATACGGGCATGGAAGTACTGGCACTTTATCGCGTACGACTATAACGGCACCAGTCTCGACGTGGTCTGGAAAAGCGCCGCTTGTTCGAAAAACCTAGGTTAGGAGTATTTCGGCGACGTCGTCGTTCAATGCGGCCTTGAGCAGACGCGGCTTGCACGAAAATCATTGAGTTACCGTTCCGGGAGGCGCATCCTGAGAGGTTCGCGCATTCCCCCAACGTCGAGGAGAAAGCCCATGAGCACCGCTACACCTGGGAATTACATCAAGAGGCACCACCACATCACGACTGCGACCGGCGGGGCGCAGGAAGATTACGATTTCCACACCAAGATTCTGGGCCTGAAAAGCGTCAAAAAAACCGCCTTCTACGACGGACCCGCGCCGATATATCACCTTTATTACGGTAACGATACGGGGGAGGAAAGCTCGCTTTTGACGAGCTTTCCAATGGCGCATACGGGTGTGAAGGGGCGCAAGGGCTCGGGTCAGGTTTCCTATGTGAGCTTGTCCATTCCTTCGGCGGCATTAGATTTCTGGCGCGATCGGTTGACCGATCACGGCTTTGAGGTGAAGGATAACGAGCGTTTCGGTGAGAAGTATCTCGACTTTCAACATCCCTGCGGTGTCGAATATGCCCTGGTCGCGAACGACGAGGACGACCGCAAGCCGCATACGGGTGGACCTGTAGCGCCGGAGCTGATGATCCGGGGCACTTATTCGATCGGTGTATCCATGCGCGATGCCGAATTCATGGAAGAATTCATGCAGATCGGTTGGGGTGGCACCCGCGTCGCCGATGACGGGAATCTCATCCGCTATGAAGTAGGCGAAGGCGGTGCCGGTGCGATCATCGATTTTGAAGTCGAGCCCGACCGCAAACCTGGCACCTGGATCGTCGGCGAAGGCGCGATACACCACATGGCATTTCAGGTCGACAATCACGAGCAGCAGAACGAGTTGAAGTTTCACCTGGAAGGCCTGGGCTATACGGACGTATCGGACGTCAAGGACCGCGGCTACTTTGATTCGATTTACGTTCGCACGCCGTCCGGCGCGATGTTCGAAGCCACCGTCTCCCACGACGACGGCTTCACCTGCGACGAACCCGCCGACAAACTCGGTCTCGAAGTGATGATCGCGCCGCAGCTCAAGGTGAGCAAGGAAGAATTGATGGCGCAGATTGGCTATTTAAAGGACTGATAAAACCTGGACTTTCGCAAGGGCGGCCGGATCGCTTAGTCCGGCCGCTTTTTTTTAACATGTGTATTCGTACGTTCGATGAATTAGCGGGATCGCCCGAACCGCGGATATGTCGCGGCCGTGGCAAGCTCGCGACGGGTCTTTGATGAAACTCTATCTCGTGCGCCACGGCGAAGCGGCCGCGCGGTGGTCGCAGTCGCGTGACCCGGGACTGAGCGAACGCGGCCGGCAGCAGGCTTATTCGATTTGCGGGCGCTTCCGGGGCCACGCTCCAATGAGCGTCGTTGCGAGTCCCTTGTTGCGTGCGCAGGAAACTGCGGCACCACTCGCCGCGATGTGGGGCGTCGACGTGCAGCGGGACGACGCCTACCGGGAGTTGCCGTCGCTCGTTTCGTTCGAAGAACGCGCCGCCTGGCTTAAGCGCGTGATGCGAGGCACCTGGGATGAAGTCGACGAAGCGCTCGTGAACTGGCGCGACGACGCGTGGCGCGCCTTTACGTCGATCGACACCGATGCCGTCGTCTTCAGCCACTTCATGGTCATTAATGCGATCCTGAGCCGCCTCAACGGCGACGATCGCCTCGTGAGTTTCGAGCCCGACTACATTTCGGTAACGGCGTTCGCAAGCAGTGACGACGGGGTTGAATTGATCGAGCTCGGTAAGGCGCTCGAGACGGTCGTACTTTAAATTACCGTTCCGAATTGCGAGACAGACTTCAATTCACCCACAAGATTCCGAGGTGACGTATGATTTACCATCTCGTGTTGAATTGCGAAGTAGCAGGTAAGTCAGTCTGCACGCAGACGACTTGTAGAAAATCGAAAGGAGCGATCCCATGGGCGTCCAGTTCGGCATCTTCGACCACCTGGATCAAAGGCCGGAGAAACCGGAGAAAACATACTCTGATCGCATCGAGTTCATCAAGGCGGCAGAAGCGGCGGATTTCCGGACCTATCACCTCGCAGAGCATCATTGCACGCCGCTCGGCATGGCGCCCTCGCCCGGTATCTTCCTCGCCGCCGTGGCCCGGGAAACGTCGAAAATTCGGTTGGGACCGCTGGTCTACCTTTTACCTTTGTACAACCCGCTACGCCTGATCGAGGAAATCTGCATGCTCGATCACTTGAGCAACGGACGTTTCGAAGTCGGGGTGGGGCGCGGGATCTCGCCGATCGAGGTCGGCTTTCTGGGCGTGGACCACGAAGAAGCGCCTGTAATTTTTCGCGAGGCGCTTGAGGTAATCCAAAAAGGCCTCGCCAGCGAGCGGCTCACCCACCACGGCAAGTACTTTGATTACGAAGACGTGCCAATGGCTATGCGACCCCTGCAGGATCCGGTGCCGTTCTGGTCCGCTTCCATGTCGCCGGAGGGGCTCGATTCCGCGGCGCGTCTCGGCATGCACTGCGCCAGTCTCGGTGCCGTATCCATGGTGCGGGACGCGGTCGACGGCTATACGGCGGCGTGCCGGAAACATGGGACGGTGGCCGACGAACCGCCGCTGATGGGCATGCATCGTATCGTCGTCGTGGCGGCCACCGAAGTAGCTGCGATCGCCATCGCCCGGCCGGCCTACAGGCAATGGTTCGATAAACTGGCCAAGCTGTGGCGCGAACGTGGTATCGAGATACCGATCGTCGGTCCGATTGCGGAGTTTGACGTGGCGCAGAAGCTAGGCGCGGTAGTAGCCGGCTCGCCCGAGCAGGTTTCCGACATACTGGCTTCGCAGATCGAGGCGACCGGTGTCAATTACCTCCTCACCGAACTAAGCTTCGGCGACATGAGCCATGCCGATGAAATGACCTCGCTCGAACTGTTCGCGACGAAGGTCAAGCCCGCGCTTGAAGCTTGATCAGCAGAAAACGGTCAATACGCCGGTATACCCGTATAGCCGGTTATGGAATATCTCGCCGTTGGCGAAGAAGCCGACCAGCGGAATATCACCCAGCTCATCGCGGATAAACTTGAGTTCTTCGGAGTTCTCGCCGAACTGGTTGCGGCCGCGCCCGAGGCAGGAATAATAGACCGCGCCCTTGGGCGGATGATCCATCCGCTTCCTGATATCGGCCAACATGCGGAGCATGTCTTCTCGCGCACTGTTGCCGTCGCGCCGGCAGAACATGATTTCACTGCCCTCTGTGACGAGATCGCCGATGGCGATCACCTTCTGGTCCGGATCGATTCCGACAAGATTGCGGACCATGTAGTCACCGGTATCGGATCCTCGGATCGGGATGCCCGCGAAGATATAGCCGCCAACACGCTGCAGATCCCTCGCAATGACCTCACCAACGTCTTCCTTGAACACGTCGAGCGCCGGCCGGCCATCGAGTTTGATGATGATGTTACGTTCGCAGGTGGTGATTACGTGCGGGGACGCGATCGGTGTGCAGCCCTGGGTGTGTCCGGTAGCCACCGGCACGTCGCTGGAAAACAGAACGCCCGAGATGCCGCCCGTCGACACGCCGTCAGCGACCTGGAGATTCTCGCCGCCGGAGGACGTCAACCCGCCGACGAAAAAAGCCCCCGGCGTTTTTTCGGCAAGTTTTGAGATCAGGTCGGGCGTTGCTGGATTAGTCGGGTCACCGTGTAGGATGCCGAAATGAAACGGATCGCTCTGCAGCCATTCACCCGCCTCGTCGATGAATTCGTCCACGTCTAATTGCTGCAGCGGAACAATTTTGAATGCGTTTTCTGGAAACGACGCCAGCATTACGGCGAGGGCCGGTTGTTCGTAATACTCCTGGCCCGTGGTACTGACGCCTACACCGACCGTGCCGGTCCAACGCACAATGCCGGTCTTTGCTTTGAGTGTTTCCAGAACGTCGCGTAGATCAGCGGCCAGCGCATCGGTTGCGTAGATGAAACCGAAGTTGGCTTCCGCGGGGACATCGCCTATCTGGGACAGGCAATCTTCAACCAGCCGGGCGGCATCGTTTCCGCTGCTGTGTCCGAATAGAAACTGCTGCATGGTCTGGTTACTAAGGGCGCCCATAAGCTGCTGACAGTATAGCGCGATCGGAGATGGGGACGGGCCGCGCAAGGCGCGGCGGTCGATCGATTAGGAAAGAGTTATGACCGCAAGTAAACGTCGGGAAAGCTGGTCGTCCCGTTTTGGTTTTGTCATGGCATCGATCGGCTTTGCCGTCGGCCTCGGCAACATCTGGCGCTTCCCTTACCTGACCGGAGAATACGGGGGCGCCGCTTTTGTGCTGGTGTATCTGCTGTGCGCCTTTGCTATCGGTGTTCCAATACTGATGGCCGAGATCCTGATCGGTCGCCGCGGTCGCCTGTCGCCACCTGGATCCATGCGTGCGCTCGCCAAGCAGGAAGGCAGAAGCCGGCATTGGCGGTGGGTAGGCGCCATGAATCTGCTCGCTGCCTTCCTCATCGAAGTGGTCTATAGCGTGATCACCGGGTGGGTATTGTTCTATTTGTATAAAGCAATCACGACCGGATTCGCCGGCGTAGACGGACCCATGGCCGCGGGCCAGTTCGACACTTTATTGGCCAGTACGCCGACGATGCTGTTCTGGACGCTCGCCGGTTTGTTGTTGACGGGCTTGACCCTCTACGCGGGCGTGGAAAAGGGCATCGAAAAAGTGGTGATCGTTCTCATGCCGGCTTTGTTCGGGTTGCTGATCGTCCTCGTCATCTACAATGCGTTCGCGGGCGGTTTCGCCCGGGCGCTGTCCTGGCTATTCACGCCGGACTTTAGCAAGCTGAACGGGGGCGTCTGCCTGGCGGCCTTGGGTCAGGCATTTTTTTCCATCGGTGTCGCGATGGCGGCGATGATGACCTACGGTAGCTATTTGCCGGAGCGGATTTCCATTGGACAATCGGTGGTCATGATAGTCACGGCCGACACACTGGTTGCGCTGTTAGCAGGAATGGTGGTCTTTCCCGCCGTCTTTGCTAACGGATTGGATCCGGCCGCCGGAACAGGCCTCACATTCATGACCCTGCCGATCGCGTTCGCCCGCATGCCGGGCGGTCACCTCGTTGGCAGCTTGTTTTTTCTGCTGTTGTCGGTGGCCGCGCTCACGTCCATGATCGGTTTCGTGCACCCGTTGACGACCTGGCTCGAGGAAAGCAGGGGTTACGCAAGGCACAAGAGCATAATCATCGTATTGATCGCAATAGCCGTGACGAGCATCTCAAGCATTGCCTCGTACAATGTCCTTTCCGACTGGAAGATCATGGGCGTCAACTTAAACGCCGGCCTGGATTTCGTAGCTAACCAGGTGCTGTTGCCGGTCGGTGGATTCTTGATCGCGGTCTTTGCGGGTTGGTTTATGAGCAGAGAATCGGTGGAGAAAGAGTTGGTGATTGCAAACGATATGCTCTTCGGTACCTGGTATTTACTGATCCGTTATGCCGTACCCACGGCCGTCGCGACAATCTTTCTGTTCGGTATTATTTGATCGGCGATTCTCACCGTTCGAAGCGCGCGTCAAGCGGCTTCGGCATGCGCCGCCTCTATCGCTTCACGCATACGCGTGAACTCCTCTTCGATCTTCGACCGCACGCTCGGCGCCGTATGCTGATTACACAGTTTCTCAATCAGAGTTAATTCAATTCGTCTTCTTGATGAATTACTAAATATTTCAATTCGTTATAAGTAATACGCCATCATTTTGAAAATCTTGTATCACCACTATGTCACCTCGCCGCCGAAATTCTGAGGGGACGGTGCAGCCAAAACGCCGACGTGCCGCGATCAAGGTGCCCAACGAGGCCGGTACCATGGACGCCGCGCGATGTCGAACGGTCATGGCCGCTGCCGCCGGTGCGGGCAGGGTTTGAAGCCCGCGTTTGCGCAACAGGCATCGGTGCTCCAGCACCACCGAGTGGCAGGCAGGTTGGTGTGATGAAGTCAGGTTCTTCGGTGCGATGCCGGTTGAGTGGATAAGCGCGCGGGACATAACGCCCGGAATGACGCCTCACAGTAGCTGACAGGCCCTTTATGTCATCTTCCCGAAAAGACCTGCAAAATTGCGTCCATTGCGTCCTTCATCGATGCCGTTTGGGCTATGGAGCACCGTTATGGCTCCACGTTGTAGCTGTTCTAACAATGCCTTAGGTCCTTAAATTGACAGCTAAACCGGGTTCCGGTGGAGCCGGTCAATGGGTCAGCGTGCTTTAGGTCGTGAAGCCGCCCAGCCACCAAGATACCCGCCCCGTCGCGCATTCTTACTCAACGACGCGTCGATGCACACGCCGGACAACACCCCTTCGCTGGAAGCCGTCGTGGATAGATGGTTCCGCGATTCCCGCGCCGGCGCACCGAGCAGACCATACCTCGGTCCCGTCTTGCTTTCGGCAAGCGCCCGCCGAATCTGGCTTCACCGCACGCCACTTCATCCAGCGCACTGCTCTGGGCCACCCTTGCGGCAGACGGCGGTAGCGCGTTATCCGCGAGCAGGGCGTGCCGGTGGCTGCGGGACGATAGCCCCACGCGATGGCGCGGGCAACCCTGGCGCGCAGAATCTCATGACCCTGCGATGACACCTTATACGAAGTATTGCAGGCCCCTGTCGGTCTCGGTCAATGCGCGCCCCCCGCTCACGTCCCGGACGCTCGAATCATGGCTGAGCCCGGGTTCCCGATGCGCGATAATTGAGTTTATCGCGCATGTGGAAAGAGTCGCGGATGGGACCCGTTGGCTTGAAGCACCAGGGGGGAGCCTCCAACGGCGTCGGCGAATTTCCTAAGTACCTATGGGTCTGAGCCTCACACTTTTCGCGCTACGTGCGAGCGGTGCACACCGCCCTGCCAAAGCCGCTCAACCCCGCTCCGGTTCGCGGGTCGCCTTGACGCCTCGAACCGTGTTGTTTGGGCTCGCGTTGCACTTGTACGTAGCAGTAATGTTGCGAGTGCCCTATCGCAAGATGTGTCCCGGTTGCGGCGTCACCTGCCCACCACCACTCGAATGCGGTAGCTACCCGTGGTTGTCAAGTTTCGAGATAGCGATGCGATCGCAGGTGCGCTCCTCGTCGTCCGCAACCGCCATCTCGGCCTTTTCCGCATCGTCTGCGACCGCCACTTTGGCAGCCGGCTCAGGCGTCGGCCTCTCGATCGCGGCGGTTATAGCGGTCTACGGCGCAACCTGGTCATCGCCACAGGCGCTGATGAGCATGCCCGCCAGGCAAAGCAATACTCCACGGCATGACAGGGCGTCCTCCCAGGCCGTGGGTGCAAGCGCCGGTGAGGTCAGGTGACTACCGGTTAATCCTCTTCCTCGTCGTCCGCGGCAACCGGCTCTGCTGGGGTCTCGGTCGCGGCGGGTGCGGTGGTCTGTGTCTCGGCCTGGTCTCTGTCACAGGCGCCGATGAGCATCCCCAATAGACAAAGCAGTACTACGCGATAGAGCATGATGGCTTCCTCCCAGGTTGGTCCAAGTGTAAGGGCTGATGATGTCAGATGATTGCGGGTTAAGCATAACAGCGAAATCGTCTCGACCGATGTTTTTCGAAGGGCGTGTTGCCGCCACCAACGCGATTGAGAGTCTGCACAGCCAGGTGAAAGAGCATTCGAAACAAGAGCCACTTCGCCAATGGTGAAGCTGCTACCAAGCTGATCTGCTGGCATTGCGCTACATCACCGCGAAGTGGAAGAATCCACCGGTCGCTTGGCGCAAGGCGAAGGCGCAGTTCGCGATCCAATTTGGAGAACGATTTACCCTGTACGATTGATCAACCCAACTGGCTCATACACAAAATTCCTGACACCACCAATGCGTAGTAATTACCGTGGTCGCGCAGGTGAGGAGTTTCGTTCATGGGACCCGTCGGCCTGAAGCGATAGGGGGGATCTCCCAACGCCGTCGGCGTTTGGCTTAAGTACCTATGGGTCTCGTTGTCTCACTTGTTGGGGCCTGCGCGCGAGGCGTCAAGGTCTGACACCCTGACGCCGCCGTACTGTGCAGGGCTCCGGTTGGTTAGCGTACGGGCATGACAACCTTCACTTGACGGGCGGGGTAATCCATGGATATTCGGTGGCCTTCAACGCACGCGAATATGCTGTGACAGAAAAGATCAAACCATAACGCCTCGAATAGTATGACCTTGAGAGTCCTCATCCCATTACTGCTGTCACTCTGCATCGGTACAGCCCATTCGGAGACCCTCATCGGGCATCCTCGCGTAGTGGATGCAGATACGCTGGCGTTCGACAAAGGGCGGGTTCGGATCGAGGGTATTGACGCGCCGGAAGCGAAACAAACATGCAGGGACGCCGCCGGCAAGGAATATCTGTGCGGGGAGGGTTCTGTCAGGTTGGCGCCGGATCGCGGACAATTAACGCATGACAGAAGCTCCTAATTATCGCGGATATCGATTTCCGCCTGAAATCATCGCGCGGTCGGTGTGGTTGTACCCTCGTTTTACGCTCAGCTTTCGCGATATCGAAGACCTTTTAGCCGAGCGCGGCGTGACGGTTTCGTATGAAACTATCCGCCAGTGGTGTCTGACGTTTGGACCCGATTACGCTCGCCGAATTAGGCAACATCAGGGGCCTTGCGGCGACTGTTGGTTTCTCGATAAGGTCGTCGTGTCGCTGGCGAATTAATCGTCACGCCGCCGCCGGTAGCTGATAGAGGCCCCCGCAGTAGCTTTCCCATCGGTAGTTATTGAGGCGAACGAGCCGATTTTTCGTTGCGACCGTGAGCGCATACGGTGTAGCACCACTCAACACTCGGTGAACGCGCATGCGATTGTAATATTCC
Source organism: Gammaproteobacteria bacterium (assembly GCA_963662545.2). Classification (GTDB taxonomy): domain Bacteria; phylum Pseudomonadota; class Gammaproteobacteria; genus JAYYZW01. The sequence continues at coordinate 2,912,455 of CAXXLL010000003.1, forward strand.
TGAAAATCACGAAGCTTCTGTTGCAGATCACGGGCGTTCCAGAACGGTACGAAATCGAGGAATTCGCGCCGGACGGTGCCGGCCAGTCTCTCAATGAACGGATGAGATAAAGGGACGTAGGGGACAGTCTTAATCTCGGTTACTTCCAGAACCCGAAGGTTCGTCTTCCAGCGATGGAATTCGAACAACGGATCGTTGTCACTGCTGAGATAGCGGGGTAGGACTCCTGATCCAGCAGTCGCCTCGTTGAACATGCAGCAGACCGCGGATCCATCGACCACCCCTGCGTGAATGGCGAAGCCAATAATCCGCCGAGTGAACTGGTCCATCACCACCATCACCCAATGGGTCTTGAGGATCAGCGATTCGCATCGAAACAGGTCGACGCTCCAGAGGCTGTCTTTTATGTGCCCGAGGAACGTCAGCCAACTCGGGCCACCAGAGCGAGGCCCAGGATGGTGTTGCTTGGCCAGTACGCGGCGCACCACATCCTTATCAATCACGACGCCGAAGATAAACGAAATCTGCTCGGCGATCCGCCGGCAGCCAAAGCGTGGATTGTTTCGTTTCATCTCAACGATGGCAGCAATCAGCTCGGGGGAAGGTCCTTTCGGACCCGGCTTTCCACGGTGTTTAGGCGTAAACAGCAATCGATATTTGCGCTTCACGAGGGCTCGATGAAAGCCGATGATGGTAGACGGTTTCAGCACGACAGCCGTGCGTACGAGCCGGGCCGGGCGCATGAAGCAAGCACACAGTCCAGCTATGAATCGGTCCATGGGGCGCAGGTTCGGCGCTCGCCCGCGCGGGCGATTAAGAACCAGTAGTTGATATTTGACCAGGAGCGATTCTGCGACCACAGATCGGACGCCGCCAGGCCCCAGCAATTTGGCGACCGTCACAATGAAGTGGATAAATAGGAAAACCCCGTCTCGCATCCCACTATCGTATCCAGCAGGGCGATACTGACAAGACTAGGAAATTGCACGCTTTCTGTTCAGAATTGGAATTCGCCACCCACAGGTCGAGGATCGTCAGATTTGCGGTCAGTGGCTCAATAATAGAGCAGAAAACTCACACCAACCGTTCCGGCGACGGGAAGGAGCGATGGCCAGGTTCAGGGACATCAAGACCCTCCAGAAGTTTGCTGCCGCCCGCGCCTCGATCCACAATCATTTCAATCAGGAACGTCATCTTTATAACCGCGAAACCTTCAAACTCAATCGCTCCGCCGCCTTGGCCGAGTGGCGTCAACTTGCAGCCTGAGCGTCCTCGGTTGTTGGCTCTAATGCTCCGATCAAGTTAGTCTGACAATGCCTCTCATGGTGCTCCCCGTGATCGAGGCCAGGGATTTCCAGATAGCGTTCCGGCGCCGCCGCGGCGCGTTCGCGCCCCACGCGGTTCTCCCCCGCTGGTATCCCGATTTTCCATCATGCATCGTCGTCGCATTCGTAGAGCCAGATGACATCGTCCATACGACAGTCGGGTGGTACCTCAGTTTGAAATCTCGCCTGTAATCGTACGACCTTAAATTCCGATCTGATTTCCTATATGCTTGCCGGTAAGCAATCGGAGGGCGTTTGTGTGACGGAAGAAAAGAAACGTAACCGCAAAAGCTTTGATGCACTCAAGAGTCAAGATTTCACTATACGCGATGAAAATGGTCTTGTTGGACATCTTCGGGTCAAACCTAACGGAATTGCATGGAAAGCAAAAAACCAACGTACATATAACCAAATTTCGATTGAGCAGTTTGCCGAATTTGCCACTCGAGAAGGACGCACGGTAAAGAGTTGATGCCCAAAGGACCCCAAGGGCATTGTCAGACTAACTTGCTCGGAGCAGTAGAGCCAACAATCGAGGACTCTCAGGCTACAAGTTGACGCCACTCGGCCAAGGCGGCGGAGCGATTGAGTTTGAAGGTTTCGCGGTTATAAAGATGACGTTCCTGATTGAAATGATTGTGGATCGAGGCGTGGGCGGCAGCACATTTCTGCACGGTCTTGATGTCCCTGAACCTGGCCATCGCTCCTTCCCGTCGCCGGAACGGTTGGTGTGAGTTTTCGGCTCGATTGTTGAGCCACTGACCGCAAATCTGAGCGGCGGCATTACCGATCACATTCATCGCAGCCCGGTATGATTTGAGCCGGTCCGTCACGATCACCTTTGGCCGGCCGTAGCGCTTCATTGCGCGTTTCAGAAACCTCAGTGCAGCCTTGCAATCCCGCTGTTTCGTGGCAAAAACTTCGAGTACCTCCCCTTCGTGATCGACAACGCGCCATAGATAATGTATCTCGCCGTTGACCCGGACAAACACCTCATCAAGATGCCAGCGCCAGTTCGAATAGGATCCATGATGGCATTGTCAGACTAACTGGGTCGGACCGGTAGAACCTGCAATCGAGGCCTTTTAGGCTGTAAGTTGACACCACTCAGCCAGGGCAGCGGCTCGGGCTTGTTTGAAAATAGCGCGGCGGTTGAGGTGGCGTTGGTGGTTGAAATGGTTATAGATCGAGGCATGGACGGCGGCGAATTTCTGTAGGGTCTTGATGTCTCTGAAGCGCGCCATTGCCCCTTCCCGCCTTCGAAAGAGCTGATGTGAGTGTTCTGCCCGGTTGTTCAGCCAACGCCTGGTCTCTTGGCAACCTTCGTTGCCGATCACCTTCATCGCAGCACGGTATGACTGTAGCCTGTCCGTGACGATCGAAGCCGGCCGGCCATAACGCTTCATCGTACGCTTCAGGAACTCAAGCGCAGCCTTGCGGTCCCGCCGTTTCGTCACAAAAACCTCAAGGACTTCGCCTTCATGGTCAACGGCACGCCATAGGTAATGTGTCTTTCCGTTGATGCGGACAAACACTTCATCAAGGTGCCAGCGCCAGTTCGAATAGGATCCATGATGAATGCGGCGTGTCCGGATCTCGGCTGCAAACAGTGGACCAAAGCGGTTCCACCAATACCGCACGGTCTCATAGCAGATGTCGATGCCGCGCTCGAACAGGATGTCTTCGACTTGGCGCAACGACAGCGGATAACGGATGTATAGCATCACCGCGAGGCGGATTACCTCGGGCGAACTGTTGAAATAACGGAAAGGATTGTGCATCACCGGAGGCTACGAGGTCTTATTTTTCAGCTCAAGCCGATTTACTCTGACAATGCCTTCTGGACATACCCGCGATGCTTTCCTTTTGTTTTCAGGTAGAAAATGATCGCGGTCAGGTTGCCCTGTTCAATAGCCTGCAGGAGCTTGTCCTCGGTCAGATCGACCGTGCTATCGGCGATTTCCGCGTCAATCGCCTGCAGTTTCGGATGGCGGTTGATGTATCGCGTGATCGTACTCCGATCGCAGCCCAATAGCTCAGCCGCCGCCGTCTTAATGCCGGCAGTCTGGCGCAACGCGTCCGCAACGCGCCTCACTGTGAATCGTGGTTTGCCAGCCATTCTTTTAGGGCGTGAATTATGCGGCAGAATGCCGCCTCGTTTTGCCGCCGGCGTACGCCCTAATTCGGGCGGACTGTCGAACAATTACTAAACCGCTTCACGCCACGATATGTTGTGTCTTCACCTCGGTGTTCCCCGTCATGACCTGTAGGACAGATCGAGGTGATTGAGTAAGGGAGTGTTTCTGACCCGTCGTGGAAATTGTTAGTCGGCGCGCGGATTCTACGCCAATCGGCACGCTAACCAATTGATAGAGCTTGATGGCGAGAGGTTGAAGTTCAGTGCCCAGCAACAGGTATCATTTCTCGCGGCCACACAGGGAGATCGTCACAACATGAATAACGGCGATTTGAACTGGATCACGAGCCACATCTGGAGCATTGCTGATGACGTTCTCCGCGACCTGTATGTGCGCGATAAATATCGCGACGCCATCCTTCCAATGAGAATTATTGGACTTGCTTGACAGCCTAAGCGATATTGCTGAGGTGCACGTCTGACTCTACCGCGCCCATGAGGCGGCCCCAGACCGCAAAATCGATACCTATAACAACAATACTTCTCCGAGCATGGCTCTGTATCGCATAAGAATTCTTCATTGGCGGTGATACCAGATGCACCCCACATAGATCGGCCAGTCAGGCAGCAGATTGGCGAAGGGTTGATACCACCGCGTCGACTCGAGGAAATGAACGTGTATGTAGCCTCAAAGGTCCGGCATTTGGGTTCATGGTTCGCTTTGGGAGCCGTGCTCGCCGTTGCGGCCAGTGTCCCAGAAAATACAGCCGCGCAAGAGGTGAAGAAGTCGGGATCGGGAATATGTCATTGTCCGGGCGGGCAGTTCTACGATCGCACAACCAACTACACGCCATTCGAAAGCATTGATGCATGCCTCGCCAGTGGCGGGCGCGAGCCGCAGCGCGGCCAAGGCACTTGCTCCTCGGTGCCTGCCACCGATTCCCCTGACACGAGTACTGGCACCGACAACGCCTCCACGGACGTGGTAAAGAAGTCCCAATCGGGCATTTGCCACTGTCCAGGCGGGCAGTTTTATGGCCGCACAACCAATTTCACCGCGTTCAATACCATTGGCGCCTGCCTCGAAAATGGGGGGCGCGAACCGCAGCGCGGCCAGGGCACTTGCTCGACCGAACCGACCAACGAGCCCACCGCCATGCTCATTCCGGGCAGCTATGACCGCAATATTTTCGGAGGATGGAGCGACGATGACGGCGACTGCCAAAACACCCGGCACGAGCGGCTCATCGACCGTTCGCTCGATGTTGTCGAGCTCTCCGACGACGGCTGCCTGGCGGTCTCCGGACGCTGGAACGATCCCTACACGGGCAACACGTACGCCGCCGCGCACGAACTGGACATCGATCATGTGGTTCCGCTGTTCTATGCTTGGGAACGTGGGGCTCGTCTCTGGGAGTCGGAAAAGCAGCGACGATTTGCGAATGACCCTGCAAACCTCTTGCCCGTTGGCACGACGGTCAACCGCTCGAAGGGAACCGCTGGACCGCTGGAATGGCTACCGCCTGCTGAGGAGTTTGGCTGCGAATACCTGCTGCGTTTCTCCCGTGTGATTGAACGGTACGACTTGACACTTCCCCTTGACGAAGTAGACGCCTTAGAGTTGCTAGCTGCCGAAAAGTGCGATTGATGGGTCCCAAGTGACGCCAGACACCGAGAGTAGCCCGCACGCTGGTCTCTGCGAGAGACCTCGTTTCATCGCAACAGCGACTTGGCAGTGACGCACCGGCACACTCACCACTTTTTTCGTGATCTCCTTCATCGGCATTGTCAGACGAACTCGATCTGACCAGTAGAGCCAACAATCGAGGTCTCTCAGGCTGCAAGTTGACGCCACTCGGCCAAAGCGGCGGAGCGATTGAGTTTGAAGGTTTCGCGGTTATAAAGATGACGTTCCTGGTTGAAATGATTGTGGATGGAGGCGTGGGCGGCAGCAAACTTCTGGAGGGTCTTGATGTCTCTGAACCTGGCCATCGCTCCTGCTCGTCGGCGGAACGGTTGGTGTGAGTTTTCTGCTCTATTGTTGAGCCACTGACCGCAAATCTGACGACCCTCGACCCCAATGACTTTCATCGCGGCACCGTAGGAACCTAGGCAGTCGGTCACGATTGCTTCTGGCCCGCCGTAGCGCTTCATTGTACGCTTGAGGAACTTCAGTGCAGCCCTGCGATCCCGGCGCTTTGTGGCGAAGACTTCAAGCACCTCACCTTCGTGATCGACGGCGCGCCAGAGGTAGTGCATCTCTCCGTTGATCCGTATGAATACTTCGTCCAGATGCCATCGCCACTGCGAGTATGACCGATGATAAATGCGCCGCTTCCTGATCTCTGCGGCGAACATTGGCCCAAACCGGTTCCACCACAAACGCACCGTCTCGTGACAAATATCGATGCCACGTTCGAACAGAATGTCTTCAACTTGGCGCAACGACAGCGGATAGCGGATGTACATCATCACCGCGAGGCGAATGACCTCGGGCGATGTCTTGAAGTACTTGAAAGGATTTTTCATTCGGAGACCCTAGACGGCATACTCCCTACACTCAACGCTGTTTCCTCTGACAATGCCCGACGGACTAAGCGACGACACCAGGACCAGAACGATAACCAACCAGTAGTGTCGTATGAGCGATTCGCTAAGACCGTGCATGGATTGCATGGTCTGGAACCCGAAGAGAGGGGGCCACAGAAAATTCGGTCACATTCGTGCGCGGTTTCCCTCAACTGGGTCTCCAACCAGACAGATCGGGGATGCCTGCAGCGAGCATCCTCGACCCTCGTCATTTCGGCCAGTAGCGGGAAGCGGCTTGTTAGTCTTCTTCGCCGATAGCAATCATCCCAAGGTCTTACATAAAGGACCAACGAAGCCCGTCAATATTTCTCCTGGCCTCTCGTCAAGAATTCCTACGATTTGGCAGTTCACTTTGACTTAACTGCGTTGTCTCTGTTTGCTGTTATGGTTTTCTCGTTCATCAAATCAAAAATACAAAATTGTTGGACGTACCATTTGTCATCATCTGTTGGCATCCCGATCTCATCTTCCATATTCTCTCTAAACGCCATCATCCCGAACTCTCCTTGAACTTCACCCCTAAGTGTTTTCCCATTCATCCTGACGACGGCGTCCGCACGTGCCACCGTTCCTTGCCGAACAGAGAGTATCTCAAACGCCGTGAGTGCGACGAACTCCGTATCATTCCGCAATTGTCCTGCCAATTGGTTGATCGGGGTTTGTGTTTTGTTCAGCGCACGTTTTGCCATTCCCCCAAAGTTGCGATCTTTCCAGCTAAGCAGAAATTTAAAAAATGCAAACTCGGGAGTGTTCTCGCCAAGATTTTCGTCAAATGGCCCAAAGGTTTCCGCAGGCGTAAACGCCTCCATTACGCGTTTATCAGCTTCTGCTTTACGGACCTGGGTTGCTAAATCTTTGAAGTTAAAATTGGCTTTCTCCTTGTGCGCACGCATGCGATCTTCTTCACTGGATTTATCGTAAGCCCAATCCACTAGTGAGATCATCAAAAGCCAGGCTTTCATGCACACGGTACGATTTGCGTAGCCTAATGATTGACCGTGTAAGATGCCGTTGCGGAGAGGTAGCGTTAGCTCGTCGTCGGACGATTTTCGTACCCCTTTGGTCACCAACTTAACGAGAGACGACAACGAGTTGACATGGCCTGTGATTGAGTCAAATGCTGTGAGATCAGCATCTTTTGCAAACGGGCTTTTCCCCATGACATCCGAAGAAAATCCGTCACATGCTATTAGAATCAGCGGAACCGCAGACATATACCTTTCTTCGAGGGTAAGTTTGAGCGCCTCACGAAGCTGTTCCCATCTATTCAACGCTTTGTTGAATTTCTTGGCGCGATTAATCGCAAACAAATTGATTGTATCTTCCTCAAACCATAAAACGATTTCGTTTTCCGCTTCTAGTTCCTTACCCGCCTCATAGAGTTCTAGGGCCCTTCGCATTGTATTCGCCGACATCGAGCTGGTGGCGATCCATCCTTTCTCGGCAAATGCATCGTTGAATCGGTCCGGAATTGTCAATATATCGGATTGTTCAAGGGTGTCTGCTGAAGTTTTATAAATACTGTCTAGCCTTTCATTTTTTATTCCTAATTTCCGGAGTAACCCGGAGATAATTTTTGCCAGACGGATTACGGGTAAAAAATCTGACAACTCTTTCGCCGATGGATTGTCGGCGATACGTGGATTTTTTATCTCGTCGTTCATTTCATATTTCCTATAGCCTGCCCTTAAACGCCCCTCACTTATCACGAGAGACCCGCAAGTTGATCATCATGGTTGTGATTTCACTCAAGCGCTCGGCGCTCGTCAGCTGGCGTCTTGTTCTCAAGCGATGAGTGCGGCCTGACGTTGTTGTAATCATAGCGGCCGAGCTTTTGGCATCCGGCCCGTGCGTTCTACCTCTTCCCCAGAAAGGCTGGTGTCGGCCACCAGGCCACGGTTCTCGCGGGCGCAGTCGTCGTTGACCATAAAGGTGTGGAAATCGGACGAAGCGCCGAACCTGTCCGACAAACGGATATTGGGCCGTAGCGGCACTATTATCAGTGCGCACGTGCCGCGCGCGTACTTGCGTCCCCGTCATCGCCGCACAGAAATGCCTTCTTGTGTAGCCGGCAGAGCTTTTTGTGGTTTATCGTCATTTCCTGTTATTAAAGCATCACACCGATCTGCCGACACCCAAACCGGTGGCGCTGACCTGCAATCTTTCGCATCTCCATTGCTGATCTCTCTCAGCACGATTCGGACCCTTCTTCGCTTTTTGCGCGGCGCGGCCATTCGTTGGCATTGTCAGACTAACTTGATCGGACCAGTAGAGCCAACAATCGAGGTCTCTCAGGCTGCAAGTTGACGCCACTCGGCCAAAGCGGCGGAGCGATTGAGTTTGAAGTTCTCGCGATTGTAAAGATGACGTTCCTGGTTGAAATGATTGTGGATGGAGGCGTGGACGGCAGCAAACTTCTGGAGAGTCTTGATGTCTCTGAACCTAGCCATCGCTCCTTGCTGCTGCTCGTCGGCGGAACGGTTGGTGTGAGTTTTCGGCTCGATTGTTGCGCCACTGACCGCAAATCTGACGATCCTCGACCCCAATGACTTTCATCGTAGCACCGTAGGAACGTCGTCGGTCGGCCACGATTGTTCTTGGCCCGCCGTAGCGCTTCATTGCACGCTTCAGGAACTTCAGTGCAGCCCTGCGATCCCGACGCTTTGTGGCGAAGACTTCAAGCACCTCACCTTCGTGATCGACGGCGCGCCAGAGGTAATGCATCTCTCCGTTGATCCGTACGAACACCTCATCAAGATGCCAACGCCAGTTCGACCAGTCGCGCCGGTCTACGCGCCGCCTTCTGATCTCGCCAGCGAACACCGGAGCAAACCGATCCCACCAGTACCGCAGCGTCTCGTGGCAGATGTCGATGCCACGTTCGAACAGAATGTCTTCAACTTGGCGCAACGACAGCGGATAGCGGATGTACAACATCACCGCGAGGCGAATGCCCTCGGGAGAACTGTTGAAATAACGGAAGGGATTCCACATCGCTTGAGGCTACGGAACTCCCCTTCCCGGCTCAAGCCGATTTACTCTGATAATGCCCTGGGCGATGCCTTCTCGTCGGCACAGCTCGGCGATGCTGTCTTCGCCACGTAAACCGTCAAGCACTATGCGAATTTTCTCTTCCGCATTGTATTGCTTACGCGGCTTGCGTTTGATGTCCTTAATGATGTGTTCTGACGACGATGACCGTCCTGCCGGTTTCTGTCTCATCTCAACTCCTCAGCTTGGATGAACAAAAACACACTCTTAATCCACAACTAAATCTGTTCCATAAGCGCTGACATCAGACACGCGTAAGCCTACGATCCACTGACCACTGGCGGGCAAGCGTCGGCGACTGGCACCGCACACCGCTTGTGACCGCGCTTCGTGGATCAGCCGCGGGAAGAGAGTGCAAGCCGGCTTCCCGCATCGCCGATATCCGGCCCGCCGAGCCACTCGTCGAGCTTCGACCAGCGCCGCCGCCCCGAGACATTGCGCACGGCGATGGCCACCGCCTTTTTCTGTCCGACCAGCACCACCAGCCGTTTGCCGCGCGTCACGCCGGTGTAGAGCAGGTTCCGCTGCAGCATCACGTAGTGCTGCGTTAGGACAGGAATGACGACGGCGGGATATTCCGAACCCTGGCTCTTGTGGATGGTCACAGCGTAGGCCGGCATCAGCGTGTCGAGCTCGCCGAAACCATAGGCGACGCCGCGCCCGTCGAAACGCGCAGTCAGCTGGACATTGTCAGAGTAAATGGGCTTGAGCTGAAAAGTAAGGCCTCGTAGCCTCTGGTGATGCACAATCCTTTCCGTTATTTCAACAGTTCGCCCGAAGTGATCCGCTTCGCGGTGATGTTGTATGTCCGATACCCTTTGTCGCTGAGACAGGTCGAAGATCTCCTGTTCGAGCGCGGCATCGAGATCTGCTATGAGACCGTGCGGTATGGGTGGAACCGCTTTGGTCCGCTGTTTGCCGGGAGATCCGGAAACACCGCGTTCATCATGGATCCTATTCGAACTGGCGCTGGCACCTTGATGAAGTGTTTGTCCGCATCAACGGCAAGACACATTACCTATGGCGTGCCGTTGACCATGAAGGCGAAGTCCTTGAGGTTTTTGTGACGAAACGGCGGGACCGCAAGGCTGCGCTTGAGTTCCTGAAGCGCACGATGAAGCGTTATGGCCGGCCGGCTTCGATCGTCACGGATAGGCTACCGTCATATCGTGCTGCGATGAAGGTGCTCGGCAACGAAGGTTGCCAAGAGACCGGGCGTTGGCTGAACAACCGGGCAGAAAACTCACATCAGCCCTTTCGAAGGCGGGAAGGGGCAATGGCGCGCTTCAGAGACATCAAGACCCTACAGAAATTCGCCGCCGTCCATGCCTCGATCTATAACCATTTCAACCACCAACGCCACCTCAACCGCCGCGCTATTTTCAAACAAGCCCGAGTCGCTGCCCTGGCTGAGTGGTGTCAACTTGCAGCTTAAAAGGCCTCGATTGCAGGTTCTACCGGTCCGACCCAGTTAGTCTGACAATGCCCCATTGGGGCCGACAGATCACTGCTCTTGGCCATAGGTGCAAGCTGATCCAGCCGCTCTATGTCAAGCCATTTTCGAAGCGGCAGAAGAATGACAGTAACGATGCGGCTGCGATTATCGAGGCTGCACAGCGCCCCACCATGCGGTTCGTAGCGGTGAAGTCGGAGCAAGCGCAGGCGGATTCTATGCTGTTCCGCACTCGCGCGCTGCTTGTCCGGCAGCGTACGCAGTCGCTCAATTCACTTCGGGGCCAGCTTGCGGAATTCGGCGTGGTCGCGGCACGAGGTGTGGCGGGTGTCGCGGTGATGCGGATTGAGTTGGCAGAAGTGAAAGAGTCCTTCCTGAACAGGTCGTGTCTCTGGCCGAACTGCTGCTCGAGCAGGTTACCGCTCTCGGTGAGCAGATCGCCGGTCTTGAGAAGAAGATCCGTTCTCGGACTCGGGCATGCGAGGACATGAAGCGGCTGATGACGGTCCCCGGTATCGGACCGGTCTGTGCGATGGCGGTGCATGCCTTTGCGCCGCCGATGGAGAGCTTTGGCTGCGGGCACGACTTCGCGGCCTGGGTCGGGCTGACGCCACGGCCGCACTCGACCGCCGGCAAGCAACGGCTCGGCCGGATCACCAAGATGGGACAGCGCGACCTTCGTCAGTTGTTCGTCCTGGGCGCAACGTCGGTGCTCCGGCATAAGCGCAAGCGCGAGGAGCTGGAGGATCCCTGGTTGCGGAGGATGATCGCAGAAAAGCCGCCGAAGCTGGTCGCGGTCGCGCTAGCCAACAAGATGGCGCGCATCATCTGGGCGCTGTCGGTCAGTCAGGAAACCTACCGGGCGCCGGTCACCGCTGTTGCGGAATAGCTGCCTGGCAGAGGAAGGACCTGTTTGGAATTGGAACACCGGGCTTCGCGAACACGCTCTTGAGAACGTGATGCGCGGACAACCCAGGTTGGTGCGGTAGGGACGAAAGACAACATAGGGGCAAAAGGTCAGAGAGACGGGGTCGGAAAAACCAGCGTTGCACGCTGGGCTGTCAAGCATACCGCTGAAGCGATTTGGATCCGATCCACGAACACCCTATGGGCCCGCGGCGCAGGCATGCCGCACTTGAGAGGCCGGACATACGACAGTACCTGACCGCATGTCACGAGTTGTTCAAATTCCTGCTTGCACTGCAGGGGGCGTCCACATACGTGCAATGAAGCACTACGGTCGGCCAAGAATCACCGTGACGGACCGCCTACGTTCCTACGTTGCCGCGATGAAAGTCATTGGGGTCGAGGATCGTCAGCGTTGCGGTCAGTGGCTCAACAATAGAGCCGAAAATTCACACCCACCGTTCCGCCGACGAGAAGACGCGATGGCCAGGTTCAGAGACATCAAGACCCTGCAGAAGTTTGCTGCCGCCCACGCCTCCATCCACAATCATTTCAACCAGGAACGTCATCTTTACAATCGCGAGAACTTCAAACTCAATCGCTCCGCCGCTTTGGCCGAGTGGCGTCAACTTGCAGCCTGAGAGATCTCGATTGTTGGTTCTACTGGTCAGATCAAGTTAGTCTGACAATGTCTCGGGGAGGCATTGTCAGAGTAAATCGGCTTGAGCGGGGAAGGGGAGTTCCGTAGCCTCAAGCGATGCGAAATCCCTGCCGTTATTTCAACAGTTCTCCCGAGGTCATTCGCCTCGCGGTGATGTTGTATATCCGCTATCCGCTGTCGTTGCGCCAGGTCGAAGACATTCTGTTCGAACGTGGCATCGACATTTGTTATGAGACGGTGCGGTACGGGTGGAACCGCTTTGGTCCCCTGTTTTCAGCCGAGGTCCGGAAACGCCGCATTCATCATGGATCCTATTCGAACTGGCGCTGGCATCTTGATGAGGTGTTCGTACGGATCAACGGCGAGATACGTTATCTATGGCGCGCTGTCGATCACGAAGGGGAGGTACTCGAAGTTTTTGCCACGAAACAGCGGGATCGCAAGGCTGCACTGAGGTTTCTGAAGCGTACGATGAAGCGCTACGGCCGGCCAAAGGTGATCGTGACGGACCGGCTCAAATCATACCGAGCTGCGATGAATGTGATCGGCAATGCCGCCGCTCAGACTTGCGGTCAGTGGCTCAACAATAGAGCAGAAAACTCACACCAACCGTTCCGCCGACGGGAAGGAGCAATGGCCAGGTTCAGGGACATCAAGACCCTGCAGAAGTTTGCTGCCGCCCACGCCTCGATCCACAATCATTTCAATCAGGAACGTCATCTTTATAACCGCGAGTACTTCAAACTCAATCGCTCCGCCGCTTTGGCCGAGTGGCGCCAGCTTGCAGCCTGAGCGTCTTCGATTGTTGGCTCTACTGCTCCGATCAAGTTAGTCTGACAATGCCCAAATGAGGGATTGTTCTTCCAAGTCTAAACCACCAATAATCGTCTCCCTGCGAGGGCATAAACATGTATAGAACCTTAGGTGTGGTGCTGGCGGCGCTGGCTTTTCTCAACTCGGTGGCCGCAGAACAACTGGAAAGCCAAATAGCAGCCCCTGTATTAGATGAGCAGGCAAAAAAAATAGAAGACGTACAAGACGTACGCTCCGAGCAAGCTGTCACCCAAGCACTGCAGATTCATCTGGGTCCAATGCCTCAGCCAGAAGATGAGGACGACGGCTCTCAGAACAACCACAGAATCGGCCACCATCGCAGCGTTCCAAGTGAGTTTGCAGGAGAGCTCTCGGCACGTCTGAATTGGGCTGTCAATGAGGATGGCCAGTACACTGCCGCAGTCACGCTCGCTGCCGATGGCGCTGCCTCCATGCGAGTGCAGGTGGAGGTCAATTTGCCGGTAGGCGGGTCACTACAGGTCTTTGATGGAGAGGGGCAAGCTCGGGGGCCGGCATACACTCGGGCTGACCTGGACGCGCCAACATGGCTACCAAGCGCCGAAGGAGATACGCTGACCGTGCAAATTACACTGCCTTCCGAGGTAGCTGTCGAGGCCCTGTCCTTCATTATCAATCAGGTTGCACACCGGTATAAGGAGGTCGTGCCGCAATCCTTCCATTTGGACTGCTCGAACCATCAGAACGCTAGCTGCGCAAGCGACGAGAATATCCTGGATTACAGACGCGCTACTGCGCGGATTGCTTTCGAAAAAGCAGGGGGGACTTATGTATGCTCGGGAACGCTGCTCAATGTGAGCAAAACTGAGGAGCTCGAACCGTATTTCCTGACAGCCTATCACTGCATCTCCAACGCATCGGTGGCAAGCACTATCGAAGCGCAATGGTTCTACCATTATGCGGAGTGCTCCTCCACGTCCATCAGCAGCAGCCACACGACGACCTTCGGAGGCGCTGACTGGCTGGCGGGGAGCGGTGAACAGGATTCCTCCCTGTTGCGCTTTCGGCGTCGCCTTCCAAGCGGCCTGTTTTACGGTGGGTGGTCTTCCCGGGAAGTTCCTCTGCGCTCGCGGGTGTTCTCGGTGCACCACCCAGGTGGTGACCCAGCTCACTACGCTACCGGGCGCTTCATCGGCCTTGCAGATACCAGCCTGGAAGGCCTAGACCAGATCCTGCGCGATGCCCTAAGTGTGAATTGGGAGCTTGGCGTCACAGAGCCCGGCAGCAGCGGCGGTGGGCTGTTTCACGATCGGTACTTGGTGGGCGTGAATGCCGGCTGGGATGAGATCTGCGTTCGTGGAGAGGCCACATTCGGGTCGTTTCGTGACTTCTACCCACAAATCAAACGCTGGCTGTCTCCAGATACACGGCCAATTCAAATCTCCCATCTGCCCCTCTTGTCCCCGGCATTCTGGTACCCCGCCGTGCGTGGCATCGTTCGGGTCGTCAATTCATCAGAAGAACCTGGCTACGTCACGGTCCATGCCATCGACGATGCCGGCACCCGCTTCGATCCATTTGAAATTGAGCTTGGCCCAATGCAAGCCTCGCAATTCAGCTCGGCGACCTTGGAAGATTCCATTGGAGAGGGAGAAGGCTTCTGGCGCCTCGAGCTCAGCACCAACCTGGACATACGTGCACAGGCATTCATGCGCTTCGTAGATAACAACCTGGCACCCATGCACGACGTGATTCCGATATATAGCCAAACGGAAGGTTACTACTGGTACCACGCCAACAAGTTTTTCCCCGCCAAGCATGCTACGCATGTAAGCTGGTTGCGATTGATCAACCCCACTGCAAGTTCGCTCAGAATCCTTGTGGTGTCAGCCCCGGACCGGGGCGGCGATTATTCGAGCTTCGCCCGGGGGCGGTCTGTCTGGATAAGGCTGAGGCCCCATGAATCGCGATGGCTGTCCTCCGAGAACTTCGAGAAAGGGACCCCAGGGCTAGGAGGCCGTCTGGGAGCACTCACACAAGGCCACCATCTTTTCATTCGTTCAACCAAGCCCCTATGGGCCATGAACCTGATGCGCAACCCAACCGGGCGGTTCTTCAATATTTCTACGGCGCAAATATCCACTATGGAAGAAACGGAGTAGGGTTGATCTTCGGACGAGGACGGGGCGTGTTCATCTATAGGAAAATCAAAAACCGGTTTCTGGCATCTCGATGAGGTGTTTGTCCGGCATTGTCAGAGTAAATCGTCTTGAGCCACCCATTGATGTCTTCTACGCTGTAGGAATGCGAAATCCCTGCCGTTATTTCAACAGTTCTCCCGAGGTCATTCGCCTTGCGGTGATGTTGTATATCCGCTATCCGCTTTCGTTGCGCCAGGTCGAAGACATTCTGTTCGAACGTGGCATCGACATTTGTTATGAGACGGTGCGTTACTGGTGGAACCGCTTTGGTCCCCTGTTTTCAGCCGAGGTCCGGAAACGCCGAGGTCCGGAAACGCCGCATTCATCATGGATCCTATTCGAACTGGCGCTGGCATCTTGATGAGGTGTTCGTACGGATCAACGGAGAGATGCACTACCTCTGGCGCGCCGTCGATCACGAAGGTGAGGTGCTTGAAGTCTTCGCCACAAAGCGCCGGGATCGCAGAGCTGCGCTTGAGTTCCTGAAGCGTACAATGAAGCGCTACGGCCGGCCAAGAGTCATCGTGACCGACCGCCTACGTTCCTACGGTGCCGCGATGAAAGTCATTGGTCGAGGATCGTCAGATTTGCGGTCAGTGGCGCAACAATCGAGCCGAAAACTCACACCAACCGTTCCGCCGACGAGAAGGAGCGATGGCCAGGTTCAGAGACATCAAGACCCTGCAGAAGTTTGCTGCCGCCCACGCCTCCATCCACAATCATTTCAACCAGGAACGTCATCTTTACAATCGCGAAACCTTCAAACTCAATCGCTCCGCCGCTTTGGCCGGGTGGCGTCAACTTGCAGCCTGAGCGTCCTCGATTGTTGGCTCTACTGGTCAGATCAAGTTAGTCTGACAATGCCCTTGGCATCACCCGAGTTCTGTCGCCTGCGGCTTCAAAACTGCCTTGCGTCGCTTTCGTACTTCATTGTGTCGATCGTTTATTTCCTCCCTGAATGCTCGCAGAATTCGAATATCGTCACGGATCTCGTTTGGAGAGGGCCGATTCACTGATAATGTCTGTGATTTATCATGTCCAGTCATCCACTCAGAGCATTTTGACATTCCCTCATCAATCCTCTTGCAGTCTTCGTCCCGGATTTCGACCCGCACCAATTGCTGGGTCCTCACGTCAATGTCATGACGCCGAACCGTGTCATTCAGAAGATCCTGCTCAATGAATGCTTCCCAAGTTTCGCGCAACAGGCCGTAGACGGATGCAGCTTCTTTATTGTATTTCACATCATCCTTTCCACGGTACTGGCTGATTTCGTTCACCGTACTGTCTAGCACGGGCAGTCTATCTTTGACCGGCATTGCTTCCCACGGTAGTGCTCCCATGCATCGGCCAGGCGTTCCGCCAAATCGTTTGACAGTCTGAACGGTGAGAGGAATTCCGGCGCAATGCTTCCTAATTTCTACAAGGAAGGCGATGTTGTGCGTGAACACAATCACCTGCCGGCGCTTGGCCTCGTCGACAAGTCGCCGGGCGACATGGCGGCTATATTGGTGGTCCAACGAAGAGACCGGATCATCGAAAACAATTGCCGATTGCACTGGTGCCCCGCCAAGCTCTGCCATGAAACCCGCTATTGCGACCACACTAAGTTCGCCCTCGCTCAGGATGTCGGATGGCTTGGCTCGTCTGGCCGCATTCAAAGTTAACTGGTGGCGAGCACCGCCTTCTCTGCCGGTGATGTTCACGGCCAAAGGCAAGTGATCTGCGCACAGTCCTTTGAGTTCATTCGCTAAATCACGTTGCAACTGCGGTGATAATCCAGCGCTGATTATCTCTTTACTTTTTTCCGATATCGATCGTGTGTTGAGTCCGTGAATTATTTGGTCGTATCTGAACTCGTCCTTCTTTTGATCAACATATGTGCGGATCTCTTTCTCTATATGGTTAAGGATTTTTCGAGACGCCAGTTCGTCGCAAGACCTCGCCATTGCCTTTAGTGCTTCAGGATCAGCATCCTTCTTCACATTGGCGCTTGCATTTTCCAACTTCGTCCTTAGGTCAGCGAGTGTCTTATTGTTATCAGGGAAGTCGTTCCCCGGTGTGAGTTCCTCATCACCCGGTTCGACACCTTTGAGTCGGTTCCTCTCCTTTTCCAGGAGTTCCAGAGTATGCTCGACTGCCTTACGTTCCTCGGTACTTAGCTCGTCTAAGACATTGCCATAGTCGCCTGATTTTGGAATTTTGAGAGCGATGGTCTCGTCGGTGATCTTTCTTAGCTTGTTTTGCGCCGATTGATAAGTCTGCTCGGATTTGTCCTCCATAAAGTTCCGAAACCGCTGTAAGCGATTGTGGGCTTCCTCCACTAGCTCTTGTTGGCATAGAACGCAAAGCTTGCCTGGGCCTAATGCTGGAAACCCCGAGTCTTGGTAGGCGACTTTAGACGAGTACTCCTTCGCCGCCTCATACAATAATCTCCATTCGTTCGAGGTCCCGCTAGGCAGAGGCTCATATTGGAGACTTGCCTGAGCGGCTATCTTCACGGCTTTTTCGGCGGCCTTAATCTCAACAAGCTGAGAGTTGATTTTCGATACGACATCCTTCGAAAGTCCAATAATCGCTGTAGCGATTGCGTCGGCGAGCTCACCAGTTCGCTTTGCGGTGGACTCAAGCCTTCGTGCTTCTTTGATTAGTTTGGCTGTGTCTGATTGAGCGATTCTGGCAGTGAATTCTGTCAGCTTCGCCTCGTGAGATTCCGTCCATTTTGTTGCACTATCAATTTCCGCTGGCTTGGTGTTTCTATTGAGGTTTTTGAGAAAGACTTCAGCATCGGTTCCCGCCACAACATCGGTGCCTGTTGGCTCCATTGGTGTCGGCTTTTCGGCCTGGAGACGTACCTTTACGTACTTGACTAAATAGGTGTTCCAAAAACTCGATCAAATAAAAAGAACTCAGGTGACATTCAGAGATCAGAGGTTGTATCGAGCAATCTACGTTCCCGAAAGAGGTCACCTGAGTATGGATAGTTTAGTGTCATTGACGCGCTCACAGAAACGTCGCTTTAAGCGGTTGATTCAACGCAGCGATAACGGGCGGGTGGTTCGCCGCGCTCAAGTCCTGTTGCAGTTAGCTTCAGGCGTCTCACCGACGGCCGTGTCACGCAGTTTGTCGGTCGCGCGTTCAACGGTTTATCGATGGGTCACGCAATTCCAGACCGCGGGTGAAGCCTTTCTCGAGGCGTGCGGCTCGGGCCGGCGGGCGTATACGGTGGATGACACCCTGTTGGAGACGCTCGCCGAGTTAGTTGAGCAGCCGCCCAGTGATTATGGCTACCTGCGCAGTACGTGGACGAGCGAGATGCTGGCCGAGACGCTGAATTCGTTGCTGTCACGGCCCATTCACGCCTCTACGGTACGTCGCTGGCTAGTTAATTTGGGATTCGGCTGGCGTCGTGCTCGTCCGACCTTACATCTGCGCGACCCACGGGCAGCCACGCGCCTGAAAGCCATTCATCGTGCGTTGTCTCGAGCCCCATCGGGGCATGAAGTGTTTTACGCCGATGAGGTCGATATCGACCTCAATCCCAAAATCGGTTTCCTTTGGTCTACTCAAGGTTGTCAACGTGCCATCCCCACGCCTGGGCAAAACCGGAAACGCTATCTGGCGGGCGCGCTGCACGCACGAACCGGTCGCGTTGCGTATGTCGAGGGCACACGGAAAAACAGCGACCTATTCCTTTGCCTGCTCGACCACCTGCGGCAAACTTACCGCGCCGCGCGTCGAATTATCTTGATCGTGGATAACTACATCATCCACAAATGTCGCTTGGCACACGTCTGGCTAAAGCACAATCCGAAATTCCGATTGCTGTTCCAGCCGGCCTATCAGCCCTGGGTCAATGACATTGAGAAACTCTGGAAACAGTTGCACGACAATGTCACCCGGAATCATCGTTACTCGACCATCGACCGTCTGATGGACGCAGTACGTGCCTTCATGCGTGCGGCAAGTCCATTCCCGGGAAACTGCCCGAGTGTCGCAAGATTTGGATCACCTATTTAGTCCAACTAAGCCGTCGAATGCCTCACACCCGTAGGGGATGTAAGTCGCCTCGTTATTTTCGTCGACAATTAGCCGGGCGCATTTGGAGTCGAAGAAGGCGATGCTCGCAAGCCGCTCATCGGAATCTCCTCCGTCTGTCCACGGTAATTCGATGTCCTTTGTTGCGCCTTCGGCAATCTTTATAGTCGCGGTTGCGGGGCCTTCTTCGTCGCTATCAAAGATGTTTGGAAGGATCGATTCTTTCGTGTCACGCGCGCGGCAGGCTCTTTTCAAAACTCTCGCGTAACTCGATTTGCCGCTGCCGTTTTCGCCGTAAATGACGGTGATTCCTTGATGACCAAAGGGTATCGTAGAGTCGTTCTCAACAGCATTTACGTGCTGGATTTCAGAGATTCTTTGCAGTGCAATTGGCTGAAGCGTAGCTCCTGTACCTGAGAATGCGCCAATTTTAGGCAGCACAGGCTCGATGCACCCAGCCTGAATCCCAGCCGCCACTTTAACCATTTGATAAATCTCATCGCGGTCGTCATTGGTAAGCTCGCCCTGTTCCAACAGGCGACGGACTGCGTCCGCCTGCCAATGCGGAAGGTCTTTCGCCCACTTGATGATGTCTTCGATAGCTGACATTGGTGCACTTTGTGGCTACATTTGGATGTGGAACCTTACTCGCATTTCTGGCGTTTTCCAGCAAGGCAAGCAGGCTCTAGATACAGCATCCCTCGTTGCAGTTTGCCCGCCTTACCGACCCGGGCCAACGGTAGATCAGCATTGAAGGAGTAAGTGGCGCGGGCTATGGGCAGTGTCCGTCATCAAAACATTTGAGAAAGTTGAGGCTATTTTCTAACGGTGGATTTGGCTCATCTTGGGAAGAAAGGCGCGGCCGCTTCGGAACGGGCCGAGGCCGAAAAGGAGAAATCGCCCCGCAAGGCCGTTTCGATCGTCGCCAAGGCGATCGAGGACTCGGACGACGACGGCTGGGTGAACCTTGCCAATGTGGGCAGCCACATCCTCGGCGCGGCGCCCGACTTCGACCCCGGGACCTACGGCTGTCCAAACCTCGGCACGCTGGTCACCAAGTCTGGCGGGTTAGAGGTGCGGAAGGAACCCAGCAAGCCGGTGTTTGTCCGACGCAAGGCGGCGGCACGGGATCAGGCGTCCGCATGACTTCGGAGCAATTCGCGGCTGACGAATGGATCGACCGCCTCGCGGGCGCGCTTCCCGGCCTGGCCGAAGCGCAGGAACCTTTCTTGCGGGAATATTGGGAGCGGAATCCGCGTGTGCACGACGTGTTCGGCGGGCGAGACGGCACTCCGCCGGAATTCCCGCTCGGTGATCTGTGCGACCTCTACGCTATGGCGCGGCACAGCCACATCTTCAGCGGAGAGAAGTATTATGCGCCGCTCTGTAAGGTGCTGGACCCGGTGCGGCACATTCTGATTTCGCATCCCACGCTGGCGCGGGTCGTGGGCCCGCTCATCGGCCGGGACAACTTCTGGATGCAGATCCTCGATACCGGCGCCTCGACCTCCCCGACAAACATTATCGCGGGACTGATGGCGCGTGCCGCGGAGTTGTCCGGCGACCGTTTCCAGACGGCGGTAGGCGAACTGAACGCGTTTCTCGCTCCTGTTGGGGAAGAAGGGTCGGCCGGCGTTCTGGGTGGGTTGGATATCGCATACGATGCGGTGCTGTTCTACGGTCTTACCCTGAGGGAAAGGATCGACGTCACAGACGGCATGGTGTTGCTTCCTTTCGAGCAGGTGCGGGCGTTCGTCGACGAGAACCAAGTGGAGGAACTCGCCGCGCCGGGCGCCGGATTCCACGGCTGGCGGTCGGTCGGGGCGGCGGTCAGACCGTTCCGATGGAGGCCGACGCTCCGCCGGACGGGCTACGAAGGGGAGCCTGAGCTCGGACCGCCGGGGCCGTTCTTCCGGGAGGCGCGGACCCTTCTGGATCTGCTTGCCGTGGCGCACGCGACTCCTGTGCTGCCTGTTGCGAGCTTGGCTCATTGCATAGACTGGTCTGCCGGACGGCTCCTCGGATGGACGGACCATCACGGTAGCTTCTACCCGGGCCGCTCGGCGCACGGCTTCGACGGGTTCGACGAGTCTCCGGAGCTGGCGCGGGAGGCGCTCGCGGAAGCGAAGGAAGCCTTTGAAAACCGAAAGAGCGAGCGCTTCGGCAACATGGCGCCGATCGTCGCACGGCTTGCCGAGGCGCTTGCGCGGAACGGAAGATTCGAGGGCGAAGTCAGGATCGTGGAAGTCGCGACCGCCCTGGAGCGCATGTACGACCTGCCTGAGGGAAAAATTGCCCACACGTTGCGGAACAGGGTATCCCAGTATCTCGAATCCGACGCCGCAAGCCGGGAAAGGGTCAAGGAGAGCGTCAAGGAGTTTTACGACGCACGGTCGGATATCGTGCACAGCCGGGCGGACAAGGTGTCTGCGCAGGGAAACCATGCGGTTTTCGCCAAGGGCTTCGACGTCGCCAAGCGGTCGCTGTTCAAACTCCTGCGCGAGGAGCCGCCAGATGATTGGAACGCTTTGGTGGTCGCCGGAAGCTGACAGGCCGGGCGCAAGGGCCATGGCGGTATCGCTACGGGCGCGTGGGGTGTGCTCCCGTGCGTGACGGGGCGAAGACGGAGTCGGTGGGCAAGCGGTCGAGGTTTCTGACGATGGGCGGTTGACATGTCCGTCGTCGGGAAACTGGAAACAAAGAGTTATTGCGCATCCGCCAGCGATACCACGTTCGTTCCGGATCCCAGTACGTCTATCGCAACGTCAATCAGGTGTGGATGATGAGTGTAGAACAACACCTGAGTCCGCTCGGCCAACCTTCCGAGAGCCTCGAAACCGGCTGCCGATCGCTCCGGATCGAAGTTGATGAACAAATCATCCGCCACGAACGGCAGTGCTGTGGCTCGGTCCAGATAGTCCTCTACCGCCGCGAGCCTGAGGGCCAGGAAGAGCTGGTCTTCCGTTCCGGTGCTGAGGCCGGGTATTGCCACTACCTCACCGTCTGGCCGAATGCCGGTCAGCTGCATGTTATCGCGTTCATCGTACCCTATGGCCAGTTGCTCGAAGGAATTCCGCGTCAATAGTCGGAACAATTCGCTGGCGCGCCGCAGCAGCGGTCCTTGCTTTTCTTTTCGGTAACGATCGATCACCCAACGCAGAAGCAAACCGGATGCGCGCACGCGCACATAGCTTTCCGCTGCGTCCTTCATGGCGGCCAACGCTTCTTCCCGGTCAGCAGCCGCTTTAGCTGCAGAATCGTCGCCAACGATTGCCTCAAACGCCTTCCTTGCCTCGGTGCGCGCCTCCACCGCCTGCTCCAACTGGTTGCGCAATACCTTCAGCTCG
This sequence comes from Gammaproteobacteria bacterium, assembly GCA_963662545.2. Classification (GTDB taxonomy): domain Bacteria; phylum Pseudomonadota; class Gammaproteobacteria; genus JAYYZW01. Next base: position 2,934,955 of record CAXXLL010000003.1, read on the forward strand.
CCTTCGGCGGCTTCCTCACGGGCGTGAGTTTCGTCGATATCGGTATCCCGGCATTCCTCTTCCAGAACATCGATGCCCAACCCGTCTCCCTGCTGACCCAGCGTCTGCATGACACTCGCCAACTCTCGATTCATCGCCCTCGACTGATCCGATCGCCTGATTGCCGCGCGCAGGTCGTCAACGTCATTGGCGCCGGCCGTTTCCTTGATCAGTTGTACGACCATCCTGCTCTCCCTTCGGCCTTCCTCTAACTCATCGATTTGTTTCTGCCGGGCGGCCAACGATTCAGTCAATTCCTTGTGCTGTCTCTGTAGTTCCAGTGCCCGATCCCGTCGGTGGGCCAACGCCAGAACGGCAGTATCGGCGTCCTCGTCCACTAGGTCCGGAGCCAGTTCCGGTAGAACGTCCGCCACACCCAGCTCGTATGCCGTAATGTCCTGTTCGATAGCGCCAATGCGCTGCTCTCGGATATCCCTGGCTGTCGCCGAACGCTCCCTCATTTGCTCGATCACATTGATCTGCGCGCTCACCGCTGTCGGCCCGTCTTCCTCGTGAAGGCCTAGGTCGCCGATGGCCGCAGCCCATTCCGTTCGCCAAGTCTGCCGGTTTGCTTGGGCTTCTTGCGATTTGCCTTGCCACCGCGACAGATCGATCTCCGCCTCTTGCACGGCTTCCCGCATTTCATTGATCCGTTCCGCTTTCGCTTCCTGTTCCCGACGGAATCCTTCGGCCCTCTCGACCATCACCCGCAACGTGTCTGCCCTTGTTTCTTCGGTATCCCAGCCCAGCGAATTCAGTTCGCCTTGGACCAGCGCAATCGCCCTCGTCTCCTCGCTTTTGTAATCAGTGAGTCGGCGTTGCGCCTCACGCCGACGCCGAATCAGCGTCGAGATATCATTGCGCGTATTAAGCCATGCCAGCATGGCATCGGGCGATGGAACTTCGATCGGCACATCTTTCCAAATAGACCGCCAAGCCTGGCCCAGTTGCTTCCCTTCGCTCATCAGAGCAGCGTTCTTCGCTTCCAGCTGCTCAATCAAGGTTTCCTGCTCGGCGATGTTGCGCGCCAACACGGCCAGTTCGCCCGCTGCCTGGGCGTTATCGAATCGCCGGTCGGCTACGCCGTCGGCCTGTCCGACGGCAGCCTCAAACGATGCGGGTAGATCGTCCAACATGTCCGCATGGGCCTGCGCTTCTTCTTCCGGTATCTCTCGACTCTGGACATAACGGACCTTGACCAACTCCCAAAGGATGTCCCGTTCAGCGCGAGCCTCTTCTAACGCCCTTGGCGCTATGGCGCCTTCATCGTTCACTCGCCGTTCATACGCCTTCCGGTCCCGGTCCAAAGCGTTGCGCGCATCGGCCAATCGCTGAGTCAGGTCGCGTCGGCGTTCACGCCAGTCGCGGGCTTCATCGCGTTGGGTGACGACGGTGTCTTGCGGCGGTACCGCCAACGCTTCAATGTCGGCACCATCCGGCAAGGAGGGATTCAGAGCCTGCATCATCCGCTCAATCTGTTCGGTCTCCTTATCAACTTGACCTCGTGCCTCGCGGATTCGGACCGCCACGTCGCCGCTGTCGTGAACGGCACTTAATACGGCTTTCAGTTTGGACACATCGGATGCTTGGCCCATCTCGTTCAGAAGTGCTCTCTTCTGTTCCAACGCAACCCGTGCTTCTTCGAGTGCCGTATGGGTGGAATGAATCACCGCCGCAATTTCTTTGTCTTGCACCAGCAAAAGCTGGACCCGCTCAATCTTGCTCCTGGACGGTACCCGTTCAATCAGCTCACCCGGATCCATGACGTGCCAGCCGATCTCGGTGGCGAATTTAGAAAGCTCGCTTAGCTCACGTTCATATTCATTGCGCCTCTTGGGCAGGTCATTTCTGCCCCTACGGACACCGATGCGTTGCTCATTGAGTTGTGTGATGTCGCCCGTGCGCCTGACCAGCGCATCGTCGAAGGCCAGCCCTTCCAGATCCCGACGCGTCTGTTCGACATCGGATGTAAGAAGCTCGAGCTTTGCCCTGGTCTCGGCTTCCCGGCTCTCGGCTGAGGCAAGTTGCGCGCCGGCGTCCTCGGCCAATGCGACAACGTCACCCACCGCGGCGATGTCATGTTCCAGTTCACCTCGGTGCCGGATCGCCGCATACACGCGGCGTATACGGGCGAGTTTCTTCAACTCGACAGATGTTGCCTCGCACTCATTGCGCCGCAGCTCGTGCGCTTTCTCCGCGTTCCTGAGCGCCTTGCGCGCCGCCCGCCAAGCATTGGCGGACAGGGAATGATTGCGCTGCCTTGATTTGGCATCTTCCAACCGGGATTCCGCCTGATAATACAGGCGTTGCGCCGATCTGTGGGGGCTCCAAAGCCCATCAGCCTCCTCCTCCAGTCGTTTCAACTGATTCCGAAGACCGGTTAAACCGGTGCCGGCCGAAAACAACATCTGACCCACATCGTCTTTGGCCTCGGCGATCAGCTTTCCGCCTTCCGCCAGCCTGTCGTGGCTGAGGTTGAACATTCGCTCGAAGTAATCCCGATGCATTCCTCCAAGGAACGGTGCCAGCGATCCTTCACCGCCGGGCAACGGAGTTCCGTCGGGACCCAGGATTATGTCCCTTCGGCCCTTGCGCCGCTGAAACTCCAAGCGATCGTCACCACTCTCGAGGATCGCGCCGATGAGCATGGAGGCGTAGCTGTGCCGAAAATCGTAAGGCGTGCGTTCCGGGATACCGAACAGCAGGTCTTCGATGGCCGTCAGTGATGTTGTTTTGCCGGCTTCGTTGGGACCGAACACAATGTGCAAATCACGCTCACCCTGCGGCAACTCGATGGATTTGTCCGTGAACCGGCCGTAGCGCATGAGGTCGAGGCGGGCTAGACGCACGGCTCAACTGCCACCGACGGTCAAGCGAGCGTTGAGGTAGGGTGTGACACGCTCTACGAGGCCGGCAAAGTCTCCCGCAGCGGCGGCCAGAAAGACCTCGTCCTCGGATGTGTCCCTCAACTCGTGCGGCAAGCGGCGGATCAACTCGCCGATATCCCGCTGCAACTCCGTAAGCAATTCGCTGTCGGATCCGGCCTCTCCGAGCATGTACTGAAGGTCGCCGAAGGTATCCGCCCACGCGGCCGACTCTGTGCTATCCGCTACCGGCGACGTCCACACCGTGACCCGCTCCGTCCAGGCGACATCCTCGCCCAGACCTAGTGCCGCGGAACGCGCTTCGGCCGTCAGTTCTTGGGCGCTTGCTATCAGCTGATTGTGAAGCGGTGTCTGGCCCTGCAGCAGGATCCGGGCTGCCAGCAACCGCCCATCGGCTTCATGCGCCTCTTGCGCCAGAGCGTCACGCATCAGATTAATGACGTCACCCATATTGCCTGCCGCAGTCACGTCTACGTCCATAACCGACCAACGGACCACATCCAGTTCGAGCGGAGCGAAAGCGACAACTTCACCTTCTTCGACTGTGACGAGAAAGGCGCCTTTGGGTCCTGTCTCACGGACATGACGTCCTTGAAGATTGCCAGGAAACACGATATGGGGACGCTCATTGAGCACACGTTTTTGGTGTACATGGCCAAGCGCCCAATAGTCGTATCCCTTCGCCAACAGTTCCGGCACGCTGCACGGCGCATAGTTGGCGTGTTCTCCCATCCCGCCCAGTGCTGTGTGTAGAACCCCGATGTTGAACGCACCCGCGATCGGCTTGGGGTAGTCCGGCACCAGATTGTCGGTCACAGCCCTCTCACGGAAGCTTTGACCATGCAGCGCCACGTTCAGCTCTTCGATTTGGAATGTTTCCGCTTTCCGCGTACCGAAAACGCTGACATTTCCCGGAAGCGCGAGCGGCTTGGTGATCTGGCTTTCCGCATCGTGATTGCCATGCAAAAGGTAGACGGGAATCCGCGCCTGATTGAGCCGCCCCATCTGCTCGGCAAAGAACAGTCCGGTCTTGTAGTCCCGCCAAGTTCCGTCATAGAGATCACCGGCGATTACGAGAAAATTGACCTCGTCCTCGATCGCCCGTTCGACCAATGCCTCAAAGGCGGCGCGTGGGGCCGACCGGATACGCTCGGCGACCCTGCCTTCCGCGCCGGCCAGCCCGATCAGAGGACTGTCGAGATGAATATCGGCGGCATGCAAGAATTGGAATACGCTCGATACCATTGTCTCTCCTCGTTCCGTAGCAATTCACCTAAGACGCAAATTCGTTTGCTTACTTGGCCGCGTCCAGATTCTGATCGATGCTGTCGCCGGTTCGAGTGGTATAAGCTTAACCCGCATCCGTCACCGATTCCCCATTTGTAAATCCTAGAGAGAAACTGGACCGCGGAATCCGCTGGATGGCATTGTCAGAGTAAATCGGCTTGAGCGGGGAAGGGGAGTTCCGTAGCCTCAAGCGATGCGAAATCCCCTCCGTTACTTCAACAGTTCTCCCGAGGTCATTCGCCTCGCGGTGATGTTGCACATCCGCTATCCGCTTTCGTTGCGCCAAGTTGAAGACATTCTGTTCGAACGTGGCATCGACATTTGTTATGAGACGGTGCGGTACGGGGGAAACTGGTTGGCTTCGCTGTTTACAGCCGAGATCCAAAAATAGTGCGTTCATCATCGATCCCATGTGAGTTTGCGCTGGCATCGTGATGAGGTGTTTGCCCGCATCAAGGGGAAGACGGCGGGATCGCAAGGCTGCACTAAAGTTTCTGAAACGCGCTATGAAGCGTTATGGGGGGCCGACTTCCAAAACCCTGAAAGACATGTTCCTTTCACTCAATGTCGTTTCCTCTGACAATGCCCCTTGGTGAATGACCGCGTGCCGATCAAGCATGGAAGACCGGGGATCATTCGACGCTGGAAGTTCCGGGCGCTGGCGCTGCTGTGGCTGCCGGCGGGGCTGGTGGCGGTCGCGGCCGGCAGGTTCGCCGGGGACGGTGGATCAGCGGCGGAGCTGGCCATGAGGCTGCTGATGGTGCCGATGATGGTAGTGTCGCTGGTTCCGGTCGCGCCGTGCGGACTGCCGCTTGCGCTCGGATGCCGCCGGTTGTGGCGGTTGGGTTATCGGCGCACAGCCTGGACGGTGGGGATTGGGCTCGGCGCCGCCACGGTGGTGGCGTCGCTGGTCGCGGGACTGCTCGGTCCGGTCGCGATCGCGGTCTATGCGGCGGTGCTCAGCGTGCCTGTGTGGATCGCGTGGTACTGGCTCGTGCGGCGGGGATGAAGGGGTCGGTCGGCTAGCCGGCTACGCAGCATGTGAGTGGGATAGAAGGGGAGAGGTGAGGCATGACAGTGGGGCAATGCCGACGGGAATCTCGGGGAGCGTAGGTAGATATTCGAATCAAACCTGTGACGTTTTGTGCGTGATACTTCTCTGATCGCCCATCTCAATTCCCTGTTCGTGGGCAGCAGGGAATTTCCGGCTAACCCTCTGGAATCCTAAGCGTTTTTGCATGGCAAGCGGCCCGATCATCGCCAGATTTGGATAATTTTCCTGTTTTCCCCTGTTATAGCAGGGAATTGCCTGCAGAGACGGGTTCGCACCAGACTGGAGTTGCCCCGTTTCCGTGGACGGTATAGCGCTTGGGTTTCAAGCAGCCTGTTGATAATTATTTTCATAGTTTAGCGGTGATTGCTGACCGAGGGATGAGTGACGACGGTGCGGGTTGTACCAGCCTTCGATGAACTCGAAGATCGCCATCTTCGCTTCGGCCTGCGTCTTGAAACTGTGGCGGTCGATGAGTTCGCATTCGAGCGTCGCGAAGAAGCTCTCGGCCATCGCGTTATCGTAGCAATCGCCGACCGATCCCATCGACGGTTGTACACCCATTAACCGGCAGCGCTTGCCGAAGGCGAACGAAGTGTACTGACAGCCCTGGTCACTGTGATGGATCACATTCTTCGGTCGACGCTGCCATAGCGCCATATTGAGCGCCTCGAGCACGAGCTCAGTGCGCAGATGCGTCGCCATCGACCAGCCTACGACGCGCCGACTGAATGCATCGACGACAACCGCCAGATACACGAACCCCGCCCACGTCGGCACGTAGGTCACGTCAGCAACCCACAGTGCGTCCGGCCGCGAAGCCACGAAGTGACGCTCGACCAGATCCGGCGCCGGGTGGGCATCGTGATCGCGGCGTGTCGTGCGCGTCCTTTTGCGTCGACTCACCCCGGCCAAACCCAATTCACGCAGCAGCCTGGCGACGCGCTTGCGACCCACGTGCGCCCCCTCATCCGCGAGCTCGGCGTGAATACGCGGTGCCCCATAGGTGCCTCGACTCCAGCTGTGGATGGCCTGGATACGTGCCTTGAGTTGCGCGTCGCGCTTCGACCGCGCTGAGGGTTCACGTGTCCGACACGCGTAGTAGCCACTCGGGGAGACACCGAGTAGCCGGCACATCGGCGCGATCCGGTAGGTGGCCTGATTCACTTTCATGAACTCGAAGATTTCCTCGAATCGGTCTCCCGAGCGAACCAGGCCGTGGCTTTTGAAAGGATCTCCCGTTCCTCACGTAGCCGCCGATTCTCCCGACGCAGACGCCGCAGTTCTTCGCGTTCGACGGTGGTCAGACCGTCGTTGCGGCGACCTTCATCACGGTCGGCCTGCGCGACCCAGTTGCGTACGGTCTGTGCGGTCGGCTCAAACTCGCGTGCCAGGTCTTCCGGGCTGCGGCCCGCCCGTACCAGTTCGATCATCTGTTGCCGGAAGGCCGGTGGATAGGCAGTTCGTGTTTTGGGCATCGTGGAATCCTCCTTCTAAAAGGGTCAGGTATCCACGAAAGCGGGTCAACTCCAGACAGAGCCCGGTAAAGGCCGCAAGCAGCGCCGTAATCTGCGGCAGATGTACGGTGACCTGGTCGCATTGGGTTACCGGGGCTCCTACGATCGGGTAGCTGCTTTTGCGCGAGACTGGCGTCGCCGGCAACGGGAAGTGGCCCGGATTGCTGGCGGTGGTACGTTCGTAGCGTTGGTATTTGCGCCGGGCGAGGCGTTCCAATTCGACTGGAGCGAGGATTGGGCTGTGATCGGCGGCGAGCGTATGAAGCTCAAGGTCGCGCACTTCAAGTTGGCCCATAGTCGGGCGTTTGTCCTGCGCGCCTACCGACAGGAAACCCACGAGATGTTGTTCGATGCGCACAATCATGCGCTGCCGGTCTTGGGCGGAGTACCGGCCCGGGGCTTGTACGACAACATGAAGACTGCGGTCGATAAGATTGGCCGCGGCAAAGCGCGAACGGTCAACGCGCGCTTCATCGCCATGGCCAGTCATTACCTGTTCGAGCCGACGTTCTGCAATCCGGCGTCGGGCTGGGAGAAGGGCCAGGTCGAGAAGAACGGACAGGATGCACGGCGTCGGGTGTGGCAGGACGTGCCGGCGTTTGCGCGTCTGGCGGCGCTGAATGACTGGCTAGAACAACGTTGTGTGGCGCTGTGGCACGCGATAAAACACCCCGAGCAGAAAGATCGCACGAGAGCCGAGGTGTGGGCTGACGAGCAGCCCCACTTGATGCTGCTGCCGCCACCCTTCGACGGCTTTGTCGAACACACCAAGCGCGTTTCACCGACCTGCCTGCTTGCGTTCGAGCGTGACCGCTACAGCGTGCCGTCGCCGTTCGCTAATCGGCCGGTCACTCTGCGTGTTTACGCTGATCGGCTGATCGTGGTGGCTGAAGGCGAGGTCATCGCCGAGCATGCGCGGTTGATGGCGCAGAGCCACGACCGCCCAGGCCGCACGGTGTACGACTGGCGGCATTATCTCGCCATCGTACAGCGCAAGCCCGGTGCCCTACGCAACGGTGCACCGTTTGCCGAGTTGCCGGAAGCCTTCAAACGCCGGCAGTCGATTGTGGTTAAGCGGCCCGGTGGTGATCGCGAGATGGCCGAGGTCCTGGCTTTGGTATTGCATCATGACGAGCAAGCGGTGTTGTGCGCGGTCGAACTTGCGCTCGACGCCGAGGGCGTCTCCAAGCAACACGTTCTGAACGTATTAGCGCGTCTGCTCGAGCCGGCATTACCTGCGCCAATCGATACCCCAGGGCACCTGGCGTTAGAAGCTGAGCCAGTCGCCAACGTTAGCCGTTACGACGGTTTACGGGAGGTGGACCATGCATCCTGAGGCGATGATTGCGACACTCAAATCGCTCAAGCTGTTCGGCATGGCACAAGCCATCGACGATCTTGCCCAACAAAGTTCACCGGCCTGGCAAGGTGCTGAGTCGGTCCTCGACAGCCTGCTCAAAGCCGAGGTGGCCGAACGCGAGGTGCGCTCGATTAACTACCAAACCAAGGTTGCGCGCTTCCCCGTCCATCGTGACCTGGTTGGCTTTGAGTTCCACGCGAGCACGGTCAACGAGGCCCTGGTGAGGTCGCTGCATCGCGGCGACTTCATTGATGATGCGCACAACGTCGTGCTAATCGGCGGACCGGGAACGGGTAAAACCCATCTCGCTACAGCCATCGGCTTACAGGCGATTGTGCACCAACATCGACGCGTTCGCTTCTTCTCGACTATCGAGCTGGTTAACCTACTGGAGCAGGAGAAAGCCCGTGGCAAGCCGGGACAAATGGCTCATCGGCTGGTCCACACCGATCTGGTTGTGCTCGACGAACTCGGCTCTCTACCGTTCAGCCAGGCCGGTGGTGCGCTGCTGTTCCACTTATTGAGTAAGCTCTATGAGCGCACCAGCATCCTAATCACGACCAACCTGAGCTTCGCCGAGTGGGCCAATGTGTTCGGTGATCCCAAGATGACGACGGCGTTACTCGACCGGCTGACTCATCACTGCCACATCGTTGAAACCGGCAACGATAGCTACCGCTTCAAACACAGCTCGACGAAGAAAACCAAGGAGACAAAAACTAGAAAATCCAAGAACACTTGAGCCATACTCTGGCTCTTCCAGGTGGGTCACTTTTAAATGCAAAACCTGGGTCAGTTTTAGGTGCAACTCAACAGTCAAGTATATAAACGCCTATCTAAATGATGCAGAAGTTGATGGGTTGCTTGCTCCCGCTTGCCTTGGCCGTGGTGTTATCCGTAGCGGTCCACGGCGGGCATCGGGATAACTCTGATTGGGCGGAAACGTATAGCGCCTTCAATACAGTGCATGTGCCTTTTCTACTGGCGCCAATAGCCCAAGACCCTGGGGGCGGCATACTCCGAATCATCAATCATTCTGACAAGAACGGATTTGCCCGCATTACGGGGATTGACGATGAGGGACGGCGCCATGGGGAGGGCGATTGGTATATGACCCCTAAGGGCGCGCTAATCATAAACGCTGCGGAGCTTGAGGAGGGCAGGCGCGGCTATACGAAAACACACTACAAGGGTCTCGGCAACGGCGTGGGCCATTGGCGCCTGGAAATACGATCCCAAATGGACCTGGAGGTGCTGAGTTACACGCCGGGGGAGGTGGGTATTGCCTCAAGCACACACAGCGTGGCCCCTGAAACCATGCCGCTTGAATACCGCGTGCCGATATTCAATGGCGGCACCTGGCGCTCCCAGCTACGCATAAGCAACCTGGGCATGGATGATGCGGCCGTTGCGACTATCACCGCTATAGATGATGAGGGTGAACCCGCCCCTGGTGGGGAGGTAGAGATCACGATCCCGCCTGAGGCCACCTGCACGGTGAGTTCCGCCCAGCTAGAATCAGGCGATGGGATCGCGTGCGATGCTACGGGCTGGTTGGGAAATGGGGCGGGCAAGTGGCACTTGCTTATCTCGGCTGGTAGCCCTATTCAGATACTTAATCTGTTTTTGAGCCCAACGGGCCAAATCGTCAACCTGTCAGACTCGCCGCGCCACGGCAGGCCCTATAGCTTGCCCGGCAGGCCACGGAAATGCACCGATGAACGCGAGCTGGCGCAAGGATACGCACCGGTCCCGCGGGAGTGGGATGGCACACCTGTGATCATCGATGTTGCCGATAATTTTCCCGATTATGTGAGCCGGGAAGAACAGCAGGCTTACCTCCTGGATCCGATGGCCAGAACGGCCGATCTGATTGAGCGGCAGATTGGCTACCGTGTGATTGAGGCTGGAGAAATAATTGCGGTGCCGACACATATCGACCCGGATGGCCCCAACCTGATCCAGGAGATCTCCGAACTCCGCCGGCCCGGCCACGCACTCATAGCTTACTGGGGCGGATACGAAGGGTTGGCTGCCTGGGTACACAGGAGCCTCGTCATTTACGGAACAGATGTCGCGGCCCGATGGAAGAATCCAGACTATGCTTCAACCCCGCGCAATAATGAGGCTGTTATTCATGAGGTCTTCCACGCCCTGGGATTCAAGCACCCGCCGCCCTCTGAAGGCCACGATAACCCTAACGGGGTACATATGTTCCGGGGGCCACTAGACACACCGTGGGCGGTTGGATCCAGAAAGTACTATCCGTCATGGATAGATATAGACGCCTTAAGGTGCATTTACCCGTCCCAGTAGGGGTTGCGGTTGCCCCCTCCGGGGCTGGCGATCAAACGCCCAATTTCAAGCTAGCCCGCTACAGCTGTTTAGCAAGTTAAGTATGTAAGGCCCATTTTAAAGCGAGTATTTTTGATATGCGTGAATTCCTCCGAAGACACGAAATTAACACCGAACAACTTGCGCTGACAGTCAGAGCAGCCGGCGCCTCACAGCAACCACAAGCTGCTGTCTGATGTTATTGGGAGAAGCTGCCGTGCCCACTGTTTCGCTCCTGCCAGGGGAGGCGTCCTGGCGGTCCCGGAAGGTGCGGTACTACGCGGGTGATTAGAGTTCGATCCAAACTGTCTTGCCGGAATTCGATTTGGTGCCGTTCACCGCCGGTCAGGATCACCCGGCAAATCCGTTTTTACAAACGGTCATGCGGAAACCCCTATCAGCAGCAGAGTGCCCCATCCCGATCGGTGTCGTCTCCCATACCTATTCACTCGCCTCGCACCGCGAGGTCGCGGCACTGTGCCGCAAAGGGCTCATCGACGCCGGGGTAGAACCGGGTGATCTACGCTATGAGGTCGGATTGTCGGAGCTTGGCGAATGGATGAATTTTCGCATTTATTTATCTGAAACATACAGTTTCACCGACAGCTACGGAACTAAACTCGATCTGACGCTTGAATGTTTCAACTCTGTCGATGGGTCGTCGCGGCTTGTGATCCTGTTAGGCTGGTTCCGCATGGTCTGTTCGAATGGCTTAGTCATCGGCGAGACCAAGATCGAAATCAAGGAACGTCACGGGCAAAGCCTGAGTCTCACGACAATACCCGAGCGCATTCGACCGGCCCTCGAAGCTGTTGAAGCTGACCGCGCCAAGATGAATAGGTGGCAAGCTGAAAAAGTTTCAATCGAAGACATCGCGATGTGGGCGTAAGCTTCCCCGTCAAGTAGACAGTTCTAAGCTAGAGTTCCCGGCGAGTCGTTGGCGGAACACCGAGGGCGGGATCTGGCCGAGCGACTCGTGGGGACGATGCTCGTGGTAGGTGCGGAGCCAACGCTCGATACACTCGTCACAGGCGCTTGTCATTTAATCGCCGTCAATACGTCATTTCCTTTAATCAAGCAGCGTTCGTTGTCGCCTTCGAGAGACTTCATAACTAAATAGCCTATCTATACTGTCTATGCACACACGAAGTGCGGCACAAGTGCGAACGATAAGAAGCACAGGATTCGAACTACGCGCCAAAGCGCACCAAATGCTCGAGATTAGGAGATTTAGAAAACGAGCAGATGCGTCAATATTAGAGATCTCCTAATGGTCGCGATTTGGTGAGCTCTGGCGCTATTGATGAGAGAACAGCTCGCCCTATAAGCGCGATCAGCGAAACGATCTCAATTAACTTACTTCTTCACGCGTGCTTGTTTTATATCTATCTGACGCCGGACAGACGGAATCCTCAGGTCTTCCATATTTTGAGCACCTTCTGTCCGAAAGGTTCGGACGACGTACAATCCCCTTTAAGTGTATTGACACCAACTGTATAACTTTTAAGCTAAACGGGAGTTGAAACATGAACAAATATTTCTCATCTACCTCGGTGGCGTGGGTGCTCATTGCATGGATGGCGGGGTCAGTGCAAGCGGGGGGATTGTATGTCAGCGGCGAGTTGGGAATGAACTTCGGCAAGTCGCTGGATACGGACGGGCACGACACCGACCGGGCCAGTGTGTGTGATGAGTACATCAATTCCATGTTCGCGACGGTCACACAAACGCCAGGGTACGAGGACTACAACTGCACGGGTCCGAATCGTGGCTCAGACAGCGTTTGGGAAAATGATTTTGGATCCGCAGAAGGCGTTTTGTTCGGCACGGCACTTGGCTACTATATCGGCGGCTCCCGTTTCCGGGTCGAGGTGGAATACTTCTACCGCAACACCGGCTATGACAAGGCCTCCGAGATCACCGTTGGTGGCGGCCAGGTTCTAAGTAAGGTCGTTCAGGAAATCGTGAGGGCGGAAGAGCGCGTTGGCGACCTGGATTCGCACAACGTGTTTGCCAACCTGTACATGGACTTCGCCAACAGCAGCCGTTTCACGCCGTATGTCGGATTCGGCGTGGGCGCTGGGTTCACTGGGCTGGAATACAACGGCGTATTCGCGCGCGACTTGGAGCCGGCAAGGATTACAACCGGGAATGCTCCCGAGGGTGGCCAGGCGCTGCCCAACGCAGTCCAAATTCAAGCGAACCTTGCCGGTACGACCACCACAGAAAGCGAGGAACTCCGTGATACGCTATTCGGCTACCAAGTGATAGTGGGCGTGGACTACGCACTCACCGAATCGCTGCTGCTGGGAGTCAAGGCTCGCTGGGTCAACTTTGATTCCTTCAGCGACAAGGATGAATGGGATCAATTGCGCAGTCACCCGTCCAACCTTCGCACAGACGGAGGCGAGACGGTAGTGTACGACATCAGTTCAGACGACCTTGAGATGTTTGGCGTCAGCTTGAACCTCAAATACCAGTTCTAGGACGAAAACGACTTAACCGGGAACTTTCTGCTTACGCTGTTGATTTGCACTGAAAACTGACCCACCTGAGGCCGATATTTGCATCGAAATTTGACCCACGACTAGACACTGACCTGCCCGATATCCGGGCAGGAGACAAAGGAGTGATCGACGTGGCGTTATTGAGTGTGATCCGAAGGTGGCGGTTACGGGACGGACTCCCGGTCCGCGAGATCTGCAGACGAAGCGGATTGTCGCGGAACACCATCCGTAAATATCTGCAGAACAAAGTCGTTGAGCCGAAGTAGGCAACGCCGAAACGAGCCAGCAAGCTTGATGCGTTTGAGAACAAGCTCGGACGTTGGCTGGAGACAGAGCCCGGTAAAGGCCGCAAGCAGCGCCGTAATCTGCGGCAGATGTACGGTGACCTGGTCGCATTGGGTTACCGGGGCTCCTACGATCGGGTAGCTGCTTTTGCGCGAGACTGGCGTCGCCGGCAACGGGAAGTGGCCCGGATTGCTGGCGGTGGTACGTTCGTAGCGTTGGTATTTGCGCCGGGCGAGGCGTTCCAATTCGACTGGAGCGAGGATTGGGCTGTGATCGGCGGCGAGCGTATGAAGCTCAAGGTCGCGCACTTCAAGTTGGCCCATAGTCGGGCGTTTGTCCTGCGCGCCTACCGACAGGAAACCCACGAGATGTTGTTCGATGCGCACAATCATGCGCTGCCGGTCTTGGGCGGAGTACCGGCCCGGGGCTTGTACGACAACATGAAGACTGCGGTCGATAAGATTGGCCGCGGCAAAGCGCGAACGGTCAACGCGCGCTTCATCGCCATGGCCAGTCATTACCTGTTCGAGCCGACGTTCTGCAATCCGGCGTCGGGCTGGGAGAAGGGCCAGGTCGAGAAGAACGGACAGGATGCACGGCGTCGGGTGTGGCAGGACGTGCCGGCGTTTGCGCGTCTGGCGGCGCTGAATGACTGGCTAGAACAACGTTGTGTGGCGCTGTGGCACGCGATAAAACACCCCGAGCAGAAAGATCGCACGAGAGCCGAGGTGTGGGCTGACGAGCAGCCCCACTTGATGCTGCTGCCGCCACCCTTCGACGGCTTTGTCGAACACACCAAGCGCGTTTCACCGACCTGCCTGCTTGCGTTCGAGCGTGACCGCTACAGCGTGCCGTCGCCGTTCGCTAATCGGCCGGTCAGTCTGCGTGTTTACGCTGATCGGCTGATCGTGGTGGCTGAAGGCGAGGTCATCGCCGAGCATGCGCGGTTGATGGCGCAGAGCCACGACCGCCCAGGCCGCACGGTGTACGACTGGCGGCATTATCTCGCCATCGTACAGCGCAAGCCCGGTGCCCTACGCAACGGTGCACCGTTTGCCGAGTTGCCGGAAGCCTTCAAACGCCGGCAGTCGATTGTGGTTAAGCGGCCCGGTGGTGATCGCGAGATGGCCGAGGTCCTGGCTTTGGTATTGCATCATGACGAGCAAGCGGTGTTGTGCGCGGTCGAACTTGCGCTCGACGCCGAGGGCGTCTCCAAGCAACACGTTCTGAACGTATTAGCGCGTCTGCTCGAGCCGGCATTACCTGCGCCAATCGATACCCCAGGGCACCTGGCGTTAGAAGCTGAGCCAGTCGCCAACGTTAGCCGTTACGACGGTTTACGGGAGGTGGACCATGCATCCTGAGGCGATGATTGCGACACTCAAATCGCTCAAGCTGTTCGGCATGGCACAAGCCATCGACGATCTTGCCCAACAAAGTTCACCGGCCTGGCAAGGTGCTGAGTCGGTCCTCGACAGCCTGCTCAAAGCCGAGGTGGCCGAACGCGAGGTGCGCTCGATTAACTACCAAACCAAGGTTGCGCGCTTCCCCGTCCATCGTGACCTGGTTGGCTTTGAGTTCCACGCGAGCACGGTCAACGAGGCCCTGGTGAGGTCGCTGCATCGCGGCGACTTCATTGATGATGCGCACAACGTCGTGCTAATCGGCGGACCGGGAACGGGTAAAACCCATCTCGCTACAGCCATCGGCTTACAGGCGATTGTGCACCAACATCGACGCGTTCGCTTCTTCTCGACTATCGAGCTGGTTAACCTACTGGAGCAGGAGAAAGCCCGTGGCAAGCCGGGACAAATGGCTCATCGGCTGGTCCACACCGATCTGGTTGTGCTCGACGAACTCGGCTCTCTACCGTTCAGCCAGGCCGGTGGTGCGCTGCTGTTCCACTTATTGAGTAAGCTCTATGAGCGCACCAGCATCCTAATCACGACCAACCTGAGCTTCGCCGAGTGGGCCAATGTGTTCGGTGATCCCAAGATGACGACGGCGTTACTCGACCGGCTGACTCATCACTGCCACATCGTTGAAACCGGCAACGATAGCTACCGCTTCAAACACAGCTCGACGAAGAAAACCAAGGAGACAAAAACTAGAAAATCCAAGAACACTTGAGCCATACTCTGGCTCTTCCAGGTGGGTCACTTTTAAATGCAAAACCTGGGTCAGTTTTAGGTGCAACTCAACAACGGGCGGACCAATTCAGCGGGGGAAGGTCAAATCAACCCCTTGGTTACATCAATTAGACGGAATCACGACTCTGAGCGGAGGCGTTGCGGCGCTGAGAACGCCTCGCTCATTTTCCCCACGCAGCCAGTAGAAGTACGTTCGACCATTAACTACGTCTTGATCGTCGTGGCTGCTAAATACCGTGGAGTCGATTTGAGATGCCACTGAAAACCTGTTCGAGTCGCCTCGATATACACGGTAGAGGTCATGGTCCCTCGGGTTCCAATCCCACTGCAGGCGAACTTTGTAGCTGCCTCTGCATCGGTCGAATGTACCGCCGCCACATGGCGCGACTGCAGCGGTAAACCCGGTTGGCCTTGGTACTTCCGTTTCTGGTGTATCAGGCGGTGGCACGGGGTCTGGTGCCGGGTCTGGAGGAGGCGCAGCTCCTTGACCACGGTCTGGTATTTGTGCTGTGGAAATGTTGAAGAATCGTCCGGTTGGATTGCGCATCAGGTTCATGGCCCACAGGGGTTGGGATGAACGGATGAATAGGTGGTGACCTTGTGTGAGCGCTCCCAAGCGGCCTCGAAGTCCGGACACCCCTTCTTCCAAATCGTCTGATGACAGCCATACCGATGCATGGGGCCTCAGATTTATCCAAACAGACCGGTTTTCATGAAAATATGAATAATCCCCGCCACGGTCAGGCGCCGATACCATGTCGACCCTGAGTGTTCTGGCGGTCGGGTTGATCAACCGCAGCCAGCTTACATGCGTTGCGTGCTTGGCAGGGAAGAACTTGTTGGCGTGATACCAGTAGCCGTCGTCGTTCTTGTTATACAGAGGAATGACGTCATGCATGGGCGCCAGGTTGTTGTCTACGAAGCGCATGAAAGCCTGTGCGCGTATATCCAGGATGGAGCTTAGTTCCAGGCGCCAGAAGCCTTCTCCGGTTCCGACGATATCTTCCAAGTCCGCTGAGCTGAATTGCGATGCCTCCCGCGGGCCGAGTTGGATATCAGTCGAGTCGAAGCGGGTGCCGGTGTCGTCAATGGCATGGACCGTGACGGTGCCATGGTTGTCTGTCGAATTTACGATCCGGACGATGCCACGGGTGCCGGGATACCAAGATGCTGGGGTCAGAAGGGGTAGATGTGTGAGACGCGTTGGTTGTTGGACGGCTTCCGGGCTCATCCAGCGCTCGATTTGCGGATAGAAGTCACGGAATGAGCCGGCGACGCTACCGCCACTATCACACAGGGCATCATATGCTGCAGAATGTATACCGACCAGATATTCACCAGCGTGCAAACCAGCTCCGCTGCTGCCTTTCCCAGTAACGCCTGTGAGCCAATCTACCCGCAGGGCGTCTCGCAAAAATCCAGGATTTTCGCCTATTGTGCGGCCTGTCCAATAGCGATCGAAGATCCCTGACGTGTAGTACGCGGGGTCTCCGTCAGCATGATGCACAGCGAATATAGTCGCAGTTCGATTAAACCCCTCGGGGGACCAACCGGTGGACCATCCGGAATAAATCAAACCTCCCGGCAACCGATGCCTGAAGCGCAACAGAGCAGCATCTTGCTCAGAGCTTCCGGCAAGCCAATCGGCACCTCCAAAGGTGGTTGTGTGGCGTCTGTCGATGGCTGTAGAGCCGCATCTCTCACGGTGATAGAACCATCCGGCTTCGATAGTGCTTGCCACTGATGCGTTTGAGACACAGTGGTTGGCAGTCAAGAGATACGGCGGTAAAGGATCTTGCTCGTTCAGCCGCTCGGAAGCCAACAGGGTCCCAGAGCAAATATAGGTGCCTAAGGCGTCCTCGAAGTAGATTATCGCTGTCGCGTTTGCAACATCACTAATGCTCTGCGAGTTTGTGCAGGCAACGTCTTCAAGTTCGCAGTGAAATGTTTGCTGGGCGGGCGATTCAAATCGATGAGCAACCTGTATGATAGTGAAAGACAGGGCTTCGACAGCTATCTCGGATGGTAGTGTGATCTCCATGGTCAGCGTGTCCCCTACGGCGCTCGGTAGCCATGTTGGCGTATCTAGATCTACCCGAGTGTATGCAGGACCACGAGCTTGCCCCTCTCCATCAAAGACCTGTATAGACCCTCCTGCTGGTAAATCGACCTCCACCTGCGCTCGTATGGAAACAGCTCCTTCGGCATCGAGCGTCACCGCCGCAATATGCTGCCCGTCTTCATTGACAGTCCAACTTAGGCGCGTGGCGATATCACCAGTAAAGTCGCTTGGTACATTCCTATGGACGCCAATGAGGTGGCCCTCGGGCTTAGATCGCTCTTGAGTTTCCTCCGTCTCGGTTTCCTGAGGCAACGGGCCCAAATAGATCTTCAGTGCATGGCTGGCAGCCTGTTCGGAGTGCATATCTTCTGCCGCTTGTAGCTCTGGCATAGGGGGCGCCGTTTGGCTTTTCAATTGTCGCGCGGACGCAGAAGATAGAACGGCTAACGCCGTAATGATCAAAAGCAGGAATTTCATTCGCAGAAGCATACTTCTATAAACCCATTTGCAGTGTGTTTGGCGTCAGCACAAGTTGGACAGATGAAAAATTCATGTCGCTCATGAGAAATCTCCTTCTCGTGGGTTTTAAGCCCCGCCTGACCCAATCAGGCGGGGTGATTTATAGATTTCAAGGCAGCGGGAAGATGCACCGCAGCAAGTCAATGTCCTCCCGCGCCGCGTAGTGCACCGTCGAGCTGGCTCTCCATGGGGCGTGCAGCGGTCCCCAATGCATACGCACGGCCTCGCCCTTCGTGTTCGAATCGTCTTCCGGATGCTGGAAACCCAGGATGTGAAAGATCTCATGGACGAGCACCTCGCCGTAGCGACCATTGGCGGAATTTATCCCGTTGCAGCACGAATCCTCATTCGTCCACCACGGACCCGCGACCCGCTTGTTATAGGTGATGGTGCCGCAACACATATGCGCGCTCCTGGGCGAGCCCAATTCGCTGCCTCCCCAAGGGGCAGAGTAGTCGTCCATGAAGAACACGAGGATCTGCCCGCGCTCTCGCGGCAGGAGCTTGTTGGTGGGGCCATCGTTTTTCCAGTAGTACGTGAAGTTCTGATCGAAGCCTGGCGCCGCGCCCGCCGCCACATCAATGATCTCGCCCATTTCCACGACACGGTAGCCGAGTTGCTGCTCGATGTGCCGGGCGAGCTCGTCAACCGGGCGCAGGAGTTCCCACAAATCGTCGTCGGTCACGAAATCAGGGAAGTTCCTGATCATGTTCACCCGGATCGGCGTGCCGTCCCACTCGCCGACGACGGGCGGGGCAGCCTTGAGCGCGAGTTCCCGCTCGTTGGTGCACACGCGATGCTCGTCGTAGGCGGCGTAGTAGTCGTGTTTCACCGTCGAGGTCGAAAAGTTGCTTAAGCTCGCGTCCGGGTTCTTCATGAAGTGCATCACATGGGCCGGGCGGCTGGTGTCGATGTTCAGCCGCCATTTGCGCGCACCGTCGCTCAGCAGCCCTGAGAAATAACATTCGCTCGTGTCCGGGAAGCTGCCGGACTCAAGCTGCAGGGCGCTGACGGTGCAGGACGCGCGCGGCGGGATCCCGAAACGGACGTCCCCCGACGCAAGCTCGCCTTCGCCGTCGGTGGCGGTGATGATCCCCGACATCCGGGCGCCTGACGAATTGACCATGTGCAGCATGCTGCGATACGAGGGGTTGAAAGTTGGCACCTGATAGCGCCGAGGCTCGTAGGGTTCGACTGCGTCGTGCACGGCATGCACAGAGCCGTCGGCGGTGCGGATATAGGCCAAGGGTTCAATCTCGAGATCGGTTAGGAGATGAAGCTGCCAGGGGGCTTGGCCGAGGTCTAAGTTACTGAGCAAGTCCGACGACAGGTTGACGGCCTTCAATGCCTCAAGAGTTACGACCGCGGGGCCAAACCGCTCGCCCGTCGCATCGTAGCCCAGGATCGTGACGTGGCCGTCCCGATCCGAGTGATTGATGATCCTCAATAAGCCTTCACGGTCATCGGTCGAGGCGGCCATGAACGGAAAGATGTGTTCGAAACGCTGCGCATGCGCCGGTGGAAACGAAACAAAGACAAGCAAACACACGCCGAACAAAAGTGCCTTCATGAAACTTCCCCCTGTTGTTGCAAAGTTCGGCGCCCCTAAAGGAGTGCCGGGCCATTGCAATCACGCACAGGTTATGTGGAGACCCTGCCTATTCACCTGGGCGCAGGGAGCTACCCCGAGCCGGACTAAATAGGTGATCCAAATCTTGCGACACTCGGGCAGTTTCCCGGGAATGGACTTGCCGCACGCATGAAGGCACGTACTGCGTCCATCAGACGGTCGATGGTCGAGTAACGATGATTCCGGGTGACATTGTCGTGCAACTGTTTCCAGAGTTTCTCAATGTCATTGACCCAGGGCTGATAGGCCGGCTGGAACAGCAATCGGAATTTCGGATTGTGCTTTAGCCAGACGTGTGCCAAGCGACATTTGTGGATGATGTAGTTATCCACGATCAAGATAATTCGACGCGCGGCGCGGTAAGTTTGCCGCAGGTGGTCGAGCAGGCAAAGGAATAGGTCGCTGTTTTTCCGTGTGCCCTCGACATACGCAACGCGACCGGTTCGTGCGTGCAGCGCGCCCGCCAGATAGCGTTTCCGGTTTTGCCCAGGCGTGGGGATGGCACGTTGACAACCTTGAGTAGACCAAAGGAAACCGATTTTGGGATTGAGGTCGATATCGACCTCATCGGCGTAAAACACTTCATGCCCCGATGGGGCTCGAGACAACGCACGATGAATGGCTTTCAGGCGCGTGGCTGCCCGTGGGTCGCGCAGATGTAAGGTCGGACGAGCACGACGCCAGCCGAATCCCAAATTAACTAGCCAGCGACGTACCGTAGAGGCGTGAATGGGCCGTGACAGCAACGAATTCAGCGTCTCGGCCAGCATCTCGCTCGTCCACGTACTGCGCAGGTAGCCATAATCACTGGGCGGCTGCTCAACTAACTCGGCGAGCGTCTCCAACAGGGTGTCATCCACCGTATACGCCCGCCGGCCCGAGCCGCACGCCTCGAGAAAGGCTTCACCCGCGGTCTGGAATTGCGTGACCCATCGATAAACCGTTGAACGCGCGACCGACAAACTGCGTGACACGGCCGTCGGTGAGACGCCTGAAGCTAACTGCAACAGGACTTGAGCGCGGCGAACCACCCGCCCGTTATCGCTGCGTTGAATCAACCGCTTAAAGCGACGTTTCTGTGAGCGCGTCAATGACACTAAACTATCCATACTCAGGTGACCTCTTTCGGGAACGTAGATTGCTCGATACAACCTCTGATCTCTGAATGTCACCTGAGTTCTTTTTATTTGATCGAGTTTTTGGAACACCTATTTAGGTATCGTTAAATCACTAAAGCTTCGCGTCGGAAGTTGTTCAGATAATGCGCGGTAAGTAAGATCTTCTCAACCCTAAGTAAAACTAGAAGGGCAGGTTAGCTTCGCGCCAGCTGGCCGACTCTATTCGCTGTCGCCTGACTTTTTCTTGTCGGAATCAGGCCAGCCGTCAGCGGGACGCCTCTTCTTTAGAGCCTTGCCAACCGCTTTCTTCCAGAGTCCTCCTCGTTGTGGGTCTTTGCCCCGCCTGACCCACTCAGGCGGGGCGACTTATTTCATTCAGCTTGATGGGATCCTGATACGTATCGGGGGAGTTGGAGGACTCTGTCTGCCGTGCCGGTCTTCTCCGCGCAGTCAATAGTAGTACGACCGCCCATCCTCCACGGTTTGGTCCTCGTAGCTGTCGAAAGTCGTGCTCCAGATCCGTGAGGATCCGGCAAATCTGTTGCTGGTGTGACGATAAAGGAGGTACCGGTCATGGCTGAACCAATCCCAACTAAGACGAACCTTGTAGGTCCCGCTACAATTCTCGAATTGTGCGCCGGTACAGCGTGTTGCCACCGCGGAGAGCCCCGTTGGCGCAGGCAGCGAACCGCCAGGCGCGGAGGGATCGGGATCCTCGGGTATGCCAGGACTGCCAGGATCGATCGGTGGCGCGCCCGGCCCGGGCGCTGCCGCGACGCGGACGGCCTGACTCGCCATCGGGACCAGTCGTCCGGCCAGGTAGGAGAACGCCTGCACATCAACCGGGTCCGAGCTGCGCACCACGCACGCCGTGCGGTGCCGGGCGTCTCTCTCGGATAGCCCGGCATCGACCAATGCGGTCTCGAGGTCTATCTTGCGGCCCGAGCTATCGGTTTTGCCCGGCCAGTAGTTGAACAGCCCCGGCTCGACGTCGACCGTCCACGTCACTGCCTCGAAGTAGCCATGGCACCGGAAGGCGACGACGCAATCTTCCTCACCTTCGTCCTTGTCGCAGAAAATGTGGACGTAGCTTTGCGGGGGAGCAAGTCCGATGGGGGTAGCGATTTTCGGAGACGCGGACTCTTGCGCCCACGCAGAATGCGCCGGTAAAGCCAGCACCGCTAAGGCTTTCTTCATGGTGAGTTCTCCTGTGTATCGGGACCTTCCCGGCAGAGGGCGCCGGGCCATTGTGACAACCCACGTGATCGCGGAAAGTCCCGCTTATTCGCCCAGCACCGGGAGCTACCCAGCGCTGCATTGAACAGCTGTTGTGTTCAGCGGGTGGCCCGACAGGGCGGACCACATGAGTTGTCACGGTGGGCGGTGTGCTATAGCGACGTTGAGATCGTCAATCGTATATAGGTGTTGACGAATAAACGACAACGGCTATGGGTGCTTAGTGGTCACTTTGTCAACGTTGACGCAAAAGGTTGGCAGCCGCGAGTGTGTCAACCGGCTTTGAAGGTCGCTTCTTCATGCTGAGCAATATTGCCCTCGTTTTCCGCTGGAGGTGGGCCCAACGAGGCAACTGGACCGCAGGTGCGACGCTGTTTGTTACGGTCTTGGTGACTCTTTGCGTTTCAGCGGTTGGCAGTTGGAACAGGTCTTGTGCGCCGTTTGTTTGCCTTGGCTCAGGCGCCTGAACGCGGTCAGTCGGACTCGACCTCGACGAGCTCATAGGCATCCGGGTGATTCCGGGCCATGCGCCGTGCCTTGTCTATGTCGGCGAGCGGCTGGATGTCACCGGGGCCGTGCCATATGAGGCCGGTCCCATACAATCCATCAGCGTACCAGGACCGCCGACCAAGGTAGCGGATCGCCACCGCAGGCTGGGTCGACACCGGCTCGGCAGGGGCCGTCGCCGGCACACCGTTGACTGCACCGCACACCGGACAGTGCCTGGACTTCGAGGCCACCACGCGATACATCCACGGGCCCTGGTAGCCGCGACGCCGTTTCTCGATGTCTCCGGTTTGCTGTAACCATCGGCGCGCCCGGTTCAGCGCGGCACGGCTCACGCCGGTCTTCGAACGCGCCAACTCAATCGCGCGCGCCGACACCCAGCCGGCGGCGTCCAAGCAGCTGCCCGCCTCCAAGTGCGACAGCAGCCACGCACTCGCGCGTTCAAGTGCGGTGCGCGTGCCTCCCTGATTCGACAAGGCCCTCATTTCGGTGTACTTCATCAATGGTGCTCCTATGATGTTCGTTCAGGCATGGGTGCACGTGTCTCTCCACCCGCGCGCGCAGAAATGCGGGCGAAATTCAGCATCCTGCTTCGGGTGAGCCGGATAGCCAAATCAAACGCTGGCCGCTTTTCTGCCATTCAACCGTTATCCCGATCTGCCGCAGCGCCGGGGTGAGGCGGTCCAGGCGTTGGCTCAACCATTGCGCATTGCCGGGCCACCCCCGGGTCTTCGCCACACTCTCACCGACGCGTCGGGTTAGTTCACGGTACAGCTGGGTCGCTGTC
Organism: Gammaproteobacteria bacterium; assembly: GCA_963662545.2. GTDB lineage: Bacteria > Pseudomonadota > Gammaproteobacteria > JAYYZW01. Next base: position 2,958,229 of record CAXXLL010000003.1, read on the forward strand.
CCTTCCCAGACCTGACCCCGCCTCTTTCGCATCAGGTCGCAGATCGCACCGGCGACCGGGCTGGCCTCAATCACCGTCGTAACGGCACCCTCACGATTACGTTCATACGCATGCAGGAACGCGCCCTCGGCGAACACGCCGGGCTCGCAAGCCACGACCCACTTGGCGAAGTCCGCCATCCGCGGCAGCGCTTCGATCTGCACCGTCGCAAGCCGAGCCAGCCCCACGACCATCGCGTCGAGCAGCGCACCAAGGATCTGTGGTCGCACACGCTCAAAGTCGGCCCACAATTCGGACTCGGGCTTACGCTCTGTTTTCTGGATGGCCTTGAGCGTCAGGACCAGTGCCCGGTCTGCCAAATCACCCCGCGTCACGACTGCATCGATACTGTTCAAGATCACGGGGCGTGCCGCGCTGATCACGCTCTCCTCGTCGTCGGTGTACAACTTGCGCGCCGCGAACCCGGCCCCCGTCGAGAGCCGGCACAGCGCATCCGACAGCCACGCAGGAACCGTGCTCAGGTTGTCGAACGCGAGCACGTGCGCGTTCCAGGCGGCGATGAACAGTTCGTGTTCATTGCGCGGCGGTGCGCGGAGCGCCGCCTCATGCGGGTCGACGAGGGCACGCAGCATCTGCGCGCACGTGCTCTTGGCCGACCCTTGCTCACCCGTCAGCACCAGCACCGGATACGGGCCGGTCGGGCGGAGTGCCGCCAAGAGGCAGGCTACGGCGAGGTTGAAGTCATCCTCGCTGGCCAGATTAAGAAACCCTCGGAGGGCTTCGATCTGCCCACCGCGTTCGGGCTCGGGCAGTGCGCGCATATGTCGCCTGCGGACGAATCGCACCGCCGGACGATCAACGCAGCGCCACCCGGTGGCGTCGATCTCGATGGCCTGCCAGGCGGCATTGCAGAGGTCGAGATACAGCCGGCCGGCCTCGGAGCCAACACGACGATAGACCTTGCGCGTCGGTCCTCGAAACTGTGCCTGCGCCGCGATCGTGCCAATCGCCGTTTGCAACGCCTCGTTGGTCGGCGCGCCGCCGTCAGATGCTTCGAAGTATTGCGCCCGAAGCCACGCGTTGAAGCCGTACGAATCTACCGGCCACGTTTCATGGTGCCCGTCGTGTTCAAACTCGGCGAACGCCTCCTCCCCGTGGTGAAACAGAGTGCAGTCGCGCTCGGCCAGGTCGACCAGCCGACTGGCTTGCGTTATGCGCTTCTTATGGCCCAGCTCGGCCGGGCGGGTCTGGCGGTCAAGCTCCGTGACCGGCACACCGAGAGCCTTGAGCAGTTGCCGCAGTCGCGCCCAAGTGGGGGAGTCCCCGGCGCGTAGTTTCTTGAGACACTCGATGGCCGTAGCCTCGAAAGGCGCGCCTGGGTCCAGCCTCGAACGTTTGACGAGCGCCACCCAGTCTTCAGGCAACCGGTCGAGCATCGCGAGCATCGCGGCCTCGCGTTGCGCGTCAGCGATGCTCAGCGTGTCGACATCCTTTCTCGACCCGCTCATCGACCATCCCTCCTGTCGGCGAAGTCACCGCCGGCACGGGGCGCCACGATCGTGACGCGCCGCCCCTCGGCCTCCAGCCGCTCGGCGAGCGCTGCCGCCGCTTCGAGTCCGGGCGCATCGCGATCGGCGGCAATGATCACTTCGCGGACGGCCTCGGGCACGACCAGCGCACACAGCCCAGCGGTCCCGAGCGCGGCCCAGCCGGGCAGGTCGAACCGCTGCATGGCCGCTGCGGCCGACTCGATGCCCTCGCCGACGAGCAGCACCCCGTCCGCCGGCTCGGCAAGTCGGACCGCGCCGCCCGTGAGCCGCCCGAGACTCGCGCGAACCGGCTGGACCGGGGCCTTGTCCGGGCCCTCCAGGTAGGTGCGCTGGATCCCGAGAAATCGCCCTCCACAGTCCTGCACGCACGCCACCAGACAGGGGAGAAACGAATAGGGCGCGCGCGGATGTCGAAGTCGCGGGTGGAATCGCAGCGCCGGCGCGTCGGCCACCGCCACACCGCGCCTGTGCAGATAGGCTTCGGCGAGCGAACCTCTCAACGGAAGGGCTTCCTTCCAGATTGCGCGCGCGCAAGCTCGCTTGCCGCTCGTCTCTTGGGCATCAGTGCCATGCGTCGTGACGGTTCGTGGGCGGCGCTCCCGTATGGGAACGGTCTGTTCGGACAGAAAACCGTGTGCGCAAAGCCAAGCCCACGCTTCGTGCCGAGCGCCACCGCGTTCACGCCCTATGAGGTCGAGCACACCGCCGCCCGTGCCTGCCTCATGGTCGCGAAACCAGCCGGCGTACGGGCCCGCGATGTGCACCACTAGGCTGCCCCGGTGCCCGTAGCGCAACTCGCGTTCACTCGAGAGTGCCGCGTTCGGCTCGCCCAGCAAGGCGACCGCGACATCGCCCATCACCGCAACCCAGTCTGTCACCGCGACCGGACCGGTCATGTGCTCACCCCGCCGTCTGACCAGCAGCGGCCCCCTCGCGGCGTCCCCCCATCCTCGGCGGTTCGGATCGTCGGTTCGACCACGCGCGCGTCCAGCCACGCATTGAGATCGGCGCCCAAATACAGAATGCGGTGGCCGAACTTGGTGTAGCGCGGCCCGCGGCCTTGCCAGCGCCACGTCGCCAGCGTGCCGCGCGAGGCGATCACGGACAGGGCCGCGTCGCCCGGCCGATAGTAGCGGCCATCCTCGAAGCGTGCGTTCGGCGCGCTTTCGGATCGATTGACGTTGTGTTCATCCACGGCGGTTCCCCTGCTGTCATGATGAAACGCGCAGCATGGAAGACATCCAACATGAATTGTTGGGCACAACTTTTTCCGGCATGGTGCCCCACTATGGCGGGACTCGGTCGCGCGTCGGAAAGCCGACGGGATTGGTGTTTCCGGATGCACCGATAGAGTCTCTTGCAGTGGGCGTTACGCTCCTCGCCGGTGTGCGCCCCGTGTATGGGACACGTTCCGGTGGTTGAACGGAGGATCGAGGGTCTTCAGCACGCCCTGCTCACTGCCCGTGTGTCAGGCGGACTCACCGCAGAGTGCAACCGCGGCTGGAAGGCGGCCCTTGATCTGCTCGGAGACTCGTGATGGTCGCCCGGAGCCGTCTGGTTACATTGGCCGAGCAGCTTTTTGCCGGGCGCGGGAAGGCTTGCAACCGTGCGTCCATATTGCGCCCATCATCGACACCGTTTGGAGCGCTTAGGGCGTAATGGACGCAATGGGCGCAATTGAACACCCACTTCCGGGTGCGGCTGAGCGTCGGGGGCGCCGCCACCGGCCATCCGGTTCCCAGCGTCTCCGGCGCTTTGTCAACTTGACTGGTAAGCCCGCTTTCATCGAAGAATTCGGCAGACCCGCACGTAGACGGCCTAGGGCGATTCGGGTATTGCAAGACGGATCGAAGGGAGGTCCACCGCCAGGGTGATAGCAAAGGGGACTCCCAACGGCGGGACGCGGTCACCCCGCCTCAGCGCCGGGCGTTGTCCGTCGAAAGGCCTGCGATGGAATCGCCCTCGGGGGCCCGTGGTGGAGCGTAGTACTCGGCCTCGCGCGTGTTCAGCCTAGCGATTCAGGCGGCGCTATCCAACTGTACTCGGGCCGTTTCAAGCGCCTTGCGTTTCAAGCCATATCCGCGCCCGAACCACACCCGTTCCAAACGCGCATCTGCGGTCACTTCACGGGTGCGGCGGTAGTCTTCATCCCGAACGACCGCGTTGTAGAGCGCCCACAGCGTCTCGCGTGTCGCGGACGGCGTGACGGCTTCGTCGCCAAGGATCTGCTTCACGCGTGCCCACCGCTCAGGTTCCAGACCTTGGGTCTTCTGCCGGCGAGTCCTCGGAAACAGCGTCTCTAGATAACCGTCTACCGCTGCGGGCGCCACACTGCACTCTGCCATGCAAGCGAACAGGGATCCGGCCTCAGCAAATACCGCATCGGAGAGACGCTTCAATGCTTGCGCCTGGGTTTTTTTCAGATTGTGGCGAATCTTTCGGGTATGACGGACGGACACGACCCCCGTCCCGCCCGCCTGTGCGAGGCTCAGCGTATTTTGGCAGACGACTCGGACCGGCGTGAACCGCACGGTGACGGCGCTCGACCCGTCATGGGAGTTGGACAGCAACAGGAAGCGATCGACAGGGTCGTCCCCATGGATGACCATTTGTTCCGACAGCCGCGCCAGCGCCCAAACCCGCTCGCCGTTGCCCAACGCGCCCGCTGTGTGGAACTCGGCCCAGCCATTGTCAATGAAGGGTTCGAAGAATGTGAACGCATCCACATTCTGGAGCGACTCGTAATCCTTGCCGACGATGGCGAGCGCGACCGCCTCGGTCTCGTCACCCACCGGGTCACGCAGCACGATGTACCGGTCATAGACTTTCCTGCCTGCATCGAGCAGCCGAGCGCCGGGGGCGGGCTGCTTTCGAACGCGCCAGTCCAAATTGGCCGCGCACATCATCTGCTCCGCTGTTATGTGTGATTCAACCGCCGTGCCGAGACGGTGCCACGGTGTCTCGCCCACGAACGCCATGCCGCCCTGGAAAAGGTCATGTCCCATCGTGCTGCTCCTTGGGGTCGCCTCTCAGCGCCTGGTTTCCGTGTGTGGCCGCCGCTTCCAAACCGATTCGACCCCCGTGTACGACAAGAAGAGTCCCCTCGCCGTCGCGACCGCGTCGCATGCTGATTCTTCCTTTGGACCCCACAGGTGGCGCGTCGGGTTCATGCCAAGGCCCACCAAATTGTCGAGCACTTTGAGAATATGCACGTCGCGAACCTCATTTTTGCGCGGATCGTACCGACCACTCGGGCGGTTCAGGCGCCCGCTCTCCAGCCGTTCGAAGATCTCGGTGGCGAGTGGATGATCCGGTACCCGCCTTGCGCTTTCTTCGAGCGCCTCCTGCACCCAAAATCGATCCCACTTCCGCTCGCTTTCGTCTTGCCAGACTTCAAGCCATTTCTGGACGTGCTCTTCTATCAGCACCTGCCGCCCATCCTCCTCCTCCACACAGTCTAAGACGAGCCCAAAGGTGGCCCAAGCCTCAGGGTCTTCAGGGTCGGGCCAGGGATACAGCTGCACGAGATCCACGGCCTCTTGATAGGATGGGGACAGACCCTCCTCTCTCAGGCGCTCTTGGAGCCTTGCCAGTTCCAACCGGTACTCGATAAGCTTCCTTCGATGTTTGCCCGGATTTGTGTCCGGGCCGTAGAGGGATTGAACATCCGCCGCCAGCGGGGCCTGCCCACACGCCGAGCAGACGCCGACCTCCACGCTCATCGGCGGGTTCCTCGGTGCCGTCACTGGCAAACCGCACTGCGGGCACCGTTCGGTCGGCTCGGACGGGGTCTCCGTTTCACTCATCGAATGGTCCTCCGTCGTGCATCGGGCGCCATCATAAGCCCCGCAACTGCGCGTCGATGGCCGCACCGATGTGCTCCTGGGCCTCGTGAACCGCCGCGCCGGCATGACGGATGTAGCGGTCCGCCATCGCCGTGGTCTTGTGCCCGAGCAGGTCGCGCAGCACATGGGTGCCGACCCCAGCGCGCGCTGCACTCGTCATGACCGTGCGGCGCAGGTCGTGCAGGCACACGTCCCGCAGGCCGGCCTCGCGCGTCAGGGTTGCGAAGGCGGCGTGGACCGTCTGATACGAGATGGCCGTGTCGCGCCCAGTGGTGAACACATAGCCGTTGATGCGCGGCAGGTCCGCAAGCAGTTCCAGCGCCGCCGCGGGCAGGCCGTGCACGCGCCGCCCAGTCTTCGTGTGGGGCAGCATCACGGCTTTGTGTTCAGTGTCTAAGTGCTCCCAGCGCATCGCCAGCACCTCGCCAATGCGCAGACCCGTCAGGGCCGCCAACCGGATCGCCGCCACGGCCGCGGGCTTGTCCTTCTCCGCGCGTGCCAGCGCCGCACCGAGTGCCGTCATCTCCGACGGCGTGAGCACCCGGTCGCGTGCTTCCTCACGCGCCCGCTCGATACCCCGGGTGGGGTTCGTGTGCTGCGGGCGCAACTCCCAATCTTCGAACAGCCGGAACAGCCGGCTCGTGAACGCCAGCACGCGGTTGCGCTGTACCGGGGCGGCCGTCGCGAGCGGCGCCACCATGCGCTCGATGTCGTGGCGCGTGATGTCGGCGATCCGCTGCCGGCCGAGGGCAGGCTGCAGATGACGGGCGGCTTGTCGGCGATAGCCGTCCACCGTGCCCTGAGCCATGCGGCCCGCTGCCAGCCGCGTCGGCACATATTCGGCGAAGAACCGCTCCAATCCCTCGTTCACCGTGGGTGACGCACGCGCCTCGCGCCGCCGCGTCAGCAGATCGCTCTCGCCGGCGCGGATCCGCACCCGCTCGGCACCGGCGCGCTTGCGAACTTCCTCCAGGGATATCTCGGCCGTTCGCGCCAGCACCACACGATGACGGCGGCCGTTGATTCGATAGTCGAGCACATAGGCTTTGGTGCCCTTCGGCGTGATGCGGACGCCTAAGCCCTTCACCTGCTGGTCCCACAGGATGCGGGTCTTAGTCTCGGGTCGGGCATTCCGGATCTTAAGTTCGCTCAGCATGGCGTCCTCCTGGTTGAGGGGTGACACCGTCTATTTACATCACCACTATGTCACCCCAGCGCCAAGATACCCGTCGAACGCCCTTGATGCAAGTGGAGGCAAATAGATTTAATCTATCTAATAATTAACCGGTTATTGAACCAGATGGATTGAGATAGATGACGGGAAATGTTTATATAACTGATTCTCAATCTTCTCGAGATCTTCACTTGAAAGACGTTCGGTCGCAAGTTCGAACAGCTCGGTGTCGGTGGGCGTCATATGCTCTCGATGCAGCGCAACATAGGCTGTGGCTTCTTTCAAAAGGCGGTCCCGCGGGATCATGTGCCCGGAACAGGCACCGTCTAACAACGCGTAGACTTCATCGACCAGAAGAGAATGACGATCGTGCCTGCGTTTCATTTCCCCAACCTGGGGTTTCAAGTCGTCTTCGAGTTCGGCCAGATATTCGAACAACGTGTCGACAAACGGGTAGTGGATCGCGGTGGGATAGTGGCAAAAATACCGTGCGATTTCCCGCAGCAGGTGATAGTCCGGATCGCGTGCGGGATCACGCAGTATGTCCAGTTGTTCATCGAGCAAGTCGATCATCCGCGCGATATAGGCGCGTTCGAGCGCAATCGTGTCGAGAATATTAGCCAAGTTGCACCTCCTAGGCCTTCCGATTAGTGAGCGATGTCCACCAGCCTCCACAGCCTTCCCTCAAGTATAGTCAATCCGGCCGGTAGCTTAACTTGTTGATTTATCGGGCCGGTTCTGAGGTCTCGTTGAAATAACCCAACTGTCGAATCGCTAATGCTGCGCTGGGAGCGTCTGCGGCTTTTCTCCCGCGCTATCGACGGAGACCACTCACCTACCGAACCCATTGGACGACGGAGTCTCCTTGCATTCTCACGCTATCTTCAAGCCCAGTTCGACAAGATGATCCTCCAGGAAATCGACGCGATCGTTGCCCCAGAAGATCTGGTCGCCCACCACGAAACTCGGCACGCCGATGACGCCGAGCGATAAGGCTTCGGCCCAGTTGTCCTGTAGCCGCAGCTCATAATCGCGCGAGTCAATGGCGGCCTTGACCCGCTTGGTATCCAGACCGATCGCGCCAGCGACTTTTTCGAGAACCTCGACTTGACCGATGTCCTGCCCTTCGGCCCACTCCGCCCACATAACCGTGACCACGTAGTCTTCGAGCTTGCCGGCGTCTTCGGCGGCGAAGGAGACGAGTCCGGCGGGGGTCGGATCCGTCGTGATCGGCGGTGGTGTGAAGGGGATGTCGAGGTGCTTGCACCAGCGCGCGACGTCCTGGCGTGTGAGCGGCACCTTGACCTTGGCGCGCTCCGGTGCCGAGCGTCCGTCCCAGCCTCCCAGTGATCGCCATTCGATCTCGATATCATAGGCTCGAAGCCGCTCGAACAGAGAACGAGAGGCGAGATAGCAGTAAGGGCTGCGGAAGTTGAAGAAGACCTTGAGTTGGGTGCGGTTCATTGTGGTATGGCCTTTCGATTTCGTGTGATCTTGTAGCGCTATTTTATATTCGATAATCCCGATGATAGGGCGTCTTAATTGGGGCGCAGGAAACATTCGCCGGCCAGCACGACAGGATTCGTGATTGCCGGGCGCGCCTTGGACCACGCATCGTCGGTTTCGGGGCGTCGCGGATATACTGGCGCCTACGTGAAGCGGAAACTGGGGGACGCGGGTGGAACGCGACTATTCTGCATGGCTACGGCGGGCTCCAAGGGCTCGCGCTCGAAAGCGAATGCTCGAAGTGGTGACTCGATGAAGCGGGCAGGGGCTTTAACGAAGGCGCAGACCACCGGTGGCCGCCTGGTCGTCGACGCCCTGCTAATGCACGACGTCGACACGTTATTCTGTGTCCCCGGTGAAAGCTATCTGCCGGTACTCGATGCGCTGTACGACGAGACGGATCGCGTGCGCCTCGTCTCCTGCCGCCACGAAAGCGGCGCGGCCATGATGGCCGCCGCGCAAGCGCAGCTCACAGGGAGGCCCGGCGCGTGTTTCGTTACGCGGGGACCCGGCGCGACGAATGCTTCGATCGCCTTGCATATCGCGCGTCAGGCGTCGATACCAATGGTGCTCGGCGTCGGTCAGGTGGCACGCGGCGATCTCGGCCGCGATGCCTTTCAGGAAATCGATTTCGAAGCGTTCTTCACACCGCTGGTGAAGCACGTGGAGCAGGTCAACCGTGCGGAAGCCATTCCGGGTGCGTTTGCCCGCGCTTTTCACCAGGCGCAGAGCGGCCGACCCGGTCCAGTCGTGCTCGTGTTTCCGGAAGACGTCCTCGGCGAGGAGGTCGCAGCGGCGACCGAAATGCCGCAACCCTTGGTGCGCCATGGACTCACCCAAACGGAACTCCACGATATAGAAAACCGTTTGAACGGCGCCGAGCGGCCCCTCATCATCCTTGGCGGCGGCGCCGTCGACGACGCCGTCATTCAGAAAATCGAACGATTTGCGCGCCGCAATGCGTTGCCCGTCTGTGTGTCTTTTCGCCGCCAGGATCATTTCGACAACACGCATCCGTCGTACGTCGGCTATCTTGGTCTCAGTACGCATGCCGATCTGTGGGACTTTGCCGAACAGTCCGATTGCTTGCTCGTACTGGGCGCCCGTCTCGACGCACCGACGACGCGCGGCTATACCGCATTCAGGAACGGCATATCCCGAGTGCTCATACAGATCTATCCAAACCGCGCCGAACTCGGGCTCAACTACGATACCGATTTGAGCCTGTGCGCCGATGTCGCGGCCGCCGCCGCAGCGCTTAGCTCGATCGAACTCGATGACAGGGAAAACCGTAAAGCCTGGTGTAAACGCCTGCGCGCGGCATACGTGACCGCGTCGAAGCCGCCTTCGAATGATGCGCGGCTCGATCCTGGCCGGGTCATGTCGAGCCTCAACGCGCGCCTGCCGGACGATGCTATCGTCACGCTCGACGCGGGAAATTTCACGCTGTGGCCGCAACGCTACCGCGAGTATCGCCGTCCGGGCCGTCTGCTCGCGCCGATCAACGGCGCGATGGGCTATGGGGTGCCGGCGGCCATTGGCGCGTCGCTGGCATTTCCCGGCCGCAGGGTGGTGGGTTTCGTCGGCGACGGCGGTATGCTGATGACGGGGATGGAACTTGCGACGGCCGCCAAATACGGTGCGACGCCGCTTCTGCTCGTATTTAATAACAGTAAATACGGCACGATCGAAGCGCATCAGGACCGCTGCTATCCCGGGCGGCGCATCGGCAACGATCTTGTGAATCCCGATTTCGCGGCGTTCGCGCAATCTTTCGGCCTTTTCGGCGCGCGGGTCGAGGCCAATGATGGTTTCGACGATACTCTGGATAAGGCGATGGCGGCGGGGACCGCGGCGGTGATCGAACTCGTGCTCGAGCAGGAATAGGTTCTAGTCTTCGAGCGGCTCCGATCGATTGCGAACAGAATAGTTCGCCAATTGCACGAGGGCGGTCGCGGCCCTTAAAAAGTTGTTGAATAAGCAGGTGATGAAAAAAATGATCGAAACGCTGAGTTCCGCCAACCTTCCGGCGCCCCGTTTCCGCTACAGTCCACTGGTCAAGGCAGGGCCGAATTATCAGACCGCGGGCATGATCGCGCTCGACAAGACCTCGGGCCAGCTCGAACCCGGCGGCGCGGGGCCACAGACCGTCAAGATCCTGGAGAACCTTGTAGCCGCTCTACCGGATTTTGGTCTGTCCTTGGACGATATGGTGTCGGCGCGTATTTTCACCACTGAATTCGACAACTTCCCGGCGATCAACGCGGCGTGGGATTCTGTGTTCACGGCCGAAGGCCACCTGCCGACGAGAACGGCGGTGGGCGTGACCGCATTACCGCTCCACGCCGCGGTGGAAATGGAATTCACCTTCTACAAGGAAAGCTGAACGCTGCGACGCTTACTCCGTCGCTCGTGACATCAGCAACACGAAAGCGATCGTTGGTGCCGCGCCGCAAAAGACGAGAATTGAACGATCCGTCGTTCCTCAACTGCCGTGGCTCTTAATCTGCTCGAATCGGCGGAATTCGCCGGCGAACCGACGTTTCGCCGCGATTCAGTAGTGGAGAAATACGTTAGCCAAGGATTGTTTTCAGCACGAAGTAGAAGACCACGGCGAGGAAAGCACCGGCCGGGAGCGTGACGATCCACGAAATGAAGATCGTGCGCACGATCCGGAGGTTGATCGCAGCGATTCCCCGCGCGAACCCCACCCCGAGAACGGCACCGACGAGCGTATGCGTAGTTGAGATGGGCAGGCCGATACTGGAAGCGAGCACCACGGTACTGGCTGCGCCGAGTTCGACGGCGAACCCATGGCTCGGGGTGAGCGCGGTTATTCCCGAACCTATGGTTGCCATCACCTTCTGTCCGAACATGGCGAGACCGGCCACGATTCCGACCGCTCCGATCAATAAAATCCACAACGGGAGACCAGATTGCTGGGCGACGTCACCGCCGCTTTGGACCACGCCCACGATGGCCGCGACCGGACCGATAGCATTGGCGACGTCGTTGGATCCGTGCGCGAACGCCATCGCGCACGCGGTGGTCATCATCAGCACCGCGAACACCTTCTCCACATTCGCAAAGTGAAACTCGCGGTCGGCGGCGGGATCAAGGTGAATGCGACCTACTATAAGCGCGCCAATCCCCATGGCGAGCAGTCCGAAAAGCGCGGCTAGGCCGTAACTCGCTCCGGTCGAAATGGACAGGCCGACGTGTTTGAACCCTTTGAGCAGGGTCACCAACGCAATGATGAACCCGACCAGGAAGATATAAAAGGGCACGTATCGCTTGGCGTTGCGAAACGGGTCGTCGGTATCCAGTATCAAATGCCGCACGGTCGCGAATAACGCAAGGGAAATCGTGCCCGCCAGGATTGGCGACACCACCCAGCTCATGACGATGTACCCCACCTTCCCCCACTCGACCGCCTCGACGCCGATAGCGGCGATCGCGAAGCCCACGATGGCGCCGACGATGGAGTGGGTTGTCGACACGGGCCAGCCGAAATAGGACGCAACCAGAAGCCAGGTCCCGGCGGCGAGAAGCGAGGCGAGCATGCCGTAGACGAGCAGATCGGGGGTCCCCGACAATAGTCCCACGTCGATGATCCCCTTGCGGATGGTGGCCGTGACCTCGCCGCCGGCCAGCACCGCGCCGCTAAACTCGAACACCGCCGCGATGATAACCGCCTGTCTGACGGTCAGGGCGCCCGCGCCAACGGAGGTTCCCATGGCATTGGCGACGTCGTTGGCCCCAATACCAAAGGCCATGAACAGGCCGAACAGACCCGCCAACACGAGATAGAGGATCTCGTGTTCCACTTACGGACTATTTGGCGAGCATTAGTTGCAGGCGACTGCCGACGCGCTGCGCGCGGTCCCCGAGGTCACCTGTCCAATCGATGAGTCGGTAGAGGAACATCACATCGATGGGGGGGAGATTGCGTTCTATCGCGAACAGGGCTGTGCGAATTTCGACCTGTATCACGTCGGTATCCTTTTCGATCCGGTCCAGCTCGGTAATCAGTGCCTGTACGAGCGTTACCTCCGAACCTCTGAAACCGGTTTCCACCAGTTCATCGAGCTCGTTGATGGCTTTTTGCGCCTGCGTGCAGGCGTCGATACTCCGCTTCACGAAATCCAGGTACCGCGGTCCGAACTCGTCGGGCAGCGACATCTTGCGACCGCGAATCAGACCCGCGATGTCCTTGGCGCAATTGGCGATCTTATCCTGCATCGTGAGCACTTCCAGGAGGTCCCGCCGCTCAACGGGGAGAAACAGTGTGCGCGGCAGATTCAGTCTCAGATCGCGCTTAAGATCGTCCGCCTCGTTCTCGAGCTTCGCGATCTTCTCTTGCGCCGCGTCGATGCCATTTTCGTCGCGAGCGATCACGGCCTCGAACAGTGGCAACAGCTCTTGTGCGCATTCAATCACTTTCGCCATGTGTCGCTGAAGCGGGCGGACCGGTGAGGTACCGAACAGCTTGAGGATCGGGTTGTAACGAGCCATAACGGGATTCTTTCCAGTAGTTGTCTAGTCGTTGCGATCTGAACGGATGTCCACCCTAGCGATGGTGGGGTATCAGCAAAAGGACGCCAGCGCACCCTGGTATCCGGTCCGCTTCAGCGAAAATACGCACCCTTTTCGAAGTCTGCAGATCTATGTATTTCGGTCCTGAGAGTATAGCAATGCAAGGATCTCGATAGCCACCCAGCCCGCCTATTGGATGAAGACCAAGTGCCGGCGTGCATGGACCAACCGGTGTCGGCGAAATATCGTAAGCTGAATGTCGACGCCCTGGCAGCCGAATGAACGGCATAATTCGGCGTCCCCAACCTGAGGAAAATACGGTGAGTCTCGATTACCCGCCTGGCGAATTGCGCGTGCTGCTCAAGCAAGCTGCCGAGATTGCGGCCAAGTTATATGACGACGTCAATACCAGACCACCGTTCCATACGAGGTCCCCTTCCGCTGTCCGGCGAACGTTCGACGAACCGCTGCCGCGGCACAAGGCCGATATGGAACAGCTGCTCAAGCGAGTTGCGGCGGATGTCTATGGTGCAGCGACCCTGAATGTAAGCCCGCATTTCTTCGCCTACGTATTGTCCGGCGGCACACACGCCGGCATCATCGCGGAGTTGCTGGGAGCGGCGCTGAACCAGACGGCAGCAAAGTGGCATCTGGGCGCGTCGGCCACCGAGATTGAACGGGTGGTGATCCGGTGGATAGCGGAATTCATCGGTTATCCAGCGGACGCGGGCGGCACGCTCGTCAGCGGCGGCAGTATGGCCAACCTCACCGCACTCGCCGCGGCCCGCGCGCGTCGCGCGCCCTTCGACGTTCGCGTGAAGGGGGCGGCGGCCGGCCCGCCGTTGACCGTGTACGTCTCGGCGGCCGGACACTCTTGCCTGGACAAAGCGGTGGACATGCTGGGTCTGGGCACCGAGCAGTTGCGCAAGGTTCCGGTCGGCGAGGATGACACCATCGACCTCGATTCACTGACCCGGATACTGACGGCGGATCGCGCCGCGGGAAAGCATCCGATCTGCGTCGTCGGCAACGGCGGCACGGTCAATTCGGGTGCGGTCGATTCCCTGGATGCGCTGGCCGATCTCTGCGAGCGCGAGGCCCTTTGGTTCCACGTAGATGCTGCCTATGGCGGACCGGCGGCGGCGACGCCGAGCGCGGGTCACCTTTTCCGAGGACTCGAGCGGGCCGATTCAGTGGCGCTCGACCCGCACAAATGGCTGTACGTCCCGCTGGACGTAGGCTGCATCCTCGTGCGTGAAGCCGAAGCACTCACGGCGACGTTCGGCGTGGACGCGCCCTACCTGCAACAACCCGGCGACGGCGAAGAACGCTTTGACCTGATGGATTCGACCTTCCAGTTGACCCGCAGCTTCCGTGCCCTGAAGACGTGGATGACGTTCAAGGCCTACGGCGCGGACGCCCTGCGCGATGCGATCGAAGACAATATTACCGTCATGAAGTACCTTGCGAGCCTGATCGAGACGGCTGACGATTTCGAATTGATGGCGTCGCCGGGATTGTCGGTCGTGTGTTTTCGATACCGGCCGGACGGGGATGAAGTCAGCGAGCAGTCACTCGATGAACTGAACCGGGAATTGCTTGCACGCACTGAAACAGACGCGCGAATCTTCGTCGCCGGAACCATGGTGCGGGGTCGTTTTGCTGTACGCGCTTGCTGCGTCAATCACCGCACCGAAGCGTGCCACGTGGAGCACCTCCTCGAGGTACTGCGCGAACTCGGAGAAACTGCGGTCAATACGGCTAGATTTGCATTAAGATAGGATGGATGTCGGCCTCCTGGAGGCCACGATGGCGTCCAGGCATCGACATGCTGGTTGGAGGTGCATCATGCAGAAAATTTCACTGGCTTTAGTTTTCTTCTTCGTACTGACGTGTCTGGCGCCCGTGACCATTCTGGCCGATGCCTTCGAAGATTCTTTCTATCCGTATCGGGACGGGGTGCCGACGTTTCCCGGGCTCGAACCGGGCATGGTGATCAACGAGACAAACGTCGATGAGTTCGAGGACGTCCTCGACAGCGCGATGTTCCGCTTTATCAAGAAAGGATGGTACGACATCGACGTCATCGAGACCGTACCCTTTCCATTGCACCCGAATTACATCGAGGCGAGCCGCGCCAACATCGGCAATATCGGCTTTGACGAGCACGGCAGGCTGACCGGCTACACGGCGGGCCGCGCCTTTCCAGAGGAACCGAATCCAGACGACCCAGAAGCGGGCCTCAAGCTGGTGTGGAATTACCAGTATGGCTTCAACGCCGGCGACAGCGAGACCATTCATCCGTTCTGGTGGACCTATCGGAACATCAAGACAGGAAAATCCGAAAGAGTGCTGAAATTTGAATGGCATTTCATGAACTGGATGCACCGGGTGGTGTTCGACCCCAAACCGGCGTTCGGTACCAATACCGCTGGCATTTACCGTTCGGGTTACAGCCGCGTGCTGGCTCCGTTTGACCTGAAGAACACGCAGCTTCTGATCCACCGCTACAAGGACGACCTGCGGCGCGACGACGCCTGGCTTTATCTGGGATTTCAACGCCGCGTCCGTCGCCTGGCGACGGGCCAGCGGACCGACGCCTTTCTCGGCACCGACATCATGATCGAGGATTTCGAGGGTTATAACGGCCGCATCTCGGACTATAACTGGGAATACGGCGGCACCAGGAATTTGCTCGCGCCTTTTTACAAGCACAGCGAGATCGAACTCGAACCCGAGGCGCCCAACACGCCGGACGGCTTCAAATTTGCGAAGAACAAGGGCGCTGGCAATTGCTTTCCGGACGTGCCCTGGCAGCTGCGTAAGATGCACGTTCTAATCGGCCGCCCGAAGGACGACAACCATCCCTTGTCACATCGCGATATTTATCTCGATGCCGAAACGATGGTAATGCCCATGCTCCACATCTGGGATAAGAAAGGCCAGTTCTGGAAGTACCAGTACATCAGCAAGAGCCATTCGGACTTCCATCATCCGCTGAACAAGGGCGCCGGTGTGCCCGTGGAAACCATGGCGGGTCTCGTCGACGAGCAGTCAGAGCACTGCACCTCGCTGCAGTTTCGCAGCATCATCAATTCCGAGCAGAATCAGCCGCCGGTATTCTCGGTGCAAAACATGCGCAAACAAGGGAAATAATAAATTCAAAAGCCGGCACGCTTCACCTTCATTTTACGGCGCCGGCCGCGCGTAAGTTTGCAATCTCGGCGTCGGAGCGGCCGAGCTCGGCGAGTATTTGATCGGTATGCTGCCCCAACATCGGTGATAGAAAACGGATTTCGGAAGGTGTGCGCCCAAACCTGGCAGGTGGGTTCGGTAGCCGTAGCGTGCCGCCGTGCTCGTGCTCCATCTCCCTGATCGAGTTACGGTGGCGAATCTGTGGATCGTCTGCCACTTCGTCCAAGGCATTGACCTTCGCAAAGGGGACTTCTTCTGCGTCTAATCGCCGGCAAATTTCGTCCGTTCGCCATTTGCTCAGTTCAGTGTCCAGAATATTACCGAGTTCGTCGATGTTTTTTAGCCGTGACGCCAGCGTCG